>NZ_OZ409839.1:0-5946627 GCF_979258145.1 Pedobacter sp. AC379 | reverse complement strand
CGGTTTCATAATAAATGTATAATTGACATTTATGTATTTCAAATGTTACCTAAACAAAATAAACCTTTATAAAAGCCAATAGTCTTTATGCTATAATCCAAACTAACCGAATGAAACAGATTTTTACGCTTCTCCTTATTTTATCATCTATTTACGTTTATGCTCAAAAAACGGGTTCAGTAAGCGGCCGGATAATCCAATCAAAAGATAAAAAGCCGATTGATTACGCCTCTATCGCAGTTAAAAACTTAAGCGATTCGAGCATGGTTGGCGCAGTGAGTACATCAGAAGATGGGAAATTTGTTTTCAAAGGCTTAAAACCCGGTAGCTATAAATTGTATGCTGCATTTTTGGGCTTAAAAAATACCACTAAAGATTTTACCATCTCAGCAGATAAACTGGATATAGTACTTGGTGATATTGTTCTAGAGGGCGGTGCAATCGATCTTCAAACAGTTGATATAAAAGCCGAAGTGCCGCCAATTGTAGTAAAAAAAGATACCATAGAGTTTAATGCAAGTTCATTTAAGGTAATAGAAAATGCGGTGGTAGAAGATTTGTTGAAAAAGCTGCCCGGGGTAGAAGTGGATAAAGCAGGAACAGTTAAAGCGCAGGGCGAAACCATTACCAAGGTTAGGGTAGATGGAAAAGAATTTTTTGGCAATGATCCGCTGCTGGCCACTAAAAACCTGCCGGCAGATATGATTGATAAAATCCAGATCATTGATGAACTTTCAGATCAGGCTCAGTTTACCGGCATTGATGATGGCTCGAGAACCAAGATTATCAATATCACCACCAGAAAAGATAAGAAAAACGGATACTTTGGCAATAGCACAGCTGGTTATGGCTCTAACGACCGCTATGATGTAAATGCAAACATAAATCATTTTAAACAGGATAAACGATTGAGTGTTATTGCACAGTTTAACAATGTGAACAAACAAAACTTTGGAGGCGGTTTGGGTGGCGGCAATGGTGGTAGTAACGGTGGCAGGGGTGGAATAACCGATACCAAAGCCGGAGGTTTCAATTTTTCGGATGAATATGCCGATGAAACGGAAATCAGCCTGAGTTATTTTGTAAATAAATCTGATAACCTGATTGTATCGAACAGTGTAAGGCAAAATCTGTTGGGAAATGAGACCACCGTTTTTAAAAACGATCAGGTGAATAACTCCGATCGGTTAAATCACCGACTGAATTTTATGGTAGATACCAAGATTGATTCATTAACCTCACTCCGTATACAACCTAATTTGAGTTATACCGATAATGAGAGCTTAAACAATAGCACCTATACCCGCGATTTTAACAGCTACATGATCACCGGAACGCAATCGTTGAGGAATCACAATACCGCGCCATCAATTAGCAATAACATCCTGTTGCGTAAAAAATTTATGCGCAGGGGTCGAACCTTATCGCTTAACTTTAATACCAACATAAACAATAATGATGCTGATAATTACAACACCAACCCTGAAACCCGTAAAGAAAACGGCACTAGCACGCTAAAAACTACCGATCAGTTTAACGATCAGGAGAGCGAATCCATTAATCAGAATTCAAGATTGGTATATACCGAGCCATTGGATAAGACCCTGAGCCTTGAGTTTAATTATCAAAATGGTTATAATCACAATACATCCGACCGTTTTACCTATAATTTTAATCCCGCTACCCTGCAATACGATTTATTGGATCAAACCTTCAGTAATGCGTACGAAAATACAATTTTAACCAATTCTGCCGGTTTCAGTTTTAATAAAATGGCTAAAAAATACAACTGGAATGTAGGGATGGCCGTTCAAAATACCGATAGAACCAATAATAACATCAGTAAAGGATTTGTGCTGAAGCAAAACGTATTTAATTATACTCCTTCGGCAATGTTCAGGTACAATTTTAGCAACAGCAAACGTTTGGTATTTAATTACAGGGGCAGTACCAACCAGCCAACCATTCAACAATTACAGCCGATCAGGAACAATACCAATACGCAGAGCGTGCCTGTGGGTAACCCCGATTTAAAGCCCGAATTTAACAATACCCTAAGGGTAGCCTTTAATACTTTCACAGTTGGCAAAAACAGATCGTTGTTTGTAAATTTAAACCTTACCCAAACCACCAATCGGATTGCAAACAGCAGCAGCTTAATTCAGAGTGGAGAAGATCAGGGTAAGCTTGCAGTTACCCCGGTTAACGTAAACGGCGTTTATTCAGGATCAATATCCTCTTCGTTGAGTTTGCCGCTTATGGCCGATAACAAGCTTAATTTTCATGTCAATGTAAGCGGGAACTATGATAGAGACGTAAACTTTACCAACTCCTTAAAAAATATAACCAACAGCTGGGCAATTACCAATGGTTACCGTTTGGTTTCTAATTTAGATAAGCTCGATTTAACCGCAGGAGTAAGTGCCTCTGTAAACCGTGCAACTTATTCCGTTCAGCCAAATTCCAATACACGTTATTATACCTTTAGTCCGAATGTAAGCGTAAGTTATTTATTTCCAGGTGATGTACGCTGGGCTATAGATGCTGATTATAATCAAAATACTGGAAGAGGGGAAGGCTTCGATACGCATTTCACATTGGTTAACTCTTATATAAGCAAACAGTTTTTTAAAAACAGGGGAACTTTTAAGGCTGCGGTAAACGATTTATTGAACGAAAATCAAGGCATAAGCCGAACGGCAAATAACAATACCATACAGGATGTGAGTTATAATGTATTGAAACGTTATTTTATGTTTTCATTTACCTATTCGTTAAACAGGATGGGCGGAAAAAACCGCATCAGAGGTGGAGAAGAAGGCGGTAGAGGCCGTGGCGGTAATGGCGGCGGTGGCTTTGGTGGTGGCAGGCAGCGGAACTAAATCATCTCAGGGTAAACCTGCATAATTTATCCCGTCCTTAAGGCCGCGTTATTTGGAATAAATCTAAAGAAAGGTTAACTTGCGCCAAATTTAGCACATGAAACTGTCGCACCTAAAAGTTGGGGAAAAAGGAACAATCGTAGCATTTACAGATTTAGACATGTCTGTAAAGCTGATGGAGATGGGATGCTTGCCCGGCGAGGTGGTAGAGGTAGAACGTTTTGCTCCTTTAGGCGATCCGATGGCCATTCGTGTTGCTGGCTATCAGCTTTGTTTGCGTAAAAGCGAAGCTGATGTTATTATCATACAATAAATAAGCTGGGTTTGGATATTAAAGTTGCGTTAGTTGGTAATCCCAATACAGGTAAATCTACATTATTTAACCGTTTAACAGGGTTAAATCAAAAAATAGGAAATTTTCCGGGGATTACGGTTGATAAGAAAACAGGTTTTACAAAACTTGCCGAAGGTAAAGAAGCCGAAATTATAGATTTACCCGGAACTTATAGTTTATATCCAAAAAGTAGCGACGAAAGTATCGTTTTTCAGGTGCTTGCTGATAAAAACAACAGCAGCCACCCCGACGTAATTGTGCTGATTGCTGATGCCTCCAACCTGAAACGTAACATGCTTTTGTATTCGCAGGTTGCAGATTTGGGCATCCCAATAATTTTAGCCTTAAATATGATCGATCTTTCTACCAAGCAGGGGATTGAAATTAATTTAGATAAGCTTGCCGAAAAACTGGGTATACAGGTTGTTTCAATTTCTGCAAGAAATAATATCGGCATTGATAAGCTAAAGCAGGCCATTGCCAATACCAATAAAATTGCCACCCAGTTTCAGGATGTTGATGTTAATTTTTTGGCTCCTGCAGCCATTAATGCGATTAAATCCAAATTCAACTCAGATAACGATTATTACGCTTTGCAGGTTTTGCACCAACATGAATACTTAACTTTTTTTACTGAAAAAGAACAGGAAGAAATTGAGGAAATTGAGCAATCACATCACTTTGAATCTTCCAAAATTCAGGCTGCAGAAACCATTGCCAGGTATAAACACCTCAGTACAATCTTGTCTGGAGTGGTTGTCGATAATAATGTAGAAAAGAAATTTTCCTTCAGTGATCGTTTGGATGCTATCCTTACACACAAGGTATGGGGCTTTGCAATTTTCCTGTTCATCCTCTTTGTAATTTTCAATGCCATATTTGCCTGGTCATCTTATCCGATGGATTGGATTGAAACCGGTTTTGGTTTTATCACAAGTATTGGTCATGAGTATTTGCCTGCCGGTATGCTTACCGATTTACTTCTTGATGGCGTAATTGCCGGCTTAGGAGGTATTTTTGTTTTTATCCCTCAAATTGCAATTCTATTTGCTTTTATTTCCATTTTAGAAGATACAGGCTATATGGCCCGGGTTACCTTTATGATGGATAAAATTATGAGTAAGGTAGGCCTTAACGGAAAATCGGTAGTGCCGATGATCGGTGGTTTGGCTTGTGCTGTGCCATCTATCATGGCGGCAAGGAACATTGAAAACTGGAAAGATAGGATGATTACCATCATGGTTACGCCATTGGTAAGCTGTTCGGCAAGGCTCCCGGTATATATTTTAATAATTTCCTTGATTATTCCGTCCAAAACCGTGTTAGGCATTTTTAATATGCAAGGTTTGGCACTGATGGTAATGTACCTTGTTGGTATTATCGCTGCGGTATTGGTTGCCTGGGTGATGAAATTCATCATCAAAACCAAAGAAAGGTCTTATTTTATCATGGAGTTGCCTATTTATCGCATGCCAAGATGGAAAAATGTTTTCTACACGATGTATGAGAAATCGAAAACCTTTGTTTTTGAAGCCGGTAAAGTTATTATAGCCATTTCAATTATTCTTTGGGTGATGGCTTCTTTCGGACCGGGAAACCGTTTTGAAATTATTGATAAAAAATATGAAACCGCTTTAGCTGATACCACAAAAAATACCGATCACATTAAAACTTTGGTTGCTACCGAGAAATTGGAAAACTCTTATGTTGGTATTCTTGGTCATGCGATTGAGCCTGTAATCCGCCCTTTGGGTTACGATTGGAAGATTGGGATAGGCTTAATTACCTCTTTTGCTGCACGTGAGGCATTTGTAGGTACCATGGCTACCATTTACAGTGTAGATGGGGGTGACGAAGATACGGGTACAATCAGGACGCGCATGTCGGCCTCAAAAAATAGCCTTACCGGCTTGCCTGTATATACTTTTGCTACAGGTATTTCATTAATGCTTTTTTATGCTTTTGCAATGCAGTGCATGAGTACGGTTGCGATTGTTTACCGTGAAACCAAGGGTTGGAAGTGGCCAGTTATCCAGCTGGCTTATATGACTGCCATGGCCTACATTGCTGCGCTCGTTGCTTATCAGTTATTAAAATAAACCGGAGTTAAAATTCATCACTCTTATTTTGTCAGTCTAAGGGTAGTAGAAGGGTCTTTTTATAAATATTAAGGCGAACAATATCTGTGCAACTATTAAAGTTTCCTCCCGCTTTCCGTTTTACTTCACCCGGAAAATCGGGTTCGTGTTCACTCCATCCCGCGAAAATCGTTTTAAATTTAACTAAAAGCCTGTAGTTAAATGTTTGCATGCTTTTTTATTTTCTGAAAACCACCAAATTATTCATTTTTTCGCAAGAAAAAGGTGAGCAATTCGATGAGCACATTAAACGGTATAAATGCTCATCAATTATAGATAAAAACTTGTTTGTAAGCTAGTTAAGTCATCAAACATCTTGACTTTAAGTCACAGGATTAAGAATTTTGTTTCACTTTAATCATTTGTCATGAGAACAAACATGAATCTGCTTTTTTATTTAAAAAAGCGCTCTACCTACAAAAAACGGTGGTTTATGAGATTATGATACATCGTTTAAAACTCACTCAGATTTTACAAGAGAATTTCCCAAAAACTTGTATCACAAAACAAAGTCTATTTTATTTACAAATAACGGTTTTAGTGATACAATAATGAATATAGGTTGCGCTAGATTTTTAGTAAATACAAAGTTAATATTAGATTTAAGCAGTTCGTCAGGTTGGATGCGAAGCAATACCATTAGCAGAGTATGAAAGAGAATGAGGAAATTTTAAATAAAGCTGAAAATGTTTCCGCTGATGATGTGGACGTTTCGGATATGAATGTATTCGATATCTTTGATAATGATTCAATAACATTTCCTCTAAAAATCTAACTTCTGCGTCGACCAATAATTATTAAAATAATTCCAGTAATTACGGTAGGTAACCAAAGAACAAAAGAATACATCCCTGCTTTACTTACTAAAGGACTTAAATTGTTTCCTTGGTAAGTAAACATAGACACTCCGAAAAAAAACAACACCAACTACGGCAAAAGAAAAAATATTCAACAAAACGATTAATATTATTTGTTTTTCAGTGATTTCAATTATTTATATTCGTAACAACAATTGAGGTTGATATAAGAATACTCTTTTATCTATAAAAATTTGCTTACTTCTTTCTTTGATCGCCCTCGTATACTTCCCTGATATCAATCTGTATACTTAAAATTATCTAACAATAAAACGGAGATTAGATGCAAAAAAAAAACAGAAAATATATACCTACAAACTTAATGATGGATGATTTGGGACAAGGCATTTCTATAGACAAAATCAGTTTTAGAAATTCTGACTTTAATACAGGAGAACTATACGAGTTGGCAACAGAATCGCATAGAGATTCAGGATATACATTCCATTTCATCCAAAAAGGCACCGTTCATATTGAGATAGATTTTCAAAAGTATATAATCACATCACCTGCAATTGTATACATGCACCCCAATCAAGTACACCGTATCCTATCCTTTACGGATATAACAGTCTGTGCCTTATCAATGAATAAGGAGAAACTAAATCCTGATTACCTGGATTTTTTGGAAGAAATCTCACCATCAAAACCATTGCTATTAACTAAACCTCAGCATATAAGCATTTTTACCAGTTTTTCCCTTTGTCTAAATTTTTCTAAGCAAAAAAGCAATAAATTATATCAATTACTATTAAAAGACAGTTCAAATACGCTGGTTGCCTTACTCATTTCAGAATTTTTAAATCATAATAATGCAGAAAACATCCTCCCACGATTTGAAATAATCGCGAAGAATTTTAAGCAACATCTGGAAAAAAATTACGTCATTTTAAAACGGCCATCCACGTATGCCCAACTGCTGAATATTTCTACTCATTATCTAAATGAAAGTATAAAAAGTGCCACAGGCTTATCCGTCTCCCAACAGATTCAAGAAAGAATTATTTTGGAAGCCAAGCGCCTACTATACCATTCTGATAAATCAGTAAAGGAAATTGCATACGAATTGGGCTATGAAGACTATCCCTATTTTTCCAGGCTATTTACAAAAATTACCGGCATGACCGCATTAACTTTCCGTCAGCAAAAGTACGAATAGTCCAATAGATGCCACCATTAGTCCTTTCCTAATCTTACTCTAAAAGATAGTTTTGCATTATCAAATTTAAAAGAGTTAAGAATGGAACTAAATAAAAGTGTGCTCATATCAGGTTCAAGTTTTGCAGGACTCACAACTGCCTACTGGATGAATAAAATGGGCTATAATGTGACTATTGTGGAAGTTGGTCAATCTCTAAAAAAAGGAGGAACACCAGTAGATATAAAAGGCCAAACTGTTGAGATTGTAAAAAGAATGGGTCTCTTCGAGAAGATAAAAGCGAATAGATTAGCATTAGAAAAATGGGAATTTAAAAATGATAAAGATTTAACGGGATACTCAATGTTATTGAGAAATCCCGGTGAAAAAATGCCAGATGATGAGTTTGAAATAGAACGTGATGTATTACTGAAAATGATGTATGAAGCAGTTAAAGATGATGTGACATTTATTTTCGACAACAGTATTACGGCTTTAAATGAAATGAAAGATTCTGTGGAGGCAATCTTTAAAGACGGCTCCCGACATCAATTTGACTACATATTCGGTTGCGATGGTATACACTCGGCAGTAAGGAGAATTTGGTTTGGGAGCGAAGAAAAGTATACCACTTTTTTAGGACAATATTTCTCTATTGCTATTGTCAACAAATTGCTCATTAAAGAAAGGACCTTGCAAATATATGCTGAACCAAATAAATCTTTTATGCTAAATGCATACAACGGTAAAACAGACATTGTATTTACTTTCCGGCCAGAAAAAGAAATATCTTATGATTTCCGAAGCCAGGAGCAAATAAAAAAGATCGTATTTGACCAGATGCAAGGTATGAGTTGGAGAGCATCTGAATTAAAAAAAGAATTATTGAATTCAGATTCATTTTACTTTGATAAGTTTTGCCAGATAAAAATGCCCTCATGGACAAAAGGCAGAGTAGCATTAGTTGGGGACGCAGGATATTGTGCTTCGCCAGCAGCAGGTATGGGAGGTTCGCTGGCCATCATCGGGGCGACAGCTTTAGCAGATGCGTTTGCAGAAAACAATAATAATCTTGAGTTGGCTTTTGCAACTTATCATAAAAATTTACGCCCATTTATAGAAGAAGTACAGGAAGGTGTAATTGGAAATCTAGAGGCCTTACTTCCGCGAAATGAAGAAGCTGTTTATAAACAATATGCTGAAGGTATTAGCTTTTAAAGTCACTACAGAGCAATAGTACACCTATATGGTCATCAATACGGGGGATAAATACAAAATGTTTTGATAAATAGCGTTCAGGTTCATTCTTAAAATATAATTAATACTGTAGGTTGGCTTGAATTTCTGCAATCTGCAAGGCCTTAACCACTACATCTACAAAATATTGTCTCCAAAAACGAAAGTATTCATCCCCTACTATTTATCTTTCTTTCAAATGTAAGTTACCTGCACAGATTATGGCAAAGAGAAAAATGTATCATAAAACGCATATTATAAAAAATCGAGCACAAATGTAACACATTTATTACATTTCGAATATTTCGAATATTTCATATATTTCTTTTATTTGCATAAAAAATAATTATGAACACTATTGAACAACGTCGTAAACCCTCGAAATCGGAACAAAGAGTTGCACGTGAATCATATCCTGCAGTACTATCTATTCTATCACATATCAATGGAGAAGAAACTGAAATAGAGATCGAAGAAAGCAAAGAACGAATTAAAATCCCTTCTAGAGCACTTGAATTTTTAAGTGATATTTTAAAAGCGATGAGTGAAGGTAAGCCAATTTCAATAGTTCCTATTGCAACTGAAGTTACCACTCAAAAAGCAGCCGAAATCTTAGGATGTTCTAGGCCCTACTTAATCAAGCTGTTGGAAGAAGGTCAAATCCAATTCGTAAAGGTAGGAAAACATCGTAGGATTAAATTTGAGGATGTAGTAAGCTATAAACAGAAGATGAAAAAGGACCAAAAGCAAAACCTTATTGACATAATGACCTTTGACGAAGAAAGCGGATTGTATGATTCATAGTGTTAGATTTAAAGCAGTTCTAGATACCAATGTCATCTTTCCCATTGAAATCAGAGATTTGTTATTTTGGTTTGCTCATTATGAACTTTATACGCCGAAATGGAGTCAAAATATTTTTGACGAATGGAAAAGAGTAATGGTTAGAAAAGGAATTAGTGAAAATGAAGCATTGAAACGTGTAAGCAGAGCAACTCAGGCATTTCCAGACGCTCTGGTACATAACTACGATGCCCTAATCGCAGATTTAAAGTTACCAGATGAAGACGACCGTCATGTGCTTGCAGCAGCTATTAGAACAAATGCTAATGTTATCGTAACTAATAATCTAAAAGACTTCCCGGAAGAATACCTAGATTCTTTTGGTCTAAAAGTGAAAAGTGCAGACGATTTTTTAACTGATATCATTGACCTAAATCAAGATAAAGCGATTGAAGCATTTAAAGAAATGGTACTAAATAGAAAAAATCCTGCAATGGACGAATACCAGGTATTAGAGAGCTTAAGGAGGAATGGTTTGAAGGATACGGCCGACTACTTACATGCGCTTTTGTAAGTTTAAGAGGTACATATCAAAAAGGAAATTTGATTTTTGTGCCTATCCCTGTACCTAAATAAATGTCAAGATTCTCGAACTATTGTTTCAAAACGAGAATATGATAGCCAACATTCTTTTTCGTATGAATAGAAAAGGTGTGTTTATAAAGAAAATAACTTAATATTACCGATCAGATCCTGGGAATGGACTTATTGAATGAACTAATATTGTTGTTCTTCAAGATAAGGTAGTCTCAAAAAACGAACTTTTAATTTAGCATTTTAATTTATCATTTACTCATCATCAAAAACTAAAAATTGAATTTGATTGATGAATGAGTTTATGATAATATTGTTAAAAAGCGGAGTTCAGTAGGACATAGTAGGCGACTCTGCAAACTATAAAACTCTTAGGTCCTACCTCGTGAAACTTATTAAATAATCAGGGAAATATGATATATCTCATATTGTTCTGCTATACTTCTATTCTTATATTTGCCTAGAACCTATATTATGAAGATATACAACCTAAGTTTACTTGTAAGCTCCCCTGTTTTTCAGACCATTCAAAAGTATAGCGGCAGCTCCCTCCCGATTTTACATCATGATTCATCGGCTATAGCGAATAACGGGACTACTGTTCCCGAAATCCCACTCAGCGTTCATTTCCTGATTATTAAGAATAACCAATAGCGTTTTACTATATAAGGCATATGAGATCTTTTAAGCTTCGTGTTCTTAAATGAGATCTTTTTGCTTTAGTCTTTGTGCTTTAACCCAGTTCAATCTGTCTTTTAATACTTTCTTCTAATGAAATCAAAGTTTCTGTACGCTGAATACCGTTTACAGCCTGAATTTCTTCATTTAAAACATGCCTTAAATGGTTTGTATCCCTGCAAATAATTTTGGCGAACATACTATAAGCTCCGGTAGTATAATGCAATTCTACCACCTCCTTAATTTTGCTCAGTTGTGCTACGGCATCCTTATATTGGATTCCTTTTTCGAGGTAAATGCCCAAAAAAGCACATATATCGTAGCCAGCCTTCTGTGGATCGATAATTAAATGTGAGCCTTTAATGATACCCATTTCCTGCAATTTCTTCATGCGTACATGTATGGTACCGCCAGAAACAATCAGATCTTTTGCTATTTCTGTATAGGGTTTAGTGGCATCCTGCATCAATTGCTTCAATATATCGATATCAAGGTTGTCAATTTCTAAATTGGTATTGTCTTTTTTAAGCATATTTTTGAATTATGATAAGCGAATTTACGAATATTTATCAATATTATAAAAATAAAATTAATTGTTTAAAATATTTGCAAGGTATCGGTTGATCCTTTACATTTGTATCAAGCAATTAACAAAAAGGGAACGTTCTTTCACAATTGCAGAACATAATGTAGGGTGGTGAAACAGGCAGACACACCTCCTTGTCTCGGTGGCGGAGAATAATGGGAATATACCGGTTTCGGTACTAACCACTCCTTGAAGGTTCGATTCCTTCCCCTACAGCCAGTGCAGTTGGCAATTTACAGTAATTAGTATAATACTAAAAACTAAAATTGGAAACTGTTAACTATTAAAATGTTGGGTGGTGAAATTGGCAGACACGCCTCCTTGTCTCGGTGGTGGGGAATAATGGGACAAACGCAGTTTATTGGGTTGACCACAAATTAATTTTTTGAACTGTAGCTAACTACCCCTTGAAGGTTCGACTCCTTCCCCAACAGCATTTTTTATGAATAATAAGTTAGTTAATCGAGCAATCCTGGATAGGTTGCTCTTTTTCTTTTTGAGGCTATTTATAAAATCATTACATCTTTATGGATATATTGTTATATTACCAGAATAATTAATATTATACCCGTGTAATGCCTGTGATGAAGAAACGCGTTTCAATTAAAGATATAGCCAAACAATTAAATATTTCCATTACTACAGTCTCATTCGTAATTAATGGAAAGGCAAGAGAAAAAAATATTAGCGAATCGCTTACCAAAAAAGTTTTGGATCTTGTTGCCGAATTAAATTACCAGCCTAATGCCCTTGCCACAAGTTTAAGAACGGGTAAAACAAAAATTATCGGTTTTTTGGTTGATGATATTTCGGAACCTTTTTTTGCAGGCATAGCACGCAGAATCGACGAGATTGCCTCTAGCTTAGGCTATAAAATTCTTTTTAGCAGCACACGTAACGACACTGAAAAAGCAATCGAATTGCTGCAGATTTTTAAAGACAGGCACGTGGATGGTTATATTATGGCTTTGCCGGAAGGCCTTGAGGATGAAGTTAAAAAACTCATTCAAACAGATGCGCCGGTTGTTTTATTTGATCGCTATGTACAGGATGTAAAAACCGATTACGTAATAATCGACAATAAAAACAGTACCTACCAGGCAACCGAACACCTGATTGAAAATGGCTACAAAAAAATCGGTTTTGTAACGATCGATACCGTTCAGCAGCAAATGGTAGATCGTTTAACAGGTTATGAGGCCGCAATTGAAGCTTACAGCCTGTCTCCAATTGTTAAGAAAATCAGCTATGTCAATTCTTCAGCATCGATTGAGGAAATGGTGAAATTCTTTAAAGCAGAAAATCAGCTTGATGCAGTGATTTTTGCTGCCAATTACATTTGCCTGGATGGTTTAAGAACTTTTAGGAAGTTGGGTATTAAAATTCATAAAGACCTGGCGGTTGTTTCTTTTGATGACTTCGAGATTCTTGAGTTTTGCGAACCGCCTGTTACCGCCATTGCCCAGCCCTTGGAAGCCATTGCAGAAAACGTTATGAAAATTCTGTTGAACAAACTTAAAAAAACTGCAAAACCTGTTGAGAATGCTCAGGTATCATTGCCAACCATATTAAACATCAGGGGCTCAAGCTTAAAGAAATAAAAAAGGGAATAGATTTTATATCCATTCCCTTTGAAGATCATATTTTGAACAGATTAAACTGTCATGATATCTTTTTCTTTAGCTTCAGCGTGTTTATCAACTTTAACTATATAAGCATCGGTTAATTTTTGTACTTCAGCCTCACCTGTTTTAATTTCATCATCAGAAACACTTTCGCCTTTTAACTTTTGAATTTTAGTATTGGCATCTTTACGGATGTTACGAACCGTAACGCGGCCTCTTTCTGCCTCTTCTTTAACTTTTTTCACCAAATCCCTTCTACGCTCCTCAGTTAGTGGTGGAACCACCAAACGGATTACAATACCATCATTCTGTGGATTGATACCGATATTGGCTACCTGTATTGCTTTTTCGATTGGAGTTAAAAGTGATTTTTCCCAAGGTTGGATTACAATTGTTCTGGCATCAGGTGTGTTGATACTGGATACTTGTGATAATGCGGTTGATGCACCATAATAATCAACATAAATACCATCCAACATCCCAGCTGATGCTTTGCCAGCCCTGATTTTAGTTAATTCAGATTCACAATGATCGATAGCCCTATCCATTGCAGATTGAGCATCCATTAATTGTAATTGTATGAGGTCGTTCATAATTGTGTGTATTTCTACAAAAATAATATTTTTTATTCCTTATTTAACAAGCGTTCCGATAGGTTCGCCATTGGCGATTTTCATGAAATTACCATGTTTATTCATATCAAACACAATAATTGGTACTTGGTTTTCCTCACAAAGGGTAAAAGCCGTCATGTCCATTACATTAAGTCCTTTGTCGTAAACTTCTCTGAAAGAAATTTCTCCGTACTTTGTAGCCAAAGGATCTTTTTCAGGATCTGCAGTGTAAATGCCATCTACACGGGTTCCTTTTAATACAACATCTGCTTTAATTTCAATCGCACGCAAAGCTGCTGCAGAATCGGTAGTGAAATATGGATTTCCTGTTCCGGCACCAAAAATAACCACACGGCCCTTTTCGAGGTGACGGACTGCTCTTCTGCGGATAAACGGTTCACAGATCTGTTCCATTTTTATTGCAGTAAGCAAACGGGTTTTAATACCAACTTTTTCAAGGGCATCCTGTAAAGCCATAGAGTTGATTACGGTGGCCAACATGCCCATGTAATCAGCCTGTGCTCTATCCATCCCACTTTTTTCAGCGCTTAGGCCTCTAAAAATATTTCCTCCACCAATCACGATTGCGATTTCTAAACCTTTGTCGTGTACAGCTTTGATATCTTCCGCATATTGTTTAACGCGTTCATTATCAATTCCATATTGTTTGTCGCCCATTAGCGATTCCCCGCTAAGTTTAAGTAGGATGCGTTTGTATTTCATGACCTCAAAAATATTAACAATTTTTTAATACCTAGCTATGCTTTTTAACAATTGATGTAAATATTTAAATAGAAATACTGATTTTAATAAAAAAGAGCAATAAGTAAAAATATAGCTCGCAGTATTGCGCCGCTTTTATAGCTGATAATATGCTATAGAAGGCTTAATATCTCTTTTAGTTGATAATTAAGGCTTTCCCCTGCTGCGGAAAGATTAGTTTTATTCTTGTTGTATTTCCTGAAATTAATTGCTGCCTTACCTTTTCGGCTGTGTGCTGTGGTGGTTTAGTATGGGTAACAATAAAAGATACCTTTTTAAAGGCTTCCTTATTGGTAAAACTTTCGAGTTTTGACAGCTCACTATAAAAAAGCTTTGGCGTAAGGTGCCCGAACAGTTGCTTTTCAGGTTGCTCATTTGGAAAAGAAACCTCCAAAAAAATTGCTTTTAAAGTACCTGCGTTAATTAGTGGGGCTATTGCTTGCCACAGATTGGAAAGTTTATCTGATTTTTCAATCTCATCTGCTCCGGTATCTCCCAGGTACAAAACATAACTATCGTTATTACTGACCAGAAAAGCCGTACTTTTATAAGGATTGCCATGGCTTAACTCAAATGCCCTTACTTTCATTGCTGTTCCATCAAGCGGATAGGTTTCGCCCTCAAGTATAGGGGTGTAAGTATACTTTTTTAATTGTGGTTTTTCACCTTCATTTGCAAAATTAGCCCAGGCATCCCAGGTAAAGTATTTATCTCTTAATATATTCAATACTGAAGGTAAGCCATAAATCTTTTTAGCGGTATCTGCTGGTGAATTGATGATCAGGCCTGAAACATGATCTAAATGTGCATGTGAAATTAAATATCCCTTAAGCTGTTTGCGCTGAATTTCTTCACTCACTCCCTTTAATGTTTTGAGCGCTATTGCTTTTTGAATACCGGCATTGATAGTGCCGGCATCTAAACAGATGTAATTCTGATCACCTGTTGGAGCGACCATGTAAGCCGATAAATTGCTTTCATCATCACCGCCCTTAACTCCAAGGGGTATAACGGTAAAAGAATTGTTTTTCTTTTGTGCCCAGGAAGTAATGCAGCAAACTGATAAAAAAAGGAACAGGGAAAAGATTTTTCTAAACATATGGCTATTGATTATATCGTTTCTCCTTTAAAGATTACTTCTTTGAGGTTTAGCATATCATCAAGTATTAAAAAGGTGGCCTGGTCACCAATTTCGATGCTTGCTGTAAGGTTTTCTATTCCGATCAGTTTTGCAGGATAAGTTGTTGCCATTTGTACCGCATCGTTTAAACTGATTCCACAATATGTTACACAGTTTTTAATGGCTGTTAACATGGTTAGTGATGATCCTGAAAGTGTTCCGTTGGGCATAACATATTTATTGTCTTTTTCGATATGCTGGTATGGCCCTGTAGAGCAGGCGGTTACTGCATCAGTGATGAGGAATAAACGCTCTTTTAATAGTTTCTGAGCAAATTTTACTACTTCAAAATCTACATGTTTTCCATCGGCAATAATGCTTGCCATTGCTTTATCATGGTTAAAAACGGCGGTAGGGATGCCTGGTTCGCGGTGGTGGATGGGACTCATGGCATTAAAAAGATGGGTAGTGGTTTGGATACCTTTATTGTAAGCCGCGGTTGCCTCATCAAATGTTGCATTGCTATGGCCCAATGAAACAACAACTCCGCTATCCAATAAATATTCAATAACGGCATCATCCTGAAGCTCGGGAGCGATTGTCATCATTTTGATCACGCCATCTCCAAAATCCATCAGTTTTTTAATTTCATCCAGAGAAGCTTTACGTACATACCCGGGCACATGTGCCCCTAAACGTTTTGGGTTTAAAAACGGACCTTCTAAGTGTAATCCAAGGCAATTTTTGGCAGTGGAACGATGTTCTTTTGCTGCGCTGATACATTTGTTAAAAACTTCTGCAGAATTGGTGGCCATGCAGGCCAGAAATCCCGTTGTTCCTTTTCTCAGCAGATCGTCTTCCATTATTGTCAATGATTCTACAGTTGGATCAGCAGAAAACAGCCTGCCGCCCGAGCCGTAAATCTGTAAGTCGATACACCCGGGAATTACTAAAAAATCACTTGTTGCTGTATGATCGGAATCTTTTATATCTGAAATCAAAGATCCTTCAATAGTGATGGTCTGATTCTTTTTCAGATCGTTATCCTTAAAGTAGGATACATTGGTTATTACTTTAGACATATTAAACGTTTGAGTAAATTTAAGCTGACATGGCCAAAGTTAAATAATGTAGCTAAATATTTGGTTGATAAGGCAAAGCTTCTCAATTCATCGTGGGAAAGTTATTTTCCGAATGAATTGACCGTATGCATGATATGAGCGAAGTTTCAAGATTGCTTCGTTTTTTAGCAATGACTACGGTCTAGGAAATTAAGAAAGGAATGATGTTTATGCCGCCTTAAAAAGCGGAACTGACGGAATCTTTTGCTATAGATCTCTTTATTTCGCTCCGTTTCAGTCGTGATGACCTGAATTATTGGAATATAATGCAAAAAAAAGCTCCAATTTCTTGGAGCTTTTTTAATATGTTTTTTAGTGCTTATGCACCTAATTGTACGCGTTTGAATGCAGTTACAGTTAATCCTTTAGATGTATTATCTAAGAATTTACGAACATCTAATGAACTGTCTTTAACAAACTCCTGGTTTAATAAAGTACTGTCTTTGTAGAATTTATTCAATTTACCTGCAGCAATTTTCTCCACCATTTCTTCTGGTTTACCTTCCTGACGGATTACATCTTTAGCAATTTCAATTTCACGTTGGATAGTAGCAGGATCAACACCATCTTTATCAACAGCAACCGGGTTCATTGCAGCAATTTGCATTGCAACATCTTTACCAGCTTCAGTAATATCTACACCATTAGTGCCTTCAAATACTACCAAAACGCCCATTTTACCATTAGAGTGGATATATGAAACGATTTTCTCACCAGAAATATTTGCATAATCCTGGATAACAATTTTCTCTCCGATTTTACCGGTTAGTTCTGTAATAGTTTCAGCAACTGTACGTCCGTCTTCCAAAGTAATCGCTGATAATTCTTCTGCAGTAGCAGGATTGTTTGCAACTGCTGCAGCTAAAACTGCCTGAGCTAAATTACGGAAATCTTCAACTTTAGAAACTGGTTCAGTTTCGCAAGCTAAAGCAACTAATTTACCATTTGTGCCATCTGCTGAAACATTGATTGATACCAAACCTTCAGATGTAGCATTACCAGAACGAGCGGCAGATACTTTTTGACCTTTTTTGCGCAATAAATCAACTGCTGCTTCGAAATCGCCATTAGCTTCAACTAAAGCTTTTTTGCAATCCATCATACCAGCGCCAGTTTGTTGGCGTAGTTTATTTACATCTGCGGCAGTAATTTGTACTGTAGACATTTTATTTCCTTTTTTAAAGTTTACAATCTTGTTATAACAATTACAGGTTACAAGTTACAAGCGCTAAGTTAAACTCATGTTAAGCCAACTTAAAACCTGAAACCAGTAACCTGCAATTAAAAAATATTACTATTCTTCTGTTTTAGTTTCTTCTGATGAAGGAGCTTCAACTTCTGCCTCAGCAGTAGCTTTTTTAGTAGTTGGTCTTTTTTCACCAGCTGCTCTTGGCTCTTTTGCTTCCGGAGCATCAGCTGCAACTTTCGCTGCTACTGCTTCTTTTTCAGCTTCATCATCTTTCTCGCGTTTACGCTCATCTAAACCTTCTTCAATAGCTTTGATAATTACATCAGTAATTAAAGAGATTGATTTTGTAGCATCATCATTCGCCGGAATAGGGAAATCGATGTTAGAAGGATCAGAGTTGGTATCAACCATCGCAAAAGTTGGGATGTTTAATTTTAACGCTTCAGTTACTGCAATGTGCTCTTTCTTAACATCAATTAAGAATAAAGCTGCAGGTAAACGGTTTAAATCAGCAATACCACCTAAAAGTGATTCTAATTTAATACGCTCACGTTGAATCATTAAACGCTCTTTTTTAGATAAAATCGCATAAGTACCGTCTTTAGTCATTTTATCGATGTTAGACATCTTTTTGATTGACTTACGAACAGTAGCAAAGTTGGTTAACATACCACCTAACCAACGCTCGGTTACGAAAGGCATGTTTACTTTTTTAGCTTGTTCAGCTACGATTCCTTTAGCTTGTTTCTTAGTAGAAACGAATAATACTTTACGTCCTGATTTTACGATTTGTTTAATCGCAGCCGCAGCTTCTTCAGTTTTAGTTAAAGTTTTATTTAAATCTATAATGTGAATTCCATTACGCTCCATGAAAATGTAAGGAGCCATTTTTGGATTCCATTTACGGGTAAGGTGACCAAAGTGTACACCTGCATCCAATAAGTCTTGATAAGTTGTTCTTGCCATTGTCTTTGCCTCCTGTGATTAACGTTTACTGAATTGGAATTTCTTACGCGCTTTTGCACGTCCTGGTTTCTTACGCTCAACCATACGCATATCACGCGTCATTAGGCCTTTAGCACGTAATGCAGGTTTTTTCTCCGCATCTAGTTCAACAATCGCTTTAGCAATAGCCAAACGAACAGCTTCTGCTTGTCCTTTTACTCCACCGCCTTGAACATTTACAGTGATATCATAACGACCTGTAAGTTCAGAAACCTCTAAACTTTGGTTTACGATATATTGTAAAGGTAAAGTAGGGAAATATACTTTGTGATCTTTACCGTTAACGGTAATTGCGCCAGCACCATCTTTTAAGTAGATACGTGCAACAGCTGTTTTTCTTCTTCCTGAAGTGTTAGTAACTGACATTTCTTAAAGTTTAATGGTTTTTGGAGATTGAGCTGCATGAGGGTGAGTTTCACCAGCATACACAAAAAGATTGGTGTAAAGTTTTTTACCCAATTTAGTTTTCGGTAACATACCACGTACCGCTTTCTCGATTACACGTTGAGGGTGTTTCGCCATTAACTCCTTAGGAGAAATAAAACGCTGACCACCTGGATAACCAGTATAAGAAACATATTGCTTTTCGCTGAATTTGTTTCCTGTCAATTTAACCTTGTCTGCATTGATAACAATTACGTTATCGCCGCAATCTACGTGTGGGGTGTACTCAGGCTTGTTTTTACCACGGATGATCATAGCGATCTTCGATGACAAGCGCCCCAAAATCTCGCCTTGCGCATCAACAACAATCCACTGTTTGTTAACAGTTTTCGCATTGGCCGAGACAGTTTTGTAACTTAACGTATTCACTTGCTTGTATTTAATTTATTAAACAATTTATTATTCCCATTAAATTTGGGACTGCAAAGATAGATAGAATACTTTTATTATCAAATAGTTGGTTGAAAAAAGTTTTACGTTTTTACCTTGCGATCGTCACGCCGAATTTATTTCAGTAGCTAAGAGGCTGTATCTTTTTAAGGTTGTGAAAAGTAAAGCCAGAGATTTTTTGGTTATTATCGGCTTGATGCTAATTTTTGTATTTGTTAGAAGTTTATGCCGTTTTAGTATAACTCCGGTATTCCCTTATCCAATGCCATAGAGCAAAAGCAGCAATAATGGTAAAAACCAAATACTCAACCCCCATAAATTTTATGCCTTTTAAGAAATATAAATAGGTGGCCACAACATCAATAATCAGCCAGATGATCCAACACTCTATCCTCTTCTGGATCATTAAAAAAGTGGTAATTACGCTCATCACAAAAATAAAGGAATCAATAAACGGGTAAGCGCTTGGTAAATTGAATAGTAATGGAAGCCAATTGTGTAGCCGGCTTGCAAGCATACCCATCATTATTGTGCCGGCGATACCGATAACCAACAACATTAAAAACTGCCTTAGGGGCATAAAACTAATGCTGAGTTCCTTATTCTTATCTTCTTCTCCTGGTTTGGGATTAGTCCACCGCCACCAACCTAAAATGTTGGTTACAAAAAAGAAAACCATCAAAAACATATCGGGATAAAGCTGACTTTGGTAATATAAAAAAGCAGATAAGAATACGTTAACAATACCTGCAGGCCAGCTCCAAACACTTGCTTTTGCAGAAAGCACAACTGAAATAATTCCTGTTATTACCGCGAAAAATTCCAGGTAGCTCATGTTATAGCCAAGAACCCTAAAAAAAATACTATGCGCATCGAAAAATTCCATCCTGGCGGTTTAAGCTTCTAGAAAAAGCTAAAGTAAATAATTTATTTACGTGTAGGTTTTCTACCAGCAAACAATCCAAAAAAATGGCTGTTATAAGTATATCCAATGGCTAATCGCCGTGTATTTAACCACAAATTTCGTTTATGCAATCTATCGACCAGATTTTCGGTTATCCCATCCCTTTGTTTTTGAAGAACCTGATTATAGGTTTAGTAGCGGTATTATTAGGAATTTTAATCAAATTTATCATCCATAAAACCTTTCTTTTACTTTCACGCTGGTGGGATTTTATTGTAATTAAGTCTATAATTAAACATTTAAGAAGGCCGATTGCCGTATTCATACCCTTATTGTTGCTTAATTTTTCATTAACCTTAATGGAAATGACACCCGCATACCGTCTTCCTTTGACTAAAATGCTGGAAATTTCGCTTACCATTACTTTTGCACTGATTTTGGTAAGGTCAATTAATGTTTTGGAAGATTATTTTTATCTGAAATATGATTTAAATAAAGAAAACAACCTTAAGGAACGGAAAATCCGTACACAGTTACAATTTGTTAGAAAATTTATCGTATCACTGATCATTTTAATTACAGCGGCTATTATTCTGCTTAGTTTTGAGAGTATGCGAAAAATAGGGGCTGGATTGCTTACCGGTGTGGGCATTGGTGGAATTATCATCGGTTTTGCCGCTCAAAAATCTTTAGGAAACTTATTGGCGGGGTTTCAGATTGCTTTTACGCAACCGATCAGAATTGATGATGTTGTTATTGTAGAGGGGGAGTGGGGGAAAGTTGAAGAAATAACGTTGACTTATGTAGTGGTTAATATCTGGGATCAGAGACGCTTAATTTTGCCCATTACTTATTTTATTGAGAAACCTTTTCAAAACTGGACACGTGTATCTGCTGATTTACTTGGAACAGTGTTTTTATACCTTGATTATACCATTCCTATCGAACCATTGCGGCAAGAATTAACCCGGCTTTTAAATGCAGATCCGCTTTGGGACAAACGCGTAAATGTAGTGCAGGTAACAGATAGTACAAAAGACGGTGCTATTGAAGTGCGATTTTTAATGAGTGCTGCTAATTCTTCCAGAGCTTTTGATTTGCGTTGCCATGTGAGAGAGGCAATGATTGCTTTTATTCAAAATAATTATCCGGAAAGCTTACCCAAGAAAAGATTGGAGTTTAAGGATGAAGATAAATCGTCATTTCGGCCTTAGTGGAGAAATCTACAAAGGGATTTTGGATAGATTTCTTTACCTAAAGTTAGCACTGCGTTTCAGCCGAAATGACGATCTTTTTGAAAATGGTTATTTAAACATTCCTTTCAGCTTTGCTAATTTCTCTTGCAGATCGCCATCAGCATCTTTAGGCTCATTGCGCGGCTTGAAATTAGGCTTGCTTTGATTGGGTTTATGTTCTTGCTTTGGTTTATTTTCTTTAGCGTCACGACTCCGGACTTCCGACTTTGGGGCGGTCTCCGTTTTCATTGATAAGGAAATCCTTTTACGGGCCGGATCAACTTCCATTACGGTAACTTCTACCTTTTGATGCACTTTTACTACATCGTTAGGATTGGCCACAAAACGGTTCGCCAATTGGCTGGTATGTACTAAGCCATCCTGGTGTACGCCAATATCAACGAAGGCACCGAAATTGGTAATGTTGGTTACAATTCCCGGTAGTTTCATGCCTACTCTTAAATCTGAAATTTCATTAACGCCATCGGTAAAACTAAAGGCTTCAAATTGCTCACGTGGATCGCGGCCCGGTTTTGCCAGTTCTTTTAATATATCCGTTAATGTAGGTAAGCCAATTTCATCGGTTACGTACTGCTGTGGTTTAATCTGCTTTTGCAGTTGCGTATCTTTCATTAAAGCGGAAACGGTAGTGCCCAGATCCTTTGCCATTTCATCAACCACTGTGTAACGCTCGGGGTGAACACCGCTTGTATCCAAAACATTTTCTGCATTGCGGATGCGTAAAAACCCTGCTGCCTGTTCGTAAGCCTTGTCGCCTAAACGAGGTACTTTTTTAAGGCTTTCGCGGTTTTTAAAAGCACCGTGGGTATTTCTATAATCAACAATATTCTGTGCCAAAGTTGGCCCTAGGCCCGAAACGTAAGCCAAAATTTGTTTAGAGGCTGTGTTTAATTCTACACCAACCGCATTTACAGCACTTATTACAGTATCATCTAAACTCGCCTGTAGTTTATTCTGATCAACATCATGTTGATATTGACCAACACCTATGGATTTTGGATCAATTTTTACAAGTTCTGCCAATGGATCCATTAAACGGCGACCGATTGAAACGGCACCGCGCACGGTAATATCCTGCGTCGGAAATTCCTCTCTGGCCACTTCTGAAGCGGAATAAATTGACGCACCACTTTCATTAACCATAACAATGGTAATATGTGGCAAATTCAATGCACGTACAAAGGCTTCGGTTTCTCTTCCTGCTGTTCCGTTACCAATGGCAATCGCTTCTACATTGTGTTTTTCGCAAAGTTGTTGAATGGTGAATTCGGCATTTTTCACATTTCCCTGCCCGGTGTGCGGGTAAATTGCTGTGTTTTCTAAAAGTTGACCTTGTTTATCTAAACAAACTACTTTACAACCCGTACGGAAACCAGGATCGATAGCAAGCACATTTTTTTGCCCCATTGGTGCCGCCAATAACAATTGACGAGCATTTTCTGCAAAAACACGGATCGCTTCTTCATCTGCCTTCTGTTTGGTTAACACACGAAGTTCAGTTTCCATTGCGGGTTCCAACAAACGTTTATAACCATCTTCCAAAGCTTGTTGCACCTGCTTCGAAGCTGCATTGTTGCTTAAAACAAATTGGTTTTCCAAAATAGTCAGGGCATCTTCCGCGGGCGGGAGCGCATCTAACCGTAAAATAAGTTCTTTTTCGCCACGGCGCATTGCTAATACGCGGTGAGATGCAGCTGTTTTAACAGGCTCGTTCCATTCGAAGTAATCTTTGTATTTAATACCTTCTTCTTCTTTTCCTTTAATTACTTCTGATTTAAAAACAGCTTTCTCCTGAAAGTAAGTACGCATTTTGGTGCGGGCTTCAACATTTTCAGATATCATTTCAGCAATAATATCCCTTGCGCCGGCCAATGCCTCATCTAAAGAGTTTACGCCTTTTTCAGCATCTGTAAATTTATCTGCCGCTAGATTTAAATCAAAATTGTTTTGTTCAAATATTTGTAAGGCCAAAGGCTCCAGTCCTTTTTCTTTTGCCACCGATGCACGTGTTTTACGTTTTGGTTTATATGGCAGGTAAATATCTTCTAAAAGAGAGATGGTTTCGGCTTCATTGATCTTTTTTTCCAGTTCGGGGGTTAACTTTCCCAGGTCAGTCATGGATTTCAGAATAGCTTCACGGCGTTTATCTAAATCGCGCAACTGCAAAACCCGATCGCGGATTGCTGCTACCTCAACCTCATCCAAACTTCCTGTTGCCTCTTTACGATAACGTGAAATAAAGGGTACTGTTGCACCTTCATCTAACAGATTTATGGTGGCGGTTACTTGTTTTTCTGCAACTTTTAATTCGGCTGCAATAATTTTATGGTGGGTTAACATATGCTGATGGTAAAATTAAAGGAAGCAAAGCTAATGAGGATTTACGGGATTTCTGGATTTTTAAAATGAAGTTTTCCACCGAATTTTGTGAGTAAGTTTTTGAGGGAAAAGCTAACTGCATTACGTCATTTCTGTTTAAATTTCTTTAAATCTCTTTCTGCTTTAAACTTGGTAATCCTGGCAATGAGATCCATAGGCAAGGGCTTGTTTAAAGGAAATTGAATAGCTCCTTTACTCCATTTATAACTGTTAAACTCATGTTGAAAGGCTTCAATTCCTGATCCGGTGGGGTAAAAGCCAATATGCTTGGCATATCCTGCAAAGTAAACCAATACCTTGTTCTGTTTGAATGCAGGCATGCCATACCTGATTACTTCTTTAGCATCTGGTGCTGCCTGGCGGATGGTTTCACGAACCTTTTGCAATAACTTTTGCGTTTCAGCAGGGAAACCCGCGATATATTGATCAATATTTTCTGGTTTAGGCTGATCCATATCTAATGGTTTTGCAAGGTGAATTTACAAATATTATTCGCTAATCTGTATATCGTATTTGTGCAATAACCCTGCAAGTCCTGATTTTGAAAATTTTGCTTTTTTGATCCTGTTGTTATCCGGATCTATGGAATAATTGTAAGCTGTTTTGAAATCTGCTTTTTCGAGGATAGTCCTATCAAAAGTAGCATTTAATAAATCGCAATTCTCAAAAGTTGCGTTTGCTAAATCACTTTCAGAAAAATCGACTTCATGCAACTGTGAATTTTTAAAAGCCGTTTTCTTTAGTTTTAATTTATAAAAAGAGGAATGGTCCAGTTTGCAGTTGTTAAAGCTGAATGCCAAACCAAAATCGTTGCAGTTTTCGAACCTTAAGCCCAGCATTTTGCAATCCTGAAAACAGACATCAATTAAAGCAGTTTTGGTTAGGCTTGCTAAACTTAAATTGCAGGAAATATATTCGCAGTCTAAAAACTTCACACCACTTAAATCAGACCCGGAGAAATTGCAGTTGATGAATTTACAGTTTTCGTATTCTGCTTTTGGGAGTGCCCGTATGGTAAAATCGGCTTTTTCGAATGTTTGGTCGGCTATGTAGTTTTCGGGCATATAGGGAATATATTTTACAACGAATATAAAAATTAAGTGCGGTTTTATGGCGCTGAGCAGGAAACTGAATTGTATTTCTTATAAAGATAGGGTTAACTAAACCCGACAGAAATGGAAATACTTTTTGGTGTGTTCTAAAGGAAAGATTTCCTCATCATTCCCCCTCCTCGCAATAGCGACGAAGGATTACTGAACATAAATTTTCGAATACTTACCAAGGAAACACAGAGGACACGGAAAAGGGGAAATAAAAAAATCCCCCAAATTGCTTTGGAGGATTTATATGTTTTTGGTCTTCGACTATGCGCAGACAGTCAATTTTATTTTTTAACGTACATTACTTCTTTTACTGCTTTAACCACGCGTTCAGCATTTGGTAAGCTTGCAGCGATTAGAGTTGGCGAGTATGGAAGTGGAACATCGGCACAGGTAATACGTAAAACTGGTGCATCTAAATAATCGAATGCATGTTTTTGAACCATGAAAGCAATCTCTCCTGAAAGAGATGCCAAAGGCCATGCCTCTTCTACAACAACCAAACGGTTTGTTTTCTTAACAGAAGCGATGATGGTATCGTAATCGATAGGACGTACAGTACGTAAATCGATAACTTCAACATTAATTCCTTCTTTAGTTAATTCTTCTACAGCAGGGTTTACAACGCGAGTTAACATTTTACCAAAAGTTACGATGGTTACATCAGTACCTTCTTTTGTTACATTTGCCTTTCCTAATTCGATATAGTATTCTTCTGCAGGAACATCGCCTTTATCGCCATACATTACTTCAGATTCCATAAAAATAACCGGATCCTGATCTATAATTGATTGTTTTAATAATCCTTTTGCATCGTAAGGTGTAGCCGGAACCACCACTTTTAATCCTGGAGTGTTTGCAAACCAGTTTTCAAAGTTTTGAGAGTGTTGTGCACCTAACTGACCTGCGTTACCTGTTGGGCCGCGGAAAACCATAGGGCATGAGAACTGACCACCGCTCATTGATAAAATTTTAGCAGCACCATTAATAATCTGATCGATAGCTACTAATGAGAAGTTAAAGGTCATAAATTCCACAATTGGAATAAGGCCTGCTGTTGCGGCACCAGTTGCAATACCTGCGAAACCTAATTCGGCAATCGGGGTATCGATAATGCGTTTCGCACCAAATTCATCAAGCATACCCTGACTTACTTTGTACGCACCGTTATATTCTGCTACTTCTTCACCTAATAAAAAAACGCGGTCATCTTTACGCATTTCTTCGCTCATGGCTTCGCGTAGTGCTTCTCTAAATTGGATTTCTCTCATTGTAAATTTTAATAACGGTGGCAAATATAATTATTAATCGCTTTGAAACCAAAGGCTAAAATGCCTATGTTTTGTAATAATTATAGGCAATTTGATTAATTATTTAGCTGTTTTAATAAGTCGTTTTCTGTTTATTCCGTAAATGAAGAAATAATATTGGGTTATTGTGTTTTTGATTAACCGATTGTATTAAAGCCTAAGGATTTTTCGAAATATCTTCTCCAAAATGGATAATATTGCCATTATTATCTAAAGTTGAAAATTGCCGCATGCCCCAAGGCATATTTTTTAATTTTCCGTTCGGATGAATTATGCCTTGGTTGGTATACTCGGCATAAAGTTCGTCAACTGCTGTAACATAGATATAACAACCAGTATTTTTAGGGATACTTTCATCATCGGTTGGCCAAAGATGTATGCTGATATCATCTTTACTGAAAATAAGGTAACCATCCCAGTTGTTGTGGAAAGTAAAGCCAAATTTTTCTGTATAGAATTTTATGGTTTCTTCTGCATTTAATGAGGCGAGTATTGGTGTGGCAGTTTTAAGCATTTTATTATAACTATTGATATAAATTTAGTGATTGGGATTTAACAAGCCATAGATTTCGCTGTCAAGGAACTGGCCTCTAAAATAATAATCCTGTTTAAAATGTGCTTCTTTTACAAAGCCATGTTTGATTAACATCTGCCTTGAAGCATCATTTTCGACGTTGATATTTGCACTGATGGTATGTAGATTCATATCATCGAAACCAAAAGCAATTGATCTTTTTAGTGCCTCGGAAATTATGCCCTTCCGCCAATAATCCGGATGAAGCATATAGCCCATTTCGGCCCTATGGTTGGCAAAGTCTGTTCGCCAGTAACCAACAGAGCCAATCATTTCCTGTGGTTTCTCTTTCAAAGCAATTACCCAGGCAAGGTTATCTCCATTTTCGTAGCCGTTTCTGAAGCGGGAGATAAAATCTTTGATCTCAAAAATATCTTTTGGTCTCTCCCTGTCTATATATTTCATTACCGTTTCATTGGTGCGCATGGCAAAAAGAGCTTCGGCATCGGTAAGATCATGTTCGCGCAGGATTAAACGCTCGGTTTCAAGAATGGGGAAATTTGCAAAATTTAAGGTTAGCATTTTTAAATTTAAGAGATTAACCGCAAAGCACGCAAAGTTTTTCGCAAAGAACACAAAGTTTTGTTTCATCACAGCGCATTCGGCGATTTTCAAGGAGGACACGAAGTTGATATTTTTCACTCCAGCTCTTAGTACTGTGGTAAATCATCCCCTCCAACCATTCTTTTTGGGTTTGTTGGAAAATAAATATTAAGTGTATGAAGCAGCATAGCCGCTACGGTTTTAACCACAAAGAAAACAGAGGAAAATGCACTGAGCACACCGAGTTAATTGTTTAGCAATTTTTCTTCTCCATTACCTCTGTGAAAAACTCTGTACCCTCTGAGGTTATTTTACTAAGCACTTAGCGCACTTTGCGATTTATTTTATTTCTTTGCGGTTGAAACTATTTTCCAAACAGAGTTTTATATAGAGAATACTTATAATTATCTTCAACTGCGCTGGCCACAAAATAGGGAGCTTCGAAAAGTTCTGTTAGCTTTTTCCTCAGTTCAGCTAAAAATTCCGGTTTAATTTCCTCCAGATATGCTCCTGAAAGATTTTGCCTTCCTGATTTAAACCAAACGCCATCTACACTCATCGTTTTAACTACGTACAAATTTGGTTCTACAAACGTCCTGCCCGAAAATTGTTCGTAAGCATATGTATATAACAAAGTTTGAATTAAGGCTTTATTTATATGTTTCCCATCCGAATTGAATAGTTCAGGGATATCCTTAAAAGTGAGTTTATCGCTTCCTGTTTTGTAATCAATTATTTTGGTAACACCATCTTTCACATCAACACGATCAATAAAACCAAAAATTTTAACGCTGGCTTCTTTTCCTCTTAGGGGGAAACTGATTTCGGCTTCTACTTTTTGTTCGAGACTTATAATGGTAAAAGGGGTTTGTGCTTCATCCTGATTCAAAATAATGTTTACATAAGCATCTACAATTGATAAAATTACCTTTTGCATCCCCTTATATTCCATTACCTTATCAGGATTTTTGAACATCACAGCATTAAATGCCCTTTGTATTAAAGCCGGAACTTTTTTTCGTTTATCCTTAATCCGGTCTGCTGTAATTTCTGCTGACCTTAAATCTTCATAAAAGTACTCCATCACCTTGTGTAAAATAGAGCCTATTTCATTTGCTTCAACAACTGCACTAACTTCTTTTGGCTCTTTTATGCCTGCGATATAGTTAAAGAAAAAATCTATCGGATTGGAAATATATTGCGTAAGTGCCGATGGTGAGAGCACTTTCTTTTTGTCGAGGTATTTTTGTAAGGTTTCCTGTATAAAAGCTTTATTGGTTTTTTCGATCTTTACGTCTTTAAATGCTTCAGTTTTAACCTCCAAATTAAGCTCATTGTAGGTAAACTCGAAACCACTTTCGTACTCTAACTGCTTTAATATTCTGCTCGCCTCTCCTGATGTGGATTCATCTGTTAAGCTGTTATAGATAAAATTGATATTCTTGGCCCGCTGTAATAGACGGTACACCATATAGGATGAAATGGCATCTAAATTTTCGAGTACAGGAAGGCCGTAAACGCGACGGATTGAATCTGGAATAAAGCTGTTGCCGATAGATGATTTCGGGATAATACCTTCATTAAAACCTAAAATCACCACTTTATCGAAGTTTAAATTTCTGGTTTCGAGTAATCCCATTACCTGAATGCCGTTTAACGGATCGCCCGAAAGCGGAACGGCAATGGCCTGCAACGATTTTTGAACCAGATAAATTACAAAAGGAATTTCCTCTTTACCGATATGGTTGCTAAAAGTATCATGCAATCTGTTTAACTCCTGAATGGTTTTTACAAATAGTTCGGCATCTATTTTTTTGAGCGTTTTTGCATTTGATAAACGGGTTAAAACATAATCAAGCACGTCGCGTAAATTGCTTACCACATGCTGCGGATCATCAATCTTTCTGTAAAAAGTTTCAAATAACCCACTTTGGCGCAATAATCTTTTGTGGTCAATTTCCACTTCATTTTCTTCCAGTAATGCAGTCAGGATTTTATCGCGCATTTTTTGTGTAAGTCCGGTTAAAGGATGCGTTAAAAAAGCCTCAACATTTCTATAGGTTACTTTATCGCGTTGCAATATTTCAAGCTGACTGGTAAGCCATAAATCTACCAGACCGAAAATACTGGAAGTAGAGAGGGCGAAACCCATGGTAACGTTAAGATCGATTTCTTTTCCGTTGAATATAGTTGGGATGGTCTGTAAAGTTGGAATCAACAAACTTTCATCCGCTAAAACCACCACTGTTTTACCTACAGTTTCAGCATTGGTATAATCATCCTCTAAAATATTGTTCAAAATTTTAGCCTGTGCCGATTGCCCCTGAACTTTAAAAACATTCACCTGGTGTGCTGCGGTTTTCATTAAACTTTCCTGCTCGGCAAATTCATTCTTCAGACCGAGTAAGTTGATGTTTTTGCGCAAAAATAATCCTGCCTCTTGCGATACATCATCCAAATAATAAGTATCGGCATCAAAATAAAATAATGCTTTTCCTGCCTCCTGTAATTGGGTAAATATTTTTGCTTCCGCGCTACTCAAAGCATTAAAACCAACAAAAATGATTTTGCCTTTATCAAAATTTGAAATGAATTCCTGGTGGTTGGTAATATCATCAGCCAGGTACCGGTAAACGGAACCGTTGGTTAAATAGCCCTGATTTTTAAGTGTTGCGTGAAATTTATGGTAAAGCTTGGGCATTCTACGCCACATTTTGATGAAAAGCTCCTGCTGTTTTTTATGTTTTCCTTCTGAATAGGACGTCCAGAACTGGGAAAGAAACTCATATTGTTCAGGGCTTAAATAATCGAAGTCTTTGTTGATAACTGAAATATCTTCTAAATCGCGGTATAATTTTTCTGCATCAACCAGATCGGCATCAATCTGGTTAAAATCGCTTAAGATGATTTTGGCCAGTGGGAAAAACTTATGACTCGAAATGTTTTCCAGTTTTTCTTCTGCGAGCAGTTGGTTGTAGATACGGTGCAGGGTGAAAAACTGAAGGTAAAAATCAGCTATTTTATAACTGGTAGAGCTGGCAAAAAATTCTTGTATGGTAAAAAAAGATGGACTGAAAAAAGGTTTGCCAATAATATCTGCAAAGTGTTTCTGCAAATACGCTGCCGGACGTTTATTGTTAAAAACAATGGCACAGCTTTCCAGCTGGTTTCCAAATCTGGTTACTAAATCTTCGGCAACTTCTTGTAAAAATGGTTTCATCTGCATATTATACTAATTTCAACTTGCCTTTAACCGCGTAGAAAAGATAGGTTTTGATATTCTGATAGCCCATCTCTGAAAGCAATGTTTTGTAGCTATTTACCTGTTCGATGTGTTTGTCGCTTTCCTCTAAAGTAAATTTATAATCAAGAATGATTACTTCATCTGCATTGATCAAAACGCGATCGGGGCGGTGTAGTTTACCATTGGCATCGATGATATTTTTCTCAACAATGCTTTCGCTTGCTTTGCCTAAAATCGCTTGAAGTTCGGGATTATTCAATACCTCAAGTGCTGAACCAATTAGTTTTTGCTTTTCATCTTCTTTAATGATTCCCTGTAAAACCAGGTTGGTTGTATACACATCAACTTCTTTTTCAGTGCTTGCACTGGCCAGGATATCATGTAATAAAGAACCTTTTCTTCCTGATTTTTCGATGTTGAGCAAATGTTTCAGGTGTTTATCTTCTGAAGGAATATAAAGTTCTGATAAACGGGTAGTGGTTGGATAAGATTTTAAGTTAATGAAATTTGATTCTTCAACTTTATTTTCAGTGTTTACGTAATCAACAATTTCGTAAACTCCGTTTTCATCAAACTGCTCATCAAAAGTAAAATTTATCACATCGCCCATATTGGAGAGCTTTAATTCTTTTTTTGCCATCGTGGCGATGTACAAATAATCTTTAGCGCGGGTAGTTGCCACATACAGCATGTTTAAGGCATCCATATTATTGTACAACAGCTCTTCGTAATAGGCTTTTGCAATTGCCGAATCGGCTAAGGCCTCATTGTATTTAAGGGGAATGCCTTTTAGTTCTTTATAAACGGTTTCTTCAGAAGATACCCAAAAAGTGCCATTCGGTTTACCTTTAATTTCCCAGTTGCAAAAAGGGACGAATACTGCCCTGAAAGCGAGTCCTTTAGATTTATGTATGGTAATGATTTGTATGGCATCTGCACCTTCTGGAGAGGGTAGCGATTTTTTGATACCGTCTTCTTCCCACCAGGTCAAAAAAGATATGATACCTTTTTCGCCAAGTTTTCCTGCCGATGCGGTCAGGTCTCTAAAAGCCAACAGGTATGGGAGATTAGCGGTTAAGCTTTTTAAACCATAATTTTCGATTAAAATTTCTACCAGCTCAGGCAGAGGGAGCTGTAACCAACTTTGCCAGTTTTCGCATAATGCTACTGGTAAAACTGAAGTGAGTGTATGTAAAGGCTTGCTATTAAGATTCAAGTAATAATTGGCATCAATCTCTTTATCATGTAATGAATGATACAGCGCAATGCAATTGGCTTTATAAAGTGCAGTTTGGGTTTCTAAACCGATCAGTACTTTTAAAGTATTAATGATAAGCTGTATTGCTGAATTGTTGGAGATCAATAGCGCATCGCCCGATAAAACAGGTAAGTTATGGCCCATTAATTTTTTAACTGTTAATAAGGCCTCACTATTGGAGCGTACCAATATAGCGATATCTTTTAGCGCATACTGCTGCTCATCTTTGAGGTATTTTATTTCTTCAACAAGATCATCCAAAGCGATATCCCTGAAAACGGTTTCAGTAAAACGGGCTTCATTAGGCGCGTGGTCTTTTCCAAATTTTTTAATTTTGATGGTTCCGCCCTTCAAAGTGTTGGTGGCAAAATTTTGAGTCGAGCCACTGTAAATGTCTGTAATAATTTGTTGGTAATGTTGGTCTTGCCACCATTTGGAAATACTTTCAGGTTTGGTGGAAAGGTTTTCATTCAACTCATTCTGCAAAGTAAGGGGGATCGCTTTGTAAAGAAAATTGTTAAAAGTAATGACGTTCTCGGCACTTCTGTAGTTTTCTTCCAAACTTTCTTCTAATACATTTTCTGCACCAACATCAAGTTTAGCATGTTTGTGGAGGATATTCCAGTCGCCATTGCGCCATCGGTAAATCGATTGTTTGGTATCGCCAACTATAAGGTGATCAATCAAATCCTGACTGGGGGTAGCCATCGCATTTGTTAAAAGCGATTTAAAACTTCCCCACTGGCTGGTAGAGGTATCCTGAAATTCATCAAATAAGAAATTGCGGTAACGGTTGCCTACTTTTTCCCAGATGAATGAAGGATTATCGCCTGCATCTTCGGTAATTCCGGAAATCAGTTTTTGGGCATCGCTGATGAGTAGATTATCATTTTCGGCCCGGTATTCTTTCAGTAAGACTGCGATTTCCTGCATTAACCTTAAATAATAAAGGTTTTTGTTAAAAGCAACCGCCAAACTGTAATTTGGTAAATGTGTTAAATAATGCGTTTTTAATTTTTGAAGTATTGGATTAACTGTATCATATGCCTCTGGAAAACTTACGTTTTTTTGAAACCATTCCTCAGGTTGATCGATTAAATTGAAAAGAGGTTCTATCTTAGAAAAATCGCCCCTTGCAACCAAAATAATTTTGGCAAGTGCACTTCGCGATTTTCCTTTCAGGTGTTCTGTTTCTACACCGATTACATTTAATGCTTCATTGGCTTCGGTTGCCAGAGCAATCAATTCATCTTCGAAGTTTTTAATTTCTGATTTGGTAACACTGATGTATTTTTTAAAAAGTTCATCAACGTTTTCCAATCCAAGTGTACTTACCGCATCTTCGAAAATCTGAAACCGCTCAGAAAATATCTCTCCGATCAGATTATAAAGTTCGAATTTATAATTCCAGCTCTTGTTATCACTGATGCGTTCGATAGCCAGATCAATAATCCATTGTAAAAGCTGTTTATTATGGTCTAAAGCTTCATCTAGTTTATTTACAAGGTCATCCTTAACTTTATCATAATTCATTTCCAAATTATAATCGGCATTGAGGCCAAGCTCGAAAGCAAAACCACGGATTACCTTTTGCACAAAACCATCAATGGTACTCACCGAGAAGCGGCTGTAATCGTGCAGGATTTTACGGTAAATTTTATCTGCTTTAAATTGTAGTTCCTGTGCACTTAGTACCGGATAAGCTGTTAAAATCAATTTTCTGTAGTCCTCTATCTTTTGCGAAGGATTACCTTTTGCCAGTCCAAGCAGAACCTCCAGGATTCTGGTTTTCATTTCTTCAGTAGCTTTATTGGTAAAAGTTACTGCTAAAATTTCACGGTATTTATTTTCTCCACTAAAAAGCAGGGTAAGGTAATGTGCGGTAAGACTGAATGTTTTACCGGAACCTGCAGAGGCCTGAAGAATTTTAAGGGGTTGGGGCATATTTATTTCCTAATTTCCTCCTTTGGAGGTATGCTCGCAGAGCGGGTGTTTTAATTATTATTATGACGTTTATATATAATTAAGGATGATTAATTCTATATGCTTTAGTGATATACTCTTCCAATCCAACAATTACAAATTCCATATTGTTCATCACATCCTCAACAGTAATCCGATATACCTTTAGCCCCAACGAGATTAGATAATCTTCTCTTTTTTTATCATAATCCTGTTTTTCATCATGGCTAGAACCATCAATTTCTATTACTAAACCAAGTTTTTTAACGTAAAAATCGACTATATAATTGCCTATAATACGTTGCCTATCAAAATCTATTTTGTGAAAACGTTTTTTTGTTACCTGCATCCAAAAAAGAACTTCTGATAAATTACCAGCCTGCCGTAGTAATTTTGCTCTTTCTTTTAATCGGGGTTGGTAAGGTAAATCGGCTATTGGTGTTAGCTTTAATATTGTTCCATTGATTGCTATATCTTTTTGCAAAGTGCTTTTTAACACCCCGTCCTTCGGACACCCCTCTGGTAGAGGGGAATGCTGGATGCCTAAATTGGCAGGAGTGTTAGTTTTTCTTCGCATTTTTTTGGCTTTGGTTCATTCCCCTCCTTTGGAGGGGTGCTCGCAGAGCGGGGTGGTCAATACAATTCGCTAGCGTTTATTGCTGTAGTTCGTGAATTATTATTTTACCCTAACTTACAACAATTTAAATTTTTCCCGAAGTCATAATATCAACAATTTATCGGGATCAGGCTTTCTTACTTTTCCGTTTATTTAGTGTTTTATGACTGATTCTTGCCGGGCGTTCGGCCATTTCAATCGGAAGGCCAAGCAAATCGCGTATTACCACAGATGCACAAGCGCCGCCGAATGCTGCTGGTAAATAAGAAACTGTACCATAGGCCGAACGTTTAAAATTGCTTCCATCGGTCATAATCATTGAATTTTTGTCCATCTCTTCTGTTGAGAACACAGTTTTGATTTTGCTGGCATTGGCAAGTTTATTTAATCTTTTGCGTACATAACTGGCAAACACGCATTGATAAGTATCAGGCAACAGTGTAATTCTTAATCTAGTCGGATCCATTTTACCACCTGCGCCCATTGAGCTCACAATTGGTATATTTTTTTCTAAAGCGGTGCTGAGTAAGGTGATTTTTGGCATTACACTATCAATGCAATCCATAATGTAATCGAATTTAGATTCTAAAATTTCCCTGCATTTCTCGGGCGTTAGAAAAGTATTTACTACGTGGAGTTTTAATTCAGGATTTATAGCCAATAAACGTTCTTCCATAATTGCTGCTTTGCTCACGCCATGATTGGTTGCCAAAGCTGGCAGTTGCCTGTTGCGGTTGGTTGGATCAACAACATCGCCATCAACTATCGTCATTTCTCCGATTCCTGAGCGGCAGATAAATTCGGCCGCAAAAGAACCTACGCCACCTAAACCGATCACTAGAACGTGTTTAGATTGAAGTTTATCAATTCCGTCGTTTCCCACAAGTAGGGCAGAGCGTGAAAGCCAGGTAGTATCAGACATGTTAAATTTTATAAATTCCCTAATTTTTCAATTTCTTTCTTCATCTCATCCATTAATTGCTGTTCAGTAGGTAGATAAAGTTGATATTTACTTGCAATAATTGTTTTATTATTTTCAGGCAGAGATATTTTTACTACTGCATCATCTCTCCTTCAATGTGTATTCGTTTTTGTCTTGCCACAAAAGAGAAACCATTTCCTATTTCTAACAAAAAATCTTGCAGGTGGGTAATAATGGCGGATTCTAAATCCTTTTCATAATATGCTGTTTCTCTTTTTAGACCCAAAAATTCTAATACCATTGGGTCTTTGATAATCTGAGTTGGTTCAGATGGCTGTTTTTCTGCTCTAGCTATAGCCAAAACAGATTCAATATCGTTACTTAAGAGCAACCTTTCAAACAGTTGACTATTTACCTGTCTTTCCAATTGTCTTGCCGACCAATTATTTTTTTCAGTTTCTGCGATGTAAAAATCTTTTTTGTCTTGATTATCAATGCTGATCAAGATTTTATAATGCGTCCAGCTGAATTGCGTCCGCAGTGCAGACGCAATTGGAAAAGTGCGGTAAAATTGCCTGTTCCGTTCTAATTGGCGAATAGAAAATCCTGTTCCAAATTGTGGTTGAAATTCATCAGAGATCGATTTTATAAGATATTCGCCATAATTAGCCCTATTTCTGCCATTCTGTTCTTCCTCAAAAATAACCTTACCAATTTGCCAATACATCAGCATTCTCTCCGTATCAACAGAACGTATTGCCCGTTCTTTTGAAGATGTAATGATGGATTGTATTTGTTGTATTAGCTCTTTTTTTAATTGCATTAATATTTAGTTCGAGGAGTGGTATTGATCTCTGTAATTGTGTTATAAGGAAATATATTTACTATTTTAAGGCCATAAGATTTAATGCTAAATTACTAAAAATGTTAGTTTAGTAAGGGGCTTATTAAATTTTATACACTTAACCTTTTCCAGTCGGTAAAAATACGAGCTTTAAGTTCATCAACTGTACATTTTTTTAAAATCGCAGCGGCACTGTAAATGTCTTTAATTGAAACATCAGCATCATCTGTTTCCAAAAAAAAGCTATCGGTACTTTGAATGAGTTTAGAAGCACCAGAATTCTCTTTTAATGCGGCTGTACCGAAAGAAAGTAAAAATCCTTTCGACAATAATTGTCTCCCGAGTGCTTCGTTTTTATTAAAACCGTGAATAATCATGGGTACTTTTACACTTAACCGATCTTTAAGTGCAATCAACTCTGAAAAACATTTAACGCAATGCAAAATTAAGGGCTTATTAAGTTTTTCTGCCAATTCGATCTGTTTTTCCAATATTATGATCTGATTCTCCAACTTTTCACCCCTCAACCGGTCTAAACCGCACTCTCCAATCTGTTTAACATTTAATTGATTGGCTACCACAGTTAAATATTTCATTTGAAGTGACAAGTGATCAACCTTGGCAAACCATGGATGTAAACCTACTGAAATTGGCTTTGTTTTAGGCATGGCTAAAAAGATATCGCTCGTTAACGATAAACTTTGAATGCTGGTTACCCCCGGCTCAGTAGCGGCTTTATGGGTATGTATATCTAAAAAGTCCATTGCAAAACAAAGATATGAAAAATGGCAGATGGAGAACCAACGTAAATATGGCAACTGAAAACTGTTAACCTTCTGTAAAGAATTCGCGAATAATCTATTAAAGCACTAGACTTTATTACTTTTGTTTATTATTTCAAAAAAACATGAAAAGATTAATCATATTATTAACAGCCGTGTTGATTTCGACTGCAGCTTTTAGTCAGGCGAAAAAAGAAGGCGTTCATATTTATAACCCACAGGCAGATGCTAAAGCAGAAATTGCGGCGGCGGTTTCAAAAGCAGCCAAAGAAAATAAGCATGTTTTGTTGCAGGTTGGTGGCAACTGGTGCAGCTGGTGTATTGCATTTCATAACCTGGTTGACAGCACAGCAACCCTGAAAAATTATATTAATGATAATTTCGAAACCGTTTTGGTAAATTATAGCTCTGAGAATAAAAACGAGGCTGTTTTAGCCAGTTTAGGTTATCCTCAACGTTTTGGTTTCCCTGTATTTTTAATTTTAGATGGTAAAGGCAAAGTATTGCATATCGAAAATTCTTCATACTTAGAAACTGAAGAAGTAGCTGCAAATGGTAAAAAGGAAGTAGGGCATGACGTAAAGAAAATTACTTCATTTTTAAAAGGATGGACAACAACTGCAGTTAACCCAGAAACTTACAAAGCAAAAGCCAAATAAGCTTTATTGTAAATATCAAATGATAAAAGCCGTTCGGATGCAAATCAGAACGGCTTTCTTTTTAATCGTTTAGCTCATCATCTTCCAATTTATCATCAAGATTTAATTCATAAGAAGCTCTTGATGCCTCATCGGCTTGTTCCAGCAAATCTTTATCATGTTCTATGTTGATATCATCGCCACTAATTTCGTTAATATTGTCTACCTCATCCTCTCTGCGTAGTGCATCATTCGGATCGTTCGAATAATTGTCGTCTTCTGGATCTATCATAACATTAAGTTTTAGTATAGATAATCGTTTTGAGGATGAAATTGTTTTAAAGAAAGGTAAAAATTGAAATACTAAAGGGATAGATTGATTAATCCCCCTTAGGCTCTATTTCAGTGGATAAAATATATAATAAAAATGCCGGATCATTCAATCATCCGGCATTAATTCTTTGCGTACCTGGTATCTTAGGGATTAATCTACATACCATCTCCAAATTTATAAAACGGAGCCACACCCACAGGTAATTTTCCTGTTGGTACCAATCTGTTATTGATTACAGCAGCAGCTGAAATCTGCATATAATCTTCTTTTTGATAAGCAACAACCAAACCTTTGCTATTTTCTAAACCAGCTAAGCCAGCAAGATTGTAAGGGTTGGCAAATAGCGCAAAAACTGCATTTTTAGCTGATAATTCTTTAATAAAGTTTTTTACCCCTGCATTTAGCGGCATGTTATTGGCTGGTCTTGACCTGCTGTCGTGGATTCCTACAATTACCTGATCAAAAGCACCGATTTCTCGGGCAATGTTCGATATCTGCGTAGCACTTGCCTCTTTATCCAAAACATAATATACCGAGTTATAATAACCTTTCGAAATTTCTTTCTGGAAAGTGGTTACAGAAGGTACACCGATACTGATAATGGCTGTTCTTCTGATCGGAATAAGCCGTTTAATATAATCTTTACCCTTCAGCAAGGTAACCGATGCATTGGCAAGTTCCTGCACCAAAGCATTGCTGGCATTGCGGTTTACGGCGGCCACAACACCCTGGGTAACAATAGTATCCCTTTTGGCTAAACCTGCCCAGTATTTTGCAGTCAGTATTTTGCGCACACTTTGGTCTATTTCAGCCATACTAACACGGTCTTGTCTAACCGCTTTACGCACCAGCTTAATCGCTCTGTCGCTGTTTTCTGATAATTCTATAATATCATTACCAGCAATTATACCCATTAAATCAGCCTCACCATCTTTAAAATATTTCACCACACCCTTCATGTCCATTGCATCTGAAATAATTAAGCCTTTAAAGCCTAATTTTTGCTTTAAAATGCCAGTAACAATAGGTTTTGAAAGGGTAGATGGCAAATTTGGGGTTTTATCCAGCGACGGGATATTCATATGTGCAATCATCACACCTGATGCACCTTGTTTAATAAGTTCTTTAAATGGATACATTTCTAATGTATCCAATCGGGTAGCAGAAAAAGTAAGCTGTGGCAAATCGTAATGAGAATCCACATCGGTATCACCATGACCGGGGAAGTGCTTCAGGGTGGTTAATAAACCGCCATCCTGCATACCTTTCATATAGGCAGCCACTTTTGTAGCCACATTGTATTTGTTCTCTCCAAAAGACCGGTAGTTGATTACCGGATTTTTTGGGTTATTATTAATATCTGCATCAGGCGCCAAATTCATCTGCATCCCCATGCGTTTATAATCTTTGGCTACTTCAAGCCCCATTTTGTACAGCAACTCTTTGTTTTGAATTGCGCCCAACGTCATTTGATAAGGATAAGAAATAGTGCTATCTAAACGCATGCCAAGGCCCCATTCACCGTCATTTGCTACAATTAAAGGAACACGACTTAATTTTTGATAGGCATTGGTTGCCAAAACCTGCCGCCCCGGACCTCCCTGAAAAAAGATAACGCCACCTAATTGTTCTTTTTTGATCACCTGACCAACCGAATCGGTGTATTTCTTACCCAGGTTAGTATGTGCCCGCACAAAAAACATTTGCGCAATACGTTCTCTACGGTTAAGTTTATTAAAAACAGAATCCACCCATTTTGGTTGGTTGGCCAATAGCTCTAAGTAGGTTTTTTGTTGTGCGCTTGCAGAAAATGCAGTACCGCAAAGGGCAATCAGTATAAAAAAATTTTTTCTCACGAGTTTTGTTGTATCAGCTGCTAAATTAATCATCTAAAGCCGAATTAAACAAAAACCAATCCAAGTAATTGATTTAATACAATATGTTGTAAACCCCGATGGCTTAAACATAAATTTTTAATGCAGTGCTATTTGTACATTCCCTTCCCGTCAATGAAATCGATAACCTTATCTGGCAGAAAAAACTGTACATTTTTCTTTTCTTTAATGGCTTTGCGAATAAAGGTTGAAGAGATTTCCATCAGCGGGGTTTGCGTAAAAGTAATGGAGGGATGCTGCTCCCATTCTCTGGTATTTGCGCCAGGCCGCGGATAAACAAAAATTTGATAGTTTTTTAGCAATACCTCGTAATTTTTCCATTTTTTGAATGATACCAGGTTATCGGCTCCCATAATCAGCACAAATTCCTTTTCAGGGTATTTTTCGTGGAGGTAGGTTAAAGTATCGATGGTATACGATGGCTGGGGCAATGCAAACTCAATATCACTCACCCTGATATGTTCGGCATTTTCAGTGGCAAGTTTGGCCATTTCCAAACGATCGTACATATTGGTTAAGCCGCTTTTATCCTTTAATGGGTTATGGGGCGAAACCACCAGCCACACTTCATCAAGCCCGGTATGGTTAGCCATATAATTTGCAATCACTAAATGCCCGGTATGGATGGGGTTATATGAACCGAAGAAAAGACCAGTCTTTGGTTTATAGTTTTCAGTTGACATTTTTCAGTTCGATATATTTAAAAAATGAAACAGTTAAGTAACACCGTATTTTTCTGGATTATTTATCATATGATTTAACAATTTTCCAACCTCGTCGCTTTGTGATGTTAAATCTTCATATCGCTCTTGATCAATATATTTACACGCTAAAGCAAACTTTAACCAACCTTTGGTCTCGCTATTCTCCATGTCGCTATCCGAAAGCTTACTGATGAAATGAGCTCTATATCTTCGTTTTCTATAAGCTTCAATAGAACAAATATTTGTAGACCGTGAAGATCTTCTGATTTGATCAGTTAGCGCGTACATCTCACCCTTTGGAAAGGATTTACTGAGTTCGAAAATATTCATTGCCAACTCAAATGACTTTTTATAAACCAATAAATCAGGAAAATCGCCCATAAACTAATCTCGTATTTTATTGGAAAAGTATTTTATACTACATAAACTGAAAATTGAAAGCTTTCAACTGCTAACTTTTTAAGAAATCTCCCACCAATTGCTCCGCTTCTGCACAGGCAGTAGCCAGATCGTAATTTTTTAAAATTACATCAAACTTATCTGCGTAGAGTAATTCTTTTTCAGCTTTAATAAAACGTTCCTGCAATTTCTCTGCACTATCTGTTCCTCTTCCGCTTAAACGTTCTTTTAATACATCCAACGATGGTGGCTGAACAAAAATTGCCAGAGCATCATCTTCATATTTTCTTTTTAAACGGATACCACCTTCCACATCAATATCGAAAATTACGTGTTTGCCATCGTTCCAGATGCGCTCGATTTCTGAGCGTAAGGTGCCATAAAAAGTTCCGTTATAAACTTCCTCAAACTCCACAAATTCCTGACGGGCAACTTTGTGTAAAAATTCTTCCTTACTGATAAAATAGTAATCGTTTTCATGTGTTTCGGCACCTCTTAGTTCGCGTGTTGTTGCAGAAATAGAAAAGCTCAGCTCAGGAAATTTCGTTAATAAATGATGTACTATAGTTGTTTTACCTGCTCCTGATGGTGCCGAAAATATGATTAATTTGCCTTGTTTCATTTTGTAAGCTGAAAGCAAAAAGCTAAAAGACCAAAGCAGCTTTTTGCTTTAGTTTTTAGTCTTTCCGCTTATAATACGTTCAATAATTGTTCCTTTATTTTTTCTAATTCTTCTTTCATTCCAACAACAAACTGTTGCATCTGGGCATCGTTAGCCTTGGCACCCATGGTATTAATTTCTCTTCCGATTTCCTGAGAAATAAAGCCCATTTTTTTTCCGTTTGCTTCTTTGCTTGCCAAAGTTTGTAAGAAATAATCACAATGGCTTTTTAACCGTGTTTTTTCTTCAGTAATGTCAATTTTATCAATATAATAGATCAGTTCCTGCTCAAAACGGTTTTGGTCTATATTCACCTTACCTACGGCATCATCTAAAAATTGGGTAAATTTATCGCGGATTGCAGAAATCCTTTTAGGTTCCAATTCTTCTACAGATTTGAAATAAGAAAGAATGTTTTTGATCCTTAATGTTAAATCGGCCTTTAAAACAGCACCTTCATCCTCCCTAAATTTATTAAAATTAGCCAAAGCCTCCGTAAAAATCTGGTAAAGGTGGTTCCATTCATCCTCACTTACACTTTCTTCCTTGTAGCTGATCACGTCGGGAAAAGTTAAGGCAGTTTGCAGTAAATTGCTACTCTCAGCACCCAATTCATTATTAACTGCAATAAGTTGCTTATAATAATGGCTTAATAGTGCGGTATTGATGGTAGCACCTGTGACTTCACCATTGGTACGTTCTACATTGATGCTTAAACTTACCTTTCCGCGTTCAATATCTTTACTACAGATGTTGCGCAGGATCAGTTCTTTATCAGAAAAAGCTTTAGGATATTTTAAATTCAGCTCAAGAAATTTGCTGTTGAGCGATTTGATTTCGACACTATACTTTGCATTTGCATAATCGGCTGTTGCTAAGCCGTATCCTGTCATGGATTTTATCATGCGCAAAGGTAAGAAAAATTAGTGAAGAGTTTTTGGATGATGGTTTACTGTTTTCTAAGGATATTGATACACAAAAGTAAATTTTAATCAAAAAAATAACCTGGAATGATTTTTTCATCCCAGGTTATTGAATAATATTGAATTTATTTTCACTTTCACAAATTCCTATTAAACTTATTTTTCAGTCTCTGAAACCTAACTGGCACTCGTAAACACTTGTTTTTTAATTTTAAATAATCTTTTTGTCATCGAGATTAAATATCTTCAATCTACTGTTGAGCCTAGTCTGTCTAACTGGCGTTGTTAAAGAATAGCTATTGCCCTAGCTACAATTTGCAACAAATTCCCAAGGGCCCCATTCTTCTGTTTCAGGTACTTGATTAGGGTTTACATACCACTTGTTTTTGTAAATTTTTCCTTTATAATAAACTTTTGTACCAGCGGTTGGGTAAGATTTAGTTGCATCATACGCAGCTATGCCACAGCCTCCTGTGCCGCCTGGTGGATTGGTAGGCGTTGTAGTTGGTGGAATTACAGGTGGTGTAACCGGCGGATTTATAGGTGTTGTTGGTTGGTTTTTATAATCAAAAGCATTGGCAAGAGTAGCCTCTTTGGTTTGCCCGTTTAAAATTTTGCCTGCCATGTTTAAATAAGTAACCCCGGTATAGTTCGTGTTTTTATTCGATAGTAAAGATAAGTTCCAGATCATTATCCCATCATTTTTGCCAGCCCTATTCTGTGAGCCTCCATCGTGAATATATTTAGCCAAATTGGCAACAAATTCTGGTGTATGTTCAAAATATGGTCCCCAAGGCTCACCTGGAACGTGCGTGCCATGTGCAAGTTTAAAGCCGTATTGGTTGGCATAATAGGCATAAGAATCATACATCAGGTTTCGGTTGGGTGCTGCCCCTGTATTGTAAGCCTGATAAGCAATAATATCCAGTTGATCACCAACAGCTTTCATTACAGGTATCATTGCGCCCGTAGATGAGAATCCAAATAAACTAATGCTTTTGGTTGGATCAGTAAAGCTGTACAGAAAATTATCTGTCTCGTTTGTTACCGCATTTCGTTTGCCATAGGCGAAGGGTGATTGAGGATCATCATTATTTAATCCACCCAAAGCACCAGCACCTGCAGGAGCGGTAGTAATAAGATAACCTTCCGATTTTGGCATCAGTTTTCTTGATTCCGAAATGTATTTAGTTAATCTGCCAACATTTAATGCATTGCCCGATTCGCTGAAGCTGGCATTTGGTTCAAAATCCCAATCAATTCCCGCAAAACCAATATCGTCAATAAGGTCTTTAATGTGCTGATAATTGATGTTATCGAAGTTTTCTGAAGTATTCCAATAACTTTCGCCACCTATTGAAAGGATTACGCTGATGCCCTTCTGTTTTAAAATGCCAACTGCACGTTTTAGCATTAAACCACCATCTTTAGGATCTGGAGTTGAATAACATTCCAATCCAGTGTTAACAGTAGTAATATTATATGAACCTTTAATATAAGTAAGATTTGGTTTTGCAAATGCAAAAAAAACATGGGTTACACTTGATGGCAATGAAGTAAACGGACTTATCCCATCCTCATTGAGCCACCCTTCGCTCCAACTCGGATAATAGCCAATTGTGATCGGTTTATTTAAACTTGGATTGGTATTCGTATTTACAACAGCCTGTTTTTGCGGAATTTTTAAAGTTCCTTCCGGCGTTAAAGTTTCCAAATTGTCTTTTTTACAGGAAGCAAAAATGGAGAGAAGTACAGTTATGGCCATTAACGCCTTTTTTTTGGATAAAGTAAATCCTGTAGCCAGTGCGTGGCTAGTAGTGAATGATTTGTTCTTCATATTTTAAGAATTAGGCATACTCAAATGTAGTAATAATACTTCATTTTTGCCAATTCCTTTTACTTAACCTCTTTATAAATGCTATATATACCATTATTTCAGGTTTTCTACACAATTCATAATAGAACTCAATGGGATCATTAAATTAGTTTTAAATTAACTTGTCTTAAATAAAATGATCATCCTTTATAAGATCTATGCTGTTTTAATAGAGCCGGAGTAAATTGAGGATTGGATTTCAATTGCCCAAAGGAGAGGCATCATCCTAGCATGTGCTAAATAAAATCTACCGGTTGTTTTCTTATTGTTATTAACGTTTCTTTAACAGTTTACAAGGTTAACAAATGCTAATTTTACAAAAATATCTCACAGGTATGAAAGCATTTTTAACTACAATATCACTTTCATTACTATTGTTCTTTTTTCCTAAAAAAACGCTCGCTCAAAATACCTCAACCAAAGGCGTCATTATAGAAAAAGGAACCCAGCTCCGCATTGCGTTGGCCGTTATTACCAATATTAGCAACAAGCAGGCAGTAGGTAGTAACGATATGGGCCTCTTCGCAATTAAAGCTAAAATTGGCGATACCTTAGTAATCACAAAAAGGCATTTTAACAACATCATTGTGGTGGTGTCCAATGATCAGGATCTGGTTATTAACCTCGTTCGTGCTGATATGTTATTGGAGGATGTAACAATTAGAGCAGAAAACAAACAACAAAATTTGTCAGCTGTTAGGTTAGCACACCAGAAGAAAACTTATTTTTATGGTAAAAAACGAAATCCGCTATATTATATGCGCTATCCTTTGGCTGCTGTAATGGAGCTTTTTAGCGCAGAGCGGAAAAATGCAAAACGTTTTGACCGTTATTATGAAAATGAAACGAAGGAATTGGAAATAGACCGGTTTTTTAACGTCAGGATTGTTAAAAATAATACAACATTTACGGGTAAGCAGATGGATAAGTTTATGTTGGATTACAGGCCGAAATATAAACAGATTAAAAACTGGACTAACTACGACGCTGTAGGCTATATTAAAAAATCAGCAAAGCAGTACCTAGATACTTTAACCAAGCCATTATAACGCACAATGAAGCATGTTAAGAATATTCTTTTATTCATCACCTTAGTTATAAGCTTAAATGCAAAAGCACAGAATTTTGTACTTAAAGGTGTGGTGATAGAAAAAGGATCTAATGTGCGGATAGCTTTTGCAGCTATTACCAATATCCGCAGTAAAATGGGTACAACCACTAACGATATTGGAATATTTCAGTTAAATGCCCGGAAAGGGGATACCTTGCTGATTCAAAAGCGAAATTTAAAAGACCAAAATGTTGTGGTTAATACCGATGATGACTTATTGATATATTTAATCAGGGGGAGTACTATGCTAGAGGAGGTAACAGTTAAAGGACAAACTAAAAAGCAAGAGATGGAAGGTATAAAAAGAGATTTTAAAAGGAATGGTTCGTTTTTTGAAGGAAAACCACCGTTACTTTTGCTGAGTCCTTTTGGTGGTAGCCCATTAACATTTTTTTATGAGCTTTTTGGTAAAACACCGGCGAGGGCACGTAACTTTAACCGTTATTATAAAAAGGAATTGAGTTTGATTGAGGTGGATAAGTTTTTTAATAAAACCTTAGTCGCAAAAAATACAACTTTAACAGGAAAAGAGCTTGATAAATTTTTGCTCGATTATTACCCAACACGCAGCACAACCCTTAACTGGAATAACTATGATGCTGTTAAATACATCAAAGAATCGGCTAAGAAATATACCGATACTTTGAAACACAATAATTAATTACATAATGAAAAACTTCAAATTTGCCATCATACTATTCGTTCTAACCTCAATCTGCTTCGTTACACAGGCCCAGGATTTTATTGTGAAAGGCGTTGTAATCGAAAAAGGCTCAAATATCAGAATTGCCCTATCAGAAATTACAAATCTGCGTACCGGAATCGGTGTGGGTAGTAATGATATTGGTATGTTTCAACTTAAAGCAAAAATTGGTGATACGCTTCTCGTTATTAAAAGGGATTTGATCGACCAGCGTGTTGTGGTAAACAGTGAGAAAGATTTAGTAATTTATTTGGTTCGTGGAAGCACAACATTGGATGATGTAACCATTAGGGGCAATACCAAACAACAGGATCTTAACGAAATCAAAAGGGAGTTTAAAAATAAGGGCGTGTACAACGGAGGCAAAACAACAGTTTTATCAGCAATATTTAGTCCGCTGAATGCATTGTATAATTTGTTTGGTACTGACCCAAAAAATGCCCGAAGGTTTGGCCGGTACGCTGATAACGAAATTAAACAGTCGCAGATTGATGTATATTTCAACCAGAGCATCATTAAAAGCAATACCGAATTAAGAGGTGATACCCTGGAAAAATACATGCTAAACTGTCGCCCGGAGTTTGATAAAGCCCAATACTGGAACAGCTACGATTACATTAAATACATTAAAGAATCGTCGAAAAAATTTACGGATACGCTTGGGAAGGGGAAGTAATTTAGTTGGGAGTAGGGAGTTGTGAGTTAGGAGTAGAGCGTATTTGGTACAGCATGAAATCTGAAGCTTTTATTTAAAGCTGTAAAATCTTATCACAGGGTGTAAAGAAGGGAGCTGCGGGCAGATTTTTAATATTTTTGATTAGCCATTTTATAATTTATGCTATGCACAAATGATTGCTAAACAATAAATTTAAATACTCAACGCTTCGCAGGCTTTTTCTGCCGCTAATTTTTCTGCATTTTTCTTGTTGTAATCTCTTCCGGTGCCCACTTTTTCACCTTCAACTACGGCACTTATGGTAAATAGTTTGGCACTTTCGCCTTCGCCATTTTCAGCCAGTTCGAACATCACATCTTTACCATGGCGTTGGCACCACTCAATAAGTTTACTCTTAAAATTGGTTTCTGTAAGCTCCAGGGTATGAATGTCGATATGTGGTTTTACAATTCTGCGGAGCAAAAACTCTTTGGTAAAGTTGTAGCCTTTATCCATATAAATGGCACCTACAATGGCTTCAAAAGCATCGCCCAACATCGAATTGTGTTTGGTTTGTATACTTACCGAACGCTGGTCGAACTGGATAAGCTTATCAAAACCAATTTTTTTAGCCAACTGGTTTAAATTAGCCCTATTTACAATTTTAGAGCGCATTTCGGTTAAGAAACCTTCTTCTTTGTAGGGATAATGTTTGAAAAGCAATTCTGCAATTACTGAACCTAAAACAGCGTCGCCTAAAAATTCTAAGCGTTCGTTGCTACTTCTGCTGCCATTTTTTAAAACCTTTGCTACAGAGCGATGCCTGAACGCCATTTGATAAAGCGTAACATTGCCTGGAACAAAACCTAAAATGTTTTTCAGCTTTTTAACAAACTCCTTTTGAGGAGAAAGATAAAGTTTATATAATTTTAATATCGGCATTAAATAAATAACACAATTAACGGCTAATTAGCATATTTAACTAAGTTATCTATTTTTAATTAGCATACAAAATTATATAGCAGGGCTGTTTTAATTAATCTTCGAATTTCTTAAAAATAACAGAAGCATTATGGCCACCAAAACCGAACGTATTACTCAAAGCAGCTCTAACAGTACGTTTTTGCGCTTTATTAAAAGTAAAGTTCAATTTAGGGTCAAATGCAGGATCATCTGTAAAGTGATTGATTGTTGGAGGAACAATATCATTTTTAACAGAAAGAATTGCTGCAATAGCTTCAATAGCCCCGGCTGCACCTAAAAGGTGGCCAGTCATCGATTTGGTAGAACTGATGTTTAAACGGTAAGCATCTTCACCAAATAATGTACCAATGGCTTTGGTTTCACTAATATCACCAAGTGGTGTAGAAGTGCCATGCACATTGATATAATCTATATCAGCAGTTGTTAAACCAGCATCTTTTAGAGCATTTGTCATTACCATTCTAGCGCCCAAACCTTCAGGATGTGGTGCAGTAATGTGATTAGCATCAGCACTCATTCCACCGCCAACAAGCTCTGCATAAATTTTTGCACCTCTTGCCTTTGCATGTTCAAGTTCTTCTAAAATAATGGTTCCTGCACCTTCACCAGCTACAAATCCATCACGGTCTTTATCAAAAGGACGTGATGCTGTTGCCGGATCTTCGTTTCGTGTTGATAATGCATGCATGGCGTTAAAACCACCCATACCTGCTTCATTGATAATGGCTTCTGAACCACCGCTGATGATTACATCGGCCATACCCAAACGGATATAGTTAAATGCATCAATCATTGCGTTAGTAGAGGAAGCACATGCCGAAACAGTTGCAAAATTTGGCCCACGTAAGCCATATTTGATTGAGATATGCCCAGGAGCGATATCAATAATCATTTTAGGAATAAAAAATGGATTGTATCTTGGCGTACCATCTCCTTTGGCGAAATTCGAAATTTCATCAAGGAAAGTTTTCAATCCACCTATGCCTGCGCCCCAGATAACTCCGATCCGGTTAGTATCTAATTTTTCAAAATCAAAACCACCATCCTTCACAGCCTCATCTGTTGCTACAAGAGCATATTGTACAAACGGATCAAGCTTGCGGGCTTCCTTTTTCTCCAAAAAATCTTCAGGATTAAAGTTTTTTACCTCACAAGCGAATTTGGTTTTAAACTTTTCAGTGTCAAAACCCTTAATAGGAGCAGCGCCACTCACCCCGTTAGTCAATCCTTCCCAAAAATCGGGAACATTATTGCCTATAGGAGTGAGCGCACCCAACCCTGTTACTACTACTCTTTTTAATTCCATTTATACTGAAAAAGCGTAATTCTATTTAACGTTTTTTTCCAAATAAGCAATCGCTTGACCAACTGTACCGATGGTTTCAGCCTGATCATCAGGAATAGCTACATTGAATTCTTTTTCAAATTCCATAATCAACTCTACGGTATCTAAAGAATCTGCACCTAAATCGTTGGTGAATGAAGCCTCTGGCGTAACTTCGCTTTCGTCAACACCTAGTTTTTCTACGATAATAGCCTTAACTCTTGAAGCAATATCAGACATAATTTTATAATTTAATGGTTAAATAATTCTGTGCAAAGAAAAATAAATTCTTACAATTTTCAAATGTTTTTATTTCGATACGTAATTTTGGTATCTCAATAACACAGCGAATATAGAATTAGTTTTTTAATTTCGTTCTGTAAATAATTTATTTCGCTTTGAATAGAACTTACCTAAAACTTACCTTAGACCTTGATTTTATACTGATTGCGATCACAGCACCCTTAAAAGACTATGTGCTTTGCCACAAAATTAATACCCGATTAAATACACAATTTGAGAAAATAGACGACCACGAAATATTTTTTAATATCGATGAACCTGCCTGGTCATTCTCTAAATATTACTTTTTTGTAGAGCAGGGAGAGGTAGAATACTACTTAATTTGCAATAAAAGCAGCGATGGTTTCTTAATTCCGGAGATGAACAAAGTAGATTTTTTTATCATAATTAAAGAATTTATTGATAAGGAAGATTTGGATTATCTGATCAACGGATTGAATAAACTGCCTGATATACAGGTGGCTGCGAAGATTGATCCGACTAAGTTAAAGAGTAAGGAGAATTTGGTAATATAAAAATTATATACTTGGTGTATTAAATACACTATATTTGACGGTTACAAACAAAGAACAAAAGAACAAAATATATAAAATTTAATGCAGTTTGATTATTTTAGATAATAATTATGCTTTCTTAAACTGCATTGCTAAAATCAATTAATTAAATGAAACCTTTTCATTCGAGAACTAAAATTGTTGCCACGCTTGGGCCTGCGTCAGCAAAACCAGATGTATTATATAGTATGTTTAATGCAGGTTTAGATGTTTGCCGCCTAAACTTTTCGCACGGATCACAAGCAGATCACCAGGCGGTTTTGGATACCATCCGCGATTTAAACAAAAAATACGATTATAATGTAGGTATCCTTGCCGATTTACAAGGACCAAAAATTCGTATTGGTTTAGTAAAAGAAGGTGGTATTAACCTGATTAATGGCAAAACCACTGTAATTACCACCAGCGAATGCATTGGTAATGAAGAACGCATTTACATTACTTATCAAAACTTCCCTCAGGATGTTCAGGCAGGCGAAATTATCCTTTTGGATGATGGAAAACTGCAAATGAAAGTAATTTCTACAAATTTAAAAGATGAGGTGGTTTGCGAGATTGTTCATGGTGGTATTTTAACTTCAAGAAAAGGTGTAAACCTTCCAAATACTAAAGTTTCAATCCCTTCATTAACGCCTGAAGACCGTGAAAATTTAGAATTTGTTCTGGAAAATGATGTAGAATGGATCGGCTTATCTTTCGTACGTAAGGCAGAAGATATCATCGAACTTAAAAAAATAATTGCCGAACGTGGTAAAACTGCCCGTGTAATTGCTAAAATTGAAAAACCGGAAGCCATTGCAAATATCGATGAGATTATTGCAGTTACAGATGGTATTATGGTTGCCCGTGGCGATTTAGGTGTTGAATGTCCGATGGAAGAAGTTCCATTGTTACAGAAAATGATTGTTGCGAAATGTAGAGCAGCTTCTAAGCCAGTGATTGTAGCAACACAAATGTTGGAAAGTATGATTACTACACCTCGCCCAACACGTGCTGAGGTGAATGATGTGGCTAACTCTGTTTTGGATGGTGCTGATGCTGTGATGTTAAGTGGAGAAACTTCGGTTGGAGAATTTCCATTGATCGTAATCGAAACCATGCAAAAAATTATTCAGAACATTGAGCAGAACAACTATCCGTTCAATCCTGATAAGTTTTTAAAACCAAAATCGCCATCTTTCTTAAGTGATGCAATTTGTGATTCAGCTTGTTTCTTAGCTAAACAAACCAATGCTGTAGGTATTGTTTCGATGACTTTAAGCGGTTACACTGCTTTCGAAATTTCAAGTCATCGCCCAGAAGCTTTAACCTTTATTTTTACCAGCAACAGGGCTTTATTAAATGCAGTAAGCTTACTTTGGGGCGTAAGGGGTTTCTTCTACGATAAGTGGGAAAGTACCGATAACACCATCATTGAGGTGAATGAATTTTTGAAGAGCAAAAAACTTGTTAAACAAGGCGATATTATCATCAATACAGCTGCTATCCCGATGGAAGCAAAAGGTAAAACCAATATGTTAAAAATTACAGTTGTTGACTAATTAAAAACAACCGTCGAAATATAAATGCTTTCTAAAATTGGGAAGCATTTTTTTTGCTTGCTATTTTGCACTTTTTATTGATCTTTTTAACGTTGATTAACAACAAAAAATATATTTTTGCAATCCATTCGGAGAGGTGTCAGAGTGGTCGATCGAGCACGCTTGGAAAGCGTGTGTACTGCAAGGTACCGCGGGTTCGAATCCCGCCCTCTCCGCCAAAATGGTTAAAAATCCTATCAAAAGCCTGGTAAGTTAAATGCTTATCGGGCTTTTTTGTGATCTGAAATGGTAAATAGTTTTCCATACCTGCAACATCACATCGTATTCTTTACGGTAAATAAAAATTGCATTGGTTTTAAGTTAATTGTGAGAAAAGCCCGAATTAATTTGTCTGGTTCCTAGTACGCCTCTCTGCACCTTATGCCTAATTTGTATCACGATTAATACCTGTCATTTCCTAAAACAGTATTATTTTTATCGCAAGATTAACTAACATGATAAATAAATATTGGCTTACCGTAACGGCCTGTGCTTTGGCCATTACCGCAAATGCGCAGCAGAAAGCCCTAACAGTAAAAGATTACGAAAGGGCCGAAAGTTTTATGGCTTATAATACGGCAAAATACATCGATCACGCAAGTGTACAGCCAAATTGGTTGGATGGTGATAAATTTTGGTATAGCACTAAAACCGATGGTACAGAACAAACTTTTTTAGTAGATCCGGTAAAGAAAAGCAAAACCTTAACTACCGAATATAAAGGCGGTGCAATGCCATCCCGTAGAGGTGGAGGCCGCAATGAGGTTGTATCTCCCGACGGGAAAAAATCCATATTAATTAAAGATTATAACCTGTTTGTTAAAGATATAGCTTCAGGAAAATTAACGCAATTAACAACCGATGGCATTAAAGATTATGGTTATGCTACTGATAATGCAGGTTGGAAACATAGCGATGCCCCAATTTTGCGCTGGTCTCCTGATTCAAAAAAAATAGCCACTTTTCAACAAGATCAACGCAATTCATCTGATATGTATCTGGTAACTACCAATGTTGGTGCACCTATGTTAAAAGCCTGGAAATATCCATTACCTGGCGATAAGCAGATTGCAACCATCCGTAGAGTGGTTATTGATGTAGAAAACCCTAAAGTGGTTTCACTTAACATCCCTGCAGATCAGCATCGTGCTACGCTCAGCGATGATATTTCGAGCAGTGGTACTTTTGATGATATCGACTGGAAGGCAGATGGATCAGAAGTTGCTTTCGTATCGACTTCAAGAGACCATAAAAATGAAAAATTCCGTATTGCAAACGCAACTACAGGTGCTGTTAGAGAGGTTTTTGAAGAAACTGTAAAAACACAGTTCGAATCGGGTCAGGGTGCAATCAACTGGCGTTATCTTCCTGCTTCAAAAGAAATTATCTGGTATTCGGAAAGGGATAATTGGGGTCACCTTTATCTGTATGATGCCACAAATGGTAAAGTAAAAAATCAAATCACCAAAGGTGATTTTGTAGTTACCCGATTGCTTAAAGTGGATGAAAAAACGCGTACACTTTATTTTATTGCAAACGGTCAGGATAAAATAAATCCATATTTTGGCCATTTTTACAAAATTGGCTTAGATGGCAAAAAGCTTACCGATTTAACACCAGAAACCGGAAATCATATCGTTTCATTCTCTCCATCAGAAAAATATTTTATCGACAGCTATTCACAGCCAAACGTACCAAATGTTACCGTATTTAAAAGTTTGGATGGAAAACTAATTACAGAATTAGAAAAAGCAGATGTTACCAGACTTGCCGCTACAGGCTGGAAAGCCCCAACTCCGGTTTCAGTTAAGGCAAAAGATGGTAAAACTGATATTTACGGGTTGGTTTTTACGCCAACTAAAATGGATGCCAATCAGAAATATCCGGTTATCGATTATATTTATCCAGGGCCACAGGGTGGTAGCGTAGGTAGCTGGGCTTTTTCAGCTTCAAGAAGCGATAATCAGGCTTTAGCCGAACTTGGCTTTATTGTGGTGGTAATTGAAGGTACCAGTAATCCAGACCGTTCTAAAAGTTTTCATGATATGAGCTATGGCAATATGGCCGAAAACACATTGCCTGATCAGATTTCGGCAATCAAACAGCTTGCGGCTAAATATCCAATTGATACCACTAAAGTTGGCATATGGGGCCATTCGGGTGGTGGCTTTGCTACTGCTACGGCAATGTTCCGTTATCCGGATTTCTTTAAAGTAGGAATTGCTGAATCTGGAAACCATGACAATAGAAACTACGAGGACGATTGGGGCGAACGTTACAATGGTTTAGTAGAAAATGCTGATTATGAAGCACAGGCCAATCAGAATTATGCTAAAAACCTGAAAGGAAAACTAATGCTTGTGCATGGTATGATGGACGATAACGTGCCACCTTACAATACTTTATTGGTTGTAGAGGCATTGGAAAAGGCAAATAAATCTTTCGATCTGGTTATATTTCCAAATAGTGCGCATGGTTATGGAGCTTATTCACCTTATATGATGCGCCGCCGTTGGGATTATTTTGTACAACATCTTTTAGGTGCCGAACCACCTAAAGATTATCAGATGAAAGGCCCAACAGCAAGATAATTTTTTAAGAGCAACTTTAACAGGTTGCTCTTTTTGTATCTTGTATTAAACAATGCGGGTATTTTAACAGTTTAATTTCAAAAAACAATTTCATGGGAAAAACCAGAGGTCAAAATAACGTAATTATAACCGGTACAACCGGAATGGTTGGCGAAGGCGTATTAATGAAATGCTTGGAAAATCCTGAAATTGATTCCATTTTGGTAGTAAACCGCAAACCATGTGGTTATGTACATCCAAAATTAAAGGAGATTATCCATTCTGATTTTTTCGACTTTTCAGCGATTGAGAATGAGCTTTCGGGTTACAATTCATGCTTTTTCTGCTTAGGAATTACATCAGTAGGCGTAGATAATGATACCTATTTTAAAATGACTTATGTTTTAACGATGCATGTTGCTAAAACACTGAGCAGGCTGAATGAAGATATGACTTTTTGTTATGTATCCGGAGGTGGAACCAACGCAAACGGAAGATTAAAATGGGCACAGGTAAAAGGAAAAACAGAGAATGATTTAATGGCATTGCCTTTTCAGCAGGTGTACAATTTCAGGCCCGGTTTTATTAAACCTTTGCCAAATCAAAAATATGCCCATAAGTTTTATAAATATATCAATTGGATGTTTCCTTTAGGGCGGGCTGTTTATCCAGATGGGTTTTGTACTATGGCTGAGCTTGGCCAGGCCATGATTAATACCTTAAGTCATAACAACCAAAGGAGAATTTTAGAGGGAAAGGATATTATTGCCCTTGCTAAAGAATAAGCCCAGGAGTAATAGTTCCTAGGCTTATCTTAATCAGCAGATTAGGCACTTGGTTTAGGTTAGTTGATTATTTTAGGTTTTTTAATATAAAGCGGCTATTGCATTTTTATCTTTTGTAGATAGTACGCTTGCGCCACTACCGCATTGCCCGCCATTCATTAGTGAAGAAGCACCAGTTCCTGATACGCCTGGTACAGGTACACCAGCAGGGTTTTCGCCTGCTGATGACCAGTTGGTATGACGAAGTGATATGTTATGGCCAAATTCGTGACAAATTGTTCTGGCACGTTGCGCAAATGAATTACTTGCAATTGCATTTTTGTTGATTCTAATTAACGGTCCAGCTTTTCCATCAACAGGTAATTCACCCATACCACATACTACAGAACCGGGAGTACTCTCCAAAACTTCGTTTTTAATGATTATATCATAAGGTGCGGTAGTTACAACGTTCAGTCGCAAGGTAGAATTTGGTACAGCATTCCATTGAGCAAGTGCATTGTTAATTTCGCTTAACATTGATGTCATCGAAGGATCAACAAAAACCCTTATATTCAGCTTATTGGTGCTGTTCACAATAGATCCTGAATAATACTGCTCCGTACCTACACCTGCGTTTGAAGGTACTTTCATGTCTTTAGAAAATGATATATCTTCTTCAACAAGATAAAAAGAGCCTTTATCTATAATACTGGTTTCCGGAAAGCCAAGATTTTTAATGTATTGTAGTACCCTGTCTGAGTTTTTTACCGTTTCTTGTGGTGCTGTAGTCGTTTCTGGATTTTTTTTACAAGCAGCAATGATCAATGCCACCATCGCAATAACTCCGGTCATTTTTAGTTTGTTTTTCATAAGTTTAAGTTAGTTAGTCCTAATAGCTGATGAAACAAAAGTAATGTAAGATGTTACAATCCAATATCCGGTTATCTGATTTTTACACGAAAACTAACTTAAATCAGTGTGTATTAGTTTAAATACATTATTATATCTTAAAATTTACACGAAACCTATTTTATTGTTTAAAAATGTTTATTTATGCTAAACAGTGTAGAGATTTATTTTAAGTGTATACGGGATGAAATATAAAGATGGCCTGTGGTATCGATAGGTAATCTTCAGGAAACAGATAAGTATTATAAATGAAAAAAGGCTTGTCGATAGGGTATTTATTAATACCGCCCGACAAGCCTAAAATAACTTGAAAAATAATTGATATTAAAATAGATTATTTCTTGTTATCGTATTTTCTTTGATTGTCTTTATTAGATGTTTGATCAGACCGTTGGCCGCCGCCATTTGTGATCCCCTGCATTTTTTTATCAGTTTTAAAGTCGTGGTTAGCCCTATCGGCTATTGAACTTCCCTGAACCGTTGGATTGTTTTTTGGTGTGCTCGTATTTTTCATAACTGTAAAATTTAGTGAATAATAATGCGGAGCGCTGTAATAACAACCAATGTAATGCTAAATATGTTTTAATTTTTTGAATTTGCTTGTCATTTAAAGCGAAGTGCAATGGAGTAGCGCAATCTAAATAAATAGATCTCTCCTTTCCACTACGCTACAGTTTATATAACGATTTTGCCTTAATACAATAAAAATATAGTTGGCTTTTTATGAAGATCAATTTCCTCTTTACGCCAGTTGTAAACACTCTGGGTTTTTATAAATTCATCTTCAGCAGTAAGGTTACTGGCCACACAAACCTGTGTATTGGGTTTGCAGCTTTTCAGTACTTCTTCAAAAAGCTGGTTGTTGCGGAAAGGTGTTTCGATAAAAATCTGTGTTTGCTTATATCGGCTGGCAGATAAATCTAGATCTTTGATTCTTTTGGTACGTTGCTCTTTATCAATAGGTAAATAACCCCAAAAGGCAAAACTTTGCCCATTAAAACCTGAAGCCATTAAAGCCAATAATATCGAACTAGGGCCTACCAATGGCACAACCTTAATGCCACGTTTATGTGCTTCAGCAACAATATCGGCACCAGGATCGGCAATGCCAGGGCAACCTGCTTCACTCATAAGCCCTACATCTTTTCCGGCGGCAAGCTCAACAAAAAACTGACCCAGATCTGTACGGTTATGTTTACCATAATCATGTACAATTAAATCTTTCTGTGGCGTTTTTAAACCCGCTTCTTTTAAAAAGCGACGGGCTGTTTTACTGTTTTCTACAATGTAGGTATCAATCTGATTAATAGTATCAACCAAATAAGGGGTAAATGTTTTGTGTGCTACCTCTTCTGCCAATGGTACGGGAATAAGGTATAAAGTGCCTTTTTGCATGGTGCAAAAATACTTACAATAAATAGAATTTAAGTTTTAAAGTTTACTTCAATGGCAATATAATCTCTTTTATAAATAAAGGTGTAGCAAATTTTATTTCTAACTGACTAATTTTCTGCACAATTAAACTTGGCTTAAAACGTTAAATATAAGTTAAATATGCCTTGCAGGGCAATATTTGGATGAAAATGCAAAAACTATGCATGCATATTAAACCTTCTATAATTTTGGTTCTCTAATTGATACACACACATTAGGTTATTAAAATAAACACACAAATGAAAACACTGAAATCTACGGCACTTGTGCTGGGGCTCTTTGCGCTCCTTGCCGGAACCACAACCCTTGTCAGGGCACAAGACTATCAAAACGATTACCAGGATGATGGTTATAGCACTGGCAATGTTTCTTTACAAACTTTTTATGATGAACTCTCTCCTTATGGCACGTGGATTCAGGATCCTCAATACGGATATGTTTGGCGCCCTGATGTAGATCAGAACGAATTCAGACCGTATTATACCAACGGACGGTGGGCGATGACCGAATACGGTAATACCTGGGTTTCCAACTACGATTGGGGATGGGCACCTTTCCACTACGGCCGTTGGGTAATTAACAGCTACAGGCAATGGATTTGGTTACCTGATACCAATTGGGGGCCAGCATGGGTTGATTGGAGAAGTGGCGATGGTTATTATGGATGGGCACCTATGGCCCCGAGTATCAGCATTAACCTGAGTTTTGGCCGTCGTTATTCAGTACCAGAATTTTGCTGGAATTTTATTCCGCAGCGCAACATTTACATCAATACATTCCCTAGGTATGATTATGGAAGAAATAATGTATATATCCGCAATACCACAATCATCAATAATACTTATGTATATAACAGAAGGAATTATTATGGCGGACCAAGGATTGAAGACATCAGACGTGCAACCAATAGAGATGTAACCGTTTACAGATACGCACAAGGATCAAGACCAGGTGCCAGCAGAATTAACAGCAGGGAAGTATCTATTTACAGACCAAGGCCTGAGCGTAATGCTGATAACCGCAGTGCAGCACCTCGAAAATTTGAACAAGGTAATGCAGGTTTTAGCAGAGGCGGCAGAAATGAAGGTTATACCAATCGCGATCAAAGGGGCGGGAATCCCAATAATAATGATAACCGTTTTGGATCAAGAGATAACCGAAGTACGCAACCCGATCGCGGCAATGGCAATGGAGGAAGAGATAACAATAATCAGCCAAATAACAGAGGTGAGGCTTACAATAGGGATGCAAATGGACGTATTAGCCGTAACAATCCAAATGGTGTTGACGGAAGAAACGGACAGGAAAATGTAAACCGTGGCCAGGATCAGCAAAGATTTGAGCAGATGAGACAACAGCGTGCACAGCAAGACCGTATGAGTCAGGATCAGCAACGTGCGCAACGCGATGTTCAAGGCCAGCAACGCGGTCAGGTAGATCAACAGCAACGTGCGGCTCAAATGGATCAACAAAGAGCACAACGCAATGAGCAAATGCAACAGCAACGTGCACAGCAGGCTCAGGGGCAACAACAAGAAAGAACGCAACGTGATGCCCAGGTGCAGCAGCAACGTAATGAGCAAATGCAACAGCAACGTGCTCAGCAGGCTCAGGGGCAACAACAAGAGCGTGCGCAGCGTGATGCCCAGGTACAGCAGCAACGTAATGAGCAAATGCAACAGCAACGTACGCAACAAGCCCAGGCACAACAACAAGAGCGTGCACAACGTGATGCCCAGGTTCAGCAGCAACGCAATGAACAAATGCAGCAGCAACGTGCTCAACAGGCGCAAGCGCAACAGCAGGAAAGGGCTCAGCGTGATGCCCAGGCTCAACAGCAACGTGCTCAACAGGCGCAACAACAACAACAAGAACGTGCTCAACGCGATGCTCAAGTACAACAACAAAGAGCACAGCAACAGCAGCAACAACAACAACAAAGACAGGAACAGAGAAGAGAAGCACCGCAACAACAAAGAGGCGGTGGTGAAAGTGGAAGGCCATCAAGAGGAGGTAGAGGATAAATAAAAAAGTCCCGATGAAAATCGGGACTTTTTTATTTAAAAGATATTTGTCTTTTTGAAACCTAAAATGGAGAGATCGTTTTTGGTTACGTTGCGCTCCGTTCGAAATGAAAATTGCTTGGGGATTGAAAATTGCATATGGCTTTGTCTTTCGAACTTTAATGTTTTTAACAAATCTTCAAAGCAAAAAAAATAAAATTACTGACCTGCCGCGGCATGAAGATTACTTAAATCTGTTCCTCGGAAAGTGCTCCCGGCTTCTGGATGGAGGTTTTCAGGATCCAATAGAAAGGTGCTTATACCCAGCTCCAATCCAAATTTAATTTCAGATTCCGCATCATCACCTATAATTAAAATATCGTCTGTATTCAGGTTATATTGTTCAATTAATAATTTAAAGGCTTCCTTTTTATTAGTAGTTGAAACATCTACAACATGCACCTTTTCAAAATCGTTGGCAATGCCGAGCATCTTCACTTTTGATTTTTGCTGTTTCTCAAAACCAGCGGTTACAATAAATTTTTTCCCTTTAAGGCTTTTAATATAATGGTAATCATCACTTGGTTTTAAAGGTTGTGTAACTTCTCTGCTTTGTAAGAAAGCAAGTATATCAGGCATTAATTCTTCTTTAAACTTATATTTTTTGGCAACTTTTTGAAATGGTGTTCTTAACATCTCTTTTTTTGCGAGTTGAAACTCTTCATCACTGATTCCTAAATCTAAATTCTCTAAAAAATGGTACAATTCGCCCATTAATTGCGCCTCATTCGGTTTGGTAAAGTAAATGGTATTGTCCAGATCGATAAAAAATATGTGCTTCATGTAAATGGAATGATTTATGTTGTAATAAAACCAAAACAACAAGTGCGAATTAATGTTTAATTATTTAAAGACTTAAAGTTATGACAAAGGAAACAAAAATTATAGTAGGCGTACTGGCTGGAGCAGCACTTGGTGCAACAATCGCATTGGCGTTATCTTCAGATTCGACAAGTGATTTAAAAGGTAAAGTATCTGATTTCTTTGCCGATTTATTAGATGCTTCTAAAGATAAATTAGCAGGCTTGGCGGATAAAGCTACAGGAGTTGCAGATAAGGTGAAAGATAAAATAGCAGATATAAACGCTTAAAGAATTGGAAATGCCGGAAATATCCGGCATTTTTATTCTAATAATATTCTAACCATTTTTAAATGAACATCGCTTTTCATGGTGCAGCCCGAACTGTTACGGGAAGTAAGCACCTCATTACCTTAAAAAACGGCACTCAAATTTTATTAGACTGTGGCTTATTTCAAGGAATGGGCCGAGTTACCGATAAATTAAATGATTTTTTCGGCTTCGATCCGAAAAAAGTTACCTACGTAGTTTTATCCCATGCACATATAGACCATTGTGGTTTATTGCCAAAATTGGTTGCTGATGGTTTTGAAGGAAAAATTTTCTGTACTGCCGCAACCATGGATCTTGCCCCTATCTTAATGATGGATTCTGCAAAAATACAGATGCAGGATGCTGAGTTCTCCAACCGCCATCTACACAAAGGTGAAGAAATGGAAGAGGCACTTTACACTGATGATGACGTTACAAAAACAGTTGGTTTGATGAAAATTGTGGAGTATGAACAAGATTTTGAGATCGAATCCGGAATCCGCTTAAAGTTTACCGATGCTGGCCATATTTTGGGTAGTGCTGCGGTTCATCTTACTATTTCAGAAGATGGAAAACCAATACGGATCACATTTTCTGGAGATGTTGGCCGTTATGGCGATTTACTTTTAAAAAGTCCGCAACAGTTTGATCAGGCTGATTATATTTTAATGGAGTCTACCTATGGCGATTCGTTGCATAAAGATCTCGATCCGATAGAAGATCTTCTTTTGGAAATTATCACCAATACCTGTAAAGTAAAAAAAGGCAAAGTAATCATCCCAGCTTTTGCTGTTGGCCGTACACAAGAGCTACTTTATGCTTTAAACGGTTTAGAATTAAAAGGCAAATTACCTGATATTCCTTATTATGTGGATAGTCCACTCTCTTCAAAGGCAACAGAAATTCTAAAAAAGCATCCTGAAGTATATAACAATGGGGTAAAGGATATTTTAAAAATCGATCATGATGTATTTGCTTTTAAAGGCTTACGTTTTATCGAAAGCGTGGAGGAATCTAAAGCATTAAATGATGATCCGCGGCCCTGTGTAATTATTTCTGCATCGGGAATGGCAGAAGCAGGTCGAGTAAAACACCACATCAGAAACAATATCGGGAATCAGAAAAATACCATTTTAATGGTGGGATACTGTGAACCCAATTCGCTTGGTGGTAAATTAATTGCCGGGCAAAAAGTGGTTGAAATTTTTAAAGAAAAACTTGATGTAAAAGCCGAAGTCCGTTCAATAAAATCGATGAGTGCGCATGGCGATTACGAAGATTTGCTGCACTTTTTATCATGTCAAGACCCAGCCAAAGTAAAACAGCTGTTTTTGGTACATGGCGAATATGAAGTACAACAGCATTTTGCAAGCAGGTTAAAAGATAAAGGCTTTAAACATGTTGCCATACCGGAATATCATCAGGTATTTGAAATTGAATAGTTCAAGGAGTTAATTGAATTTGTTGGACGGCCACTTTAAACGGAGTATAGCAAGTGAGAAATCTAAAATATAGATTTCCATTATGTTCATAATTACAAATTCCAATCAACGGTGATGCGCGAGACTAATTGGTATGTTAAAACTACGGAGCTAACGATTTTCCTCAATGTTTTAAGCTTTCCTCCTATCTTTGCCTTATGGATGTTTTTGGTAAGGCGTTAACAGATATTTACAGAACTGGCGAAGCAGATACACTTTGGTTGCACAATTCTTATGGCGAACCGGAGGAAATGCCATTGGAATTTTTCTTTCGTGATGATGAAGATATGCCTGTTTTAGAGCTTCAGGCTTTACACATGTGCCATGGAAAAGTGTTGGATATTGGTGCCGGGGTTGGTAGTCATGCCTTACTTTTGCAGGCTTTTAATATTGATGTTACCGCCATTGATATCTCAGAAGCCGCTGTAAACATCATGAAAGATCGTGGCGTAAAAAAAGCACTACTTCAGGATGTTTTTGCCTATCAAGAAAAATTCGATACCATTATTATGTTAATGAACGGTATCGGCCTTACCGGAACATTACCTGGTTTTAAAGATTTTTTGATCAAATTGAAGGGTCTTATCACACCTGGCGGACAAGTAATTTTTGATTCTTCAGATATTGCTTATTTGTACGAAGATGTGCCGAAGCCTCAAAATCAATATTATGGCGAGGTATCCTACCAATATGAATATAAAGGCGAAAAAGGCAACTGGTTTAACTGGATTTATGTTGATGAAGAAACCATTAAACGTATTGCCAAAGAAACTGGATGGGATACAGAAATGATTTTTGATGATGGAGAAGATCAGTATTTGGTAAAATTGACTTTGGCGCAATAATTTAAAAGTCATAAAGCTTTTCATGATTATATTTTAAGTCAACAGCCTTTTAGCTTTGTTTAATAAGCATATGAACAATATGAAAATTAAATTGAGCGTTTTAGATCAATCTCCTGTACGTAAAGGCGTAAATGCCCGGAGGGCGATTGAAGAAACCACTATCCTTGCACAAGAAACTGAACGGTTGGGTTATCATCGTTTTTGGGTTTCCGAACACCATAACAGCACTAGCTTAGCTGGTTCTACTCCCGAAATTTTAATTGCCCATTTGGCCAACCATACTAAAACTTTAAGAATTGGTTCAGGAGGCATTATGCTGCCGAACCACAGTGCATTAAAAGTTGCAGAAAGTTTCCGTTTGTTGGAAGTAATGCATCCCAACCGGATTGATTTGGGAATGGGCAGGGCACCTGGTACCGACCGCATTACGGCCTCAATGCTTAATCCATCAAATAATTGGAGCGAACAGGATTTTGTAGAGCAACTGCGAGAATTGCAACATTATTTACACGATACATCAGACGGTGGCATTCAGGCCAGGATAAAAGCCATACCAATTTCAGAAACTGTCCCTACACAATGGCTGCTGAGCAGTAGCGGCCAAAGCGCATTGTTTTCTGCACATTTTGGAATGGGTTTCTCTTTTGCGCATTTTATCAATCCAAATGGCGGGCCTCAGGCTGTTCAATATTATCGTGAGCACTTTAAGCCCTCAGTTGATCTTGCCCAGCCTGTAGAAAATATGGCACTTCATGTTTTTTGTTCAGATGATGAAGAAAAGGTAAAACAACAGGAAGCCTTAATGGGTTACCGGTTTTTGCAGCTTGAAAAAGGTAAAGGATTGCCTGCAGTTGGCTGGGATGATATTAAAGCGGTAAGTTATAATGCGGCAGAGCAGGAGCGCATTAATGCCAATAAGCAGCGGATGATTTACGGTACACCCGAAGTAATTAAAGAGCGGCTTACTCAACTGGCAGTTGAATATGATGTGAACGAACTGATGGCTGTTACCATTACCGAACATTTTGAGGATAGGGTAAAATCATATGAGCTATTGGCAGATTTATTTCAGTAAAAACGCATTAGTGCCTAGGCTTTTGTTTTAACCAACCAAAAAGAGAAGATTATGTGGTCTGTGGAGACACAGACCACGGAGATCTTTATTGCTATAATTTACTTCCCGGAATAACGCATTAGTGCCTAGGCTTTTTTTTTAATAAACCATATTTAATAATCAAAGAATGTGAAATTTTGTGGTCTGTGGAGACACAGACCACGGAGATCTTTATTGCTATAATCTACTTTCTGGAATAATACGTTAATACCCTGGCTTTTGTTTGAACAAACCATATTTAATAATCAAAGAAAGTGGAACTTTGTGGTCTGTGGAGACACAGACCAAGGTGATTCCCTAAATAACCCTTTAATGCCAAGTTCTGTGTTTCCACCGATGATTATTAAAGGAGTTAAAAATTAAAAAATGTTTGTCTGCCGCCAACTTTCTGACCAAAGTTTTGAATGTTATAGGTAAGGGTTAGCATGCCGTATCTACCAAGATTATTACTTTGTGTATCGATAACACTATTTCCGGTAATCTGAATATTTCTGCGTACATTACTCTGCAAGATGTCATTCACAGAGAATTTCAATTGTGCCCTGTCGTTTTTCATAAACAGATAAGTAAGTGCAGCATTCCAGTATTTAATGTTGTTGTTATATCCGGCAACTTTTTGGCCATTTATTGTTAATGAATAACTGGTTTCGAATACCAGTTTTTTGGGGTAACGGATAATCAGCTCTGAAGTACTTTGATGCGTATTGTAGCTTACGTTGGTGTAATAAGGATCATCGTATCTGCTCCGGTTAAGGCTTATTGAGTACGACTGGTTAATTTCCACCTTATCATTCAGGTTCAGCCTAACACTTCCGTTAGGGCCTACATAAAATACATTGGCATCGCTTTCTATATTGTTCACTATAACAGGGCTGTGGTCATAATTGGCCCAAAAACCTAAACCTACTTTGATACTGGTTTTATCCTTTTTAAAATCTTTTGAAATATTGGCTCCACCACTAAAATTATAAATACCATTTTTATTGATCGGATTAACTGTTTGCACACCATCTTTTATGTTAACTGAATTAACAATGCCGTTTTTTGTAAAATTGCCATAGCCGTATAAATTGTAGTTAATCATGCTTTTAGGGTCGTATTTATACATATTCATGCTTAAACCCTGATTACGGGCAGGTAACAAATTCGGATTTCCGTTTCTGATGTAAAATGCGTTTGTATTATCGGCAACTGGTTGAAGATAGCTTACATTTGGCTCGGTAAAACGTGCAGAATAGTTAAAACGGAATATTTTATATTTCAGCTGAAATGTTGGCCACATAAAATTATAACGCTGATTAATGTCTGCACTATTGCTAAAACGGTTATTTAATGAAATGTAATTGTGAACAAGCCCTGGCTGTAGATAAAGATCTTTAGTTACTTTGTATCCTAAACTGATGTTTGTATTGGTTTTAAAACCAGCTTGTTTAACTGTTTGCGTTAAATTTGGAATTACAATATCGTAAAGTTGGTTGGCAGGATTCCGGTAAAAAGTACTTAGTGCGTTTTCGCTATTGATGAGGTTTCCGCTTACATCTGCTTTAAAGTTCAGTTTTTTGGTAATCGGTTCAGTATAATTACCATAAAAATACCCTCTGAAATTATCGATAGTGTTGTTTCTTAACTGATCAATCTCTGAAGTAGAAGGGGTGAGGTAAAAAACGCTATTGCTTTTATTGTAATTGATAATCGGATTTGGTGTTGCAGAAATATCAGTTCCCAGGTTAAAAGATCTGCCTGCTTTTTTAAAATCCTTACTAAAATCGGCCCTCAATTGATATTTATTGTTCCCGGTATTAAGGTCGTTCAGGTTTGCAAGGGCATTGATTACCTGGTTATTCGCATTATTGTTGCGGGTATAAACCGTGCTTACCGAATTATTGGAACTAAGCACAATTGCCGGTTCAATTGTTAGTTGAGTTAGAGAGTCAATTTGCCAGTCAAGTTTTCCTCCAATATTATGCTTAAGGATAAGAGCAGTGGTATTTTCGTTAGCGTTTGTAATCAACCGATCTGTGCCTAGCGTTTGGTTGGTGTTGGTTAACTTTTCTAACAGGTTATCAGAACGGCCGAAGAAATATTGTGTATTGATTTTGATTCCCTTTTTGGTTAAAGTATTAAAATTAAAACCACCACCTGACGAAGTTTGAACGCCATTGTAGCTACCTCCGAAATTAATGCCATTAAATTCAAAATACCCACCAGAGGTCATCATCATTGAATTAACACCGCTTCTACCAAACCCACCGATGCGTTGTACATCATTTGGATTAAATCCTGGCTGATTGATGTTGTTTGCGTAAGCCAGAATACTTACCTGCGTCGTATCCCTAAAAAAATTCATTAATCCACCGGCCTGATAAAGATCTTTTAATCCGCCACCTGCATATAATTTGCCAAAAGCCCCTTTTTTAATGGCTTTTTTTAATTTTAAGTTAATTATTTGCGGTATTTCAGCTGCTGTTAAGTCCGGATCGCGCCTTTTAGCTTGTTTATCGTCTACCACCTGTACCTTATCAATAATATTTGCCGGAAGGTTTTTGGTTGCAATTTGCTGGTCTCCGCCAAAAAACTCCTTTCCATCTACCAAAATTTTGCTAACAGCCTTACCATTAACCTGGATAGAACCGTCGGCTGCAATGGCAACACCCGGAAGTTTTTTCAGTAAATCTTCTACCACTGCAGAGGGTAGGGTTTTAAACGATTCGGCATTAAACTCAATCGTATCTTTACGAACAATAACGGGTGGCCTTTCTCCCGAAATAACCACTTCATTTAAATCATTGGCCTTGGTAGAAAGATAAAGCGTACCCAGGTTTAATGCAGGGTTAGTGGCAGTAAGTTCTACTTCTTTTCGGTAGGTGCCGTATTGCCAGGCAGTTACCACCAAACGGTATTTAATGCCGATGGTTAAGCCATTTATTTTAAAAATGCCCTTATCATCCGATAGTTTGTAGGTACTCAGTAAACTATCACCAGCCTTATAAACAGAAACAGTAGCATAATTTAAGGTAGTTTTGTGATTGGCACTATCCGCTAAAATTCCGGTAATGCTTCCGTTTTTTTGTGCAAACAGGTTCGAAATAAGTAAGGTTAAGGCGAATGAAAGTATGAGTTTCTTCATGTATGTTTTTTTAGATGAATAGCCTAAAGTATTGGCTATTTTTTTCAGGGATAAATAAATGTGATGAACGCTATAAAAAATGTGATGGATGATGAATAAAGCAATTTATCAGTAGACGCACAAAGGACTTAAATGTTGCATCAACTGAAAATATAACTAAATCTTTAGGTAAAAGTAGTACAGTTGAATGCTTTTTGCAAATACGCACAAAAAAATTACAATAAAAAAGAGACGCTATCATAATTATAGATTTGTTGTCCCTGGGTTTTATGATGGGCTGAAGTACCTGTTACGGTGTTTCGGCAGCACAACTTGATATGACCTCTGGAGAAAATCCTTTTATGATAGCGTCTCTTAATACGATTTAGTAAGTTTAGTGGAGATCGTTATAATTCACAATTTTAACTTCAGGGTTTTTTGCTAAAATTTCTTCCATCCATTTTCGGTGCGATGCGCCCACTCCAACAACTACCCTTTTTGCATTTTTGGCTTTGGCCTGTTCGATGATGTTTTTGCACATGCCTTCATTTCTTAACGTCCATTGTGCTATCATGTCTTTTACTTCTTCAGTAGGGAAACCCGCATAACCATAAAAGTTACGGCCTCCATAAAAATTCCAGGCTTCATCCAAATCACCGTATTTTTCGGAGTTCATGCCAGCATAGGGATCGGCATTGAAAACCTTTGATTCATCATCGCTGTAAGCCCAATATTTTTCTATGGCTTTAACTGTAGCTGCTTCTGGCGATGTAGTGTCGGCTTTCGCTTTGCCAATTAAAATTTTGTATAACGAATCTGTTTTGCCCCAGGCCTCATTCCATGGTTTATCATACGTCTGGCAATCCATATTGTAAATCCGATCTTGTTTTAGCTGGTAAATAAGTGGAAAGTAGATTTTACTGTATTCACTTCCTGCTCTGTAAAATCCTTTTTTCTTTAATGAATCGGTATTGCCGAACATCTTTGCGTATTCTGCCTGCTCTTCTTTGCCGAAACTAGGTTTCATGTAATTTTCGAGTACAAAAATTTGGTAATCAGCATTTCCTCTGTCCCAGTTTTTGGTATAATTAACCGCTAAGTTCATCCTGGTTTTATGGTAGTAGGCGAATGAGGAGAGGGCTTTTTGACCTTTTTTAATCTGTGCATCAAGATTTTTTGGAGATTCGGGATTTAATTTTTCTAAATAATTATGTCCTTTTCTAAATGATTTTTTTGCCCAATGGCTTTCTTCCAATTTAGCGTAATCGCCACTTGGCAGGTATTCGCCAAAAACCATATCCGGTTTAAAATTTTTAAGTTTATCAATTATGGCCTGAAAATTTTGTGTTGATTTAGAATTGTCGTGGGAAGAGCCAACAATTACAATTTCGATCTGGTTTTGAGCATTGGATTTAACTGCAACAGCAATTAACAATAAAAATGCAAGGCTAAGTTTTTGTATAGTTCTCATGGTTGTTTCGTTTTTGTTGATTCAAAGATGAGCATACGCGCTTTGCTGCTAAATTTATTTATCCCAACGGTTTAAAATATTATCCCAATCAGAAAAAAATCGATTTCAATGGTTGGGTATTCGAAATTATGGGTTTGCATAACGGTTTCAAGCTTTCGTCCTGCAAAAGAAGCTATTCCATTAGTTTTTGGTTAAAACCAACGATTAATTTAAAAAGATTTTTATAAGCTGTAAGCGGCAAAGTTTCTGGTTTATCGAATACATCGTGGTAGGCCGGCGGACCGCCCTGTGTGTAAATGAAGAATGCCGGAACACCTTTTTCGGTGAAGAAATAATGATCGCTGTTAGCTGCCTTACCTCTTGAATTTATTTTAGAAATATAATGGTTTTGATTATTTATAGCATTGAGTTGGCTAAACGCTTTTGGATAAACCGATGCATTAACAACTGTCATGCCCGCATCGCCGGTGCCCACTAAATCTAAATTAATGAGAAATTTAATTTTGCTTAATGGGACTAATGGATTTTCGACAAAATACCTTGATCCCAATAAACCTGCTTCTTCGGCAGCAAAACAAATAAAACCAATAGAATAGGGTTGCGGATGCACCGCGTAATATTTGGCAAGGCTTAATAAAGTTGCCACACCAGCAGCATTATCATTGGCACCAGGGAAATAAGTATTGGCACCCAATCCACCTAAATGGTCGTAATGGGCCGTAATAATTAGTAAAGAATCGGGAAATTTAGTTCCTTTAACAAAACCACAAACATTAGCTGCATCAAATTTGGGAAGAAATTTATTTTCGATTTCGACACTGATTTTTTTTGGCAGGGTTGTAAAATGTTTTTTGTTGACTTGAATAATTGTCGAAGTTCCTAATTCTGTAGCTACAGACCAGGTGAGTTTATCTTTTAATACAACTTGTAAATGCGGTGATGCTTGATAATTAAAGCTATCGATTTGAGTTAAGTTTGCGGTTTGCTTAATGCCCGGACTTTCATTGTTTACAATAAAATCTTTACCAGGAATAAGTTTTTGGCCGTTAATGGCTAAGCTCATTTTTGCTGGAAAGGTATTAACCGGGAAATTAAAATGTTGGTTATATGTAGTTCCCATTGGCAATAAGCCAATTTTACTGTATGCTGCGGTAAGGTAATCTGCGGCTTTTTTCATTCCATCTTTTGTGTAACCTCTGCCCCAAAATTGTTTTGAAGTGAGTGTGTTAATTACATTTCTGGTGTAGGTAGAATCTTGTGCAGAACAGTTAATTGTCAGAAATAAAAAGAAGATGAAGCCACATTTTTTCATCCCGAAATTTAATAAAATAAATTAGTTGTCAAACCTCGTAGGTTTTTGAAAGCTACGAGGTTTTGCATAAAAAATGGTTGATGCTAACAGCCTCAACCGTTAATCATCAACCATCAATATAATGAATTATTTTTACTTTACCAGGTATGGCTGTAAAGCAGTTTTAATTTTCTCTTTGTTTTGGCTTACCGTCCATTTTTCTTTAATAGATTGATCTCCCAAACTAAAAAGTGTTTCGTAAAGTAATTTGCCATTGGCCATTGTTTGAACTTTAAATGTGTTTTTCGAACCGATAATATCAGCCCACACCCCACGAACATCAGCCCAATAGGCATGCTGGTTAGCCCACCATTTTTGTGCATAGGCGAAAGTTTTAGGGTCTATTTTTGTAAATTCTTCATATCCTTTTTCAATTGCCAGTAATCTATCTCCATTGGCAGCACGTATAATTTTTTTATTGTCTTGCTCAAACATCCATCCGTTTTTGGTAATGGTAATCCGGCTGCCCCTGTTGAGTACGTTATAATCTTTACGTACTGTAGATTCTCTTCTTGGCAGGGGCGAATCTGTTTCGCTCGACCATGAATCATGTCCGCCAACATGGCTCCAGGTTCCATAACCCTGGTAGCGTGGACTATCATCTACCTGGTAAACTTTTTGCGTCCATTTGCCTTTTACATCAGCCGGGGTTAAGTTCCCTTTTTTCCAAGCATTGCCCTCGGTATAAAGCATAATATCGGTATCCTCATAGGTCCAATCCTGGCGCCAGTGCTTAATTACCGTCGTATCATTAATGGCCAGCATGTGCTGGATAACAATGCGTTTAGGTTCGTCTACAATAATTTCTGCCCATTCGTTGCCATGACTTTCATAAGGTTTGCTGAATTTGTAATTTGGATCAGGAGAGGTAACTTCTCCATAATTAAAGTTTACTTCATAAAAACCAGCTAAAGATTTTATTGCTTTTCTATCTTTTTCAAATTTTTCTTCCAGGCTTTCTACTTTGGTTTGAGCGGTTGCATTAAAGGTGAATAAACCTATTAATACAACAATGAAATTTACAATTTTCATATTATTCAGTTGGTTTTTAAGTATTACGCTGTTGCGTATTTTTTTTTCTTTTTTCCTTTGCCCCACCAGATGATAAATCCGGTAACCGGCAAGCTTGCTGCAATTAAACTGGCAAAAAATGCCATTATTTTTCCGGGTAAGCCCAAAATGGCCCCTACATGGATGTCGTAATTCATTCCAATTACTGTTTCACCTCCATTTTTTTCAGATTGATTGGTTCTATGCAATAATTTACCAGAATACTGATCAAACTGAAGCACGTCATAATTCCAATAGGTTTCTTCACCACGGTAACCTGAAGCATAAATGGTTGCGGTGCCTCCGCTAGCAGGCGACATGCCAATACGGTCTTCATTTTTAAAAATTTCTTTTGCCTTATCGAAAGCAACATCAAAGGGAATGGATTTGATACTTTTTGTGGAGTCGGATTTAACCTCTACCACTTTTGGTGGTGTAACGCTCCCTGAAGCCACCACGTAAACAGTATTCTGGAACCATTGAAATGACCATACCATGCCTGTTAAGGCCAGCATAAGGCAGATTAGCATTACATAAAAGCCAAGTACATTGTGCATGTCGTAATTAATGCGTTTAAATTTTGCTTTCCATTTTACCTTAAAACTTTTATCGAAATTTGATTTTTTAAGGTTTTTAGGCCACCACATTACCATACCTGAAATAAGTAGGAATACAAATATGAAGGTAGACCATCCAATTACCTGCTGCCCAATGGGATGATTGATCAGCAAACTCCAATGGATCATTTTTACTACGGCAAAAAACTCATATTTATGGTCGGCAACAAGGGTTACTTTACCTGTGTACGGATTTACCAATACCAGATCATAATAATCAATAGAATCGAAATACCAGAAAGCTTTAGGATTGCCCGCTTTGTAGGTGCCGAATTCCCAAGCCCTTTCCGGCGATTTATAGGCAGAAATAAAACTGATTTTCTTATTGTTTCCCAAAGCTTTTTCGGCATTTGCCTGTAGTAAACTTAATGGTAAGGTTTTCGCATCGGCAGGTACCTCAACAAAATATGCTTTGCGATGAATCAGCTCTGTAATTTCTTTCTGAAAAACATAAATGCATCCGGTAATACCCAACATCAACACAATTAAACCAGATGCAATACCCAGCCACAGGTGCAGCCAGTCGCTTATCCGCCTTAAACGCGATTTCTTGTTTTTAGATTGATTTGGAGTTTTTGTTATTGCCATTAGCAAGCTGTGGAATGTAAAACCAACTGAATTTTATGATCAGTTGGTTTTGCCTATTGTAAAAATTATAACTACTTAACTTCAGTAGTATAGGTTACTAAATGCCAAACTTTATCATAGTCTTTCCCATTTAATTTCCCTGGTTTTTTCTCTTCAGTAAATGCCTCAAAGAAGTAATTTCCTTTTTGCTCGGGTTTAAAAGTAAACTTTCCATCAGCATCTGTTTCGGTAGGTTGTGCTTTACGGTCAGTATTAACAACAGTCAATTTTTGTTTTGCAAAAGGAGTTTTGTTATAAATAACCTGATGAACTGATGTTTCACCTACTTTTAAAGTATGTTTATCAGGCCTGATGGTTAATGCCGCTGTTGAGGGATAAAGCGTATTTATTTTTGCATTTCCTACTGCTACATCGGCAAAAGCATAATATTCTATTTTGGCTTTTTCATAAATATCAGCTACCTCATGTACAACAGATAGTTTATAAGAACCATCCTGATCAGGAGTAAAACTAGCTTTAAAAAAACGAACATCAGGTGAGCTTGTTAATACGGTAGTGGTTCCATTTGGAGCTGTTAAAACCAAGCTGAATGCTTTTAGGTTACTGAACCATTTGGCTGCAGAATCGGGTTCGTTGCTTTCGTATTCGCCAAAAAAAACTTTTACTTCCTGTGCTTGTCCTTTTTTGCCAGTTGATGCGGTTTCTATCCATAAAGCATGTGCAAATGCGCTCGAGATGCCAAACGCTAAAAAGAAGAATAATAATGAGATTTTCGTTTTCATGTTTTCCGTTTTAGGGGTTAAATCATGGGAAACTGATCTGATCCAGTTTCCCATGGTGGATTTTAATTAAAATTTGTAGGCTATACTTACTCTGTAATTTCTTGGTGCTTCAGCTTGCCAAGAGTAAACTGCCTGATCGTAGTTGGGTGCGTTCCAATAATTGGTATAATAAGCACCGCTATATAAATACTTATCTAAAACGTTAAATACATTAGCAGTTACCTTTATTTTTTTGTTGGCCCAAAATAAACCACCGTCTAATTTAAAGTAGTCAGGCAGATTTTCATTGGCGTTTTCTCCGCTATATGTGCCAACCGCTCTGCCTGCCAGGTAGGTAAATCCTCCAGAAATACCCGCACCTTTAAGCAGGCCGTTTTGCAATGAATAGGTTAGCCATGCATTGGTGGTATGTTTGGAGAAACCCGGTACAACCTGGCCTACAAAAACACCTGATACCCCATCTGCAACTTTGGTTACTTTACCATCTGTGTAAGCGTAATTTGCAATCAGGTTTAAGCCTTTGGCTAATTCTCCACGCAAATCAAACTCTACCCCCTGGGCTCTTTTTTCGCCGATAACGATGCTAAAGGTTTCTCCTGCTTTATTAAGCGGATCTCCCGTAATTTCGTTCTGTTTTGTAATTCTGTATACAGATAAGGTGGTGTTCCAGCGGCCATCAAACCAATCTTTCTTTATCCCAAATTCTTTGTTGTTTCCGGTAATTGGTTTTGCGGTAGAGCCATCGCGGAAAAAGCCGGTTTGAGGCGTGAAAGCTTCATCATAAACCGCATAAACCGAGGTGTTTTTATCTACAGATACACTTAGGCCAACCCTTGGGGTTACATGCTTGGCTTTATCTGCCGGGCTTCCATATGCCGATTGGTTAACGTAAGTATAACGGCCGGCCAGGGTTAAGCGGACGATATTATTAAAAAATCCTAATTCATCCTGCACATAACCACTCAGGTATTTTTGATCCATCAGGCCTCCTGCCGCAATTGCCCTTTGTAATAAAGGTGTGCTGCGGTCGAAGTTTGGATAACCGTTTGAAGGGAAGCCATAATTAGGGTTATAAACATCAAATGGAGCACTGGCAAGGTCTAAATCATGTGATTGACCCCAATCTGCAAGGTAACTTTTCTTGCCACCATCAAACCCGGCTAAAATACGGTGCACAATGCCACCGGTTTTAACAGTTCCGTTAACAAATAACTGGGCCAATTTCATTGTACTTTCGGCATCCCAAATTCCAACGTTTCGGATAAGTGTTCCATTTGCATTAACCACTGATGGCCATGAGCTTGATCCGTTTTGTAAATATTTGTAGTAAGCGGCCTGCGCAGTAAGTTTCCAGTTTTGGCCCAGCTGTTGTGTCAAGTTTAACGTAACACTATGGTCATTAATCCTTGTTGGTTGTACACCAGGTTGAGTTAAAGTAAAATTTCGTGGTAAACTTGCATAACCAGCCGCGTTAAAAATATAATAAGAACCAACTTCGGTCATTTTTGCATTCTGCAAAGTATATTCTGCTGTTAATTTGGTGCTCGGTGTAATTTGATAGCTTAATACGGGAGCAAAACTGTAACGGTCGTTTTTTTCGAACGGTCTGAATGATCCCTTATTTTGTGCTGCGGCGTTTAACCTGAATAAAAATTTACCATCTGCTGTTAGCTTATGGTCAAAATCAATTGCTGTGCGGTAAAGGTCGAAGCTACCAGCTGTAAAAGAAACCTCACCCTGGTTTAAACCTGTAGGTTTTTTGGTAACCACATTATACATTCCGCTCGGATCGCCGTTGCCCAACATAAAGCCCGCTGGTCCTTTTACAAATTCAATATGATCAACAAAACTCATGTCTTCAGTAAGCGGCCCCCAGTAAGAAGAAACAACATTAAATCCATTGCGCATGGCCTGAATTTGCGATCCACGCATTAAAACATTTGTGTATAAATCTCCCCAGTGTTCAAGGCGCACTGCACCGCTTACATTTCTGATCAAACCATCGCTCATGCTAATAATTTGTTGATCTTTAATGATCTGGTTACTTACAATCTGAATGTTTTGGGGAGCTTCCAATAGCGGTTCATTTAACCTAAGCGTAGCAGAAGGTAAGCTTACTTTATACTTTTTGTTTATTCCGGCAACGGTAACCTCTTCCAAAACCTGATCGTTTTCTTTGAGTATAAAATCAACCGTCTTAGTTTCGCCAGCAACGATTGTAATGCTTTTTTCAGATGCATCAATACCAACCGCAGTAGCTTTGATGGTATAAGTGCCTGGCTTTATTCGGTTTATGGTATAGTTACCGCTTTCATCAGATGTTGTGCCTAAACCTTTGCCTTTTAACCCGATGGAGATAAATGCAGCGGGTTTTCCATTAGAGGTGCTAACCTTACCCTTAATTGTTCCGGATTGCTGGGCAAATGAAAATAGACTGAAAAGAGTGAGTAAGAACGTTAAGCTAATGGGTTTAATTTTATTCATTTTTGATTGTATTGTTGGTTTTAACTAAAATTTGTAAGTAACACTACCAGTGAAGGTTCTTAACCTAATATTCACTGTGGAACAGCTAATGCGATTTTTGACATGTCCGTATTTATTTGGATTAATTCTAAACAGCTGCAAAATAACGGTAGAAAATCGTATTATCCAAATTATTTTGATTTATTCTAAATAACAGGATTTTGATTGTTATTTGCGTTTAAATGACAAAGCGTGTATTTTCTTATCGGGCGATCACTTTAACGTTTTAGTAGTGTGATTTCAACTATTTTCTGCTTTTGCTCAATTGATAAGTTTTAGCTGATTTTAACTAGTTTTTTCGTTAACAAAATATGATGGATTTTGGAAGAAAAATAGCGTTTAAATGGGGTTATGGCGCATTATAGATTGTAAATGTCATTTTTTATGAAATTAAATATTGTTCTGCGCAATTTTATTAGGTTAAAATATGGTGTCTGTTAGTTAAAAAAGAGGTAAGGGCTACGTAAAATTACTGATACTTTTACTTTGTAATCAAACGTAACTAACTAATCATCAATGGAAAAAAATTCTACAAGACACCCCTATGTGAAATTTTTAGCGGCCACATTTTTTTATTTATTAATTCCCTGGCTCGCTTTTGCACAGAAAACAATAAAAGGAACTGTTTTAGATCAAAATGATAAACCTATCCCGGGTGTAACGATCTTGGAAAAAGGGACAAAAAACGGTACATCAACCAATGCTGATGGAAAGTTTAGCTTAATGGTACAAAGCGACAAGGCAGTTTTAGTGGCCAGGATAGTCGGTTTTGTTACTGTTGAAAAAACAGTTACGGCGAGTGGTACCATAAACTTTTCTCTGCAGGATGACAATAAAACGCTGGATGAGGTAGTGCTTATTGGTTATCAGAAAATAACCAGGAAAAAATCTACGGCCTCTATTTCCAGTATTTCGGGAAAAGAACTGGCTAATTTACCGGCAGCTAGTTTCGATCAATTGCTACAGGGCAGGCTTTCTGGTGTTAATGTTCAAAACTTTACCGGTCAGCCAGGTGTAGCGCCTACAGTATCAGTACGTGGTAATTCTACAGCTAGTACCAGTTATGATCAGTTTAATACAATTAGATCTCCTTTATATGTGGTTGATGGTGTTCCTCAATCTTCAGATGATTTTGTGCCGCCAAATACCGGAACAGGAACAAATTATTTAGCTGGAATTAACCCGAACGATATCGAATCTATCGATGTTTTAAAGGATGCTTCAGCCGCCGCTATTTATGGTTCTAGAGCTGCAAATGGTGTAATTTTAATCACCACTAAAAAAGGAGTGAGTGGCGATACTAAAGTTAATTTAAGCAGCTATTTTGGTTTTGTTCAACGACCCAACTTACGAGAGGCAACTATCGGCAGTACGGAACGCAGGCAAAAAATGGAAGTTTTACAGCGTCAGCTTAATTATGACCAGAGAAGACAGCTCCCATACCTCCTTACGGATAGTTTAAACCCGGCTTTCAATGGCAATACTGATTGGCAGGATCTTTTTTATCAGGTAGGTAGAATTAATGATAACAATATAAGTTTAAGCGGGGGTTCGGAAAATGGGATGACGTATCGTTTTAGCGGTGGTTATTATAACGAAGAAGGGGTTGTAAAAGGAACAGGTTTTAAGCGCTACAGCAGTAGAATTAACTTAACTTCAAAAGCATTGAATAAAAAGTTGACCATTAATCCACAATTTGCTTATTCTAGAGCTGACCGAGCCCGTGGTAACGAAGATCCAAATGATCCTTCCAAGCCAACCAAAATCGGGTCTGGAAATTTACCCTCATCACTGATCAATCTTTCGCCTGAAAAACTCGACTTTTTTGTGAGCCCAAACAGCGAAAACCTGGATAAAAACATCAGTAACCAGTTTAGTTTTAACCTGAACTTATCTTACGAATTTAACAAAAACTTTACCCTAAATTCTCAATCATCTTACAAAGCTGATAATACCCGTAGGGATGCCAGTCTAAGTAGTTTGTTAAACAATGGTTTTGGCAATAGTGCAACCAGTTTTTCATCAACTAGAGTTGGCTTAAGAACATCCAACTATTTAAACTATAATGGCAAAATTGGTAAGCATTCGATAAGCGCGGTAGTGGGGCAGGATATTGAATACGATCAATATCAAAATACCCAGGCCAGCGGTTCTGGTGGCGCATCAGATAATATACAAGTTGTAACCGGCTTTCAGCAGGCCAATATTTTCGCCAACTCGCAATACCGCGCACATGGGCTAATTGCTTATTATGGCCGTTTTAATTACGATTATGCAGATAAGTATTTGTTATCCGGAACACTCAGAACTGATGGATCATCTGGCTTTGGTGAAAACAATAAATATGGTGTTTTTCCTTCTATATCAGTAGGATGGATATTATCGGAAGAGAATTTCATGAAAAACATCACCAATAATCCTTTTACTTTAGTAAAAATCAGGGGAAGTTATGGTGCTACAGGCAATGAAGATCTAAATAATGCATACGTTCAGTACAACAACTATCTTGTAAATAATGGCGGGTTTTCTGGTAACGGTGGCTCCACCTCATACAATGGCGTTACTGCTATTACGCCCAACTTTAGGAATGGCGTAGCCCAGAAAGATTTAAGCTGGGAAAAATCTACCCAATGGAATATTGGTACCGATTTAGAATTTCAAAATGGTAAATATGCTTTAACCTTTGATGTATACAATAAAGAGGTAAAGGATAAATTATTTAACGTAGACTTACCGGCTACATCTGGTTATGATGTTGCCTATACCAATGCTTTTTCGGTACGTAATTCTGGTATGGAGTTAACCTTCAATGCAACCCCAATCAGCAAGGTAATTAAATGGAATACTTCATTTAATATTTCTTACAACAAAAACCAGATCATGAGTTTGCCTAATGGCGGGCGGGATATTATTTTGAGCGGAGATAGATTTGATAAAACACATATTTTATCAGTGGGAAGCCCAATTAATGCATTTTATTTGTATCAAACAAAAGGTGTGTTCTCACGTACCGGAAATATTCCGCAAAACCCCTTTACCGGTGAGCGTTACCGCAATAGCAATGGAACTTTCAACGAAGGAGATTTTTATCTGGCTGATTTAGATGGCGATTACTTTGTTGATATTTTCAATGATGGTATTAATCCTGATAAAATGCCAATTGGCGATCCAAATCCACGCTTTACCGGCGGTTGGACCAACAACTTTAGCTATAAAAATTTCTCGCTTGGTATTTTTGCAACCTTTACATTAAAAAGAGATGTATTAAACTTATTTGATTCTGATCGTTTTGCTAATTCACAAGATGGCAATGCTGTAGCAAATTTTGCAAGTTTTTCTACCCCTGATTTAGATAAGATAAATATTTGGCGCAATCCTGGCGATAACGCCGAATACGCTAAATACGATTTAGGAACCTACAGATACTATTATACCGGAGCTCAAACGTTTTTCCTTGAAAAGGGTGGTTACTTGAGGATTAAGAGTATCAATATCGGTTATGATATAAATCCAAGAACATTGAAAAAATGGGGTTTAAGCCAGTTTAAAATATTTGCGATTATGGATAATGTACACATCTTCCAACAATCGAAAAAACTCCCAGATGCAGAAGGTGTAAACGGATATGGTGAATATAATGGAAATGGATATCCAATTCCTAAAAAATACACGCTAGGTCTTCAAGTTCAATTTTAATACCATTAACATGAAAAATATACTTACAAAATTCAGCATATTAATTACTATACTTATTATAGTAACTACCAGTGCATGTAAAAAACTGCTTTACGAAGAGCCCAAAGATGCACCATACGAGCAAACGTTTTGGAAAACCTCTAAAGATGTAAGAAGTGCTGTAGCAGGTAATTATGCATTGTTACGTAATGCTATAACCGATAAAAACAACCGATATTACATGTATGGCGATGCGATAGCTAAGAACTATTTTACCATACAGTATACAGGTGACGGGCTTGAAGGGATTCAAGGAGGTGATTTTACCTTTCAATATAACTTAAATTCTTTAGCCAATTACACGCTTTACTATAAAAGCATTGCCATGTCTAACACGATTTTATCAAAGGTAGGCGCAATGACCAATTCTGAGTTATCTGCAGAAGATGATCCAACCGAATTTAGAAATAATACGTTAGGTCAGGCTTATTTTTTAAGGGCTTTGAGTTATTTTATGATGGTGAGGGTTTGGGGCGATGTACCAGTGGTTACCGAAGCTTATGAAGATCCACTAAATGCACCTCAACTTCCTAGAAGACCAAAAGCTGAAGTTATGAAGCTGATTGAGGACGATTGCCATAAAGCGATTAATTTATTAAGCTGGACCTATGCGAACAGCGGGGATGCAAAGGTTACAGCCAATAGAGGATCTACCTATGCACTTTTAGCCCATTTGTATTTGTGGAGAGCAACGATGTCTAACATTACAACAGATGCACCAAACTTAGTTGATGTAAATAGTGCTGATACCACAATCAATACATTAATCAGCAAAGGAGGCTATGCTTTAACAGATACTGCAAATTATAAAAACACTTTTATTGGTCGTACTACAGAGGGTATTTTTGAAATTAATGTAAGCGAAAACACATTGGAAGGTTCAAACAGCTCTGTTGGAGGTTCCTTCCTAAACGAATCTTATGTTAAAGGCTATGGAAATAACCCAAGGTATTACGTGGTACCAAGTTACTTTAATAATTTTTATACTGATACCGATATCCGGTATAAGAAAGGGTTTGATGTTACCTTGCCTGAAAAGCCAGTGTGTATTAAATACAGCAACGTAATTTACAGAAATCCGGGCCAGAAATTAAATCCTTACTTAAGCAACAACATCATCATCTTCAGATTGGGCGATATGCGGTTGCTAAAAGCCGAAATTGCACTTTATAAAGGAGATGCTGCTACCGCTACAGCAATTATCAATACTTTTAGAAGACGAAACGATCCTAATCCTGTATTGGTAGAGAATGGCTTATCTGTAAGTGATGTTATGGATGAATACATTACAGAACGCTCAAGAGAAATGTTCCTCGAAGGCCACCTTTTTTATGATTTGTTGCGTACCAGGAGGTATTCAAATGTGGTAGACTGGCTGCCAGTTGAAAGATTTAGGAAAGAAGGCTTTTACTGGCCTGTTGATCCTGCTTTGTTTAGAAACAATCCATTATTGAAACAGACCACATATTGGTTGGGTAAAGTATAAATAAGTTGATCCTTAGATTAAAAAACATGAAAAATAATATTTTAATATATATAGCGATTGTTTTGCTGGCCTTATCGGCATGTAAAAAAGACGACTATAAGCGAGATGGAGGCCCAAGTAATGCCAACGTTGATATGACCACTTATGATTACTTAAAATCCAACAGGAATTTTGATTCGTTGGTTAAAGTGATTGATAGAGCCGGTTTAAAAGATGTTGTAAATGGAGATGTAACCTTTTTTGCAACCACAAATTATGGTATTGCTGATTATGTGAAAGCAAAAAAGTATCAGAAAAGTCTTGAGATCAAAAAAGAAAACTTTGATTTTGGAATTAAGGATATTCCAGCACAGGAGTTGAGCGATTCGTTAAAAACCTACCTATTTGCAGGCAAAATCAACAGAGATCAAATTACATTGGCAGGTAAGCTGTACAATAGTTTGCTGGGTTCTGTGCCAAATGTTCAATATTTGATAAAATTTAGGCGGTCTTTCGAATACACTCAGTACTTAAATTACGTAGATTATGTTACTTATACCAAAGTAATAGGTACAAGAGATGATAAAGAGCCGGATTTAAATGCCATACCAGATAATCAGAGAGATAAAGCTGAAGATGTGCAAACCTCCGGAATAATTACAAAAACTGGAATAGTTCATGTTTTAAACGGTAATCACAGGTTGTTTTTCAACGGACAACCATTAGGAAATTAACCATAAACTTTAATTAAGATGAAAGTTAAATATATTTTAGGTGTACTGTTTGTATTAAGCATGTACGCCTGCACAAAAATTGAGAAGGGTTTTCAGAGTAATGGTATCCGTTATAAAGATAACAATATCTTTGCAAAGAGGGGGTTAATCCTTTTCCAGTCAGACAGAATCAATGCAGATGGTTCTACGCCTCCTTATACATTTAAATTGCTAAATTTAAGAAAAGAGGATGGCTCGCCCGCACCTGCAGAATTTTCTAAGGAATATGAAATTTTGGTATTTAAAGAAGGTACCAGTTTCGATCCGGAAAAGGATGTAACAGTTGAACTTTTAAATAAAAAACGCGAATTGGTAAAAAGATTGCCAATGTATTTCAACGAAAATAGCGGACAATTAACGTTTAACAGGGCATCAACTAACATTCCGTTAGGTAAATATATTTTTGATGTGGAAATGACCAATGTTACCGGCACAAAGCTTTTTCCTAAACTGGCTACAATTAATGTGGTAGATCCTGAATTAGATGACTTATTTACCATTACAGATAACGTAGCAAATGCATTTAACGATATCAGTGGAGCTGCCACGCCAATGAAAAATCCTATTATTACCTGTACTAAAATTTCAAATCAAGGAGCAAGAGCGATTTTGAAAATGGTTGATAAAAATGGAAAAGTATTTAATCCAAAAGCTGGAGAGATTATTCAAAGGGGCGATAGGCCAATTTTTGAAAACTATGCAAAGTTTAATCCGGTAATCAAAACTGATACTGCGATGATTTGCGACTTTGAAGTAGCGCCGTTCCCGCTTACAAAATATGTTACACCAACTACCGATTGGGGCTTTTTGATGTACTATAGAATTCCTAGTCAGTTTGTAACTGTTGATAATTTTCCTGCATCTCTTGGTACTTTTTCTGTAAACCCTAGATGGTCTTGGCAATTGAAACTAGAAGGAACGTATGTAATTCAAGTAAAATTTCCTGATGTTACCAAAAAATAAAATAGGCCTCATCTTAACCGCCTGTTACTGAATTATAAATATAAAAAGGGCAATTTTCATATCGAAAATTGCCCTTTTTTAATATTTATACAATTCTGATTATTTAATCAATATCGCTTGGAGGCTTAATGCCCGCTCTGTGTCATTTGCTGGTGTTACCAAACCACCACAGATCACATCATAATGATATCCTGCTATAAAAGTTGTGCTTGCAGAGGTAGCTTTAACTGTTCCTGTTGAAGTTTCCTTTGCATCAAAAGTGTAGGTTCCTGCATCCACGGCAATAAATCCGCTTGCATTTTTAAAAGCTTTATTGGTAATTAATGTGGTAGTGGCACTAGTTTTTGCTAAATCAAGAGCAGGTGCATCTGGCGATAAATTGATAAAACGGATGTATGCTTTATCCGTTGCCGGCAGCGATAGGTCATCACCAATGGTGTAAACATCCAATGCGCCAGGTTTATTGATCAGATAAGATGAATTGTAAGTGCTTGCACTTAGTGCCAGTGTTTTGGTTAATATACTTTCAGAACTGCTGGCAGTGGTAAATTTTAAACTATAAGCACCTGCAGCATATGAGGTATAGGATGCAGAACCGCCAAATGGCAAAGCTGCCGTACTAACTAAGTTTCCATTAAAATAGGCATTATATGTTGCCAAAGATGGAGAAGTATTAATTACCCTGATATAAGCTATTGTAGGATCGGCGGTTTCTGTTTTTTTACAAGAAGTTAATGCAATTAGTGCGGCTATAAAAAGGAAAGTAAGTGGTTTGAAATGAAATGGAGTAAAATTCTTCATGTTTTTAAATTTGATTTATTTTTTATGGAACATCAATAAAACGATACCTAAGTAGCATTCGCTACAGGCATACAAATATTAGGTTTAAACGGCATAGCAGGATGTTAAATGATGTTAAGCAGATGTTAAAGTTTAATCAATTTATTTAACAATGATAATTTTAATAGCTAAAAAGGTCTGGCTATTTAATAGAAGTGAAACTTATTACATTCCTTAAAGCATCATTATAGGCCAATAAAGTCAGATTAGTTTAATAAAACCAAAAGCTTAACATAAAAAAATCACGATATTATTGTGTAACTCGATTTTTATTTAAACCTTTGCACCTCAATAGAGTTAAAGCCGTTTTAATACGCAAGAAATGATTAAACAAATTTTACATAAACTTTCAATTTCCTCAACACAAATGGTGTCTGGGAAAGGTTTGTTTATTAATCATTTTCAACCCGTATTTTATTTTCCCACAAGCCGGCAAAATTTCACTCCACGTATTTAGTACCCACACTAAACGTAACGAGGAATTGATCCTCTCTAAAAACCCAATTAACAAGAATACTTATAATTTTTCGTTAGAAAACGAATGGATATTAACGAATTTATAGTGCAGGTCGCACTTCCTGAACATCGTGTATTTGCAGAAGAAATAGTTACCGAGATGGCAGAATCTGCAAAAGCTCGTGGAACAGGAATTGCCAGGCGTTCGCCAGAATACATTTCCAATAAAATGCAAGAAGGCAAATCGGTTATTGCTTTCCACAAAGATGGTTCATGGGCAGGATTTTGCTATATAGAAACCTGGAGCCATGGTCAGTTTGTGGCCAATAGTGGTTTAGTGGTAAGTCCTAAATACCGTAAAGCAGGATTAGCGAAAGCCATTAAAAATGAGATTTTCGGCTTATCCAGAAGGTTATATCCAAAGGCAAAAATATTTGGTTTAACAACCGGTTTGGCGGTAATGAAAATCAATTCTGATTTGGGGTACGAACCTGTAACCTACAGCGAACTTACCCAGGATGAAGAATTTTGGAAAGGCTGCCAGAGCTGCGTCAACTTTGAAATTCTAAAGATGAAAGAACGTAAAAACTGTATGTGCACCGCCATGCTTTACGATCCTGCTGAAAAGAAACATGAAGTGGCCAAACAATTTGCCGAAGAACTGCAAAAGAAACCCAAATTATATGAGCGTTTTATGCGCATCAAGCAACGTTTAGTTGTTAAACCTAAGCCCAAAACAGGCTTAAAAGCCCTTTTATTTTTATTTACCTTTTTATTTAATAAATAGCATGAAAAAAGTTGTTTTAGCATTTAGCGGAGGCTTAGATACCTCATTTTGTTGTATTTACCTGGCACAGGATCGCGGATTGGAAGTTCACTCAGTAATTGTAAACACTGGTGGTTTCTCTGACGAAGAGTTGCAGGAAATTGAGAAAAGAGCATATGCTTTGGGCGTAAAATCGCATGCTGTTGTTGATGAAAAAGAAAGTTATTATGAGGGTTGCATTAAATACCTGGTTTTTGGTAACGTATTAAAAAATGCTACTTACCCATTATCTGTTAGTGCAGAGCGTGTAAGTCAGGCCACTGCTATTGCCAATTATGTAAAAAAAATCGGTGCTGATTATGTAGCACATGGAAGTACAGGAGCTGGTAACGATCAGGTTCGTTTTGATATGATTTTTAACATTTTAATTCCGGAAGTTGAAATCATAACCCCAATAAGAGATTTAAAATTATCCCGCGAAGCAGAAATTGAATATTTAGCCCAGCATGGTGTAGAATACAGTGCTGAAAAAGCAAGATATTCGATTAACAAAGGTTTATGGGGAACTTCGGTAGGAGGAAAAGAAACTTTAACCTCAAATGAAACTTTACCAGAAAGTGCATGGCCAACCCAGGTGTCGGAAACAGAATCGCGTAAAGTTGAATTAACATTCGAAAAAGGCGAATTGGTTGCCATTGATGGCGAAACACTAGCACCTGTTCGTGCAATCCAAAAGTTACAGGCCATTGCCCAGCCATTCGGTATTGGCAGAGATATCCACGTTGGTGATACCATTATCGGTATTAAAGGCCGTGTAGGTTTTGAGGCTGCGGGTCCGATTATCATTATCAAAGCACACCATACTTTAGAAAAACACACCTTAACCAAATGGCAGCTAAGCTGGAAAGAGCAACTGTCATCTTTTTATGGTAACTGGCTGCATGAAGGTCAGTTTCACGATCCGATTATGCGGAATATCGAGGCATTTTTGGCGGATACACAAAAATTTGTGAGCGGTAAAGTGTTTGTAGAATTGTTGCCGTACCGTTTCCAGATTATCGGAATTGAATCTAACCATGATTTAATGAGCAATAAATTTGGTAGCTACGGTGAAATGAACAATGCCTGGAGCGGAGAAGATGTGAAAGGTTTCTCTAAAATATTTGGTAACCAGGTGATGATCTGGCACAAGGTAAATAGTGAAGAAGCATAGGCTTTATATAAAAAGGATGATGGAAAAGGCAACATAGAAACTTGCCTTTTTCTGATACTTGATCAATAAAAATGAGTGAAATTCTTTCAAAATATAATTGTTTAAGCCACTATAAATGGGGAGATAACTGTGATGGATGGAATTTTATAAGCAAGCCAGAGGTAGCAATTAAACAAGAGTTAATGCCAGCCCAAACCGCTGAAAAATTACATTTTCATACTTATGCGGAGCAGTTTTTCTTCATATTGAAAGGAGAGGCCACATTTTTAATTGAAAGCGAGATTTTTACCGTTGAAGCCAATACAGGTTTACAGATTAAAGCTGGAGATAAGCATAAAATCATGAACAATGGCGTTGATGATTTGGAATTTGTACTTTTTTCATATCCATCAACTCAAAATGACAGAACCGATTGTGAATAATATAATGATTAACCAGATTGGACCGGAAGAAGCACATTTAGTGGCTGGCCTGTTTAACCAATATCGTATTTTCTATAGTCAGTTTTCGGATATCGGAATGGCTAAGGCTTTCTTAGATGAAAGATTGCAAAATAATGAATCCATCGTTTTTGCTGCCATTGATCGCAATACTCAAAAAACAGTAGGTTTTACGCAGTTGTATGCTAAATATTCGTCGGTCAAATTGAGTAAAAACTGGATTTTGAACGATTTGTATGTTGATACAGCTTACCGAAAGCAAGGAATAGGCGAAAAATTGATTAAAAAAGCCATGGATTTTGCTAAAACCAATGGATCTACATTTGTACAATTGGAAACCGCTATTGATAATCACATTGCCCAGCATTTATACGAAAGTATAGGTTTTGTAAAACAGGGAAATGACGAAGAATTTTTTCTTTATAAAATAGCATTAAACTCATAGAGATGAATAAAATTAAAGCAGGAATAATCGGTGGTGCAGGTTATACAGGAGGCGAAATGTTACGCATTCTGGTTAATCACCCAAATGTTGAAATTGCTTTTGTAAACAGTACAAGCAACGCCGGAAACCTGATTTCTGATGTACACACCGATTTGATAGGCGATACAGATTTAAAATTTGTAAGCGATATTCCACAAGATATTGATGTACTTTTTCTTTGTGTTGGTCATGGCGACGCGAAAAAGTTCTTAGCTGCTAACCCAATCAATGAGAATATTAAAATTATCGATTTATCTCAGGATTTCAGGTTACATGAAAAATCGACATTCGAAAACCGCGAATTTGTTTACGGATTGCCAGAATTGAACCGTGATAAAATTAAAACGGCCAAAAATATTGCCAATCCAGGCTGTTTTGCTACTTGTATCCAATTGGGTCTGTTGCCATTGGCCGCAAAGGGTTTGATCCAGAAAGAAGTTCACATTAACGCCACAACAGGTTCAACCGGTGCCGGACAAGGTTTGTCCACCACCTCACACTTCAGCTGGCGAAACAATAATCTTTCCATCTATAAAGCATTTGAACATCAGCACCTGAATGAAATTAGTGAAAGTTTATTGCAATTGCAGCCCTCACTTTCTGAAGCACTAAATTTTATCCCTCAACGTGGTGCATTTACCAGGGGAATTTTAGCTGTCATGTATTTAGAAAGCGATTTAAGTTTGGAAGAAGCGCAAAAGATCTTCGAAGAATATTATAGCAATCATCCTTTCACACATGCAAGCAGGAACAATATCGATTTAAAACAGGTTGTAAATACCAATAAAGCACTTGTTCATGTAGAAAAACATGGCGGTAAATTATTTATCATCAGCATTATCGATAACCTACTTAAAGGTGCCAGCGGACAAGCTGTTCAGAACATGAATTTAATGTTTGGCCTGGATGAAACAGCCGGACTTAGGTTAAAAGCAGCGAATTTTTAATTACGGTAGAGGGTGTAAGGTTTAAGGCGTAAGGTAAAAGCATGAGAGATTATAAAAAACTTGACGTTTGGAAAAAAGCACATGAGCTAAATATGTTCATCAAAAAGAATATTGCAACTCAATTTCCAAAAGAAGAGCGATTTGAATTAACCTCACAACTTACCAGAGCTTCTTTATCAATTCCCTTGAACATAGTTGAAGGATGTGGAAGATTTACTGATAAGGATTTTGCACATTTTCTTGATAATGCTTTAGGTTCTGCAAACGAGATAGATTATTGCTGTTTATGTGCTTCTGAATTAAAGTATATAAGCGAAGATGATTATTTAAAAGTAAACAATTCAATTAACGAAGTTAGGGCAATGCTAATTTCATTTTTAAAATTTTTGAGAAGTGGAGTGAAAAAACCTTAAACCCTACACCTCAAACCTTATACCTTATAAAATGCAACTATTCGACGTTTACCCACTTAACGATATAGAAATAACCAAAGCAGCAGGCAGTAATGTTTGGGATGCTAACGGACAACAATATTTAGATTTATATGGCGGACATGCCGTAATTTCAATCGGTCACACCAACCCTCACTATGTTAGCCGTTTGACTGATCAGTTAAATAAAGTTGGTTTTTATTCAAATTCAGTAAAAATTCCTTTGCAGGTCCAACTTGCAGAAAAGCTTGGTGAAGTGTCTGGCAAAAAGGATTTCCAATTATTTTTGTGTAATTCAGGTGCCGAAGCTAACGAGAATGCTTTAAAATTGGCTTCATTTTACAATGGCAGAAAAAAAGTAATTGCTTTTACCGGTGCTTTCCACGGACGTACATCGTTGGCTGTTGCCGTAACTGATAATCCTAAAATTGTAGCGCCAGTTAACCAGACAGAAAATGTTATCTTCTTGCCATTTAACAATGAGGTGGCTTTAGAAGATACTTTTAAAGCACAAGGCGATGAAATTTCGGCAGTAATTATCGAAGGTATCCAGGGCGTTGGGGGCATAAAGGAAGCATCAAAAAGTTTCTTACAAAAAATCCGTTCACTTTGTGATCAATATAATGCTGTATACATTGCCGATTCAGTTCAATGCGGTTATGGCAGAACAGGCCTTTTTTACTCGCATGATTACTCCGGTGTTGAAGCCGATGTATATACCATGGCAAAGGGGATGGGTAACGGCTTTCCGGTAGCGGGAATCTCTATCGCCCCAAAATTTAAACCTTGGCACGGCGAGTTGGGTACAACCTTTGGAGGTAACCATTTAGCATGTGCGGCCGCTTTGGCAGTGCTCGAAGTAATGGAACAAGATAACTTAATGAAAAACGCTGAAGAAATTGGCGATTATTTGGTTACCGAATTGAAAAAATTTGAGCAGGTTGTAGAGGTTCGTGGCCGTGGCTTAATGATCGGTATCGAATTACCTGCAGAACTCGCACATGTAAAAAAAGAATTATTGTTTACCCATCATATTTTTACAGGTGAGGCAAAACCTAACGTAATCCGTTTACTGCCAGCTTTAAATTTAACAAAAGCACATGCTGATGAATTTTTAGCTGCTTTTAGAAAATTAGTAAAATAGATATTGTGTATTTGGTCGATCGTCATGCTGATCCGATAGTTATCGGATTTATTTCAGCATCTACAGTAGAAAAAGACCCTGAAATAAATTCAGAGTGACGGATCAGGGATAAATTAATTTATATTAAAAATGAAACTTTTCACTTCCGTACATGATGTTCCAAGCATCAAACAATTTGTAAACGATGCCCTTGCATTAAAAGCAAATCCTTACGCGCACCAAGGTTTAGGTAAAAATAAAACCTTGGGCTTAGTATTCATGAATCCAAGTTTACGTACCCGTTTAAGTACACAAAAAGCTGCCCTAAACCTGGGTATGAATGTTATGGTGATGAACATGGATAAAGAAGGTTGGGCTTTGGAAACCCAGGATGGTGTGGTAATGAACGGCTCAACAGTTGAACATATCCGCGAAGCAGCTGCCGTTATGGGTCAGTATTGTGATATTTTAGGCCTTCGTTCTTTCCCGAAATTAAATAACCGTGAGGAAGATTACAGCGAAGATTTCTTTAATAAATTTGTGAAATATTGTGCTGTACCAGTAGTAAGTTTAGAGAGTGCTACACGTCACCCTTTACAAAGCTTTGCTGATATTATCACCATCCACGAAACCTGGACAAAGCAACCTGATGGCCGCAAACCTAAGGTAGTTTTAGCTTGGGCACCTCATGTTAAAGCATTACCTCAGGCGGTGCCAAACTCTTTTGCAGAGTGGATGTGTAAAGCCCAGGCCGAGGGGATGATAGATTTTACAATCGCCCAGCCCGAGGGTTATGAACTTTCAGAAGACTTTACACCAAATGCCGATATTCAATACAATTTAGAAGAAGCTTTGGCTGGCGCAGATTATGTTTATGTAAAAAACTGGAGCAGTTACAAAGAATACGGAAAGGTATTAACTTATCCGGATGGCTGGATGATGAATAACGAGAAGTTGAAGTTTACCAACAATGCTAAAGTGATGCATTGCCTGCCAGTGCGCCGTGATCTGGAATTGTCATCAGAGATATTGGACGGACCAAATTCTTTGGTGATCCACGAAGCCGGGAACCGTTTATGGGCTGCACAGGCGGTGATTAAAGCGATATTGGAGGAATTGAAATAATAACTATTGCCATGTGCCTAGGCTTGTGTTCTCAAGAGCCGAAATTGTTAATATGGTAAAACAAAAGTATTAATGTGTTTGGTGGAGACACGAACCACGATAAGAATAAATTATGAAACAACTCACAATCATAAAAATCGGTGGAAATGTTATCGATAATTCCGAAAACCTGCATCAGTTTTTATTGGATTTTACAGCATTGCCAGGAGATAAAATTCTGGTGCACGGCGGGGGTAAAATTGCAACTGAATTAGGAGAATCGTTAGGCATTGAAGCTAAAATGGTTGAGGGTAGAAGAATTACTGATATCGAAACCCTGCGGATTGTAACCATGGTATATGCCGGATTGATTAATAAAAATATGGTTGCGCAGTTGCAAGCCAAAGGAAGCAATGCCATTGGCTTAACAGGTGCTGATGGAAATATCATCAAAGCAAAAAAACGTCCGGTTAAAGAAATTGATTACGGCTTAGTGGGTGATCTGGATGAAAATTCTGTTTCTGCAACAACTTTAGATTCTTTACTAACTGCCGGTTTGGTGCCTGTATTATGCGCCATAACACACGATGGGGATACTCAGCTTTTAAACACCAATGCCGATACCATTGCATCTTCCGTTGCAGTGGCAATGTCATCATTATACGAAACACGTTTGGTATATTGCTTTGAGAAAAAGGGTGTACTCAAAGATGTAAATGATGACGGTTCTGTTGTAAAAGAAATCAAGGCTGATGAATTTGAAGGTTTAAAAGCCGATGGAACCGTACAAGGTGGTATGATCCCAAAATTACACAATGCCTTTGAAGCAATTAAAAAAGGGGTTTCGGCAGTATATATAGGAAAAGCCGATGAGCTTGCTGAACTTGCAGCAGAAACTTTTGGAACTAAGATGCTGAAATAAGGTTGAAGGCAAAAAGGTTGAAGGAAAAGGTATTAGCGATGTGCCTAGAAATATTTTTTAAGCATTTTGACCACTAAAGCACGAAGCATGCAAAGAATTTTTAGTCTGATGTTCTTAATCGTGTAAAAATAATGGGCTAGCTAGGAAAAGAAACCGATTACTGCTGCTTTTGCAAAATAAACCTGATAGTATTGAAAAGCCCCGATTTTTCATCGGGCTTGTAACGGATAGCAGGACTAAATATCAATAGCATTACTGCAATTACTTTTCCAAAGAAAATTAATCAGTAATCAACTGAAACAATATAAAAACGAACCACATGAAAAAAATAGCCATAATTGGTAGTGGAAACATCGGTTTATCTTTAGCAAAAGGCTTAGTAAAGGCCAACTTTGCTCAAGCTGCCGATATTACGCTTACCCGTAGAAATACCGATCATTTAAAATCTTTCGCAGAAGCTGGTTTTAACGTTAGCAATAACAATAAACAGGCTGTGGTTGATGCTGATGTTGTAATTTTGGCTGTTCTGCCCCAACAATTAAATACCGTTTTAGATGAAATTAACACTTCGATAGATGCCGCAAAACATTTGGTTATTTCGGTTATCTCAGGGGTGAGTTGTGCAGCGGTTAGAGAAAAATTAGGTGAGGAGGTAGAGGTAATCCGTGTAATGCCAAATACGGCAATTGCCATCGGGCAATCCATGACATGTATGGCAAGCGATAATGCTTCATCGGAAAATATTGAAGATGTGACCAGAATGTTCGAAACTGTAGGCTCGGTTGTGAAAATAAATGAGGATTTAATGACTTCTGCTACAGCGCTTTGTGCCTGTGGGATTGCGTTTTTTTTAAGGGCCATCAGGGCTGCATCGCAAGGTGGGGTAGAAATTGGTTTCCATGCCGATGAAGCTTTAAAAATGGCAGTTCAAACGGCAAAAGGAGCAGCAGATTTGCTTTTATTGCACGGAACACACCCAGAATCAGAGATAGATAAAGTAACTTCGCCGAAAGGTTGTACCATTGCCGGATTAAACGAAATGGAACACAATGGTTTTAGTTCTTCATTAATTAAAGGTATTAAGCTTTCGGCTTTAAAAGCAGGGAATTTATACACAAAAGAAGGTTAGGTAATGTAGGGTTTGGTTTTTATTACCAATCTTAAAATTGAAACTGAAAGATAATAAAGGTAAAAGGTTTAAAGACCCAGTCTTGATACCGGATGCCAACTACTTGATAATATGTCATTAGAAAATATACAAAAAGAAAGTCTGGATTTATTGCGACAGTTAATCCGCATCCAATCTTTCAGTAAAGAAGAAGACCGGACAGCGAATTTAATCGCTCAATTTTTGGAAGAGCGAGGGGTTAAAACTCAGCGTAAAATGAATAACATTTGGGCTTACAACAAGCATTTTGATGCAAAAAAGCCCACATTACTTTTAAATTCACATCACGATACGGTTAAGCCAAATTCAGGTTATACCCGCGATCCTTATGATGCTGCAATTGAAGGCGATAAGTTATTTGGTTTGGGCAGTAACGATGCTGGAGGTTGTTTAGTTTCTTTAATAGGTGCCTTTTTATATTATTACGAGCAAGAAAATTTAAAATACAACATCTGTCTGGCCGCAACTGCTGAGGAAGAAATTTCTGGTAATAATGGTTTAGAATTGGTTTTGCCAGATTTAGGCGAATTGGAATTTGGTATAGTTGGCGAACCAACAGAAATGAATTTAGCAATTGCCGAACGGGGTTTATTGGTGCTGGATTGTGTAGCGCACGGAAAAGCAGGTCATGCTGCCCGCGAAGAAGGAGAGAATGCCATTTACAAAGCCCTAAAAGATATCGAATGGTTTAGAAATTATCAGTTTCCCAAGGTATCAGAAGTTTTTGGTTCTTTAAAAATGACGGTTACCATTATTAATGCAGGTTCTCAACATAACGTTGTTCCTGCTAATTGTACTTTCACCGTAGATGTTCGGGTTACTGATGCTTATACCAATGAAGAGGTTTTAGAAATTATCCGTTCGAACGTGGATTGTGACGTAACTCCGCGTTCTATCCGTTTAAAGCCATCTTCAATTGATAAAAACCATCCCGTTGTGCAGGCTGGTGTTTCGCTTGGAAGAACTACTTATGGTTCACCAACCACGTCAGATCAGGCCTTGCTGGATATTCCATCCGTAAAATGCGGCCCAGGTTTTTCAGGTCGTTCACACATGGCCGATGAGTTTTTGTATGTTAACGAGGTGGCAGAGGGTGTTGAGGGATATGTAAATATGCTAAAACCGGTTGTACAATAAAACGGTCATTGGGAGGTATGTATAGCAAACACTTTATTCGATAAAAAAGAATTAATAGATGGTTTTACAGCACAGGATGAGTTTTCTTGCCTGGAACTGTAATAAATCCTGAACAATGTTCAAAATATTTGCAAAATCCGTAAAACTTTATAATTCCATAGTTAAATAAAATTATAATGAATCTGCTTAGCGGAGTTCATTATCTTTTAAAATGAGATAGAATGAAAATCTGGCAAAAAAATATAGATGTTAATCAATTTGTAGAAAGTTTTACCGTTGGGAAAGACCGTGAACTGGATTTGCAAATGGCAAAGTTTGATGTATTGGGCTCTTTGGCGCATACTCAAATGTTGGAAACCATTAATTTGCTAACCGCCGAAGAATTGCAAACAGTTCAGCAAGAGCTGAAAAATATTTATGCACAAATTGAAGCCGGAAACTTCACCATCGAAGACAGTGTAGAAGATGTACACTCTCAGGTAGAATGGCTGCTAACCCAACGCATTGGAGAAGCCGGTAAGAAAATTCATAGTGGCAGATCACGTAATGATCAGGTTTTGGTAGATTTAAAGTTGTTTTTCAGGGCTTGTATAGAAGATATGGTTGGGCAAACATCAACCTTATTTAATCAGTTAATTGAGTTAAGCAATACGCACAAAGATAAATTGATGCCGGGTTATACGCATTTGCAGATTGCCATGCCATCTTCATTTGGTTTGTGGTTTGGTGCATATGCAGAGAGCCTTGCTGATGATATGGAACTGATGTTGGCTGCGTGGAAAATATGCAATAAAAACCCTCTCGGTTCTGCCGCCGGTTACGGTTCTTCATTCCCTTTAAACAGAACTTTAACAACAAATTTGCTGGGCTTTGAAAGCTTAAACTATAATGTGGTTTATGCTCAGATGGGTCGTGGTAAAACAGAAAGAATTCTAGGTCAGGCCATGTCTGCTGTTGCGGCAACATTGGCTAAAATGGCTATGGATGTGTGTTTATTTATCAATCAAAATTTTGGGTTCATCAGTTTTCCGGCAGAGCTTACCACAGGTTCAAGCATTATGCCACACAAAAAAAATCCTGATGTTTTTGAGTTGATCCGCTCGCGCTGCAATAAAATCCAGGCTTTGCCGAATGAAATAGCCATGATGATTACCAACTTGCCTTCTGGTTATCACCGCGATTTACAATTGTTAAAAGAAAACCTATTTCCAGCCATTACCTCGTTAAACGAATGTTTGGAGATCGCCACTTTTATGTTTCAGAACATCACTATAAAAGATGATATTTTAAAAGATAAAAAATACGACTACCTATTTAGTGTTGAAGTGGTGAATGATCTTGCTTTGCAAGGCGTTCCATTTAGAGAAGCTTACAAAATTGTTGGCGAGCAGATAGAAAATGGTAGTTTTGCACCATCCGGCCAAATACATCACACACATGAAGGCAGCATCGGCAACCTGTGCAACGAGCAAATCGTTACAGCCATGCAGAATGTATTGGCTCAATTTGGTTTCGGGAAAGTGAATAAAGCAATAGAAGATTTGGTTAAATAATTTGCTAAATTTGTAGCTATGACGACTTTAACAATAGAAATTAAGGATAAAGATGCAGGTTTTGTGAAAGAATTCCTTAGCAAAATTGGTGCAAAAGTTAAATCAGAACCAACTAACCAGATAACTTCTGAAATTGCCCAGGCTTTAAAAGAAATTAAAGAGATACAGCAAGGTAAACGGAAGTCTTTAAGTTTAAAAGACATTTAATGGCTAATGAGGTTATTTATTCAGCTGTATTTATCAAGAAAGCTAAAATCTATAAAAAGAAATACCTTTCCCTGGTAGAAGATCTTTATCGGCTTGAAGAACAACTTCTTGAAAATCCACACCAAGGCAATGATCTGGGCGCAGGTTTATATAAAATTAGGCTTGCTATAAAAAGCAAAGGAAAAGGTAAAAGCGGCGGATTTAGAATAATAACTTATTTAGTTTCTAACAGTGCTGATGGTACAATTATTAATATGTTAACACTCTACGATAAATCGGAAGAAAGTAGTATTGATAAAAAGGAACTTCAAATAATAATAAAAGCATTATAAAGCTGCTAACATCAGCATTCAACATACAAAATCACTTCTTCATGATGTTCCATAATGGAATTACTATCAAATCATGATGGCGGATCAACATAACGAAAATATAAACAGATGAAAGTTTCAGTATTAGCCAGTTCATTAATTGGTTCAGAAATTATAAAAATTGGTAACGAGGTTAACGAAATGAAACGCAAGGGTGCTTCAATCGCTAACTTAACCATAGGTGATTTTGATTCAAATATTTACCCGATACCAACTGAGTTAAAGGCTGGAATTGTGGAGGCTTATAACGCCAATCAAACCAATTATCCACCTGCTGATGGTGTCTTACCCCTAAGAGAAACAGTTTCAGAATTGTTAAAGGATAGGTTTGGATTGGAATACAATACCAATAGTATTTTAGTATCTGGAGGTTCCCGTCCGTTAATTTATGCCACGTACCTGGCTTTGATCGATCCTGGAGATACCGTGGTTTTCCCTGCACCATCATGGAATAACAACCATTACTCGCACTTAACTTCGGCAAAAACCATTGCAGTAGAAACCGATGCAGCGCATAATTTTATGCCAACAGCTGCTCAGTTAAAACCTCATTTAAAAGGTGCAACTTTATTGGCGTTATGTTCGCCTTTAAATCCTACCGGAACGATGTTCGATGCCGATTCTTTGGCTGAAATATGTGATGCAGTTTTGGAAGAAAATGCTTCACGTGGAGCTGATGAGAAGCCATTATATATGATGTATGATCAGATTTATTCACTTTTAACTTTTGGAAAAGAGCATGTAAATCCAGTTTCTTTACGTCCGGAAATGAGGCCATTCACAGTATTTGTAGATGGTAGTTCTAAATGTTTGGCTGCAACAGGTGTGCGTGTGGGTTGGGGTTTTGGTCCGGAAGATATTATCAATAGGATGAAAGCCCTTGTTGGTCATATGGGTGCCTGGGCGCCAAAAGCGGAACAGGTGGCTATGTCTAACTATTTTAATGATAAAGTACAGGTTGATGCATTTTTAGACAGCTTTAAGGATAAAATTCAAGACAGTTTAAACGCACTTTATAACGGCTTTAACGATTTAAAAGCTGATGGTTTTAATGTTGACGCAGTTGAGCCAATGGGTGCTATTTATTTAACAATAAAAATCGATTACATCGGAAAGACCACAGAAGATGGACAGATTTTAAAAGATAGTGCTGATGTAAATTTCTATCTTATTAATGAAGCAGGAGCAGCATTGGTTCCATTTTCTGCTTTCGGAAATGAAGATAGTATGCCTTGGTTCAGAGCATCAGTTGGGGCCTGTACCTTGCAGGATATAAAAGAAATGTTACCGAGGATTAAAGCAGCTTTAAGCAAGCTAAAATAAGCTTATGATATTGATAAAACCTCTTCAATTAGTATTGAAGAGGTTTTATCAAATGTTAGAACAATGCTAATTTGCAAAGGTTATTATTTAATAATAGTAAATTTGTATATTAGATTTAAATCAAACCAATATGGAAACTTATCTTGTTCATCCTGATAAAATACAAGAAAAGGCCTTGAAGGCATTTCTTAAAGCATTGGAAGTGCCGTATGAAATAAGGAAAGAAAATTCTTTACCAGCCCATGTTTTATCTGGCATAAAAAAAGGACAAGAGGACATCAAAGCCGGTAAAAGTTTTTCTTTAGAGGAATTCAAAAAGAAAATTTCGAATCTCTAATGAGCCTGCCTGTAGTTATATCTGAAACAGCATATTTAACTTTTGAATCTATTTGTGCTCAGATAAACGACAGATTAGGAGCGAAAGCCGTAAGTGATTTCAAAAAGAACACAATTAAAACCCTATCATTAATCGGCGATTCACCATTCCTTTATAAGGAAACTGATTTTGACCCTAATATCCGACAGGGATTGATCAAAAAGATTTCTTCTTTCTTTTATGAAGTTAAGCCCGATCGGATAGAAATACTTTTCTTTTGGGATAACAGACAAGAACCTATGTTTTTTTAACTTTTTATTTCAAAAAGAATAAAACCCCCTAAGTCTACTATAAAACTTTTGGGGGCATTATTTTAGTGCTAATACAAAGATAATTTGATGATATTAACATCATCTCAATTTACTCGCTGGCTTTGCTTCTTTTGAATATTAAAAAGCTAAAGCTGCTTCGTCTAAACCTTTATACAGTTAGGTTGTAGCCTCGAATAAAGCTCTTTAATCCGAAGCTAGTCAATAAAATCTGCTGGTTTGTAATAATTATCTTTGGTAATAGGAAATTCATTGGCATTGGCTATTTTCTCGTAGTTTCTTGAGCAGGCAACCGTAAATCCATGGCCATTTCTAGGATAGGTCATCGATGAAGAATGTGCATAACCTACTACATGTCCAAGCTCGTGTACTGCAACGGCAGAAATATCTTCTTTAAGGTAAGTTCTCAAAACCCATTCGGCCATTCCAAACGTACTTCCACCCCCTAAACCATTAATGCCAACCACTACTCCTGCATTAATTCTGTTGATATTCAGTATATCCTGATAAGTGGATTGTTTTTCGTACAAGGTTAAAAACTCAGCATCATCATTAATGCTTATCGGCTCGGCCAGAAATTCCTTCTTTGTGCCTTCATCTTGCATAAGGTATGCGTAATTGATTAAAAGGCCTGTGAAAAGTCTAACATCTGCGGGGGTAAGATCTTCTTTCCAGCTATCATTTGGATTATTATCCGTGTCGAAGTCTGCAAATCTTACATCCCATTTTAGAACGGATAGCTTTTTCAGTTTTTTTATAAGCGTATTTTCCCCTGAAAAATCAAATTGAACATCTGCTACAGGTATTCCTGTTGTTTTATATTCTGAAAGATCAACTACGTTGCCGTTTATGTCGATAAAATTGCTTTCTCCATCCACAAAAGGGTAATTGATGATTTGGGTACCATGCGCCCTTATTTTTTTAATTTTTAGTAACTGAATAGGTTTTTCCCGTCCTTTTATGGTAATTAATACAATAGCATCTTCAAGATCTACAGGTGCAAAATTTGATATTTCGATTGATTTTTCTGTAGCGGCTTTAATGCTCAATACGCTTGAAATTTTTAAACGGCGCGCCTCTGATGTATATACAGCCAAGCTTTCGCCATCCTGGAACATTAAAGACGAATTTTGGCCGGTGTCAAAACTATAAACTTTTGGTTGAACCAGAACTGTAGGAGGAGTTGTTTTTTTACAACTGAAAAGCAGGGCTAACACTGCTATAAATAGAATTTTTTTCATGATGGTAGATAATTTACAGCAAACTAAATTTGATTAGGTAAGTAAACTGCTTTTAGGTTTTAATTTAAAGAATCTGTTATTTGGTAATACGATTAACTGCCCGAACAATAAGGTATAGAACATACTTTAAAACTGTATTGGCTTTTAAACGCTTTCTGCCAGGCTAAAGGCTTCATTATTTTATTGAAAGGCGTAATTGCAATTGATCCCATTGCAACGATGGAAATCTTTTTGATGTTTCTTTTCATAGGTTTTAGGTTAGGTAGACGATTGCCTGCTGAGCGGGCTGGGTTAACAAATGTAAACGAACACTTGCTATCAATATGCCCCAAAGGAATTATTTTACACGAAAAACTAGTCCTGATAGGATGTATCTTTACTAACTATGTATTGTAAGTTAAATTTTACACAAAAAAGGATCTTAATTAATTTGCTTCAGTTGTGTTGTTTCACTTTGGATCAGTTATAGTCTATGAAAAAAGTATTATCTGCAAGCAAATAAAACCAATATTTGGGTTAGTGCTAAATCGTTGTCTAAATAGTAGGTGCACTAATATCTTGCTCTGATATGCAATAGACTCATATTTGGTGGAAGCATGAATTGATAATTATTCTGTCTAGATCACTATTATAAATGTATTTTTTATTCTAATATTTTGAATGATTTAGTATATATACCTACAATGGCATTTTACTTAATATAGCCTAAACAATTATATATAAAATAGGCCATGCTTATTAATGTGATTTTGACCCCTTATTTGAATGATTTACACCCTATCCAAATTATGTTTGTCGGTAGCTTTAACTCAATGACGTTTAACGCCCTGGTTTCTTAAGCTTAAACCTATGAAAAGAATTATTTTATTAAATGTTTATACATAAAAAAACCTCACAGATTTTAAAGTCTATAAGGTTAATCTTATTTAAAAGTTTTATTCAGAATTCGGCTTAGCTTTTAAATTCGCTTGTTTTATGGAATTCAATATCAGGATAATCTTGTTTTGTTAAGTTAATCATGTACTCACTATCGGCAAGATAAACCGGGTTGGCTTCTTTATCAAAGCCAATATGTTGTTGTTTTCGCTTAACAAATTCATCCAGTTTTTTCCGATCAGTAGAAGTTACCCAGCTAGAGCGGGTATAACTCAAAGTACGGAAGCGACATTTAGCACCATACTCATGCTCCAACCTGAAGTTGATTACCTCAAACTGAAGTTCACCAACTGCGCCAATCACTTTCCTGTTTCCTGGCTGCATTACAAATAACTGCGCTACACCTTCATCGGTTAACTGCTCAATTCCTTTTTCCAATTGTTTGGTACGCATTGGATCCATATTTTCTACTTCTTTAAAAATCGAAGGAGAGAAACTCGGAATGCCTTTAAATTGCAGTTTTTCGCCTTCGGTAAGCGTATCGCCAATTTTAAAGTTGCCACTGTCATATAAACCTACTACATCACCTGGCCATGCCTCTTCAACAATACTTTTCTCATTCGCCATAAAATCCATTGGGTTAGAGAATTTTAATTTCTTATCCTGACGGGTATGATAATAAAATTTGTTACGCTCAAATTTGCCAGAGCAAATCCTTAAAAAGGCAATCCTATCACGGTGTTTTGGATCTAAATTGGCATGAATTTTAAAAACAAAACCACTAAAATTCTTTTCTTCTACCAATACATCACGTTCTTCCGCTTCACGATGCCGAGGACTCGGAGCGATATCAATAAACGTATCTAAAAGCTCTTTTATTCCAAAATTATTTATCGCACTCCCAAAAAACACAGGAGCAACCAAACCATCAGTATATAAATCCTTATCAATTTTGCCGTAAATTCCATCAACCAGCTCAACGTCATCTTTTAATGCATTGATCTCGTTTTCTTTAAGATAATTTAGTAGCGATGGATCGTTTAAATCGCTGGCCGCAACCACAGAATCGGTTACTTTGGTTTTATCTGAATTAAATAAATTTAAATGTTTGTTATAAATGCTGTAAACACCCTTAAATGTATGCCCCTGGCCAATTGGCCAAGAAAGTGGGCAAAGGCTGATGTTCAGTTTTTCTTCAATTTCATCGAGTAAATCGTAAGCTTCTTTACCTTCACGGTCCATTTTGTTAATAAAGATAATTACAGGCGTATTCCGCATGCGGCAAACCGACATTAGTTTTTCCGTTTGTTCCTCCACACCTTTTACACAATCTACAACCAAAATAACACTATCTACGGCCGATAAAGTTCTGTAAGTATCTTCGGCAAAATCTTTGTGACCAGGTGTATCTAAAATATTAATGCGTTTACCACTGTACTCGAAACCCATAACCGAAGTTGCCACCGAGATACCACGTTGTTTCTCAATCTCCATAAAATCGGAGGTGTTACTTTGGTTCGCTTTGTTCCTTTTTACCGCTCCTGCAGTATTAATGGCACCACCAAAAAGCAGAAATTTTTCTGTCAGTGTGGTTTTGCCCGCATCGGGGTGACTAATAATGGCAAAGGTTTTACGTTTTTCTATTTCGGGGTTAAGCATAATAAAATTTTGGGTATAAAAAGAGATGAAACCTTGTTAAAGGAATTTAACAGCTATAAGATTTGAATATTGTTGTTTCATCTGGCCGCAAAGATAAGAAAAAGCTTTATCATTAATTGTTAGGTTGTTGTATTGTTTTAGTTTGTGTGTAATAGATTCAATATTAGCAATAATCTGAAATTAATACCCTAGTACTTTCGAAATTATAGTTATGCCATATACTATAGCTCCGATTTAATTCCGGTGTGAAAATTGCGGAGGAAGCTGCCCTTTGCTTATGCTTCGAAAGATCTTTATTGCAAGAAGGGGATTTGTAGAAAGAAGAATGTGTGATTGCTAAAAATTATCTATTGAAAAATAAATTTTCTCATCAATCATTGTTTAGTTTTGTGCTAAAATGTTTAGCTTTATTCATCCCTCCGTTTATTGTAAACTATAATTTTACTGCCGATGCCCACTTTAGAAGAAACTTCTATGCCCGCAGAAATTGCGGCTAAATTTGTTAATTATACCTCAAAACATGTTTTCTTAACAGGGAAAGCAGGAACAGGTAAAACAACATTTTTAAGGAAACTGATTAAACTAACACATAAAAAAGCACTGATTGTAGCCCCGACAGGCATTGCTGCCATAAATGCATCCGGGGTTACTATCCATTCGCTGTTTCAGATGCCTTTTGGAGCTTTTTTTCCGGATGTTGCAGGAGGGTTGATCAATGAAAATATTAACTTCAATTTCAATACCCCTAAAACGTTAGTAAAACACCTGAATATGCAGGGCAATAAACGGCGTATGTTGCAGGAACTGGAGTTGCTCGTAATCGATGAAGTGAGTATGTTACGGGCTGATATGCTTGATGCGATTGATTTTGCGCTACGTTATGTGCGGAGAAATAGAAATCTTCCGTTCGGAGGGGTACAACTATTATTTATTGGCGATCTGCATCAGCTGCCTCCGGTAGTGAAAAATGATGAGTGGCGCATTATGGCCAAATTTTATAAAAGCATTTATTTTTTTGATGCCTTGGCACTACAGGATAATCCCCCAATATATATTGAACTTGATAAAATTTACCGCCAGGATGATGCTGTTTTTATTGATCTGCTGAACAATTTACGCAACAATAAAATCACGACCGAGGATACTGCCTTGCTTAAACAGCATTATAAACAGGATTTTAAGCCCTCTGCTGATGAAAATTATATTACCTTAACCACGCATAACAATAAAGCCGATAGTATTAACCGCGAAAGATTAACCCAGCTGAAAACCAAATCTTATTTTTTTGAAGCAAAGGTTCAGGGAGAGTTTAATGAGTACGCTTACCCTAATGATAAAAGTTTGGAACTAAAGGTTGGGGCACAGGTCATGTTTATCAAAAATGATATGACTGCTGAAAAGCGATATTACAACGGTAAAATTGGTGTGGTGCATCATATTGAAAAAGATCTGATTGAGATTGAACTGCCCGAAGATAAAGTAGTGATTCAGATTTCACCTTATACTTGGGAAAACGTTAAGTATAAACTGGATGAAGCAACAAACGAGATTAAAGAAAATGTTGCGGGTTCGTTTATTCAATATCCTATAAAACTTGCCTGGGCCATTACGGTACATAAAAGTCAGGGTTTAACCTTCGATAAAGCGATTATTGATGTTGGCGATGCTTTTGCTCCCGGCCAGGCCTATGTGGCATTGTCGCGTTTACGCTCGCTAAAAGGATTGGTGCTAACTTCTCATCTTCGTGATAGTGGTTTGCAACAGGACCAGAATGTGCATTATTTTTCTAAAACGAAACAACCATCTGAGATTTTGAACGAGCAGATCAGTCTGGAGAGTTATAGCTTTATTCGAAGTTACCTGATTGCTGCATTCGACCTAAACCTGATCCGTTACTATTTGAAAGAACACCGCCAGACTTTCGACAAAAGTGAAAAATCAACCAAACAGCGGTATGAAGACTGGACGGATACAATTTATACAGATTTCCAAAAAATCACTGCTACAGCCGATACTTTTGTTAATCAATTGAAAAATTTATTCGCACAGCAAACCGAGCATACTTTATTCAATGTATCGAAAAGGGTAGAGGCTGCATTAAAATATTTCAATCCTCTGGTTAAGGAAATATCCGACCGTTTTCTTGCCCAAATTGAAGCCATAAAAGAAGAAAAACAAATTAAAACGTATGTAACTGAGCTGCTCGAACTTGAAATTTTAGTGTATGAGCAATTAAAAAAGATGCATAAAAGTAAAGCTTTGCTTCAGGCACTTATTGCTGGGAAAGAATTTAGCAAAGCCGATACCGATGCGCTATTAAATACTGTTGAAAGAAATAATCAACTTCAAAAAGCAATTCAATTAAAGGGCGAAACGCTTAAGGTAAAATCGGCTGCCGACAAAAAGAAAAAAGAACCAAAAGTTGATACAAAGCTGGTAAGTTTTGAGCTTTACGAACAGGGTAAAACCATTGAGGAAATTGCAAAAGAGCGTGGTTTTTCTTCTGGAACCATCGAAGGGCATCTCGCTTATTATGTTTCTACCCAGCAACTTGATGTAACCAAATTGGTAAAAGCCAATAAAATCAAAAATATAAGTGATGCGATAGAAAGTCAGAAAACAAAATCGATGGCTACAATAAGAGAGTTTTTAGGTAAAGATTATTCATTTGGAGAGATTAAGTTGGTGCTGGCATCGTTGTTTCCATCGGAAGAATAGAACAAAGTTTAACCGCAGAGAAAACCGAGGTAAGGCACAGAGAACACAAAGCGCTATGAAAGAAGATTTATTAACAAGAACCATTATTGGGTTGGCTATAGATGTTCATACAGCTCTCGGGCTTGGTTTGTTAGAGAATGCCTATAAAGAATGTTTGTTTTACAAGATCAATAAGGCAGGTTTTCAAGTTGAAAAGAAAAAATGATGCCTCTGCGATTTGAAGATCTAAGGTTGGATTGTGGTTATCGAATTGATATCTTGGTTGAGAATAGTCTGGTTTTGGAATTAAAAAGTATAGATTCCCTAAATGATATTCATCTTGCACAAACGTTAACCTATATGAAATTGGGTGGATATAGATTTGGCCTATTAATGAATTTTAATGTTTTAAGATTGAAAGATGGAATTAGGCGCGTTGTAAATGGATATTGAAATACTCTGTTTTCTCTGTGCATACTCAGTTTACTCAGTGGTTAAAAAGGGTTATGGTAATACTCTGTTTTGTCGGTGTAAACTTTGTATTCTTTGTGGTTAAACCTTAAAATTATTTATCTTAGCGTCTGTGGAAAAGGTTAAAGTTTTAGCGCAGTACATGCCCGAACAAGCGGCACCGCTAATTGCAAAATGGATAGATTATTTTCAGTGCGAATTTAAGATTGCCAAAACCCGTTCTACAAAATTGGGCGATTACCGTCATCCTTATCAAGGTAAAGGTCATCGCATTTCCGTAAACTTCAATCTCAATCATTTCGCTTTTCTGGTTACCACCGTGCATGAATTTGCCCATTTACTTACCTGGAATGATTTTAAGAATAAAGTGAAGCCACACGGTTCGGAATGGAAGAAAAACTTTCAGCGGATGATGGTGCCTTTTTTTGAGTTGAATATTTTTCCTGATGATATTCATAAAGCGATTGATAATTACATGTCTAACCCGGCGGCATCCAGCTGTTCTGATTTACATTTATCGCGTGCTTTAAAAAAATACGATAGCAATAAAACCGAAACTTTACATTTAGAGCAATTGCCGATTAATACCACCTTTAAAATTAAGGATGGCAGGCGTTTTACCAAGGGCGAAAGAATCAGGAAACGCTATCGATGTGTTTGCTTAGATGATAAAAGGTTATATTTGTTTAATCCTTTGGCCGAGGTTTTTGTGATAGAATAATTTTTTATCAGGATCGTCATACTGAACTTGTTTCAGTATCTTTCTTTAATGAAGACCCTGAAATAAATTCAGGGTGACGAAAGCCTTATTATAAAAACTTAAACTCATTTCCATCAAACAAACCTTTATCGCTCAATTTTAAATGCGGTATTACCAATAAAGCCATGAAAGAAAGTGTCATAAATGGAGCTATAAGTGTAGCACCTAAATCTTTCGCAAATTGATCAATTGAGGTATAACTTTCTGCTACTTTATAACCATTTTGATTACTCATTAACCCTGCTACAGGTAAAGCTAAAACTTCTTCTTTTCCATTACCCATTGCAACCACGCCACCGGTTTCTTTAATTACGAGATTTACCGCTTCGCATATACTTTTATCATCCACGCCAACTGCGATAATATTATGACTGTCGTGCGCAACGCTTGATGCAATAGCACCTTCTTTCAGTCCAAAATTCTTTACAAAAGATATTGCAACAGGCGCATCATGGTAACGGTTTACCACAACCATTTTTAAAATATCGTTTTCAGTATCACTTACGATATTACTATTTAAAACTTTTGGTATAGCTAATAATCTGTTGGTGATCAATTGTCCATCCAAAGCTTCAATTACAGGAATTTCTTCTTGTCCGTTAAAGGGATAAATAAAATCCTCTTCCTTTTTTAGGCTGCAATTGAAATGATTTACCGATTCGCGATCTTCCAAATGTATTACCCAATTGCCCACTGTTTTACCGTTTTCGGCAAGTAGTAATCCATCAATATAGGTTTGTTTAACCTTGAAGTTTTTTAAATCTTCGAGTATAATAAAATCTGCATCATCATTGATCCGGAGTGAGCCTACATCTAATTTATAGTGAAGAATGGGATTGATGCAGGCAGCTTGAAGTATATTAAATAGATCAATTCCTTTTTCTATCGATCTTGCACAAAGCTCGTTAATATGGTTTTCTACTAAACTATCGGGGTGTTTATCATCGCTGCAAAACATCATCATTTCAGGCCAATCGTTCAGCAGATCAATTAATGCGTCGAAATTTTTAGCAGCACTTCCTTCGCGGATAAGGATTTTCATGCCACGCTGTAACTTATCCAATGCTTCATCAGCAGTAAAACATTCATGATCGGTAGAAATTCCGGCATTAATGTATTGTTGAACAGCCTCTCCCCGCAAACCCGGTGCATGGCCATCTACTGGTTTGCCTAAATGGTGCGCAGCTGCAATCTTTTTTAAAACTTCTTCATCTTTATTTAGCACCCCAGGGAAATTCATCATTTCACTCAGGTATTTTATTTCCGGGCGTTCTAAAAGCGACTTTACATCATCATGATTTAATTCAGCACCGGCAGTTTCAAAAATAGTAGCCGGAACACAGCTTGGCGCACCAAAATTGAATTTAAAAGGGACAGTATTGCCATTTTCTATCATAAATTCTACACCTTCCATTCCACATACGTTAGCAATTTCATGTGGATCGCTAATGGTAGCAACAGTACCATGAACTACTGCCAAACGTGCAAACTCACTTGGAATCAACATGCTGCTTTCAATGTGTACATGACTATCAATAAACCCGGGCGAAATATAATGCGCCCCCTCTTTCTGTTCAGAAATTTTATTGATTGATTTTATTTTTCCATCCTCAACTTCAACTTCGCCAAAGAAAATATTTCGCTCCCTGATGTTAATTATATTTCCTTCAACTTTAAAAGTGCTCATGCTGTTTATATAAATTCGCCAGGGAAACGAGGATTGCAACGGAATTAAATGAATGTGTTATCCGTGATTTTCTGCGTCTCTGCGGCAAAACCATTTAATATTTTAATAATTTATCAATTGTTTCTGCTAATCTTGCTTTAGCTAAAAAATCGTCTTCTAATATTTTACTCATTGGAATTGCAGTATCTAAACTCGCACAACGCATTACCGGCGCATCGAGGTCAGAGAAACAGTGTTCTCCAATCCATGCAGATAATTCGGCACCAAAACCATTTGTTAAGGTATCTTCGTGCAAAATTAACACCCTACCGGCTGCCTTAACGACTGTTTTAACAGCTTCTTTATCCCAAGGCTGTAGTGTACGCAAATCAATTAGTGTAGCCCCGCATTCGGGATATTCTTTCAGGTAATCCAAAGCCCAATGTACGCCCAATCCATAAGTAATGATCGAAAATTTACTTCCTTTTGCAAGTATAACTGCTTTGCCAATTTCAGTTGTGTAATACCCTTGGGGTACTGAACCGATTAAACTTCTGTAGAGATATTTGTGCTCAAAATATAACACTGGATTAGGGTCTTCAATTGCAGCCAATAATAGGCCTTTTGCATCTTCAGGAAAAGCTGGATAAACTATTTTTAAACCTGGTGTTTTAGTAAACCATGCTTCATTACTTTGTGAGTGGAACGGGCCTGCACCGGTTCCTGCACCTGTAGGCATGCGAACCACCACATCAGCCTTTTCGCCCCAGCGATAATGCGTTTTGGCCAGGTTATTCACAATCTGATTAAACCCTACCGTTACAAAATCGGCAAACTGCATTTCTACCACAGCTTTAAAGCCATTTATAGATAAGCCTAACCCTGCTCCCACAATGGCCGATTCGCAAATTGGAGTATTGCGAACTCTGCCCTTGCCATATTTGGTGGTAAAACCATCTGTGATTTTAAAAGCACCACCATAATCAGCAATATCCTGCCCCATTAAAACCAGGTTAGGGTATTTTTGCATGGCCAGATCCAATCCATCGGTTATGGCATCTAAATATCTTTTTTCTGTAGAGGCTTCAACAGGCAGCGTTACTTGTTGCTCATGAGGAAAATACATATCGTTTTCTTCCAAAGCAGCATCCGTAATAGGTTCTTCTTCATTAAAAGCTTCTTCAACTTCCAATTCTATAGCTCTTTTTACCTGGATTTTGATGTCAATAATGCTATCGGGTGATAAAATACCCTGTTCAACTAAGTAGGCTTCGTAATTGTTTAACGGATCTTTCTTTTCCCACGCATCAAACATTTCTTGCGGAACATATTTAGTGCCTGATGCTTCTTCATGGCCCCGCATTCTGAAAGTCATGCATTCTACCAAAACAGGTCTGGGATCTTTTCTGATTTCATTGGCCAGCTGATTGATGGTATCGTAAACTTCCAGTACATTATTTCCATCTATCTGAACACCTTCTATCCCATAACCAATGGCCTTATCAACCAGGTTTTTACACCTAAATTGTTCTGATTTTGGAGTGGAAAGACCATATCCATTATTTTCGATGAGAAAAATAACAGGAAGCCCCCAAACTGCGGCAACGTTTACTGCCTCATGAAAATCACCTTCGCTGGTGGCACCCTCTCCTGTATAAACCAAGGTTGCATGTTGCCTATTGGCTAGCAAATCTGCCAATGCAATACCATCTGCCAAGGCCATTTGTGGGCCAAGATGTGATATCATCCCAATGATTTTATAATCTTGTGTACCGAAATGAAAGGATCGATCACGACCTTTAGTAAACCCGGTAATTTTGCCCTGCCATTGGGCCATTAATTTCTTTAAAGGAATATTGCGCGAAGTGAAGACACCCAAATTACGGTGCATCGGTAAAATGTATTCGTTGCCATGCATCGCTAAAGTACTGCCTACTGCAATGGCTTCCTGACCAATTCCTGAAAACCATTTTCCAATTCTCCCCTGGCGTAGAAGTTTGAGCATTTTCTCTTCAACCATTCGGGGATAAAGCAATCTTTTATATAAATTCAGCAGGAATTTGTTGTCTTTATCGCCTCGATTGAAATGCATATGGGTTATTTAACTGATTACCTCTTATTAAGACTCCTTACTTTTTTTCAGCTCTTCCCATTGTTTGGCAAAAGATTTATCGGCAACTTTTGGCATTTCGCGATATTTGCCCCAACTCCTTTTGAAAAATCTTTTGAGCATGAAGTTTTTAAAATTTCCACCAAAAAAATCCATCCATTTGCGTTTTAGCATCATTTTGCTAAACATACTCCAGCCAATTTCCTCTTTCTTTCCATTTTCATGTCCTGCTGCGGCATCTCTTCGATTAAGTAAAAGCATTTTGTGGATGTCTATTTTAACGGGGCATACTTCTGAGCATTTTCCGCAAAGACTTGATGCATAGCTTAAATGTTTAAATTCCTCCATGCCCTTTAAATGAGGAGTAATTACAGAGCCAATCGGACCACTATAGGTTGTATTATAGGTATGTCCACCAATATTTTTATAAACAGGACATGCATTTAAACATGCACCACAACGGATGCAGTACAAACCCTGTCTCTGGTCTTTTTGTGCCAATAAATTGGTGCGGCCATTATCCAGAAGGATTACATACATTTCCTCAGGGCCATCTGTTTCATTTGGTTGGCGGGGGCCACTTAAAATAGTATTGTAAACCGTTAAATTTTGTCCGGTTCCATGCGAGGCAAGTAGCGGCCAAAACAGATCCAAATCTGCCATAGAAGGAATTACCTTTTCGATGCCTACAATAGCAATGTGGATTTTAGGAAATGTAGTGCTTAAACGGGCATTACCTTCATTTTCTGTTAGGGCAATACTTCCTGTATCGGCGATTAAAAAATTTCCACCACTGATGCCAATATCGGCTTTCAGGTATTTATCGCGAAGTAATTCTCTTGCTTTTTGTACCAGTTGAGGAGGAGTGGCATCGATAGGTGTGCCAAATTTATCGTGAAATAGCTGTGCAATATCTGTTGCACTGAGGTGCATCGCCGGTGTTACAATATGGTACGGAGCCTGACCAAGCAATTGAACAATGTATTCGCCCAAATCGCTTTCTAACGATTCTATATTATTTTTTTCCAGGAAATCGTTTATGTGGATTTCCTCTGTGGTCATCGATTTTGATTTGATAACCGTTTTCCCATTGTTTCTTTTAATGATATTGAGGATTTCCTGTTGGGCCTCTTCCGCATCGTTAGCCCAAATTACTTTGCCGCCTCGCCGTTGGAAATTTGATTCGAACTCAGGTAAAAATTTATCAAGGTTTTCCATTACACGCCACTTGATTACGTGTGCTTTCTTTTTGGACGCCTCTAAATTTTCAAATTTTGACAAGCCGCGCTCAACAGCTGCATTGTATTTTCCAATATTATAATTTATGGTTTTACGATGCGGTAAATCGAAAGCTTTCTCGTCAGACTTTTCTAAAAATTCTTCAGCAATATTCATCAATAGTTATTTTGTAATAGGTTAACGAATATTAACTGATTTTAGTTTTTCGTTACAACATCAAAGATAGGAAACCATGTTGAGTTTATTTTTAGAAATTAATACAAAGAAGTAGTTGTGATTTTGGGAGAATATTACCAGGTAACTTTAGTCATGTATTTTTTCACTATTTCATCATTTGAAATGAGATTTAAATCTAATTCCATACTTGTTGCTATAATGATTCTGTCAAAAGGATCTCGATGTAAAAACGGTAGCACTTTAAGTATTTTCAGCGTTCCGTAATCTATTGGAAGTATGATAATGTTGCTGCTGTTGCAGGAATCTATCAGTTCGTCTAATGAATATTCTAATTGTAACTTGCCTAGTGATTGCTTTATGGTAATCTCCCATAAACTCACAATGCTTAGATAGATTTGAGTAGTAGAATCTTCTAAAATTTTTCTTGCTGTTTCAGATAGTGCAATATTATCATCTTGCATCCAAAGTAGAACATGGGTATCAAGCAAATATTTTTTCACTACATGTAATCTCTAAAATCATCCAGTGGAGCGTTAAAATCTTCGCTCATTTTCATTTTTCCTTTAAGTAGGCCAAGTTTTCTTTGTTGCTTTTCTTCATTTTTTTTATTTACTTTTTTTTGCAAAATAAAATCGATAAAGTCTTCCACCTCTTGCTGATAGGCAATAGGCATCATGTTAATTTTTTCTAAAATATGCAACTGATTCATATACTTACTTTTATCAAAAATACCATTTTAATCTTGAAATAAAAAGATACGCCTTTAGGCATAAAAAAGCCCCGACATTTTATCGAGGCTTAATTTTTTATTTTTTTGGATTCCCTTTTCCGTCCATATCTACTGTCGGTCTTTTAGCTCTGTTAGCCAATTCCCATGCGGTAAAGTAGGTTAGCTTTGCTCTTTTTGCCAAAAGCGGGAAATTTATTTTGCTTACTTCATCACCCGGTTTATGGTAGTCTTGCTGTAACATCCCATCATAGTAGAAAATAATCGGAATACCCAATTTAGCAAAGTTATAATGATCAGAACGGTAGTAAATTTGTTCAGGATCTTTTGGATCATCGTATTTATAATCCAGTTTCATTTTGGTATAAGTTGCATTAACCTGCTCGCTTAATTTACCTAAATCGCTGCTTAACATGTTCGATCCTACAGAGTAAATGTAGTTTGCAGAATCTGGTTTACCTAAATATTCCTCACCTGTACGGCCAATCATATCTGTATTTAAATCAGCAATTGTGTTTTCGACAGGAAAAACCGGATGCTCCGAGTACCATTCAGAACCCCATAATCCTTTTTCCTCACCAACAACGGTCATAAATAAAATACTGCGTTTAGAACCTTTACCAGCCTTTTTAGCATCTGTAAATGCTTTTGCCATTAATAAAACGCCAGTAGTTCCAGATCCATCATCATCAGCTCCATTATTCACTTTATCTTTTGCATTTGGATCAGTTTCAAGTCCAATATGGTCATAATGACCTGTAAGAATTAATACTTCTTTTTTAAGTACCGGATCTGTTCCTTCTAAATAACCAAGTACGTTTTCACATCTTACCGGAGTTTCGGTTTTTGCTGCGCTCGCTGAAAATGGTACATTTAATACTTGCGAAGCTGGGGCCTGGCTATCTACAATTTTCTTTTGTAAATCTGCAACAGTAGTATTAGATGCCTTAAACAATTCATTGGCCAACGCAACTGAAATAGATACACGAGGGATATCATTCTGTTTTTGAGCCTCCATAGCAGCATTGGTTTTAACCATTACTCTGCCATTTTTAAGCGTTTGTTTTGTGTTTTCAGTTATTCTGTCAACAGCTGGATCGATCAGAATAATCGCTTTCACGTTGTTTTCTGCAAAATATTTTGCTCTGGCCTCAAGGGTAGCGCGATAAGCAGCTCTGTCAATTCTTGTACCCGGTTTCAAAGTTGGGTCGCCGCCATTGAACATGATTACTACTTTGCCTTTAATATCGGTACCATTGAAATCGTTATAAGTATCTTTTTTTATACCGTAACCGATAAATACAAGTTCATTGGCTGAAAATGTAAAACCTTTATCGCTGATTAAACTTGGCGAAACAAGGTAATCTTTTTGGTATTCTTTTGGCTGTCCGTTTACGGTAACATGACTTTCTTTAAGCGTTACGTTAACCAGGTCGATTTTCTGAAAATAACTGCCATTTACAGGGGCTTTTAAACCTAAAGATTTAAAATAATCGCGGATATAATCAGCAGCCATCCAAGCTCCTTTTGTGCCCGTTTCGCGACCTTCATATTCATCAGATGCTAAAACAGAAAGGTGTTTAAATGCATTTTCGGGATTGATTGCCTTACTAAATTTTATTGCATCCTGATTAGGCGCAAGTGGCTTAATTTGACTAAAGCAACTCGCGGAAACCAGCGAGGCCAAGCCAAGAGTTAAAAACTTTTTGTTCATTATGATAATAGTTAGTTGAGTTCTTGTTAACACGAAATTTTTTCAACCCTGTTTTGGTGGCGACCGCCTTCAAATTCAGTGGTTAAAAAAGTTGTCGCTATTTCTTTTGCCAGTTCTTCCGAAACAAATCTTGCCGGAATACATAAAACATTTGCGTTATTGTGTTTACGTACTAAAGAAGCAACTTCATTTTCCCAGCATAAACCAGCCCTAATGTGCTGATGTTTGTTTGCAGTTATAGCCACACCATTTGCCGATCCGCAAAGTAAAATTCCGTAGGTAAAATCTCCATTTTCAACAGCAGCAGCAACTGGATGAGCGAAATCTGGATAATCCACAGAATTTTCAGAATAAGTACCAAAATCTTTTATTTCGTAATGCTGTAAAAAATCTTTTAGTAACTCTTTGTACTCAAAGCCCGCGTGATCCGCTCCAATAGCAATTTTAATTTTTGTATCAGACATGGTCAAATTTATAGAGAATTATGAAATCCGTTCGTAATGTTTTTGTTAGTTAGCATAGAAGGCCGCTTCTGCTTTTTTCTTCTTCTTTTCAATGTATGCCGAAACAAAGATGCTTGCCTCATACAATAAAAATAAAGGTGCTGCTACAGTCAACATAGTTAATATATCGGGTGTTGGTGTAACAATTGCAGCAATAATCAAAATGATTACAGTTGCGTATCTTCTGCTCGATCTCATCAGTTTTGGAGTCATTAACCCCAGTTTTGATAGGATAAAAATAATGATCGGAAGTTCAAAAATAATACCTGTTCCTAAGGTTAACGTAGCTATGGAAGATACATATGAATCAATTGTAAAGGTGTTTTTGATTTCAGAACTTACTGTGTAACCTGTTAAAAAATTAATAGATAGTGCACAAATAATGAAGTACCCAAATATGATTCCGATAATAAAAAGTAACGATGCAAAGAAAACAAAACCGCTGGCCGATTTACGTTCTTTTTCATGTAATGCCGGCTTAACAAAGCGCCATATTTCCCACAATAAGTAAGGGAAGCCAAGGATAATACCACACATCACACAAACGTTCAGTTGTAAATTAAACTGACCAGCCATTTCGGTATTTATAATTTCTCCATTGATTTTGGTGATACACATATCCTTTCCTAAAGAAGGGAAGTGTTCAACCAGTTTACACATCATGCGATAGGTCCAGAAATCTGGTTTTTTTGGCCCGAAAATGATTTTATCCAGGATTTCTTCATTGAAGTAAAAAGCGATACCCGTAAAAACGGCAATGGCAATTACGGCTCTGATTAAATGTTTACGGAGAACATCCAGGTGATCGAAAAAAGACATTTCTGCCTCTAATGTGGTGCTCTTTTGCCCGATAGCTTTTGTAAGTAGATTTTTTTTAGTGTCGCTCATGTTGAAAACAAAAATACCATTCTATTTGAATAGAATGGTATTTACGTGTTAAATATAGAAATAGTTTATATTATTCTGAGAAATGCTTTAATATATTAATGAAATCATCACTTAATTAAGTGTAGTGGCCTCTTAATGAATGAACTTTGATCATTTGCTCTATTTCTAAAACTTCGTAAATAATTCGATGTTCTGAATTTATCCTCCTGGACCATTTACCTGTAAGGTTATACTTTAATGCCTCGGGTTTCCCTATTCCTACGAAAGGAGTGTCCCTAATAGAACTTAAAAGGCTATGAATCTTCTTTTGTATAGTTGTATTTCCCGATTTCTTCCAAAAATCTAAATCATTATTAGCGTTTGGAAGAAAAACTATTTCCATAGATTTTCCAAATCAATTTTGGTGAATTTTCCTTCTTTAAAATCTTTATCCCCATCTAAAATTTTTTCTACAAATTCTGGATTATAGGGTTTTTCTCTTTTTTCAAAAGAAATTTTCATTGCTTTCAACACCTGTTTTACTGCATTTAATTGAGCCTTATTTTCTGGGTGTACAATTAATGTTTCCATATTCAAATTTAATGAAATAATTCTAAAGTTTTAATAAAGAAAAATCCCATTCTGTTTTATCAAAATGGGATCTAAATTTATAATAGTTTATATTATTCTGAAAATTCAAACGTTTCCATAAACTTTGTGGTGAAATTTCCTGCCCTAAAGTTAGGATCTTTCATCAATTGCAGATGGAAAGGGATTGTTGTTTTCACTCCTTCAATTACAAATTCGCCTAGAGCACGCTCCATTGTACAGATTGCTTCTTCACGTGTTTGTGCAACACAGATTAATTTGGCAATCATTGAATCGTAGTTAGAAGGAATAGAATATCCAGCGTAAACGTGCGTATCTACACGAACACCATGACCGCCTGGAGAGTGAAAATTGGTGATTTTACCTGGTGAAGGACGAAAATTGTTCGCTGGATCTTCTGCATTGATACGGCACTCAATGGCATGCATATCAGGGAAGTAGTTTTTACCCGAAATCGGAATTCCGGCAGCAACTTTAATCTGTTCTTTAATCAAGTCGAAATTGATTACTTCTTCGGTAACCGGGTGCTCTACCTGGATACGGGTATTCATTTCCATGAAGTAAAAGTTACGGTGTTTATCAACCAAAAATTCGATTGTACCGGCACCTTCGTAACTAACAGCCATTGCTCCTTTAATTGCGGCCTCGCCCATTCTTACGCGGAGTTCGTCGGTCATAAATGGAGAAGGAGATTCTTCAACCAACTTTTGGTGACGGCGTTGGATAGAACAATCGCGTTCTGATAGGTGACAGGCTTTGCCAAACTGATCGCCGATTATCTGGATTTCAATGTGGCGTGGATCTTCAATGTATTTCTCTAAATATAAACCATCGTTACCAAATGCTGCACCTGATTCTTGGCGGGCACTATCCCATGCATTTTCGAAATCTTCATCTTTCCAAACAACACGCATACCACGGCCACCGCCACCGGCAGTTGCTTTTAGTATAACCGGGTAACCCATTTCGTTAGCAATTGCAATACCTTCTTTAACGCTGGTAAGTAAACCTTCCGATCCTGGAATGGTAGGTACACCAGCAATTTTCATGGTTTCTTTTGCAGAGGCTTTATCGCCCATACCGTTAATCTGTTCTGGAGTTGCACCAATAAATTTGATGTTGTACTCGCGGCAAATGTTAGAAAACTTAGCATTTTCTGATAAGAAACCATAACCTGGGTGTATGGCATCGGCATTGGTTAATTCTGCAGCCGAAATAATATTTGGAATATTTAAATAAGAATCTTTACTAGGTGGGGGGCCAATACAAACAGCCTCATCAGCAAAACGTACGTGTAAACTTTCCCGATCTGCGGTAGAGTAAACAGCAACCGTTTTGATGCCCATTTCCTTACAGGTACGGATAATACGCAAAGCGATTTCACCCCTGTTGGCAATTAGTATTTTTTTAAACATAATTTTTTAATTGATGATTACACAGATATTATGATTATACCGACTATTTTGGCACCATCATCAATCTGTGAAATCAGCTTCTAAATAGGTTCTACTAAAAATAACGGTTGATCGTATTCTACTGGTGATGCGTTATCAACCAAAATTTTAACGATACGGCCAGAAACTTCACTTTCAATTTCGTTGAAAAGTTTCATTGCCTCAATAATACAAACTACTTTACCTGTGCTAACTTCGTCACCAACATTTACAAACATTGGTTTTTCCGGGCTAGCTGAACGGTAGAAAGTACCGATCATTGGCGATTTAATTGTTAAGTATTTTGAAGTGTCTTCTGCAGCTGGTACAGCAGGTGTTGCTGCAACTGGAGCAGTAGGAGCTGTGGCAACAGGGGCAGCAGCCTGTACAAGCGGAGCCTGTGGTACGGTAGCATGCACAACTGTTGGTGCTTGGTTTGTTTTGATCGTGATTTTGAAGTTTTCCTGCTCAATAGCAACTTCATTTACTCCAGAACGAGAAACAAATTTAATCAGTTCCTGTATTTGTTTGATATCCATTTTTTAGGCTAGTTATGTAAAAAATAGTGTTTATTGAATTAACTAAGTTATACTTTTTTTGTTTTATTTTTATCTGCAACCACTTAAGGTTGACGGTTTAATAGTTGATAGTTAATGGCTATGATGCTTTATCAAGCAGCTAATTAACTCCAAACTCCAAGCTCTCTACTCAATTACTTGGTATCGTAAGCCCATTTAAGGTAAATCGAACCCCAGGTAAAACCACCGCCGAATGCAGCTAAAACGATGTTATCGCCTTTTTTTAATCTGCTTTCCCATTCCCATAAACATAAAGGTATGGTTCCGTTGGTTGTATTTCCGAAACGTTCAATGTTGATCATTACCTTATCGGTAGTAACGCCCATGCGGTTTGCAGTAGCATCAATAATGCGTTTATTGGCTTGGTGAGGCACTAACCACGCAACATCATCAGCAGTTAAGCTGTTACGTTCCATAATTTCAGCAGCTACATCAGCCATATTGGTTACCGCAAATTTAAACACTGTAGGGCCTTCCTGATGCGCGAAATGTAATCTTGCATCAATGGTTTCGTGGGTTGCCGGCATAACCGATCCACCTGCTTTCATGCCTAAGAAATCTCTTCCAGAACCATCTGTTCTTAAAATAGAATCCTGTATTCCTAAACCTTCTTCGTTTGGCTCTAACAAGGCACAGCCACAGCCATCACCAAAAATAATACAGGTGGTGCGGTCTTCATAATTAATGATCGATGACATTTTATCGCCACCAACTACTAAAACTTTTTTGTGCCTTCCTGATTCTACAAATGATGCACCAGTTGAAAGGCCGAATATAAAGCCAGAACAAGCTGCCTGTAAATCATAACCCCAAGCATTGGTAGCACCAATTTTATCTGCTAAAACGTTTGCAGTTGCGGGGAAAGTAAAATCTGGTGTAGTGGTGCAAAAGATAATCAATTCAATTTCTTTTGCATCAATACCTCTTTTTTTAAGCAAACCATTTACAGCATGTACAGCCATATCGGATGTGCCTAAACCTTCTCCTTTTAAAATTCTGCGTTCTTTAATTCCCGTTCTGCTGGTTATCCATTCATCCGAAGTGTCAACAATGGTTTCTAATTCTGCGTTTGTAAGCACATAATCGGGAACGTAACCATTTACTGCTGTAATAGCAGCGTGAATTTTACTCATTTTAAGAATTTTAATAAATTATTTAAATGCAATTCTAATTTTTTCTACCAATCCAGTGGTAATCATTTCTCTTGATTGTAGAACCATATTTTTAACCGCTAAAGGACTTGAAATTCCATGTCCGATAACAACAGGAGCGTTAACGCCTAAAACCGGACTTCCACCGTACTGTTCGTAATTAAAACGATCGAAGAACTCATCTTTAAGTCCTTTTTTGATGGTAAGCACATAAAATGATTCTGCTAGTTTTAGCATTACATTTCCGGTAAAACCATCGCAAACAATTACATCAGCCTTATCATTAAACAAATCTCTTCCTTCAACATTGCCTACAAAGTTAAATAGGTTGGTATCTTTCATCAACGGGAAAGTAGCCATGCTAAGCATATTACCTTTTTCATCTTCTTCGCCAATATTCATCAGCGCAACTTTTGGCTCATTTATCTGCAATAAATTTTCTGCATATAAGCTGCCCAAAACGCCAAATTGTAATAAAATATCGGGTTTGCAATCGGCATTTGCACCTACATCTAATAATAAGCCAGTGCCACCTTTAATTTTCGGAAGAATTGTACATAAACAAGGGCGAATAATGCCCGGAATGGTTTTAACGCTAAAAACAGCGCCAACCAACATTGCTCCAGAGTTACCTGCACTTGCAAATGAATCGAGTTTCCCTTCTTTTAAAAGGTTAAATCCAACTGCTATGCTCGAATTCGGTTTCTGAACGATTGCTTTGGTGGGATGTTCGCCCATACCAATTACTTCATCAGTATGAACGTATTCAAAGTGATCTGGATTAAAGCCCTCTTCTGCAAGAATGGGTTTAATCTGTTCGGTATCGCCAATAAGAACTAAATGCTCTCCAGCGTTAAGCGATTGATGAGCAGCTATTGCTCCCAAAACAATTGCTTTGGGAGCATAGTCTCCGCCCATTATGTCGAGGCCTATTTTCATAGAAAAAATCTGTTTGTGTTAAGTCAGGTGTAATCCTGAATTTTTCAGTTGACTAAGGTATGACTAAAGCCGCTGAAAACACAAACAATTTTTTAAGAAAATTACCCAATCTGAGTATTTTCGATAACCAGTTTGCCGTTGTAGTATAAGTTACCATCAACGTTGTAAGCACGGTGAGGTACGTGGATAGCACCTGTTGTCGAGCATGTTGCTAAAGAAGGAGTAACAGCTTTATAGTGTGTTCTTCTTTTATTTTTTCTCTGTTTCGAGATTTTCCGTTTTGGATGTGCCATTGGTGTATAATCTAATTATTTTTTTAACTTATTAAGGGCTTCCCAACGTGGGTCGCTTGTTTGTTCATTTTCTTCTGCCTGCTTCTCGATCGATAATTGGTTTAAACGATCAATCATTTCCTGATCGCAATCCTGATCTGCCTGCTCGCAGTTTTTGATATAAGGTACCGCTACGTTAATCATTTCGTATAAAGGGCCCGATATATCAATCTCGGTATCTTTGCGGCTCAGCGAGATAATTTCTTCATCATCACTTTCCAGTTCATCTTCAGCAAACTTTACAATCTGACGTTCGTAAAGATTTATAGGTAAAGAAAACTCAGATAAACATTTATCGCAATCCAAATTAACTGTACCAATAACTTTGAATTTTAGCAGTAACATGGTCTCTTGTTTCTCAAGTTCCAGGTCTACCTTCAAATTTCCGCTTTTGATTAACGAATACTCAAATGCATTAAAAAAGGTATCATCAAGCTCATAATCAAACTGATGAGTTCCCAATTTTAATCCGGTAAACGGTAATGAAAATTGTTTTAGTGGGTTCAAAGTACTGTAAAATTTTAGCCTGCAAATGTAGGGATAAAATAATTAGATTAAAAATGTTTTTTAAAAATTGTTGGCGTTAATCGGACAGGTTTTCAGAATGTTAATTGAATTGGTAATTTTTTGAAAATGAGTTTCAATACATTTATTGGTATTCTTCTTAGTCATGATTTGTAATCCCCGACTTAGAATAAAAAATTTTTATTCGTTTAGTGGAATGTAAAATCAACAGTTTATTGAAGCGAAATTGTAAACCCAACCAACAAAAATTACTGATCAGCCAATACCATTTCCTTGTTATTTCTGCTCCATTCGCTCCATGAGCCAACATAAAGCTTAGGAATTGATAAGCCTGCGTAATCCATAGCCAATAGCGTATGGCAGGCTGTAATGCCTGAGCCACAATGTACAATTACGTTTTCTGGTTTAACCAGAGCCAAAGCCTCAGCGTATTTCTCTTTCAAAATTTCAGGGTCAAGGAAAGCGCCATTAGCATCTAAATTTTCGGTGTAAGGAATGTTAGCTGCGCCTGGGATATGCCCTGCAATTAAATCGATAGGCTCTGTAAGCCCTGCAAAACGGTTAGCATCCCGCACATCAATTACAATGTAATCGTCGGTTTTAGCCACTCTTTCAACTTCATCTATATCCGATAATGGTAAGTGCCAGGCTGTGATGTCATATTTATCGACAGATTTTGGAATTTCCACTTTATCGGTTGTCGGAAAACCAGCTTTAACAGCCGCCTGGAAGCCTCCGTCAATTACCTGTACTTTTTCATGACCAATAGATTTTAGCATCCACCAAAGCCTCGCAGCCGCATTGCCACCATTTTTATCGTCGTACACAATTACACGACTGCCTTTTGTAATACCCAGCTGCTGTAAAACAGTAGAAAATTGCTCGAAAGTTGGTAAGGGGTGTCTGCCACCAGAAGCATAATCACCAATATTTGCTAAATCTTCATTTACATCGGCAAAAAGTGCACCCGCCAAATGTTGTTGGTCATATCTCGCTTTTGAGCCGGCGCTTGCATCTATAATCACGATTTCATCGTCTTGATTTAACCAGGTTAATTCTTCTGGTTTTATGATAGGTGATAATTTCATTCTTGAATCTTTAAATCAAAGATAAATAAATTTGAAGTTAAGGTTAAATAAAGTACAGCTAGCTAATAATTGAAGGTTATTAATTCCTTTTAAAATCTCTTAATAGTGCCCATAGCCCCAAAACTGGTCCAACAGCCAAAACCATATAAAGATAATGCGGATTCATTTCTTTTGCCAAAAGATTAATGACCTGGATGCTAATAATTGTGATGGCAAAACCGATACAGTTTACCAATGTTAATGAAGTTCCTCTTAAACTTGCCGGTGCATGTTTCGCAATCAACGAAGAAAACAAAGGAGAATCTGCTGTGCCCGCTAAACCCCAGCAAAATAAAAAAATAATGAAAGGGTATAAAGTGCTGCTGAAAAGTAAAACAGGCGTAAGCAGGCAGCATAATCCGGATATTGCCAAAGCAATGGTGGCGATGAGTTTAGCGCCGAATTTTTGGGATAATAGGCCGCCAATCATGCATGATAAACCGCCCGAAGCAATAACCAAAAATGAAAAAAGCGGAATATTTAGTGTAGTATTTGGGTGTTTGCTATTAAAAAGTAACAACATACCTGGTAAAAAAGCCCAAAAGGTATACAGTTCCCACATGTGCCCAAAATAACCAAAAGCTGCCGAGCGGAAACCTTGATTTTTGAAACCATCAAAGCAGGAGCGGAAATTAAATTTTTGTCCAACCGTTCTGAAAGGGCCATTAGGAACCAAAATGAATATCGCTAATGCACCGGTTACCGATAGGGCTGAAGTAGCAAAAATAACATAGTGCCAAGGGAAACTTGCGGTAAAAGTTTTCAGCAGATGTGGAAAAGCGGTTCCGAAAACTAAGGCGCCAACTAAAAAGCCTAGTGATTTTCCTAATCCGTCTTTATAATAATCTGAAGCAATTTTCATCCCAACGGGGTAAATGCCTGCAAGCATAAATCCTGTTAAAAATCGGAAAAGCAATAGTAAGCGTACATCTGCTAATTCTAAACAGATACCCAGGTTAAACAATGCTGCAGCAATTCCACATATGAAGAACACTTTTGAGGGTGAAAATTGATCGGATATAGCAAAAATTGCAAAAACTAAGGTTCCACTGATAAAGCCAAATTGTACCATGCTGGTAAGATTGGCCAACAGGTTAGTTTCTGCAGGAAAATTTTTAATGATATCGGGTAGTACTGCATTTCCAGCAAACCACAAAGATGTACACAGAAACTGCGCGATAACTATTGTTGGGAGAATGTGGTTGTTTTTTTTAGTGCTGCTCATTTTGATTTGATGCACAATTTTAACTAAAATAAAACTGATAGTAGTGGAAATACTTTTTGATATGGTGCTTCAACATGCCAGCATAAAAAGACTGAAACGATAGGAGGTCTTTCAGAACGATGGAACACAAAAACTTGCTTTACAAAAAAAGAGTTCACCCACCTAAACCCTTTAGTTTATTGGGGCTGTGGTGGGTTGTATGAAGTCGGACGTGGTTATTGCATCCTATCGTCCATCTCCTTTGGTCTTTCAGCTTTAATCTTTCTACTCTTTACAAACTTTCTACCTTAAGAAGCATCATCTTTAATATCGAACTGAGTTTCTACAACCTTACCGCCCGAACGCAACTGATTGGCCAACATTTCTTCCTGCTCTCTACGGTTTTTTACAATGTGGATGGCGGCAAATAATGCCTCTGTAAATGAAGTTGAATCAGCGAGGTCTTTACCTGCAATATCGTAACCTGTTCCATGATCGGGAGAGGTACGCACAAAGTTTAAGCCTGCAGTATAATTTACACCATTATGAAAAGCCAAAGTTTTAAAAGGAATTAATCCCTGATCGTGGTACATGGCCAAAACCGCATCAAATTGTTTATAGCTGCCATTGCCAAAAAATCCATCAGCAGGGTATGGCCCGAAACATACAATCCCTTTATCGTAAGCCTCCTGTATGGCGGGAGTTATAATTTCAGCTTCTTCTGTGCCTAATAATCCGTTATCGCTGGCATGAGGATTTAAACCCAGTACAGCAATTTTTGGCTTTTCAATCCAGAAATCTTTTTTCAAACTTTCGTTTATCAGCTTTAATTTACTAATGATTTTATCTTTTGTAATGGCTGTTGGAACATCTTTTACAGGGATATGTCCGGTAACTACACCAACTCTTAAATTTTCACTAATGAGGAACATCAGCACATCTTTACTGCCACTTTTTTCCTGTAAGTATTCGGTGTGGCCCGGAAAAGCAAAAGTATCTGATTGAATGTTATGTTTATTAATAGGAGCGGTAACCAAGGCATCAATATCTCCGTTTACCAGATCGGCAGTTGCACGCTCTAACGATAAAAGTGCGTATTTACCTCCTGTTGGCGTAATCTGACCCAACTCAATTTTAACATCTTCTTCCCAGCAATTTATCATATTGGCTTTTTTAGGCTGCGCCTGGTTGGCCTGATTGATTACATTAAAACTAAAATCGCCCAGATTGTTTGCTTTTCTATGGAAAGATGAAACCTTGGTATGGCCATAAACAATTGGTGTGCAATAATTTAAAATAGCAGGGTTGGATAATGTTTTAATGATTACTTCTAAACCAATGCCGTTCACATCGCCTATACTAATGCCAATTTTAAGTTTATCGCTCATAATTACTGGAAAATTTTAGCGCAAATTACTGATTTTCGATTAAACAGGTGCTTACCGGATAAAAATTAGTTATTTTGTATAAAATAGAGTAGCCACGGAAACACCGTTTATACGGAAAGGAAATGGGGTTATCCTACCTTTCATTGCATTTTTTCTGTGCCTCAGTGGCAAAATAAAGCATAAAGATGAGTTTAGTTAAAGCGAAAAAACACTTAGGTCAACATTTTTTAACCGATAAAGGCATTGCCAACCGTATTGTAGAGGCTCTGGTGAACACGGATAAATATAACCAGGTTCTAGAAGTTGGCCCTGGTATGGGAATCCTGTCTGATTTTTTGCTGCAACGTAAAGATTTAGAAACTTATTTAATCGATATTGATACCGAATCTTTCCATTTTCTGAATGAAAAATATCCTCAGTTGGGCGATCGCCTGATTAACGGTGATTTTTTAAAGCTCGATTTTGATGCTATATTCCCTGGTCAGTTTGCCATTATAGGTAATTTTCCATACAACATATCTTCTCAAATTCTATTTAAGATTTTAGATAACCGCAACAAGGTGGTAGAAATGGTTGGTATGTTTCAAAAAGAGGTTGCACAACGTTGCGCGGCACCTGCGGGCAATAAAGAGTATGGCATTTTGAGCGTATTTCTTCAGGCTTATTATAAAATCGAATATCTTTTTACGGTTAAACCGGGTACATTTAATCCACCACCAAAGGTACATTCGGCCGTAATCCGTTTAACCAGAAATGAGGTGGAGACTTTAGATTGTGACGAAAAATTATTCTGGCGTGTGGTTAAGGCAGGTTTTAACCAACGAAGAAAAACTTTGCGCAATGCGGTTTCGGCAGTGATGCCAAAAGATAAAATGGACGATCATATTTACTTCGAGAAACGTGCCGAGCAATTGACCGTGGCTGATTTTGTGGCCTTAACGCAGCATGTGAGTAAGTTGATGGAAACTTAAACCCTAATTTTTCGTCTACCTTGAATAAATTAAAAAATGATATGAAAAATCAAATTACCGTCTCTTTTAGTATCCTTTTGTTATCTATAATAATGCTTGGTTGCTCAGCGTTACATATGGACCCCAAGTCGTTATATATCATGAAACCTTTAGCTCCAAGTACAAAATTATCAATATATCTGGAGGATAGATCTGCATTTGATATGGATATCCAGAATACTTCAAAAGATACTTTAATACTCAAAAGGGCAAATCATAAAGATCAGATAATAGTCAAGGGCAAGATTTCGATATCGGTAGATCCTAAAATTGATATTGAAATATTAAATGTTTCTAGGAAAGGGATTAAGCCTATAGTTCGGATATATAATCATAAGTCAAAAGTTGTAGATGAGGTAAGTGACATTAAATAACTAGTAAAAAGCTGATTTTTCTACTACATGTTGTTACATCAAATTGCAAAGTAATGATCATTCTTATCTAATTTCTCCTTTCCTTTGCGCTGTATTATTAAGGATATCTTATGATAAATTATCGCGAAATTTTTGAGGAACAAGGCATTGACTATTTAACCTATCGTGCATTGGTCGATCAACTTTTGTTGGAAGGAAAGGCAACTGGAGAAGTAAGTTACGATTTGCACTACACTAAAATGAATGTGCAAAGGATGAGCCGTGTGGATAAAACGATTAGCTTAAATGATGAACTAACATCAACAATTAATCAGCTTAAAGAAAAGTATAAATTTTTAGTCATTACAGAGGGGTGGTGCGGCGATGCTGCGCAGATTATTCCAATTTTTAATAAAATTGCTACTGCATCATTAGGTAAGATTGATCTGAAATTTGTGCTTAGAGATAAAAACCTTCCATTAATTGATGCGCATTTAACAAATGGAGGAAGAGCTATTCCGGTTTTAATTGTATTAAATGAATCGGCAGATCAAGTTTTGGCAACTTGGGGTCCAAGACCACAAATTTTGCAGGAGCTTTTAAAAGAGTGGAGAAAAGAAAGTACTGATATGCCTATTTTGGCAGAAAAACTTCATGGCTGGTATGCAAAAGATAAAACGCAAACTACACAAACCGCATTAAACGTGCTTTTAAAAGGGCTTGAGGTTTAATTAATCTTCAATTGATTTTAAAACAGCTTCAAGTTCTTTCTCTGAGATAGAATCCTGGTCTGATTTATCATAAATAGATAAAAGATAAATTCTTTTATTAACGATACGTATTTTAGTGATTAACCTAGCGCCACCGGATTTGCCTTTTCCTTTACTGGAAATGGCTATTCTAATCTAATAACAATCGCTACCGATAGGACTGCCCTGTGTTGGGTTTAACTTTAGACTTTCTACAAAAGCAATGATATCACTTTTGGCCGACTTGTGTTTCTTACAGAGTTTCTTGAATTCTTTATTGAACAGGGATGATGTAAATACATCAAATTTCATTTATTAAATCCTCAAACCTTTTTAATTTAATCTTTCCTTGTTCAGCTAATTCTGTTTCTTTATAAGCATTTGCTAAATCATTGAGGTATTCATCATTTGATTGCTCAATGTTCTTAATTTTAATTCCCTTAATGTTCTTCAATGTTTCCAAAATTGAAAAAGCATTATCATCTTTTATTTCTAATGTAACTTGCATAGCTTTAATTACTTATCTAAAGATAGCGATTTATTTCAACAAAAATTCATGTTTAATCAACAGAAACAGTTAATCCTTCTTGCTGTAAAATTTTGCGGTAAACTTCCATTTCCGTAAATGATCCTTCTAAAACGGGGCATTTTCCATCATTATGCACTTTCCATGCAATTTTTTCGGCCTGCGATTCGTTATAATCCAAATATTTCATCATACAATAAATCACGTGATCGAAAGTATTGATATCATCATTCCACAAAATAAGGCGATGTACAGTTTTTAGGGAAGTTAAAATTTCTTCGAGCGTAAAGGTCTCTTCTTTGGTTTCTGTAGACATGGTGCAAAAATAAACAATAATTTATAAGATTTGACCTATTGGATATTAGATTTTAGGATATTATATTGGATCTCATCTCTCAAATCTCGCCGCTCATATCTTTTTTAATTAACTAACTTTGTTTAACCAAAATATAAATACTCAACATGCACCAGTCTAAAATTGCCGGAATAGGTTACTATGTTCCGAAAAATATATATACCAACGATGATTTAAGCCGTTTTATGGATACCAACGATGCGTGGATCCAGGAGCGTACCGGTATAAAAGAACGTCGTTTTGCCGACCGCAATGAAGAAACCACCACAACAATGGGCATTGAGGCTGCTAAAATTGCCATTGAAAGGGCTGGAATTACCGCAAAAGATGTCGATTTTATAGTTTTTGCTACCTTAAGTCCTGATTATTATTTCCCTGGATGTGGGGTATTGTTGCAACGCGAAATGGGGATGGGTGAGATTGGTGCTTTGGATATCAGAAACCAATGTTCGGGCTTTGTTTATGCACTTTCGGTAGCAGATCAGTTTGTTAAAACGGGTATGTACAAGAATGTTTTGGTAGTGGGGAGCGAGAAACATTCGTTTGCAATGGATTTTGAAACAAGAAGCCGGAATGTATCAGTAATTTTTGGTGATGGTGCAGGGGCTGTGGTGCTACAACCTACTAATGAAGCTGGAAAAGGAATTTTAAGTACACATCTCCATAGCGATGGTGCCGATGCCGAAATTTTGGCCATGTATTACCCAGGTTCTCATGCCAATAAATGGCTCAAAGATAAACCAGCTTATCCGGAGCAAGAATTGGGTGGATTATTTATGACACAAGAGATTTTAGAAAGTGGCGCCGCTTTACCTTATATGGATGGGCCATCAGTTTTTAAAAAAGCAGTTGTAAAGTTCCCTGAAGTAATTAAAGAGGCCTTAGCGGCTAACAATTTAACAGAAAAAGACATAGATCTGCTCGTGCCACACCAGGCAAATTTGCGTATTAGCCAGTATGTACAGCAGTTGTTGGGCTTAAATGATGATCAGGTATTTAATAATATTCAAAAATACGGCAATACCACAGCGGCTTCTGTTCCAATTGCTTTATGCGAGGCTTGGGAAGCAGGAAAAATTAAAGATGGCGATTTGGTTTGTCTAGCTGCTTTTGGTTCGGGCTTTACCTGGGCCAGTGCATTAATTAGGTGGTAACCATAGGTTCGTTATTTAGGGCAAAGTGCAACGAAGTTGAGAATTAATATCGATTCGTGATTTCGATAGATAATTTATTGTTTAAACTTTGCATGTTAAAGGTTCTTAATGAATTGATAGGCTGCGAGAAATCGTCATTTCCGCCTGCGCGGAAATGACGACATATTCTATTCTGATGTTTGTTTACTTGAGCGTAGTGGAAGGCCCTAGTTTTGCGTTTTTGGCTTAATAAAATCAGCCAGGTAACTGCACTCTCCTGCTGCAACAGCATAGTAAGGGGTTTTGGCATAATTAAACCTTAGCTCTTTTAAATAAGGATTATTATAATTCGCCTTAATAAAGTTTCTCCATTTCACATCTTTTTTATCGTAATAGTAAAATGATAGTGGATTAGCATTCATAATAATCTGTTTTTGCAAACATTTGGCCAACATAAACGTGCATTTCGCTTTAAAATCGGCATTTGTGCTTAAAGCCCTCGCTTTTAAATACCAGGCCTTTGCAGTTTGAGCTTTTTTATAATCTCCGTCATATACATACCTGGCCGGGTTACCATTGTCGTAAGATGACCAATCATAGCTGATTAAAAACCAACTGTTGCCGAAATATCCTGTTTGATATACAGCATTGGCCATTTTATAATAATAAAGCGCAGCATTTTTTTTGTCGCTAACGGCTAATTTCTGTAAACGGAGCATCTCAGCAGCAAAAGTCTTTTTACTAACAGAAGCCTTGGCGGTTACATATTTCTTAGGGTAATCGTTTATCGTTTCGATAAAAGGATTGGCATACAATTTTGAATTTGATTCAGATCCATACCAGTTTTCAGGGCTGAAATATTTGTAGGCAGGCGAAACTTTTGCAAACATTTGAACGGCCTTGTCATATTGGTGCGTACGCAGGTATGTAGTGCCAAATAATTCGTAAAAATCGTCATTTTTAAGCTGGTTTAAGGCCGTTGCCAATACAGCCGTTACATCATTTCCGGCTGATTTGGTTTTATAAACGGCCAATCCCTGCATGCTTTTCGGACTTAAGTTTTTCTGCCAGAAAGCAATACTTTGGTAACTCATATTCTGAAAAAGCGAATTCTCTTTTAATGTTTTATATACTAAATCACCTTTAACCATAGCCAGGGCCGCTTTAGCCGTATCGCCCATGTTTAAATATGCCGGTGCTAGTATTTGTTGGTAAAAATTTCTGGTTGTTCTGCTAAAACGCTTTTCTGCCTCATCGGTATCATAATCGTATTGCCCTTTAGGTTGGGTGTTGTTTTCTGCAAAACGCTTTTCATCAAGCCATTTCAATGTTGGCAATAAATCATTTTCGTTAAAGGGATTTCCTTTTTTGATGTTTTTAGCCTTAATCAGTAAATCTGTAATGCGGTATTGATCGCGTAATCTTTCTGGTAATTTATCTGGTTTTAAAATGGCAAGATAATTTGAAGCCATAAAATCTTTATTCTCTATCCATGATAAATATGCTGCAGTTAATGTACCCAATTCTGGTTGCGGATATTTTTTTTCGGTGGCCAGTTTTACTGCAAAATTTCTGATTTCATTTAGCCGTTTTAAGTTTACCGTTTTTAAACTGTCTTTATATTTAGGATTACCATTATCCGAAAAATAGTAATTGTAACCAACTTTGGCAATATCGTTCGCCTCAATTAAATCTTGCTCCAGTTTATTTACCTCGCGTACCAGCAAAGTGCCGTTTAATATACTTTTTGGTTCGTACTGATAAACCTTATTTAAACTTTCCAAACCCGAATCGGTATTGCCAAACCCGTTTATGGCCCAAATATTGGCTTTTTCATTATTCGTTTTGGCATATTTTAATGCACCGTTAACTGGCGAACTGGTATAATAATAATTTTTATAAGCCTGTACCCTGCGCTCCGGATTGCTTGCAAAAACCTTAGAGAATAAAAATGCAGATTCTTCAGGATTTCCCAATCTTCGGGTAGATCCTGCGTAAAGTGCTAGTGCCCAGCCTTTAACCGCACTATTAACCTTACTGGTTTTAATGTATTTATCGTATGTAGATTTACTTTCAGTATGATAACCAGCAAAATGAAACATTCGCTCAGCCTGGTAGGCATAACGTAATTTCAGGAAGTCATCTTTTTCATCTTCCGTCAATTTTAGTCCTTCTTTAGCCTTTGATTCCATTGTAATGGTATCACGTGGTTTTGCATCCCAAAGGCTAAATTCAACATCGGCCAAAGGCTCACAGCTTTTGGCAAACAGATAATACTTTAAAGATTCTTTACGTTTGCCTAGGGCCTGGATAAAACTGTTTTGTTGTAAACTATCTGGTAGTTGAGAAACATTGCCATTAAAGCTGATCAATTTTACATTGGTTGCGCTATCTGTTTTATACATAACTTTTAGCACATCATCTTTTTTTACACTCAGGTATCTGGCCCATTCGCGGCTGTTAATATCTGACTCACTTTCTACATCCGTTTCACTGTTCAGGTAAACCATCTGGTTATAAGCAAATGGAGCATATTCATCACCCTCAACATTATTGTGAAAGTAAGTAATGTAATAATCATAGGGATCTATCTCGCCACCACAGGCAAGATTTACGGCAATTTCGCCGAAAAATGTAAGCAAGAAGATACTAAAAATTAGCGATAATTTTTTGAAGGTTTTCATTGGTAAAATGTTTTAATAGGTCGGTGTCTAAATGGTAGAAAACAAGATTCCGGTCTTTAGGGGTTAAATATCGGGATAAAAATTTGGAGGTAACAAGTAAATCTTCCGCAGAAATTTGTTCCCATCTTACTACATCTCCCTGTTTTAATCCGGCGGTTGGATAGTCAACCAATAAATCATAAAAAATGGAATTTCCTCTTTGCTTAAAAAGTTTTTTATCTTCAATTTGTGTTTTGCCTATCCGTTTGGAGATACCAGCGTACTGCTCTTTCCTAAATACTACTGCCCACTCAAAAACCGGTAGGGCAACATCAAGTGGCAAAGGATAATGCTCAAGAAAATCTTTTAGGTAAAGATCCATTTCATGCTGATCCAATATCGAATTTTGTTCGCCATACTTACGCAGATTACCCATGTTGTAGCACATTAAAATGGCTTTTTCTACTGGAGGTACGCCACTTGATACCAAATTTTTAACCTGATGCAGGCGAAGGGTAACCGAAATGTTTTTATCTTTTAGCAGCGCATTGGCCTTTAACTGCTCAAGAAATTTGAAATACCGGTTTCTTGTGCCTTTTGTCCAGTCGCAATCAATCTGCAGTTCCTGGTAGTTTTGTTTACCTGCCTGATTTACTTTAGCAGCTACAAATTTTGCAATACGATCGGCCATTACAGCAGTTTGTATCGTATCAATCTTATTAAAAACGTTGTTAACAATAAAAACAACAGGTATAATATTAACCGTTTTGGGTAGCGGATCAGAAAATTTAATTGGCGAAACGGGTACCGGCAATTGTAAATCAGGATTAAAATCTACATCCATAATCCGCACATATAAAGATTGTGCTTTAAAATGATCGAGATAGGTAGTTTCTGCTTTTCTGTTATGATAATCTGTTTTCCAATAATAAAATGTAGGGTGCACTGTTGATTTTTGCTTACATCCAAAGATGAGAAATACAGAAATCACTAAAATACTTATCTTGCGCATATCAATTTTATTGAGGCAAAAGTAGTATAAAATGCGAGCAGTTTTACAAAGAGTTACACATGCAAGTTGCACGGTTAACGACCAGATAACAGGGGCAATTGGAACCGGGTTTTTGGTATTATTAGGTATTGAAGATGCCGATACCTTGGAAGATCTGGATTGGCTGGCACAGAAAATTATCGGTATGCGTGTTTTTGGCGATGAAAACGGATTAATGAATAAGGCCCTTGCCGATGTAGGTGGTGATATTTTACTCATCTCTCAGTTTACATTATTCGCCGCAACCAAAAAAGGAAACCGACCAGGTTTTATAAGGGCGGCCAAACCAGATGTGGCCATTCCACTTTATGAAAAAATGATCGCAAAACTTTCTGATTTGTTGGGCAAGCAAATTAAAACAGGTGTTTTTGGTGCAGATATGAAAATTGCGTTACTAAATGATGGCCCGGTTACAATTATCATTGATACGAAAAACAAAGAGTAGCGCATTATTTATTTTAACAACCCAATTGCTAGTAGATAATACAGTTATGAAAAATAATATGAATTTTGGAAAGTTAAAATCCAACGCTTTGGATTTAGGTGTATTTGTGTTATTTGTTATTTTAAAACTGGTTTTACCCTTTCTCCTTGTTAATGCGGCGTACAGTTTGCATCGCGATGAGTTTTTGCATTTAGATCAGGCAAATCATTTGGCTTGGGGTTTTCAGAGTGTACCTCCGGTAACCTCCATATTTGCGTTGATTATTAAATTTTTGGGTGGGAGCGAGGTGGCCGTCCGTTTGGTTTCTGCCTGTATCGGAGCGGCGACCCTGGTATTCAGCTGGAAAATTGTAGATGCGCTAAACGGTAATTTATATGCGAAAGTGTTGCTCGCAATTGCTTTAATATGCAGTGCAATTGGACGGTTAGATTTACTTTTTCAACCAAATGCGTTCGATATTTTAAGCTGGACGGCTGTTTATTACTTTTTAATCAGGTTTTTTAATACAAAAGAAAACAAATTCCTCTATTTTACAGGTATTGCACTTGGGCTTGGCTTTTTAAATAAATATAGTATTCTATTTTTAGTTGCAGGTTTAATTCCCGCTTTGTTAATTTCGAAACAAAGGCAGGTTTTCAGCAATAAAAACCTCTATTTGGCTACTGTGCTGGCTTTACTAATAATGCTACCCAATATTATTTGGCAATATTCACATCATTTTCCGGTTGTGGGACACATGAAAGAATTGGCGGCAACCCAATTGGATAAAATTAACCGGATTGATTTTTTGAAAGAGCAGTTACTCTACTATTTCAATGTTATTTTTATTGTTTTAGGCGGAATAATTGCGCTATTGTTTTATAAACCCTTTGCTGCTTACCGGTGGATAATTTTTAGCTTTATAATTTCAATTTTCTTGTTTACTTGGTTTAGGGCAAAAGGGTATTATGCTGCGGGATTGTATCCTGTAATTATTGCGGCTGGCTGTACTTGTTTCAGTTATATTTTTAACAATGGCTGGAAAAAATATCTTAAAGCATTAATTGTCGTTTTACCCATTATACTGTTTAGCCTCACCATGAAATTCGCTTATCCGGTATTAAGCCCACAACAGATTATAGCCCAACACGGTAAATTTGCCAAAATTGGCATGTTGCGTTGGGAAGATGGTTTACAGCACGATCTGCCTCAGGATTTTGCCGATATGCAAGGCTGGAAAGAACTGGCCGCACTTGTTGATATTGCTTACGGAAAAGTTAAAGATAAATCTACCGTATTGGTACGTGCCGATAATTATGGACAGGCCGGCGCAATCAATTATTATTCAAAATATAAAAACATCAATGCGGTATCATACAATGCAGATTACCTGTACTGGTTTAAAATGGATAAACCGATCAAAGATTTAATTATGATCACCTGGTGGAAAGATGAAGATCCGCAACGTAAGCGGGAGCAGCCTTATTTTGCCAGGATTACGAAAATTGGGGAAATAAAAACACCTTATGCACGTGAAAAAGGGGCAGGTGTGTTTTTGCTTGAAGGTGCTAAACCCGAAGTTAGCAGTATTATAAAATCAGAAATAGAGGAAGAAAAAAATGACCATTAACGAAGCACAGGAAACGGTAGACCGTTGGATTAAAACCACAGGAATCCGTTATTTTAACGAACTTACCAATACCGCAATCCTTATGGAAGAAGTTGGGGAAGTAGCCCGCATTATGGCCCGGAAATATGGCGAACAATCTTTTAAGAAAAGTGATGAAGAAGTGAACCTTGCCGATGAAATGGCCGATGTAATGTTTGTTCTAATCTGTTTGGCCAACCAAACCGGTATCAATTTAACGGATGCGCTGGAAAAAAATTTAGAGAAAAAAAGTATCCGCGATGCTGACCGGCATAAGAATAACAAGAAGATAAACCCCTAAATTACCTAAGGTGACTTTATATTTTTGTGGTTGAGGCCCTTTTAGGAGGTTGGAGGTACAAATTCCATCAAGGTACGATAAGCTACAAATTGGTTTTTGTATCTTTCGTTTAACTCTGCCTGCAAAGCAGGAGCAAATATTTCTTGGTATTGGTTGTAATTATCAAGTGTTTCTGCAACGTATTGTGCACAATACGTTACCCCTTCGTTTGGTGAATCTACCACCTTTAATAAACGGTGAGAAACAAATAATTCTGTAGCCATAACCTTCGGGATATGAATATCCTGCATCCATTGTAACCAATCTTCAGCAGCTGCTTCATCAAGTATCAGCGTAACATTATATAAAAACATATGCAAAGATAATTAATAAATAACCGTTAAAAAATCAATGTTAGCTGTTTTTATTCTTTTAAGTGCTAATAATCAACTAGATTTGCAGGCCCTATTGTTGAAGCATGATACGAAGTAACGACTCTCAAAAAATTGATAATTCGACGCGAAATTACATTTACACAGGTTACCTAACGGCAATTTTTGGTGGGATTCTTGGCCTTGTTATTGGCTGGGATCTGATGAAAAAGAAAAGGACGGTAAGTACCGGAGAAAAAGTTTTCTCTTATTCGCTATCTGATCGGCAACATGGTGCCAGGATATTAATTTTGGCCGGAATCTGCTTCATTTTGTTGTTAACACTAACTATTATCGCATTAGATGCATAGTTAACATTTGTATCTAAATGATAACCATTACCACATCATCCACAATAAATGACCTTGAAGGAATTCTTAAACTTCAAAAACAAAATCTAAAACAAGATTTAACCGCTGATCAAATAAAGGAACAAGGTTTTGTTACCGTTTCGCATTCAATTGATGATCTGGAGAAAATGCATAAATACGAGCCTAATATCATTGCAAAAGATGGAGATTTGGTTGCTGCTTATATACTTGGAATGACGGAACAATCAAAAAACGATATCCCGAGACTGGTTGAAATGTACGAAAGCTTTGATCATATTTTATATGAGGAAAAATCCGTAGCAACATATCAATATATCGTAGTTGGCCAGGTTTGTGTAGGGCAGGGCTACCGGGGTAAGGGATTATTTGATCAATGTTATAACGCTTACAAAGATTATTTTAAGCCAAAATACGATTTTGCGATAACTGAAATTGCCAGCATAAATTTACGATCGATGAATGCCCACAAACGCATCGGATTTAAAGTAATTCATACCTATACCGATAATAGCGAAGTAGAATGGAATGTTGTAGTTTGGGATTGGAGGAAGTAATTAGTTTTGCGGTGGGCGTATGGCGTAATTTAATTTGTTATAAACAATTAGCCGCATAAAAACCACCAATCAACTAGTGGCTAATGAACCAAGGCACTATACCCCATCACCGCGTAAATTTCTAAATCTTTTTCTGGCTTCTGCGCTAAACATGCTTCCCGGATAATCAGTGATCAGTTTCTGAAAATAGATTTTTGCCTGAGCAACATCGTTAAGTTTCTTTTCGTAAATATCGCCCAGCGTAAAAAGTGCATCATCCGTCCAAATGCCGTCTTTAAAATCTTCAGTAACTTTTTTTAGGATGTCGGCTGCTTTTTGAAAATCATTTGCCTTAATAAAAATCCTTGCTTTGCTCATTAAAATGGCATCAGCCAAACTGTTCTGAGGATAAGCAATTGCAATGCTATCCATTTTTTTTACCGCCCGCTCAGGCAGGTTCCTGAATAAAAGCATTTCTGCATCGGCGTACATTTTTAGTGCATTGCTATCCGCAGGTGTTTGAATGTTATCGTTAATCAATAAACTCAGGTTCAGGGCATCATTTGCAATCAGTTGCGAGGTAGCGGCTTTTAAAACCAGGCATTGGCCATTGCTATATTCAAAATTACCTTGATAAAATGAAAGCTTTGCACTTCTAAAACGTGCTTCATTGCCTACCGTTTGTCCTTCAAACTGTTTACTTACTTGTTCGTATACCAAAAAGGCTTCCCAGGGCTGGTTGGTTAAAATGTAAATGTCGCCAAGATCCAATTTCAACTGGCCAAGTTCCTGATCATTTATCCCGGGCATTTTTATTGCTTCTTCCAGTTCTTTCTCTGCCTTGACGGGTTGGTTTAAATAATATGCTTGCAGGTTGGCCAGTTTTTTAATCGCAAAAAGGGTGTTCCTGTTCTTCCCACTCTCATCTAATAAAGCCTGGTAATCTTTTGCAAGCAGGTCAAGATCGGCCACGGTATATTTCCCATTTGTGCGCAGGTTGTACCTGGTATTTAGCATTTCAATTTTCGATGGCAGATAATATTGGCTATCCTTTCCTTTCGTTAACAGGTAATCATAAGCTTTAATGGCTGTTTCATAAGCACCATTATCAACAAAAGTATAAATGGCATTAAATAATGTACCACCGTCAGCTTTTGTGCGTTTATCAAAAGCAATCAACTGGCGAAGTGCCATATCAAATTCCTGTTGCTGAATGTAATTCCATGTAAGGAGCTGAATATAAATTTCGGCATCCGGCTCTTTCTGGATTTTTTTTAAAATCGCCGACTGGAAAGTCTGATAATCATTTTTATCTTCAAAAATAGAAGAAAGAACAGCTTCTGCCTGTGGTAAAAGCTGCGGCATGGTGCTCAATGCATCAAGATATTCCTGCATGAGCATGGGCTTATCCTTTTTAAAACGATAAATATTCAGCAGCTCAAAAGTAAAAAGCTGATCATTTCCCATCAGTTTTCTGCCCTGTTTAAAGGTTTGGATGGCAAAATCATAATTTTCAAAACGGTAAAAGCTATTGGCTAAATTCCTGATCTTAAACTCATCTTTGGTAAGCTTGCCAATTACTTCGGTAAAAATTTTATTTGCCGCTTGTACATCTCCCTTTTCTTGGTAAAGCTTGCCCAATGCTATGGGATAAAGTTCACTCTGCTGATTTTTTTTAATCTCTTTTTTTACGAGTTTTTCGGCCACATCATAACGCTTCAATTTTACTAGCGTATTGAAATAAATATCAAAATAAGCTTCATTATTTGGAATGGCATATAATTTTTCGAGTAGAACAACCGCTTTTTCATAATCTCCATCCTGATAGTATTGAATGGCTAAAGTACTTTCATCGGGTGCAACCTGTTGTTTGGGACGGAAAATCTGTGCATTTGCCCCAAGTGTTAACAATAAGAATAGGATGAAAAGCAAACGGTTCATAAACCCTAAATTATAAGTTTTAAATGTAACATTTTAATACATCTTTAGCTAAAGCACCAATTGATATTAAACGTATTTTAAATGTTACCTGTATTTTATTTTGTAGGTATTTTATAAATACTAAATTGACCCACAACTTATTATTGTATGCATAAGTAACATTGTTGGTGTAAATCGCAGTTAAGTTGTTATGATACTTATTTTTGTCGTCCCGTAAAGGATTTATTTATGCTTAAAAGAGTTTTTCTATTGTTAATGGTTGCATTGATCTGGGCTTGTAAAGGTTCCAATAATGAGATTATTCCTGTAGATGATTTTTTTAAAACGCAGGATAAAGCCTATTACCGCATCTCGCCAGATGGCAAAAGCCTTTCTTACCTAAAACTTCAGGATAAAAAACTCGATCTTTTTGTTGAAGACCTGGCAACCGGAAACAGTGTGCAGCTTACTCATTTAAACGGAAAAAGTATCAGTTTTCATTTCTGGACAAGCAATAACGAACTCATTTATTATACCGAAGATGAATCTAAAGAACGTAAGTCGGATATTTTTGTGATCAATAAAGATGGCAGCAAACAGGTGCAGTTAAGTGCTAATGAAAAAAGCCGTTTAAGGGTTATTGAAGATCAGCTTATTGATGATAAATACATTATTGTGGCCTCTAATAAACGTGATTCGACCGTTTTTGATGTTTATCGCCTCAACGTGCGGAATGGTAAGATGGATATTGCAGCAAAAAATCCAGGAAATATTACCGAATGGATGACGGATAACAGGGGAGTGTTAAAAATTGCTGTTGCAAGCGATGGTGTAAATGAAACGCTGATGTACCGCGAAAACGAAAACCAGCCCTTTGCGCCTGTTATTACCAATAATTTTGAAACCACTTTACAGCCCATCGCGTTTTCAGAGGATCAACCGAATATACTTTATGCCATTTCCAATGTTAACCGCGATAAGAATGCACTGGTTGCACTCGATTTAAAAACCGGGAAGGAAAAACAGGTTCTTTTTGCCAATGATACCCTAAATGTAGTTGATGCTAAATATTCCCGTCCACAAAGGAAAATGCTTTTTGTAACCTGCGAAACCTGGAAAAAGGAAAAGTATTACCTGGATGACAGTACCAGGCTTACTTATTCGAAAATAAATCAACTTCTGCCAGGCACAGAATGGAAAATTATGGATAAGGATAAGATGGATAAGTTTTTTGTGGTAAGAACATTTACCGATAAAAATCCGGGATCTTATTATTTATATACCGCCAGCGAAAACAAATTAAAAAAGCTTACTGATATTAGTCCTTCCATTAATCAGGAAGACATGAGCAGCATGAAACCCATTTCTTTCAAAAGCCGCGATAGTTTAAATATTAATGGTTATTTAACCCTGCCAAAAAACAGAAAATCAGTCAATTTACCTGTTGTGGTATTGCCACATAACGGGCCCGGTGGAAGAAATAGCTGGGGTTACAATGCCGAGGTACAATTTTTAGCTAACCGTGGTTATGCCGTATTGCAAGTAAATTACCGGGGTTCTACAGGTTATGGAAAATCATTTTACGCTGCTGGCTTTAAACAATGGAGTGATAAAATACAAGATGACGTTAATGATGGCGTAAAATGGTTAATTGCGCAAAAAATTGCAAACCCAAAAAAAATTGCCATTTATGGTAATGGTTTTGGCGGTTATATTGCATTAAATTGTTTGTATAAAAATCCCGATCTTTATAAATGCGGTGGATCTAATTCAGGTGTAATTAACCTGTTTAGTTACCTAAAAACCATCCCTCCGTTTTTAAAGGCGAATTTGCAGATGTATTACGAAATTGTGGGCAATCCGGTAACTGATACCGATTATATGCGTTTTGCATCACCGGTTTTTCATGCCGATCGGTTTAAATCTCCTGTTTTTATTGCACAAAACCCAAAAGATCCCCGTGTAAATGTAGCAGAAGGCGTTCAGTTTATTAAAGAGTTAAAAAAACGTAATGTTCAGGTTACTTATATCGAAAAAGAAGAAGGACCCAACCCGGTAATGCGTCAACAAGGGCGAACAGCTTTGTACAAAGCTTTAGAAGAATTTTTACAAGAAAACCTAGGTAAGAAATAGGGTATGGCCTTAGATAAAAAAAGTGGTTACCGCAAAAATTTCTCTCTTGGTGTAACCTTTATTGTACTCATTTCCATCCTTTTTATCCTTTCGCTTTTCCTGGCCTTCAACTACAGTAAAAAATCGATTGAGAATGATTTTGTGTCCGAAAAGGTAAATGTACTGGAGCAAAGTATAAAGCCCTATAACGACTTTTTTCAGAATAAAATGCCTGAAATTTCTTACTATAGTGGCTACCTCGATTCTTCCACAGCATCGAAGTTTGTAGATACAGTAATGTTAAAATATCCTTTTATCTCAAAGGTTACTTTTTACGATACAGAAGTGAAAAATATGCCCGTTAAAGATGGGATAAATGCAAACCACCTGGGTATTGGCCCGAAATCAATTTTCCAGTTTGGAAAAGGGGTAAAGCCCGATTCTGTAAAACTTTACTCAGAAGATGATACCCGATCTTTTAATGTAGGGAGTGATTTTAACGCAATCGCCATCAAACTCGCAACATTTGTTGAGGATTTAGATACCGCATCAGTACCCACACAGGAAAAATTATTTACAAATTTTTCAATCGTTAATTCCAATGAGAATAAAATTACCTACCTCAATATTCCCAGTCGTGAAGATTTAAGGGTATATAAGGATATGATCAGGCATAAATTAAATCCAAGCCCTGTTTATCAGCAGGATGTGATGGTATTTAATCTTGATGCATATAAAATTAAAATTATAAATACCAGGCCCTTATTGTATCAAACCATCAGAATAGAGCCATTAACTTACGATCCGATTGATACCTCCGACGAAAATATAAACACCGAAATTGCGCTGCCAGGTGCATTTTCTGATTTTAAGCTGTACCTTATATCCTCGAAATCTTACATCAAAAAGGAAATTTTTATTTACTTCATGCCAATTGCCCTAGTGCTTCTTTTAGTGTATGGCGTGCTTTTATTGGTGGCTTTTTTAATTTACCGTAACCTGAACATCAATAGTAAAATGTTTAAGTTGCAGTACGATTTTGTGAATAACCTTACCCATGAGTTTAAAACACCTGTTAGCGTAATTAAAATTGCAGGGAACAACATTAAAAGTGCTACCGCATTAAGCCAGAAAGAGCAGCAGCTTTATGGTAAAATACTGGATGAAGAAGCCGACAAGCTGAATGGTTTGATGAATAAGTTGCTGGCTTTTACACAAATTGAAAATAAGGCAATTAAGCTTAATCAGGAAGAAGTTAATATTGTTGATTTTATAGAAAGCACCATTGAATCGCATACGCTTAAACATCCCGATTTTAAGATGACTTATGAGGTGGTGGGTTTTAAAACCTTTATTACCGATCCGGTGTTAATGGGAAGTTTGTTTGATAACCTGGCAGAGAATGCTTACAAATATTCCAAGCCTGAACAGAAGAAACTGCATATTAGTGCAAAACTGATTAAAGGTGTGCTCGTTTTCCGTTTTACGGATAAGGGAATAGGTATAGCAGCGTCAGAATTAAACAATATATTTAAGAAGTTTTTCAGAATTCAGAATGAATATAATCAAATGGGAAGCGTGGGCTTAGGTTTGGCATTCTGCAAAGAACTGGTTAACTTTATGGAGGGAGAAATCTCTGTAAAAAGCAAAGTAGGAAGCGGCACTGAATTTAAAATTGTATTGCCGTATAACAGTTAAAAAATTTAAAAAATTGAAAGGTTTTAATGCGGTAAGTTAAATTTCCAACATTACAACCTGCATATAACACACATACAAATGTCTAAAGAAGTAAAAATATTAATTGTAGAAGATGATGAAAATCTTCGCTTTCTTGTAGCTCACCGTTTAAAAGCAGAAGGATATATCGTGCTTGAAGCAAATGATGGCGAAGCTGGTGAAAGAATGATTGTTGCCGATCAGCCTGATATTGTTTTATTGGATTGGATGATGCCTGGTAAACAGGGTGCCGAAGTTTGTGAGAATGTGCGCAAGCAGGGTTTCGAAAACCTGATCATTATGATGACTGCCAAGGCACAGGATGTAGATAAAATTGATGCTTATAATTTTGGTGCATCTGATTATATCACCAAACCATTTAACATGGATGTTTTAGTGGCCATGTTAGAGAGTAAGGTGAAATTTATTGTAAATAAAGATACTGCCGAAATTCACCGTTTTGGCAACATGGAACACCATCCAAATATCCATACCTTATTTAGAGATGGAAAGAAAATCGAATTAACGATACTGGAAAACCGTATCCTGCTTTATTTCTTACGTAATCCGGGTAAAGTAATTAACCGTGATGAACTGATGCTGGTCGTTTGGGGCTATAACTCTGATGTAAACACCAGAACGCTCGATATGCATATTGTGCGCTTACGTAAGAAGATAGAGTTGAATCCGGATAATCCACAGTTGTTGCAAACTGTTAGGGGCGTAGGGTACCGTTTTAACGCGGGATAATTACAATGTGCCATCAAATAGTACAGGCGTTTTGAGCCGACGAAGCAATCTTATAACAATCGCTACTAGCATGTGCTTTAGGATTGCTTCGTACCCAACATTGACGATCGCTTTACTGAAGCCTGTAAATGGTAGCCGCTGAAGAACCATTAAAGCATTTCAACAGGCTTAATCTTACATTTTACTTAATATATTCACAATTATGCCCTTTTCAATGTGAAAATTGTGATTTCAGGTAAAACACCAACCCTGCCTGGGTAGCCTAAAAAGCCATAGCCAACATTTACATAAAGCTGTTGTTTCTGCTCCTGGTACAAACCCGCCCATTCTTTATAAATATATTGCACTGGGCTCCATTGAAATTCTTTTAAGCGAACTCCAAACTGCATTCCGTGGGTGTGCCCGCTGAACATGGCATCTATCTGAGGATATTTTTGCAAAACTTCTCCACGCCAATGCGAAGGATCATGACTTAGCAAAAGTTTAACTGGTAAATCATCGGTATCTTTAACCGCCAGTTCCATCTTGCCATATTTAGGGAAACGGCCCATGCCCCAGTTTTCAATTCCTAAAATACCAATCTCTTCGCCATCAACTTTTAACCTGCGGTTTTCGTTCATTAACAAATCATAACCCATTATTTTATGCACATCAACCATATCCTTCAGGTTTTTTACCTTAGCAGGCGATGATTCTTTACCAAAATAATAATCACCATAATCATGGTTTCCCAGTGATGAAAATACGCCTAATGGAGCCTTCACTTTAGCAAAAATATCCTGGTAATCTCTTACTTCATTGGTGAGGTTGTTCACCAAATCGCCTGTAAAAAAGATAAAATCTGGTTTTTCGCCCAATAGCATTTCCACGCCACCCTTTACGGCCGTTTTGTTGTAAAAACTTCCCGAGTGGATATCCGAAATTTGACCCATTGTTATGCCATCAAAAGCCTTAGGTAGGTTCGGGAGGATTAAATTTACCCGTCGCACCTGATAATCGTATGCGCCTGAAATAATTCCCCAACTTAATGAGGTTAAAGGAACAGCCGCCGCTACTAGGCCAGCTTTAACCAGAAACTGAGAACGGGATATAGGTTCTTCTACAGTATCTGTACTATTTGGAACTTCTGCTTTTTTACTTTTTCTAAAAATTTTAATAAATAACCGGCGTAAATCATCTAGTACCAGAAATGGCAGCATGGCAAGTTTACAAGCTACCGTTAAAAAGAAAGCCACTAAAATTATGGCCCTTAAAGTGAGGAAAAGGTTCAGGTAAATTCCACAGAAAACACCAAAAATTAAAAGCAGACTATAACTCCAGTATAAAATAGAAAATACCTTGCGGGTATTGGGTTTCCATTTTTTAAAAACGGCAACAATGGCTTTAAAGCAATAAATATCAAATGCAATTATGAAAATGCAGGCAGCAATAATAAAAGGTAATCTTCCCATATGGTCGGGTTATTCGATTTAAATATTAAATAAGGTAGGTTTATGCGTCTAAATTAAGAAACTGTTTAAATTATATTCAATAATAATTTTGCAGCTGTTAATAAATAGCTGTTTTGCCAGTAATTTTGTGACAACTTTTTATATGATTTAAAATTTGCTCACAAGTTTGTGACCAAATTTTATGTGACAGAATTTTTTGTCAAAATAAATTCTGTCACAAATAAATATTTGATTCATTTTTCAGTTTAATGATCAGAATTGAATAAATTATCTAAAATCCGTTTAGGGTGATCTAAAAATGATTTATAAACCCTGTAAACTTCCGATTCCTCATATTTTACTTTCTCAATCTGGTTTGCCGTCATTTCATATATGGTAGCATTCGGGTAGGACAATAAAATTGGAGAATGCGTAGCAATAACAAATTGAGCATTTTTATTTACCAGGCTATTCATTTTAGAAAGCATCGCAATTTGCTTCGTAGCAGAGAGTGCAGATTCGGGCTCATCAAGTATGTAAACGCCACTTCCCCCAAAACGGTTCATAAATAGCGACCAAAATGATTGCCCATGCGATTGCTCGTGCAAGGATATGCCACCATAAGAATCTATAATTTTTGGTCCGCCCGGTTCCTCATCCAGTTTATCTATTTCACTGGCCACATTATAAAAACTTTCTCCGCGCAGAAAATAACCATCTTTTGGCTTCCTGAAACTTTTGGTTATGGTTAGATAATGATGCAGAACAGAATGCGTTTCTGAGGTTTTGAAGTTGAAATTCTTACCTCCGCCCTCTGCATTAAACCCAAGATGAACGGCAATGGCTTCAATCAAGGTAGATTTTCCCATTCCATTTTCACCTGTAAAAAATGTAACATTGGGATGGAAAGAGAGTTCTTTAAAAGATTTTAAACATGGAATGTTAAACGGATATCCATCAGGAAGGCGTTCTTGAGTAAGCCTTATCGATAAAAGATATCCGTTAAACTCCATCAAATATGGTTATCTAAAATCGTCTTCATCCTCTTCCTCATCAAATTCGGCATTAAATAAACTGCCAAACATATCAGAAAAACCGAAGCCTCCATTTAAAAAGTTTTTGCTCAGTTGCGAATATTCGGCCAAACCGTGCAATACAAATTCCATTAAAAGTAAAGTTTGATTTTCACTCAGTTTAGGGTGGAATTTTTTAACAATATCGTACAAGCCTGGTACGAGCATTAACGCTTTTTTATACTGCGCATTAGTTAAACCATCGGTAACATCTACATTATTGCCATCTGTAAACCATTCGGTTACTTCAGTATACGGGTTGGCTGTTTTGGTTTTTTTTGCTTTTTCAGGATCGGGAAAATATTTTGCAAACAGCGTTTTTACCGCTTTACCAATTAAAGTTGTTGCCACATGTGCCGGGCCTTCAAGCTCTCCTTCGTAAACCAGCTCAATTTTACCTGTAATTGCAGGAATAATTCCAGCTAAATCAGATAAGCGGACGAAGGTGTTTTTTTCGCCAGCAATCAGCATTCTTCTTTCGGCAGTGCTGATTAGATTTTCATACGCAGATATAGTTAACCTGGCCGAAACACCAGATTTTTGATCGATATATTCACTTTTACGCGCTTCGAAAGCAATCTGCTCAATTAAATCTTTTACCAAACCATCAGCTTCAATGTTTGCTTTTTGATCGGCCGTAAGTTTTGCTTCCTGAAAAGTAATTTTACGCGAAATTTCGACAGTTTTAGGATAGTGGGTTAAAATCTGACTTTCAATCCTATCTTTTAATGGCGTAACAATGCTACCACGATTGGTATAATCTTCAGGATTTGCCGTAAATACAAATTGAATATCTAAAGGCAAACGCAATTTAAAACCACGGATCTGGATATCTTTTTCCTGTAACATGTTAAACAATGCCACCTGGATCCGCGCCTGCAAGTCTGGAAGTTCATTAATTACAAATATACTGCGGTGGGCACGTGGTATTAAGCCAAAATGAATTACACGCTCATCGTTGTAAGTTAATTTAAGCGTAGCTGCCTTTATCGGGTCAACATCGCCAATTAAATCTGCAACGGTAACATCAGGAGTGGCTAGTTTTTCAGTATACCTTTCGCTGCGGTGTAACCATGCAATTTCGGTATCATCACCTTTTATAGCAATTTCATTTTTGGCGTACCACGAAATCGGGTTCAACGGATCGTCGAAAATTTCACTTCCGGCCACATAAGGCACATACTCATCAAGCAGGTTTACCATTAAACGGGCAATCCGCGTTTTTGCCTGCCCGCGTAAACCCAAAAGCAGAATATTATGGCGCGATAAAATAGCAGTTTGCAATTCAGGAATTACTGTTTCATCATAGCCGATAATTCCTTCAAATTCAGTTTTTTTATCACGGAGCACTTTAATAAGGTTTTCTCTAAGTTCTTCCTTAACGCTTCTTGATGTATAATTTGTTGCCTTTAACTGGCCTAATGTTGTGTTTTGCATATATATAATCTGTACGATTCGTTATTTACTTTTCAGTTTTTTCATAAACTCACCAATTGCAGGTTGTAGTTCTTTGAAAAGTTCTTGCCCTCTATTTTTTAAAATTACTTCAGTAAACATTTTTAAACCAATGGCAAACTCAATACTCTGATTTTCATCCTCAAAAATATTTTTGTTTTTAATGGTATTGATAATGTTGAATATATTATCGTGGTTATCAAACTCAAGCATTAAAGGGGCATTTTTTGCATCCTCCTCTTTTGCTAAAGATATTTCTTCCAATGTTAACTTATATGTATTTGTACGTTTTGCCATGTTAATTAATACCTCATATAAACCTACGCCATACTCCGAATGCCGGCTCCCAACTATTTCACCGTTTTACGTCTGTTTTTAATATAATCTTCAAAAATATATTCGCCCAAACCATTTAATGAGCTGTAGAAAGCCCTTCCGCCATTTATTTCGGTAAATTGCCTTACAAACTGTTGCAGGTAAGGGTCTTTGGCAATCATAAATGTAGTAATCGGAATTTTTAACCGTTTACATTGTGCCGCCATATTCAAGGTTTTGTTAATTACCTTCCTATCAAGCCCCATACTATTTTTATAATATTTGCCATTTTCTTTCAAACAGGTTGGTTTACCGTCTGTTATCATGAAAATCTGTTTGTTATGCGTTTTACGGCGGCGCAATAAATCGGCAGCCAATTCCAGCCCAGCATAAGTATTGGTGTGGTAAGGGCCAACCTGTAAATAAGGCAAGTCTTTAACGCTGATCGGCCAGGCATCATTTCCAAATACCACAATATCCAGTGTATCCTTAGGATATTTCGTTTTAATCAGCTCAGCTAAAGCCATTGCTACTTTTTTTGCAGGTGTAATCCGATCTTCACCGTACAAAATCATCGAGTGCGAAATATCAATCATCAGCACAGTAGAGGTTAAGGTTTTAAAATCTTTTTCCTCCACTTCCAAATCTCGGTCGGTTAATGTAAAATCACCAATGCCATGGTTAATTTGTGCATTTTGAATCGAAGCAGTCATATCAATCTGGTCTAAACTATCACCAAAACTATACTCCCGCCTGTCGGCATTTTTTTCTTCACCAATGCCCGATTGGTTGCTGTTGTGGTTCCCGCGGCCAGATTTTTTCAGTTTCCCGAAAATTTCATCCAATGCCGATTTACGGATCGTCTGTTCCGTTTTAGCGGTAATTTTAAATTCTCCCGATTGATTGTCTTCCGTAAGGTAGCCCTTATCTTTCAGGTCGTCAATAAAATTACCGATTCCGTAATCATTATTGGTTAATTTATATTGTTTGTCGAGTTCGTTCAGCCAGCTTAAAGCCTCTGCTGCATCTCCAGCTGTATAATTTAGCAATTCGCTAAATAATTTAAGCAACTCATCAAACCCACCCTTTGGCGTATCGCCAGGCTTATAATCAGAAAAACGAAAACCTCTCATGTGCTTGTATTAACGATTTATCGAAGATAAAAGTTTCGATTTGCATTAATTTAAGCGCGGTGTCATATTTGGTGCCAAGCAGAAAGGTAAAAGCTGAAAGACCAAAGAATGGTTAAATTGAAACTATAAACTGTCAACTAAAAGCTGTCAAACTGATCCGGGCGTTTCCCAAGCTGCGCAAGGGTCGGGCTTTTCAGGGCTGCGCTTCGCTCCGGTACCGATTAAGGATCGGTACCGAACCCTTCCAATCCCTAACGCAAACCCCACCGTTTTAACTCCTACCTATTAGGTTAAACTTTCCGTGTTAATCCGTGCATCCGTGGCAAAAAGGCAAAAGCTTACCCAAGCGCCATATGGTAGATCTTTTTGTTATAATCAGGGTTGGCACCAGCTTGTGAGGCTACAAAAGCGCCAACTTTGCAGGCATTATCTAAAGTGGTTTCCATTGGGTAGCCTTGCAAATAACAGGCTATAAACGTGGCTAAAAAAGCATCACCGGCACCAACCGTATCGGCCACCTGTACTTTATAGCCCTTGTGTTTAAACAATTTGCCATCTTTTAATACACAAGCACCTTTATCACCAAGTGTAAGGCAAATGGTTTCGATATTAAATTGAGTAGAAAGTTGTTTTAAAAGCTGTTCGTCGGTATTGCCAGTTAAACCGAATGATTCTTTAACCCATAAAATTTCATCCTCGTTTATTTTTAATATATCAGCTTTTGCTAAAAGTTCTGCTATTAAATCTTTAGTATAAAAGGGCGCCCGAAGGTTAATATCGAATATTTTAATTTTTGCATCATCTAAAAGTGCAAGAATGGTTTTTCTTGATTTTTCTTCCCTACAGGTTAAGCTGCAATATACCAAAGCATCCGCCGCTTTAACTGCTGCAATATTTTCATCTGTTAATTTAATATCATCCCAGGCCACCGGCTGTTTAATGGTATAGGTAGCCTGATGGTTTTCATCCAGCTGTACCACAACCGTACTGGTTGGCAGTTCTGCATTTACCTGGATTAAATCGGTTGCAAAATGGTTGTTGGCTAAAAAATTAAATAGTTCTCTACCATTTTCGTCGTTTCCAATAGCACTGATAAAACTACTTTCTATACTTTGTTTGTGTAAGTTGAGTGCTACGTTCATGCTTGAGCCGCCAGCTTTTTTTCCCTCCGGGAAAACATCCCAAAGTATTTCGCCAATTGTAATTACTTTATTTTGCATAGAAGATTTATAGATACGTAAATAAAGAATTTTTACGCATGGAACAAAATAATTTGTTTCATATCTTTATTTTTTACCATATTTTAAACCATCATGAAAAAACTACTCGTAATTGCCCTGCTTTTAATGTCATTCAGCGTGTTTGCCCAAAATGCAAAAGAAAAACAAGCAATTCTCAACCTGCTCGAAAAACAACGTACAGATTGGAATAAAGGTGATGTGGAAGCTTTTATGCAAGGATACGAAAAATCGGATAGTTTACTTTTTGTGGGTAAAAGCGGACCAACATATGGTTGGCAAAAAACTTTGGATAATTATAAAAAAGGTTATCCGGATAAATCTGCCATGGGCTTTTTAGTGTTCGGGATAAAAAAAGTAGATTTTTTAAAACCCGACCTGGCCTTTGTGTTGGGGAGTTGGAATGTTAAAAGAGAAAAAGACGAGTTAAAAGGATATTTTACACTCTTGATCAAAAAAATTAAAGGAGAATGGAAAGTAATTGTTGATCATAGTAGTTAGTTATTCCGCTTCCTTTAATATATATAAAAGTACAGGATCGGTACCTTTAATTTTATCTATGTAGCTCGTGTAGATAGACTTGTCTGGATTGACAGGATGTTTTGTTTTCTCGTTGCAATCTGCCCCCATATCAAAACTTGTGGATACACTCATGCTAATTTTGCTCTTGGGAAGCAGAAAGCGATAGCCTTCACCAAAGTCGTTTGTATTTTCTCCAGTAGGTTCGCCAATTAGTGTTGCGAGATTAAATCTCTTTATACCGTCTGCCAGCATATTTGCGCTCGAAAATGTCATCGGTCCGGTAATAACGTAAACTTTACCTTTGAAAAATGCTTCTTCACTAATATATTTTGGATCATATGGCGCACATGTTTCGGTTTGCCAAATGCTATCGTCATCCTGTTTTAGGTAAATATTACTGCTATCTCCATGTTTAATTAATTCGTTTTTATACAACCGACTTATTTTCCAGTATTTTCCGCTTGTTAGCGTATATTTTTTTGAGTTGAAATAGCCTAAAAGTAAATCTGCATTAATAGAGTTGCCCCCGGTGTTTTTTCTGATGTCGATTGCAATGGTTTTGAGGTGCTTTTCCTTTATAATGGTAAAACATGAATCAAAAAACTTTAAGTATGGATGGTAATCTCCTTCAAGAGTATTTAATTCTAAATAACCAATCTTATTCTTTAATATTCTGAATGAATATGGATTATTCACCAAATTTGGAAATACATCAGCAATTATATTTCTTAAAATTGTTCCTTCTGAAAGGGTTTTAATCTGTTTTTTGTTTTTGTAGATATATACTATTTTAAATGGTGCTTTAATATCAGAAAGATATAAGTTATAGCCCATCATTTTGATCGCGATTTCGTTGCTGTAGGATTGGAGCCCGCCACTTCTTAATGCACATTCCTGATAAAATTTTTGTACTGATGTTCCATTAATTGAAAGAATTTCCGCTCCAGCCGGAATAATATCAGACTTTGATTTTCCATCTGCATAAACTTTGTTTTTTTTGTCGGCAATAAATGTTATTGGCAAAAAAATAGGCTTACGGAAATCTGATTTAAAAATAGATTGTATAATCGTTGGTGCAGTGTGGGCATCACCGATAACAGCTGTCATTTCTGTAAGTTTCAAAGTAAAAAGTTTGGTATCAATAGAATCTGGAATGGAACTTTTTAATTGATTTACTTTCTTCAGGTATTTAGAGGTTGAAGAAAATAAGAATGGATTATAGTGTACTGCTCTTATCGTTTTATCAAGAAAATTGATATCTTCAATAGCATCTGCTTTGGAAATACTTTGTGCGAATACAGGCAATGAAACAAAAATTGTACAGAAAAATGTTATAGCTGTTTTCATCATATAAGTTTTCTTTCAAGACGATATAAAGAAAGTTAAAGTTGCATAAAGATTATTCTTCCAACTTAAAATCTTTATAATAGTAATCTTTGTCTGCATCTGTCAACTGGCGGATCACTCTGCATGGGTTGCCGGCAGCGAAAACATTATCCGGAATATCCCTGGTAACAATACTGCCAGATCCGATAACCACATTTGATCCGATTGTAACACCAGGATTAATCACAACATTCCCACCAATCCAAACGCTGTTGCCAATGGTTACTTCCTGCGCCCACTCATATTCCTGATCTCTTAAATGTGCGTGGATAGGGTGCCCGGCCGTGTATATAGCAACATTTGGCGCAATAAAAACACTATTCCCAATACTAACCTTAGCGCAATCTAAAATAACAAGGTTAAAATTGGCGTAAAAATTGTCGCCGATTTCAATGTTATAACCATAGTCGCATCTAAAGGGTGGCTCAACATAAAACATGCGTTCTGTTTTTCCGAAAAGTCGTTTTAATAACTCCTTGCGTTGTTTAATAAACTTTGGAGCAAGATTGTTAAATTCATAAACAATTTCGCGTGCTTTTAACCGCTCTTTTGATAATTCTGCTCCACCAGCCTGGTAAGCTTTACCGGCCAACATTTTTTCTTTCTCGGTGAGTATTTCGGGATCCATTTATAGATGTCTGATTTTATTTTGTGTTAAAATAGAATATGTAAAAAAAAACGGGGCTACCGTAACCCGATGCCCCGCTATATTTTGCTTATAATAACATTAAGGTCTGCCTTTAGCCAAAGCCTTTTCTGCAATTTTTACTGCTTTTTTCTCTCTCCAGTTCGCATACTTTTCTTTAAAAGTCATTTTAATTAAACTGTCAATCGCGCCATGGGTAAATAAACTCCAAACGCTGGCTACTTTACGTGTGATCGATTGATCCCAAGCCCTTAAACTTAGCGAGAATGAACCATCAAGATATTTCATCCAATGCCACATGCCTGTAGGCATAAATAAGGTATCGCCATGTTCTAAGAAAACTTCATATCCCTCAACACCATTTAACGCAGGAAATTTTTCGAAATCAGGATTGGCCACATCATAATCTTCCAAAGCATAAGTAGCATTTGGCAAGCAATATAACCTGTCTTTCCATTTGTTATCAAAAAGTACAATGTGTTTTCTGCCACCAAAGTGGGTATGGAAAATATGCGGTAAATCAATATCGTAATGTAAAAAAGTTACCGAGTTAGAACCACCAAAAAACATTGCTGGCATACTTTCGATAAAACCACCCATTAAATCTTTAGGGATTTTTACGTCATTTATTAAACTTGGTACTTTTTTAAACAGGTTAAAAAAGAAGATTCTTAATTCCGTTGGTTCACGTTTAATCAGATCGAGGTAATCGCCAAATTTCATGTGTGCGGTAGCCGCATTAATTGGTTTTGATGGATCTGCTTTAGAGTTGTCATAAAGTGGAACTTCCAGATCACCGCCAATTTGTTTTAAATATTCGGTTGTCCATTTTTCTCTGGCAGGCCAATCTTTAGTTAGGCCCCTGATTACTAACGGACGTTTAGTTTTCAGATAATTTTTCTTAAAATCTTCGGGAGTGATGCTCTCAACGATATCAACAGGTTTTAAAATGAAACTCATGCGCTTAAAATCGGTTATTTGTGCCGAACAACAAATGTGTAAATTTTATTTTACAAAATCGATGTTCAGAGGTAAATGTGACTAAAATCACGTAATCTAAATTAGCAAATACTTAACAATTTAATAATTACGCTACAACTTTATTTTTAACAATTTCGGCATAGGCAGCATCCCAAAGATCGATCCTTTTTTGAAGGGCCTTTTTGGTGGTTTCTTCTGCTTCAACCCAAAAAGATTCATCATTTTCGCACAGTTTCTCCGTCATCGATAATGCGAGGTGGCTATGGTGGTCGCCATCTACTTCGATATGACGTTCTAAATAATATTTAAAAATTGATACTTTATCAGCCTGTGTACTGTTTAAATCGTTTACCATGCTAAAAAACATGTTTGGAATCAGGTCTTCACGGCCAAATGTAAAGCTAGCTGCTTGTAAATGTGTTTTTCCGCTATTAATGGTTTCAAAAGTGGCATTAACGAAATCCTGAGCACTTGCAGGCACCTCTGCTGTTTTGAAAGCTTCCTCGAAACTTTTTCCATTTTTTAAACCTTCCAAAAAGTTATTGATCGGTTTCGTATTGGCACCACATTGATTCATTGCATCTAAATAAAGCTCAAAGTGACTTTTGATCGCACCATTTGCGTCAACATCCGATTCTTCGCCTGCTACAATTTCATTAATTAATTGCCTCGTTACCGGATCACCTACCGGAAACCACGGAAGGGTGGTACAAGTGAGGTTGATCTGCAAGGCTTTAAGCAGCGACATAAAATCCCAAACAGCAAATATGTGATGTTCCATAAAAATCCTGAGATCTTCCAGTTCACTAATGGCCGAATAAACTTTATGGTTAATGATTTCTTGCCTTAGCGGCTCTATTCTCTCTTGAATTTTTATAATGTTAGGATGCATATATTGAATGATTGAGTTATTGAATTTAAATTGCGAATGCGAGAATGATTAAACTAGCATCATAAAATATGCCCATCCAATCGTTCCTTCATTTCATCATTCAATAATTATTATTTTGGTAAATTTTTTTCTAATGCTTTATTTGCTTTTTTAACCGCAAGTTGTTCTTTCCAGTGCATGTACTTTTCGCGGTAGTTGGCTTTCATAAAGTCGTCAAATTTACGCTGTAAAGTTAAGTTATACAAGCTTTTTGCTTTCACGGCCCAGCTTTTGTCCCAGGCTCTTAAACTAATTGAGAATGATCCGTCCAGATATTTCATCCAGTGCCAGTATCCGGTTGGCATAAATAAGGTATCTCTATGTTAAATTGAATTTCATGTTAAATAACTATTAATGAAGCAAAATTAAATAGTTAAAAAACAACAGGCTTTACGAAAGCTAAAACTTGAAAAATGGCTGACAATAAATTAAAAACAACCCAGACTACCATTTACACATAAAAAAACGTTTTTACGGTTAAGCAAAAACGTTAATTTAAAAAATCACACGGGTCGAGTAATATCAATTAATAAGGATATATTTTGCTGTTATGCCCATATTTACGATAAATAAATAACTATGGATTTAATGTAGTTTGTTTTTTTAAAACAAAAACGTTCCAGCTATTGCCAGAACGTTTTTTGTTGATCAAAAGGATATATTAAATATTATTTAGGCATTAATACGGTATCAACTACGTGAATTACACCATTTTTCTGATAAACATCTGCAATAGTTACAGTGCTCATTCCACCTTTTTCATCTTTTAACATTAATTTTTTGCCTTCCATCCAAGCCCAAAGTTTACCACCTTCTACGGTTGTTAATTCTGCTTTACCACCACCAGCTTTAATTGCTTTTGCAATGGCTTTGCTATCCATTTTACCTGCAACAACATGGTAAGTTAAAATTTTTGTAAGGGTAGCTTTGTTTTCTGGTTTAACCAAATTATCAACAGTTCCTGCAGGAAGTTTATCGAATGCAGCGTTTGTTGGTGCGAAAACGGTGAAAGGACCTTTACTTTTTAAAGTTTCTACTAAACCTGCTGCTTTAACTGCTGCAACTAATGTAGTGTGGTCTTTTGAGTTTACTGCATTGTCTACAATATCTTTAGCAGGATACATTGCTGCTCCACCCACCATTGGGTTTTTTTGAGCGTAAACTTGGGTTGTGAATGCCATTGTAATTACGGCAAATACTGATAAGATTAAATTTTTCATTATTTCTAATTTTAAGTTTCTGTTATTTGATTCCATTTACGACGGCTTACAGATGCTTGGTTTTTAGAAATGAAAATTATTCTTTAATCATTTGATTATTAGTGTTTTATTTTTTTTGTTTTATGATTTTTAAAATGTGCTGCTGTAGTTCTCAGCGAAACCAAGTTTATTTAACAGCCGGTTGTTTTTAACTTATCATGAAAATTTGACCGATTTGCAAGCGTTAAAGAATCGCTGAACAGTCTCATTGCCAACCGGCATCTATAAGCTAATTCACTTTAGCAGTTCTTACTTTTTTTGAAAAAATTTTTGGAAAAAAACGCTTCAATAAAACCGCTTTGGTTTCTTTCCCGCCGATATAAGCCTCTTCTTTTTTGCTTTTAACAGCGTCTACAATTTCTTTTGCACATTGAGCGGGCGTCATGGCGTTTTCGTGAGCATCACCCATTTTGTTTAGCGGGTTGCCATCTCCGGTAAGTGCATTATAAGTTACGTTGGTTTTAATAAAACCTGGGCATATGATGGTTATATCAATGTTTTTATCATAAACTTCCGAACGGAGCGAATCAAAATAACCATGTAAAGCATGTTTCGAAGCAGCGTAGGTAGAACGGAATTTGGTGCCGAATTTTCCTACCAAGCTACTAATAACCACAATTTGGCCACTGCCATTGGCAATCATTGATGGAAGAACTGATTTACTGAGTACAACCGTTCCCCAAAAATTGGTGTCCATAATCTGTTGTTCCGTTTGAAGATTGGTTTCGAGTGATAAACTTCTCTGACTAACGCCACCGCTATTGATCAATAGATCTATTTTGCCAAAAATGCGTATCGCGTCAGCAGCTTTACTTTCGAGGGTAGTCGTTTCGCTCAAATCGAAGGGTAGCACATGTACATTAAAAGAATTTTGGCAATTGCCCTTCACCCTAAAAAGTTCGTCGCGGTTTCTGCCTGAAATAATAAGTTTATCACCAGCCTTAAAATATTCATATACCAATGCTTCGCCAATTCCTGAAGATGCACCTGTAATCCATACAATTTTTGACATAATATTTTATATTGAATTAAAGAATGATGAACTATGGGTTTTCTGAAATATAACTAATCCATTTCCTTAATCATTCTCAATAATAAACAATTCTGAAGCAATATGATCGGCAAATAATTTTCCATTCTTGCTTAAACGGATATTATCCCCATCAATGATCAGCCAATCCTTATCCTCGAAATTTTTAAGGTTATATGTAGTTTCTTCCAAAAAATCTTTCCCGAAATCTGCATTTATCTTTTTAAGATCGGTTCCCCACATCGTTCTCAGGGAGGTCATTACATACTCGTTAAATCTGTCGTGAATACTAAGCGTTTCAACAATTTCCGGGAGTTTATTATGGGCCAAACTTTCTATAAATGAAGCATTATTTGCTGGATTCATGTATCTGTTCTGTCCATCAAAACCATGTGCCGAAGGCCCGATGCCAATATAGTTTATACCTTTCCAATAATTGGTATTGTGTACTGCATAATGGTTCGGCTTGGCGAAATTGGAAATTTCATAATGGTCAAAACCTGCCTCAACCAGTTTTTCCATTAAAATTACAAACTGTGCCGCACTTTGGTTATCGCTTACAGGTATTTGTTTCTTGTTTTTAATGGCATGAGCTAAGGCGGTTCGCGGCTCAACGGTTAAAGCATAAGCTGAAATGTGTGGAACTTCCAGCTCGATTGCTTTTGCAATGTTGTTCAGCCATTTCTGATCGGTGAGTAAGGGGTACCCGTAAATTAAATCGAGTGTTAAGTTTTCAAAGCCGGCATCCTGACTTCTTCTAATGCAATCTTCAGCCTCCCGGGCGTGGTGTGCCCTGTTCATCCAGATTAAATCTTCATCATAAAAAGATTGAATACCAACACTAAAGCGGTTAACGGGAAGCTGTTTAAGCGCTTTTAATTTCTGCGCAGTTAAATCATCGGGATTGGTTTCGATGGTAATTTCGGCAGCAGAATCAACTGAAAAAGTATGGTTAATGGCATCAAAAATCTTTTGTAAAGCATTTTGAGATAAAATAGAAGGCGTTCCCCCACCAAAATAAATGCTTCCAACCTGACCAGAAATCCGGTCTTTTTTCATTTTAATTTCTTTACAGATCGCACCCACCATTTCATCAGCATATTTTAAGGAAGTGCTAAAGTGAAAATCGCAGTAGTGACAAGCCTTTTTGCAGAAAGGAATATGGATATAGATACCAGCCATTGGCGCAAAGATAATGAAGTTAGTTTTTCTTTAATGTCATAATAACCTACTTCTGCCAGAGTTGTAAAATTATCCATTTATTTTCTTTAGGTAAACAATGATTATTCAACTACTTTTGCAACTTTAAGCTTGATTGACTACATGCCGAAATTTCTTTTCATTTTGTTCGCGTTTTTATGGTCTGCAGAATTTGTAGCAGCCCAGCAAATTCCTGTACAAACGGATAGTGCAATAGTAAATCAGTATCGGTACAGGCGGTACAGGCCGGATTCTGCAAAACTCGCCAGGCAAAAATTTTCTACGGATTCTCTCATTCATCACACTTGGGTATTGCCTGATAGTTTAATTAATAAAAACGCCCTGATAGATACCATTGAAAAGGAATATCTTTTTAAAAAACTCGATTTATGGGCATGGCATAAGAAATACCACCATTTAAAGAAAAAAGCAAACCCCTATCAACTGGGTACAAAAATTCCGAAAGGAAATGTTGGTTTATTGGGATTTATTTTTGGCATGTTAATCATTTTTGCCATTTTAAAAAATGCATTTTCGAAGCAACTTTCAGCAATTGTACAATCGTTTTTTAGCAACAGGATTTTAAACAATATTAACAAAGAAGACAATCTTTTTAGCTCGTGGCCATTTTTGTTGCTTTTTGTACAGTTTGGGTTTGTTTTCGGGATGTTTTTTTTCCTTGTGGCACAATGGAATGATATGTACCAGGCAAAGGATGGATTTAAGTTTTTTTTCAGCATCTCCATTACAATTATTGTTTTTTATGCGCTGAAACTTATCCTTTTGCGTTTTTTAGGTTACCTCTTCAATGTTCAGAAACCGGTGGGTGAATATATTTCCATATTGTACCTCAGTTACTTCAATGCTTCGCTATTATTTATCCCTTTGGTAGTCGCTTTTGCCCTGTCGCCGCTTAAATATGGGGCCGTGTATATCGTGTTGGCGTTCTTGTTGTTAGGCATAATTTTTGCTTTCCAACTACTGAGAGCGGGTATAACTATACTTTCTAATAATAAGTTTTCTAAAATGCATTTATTTTTGTATTTTTGCGCCCTCGAAATATGTCCTATCCTAATACTAATAAAAACGATAGGGCTGTAGCAGGAAAAAGGAAAATGCAAGAAAAGAACGACTCTAGAATCCGCAAAGTAAAAAGTATTTTGGTTACTTTACCAAAACCTGAAACAGAAAAATCTCCTTACTACGATTTGGCCAAAAAACACAACTTAAAAGTTGATTTCAGGTCTTTTATTCACGTTGAAGGTGTGCCAGCAAGAGACTTTAGGAAAGATAAAATCAATTTAGCCGATTTTACTGCGGTTATTTTCACCAGTCGCAATGCAGCAGATCATTTTTTTAGAATCTGCGAAGAAATGCGTTATGACGTACCTGCAGAGCTAAAATATTTCTGTCTTTCCGAAACCATCGCATTATACCTGCAAAAATACATTCAATACAGAAAGCGTAAAATCTTTTTCGGAAAACAAACTGCAGCAGATTTAGCTGAAGTGTTAAAAAAACATGCGAACGAGAAATTTTTATATCCTTGTTCGGATATGGCTACGGAAGATACCATGAAATTTCTTGAAAAGAGCGGATATAATTTTACTCCTGCTGTTTTATTTAAAACAGTTGTGAGCGATTTATCTGATCTTGCTGAAGTTTTTTATGATGTTATTGCTTTTTTCAGCCCGTCAAGTATCCAGTCTTTGTTTAAAAATTTCCCTGATTTTAAACAAAACAACACGCGTATTGCAGCTTTTGGAACGAATACAAGTAAGGCTTGTACGGATATGGATCTTATTGTAGATATCGCCGCACCAACCCCAGGTGTGCCATCAATGACGATGGCTATTGAGAATTACATCAAAATATCTAATAAATAATACATTCTATAAATTATTTTTAGTCATTATAATAAATGCGTAACTTCGCTGTAAATAAGAGAGTTACGCATATTATTAACAAAATTAGAGGTGGTTAAAATTTAGTTAACAAAATTTTAATTGCCTTTTAGTGATGATTTCATGTAAAATATTTGCTTTTGTTGATAATTGTAGTGATTTTTGATAAAATTGCTCCTAATCGTGCTTTGCACACCGTAAAAAATATGAAGAAAATCTACTTTCTAGCTATTGTAGGTATAACTGTGATGCTAGCAAGCTGTGGCCATGGCGGTCAGGGTGAGCTAGTGGGTGCTTATAACCGAAAATTTAAAAACGATAGAATCCCACTAGGAATGGTTTATATACCGCCTGGGCATACTCCACTGGGAGGTTCTGATGAAGATATTACCTTTTCTCAGAACGGGCCAAGTAGAATGACTACTATCAGTGCATTTTTCATGGATCAGACTGAGATCTCAAACGCTGAATATCGCCAGTTTACCAATTGGGTACGCGATTCGATTGCTATTGTAATGATGGGCAATCCTCAGCAGTTTATGATTACCCCACGAGGTAATGCTGCCGCTGCAGTTGGTGGAGAAAAATACATCGATTGGAAAAGAGTTGGACCAAATGGCTCAAATATTTGGCGCAACAGGGGTAGAGGTACTGCTGCTGCTCAGGCTAGTCAGCTTGATGGGATGTATTACTCAGGTTTAGATGCTCTTCCAGGCAAAAAAGAACTGGATGTTCGCAAGTTTGAATATTCTTACGCCGAACTCAATATGGAAAAGGCAGCAATTGGCCATAAGAATCCAAATGCTAAGCGTCAGGATTATATCGACCGTTATAATGTTGCTATTTATCCGGATACAATGGTTTGGAAAACGGATTATTCTTATTCACAAAACGATCCAATGGTTCGTGGTTATTACAATCACCCTTCTTATGATGATTATCCTGTAGTTGGCGTAAGCTGGGAGCAGGCAAAAGCATTCTCTCACTGGAGAACAAGATTGTATGATGGTGTTGCCACAGCCAGAAAACTTCCGGTTGGATCAAGATCAGATTACAGATTGCCTGCTGAAACAGAATTTGAATATGCTTCAAGAGGTGGCAATACCAAAACTAAATACCCATGGGGTGGCCCTTACATTAGAAATACCAAAGGCTGTTTGCAGGCCAATTTTAAACCAGGCCGTGGTGATTATTCGAGCGATGGTGGTATTTATACTGTAGGTGTAAGATCTTATTTCCCTAACGATTACGGTTTGTACAATATGGCTGGTAATGTTTCTGAATGGACATTAACCGCATATAATAAAGGTGCCAGCCCATTGTTACATGATCTGAATCCTAACTTTACTTATGACGCGGGCGCTAATGATAGCAAATATAAAAAGCGTAAGGTAGTTAAAGGTGGATCTTGGAAAGATACTGGCTATTTCTTACAAAATGCAGTAGCTACTTACGAATATCAAGATACACAAAGATCATATATTGGTTTCAGATGTGTTTCATCTTACCCTGGTACCGACTTAAGAAATTAAACCAAAATAAACTAAAACTAAAGAAAAACATCAAAATTTTATGGCAGCAAAGAAACAACCAGGCTGGTTACACGTAGCGATTTCATGGGGAGCAAGTATTGTAATTATCGGAGCGTTATTTAAAATTCTACACATTGGTGGAATTGTGGGTAACTACATGATTGGGCTTGGTCTAGGAGTGGAAGCATTTTTATTCTTTTTAACCGGATTTTTTCCACCAGAACCAGAACCAGCATGGGAAAGGGTTTACCCAGAATTAAATGCAGATTTTAAAGGTGAGTTACCAACAGCATCAGCAAGACCGGTTGCAGCAGTAGGATCTTCGAACACAGCAGCTTTAGACAAAATGTTATCTGACGCTAAAATCGGACCAGAGCTGATTGAAAGCCTGGGTACAGGTTTGCGTACTTTTGGTGATAAAGTGGCAACAATTTCTAACGTTGCTGATGCTTCTACGGCTACTAACGAATTTACTGGAAAAGTTAAAACGGCATCAGCTGGTTTCGACAATTTAAGTGCATCTTTTGAAAAGGCAACAGCTAATTTAAAAGCAATGGGCGAGAGCAACGTAGATTCTCAGGCATACCATGACCAGGTTAACAATTTGGCTAAAAATTTATCTGCTTTAAATGCTGTATATGAATTAGAATTACAGGATTCGAGTGCGCATTTAAAATCGATGAATAAATTTTATTCAAACCTATCTTTAACCATGCAGAACTTTAACGAATCGATGGAAGATTCGAAACAGTTTAAAGAAGAGGTGAACAAATTGGCTAAAAACCTATCATCGCTTAATGCAATTTATGGCAATATGCTATCGGCTATGAACAGCCCACGTGTATAATTTGTTTAGTTTTTAATTTAAAGGAAAAGCTACATCAAACATGGCAGGCGGAAAAGAAACAACGAGGCAGCGGATGATCAATATCATGTATTTGGTATTGTTGGCGATGTTGGCCTTAAACGTATCAGATACCATTTTAGATGCATTCAAAAATATCAACGATAGTTTGGATACCTCTAAAAACAATGTAAATACAAGTATTAATCAATTATTTTCTGCCTTCGAAAACTCAAAGTTAAAAGAAGAGCCAGCACGCGCCCAGCCTATTTACGATAGGGCTAAACAAGCGCAAAAGGCAGCTGATGATTTAAATAACTATATTGAAAGCATTAAAAAAGAGTTTACTCAGGCTGGTGACGGAATCGATCCGGAAACTGAAGACTTAGTAAACAGATCAAATCAGGATATTGCTCAAAATATCATGATCAATCAAAAGAAGGCAGATGAGTTAAAGAAAAGAATTAATGCAACCCGCGAAAAGCTAATCTCTTTATTGGATAAGGAAGATAGAGCAAGTGTTGCATTCTCTCTTGAAGCCAAAGATCCTGCAAGAAAAAGAAAAGGCAACTGGCAAGAAACTTACTTCGGTGAGGGTACGCCATTAACTGCTGCAATGACTATTTTAACTAAACTGCAAACAGATACTAAGAATGCTGAAGCAGAAGTTGTTAAAAAATTGTTCGGAAATATGGATAAGGCACAGGTTAATCTTGATCAGTTTGCAGCAGTTGCAGTAGCACCTACTTCTTATGTGATTCAAGGGCAGCCTTATACCGCGGAAGTATTTTTAACAGCCAGCGATTCCAGATCAACACCTGATATTACAGTTAATGGGAATAAATTGTCTATTAAAGACGGTAAAGGAACATACACTGGCGGTACAGGTAGCGTTGGACAGTTTACCTGGGTGGGTACTGTACGCGTTCGTCAAACTGATGGGCAGGTAAAGGAATACAAAACCCAGCCTCAAACTTATCAGGTAGCGAAACCTTCAGCATCTGTTTCTTCAACGAAACTGAATGTAATTTATGCAGGTATTCCGAATCCATTTACAGTATCGGCGGCAGGTTTCCCACTAGAAAGCGTTCGTGCTTCCATTTCAGGAGGTTCAATGTCTGGTGCTAACGGAAACTATAACGTTAACGTTCCGGGCAGCCTGGTTGGTCAGGAAGTATCCATTAATGTATCCGCAAATAACGCTGGTAAAACGGTTAGCTTGGGCTCACAAAAATTCAGGGTTAAAGGAATTCCAACTCCTGTAGCTAAGGTTGGTGGCCGCGCTGGAGGGGATGTAGCTTCGGTACAATTAAAAAGCGAAACTGAAATTGAGGCAGATCTGGATGATTTCCCTTTTGATGTTAAATTTAAAATACAACGTTATAAGTTAACAATTATCAAACCTCGTTCTGATGCTGTTACCATTCCTGGTAGTGGTGGCAGTTTTGCAGGTGCGGTTAAGGGAGCCATAAACTCGATTACGCCTGGTACAAGGGTGTTTTTTGAAGATATCGTTTCTATTGGGCCAGATGGCCGCCAGAAAATTTTGCCTTCATTAGCGTTTAGCGTAAAATAAAAAGAAGATGAAAAGGATTCTAAGTATTGCTATTTTAGTTTTGTTAACCACATTTGCTTTTGCACAGAGAAAGCCTACCAGGTTAGCACCAAAAAAAGCTGCGCCGGTAGCTGCTGCACCCGCAGTAGATACTGTGAAAGCTCCTGTTAAAACGGCTAAAAAGAAGCTTAAGGTACCACCGAAAGATGGCTTTTATGCCCGTAAGGATATTGACAGTACTGAAATGGTTCCTTTGGCAGATGTTAGGGAAGAGGATGTTTTTTATGCAAAACGGATCTGGAGGGAAATTGATTTACGTGATACTGTTAATTCGGCCTTAAAATCACCGAAATCTAGATTGATTGATGTGTTAATTTCAGCCATTAAAAAGGACGAACTCACCGCATATTCACCAATTGATAGTGCGTTAAACGAGGATGATGCTTTTCTTAATCCAATGTCTGCAGATTCTGCAGCAAAGTCGGCTTTAGGAACAGCAGAGGTTTCGAACAATAAAACCGGAACGGTAACTACAGTAGTAAATGACTTCAATCCAGAATTGTTCTTAAAATTCAGAATTAAAGAAGATTGGATTTTTGATACCAAACGTTCTATTTTCGAGCCTCGTATTGTAGGTATCGCACCATTAAAATACAATGAGGTTTCTAAACAATGGCAGCCTGTATTTTGGGTGTATTATCCGGAAGCAAGAGAAATTTTAACTAAAAAGCGTTTAATTAATACTAATAATGACGCTTCATCATTAAGTTTTGATGATTTCTTTATCCGCCGTTTATTTAGCAGCTATATTGTTAAAGAATCAAATCCTGGCGACAATAAAATCAGAGATATTATCACTAACCCGAGAGAAAGATTGTACGAATCAGAAAGGATCAAAAAATCTGTTCTTGATTACGAACAAGGTCTGTGGGAATACTAATCTAATTAAAAAGGCTTCGATTAAATCGGAGCCTTTTTTTATATCCCGTTTTAACCGTATTGGAAAATCTTTCTAAAATATGATGAGCGGATGAAGTTTATTAAAGAAATTATTCCTGATTGAAATAAGCTTTAAGGGTGAGCATCTGCTTTTTATTCAATACCTCAGCCAATTCTTTCTCTGTAGCTTCTTTAATCTTTTTAACAGATTTGAACTGCGTTAACAGCTTATCAGCTGTGGTTTTACCGATGCCTTCAATCTGTTCGAGTTCGGTTTTAAGTGTTCCCTGGTCGCGTTTCTTACGGTGAAATGTAATTCCGAAGCGGTGGGCTTCATCACGCAGCTGCTGGATTATCTTTAAGGTTTCTGATTTTTTATCCAAATAAAGTGGATAAGAATCGCCTGGATAAAATAATTCTTCCAAACGTTTTGCAATGCCTATTACTGTTACTTTGTTTTCTATGCCCAATAATTTTAAACTCTTCATTGCTGACGAAAGCTGTCCTTTACCGCCATCAATAATGATGAGTTGAGGTAATGTCTGGTTTTCGTCTAACATTCTCCTATAACGGCGGAAAACGGCTTCTTCCATGGTCGCAAAATCATTCGGACCTTCAACTGTTTTCACGTTAAAATGGCGATAATCTTTTTTTGATGGTTTGGCATCCTTAAAAACTACTATTGCAGAAACCGGGTATTTTCCCTGGAAATTGGAGTTATCAAAACATTCAATGTGTTTTGGAAGCTGTGTTAAACGCAAATCTTTTTGCATGGTTGCTAAAATCCGATCCGTGCGTAGGTCTGGATTCAGTTTTTCATACTGATTTAACTTCTCTTTTTTAAAGAACAAAACATTCTTTTGCGAAAGTTCTAAAAGCTTTTTCTTTTCCCCCAGTTTAGGAACCGTAAATTTTAAACTTTCATCTTCTAAAGAAGGTTCAAAAGGAACAATAATTTCTTTTGAGGTACTACTGAACTTCGTTCTGAATTCGAGCATCGCCAGGGTTAAAATCTCATCGTCGCTTTCATCGAGTTGTTTTTTAACTTCTATGGTTTGCGTTTGGATGATTGTACCATTCATCACCTTTAGGTAGTTTACAAAAGCGTAGCGTTCATCAGAAGCAATGCTCACCACATCAACATTGGTAATGGCACTGTTTACAACAGTCGATTTACTTTGATATTTTTCCAAAACCTGTAATCGGCGGGCATATTGATGCGCCATTTCAAAGTTCAAGTCTTCCGAAGCGGATTTAATAATGCCTTTTACATCGCGGATTACATTACCAATTTTGCCATTTAAGATTTCTTTAATCTCAGCAATATTTTTGTCGTAGTCGGTTTCCGTCTGATAATTTTGGCAAGGCCCTTTACAGTTGCCGATCTGGTATTCTAAACAAACTTTAAATTTTCCTTCGTCTATATTTTTCTCCGTTAGGGGCAAACTGCAGGTACGCAGTGGATAAGTTTCTTTAATAAGATCTAAAATGGTATGCATCATGCCTATTGAGCCGTAGGGGCCAAAATAGGTAGAACCATCTTTAATTACCTTCCTTGTCCAGTAAATTCGTGGAAAATTCTCATTTTTAACAATAATCCATGGATAGGTTTTATCGTCTTTTAAGTTGATGTTGAACTTGGGCTGATGCTTTTTAATCAAGCTGTTTTCCAGCAGCCAAGCATCTATTTCGGTATCAACTATAGTAAAGGTAATTTTTCTGATTCTGGATACCAGTACCCTTGTTTTGCCATTAAACTGATTCCGGTCGGTATTGAAATAAGACCCAACGCGGTTGCGCAAATCTTTCGCCTTGCCAATGTACATCAGCTTTCCATCCGCATCCCAATACTGGTATACGCCGGGTTTATGCGGAATTGCGGTTAATGCTGTTTTATGGTCGAAACTGCTCATGAAAAATTAAAGGAGCAAAAATATGGTATTTTTAATAAAGAATAATATTAGGCATGAAATCGAAATCTTTTTTATTGTAAGTAAACAACATAATACTATTTACAATTGCTGTCGCTCCGATAATGGCATCAGGAATTTGAAGATTATGACTCAGTTTAAAGCTTTCTATAAGTTCTATTGATTTTTGAGATACCTGATTGTCAAAATGAAAAATATCGTAATATTTAATTTTTTTCTTCATTTGTGCCAGTTCGCTTTTATTTCCCATTCCTTGCAGGAGTTCTATGGTTGTAATAGACGATAGAACAATGTTTTCGAAACCAATTTCTTCTAATGATTCTATGGTAGCAATGTTTCCATTAAAGGCATGTATAAGAATATTGGTATCGCATAAAATCATAAACTATGTTTTACGATTCCATGCTTTAGTACGTATATCCTCTATGTTTTTTGGCGTTTCTTTCCAGATTCCAAAAAGCTCTTTTGGATTAATAGACTTATTGCCCTTGCGTAGATTAGGCTTTGCTTCTTGAGAAGAAATAATTTTTATATTTTCTAATTTCATAGTTTGGAAAAAAGAAAGGAGTTTTTCCATCTCATCAAAATCTGATATTTCTAACGTAACTCTCATATATTTCAATTTTCTACTACAAATTTAATATTTATCTCCTATAATTTGGCCTAAAATTTTAGGCTATATTACAGTATTTAGAAACCTAACTTCTCATCCAGTTCGCTAGTACCTTCTTCTTGCTGTTGGTATTGATTACAATCGAAGGTAATGGAAACACCAGATTTGGGTGCTTCAAAATCTGCATGACTGATTTTTAAGGAAGGATTTGCATAAACTTTTTTTATAAAACCTGCAAAAATTGGTAGTGCCGTATTCGCTCCCTCTCCTTGGCTGGTGCTAATGAAGTGAAAGGCCCTGTCTTCGCAACCTGTCCAAATACCGGTAACCAATTGAGGAGTAATGGCCATAAACCATCCATCAGAGTTATTTTGTGTAGTACCTGTTTTAGCCCCGATTGGTGCATTAACCTTGTATTTATAATTTAATCTCGATCCGGTTCCATTGGTTACCACACCTTTAAGCATTCTCGTCATTACATAAGCTACTTCTTCGCTCATAATAGGTTTTGGTATTTCCTTCTGAGAAAACAGAACTACGCCGTTTTTATCCTCTATTCTTAACAGATAAATCGGTTTGGTATAAGTTCCTTTATTTGCAAATGCACCATACGCACCCACCATATTAAAAATAGAAGAATCGAAAGTACCTAAACAGATGGAAGGAAATGCGGGTACATTTGGTATCCCCATTTTGGTGGCCAAAGTAGATACAGCAACAGGTCCAACCTGTTTCATTAAATATGCTGTAACAAAGTTTTGTGAATAAGCGAGTGCTTTTTGTAATGTAATATTGCCTGGCAACGGTTTCCCAGAGTTTCTTGGTGTCCACGGATCTCCATAGCCTTCTATCGTTACCGGAACATTTGGAACAGTATAACAAGGTGAATAACCATTTTCGATCGCTACGGCATAAGTAAAAGGTTTTGCTGTCGAACCTACCTGCCTGGTTCCCATTTTCACCTGATCGTATTTAAAATGTTCGTAATTGATGCCGCCCACCCATGCCTTTACATGACCATTTGTAGGGTCCATCGTCATCATGGCATTACGCAATAGCATTTTATAGTACCTAACTGAGTCGATAGGTTTCATTACGGTATCAATATTCCCTTTCCAGGTAAAAATGGTCATTTCAGTTTTGGTATTGAAATCATCTTTAATTTCATCCTCAGATTTACCTTCCAATTTTAACGATTTATAACGATCTGAGCGTTTAATGCCCTGTTCTATCTGCAAGGCTTTATCTTTAAATGGATTTCTTCCTTTCCAACTGGCTATAAATTGTGCCTGTAATACCTTCATGTATTCTTTTTGGGCTTCTTCGGCATATACCTGCATGTCATAATTTAATGTGGTATAAATTTTCAAACCGTCGCGGTCTAAATCGTAAGGAGTGCCATCAGGTTTGGTAATCGATTGCTCCTGAAAAATAGTTTTGATATCATTCTTCAGTACGGAGCGGAAGTAAGGGGCAATGCCATCATTAACGGTTGCGGCATTAAAATGTAGATTTAAAGGTTTTTCCTTTTGTTCGTCAAATTCTTGTTGGGTGAGCAGTTCCGATTTAACCATTAAGGCCATTACCGTATTTCTACGGTCTCTTGAACGTTCGGGGTGGCGGGTTGGCGAATACATGGTGATTCCCTTTTGCATGCCCACAAGGGTTGCAGCCTGTGTTAAATTTAATTTATCGGGAGTGGTATTAAAGTAAACACGTGCTGCAGATTTAATGCCATAAGCCTGGTTTCCAAAATCAACCGTGTTTAAATACATGGTGATGATCTCTTCTTTAGTATAATTACGCTCTAATTTAACGGCAACAATCCACTCTTTGAATTTGGTTAATACCAATGAGAAGAAATTAAGGTTTGATTCGCGAGGGAAAAGATTTTTAGCCAACTGCTGGGTAATGGTACTTGCACCTTGTTTTTTGCCGATTAAATTGTATCCGATAATCGAAAAAGTCCGTTTAAAATCAATGCCCGAATGTTCTTTAAAACGGGTATCCTCTGTCGCAATTAATCCGTTAATAACATTTTCAGAAATATCCTTATAGGTAACATTGGACCTGTTTTGGACAAAATATGTACCTAATGGACGGCCATCTTCGGCAATAATTTCGGAAGCCTGATTGCTTTTTGGGTGTTCGATATCCCTGAAAGAAGGTAATGCGCCAAAAAGGCCCAAACCGATCATAGAAATAAAAATAGCAAATAGCGCAATTCCGCCAATTAGTATTTTCCAGATGATTAAACTATATCTTTTTGTTTCTTGTGCAGAAAGAGACTTATTCATTTTGTTGTGTTATTTTCCATTAATCTCCAGAATAGGAGATTTTGGATGCAAATTTATTAATTTTTTATAGAATAGCTTTTTAGGCAAATGTTCAGTATCCTATAATTACTTGTAAGCGTCCTTTAAAAACTCCAGATACTCGTTAATCCGGGAGCGGTCTGTTAGCTTTAAAAAGTTTTCTTTACTGATGATAAATCCTTTATATAAATTGGCCGGAACCTTCATAATGTTCTTTAATTGTCCTGTAATGCTCGATTCGTAAAGTTTAGCATCCTCCAAATCAATAAAACTGGTTATGTAAATCAGCTGATCGTTATCCAACTCTACCAATTTATGTTCCAAATCATTATCAGGGTAATTACCACGGTTAAATTGTCCTATTCCAAAACGCGATGAACTTAAGGTTAAAGTGGCATCGGCTACATCAATTACATAATAATATTCTTCTGATTTTGCCTCGCTGAAAATGCTTGCCGGCTTATTTGTATCAGTTGGTTTAACCTCAACAGGTTTAGCGACTGTAACTGGTTCGGCAGTTTTCACTATGGCATTATCCGTTACCAATGGTTTTACCGGAACGGCAATCGGTGTGGCCTGACTAACAAAACGTGGTGCGTTTGCATCAAAATCAACAAGCGCAAGTGGCCTTTGTTTAAATTCATCGAGGTTTGCCTCAATGTATTTTAAATGATCGCGAACTAAAGGTGTAATAATCTTATCGTTGGGATAAAGCGTGGTAATCAGGTTAAATTCTGTAAGTAAGGCATCTACTTTGGATGTACGCCCAACGGCAATAGCCTTTAAATAAGCGTATTGAGGAGCTAAATCATTGTTAGGGAATGCAGCAATATTATCATCGGCCTGTTTTACCACGTTTGGATAATCTTTTTTGGCATAGGCATCAAAAGCTACGTTGTAATTATTAATGGCAATATTCTCCATTTCGGTTTGTTTGGCCGAATAGGATGGATCAAGGATGTTTTTTGCAAAATTAGATTCGGGGAATTTTGTAAGCACCAATTGTTTATACTGATCTGATTTTACTTCATCAATACCTTTATAGTTTAAATGCAAACTATAGTAAATGGCAACAAGATGATTATTTTCAGGATACCTTTTTATCAGTTCCAGGTAGATTTTATTTGCTTCCGGTTTATCATTTAGTTCCTGTTGGTAAAAACTGGCGATTTCAAAATATGCATCTATAATTTTTTGATCAGATGTGGCCAGTAGGGCAGGGGTTGTTGGAAGACCATCCAAAAACTGTTTTTCTATGGAGGTTTGATCTGCAGCAGCCTGATTTAGCTCACCATTTGCCGGCGTTATTCCAGTGGCTACATTACCACCAGCTAAAACCTGGTTGGTTTCCTGTGCCGAAGATCTGTTGCTCTGCCGCCAGTTGTCTTCCAGTTGCCTGTTGCCCCAACGCTTTTTAAAATCACCAAAACCGTTACTTATTGCAGCATTATTATTAAAGTAAAAAGTATTTCCGGTAGTATTGTTTGACGCATTTAGCGTTTGATTGGGGAAATTGGGATCATTTAGATATTGGTTGCTGATTACTCCACCAGTATTGCTTACTTCAACTTTTGGGGTTAAATATGCCTTAACCTTAGCCTCTCTTTCGTTTGCCGGTAGTTTAGCAATGGCCTGGGCTGTATCTTCCTTTGCAATGATAGTGTACCTGTCGGTTAAATATTTAAGATTATCGGCTTTTTTAACAATATTTTCATAATCAGGGAAGTTTTTGGGCAAAATCATTACTGTACTGTCGTAATAAAGCTTCGCTTTGATATAATTGTTAAATTCCTTAAAGTTTAAATCAGCGATTCTTAAATAAGATAATGCTTTTTGGTTTTGATTCCTCGTACTTTTTAAAACTGATTTATGGTAATTTTCTTCGGCCTTTACAAAATTGCCTTCAGCAGAAAATAATTCTCCCACCTGGTAATAAATCTGATCCGTATAGTCGATGTTTTTATCATCTTTTAACAAAGCAAGCAATTGCTCTTCCTTATTTAATTTTACGCCGCTTAACAATGCCTTAAGTTTAATCCTGTTCAGATTGGCATGGAAATACATTTCGAAAGGGGTATTGCTTTTCTCAACCTTGGTAAAATTTGCATAAGCATCCTGAAGGTTTTTCTCTTTTTCCTGCAATTGTGCAAGAATAAAACGCCAGCGAATCCTTAATTGCTTATCTGCCGGAAGTGCTATTGCAGATTCAAGAAAAAGAATCGCCTCTTTATTTCTTTTTTGATAAATGCGCATCTGAGCAGCAGTTGCCAATGGCTCAGCCAGGTCTTTTTTCAATTCATCTGAGGCACGCAGCATGGTATCAAGAATTTTATCAGCCAGAACCATGTTGTTTAACTGCATTTGGCTGCGCGCTTTCCAGTTCATGGCCATGATGAAAGTTTTTAAATCGCTGCTGTATGTTTTTGCTGTATAGTCGAAATATTCTGATGCGATAAAATAATTCCCTTTTAGGTAGTTTGCCTTACCCAAAAGCATGTAGGCATCATCAATATAGTTGCTAAAACTTTTATCGTTTATTATGGTTTGCCCTTTGGTAATTACTTCATCCAGTTGTTTATTGGCTACTCCTGGTGTTAGTACAAGGTTAATCTGCGGCTCAGGATCAAGATAAACAGGTAATGTTTTTTCATAATTATCTGCATAACTTTGTAATAAACTTTCGTTATACTCAGTAAGCAATACATTGGAATTATAGATATAATTATACCTTGCCGTTAAGTTTTGAAACCTGCGGTCTACAGCAGTATCTTTATTTGCGACGCAACCATAAATCAGGAGGACACTTAAAAAGATGAAGAAGAAATTTAAGTTTTTGCTAGCGTAATTTTTCAAGTATGATCAATCTCTTAGGTGGATATACAATAAACAATTTATATAGAAAAATATTTTATTTGGCACCAAATTTTAATTATTCAAAGTTAATTTAATTATTGCATTAAAAAATGGAAAATCCTAAAGAAGAAGATACAAAGAAAAAGGTGAGTGCAGCGGCAAAATATTCTGCTATTGGCTTCCAAATGTTCGCCACAATTGGCCTGCTTACTTTTATTGGTTATAAAATTGATGAACACAGAAACAGTAAAACCAATTTAATTACAGCCGCATTTGCTTTAGCAGGCGTGGGGATTGCCTTGTATCAGGCCATTAGGCAGGTTACTAAAGATTAGTTTTTAGTTCTCAATCTTCAGTTTGTAGTTGGCAATCTTCAGTTTGCGATCAGCAACCTGCCTAAATTTTGAAGTTGGAACTTGTGTTTCGGTTAATGAATTCACATGGTTAACCACTAAGCTCATTCATACAATTAACCACTCAAAACAATATTTTCTTTCATACTAGTTACTTGATCCTAAAAACCTTATCTTTGCAAAAGTTTTTATCTGCTAAGAATTTATACATTGACTCTAGCCAAATTTACAAGTATCTATTTCATTTTTGTAGGCCTATTAATAGGCATTGTTGCTGTTTTACCTTTATTATTTCCCGATCAACCACTTTTAGTTAACAATTTTTGGGTGATGTTTGGCTTTTTAGCCGGGATTACTTACATCGCATACTTGTTGGTTGATGTTGGTGTAAAACGCGACCCTGAAGTAGGTGTAATGGCTATTATGGGATCAATTGCAGTGAAGATGATTTTTTGTATGGCTTTTGTATTGATTTACAGTATAAAAGCAAAGGGAATTGGGCTTGTATTTCTGCTTAATTTTTTTTCTTTATATTTATTGTTTACGGCCTTTGAAATTTACTGTTTGTTACGTAACTTGCGCCACCAAAATTTAAAGTAAAAAACTGCCAATAAATGGATTGTAACCGAGTTTTTGTGTCTAAAGTTAAAAGGCTAACTATTGTTTTTACGCTTTTAATCGCGTTTTTATCTATCAAAATTGATACTTTCGCTCAGGTTGATAGCGCTGTTGTTCCTGTTGATAGTGTTGTAGCTGAATCTGCGCAAGCAGCTGCAGGCGAACATGGTGCTGCTGGTCATGAAGAAAAGAAATTCGAGCCTACAGAGGTAATCATGGAACACATTGCCGATTCTCATATTTGGCACTTTTGGGGCGATACTTCGATGCCTCTTCCTGTAATTTTGTATACTCCGAGTGGTTTAGAAGTTTTTTCTTCAGCTAACTTTCATCATGGAGAGCATGATTATAACGGTAAATATAACAACTATCGTTTAGAAGAGGATCACATCAAAGTAGTTGGAGCTGATGGTAAAATTGATGAGGAAGCAAGTAAATCTGTTTTAGATTTCTCTATTACAAAAAACGTTGCTGCAATGTTTGTAGCTATTTTCCTGATTCTGATTGTATTTATATCTGTAGCTGGAGCTTATAAAAAACGTATTGGTAAAGCACCTAAAGGTTTGCAATCTTTCATTGAGCCAGTTATTGTTTTCGTAAGGGATGATATTGCTAAGCCAAATATTGGTCATAAATACGCTAAGTTTATGCCTTACTTGTTAACGATATTTTTCTTTATTTTATTTAACAACTTGTTGGGCTTAGTTCCAATTTTTCCTGGAGGTGCTAACGTTACCGGTAACATTGCACTTACATTTGTGATGGCTTTAGGTACTTTGCTTATTGTAAACTTAAATGGAAATAAATATTACTGGAAGCACATTTTTTTACCAGATGTTCCATTTTGGTTGTGGCCATTAATGGTTGTAGTAGAGGTTGTTGGTATTATCTCTAAGCCTTTCGCTCTAATGGTTCGTTTGTTTGCAAACATTACTGCGGGTCACATTATTGTATTAAGTTTAATATCCTTAATCTTTATTTTCGAAACATTAGCGATTGCTCCGGTTTCAGTAGCATTCGTAATTTTTATGGATATATTAGAACTGCTTGTAGCATTTTTACAGGCCTTTATTTTTACATTATTAACTGCCTTATTTATTGGAATGGCAGTTGAAGAACATCATTAATAGAAAACTATTTTTTACAATTAATATAAATTAAATTAGTTATGGTAGGTTCAATCGCGGCAATTGGTGCCGGTTTAGCAGTAATCGGTGCAGGTATCGGTATCGGTCAAGTAGGTGGTAAAGCAATGGAAGGTATTGCTCGTCAACCAGAAGCTGCATCAAAAATTCAGACTGCAATGATTATCGCAGCTGCCCTTATTGAGGGTGTTGCTTTATTCGGTGTGGTAGTTGCATTATTAGGTAACAGCCTTAAATAATTCAAACTGAAAAATTTAGGCAGGGTATTTAACGATTGGTTATTTACCCCGCCTTATTAATAAGATTAAGATTTAAAAAATTAGATAAGATGGATTTAGTAACCCCAAGCATAGGATTAGTTTTTTGGACTGGAATATCGTTTCTGTGTTTATTGATATTACTTAGAAAATTTGCCTGGAAACCTATTTTAGGTGCTATTCACGAACGTGAGCAAAGCATTGATGAGGCCCTTAACAAAGCTGAATTGGCTAAACAAGAAATGGCCCGTTTAACCAGCCAAAATCAAGATTTAATGCAACAGGCACGTGCTGAACGTGATGAGATTTTAAAGGAAGCTAAAACCTTAAAAGATGGTATCTTAAACGAAGCTAAAAAACAAGCTCAGGTAGAAGGTACTAAATTGATTGAGAAAGCTAAAATCGAAATTGAAAACCAAAAGAAAGCAGCTTTAGCAGAAGTTAAAGACCAGGTTTCTACTTTATCATTAGAAATTGCAGAACGAGTTTTACGTACTCAGTTAGATGATAAAACCAAGCAGGAAGCTTTAGTAGCAAACTTGTTAAAAGACGTTGAATTAAACTAGAATTTGAGATACTAGATTTGAGATATTAGATATGAGAGGGGTGGTAACGCCAAAGTCTCACATCTCACATCTCCGGTCTCACACCTAAGAATATGTCAGAAATTAAAGTTGCAAGCAGATACGCCAAATCATTAATAGACTTAGCCGTTGAAAACAACGCTTTAGAAGCTTCTTATAGTGATATGGTTTTGTTTGAGAAAGTGGTTGATGAAACCCCTGAACTAGAAGCGATATTAAAAAACCCGATTGTACCTTTAGATAAGAAAACTGGTATTTTAGACGGTATTTTTGCTGATAAAGTAAGTAAACTAACCATCTCGTTTTTTAAGATTGTAGTAAGCAAAGGCCGTTCGGCAATTTTATTTGCTACTGCTAAACAGTTCGTACAGCAATATAATTTAATTAAAGGTATTGTTACTGCTGATGTAACTACAGCAAGTGCGTTAAGCCCTGTAGCTAAAGAGCAGATTGTAGAAATTGTAAAAAGAGAATTAAATGCCAATAAGGTAATTATTAATGAAAAAATTAACGAAAAACTGATTGGTGGATTTATATTAAAAGTTGGTGATAAGCAATTTGATGCCAGTATTGCCAGCGGTTTAAGTAAATTAAAAAAGGAATTTGCGCAATAAGCGCCAGGCGGGAAGCGTATAGCGGAAAACGCCATGCGCTAAACGGCGAATAAAAACATTGCGATAAGCGGATGGCAAATAAAAGCCAAGCGCCATGCGCTAAGCACTAAACATTTACAAAAAGATATAAAGTAAAATTATGGTAGAGGTAAGACCAGACGAAGTATCGGCAATTATCAGACAGCAATTGGCGGGCTTCAAATCAGAAACCGAACTGGAAGAAGTTGGTACCGTGCTGCAAGTGGGCGACGGTATTGCCCGTGTTTACGGTTTAACTAAAGTTCAATCGGGAGAATTAGTTGAATTTGCAAACGGCCTACAAGGTATTGTATTAAACCTTGAAGAAGATAACGTTGGTGTGGTACTTTTGGGTGCTTCAGACGAGATCAAAGAAGGTGATACGATTAAACGTACCAAAAAAATTGCCTCTATTAAAGTTGGTGAAGGTATGCTTGGCCGCGTAGTGAACACTTTAGGTGAGCCTTTAGATGGTAAAGGTCCAATTTTAGGTGAAACTTACGAAATGCCTTTAGAGCGTAAAGCACCAGGTGTAATTTATCGTCAGCCGGTAAATGAGCCATTACAAACAGGTATTAAAGCAATTGATGCAATGATTCCAATCGGTCGTGGCCAACGTGAGTTGGTTATTGGTGATCGTCAGATTGGTAAAACTGCTGTTTGTATCGATACCATTATCAATCAAAAAGAATTTTATGAAGCAGGCCAGCCTGTGTTCTGTATTTATGTAGCTATCGGTCAGAAAAACTCTACTGTAGCCAACATTGTACGTACACTGGAAGAAAATGGTGCTTTACCATATACAGTTGTTGTTGCCGCTTCGGCTGCAGATCCTGCTCCAATGCAGTTTTATGCTCCGTTTGCAGGTGCTGCAATTGGTGAGTTTTTCCGCGATACAGGTAGACCAGCATTAATTGTTTATGATGATTTATCTAAACAAGCTGTAGCTTACCGTGAGGTATCTTTATTACTTCGTCGTCCACCGGGCCGTGAGGCTTATCCAGGTGACGTATTCTACTTGCACAGTCGTTTGTTAGAAAGAGCTGCAAAAATCAATGCTAACGATGATATCGCAAAAGCAATGAACGATTTACCAGAATCGATTAAACATATCGTTAAAGGTGGTGGTTCATTAACAGCTTTACCGATTATCGAAACTCAGGCAGGTGACGTTTCAGCATATATTCCAACCAACGTAATTTCGATTACTGATGGTCAGATTTTCTTAGAGTCGAACTTGTTCAACTCTGGTATCCGTCCGGCAATCAACGTAGGTATCTCGGTATCACGTGTAGGTGGTAATGCTCAGATCAAATCGATGAAAAAAGTAGCAGGTACTTTAAAGTTGGATCAGGCTCAATACCGCGAGTTAGAGGCTTTCTCTAAATTCGGATCAGACTTAGATGCTGCAACTAAATCGGTATTAGATAAAGGTGCACGTAACGTAGAAATGTTGAAACAAGCACAATTCTCTCCGTTTACTGTTGAGAAACAAGTTGCTATTGTTTATGCTGGTACCAAAAACTTAATGCGTAGTGTTCCGGTTAACAAAGTGAAAGAATTTGAAACTGAATTCTTAACTCAATTGGAATTACGTCACCCAGAAACTTTGGCAGCATTAAAAGCTGGTAAATTTGATGATAGCATTACTGGTGTTTTAGATACCGTAGCAAAAGAGATTTCAAGTAAATATTAATAAGATTTGAGACATGAGATTTGAGATTTGAGATTAGGCCGGAAACGTCTTACATCTTACATCTCACATCTCACATCTAAATAAAGAATGGCTAATTTAAAAGAAGTAAGAAACCGGATTGCATCTGTACAATCAACGCAGCAGATTACGAAAGCTATGAAAATGGTTTCGGCAGCTAAGTTGAAACGTGCTACCAATGCAATTATCGCTTTACGTCCTTATGCAACTAAACTGAAAGAGATTTTAGGTAATCTATCTGCAAGTTTAGAAGGGTCTTCATCACCTTTTATCCAAGAGCGTGAGCCCAATAAGGTTTTAATTGTTACTGTATCATCAAACCGTGGTTTGGCTGGTGCCTTTAACATGAACGTAATTAAAGCGGCCAACAATTTAATTGCTGAGAAATATAGCGAACAGTTGAAAAACGGTAATGTGAGCATTATTTCAATCGGTAAGAAAACTCAAGATTTTTACGAAAAACGCAAATACAACGTTATTGGAAACAATAATGAAGTGTACTCAGCTTTAACTTTCGAAAACGTAACCAAAATTACAGACGCGATTATGGCTGGTTTTATTAAAGGCGACTTTGATAAAGTTGAAGTAGTTTATAACCGTTTTAGAAACGCCGCTGTACAATTTATTACTACTGAACAGTTATTGCCTTTGCCAAAAGCGGAAGAAGCACCAGCTGATTTAAAAGCAGATAAAAAAGCAGCTAACGTTGATTATATTTTGGAGCCATCTCAAGAAGAAATTGTTGAGCAATTGATTCCTAAATCAATCAAAATCCAATTGTATAAAGCTGTTTTAGATTCTCACGCTTCTGAACATGGCGCACGTATGACATCAATGGATAAAGCAACTGAAAATGCAGGAGAATTGTTGAAAGCTTTAAAACTTTCATACAACCAGGCACGCCAGGCCGCAATTACAACTGAGTTAACTGAGATTGTAAGTGGTGCAGCAGCATTGAACGGATAACATTTAGTGTGGAGTTGGGCGTTTTTAGTCCTGAGTCCAAAAAAATATAAAGCCCATTTCTTTATTGAAATGGGCTTTTTTTTAGTACTTGTAAAGTCTGATCTAAAAACTATTATGCTTTGGATTGTAGGAAGGATGCGAAAATACTTGTTCCCTCGATTTAAGGTGACGAGGTGAAAATATCCTCCCTCTAAGTTGTACAAAAGCTTATACTTAAATATAAACTTTTCAAGAAGTTAAACGTTATATATGTAATGTTATAAATTTTCAAGTGTAGAACTAATCCCCAGTTCGCCATGTGCACCAAGTTGAATTTTAGTGTTGTTATCAACGGAGAGGATGTTATGCATAGAATCTTTTTGCCAAAACATATCATCAAAACGAAAAGCTTTTCCTTTCGCAATGCCACTAATATTTGTAAGCTGCAATAAATTACCTGTAACCTGTAATTTAACATAAATAGTATCAGAGAGCCCATTTGGCTTTAATACTGATCTTACTGTATTAACAGGTAGATTTACATAAGAGTTTAAATCCAGGTCGAAAGTACTGTTGTTTTTGATTTGGTAACTTATATCTCCGGGCATTACCCTTACTTTAATCTTACTAGACTTATTGTAAACGGTCAAAGTCACTTCAAAAATACCAGAAGTCTTATATTGATGTGCAGTTTTATTGCCTTTGGTTTCAATAGTTCCATCACCGTAGTCCCAAATATAATTGCTCCCTGCAGTTGCATCTTTTGCATTAAGTTCTATTGATTGTGTTAAATACAATGATTTTTTATTGATGTTAAAATCGGTTGTGCTAATTGTTCTGATAATTTCTGAGTTAGATTGTTTCTTGCAGGCAACAAAGAAAAGTAGGGCAATAGCTATCCCTATCAAGTGTTTAGATTTCATAGTAAAAGGATTATTTGTGTGTATTTAATATTAGTTATTTTTAAGCCACAAGCGTATATAGCAATTGTACTTCCCAGGCTTAACAATGGGAAAAGCAAGTCCTTTATATAGAAAAACGGATACAATGCTGCTTGATATTTAGTTTAAAAGGAATGCAAGTGTTAATAATAAATTGCAGCAGGCATTTAAGTTATTATAAGATTAAATCATAATTATGTATAACCAATCTCAAATACCCATTTTCCAGCTTTTTGCTCGCATTCATTTCGTTGTAAAGCATTGCGTTAAACTTTGCTTCCAAAACGTAAGTTCCGGATTTTAACTTTCTGAAACTGATTACTTCAAATTTTGACTCCTTCTGAGCATCTGGGCTTAAAGTAGGAGGATTTCTAAAAGAATCTGACCCAAAGGTTTTGTAAGTGTCTTTATCAGAAATGCTTATGGCTATTCCATCCTGTTTGTTGTCTCGCCCAAAATCCAAAGCATAATTACGGCTACCAACCTTAAACAGATCGTATACGTCGTTCGGAACCAATATAAGTATCTGCCTCATTACATTTTTGCTGTATGTTTTTATGAATGTGACATTAACGATCCTGTCATCGTTATAAATTGCGAACCTTTTTGAGTATAAAACAGAGTCTTTATTCCCAGAAATATAATAGGCATTTTTAACAATAGAATCAACCTTCGAGTTTGGCTGATAATTCCCTGCTCCCGAAATACTTGAATATTTGGCTGTGCTGTAGGTTTTTCCATCAATACTGTACGATACGCTGTCGTGCGCATATTCTAAAGGATCTTCTTTTTGGATAACCGGTGGTTCAATAACCGGATTGTTTTTTTTGCATGCTGCAAAGAAAAATAGGGCAATAGCTATCCCTATCAGGTGTTTAAATTTCATAATCAAAGGTTTTATTTGTGTGTGGTCAAAAGTAAAGAAAAAACAATAACTAAAAACTTAATTGAGAAATTTATTCCGGTTATTATTATTGAGATGTATTTTGTTTTTTACTCGAATGTATTTATTCTTACAGCAGAATTCAAAATGTAAACATGATCGTTTATAAAGTTTTTTATCAAGTCGGTTCTTATTGTCTTTTAATATCTTTGCATATAATATTTATGCATGAAAAAATACATCTTTATCATCTTATCTGCTTTCCCCTTTTTTACGAAAGCCCAAAATCCGGCAAGAGATTATACAAATGCCGTGTTATGGCAACAAACCTCGGGCGAGTATCGAGCCTTGTGCTTTCAGGCGTATAATTTTGCCAGGCTATCATTAAAAGAGGCATTATGGGCTGATACCAGCAAAAAAAACAACTGTATAATTGTTGATATTGATGAAACTGTGTTGGATAATTCTGCTTTTCAGGGCCACGAAATTAAAAAAGGACTCAGTTATGTGCCCGCAGACTGGACAGAATGGACCAGTTTGGCCAAAGCCGATACCGTTCCCGGAGCATTGTCTTTTTTGAAGTTTGCGGCATCCAAAAATATTGAGACTTTTTATGTGAGTAACCGTGATGAAAAAGATTACACAGCAACATTAAAAAACCTTCAACATTTTGGATTTCCCTATGCTGATGATGAACATTTGATTGTTGCGAAAGGAACATCAAACAAAGAACCACGCCGACAAAAAATAGCAGAAACACATGATATTCTTCTGTTATGTGGCGATAATTTAAGCGATTTTAGTAATATTTTTTACCGCGAACAGAAAAATACCTTCAAGCAGGTAAATGCAAACCAACAACTGTTTGGAACAAAATATATTGTATTGCCAAACCCAATGTACGGAGATTGGGAAAAGCCTTTGTATCAGGGTGAAAAGCTGAGTGATAAGGATAAAGCAAAACAAAGATTAGAACGATTAAAAAGTTACTAAGTTTTATAATTATTCAGCAATAAGTATTACTTTTGCAGCATCATAAAAATAAACATTATGGAGAACAACGAATTAAAGCACAATACAGAAAGTATGAAAACGGCTAACCAGCCAGGAATTTATAAAATGATGATTTTTGGTGTACTGGTTTGCATGGTGGGTACTTATGCACGTTTCGCTTACGATTCGTGGCAATTATCATTGGCATCTTGGATTATTTTGTTCATCGGTGCAATTATTGCCATTAAAGGTGTATTCAAAATATTAGACGCATAAGCAATCTGCTTTCAAAATATAAAGGCCGGTCATGTTTACTCATGATCGGCTTTTTTGTTTTATAAATCACCAGTTAGATAAAATGTTATTGCTTATTTCAAAAGGCGAATCCACAAGCAGTTAATTTACAGCAGCTTCGCCACTTGCTTTAGCCTGATGAAGAATCAGTGCCTATCGCAGTTGTTGGTTTAGGATAGAAAGATATGTCCAAGTAATCTAAGCCTGATAGCAGTGAACATCGAAATTAGTGAAGTAAATAAGATGGCAAGGCATCTAAGCGATACACACAGAAACATAAGATCCAAAGAGTTTAAGACACGAAGCAAACTTCGTATGTTAAATAAAAGGTTGGATAATAAGCAAAATTCTCTCAAAACTCCAATTTCAGGGCTCCAAACTTAAGATTGGGTTACCTAAATACAATTATGGTATTAAGGGGAAACACAGCGTTAAAAGCTAACCAAAATGCTGAACTTCTAATGGCCATTTGAAGCAAATATTTAAAATGATTACTTATTTAGAACCACTGAATCATGAAAAGGAATATTATTGCTATAGCCATAGTTTTAACAATTTTTGGCTGCCAAAATGAAAATAAAAAATACGCCAGTGCCGATGCTGTTAGCACTGAAGAATTAGAAAATGCTCCCCTTGATAGTACCGCCGCAGAAAAAATTATTAAAACTGCAGATATGCGTTTTAGGGTAAAAGACGTTCAAAACACTAAAGAACAGCTGAGTAAAACCATAAAAGCACAAGGAGGAACGGTTGCTGAATTCTCTATCGAAAGTTCAATTCAAGAAACCGATAAGGTTAAACAATCAACAGATTCGTTAAAAGAAATTACTTCCTATCGTACCCAAGGTTATCTGGTGGCAAAAGTTCCATCAGAGAAACTTGACGAATTTACCAACACCATTGCTAAAATGGCGGTTTTTGTAGATCATCAGTCGATGAAGATGGATGACCAGAGCATTGCTTATTTAGCAAATAAATTGAAGGCCCAGAATAGGGTAGATGCAATAGAGAAGATCAATAAAGTAGCCTTAAAGAAAAGTGCCAATGTAGAGTCATCGCTTTATATTAAAGATGATTATGTAGATAAGAAAATTGAAAATCTGCAGATCGATAGCCGGGTTAAGTTGAGTACCATAACACTAAATTTTTATCAGGATAATACGGTTAAAACGATGGTGGTTGCCAATGATAACTTATATGATTATCGTCCTGCATTTTTTAACCGGCTTTGGCTTGGCATTGTAAACGGCTGGACGATTTTTAAAGAAATTATTATTGCTATTTCGAATCTCTGGATGTTGGTATTGGTTGGTACTGCCGTTTTCTTTACAATAAAATATTTTATTAAAAGGAATAAACTGGCCGTGGATGAAGCTACGAAAAGTATGATCGATCAAGCAAGGATATAAAAGTTATTATTACAGTTCCATGGTCCGTGTCTGCACGGACCACTTTAAACTAATATCTATCCAATACCCTGAAATAAATTCAGGGAGACGAATGATTTATAATTGATAATACACATTCCATGGTCCGTGTCCGCACGGACCATACTAACATTGTCAGTCAGAGCGTAGTCGAAGACTTATTTTCTATTTGATTACTTCTTCGCTTTAACCGCTAACACTTTAACCTTAGTTTTATTATCGCTTACAAAGGATTCCCAACCCGAATAAGTTTTAGATTTACCTCCGGTGCTAATTTTTTGAAAAGAATGGCAAACGGCTACGGCCAAACCATCTGTAGCATCTAAAAACTCTGGGGTTTCTTTAAAATTCAGCAGTCTTTGCAACATCGCTGCCACTTGCTCTTTGGTGGCATTTCCACTGCCGGTAATCGATTGTTTAATTTTACGTGGAGAATATTCTGTTACCGAAATATTCCTTGAAAGTGCTGCTGCTATAGCTATACCTTGCGCGCGACCTAATTTTAACAATACCTGGATGTTTTTTCCATAAAACGGTGCCTCAATGGCTAAAACATCAGGTTTATACTGATCAATTAACACCACCGTTTTTTCAAATATCCGCTGAAGTTTAAGAAAAGGATCATCTAAATGGGTCATTTTTACAACCCCTAAACTGATCAGTTCCGTTTTATTTCCCTTCTCCAAAATTACGCCATAACCCATCACCGCAGTGCCCGGATCGATGCCCATAATTACCCGTTCCTTTTTTTCGTTCAACATTACAGCAATATTAAGCATATTTGCAAACTAAAAAGATAATCTTGACAGGCAAGCACAAAAAAATATTATCACTTTTCATTAAAGCTGCGATTGTAATATTTGCTTTTTGGTTCATTTACCATAAGCTTGTTGCAAACAAGAACCTGCACAATTTTAGCAGCCTGTTAAAAGATATACCTCATGTTGAGATCATTACTGTAATAGGTATTGTAGTTATATTAATGTTCGTAAACTGGTTTTTAGAAGCTGGGAAATGGAAATACCTCATGAGCCATATCGAACCTATTAGTTTCTACAGGGCGATAGAATCAGTTTTTTGTGGATTAACCCTGGCCATTTTTACGCCGAACAGGCTAGGTGAATACGGAGGAAGAGTATTCTTTCTATCGCCAAAAAGAAGAATAGTTGGTATAGTGGCCATGAGTGTTGGCAGTATTGGGCAATTGGTATTAACCAATGTTTTTGGTGCCATTGCAGCCTGTTTTTTTGTTTATAGGTTCATTCCGATAGATCGTGTTCTTTTTATTGCTGTTGTATTTTTAGCCGTTTTTTTCTGCCTGTTTTTTCTGATCTTCTATTTTAATATACGCTGGTTAAATGGAATTTTACTTTCTTTTAAGTTCACCAGAAAATATAAAAAATTTTACAGCATTTTAGCGCGTTACCGAAAAAGGGAACTGTTTAAAATCATTACATACTGTTTTGTACGTTATTTGGTGTTCAGCTCGCAATATTTCATTTTATTTGTGTGGTTGGTGCCCGGCCTGCATTATGCAGATATTATTATGATGACGTGTTTACTCTTTTTGGTACAGTCGGCATTGCCATCTTTAGATCTGTTTGACGTTGGAATACGCAGTGTTACCGCTGTGGAATTATTTAAACACGTAACCGATCAACATGTAGCCGTTATTGCATGCACTGCAAGTATTTGGCTCATAAATATTATAATTCCTGCTATCTTAGGCACTTATTTCGTTTTTAAACTCAATTTTTTTGGAAATCTTAAATCTAATTAGTCTTTTATCCGCTGCTTTGACCTTAATTTATGGTTTTTTAGTCCTCAATTTTATTAGAGGATGGCATAACCTGATATATTTTACGCCAAAAAAATCAGATCCACAAACCAGGGTATCAATCATTGTTGCAGCAAGAGACGAAGAAGCTAATATTAACAAAACCATTGATGATCTTATCGCGCAGCAATACCCTAAAGCCTTAACAGAGATTATTATTATTGATGACCATTCAACTGATCGTACGGCTGAAATTGTATTAAGTTATGCTGATCAGCACGTAAAACTGATTAAACTAAATGAGGATAGAGCGTTAAATTCTTATAAAAAGAAGGCGATACAAACCGCTATAGGAACCTGTACTGGCGACTTAATTATTACCACGGATGCAGATTGCAGAATGGGGGCAGAATGGCTTGCAACGATTGTAAACTTGTACGAAGAAAAAAAATATAAAATGATTTCTTCTCCGGTGGCTTATTTCCAGGAAAAAAGTTTTTTTGAACGTTTACAATCTTTGGAGTTTCTCTACCTTATTGGTTTAGGTGCTTCTACCATTGGTAACAAGCAACCCTCTACCTGTAACGGTGCAAATTTAGCTTACGAAAAAACTACCTTTTACGAAGTTGGCGGTTTCCAGGGGATTGATGATCTTGCTTCGGGAGATGATGAATTGCTGTTGCATAAAATCGCCGCTAAATATCCAGATCAGATCGGTTTCCTGAAAAACCGGGAGGCCATTGTATATACTCACGCAAAAGAAACATTAGGCTCGTTTATACAGCAACGTAAACGGTGGGCTTCGAAAAGTACCCGATATAAGAATAAAGCAATTATAGTGTTGGGGGTATTAATCTGGATCTTTAACCTATCTATCCTGGCAAATTTTATTACCGGGTTATTCATTCCGGGTTTTTTATCCATCACATTTTATCAATTATTGGTTAAAATGATTTTAGAAACATTATTTTTATGGGATGTAACAGGCTTTGCTAAAAGGCGCAGTTTACTCATATTAATTCCCGTTTTAAATATACTGCACGTATTGTATATGGTGTACATTGGCATTGCAGGAAACAGTGGAAAATACAATTGGAAAGGCAGAATGGTTAGGTAATGGATAATAGCCCATCAAAAAAAGTATGGTTAAAGTTTAAGCGGAATAAATTTGCCTTAGGTGGATTGATTTTCATCTTACTTTTATTGGTGATGGGTATTTTAGGCTACCTGATTATGCCTGATGATTCTCCAAATGCAAATGTTCAAACACTGCAGCTCAATAAGAAGAAACCAGGCAGTTCGTTTACCTTCTTGATTATTGGCAGAAACCCTAAAATAGAAAAGGTTGGTTTTTTTGAGAGAATGCTCAACGGACAAACACCAACTTTTAAAAGTATTCCGATTACGGCATATAAAATAGAAAATCAAGCTGTTTATGTGCAAGAATACATTGGAGAAGATGAAAAAGCAAAAGAAACCAGGTACGAATTAAAAGATTTATGCCCTTCTTGTGCCATACCTTCAAAAATTGCCACTCAAAAAACGCTTTTTGAAGCAAGTAACATATACAAACACACTTACATTTTAGGTACAGATATTTATGGTCGTGATTTACTGAGCCGGTTAATACTGGGTATCCGCGTATCATTATCAGTAGGTTTGATGGCTGTACTCATTTCGCTTTTTATCGGGGTGAGTTTAGGTGCAATAGCCGGTTATTTTGGCGGGCGAATAGATGCAGCAATCAGCTGGTTCATGAATGTGGTTTGGTCGTTACCCTCATTACTGCTGGTAATAGCCATTTCATTTGCTTTAGGTAAGGGGTTTTGGCAGATATTTATTGCGGTTGGTTTATCTACATGGGTTGATGTGGCCAGGTTGGTACGCGGACAGGTTATGGCATTAAAAGAAGTCGAATTTGTAGAAGCAGCAAGAGCATTAGGCTTTAGTACAAGCCGTACCATTATTAAACATATACTGCCGAACATTGCAGGCCCTATTTTGGTGGTAGCCTCTTCTAATTTCGCCTCTGCCATATTATTGGAAACCGGACTTAGCTTTTTAGGTTTCGGTGCTCAGCCACCAATGCCCAGTTGGGGGAGCATGATAAAAGAACATTATGGCTACATAATTATGGATGCTGCTTACCTCGCTATTTTACCCGGCTTAGCCATTATGCTTACCGTTTACGCTTTCAATGTGCTTGCTATTGGCCTGCGTGATGCCTTTGATGTAAAAGGACAAAATGTAACGGTTTAGGCATGCATAAAAAAAGCAGTACCAATTAGGATACTGCTCAAACCTTAAAAAACAAAATCTTAAGCTGTTGCTGTTAATATATTACCTGCAATTGTAATTGGGTAAATTTTAAGGGCACTTGTGGTACCACCATCGCTCGGTTGCGCCAAAATACTACCTGATGTGGTATACCTCGAACTATGCAAACCACATTGAATGTAGTTACTGGCCTGTATAAAACTCAATGCACCACCCTGATGTGGGCACGCAGCCTGTGTAGCCACAAAAGATGAGGCAGTGTTGCCGGCAGCGGTTCTGATAAAAAGAATGCTGTTTACAACCATTGATGCACCAATGGTTAATAATTGCGTGCTCAGATCTACCTTTGCTGAAGTACCTGAAGGAATGCCACCACCATTTGGTTTATCAGGTTCGGGTGAATCACTTTTTTTGCCACAAGCCGAAAAGCAGGCCCCGGTGCATACCATTGCTACGCCCAGGCCTAAAGATTTGATAAATTCATTGCGTTCCATAATTGTTTTGTTAGTTATAGTTTGTTTGGTTTAATCTACTTTGCTTTCTTTTTATCGAAAGAGAACCTTCTGGCAATGCTGAAACCCCAACGGTATTGCCCTTTTAACCATGAAGTATTGGTATCGGTAATAAATTGAGATTCTTGAATAGCGGTAGCGTTGGTGAAGTTTAGGTGAAAAATATGCCCGCCTGTTTCAAATTCCAATCCGGCACCAAGTGTGTTGTAATATTGATTGCCTGATGTGTTTTCTAGGTAAGCCTTTTTACCTTTATTTCTGAATGGAAACGTATAATCTGCCACAAAAGCCATGCGTTTTGTGATTTTAATACGACCACCAACTGAAAGGGCAAATAAGTCATTTTCATCACCAAAAACAGTAAAGTTCCGATGTACGTAGGATGGCATGATCAGCATCGAAAAGTTTGAATTGAACTTGCGTGCAATTACACCTTGTAAAACATATACCAGGCGATCTTGAAAGTTACGATAAGCGTTTGCTGCCGTAGGATCGGTTGATGCTTTTACCGCAGCAATTGTACTGCTCCCGAATAAAGTTACGGCCACAGGTATTTTATCGTCGGTAGTTTGTTCTAAGAGGCGGTATTTTAAATTTCCTTCATATAGTTGAGTAACTATTCCGGCTCCTTTTGCCCTTGCTAAACCTACAGAAAGTTTATCACTGATGCCATATTCAAAGCCGATTCGTATATCGGTTGATTGATCCAATCCAAAAAAGTTTTTTATTCCGCCACCATTCCCGGCAATGTCTCCAAACCTGTGGTCTACCCTAAAATCCATTTCATTTTTATAAATGGTTTCATTGGTTTGTATATTAATGAGCTTCGTTGCTTTAAAAGTGGCTTTTACATTGCTCTTTTCTTTTGGTATCTCCAAGGCGTTTTCAAGGGAATCCTGTGCGAAAACAAATGATGGAAAGCCGAAAATAAATAGATATAAAAGAGATTTTAGATGATGTTTCATGAAATTTTATTTTTTAGGTTGATAAGTAGCAGTCATTTTTACCTGGATGGTTTCTGCAATCTGTTTAAATACAATCGTTGGGATTTTAATATCATGATCTGCCAGTTTTACATTAAATGCAGAACTTGCCTTCGCTTCATTATTACCAATAACCAATGATCCTTTTGCTGTATATTCTTTAGTTACGCCATGTATTTGTAAGTTTCCTTTTACGGTAATAGGGTAGGTACCTGGTTTCGAAAAGTCGATCTGTTCTACAATTTTTCCCTTAAAATCTGAAGTGGGATATTTATCGCTTTCGATATAATTTTCGTTGAAATGTTCCTGCATCAGCTTTTTCTTAAACTGGTAAGAGGTATTATTAATCTTGAAAATAATTTCGTTGGTTTTGGTGTTAATTGCAGAAGCTCCTGTTTTGCTTTGCGCATCAATATCTTCTACAGGTGTTGTAGAGAAGAATGAAGAAGTAACGTTTTTACTTACCCATATTTGTGCCTTTAAGCCCGTGCATAAAAACAAGGCTAATAAAGTGATAATTAATTTTTGCATTTGTAGAGTATTTACTGTGAACGAATATTTTGTTTGCTGCTGATGATCTACTATTCGGGCATGTTTTTATCAAACCAGGCCTGCAGTAAGTCTCTTTCATTGGTCGTTAATGTGCTGCCTTTGGGCATGGTTTTAGTAACCAATATACTGTTGGCTACACGGGCATCGCTTTTTACTGAGGCTAAGCCGTTAAATAACCAGATGCTTTTAAGAGACCCATTAGGACCATGGCATCTGCCGCATTTGGTTTCCAGCAAGGCACCAACGAAATTGGTATAGGTAACGTTTGCAGTTGTAACCACTGTTGGGCCATTAGGAACTGTAGTTTCGGGTTTTATCTCCTCTGCTTGTTTTTTTGAGCAGGCAAAAAGTAAGGCGGTAAACGCGACTAATAAAACTAGGGAACTTTGTTTTTTCATAAGGTATTTGTTAAAAATTAGCGTGGTGCAATTGAAATTTTAAGCAAATCGTCAGAATGGCTTGCTGATTTTACCGATATATATAATATGATCAGAAATGATGCGAATAAAATCGCAATAACCTGTTTTTTTGCTGTCATATGCCAATAGCTTAAAATTTGTGTTTTGTTTAGTTAAAAATTCTTACTTTTTTAATTTGAGTAAGTGTTATAAATCGATTTTCTTTTGAAATCTTAATCGTTACGTAGCTTTTTACCTATTGGTTGCCTGAAATAAAAAAAAAGACAAAAAAAAGCCGTGTCGATTTTATATCGGCACGGCTTACTCACTAAATTGTTTTAATCTCTAGTTAAAATCTTCTGCTTTCAAAGGTGGATTAACCTTAATCTCTTTTATTGCAATTGCAAATTCCTGAGCACCTTGTGGAGTTGATATTGATTGCGTTAAAGTAAACGGAAACAATACATCGCCAACTTTTTTATAATTGCTGTATTCGGTAGTTTGACTGATTTCTACACCACCTTTAGTTGTAACGCTTTCATCCTTTAAAAGTAAACCTGATTTGGTATCGTAATATTCGGTTTTCTTTTTTCCTGATGGAGAAGTTACTGTTAATTTAAATGCATCGGCGGTTCCAACTTTTGCGCTCCCTGCTGATTCTATTTTAGTTCCATCTGTCGCATAGTACAATTGTGCGCCATAGCCTTTATCATCTTTCTTTTCGTTAAGGTCATCACCGGTTAATTCGGCTTTTTGACCCATCTGCATAGAATAACCCGTTTTTCCGTTATAAACCTGTTTCATTGCTGTTTGGCCAGCCATCGAAATTTCCATGCTGCTTAAGTTTGGTGCCATGTTTTTAATTGTAACGGCTAACTTCTGGCCTTGCATTTCCATTTCACCGGTTTGCTGTAAAGAAGTAAGTTTTTTAATGGCCTCTTCTCCGCCAATTGCTTTAATGTAATTCTTAATCACGTCAGCAGGTGCTGCTATTGGTCCGGTAGTTGCTTCGGTAGCTTTAACAGGACTTGCATAATTATCGTAGATTTGAGTTTTAAAGCCTGCTTTAGTTAAGCCTGCGGTAAATGCATCACTTTTACCCACAATAACAATCCTGGTATTGTCATGATTGTAATACTTTTTGGTAACCCTTAAAATATCATCAGTAGTTACCGCATTTACTTTTTGCAAATAAGTACGGTAAAAATCTTTTGGTAAACAGTTAATCAGGATATTACTTGCGAACCCTGCTGTACGTGCCGGATTTTCTAACCCTAATGCAAACGAACCGTTGAAAAGATTTTTTGCATTCTGCAATTCATCGGCAGAAACTTTTGTGGTGCGGATGGTATTAATTTCTCTTAAAAATTCTACCACGGCACTATCAACTTTCTCGTTTCTAACCGCAGCATTTGCCAAAAATTTAGATTGAAAACGTCCGGAACCAGTGCTTGAGTATGCGCCATAAGTAAAGCCATGTTTCTCGCGCAGGTTGTTGAATAATCTCGATTCAGAGCCTCCACCTAAAATCTGGTTTGCCAATAACACCGGGAAATAATCAGGGTTGCTCATCGGTAGGTCGATTAAGTTTACTACTGTGATTTCTGATTGTACTGCATTACTTACATTAATGATATCAACTTCAGTTTTCGCTGGGTTAGCCACCTTTGCAAGTACCGGTAAGGTTAAAGCGGTTCCTCTCCAATCGCCAAATGCTTTTTCGGCAAGGGCTTTTGCAGCTTCAGGTTTAATATCACCCACAAAAGTTAAGTAACCTCTTGATGGCGTAATGTATTTCTTGTAGGCAGTTTTTACATCATCCAAAGTAATGCCATTTAGCGAAGATTCGGTTTCGAATTCTCCATTGGGATGGTTTTTTCCATATGCCAATGCATTAACCACCCTTTCGGATATTGCTTTGGCACTTTTTTCGCTCGCTTTTAAACCAGTTATTGCCTGAGATTTTAATTTCTCGAAAGATTCTGCGGGAAATGCTGGTTTACGGATGCTCTCTGCCAAAAGTGCAAAAGCCTGGGGAAAATAACGCGTTAAAGCTGAAGCTGAACCGCCATAAGCCCCCGCACCAACATTAGCACCCAGCTGATCTACTGCCTCATCGAATTGGGCTTTTGTTTTTGTAGTGGTACCTTCGTTTAGCATACTGCCCATCAGACGAATCACACCTGCTTTTGATCCTTCGGTAATCGGACCTGCATCAATACTGTAACTTGCAGAAATTTTTGGCAGTTTATGATTTTCGACAACCAAAACTGTAATGCCGTTTGATAATTTATATATAACAGGATCGGCTACGGTTATAACTGGTGCTGGACCTGGTTTTGGTTTTTGGCTTCGATCTATAGTTTGTGCTGAAATACCTTGAGCCAATAAGGAAACTGCAGCTATAATGAATAATTTTTTCATGTTGTTAATAGTTAAAATGAAAAGCGCTCTGCTTATTTCTTAGGTAAGTAATACAATACAACTCTCTGGTTTTTGTTGAGGTATTTTTTAGCAACATCTCTAATCTCCTCACGGGTGATGGATCTGATTACCTCTAATTCCTTGTTAATATCATTTGTATCCTTATCGTGAAATGTGTAACCATCAGCCAGGTTTTCTGCGATACCGAGCATTTTGCTATTTGCACTTACATAATTGTTTTCGAACTTATTTTGCAACTTTTTGTAATCGCTTTCGCTGATTAAGTCAGTTTGAAGACGCAAAACTTCCTCATCAATATCTTTTAACAAATCGTTAAGGGGGGTGTTTTTATTTGGTAAGGCAAGGGTAATGTAAGCTCCATAATCTTCCAGCGAATAATTAAAAGCAGCAACCTGTAGAGCCGTTTTCTTTTGATCAACCATTTTAGTGCTTAATCTCGAACTTCCTCCTTCTGATAAAATTGAGCTTATCATTCCTAACACTTTACTTTCTCTGGTTTTCATTCCAGGTACGCGGTAAGCTGCAAAAATTGCAGGAATTTGAATATTGGCGTCGTAAGCAGTATCGATAATTTCTTTGGTAATTTCTGGTAATTTGAAGTCTTTACGCACAATAGGGGCACCCTTAGGTACTTCATCAAAATAAGATTTTACCAAACCTTTGGTCTTCTCTATATCTAAATCGCCTGCAATGGTTAAAACAGCATTGTTCGGTACATAATATTTTTTAAAGAATGCTATAAATTCATCAAGTTTAGCCGCATCCAAATGCTCCATTGAACCAATTGGCTGCCAGCGGTATGGATGCCCATCAAACAAATGGCCAAAAATTTTCTCAGTAAATTTTCCGTAAGGTGCATTATCAATACGTAAACGTTTTTCTTCTTTAACAACTTCGTTTTGGGTTTTTACTCCACCCTCATTAATTACCGGATGTAACATCCTTTCACTTTCTAACCATAAGCCGAGTGCCAATTGGTTTGAAGGGAAAAGCTCATAATAAAAAGTGCGGTCTTGCGAGGTATTGGCGTTGTTTTGTCCGCCATTACTGCTTACCAGTTTCATGAAATCTCCTTTTTTAATATTTTTAGAGCCTTCAAATAATAAATGTTCAAAAAAGTGGGCAAATCCTGTGCGTTGGGTTTCTTCATCTTTTGAGCCAACGTGGTACATTACCGAAATGGCAACAACGGGAGCAGTTTTGTCTTGGTGTAGAATGACGTGGAGGCCATTGTCCAGGTCAAATTCCGTGAACTGTACTTTTTGGGCAGAAGCACTTAAATACAGACCGGAAAAAGCCAATGCAAAAAGAATTCTTTTTTTCATAAGGTTTTAATAGGTTTTGTTTTAATGATACGAAATGATCAAAGGCTGAGGCGAGCGATTATTTCTTGAAATAGTTAATTTGATTTTTTCACATGAAGTGAAATAACAATAAGGAAGGCCTAAATTATGGAATAAAACAAAAAAAGCGAGTATTAACTCGCTTTTTTTTAAGATTTATGATCTCCAGGCCTTATATTGGTTAATTAAACCATTTGTGGAGCTATCGTGACTCGAAATTTGTTCGCTACCTGCTAATTCAGGAAGAATCTTTTTGGCCAATTGCTTGCCTAGCTCAACTCCCCACTGGTCGAAGCTGAAAATATTCCAGATTACGCCTTGTACAAAGATTTTATGCTCATACATGGCAACTAAGCTACCCAACGTATATGGAGTTACTTTTTTAAGTAAAATTGAATTTGTCGGGCGGTTTCCTTCAAATACTTTAAAAGGAGCAATTTTTGCAATTTCAGCATCCGATTTGCCTTCTTTTTTCAACTCTCCCGTTACTTCTTCTTCAGTTTTTCCATTCATTAAAGCTTCTGTTTGTGCAAAAAAATTGGAAAGTAAAATTGGATGATGATCGCCAAGAGGATTTAAACTTTGCGCCGGTGCAATAAAATCTGCAGGAATAATTCTTGTTCCCTGGTGAATTAACTGGTAAAAAGCATGCTGGCCATTTGTACCAGGTTCTCCCCAGATGATAGGGCCTGTTTCGTAATCAACTTCATTGCCGTTTCTATCCACATGTTTACCATTACTTTCCATATCGCCTTGCTGAAAATATGCTGCAAACCGGTGCATGTATTGATCGTAAGGTAAAATTACCTGCGTTTCTGCATTATAGAAATTAATGTACCAAACACCTAATAAACCTAAAATTACAGGGAGGTTGCTTTCAAATTCAGCTGTTTTAAAGTGGTTATCGGTTGCGTGTGCACCAGCCAATAATTGTTTAAAATTGTCAAAACCGATACTTAATGAGATAGATAAACCAATAGCACTCCATAACGAATAACGGCCACCAACCCAATCCCAAAACTCAAACATATTTTCGGTATCGATCCCAAAAGCAGAAACATCTTTGGCATTTGTAGATAGCGCAGCAAAGTGTTTGGCAATATCGCCTTCTTTCCCACCTTTATCTAAAAACCATGAACGTGCAGAGTGTGCGTTTGTCATGGTTTCTTGTGTGGTAAATGTTTTAGAAGCCACCAAAAAGAGGGTAGTTTCAGCATTTAAACCGGCCAATGTTTCGGCGATGTGTGTGCCATCAATATTGGAAACGAAATGAATATTTAAGTGATTTTTATAATGTTTAAGGGCTTCGGTAACCATAACCGGACCTAAATCTGAGCCACCGATACCAATATTTACCACATCAGTAATGGCTTTGCCTGTGTAGCCCTTCCAATCACCACTGATAATGCTGTTGCTAAATTTTTCCATTTTAGCCAATACTGCGTTAACTTCAGGCATTACATCCTTGCCATCAACCAAAATTGGCGTATTGCTTAGGTTACGTAAAGCGATGTGGAGTACCGAACGATCTTCTGTTTCGTTAATTTTATCGCCATTGTACATCGATTTTATGGCTTCATCCAATTTACACTCCCGTGCCAACTGAATCAGCAAAGCCAATGTTTCGTCGCTAATGTGGTTTTTACTGTAATCCAATAAAATATCCTCAAAAAAAACTGAAAACTTATTAAAGCGATCTGCATCTTCAGCAAATAGATCTTTAATGCTTTTTTGATTAATATCTATAAAATGATCGGCTAAATACTTGTAAGCCTCAGTTTCTGTAAAATTTACTTTAGGTAACATAATCTTTGTTTTTTTGTAAAAGTAATAAAGCAAAAATTTAAAACGGTCTTTTTAATGTTCAAAATCATTAAGAATTTTTAATGTCGAATAAACGCCTTAACTTTAATAGAAAGGTGCTGTTAATAACCATTATTGTTTTAACCATTAACTTAATTACCATGATAGAAAATTTAAATGAAATGGTGCGCGAAAACGTACAGGAAAGTGTTGTAAACAATGCTGCTATTCCGAATGAGCATAATGAAGCAGTAATTCAAGCAGCTTCGGGTTCTATTTTCGATACGCTTAAAAACCAGGTATCCTCAGGTAATATTGGTGCTCTAACCGATATTTTTAATGGAAATAAAGCAGAGGGTACTCAGGTTGCCGCACAGGCTTCGGGTAGTTTTATGGATAAACTTAGTGGATTGGGTATTAATGTCGATACGGCAAAATCTTTGGCTGCAAGTATTATCCCGGGGTTGATTGCCAAGTTTACACAAAAAACGAATGATCCGAACGATAGTTCTTTCAATATTAAAGATGTATTGGGTAGTTTAGGGGGTAATGATGGCAAATTTGATGTGAGTGATGTAATTGGTATGTTTAATGGGGGCAAGCAAGCACAGCAGCCAAATGAAACTGGTGAAGGTGGCATTATAAATAAGTTGAAAGGGATGTTTTAATGCTGCCTTTAAGGAGATTTTGAACTTTAATGGCATAATGGTTGTTAAACTTGACAAATCAGAAAATCACTATTGCATTGTATCAAACAATTCCATCTCTCCTTAAAATTGTTTAGATTAGAGCACCTAAACTAAACAACTATTTATGAAGAAAATATACCTGCTCAGCATTTCCTTATTAACATTAAATTCTTTTGCACAAAAATCAGATTTGAGGCCATTGGTCTCGAAAAAAGCTGATGCCATTGAACAAAAAGTAATTACCTGGCGCCGCGATTTTCATGAACACCCTGAATTGGGCAATACAGAGGTAAGAACTGCGGGCATAATTGCAAAACATCTCGAATCTTTAGGGATTAAAGTTTCAACTGGAGTGGCAAAAACTGGTGTGGTGGGTATTTTAAAGGGAGGAAAACCTGGCCCGGTGGTGGCTTTACGTGCCGATATGGATGGCTTGCCGGTAACTGAAAGGGTGGATGTGCCGTTTGCTTCGAAAGTAAAAACGCAATATAACGGACAGGAGGTTGGAGTTATGCACGCCTGTGGACATGATAGCCACGTGGCCATTTTAATGGGGGTGGCAGAAGTGCTGGCTTCCATGCAAAAAGATATACAAGGTACGGTGAAATTTATTTTCCAGCCTGCCGAAGAGGGTGTGCCAGCAGGAGATGAAGGTGGAGCAGCTTTAATGATTAAGGAGGGGGTGTTAGAAAACCCTAAAGTAGATGTGATATTTGGTTTGCATATCAATTCTCAAACCGAGGTTGGCGAAGTTACTTACCGCCCGGGTGGCACAATGGCCGCTGTTAACGACATGAAGATTACGGTTACCGGCCGACAGGCACATGGCGCTTACCCATGGAGCAGTATCGATCCGGTTGTGGTTTCGGCTCAGATTATTAATAACCTGCAAACCATTGTGAGCAGAAATTTAAACGTGACCGAGAATCCCGGTGTAGTTACTATTGGGGCTATCAATGGCGGTGTACGATCGAACATCATTCCCGAAAAAGTAGAAATGCTGGGTACGGTTCGTAACTTTAGCAAAGAAGATGAGGCTATGTTTATCGAGAGGATTAAAACCATAGTAACCAAAACTGCCGAAGCTGGTGGTGCTACCGCCGAAGTAAAAATTCCTTACAGCAACCATTATCCGGTTACTTTTAATCATATTGCCCTTACCGAAAAAATGCTGCCTAGTATGCAAGCAACAGCAGGCAAAGATCATGTAAAATTAAAACCACCAGTTACCGGCGCTGAAGATTTTTCTTTCTTTCAGGAAAAAGTCCCTGGCTTGTTTGTGTTTCTTGGTGGAATGCCAAAAGGTAAAGATCCATTAAAAGCGCCATCTCACCATACTCCTGATTTTTACCTTGATGAAAGCGGCTTTGTGTTGGGTGTTAAATTGCTTTCTAACCTCACTTTAGATTATATGACAATGAAGAAATAAGATGATGTTTAATCATCTTATTTCTTCACAGTTTTTTTGCCAAATTGTCTTGGGTAATAGGAAAACGTTGTCATAAAGTATTGCTGTAACACATTTTGTGTGCCTACTGTAAAACTGTTAACGCCACCATAGTTAATAATATTAGTGTTTTGATGGAGCAGATCCATGGCCGAGAATTTAAACTCTGCGTTGTTTCCCTTTAAAAAGCGGTATGTTGCGCTTGCATTCCATATGGCGAAATTAATATTTGCAGCACTGTTCGATTTGCTGGAATTAAAGCTGATGTTGCTGCTTAAGGTAAATTTTTTGGTAATGTTATAAATTGAGCTTAATGAACTGGTTAAATTTATTCCACTGTATTTTGTATTAAAAGCTTCCTGTTCCGATCTATAAGTATCAAATCCCTGGCCTACCTCTGTGGCAAATTTATCTTTATAAGTATAGTTTAAACTTAGTTTTGCATTGGTATTTAAAGTATTCGAAAAACTAAATACATCATTGAGGTAACTGGCACTCTTTGCAATATTCAATCCACCGTTTATGCTTAGTTGCAGTTCTGAGGTTTTTAATTTAAATGTTTTCCTTAAATAACCACTGGAGTTAAAGTATTTATTGCCATTGGCATTGGTTAAATAAATGGTTCGCTTGTTTTGGTTATCAATAAAAATACTATCTACTATTCCATCATTTATAATACCTGCAGATACATTAAAGTTATAATTTAAGGTGTTTTTGCTTTTTTGATCAGAATGATTCACATTTAAGTTAATAGATCTGTCTTTTGATTCCCTAAGCTTAATATTGCCTATTTGTAAGTTATACACATTAGTACTATCAATTAAAGGAGCCAGTTGCTGTAAAGAGGGTATAATAATATTGGTTTGATAAGTCAAGGTAATCGACCTGTAAAATTCGCCATATTGGTAATTGCTTGAAGTGATATTGATTTCAGGCACAAAGCTGTTGTACGCGCGGTTTATGTTTTGCTGTGCCTTATCAGATTGATTATCCTGAATAATAAAGCGGTGTTTTGCCGAAACCTGAATCTGTAGATTTTTATCATACCGGTTCGATAAACTTTTTCTGAAAGATTTGCTTAAAGTGATGCCTGGCGTTTCATCAACCAAATTTGTTTTGGTATGATTACTTAAATAACTATTGGTTGCATAAATCCCTCCTTTTAAATCTTCCACCTGGTTGTGGTCGGTATTGTGCTTAAGCGCTAAATTGTTGGATAGTGATAAATCGAAGTCAGCAAGATTTTTATAACCGAATAAAAGCGATTTTAAATTGGGAATTTCCAATGACAGGTTTTGATTGATGGATTTTCGCTGAGTGTCATACCTTCTATCGAAATCCGTATTGGACGCGGGGTCTACAAACGATCTAAAAGAGGTTAAATTAGACCTTTGGTTATCATTATCATTTACCGACAATTGATAATTCGCATTTAGGCCATTAAAACGATGCTCTTTTCTGGTAATATAATTGGGAGATAAACCATAACTTATGGCAAGATTAAACCCTTTGTTGTTAAAGTCATTTTGTGCCTTACTATTATTTGTACTGGTAAGCACATTCTGACCATTGTAAGCACTTCTTTGTGTATCATTGTTTGACGTACCATTATTTACAGACATTGACGGCCTAATGTTAAACCTGTGGTTTTCGTTCGCATATTCGAAATTCGAATCAAAGTTTTGATTTGTTGATGCAGAATTGCCTGTAGAGGTGTTTGTATCGAATATTTTTTCAGTAGCATTGATTGAGGTGGTGGTTTGCGCATCAGATAAACTTTCGTTGTTTCTGTTTTGTATAAAATAATTGGCGTTTATGGTGCTTTTTTTATTATACTCAGGTTTTTCTACAAAGTTGTAGGTAAAAGTTACGCCACCTATATTGGGTTGGTTAATACCCGATTGCCTAAAATCAGGCTGATATTCTACATTCGTATTTAAACCTTTAAATGTACTATTGGCGGTTAAAGTTCTAACGTTGTTGGCTGTTTTGTTAATGTTGTTGCTCGCGCCGATAATCCCAAGCTGCATCTTGGGCGAAAACATGTTTACACTCGCATCAACCTCGTATTTTTTGGTGGTACCATAACCAGCACCAATTTTGCCAAAAAAACCAATATCCTTGCCCTTCTTAAGTTTTAAATTTACCGTCAGCGTGCTATCGAGTGGGTTTTTCTCATTTCTTTCACGATATAACTGAACTTTGTCTAAAGCATTTTTAGCTATGTTCTGTGTAGCAATTTTAAAATCGCCACCAAAAAACTGTTTTCCGTTTACGAGCAAACTTTTTACCTCGCGGCCATTCACGGTAATCTGTCCATCGCCCCACAAGGTTACATTGGGTATTTTACGCAAAAGATCTTCCACAACAGCATTTGTATCCAATTTAAAAGCAGCAGCATTAAATTCGAGGGTATCGCCATTCATGGTAATAGGTGCTACCCTAATTTCCACATCCTGTAAATTGTTGTCTTTTATGGAGATAATCAATGTTTTTAAATCAAGGGCATTTTTCTCATCAACAATGGTGAAATTTTTCCGTAATAATTGGTAACCTACATGACTGATTTCTACATACATTTTAGCATTAAGCGGTAAATTTTTGAAGCTAAATTCACCATAATTATTGCTTAACTGATAGCTGATTAAGGTGCTATCGCCTTTAAACAACGATACTGTTGCCGATTTTAAATTGTAGTTGTGTGTGGTATCTCTAATTACTCCTTTTACAGCTCCAATCTGGGTTGGATTTGCCTGTTGGGCTTTTGTACTGTAAAAGCTGAATAAACATAAAGATACAATGAGGAGGCGTTTAAGATGGTACATTTAGGGATGGTTACTCTAATTTAGGTTTAAGTTTGATAAGCACAGGATTACTCTTTTTATTCTGGGTTTTAAAATATGCTTCTAAAGCGGGTGGATATTTGTTTGTTTTACCTTCACTTTGTTCTTTAAATGCAAACATGGCCAAAGAAGAATAATTTGTATAGAAATACCCATTTTCATATAACTGGAAGCCTTTATTCATAAAATCATAAAAACTGCCGCTCGCATCTGTTACTGGCAAAAAAGAAGAAAGGGCATCGGGTTCCAAATCTTGTATAGATGTTAGTTCGCTGGTTTTCAGGTTATAAATCAATGCCTTTTTCATTGTCCTATCCCAGCCGAAGTTGTGCATTTTGAAATACAGGTTGTTGCCAACCAGAAAAGTGTTACTTAAACCATAAAAAACCTTTGGATTATTTTTGAAAAATTCTCCGCGTTTTTTTACATAAACCGGATTGCTGTTAAAGTCTCTCGGTAAGGAATTAGCTGCGGGAAATATAATGTGGTAGGCAAGCGAAAGTTTTGAAGGCCTTGCTTTATAGATGTCGTACGAATAATAGTTTAAATAAAGTATCTCATCTGGTGCGGTTTGAGAATAGCGCGAACCAGAGCTCCAAAATTCATCATTATCATATCTTTTAGAACTGTAAGGGAAATAGCCTACAGAATCTTTGTTCTTATTAATGAAACCCAATTCATAAAAAGTACTGTCTTTGCCTTGTTTTTGTAAATAATCAGGCCGAACAATGGTTCCATTACTTGCAAACTTTAAATCGCGGCTGGAATGGCGGTTTACATAATCCTTTTCCATTATTTTTTTGACCAGTTTCCCCTTTAAATCAAAATAAAAAATGCGAACGCCTGCATATACGACGATGTAGCTGGTGTTGTTTTCTTGCTCAGGAATGAAACCATAAAACTCTGACTTGTTTTTTTCATTTTTATCCTGTTCTATATTGCTTGCATTGATTTTTGCTCTGTATTTCCCGTCTTTTCCAAAAATTAGTATGGCCTTAGTATCATAATCATATATCACGTAGTTATCTTCCATAATTTTCAACTGGCTGATACTACCAAAAAGACTTTCTTTGGTGGTTTCAAGCGGAATAAATTCTACTTCACTAAAAATCTGCGAAACAGCTGCGCCATGGGCAGTTTGTGGATCGATACGTAGGGTGAGCATTTCAGTGCTATCTATCTTTCCTTGCTGAGCCCATGCTGCAGTACAGAAAAATAAATACGCTAAAAAGAGCATGCGCGTTTTCATTTGTATTGGTTAGAGGTTAATAATAATTAAATATATCTGTTCAGTTTTAGCTACGCCACCTGATGAAGCGCAAGTTAATTTCCGGCCGATTTGATAAATATTGTTATTGTTGGAAATTAATCAATTAAACAGTTAGTTGATTATTCATTTTATGATTTTAACAAGTTTTAACAGCTAAGTTACAGAGTAGGTTAATTTATAGCTGAAAAGGATTAAAATACAGGTAATTTAGTTCAGGCAAATTATCGTTGATTCTTAATCTTAACCCCCTGGATCATTTTAACCATTAAGAAGTTAAGTTTGTTAAGGTTTTGATTATGGTTTCTTAAAGTCCTTAATCCCGAAAGGGTAAATGGCCTTTATTATTTCGTGCGCCGGGCATGGCAATCGACTATAGGGTTCAAGTCCCGAACACGCTTAGCAGTAGGAAGTGTTAGCTCGAGACAAGGGTGTCGTGGGTGACTGCGAATCTGAAGGAAGTCCGCGGCAAATATGGGGGCTTACGAACAGAAACTGTATACGAGGCGGATTTAGTCCGGGTGATGTTGCGAAACAAACAGAAGCCCAATACTGCACGGGGACTATTACGCAGATACAGAGGCCACATCCATAGGAAGTAGATTGTCTTACCCCGGGAGATCTGAATGAGTTCTGTCAATTGTAAGCGCGATTACAGGAGAAGAAACATTTGGCAGAGATGTTAAATGCCTCAATCAAAAGTCAGCAGCGGTCGTAGTACTGCATTTTTCGGATGCAGAAAGGACCAAATGTTAGGATGGCAAAGGAAACAGGAAGTTTATGGCAGAGCGTTTACAGCGGAACCACATTAGAGAACTGCTTATATGAGGGTAGGACGGAATCCGAGAGTAAATTATAAGAGGAGCTGAGCCGAGCCGTGCAACCAATGTACACAATGCCTGGGAAGGAGTTTTTTTTTTAGTATTATGCTTGAAGAAATATTAGACATCCGAAATGTACAAAGAGCCTTTAGGCAGGTTACTGCCAATAAGGGTGCTGGTGGTATTGATGGTATGCAGACCGATGAACTTCGCGACTACCTGAATGCTAACTGGCAGGCATTACGGAGTGATATTTTATCAGGCCATTACCGACCGAACGCTGTAAGAAAGGTAGAGATACCCAAAGGCAGTGGTGGTAAGAGGATGCTTGGCATCCCAACGGTCATTGACCGGTTGATCCAGCAGGCCATCTCTCAATGGCTGAGCCCCAAGTACGAGGGCGACTTTTCCTCTGATAGTTATGGTTTCCGGCCAGATCGCAATGCCCATCAGGCAGTGTTAAAGGCTCAGGAATATCTTAACACAGGTTACACCTGGATTGTGGAACTTGACCTGGACAAATTTTTTGACCGGGTAAACCATGATAAACTTATGCATCTGCTGTCAGTAAAGATAAAGGATAAGCGGACATTGAAGCTTATTCGTCTTTATTTGAGTGTGGGGATCATGGAGAATGGATTGGTCAGCCCAAGAAAAGAAGGAACGCCACAAGGCAGTCCATTAAGTCCGTTACTATCAAATGTTATCCTTCACGAACTCGATGTTAAGCTCGAAGAGCGTGGGCACAGGTTCGTGCGATATGCTGATGATTGCAGTATCTATCTAAGAAGCAGGAAATCAGGACACCGGGTAATGAGAAGTATTTCAGTATATCTGGAAGACTGCCTGAAACTGAAGGTTAACAGGGAGAAAAGTAAGGTTAGCAGGCCAAGCCAAAGTAGTCTGCTCGGGTTTTCATTCTATGGTAGCAAAGAGGGATGGAAGATGCGAATTTCATCCAAATCTCTAAGAGCGATCAAGGAGAAAATCCGGGAGCAAACTAAACGTAGCCAACCAGTTCCATTCCAAGAAAGAATATTAACGCTTAAGGAAATCATTCATGGTTGGGTTAATTATTTCTCTATTGCAGAAGCAAAGAGTCATATGACCAGACTGGACGAGTTGATGAGGACCAGACTGCGGATTGTTCTTTGGAAGCAATGGAAGAGTATAACGGGTAGAGCGCGGAATTTAATGAAGATGGGGTTGGTAAAATCAAGGGCCTATCAATTGGCCAATACCCGTAAGGGGTACTGTAGGACTGCAAACAGCCCGATATTACTTACAACCCTTGACAAGAAGTTCTTTTTGAGGCATGGACTTGATGGATTTACCAATTATTACTATTGGAAAACGACACACCAAACGAAGTTATTCTAACAAACCGCCGTATACCGAACGGTACGTACGGTGGTGTGAGGAGACAGCAGGGAAACTAATTCCCTGCTTCTTACTCGATTAAAACATTAAAAAGCGAAGCTGGTTAAGGCTCTGATAAATTTTAATGTCTTTAATCGTTAAAGGATTTATGTTATCTTCTTTAACATTAATAAGTGATGATATCAAGGTTTTACTCAGCCTCACCTTAATAGTAGCTCATATTTGTTATATTTGTTGCTATGACCAAAGAAAATATTCAGGATTTAAGGGACAGAGTAGCGTCGCTGAGGAGGTATCTTTGACGTTGATGAGCTACTTTATGCCATTCGCGAAGAAGAAAAACTAACAATGGCACCCGATTTCTGGGATGATCCAAAGAAAGCAGAAAAAATTCTAGCAGAAATCAGCTCAAAGAAAAAATGGACTGATGGCTTTAACCAAACCAATAATGCGGTTGAGGATGCGGTAGTGATGTTTGAGTTTTTTCAATCTGGAGATGCTTCTGAAAAAGAATTGCAAGACCAGTTCGAGATCAGCAAAACTGCTGTAGAAGAACTCGAACTTAAAAATATGCTTCGTAGTAAGGAAGATCAACTTTCTGCAGTATTACAGATTACTGCCGGAGCTGGTGGAACCGAAAGTTGCGATTGGGCCTACATGTTGATGCGCATGTATATGATGTGGGGTGAAAAGAACGGTTATAAAATAACCGAACAGGACAGTCAGGAGGGAGAGATTGCAGGAATAAAATCGGTAACGCTTCAATTTGACGGTGATTTTTCTTATGGTTATCTTAAGGGTGAAAATGGGGTACACCGTTTGGTTCGTATATCTCCATTTGATTCGAACGCACGTAGGCACACTTCATTTGCCTCTGTTTATGTTTATCCGCTGGTTGATGATACGATTCAGATTGATATTAACCCTGCCGATATAGAGTTTGAAACATTCAGAGCAGGCGGTGCTGGTGGGCAAAATGTAAATAAGGTAGAAACGGCTGTGCGGTTGTACCACAAGCCATCAGGCATTATTATTAAAAATCAGGAGTCGCGATCGCAGTTGCAGAATAAAGAAAATGCCATCCGGTTATTGAAATCTCAATTGTACGAAATTGAAGAACGTAAGCGCAATGAGGCTACAGCATTGGTAGAGGGGTCGAAAAAGAAAATAGAGTGGGGCTCACAAATCAGAAGCTACGTGCTGGATGATAGGAGGGTAAAAGATCACCGTACCAATTATCAAACTTCAAATCCTGACGCTGTTTTAAATGGCGATATCAATGATTTTTTGAAAGCTTATTTAATGGAATTTTAAAATTAAAAAAATGGCAAAGTCATCCATCATTATAATCTTATTGCTTATGGCAATCAACAGTATCAATGCACAAGAAGTTGTGCCTTTATATTCAGGCAGTATTCCTGGAGCAAAAGTTACACCTGCCGATTATGTAGAAAATACTGAGGTTCGTGCCAATGGTACGTTGAGTGTTACCAAAGTATCGGTACCTACTTTTACGGTTTTTTTAGCTCCGAAAAATATTGCTAATGGTACAGCTGTTATTATTTGTCCGGGTGGTGGTTATGGAGCGTTGGCTTTTAGTCATGAAGGAACTGATGTAGCTAAAAGATTTAATGCCATTGGTGTAACCGCTTTTGTTTTAAAATACCGTTTACCGAGCGATCTTATTATGGTTGATAAAACCTATGGCCCTTTGCAAGATGCCCAGCAAGCAATTTACCTGATTAGGAAAGATGCCAAAAAATATGGTATCAAAACCAATAAAATAGGAATAATGGGTTTTTCTGCAGGCGGTCATTTTGCTTCAACCCTGGTTACGCATTATAATGATCTTAAAATTGCTGATCCCGAAAAGATAGATTTAAAACCAAACTTTGCCGCATTAATTTATCCTGTTATCAGTTTTGAAGAATCGGTACATACCGGAACAATGAAAAATTTATTGGGTCCGAATCCTCCTGATAGCTTGAAACATTATTTCTCGGCAAACAAAAATGTAACAAAAAAAACGGCTCCAACGTTTTTTGTTCATGCTAAAGATGATAAAACTGTTCCTTTTGCAAATAGTGTATTAATGAATGAAGCATTAAAGCAAAACAAAGTAGATACCGATATTTACCTTTACGAAAATGGAGGCCATGGCTTTGGTTTAATCAATAAAACTTCAGATGTGGATTGGTTCAACTTGCTGGCTGCGTGGATGAAAAAGGAGAAGTTCTAGCCTTATAATTATATTTTAATACAAAATACTCAACGTATAAGGGTTGCCTTTGTAAAAAGGATTAATTAACGTAATTGTTTAGCACTCTTAGTATGATGTTGAGGGTGTTCTATGTTTTTGATTTTTAAATCTTTATTTTTTTGTGCAGTCAAAAAGGTAATTTGAACCTTGAAAGCCTGCCAGTCAATTGATTCATAATTTTTTGTACCTCAACCTATCTTCTAGATAGGCCCATATGTTTGTGTTAATTTTCACAAAATAAATATTCTAATCTCTATTCTAAGTAGAGAAATAGCATATTAAGCCCATTTTACCACTCAAAATTTACGATTTTGCCACTCATTTTTTGGTAAGCCTACGTCTATCTTTGCTTACTAGCACGTAGATAATTAATGTGCTATGTTGTAATCTAACCAAATCTATGAAAAAACACCAGCCTATCTTAATGCTGCAATACATCCATTGCTTCAATTTGATTCCATACGGTTTTTTATTTTTTGCGAATTAATTGCTTTATCATTTCATAAATGGTTGTGATCACAATATTATGCTTTACAATTAACCAAATATTTACCTAAATCAAAAAAAATGAAAAATGACAAAATGAAATGGGGCATGCTTGCTGCATGCCTGTTTGTGGTGCTTTTATCTTGTAAAAAGGAAAAAGAAGATCCCAAACTGGATAATGGAAAGGTTAAGGCCTGGGAAACACTTATAGACGGGAACTCTCTTGCCAATTACACTAGTTTTGAAGCACAATGGAATTATAATTATCCCTGGGGTACCGATCATAATGGTTCAGCTAGGATGGTGGGAAGTACCTCTAACCATAACCAGATTTCAGTAAACGGAGGCGTTCTAACAATTAAAGCAACCCGTTTAGCCTCATCTCCAGGAAACAGTACTTCTAATGGATTTACGAACGTTCCTATTTGGTATAGTTCTGGTACCTGTTATGCCAAGCAGCAGGTAATTATTAATGATCAGTTTCCCAGCTATACCATTTCTGGTGATTTTGCTGTGCCCACAGTTAAAGGAACATGGCCTGCATTTTGGATAACCGGTGTTAATTCGTGGCCACCTGAAAGCGATATTATGGAATTTAAGGGCAGCAATACAAATTGGCAGAACACTTATGATGGTAGTTGGGAAAACAAACTTACAGCCGTATCTAATGCCGGTGCTTACCACAATTACAAGTGCTGGTACAATAAAGTGAGTGCAACAGATGTAGATTGCCATTATTATATCGATAACGTATGGGTTGCCCAGCATAAAATGAGCAATTCGGTAAATAAACCCATGTGGTTAATTATTAATATGCAAATGGAGGGAGATAGTGGTACTCCGGGTCCATCAGGTGATACATTTTACACTGGTAAAAATATTTATATGGGTAGAGAAAGAGCTTTTTAATTTATCTTATTCAGGAGGTAGCCTTTAGGCTGCCTCATTGTTTGGTAATCATTAATATGAAAAATTATTTAGTAAAAATATGTTTAATTTTTTGTGGCCTAATGACCTGCTTATTGCTGGCAAACTGCAAAAAAGATGATGTGCCAATACCCGAAAACAAAGCTAATTCTGTTATTGATGGAATTAACCTGCTTAGGCAGAGCGGATGTAATTGTGGCACTGAGAGTATGCCCCCGGTTCCTCTATTGAAATTAAACACGTTTTTACAGGATGCAGCCCAAACCCATGCAAGGGATATGGCGCAGAAAAACTATTTTGATCATTTTTCGCCAGAAGGAACCAGTCCGAATGAAAGGGCCGCAGCTGCTGGTTACCCAGGTATATTTATATCAGAGAATTTGGCTAAGGGTTATAACAATGCCGACCAGGTATTAACCGCATGGAAAAATAGTGTAAGCCATTGTAAGGCAATGATGGATGCAAAAAATAGAGAGGCTGGTATGGGTACGGCACAAAATTATTGGGTGGTAACTTTTGGAGCACCATAGTAAGTCAAATTAAAATTGAATTGGCCCTTTCCGGTTATTTGCTGCTTTTTATCGTTTTATCAATCACATCCAGTAAGCCATCGGTATAAGCATCATCGGTAAGTTCCCAAAACATAATGCCGTTTAATTTTTGATCAATTACATATTTGGTTTTTAATGAAATTGATTTCGGATCATCAAAAGTAGCGATGTATTTTGTTTGTGGATTATAATAATAAGGTGCCTGCGCCTGTTCATCCCAGTAGTATTTATAGCCATTTTCGGTAGAAAACTGCTTTTTAAAATTTTTAAAAGAAGTTCCGCTTATAAATTTAGTTTGCTGGTACAAGCCTTGATTTGCATCGGTGGTATTTTCGAAAATTCTTGCATAAAATGCCGCGCCTAGTGCTATTTTATTGGCCGGTACACCCAAGCCAATTAATGCTTTTACTGCGAAATCGCCAGAAAGTTTTTGTTGTGGCGTGCCATATAATGGAGAGTGGTGCCCGCTGGTTGTGGCATAACCGCTTACCAGATCGTAACTCATTACATTTACCCTGTTTACTAAAGGCATTACTTTATCCCATTCAAAGCAAGAATCAATACAGTTTTGGGTTCCGCCTGCCGCAAAACTGATTTCTGCTTTTTTACCCAGTTTTTTGCGAAGTTCTTTAATCAGTAAAGTAAAATTTTGCTTATCATCTACGGTATACCGATGCCCCGGAAAGCCCATAACCGCAGGATATTCCCAGTCCATGTCAATACCATCAGCATGGAAAAAATCTAGAATTTGTTTTGTGGTTTTGGCAAAGGTTTTCCGTCCATCTGCCCTGCTAAATACTTCTGAGCAATCTTTACAGCCACTCCAACCACCCATAGCAATCATCACCTTTAAATCAGGATTACGTTTTTTTAACGCAACCATACTGGTAATTAATGCAGAATCTTTGGCCGATCTGATATTTAAGCTATCCCCTTTCAAATGTCCAAAGCTATAAATTAGGTGACTGAGTTTTTCTATCGGAAAACTATCTATAACCGAATTTTGGCCTGAATAATAAGCGATAACATTCGGTTTAACTCCTTGTTGTGCCGTTAAATTAATACTGAAAAATAACGACAAGATAATAACGGCAGCAAAACGAAAGGATAGGCGGTGGTTTGGGTTTAGTTTGTACACAGGTTCAATTTAAAAGTTTATTTTTCTGCAAGTATCTCCTGCAGTTCGTTTAATTCGGCAACTTTTTCTGTAGCTCCTGCGTTTTCGTACGCCGAAATCAAGTTTCTGATTACGCGGCGAATAATATCAGTATTGCTGCAAGGCCTGTAATATTCTGGTAAGGCTTCTAAATTAAGCTGACGGAGAAATTGGTCTACATCATGTTTGCCGAAGATATTGCCACGGTTAAAAGCATTGATGTAGAAAAGAACGCCATACTCAGAACCTTCCTGTTTGCTGTCATCAATATAACCCAAAATAAAATGCTGCGGTAAATTAATCCCATAAACCGGAAGATCTAATTTTTGAGCAAGGGTAGAGTAAATAATGGCCAGCGAAATCTGATTTCCCTTTTTACTTTCTAAAACCTGGTTTAAATATGAGTTTTGCGGGTCGTGATGGTTTTTAGTATTGCCGCCGAAACCATATTGCTGGTATAAAACATGGTTAATCAACTTCACTTTCTCTACCGAACTCATCTCATATTGGAGGCCCAGCCATATATCTCTTTTAATTTCTTCAATTTGGTTAATTACCTTCTGCTCGTCTAAATCAGGATATTGATAGCGGTTAATAATGAGTGCGCCTTGCAATAAATCAAATGCACCACTTAAATACCATAAATTTAAGTCTTCCTTAACAGTTTTAAACTGAATTTGGTGTACAATGCTCTCAATACGCTCCTGAAGTAAGCCATCAAAAGATTGTTCCCAGGCATTTTCTAAAAAATGAACCACCTCACCGCCATATTCGAGCAGTTTTTTTTCTACATGTTGGTACACTTCCTGATCCGGATCATCCAACAATTTTACTAAAGCACTTATCTCTGCGTTATTTTCCATAAAACATACATACGTTTGCGGCGTTTAATTACTTTTGCAATATTATGCTATTTCAATTTATTACAGATTACCTTAAACACCGTTTAACAGCAAAAAGCCGACATGGAACGCATTCGCCGTTCGTGTATAAGCTAGCTGATGAGGTAATTTACGATTTTACCGACAAATCTGAATACAAAAACATAGAAGAGCAGCGAAAAAAACTTTTTAATGACGATTCGATAATCACTGTTACAGACCTTGGCGCGGGTTCTCATCTCAATAAAAACCGTACAAAGAAGGTGAGTCAGATTGCAAAAAATGCATTAAAAAGTCCGAGGCTGGCCAAGCTGATTTATCGCCTTGCAAAACATACGCAGCCTAAAAGTGCAATAGAATTGGGTACCTGTTTGGGCATAACTACAGCATACCTTGCAAAAACGGATCCTGAAGCAGAGATTATTACCATTGAGGGCTGTCCGCAAACGGCAGAAGTGGCGAAGAAAAATTTCGAGGAGCTGGATTTAAATAATATCGAGCTCCATGTTGGAAATTTTGATCTTATTTTGCCCGATATTATTGCAAAGCAGCCAAGTTTAGACTTTGTTTATATTGATGGAAATCACCGTAAAGATGCTACCTTAAATTATTTTAAATGGTGTCTGCCTAAAGTTAATGAAGATTCCTTGTTAATTTTTGACGATATTTATTGGAGCGAAGGCATGAAAGAAGCCTGGACCGAGATTAAAAACCATCCTGATGTAACCATAACGGTAGATTTATTTTGGATTGGCCTGGTTTACTTTAAAAAAGGGCAGGCGAAAGAACATTTTAAGCTTAAATTCTAAAAAATAATGACAGTTGAACCGAAATTAGAAGGAATTCAGAAAAGATCAGCCTTATTTATCCTGTTGATCAGCCTTTTTTCGGGGATCGGTTTTTATTTGATTTCGCTTTTATTCAAAATGAGCATGCTTACGCATATCATGTTTGGTTGGGATTTTTTCTGTTTGATTCTGATTACGCTGCATTGGTACATGTTTTTTCATACTTCAGCCGCCGAAACACACCTCAAAGCTAAAATGCAGGATGAAACCAGGGGCGAAATTTTTGCAATCGTAGTCGTTTCTACTTTTGCCGGTTTGCTAGCTGTAATTTTGGTGTTAATTAACAAAGAAATAAAGCCATTGGATTTGGTTATTGCCATTTCGGGCATGTTTTTATCGTGGTTTTTGGTTCATACAACTTTTAGCATGCGTTACGCACACCTTTACTACGGCGGTAAGCATAAAAAAACTGCTGATAAGAAAGGAACAGGGCTTGAATTTCCGGGTGATGATGAACCCGATTTTATCGATTTTGCCTATTTTTCCTTTGTGCTCGGAATGACTTTTCAGGTTTCCGATGTCGAAATTTCAAGTAGAAAAATCAGGAGGCTTTCCCTGCTTCATAGTTTAATCGCCTTTATTTTCAACACCGTTATTGTAGCCTTAACCATTAATGCGTTAGCTGGTTTAAGCAAATAATTTTTGATGTGGGTTGGGGTGTTAAATTCCGAATAACTACAGAACTTTTTCTCTTGGTTCACTTGTATGGATTTTTTTGGAAATGAGCATTCCAAAGCTTTTGGCGGGTTTCTCTCCCGCACTCTATTCTTTCCGGTGAAAAACCTGAACCACTTCGATCGGGTTTAGGTACAAAGGATATATGCCTTTGGCTCCATGTTAGGAGCAGATGATCCTGAATAGTTTTATAAGGATAACAATTACTAAAGATGAGAGTCGAAATTTCAAATCCCAACTAGTGAAAAAGCGAAGAATCACAGTCTGTGGTTTCAAATAAAATGATTAATATTATTTTATCTATCTATAAATCAGCATTTTATTTATATTAACTGATGTTTCAGTCATGTAACTTGTTTTTTAGTTGTAAAACTGAAAAATAAGTTATAGATTTGGTTATGGAAGAATTAACCAAAGCTGAAGAGCGCATTATGCAGGTTTTATGGAAGCTGCAAAAAGCCTTTGTTAAAGATATTATCGATGAGCTTGAAGAAGAACCAAAGCCACCGTATAATACCATTTCGTCTATTGTAAGGCTTTTGGAGAAAAAAGGTTATGTAAATTATAAGGCTTACGGCAAAACATATGAGTATTTTCCGGCCATCACGAAAGATGAATATGCCAAAACCACTTTTTCAAAATTGTTTTCAGGCTATTTTGATAATTCTCCCACTAGTCTTTTATCATTCATGGTAAAAGAAGAAAAACTCAGTGAAAAGGATATAGAAGAAATTAAAAAAATCATTAATCAAGATGGAAAGCCATGATTTTAATCTACTTGTTAAAGGTTTCGGCATGTACGCTGGTATTTTTTACTGTTTATCAATTACTGCTGGCCAAACTCACTTTTTTTAACCTGAACCGTGCTTATTTATTAGTTATGCTGGTGCTGAGCTTCAGTATTCCGGCAGTTACCATTCAAAACCTGCACGAAGTAGCCGCTACAGAGCAGCAAAGTCCTGCTAAAATAGCGTACAGCAATGATGGATTTATAGAGCAGGATGGTGAAGCACAAGAAAGCACAATTGGCAAACCTGTAAATTGGGATCGGATTTTGGTTTACACCTACAGTTTGATTTTAGCCCTTCTTGTTTTTCGGATGCTGTTTATGATGCTTCGAATCCGGATGCAATTGCAAAAACAAACGGTGGGCCAACAAGGGGTTGTTGTATTGGTTAATAAAGATTCGACAATAAAAAACTGTTCCTTTTTTAATCAGATCATTGTTGATGAATCACTCGGTGCTATAGAAAAACACCTTGTTATTAAACACGAATCTGTACATGTAAATCAGTTTCATTCTGCTGATAAACTATTAATCAATCTCATTGCAGCAGTTCTTTGGTTTAACCCTGTTGTTTATTTCTGGAGGAATGCCATCGACCATAATCATGAATTTTTGGCCGATCGCGAAACATCAAAAGTTGCCGATAAAAAGGCCTATGCTTCTTTGCTTTTAAAGCTTGCTATGCCAGCGCAAAAATTAGTCATCAACAGTTTTAGTAAACTTCCACTAAAAAATAGAATCATGATGTTATACAAAGAACCCAATGAAAAACTTAAAAAGCTGGCCTATTTAGCTATCATTCCTATTGTATTCATCTGCTGCATGGCTTTTGTAAACCGCGAAGAAGTTTTTGTAGAAAAAAAAGTAACTATAGATGGAATTAAAAACACTGAAAACAAGGCTTCGGCTGATGCACCAACAATACCTAATGTTTATGCCTTGAAATACCTGAGTAGTGATATAAAGGTTAATCCAAATGCAAACTCTGCTTTTAAAGCAATAAAACCGATATTGATTGTTGATGCTGGTCATGGTGGAAAAGACGGTGCGGTTGCTGCTTTAGATGGACAAAAAGAAAAAGATCTGAACCTTAGGGCTGTAAAGATTTTGCAGGAAGAAGCCGCAAAAAGGGGAATAAAGGTAATTTTGACAAGAACTAAGGATGAATACATGAAACTTAGCGATCGGTTGCCCAAACAGGAGGCTACAGCATTTATTTCCATCCACCATAATGCAACACCCGCCAATGAAGCCGCACCTTTTCCTGGTATTGAAGTGTATGTTTCTCAGTTGAACGGTAATATTAAAATTGCGGAAGATTTAGGTGCTGGTGTATTAAGCAAACTAAAACAATTGAATGGATTGGAAGTAAGGGATTCGTTAAAAAATGCCAATCTGTTATTGCTGCGCGAATCGAAAGTGCCGGCTATTTTAATTGAGCTTGGAAACATTTCCGACCGTAAAATATTGGATTATATTAATCAGGAAAAAAACATCAGAATGATCAGTAACCTGATTTTGGATGGATTTGTTGCTTTTTCTAAACGTGGTTGCTAAATAAATTATAACAATGGAATGGTTAACCTATCTGCTTAAAGTTACGGCCTGTACAGTATTGTTCTTCGGGTTTTATCTGCTGGTTTTAAGAAAACTGACATTCTTTAAGATCAATCGATTTTATTTATTGATTACCCTGTTGCTTAGTTTTATTATTCCGGCTTTACAGTTTGAAGTTGAACGCAATATGCCTAGGCTAGAAACTGAACTTGAAGGCATGCCAGAATTAAAACCAATTCATCCTGCTCCTATACAACTTATTCAGCCCATAGTAGTTGAATATCAACCAGAGGTAACACCTAAAATTGATTGGTTAACTTTAATGCCTTATGCCTATGGAAGCATCGCGCTGATTTTACTACTCATTTGTGTATGGCGATTGTTCATTTTGCTTAGGCATACAGGCACTTATACCAAAAATAATAACGGTTTAAAGTTGATTGATAAGGCTAAAGGTTTTACCAATTGTTCCTTTTTTAATTACGTTTTTATTGATGGGAGTACCTTAGGTGAATTAGATTTAAAGGTTTTGCTCAAACATGAAGAAGTGCATGCGAAGCAATACCATTCTATTGATAAAATACTGCTGATGATCTGTAAATCGGTTTTATGGTTTAATCCGGTTATTTATTTCTATGATAAAGCTTTAGAGCAGGTGCATGAATATGAGGCTGATGAATTTACTTCTGCCAACTTTGGTAATCAGACTTATGCCAACCTGTTGTTAAAACTCGCGATTAGTAAAAGTAATATGCCGTTGATTCACAATTTTGTGAAAAGCCCGATCAAAGACCGCATTAAAATGTTGTTCCACTCGAAATCTAAAAACATGAAAAAATTCAGGTACTTATTGGCCGTTCCTGTTGTTATGGGATTAATCTGGCTATTTGCCGTGCAAGTGATATATGCGCAGCATATAAATGATGACAGCAAACCTTCGAAAAATTTCTACCAGGGAATGCTAAAAGGCAAAGTGCTTAACACTAAGAAAGAAGCCATCGGTTTATACACGTTTGATTTATTAGCTGAGGGAAAGATTTATCCGATTGAAGCCACCATTTTTAAAGATAAAATTAAAGTTGGCGACGAGCTTATTGTCTACATCGACGCTAAGGGCTTTAATATGAAAAAAATGGATAAAAACGGTAAAGTTATTGCCGAAGCTAAAGGACCAATCTATACTGCAACAAGGGTAACAACTTTAACAGGAGTTTTACTTTACGAACGAAAGATAGAAAACCATGCCTTTTTATACGAAGCAAATAAAGCACGTTCTGCCTCATCCACAATTAAATCGATAACAAAAGGTGTGAATGGTAATATCGAAAAAATTGTTTTAAACGATGGCTTTTTTACCATCAATTTAAACCTTGCTACTCAAAATATAAAAAATAGCGATTTTAAAATTGGCGATCGGGTGCTGGCTAAGTTTATTGGCGAGAAATTGGTATCGAAGAACACTTATACTACAGATAAATTGATTGTATTATATTCTGAACCTAAAAAGTATACGATTAAAAATGAAGCACTTTATAATCGCTTTTATTTTGGTGATGGGAAACAAAAAATAGTTGCAGTAAAAAATGAACCGGCCAAAATATCAGGGCCTGTAGAGCCTAAAATTATCTCTTTTTCTAAAATAACCGGAGATGTGAAGCATAAAATCTCTTATATGGAGAATGCGGTTATCGATATTATCAACTGCAGGCTGGAAGCTAAATATGTTGAATTAGACAGGGCAAACAATAAAATGACCGCTAAAAATGCAGTTTTGAAGGCTAATGAAGGCGGATCAGCTACAGCTAAAATAATAGTATTCGATCTCAGTAATGGAACTTATGTTGCAGAAAGCGGCAATCGTAATTTAAAGGTTTCGGATGGAGATGACCCTGATTTGCAAAGGATTAGGGACTCTTTAACGAAAGTAGAAGAATCAGGCATTGATAAAATCAAAAATCTGATTTCGCCAACCAATAAAAAACAAAATGAATCAATTAATAATCATTTTTTTAAGGACAAGAAATTATCTTTTTCATCTGATTCTGTTAAGCTTAGCAAAACTAAATTGATTTATCATTATACAGGAAACGTTAAAATAGAAAACGATGGATTAACTATTCTAGCTTCTGATGCCATATACGTTAAAAATTTGAATACGCTTAATGCCAGGAAGGTAAAATTATTATCTAAAGATAAGCAGAGCATAATTTCAGCTGATTCTATTACTTTGAATGTTGAAAATTCGAAGATTAAAATATTTGGGAAAAAAGATTGAAAAGTTAATGTTCTATAAAATCTTAGCTGTCATAATTATAGTTTTCACTTTTTTATCCTCAAGTGCTCAAATCAAGCTCTCTGGTATAATAACAGATCAAGAGGATAAAACTTTACCGTATGTTACCGTTAAAATTATAAGCGCTAAAAATCAGGTTAATTACACACAAACTGATAGTGCCGGATTGTATCATTTTAATAATTTACGAGCCGGAAAATATGTAATCGCTTATTCAGTAATCAATTATAAAGCAGAAAATAGGGCACTCACTTTAAATGCTGATACAATAATTAATATTCAACTTAATGCAAGTTTAAACGCCCTTAAAGATGTTCAGATAGATGCTAAAAAGGTTTTAATTGAAAAAAAGATCGACCGTACAATTTTTAATGCGGAGCATAGTGTATCTGCAATTGGTACAGATGCTTTAGAACTGCTTGCTAAAGTGCCCGGCGTAAGGGTTTTAAACGATAAGGTTTCTTTAGTGGGTAAAGGAGAGGTAAATGTTATGATTAACGATAAACTGGTGGTATTATCAGGTGATGAGTTATCTAATTATTTAAAATCGATCCCTTCAGCCAATATATCCAAAATTGAAATCATTACCAATCCGCCTGCCAAATATGATGCACAGGGAAATAATGGTTTGATTAATATTTTGATGAAGAAAGTGGCTAATAATGGTTTTAAAGGCTCAATTAACACGGCTTTAACCAAAGCGAGTTATTTTACCGCATCAACAGGAGCAAATTTAAGTTACCGCGAAAATAAAATTACAGTTTCCGCTAATCTGAATTTCAGAAAAGGATCGCTGGTGCCATTTGAACAAAGCGATGTATTTTATCCCACCCAAACCTGGAACATTGTAAATAAGGATAGAAATTTTAGAACTGTACCCAGTGGGCAGGTTGGAATTGATTACCAAGCCTCGCCAAAAACAGTATTGGGTTTATCGTATAATGGCGGACTTACCAATTTTCATTCTGAAGAAAACATTAAAACCAAAGTTTACAACAAAACAGGAAATTTAGATTCTGTATTGAATGCTGATGCCAATGCCATCATCGAGTCTCATTATCATTCAGCAAATATTTACTTAAAACAAAATTTAGATTCTACCGGAAAACAGTTAACAGTTAATGGCGATTGGTTTACCTATGTTGACGATAAAAGCAGGTTTTTTAACAATACCAGTTATTTTCAAAGTGGATTAATAATCCCGGGTTCGTTTGCCGAATATCTCTCTACCAGTAAACAAAATATAGATTTATATACTTTAAAAGCTGATATCGATCTGCCTTATAAAACCTTTAAAGTTTCATTCGGTACAAAACTGAGTATGATTAAAAACCAAAGCGATCTTGCTTTTTATCAGTTTCGGAACACGGTTTATGAAGTTGATCCTGCACAAAGTAATGTTTTTAACTATCAGGAAAATACCCAGGCTTTATATATCAACTATAATAAAACCTCAAAGCAATGGGATTTTCAAGCCGGATTAAGAGGCGAATATACCCAGGTTGATAGTAAATCAGCTGACGATCAAAACCGGAACAAGTATTTTAGGTTATTTCCTACAGTTTATTTAGTTTACCGGGCGAATGATAAGAATACTTTTTCAATCAATTATGGCCGGCGGATAAACAGGCCCGCTTACCGCAAATTAAATCCTTTCCGCTGGTACAATAATCAGTATGCATATGCTGAAGGAAATCCTTTTTTACAGCCGTCTTACAATGATAATATAGAGATTTCACATAGTTATAAAAGTTTGTTAACTACTTCGCTATCATTTAGTTATACTGCAAATGGTTTTAATGATATTAATTTTATTAATGTGGCCACTAATATTCAGTCTGCTAAGCCTGTAAATTTTATTACAGGTTATCATTATCAATTGAGTAATATGGTAAATCTTAATCCTGTAAAGTGGTTAGAGAGCATTAATCAGCTTGATGTTTATTATGATATTTCCAATTCAAATATTCCTGAAACTCAAAACAATCTTAAAGGATTTGGTGCTTACTTTTCCAGCTTAAACCAGTTTGCCTTTAATCAATCAAAAACCATTTTAGGCGAAGCCAGCTTTTGGTATCAATTCGCCTCTGTTGATGGATTAAATAGAAATAAGAGTCAATATAATGTCGATTTGGGGATTAAAGCATTATTATTCCACAAAAAGATGCAGGTTGCTATTTCAGCTACTGATGTATTAAAAACAAACCAGTATAGGTATAGTAGTTTAATTAATGATATTAAACAAGAATACAATAATTATTACGATAGCCGCCAGTTAAGAATCACTTTCCGTTACAATTTTGGCAATGATAAGATTAAACAACAGGATCGGAAGTTGGGAAATGAAGAGGAGCGAAGGAGGAACAATTAGGTGATTTTGATGCTGTTTTAGAGTTAAAAATCCTTCATCTACGCTACCATTAGCAGGCTTTAGTAAAGCGGGTGCTTTCTGTGTTCCCGTGGCAAAAACTGATCTGTGTAGATCGGTGGCTAAAACGCCTCCGCTAAGCTAATATAAAACCCTGCCTGGCGTTTTTCATTTGGTAGTTTTTCTCCTATACCATAATCCAAACGAACACTCAAACCTTTGGCCGGATCGAAAAAGTAACGCCCGCCAACACCAAAGTTTGGTTTCAAACCATCGCCATTAAATTCACCATTTGCAAATACTTTACCCGTACCTGCAAAAGCTACAATTCCAAAACGGTTCATAAAACGATAACGTATTTCTGCTTGTGCGGCCATTAAGTTTTCGTCGCGGTATCGGCCACTGTAATAACCCCGCATCATTTGGTCGTTACCCAATTGTTGTAATAAATAAAATGGGGTGTTTTTGCTTTGTATGGTATAAAATATGCCCTGAACCCCTAAAACCACTTTAGGTAGTAAACTGAAGAAACCACGTAGATCTAGCTTAATTTGGGAACCGTTAAAACTTTCGCCACCAAAAAAATCGGGTGCATATTGATACGTTGCCCTTCCAAAAAAGCCTTTTGTTGGGTAATTATTGCTATTCCGGGTATCGTAACTTTGCGATGCACCAATCCAGGCAACTGAACCACCATCTTTATCTAAAATTTGTGGGTTTGTACTATATATACCACCAGGTTCCTTATCTGTAAAATGATAGTTCTCAAAACCAAGCGAAACACCTGTATAGGCTTGAGGTAAAGTATTCATTTCAGCATCAAAAAGTGTTTTAAATATCTTTTGGTCCAATTTATCTTCATCAGTTTTTTTTGCGTCGTTGCCAATGCCATAAAAATTAAAAGGCTGGTTTTTGAAACGGATATCGCCAATAAAATGATATTTATTTCCTTTTGTCCACATATCGCCTTTAAGCATAAAATTAGCCGTTTTTTTAGTCGAGTATGTTGTGTTTAAGGCAAAATTTGAACTGCGGTTCAGTGTATCTTTACGGTCTATGTAAAAAGAATAAATGGCTCCAACACCAAATTCAAAACCTGTTTCCTGACTATAACCAAAAGCCGGTAATGGCAAAAAGCTCGCTTTACGGGTGGTATCTTTTTCGTTTGAGAGCATTTTCCTGATCAGTTTCATTTGTGCGAATGAACTTCCTGAAATGAGCGCGAGTAAAATAATTAGATAATATTTTTTCATCACGACAAAGAAAAGGAAATTTAATTATAGTTTATTTGTTCGATAGTCATTTGTTATTTGGTCAATGGTTCAGTTAGTTAATGGTTCATTGGTGCCTGAAATTGCCAACTGTACTGTTGTTTAACTGGTTTAAAACTTGGAATTAAATATCCCGATTAAGTAATTTGTTTTACATAGATTCTAAAACAAGTTCAGGAAGATGATCGCTAGGCTTTGTTCAGTACTAGCAGTCACCTAAACCGGATTGAGAAAGGCCCCGATACAAAGGCGAGTACCGGAAACCGGATTACCTTTAATAATAGCTGCTGCAACTGCTTTTCAAAAAATATCCTTAGACTACGCTCAGGATGACAATCGCGAGGGAAATGCGCCTTTTGATTTTAATCGACTTTGTACTGAAAACTATTGACTTTGGACTAATTTAACGCTAAACGCAAAGCCCCAAGCGTAAAACGCTTTTACCTTTCGGCCGAAATGCCTATTTTTGCGGCAAAACAATACAAAACGAAATGAGCAATACTAGAGGACCAATATCTCAGTTTATGGAGCGTAATTACCTCCATTTTAATGCTGCGGCAATGATGGATGCGGCTAAAGGGTACGAAACGCATTTAGATGAAGGTGGCAAAATGATGATCACACTTGCTGGTGCAATGAGTACTGCAGAATTGGGAATTTCACTTGCAGAGATGATCCGCCAGGATAAAGTGGCTATTATTTCTTGTACCGGAGCCAACCTGGAAGAAGATATTATGAACCTGGTTGCACACTCACATTATAAACGTGTTCCAAATTACCGCGATTTAAGTCCGCAGGATGAGTGGGACTTATTAGAAAATCATTATAACCGTGTTACCGATACCTGTATTCCTGAAGAAGAGGCTTTCCGTCGTTTGCAAAAACACATTCAAAAAATATGGATGGATGCTGAAGCTGCAGGAGAGCGTTATTTTCCACACGAATTTATGTATAAAATGCTTTTAAGTGGAGATTTGGAACAATACTACGAAATTGATCCAAAAAACTCGTGGATGCTTGCTGCTGCTGAAAAGAATTTGCCTATTGTGGTTCCGGGATGGGAAGATTCTACAATGGGTAATATTTTCGCTTCATACGTGATGAAAAAAGAGCTTACTGCCACTACTGTGAAAGGTGGAATTGAATATATGGGTTGGTTAGCTGATTGGTACATTGCAAATAGCGGTGGCAAAGGGATTGGTTTCTTCCAGATTGGTGGAGGTATTGCCGGAGATTTCCCGATCTGCGTGGTGCCAATGCTTTATCAGGATATGGAAATGGAAAATATTCCTTTCTGGAGTTACTTCTGCCAGATCTCTGATTCTACAACTTCTTACGGATCATATTCTGGTGCGGTACCGAATGAAAAAATCACTTGGGGTAAACTCGATATCAATACGCCTAAATTTATTGTAGAAAGTGACGCAACAATAGTAGCGCCGCTGATGTTTGCCTGGATATTAAAACAATAAACGTAACATTTTAATAAACCAAATTGGTTTCTGGTATGCCCATTTAAGATCTCGGATCAAAAATGGGCATTTTTGTGCCCTCAATGGTTAGAAATGACATTTGTTTAGAATGATTATAAATTGTATTTCCAGTCACTATTATGTCATGGGATTTATTAATAAGTTATACTTTTGTTCAAGTTTTGATGGGGCTATCTGGGCTCAGGCATCAATTTCACAACAAAAAGTAAATTAAATAAGTATAAAGTGTTCATTATGAGAGATATCTCGATGATTTTAAAAAGCGTTTGGAAGTCGTTATTCGTGTTTTCAGCAATTTCCGTAATAGCGGTTTCTACCGTAAATGCGCAGGATGCTAAAGAGGGAAGAACGCTTTTCAAAGCAAAATGTTCTTCGTGCCATGCGTTAGATCACAAAGTTGTTGGTCCGGCATTAGAAGGAGTAAGCGATCGTCACCCTGAAGCGTTCCTGTTAAAATGGATCCCGAACAACGCCGCAATGATTGCTGCCGGAGATCCTGCCGCTGTTAAATTGTTTAACGAAAATGGAAAAGTACCAATGACTACTTTCCCTGAGTTAGACGAAACAAAAGTAAAGGATATCCTAGCCTACATTAAAGAAGGTGAGCCAAAACCAACTGGAGATGCTGCTGGTGGTGCTGCTTCTGCTGCTCCTAAAGATGATTCTACTTCAGGTTTATCTATCGTTGGTATCGTGGCTATCGTTGTATTAGCGGTTGTTATTTTGGTTATCTTAGGTCGTGCCTCTAAATTGTTAGAGCGTTTGATCTTACAGAAACAAGGTATCGAGGTTGAAGAAGAATTGCCATTAAAAGTTGGTGTGCGCAAAATGTTCAAGAACAAGAAATTTGTAATGTTCTTCATATTGTGTTTAATCATTGCTTTAGGCTCTTGGGGATGGATGGGCATGTGGAATACTGGTGTTCACACTGGTTATCAGCCAGTTCAGCCAATTAAATTCTCTCACGAGTTGCATGCTGGTATCAATCAAATCGATTGTCAGTATTGCCACAACGGAGCATTTAAATCTAAAAACGCAACTATTCCATCATTAAATGTTTGTATGAACTGTCATAAGGCTGTTCAGGCGAGAGATAAATATGATGGTGAGATTTCTCCTGAGATCAAAAAAATCTATAATGCTTTAGGTTATGATCCTGAAACGCAGAAGTATGATGAAAGTAAATCAAAACCAATGGAGTGGGTACGTGTACACAATCTACCTGATTTTGCTTACTTCAACCACTCTCAGCACGTAGTTGTTGCAGAAGATGCAATTCGCAAAGCAAAAGGATTACAACCAACAGAGCCTGTATGTTTCGCTTGTCATGGTCCGGTTAATACAATGGAAGAAATTTATCAATATTCTCCATTAACCATGAAATGGTGTATCAACTGCCATAAAGAAACAGATATTTCTGGTCAGAAAAACAATGCTTTCTACGCTAAGGTTATCGAAGCGCACGAGAAAATTAAAAAAGGCGAGAAAATCACACCAGCTTTATTGGGTGGTTTAGAGTGTGGTAAATGCCACTATTAATAGATTAGAGTTTAGTAAGAACGTTCGATAAACAGTAATATAGCTTAAATGGAAAGCAATAAAAAATACTGGAAAGGCTTAGAGGAGTATAACAATACACCCGATTTTGTTAAAAATAACAAAAACGAATTCGCCGAGCCACTTCCAATAGAAGATGTTTTAAATGAAGCAGGGTTAAGTACCGTTACCCCACGCCGCGACTTTTTAAAGGCGTTAGGTTTTGGTTTAGGTGCCGTTACATTAGCTGCCTGCCAAAGTACCCCGTTAAAAAAATCTATCCCTTATTTGGTAAAACCTGAAGAAGTTACTCCAGGTATTCCTAACTATTATACTTCTAGCTTTAATGGCCAGAGTATCTTGGTTAAAACAAGGGAAGGTCGCCCGATTAAAATTGAACCAAACCCAAATGCGGGTCAGTTTAACCGTGGTACCGATGCAAGAGCACAAGCTTCAGTTTTAGATTTATATGATGTATCTAAACTAAAAGCACCTGCTTTAGTAAAAGGCGGGCAAGTTGAAGAAACTACCTGGGCAAAAATCGACAGCTTTGTTAAAGGCGAGTTGGCAAAAGCACAGGCAGGCGGAAAGAAAATCCGTATTGTAGCTTCAACAGTAAACAGCCCATCAACCAATGCCGTTATTGCACAGTTTATTACTAAATATCCTGCTGCTAAATTGGTTCAGTATGATGCTGTTTCATATACTGGTATTATCCAGGCTAACCAAAACAGTTTTGGTAAGGCCGTTTTACCAAAATACAATTTCGATAAAGCTGATTTAATTGTAAGTTTCAGTGCCGATTTCTTAGGTACCTGGATCAACGGAGAAGAGTTTACTGCTCAGTATACTGATAACCGTAACTATAAATCGTTAGCAAATAAAAAAATGAGCCGCCACATTCAGTTCGAAAGTGGTATGAGCTTAACAGGTACCAATGCAGATACCCGTGTTCCGGTAAAATTATCTGAAGAAGGACCTGCATTAATTGCTTTGTACAATGCAATTACAGGTGTTGCTTTACCTGGTGGAACATTAGGCAACAATACCACTGCTGATAAAGTGATTAAACTTGTAGCAAAAGAATTGGTACAGGCAAAAGGTAAAGGCCTTGTTGTTTGTGGTTCTAATGATGTTTCTACACAAATTTTAGTAAATGCCATCAACGCCGCTATCGGAAGTTATGGTACCACTATCGATTTAGATAATCCTTGTTATTTATATGCAGGTAACGATGCCGAATTTAACGGTTTAGTTGCTGAAATGAGCCGTGGCGAAGTTGGTGCTGTTTTATTCTTAAACAGTAACCCAGTTTATGATGCCGCAAATGCAAAAGCATTTACTGATGCATTGGCTAAGGTTCCTGCAAAAATTTCATTCTCTGATCGTGCAGATGAAACTGCTTCAGTTTGTGATGCAATCGCTATTAACCATAACTACTTAGAATCATGGGGTGATGCAAATGCATACGAAGGATATTATTCTATCGTTCAGCCAACCATTAATCCTGTTTTCAATAGCCGCCAGGCAGAAGAAAGTTTATTAACATGGGCTGATGCACCAGTTAAAGATTACTATCAGTTTGTACGTAGCAACTGGGAAACTAAAATGTTACCAGCTGTAGGTTTAAAATGGGATGAAGTATTAGAAAAAGGTGTAATTAATGCAACGGCAAAAACTGCTGGCGCATACAGCTTTACGCTTTCTTTAGGTGCTGTTGCTACTTCGGTTGTAAATAGCAGCAAAGCACTGGCAAAAGAAGTTGAATTGCAGGTTTACGAAAACATCCCAATGCGTGATGGTAAAAATGCAAACAATGCATTTTTACAGGAGTTACCTGATCCGGTTTCGAAGGTAACCTGGGATAACTTTGTTGCCCTGGCACCAAAATTTGCTGAGAAATTAAAAGTTAAAGAATTTGATGTTGTAACTGTTAAAGGCAGCAACGGATATTCAGTAGATCTTCCGGTATTGATCCAACCAGGACAAGCGCAAGGAACAGCATCTATCGCATTAGGTTATGGCCGTACCAAAGTTGGTAAAGCTGGTAACGATGTAGGTAAAAATGCTTACCCTTTTGTTTCTTTTGTTAACGGAACATTCCAATATGCTACTTCAGTAACCATTACCCCAACAGGTGGTCATTACGAATTGGCACAAACACAAACTCACCACTCTTTCGAGGGCCGTAACGTTATCCGTGAAGCTACCTTTAAAGAATACCTTAAAGATCCAGCTGCTGGAACAGGTAAAGGTGAAGGACATAAAGATTACGATCTTTGGGATCAATATGAAAAACCAGGTAACAACTGGGTTATGGCAATCGATTTGAATGCTTGTACAGGTTGTGGTTCTTGTGTTGTTGCCTGTAACGTAGAAAATAACATTCCTGTTGTAGGTCGTGATGAGGTTCGCCGTCGTCGTGAAATGCACTGGATCCGGATCGATCGTTATTACAGCTACGAAACCAAAGAGGGTGATGTTACAAGAGAAAAAGAAATTGCTAAGTTAGAAGACTTAGATCATGTTTCTGTTGTTCACCAGCCAATGTTATGTCAGCACTGTGATCACGCACCTTGCGAAACAGTTTGTCCGGTATTGGCAACTGTTCACTCAAGTGATGGTTTAAACCACATGGCTTACAACCGTTGCGTAGGTACACGTTACTGTGCAAATAACTGTCCATACAAAGTTCGTCGTTTCAACTGGTTTAACTACTGGAACGATTCTCGTTTCGATAACTATTTAAATAACGAGTTTACCCAATTGGTATTAAACCCTGATGTTACTACACGTTCTAGAGGAGTAATGGAAAAATGCTCTATGTGTATTCAACGTATACAAGGTGGTAAATTACAAGCTAAATTGGAGAAACGTCCATTAAAAGATGGCGATATTAAAATGGCTTGTCAGGAAGCTTGTTCAGCAAATGCGATTGTATTTGGTGATGCAAACGATCCAAATTCAGAGGTTTCAAAAGCATTACGTTCTGAGCGTATCTACTACGTATTAGAAGAAATCAATGTGAAACCGGGTATCGGATACATGACAAAAATTAGAAATACAGATACAACAGTACAAGCGTAAGCTTTAGTATAAAGAAAATACAAATTATGTCAGGACATAACGAATCAATACTTAGAGAACCATTAATTACCGGAGATAACATCACGTATGCAAAAATTACGGATGATATTTTAGGCCCGGTAGAGAACAAGCCAAACAAGGCTTGGTGGATTGGTTTCACCTTTGCTTCATTAGGTGCTTTACTTTGGGTGGTAGCCGTAAGCTATACCTTTTGGAACGGTATCGGTGCATGGGGATTAAATAAAACAGTAGGTTGGGCATGGGATATCACCGGTTTCGTATGGTGGGTAGGTATCGGTCACGCTGGAACACTAATTTCAGCAGTACTATTACTTTTCCGTCAGAACTGGCGTAACTCAATTAACCGTTCTGCTGAGGCGATGACAATCTTTGCGGTTATTTGTGCAGCTACTTATGTAGTATCGCACATGGGCCGCCCTTGGTTAGCTTATTGGGTTTTACCATTACCGAATCAGTTCGGATCATTATGGGTAAACTTTAACTCACCATTGGTTTGGGATATGTTTGCAATCTCAACTTATTTCTCTGTATCATTATTATTCTGGTACACAGGTTTATTACCAGATATTGCTACCATCCGCGACCGTGCAGTAGGTACACGTAGAAAAATTTATTCTATCTTCTCTTTTGGTTGGAGTGGAAGTGTTAAAACATGGCAACGTTTCGAAGCGGTGTCGTTAATCTTAGCAGGTATTTCTACACCACTGGTACTGTCGGTACACACCATTGTATCAATGGACTTTGCAACATCGGTTATACCAGGATGGCACACTACAATCTTCCCTCCATATTTTGTGGCAGGGGCGATCTTCTCAGGCTTTGCGATGGTGTTAACCTTATTATTGGTTGCACGTAAAGTATTGGGTTTAGAAAACTACATCACCATGTTCCACATTGAATCGATGAATAAAATCATCATCTTAACAGGATCAATTGTAGGTGTAGCTTATTTAACAGAGTTTTTCATCGCATGGTATTCAGGTTCTGAGTACGAGCAATATGCATTTATCAACAGATCAACCGGTCCGTACTGGTGGGCATACTGGATGATGATGACCTGTAACGTAATTTCACCACAGCTGTTATGGTTTAAGAAAATCCGTTTAAGCATCCGTGCTACCTGGATTTTATCAATCGTAGTTAACGTAGGGATGTGGTTTGAGCGTTTCGTAATTATCGTTACTTCATTGCACCGTGATTATATTCCATCAAGTTGGGCAATGTTTTATCCAACATGGGTTGATGTAAGTGTATTTGTTGGTTCAATTGGTTTATTCTTTACTTTATTCTTATTGTTCTTAAGGGTATTGCCATCAATCGCTATTGCAGAGGTTAAATTATTATTGAAAACTGCAAGTGAGCAAGCCAAAATGAAACAGATTAAAGAAGGGCATGAGAATAAAGAATACGTTGCTGAATACGTAGAGTCTTTAGAGAAATTTGATAGTGTTAAACAAGAAGATTACGCAAAAATATAACAATGAGTGATATCAAATATATTTTAGGCAGTTTCGGTGATCCTGACGAAATGATGCACGGCATCGAAAAACTTCAGGAAAATAACATCAGTATCCATGATGTATATACTCCAATGCCTATACACGGAATAGAAGCCAAATTAGGAATTAAAAGATCTAGAATCGATATCGCAGCATTTTGCTTTGGTATTACCGGTACTTGCTGTGCATTCGCTTTGATTTATTTCTGCGCAGTAATCGATTGGAGAGTAAACATAGGTGGTAAACCATCATTCGCATTGCCGGATTTTATTCCGATAATGTTCGAGCTTACAGTATTATTCTGTGCTTTCGGTATGGTGTTAACCTATTATGCATCCACTCACTTATTTCCAGGAAGAGCACCACGTGTGATGGATTTAAGAGCTACTGATGACCGTTTTGTGATTGCAGTTGATGCAAAAGACAATTTGGAACATACTGTAATTGATGGATTATTAAAAGATGCAGGTGCTTTAGAAATAAAGTATAATGAAAGGAAGTACATTAGCTATGAATAAGAATAAATTTGTTTACACGGCGTTTTTAGCTATCGCTTTTGCAGCTACCTTTTCAGCTTGTAAAGATAAACGCAGTACTGGCTTAGAATATGCCAGAAACATGTATGATCCGATTGCTTACAATCCGGATCAGCCAAATAAGAATTTTAAAGATGGTAAAACTGCACAGTTGCCACCTGCACATACTAAACCTGTAGGTTTTAATGAGTATGATGAATTTCCTAATACCAAAGAAGGGTATGAAGCAGCAGGTGTAAGCATGGTTAACCCTTTACCAGTTGATACTATTAATTTGGCTCAAGGGCAACACTTGTTCAAAGTTTTCTGTAGCCCTTGCCACGGAGAAAAAGGCGATGGACAAGGACACTTGGTTAAAATTGAGAAATTTAGTGGTGTACCTTCTTACTTCTCAGGAAGTTCGTCAAGAGGTGGAGAAATGAAAGCACTTACTGCCGGTAAAATTTACCACACCATTACATACGGTGTAAATAACATGGGTTCGCATGCTTCACAAATTACTCCGACAGATCGTTGGAAAGTAGTGATGTATGTTCAGGAATTACAAAAACAACAATAAGTAAAGCAGAATATAAATGGGAACTCACAATATTAATTTTAGTGAACAGTTTGAGTTTACAGGTAAAGTAAAAACATTGAGTATAGTTGGCATCATTTTAGGTGCTTTAGCTATCGGTTATGGCTTCTTTGCTGGTGATAAAGTGATGCACGAGCGTACTTTTGCCAACCTGTTGCTTATGGCATATTACTTTGCATGCGTATGTATGTCTGGTACATTTTTCCTGGCTGTTCAATATGTAGCTCAAGCAGGTTGGTCTGCATCAATTTTACGTGTACCTCAAGCTATGGCAAAAACATTGCCTATCGCAGCTGTAATACTTATTGTAGTAATTTCGGCAGGTTTGTACACACACAATTTATATCACCACTGGCATGCTGATGGATTAACAGATCCGAACAGTGCTAATTATGATTCTATCATTGCAGGTAAATCAGTATTCTTGAATGTACCTTTCTTTTTAGGTCGCCAGGTAGTATTTTTAGGTGTATATAGCATCTTTTCAATCATGTTTGTTAAGTTTTCTTATAATGAAGATTTAGCAGGAGGTTTAAATTCTTACAGAAAAAGCTTTAAAAATGCTTGTATTTTCTTGGTAATTTATGGTTTTACAACTCCTATTTTTGCTTTCGATACAGTAATGTCATTAGAAGCACACTGGTTCTCAACTATGTTTGGTTGGTATAACTTCGCAGCAATGTGGGTAAGCAGTTTAGCTACTATCGCAATTATCATCATCTTATTAAGAAGAGCGGGTTACATGCAATGGGTTAACAATAGCCATTTGCATAACTTAGGTCAGTTTATTTTCGGATTCTCTATCTTTTGGACATATGTATGGTTTGCTCAGTTTTTATTGATCTATTATGCGAACATGCCCGAAGAAACTATATACTTCTACAAACGTTTTGAATATTACAAATTCTGGTTTTTCTTAAACCTTGCAATGAATTTCTTAGCGCCGGTATTGTTGTTAATGGATAGGGATAACAAAAGAACAGATGTGAAATTATTATTCGTTTCTATCGTGGTATTGTTAGGTCACTGGGTAGATTACTACCAAATGATTATGCCAGGAGCGGTAGAAGATGGTCATAATGGTTTTGGTATTATTGAAATTGGTACTGCAATAGGTTTCGTAGGATTGTTTACCTTTGCAGTATTAACATCACTGAGCAAAAAACCTTTAATTGCAAAGAATCACCCATTATTACAAGAAAGTTTGCATCATCAACTATAGTGGTGACAGGATAGAGCAAATATTTAATTATTATTATAATTAGCAGTACAGCGTACTACTTTTAAGAAAATGAGTTTAAGAAAGTTTATAACGAATAAAACGACCGCAGCTTTAGCAGTACTGATTACTGTTTTTGCAAACACTAGCGTATTTGCGCAAGATGCAGCAGCAGGTGCTGCCGCGGCACCGAAAGTTGATATGGGCGAGGTTTATAAATCTGTGATATTTTATATTCTGGTTTTCCTTGCCGTATGCTTATTCATTGCAATTATTGGTAAAGCAATAAGAGTTTATGAATTGAGCCGTGAGGCACAAGGTAAACCTGTAGGTATTAACTGGAACAGAATCCATGCAAGCTTATTTGCACTGTTTCTGGTAATCGGTTTATATGGTGTATATTGGGAATATACGGTGCACGGCGCAATGTTACTTCCAGCTGCAGCATCAGAGCATGGAAAGAAAATAGATGAGATGTTTAATTTAACGTTAATCATCACCACAATTGTGTTTGTGGTTACACACATCTTATTATTCGGATTTTCTTATATCTACAAATACTCAGCTAAAAGAAAAGCTTACTACTATCCACATAACAATACAATCGAAAAAATCTGGACAATTGTTCCGGCTTTGGTATTAACCGTATTGGTATTGATGGGTTTCTTAACCTGGAGATCGATTTTCTTCAAAGTTGAAGATCCAAACCACAAGCCATTACAAATTGAAGTAACCTCAGAACAGTTTAAATGGTCTATCCGCTATCCTGGAGCTGATGGTGTTGTGGGTAACAAAAATTACAAATTAACAACGCCAACCAATCCATTGGGTATCGATTTTAAAGATTTAAACTCCCGTGATGATGAGATGGCTGATGAGATGGTTCTTCCGGTTGGAAAGCCAATTAAGTTAATCTTAACCAGTAAAGATGTAATTCATAGTTTTTATATGCCTCATTTCAGGGTTCAGTTAAATACTGTACCAGGTATGAGAACAATTTTTGAGTTTACACCTACTAAAACTACTGCTGAAATGCAGCAGGAAACTAACGACCCTAACTTTAAGTACCTTTTCTTATGTGCTAAAATTTGTGGAGCCGGTCACTACAACATGCAGAAAGTTGTACGTGTAGTTTCTGAAGCCGAGTATAAAACTTGGATTGCTGAGCAGAAAACATACTTAAATGATGATTTAAGAAAACAATTTAATTTGCCAGTGGCACCTGCGCCTGTAAAATCAGTAGCAGATTCAGCAGCTAAAGATTCAGCAGCTGTAAAAACTAACCAAATGGCTTTAAATAAATAATATTAAGCAGGAGCGAACGAATTATGTCAACAATAGCATTACACGACGAACACAATCACGATCACGCTGATCATGGGCATCATAAAGAGACTTTGATTTCAAAGTACATCTTTAGTATGGATCATAAAATGATTGCTAAGCAATTTTTGATTACCGGTATTATTATGGCGGTAATAGCAATGGGCTTATCAATTTTATTCCGTATTCAATTGGCCTGGCCAGATAAAAATTTCCCTTTCTTAGAAACATTTCTAGGTAAATGGGCAGAAGGTGGCCGTATTAAACCAGATTTTTACCTTGCTTTGGTTACCATTCATGGTACCATCATGGTATTCTTTGTACTTACTGCCGGGTTAAGTGGTACTTTTAGTAACTTACTGATTCCACTTCAGATTGGCGCCAGAGATATGGCTTCGCCATTCCTAAACATGCTTTCATACTGGTTTTTCTTTATGGCTTGTGTGATCATGATGTCATCATTCTTTATTCAAACAGGGCCGGCATCCGGTGGTTGGACGGTTTATCCGCCATTATCGGTAGTAGCGAAGGCAATGCCTGGATCAGGAATGGGTATGACACTTTGGTTGGTAAGTATGGTACTTTTCGTAGCATCATCTTTAATGGGTGGTATCAACTACGTTAGTACAATCTTAAACATGCGTACTAAAGGTATGGACCTTTGGAAAATGCCTTTAACGATCTGGGCTTTCTTCTTAACCGCTATTTTAGGTATCTTATCTTTCCCTGTTCTTGTAGCTGGGGTAGTTTTAATGGTATTCGACCGTAGTTTTGGAACAAGTTTCTATTTGTCAGATATCGTAATGGGAACTGATATTTTACCGAATGAAGGTGGTTCTCCAATTTTATGGCAGCATTTATTCTGGTTCTTAGGTCACCCTGAGGTATATATTGTAATTATGCCAGCGTTGGGTATTTCATCTGAGGTTATCTCAGTAAACTCACGTAAACCAATCTTTGGTTACCATGCAATGGTTTACTCTTTAATCGGTATTACCGTACTATCGTTTATTGTATGGGGTCACCATATGTTTGTAACCGGTATGAACCCATTATTAGGTGGTGTTTTCATGATTACAACATTAATCATCGCTGTGCCGTCAGCAGTAAAAACCTTTAACTATTTAGCAACATTATGGCGTGGTAACATCCGTTTTACGCCTGCAATGTTATTCGCTATCGGTTTGGTTTCATTCTTTATCTCTGGTGGTTTAACTGGTATCTTTTTAGGAAACGCATCTTTGGATATTAACTTACACGATACTTATTTTGTTGTTGCCCACTTCCACTTGGTAATGGGATCTGCAGCAATCTTTGGTATGCTTGCAGGTGTTTATCACTGGTTCCCTAAAATGTTCGGTAGAATGATGAATGCTAAACTAGGATACTTACACTTCTGGTTAACTTTCATTGCAGCTTACCTGGTATTTTTCCCGCTTCACTTCTTAGGTTTAGATGGTGTACCTCGTCGTTACTATGCATTTACTGAGTTCGAATTTATGAAGAAATGGTTAACAGTTAACGTTTTTGTAACATGGGCAGCTATAATGGCCGCACTTGCTCAGGTAGCGTTTTTGTTTAACTTCTTCTACTCAATATTTAAAGGAAAAGTAGCTCCTCAAAATCCTTGGGAATCTAATACATTAGAATGGACTGCACCAGTAGAACACCTACATGGTAACTGGCCAGGAGAAATTCCAACTGTTTACAGATGGCCATATGATTATAGCAAACCAGGACATGATGCGGACTTTATTCCTCAAACTGTTCCTTTTTCTCAAACCATGAGCTCTAATTTACCTCACGATTTTGAAGGAAATGCTGAAGCAGAAAAAATACAGCAAGACTGGGAACTAGCTAACCCTGTTGAAGAAAACAAGGGCTAGTTTAAGCTTAAAAACAATTTTAAAAGGGGTATCTGATTAAGTTTCTGCTTATCCGGATACCCTTTTCATCTTAATAGATATATGGTCAGCAGATCAGAACAACGTTTCATTCGAATTAACCTTATCACCATCATCGTTACGCTGTTGGTTATACTTGCCGGTGGTATTGTACGCAGTACAGGTTCAGGCATGGGCTGTCCGGATTGGCCGAAATGTTTCGATCGTTATATTCCGCCAACCGATGTATCTCAGCTTCCTGCCAACTATAAAGAGAAATATGTGGCTGGTAGGTTAAAAAAGAATGAAAAGTTTGCCAAGTATCTGGAAAGCATGGGCAAAGTTGCCTTAGCTGATAGTATTAGGCACGATAAGAGTATAACCATACCTGAAGAATTTAATCCGGCTAAAACCTGGACAGAATATTTAAACCGATTGGCTGGAGTGGCTGCAGGGATATTCCTGTTTTTAACGGTTGTGTACTCATTTACTTACCGTAAAACAGCAAAACGGATCATTGTACTGAGTATCTTGAATCTTTTTGTTGTGGGGTATCAGGCTTGGTTGGGTTCAATAGTGGTATCAACCAATTTGGCACAATGGGTAGTTACGGTACACATGCTTTTGGCATTGGTTATTTTGGCAATCTCCATTTACACTTATAATTATGCGAAGCAGTTAAATAAGGCACCTTCGGTAATTATGTATCGGATAGCCTGGTTAAAAGGTTTTTTATTCTTTACTCTTGTGATCAGTCTTATTCAGATTATATTAGGTACTGATGTGAGAGAAGCGGTAGATGTGATTGCAAAATCGCTCGGTTATGGCAATAAAGCTAGCTGGATTTCAAAAGTGGGTGAAGTATTCACCTATCATCGTGATCTGGCGATATTGGTGATTGTGAGTAACGCTGTAGTTTACAAAATGGTAATCGACCGTTTTAGTGGTAAAGCAGCACCGTTGTTAACGGCCAGATTTATATTAATTACGCTTCTCATACAATTATTAAGTGGTTTAGCATTGGCTTACATTGCTTTTCCGCCAGCAGCTCAAGCACTACATATTTTGTTCTCTACGCTGTTATTTAGTTTACAGTTTTATCTGTACCTGTTGGTTTACCGAACAAGCACTTATAAACAATAATATTTAAGAAAATTGAAGCAATATCTTTCAGATTTTTCTAAACTTATCAAATTCAGACTATCGTTCACGGTAGTGTTTTCTGCATCGATTTCTTTTTTAATCGGTCAGAAAATGCAGGTTGGAAGAGGTTATATTCCTAATATTGACTGGGGAAACTGGTTAATACTTATTGCAGGAGGATTTTTGGTTACGGCAGCGGCAAACTGTTTTAACGAGATTATAGAAAAAGATCTGGATAAATTAATGGCGAGAACCAAAGATCGTCCTATGCCCGCTGGCAGAATGACTACCGGTCAAGGATTGATTCTAGGGATTTTCATGGCATTTTTAGGTACATGGCTCTTGGGTAAATTAAATCTCGAAACAGGTTTGTTATCTGTATTTTCAATTCTATTATATGCCTTTGCGTATACGCCATTGAAGAGAAAATCGCCTATTGCAGTATTTGTAGGTGCAATTCCTGGAGCTTTGCCACCACTAATCGGTTATTTGGCCGCATTTGGCAGTTTAAAAGCAGAAATGTTCCATGAAATTGATTACTATATTGCTGGAATTTTATTCCTGATCCAATTTGTCTGGCAGTTTCCACACTTTTGGGCAATTGCATGGGTTTTGGATGATGATTATAAAAAAGCAGGTTTTAGGTTATTGCCAACAAAAAAAAGAGATAAAACATCAGCATTGCTTACTTTTTTAAGCACGTTGATTTTGATTCCGGTAAGTTTATTACCAACTATTTATGGATTTGGTGGTTATTATATTGCTGGTTTATCTTTAATTGCAGGATTTATATTTAGCTGGCTTGCTTTTAAACTTTTAATGAACAGAGAAATGGTTGATGCCAGGAAAGTGATGTTCTGTTCATTTTTTTACATCCCGGCCGTACAGTTGGGTTTATTATTAAATTTTATAGCAAAATAATTTATGGTGCTAACAATGGAAAAGATGCAGGATACGTTTGACCCAAAACCAAGGAAGTTTATTGTTTGGTTATTTGTCGTATCATCTACAATTATGTTTGGTGGTTTTACCAGTTATTATCTGGTGTTTGCCGCCTCAAAAGGAAAAGGGCATGGTTTGGTTTTACCAGATGCCTTTATTTATTCAAGTTTGGTAATTATTGCCAGTAGCATTACTTTGGTACTTGCTTCAAGAGCTTTAAAGAAATTAAACTTTAGCTTGCAACGCAATTTGCTTTGGGTTACGGTAATATTAGCCGTTATTTTTGGTGTAATGCAGTTTAATGCCTGGGGCAGTATGGTGCGCACAGGTGCAACCCTGGTAGGAAACAACGCCGCAATATCATTTATATATGTGGTTTCGGGCATGCACCTTTTGCACATTTTAGGCGGTGTTGGCCTTATTATTAATGCTTTAGCAGGAAGTTACAAAAGCTTACCTGTTGCGAAAGTCCAATATAGAATGGAAATTGCTTCTATTTTTTGGCATTTTATAGATATATTATGGATATATCTGTATGTTTTTTTACTTTTGAACCGTTAAATTTGTTAACAAACTATTATACTATTTCCAAATGAATGCAGTATCACAATTAGATCAAGTTAAAACCGGACCATGGAATGGTGGTCGTTCTCCGTGGTCGGTAGAATATGGTAAAATCATGATGTGGTTTTTCCTTTTATCAGATGCTTTTACCTTTTCATCTTTATTGATCTACTACGGCGCTCAGCGTTTTTCTAAATTAACATGGCCAGCTCCAGATAAGGTTTTCCAATCCATTCCTGGTATTGCAGAACATGGCGCTCCATTAGTTTTCGTAGGTATCATGACTTTTATTTTGATCATGAGTTCGGTAACTATGGTATTGGCTGTAGAAGCAGGACATCGCCGGGCTAAAAAAGAAGTTATCGGCTGGATGATCGCAACTATTATTGGTGGTTTCATGTTCTTAGGCTGTCAGGCAATTGAGTGGACGCACTTGTTTCACGAAGGTTTTGGCTGGGGTAAAATTCCTCCGTTAAAAACATTAGAGCACTTATTTAATGGTGAAGTATCATTAGTTTCGGCACAGCAGTTTGCAAACTTATTCTTTACCATTACAGGTTTCCACGGTTTTCACGTTTTCAGTGGAGTAATCATTAACATCATCATTTTGATCATGACGATTAATGGTACTTTCGAAAAAAGAGGCCATTACCTAATGGTTGAAAAAGTTGGTTTATACTGGCACTTTGTAGATTTAGTATGGGTGTTTGTATTTACATTCTTCTATTTGGTTTAATTTATCATATATAAAAATATTATCATGTCAGAGCACACACATTCAACAGAAGAACACGGTCACGAAGAACATGCAGGTTTATCGAAAGGTAAAATCTGGAAAGTTTTCGGAATCCTTTTGTTAATCACCGTTATTGAGTTTATCATTGCGTTGGTATTAATTCCGAAAGGAGTTATGACACAGCACATCGGTAACTACATTTATATTGGTTTAACATTGTTAAAAGCATTTTATATTGTAGCCTATTTTATGCACTTAAAATATGAGAAATTAGGCTTACAGTTGGCATTAACAGTTTCATTTATTTTCATTATTTACTTTATTGTTTTAATGTTAACAGAAGGTGGATTCCTAAACATCCACATGATGAATCATTAATGAAAAGAAGCCCTATAAAAAAGGTAATAATCCTGGTAAGCATTTTAGCTATACCGGGATTTTTGTTTTTTTACTTATTGCCACATTTCGCAAAAAACAGGTATAAAAGTTTACCCATTTTTGGAAAAAAGATTGTTGCATCAACATTCCACAGTGTAAAGGGTAAGAAAATACCTGATACCATTTACCATAAGGTGCCTGATTTTAAACTTGTGAATCAGCAAAATGATACCATCAGCTGGAAATCATTGGAGAATAAAATTGTTGTGCTAAATTTATTCTATACTGCGGCTGGCAGTCAGCAAACGATTAAATACATTAAGCAATTATCCGATGGTTATGAGCAAAAGCCTTTGGTTAAGTTTTTAAGTTTATCTGTAGATCCTGAAGATCAACATAAAATAAAAGATTTCGCTGCTAAATTTAAAGCTAAAGAAGGCAAGTGGGAATTTTTGGCTGGTGATACAACGCAAACCTATCCTTTGATTAGAAAAGGTTTATTACTCGATGCTATAGCCGATCATACAAAAGACAATACCAACTTCATATTTAGCAATAAGATTGTTCTAATCGACAATTTACACCGTATACGTGGTATTTACGAAGCTGATGATGCTGGTGCCAATGCCAAACTTGAGGATGAAATAAAAGTGCTCATTGCAGAGTATTTAAGAAATGTTAAAGATGGCAGGTAATTCTTATTTCCTAAATCTTAAGTCATCAGTCGAATAGATCAAATAAAATATAAAGAGATAAAATACTCATGGAAAATAGCCCGATTGAGAAAAAATATAGCAAGTGGATCATTATCCTTTCCATCTTTATTCCAGTAGCCGTTGCCTTCTTATTTGTAGTAAAACTAAAAGATTTAGGTATTGATGCACCAACATTACCATTTTTACCACCCATATATGCCACCATTAATGGTATTACCGCAGTATTGTTGGTAGTAGCAGTTTGGGCCATAAAAAATGGAAAAATCCTGTTACATCAAAATTTAATGAAAACTGCCATTGGTTGCTCTTTGCTATTTTTGGTGATGTATATTGCTTACCATATGACTACCCCATCAACCAAATTTGGGGGAGATGGAACCATAAAATATGTTTACTTCTTTATTCTGTTAACGCATATTTTACTTTCAATAGCCATCATCCCATTGGTTTTGGTTACTTATGTACGGGCGTTGGCACAGCGTTTCGATCGGCACAGAAAAATTGCTCGGATCACCTTCCCTTTATGGTTGTATGTGGCCATAACTGGTGTTGTAGTATATCTAATGATCTCCCCTTATTACCAATAGTTATGTAATTAAAAATAAAGCCCTCACCATAAAAAGTGAGGGCTTTATTTTTAATTTATTTTTTAGCAGCTAAAAATTCATAATCAGTATATTTGGTAAACAAGAGCTCATTATTTACTAAATTGTTTTAGTTTAAATATTTCTTTTTTTTTAATTATAAATCTATTTATTATTACGCCTCAGTATAATGAAAAACATATTAAATTATGATTAACTAAATTTATGCCGTTAAAAAATCTGGATAAAGAACGTGCGCTGATTGATAAAATTGTAGAAGGAGATGAACAGGCTTTTTCTGTCATGTTCTTTAACTATCTTCCAGTATTACAGGTTTTTGCTGCAAAATTTACCAAGTCAGAAGATGCTGCTGAAGAAATTATCCAGGATGCTTTTTTAAGGGTATGGTTAAACCGGGATAAATTGGCTGAAGTCGAAAATGTAAAAGCTTATCTTTATAAGTACGTTTCTAATGAATGTTTAAGCCATTTGCGCAAAAAGCTTAAAGAAGACAAAGTGGTAGATGCCTTTACTGCAAAGCAGCCCAATAGCCATAACCATACCGCAGATGTGGTGAATTTAAATGAAATAAATAAAATTGTTTCCAGTGCCGTTGAGAAATTACCTGAACAACGGAAAAAAATCTACCAATTAAGCCGAGGCGATGGTAAAAGTATCCCCGAAATAGCCGAAATTTTAAATATTTCTCCAAACACAGTTAAAAATGCACTTGTAATTGCGTTGAAATCAATCCGCATACACTTGGATCAGCATGGAATAGTATTTCTTTTTCCGATTGTTCTCACTTTTTTGAAAATAAAATAAAAAAAAAGTGAAATCCCGATAGTCCTAATTTTCTTTTAGTGCTTCTTAGTATCAGAATCTTTATGGAATTACGCATCAATTATCTTTTACAGCAGTTTGCATCAGGCAAAATCAACCAGGCAGAAAAGCAAGAGCTTTTGGCTTTGGCTGAAGGCAATGCTTCACTTATTAGTGATGAAATTGTTAAAATGATCATTGCGGAAGAAGAAAATGCCGATCAGGTAATTGATAAAAAATGGAATCCAATTCTAAATAAAATTCTGAAGGTTGATAAACCAGCACCTGCACCGCGAAAAATTTTAATGAACAGTTTAAAATGGGCCGCCGCCGCAGTAGTATTCATTGTGTTCTCATTAACTACTTATGTAACGTTACATAAAAAAAGGGAGCACGTTTTTGCCACTGATGTTCCTCCAGGTAATAATAAAGCGATTCTGACTTTGGCTAACGGCAAGAAAATTTCCCTTTCTGATGCCATGAATGGGAATATTGCTAAAGAAGCCGGTTTTTCCATTACTAAAACCAAGGATGGTCAGTTGGTTTACAATATTGCCGAATCAAATGATATTGAAGATGCAAGATTAAATACGATTTCTACACCTAATGGTGGCGAATGGCAGATCCGTTTACCAGATGGTTCCATCGTTTGGCTTAACGCGGCCTCTTCTATACAATACTCATTAAATATTGGAGCGACGAAACAACGGATCGTAAAATTAGATGGTGAGGCTTATTTTGAAGTGGCCAAAAATGCGGCACATCCTTTTATCGTAGAAACAGATAAACAGTCTGTTGAAGTATTGGGTACACACTTTAATATCAACAGCTACCATGATGAAATCGTAACCAGAACTACCTTATTGGAAGGAAGTGTGCGTGTTTCGCAAGGTAGTTCAAAGCAGAGTGAAATATTGAAACCGGGAGAGCAATCCATCCTGTCGAGTGCGGGTTTTGATGTTAAAGATGTTGATGTAGATGAAGCCATTGCATGGAAAAACGGCTATTTTATGTTCAATAATGAAAAACAGGAAAGTATTTTGCGCAAAGTAGCCCGTTGGTACAATGTAGAGATAGAATATGCAGACCCTGCAGCCAAAGAAGTAATGTATTATGGAACGGTGAGCCGTTTTGAAAAAATATCAAAAGTACTAACCAAATTTGAGCAAACTGGTGAAGTGCGCTTTGATATTAAAGGCAGCAAAGTGATTGTATATAAAGAATAAAAGAGCAAAGATGAAGGAGTAACTAACCTTTATCTCTAAAAATAAAACAACTTAATCAACCATAACCTAACCCTAACAAACTATGAATAGACCTCGACAAAACTCCTGACGATTCAAAGATAAATGAATAAAAAAAGGAGTGCTTGCAACACCCCCTTTATTATCTGTTTAGCTATTCCGTAAGCCGGAATCGATTAAAAATCAATTATTTCTTGGATAACCCGCGAAACGCTTTTTGGCGTCCAAACTTCATTGCGCTTCGCAAAAAAAAACAGACTATTAAATGTACAAAATTTATATTGGAATTTTATGTACGCATCGCCGCTACATCCCTAAATTGCTATTGATTATGAAGTTAGTTACGGTCATACTGCTTGCCTCCCTAATGCAGGTAAGTGCAGCTTCATTTGGCCAGTTGGTTACATTAAAGCAAAGAAATGTAACCTTTGAAAAAATGTTTAAAGAAATCAGATTGCAATCTGGTTACGATGTATTGTTGTCTACAAATAAGATTAGCACTTCAACAACCTTCAATGCCAATTTTAGCAATTCGACCATTGAAGAAGTAATGGCTAAAATTATTGCCGGTAAAGATTTGACTTATTCTATTGAAGACAAAACCATTTTAATCAAGCCTGCAGAAAAATCGATTTTCGATAAAGTACTTGGCTATTTTGTTGCAGTTAAGATAACTGGTAAAGTAAAAGACAAAAATGGTTCAGCACTACCTGGTGTAAGCATTCGCGAAAAAGGTGCTGCTAACGCAGTTTCAACCAGTTCCAATGGAGATTATAGCATTTCAGTTAAAGAAGGAGCTACGCTTGTTTTCAGTTATATCGGCTATAAAAGCATCGAGTTACCTGTAGGTTCGAAAACGGTAATCAATGTTACATTAGAAGAAGATGCAGCACAGCTTAATGAAGTAAATGTAGTTTCGACCGGGTACCAAACTTTGGAGAAAAAGACTTTTACCGGAGCGTCTACATTGGTAAAAGCATCAGATGCGGAGAGAGCAGGTGTAACCGATATTAGTAGGATGCTGGAAGGGCAGGTAGCGGGTGTAACCGTGCAAAACGTTTCGGGTACTTTTGGTGCTGCACCTAAAATTCGGGTACGTGGAGCCACCTCGTTTTCAGGAGATAATAAACCGCTTTGGGTAGTTGATGGTATTATTTTAGAAGATGTGATCAATATATCAAATGAAGCATTAACCAGTGGTGATGCCAATACTTTAATTGGCTCATCTGTAGCTGGTTTAAACCCGGATGATATTGAGAGCTTTAACATCTTAAAAGATGCTGCCGCAACAGGTATGTATGGTGCAAGGGCAATGAACGGTGTAATTGTGGTAACCACCAAAAAAGGTAAGTTAACAGAAGGCGCACCAAAAATTAGCTACAGGGGTAATTTTACTACCTATGCCAAACCGAGTTATTCGGATTTCGATATTTTAAACTCTGCCGATCAAATGGCAGTTTTAATTGAAATGCAAAATAAGGGTTATGTTCAAATTCCTTCTGAATCGAGAGGGGTTAGCGGAGGCCCTTTTTATAAAATGTATAATATGCTTTATAATTATGATGCAGCTACAAATACATATGCCTTAAAAAATACGAGCGCTGATAAAAACGCATTTTTGAATAGATATGCCAATGCCAATACCGATTGGTTTGATGTATTGTTTAAAAACTCTTTGCAACAAGAACATTCGTTAAGTATCAACTCGGGTACAGAAAAATTTAAAAGTTATGCATCAACCTCGTTTACCAAAGATAATGGCGTAACCATTGGAAACAGTGTAAGCAGGTTTACAGGTAATTACCGTGCAAACTTTAATATGTCTGATAAATTAAGTGCAGAACTTTTAAGTACAGGTTCGGTACGTAATCAACAGGCACCAGGAGCTACTGCACTGCAAGAAGATCCTGTGTATGGTAACTACTTTCGTAATTTCGATATCAATCCATATGCTTATGCAGTAAATACAAGTCGTATGCTTACCGCCTTTGATGAAAATGGTAATTATGAATATTTCCGTCAGAACAGTGCTCCTTTTAGTATTTTGAATGAGTTAAATAGCAACTATTTAAAATTGGGGGTATTAGATTTTAAAGTTCAGGGAAACTTAACTTATAAAATTATTCCAAGTTTAACCTATTCTGTTGACGGGGCTTATCGATTTGTGAAATCCGAATCACAAATATCTATTTTAGAGAGTTCCAACATGGCCACTTCATATAGAACTGTTGATGATGCAACATCTTCGCAAAGTAATGGTAATTTATATACAGACCCAGATCTTCCTGGAAGTTTACCAATTAGCGTATTGCCGAGCGGTGGTTTTTACAAAACATCTACTGATAACTTAAAAAGTTATTATTTCAGACAAAATTTAAATTTCAATAAAACTTTTAATACCAAACACAATATAATGGCTTTTGGTGCAATGGAAGTTCGTTATATCGATCGCCAGAGGGAAGCTTTTGACGGAGTAGGTTATCAGTTTGATAATGGAGGCTTGGTAACACCTTATTATAAATACTTTAAAGAAGCTGCAGAAGAAGGTAAGCCTTATTTTAGTATGGGCAATGAATATGAAAGATATAGTGCTTTTTTTGCCAATGCTTCTTATACTTATGATGAGAAGTATACCGTAAAATTTTCTGGTAGGTATGATGGTTCAAATAAATTGGGTAGAACTGCAACTGCTAGATGGTTACCAACATGGAATATTGCTGCTAGCTGGAACATAAGCGATGAAAGTTTTTGGCCAAAAAGTGATATCTTAACTGGTGCCAAATTACGCGGATCTTATGGTTTAGTAGCGAGCATTGGTAATGCAACAAACTCTGCTGCTGTATTTTATAATCAGATTTCAAGAAGACCTGCTTTAGCAGATCAGGAAGCTCAGATTTATATTTCAAATTTAGAAAACTCAGAACTTACCTGGGAAAAAGCTAAAGATTTAAACCTCGGTTTAGATTTAGCTTTATTGAAAAACAGAATTAATTTTACCGTTGATGTATACAAAAGAAGCATCTATGACTTAATCGGTGCAATACAAACTTCTGGTATTGGTGGTCAGTATACTAAAATTGCCAATTATGGAGCCATGTCTGGTAAAGGGATCGAAGTTGCCATTACCGGTAGAGCTATAGATCATCCAAACTTTAAATGGACAACCAATTTTAACTTTAGCTACAATGTAAATAAGGTAACAGATTTAGAGATTGACCCTAATATTTTTAAATCAACATCAAATAATGGTACTGCAGTACTTAACTACCCTCAGCGTAGTTTGTTTTCAGTACAATTTGCTGGTTTAAATCATGATTACGGTTACCCAACATATATCGGTACTGATGGTAGGCCAACTACTTATATTTACATACAAGATAATGATCTAACACAATTGAAATATGAGGGGCCGATTGACCCTACGTTTGCTGGAGGTTTTTATAACCAGTTCAGCTACAAAAGTTTCACATTATCAGCTTTACTGGGTTTCTCTGCAGGAAACAAAATTAGGTTGAATCCAAACATTAAACCAAATTTTAATGATATTTCGTCAATGAGTAGAGATTTATTAAATAGATGGGTATTGCCTGGAGATGAGAAGTTTACCAATGTTCCGGCCATATTGGATCCACTATCTGCATCGAAAATCGTTGATGCTAACGGATCTGCTGTTAATATCGTGAATACTTATAATTTATATAATTTCTCAACCGAACGTGTAGCGTTTGGCGATTATATTAAACTAAGACAAGTTTCGCTAAGTTATAATTTGCCAAAAAGCTTTTATTCTATGCTAGGTATGTCTAATGCCTCAGTATCTTTTGTCGGAAATAATTTATTGTTATTGTATTCTGATAAAAAACTGAATGGACAGGATCCTGAATTTTACAATACAGGTGGAGTTGCCTTACCAGTATCAAGACAGTATACCTTATCCTTAAAAGTTGGCTTTTAATTGAAAAAATCATGAAATTAAAGAAAATATCATTCAGCATACTTGCAGTCGCATTGCTATTCATAACGCCATCATGCAAGAAATATTTAGAACAAACACCTGATAACAGAGCAGAAATTAACACGGTAGACAAATTATCCCAATTGGTTTCAACAGCTTATCCAGGTACCGATTATTTAGCTTTTACAGAAGCCTCATCTGATAATTCGGAGGATAAAGGAGAAGGTATCGGAACATTGTATGATGTGATCGATCTACCTTATGCCTGGCAAGATGTAATAGGTGATGGAAGAAACACTGCAACTTCATATTGGAATGCGTGTTATGAAGCCATTGCATCAGCAAATCAAGCTTTAGAGTCTATCGAGACTAATAAACTTGGTGCAGGTGCAGCGCCCTATAAAGGAGAGGCATTGGTATGCAGGGCCTATGCACACTTTATGTTGGCTACTTTGTTTGCAACACCATATAAAATTGGAGGAGCAAATGATGCACCTGGTATACCTTATGTAGATAAGCCAGAAACTAAGGTGATTCAGCCATATAGTAGAGGTACTGTTGCCAGTACTTATGCCCGGATTCAACAAGATTTAGAAGAAGGCCTTCCTTTATTGCAAGCATCAGCCTATAAAATTCCAAAATATCATTTTACTCCAGTAGCTGCACATGCTTTCGCTGCCCGTTTTTATTTATTTATGGGCGCGTGGCAGAAAGTGGTCGATCATGCTACACTTACTGTGCCTGGTAATGACTTTATTAATAATATGAGGCCTGTATCAACTACATTAAGGACTTATGGCAATGCCGAATATCAAATAAATTACATGGGAAGTGGGCAAAAATACAATCTATTGTTATTTAATGTCGATTCTTTCTATGCTCGCTATTCAAGTCCACGCCATGGTTTTGGTAACAAACAGCGTGCAATGTTTTCAGCGATTGGAAATATAACGGGCAAAGCCTTAGCGAATGTTGTATTACAATATAGTGTTCCAAATTATACAACTTATAAATTTAAAGAAAACTTCTTCACTACTGGACCTGGTTTTGGACTTCCTTATTTGGCTTTTGCTGGTTTTACAGTAGATGAGGCTTTAATGAATAGAGCAGAAGCATATGTAGAGCTAGGGCAAAATAACCTGGCATTAAAAGATGTTAATGATTTTTATAGTCAAAGAATTGTTGGTTATAACCCAAGTAGTGATGCTGTTACCACAGCTAAAATTTCTACTTATTATCCAACCATTACAGATCCTAAACAAGGTTTGATCAGAACTATTTTAGATGCAAAAAAAGCTGAATTTTTGCAAGAAGGTATAAGATGGTTTGATATTATTCGCCGTGATCTCACTGTTGTGCACAATACGATAGATATCACCACTAAAGAAACTTTTTCTGAGCTAAAACCAGGAGATCCCCACCGCATCTTCCAATTACCATTAGAGGTTAAAACATCAGGTGTAGAACTAAATCCAAGATAATCAAGATGAAAAATATACTAAAAGTAATATCGTTTCTTCTGCTTATTGCATTGCAATTTGCTTGTCGTAAAACAGAAACGCTTAATGTAGATTACAGCACCTTTAACGCGGATGATCCCCGTACAAATACTCCGCTAGATCAATGGTTGAAGAGTAGCTTTTTGGATCCTTATAATATTGATGTAATTTATAGGTACAACAGGTATTACCACGGTAATACTGCCAATGTGGTGCCGAGTAAATTAGAAAATATACAACCAACAATGCAAATTGTATTAGATGGGTTTATCAATCCATATCTTAAAATCGCAGGGCCAACATTTACTAAAACTTATATGCCAAAAGAGTGGGTATTATTTGGTTCGTATGCTTATGAAAATTCAAGCGACCCGGGTGTGGCAGGAACTGCAGCAGCTGGTCGTAGAATTACGTTATACGGTGTAAATGAATATCAACCGCTGCCAGGTGGTCAGTTTTATGCCTGGGATAGACACCGTATTATGCACCATGAATTCGGGCACATTTTAAACCAGATTATTCCAATACCGGTTGATTTTGAACCGATATCAAAAGGATTTTATAAACAGCCATATACCGATACGCCACAGGATACTGCGCGTAGAAATGGTTTTGTAACCAGTTATGCCAGTGGTGTATATACCGAAGATTATGCAGAAACCATCAGTTGGCTATTAATTAACGGACAGGTTTGGTATGATGACTGGGCTAACTTTGCCAATACGGCCGGAAAAGCAAGATTCGTTCAAAAGGAAAATAATGTAATCAATTATTTTACAAACCTTGGCATTAGTTTCAAAGCCCTGCAAAAGGAAGTACAACAATATATGATTGGTATTGGCCGGAATGAAACCAAATTTGCATATTGGTTAAGTAAAGCACGTACTCCGTTGGTTACCCCAGCTCCAAACCCTGCACCAGCGGCACTACCTACATTTAAAACTTTAACCATTAGTACTGGTGCAGATTATTATATAAAATATGGTGGCTCAGATACCTTTTCTGCTCTTTATACTTCAGTTAAAAATGCGATAACTGCACAGGGTTATGCGTTGAACTTTATAAGAATTAATTTTACCTCTCCAACCGCAATGTACATTGAAGCTAATTTTACAGCAGGTACAACAACGTATCAATCATTTTATGCTTTTAATATGGCAACCACGGTTGCTTCCGGGCAAGTAAAGTTTACTACAGGTACAGTAGGGGGAACAACTTCTCCTTGGGTTGGTAATGCAGCTTTTACTAAGGCGTCTATGCAGCCCTTTTTGGACTATATCACAAATAACACCTTTGTAGCAGATTGGTTACCAGTGAATGTTACGGCAGACGATTATATGAAATTGGGCGGTTTTACTGTTTTAAACTCGCCAACCAATTATTTTTATGGACCATTGGCTTATTAATTTTAAAACGATGAAAAGATTTTTATACTTAATTGTATTGCTCTCTGTAATGATGAGCTGCAAAAAAACATCTTATGTAGCTGTTTTCGATAAAACGCCACAAGAGCGAGCTGCAGACCAGATTAATCTGGTGTCTACCACGTTAACCAGTGCTCCCAATGGCTGGATTGCAACATTGCCCACTCAAGCGGGGGGCGGCTATGGCTTTTATTTCACTTTCGATAACCAACAAAATGTAACCATGTATGCCGATATGACAAGCGCATCGGCTGGGACAGTGGGTAAATCAAACTATAGGATCAAACAAGATATTGGAACCGAACTGGTATTTGATACTTATAACTATATCTCGATACTTGATGATCCTAATGCTGCTATTTTAGGTGGTGCATCCAAAGTAGGTTATAGTAGTGATATTGAGTTTACTTTTGATCGGGTTAATGGTGACAGTATTATTTTTGTAGGAAAAAAATATAGACAGCCATTTAAGTTGGTAAAAGCAACCGCTGCACAACAAGCAAGCTATACATCTGGGGGATATAATACTTCTATTGATAAAATTACAGCTTTTTTCAACACAAATAAATTCCCGTACATACAGGTTGTTTCGGGTTCAACCACACTTAAAGTTGCAGTTAGTCCAAACTTCAGCAATAATTTGGCAAGTGGTAAAAGAATGGATTTGACAAGCGTTTTGGCTGATGGGAAAACAATAGGTACAGCAGCAACTAAAATAGCACACACTTTGGATGGGCTATCTCTGTTAAATGGAGGATTGGTTTTTCAAGGTATTACATTCGTAAGAATGGCATGGAAAGATGCAAATATCTTAGCCTTATATGATTCTACTGGAAAAGAGTATATCATTAATGATAATGGTGTGCCAATATTAGATATCAATCTGTTATGGGGATCTAAATATGTTGGGCTTCGATCTGAGTTTAAACAAGTAAATCCTGGTACAAGTACTGCTGGAGCTGATATTATTAATTACTATCACAATAACCTTAATAATAGTGCATTGCTTGGTTTCGGTTTTAACTATGGAAGAATGGACTTAACTTGGAGCAGACCGAACAACAGATTCATTTTTGCTGGTTTCAGTAGTCAAAATGGAGGAAGTAGTGGCTGGACAACTACGATAGTTTATAATTACACGGTTAATCCGGACGGTTCTTATAAATTTACCCAATACACAGCTGCCGCTGATGGTTATGTTGCTAAGTTAATGTTGCCAATGGATGCGTTCTTAAAGGCAAATGATGTAAAATTTGATTATTATTCAATAAATGGACTCACTTACGGAAGAATGTCTAGTGTGCAGAATCCTGCAATACAGATGACATTTATTCTACGATAAACTTATGTAGTAATTAATCATTATGATAATCTTGTTGGCAACTTACGTTAACTGTTGCCAATAAGATTAACTTTTATAGCTGAAAACTAAATATGCAAACCCTCTAAAAAATATAACTATGAAAAAATTATTGCTATTTTTTGCTTTGAGTGTATTTTCTGTAATTGGATTATCCTCATTTCAACCGGCTTCTGAAAAAGTGGTTCAATGCACTAAAGACGATCCGATTATTATTTTGGTAAATACTGATGGATATTATGGTGAATTGTATTTTGATAATGCAACTGATCAATTTTTAAGTGGCAGTGTAAGTAAAGCCATTCCTGGTAGTGGGGGTGCTTATAGAATGTATACCATTAATTCGGTAAGCGGAAATTTATCGAGATCATTAATTAATAATCAGGTTACACATTTTGATGGTAATATTTATGGTACTGCTGGCTCGGGTTTTTCAGTTACTTTAACTTTAAATTCCAGTAATAATGCTGCATTAATTGCTCAATTGGTATAATTATTCTCTCTCTCTAACCTCACCCTAAAAAGTGAGGTTTTTTTATGACATAATTTTTAAACCCCGCCAAGCGTTTATGCTTATATTTGTAAGTCATGAAGAAAAAAGCAATTTTTATCCTGTTTGTATTGGTATTTACATTTGCGATGAGCCCTAATGTTAATGCCCAATGCTCAATGTGTACCATAAATGCTGAACAAGGTGTTAAAAATGGAAATACACAAACTGCAGGCTTAAATACCGGGGTATTATATCTATTATCTATTCCATATTTAATGGCTGTTATTGTTGGTGTGGTTTGGTACAAAAAATACCGCAAAAAGAATATTCACCTTAACATGAAAAAAGAACCTTTTAATTTAAATTAGCGATTTGTTGCAATATACTTGATTATGGAAACACTAATTATGCACCCTAAAAATAAAGTACAGCTAACCGCATTAAAAGCAATGGCTAAGGCTTTAGAAATAAATTTTGAAACAAGCGAGTATAATTCGGATTTCGTTGCTAAAATACAGACAAGTAAAAAAGAAATTGAAGCGGGTAAAGTAACGAGAGTTGCAAAGGAGGATTTGAAAAACTTCCTAGGGTTATAGTGAGCTACCACTTAGATTTTTCAGATCAGGCTAATAGTGATATCAGCTACCATAAAAAAATAGGTAATAAGGCCGTTTTGCGCAAAATATTGAATTTACTGAATGAACTTTCTGAACATCCATTCGAGGGTACAGGAAAACCGGAAGCATTAAAACATAATCTTTCAGGTTTTTGGTCTAGACGAATAAATAATGAGCATCGACTGGTTTATGAAGTTTATATCGATATTGTATACATTATTTCAGTTAAAGGACATTATTAATGCCAACCTCAAAGCTTAATGCAATTATAAATTGTAAATGTCCGCATTGCCGTAGGGGAGCTATTTTTACAGGCAGCATGTACGGATGGAATATTCAGCATACCAAAGAAATTTGTGGTCATTGTGCGCAACGCATCGAAATTGAGCCTGGGTATTTTTATGCAGCCATGTATGTGAGTTACGCCATGAATGTGATCGAGATGCTTTTTGCAAGCTTTTTAACCTATCTGGCTTTCGGTCCGCTTACCGATGCCACTTTCTGGCATTACCTGATTGTTATTTTCGCAGGTTGTTTTATCCTGTATCCGTTTAATTACCGCTATTCCAGAATTATACTGCTTCATGTTTTATCGCCAAACATTAAGTATAAGCCATATTACGACAAATAGGGGTTGGTTAGCGGTTAGCGATGGGCGATGAGCTAAACCATTAACCAATATTCACTGTTAAACCAAGAGTTTAATAAACAAATGGTTAATTAACTAATGACGAAGAGCCAATTTACAGTTTACAATTGGCAGTTTGCAATTACCCAATGAACTAATGATCAGTGAACGAATGAACCTCAAGATATGCTTAAAAAAGAAACACTCAATTTTATAACAGATGTTGCGGAAAATAATAACCGCGAATGGTTTGCCGCCAATAAAGATGTTTATGAAAGTGCAAAAGCCAATGTATTGACACTCGTTACAGCACTTATTCCTGAACTGGCTAAGGTAGATCCATTGATTTCGGCCGAAACAGACCCCAAAAAAAGTTTATTGCGCATTTACCGCGATGTGCGTTTCAGCAAAAATAAAGATCCGTATAAAAATAATTTCGGCATTTGGTTTTCTGCTAAAAGCAAGGGTGGTAACGAGCCAGGTTATTATTTGCACATCCAACCCGGAAAAAGTTTTATCGCCGGTGGTTATTGGATGCCCGAAGCCGCACATTTAAAGTTAATCAGACAGGAAATTGATTACAATATCAGCGACTTTAAAGAAATTATCAACAACAAGGAATTTAAGAAAGACTTTAAACTTGGATTGGATAATGCACTTAAAAATGCCCCTAAAGGGTACGATCCGGCAGATCCAAATATCGAATTCTTAAAATTGAAAAGTTTTGAAGCCACTACAAAAATTGATGATAAAGAATTTTTGCAGGCAAACCTCGTTAATAAGTTAATAAGTTCTTTTAAAACAGTACAACCATTAGTTGCATTTTTACGCAATGCTATAGATGCTTAACGGTTTAAACTGTATAAATAGCTAAACTGCGCCATTAGTCTATAAAAACTGTATTTGCTATTAACTCTTGAAAATAAAATATGAAAAATACCTTTCTTGCTTTTGCTCTTCTTTTGTTCATTTCATCCTTAACCTCATGTGTTGTATTATCGCCTAAAAAGTATAAGGCTTTATTGGGTAGCAAAGATTCACTTTACACAGCTTTTAACGAAGGTTTAATTAAAATTGAGAACTTGGAAAAAGAAGTAAATAAGCTAAAGAAGGATACTACTTTAATGGCCGAAGAACTTCGCGATTTGCAAAGCAATTACAATGAAATAGATGCAAATTATAAAAAACTTAAAAATAACTCTTCTTCAGAAATTACTAAACTATCCGGAGATTTGGCTGCCCGCGAAAAGCGTTTAAAAGAAGTAGAAGAAGTTTTGCGTAAACGTGATGAAGCCACCAATGCACTAAAAGAAAAGCTTCAACAGGCACTGCTTGGCTTTACTAAAAGCGGCCTCACTGTAGAAATTAAAAATGGCAAAGTTTATGTTTCGCTTACCGATAAACTGTTGTTCCCTTCCGGAAGTATCATTATTGATGAGAAAGGTAAACAAGCTTTAACACAGTTGGCCAATGTACTTAAACAACAACCAGAGATTAATATTGCGGTTGAGGGCCATACCGATAACCAGAAAATAAACAATTTAGGGCAGATTAAAGATAACTGGGATTTAAGTGTACTTAGGGCTACATCTGTGGTACGTTATTTAACAGAAAACGAAAAAGTAGAAAGCGTAAGAATGACTGCTACCGGTAAAGGGGAATTTCAACCCCTGGGTACCAACGCAAATGCTGACGGACGAAGCAAAAACAGACGCATAGAGATCGTACTTTCACCTAAATTAGATGAACTTTATAACCTGATTAAATAGATAATCAATTTATTTTGTGGTTAAAGTGTTCCTGTTTAATCAAAACCCATGTTTTTGGTTGGGAATAAGCAGTTTCTGTGTTCGATAAAAGAATAAGTTTATTGTGATCAGGAAATTAACAGTTATGTGTACTTGAAAAAATCGGGTTTAAAAACGTCGGCTTCTGCACTTTGCAACCCTTAATATGAAATACAAAGTGGCCACTTAGCCCCGGTTGAAGCGTTTACCCTGCAGCAACGAGGAACGAGGAAGTGAAGCGTAAAAGCGTAAAACGGGAAGAAATTTCGTGTTTTCACAGGTTTTGCGCTCCCAACAATGAACAATATATTTATTTTGATCAGGAAATGAACAGTTCTGTGTACATGGCAGCTTTAGCCCCGCTTTATGCTTTATACCAATGAAGGATTGGTATGTTCACTGCAATCGGGTTTAAAAACATCGGCTTCTGCACTTTGCAACCCTTAATATGAAATACTAAGTGACTACTTAGCCCCGGTTGAAGCGTTTTACCCTGCAGCAACGAGGCACGAGGAAGCGAAGCGTAAAAGCGTAAAACGGGAAGAAATTTCGTGTTTTTCACAGGCTTTGCGCTCCCAACAATGAACAATATATTTATTGTGGTCAGGAAATGAACAGTTCTATGTACTTGAAAAAAGCGGGTTAAAAGTCAACGGCTTCTGCCTAAACCAACTCATTTCTGCGTTTCAAATGGTATTTACCGCGACAAAATGAATGATTTCTGACGATTACAGTAATTTTTATAAGTTCTGATGCCGGCGGTAAGATTTTAAAATCTTAAAAGTATGCTCAAACTCGGTTCCACTTAGATTTGAATAATCGGGCATGGAAAGTTTGTGTATGGTTAGAAAATTAAGCAGTTCTTTAATTACGTTCGATACCTCTTCTGATTCTTCCGTATGTTTCAGTGTATCAATTTTGCTTAACAAAAAAGCAATTTCGAACATTTTAAAATCATTCTTCCCTGTAATTTCCAGTCCGCGGTTGGTTTCTATAAGTGCCTGTTCATAATTGTGCGTAGCATTATAAAAGTTTGCTTTAAAAATGCTGAAACTGGCCAGGATAAAATTGGTATAGTACGTATAATCGCTACTGATTATTTTATCTACGAACTGGATAATGCGCTGTGCTTTTTTAAAGTAATTGAGCTTAATGTAGGTTTGCCCTAAATGAAGGAGTAAAAACGGGGAGAAAACTGAATGCCTTACATAAAAAATATTTGGATATTTACTTAATATGGCCATAATAAAACGATGGCATTCTGCATAACTCTTTTGCGAAAACAGCGTAATCAATACCATCCGGTAAGAGAGTATTTCGGCAGAAGAAATTTCCTCATTTCTTTTTGGTGTACTCCGGTCTATTTCCTGGCAAAGTTTTATGATTTTATCTTCAAGGCTTTTGCTTTCGTTAGGCTTGTTAATCAGGTTGTTGTAAAAGTATAAAATTAGATCGTATGGGTTAATTGGAAAAAGCTCATTTAATCTTTTATAATTTCTTTTTAACAACTGCATGGTATTGCCCAGCGATACCTTATCTACATCAATAAGGTGTACGTTGCATTCGATTACATGGAGCATAATCTGGATATCTTCATTCAGTACATTCTCAGAAATTGTTTTAATGGTTTCTTTATAAAGTGTACTCATGGTTCTGCCAGAAGCCATGATGTCGATGAAATCGATATCTATAGTTAACTTATTAAAGTTGGAGTTGGGTTTACCCAATTCGAATTTAGACACATGGCAGATAAAATCGAAAGCATTGTTTTTTTCGATATTGGTAAACGAAAGTTTAAATATGTTTTTTAAGGCTGCAATTTCATTCCTGTTTACGCAAAAGCGGATAGACCAGTTTAAAATATGGTCTCTACGTGCATTTTGTGCAGGGAAGCTCGCTAAAATATGCTCGAAAAATAATTTACCAGGCTTGTAGTCGAATTTATCGGTGATTTGAATAAAAAGGAAATAAGTATAAATATCGTCGCTTAAAAAACGTACAATTTCCGTTGGGATGGTTGTGCTTAATCTTTTTTCTTCGATAATAATCCCTGCGTGCAAAAGTTCTTCATAAGCATCAGGATAGCAGTTGATATAGCTTAAAATCTTTTCTTTTGATACCCTTAATTTTTTATTGCCTTCAGAAATGCAATCGCTTATTTTTTTGAGTAAAAATATTTTTTCGGTACTCTTTTTTGCCAGAAAAACCCGTCTTTCTAAAAAATAGCTGATCAACTCGTAACACAATAAAGGGTTATTCAGCTCCAGATGGTGATTTTCATCTTTAAGTTTAAAATAAACCTGAAGCCAGAAAGGAGTTTTAAATTGTGCTAGTAGGGGTGGACTAACATCGGCCCTATTGATGATTTTGTTTTCGATATGGCTTAGCGTGTACAGCACCTCATCAATATTTAATGGGGGCACATTGCTCAAAGTATCTTCATCGTAAAACAAGCCTGTATACCAGGCTTTGGTTAAAGATGCAGAACCGTTTATAGCAGGCTGAAGGTTAATCCAGCTATTTGTTCGTAAACCGAAAACCAGTTTAACAAAGTTGTTTTCTTCAATACTGTATAAAAAATCTATAAAGGTTTTAAAGTAATTACTTCTGGCCAGGTGCTCGTCTACACCATCAACAATTATAATAAAGCGGCCTTCGCGTTTTTCGGGGTTCTTTTTGAAAAAACTGATTAGTTCGGTGAGACTGCCAAATTTAAATTCTTTTAAAAACCAATCTTTTAACGTACCGCCATTTTGTATTATCGTATTAATACTGGTAGAGTTAACCAGTAAAACAATGTCATTTTTATAAAGAGCGTTTTCTGAGAAGAAGAAATATTCTACCATGTGCGCCAGCAAAATCGATTTGCCCTGACCTGGTTGTGCGCTTATGGTAGTAAACTGATAATTGTTTTTTAAAAAATAATCGAAATCGGGATAAAAGAAACTTCTGTTTGCGGTTGCATTAAATGGAACGCCCGAATTATTTTTCTTTGCGATGAGCGATACCTCTGTAATGGCATGTGCTTTTAATTTTAAATCCTGCCAAATACTCTGAACAGAGGTGGTTTGGTTTTCCTTGTCTTTGCAGAACGAATCCCAGTCGTTATAACCAATATATTGAGATAAACTGTTCAAGGTAAACAACGAAAACTTGTGCAAAGTGTTCGCGAAGCCAAAAAAGCGCTTTATCGTGGTTTCACTTACATAGTTTTTGGTTTCTTGAAATACGTATTCAGAAATAATCTTACAATGAGCCGGGTCGATATTTCTCAAACCAGATTTTATAAGGACAAATTTCCTGAGTTCGATAAGGAGATCGTTAGCATTCATGAATTAACAGATGGGATGACTACCGCTAATGTCATCATAATTTCACAATTGAGGAAATCTATTCACTAAGATCGGCCTGTATGAATAAAATGAATAGAATGAAATGCATAAAAATGAATAGCAATGGATAAGATAGGATGCTATTCTAGATTTAGATTTGTCATAATTATATAATGCACTTGAAAAAAACATTTACCAAACAGTAGCATTCCCACATAGTAAGTCTTCTAAATAACGCCTGACATGATGAAAACTCATACTTTCTCGTCCCGAATAGGGATTATCTGCAATACTTTCGTTGCAATCATCATTCTTTTAACGCTCTTTTACTCGAAATCGTATGCGCAAAATAAAGTTTTTGCAAATAACGTATCTGCACAAAGCAGAGTCGATAATGCAAGCAATGCCACACTGAACGATAACACTTTTGCTACTGTAAATTCTTACGGCGGAATTGCTGTTGGTATTGGCGGGTATAGTGGAGAGCTTGAATTGAAATATCCAACTCCACTTTTGGCAGGAGTTACTTCTTATATCAGAATAGATTTTGACGGAGATATACTGAACAGGTTACTGGGAGGTAGCTTAGGAGGATTACTTGCTAACGTAGGCGGTACAGTAGTATTGGGGAACCACTCGTTTGAGGTAGGTGCCAGAAATGGTGCTTCTACAGTATTAACAGGTAGCAGTACAGCAGCTTTTTCTACTGATAACATTAAAATTGTTAAAGATGCCAACGGTTTCTTTTATGTAGCAATAAGGCCGGCACAGGCTTATGACCGTGTGTATATTAAAGACGTTACGAATGCTGTTTTACTTGGTGTTAGTAATAGTACCAGAGTGTATAATGCATTTTATGTATCTGGCACCGATCCTTGTGCACAGGCATTTGCAACAGGCTTTGAGGGAACAGGAATAACACTGGATGCTTTACAACTTGGAAGTTCGGGCGTAACCAATAGTGAACGGGCAATTGATACAGATCCAAACAATTTTTCTACATTAAGTTTAGGTGTACTTGGCGTGACTTCATCCATCAGCCAAAATTTTTATTTTACAACTCCTTCAAATGCTGGTGATGATATTAACCTGAGATTCAGTTCTACGCCTGCATTGCTAACCGCAGGAGTTTTGCAAAACATTTCGGTAACGGCATATAGCGGCGATACCCAGGTGTATACCACTACAGCTGCTTCTTTATTAAATTTAGATTTACTTGGTTTACTTAACAGCGGGCAGCCGGTAACTGTTCCTTTCTCACCGGGGGCAGCCGTGGTATACGATCGGGTTAAAGTTACACTAGGTTCGGTTTTAACTTTAAATGCTACACAAACCATTAATGTTTATGGCGTAACACGTTCGGCACCACGACCAACTTTTACTGCGCCTGCAAGTAATGCAATAGCAGCATGTTACAATACAACAGTGCCTTTAACAGCTACCACAGCTAGTGCCAATGAATTAATCTGGTATGATGTAATAGAAGGTGGAACGGCATTACAAACAGTAGCCTACAATGGAACTTTTACTACGCCGGCATTAACCGCCAACAAAACTTATTATGTTGCAGCCCGAAAGTCAGGCTGTACAACAGAATCAACTAGGGTATCTGTGGTGATTGCCGTAAACCCGCAAATTATTTTTAATGGTGCTACCTTAATCAATGCTACACCTGGCTTTGCTTATGCTAAACAATTGGATGCTGCAACTGGGGGTACTGCAGGTTATACTTATGCTTTAGCTGCGGGAAGTACTTTACCAGCAGGCTTAACTTTATCTGCTACAGGTGCAATTACCGGCACACCAACTGTAGCTAATGCTTATACTTTTTCGGTTGTAGCAACTGATGCCAAAGGCTGTAAAGCTACCGCAACCTATAGTTTAACGGTTACTGCTGCATTGGTGCTTACACCAGGTGCATTACCTAACGGTATTACAGGAACGGTTTACCCAACACAAACCATTCCTGCTGCAACCGGTGGAACCGGACCGTATGTTTATACTGCAACAGGCGTTCCTCCGGGTTTAACTTTTAATCCAACAACAAGAGAAATTACCGGAACGCCAACTCAACCTGGTAACTATACCATTCCGGTTACTGTTGTTGATGCAAATGGCAATACCATTACTTCAAATTATACTGTAAAAATTACTGATCCTTTATTGTTACCTCCAGCAACATTGGCTGATGGTACTACCGGAACAGTTTATACTACACAGATTATTCCAAGTGCAACTGGTGGCACCACGCCTTATACTTATTCGGCAACTGGTTTGCCTCCGGGCTTAACCTTTAATCCATCTACCAAAGCCATTACGGGTACGCCAACTACAGCGGGTACTTATACCGTGCCGGTTACCGTAACAGATGCTGATGGAAAAACAGTTACCACCAATTATACCATTAATGTAAACAACCCATTGTTGTTGCCTGCAGCAACTTTGCCTGATGGAACTGAAGGAACGGTTTATGCTACGCAAACTTTACCAAGTGCAACTGGTGGCGTTGGTCCTTATACTTATGCTGCTACAGGTTTGCCCGCGGGATTATCATTTAACCCGACTACAAGAGAGGTTACCGGTACGCCAACCCAGGCAGGTAATTATACCATTGGTGTTACGGTTACCGATAGCCAGGGTAAAACTGCTAATAACACTTATCCAATTAAAGTAAATGGTACCTTAACCTTACCAACCAGAACTTTACCTAACGGAATTGTTGGTACTTCTTATTTGCCACAAACTTTACCTGCGGTAACAGGTGGCACGGCTCCATATACTTATGCCGCTACAAACCTTCCTCCGGGCTTATCATTTAACCCAACCACAAGAGAAATTACAGGGACGCCAACTCAGGGTGGTACTTATAATGTTGCTGTAACTGCTACAGATGCCAATAACAATAAAGCAACTACAACTTATGCAATAACGGTAACGGTTAATGCTCCGGTTGTGGCTTCTGCAACAGTTTGTACCGGCAGCACTGCTACTTTAACGGTAAGCAACCTGCAAGCTGGTGTAACCTATAACTGGTATGCCTCTACAGGAAGTACACCACTGGTAACAGGCAATAACGGTACTTTTGTAACACCTGCAATAAGTTCGGCAACGGTATTTTATGTTGAGGCTGTTTCTGGAACAGCAATCAGCACAAGAACATCTGTTACAGTTTCTGTTAATCCGCCTGCAACTTTAGCAACGGTTACTACAAATAACCAGGTAATCAACTCTGGCCAAACTACAACATTAACAGCGACTGCTGACGCAGGAAATACCATTGCCTGGTTTGATGCGCCAACTGGCGGAACACAAGTAGGATCTGGAACTTCGTTCACTACACCAGCATTAACTGCAACCAAAATATATTATATTGAAACTACAAGTGCCAATGGATGTATAAGCGCAAGTCGCGTTCCGGTAACTGTAACCGTAATTAACGGTGGTGGTGCAACGGCTTGTAATGCTGCAAATGGACAGAGTACCGGTATTAATGGTATTTGTTTATTATGCGCAGTAAACGGTGCGGGTAACTCAACCGATGCGAATGCAAACAACTTTACAAGAATTTCTCTTGCTGTAGGTGCTACGGCAACTGGTTACCAACAATTAATTTTCCCATCTACAGGGGTTGCTACTGATAGCATCCGCTTAGATTTGGCCTTACCAACCGGTTTAGCTGATGTTGGTTTATTAAACAATGTAACTGTTACCGTATTAAACGGTACTACAGTTGTTAAAACCGTACAATTAAACGGTGGCTTATTAAGTCTTCAACTTTTATCCGGAAACCGCTTTGCAGCAACTGTTTTAGCAGGTGGTGCTTACGATAGGGTACAAGTGAGTTTTGGTGCATTGGTTTCTGCCTTAACCAGCTTAGATATTTATGGTGCTACTGTGGTTTATCCAAACCCAACATTTATCGCAGGTTCACAATCTATTTGTTCAGGCAGCACTGCAACATTAAGCGCAACTGCAAACGGAGGTACAACTTTGGCCTGGTTTGATGCGCCAACAGGTGGAAATCAGGTAGGAACAGGTGCTAACTTCACTACTCCGGCATTAACAGTAACCACAACTTATTATGTGCAGGTAAGCAAAGGTACCTGTTCAAATACAACAAGAGTTCCGGTGGTTATTAGCGTTAACCCTGCAATTGTATTTGCGGGTACAACTTTAACCAATGCAACAATTGCTTCTCCATACAGTAAACAACTTCCGGTAGCAACTGGTGGTACACCTGGTTATACCTACACACTGGCTTCGGGCAGTACTTTACCCGCAGGTTTAACTTTATCAACAGCAGGTTTGGTGAGCGGAACACCAACTGCAACAGGTAATCCAACATTTGATGTTGTTGCAACTGATACAAAAGGATGCAGTACAACTTCAACATTTACTTTAACTGTAACACCAGCATTGGCTCTGGCTCCGGGAGCATTGCCTAACGGTGTAACAGGTACAGCTTATACTACAAACGGAATTCCAGCTGCAACTGGCGGAACTGGTCCGTATACTTATACAGCTACTTCCCTTCCTCCGGGATTAACTTTTAACCCTGCAACAAGAGAAATTACAGGAACCCCAACTCAAATTGGAACATATACTATTCCGGTTACCGTAACAGATGCCAATGGCAATACCATTACGGCTAACTACACAATAAAAGTAACCGATCCTTTGGTTTTACCAGCAGCAACTTTAGCCAACGGAACCACAGGAACAGTTTATCCTACACAAACTATTCCATCTGCAACCGGTGGATCTACCCCTTATACTTATGCTGCAACTGGTCTTCCTCCGGGATTAACTTTTGATCCTGCAACAAGAGCAATTTCAGGCACGCCAACACAAGCTGGTACTTTCACTGTACCGGTAACGGTTACCGATGCTGATGGAAAAACTGCAACCAACAACTATACAATTGTAGTGGTTGATCCTTTATTGTTACCTGCGGCAACCTTGCCTGATGGTACAGAAGGTACTGTTTATGCTACCCAAACCTTACCATCTGCAACTGGTGGTGTTGGTCCTTATACTTATGCGGCCACTAACCTTCCGGCAGGTTTAACTTTTAACCCGGCAACAAGAGAAGTTTCGGGAACACCTACACAGGCGGGTAATTATGCTATAGGCGTAACGGCTACAGATAGTGAAGGCAGAACCGCAAGTAACACCTATGCGTTAAAAGTAATCGGCGTATTATCGTTACCTGGTGCAAGTTTGCCAAATGGTATTGTGGGTACACCTTACCCAACTCAAACTTTACCAGCGGTAACAGGTGGCACAGCACCATATACTTATTTAGCAACAAACCTTCCTCCAGGATTAAGTTTTAATACTGCAACAAGAGAAATTACAGGAACTCCAACTTTAGGCGGAACCTTTACCATCTCTTTAACTGCAACTGATGCAAATGGAAACAAAGCAACAACAGCTTATAGCATAACGGTAACCGTTAATGCTCCGGTAGTTGCTGCGGCAACCGTTTGTGCAGGTAGTTCTGCTACGTTAAGCGTTAGCAATTTACAGGCTGGCGTAACTTATAACTGGTATGCTGCTACAGGCAGTACGCCATTGGTTACCAATAATACTGGCGTTTTTGTAACACCAGTAGTAACTGCTCCTACTGTGTTTTATGTAGAGGCAGTATCTGGCACTGCAGTAAGTTCTAGAACAGCGGTTAACGTTTCTGTTAACCCTTCGGCAACTTTGGCAACGGTAACTACCAATAGCCAGGTAATTAATGCTGGCCAATCTACCACCTTGTTGGCTACGGCTGATGCAGGCAACACCATTCAATGGTACGATGCTGCTACCGGCGGAACGCAGGTTGGCACAGGTACTTCATTTACTACGCCAACATTAGCTGCCACCACAACTTATTATGTAGAAACAACAACTGCAAGCGGATGTAAAAGCGCAAGCCGTGTTCCGGTAACTGTAACTGTTTTAAACAACGGTGGCGGTACAGCTTGTAACGCAGCTAATGCTCAAAACTCTGGTATAACCGGAATCTGTCTATTATGTGGCATTACCGGTGCAGGAAATTCTACAGATGCAGATCCTGCCAACTTTACCAGAATATCACTTTCTGTAGGTGTTGGTTCTTCAGGATACCAACAACTAATTTTCCCTGCTGCTGGTACAGCTACAGATAGTTTACGTTTAGATTTGGCATTGCCAACCGGATTGGCCGATGTTGGTTTGTTGAACAATGTAACCGTTACCGTATTAAACGGCACTACAGTGGTTAAAACCGTACAGTTAAACGGTGGCTTATTAAATCTTCAACTTTTATCGGGCAACCGTTTCGCTGCAACAATATTGGCAGGTGGTGCCTATGATAGGGTACAGGTTAGCTTTGGGGCATTGGTAACTGCTTTAACCAGTTTAGATGTTTATGGTGCTACCGTAATTTATCCAAACCCAACAGTAACAGCAGGCGCACAAACCATTTGCGCTGGCAGTACTGCAACTTTAACTGCGACAGCAAACGGCGGTACAACTTTGGCTTGGTACGATGCTGCAACTGGTGGTACACAATTGGCCACAGGCGAAACATTTACTACACCAGCTTTAACAGCTACTACCACTTATTATATACAGGTTAGCAAAGGCGGTTGCCCGAACGTAACAAGAGTTCCGGTTACGGTAACCGTTACACCGGCATTACCAACACCGGTATTGGCAACAATTGCCAATGTTTGCGAGGGATCATCTGCAACTTTATCGGTTGCTAATCCAGATGCTGCGGTAACGTATAAATGGTACGATGCTGCAACAGGTGGAAACTTGATATTCACCGGTGCGATTTTCCCAACACCGGCATTAACGGCTGCTACTACTTATTATGTAGAGGCATCACAAGGAAACTGTACAAGTGCTGCACGTGCTGCTGCCGCAGTATCAGTAAATCCTCGTCCGGTTTTACCAGTGGTAACTGCAAGTTCATCGACGGTAAGTCCAGGTCAAACTGCCATTTTAACGGCGAGTTCAGCAGATCCAACAAATACTTTCAATTGGTATACTTCTAATACTTCTACCACTCCGGTTTATGTAGGTGCAACTTATGTTACTCCTCCACTATTGGCTACTACCACTTATTATGTAGAATCAGTTTCTACCAATGGTTGTACTTCAGCAAGCCGTGTTCAGGTAACCATTACGGTTGATGGTAACGGATCTCCAAACCCGGTACCATGTGAGGCTGCAACCACACAAGTTGGTGGTGTTACAGGAGTAGCTTTATTATCGGGTGTGTTTAACCCGGCTTTAGCGATTGATAACGATACGCAAACAGCTTCTTCACTGGTAATGCCTATTGGCGCACTTGGCGCATCTGTTTACCAGAGAGTGGGTTTTGGTTCACTATCTAAAGTTGGCGATACGGTACGTGTTTTAGTATCATCACCAGGAAAACTATTGTCACTTTCTCTATTGGGAAATGCTGCGATAACCACTTATGTTGGCACCAACAGCAACGGTGATTCGCGTTTATTAAACGATAACTTATTAAATATTCAGCTGTTAAGCGGTAATACTCAGGCTTTAATCACTTTTGTACCAACCAGTGTTTTTGATGGGGTAGAAGTAAGGTTAAATTCAGGGGTATTGGGTGCTTTAACGTCAATCAATTTAAATTACGCACAACGTATTTTGGTTGCACCAACGGTAACTTCTGCAAATGTTACTGCTTGTGTTGGCCAAACTGCACAGCTTGAAGTGAGTAACCCATCGGCAAGTTTAACTTACAGATGGTACGATGCTACAGGCACATACTTAAGCGGTAAAGACGGTATTATATTTACTACCCCGGTTTTAACTGGCGACACTAAATTCTACGTTGCAGCAGTTTCTGCTACTGGTTGTGTGAGTTATAAAACTGTTGTAAACGTAACTACTAACCCAGCTCCGGTAACCCCAGATCTGCTTTCGGCATCGGTTAATACCTGCCCTAATACATCGGTTACTTTCCAGGTTAAAAATCCAATTGCAGGTACTACTTACAACTGGTACGATAGTGCAACCTCTACAACAGTATTGTTTACCGGCGATAACTTTACAACGCCTTTAATTACGGCAAATACAAGTTATTTTGTAGCAGCGGTAAATGGCTGTGGTACATCATCAACAAGAACAGAAGGTAAAATTATATTGGGTACTATTGATGTTCCGGTAATTACACCACCATCAATTACCATTAGTGAAGGTGCTGTTGCAGTATTAAAAGCAACTTCGAGTACTGCAGGTGCTACTATTAACTGGTACACCACAGCAAACGGAACGGTGCCTGTATTTACAGGTGAAACTTATGTAACGCCACAGTTAATCACTACCACCACCTATTATGTAGAAGCCACTGTGCCTGGCGGTTGTACTGCAACAAGCAGGGCAACTGTAACCGTTACAGTAATACCTAACGGCAACCCGGTAGTTACACCTTGTGGTGCGGCTACAACTACTGTTGCAAGTGGTGTAACTGGTTTAGGCGTATTGGCAGGTGTATTTAACCCAACATTTGCGGTTGATAACGATATCAATACAGGATCTAGCCTGGTTATCCCGGTAGGCTTATTAGGTTCGTCGGTTTACCACCAGGTTGGTTTTACTGGTTTATCAAATGTGGGTGATACTTTAAGGGTGAAAATTACCACTCCGGGTACATTACTTTCGGTAGCTGTATTGCCAAACTTAACGGTAACCACTTTCCAGGGTACAACCAGCAATAACGATGCGGTTGCTGTATCGAACCCATTAATCAATTTAAAATTATTATCAGGCGGAACATCAGCCATATTAACTTTCGTACCAACCAGTAGATTCGACGGGGTAGAACTTAGATTAAGTTCAGGCTTGCTTGGTGCTTTAACCTCTGTTAATTTAGATTATGCTCAAAGGGTAATCACTACGCCAACCGTTACAGCCGCTACGGCGAGTGCTTGTCAAGGATCATCTGCAACCTTAAGTGTTCAGAATCCGCAGGCAGGAGTAACATACAAATGGTACTTAGGTACAACTTACCAGGCAGGAAAAGACGGTGTAACTTTTACAACCGATCCAGCTTTAACTGCCGGAACGTATACCTATTCGGTAACTGCAACAGCCAATGGTTGCGAAACTTTAGGTACTAAAGTGTTGGTAACTGTTTTACCTCCGGCGGTAACACCTATTCCATCAACTACCAATCCGGCTACAACCTGTATTGGTACTTCAGCTACTTTAAGTGTGCAGGCAGTTGCAGGTATTACTTACAACTGGTACGATGCAGCTGTGGGTGGCAATATGCTGGTAACCAATAACAGCAATTTTACCACACCGGCAAACCTTGCGGCGGGCACATACAACTATTATATAGAAGCAGTGAGTGGCGCAGGTTGTACCAACCCAACTCGTGCGGTGGTTTCAATCACGGTTAATCCTTCAGCATTAGCTACCGATTTAACTGTAACCGGAACAACATCTTTATGTGCTTCTGGTACAGCAGTTCTTACTGCAACAAGCACAACAGTAACAAGCCCGGTATTTACCTGGTATACTGATGCGGCCTTAACACAGGTTGCCTTTGTTGGTGCAGTATTTAATACGCCAGCAATTAATGTAACCACCAAATATTATGTTACCGTTAGCGGAACCAATAAATGTGCAAATACGCCAGGCAATGCCAAAGAAGTTACCATTATGGTAAATCCTGTTGCAGGCCCAACTGATATCAACGTAGCCGGAACAAGCACCACTTGCGGTGGTTCTTCAGTTACTTTAAATGCCACAAGCACAACGGTAACCAACCCAATATTTACCTGGTATAGTGATGCTGCCTTAACAACAGTAGCATTTACAGGCGCAAACTTTATTACCCCGGCACTTAGTGCCACCACTACTTATTATGTAACGGTTAAAGGCGATAACAAATGTGAAAATACTGCGGCAACTGCCAAACCGATAACCATAACGGTTAATCCGGCAGCAACAGATGCAGATATTGCCATTACCGGAATTACCTCAATCTGTAAAGGTTCTACAGCTGCACTGTCTGCTTCAACAACAACAGTAATTAACCCTGTATTTACCTGGTATAGCAATGCTGCTTTAACTACCGTAGCATATGTTGGGGCTAGTTTTACAACACCTGCACTTAACGCAACCACCACTTATTATGTAACAGTTAGAGGTGATAATAAATGTGAAAACTTAGCCGCAAACGCTGAGGTTGTAACTGTAACGGTTAAAGATTTTGCCACTGCTGCGGATATTGCAGTAAGCGATGCTAAAATCTGTGCAGGCTCTACCACAATGTTAATGGCTTCGAGCACAACGGTAACACAACCGGTATTTACCTGGTACAGCGATGCATCGTTAACCAGCGTGGTATTTACAGGTCCAACGTTTACCGTAACCGGATTAACAGCCACAACTACATATTATGTAACGGTTAAAGGTGCCAACAAATGTGAAAACAGTGCGGCAGATGCTAAAGTGGTAACGGTAACTGTTAATCCACTGGCTACTACTACTGATATTATCTTGAGCGGAAGCACATCGGCTTGCGCGGGATCATCGGCAGTATTAAGTGCAACATCGCCAACTGTAACCAACCCGGTATTTACCTGGTACAGTGATGCAGCCTTAACCAATGTAAGTTTTATCGGTGCAACTTATACTACACCTGCATTAAACAGCACAACCACTTACTACGTAACTGTAAAAGGTGATAATAAATGTGAAAATGCACCGGGTACTGCAAGGGTAATTACCATCACGGTAAATCCTGTTGCAACTGCTTCGGATATTACAGCTACTGATGCAACAATTTGCGCAGGATCTGGAACTACTTTGGTAGCCAGTACTACAACTGTAACCAACCCTACCTTTACCTGGTATAATGATGCTGCTTTAACTTCGGTAGCTTATGTGGGTACATCATTTGTTACCCCGGTATTAACTGCAACAACCAAATACTATGTTACAGTTAAAGGTGATAACAAATGTGAAAATTCTGGTACTACTGCAAAAGTGGTAACTGTAAATGTAAACCAGGGAGCAACCCTTGCAGACATTACTTTATCTGCACCAACTTTAGTGTGCGGATCGGGTACGGCTGTAATTAATGCAAGCTCTACAACAGTAACAAACCCAGTATTTACCTGGTATAATGATGCTTCATTAACAAGTGTAGCCTTTACCGGCCCAATATTTACCACGCCGGTATTAACCACTACAACCACTTACTATGTAACCGTAAAAGGAACCAACAGATGTGAAAACACCGCAGCAAATGCAGCAGCAGTTACCATTAAAGTTAATCCTATAGCAGTTGCAAGTGATGTTGTGGTAAATGGATCAACAAACATATGCGGAGGTTCTGCCGCGGTATTAACGGCAAGTAGCACAACAGTTACCAACCCGGTATTTACCTGGTATACCAATGCAACTTTAACTGATGTGGCTTTTGTAGGCGCAGTATTTACAACACCAACATTAACAGCTAATACTACTTATTATGTTACAGTTAAAGGTGATAACAAATGCGAAAACAGTGCAGCAACAGCTAAATCTGTTAACGTTGTGGTTAACCCGGTAGCTTCAGCAACTGATGTTACTGCGGCAGATGCAACCATCTGTGCAGGATCGTCGGCCAGCTTAGTAGCCAGCACTACAACAGTAACCAACCCAATATTTACCTGGTACAGTGATGCTGCTTTAACTACACCAGTGTTTACAGGTGCAACCTTTAATACGCCAGCACTAACTGCAACTACTAAATATTACCTCACAATAAAAGGTGATAACAGATGTGAAAGTTCTGCTGCAAATGCAAAAGTGGTTACCGTAAATGTTAATGCAGGTGCAACAGCGGCAGATATTACTTTATCTACGCCAGCAAGGGTATGTGGTTCAGGAACAGCAGTAATCAATGCCAGTTCTACAACAGTAACCAATCCTGTATTTACATGGTACAACGATGCTTCATTAACAAGTGTAGCCTTTACCGGCCCAATATTTACCACACCGGTATTAACCACTACAACAACTTATTATGTAACGGTTAAAGGAAGCAACAAATGTGAAAACACCGCAGCTAACGCTAAAACAGTAACCATTACTGTTAATCCAATTGCTGTGGCAACAGATATAGCCGTAAACGGATCAACTTCAGTATGTGCAAGCTCAGCAGCAACATTGGCAGCAACAAGCACAACGGTAACCAATCCGATATTTACCTGGTATAGCGATGCAGCATTAAATACAGTGGTGTTTACCGGTCCGGTATTTACTACGCCAGTATTAACTGCAAGCACAACATATTATGTAACTGTTAAGGGCGATAACAAATGTGAAAACACTGCAGCTACAGCAAGGGTAGTAGCCATAACGGTAAATGCGATACCAAATAACCCTGTGGTTACCGTACCAAACGGCGGTATATGTGCCGGCGACGGAGCTACATTAACCGTAAGCAACGCACAGCCTGGTGTTACTTACGAATGGTACAATGCAGCAGTTGGTGGTAATTTATTATTCACCGGTACAACCTATAATGTTACTGCATTGGCTGCAACAACCGATTATTACATTTTAGCAATCGGAACAGGTGGTTGCAACAACAACGGAGGCCGTGTTAAAGTAACGGTAACAGTTAATGCTAAACCAACTGTACCAACAGTAGCTTCAACATCGGTGAGTGTATGTTCAGGAAGCCCTGCTATATTAACGGTTACAAATCCTCAGCCAGGTGTTACTTATAACTGGTATACAGCTGCGGCAGGTGGAACATTGGCCGGAACAGGTGTAAACTTTACTACTCCGGCAGTTACTGCAAACACCACTTATTACGTAGAAGGTGCAAACGGAACATGTATCTCATCATCAAGAACAGCGGTAAATGTAATTGCTTTGCCAGTACCAGTTGCACCAGCATCGGTAACAGCGGCAAACGGAACACTTTGCTCGGGTAGCTCAACCATATTAACTGTAAACAATCCGGTTGCCGGCTTAATTTACAGATGGTATGCTGCAAGCTCTAACGGCCCTGTACTTGCAGAAGGTATAACCTTTACCACACCAAACTTAACCGCTACCACAATCTACTATGTAGAGGCAATTGCTGTAGGCGGTTGTGCTAGTCCAACAAGAACAGCGGTTACGGTAACCATACTTCCGGTATTGGATAAACCAGCGGTAGTAGTACAAAGCACAACAGCAAATAGCATCACGTTTGCATGGGCTGCGGTTGCAGGTGCTACGGCTTACGAAGTATCGTTGGATAATGGTTTAACCTGGATCAATCCAACAAATGGATCAACCGGAACAACTTACCTGGTTACTGGCTTAAAACCAGATCAGAGTGTAAGCATCCTGGTAAGAGCCAGAGGACAGATTGAATGTCAAACCAGTGCAAATGGTAGTGTAACCGGTAAAGCAGCTAATCCATTCGGAGATCAGGTGTACATACCAAATGCATTTACGCCAAACAACGATGGTAAAAATGACACCTTCCTAATTTATGGTAATACCATAGCAGGAGCTAAAATGAGTATTTACACACAATGGGGTCAGTTGATATTCCAATCAGATAATGTAGCAAATGGATGGGATGGAACTTTCAAAGGTGTAAATCAACCAATCGGGGTGTATGTGTATATGGTTGATATTACATTCACCAACGGTACAACATCATTAAGAAAAGGTACAGTAACGCTGATTAGATAAGAAGAGGATTAATAATAAACAGATAAAATCAAAGACCATGAAAATACTATCGGCTTTAAAAATATATGTTGCAGTGCTGGGATTACTGCTGTGTACTGCTAAGTCCTTTGCGCAAACTGATCCGCATTTTTCACAATACTATGCAAATCCGTTATACCTTAACCCGGCATTAACAGGGGTTATAGATGGCGATTACCGTGCAACGGTGAACTTTAAACAACAATGGAGTGCTTTAAACAGTTCCTTTTTAACCGGAGGTGCCTCTTTTGATATGGCACCAAAAAAGAACTTCGCTTTTGGTGCTACCATTTTAAACCAAAGGGCAGGGGAGCTTGATTTTAACTACCTCTCTGCACTGGTATCGGGTTCGTACCGTTTAAGGTTTGGTGCCGAAGGTTTGCAAATGGTAAGTTTCGGCTTGCAGGCAGGCGTAATTAACCGCAGTTTCGATTTCTCTCAAGCCAGATTTGGCAACCAGTTTAATCCGATTTCGGGTTATGATGGCGGTATGATGAGTGGCGAAACACTTTCTTCCCAATCATCGCTTGTACCGGATGTAAACGCTGGTATAATGTTTTTTGATGGTAACCCGAACAAAAGTGTAAACGTTTTCTTAGGCGCAAGTGCAGCACACTTAACCCGCCCAATGGATCGTTTCTCAGGCTCAAATTCACGTATTCCGGTTCGTTATACTGCACATGGTGGCGCAAGAATCAAAGCTTCGGAGTTGTTGGATATTGTTCCCAATGCCTTGTTTATGTACCAGGGTAATACAAACGAAGTTTCGTTGGGTGCTTACGCACAGCTTAATGTTAATCCATCAGCAAATATTTTGTTTGGTGGTAACTACCGGAATAAAGATGCCGCAATTGCATTTGTTGGCTTACAGCTAAAAAACATGGTTTTCGGCTTAAGTTATGATGTAAATACCTCAACTTTTAACCGTGCCTCAAACAGTAACGGTGGTTTGGAGCTTTCCATCTCGTTAATTGGCCGAAACGGTATCATTGGTCCAAACTTCTTTTGTCCACGATTATAATTATTCAAATGAAACTATTATGATTTAAAACCATAATAGTTTCATCACCATTGAAAACAAGTTTAGAAAGATGAAAAAAATATTACTCTTTTTGTTAGTGGCATTCGGCGGTTTTGCAAACGCACAGTACGTGGTAAATTATAAAAAAGTTGCAGATACTTATTTCGAAAATAAGGACTATTATGCGGCATCTACCTTTTATAAAAAAGCCTTAAAAATTACTGGCGATAGTACCCAGGCCATTTTGCCTTATGGTAAGGAAAGAAAATCAGCTACTGATGATAAAGTGGTGGAAGATTATGAAGGATCGATTTTTAACCTTGCAGAATCGAGCAGGTTGTACAGAGAATTTAATGAGGCCGAAAAATATTATGCCATAGCAATCACCTTTACCAATACCCGTTTTAAAAAGGCATTATTTTATTATGCCGAAAGCTTAAGGGCAAACAAAAAGTTTAACCTCGCCATAGATGCTTTTCAGGAGTATATTCAAAAAAATCCGGGCGATGCTTTGGCTAAAGAAGCTAAAAAGGAAGTAGAATCATGCAAGTTCGCGATAGAAGAAATGCGTTTTCCACGTATGGTGCAGATTAAAAAAGTGCCTGGCAATGTAAATGGTTTAGGCTCTAACTACGCACCGGTTAAAATCAATAACGAATTGTATTTTACTTCATCCCGTCCCGTTGCAGTGGGTAGCAAAAAAGATATGGTTAAAACAGATGCAGGAGAAATTCAGGTATCAACCAAAACAAATCCCTTCATCAACAATATTTATGCAGCCAAAGGCGAATTAACTGCTGCCGATATTGCAGTAAGAAAGATCGATATCAACTTGCCTAAAAATATAGAGGTGGCTGCAGCTACTTTTACCCCTGATGGAAATACAATCTATTTTACAGGTTGGAGAGACAAAGAAAAATATACCATTTACAGTTCGAAAAAAACAGGCGATAAATGGGCAGATCCGCTTCCGGCAGGTTTACAGGTAAACAGTAAAGATTTTAATTCATCGCAACCTTTTGTAACCAGTGATGGTAAATTCCTGCTTTTCTCATCAGATAGAAGTGGTGGTTATGGCAAATACGATCTTTGGTATTGTGCTGTCCGCGAAGACGGATCTTTAGGTCAGGCCGTAAACATGGGGCCAACCATCAATAGCGAAGATGATGAGCGCGCGCCATATTACAACCCATTAACCAAAAAATTATTGTTCAGCACCGATGGCCGCATTGGCTTTGGAGGTTTGGATTTTTTCGAATCTGAAGGAGATCTGGTAGATTGGACTACACCAAAAAACCTGGGTTATCCGTTCAATTCATCAAAAGATGATCTTTATTTCACTGCAACAGATGAAAAAGGAACAAAAGGATACATCAGTTCAGATCGCGAATCATCATGCTGTTTAGAAGTTTTTGAGGTGAAGAAAGAATTCTTCTCTATTGCAGGTATTTTAACCGACTGTAAAACAAAATTACCTTTAGCAGGTGCAAACGTAACGCTAACAAATGCAGAAGGTGCTCAAAAATTAACTACAGGTACCGATGGTATTTACAAGTTTAAAGTTGATTCTAAAAGGCCAGTTAAATTGCTTTTTGCAAAAGATAACTACTTTGCAATTACTAAAAACTATCCTTACGAAGAACTTGCAAAGGCAGATACATTAATTTATAAAGACTACTGCTTAAGTCCGTTTAAATTGGGTATTCCAATCGCTTTGGATAACGTATATTACGAATTTAACAGTGCAGAGTTAACCGAGCCATCTAAAAAAGTGTTAGACTTCCTGATTCCGATTATGGAAGATAATCCCGAAATGGAAATCGAGTTAGGCTCTCATACCGATAATATTGGCACAGATGAATACAACCTCGATCTATCAAACAGAAGGGCAAAATCTTGTACTGATTACTTGGAAAGTAAAGGGATAGCCGCAGCAAGAATGACTTCGAAAGGTTATGGAGAATCGATGCCGATTGCGCCAAATGAAATTGTGGTTAAACGCAAGAAAAAAGATAATCCTGAAGGCAGAGCCAAAAACAGAAGAACAGAATTTAAAGTAACCAAAAAATAGCATACAATTAACATTTTCATTAAGCCATCTCTGTTAAGGAAGATGGCTTTTTTGTTTGTTCGTGCAGCAGCCTTGCTAATATTGACCGTTGGTGTTGGCAAAAACAAACTGATAAGCAGTTTTTGAATTAATCTTTGTAATTTTCACCACCATTAAAACGCAATGAAGATTAATATCCAACCGACTGTAATTTTTAGAACACCCAAATTTTCCTATCAATCTGAACTCGAAGATTGCTGGGAAGAACTAAAAGCAGCCATATCTATATCTTCTACAGCTTTTTACGAAACCATAAAAGAGGTTAAGGCCGATGAATTAAAAAGTCTTTCACCAAAGGTTTACTTTACCATCTGGAAATATTTTAACCGCGCAAAATTCCGTTCAACACCCTATGGCACATTTGCTGGTTTTAGTTTATTAAACAATGCGATAAAACCATCAGCAAGCAATATTGTAATTGAAGAAGATCAAAAAATATGTGAACTGGTTGATTGGCCGTACAAAAATAACATCCAATTACCCATAGCCGATTTGCTTGCAAAGAACTGCCAGTTATTTAGCAATAGCAGCTACTATTTCATACCAGGCAGTATTCGTTACATTGCCTGCACCGATGGTGTTTTCGAATTAGCAGAACTGGATGATAACAGCTTTGTAAAACAAATATTATTAGCCTGTTTAAAGCCTGTTCGCGCTAACGACCTTATTAAAGCTCTTGATATAAAAGCCGATGAAGTAGAAAGCCTCTTTGGCCTGCTTCAGGATATGCACGATTTGCAACTCCTTTTTACCAATTATGACCCAAATATTATCGGAAAAGACTATTTCGAACGCTTAGGAATGCCCGTTACAGCAGCGTTACCACAATATTTGATTGCGCAGCGAAAAGTTCTGTCTGGAAATGTTGATGAAAGTTTACTATATGCTGTTCCCGGATTGGTTAAAACGCTGCAAGGGATTTTACCGGCTAACGATCGCGAAGCACTTAAGCAGTTTACTAGCAGGTTTAAAAAGAAATTCGAAGATCAGGAAGTACCATTACTGCTGGCCCTTGATCCTGAATTGGGGATTGGTTATGATGAACTGGAGCAGGGTGGGCAGCACGATAATTTTATTGCTAAATTAACGAATAAAACAGCCAAAACTGATGCTGATAACGAGCGGATTAAATCCACATTAAAAAATACATTAAACCAAAATTTCGAAAAAGGTAAACCGGTATTTCTAAATAAACTCAAACTTCATTTAAACGAAAAACCACGGTCTTTACCCAATTCGACCAGTATGATAATGGCTGTGCACGACGATCTGATTTTTGCAGAACAGATTGGTGGAGCCACTGCCAATGCATTAACAGGAAGGTTTACCATGGCTAACGATGCTGTTGAAGATTATGCGAAAAGCGTTGCCAATGCCGAACAGGATGCAAACCCTGATGTATTGTTTTTCGATGTGGCCTACATGGTAGAAGCCAATGTGGATAATGTTAACCGACGGAAATTGATCTACAATCATCAGTTATCCATCCTGAATTTTGATACTTCAGCCCAACCGCTCGCTTTAAACGATATTCAGGTTTCAGTTATCGGTACTGAGGTAATTCTTCGTTCCAAATCCCTTAATAAACGTTTGGTACCCAGAATGGCTTCGGCATATAATTACTCCCGCTCTGATTTATCAGTATTCAGGCTTTTATGCGATTTGCAGCACCAGGGTGTAATAACCAGTTTATCATTACCGCTCGAAAGCCTCTTTCCTGATCTGGATTATTATCCACGCCTGCAATACCATAATATTGTTTTAAGCAGGAGCAAATGGCGCATTAAAAAAGAAGCACTTTTAGGAAAAGATCAAAAATACCTATCCATCGAGCTTTGCCGTAAATACCTTCAGAATTTAGGGGTGAGCGATTATTTTAAAGCCGGTTTATCCGATCAAACCCTATGCTTTGCCTTGCAGCGTGATGATGATATCAACGCTTTTCTTCAATATATGCAAAAACAAACCAGCATTTACATTGAAGAATTTTACCTGCCTCAAAACAATGTTGTGGTTGATGAAGGCGCAAAGCCTTATCTGGCCCAGTTCGTTTTATGCATCGCCCATCAGGAGCAGATTTATGGCGGCTTACCCAATCCTTCAGATCATAGCACTATTACGCGTTATTTTCCTCCAGGAAAAGAATGGCTTTACTTCGAAATTTATTGTCACCAACAAAGATCCGATCAAATTCTGGCCACTATCATCAACCCTTATTTGGCAAAACATGCTGCCCAGATTAAAAAATGGTTTTTTATCCGTTACAATGAAAATGGAAACCATATCCGGTTTAGGGTATTGCTAAATGATTACCGCAATGCACAAATATTAACCTCCGGCTTAATGGATGATCTGGCTCCGTTTTTAAATGCCGGTTTGATATCAGATGTGCAGATAAAAAGCTATAAACGCGAGCTTGAACGTTATGGCAGTAACATGATAGAAAATGTTGAACAGCATTTTACTGCTGACAGTGAATTTGTGTTATCTCTTTTCGAAACTCAACCTGATGATTTTAACAAGTATAAATACTGTTCAGATCTGGTAGCAAACATTGTTCAGTCAAAAGTTTTTGATCAGCAGGCGGCAGGCAAAATGATCAGGTTATTTTCAGATTCTTTTAACCATGAACATCGTTTGGAAGCAGCAGATTTTAAACAGTTAAACAGCTATTATCAGGAATTCAGGAAAGCTGAGATTTTAGCGTTTACAGCCACACAACAACAAAAATTTGAAGTATTTGCTGCTTCATTCATCAATTGCCTCAAACAGGTTAAAACTGAAAAAATGGTTAAATTATTTGGCGATTTAATGCACATGCATGTAAACAGGCTTTTTAATAAAGATCCGCGTACACATGAAATGGTAATGTATTACTTTTTGCTAAAAGATTTTCAACGCAGAAATGCAATCGGTGCTTAACGGTTTAGCCTGGCCAGTGGATTAACAATATCAACCGAAATTTCGGTAATGTACCTGTTCAGAGGATCTTTATCATACTTGAACAGATAATCTTTGCCATAAAAATTGCTCAGGCGCTTCGCAATGTTTTCTATACCTACATGGTGACTTTCGCTTTGCTTACCTTTATTATCATTGATCATATTTATGGTTGTGATATTGAGGTGATCGTTTTGATAAGTAATTTTGATAAGTGCAGGCTGGGTAGAGTGCGAAACGTTACCATGTTTAAATATGTTTTCTACCAGCGTTAACAAAATAAGCGGCGGAAACCTTAATCCGAATAAATCTCCTATTACCTCAAGTTCCAGATTAATCGTATTTGCTGTTCTGAGCTTATGCAGGTTAATTAAATGTTCTATCTGCTCAATTTCTTCACTGATGGGAACCATTTCTGATGCCTCCGGTCGTTTTAATGCATAGCGCATCATTTCAGCCAGGTTCATAATCGCATCAGCAGCCATTGGCGCCTTTTTGCGGGCATCGTTATAAATAAAATTTAAGGTATTAAACAGGAAATGGGGGTTAATCTGGCTTCGGAGGTAATTATTTTGCGATTGAACCAGATCGTTTTCCAAAGCCTGCTTCTCAATCTGGGTAACCAGGTTCTGTCTTTCCAATGCTTCAACTTTCTTTTGATCCTGGAAAGATTTCTTAATGTATACATAACCCGTGGCAAAACCGATGTAGTATAAAGAACGATAAACACTGGTTAGGAAAAAATCTCGGTTGAATGAAACAGGTCCACTTATCTTGATAAAATCTAATTCTATAAATACCAATCCGGAATAGTAATTAAAAAAAGTATACGCACCAATATTCAGAATTATGAGTAACGAAATTTTTACTGGTATTAACTTTAAATTTTTATTACTTAACAGTTTATTTAGAAAAAAAGCATGAGTATAAAATACTGTAATATTGCTTAAGTAAATAAGGAGATAAACACCCGGTGGCCTGAATAATCTCGATACCAAACCAAGTACAAATACCTCATAAATGATATAAATACTCCAAATAAAGAGATGGAGTTTATATTTTTGAAGGAATTTTTTCAAGTAAAAAAAGATCATTTTATTGCTTTTTATCTATTAAATTAGGGTTTTTGTCTTCTAAATCGAGGGTTTTGTGTAAAAAACTAGTTGCGTTGTGTTTTGAGTTGCACCTTTACAGAAATTAATAACAACAATAAAATACATACTTAAAAACATTATATCATGAAAGCTCAAAACACAACTAAACTTGCTAAAAAAACTGTTTTCGTTTATAAAAACATTAAATCTCAAAACAACTATTCAACACACCCAACTGGTGATCAAAGTCAAACTGTAGTAACTAACGCTACCTGGATTTTTGCAGTTTAATATTGCTATTGATTTCTGTTAGATTTCAATAAACTATTCTGCACATAAGCGAAGAAAGTTTCTTTATACCCTTCGCCAATCTGAATCATTTCATTATTTACAAGGCGGATAATATTTCCATCTACCTTTTTAATGGCCGATTTAGCAACGATGTTCGATTTGTTAACCCTTATAAAAGCATGGTTTTCTAAGGCTTTTTCGATCTCCTTGAGTGTAAGATAAGTAGTATGCGTTTCGGATTTGGTAATGATCTGTATATAGTTTTGTAAGGCCTTAATATACAGTATCTCATCAATCGCAATATTGGAAAAAGCATATTTGTGATCGCCTTTAATATAAAGTGCAGCCACCTGATCCGGTTCTTTTGAAGAAGGCTTGGCGCTATTCGCTTCTTTCTTCAGGATCCTGTCTATACCAAGCGCAAATTTTGCGAAAGAAATTGGTTTAAGCAGGTACTGATCCGATTGAACATCAAATGCCTGTAAAGCATAATCAGGATGTGCGGTGGTGAAAATTAAATACTTTGCTTTTTCCCTGATATTTTTGGCAAGCTCCAATCCATTGATTCCGGGCATGTCGATATCCATAAACAATAAATCAATCTCATCATCAGTGCTTATTTCAGTAAGTGCCTGTACGGGGCTGGTAAAGGTCTTAAAAATTGTTAGCCCAGGCATTTCCGCAATGTGGTCAGTTAACACCTCAATTGCATGTTGCTCGTCGTCGATAACAACGCATTTTAGATTCATGATTATTTAAATATGTTTGTTTTATTTGATTTGAATGCAAGTTAAATAAAAATGAATTGATTTAGCAATTGGGCCTAAAAAAATCTTCATTCTGTTTTCGTCTAATAAACTGATGGGTTTCGTGTAATATTCTATAGGGTTGATGTAAAAAACTTACCCAGTAAACTTCTTTTTCTAATCTTTAAACTGTTTGCCAAAAACAAATAAACATCTACCTGCCCAATATTGTGTAGCCTGTGGATAAGAAAATAAAAACAGGCCATACAACACTGGGTTTTAGATTTTAATAAAACTTAAAGAATTAAAAAAGAAGAAGAAAAATATTCCCTACATCTATCTACCGCCAAAATGAAACACAACGAATACGAATACTTGCTAAATAAAATCTACTACAAAGGGATTCTTAAAAATAACGGAATCAACGCAGATATGTACCAGAGAATGCAAAATGAATATAGCAATCTTGATCTACCTGCATTGGTTAAAGGAAAACTTGATGGTGATTATGCCTTCAGAAAATCTTTTTTAGTTGTTCGCAATTTTGTTCAGCAAGCCATTAAAGACGGTTTAAAAAGCTTTCATTTTACCATGAATTCAACAGATATCAACAAATTGACTTACATGGTGGATATGTTAAACAGGAACTTTTTTGATAAACAAAGTTTAGACAGGATTATCACTACAGCAAATTCTGTATTCAATCAATATAACTTAAAAAACTAACCATCTATAAAGATATATCATGGAATTAAAAGACGAAATCGGGCAATTTGCCGTAAGAATCAAGAAAATGCTTCCACAGGTTCAATCTGAAGATCTGACAAGGAATGCACTCGTAATGCCTTTTATCCAAATTTTAGGATTCGATGCATCTGAAGTTCAATCTGAAGCTGTATTAGATTTTGGAGTTAAAAAAAGTAAAAAAGTAGATTACACCATTATGAAAGATGGTGAGCCAACAATTTTAGTTGAATGCAAACACCACAACGAAAATTTAGATATCCATGATTCACGTTTATCTAAGTATTTCCGTAAAACAAAAGCTAAATACGGTTTATTAACAAATGGCCTTGTTTACCGCTTTTACACAGAGAAAATGGTGAGATCAAAGAAAAATCAAGAGCCTTTGTTCGAATTTAAAATAACGGATACCAAAGCTGCTACAATTGCTAAAATGATCGAAGAACATAAAGATTATTTTAACGTAGATCAGAAACAAACGCCATTAGCAAGCTAAAAATATATTAATTTTAATCTAAGAGTTCCCGAAAATTCTTACCTAAAAGTTCCGATCCAATCGGGACTTTTTTTATGTCCGGCCTTAAAAACAAAAGGGAGAAACCGCATTGGTTTCTCCCTTTATTGTAATGATATAATATTGCTTAAATAAGTGCTACACTTCTGCTTACAAAGGCTGTTAATTCAGCTCCTGTTAACATTCCTTGTGCCAATAGTGCTAAATCTACCGCTTGTTTAGCCAGTGTACTTTGCTCAGCCTCATCAGATGCCAAAATCTTGGTGATCAACTTGTGGTTTCCGTTAATGGCAACCTTGTAGCTGTCTGGCATTTGCCCATAAAAGCCCATACCACCACCCATTGCAGCCATATCTTTCATGCGGCGCATAAACTCATCCATGGTAATGGTAACAGGCAATTCTTCAGGGTGTAAAGCTACAATTTCTACCTGCATACCTGGTTTGGTAATGGCTTTTTCGAAAATTGCAGTTACTTCCTTCACCTGATCTTCAGTTAAAACATGCTCGTTTTGCTCATCTTTTTCAATCAGTTTATCTGCAACGCTCGAATCAACACGTTTAATTGATGTTTTTTCTAGTTTTTGCTCCAATTGATTAATAAAGTGATTATCAATTGGCGAATCCAATACTAAAACATCGTAATCTTTTTTGTTGGCCGATTGGATAAACGCATCTTGTTTAGCAGCATCGTTAGTGTACAGATAAACTACTGAGCCGTTTTTATCTGTTTGTAATGCAGTAACCTTCTCTTTATACTCTGGTAAAGTGAAAAGCTCGTTTTTAGTGTTTCCAACCAAAGCAAAATCTTTTGCTTTATCGTAAAATTTCTCCTCACTAATCATTCCGTATTTTACAAATAAACCAATGTCTTTCCATTTATCTTCGTATGCTTTACGGTCTTTCGCAAATAACTCCGCTAATTTATCAGCAACCTTTTTAGTGATGTAGTTATTGATTTTTTTAACATTGCTATCAGCCTGTAGGAAACTACGCGATACGTTTAAAGGAATATCAGGTGAATCGATTACACCATGTAAAAGCATCAAGAATTCTGGTACAATATCTTTAACCTCATCGGTAATAAATACCTGGCGTGAATATAATTTGATTTTATTACGCTGCATTTCAAAGTCGTTTTTCAACTTAGGGAAATACAATACGCCCGTTAAATTAAAAGGATAATCAACATTTAAATGAATCCAAAACAAAGGTTCTTCGCTAAATGGATACAACTCACGGTAAAAACTTAAATAATCCTCGTCTGACAAATCTGCAGGAGCTTTGGTCCAGATTGGGTTAGTGGTATTGATGATGTTATCAACTTCTACATCACTAAATTTAGCTTTACCTTCTTCATCAACACCATCTTCAACAGATTCTGTTTTAGTGCCAAATTTAATTGGAACAGGTAAAAATTTAGCGTATTTATCTAATATTTCCTGAAGTTTGCTTTCTGCTAAAAATTCTTCAGAATCTTTGTTCACGTGAAGGATAATATCGGTACCTCGGGTAGTTTTAGTGCCTTCGGTAATTTCGAATTCTGTACTGCCATCGCAAACCCAACGTGCAGGTTCTGCACCATCCTGGTAAGATAAAGTTTGAATTTCTACTAAATCGGCCACCATAAAAGCAGAGTAAAAACCTAAACCGAATTTACCGATGATTTCGTTGGCATCTTTAGCATCTTTAAATTTCTCAACAAACTCACTTGCGCCAGAAAATGCAACCTGGTTGATGTATTTCTTAATCTCCTCGGCAGTCATTCCCAAACCGTTATCACTAATGGTAATGGTTTTTGCGTCTTTATCAACGGCAACTTGTACCAATGGTTGGCCAACTTCTCCGTTAAACTGACCTAATGAACCTAGTCTTTTAATTTTCTGAACTGCATCTACTGCGTTAGAAACCAACTCACGAAGAAAAATTTCGTTATCAGAGTATAAAAACTTCTTAATTATCGGGAAAATATTCTCGGTATGTATCGAAATATTTCCTTTTTCCTGTATGCTCATATGTAAATAAATTGTTTAATCTATATGCTGCATATCAAGGGTTGTTCCAAAAGGATTTGTTTGCCAAAATGACAGCCGCAGGGTTCGTCATCTTTTGATACTGTAGCTAGAAAGCAATGACAGTATTTCTATTACATAATTTTAAAGAATGAATATCCTATGGGCATCGTCATGGCGAGAAGGCTTTTTCAGCCGACGAAGCGAAGGAGCTTCATCTCATGCGTCTTCCTGAACTTGTTTCAGGATCTTACATGAGTTAACCACAGCCACTTAATGTGTGTTTTTATTGCGTTTGCCACGGAAACACTGAAATCACGGAAAATTTATTTTGTCTTCTCTGCGTATTTTCCTTTTTGGCTATCATCCTGAGGGATAACTTATATGGTAGCGGAGCCGAAGACTTTTTCTCAGTAGTCGATTCAAAATCCATGATCTGTGTTCACATAACAAGGCCCAAAAGGTTAAAGGATTTCAACCTATGATGTACACAGATGCACACAGATTTTCATATCTGTGCGCATCCTTCCAATATGTGGTTAAATTATTTTTTTGTTTTTGCAAGGCTTAACTTAATGATATTGCCGCACATACCATCATTAGTAATCGTAATTTACTCTTCCTCAGTATAAGCCAACTCAATATCAATAAACTGGATAATCAACGAGCATACATTGCCTTCAATATCAAAACCATAATAAACAGGGTAGGTACCATCACCAAAGCCACTTTGAAAAAATGGAATATGATAATCTGTTCCTGGGATTTTCCAATTGATCCAATCTCCGTCTTCTCGTTGATAAATCGGGTTTTCGGCATAATTAGCAGCAAAAAGCAGTGCGAAATAATCATCGTAAAGGTTTTTGCCAAGATTTTCGTTATGAAACTTATCTTGAAAAGCGCAAAAATGTTTCAAAGTTTCTTTGTCCAAAACACAAGCCAAACCTGCATCAACATTAAATCCGAAAAACTCACCTTCATTAAAATCAACCAGGTCTTCCGTGCCAATTAGCGCTTCTTCAAAACGTATGGCATCATAAGCCGTAAATTGCACTTTAACAGCCGCATAACGGGCACAATCTTCGCCATCAGGAACTATCACGGCAGCCGTTACTGGAAATTCACCTACAGGAACCTTTATGGTGTAGGGTTCCGCATCTTTTTGGATATACACCAATGGATCACGAACCAAAATTTCTCCCGTTGGGATGGAAACACTGCCCAGTTCAAGGTGGTCGATTTCTTTACCGGCTACTCTTGTTTCTTCAAAATAATCGTTTAGGTTGTTTGGACAGGTTAATAAATTACGTTTTTCGTTCCAGGTTTTTAACCATGTTTCACTTGGTGCCATTGTGTTTATTTTAGAAAATAGATATATGTAAAAAAAAAAGCCAGAGAGATTTATGGTCTGCCTGGCTATGTATTTTGGTTGAATTACGATTAATTCAGATGAAAACTTGGTTTATCTTCTTCTAGAGAAAGAATTTTAGTGATTTTTTTAAGCAATACATCCATTTGGAAAGGTTTTGATAAAAAATCATCCTGACCATAATTTAGGGTTGTAAAATCTTTTGGATCATATAAGCCGGAAATCAACAGAATTGGAATTTTCGATGTGCTTTCTATTGATTTTAACTGTTCACATAAAACACGTCCGTCAATATGGCCAAGAGAAATATCAAGTAGAATTAAATCTGGATTAAAACTCTCGATCCTGTTAAAAACTTCTTCGCCATCATTAAGTGCCGAAACCTTAAAACCTCCGATTTCCAGTATCAATTGTATGGTTTCTAAAACCTCAATATCATCATCTACTACCAGTATTCTCTTCATATGTGTGAGCAATTTGTATGCTGTTAAAATAATAACAAAAGTTTGTGTTGTTATGTTTACAATCTTAAGAATATTTTAACAATAAATTTATAATTGCCGAAAAAATAGATTTCTAATTTAACTTGCCTGTTGTACTATACCTTCTTTATTCAGTATAAAATTGAATAGCTCTTCGATTGGTTTTTGCAGGATTTTTCCGGGCTCAATACCATTTTCAATTAATACAGAAATTAATGTTTCCTGGTAATAATATGCGATAGAACCAACAAAATGGCAGGGAACATTTTTATGTTTAGGGTAATCTTTAACATTGGTATCAACAAACTCCTGAAAGCCTGTTTTTAAAATTTCCTGAATAAACGGGTGGTCTTTATGGTTGGCCATAAAACGGCTAAAGCCTGCTAAATATATATTCGGAAAAGGTTTTTGGTATACGTTTGTGATAATCTGCTCTTTTTCTGCTGGAAAAGTTTTTTTAAACTCTGCTGCTAAATTAGGAGGCATTTTGTTGTAAAGATAACTGAGCAGTACCTTTTTTCCGAAAAAAGTACCCGAACCTTCGTCGCCCAGTACATAACCTAAACCATGGTGACCGTCGTGAATTTTCTTTCCATCGAAATAACAAATGTTCGAACCGGTACCCAAAATACAGTTTAAACCCTCGGCGTTACCGCAAGTGGCATAAACTGAACCTAAAAGATCGTGATCTACAGAAATAAAGGCATTTTCGAAAACAGCTGATAGGCCATTTGAAACCACTTCATGTTTATCTGGCGAAGAACAGCCGGCACCAAAAAAATAAATTTCCTTTACTTCTTCTGCGTATTGGAACAATGATTCATTTTTAGAAATCAGTTTGGTAATTTCTTGCTCACTTAAGAAATAAGGGTTTATTCCAGGCGTGCTAAATTTAATGGTTTCGCCATTATGATAGCCCATCCAATCGGTTTTTGATGAGCCACTATCTGCAACAAGTATCATGGGATTAAATATAAAAATTAATTGTAGAATTTCATGATTGCAATAATTTCTTTACTTCTATTAAACCTTTGCATCAAGTAAATTTGTGCTTCCAGTTGTAAACAATGACGAACAGAGAATCTATATGGTATATCTGTTTTCGCGTAGATTTTAGGATATATCTGCAAATTATTTAGTGTGCAGAAGGAATAGCTCTGCCTGCATCTTTTATATAGCGGATTACGCTTTTTATTTCGCAATCGCTTAAGGTGTCCATTTTGGAACCCTTAAATGTTCCACTTTTACTATACCAGCCTTTGTGCTTTTTTGTAAAAGCATAATCAATTAGTTTTAAGCTATCCATATTAGATATTTCTTGGAAAGTAAATATATTTTTATCCATTCTATCGCCATAAGGGACATGGCAGTTATGGCAACCCAAGTTAGAAACTATTCGATGAGCATCGTATTTATAATATTTACAGGTATCAGCTTTTTTTTTCTTAACATCCTTATTATTTTTTATCCCATTTGAACAGGCAAGAGCCAATGAGAGGAGTAGAATACCTGCAATTAGCTTTGTTATATTTGAAACCATATCAATTATTGGCTTGACATTGGGATATCTCTTCCAGTATCTTTTATGTAGCGGATTACGCTTTTTATTTGGCAATCGCTTAAGGTGTCCATTTTTGCGTCGTTATATGGACCAGTCTTACTAAACCAGCCTTTGTGGTTTTTTTCAAAAGTATAAGTTACAAGCTTTAGGCTATCCATTTTTGCTAAATCATTAAAAGTGGCCCATCCACGCTCATCTTTTTGCTCAGGTAAAATTCTTAAGTGACAGTTCCAACAACCAAGATTAGAGACAATTTGGTGAGCATCGTATGCGGAATATCTACAGTTATCAATCACTTTTTTTGTGAAAGCTACATTTTTAGTCTTTTTAGGTTTAGTTGTGCATGATAGAGTTGAAACTAGCAATAAAACAACGAAACTTAGCTTTATTATATTTAAAACCATATTCGTTATTGGCTTGACATTGGGATATCTCTGCCAAAATCTTTTATATAACGAATTACGCTTTTTATTTCGCAATTGCTTAAGGTATCCATTTTTGCCGCTTTGTACGGCCCAACCTTACTAAACCATCCTTTGTGTTTTTTGGTAAATACATAATTTATAAGTTCCAAGCTGTCTATAGCAGCTAAGCCTCGAAATGTTGGCCAGCCTCTATCATCTTTAATTTGTAGATTAGGTGATAAATGACAAAATTTACAGCTAAGATTTGACACAATTTGACCAGCATCGTATCTATAATAACGACAAGTGTCAATCGATTTTATTTGAGTTATGCTATTAATTTTTTTTGGTGAGTTCTTGCAAGCATAGAATGAAAGAACCAATAAACTACCTAAACTTAGCTTTATTGTTTTTAAAACCATAATTATTATTGAGTAGGTACAGCAATATCTCTTCCAGAATCTTTTATGTAGCGGATTACACTTTTTATTTGGCAATCATTCAAGGTATCCATAATATTTGTTTTAAATGCCCCGTTTTTACTATATGAATCTTGATGTTTTTTAGTGAATACATAATCAACAAGTTTTAAACTATCCATATTAGCTAATCCGCGGAACGTCGGCCAACCTCTATCATCTTCTATTTCTATATCGGGAGATAAATGGCAGGATTTACAACTAAGATTTGATATAATTTGATGTGCATCATAAGCTTGATATTTACAGGTATCCTTAAGCTTTTTATTAACGATGACAGCATTGGCATTATGTTCAGACTGATTATTACATGATATAATCATAGGCATTAATAAGCTACCTAAACTTAGCTTTGTTATGTTTAAAACCATATTCGTTATTGGCTTGACATTGGGATATCTCTGCCAGCATCTTTTATATAACGAATTACGCTTTTTATTTCGCAATCGCTTAAGGTGTCCATTTTGGAACCCTTAAATGTTCCACTTTTACTATACCAGCCTTTGTGTTTTTTTGTAAAAGCATAATCAACAATTTTTAAGCTATCCATTGCAGCTAAGCCTATAAATGTTATTGCCCCATATTCATCTTTTTCTTCTATTGCCATTCTTATATGACAGTTTTTACAGCCAAGATTCGAAATGATTTGACCAGCATTGTATCTATAAAATTTGCAGGTATCAGCTTTTTTTTTCTTAACATCCTCATTATTTTTTATCTCATTTGAACAGGCGTAAAGTAATGTGAGGAGCAGGCTACCTAAACTTAGCTTTATTATACTTAATTGCATAGATTGATTTATTTAAAAAAATTCTTAACCTGCTAACTGTATTTAAGTTGATATTTGAATATTCCTTTTTTGCCATATCATTGATATTACCCACAATATATTGCATCATATCTCCTTTTTCGGCGTCAGATATAACATGGCCAGAGTTATCGCTTAGATGATACATCAAACGATTTTTCTTATTGCCGTCCTCAATTTCATTTAAGTCTAGTGTATGAAAGAATTCATGTGCACCGAAATATTTATTTCTTAGCCAGCTATTATAACTAACTGCTGCTGGCCAACCTGCTCCCTGAGTAAGGCCTGCGGAACCTTGTATTTGGCCATACTGATCGGTAAATTGATGTCCAATGGTATCAACAACTGCTAATACAAAATCGTTTCCCTTTAATTGGCTTAACATATTAATTTGTATTACGTTTACCATAAAATTAAAGTTATAACGAATAGAGTAAGACCAGATTTTATTTTTATTGAATGCTTTTTGATTTTCGTTGTACTTGTGTATCGAAACCCCACTCTTATACCCACCACCTCTTAACTTATTCGAAATTACCTGTTGGGTAAAAGTCATCAGGCTATTTAAGTTTGGTGCGCCATTAGTGGTGAGATCTAAAACTTTCAGGGTAATGGTAAAATCGCCATATAAGCTGAGTTCGCCATTGCCATTATCGCTAATCCGCAGGTTTTTGGCAACTATGCCGCCGGTTAAGGGTTGGTTTTGCAGCATTGCAAAACGCATTCGAAAATAATTTATTATGCCGTTTTCCATAGTATAAACAATAATGCTCAACAGGGAATTGGGCGTAAAAATTTTTAGTTATCATTTATTGATGTAGGGCAACAATAAATGTGTTTTATAACTAAGAGTTAAATTACAAATAAAAACGGGAAAACACGAATAATAACTTTGCTAAGCTATAAAGCAAAATAGGTTGATGATTAATTTAGGAATAAGCAATTCTTGATTAAATTAATTGCCCAAATTTATATTTCCACTGATTTCTTTCAATGTAGTTTCGGCTATTTTGGCCTGGTATTGCATTTCTATAAAACGGTTTTGGGCATCAATGGCGTTGCGTTGCGCTTCTCTGAGTTCTAAAGGTGCAATGCTGCCCAATCGGTATTTTGCTAAAGTGATATCCAGGTTTTCTTTTGCAATATCTACATTTCGCTGCTCCAGTTTAATCAGGTCGAGGTAGGTGGTGTAATTTTGATAGGCGGTAAGCAATTGCGAATTAACATCAAGCTTTGTTTTATTTAATGTAAGTGTCGAATTATCAATTTCAATCTTCGCATTGCGTTCTTGTTGTCGCTGTAAAAATCCGTTAAAAAGATTTAAACTTGCAGTAACGCCATAAGTAAATCCGTTTGCTGCAAACTTTTGGTTAAAGCCTGTTGGGCTGGTACTGTTTGCCCTGCTGTAGCCAGAATTTAAACTGATAGAAGGATACCTTGCGCCGCGTACTGATTTTAAGGTTAATGAGGCAATACGCTGATTGATAAATGCATTTTGAACATTTGGATTCTGTTGCTCAGCCATTTCTGCCATTTTAGAAAACAAAATGCCTTTGTCCACATCAATTGTATTTTCTACTGAGAAGGAAGTGCTGATATCCCTCACCATTAATTGGTTTAAGCGAACTTTAGCTACTTGTAAAGCATTTTTAGTTTGCAGATAGTTTGAGGTATCTGTATTATAATCAACCTGCGCGGTCAAAACATCCAGTTTAGAACCACGGCCAAGTTGTAATTTAGTTTTTGCAATATTGGTACGCAAAACCGAAACATCCATTGCACTATCGGCCGCAATAACCAGCTGTTGTTGCCTTACAATATCATAGTAAGCGGTAATTACATCAGCTACGGTGGTTAAAATGGTTAAACGTGCATTTAATTCGCCTTGTTTTTGCAGTTCTTTTAATCGGTCATAATTGGCAAACATGCTAAAGCCATCAAAAATGGTCCAGTTTAAATCGGCACCATAACTATTGTTGGTGCTTTTTGCTCCGGTTATTACACGGTCGGCACCCGTGGCTGGAGTTTGTCGCGTATTTTGTATACTTCCACCATTGGTATAACTACCTGTTAAATTAGGCAGCATACCAGCATTTCCAATATTGGCATTGTTTTTTGCAATATCTGTCTGGTTTTTGCTGATCTTAATATCGTAATTGTTTTGTAAAGCAACTGTAATGGCTTCCTGCAGGCTTAGCTTTTCTTGTGCAAAGCCCGAAAGGGATAAGCTTAACAACAGGATAAATATTTTTAATTTCTTGCTCATCTTATTCTTCTGTATGTAAAGCTTCTTGTTCAAAACGATGGGCTTCTTTTAATTCTTTATTCGGTTTATATGGTTTTGCCCAGTAAGAGTAAATGGCAGGGATAACAAATAGGGTTAAAACCAATGAGAATAATGTACCACCTACAATTACGGTTCCCATACTCATTCTACTTTTTGCGGCAGCACCTAAAGCAAGTGCAATAGGCAAGGCACCGATTGCAATGGCCAAACTCGTCATTAAAATTGGCCGTAAACGCGAAACAGCAGCTTCGCGAATAGCTTCGGGGATAGGAATACCTTTTTCTTTTAACTGGTTGGCAAATTCGACAATCAAAATACCGTTTTTGGTTACCAAACCAATAAGCATGATGGTACCAATCTGACTAAAAATATTCCAACTTTGCCCACATAACCAGAGGGATAAAAATGCACCTGCAACGGCCATCGGTACGGTTAATATGATGATAATTGGATCTTTAAAACTTTCAAACTGTGCCGAAAGGATTAAATAAACAAGTAAAAGTGCTAAACCGAATGCAAAAAAGGTATTTGACGAACTTTCTTTAAAATCTCTCGATTCTCCACTTAAATCGGTAGAAAAGGTTTCGTCCAATACTTTTTTGGCAATCGCATCCATCGCATCTATACCTTCACCAATACTTTTACCGGGTGCTAAACCAGCAGAAACAGTAGCGGCAATAAAACGGTTGTTCCTGTACAATTGTGGCGGACTGCTTTCTTCTTTGGCCGTTACTACGTTATCGAGCTGAACGAGTTCGCCTTTATCATTACGCACATAAACAGAACTTAAATCGAGCGGATCTTTTCGATCTCCACGATCAAACTGTCCGATTACCTGATATTGTTTCCCGTTCATAAAGAAGTAAGAAAAACGTTGACCGCTTAACCCTAGATTCAAAGTTTGTGCAATGGCCGATATGGAAACCCCTAAATTTTTAGCCTTATCACGATCAATGGTTAAATTAATTTCAGGTTTGTTAAATTTAAGGTTCACATCCGACACGGTAAAAGTTGGATCTTTCGAAACAGCATCCATAAACAATGGAATTTTCTCCCTTAACTTTTCAAAATTTTGCGCCTGGATGATGTAACTGATCGGTAAGCCACCCCTACGACCAACCGAGATTGTAGGTTGCTGATTAACAATGGTTTTACCTTCAGTATACTTTTTTGTAATCCTGGTCAGCATGTCAGCAATATCCTTTTGTGATCTCACACGGTCTTCAGGATCGGTTAAACCCATTCTTACAAAACCGGAGTTTACAGATCCGGAGCCACCAAAACCGGGTGAAGTAATGGTAATGTTTACATTTTTTTCAGGAACAGAATCAATCACCAATTGGTTCAGTTTCATGATAAACTTATCCGTATACGCAAAAGATGCGCCTTCTGGTGTAGTGGCATTGATGTTTATGGCACTCCTATCATCATATGGAGCGGTTTCTTTCGGTAAAACCTTCCAGAATAAGAATATTAAACCCATACATACCAATATAATCGGAATCGATAACCATCTTTTATCTAAAAATTTATTCAGGTTTGATTCGTATGCATCATTTAATTTTACGAAATAAGGTTCTGTCCAATTGTAAAACCTTGATGGCTTGTGCCCGCCTTTTTTCATCAGGTAGGCATTTAACATTGGCGTTAAGGTAAGTGATACAAAAGCCGAAACCAACACCGCTGCACCTATTACTACGCCAAACTCCCTAAATAACCGGCCAACAAAACCCTGCAAGAAAATTACCGGCAAAAATACTGCGGCAAGTGTAATGGAGATGGATATTACGGCAAAAAAGATTTCATTCGAGCCTTTAATGGCCGCTTCAAATGGCGACATTCCTTCTTCTACTTTTTTAAAGATATTTTCGGTAACCACAATACCATCATCAACCACCAAACCTGTTGCCAGTACAATGGCGAGTAAACTCAATACGTTAATCGAAAATCCGAAAGCGTACATGATGAAGAAAGTGAAAACCAATGATACCGGAATATCAATTAATGGCCTGAATGCAATTGCCCAATCCCTAAAAAACAGGTAAATAATTAAAATTACAAGTACCAGCGATAAACCAATGGTTTCTGCAACTTCGGTAACAGAGCGTTTAATAAAAAGTGTATTGTCTAATGCAACCTTTAGTTTAATATCCTGCGGGATATCTGCTTTTAATTTATCAAAGCGGTTGTAAAATTCTTTACTAATATCAAGATAATTTGCTCCGGGCTGGGGGATAATGGCAATTGCCACCATCGGCCTGCCCGATTCGCGTAAAATGGTTTCTTCGTTTTCTGGCCCTAAAACTGCATATCCAACATCTTTTAATTTAATTACCTGGTTGCTGTCTGTTTTTAAAATCAGGTTGTTAAATTCACTTTCGTTAGTCAGTTTTCCTAAAGTTTTAACGGTTAACTCAGTAGTTGCACCAGTGATTTTTCCGGATGGAAGCTCAACATTTTCATTATCTAAAGCGGTTACAATATCCTGAGAGGTTAAACCGTAAGCACTTAATTTATTTGGGTCCATCCAAATCCGCATGGCATATTTTCGCTGACCCTGAATTTGTACGCTACTTACGCCTGGGATGGTTTGTATCCGATCGGCAATTACGTTTTCAGCAAAATCGCTTAATTCTAGCGTGTTGCGTTTGTCGCTCTGTATCGTCATTGATAAAATCGGATCAGAGTTGGCATCAGCCTTGCTTACTACCGGTAAACCATCGATATCTTTAGGTAAAGTACGCGCAGCCTGCGATACTTTATCCCGTACATCGTTCGCTGCCTCTTCAATATTTTTATCAAGATTAAACTCTATGGTAATATTACTCGTGCCCTGGTTACTGGATGATGAGATGTTTCTGATTCCATCAATTGAATTGATCGATTTTTCTAATGGCTCGGTAATCTGCGATTCGATAATATCGGAGTTTGCACCTGGGTAAGATGTTCTTACCGAAACCACCGTAGGATCAATGGATGGATACTCGCGGACACCCAAAAAGGTATAGCCAATTATTCCAAAAAGAACAATCAGTAAGTTCATCACAATGGCCAAAACCGGTCTTTTTATACTCGTGGTTGAGATACTCATAATTACTGCTTAACCAAATGAACTTTTACAGGAGCATCTTTTTTTAGTGCCATCGATCCGGTAGTTAAAACGGTATCGCCAACTTTTAATCCTGAGGTAATTACAATATCTTCATCAGTACGGGTACCGGCTTCTACCTTAACCTCCTGTGCTTTGCCATTTTTTTGAATGTAAACAATTTTACCCTTTAAAACCGGAACAACAGCTTCATTCGGGATAAGAATGGCATTTTGAAGCGTATTTAAAGCCAGTTTAATCTTGGCAAATGAGCCTGGTAACAGTGCATTATCTGCATTTGGAGCCAAGGCTCTAATTTGTAACGTTCTGGTAGCGGCATTAATTCCTGGTTCTATCGCATAAACCTTTCCCTTGTTTTCTTTGGAAGATCCATCGGTGGTGAAAGTAATTTCAGAGTTTATTTTAATCTGTCCGGCATATTTCTCAGGGACTGAAAAAGTAACTTTAACGGGGTTTGTGCTTACCAAATTCGCAATAACGGTTGCTGGAGTTAAATAGGTTCCTGCTGATATACTGCGTAAACCCACTCTGCCTGTAAAAGGTGCCCTAATGGTGGTTTTAGCCAATTGAGCCCTGATTAATTGCGATTGTGCCTGCAACGATTTTAGATCGGCCAGCGAAGTGTCGTATTCTTCCTGACTGATTGCGCCCTTGGCCAATAACTGTTTCGCCCTGTTTTCATTCGTGCCAGATAATTTTTGCTTCGTTAGCGCATCCTGTAATTGAGCCTGTATATCTCTGTCGTTTACTTTAACCAGTACGCTTCCTTTTGATACCGTTGTGCCTTCCTTAAAAAAGATCCCGGTAACCAAACCAGAAACTTCACTTTTTAATACCACAGATTCGTTTGCATCAATGGCACCCGTAACCTCAAGGTCGTTATCAAACGATGTTGCTTTTACTACAATACCATCTACCACAAGCGGAGCCGATTTTCCATCTTTACCTCCGGCCTTGCCTTTTCCTGCCCCTGCAGCTGAACCGGCGCCTTTCCCTTCGAGTTTTTTGTTTGCGTTAATCCTGTAATATACCAGATAGGCCAAGCCTATTGCTAAAACAGCATAGATAATATACCTTTTCTTCATGTTTATATTTGTGTCGTGCGTATTCCGAACATTAAAATAAGATTAATGTTATAGAATTAGAGGGTAAAAATATTCAAATAGTTTAGTCCTAAATTTGTTGTATTAAGGATGTTACAGCTTTTCCGTTTGGCTTTACAATTTTTAGTTTGGTGTTAATCCGTTGGCTGATAAAATGTAATTGCTGTTTATATCCCCGTAACTGAGTTAGAGATGAGAAAGCAAATTGATTATTTAGGATTAAGTTGGCTAAAAAATCATTAACCATCTGCCATGTACCCATCTAACAGAAACAACTATTTTACACCACATTTAGCTATTTTATTCTAAAACCTCACCAATAAATATAAATTTGCAGCAAAACAAGTGAATATGTTTAATAAAAAATCAATTTTAAGTTTAGTTTTACTACTAACGTGTATTATGGCAGCTAAGGCGCAAGTGAAAATAGGCTTCGAGGTTTCTTTTAAAGAGCCGCAAGCACATTATGCAGAAGTGCAGATGAATATATCTGGCTTGGCAAAGGATTACGTAGATGTAAAAATGCCTGTTTGGACACCCGGTTCTTATCTTGTGCGTGAGTTTGAAAAAAGTGTTGAAGAATTTAAGGCCACCGCTGGAGGAAAAACCGTTAAGGTAGAAAAAATAAGAAAAAATACCTGGAGAATTTTCTCTGCAAAAGCAGCAAATATCCAAATCAATTACCGTGTTTATGCATTCGAAATTTCTGTGCGTACACCTTTTATAGATGAATCTCATGCTTTTTTATCACCAACAGGAATTTTTATGCATCCTGACGGGATGATTAAATCGCCTAGCACCGTAAAAATAATTCCTTTTAATACCTGGAGTAAAGTTTCTACCGGGTTAACGCCTGTTGCTGGTGAGCAATTTACTTATAAGGCTACAGATTTTGATATCCTTTACGATAGCCCAATCGAAGTAGGCAATCAGGATGTTTTTGAATTTACAGCTTCTGGCGTTCGCCACGAAGTAGCCATGTATGGTGGTGGTAATTATGATAAAGAAAAACTCAAAGTAGATATGGCCAAAATTGTCGATCAGGAAACGGCAGTTTATGGCGAAAATCCAAATAAATACTATCTTTTCATTGTGCATAATTTTTTAAGAGGTGGCGGCGGTTTAGAACATTTAAACTCTACAACCTTAGGTGCAACCAGAGATGCATACAGCACTGCAGAAGGTTATAAAGGTTTTTTAAGCCTGGTAGCACATGAATACCATCACCTTTGGAACGTTAAACGTTTACGCCCGGTGGCATTGGGTCCGTTTGATTACGACAATGAGAATTATACCACCAACCTTTGGGTAGCCGAAGGTTTTACCTCATATTACGAAAATAAATACGTGCACAGAGCTGGTTTTACCGATGTAAATGAGTTTTTGAAAGATCTGGCTGGTGGTGTTGCAACCGTATTAAATACACCTGGTGCCAAATATCAATCGGCAGCTGCTTCTAGCTACGATGCCTGGATAATAGGCTACCGCCCGAATGAGAACTCTAAAAACAATTCTATTTCTTACTATAACAAAGGAGAGGTAATTGGAATTTTAATGGACCTCGAAATCATCAATGCCACAAAAGGTGCTAAAAGTTTGGATGATGTAATGAAAGCAATGTATCTGCAATGCAAAACGCTTAAACGTGGTTATACCGATGCAGAATTTAAAGCAATGGTAGAAAAAATATCCGGGATCAGCTTTACCAATTTCTGGGCTAAATATGTAAATGGCGTGGATGATGCCGAATATGTAAAATACTTCGGTTATGCTGGTGTTGATGTTTCTACCGAAAATGCAACCCCTGGTAAACCGGTTACAGGAGCTTCGGGCCAGTTAACAAATGATGGTCTGGCAATTTCCTCAACAACAAGAAATTCTGCCGCATGGATTAGCGGTTTAAATGTGAATGATGTAGTGCTTACTTTAGATGGTACCTCACTAAGCGATGCACTAGCTACCGTTAGGTTAAAAAGTCCGTTAATTTCTTTGGATGTAATTCCTTTGGTTGCCAAAAAGAATATTGGTGATGTATTAAAACTAAAGGTTAAACGCGATGGACTTGAAAAAGAAATTTCTTTAACCTTAAAAGAAAATCCTAGCGTGCGTTTAAAAGCCACTGTTAACGAAAATGCAACTCCGGCACAAAAGGCTGTGTTAAAAAAATGGACAGGGGTTTAGTCAATTTACTGTTAGAAGTTTTATGTTAATATAAAAGAGACTGTATCATAAATTAATTTCTCCTAAAGTTATGTTGAGCCTGTAGAAATCCCTAAATAGGAATTTTAAATAAGTTCATCGACAAGCTTGGGTTAACAAATCAATAATTACGATATGGTCTCTTTTTTATTTAAGATATTTATTGAACCAATATCGAATATATGATAAAGCAGTTGCTGTTTATATTATGCCTTTTAACCTTTTCCTTTGCAAAAGATAATCAGGTTTTTGCACAACAAACATCATGTAAGGGTTATTATAACAAACAATTGAAGCTTTTTGTGTATTCACAAGTTGATAAAATGCCAGAGTATCCGGGCGGTATTGCTAAATTCTATAAGTTTTTATCAAATTATTCACTAAATGGAGTAGATAACGATCGTTTACAATCAACTGTTTTTCCAACTTTTATAATAGATGCTTCGGGCCATGTAAAAAACGTTGGTATTTACGATAAAACACCCGAAAATTATACGCAATTGGATCGTAACGTGATCAAATTGTTAGAAACCTGCCCAAACTGGGAACCAGCAAAATGTGACAATAAAAATGTGGCGATGAATTTTCGAACAAGGATGACCTTGTGCTATCAATAGTTAAAATATTAATCAAAGTTAAAACCCACAAAAAAATCCCGTAAGATGAATTTCTTACGGGATTTCTTATGTAACGCTTTACGCTCCGCGCCATGCGCTATACCTAGAAAGTGTATCTAAATCCTAAACCAAAACGGCCAGCATTAAAGTCGCTATCATTGTCGCCAAGGTAAAGTCTTGGTCTCCAGTCTAAAGCCAATGCCAAAGGTGCACCGCTAAATTTGTAATCTAAACCAACCATTGGAACCAAATAAAAGCTAGAACCGCCATCATACAATTGAACAGATGGACCACCACCTAAATACCAGTCTAAACCTTTAGCTCCAGGGATTGAAGAATTGTATTGTAAAAAACCCTGAATAATAGTAGAGTTTCCACCAAATAAGACCTCGCCTTGAATAGCAGCTTTACGACTAAAATGATGTCTTACCGAAGGACCAACCAATGTAGCACCATCTCCAAAATCAATACCTAAACCAAGTCCGGTTTTGTAGTTTTGAGCTTTAACGGTTGTTGTAGTAAGGGCAAACAATGCAATGCATCCTAAAATTGTAAATAACTTTTTCATATTTTATATGTTTTGTAAATAATTATCAGCCTAACAACTTTAATGCCGTTTATGTTTTTTAGGTCAAAATCTAAAATCAGAAAAACAATGCTTGCATAGTAATTTTGTAATTGCTAAGTTTATTTAATTTTATTTTATGAAGCTTAATGCTTGCGTTTTTATACATCACGAGGTATTATTTTCATAAAAGAAGCATATAGATATCAATCTTTATGTTTGATTTTTTAACTTAACCAAATATTATACTATTCATATGGCGGCAGAAATTAAACGGGTTTTTGATCTTTTGAAATATAGCCTCGAAAATCCTAAGCAAGAGTTCATCAGCGGAAAAGTTAATGGGAAATGGATAAATTATAGTACAGCCGATTTTTGTAATGCTGTTGATAACCTTAGTCGTGGGTTAATTAAACAAGGCATAAGCAAAGGCGGTAGGGTAGCGGTAATGTCGCACAACAGGCCCGAATGGAACATTGCCGATTTTGCTGCAAACCAGATTGGTGCCTATCAGATTCCGCTTTATCCAACACTTGCCGAACACGATATCGAATTTATATTAAAAGATGCGGAGATTTCGATCATTTTCGTTGCAGATGAAGAATTGTATAAAAAGATTAAACCCTGCGCTGAGGCAATAAACCCAGGCATCAAAATATATAGTTTTAATGAAATTAAAGAGGCTGAAAACTGGAATGTACTGATAGATGCAGGCAAGGCAAGTTTAGATATCAATTTAGATGAATACCGCAATAATGTAGCCCCAGAAGATATTTTAACGCTAATTTATACTTCCGGTACCACCGGCACGCCAAAAGGGGTAATGTTAACACACAATAACCTGGTGGCAAATTTTATAAACTCTGCTGTGGTAATGCCCGAAGGTGTTAAAAAAGGATTGAGTTTTTTGCCCCTTTCGCACATTTTCGAAAGGATGATTATTTATCTGTACCTTTTTAACTATACCGGAATTTATTATGCCGAAAGTATGGATACCATTGTGGCCGATATACAGCACGTTAAACCAAATGCATTTTCTACCGTTCCGCGTTTGCTTGAAAAAGTTTACGATAAGATTATGGAGAAAGGCAAGGCACTAACAGGAATTAAAAAAGGAATATTCTTCTGGTCTGTAGCTTTAGCCGAAAAATACACCATTGATGCCGGAGCCTGGTATAATTTTAAATTAAGCATTGCCCGCAAACTTGTTTTTAAAAAATGGCAGGAAGCGCTGGGTGGCGAAATTGTAGTCATTGTATCAGGAGGAGCAGCACTAAATCCGCGTTTGGCCAGAATTTTCTGGGCAGCAGGCATGCCGGTTTTCGAAGGTTATGGATTAACAGAAACCTCACCCGTAATTACCGTTAACCATTTTGGCGGTACCATGTTCGGATCAGTAGGAGAGGTAATTAAAGGTGTAGAAGTTAAAATTGCACAAGATGGTGAGGTTTTAACCCGTGGGCACCAGGTAATGAAAGGTTATTATAACCGGCCCGATTTAACAAATGAAGCTGTAGATAACGAAGGTTGGTTCCATACCGGAGATATTGGCGAACTGGTTGAAGGCCGCTATTTAAGAATTACCGACCGTAAGAAAGAAATGTTTAAAACAGCCGGTGGCAAATATGTAGCACCGCAAATGCTGGAGAATAAATATAAAGAATCAATTTTTATCGAACAGATTATGGTATTGGGCGAAAACAGGAAATTTCCTTCTGCACTGATTGTTCCCAACTTCGAAACCCTAAAAACCTGGGCAGGTAAAAAAGGTATTGCCTTTACCACTAACGAAGAAATTATTAAAAATGAACAAGTGCTTACCAAATACAATGAAGTAATAGAAGCTGCGAATGTTGGTTTTGGTAAATGGGAACAAGTTAAAAGATTTGCACTTTTACCAAAAGAGTGGAGTATTGATGGTGGTGAACTAACCCCGAAGTTAAGTTTAAAAAGAAAAGTAATTACCGAGAAAAATAATGCGGTAATAGAAAAAATATATAAAGATGCAGAAAACTACAAAGCCCCTCAATAAACTTAAAAAATCTTTAATCTACCTAAGCAGTGTGGTGCTGTTGGCTGGTTGTGCTACCGGGCAATTGGGTAAAAACAATAGTGGCGAATACAAAAATGGTATGGTGGTTTCTGCCCATCCCGAAGCTTCACAGGTAGGTATCGATATTTTAAAAAAAGGAGGCAATGCGGTTGATGCTGCGGTGGCAGTGCAATTTGCGCTTGCCGTAGTGTATCCCAATGCCGGTAATATTGGGGGTGGTGGTTTTATGGTATACCGTGGGGCCAATGGAGAAATTAATGCATTGGATTTTCGTGAAAAGGCTGCTGCTTCGGCCAATAGAGATATGTATCTTGATGCTGCAGGTAACCCTATTGTAGATAAAAGCCTCTACGGCCATTTAGCAGCCGGTGTTCCGGGTTCAGTTGATGGAATGGTAGAAGCGCACAAAAAGTATGGTAAATTATCATGGGTACAAGTGTTGCAGCCTGCTATAGATTTGGCACAAAATGGCTTCAAAATCACCAAAAGGCAAGCAGAAGAACTGAATAGCCTGCACCGGAAATTTATGGAATTTAATCCTAATGGTACTGCTTTTGTTAATTTAGAAAGTACCTGGCAGGAAAATGGAATAATGGTGCAAACAGAATTGGCCAATACCTTAAAACTGATTCAGGAAAAAGGACGTGCGGGTTTTTATGAGGGAGCTGTTGCCGATTCAGTTGTGGCAGAAATGCAGCGTGGTAAAGGGCTTATCACCAAAACCGATTTAAAAAACTACCATTCTGCCTGGCGCAAACCCATTACCGGAAATTATAGGGGCTATAAAATTATTACCATGCCGCCAACATCTAGCGGCGGTATTGCGCTAATTCAATTGCTGCAATCTGTAGAGTCTTTTCCACTAAAAAGATGGGGGCACAATGCTGATTCTACCGTACAGGTAATTGTAGAGGCCGAAAGAAGGGTATATGCCGATCGGGCCACACACCTGGGCGATCCGGATTTTTATGCCGTTCCACAACAGCAAATGTTAAGCGCCGAATACAATAAAAGTCGCATGGCAAATTTTAACTGGGCAGCAGCAACACCAAGCAGCGCAGTACTGGCTGGCGAAATAAAAGGGGCAGAACACGAAGAAACCACACATTTTTCTATTGTAGATCATGATGGAAATGCGGTTTCAATTACCACAACCTTAAACGGCTCTTATGGATCGTTGGTTGCGGTAAAAGGTGCAGGATTTCTACTTAATAACGAAATGGACGATTTTTCCGTTAAACCAGGCGCACCAAATATGTATGGTTTAGTTGGCGGAGAAGCCAATGCCATTGCCCCAAATAAAAGAATGTTAAGCTCAATGACTCCCAGTATTGTAGAAAAAGACGGACATTTATTTATGGTTGTGGGTACACCCGGAGGATCGACCATTATTACCTCTGTATTTCAAACAATTATTAATGTAATAGATTTCGATATGTCTATGCAAGCGGCAGTTGCTGCTAAAAAATTCCATCACCAATGGCTGCCTGATGAAGTATATTTAGAACCAGATGCATTGGATAGTTTAAGTGTACAGAAATTGAGGGCCAAAGGTTATAAACTTGAGGTAAGAGGCCCTATTGGGAGGGTAGACGCAATTTTGAAAAACAAATGGGGCAATTATCAGGGGGGGGCCGATCCACGTGGCGACGATAAAGCAATAGGCTATTAGTGTTGAAAAGTTGATAAGTATTTTTACAAGTGTGTATTTTTGGTATGGCTATTGTAAAGGATGGGCAACGCTTATTCAACGTTATAATAGAAAAATATGAAATTACAACTATTCAAAACGCTACCAGTTGCACTCGCTGGTTTATTAATCGGATCGGTTGCTTCAGCTCAGGAGAGCCCTGCAACTTCAACAGCAACGTTCAGAACATGGTCGATTGGTGTTAATGCAGGAGTTTTAACTCCACTTTCTCCGCTAGGAGGTAAAAATGATTTTAGTAACAACAAATCGAGCTTAGGTTACGGCCTTTACATTAAAAAACAATTTACACCTTACTTCTCACTACGTTTAGATGGAGTACGTGGAAAATTAAAAGGTGATAATACCGAACCTTATGAAAGTGGATTGGTTAACAATTCACCTGTAAAGGCTTTCGATACAGAATTATCGTATTCAGGAAGTTTAAATGCAGTAGTAAACATGTTCAATATCGATATGTTTAAAAAAGAGAACGCTTTACAGTTATATGCTTCTGCAGGTGCTGGTATTGCTGCTTACAAACCAACAATTACAACTGCCGCCGGAACTTCGGAGTTTGGTGGTGGTGATAACATCCACGAATTAATTATTCCGGTAGGTTTAGGTGCTAAATTTAAAATTTCAGACGCTGTTAATTTTGATTTAGGTTGGACAATCAACTTCCTTGATGGTGATAACTTAGATGGTTATTACAAAAACGGAAGTGATAAATACAACTATGCATATGCAGGTTTAGAATTTGCTTTGGGTAGCGGAAAACAATTGGCTTTCCACAATCCGGTTGCTTTAACTTATGATGAAGCTTTAAAAGCAAAACAAACTGCAGATGGTTTAAAATCTGATTTAGATGCTCAAAAAGCTGAAAATGCAAAATTACGTTCAGAAATGAATGATATCCTGAAAGATACTGATGGTGATGGTGTTGCAGATAAATTAGATAAATGTCCTGATACTCCTGCAGGTACTGTAGTAGACGGTTCTGGTTGTCCATTAAAAACTCCAGAAAAAGTTGTTGAAAAAGTAATCGTAACAGAAGAAGATCGTAAAGTAGTTAGGGAAGCGATTAAAAACTTAGAATTCGATTTAGGTAAAGCAACAATCCGTTCTAAATCTTATGCTTCTTTAAATAGAGTTGCTGCATTATTGGTTCAGAAAAACTTCAGCTTAAAATTAGCTGGTCATACTGATAATACAGGTTCTAAAGAATTAAACTTGCGTTTATCGAAAGATAGAGCAGAATCTGTAAAAGCTTATTTAGTTTCTCAAGGTGCAAATGCATCACGTATTGAGGCTACAGGTTACGGAATGGGTCAGCCAATTGCTACCAATAAAACAGCAGCTGGTCGTCAACAAAACCGTCGTGTAGAGTTTACACTTTACTAGTCTGTTTTTTAATAACACAATAAAAAGTCCCGATGCAAATCGGGACTTTTTTTGTTTAAAAGGTTTTAAGCAACATGGTCGTCATTGCTGGCGGGCTTTTTAGCTGAAGCAACCTTACTATTATAGTTAAAGCGATCGTTTTAAGATGGCTTATTGTTCCTCTTCAGTAATGGCAACTATTCTATTAAATGCTCACCAATTTTTTATTTAAGCGAAACAATAACTTTTTTAATCTCGCTCAAATCATTCATTTCAAAATTCAGCGATTGCGGATAAAATCGCTGATAAATAATTTTATCATCCTTACTATCGTAAATACTAATTATTTTATCGTTGGATCGTTGTGTATAAACCAGGTATTTAACACTATTTTCTTTGTTCAGAATTAAGCTATCAAGCACTTTATACGATACAAATTTAAGCTTGTAGTTGTAAGGCTCTGCAATGGTGCCTGATGGAGGCAAAAGCGTTAATCTCGACGAAAATACCTGCTTAATGTATTCAGGTACATAAAGTGTTTCTTTTGCCAGCGCAGGTAAGCGTACCTTATTGTAAAATTGGTAATCAATGCTGCTGTTTTCGTTGGCCAGCAATCCATCGTTAATCTGCTTTAAATATCCGGTTAAAAAGCCCGGCGACCAGTTTAAAAAGCTTGATTTATTATATAGGTTAGATAAAAGATTGCTTTTTATACTTCTTTTTGAGCCAAATTGCTGGTCTTGCGTTTCAATCAGCAAATTCGTATTCTGATCCGCAAAAAGCGTAACCGTAGCAAGGATGCTTTCTTCTTTAATTTTAGGTTTTTTAGATGGCGTGATTAATTTTAATGCATAAACTACATTTACCTTGGTTGTAGTATCCAGCTTCTCATTGTAACCGTCAAAGTAGAAAAATGAATAATTAGCAAGCGTATCATAGCGGGCAAGCTCTTCAGGTTTGATGATTTTATAAGGGGTAATTGTCCAGTTTTTTTTAATCGCCTGATCAAATTTCTCCAATTCGGCATAATCGGTATACTGAAGCGTAAATAAGGTAGTTGTTTTTTTAAATGTCTCTAATTTCTGGCTGTTTAAAAGTGCGCCTCCAAAATACGATACCTGGCTGTGGCAAACCGTGGTCCATAAAATAAAGATACTTAGGCAGGTTATTAATCTAACTTTTAGCATAGTAAAACGTTTTCAATTGTGCACGTCTATTATAGAAAAATTTTAACAATTATTTTAAATTTTCTACTTGCATTAACAAAATACATTCGTTAGCTTTGTTATGCAAGCATAATAAATTAGCAAAATGAAACAACAACAAACCATAGATTACCACGTTAAGTTTGCCTGGCAAAATATGTTTAATAAGTACAACCAAATGGCTTCCAGTTTTGGCATTACGCAGGCTATTGGTTACATGCTTATTAATATAGATGATGCTGAAGGAACAGCAGTTTCAAATTTAGCGGGCTTGCTTGGGGTAAAGGCTACCAGCCTATCGCGGATGTTGAATAACATGGAAGAAGCTAATCTTATTTATCGCGAAACTTCTGCCGGAGATAAACGCTCGGTGAAGGTTTTTCTTACAGATTTCGGTAAGGAGAAAAAGCAATTGGCCAAAGGTGTAGTTCGGAAATTTAATGAATATCTGGATGAGCATTTCTCTAAAAAAGAGAAAGAAACCTTTATAAATCTATTGATAAAACTAAATGATATCACAGTAGCCTATACTGTTGATTAACAAATATAATAATCAAACCTGTTTGATAGGTTATTACATAAAAATAGTTCTGTCAAACTACTGAAAAGCAAATAATAATGAAACGAAGCATTAATAAAGTTGCCGTTTTAGGTTCGGGTATTATGGGTTCGCGTATTGCATGCCACTTCGCCAATATTGGGGTTGAGGTTTTGCTGTTGGATATTGCCCCAAAAGATTTGAGCCCCGAAGAGCAGGCAAAAGGATTAACACTGGATAACCCAGCGGTAAAAAACCGGATTGTAAACACAGCATTGCAAACAGCTGTAAAAACAAACCCTTCGCCGGTTTATAGCAAAAAAGCATTAAATAAAATCAAAACAGGAAATTTTGATGATGATATTTCTAAAATTTCCGGTTACGATTGGGTAATAGAAGTGGTGGTTGAAAATCTGGATATCAAGAAAAAAGTTTTCGAACAGGTAGAGCAATTCCGCAAACCAGGTACATTAATTACTTCGAATACTTCAGGTATTCCAATCCACTTAATGGCTGAAGGAAGAAGCGATGATTTTAAATCACATTTCTGTGGAACCCATTTTTTTAATCCGCCCCGCTATTTAAAATTACTGGAGGTTATTCCAACACCACATACACAGCCAGAAATTGTTGATTTCCTGATGCAATATGGTGATAAGTTTTTAGGTAAAACAACTGTTTTATGTAAAGATACACCAGCGTTTATTGCCAACCGTGTAGGCGTTTATTCAATTATGGCACTTTTGCATTTGGTTGATAAACTTGATTTAACGGTAGAAGAAGTAGATAAGTTTACTGGCCCGGCCTTAGGCAGACCGAAGTCGGCTACTTTCCGTACTTCAGATGTGGTTGGTTTGGATACCATGATTAAAGTGGCCAAAGGTCTTTATGATAATTGCCCGGATGATAAAGCACACGATTTGTTTAAACTTCCTGCTTATGTGCAGAAAATGGAAGAAAATAAATGGCTGGGCGATAAAACCAAACAGGGTTTTTATAAAAAGACTAAAACTGCTGATGGTAAAACCGAAATCCTTGCATTGGATTTAAAAACTTTAGAATACAAACCTCAGCAAAAGGTAAAATCGGCCACGTTAGAAATGACCAAGCCGGTTGAAAACCTTCGCGAACGCATGAAAACTTTTGCCAAAGGGAAAGATAAAGCGGGCGAATTGTTCCGTCATTCTTCTTTTGGTTTATTTGAATATGTTTCAGATCGAATTCCAGAAATTTCAGACGAGTTATACCGCATTGATGATGCCATGCGTGCAGGTTTTGGCTGGGAGCTTGGTCCTTTCGAACTGTGGGATGCCGTAGGTTTAAAAGAAGCCATCGAAGGAATGGAGCAATATGGCAATAAAGCCGCGGCCTGGGTGCACGAAATGCTCGATGCCGGAAATACTTCATTTTATAAAGTAGAAAACGGCGTTAAAAAATATTATGATATTCCTTCCAAAAGTTATAAAGCTTTACCAGGAACCGACGAATTTATCATTTTAGATAACCTCCGCGAAAATAAAACCCTTTGGAAAAACTCAGGTGTTTCGATTATCGATTTGGGCGATGGCATTCTGAATGTAGAATTCCACACCAAAATGAATACCATTGGCGGTGATGTAATTTCAGGTATCAACAAAGCAATTGATATGGCCGAAAAAGATTACCGCGGTTTGGTAATCGGTAATGATGGAGCAAATTTCTCTGCCGGTGCAAACGTAGGGATGATTTTTATGATGGCCGTAGAGCAGGAGTGGGATGAATTGAATATGGCAATCCGTATGTTTCAGAATACTTCCATGCGCATCCGTTATTCCTCTATTCCGGTTGTAGTAGCACCACATAATTTAACTTTAGGGGGTGGTTGCGAGTTTAGCTTACATGCCGATCATGTTCAGCTTTCTGCCGAAACTTATATGGGTTTGGTTGAATTTGGTGTGGGCGTTATACCTGGTGGTGGCGGTACCAAAGAGTTTGCGCTACGTGCCTCTGATGAATATAAGGATGATCAGATTGTGCAAAATGCCCTGAAAGATCGTTTCCTTACGATAGGGATGGCTAAAGTTTCTACATCAGGTTATGAAGCCTACGAACTGGGTTACCTTCAGAAAGATAAATTCTCAATTTCAATGAACCGTAACCGTTTATTGGCTGATGCAAAGGCAAAAGCAATAGAGCTGGCTGATGCAGGATATACTAAACCCGTTCAGCGTAACGATATTAAAGTTTTGGGTAAGCAGGGCTTAGGAATTGTATATGCAGGAGCAAATAGTATGTATGCAGGGCATTTTATCTCTGAGCACGATAAAAAAATTTCCGAAAAATTGGGTTATGTAATGTGTGGTGGCGATTTATCATCTCCAACAGAAGTAACCGAACAATATTTATTGGATCTCGAAAGAGAAGCATTTTTATCACTCGCAGGAGAGCGCAAATCGTTAGAGCGGATTCAGAGCATCATTACAAAAGGGAAACCTTTGAGGAATTAGATGTGAGATAGGAGATATTAGATTTGAGACAGGCCGCTTCGGTTATAGCATAAGCTTTAAAATAAAAGAAATGAATAATTTAAAAGAGTTAAAAATTTGGAATAAGGCTATCGATTTAGCTGTTGATGTTTACAAGGCAACATCAACATTTCCAACTGATGAACGCTTTGGTTTGATTAGTCAGTCAAGAAGGGCAGCAGTCTCAATTCCATCTAACATTGCCGAAGGTGCCGGGAGAAATTCAGTTAAAGAGTTTAACAACTTTTTAGGTATAGCCAACGGCTCTTCTTACGAGTTACAAACACAATTGGTGATCGCTAACAAGCTATCTATTCTCGAATCTGAGATTTTAGATCCTTTACTGTCTAAGATCGATGAATTACAAAAAATGACTTATGGTTTCCAGCAAATGCTGGAAAAGAAAATTAATATGAAAAAAATGTGAGAAACTAGATGTGAGATTGGAAACAGATTACCTTTTCACGTCTCACATCTAATGTCTCAAATCTAAAATAATAATCGATTTGAGTTATTGGTTTGAATAAGTCTCAAATCTAATATCTCAAGTCTCAAATCTTAAACAATGGAAGCATATATTATAGCCGGATATCGTACAGCAGTGGGCAAAGCGCCCCGTGGCGTATTCCGTTTTACAAGAGCTGATGATTTAGCCGCAGAAGTAATCAGGGCTTTAGTGGCATCGGTTCCGAATTTAGATAATGAACAGATTGATGATGTAATTGTAGGTAATGCTACACCAGAGGCAGAACAAGGCTTAAATATTGGCCGTATGATTTCGCTGATGGGCTTGGATACCGATAAGGTGCCTGGGGTTACTGTAAACCGTTATTGTGCATCAGGTTTAGATACCATTGCAACAGCGGTTGCCAAAATTAAAGCCGGCATGGCCGATTGTATTATTGCCGGTGGAGTAGAGGTAATGAGCGGAATGCCTTTTGGTGGATGGAAATTAGTGCCAAATGCAGAAGTTGCTAAAAATAATCCCGACTGGTATTGGGGAATGGGTTTAACGGCCGAAGCTGTGGCCAAAGAATATAATGTGAGTCGCGAAGATCAAGATGCCTTTTCATTGAAATCACACGAGAAAGCCATTCATGCCATAAAAAACGGTCATTTAAAAGATGGTATTTTACCCATTACAGTTAATGAAAATTACTTGGATGATAATCTTAAAAAGAAAACACGTTCATATGTTGTTGATACCGATGAAGGTCCGCGTACAGATACAACTTTGGACAAACTTGCCAAACTGAAACCTGTATTCGATGCAGTAGGAAGCGTTACGGCAGGTAATTCTTCGCAAACATCCGATGGTGCAGCCTTTGTATTGGTGGTTTCAGAAAAGAAAATGAAAGAGCTTAATGCCGAGCCAATTGCCAGGTTAGTGAGTTATGGCATTGCAGGCGTTCCGCCGAGGATTATGGGTATCGGACCGATTGAGGCCATTCCAAAAGCATTAAAACAAGCTGGTTTAAGAAAAGAAGATATCGATTTAATTGAATTAAATGAAGCTTTTGCGTCGCAGTCATTGGCGGTGATCAGAACATTGGATTTAAACCCTGATGTGATAAACGTAAACGGAGGCGCTATTGCATTAGGGCACCCGTTAGGTTGCACAGGAGCAAAACTTACCGTTCAGATTATGAATGAGCTAAAAAGGCAGAACAAGAAATATGGAATGGTAACCATGTGCGTAGGAACGGGGCAGGGAGCTGCGGGGATTTTTGAACTTTTATAGACAGATCGTCATAGCGAGGTACGAAGCAATCACAACCGAGTAAGCAAATGCTAAGTATGGTCTAATTGCAAAGTGGCTTAGCAGGAAAGATGCTGAAATAAATTCAGCATGACGCATCATAAAAAATAACATTACTGATTTGAGTTTGAATTTTGAGCAGGTCTCAAATCTCAAATCTCATTTCTCAAATCTCATAAAAATGGAAACAACTGAAAAAAGAACAATTAAAGGTGGCGAATTCTTAATTAAGGATACCACTTATCAGGAAGTATTTATCCCTGAAGAATTTGATGAAGAACAACAAATGATTGCACAAACCTGTCGCGATTTTTTGGAGGCAGAAGTTTACCCCAATTTAGATAAAATAGATAAACAGGAAGATCCTGAGTTAATGCCAACACTTTTAACCAAAGCTGGCGAACTGGGTATTCTTGGCGTATCGGTACCAGAGGAGTATGGAGGTTTTGGTAAAAACTTCAACACCTCTATGTTGGTGGCCGATGTTGTAGGTGCCGGCCACTCTTTTGCTGTTGCACTTTCTGCACATACCGGTATTGGTACTTTGCCGATTTTATATTATGGAAATGAAGAGCAGAAAGCCAAATATATCCCTAAGTTGGGCTCAGGAGAGTGGAAAGCTGCATATTGCTTAACTGAACCAAATTCGGGTTCGGATGCCAACTCTGGTAAAACAAAAGCAAAATTAAGCGAGGATGGTAAACATTATATCATCACCGGACAAAAAATGTGGATTACCAATGGTGGTTTTGCTGATATTTTTATCGTTTTTGCTAAAATAGATGATGACAAAAACTTAACTGCTTTTATTGTAGAAAAAGATTTTGGTGGCATCACCATGAATCCTGAAGAGCATAAAATGGGTATTAAAGGCTCATCAACCCGTCAGGTTTTCTTTAACGATTGCCCCGTACCTATTGAGAATATGTTGAGTGATAGAGAAAACGGGTTTAAAATAGCGGTAAACATTCTAAATATTGGCCGTATTAAATTATCTGCCGCGGCTATCGGTGCATCAAAAGCAACTTTAAATACAGCCATTAATTATTCCAATGAGCGGATCCAGTTTGGTCGCCCGATTTCGAAATATGGCGCCATTCGCTTTAAGATTGCAGAAATTGCAGCTAAACTATATGCTGTTGATGCTGCAAACTATCGTGCAGGACAAAATATTGATGATACTTACGACCAATTGGTTGCCGGTGGAATGGAATCTGGTAAGGCCAGGTTAAAATCAGTAGAGCAATTTGCTGTGGAATGTGCCATTTTAAAAGTTTGGGGTTCTGAAGCTTTAGATTATACTGTTGATGAAGGCGTACAGATTTACGGTGGTATGGGCTTTAGTGCCGATGCACCTATGGATAGAGCCTATCGCGATGCGCGGATCAACAGGATTTTTGAAGGAACGAATGAGATCAACCGGTTATTAACCGTTGATATGATGCTGAAACGTGCCATGAAGGGGGAATTGGATTTAATGACACCAGCTACCGCAGTGGCCGCCGAGCTAATGAGCATCCCCGATTTTGGTGAAGAGGATACTACCTTGTTTGCAGCAGAGAAAAAAGTATTGGCGAATTTGAAAAAAGCAACTTTAATGGTAGCCGGTGCTGCAGTACAAAAGTTGATGATGACTTTAAGCAAAGAGCAGGAAATTTTAATGAATATTGCCGATATGGCAGGTTATGTATACGTGCTTGAATCAGCCTTATTGAGAACGGAAAAGTTAGTAAGTACCCGTGGTGAGGAAGCATCAGCTGGTCAGCTGGATTTATTACGCATTTATTTAGTTGAAGCCGTAGATGGGATTGCCAAAGCAGGTAAAGAAGCACTTTGGGCTTTTGCCGAAGGCGATGAGCAACGTATGATGTTGGTGGGTTTACGCCGTTTTACTAAAGTAGAGCCGTTTAATGTTAAAGATGCCCGCCAGAGAGTTGCACAACAACTTATTGAAGCGAATAAATATATTTTTTAAGGGTAGAAGGTGTGAGGTTAAAGGTTTAGGGTTTGGGTGCATCAACTCAGGCACTAAACCTTTTTTGTTTCCCTTCCACTCGTCGTCATTTTGAGCGAAGAGCAACGTAGTCGGGAAAATCTTTTAAAGTGCTATAAAACCATTTCAAAGATTTCTCCGCTGCGGTCGAAATGACGCTAGCTAAATATAGGTTTCCCTTCCACTCGTCGTCATTTCGAGCGAAGAGCAACGTAGTCGGGAAAATCTTTTAAAGTGCTATAAAACCATTTCAAAGATTTCTCCGCTGCGGTCGAATGACGATAGCTCTATAGAGGTTTTTCTTCCACTTGTCGTCATTTCGAGCGAAGAGCAACGTAGTCGAGAAAATATTTTAAAAGTGCTATAAAACCATTTCAAAGATTTCTCCGCTGCGGTTGAATTGAGGATAGCTGTATTCAAAAAAATCATAAGTACTTAGCTATATGAGATTAAAATCTTATTTTCGCCCCATGATTAAATTTAGATTCCTTACCGTACTCTTTTTATGTGTAGTTGCAGTTTCATCTTGTAAAAAGGATGAAGATCCTGAAAAGCAAATTACTGATTTCATCAAGCAAAATAATATTAATGCCGTTAGAGATGATTCTGGCTTATATTATCAAATCATTAAGCCGGGTACTGGTTCATTCGCTTATCCAAGCAATACTAAAATCACCATTAAATATGAAGGCAGATTGTTAAACGGCAGCGTGTTTGATAATGGGGGTGGTAAAGAGCAAACTTTCAATCTTGCCGAATTAATCACCGGCTGGAGAATCGGTATTCCTAAAATCCAGAAAGGTGGAGAAATTAGATTAATCGTTCCACCAAGTTTAGGCTATGGCAGCAGCGCTACAGGTCCTATTCCGGCTAATTCAGTTCTGGATTTTACCATTCAGCTTTCGAACGCGCAATAGCCTCATTTTTAAAATGTTTATAACGTGCTTATTTGTTAAAATAGGTTAAAAATTGTAGCATCCGTATTAAAAGCTTATTTTTGCGGATGATGGTTAAGTTTAAACATATTATATTTTTGGTATGCCCAATTTAACTATAACACTTACAGACGTACAATAATAAATGAACAATTTTACTAAACTTAGCTTATTTACGCTTTTACTGGCTATCACCATTTTCAGCTCGTGTAAAAAAGAGTATGATACTGCTCAAACTATAGATGACGCGGCTATAAAAGCTTATATATCAAAAAATAATTTAACACAAATGGTGCCGGATCCTGATAGAACAGGATTTTATTATCAGGTTACAAACCCTACTGATGAAACACTATTCTTAAACAAAGATTCTGTATTGTATGATATTACAGTAAAATCAATGCAGAGTGGTTCAACTTATCTTCAGTCACCTATAAATGGAAATTTGGGTACCTATGTTGGTTATTTAAATTCCTTTTTTCAGTCATCATTGTCTACATCAATTACATACAATATTCCTGCGTTGAGAACAGCGGCTTTACATCTTAAGCCAGGTGGTACTGCTAGAATTTTGTTGCCTTCCTATTTGGCATTTGGTAGAAACGGTGCTGGTCCAATTCCTTCTAATGAAAACCTTGATTTAACGCTTAAGACTTATCCATATCGTAAACAATGGCTATTTGATGATGCAAAGATTCAAAGTTTTATAACTACTAAAGCTCTTGTTGCCACAAAGGATCCGAGTAGAATTTATTATATCGTTAATACATTAGGCACAGGGGATCCGGTAAATGGAATTGAAAGCACTGTAAACATCAAATATACTGGTCGTACCTTAGATGGAACGTCTTTTGACTCAAACGCTGATGGTTACTCATCAACTTTAACTGGATTAATTAGAGCTTGGCAAATAATGATTCCAAAATTTAGAGTTGGAACTAAATTTAGAATGTTAATTCCTTCTGATTTGGCTTATGGAACCTCTGGTAGTGGGACAATTCCTCCTAATTCTGTTTTAGATTTCGATATTGAAATAGTAGGCGTTACGAATTAGATAACGCCTCTTTAAAAACTTTTAAAACCCTTTCCCTTGCAAAAGTATGCTCAACTATTGGTTGGGCATATTTTTTTGTCCCGAATTCTGGCACCCACTTTTTAATGTATTCAAACTTAGGGTCGAATTTTTTGATCTGAAGTTCAGGATTAAAAACCCTAAAATATGGCGCAGCATCATTTCCAGAGCCTGCCGCCCACTGCCAGCCACCTACATTACTCGCCATTTCATAATCGAGCAACTTTTCGGCAAAATAGGTTTCACCCCAGCGCCAGTCAATCAACAAATGTTTACTTAAAAAACTACCAACAACCATGCGTACACGGTTATGCATCCAGCCGGTTTGGTTAAGTTGTCGCATTCCGGCATCTACAATAGGGTAACCGGTATTGCCTTCGCACCAGGCCTTAAATTCATCCTCGTTATTTCGCCATTTAATTTTATCGTATTGTTTTTTAAATGAATTAAAACCAGCGTAAGGGAAATGCCAAAGAATGGTCATATAAAATTCCCTCCAGGCGAGTTCTGAAAGCCATACGTTGGATTTTGCTTCAATTGCATCTTTTACAGCTTTTCTGATACTTAAAGTGCCGAAACGCAAATGCAAACCAATATGTGTGGTGCCATCCAGTGCCGGATAATCGCGTTCATTGGCATAATCATCAAGTTTGTTTTTATAACTTATTTTCGGGAAATCAAGCTTACTCATTTCAAATCCCATTTCTGCTAAAGTTGGGGCGGATAAATGTTTGCTTTGAAACAGATTTTTGAAGTATTTTTTAGTAGGATAGGCCTTAATATAAAAATCGTTTAGTTTGGCCTGCCATTGTTTATAAAAAGGGGTAAAAACCGTATATGGCGTTTTATCGGCTTTTAAAATTTCGTCTTTTTCAAAAATAACCTGGTCTTTGTAGGTTTTAAATGTAATTTTTTCACTGCTTAAAAACTCCGCCATGTTATCATCACGTTCGCGGGCATAAGGTTCATAATCATGGTTAGTGTATACCGCTTTAATGTTGTACGCTTTTAAAATCTCAGGCCAGATTTTTTCAGGTTCCCCATATTTCACCAATAAATCGCACCCTTGCTGCTGAAGTTCTTTCTTTAAATCGGCTATCGTTTGATAAATAAATGTTACGCGGGCATCATCTTTAGGCAGTTTATCTAATATATTCTTGTCAAAAATGAACAATGGTAAAACCGGGTATTCACTTTTAAGCGCATGATATAAGGCGGCATTATCGTCTAACCGTAAATCGCGGCGGAACCAGAAAATGGATATTGGAGTCATGGAAAGTATAGTTGTGTGTTTTTTGCTTCTTAGGCTTAATTAAACCAATTAACCCGGTAATTTATTTGTACAAATCCTTTAAAGCATCATCCAAATGTGTGAATTTAAATTTAAATCCTGCATTTAAAATTTTTTGTGCTGAGGTATTGTTGCTCATCAAAACGGCATCTACACGTTCTCCTAATAATAATTCCAAAGCTTTTTTTGGTACTTTGATCGGCCAGAAGGGGCGGTGTAATGTTTTTGCGATGGCTTTGGTTAATGTAGTATTCGTAACCGGAAAAGGCGCGCAGGCGTTATAAGCACCTTCCATTTTAAGGTTTTCTATGGCATCTACATACATTTCTACCATATCATCAATATGAATCCATGGCGTCCATTGTTTACCCGTACCTAAGGCCGATCCTGCGAAAAGTTTCACTGGTTTATCCAATTGAGGTAAAGCGCCTCCATCAGTGCTTAAAACTATCCCTGTACGGAGTTTTACAACCCTTAAACTTAATTTTTTACCTTGGTCTACAGCATTTTCCCAAAGTTTACAGCAATCTGCTAAAAAGCCATAACCCTTCGGACTTTCTTCTGTTAAAATTTCATCTCCACAATCGCCATAAAAACCAACTGCTGAAGCAGAAATGAACGATTTTATCTGATGATAGGGTTGAGCTTTTATGGTTTCGGAAAGTAATTCGGTTGATTTTACGCGGCTATCTATAATCTGCTGTTTGCGTTCATCTGTCCATTTTTTATCTGCAACAGGTTCTCCAGCCAGGTGGATAATCGCATCTACACCATTTAAACAATCCGCATCTATCGTTCCTTTATACACATCCCATACAAAACTGTTTGTATCATTACCTTTCTTGCGTGAAAGTGTGTTCACCAGATAATTTTTGCTTATTAAATGCTTTTTCAGCTCAGTACCCACTAGTCCGCTTGCACCGGTAATCAGAATTTTCTTTGCCATCATTTTTAAACAACAAAGATACGAAAGGGTTTTTTCGAAGCGATTTTTAGCGATATTAATTCCGTTCTAATGCTTTTGTTACCTGTTTGTAAAGAAATATTTAGAGGTTTGATGTAGACAAAAAATAAGATAAATTTGTATTCGCGTTCTTACACCCTTTTCGATAAAACATGTCCAAAAAAATTTTAGTCTGGTTTAGAAATGATCTTCGCTTGCATGATAACGAAATGCTGGTGGAAGCTATTGCTAAGTCTGATTCGATTTTGCCTGTTTACATTCTGGATCCCCGCTCTTTCGGCGAAACAAAATATGGTACGCTAAAAACAGGTAATATCAGAGCACAGTTTATTTTAGAAAGTGTTTTAGGTTTACGCAGTTCCTTAAAACAGATTGGTGGTAATTTGCTTATCGCGCAGGGTAATCCTGAAGATATTATTCCACAACTTGTTCAGGAATATGAAATTACCGAAGTTTACCATCACCGTGAGGTAGCAAGAGAAGAAACACACGTTTCTACCTTAGTAGAAAATGCACTTTGGAAATTACGCGTCAACCTTAAACATTTTATTGGCCATACCTTATATAATAAGGAAGATTTACCATTTCCGATTAAGGATATTCCTGATGCCTTTAACCAGTTTAAGAAAAAAATTGAGCGCGATTCGATTATTAAGCCATGTTTTGCCGCACCCGATCGGATTAATGTAGCCGAAGTGATTGATTGGGGAACACTATCCTCATTAGCAGATTTAAACCTTACACCACCACAAAAAGATCAACGGTCTGATTTTGAATTTGTAGGTGGCGAAGCTGAGGGCCTGGCCCATCTTCAAAAGGTAATTGTGGCTATGCAACAGGCAGCAACCACCAAAAACTTAATTCTAGCGTCGAAATTATCAGCCTGGTTGGCCATGGGTAGTTTATCTCCGCGGAAAGTATATTGGGAAATCAAAAAAATGGAAGGGGTGCCCAACACAAAAGCCATGTTCAATCATATTTTATTGGGCTTGCTCTGGAGGGATTATTTCCGGTTTATGTTTAAAAAATACGGCAATACCTTTTTCAGTCCTGATGGTTTTGGCAGTCAGGGTTTGATTGATATCGTGAATGAACAGGATAACTTCAATAAATGGAAAAATGCCCAAACAGGTTTTGCGGTAGTGGATGCGGTGATGACAGAGCTGAACCAAACCGGTTTTATCTCTAACATTGCCAGGCAAACGGCTGCTTTATATCTGATTAATAATTTAGAGGTAAGCTGGATTTTTGGTGCAGCTTATTTTGAAGAAAAATTGATTGATTATAATCCCGCTAGCAATTGGGGCAATTGGGCAAATGTAGCCGGAGTAGGAAACGATCAAAAATCGAAAAGTGTTTTCGATCTTGATAAAAATATAAAAAATCTCGATCCAAAAGGCAATTACTCGTTAACTTGGGCATCGTAATTGTGGTATTTGAATTATAAAATGATTGAGTGTTGAATGAGTAAGATCTCAATGATTAAATTTTAACGGATTAAGCCCATTTATTATCTGTTAGGTCATGCCAATCCCTCATTCACCCATTTATAATTCTTTCATTTATTTTAATCGAGATTTTTGCCATTTATATAAGGTAAAATTCTAATTTTGTAGTGCTTATAGTAAACAGTTAATAATGGATAAATTATCTTATCTTAATGGCGCAAACGCCGAATATATAGAGTCTTTATATCAGTCGTATCAGCAAGATTCTGAATCTGTTGAGTTTGGTTGGCAGAAATTTTTTGAAGGTTTCGACTTTGGAAGAGGATCGGAAGCGCCAGCAGTAACCGCAGAAACTCCTGAACAATTTTTAAAAGAGGTTAATGTTTTAAACCTGATTGATGGCTATCGCAGCCGCGGTCACCTGTTTACGCATACCAATCCGGTGCGCGAAAGACGTAAACATTTGCCAACATTAGATCTTGCAAATTTTGGCTTATCTGATGCTGATTTAGAAACCGTTTTTAATTCTGGTGTAGAGATTGGTATCGGTGCTGCAAAGTTGAAAGATATTGTAGCCTTTTTAAAACAAACATACGCAGGTTCTATCGGAGCCGAATTTAAATTTTTACGTACACCAGAAGTGTTGAACTGGATTCAGCAAAAGATGGAAAGTGCACGTAATACCCCTAATTTCTCTATTGATGAGAAAAAACGCATTCTGCGGAAATTAAACGAGGCTGTAAGCTTTGAAAATTTCTTGGGAACAAAATTCTTAGGGCAAAAACGTTTCTCTTTAGAAGGTGCAGAAGCTTTAATTCCTGCTTTGGATTCAGTAATCGAAAAAGGTGCTGAACTGGGTATTGAAGAATTTGTAATTGGTATGGCTCACCGCGGTCGTTTAAACGTGCTGGCCAATATCATGCAAAAAACCTACAAAGATATTTTTGCCGAATTTGAAGGCAAAAGTTACAATCCTGACACCCCATTTGGTGGCGACGTAAAATACCACTTAGGTTATTCTACAGATGTGACTACGGTTTCAGGTAAAAGTGTTCACTTGAGCTTATGTCCTAATCCATCTCACTTGGAAACTGTTGATGGTGTGGTAGAAGGGATGAGCCGTTCTAAAATTGATTTTAAATATGGTGGCGATAACAGCCGTTTAGCACCAATTTTAATTCATGGAGATGCATCTGTTGCCGGACAAGGTATTGTTTATGAAGTAATTCAGATGGCTGGTCTTGAAGGTTATAAAACCGGAGGAACCATTCACCTGGTAATTAATAACCAGATTGGTTTTACCACCAACTATAAGGATGCACGTACCAGTACCTATTGTACAGATATTGCTAAAGTAACCTTATCTCCGGTTTTCCACGTTAATGGTGATGATCCTGAGGCTTTGGTTTATGCAATCAATTTAGCAATGGAATACCGTCAGAAATATAAAAACGATGTTTTTATTGATATTCTTTGTTACCGTCGTTTCGGTCATAATGAGTCTGATGAACCTAAATTTACGCAACCATTATTATACAAAACCATCGAAAAACACCCTAACCCCAGGGAAATTTATATCGATCAGTTAACAAAAGAGGGTAAGTTAGAAGCCGGTTTGGCAAAAGAAATGGAGAAAGATTTCCGTGGTATTTTGCAGGAACGTTTAAACGAAGCTAAAGAATTTGTTGCAGGCAATGCCGAAGTTAAATTTGGTGGCGCATGGGCAGATTTGCGTATGGCTACACCTAAAGATTTTGAAACTTCTCCTGTTACTGCGGTTAAAAAATCTACTTTGTTGGAAATTGGTAAACGCATTACTACGCTACCAACAAATAAAAAGTTCTTCAAAAAAATCGAAAAACTATTTGCCGAACGTAGCAAAATGGTTAACGAAACCAATATTTTCGATTGGGCAATGGGCGAGCAACTGGCTTATGGTACTTTGCTATCAGAAGGTAAACGTGTTCGTTTAAGCGGTCAGGATGTAGAAAGAGGAACGTTTTCTCACCGTCATGCAGTATTAACGCTTGAAGATAGTGAGGAAGAATATGTACCATTGGCAAACATTTCAGATCAACAGGCACCGTTTGATATTTACAATTCGCATTTATCAGAATATGGCGTTTTAGGTTTTGAATATGGTTATGCAATGGCAAATCCAAATGCTTTAACCATCTGGGAAGCTCAATTTGGTGATTTCTTTAACGGTGCTCAAATCGTTGTAGATCAGTATATTGCAAGTGCAGAAACCAAATGGCAACGCGAAAATGGCTTGGTTATGTTGTTGCCTCACGGTTACGAAGGGCAAGGACCAGAGCACTCTTCAGCGCGTATTGAGCGTTTTATGGAACTTTGTGCAGATTATAACATGCAGGTTACTAATTGTACAACTCCTGCCAATTTCTTCCACGTATTGCGCCGTCAGTTTAAACGCGATTTCCGTAAACCTTTGGTTGTATTTACACCGAAAAGTTTATTGCGCCATCCGGCCTGTGTTTCTAAATTGGAAGAATTTACAGATGGTGGTTTTAAAGAGCTAATTGATGATGTAAATGTTAAAGTTGCAGAGGTAACACGTATTGTTTTCTGTAGCGGTAAAATTTATTATGAGTTATTAGAAAAACAACAGGCTGATAAATTAAAACACGTGGCAATTGTTCGTGTAGAGCAATTATATCCAACTCCTGTTGATCAGATGGAAGCAATTCAGAAAAAATATAAAAATGCCAAAGAAGTTTACTGGGTACAAGAAGAGCCAGAAAACATGGGTGCATGGCCATATCTGTTCCGTAAGTTGTACAAAACTGCATTAAAAGGTATTGATGTAATTTCGAGAAGAGAAAGCAGTAGTACTGCAACTGGTTTTGCAAAACAACATGCCAACCAACAGGCTTACATTTTAGCTAAAGCTTTAGAAGTTTCAGTAACAGAAGATGTAAAGGATATTGCTAAAAAAGCAACAAAAAAATTAGTTCAGATCGATTAGGTGCAGTGCGCGAAGCGTTTTAAAGCATAGCGTTTGATATTGATTATTAGAAGATAGAAAAATATAACATTACAAAAATGAGTTTAGAGATAAAAGTTCCACCTGTTGGTGAATCGATCACCGAAGTTGTTTTATCAAGATGGATAAAAAACGACGGCGATGTTGTTGAAATGGATGAAGTTATTGCCGAATTAGAATCGGACAAAGCTACATTCGAATTAACTGCAGAACAAGCTGGAACTTTAAAAACCATAGCAGCCGAAGGCGATACTTTAGCCATTGGTGCAGTAGTTTGTAAAATTGAAGATGGCGGTGCAGCTGCTAGTCCAAAGGCAGAGTCCGAAAGCCCTAAGGCTGATGCACAAGCCCCGGTTGCAGTAGCTGAATCACCTAAAGCTGCCGAATCAAAAGACTCATACGCTACAGGAACTCCTTCTCCTGCTGCCGGTAAAATTCTTGCAGAAAAAGGAATTGAAGCTGGTGCTGTAAAAGGTACTGGTGTTGATGGCCGTATTACAAAAGATGATGCTGTTAAGGCGGAAGCAGGTAAAAAACCAGAAGCACCGAAACAGAGTGCCCCGATAGCTGCTGCTATACCTGCTGGTAGCCGAGGCGAGCGTCGTGAAAAAATGTCTCCACTCCGCAGAACAGTTGCAAAGCGCTTGGTTGCAGTTAAAAATGAAACCGCAATGTTGACCACTTTTAATGAGGTTAACATGAAGCCGATTATGGATTTACGCGGAAAATATAAAGACCAGTTTAAAGAAAAATTTGGTGTTGGTTTGGGTTTCATGAGCTTTTTTACTAAAGCAGTTACCGAAGCTTTAAAAGATTTCCCGGCTGTTAATGGTCGTATAGAAGGTGAAGAATTGGTTTACAATGATTTCGCTGATATTTCTATTGCCGTATCTGCTCCAAAAGGTTTAGTTGTTCCGGTTATCCGTAATGCAGAAAGCATGACTTTAGCGCAGATTGAAAAATCGGTATTGGAATTGGCTTTAAAAGCACGTGATAGCAAATTAACCATCGAAGAAATGACTGGTGGAACATTCACAATCACAAATGGTGGCGTGTTTGGTTCAATGATGTCGACACCGATTATTAATGCGCCACAATCGGCTATTTTAGGTATGCATAACATTGTTGAGCGTCCTGTTGCTGAAAAAGGTGAAGTGGTAATCCGTCCGATGATGTATGTTGCGTTATCTTATGATCACAGAATTATCGATGGACGCGAGTCAGTTGGTTTCTTGGTTCGTGTGAAACAATTATTAGAAGATCCAGCTAGATTATTATTGGGTATATAGACTAAAACATTTTTTATAAAGAAGTCAAGTTTTAATGGCCAGTGTGCTATAAAAACTTGACTTCTTTTTTTTGCCCGAAAATGAAATTAACACCTTGATTTCGTCACCCTGAATTTATTTCAGGGTCTATTAAGCAGGAAAGGTGCTAAACAAGTTCAGCATAACGGTCGTGTTAGGCAAAGAGGCTAAAAATTTAATAGAAGTCAGATTATTTAGACAGCGCCTTAATCGGTTTTAAATCCAGTTGTTTGAATTCTACTTCACTGCCTTCTGCCTGCAATGCAATTTGGCCGCTACTTACCGTGCACTTTGTGCCATAATTTACCAATGCATCATTAACCCAAACTTTAACTTCATCATTTAAGCATTGAATAATCATGGTATTCCATTCACCAAGTGGTTTTTCACTGCCATCGGTCAAGTTTTTAATACGGCGAAGCTTATCACCATTTACACCCCAGTTTTCTTTGGGGCCTCGCCTTGCAACCATATCAGGTACAGTAATATCTTCTTCAATGCACCAGAAATCACCCGCATCTTTATGTTGCATCTGTACTTCAAGCGATTTAGGAAACATACCATATAAAGCTCTGGGTGTTGATGCATGTACTAAAACGCCGCAATTGCCTGGTTTGCCAGCGAAGCGGTATTGCACGGTTAACTGATAATTTTTGTAAATTTTATTTGTTATTAAATGCCCGCCGGGAGTACCTAAACTTACCAGCATTCCGTTACGTACTATGAATGGATTAATGGTATCAGGCTTTTTGTCCATCGCTGGAACATCAACATGCCAACCATCCAGATTTTTACCGTTAAAAAGGCTTTTTTGTGCAAAGGTTGAACTGCTGATTATAACGAGCAGTAATAGGGCATGGTAGAATTTCATACTATTTGGTTTTTGTATTCCAAATATAATATTTTAAATAAGATATGATGAAATTCGAATCCCAGATGAGAATTGGCTATTTCAATAATCGGTCGTCATGCTCGCGCAGGTGGGAATTTTAACCTCCATGATCTACCAAGACATTCCGATTCCCAATCAGGTTGTGAATGACGGTATCTCGCTGGCTGATCTGGCATTAGCGAGCCGCTAGAATAGTAATTTCAACAATTCTTGGTATGGATCTCCCTCAAGGCCTAATAGCTTGGCAAATGCAGGTTCCGTTTTATAACCTTTTTGTTTTAAAGTGATAATTTCTTGCCTAAATGCTTCTCCCTTTTCTAAAAGTAATTTATGTTCGACTAGCATGTGGAGGTAGGCATTTTGTTGTGTTGTGGGTTTGTTCTGCCCGAATATTTCTATTTCAAAGTTATCGACTATGAAATTTGCTTTAATGGCATCAAACTTTAGGCTTTCAGAGATGGTAAAGCCTTTTTCAGTTCCAAACAGCGCCTTTAGTTCGGCATTAAATTCAGCTTTATCAGAAACTTCACAAATAACATCCAGATCACTGTTTTCGATATCAATATTAATTGGGATGGTACCTACCAGGATTGGATGATAGGCATAAAGTTTAGCTAAAATTTTATTGTCGGTTAATATCCTGAAAGCTTGCTTTTGCCTTTCATTACCATGTTTTAGATAAGATATTTCGATGAAATTGATCATTTATTGAAATATTCAAGTTATTAAAAATCTTTTTTTTGTTGGTCGGTGTGACACCAACCAAATTATCATTGCGAGAAGGAAAGACGAAGCAATCTTTCATGCTTTCGGATTTTACTATAGAAATTGCTTCGTCGGCTGAAAAAGCCTCCTAGCAATCACGAATTCATTAAATAAATAAAAGCCCATCTCAGTTAAGAAATGGGCTTTTGTTTTCGTCCCCCTGGGATTTATTTCAGGGTCTTGCTAATATAAATGCTGAAACAAGCTAGGCAAAATGATCCGCTTTTAATCTTCAACAATTTCACTGTTGATGCTTACTTCATCTTTTACATCTTCTTTAAAGTAATTTTTCTGAAAGATCAGGATCAATATCACTCCAACTGAAATGGCTGCATCTGCGAGGTTAAAAACAGGTCTGAAGAAAACAAATTCTTCTCCTCCCCAAATTGGTAACCAGGTAGGGAAGTGGCCTTCTGCAATCGGGAAGTAGAACATATCTACCACACGACCATGAAACCAGCTTTCGTAGCCATAAATCTTTCCGTAAAATACAGAATCAATGATGTTTCCCAATGCGCCAGAAAAAATTAGAGCAACGTTCAAAATCAATCCCCGGTGGTATTTATGCTTAATTAAATAATGTAAGCCATAACCAATTCCTGCAACTGCTGCAATGCGGAAAAGTGATAAAGCCAACTTGCCAAACTCACCGCCAAATTCCATCCCAAAGGCCATTCCGTTATTTTCGGTAAAATGGATAATAAACCATTTTCCAATAATATGGAATTCCTGGCCAAGGTACATATGTGTTTTAACCCAGGTTTTAACCAGCTGATCGGCCAGTAAAACCAAAAAGATTATAATTAAAGGTTTTGTATAGCCTTTCATTAACTCTGTTTTAATTTAGCTTCCATGCTTAAAGTGGCATGAGGAACAGCACGTAAACGTTCTTTCTGGATTAATTTACCGGTTTCGCGGCAAATGCCATAAGTTTTATTCTCGATACGTACCAAAGCGTTTTCAAGGTTATCGATAAATTTTTTCTGACGGGCAGCCAATTGATTGATCTGCTCTTTTTCCATTGTTGCAGAACCATCTTCGAGTGTTTTGTAAGCACCAGAAGTATCTTCTGTTCCGTTTGCATTTGGGTTACTTAAAGAAGTAGTTAAAGAGTTAAGTTCCTCTTTAGCCATACGTAATTTATCTTGAATTAATTCTTTAAATTCCTGAAGTTCACTGTCTGAGTAGCGTGTTTTGTTGCTGTTTTCCATGTTCTTGTTCTAATTTTCTAATATATGGATTTATATTTTAGTTACTGAAATGCTTAACTCAACATCGTCGATAACAATTTTGTTTGCATTATTTACAGTATCTGTTAATTCAAATTCATCGGCTAATATTTCTGCGCAAATGTAATCCTTGTTTTTGGCAACTGCATTGGTTACCAAGTTATCATTTTGTAACGAAACTTTAATCCTATCCGTCACTTCGAAGTTTAAATCTTTCCGTAAATTCTGGATTCTGTTTACCAGCTCACGCGAAATACCTTCCTGTTTTAATTCTTCTGTGATGGTAACATCCAAAGCAACGGTTAGGCTACCCAGATTGGTTACTTGCCATCCTGGGATATCTTCGGCAAAAACTTCTACATCATCATTTATATTGATGGTAAAATCTTCTCCATTACTTCCAACAACGATGATAAAACCATCAGTTTCTAAACGCTGGATGTCATCCTGATTTGAATTTTCTAAAGCCTGTTTAACCAGGCTCATATCTCTTCCTACTTTTTTACCCAATGATTTAAAGTTCGGTTTCAGCTTTTTCTTAACGATACCATGTGTATCGGTAATGAATTCGATATGTTTTACATTCGTTTCAGAAAGAATATAATCTGCAACCTTTGAGATTTTTTGCTCAAAATCTCCACTTAATGAGGGTATTAGGATTTTCTCTAATGGCTGACGAACATTGATGCTGGATTTTTTTCGCAATGATAAAACCATTGATGAAATATCCTGGGCATAAACCATACGTTCGTTCAAATCCGTATCGATCAAACTTTGATCAGCCTCTTGCCATAAAGTCAAGTGAACAGATTGAGCTGCATAAGCATCAGTAATCGTTAAGTTTCTGTATAACCAATCGGCAAAGAAAGGTGCAACAGGGCTCATCAACTGTGCCAGGGTTTCTAAACAGGTATATAATGTTTCGTAAGCTGCACGTTTATCATCGGTCATTTCGCCTTTCCAAAAACGGCGACGGCTTAACCTGATGTACCAGTTACTTAAATGTTCATCTACGAAGGCTTGGATGGCGCGGGTAGCTTTTGTTGGCTCATATGCATTGTAACTCTCATCAACTTCGTTAATTAAGGTTTGCAATAACGATAAAATCCAACGGTCTAATTCCGTTCTGTCTTCAACTTTGCTTAAGTTGTTTTTATCGATTTCAAATTTATCGATATTGGCATACAACGCAAAGAAAGCATAGGTGTTGTATAGTGTTCCGAAGAATTTACGGCGAACTTCAGCAATTCCGTCAATGTCAAATTTCAGGTTATCCCAAGGGTTTGCATTTGAAATCATGTACCAACGTGTAGCATCAGCACCATACTCGTTTATGGTTTGGAATGGATCAGCTGCATTGCCTAAACGTTTAGACATTTTTTGTCCGTTTTTGTCTAAAACAAGTCCATTAGATACCACATTCTTGTATGCTACTTTGTCAAAAACCAAGGTAGAGATGGCATGCAGGGTATAAAACCAACCACGGGTTTGATCTACCCCTTCGGCGATAAAATCTGCAGGGAAATCTTCATTTCCATCAATGGTTTCTTTGTTTTCAAAAGGATAGTGCCATTGCGCATAAGGCATCGCACCAGAGTCGAACCAAACATCAATCAAATCACTTTCGCGGTTCATTGGTTTACCTGATGGAGATACTAAAACAATCTTATCCACTACATTTTTATGTAAGTCGATTAGGTCATAGTTTTCTTCAGACATGTTTCCGATTTCAAAACCTTTGAAAGGATTTTCTTTCTGAAAACCAGCAGCTATGGATTTTTCAATCGCATTATAAAGTTCTTCAACGGAGCCGATTAATACTTCTTCCTTTTTATCTTCAGTTCTCCAGATTGGTAAAGGAATGCCCCAGTATCTCGAACGTGATAAATTCCAGTCGTTAGCGTTTTTAAGCCAGTTCCCAAAACGACCTTCTCCTGTAGATTTTGGTTTCCAGTTAATGGTTTCATTAAGATCGAACATTCTGTCTTTAACATCTGTAACCTTAATAAACCACGAATCCAACGGATAATATAACAATGGCTCATCAGTTCTCCAGCTGTGTGGGTAACTGTGAACATATTTTTCTACTTTAAAAGCTTTGTTTTCTTCTTTTAATAAAATAGCAATTTCAACATCAACCGATTTGTCCGGGGCTTCACCGGCATTGTAATATTCGTTTTTAACATATTTACCAGCAAAAGGACCAACATGTTTAGTGAATTTACCCTGTAAATCTACCAAAGGCACAAGAACATCATTGTCATCCATTACCAGCATTGGTGGAATTTCAGGCACGGCTTCTTTGGCAACTTTCGCATCATCTGCACCAAAAGTAGGGGCGGTGTGCACAATACCAGTACCATCTTCTGTAGTTACAAAATCGCCAGAAATAACCCTAAAAGCATTTTCAGGATTGGTATAAGGTAAGGCATAAGTTAAAAGTTGTTCATATCTGATTCCAACCAACTCAGTTCCTTTACATTCAGCAAGGATCTGGTAAGGGATTTTTTTGTCGCCAGCTTTGAAATTTGTAAAATCCTCATCTTCATTGCTTTCGAAGAAAACTTTACTAAACTGTTTTCCAACCAGGCTTTTTGCTAAAATTACATTGGATGGTAAAAATGTATATTGATTAAAAGTTTTAACTAAAACATAGTCGATTTTTGGTCCAACTGTTAGAGCTGTATTTGATGGCAAAGTCCAGGGTGTGGTGGTCCAGGCCAATAAATAAATATCATCAAATCCCTGTAAAAAACCTGGTAAGGTATCGGCTAAGGCTTTAAACTGCGCAACAATAGTAGTATCTGTAACATCGCGGTAAGCACCAGGTTGATTTACCTCATGCGAACTCAACCCTGTACCCGCTTTTGGAGAATAAGGTTGGATGGTGTAACCTTTATAAATTAAGCCTTTATCGTAAATTTGTTTTAAAAGCCACCAAACCGATTCCATGTATTTCGACTTATAGGTAATGTATGGATCATCCATATCTACCCAATAACCCATTTTTTCAGTCAAATCGTTCCACACATCAGTGTAGCGCATTACTGTTTTTTTACACGCTTCGTTATAATCTTCAATAGAGATGGTTCTGCCGATATCTTCTTTGGTAATACCCAATTCTTTTTCGGTACCAAGCTCAACAGGTAGGCCATGCGTATCCCAGCCGGCTTTTCTTTTTACCTGGTATCCTTTAATTGTTTTATAGCGGCAAAAAATATCTTTAATTGCGCGAGCCATTACGTGGTGAATCCCCGGCATGCCATTGGCAGACGGTGGTCCTTCGTAAAAAGTAAACGGATTAGATTTAGGGCGTGAAGAAATGCTTTTTTCAAAGATATTTTCCTTTTTCCAAAAATCCAGTATTTCTTGTCCTATTTTGGCAAGATCCAGTTGTTTAAATTCGCTATACATCAATCAAGTACCTCAAAAAATTAAGGTTGCAAAGTTAACAGAATTGACTGAATTTTGGTAGTTTTGGTGTAAATACTTTAACGTGAAATTATTTAATATCGGGCTTACACTGATGATTGTTGCTGTAATTGTATTGCCAATTATCGTGGTAGTAAGTCCGTCTGACCGGGATTTTGTGCTATACGCTTTTTATTTCTGCGGCCTGCTCGAACTAATCGGGCTTATTTTTGTTCTAATGCATATTGTAACACTAAAAAGAAAGAACCCATGATTAAGCTGTTAAAATTGCAGAAAGCCGTTTTTGTTCTCATCGCTGGCGTACTTTCGTTTATTGCCTATAAAATTTTAGATGCCAATGAGGTTAAGGGAAGTATTTATTTCCAGATGCTTGCTGGTGTACTCATCATAATTGGTGCATTATGGCTCTTATACCCGATATTATTTGCGAAAAAAGACAATAATGGCAATGCTGAAATTATTACTGATCCAACTGTTGAAGTTCCGGTTGATGAAGAAGATCAAAAGCCGGCAACTGAATAATTTGCTTAAATCGGATTAAACCAGGGGAATCGCTGCCATCAGATTTAGGTAGCCTAGACCTATTTACGAATAATAGAAACTTATTTTCAAGTCTTTGCAAGGAAAACTTTGCTTCAAAAAGCTAAACAAAGGCTTACCCGTCGGCTAATGTTTGTTGCTAAACAAGAAGAAAACCTAATTGATGGTTTTTAATGAACGAACCATGGAAGACTTTTTATCTAAAAATAAATTAGCCTTGGGTTTAAAACCAAGGCTTTGAATGATAGCTATACTGTTTTAGGTTAAGTGGCTAGATCTGCAAACTCTTAACTGAAAACTCCCAACTTCTTAATGGTCAAACTCACCTATATTTTTTGCAGAATCTTCATCTGAAACCATTTTCCTTACTTTCTTTTTATCCAGCCATAATACCAAGGCTGGCAATAAGGTTAAATTAAAAATTAGGGCTACAAGCAAGGTTATGGATAGGAGTAACCCAAGTACTACAGTTCCTCCAAATGTAGAAGCGGTGAAAATTCCGAAGCCAAAGAATAAAATTAAAGCAATGTGCGTCATACTCACACCGGTTTCAGTAATGGTATCGGTAATTACTTTAGGTACGCTAAAGTTGGTCAGGTTTAATTCTTGCTGATAACGTGTGAGGAAATAAATGGTTTGATCGGATGCCAAACCAAAGGCAATGGTGAAAATCAGAATAGTAGATGGTTTAAGTGAAATTCCAAAATAACCCATTATTCCGGCAGTAATAATCAGCGGCACAATGTTGGGCAATAATGAAATAAACATGATGCCTAAACTCTTAAATTGGGCTAATCTTAAAAGCGAGATCAATATAATGGCAAGCGCAATACTTTCTACCAGGTGCCTTAACATATAATCTGTTCCTTTTGAGAATATAATGCTTGATCCGGTAAGTTCCACATCAAATTTGGAGGGTGGTAAAATGCTGTCAATCCGCGGTTTTAATTCGGCCATTATTGCATCCAACCGTTTTGAACCTACATCGGCCATCTGGAAACTGATTCTTGTGCTTTGATTTCCTTTACTAATAAAGTTCGTAAGCAAACTTGCATTTCCTTTACCGCCATTTGCTATGTAAGCAAGAATGAAATTCTTTTCCAGATTGTCTGGCAACCGGAAAAAAGTAGAATCGTTATTATAAAAAGCTTGTGTAGCATATTTTAAGCCCATATTTACCGAAATTGAACGCGAAAACTCTGGATAAGCCGAAATCATCTTTTCCAGTTTTTCAATTCTTTTTAAATTGGTTAAATTAAAAACGCCGTTCTTTTTCTTTGTATCTACGCTCACTTCCAATGGTAAAATACCTTCAAAATTTTTCTCAAAGAATTTTAAATCTGTTAAAATTTCAGAATTTTTTGGCAGATCATCAACTACATAACCATTTACGTTAATCTTCATCACGCCTATAAAAGCAATAATGGAAATAATAATGGTTCCGATATAAATCAGGCCACTCCTGTTTTGAACAAGTGTATCCGTTTTTACCAGTAACTTGTGTAAAAAGCCCTCTTCAACATGGTTTTGAGGTTTAAGTTTTGGTGCTGGCAGGTAGCTGAAAATGATAGGAATTAAGCATAAACACATTAACCAGGTAACCATTACATTAATTGAGGCTACGCTGCCAAATTGCATTAACAGCTCGCTCCCGGTGAAGTATAATACGCCAAAACCAATAGCGGCGGTAATGTTGGCAATCAGTGTGGTAATGGCAATTCTTTCTATGGTTACACTTAAGGCACGTTGTTTGTCACCATCTTTTCTTAGTTCATTCTGGTATTTATTCAGTAATAAAATGCTGTTTGGGATGCCGATAATTACAATAAGCGGTGGAATAAGTCCTGTTAAAATAGTAAGCTCGAAGCCAAAGAGTACCAGTGTGCCAATACTCCAGATTACGCCCATAATCACTACTAAAATAGGAAAGAAAACGGCATAAAATTTCTTAAAGAAAAATAAAAGTATCAATGCCGAAACAAGGATTGATAGCCCTAAAAACAACACAAATTCGTTGCTCACCAATTTACTTACAGCGGTACGGATATAAGGCAAACCGGAAATATGTACCTGAATTTTAATGGCCGATTGAAAAGCTTTGGCTTTTGCTTCTATTTCTTTCAAAATCGGGTTACGCGCAGCAGTATTTAGAATTTTGGTGTCGAATGTGATTGCCATTAAAGTGGCATTCTGGCGGTTATAAACCAATCCTTCAAAAAATGGATTGCTATAAATGGTATTTTTAATCGAATCCATTTCAGTGTCGGATTTAACCAATCCACCTGGCAATGGCTTCAGCACAAATTTTTGGTTCACCGTATCTTTTTCCAGTTGGAAAATCCTTCCGGAAGACAATACCTGTTTAATGCCTTTAAGTTTTTGGATCTCATTAGAAAGTTGAACCCATTGATTGTAAACTTCTTTTTTAAAAATATCAGGCGATTGTATCCCAACTACCATCACGCTTCCATCTTCTCCAAAAGTCTTTTTAAAAGCATTGTATTTTACGAAAGCGCTATCTGTTACCGGCAAAATTTTGCTTCCTGTGTAAGAAAGCTTTACATTTTTGGCCTGATAAGCCATAAATATAGTTCCTAAAACAAAAAATACGATGATTGCGATACGGTTCTGAAGAATGAATCTCGATAGCTTAACCCACATGTGCAGCTTAGTTTAATAATAATATTAACGGCAAAACTAATCTTATTTGTAAAACGTGATTACTTTTTGCGCAATTAAATTTGCACAAATAACATACTTTTGAAAAAAATGTTTTATTCGGATGTTGCACAAAGTTAAGGGCATTGTTTTAAAAACCACAAATTACAGCGAAAGCAGTGTGGTGGTGCAGGTGCTTACTGATAAATTTGGCATGCAATCTTATCTGATCAATGGTGTTAAAAAGCCAAAGGCGAAGATTAAAATGAACATGTTGCAATCGCTCCATCTGCTGGATATGGTGGTTTATCATAAAGCAAATACCAATATACAACGGGTTTCGGAAGTTCGGCAAACACCTGTTTTTAAAAGTATTCCTTACGATGTAATTAAAACCAGTATTGTGATCTTTCTAAATGAAGTGTTGTATAAAAGCATTAGGCAGCAATCGGCTGATGAGAGTTTGTTCGATTATATTTTTAATTCTATTGCCTGGTTTGATGAAATTGAGGAGATCAATCCCAATTTTCACCTCTCGTTTTTATTAAAACTTACACGTTTTCTGGGATTTTCGCCGAACGAGAAAAGAAGAAACGACCAAATTTATTTTGATCTCCAAGAAGGCGAGTTCACCTCCCGATTGCCAATGCACTCCAATTATTTACAGTTGGAGGATGCAATAGGCTTTATTTTGCTTTTTAATACACCACTCGAAAAAATTTCGGAAATAAAATTGAGCAATACACAGCGAAGGTTTTTGTTGGATAAGATATTGGTTTTCTATACCTTACATACAGCGTCGTTTGGGGTGGTGCAATCACATAAAATCCTTGAAACTTTGTTAAGTTGAAAAAAAAGAAAAAAAGATTTGCAGAACAGTTTTATAGCACTATATTTGCATTCCCAAACGGAGGATGGGGCATTAAATTTGACAAAATATAAAAGGGAAATTAGCTCAGCTGGTTCAGAGCACCTCGTTTACACCGAGGGGGTCGGGGGTTCGAACCCCTCATTTCCCACCAAGCCTTTCAGTACAACTGGAAGGCTTTTTTATAAAACTTTTGACATATATCCATCAGGGAAATTAGCTCAGCTGGTTCAGAGCACCTCGTTTACACCGAGGGGGTCGGGGGTTCGAACCCCTCATTTCCCACTTAAGTCCTTCAATTTACTGAAGGACTTTTTTTTGTGCGCCGGGCATGGCAATCGACTATAGGGTTCAAGTCCCGAACACGCTTAGCAGTAGGAAGTGTTAGCTCGAGACAAGGGTGTCGTGGGTGACTGCGAATCTGAAGGAAGTCCGCGGCAAATATGGGGGCTTACGAACAGAAACTGTATACGAGGCGGATTTAGTCCGGGTGATGTTGCGAAACAAACAGAAGCCCAATACTGCACGGGGACTATTACGCAGATACAGAGGCCACATCCATAGGAAGTAGATTGTCTTACCCCGGGAGATCTGAATGAGTTCTGTCAATTGTAAGCGCGATTACAGGAGAAGAAACATTTGGCAGAGATGTTAAATGCCTCAATCAGAAGTCAGCAGCGGTCGTAGTACTGCATTTTTCGGATGCAGAAAGGACCAAATGTTAGGATGGCAAAGGAAACAGGAAGTTTATGGCAGAGCGTTTACAGCGGAACCACATTAGAGAACTGCTTATATGAGGGTAGGACGGAATCCGAGAGTAAATTATAAGAGGAGCTGAGCCGAGCCGTGCAACCAATGTACACAATGCCTGGGAAGGAGTTTTTTTTTAGTATTATGCTTGAAGAAATATTAGACATCCGAAATGTACAAAGAGCCTTTAGGCAGGTTACTGCCAATAAGGGTGCTGGTGGTATTGATGGTATGCAGACCGATGAACTTCGCGACTACCTGAATGCTAACTGGCAGGCATTACGGAGTGATATTTTATCAGGCCATTACCGACCGAACGCTGTAAGAAAGGTAGAGATACCCAAAGGCAGTGGTGGTAAGAGGATGCTTGGCATCCCAACGGTCATTGACCGGTTGATCCAGCAGGCCATCTCTCAATGGCTGAGCCCCAAGTACGAGGGCGACTTTTCCTCTGATAGTTATGGTTTCCGGCCAGATCGCAATGCCCATCAGGCAGTGTTAAAGGCTCAGGAATATCTTAACACAGGTTACACCTGGATTGTGGAACTTGACCTGGACAAATTTTTTGACCGGGTAAACCATGATAAACTTATGCATCTGCTGTCAGTAAAGATAAAGGATAAGCGGACATTGAAGCTTATTCGTCTTTATTTGAGTGTGGGGATCATGGAGAATGGATTGGTCAGCCCAAGAAAAGAAGGAACGCCACAAGGCAGTCCATTAAGTCCGTTACTATCAAATGTTATCCTTCACGAACTCGATGTTAAGCTCGAGGAGCGTGGGCACAGGTTCGTGCGATATGCTGATGATTGCAGTATCTATCTAAGAAGCAGGAAATCAGGACACCGGGTAATGAGAAGTATTTCAGTATATCTGGAAGACTGCCTGAAACTGAAGGTTAACAGGGAGAAAAGTAAGGTTAGCAGGCCAAGCCAAAGTAGTCTGCTCGGGTTTTCATTCTATGGTAGCAAAGAGGGATGGAAGATGCGAATTTCATCCAAATCTCTAAGAGCGATCAAGGAGAAAATCCGGGAGCAAACTAAACGTAGCCAACCAGTTCCATTCCAAGAAAGAATATTAACGCTTAAGGAAATCATTCATGGTTGGGTTAATTATTTCTCTATTGCAGAAGCAAAGAGTCATATGACCAGACTGGACGAGTTGATGAGGACCAGACTGCGGATTGTTCTTTGGAAGCAATGGAAGAGTATAACGGGTAGAGCGCGGAATTTAATGAAGATGGGGTTGGTAAAATCAAGGGCCTATCAATTGGCCAATACCCGTAAGGGGTACTGTAGGACTGCAAACAGCCCGATATTACTTACAACCCTTGACAAGAAGTTCTTTTTGAGGCATGGACTTGATGGATTTACCAATTATTACTATTGGAAAACGACACACCAAACGAAGTTATTCTAACAAACCGCCGTATACCGAACGGTACGTACGGTGGTGTGAGGAGACAGCAGGGAAACTAATTCCCTGCTTCTTACTCGATTGCCTAAAATTTTTGGTTTAGAGCGCCCATTACACCGATTGGTCGTCCCGATTGAAATCGGGATCATTTCCCACTTAAGTCCTTCAATTACTGAAGGACTTTTTTGTTTCAAACTAATTTCTATAATATCGTCGTCTTGCTGAATTTATTTCAGCATCTTATTTAGGCTCCCATAATTCAATCTTATTGCCTTCTGCATCCATAATATGGATAAATTTTCCATAATCATATGTAGCAATTTCATCGAGGATGGTTACGCCATTTTCTTTAAGTTTTTCCACAAGGCTTTCGATATTCTGCACCCTGTAGTTAATCATAAATTCCTTTTTGGATGGAGAAAAATATTCATCACCTTGTTTAAATGGGCTCCATTGTAGCGATTCTACTTCATCGGGATTGTTGAGGTTTCTTGTTTCAAAACTTGTGGTGCCCCAAGCACTCATTTCAAAACCCAAGTTTTTTGCATACCAATCTTTTGTTTCCTGTGGGTTTTCTGAAAAAAAGAAAATACCACCTATTCCTGTCACTTTTGGAGTATTATCTGTTGCGGGAGTTGAACTGCTTTTTTGCTCTTCCATATAATTTATTTGAGTGGTCTGGTTATTAGTTTGAAGATAGCAGAAATTCATTTCTCATCAAACATTTTTTCTTCACACAAACGATTGATTATAGATTGCAATTGCATGTATTTCATGTTTTTAACACGCAGATTAAACGTTCTCAAATCAAAATACAACCCATAAAATTAACCCTTTTCAGAATAGCATGAGGTTGTAGTATTAATACATCAAAAGCAAGATTATTTAGTTGAAGTTGTGCAAAACCTAAGTGCTTTAAAAACAAACGTTTGCGTTGATTTTTGCTTGTTTTTTTGTTAGAAGTGCCCCATCGCATCATTAAATTAGAGAAAGCAATTTGTTGCATAAGTCCTTGTTTGATACATCATTACTAACCATAAATCTCAACCAAATCAATGAAAAAAATTATCAAATCAATTTCGGGCCTGGCTATAATGGGACTGGTTTTATTTACCAGTTCCTGTAAAAAACAGGAAAATCTACAAGATGCAAACGATGCATCCTTATTACAAAAGGGTAAGTTTGGCCTTGCCAATACTCAATCTCTTGGTGGCACCTCACTTACGGTTTCGATGGGGGGCAACGCTTACGTAACCACCCTGGCATCAGGCGGTGCTGAAACAGTAACTTCAACCAAACTGGCAAACTGGACCAATGCCAACAGTATTTTCAGGGCTTATTTCAGGATCGGTAATACAGGCTCGCTAACCGTTGCGGTAAAGGCATCGGTACCCAGTGGCACAAGTGTTTTAAAAATTACCATTAACGGAACACCGTTTAACGTAACTGCTACAGGAACAGCCAATACCACTTATACTGTTGGTACGGTAAATATCACTACGCCGGGTTATGTAACTGTTCAATTTCAAGGTTTGAGCAAAACAGGAAGTTATTTTGCCGATGTTTCCGATCTGGTAATCAGTGGGCCTGCGGTAGCTTCAAACGTATATTATGCCAATGATCCTGCAAATTATTATTGGTCTAGAAGAGGACCTTCTGTTCATTTAGGATTTTCTGCACCAGCCAATACAGAGTGGTTTTACAATGAGGTTACAGTGCCAACAGGAGAAGATAAGATTGGAAGTTATTACATGGCAAACGGCTTTGATGGTGGCTATTTTGGTATGCAGGTTAACTCGGCAACGGAACGCAGAATGCTTTTTTCTGTATGGAACCCTACTGGCGGAACCACAACCTGGACCAGAAAAGGAACTAATGTTGCCGCAACTAATTTTACTGGAGAAGGAGAAGGCGGTCAATCTTACCTCATTTACAATTGGGTTGCCGGAAATACCTATAAGTTTTTAACACAAGGCAAACCAGATGGGGCAGGTAATACCGTTTATTCATCGTGGTTTTATGCGCCAGAATTGGGCGTTTGGACATTTATGGCTTCATGGAAAAAACCAAATACCAACAGTTATTTATCCGGGTTGTACTCTTTCTTAGAAAACTTTAACGATAAAAATGGTTACCTCGGTAGAAAAGCCCAGTACAACAATCAATGGGTACGCAATGCGGCTGGCAGCTGGACAGAAATTACTACTGCGAATTTCACCGTTGATGCTACAGGTGGTAACCAACAGCGGATGGATTTTGCCGGAGGAGTTTCTGGTGGAAAATTTTATCTGCAAAATGGCGGTTTTTTTGCCAACTATGTCACCCCGAACCAATCATTTACCAGAACCGCTACAGGCACCGCACCAACGGTTAACCTAAACACACTTCCATAACTGTAACAATAAATTGCAAAGCAGGTTGATGTATACTGTTTTGCAATTTATTAATCTCTATAAATTATTTATCTTATTCAATTATAATATCCGAAATTGCCTGCAGAAAAACTGGGGTAAATGCTCAATAAGATTATCAGGTTCATATTCTTTGGAAACTACTTTGTAGGGCTCCTGGCTGTAGCTTTAACCCTCGAAGCTACTTTTCAGCTCAGGTTGCCATTTAACACTTTAAATTATTATTTGTTGTTGTTTCTGGCACCAACCATTTATTATACTTACGCTTATAATAAAGTTTCCACCAATCCATCAAGCACCAATCCCCGCAATCAGTGGTATTTTAAGCATAAACAATTTATAAACTGGAGTCAGGCCATACTATTTATCATTTGTATGCTGCTTGCAATAAAGCTTCTGTACCATAATTTTCATCATATTCTTGCGCTTCCAATTAGTTATTGGGTTGCAATATTAATTATCATTACCGCCGGAGGATTATATTATGGCTTATTGCCCAAATCTTTCCTCAGGTTCAATTTGCGCAATACAGGATGGCTAAAGGCTTTTGTTATCGGCTTTGTATGGGCGTGTTGCGCAAACGTACTGCCCTTAATTATGCTTAAAATAGAAACTGGAATCGGTTACCATGATTCTGTATTGTGGACCTGGCTTTTTATTAAAAACTGGATGTTCTGTACCGTTAATGCAATAATTTTCGATATTAAAGATTATCCTACTGATGCCAATAAGCACCTTCGGACTTTTGTGGTACGTTATGGTTTAAGACGTACAATTTTCAATATTCTGATTCCATTACTGGTAATTGGGCTAATTTCGCTTGGTATATTTGCCAGTTATAAAGGATTTGGTTTGCCACAGGTTTTATTTAATGTGCTGCCGTTTATCCTAACTATTTATGTGGCTTACTCTATGCACCGCAGAAAAAATATACTGTATTACCTGATGGTAATTGATGGGCTAATTCTATTTAAAGCGATATGTGGAATAATCGGAATGCAGTTTGTGCGATAAGGGTTAATTGTTTTAATCGGCTAATAAGTGATCGGTAGTATGTTCAAATAATCAATTATCAAGTATAAACAGTTAACCAATGGATAACAACTACGATAAAATAGCCCCGCATTACGATACCTTAAGCAGGCTGGTGTTCTTTAAATCGCAGGTTAATGCACAGATCGATCAGCTTCAATATCTCCCCGAAAAAAGCAATGTATTAATTGTTGGAGGCGGAACAGGTTGGATATTAGAAGAAATTGGGAAAGTTTATGCAAGCGGATTGAAAATTGTTTACATAGAAATTTCGGCCAAAATGATTGCACGCTCCAAAAAACGCGATTATAGAAATAATGAGGTCGAATTTATTAACCTCGGTATTGAAGAATTTGAAAACGAGTTCCTTTATGATGTAATTTTAACCCCCTTTCTGTTCGATAATTTTGTCGAACAACGCGCCATACAAGTATTTGAAAAGTTAAATATTTATCTCAAGAAGGATGGATTGTGGTTTTTAGTAGATTTTTCGCTTAATAAAACCAATGGTAACTGGTGGAAATGGCTAATCCTCAAATCGATGTACAGCTTTTTTAAACTTTTAGGCATTGTAGAAGCCAATAAGCTTATCAATATGGAGCCATTTTTTTTGAAGGCCCAGTACCAGATTATGGCAGAAAGACTGTATTATGGAGGCTTTATCAAGGCAACAATCTTCATAAAATAAAATGACATTCATTTAATGCAATATTGTTGCATTAAACATCAAGAATCTGATCTTTGTATTAAAATATATTAGATATGGATTTCGATGTAATTATAATTGGTGGCAGTTACGCCGGTTTATCAGCCGCATTAACCCTAGGCAGGGCAATAAGGAATGTTTTGGTAATCGATGCTAATCAACCCTGCAACCGGCAAACCCCGCATTCGCATAATTTTTTAACACATGATGGTGATAAGCCTCTAGATATCGCAAAAGCTGCAAGAGCAGAAGTGTTAAAATATCCAACAGTTAAATTTTTAGAGGCAAGGGTTAACTCCGCAAAGCGTATTGATGGTGGTTTTAGTGTTGCAATAGAAAAAGGCGAAAATTTTACCTCTAGAAAAATTTTGTTGGCTACAGGACTCAAAGATGTATTGCCTGACATTAAAGGGTTGGCTGAGTGCTGGGCAATTTCTGCGGTACATTGTCCTTATTGCCATGGTTATGAAATCAGGAATGAAAAAATAGGACTATTAATGAATGGTGACCATGCTTTCGAAATGGCCAAAACCGTACGGCATTGGAATAAAGATTTAACTGTTTTAACCAACGGAAAATCGCGCTTAACTGTAGAACAGCGTAGTATGCTAAAAGCAAAATCAATTGAAATAATAGAAAATGAAATTGAAGCCCTGGCGCACCAAAATGGTGATCTTGAAGCGGTAATGTTTAAAAATGGAGATAAACTAAAGTTAAAAGCGATCTATGTGAAACCTGAGGTAGAGCAACATTCGAATTTAGATGAGCAGCTTGGTTTTGATTTAACAGATTTAAAAACGATTAAAGTAGATGAGCAGCAGCAAACAACTGCCAATGGCGTTTATGCGGCAGGAGATTGTGCAACATTATTCAGGTCGCTATCAATCATTACTGCAGCAGGAACAACGGCCGCAGTATGGATGAATAAGGAAATGATTGCAGAAGATTTTTGATCGGTCATCAGGTACTTAAAATAAAATCGCACCTGCTATCGTGGCAATAAACATAGCTGCCATCACAATTCTATCGGCAGTAATCCATTGATCTCTTGTAAGCGGTGCAACCGTTTTTTGTACAGTTTCTGTTTTATGCCTGTGCAGCTTGAAAACTGATGTGTCTAATTTAATAAGCATAGCAATGAATTTAATAGGGTTGATTTTCTTAAGACAAATCCCAAGCCAAAAACTGAGAAAAATGTTTAATTGTTAATAACTTATATTTTTTTGTTATTTAATTGATATTTATGCGGTTGTAAATGCGAGTGCTAAACAAGTAAGCCCATTAGACTGTGTAAAATATTGCACAGTTTAATGGGCTCGTGTATAATAATTATGTCTGTTAAAGGTGCTCTGCTTGCTTTTCTCGCGCAGTCAACTTACTGTTCTTTTTACCGTACCAGAAATAAATGGCTAAACCAATAATTAACCAAACTGCAAGTCGCACCCAGGTTTCCCAAGGTAAAAATACCATCATTGCAATGCAGGTTAAAATGCCCAAAATCGGGATGAGTGGCACAAATGGCACTTTGAAAGGACGCTTAGCTTCTGGATCTGTTTTTCTGAGAATGAGGATGCCCACACATACCATTAAGAAAGCAAGTAAAGTGCCTATACTCGTCATTTCGCCAACAACATTCATGGGTACAAATGCAGCAAATAGCGCAATAAATACGCAAAGAATCAGGTTCGATTTGTAAGGCGTTTTAAATTTAGCATGTACATCCGAAAACATCTTTGGCAACAAACCATCTTTACTGATCGAATAAAACATCCGGGATTGTGCCATTAAATCGATTAAAATAACAGATGTATAACCAATTAGTATCGCCAAAATAATCGCCTGGCTTAACCATGCGTATGGTGTTTTTTCAATCGCTATGGCAACTGGTGCGCCACTATTGGCAAATTCTTTATAATTGGCCAAACCAGTCATTACGTGCCCAAAAAGGCCGAATAAAACGGTACACACTACTAAAGAGCCAATAATACCGATCGGTAAATCTCTTGCGGGGTTTTTTGTTTCCTGGGCCGATGCAGCCACTGCATCAAAACCAATAAACACAAAGAAAACAAGCCCTGCACCACGCAATACACCACTCCAACCGAACTGACCAAATGTGCCTGTATTTTCGGGGATGTAGGGATGATAATTTGCAGGATCGATATATTGCCAACCCAGGGCAATGAACACCAATACCACACCAACTTTTAAAAATACAATTATCCCGTTTACTATTGCAGAGCCTTTGGTGCCTCGGATTAATATTGCCGTCATCAATACCACCACTAATGCTGCGGGGATGTTAATAATGCCGCTAACGGTAGAGCCATCGGCAAGTTTCGCGGTTTCAAAAGGGGATAAAGTAAGCTGGGGAGGCAGGTAAATGTGCAAACTGGCTAAAAACCTGGTTAAATACTGCGACCAGCTGATGGCCACCGTAGCACAACCCACAGAATACTCCAACACCAGGTCCCAACCGATAATCCATGCAAACAGTTCGCCCATGGTAGCGTATGAATAGGTATAAGCACTGCCTGCTACAGGGATCATGGATGCAAATTCGGCATAACATAATGCTGCAAAACCACAGCCCAGCGCAGCAATAACAAAAGATAAGGTTACCGCCGGCCCCGAATGATTGGCAGCTGCCAGGCCGGTTATAGAAAATAAGCCTGCACCAAGCGTTAGGCCAACCCCGATTAAAATGAGGTTAATAGGGCCCAAAGTTCTTTTAAGCGTGCCTTCGCCGCTTTCGTTCGCCTCTGCAACAATGCTGGCAATAGATTTTTTCATGAAAACAAGTTAAGAAGCTGTAAAATTATTAAAATATATTAATTCTATAGTATTTATATATTATTATAAACCTTTTAAAGCTACTGGTTCTATCTGATTTTTCAGGTATTGTCTGCGAGCCATAAATAGCAGCACCACCCTTTAACTGGTAAACCTGATCGAACCAGATAGCTCCCAATTTTATCAGAATATTTGAGTTTGAATAAGGATATAAATCGGGATTATAGGTGAGCGCAGGACTGCAAAAACCGAATGATTACAGGAACTTTCTTTTCTAAAAAGGAGTAAAAAACATAGTTGATTACAGAAATATTTCCAGAAAGCAAAATTTAATTTAAAATTATATCGCTTATTATCAGCGATTTATATATTTACTTTAATTTATTTTAGTACTATGTATTGCATGGTAGTATATAAAACATATATCTTTGTTATATGATAGCAGAAAATACGCAAACACAAATGCGGAAAGGAATTCTGGAATACTGTGTTTTATCAATCATCTCACGGGGCGAAATTTATGCTTCGGATATTATTGCCGAATTAAGGGCGGCAAAGCTATTGGTGGTTGAGGGTACATTATATCCATTATTAACCAGGCTTAAAAACAATGGTTTGTTAAGCTACAACTGGGTAGAATCTACCTCAGGCCCACCGCGTAAATATTATACCTTAACCGAAGATGGTCGGGGAATTTTATCACAATTAGATCAAACCTGGCAGGAGCTGGCTTATGCTGTAGGTATTTCACAAAAAGGAGCCAATTCATAATTAGTAAAAAAGAAATGGAAAAGACCATCATCATAAATATAGGAAACACGATTATTCATATTGAAGAAAGTGCTTACGAACTTTTAAAGGCCTACCTGAACGAAGTAAAACAGTATTTTGCCAACCATGCAGACGACCTTGAAATTGTAACGGATATAGAAAACCGTATTGCTGAACTGTTAACCGAGCAATTGGAAGAGCAGAAAAAACAGGTTGTAGATTCGGCCAATGTAAACTCGGTAATTGCGCAGATGGGCAAGGTACAGGATTTTGATACCACAGAAACAGGTGAGGAAGAACCCGTAATCAGCAATGCTTACCAGCAGCAATATGCCGAGAAAAAACTTTACCGCGATATGGACGACCGCGTTGTTGCAGGTGTTTGTGCGGGTATAGCACATTATGTAAACGCAGATCCGAAGTGGATTAGAGTGGCTACCGTGCTTACTGTTTTTCTTGGTGGATCGGGTATTTTGGTGTATGCGCTGCTTTGGATTATTATGCCAAAAGCAAAATCGCGTATTGAGCGGATGGAAATGAAAGGTGAGCCGGCAAACCTGCAAGGCTTCCAAAAAAACCTCGATGAAGAACTGCTGGCTGTTAAAGAACGTTTGGGTGAGGTAAACAAACATGCACAACCGATATTTGCCCGTCTTGGTATTTTTATCGGCGAGTTTTTCGAATGGCTGGGCCGCTTTATTTCGGGTACAGGCAAAGTAATTTTTAAAGTAATTGCGGGTTGTATTGTGGTATTTGGTGTGCTGTTTTTGTTAACACTGATTATTAGTGCAGCTGCTTTTCAGGGTTTTTGGGATGCCAGTATATACGAGTACTTCCCTTTCTCCATCATTAATGAAGGCAACAGGGGCGTAATATTATTTGGCGCATTTATAGTATGTTTTGTGCCGGTTTTAGCTTTGGTACTATTCTCTATCCGGGTTGCATTTAACAAACAGGCCATTAATAAAACACTGTCGTTTGCATTGCTGATTATCTGGTTGGCTGGTGTGGCGATAGCGGGTTATCAGGCGGCTAAAATATCGTCGGAGTTTAAACAGCACGCAGAGTTAACCCAAACTGTTGATCTTAAATCTTTCCCTGCCTATACCATCAACATTGATAAGAGCAAATACTTTAGTAAAGAAGATAGTGTGGCATACCATATTGATGCCAATAACCGCCACCAGATTGTAGTAGACGATTTTGAGGATGGTCCGTTTGTTTCGCCTAACCACATCCGCATTAATATTGAAAAAAGTGAAACCAGCGTAACGCGTTTAACGCAGAAATACGAATCGCAGGGCAAAACCTTCCAAAGCGCATTGCAAAATGCACAGAACATCAGTTACACCTATACTTTAAAAGATGCGGAATTGATTTTTAGTCCGAGGTTTCAATTGCGAAAAGGAAGCATCTGGCGAAACCAGGAAGTAAGGTTAACACTCGAAGTTCCGGTGGGTACAAAATTGATTTTAAAAGAAGATTCATACCGTTACGTAAACAATTATTGGACCTGGGACTGCAAAAACGCAGAAAATGACCACAACGATTTCACCGTTTGGATCATGACGGAAGATGGTTTAAAATGTGTTGCGCAATTAAAAGAAGAAGCCATTAAAAAGCAACAGTTAGAACAAGAGCTTAGTAATTTGGAGCTTATGCACAAGGATAAACCTACTGATACCGTATTTCAGGATTCTGTATCGAACAGGATAAGGGAAGTAAAAGAAGAGTTGGGGATAAAGCCCGAATAATATTTCCATCATTCTGAGCGGAGCGCAGCGCAACCGAGAAATTTATTTATACAGATCTCTCCATTTCGCGGCGCTTCACTTGAGTTGACTAGTACACCTAAAAAAAAGATACCATGAAAACATTATTAACGTTAATTGCATGCTTTATGGCATGTGGGGCTTCTTTTGCCCAAAAATTAAATACACTTACAGGCAAAATCGTCGATGAAAAAACCATACCGGTATCGTTCGCCATTGTAAGGGTGTTAAATTACCCTGATACTACGGTGGTGAAAAGTGTATCAACCAATATTGATGGCGCATTTGTAATCGACCAGTTAAAAAACGGTGAGTATGTATTGTCGGTTTCGATTGTAGGTTTTAAAGGTAAAAAGACCGGTCATTTTTCACTTAACGGAGACTTAAATTTACCCGCCATTGGCATAGAAAGTTTAACCAAACAGTTAAAAGAGGTAAGCGTTCAGGGTAAAAAGCCTTTTATCGAACATCAGATTGATAAAACCGTACTGAATGTAGAGAACAGCATTATTGCCACAGGTGGTACCGCTTTAGAAGTGTTAGAGAAAGCACCGGGTGTACAGATAGATCGGCAGACTGACCAGATTAAACTGAACAACAAAAGCGGTATTATGGTAATGATTGATGGGAAAGCCAATTTCCTGTCAGGTGCTGATATTACAACCTTGTTAAGCAATATGAGTAGCGATCAGATTGCCACAATAGAACTGATTACCAATCCATCGGCCAAATATGATGCCGCCGGAAATGCCGGAATCATCAATATTAAACTTAAACGCAACAAGGCATACGGTACCAATGGTACTGTGAGCGTTAACAGCGGGCAGGGGATTATGCCCGATTCACCAAGCGATTTGTACCGTGCCGGCGTAAACCTGAATTTAAACCACAGGCAGGGCAAATGGAATATTTTTGGCAACGGTACCGTGGCAAGGAAGGCTCAATTTAACAACACGTATTTAACACGAAGCACTTTATCAGAAGGTTTGGCCAGCGCGCTAACGCAAAATTTCGACCGCAAAAGTAAGGGTGTTGGTTACCAGGTTAAACTCGGTGCTGATTATTATGCTTCGGATAAAACGGTTTTTGGGGTGATGTTTGATGCCAATACGGTAAACAACAAGCTTACCAATTTTAGCAATACCAACATTAATGCAGTGCAAAATGGGGCAACTAATCTCAGTTATATATTACAGGATGCCAATTCGAGCTCTCCGGTAGGCAATTTAACAGCAAACTTTAACATTAAACACGATTTCGATAAAAAAGGGAAGAGCTTAACCTTTGATATGGATTATTCGGGCTTCAGCAATAAAAAGGATGAAAACTTTTTGGCCAATTATTTAAACAGCGGTGGCAGCTCTACCAACAAAACAACTTTAAGAAACAATACCGATGCCGAGATTAGTGTATATGCTGTAAAAACAGATTTAACACTTCCACTTTCTAAAACGGCCAAGTTGGAGGCGGGTTTAAAAAGTAGTTATGTGGTTACCAATAACGATTTTATTTCGGAGCAGCTGATTGGTGGGGTATGGCAGAATGATTTGGGTAAATCGAACAATTTTGTATACAAAGAAAACATCAACGCCATTTATGGGAGCTTTTCCAAAGAGTGGAAAGTATGGCAGATACAGCTTGGCCTGCGTGCAGAACATACACACTCAAACGGTACTTCGGTTACCGACCAAAAGGAAGTAGACCGCAATTACCTTTCACTCTTCCCAACGGTGTTTGTTAACCAAAAACTTAATGAAAACAACAACATCCGTTATTCTTATGGCAGAAGGGTAGATCGCCCGAATTACCAACAACTTAATCCATTTGTTTTTTATCTGGATCCGTTAGCGGTTGATCAGGGCAACCCTTACCTTAAACCTCAGTTTACTGATAATTATCAGATTAGCTACAGCTATAAAGAATTTTCGTTCTCGCTAAATTATTCGAATACTAAAGATATGATTACGCAGATCAGTAAACAGGATGATGCCACAAGGGTAATCAGTGTAATCCGCGAGAACCTTGGTCGCTCACAAAATTATTCGGCCGATATAAATGTACCGGTTAAAGTTACCAAATGGTGGAACATGCAGAACAATGTAAGCGTTTATTACAATAAATTCACTGATGGCAACATAGAAGGGGCAGCCTATAGCGCGGGTAAAGCTGCGGTAAACCTTTATACTTCTAACTCTTTTACCTTGCCTCAAAATTTTAGTTTTGAAATTAGCGCCTGGCTTAACTCGCCACGGGTTAACGGTGTAGAGCAAACAACCAATTACCAGGGTGCTTTAAATGCCGGAATACAGAAAACCCTGATTGATAAAAAACTTAAACTGCGATTAAATATGGATGATATTTTGCTCACCAACCATTGGGAAGGAAAACTGGTTTACCAGAACATTAACATGAATGTAGTGAACCATTACACCAGCAGAAGGGCAAATTTCAGCATCAGCTATAACTTCGGAAATCAGAATGTGAAATCAGCACGATCAAGAAATACAGCTACGGATGATATGAAGGGCAGAGCCGGGGGGTAGTGTTGAGGTGGGAGTTTGGAGTTTGGAGCTGGGAGTTTGAGCCACCCGCGAAGAATTTGTCGCTCTTTGAGGGGGGCTAGGGGATGAAAAACAATTAATCAATTAACAACATGAAAAAAATAATATACAGTATCGCAATTTTAGTTATCGTTTTAAGTTTCGGATGCCACAATGGTGGAGGAAACCTATCTATTAGTACGATAGATAACAATACCGACTTTAAATTTGAAGCAAAGTACAACGAAAGCAAAACAGGTAAGCTGGAGAAATACCTTGATAGTGCCCTGAACAACGAACTTCCGTTAGATCAGAATATCGATTTGTTTGTAAACTTAAATGGCAGCGATAAGTTTAACCTTAAAGCCAAAAAAGGCTGGTTAGTAATCGATTTTGATAAACGGAACAGTTCTTTAGCAGGCTTTATTAAAGTGAAAAACTTAACAGAAGGAATCAAGCGGAAATTAACGGAATAAGGCTGTGTAAACGCAAAATCGTCATCTCGACTGGAGCGCAGCGGAATGGAGAGATCTTTTAATTGCTCAGTTTTTTTAACCGCAAAGAACACAAAGAGTAGGCACGAAGAACACAAAGCTGGGTGGGTTATCGTTTACCACCATTATTTGCACCCGAAAAAGAATCGTCATCTCGACTGGAGCGCAGCGGAATGGAGAGATCTTTGAAATGCTCAGGTTTTTTAACCACAAAGAGCACAAAGAGAAGGCGCAAAGAACACAAAGCTGTGTGGGTTATCGATTACCATCATTATTTGCACCCGAAAAATAATCGTCATCTCGACTGGAGCGCAGCGGAATGGAGAGATCTTTTAAATGCATAGTTTTTTAACCACAAAGAACACAAAGAGAAGGCGCAAAGAACACAAAGCTGGGTGGGTTATCAACTCCGCTCAGACTGACGAACATTAAATCTGCGTGTACCAACATAATCTTCGGGAGAAGATTCGAAGTAATGGGTGAATAAGCAAAGTGGCGATTTAGCCGCTTTATGTTGATTGATTATTATCCATATAAGAGATATAAGGCCATTTAAGTTAATAATCAAATAATAATCTTCTTATGTTCAGATTTGGATAGTCATAAAAACGCCTTTATATTGTCATGATTGCCCCTCATACGCGTTGCCCTTCCGTTGTAACTTTATCATCAAGATATAAACATAACAATGAGAAAGATTAAAATAATGGAACATGTTTCGCTTGATGGCGTAATGCAGCATGAAAGTGGTGAAGGTTTCGAATATAGCGGGTGGACAACACCTTACAGATGTGCTGATGGTTTATCGGCTGTATTGGAAGCACAGGGCACTCACATCGATTTGCTGCTGGGCCGCAAAACTTATGATAGCTGGTCGGGATATTGGCCAAAAGCAGGCGACAGCCCCATGGCCGATGCGCTGAACACGGCAACCAAATACGTGGCCACCCATAGGCCCAACAGCCTGGAATGGGGACCGTTTAATGATTTAGGAGTAGACATTGCCGCCTCCATCCGCGAACTTAAATTAACCGAAGGACCTGATCTGATTGTATGGGGAAGTTCGACAGTGATTGCTTTGCTGCTTAACGAAGGCTTGGTTGATGAGCTGATACTAATGGTATATCCTGTACTGCTTGGCCAAGGCAAACGTTTCTTTCTGGATACAGCCGATGGCCGCCAACTGGAGTTTATAAGCTGTAAAACTACATCAACAGGGGTGTTGGTTAATACTTACCAATATGTAGGTAAGTTGCAAAAGGGATAGTTTGAATAAAGCTCAGGTTTTTTAACCACAAAGAGCACAAAGAGAAGGCGCGAAGAACACAAAGCTGGGTGGGTTATCGATTACCACCATTATTTGCACCCAAAAAAAAATCGTCATCTAGACTGGAGAGCAGCGGAATGGAGAGATCTTTTAAATGCGTAGTTTTTTTAACCACAAAGAACACAAAGAGAAGGCGAGAAGAACACAAAGCTGGGTGGATTATCAACCACTACCATTATTAGCACTCGAAAAAAAATCGTCATCTCGACTGGAGCGCAGCGGAATGGAGAGATCTTTTGAATGCATAGTTTTTTTAACCACAAAGAGCACAAAGAGAAGGCGCGAATAACACAAAGCTGGGTGGGTTATCGATTACGACCATTATTTCACCCGAAAAAAAATCGTCATCTCGACTGGAGCGCAGCGGAATGGAGAGATCTTTGAAATGCGTAGTTTTTTTAACCACAAAGAGCACAAGAGAAGTCGCGAAGAACACAAAGTTGGGTGGGTTATCAACTCCGCACAGACTGACGAACGCTAAAATCTGCGTGTACCAACATAATCTGCATTAGAAGATTCGAAGTAATGGGCGAAAAAGCAAAGTGGCGGTCGTCATTCTCGCGCATGCGGGAATCCTAATGCTGAAGTGCTGGCGCAACCTTTATTCATATTTAAACTCAAAAGAAGGTGTAGCCGAAACCTGGCCGCTTGCCCATCTCTAGTACCGAGGGTGTTTTTTGGCAAGAGTTTAAGGATTCTTACTATTTCGTTTTTCATGGCCTCGGTGCCTGTTCCTTTTACTGCGTATTTAGAAACAGTGCCATCCTTTTCTACAATCGTGCTCACCTCTACTTTGGTATATAGCTTGTTTTTTTTAATCACATCCGAGGCTGCAAATTGATTGTTAATGAACTGCGTATAATCCACTTGACTTAGCGGTGATAGCGGAAACTGATTATAATAGCTGGTAATCTGTAACTTCTGCAACGCAAAATATAATTACTAATCCCTTTTTTACCTGTATTTAATTAACCAGACTTCTTAGCTCAGTTGGTAGAGCAACAGACTCTTAATCTGTGGGTCCAGGGTTCGAACCCCTGAGGGGTCACTCCATAAAAAAACGCCCATACTTTTCAGCATGAGCGCTAGTTGTTTGTTATTTTCTTTAGTTTTTTGCGTCAGCAGGAGCATTCGTGGTCGAATCTGTAATTGCATCCGTACTTGCACTATCAACAGCTTTAGTGGTATCAGTATATTTACTCATGCTGTCTGCATTCTCCTGATCGGCTTTTTTACCAGTACAAGCTGCCAAGCTTAAACCAAATGCAGTTACTAAAATGATTAATTTCGTTTTCATATAAAATGGTATTGGTGTATAAATACAATCATTTTTAATCCGAATTGTTTTAATGTTTTAAATGTTGCCTGATCGGTTTTACGATTGTGCTGTATGCATTCATTATAATGCTGTACATTTGCGGCTTTCTAACTGAGGTTTATTCATCAATATTGTTCATGGGCAAAAACAGCATCGGCTCTGCCATTTCGTATTTCTTTTTAGGCGAGTATTTTTCTGATGCACTGCGTACCACCATTACCGTGGTATTGCCCATTATATTATTCTTTTACCTTGGCAACCCCGAGGCCGCTAAAGGTATAGGGGTGGGTGCGCTGCTAATCAGTTTAACCGATTTGCCCGATAACCGCCTGAATAAATTAAAAACAGCCCTCTCCAGTATCATCGTATTTTTTGCCACTACGCTGGTGGTTTCGATGGTTTTAGCCCACTTCTACCTTACCGCAATAGTTGTTGTAATTGCAGCTTTCAGCTTTTCGATGTTTGCCGTGTACGGGCAAAAACTTTCGCTCATTGGCACCATGGCGCTCATTGTTTGCACCTTTGTAATGGGGCTGCACCCGGCCAGGCCGCTCTATTTTAGCAGTTATATGCTAATTGGTGGTATTTGGTATTATGTAATCAGTTTAATCCAGATTTTGCTGCGGCCTTACCGCTCGCTTCACCATGCTATTTTTGAATGTTTGATGAGCAGTGCCCAGTTTTTAAATGCAAAGGCGAAAAATTACGATGTAGATATACCGCTCGATCTGCAACAGAAAGAAGCTATAAAACTGCATATAAAAGTAAACCAGAAACATGAATTGATCCGCAATTTGCTGCTTACTGATAAGTACGCCATGAACCCCAACAACCCCAAAGGGCGGTTGCTGCTGGAGCGGGCCAGGTTATTGATCGATTTATACGAGCAGCTAAATGCCGTACATTACGATTATGTTTTAGTGAGGAATACCCTGGCAACAGGCCCAAGTTTAAAACTGATTGCCGCACTGATAAAACTTTTGGCACAAGAGCTAGAACATTTGGGCAGGCATGTACGCTCGGCTAAAGCTTACAAGGGCGAGGTAGCAACCAATATATCATATTACCAAAAACGACTGTTATTGTTGCAGCAAATGGAGCAGCTGAATGAAACCCAACGTAAAATGGTGTTAAAAGTGGTTTCGAACATGAACGATATTGTGCGTATTATCGAAATGATAAGAGGCAATGAGCATACAGCGGCCCAACACCTGCAAGAGTTAAGTGGCGGTATTTCCTATCCGTTATTTATTACCGGCGATCGTTTTACGATAAAGGAACACCTAACCTTAAAATCGCCCATTTTTAGGTTTTCGTTGCGTTTGGCCATCTGTTTTCTGTTTGGTTTCCTATTAATATGGCAGTTAGAGCCGAGTAAGTACAGTTACTGGCTTTTTCTTACCCTGGTAATTGTGGCGCGCCCTAAATTCTCAATCACCTGGAAACGGAACCTGCAACGTTTAAAGGGCAGTTTAGGTGGCGTGGTTATCGGGCTGGTAATTGTATATTTTATAAAGAGCCCTGCAGTGTTGCTCTCTTTTTCAGTGATTTTTCTGCTCGGTTTTTATGCTTTTAACCGTCTAAATTATACCATAAGCGTGCTGTTTATTACCCCCGCGGTTATTTTAACGCTGGGCAGTTACCAGGGGCATTTCGATCATATTGTGCACGATAGGATTATGTTTACCGTTTGGGGGTGTGTGATTGCAATTTTTGCTACCTATCTTTTTCCCATATGGGATAGCCGCCAGTTAAAAGCAAAAATAAGCAGGGCTACTACAGATACGCTAAATTATTTGCAGGTAGCGATAGAAAGTAAAGAAAACCTGGGCGAAAACATATCGCGGATGGCGCGCAAAAATGCCAACCTCAGTTTATCGGCCTTAAGTGAGGCTATAGAATCGGCCAGTCAGGAACCGATGCGGAAACATATTGATTTTAACGGTCTGTACGGCATACAATCAACCATTTACCAAATTAATGCAATTATCACTTCAATATATCTTTCTATAAACCATAAACCTGAACAAGCCGACCCATTATTGGTTAAGCGGATTATGAATAACCTAAGCGATGGAGTTGGTTTGCAAAGTGATGCTGATGTTGTGGTTCCCGATCATGATGATCACTCTACCAAGCAGAAGCTGGCGCACATTGCATCGTTATCATTTGATTTTAGTAAGTATAGTGCTTGTTTTAGGGGATAGTTGGGTTTAATTTTCGTTAACAAGTATCAGTTTGAGGAGTAATTTATTTCCTTAAAATCAATATGAGAGGTATGATTTTAAGGAAATGAATACTTAAATAGTCCTCGTTTGTAACGAGGATTTTAGAAGTACGCATTTGCAATGCGAAAATAATTCATTTAAGTGCGATAAAATCGCTTTACTCGCACATACTCGTTACAAACGAGGACGATGTAGTATGATCATCCATGAATTCTCCGTGCTTTCTGTGTTTCGGTGGCAAAAACTGTTTTCTGTGTAAATCTGTTGGTTAAAAGCCTTAAATAGTCCTCGTTTGTAACGAGGATTTTAGAGGTACGCATTTGCAATGCGAAAATAATTCCTTTAAGAATGCAAAGTAATCCATACTTGCTTTATCCGCCGTAATAAATTTGATTGATTGGTTTATAGAAATGAGGATATTGGTATATTGTGCCCATTATAATACATCCCTACATAGTATGAAAAAAATATTTGTTACCCTGTTTCTGCTCTCATTAATAACCCTTACTGCATTTGCCCAAACGAAACCCAATTTTTGGGATGATGTGCAAACCATTAAAAAGTACGATCAGATGTATAAGGCGCCGGTAAACCCCGTATTGTTTGTAGGCAGTTCATCAATTCGCAAATGGGATGATTGTACACAGGTTTTTGCTAAATACAATGCCTTAAACCGCGGTATTGGTGGTGCTGTAATAAATGATATTACTTTCTATTTAAACGATATAGTTTTTCCATACCAACCTAAACAGATCGTACTTTATGTGGGTGAGAACGATTTGGTAAATGATAAAGTAACACCTGATACGGTTTTAAACAGAACCATCCGTTTGTACCAGGGCATTAGGGCAAAATTGCCAACGGTACCGATTGTTTATATATCGATTAAGCCTAGTCCGAGCAGAGAGAAGTTTAAAGATAAAGCAGTAACCTCGAATGCATTGATTAAAAAGTATTTATCAACTGAAGCCAATACGAAATTTGTTGATGTATATAAGCCGATGCTGACTAAAGATGGCAAACTCAGGCCAGAGCTATTTGTAGGGGATATGTTGCACATGAACGCTACAGGCTATGCCATCTGGCGAAAAGCCGTTGAGCCACATTTATTAAAATAACATTTTCTTGCCGTGTTATTTATAGTGCTTAGGTGATGAAAAGAATTTTTGAAGATGAAACATATTGGCTCAGGCCTATTAAAAACCAGGTTTTACTGCACTGCCTAATGTTAATTAGCCCCGATTGCACGGAAAGCCCGGAGCGAGGCACGATTGAGGACTTGCAGTAAAAGCGGGACAGGAACAAACCCATCACTACTGACATCATGCTCCCAAAAACTAACCAGTTAATCTTCACCACTTAAGCTGTAATAATCAATTTACTAACAAGTCTACCAGCTGGTCAGGCTTAACCATATAACAATTATAAAAACACCTCTGCTCAGGCGCAATAAGCATCAGTTTTCTACTTGCACTGCCCAATGTTAATTAGCCCCGATTGCACGGAAAGCCCGGAGCGAAGCACGAGTGAGGACTTGCAGTAAAAGCGGGACAGGACCAAACCTATTACTACTGACATTCCGCTCCCAAAAACTAACCAGTTAATCCTCACCATCTAAGCTGTAATAATCAATTTACTTATATACATATCTTTTCAATTCTTATTAGTACAACAAAGCAAAATATAATGTTCATTATATAACTGATATGCTGAAAAGATGATCCATTAAATCGATATGATCGGATGTAAGCAACATTAATCAGAATTAAAATTATATATTTATTATTGCGTTCAAAATCATCCTTCCCTAACCAGATGAATAAACTTCTACTTGCGATCATATTTTTACTAATATTCTGTAATGTGCATGCCCAGGATTTATTGGGTATTCCGCAAATTGTAAATTACAACAACGAACAGTATAACGCTGGCATACAGAATTGGGATGTAGAGCAGGATAAAAATGGGATACTTTATTTTGGCAATAACGAGGGTTTGCTCACTTTTAACGGCCGGTATTGGAACCTCTTTAGGTTGCCCAATTATACCTCGGTACGCTCAGTAGGTATCGATTCTAAAAACCGCATTTATGTAGGCGGGCAGGATGAGTTTGGCTACTTTTACCCAAATGCACAGGGTGTATTAAAATATACTTCTTTATTAAACCTGCTGCCAGAAAATATGCGAAAACTGGCCGATATCTGGGGTGTTTCCATTATACACAACGAGGTATTCTTCAGATCGATACATGCCATTTTACATTATAAAGATGGTGTAATAAAAAGTTATAAAACCAATACTACCTGGCTGTTTATGGGAATGGCTAACAACAAAATATTTTCGCAATCTTCTGATTCGGGTTTACTGCTTTACGAGCACGAAATGTGGAAACCCTTTTGTAGCGACAGTATTTTAAACCGCTCATCTATTACAGCTGTGTTGCCATATGCTGGCGATACATTATTGATTTCTGTATTGAAAAAGGGGTTCTTTTTAGTAGTTAATCACCAGTTGATACCCTTTAAAACAAATCTGGATCAGGTTTTTTTAAATAACAGGATTTATTTTGCCAATCAGATCAGTGCCAATCTGTATGGCGTTGCCACCACATCTGGTGGGGTATATATTATGAACAGGAAAGGTGAACTCGTTCAAAAATACAATTACAGGGAAGGTTTGCAGAACAACAATGTTAGGGGAATTTTAATTGATCGTGATAAAAATATGTGGCTTGCGCTTGATGATGGCATAGCCTATGTAGCCATTAACAGTGCTGTTAAAAATATTTTTCCCGACCGCAATAAACAGATTACCAGTTATGCTTTCAGAAAATTTAAGCAATCTGTTTACATCGGTACATCAAATGGCCTGTACCGAACCAAGGTTAGTGCCCAAGAACAGGATTTGAGCTATTCGCCTGCCAGTTTTGAAGAAGTAAACAACACCAAAGGCCAGGTTTGGGGCCTTGATGAGATTAACAGCCAGCTGTTAATGGCCCATGAAGATGGTACGCTACTGGTTGAAGATAATGTAGCCAGGCCAATTTATAGCTTAATCGGTACTTGGATGTACCAAACACCTGATAATATTTACCCCAGTAAAGAGCTTATTGCCGGAACTTATGCAGGGTTACAAAAAATTGTTTACAACAACTCCCGTTTTAGCAATGCAGGCAAAATTGGCGGCATTGCCGAAACTTTACGCTTTATTGTGGCTGATAATAACAATCCAGATCGCATTTGGGCATCACACCCCTATCATGGTGTATATAAAATAGAATTGCAACCCGATCATCAGCATGTGCTCCATACCACGTTATATACCGAAAAAAACGGCTTACCATCAAAGCTCTATAATTATGTTTTCCATATCAAAAACAGGGTAGTTATTGCAACAGCCGATGGAGTATATGAATATGATGAAAGTGCACAGAAATTTGTGCGTTTTAAATTGCTTGCCAACGCCATAAACCATATATCGGTTCAATATATGAAAGAAGATGGCGATGGCAATGTGTGGTTTGTAAGCAATAAAAAGGTAGGGGTAATCGATTTTAAACATCCATCCGGATCAAACCCCTTTACTGTATATTATTTGCCCGAACTGGATGGCAAAGTTGTAGGCGGTTTTGAATCTATTTATGCGCTCGATAGCAAAAACATTTTCATAGGGGCCAATAAAGGTGCTTACCACATTAATTATGATAAATACATCAAAAATATTATTAAACCTGTTGTAACACTCGGCCAAATTAAACTGCTTGGCAATAAAGATAGTTTGGTATTTGGCGGCTACTTTGTAAGTAAAGGAATAATTTCTGATAAACAAGATCAAAAGGAGATACCAGAATACGTTAACAGCTTAAACTCCATTCATTTCGAATATGCTTCTACACTTTTTGAGCACGATAAGAATACAAAATTTAGCTATCAGCTGGTGGGCTTCGATAGCGAGTGGTCTGCATGGGGCATAAAAAGCGAAAAAGATTACACCAATTTACCCGCCGGCAAATATACTTTTAACATTAAAGCACGAACGGATGTTGGCAACGAATCGGCGGTAGTGGCCTATACTTTTGTAGTATTACCGGCCTGGTACAATACCATTTGGATGAAGATTTTTTACCTGATTTTAATTGTGCTGCTCATCAGACTGTTAATTAAGTGGCAAAAACGGAAACACATTAAAGAGCAAGACCGCATGAGCTACCTCCACCAGCTGGAACTGGATAGGAACGAAAAGGAAATTGTAAGGCTGCAGAACGAAAAGTTAGAAGCCGATGTAAATTATAAAAACAAAGAACTTTCTACCATGACGATGCATTTGGTGCAACGGGGTAAAGTGCTTGCGAAGATAAAAGAGGTTATATCTGCGGTAATTAAAAACCACGATATTAATGAAAGTTCACCAAGTTTCAGGCATTTGATCAGGCTGATTAGAGATGTAGAAAAAAAGGATCAGGAACTGGATCATTTGAGTGTGCACTTTAACCATGTAAACACCGAATTTTTTAACAAGTTAAAAGATCTTTACCCTGATTTAAGTCAGAACGATTTAAAGTTTTGTGCCTATTTATCCATGAATTTATCTTCGAAAGAAATGGCGCAATTGATGAATGTTACCATTAAAGCCATCGAAGTTGGCCGATATCGGTTAAGAAAGAAACTCCAACTTAAACCCGAAACCAATTTATATGAGTTTCTGATTGATATTGCGCGTCAAAAAACGCCTTAAATCGATGTTTTTGTTACAATTGAAACATTTTCTGCCTGTATATATTAATTAACTGATTTCCAGTGATTTTGATTCTCGTTGTAGGGCTTATGTAGGTCTGTTTTTCTTTATTTTGAGTTAATTGAGGGCTTCTGTATGGTTCGTGTAGTAGCAGCAAATGCTGCAATTATTACGCGCCACCATAGATTTGATTTATGAAACACGGCCACCCAAGCCGCGATCACTAACTAACCAAATATTAACTTAAAACTAATTTCTATGAGAGGAAGATTTACATTCGTATTCTTCATTTACTGTATCTTGGCATTTCCGGCGGCTTTACTGGCGCAAGATATTCCCGTTACAGGAAAAGTAACAGAACAAAATGGCAGCCCATTACCTGGGGCCACAGTTAAGCTTGATGGTACAAGCAAAGCAGCCTCTACAGATGCCAGTGGTAATTTTAGCATTCAGGCACCAGTAGGTGGTAAATTAACCGTTAGCTTAATAGGTATGGCTACCCAAACTGTAACTGTACCGGCAGGAGGAAAATTAAATATTACCCTTGCCCCCAGTTCAAAAGATTTAACAGAGGTTGTTGTTGTAGGTTACGGCACACAAAAGAAAAGTGTGGTAACTGGTGCAATCTCCAGTGTTAAAGCTGCCGATTTGGAAAACCAACCCACCACTACGCGCTTAGAACAAGCTTTGCAAGGTAGAACTTCAGGGTTAACTGTTGCTGCACAATCAGGCCAGCCAGGTTCGGCATCAACTGTGCGTATAAGGGGCTTTACCTCTTTTGGCGGCAAAAATGATCCTTTATGGGTAATTGATGGTGTTGTGGTTGATAATGGTGGGATTGGATATCTTAATCAGTCGGATATTGAATCTATCGAGGTGCTAAAAGATGCTGCATCGGCAGCAATTTATGGTGCACGTGCGGCATCAGGCGTTATCATTGTAACCACTAAGAAAGGTAAAAATGGTAAAATAAGTTTAAGCTACAATGGATATTATGGAGAAGCAAAAGCGGCTAAGAAATTAGATTTACTAAATGCTACAGAGTATGCCACACTCAGAAATGAGGCATATACAAACGATTTTGTCCCTGGCCCTGGTGTAGTGTTTACCCTGCCATATGCTAACCCTGCCGCTTTAGGCGAAGGAACCGACTGGCAATCTTACGTTTTCAATAACAGTGCAGCCCGTCAAAACCATGAAGTTTCTATAAATGGAGGTAATGATAAATCGACTTTTTATTTATCGTTCGGTTATTTTAAGGTTGATGGTATTGTTGCTACTGAAATTTCTAAATATAACAGGGCAAACATTCGGATTAATTCTCAGCATAAGTTGTATAAATGGTTAACTATTGGCGAAAATTTAGGCTATAGCCACGCAATTACCAACGGTATAGGAAATACCAACAGTGAATTTGGAGGGCCATTAAGTTCGGCTATAAATTTAGATCCCATTACACCCGCAATTATTACCGATCCAACAGCTGCAGCTACGTATAACAGTTATCCATTACCGGTATTTAGAGATCCGAATGGAAACCCTTATGGCATTTCTACAAGGGTAGCGCAAGAAATCACAAATCCATTAGGCGATATCAGAAGGAGAATTGGCAATTATGACTGGGACCATAATATTGTTGGTAACGCATTTTTAGAAGCAGAACCAATTAAAGGCTTACGCTTCCGTTCTACCTTAGGATCTAAACTGGCATTTTACGGTGGCGATGGTTTTAATCCAATTTATTATTTAAACTCATCTACTTCCAATAATAGAACCCAGTTTGCCAGAAATATCAATTATGTAATTACCTATAACTTAGAAAACACCGTTTCTTATACACGTGCATTGGGTAACCATAATTTAAGTTTGTTATTAGGCCAGGGATCTTACAGTGATGGTTTTAGCCGTAGTGTAAGTACCACATTTTACGATGTGCCGGCGCAGGATTTCTACTCAGCTTCGATGAGGTTCAAGCCTGTTGCTGCAAATAGAACTTCTGATGGCAGTGAAGGTACCGACCATAAAGTGTTCTCTTTATTTTCTCGTTTAACTTATGATTATAAAGAGAAATATTTATTCTCAGCTTTAATCAGACGGGATGGATCTTCGCGTTTTGGTGCGAATAATAAATATGGTTATTTCCCATCTGGCCAAATAGGTTGGGTACCAACAAAAGAAGACTTTTTTCCACAAAATAACATTGTTAATTTCTTGAAAATTCGCGGAAGTTATGGTGTAACAGGTAATGATGGTATTGGCGATTTTGCATACGTACCTCTTGTAGCCAGTGGCAGAAACTATACTTTCGGCAACGAAAATACAGTAAATATAGGCTACAGCCCTGCGGCATCTGCAAACCCTGATTTAAAATGGGAAGAAACCAGGCAAACCAACATTGGTATCGATGCAACCTTATTTCAGAACGTAAGTTTGGTTTTAGATTGGTATAAAAAGAAAACTGTAGGTATTTTACAGAACCCGCCAGTACCTGGGTACATTGGTAGCGGTAGTCCGGCAGCAAATATTGCAGATATGTCTAACTCTGGCTTCGAGTTTGAACTTAGCTATCGCAAAAAAATTGGTGAGGTTAATTTCGGTATCAGCGGAAATGGATCGTTCTTGAAAAACAGGATCGATAAATTAAGTCCGGGTGTTAACTTTATAGACGACAGTCAGGCCACTTTCCAAACTTTAGGCAATATTACACGTACGCAGATCGGGCATTCGTATAACGAGTTTTATGGTTATATCAACCAGGGTATATTTCAAACCCAGGATGAAATTAATGCTTACAAAGGTCCAAACGGAACAATTCTTCAGCCATTGGCAAAACCCGGCGATGTTAAGTTCGCCAACCTAAATAATGATGAGGTAATTGATGTTAACGACAGGGATTTTATCGGTAACGGCTTGCCAAAATTTACTTACGGCATTACACTGAATTTATCTTATAAAAGCTGGGATCTAACGGCCTTTGGTAGTGGAGTTGCAGGTAATATGATTTTTCAGGGCTTAAGACGCTTGGATATACCGAATGCCAATTATCAAACCAGCAGGTTAGACCGTTGGACACCATCCAACCCATCAACCACGCAACCAAGAATAACTGATAAAGACCCAAATAAAAACCTTACAAAATTTTCTTCCCTGTATTTAGAAAAGGGCGATTATTTCAGGTTAAGAACCTTTCAAATCGGTTACACCCTGCCTAAAAATATCGTAGGTAAAATTGGTCTTCAAAAATTCAGGGTATATGTTTTATCCGAAAATTTATTTACGGCTACAAAATATAGTGGTTATGATCCGGAATTGGGATCTAACAATAGTGGTAATGCTTTTAGTATTGATAGAGGTTTATACCCACAAGCAAGATCATTCGTATTTGGTGTTAATGCTAATTTTTAATTAAATTATAATGAAAAGAAAAATAACATATGCAATCGTAATCCTGGCAGGGTTTCAGTTGTTCGCTGGTTGTAAAAAATATTTAGAAATCAATCCACAAGAACGTATACTTTTAGATAACTATTATAAAACCCCTGCTGAAGCGAAAGCAGCATTGATTTCTATTTATGATAGGTTCGGAGCTCAAGCTGGTGGTTTGTATGATAAGGTTGCCATCATGGATGCCGCATCAGATGATCAGATTGCTGGTGGTGGTGGTCCTTCAGATATTAACGATCTTCAGGTGGTTAATAACTTCACCTTAAATTCTACAACCGGGCCACAAGGCTATTTATGGAATAAAGGCTATGCCGGTATTTTTAGGGCAAATATTTTTCTATCAAAGGTGGGTAACATCAGCATGGATGTTACAACCAAAAATAGTTATATAGCAGAAGCAAAAACCTTACGGGCTATCTTTTATTTTGATTTAGTACGCTTTTTCAAAAATATACCTTTACTAACTTCTGCAGTTGATCCTAAAGATATTTACAACGTTCTTCAGGTGCCTGCAACAGATGTATATGCATTAATTGAAAAAGATTTAACCGAGGCTATTCCTAACTTACCCAATACTATAGTAGCCAAAACAGATGGCGGCCGTATTACAAAAGGGGCTGCACAAGCTATGTTAGGGAAAGTTTATTTGCAACAAGGAAAAAATGCCCAGGCAGCAGAGCAGTTTGCTATTGTGAATGGTACCACACCAGGTCAAATGAATGCAGTTTACGGTTATAAGCTTTTACCTAATTTCGGAGATTTGTTTAAAGTGGCAAATAAGTTCAACTCAGAATCGATTTTAGAAATTGTACATGCAAACTCCTCTAATGGCGGATGGGGCGATGCCGGTGCATCAGAAGGGAATCTGTTAAACATTATTGTTGGTCCGCGTGGTTATAAACCTGGGGCGGGTGCTCCTGATTATTATTCTGGTTACAGCTTTTTGTTATTCACCAAAGAATTCTTTGATTTTATTCATTTCGATCCACGTAATAAAGCAACTGTTGCCAATTTAGACAGCTTAGAAAAGAACGGAATTGCTACTTATGAAAAGGGATATCAAAATACAGGATACTTTCTGGAAAAAACCATTGGAAGGGTTTCCGATAAAGCACCAACTGGTCAAACAGAACTGAATTTCCCTCAGGATTCTTACGAAATCCGTTTAGCTGATACCTATCTTTTAGAGGCAGAGGCATTATTGGCTAGCGGTGCTCCGGTGGGTGCGGGTAGCCGTGCTTACCAGTTATTTAATGCAGTGCGTGCACGTGTGGGGCTAAGTCCGATTGCAGTAACGCTTGATAATATTATGAAAGAAAGAAGGCTCGAACTTGCCGGTGAAGGCCATCGTTTCCTTGATTTGGTACGTTGGGGCAAAGCAGCAACCGTACTGGCTTATAAAGGCTTTAAAGCAGGTAGAAATGAAATTTTCCCGATTCCGCAGTCCGAACTTGCCAATACTAAAATAGAGCAGAACAAAGAATATGGCGGAACAAAATAGTTGCTCATCTATTACATACGCTTAAGTTTAATTGTTAACAGGAAGGAAGCAGCGTCTTTCTTCCTGTTTTTTTAATCTGATCATTAGTTTACCTATGCTTCATTCCAAACCGCTACACCTATTTATTGCTTTTATTTTCACCTGCTCTTCCCTTTGTGCTGTTGCCCAGAGCCAGGCAGAGGTTTGGCTCACCAAGGCAGATCGATCTGTACTATTTGCCAAACAGGCAGCAGGCTTAAGTTTTAAAACCGTTAAAAATGATAACCCAACTATTTTAATTAATGAAAAGGAAACTTATCAAACCATTGATGGCTTTGGTTACGCTTTAACCGGAGGCAGTGCACAGCATATTATTAAAATGTCGGCACCGGCAAGAGCTGCATTATTGAAAGAACTTTTTGCTGTAGATGGGAACAACATCGGCGTGAGTTATATCCGGTTGAGTATTGGCGCATCAGATTTAAATGAAAAAGTATTTTCTTACAACGATCTTCCCGAAGGACAAACTGATTTAACACAGGCCAAATTCGACCTCGGCCCCGATAAAGTGGATGTAATTCCGGTAATGAAGGAAATCCTGGCGATAAACCCAAAATTGAAAATTATGGGTTCACCATGGTCTCCCCCCTTATGGATGAAAACCGCTTATGATGCCCGTGGAGGCATGTTAAAGCCAGCTTATTATGATGCTTACGCTAAATATTTTGTCCGTTATGTACAGGAAATGCAAAAAGAGGACATTCCTATCGATGCAATAACCGTTCAAAACGAACCTTTACACCCTGGCAATAACCCAAGCTTGTTAATGGTTGCACCAGATCAGGCACTTTTTGTAAAGAAATTTCTCGGTCCGGCATTTGCAAAAGCAAATATTAAAACCAAAATTCTGGTATACGATCATAATGCCGACCGGCCCGATTACCCGATTACGATTTTAGATGATCCTGAAGCCAAAAAGTATATCGATGGTTCTGCGTTTCATTTGTATGGAGGAAAAATTGAAGCTTTAACCGATGTACACAATGCCCATCCTGATAAAAACATTTACTTTTCAGAACAAATGGTGGTTGAACAGCCAGATGCTACAGACATTAAAATTGTGAACCCCGTTAAGCGTTTAATTATTGGTGCTACCCGTAACTGGAGTAAAAATGTATTGGAATGGAATCTGGCTGCCGACCCCGAAAATAAACCCTACACCGATAGAGGAGGCTGCTCCATGTGCCAGGGTGCGGTAACCATTAATAAAGATGCATACAGTAGAAACCTGGCTTATTATTCCATTGCACATGCATCTAAATTTGTGCGGCCGGGTGCTGTTCGTATTGCCACTAACGATTTAAGCGATTTACCAAATGTTGCCTTTAAAACACCTGATGGAAAACACGTTTTAATTGTAGCCAATAGTGGTAAAAACGTGGCATTGTTTAATATCGGCTTTAAGGGCAAAACCATTGTGGCAGCACTTGATAAAGGAGCTATAGCAACCTATGTGTGGTAATTATCTAAAACCTAACCTAAATTTTATGTCTTTTATAAAATCAATAATATATACTTTTCTGCTCAGCGCCATTTCGTTTACAGGGTTTTGTCAGGGGTTTTTAAAGGCCGATGGCAAAAAAATAGTCAATGAAAAAGGAGAGAATGTTTTGCTCCGTGGTTTTGGTTTAGGCGGTTGGATGTTGCAAGAAGGTTATATGCTCAAAATTAACAAAGAGGCGCAGCAATACCGAATCCGCGAAAGGATAGAAGAACTAATGGGGCCTAAGCAAACGCAGGAGTTTTACGATGCCTGGCTAGCTAACCACATGCGCAAAATTGATGTAGATTCGATAAAACGCTGGGGATTTAATTCCATCCGATTGCCCATGCACTATAATTTATATACATTACCGGCTGACAAAGAACCTGTTGCAGGCAAAAATACCTGGCTCGATAAAGGTTTTGCCTTAACCGATAGCTTGTTGGCCTGGTGTAAGGCGAATAAAATGTACCTCATTTTGGATCTGCATGCCGCACCTGGCGGACAAGGGAACGATTTAAATATTGCAGACCGCGATCCTTCAAAACCGTATTTATGGGATAGTGAAGCCAATCAGCAAAAAACGATTGCCTTATGGAAAAAACTGGCCGAACGGTATAAAAATGAACGTTACATTGGCGCATACGACATTCTGAACGAACCCAATTATGGTTTCTCAAACCCTGAAGAAGATAAAAATGGCACGAAAGAAAAAGTAAATGCACCATTGCGGAAACTGATGGTTGAAATTACCAAAGCCATTCGCGAGGTTGATCAAAAGCACATCATTATTATAGAAGGAAATGGCTGGGGCAATAATTATAATGGTGTTTTCCCGCTTTGGGATAAAAATATGGTTTTAAGTTTCCACAAGTATTGGAATTATAACGATCAGGCTTCCATTGCACATATTATCAAAGCCAGAGATGAGCAAAATGTTCCGGTTTGGCTGGGCGAAACAGGCGAAAATTCTAACGTTTGGTTTACTGATGCCATTAGCCTTTTAGAAAAAAATAACATTGGCTGGTCTTGGTGGCCATTAAAAAAGATCGGCAGCAATAACCCAATGGAGATTAAATCGAACCCCAATTATGATGCATTGGTGAAATACCTAAATAATGGAGGCAACAAACCTAAAGATAGCAATGTGTACAGTGGCTTAATGGAACTTGCTATTTATTCGCGTTTAGAGAATACAATCATCCACCATGATGTAATTGATGCGATGATCCGCCAGCCTTTTAGTAACGGAACCAAACCTTTTAAAGCCAATTTAATTAAAAATAAAAGCATTGTTTATGCGGTAGATTACGATCTTGGTAGAAATGGTTTTGCTTATTCTGACACCGATACTGCCGATTACCATACTTCAACAGGGAAACGTACTGCCGGAAACCGTGGCCGCAGTTACCGTAATGATGGGGTAGATATTGCAAAAGATTCAGCACAGTACGAAAAGTATTATGTAAACCATATCGAAAAAGGAGAGTGGTTACAATACACGGTAAATGTTGCACAAAAAGGAACTTACACACTTAAAATTAATACAGCAGCAGATCATGCTGCAGGCAAATTAACCATTGCAATTGATGGCAATACTATAGCGAAAGATATTGCTGTACCAAATACCGGCGATAGTAAGAAGTTTGCAACTTTTGAACTTAAAAATATCGCCTTAAAAGCAGGAAAGCAAAAAATAAAGGTGCTGGCAGAGGTTGGAGGCTATAATTTTAGTTATATTCAGTTTATAAAGTAATAAAGCACATCTAGTGAAAGGCGCGAAACGTATCCTGTTTATTTTAGGGGCTCTTGCTGTTGTAATCCTAATCCTTTCGCGATGTATGAATGCTGCTGATAAATTACCACCTGATATTAGGGGCGAAGCCTATGCCGGAGCAGCTACATGCGTAAAATGCCATAAAGATTTAGCGCAGTCTTTTGCGCATAATGCACATGGTTTAACATCTAAACCCGTTGTTGATGCTGCCTTATTGAAAATTTTTTCACCCGATTCTAACCGCTTTTTATTTGATGAACATCAAAAAGTAGTTATAGAGAAAAGAGATAGTGGCATTTTTCAGGTAGCTTATCAGAATAACAAAGCAGTACGTGCCCAAAAATTTGATATTCAATTCGGATCTGGCGAAAAAGCGTATACCTATGGTTATTGGATTGGGAATAAGTTATACGAATTACCTTTATCTTATTTCTCTGCTATCCAGAACTGGGCCATTAGTCCGGGCTTTCCTAAAAATACATTTTACTACGATAGGGCAATTACAAGCCGCTGTTTGGAGTGCCATGCCTCTTATGTAGATGTAAAAATCAAGCAGGAATCTGCTTTTTCCAAAGAAGAACAAATGGAAAAAGGATCTGTAATTTATGGAATAGATTGTGAGCGTTGCCACGGCCCGGGTAAACAACATGTGGTATTTCATATGGAAAACCCGGAAGAAAAGACGGCAAAATTCATCAGCATTTTTAAAACACTTTCCCGCAAGCAAAAAATGGATGTTTGCGGAGTATGCCATTCAGGCAATACTTTGGTAGCACAACGATCGGTATTTGTTTTTAAACCTGGTGATGACCTGGATGCCTATTATTCGCAGGATTTTGTTGGATTTGGTGGTGGCGGTATCGATGTACATGGTAACCAGAGTGCCATGTTAAAGGGGAGTAACTGTTATCAGAAAAGTGAAACCATGACCTGCCAATCGTGCCACAGCACACACGAAAATATTAAAGGCAATTTGGCCATTTATTCTCAACGTTGCATCAACTGCCATCAAACAACCCGGCATAGCCAGGCTACCCTTGCAAAAGGATCACTCACCAGCAATTGCATCGATTGCCATATGCCCAAAGAATCATCAAAATTAATCAGTTTTCAGCAGGCTGGTAAAGATCATTTAAGTGCTTATATGTTGCGCTCACACCATATTGCAATTTATCCCGTTATAAAGTAAATAAACCCGTTTGTATGAAGAAATTGCCCATTATCTGTTAAAAGGGCTTGGAATTCGTACATTTGGTTTCGACCTTATAAATTAGATAGTAGCCAATATGCTCATAAAACACTACTTAGCGTTATTTTTTCTCGTCCTCATCACATCTGCTACTTTTGCTCAAAATAAATTTACCCTCAGTGGTACCATCCGTGATGCCAGCTCAGGCGAAACGCTTATTGGAGCAACGGTAAAAATTATTGGAGCATCTACAGCAGCAACCCTAACCAATAATTACGGGTATTTTGCCTTAACCCAACCAGAAGGAACTTATACTGTTACAGTAAGTTATACAGGCTATACAGCCATTGTTAAAACCATTGATTTAAATAAAGATACCAAGCTTAACGAAGAATTAAAAAGTGCAATCGATTTGGCCGAGGTAACGGTAAATGCAAATAACCGTAAAAATGAAAATGTTAAAAGTGCACAAATGGGGCTGGAGCGGATTGATATGAAGTCGCTAAATTCCATTCCCGTATTATTGGGCGAAAAGGATATTTTAAAAACCATTCAGCTGCTGCCTGGTGTAAAATCAGGCGGCGAGGGCAATACCGGATTTTATGTACGTGGTGGTGCTGCCGATCAGAATTTAATTATTTTGGATGAAGCAGTGGTTTACAATTCCTCGCACTTGCTTGGCTTTTTTTCAACCTTTAATGCTGATGCAATTAAAGATGTAAGCTTGTACAAAGGCGGTATGCCGGCACAGTATGGTGGTCGTTTATCATCTGTTTTAGATGTAAAAATGGATGATGGCAACAATAAGGAATTTAAATTTCAGGGCGGGATCGGATTAATTGCCTCGCGCATAAAGGCAGAAGGACCGATTGTTAAAGATAGGGGTTCTTTTATGGTGAGTTTCCGCAGAACGTATATCGACTTGTTTTTGAGGTCGTCGCCCGATTCGTCTGTAAATGGCAGTACCTTAAATTTTTATGATATCAATGCCAAGGCGAATTATAAAATCAATGATAAAAATACCATTTATATTTCCGGCTATTTTGGCAAGGATAACATTGGTGTTAAAGATCTGTTCGAAAACAATTGGGGCAATGTAACCACCACCATCAGGTTAAATCATATTTTTAGCGACCGTTTATTTTCCAATACATCATTAATTTATAATAACTACAATTATACCGTAAGGTTGTTAAACGATGCCACTAACTTTAAAGCAACCTCATTGGTCAGGGATTTTAACTTTAAAGAAGATTTTCAGTATTTCAGCAATAAACACACCTTAAGATTTGGTATAAATGCCACACAACACCGCATTTCGCCTATAGATATTGATAGCGATGAAGCTTCGCAGGTTAATTCACTTACACAAGAAAGGCGTTACGGTATAGAATCTGCTGCTTACATTTCAGATGAATGGGCGGTAAACGAACATTTAAACTTTTTATATGGTGTGCGCCTGGCTGCTTTTTCTTTAATGGGCCCAGGTAATTTTAGTACCTACGATGCAGATGGAAATACCCTATCGACCGAAAATGTAGCCAAAGGAAAATTCCATAAAAACTACTTTAACCTCGAGCCCCGTTTTTCGGTAAGTTATCTCTTTAATGAAGAAAATTCAATCAAAGCTTCTTATAACCGCAATACGCAAAATGTACACATTTTAACCAATGCAACATCAAGCTCACCAACCGATCAATATGTTTTAAGCAGTACGAATATAAAGCCCGAAATTGCCGATCAGGTTGCTTTGGGTTATTTTAAAAATATTCAGGATAACAATTATGAGCTTTCGGGTGAGATTTACTATAAATGGCTTCAAAACCAGATTGATTACAAAAATGCAGCAGAATTGTTGGCCAATTCGAATGTAGAATCCGAACTTTTATACGGAGTAGGCAGGGCTTATGGCCTGGAGCTGTTTTTTAAAAAGAAATTTGGAAAACTGAACGGTTGGGTAGGTTATACCTTATCACGTACCGAACGTAAGTTTACTGAACTTAATAATGGTAATTATTTTCCGGCAAGGCAGGATAGGACCCATGATATTTCAGTAGTGGGTATTTACAACATGACTAAACGCTGGACTTTCTCTTCAAGTTTTATATACAGCACCGGTAATGCAGTTACCTATCCCGCAGGTAAATACAGCATTGGTGGCCAAATGGCCTATTATTATACCGAAAGAAATGCAGGCCGTATGCCTTATAACATGCGTTTGGATGTTAGTGCAACTTTAGAAGGCAAACCGGGTAAAAAATATCAATCGAGCTGGAATTTTGGTATTTATAATGTTTTGGCCAGAAAAAACCCTTATTCCATTGAGTTTATTACCGATCCGGATAATCCGGGTAAAACGGCTGCCCAGCAAACTTCATTGTTTGGCCTTATTCCTTCAATTACCTGGAACTTTAAATTTTAAGCGCATGAAAAAACTGATTATATATTTTTCGCTGTTTACCTTATGTTTAACATCTTGCAAGAAAATTATCTCTATTGATACCGAAAATGCCGATCCACAGATTGTTATCGAAGGCAAGATTAATGATCAACTGATCGATCAGCAGATTAAGATCAGCAAAACCATCGGCTATACAGAAGCAAACGTTTTTCCAAAAGTTTCGGGGGCAAGTGTTACCGTAACGGATAGTAAAGGGAATAATTATGTTTTTAAAGAAGGTGCAATAGCCGGTACTTACATCAACAGGATGCGGGGAGTTCCAGGGGTTACCTACAATTTAAATGTTACTTCAGAAGGACAAACTTATACTGCAAGTTCGAAAATGCCGAACGTGGTAAAAGTGGATTCTATTGGAGTGATTAAGAACTTTTTCTTTGGCAGGGAACGTAAAACTGCCGCAGTATTTTTGAAAGATCCGGTTAACGAAACCAATTTTTATCACTTTAACCTTTATGTAAATGATATTTTATCAGAACGTTTTTACGTTAATAACGATCGTTTAACAAATGGGAATGAACTTAGAATTCAATTGTTTTTTAAACCGCCAACTAATGATCATGATAGCGACGAGCTAAATTCTAACGATAAGATAAAGATAGAAATGGAATGTATTGATACCAACATTTTCGATTATTGGTATGCGCTGAGTCAGCAATCTAACCGTGGGCCAAACCAGGGCACTACACCAGCCAATCCAACTTCAAACATTTCCAATAATGCACTGGGCTATTTTAGCGCCAATACCTATCAGGTATTAACAGCAACAGTTAAATAATTGCGTGTTCAGTAATTATAATTGATTAAAACACCCAGGATTTTTTACTGTTAATTAAAATATGAAAGTATTTATAAGTGGCAATATTGCTTCAGTTGGCATACAGGAACTGGAAGAAAACAACATTTCGATTACCCAATGGAAAGAAAACAGGCAGATTACAGCCGAAGAACTTATAAAAGCCTGCCAGGATCAGGATGGATTGATCAGTGTAGGGCCGAATAAAATTAATGCCGAATTTCTTGAAGCCTGCAGTCACTTAAAAGTTATCGCTTTACAGTCTGTTGGTTACGATCAGGTTGATGTAGCGGCTGCGAAACGATTAAATATTCCAATTGGCAATACTCCGGGTGTTTTAAGCGGTGCCACTGCAGATACAGCTTTTTTATTAATGCTTGCCGCATCGCGAAAGGCTTTTTACGCCCACAAAAAAATTATTAATGGTGAATGGAAAAACTATGAGCCAACTCCCGAATTGGGGATTGAAATAAATGGCAAAACCCTTGGTGTTTTTGGCTTAGGGAAAATTGGTTTGGAAATGGCCAAAAAATGCATCGGTGCCTATCAAATGCAGGTAATTTACCACAACCGCTCGCGTAACGAAGAAGCTGAAAAAGAAATCGGTGCCACGTATGTTTCGTTTGAAGAACTTTTGGCTCAAAGTGATGTGCTTTCTATCCACACCGCACTCACACCAGAAACTAAAGATAAATTTACCCTTGATGTTTTTAAACAGATGAAACCCAATTCAATTTTCATTAATACAGCAAGGGGCGGCATACATAACGAAAAGGATTTGATTAAGGCACTTGAAGAAAAAATAATTTGGGGAGCAGGTTTGGATGTAACCAATCCGGAGCCAATGGATAAAAATAATCCATTACTGGCAATGGAAAGTGTTGCAGTATTACCACATATTGGTTCGGCCACTGAAGAAACAAGGGCAGCCATGGCGCAGATTATTGTAAAGAATGTTTTAGCTGGTTTAAAAGGAGAAAAGTTACCTTATGAGGTATGAGTGGGGGATGAATAGAGTTGTTGTTGGTTGATGGGTAATGGGTAATGGTTGATGGTTAATGGTTAATAGTCCATGGTATAATGGCCAGGCTTCATCATTTGCATAAACTAAATTGGTTAATAGTCCATGGTATAATGGCCAGGGTTCATCAACTGTATAAATTAAATTGGTTAATAGTCAATGGTATATGGCTAGGGTTGATTAATTGCGTATACCAAATTTGTTAATGGTCTAAGCTATAGTAGCCAGGAATCAGTTTAGTAGCATAATAATGGCCAGGGCCTATAAATTATCCCATACCAAATTGGTAGCTATTCCTCTGGGTTGATAGCCCTAGCTATTAACTATCGACTATCAACCATCGACTATAAGCTATACTACTTAACACAAATAATCTAAGGTATAATGGCCAGGGTTCATCAACTGCATCTACAAAATTGATAACTTATTCCTCTCGGTTAATAACCTTAGCTATTAACTATTAACTATCAACCATCGACTATAAGCTATACTACTTAACAAGATACTTAAATACCGATCTTCCTAAATTTCCGTTCGCATCAATACCTTCAATAATTACTTTGTACTGGCCTTTACCATCTGCATTATAATATTCGAAAGAAGCATTACCAGTTGCATCGGTTACAACTTTAGGGTTCCAATATATGGTGGTTCTTAAATCGTTTCGGTTCATACTCGCCGGAACATCGTATTTTGGAGAATAAAACTGTTTCTCTTTGTTATAACCTTGTGGTGAAAAAGTAAGCTCGTAATATTTCGGAAGCATATCCATCAATTGGGCTTTCGAAATTTTGGTTCCTTTAGGTGCTTTCTTCTGGTTAAATACAATTACACCATTTACGTTATTTGCTCGGTTTACCAAACCCAAATCATCTCTCAGGAAAACCTCAACAGATTCAAGCTGGTTAGCATCTAAGGTGTTAATCTGGTTAACATCCACATTCATACCGTTGATGAAAATACCCATCGGCACTTTTTTACCCTGGTTGTAATCTCTGCTTACATAAAAGTTATTATCAGCAAAGGTTACGCCAGCAAGCATGCCCTGTAAACAGTTTATTAATAAACCACAACCTTTTAAACGGTCGCCACTAATTTCATGATCAGCTATTTGGCTCAGTCCGCTTAATGCAGGGTAATCCTTATGGCTAACCTTTGGTACAACAGCCGCTTTAATGTTTACATCTTTTAAAGTGTGTAAATAGGCATATTGTCTTTTGCTGTTATCCAGGTAATTGGTTAAAGCACTGTCGATATTTAAAACTTCTTCAGCGGCACTAAAATTTCTTGTTAATGATGGAATCGGTGCGCCATTTAAGCTCAAAGTCATGTTTTTATAATTCACATTATACTTCGCTGTAATGGTAACTTTAGAAGAATCGTTAAATACCAGGTTCTGAAATTTAAAATTGCCAACAGGATCGGTGGTGCTTTCCAAATTAAAACGTTTATCGGGTATGGTTAACAATAAAGCGCCCTTTCTAACCGGAATGCCATTATTTTGACGTAAAATACCCGAAATTTCAATGCCTTGTTCAGGCAAAAAGTCGATTTTAGGCAATTTATTGGCAACAATATCTGTGTATTTAAAGCTGCGGTATCCCTGGGTAAGGAGCAGTACATCCAAATCAGCATTTTTCTTTGCATCGGGGGCATTAAAATAGTAGTTGGCCTTTTCAATGTAGCCTTTAACATCGCTGCTTAACAACAAGCCTGTTAATATGGTACTGGTTGCATCTTCACTCGATGGAACTTTGGTTTCATCTACAACAGCTACCGAGAAACTGCCTTCTACGGGGGCACCATCCTTTTTGGCAGCTACATTTATCTTCACTTTTTTCTTAACGCCATAAGTAGTAGCAGCACTGGTTAGGATTACTGCCATGGTGTTTTTGTGTTGAACAAATGCCAGTCTTTCGCTCAATGGCTTGCCAAATTCATTGAATAAAGTAAACTGGGCAATTCCATTAGGGAATTTAGATTTAAGTACAGTGGTATTATATTCCTTGTTTGATAACGCAGTTTGTGCTCCATAACATATAACACCCTTACTTTGTGCAATCAGATAGAACTTTTTGCCTTGGTTTTGTTCAAAAAAAGCATCATTGGCCGCAATTTTTATAGCTACATTATCGGCATTGCTGTTATCGATGTTTATGGCAATACCATTGGCTGTAACTGCAGGTAAGTTATAATTTTGTGTGGTACCATCGGCATAAGTAACTGCGGCTTTATAAGTTTTGCCTGCCTCGGCAAGTAAATTAAAACTGCCCATACCTAAATGCTGAGCCGTAAAAGTTGCCGCTGTTTTACCATCGCTATCGGTAATGGTTCCTTTTGAGCTGATGCCCAAACCATCACTTTTAATGGCCTTAAACGCTACCTTATTGGTTAAACCTGAAATTATACTTCCACCCTCTGGAAAAAATTGAAAATCTTTGCTTAAAATGGCATTTTTAAGTTGAAAGCTACTGTTGGCTACATCTTTATCAGTAGTGTTGATGCTGGTAATTAACTCACCTTTTTGCAATTGATATTCTGCCTTTTGCGCATTGCTCATAGCAATGGTTAAATAACCGTTTGCATCTGTTGTGCCCCTGCCTTTTGCAATTACCGTATAACTGGTAACCACCTGCCATGTTACACTTTTATTTGCATAAGGTTTATTGTTGGCATCTTTAAACTGAACCCTTGCATCAATTTTTTCAAGTTTATCAGTAGATGTATTTTTATACGTAATATGCGTTTTTACTTCCTTATCAATGGCTTCCCCTACATAAAATGTTTTGTTAAAGTAAGCAGGATCTTCACTATTAAGCATCCACAAGGTATAGGCCCTGATGTGGTAATTGCCTTGCTTGTAATTTACCTGATCTAAAGGGAAACTACCATAAGCGAAACCACCAGTTATAGGTAATTTTAAGGTTTGAATAAGGGAATCTTTCTGATTAATTACATCAACATAAATGATTTTACTGATGCCGGATAAAAAATTCTGATTTTCGGTAACATAAGCTTTAAACCAAACAGTATCGGCCACAGCATAATAAGGTTTATCAAAATGGAGATAAATTTTTTCAGCCGGATAATCGCTTAAAACTTTATTGGTTTTGCTGATCAGTGAATTTATACTTATGGTATCGGTTTGTGCCGAAGATGAAAAACTTAATGTGGATAAAAGTGACAGTATAACAAACGATAATCTAAAAATCTTCATGATTGGATATTAAATGCTAAGCCCGTAAATATATCCAATTATAAATAGAGCACATAAAATGTAGTGATGTTTAACATTTTTTTACAAATAATTGGTTCATTCCCTGCATACCATCCTCCTGAACTTGTTTCATGATTTAATACGAGATTGTTTTTGGTTAACTGATTAATCGTTTAAATCGGTTAACTGACTGCAAATTCCAGGTAAGTTTGATGGTCAATGGTACTTCGTTTAATATCGACTTCGTTTGTAACGGGGATAGGAGCGTTGCGATTTTATGATCATAAGAAAGCTTTTTGATTAGTGTATCCACATTGTAAATGTAATTCTCGTTGCAAACCACGACTATATTACTGCTATTAAACAAAACAGGCCACTAAATAGCGGCCTGTTTTTAAATTATAATGGGTTTGCCTATTTAAACTCAATTAAGAATTCTTCTTTTGGTGAACGTACCTTTTTAAGGTTTGCCAACCAATCTCCTGCTTCGTCTCTGTAACCTAATGGCAATAAGGTTACGCTTTTTAAACCTTTTTTATCTAAACCTAAAAGTTCGTCTAAAGCTGGTCCGTTAAAGCCTTCCATTGGGGTAGCATCAACTTTTAAAACCGCTGCTTCTGCAATAGCAATCCCAAAACCAATATAAGCCTGGCGCGCAGCATGGTTAAAGTTTTCTTCAGCAGATTTAGCTAAAAGCATTCCTTTTAACTGTGCTTTGTAAGCATCAGTAGTATCTAAAGGTAAGCCCCGCTCAGCATTCATTCTGTTAAAAACTTCATCAATTCCTTCTTCAGTATAGTTTTCGATTGCGGCGAAAATCAACAAATGAGAAGAATCGATTACCTGCGATTGGTTATATGCAATCGGTGCAATTTTCTCTTTTAATTCCTGATTGGTTACCACAATAACTTTAAAAGGCTGTAAACCTGATGATGTTGGTGCCAAATGTGCTGCAGCAATGATTTTATCAACCTTTTCTTGTTCTACCGGTTTACCGTTCATTTTTTTAACGGCATAACGCCAGTTTAGGGCATCTATTAAACTCATATTTTTGAAGATTTTTTTTAAATTTATAAGGCAAATATGAACATAAGCCTCAAACCTATTGTTGATGTATGGTAAGAAAAAAAAATAGCTAGTAATTTGGTCGACTTTTTCATGCTTGATTAATGCCATGATTCGTGTTACCACCTTACCATAGTTTATTTGCCTGCTGTATTAGCCCTTGAAATAAAAGCATATTATTATTTATTGAGTTAGTAAATGAGCGGCTTGTGGTTCTTGGCGGTTTGCAGTCCCGCCATTCGCTATAGTCCGGATGAAGAATCCGGTGCTGCCGCTTCTGTCGGGTTTAGGAACAATGGTTCTGCACCCTACAACCTCACAAATAGAATACTAACGTTGGCCATTTAGCCCCGGTTGAAGCGTTACCCTGCAGCAATGAGGTACGAGGAAGTGAAGCGTAAAAGCGCAGAACGGGAAGAAATTTATGTTTTGTATAGGCTTTGCGCTCCAAATTAAATTGATAGTTTTTAATTAGTAAATGAGCGGCTTGTGGTTCTTGGCGGTTTGCAGTCCCGCCATTCGCTATAGTCCGGATGAAGAATCCGGTGCTGCCGCTTCTGTCGGGTTTAGGAACAATGGTTCTGCACCCTGCAACCTCACAAATGGAATACTAATGTCGGCCATCTAGCCCCGGTTGAAGCGTTACTCTGCAGCAATGAGGTACGAGGAAGCGAAGCGTAAAAGCGCAAAACGGGAAGAAATTTAGTGTTTTGCATAGGCTTTGCGCTCCAAAAGAAATTGATAGTTTTTTAATCAGTAAATGAGCGGCTTGTGGTTGTTTATCCTATCGGTTGGTGTCTCACCGACCGAAATAAGCCTATCAATTTTGTTTTGCAATTGTTTACGGTACAAACCTCAAATCACTGCGTACAGGAAAATGATCAGATAACTTAGCTTGAGTAATTTTGTAATTGAGCACCTCTAAATCTTTTGATGTGGCAATATAATCGATCTGAAAATTAGGGAATTTGCCATTGTATGTTTTGCCAAATCCGTTGCCTTTTTTTATAAAACTATTGTTTAGTCCGGTAGTAATTTGTGTAACTACATAAGAAGCAGGGGTATCATTAAAATCGCCAGCAATAAGGTATGGGGTTTTACAGGTGGCCATTTCCTTTTTCATGATGTCTACCTGACCGCTGCGTTTTAAAAATGCACTTTTTAACATCCTCAAAATCCGCTTCGAAGGTTGCAATTCCGTATTCATTTCTTTCATCTTGTCCAGGTATTCGTAATCCTGTTTTTCGAAAGATATAGACTGAAAATGTACGTTATAAATTCTTAATGTTTTTCCTTTAATGTTCAGATCTGCATAAATACTCATATTTCCGGGGAAACCTTCAACGAAAGGAATTTTACCCGAATCTTTAATTGGGTATTTAGAAAAAATGGCTAAACCAGTGGCTTCGTAATCATTTTTATTGGTGGGCACAAAGTAGTAATATTTTGTATTCAACAATACTTTTAAACTATCAACAGTATCGAAAGCACCTTTATAACGGGTAAAAAATTCCTGAAAACAGATGATATCCGGATTTTGATCTTTCACCACCTGGAGCATTTTCTCCTTTACCGATTCGGTATTGTCTTCGCCATATAGTTTAAAGCTATGCACATTGTAAGTCATCATTCTGATGCTGTTTTCGGCTTTTTCTGAAAGGCCTTCATCACCACCAACGGCAAAGGTAGCTTTTAAAGTTTTGGCACCGATAGCGATAACCAAAACAGTGGCAATAGCAAAAAGCCATTTTTTGCTTAAAAACCACCAAACCAAAAAGATAATATTAATGAATAATACAAAAGGGTAGGCCAAACCAAAAAAAGCAATCAAAGCATGTTTTCTTGGATCCATATTTCCTGCAAGTACACCCAAAAGCAAGGCAATCGCCAGTAAAACGGCAACGGGTAAAAGGAGTTTATCCAGGAAACTGTATTTCTTCTTCTTTGTGGCCATTAATCTTTGCTTGCCTTAAATAGTTTTTCTTTTTCCATTGCCGTTAGTTTATCATATCCTGAAGTAGATATTTTATCTAAAATGGCATCAATTTCCTGTTGAGAAACGCCGCCTTTAAATTCGGGTTTTTTAACGGGTTTTTCATTGCGGACTACTTTTAATTTTGGCTTCCTTTCAAAAATTTTGCTCCAGTCGCTTCCATTCTGTAAACGCTTAATAAAAACAAAACCCAATAGTGCACCACCAATATGGGCTAAACTACCTCCTGCATTTACAGAACCGATTGAAATCAAATCAAGCACAAAATATACAATGGCAATCCATTTTATCTTTACTTCACCAAAGAAAAGCAACATAATTGTATAATTGGGAACCAAAGTTGCTGTTGCAAAAATAATGGCCATTACTGCTGCAGATGCACCTACAATGGTTACACCTTCTAAACCATTTGCGTAAAGCGGAAATATATTTAATGCAGCAACAGCAAATAAACCACCGAAAATACCACCTGCCAGGTATACGAAATGAAACTGGCGGCTTTTTAGGAAATTCATAAATATATTACCAAACCAAAATAAACCCAGCATATTAAACAGGATGTGAAGAATCCCATCATGAATAAACATGTAGGTGAGTACCGTGTAAAAACGTTCCGGTAATTTAGAAATACTTGCGGGTAAACCCACATATTCCTTAACAAACGGACTAATCAAATCTCCTTTGCCACTTAGCAAGCTCAATACACTAATAACAGCAATTGCTAAAAACAATATTACATTAACTCCAAGGTAAAAGAACAATGGATTGCCAGATTGAAAAACCTTGTATTTTAAATCTTTGAAAGTATTATTCATAAAGGGTATAAAATGTATCGTTTTTATCTTTCCATATTTTAACAAGGATAAAGCCAATTAAAGCTCCACCAAGGTGGGCGTAATGCGCAATAGAATCGCCTTCAAACTGCGCAACACCTAAAGATAACTCCACTAAAATATAAATTGGGATAATATATTTGGCTTTAACCGGTACCGGAATAAACATAATATACAATTCAGCATTAGGATAAAGCATGCCAAAAGCAACCAATAAACCAAAAATGGCACCCGATGCACCAACCATGCCACCAAAGTAAATACTGCGTAGTGTAATGGCCTGGGCCATTGAAAGCTGACTTGTGTTAAACTCGCCCCGAAATAAAGCGGTTAGATCGATTTTTCCGTTATTGGTAACGCTACCGATTATCTGATGTACCTCATAAGCCTGTACCGCCCATTGCAATGCAAGTGCACCTAAACCGGTGATGAAGTAAAAAATAATAAATTTTTTTCCGCCCCATCTCGTTTCTAATAAGCTGCCAAAAGAATATAGCGCAAACATATTAAAAAATATATGTGCTATACCGCCATGCATAAACATATAGGTAATGGGTTGCCAAAACCTAAATTTTGGAGAATCAAAATAAAAAACCCCTAATAGATCATCCAAATGGAGATTAGTAAGCAAAAAAGTAGCAGCAAAAAATAGAACGTTAATGATCAGCAAGTTCTTTACTACTGGTGGAATATATATGTTATTCATTTAAATTTTAAAATTGATTAATCGGTTAATTGTTCAGTCGTGGTTAATTGTTTAAACAGGTTAATCGGTTAATTTTTCAAATTGGTTAGTCGGTACTAAACGCCTAACACCAAACGCTGAGCCTGATAAATTGTTTAAATTGATTAATCGACTCCAAATTCAACACCTAACTCTTCTCAAACTTCTTATCCAATTCGGCCAAAGTTATGGTTTGGATAATCGGTTTACCGCTTACGCTAAAGTTAGGGGTTTTGCAGGCAAAAAGCTCATCAATCAAGGTATTCATTTCCTCCTGCCCGAGGCTTGTACCTGCTTTAATGGCACTGTTTTTTGCTAAACTCCGGGCAAGACTATCACGTTTGCTCAATTTTAGTTCCTGTTGCGAGTTTTTAAAGCCCTCAATCAACTGTTCAAATAATTGGGTTTCGTTAATATTGCTGCTGCCTAAATCAACAGGAACACCCTCTACTACCAACGTATTTTTCCCAAATTCTCGTACATCAAAACCCAAACTTTTTATATCATCCAATAAACTTTTTGCCAGTTCAAAATCGTTGGCATTAAGTGTAATGGTTTGTGGAAACAAGCTCTGCTGTGATGCTCCTTTGCGATCATCCAGATGTACGAGAAAACGCTCGTAAAGGATCCGCTCATGTGCCATTTGTTGGTCGATAACCATCAAACCCGATTTTATTTGTGAAACAATATAGCGGTTATGCAACTGCATATATTGTTTTTGTTTGGTTTCTAAAACGCTTTCATCCGCATAAATAGAAGTTTGCTCTACAACAGGTTGTGCGGTGATATCATAAAGGGAGCCCCAGTTTTTGGCGCTGGGTTTTGCATCATAATTTCGGGGTGAGGTAGCGTAACCCGAGGTAGAACTGCTATCGCTGGCGAACGGGTTAAAATCAGGATTAAAATTTATACTCGGCGGTACTATATCTTCAACCGCTTTGTGAGTAATCATATTGCTAAAACCTGTTTCCTGGTCAAAATCTAAGGTTGGCGAAATATTGTAACGGCCAATTGAACGTTTTACCGCCGATTTCATAATGGCATAAATGGATTTTTCATCCAGATATTTTATCTCCGTTTTTGTAGGATGTACATTTACATCAATTTTTGAAGGATCAATCTCGATAAACAACACATATAGCGGATAACTGTCATCGGGCAACAATTCTTCAAAAGCAGAACTTACTGCGTGGTTTAAATAGGGGTCTTTTATAAAACGGTTGTTAACAAAAAAGAACTGTTCTCCCCTGGTTTTTTTTGCAAAAGCAGGTTTGCCAATATATCCTTTTAGGTTTATAATGGTCGTTTCTTCTTCAACGGGCACTAAACGTTCGTTGTAATTGTTGCCAAAAAGGTGAACAATCCGCTGTTTCAAATTGCCTTTTGGCAGATTAAATATTTCCACACCATCGTGATGCAAACTAAAAAACACATTTGGATGTGCCAATGCAACCCTTTGAAATTCATCCAGGATGTGGCGCATTTCTACCGGGTTACTTTTAAGAAAATTCCTTCGGGCGGGTGTATTGAAAAATAAGTTTTTAATCGAAATCTGAGTTCCGGGAGAGGTTGCTACCGGTTCCTGGTTGGTAACCTGGGCACCTTCAATAGAAATACAGGTGCCAATTTCATCTTCATGCCTGCGGGTTTTCATTTCTACCTGCGCAATTGCTGCGATAGAAGCCATGGCCTCGCCACGGAAACCCATTGTGCGTATGGCAAATAAATCTTCCGCCTTTTTAACTTTAGAAGTGGCGTGGCGTTCAAAGCACATTCTGGCATCGGTAACGCTCATGCCGCAGCCATTATCAATAATCTGAATCAGTGCCTTTCCCGCATCTTTTACTACAAGTTGAATTTTGTCTGCGCCGGCATCTATTGAGTTTTCGAGCAATTCTTTAACCGCAGAAGCAGGTCGTTGAACAACTTCCCCAGCAGCAATTTGATTGGCAACGGCATCAGGCAATAAGTGAATAATATCAGTCATGTATTAAGGCAAAGTGAATTCGCTAAATTATGCAAAATAAGCTTAAAGAACCGGATTTGTTTAAAACTCAACAGATAAATGACTGTAGGTAAATAGAATGAATTGCTTAGCAAGCTGTTTTATTTAGATTGTTATCCTGTAGCAAGACTCAATTAATTTTAAAGGATGAAAATATTTTCTATGCACCGTTAATCAATTAACAGTACGAAAATTCGTCCTCCTGAACTTGTTTCAGGATCTATTAAAATATTATTGAAATAGGCAGGATACGAAAATGATTTGTATTGTTCTGTGGCGACACAAACTACGGATTAAGTGCATTATAGAATCAAAATCTGTCGAAGATTCGTCCTCCTGAACCTGTTTCAGGATCTATTAAAAATTATTAAAATTGGCAGGATACAGAAATGATAAGTACTGATCTATGGCGACACAGACCAAAGATTAAGTGCATCATAGAATCAAAATCTGTCGAAGATTCGTCCTCCTGAACTTGTTTCAGGATCTATTAAAATATTATTTAATTGGCAGGATACAGAAATGATTTGCACTGATGTGTGGCGATACAGAATACGGATTAAGTGCATTATAGAATCAAAATCTGTCGAAGATTCGTCCTCCTGAACTTGTTTCAGGATCTATTAAAAATTTTTGAAATTGGCAGGATACAGAAATGATAAGTGCTGATCTATGGCAATACAGACTACGGATTAAGTACATCATAAAATCAAAATCTGTGTTTATCCGTGTCTATCTGTGGTTAAAAATATCCTATTAGATGAGTCTCCATTATGATTAACGAAAATCAATTAACAGTTTAAAGAAGATTCGTCCTCCTGAACTTGTTTCAGGATCTATTAAAAAATTATTGAAATAGGCAGGGTACAGAAATAATTTGTACTGATTTGCCGCTACACAGACCATGGAGATTACATCACAATTTAAATCTGTGTTTATCCGTGTCTATATGTGGTTAAAAATATTGCTGAGAAATCTTAACAGAAGCCTAAAGCTATAAATTAAACTATGCACGAGCCAATAATCCGTCACTTCCGTGTTTCCGTGGCAAACTATTTCACAATCTCTCTGTAAAACCGAATTTACAAAAGCAAATGCATTCAATTTTCTATCTTTATCGATATGAAAACCACTTTATACAGTCTCTTTCTGGCTTTACTATTCACTTCTTGTACTAAAAAAGAAGAAGTTGATGTAATCGTTTACAATGCTAAAGTATATACCGTAAATAGCGATTTCGATACAGTTGAAGCCTTTGCGGTAAATAACGGGAAGATATTGTTATTGGGTAGCAGCGATGAAATTAAAGGGAAATACAAGGGAAGAGAAGAAATTAATGCCGAAGGTAAAGCAGTTTATCCTGGTTTTATTGATGCACATGCGCACTTTTATGGTTACGGACAAAGTTTACAAACCGCCGATTTACGAGAAACAAAATCTTGGGAAGAAGTCATCAGTCGCTTAACTGATTTCGCTAAAACACATCCTGAAGGCTGGCTAATTGGTAACGGTTGGGATCAGAACGATTGGGATGACAAAGCTTTTCCTACAAATGATAAACTTACAGCACTTTTTCCCGGTCGCCAGGTGTTTCTAAACCGTATCGATGGTCATGCCGCAATTGCCAACCAAAAAGCACTGGATGATGCAGGCATCAAAGGCTCACAGAAACTGGTAGGTGGCGATATGCTAACGCAAAATGGAAAGTTAACAGGTGTTTTAATCGATAATGCAGTAGGCTTGGTAGAGCGTAAAATTCCTTCGCCAAATGCTAAACAGGCGGAGAAAATATTTGTTGATGCACAAAAAAATTGTTTCGCTGCAGGCCTAACCACCATTGATGATTGCGGTTTAAGTTACCTGGCAGTAGAGTTTATTGAAAAACTTCAGAAAGAGAAAAAGCTTAAAATGAGGCTTTATGTAATGCTATCTGATGAACCTGATAATTATAAATACCTATTTAGTCGCGGCCCGATAAAAACCGACAGGCTAAATGTCCGTTCATTTAAAGTTTATGCCGATGGTGCATTAGGATCCCGCGGGGCATGTTTGTTGCATCCATATAGCGATATGCCCGGTAAAACAGGTTTTCTGCTCAGCAATCAAAAGCACTTCGAAGAAGTGGCCGAAAAAATTGCAGCAAACCACTTTCAAATGTGTACCCATGCCATAGGCGATTCGGCCAACAGGGTAATCCTGAATATTTACAATAAAATTTTAAAAGGTAAAAACGATCAGCGGTGGCGGATTGAGCATGCACAAATGGTAAATAAAAACGACTTTAATCTTTTCGGGAAAGCAAACATTGTACCTTCTGTGCAACCTACACATGCTACTTCTGATATGTATTGGGCCGGACAGCGTTTAGGTGCCGAAAGGTTGAAAAGTGCTTATGCCTACAAACAATTATTGAAGCAGAACGGTTGGATTCCTTTAGGTACCGATTTTCCGGTCGAAAACATTAATCCATTATTAACGTTTTATGCAGCAACGGTGAGAGAAGATGCAAAAGGTTTTCCAAAAGGAGGTTTTCAGATGGAAAATGCTTTAGCACCAGAGGAAGCTTTACGCGGAATGACGATTTGGGCGGCAAAAGCTAATTTCGAAGAACAAGAAAAAGGAAGTCTGGAAGAAGGTAAACTAGCCGACTTTGTAATTCTTGATCAGGACATTTTAAAATCAACACCACAAAACATATTAAAAACCAAAGTTTTAAAAACCTATCTGAACGGAGAAAAAGTATATGAAGCGAAATAGATTGTATATCCTGGCTGTAGCAACCTGCTGCAATGTTTTATGTTTAATGGCCTGCGCACAGGAGCATACAGCTAATGAGAAAAAACTCACCCTTGCCAATGCCATATCTGGTACAACTGTATTGTTGAATAACCAGGATGCAATTATCCCTGTAAAATCTCTCGATAAAAAAAATATTGCTGCTGTAAGTTTGAGCTTCGCATATAGTTCAGTATTTGATAGTTTGGCCAATAAATACGATAAAATCACCTCGTTTTCTGCCGATTCTTATAAGGATAGTGTAAACCTGAACGATTTAGAAGATGACCTTAAATATTTTAATACCATTTTAATTACAATCGACGACCAGAACATAAATAAGCCTAAATACATCAATTTTATTAACAGCATCAGCAAAAATAAACAGGTTATCATTTCCTTTTTTGGCAACGGACCAGGTTTAAAATCTTTTGATCTGATAAAATCGCCAGTCGTGTGGACGGCTCAAAACAATGCTGATGCGGCGGCAATTGTTCCACAATATATTTTTGGAGGTATAGCCGCTGTAAACAAGTTAACCACTGCGTACTCTGCGCGTTATACCATGGGCTCTGGTTATGTAACCACTGCTACGCGATTGAAATATACCGTACCAGAAGATGCTGGCTTAAACTCAAATAATTTAAAAGAAATTGATGCCATTGCTTCAGAAGCAATCAGTCAGAAAGCTACCCCAGGGCTGGTGGTTTTAGTGGCTAAAGATGGAAAAGTAATTTTTAACAAGGCCTATGGTACACATACCTATGATACCAATGTACCAGATAAAGTAACTGATATTTTCGATCTGGCTTCGGTTACAAAGGTAACAGCTACCACACCAGCGGTAATGCGTTTGTTTGAAGAAGGTAAATTAAAACTCGACACCAATATTGGTGCTTACATTCCAAAAGCGCGTACCACACCAATGAGCAATATCCAGGTGCGTGAAGTAATGTTGCACCAGGCGGGCTTTATCCCTTACATTCCTTTTCATGATTATGTGAAAACTGGCGATTACAGCAGAGATTCATCAGCAGCTTTCCCTACCAAAGTGGCTGATAACTATTATATTAAAAAAGGCTTTTTTAAGGATTTTATGTGGCCTAAAATGCTTGATTCTCCTATAAGAACGCGGGGCAAATATGTATACAGCGACATCAGTATGTATGTGATGAAAGATATTGTTGAGCACATTAGCGAAGAGCCTTTAAATCAGTATGCTTACGAAAATTTCTACAAACCCCTGGGGATGCAGACTGCAGGGTTTTTGCCACGTAACCGTTTTAAGCCAGAACAGATTATCCCGACAGAAGATGACAAGTATTTCAGAAAAACGTTATTAGTTGGCTACGTTCATGATCAGGGCGCGGCATTAGCTGGTGGCGTATCCGGACATGCGGGTTTGTTTGCCAGTGCCAACGATCTTGCCATCATATATCAGATGCTTTTAAACCGTGGCAGTTATGGAGGAGTGGAGTATTTTAAAAATACAACAGTTGATATGTTTACTTCAAAACAATCGAATGTGAGCAGGAGAGGCTTAGGTTTCGACCGCTGGGATCCTGATAGTACCAAACACTATCCGTCAGAACTGGCTTCACCACAAACCTATGGCCATACAGGGTACACCGGAACCTGTGTTTGGGTAGATCCATCGCGTGGGTTGGTGTATGTATTTTTATCTAACCGTGTTAACCCCACCGTTACCGATAAATTATCTAATTTAAAGATTAGGGGAAGAATACAGGATGTGGTTAATAAAGCGATTGATGAATCAAAGAAATAACTGATGTTAATCAGCTTTTATACCTAAATTGGCTGTACCTAAGAAATAACAATTATGAAATGGATTAAATCATTTGTTTTTTTATTGCCTTTATTAGCAATAGCATCAGTATCAAAGGCACAACAGATCAAAGATGGCGAAACTGTAAACCTTAATGGAATCGCAGTTACGTACTCGGTGGTAAATAAAGAAAAATTAACCATTAAGGATCAGGATTTCGACCGTTACAAGGTTTTGGCTTCAGTTAAAAACAATACAGGCAAATCTTTAAATATCCGTTTGTCAAATTCAATGGACTTGTCTGGAATTAGCAGTTCAAAAATTGTTGAATTGGATTGTATTAATGCAACCGGAGCAAGGTTAACCTCCAAAAAGGTTCAGGTGAGTATGAAAAGTCATTTAATAAATGTTACTTATCCTACGAGAGATAAAGACGGAAAAACAACAACAGCTATATTGCCGGTTACAGCAGGTTATTACCTCGACGAAGGGCAAACGATAGAAAATGATGCCATTTTTATTGTACCGGCCGGCGAAACACCAAAAGTTTCTGTAAGGAGTTTACTAAAGAATTAAAACTAAGAGTTGTCAACTTTTATAGCCAATTTGCTAGAAAGTTTACAGCTCTTCATTAAATTAGTTTTAATTCCAAATGCCGTTTTCTCTTTGTTTCTTCAAAATGTCAATCATAACCTCCCGAAAATATTGAGGATCATTTTCTAAAATTTCTTTGAGTAAGGGATTTTTATCCTTTAACGCATTTAGATGTTTATTCACTTTATCATTTTGCATCGAATTGCTGCATAACGACCATTTTGCACTAGAGCCGGCAAGAAATAAATTTAAGTCGCTTCTGTTTTCTGCATAGGGTATATGTGATATAATATTATCGAGATATTTTGTGTTGCCCGTTGCAAAGAATGAAGACCAGTACATGTCATTTAATGATGCTGTTAATTTGGTTTGCGAATAAAGCGTATCAATATTTAAGGAGAATAGAGAAATAAATAATTGCTTAAATTCTGGTTTTTGTACACGATTGATGTTTAGCGTGAAATTTTTCTTTAATGTTTCATTGCTAATAAATGCCGCACCAAAGAAACCAGTTAAAATGGGGCTCAGCTTATTATAATTACCTGGTGTATTATTTACAAAATCGATGGCTTTTTCAACAATGTCTTTATCTTGAAATAGATAGTAGGTTTGCAGTATTTGCCCAAAATTTCTATTGGTATTTTGTGCGTGAGCATTTTTAGCAGGCAATAATGCTATTGCTAAAAGAAAAATAATTAATAACTTTTTCATGTTTGATTTAATTTTTGGAAGGTAGGTAGTTATGTGTCGGCCCGGGTACTCCTCTGGAATGCCTATATACGTAGTTAGAACAAGGAGTAATATCAAAAGAAGTTGAATAATTCGCTTGTAAGTAAATGTGAAAATCATTTTACTAATTTTTAGTTCGATAGAGCATTTAATGTTATATGTAACCGATTTTGATGGAATATTCAATTTGAAAATATTTAATAAATCTAAATGCCTCCCGCTGATAATAAAAACTCTTAAACCAGATGTTTCCCTATGGGCTTTTTTGTAAAGTACTAGCATCTAAATTTTTAAAATTCTTTATAATTAATATAACAGAACTTATTACAAAAACTAAAAACGGATATATAAACCAAGGTTGTATTTTATCATAGTGACGAAGCACTCCACACATATATACTCCAGTACAGCATAGAATTATAAAAGAAACTAGTAATGGATAACGATTTTTATATCTTCTTGATAATAATATGATCAAAATAGAAGCAATTGTAGAAATGCCAACAAGACCTAATGACCAGGAAATTTCTATGTTTTTATAGTGGATATAATTGAGTAAATCACTTACAAACTGATACATACAAAGCCCAATCCCGGCAAAAGTTGGAATACCATGTTCTCCTAGTCCGTTAATGAGCAGAAAAGAAATGATTGATAAAATTTTTAAGTATCTCATAGTATTTAAATTAATTACAAGTTCTTTGAGTTTTTGGGGCTTTTCCATTCATACTTGTTGCATATGGCTTAGTTATATCATATATATTATCTGGAGTGCAAATTCCTGTCATGTCTGTTACCCCCATTATTTTTAGCACTTCTAATACAAAATTAGCACAGTTATTATTGGTTAAAATATAATTACTAGATGAGAATTTGATAATCGTATCAATGATCTTTTGTAGTTTTTCAGCAGAAATATCTCCATAATTGGTAGCTGAATTATACGCGTGCTCTCCATTGTCACCCATGATTCCAGGTCCTGAAACAGTGCTAGGAAAGCTTTCCTTAGGGTAAAACCCCAAAACCATTGTATTAGATCCCTGTTTAATTGATATAAATGCATGTCCAGGAAACGAAGTCGCTATCTTTTCTGCGTAAATAGTTAAACTTGCAGGCTTGCTTTTGTCAAAACAGCTAAGGTATTTTATAATGTCTGTTATTGGTATTTCAGGAGGAGGGGGCATAGTCATTTTGGTCGTGATAGAGCCGTTTCCATTGTTATGAGGGTCATCTATTAGTTTTGGATAATAGGTGCCTGGATCTCCATAGCTGCCGCCACCTATACACATACTTACATAGGTATAACCAGTTATTGCATAGGTACATTCCATATACGCATTTGTGCCCACACAACTTACAGCGTATTCAGGTATACCAGTTAAGCAAGGATCTGACGACTCTTTTAATAATTTACCGCGATCAAAGTTGTTTTTTCCAATTTGAGAAAGCTTATCAAAATTCGAATTGATCATTGCTGTTTCACTGCTTGCCGTAATTGGGTTATAGATTTTGCCATTGACATACTTCCACCCATTAGCAAAACTTCCATCAATGTTATAATATAAAACTAGGCCTGTAAGATTTTGGTAAAATTTGTATTTTATAGATTTGGGGTCGTTGCCAGTTCTTTCATCAATTATTGATAAATAACTTCCATAAAGGAATTTATTGGTTTTTTTATCTTTGAATATCAGTAATCGAATATTGTTTTTTTTTATGAATTTTTTTTCACTCCCCTTTTCCAAAATTATGGTGGATTGAAAAATTTGTTCAGAATTATTTAGGCTTATCTCATACACTTCTTGGTCTGGTTAGTTATTAACTAAAGTAGATTCCCAATTAGGGGTCATTGTTTTAAATCTATTGAATTTTTGATCAACTGAATTTATTTGAAACCAATCTTTAAGTCTTGTGATTTCATGGTTAGAAACTTTTTCGTTTGTATCCAAGTCTTTCTTGCAGGATCCATTAAATATTAAACAAAAGAATACAATTATTAAGGTAAGATTGGGGAATTTAGATTTGTTTTTCATAGGTTTCTTTTAGATAAACAAATCTATATGCTCAGGATGATATGACTTTTGATAAAAGTCAAAAACGGCTTACTTTCTAATCCGGCTCAGCGTCTCCTGGGAGATACCCAAATACGAGGCAATGTGACCCAAAGAAACACGCTGAAAAAGCTGTGGATTACGCTTAAACAATTGTTCGTAACGCTCTTTTGCACTCAACATTCGTAGTTCATTGGCCTGTACTTCGTTACGGATGTAATAATATTCTGTGAGTTTTCGGCCGATATAATTGAACTCCATAAACTTAAGGTACAGTTCATCAAGTTTTTCTCTTTTTACCACTATAAGAGTTGTGTCTTCTAAAGTTTCAATATACTCGAAGCTGGGTTGTCCGGTGAAGAAACCATAAACAGAAATCAGCAATTCGTTTTCGAATAAAAACCAGGTGTTGGTTTGTTTGCCATCTTTATCAAGATAATATACCCTCGCGCCACCTGAAACAATAAAATAGATGGTATTACTGTTTTCTCCTGCGCTTAATAGTGTGGTTTTTTTATCGACTTTAGCAATATGGCTGTTCTTAATGATAGCCGATTTTAATTCCTCACTAAGTGGATGAATGGCATTGAAAACAGAAAATAAATTTTGATAATCTTCTAAATAATCCTCTTGTAGCATATTTCTTTTTTAAATGGACGCTATCATTAAATATGGGATTATTCAAATGTAATATTTATATGTCTATGATGTAAGTTTAAATTAACATTATTGATTTAAATAACTGTCAATTTGATAACTAAATGGCTCTAAAGCTGACAACTATCAGCTATGATTAATCTCTAACTTATAAATCACCGTTTTAAGTTCATCTGTATCGCGATCTTCACACAATAGAAATGTTGCTTGGTGTTCATTTTGACTGTGCAAGGTAATTCCTTCAAACTTATGATTTCCGGTAATTTTATTGATAAAATTTAACTTTAAAGTTTCAAAATTAATACTCCCAATAAAACTGCCTAAAATATCACCATCCGCATAGGTCGATTTGCTATTCTCTGCCGTGGCAATAAAAAATATATCATTTTTTAGCAATAACGCATCCGTAAAAGAAGATTCTACATCATTGATATTAGGAAGTTTAAAGCTGTTGAAGGTGGCATGCAATGTGTTTTCTAAATCTTTTTCCCCGATCTTAAAAATGCCGTTTTTTCCGTCTGTTCCGTTACCGCGGTTAAATAATAACCATTTGTTGCCGGTAAAAATTGCACCTTCGAGGTTAAAATTCTGAGCATCTATTTTGGCTATAGATTGTAAGTGAGTATAAGTTTTTGATAGGTTTTTTTGAAAAATCTTTTGTGTTTTCAGGTCAAATTCAATCATTAGGTTTCTTTTAGGTGTTGAAGCAGAACCTAAAATGTATAATTTATCGCCGTGCTGACAAAGGATTTCGAAATCGGGTTTTAAGGGCTTAGGTATATTCTCGAGTTGTGAAAGCGCTGGATCAAATAAAATCTGAATCTTCCGTACTGCTTTGGTTTTAATATTATATTCATTGATATAGCCACTATTATCCCCAATAATGTACAATAAATCTTTATGAAGAAATAGGCCAGAAGCAGAGCCAATACCATCAATTTCTGCAAAAACCGTTAAACGTGTAGAATACATATTTCAAAATAACAAAAAAGCACCGGTTTTAGCCGATGCTTTTAATCTTTCGTGCGCCGGGCATGGCAATCGACTATAGGGTTCAAGTCCCGAACACGCTTAGCAGTAGGAAGTGTTAGCTCGAGACAAGGGTGTCGTGGGTGACTGCGAATCTGAAGGAAGTCCGCGGCAAATATGGGGGCTTACGAACAGAAACTGTATACGAGGCGGATTTAGTCCGGGTGATGTTGCGAAACAAACAGAAGCCCAATACTGCACGGGGACTATTACGCAGATACAGAGGCCACATCCATAGGAAGTAGATTGTCTTACCCCGGGAGATCTGAATGAGTTCTGTCAATTGTAAGCGCGATTACAGGAGAAGAAACATTTGGCAGAGATGTTAAATGCCTCAATCAGAAGTCAGCAGCGGTCGTAGTACTGCATTTTTCGGATGCAGAAAGGACCAAATGTTAGGATGGCAAAGGAAACAGGAAGTTTATGGCAGAGCGTTTACAGCGGAACCACATTAGAGAACTGCTTATATGAGGGTAGGACGGAATCCGAGAGTAAATTATAAGAGGAGCTGAGCCGAGCCGTGCAACCAATGTACACAATGCCTGGGAAGGAGTTTTTTTTTTAGTATTATGCTTGAAGAAATATTAGACATCCGAAATGTACAAAGAGCCTTTAGGCAGGTTACTGCCAATAAGGGTGCTGGTGGTATTGATGGTATGCAGACCGATGAACTTCGCGACTACCTGAATGCTAACTGGCAGGCATTACGGAGTGATATTTTATCAGGCCATTACCGACCGAACGCTGTAAGAAAGGTAGAGATACCCAAAGGCAGTGGTGGTAAGAGGATGCTTGGCATCCCAACGGTCATTGACCGGTTGATCCAGCAGGCCATCTCTCAATGGCTGAGCCCCAAGTACGAGGGCGACTTTTCCTCTGATAGTTATGGTTTCCGGCCAGATCGCAATGCCCATCAGGCAGTGTTAAAGGCTCAGGAATATCTTAACACAGGTTACACCTGGATTGTGGAACTTGACCTGGACAAATTTTTTGACCGGGTAAACCATGATAAACTTATGCATCTGCTGTCAGTAAACATAAAGGATAAGCGGACATTGAAGCTTATTCGTCTTTATTTGAGTGTGGGGATCATGGAGAATGGATTGGTCAGCCCAAGAAAAGAAGGAACGCCACAAGGCAGTCCATTAAGTCCGTTACTATCAAATGTTATCCTTCACGAACTCGATGTTAAGCTCGAAGAGCGTGGGCACAGGTTCGTGCGATATGCTGATGATTGCAGTATCTATCTAAGAAGCAGGAAATCAGGACACCGGGTAATGAGAAGTATTTCAGTATATCTGGAAGACTGCCTGAAACTGAAGGTTAACAGGGAGAAAAGTAAGGTTAGCAGGCCAAGCCAAAGTAGTCTGCTCGGGTTTTCATTCTATGGTAGCAAAGAGGGATGGAAGATGCGAATTTCATCCAAATCTCTAAGAGCGATCAAGGAGAAAATCCGGGAGCAAACTAAACGTAGCCAACCAGTTCCATTCCAAGAAAGAATATTAACGCTTAAGGAAATCATTCATGGTTGGGTTAATTATTTCTCTATTGCAGAAGCAAAGAGTCATATGACCAGACTGGACGAGTTGATGAGGACCAGACTGCGGATTGTTCTTTGGAAGCAATGGAAGAGTATAACGGGTAGAGCGCGGAATTTAATGAAGATGGGGTTGGTAAAATCAAGGGCCTATCAATTGGCCAATACCCGTAAGGGGTACTGTAGGACTGCAAACAGCCCGATATTACTTACAACCCTTGACAAGAAGTTCTTTTTGAGGCATGGACTTGATGGATTTACCAATTATTACTATTGGAAAACGACACACCAAACGAAGTTATTCTAACAAACCGCCGTATACCGAACGGTACGTACGGTGGTGTGAGGAGACAGCAGGGAAACTAATTCCCTGCTTCTTACTCGATTCTATAATTTCGTTTGATTTAAGGACGATGGACTTATAATTCCAAACTACTTCTTCAATCCTATTTCTCTTAATCTTTCATCAAGATATTCGCCGGCAGTCATATCGCTATAAGCTTTAGGATGATCCGCATCAATAGTTGATGGTAAACTGGTCAAGTCCATATCACTACGTGGGTGAAGGAAAAAAGGAACAGAAAAACGTGATGTTTTCATTAATTCGCGCGGTGGATTTACCACTCTATGCGTTGTCGATTTTAATTTATTGTTGGTTAACCGTTGTAACATATCGCCCACATTTACCACAATATCAGTATGGTGTGCTTTAATAGGTAACCATTCGTTGCTGCGGGTTAATACCTCTAAGCCATCGGCACTGGCACCAATTAATAAGGTAATCAGGTTAATATCTTCATGTGCACCTGCGCGCACCGCATCATCAGGAATCGTTTCGGGATTCTCGATCGGGAAATAATGTATTCCCCTCAAAATAGAGTTTCCGTTATGTACGTGTTTATCGAAATAATTGATCGGCAATTCAAGGTAAGTGGCAATGGCACGTAACAAATGCGTTCCGTTTTCTTCCAGTTTTTTGTAAATATCGCCTGTAACTTTATTAAATTCAGGTAGTTCTGTTAAAACCTCATTGTCAGGATATTCATTTTTTACCGGATCACCATCTGTTACTTCCTGACCAATTTGCCAAAACTCTTTTAAATCTGGTGTTTTAGCTCCTTTAGCAGTTTCTTTACCTGCACTGGTGTAGCCGCGCTGACCAGCCAATTCTGGTTTTTCGTATTTTCTTTTAATTTCAACCGGAAGCGCAAAAGCAGCCTTTATGTTTTCGTAAAGTTTATCAATTAATTCCTGGCTTAAACCATGATTGGTGATGGTAACAAAACCCGAATCGTTAAAAGCTCTTCCCAATTCATCAGAAAACTTTTTACGCTCTTCTGCTGAACCATTGATGTAAGAACCTAAATCCAAACAAGGAATATACGGTGTAGACATAATTATTAAATTTTAATGTTGTACGAATTTAAAAAAGAATTGTTAATAAGTGTTGTTGGTGTATTATTTTGTGGTGTAAAAATTTATAAATCAATGTTTTAAGTTGTTAACATTAACTGCAAAATTCACAAATAGTTGTATTGTCACATAAAATCCATTATAATTCAAACACAAACTACAGTTTAATTTATTTCGTATAATTAGGTAGAAAATAATCCAATGAAACTGTAAGGTTAAAGGGTTATTTGCGACTAATAAAATAAACACACATGAAAAAAATACTTTTAATATTATTAGCTGTATTGGCCTTAAACCAGGCAAATGCACAAGGGAAAAAAACAGAAAAGGCTACATTTGGAATGGGTTGTTTTTGGTGTACCGAAGCTATTTTTCAACGCTTAAAAGGAGTAGTTTCAGTTAAATCAGGTTATGAAGGAGGTACATTAAGCAATCCAACTTACGAAGAAGTGTGTACTGGTGCTACCGGACATGCAGAAGTTTTAGAAATTACATATAATCCGATGGTGATTTCGTATGATGATTTATTGGAGATTTTTTGGAAAAGCCATGATCCAACTACCTTAAATCGCCAGGGAGCAGATAGCGGTACGCAATACCGTTCGGTGGTTTTTTACCATACACCAGAACAGAAAGCTTTAGCAGAAAAGTATAAGGCTGAATTGAATAAAACCAATGCATACGGCAAAAAAGTACTTACAGCGATAGAAGCTGCGAAACCATTTTATATAGCTGAAAATTATCATCAGAACTATTTCAATAAAAATGGAAGCGAGCCCTATTGCAGATTGGTTATCCAGCCTAAAATAGATAAACTGGAAAAAATATTTAAAGCCAAGCTTAAAAATTAATAATTCAAGTTGAAGAGCCCTGTAATAAACATTGCAGGGCTTTTTTAATTTAATATATTAAATATGGTAAAATGTAGTATCCTGGATGGCAGCAGAGCGAACAGCTATTTTAGCGAATTTAAAAAATGTGATTTTATCATAATTAATGTACTCATTTAGTTTTTTCTGATCAAGTTCGAGTAGAAGCTGGTCGGTTTTTTCTTTTAAGCAGGAAATAAAAAAGAACACAGTTAACAATAGAAGTAAGTTTCTAATGAGGAATCTAACGGTAAAAAAGATTTATAAAACTAACATTTTAGGGTTAAAAAAAACCAATGAGGCTTCTTCATGCTATTATCATTAAAGAAATTGAGTGGCTTATTGTAGAATTTTTAAATTTATGCCGCCTTTAAAAGTATATTCGCAATTATTTTAAGCAAATAAGTAGTGGTTTTATTAAATTAATAATGGCTTGTAAGTGTTAGTGTAATGTCTTTTTTCTTTGGCAGATCAAGTACCATAAATTTTGGATTAAAATTTGATTAGAACTTGCTAAAACATTGGTGTATTTCTAATTTTTAGGCAATTTTTTTAAGATTTAATGCCTTAAAATTCGTGGGATGTTTAAAATCATTCTAAATTTGTAACTCCTTTAAAGTAAGATGACAAAAAAGAAAAAGACAGTTGGTAAAACTGACGCAGATGTAATTTTAATAGGGGCTGGCATCATGAGTGCAACCCTTGGTGTTTTATTAAAGCAATTAGAGCCGAATCTAAGTATTGAGATTTACGAACGTTTAGATATTGCAGCAGCAGAAAGCTCTGATGCCTGGAATAATGCTGGAACGGGACACTCTGCTTTTTGCGAATTAAACTATACCCCTGAAAAGAAAGATGGCACAGTTGAAATTAAAAAAGCTGTTCAGATTGCTGAACATTTTGAGGTTTCAAAACAGTTTTGGTCTTACTTGGTAAATAAAGGACTGGTTTCTGATCCATGCAATTTTATCCGCAGCATTCCTCATATGAGTTTTGTTTGGGGTAAAAAGAATGTAGAATATCTTAAAAAACGTTACGATGCTTTAACGCAATGCGACCTTTTTAGCGATATGCAATATACCGAGGATACTGAACTTGTGAAAAGCTGGGCGCCATTAATTATGGACGGCCGTAAAAAGAACGAGAAAGTTGCCGCAACAAAAATGGATCTTGGTACCGATGTTAACTTTGGTACGCTAACCCGCGACATGTTTAACAACTTAAAGGAACAAAGTAATGTTAACCTATATTTTAACCACGAAATCCGCGACCTGAAAAAGAATAAAGATGGCAACTGGATTGTAAAGGTTAAAGATTTAGAAAGCGGAGACAAACGTAAGCGAGTAGCAAAATTTGTATTTATTGGCGCTGGTGGTGGTTCTCTGCCATTGTTAGAGAAATCTGATATTCCTGAAGGAAAAGGTTTCGGTGGTTTTCCGGTAAGCGGGCAATGGCTAAAATGTACCAATGAGGAAATTATCAAAAAACACCATGCAAAAGTATACGGTAAAGCTGCGGTAGGTGCGCCTCCAATGTCGGTACCACACTTGGATACCAGAATGATTAATGGTAAACAAGCGTTATTATTTGGTCCGTATGCAGGTTTTTCTACAAAATTCCTTAAAAATGGCTCGTTCCTGGATTTACCAAAATCAATAAAGTTTAATAACATCCGTCCGATGATATCTGCCGGATTACATAACTTAGATTTAACAAAATATCTAATTGAACAAGTAAGGCAATCGCCAGAAGATAGATTAGAAGCCTTGAAAGAATATTTACCAACTGCCGAACTTAAAGATTGGGAATTGGAATATGCCGGACAACGTGTTCAGGTAATAAAAAAGGATGAAAAACAAGGTGGCGTTTTAGAATTTGGTACAGAAGTAGTGAGCGCAGCCGATGGATCTATTGCGGCTTTATTGGGTGCTTCTCCTGGTGCATCAACCGCGGTATCAATTATGCTCGATCTGCTAAACCGTTGTTTCGCTGATGATTTGGCAACTGATGAATGGCAGGCGAAAATTAAAGAAATGATCCCGACTTATGGTAAATCACTCGCAGAGGATGCAGATCTTTGTAAAGAAACCAGAAGCAAAACATCAAAAGTTTTAAAAATAAAAACCACCGTAGTTGCTTAAGCAACAAAAATAAAATTTAAAAGGTTCCGATTTTATCGGGACCTTTTTTTTTGAAAAAAATCGACCTCTACCGTATTCTTCTGTATACCGAGGATGCGTCCCGCTGGGAAGGCTTGGTTTGAGAAAATATGATGTAGACCCGTAGTGTATTCCAAGGGCCTTTATTTATTGTGTAAAAAGATCAATACCAACAACCCACTCCCTTGGTCTGTGTCCTCACAGACCGAAACTTGCTATATCATCAATCGTTTGCATTACCAAACGTTCCTATGGAACGAACACAAATAACAAATTGTTATTTGCTACCGATGAGGCGTCCCGCTGGGACGGCTTAGATACTAAAAAAAAATAATGTCGACCCTGAGTGTAGTCGAAGGACCTTTAATTTATTTGTTAAAAAAGATCAATACCAACAACCCACTCCCGCGGTCTGGGTCCTCACAGACCGAAACTCTTGCTATATCATCAATCGTTTGCATTACCAAACGTTCCTATGTAACGAACACAAATAACAAATTGTTATTTGCTACCGATGATGCGTCCCTCTGGGACGGCTTGGATCCTGAAAAAAATTGTGTAAACCTTGAGCGTATTCCAAGGGCCTTTATTTATTGTGTAAAAAAGATCAATACCAACAACCCATTCCCTTGGTCTGTGTCCTCACAGACCGAAACTTGCTAAATCATCAATCGTTTACATTACCAAACGTTCTTATGGAACGAACACAAATAACACATTGTTATTTGCTACCGATGAAGCCTCCCGCTGGGACGGCTTGGATCCTGAAAAATATGGTGTCGCCTTTGAGTGTATTCCAAGGGCCTTTATTTAATGTGTAAAAAGATCAATACCAACAACCCACTCCCTCGGTCTGTGTCCCCACAAACCGAAACTCTTGCTGTATCATCAATCGTTTGCATTACCAAACGTTCCTAGGGAACGAACACAAATAACAAATTGTTATTTGCTACCGATGATGCGTCCCGCTGGGACGGCTAGGGTTGTGAAAAAAATTGTGTCGACCCTGAGTGTATTCCAAGGGCCTTTATTTATTGTTTAAAGGAGATCAATACCAACAACCCATTCCCTCGGTCTGTGTCCTCCCAGACCGAAACTTGATAAATCATCAATCGTTTGTATTTCCAAACGTTCTTATGGAACAAACACAAATAACAAATTGTTATTTGCTACCCAGGATGCGTCCCGCGGGCACGGCTAGGGTTGAGAAAAATATGGTGTCGCCCCTGAGTGTAGTCGAAGGGCATATTATTTGTTTCTTAAAAAGATTATATCAATAGCCCTTAGAATTTAACATAAAAAAAACGTCCAAAATTTATTTTAGACGTTTTCAATTCTGAACCAATTCAGGATTAAGATTTTGTTGTATTTAATTAAGCGGCGATCACTTCTGCAACTTCATCGGCAGAAATATCGCTGTGTGATGCTTCTAACACACAATCGCCATTTTTAATTAATAAAATTTGTGGCGATTGGTGTGCCACCTGAAATACCTCTGCAATCTTGTTTGAAATATCCCGGTAACTAATTAAATCTAAAAAATAGAGTTTTGTGTCAGCTGGAATAACTTCCCAATCAAACTCAAAATTCTTTTTGGCCATCAAGCTAATGGAGCAACGTGTACTGTGCTTAAATATAAGGCTAAAACCGCTCGCGTTTTTGATTTCATCAAGCTGTTCTATTGAAGTTAAGTTAACCCAAGTCATGATATTATATTATTGTTTTACAGAATAACAATTGCAGCTGAATAATGTTCTGCAAATGACCTGAATATGAGATTACAAATGAGTTAGATTAGTTTCTTCTGCGTTTACCTTCTGGGTAAGAGCCATAAGCAGGGCAAAGCTTAGAAGAACAAGATTCTAAAATGGTAATGGTGCTAAACACCGCCAATAGTAAGATGGCTACTTTTTTCATCGATCTGATAAATTTTAAACGTCTAAGGTACAAATATTTATTAAAAACCAAGTTTATATTTGTGCAGAAAAATCAGCCATCTTAATTGCAGTAATTGCGGCTTCATCGCCTTTATTACCATGTTTACCACCTGCACGATCTTGCGCCTGCTCTAAATTATTAGTAGTTAACACGCCAAAAATAACAGGTTTACTGTATTTAATGCCAACATTTGTTACACCCTGTGCAACCGCATCGCAAATAAAATCGAAATGTTTGGTGTCACCTTGTATCACACAACCTAAACAGATTACAGCGTCAATATCGCTTCTTTTACTTAATAAAATTTCTGCACCCACTGTAAGTTCAAAACTTCCCGGAACAGGTAAAGAGATTATATTTTCTTCTTTTACCCCGTTGGCCAACAAAGTTTTTAATGCTCCATTGTAAAGCGCACCGGTAATTTCGGCGTTCCACTCGGCTACAATAATTCCGAATTTATAGTTTGCTCCACTTGGAACTGTAGTATGAGAGAAATCTGATAGATTTTTTAATTGTGTTGACATAAGGGCAAAGATAATGTTATGCTGTGAATGTTAAAAACCTTAATGTTTGTTACTTGTAACATTTAACTGGTAATGTTTAGATTAGTAAGATAATCAGATAAATTTTAACGGCTTATGGAATTTCAGCATTCTGCCCATCTCTATTAAAACGCAAAATCATCTTATGAATTCATCATTACGTATAGCCGCATCATTCCTTTTTATCTTCTTATTATCATTTAATGCTTCTGCGCAGGTTAAATACACACTGGCCGATTTTGAAAAGGTAGATTTCATTGCAAACGAAGGCAAACCAAAAGATGCGCTTAATTTGATCGCAAAAATTAATAAGCAGGCGCAAAGTGATAACAATGCACCGTTGCTGATCAAATCTGTTATTTACAGAATGATGTTTCAAAGTTACCTGGAAGAGGATGCTTTTGATAAAATTTTGATTGATTTGCGTAAAGATATCAGCAATGCCAAGCAACCTGAAAAAAGTATTTTACAATCTCTTTTGGCTGAAACCTACTGGAATTATCTACAACAAAACAGGTGGCAGATTAATCAGCGTACACAGATAGAAGGCGATGTAAGTACCGACATTAAAACCTGGAGCATAAAAAAACTCAATGATGAAACGGTAAAATACTATCTGTTATCCTTAAAGGAGAGTGAGCTGTTGCAGCAAACAAAGGTTGATGTATTAGACGCTGTTTTGGCCGGAGATAAAAATAACCGAAAGTTCAGGCCAACATTATACGATTTACTTGCCCATCGTGCCATCGGTATTTTTAACAATACCCAACTTAACCTGACGCAATATGATGAGGAATTAATCAACATGAGTAATGTAGATTGGTTTGGAAACCACGAGACCTTTTTAGGAATGTCAATTCTGCCCGATAGCACATCCTTTAAACCCCAGGCTTTAAAATTATTTCAGCAGTTGATAAAATTTCATCAAAACGACAGCAATTTGTCGGCATTAGTTGATGTTGACCTAAAACGTTTAAAATTTGTAAAACAGAGTTTTAATGGCGATGGCTTAGAATTATATTATAATGCGTTGGATGTATTGGCCAAACAAGCTCAACAAACTGAAGTTTATGCCGATATTTTATACGAGCAGGCCGAAATTCGTAAAAATGCACAATTACCGGGCGATACCGACAAACAAAATCTGATCAAAGCTATAGCGTTGGCAGAAAAAGCGGTTGTTGCCTATCCGAAAAGTATTGGTGGGCATAATGCTGAAAACTTGATTAAAAAAATTCAAAGTAGCGAACTATCAGCTAAAACCAAAAGTTATATTTTACCTGATAAACCCTCACAACTCCATCTATCTTACAAAAATGTAGATACCATACAGTTTAGATTATTTAAAACACCTGAATTTGAGAATGAATATGAGCAGTTTAAATACAAAGCAGATTTTTTAACTTTCTTAACCAAAAATAAGGTTGTAAAACAATGGTCAGTTGTGGTTCCAAAAAGTACCGACTACCAAAGCCACACCTTGATTGATAAAATTGATGGGTTAGATTTAGGAGCTTATACTTTAATTGCCCAAGCCATTAACCCAAAACAAAAAGATACTGTTTACAGCAATATCAATTTCAAGGTTACTATAATGGCCGTAACCAACAGGCGCAATATCGAAAAACACGAGTATACAGTTTACCAGTTGAGTAACGGCGCACCCTTAAAAAATGTTAAAATTCTACAACGTAGATACAATTACAATACAAAGAAATACATCGATGGTGATTTAATGATCACGAATGATAAGGGTTACGCCAGTACAAATGAAACCGAAAATAACATGGCTTATGCATTGGTAACACATAATAACGAGGAATTGAAATTAAACATTAATAATTACAACAGTTATCGTGAGGATGTTGATCAGGAACGCATAATTCTTTTTACCGATAGGCCGATCTATCGTCCGGGGCAAACCATTTACTATAAAGGATTATGTTTAAGGTCTGAAAAAGGAAAAAATAAAATAATTCCAAATAAAGTGGTTGAGGTTTATTTTAAGGATGCCAATAGAAAAGAAATAACCAAAAATGAGGTTACCAGTAATGAGTATGGTACTTTTCAGGGTTCATTTACTATACCAATGGGTAAGCTAAATGGCAATATGGCAATTGTAACCACATATGGCAGCATTGGTGTACAGGTTGAAGAATATAAACGGCCAACATTTGAAGTGGTTTTCGATAAGCCAAACCAAATTTATAAACTTAACGATAGTATTAAAGTCCAGGGTAAAGCCACTTCCTTTTCAGGATATGCTGTTGGCAATGTGAAGCTTAGTTATAAAGTTTTTCGCAGGGCGATTTATGATGGCAGAATAGATTATTCGCAAGGTGACGCTATTTATGGAGCAACATTTTTTCAGCGGAAACAAATTGCCACCGGCAAAACGAGCACCAGGCAGGGCGGACAATTCGATATTAATTTTTTTGCGAAAGCAATCAATTTAAACCAAAATTACAGCTATGAAGTTGAAGTAGAATTAACGGACATAAATGGCGAAACCCGTACAAAATCAACAAGTATTAATGTGGGGCAAAAAGACATTAACATTAATATAGATACCCGGCAGGTAATTTATTTAAGTAGCAAAACTGACAGTATTCCATTTTGGGTAACCAATTTAAATAACGAACCGATAAAAGCCGATATCAAGGCAGAGTGGAGTTTACTCCAGGCCCCCTCAAGCCTGGTGAACAAAAGCCCTTTTAATGCCGAAAATTATACCATGAGCAAAGAGGAGTTTATTAAAAACTTTCCTGATCAGGAATATAATAATGAGTTGGAAGTAGCAAAATGGCCGATAAAATCAGTATCGCTGAAACAAAATTTAACCATTAAAGATGGTCGGGGGAATTTAACTTTAAATCAAAAAAATATAAAACCAGGTTATTACAAAATCAGTGTGTTGGCCATAAATGCTCAGAAAGATTCAATTAAAGTTGACAAATATTTAGTGGTGTATAATGAGCAACCAGCTGTAATACAGTCAAACATCGAATGGATTTCACCAGAGGTAAATGTAATCAAACCAACCGAAAGTGCGGTTTTTAGATTGGCCGGACTTGCAGAAAATACCATTGCCTATTATGAGGTTTATTATTGCGATAGCATTGCCGAAAAAGTTTGGATTAACCTATCGCCAAAGCAGCATATTGTTAAAATTAAACCCAATGCTGTTTATAAAGATGGATTTGCCGTACAATTTACAATGGTTTACCAGGGAACGATTTACCAATCGATGCAACAGGTACGCATTACCAACCCTGCAAATGAATTGAACATTCAATTTTTAACCTTTAGAAATAAACTGCAGCCAGGTGAAAAAGAAAGCTGGAAATTACAGATCAGCAATAAAAATGGCGAAAAGCAAATGGCCGAAATGGTGGCTACACTTTACGATGCCAGTTTGGATGATTTTAAAAGGATGGATTGGAACACGCAGTTGACCAGCGGCTTTAACTATTATTTTTACAACTGGAATTTTAATGCCAATGATATTACTAACCAGGGTTATTTATGGTTTTTAAGAACCCACAAAAATTATACTGTAATTGAACGTTGGTATGAAAACCTTAATTTATTTGGCTACAATTATTATGGAGGCTACAACAACAGTTACGAAAATTATATAAACAGTTTACATAAACCTAAAATAAAAGGTTTGTCGGCAGGGGCGAAACAGAAACTGGCAGCATTAGAAAAAGGAAAATCGGTTTATGGAGTGGTATTCGACAGCGAGAATGAAACACTGCCAGGTGTACAGGTAAGCGCTGGTAAACGTGTAACAAATACAGATAATGATGGTATTTACATTATTGAAGCCAAAGCAGGAGAAAAATTAAACTTTGCTTTTATAGGGTTTAAAAATTATGCTGTTAATATAGGCAGTAAAAAACGCGTTGATGTAATTTTAAAAGAAGATAGGCAATCGTTAAACGAAGTTATGGTTGTGGGCTATGGCGAGCAACGAAAGAAAAGTGTAACTGGCTCTGCTGTACAGATAAGAGGTGTTTCTGCTTTGCAGGGAAAGGTTGCCGGGTTGAATGTAGCGGCACCAATGGCTGAATCTGCAGTAGCACTGAATGATGAATCTAAAGATCCAACACTGCGTCAGGAAATTGAATCCCTTAAGAACAAAAATATAACCTTACGCACCAATTTTAACGAGCTTGCATTTTTCTATCCACAATTACTCACCGATGCCAAAGGTGAAATTAAGATAGAATTTACCATTCCGCAGAGTTTAACCCGTTATAAAATGATGGGCTTTGCACATACCAAAGATTTAAAAACCGCATCCATTACCAAAGAACTTGTTACCCAGAAACAATTGGCTATTGCCATCAATGCACCACGCTTTTTCCGTGAAGGAGATACCATTTTATTAAGTGCCAAGCTAAACAACCTAGCAGGAAAAAAACTTATGGGCAATGCCAGTTTGGAGCTAACTGATGCTTTAACCGCGAAACCGATCAGGATTTTTGCAATTAATGAAAAAACAGAGCAGAATTTCGTGGTTGATGATGCCGGCAACACCGTTTTAAAGTGGAAATTAATTATTCCATCAGGGATTAGCGCCATTACCTATAAAGTTGTGGCGCAAAGTGGCAAATTTAGCGATGGAGAAGAAAATACCATCCCGGTATTAGCAAACGCGATGCTGGTTACCGAAAGCATGCCTATAAATGTACGCGGCAATACCACAAAAATTTTCGATTTCGAAAAGCTAGAAAAATCCGGCAGTTCGAAAACCTTACGCAACCAGAGTTTAACTTTTGAGTTTACATCCAACCCTGTTTGGTATGCCGTGCAGGCCTTGCCTTATTTAATGGAATACCCTTATGAGTGTGCTGAGCAAACTTTTAGCAGGTTTTATGCCAATAGTTTTGCCACCGGAATTATCAATTCAACACCAAAAATTAAAACTGTTTTTGAGCAATGGCAAAATACCAATAACGGGGAGGCATTATTATCCGATCTGGAAAAAAATAAGGAATTAAAATCTATTTTGTTGGAAGAAACGCCGTGGGTACGCAATGCAGACAACGAGGCAGCGCGTAAAAAACGTTTGGCTATACTTTTCGATTTAAACCGAATGACTTACGAATTGAAAAACAATTTCGAGAAGCTGGAGAAAATGCAGTTCAACAATGGTGCTTTCCCATGGTTTACCGGCATGCAGGAAGATAGATACATTACACAACACATTGTATTAGGAATGGGCCAGTTAAAAAAATTGAAAATGATTGACGAAAAAGCCTATCCGAATTTTAATGTGATGTTGAATAAAGCCATTATTTATTTAGATGCAAAGTTTGTTAATGATTATAAAGATGAAGTGAAGGAAAAACGTTTTGGCTACTTACCATTACACTATCTTTTTGCCAGAAGTTATAGCAATCAAAAAAATACCACTGCCGATTTTACAAAAGCCAAAGATTTCTATCTCCATAAATTAGTCGCCAATTGGAAAACCTTCGATACCTACCAACTGGCACAGGCTGCTTTAGTTTTAAACAGAAACGGAAATACTGAAGAAGCTAAAAAAATAATCACCTTATTAACGCAAACTGCTCAACAAAGCGACGAAATGGGCATGTATTGGGCTAAAAATCAAGCAGGCTGGTGGTGATACCAAAATCCGATAGAAACACAGGCACTATTGATTGAAGCTTTCGGCGAGGTGGCAAATGATACCAAATCCGTAGAGGAGATGAAAATCTGGCTGCTTAAAAACAAACAAACCAACGATTGGAAAACCACAAAGGCTACTACTGCGGCATGTTATGCCTTGTTAATGAACGGAACAGATTTATTGGCAGAAAGTAATGAGCCAGAAATTACAATAGGTGACCAGAAACTGGCACAATTGCAAGAACCTATCCCGATAAAAGAGGCTGGCACAGGTTATCAAAAATTAACCATCCCTGGTATAAACGTGAAGCCGGAAATGGGTAGGGTAGCGGTTAAAAATAACAACCAAACCATTGCCTGGGGTGCTATGTATTGGCAGTATTTCGAACAGCTGGATAAAATTACACCTGCAAACACTGGTGTTAAAATTAAAAAAGAGCTGTTTATTCAGAAAGCAAGTAATAAAGGAGACATTTTAACGCCATTAACTTCTGCCAATGTATTGGCTCCGGGCGATTTATTAAAAGTACGCATCGAAATTTACTGTGATCGTGACATGGAATATATTCATTTGAAAGATATGCGTTCATCGGGCTCTGAACCTATAAATGTAATTTCAGGATATAAATATCAGGATGGACTTGGTTATTATGAAAGTACAAAAGATGCATCAACCAACTTCTTTATCAGTTACATGCCAAAAGGAACCTATGTATTCGAATATCCATTGCGGGTAACGCATGCAGGAAATTTTTCAAATGGAATTACCAGCTTGCAAAGTATGTATGCACCAGAATTTACCACACATTCTGCTGGGATAAGGGTTACGGTAAAATAAATGAATTACCTTGTTAAGGTAACTGAATACCGCCATAAGTGGCCCCGATGGGAATAATTTTCTCTCCAATCCAAATTTGGCTGCGGTCAAATTTGGATATTTTGTTTTTGGCCACAATAAATGCACGGTGGCAGCGGATAAAATCAGCTTTTGGCAGCAGTTCTGCAAGATCGTTAATGGTTATTCGTGAACTTAAAAGCTTGCCGACAAGTTTAATCTGTGTATAATTTCCTGAAGCTTCTACATATAGGATTTCGTTTAATTCCACCTTAATTTGTTCATAACCATCTTTTACAAATATGTATGCTGTTTTAACTTCTAGCCTTTGATTTCGCAGATTAAAGAGTTCTTGTGCTTTGTTACAGGCTTTTAAAAAGCGCGAAAGTGAAAAAGGTTTTAACAAATAATCAACAGCATCAAGTTCAAAACTTTGAACGGCATGTTCGGTATAAGCAGTGGTAAAAATAACCATGGGTGGTTTGCTCAAACTTTTTAAAAAATCTATACCGCTAATGTCTGGCATTTTGATGTCGAGAAAGATTAAGTCAACCTTATTGTGCTGAAGGTAAGTAATTGCCGCAAAAGCATCCGTAAAAGTTTGCTGCAACGTTACAAATGGAACTTTTGAGGCGTGCGATTTTATAATATCGAGTGCAATGGGTTCATCATCTATAGCAATGGCAATCATTTTTTTATTTGTTCTTTGTGTTTGTTAGGCTTTTTATTATGCTGAAGAAGGAGAAGCATCTCCAACCGATTATCACTGATCTAACGACGTTCGCCTGTTGCTTTTCTGTAATTCAAGCCAGTTTTCATCGTTAAAAGATCCTTCATTGCATTCAGGATGACAGCACCAATTTAAATTCAATAATAAGAATTTTTACTAACAAATTGTCCTCATTTAGCCTCTGCTCGGATTGTACTGCCTTAATCCAACTGTAAGGTTAAATGAACAAAAAACTCATTGGCACTCTCCCGAATAATTAGTTCATGCTTCTCATAATAAAGTAACGATAAACGTTGTTTTACATTCTCCAATCCGATACCGCTTTTTAACTTTTCGGGGTCGTTATCGGCTTTAATATAAATGCTATTGCTTACATCGAAATATAATGTGCTTTCTTTAGTTTGTAAGGTTATTTTAATATACGAGGGCTGTTGCAAACTGATTCCATGTTTAAATGCGTTTTCGATAAAAGGAATTAACAGCATTGGTGTAATCTGTAAATTGTTCAGTTGTTCTTCAATGTGTGTATCAATCTTAATGTCTCCTGATCGTGAGGTGCGAAGTTTTTGTAAATCGATATAATTGTTCAGATACTCTACCTCACGGGTGAGCGAAATTTTATCCTGTGTATTTTCGTGGAGCATGAAACGCATCATATCACCAAGTTTCTGGATTCCTTCACCTGTACGTTCTGCATTTTCCTGCAAAGCGGTTCCGAAAAGTGTATTTAGTGCATTAAATAAAAAATGTGGATTGATCTGTGATTTTAAGAAATTCAGGTTAGCATCCGATTTTCCCAGTTCCGTTTTAAGCATTTGTATTTCACTCAGTTTCTCGAATTTATGTTTGTATATATACCAGGCTAAGGGGGTGGTAATACAGATTAAGCAAATGGCATTTAATATCAGGGCAATCGGGATGGCATTACGGTTGCGCATAAACGCAACTAAAACAATTAATAAAAGCATCGAAACAATGATGGTAATGCCCACATTTCCCCAAAAATATCTTGCAAAACCCTTAAAATTTTTTCTCAGGTTTGGGATGATGTAATAAATGGCACAAAATGCAACGAAAATATTTACCGGTGGAACAATCACCCAGATCACCAGCAACTCATAATCTATTCTTACCGAAAGTACGGCTGCAAATATCATTAGCGTTATCAGCCAGATTTTGGTTGATGTAAAAAGTTCAGGAGTGATATTGTCGTTATAACCTTTTAAAATTGGGATTCTTTTCAGTAGTTCTAATCCCTGCTCATTAAAATAGGCATAAATGTTAAACAGTAAATAAATGAAAAAGATATAGGTAAAAGCTTCACCGAAAAATATATCATAGGCGCGCTCTATGTCATCATATTCTACCAAACGGTATGCTTCTGAGTAGGTGTTGGCTATCATCCAGGCCAGGATAGAAATGAAGATAACAGAAACGGTTAAAATCACATTCATGATGATGTTCCGCTTTCTTGCCAAATGGGGCATCGAAACAAAATTGAAAAACAAAAAACTAAAGTAGAGAATGCTGATTTTAACGATTTCGGGCAGAAAGAAGTTTTGCATTACGCTATAATCGAGCGAGTTTTCCGAAAAACGGTACGAGCCCCCGGAGCCATAAGTGGTTTGCGTACAGATACTGATCAGCGCAAGGATATATAATGTTGTGGAAATCCAAAATTCAAGCTGATTAATACTTTTGGATTTGATTGATGAGGGGTTGCCAGATAGAATTACCATTTCATTTATTTTATGCTGCAATTTTACGAAGAGTATCTACATCAATATTTAAAATGTGATGGAAGTGCTAAAAAATGTGACGAATGAATAGGGTATTCAGGATGGTAGAGTTGTCAACTTTCATCGCACGCTCGCTAGAAAGTTGACAACTCTTGATGTGTAGTCACATGTTACCATCTGGCTAATTTTAGGTTAGTAATTGATATTAATGCGAGTGTAGAATAGTAATAACTCACACCGCCAACCGAATACCCACCACCGATAAACAATTTTACTATCTTTGAAAAGCATTTTTAGATTGATTTCCATCATTCATCTAAATTTCCCACTTACTCATACCATAAATCACTCAATTAACATGACCGTTTACGGAATTCCGAATTGCAATACAGTTAAAAAATCACTCGATTGGTTAAAAGCACATCAGGTTGATTTTGAATTTCATGATTTTAAGAAAAAAGGCATAACCGAAGAAAAATTAAACGAATGGTGTAATGCTTTTGGTTGGGAAACCGTGTTGAATAGAAAAGGATTGACCTGGAAAAAACTCAGCAAAGAGGAGCAGGCAAAAATAGACAACCAGGAACTGGCTATCGCTTATTTAAAAGAAAATACCAGTGCCATTAAACGCCCGGTTGTTGAGCAGAACAATAAAGCTGTATTAATCGGATTCGATGATAATAACTATTTAAAAACACTAACCTAATTCATTTGTTCTAATGTTAAAGTTTGTTAAATGCAAATTTTAAATGTCGAACTAAGTTACTTTTGATTATGTACAAACTGATCATTTTTCTATTACTTGCCCTGCCTATCGGCGTTTATGCACAAACGGTAACTACAGGTACGGTTTTCGATTATTCGAAAAAAACACTCTCACTCCCTGGTGTAACCATCAGAAATCTGAACAGTAAAAAAACTACCAGTACCAATAGAGAGGGTAAATATACCATCGGAGCAAATATTGGTGATCTGATTGAGTTTTCGGCCATTGGCTACCATACCGATACCTTATATTTAACCAATTTGTTAAACAGAACCATCTATCTTCCTACAAAATCGAATAGCTTAAAAGATGTAGATGTTACCGCAGTGCGGATGAACAGCCAGGTTACCGATGCAAAAGATCCGTTGGCAGAAAAATATACCCTTTTAAGTACCGGCGGTAACCTTAACCGTAAAAGAATGAAAGATAAAGTTGGTGGCTTAAACCTTAACCTTGGGTATGGTAAATATAGAAGGCAACAACGCAAAGAAGCTGATCTTGAAGAGAAAGAAATGTATCAGCAGGAAATTGATGAAAATTTTACCCCAAAAGCCATTACCGAACTTACCAAATTAGATGGTGATGACCTTAAAAACTTTATGATCATTTATAGGCCATCTATTGAGGCGGTAAAAGCAGAAAGACCATACCGTTACCCTTATTACATCTCACGTGCCTTTGCTGCATGGAATAAATTAACCCCACAAGAAAGAAAACTTCAGGATTTACCTAAATTAAAAGCAAATTAAGAAGTTTTAAATCATAACAACCGAATTGTTGCCATAATAGGTAACATTATAACCACATATAAATCTATATGTGGTTATTTTTTATATTTACAGCAGTATTACAACCTTATTATTATCATGAAAATGACTAAACTGATTAATTTTTGTTTAGTTTGTTGTGTTTTTGCGCTTTCAGCATCTGCCCAGCAAGCTACAACACCTGCACCAGCAACAAACTATAATCCTGCTGAAGCATTCGGGCCATTATTTTATACTCAAAACGGAAATGAATTCCGTTCGGCAATTGGTGCACCAGGGCCAAAATACTGGCAAAACCGTGTAGATTACAACATCACCGCCAACCTCGACGAAACTAAAAACATGGTAAGCGGAACAGTTACCATTACTTACAAAAACAACAGTCCTGATAAATTACCATATTTATGGTTACAGTTAGATCAGAATACCTTTAAACAAACCTCTCGCGGTTATGCAATTACACCATCCCGCAGCCGTTATGGAGCACAGGGCGAAAAATTTGATGGTGGATATCAAATCCAGAACATCAGTGTATCGCAAAAAGCAGGTGCTGTAAAGTTTACCTCTTTAGTTGAAGATACCCGGATGCAGATCCGTTTAGATCAGCCTATGGCCGCCAATGGTGATATAGTTACTGTAAAAATGGACTATTCGTATGTGGTACCAAAAGAAGGATCAGACAGAACGGGCCATTTAACCACTAAAAATGGAGAAATTTTTGCCATTGCACAGTGGTTTCCACGCATGTGTGTTTACGATGATGTAATTGGATGGAATACCTTGCCATATTGGGGCGGTGGTGAGTTTTATTGCGAATATGGCGACATTAACTTTGCCATTACCGCACCGGCAAACCATATTGTAATGGGTTCAGGAGAGTTGTTAAACCCTGCTGAAGTTTTTACAGCTGAACAGTTAAAAAGATGGAATGCCGCTAAATTGAGCGATGCTACCATCCACATCCGTAGTGAAGAAGAAGTAACCGATCCTAAATCGCGTCCGGCGAAAGATAAATTAACCTGGAAATTCAAAATTACCAATGCACGTGATGCGGCCTGGGCTTCGTCAAAATCTTTTGTATTAGATGCAGCGAGGTATAAATTGCCAAGTGGTAAAACCGGTTTGGCAGTTTCTGCACAACCTGTAGAAAGTAATGGTGCTGATGGTTATGGCCGGGGTGTAGAATATGTAAAATCTACCATCGAACATTATTCATCAAAATGGTTTGAGTACCCTTACCCAATGGCAGTTAATGTGGCCACAAATATTGGTGGTATGGAATATCCTGGTATTGTGTTTTGCGGTTGGAAAGCTAAAAAAGCAAGTGCCTGGGGTGTAATTGACCATGAATTTGGTCATACCTGGTTCCCGATGATTGTAGGATCTAACGAACGTAAATACGGTTGGATGGATGAAGGTTTTAATACTTTCATTAACGGAATATCGAAAAGCAGTTTCAATAAAGGCGAGTACGCAACTCCACCAGCAGATTTAAACAAAATTGGAAAGGCTGTAATTGGCAACCCGATTTATGAAAACATTATGCAAATGCCTGATGGAATGGCTGAAAGAAACATTGGTGTTAATTTATACAGCAAACCAGGTTGGGGATTGGATATTTTGAGAAATCAGATTTTAGGCGAAGACCGTTTCGATTATGCTTTCCGTCAATACATTAAAAACTGGGCGTTTAAACACCCAACACCTTTTGATTTCTTCCGCTCGATGGAAAATGGCGCAGGTGAAGATTTAGCGTGGTTTTGGAGAAGCTGGTGGTTAAACAGCTGGAAAATGGATCAAGGCATTGCTACTGTTGAAGCTGTTAAACAGGATGATAAATTGGTGGGTTACAACATTAAAGTGGTAAACCTCGAAAAAATGCCTATGCCAATCATCCTTCAGGTAAAAACTAAAAGCGGTAAAACTGAAATTGTAAAAGTTCCGGTTGATGTTTGGATGAAAAATACCAGCTGGTTGGTGCGTTATCCAACAACTGAAGAACTTGAATCAGTTACTTTAGATCCAAATAAAGTATTGCCAGATTCGAATCCTGATAACAATACATGGACAGCTACAGGAAACTAATTCCGCTGTAAATGGTATAAAGCCTCCTGATTATTAAAAACATCAGGAGGCTTTTTTTATTGCAAATTGCCGACGATTTACCATTTCTTATCGGATAATTTAGCGGCTGATAAATTTGTAGCAAATGGAAATAGATTCTTTAGAGATCACCAATCCCGATGGGATATATGATCCCCGTGCACATGGCTACTCTCATGTAGCAACAGTGCAGGCAAACAGTAAACTGGTTTTTGTTGCCGGGCAGGGTGGGAGCAGAACAGATGGTATTTTAAGCGAAGATTTTAGAACCCAGGTAAGCATTGTATTTGAAAATATTGCGCTCGCCTTAAAGAGTAAGAACCTTAGCATGGCCAATATCGCAAAACTGACAACATTAGTGGTGGGCTATGATGACGAAAAACATCAGATTCTGATTGAAGAATCAGTAAAGATATGGCCAGATCAGAAATTTCCGGTTAACACATTAATTCCGGTGCCACGGTTGGCGTTAAATGGTATGTTGATTGAAATTGATGCTACTGCGGTAGGTTAACTGTTAAATCATTATAAAATATTATAAAGCGCATCAGTATTTTTAGTGATTATTATTGGTTACCGCTTATTAAGATTATAGGGTCAAATCATGATTAAAGCTTTAGGCCTTCAGTGCCAAACCAAGCATGATGGTCATGAAAGCTCCCTGCCGCGGGCAGCAACCAAGCATGATGGTCATGAAAGTTCCCTGCCGTGGGCAGCAACCAATCATGAGGGTCATGAAAGCTTCCTGCCGTGGGCAGCAACTAATTATGAGGATCATGAAGGTTCGGTTTTTGGTAGCATCAACTTGTAGGCAACAAAAGCAGCAGTTTAAAAAACAACACATGGAAAAACTAGAGCGTAAAAACGTTTATAAAGTTTACGATAAAATAGGTCACTGGTTTGCCGAAAACCGCCATTCAGTTTTAGAAGAAAAAGCTTATCTGGATGAGGTGCTTAAAAAGCTCCCGCTCAACGCAAGTGTTTTGGATTTGGGCTGTGGCAGTGGAAAACCCATACTGGAATACCTGCTAAGCATGAAAGTTAAGGTTTTAGGTATTGATGCCAGTACGCAGATGCTCGAAATTGCAAAAGCAAATTTTCCGGATACACGATTTATCCAGAAAGACATGCGGAAGTTGGACCTTGATGAAAAGTTTGATGCGATAATTGCCTGGCATAGCTTCTTCCATCTTCCTGTTGCCGATCAGCCTGGCATGTTCAGTATTTTTGGTCGGCACCTTAACCCCAATGGAGTTTTGCTTTTTACCTCAGGTACCGAAAGGGGAGAAGCCTGGGGAATGAACGGTGGCGAAAATATTTTTCATGCATCATTGGCTGTAGCAGAATATCATCAATTGCTCGAAGAGAATAATTTTGAGGTACTTACCCATAAAGTTAACGATCCTGAATGTGGCGGTGCAAATGTTTGGCTGGCGCAATATAAACCCCGATAATTTTGCCTTAACTTTGCCCAATGGCCGAACAGCAAAAAAATAACCCGTTACACGGTATCACCCTTGAGAAAATTGTAACCGATCTTCAGGTACATTATGGTTGGGAAAAACTGGGATCACTGATCAGGATTGATTGTTTTAACAACAACCAAACGATTAAATCGAGCTTAAAATTTTTAAGAAGAATGCCCTGGGCCCGGAAAAAAGTAGAGGAGTTATACCTTGATACCTTTCATAAATAATAGCATGAGTGGGTTGTGCATGATTGAATGCCTCAGCGATCAAATCCTCCGTTCAATCATTACATCTTTCTTTAATTCCATTATTCAAACTTTCGATAATTTAATAAGTTAATAATTTTCAGTACCGGTAAATGCTACGTTTCTGGAACTTTTTAACTTTCCAGACAAAAAAAATATCTTTTTTTGTCACACTTTACATCTTTTGGTGTCTTATAGCTGAAACCTTGAGAAAAGGTTTTTCAAACAAACTAAAGAAAAATCAAAATTTCAGTTATGAAAATCTATTTATTGATGTTGCTGTGCATCATATCTACGAAATCCTTCGCACAACAGGCTGCCAGTATCAATGGAAAAATTATTGATGGGAAAACCAACCTTCCGATTGAATATGTAGGTGTTATTTTATCAAACATAGCCGACTCAACCAAAAAAGTTGGTGTGGTAACCAATAAGGTGGGCGAATTTACCATCAACACTGTTGCCAACGGAGATTATCAGATCAGGATTTCTGCAATGGGTTATAATCCGGTTACGAAAAAAATTAACGTAAACGGAAAAGTGCTTAACCTTGGAACATTCAAAATGCAAGAAGATGCAATAGCTTTAAAAGATGTTGCAGTTAGCGGTAGGTATGCTATGGCAACGGTAAAAAAAGATACTGTCGAATTTAATGCCGATGCTTATAAAACCAGGCCAAATGCAGCGGTAGAAGATCTGCTGAAAAAGTTGCCAGGCGTAACAGTTGATAAAGATGGGAGCATTTTGGTACAGGGACAAAAAGTTACCCGTTTAACCGTGGATGGAAAAGACTTTTTTGGTACCGACCCTAAAACCGCCACTAAGAATTTACCTGCCGATGCCATTGCCAAAGTACAATTGATTGATAGCAAAACACAGGAAGCCAAAGCAACCGGAATTGATGATGGGCAAAGGGAAAAGGTTTTAAATTTAACCATTAAAGAGGATAAGAAAAAGGGCTGGTTTGGCAATGCCAACCTTGCCGGGGGTAATACCGATAAATACGGAACATATTTAAGTGCGAACCATTTTAATAAGAATTTGCAGTTTGCAGTTTTGGGAATGAGCAACAATACCAACGATGCCAGTTTTGGTTATGATGACCTGAGTAGTTTTAGTGGAGGAAACATTGGAAATATATTCGCACCGCCTGCCGGGGGAAGTTTTTCAATTAACAACAATAATGGTAAAACCACTATAGGAGGAAGCGGCGTTTTTGATAACAATGCCATTGGGTTATATACTACGCACAGTGGTGGCGTAAACTACAGCAACTCATGGGGCAAAAACAATAAGTTAGCCATTAGCGGGAGTTATTTTACTTACTTCTCTTCCGGTTTAGGTAATAAACTATCAAATATTCAGGATTTAAGCTCGGGCGATATCTTACGTACATTGGATAATACTGATCGGAACAGCAATAACCAGGCACACCGATTCAATTTCAAGGCAGAATATCATCCAGATTCATTAACCGATATTGTATTGCGTCCGAATGTGATATTAAACAATAGCACCAACATTAACAACCGAACTTTCAATGCAAATTTTGATGCTACAGGAAAGGCAAACGATGGAACTCAGTATTATAACCAACATAATTTTACGCCTTCATTATTTGGCGAATTTACCGTACTCAGAAGGTTGCCAAATAAAAAGGGTTCAGTATCAATCCGCTTAAATGGCACTCAGAATACTTACAATGCCGATTGGCTCAACCAATCGCTGCTAAACCAATATGTAAACGGCGCGGTTAACGTTACCAATATTAACCAGCAGGCCAACCAGGAAAACGCAGCCAAAACCTATACCATTAATGGAAATTATGCCCGGCCTTTAAATCAAAAATGGAGTGCCAATGTAGCCTATGGTTATACGCGCAGTATTGTAGATGCCCAACAGCTTACTTTTGATTATAACTCAACCACCGATCGTTACGAAACTATTGTTCCTTCGTTAACCAATACTTTCGATAACCATAATAGCCTGCAAACTGCTGGCTTGGGCTTTATTTATACAGGTAAAGACTGGACTTATAATTTTGGATTAAATGGCCAGCAAAGTTTATTAAATGCAAACGTATTGAATAACATTGGTACTAACATTGGCAATATCGAAAAGTCTTATTATAACTTATTGCCCAGGCTAACGGTAAATTTTAAGAATAAAGCCAATCAAACCATAGCCATCAATTATCGCGCAAGTGTTAATCTGCCATCGGTAACCGATTTACAGCCAGTGCAGAACAATACCAATCCGTTATACCAGAGGATTGGAAACCCTGATTTAGAAGCACGAAAAAATCATCGCCTTTCGGTCAATTTCAATACGTTCAGCCCCGATAATAACCACTATTGGAACGGTTATTTCCTGTACAATTTATCTTTTGATGATACAGGCAATGATATTACCTATAATAACGGAATCCAAACGGTTAAACCCATAAATGTAAACGGCAATTATTACCTGCGGGCAGGAACATTTTTCGGTATGCCATCAAAACTTAAAGGATTAAGGATGAACTATGGAATGAACTTCTTTACCGAACATAGAACAAACTTTATCAGCAATGCTAAAAACATTACCAACAGGTTCGAAATCGGGCCAAACATTAACTGGAGTTATGATATTGATGATAAATTTAATGCTGGTATTTATGCTTACGTTGCCTATACCAAGATAAATAATACAGCCGAATCGGCAATTGATAACAAATATTTTAGTCTGGAGAATAACCTTAACCTGAGTTATGAGTTTATTAAAGATTTAAGGGTAGAGGCCGATGTGAACCATGTTGGGTCAGCCGGGCGTGCAGACGGATTTAACAACAATTACTTTTTGCTTAATGCAGGCATTAACAAGTATTTAATGAAACGCAGGGTAACACTAAGTTTAAAAGGGTTTGATATTTTGAATCAAAATACCAGCATTGATAGAATTGTAAACAGCAGCCGGATAGAAGATGTGCGCTACAATAACATTACCAGGTATTTTTACCTATCGTTAAATTACAAGTTAACCAAAGTAGGTGCAAATAACGAAAGAAGTAATCCCCGCAATACGGTTAATTAAGTTAAGCTTTTAAATTTTGATCAGGCCCCTGGCAATTGCTTTTAAGAAGTAAATGTTAGGGGCTTTTTATTAAAGAATTAAGAAAGAATCTTCGCGCAAACGTTTGTGGATACATTTTTGATAAAAACACGCACTTTAAGCAGCATTTTCCTTTAAATTCTTTAAAAATATTCAATAAATAGGGGAGTTCGTGCCCATTTCTAAATCCGTCTCTTAATATTTGGTGTTGTTTTGTTCATAAAACCATCAATTCGTGGGTTTAATCAAACGTTTGCGTGGTGTTTTAATGGTTTATGCATTCAAAATCGCATAAATTAGGTACTTAAACAAAACCAATAATCGGATAAGTAATTCGAAAGATGATTTACATTTATTGCGTAAAAATAAATGGTATATTGTTTAAGCATTCAAGTTAAATCATTACAAAAAAGATGGAGTTATTAGTAGCAGGCGATATAACCAAAGAAAAAACAACGCTGAAATATCTTTTCTTAACCTTTCTAAAAATTGGTTGCGTGAGTTTTGGCGGTCATATGGCACTGGTTTCATTAATTCAACGGATTATGGTTGAGCAAGATCAGTCTATCGATAACGAGGATGTGTTAAACAGCGTTACTGTAGCAGCTTTTATGCCCGGCCCTATGGCAGTTAATGTGGTTGCCAATATTGGCTATTTGTTAAAAGGGAAATGGGGTGCCGCTATAAGTATGTTCGCGGTATTGCTTCCTGCCTGTACTTTAGTGTTGGCGTTGGCCTACATGTATTTATCAAATGGGCAAAGTATGGCCTGGACATCCATAATGCAATATGTTGGTGCAATTGTAGGCATTATTATACTATCAACCGGTTTACAGCTGTTTAAAAAGGAAATTGCGCTTAATTATGCTAAAATCTTCCTTTTTTTACTGGCCACAACGCTCGATCTGATCAAAGGAAATTACTTAATTACAATTGCACTTATTGCTATAGGGGCAATTGCAGGTTTAATGCTCGACAGGAATAGAGTTGATCAGATTAAAGTGATGAGTAGCTTTAAAACCAATTTTAAACTAAAAATAAAGTCATTTTCATTTATCGCCGTAACCGTTTTATTCATCAATCAAATCTTATTTTTTACGGCTGCATTTAAATCCTATCAGAACATTTTATTCAAAATAGCTACTGTTTTTTCGGGAATCAGTATTTCTCTTTTTGGAGGAGGTTATGTGGTAATTCCGATTATGCAATCGCTATTGGTTAAAGATTTGCATTGGCTTAACGCGAAGGAATTAATTGATGTAATTGCTTTTAGTCAGGTTACGCCAGGCCCAATCCTGGTAAGCGCAACGTTTATAGGTTTTAAGCTGGGTGGTTTTTTAGGTGCCTTTGTTGCTACCTGCAGCATGTTTATCCCTTCGGCCATTTTAATGATTGTGGTTTCAAAAATCTTTAATAAAACCAAAGACCATCCTTTTATTAAAAGCATGATCTCAGGAATTAAAGTGGTGGTTGTGGGGCTGATTATTTCTTCAGCCATTAAAATATTACTACTTCAGCCCCGAACACTTTTAGTGGCCGCAATATGCATTGCCGCTTTAATAGTAAGCTTTAAATATAAATTAAGCCCTGTTTATTTAATACTCGGTGCAATTTTTCTTGGTACAGTATCAATTTTTATATAATGGAAAGTTTTTTAAAGCCGGATGGTATTCAGATTATTGGAACACAAAGATCCGGTTCCAATTTGTTGAGGGTAATATTAGATCAGTCTGAGCAGATTGCCTCACCCCATCCCCCACATATTCTGGTCACCTTTGTGCCCTTGCTTGGTTTGTACGGATTTTTAACTGAAGAAAAGTATAAGCTACTCATTGCAGATGTAGTAAGTTACGTAAAAGCTAACCCCGTGCCCTGGGATGGTGTTGAGCTTAGCGAAACCTGGATTTTTGAAAACTCAACAACATATAGCCTTTTCGAAATCAATAGATTGATTTATGAAACTGCAGCAATTGCCAAAAACGCAAGGTACTGGTGTTGTAAAAGTATGGCTAACGTGCATTATGCGGCCAACCTTGAACAGCACAACCCCAATTTAAAATACATTTATTTATACCGCGACGGGCGGGATGTTGCCCTCTCGTTTAAAAAGGCAATTGTTGGCGAAAAACACATCTATCAGCTGGCTAAACAATGGTTTACAGATCAAAATGCTTGTATTGAGCTGTCAAGGAAAATTACAAAAGATTGGTTTTTCTCTTTAAATTATGAAGAATTGATTGCCAATCCTTCAAAAGTGATTCAGGAATTGTGCCGCTTTTTAGCCATTGATTATTCAGAACGCATGTTGGATTTTCACCATTCAAAAGAATCGAAAGCAACAGCCAGCGCAGGCGAAATGTGGGAAAATTTGGCCAAGCCGATTATAAAAGACAATACAGGCAAGTATAGGAAAGAACTCCGTGCAGAAGAAATCGACATATTTGAATCTATAAACCACCAAACCTTAACCGATTTGGGTTATAAGTTAGATAGACCGGAAAATAAACGTAAGCAAATCTCTGAAAATGATATTGAAGGGTATAATAATGAAAACGATCTGCTTAAAAAAAGCATACTTTTAAATGCCCGTCAATCAGATCTCGATAACCGGGGGCCACAATTAGCAATATTAAAAAGAATAAAATCGCAGTATTTAACAGCAAGCGTTTAAAATAACATGATTGATACTATTGATATAAATAGCATACTGGAAATAGCGGTTGAAGCCGGAAAAGCAATTTTAACTGTTTACGATAATGAAGAAGACTTCGAAATCTCAACCAAAAGTGATTCTTCTCCTTTAACCAAAGCCGATAAAATAGCAAATGATATCATCTGTTTCCAACTGAAAAAACAGTATCCTGCAATTCCTATCCTCTCAGAAGAAGGAAAAAGCATTCCTTACGAAGAAAGGAAAAACTGGGAATTGTATTGGTGTGTAGATCCATTGGACGGAACTAAAGAATTTATTAAGAGAAATGGTGAGTTTACTGTAAATATTGCCTTAATCTACAAAAATGCACCAATATTGGGGGTAATTTATATTCCGGTACAAAATCTTTTATACTACGCTAATGAAGCTTCAGGCAGCTGGAAACAAACTCCCGGACAGCCACCTTTAAAAATAAATGCAATTAAAAAGGCCAATAACTGGACGGCAGCGGTAAGCAGATCGCATGCTGATGGCGAAGAACGCGCAATACTTGCCGATTATCCAATTGTAGATTTTATTGCCGTGGGCAGCTCCCTTAAATTCTGTTTACTGGCCGAAGGCAAGGCCCAGATTTACCTTCGAACAGGCCCTACAATGGAATGGGATACCGCTGCGGGGCACGCAATAATCTTGTATAGCGGTTGCCACATGCATACCTTATCCGGGCTGCCGATGCTTTACAATAAAGTATCATTGTTAAATGAAGGCTTTTTGTGTAAAATAGATTAATAATAATATATGCCTGTTGAACTGATGTCTGAAAATAATATTCCAGCGCAAAACGGAATGGTGATCTGGTTATTTGGTCTATCAGGATCTGGTAAAACGACCATTTCAACTTTATTGAAAGAAAAACTCGAAAGCGAAGGCTTTTTTGTTACCACATTGGATGGTGACGTACTTCGTGAAGGGATTAATAAAGATTTAGGTTTTAGCGAATCAAATCGGGCCGAAAATATCAGGCGGGCCGCAGAAATAGCCAAAATAATGATGTTGAACAATATTATTACGATTTGTTCATTTATCACTCCACTAGCACAGCACAGGGCATTAGCAGCCAATATTATTGGCGAAAAGTATTATGAGGTGTTTTTAGATTGTCCCCTTACGGTTTGTAAAGAGAGAGATGTAAAAGGTTTGTACAAAGATGCCGATCTTAAGCTGATCCCTAATTTTACAGGTGTAAGTGCCAGGTTTGAGCCCTCTGTAAATGCCAATCTCGTGATTAAAACAAATACAGAAAGTCCATTTCAAAGTATGAACAGGTTATTTATGAAAGTTATTCCACGAATTAATCCTAATTCCTGATCGCTTTCCATAGCAATTGCCTTTTAATCATTCCCCATTCAATTTTGATCTTTGTTTTAAGTGCTGTTGAGGTGCTTAGTCAATCGATTGCGCAGTGTTTTTGCATTTAAATAAGTGCTTTAATCCCTAATATTATAAAAGCAAGAAAGAATAGCCCTCGCTTTTTTGTGAGCAGTCAACTATCAAACAAAACACTATGACCAAAATCTACGAACAAACCACGGAGAATTATAGGAAAAATGTTCCTATACCTGAACGCTCTTTTTTAACGACTCTTTTTAAATCTATTTATTTTTCTTTAATTCTTTTGCTCCCGCTGGCGGTTAGTGCGCAAACAGTGGTAACCGGTGCGGTGAAAGATGAAAAAGGACTGCCAGCTGTTGGAACTTCGGTAACAGAAACAGATGTGAAAAACGGAACCTCTGTTGATGGCAACGGTAAATTTACCCTTACATTGAAAGGAAAATTAAAGGTTTTATCTTTCGCATTGGTTGGTTACAAAACACAAAAGGTTACTATTGGGGCTTCTAATGTAGTAAATGTAAATCTCGAAGAGGATTTAAATAAGCTGAACGAAGTTGTGGTTGTAGGCTATGGAACACAGCGCAAAACAGATTTAACAGGTTCCATCAGTTCAATAAAAAGCGATGACCTGAATCTTGGTGGTACAACCTCTAACATCGGTCAGGCAATACAGGGTAAGGCTGCAGGTGTGCAGGTGCAGCAAACCAGTTTTGCACCAGGCGCAGGCATGTCTATAACGGTAAGGGGTGGTAATTCCATCAATACAACCAACAGCCCGCTGTATGTTATAGATGGGTTTATATCCGATAATGGAAGTACGGTAAATCCGAACGATATTGAAGATATTCAGATTTTAAAAGATGCATCATCTGCAGCAATTTATGGTGCAAGGGGAGGCAATGGTGTTGTTTTAATTACAACAAAAAAAGGCAAGGCCGGTAGGGTAGCTATCGATTTGGATTTATCAAATGGTAACCAGTTTTTAACTTATAAGCCATCACTATTAAACGGGCAGCAATACACGGCTATTCAAAATGCAACAGCCATTGAAGATAGTAAGCCTGCACCTTTCCCATCATCTTTTGCCATTGCAAATACAAACTGGTTGGATGAAGCAACGCAAACAGCTTCTGTACATAACAGAAGTTTGAGTATCAGCAGCGGCGACCAGAATTCTAAAATTTATGTTTCTGGAAATTACCTTAATCAAAAAGGTGTTTTGCAGGGTACCGGGTTAGAAAAATATACAGCCAGAATAGGTGCTGAAAAAACACTTAATGAACGTTTAAAGTTAGGCGCTAATTTTTATGGATCTAGTGCCAAAGTATTACAACAGTCTTATTCTGCTGATATTACTGCACCATTGTTCGGCTTATTAACCGGGCTGCCTAATATTCCGGTTTACAACCCTGATGGAAGTTATTACCGTTATCAAGGTAAAGATAATCCCCTTGCAAGTTTATTGGAGCCTACAAATACGAGTAACAATAAATTGGTAAACGGAAATATTTCTCTAGACTATCAAATTATTAAAGGTTTAACTTATCATTTAGGGGCGGGTGCTGAGTATACCAACCTCAATGAGGGGCAATATATACCTAGAACTTTGAGTGCAGGCGCAAAAAACGGTGGCTTGGCCGCTCAAAAGAGTTCAACTACATTTAGGTGGTTGGTAGAAAATTATTTAACCTATAAATATAAAACTGGAGATCATGACTTTACTTTTTTAGCCGGAGTATCCAGTCAGAAAGATGTTAATGATTATTTAGCTGCGGGTAGTAAAGGTTTCCCTACAGATGCATATTTATTCTATAACCTTGGTGCAGGTTCGACTCCAAACGGTTCTGGAGTTACCATTAGCAATTTGGGCAACGGTTACAATAGCTTTAAAGAGCAATCTACCTTCAATTCAATGTACGGCAGGGTAAATTATAACTATAAAGATAAATTACTTACATCATTTACATTAAGAAGGGATGGTTCTTCGAAATTCGGACCCAACTACAGCTATGGATATTTCCCTTCGGGCGCTGTTGCCTATAAATTTACCGATGAGGAATTTATCAAAAATCTAAATACTTTTTCGAACTTAAAACTACGTGCAAGTTACGGCGTAACAGGTAACGACCGGGTTCCTAATTACTTGTATTTGGCAACTTTTACCAATTATAGCACTGTATTAGATCCAGGCAGCCCACTGCAGATTGGTACGGAGCCTAAAACCCTGCCAAACCCTGATTTAAAGTGGGAAAGTACTACACAATATAACTTCGGTATCGATATGGGTTTTCTGAACGGCCGTGTAAATGCAACAATTGATCTTTATGCAAAGAAAACAACCAATTTGTTAATTAATATTCCATTAGAACAGTATTGGGGTTTCAACTCCATTACTGTAAATGCTGGTTCTATCCAAAACCGTGGTATCGAATTTCTATTGAATACGGTAAATGTTCGTAATGATAACTTTACCTGGAATACCAATTTCAATATTTCACTTAACCGTCAAAAAGTATTGTCGTTAGGTCCTGTTAATCAAATTTCTGTTAATACGGCAAATCCGAGTGGTACAGTATCAGGTCGCGAATTTTCAAGAGTAGTACCTGGTCGTGAACTTGGTGAACTTTTTGGATACATTTATTCTGGTGTAATTAAAACAGGAGAAACATATGCTCCACAGCCAGGTTCTAAAGCGGGCGATCCGAAATATCAGGATGTTAATGGCGACGGTAAAATTACACCCGATGATATGACCTTTTTGGGTAACTCTACACCACGTTTTACAATGGGTTTTGGTAATGATTTCCATTATAAAGGTTTCGACTTAAATATCTTCTTCCAAAGCTCTTTCGGTTATTCGTTGTATAATATGAACAGATTGGTGTTGGAATCTACAACGAGCACAGATGCATTGAACAGGTTTGTTGCAGGTACCAATGAAAATACAGATATTCCACGTGAAGGGTATTTCTTAACAACCTATGGCAGTTATGTTAATTCGCGTTTTGTGGAGGATGCATCCTATTTAAGATTGAAATCAGTTTCTTTAGGCTACAATGTACCTACCAAATGGTTAGATCATATCAAAGTAATTAAAGGTTTCAGGGTATATGCAGAAGCCCAGAATTTATTTACGATCACCAACTATAGTGGAACCGATCCTGAAGTTAACTCACATTCAGGAAGTAATTTTGGAGGAGGGATAGATTTTAATGCCTTCCCTGCATTCAGAACATTTTCTGCAGGTGTAAAATTGACGATCAACTAGTGTTACTTTCCAATTTTAGGATTAATAAAGATAAAAAGATGAAAAGATATAAGATTATTTTGGCGATTACTGCAGTTGTACTTTTGCAGTTTTCTTGCAAAAAGGATTTGGAACCAGTAGTATATAGTAGCTTAACCTTAGGCAATGCTTTTAAAACAAAATCCGACGCTATTGCTGCGGTAAATGCCGTTTATGCCCGTTTAAAAGGCCCCTCTGTTGGCGATAATTTTGATTATTGGACAGTTAGGCATTTTGCTTTGACTGATTTAACCACAGATGTTGGACATTGCAGCTATGGAGGAGATCCTGGTCAGTTATCAAATGTACAATGGAACTCAGCAAATGGCTTGATTGCTGAAGATTGGCGACAAATTTATAAGCTTATTGCAAATGCAAATAATGCGATTTATAACCTCTCTAACATGAGTGCAATTACTCCAGAAGAAAAAAGCCAATTCCTTTCTGAGATGAAATTTTTAAGGGCCGTAGCTTATATGGATTTAACCGATGCCTGGGGCCCGGTAGTTTTAGCAACTGAAAAAGATGTGGAAGAGGCGAGTAAATCACCTAACTATTTTGCCAACAAACAATTAACTCCACTAGATCAGATTGAAACATTTTTAATTAATGATCTTCAAGCAGCAGCTACAACTTTACCTTTAAATTATGTGAATAATTCCATATATTCCAGCAACGATGTTGGCCGTGCAACAAAAGGTGCCGCACTTAGCCTATTGGCTAAATTGTACCTGCGCCAGCACCAATGGCAAAAAGTTGTTGATGTAACCAAACAAGTAATGGATTTAAAGGTATACTCACTTTTTTCAACTTATGAGGGGCTTTTTGCAGAAAAAAATCAATGGTGTTCAGAGAATATTTTCTCTGTTTTGAGCGATGCAAATGTTAATGGAACAGAATTGCTAAATCACTTTGGCCCACAACAACATCCTGTTTTAACAGACAGGTGGCAATATTACGCTGTAACCTGGGATTTTTACAACAGTTTTGATGATGCTGATGATCGTAAGAAACTATTCTTTCCTGAGTATCTGGGCGTGGATAAATTGGTACACAAACAAGCGCCTACCTTAGGTGCTACTCCTCCGGAAGGTATTTTTTATATGCAAGATGTGGCCACAGCGAAATATGCTGATCCAAATGGAGCAAATACCTATTACGATGGGCATAGTGTAAATATACTCCGCTACGCAGATATATTATTAAGTAGGGCAGAAGCGATAAATGAATTAAGTGGTCCCAATGCCGAATGTATCGATCTGATTAACCAGGTAAAAGGACGATCACACGCCAAGCTTTTGGTAGCTGCAAACTACAACCAAACCACTCTGAAAGATGCCCTTTTACAAGAACGCGGTTGGGAATTGTTTTACGAAGGAAAAAGGAGAGCAGATTTAATGAGGTTTGGCAAGTATGAGGCCGTAGTAAACGGTTACTTAAAGCGCACCAATCAAACGCCTACAGTAGTTATGCCACGCGATCAGTTTTTTCCATATCCATTAAACCAGGTGAATATAAATCCGAATTTAAATAATTCTGGCAGACAATAATTTCTTACTTTTAATTGTAGATAAAAAGAATATGTAGTTTTTGCTGCATATTCTTTTTTATTTAAAAACGGCTATCCCTAGATTTTAATATTTCCATTATATGAGGTGTTTATTTAAACTTGTTGTTTTACTTGCCGTGCTTACGTTTTACGGCTGTAACCAGGTAGAGGGCATTAAAGAGATTAAGCTAGGCTTACACAATAACAATGTGCTAAAAATACAGGTTGATGTGGTTGCCAATGCTGCTTTTGATGCCTACATAGAATACTGGGCAGATAAAGTTCCCGATGCACAGAAAGAAAGTACAGCACTGTCTAAAAATAAAAGTAAACACAAGTTTGTGCTGTGTAACATCATGCCAAAAACCAGCTATGCTTACCAGGTTATCACCATAAAAAATGGTACCAAAAAAGTAAGCAAAACCTACAACTTTGTTTCTAATGAATTGCCCGAGTGGCTTAAAGATCAATTTAAAGCAAAAAGTGCTGATGATAAGTTAATACCAAAAGATTTAAAAAACGGATTAATCCTGGTTAACAAAAGGTATGCTCCCGGCATGGCTTACCTGGTTGATTATAAAGGAAGGTTGCGGTGGTACCATATGGTAGATAATGTTGGTTTTAAGGTAATTAATTTTACAAAAGATAAAACCTTGCTGTCGATTTTAGGCGGTAATGATGAGCCAACAAGTTATGGTAGTCAGATCCTGGAAATTAATTTAGAGGGCGATACCGTTCTCATGTTAAAAAAAGGCCAGGGTGATTTTAAACAGACCATTCACCACGAAATTTTAAAAAACCAAAAAGGGCAGTTGGTTACCCTATTTGTTGATCAGAAAATTTCCGATTTGAGCAGTATTGGTGGTAAGAAACAAGATACCATTAACGGTGATGGTATTTTAGTAATGAATAAAAAAGGAAAACAGATCTGGAAATGGAGTGTGTTTGATAGCCTTGATCCCTTTAGCGACAAAGCACTGCTTAAAACGAAAAAAGATTGGATGCACGCCAATAGTTTAAACTATGATAAAGATGGAAATTATATTATTTCATTTTATAATAATGGCCAAATCTGGAAAATTGACGCTAAAACCGGTAAAGTAATCTGGAAATTCGGCAAATGTGGTAACATTAAAATGCCAGCCAATACGGGTTTCTCCCAGGCCCATGCCGTACATATTAATACAGAAGGAAACTTAATGTTCTTTGATAATGGAATTGAAAAACATCAATCAGGTGCTTATGCCTTTAAAATAAATGAGCAAACCAAAAGTGCAAGTTTAGATATGCATATTCAACTGCCTTCACAAATATATAACGACCGGATGGGCAGCGCGTATCTGATTAACAGAGAAAACATTTTATGTTGCAGCTCAAAAAGGCATATTGTAGTCCTTACCAATAGAAAAGGTGTTTTGTTGTGGACATTAGAGGCTTCTGTGCCGGCATATAGAGGAATATTTGTAACTTCGGATCAATTAAGTCCATATTTAAAGCCTTAACCTGATGAAAAAAGCTATATTCCTTATTTGTGCAATAGTAATAAGCCTAAGTTTTTCTGCATGCAAAAAAGGAAAAGTTAAAAACCTGAACAGTATTGGTTATGGCTCATCTTTTGGGATGTGTGTTGGCTATTGCTCCAATAATCTGCTTATTAGCGATTTAAAACTCACCTTATCAAAATCAAAAAACGGACAGCCTTCTGATACCAAAATCTGTAGCAAAACAATTTCTGAAGCAGATATTAATGCCATTAAAAACGATTTAAATATGGATAAGATCGCAGCATTACCTGAAGTGATTGGTTGCCCTGATTGTGCAGATGGCGGAGCAGAATGGATCTCCATCAATGCCGATGGCAAACAATATAAAATTACTTTCGAATATGGTAAGGCACCAAAAGAACTCGAAGCTGCGGTTGAGCGATTTAAGGTACTAAAGGAGGGATTTAAGGATTGTAATTAATTTTAACAATCGAACATAAAAGATTGGAGTGTCAACAAGAAAGACTTCCGCAAGCCCCTGCAATTTCCCATTAATTCAGTTTGCAACAATGATTTTTAGTGTACTGTTCTTGCAAGCTAAACCCGGTATACGTGGAAAGCGAGTTTTTCAGGAGCTTGGAACATTAGCGGGGCCGAACCTCACCTAAGTATTGCTGTGGTTGCTTTCCAAAAAATAATCACATTTATTTAAGTTGCTGAAATAAATTCAGCATGACGAGTATATGAAAAGTTTTCATCTGCAATTTCCCTTAATTCAGCTCCCAATAACGATTATTAGTGTACTGTTCTTGCAAGCTAAACCCGATATTCGTGGAAAGCGAGTTTTTCAGGAGCTTGTAACATTAGCGGGGCCGAACCTCACCTAAGTATTACTGAGGTTGCTTTCCAAAAAAAATAATCGCATTGATTTAAGTAGCTGAAATAAATTCAGCATGAATAGTATATGAAAAGTCTCATCTGCAATTTCCCTTGAATTCAGCTCCCAAAAACGATTTTTAGTGTACTGTTCTTGCAAGCTAAACCCGATATACGTGGAAAGCGAGTTTTTCAGGAGCTTGTAACATTAGCGGGGCCGAACCTCACCTAAGTATTACTGAGGTTGCTTTCCAAAAAAAATAATCGCATTGATTTAAGTAGCTGAAATAAATTCAGCATGAATAGTATATAAAAAGTCTCATCTGCAATTTCCCTTAATTCAGCTCCCAAAAACGATTTTTAGTGTACTGTTCTTGAAAGCTAAACCCGATATACGTGGAAAGCGAGTTTTTCACGAGCTTGGAACATTAGCGGGGCCAAACCTCACCTAAATATTGCAGAGGTTGCTTTCCAAAAAAATAATCGCATTGATTTAAGTTGCTGAAATAAATTCAGCATGGCGCGATTGTAGGAAAGGTTTCATCTGAAATTTGGAACCCCTTTAGTTCGGAATATCAACATAAGAATGGGAGAGCCACAACTCCTTAACCATCAACTAGAAACTAATAGCTGCCAACTTAAAACTTTTTACGCTAACCCCTTGATTTTTAAAAAGAATTGTTCTACTTTTGCAGTCCGTTTTATGGGCTATCTGTAAGGATGCCGGGGGAGCGGTAAATTTTTTAATAAAAAACATAAAAAAGCACAATGCCAACCATTCAACAATTAGTTAGAAAAGGTAGAGTAGCACTGGAGTTCAAGAGTAAGTCTCCAGCGTTGGACAGCTGTCCACAGCGAAGAGGTGTATGTACACGTGTGTACACCACTACCCCTAAAAAACCAAACTCAGCAATGCGTAAAGTAGCCCGTGTTCGTTTAACGAACGGTAAAGAGGTTAATGCATACATTCCTGGAGAAGGTCACAACTTACAGGAACACTCAATCGTATTGATCCGTGGTGGTCGTGTTAAAGATTTACCAGGTGTACGTTACCACATCATCCGTGGTGCATTAGATACATCAGGTGTAGCTGGTCGTAACCAACGTCGTTCTAAATATGGTACTAAACGTCCTAAACCAGGACAGGTAGTTGCGGCACCAACAAAAGGTAAAAAGAAATAATCGGGAGGAAATAAGAAATGAGAAAGTCAAAACCAAAAAAGAGAATTATTCTTCCTGATCCAAAATTTAACGATGTTCAGGTAACTCGTTTTGTAAACAATATGATGTACGATGGAAAAAAATCTATCGCATATGCTATTTTTTACGATGCTGTTGAAATTGCTGAGAAAAAAGCAGGTGAAAACGGTTTAGAGATATTTAAACGTGCTTTAACTAACATTATGCCAGCTGTAGAGGTTAAATCTCGTCGTGTTGGTGGTGCTAACTTCCAGGTTCCAACTGAGGTTAGACCAGAGCGTAAAACAGCTTTAGGTATGAAATGGTTAATTTTATACGCTCGTAAACGTGGCGAAAAAACCATGAAAGAGAAATTAGCTGGTGAAATCGTAGCTGCTGCTAAAGGTGAAGGTGCTGCTGTTAAGAAAAAAGAAGATACGCATAAAATGGCTGAGGCTAACAAAGCGTTCTCTCACTTCAGATTCTAATTATTAGGATTAACAGATTAGTAAGATTACACAGATTTAATTAGAAGATTATACTGATTAGATAAATTACACCGATTTGTTTTAACATAATCGGTGTAATTATTTAAAATCAGATAAATCAAAAACATAACATGGCAAGAGATTTAAAATTTACAAGAAATATTGGAATCGCGGCTCACATTGATGCAGGTAAAACTACAACAACAGAGCGTATTCTTTATTATGCTGGTGTAAGTCATAAAATTGGTGAAGTGCACGAAGGTGCTGCAACAATGGACTGGATGGCACAAGAGCAAGAGCGTGGTATCACGATCACTTCTGCTGCAACTACTGTTGAGTGGAAATACAGAGGTCAGGCATACCACATGAACATTATCGATACACCAGGACACGTGGATTTTACTGTAGAGGTAAACCGTTCGTTACGTGTATTAGATGGTTTAGTGTTCTTGTTTTCTGCAGTTGATGGTGTTGAGCCTCAATCAGAAACCAACTGGCGTTTAGCTAACAACTATAATGTTGCCCGTATCGGTTTCGTTAACAAAATGGACCGTTCTGGAGCAGACTTTTTAAAAGTTGTTAAACAAGTTAAAGATATGTTAGGTAGTAATGCAGTTCCATTGCAATTGCCTATCGGTTCTGAAGATGCATTTAAAGGTGTGGTTGATTTGATCAACAACCGTGGTATCGTTTGGAATGAGCACGATAAAGGGATGACCTTTACTGAAGTGCCTATCCCTGAAGATATGATAGATGAGGTTGCTGAGTGGAGAGAGAAATTATTGGAATCAGTTGCTGATTACGATGAATCTTTAATGGAGAAATTCTTTGAAGATCCAAATTCAATCACTGAGCGCGAAATTTTAGATGCATTACGTGCAGCTGTTTTAGATGCTAAAATCGTTCCTATGGTTTGTGGTTCATCTTTCAAAAACAAAGGTGTTCAAACCATGTTGGATTATGTGATGGAATTATTGCCTTCACCTCTTGATTCAGAAGGTGTTGTTGGTACAAACCCTGATACTGGTGCTGAAGTTTTATTAAAACCAAGCATTAAAGAGCCGTTTGCAGCTTTAGCATTTAAAATTGCAACTGACCCATTCGTAGGCCGTTTATGTTTCATCCGTGTTTACTCAGGTAACTTAGATGCTGGTTCTTACGTTTACAATACCCGTTCAGAAAGTAAAGAGCGTATTTCTCGTATCTTCCAAATGCACGCTAACAAGCAAAACCCTGTGCCTAATGTGGCTGCTGGTGATATTGCTGCGGTAGTTGGATTTAAAGATATCAAAACTGGTGATACGCTGTGTGATGAGAAAAACCCGATCATTCTTGAATCAATGAACTTCCCTGAGCCAGTTATCGGTTTAGCTATTGAGCCTAAAACTCAGGCAGACGTTGATAAATTAGGTATGGGCTTATCTAAATTGGCTGAAGAAGATCCTACATTCAGAGTTCAAACTGATCAGGAAACTGGTCAAACTGTAATCTCTGGTATGGGTGAGTTACACTTGGATATTTTAATTGACCGTTTAAAACGTGAGTTTAAAGTAGAAGTTAACCAAGGTGCGCCACAAGTAGCTTACAAAGAAGCAATTTTTGGTACCACTCAACACCGCGAAACATACAAGAAACAATCTGGTGGTCGTGGTAAATTTGCTGATATCCAGGTTATTATTTCGCCAATCGATGCTGATTTCGAAAAAGGTGGTTTACAATTCGTAAACGAAATTACAGGTGGTTCAATTCCACGTGAATTTATCCCTTCAGTAGAAAAAGGATTTGCTGCTGCGATGTCTAACGGTGTATTGGCTGGTTACCCACTTCCTGATATGAAAGTACGTTTGATTGATGGTTCATTCCACGCAGTCGATTCAGATGCTTTATCATTTGAGCTTGCAGCTAAAATGGCATATCGTGAAGCTTTACCTAAATGTAAACCTACGTTGATGGAGCCAATCATGAAAATCGAAATCTTAACCCCTGAAGAAAACATGGGTGATGTTATCGGTGATATGAACCGTCGTCGTGGTCAATTATTAGGTATGGATACCCGTAATGGATCTCAGGTAATTAAAGCAACTGTGCCACTTTCTGAAATGTTTGGTTATGTAACTCAGTTACGTACAATCACTTCAGGCCGTGCAACTTCAACAATGGAATTCGACCACTATGAAGCTGCGCCTAAAAACGTACAGGATGAAGTAATTGCTAAATCAAAAGGCAGAATTAAATCTGAAGACTAGTAATGTGATGTGAATAGCGTTTTGCGTTTAGCGATGATTTGTCGCCCTACGCAAAGCGCTTAACACAAAACTTAAAATAAATCCGGCTTCTGTTGTTAATAGCTCTAACAGGAAGCCATAATTAAAATAAGATGAGCCAAAGAATCAGAATTAAATTAAAATCTTACGATTACAACTTAGTAGATAAATCTGCTGAGAAAATCGTAAAAACTGTTAAACCTACGGGTGCAGTTGTAAGTGGACCGATTCCACTTCCTACAGAGAAGAAAATCTTTACTGTTTTACGTTCTCCACACGTTAACAAAAAAGCTAGAGAGCAGTTCCAATTATGCGCTTACAAACGTTTATTGGATATTTATAGCTCTAACTCTAAAACAGTTGATGCTTTAATGAAACTTGAATTACCTAGCGGTGTTGAAGTTGAAATCAAAGTTTAATTGATTTAAAAAAGAATTAAAAGTCCCGATATAAATCGGGACTTTTTTTATGCCCAAAAATTCGAAACAAAAACCAGGCTGATCGGTTTTATTGATATGGAAAAGGATGATAATCAGCAAGAAGAGTTACCGATTGAAGGTCAGGATTTTGCAGATCCTCAGGAAGGATCAGTACAGAAACCTTCGTCGCATGGGGAAGTTGCCAACCAGAAAGGCAGTGATTTTTCTGAACTTGAAGAAAGCAGAATGGAAAAACCACCTAAACACAGGTATGAAAATGGATCAAGTAAAGATGACCTGGACAGTGATACTAAAATAGATCAAAGTAAAGGTGTGAAATAGGCACGCTGAATGATTTTAGTATAAACTTTTTAGTATCGTCAATTGTTCTTAAAAATAGAAGCATCTTAAATAGCAACGACTATGGAAATGAATGATAATAATAATAAAGATGTAAATCCTCAGATAGGCGGTAGCCATGATGATGATATTGAGTGGGATAATGGCGAGGCTACCTACGGACACAAACGAGCTGATTTTAAACGTAAAGATCAACCGGATGATGCGCACCTCGCAAAAACTGAAACTGTTGGTAAACACATCATCAATAAGGAATTGAATAATGCCAATTTGAGTCAAAATGAAGATATTGGCAATAGAAATAAAGAAAAAGACAGGGGAATAAGCGGGAAGGATTTATAGTCGATTAAAAAGGGAATATTCATGTAGAATAATCCCTTAATAATAATTTTGCATTTTCCGGCAGATGGAATTAATTAGGATTCTACAACTGAAATGCGTTAATCAAGTGGCGAATGCCCTTAAATCGTTTAGTCTCTGATTTTTGTTAATCTTTGTCGCGAATCCTACAGCGGGCGCAAATTTCAAGAACTTAAAATCAAATTGCAATTCTGAATTCTATAATTCGATTGACAAATGTCAATTTCGTTTGTCTTTCCGGATTTCCTGATCTTGTCAGTACAATTCACTTGTTTGTGAATAATCTCTTTTAATCTGATCCCCGTAACTTTTAACCCGGTCTACATCTTTAGGAGCCTGATCTTTCAAGTCATCTAATAATGATTTACCGTCTACAGCTCTTTTTTTCGTAGCATATTTAAAACCATAAACAGCTGCTGCGCCTAAAATGGCATATTTTAATAATCCCATAAGTTTATATATTATATTCCTGTATTTAAAGCGTGGTCTTCATCAGTTTCATCAATATCTGATTTACCTTTAAAATCATCTGATGAACTTCCGGTATGGCTTTCGGCACTTTCTAAGGTTGGGTGTTTATCCGGGCTGTTATAAGCATCATCGCTAAGCGTATCTTTTCCTTGAGTGCCCGAATTATCCATCCCGTCTTTAGCCAATGGATTACCTTCAATCAGTTCACTAGGTTCCTTGCCATAAGCGGTTACAATATTGGTATCATTACCTTTTTCATAAGCTTTCTGTACATCAGATTTTTCTGATTGTTTATCATCAGTGCCTACATAACCTTCAATATGTTCTTCCTTATTATAAATGCTCGTTTTCATAAGATCATCTGTTTTGTTATAAAACAGACTAAGACCTAAATAGTTTGCTTATTATGAAGGAGCAATATGGGAGTAACAAAAAAGGCAGATATTTCTATCTGCCTTTGGGTTAACTTTTGTAAGGAAAATTCCTTGATATCTTTCTCATCATCCTTTCTACCATATCATCGGTAGAACTCATGATGGTATCATCCATCGTTTTAAAGAAACGCCATAACAACTCGCCGTCTGATCCATTGTTAATGGTTAAAAACATTGTTCCCGTTCCGGATTTGCCACCAAAACCCCCAAATAAAACAGCAGATGCAATCGCACCAGCTTCAGATTTTGTTTGTTCAGTTTCGAAACGACCGCCAATTACAGCGTCAACACCAAGTATTTTGGCCAGTTCATCTTTAGTGGTTTCATCTAATTTACCCAATACACCAGCTTTTTTCAATAAGATATTGGTTTTATCAACATCCTGAAAAGTTACCGTGTAATCAGAAGCTTTTCTTAACAAAAAGGTGTACATACTGGCTTGTATCGATTTAGCCATTGATTCTTCCTGATTTTTGTTGGCATCAGGATTGAAATTTTTTGGTTGTTTCCTGTAGGAGATTTTTACTTCAAAAGGTAAAATGGCTACAATTTTCTGTGTTTTGATCGTTTCCTTTAATTTCGGACTTTCAAAAATTTGCTTCGAGCCTTCAAATTGCGCTTTGGTCAAAACCGTAAAGCAGCACAAGATAGCGAGCGTTAAAAAGATTTTCTTCATTATTTGTTTGTTTGATTTTGTAGCGAATATAGTGATATCTTTTAATAATTGTAATATGAATTTTACCTGAAATTTTATGCTTAACCATTTTATCGTTTTGTTTAACTTGCGCCCAAATTTTAAAGGCGAACGGATAAATGGAATGGAAATATTTACTTTCTAATAAGCGGTACGGGCAGGAACAATATGGTGCAAGCACCGATCGGGCACGTTCTGATTTTCAGCGTGATTATGACCGGTTAATTTTTTCTTCTCCATTTAGAAGGTTGCAAAATAAAACCCAGGTTTTCCCATTGCCAGGGAGTGTATTTGTGCATAACCGTTTAACGCATAGCCTGGAAGTGGCCAGCGTAGCCCGTTCTATGGCGAATATCTTTTTAAACAGTGTAGAGATTCACAATCCTGAACTGATTAAGGAAGTGCCATTAATTAACGAAGTAGGCAATATTGTAGCAGCTGCGGCCCTTGCTCATGATTTAGGAAATCCCGCTTTTGGCCATTCAGGAGAAGCCGCCATTTCAAGGTATTTTACCGATGGTGATGGCCGTGTTTATCAGAAAGACATGAGTGATTCACAATGGCATGATCTCATCAATTTTGAAGGAAACGCCAATGCGATCAGAATCCTTACGCATCCTTTAAAGGGAAAAGGAAATGATGCCTATGCACTAACTTATTCCACTTTGGCATCAATTGCAAAATATCCTTGTGCATCTATCGCCGGAAAACAAAAAGGATTGTTGCATCGTAAAAAATATGGTTTTTTTCAGTCGGAGGCCGATACCTTTAAACGAATTGCTACTGAATTGCATTTGGAGCAGGAAGAAAGCGAATACCTGATCTACAAACGTCATCCATTGGTTTATTTGGTTGAAGCTGCAGACGATATTTGTTACAGCATCATTGACCTGGAGGATGCGCACCGTTTAAAAATTCTTTCATACGAAGAAGTAAAAAATTACCTGTTGCCTTTTGCAAACTCAGCAACTATCGAAAATCGCTTAAAAAATGACTATGAAGATGATGATGCAAAAATTGGTTTGTTACGGGCAAAGGCAATAAATACTTTAACAAATGCGTGTGCCGGTATATTTTTTAGAGAGCAGGAAAAGTTGTTAAATGGTGATTTAAACCAAAGTTTAACCGATTTATTACCCGAACCCTATATTACCGCCTGGAAAGAGGTAGAAAGAATCTCGGTAGAACGCATTTATAATTTCTCTTCTGTAATACAGAAAGAAGTAGCAGGGTATAAGATTATGGCAGGTTTATTAGAAGAGTTTGTACCCGCTTTAATTCACAACAATACCCATTACTATAAAAAATTGGTTAAACTAATACCCAAACAGTACCATACAGATTTAACTGATGTTTATTCTATCACCCAAAGCGTGCTGGATTTTGTTTCAGGTATGACTGATTTATATGCAGTAGATTTATACCGCAACATTAAAGGCATATCTTTCCCCTCCGAAACATAGTAATCCTAGCTATAATAATTGATTAATTAATTTGTACTTAACATATAAAACAGTACATAATAGTATGTTCGTGTAAAATTATAAGATATAATTTTTTGTAACTATTTGATAGTAAATTAATTACTTTCAATAAGGTATTTTCGAAAAGGCCTTTGTGTAATGTAGCCTTTATGGGATATACTAATTGGTAGATTTGAACGTTTGGCCGCTGATATTTATATCTCTGGTCAAATAAATAGATCTCATCCCGTTCATGAAAAAATTTCTACTGATTGCTTTGCTAAGTTTAGTTTTGGCAGTAGCTGTTAAGGCGCAGGCCCCACAGCAGTTTAATTATCAAGGTGCTGCCAGAAACGCTAACGGTACTCCGATAGCAAACAAAAACATTTCCCTTCGGATTAGCATATTAGATGCATCTTCAACCGGTACCACACAGTATTCGGAAGTAAGGAATGTAACTACGAATGCTTTGGGTTTATATGCTGTAGCCATCGGATCAGCAGGAGCAACCGCAGTTAGCGGTACAATTGCTGGCGTAACATGGGCTAGTGGATTAAAATTTATAAAAGTAGAAATTGATCCGGATAACGGGAGTAATTTTAATCTTGCCGGTACCGCCCAGTTATTAAGTGTTCCTTATGCACTTTATGCTGCCAACGGACCAATTGGCCCAAAAGGCGATCCAGGTGCAACAGGCCCGGCAGGGCCTGCCGGAGTTGCCGGAGCTGTAGGTCCGCAAGGTATAAAAGGTGATACTGGTGCAGCAGGAGCTACTGGTCCTGCTGGGGTTGCCGGGCCAGTAGGTTTACAAGGTCCTGCCGGGGTGCCTGGAGCAACAGGTGCGCAAGGCCCTACAGGTTTAACTGGCGCAACAGGTGCGCAGGGAGCAGTTGGCGCAACAGGCCCACAAGGAATTAAAGGCGATACTGGTGCGGCGGGAGCAAATGGCTTACAAGGTTTACAAGGAATACAAGGTGTTAAAGGCGATAAGGGAGATAAGGGCGACAAAGGTGATGTAGGTCCGGTTGGCCCTTCAACCGGAGTTGCCGGAGGTGATTTAAAAGGGAACTATCCAAACCCTACAATAGCCAATATTCAAGGTAAATTATTAAGTGCAGCTACTCCTGTTAATAACCAGGTGCTTTTATTTGATGGATCTGCATGGAAACCAGTAACTTTGGATGTAAATCAATTGGCGGGTGCTAAAGCTTTAACCTCAACAGATTTAAGTGTAAGTGCAAATGGCACATCAGCTTTATTAAAAGATGTAGTAATTGATATTAATGCAGGAGCAGTAAGTACAATAAAACTCGCTGATGCTGCTGTAACTACGCAGAAACTGGCCGATGGTGCAATAACTTCAATGAAGATCGGAAATAAAGAAGTTAAGACTATCAATATCGATGATGCTGCTGTTAATACACTTCAGCTTGCAGATGGATCGGTAACAACAGTAAAACTTGCCAATGGCGCAGTAACTTCAGTTAAAATAGGAAATAAAGAGGTTAAGAATATCAATATTGATGATGCCGCTGTTAATACACTTCAACTCGCAGATGCTTCGGTAACCACACCAAAACTGGCTGATGCCTCAGTAAACCTTGCTAAATTAACTACTGATGGAGTGAGCGATGCCAATAAGGTTTACATTACCAACGCCACAACCGGTAAGCCTGAGCTGATTAGCAGAACACTTTTTGCCAATGCAAATGCCTGGGCATTAAGAGGAAATACTGGTAACATCGACCAGAACAATAACTTTTTAGGTAATACTGATGATATTGCCATTAACTTTTTGGTTAACGGGCTAAAATCTGGTCGTTTGGGTAATTCTTCTGAAACCAATTTATCTTTCGGTTATAAAACGCTTACCTCAAATGTATCTGGTTTTTACAACAGTGCATTTGGCCGCGAAGCTTTATCAGTAAACATTTCAGGTTACGAAAACAGTGCTTTTGGTTATTTGGTATTGCAGCGTAGCTTTAGTGGGATCAATAATAGTGGTTTTGGTTCGCAGGCATTGGCCATTAATACTGTAGGTTCTAATAATACTGCAATTGGTACGCATACACTTATGGCAAATGGAACAGGTGTGGCAAATACTGCCATAGGTAGTTTAGCCCTCGAAGCTAACAATGGCGACAACAATACCGCATTAGGTTATGCAGCAGGCTCAAAAAATAGTGGTACAGGTAACATTTTTATCGGAAATAATGCTGGAAGTAACAGTACTAATATAAATAACAGCCTTATTGTAGCCAATTCCAATACAGTTTATCCATTAATTGCTGGTAATTTTACAGCAAACGGAGGGGCGCTAACCATAAATGGCACTTTAGCTGCAAATTCTACTTCTTACGCGCCTGCAAATGTGAGCACCTTAAATGTAAATGGTTCAGTTGCGGCAAGCGTTTTAACCTTTACCACAGCAGGATCATTAACGCTTGATGCCAGCCATTATACCGTTAGGATAAAAAATGCAGGAGCAGCAGTAACCGTTAATCTTCCGGCGGCCTCAACTTGCAAGGGACGAATTTATATACTCATAAAAGCTTTATCCTCCGGAGATGTAAGCCTCAGTAACCCGGTTCTATTGAACGATGATTCGAGCCTGATAACCATTACAGGAAATAAAACTTACACTATCCAAAGTGATGGCTCGTCCTGGATTTCTTTAAACTAAAGCAAGATGAGAAGAATATTCTATCCGTTTATTTTCTTGCTGTTCGGTTTTTATAGCAATAGTTTAAAGGCACAGAGTTTACCTTATGTTTTAAATTCGGCCAGTGGTTATGGAAAAATCAATAATCAGCTGTATGATTTTAGTATTGGAGAAATGGCGGTTGTACAAACTTTTCAATCTAACAGTACCACATTGACACAGGGTTTTTTACAACCTTTTCTGATTATGCAGACCGATGCAGATGTAGCTATTGTAAATAATATCCTTACACCAAATGGCGATGGTAAAAACGATTTTTTTATAGTTAAAGGTTTGGAAAAATATCCGAACAATAAACTATCGATTTTTGATAGAGGGGGAAGGTTGATTTATGCCACTACAAACTATCAGAATAACTGGGATGGATACTTTAATGGGAAACCATTGATGGAAGATACTTATTACTACATGCTTGATTTGGGTGCAGATGGATCTATTAAGGGGTTTATATCAATTTTATATAAAAAATAACAGGGTGAGGAAAATGAAATGTTATATAGCCGTACTGTTATTTATATTTAGTACATCGGCATATGCCCAGCTTAACCCAATGGGTAGCATCTATTATCAAAATCAGTTTTTAGCCAATCCGGCAATGGCAGGTTTAGAAAAAGGAATCAATTTAAATGCTGCCCTTAAAACGCAATGGGTTGGGGTAGATGGTGCACCTAAAATCCAGTACCTTACCGCCGATTACGGTTTAACCAATAATAAGGTTGGCTTGGGATTGCTTTTTTATAATGAGGGGGCAGGAGCCATTAACCGAACAAGGGCAACCTTAACCTATGCCTATCACTTGCCTTTAAATAGTGGAACCAACTTTCTGGATTTTGGCCTATCGGCAGGTATTATGAACGAATGGGTGGATATTGGGAAGGCAAAGGGCGACCTGGATGATGATGTACTGAACACTTTTAATGATCGGAAATTGTATTTGGATGGCGATTTTGGCGTGGCTTACCGCACTGATAAACTAACGCTACAAGGCACATTACCTAACCTTAAGCGGTTTTTTAAAAGAGATGTGTTGAGAAACGTTGTAGACCGTTCGATTTACTTTTTTGCAGCAGGTTACAAATTTACTACCGATAAAGTAATTAGCAGCATTGAGCCAAAACTGGTGTACAGAGGAGTACAGAATTATGACGGGATTTTTGATGCTGGTATAAATCTTCAGTTTTTAGAAAACAAACTCATGTTTAATGGCATTTACCACAGCACCAATAGTTTTACCGGTGGTTTTGGTGCCAATTATAAAAACCAGTTTTCTCTTCTTTTTCAATATACCACCAATACCTCGAAAATGCAAAACTACAGCAATGGCGAATTTGAGGTGGGCCTAAAATATAGTATCAAAAAATAAAAGCTTTTTTAACAGGATTGAGTGCAACAAATAATCTATTTTAGTTGTGCTTCAGATTTTCTATTCGCTGTTTTTTTTGTCGAAATGACTACCTTTTAACTGAAATCTCCATAAACAGGCCTCCGATACAAAACGTTTCATGTTTTGCCTTGGTCAAGTTCTCTATATCGCATTAAGGATCATTCATTCCATCTTCGCGACAAATCTGGTATTTATTATGTTAACAGATCAAAAAGCCCGATTTACCACCCCTTTTTTCCCAATTCCACCTCTTTTCTTCTGTATACAACGCATATTTTTACACCCTTCAGCTCGTTATGCCGAGAACCAATATCGGTTATTGGGTATTCATATCCAATTTTCTTCGCATTAACTTATGAAATTGATAAATGCATTTTTTATCAAAATTTTAACCAATTATAAGCACTATTTGAGACGGAAGGCCTTTTCCCCGCACTTTTTTGAAAAAAGGTCTGCACTATTAATAGTTGCTAAGTATATGCTTTGTCCCCAATGTTTCAAAAACGATCCGCAGCCTGATTTACATTTTCTTAAGTTTCACAATATCATTAATTATTTTATGACAAAACAACTATTATTTTTGATTAGGAGCTGTATTGCACTGTGTGTATTTGCAATCTGTTCTATTGGTAGCACACATGCCCAGGATACAACTGTGCAGGGTATAATAAAGGATGCCGGAGGCCCACTGCCCGGCGTAAGTATATCAGTAAAAGGAACCAGTACTGCTACAGTATCGGGCAATGATGGTCGCTATACCATCAAAGCATCATCTGCCTCCACACTGGTTTATTCATCAGTTGGTTATGCTCCGAAAGAGGTTAAGTTAGCCGGCCTTACTGCACAGGCTGGCATTTATAAAATTGACATAAGCCTTACTGCCGCAAATAAAGATCTTGATGATGTTGTTGTTGTTGGTTTTGGAAAGCAGAAAAAAGTTAATCTAACAGGTGCTGTTAGCAGTATTGATGCAAAAGCTTTTGAATCACGTCCTGTTGTAAACGCCACCCAGGCATTACAAGGCAAGGTAGCTGGTTTAAATATCACCCAAAATAATGGTTCGTTAGATGCAAGTCCCACAATAAACATGAGAGGTATTGGTACTATAAGTGGCAATTCATCAGCAAGTCCACTTATACTCATTGATGGGATGGAAGGACAGCTGAACGTACTTAATCCACAGGATATCGATAATATATCATTTCTTAAAGATGCTTCTGCATCATCTATATATGGTTCTCGTGCTGCTTTCGGAGTAATATTGGTAACTACAAAGCGAGGCAAATCTGGCCTAACACAGGTTAATTATAACAACAACTTTCGTATTACAAGTCCTGTAAGCTTACCTCAACAGCTCGATTCTTATAATTTTGCATTATACTATAACGATGCGAGTATAAATGGTGGAAGCGGTGCACGCTTTAGCCCTGAATACCTGCAACGCATACGAGATTACCAGGCTGGTATTTTGAAAAGCAGTATTGCGCCAAACACAGGAAACGTTCCGTATTGGCAGGATGGTTATGATTTTGGGAATGATAATGTGGATTGGTATAAGGAAATTTATTCTAATCATGCATTCTCCCAGGAACACAATCTTAGCTTAAATGGAGGCAATGATAAAACAACTTATTATCTCTCAACAAACTACCTTGATCAAAAAGGACTTTTAAAAATCGGTGAAGACCTTTATTCGCGTTATAGCCTTGCCGCAAAGATCAACACTAAGATTTCTGAGGCAGTTTCATTGAATTATAGTACGCGGTTTTTAAGAGAAGATTACCGCAGACCCAGTGATCTTGGTAACGGTCTATATGCAAATCTTGCACGTCAGGGATGGCCAACTTTGCCCTTATATGATCCGAACGGATTCCTCTACAGCTCTCCTTCACCAGCCCTTGGCCTTAGGGACGGAGGGATAACCAAGAATCAGAAAGATTGGATGTACCAGCAGCTACAGCTTGTGTTTGAACCGATAAAAGGATGGAGAACTTTCGCAGAGGTTAATTACCGCACTAGAAATGATTTTAACCATTATGATGTTCAAAAAACCTACAACCATGATGTAAATGGGAATGCTTATCTATACAACCGAAATTCTGCTGTTTTTGAAGAGGGATACCGCGAAAATTATTTCAACTCCAATATTTATTCTGAATTCTCAAAAACATTGGCTGAAAAACATAATTTCAAGGTGATGGGTGGTTTTCAAACAGAGATGACCAGGCTCAGGGGCCTAAATGTATCGAGGCAAGGCATTATTGTGCCCGAACTTCCAACCATTAACACAACTTCCGGGGCCGATCCTGATGGTAAAATTCAGCCTCCTGTTGTTAACGGAGATTATCAGGCATACAGCATAGCTGGCTTTTTCGGTAGGTTAAATTACGATTATGATGGAAAATACCTTTTGGAAGCTAACCTAAGATACGATGCATCCTCAAGGTTTAGGGCCGATCAGCGGTGGACTTACTTTCCATCGGTATCTGTTGGATGGAACATTGCCAGGGAAGATTTTGTGAAAGATAACTTAGCGTTTATTGATGTATTTAAGTTTAGGTCTTCATATGGAAGTTTAGGAAACCAAACAACAACCAAAAACGGCTCACCGGATCCTTATCCAACTTATTTAACTTTACCTGTTGCTACGGGTAACGGTAATTGGCTGGTAAATGGTGCACAGCCTAATACTGCCAGCGCACCCGGGCTAATCAGTTCTACACTGACATGGGAAACCGTAAAAAGTCTTAACCTTGGGCTCGACTTCGCTTTTTTTAAAAACAGGCTTACCGGAAGTTTTGATTGGTACAACCGTAAAACTATCAATATGCTTGGGCCAGCAACAGAACTACCTGTGGTTTTAGGAACTGCTGTTCCGCCTACAAACAATACTGATTTAAAAACCGTAGGTTTTGAATTGGAGCTGGGATGGGCAGACAAGCTTAAAAATGGACTTGGATATAGTGCACGTTTACAGCTGAGTGATAATCAGACTACAGTTACCAGGTTTCCAAACCCTAGCGGCTCATTAAACACTTATATAGAAGGAAGAAAGCTTGGAGAAATTTGGGGGTATACCACTATAGGTATTGCAAAAACCCAGGCAGAAATGGATGCCCACTTGGCTACTTCTTCTAATGGCCAGAATTTTTTTGGTTCACAATGGGCCGCAGGGGATATTATGTATGCAGATTTTAATGGTGATGGCAAACTTGATCAAGGTAACAATACCCAGTCGGATAGTGGAGACAAACATGTGATCGGTAATTTTTCACCGAGATATAATTTTGGGCTGGATTTAAATGTGGATTATAAGGGCTTTGATTTAAGGGTGTTTTTCCAGGGAGTGTTAAAAAGAGATTTTTACACACCAAGTGCCTACTTTTTTGGTGCTACGGATGTAATCTGGTTTTCAACCGGACTTAAAGAGCATTTGGATTATTTCCGTGCAGACCCTAACAATCCATTAGGCCAAAACCTTGATGCTTATTACGCCAGGCCAATATTTGGAACTTTAAAAAATCAGGCTGTTCAAACCCGGTATCTACAGGATGCATCTTACATCCGCTTAAAAAACCTGCAACTTGGCTATTCGCTTCCAGTGCCATTAGTGAAAAAATTAGGGTTGCAAAAGATTAGGGTATATGCTTCCGGAGAAAACCTGTGGACGGCTACAAAGTTAACGAAGATTTTTGATCCTGAAACCATTGATTATCAGCCTGGAGATTCAAGATCAAACGGTAATGTTTATCCAATCACCAAGGCACTATCCTTCGGTCTAAGTGTCACTTTTTAATATAAGACGATGAAAAATTTTAACAAAATAAGCCAGCTTTGGGCTGGAGCAATACTTTTAGTGCTTGTTTCCGTTTCATGTAAGAAATACCTTGATCAGGAACCATTATCAACTATAAGCCCGGAAAAATACTTACAGGAAGAGTCGCAACTAGGTGCGTACGCAATAACACGTTATACCGATATCCTCCCTTCTCATACCAATTATTCATTCGGAACTTTTGGAATTGATGCCAATACAGATAACATGGCAACCACTTCTATGGACAATAGATATGCACCAGGGCTTTTCAAAGTTGGATCATCGGGTGGCGACTGGGATTTTAGCAACATTTATCAGTTAAACTATTTTCTTCAGGATGTGGTTCCCAAATGGAAAACCGGAAAAATAGGTGGTAGTGAAGATAAAATTAAACAATATATAGGAGAAGTTTACTTTTTAAGGGCCTATGTTTATTTCTCAAAACTGCAGGCATTAGGCGATTTTCCCATCATTAAAACCACTTTAAGTGATGATGCGGCAAAATTGAAAGAGGCAAGCAGAAGAATGCCAAGAACTGAGGTTGCCCGTTTTATACTTGCTGATCTTGATTCGGCAGCAATGTTGATGAACAATCCTGATGGATCTAAAAACCGCCTTTCTAAAAACTGTGCACTGTTGTTAAAATCCAGGGTTGGTCTTTATGAAGGTACCTGGCTTAAATATTTTAAAGGCACCGCTTTTGTACCTAACGGACCAAGCTGGCCAGGTGCTAACAAAGCTTATAATGCAGGCTATCAGTTTAAAGCCGGAAGCATTGAAGCCGAATCACAGTTTTTTTTAAGTGAATCAATGTCTGCAGCTAAGGCCGTGGCAGATGCTGTTCAGTTGGTAACAAACACAGGGATTATTGAATCAGCCAATAATGAAAATCCATATTTCAATATGTTCAGTAACGTAAATATGGCTGGGTACAGCGAAGTTTTACTTTGGAGACAATATTCAGTAAATATAACCCATAACGTTCCTGTGTATGCGCAATTGGGCAATAATTCTGTAGGGTTAACCAGAAGTATGGTAGAAAGTTTCCTTATGGCAAACGGACTTCCAATTTATGCACCAGGAAGCGGTTACAAAGGTGATGATTACATTAAAGATGTAAGAGAAGGCAGGGATGGCCGTCTAAACCTTTTCTTAAAAGAACCAGGGCAAAAAAATCAACTGGTAAACATCGGAGCAGGCAGTCATGGAACCACTATAGAGCCTATACCTGCTATAGATCAGTCAAGCGCTGAAAAAAAATATTCAACAGGCTACACCATAAGAAAAGGCTTGAGTTATGATGGTGCCCAAACCAATAATGGGGGAGGTTATACCGGAAGTGTAACTTTTAGGGCTACCGAAGCGTATCTAAACTACATTGAAGCCGATTTTGAGCGAAACGGGGTATTGGATGCAGTTTCCGTTGGTTATTGGCAACAGATAAGAACCAGGGCAAAGGTTGATCCTGATTTTAATAAAACCATTGCTGCAACCAACATGAACCTTGAAAAAAAGGACTGGGGAGCTTATTCAAATGGTGTTTTGGTTAATCCAACTCTTTACAACATCCGAAGAGAAAGGCGCAATGAGCTTATGGCTGAAGGCTTAAGGTTTATGGACCTTAAAAGATGGAGAGCTATGGATCAGATGATTTCTACGCCAGACCATATTGAAGGATTTAAATTATGGGGGCCGATGAAAGATTGGTACAAGCCGGCCCAGCTTGCTTCTGGTGCATCAAACCCTGGAGCAATCGTATCAGATCCGGCTTTAAGTTTATACCTCAGACCTTATGAGATTTATGGCAACAATGAATCTTACAAAGGCGTACGGTGGACGATGGCGCATTACTTAAATCCAATTGCTGCACAGCATTTCATTATTACTGCAGAAAATGGAGATTCTAATTCGGCTGTGATCTATCAAAACCCTGGCTGGCCCGTTAATGGCGGTGCTGCGGCTATCGGTTTTTAAATAAAAGCTTAAAGATTGGAGAAGTGTAATCAGTATTATTCTTCTCCAATCTATTAATAATGAGCTGGTTAATTACTAAATTTTAGTAAAATCTACACGAATGTCTAAATAAAAACCTTTTACCTTAAATTTTGATGTCTTGCCCGACAAATGAAATTAGAGGTATAGGAGATTTTCTAAACGGATGAGCTTGCTCACTGGATGCTAATCTCAACGCTTAAAAATACCTACATCTAACCATTTATATCAAGTTATTCTTAACCTATGAAAACATTAAAAATCTCATCAACGATGATTGCATTTTTGCTATTCATCTGTACGGTATTGAGTTGCCGAAAAACCCCTGATCAGGCTGAAGCCCAGCTCGAACAGTTCAAAACACAAAAAAACAATAAGCTTAGCGCAACAAATTTTACTGCCGACCCAAATGCCAGTTTCTATACCGGAGGAGATATGTACGATACAAATGGAAACATTGTACATGCAGTTGAAGGAGGAATAATCAAAGTTGGAAACCTTTATTATTTGTGGGGAATGGATAGATCGGATAACAACTATACCTTTAAAGGTGTAAATATTTACTCATCTGCAGATTTGAAAAACTGGACATTCGTAAATACCATTCTAAAAAACTCAACCCATGGCGATCTTGCTGCTGGTTCAGTTGTAGAGCGGCCGAAGTTATTGCACAATACCACAACAGGGCAGTTTGTATTATGGGTACATTACGAGGGTTGGGGGGCATATGGAACAGCAGAAGTAGGTTATGCAACCAGCAGCACCATAGGTGGTAACTACAACTGGCAGGGCCATTATCGCCCATTAGGCCTGGATAGCCGCGATATGAATGTTTATAAGGATACGGATGGAAAAGCATATATGATTAGTAGTGTAAGTGTAAACTCCCAGGTAGCAATTATGGAGCTTAACTCATCCTACACCGGCCATACACGTGTGGTATACCGAGGATCGGAAGTAAGCTGCGAAGGTCATGCCCTGTTTAAATCTGGCAATACTTATTTCCTGGTCGAATCCAAATGCTCAGGTTGGGATACAAATGATAACCATTATTATACTTCAGCTTCACTGGCCGGCCCGTGGACTTACCGTGGATTGATCGCTCCAAATGGTGCAAAAACTTATCAATCACAAATTACAAATGCTTTTCCTGTATCAGGCTCAGATCGAACAACATGGGTATATCTTGGCGACCGCTGGTCAACATGGGATATGGCTTCTACCAGGTTGGTCATTTTACCCTTTCAGCTTTCAGGAACTACGCTTAGCCTTCCCTGGTACGATCAATGGTCGGCAAATACGGCTACTGGCAACGTTACGGTTTCACCTGCAATACAATTTGATGGTCAGGTAAAGATTATTAACCGGAAATCTGGGAGGGCAATGGAAGTTGGCGATTGGTTGCAAAGCGATAATGCTTCAATAAAGCAATACGACTATCTGGGAGGCAATAATCAACGGTGGACAATAACGAATTTGGGTCGTGGAGAATTCAGGGTTACTAATGTGCATAGTGGAAAATCGCTCGAAGTACCTAATTCGACAAGAAATACAGGTACAAATGCCACCCAATATACCTGGAATAATGGTTTTAATCAGAAATGGCACATTATCCCTTGCAAGGGAGGTTACTTTAGGTTTATAAACGTTAATACCTTAGGAAAAACGCTGGGTATTAGAGATGCATCAACCGCTAATAGTGCTGATGTGGTTATCAATGAGTTTAGGTTTGAACAAGATGCGCAATGGCAGATATTGCCTGCATCCAACTAACTTTCGATAACTGACAAAAGAATCAATTAAAAGCGCAGAATAGTTTTTTAGAATAGATAGCGATAAATCGTTATTGCGAGGAGGAAACGAAGAAGCAAGTTTACAAATGTTGCCAATAGCTAACGTTTTAAGCTTGCTTCCTGCTTAGCAATAACGATCGCTCTATGAAATCTACCATCAATAGCCAGTTGAAAAGATAATATTTTAGGTTTTCCCCCGCTAAAATCTTTTATATCAAAACGGGCTACACGTAACTAGTTAAAGCTTAATTATTCCATCTAAACGACTCCCCGGTACAAAAAATAGAATATTTTCGCCTATCTTCCTCTGCCTTCATCCCATTTATTACGCTCATCTTGCAGTTCGCGTGCCAGTTTCATTTCTTTATCTTTAGCTTTTACCTTGTGCACCTGAAACTCATCGGCTACCTCTTGGTAAAGGGCTGTTCTGTATTTAGCTTCGTGCCTAAACTTACCCGATTGGAAAATTACAAAGGCTAAACCTATCCCTAGTATAATGATAATGGCCCAAACAATTGTGTTGTAGGTACCCTTATCAAAAGATATTCCTAAAAATTTAATTTCATTAACTGCGGCATTGGCATTGGCCAAAGAACTTTCTTTGCCATTTACCTCACCTTTCAAGGTCGAAATGTTACCGGCCTGAGATTTAATTTCCTGCCTGGCCTCTTGTAACTGTTTGCGTTCTTTCCTTAATGTATCGTTAACACTTTTCCATAAGGATGATAATCTTGACGGATTGATCAGCCTTGCGCCATACAAACTTTTAGATTTTTTTAACATGAACTGATACTGTCCGTTTAAAGATGGATCAGTATTTTTAGTCGTGTCGGGCAAAGCTTGTCCAAACGCAACGTTTAAAAATAGCATAGCGCCTAAAAACAATAGGGTGTGTTTAATTTTCTGCATAGTTAAATATAGGTGTTAGAATGTAAAACTACATTTTTATCCATTTCCCGGTTAATAAATTTTGTTTAAGGTTTAGGAAAAGTGTAAAACCGTTTGCTGTTTAACATTCTAAATAACAATTTTATCACAGTTTTATTATAAATTTATTTGCGATAGGTTACATTTGTTCCATGCAAATAGGAATTATTGGTTTAGGCGATATGGGCAAATTGTACGCACTATCGTTTGTAAAGGCTGGTTACAAGGTATGTGGAGCAGATATGCCTTTACGCTTTACCGAGCTAAAAAATGAATTAGTACCAAAAGGAATCGAGGTTTTAATTGATGGCCATGAGGTTGCCCGTAAATCAGACTTTATTATCTATTGCGTTGAAGCTGAAAAAATTGATGAGGTAGTAGCCGTATTTGCACGATCTACTAAATATGGTGCAATAGTAGCCGGACAAACATCTGTTAAACATCCTGAAATTGCAGCTTTCGAAAAACATTTGCCAGAAGATACCCAGATTGTAACCTGCCATTCTTTGCACGGACCCGCTTTTATTCCGGAGGGCCAAACCCTTGTTGTAGTGCGTCACCGTGCTACCGATGCTGTTTATGCCAAAGCTTTGGAAATTTATAAATCTTTAAAATCAAACATTATTGAAATGGACGATTACAGGGAGCACGACCGCATTGTGGCCGATACACAGGCGGTTACGCACATGGGTTTCGAAAGTATGGGCTCAGCATGGAAAAACGCAGGTTTTTTCCCTTGGGACAATCCTGCCTATGCCGGTGGAATAGATAATGTTAAAATTTTGACCACATTAAGGATTTTTAGCTATAAATCGCACATTTATGCGGGTTTGGCTATTTTAAACCCTTATGCGCAGAAACAGGTAAAATATTACGCACAAGCAGAATCAGAACTGTTTAAATTGATGATCTGTGAAAATGAAGTGGAGTTTAGAGAAAAGATTTATGCCGCCCGCGATTTTGTTTTCCATGAAAGTCGTGCCCTTTTATTGCTAGACGATAATATCATGAAAGAATTCAGCCTGTCAGATGCAAGCCATAAACAAAAACCCAATTCACATCTAAGTTTGCTGAGTATGGTATATGCCTGGTATAAAATGGGGGTAAACCCTTATGATAACCTGATCTGCCAAACACCTCCATTTAAATTGAGATTGGGCATTGCCGAGTATCTTTTCAAAAATGAAGCAATGCTGGAAGAATCTATAAAAACTGCATTATATGATAAATCTATCCGTGGTGATGATTTAGAGTTTCACACAGCAGTGCACGAATGGGCATCAATTATTGGCTATGGCGATTTAAAAGGTTATAAAGAACATTTCGAAGCTGCCAAATCATTTTTTGCCAACCGTTTAAATGATGGACGGGATTTAAGTGCGGAAATGATTAAAAGGCTGGGCAAGTAAATTCGAATATGAAAACCATTTTGAATAAACCAGAACTGGTTTCGCTATTGCAACAACAAATAATAGATATCGAATTACTTTGTGGTGAATATGATCTGGGAAACGAAGCCGTTATTTCTTCAATAGCTGAAAAGATTATCATGATTTTTCATAACTCCGATCAAACAAAAGCATTGGTGAATCAGCTTAAATTAACCCATCCTGATATGTATTGCAGTTCTGAGATCTACAACTCCAAAAGCCTCACCAATTTTATCGGATTGTTAAAATTGGCACATCAAGCAGGGGAGGGCTGGAGATATTCTTCTAAATTAGACCCTGGAGATTTAAAAAGTGTATCCCAAGAAAACTGGTGGAATAATAAAAAGGTAATCATCGATTCGGATGAAATAGCATTTACAAGGGCTAAAATAATTAAATCGGTGGCCAGTTCTAGTCCATTGTTGCTTAATACGTCGGGCTGGAATGTAAAAGATGCTGAAGGTAACAAATCAACCATTAACCCAATACCCGAAACAGTGAGGCAAATCGCTTTCGAATTGCTGGAAAGTTTTAAGGATGTTGATTTAGGGAAGGAAAGTAAGTTGCATTATAAAGGTATAGCTGATAAGCCCCAAATTTAGGATATTAATGCTCCTGGTATCTGATGGCTTCAGTTTAGAATTAAAATCTTACACTTAAATATGGTACCAGAAATCAAAATTTCAGTAGGAGGTAATCCTTTTTTCGATTTAGTTAAAGTAGTTTATCAATATTATCCGATTGGTACGCAGGATGTAAATGAAGCATTTCCGGGTTATAGCAAGCTCACGGCTATTGTAAAAGATAAAATTGAAAGACTTATGTCTAACACACTTCCTGCGGCTGCTAGTAAATTGGATAGCGATATCCAGAATTCATTTAACGATTTTACAGTCCTTAATAGTTACCATCATCAATTCCCCAATTATGCGATGGATATTCGCTTCCCCAAAATAGAATATCCGGAAGTAGATCTGAATTATAAATTGAGTGTGAGAATATCCCTTTTAACAAACCATTATACCATTTTCTTTGAAGAATTGATTTTTCATAAAAACCTTAAGGCAGGTCCTAATCAGGCGGTGTCAATGTCGTTTACCGTTTCATCCTCAATTGGGCATATTGCTAATGCCGAAAATATGGTTCAAAAGCTAAAAACAATAGTCGAAAGCAATTTTCCTGATTATAAATTTGTTAATCATAGACTGTTGTTCTGCCGTAAAATTGAGGGTGGCTATCCACATGGTGCTGATCGCAATCCGTTTAAGAAAGAATTTTCGCTTTACAATTTTCTTTTTGATAACGAATATGAAGTATTTGGAGATTTAAATGTAGTTGGTTAAGCCTGCAATTATTCATCGTACATTCCAAATTTAGCTGCCATAAACTCACATTTTCCGTCACCCATCTTACATCATCCATATAACATATAGACTTTATTTTATTCCCTTAATCCTTCGTTTACCCAAAAACAGTGCATTATATTTGCCCGCATGTCGGTATTGTTGTTTACCATTATCGTTTTATCAGGTGCTTTTTTAGCCGGTTTACTGGGCTCTTTAACGGGTTTGGGTGGCGGGGTAATAATTATACCCCTGCTTACTCTGGCTTTAGGCGTCGATATTCATTATGCTATAGGTGCATCCATTGTTTCCGTTATTGCAACATCTTCAGGTTCTGCGGCAGCCTATGTAAAAGAAGGGATTACGAATATCCGGATTGGTATGTTTTTGGAAATTGCAACCACAATAGGAGCAGTTTGCGGTGCAATTGTAGCCGTTTACTTAAACGCCAACTATATCGCAATTCTTTTTGGCTGTATCCTGATTTTTTCGGCCATCATGACTTTGAAGAAAAAAGTAGACCATACCACATTGGACAATACCGATAAATGGGCCAGATTTTTTAAGCTCAACGGATCTTATCCTGATAAAGGAATTGATCACCCATACGCGGTTAAACATGTTCCCGGAGGGTTTATGATGATGCTTTTTGCAGGAACATTATCGGGTTTGCTTGGTATTGGGAGCGGGGCGCTAAAGGTAATCGCGATGGATAATATTATGCGTTTGCCCTTTAAAGTATCAACCACTACCAGTAATTTTATGATGGGTGTAACTGCAGCGGCCAGCGCAGTTGTTTATTTACACCGCGGTCAGATTGATCCTGGAATTGCCATGCCCGTATGTATTGGTGTACTAACAGGGGCTACCGTTGGTTCAAAAATTCTATTAAAAGCTAAAACTGATAAACTTAAAATTGTATTTGCGGTAGTAGTTGCTTTTTTAGCGCTGCAAATGATCTATAAAGGAATAAGCGGATTATAATGAATACTACTGAAAAGGAAAAGATGAACGATAAAGATATTCAGGTTATTCTGGGTACGCTTTTGCGGGCAGGTGTAATTATCTCAATGAGTATTGTATTAATTGGTGGCGCAATCTTTCTGATCCATAAAAATGGCGCTATTACTGACTATAAAGTTTTTAAACCCGAGCTAAGTAAATTTTCTTCCATAATAGCCATATTTAAAGGAGTAGCTACTTTTCAAGGCGATGCTATTGTTCAGTTTGGGATCCTAATGCTTATTTTTACGCCGATTGCACGCATTGTTTTTGCTATTTTTAGCTTTTTAATTGAGCGCGATTACCTATATGTACTCATTGGATTTATCATTTTAGCGATCATAACTATCAGTTTAAATGGCGGTTTAGCACATTAACATCTCTTTTTTAGTTAAATCCCATCATATCAGCAATTTATTTGAAAAAATATTTGGCTAACTATTTGAAAATTAATATTTCTTGCCTATCTTTGCCGTCCCTTTCGGGGGATGTACAACCACCTTGAACGAAGCCCTACTGCTTCGATGGGTGTTAAAAAGAAAAGATAAAATGTCAGGAATTATTGGAAAAAAAGTAGGAATGACCAGTATCTTTGATGCCGAAGGAAGAAACATTCCTTGTACGGTAATCGAGGCTGGGCCTTGTGTAGTTACACAAGTAAAGACCGAAGAAAAAGACGGGTATTCATCAATCCAACTGGGTTACGATGAGAAAAAGAGAAAAACACAACTCAACCGTTAAAAGGCCATTTCGCGAAAGCAAACACAACTCCGAAACGCAAGCTGGTAGAATTCGATTCGTTTACAACTTCACTTAATTTAGGTGATGTAGTAACGGTTGATTCTTTCGCAGAAGGCGATTTTGTTGATGTTGTAGGTACCTCAAAAGGTAAAGGTTTTCAAGGTGTTGTAAAACGCCACGGATTTGCCGGTGTTGGTATGCAGACTCACGGTCAGCATAACCGTTTACGTGCCCCAGGTTCATTGGGAGCATCATCATTCCCTTCACGTGTATTCAAAGGAATGCGCATGGCTGGAAGAACAGGTGGAGACAGGGTAAAAGTTCAGAACTTACAGGTTTTGAAAGTTTATGCTGAGCAAAACTTATTAGTAGTTAGTGGTTCCATTCCAGGAGCTAAAGGTTCTTACGTAATCTTAGACAAGTAATCAGATGGAAGTTAAAGTATTAAACATTTCAGGTAAAGAAACAGGTGCCAAGGTGCAACTTCCTGAATCGGTATTTGGTATCGAGCCTAACGACCACGCGATTTATTTAGATGTAAAACAGTATTTGGCTAACCAACGTCAAGGTACTCACAAATCTAAACAACGTAATGAGATTGCTGGTTCAACTCGCAAACTATACAAACAAAAAGGTACAGGTGGTGCCCGTGCTGGTAGCATTAAATCTCCGTTATTTAACGGTGGTGGTCGTGTTTTCGGTCCTCAGCCACGTGATTACAGTTTTAAATTGAACAAGAAATTAAAATCATTAGCACGTAAATCTGCTTTAGCTTATAAAGCAAAAGATAACAACGTGGTAGTTTTAGAAGATTTCAACTTCGATACAATTAAAACTAAAAACTATACAAGTTTATTGGCTGCGTTAAACGTAGGTACTCAAAAAACTTTGTTGGTTTTACCTGCACAAAATAATAATATCTATTTATCAAGCAGAAACGTTCAGAAAACTAAAGTGATTGCTGCAGCAGATTTGAATACATATGATGTATTAAATGCTGGTGTACTTGTGTTAACTGCTGATTCTGTTAAAACTTTGGAGGAGGCATTTGCCAAATAATATGGAAATTTTAAAAAAACCAATATTAACCGAAAAAGCTTCAGCTTTAACCGAGAAATCTAACCGTTTCACGTTTAGCGTTAACCATAAGGCTAACAAAATCCAGATTAAACAAGCAATTGAAAAATTGTACGGTGTAACCATCGTTGCAGTTAACACAATGGTTGTTGATGGAAAAGCTAAATCTCGTTACACTAAAGCAGGTTTTGTTTCAGGCCGTAGCCCGAAATACAAAAAAGCAATCGTAACGTTAAAAGACGGCGAAACAATAGATTATTACGCAACCCTTTAATTTAATAATTCATTATAACTATGGGCTTAAGAAAATTTAAACCAGTTACTCCAGGTACCCGCTTCAGAGTTGGTGCTAGTTTTACGGAGATTACAGCAACCAAGCCCGAAAAATCATTGGTTGTATCATCAAAAAAGTCTGGTGGACGTAACAACACAGGAAAAATGACTATGCGCTACATGGGCGGTGGTCACAAAAAATCATATCGTTTAATCGACTTCAAACGCGATAAATTCGATATTCCTGCAACAGTAGCTACTGTTGAATACGATCCAAACCGTACTGCCCGCATCGCATTATTACATTATGCAGATGGCGAGAAGCGTTATATCATCGCTCCTGAAGGATTGCAAGTTGGTTCGGTATTATTATCGGGCGATAAAGCAGCACCAGAAGTAGGTAACACTTTAAAATTATCGAACATTCCATTAGGTTCTATCATCCACAACGTGGAGATTCACCCTGGAAAAGGAGCACAATTGGCTCGTAGTGCAGGTGCTTATGCACAATTAGCTGCCCGCGATGGTAAATATGCTACTTTGAAAATGCCTTCAGGCGAAACCCGTTTAATCTTGACTACTTGTCTTGCTACTATCGGTGCAGTATCTAACTCAGATCACGCAAACGAAGTATTAGGTAAAGCAGGTCGTAAACGTTGGTTGGGCCGTCGTCCGAGAACTAGACCGGTAGCGATGAACCCTGTCGATCACCCAATGGGTGGTGGTGAAGGTAGATCATCAGGTGGTCACCCACGTTCAAGAAATGGTGTTTTAGCTAAAGGCTTCAAAACCAGAGAACTTAAAAAATATTCTAATCGTTACATCATAGAGAGAAGGAAGAAATAATGGCTCGTTCGATAAAAAAAGGACCTTATATTGACCATAACGTAGAGAAAAAAGTAAACTCTATGAATGATTCAGGCAAAAAGTCTGTAATCAAAACTTGGTCTCGCAGATCAATGATATCACCAGATTTCGTGAATCATACATTTGCAGTACACAACGGAAATAAATTTATCCCTGTGTACGTAACAGAAAACATGGTTGGTCACAAGTTGGGAGAATTTGCTCCAACCAGAACATTCAGAGGACACGCTGAAAAGAAAAAATAATTAGACAATGGAAGCAATAGCAAAATTAAACAATTGTCCAACCTCACCGCGTAAGATGCGTTTGGTTGTAGATCTTATCAGAGGTGAACGTGTAGAAAAAGCATTAAGCATTTTAAAGTTTACCAATAAAGAAGCAGCAATAAGAGTTGAGAAATTATTATTATCTGCTATCAAAAACTGGGAATCTAAAAATGAAGGTGCCCGCCCTGAAGAAAACCAACTTTTTGTAAAAACAGTTATGGTTGATGGTGGCCGTCAGTTGAAACGCTTACGTCCAGCTCCTCAAGGCCGTGGATATAGAATTCGTAAACGTTCTAACCACGTAACGCTGATTGTAGATAGTAAAAGTACAGAAACAACTCAAAACTAATTTTAGGAAATGGGACAAAAAGCAAATCCAATAGGTAACAGGTTAGGTATCATCAAAGGATGGGATTCTAACTGGTTCGGTGGCAACAACTACTCCGATAAATTAGTTGAAGATGAGAAAATAAGAAAATACCTTTCTGCCCGTATCGCTAAAGGCGGTGTTGCAAAAGTAGTTATTGAGCGTACGTTAAAACGTATCACCGTAACTATCCACACAGCTCGTCCGGGTATCGTAATCGGTAAAGCAGGTGCTGAGGTTGATAAAATCAAAGAAGAGTTAAAGAAATTGACTAAAAAGGAAATTCAAATTAACATCTTCGAAATTAAACGCCCAGAACTTGATGCACAATTAGTTGCAGAAGGTGTTGCAAAACAATTAGAAGCAAGGATCTCATTCCGTAGAGCAATGAAATCTTCTATCGCATCAACCATGCGTATGGGTGCTGAAGGTATCAAAATCATGACTTCTGGTCGTTTAGGTGGTGCTGAGATGGCACGTACTGAGCAGTACAAAGAAGGAAGAGTGCCTTTGCATACATTCCGTGCTGATATCGACTACGCTTTAGCTGAAGCCTTAACTACTTATGGTAAAATAGGTGTTAAAGTTTGGATCTGTAAAGGTGAAGTTTATGGAAAACGTGATTTGTCTCCAAACATTGGTGCAACAAACAACGGTCCAAAAGGCGCATCAGATAAACCAGCTTTCGGTGGAAGAGATAACCGTGGTGGTGGAAGAGATAACCGTGGCGGTGGTAACGACAGACGTGGTGGAAACCAAGGCGGCGGTCGTGGTCCGGGCCAAGGTGGTGCAAACAGAGGTGGTGGCGCAGGCGCTAACAGAGGTCCTCGTAAATAATTGATTTATTAACATCGTTTAACGATTAGAACAAAATAAAATGTTACAGCCAAAAAGAACGAAGTTCAGGAAGATGCAAAAAGGCAGAATGAAGGGTTTAGCTTCTCGTGGAGCTGAGTTAGCATTCGGATCTTTCGGTATCAAATCTCTAGAAGCTACTTGGATCACAAGTCGTCAGATAGAGGCTGCCCGTATTGCCGTAACTCGTTTCATGAAACGTGAAGGCCAAGTATGGATCAGGATCTTCCCGGACAAACCGGTAACTAAAAAACCTGCTGAGGTACGTATGGGTAAAGGTAAAGGTGCTCCTGAATATTGGGTAGCAGTTGTAAGACCAGGACGCGTAATTTTCGAAGCTGAAGGTGTGCCTTTAGAAGTTGCTAAAGAAGCATTGCGTTTAGCAGCTCAGAAATTACCGATCCAAACCAAATTCGTAGTACGTAGAGATTACGTAGAAGCATAGTAAAGTGTTGAGGTGAATGTTGTAAATACTTGTTTATTATAACCGCTACACTCAACGTAAAAGAAAAAGAAAAATGAAAAATTCAGAAATCACAGGGCTTTCAAAAGAAGAATTAGTAGCTAAGATTGCGGAAGAAAAAGAGAACTTATCAAAATTGAAGTTCGCTCATACTATTTCAGCTATCGAAAATCCTTCGCGCATTGCAAAAGTAAGGAAAGACATAGCCCGTTTAAACACTGAGTTGACAAAAGTGAAAAACACTGAGTCAGCTACTGAAACTAATTAATTTGAGAGTCGACATGGAAAGACAATTAAGAAAAACAAGAACCGGGTTAGTGGTAAGCAACAAGATGGATAAATCTGTTGTAGTGAGCGTGGAACGTAAAGTAAAACACCCGATTTATGGTAAGTTCGTAAAGAAAACTACCAAATTTATGGCTCACGACGAGAAAAACGAATGCGGTATCGGTGATACAGTATTGATTATGGAAACTTGTCCTTTGAGTAAAAACAAGAACTGGAGATTGGTACAAATTTTAGAAAGAGCTAAATAAGATGGTACAACAGGAATCAAGATTAAACGTTGCTGATAACAGCGGCGCAAAAGAAGTATTGGTAATTCGTGTGCTAGGTGGAACCGGCAAACGTTATGCTTCAATTGGTGATAAAGTAGTTGTTACCGTAAAAAGCGCGTTACCTTCTGGTAACATTAAAAAAGGTACAGTTTCTAAAGCAGTTGTTGTAAGAACTAAAAAAGAAATCCGTCGTAAAGATGGTTCTTATATCCGTTTTGACGATAATGCAGCTGTATTATTGAACGCACAGGATGAGCCAAGAGGTACACGTATCTTTGGCCCGGTTGCGAGAGAACTACGTGAAAAACAATTCATGAAAATTGTATCATTAGCACCGGAGGTATTATAAAATGGGAAACAAAGTAAATACACCATCAAAACTTAAAATCCGTACAGGAGATTTAGTTAAAGTCATTGCTGGCGATTCAAAAGGTCAACAAGGAAAAGTACTTTCAGTACAAATAGATAAAAACAGAGCCATTGTAGAAGGCGTTAACTTAGTATCTAAACATACTAAACCAAATGCTGCAAATCCAAACGGTGGTATTATTAAAAAAGAAGCTGCTCTTCACATTTCTAACTTGATGTTGGTTGATCCAAAATCTGGTAAAGCTACCCGCGTAGGTCGTAAACTTAACGCAGATGGTAAATTAGTTAGAGTTGCTAAAATTTCAGGAGAGGAGATTAAATAATGGCTACACCAAGATTAAAAAGCAAATACAAAGAAGAAGTTGTAAATGCATTAAAAGAAAAATTTCAGTACAAAACTGTAATGCAGGTTCCTAAATTGGAAAAAATCTGTATCAATCAGGGTGTTGGTCGTTTTTCTGTTACAGATAAAAAGATTATGGATACCACTATCGTTGAGTTGACTACCATTACTGGTCAGCAAGCGGTTCCTGCTAACTCTAAGAAAGATATCTCTAACTTTAAGTTACGTAAAGGTATGCCAGTAGGTGTACGTGTTACATTACGCGATAACAACATGTACGAGTTCTTAGATCGTTTGATCTCTGTAGCTTTACCTCGTATCCGTGATTTCAAAGGTATTAACGATAAAGGTTTTGATGGAAAAGGTAACTATACATTAGGTGTTACTGAGCAAATCATCTTTCCTGAGATTAATATCGATAAAATCAATAAAATTTTAGGTATGGATATAACTTTCGTAACTTCGGCAAAATCTGACGTTGAGGCTCTTGAGTTATTGAAACAATTCGGATTACCATTTAAAAATCAAAAAACAGCAGAATAATGGCAAAAGAAGGTGTAAAAGCACGCGAAGTTAAGCGCCAAAAATTGGTAGCTAGATACGCTGAAAAACGTGCAGTTTTAAAAGCTGCAGGAGATTTCGAGGGTTTAGATAAATTACCTAAAAACTCATCTCCAGTACGTTTACACAACCGTTGTAAATTAACTGGTCGTCCTCGTGGATATATGCGTACCTTTGGTATTTCAAGGGTAACGTTCCGCCAGATGGCATTAGACGGTAAAATACCAGGTGTTAAAAAAGCATCTTGGTAATATAGCTTAAAGACTAAAGTCTTGAGCTTAAATACTAAAGCTGAAAAAGAGTTTGAAGTTCAAAGTTTAAGGCGATATAAAATCGCTTTAGACTTTGGTCTTTTAGCTTTCGGCTTGAAAAAGAATTTTAACCGGTAGCAGGTCCCATACCGATGTGAAATCGGCACAGGAAACCACTATCACAAATAATAAAAAATGAATACAGATCCAATAGCAGATTATTTAACAAGAGTAAGGAATGCCATTAAGGCCAACCACCGTGTTGTAGAAATTCCTGCATCAAACCTTAAAAAAGAAATTACTAAAGTTCTTTTCGATAAAGGTTACATCGCGAACTACAAGTTTGAAGATACTACAGTTCAAGGCACCATTAAAATTGCTTTGAAATACAATCCGATTACTAAAGTTCCTGCTATTCGTACATTAGTGCGAGTAAGTAAACCAGGTTTGAGAAACTATGCTGGTGTTGAAAATATGCCAAGAGTATTAAACGGTTTAGGTATCGCAATCTTATCTACTTCTAAAGGTGTAATGACCGATAAAGAAGCAGCCAAATTAAACATTGGTGGTGAGGTATTGTGTCACGTTTATTAATATTAGGAGAACAGCACAATGTCAAGAATAGGAAAAGCCCCAATTACAATCCCTGCAGGTGTTACAATTACCGTTTCAAAAGATAACGTTGTAAGCGTAAAAGGTCCTAAAGGTGAATTAACACAAGCAGTAGATTCAGATATCACTGTAAGTCAAGAAGAAGGAATTTTAACAGTTCAACGTCCTTCAGAACAAAAGAAACACAAAGCATTACACGGTTTATATCGCTCTTTGCTTAACAATATGGTTATTGGTGTTACAGATGGTTATAAATTAACTCAAGAATTAGTAGGTGTTGGTTACCGTGCTACAAACACAGGTAATACATTAGATCTTGTTTTAGGTTATTCTCACCATTATGTGTTCCAGTTACCAGAAGAAATTAAAGTAACTACATCTTCAGAAAAAGGTCAGACTCCTAAAATCATTTTAGAAAGTATTGACAAACAATTGATCGGTCAGGTAGCAGCGAAAATCCGTTCGTTACGTGCACCAGAGCCATATAAAGGTAAAGGTATCAAGTTTGTAGGTGAAGTGTTAAGAAGAAAAGCAGGTAAATCAGCATCTAAAAAATAGTAATCATGGCAGGTAAAAAATTATCAAGAAGAGATCGTATTAAAAAAGGGATCAGAAAAAGACTTACCGGTTCGGAAGAACGTCCAAGGTTATCTGTATATAGAAGCAATAAAGGGATTTATGCGCAGGTAATTAACGATGTAACCGGTAAAACAATAGCATCAGCATCATCATTATCGAAAGATTTTACTGGTACTGGAAACAAGAGCGATCAGTCTGTTGCAGTAGGTAAATTAGTTGCCGAAAAAGCAATCGCTGCAGGTGTTAAAGAAGTTGTTTTCGATAGAAATGGCTATTTATACCACGGTCGTGTAAAATCGTTGGCAGAGGGTGCCCGCGAAGCTGGTTTAGTATTTTAATCTGAAGAAAAAGTAAGATGTCAACTATTAATATAAAAAGAGTAAAAACCACCGATATCGAATTAAAGGATCGTTTGGTTAGTATACAACGTGTTGCCAAAGTAACCAAAGGTGGCCGTACTTTCAGCTTCTCAGCAATTGTTGTTGTAGGTGATGAAAACGGTGTTGTTGGTTTCGGTTTAGGTAAAGCGAAAGAGGTAACTGAAGCAATCGCTAAAGGTGTGGATGATGCTAAAAAGAACTTGGTAAAAGTTCCGATTTTAAACGGTACTGTTCCTCACGAGCAAATCGGTAAATTCTCTGGTGGTTTTGTTTTAATCAAACCAGCTGCAGTAGGTACCGGAGTAATTGCTGGTGGTGCGATGCGTGCTGTATTAGAGAGTGCTGGCGTGCATAACGTATTGGCAAAATCTAAAGGATCATCTAACCCACACAACGTGGTAAAAGCAACTGTTGATGCATTAACTAAAATGCGTGATGCTTATACAGTAGCTCAAACTCGTGGTATAGATTTAAACAAAGTATTTAACGGATAATATCATGGCTAAGATCAAAATAACACAAGTAAAAAGCGTTATCGACAGAAGCGAGCGCCAAAAAAGAACCGTTCAGGCTTTGGGTTTATCTAAAATGAACCAAAGTGTTGAGGTTGAAGCTACTCCACAAATTATCGGTATGGTTCGCAAAGTGAACCATTTGGTAGCAATCGAAGCAATTTAGTAAAAGTTTTAAAGGTAGTATGGGTAAAAGCCTGTACTACCTTTATATATGTTTAATCGTTGTACCTGTTTAGTGAAAGCGAAGGGCAACACAAATTCAAAAAAATGAATTTAAATAATTTAAAACCTGCAGTAGGTTCTACAAAAAACAGCAAAAGAATTGGTCGTGGTACAGGTTCTGGTCGTGGCGGTACTTCAACTCGTGGTCACAAAGGTGCGGGTTCTCGTTCAGGTCACAAAACCAAAATCGGTTTTGAAGGTGGTCAAATGCCATTACAACGTCGTGTGCCTAAAGTTGGTTTCAAACCAATTAACCGTACAGAGTATGTTGGCGTAAACTTAGATGTTTTACAAGCATTGGCTGAAAAACACAGCTTAACAACTATCGATTTTGCTGCTTTACAAGCGCATGGTTTAGCTTCTAAAAACGACTTGGTTAAAATTTTAGGTCGTGGTGAAGTTAAAGCAAAGCTAGAAATTACAGCACATGCGTTTTCTGCAACCGCACAAAAAGCTATTGAAGCTGCAGGTGGTTCTATTGTAAAATTGTAATTATTAAATGAAGAAGCTATTTACTACTTTAAGTAATATCTGGAAAATTCAGGAATTAAAAGAGCGTATATTGTTTACGCTCTTAATTCTTTTGGTATACCGTTTCGTATCTCACGTGGTTTTACCAGGTGTGGATCCAACTGCTTTAGGCAATAACGAAAAATCAGGAATCTTGGGCTTACTAGATATGTTTGCCGGAGGTTCTTTCTCTCGTGTGTCTATTTTAGCATTGGGCGTAATGCCTTATATCTCTGCGTCCATCGTGGTGCAACTATTGGGTATTGCTGTTCCTTCTTTCCAAAAAATGCAGAAAGAAGGCGAAAGTGGTAGAAAGAAAATGAACCAGATTACCCGTTACCTAACGGTAGCGATCACAATCGTTCAATCTGTTGGTTACGTTAAAACGCAAGTTCCTGCAGAAGCTATTTTATTGCCAAATACTTTATTTTTAGTGTTATCTACGTTTGTATTAACAGCAGGTACATTATTTGTAATGTGGTTAGGTGAAAAAATTACTGATAAAGGTATTGGTAACGGTACATCACTAATCATTATGGTTGGTATTATTGCCCGTTTACCAGTAGCAATTTCTCAAGAATTTAGTGCACGTGTAGGTTCATCTAGTGAAGGTGGAGGTCCTGTTGCATTAGTTTTAGAGATCGTTGCATTATTTGCAGTGGTGATGTTTACCATTTTAATTGTTCAAGGTGTACGTAAAGTGCCTGTACAATACGCTAAGAAAATTGTTGGTAACCGCCAGTTTGGTGGTGTTCGTCAGTACATTCCTTTAAAAGTGAATGCTGCTGGTGTTATGCCGATTATTTTTGCTCAGGCGTTAATGTTTATTCCAGGTGCTTTAATGCAGTTTGTTCCTTCATTACAAGGTTCTTGGTTAATCCAGTTCAGCAATACAACTTCGTTGGCTTATAGTTTAACGTTCGCATTTTTAATTATCGCATTTACTTTCTTCTATACTGCAATTACAGTTAATCCAACTCAAATGAGCGACGATATGAAGAAAAATGGTGGTTTTATCCCTGGTGTTAAACCAGGTTTTGCAACATCAACTTTTATTGATGATGTAATTTCTAAAATTACTTTCCCAGGTGCAGTATTTTTAGCGATCATTGCTATTTTACCTTCATTAGCGGTTAAGTTCGGAATTAAACAAGAGTTTGCACACTTTTTTGGTGGTACTTCTTTATTGATTTTGGTTGGTGTTGTTTTGGATACATTGCAACAGATCGAAAGTTATTTATTGATGCGCCATTACGATGGTTTGATGAAAACGGGTAGAGTTACCGGCAGAACAGGTGTTCCTGCTGCAAGTAGCAATGCTGCGTTGTAGTGTAAAGGATGTCTAAAATTTATTACAAATCTCTTGAGGAGATCGAGTTAATAAGAGAAAGTTCCATGCTTGTTTCTAAAACTTTGGCCGAAGTGGCCAAGGTGATAAAAGCAGGCATGACTACCATTCAGTTAGATAAGCTGGCTTACGAGTTTATAAGTGACCACGGAGCAATCCCGGCATTTTTAAATTATAATGGTTTCCCAAATTCTTTATGTATTTCGCCAAATGAGCAGGTTGTTCATGGTTTTCCAAGCGAATACGTAATTCAGGAGGGCGACTTAATTTCAGTTGACTGTGGTGTAATCAAAAACAATTTTTTCGGCGATTCGGCTTATACTTTCTCCATCGGGGAAATTGATACTGAAAAACAAAAATTGGTTGAGGTTACCAAACGTTGTTTGGAGTTAGGAGTAGAAAAGGCCGTAGTGGGTATGCGCATTGGTGATATTGGTTTTGCCGTTCAACAATATGCAGAAGCTAATGGATTTGGTGTAGTAAGAGAACTTGTTGGGCATGGTGTTGGTGTAAAACTTCATGAGAAACCAGAAGTTCCGAATTATGGGAAACGTGGTGCAGGACCAAAACTTGAAGAAGGAATGGTGATTGCAATAGAACCCATGATCAATGCAGGCGTAGCCGGTGTTAAATTCCATAACGATGGATGGACTGTAACAAGTAAAGACAATAAGCCATCGGCACATTTTGAACACACAGTAGCGGTTAAAAAGGGCAAAGCAGAGGTTTTATCAACGTTTTCTATTATAGAAGAAGTTTTACAACAAAAAAAATAAATAATTAAAATTTTTTATTTAATTTTGCAACCCTGTTTAGAAGCAGCTAATTAAGTAACAATCAATAAAATATGGCTAAACAAGCCTCAATTGAACAAGACGGAGTAATAAGAGAAGCATTATCCAATGCAATGTTCCGGGTAGAACTCGAGAACGGGCATGAGATTATTGCGCATATTTCAGGTAAGATGAGGATGCACTACATCAAAATTCTTCCTGGTGATAAAGTTAAATTGGAAATGTCTCCTTATGATTTAACAAAAGGACGCATTACTTATAGATACAAATAAAATGAAAGTTAGATCATCAATTAAAAAGCGTAGCGCTGATTGCAAGATTATTCGCCGTAAAGGAAAACTTTACGTAATCAACAAGAAAAATCCTAAATACAAGCAACGTCAAGGGTAATTAAAAATACTGTAATCAACCGCACAACGGTGGCCCGCCGTTCGGAATTACTCAAAAAATAAATAAATATGGCAAGGATTTCAGGTATTGATTTACCAAGAAACAAAAGAGGAGAAATCGGTTTAACGTATATCTACGGAATTGGCAGAACAACTGCACAACGTATATTAACTACAGCTGGTATCGACTTGAACAAAAAAGTACAAGACTGGTCTGATGATGAGTTATCAGCTATCCGTACAATGATTAACGATGAGATTAAAGTAGAAGGTGCTTTACGCTCAGAGGTTCAGTTAAACATCAAACGTTTAATGGATATTGGTTGTTACCGTGGTTTACGTCACAGAAAAGGTTTACCTTCTCGTGGTCAGCGTACTAAAAACAACTCACGTACTCGTAAGGGTAAGAGAAAAACAGTTGCTAACAAGAAAAAAGCTACTAAGTAATAGATAGATAAGAGATATGAGATTTTAGATGTGAGCACCATATCTTCAAAATCTGCTCAAATCTGGAATAAAAGAGAAAAAGTAGGATACTGAGTATCGGGGTAGGGTAGTTTCCTATCTCAAGTCTCATATCTAAAATCTAAAAGATAAAATGGCTAAGAGTAAAAAAGTAACAAAAAAACGTATCGTTGTAATTGAGTCTGTAGGTCAGGCCCATATCAATGCTACCTTCAACAACATTATCGTTACCTTAACAAACAACAACGGACAGACTATCTCATGGTCTTCTGCTGGTAAAATGGGCTTTAAAGGTTCTAAAAAGAACACGCCTTATGCAGCTGGTCAAGCAGCTTCAGATTGCGGTAAAGTTGCATTTGATTTAGGTTTACGTAAAGTTGAAGTATTTGTAAAAGGTCCGGGTTCAGGTCGTGAATCTGCAATCAGAACTTTACAAGTAGCAGGTATTGAGGTTATGTCTATCAAAGATATCACTCCACTTCCTCACAACGGATGTCGTCCTCCTAAAAAGAGAAGAGTTTAATTAATTTTAAAGCTAAGAATCTCCAGCTTCAGGTTGGATGATACTTTAAAACAGAAAAAAAAATGGCAAGATATACAGGCCCAAAATCAAAAATCGCCCGTAAATTCAGAGAACCAATCTTCGGTCCTGATAAGGTGTTAGACAGAAAAAATTATCCTCCTGGGCAACATGGCTCATCAAAAAGAAGAGGAAAACAATCTGAATATGCTATCCAGTTAATGGAGAAACAAAAAGTAAAATATACTTATGGTGTATTAGAAAAACAATTCAGTAACTTGTTTAAAAAAGCATCTTCTCGTGCTGGTATTACCGGTGATAACTTACTTCAGTTATTAGAAGCACGTTTAGATAACACAGTTTACCGTTTAGGTATTTCAACAACCCGTTCTGGTGCACGCCAGTTAGTTAGCCATAAACACGTAACCGTGAATGGTGAAGTTGTAAATATCCCTTCATATCAGTTAAAAGCTGGTGATGTGGTTGCTGTTCGTGAAAAATCTAAATCTTTAGAATCAATTAGTAACTCAGTTGCAGGTAGAACAATCAATAAGTTCGCTTGGTTAGAGTGGAACGCTAGTGAATTAACTGGTAAATTCTTAACCTATCCTCAACGTGATGAGATTCCTGAAAACATTAAGGAAAACTTAATCATCGAGTTATACTCAAAGTAATAAATGATCTAGTTAATTACCTCAAAAGGGTAATTAACTTTTTTCATGTTACTATATATTCAATAACGAATTTAAAAAATTATAAATGGCAATTTTAGCATTTCAGAAACCAGACAAAGTGATCATGCAGAAATCGACTGATTTCGATGGCACATTTGAATTTCGTCCTTTAGAGCCCGGTTTCGGTGTAACAATTGGTAATGCCTTAAGAAGAATTTTACTTTCTTCATTAGAAGGTTATGCTATTACTACTATTCGTTTTTCAGGCGTTTCTCACGAGTTTTCTACCATGAAAGGTGTTGTAGAAGATTTAACTGATATCATCTTAAACTTAAAACAAGTTCGTTTTAAGAAAACAGGCGATTCAGGTGATTCTGAAAAAGTGTTCATCATCGTTAATGGTCAAGATCAGTTTAAAGCTGGTGATATCACTAAATTCTCTAACAACTTTACAGTTTTAAACCCTGAGCATGTAATTTGCAACATGGATAAATCTGTTACTTTGGAGGTGGAATTAACCATCAATAAAGGACGTGGTTATGTACCTGCTGAAGAAAATAAAGTTGCTGATGCTGTTGTAGGTGTAATCGCAATCGATTCGATTTATACTCCAATGAAAAATGTAAAATACACGATCGAAAACTTTCGTGTTGAGCAAAAAACGGATTATGAAAAATTGGTTTTAGATATCTCTACTGACGGTTCAATTCATCCAGAAGAAGCATTAAAAGAAGCGGCTAAGATCCTTATCCAACACTTTATGTTATTCTCTGATGAGAATTTAGTATTAGAATCTCAAGCTAAAGAAGAAACTAAAGAGGTAGACGAGGAAATTTTACACATGCGTAAAATACTTAAAACTGAATTAGTGGATATGGATCTTTCAGTTAGGGCATTAAACTGCTTAAAAGCTGCTGATATCCGTACTTTAGCTGATTTAGTTTCTTACGACGTTGCTGACATGTTGAAATTCAGAAACTTCGGTAAAAAATCTTTAACAGAGATCCAAGAATTAGTAAAATCAAAAGGTTTATCATTTGGTATGAACCTGTCTAAATTTAAATTAGACGAAGAATAAAACGCATGGCGCCATGCGCTTAGCGCAAAGCGTTGAACAAATTAATATTTCACAGTGTATAATTCCCTCAGCTTAATTGCAACGAGACGGTATACACTCAATTAAAAAACAATGAGACACGGTAAAAAAGTAAACCACTTAGGTAGAACCGCAAGCCACAGAAAGGCGATGTTAGCTAACATGGCTTCATCACTTATTTTGCACAAAAGAATTACAACAACTTTAGCGAAAGCTAAAGCTTTACGTACTTATGTTGAGCCAATTATCACTAAATCAAAAAATGATACTACTCACTCACGTCGTACAGTATTTGCTTATTTACAAGATAAAGAAGTAGTAACAATCTTATTCCGCGAAATTGCTGAGAAAGTTGCAAACCGTCCAGGTGGTTACACTCGTATCATTAAATTAAACAACCGTTTAGGTGATAACGCTGAAATGGCTTTAATTGAATTGGTAGACTACAATACAGTTTACGGTAAAGATGCAGAGGTTAAAGAAGAGAAGAAAACAACTCGTCGTGGTAGAAGTAAAGCTACTGCTGCACCTAAAGCTGCTGAAGCGAAAGCTGAAGTTGCTGAAGAAGTTGCTCCTGCTGAAGAAGCACCTGCTACTGAAGAACCAAAAGGAGAATAATTTTATTCACCTTAAGATTAAGAAAGTCCTGTTCGAAAGAGCAGGACTTTTTTTTGTGCCGTCAGATGTCCTATGTGACGGTTGCTATGTTGTTATCACGATAGACTTAGATTTTGGTTATGCGTCGGAGGATAAATCTGCTATTAAGGGTATAAATTCAATTAAGCTACCCTGTTAATAAACAATAAACCATTTAATATTAAAGTCTTAACAAAATCAAGCAAACGTTTGTCTCATTTTTTCATTACATAGCATTATTTCAAGTAGGTATCTATAAATTAGCCTAAAACAAATTTGAAATGAAATTTAGGCTTTTTCTATTATTCTGTCTTTTCGGGCAGTTATCACTTAATGCTCAAACACTAAAATATACCAATGGCAATAACGCCTGGAATCCTGATTCGTTAGGAAACTATAGAGTTGTTCTCCAATTTCAGGGAGCTGGTAAAATTGCACATGCTAAAATTGATTGGCGCAGGAGGGATGAACATCCTGAACTGAAGGGAATCATTATACAAGATGCCAATGGTAAACTGGTTTCGGTAGTTGGTTCTGATAATCTGACCAGAGAAAGTGCTGATATTTATTTCGAAGCATCTGCTGCTGGAAAATATTATGTTTATTATCTCGCTTATAAAAACGAGGGCAGAAGCAACTATCCAAAAGGGCTTTATATCAAACCTAAACAGGTGGATCAAGCTTGGTTAGCCAATGCAAAGATTGTTAAAGTAAATGCTGCTGTTGTCGAAATTCAATCTATAGATGCCTTTAATTCTTTTTACCCGATGGAAGTAATTGCAACGGGCAAAGAAACGGCAGCAATAAGAACCAAATATAGCGCAGATGCTTTTGTTGTTTTTCCAGAGGACAGAATGTTTCCAATCAAAATGCAAAACGATTTACCTTATCGTTGGGTGCAAAAAGGTGCTTTAAATACTTTTGCAGGCTCAGCTGCTAAAGGTGAAAACTATGCTTTTCAATTGGGTGTATTTGCATTGAAAGATCTCAAAAATGTTGTGGTTATCTTCGGTGATTTAAAAAGTGCAGCTGGAAAAGTGATTTCTTCAAAATATATAAATTGTTTAAACACAAACGGTATAAGTTATGATAACAAACCTTTAATTGAAACGGTTGATGTAGCCTCTGGCAAAATTCAGCCGATGTGGATCACAGTTAACACTCCTGAAAGTACCAATGAAGGCGTTTACTCAGGTAAATTTACAGTAAAGGCCAACGGGAAATCGAAAATAGTTGATGTCAATATTACAGTTGGGAAGCAGGTTTTAGCCGATGCAGGTGTTGGTAATCCAGAAAAACAAACACGTTTAACCTGGCTAAATTCTACTTTGGCACAAGCCAATACTGTTGTTGCACCATATACGCCCTTAAGTGTTGATGGAAATGTAATCTCACTTTTAGGCAGAAAGTTCGAAATAAATATTGATGGTTTTCCAAAACAGATTCAAACATTCTTTAATCCAGAAATGACGGCTTATAGCGAAAAGCCTAATAATATTTTGGCTGAACCTATCCATTTTCACTTTTTTAATACACCAAAAACACAGGAGAAGTTTGTTCCAAGCAATTTCCAGATTACCAGTAAAGAAGCTGGAACCGTTAAATGGACAACTACCAATACTTCCGAAAACGTGAAAATGGATTTGGAAGGTGCTTTAGAATTTGATGGCTATGTACACTATGTTATTAAAGTAACCGCATTAAAAGATGTCGAATTCAGCAATGTTGATTTTCATATTCCATTTGATAAAAACGCTACAAAATATTTAATGGGTTTAGGTGAAAAAGGTGGGGTTAGACCAGATACTGTAAAATGGAAATGGGATGTAGCGAATAAAAATCAGGATGCTGTATGGATCGGTAATGTAAATGCAGGCTTATATTATAACTTGAGAGACGAAAACTATGTTCGGCCGCTTAATACTAATTTCTATCTTCAAAAGCCTTTATTATTGCCAAAATCATGGGGTAATGGAGATAAAGGTGGTATCCAGATTAATGTTAAAGGAAGTTCGATGCTTGCCGACAACTTTACCGGGGCAAGAAGCATGAAAAAAGGTGATGTGCTTTATTATAATTTCAATTTATTGATTACACCATTCCATTTACTTGATACTGATTTTCAATGGGATAACCGCTTTTATCATAAATACGGTGATTTGGATACCATTAAATCATCAGGTGCTACGGTTGTAAATATTCACCATGCCACGCCAATTAACCCATGGATCAACTATCCATTTATCGAATGGAAAAAGATGAAAAGTTATATTGATAATGCACACGCTAAGGGTTTAAAAGTAAAGATTTACAATACCGTTCGCGAACTTTCGAACCATGCTTACGAGTGGCCTGCATTAAGAAGTTTAGGTACTGAAGTATATTCACCGGGCAAAGGTGGAGGTTTTAGCTGGTTACAGGAACATTTAGACTCCAACTATATTGCAGCCTGGTTTGTACCCGAAATTAAAGATGCTGCCGTAATTAATAGTGGAATGAACCGCTGGCATAACTATTATGTAGAAGGAATGAACTGGCTGGTAAACAATGTGGGTATTGATGGCGTGTATTTAGATGACGTTGCTTTTGACCGCGTAACGATGAAACGCATTAAAAGGGTGTTAACACAAAATAATCATCCTGGCATTATCGATTTACACTCGGCAAACCAGTATAACAAAAGCGATGGTTTTAACAATAGTGCGATTTTATACCTGGAGCATTTCCCATACCTGAACCGTTTATGGTTTGGCGAATATTTCGATTATCAAAAAAATAATCCGGATTTCTTTTTAACTGAAGTAAGTGGAATTCCTTTCGGTTTAATGGGAGAGATGCTACAGGATGATGGAAATCCTTGGCGCGGTATGATTTATGGGATGACAAGTCGATTAGGGTGGTCGGATAAGAGTGATCCTAAACCTTTATGGAAAGCCTGGAGTAATTTTGGTATTAAAGGATCTGAAATGATTGGTTACTGGAGTGAAAACTGTCCGGTTAAAACCGACAACCCTAAAGTATTGGCCACTGTTTACAAACAAAAAGGTAAAACAATGATTTCATTGGCAAGCTGGGCTGGAGATGATGTAAAGGTTAATTTAACAATCGATTGGGCCAAACTGGGTTTAGATGCAGGTAAAGTAAAGATTACAGCCCCGGCAATTGATAAATTCCAAACCTCAGGAAATTATCCTGATGGGAAATTGGTTCCTATTGAAAAAGGAAAAGGTTTGATTTTGATAGTAGAGTAATATTTTATTTACGTCAACCTGAAATTGTTTCAGGGTCTTTATTGCCATAAATAAAAGAAGTCAAGTTTTTAAAACTTGACTTCTTTGGTATAAGATTATATTTTATCAACCGTGGTTCGCGTATTCACAAACCATCGCATTTCGGTACGTGAGGACACTTAATATCACTAAGGGGAATCCTATTCACAAGAAAATATCTTTTAACCACAGATAAAAAGGATGCACACAGATATAAAGATCTGTGTTTATATATGTCCACTTGTGGTTAAAAACGCTTAAATAAAGAAGTCAAGTTTTTAAAACTTGACTTCTTTGCTATAAGATTATATTTTCCATCTACCATGGTTCGAGTCTTCACAAACCGCGTAATTTCGCATTCGTCGCCATCGAGAGAAGTAACGACGAAGCAATCTTACAACGATCGCAACCGGCTAGCACTTTAATATTACTTCCTCGGCTGAAAAGACTTTTGGCACTGATGATTTTTTAGGCTATACCTTCACATTCTCCATACCGTACTGTTTCAGTACATCTGCTGGAACACCTGCCCATTGGTTTGGCGCATTGCCAACATAGCCAATATCTTTAACGCCAATTTCCGTTGTATAAAACCCTGATGCAGTTAAATTTCTCATTCTGTTGAAAAATGTTACCCCTGCCTGCATTTCTGGTCGGGCTTTTTTCGGGTAAGCAATTTCATCTACAATCGAAAGCTGTTGATCTGTAGATGCCTCAACAAAAGGTTTCTGGAATTTATTAAAACTGTACACATCCAGCCATTTCAGGCCGCCACGCATGGGTACTTTATGCTCTGGAATATCCTTTACAATAAACTCAATAAATTCTGGCACCTTGGCATCAGAAGCACTGCCAGAAACATCATCTTTAGGTATAATGATATCAGCTAAAACCGTAATTGTAGCCATTTCATGTTTGGTAAAATAGGTTTCGGCTTTTAATTTTTTATCTCGGTCAATTTCCCAGGGCTCTCTTCCTGTTTCTTTTGCCGTTTCTTCTGGTGCTGCTACATCGGTTTTTGTTTCAGGTTGCTTACAGGCTTCAAGTAGTACTGTGGTACTAACAACTGTTAAACCCAGTGCTTTTAGGGAATCACGTCTGTTCATATAGTAATTCTTTAAATGTTTTGTTTTTTCTTTTGAGCTAAAATATATTCGGCTGTACGCATCGAAAGTGCTAAAATAGTCCAGGTGGCATTTTTGTCGCCCTGCTGTACAAACGGACCAGCATCAACCACAAATAGGTTTTTGCAATCGTGTGCCTGGCAATATTTATTCAATGCTGATTTTTTAGGATCATCCCCCATACGGATTGTTCCAACTTCGTGAATAATTTTACCGGGGTTGAGTAAACCATAATTGGTGTCTGCTCCCTGTATTTCAGAGGTTACAACAGCACCCATTTCTTTCATAATTGACAGGAATGTTTCCTGCATGTGTTTGGCTTGCAGAATTTCATCTTTGTCCCATTTATAATTGAACCTCAAAACAGGAATCCCGTATTTATCAACCGTATTAGGATCAATTTCGCAGTAATTGCTTTCTCTCGCAATTGCGGTACCACGGCCTGCCATTCCAACTCCAGTTCCATAAAAACGGCGATAATCATCTTTTAAAGATTTACCATACCCACCCGCTTCTTTCATTTTGCCATCCCTTCCTGGTACCATTCCATTCATTTCGGCCACGCCACCGGCAAAGCCATAAGCAGGCATGCCCATTCCACCCCAATATTCGATATGATAACCACGTGGAAAGTTTAATTTCCGGTTATCTAACCACCAGGGCGAATAAATATGCACACTGCCAACACCATCTTCGTTGTAACGCTTCCTGTCCATTAACTGTGGAAGAAAACCCGAAACACTTGCCCCTGTAGAATCATGCAGGTATTTGCCGATTACACCACTGCTGTTGGCCAAGCCGTTTGGATGCGAATTTGATTTTGAATTTAATAATATACGGGCCGATTCGCAAGCACTTGCACCTAAAATAACCAGCTTGCCAGTAACCTGATATTCTTGTAAATCTTTACGGTTTACATACGAAACGCCCTTAGCTGTACCATCTTTATCGGTAATCACCTCGCGCACCATTGCATCAGTAATTACAGTAAGGTTACCGGTTTTTATTGCAGGGTTTACCAAACATGAAGAAGAAGAAAAATCGCCATAAACTTTGCAGCTTCTTCCGCATTGCCCACAGTAAAAGCAAGGAGCACGGTCGCTGTTATTCGGTAAAGCTTCGGTAAGTACCGAGCCACGACCAGTAATTACTTTTACACCAGCCTTTTCTGCACCTTTTTTGATAAAAAGCTCATTTAACCTTGGTTTAGGTGGTTTCATAAAAATTCCATCAGGTTCATTTTCTAAACCTTCTGCTGTTCCATAAACCCCAATCATGCGGTCTACTTTATCATAAAACGGTTTAACATCGGCATATGTTATAGGCCAGGCATCTGTTAAGCCATCTTTAGGTTTAAAATCTTCGGGGCCCATCCGCAAAGAAATTCTTCCCCAGTGGTTGGTACGGCCACCGAGCATCCGCGAGCGGAACCACTCGAATTCGCTTTTATTTTTTTGGGTATAAGGCTCACCTTCCAATTCCCAGCCTCCGTAAGAAGCATCGAAATCGCCAAATGGCCTAACAGTACCTGCACCTCTACGTGGAGATTCCCAGGGCCATTTTAGTTGATGTGAATCTAATCGGGGATCGAAATTTTGACCGGCCTCTAGCATTAAAACCTTTTGACCTGCATGGGCCAGAACATATGCAGCCATTCCACCACCCGCACCAGAGCCAACAACAATGGCATCATAAACGGTAGGCGATTTTTTTATCTGAAAGTCACTCATGGATTATGGTTAGCTATTTTTATATGCTCTAATCTAAAGCTTAATTTTTTGAAATAAAAGCGTTAGGCTTCTTTGGAATCAATATAGATAATTGCTGCCTTTGTGTATTTCTAAATCGTATTACGTTAACAATGTATCAGCCCTTTTTTGGCGGTGAAAAATTTAATTTGGTCGCTCTATTGTTACATTATCACGCAGATGTTCTGCTCCGGGTAAACTTGATTATCTTTGTCATTTAAATTTCAATGCCAGTGTCAGAATATATCAAACAATTTATCGCAGCTTTAAAAGAAAGCCTGAATGCAACAACTTTTGTAAAAGTTTCTTTAGGGAACTATAAAGGCAATGAAGAAGCATTAAAACAGTTGCTGGTTCGTAAAGTTGTAATTAAGCGCGATGATAAACTGGCTTTTACCTACCGTTACAAAACCCGCGATGTGGTGAAAAATTACCCGGTTGATGAAGCTATAGATCTAATTTCTGATTACCTGGAGCAAGGTTTTAAAATCGGTACTTTATTTACGACCGAAAAAGACCTGATTTTGGAAGAATTGAATAATGGTAAAATTGTTTTGAGAGAAAGTCCGGCATCAAGCGCGACCGCTCCTTCTGTAAACCACGACAAAGAAAAAGCGCGTTTAATTAAACCCGATTCAAAGTCGTATTTAACGGAACTGAAAATTACCGATGCCGATGGTAAGGTGTTTAAAAATGCCCAGGATAAATTCCGTCAGATAAACCATTATATTGAAATTTTAAGTTCTTTAATTAAGGAGCTGCCAGAAGGTACGATTAAAAAAGTGGCTGATATGGGCTCCGGTAAAGGATATTTAACTTTTGCATTATACGATTACCTGCATTCGGTTTTAAAACTGAAAACTGAAGTAATTGGTGTTGAATACCGCCAGGATATGGTTGATTTATGCAATCAAGTGGCCGACAAATCTGCTTTCGATAAATTAAAATTTGTTCAGGGAACAATTGAGGAATATAATGCTGAGGATGTTAATTTATTAATTGCCTTGCATGCCTGCGATACCGCAACTGACGATGCAATTTTCAAGGGAATTAAAGCTCATGCCGAACTGATTGTGGTTGCACCTTGTTGCCACAAACAAATCCGTAAAGAAATTGAGCAACATAAAGTAAAGAATGAGGTATCATTTTTAACTAAATATGGTATCTTTTTAGAACGTCAGGCCGAAATGGTTACTGATGGTATACGTGCCCTGATTTTGGAATACTTCGGGTATAAAACCAAGGTATTCGAATTTATTTCTGATGCGCATACGCCTAAGAATGTACTTGTGGTAGGGATAAAGGGCAAGGAGCATGGCGCAGAGAAGAAAGCAGAAATTTTACAGAAAATTAAAGCAAGTAAAGAATATTTCGGGATTGGGCACCACCATTTGGAAAGATTATTGGGGCTTTAGATTTTTTAATGTGGTCGTCATGCTGAATTTATTTTAGCATCTATCATACATTTAGAAAAACAAATGGGGCGTTATCCCCTTTTAAACTAGCCCCTAAAACAGGTTCAGGGGTAACGAAGGCCTTTATTAAGTTGATCGCCTAAGAATAAATCCAAAGCAACACTGGCTTTTTCCTGTTTTTGAGTAACACATCAATCTTTAGCATGGTACCATCTGATAAAACAGGGCAGCCGGCACTTTGGCCAAATAAGGTTTGAGGATAAATTTCCTGGTTGGGTACAGGCGTATAGGAATGTAAAACGACAATTCGCTTAAAAGCATTACTGTTTGATTGCTCTAATCCAAACATTTTATAGTGTACATGAATCCCCCAATTACTATAAGAGCGGCCTTTCACTTTATACTTACCCAATGAAGTACAATAACTACCTTCTTTATTGCTAAAAACGGGTTTGGCCGGAGTACTGCCTCCACCAACACCATGCGCACACAATCCTTCAACGGTAATTGCTTTTTGTTTGAAATCGTAAACGAAAATTCTGTTTTTGCCGGAGTGGATACTCATATCAACCATGATGGCGATGGAAGTGTCCATCTTGTTTTTATGGCAAAAAGCTAGGGCTTCATTAATTCTTTCTTCTCTTATTTTGTTACCAGTAGTGGGTTTTAAACCTAACAGCGTAAATAAGAAAAGGATAGCGGATAACTTAAGCATATAAGATTAATGAAAAAGCATACATTTTTATTGTTGAGCCACAACCGATAGATGAATTTACAGATGCAATAAAATCAAGGCTACCAATGCAGGTATCGACTGTACATACAGAATCCTTTTACTGGCCGTGGCTGCACCGTAAATACCAGCAATAATTACGCAGGTTAAAAAAAATACAGCCACATAAATTTTCCACTGATGATCAGTTATACATAACGACCAGATTAAACCTGCGGCTAAAAATCCATTGTACAATCCCTGGTTTGCTGCCAAGGTTTTGGTTGGCACAAACAAATCTTTAGGGATGGTTTTAAAAACTTTTGGTGCTTTGGTAGTCCAGGCGAACATTTCTAACCAAAGTATATAGATATGGATGAAGGCTACTAAGCCGATTACGATTTGAGCTGCTAATTGCATTTTATAAGGGATTATACAGATTTAAATGATTGTACAGATTGATTGTATCTCTAAAGATATAAAAATTAAAAGTGGTTTTTTAACGGGCTGTTATTATAAACCCTAAAGCGGAACTGCTGCCTCCAAAGCACTATTGACTTTCATTTTCAAATCATTTTCAGAAATTTGTACTTCGCTTTAGTATTTAAGCCTAAGCCTTTCAGCTTATTTCTGTCATGCTGTCAGTAAACTATAACCTCTTTTTTTACATTTTATCAGTCTTTTACCTGTATTATCTGCCAAAACCCAATTGGCACAAGCATTGTTTAATAGGAGTAGAAATTATAATACTTTAAAAAGAGAAAATACAAATACAATGGGAAAAATTATTGGAATAGACTTAGGAACAACAAACTCTTGCGTGAGCGTAATGGAGGGCAACGAGCCTGTAGTTATCGCAAACAGTGAGGGTAAACGTACTACACCGTCTATTGTTGCTTTTGCAGAAAACGGTGAGCGTAAGGTTGGCGAGCCTGCTAAACGTCAGGCTATAACCAACCCAACAAAAACGATATATTCGATTAAACGCTTTATGGGTAACAGCTATGACGAAAGCGCGAAAGAAGCTGGACGTGTACCTTATAAAGTTGTTAAAGGTGATAACAACACACCACGTGTTGAAATCGACGACAGAAAATATACTCCACAGGAGATTTCTGCAATGATTTTGCAGAAAATGAAAAAAACTGCTGAAGATTTCTTGGGTCAGGAAGTTACAGAAGCGGTTATTACAGTACCAGCTTATTTTAATGATGCACAACGTCAGGCTACTAAAGAGGCAGGCGAAATTGCAGGTTTAACTGTAAAACGTATCATTAACGAGCCGACTGCAGCTGCTTTAGCTTATGGATTGGATAAAGCACACAAAGACATGAAAATTGTTGTGTTCGATTGTGGTGGTGGTACACATGACGTTTCTGTATTGGAATTAGGTGATGGCGTTTTCGAAGTAAAATCTACTGATGGTGATACACACTTAGGTGGTGATGACTTTGACCACATTATTATTGATTGGTTAACTAGCGAATTCAAAGCTGAAAACAGCATGGATTTGGCTAAAGATCCAATGGCTTTACAACGTTTAAAAGAAGCTGCTGAGAAAGCTAAAATTGAGTTATCAAGCACAACTTCAACTGAAATTAACTTACCATACATTACTGCTGATGCTAGCGGCCCTAAACACTTGGTGCGTACATTATCTCGTGCTAAATTTGAGCAATTGGCTGATAGTTTGATCAAACGTACTATCGATCCTTGTAAATCTGCTTTGAAAAATGCTGGTTTAAGCACAAGCGATATCGACGAAATTATTTTGGTAGGTGGTTCAACCCGTATTCCTGCAATCCAGGATGCAGTTAAAGCTTTCTTTGGTAAAGAGCCAAGTAAAGGTGTTAATCCTGATGAGGTTGTAGCAATTGGTGCTGCTATTCAAGGTGGTGTATTAACTGGTGATGTAAAAGATGTATTGTTATTAGACGTTACGCCTTTATCATTAGGTATTGAAACTATGGGTGGTGTAATGACTAAATTAATCGAGTCTAACACAACAATCCCAACCAAAAAATCTGAAACTTTCTCAACTGCGGCTGATAACCAGCCTTCAGTGGAAATTCACATTTTACAAGGTGAGCGCCCAATGGCTGGTCAGAACCGTACAATTGGCCGTTTCATTTTAGATGGTATTCCACCAGCACCTCGTGGTGTGCCTCAGGTAGAAGTATCATTCGATATTGATGCCAACGGTATCTTACACGTAAGTGCTAAAGATAAAGCTACTGGTAAAGAGCAAAAAATCCGTATCGAAGCATCTTCAGGTTTAACTGATGCTGAGATCAAAAAAATGAAAGAAGAAGCTGAAGCTAATGCAGCAGATGATGCTAAGCAGAAAGAAGAAGCTGATAAAATCAACGGAGCTGATGCTTTAATTTTCTCAACTGAGAAACAACTAAAAGAGTTTGGTGATAAATTATCTGCTGATAAAAAAGCACCAATCGAAGCTGGTTTAGAGAAATTAAAAGCAGCACACGGTTCTCGTAACTTTGCAGATATCGATGCAGCACAAGCTGAATTGCAAAATGCATGGAACGCAGCATCTGAGGAAATGTACAAAGATGGCGTTCAGCCTCAAGGGGGTGAACAACCACAAGCTGATGGTCAGCCTCAAGGTGGTGGCGATAACGTTACCGATGTTGATTTTGAAGAAGTAAAAGAAGACGATAAGAAATAAGTCTTGAGTCTTTAGTTCTGAGGCGAGAGTCTTGGGAGAATATTAAAAGCGTTCCGATTTCACATCGGAACGCTTTTTTTGTATATGATGTAAATCGCGCAGGTTTGATGCGATCATAATGCTGAATTTATTTCAGCATCTTTTCATCACTTAAGGCCCTGAACTAATTCAGGGTGAAGAATGAGGTTAAATCCATTCTTTTATTAATATAATATCCAGGCGATAGTTTACTTATGTATTTTTAAATGCCTTATATGGTTGAAATGGTTTGGAAATGAACGGTTCGGTACGTTTCGGTTGATGTAGTCCCGCCATTTGCTAATCCGATGAAAGATCGGAACCGCTGCTGTCGGGTTTAGGTAGGAGGGTTTAGTGCTTCTTGGGGCAGGTTGAATAGCGATCGGTTTAACTAATGCGATCGTCATGCTGAATTAATTTCAGCATCTTTTCATCACTTAAGACCCTGAACTAAATTTAGGGTGACAAATGAGGTTAAACTAATTAAGTATGACGAATTTAATTAAACTAAATTCTGTTCAATAATATCCTGTAATTCTTTTTCTTCTGCAGCAATTTGTTGCAATAGTTTAAACTGATTTTTGGCCCTATCCAAATTTTGTTTGGGGTAGCTAATAGGGTAATACTTATTGCCGCTCAAATAATCAGTTAAGAAGCGCAGGGCCTGCATATAAATGATGTATTTGCCTGAGAATAAAATGAGTTCTTTTTCTGTTTCGGTTAAAATACCTTTCATCTCCGATAAATAACCTTTTATCGTGGCCTCAAAGTAGGGCAAACGTATCTTAATCTTATCTAAATCGGTTTCATTTTCAGAAAAAGCACAAAGATAAGTGCGCATCATATCACCCAGGTCGGAAATAAATTTACCGGGCATAATGGTATCTAAATCAATTACACAGATGCCCTCATAAGTTTCATTATCCAATAAAACATTGCTTATTTTGGTATCGTGGTGCATTACACGATCAGGGAAATCAGTCCTGTGCGAGTATGAAGTATAATAATCTAAAATATATTTATGAGATAAAGCATCTTCAATCTGCGTATTTGCCGCATTTTTTAGCATTTCTTCTGCCTGGTTTAAAGCTAAAATAAACTGTTCGTACCTTAAAGCCAGGTCGTGGAAACCAGGGATGGTAGCCTGAAGTGTTTTAGCCTCGAAATGATTAAGCAGCCTGCTAAGTTTTCCAAACTGCTTTGCTGCTTCATAAGCTTGTTTTGGGTCGGCCAGTACATCCAATGAGATTGTGTTAGGCACAAAGGGAAGCATGCGCCAGTATTCATTATGGATATGGGCCATTTCTTCGCTGTTAGCGGTAGAAACCGGTTTTATAAAAAGGTAATCTGGATAGTTAAACGCAAGATAATCGGCAATTGCCCTGAGGTTATTTGCAATAGCTTGTGGCGATTTGAACACCGAGGTATTGATGTTTTGAAGAATGTACTTTTTTTCTTCTGCTAATGGAGCAAGCAAATAAGTACGGTTAATTAAACCCGTACCTATTTGTGTAATTTTGATATTTTCTTTAGTGTATCCGTAGGCTTTTAAAACTTCAGAATCTAAATTTAGTTCCATAGTTTTTCCGGATATGTTCCGTTTTTAACCAACTGGTCAATACTATCCTGAACATAAGGTTTGTCTTCTTTGTAAGTTACACCAAACCATTTATTTGAAGTTGGTACCACTTTAAAGGTTGCTGTATTGCTTTTTACCAAACTTTCGCCAATTAATGGAATAAAGAATTCTGCCTTAGGTTTATCTTTGTTCGCTTGGGCAAATTCTCTGAAAAGTTCTTCGGTAATTTTAAATACTGAAGGTGTAAAACCCCAGAAATTCATCGATACAGGTGTTTCAAACGCTAAAGGGAATTCTTCGCCATTCTCTTCATAAAAGATACTGCCATCCTTAGGATAAACTTTTGTACGTTCTACAATTTCTTCCAGGTTACCAGCTGCGTCTACTTTACAAACACCGCGTGATACTGCACCAAACTCAGATAAAGTTTTGCCAATTTCGTATCCAATAATGGCATAATTGCTGTCGGTAACTTCTGTAGATAAGAAATCGACCATTTTTTTAAAGGCATCGTAACCATAATAATCATCTGCATTAATAACGCAAAACGGTTCTTTGATTACGTTTCTTCCAGAAAGAATTGCATGGGCAGTACCCCAAGGTTTTTCCCTGTAAATTTCCTCTTCGATACCAAATTGCTTTAAATCAAAGTTCTGAAAAACGTAATCCGTTTCAATTCTTCCGGCAAGTTTAGGCTCAAAAATAGACTTAAAGTTTTCTACAAACTCTTCTTTAATGATAAATACAACTTTGCCAAAGCCAGCATTAATTGCATCATATATTGAATAATCGATAATGGTTTCGCCGTTCGGGCCAAAACCATCGATCTGTTTCATACTTCCATAACGGCTTGCCATACCTGCAGCCAATATTAATAGGGTAGGTTTCATCTATTGTTTATTGTTTTTTTGGGATTACACCAATATCATTTAAAGTCATTTCTATTGGTAATGTTATTGTGAAATTAGTTATATGAGCGTTTTTATATTGTTATTTAACCAGTTTTAATATTCAAACAGACTATCTCAGCTTTTTGAGCATGTTTTATTCTTCTAATCATGCGAAATACGAGGTACAGTCTTTTACCAATCTGGTGTGTTATTGTTGCGAAAATAGTAATTTCTATGTTTATTATTAATGGCCCTTGCGGGCCATTAGCTTAATTGCTATAATGTATTTATATCATTTATTTAAAATCCAAACAGGCCGCCACCGGTTTTTGAGTGTGTTTTTTTTCCTGTAAGCATGCCGAAAATGCCCCGAACAATTTCTTTGCCAATCTGGCGTGTAATTGTTGCACCCATTACCTGCTCTACCAAACTCTTTTCGCCTGGTTTAGGTTTGCTTTCCTGTTCGGCCTGTTTCTGTTCCTCAGCCTCCTGTTTTTGTTGCTCAGCAGCTGCGGTTTGTTCATTAATGCGTTTTGTTAAAATCTCATAGGCACTTTCCGGATCAACCGGATCTTTATATTTGGTGTACAATGGACTTGCATGCACCACTTGATCGAAATCTGCCGCGGTAAGTGGCCCCATTACTGCACGCGGGGGCGTAAGCATGGTTGCAGAAACCTCAGTAGGTATTCCTTTTTCATTTAATACAGTTACCAATGCCTGCCCTGTACCCAATGCGGTTAATATCTTGTCAATTTCATAAAAATCGGATTTTGGATAAGTATTAACAGTTTTCTTTAAAGCATCTACATCATTCGGGGTAAATGCCCTTAGGGCGTGCTGAACGCGATTACCCAATTGCCCCAAAACACTTTCCGGAACATCGGTAGGTGCCTGCGTACAGAAGAAAACGCCTATTCCTTTTGAACGGATTAACCTGATAATGGTTTCTATCTGCGCTAAAAATGCTTTCGAAGAGTTTTTGAAAAGTAAATGCGCTTCGTCAAAAAAGAAAACCAGCTTCGGTTTATCTAAGTCGCCAACCTCAGGCATGGTATTGAATAATTCGGCCAATAAGCTCAAAAGGAAAGTAGAGTATAATACCGGCTGATTTTGAACATCAGCAATGTTTAATAAACTAATGGTTCCTTTGCCATCAACACGTTCGAAAAGATCTTCAATATCGAAAGATTTTTCACCAAACATACCTGCCAGCCCCTGTTGCTCTATGGCAACAATTTTTCGCAGTATAGTGCCTGATGTTGCTGTTGATATGGTACCATAACTGCTTTTTATTTCTGCTGCACCAGCCCCTTCAGAAAGGTAAGATACTAGTTTCTTTAAATCATTTAAATCAATTATCGGCATCTTGTTATCGTCGGCATATTTAAATATTACCGCCATAACACCTGATTGTGTATCGTTTAAATCTAAAATTTTTGATAAAAGCGTAGGTCCGAATTCGAGCACGGTTGCCCGCATCTGCGCACCCATTTTACCTGAAAGCGAATAAATTTCTATTGGGAAACCAGATGGTGAAAAAGGTTTGTTGAGCTGTTGTGCCCTTTCTTCAATTTTTGGATTAACTGCGCCAGGCTGGTTCAACCCCGATAAATCACCTTTCACATCCAACATAAACACCGGAACACCTGCATCTGATAACTGCTCTGCCAATAATTGCAGCGTACGTGTTTTACCGGTTCCTGTAGCTCCCGCAATTAAACCGTGTCTGTTCATCATTTTTAATGATAAATTAACTTCGGCTTCGCTGTAAACCTGTCCGTCTAAAATTCCGGCGCCTAAATAAATGTACGAGCCTGTTGGGGCATAAGATGATTTTATTTTTTCGATGAATTTTGAAGAAAGATCGCTCATTTTTTAAAATTAGATTGCCAATTTAAGAAACATATCTTAAAAAGGATGTGTTTTTGTTACCACTTTTAATGCAAAATACTGCACAAACGGTTGTTTAATGGTGTTGGTTAAGTTGCTTATAATAATTTAGTTCGTTCTGAAGTGTTGTTATTTCCTGCTGCATATTTTGCAATTGATTAAGCAGATGGGAAACGGCATGAATCCCTTCTAAATTGATTTCAAGATCGTGCGCTAAACGCAGGTATTGCTCCAATTTAGCTAATTCATCAACAGGTAAAAAGATCGATTGCTTTTTAACAGTGGTATGGATCAGTCCAAAATCTTCTAAAGACTGGATAAAATTGATCTCCACATGGTGGTAAGCGCAAATATCTTCTACAGGGATTAGATAGGTTTCCATAATGGTTAGAATTTGGAAAGTTTTTCAAATAGTTCTTTTTGTTCGGCGTTTAAGTTGGTAGGCAATTTAACCTGCCATTTGATGTACAGATCACCAAACTGATTGTCTTTTTTATAAAGCGGAAATCCTTTCCCTTTCAAACGCAGTGTAGCATCGGGTTGTGTGCCTTCGGGTACTTTAAGTTTCACTTTGCCGTTTAGGGTTTCTACAATTTTCTCTCCGCCTAAAATGGCTGTATATACATCTATTTCTTCCTGAATGTAAATGTCGTTGCCCTTGCGTTTAAACTTAGGGTCGTCAATAATATTAAATTTAATAAACAGATCGCCCGGAGGACCATTATTTACACCTGCTGCGCCATAACCTGGCAATTTAATTTTCTGTCCGTTTTCTACACCAGCCGGAATGGTAATGCGCACCTGTTTACCGTTTACAGTTAGCGTTTGTTTATGTGTAGTGCAAGCATCGAGTAGGTTTAACTGCAAATCGGCATTATAATCCTGGCCTTTAAAAGGAGAATTTCTACTGCTTCTGCCCCCACCACCAAACATGGAAGAAAAGAAATCAGAGAAATCATCTCCGCCAAAACCACCCGAGTAGCTATTTCCTCCTCCATAGCCGCCGCCTTGCGATTGATATTGCCTTTGCTGCTGCTGTTGCGCATCCAGCTGATCGGCATGTTGCCAATCTTTACCATATTTATCGTACTTCTTTCTTTTATCCGGATCGCTTAAAACTTCATTGGCTTCATTAATCTGTTGAAATTTTTTATTCGCTTCCTCATTATTGGGATTAAGGTCGGGATGGTGCTTTCTGGCTAATTTTCTATAAGCTTTTTTAATATCCTCAGTTGTAGCATCTTTTTTTAAATCGAGGATTTTATAATAGTCTATGTAGTCCATATTGGCATAACAAATAAGTAAAAAGAATGTTCAGTTTTAATGGTATAAATGTAAGGTTTTAGGTTGAAAATGCGGCTAAACCGTGGTGCAAAGCGCATAGGAAATAGAGCAAAGGGTAAAGAGAATAGAGCAGGGGGTGTGAGTTGAATTTGATGCGGTTAGCTGTTATGATTCTGGCTGATTGATAAGTGCCTGATTAACTATTGAGCATAATGGCAAAGAATGAGCAAAATTTAAATGCTAAGTATGGATTTACCTTTTATAATGATGCTAAGCAGCGCAGGGCACTAAACCATCAAAGTTACTTTGTTTTGCCGCTGCCCACGGCAGGAAGGTTTCCAAGTAACTTTGATTTGTCGCTGCTTATGGCAGGAAGGTTTCAAAGTAACTTTGTTTTGTCGCTGCCCACGGCAGGAAGGTTTCAAAGTAACTTTGATTTATCGCTGCGTATGGCAGGAGGTTTTCAAAGTTAATTGATGCCATTTTACTCCAAATAACCAAATGGATAAGAATAAGCGATTGAAAGATAGTTCATAATCAGTGTCAGGTAGAAATAGCTAATACCCTCGAAATTAAACTTAGAAACAAAAAAAGTGCCCCGGTTAGAGGCACTTTAATCGATAAAGGTAGAGAGAGATTTATTTTTTGTTTTTAACGTATTTTTCCAACCACTGGTCTTGCTCCCAAAGCATGTGCAATAAGTTTTCTTTACCGCGGTAACTGTGTGCCTCGTAAGGTAAAAATACAAAACGGGTGGTGCCTCCAGCTCCTTTTATAGCGTTAAATAAACGTTCGCTGTTAATTGGGAAAGTTCCTGGGTTATCGTCAGAATCACCGTGGATTAACAATATAGGTGTTTTAATTTTATCGGCATAACTGAAAGGGCTCATTTCATAATATAATTGAGGGGCCTGCCAGTAGGTGCGTTCTTCGTTTTGGAAACCAAATGGTGTTAATGTACGGTTATAAGCACCGCTGCGGGCTATACCTGCTGCAAAAAGATTGGTGTGTGCCAACAAATTTGCTGTCATAAATGCTCCGTAACTGTGACCGCCTACAGCCATGCGCTTTTTATCTCCAACGCCTAAATCTGATAATTTATTAATGGCAGCTTCTGCGTTTAACTGCAACTGATCAACAAAGGTATCGTTGGGCTTTTTGCCATCTTTAGCCACAATCGGCATTTCGGCATTATCCAGAACCGCATAACCACGGGTTACCCAAAATATAGGTGATGCCCAACTGATGGTTGTAAATTTATCTTTCGATCCGCGGATCTGAGCCGCATCAGCTGCTGAATTAAACTCTCGTGGATAAGCCCAGATTAATGCTGGCAACGGACCATCTTTATCCTTATTGTAGCCCTTAGGTAAATACAGATCGCCCGTTAAATCAACCCCGTCTGCACGTTTATAAGAAATTTTTTCTTTGGTAATACCTTCTAAAGATGGATATGGATTAGTGAAATTGGTAATTGGCTGATCTGCAATGCGGAGCATCAGGTTTTTGATAAAGTAATTGGGAACCAGTTTCTGACTCTCCTTGCGGGTAAGTAAAACCAGTTTATCAGGGTTAATTACATCAGTTACATATTCAAAAGTTCCTTCTGCACTGCGCCAGATAATTTCGTTCTTTTTGGTTGCTAAATCAAACTTGGCCAAAAACGGTAAGTCGCCTTTTTCTGATGAGCCTACAACGTTGTTCATCAATAGTTTGGTGCCATTATCAACTGTTTTAATTACCTGCCGGCCATATTTGTTTTTTGTTGTAACCGGCGAACCTGGATTGCCATAAGCATCAGTTTGGTTCCGGCTGTATAATTCCTCTACAGCACCGGTAGTTGGGTTGTACCTGCTTACTTTACTGGTTTGTTTGCTGCGTAAGCCTTCCATAATGAGGGCAAGGTTGGCATCGCCCCATTGTACACCACGGTAACGGGTTTGTGTTTTAAACAGTTCTTTTTCTGCCCCTGTAAAAGGCGCGCTCAGGGCGTAAACGGCATCATGAAAAGGAACATCTTTTTTAATTAAACCACTGTCTAAAGGTTTGCTCCAAACCAAAGTGGCAGGCTCATCATCTCTCCAATCAAAACCACGCGCTACGTTTTGTGTATTATCATAACCTGATGGAGTGCCTTCTGAAGATGGTAATTCGGCAATAACTTTTATTGTTTTACCAGTTAAATCGGTAATGGTTACGGTAGAAGGGAAACCATAAGCAGAAACCAGGTAAGAAAAAGGTTTGCGGATGGTTTCAATCATCATGTAGTTTTTATCGGGCGATATACTTGTTAAACCATAAATGGCTGGTTTGCCAATTGGGGTTTCTACACGTGCAGTATTTTTAACCAATTGTGATGTGGCAAAAAACTCAAATAATTGTTCATCAAAAGGCGATTTTATTAAATCCTGATAAGTAGCACTTGGCGCGGCTTTACCTAAATTTTGTTGTATGGTTGGCCCTTTTGGCGTTAATGGTTTTGTTGGTGCGGCACTTGCTGGTTTGGTTACCGTGCGGTAAATAATGGTGTTATCGTTTAACCAGATAAGGCCACTGCCTAAAACTACATTTAAGAAAGCTTTATTTGTTTTAGTAGCTTTTTTTGTAGTTAAATCTATAATGTAAAGATCTACACCTTTTTGTGTGGTGTTGGTAAAGGCAATTTTGTTTTCTGAAGGGTTCCAGTTGATATTGCTTGCATATAATGGCGTTGGCAAACCAGTTACCTGGAAGGTTTGATTGGATTTTATATTTTTAAGACTGAAGTTATTAATGTACGTCTGCCTGCTTGGCGAATAATTGTTTGGATTTAACCTTAAGCCCGCAATCCGGTATTCGGGCATGGCCAATTCTTCTACAGATGGGTAAGAATTACGTTCGCTAAATAAGATCCATTCTGCCTTGCCATCAATGCTAACGCCAGGTGTGGGTTTGGCCAGCAGCAAATCTGCAATTTCTTTTGGTGGGGTTTGGTAGCTTATGGCATCCTGTGCCGCTGCATTAAGCGAAACACAAGTGCCCGCTATCAGTAAATAGAGGTGTAGTTTTTTAATCATTTCCAGTTAGTTTGTTCGAAATAAGGAATAATCAAATATTGCAAAATTTAACTAATTATAGCGTAACTTCTTATTTACATCGTGCTGGTAAGGTTATTATTCCTGCGCAGGTGGGAACCCTAATGCGCCAAGCTGTTTTTACCCATTACTCAGGCTTGCTTTCGCTTAGTCTTGCTTCGGCTCACCGCCGCCGATGGGGCTCTTACCTTTTTCTTGATAAAAAGGTAACCAAAAATCAAGGCTTGGAACTGATGTCGGATAAATTCGTTAAAGCTTTTTGGTCGTCAGCACAAGTTCCGCCGAAGGGGGCGGAAAGTGTGTGCTGCCTCAATGCAATTATAAAAGAAAAGGTAATGATAAAGCTTTAACGTTTTCTCCTTCCATCATTTCCTATGCCGGATAGCAGGGAGCATATAGCGAGATGCAGATCGCGAGGTTTAAATAGCATTATGCAAGGAAAACGTTGAATCCGTCATTGCGAGGCAGGGAAATAGCGAGCCGAAGCAATCTTTGTAGTTTTTAATACGGTTGTCATTCCCACGCATGCGGGAATCGTAATGCGATCGCTATGCTTTTACAATCTTTAAGCTTATCTCTTTTAAGAAACTAAAGGGGTACATAGTAACGTCATTTCGACCGTAGTGGAGAAATCTTTGGATTTGCCTTCACAATAAATCCGTCATTCTCGCGCATGCGGGAATCTTAATACGATCGCTATATTTTCGCTCCGCTTAGTCTTGCCTCGGCTCACCGCCGCCGATGGGGCTCTTACTTTTGGCTTGGCCCAAAAGTAACAAAAGCCCAAGGCTTGGAACTGATGTCGGATAAATTCGTCAAAGCTTTTTGGTCGTCAGCACAAGTTCCGCCGAAGGGGGCGGAAAGTGTGTGCTGCCTCAATGCAATTATAAAAGAAAAGGTAATGATAAAGCTTTAACGTTTTCTCCTTCCATCATTTCCTATGCCGGATAGCATAGAGCATATAGCGAGGTGCATGTAGCGAGGTTCAGATTAAAACTGTCGTCATTCCCGCGCAGGCGGGAACCGTAATGCGATCGCTATGCTTTTGCAATCTTTAAGCTTATCTCTTTTAAGAAACTAAAGGGGTACATAGTAACGTAATTTCGACCGTAGTGGAGAAATCTTTTAATTTGCCATCACAATAAATCCGTCATTCCCGCGCAGGCGGGAACCGTAATGCGATCGCTATATTTTCGCTTCGCTTAGTCTTGCCTCGGCTCACCGCCGCCGATGAGGCTCTTACTTTTGGCTTGGCCCAAAAGTAACAAACCTGAGCGCAGCGAAAGCATGACTACCTATAAAAACAACAAACAATAAGGCATAACTGAAAGGCTTGGAACTGATGTCGGATAAATTCGTTAAAGCTTTTTGGTCGTCAGCACAAGTTCCGCCGAAGGGGGCGGAAAGTGTGTGCTGCCTCAATGCAATTATAAACTAAAAGGTATTGATAAAGCTTTAACGTTTTCTCCTTCCATCATTTCCTATGCCGGATAGCAGGGAGGAAATAGCGAGGTGCAGATAGCGAGGTTCAGATTAAAACGGTCGTCATTTCCGCGCATGCGGGAATCGTAATGCGATCGCTATGCTTTTACAATCTTTAAGCTTATCTCTTTTAAGAAACTGAAGGGGTACATAGTATCGTCATTTCGACCGTAGTGGAGAAATCTTTGGATTTGCCATCACAATAAATCTGTCATTCCCGCGCATGCGGGAACCGTAATGCATCACTATGTTTAACGAAATTATTTTTCCCCTGTACCACATTTCTTATTGCATTATAACCATCACTCCCCAACACTTATCCTTTTACAATTATTCTTAAATGAAGATTGACAAATGTCAAAAAAACAACATTTTTTATACAACCTTTTACACTTTTTTCTACATTTGAATTGTCAATCGTCCCCGATAGCTGATTTAATTATTTTTTCATTTTTTAAAAAATTAATTATCTCAATGACAACACAATTAAAGCAAGGAGAAATCCTTGAGCGCTTAGTGCGCAGAGATCGTATGGGCATCAGTGAGCTTTCCAGAAAGCTTAATGTAAGCCGCAGAACAATTTACAACTGGTTTGGTCAGGATAGGATTGGTCACGAAGTAATTTGGCAGGTAGGCAAATTATTAGGGCAGGATCTTTCAGCATCATTCCCGGAAGCTTTTCCCCGATATAGTTCAGATAATGCAAATCAAACTGCAGATCCTTCAAAACAAATCGGGTCTGATGCCAATTCGGTTTATTTCTGGATGAACAAGTACATTCACTTATTAGAAAAGTACAATGATCTGTTAATTACCGAAGAGCAACAGGAAGATCCCATTAGTAAAGAGTTTCCGTTAAGAAATAAAAAAACTGAAGCATTTTTGTACCAATAATAATATATACTAACCAAATACCGTGCAATTGCACAACTTAATGTGAGTGATCTAATCATCCCGTTAGATTTTATTTTTTTTACCACTCACCCTTTAAGTTGAATCAATTGTTTCTCACCTCCCTATTCTAAACTCTGTAATATTTTTGGGTGTTAACATCTATGCTTTTATAAATTTCTAAATTGGTAATTATCAATAGAAATTAGAAGTCATGATTATTAACCGAAACAACTATTTATTAAGCTTAAGTAGCTTAGTTGCCTGCTTTGTATTTTCTTTATTTACTGTTTGTGCGCAACAGAAATTAAATGTGGCAATTGCCGGGTTAAACCACGATCATGTGTATCTCATTATGAACAGTTACCAAAAGGCAGAGGTTAATATCATCGGTATTGCAGAAAGTAATCCTGAACTGGTAAACAAGTTTAAAACACGCTACAAAATTCCCGACAGTATATTTTATACTAACCTGGTTGATTTATTAAAGAAAAAGAAGCCAGATGTTGTACTGGCCTATAATGCCATAAGCGATCATTTAGCCGTGGTAGAAGCTGCTGCTCCGCTTGGCATATCGGTAATGGTAGAAAAACCTTTGGCGGTAACGGTTAAACAAGCAGAAAGAATGGCGGCACTGGCCAAACAGTATCAGGTGCATGTGCTTACCAATTACGAAACCACCTGGTATCCCAGTAACCAGGAAGTGTATAAAAATGTTAAAGAAACCAATAGCATAGGCACCTTAAGAAAAATAATTGTACATGATGGGCATGAAGGACCAAAGGAAATTGGTGTAAGTAAGGAGTTTTTAAGCTGGTTAACTGATCCCGCTAAAAACGGTGGAGGTGCATTGGTGGATTTTGGCTGCTATGGTGCAAATTTAATGACCTGGTTAATGGATGGTAAAGCACCCGTTTCTGTTACAGCAGTTACGCACCAGATTAAAAAAAATATTTATCCGAATGTGGATGATGATGCCACAATTTTATTAGAATACCCTGGTGCCACCGGCATTATTGAGGCCTCGTGGAACTGGCCGTTTAGCATAAAAGATATGGAAGTGTTTGGCGCAACAGGATATATACAAGCGGTAAACGAAAAAGATTTAAGGGGAAGGAAAAACGGGAAGGAAGATTATAAGGTATATGCAGCAAAAGCATTACCGCCAGTATATGCCAATCATTTAAATTATCTATCAGCAATATTAAAAGGCGAAATTAACCCAACAAATGATTTATCCTCTTTAGCCAATAACTTAATTGTAGTTAGCATTTTGGAGGCGGCTAAAATCTCTGCCAAAACGGGCAAAAAAGTGGTGTTAAAGTAAGCAGCCCCGAAATAAAAATAGCCACCTGTAATGATGGCTATATTGATAAAAGATATTCCTCTTTTTATGGTGTGCCTGCCCTCCGCGGATCTCCCGCTCACAGGACTTTTTTGTCTTTCCTTTATGCTTAACAATTTAGGCAATAGTTAGTTTTGTTATGCAAAATAATTTTACACATCGTGTGGAAAATGTTAATATCTCTGTAAAAGCCAGCTGTATATCTATAATTTAGGTTAAAATGGCGATTAATTGTAAACCCGTTTTACGTAATTTTTTTATATAAAACATTTTACGGCCTGCTGCGTTTCTGATTAGGTTGCTCAGAAGGTTCATAACCATCCTCGTGTACAAATTATCAAACACTAAATCTATGATCGAATTAAATAACGAGCTTTTTTGCAAACTTGGCGATTTGTCTGTTGATGGCTACTTTATTTACGAACATGATCAACAGAAATTTTCTTACCTGAATAAATCCTTGGCTGCAATCTGGGAAACAACACCAGATGATATTTATACTAATCCACAAGTACTTTTGGAGCGGATTCATCCTGAAGATACAGCGCATGTATTTTCATGTTATGAAGAATGTTTAGAAAATGAAAAAGAAAAGAGATATGAGTTCCGCCTCACTTTTAAAGGTAGAGAAAAGTATGTGCGTACAACGGTATTTGCTGTTGCTGATGCAGGCAGAGCGCGGATGATTGGTACTGTAGAAGATACTACTGTAGTGCGGCACAATAAAATCCATATTGAGCAAATTAACGCCAGAAAGAACATAACCCTTGAGGTGCTGGCGCATGATTTGAAGGAGCCACTTGGAATGATGAAATTAACAGCATCATCAATGGAAGATAGCATTGCACAAATGGGCGATGAACGGATGGTGAATTCGTTAAGTTTTATTAAGGATATGTGCGAGCGCAACCTGCTCTTGGTAAGGAGTATGATTAATCGGGAGTTTCTTAAATCATCAGTAATAGAAATTGGCAAGGAGCGCGCCGATCTCGTTTGGGAGCTTAGGGATGTGGTGCGTTTTTACAAGCGATCTAAATTGGGCAAAACCAAAAATATACAGTTTACCAGCTCTGCCGAGCAAATTTACCTGCGCCTGGATAGCATGAAGTTTTTGCAGGTAATTAATAATTTAATTTCAAACTCCTTAAAATTTACAACCGATAACGGTTACATTGGTTTGCATGCCGAAGAATTGGAAAAAACGGTTCTAATCACCGTAACTGATGATGGCATAGGGATACCGGATGAGTTGCAGGCAGGACTATTTGATCATTTGCCTGAAACTTTAAGGCCGGGTTTAAAGGGCGAAGAATCCGGAGGTTTTGGAATGAGCATAATCAAGTCGATTGTAGATTTGCATCAGGGAAAAATCTGGTTTAAGAGCAAAATTGGTGTCGGAACCACCTTCTATATCGAGCTTCCGAAGTAGCCGTTTTTAATTTTAAAATGGCGTAAGTTATATTTGAATTATGATTAACATTATTCTTGTAGACGATCACCATATTATCCGCACCTCTCTAAAAGCACTTATAGAAAAACATGATGGGATAAAAGTTGTAGCAGAAGTATCTGATGGTTTAGGTGTTTTAGCACTTTTGGAAAAAGGAATAAAGGCTGATATTGTTTTGTCTGATATGGCCATGCCGAACCTTGATGGTTTAGGTTTAATTAGTGCAGTTAAGGCACATGGATACAATACAAAAATTGTAATTCTCTCTATTTTAGATGATGAAAAATATGCTTCAAATGCCTTTATTTCAGGAGCTTTTGCTTACCTCTCTAAAGATATTGAAGAAGATGAACTGCTGTTTTGCATTAAACATGTAATGAAGGGAAAACGGTACCTTTCATCTAATTTATGCATCTCAATTTTGGAGCGTTTTAACACCCAATTAAATATGCTGTCGCAAAAAACCAACGGAGAAATTAATTTTTCTGAGCGCGAAATTAACGTATTACAACTCATAGCAGATGGTTTAACCAACCAGGAAATTGCAGATAAATTGTACCTCAGCAGGCGTACAGTTGAGAGCCAAAGGGAGGCTTTAATCAATAAAACGGGTACCAAAAACTCAGCATCTTTAGTCCGTTTTGTGATGCGGAACGGGTACATTTCTTAACAATTTTGGTGGTTTTGGGGTTCATTTTACGGTGTTTTAAATAAACCGTAAAAAATCGGGTATTTCTACAAATAACATTGCATGTTACCGTTTGTTGAACATTTACATCAATCCCAAAACCAACATGGAAACATTAAATTTCAATTGCGACATTTACCAATATCGCCAGCCACTTTTCGAACGGGCATTAGCATACACTCGTGATGAAGACGATGCCGCCGATCTGGTTCAGGATACCTTTATGAAAGCATTTAGGTTTTCGGCCAAGTTTGAAATGGGCAGTAATGTTAGGGCATGGCTTTTTACCATTTTAAAAAATACCTTCCTTAATCATTATTATAAATTAAAGCGGAAAAACGAAATGATCCAGCAGGAAGAAGATTTAACTTCTTTACAGTTGGCCCCCAGTGCATCAAGCAATGCCGGAACTGCTAAGTTTATGATGGAAGATATTCAAAAATCATTAAATGCATTGCCAGAAGATTGCCGCTTTTGTTTCTGCCGCTATTTTGAAGGGTATAAATACCATGAAATTGCTGCAGAACTGGATATTCCCCTTGGTACTGTTAAAACCAAAATACATGTGGCCAGAGGACTTTTGAAAAAGATGCTTAAAAATTATAAATCTGGCATGGCAGCCTAGTTTTATTGCTAAGCTCAATTCAAAATTCTACAGCTATCTAAAAAATAATGAGTTTAAATATTAAAAAAGGGATAAGTAATTAGCTTATCCCTATATCTAAACTCAAACATGCGCTCAAACATGAATGAATCTTATCTACTAAACAGTTCAATTAACTATTGGTTTTAAAAAGGCGAGGTTATTCTACTCAATTTTTCAATATTACCTTAGCTTTTGCTTCAATTCTATTTTCAGTTCATTTATTTGCTCCTGCGCCTGTCTGTTTTCCAGGTAAAAATAAATTGCAGTAGCCAAAAATATCTTTCCCAATACAAAAACAGCTATAAATGCCCATTTCCAGGCTTTATTAACCCGCATCTGGTTAGATTCTGATTCTACCTCGATATAGCGTTCTTGTTTGGCATATTCCTGCTCTCTGTTATCGTACCTGAATGCTGGCTCTGGTTCGGCCTGTAAAGCTTGGTTACGGCGTTGAATTTGGTTAATCTCCTGTTCAATTTTCTCCAGAGTTCCGGCAGGTGGATCGATGCTCATGCTTTGCGCCAATGTTTCCATATCAAACTCTAATTGATCTAAAGCATTTTTAAATTCAGGGTGTGTTTTTGTTAATGATAAAACCTGCTGAATTTCCTCTTCGGTTGCAATACCCATTACATAGGTTTCCATTAAACCGCTTTCCATTAATTTTTTAATTTCCACGGGCCCTCCTCATTTTATCAATTGCTAATTTTAATTGGTTACGTATTTCCTCTTCTCCATAATTTAAGCTTATGGCCAGTTGTGAAATTGATTTTCCGTGATAGTACACGGCTTTAAAAACTATTTTCTGCAAATCATCAAGCGATGCTAAGCCTGGCTCGCTAACAGATTGTTTTTGAATAAGCTGACGATCTGATAGTACAGCCGAATTTAACCTGTTTTGTGCATACTGGCGCAACTCAAGCCAGATGTGCTGATTGCTTTTTTCTGCCGCCACAAAATCCTGGGTAAAAGAGGTAAGGATTTTAACCAATTGATCTTCTGATTGCTGCTTGTCTTTAACAATGCCATTAATGTAGCCAAGCAACATTGCCGCATAGCGATCATAAAACCAACGGATATCCTTTGGTTCTGCAGGAGGGATATTTAAAACTGCTTTGAACATGGGTACTTACGGGATAATTTAATATACTGCAAGATAGTTGCAAATTTTTTATAAGTCATAGTTTTTTAACTCAAAAGAAATTTTATTGCTAAAATTGTAGCTTTAGTATGGTAAGTTGAAACACTTGGTTTCAATTTGGCGTTTTAATACTGAGATTTATAAAATGAAGATAGCAACTTATAATGTAAATGGAGTTAATGGTCGCTTGCCTGTTTTATTGCGCTGGCTCGAAGAAACCCAACCCGATGTAGTTTGTTTGCAGGAACTAAAAGCACCGCAAGAAAAATTTCCTGAACAGGCCATTAAAGATGCTGGTTATAATGCCATTTGGCACGGACAGAAAAGCTGGAACGGTGTTGCCATATTGGCCAAAAATTTAGAAATAAAGGAATTAAGGCGTGGGTTAGACGGCGACCCTGAAGATTTGCATAGCCGGTACATTGAGGCTATGGTAAACAATGTAATTATTGGCTGTTTGTACCTGCCAAACGGCAACCCGGCACCGGGGCCAAAGTTTGATTATAAATTACAATGGTTTGAGCGCTTTACTGCCCATGCTGCCAAATTACTCACCTACAATTTGCCTGTGGTTTTGGCTGGAGATTACAATGTAATTCCAACAGAACTCGATGCTTATAAACCCGAACGCTGGGTGGAGGATGCTTTGTTTAGACCAGAAACACGTTTGGCCTTTAAAAATTTAATAGGGCAGGGGTATACAGATGCCATCAGAAAGTTATATCCTGATGAAACAATTTACACCTTTTGGGATTATTTCCGCAATGCATACGGAAGGAATGCAGGGTTACGGATTGATCATTTTTTGCTGAGCCCACAGGTTAGCGATCGCTTAAAATCGGCAGGAGTAGACAGGGAAGTTAGGGGATGGGAAAAAACAAGCGACCACGGACCTGTGTGGATTGAAATTGATGATTTATAATTAAGAAACAGACTGCTTTAAATCGGTAACATCTAAAGTTGTTCCGATTAGTTTTAAACTTTCGCCATCTTGCTGAGATAGTATTCCATCCGCTTTAATCCATCTGATTTCACCATCAGGACGGCGGATGCGGTAAAGCACATTGTAACTGCTTTTTTCTCTGGTTACTGTCAATTCAATTTCGTCTTGAACATGGTCAAGATCTTCTGGTAAAATTAAGCCTAAAACGGTTTCATAACTTAAAACAGCATTTGGCGGGTACCCAAAATTTTCTTTAAACGACCTGGTTGAGCGGAGTATTCCAGTGGCTACACTTAACTCCCAAAAACCCAGACCAACGTGGTCGAACACAACATCCCAATGACCATCGCAGATAATTGAGAGATCGATGCTTCTAATATTTGATCTCATAATAAGGATAAACTAATTGTTATAATAACGCAAACAATGTAAATATAATTTTAAGTATTAATAACAATAAACGCAGTGCTTAAGGTTTTAATTGGTATAGTTGGCAAGAATTTTTCTCTACGAGGAGATAAGTAGGTGAAATTGGTATAAAATTACTCTATGTGCTGTTAATTCGCAGAAGTTTTTCAGCTAACTAAGCAATCTTTTAAGCAAAAATATCTAGCATGATGGTTTACTTCTCGTTTTCCTCCCTCAAATGACGGTATTTTTATAAATAAAGCTTCTTTTAGTATTTATTCAAGATAATAATGCCTGATTTTTTGCAGGTTATCATCCAGTTCGTAAACCAGCGGCACCCCTGTAGGGATTTCTAAAGCGGTAACTTCTTCGTTTGATAAGTTATCGATGTATTTAATCAGTGCCCGTAAACTATTGCCATGTGCGCTGATAATTACTTTTTCGTTTTTGCTTATGGCGGGTACAATGCGCTCGTTCCAATAAGGCAATACCCTTGCAATGGTATCGCTTAAGTTTTCGGTTAAGGGCAATTCTTCGGGTTTTAAGAGTTGATAACGGAGGTCGTTCCCAGGATAGCGTTCATCATCTTTGGTAATTTGTGGAGGTTCTTCATCAGGATTTCTTCTCCATTTATATACCTGATCTGCTCCATATTTCTCTGCAGTTTCTGCCTTGTTCAGGCCTTGTAAAGCACCATAAAAACGCTCGTTTAAATGCCAGCTTTTATGTTCGGGGATCCAAAGGTGATCAAGATCCTCCAAAATGATGTGTAATGTTTTAATAGCCCGTTTTAATAGCGATGTAAAAGCGATGTTGAAATTATAACCATGCTTTTTTAAAATTTCACCTGCCTTTTTTGCTTCCTGGTAACCATTTTCTGATAAATCTACATCCGTCCAACCGGTAAAACGGTTTTCGAGGTTCCAAACGCTTTGTCCGTGGCGAATTAATACAAGTTTTTTCATAACTATATGCTTAAACAAATAAGATGTAAAATGTTCTAAAAATGATTGTAGTGAAATTGTAAAATGCCTTTTAAATAAAAGAAGTCAAGTTTTTATAGCGCATGGCCATTAAAACTTGACTTCTTTAGCAACTAATCTTGCTCGGATATTAAAAATTAAATTTGTCGATTTTCTTTTTCGATCAATTCTCTTTGATCTGTTAAATCTTTATAATAGAAATAAGCTGTAAACCCTAAAATGAGGATAATGTTGCTTATTTTAAAACTATGGTCGAGCCAGTAAGCAAGTGGCGGTGCATTACCGTTCATGCTTTGTTTTATGCTTGGCCATGAGTTTAGCGTAAAAATGATCAAAATCATCAGCAAAAGCTTTAAAAAGGTTCTGATGATGATTTTTTTATGGTTTACTTTTTCCATTATTTAAATTCCCTGAAATCATGACCATCGGTAATGTTTAATAAACTTTCGTAAATTAAACTGATTACATTGTCAACATCTTCTTTATGCACCATTTCTACAGTGGTATGCATATAGCGTAGCGGTAATGAAATTAATGCTGATGGAACACCCCCATTTGAGTAGGCAAAGGCATCAGTATCTGTTCCGGTAGAGCGCGATGAAGCCTGACGCTGAAATGGAATATTATTTTTTTCTGCAGTTTTAATTAACAGTTTATTCAGGTTGGTTTGCACGGCTGGCGCATAAGAAACCACCGGGCCTTTACCGGCAGATAAATCGCCCTGAATGTTTTTGTTAATCATTGGGGTAGTGGTATCGTGGGTTACATCGGTAATGATAGCCACATTAGGTTTAATACGATGTGCAATCATTTCTGCCCCACGCAAACCAATTTCTTCCTGTACAGAGTTTACAATGTATAAACCGAACGGAAGCTTCTTCTTGTTTTCTTTTAATAAACGTGCAACTTCGGCAATCATAAAGCCACCTACACGGTTATCTAAAGCGCGACCAACATAATAGCGGTCGTTCAATACCATAAACTCATCTTCGTAAGTAATTACACAACCTACATGGATGCCCAGGTTTTCTACTTCCTCTTTTGAAGTACAACCACAATCTAAAAATATATTTTTAAGTTCAGGAGCCTGTTCTTTTTCACCATGGCGGGTGTGGATGGCCGGCCAGCCAAATACTGCTTTTACCAGGCCTTTTTCGGTGTGGATGTTTACGCGTTTTGAAGGCGCAATCTGATGATCAGAACCACCGTTGCGGATTACATAAATTAAACCATCGCTGGTGATGTAATTTACATACCACGAAATTTCATCAGCATGCGCCTCAATAACTACCTTAAAAGCTGCTTTAGGATTAATTACACCTACTGCTGTGCCATAATTATCTATAAAATGCTCGTCGATATATGGTTTTAAATAGTTTAACCAAAGTTTTTGCCCTTCCCATTCGTAACCGGTAGGCGCTGGGTTATTAATGTATTCTTCCAGAAATTGTAGCGATTTTTTTGTTACTACCGGAGTATGTTTCTTTTTTTCGTCGTCTTTTTTCTTAGCCATATGTTATTTGTTTTACCACCAAAGCACCAGGGGGCACAAAATTAAATTTCTTTGTGATCTTCGCGTATTGGGGGTTCTTCGTAATTTAATATTAATTGCATGATCACAAAATCGTACCCATCTTTAAAAAAGGTTTTATCGGTTTCGTGGAAGCCAAATTTAAAGTAAAATTCTTTAGCATTTACACGGGCATTGCACCATAGTTTTGTCGCTTTTTGAATTTTACAAAAATCAATGATATATTCCAGCAATTGCGAACCTAAACCAGTCTTTTGTGCTGTAGGAAGAATGGCCAGTTTCCTGAATTGGTAAACATCTCCATCATTAAATACGGAAACTACACCTGTTAATTTATGATCAAGATACAATCCAAAATGGATGCCATTAAAATCATCTGGTAGTTTTACAAAATCAAAGGGTTGATCAGGATACATGGTTTCATGCCTGATCCGCCAGGTTAAAGAAGGAAATATTTGCTCAATTTGAACCATCGTTATAATAAAAAGCTAAAACCGATTCTGCCGTCAACCCCAAAGTATGGATCAAAGGCGCTTAAGCGAACGGTTGGACCTAGCATCAATTCAAAATTTATTTTTTTGCCAATACTTCGTTGGTACCCCCATTGCGGAGTAATTCCAATCTCACCATTACCAAAATAATCATTGTTTAAAAGCGGTTTAAAGTATGCCGAAACATCCAAGCCGTAATAGTTGGCGGCATTGTTGGCCGTTTTCCTTCCTTTTTTATTTCTTTTGTCAAAATTATAGTAGCGCCTAAACCCTGCATTAATGTTTGGAGAGATATTAAAATAGGTATTCGTTTTAGCAATAAGGCCATAATCCTCTGTTTGGATGGCAAAGGAAGCACCTATACCTCCGGCAAAATATAAGGTGGCCAGTCTATCAATTTTTTGTTCACGCTCATAACTAATGCCCAATAAGGTAAGCCTTATTTTGTTCAGCGATTTAACTTCTGTTTGTTGTTCTACATGTGTACTGTCTTGCGCCTTTAACTGGCCTGCAAAAACTAAAGAGAATAAGAGAATTGAAAGTGTTTTGATTGCGTTTTTAGATTTCATGTATTTTTATTAATTAATGGATTTATTTTTTCTTCCGTAAAATTGGTAAATTAATATGTTAAGGATTATTATACCCGTCATCCCGTAGCAGAATAAAGCCCATCCACCCTGATCCCAGAGCCATAAACCGAGTGCCGACCCACAGCTTGCGCCAATAAAACTAACCGACATAAAAATGGTATTTAACCGGTTTCTTGCTTCAGGTATTAAAGTGTAAATCCGGGTTTGGTTAGTAACATGGATAGCCTGCTGGCCAATATCGATCAATACAATGCCAATTACAAAAAGATATAAGTGGCTGCCTGTAAAATAGAATAAGGCAATGCTTACAATTTGCAGGATAAAGCCAATCATCAGGTTTTTACGTGGATTGTTACCATCGCTCAGTTTACCAACCAATGGTGCCGCCAATGCGCCTGCAGCTCCGGCAATTCCAAATAACCCAATCTGTAAAGTTTGAAAACTAAAGGGTGGATTGGCGAGGAAAAGCACCATGGTGGTCCAGAAGGCACTGATTATGGCGAAGGCCAAAAAGTTAATAATCGATGTTTCTCTTAAAGCAGGCTGGGTTTTGATGTAGCCAAACATCGAGCGCATTAATTCTTTATATGTTCCTTTAAAGGCAGGGTAACTTTTAGGGAAACGTTTGGCCATTAAAATGATTAGTAACCCACAAATGGCAGCAGCGATATAATAAACAGCACGCCAGCCCAACCAAAAGCCAATGCTTCCGCTTACCGCGCGTGAGGCTAAAATGCCCACCAATAACCCGCTCATAATCATGCCGATATTTGCACCACGGTTTTCATCGGTGCTTAAGTTGGCTGCCAATGGTAAAATTAATTGTGGTACAATAGAGCATGTTCCGATTAATATGGAAGCAATTTCGAGTAGAAAGAAAGTGTGCGAAACTGCCGCCACAAGTAAGGCAAAAATAGCCAGACCAGTAATCATGAGAATCTGTTTCTTGCGCTCAAACATATCGCCAAGTGGTACCAATAGGAAAAGGCCAAGGGCATAACCAATTTGTGTGAGGTAAGTGATTTTTCCGGCATCGGTTTCGCTGAGCTTAAAATCTTTCGCAATTAAGATCACCAATGGTTGGCAATAGTAAATGTTTGCAACAATGAGGCCTGTGCAAAAGGCCATGAGTAAAATATCTGTCCGTGATAATTGGGGAGTAATCTGCATGTTGGTTTTTGAGTCAGAAGTCAACAGTCATAAGTGTTAGTGGGCGGGTTGCTATACTAGCTGAATATGCACTTATGACTATATACTATTTCTACAAAGGTATATTTCCGTGTTTTTTTCTTGGGCTGTTCACTACCTTATTTTCTAACATCTTAAAAGCTTTTATCAACTTTACACGGGTTTGGGCGGGTTCAATTACTTCATCAACAAAGCCACGCTCTGCCGCACGGTAAGGGTTAGCAAAGATATCGGAGTAGAGCTTTTCTTTTTCGAGCCACTTTTCTTCGGGTTTTTCTGCTGAATTGATTTCTCTTTTAAAAATAATTTCTGCGGCACCTTTAGCACCCATAACCGCAATTTCGGCACTTGGCCAGGCGTAATTCATATCTGCACCAATGTGTTTGCTGTTCATTACATCGTAAGCTCCGCCATAAGCTTTTCGGGTAATTACTGTGATGCGCGGTACAGTGGCTTCGCTAAAGGCATACAATAATTTTGCACCATTGGTGATAATTCCGTTCCATTCCTGATCTGTACCTGGTAAAAAGCCCGGAACATCTTCAAATACAAGCAAAGGGATGTTAAAACAATCGCAAAAGCGGACAAACCTTGCGGCCTTATTTGATGAATTGCTGTCTAAAACACCTGCTAAATAGGCTGGCTGATTGGCCACTATGCCAATGCTTCTTCCTGCAAGGCGGGCAAAACCTACTACAATATTCTCTGCATAGGCGGCATGTACTTCCAAAAAGCTATCACTGTCGGTAACAGTGGTAATTATTTCGCGGATATCATATGGCTGTGAAGCATTTTCGGGCATAAAGGTATTCAGCTCCGGCCTGCTTTCATCAGCGGTTTCGTATGGTAAATGATCGGCAATTTCCTCACAGTTTTGAGGCATATAACTGAGTAAGCGTTTTACGTGGTTAATGGCTTCAATTTCGTTGGCACAGGCAAAGTGCGTAACGCCTGATTTTGTGGCATGTGTGGTTGCGCCGCCCAATTCTTCTGAGGTTACTTCTTCATGTGTTACTGTTTTAACCACATTTGGGCCGGTAACAAACATATATGAAGTGTTTTCTACCATTAAAATAAAATCGGTAATGGCGGGCGAGTACACTGCACCTCCGGCACATGGGCCCATAATGGCCGATAGCTGCGGGATAACACCGGATGCCTGCACGTTTTTATAAAAAATATCTGCATAACCGCCTAATGAAACAACACCCTCCTGGATACGGGCACCACCGCTGTCATTTAAACCAATTAAAGGTGCACCATTTTTCATGGCCATATCCATTAATTTGCAGATTTTTTCTGCATGGGTTTCGGAAAGTGAACCGCCAAATACGGTAAAATCCTGAGAGAAAACATAAGTTAACCTTCCGTTGATTGTTCCATAGCCTGTTATTACACCATCACCAAGATATTTTTCGCGTTCCATGCCGAAATCGGTGCTGCGGTGGGTAACCATCATCCCGATTTCTTCAAAGCTACCTTCATCCATTAAAAAATGAATGCGTTCGCGGGCTGTAAGTTTGCCTTTTTTATGCTGACTGTCTATCCGCGCTTGTCCGCCACCTAGGTTGGCCTGGTTAATCTTATCTTTAAGTAATGCTATTTTTTTATCCATTGCTGAAGCTATGAGAATTTAAAATTAAAAATTACTAACGGTAATGCAAGGTTTGCACCAGGTTATTTATCCTTGAACTATGCCCGATGTTAATTAAACAGCAGCGGTATCCGTTTTGGCCTGGTTTGATTTTAATTTTGAAATGAAAGTTGCCAGAAAGATTAAGCAATTGGCAGGGCTGCGCTGGCCGATGATAACCAAGCCATGATGTTTCAAAAGATAAATAAAAGCCTTTTTTATAAGCTACAAACTAAGATTTACGATATAATTACATTTTTTTTACAGCCTAAAGCATTGAAAAACCAATTATCCGTTTATTTTTGTAACCGTTAGTATTAGAACAACATTAGAATTAGTAGATGTTTTTAAGGAAATACAAGTATTTAATCGTTACATCATTCATGTTCATCTTCATGGCGAAGATGGGTATATCTGGTGCACCGGTTTTTTGTACGAGTATTGATAAGGAAATCATGAACGCTGTAATCATGCAAATTGAGTTAGAGCATGATGGCGGAAAGGATACCGCCAAAGATACCGCAAAGTTTACCGATTTTAAGCTTGTTGAACTTAACCATCCTATTTTTTCTTACGAGTTCTCTTCAAGTCATTTCTTTTTGAAGAGCAGTTTTATTGAACATTTCAAAAGATATGTAGATCCATATCATCCTACGGTACCAACACCACCGCCTAACTTTATTTAGTCAGTTTTTATTGGGGTAATCTTTTTGGTGAGTAACCAGCTATGATGGTATATGCCGTGTTTAAATACCTGCACGATATAATCATTGTGATCTGTGATCGCTTTTTAAAATTTCCCCAACGATTTATTCGTTAAAATTTACCAGATAATTATATCGTTATGCAAAAGTTTAACCCGGCCTTTTCAGGTTCGGACGTGAAGAAATATATTCTTAAAAAGAATTTAAAGAAAGATCTACCATCAAGTATTGTAGTGTTTTTGGTGGCCCTGCCATTGTGTTTAGGTATTGCACTTGCCTCGGGTGCGCCATTATTTGCCGGTTTAATTACCGGTATTATTGGTGGTATTGTAGTGGCCTCATTTAGCGGCTCGCAACTGAGCGTAAGTGGCCCCGCAGCAGGTTTAACCGTTATTGTTTTGGGCGCTATTACCTCTTTGGGTAGCTATCCAACCTTTTTACTTGCTGTTGTGCTGGCAGGGGTATTCCAATTAATTTTAGGCCTGGTTAAGGCCGGAACAATTGGTAACTACTTTCCATCAAGTGTAATTGAAGGCATGCTTGCTGCAATCGGACTGATTTTAATTTTAAAACAGTTGCCGCATGCATTAGGTGTTGATACTGATTTTACAGGCGATGAAGGTTTCTTTCAACAAGATCACGAAAATACTTTTTCTGCAATTACTGCAGCAATAAGCCATTTTAGTTTGGCTGCTGTAGTAATCAGCTTATTATCGATAGCCATTCTTATCATCTGGCCTAAATTTCCTAAATTGGCAATTGTGCCGGCACCATTGCTTGTGGTAACCTTGGGTATTATTGGTACTATAATTTTTGCTGGTACTGATCATCCTTTAAGGCCCGATCAAATGGTGAAAATACCTGTAGTAAGCGGATTCGGTGAATTTTTAGGTTTGTTTACCATGCCCGATTTTTCGCAACTGGCTAATAAAAACGTTTATATTGTGGCTATAACCATTGCTGTTGTAGCCAGTTTAGAAACCTTGCTCAGTATTGAGGCGGTAGATAAGATTGATCCGATTAAGCGTGTTACGCCAACAAACAGAGAATTGATTGCGCAGGGGATAGGCAACATCACCAGTGGAATGGTTGGTGGTTTACCCATGACATCGGTAATTGTACGGAGTTCGGCCAATGTAAATGCTGGAGGAAGAACAAAAATGTCGGCAATTTTCCATGGAACCTGGTTATTGTTATCCCTGTTGTTTATTCCGGGTTTAATTAACATGATTCCATTGTCGTGTTTGGCAGCAATTCTTTTGGTAACGGGTTATAAATTAACTCGCATCAGCTTGTTTAAGCACATGTACCATAAAGGATGGGATCAGTTTGTGCCATTTGTAATTACAGTTGTTGCGGTGTTGTTTACCGATTTATTAAAAGGAGTGGCCATTGGTATGTTGGTTTCGATATTTTATTTATTGCGTACCAACATGCGTAACCCCTTCTTTTACAGAATTACGAACGAAGGCGACAAAAAGAATATAAGGATTAAACTGGCAGAAGAGGTTTCATTTTTAAATAAAGCAGCAATACAGGTAGTTTTAACGAATATCCCTAAAGAAACAAATGTAACTATTGATGGTTCGAACGCCAGGTACATAGATCCTGATGTATTGGAAACCATTTTTAATTACAAACATAATGCCTATACAAAAGGTATTATTGTAACCCTGGAGAACATCCAGAAACATTATACAGTACCAAAATTAAATATTAAAGTAAAAGAAGAAATTAATAAAATATAGTTATGTGCGCAAAAACAATAGAAACACAAGATATTACTTACGATAACTTGTTACAAGGCAATAAGGATTGGGTTAAGGATACAATAGACAAGGATCCTGCCTTTTTTGATAAACTTTCTGCAGGCCAGAGTCCGCCTGTATTGTGGATAGGCTGTTCTGATAGCCGTGTACCTGCCAACCAGATTACGAATACCCGCCCTGGTGATATTTTTGTACATAGAAATATTGCCAATGTAGTGGTGCATACTGATATGAATTTACTTTCGGTACTTGATTATTCTATTAATGTATTGAAAGTAAAACATGTAATTGTTTGCGGCCATTATGGTTGTGGTGGTGTTAAAGCGGCCTTGGGTAACAAACAGGTTGGTATAATCGACAACTGGTTGAGAAACATCCGCGATGTATACCGTACGCACGAAAGTGAAATGGCGGCGATTGAAGATGAGGATCAGCGTTTTGATCGTTTGGTTGAACTGAACGCTATTGAAGGTGCAGCAAATGTAACCAATACTTCAATTGTACAAAGTGCCTGGGCAAATGGCCAGGAGCTTTCTGTACATGCTTGGGTTTATAGCTTAAAAACAGGAATCATTAAAGATTTACAGGTAACATGTACTTGTATTGATGATGTTGCTCCTGCTTTTAAAGTTGGATAAAACACCACCATAGGTGTTATTTTTTAGTTGTTAGGAAAAGCCTCCGGTTTATATCGGGGGCTTTTATTTTTCTGTGCTATCCGGCATATTCCCTGCATGGCCTTTGTTGCCTTTTTCGGCATCTGTTCGTGCTTCTTCCGAACCGAAATCGCCTTTTCCGAAATCTCTGCCTAAATTGCCTGATTCGGTTTCTACCGTATTTTGCGTTTCGTTATCATTGCTGCGGTGGCGTGGCACCTGCTGATCGGGCATATTGCTTTTATCGGCACTGTTATCTGCATTTTTATCACCCAGATTTTCGTTGTTGTCTTTTGTGCTTTCCATAATCTTAAATTAAATTGCTAGTATAGAACAGGATAATAGCAGATTAGTTTTAGCTTGTTTTTGGGTTTTAATTGATTTTAGGCATGGCTCTGAAATTAAAGGTCGATCTGTTATCATCAGTGATGATATATAGTGTGAAATCATAATTTTGACCTTTTTCGAAGGCAAAGCTTGTTGGCAGTGTTTTGGTAAATGCTGCGTATTTTTCAATGTGGGGAATTTCACCTTTTGTAATTAATTGCTGCTTATTGGCAATTGTGGCATAAAGTTCAATCTTGCTCGGTACCGATGTATTTAAACCGAAATTTTCTATGGTTATTTCTGTTGTTTGTAGATTTGAATTATTTTTGAAAACTGGTTTTCTTGCACTTAAAATGGCTTCTTCGTACTTTACCCAGGGTACGCGAGTGTAGCCGAAAAGTGTTTTTCCAGATCGGTACTTGCCGAGTAATTTTGGTGCAAATTCATCTTTGGTTAAAGCTAAACCGGTTGTGCTAAAAATCAGAATAAGATCTTTACCTGATTTTTCTGTACCAATTATTTTAGCTCCTTTACCAAAATTTACAGCATCAGATGCACCAAAACGCAACGATTTAAGGTCGATATCGGTTTGGGGATTAAAATCTTTTTCGGCTTTAACTTTTATCTTAATATTTTTGGTTTTATCATTAGGAAAATTTTTTGTGAGTGTGGTAAGCAGTACACCTGGATTTAGCGGAATTACAATATTTTTGGAACTGTGGTTGTCATTCGCAAAATCTTCTTCTTTTTGTGCATCAATTACAGCGAAATTTGCTTGAGTTGCTCTACCATATTGATCTTGAAAAACACGTATTCTTTCATATTTAAACCAGTTTTCTATCAATCCGTTTTTATGAAAAGATATGCCCGGAACGTAAGCTTCACCAGCATCTGTAACCCAATTTACACCATCTTTTGATCGCAGGTAATAGGCAATTCGGCCAAGCCAATCGTTTACAATTAAGTTATACTGAATATGGTCGCGCCAAATAACAGGATCCTCAAATTCTCCTTTTATGTTAGGATAGGCGGTTTTATTCGATATTTGATAATAGGTTGATAACCCCGATTTGCTTACCCAACTTCCGCCACCTCTACATACCATAAGGTAAGAACCATCTGCTCTTTGCGCAAAGGTGAGGTTGGAAAGCCCTTCAATAATCCGCCGGTCTCTTCGGTCAAAATCAAATTTTCCTTCGGTCCAGGGGCCATCTTCGTTATTTGCGGTGTAATTTTTATCTATGGCGTATAGTACCAGTTTACCATCTTTAGCTTTAAAAACATCTACATTGTGGCCATAACCAATGGTATCTTTGATAACAAAAGGGCCGAAAGAGTTTTTACATGTTGCATGGTAAATTATTGATTTTGGCCATTCAAAATGCCCTTTGGGAGCACTTTCTTTCCATCCATTTACATACAAATGGTATAAATTATCCTGTACTTTAATAATATCACCACACCAGTAAGATCGCTTACGATCTTCAATGCCATTATCTACATACCTTGGTACAACATTTTTATCACCCCAGGTATCGCTACTCAATTTTCCATCTGGCATGGGCAGAAACCGATCTTTAAAAGCTCCTCCTTTAACCAGTTGTTTCCAGCTTTCCGGGCGAGCACGCTCAGTTATCTGTGCATTAAGTTGATAGGCAATTGTTATGATCAAGAATAGGTTTAATAATTTCTTCATTAATTGTGTTGTTTTGATTGGTTAGGCAATAGCAATAACTAATTTGAGCCAATTGATTAGTGCTTATTTACTAACTGGAGCCTAATTATACATTGTACATTGTGTTTTGTAATATAAATAAAAATTTACCAGATATTAAATGCCACTTTTACCATAGCCCAATAATAAACATTAATAAATCAGATTAATTGTGGTGGAATACTTCTTCCATATTGCTCCATGTTTCTCCTTTGGCGGCAGCATCAGGTAGTGGGATTTGCATTGGTGCAGTTTCTTTCCACCAGCGTTGGGTAGTTGTATCGGCCGCCATTTTCTTCATGTCTGCATTGAAATTTTTCCCGGTATATTCAAAGTAGCTGAACAGGTAGGGTTTTCCATCTATATCTTTTAAATAAATAGAATAATTGCGGATGTTGCACTCACTTATTTTTTTAAGTACCGTTGGCCATGCTGCCGCATGGAGTTTCTTGTAATCGGCAACTTTATCCGGTTTCAATCCTGTTATGCTCCCGTAGCGTACCGGGGTTGCTGACGAATCTGTTTTTACTGATGAATTACAGGCAAACAGGACTAACATTGGAGCCAAAAGCCATAGATAGATTGTTTTCAGATTTTTCATATAATCATATAGCTTTAGTTAATTACAGGAATATCTTCTGGGTTGCCATCCAATTCGAGTACAACAATATAATCGGGTAGCGCGGTTTGATTGGCTGGAAGCTGAACAGCAATATTTTCATTTATTTTAAAGTCGACCGCTTGATTATTCAATAAGTATGCTTTTTTTACCTGTCGGTTTGGAATTTGTTTTAAGCTCAGCTTAGCTAAATTGGTATTGAATATATGCAGGTAAATTTTGTTGCCTTTTCTGGTTGTTGCATAATCATTGTTGGGTTGGTAAGGGCCACCTAATGTACCGTAAATGGCCTCTCCATTAATTTTTAACCAATTGCAAATTTCTTTCAGGCGTTCAGTTTGCCTGGCTTCAATGCGGCCATCAGGCATTGGCCCCACATTTAGTAACAGATTACTGTTTCCGCCTGCTGTTTTCGAAATAATTTCCAGGCATTGTTTTAAAGTCTTCATTTTATCGTTGGGTTTCCAGGCCCATTGCTCACAAATGGTAAAGCAGCTTTCCCAAGGTGTTGTCATGTTAAGTTTGCCTACCACTTGCTCTGGTGTATCGTAATCGCCTACCATTTTAGCAACATCAATATTTTTATTTTCCATCGCTGCAAATTCTTTTCCCAAACGGTTATTAATAATAATATCAGGTTTTAATGTTTTGAGGTAAGCATACAGATCCTTTCCCATTTCATCTGTCCAGGGTTTTTCCCATTGTCCATCAAACCAAAGCATATAAGGGTCATATTTGGTTATCAGTTCTTTTAACTGATTTTTCATGTACGTTCTATAACGGTCCATATCCGATTTGGGATCAATGGTTTGGTTTTTTGCCGAGTGAATAGGGTAATCGGGATGGTGCCAATCCAATACGGAATAATAGATGCAAAATTTGATTCCCTGTTTCTTGCAAGCCTCGTTCAATGCGCCTACAATATCTTTTTTGTAAGGGGTATTGGCAATATCATAATCCGTAAAAGCACTTGGCCATAAACAAAAGCCATCGTGGTGACGTGCGGTAATGGTGAGGTATTTCATGCCAGCATCTTTTGCAGTTTTCACAATCGCATCTGCATTAAACAATACGGGGTTAAATTCTTTGTACAAGTTGTCGTAATCTTCTATCCCAACCTGATCGCCACGGCTCCAGCCAATTTCGGTGCCACGTAAACTTACCGGCCCCCAATGGATGAACATGCCGAAGCGTTTATCCATAAAATTGTTTATGGGTGATGAATTTATATTTTTTGTTTGTGCACCAACACTGAGAAATGCTGTTAATGCAAGCAGTATTAAAAGATTTTTTTTCATATCAATCTTATTTAAAATACACATATAAAATACCCATAATGGCCAGCAGTGCCACCGATAAAAATTTGTAATTGCCTATACCCGTCCACCCTTTACTTTGTAAGGGTTCCCAGATCGATTTCCAATACAATACTTCGCTTTGTGCGGTGTGTTTAACGGGATAGCAATAAGAAAAAATTACCTGTATGGTTACACATGCACAGAAAAGATAAAAGGCCATCATCATAAATGGAATCCCGCCGATGAAGGTTCCGGTACCATAAACCTTATTTACAATAAATACAGCAACGCCAAGGATAGAGCCAATAAGCAAGGTGTACTGGGCTGCTTTTGCAGATGCTTTTTTCCAGAAAACCCCTAAAAGAAATACACAGGTAATGGGTGGGGCAATATGTGCAATTACATCATTTATACCCTCAAACAAACTTTGGTAACTGTTTAGCAATGGCAATAATGCGATAGATAATACCAGGGCTATGCCTGCACTCCAACGCCCAACGGTTACCAGTTGCTGATCGGTAGTTGCTGGTTTAAAACGTTTGTATAAATCGTAGCTGCTTAGGGTGGCAATAGAGTTTAGTGCTCCTGCTATCTGACTCATTAATCCCGATAGAAGTGCCGCTACCAGTATCCCAACCAATCCTTTTGGTAAAAGCTGAGTAATCATTAAGGTGTAAATGCCTTTGGTGTTTAAAACAGCTTCGCCGTTTGTACCGGTAGTTTGTAAGCTTGATAAATCCATTGTACCTGATTTGTATAGTGCATAAGCAAATAAACCTGGTAGCACAAAAATGAAAACAGGTAAAATTTTAATGAAACCGCAAAATAGTGCGCCTACACGGGCATGGTTTTCATCTTTTGCACCCAATACCCTTTGTACTATAGTTTGATCCGCACACCAGTACCAGATACCCAATACCGGATAGCCCAAAAATACGGCAACCCAGCTCATGCCGCTTTTATCACCAACAGGGCGTATCATGCTGAGTTTATCCATTGTGTTTTCGCGTTGTAAAACCGCAGTCATTTCGTGCCAGCCACCTACTTTGTTCCATGCAAATACAGTAATAATAATTGCACCGGTTATTAATACCAAACTTTGTATGGTTTCGGTAACTACAACGGCTTTTAAACCACCAATAATGGTGTATAAACCTGTTAAAGCTGCAATTACGACAATGCTGGTGTACATCGGGATGCCAAATAAGGTTTCGAGTACTATACCGCCTGCTAAAAAGGAAAAGGCAATGTGAATAATAATGGCTGATAAGATGGAAATAAAGGCGAGCCAATCTCTGCAGGCGCGGTTATAACGGCGTTCTAAAAAATCGGGTAGGGTAGAAATGCCCGAGCGGATATAAAAAGGGATAAACAGCAAAGCCAGAAGGATGAGTGTAAAAGCAGCCATCCATTCGAAATTGCCATTTAACAGGCCCGAATCGAACCCACTTTGGGCAAGGCTTACCAAATGCAGACAGGAGATGTTGGTAGCAAAGAGGGCAAGCCCAATCATTGGCCATTTAAGGCTTTTACCTGCCAAAAAATATTCGCCACTTGTGGTTTCCTGATTCTTTTTTTTGCGCGTGCCTGTCCACAGTCCTATGGTTACAATAAACAATATATAGGAGATGGTAATTACAATATCTATTGTACTAATCATATTTGGTTGATTAATAAAGTGGGTTTTGCTGTAGCTGTTTATTTTTATCCAGCTCACCTTGAGGAAATGGCAGCACATTATTTTTCTCTCCGAACTTTAAAGGTACTCCTGCCGGATTTTTAAGCGGCGTCAATTTGGTATCCATAAGGTTTCTTCTTTTAAGATCATAATAACGTTGTCCTTCAAGCGCAAGCTCAATTCTTCTTTCATGAAGGATAAAATTTCTTAGTTTATCCTTGGTGTTGTAAACGGTTTGATCTACGCGGGGCATTTCTACACTTTTTCTTGTTCTGATGACATCCAAAGCATCATAAATGGTTAAATCCGGGCCGCTTACTTCATTTTTGGCTTCAGCAAACATCAATAGTACATCGGCATAACGGAGATGGATAATGTTTTGATCGGTAACCGGAATTTTAGTCCTGTCGAATGGTAGTTTTGATAAATCGATATACTTCTTTTGTACATAAGTGGTTAAAAGGGGGTCTGTTTCTTTAAACTCCGATCCATCTGGATTAATGTATTTCTCTGTAGGTACTGTTATGGTAAATTTTAAACGGGGATTCCTGTTGGCGTAGGGGTTTGCAGCATTGTAACCTGAGCCAGTTTCAGCAATCATTTTTCCGTTGGCCATTTCATATTCATCAACCAGGTTTTGGTAAGGAGCTATTGAGCCATACCAAGCCACTTCTACCAATACACCTTCATTGCCCTGTGGGTTGTTAGGCGAAAGATATTTAGTAGAGAATATAATTTCGGGATTGCTTTGCTGTGTAGCGGTAAGGAAAAGGTTGGAGTAGCCTCCCTGGTAAATCTGATATTTGCCTCCGGTAATTACGGCGTTTGCAAATTCTACTGCTTTTGGCCAGTTTTGTTCGGCAAGGTAAACTTTGGCCTGCAGGGCCTGAGCGCTTCCTTTTACAGCATGGCCGTTATATACTACATCAGGTAGATTAGCGATAGCAAAATCCAGTTCATCGTGTACAAACTTTAAAACCTCTTCTTTTGTGCTTTGTTTAATTTTTGCCGCTTCAACTGATGCAGGCACGCTTTTGTATAAAATTACTCCACCAAATGCCTGTTCGAGCTCAAAATAAAACATGGCTCTTAAAAAGCGTACTTCAGCTTTGTAAATTGTTTTGCTGGCTTCGGCAGTTGGTGCCTTATCTACATTATCTAAAAAGTAATTGCAGCCTGCTATTCCCTGGTATGGAATGTCGTAAAATGCCGAAGGTACGTTACTTGAGTTTACAATTCCTTGCGTTAAGTTACCAAAGCCGTAAAAAGAATGCCTGTCCAGTGCATTATCTGAATAGGTATCGAGCCATAATTTGCGGTGACCTAAAAAGCCGTTCTGCAAGCGCTTGTATACTCCTGTCAGTGCCAGTTGTACATCTGCATCACTTTTCCAAAAAACCTCAGCAGAGATGGCTGATGTAGGGTTTTTATCCAGAAAATCTTTTTGGCAAGCGGTAAACAATCCAATTATGATCAGAATAATTAAAGATATGGTGGTTTGTTTCGTTTTCATCTTATATATTTTTAAGTACAAAATATTTTACCCTTATTTTTTATCAGGTTAAAATTTAACCTTTAAACCTGCTGTATATATCCTGAGCTGAGGGAACTGAGCGAAAGAACCAGAACCAGCTCTTTCCGGATCATTGCCTTCGTATTTTGTCCAGGTAATTAAATTATCTCCCGATACATACACGGTAATGCCCTGTGAAGCTATTTTTTTAGAGATTGCTTCCGGAAAGGTATAAGAAAGATAGAGGTTTTTTAAACGTAAATAAGAGGCATCCTGAATAAAATACGTTGATGTGTAACCTGATACCCCCTGATAACCTGTAAGGTATACTGCCGGGATGGTATTACTGGGGTTGGTTGGCGACCATGCATTTAAAAATTTAGATGGAGGAGGAGAGCCCTGCCTGAAGGGTTCGTATCCCCAGCCATCTACCTGAACTTTTTGACCTTGTACGCCCTGGAAAAATGCACTTAAATTAAAGCCTTTATAACCAGCATTTAAATTGAATGAATAGGTGTAATCGGGAAATCTGCTGATGCGGATCCGATCTTCAGGACCAACTGTGCCATTACCGCTCACATCTCTTATTTTTAGATCGCCTGGTTTTAATACGCCAGAATTGGGTTGTTTTGGAGAAGCATCTATTTCTGCCTGGCTTTGGAAGACACCGATCCAATCGTAAACAAAGAAATTATTGTATGGTTGCCCCACCTCAAAAGTACCGAGTGTTTCGGCCAATACTTTGGTTACCTTATTTCTATAGCTGTGAAATATAAAATTTGCACCGTAGGTAAACTCACCGATTCTGTTTTGGTGTCTTAATTCTATTTCAATCCCCTTATTTGTCATGGCACCAGCATTTACAACGGGTGCGGTTACGCCCATGCTTGCAGGCACATCTGCACGGCGGGCCAATATATCGGTGGTGTTTTTGTTATACCAGCTTAGGGTTGCACCGAACAGACCTTTAAACAGGTCGAAATCCAAACCGAAATCGGCAATAGCTGTTTTTTCCCAGCGTAAATCTTTTGTGTTTATACCAAGAAGTTGTACTCCAGAATTTAAAGTTGAAAATGGATAGCTTGTTAGTGAAAGTATGTCTTGGTAAGGGTAATAGTTAGGGTTTCCTTCAGTAACTATTTCCTGATTACCCAATACACCATAAGATGCCCTCAATTTTAAATTGTCTATCCATGAAATGTTATCTTTTATAAAACTTTCTTCAGATATTTTCCAGGCAGCCGATCCTCCACCAAATGTGCCCCAGCGGTATCTTGGATCTACTCTGGAGGTACCATCGTACCTGATATTCCTTCTAAAAGGTATTTCCCTTTATAATCGTAATTAACCCTGCCAAATAAGGATTGTAAACCCCATTCGAACGAATTGCCACTCAAACTTTGATTAATGGGAGAACTTCCATTCAATTCCATAATGGTATTGTTCGGAAAATCGTAGCGGTTGCCTCCAATGCTGGTGCTGCGGTTATCTTGTTGTTCGTAGCCGGCTAATGCGCTTAAATTATGTGCATTGGCAAATGTGGTGTTGTAATTAAACGTACTATAAAGTGTTTTGGTAATGTTTCTGGCAGAGCTTTGTTGTAAACCAACAAAAGTAGGGTTGCCATTTCCAACTAATTCGTACACACCGCTGGTATTTGGTTGGTAAGCAAATGATGGTGTGCCAAACTGACGCTGCCTGTAATCTTGATTAAAAAAAGTTATAGCACCTTTTGTGGTCCATTTTAAACCATTAATAATATCAACATCTACATAAGCTTGTGCATTAACATTATAGTTTTTCGTAAACTGACCACCTGTAGCATATACTTCTTCAACCGTTCTGTTAGTACCGCTACTTGTGGTAAAATCTTTATCTGTAATTCTTCCACTCCCATCGGGTAAAAAAGGCTTAAACGTAGGGGCAGAGGCGTAGGCCAATAGTAATAAATCTGCATTAGTTAGCCAAGGTGCTTTAAAATCTTCATATGAAAAATTTATGTTGGTACCAACTTTTACTCTTTTGTGTACCCGGTTGGTATAATCTAATAAAGCATTATAGCGGTTGTATTTATAACCCTTTGTTATCGCATCCTGATCGAGGTAGTTTAATGATAAATTATAAGTGCTTTTATCGGTGCCACCCGAAAAACCTAAATTGTGGTTTTGGATAGGTCCTTTATCCAAAACATAATCTAGCCAGTCAAAATTCGGGTATTGCTCGCTGTTTGGGTTATTTTTATAAGCATCAATCTGTGCCTGTGTATATTGTGCAGGCTGACCGCTTCTTGCTTTTGCCTGATTGTACATTTCCATGTAGGTTACCGAGTTGGTAATCAGGTCAGGATATTTAGTGGCATAACTAAGGCCATAGCTGCCATTGTATTCTATTACATTGGTGCCTGCCTTACCTTTTTTAGTACTAACCAATATTACACCATTTGCAGCCCTTGCACCGTATATTGATGCCGATGATGCATCTTTAAGTACGGTTACACTTTCAATGTCCTGTGGTGATAAATTACTCATCGTACCAATTACACCATCTATTAATACCAAAGGATTTGGTGAAGCACCAGTAGAGCCAAAACCACGCAGCCTAAAGCTGGCACCATCTCTGCCAGGTTCACCTGTGGATTGTACAACATCGAGTCCGCTTACCCGCCCCTGTAATAAGTTTTGAACATTGGGTACAGGCCGCTCAGTAAGTGTTTTGCCTGTTACCGTTGAAACAGAACCCGATAGGTTGATTTTCTTTTGTGTGCCATAACCCACTACAACCACTTCATCAAGCTTATTGTCGCTTTCGCTAAGGGTAATACTTAATTTTTCCTGGTTTTGAACAATAATCTGTTGGTTGGTATAACCCACCATGGTAATTTCAAGTTTATTGCCTTTTTCTCCAGCGATGCTAAATTCGCCATTGCTGTTAGAAATGGTTTTGCTCTTATCTTTCGAGCTCGTATTGGTGATGGTTACACCAGGCAGTGGCTGATTGGAAGCATCTACCACTTTACCTTTAATCAAAGTTTGTGCTCCAGCATAATAAAAGCATAAACAAAGTGCCAGTACTGTTAAAAAATAACGTAAGCACGTTTTTCTCAATACCTTTTTCATAATAGTTTAAATTTGGTTTATAATTTGGTTAGCTTATTTTAAGTCACAGCTGCTCCCTGCTTCTTGGGGGGTAATGTAAACTCCTTTTTCAATCTTAATCGGGTTTACAAAATATTGTTTTAAATGTGGGATATGTTCTAAAAATAAGGCCTCATGGCCCATTGCTATATGGTTAAACAATACAAGGTGTTGGTGCAGCTGCCCCATATCGCCTACATGCGGTACAACAGGAACGCCAAATTTTTTGCACATTAAGCTAATGGTAATAAATTCACTTACCCCACCAACCCTTACGGCATCTACCTGGGCAAAACTGGCACAACCCGTTTGTAAGTAATTTTTAAAAATAATACGGTTTGGCACGTGCTCGCCAAGGGCAAGTTTAACCGGTGCAATGGCCTTTGCTAAAATTTGGTGTGCTAAAACATCATCCGGATGGGTGGGTTCTTCTACCCAGTAAGGATTCATGTTTTTTAGTTCATTGCATATTGATATGGCTTGCGGTAAAGTCCATTGCTGGTTGGCATCGAGCATTACTTTTGAGTTATCGCCTGCAACCTCGCGTACAATATTTGCCCTGCGGATATCTCTTTTTGGATCTGCTGAACCTACTTTAAGTTTCATGGCGGTAAAGCCGTTAGCTATCGCTTTTTTGCAGTTTTCGCGTACCTGGTTATCATCATAATTAAACCAGCCTACCGAAGTATCGTAACCTGGGTAACCAGCATTTAATATACCTGCTCTTGATGGCTTGCTATCTACCTCATTTTGCAGCATTTCAATTGCTTCTTCTCTTGTAAGTACATCTTCCAGGTAGGACAGATCGAGGGTGTTTACAATTTCTTCAGGGCTTAGGTCGATTAATAATTTCCATAGTGGCACCCCTCTTTTTTTTGCCCATAAATCATAGCAGGCATTGGTAACAGAGGCCAAACCTAAATGTACCACGCCTTTATGAGGCCCGAGCCACCTAAACTGTTGTTCGTTTGATAAGGTTTTAAAGGTTTGCCCAAAATTCCCCATCAGCTCTTCAATACCAATGCCTTTTAAGGTATCGGCATAAAATTTTGCGGCATTGCAAACCAGATCATTACCTGCCCCGAGTGTAAATGCCAATCCTGTTCCGGTTATATTATTTTCGGTTAATTGTGTTACTGCGTAAGAATATTGGGGATCTTTATGTATCGCATCGCTTCCTGCTCCGGTTGTTAGTGCAAACCTTTTATCCTGGATCTGTATTTTATCAATCATTTTTAGGGGTTATATTGTAGTTCTGTATCCTAATTCTGCACCACCGCTAACGGGTAAAATTGTTCCGGTAATGAAGCGGGCAGCGTTGCTTAAAAGAAAAGTACAGGCATCGGCAATTACGTCGCCAGCCGGCATATTGCCCAAAGGCTGTAAATTATTCAGGTACTTTTCTATTTCGCCTGCATTAGGTTGTTCCTGGCTCCAGGCTTGTAATGTTGGGGTATTAATTGCTGCGGGCGATACGGCGTTTACCCTGATCTTAAATGGTGCATAATCAAGTGCCATTGCTTTGGTAAGGGCATTAATGGCTCCTTTGGTTGCCACGTATACGGCATGGTTATCTTGCCCAATACTGCCCACCATCGAGCTTGTGTTTAATATACAGCCCTGCGATTTTTTTAAGTGTGCAATACCATAACGGGTGGTGTACAAAATGCTTTTCAAATTGATGTTCATCAGTAAATCCCATTCTGCATTACTGGTTTCATCTAAAGATTTTGAAGGATGGGCTATTCCGGCATTATTGTGAATGGCATCTATACGGCCATACTTTTCGATGATGATATTTATTGCCGTTTCCACTTCAGCTTCATGCGCAACATTACAGTTTATAAATAATGCTTTTGTGCCATCAAGTTCTTCGAGTTTGTTCTTAGCTGGTTGGTTTTTATCTAATATGCAAACAGTAGCTCCTGCTTTTACATAGGCTTTTGCGCATTCCCAGCCAATACCATCGCTACCGCCGGTTAATGCGATAATTTTATTTTCGAGCATAATGCTTTAATATTTGGTTATGATTAAGCTAATGTATCGATGAAAATTTGAAATGACTGGAAGGAGGTTTGCTGATACTGACGCTATATTAGCCCTGGTCGATATTGTTAAGCTGGATTGTGATAATATATCAGTTTTTTATAAATTGCCATTCTCAAACCAAATATATGAAGCCCATTTTCGCCAAAATACTGGATGGTAAACTAAACGATGTGTATGGTTTAAAGGTGGTTGATGCGCCTTATTTTTCTACTGAATTTCATTTCCACGAAGAGTGCCAGCTTACATACACCATTGAAAGTGAAGGGCGGAGGATGATTGGTGATAGTATTGAAGATTTTAATTCTGACGAACTTATTTTTGTAGGTTCCAATTTGCCCCATGTATGGCACAACACCAATCAGTATTTTAACAATGCAGATGCAGCTACTCACGCACGGTCAGTTTCTGTATTTATACATCCCGATAAAATTCTTGACTTTTTTAAAGAACCTGATACGATACAAAGACTTAAAAACTTCTTCCTAATGGCAAAAAGAGGGATAAAGTTTGGTAATGACGTTAAAAAGAAATTAAAAGAACTGATGTTAAAAGTAGCCTTGCAGACTGAAGAAATATGTCGCTTAATTGTTGTGCTCGAAATTTTGAACCTACTTTGTTTTACCAGGAATTATGAATTGTTGGCAAGCCCGGGCTATACAAACAACTATCAATTAAAAGATAATGATAGGATGGATAAAATCTTAAAATATGTTTTTGATAATTTTAATCAGGAAATTTTACTCCATGCGGCGGCCGAAATGACAAATATGAACAAACAGGCCTTTTGCAGGTATTTTAAAAACCGCACGCAAAAAACTTTTGTAACCTTTGTTAACGAAGTAAGAATAGGCCATGCCTGTAAGTTAATGGCGCAAACCGATAAGCAGATTAGTGAACTTGCTTATGCCTGTGGTTTTAACAGTTTATCAAACTTTAATAAATTTTTTAAACTGGCTAAAGGTGTTACGCCTAAAGAATATAAAAAGATGTTGCTGGTAGATTAGTGTTTTGAGCGCTTTACACTGCGGTTTATCATCCTGAGGGATATTTATTTTATAAAAATCAATATGAGTGACATGATTTTAAAGAAGTGAATATCCTATGGGTATCGAAATTGCGAAAAGGCTTTTTCTTCGTGCCGCGCAAAGACGATCGATTTACTAAAGCCTGTCAATGGTGGCGGAGTTGAAGGAAGCAACTTACAACAATCGCTTGCTTCCCAGAAAGTCTTTTTTAATTCCCACCCGTCAACATGCGCTACCTCGTTCTTGTTTCTTCAGCACTTAATAAAGCCTCAAGCTCCTTAATTTTTTCAGGGTATTGTAAAGCAAGGTTATTTTTCTCACCTACATCATTTGTTAAGTTGTATAACTGAGCTGTTGGTAAATTGCCGGTATCGGTATGGGTTAGCTTGTAATATGCTTCTCCCTTTGATGGTCGGATGTATTTCCAGTTATCTTTAACAATGGCCAGTTGGTTGCTTTGCTCGATGAAAAAATCACGGCCTTCGTGATCTTGCCCAATCAGGGCGTTCCATACATTTTTACTATCGATAGCATTTTTACTTTCCAGCTTAAAATAGCTTGCAAAGGATGCCAGGAAATCGATCTGCGATACCAAAGCATTAGAAACACCTGGTTTAACCATTGCCGGCCACGAAATAATAAAAGGTTCTCTTGTGCCACCTTCTAAAATACTGTATTTGCCGCCACGTAAATTGCCTGCGGGCGTATGGCCATTTAATTTTTCGGCACCCTGATCTTCATATCCATCCATAATTACAGGGCCGTTATCACTGCTAAAGATAATCATTGTGTTTTTGTCAATACCAAGGTATTTCAGCTGTTTTGTTATTTCGCCAACGGCCCAATCCAGTTGCAGGATTACGTCGCCTCTGTAACCCAGCTCACTTTTGCCTTTAAACATGGTTGCGGGCAAGCGTGGTACATGTGGTTCAGTTAAGGCATAGTACAGGAAAAAGGGCTGTTGTTTATGGTCTTCAATAAAATTTTTAGCCTTAGTTAAAAAGGTAAAAGGGAGTTCCTCATCTGTCCAACGTGCCAATTTGCCACCATGCATGTAACCAATACGGCCAATGCCATTTACAATGGTTTGGTTATGACCATGGTTTACTTCTGCCTGCATTTTTAACAATTCGGGATGATCTTGGCCAGTAGGATCTGTGCCTATGGGATTTGTAATCAACGGTAATCGGGTCGTTAGCTTCTAATCCCACTACCAATTGGTTTTCCATAAAAACAGTTGGTACGCGATCTGCGGTGGCCGGAAAGATAAAAGAATAATCAAAACCTACTTCTTTCGGACCTGGTTTTACTTCCTTGTTCCAATCTTTTTCTACGGCAGTACCCAAACCCAAATGCCACTTACCAACCAGGCCGGTTTTATAACCTGCCTGTTGAAAAATTGCTGCGAGTGAGCTGTTATCTGTCGGAACAATCAATGCAGCGTCACCAGGTAAAACACCGGTGCCTTTTTTACGCCAGGCGTATCTGCCAGTCATTAACGAATAACGTGATGGGGTACAGGTTGAGGCGGTGGCATGCCCATTGGTAAATCTTAATCCTTGCTTTGCAAGTGCATCAATGTTTGGTGTTTTTATTTTAGTTGCTCCATAGCAGCTGAGGTCGCCATAACCCAAATCATCTGCATAAATGATTATGACATTGGGTTTCTTTTGTGCGGATGCATAAAAGTTGAAACTTGCTAAAAAAACAAATAAGGAAAGTAAAAATCTGTGGCTCATGGTTAGAAAAAGGTGGTTTGTCAGTTAAGCGATGCAATCGCTTTTCTCAATAATCCTCGTTACAAACGAGGACTATGTGTTTATATTTTTAATATGGTTTGTCAGTTAAGCGATACAATCGCTTTTCTCTATAATCCTCGTTACAAACGAGGACTATGAGTTTATGTTTTTAATATGGTTTCTCAGTTAAGCGATACAATCACTATTCTTTATAACCCTCCTTACAAACGAGGACTATGTGCTTATGTTTTTAATATGGTTTGTCAGTTAAGCGATACAATCGCTTTTCTCTATAATCCTCGTTACAAACGAGGATTATGAGTTTATGTTTTTAATCTGGTTTATCAGTTAAGCGATGCAATCACTTGTCTAAAAACTATGGGCATAAAAAAGGCCAAACAAATATGTCTGGCCTAATATATTTCAGTATTAATCTTCTGCTAAAAACGGGTAACGGTAATCCGTTGGCGATTCGAAAACCTCTTTAATGGTACGTGGAGAAACCCAACGCAATAAATTGATCATCGAGCCGGCTTTATCATTTGTACCCGAACCTCTTGCACCACCAAATGGCTGCTGACCTACAACGGCACCAGTACATTTATCGTTGATGTAAAAGTTACCTGCGGAGTTGCGTAAAGCATGACTTGCTTTATCTATTGCATATCTATCCTGCGCAATCAAGGCTCCGGTTAAAGCATAAGGAGAAGTGGTATCAATTACTTCTAAAATCTGGTCGAAATCCTGATCTGCATAAACATAAACAGTTAAAACGGGGCCAAATAATTCTTCGCTCATGGTGGTGTATTTTGGATCATCTACAACTAGTATTGTTGGTTCAATGAAATAACCTTTAGTTTTATCGTAGTTTCCACCAGCAATAATTTCTACACCGCTATCTTTTTTAGCCTGATCGATGTATTTAGCCAATTTATCGAAAGAACGTTCATCGATTACGGCATTAATAAAGTTGCTGAAATCTTCTGTTCCACCCATTTTAAATGTAGCTAAATCAGCCAACATCTGTTCTTTAATTTCTGGCCAAAGACTTTCTGCAATGTATACGCGACTAGCTGCAGAACATTTTTGTCCCTGGTATTCAAAAGCACCACGCAGAATTGCCGTACTGGCCACTTTTGTTTGTGCTGACGGATGTACGAGAATAAAATCTTTACCTCCGGTTTCGCCTACAATACGTGGGTATGATCTGTATTTATGGATGTTTGTTCCGATTGTTTTCCAGATTTCCTGAAATACTTTAGTAGAACCTGTAAAGTGGATACCGGCAAAATCAGCATGGTTAAAAATCACTTCTCCAGTTTCTGGTCCGTCTGCATAAACCAGGTTAATTACGCCATCAGGTAATCCTGCTTCGCGGAAAATTTCCATTAATAAGTTTGCTGCGTAAACTTGCGTATCAGCAGGTTTCCAAACCACAACATTTCCCATCATGGCTGCAGATGCAGGTAAATTTGCTGCAATTGCGGTAAAGTTGAAAGGTGTAAGTGCAAAAACAAAACCTTCCAATGGGCGTTGCTCAACACGGTTCCAGCTTCCGCGAGGAGAAACAGGAGGTTGTTGTTTGTAAATATCTACCATGTAACTTACATTAAAACGTAAGAAATCAATCAGCTCGCAAGCGGCATCAATTTCGGCCTGATAAGCATTTTTGCTTTGACCTAACATTGTTGCAGCATTTAATTTATAGCGGTATTTACCGGCAATAAGATCGGCAGCCTTTAAAAATATGGCAGCGCGATGTTCCCAGGTTAGGTTTTCCCAATCCTGTTTTGCAGCCAAAGCAGCATCAATGGCTTGTGTAATATGGGTTTTATCACCAATGCTGAATTGAGCTAAAATATGTTGGTGATCGTGTGGTGCAACAACTTTACCTTTTTTGGTGGTATGAACTTGTTTGCCACCAATGTACATCGGAATATCTTGTTGGTATGAGCGGGCTTCGGCAAGTGCTTCTTTTAAAAGTGCACGCTCTTTACTGCCTGGGCCATAATTTAATATAGGTTCGTTTACCGGAGTGGGTACGTTAAAAAATCCTTTAAGCATATTTTATTTTTTATGATTTGTACAAAGATAATGCTTTTTGAGCTAGGCCATTCCATTATTCTGTAAAGAAAACAGGGCAAACGTTTGATTGTATTCGTTAGATTAGATAGCGGTTAATTTTGATTTTATTGTGGTTAAAATATGGGTGGTTGGATTTTATTTATAGTGGTGTCAGTTGTTAGTAACTGACACTCATTTAGCTCTTCCTTTGTTTTACGCAGAAAATACCGCGGATTTAGGAGGCTTTCCCGCAGATTGCGCAGAAAATACCGCGGATTTAGGAGGCTTTAGTGGGTTTTACTTTTGTAATAAGAGTTGACAACTTTTCTTGCCACCCTGTGAGTAAAATTGTCAACTCTGGAGTTCATACACCAATGCCAAAAACTGGCCATGATGGCTTACACAACCTGGCTTCGTGCTTTTATAATCAAACAAATGATCTGGAGCTTTGTAAATCGCAATGTGGGTGCAATTCAAATGTACAGCCTCTGCGGTGGCAATGGTATGCAGATAATGGGTGTAAATATCACTTTTAGTAAAATAAGTGTGTCCTTCAATATGCACTTCGCCAAAAGTTTGGTTGGTATCAGGGTGAATTATACACCTTAAACTCGTCGGTGCAAAACTCCTGATGCCGGTTTTACGGTTATAAATTTTATAGGCTGCTTCTTTCATGCTCCACAACAGCCACACCATTTCATCAGGTTTCTGTGATGAGGTAATGAGTAGCTTTTCTTCAGCGGTAAAAATTTTGTCAAGATAGTTCCTCCGTCGCCAGTTGCTCTGGGTTTTGGCTAAACCCAAATCAACAATATCATTGCCCAGCATTGGCTTCCAGTTTTTGCGTTATAATTTCTGTGGTCGCTTTTACTGTGAGCATTTTCGCCATCGAATCGTTGTCTATCTCAATGTTAAATTTCTCTTCAATATCCAGGATAATATCCACCAGGTTGGCCGAATTTATTTTCAGGTCGTTAATAAAATCCGTGTTTTCGTCGATATGGGCAATTGCCGATGTTTCTTCGCTATAAGGCTCAACAATTGTTTTTAGGGCTTGGATAATCTGTTCTTTATTCATGGGATGTATTTTTTAAAGATAACGCAGGCATTAATGTCGCCAAATCCGAAACTGGCTTTAGCTAATATATTAATTGGTTGTTCAATTAGGGTTTGTGGAATGCTTTTTACATCGATCAATGCACTAATCTCAGGATTTAAATCTTCACAATTGATGTTGGGGAAAATAAATCCTTCGTGCAATTCCAATACCGAGGCAACACATTCTATACTTCCAGAGGCTGCAATACAATGACCGATCATGCCCTTTAACGAATTAATGTAAGGGAAATTTTCGGTAGGTAACTGTAAGGCTGTTTTCCAGTTTTCTATTTCAAAAGCATCTTTCGAAGTAGCGGTAAGGTGACCGTTAATTACATCTATTTCGTGGGCTTTTATGCCTGCATTTTGCAAAGCAGCCTGTATGCAACGCTGAACGGCAATGGGGTTTGGGGCCGTCATGGTGCCTAATCCCCGCTGACCGCCAGAATTAACATGACCGCCAAGCACCTCACCATATATTTTGGCCTTTCTGGCTATTGCACTATCGAGCGATTCTAAAACCAAAGACCCTGCTCCGCTTCCGGGTACAAAACCACTTGCTGTGGTACTCATTGGCCTGCTACCTTTTTCTGGCTCGTGGTTATGTTTAAAGGTGCAAACTTTCATGGCATCAAAACCGCCCCAAATATAAGGTCCGCTATCGCTAGTACTGCCTGCCAGCATTCTCTGTGCCTGCCCGGTTTTAATCCTTTCATAAGCCAGTAAAATACTTTCTGCACCGGTTGCGCAGGCTGATGAGTTGGTGCTTACCTGGTTTCCTAAACCAAGTTTACCACTTATAAAAGCACTTACCCCACTGGCCATTGTTTGGATCACCACAGAACTTCCAAGTTTTTTAATTTCGAGGTCATCAATTTTGTTAATTGCCCACCTAAACTTATCTATACCCGAAGTACCCGTGCCAAAAATTGTTCCGCTGTCCCAATCCGGCTCATCGTTGTTTTCAATTGCAAAACCTGCATCTTTCCAGGCATCTAAACCTGCAATTACGCCATAAACTATACCGGTACTGTTTAAATTCCGAAGTTCGAGTGGGGTAAAATATTCACTGATGCGTTCATCACTTAGTACTGGTTTCCCGGCAATCTGGCAGGAAAAATTTAAGGCTTCCAGATCGGGCTGATGGCGGATACCTGAAGTTCCCTTTTTAATGGCATCTGTAAATTCAGCAACAGTTGTACCATTGGGTGCACATACGCCTAATCCGGTTATAACCACTCTGTTATTCATTTCCTGTAGAAATTAACATTCCAGCAATATTTCCTTTGCAAACCACTTTGCCTGCAGCATTTTCCATTTTAACATTACATTTCAACTTATTAAACCTGAAATATATTTTCTCACTTGTTACCGTTACCTGTTCGCCTGGGTAAACCGGAATTAAAAAATCAATTGCGTTTGATGTCATGGCTACAGACATATTTAACGCTTTATCCGGTAAGAGGTAAATCCCTAAACACACCAATCCAATTTGTGCCATGGTTTCGGTAAGCACTACTGCGGGGGTAACCGGGTTGTTTTTAAAATGACTTTCGTAAAAGGATAGCTTTTCATTATAAGTAAAAATTCCTTTCGCTCCGTTTTGATCAACATGCAATAAATCATCTACAAATAAAAAAGATTTGCCATAGGGGAGTTTAGCCAATATTTCTGCGTTTGTCATGATGGGAATTAAATAACTGAATGATTGATTTTACCATTGTAAAAGTATGCGCTGTGCAGAAAAACCTGGTCCAAAGCTTAGCATCAATCCTTTTTCTCCGGTATCAGGCTTTTTATCCATAATCTGTTCTAAAACATACAGTACCGTTGCGCTGCTCATATTTCCATATTGCCTCAATACTTTTTTCGTTTCATTAATGTTTTTGCCAAGCTGTCCAAACAGTTCATCAACGGTCTGAATAATTTTTTTGCCACCTGGATGAAAGATCAAGTGGTCTATATCATTGATGCGCAAACTATTTTTGGCTAAAAAGGGGTGGATGATATCGGGAAAATGATTGGCAATGGTTTCGGGCACGGCAACATCCAGTACCATTTGTAAACCGGTATTGGTGAGTTTAAATCCCATCATTTCTTCAGCATCATAAAAATGATACATTTCTTCGGCTAAAATTTCGGGGCCACCATCTTCCTCGTTCGAACTCAACAGCACACAGGCAGCACCATCGCCAAATATTGCGGCACTTACAATGTTGGCCATCGAAAAATCGTTCAGTTGAAAAGTTGACGTAGGCGATTCTACTGCTACAACCGCGGCACGTTTACCCGGATTGGCTTTTAAGAAGTTTTTAGCATAAATCATCCCCGATACCCCGGCTGCACAACCCATTTCTGTAACCGGCAGGCGCACAATATCCTGCCGAAGTTTGAGTAAATTGATTAAATATGCATCTAAAGAAGGGATCATAATCCCTGTACAGCTTACTGTGATGATATAATCTAAATCTTTTGCCTGCCAACCTGCTTTATCAAGTGCCGAGGTTAAACATTGTGTGCCCAGTTTAATGCCTTCCCTAACATAAATATTGTTCCGCTCCTCAAAACTTAAATCACTGAATACTTCCTCAGGCGACATTATAGAATAGCGTTTATCAACCGCTGCACCTTCAAAAATCTTTTTTACCTTTCTGATAAAACGCTCATCCTGATCCTTTAACCAAAGATCAAGAAAAGGTAAGATTTCATCCGTTGATCTGGAGAATTCGGGCAAGGCTTTACTTACTGCTTTTACGGTTACGCTCATATTGTTTTAATTATCCATTGGTAACGGAAAGCCCATTTCCATCTTATCGAACTCGATTTAAGGTTTAATTGTTTGCTATATTTAATCAGATCAGCCTTTTTAAATCCACGCAGAATAGATACCAATCCATCCTCGCGCGACATATCATTTAAACGGAACACATAACACAAGGCCTTAAAAAGATTATAGGCAATAGCGCTTCTTTCTAAATCGTTAATCACAATGCCCATTTTTGCCGATTTTTTGAAATTCTCCAATAAGCCGATAATCTCTTCATCTTTGAAATGATGTAATGTTAAGGTGCAAAGCATTATATCGCAGTCTTCGTTTTTATCCAGGTCATCAAAAATATTGCTGCACTGGTAAGAGATATTCTGATAGTTGTGCGATAAACTTTCTGCATGTTTTATAGTAAAGTTATTGGCATCTATTCCTTTTAAAATAAAATTTAAACCTTTGCTTTTTGCATAATCGGCCAATGTGCGTAGCATATCACCATTTCCACATCCAATATCAGTAATACGTATAAGCTGATCTTTTGGTTTGTTTTTAATAAGGCTTTTAATGCCATCGAGCGTAACTTTATTGCCGCCCAAAAGCTGGTTTATTCTTGCTATTTTGTCTAATGCATCGCGCAGTATTTCACCTTCCATGGCAAAATCGTCCATAATTTCGGGTGCTGTGCTTCTGTTCGTGGTATCTACAGCCATTTATTGGGGGATATTGATAGGTTTTCCATGTGTTTGTTTGATGATTTGCTTAAGTAGAAAAGGAATCCGCGTTAAGGTGTTCATTGCAAAACCCTCTAATTTATTGTTTCTGAGCAATGCAGATAAAACCCTGCCCATTTTTAGCCGGGTTTTAAATTCCCTGTTCCATTGTGAGGTATAATTTTCTTCCAATGCCGCACGTGAGGTTATTTTACCTTTAATTTTTTGGTGCAACAATACAGAAAGAAGCTGAGCACTGTGTATCGCCATTGCCATTCCATTTCCACAAAGCGGGTGAATCAGTCCTGCGGTATCACCAATCATTAATATGTGTTTATAAACAGGTTCTTTGGTTTCGAAAGAAATCTGACTGATGGTTAATGGGGCGTCAAATATAATTTCTGCCTGCTCGAAAATATTTTTTAAATGTTTGTTCTTGTATAGAATTTTTTCCTGGTAAGCCACAATATTTTTATGTTTTTTAAAACTGTTGTAGTCTGCCAGGTAACAGATGTTCAGCTTGTTGTTTTCTACTTTCGATAGGCCACAGTAGCCTCCTTCAAAATTGTGCAGACTTACCACATGATCAGGAAAATCGGCTTTGTAATGTGCTTTAACTGCAAGATAGGGAGATTGTTTGTTGATGAAATTCCGGTTGAGTTTAACATCTATGGCTGATCTTTTTCCATAAGAACCGATTACGTACGGCGCAATGTAAGTGCTGTTGGTAGTTTCTACCATAAATTGATCGTTAGCAAAGTCTATTTGCACTACACGTTCGTGGATAACCTTAATGTTTCTTTTAATAAGCTCATTGTAAAGGTAATGATCGATGGTATAACGGCTCAAACCAAAACCACCAAGTGGGAGTGCTGTTTGTATACTTTTGCCTGAAAGGGAGGTAAATAGCAAATCGCTAATGGATGTAGGATTTAGATCTTCCGTGTGTAAACCAAGCCACTTAAAATAGGGTAATACCTCATTCGAGATGTATTCGCCGCAAACTTTATGATGAGGATAAGTATCTTTCTCAATCAGTGTTACATGTATGCCCAGTTTGTTTAGGTGGAGCGCAGCAGTTAAACCGGCCAAACCACCACCAATGATTAAAATTTCTGTTTCGGGCTGCATAAAATTAGATGGAATGCTAATATAACATTTAAACCATCTGTTTTGTTCCGCATCCATATTTTAACTGCTGGAGTTTTAGGAATGGATAAATAGATTAGGGCTTCGTTGTTAAAAGCGACGAACTATACAATGCCCTTTTCCGAACGAGTGCTTAAATAGCTTACCCAATTAATCGTTAAATTTAGCTTTAATTCAAAACCCTTAATAGTAGCAGTGCCCAACTTTATTAAACAGGATTGCAGCGGTATCCTTTTGTTTTTTTCAAAACAAAAGATTTAGCAGAAAGCCTGACTAACATTAATCATAGCTATTGCCCCTGCTTTCCAAATAATTTTGCTTGATGGTTTCTTCGTTAGGAAGCGACGAACTATACAACGCTCTTTACCGAACAAGTGCTTAAATAGCTTACCCAATTAATCTTTAAATTTAGCTTTAATTCCAAAACCCTTGATAGTAGTAGTGCCCAACTTTATTAAACAGGATTGCAGCGGTATCCTTTTGTTTTTTTTAATACAAAAGATTTAGCAGAAAGCCTGACGAACATTAATCTTATCTATTGCCCCTGCTTTCCAAATGATTTTGCTTAATGGTTTCTTCGTTAGGAAGCGACGAATTATAACAACGCCCGTTACAAACGAGCATTAGCGTCAGTTTAATCTTTAAATTAGCTATGCCCCACAGCAAGATATTTATCTATCACTCCGTTCTTCCATATTTAAATCCGTATCAAACGGACTTTTAGTAAATGGATAAATAGATTGTTTAACAAAACCTTTCGGGTAAGCCGCTTCGTGCACGCCTGTTCCGGCTGGCCATTCTTTGCCTGGTAAATAATAGGTGCCAAAAATCATATCGATAAATGGAAATATCGAAGCAAAGTTATGTCCGTAATATTTTGGGTCCTCACAATGGTGCCAGTGGTGATATTGAGGTGTAGTAAAAATATATTTAAGCGGACCGAAGTTTATGCGTGTGTTGGCATGAATGAGTACGGCATGGATGGCAATAAAAATAATGTAAACGTTAAAAACTGTCGACGAAAAGCCCAATACATACAGCGGTATAAACGTCATGGCGCGGGTAAAAAAGATATCGATAAAGTGTGTACGGCTACCGGCCAGCCAATCCATATTTTGTGTAGAGTGGTGTATAGAATGGAAACGCCACAACGATACCCGCGTATGGAAGAAACGGTGTGCCCAGTACTGAAATAAATCTGTACTGAAAAACGCCAGAAACAATGCCACAATAAAAGGCAAACCCTGCACCCAGGCATGAAGCTTATCTAAACCCATCCAGCCGAAAAATAACACAGCAGGTTTTTGCGTAACAATACCAAAAAACTGAATAAACAGGTGACTGATTACAAAGTAAGTTAAATCGGTACGCCATTCTTCGTGAAATTTAGTTTGTTCATTGTTTTTTGGGAAAAACAGCTCAAGCGGAACAAATATGGCAACCATTAAAAGTAAATCTAAAATCATCCAGTCTAAACCGAAATGCCAGCTGGATTTAGCCACATCTCTACCTTCTACACTTAATGCACCAAGTACAACAGCCAGTGCACCTAAAGCAAAACCAGGCCATGCCCATTTTACTTTTTTACTGAGAATTAAACTTAACAGCGAAAAAAAGAAACAGCCAATAACACCGCCAAGCATTAAAGCTTCCATACTATCTTTAGTGTATATTTCGCGGAATTCGGGAGTGGTTAACTTCTCTGGATAATGGAAGCAAAGGATGCCCAATAACGCCAGCACAGCTAAAAAAATAGAGATATATCCGCTAATCTGGCCCTGGCCTATTACTAATCTTTTATTTGGAGACATTAAATTGTTTTTTTGGTAGACAACAATGATAATAAAAAAATTAAAATAACTGTTCATTGAATTGTTATAGGTTAGCTCATAATCGGTCAATTGCTAAATCAATTTACGATGATAACGGTAAACCATTACCGAAAATTTATGCTGCATTTTGGTTATTTATTTAGAATAAGTAAATTCACCACAGATAACCAAGTAATTCCCTAAATAACGCCTCAAACCTATGCCTTACCGTTCAAAAATTATTTTACCCTTCTTATTCTGCTGTTTATTTTTTTTGCATGCAGCATGGGCACAAAAAATAATTAAAGGGCATGTAATTAATCATGTAAATAAAGGCATTGCGTCTGTATCCATTTATAATAAAGGAAAATTGATTGCATTGAGTGATGAAGAAGGTCAATTCAGTATCAAAGTAGATTCGCTAAATAAAGGGCAGTCGCTTTCTTTTAGTTCGGTTGGTTACGAAAGCCGTTCGGTTAAGGTTGATGATAGTCAAACTGATGACCTTACCATAAAATTAAAGGATAAATACGTTACGCTAAATGATGTGCAGATTTATTCTTCCAATTTCGTTACTACACTCGTAAAGAATGCAATGGCGCACCTTGCAGATACAGGCGTGGTGAGTAAAAAGATCCTTTGCAGGCAATATTTAGTTAAAGATGGCAAATATAACACCTTTGCCGAAGGCGTACTTAATCTGCATACCGACGAATACAAAAACGATATCAAATTACAGCTTGAAGGAATTAGAAGGCTTAAAGATTTAAGAAAATCTAAAACTGTAAAAATTAATTATGCGGTAGATTTAAGAATGGAGCTCAAATCTTACTTTGTAACTAACCTTAATGATAATATGCTCAGCGAGGATAACGATTATGAAATAGAAGGACAGGTAGATTACGAAGGAACAAAATGTTATAAAATCTATTTTAACAGGGCAAGAAACGTATTGTATAAAAGGAAAAGCGGGTGGATTTACATCACGGTTGATAAACACCTGATTAAAGGGATGGAGAGTAATATTGCCACGATTAACAAAAGTATGATCTGGATCAATAAACAGGATTACACGATTGAAAATGGATTATCGCACCTTAATGCTACCTACTTAAAGTGTAATGTAGTAGCCGGATTATTCTCGGAAGGGGAGCCCTCGGCAGAAATGGAACTGCTTTTTCTTGATGATATAGAACCTGAACAGAAAAACAGTAATAATTTCTCCACCTTTAAACTCAGACAGGATTTTTATCAATACCCAAAAAAGAACAATGCCGAACTTTGGGCATCCCTTTATCAAAAACATAACCTTTCCATTCCAAAGGTGATTGTCGAAACCTATAAATCAGATCAAGATATATTGGAGCAATTTTAAGTGGATTTGGTAAATTGTTTCAATTGCTTAATTGAAGGCAAGGTACACAACTCCCAACTAAAAACTCCCTATTTCCCTCTCCACCAAACCATTTCCTGCGCTTAAGGGTTGCTCTATAGGCTGATGCCTTTCTTTTTTAAATAATCAGTATTTTTGAAACCACGATATGCTACTTAACTATCTACGCCTTTTACTGCTTCCTTTTTCATTAATTTATGGAATGGCCGTTACACTCCGCAAAAAATTATACGATTGGGGCTTAATCAGGTCTGTAAAATTCGATTTACCCGTAATCTGCGTAGGCAATCTGGCTGTAGGCGGATCGGGCAAAACACCAACAACCGAATATCTGGTGAGGTTACTGGCCGATTATAAAATAGCGATATTAAGTAGAGGCTACGGTCGCAAAACAAAAGGATTTATCCTTGCTGATGACAATGCAACTGCCGAAACCATTGGAGATGAACCGTTACAATACCATCAGAAATTTGCAAAGGTAACCGTTGCTGTTTGCGAAGACCGCGTAAATGGAATTAATCAGCTCAAAGAAAACCATGATTTAATTATCCTTGATGATGCCTTTCAGCACCGTGCAGTAAGGGCGGGTTTTAATATTTTGCTTTTCGAATTTAGAAAATTGGGCACTCTGCAGTTCCTCTTGCCAGCAGGTAATTTAAGAGATGTTTTCTCGTCACGTAAAAGAGCCGATGTGCTATTAGTCACTAAATCGCCAGTGCCCTTGTTACATGTAGCGCAACAAGCTTCAATAAACGAACTGCAACCCGATGCAAATCAGCCGGTATTGCACTCCTATTTAAAATATGGCCACCTTGTTCATTTATACAATAAAGAAAGCCGCGTACTCGAATCGATAAAAGATTACGAAATTTTTCTATTAACAGGTATTGCCAATCCAGAACCATTGATCGAAGAACTGGGTAAATATTCCAAAACCATTAAACACGAAGAATTTCCTGATCATTATGCCTTTAAAGAAGCAGATATCAGCAAATTTAAAAGTGCATTTTTGGCCGGAAATAAAAAAGAAAAAATCATCATCACAACAGAAAAGGATAGCAAACGTTTAAGAGCTACCGGATTTGAAGATTTACTGGTAAATTTACCTGTATATTATTTACCCATCGAGGTTGAATTATTTGAAGAAGATAAGATTACCTTTGACGAACTCATTTTAAACTATGTTAAGAGCAATAGAAGAAACCGTTGAATATATAAAACGTAAAACAGAGAACTTTAAGCCCGAAATAGGCATTATTTTAGGAACAGGCTTAGGAGGCCTTGTGAAAGAAATCGAAGTTGAACATCAGTTGATGTATTCTAATATTCCCAACTTTCCTATTTCAACATTAGAATTTCATAGTGGTAAATTAATTTTTGGAACGTTAAACGGTAAAAAAATTATTGCCATGCAGGGGCGTTTGCATTATTATGAGGGTTACAGCATGCAGCAAATTACGTTCCCTGTTCGGGTAATGAAAGGATTGGGCATCGAAAACCTGATTGTTTCTAACGCAGCAGGATCATTAAACCCCGAATTTAGAAAAGGCGATTTAATGATTATTGAAGATCACATCAACCTGCAGCCTGATAACCCTTTGCGCGGTATTATCGAAAGTGACCTTGGTCCACGTTTTCCGGATATGAGCCAACCTTACAAACGCGATATTATTGCAAAGGCTTTAAACATTGCGAAAGAAGTTGATATTAAATGCCATAAAGGTGTATACGTTGCCGTTACGGGGCCGAATTTAGAAACCAAGGCAGAATACAAATACCTGCGCTTAATTGGTGCCGATGCTGTGGGGATGAGTACCGTACCAGAAGTAATTGTGGCCAACCACGCAGGTTTACCAGTTTTTGCCATTTCTGTTTTAACTGATGAAGGTTTTCCTGAAGATTTGCAACCCTTTGATTTAGATGAAATTTTAGCTGCTGCGGCCAAGGCCGAACCAAAAATGACAGAAATTTTAACCCGCTTAATTGCCGAACTTTAAGATGCGTAAAGTTGTTCAGATCTGTTTTTTACTGTTTGTGCTATTGGGCATCAACAAGGCTTTTGCTCAGGATTTAAAAACCAATGTTGGTACAAATAAAGAACTCGATTCGGTTAGGAAAAAATTGGATGGCGGAAAAGATTCAGTTGTTTTTACTGCAAAATACATCCGTTTTACCAAACTATCGCTAAGTAAAGATAGCATTGTACTATTGCCTTTAGATACCACTACTACCAATATCCAGAATTACAGTCCGCTTTTACAACCCATGCACCCCACCATAAGTACTGGTAACATGGGTTTGGCAGCCCGGCCATTATTGTTTGAGCCCAGTAAAAGAATCGGGTTTGATGCAGGTTTCCATTCGTTCGACTATTACGCGTTAACACCAGAAGATATTATTTATTACCAGGCCAGAACCCCTTTTACGAGTTTGTATTTTGTGAGTGGCGGCAAAACAGAGCAGCTTTTTAGGGCAATTCATACACAGAACATCAAGAAAAACTGGAATGTTGGCGTAAATTTTAACCGTGGAGATTCGAAAGGGTTTTATGCAAGGCAACGTGGTGATAATTTAAATGTGGCGGTATTTTCATGGTACCAATCGCCAAGTAAACGTTATAATATGTGGGCATCAGCCATTTTTAATACCATGCGTGGTTATGAAAACGGTTCAGTGGTTGCTCAAAATATTTTTGATCCAGGTTACAACAAGATCAGCAGAGATGCCGAAGCCATCAACTTATCAGATGCGCGCAACATGTACAAAAAGAATACCGTGTTTTTAAAACAAACCTATTATGTAGGGCGGATTGATACTTCTGCCAATGCAAATAATGCTGTTTTGCCAACCAATAAGGTTACTTATACTTTTGAGTACAATAACGAAAGTTACGATTTTTATAAAAATGGTACCGATCCGAACAATGTTTTACCTCCCGGCATAAACAGCACAACTTTCACAAATGATTCTACCCATGTGCAGCACTTTAAGAATGAATTTATATACAGTTTCTTTTTACGTCCAAAAAATTCATCACTCATTAAAAATGAGCTAAAGGTTGATGCCGGCATCCGCCATGATTATTACAAACACGAGTTTTTAGGAATTAAACAAGATGGTAAGTATTATGAGCAAAGCAGATTTGGTTATCAAAATATTACCATTTTAGGTGCCGCAGGATACAGGTTTTCGAATAATATCGATATTAACTTAGATATACAGCAAATTTTGCAGGGTGAAAATGCAGGTGATTATCTGTACGAAGCCAAAAGTAAAATCCTGTTAGGAAAAACCATCGGAAGGATAGAATTAGGTGCCTATGTACAAAACCAAACACCAGCCAGAATTTTCGATTACTACCATGGCAACCATTACCAATGGAGCAATACTGATTTTAATAACACTAAAATCGCCAATCTATCTTTTAATTACATCAATGATAAATATGGTTTTAATGCAGGAGCTAAATATTTCCTAACCAGTAATTACCTGTATTTTGCAGCAGATCACAGCAATGGTACAACAGCCATTCTGCCAAAACAGGAAACAGCTGATATCAGCCTGATCAGGTTTGATGTTTCCAAAAAATGGAAGTTTGGCAGGTTTGTAATGGAAAATTATTTAGCCTATCAAAAAACCGATAAAAATGCAATTTTAAGAACACCCGAATTTTATACCTATAACAGTATTTATTTCGACAATACCTTTTTTAAAGTATTAAAAGCCAATGTAGGTATCGATGTAAGGTACAATACCGAATATGCAAATTATTTGTATTCGCCAGCAACCTCACAGTTTTATATAGATGAAACCAATCCGGTAACTTTTGTTTCTAAGCCGATTGTAGATGTGTTTTTTAAAGCCAATTTAAAACGTGCAAACCTTTTTGTTAAATACGATTTTATCAATCAAGGCCTTTTCCAAAATGGTTATTACACTGTAAACAGGTACCCTATGCAAGATGCCTTATTAAAGTTTGGTGTAAGCTGGAACTTTTACGATTAAAACCAGGCTTGATTTAATAAATTCTTTATCTTTTTTACGGAGAGCGCTTGCATTTGCTATCGCGAAATTATTGCAAAGCTTGTGAAGCATGTATCAAAGCAACCATAGTAGATTGTTCTCGTGTTTATGCCAATGCGGTTCTTATTTGCCTGATTGCATATAAAAAAAAGCCGTGCTGATGATATATCAGCACGGCTTTTAATTTTAAAGGCTTTTATCTTAGAAAGAATAACCAACTGAGAAACCCAATACACGGTTAGTTAATTTATTTGAATTAGCCTGTCTGTCTTTAGGTGTTAAATCTGTTAAACCTAAACCATAGTTTGCACCAACTAAAAATCCTGAGTTTGTACGGTAAGCTAAACCAAAGTTTGCACCAAATTCGGTACTGTTATAGTTTTTATCACTTGCACTACCGAATGATAAGTCTCTATCGTTAGATGTGGTAACAGTAGAACTGTTATTGTTAGCGTTATTTACTGTTGTAGTAACCGTTTCGCCTTTATCTTTACCAGAAATGTTGAAACCTATATAAGGACCAGCACTGATTTGAACGGCACCAGCATCACCTGTAGGGATTCTAAACACAGCGTTAACCGGTACTTCAATAGTCATTAAATTTGTTTTTACGGAACTAGTGGTAGTAATTGTATTGCCCAAAGCCGTATTGGTAAGCACAGATTCAAATTTATTACCTTTGTTTTGTAATGAAACACCCGGTTGGATGAAGAAATTGTTTCCTACACCGAAATCACCAAATGCAGTAACGTTAAAACCAACATTGTTTTTTGCATTGTCGTTAAAATTATTTGCTGCGGCATCATCACCACCAGCGTGGAATTTCGAAAGGTTTACACCAGCTTTAATTCCGAAACGGGAAGTTTCTCCGGTCATTTTTGTTTGTGCAAATGCACCTGTTGCTAATAATAAAACTGAAGCGCTTAATAATAACTTTTTCATAATATTTTTCTTTTAGAAGAATCTTGTTTAAAAAATCAGGTTTATCCTGTTGTTAATTACAAGCCTCAATTCCAAAAGCTGTGCCAAAGTATCAAGTCTGTTACAGTTTAGCGGGTAAGCTATTGATTTACAGCATATTTTTTATCTACATTAGGTATATATACGCTACAAAAATGAAATACCCAACACGCTAACTTTGTGTATACATAATAGGAATGTACCGCATTATACAGGCAGTTTTGATAAGTTTTGTATAATTATGCCAAAGATTGAAGAAGCAGATTAAGTTTTTTGCGGTTTCTTTTTGGCCGCAGGAAAAAGCACATTGTTTAAAATTAAGCGGTAACCTGGCGAATTTGGGTGCAAATTTAAATCAGTTGGAGGGTCGCCAACAGCATGCTGATAATCTTCCGGATCGTGACCACCATAAAAAGTAAACTGTCCTTTACCAATTTCGCCATGTAAATAACGTACTTCAGCAGCTCCTTTATTTTCGCCCAATACCGTAACGCTTGTTTTAACGAGGCTTTTTCTAAAGGCAGTGGTTTGGCCCATAAAACCTTTAATCACTTTATCGTGATCTTGCGTAAGCATGGTAGGAACAAGATCCCACTTGGCCGAGAAATCGAAAAGGGTAAAATAATCATTGCTTTGGTTTAAAGTTCGGGTTTGCGTGGCATCAATGTCCGAAAATTCGTAATTCATAGGGTTGTTATCCAGCTTAAAATTCTGAAATGCCAATGTTTTATTAAAATCCAATTTGGCCTGTGCATTAGGATCTGCTGCATCGCCATCAAACATTTGCGCACAAATATCCACCCCATCTGCGGCCAGCGCAATATCAAAACTATCCGTACCAGAGCACATGGCAAACAGAAAGCCTCCACCAGCACAGTACTCTTTAATGTGTTTGGCTACGGCAAGTTTCATTTCTGAAACTTTTTTATAACCCATGCGCTTGGCAAGGGTTTCCTGATTTTTAACATCTTCCTGATACCAGGTGGCATACCTGAAATTGGCCCAGAATCGACCATATTGCCCGGTAAAATCTTCATGGTGCAGGTGCAGCCAATCATATTTGCTCAGTTTATCCTGAAGAATATCGTCATCATAAATTACCTCATACGGAATTTCTGCATAAGTTAACACCAGCGTAACGGCATCATCCCAGGGGAGTTTACTTTTTGGCGAGTACACTGCAATTTTTGGTGTTTTCTCCAATTTAACCATTTCCATGTTTACCGACGGATCACTGATTTCGTTTAAAAGATTGGTTACCTTTCCATCAGCCAGTACTTCGTAAGAAACCCCGCGGATTTTAAGCTCATCCTCAACCGTTTTATTATACTTAATTAGAAAGCTTCCGCCGCGGTAATTTAGGAGCCAGTCAACTTCCAGCTGTTTACTGATTGTCCAGTATGCAATACCATATGCTTTAAGGTGGTTTTTTTGGTCTTCATCCATATAAATTAACAGTGAAGAAGCCCTTAACCCTAATGAGCAAAGCAGGCAAATAAAGAGTATATAATATTTCTTTGTCAAATCGATAGACTTAAAACACTAAAATACCGCATTTAAACTGGATAGAAAAATTTAATGATGTTATAAGTTATACAATTTTGTTATTTTTGCCCTCTACTAAAAAAATGCGATTGTTTTTTAGTCGGATTAAATTTAAAATTAGTACTGATATTAATATGAGTAAAGCAATAATAAAAACAGAAAAAGGCGAATTAACTGTAGAATTCTACGAAAATGATGCGCCAAAAGCCGTTGCAAACTTTAAAAAATTAGCTAAAGAAGGCTTTTATGATGGGGTAACTTTTCACCGTGTAATTCCTAACTTTATGGTTCAGGGTGGATGCCCTAATTCAAAAGACCCGGCTAAAGCACATTTGGCAGGTACTGGTGGCCCAGGTTACAAAATTGATTGCGAACTTGATGGCGAAAATCAATATCACGATCGTGGTGTATTATCTATGGCACATGCTGGCCGCAACACTGGTGGTTCACAGTTTTTTATCTGCCATAGCAGAACCAATACTGCTCACTTAGACCGTAACCATACTTGTTTTGGTAAAGTTGTGGAGAATGTTGATCTTGTAGATGATATCCGCCAAGGTGATAAAATTTTAAACATCGAAGTTTTAGAAGACTAGAAATAGATACTAGATTTGAGACATTAGATTTGAGACTTGATTCTCTAAATTGGTGCTCCTATCTCATTTAATAATTGAACAAAGAGTTTTAGTTATTTGATCTGAGTGATTTCTCATTTCTTATATCTCAAATCTCATATCTCAAAAAAATATGAATTTAAGAGGAATTGTTGCCGTATCTGGCAGACCGGGTTTGTTTAAACTGGTTGGACAAAATAAAGTGGGTTACATTTTAGAGGGTTTAGATGCTCAGAAAACTAAAATTGTAGCCAATATCACAAATACTAAACTGGCTTCGTTGGAAGATATTACGGTATATGGTGAAGATGAAGAAATTAAACTGGCAGATATTTTCGCCAAAATTTCTGCCAAAGGAGCTACTCCTGATTTAAAAGGCGATTTACGTGCTTATTTCCTTGAAGTAGCACCAGGCCACGATCAGGAGAAAGTTTACGCTTCGGATATGAAGAAAATCATTACCTGGTATAACTTATTAAAAGATTTGCCATTGTTTACGGAAGAAACTCCTGAAACACCAGGTACACCAGCTGAAGTTAAATTATCAGAAGAAAAAGCAGCTTCAGATAAGAAACAAAAAGCTTCAGGAACCAAATCATCAGCAAGTGCTAAAGCAACTACCAAAACTTCGGCGCCAGCTAAAAAAGCAAGCATGACAAGTAAAAAAGGCGTTTAAGCTTTATTTAATTGTTTTACAGAACACCAGGCCATTCGTCTGGTGTTTTTTTGTGGAATTTAATCGAAGAAATAATAAAGCAAGGCTACAATTACCAAAGAAGCAATAATGCTGATCCATAGGTATTTATTGTTGCCGTTTTGATTGCTCTTATATCTGTATTCCCGTTTATATTTATCTAGTAACATCTTTTTTTGTTTAATGATGATTTTCGTTCGCCATTTCCACACCGCTATTTGCTTTTCGGGCCAACCAGGTAATTTTTAGTGTTAAGCGTGGTGGTAAGGTTCTCCCTTTAAAATACTAAAGCCCCGGTAAAGCTGCTCCACAAAAAATAACCTGATCATTTGGTGCGAAAAGGTCATATCAGATAAAGAAATTAAACCATTTGCCCTTTTGTAAATGCTTTCTTCAAAACCGTACGGACCGCCTATAATAAAAATTAAATGCTGAACACTACCGATCATCTGTTTATTTAAATAGTTGGAGAACGCCACTGATGAGTACTTTTTTCCTTTTTCATCCAATAAAATAACAACATCGCCATTATTAATTTGTTTGTGCAACAATTCGGCTTCTTTGGTTTTTTGCTGTGCTTCGCTAAGATTTTTAACGTTTTTTACATCCGGCAAAGCCAAAAAGCTGAAGTTAATGTAATGTTTTAGGCGGTTAATGTATTTATCAATTCCTTCAATCAAATACTTATCTTCTGTTTTGCCAATGGCGATCAGCGTAATCTTCATTTAATATTTCCCTATCTTTAGAATTTTCGAGATTCAAACTTAGATAAAATTGTAACAAATAGTATAATTTATCGATCTGAAACCTCCGAAAGTATATTTATTAATCCAGTCATGTTAAAACAGCAAACAGAAATAATAGCCGGTTACGATCAGAATATTAAGCAGGTAATAGCAGATATTGATCAAACAAAAAAACTGATCGATCAGCTTTCTTTTATCCGTATCGGTTTGTTTGTAGCAGAGATTATACTGTTTATCTTTTTAGTTCAATCTGCAGATGATGAATTACGCACATTAATACAAATTGGCTTACTGGTGCCGGTAATCATTTTTGCATTGGTTGTGCGCAGGCAAAGCATTCTCGATCGTGAAAATGATTATAAAAAGCAGCTTTTGTGGGTGTATGAAAATGAATCAAATATTTTAAACGGAACCGAAAACGGTTACGATGCTGGTAAAAACTTCCAATCAGAACTTCATCCCTATAGTTCTGATCTTGATATTTTCGGAAGCGCATCGCTCTTTGCGCTGGTAAACCGTTGCAGTACCAAAAGTGGAAACGACCTGCTGGCCAAAAGCTTTGCAGAAAAACCGGTAAAAAATAACATCATTCAGCGGCAGGAAGCAGTAAGAGAAATGGTGGCTAAAATAGCCGATACTTTTAGTTTCCGAGCAAACCTGCATGGCTACGATCCTGAAAGGATAGAACTGATTAAAACACAATTGAAGCACCAGCTTGGTGCGCAACTGGAGTTTGTTGGCAGTAAAATTTTAAGGTTGTACGTTAAATTTGTGCCTTATATCATTATTGCCCTTGTTTTGGCTGCGCTATTAGTGAGTAGTGTTTTCTGGAAAATACTGATATTGCTCTGTATCATTCATGCCGGGTGGAATGTTTTATGGGGAGCGAAGATCAATAAAGTTTTTTATAGCTTCGGAGGAAGCTCAAGCCTGCTTAACGGTTATGCCACGGCTATTTTGTGGACAGAAAATCAAGACTGGAAAAGTAGCTATACGCTGAGTTTACTGGATTCGAAAATTCCTGCCAGTAAAGAGATTAAAGCACTATCTAAAATTATCAAGAATTTTGATGCCCGCCTAAATATGATCGTTGGCGGAATTTTGAATGCACTTTTATTATGGGATTTAAGGTGCTGTATCAGCTTGGATATCTGGTACAAATCGTCATCAAAAGAGGTAATTAAAGCGCTTGACCATTTGGGCAATTTTGAAGAAATAATATCACTGGCCACAACGGCTTATAACCAGCCCAACTGGGTTTTTCCTGTGCTTACCGATCAATTTGCATTAAATGGTACTCAAATCGGACATCCGTTAATTGATGAACAATTAAGGGTGAGCAATGATTTTAACCTCGAAGCAAAACCTACTGTTGATATTGTAACCGGATCGAATATGGCAGGGAAAAGTACCTTTTTGCGTACGTTGGGTATTAATATGGTGTTGGCTTATGCAGGTGCACCGGTTTGCGCAAATGCCATGCAGTTATCGGTATTTTCGATTAACACTTACATGCGGATTAAAGATTCGCTGAATGAAAGTACATCTACATTTAAAGCCGAGTTAAACCGCCTTAAAATGATCCTTGATAATGTGGTTAAAGATAAAGATACTTTTGTATTGATCGACGAGATGCTTCGGGGTACCAACAGCAGGGATAAATACCTGGGCTCAAAGGTTTTTGTGCAAAAGTTAATTGCCGAAAAAACACCGGCACTTTTTGCCACACACGATCTGCAATTGGCCGATCTTATTTTAGACCATCCTGAAACGGTGCGTAATTTCCATTTCGATATCCAGATTACAGCCGGCGAAATGAGATTTGATTACCAATTAAAACAAGGCCCTTGCAAAACGTTCAATGCCGCAATCTTGTTAAAAGAAATCGGTTTATCGCTTGATTAGCGTTTCCTGTTGGATAATGGTTTAGTCAGGTGCTGTGCTGTTGAACGAGTTATCGATTTTAAAAAGCTTAAAGTAATATAATCCATCTTTTGGGCAAATTAATGCATTCTTAACTAAATTTTTTTTCTTCATCTTTGGTTTAAGCGAGGGTTAACAAAGGGGCTATTTAGCCAATTAACGCAATTTGTTACTTTGATTATTGTTTAGTATTGTTTAACATTGTGTATAGATGTTAAGTTGCTAAACATTAGTTTAATTTATACTAACCAAAATGTTGTTGAAAAAGAAAATGTTGTTTGCCTCTGGCTTTCTGCTAATTGCGACTGCTTTAATTGCCTTTTCGCTTTTTTCTTCTGAGAAAGAGGTTGATTTTAACACCCAGGTTAAACCTATTTTAAATAAAAAATGCATTTCGTGCCATGGTGGCGTTAAACAGCAAGGTGGTTTTAGCGTGCTGTTTAGAGAAGAAGCACTTGCCAATACCAAAAGTGGTAAGCCGGCAATTATTCCCGGTAATGCAGAAGCCAGCGAATTTATAAAACGCTTAAAATCCAACGATCCCGAAGAAAGGATGCCTTATAAACACCCTGCCTTAAATGGTGAGGAGATTGATGTGTTAAGCAGCTGGATAAACCAGGGCGCAAAATGGGGGCAGCATTGGGCCTACGTAAGTGTTAAACCTACTAATGTGCCTGATGTAGATAATGACTGGGTGCGCAATGACCTGGATAAATTTATTTTTGCAAAACTCAAAGAAAACAAGTTCGAACCTTCCAAAACAGCCGATCGGGCAACTTTATTAAGAAGAGCGAGTTTGGATCTGATTGGTACTTACCCTTCAGAAAAACTGGCGAAATTTTACCTCAATAGCGAAAACGAACCTCAGGCATACAGTATATTGGTAGATAGTTTGCTGGCATCGCCAAAATTTGGCGAGCGTTGGGCTTCTATGTGGCTGGATATTGCCCGGTATGCCGATACAAAAGGTTATGAGAGCGACCCTAACAGAAACATCTGGAGCTACCGCGATTGGGTGATTAAAGCCTTTAACCGGGATATGCCATATGATCAGTTTATCACCGATCAGATTGCTGGCGATTTATTCCCCAATCCAACCGATGCTCAATATATTGCTACCGCTTTTAGCCGGAACACGCCCACCAATGATGAAGGTGGTACAAACAACGAAGAATTTAGAACATCGGCAGTGTTGGATCGCGTTAACGCAACCTGGGAAGGGCTGATGAGTACAACGTTTTCTTGCGTACAGTGCCATAGCCATCCATACGATCCTTTTAAGCATGATGAGTATTATAAATTCATGTCGTATTTTAACAATACAAGGGATGAAGATGTGCAGGCCGAATATCCTTTATTCAGGAATTTTAACGATAGCTTAAAAAACGAGTTAAATACTTTAACAAGCTGGGTTAAAGCTGTTGCAGGTAAAGAAAGAGCAGATCAAATGAGTTTGTTTTTAAAAACAGGTGAGCCTACAATAAATTCAACCACGGCTGATCAATTGGTTAATTCGGTAATTGGCAACAATAACATTGCGTTATATTTTAAAAATAGTTCATCGGCCAGGTTAAAATCAGTAAACCTTCAGGATATAGATCAACTGATTCTGCGTTACAACTGTAACCAGCCAAACGGCACAATGAGTTTGCACCTTGGTTCGGCAAACGGACCGGTTATTAAATCGTGGAAACTTGCTCAAACACAGGGTTATGAAAATGTAGCGATTGATTTTCCTAAACAGAGCGGCTTGAAGGACGTATACTTAAACTATACAAATGCCTCGGTAAAAAATCCTGATCAGTTTATGGTGTATTTCGACTGGTTTTATTTTACAAAGCAATTTCCTGGCAAGGGTAAGCCAGAATACGCAGCCAAAAAGAAAACGTTTACTGATTTAATGAATGCCAAGGTGCCTACTACACCAATAATGGTCGAAAATCCTTTGAGCATGCAACGCAAAAACTATGTGTTTGAGCGTGGTGCGTGGACATCAAAGGGTAAGGAGGTAAAAGTTGGGGTGCCAAATTCTCTTGCTTTTGCTATGCCCAAAAATGCACCTGATAACCGCATGGGCCTTGCAATGTGGCTTACCGATAAAAGAAATCCGCTGGTATCAAGAACAATGGTTAACCGCTTGTGGGAGCAGTTATATGGAGCAGGTTTGGTAGAAACCCTCGAAGATATGGGTACGCAGGGCATGGCACCAACCCACCAGGAGCTGTTGGATTTTATGGCTTACCAGTTTATGCACAAATACAACTGGAGCGTTAAAAAAATGTTGAAAGAGCTGGTGATGATGGCCACTTACAGGCAAGACAGTAAGGTATCGGAAGAATTAAAAGAAAAAGACCTTTTTAACAAGTTTTATGCCCGTGGCTCGCGCATCAGGCTTAGTGCTGAGCAGATAAGAGACCAAAGTTTGGCTGTTTGCGGGGTACTGAGCAACAAAATGTATGGCCCGCCAGTAATGCCCTGGCAGCCCGAAGGAATTTGGTTTTCGCCTTATAGTGGTGCCAAATGGATTACCAGTGGTGGCGAAGAACAGTACCGCAGGGGTATTTATACTTATTGGAAAAGAACGGCCCCATATCCATCAGCTATTGCTTTCGATGGGGCATCGCGGGTAGTTTGCAGTCCGCGGCGAATCCGTACCAACACCCCTTTGCAAGCCCTTGTTACCTTAAATGATAGTGTTTACATCGATCTGGCCAGAAAACTGGCAGCACGTATGGATAAGGTTGGCGGGAACAGCAGCAAATCAAAAATTTCAAAGGGATATGAACTCATTTTATATAAAGTAATCCCTCAAAACCGGTTAAAAATATTTGAGGATTTATATGCCCAAGCTTTTGATGAGTTTAAAAAGAATGCGGCTAACGTATCGGCTTTTATGGGCGATAAACAAAAGAAATACAAGCCAGAGGATGCAGCAATGGTTTTAGTGGCAAATGCAATGCTCAATCTGGACGAAGTGGTTACCAAAAATTAATCTGATTCATTATGACAAGAGACGAGTTAAACGCTCATCGGTTAATTAAAGAAGCACATGAGGCCAATGCGCAACTTCATTCGCGGAGGCATTTTTTAAAGGAAAGTGCAATGGGCCTGGGTGCTTTAGCGATGGGATCTTTATTGGGTGGCTGCGGCAATCTTTTTTCCAGTCCACAAACTAAAATTGCTTACGATCCGGCACATCCTTTATTGCCAAAATCGCCACCCTTGGTTGGTAAGGCCAAAAGTGTAATTTATTTACATATGGCGGGCGCACCGTCTCAATTGGAGCTGTTTGATTTTAAACCCGAACTGATGAAAATGGATGGGCAAGACTGTCCGCCATCACTGCTGGCAGGCAAAAAATTTGCGTTTATCACTGGCGTACCAAAAATGCTGGGTCCACAGGCGGTATTTGCCAAGCATGGTCAGTCTGGTGCTTTGGTAAGCGATAATCTGCCACACTTTTCTACTATGGTAGATGATGTAACTTTTTTAAAAGCGGTAAAAACCGATCAGTTTAACCACGCACCAGCTCAATTATTGGTACATACCGGTTCGCCACGTTTGGGCAGACCAAGTATGGGCAGCTGGGTTACTTATGGTTTAGGATCAGAAAATCAGAATTTACCCGGATATGTAGTGCTTACCAGTGGAGGAAGTTTTCCTGATGCCGGCAAAAGTGTTTGGGGGAGCGGTTTTTTACCTTCAGTATACCAGGGTGTACAATGCCGCAGTGAGGGCGATCCGGTACTTTTTATCAAAGATCCTGATGGGATGAACCGCGATTTAAGAAAAGCATCTATCGAGGCCATCAACAAAGCGAATGAACAACAATATCATGAATATAACGACCCGGAAATTTTATCGCGGATAGCACAGTACGAAATGGCTTACCGCATGCAGATATCGGCCCCGGAAGTGATGAATATTAATGATGAACCCGCCTACATTCATGAAATGTATGGAACACAACCTGGTAAAGCTTGCTTTGCCAACAATGTGTTGCTTGCCCGTAAACTGGTAGAAAAAGGAGTACGGTACATTCAATTGTTCGATTGGGGTTGGGATGCGCATGGCGATAGTTCGAATAACTCGCTCAACATTGGCTTAAAAAATAAATGCAGAAGCATCGACAGGCCGATTACTGCTTTACTGATGGATTTGAAACAACGTGGTTTATTGGAAGAAACTTTGGTGGTTTGGGGTGGTGAATTTGGCCGCACACCTATGATGGAAAATAGAAATGGTATTCAAAACCCATTTAAAGGCAGAGATCACCACACAGAAGCATTTACCATCTGGATGGCAGGCGGAGGTGTTAAAAAAGGCTTTACCCATGGCGAAACCGACGAAATAGGTTACAGTGCCATCAGCGGTAAAGTGGATGCTTTCGATGTTCAGGCCACGATATTAAACCAGTTGGGTTTCGACCACGAACAGTTTACTTACCCTTTTCAGGGCCGGCCGTTCAGGTTAACTGATGTAGCAGGTAAGGTAATAAGGGAGGTTGTGGCGTAGGTTCTAGTCGGAGGATAGAAGTTTTGAGTCCAAAGTTTAGAATAGAAATACCACCATTCAATAATCCAATCATAAATAAAATAACTCATTCAATCATTAATTCATGTCTCAAACCAGGAGAAAATTCTTACAAAATACCGCCCTTGTAACGGTGGCTTCGTATTTGGCACCCCTACAGGATGTTAGTCCACATGCGCTTAGCAGGGTAAAAACTAAAGTAGGGTATGAACTTTTATTTATGCAAACCGATTGGGGTTTTGAAGGTACAAGAGATGAATTTTGTGCAGCCGCAAAAAAGGAGGGGTACGAAGGAATTGAGGTGTGGTGGCCTGGAGAAGATAAAGCAGTGAAAGAACTTTTTGATGCCGTAAAGAAATATAAACTTGAGATAGGATTTTTATGTGCCGGCTCACAGGCAAATATTGCAGATCATCTGGCATCATTTAAAAAAAATATAGATGCCATTTGCGCCAATACCTATCAGAAACCACTTTACATCAATTGCCATTCGGGGAAAGATTTCTTCACATACGAAGAAAATAAACGGATTATCGATTATGTAACAGCCAAAAGAAAATCATCAGGGATACCAATTTATCATGAAACGCACCGGAGCCGGATGATGTTTGCCGCCCCGGTTGCAAAGCATTTTGCCGAAAAAAATCCTGAAATAAGGTTCACCCTCGATATTTCACATTGGTGCAATGTGCACGAAAGCTTACTGGCTGATCAAAAGCAAACCATCGACTTTATTTTGGAAAAAACAGATCATATCCATTCCAGGGTAGGGCATCCCGAAGGTCCGCAGGTAAACGACCCAAGGGCACCTGAATGGGCCAAAGTAGTAGAGGCGCATTTGGCCTGGTGGGACAAGGTTATTGCCAGGAAAAAGAAAAACGGAGAACGGATGACGATCCTAACCGAATTTGGCCCGGCAGATTATATGCCAACTTTACCCTACACCCGCCAGCCTGTTGCCGATCAATGGGCAATAAATGTGTATATGATGAATTTATTAAGAAAAAGATATCAATAAATAAAGATGCTTGAGTTTTTTGGCCGTTTTCATCCTGTTTTTGTTCACCTTCCCATCGGCATTTTATTGTTGGCTTGCATCTGTATTGTACTGTCGCTCAAAGCCAGCTTTGCAAATCTAAAGCCTGCAATTTCCATCATGTTGCTTTTAGGCGCATTAAGTGCCATTGTTTCTTGCATAACCGGGTATCTTTTGGCAAATGGAGGTGATTATGATGTCAATTTGGTTAGCAATCACCAATGGATGGGCATTAGCGTTGCCGCGTTATCGCTTGTTTTTTGGATCATTTACAATAAAATTAAAGCTAAAGGGATATTGGGAGCAGTTGCAGTTATCCTTACTGTACTGATTTCTATAACAGGCCATATGGGTGGATCTTTAACCCATGGATCAGATTATTTAACCGCACCCCTAAAAGAAAGTGGCTTAAAGGGAGCTGCGGCCATTCCTGCAATTCCAAATGTGCAGGAAGCATTTGTTTACCAGAATGCAATTCAGCCCCTCTTTAGAAACCGTTGTTACAGTTGCCACGGCAGCGAAAAGCAAAAAGGAAAACTCCGGTTGGATGAAGAAGTTTATATTTTAAAAGGAGGAGCAAACGGGGCTGCCCTGGTAAAAGGTAAGGCTGAAGAAAGTGAACTGGTTAAGCGAATTCTGTTGCCATTAAATGATGAAGACCATATGGCACCTAAAGAAAAGCCACAGCTTACCGCTAATGAAATTGCTTTATTAAAATGGTGGATAAAGAATGGTGCTGATTTTAAGAAAAAATTTAAAAACCTCCCTCAAACACAAGAAATCAAACCTGTTTTAGCAGTGTTGCAAAATGGTGAAGCAGCAAATGAAGAAATAAAAAATACCGATATCCCGGAGGAAGAAGTTTCGCCTGTTGATGAAAAAGTACTTAAAAAGTTTACTGATGCAGGTGTAACCATAATTCCTGTTTCACAAAATACAAATTACCTTTCGGCAAACTTTATCAATGTAAAATCGATGGGTAAAGAGGTGTTGGATCTTATTAAATCGGCAGATAAACAGCTGCTTTGGCTTAAACTCGAAAATAAGTATGTAACCGATCAAACACTGGCAGCCATTAAAGATTGTAAAAACTTAACCCGGTTAAACCTAAACAATACCCAGGTAACTGATGCTGGTTTGGTAGCCCTAAAAGATTTAGATCAGTTGCAATCATTAAGTTTGGTAGGTACTAAAATTACAGCCAGGGGAATTAATCAGTTAAAAAAACTTCAAAATCTAAAGTACCTCTATATCTATCAAACTGGGATAAATAAAGCAGATCTGGCTGGCATCAAAAAAGTATTGCCAAAGGTAACTGTAGATACCGGAAATTATAAGATTCCTATCCTGGCGCAAGATACCACTGTAGTTAAAGCACCATAGCCAACAATAGCAGATAAGTAGCTTTTAGGTAGCGAGTCGGAGCTTTTAGGTAGTGAGTAGGAGCTTTTAGGTAAAGGGTCGGAGCTTTTAGGTCAAACGATTGGGGTCAGAGGGCAAACGATTGGGGTCAGAGGGCAAACGATTGGGGTCAGAGGGCAAACGATTGGGGTCAAAGGTCAAACGATTAGGATCAAAGGTCAAACGATTAGGGTCAGAGGTCAAACGATTGGGGTCAGAGGGCAAACGATTAGGGTCAGAGGGCAAACGATTGGGGTCAGAGGTCAAACGATTAGGGTCAGAGGGCAAACGATTGGGGTCAGAGGTCAAACGATTAGAGTCGGAGGTCAAACGATTAGGGTCAAAGGTCAAACGATTGAGGTCGGAGGGCAAACGATTGGGGTCAGAGGGCAAACGATTAGGGTCAAAGGTCAAACGATTGGGGTCAGAGGTCAAACGATTGGGGTCAGAGGGCAAACGATTGGGGTCAGAGGGCAAACGATTGGGGGCAGAGGTCAAACGATTAGGGTCAGAGCTCAAACGATTGAGGTCGGAGGTCAAATGATTAGGGTCAGAGGTCAAACGATTAGGGTCAGAGGGCAAATGATTGAGGTTAAAGGTCAAACGATTAGGGTGATGATAGGGTCTGTTCAATAAAATGTGTCAAAAAGAAAATTAATATTAAGGCTAATCACGAATAAAAATATATTTCAGTTTCCTATTTGTAGCCTAAAAGTCTTTTCTGCACTTTATTAATGATTTGTTAATATTAAACTTGCAACTTATGGCAATTAATTTGTAACAATGGTTAATGCAAGCAATTTTGGTCAGGATTTTTTATGGGGTATAGCCACCGCTGCTGCACAGATAGAGGGTACGGCAACTCAATATGGTAAAGGGCCTTCCATATGGGATACCTTTACCGCCAAAAATGGTAAAATAAAAAAGAACCATAAATTAGATCCCGCCTGCGATTTTTATCATCGTTATGCCGAAGATGTTGCCCTGGTTAAACTTTTAGGCTTTAAAGTTTTTAGGTTTTCAATCGCCTGGTCGCGCATTTTGCCCTTAGGTAGGGGAGAAATCAACCAGGAAGGAATCCGTTTTTACCACAACCTTATCGATGAATGTTTAACAAACGGCATTACCCCTTATATTACGCTTTATCATTGGGATTTACCCCAGGCTTTGGAAGATGAGGGTGGCTGGACAAGCTTCAGCATTAATGCGGCTTTTAATGCTTTTGTAAGCATTTGCGCCTTGGAATACGGCGATAAGGTAAAAAACTGGATTGTGCTGAATGAGCCTTTCGGCTATACCTCACTAGGGTATATGCTGGGTGTACATGCCCCTGGCAAAACTGGTTTAAGTAATTTTTTTCCTGCTGTTTTACATACCGCATTGGCACAGGCCGATGGCGGAAAAATATTGCGTGCTGAGGTTAGTAATGCCAATATTGGTACTACTTTCTCCTGCTCGGAGGTGATTCCAAATACGCAAAGCGATAATGATATACTGGCTGCAAAACGTGTAGACTGTTTAATGAACCGCTTATTTGTAGAGCCTACCTTGGGCATGGGTTTTCCTACTGCCGATTGGGATGTATTGGAGAAATTTCAAATTGAATATGGAACATGGCGGCTTCAGGAAAGGATGAAATTTGATTTTGATTTTATCGGACTTCAAAATTATTTTCCATTAACTATAAAATACAATGCTTTTATTCCGGTTATCCAGGCTTGGGAAGTAAAAGCGAAAAGCAGGAAAAAGCCTCATACTGCTATGGGATGGGAAATTAATGCCCAAAGTTTTTATAACATTATCAAACAGTTTTCGGCTTACCCAAATGTTAAAAACATCATCATTACAGAAAACGGAGCTGCTTATCACGATAAATTGACCGATGGAAGAATAGAAGATCCTGAGCGGATTGAATATTTTAAACTTTACCTCAGTGCGCTTTTAAAACTTAAAAATGAAGGGGTTAATGTAACTGGTTATATGGCATGGACATTAATGGACAATTTTGAGTGGGCTGAAGGATTTACAGCCCGGTTCGGGTTAATTTACAACGACTTTAAAACCCAGCAGCGAACCATTAAGGATTCTGGCTATTGGTGGCAGGAATTTTTAAAGCAATAAGTAGATCATCTATGTTCTTCAATCCTATATACTGCTCATCTTAAGTTTTTTATAAATCGGTTTAGGATGATTTAACAAAGCCATATTTAAGAGCGGTGGCTTCGCAGCATCCCCTATTTAATTATGAAAGTTATTATATTAGCTAATCTTATGCGCTAAGCACATTTGTTTCTTATTTTAAATCTGCGAAAGCTTTTTTTATCTAAATTAACATCATGAATGATAGAACTGTTGTTTATAAAACCTTTTATAACCCCATAGAAGGCAACATTGTTAAGGCAAGACTGGAAGATAGTGGTTTTTCATGTTTCCTTGCAGATGAAAATGTTTCTACAATTTATCCTTTATATAACCAGGCAATTGGAGGAATTAAATTAATTGTTTTCGAAGATGATGTAGATCAGATCAATCAGCTTTTGGCTGAAGATAACAGCACCCTTGTTCATGATGGTGAAGAACCACAGCACCAGCAGGAAGAGAAGATTCTTTGCGAGGTTTGCGGATCTGACAATGTTGGTTATGGAATGGCAACAAAAAAGAAATTTAGCTGGTGGGTTATTTTAATCTCATTCTTTGTTGCGGTTTATCCTCCTTTTAAAGGCAATAAATGCTACCATTGCTACAATTGCGGTCATGAGTTTAAATAATTATTATAGAATAACGGAGAGGTGTTATGCTGAGCCTGTAGATGGGCTTTATTAAGAAAGCCCTAAATAAATCGTCATTGCAAGAAGGCTTTTCCAGCCGACGAAGCAATCTTTCCTGTAAATATCGCTTAATACCAAGGTCTGTGTCCCCACAGACCTTTCATACATAACTGCGTCTTAAATAGTCCTCGTTTGTAACGAGGATTTCTGAGGTACGCATTTGCAATGCGAAAATAATTCCTTTATGAGCGATAAAATCGCTTTACTCGTACATCCTCGTTACAAACGAGGACGATGTAGTTTATTAAGATATTCCTAAATAAATCGTCATTGCGAGAAGGCTTTTTCAGCCGACGAAGCAATCTTTCCTGTAAATATCGCCATCATGAAAGATTGCTTCGTCGTTCCTCCTCGCAATGACGATCGTTTTAGTAACACCAAGGTCTGTGTCCCCACAGACTTAAATAGTCCTCGTTTGTAACGAGGATTTCTGAGGTACGCATTTGCAATGCGAAAATAATTCCTTTATGAGCGATAAAATCGCTTTACTCATACATCCTCGTTACAAACGAGGACGATGTAGTGTCTCCACCAAGGTCTGTGTCCCCACAGACCTTTTTACGGAATATTCCTAAATAAATCGTCATTGCGAGAAGGCTTTTTCAGCCGACGAAGCAATCTTTCCTGTAAATATCGTCATCATGAAAGATTGCTTCGTCGTTCCTACTCGCAATGACGATCGTTTTTATTAAACACCAAGGTCTGTGTCCCCACAGACCTTTACATTACCATCATTCTCTTCGCAATCACGGCATTTTTGATATTAAAAAATCCCGTTCTGAATTAACAAAACGGGATTGATATTTTAAACGCTAGAATCCCGACTTCAGTAATCGGACTCCTAACTAATTAAAGTGCTGCTTTAGCTGCGGCTTCTGCGCGGATAATATTTAACGCACCACCAGCTTTAAACCACTCAATTTGTTGTGCATTATAACTGTGGTTAACCGCGAACTGCTCTTCAGTACCATCAGCATGGTGCAATACCAATGTTAAAGGTTTATCTGGAGCAAATTCTGTTAAACCTAAAATATCGATGGTATCATCTTCCAATATTTTATCGTAATCATCTTTATCAGCGAAAGTTAAACCCAGCATACCTTGCTTTTTTAGGTTGGTTTCGTGGATACGGGCAAAAGATTTCACCAATACGGCACGAACACCCAAATGGCGGGGCTCCATAGCGGCGTGTTCACGGGATGAACCTTCACCATAATTTTCATCACCAACTACGATAGAGCCTAAACCAGCTGCCTTATAATCGCGTTGAGTTGCTGGTACAGGACCATACTCTCCGGTTAATTCATTTTTAACGTTATCGGTTTTATCATTAAAGTAGTTAACCGCACCGATAAGCATATTGTTGGAGATATTATCCAAGTGACCACGGAATTTTAACCACGGACCTGCCATAGAAATATGATCCGTTGTACATTTCCCTTTGGCTTTAATTAAAAGTTTCAAGCCTTTTAAGTCTGTACCTTCCCAAGGGGTAAAGGGATCTAATAATTGTAAACGGTGAGAAGTAGGAGAAACCAAAACCTGAACGGTTGATCCATCAGCTGCTGGTGCCTGGAAACCTGCATCATCTACAGCAAATCCTTTAGTCGGCAATTCATCCCCTGTAGGCGGATCTAATTTAACCTGCTCACCTCTATCGTTGGTTAAGGTATCTGTTAACGGATTGAAACCTAAATCACCTGAAATGGCAATTGCAGCAACCATTTCTGGCGAAGCTACAAAAGCGAAAGTATTTGGGTTACCATCGGCACGTTTAGCAAAGTTTCTGTTAAAAGAGTGTACGATTGTATTTTTTTCTGCTTTTTCTGCACCCGTACGGTCCCACATACCAATACATGGTCCGCAGGCGTTGGTAAAAATTGTGGCATCTAAATCTTCGAAAGTTTTTAAGAAACCATCACGGTCTGCGGTATAACGAACCTGCTCAGAACCAGGGTTAATACCGAAAGCTGATTTGGTAACCAATCCTTTTGCAATAGCCTGGTTGGCGATAGAAGCCGCTCTTGATAAATCTTCGTATGATGAATTGGTACAAGAACCGATTAATCCCCATTCTACTTTTAAAGGCCAGCCATTTTTCTCTGCCTCAACTTTCATTTGTGAAACAGGAGTAGCTAAATCCGGTGTAAAAGGACCGTTTAAATAAGGCTCAAGGGTATCAAGGTCAATTTCAATTACCTGGTCGAAATAGCTTTCAGGGTTGGCATAAACTTCTTCATCACCTGTTAAATAGGCCGCAATTTTATTTGCTTCATCAGCAACTTCATTTCTACCTGTGGCACGTAAATAACGTTCCATGCTTTCATCATAACCAAAAGTAGAAGTTGTTGCACCAATTTCGGCACCCATGTTACAGATGGTACCTTTACCAGTACAACTTAAATTAACAGCTCCATCACCAAAATATTCTACAATAGCCCCAGTACCACCTTTTACGGTAAGGATACCGGCAACTTTAAGAATTACATCTTTGGCGGCAGTCCAGCCGTTTAATTTTCCTGTTAACTTAACACCGATTAATTTAGGGAATTTAAGTTCCCAGGGTAAACCAGCCATAACATCGCAGGCATCGGCACCGCCAACACCAATTGCAACCATACCTAAACCACCTGCATTAACCGTGTGAGAGTCGGTTCCGATCATCATACCACCAGGGAAAGCATAATTTTCTAAAACTACCTGGTGAATAATACCGGCACCTGGTTTCCAGAAACCGATACCATATTTATTGGATACGGATGATAAGAAATCAAAAACTTCTGCGCTTTCGGTTTTGGCATGAGGTAAATCTATTGCAGCACCTTCTTTAGCTGTAATTAAGTGATCGCAGTGAACGGTAGATGGAACGGCAACTTGAGGCCTGCCCGCCTGCATAAATTGCAATAAAGCCATTTGTGCAGTTGCATCCTGCATCGCAACGCGATCTGGTGCAAAGTCTACATAGTCAGAACCACGTTTAAATGCCGTTTTAGGATCTCCATCCCAAAGGTGTGCATATAATATTTTTTCAGATAATGTTAAAGGTCTGCCAACTATTTTACGGGCAGCTTCTACACGGCTACCAAAGTTTGCATACACCTTTTTGATCATGTCTATATCAAAAGCCATACTTTATTTTTTATAATTATTGTCAATAATGGGACTACCTAAATTAAACAAATTTTAACAGACTTGTTTTTGTGAATTGTCAAATTATGTTATTTAAAAACATTCTATGCAAATTTTACATAAAACAAAAAGGCCATTCTGTTTACCAGATAGCCTTTTTATTGTTAACAAATAATACGCTTATTTGTTTATTACTGTTTTGTAGAAATAGGGGTAAACTTGGTTAAGTTAATGCCTTCTACTGCTACTTTATATTCTTCAATATTTGGAATACGACCTAATATGGCAGAAAGTACAACCACCGGAGTTGATGCCAGTAAGGATTCGCCTTTTTTGCCATCTTTATCTTCTACCACACGGCCCTGAAATAAACGGGTTGAAGTAGCCATTACCGTATCGCCTTTGGCTGCTTTCTCCTGGTTACCCATGCAGAGGTTACAACCCGGGCGTTCCAGGTACATAATGTTTTCATATTCTGTACGTGCCGAGCTTTTTGGTAAGGCATCGCTAAATTCAAATCCAGAGTATTTTTGTAAATATTCCCAGTCGCCTTCTGCTTTCAGCTCATCAATTATATTATAAGTAGGGGCAGCAACAACCAACGGCGCTTTAAAGGTAACACTACCAGTTAATGTTTCAACGTTTCTCAACATTTGAGAAACAATTTTTAAGTCGTCTTTATGCACCATACAAGAACCTACGAAGCCAAGATCTACTTTTTTATCGCCACCGTAATAAGTTAAATCCCTGATGGTATCGTGCGTATAACGTTTTGAAACATCTGCATTATTCACATCCGGATCAGCAATCATCGGTTCGTTGATGAGGTCAAGATCAATAACTACTTCTGCATAATATTTAGCGTTATTATCCGGCATTAAAGCGGGTTTAATACCAGTTTTAATTTCTTCGATTCTTTTGTTTGCTTTATTGATTAAACCCTGTAAAACCTGGTTATGGTTGTCCATACCTTTGTCTATCATGATTTGAATACGGCTTTTAGCAATTTCTAAAGATTGGATCAGGGTATCATCCTGCGAAATACAGATAGACGCTTTCGCTTTCATCTCTGCAGTCCAATCTGTAAAAGTAAAGGCTTGATCGGCCAATAAAGTACCTATGTGTACTTCAATAATGCGGCCCTGGAATACATTTTCACCATCAAACTGTTGCAACATCTGCAATTGCGTAGCATGAACCACATCACGGAAATCCATGTGTTCTTTCATCTGGCCTTTGAAAGTTACTTTTACCGATTCAGGAATTGGCATAGAAGCCTCGCCTGTTGCCAGTGCCAAAGCTACCGTACCAGAATCGGCACCGAAAGCTACCCCTTTAGACATACGCGTATGCGAATCGCCGCCAATGATAATGGCCCACTCATCAATCGTAATGTCATTTAGTACCTTGTGAATAACATCCGTCATAGAATGGTATTCGCCTTTAGGATCACGGGCAGTAATTACACCAAAATCATTCATAAACTTCATGAGTTTAGGAATGTTTGCCTGTGCTTTTTTATCCCAAACGGATGCAGTATGACAACCTGATTGGTAAGCTCCATCAACAATCGGAGAGATTACCGTAGCCGCCATTGCCTCTAATTCCTGGGCGGTCATTAAACCTGTTGTATCCTGAGAACCTACAATGTTTACTTCAACACGCACATCAGAACCTGCATGTAAAACTTTACCTTGTGTTAAGCCTACTGCATTTCTGTTGAAGATTTTTTCTACAGCAGTTAAACCCTGGCCCTCTATTGAAACTTCTTTAGCAGGGGCAAAAACCAACGGAGCTTCAATGCCTAAAGTTTTGGCCGCAAATGTTTGGATTTTTTTACCAAATACAATTGCGTAAGAACCACCCGCTTTAATAAATTCAACTTTTTGTGGTGTTAGAGCTTTCGAAATATCAATTAATTCCTGTTCGCCGTTGTACAGTTTTTTGGTTCTGGTATTGATGGTAAGTACTGTACCTGTTTCTATTGAGTAAACCTGCTCTAAAATTGGCTCATCGTTTTCGTTACGAATCACATTGCCGTTTTCGTCGGTTTTCTTTACCCAGTTTTTAAGGTCGATACCGATACCGCCAGTTACATCAACCGTTGTTAAAAAAATAGGAGAAATACCATTGGTACCACCAACAATAGGAGCAATGTTTACAAATGGAATATATGGACTTGATTTTTTACCTGTCCACAGGGCCACATTGTTTACGCCCGACATACGAGAAGAACCAACGCCCATTGTGCCTTTTTCGGCTACGAGCATTACGCTTTTATCGGGATGTAGTTCCTGTAAAGCTTTTATTTGTTCCTGAGCTTCAGGTGTGATCATACATTTACCATGTAATTCACGATCAGAACGGGAGTGTGCCTGGTTACCTGGCGATAATAAATCCGTAGAGATATCACCAATACCAGCAATGAAAGTTACTACTTTAATTTCTTCAGCAATTGGAGGTAATTCTGTAAAGAATTCGGCCCTTGCGTAGCTTTCCAGTATTTCTTTGGCAATTTCATTGCCATTGTTGTATGCTTCTTTTAAACGATCGGTATCTGCATCGTACAAATAAACCTGTGTTTTAAGTACGTTCGCTGCTTTATGTGCTTTATCACCATTATCAGCAAGGGCGATATCTAACAATACTTTGATAGAAGGGCCGCCTTTCATGTGCGATAATAATTCGAAAGCGAAATCAGGTGTGATTTCTGGCACGATGGTTCCGCCTAAAATAATTTCTTTTAAAAACTCGGCTTTTACACCAGCTGCCGCAGTGGTACCGGGCAAGGTGTTGTAGATGAAAAAATTAACAGCATCTGCTCTGTTAAAATTATTTACATTTTTGATTTGGGAGATGATTTCACCTAATAATTCGGCTCCATCAATAGGTTTAGGATGAAGACCCTGGGTTTTCCTGTCTTCAATATCCTGGATATAATCGTTATAAATACTCATCTTAGTTATTTTATCCTTATTGATGAGCGCAGGTGCAATAAAAATGCACAAGTGCTTTCCATCGAAAGAATACTGTTATTACATTTTAATTTGTGGTTTCCGAGTGTAAAAACGCAGTTTTTAACGGCCAAAGCAAAAATAACAAAATGCAACCTTTAAATGTAATTTAACCAGTCGATAACGTAATTTGGAATTGATCTAAATTGCAAGGTATACAAGCTAAAAATTGCCTTCTAGGAAGGTATTAACCGAGCCATTGTCAGTTAATAAAAAGAATAATAAAAGCAGCATGATGTGATTGTGTTTAACCGTTCGTTATCGAACAGCTTTGTGCGATTTTGAACAGTTATTTAATGGTCATTAACTTAACGTTTTGATCTTAAGTGGTTTAAACGGCGCCAGAGCCTTGGCATAACATTGGCTTACCGCTAAAGCGATGAAAACTTAAAACCTTTTTCAGTAAAATAAGCCAATACCTTGGGCAGGGTGTAAGATAAACGGTCGAATGCTTTTAAACTGTCGTGAAATACAATTATAGAACCATTTTCGGTATGTTTAATTACGTTTTTATAACACTTTTCGGGCGGTAGATTGGTGTCGAAATCACCGCTGAGCACATCCCACATTACGATGTTGAGCTGGGAGCTGGGCGCTGGGAGTTGGGAGTTGTTTGTCGCTGTAGACTGCGAACGCAAAACTAACGATTCCAAACTTTTGATCTGGCTTTTCTTAATTCTACCGTAAGGTGGGCGGAAGAGGTTCGATTGAGTGAGTTGCTGGCATTTTAATGTGTTTTGGAGATAGGTTTCATCGTCGGTTTTCCAGCCTTTTAAGTGGTTAAAAGTATGGTTGCCGATGGCATGGCCGGCGGTTTTTACACGTTCAAAAACGTCGGGATGTTTTACAATATTATCGCCAATGCAAAAAAATGTAGCTTTAGCATTGAAGGCTTTTAAAGTTTTTAGTACAAAATCTGTAACATTGGGTATAGGTCCATCGTCAAAGGTCAAATAAATAACTTTTTCGGTGCGGGATTTATTCCATAATAGCGATGGATAATACCATTTTAGCAGAAGCGGTGATTTGATCAGGTACATTTTAGCAACAAAGTTACTAAATGCCTGTACAGATTGAAATTATTAAAGTTGTTTATATAGATTTGAAACAAATTATGAAGATGTTTACCAAGAAAAAGTTAATTACCGGTTTTGCTTTTGTTGTAGTCCTCGGTTTTGCCAGTAATGCCAATGCCCAGCAAGTTTTAACCATCCAGCAGGCAGTAGATAATACCCTTAAAAATAATTTACAGATCAAACAGGCAGCTATTAGTGCTGCTTTAACTAATGAAACGCTCAGCCAATCAAAAAATGCGCTTTTGCCAACACTTAATGGTGCGGCAAGCTATAATAAAAACTTTGGCCGTAGCATCGATCCATCAACCAATCAGTTTATATCACAACAATTTTCATCAGCTAATGGTAGCTTAAGTGCAAGTGCCGATCTTTTTCAGGGTTTCCAGAAAATTAATCAGATCAGACAGAATAAACTGTTGCTTGCTGCTGATCAAACCAATGTAGAAAAAATAAAAAACGATCTGATTTTGCAGGTAGTAACCTCATATATGCAGATTTTATACAATAAAGATTTACTCGCCGCCTCACAGCAACAACTAGAAGTTGCCAAACAGACTTTAAAAAGAGAGCAAGCATTATTAGATGCCGGAAACAAAACGCTTGCAGACATTTCTCAGGCAAAATCGCAAGTAGCAACAGCCGAACTGAATACCACAAATGCTCAAAATACATTATCGGTTTCTTATTTAACTTTAAATCAATTGATGGAAATGCAACCAGAGAATAGGTTTGAAGTGCAAGCCCCAGCTATTGCCGAAAATTATTCATTACAGAACAGTTATGATATCAACACTATTTTTGCAAGTGCAGTTACTTCATTCCCTGATATTAAATTGGCGGCTTTAAGAACTGAAGCTGCATTGAGGGGTGTAAGTGTTGCCAAATCATCTTATTATCCACGCCTTTCAATCGGTGGTGGTTTAGGCTCAAATTTCTCTAGTGGAAGAAGTAAAGTGCTTGCAGTTACCCCTAATGGTTTTTCAGAAATAGGAAGAACATTAGGTACAAATGAATCTGTTGTAGCCCCTGATTTTGTAACTATTTTAGGTAAGCAGGCATTTGGTTCTCAGATTGAAGACAACTTTAACCAATATGTTGGATTAAATCTTTCAATTCCAATTTTTAATGGTTTTCTAGCCAGAACAAACGTTAGAAAGGCAAAAATCAACTATCAAAATACCCAGGTACAGGAGCAACTGACCAAAAATAATTTAAGTAAAGTAATTTCGCAAGCTGTTTACGACGTGAAAGCAGCAGAAAGCCGTTATTCTTCTACACAAAATGCTTTTCAGGCCCAAAAAGATGCTTTCTATGTTATTGAGCAACGTTACAATGTTGGTTTAGTAAATTCATTAGATTATAGCACTGCACAAACCAATAGAAATAAAGCTGAAATTGATTTTATTCAAGCCAAATACGACCTTTTATTCAGAGCTAAAGTAATTGATTATTACCTTGGCAAACAGATAACCTTTTAACTAATTTAAAATTGAAGGCTATTTAAAACCTTTAACGATTACAACCTTATACAAACAAAAGAAATACAATAAATTATGAAACTGAAGCATATCATTATCATCATAGTTGCTATCGTAGCCATTCTAACCATTCTAACCCTAACGGGAGTTATTGGTGGTACTAAAACAGAGAAAGTAACTACAGAAAAAGCATCAGATAAAACTGTTGTAGAAACAGTAACTGCAAGTGGTAAAATTCAGCCAGAAACTGAGGTAAAATTAAGTTCTGAAGTATCAGGTGAGGTTGTAGAGTTAAAAGTTAAAGAAGGTGATATTGTTAAAGCCGGACAATTACTTTGTAAGGTGCGCCCGGATGTTTTACAATCGGGTTATGAAAGAACAGTAGCTACATTTAATGCTCAAAAAGCTAGTGTGGCTGCAGCACAACAACAATTGATACAAAACCAGGCTAACTTTGTAAATGCAGAGGCAACCTATAAACGTAATGTAGAACTGTTTAATAAAAAAGTAATTTCTGCATCAGAATTCGATTCGGCTAAAGCGGCATTTTTAACAGCAAAAGCCAATTTGGCAAGTGCAAAAGAAAATGTAACCGGTGCGAGGTTTACCTTAGAGCAAACAGGTGCAAATGTTAAAGAAGCGGGTGCAAATTTAGCTAAAACCACTATATATGCCCCGGTTGATGGCGTGGTATCAAAATTATCGATCGAATTGGGAGACCGTATTTTAGGAACTTCTCAAATGGCAGGTACAGAGATTATGCGGATCTCTAATTTATCATCAATGGAGGTGAATGTAGATGTGAATGAAAATGACATTACCCGTGTTAAAGTTGGCGACAAAGCTTCAATTGAGGTAGATGCTTTCTCTGATAAGAAATTTAGGGGTGTGGTAACTGAAATTGCAAGTTCATCAACCGCGGTAGGTACTACGGTATCAACTTCAGTAGATCAGGTAACCAATTTCTCAGTAAAAATTAGAATTACCGAAGAACTGGCCGGTAAACAACAATCTATTTTCCGCCCGGGTATGTCGGCCACTGTTGATATTGAAAGTGAATCGTTAACAGGTTTGGCTATTCCAATCCAGGCTGTATTTACGGATAACGCAAAATCTGGTGATGCTGGTCAAAATCAAGGTAACCAGGAAAATACTGATAAGCAGAAATCAAAGTTGACTGATAAGAAGGTGAAACAATACATTTATGCTTATGATGCGAAAACCAAAAAAGTGAAAAAGACAGAGGTAACTACAGGGATCCAAAATGACCAATACATTATTGTTAAATCTGGTGTTAAATCTGGTGAAGAAATCGTTACCGGTCCGTATTCTGCGATCCAAAATAAATTAAAAGACGGGATGGTTGTAGAAAAAACAGCTAAAGACCAATTGTTTAGCAAAGACGCTAAGAAGTAGTTTATAAATACCCGCAAGAAATAGTAACTTGCGTTGTTTAAGGTGTATTCCTAAGGTTAGGGTGTAAGGTTTACGGTATGAGGCAAATGGTCTTAAACCCTAAGCCTTACACCTTTTCCTTATACCTTTAAGAAGGCCCTATACCTTTTACTTTAAACCTTTTTTATAATCATGGTACCTAAAATAGCGATGATAGGGGGCGGGAGCTGGGCTACTGCCATTGTAAAAATGCTTGCAGATAATTTAGCTGAAAAGGAAATTTTTTGGTGGATGCGGAATGAAGCAGCCATAGCGCATATTAAAAAATTTAAGCATAACCCTAATTATATTAGTTCTGTTGAGATTAAACTTAGTGAAGATGATCATATTTCATCTGACATCAACGCCGTTATAAAATCTGCCGATTTCGTAATATTGAATGTGCCGGCAGCATTTTTAAAAACAACACTTGCTGGCATCACCCCGGAAGACTTAAAAGGAAAAAAAATAGTTTCTGCCATTAAAGGGATTGTTCCGGAAGATAACCTGATTATCGGTGAATTTATGCACGAAAATTATGGTATCCCATACCATGATATTTTAGTTGTAAGTGGGCCATGCCATGCAGAAGAAGTGGCTTTGGAAAAATTATCGTACTTAACCATTGCCTGTACAGATGTGATACAGGCCGGTACATTTGCTTCTTTATTAAATACACGTTACATTAAAACAAATGTATCAGATGATATTTTTGGGACGGAGTACGCTGCGGTTTTAAAAAACATTTATGCAGTGGCAAGTGGTATTTGCCATGGTATAGGTTATGGAGATAATTTTCAGGCAGTGCTGATCAGTAATGCCATACGTGAGATTAAACGCTTTGTTGATGCCGTACACCCCATTAACCGTGATATTAAAGAATCTGCATACCTTGGCGATTTATTGGTAACTGCCTACTCTCAGTTTAGCCGCAACCGTACTTTTGGCAATATGGTAGGAAAGGGTTATACTGTAAAATCTGCACAGTTGGAAATGAATATGATAGCCGAAGGTTATTATGCAGTAAAATGTATGCACATTAAAAACCAGGCATACCATGTAGAAATGCCAATTTGTAAGGCTGTACATGCAATTCTTTACGAAAACCGTTCGCCACATATCGAGATGAAGCTCCTGGCAGAAAAATTAAATTAATTGATTGTTCGGCAAGCTAGATCTGATTTAAAATATTGAGGCTGTAAATGCTAAATGTTGTTTGTTTCCAATCTATTTGAATTTAAAAACAAATCACCTAACTGTCTGTTATAGCTTTAAATAAAAATATAGCTGTCATGAAAAAGAAATTAGTAATGGGTATGTTAACACTTGCCTTGTTTGGTGGTGTTGCCTTAAATGTGAATGCGCAAGAAAAGAAAACTGAAGTTGGTAAAGCATTAGATCATACTGGTAAAGCAATTGGTAAAGGTGCAAAATCGGTAGGTAATAAAACTGCAGAAGTAGCGGTAAAAGGTAGCTCAAAAGTTGCTGATAAAACCTGGAAAGGTAAAATGGCACCAGATGGAAGTGATGTTTACATCAATGCAAAAAATGAAAAATATTACGTAAACTCAAAAGGTGCTAAAATCTGGTTAAAAGCCAGTCAAATTAAAAACAGGCCTGAGCCTAAAAAATAAAAAAAGTCCCGGTGAATATTCACCGGGACTTTTTTTTACCACATATTGCCACTATATCTTTAACCTGTAAATGCCATCAAAATACGAATTGGTAGCGGGCTGAACTTCTCTGGCTGCTTCTGTTTTATCGATCAATAATTTTTCTACAAGATTATTATTTACCTTCAAATTAAGCTCATATAGTTTGTTATCTCCAAGTTTAAGATAAAAGGTGCTTTCTATACTTTTAGCCAGGTTAGGTATTTCATAAGAGGTAAGCTGATAATAATCTATTTTTTGGTTATTGCCGAAACTAAAAGGTGGGCGGATTTCAAATTGAATCTTTTTAACTGCGTTATTAGCATCTTTCGAAAATAACTGGATCTGGTTTTTATCGAAATAACCGGATGTACTTGGATTAAGTAAATCTACGTCGGCATTATTTTTAATCACTAAGATTAATGGTGCGGTTGAAATAGGCGAACACGCACATAAACCACCGCCACCTACTCCTGCTTTTTTGCAACCTAAATTGGCGATAAAAATCACCATGAGCACAATTAAAATTTTTTTCATCTGATTTGGTTTTTGTTTAATATGGTTATAAAGGATTAGTTATAAGTGCTTTATGTCTGTGTTATATTAAACGGCTAAAAAGTCTGAATCGCTACAGTTGAAATAATAATCATGCAATTGTTGCTGTTGAAACTTTTATCTAAGCATTCTTTCTTTAATAAATTTTGAAATAATTCCGACAGCTATTGGATCAGGGTTACCAATATAACAAAAAAGCCCGGAAATGTAATTTCCAGGCTTCAGTATCTTTGAGTGATTACTAAATAATGGTTCCGTATAAATCGAAATCTTCAGCTCTATCGATCTTTACATTAACAAAACTTCCGTTTGCCGCATAACCTGTTGATGCATCAATTAAAACTTCATTATCAACCTCTGGTGAATCAAATTCGGTTCTTCCGACAAAGAAATCCCCTTCTTTTTTATCCACCAGTACTTTAAAGGTTTTACCTACTTTTTCCTGGTTAATATCAAAAGAAATCCCTTGTTGAATTTCCATAATATCATCTACACGTTGTTGTTTTATTTCATCAGGAACATCATCAACTAAAGTATGTGCATGGGTTTTTTCCTCATGTGAGTAGGTAAAACAACCCAAACGGTCGAATTTGGTTTCGGCAACCCATTCTGCCATTTCTTCAAAATCGTATTGGGTTTCTCCTGGATAACCGCAGATTAAAGTGGTACGCATGGCGATATTTGGTACTTTATCTCTGATCTGGTTTACTAAATCAATGGTTTTTTGCTTGGTTGTACCACGGCGCATTGATTTTAGCATGTTATCGGTAATGTGCTGTAATGGCATGTCTAAATACTTACAGATGTTATCGCGCTCGTTCATTGCATCTAAAATCTCCATCGGAAAACCAGAAGGGTAGGCATATTGCAGGCGGATCCACTCAATGCCTGGTACATCAGATAAGCGGCGCATCAATTCATCAAGCTTGCGCACTCCATACAGGTCTAAACCGTAATAGGTTAGGTCTTGAGCAATTAAAATTAATTCTTTAGTTCCGTTTCTGGCTAATATTTTAGCTTCGTTAACCAATTCTTCCATTGGTTTGCTTAAGTGCTTTCCTCGCATTAATGGGATGGCACAGAAAGAACATGGACGGTTACACCCTTCAGCGATTTTGAAATAAGCAAAATGTGAAGGTGTAGTTAATAAACGCTCACCAATAAGTTCGTGCTTGTAATTTGCGCCAAGCTCATGTAATATGTTTTGTAAATCGTTGGTACCGAAAAAAGCATCAACATTTGTAATTTCTGATTCTAGCTCAGGCTTATAGCGTTCGGATAAACATCCTGTAACGACTACCTTACCAATTTTGCCGGCTTCTTTTAGTTCGCTAAACTGTAGGATGGTATCAATTGATTCTTGTTTGGCATTGTCGATAAAACCACAGGTATTGATCACAACGATATCATCTTTGCCCATCTTATCTGATTCATGTACAACGTTTAAATTGTTGCCACGTAACTGCCCCATCAATACTTCCGAATCGTATATGTTTTTGGAACAACCTAATGTAATTACATTAATTTTAGGCTGTTTAATTGCGCTTTTACTTCTTACTATTTTGGTATTCATATCAATTTTATTTACGCTTTCCTTGCGGCTTGATTCCACAGATTTAGCGATTCCACAGATTATCATGTGGATATATAAGGATTATAAAGCTATCTTTTTGACTTCACAACTTGTATTGCCAAAATTAATCAATAATCCGGTTTTAATTTTACTGGCTTTTAAGTATGATATAAGTTGACTTTGAAATAACTTAGGCTGAAATCCTGTAACAGATTTTAATTCTACGATTACTTTCTGTTCTACTGCAAGGTCGCATCCAAATTTTCAAATCACCTTACTTTCAAACATCAATACAAACTCCTTCTCAATATCAAAACACGAAGTGAGCCTAGTAACTAAATCCTCTGCGGAATCATCTCCCGAAGTGCTATTTAAATAAACTATTCACAAAGTCTTTCTTATCAAAAAGCTGTAAGTCGCCTATTTTTTCACCCACACCAATGTATTTAACCGGGATTTTAAACTGATCTGAAATTCCGATTACCACACCGCCTTTTGCTGTTCCATCTAATTTGGTAATTGCCAGGGCGTTTACATCGGTGGCTTCGGTAAACTGTTTACACTGTTCAAAAGCATTTTGTCCGGTAGAAGCATCTAGTACCAAGAGAATTTCGTGCGGGGCATTGGGTACAACCTTTTGCATTACCTGCTTAATTTTGCCGAGTTCGTTCATCAAACCGATTTTGTTATGTAAACGTCCGGCGGTATCGATAATAACAACATCTTCGCCATTGGCAACGGCAGATTGTAAGGTATCAAAAGCCACAGAAGCAGGATCTGATCCCATGGCCTGTGCAACAACCCTTACGCCAACGCGTTCGCCCCAAAGTTTAATCTGATCAACAGCTGCAGCCCTAAAGGTATCGGCAGCCCCTAAAACTACTTTAAGCCCTGATTCTTTAAGTTTATGTGCCAGTTTTCCAATCGTAGTGGTTTTACCCACACCGTTTACGCCAACTACCATAATAACATATGGTTTGTGGTCGCCATATTCGAACTGGCGGAAATCGTTACTGTTATTTTCAGATAGAAGTAACTGAATTTCGTCGCGAAGAATAAAGTTTAGCTCGGAAGTATTGAGGTATTTATCTTTGGCAACACGTTCTTCGATGCGTTTGATAATTTTTAATGTAGTACTTACGCCCACATCTGAAGTAACCAAAACTTCTTCCAGATTATCGAGCACTTCATCATCAACAGAAGATTTTCCTGCAACAGCTTTGGTAATTTTATTAAAGAAACCGTCTTTAGTTTTCTCTAAACCTTTATCAAGAGCTTCCTGAGCTTCAGGCGCAGTTTCTTTCTTTTTGAAAAAATCAAATAAACCCATTAGTTATTTTTATGTTTTTTTAGGAAATCGGTAGGTGTTTGAGCCGGTATTTTACCGGCAGTGAAGTCTTTTGTGTTTCGTGAGATAATAAAGTCGACGTTGTTTAATTCTGCAGAAGCACTTTGCACTGCATCTTCAAAATCTGAAAAATTAGAATGTAAGGCTAATGTGATGGTATCTCTATTCACATTTAGAGGATCAACTGTTATAATTAAAGACTCAATAAATGAAATAGCATTCGAATGACCAGAATTCTTTTTTACAATATAGTAAATGTCGGTTATTGATGACGCTGTAATACAGCGTTTGATTATGGTACCATCAATTAGTTCAAAAATTTTAGAGGAATCTTGAAAAAAAGGTTCTCTTACTAAAATAATATCAAGGATAATATTGGTATCCAGTAAGAGTGTCATAAATTGTGTTTATCCTTCAGATATTCCCATTTTGCCTGATCAGCATCGACGCCTTTAAGGATGCCAGCATATTTCGAAACAAACTCTTTTCCCGTCATTTTCTTTGTAATAGGTAAGCCTATTACCTCATCCAAAATAATCACTTCAACTTCTTTATTTTTTATATCAAATCTGTCAGGAACAACAATAGTTCCGTTTTCAGAAACTTTTGCTTTAAACTTATACGTTTCCATGGCTATGCTTTTTTCAAAGATAATCAATTATTTCCGAACGTAAATTTCACTAACAAAAAAAGCCCTTCCGGTTAAAACGGAACGGCCTTTAATATCTTTTAATATTAAAAAATATTAACCTTATTTAGATGCGATAGCATCTTTTACGTGGTCGTTGTGTACGATAAGTTCTTTGAATGAATAAGCACCAGTTTTTGGTGATTTTACCATTGTAATTACTTTCGAATATTCTTTACCTGTACCTGTTTTAAGGGTTGCAACTACTTTCTTTGCCATGTTCTTATAAATTTAATGATTGAATGATAGATGGATAGAATGAGAAATGGGTATACCCTTAACTTTCTACCTTTACACCATCAATCTTATTTAATCTCTTTATGTACGGTTACTTTTCTCAACACTGGATTGAATTTTTTCAATTCTAATCTCTCAGTAGTGTTTTTACGGTTTTTGGTAGAAATATATCTAGACATACCTGGCATGCCACTTTCTTTATGTTCAGTACATTCTAAAATAACCTGAACTCTGTTACCTTTTTTTGCCATTTTATTATAAATTGAAAACTGTTAATCTCAACAGTTAATGTTTTTTACAAAAATCCTTTTTTTACGAAACGGTTAATCGCTTCGCTAATGCCCACTTTATTGATGGTTTTAATCGCTGAAGTAGAAACTTTCAACGTAATCCAACGGTTTTCTTCAGGAATATAAAATTTCTGAAGTTGTAGGTTTGGGTAAAATTTGCGTTTGGTTTTAACGTTCGAGTGAGAAACGTTGTTACCTACCATTGCTTTTTTTCCTGTTAAATCACAAACTCTTGACATGACTTGTAAATATAGTTGTTTAATACGTCCGCTTAATTTTTTTAAGAGTGTGCAAATATCTGAATAATAATTGTAAATGACAATAGCGAAGCTAATTATTTTTATAATTTACGTTCACATCCCAGCGGCCTGCATCTTTTATTTCAAATTCAACATAATCTTTTCCCGAATGCATTTTTAATCTTAATGGAAAATTAATGTTTTTAATGGTATACATGTTTTGAGTGGTTGATACTTTATCAACTTTAATCTCATCATAACCGCCATTTAAAACTTCTATTTGATCGAAAACCGGACCAGTTGCATTTCTGGCTTCCTTTGATTCTGACTTTCCCTGCAAACCAATGCCTGTTACATTGTTGTCCTGGGCATTAAGTTTTTTAATTCCAACCGATACATATAGCATATTTCCACTCTTTTTACTTTTTCTGATGGTAACAGAAGCTATTGCCGGTGATTTTGCGATAACTTTATAAGCTTGAGTAGTATCCGCTGAAACAGAACTTTTAAATTCGGTTGCAGCGTATGATTTGATGCTAAATACAATCAGTATCAGTGCGATAAATGAGGTTAAATTCTTCATGCATAAAAATAATTATTTCTTATCAAACGTTTGATATTTATTTTGATACAATTAGACTATTTCTGCTAATTATTATTTCTTTAAATTAGCCGCAACTAATCCAAAATATAAAACAGAGCAATGCAAATTACATCTTTTAAGCAGTACGAAGAAGATTATAAAAAGAGCGTAGAAAATCCAGAACAGTTTTGGGGCGAGGTAGCGCAAAACTTTCAGTGGCGTAAACCTTGGTTTAAGGTTTTATCATGGAACTTTAACGAGCCAAATATTAAATGGTTCGAAGGAGCTAAACTTAACATTACCGAAAATTGTTTAGACCGCCATCTTGCTACCAATGGTGATAAACCTGCAATTATCTGGGAACCGAATAATCCTGAGGAAGAAAGTGTAACCTATACTTATAAAATGCTGCATGAGCGTGTTTGCCGCTTTGCAAACGTGCTTAAACGTAACGGTGCTAAAAAAGGAGATCGCATTTGTATTTATATGCCAATGGTGCCCGAACTGGCCATAGCAGTTTTGGCTTGTGCAAGGATTGGTGCTGTTCATTCTGTTATTTTTGGTGGGTTTTCTGCAAAATCAATTGCCGACCGCATTAACGATTCGCAATGTAAGGTTGTGATTACTGCCGATGGTTCTTACCGTGGTAACAAACAGATTCCTTTAAAAGATGTAATTGATGATGCGTTGATCGGTTGTCCAACAGTAGAGAAATGTATTGTACTCACTCATATCCGTACCCCTGTTTCCATGTTGAAAGGTAGAGATGTGTGGTGGGAAGATGAAGTGAAGCATGTAAACGATACCTGCGAAGCCGAAGAAATGGATGCGGAGGATATGCTCTTCATTCTTTATACATCGGGCTCTACCGGTAAACCCAAAGGGGTGGTGCATACCTGTGGCGGTTATATGGTGTATGCGGGGTATACGTTTTCCAATGTATTTAACTACAAACCTGGTGAAGTTTATTTCTGTACTGCAGATATTGGCTGGATTACCGGACACTCCTACATCGTTTACGGACCGCTTTCACAAGGTGCAACATCTGTACTTTTTGAGGGGATTCCAACCTACCCAACGCCATCACGCTTTTGGGATATTATAGAAAAACACAAAGTAAATACTTTATATACTGCACCTACGGCTATCCGCTCGCTGATGAGTTATGGTGATGAGCCCCTTAATGGCAAAGATTTAAGTTCGATCCGCGTTTTAGGCTCGGTAGGAGAGCCTATCAATGAGGAGGCATGGCATTGGTTTGATGAAAAGATTGGTCATGGTAAAGCGCCTATTGTAGATACCTGGTGGCAAACTGAAACCGGGGGAATTATGATTTCGCCAATTGCTACGGTAACGCCAACCAAACCTAGTTTTGCCACTTTGCCTCTGCCAGGAATTCAACCTATTCTGGTTGATGAAAACGGTAATGAAATTGAAGGAAACGGAGTAATGGGAAATCTTTGCATTAAATTCCCTTGGCCGGGGATGTTGCGTACCACCTATGGCGATCATGAACGTTGCAAGCAAACCTATTTTTCTACTTACGAAAATCTATATTTTACAGGTGATGGCTGCTTGCGTGATGAAGATGGTTATTATAGGATTACTGGTCGTGTAGATGATGTATTAAATGTTTCAGGACATAGAATTGGCACTGCTGAAGTAGAAAATGCGATTAATATGCATGCAGGGGTGGTAGAAAGTGCTGTGGTGGGTTATCCGCATGATGTAAAAGGACAGGGCATTTACGCTTTCGTAATTTACCCTGAAATGCATGGAGAGGCAGAATTGTCTAAAAAAGATATTTTACAAACGGTTACCCGCGTAATTGGAGCCATTGCTAAACCTGATAAGATATTGTTTGTATCTGGTTTACCAAAAACGCGCTCAGGGAAAATTATGCGCAGAATTTTACGGAAAATTGCGGAGGGCGATACCACAAATTTAGGAGATACTTCTACTTTATTGGATCCTGGAGTTGTTGAGGAGATTATTGCAGCAACAAAAACGCTTTAAGCATAAAGTGATTATAAAAAGCAATGCCCCCGGTTTTCGGGGGCATTTTTTGTTAATGAGATATTTTAGTTGGCAGCGGTTTAACATTTTGAAATTTCCATTATTTCACCTCATTTAAATGGCATTACCAATCTGTAAACATTTAATAGTAGCTTGCAATATTTGTTTGGTTTCGTTTGGCTTCATGTAATAGAAAGTAGCACAATGATATCATATTCCAGATTGATTTAAATTTTTATTTTAACTAAATAACTAGTCTAAATCGTTTAATGTATTCTTGTTTTTTGTAAATGATTGATTATTAGTGTTTTTATTTTTATTTCTAGCTGTTTAATAAGTATTTGTAGCCTGTTTAAAAATACTTTTAGCTATTGCTTAAAATAAAATCTATGAAAACGAAAAAAAATTTAACTCTATTCTTTTTGGTAATTCTTCTAGCTGTATCCTGTAAAAAGGGCGACAATAAAGATCAACCTGAACCACCTCAAAACCTAGAGTTGCGCTCTTATATAAAAAGTCTTGGATTTTCTGAATCTTCCATTAAAGATTTAGGTACGGAGTATCAGGTTGAAGGAGATATTTTTTTTCCGAAAGATATGGAAATGCCCTCGGATAGAAGCACAAAGGTGGCCACTTCGCCTGTGTTAAATTCAAAATTAATGGGTACGCCAATAGTTGGGAGCCCAAAAATTGGTCAGACTTATACCGGGCACTTGGTAGATTTGACAAATCGCATAAATGTTAGGCTCTATATACACCCTAATTTGGCCAGCTTGGCCGGTGAAATAGATGCAGCAATTAACTTATGGAATGTTGTAGACAACTCTGGCATTTTTTTTACCATTGTTCCTAACGGCGCATTCGATATTGAAATTAGATCGGAGAGCATTAGTGGTTACGGAAAAGCTTATTTTCCGCTCAGCGGCAGGGCGGGTGCTTTGGTTAGGGTTAATTCTGAAAGTATTGCCAACGCCGGGCTTAATCCAGATCAAAAGAAAACAGTTATTGCTCATGAACTTGGGCACTGTATCGGTTTTAGGCATACAGATTGGGTAGGGATAGAAACTGCTGATGGAGTCGATGATATTGGTACACAAGTAACTGCTATTGATGTTCCAAATGCTGGTGGAACTGATTTTAACTCAATTATAAACAGTGGACCAAATAATACGCTCTCTGGTGTTCTTTCTGATAAAGATAAGCTTGCATTGGTAAATTTATATCCTCTTGGTTCGCCTAAAATTAGAGGAGGAGGTATATTGAGCGCTAATAGAAGTTATACTTTTACTTTATCTTATGTATGGCCATCATCAGTAGTTGATTGGAGTGTAAGCGGTAAACCCTCAAGTATTTCATTTACGCAGGGCCAGGGGACTGGAAGTTTAACAGTAAACGTTAATAATAATGTTGGTGAATACCCGCAAGATTTACAATTGTTAGCTCGGATGACTGATAGTAATGGAAAGTATATTATATTAACTAAGGATTTAATATTACAAGGAAGTAAATATAAATAATGAAATAATCGGTGGTATTCTTTTAAATAGTTTAGTTAATCGATTATAAACAAACAGCCAATCAATTGATTGGCTGTTTGTTTATAATTTAGTTAGTAACCTGGATTTTGAACCAGTTTACTGTTTGCGTCAATTTCACGTTGTGGAATCGGGAAGATCAATCTGGTAGAATTCCATGGTATATTTACAATATTTGTTTGCGTTCTTTTAGCATCATGTAGTGAAAAGCCTTCAAAAGCAAATTCGAGTTTTCTTTCGTTAAGAATATCTGTAAGAGTGGCTGAATTTGTTGTTAAGCCAGCCCTACTTCTAACCGTAGCCAAATCTTGAATCGGTGCAATACCACCAATGGGAGCTGAAGGAGCCAAACGCACATTGCATTCCGCTCTAATCAAATACATTTCCGATAACCTGATTACAGGTACGTTTCCAAATTGGTTACCAAATTTGGAGGTAAATATATCATCATCGTCATAAAAAGCATTAATTCTGTCATCATTCGCAGCATAAGTCTCATCAATCCAATCCTGTGAAATTACAGCGTCTCCACGTCCACCAAATGTAGATGAACCATAGAATTCATTAAAGCCATTAAAACCTGTCAAAGTAGTTACCTGCATGGCAAAAACATCTTCAGTGGTATTATCTCCAGGTTTTGCGGGTCTACCGCTTTCGGGCATTTTAGGAAAAGCGCTTAAGTAAGTATTTGTTAGTTGATAATTTCCAGAGGATATCACGCGGTTTGCTGCCGCTCCAGCCGCACTATAATTACCCATTTGTAAGTAAAGTCTCGCAAGCATAGCAGCAGCTGCTGATTTTGTTGCAAAAAAACCATTAACGGCCGGAAGTTTGGCTTCTGCATCTGTTAAATCGGCAATAGCCTGGTTGTAAACTGCAGCTACAGTAGCCCTGCTTACATAGTTTGCTTCGCTTATTAAATTTGTTGGTGTTAATACAATGGGTATTCCTAAATTGGTGCTGGGAGTGCCATCATTGTAGGCTTTTCCAAATAATCTAACGAGTTCAAAATAAGCTGCACCCCGAATAAATTTTGCTTCGCCTTCCACTCTGCTCTTTTTAGTAGGCTCTACTTTATCAAGAGCAGCAATTACGTTGTTGGCATCATTGATTGAGGCATACCCTGCAGCCCAAACATTATCTACAAACACATTTGTTTTTAGAAGAGATTTGTTTATGGCCTGTGTTAACTCCTCATAAGTTCCGAACCATTCGATAGCATCAGTGTTTGCTAAGAAATCAGTTATCAAAAATGGACGGCCACCAAAAAAATTCCGGCTACCGAGGTCTGAGTATGCACCAGTTAGGGCTCCTTCAACATCCTTGGAGGTGAGTAATGCATTTTTTTGTTCTATGGTATCAACAGGATTTATTTCAAGTGCTTTCTTGCACGATAGTAAAGCCATCAGAAACATGCAAGCAAATATGATGTTGGTTATATATGTCTTTTTCATTTTGATTCTTTTTTAATTATAGGCCAATGTTAATACCAAATGAAATTACTCGTGGTTGTGGTGCTGAGTAAAAATCTACGCCTTGATTGATGTTCGTCGATTGATAATCTGCATTAACCTCAGGGTCCCATCCTTTGTAACCGGTTATGGTGAGCAGGTTTTGCGCCGTAGCATATAACCTCAATTTGCTTAACTTAATTTTCGTTAATACTGTAGCTGGAAAAGTATAACCAAGGGTTAATGTTTTTAAACGGACATAAGAGCCATCAGATAAATACCTTGTTGAATTTCCAATACCATTGCCTGCAAACAAACGCGGCTCTGGCACGGAAGTAATGTCACCAGGTTTATCCCAATAGCTCATTTGATCTGTGGTTTGATTATCATAGCCATTTGAACCATTGGCACTCATGTATTGGCCTCCTGCGTTGAAAATTTTATTGCCCTTAACACCTTGGAAAAATATACCCAGATCAAAATTCTTAAAAGAAAAAGTATTGTTTATACCAAAAGTATATTTAGGATTTGGGTTCCCGGCAAATATCCGCTGTGCTTTATTAATATCAGTTGTTGTTGATCGATCAACATTTCCTGAAGCATCAGTTGTGTTAACATAATATAATGCATCGCCATTAGCCGGATTTACTCCGGCATATTCTGGTATGTAAAATACACCAATAGGTTGCCCTGAAATAGCTGCATTTATTTCATTGCCATTTAAAATCTGCCCTCCTAAATTGGTAATCTTATTGTTGTTAATTGCACCAGTTATTGCCGTTGACCATTTAAATGCGCCAACAAAATTTTCTGTATTTATACCCAATTCAAACCCAGTATTTTTTAATGAACCTAAATTCTGAGTTTTTGTAGAAAAACCCGTTGTTTGCGGAATAGGAACATCCAACAATAAATCGCTGGTATTTTTTTGATAGAAATCGAAAACACCTGTAATTCTATTCTTCAAAATACCAAAATCAAAGCCAATGTCGAGTTGTTTTGTTTTTTCCCATGTTAAATCCGGATTCGCTATTCTAGAAGGTATTTGTCCTGGCAAACCTCCGTAAGCTCCTGATCCACTGAATAAACCTCGTGCAGAATAGTTTCCAATTTCAGCATTACCTGTTAAACCATAACTGGCCCGTAATTTTAATAAACTGATGGTTTCGCTCTCCTTTAAAAAATCTTCTTCCGAAGCAATCCATGCTAACGAGCCTGCAGGGAAATATCCATACCTGTTATTGGAGCCAAAACGTGATGAGCCATCTGCTCTTACACTAAAGCCAACAAGATAACGGTTATTGTATTTGTAATTTGCCCTAAAGAAATAAGATAAAAAGCTAAATGCACCTTCATTACTTGTTGCTATAACTTTTGTTGCAGCAGAACCCAATTTAATATAAGAATCACTCGGGAAATCCTGTCCTTCAATGGTACTGTATTTTGTAGTCGATTTTTGGTAACTTGTTCCTAAAATCAGGTCAAAAGCACTTTTTCCAATTGTATTATTGTAACTGAAAAAATTGTTTGTGTTGCTATTAATTACAAAAGTCGAAATATTTTGCCCGTAACCATTTGTAGTGCCTGTGTTTCTGAAAGTTAAAGCACCGTAATAACTTTCTTCATTTTGATTCAAGTTATCAATAGAGAAATCTGTGCTAAATTTTAAGCCTTTCGCGATATTAATGTTTGCAAAAGCTTTTCCTATTGTTCTATATACCGTTGCTTTATAAAATGCATTATCGACACTAATAAATGGGTTATAATATACTGGATAGTTGGAGGCTGCTCCTGGTAATGTTCCGCTAACCAAGCCTGATCTTGGATCTATAAAAGGGGTAATAGGAGAAAGTGCAACAGATTGCAGTGGACTTGAAAAGGCATTATCATTTGATAACCTATTGTTAATGCTATTAGAAAAATTAAGATTAACACCCATTTCTAAAAAATCAGTTACCTTATTAGTAAGATTTAACCTGCCGCTATAGCGTTTATAACTGTTTCCAATTACAATTCCTTGTTGATCTAATGCCTGTCCGCCGATGTAAAATTTAGTTTTTTCATTTCCGCCTGTTAAATTCAGATCATATTGTTGTGTAACGGGCTTGTCTTGAAAAGAGGCAGCTTCCCAATTAGAGTTTACTTTATAAGTTTGGTAATCATTGTTTCCGGCTGAATATCGGTTTAAACGCGCTTCTACACTTTCACTGTAATCATCTAACGCTTCTTGTAAAGTTGCATATTCTCCATTCAGAAAGTCTTGTTTAGCCTGGCCTTGCCCAGCTCTACGCTCTAACTGAACATATTGTTCTGCATTTAAAAAATCCCTATGGTTAGAAGGGGAGCTAACTCCACCTAGTGCATTGAACTGAATAAGTGTTTTGCCTGCCTTACCTTGTTTAGTTGTGATTAATACTACACCGTTTGAGGCTCTTGCGCCATATATTGCAGATGCAGAGGCATCTTTTAAAACTTCTATAGATTCGATATCATTGGTGTTTAAATCAGCTAAAGCACTGGTTGGTGCAGTTGTACTGGAAAAATCGCCCGAGGTAATAGGAATTCCATCAACAATGTAAAGTGGCTCGCTACCTGCAGTTACCGAGGCCGCCCCCCTTACTCTTACCGTTATTCCTTGCCCTAATTTTCCATTTTGAGCCGCAATCTGTACGCCTGCTGCTTTTCCCTGCAAGGCTTGTTCAAAACTTGTTACAGGTAAGTTTTCCAGGTCTTTCGATTTTACAGAAGCTACCGATCCCGTTACATCCCGTTTATTCTGCGTGCCGTATCCCACAACAACCACATCAGATAAGGTATTGTTTTCTTCCTCTAAACTGGTGTTAATCGTTGCTCCGGTAATCGGCACTTCTTTTGTTTTGTAGCCAATAAAGCTAAAAACGAGTGTTTTAGCATCGTCTGATACTGTTAGTTTAAAGGCTCCGGAGGCATCACTCTGTGTGCCCGCTGCTGGTGAGCCTTTTACAAATACGCTAACTCCTGGAATTGGTCCAGAAGCCGACGTTACTTTCCCCGTGATAACCTTGCCTTGTGCGAAAGCAAGTGAAATTACACAGAGAGACAAAAGCATACTTAAGAGTAGTTTTTTCATCAAAATGGTAGTTAAGTTAGTAATGTTTAATAGTTTGTATAAATGATACTCTTAATATAATCAATAATATGCTCAAAACCTTGAGGAATAGGTTAAAATTTGGCTATGTTAGGCTAATAAGCAATTAAACCAAAACAAAGCATTGAAAACAAATGTTGATTGGTATATAAATTGCATTTTTTTATTAAAAAACACAAGCATGGATAAGTTAGAATTAAAAGGAAAGTGGAATGAAATAAAAGGAAAGGTTAAACAAGCTTATGCTGATTTAACTGATGATGATTTAGCGCATGAAGAGGGCCAAGACGATGAGTTATTGGGGAAACTTCAACAAAAAACCGGAAAGGGAAGAGATGAACTTGTAAAATGGATCAACTCATTATAATATCAATTCTATGGATAAACAGGCGGCCTATACGGTCGCCTGTTTGCTTTAAAACCATTTTTTATGACAGATATTGCCAAAAGATTTGTCGAGAATCCAATCTTGCATCCAAAAGACCTTTTGCCGAGCAGCGCCGGACTAGAAATCGAATGTTTGTTAAATCCTGGTGTTTTTACTTTTGAAGGTAAAATATGGTTGCTGATCCGCGTGGCTGAAAGACCAGCCCAACAGGAAAACGTAATCTCTTTCCCTGTACTTAAAAAAGGGGGAATAGAGATTTTGGCCATAGCAGAAAGCGATCCGGATTTGAATGCAACCGACCCAAGGGTGATTAATTATAAGGGAGCAGATTATTTAACCACACTTTCTCATTTAAGGCTGGTGTGCAGCGATGATGGGATACATTTTTATCAACCGGATGCTTATCCTTTATTACAGGGAGAAGGTGAGGATGAAACCTTTGGTATTGAAGATTGCCGGGTAGCCCAAATTAACGGTACTTATTATTTAACTTTTACGGCTGTTTCTGAACACGGTGTTGGGGTAGGCATGCGTAGCACTAAAGATTGGAAAACCTTTGAGTGCCATGGCATGATTATTCCACCTCATAATAAAGATTGCGCTTTATTTGAAGAACAAATTAATGGCAAATTTTATGCCTTGCACCGGCCAAGTAGTGTTGCTTTAGGCGGTAACTACATTTGGCTGGCCGAATCGCCTGATGGCATTCATTGGGGCAACCATAAATGTATCATTAAAACCCGAGCGGGCTTTTGGGATAGTGCACGCGTTGGTGCGGGTGCTGCACCTATAAAAACAGCAGCAGGTTGGCTTGAAATTTATCATGGTGCAAACGAAAAACATCAGTATTGCCTGGGTGCTTTTTTGCTGGATTTAAACAACCCGGCTAAAGTATTGGCAAGAACAGATCAACCTATAATGGTGCCCACTACTGATTATGAGCTGCATGGTTTTTTGGTGAAGTAGTTTTTACCAATGGCCATTTAGTTAGCGGAGATGAATTAACAATTTATTACGGTGCTGCAGATGAATTTGTATGTGGAGCTAAGTTCTCGATAGCAGAAATTTTGGAGACATTGAAATATGTGTAATTTTTTGCCATAGAATCACTGAATAACACCGAAAATGTTGTTTAGTCTTTTACCACCAAGCCTCGAAAACACAACGGTTTTTCAGCACATGGCAACCAATGACTTACTGAAACTAAATAAAAAAAGCGATTCCCGGAAATGGGAATCGCTTTTAATTATAATATTAAAGCATCAGGTTTCACCTTAACCCTCCGCTTTCTATCCTTAACTTTATTAGTATCCAAAAATCTGTTCTAAGCTTAATTTAGTTACCGGACCAAACTTAGCTAAATCAGCCATGTTGATTTTCTTTTCAGAAGCAACGATACAATACGTGTAAGGTTTGCCAGAAAGATTGGTCTGGTGGAAAGATTTTACGTCATTAAATGTCAATGGTTTAAGGTTGGCATATTCATCAATTCTCGAATCATGGTCGAAACCTAATTTTTTATCTGCCAGGTAGCTATAAATAATTCCATCTTTTGTAATGCGGCTTGTTTCAATACCATTTAATGAATTGGTTTTGGATAAATCGAACGATTTATCTGATTCTGGCAGCGTTGTCAATAATTCATTCATTCCCGCAACTGCTTCATTCATTTTATCAGCCTGTGTACCTACGTAAGCAATAATCGAATTTTCTTTTTCTTTGGTATTTGGAGAAGAATATACTGCAAAAGTAGAGTAGGCAAGTGCTTTAGATTCGCGGATGGTTTGGAAAACTACAGAACCCATGCCACCACCGAAATAATTGTTAAATAAAGCAATTTTAGCAGCGTTAGCAGGATCATATAATCCACCGTTACGTACCCAGCGGATTTCTGCCTGCACCATATCGTAATCAGCAAAGTATACTTTGTTAGAATCGGTTTTGGTGTAAACAAATTTCTTGATTGGCGCTGCATCGGTAAATTCTTTCGCCAATGGATGTGCTTTCACAATATCTGCAGAAAAGGCCGCTAAAGTTTTTGGACCATAATACGTTATGGTATGTTTATAATTGGTAAGGTTATGAAGGATATAAATCAAATCGGCTGATTTCATATTCTTAATTTCATCATTGGTTAATCCATAATTAAATGGATTATCGGCACCAAATTGTGCATAACTCATTAAACCACCCAAAATTGATGATTTGTTTAATTTTGCATTATCTCTCGATTTTAATAAACGGCCTTTTAAATCTTCAAGGGCTTTTTCGTTTGGTTTGCAGTTCGCCAGTACATCTTCAAGTAAAGCAACGGCTTTATCAAAGTTTTCTTGTAACCCGCTGATCGAAACCGTTGTTACATCAGTACCTACGTTAACACTATAGCTACAGGCAATGTTATAAAAAGCTTTACTGATATCTTCAGCCGAATATTTATCGGTGCTTAAAAAAGATAGATATTGAGCAGCATAAGGCAATAACTTGTAGTTGTAAGAACCCATATCAAAACGGTAGCTCATGCGGAAGATTCCATTCTCCGTATTTTGCACTGCAATTACATCAGCAATACCTGCTTTACCAAAATTGAGGTCTTTAGTGTAATCCAAAAATTTAGGCGCAATGGGTTTTACCGGAGCCGCAATAATGTCTTTCGTAAAAGGAGAAACTTCATTAACATTTGTTTTTACAGCGGTAATGGTTGGTTTTTCAACTTTAACAATGCTTTTATCTTCGCCTTTATGTTTTAAGATGGAAACATAATCATTGATGAAAAATTTATTGGCAAAATCTACAATCTCCTTTTTAGTTACTTTAGCCATTGCATCGGTAGAGGCCAGGGTTTTATCCCACTCTGTACCACGGTTCTGGATAAAAGCATTCATAGCAAAATCTGCACGCACATCATTATTGTCAAAACTCTGTAGTTCTGCCAATTTAATGTTTGCCACTGTAGCTTTAATCAAGCTTTCATCAAATTCGCCTTTTTTAAGTAATTCAACCTGTTCTAACAACAGCTTTTGAGCATCTTCCAGGCTTTGTCCTGCTTTTGGTGAACCAGATAAAATGAAGATTCCATAATCTTTCATCGAGTTGTAACCTGCACTTGCCCTTAACATTTTTTGCTGTTTATTGATGTTGATATCCATTAAACCCGCTTTGCCATTGGCTAAAATGCTGCCAATTAAATCTAACAACAAACTCTGGTGTGTATTTTGGGCAAAGCCTCTGTAGGCCACGTATAAGTTCTCAGCACTCGGACCGTAAATATCAACCTTTTTAACCTGAGTTAAAGGTTTTTCGGGTGCAGGGTTATAAAGCGATAGCGGTTTTGATACCATGTAGGCAAAATCTTTATCAATTTTTTTAATCAGATCGTCGTAGTTAATATCACCGCTCATAATCAGCGCCATGTTATTAGGCACATAATATTTGTTGTAATATTTCCTGATTTCGATTAAGGATGGGTTTTTTAAATGCTCAATGGTACCAATTGTTGTTTGTTGTCCGTAATTATGTATTGGAAACAAAGCATAAAGCATTTTTTCATACATTTTACGACTATCGTTATCCATGCCAATGTTTTTCTCTTCATAAACAGCTTCCAGTTCGGTGTGGAAGATGCGGAAAACAGGTGCGCGGAAACGTTCTGCCTGTACAGCTAAAAATTTATCGATGGCATTTGAAGGAAGATCTTCTTCATAAACGGTTTCTTCTACAGAAGTATGTGCGTTTGTGGAGTTACTGCCGATCGATTTCATCATTTTATCGTATTCATTTGCGATAGAATAATTAGAGGCATCACCAGATGTTTTATCAATTTCCTTATAAATTTCTTTACGTTTTGCCGGGTCGGTTGTTTTGTTGTACGTTTCGTAAAGTGCTTCAATTTTATCTAAAAGCGGTTTTTCTTTGGCGTAGTTTAATGTTCCGAATTTATCAGTTCCTTTAAATAAAAGGTGCTCTAAATAATGCGCCAAACCAGTATTTGTACGTGGATCGGTATTGCTACCCGCCCTTACGGCCATTTTGTAGGTAATATTTGGCTCTTTGTTATTTTGCGATAAAATTACGGTTAAACCGTTTTTTAAGGTATAAAAACGTGTTTTAGTCGGGTCGTTGGTTACATACTTGTACGTATAGCCACCAGAAGTTCCTGTTTTCCATTGGTAGGTTGTTTGTGCTTTCGCTAAAGAACCTGAAATTAGAAAACAAGCCAAAGTAAATAGTTTCAATTTCATTGAGTTTGTTTTGGTTTATGATAATGAGTGGGTATCTGGCAGTTAAAGGAAAAATCCAAATACAGCGTTCATTTTTAATAAGTTATTTATTCAAATATATATGCTTTCTGTTATTGAATGAAAATAATTTTGATTTCCAAAACTAAAAATTAAGGAATAAATGATTTTTGCATATAAATCACCGTTTATTGTGCCTTGAAATTATAATCTGTATTTTTACCGCCATGACAAAACAGGGCACAAAACCAAATATTTTAGTTGTAAACGATGATGGAATTACAGCTACAGGTATTAAAAACTTAATGGAAGTAATGCAGGAGCTGGGTAACGTTGTTGTTGTTGCGCCAGATAGTCCACAAAGTGGAATGGGACATGCCATTACAATAGGTAAACCGATCCGTTTTGATAAAGTTGAGCTTTATGAAGGTGTTGAAATGTATAAATGCAGCGGAACACCTGTTGATTGCGTTAAAATTGCAGTGAATAAGATTTTTAAAGGTAAAAAACCTGATTTATGTGTATCAGGAATCAATCATGGCTTAAATAATTCGATCAACGTATTGTATTCAGGAACCATGTCGGCTGCGGTAGAAGGTGCAATTGAAAAAATCCCTTCTATTGGTTTTTCTTTGGATGATTTTGCTGCAGATGCTGATTTTAGCCATACTAAAAAATACATTAAAAACATTTGTGAGCAGGTTTTGGCCAATGGTTTGCCAGAGGGCACCTTATTAAATGTGAATTTCCCGAAAGGAGATCATTTAAAGGGCGTTAAAATTTGCCGCCAGGCTAACGCCAAATGGATGGAAGAATTTGATGAACGGACAGATCCTTACAAACGCCCGTATTACTGGTTAACAGGGGTTTTTGAAAATTTTGACAAAGGTGAAGATACCGATGTTTGGGCTTTAGCGCATCATTACGTCTCTATCGTTCCGGTACAGTTCGATTTAACGGCGCACCATGCCATACAAACCCTTAACAGTTGGGATTTTATCGGTAATAAAGATGATAAAACCTCTGGAAGCAAAGTTTCTGCACCAGATGGAATTAATTTAGGTTAATTTTTGGTTGTGATGATTGATCATTTAAAAAAAATAAACAATTCCGTTTGGGTAGGCTTAGGTGTTGGCTTATTGCTGCCAGCAATACTTTGCACAATTGCCTGGTACATTATTAACCATATTAACTACCTTGCAAAAGCCGATCTGTTGTACATTGGTGGCATTGCTATAAATGCTTACACCATGCAATACTTTTTTAAGTACAATAAAGAAAATATTGGCAGGGGTATATTGGCCGCAACATTTTTATGTGCTTTTGTGTTTTTTGCTTATAAGGTTTTTTAAGAGAATTACAAGAGTGACAATGACTGATCAAGTCGGTTCGTCATTCCCAACTTGCTTGGGAATCCTAATGCTATAAGCTTTAAGATTCCTGCCTAAGCGGCAATGACGATTGTTTATTTCTTACATACAATGACGTTTTTTCTATAAATATTATAACATGAAATACTACCTCGTAGCCGGAGAAGCCTCTGGCGATTTACATGGTGCCAACTTAATGAAAGCCTTAAAAATTGAGGATGGCGAAGCTATATTCAGGTATTTCGGAGGCGATAAAATGCAGGCCGAGGGTGGCGAATTGGTAAAACATTATGCCGATATGGCTTTTATGGGTTTTACAGAAGTGCTGTTAAATTTAAGAACCATATTTAAAAATCTAAAAGCTTGTAAAGAAGATCTTCTAAAATGGAAACCCGATGTGCTGATTCTGATCGATTTTCCGGGTTTTAATTTAAAAATTGCGGAGTTTGCAAAAGTAAATGGTATAAAGGTTTGTTATTATATTTCGCCTAAAGTTTGGGCCTGGAATCAAAAGCGGGTACTGAAAATTAAGAGGGTAGTAGATCACATGTTCTGCATTTTGCCTTTTGAAGTAGATTTCTATAAAAAGTGGGGGATGAAAGTAGATTATGTTGGTAATCCGCTGTTGGATGAAATTGCACAATTTACACCCGATTTAAATTTCCGCGAAAATAATCGGCTTGGCAATGGGGAAATTATTGCTTTATTGCCCGGTAGCCGCAAACAGGAAATAGAACGCCTGCTTCCGGTAATGTTAAGCATTACCGAAAATTACCCTGATTATATTTTTGCCATTGCTGCTGCACCAACTTTTAACGAAAATTATTACCGCCAGTTTACAGGCAATAAGAATGTTCATTTACTCTTTAACAACACTTATAATTTATTGCACCATGCCCATGCTGCAATTGTAGCTTCAGGAACGGCTACACTCGAAACGGCATTGTTTAAAATACCTCAGGTTGTAGTTTATAAAGGAGGTACAATTTCGATAGCAATTGCCAGGATGCTGGTAAAAATTAAGTTCATTTCATTGGTTAACCTCATTGTAAACAAAAAGATTGTAACCGAACTTATTCAGGAAGATTGCAATATTCAAAAAGTAAACGCAGCACTCGGAATTATCTTAAATGGAGCAGGTAGAAATGAGATGTTAAAGCATTACGATGAGCTACTTTTACTCATGGGAAAACCTGGAGCTTCTGCAAAAACAGCTGGATTAATTTCGAAGTATCTCCATTAAGTTAGGCATTCCGCGAACGTAACAATTTAAGGTTTTTTCATTTTTTTTAAAACAAAACACGGTTTAAGGCGTTACTAAATCGTTTTGCGGAAATCCTAAGTCACACTAATTAATTCTTATCGCTCTTATTAATTTGGTAAAAGGTTGGCCGCATTGCGTAACTAATTATAAACTAAACTAGTGAGTGCCAATGAGAAACATTTTACTCAGGATGTCAGGATTCCTATGCCTGTTCCTACTTTCAAGCCCCCAGTTGTTTGCAAAAATTACGAGCGAAAAAAAGAATTTTAACCGCTATTATTTTCAGCAAGACACAACTAAAAAACAAGACACAACCAAAAAAGTTCCTGTTGCAAAGCCTGCCGATACGGTAAAAGCACCTGCGAATCCTTTGGGTGGTGCGCGGCCGGTTACTACCCCTGCACCAGTGCCTGCAGCCACAACGCCTGCAACTACAGCTGCACCCGCAACAGCTGCATCACAAAAAACAATTACCGGTATTGTTGTGGATGAGAAGAAAATCGGTTTACCTGGCGTCGGGATTAAAATCCAGGGCAAAACCGGCGGTGCCGTAACACAAGAAAACGGTAAGTTCAGTATCAATGTAACTTCGCCAACAGATGTGCTGGTATTCAGTTATATCGGCTATCAAAGCAAATCTGTTCCGGCGGGTAATGGGGCTGCACCCTTAACAGTTAGCCTGGCGCCATCAGTAGCACAAAATTTAAGTGATGTTGTGGTTGTTGGTTATGGTACACTGAAAACCAAAGAAGTTACCTCATCAGTTGCACACGTGGATACTGCACAATTTCGACAAAGCGGCGCGCGTAATCCGCTCGATCTGATACAGGGAAAAGTTGCTGGTTTAAACCTTACGCGAACGAGTGGTTCCAATCCAAATTCTGGCGTAAACGTACAGCTTAGGGGTGCGGTAACTGTAACAGGGAGCTCGAGTCCATTATTTGTAATTGATGGTATCCCGGGTGGTAACCCCGATCTGTTGCAACAGGATGATATACTCTCGGTTGATGTACTTAAGGATGGTTCTGGTGCGGCAATTTACGGTACCAGCGCAAATGCTGGTGTAATTCTAATCACTACAAAAAAAGGAAAACCCGGCGCACCACAATTTAATTACTCCACTTATTTCCGTAAAGAATACATTCAGAACAGATTGGATTTTCTATCTGTAGATGAGTTTAGACAAAAAATTAATTCTAATGCTCTGGATGCGCAGGATTATGGAGGAAATGAAGATTTGTATGGCAGTTTGATCAATAAAGATAACTTGTCTCAAAATCATAATCTTTCGTTATCCGGCGGTACAAATAATACAAATTATCGTGCAAGTTTAAATTATCGTGATTTGCAAGGCATTGGTTTAGAAAATGGCAGAAAAGAATATACCGTTAGGTTAAATGTAAACCAGAAAGGTTTTAACGATAAATTAAATATTCAAATGAACCTGGCTTCCAACTTCAACAATGCAAATACATTAGGCGGGAGTGGTTGGGAAGAAGAACTGGTTAAAAATCCAACCAAAAGAATCTATAATCCAAACGGCACTTTTTATTTTGATAACCAAAGTACAAACCAATACGCCAGGTTACAGCAAGAAAGAAGCAAAAGGCAACAGCAAACAAGCTCTGCAGATATTAAAGCAGATATAGATTTGGCAAAAGGATTAAAGGGATCAATTTTCGGATCTGTTCAGCGCGATAGTTATACCGATGGGGCTTGGGCATCTATTTTTTCTGAACGTTCTGTAGAGGATGCTGACTATCCTGGCGGTGGCTACGCAAGTAAGGGAAATTTCTTATCGCAAGCTTTTGCTTTCGAACCTACCTTACAATACAACACCATTATTAAAGAAAAGCATTCCATTTCTGCCGTAGCCGGATACAGTTATCGGTACAATGTAGAAGAAGGACAATCGGCAAGTAACCGTGGTTTCATAAACGATCAGTTTCATGAGGATAACCTGACTACCGGTATTGCCTTAACCGATGGAAGAGCCACAGCAACAAGTTTTAAAAACGACAATACTTTGATTGCTTTTTTTGGAAGGATCAATTATGCTTTCAATAATAAATATTTATTGCAGTTGATTTTAAGACATGAAGGTTCATCCCGTTTTGGTATTAACAACAAGTGGGGAAATTTCCCGGCAGTTTCGGTTGGATGGAACATATCTGACGAGAATTTTATGAAAGACATTAAATGGGTTAATTATTTAAAATTACGTGCGGGTTATGGGGTAACAGGTAATTCCGGTTTCTCAAATAATGCCTCGAGGGTAGTTTTAGGTGGTGGTGGTAGGTACATCTATCCAGATGGAACATACCGCGAAACTTATGGGCCAACAACAAATGTAAACCCTGATCTAAAATGGGAAACCAAAAGGGAATTAAACATTGGTGCAGATTTTACCCTGTTTAACAGTAAGCTTAAAGGTGCCCTGGATGTGTTCGATCGTACAACCAAAGATTTGTTAGATCAGTACACTACGCCACAACCACCTTATGTGTTATCAAATATTTATGCCAATGTTGGTACAATATCATCTAAAGGTATCGAATTGGCTTTAAGCTATGAAGCCATTAAAACAAAGGATTTAACTTTTAGCATGGATTTTACAGGAAGTACCTTAAGCAACAAGCTGGTAAGTTATTCTAACGATATTTTCGATATTAAATATAAAACATTTGGCGGTATTGGTGGCTCAGGCGATTTAGGCGATGCCATTACCACTTACGAAGGTGCTCCACTCGGAGAGTTTTGGGGTAAACGTTTCGCAGGTTTTGATGCACAGGGAAAATGGTTGTTCTACAATAGAAACGGTGTTGCCGTTCGCAATGATCAGATAAACTATTCAAAAGATCCCAACCTTACCGATTTGGTGCGCATTGGTAATGCCATACCTAAATATTATGCCTCATTTACAGCAAATCTAGCGTACAAAAACTGGGATTTCAGAATGTTTGTAAGAGGAAAATTTGATTACCAAATTTTAAATACCACAGCATTATCCTATGGTAATCCATCCATCAAAGGAAGTAATTACTTGCGTTCAGCATTCGATAAGTACAGCCAGATTAATGATACCTACCAGTATTCTGATTATTATTTGGAAAATGGTACAAACCTTAAAATTGATGAGATCACAATCGGTTATAACTTTAAGTTAAAAACAAAGTTGATCCGTAATTTAAGGGTATACGCCACCGGCCAAAACTTAATTACAATTACAGGCTATACCGGAAACGATCCTGATTTCGTGCTCGATTCTGGCTTAGGTCCTGGTGTTGATAACAGAAATGCATACCCAAGTACCAGGTCATTCTTGTTCGGACTAAACCTTGGCTTTTAAACTTAATATCATGAAAAAGAATTTAAAATATATAGTGTTGTTTGTGCTTGTAGGACTAGGTTTCTCCTGTACTAAACTAGATGAAAATGCCTACGATCAGATTCCGGCAGATGTTTTCTATACCAATAAAAATGAAGTTTTATCGGCGGTACTTCGTCCATATACACATGCAAATGCATGGGTTGCCCCGGCCGGACAAAATGGTTGGTGGCGAATGGCCGAGCTTTCTGCAGATCAGTTGGCCTGGCCAACCAAAGGCCCGCATGGTGAAGATGGAGGCCAATGGAAAAGGTTGCATTATCACAGTTGGACAGTTGATGAATCAGGATATAACAATGCATGGAACTTAATGTATTGGGGAATGGGCTTGTGCAATAGCCCGATACAAAATCTCGAAAACAGAAGTATTTCTGAAATGGGCATTACCCAAGCTGAAAAAGACTCCTATATCGCTGAGCTGAAACTCCTTAGGGCATTCCATTATTTAAAGCTGATGGATTTATTTGGCAATATTCCCATAAGCCTTAACGTACCAACAGGAAGTGTACCCACAAGCGAATACCCTGCTACAGCAAGCAGAAAAGAAGTATTTGATTTTATAGAGAAAGAAATCAGGGAAAATATTGAAAAAACACCAAAGCTTTCGCGTTCAATGCTAGGCAGAATGACCCAGGCTGGTGGTTATGCCATGCTGGTAGAGCTTTATCTGAATGCCGAAACCTGGACAGGTACACCGCGTTGGGATGATTGTATTGCTGCCGCTGATAAATTGATTACCAATCAGGCTGGTGGCCAGAACGGTACCATGGCTTTAGATACCAATATTGTAAACCAGTTCAATACCACTAATGATTTATCAAAAGAAGTGATTTTTTCAATCGCATACGATTATAAGCGGGCCAATTTTGAACCGGGTTTTGCAGCAGATTTTTTCCACTTTGCCCAAAAAGACATATATGGCGGTGGTAGAAATGGTAACGACGGTGTGGTATTGATCCCAGGTGTATATACAACTTATGATGATGATGATTTAAGGAAAAAAGAATGGTTGCTTATTGGTCCACAATTTAAATTTGCAAATCCGAAAGCACCAGTAGAAGGAACTGTAGAATATGCAGGTAAACCACTCGTATTTGTTGATAACATCCAAAAAAACTCTAAAAATTCTACTGTTTCAAATATGAGCGAAGGAGAAGAGAATAGTGGTGTACGTTTTAATAAATATAAATTAGGAAATTCGATTCCTGGGTATGTTGTTAAAGGAACAGATACCATCTCTGTTTTGCCTGATCCAAATTACAACAATACCGACTGGAACATTTACCGTTTAACCTGGGTTTATTTTGCTAAGGCAGAAGCCTTAATGCGTAAAAATGGAGGTGTTGCAACTGCCGATGCCGTAACCTTAATTAACGATGTCAAAAAAAGGGCATATACTAAAACAACATGGCCAAGCCATGCATATACAACTGCAACTTTAACTTTAGACGAGCTTTTGGCAGAAAGAGGAAGAGAATTTATTTTTGAAGGCTTTAGAAGAAATGACCTGATTAGGTTTGGGAAATTTACAACAACCAAGTGGTGGGATCACAATCCATCATCAGCCAATAGAAATCTATTCCCAATTCCACAGCGGCAAATAGATTTAAATTCGAAACTTAAACAAAATCCGGGATATTAATTCCGTCCAAAAGGCACTTAAATAGTGCCTTTTGTTGTTTTAAACCAACATAATTAAAATGGACGGCAATTAAAAGCCGTTTCTAAAATGATTAATATAAAAAATGCTAAATTGCATCTTTTATAATGGGCTAAAATTTAAAAACAGTAGTTTTTGTTTAGCTTTTAATTGTTTACTTAAAAGAATTCCAACCAAATGAAATCGCTTTCTATCAAAGATATAGCTGTTAAAGCAAACGTATCCATTACCACAGTGTCTTTTATTATTAACGGTAAAGCAAAGGAGAAATCGATAAGTGAGGCGGTAATTGAAAAAGTAAAAAAAATTATTGAAGAAAGCGGTTATAAGCCAAATCAGATTGCACGGAGTTTACGAACAGGTAACTCGAATATTATCGGACTGATTATTGAAGATATTTCCAATTCATTTTTCTCCCGGATAGCCAGGTTAATAGAAGATAAGGCTTACAAAAAAGGATATAAGATTATTTATTCAAGCACCGAAAATAGTGTAGAAAAAGCGAAAGAATTAATCAATATGTTTAAATCGCGTAAAGTTGATGCATATATTATTTCGCCAATTAAAGGGATAGAAGAAGATATAAAAATGCTTATAGATGATGGTAATCCTGTAATTTTATTCGATAGGAATTTACCAGATGTTAATACCAGTTACGTAGGTGCCGATCATTTTAATGCTTCCCATCAATCGATCCAAAGTTTTATCGATCAGGGCAAAAAGAACATCGCATTGGTTACCACTGATATTAATGTTGAGCAGATTGTAGAACGTTATGAGGGTTACAAAAAAGCACTCGAAGATAACGGGATTAAATATGATGAAAGCCTCGTTTTAAAAATTCACTTTAATCAGGAAGAAAGTGAAACAATTGAACAGATTAAAGTTCTTTTGGAAAATAAAAAGGTTGATGCTGTTCTTTTTGCAACCAATTATTTAGCCATAAGTGGTTTAAAAGTGCTTAAAAAGATCAATAAGAAAATTGGAGATGATTTCGCTGTAATTGCATACGATGATCACGAAGCTTTCGAACTGCATACTCCTGGTATTTCTACCGTTCAGCAGCCGTTAGAAGAAATTGCCGAAAATGTAATCAAGTTGATCCTTAAACAACTGTCATCCAAAACCAAAATCGAAAACCGACAGGTTATCATTCCTGCCAGACTCATCATCAGGGATTAATTGCGTAGTAACTTAAATGTTACGAAAGGCTATTTTAATATGATTTAAATTTCTCTAATATTGAATTAGTAAAACGTTTTACTTTAATGTGGCTTTCGCTTACAAAAATCAGCTAAAGCAGAATTATCTACCTTGTTAAATTCTTCATTTAGAATAAATATCTGGTGAATAAATCAAGTAAAACGATTTATTATTTTACAATGAACCAAATATTTATCTATGAGAAACCTTTCCTTACTATTGCTATGTCTGTTTTTAGGACTTTCAGTTAAAGCACAAGACAAAGCCCCAGCTTATCCATTAATTACACACGATGCCTATTTCAGCATCTGGTCTTTCGGCGATGGATTAAACAAATCGGTAACTAAACATTGGACAGGGAAAGAACAATCTCTATTAGGAGTTATAAAAGTTGACGATCAATTTTATCGCTTTTTGGGTGAGGAAACCAAAAATTACATTTCAATTCTGCCTGCCGCAGATGAATTAAAATACCAGGCCAGTTATACTTTTGATAAACCAGAAAGCGATTGGGAAAGCGTAACATATAATGATGCTGCATGGAAAAAGGGCGAAGCACCATTTGGTGATGACCGTGCCGACAAAACAAAATGGAATACCGACGACCTTTATTTTAGAAGAACTTTTGATGTTGCAAATCCAACCACAGCTAAAAAGTACCTTAAACTTAACCATGATGATAATGTGCAGGTGTATTTAAATGGTAAGCTTATTTACAGAAAAAGTGGATGGGTTTCAGATTACATCTACCTGCCTATTGAAGATGGCATACTACAAAAAGGAAAAAATGTATTGGCCATCCATTGCAAAAATACCGCTGGTGGCAGGCATTTGGATGCCGGAATAGTGGAGGAGGATACAAAAAATGTAACAATTGCATCTGCCACTCAAATCAATGTAAAAATTGAGGCTACCACCACAAAATATACTTTTATAGCAGGTAAGGTAGAATTACAAGTGAGTTTTACCTCGCCATTATTACTTAACGATATTAAATTAACCGCCAGGCCAATCAGTTACATTAATTATGCTGTAAAATCTACTGATGGCAAATTGCATAAAGTTGATGTTTTCTTTAGTGCTTCATCAAATATTGCTGTAAATACCCCAAATCAACCTGTTTCTGCGTGGAAAACTTCAAAAAATAGCCTTTCTATATTAAAAACTGGCACTGTGGAGCAACCTGTACTTAAAAAACGCGGTGATGATGTGCGTATAGATTGGGGTTATTTATATGTAGCCGTTCCAACCAAATTTAACGCCACTCAGTTTATAGCGACAGAAAATGAAAGTTTAAAAAGTTTCATGAGTACTCAATATCCTAGTCAGAATCAGGTTTCCAATTCGAAAAATTTAAATCTATGTAGCGTAATTCCTTTTGGCCAGGTTTCTTCAACAGAGGTAGAAAAATACGTTATGATTGGTTATGACGATTTAAAATCGGTTGAATATTTTGGCGAAAAATTATCTCCGGTTTGGAGAAAATCAGGCAGCCAGCAATTTGAAGATCAATTGGCCGAGGCAAACACGCAATACCCAGTATTAAAAAATAAGTGTGCAGTTTTTGATGCCAAACTTTATAGCGATGCCGAAAAGGCAGGTGGCAAAGCATACGCCGCAATGTGCAAATTGGCTTACAGGCAGGCTATTGCCGCACATAAAATTGTTTATGCGCCTAATGGCGATATTCTCTTTTTATCAAAAGAAAACTTTAGCAACGGATCAATCAATACAGTGGATGTAACCTACCCATCGGCACCGCAATTTTTAGTATATAATCCTGAATTGCTAAAAGGAATGCTGAATGGCATCTTTTATTATTCAGAAAGCGGAAAATGGAAAAAACCTTTTGCTGCACACGATTTAGGTACTTACCCACTGGCAAACGGACAAACCTATGGCGAAGATATGCCTGTTGAAGAAGCTGGTAATATGATTATTTTAACTGCAGCCATTACCAAAGCCGAGGGCAAGGCTAAGTATGCCGAAAAACATTGGGAAGTGCTGTCCGTTTGGGCAAATTATCTTTTAAGAGAAGGTTTCGATCCGGCCAACCAATTGTGTACTGATGATTTTGCAGGTCACCTCGCCCGCAACGCCAACTTATCGGTAAAGGCAATTGTAGCTTTAGGCGGTTATGCGCAAATAGCGCAATTGTTAGGTAAAACCGATATCGCTACAAAATACAGAACAGCTGCTTTACAGATGGCGCAGAACTGGATGAAACTTGCTGATGATGGTGATCACTACGCCTTAACCTTTAATGATAAGAATACCTGGAGCCAGAAGTATAACCTGGTATGGGATAAGTTGTTAAAACTAGATCTTTTTCCGAAAGAGTTATACAAAAAAGAGATTAATTTTTACCTCACCAAGCAAAAAGATTTTGGCTTACCATTAGACAGCCGTAAAACTTACTCCAAATCAGATTGGATTATGTGGACGGCTACCTTAGCAGATAATGAGGCCGACTTTCAAAAATTTATTCAGCCGATTTACCGTTTTGCTACTGAAACAGAAAGCAAGGTTCCTTTAAGCGACTGGCATGAAACCACAAACGGTAAAATGGTAGGTTTCCAGGCACGAAGCGTTGTTGGAGGTTATTTTATTAAAATGCTGGCCGATAAATGGAATATTAAATAAAACATGATTTAGTTTTCGCCTGGATTAGTACACATACAGGCAAAAGCTGATTTTAAAATATGCAGTCTGATTATCACGGGCTGAAAAAACACACACAAACAAACAATGAAACTTAAATTAATTACAACAATTTTATGCTGCGTGGCCGCCCAAGGTTTATCAGCGCAGCAGAAAGATTGGGTTCACTATGTTAACACCCTCCAGGGCACCAATTCCAAGCATGAACTCACACGTGGAAACACCTATCCCACAACTGCATTACCTTTTGGTATGCACACCTGGACTCCACAAACCGGGAGAAATGGCGATGGCTGGAAATATCAGTATTTTAAAGATAAAATCAGGGGATTTCAGCAAGCACACCAATGCAGCTCGTGGACAAGAGATTACGCTGTATTTTCGTTAATGCCAGTGGTTGATGAGCTGATTGTGGATGAAAATCAGCGGGAGGCAAAATTTAGCCATAAAGATGAAATTGCAAAACCAAATTATTATAAAGTAACCTTCGAAAACGAGATCACAACAGAGATATCGCCCTCAGAACGTGGAGCTCACCTCCGTTTCAGCTATCCAAAAGGTAAAAGGAGCTTTTTGGTGTTAGATGGATATACCAGGTTGAGCGGTGTTCAGATTTATCCGAAAGAAAATAAAATAACCGGTTGGGTAAACAATGGCGAAGGCTTTAAAAGGGGCTGGAAAAGTTATTTCATCATCCAGTTCGATCAGCCGATCAAATCTTACGGCACCTGGGAAAACAAACGTAATACAGTAAATAAAGATTCGCTGGTAGCCGAAGGATTAGGAAAAGGTGCATTTGTGCAATTTGAATCGGGCTCAAAAGTTCAGGTGAAAACGGCTTCCTCCTACATTAGTTTAAAACAGGCCGAACTGAATTTAAAACAAGAATTAGGCAACGATAAAACAGTAGAAGATACAAAGGCAAATGCCGCTGCGGTATGGAATAAATCGCTGGGTAAGGTAGAAGTAGAAGGTGGTTCTAAAGCAGATATGGAAACCTTTTATTCGTGCTTTTTCAGGGCGAGTCTGTTTTCCAGAAAATTTTATGAAATTAACGAAGCCGGCAAACCTTATTATTTTAGTCCTTACGATGGTAAATTACACAACGGGTATATGTTTACCGATACCGGTTTCTGGGATACTTTCCGTGCACAGTTCCCATTAAATACTTTGCTACAGCCCGAAATGCATGGTAGATACATGCAAGCTATGCTCGATGCTTATGAACAATGTGGATGGTTGCCTTCGTGGTCTTTCCCTAGCGAAGCTGGAAGTATGATCGGTAACCATGCCATTTCTTTATTGGCTGATGCTTGGGCAAAAGGGATCAGAACCTTCGATCCTAAGAAAGCATTGGATGCTTATTACCATGAAGCAATGAATAAGGGGCCTTGGGGACCAGCAAACGGAAGAGATGGCGTTACAGAATATAACCTGTTGGGCTACGTTCCATATCCGAAATATAGAGAGGCTACCGCAAAAACTTTAGAATATGCCTACGATGATTACTGTGCATATCAATTGGCCAAAATGACCGGTGATAAACATTATATGGAGCTTTTCGAAAAACCGATGTACAATTATAAAAATGTTTATGATGCTTCAACCAAGTTTATGAGGGGCAAAAATGCAGAAGGCAAGTGGACGCCAAATTTCGACCCGACAGAGTGGGGCGGTCCTTTTACCGAAGGCAATGCCTGGCACTGGCAATGGTCGGTTTTTCAGGATACAAAAGGCCTGATTAATTTAATGGGAGGGAACGACCTTTTTACAGCAAAATTGGATTCTGTATTTACCGAACCCAATAAAGTAAATGTAGGTTCGTATGGTGGTATGATCCACGAAATGACTGAAATGGTGATGGCCAATATGGGTCAATATGCCCATGGAAACCAACCCATACAGCACATGGTGTATCTGTATAATTATGCCAACCAACCCTGGAAAGCTCAATTTCATGCCCGTGAGGTGATGCACAAACTTTATGATGCTACCGAAAACGGTTATCCCGGTGATGAAGATCAGGGGCAAACTTCTTCCTGGTATGTTTTAAGTGCTTTGGGTTTTTATAGTGTTACTCCAGGTTCAGGAGAGTATGTTTTAGGAAGTCCGGTATTTAAAAAAACGACCATCAATTTAGAAAATGGTAAAAAATTCGTGATAGAAGCACCCGCAAATGATCAATCTCACGTTTATATAGAAAATGCAACACTGAACGGCAAAAACTTCACAAAAAATTTCATCAACCACAGTGATATTTTAAAAGGTGGCGTGTTAAAATTGGAAATGAATGTTAAACCTTCGTTAAAAAGAGGGTTATTGGAAGAAGATAAGCCATTTTCGCTCAGTAAATAGATATTGAATCGCTACTTTTGGCGAATTAATATAGGATAGTAGAATAAATAACAGAAATATATATAGAATGGAAAAGCCTGTTGCATTAGGTGTAGATATTGGCGGCTCGCACATTACAGCCGCATTGGTGGATTTAGAAACAAGAACTTTGGTGAAGGATTCCATCAAGCGTAGCCCTGTGAACTCGCAGGAGAATAAAGAAGTGATTTTATCAGCATGGTGTGAAATCATCAGCAAGGCTTTTAAAAACGTTAAAAACGGATCGAGAAATGTTGGAATTGCAATGCCTGGGCCATTTAATTATGACGAGGGCATTTCGCTGATTAAAGATCAGGATAAATTTAAGTCACTTTACCAGGTAAATGTTAAAGAAGAATTGGCCAAACGTTTGGCAATTCCTACCGATAACATTCATTTTATAAATGATGCCGCAGGCTTTCTTCAGGGCGAGGTTTTTGCCGGGGCCGCAAAAGGCAATGCCAGTGTATTGGGTTTAACGCTTGGCACAGGCCTGGGATCATCACTTTGTTTAAATTATAAAGCATTTGATGCAGACCTCTGGAATTCTGAATTTTTAGACGGAATTGCAGAAGACTACCTCTCTACACGCTGGTTCGTAAAACGTTTTAAGCAATTGAGCGGAAAAGAAGTTGACGGCGTTAAGGAATTGGTAGAAATTGTAGAAACCGATCATTTTGCAACCATGGTTTTTATGGAGTTTGGCTACAACCTTGCGCAGTTTTTAATCCCGATTATTAAAAAACATAAAATTGATACGGTAATTGTAGGTGGAAATATTGCACAATCATTCAATGCATTCGCTCCCGAATTAATTGCTACCCTTAAGGGAAATTGTATTGATACCGAAATTAAAATTTCAGAACTTAAAGAGCACGCAGCACTTATTGGTGCAGCCAGCTGTTGCGATTTAAGTTTAACATAACCTCATATTACTGCAGGATGCTTATTCTGCAGTAAATTTCTTCCAATACAATACGGCGGTATTATTGCCCGTTTCTCTTCTGTATTACCTTAATTGATGCACATTTCGAGCGTGAGTTACTAAAAAAAATAAAATAAATTTTTCATCTGCAAGAATATGCTTATCATTGCTTAATAAAACGTTTTAGTAATGCTGTTAATCAGGTTTATTTAGGCGTTTTATATTATCATATAGATCCTAAACACACCAATAAACCAAAATGAAAAAGTTTTTAATCATAGCATTACTGTTAGGGCCACTAAGTGTAATTGCTCAGGAAAGAGGTTATCGGTTAACCATCAGCGATGAAAATAATGTTGTTGATGCAAAAACCAAAGTTAAACTGGATACAGCCTTTAATCATATTTACCCAAAATTTGCCATGGCAGATGGCTACAGGACCAAGAGAAAAGCCGAATTAACTTTTGCCAACAGCGAAACGCCTACCATTAAGGCCAAAGCAGGAGAAATTAAGGTAAACAGCGAATGGGTTAAAAACAAATCTCAAAAGAAAATTGAAAAAGAATTGTTTACAGCACTTTCCAAAAACTGGGTTTCTTACAGCAAAGAAAAACATAAAGGCTATACCCTAACTTTTATCAGCAAAGATCCAAATTTAGATCCTGAGGTGAGGAAAAACCTCATTTCTACCTATTTCGAAATTTACCCAACTTTGGTTAAAACCTTTAACGAAAAATCTACTCACGATGTATTATTTGTGGTAGATACTGCCTACAAAGCAGTTGCCGAAGCTAGCGGAAACAGAATTCTTTTTAGTGCGGGTTATATGAAAGCACATCCAACCGATATTGATGTGGTAACACACGAAACCATGCACATTGTACAAGGGTATGGATATAGCGCTGGCCCGGTTTGGTTAACCGAAGGCATTGCCGATTATATACGTTATAAATACGGAGTAGATAATGTAGGCTCTAAGTGGAGCCTGCCAGCTTATAATGAAAAACAAAATTATACGAATAGTTATAGAATTACCGCCCGCTTTTTTGCCTGGTTGGAGCAAAACGTAAAATCCGGATTAGTTGCCACATTAGATCAGCAGTTAAGGGCACATCAGTTTACTGAACAATCGTGGATTACTTTAACCGGAAAAACACTAGATCAGCTTTGGGCCGATTACGGTAAAGAACCCCAAAAAGTAACCTTGACTTATAGCAGTAAGAAATCATAAAAGGAAATTTACAGAAAGTCAAGTTTTATAGGCAAGGTGCCCAGGCAAACTTGACTTCTCTTTGGATACATGCCAAAAAGAGCTTTATCTAGGCAGATTTAGCTTCGCTGAACACTCCGTTGCACCCGCTAGCTTTCGGGTCTGCTCGAAATGACGACCGCTGTATTGTAAAAATAACCACCACTAAAGTAAAATTTTTGAATATTTACTAAAACGTTTTACATATTATATTTATTTTGCAGAACTAAATGCGCTAACCAAAGTAATAATATCCCTAATAAATGAAAAAAATATTTATTCTTACCATTTTCGCAGCCCTTGTTTCTACTTTTTCCATACAGTTAAAAGCACAGGAAATTACCAAAAAAAACGGTTATACGCTTTCTTTCGAGAGTAATTTTGCAGCACTTGATCCTCAACTGAAAAAACGTTTGATCAAAACTTTCTTCGAAGTTTATCCTAAACTGGCTAAAGAATACAATCCATCAACCGTTAAAGAGGTAAAGTTTTTTGTTGATACCGCTTACGATGGTGTTGCCGCAACTGCCGATGGCAAAGTAACCTTCAGTTCGATGTGGATGATAAAGCATCCTGAAGACATTGATGTGGTTACCCACGAAGTGATGCACATTGTACAGGATTACGGAAGGAGTGTTGGCCCGGGTTGGTTAACAGAAGGTATTGCAGATTATGCACGTTACAAATTCGGTGTAGATAATGAAGGTGCCAAATGGTCGCTGCCAGCATTAAAGCCAGATCATTCTTATAAAAACAGCTACCGCATTACCGCTGCATTTTTTGCCTGGATGGAGAAAAATGTAAAGCCAGGTACCATTAAAGCTGTAGATGCCGCATTAAGAGATCATACCTACACCAAAAATATCTGGGAAAAATTAACAGGTAAAGATTTGGATGCACTATGGGCAGATTACGTTAAAAATTCTGAAGTTTAAAAAATAATTCCAAGCATATAAAAAAACACAAACACAACAAATGAAAAAATTACTTATCGCCTTATTGAGTGTTGCGGCATCAACCAGCTTTGCGCAAACAATAGGGAAAATTACAGATCCTGTTGATTGGATAAACCCATTAATGGGAACAGCATCCAAACAGGATTTATCAAACGGGAATACCTATCCGGCAATCGGTTTACCATGGGGAATGAACATGTGGTCGCCACAAACCGGTAAAAACGGAGATGGATGGGCTTATGTTTACGATGCAGATAAAATCAGAGGTTTTAAACAAACCCACCAACCATCACCATGGATGAACGATTACGGTGCTTTCTCTATCATGCCTGTAACGGGTAAGCTTAGGTTTACTGATGATGATCGCGCAAGCTGGTTCAGCCACAAAGCTGAAATTTCTAAACCATATTACTATAGCGTTTATTTAGCAGATGCTGATGTAACCACCGAAATTACCCCTACAGAAAGAGCAGCACAATTTAGGTTTACTTTTCCTAAAACCGATAGTTCTTATGTTGTGGTAGATGCCCAAAACAAGGGTTCGTATATTAAAATCATTCCGGCAGAAAGAAAAATCATTGGTTATACTACTAAATATGCCCGTGGTCCGCTGCCTAAAAACTTCAAAAACTATTTTGTAATCTATTTTAATAAAGATTTTAAACTGGCTAAAACCTGGGATGATAAAAAATTAAATGATAAAGATTTAGAATTGACTGTCGATCATGCAGGTGCAGTAATCGGTTTTGCCACTCAAAAAGGCGAGCAGGTAATTGCAAAAGTTGCCTCTTCGTTTATCAGTTTTGAGCAAGCCGATTTAAACTTGAAAAGAGAGTTGGCCAATGATGGTTTCGATGCTACAAAAGCAAAAGGCCGCGCAACATGGAACAAAACTTTAAGCAAAATCAGTGTAGAAGGTGGTACAATCGATCAAACACGTACTTTCTATTCGGCTATGTACCGCACCCTTTTCTTCCCTAACAAATTATACGAAGTTGATGCACAGAACCAGATTGTACACTGGAGCCCATATAACGGTCAGGTATTACCAGGCTATATGTTCGCCGGTACCGGTTTCTGGGATACTTTTAGGGCTTTATATCCTTTCTTAAACCTGGTTTATCCTTCAATCAACAAAGAAATGCAGCAAGGGTTAATCAACGATTATAAAGAAGGTGGTTGGTTGCCAGAGTGGAGCAGCCCAGGTTATGCCAATATTATGGTGGGTAACAACTCAGCTTCAGTTGTTTCTGATGCCTACATTAAAGGTATGCGTGGTTATGATATCGAAACTTTATGGTCTGCTTTAAAACATGGTGCCAACAACGAAGGCCCTATGGAAGCCGTTGGTCGTGATGGGGTTAAATATTACAACGAACTGGGTTATGTGCCTTTTGATGTTAAAAAGAACGAAAATGCAGCTAAAACCTTAGAATATTCTTATGATGACTTCACCATTTATCAATTGGGAAGAGCTTTAGGCAAACCGGCATCTGAAATTGATATTTACAAGAAAAGAGCCATGAATTATAAAAATCTTTTCGATCCGGCTTCTGGTTTAATGCGTGGTAAAAATCAGGATGGAACTTTCCAAAGTCCGTTCAGTCCATTTAAATGGGGTGGTGCATTTACTGAAGGTAACAGCTGGCACTATACCTGGTCGGTTTTTCAGGATATTGATGGTTTAGCCAAATTAATGGGTGGCCACAGTAAGTTTGTAACTAAACTGGATTCAGTTTTCTCTATGCCTCCGGTATTTGATGAAAGTGCTTATGGTGGCGTAATTCATGAGATCCGTGAAATGCAAATTGCAAACATGGGTCAATACGCTCATGGTAACCAACCGATTCAACACATGATTTACCTTTATAATTATGGCGGTGCACCTTATAAAACACAATATTGGGTGAGAGAAACCATGAACAGGATGTACAAAGCCACTCCTGATGGTTATTGTGGTGACGAAGATAATGGACAAACTTCTGCATGGTATGTATTTTCGGCCATGGGTTTTTACCCGGTAACACCAGCTGTAGATCAATATGTTTTAGGCGCACCTTTATTTAAAAAGGTAACAGTAACTCTAGAAAACGGTAAAACTGTTGTAATAAACGCTGCTGCAAATAGCGATAATAACCGTTATGTACAATCGTTGCAAATGAATGGTAAGCCTTATTCTAAAAACTGGATTAGCCATAGTGGTTTACAAAAAGGTGCCGTGCTCAATTTCAATATGACAGCCACGCCTAACAAAACCAGAGGTTCAAATCCTGCTGATTTCCCTTATTCATTATCAACAGAAAAATAGAAAAAGATTAAGACTGTATCATAAAATAGAACTCTCATAAAGAGTGCATAAGCACTGTGCATGATTAATTTGGATTCAAATTTATGATACAGTCTCATTTTAAAATAACAATTGGTTCTTGATTAAGGCCAAACTAAAACCAAATATATGAACATCAACGTCTCGAAGACGGGTTTTACAGCCATTGTCTGGCTTTGCGGAACCCTGCTGGCATTTGGCCAGCGTATTGATCTCAAAGATCTTTCAGCCTTCAAAAATCCTTCAAATTCATGGTCATTAGCGCAAAATGTTGTTACTGATCTTAATGCCGAAAATGTTTTAAAAACTACCAAAGGTGAAGGTATTCTCGTTAATCAATCTACAGCGAAAAAAGCCGGAGCAGATTTATACACGGTTAATGAGTATGGTGATGTAGCAGTAGAACTTGATTATTTAACTGCAAAAGGAACAAATTCAGGAATTTATCTGCAAGGTAATTATGAAATTCAGATTGATGATGCATGGGGATTAAAAAATGCAACATCATCAAATAACGGTGGCATTTACCAACGTTGGGATGACAGCAAACCAGAAGCAGAAAAGGGATTTGGAGGCATTGCACCACGTCAGAATGCCAGTAAAGCACCAGGTTTATGGCAACACATTAAAATCATTTTCCAGGCACCAAAATTTGATGCTTCCGGAACAAAAACACAGAATGCTAAAATCATCAGTGTAGAATTGAATGGTGTGCTTATTCACGAAAATGTAGAACTCTTCGGCGCAACAAGAGGAGCAGCCGGTGCTGAAAAAGCAAAAGGCCCTTTGCGTTTGCAGGGTGATCACGGTTCGGTAGCGTTCAGAAATATCGAAATTAAAGAACTATCAGAAATTCCTAAAGCAAATCAAAACGGAGGTGCAGATCCAATCTATATCGAGGCGGCAAGCAACAATATGATTAGAAGCTTTGTTGATGTGGCACCACGCGTACGTTCGGTACATGCCATATCGGTAGGTGGACCAGAAAAAACTGCTTATAGCTACGATTTAGATAATGGAACCCTATTGCAAGGTTGGCATGGCGATTTTATAGATGCTACACCAATGTGGGATGGCCGCGGAAACGGAACTTCGCGTGCTTTGGGCAGTGTAACCCGTTTTACCCAAAAACCTATCCTGGCCATTGCAAAATTAACAAACGATCAGGCTAAATGGGTTGCCGATACCGCAGGTACTGGTTTCAAAACCAAAGGTTATGTAATGGATAAACAAGACCGCCCGGAATTTAAGTATATCATTAATGGAACAAATGTTACCGATGCCGTTAAGGTAATGGAAAATGGACAAGGTTTAACAAGAGAAGTTACTGTGGATAAACCATCAAAAGATTTATATTTCCTATTGGCAACTGCTTCAAATATCGAAGAGGTAACAAAAGGTTTATACCTGATTGATGATAAATCTTATTACATCCAATTAGCTGATGGATCTGCAAAGCCGGTAATCAGAGATGTTGATGGTAAAAAAGAGATTATTGTAGCTATTGGAAGCAAGTTAAATTATACCATTTTGTTTTAATTGGAATCACAATGAGAAATACATTTAAAAAATTAGCAATACTGGCATTAAGTTTTAGCTTTACCACAGTTTTTGCACAGGAAACACCGAAAGAAGAAGATTTTTTCAAAATAAATAAAGTACGCGTACCCGAAGGCCCTATTTTAGAAGTTGGTGGCTTAATAACCCTTCCAAATGGCGATTTAGGAATATCTACCCGTAGGGGCGATGTTTACATTGTAGAAAACCCAACCAGTGCAAAGCCCTATTGGCGCAGGTTTGCTTACGGTTTACACGAAATTTTAGGTATAGCCTATAAAAATGGTGCAATCTATGTAGCACAGCGTGGCGAATTAACCAAACTGGTTGATAAAGATCAGGATGGCAAAGCCGATGTGTACGAAACCGTTTATGCATGGCCTTTAAGCGGTCACTACCACGAATATAGTTTTGGCCCCAAATTAATGCCTGACGGTACTTTTATGGTAACCGCAAATGTTGCCTTTGGCGATGAAGAATGGTGGCGCGCCGAAAGTCGTGTGCCAATGCGTGGCTGGGCAATGAATATTACCGAAGATGGAAAAATGAGCCCTTATGCTGCAGGTTTCCGCTCGCCGGCAGGAATTGGGAGTATTGATGGCAAATTTTATTATACCGAAAACCAGGGCGACTGGGTTGGTTCAGGTGGTTTATGGAAAGTAAATAAGGGCGATTTTATGGGTCACCCGGCTAGTTTAAGGTGGACTAACCTTCCAAATTCTCCAGTTAAACTACAGTCAGATTTCTTTTACTCGCAAATAGATGAGCGAAGAATCAAAAACGAAGAAGGAAGATACATCAAACCAGAAAATAGGGTAAACGAGAAATTTAAAACCTTATTCGAAATGAAAAAAGTGTTTCCTGAGCTGCGTTTACCTTCAGTTTGGTTGCCTTATGGTATTTTGGGTATCTCATCTGCCGAACCTGTTAAAATTCCTGAAAATACGTTTGGTCCATTTGCAGGTCAGATTTTAGTTGGCGATCAGGGAATGAGTATCATTTCGAGAATTTTTATGGAAACCGTAAAAGGTGAAGAGCAAGGTGCAGCCTTCCTTTTCCGCAAAGGTTTCCGTTCAGGAGTATTGCGATTGGAATGGGGTACTGACGGATCTTTATTTGTTGGAGAAACCAACCGTGGTTGGGGATCTGCTGGCGACGCAAACGAAGGTTTAGAAAGATTGGTTTACAACAATAAAACACCTTTCGAAATGAAAGCCGTAAGGGCAATGCCTGATGGTTTTGAAGTGGAATTTACCATGCCTGTCGATCGTAAATCGGCTGAAGATTTAGCTTCGTACAATGTTGAAAGTTTCATTTATAAATACCATCCAGTTTATGGTTCACCTCCTGTTAATACAGAGAAATTAAAAATTTCTGGTGTTAAAGTCTCAGCCGATGGCTTAAAAGCCAGAATTATTGTTGCTAATCTCCGTCAATATTATATTCATACCTTAACATTGGATGGAATCAGATCGCAGAATGGTTTTTACTCATTGATTCATCCTGTAGCTTATTACACACTGAACCAGATTCCGGATGGAAATAAACTATCTGCCAGCGAGGTAAGTACTAAAAATTCGGCAACTCCAGCTGCGCCTGCAAAGAAAACCGCTGTGCCTAAAGGAACATTACGTAAAGCCCCGGAAGCAAAAGGACCAGCAGGAACCGAAGCGAAACCTACTACTGCTACTACCACTTCAACAAAGGCACCAACTTATAAAGAGGTAGAAGGTTTGCTCGCTAAAAACACCTGTTTAGCCTGCCACAATCCAACCAAAAGACAGATTGGCCCGCCCTTCGCAGAAATCGCAAAACGCAAATATTCACCTGAAAAAATATTTCAGTTAATTCATAACCCACAACCGCAAAACTGGCCGGGTTACTCAACCGAAATGCCGCCAATGCCGCAGGTAACCAAAGCAGAAGCGTTGAAAATTGCAGGATGGATAAACTCCTTAAATAAATAAGTTAGATTAGTTGTTAAAGAACGGTTGGTAGAAATGCCAGCCGTTTTTTATTTTTATAAGAAAAATGAAGAGCATTATACGGTTAATAAGGCTGTTCTTCAGTCTTCATGCTATCAATTGGTGCATCACCGACCGGATATGAATCAGAACTTAAAAAAGAAATGGGGATTCCACTAGTGCAGAATCCCCATCATCTAAATTAACGCTCTCATATACATAAACGCTATATAATGGATTTATTGCATCAGCTGTAATTTTTTTTTCGTTTTTGGGATATTTACCATTTAAACCTACTTTTACTTTATGGCTACGATAAATCAAACCGAACAGAATGCAGAAAAACTGGCTGCTGCCCTGGCTGCAGTAAAATTTGTTAAAGATGACGATGTTGTAGGGTTGGGTACAGGATCTACCACAACTTTTGCCATTAATGAATTGGGTAAGCGCGTAAAAGATGGGCTAAAAATTACTGCTGCGGCAAGTTCAATCCGGACGGAAGAATTGGCCAGATCTTTGGGCATCCAAATTTTAGATCTCGGAAGTTTAAGCGAAATTGATATCAGTATCGATGGGGCAGATGAATTTACAGAAACCCTCGATCTGATTAAAGGTGGTGGTGGAGCATTATTTAGAGAGAAAATAATCGCATCCTTAAGTAAAAATGCCATTATAATTACCGATGCCTCTAAAAAAGTTAAAAAATTGGGTGCTTTTACTGTTCCGGTTGAGGTTATTCCCCTGGCTTATCAATATGTATCAGACCAAATCAATAAACTTGGCGGCAAAGCAATATTAAGATTGGCAGGGGAGAAGCATTATATTACCGATAACGGAAACCTGATTATCGATGCAGACTTTGGCTTAATTGACGATCCTCAAAAGCTATCATTCGATCTCAATCAGATTAATGGAGTGCTCGCCCATGGCCTTTTCGTAAATATTACCTCAAAGGTGATCATGAGCGAAGGAAAAGATATTATCATTTTTGAATAATAGTTGGTTGAGTTGTCATTCGGTCATTAGTTTGTTCATCACTGGTTCATACCCAACGTTATTGCGAACTGAAGGGTTTAGGTAACGGGCAGTGTGAAGCAATCTTTTAATGGTTTACTTGTCATTAGTTTATCGGTTGTTTAATTAAACGAATAGTCGACTTCGAAGTAATCCAGAATTTCACCGATAAAATTCAATTTTTAAAAACACCCAAATTTTTTTACCGACGGTTTTATTTCACTCACCGATAAAACCTCCCAACTAAGAGAAAAGCCATTCCCCGGCGTTCGTTTCTGTGCTACATTTGATTCATAAAACAAAACGGTCATGGAAAATTTCATCAAAAAAAATCACGCAGATAAACAATTCGGTTTAGGTATTTTAATCATCACAATCGGTTCAGTATTCTTACTAAGAAACTCAGGTATCGATGTTCCACATTGGATTTTAAAATGGCATACCATCATGTTAGGTGTAGGTTTGTGGATAGGTTACCGTAAAAACTTTCAGGGCAGCAGCTGGTTGGCCTTAACAATAATTGGTGGTTTATTTACCCTAAAAGCAATCAGTATTTTCGATTTCGATTTATCACGGATCAGTACAGCTTTAATGCTAATCGGCTTAGGATTATATGTAATTCTTAAACCTAAAAAGGTTCAAAATTTCGATCCTTATTTTGAAAAAAAACCAGTTGACTTTACTGAAAAAGAAAGCTAAAATTCTTAACTCCATCATATATTTTAAAAAAGGGACATTTTTGAACAATGTCCCTTTTTTTTGTGCTCAATAGCAGCAGGCTTAGAGGGCGATGCACTATGCATTTTCCTTTATAAAAAAAGAAACGGGGATTCCACCCTTAGGCAGTATCCCCGTCATCTAAATTAACGCTCTCACATACATAAACGCTGTAAATAGAATATATTGTGTACAGCTAATTTTTTTTTGATTTTTTTTCTGCAGATACAATTATACCTGCAATACCGGTACTGCTTTATGGTATTTGTTGCGGTACTCAATCGGTGTTAAGCCTGTTATTTTTTTAAAAACATCCCTAAACGATTTGGTATCTGTATAACCTACATCGAACATTACTTCTGTTATATTCTTTCTGCTCGATTCAAAGCTCCGTTTTGCAGCTTCAATTTTTACCCTTTGGATATATTCAATTACAGTATTTTTAGTGGCACTTTTAAATCTGCGTTCAAAACTCCTTCTTCCCAAAGCCAGCATATCTGCCAATTGATCTACAGTGATCCGATCCTGATAATTGCCATCAATAAATTCCTGTGCTTTTTTAATTTTTGCATCCTCATGTCCTTTTTGCCCCTGGAACATCATAAAAGCCAGTTGGCTCTCGCGATCGATATCAATAGCGAAATATTTGGCCGCTAAAATGGCCGTGTCCCTGTCTGTATATTTTTCTACAAGGTATAAAAGTAAATTCCAATACGAATTGGCCCCACCGCTGGAGTATAAACCCTGAGCATCAGTAATAATACTACCATCAACAAGCGTTACATCCGGAAACATTTCTCTAAACTGGTTGGCAAATAACCAGTGTGTAGAGCATTTGCGGCCATCTAATAAACCCGTTGCAGCCAGTAAAAAAGCACCCATACAAAGTGAAGCTACTTCTGCACCTTTAGCATGTTGTTTTATAATCCACGGCAACAAATCCTGATTTGCTTCCATGGCATAACCGATATTACCACTAATGGCCGGTACAAAAATTAAATCCGTTTGATCCACCTCGTGCAACAGCTTATCTACATGTACCGAGAAAAGGCTGTTATTTAACCTCACCTCTTTTGTCATCCCAACAAGCTCAACTTTAAACAGTGGCAACTTGCCCGAAGCCTGTAAGAACTCATTAACAGCGGTAAATAAATAGCGTGGATCTGCAATGGCTTCGATCACGGCAGTCTCTGGATTAAGATAGATACATGTTTCATAATCCAAATATAACGAGCCTGTTTGTCGTAAACAACCCCCGCAATTGTCGTTTCTCCATATTCAGCCTGTTAATTTCTGCACGTATGTTTGCATTGGAGCACTAGTGGCTTAGCAACATAAAAATAGATTCAATGACTTGTATAAACTCATATCTTACATTTAATGGCAACTGTAGGGAAGCAATGACTTTTTATCAGCATTGCCTGGGAGGAGAATTAAGTTTCGAAACCATTGGTGAATCGGAGCATGCCGATAAAATGCCCAACCATATGAAAAGAAGCATTATGCATGCTGTTTTAGCAAAAGATGAGCTCGTAATTATGGCTACTGATATGGTTGAAGAACGTGGCTTAATAAGGGGAAATGCTATTGCGATGATGCTCAGTTGCAGCTCAGAAGAAGAAGCCCGGTCTTTTTACCATAAACTTTCAACAGGTGGGCAGCCATCACACCCTCTGGAAGTAACATTTTGGGGCGCATTATTCGGCGATTTAACAGATCGGTTCGGAAACACATGGTTAATTAATTACGATAAAAATAAATACACATGAAAAAGTTAAACACCTGGTATTGGATTGCCACAATTATTTTTGCACTAATGATGATAATGGATGGTGTTGGTGGAATAACGCAGCAGGAAGCCGGGAAAGAAGTGCTTAAACACCTTGGCTACCCTATGTACCTGCTGATCATTGTTGGCATGGCCAAATTGCTTGGCGCAGCTTCTATTCTTCAAAACAAATTTGTAGCCATTAAAGAATGGGCTTATGCAGGTTTTGCCATCAATTTTATCGGGGCTTTTGCATCCAGAGCATTTGTGGGCGATGAAATATCATTGCTGATTCCGCCTATTGTTGCGCTGGTTATTCTGTTTATTCCTTATGTTTTGTGGAAGAAATTAGAACCAAATGTTAAAATAAGTTAAAAAGAAACGGAGGGTTTAGTTAAAGACTTTTGAGAACCAAATATTGTTAACTTTGGGTATTGTAAACAACCAAACACAATGATGTGAAATGTTGAATTTAAGCCGCTATAAAAGGTAAATCGACAATTTTACTGCCAAAAAAAACAAAAACACGGATGAAAAAGAGCCTTTTATTCATAATCGCTTTATTATTTACTACAACAGCATTTTCTCAAAATGTAATCCAGTTATTTAATGGAGCAAACGATTTTTTTAAACTGTTGCAGGAAGAGAAATTTAAAGATGCCCATGCATTTTTTGATGATACCCTAAAAACCAAATTAACAGAAGAAAGCTTAAAGAAACTATGGGGCGACATAGGAAACAAATATGGCAAAGCCGAATCATTAGATGCAATTCAGAGCAAGGCTCAGGGCGAATTTTTTGCGGTAACCGTTGAAGGTAAATTTGCAAAGGGCGATCAGAATTTTATTTTAGGCTTTAATAAAATGCAAAAGATCGTTGGCATCTTTCTGGCACCGCCGAAAAGAACTGCCGTATATTTAAAACCGACTTACGTAGATACCAGTTTGTATAAAGAAAAATCGGTATACATAGGCCCAGCTGGTAAACAATTAGCGGCAATTATTACCACGCCAAAAAATGTTAAGAATTTCCCAATAGTTGTTTTTGTACACGGCTCCGGCCCTGGAGATATGGATGAAACCGTTGGTCCGAATAAACCTTTCAAAGATTTAGCAGGAGGCTTGGCATCAAAAGGAATAGCTTCCGTCCGTTATGTAAAAAGGACCTTAATTTATCCAAACGAGTTTACAAACGCTTATACCGTAAAAGAAGAAGTATTAGACGATGCAACCGCTGCTATTGCCATAGCAAGAACAACAGTTGGTGCAGATCCAAAAAATATATATGTATTTGGCCATAGTTTAGGAGGAATGCTGGCACCTAAAATGGCAACACTTACGCCAGATTTAGCTGGAATTATTTTAGCAGCTGCACCGGCAAGAAAATTAACCGACATTATTATCGATCAGAATAAATACATGTTCGATTTAGCCAACGATACCACCGCGGCAGGTAAAAAACAACTTACGGATGCCTTAACAGAAATCGATAAAAGTAAAATAACGCAATTGGGAACAACAATAAAACCTGATTCGTCTATTTTGGGTTTGCCTGCAAAATACTGGACAGATTTAAATACTTATAACCAGGTTGCAGTGGCAAAAAGCCTGTCGAAACAAAGAATTTATATTTTACAAGGAGGCAATGATTTCCAGGTGAGCAAAACAGATTTCGATTTATGGAATGCAGCTTTAGAGAAAAAGAAAAATGTTCGTTTAAAGTTTTATCCTGATTTGAATCACCTTTTGAGTTCGCAAACAGGAAAAGGCACAATGGCCCAATACCAGGCCGCTGTAAGTGTATCAGAACCTTTGGTTAATGACATTGCCCTATGGATTAAAGGTAAATAACAATATTTTAATATCCTTGATAGGTAAAAGCTTCGACTTATAATCGGAGCTTTTTTTTGCTTTAAAATGCTATTATATTCCGCTATTGCCAATGAATAAAAACAATTCAAAAAATATGCGGTTTAAAATTATAGGATACATTTTAGAAAATAGTTATGGCGGCAAAGAATAAAATCACTTTAAAAGGAATATGGGGCGTTTTAAAAGCGTCTTTTACAGGATTTAATGATCATAAGGTTACTAAACTTAGCGGTTCTTTGGCTTACTATACCGTATTTTCTATGGCACCGCTATTGGTAGTGATTATTTCTTTGTGTGGGATATTTCTAGGTCGTGAGATTGCCGAAGGCCAGGTTTACGCACAGCTTGAAGGTTTTTAAGGCAGAGAATCTGCTGTTTCTTTACAACAGTTGATTAAAAATGCCTACCTGGATGGTAAAAGTACTATCGCTTTAATTATTGGTATAATCACTTTGTTAATCGGCGCAACTACAATTTTTGGTGATGTTCAGGATTCCATTAATACCATTTGGGGCTTAAAACCGAAACCCAAAAGGGGATGGGTAAAGATGCTGCAAAACCGCTTCTTATCATTTTCGGTAATTATTAGCCTGGGCTTTGTTTTGTTGGTTTCATTAGGTGTTACCGCTTTGCTAGATGCCTTTAGCGATCGCCTGCAGGCAAGATTTGCAGAAGTATCTGTAGTTGTATTTTATATTATTAACCAGGTGGTTACGCTTGCTGTTATTTCTTTAATATTTGGGGTAATTTTTAAAGTTTTGCCGGATGCTATTATTAAATGGCGCGATGTATTGGCCGGAGCCGTAGTAACCGCAATTCTATTTATGATCGGTAAATTTGCCATTTCATTATATATTGGGCAAAGTAATGTTGGCGGTACCTATGGTGCAACTGGCTCATTAATTGTAATCCTGCTGTGGACTTATTATTCTTCGATCATTTTATACTTCGGAGCCGAATTTACCAAAGCCTATGCGGTTGCCTTCGGGTCGGAAATTTATCCATCACATTACGCAGTTACCACTAAAGAAATTGAAGTAGAAACCGAGGGTAAATCTATTCAGGATAATCATCCAGAAATTAAAGAAGAAGTTAAAAAGTCTTAAAGTTATTCTCCCCAGGCCGTAACAATCAATCTTCTCTGTCCGCCACGATCGCGGTGTTCGCATAAGTAAATGCCTTGCCAGGTACCGAGTGCTAATCTTCCATTTCTAACCGGAATGGTTACTGAGCTACCCAAAAGTGCTGATTTTAAATGCGCGGGCATATCGTCCGATCCTTCGTAATCGTGTTCATAATTAGGATCGTTTTCCTTAACGGTTTTATTAAAGAACATTTCAAAATCTGTCCGAACCGTAGGATCAGCATTTTCATTGATGGTAAGTGAAGCAGAAGTATGCTGTATAAAAACCTGACAAATGCCAATATTTATCTCATCCAATTGGGGTAAAGCATCTTCAATCTCCTCCGTAATAATGTGGAAACCCCTTCTACGTTCTCTAAGCGATAAGGTTTGTTGGTATATTTTCATTTGATCAATTCTCGATAATTTTAATGAAATCCTTTTCACTAGGTAAAACAGTTAAATACTTACTTGCGAAAATTTGGTCGTTATTTTCTGGAAGCGTGTATCGTACTACTGATTCACTTTTATCTTGACAAAGTATAATACCAATCGTCTTGTTTTCGTCCTCAAGTTTTAATTCTCTATCGAAATAGTTTACATACATCTGCATCTGACCAATATCCTGATGTTTTAATTCTCCAATCTTTAAATCGATCAATACAAAACACTTTAAAATACGGTTATAGAAAACCAAATCTATTTTAAAGTGTCTTTCTTCAAAAGTTATTCTTTTTTGACGGGAGACAAAGGTAAATCCGTTTCCTAGCTCTAATAAAAAATGTTCAAGTTTATCAATTAACTTTTGTTCTAAATCGCTTTCTGAATAAAAGTTTTGTTCTGGCAAGCCGAGAAATTCTAGTATATAAGGATCTTTTATTAAATCTTTTTTTTTTTCAATTACTTGTCCCTTTTGCCCAAGTGATAGTATCTCTTTTTTATTTTTGCTTAATGTTAAACGTGTATATAGTGCCCGAATCATATTGACGCTGTAATTCTCGCAAACTCCAATTATTCTTCAATGCTTCAATTTCATAGAAATTACGCTCATTTAGGTCTTTTATTCTCATTAATTTAAGATAGTGAGACCATGTGAGTTTGAATTGCGCAGACACTGTCTGCGCAATTGAATAAGTTAAATAAAACTGACGCATTTGTTCTAAATTTCTCTTAGAAAAACCTTTACCAAGTTCAACAACTAATCTTTCAGAAAGCTCATTTAAAATTTGTTTGCCATATTCTGCCCTTTCTTTTCCTTGCTGCTCCTCTTCAATAATCATTCTACCAATTTCGAAATATGCGGTAGCCATTGCATTATTAATAGTCTGTGTTACATTCTGCCTCGCTTGATTCAGCAATTCAATAACCTTGGCATATAAATTTTGCCTTTGGATTTGCATATTTTACAATAGAAAATATTAGGTCTATAAATTTGAAAAATGATGTTTTCGAATCAAACAAGTATTGTCTTACCTCAAAAACTCCACATTCCAGATTTTTTCTGCTTTTCTGCCAATTAACCAAAAAGAAGCAGCCAGCACTGAAAAAAATAATGCTTTATGCCAGCTATCCCAAAAATATTCGAAATAACGTGTATAAAGATTGATAAAGAGAAAGGTAATTCCGAATTCACGGGCAATATCATCATGGTATTTTAAACCAAAAAGAGTACTTGCAAGGCAAATGACGGCGGAAATTAAAGCCCAATAAAATAAGCTTAATTGCCTAACCGTATACCATTCTTCTAAACTGGCAAAATTACCAAATACTGATAAGGCCCAAAGTGATACGAACAAATAAACCATACCAGCTATATAGGTTACCTGAAAGAAATGCTGTGTTTTAGGAAAAGCTTTCATTATAAATGATGCAGCAGTTAATGCAGCCCCAAAAACTACAAAACGTAACGGATAATTCATGCCCAGAAAATAATAGTTCCACCGGCTTAAATAACCTGTTTCAGTACCAAACCATGCACCTAATGAGATTAACGCAAAAATCCAGATTAACCGCGAATTGAAGATATATCCTAAAGCACCATATATAAAAACAGATATTAGAATGAGGATAGAAAAATTACCCGAGCCGTTATCTATTGCCTTCCCGAAATAGGCAATGGCATTTGCAGTAAGTAAAATGGCAGAAAACACAATGGCCTCGTTGCTAAATTTTAAATGTGATAATTTCTTTTTCCTCCTGAAGCCAAGAATATAAAGCCATCCTGCCAAGCCACCAGATACGATGGCAATTACAATGTTTGGGGTGTTATAAACTCTTTTTAAGTAGTTTAAAATCGAATTATCAATCAGTAATGATCCGAGAGCGATAAAGCCACAGGCTAAAGCTACCCAAAAGGCATACTGCGCCAGCCGGAGCCAATCGAAATTTTTGGCTTCATAACTTTTACGGAGCTTATTACCGGTTTCATCATTGATGAGGCCATCATTCTGCCACTGCTCAATCATATCATCCAGAAACTCACTTTTTTCTCTGTCAACTTTCATAGGTTAGGTTATACACGAAGATATAAAATTTGATCGTTATTGATGTATGTAGGCATTGGTAGTCAATCTCTCCATATAATTTACCTTAATTAGATTGCTTTGTCTGCTAAAAAACTATGTCATAACGATGAATACCTTTATATAACCTCTTTAATCTTCCTGTTGTTCCCTACAATCCAGATAATATCACCATTGTCGAAAACGAAATCAGATGAAGGATTCAATATCCGATCAGAACCCCGTTCAATCCCTACAATTAAGGCCTGCGCTTTTTCGCGGATCCCTGCATTTCTAATGCTTAACCCATAAACCGGCGATTCGGTATGTACGACCACCTTTTGAAGTGTCATTTCTTTATTTGGAAAATTGTTTTCTTCAGCAATTGCCGGCGCATCTACTTCTAAAAGGGCTTTTACGGCAGCCAATTGATCATCAGCACCAATTAATAACAGTTTATCATTTGGATAAAGCCTTTCATCTCTTCCCGGGGTTGGAATGTTGTTCCTTCCACGTTCTATTAAAGCAATATTAACCCCGTATTTTTCCCTGATCATTAATTCAGTAAGTGTTTTTCCTACCACTTCTGATTCAGGAGAGACAGTAAGCTCAGTTAAGTGGGTATCCCAGGGTAAAATATTCGGTTTCTGATTTTCACGTGCATTTAAGTTCAGCATGAAACGTCTTTCCAGTTTATCGTAAAATGATTGCAGTTTCCGCGAGAAAATTACCATTCCGAGGATAATTAAACCTAGCGCAATTACAGCTGCAACCCAGGTGTCGAAAAATTCATACATCAGAAATCCTACAAAGAAAATCCCTAAGGCCACCCTAAAAAACTCGATTGCAATTAATGGTCCACGCGTATATTTTTTATTTAGCCAAAGGTGAGAATAAGCTGTTCTTTGAATCCTTCTGATGGATAATGCCCACAAAAATGGCGACATTAATATAAACGAAACCACTACACTGATGATAATTGAAGTTAAACTATTTGCAATGTTGCGCACAATAAAAGGTTGCACATACCGGTAAGCTAAAAAGATAATTGCGATGATAATTACAGAATGGATAATGGTATTAAAAATATAGGATCGTAATAAAATCTTCCAATCGCTTAGTGTGGTAATGCCTTCTGTACTGGAGCTATATCTATCAATGCCATCAAGCCATTTTTTGGGTAAAATACGGTTTAAGTACTGGTAAAAAGGTTCAGATAATTTAATTAAATAAGGAGTGGTAAATGTTGTAATTGCAGCTGCGGCTACTGCGATAGGATAAAGGAAATCACTCGTTACTTTAAGGGTTAAACCCAAGGATGCAATGATGAAAGAAAATTCGCCGATTTGCGCCAAACTCATGCCTGATTGGACAGAAGTTTTTAATGGCTGACCGGAAAGCAATGCCCCAAGTATGGTAAAAATGATTTTTCCTAAAATAATGACCAGAGTAGCTACTAAAATTGGAACTGCATATTTAACCAACATGGAAGGATCAATCAACATGCCAACAGAAACAAAAAATACGGCTGCAAATAAATCCTTTACCGATTTTGTTAAATGTTCAATTCTTTCGGCCTGAGTAGTTTCGGCCAAAATAGATCCCATAATAAAAGCCCCAAGTGCCGGAGAAAAACCTACTTTATCAGCAAGCAAAACCATTACCAGGCATAAAGCCAATGATACAACCAGCATTGTTTCATCATTCATTAATTTTTTGGTTGCCTTAAGAAACGATGGAACCAGAAAAATTCCTCCTAAAAACCAAAGTACCAGGAAAAAAGCCAGTTTTAAAATGGAATATAACATTTCTGTACCTGCCGATTGCTGGCTTACAGCCAGCGTGGAAAATAGTACCAATAACAAAATGGCTACAAGATCTTCAACAATTAACACCCCGAAAACCAAGCCAGCAAACTTTTTATGTTTTAAACCAAGTTCTTCGAAAGCTTTAATCGTAATCATGGTTGATGATATCGATAATATTCCTCCCAAAAACAGGCTGTCCATATCTTTCCAGCCCATGGCTTTACCAACCAGGTAACCGGCCAGAATAATAAATAATACTTTTACAATTGCGGTAATGGAGGCAGAGCCGCCTACTTTGACCAGTTTTTTAAAACTGAATTCTAAACCAAGACTGAACAATAGGAAAATAACACCTATTTCGCCCCAAATATTAATGCTTTTTGTATCAGTAACAGACGGAAAAAATTTCAAGTGTGAGCCAACCAATAAGCCGGCAAGTATGTAACCTAAAACAAGGGGTTGCTTAATTCTTTTAAATATGAGTGTGGTAATTCCTGCTGCGGCAAGAATTAATCCTAAATCGGCTATCAAATCGGGTAAATGCATCTATAAAAAATAGGTAATATGGGTTAAATAATTTATTGCCAGGCAATATTTATAACCTGGTTTTTACTGAAAATTCCACGTGATGTGGTTCAAATAAATGAAATTACTTACCAAAAAACATGTTTTGGATAAAGCATTTTAAAATGGCACCAATAATTATGTTTTAACCTTCTAATTACAACTTTAGCAGTGATGGCTTTGTTTTTTAAAAAAAGAAACATCAAAAAAGAAAGAAGTATAAAAGCGGCGAAAGATATTTTTACAATTGAAGCGTTAATGAAATCTTTTTGCAAGCTTTCATAGTCCTGATTAAAATCTGAATTAAGCTTATTGATTTTTTTATCGGTGATGAAACTTATTTTTAAGTTCTTGGCTGGTGCATCATTTCTATTTCCCTGCGTTGCGAATGACGAAAAATTAGTGGAAATAATAAGAAGAAGGATGATGTAAATAAGCCTCATTGCTGCTAATATAACGAAAAAGAGGCTTTTTTGAAAGGGAAATGTGATTAAACAACTTTGATTTATCAATAATGAAGTCTATTTGACATCAATATGCCACACGTTTTTCTAATAAATATTGACTAAATTTGTGTAGATAATGCGTATTAAAATAGAATCTAATGAAAGAAGTAACCATCAAATATAAAAGTAATAAAACACTGGAGGCACTTAAAGAATTAGGTAAATATTTAAATTTCTCTGTTTCTGATCAAAATGTCAAAACTGTTATTGAAAAAGAAATCAGTATTAACGGGATTCCAGTTATAATTGGAGACGATAAAGTGGATATTAGTAGTTTATATGATGTTTTTACAGGAAAGAACCTGGATGCTAAAGAATTGAGAAATAATGCATGGCAAAGGAAAAAATAATTTGTGATACTGATGTATTAATAGATTATTTTGATAAAAATAATAGTCGGAATGCTAACACAACAGAGATATTAGAATCGGTAATAGGACTAGATAATATTATCATCTCATCAGTCACTAAAATGGAATTGTTATATGGTGCCACAAACAAGTTAGACCTCAGTATCATTAACAAAAACCTAAAACGGTTTAGCGTCGTATTAATCAATGAAAGAATTAATCTAACAGCTATAGATTTAATTCAGGATTTTAAGCTAAGTCATGGTCTAGCAATAGCCGATTCATTGATTGCAGCTACCGCAATTGAAACAAAACTAAGACTATTTACTTTCAATTTAAAAGATTTTAAATTTATTGCTGAATTAACTTTATATCCTCTGTAAAAGACTAACTACTAAAATATGCTAGAGTAGCTTCTTTATCTTTTTGTAATTGAACAGTCAGCGCTTCTAACCCCGTAAATTTTACATCGTGACGAAGAAATTTTAAAAAATTCATCTTAATATCCTGGCCATAAATTTCCTGGTTGAAATCGAAAATATTTACCTCAATGTTTCTGGTCATCCCGTTAATGGTTGGGCGCTGCCCGATGTAGGCCATGCCTTTGTAAGTCCGAAGTCCGGTGTCCGTAGTCTGAAGTCTGTTTGTTGATTCTGAACCTTCTTCTTTAAATTCGGCGCTCATCTCTACCGTTACTGCATAAATGCCATCGCCAGGAATCAATTTATAAGTTTCTTCCACAAATATATTGGCAGTAGGGAAACCAATTGTTCTGCCGATTTTATCGCCTTTAATTACTCTTCCGAAAATAGAAAACGGATAACCGAGGTAATCGCTGGCTAAACCCACATCGCCTGCCAAAAGTGCCTGACGGATTTTGGTAGAACTTACTGCAACATCGTGAATATCCTGTTCCATTATTTCTTCAACCGTGAAGCCATAATGCAAACCTGCCGCTTTTAAATCGCTTAAATTACCTGACCGGTCTTTACCAAAACGGTGGTCGTAACCAATTATAATATGTTTGGTACCAATAGTATTGACCAATATATTTTTAATATAATCTTCAGGCAACTGATTGGAAAAATCTCTTGTAAATGGTGTAATAATCAGATGATCCACACCCAAACCTTTTAAAATTTCTGCTTTTTCATTAATGGTATTGATCATTTTTAAATCCTGGTTTTCAGGATCGATAATCATCCGTGGATGCGGAAAAAATGTTAAAATTACACTTTCTCCATGATCAGCCTTTGCCTTTTCTACAAGTTGTTTAATGATTTTTTGATGTCCGAAATGTACACCGTCGAAAGTACCAATGGTTACAATGGCATTGTCTAATTTTTTAAAATCTGAAAGGTTATTATATATCTTCAATGCTAAAATCTATTTATTCATCTGGGTTTTGCATGCGGGTAGGTAGCTGGTTAGCATACAACCCGAACCTTGGCATAGCTTAAGTGCATACCCAAATTTCTGTTGTTTATTAATGTAAAGCATGGCGTTTTACCACCCCGCCTTTTAAATCGGCAATTTGTTGTTGAATCACAAAAGCATCCGAATCAATCTGCCGGATAGCAGTTTGTAATTTGCTCATTTCCAGCTTGGTTACTACGGTGAAAATAATATCGATATCTTTCTTTTCTCCATAACCGCCTTCGCCCTTGTAAATGGTAACACCGCGCCTCATTTCGTTGATGATAAAATTTTTAATGTCTTCCTGATGTTCTGAAATAATCGTTACACCGGTATATTGTTCTATTCCGTTAACGATAAAATCGATGGTGCTCGAAGCTGACAAATACGTTAATATAGCATAAAGTGCAGTTTCGATGTTTAAAAAATATGCTGCGAAGGCAAAAATGATGATATTTAAAATTAGAATGATATTTCCGACAGTTAAAATACTGTTTTTACTGATGTAAAGTGCCAAAACCTCAGTGCCATCAATTACGCAGCCGCCGCGCATGGCTAAACCAATACCACCACCTAAAAACAGGCCTCCAAAAAATGCGATGAGCAATTTATCGTGCGTAATCGGTTGAAATGGCAGTATAATTAGGGCTATAGAGAGTGTAGCGATGGCAATGGCTGTTTTAATTGCAAAACCTTTACCAATTTGCCTGTAGCCCAAAATTACGAACGGAATATTAATAATGGCAATAAGATACGATAAATTCCATCCGGTTAAGGTGCTTAATAGCAGCGATATACCGGTTACACCACCATCAATAAAGTGGCTTGGCATTAAAAAACTTTTTAAACCGAAGCATGCTGAAGTTACACCTGCAATAATTAACAGAATTTCTTTGATAAACCTGGTTTTTCTGTTTTTAATGTGGTTCATGGTTGAGCTTCAGTTTTAACTTCTTCTTTCTTGCTACGAATATAATTAACAAGTTCTAATACCTCAAACGCATCATTAAGCAAAAAGTTTCCGCTTCGGGTACGCGTAAGTTTGGAAAGGTATGCGCCACTGTTTAATTGTTTGCCAAAATCAGACACTAATGAACGGATGTACGTGCCTTTACTGCAAACAATTCTGAAATCAATTTCCGGCAGCTCGATCCGGGTGATCACAAATTCCGGAACACTAACAAAACGTTTACGTAATTCTACCTCTTCACCTAGGCGCGCTTTTACATATAAGCGCTCACCGTTTACTTTAACTGCAGAGTGTGCCGGCGGATATTGTTCAATATCGCCAATAAAAGGTTCGCAAGCTGCATAAATTTCCGCTTCGGTAATGTTGCTGATGTCAAAAGTTTGATCAACCTCAGTTTCCATATCGAATGATGGGGTTGTAGCACCTAAAATCATGGTGCCTGTATATTCTTTTTCTTCAGCTTGAAAAGTGTCTATTTGCTTGGTTAGCTTGCCAGTGCAAATGATTAATAAGCCTGTGGCAAGGGGATCTAAAGTGCCGGCATGGCCAACCTTCAGTTTTAATGGTTTTAAAGAATTACGGATTTTGCCTACCACATCAAATGAAGTCCATTTGTATGGTTTGTTGATTAAAAGCAATTCGCCTTCAGCAAAATTGAAATCTTTAAATTTTGAATTTTCGGTACTCACAAATCTTTTTTGCGCAAAGATACGGATTCGATGTGGTTTGCTTAAGTTTTTTTACCACAGATGTATACAGATAAACACGGATGCTTATTCTCTGTTTCTATCCTTTTTATCGTGGTTGAGTTGTTTCTATATCTATATAATTTGTAAGTTGTGGCCGCTTAATAACAAGATGATAATAATTAAGCCTGCTGCAATTCTGTACCATCCAAATACTTTAAAGCCATTTTTATTCAGGTAACCGATAAAACTTTTAATGGCCAATAGTGCCACAACAAAGGCAACAACGTTACCAATAATTAAGAGGTTGGTTTGATCGTGGGTTATGGTATGTCCTTCTTTGTAAAAATCGTAAAGTTTTTTGGCTGTTGCTGCAAACATGGTAGGTACGGCAAGGAAGAATGAAAACTCTGCAGCTACTTTTCTGCTTAATTTCTGACTCATACCGCCAACAATGGTCGCTCCTGAACGTGATACACCAGGTAACATGGCAATACATTGAAAAAAGCCAATTTTTAATGCAGTTAAATAACTTATATTTTCTTCTTCATTGATGGTTGGCTTATTAAACCATTTATCAACAAACAATAAAATAATGCCACCAACTAAGAGGGAAATACCAACAGCCATTGGACTCTCCAGCAATTCGTCGATTTTTTTGCTTAAAAGTAAACCAAATACTGCTGCTGGGATAAATGCAACCAATAATTTGATATAGAAGTTTATCGATTTAAAAAATCTTTTAAAGTAAAGTACTACCACCGAAAGTATGGCCCCGAGTTGAATTACTATGGTAAAAAGTTTTACAAAAGGTTCTGATGCAATGCCCATAAAAGATGAGGCAATAATCATATGCCCGGTGCTCGATACAGGTAAAAATTCGGTTAATCCTTCAACAATGGCAAGGACAATGGCTTCGAAAGAGTTCATATTGTTTAGTTAATGGTTAATCCCATTGTAATTTTACGTTATAGTTATTTAATTTTTTATCTCTTGAGATTAAAGTTAAATCTTCAGAAATGGCTTGCGAAACAGTTATACGATCAAAAGGATCATTGTTGAAAAACGCCTGTTTTAATAAGCTTTTAAGGTGCGTTTCGTTAATAGCGATCACTTCGATCTGATTTCGTTCAGCAAACCGGAAAAGTTTATCAAAGTCTATTTGTAAATCGAGCTTTCCAATTTGTTTTTTTATCGCGATTTCCCAAAGTGAGGCGATACTCAAGATACAGGATTCGCTAACATTAGATAGTGTTTTTTTGATAGAAGCAAGCAACTGATCATGTCCGGCTACAAACCACAAAAAAGCATGGGTATCTAGTAAATATGCCATTAAATGTAATCAGCAAACATTTCCAGCGGTTCATCAAAATCATCAGATAGTTTAATTTTACCTTTTGCATATCCGAACTCGCGTGATTTTAAGTTTGGCTTATTTTGATGCTTGGTTTTTAAAAATTCTACAAAATCTGCAACTTCCTGCCTAAAGTTTAGGGGAAGTGAATTTATTTCGATTTGCAAATTTGTTGTAGTCATAATAGAAAGTTAAAAAAACACGCTAGTTATTACAAGCAATTATTTTTTTAAAATTGCATAAATACCGAAAGCAAAACCCGCCAGCACCACTACAGGAGCCAATAAAGTTCTTCTAAAATCGTAGATATCGCCAGTTGTACCCATCATCAGGATAAAACCAACAGCCACAATTGCAATGCTGATCAATAATAACTGATAATTTTTTTTGGTAAAAACCAATTCATTTTTAACGTCCTTAACAATCGGACTTGTTTTTTTTTCTGCCATTATCTATAAAGATGATAAGATTTTAAACGTAAATATCTGCTCACTGCAAACCATGTACTAATGCCTGTTATAAAAATACCAACAATTAAAAGGCCTATAAACACAAAGCCAAACTCCTGGTAGTTATTTAAAATAATTATTTCCGGCACTTCTTTACGGGCATAAATTAGCGTAGCCAATAAAATGATGATGGCAATAAACGCAGCAATTAAACCATGTAAAGCAGCATACAGTAAGAAAGGACGTCGGATAAAATTTTTCGTTGCACCAACCAGCTGCATACTTTTAATTAAAAAGCGTTGCGAGTAAATTGCAAGTCTTATGGTGTTGTTAATCAGTGCAATAGAAATTATAAGAAGCAATGCAGCAAAGGCTAAAATAATTAAACCAATGGTATTGATATTTTTATTAACCATATCAATTAAAGAACTTTGGTAAACCACTTCTTTAACAACCGGATTTTTAGAAATACTTGCTTTCAATGCATCAATGCTCTTATTGTTGGCATATTCTGCTTTTAAATACACATCGAAAGTAGAGGTTAGCGGGTTGTAACCTAAAAAGTTAACAAAATCTTCGCCTAAATCCTGGGTTAAATTTCTGGCAGCAAGCTCCTTATTTACATATTGTGTTTGCTTTACCGCAGGGTTCGTATTTAGCTCTTTCTGAAAAGCAAGAACATCGGCTTCTTTTGCACCTTCATCAACAATAATGTTTAAAACAATGTTTTCTTTAACGTAGTTAGACAGGTTTTTGGCATGTACAAGTACCAACCCAAGCAGCCCCAGCATCAATAAAACCAACGCAATACTAATTATAGTAGAGATATAAACGGTTTTGGTTTTTTTAGATGCATCACTTACTTCGAATTCTTCCATGTATTTCATTTTTGTTTCTGCGAAAATATAAATTATACCTGATAAACACCAATTAATGATTGTTAAATGAATATAAACGAATCAGTAAAGCTTTTAGTTTGAGCATTAATTCCTTAATGAAATTCACTTTTTCTAAAATCACGGTACGAAATTTGATAAAACGCCGTTAATTATGGATATCTTAAAACTAAATTTAACTATGAAAAGACAAATTACTATCCTTAGCCTCTTACTATTAGTCGCATCATCAATTATTTCTTGCAAGAAAGATGATACTTCGTTAAAAGCACAAATGTTGGGCCGGTGGACGTTAAATAAGATTGTAACTACAGGTTATACTGATGATAAACTTAATGGAGCGGTTACTTATGGTAAAACCACTGATTACATCGACTTCAAATCAAATAATGATGACCAAGTGGAGATCAGTTTATCAGGAAACAGGACAATTGGTGAATATGTGATCATTTATTCTGATCAGTTTAGCATGAGCATCAATGATGGATTGAATTATTGTAAAATCAATAGTATCAATGCCAATAAATTGGAATTTACTGCCAAAATTGATAAAACAAACGTTACTAAAGTATACTCCTTATCAAGATAAGAACTTAATCCCCCGATTATTTGCTTGCGCCATTGGTTTTTAATATCAATGGCGCATTTTTTTTGTTTGTTCTCTCCGTACTGCCGCAGAAAAACACATTCTGCGCATTCCTTATAAACTGAAAACGGAGCAAAAAGAGATTACCAGTGAATCATTTTTGATGGAATAAATTCACATATTATGATTTCAGTATCTAATTCGATAAAAACAATAGTGTATTTTTTTTTGTAAGATATGCACTTATAGCCCATTAGTGTTCTTTGCGGCTCTCTACAAGTTTTATATCTCTTCCTGTTGTCTCCTAATCTTTCAATAAAATCATAAACGTCATCTGCAAATTTTTCTGCGCTAGCAGGTAAACCTTCAGATTCTAAATACCATGAAACTTCCGCAATACTTTCTGCAACGGTTTGCTTAATTACTATTTTTCTGCTGACCATTTCCTGATTAAATTTTTACTATGGGCTCTTGCCTCATTAATAGAAAATGTTTTTTCAGGATGATGTTTCAAAGCTGCATTTTTTTGCAACTCTTGATAATTTTCTTCAGGAATGAGTACGTATTTCTTATTTTCAATAGTAAGATGTGTCATAACACTCATTTTTTATATACGAAGATAATAAATAATTAATAAATGTTAACCTGATTTTGTTCCATTGTTAAAACACCGTGTTTCAATCCTAACATCTTCTGATTCTGCATTTCTGTCGGCGAAATATTATAATGAATCTCCTTTTTAAAGCCCCTTAATTTCCGTATTTTTGCACCTTTAAAAATTTAAAACTTGCAATGGATTATCAATTCAAAGAAATAGAACAAAAGTGGCAGAAATTCTGGGCAGATCATCAAACATTTAAGGCCGAAAGTAATTCTGATAAACCAAAATATTATGTGTTAGATATGTTCCCATATCCATCAGGAGCAGGTTTACACGTTGGTCACCCACTGGGTTACATTGCATCTGATATTTTTTCTCGATACAAACGCCTTAAGGGCTTTAATGTATTGCACCCAATGGGTTACGATTCATTCGGCTTACCAGCAGAGCAATACGCCATACAAACCGGTCAGCATCCGGCAATTACCACTGAAGCAAACATTGCAACCTACCGCCGCCAGTTAGATCAAATTGGTTTTTCTTTCGATTGGAGCAGGGAAGTGCGCACAAGTGAGCCATCTTATTACAAATGGACGCAGTGGATTTTTATGCAGTTGTTTAACTCTTGGTATAACATTGAAAACGATAGGGCAGAAGATATTACCACATTGATTGAAAAATTTAATGCTTCTGGTACTGCAGATGTTAAGGCCGTTTGTGATGAAGATACCAAAGAATTTCTTCCGAGCGACTGGGCTACCTTTACTGATGAAGAAAAACAGATAGAACTGTTAAAATACCGGTTAACATACCTTCGCGAAAGTACCGTAAACTGGTGCCATGCTTTAGGAACTGTTTTAGCTAATGATGAAGTGAAAGATGGTTTTTCTGAGCGTGGGGGTTTTCCTGTTGAACAAAAGAAAATGATGCAATGGAGCATGCGCATCACTGCATATTCCGACCGTTTATTGCAAGGCTTAGATACGATTGATTGGCCGGAACCGATTAAAGAAATGCAACGCAACTGGATTGGTAAAAGCGTTGGAGCATCGGTAAAGTTTGCTGTCGACAATTCACAGTTTGCAGTTGAAGATACTGAAAATGCTAAACCGAAAACTGAAAAATATATAGAGGTTTTTACAACGAGAGTTGATACGATTTTTGGTGTTTCTTATCTTGTTTTGGCACCAGAGCATGAGTGGGTAGCAGAATTAACCACGCCTGAGCAAAAACAGGAAGTTGCCGACTATATTGCCTTAACTAAAAAGAAATCGGAATTAGACCGTATGGCCGATACCAAAACAGTATCAGGTGCTTTTACAGGTACTTATGTAATTAATCCGGTAAGTGGCGAACGCGTTCAATTGTGGATTGCTGATTATGTTTTGGCTGGATATGGAACAGGTGCTGTAATGGGTGTGCCAAGTGGCGATCAGCGCGACTGGTTATTTGCGAAGCACTTCAATCTGCCAATTATACAGATTTTGGACGGTCAGAAAGATATTGATACACAGGCTGATCCAACAAAAGAAGGGAAATACATCAATTCTGGTTTTATTAACGGATTGGAATATAAAGAAGCTGTTTCCTTTTTAAATAATTGGTTAGAAATAGAAAAAGTAGGTAAAGCAAAGGTGAATTTCCGCCAGCGTGATGCAATTTTTGGTCGTCAGCGTTATTGGGGTGAGCCAATTCCAGTTTATTTTAAAGATGGCTTACCTTATTTGGTAAAAGAAGAAGAGTTACCATTGTTGTTGCCAGAAATTGATAAATACTTACCAACTGAAACCGGGGAGCCACCTTTGGCCAGGGCCGAAAACTGGTTACCTCAAGATGGTGGGCATTACGAATTAAGCACCATGCCAGGCTGGGCAGGAAGCAGCTGGTACTGGTACCGTTATATGGATGCCAATAACAACAATGAGTTTGCCTCAAAAGAAGCTGTTGAATATTGGAAAGATGTTGATTTATACATCGGTGGTTCTGAGCACGCTACAGGCCATTTATTGTACAGCCGTTTCTGGAATAAATTTTTGAAAGATTTAGGTTATACCAAAGAGGAAGAGCCTTTCAAAAAGCTGATTAACCAGGGCATGATCCAGGGAGTGTCTCAAAAAATAAATGTCTTAGGTTCACAAGGCTCAACTAGTGGCTCGAATAATTACCGAATACAAGGATTACAGTATTTTTTTGGCGATAAAACGGAAAGACTGATTATTAGTCAAGATGTAAAAATAAAAGAGATTGATAACGGAAGTCAGATAGCGAGAGAATTTTTCAAAACCTCACTACATAATGTAGACATAAGTTTTGTTGATGAACTTACAAATGTAATGGATATAGAAAAATTCATAAAGTGGCGGCCTGAATATAAAAATGCGATCTTTTGGTGTTCTGGAGGCTGTTGGCAAGGCGGAGTCTTCACTCCATTCGAAAACTCGAATGGTGAAAGAAGATTTTTTACGAAGCCAGAAAATGAAAAAATGTCGAAGTCGAAATTCAATGTTGTTAATCCCGATGAATTGATTGAGCGTTATGGTGCGGATACATTACGGATGTACGAAATGTTTTTGGGGCCTTTGGAGCAGAGCAAACCATGGAATACCAATGGTATTGAAGGTGTATTTAAATTTTTGCGTAAGTTTTGGCGTTTGTTCCACAATGAAGAGTGGGTATTTCAAGTAAACGACAATGAATCTACAAAAGCAGAATTAAAATCTCTTCATAAAATCATTAAAAAAGTACAGGATGATATTGAGCGTTTTTCATTCAATACATCAGTATCAAGCTTTATGATTGCGGTAAATGAACTAACAGATCTGAAATGTAAAAACCGTCAGGTTTTGAAAGATTTGGTGGTAATTCTTTCCCCTTATGCGCCACACATCTGTGAAGAATTATGGGTATTATTGGGTAATGAGGCTGGAACACTGTCATACACTGCATTCCCTACTTTTAAGCCAGAATACCTGGTAGAAGATGAATTTGCTTATCCGGTTTCTATTAATGGTAAAATGAAAATGAACCTGAATTTGAGCTTAACTTTGGCTCAGCTAGAAGTAGAAAGTATTTTATTGGCTGATGAGCAATTCCAGAAGTTTTTGGACGGAAAACCCACCAAAAAGATCATTTTCGTTAAAGGAAAGATTATTAATGTAGTTGTTTAAGGAGTTTAAAGCTTAAAGACTAAAGCGGAAAGCTTTCCTAAACAGTTGATAAAGAGAAAACCCGGTTAAGAGATTAATTCGGGTTTTCTTATTTCTCGTCATTGCTTTCGAATCATTTATGGGGGTGAAAAACAAAACCCGAGCTGTATTACAACTCGGGTTTTTATAAGATGAGCATTAAAACTTTAGTCTTTCTGCTTTGGTCTTTGAGCTTCTATCTTTCACCTCTTTTTCTGTTTCCACCAAATCTTCTATTGTTGCTGGCATTGCGTGGTTTGCCACTCATGTTGCCATCGCCACTTTTTTTAGCACCACCGCCACCTTTTGATTGTGCTTGTGGTTTGCGTTTCACCTGGTTTTTAGCCAACATGCTTTCCCAGCTTAACGGGTAAGGATGATCATCAACAACAGGTAGGGTAATTTTAATCAGTTTCTGAATATCCAATAAGTACTCATTTTCTTCGGCATCGCAGAATGATATTGCAATTCCGTTAGCACCCGCACGTCCGGTACGGCCAATTCTATGTACATAAGATTCAGGGATGTTCGGCAATTCGAAATTGAAAACGTGCGATAACTGATCGATATCTATACCACGCGCAGCAATATCAGTAGCCACCAACACACGGATTTTTCTGTCTTTAAAATCAGTTAATGCCCTTTGTCTGGCGTTTTGAGATTTATTTCCATGAATTGCTGCTGCTTTAATGCCGGCATGGGCTAAATCTTTTACTATCCGGTCTGCACCATGTTTGGTACGGGTAAAAACCAGTGCTGTTTGAATATCTTTATCTTCTAGCAGATGGATGAGTAATTTCTTTTTATCTGGCTTATCAACAAAGTAAACCGATTGTACAATTGTTTCGGCGGTAGAAGAAATAGGGGTAACTTCTACTTTGGTTGGGTTGGATAAGATGGTATTTGCCAACTTCTGAATCTCATCTGGCATTGTTGCCGAGAAAAATAAAGTCTGGCGTTTTGCAGGCAATTTAGCCACAACTCTTTTCACATCGTGAATAAAGCCCATATCTAACATACGGTCAGCTTCATCTAACACAAATAGCTCAATGGTATTTAAATTGATAAAACCCTGGTTCATTAAATCCAGTAAACGGCCTGGTGTAGCCACTAAAATATCAATCCCTTTTTTAAGCGATTCTACTTGTGAGTGTTGATTTACGCCGCCAAATATTACCAGGTGGCGTAAGTTTAAGTTACGGCCGTAAGCTTTAAAGCTTTCTTCAATCTGGATGGCAAGTTCGCGGGTTGGTGTTAAAATTAAAGCTTTTATGTTTTTTGTAGCTTTGGTATTAACGTGTTTTTCGTGCAATAACTGCAACATTGGGATGGCAAAAGCGGCCGTTTTTCCGGTTCCGGTTTGTGCGCAGCCTAATAAATCTTTGCCTTGTAATATTGTTGGGATGGATTGCTCCTGTATTGGTGTAGGTTGTGTATAACCTTCGGTCTCAAGGGCCTTTAAAATTGGCTCAATGAGGTTTAATTCTTTGAATAACATGTATGTTTTTATGTAATATTTATCGAAGAAGCTAGAACGATCATTTATTGAAGGACTAACTTGCGGAGAGAATATGCCATTGAGAACGACAAGCCCTTATTCCTGCTTCGGGGGCAAATATACATAAAATGTTTCAAAATCCGCTTAATGATAAATGTTGCGCTGGATAATTATATAAGATCTTCCTTTATATGCCATGCAAAGCATTAAATATAAATAAGAATCAATTAATCTTTTTGCTAAATTATTTTTTGTAGTATAATTATTAATTATATGTATATTTATTTTAATTGAAGTGTATTTTGTACACTAGCAAATTGTTGACTAAAAAATACCAATATGTAATTAATCAATAAAAACCAAATATCCCTAACTAACCAAAATCCTTATGAGAACAAAACTACCCATTATCAGGAGAAATCTTTCCTTTTTGGATACGCGCCTATTTTTCGGCAATTCAATACCCTTACAACCCAAAATACCCGATCTGTTGTCGTAAAAACCGCGACAATAAACTGATGCTGTTTTAAAGATCAAATCTTTAAGCAGGTCAGCTGTATGAGTAAGCTTATTCACCTAATCACTTATAAACTATGAAACAAAATCTATCTTTTATCAAGAGGAGTTTTCTTCTCTTGTGTTTGGGGATGTTATTTGCCCTTGGCGCAACGGCCCAATCAAAAATTACGGGTAAAATTATTGGCAGTGATGATAAACTACCTGTGATTGGTGCTTCAATTAAAATTAAAAATGCAACCGGAGGCACCACATCAGATGAAAACGGAGCTTTCTCATTAACTGCAAAGCCTACTGATATTTTGGTAATTTCCTTTGTTGGTTATGGCAGCAAAGAAGTTGCTGTTGGTAAACAAACCAATATCACCGTAGTACTACAAGCCGATAATAACAACCTAACAGACGTTATTGTAACGGGTTATTCTTCGCAGCGCAAAAAAGATTTAACCGGTGCAGTTGCGGTGGTAAACATGGATTTGTTAAAAGCTCAGCCCGCGGCAAGTGCAGTAGAAGCCTTACAGGGTAAAGCCACTGGTGTACAAATTATTAATGATGGTGCACCAGGATCTACACCACAGATCAGAATTAGGGGTATTAGTACCATTAATAATAACGAACCACTATATGTTATTGATGGCGTGCCTTTTGAAGGTAAATTATCATGGCTTAACCAAAATGATATCGAAAGCCTTCAGGTATTGAAAGATGCTTCTTCGGCTTCTATTTATGGTTCAAGGGCAAATAATGGTGTTGTTATCATTACCACAAAAAAGGGGGTGGTAGGGGCACCAAGAATTACCCTCGATTCTTATTATGGTACCCAGGTGCCAAGGAAAAACAGTTTTCCGGAGATGATGAACCCTCAACAATATGCCCAGTATATATTTGATGGTTATACCAATGCAGGATTACCTGTTGCCGCAGGAAAAAATTATGGATCAGGTTCTGTACCTGTATTGCCAGATTATTTGGTAGCTGGTTTAAAACTCGGCCAGGATGTTACTGCAGCCGATGCTGATCCTTCTAAATACAATTATAACCGCGATCCTGATCTTTTTTATCAAATTACAAAAGCAAATAAGGCCGGTACCAACTGGTTTGATGAAATTACTGAGGTTGCACCTGTTCAAAATTATCAAATCAGTGCTACAGGAGGTGGTGAAAATGCCACATATACCTTTTCAGGAGGTTATCTTGATCAAAAAGGAACAATTAAAAATACCGGGTTTAAACGGTATAATTTCAGATCGAACACCAATATCTCGGCATTTAATAAGAGGGTTCGTTTTGGCGAAAATGCTCAGTACAGTTATTCTGAGGGTTTTGGTTTAGGTGTAAATCCCAATGTTTCTGGCGATTATCAGGATCAGGGGAGTGCATTGGGCTGGGCATACCGGATTCCTACCATTATTCCTGTTTACGATATTGCAGGTAATTTTGCAGGGAGCCGCGGCAGTCAGTTAGGAAATGCAGAAAATCCTGTTGCTTTTCTTTATCGCGCAAAAGACAATAAGAATAAAAGTAATTTCTTTTTTGGTAACGTTTATGCAGAAGGCGATATCATTCCCGGCTTAGTTTTAAAAACAAATTTTGGTATCCGCTATGAGAACTTTAACGGTTTATCGATGCGTTATCCGAATCTTGAATTTTCTGAAGGTAATAACTCAAATAGCCTCAATGAATACCAGGGATATAACACAGAATGGACCTGGACGAACACTTTAAATTACAGTAAAGTTTTTAATGAAAAACACAGGTTAAATATATTGGTTGGTACGGAGGCCATCCGATCGAGAACAAGGCAACTCAATGCTGGTAGAAATGGGTATTTCATTTTAGGCAGTCAGGATTATTATTACCTCAATACAGGTTCGTCTAACATCAGCAATTCGAGTTATGGATCAATAGGATCACTCTTTTCATTGTTTGCAAAGGCAGATTATTCTTATCACGACCGTTATTTAGCGAGCGTTACCATTCGCCGCGATGGTTCTTCCAACTTCGGGCCTGCAAACAAATACGGTTATTATCCGGCAGCAAGTGCAGCCTGGAGGTTATCTGAAGAAGAATTTATGAAGGATGTTAAATGGATAAGTGATTTAAAATTACGCGTTGGATATGGCCAAACGGGTAACCAGCGGATTCCTCCATACCAGTACATCAACAGGTACCAAAGTTCTATTGTTAACTCGGCTTATGCTGTTGGCGGGGGTAATGGCCTTACCACTGGTGTTTGGCAAAATGCCTATCAAAATGCTGATGTAAAATGGGAATCGTTAAAAGCACTAAATATTGGTCTTGATTTTACATTCTTAGGAGGTGCTGTTGATGGATCATTAGACTGGTACAGCAAAAAAACATCCGATATGCTTTATAATCTGCCTCTACCCTCCAGCGTAGTAGGTTTAGGAAGTTCGCCTTATGTAAACATTGGCGATATGAGCAATAAAGGTGTCGAATTTAATTTAGCCTATCATTATGGAAGAACAGCAGAGCATCCTTTTAAATTTGATATCGGTTTAAACCTTTCTAAAAACGACAATAAAATCGTAAGGTTGGCACCTGGTATTTTTAATCAGATTTATGGTAATTACCGAAGCTTACAAACCAGTGTATTACAAGAGGGAGAAGCTTTCGGATCTTTCTTTGGTTACAGAACTGCCGGAATTTATCAGAGTACTGCAGATATAAAAAATAACCCATCGTATGCGGGTGCAAGGGTTGGTGGTTTGCGCTACCAGGATATTAATGGCGATGGTATAATCGATCCTAAAGACCGTACCATTATCGGTAACCCAAACCCTGATTTTACCTATGGTGTAAACTTAAATGCTTCTTATAAAAACTTCGATATTTCTGCTTTTGTATATGGTGTACAAGGCAATGAGTTATTTGAGGCTACGCGTTATTTTACCGATTTCCCATCGTTTGCAGGTGCAAAAAGTACCAGGCTGTTAAATGCATGGAGCCCATCAAATCCATCGAGCCTTACCCCATCAGCTTATGTAGGTGCATCAGATGTTGAACTGGCTTCTTCTAGTTACTATGTACAGGATGGTAGTTTTTTACGATTAAAGAATTTGCAAATTGGATATTCAATTCCGGTAGCTAAAGCCTTTGGCGAAAAAGCAGGTATCAACAGGTTAAGGGTATACGTTAGTGCAACCAATCTTTTCACCATTACCAAATACACAGGTCTGGATCCAGAGGTAAGTCAAACTAGGGATGCTGCTTCTTCAGTAGGCAGTTCAGGTCCGCCGGCAGATACTTTTTCTGCACTAGGGGTTGATAAAGGGGTGTATCCTTCACCACGTCAGTTTTTAATCGGTATTAATGTTGGATTTTAATTAAAAATATATCAAAATGAAACATATAAAATATATTCTGCTCTCCCTATTAATTTGCAGTACCTTTTCCTGCAAAAAGGAGTTTTTAACGCTTCAGCCACAGGGTGAATTAACGGAAGATCAGCTTACCACACAAGATGGTGTTGAAGGTTTATTGGTAGGGGCTTATGGCTTGCTAAATGGCAACGTAAATGGAACATATGGCAATTATGGCGCAGCACCAAGCCAATGGTTGTTTGGGGAGGTTGCTTCGGATAATGCACATAAAGGAAGTGAAATAGGCGATCAGCCACCAATGAATGCGATAGAACAACATGCACCAACCAGTACCAATGATAATTTATCGAATATTTGGGACAGGTGTTTTGAAGGCATTCAGCGGTGTAACAATACCCTTAAAATTTTAGCCAATTTACAGGCTGGCCAAGGAACTGCAAAATTTAGCGATGCCCGTGCAAAAGAAATCCAGGGCGAAACAAGATTACTTCGGGCACATTACTATTTCTTCTTGGTACGGATATTTAAAGTTGTGCCTTACATTACCGAAACTACAAGTGGTACTTTTGTTGCAAATGATAAAGACATCTATCCAAATATTGTAGATGATCTTCAGTTTGCTGTTGCCAACCTGAGTACAACCAAACCGAAAAACCAGAAAGGCCGTGTAGATAAATATGCTGCCCAGGCATATTTGGGAAAGGTATTTTTATACCAAAAGAAATATACCGAGGCTTATGACCTTTTGAATGCGGTGATATTGGCAAAACCAAGCTTAGTTGATATGCCTTATACCGATAACTTCGACATTACCAAAGAAGATGGCCCTGAAACGATTATGTCTGTTCAGCATTCGGTTGGAACAGATGGTACCGGCGGAGACAATGGAAATGTTGGTGATATGCTTAACTTTCCATATGGTAATGCACCGGTTAACTGTTGTGGCTTTTTCCAACCAACCATTGATTTGGCCAACTCATTTAAGGTAAGTACTACTGGTTTGCCGTTATTGGATGGTAGTTACCGCACTAACCCGTATAAATCTGATTATGGCTTAAGCGTTGCAGACAAAACCAGTTACACTGTTGACCAAAATTTGCCTCTTGATCCACGAATTGAATCGACAATTGGCAGACGTGGGGTGCCATACCGCGATTGGGGTTTAATGCCTGGTGATACCTGGATTCGTGATGCAAGTAACGGTGGCCCTTTCCTTGCCGTTAAAAACACCATTGATGTGGCGCAAATTTCGAGCGGAACAGCCCCTGGTAATACAAACGTAACCGGGTTAAATGTAAATCTGATCAGGTTAGGTGATGTTTATTTAATGGCTGCAGAATGCGCAGTAGAAAAAGGCGATTTGGCAAGGGCTTTAATTTTGGTAAACATTGTGAGGGCGCGTGCAGCTAAAATAACACCTAAAACTATAAATGGTGCGCCAGCTGCCGCGTATAAAGTTAGTGAGTACTTATCATTTCCGAATGATACCTATGCCCGAAATGCAGTGCGTTTTGAACGCCGGTTGGAATTGGCATTGGAAGGCCACCGCTTTTTCGATCTTGTACGCTGGGGCATCGCTAAACAAACGCTTGAGAGTTATTTTTCTTTTGAAGGTGGATACTTTAATTACTTAAAAGGAATCACCATCGAAAGCAGAGATGATTATTTCCCTTTACCACAAGATCAGATTGATAGAAGTAAAGGAGTACTGAAACAAAGTCCGGGTTATTGAGCGACACGAATGATTTGCGCGAGCAAATCAGTGCTGTCTGATTGATGAGGGTAGGCCCCTCGGTATCGGCTTACAGGAGCAGGTACCAAACCGCCTCTGAGCTGCTTGGATTAAGTGTCCTGGTGGTGAGCGTCAGAGGAAAAGGCATCTTAAAGGTGTCAGGTAAGTATAAAGAAGATGAATGCAAATGAACTGCCGAAGAGGCGTCGAAAGGATTAGATGATGTCAAAACTAAAGTACAGTAACACTTTATTATCAGCAGGGAGGACGACCTGTTTACCGTCTCTGTGGCATCCGGCGTATAGGCAGCATGAGCTTTATACAGGCAATCAGATGGAACTTGTGAACCTGTCGGAAGGATGTGAAGGGAAAAGTCCAAGCGGAGGAACCCGTAAGGTCGAAAGTACCGATGCCATCCACGGGGGCAGAGCCACCTGTAGTAGTGATGATAGTCTTGGAAACTTGACTGGAACGAAGGAGTGGCATTATCAGGCGCTGTACATTGATAGAAACTGTTCAAGGTTAATACTACAGGAGGTATAGAGGATGTACAGGCCAAAACCATATTGTATTTCAAGAAAGTCGGTCCAGGAAGCCTACTTGAAGATCAAAGCCAACAAAGGCGCAGCGGGTGTAGACAAGATGAGTATGGAAGCATTTGACATGCAATCCCAAAAGCATCTTTACAAGTTATGGAACCAGATGAGTTCTGGTAGCTATGTACCACCCGCCATCAAGTTGGTAGAGATCCCCAAGAAAGATGGCGGTAAAAGGCCATTGGGTATTCCCACGACAACCGACCGGATTGGACAGGCAGTGGTAGCAGTAAGACTGGGAGAAGTGGTCGACAACTTATTCCACGAAGATTCTTACGGTTATCGCCCAAAGAAATCAGCATTACAGGCAGTTGCCAAGGCACGTGAAAGGTGCTGGGCATACAACTGGTTACTGGATGTCGATATTAAAGGGTTCTTCGACAATATTCCGCATGACTTGCTGATGTTAGCCGTTGAAAAGCACACAGAAGAAGATTGGATGGTTCTTTACATCAAAAGATGGCTGGTAGCATCTTTACAACTGGAAGATGGAACAGTAGTTGCAAGGAGTAAAGGAGTACCTCAAGGCTCTGTTATTGGTCCGGTTCTTTCAAATCTTTATCTGCATTATGCAATGGATGTGTGGCTAAAAGCCAACTATCCGGATCATGCTTTTGAGCGTTATGCAGATGACGCAGTCATTCACTGCAAAACAGAGGAACAGGCCATCCACTTGAAGGAATCATTAGGACAACGGCTAAAGGATTGTGGACTGGAGATGCATGAAGAGAAAACTAAGATTGTCTATTGCAAGGACAGCAACCGCAGGGGAGAAACAGAGAAGGCGGTATCGTTTGACTTTCTTGGTTATACATTCAAGCCCAGACAGGCATTGAACACCAAGAGGCATGTCAGTTTTACCAACTTTCTTCCCGCAGTAAGTATGAAAGCAATGAAAGCAATGAATGAAAAGCTCAACAAGTTGCCGATACTACGAATTGCAGGTATTGAGATAGAATCTGTTGCCAAAGAAATGAATCCGGTATTGCAGGGTTTGATCAACTATTACGGAAAATTCTATAGCACAAAGTTGAAAGGCTTTTTGCGTAGGGTTAACGCGAAGCTGGCCAACTGGGCAATCAGAAAATACAAAGGGTTAAGGGTTAGTTTGACCAGTGCGATGAAATGGATAAGGCGTTTACATAAACGAAAGCCAAACTTATTTGCACATTGGACATTTGGCTCGAAACCTACTATGGAATTACGATAATAAGAGCCGTATGATGGGAGACCATCACGTACGGTTCTGTGAGAATCTCAGGTTGAGATACCTGGGTTTACTTGATAGCGATTTTGGAAATTAATAAAATACATGGGTGGAGTAATGGCCTAACTACTGGCATACCTCCATTCATGTATTTTTATATAATAAATTTGCTGTTTATTAAATTAGTTCAGGCTAAAATCAAAAGTGATTCGGTGGGGTTGCTGCTGTTGCATGGCTTGATTTAGCTTATCCACCATGTGGTTAAATTCTATATTGTTAATCACTTCATTGTTGGCTAACCACACCAGGTTCTGGTAATTTTCTTCGCGGGTACAGCTAAAATTGATCTGCCCATATTTATTCAACAAAAATGTATTTCTTGTTTCTATTAACACATTGATAAAAGTATTTACTGCTGCTTTTGATGGTTTATGCTGAAAAAATTCTATGGCCTCTACATTGCCATGTTTCACGAGGTAAAAATTTCGTTTGTAGGTGAGTAAATACAAAAGCAAAAGTATCAACGATATTCCGAAATAAAAAAGATACACCGAGCTGTCTACACCCTCTCCATCATTTCTTAACAAGTATAACAGTACCGATACTAAGCCCACCAATGCTGATGAAAATAGCAGTCCGTAAATACCCTTATTGTCTTTATAAATTCTTGTGCCCACATTTTCGTATGCCAACAGGTATTCTCCTGAGCGGAGCAGGCTTTTATGTTTTACCTGAAGGCCATTTTCGGTAATTAAAAATGATTTGTACCTCAACCTCAAGTCTTTTTGTACAAGTAATTCGTTCATGTTTCTTAGATTGTGTAGGGGGCTAACTCAAAATGTTTCATGCCAAGCTATTTGTCCTCTTTAAATCTGCTGAAAAACAGTAGCGCAATTAAACAAAGTCCGAAGCCCACAATTCCATTAAGGCGCAAGCCAAAATCGTTGCCCGGGTCTTTACCATAAATGGTGAGCATGGCAAAAATGGCAATGCCAAAAGTTTGCCCCAGTTTTACAAAAAGATATTTCACGGCGAAGAACATGCCCTCGTGGTTTTCACCTGTTTCCAGGGTATCTCTTTGAGCAATATCAGCTAAAATAGCGGTAGGTAAGATGCCCAGTGCTGCTAATGGAAAAGAAGCTGATAAAACGAGTATGTAAATCTGCGTATATGGACCAAATGGTAATTTACCCAAAAAGAAAATGGTTACAAAAATTAGGCATAGCACACCAAAAGCGAGCAATACGAAAGGTTTTTTACCAATTTTAGCAGATCCAAAGTTTACAATAGGGTAAAATAGGAGTGATGCCAATACCATTGCGCCCATAAACTTGCCACCTTCAGATTCTGACAACCCGAGTAAAACCGTGCAGAAAAACAGTAAGCCACTCGAGATGATACTCAGTGCAGTGTAAAAAGCAAAATCGGAAATGAGGTAATATTTAAAATTGCTGTTTTTAAAGGTACTTTTAATTGCAGGCCATAAGGGAACATGGGTAGGTTTTGCCACCGAGAATTCCTTTTCGTTGATGAAAAATATGGGCAATAACATCACCAGGCCAGACAAAATGCAGAGGCCCCAAATTGCAATCTGGATGGCTTCGCTGCGGTTGGCCACATGCAAATTATCTTCAACCAGATCGGCAAAATTATTGGTGCAGGCCGATAAAATAATTCCAATTACAAAACCCACCTGTTGGTAGCTCGAAAGCTTAACTTTTTGCCTTGGTGTATTGGTTACTTCGGCCAACAGTGCATTGTACGGGATAATATAAGTGGTAACTGATACGAAAAACAGGCAGAGTGTAATGGTAAGCCACCAGGCATTGTGCAGGCTTTCTGTTTTTTGTATTGGGTAAAAAACAAGTCCGCAAAAAAGCATTGCAGGAAAAATTGCCCATTTCATAAAAGGCATTCTGCGGCCGTTTTTATTGGTACTGGCATCACTTTTTGAAGCAATAAATGGGTCATAGATGGCGTCAACAAGTCGGCCAGAAGCGGCAATGATAGAAAGAATATTAAACGCACCCAATAAAACGAGCTGCGGCACCAAAGGCGGTAAACCAGCATTGCTGGGCGGTAAGTAAAAATAAGGAAGCATTACGATGATGATATTGGTCATCGTGCTCCAGCCGATCATACCGGCGGCGTAAGCAATTTCCTGTTTTAAAGAGAGTGTTTTGTTCATTAACTTTTTTTAATAGTGTTTTCTAACCCTTGCAGATTAGAAAACCTGCGAGGTTTGAAGGAAATGTGATTAACCCAGAACTATTTCTTACTAAACCATCTGCTTACAAAATAGATTGCAAGAAAGCCAACAAAAATATATAAACCGTTTAGGGCCGCGTCGGGGTCATCGGCATAAATGCTAAAAGCCACGAAAGTGTAGGCTGCAATAAATATAATAGGCAATATAGGATATAAAGGAACAGTATAGATGGTTTTTTTATCAAGATGTGCAGTTCTTTTTCTCAATATAAAAATTGTTGCTGCAGAACTGGCCATACTAATGCTTTCGAGGAATATGGTATAGTTTAAAATCTTATCAAAAGTTTTTGCGTAAAAAATAATAACTACCGCAATTAAGGTAAAAACTGTTAGGCTTATTGTTATTACCTCGGTTTTTTTATTCATCCTGCTGAATATTTTTGGTAGTGCACCTTCTTCACCCATGGCAAACATGGCTCTGGGGTTACTCAGCAGGTTTACATTGATGTAGCCCATTACAGAGAAAAAGATGATAACTGAAAGCGCATTAAAACCTGCGGGACCAAATATTTTTGAAGCCAATATTGCAGCAATACTCTCTGCCGATTTTAATTCTTCGAAGCCGATAACTTTTACATACACATAATTAATGGTGAGGTAAACCATTACAATAATGGTTAAACCGATAATAATGGATCGTGGAATTACTTTCTTGGCTTCTTTTACCTCGCCACCAAAATTAATGGTTTGTGCATAACCGGCGTAAGAGAAAGAAACGGCAATTAAGCATAAACCCAATGCTTTACCATAATCTGCCCAGTTTGGTAATGCGCCGCTTGCGGTTTTAAAAACAGGGGTTACGGTTTGTGCCTGCCCGCCGAAAAATACCGCACAGATTAAGGTTAAAATCATTCCGATTTTAATAATTGTTAACACATTTTGTGTTTTCGAACTTGCTTTTAAGCCAAGTAGATTAATAAAATAAAAGGTTAAAATGGTGGTAATGGCAATAACAACCCGGTAGGTTTCATTCTGTTTATCAATAGGAAGAATAATTTTGCTCAGGTACTCGGCACCAATAATTGAAATGGCTGCAACAGATGCTGCGCTTGATATAATTACAATACAATTAATGGCAAAAGCAATGGAAGGGTGGTAGGCTGATGAAAATATTTTGTAGTATCCGCCGGTTACCGGATAACGCGACCCGATTTCTGCATAGGTTAATGCACCACAAAAAGCAACAAAGCCACCAATAAACCAGGCAAGGTAAAAAAGCTCTGGCACCTGAGCCTTTGCAGCTACGTTTACAGGCGTACGGAAAACTCCCATACCAATAACCAAACTTACCACTATCATGGATAAATCGAAGAGCGAAAGCTGTTTCTTTTGTTGCATTAAATAAGATTTTGAATAATTGGATGAAGATAGGGAAAATTGAATGATTGAAGGCCGAATGATTAAAGGAGCACTCATGGTTTAATGAATTGTAGTTGATGGCCAAACGGCTTATGATATTCGCTACAACTTTAAAGTATGATTATCAGGCATTAGGCCATGAACCATCGACCCTATACTTCTAACTGTTGACATGTGGAAATTTTCTTTTGCGAGCCTCACAGAATAAATCTATTATTGTATGATAATGCTGAAGAGCATAGCTGAAAATATTTTATTTCAGTTTTCAGTATTATTTCTATAAAATCTTCATCGCTTTGCAAAGCAAAAAATGCAGAGTTTTCAAATGGAGTGCAGATAAACATAGTATGGCAGAAGTAGTTTATAACGACGACAGTATTCGTTCATTAGATTGGAAAGAGCACATCAGGCTTCGTCCGGGTATGTACATTGGTAAACTTGGCGATGGTTCTGCTCAGGATGATGGTATTTATGTTTTGCTTAAAGAAATTGTAGATAACTCCATCGATGAATTTGTAATGGGTACCGGCAAAACCATCGAAATTACCCTTTCGGAGCAAAAGGTTAACGTTCGCGATTATGGCAGGGGAATTCCATTGGGTAAGGTAATTGATTGTGTAAGCAAAATTAATACGGGCGGTAAATACGACAGTAACGCTTTCCAGAAATCTGTTGGTTTAAATGGGGTAGGTACAAAAGCAGTTAATGCCCTTTCTACCAGTTTTACCGTACAATCTTACCGTGATGGGAAAACAAAAAAAGTTGAGTTTTCTAAAGGAGAAATTGTAACTGAGCAACCTGTTATCGATACTACACAGCGTAACGGTACTGCAATTACGTTTTATCCCGATGAAACCATTTTTAGAAATTACCACTATATTCCTGATTTTGTAGAGAGCATGGTTTGGAACTATGTATTCTTAAACACAGGTTTAACCGTTAATTTCAATAACCAGAAATATTTTTCAGAAAGAGGTCTTTACGATCTGCTTTCTAAATTTAATAAGCCAGAAGAAATCCGTTATCCGATTATTCATATGATTGGGCCTGATATCGAAATTGCCATGACTCACGGGCAGCAATATGGCGAAGATTATCACTCTTTTGTTAACGGCCAGCACACTACCCAAGGTGGTACGCACCAGGCAGCATTTAGGGCAGCTGTAGTAAAAACCGTTCGGGAGTTTTTTAAAAAAGAATTTGATGCAGCCGATGTACGCTCGTCAATAATTGCAGCAATTTCCGTACGTGTACAGGAGCCTGTTTTCGAATCGCAGACCAAAACAAAACTTGGTTCACAGAATATGGGTCCCGAAGGTCCGTCTGTGGCCACCTTTATAAACGATTTTGTTAAAAAGGAACTTGATGATTACCTGCATAAAAACCCTGATGTTGCCGATGCATTGCTAAAAAGAATTATGCAATCGGAGCGTGAACGTAAGGATATTGCAGGGATTAAAAAGCTAGCAAACGATAGGGCCAAAAAAGCATCGCTTCACAATAAAAAGCTCCGCGATTGTAAAGTGCATTTTAATACCACGCACGAGAAACGTTACGAAACTACGCTGTTTATTACTGAGGGTGATTCGGCATCAGGTTCGATTACAAAATCGCGCGATGTTGATTGTCAGGCCGTATTTAGTTTAAAGGGTAAGCCATTAAACTGTTATGAGCTTACAAAGAAAGTGGTTTACGAAAATGAAGAGTTTAACCTTTTGCAACATGCTTTAAATATTGAAGATGGCTTGGAAGGATTACACTACAACAATATTGTAATTGCCACTGATGCCGATGTGGATGGCATGCACATCCGTTTGCTGATGATGACTTTCTTCCTTCAGTTTTTTCCTGATCTGGTTAAAGCAGGGCATGTTTATATTTTGCAAACACCACTTTTCAGGGTAAGAAATAAAAAGGAAACCATTTATTGTTATAGCGACGAGGAACGTAAAAACGCGATCGAAAAGTTAGGCAATAAGCCAGAGATTACCCGATTTAAAGGTTTGGGTGAAATATCGCCAGATGAATTTGGCTTGTTTATTGGAAAAGATATCAGGTTAGACCCAGTTATTTTAAAAGACCAAACAATTAAAAGCCTGCTTGAATATTACATGGGTAAAAATACACCAGACAGGCAGCAGCACATTATTCGCAATTTACGCATAGAAAAGGACGAAGTGAAAGAGGAGCCAAAAGTGATTGTTGAGGAAGTTGCGTAGGAGCTTGGTGGTGGTGTTTTTAAAGGCTCAACATGCCCAGGATTGCTTTAAGATTCCCGCCTGCGCGGGAATGACGACTTCATATACTACATAGTCCTCGTTTATAACGAGGACTATTTAACCACAGATTTACACAGAGATCAGTTTTTGCCACGGAAACACAGAAAGCACAGAGAATTCATAGATGATCATCTACATCGTCCTCGTTTATAACGAGGATGTACGAGTAAAGCGATTTCATCGCGCTAAAAGGAACTATTTTCGCATTGCAAATGCGTACCTCAAAATCCTCGTTACAAACGAGGACTATATAACTCAAAATGAAATAATTAAGGAAGAATTGCTTTAAGATTCATTAGTCAACTATCTTGCGTCTTGCTGAACTTGTTTCAGCATCTATGAGATATAAGTTCATAGATTTCTCTGCTCCGTTGCACACTACATCGTCCTCGTTTATAACGAGGATGTACGAGTAAAGCGATTTCATCGCGCTAAAAGGAACTATTTTCGCATTACAAATGCGTACCTCAAAAATCCTCGTTACAAACGAGGACTATATAACCCAACATGAAATAATTAAGGAAGAATTGCTTTAAGATTCATTTGTCAACTATCTTGCGTCTTGCTGAACTTGTTTCAGCATCTATGGATATTAGTTCATTAGATTTCTTCGCTCCGTTGTACAGTACATCGTCCTCGTTTATAACGAGGATGTACGAGTAAAGCGATTTCATCGCTCTTAAGGGAACTTTTTTCGTATTGCAAATGCGTACCTCAAAAATCCTCGTTGCAAACGAAGACTATATAACTCAACATGAAATAATTAAGGAAGAATTGCTTTATGATTCATTTGTCAGCAATCTTGCGTCTTGCTGAACTTGTTTCAGCATCTATGAGATATAAGTTCATTAGATTTCTCTGCTCGAAAGGCTCGGTGCCGACCCTCCGAGGGGTGGTTAAGGGTGCAAAAGGCTCGAAACCGGGGCAAAAAGGCTCGGTGCCGACCCTCCGAGGGGTAGTTAAGGGTGCAAAAGGCTCGAAACCGGGGCAAAAAGGCTCGGTGCCGACCCTCCGAGGGGTAGTTAAGGGTGCAAAAGGCTCGAAGCCGATGCAAAAAGGCTCGGTGCCGACCCTCAGAGGGGTGGTTAAGGGTGTAAAAGGCTCGAAACCGATGCAAAAAGGCTCGGTGCAGACCCTCTGAGAGGTGGTTAAGGGTGCAAAAGGCTCGAAACCGATGCAAAAAGGTTCGGTGCCGCCCCTCCGAGGGGTGGTTATGATCTAATCCACTCTAAATGAGGAATCATTTTTGAAGTATATGTTATTTAAAGATCCTGAAACAAATGCTGGATCACAATTGATATTGAATATTTGTCGCGATGGTTCATAATGTTGAACCCATCTCCGTGAACAGAATTATTCTTTATTTACTTCAACAGTATCTTCAGGGTGCTGTGGTGGTAATACATCTACCTTTTTCTCTACAATAGTAATTTTAGTAAAAACAGCATATTTACTTGGAGAAATTCCATTGTCATACTTTTCTGCATAGGCCTGGGTAAATTCAGCTCCGAAGTAAAGTATAATTGAGGTATAATATATCCACAATAAAATTACGATGATGGAACTTGCTGCGCCAAAGGCAGATCCTGGATTACCTTTTTCTATATAAATCCCGATCAGGTATTTACCCAAACTAAAAAGTAAAGCTGTAAACAAGGCCCCAATTATTGCCGATTTCCATCGGATGATCACATCTGGCAATACTTTAAAAATAACAGCAAATACAGCAGTAACGGCAGCAAGCGTTATTACATTGTTTAAAATATAAACCAGAATGGTCATTGTATCGTTTGCAACGGGGATAACTTCATCTATTTTACTCTTCGAAAGCAGGTCGCCTAATTTAGATCCCAAACCCACTACCACAGTGTTAACCACCAGCGAAACAAGTAGTAGAAATCCCATGGAAACAATTAATGAGAACGACAACAACCTGTTAGAAAGCATTTTTATCCAGCCTTTTTTGGGCACAGCCTTTACTTTCCAAATCATGTTGATGCTATCTTGAATCTCAATAAAAATTGCAGTAGAACCAATAATCAATGTGCCTATTCCAATAATTAAACCAATGGTAGATTGCCCCGATTTATTGGCATGTTCTACAAAACCTTGGATTTGTGTAGCTGCATCTTTGCCAACCATTTCGGTGATCTGCCCATAAAACTGGCCCCTTGTTTCCTCATTTCTTTTGTCGCCAAAAAATAGGGTAGCGGCCGATAGCATGATTATAATAAGCGGTGTAAGCGAAAAAATAGTATAATATGCTAATGACGCACTTAGTTTTGTTACCCTATCCTCTACAAAGCCTTTTCCGGCAGCAGTAAAGAGGTGGTAAAGCGCAATAAAGAAACTCTTGATTGTTTGGAATACTTTCATCGAAAAATTAAAACGGATAACCTATCCCAATGTTAAAAATTAAATTCTGTCTGCGCCAGTCTTTGTTTCCAAATGCGATGTCATCAAATACCCATCTCTGCCCTTCAGGAAGGTAAGGTTTACGTACAGGGAACGCAACATCTAAACGTACCACGAAAATTGTAGCATCAACCCGTAAACCTGCTCCTGTACCAACAGCCAACTCATTAAATGTATTCTTTAATTTAAAGCCCGATCCAAGTCTTGCCGTTTCCGGTTTGCCTGGTTCTCCCAAATCCTCTTTCCTTAGCCAGATATTTCCGGCATCTACAAATAATGCCCCATACAATACGCTTACAATTTTGAAACGGAGTTCTGAATTCAGCATTAATTTAATATCGCCACCCTGATCGGCAAAAATGGCATTATCAGGAACTTTGTAAGTACCCGGACCTAATGTACGTGCCGGAAATGCCCTGATATCGTTACTTCCACCTGCAAAAAACTGCCTTACAAATGGTAACGAAGTACTGTTACCGTATGCGTAACCATAACCAAGGTTTAAACGGTTTGCCCAAATCAGGTTGCGGTTAATTTTGTAAAAATCCCTGAAATCGGCCTCTGCTCTTATAAACTGAGTAAGGGGTGTATTGAACAAAGTTTTTTGTCCTAAATCGTTTGTCGGTGTAAATAAGCCCCACACATTACCACCTGTTTCTAAACCACCAAAGAAATAAACATTATTTCTGCGGTTGGTTTCCATTTGGTTGGTGTAAGTAAAGTTATAATTGCTTCCAATTATAAATTGGTTTTCTAAAGTACTCCTTAATAGTGGGTTCACTTCATATAAACTGTCTCTTCTGTTTGAATCAGGAAAGCCTGTAGAAATATAACTGATTGAAATCGGATTAAAGTTATGCTCCTTGTACTGGTTTTCTTTAAAATTATATCCAAATTCTCCTTTTATGGCATGTAAAGTATATTCAGAACCACGGTTTAGCATCTGATAAGAAAGCGAAGCAATGGTTTTAGGGATGAAAGCTGTTGTGCTGTTCGGTTTATAAAAGGGCACAATAAAACGAGGGAAAGTTAATTTTGCTTCCGTTGTAAGCGAAAGCGAATTCCGGCCTAAAGAAGTACCTCTTACCTGTGTTTCAAAACCACCGCTTACACTTACATCCAACTGTTCTGCACCTCTAAATAAGTTTCGGGTAGTTTGCGTCACTTTTACTTCCGAGCCTACAAAGTTATTTGATTTACTGGTACCTGTAACCGAAAAGCTCAATGAGTTTTTCTTTAACGGGGTGAGGTATATGTTCAAATCTAACTGGTTGTTCTTAAAAGTATCGATTGGTAAAAACTCTGCCCGCACATCTCTAAAGGCACCAATGTTTACCATTCTGTTTAACGATTGATTGTGGTCTTTACGGTTATAAGGTTCACCTTTCTGGAAAAACACCAATCGATCGAACAATCTTGGCTTAAAGGTATTCCTATCATCATAAATGCTAAAATCGTGGTACTCCAGTGGTTTTAACTTTCTTAATATGGTATCTCTCCGCAAGCTATAACTCGGGTAAATGTTGATATTCCTGATCGAATAAGGTTTTAAACCAGCATCAGGCGCAATATCTTTTACCTTAACCGTAACGTTTACCAGGTTTTTGCCAATGGTACTGTCTACCTGCAAAATCAGGTAATCAGGACTAAAATAAAAATAGCCTTGTTCTTTTAGGTCATTATCTATTCTAATGCGTTCGTTTTTGTAATTATCAAGGTCGTAATAATCACCTACTTTTAGCAGGGTTTTATTTTTATTCTGATTGATGATTTTGGTTAAAGCCCCGGTATCTGGTGGGAAAGTTATTTTATTAATTTTATATCGGTTTCCGGTTTCTGCAGTATAAACAGCTTTGCCTTTTTTATCTTTCACTACAGTATCGCCAGTAACGATAGCCTGCAGGTAACCCTCACTAATTAGGTAACTTGTTAATACATCGTTGTTATATTTTAGTTTTACCTCACTAACCAATACAGGTGGTTCACCTTGCTTGCGCAACCAGTTTTTAAAGCCTTTTGGTTTTTTCGGTTCGCCTGCAAGGTTGTAAATGCCAAGTTTGTATTTTACACCCAAAATAGATTTATTCGGACGGGGCCTGGTTTTACTTTCAAGGTCCGTTTTTACTTGTTTTTCATCATCAATTTTGCCCGAAGAATCTGGATTGATCTTTACTTCAGCACCTGTATATAGATGTTGCCCTGGTTTTAAAGATTTCGTAGCGCTACATCCCGCCAAAACTAAGCAGGCCAGTGCAAATAAAATTGGTCTAGTTAGTTGTCTCATTTTTAGGTTTTTGTTCAATGTTTCTTCTGTTTCGTTTTTTCTGGAAGATTTCTCTAAATCTATTGTAATCAACAACTAGCGTGAAACCTAATCCGGTTTCGATAATCTGTCCTTGTACTATTACGTCGTTCTGGTTGCGTCTGTAAGCCCTTAATCTATATCTTCCATCGGCTGATAATGCATATTCTACATTAACATTTCCACCAATATCTGTCGATTTTTCTCCCGGAGCCTGTGGTCCTTCCAATGCAAAAGAGCTGCCCACAGTTACGGTTAACCTATCATTTAATAGTTTTTTTGATAAACCAACTTCCAGGTCTGTTTTCTGTTGCAGCGAGCCTGTAGAATAATCTTCGGATGAATTTACCCCAAAGTTTAATTCTACACCCTGAATTAAATCAGATGCCAGGTTGTTTAATTGTTCTGTCAATAATTTACTTACGCTAGATCGAGCCAAGGTAGATACACCTCCGCCGCCACCGGCTAAACTTTCGAAAGGGTTGTTGGCGATAAACCTGTTTAGTGCCAGTAATGCAAAAACCTGTTTGTTGAGTTCACTCTCATCGCGGTTTACGTTAATCAATCTGGTGTAAACCGTTCCGTTTAGTGCCCCGCGTTCATTTTCAGGTAAGTCTAGCTTAAAGGAAATGATTGGTTTTAGCAATTCACCTTTCATCATTAAATAAACCTGGAATGGCAATTTAGTTTTGGCCTGAATATTATCCGGCTCATTGATGAGATCAATAGGGGCAGCGTTTACTTCGTACAATGCAGTTAAATTCACATTTGCCGAAGTAGGTTCACCCGTCCAGATAATGGTACTTCCTTTAACCAATTTAAATGCTTTTTTGCCTAGCGGCCCAACTGATAAGTTATAAGAACCATCTACAATTTCGTAACGGCCTGTTAAACTTATTTTACCGCTCGGATCCATCGTTGCATTAAGATCTGCCTCACCTTTAATATTAAGTGCATCGCCATTTGATGGGTCTACCACTACATTCAGCTCGGCTTCAGGATCGATGGTAATTGCCGCAACAAGGTTAATGCCTTTCATGGCCGATTTATTTATACTGTCTACCTTTAAAGCTTTTTGGCCGTTAAAAGGCGGTGCATCGGCATCAATAAATTGTACAATTCCTTCCTGATCGATGATTGAAGGATCGCTAGATGGCAGCGCAAAGAAAAACTTGGTACCTTTATTTACCTTGATGTTCATGTTTACATCAGGCTGGTTTAAATCTCCACGTACTTTAATGTCGCTCGTTAAAAATACCGTTCCATAAATCATGTCATTATCAGCAGCAGTAGAATTGATTGCCCTGAAATTGTTCATTTTAATATCTAAGCCGAAGCGGTAATTTTTAAAATCGGTGGTGAGCACTTTTCCATTAATGGTTGCTTTTTGATTTAAAGAATCGATTAGTGTGAAGTTATTAAAACTGATCCCTTCATCGGTGAAGGAAATCTTTTCGTTTGGCATCCGGAAAAATGAATTTACATACGCCACGTTAAATCCTGCATTATTAAAAGTTAAATCGCCTAAAACCTTCGGCGCAGTCAAAGCTCCTTTTACAGTTAATGCACCTGTTAAAGTTCCTGTGCCACGTTTTAGCTGACCGGCAGATAAACTCTCGATGTTTTTCATTTCAATTTTATCGATGTTTACCGTAAGGTCTAATGCACTTTGCGGTGCGGTATAGTAAAATCCGTTAACCCTTAATTCATGTACGCCGGTTAGGGCTACATTTACTTCGAATGCATTTTGGGTATTGTTGTTTACCGCTACGCGTAATGTACCCAGCTGATCTTTTTGGTAACGCAGCTGATCGATGGTTAAGTTTGCTTCGAATTTTGGACTTGATGCCAAATCTTTAACGTTTGCAGTTCCGTTTAAGCGACCGCCAACGAGTGTCGTGTCCGTTTCTGCAAATTTCGTCAGGGTTTCCAATTGGAAATCTTTAAAAGCTACAGCCAAAGGTGCATTCGGCTCAGTGGGGTTGCTGTTGATGGAAAGCGACTGGCCGCTGTTGCTGATCTGGAATTGATTTACCAAAATTCCTGAAGCTCCAAACTGTATATAATTATCTTGCGAAACTACCCACTTCTGGTAATCGAGCAATAATTTCTGCGGATCAAGAGAGAATTTAAAGTCTTTATTTATCGATTGGAAAGTACCACCAATTACATATTTGTTTTTAAGCTGCCTATCGCGTAAAAAGATATTCACACCAAGGTTGTTGTTTGCTGCATCACCGCTTACTTCAGTATTAAACAATGCAATTGATGGGCTTTGAAGGCTTTTTACCGTTAAACTGTAATCTAGCTTATTATTATCGTTGTTAATGTTGAGAACAGTTGTGTCAACTTTAAAATCGCCATAAACTACCTGCGGAAAATTACCTTTGATTTTTAAACTATCTTTCTGTGTATCGATTAAACCGTAAAACTGCGATTGTTTAAAAACCGTTAACTCAGGTACAAAACTTTTTAAAAGCTTGGAATCGTAAACCTGTACAAAAAACCGCATACGTTGGTCGGGTACTTTGGTTACTGTTCCAAAAGCATAGTATTTATTAATTTGATTAATAATTGCGCTACCTATTTTGGTTAATTGGTATTTACCATCAATTTTGGCAGATAATATTTCAGATTTAAGGGTTAATTCATTTTCTGTTGCAGTAGATTTTGCACGGATGGAAATCGTATCTACATTAATTTTTTGCTTGTCTTTAACCAGTTGAAGGCTGGTAACATCTACCGAACCGTTTAAATAATCGGCATCGGCTGTGGCAAGGTCTACCTTAACAATACCTGCAGCACTTAACACGGTTGGGCTAAAGTTTAGTGCCTGAAGATCGACTTGTTTTAAGTTGAGATTGGCTTTTACAGATGGATATTTGCCTGCCATATTTACTTTGGCATCTAAATTAAAGTTGGCATTGCTATCGGGCATGCTGCTTTTAATGCTAATATTCTGGTTACTGTAATTACCGGCGAGTAATAAATTGCGGTAAGTATATTTGTTGTAATAGGCACTTAAAACCCTCGCATTAAATTTGGCATTAATCTTTTTAGGATCGAGCCCGGTACCTGCAACATTTGCCTTAACAGTTACGCGGCCCAGTTTAGGTTGCATTTTAAGCAATCTGCCAACGTTAAAGTTGTTTAAGCTCACATCTGCCTTGTAGCTTTCCTTTCCTTTTGGCCCATTCATGCCCGCAACAACAACTGCACTACCCATATCGGTGGCAATATTTAAGTTGGTGTTAAAATCGGTCATAGAGCCTTTAAAGTTACCTTTGGCATCAATTACATTCGGTAATTCGATAGATGGTGGTAAAGATTTTTTAGGCACAGCAACGAGGATATCGCCTTTGGTAACATGCAGTTTTTTGATGTTTAAATCCAAGAAAGTTTTCTTAACATCTGGTAATCCTTTCGCTTTTCCGCTGATGTCGATCTGGGTATTTTTTAATCCGCTTACCTGCAGTTTAGGGATATTCAGGTTGTTGAGGTAACCGTTTACTTCTGCATTTACTCTTATTTTTTCGTTTCGGTAATTGGCTGGTACGGCATTACTGAAAAAACCAGCATCTTTTAAACCGATGGAAGTATTTTTAAGGGCAATATTTAATTTTACACGTTCAGGATGTTTTGTTAAATCTTCCATGGAGGTGAAATTTAACTCGGTTGCATTCTCAATGGAGGTATTTGGTGTTTTAAGGATAAAATTGCTCAGTTTAATCTGTTTATCATTATATACAGCATCACCACGAAGTTCATCGAGTATAAAACCGCTTTTCTCTTTTAACGATCCGTTTTTAACATTTACTTTTATACCTGCCGCGCTATAATTTACATCACTTGCCCCTAAGTTAAGCTGGTTAATTTTAAGGTGGTTAAAATCCATGCCTTTGGGTGCGGGTTTGGCCCCGAGATTATCAAATTGTACGTTGTTATCGGCAAGGCTAATGTTTTTAATGATCAATCCCAAAGGAGATTTTTCGGGCACTACAGTATCTTTAACTTTCTTTAAATTGTTGCTCGGTGCGGGCTTAAAGGCAAAAAGGATGTTCGATTTGTTTAAATGGGCATCATCAACAGAGTATTTGCTGTTGGTTAAATCTACTTTAAGGTTGGCCAGGCCTAAATCATTTACATCTGCAATGGCTTTGGTGGTCGATATTTGGTCTTCGTAATTAACCTTTACATTGCTGAAAATGAAGTTTTGTACTTCAATTAATGGCAGTTTACCTTGTTCTTTCTCACTGCTATCTACACTGTTTGTAATGTGCTGCACCAATTGGGTAAGTGGCTTTTGTTGTAAATAGCGCAATGAAGTGTTAACCAAGCTTAATTCTTTGATTACATAATGTTGATTGGCGAGATCAAAATCCTTTATTTTGGTTTTAAAAGCACCTAAATATAATTTCACATCATTACCGGCAACATCGTCACGGTAGTTAATACCAATATCTTCGAATGATACTTTATCTACAGAGAATTTTAAGGTAGAAGTGGTATCTTTTTTTACTTTTTCTTCGGGCTTTTTCTGATCGCTTGCGAATGCATCAACAAGGAATGAAAAATTAAATGTTGTATCGGGATTGATGCGTTTTACATTGGCACGTACATTTTTTAGTTCAATGTTATTAATCTCAACAGTGTTTTTTAAAAGCTTGAATAAGCTGATGTCTACCGCTAATTTTTCTGCATATAATAAGGTATCACCCTTGCGGTCTTCGATGTAAAATTTGTTCAGCACCACATCTTTTGGCAATGCAATTTTAATGCTTTCTAAACTAACTTCTGTCTTGGTTTTAGTTTTAAGGTAGTTTATGGCCTTACCTTTAACAAAATTTTGAACTGCAGGGATATTTAAAGATAATGCTATTCCAACAACCAGGATGATGATGGAAGCAATTACCCACAATAAAATTTTGAGACTTTTACGTACGTATTTATTCAAAGCTATGCGTGTTTGGTGATCGACAAATGCCAAAAGCATGCCATTAAAATTAAATTTAAGGCAGGTTTTATTAAATAATACAAAAAATAACTTAAATTGTTCGCCCGCCATAAAAATTTAACACTAGCGGTTTGATAATTTGTTAAAAATGAATGTAATAAACCTAAATATATCTTTTGAGCAATACGAAAGTATTAATGAATTAACATTGGCAGATAGATTACTTTGCGAAAATGCAGAGCGTGCTTTGGCCACTTCTTATTCACCTTATTCCAAATTCAGGGTGGGTACGGCAATTCGCCTGGCCTCGGGTGAAACCATATTGGGGAGTAACCAGGAAAACCTGGCTTACCCATCAGGGCTTTGTGCCGAAAGGGTAGCACTTTTTAGTATCGGTTCCACACATCCGGATGCGGTAATAGAAAGTATGGCGATTACCGCGCAAACGGATAATTTTGAGATTTTGAAACCAGTAACATCTTGTGGAGGCTGCTTACAGGTAATGGCCGAGTTCGAACGCAAACAAAATAGGGAGATTGAGGTGATTTTTTATTGCTTAAATGGTGAGGTGCTTAAAGTGCCAAGCGTAAAGAGCTTGTTGCCTTTTTCTTTTGTAGAGGATCGTTTAGAACGCTAAGTGGGAGTTACCTCTAATCAGGTCGACATTACGAGATGGCTGTTTAGCCGACGAAGCAATCTTAATGTAGTAGCTAAAAGCCATCATTTTAAGATTGTTTTGTCGATTGTGTTTGCAATAACGATTTTCCTATCAGAACGTATTTCCGTCTTCCAATTCCTTACCTCATACCTCCGACTTTTATACTTATATTTGGTTTTTTTAACCACATGAAGCATTTCTACATCCTTATACTTTCTGTTCTGATTTCTTTTGGCGCAAACGCCCAGGCGGTACTTAAAAGTGGCTCTACCTATAAAATAACTTATTTCCGATCATCAGATGGGAAACCGAAAGAAGACCGGAATGCCACTGTGGTATTGGCTTCGGCAACGCAGAATTTAATCAGTAATGTTGCTATACTCGATAATAAGCCAAAATATCCCTATGAGCAAAGTATTGTAACCAAACCAGCAGGCATTTTATTTCAGCTGGCAGATTTGAGCATAAAAAACCAGATTGCCACTGCAGATACGCTTGCCATCAGTAAGCAAACTTTTGAATTGAGCAACGAAACCAAAGTGATTTTAGGTTATACCTGTAAAAAGGCTACAACGGTTGTAAATTCCAACCGGATTGATTTGTGGTACACCAGCGATGCAGGCATTAAAGCTGCGCCAACCAGTTTAGGCCAAAACCTGGGTTTGGTTTTAGAGCAGGTACGTAATGGCAACAGCTTTATTACGGCTACTAAAATTGAAGAGGTTAAAAAGTTTAAAGTGATTGATATACAGAAAATCAGTGCAAATTTGACTGATGGATTAAGCTATAAAGATTTACTCTGGAAGAGCAGGTTTACCACTTTAAACGTTTTCAATAATGAGCAGATCAACTTTATTGAAAAACCGCAATCTACCGATTCTATTTTTCGCTTTGCCGGAGGAACTGTAATTGCCAGAAAGGTTAAATTCCCTGAACTGAAAAACAATCCGAATGTTTTTGTCGATTTAACTGAACAATCAAATGGTGATGCTTATGATCGAACGGGCTCGGTTTTTATTATTCCTACAGATAAACAGATCAGTTTGATGGATGCCCTTAAAAATTCTGTTAAAAACCTGCCAATTTATGATAATGGTAACGGAAAGCAATACCAGGGCGTAGTTGCCACCGCAAATTACAATCCGGTTATTGAATTAATGCGCTTTTTTACTCCTTTTGGAGTTGGTAAATACAATAATTTAAAACTGAAAAACAAAACCTGGGCTGAAAAAGTTTATTACAGACAGGATGTATCAGAATTGTTTCCCCTAGTAAATGGTAAAGAGGTTTGGATAGCGGTTTTTATTGGTAATTATGATAAAGGCGGACATAAAGTTTCGTTAAATATTACATTACATAATGGCGGGAGAGAGAAAGAAGTTAAAGAGGTGATTTTGCCTCTGTTTAACTCAACCAATATAATGGAAATGGCAGGACAAGAATATGCCACAATGTTTAGCAGTGAAAAAGGTTTGGAAGTAGCTTTCACATTAGCCAAAGATTTAAAAGATGCCAGGCTGCGTTACATTACAACCGGCCATGGTGGCTGGGGCAATGGTGATGAGTTTGTGCCACGCAAAAATACCATCTGGTTGGATGAAAAGGAGGCTTTTGCTTTTACCCCATGGCGACAGGATTGCGGTTCGTACCGATTGTTTAACCCGGCTTCCGGAAATTTTGAAACAGGTTTATCATCGTCTGATTTAAGTCGTTCTAATTGGTGCCCGGGCACAGTTACCAATCCAAATTGGATTAGTTTGGGAGATTTAAAGGCTGGTAAGCATACTGTAAAAATAACAATCCCTATGGGCAAGCCCGAAGGTGGTAGTTCGAGTGCATGGAATGTTTCTGGCGTTTTATTGGGGGTAGAGTAATGACAATTTACCCATTAGAAACAAGCTTAGTTAAAATCAACATCTCCGCATTGGAAAAACCTTCGCATTTGCCATCAAGATAAATTCATTATCCTTGCCCTGCTCGCGCTCTTTTCAAACAAGTGCATAAATAGGGTTATGATTGTATGGTTTAAAACAATAAATCATTCAACGCTCATTAAAAAAACGAGTGCTAGCTCAAACTAACAACCCTTATACTAAAAATTTACAACCTTTAGGCCGGTGCTGATTTTATGTGCCTAACAGCCCTAAATAGCAGCACAACACTACCTTCCTAAACCGGATTGCAGAGGAGATCCTTTTTTGCTGCCCGGGCCGGGTTGGAGAGCAAAAAAGATCGCATCGTAAAGCCGGAACAAACTTTAACAAAGCCATTTAACCCTGATTTACCAATCTTTAAAAACAATCATCGATCTTACAATATATATAGTTTGCAAATGTGTGGAGCCCTTTTAAATTGTTGGTGCTCTAAGATTCTGCATCATCCTGAGGGATAATTTATTGTATAAAAATCAATATGAGTGACATGATTTTAAGGATTTGAATCCTATGGTTATCGTCATTGCGAGAAGGCTTTTTCAGCCGACGAAGCAATCTTTATGGCAAGGCTCACTAGCATGAAAGATTGCTTCGTATCTCACAACAATGACGAACGCTTTACTGAAGCCTGTAAATGGTAGAATAATGACAGATGATCAAAAAAATCCATTTTATTTTCCCTTAATCATTCCTGTAAAACCAATTTTCCACTTTGGAATGTGAATAACCTCTCTTTATTCTATGCAATCATTTTTATTATATTTACGGCTGCCAATTTCTGTAAATAAATGAGTGAAGAATTAGATCAAAACGTAAACGAAGAGCACAAACATACCATAACCCCAATCAACGGTTTATACGAAAACTGGTTTCTCGATTATGCGTCTTATGTAATTCTCGATAGGGCTGTACCGCACATAAATGATGGTTTAAAGCCCGTTCAACGTCGTATTATGCACTCGTTAAAGGAGATGGATGATGGGCGTTTTAATAAAGCAGCCAACGTAATTGGTAATACCATGAAATATCACCCTCATGGTGATGCATCAATTGGTGATGCGATGGTGCAAATTGGTCAGAAAGATTTACTGATTGATATGCAGGGAAACTGGGGCGATCCGGTTACAGGCGATAGCGCGGCGGCACCCCGTTACATTGAGGCCCGTTTATCAAAATTTGCTAATGATGTGGTTTTCAATCCGGATACTACAGAATGGCAATTAAGTTACGACGGACGTAACAATGAGCCCATCACTTTGCCGGTAAAATTTCCGCTGTTATTGGCTCAGGGTGCAGAAGGTATTGCCGTAGGTTTGGCAACTAAGGTAATGCCGCACAATTTTATCGAACTTTTAGATGCCTCAATTGAAGCATTAAAAGATGTGCGCCCAAACATTCTTCCAGATTTTTTTACTGGCGGGATGGCCGATTTCTCGAATTATAATGAAGGTCAGCGTGGAGGTAAAATCCGCGTAAGGGCCAAAATAACTGAAAAAGACAAAAAAACTTTGGTAATTACCGAAGTTCCGTTCAGCACCACAACGGGTTCAGTGATAGATAGTATTTTATCGGCCAATGATAAAGGCAAAATCAAGATTAAGAAAATTGAGGATAATACCGCTGCCAATGTAGAAATTGTGGTGCACCTGGCTCCCGGCATATCGCCCGATGTAACCATTGATGCACTTTACGCTTTTACGGCCTGCGAAGTATCCATTTCGCCAAATACCTGTATCATTCAGGGTGATAAACCACTCTTTTTGAGTGTAAATGATATCCTGATTGAAAATACAAAGCATACAAAACACCTGCTAAAAAGGGAACTGGAAATCCGCCTGCACGAATTGCAGGAAAAGATTTTCTTTAGTTCTTTGCTTAAAATATTTATTCAGGAAGGGATGTATAAAAATCCTGAATATGAAAACTCAAGCAATTTCGACACTGTTGTTGAGGTTTTACACATTTTATTTGATCCGTTTAAACCATCACTCTATCGCGAAATTTTACCTGAGGATTTTAAAAAGCTGATTGATAAGCCAATGAGTAGCATCACCCGTTTTGATGTGAAAAAGGCTGATGAGCAGATGAAAAATCTTGAAGATGAAATCAAGGTTGTTAAAAACCACTTAAAACACCTCACCGATTACGCCATTGCCTGGTACCAGAAATTGAAAGATAAATATGGGAAAGGAAGGGAGCGTAAAACTGAAATCCGCCTGTTTGATCGGGTAGAGGCGTCTAAAGTGGCACTTGCGAATGTTAAATTGTACATGAACCGTGAGGATGGTTTTATCGGATCGGGTTTACGTAAGGATGAATTTGTTGCAGATTGCTCGGATATTGATGAGGTGATTGTTTTTCGCGAGGATGGTAAATGCATCATTACGAAGGTAGCCGATAAAACCTTTGTAGGAAAGGGCATTATACACGCACAGGTATTTAAAAAGAATGATGAGCGGACCATTTACAACATGATCTACAAAGATGGTGCTAGTGGTACTGCTTATATAAAAAGATTTGCTGTAGTTGGGGTAACGCGCGATAAGGAATACGATTTAACGAAAGGATCGAAAGGTTCGAAGGTGTTGTATTTTACTGCCAACCCTAACGGTGAGGCTGAAATTGTTAACGTGGCCCTGAAACCGCATTCCAAATTGCGTAAACTTCAGTTTGATCAGGATTTTGCCGAAGTGGCAATTAAAGGTCGTGGCTCGCAAGGGAATATTATTTCGAAATATCCGGTTAAAAAGATTATTCTGAAAAGTAAAGGTGTTTCTACCTTATCGGGACTTAAAATCTGGTATGATGATTTGTTAAAACGCCTCAATGTAGATGGCCGTGGAAAATACCTTGGCGAATTTGACGGCGATGACCGCATTTTGCAGGTACATAAGGATGGTTTTTACGAGTTAAGCTCATTCGAGTTAAGTAACCACTTTGATGATGGATTGATCTTGATCCAGAAATTTGATCCTGAGCGGATTTTTGCCGCGGTTCATTTTGATGGAAAGGCTCAGAACTATTTCATTAAGCGTTTTACATTCGAATTGCAGGCTAACAGCAGGAAAACAATTTTTATTAGTGAGGAGCAGAAGTCGAAATTATTGTACCTCACTTCAAATCCGGGTGCGAAAATTATTGTTGATGTTTTAAAAGGCAAAACCCAAATTCCGGAAACATTGGATTTATTATTGTCTGAATTGATTGATGTAAAAGGATTAAAGGCCAATGGCAACCGTTTATCTCCACATGATGTACAGAAGGTGATATTGGAAGAACCTGAATTAGCAGTGGAAGAGATTGAGGAAACAACTGCAGAAACAGATGCGGAAGATGGATCTGTTGATGAAGGAAATGTAGCTGAAGAAGAAAATTCTGTTGATTTTAAAGAGGAAACAGCTGAAAATGAAACGCTTGAAAAGCCATTGGCAGAAAAGCCAAAACCGAAATTTGAGCGGACGGAAGAGCCTGAAGAAGTGCCTGTAGTTAAACAAGAAAAACCAGAGGTAAAAGAAAAGCCTGCTGTAGTTGAAAAACCTGTTAAAAAGGAAGAAACGAAGGCTGAAAATAAACCTGAGAAAGAAAATAAACCGGTTAAAAGTGGAGATAAGCCAGAAACAGAAGAAAAACCTGCTAAAAAGATAGGTTTTGAGATCACCAACCCGGATGATATCGAAATTGATGACAAAGGACAGTTGGGATTATTCTAAATAAATTTGAGCGTTGTTAACTTTAATGTCCTGGTGGCAGTAAAGTTGACAACTCTTCACATTTCAATCAAAACATTTCATTTTTAAAACTATATTTGCCTTGCTCAAAGGGGTGCTTTTTGATGCTGCAATTTCTGTTGCCATCAATTTGCTGAGATTATACCCATTTAGAGGTTTAAGCCAAACGGTTTAAGGTATAGTATTTAACCTTACACCTCAAACCTTATCCCTTCTAATGAACCTGATGCGGGTAATGCCGACGTAGGAAGAGGTTAAAAAGATACCGTACTGTTTCGCCCCGAAAACAGGCTTCAATTTATTTTTACCTGCCTTGTGGCAAAATATTGTAAATGAATTTTCAAGATTGGTTTAAGCTTTTTCAAGAGCAGATTTTACACACTTCTATAATAGAATGGTTGGCTGTTGGTTTTGGGGTTTCTGAAGTTTTATTAGCAAAGAAAAACAGCATTTGGCTATATCCAACTGGGATAATTTCTGTCCTATTGTGGATGTATTTACTGTTGGACGTTAAGTTATACGCAGAAGTGCTTTTGAATATATATTACCTCACGATGAGCATTTACGGCTGGATCATCTGGAAGAAAAGAAAGCTGGATGGAGAAAACCAGGTTTCATGGTCGAGCAATAAAGAATTAACCATTGCTGTTTTAATCTCAGTTATTGGGTTTGGGGTACTCTACCTCATCTTAAGGCATTATACCGATTCGGATGTGCCGCTATTCGATGCCTTTGTTTCATCAACAGCCTGGGCAGGCATGTGGCTTTTGGCCAAACGCAAAATTGAAAACTGGATTTTTCTTAATATCTCTAACATCGTAGCAATTCCACTGCTTTTCCATAAAAAATTGCCTTTAATGGCTTGTTTAACTACCTTTTTATTTGTTGTTGCCATTTTTGGGTATTTAGATTGGAGAAAGATCATCAATAAAAGCAGATTAAAACCGGCTTAATTAAGTTATCATGCAAGAAACATTAACTAATACCTGGCAGGAAAAAGTGAAAGCATATGCTGCTCTTTCAGAAGAAATGGGAAAACTTCACCCCGAAATTCTGGAGCTGGCTTACCAGGAAAACTGGTTTAAACTTTTTGTTCCGGAGGTTTATGGTGGACCAAATAAAAAGCTTCCTGAAATTTTGAGGTTGGAGGAAGAACTTGCCGAAGCTGATGGTAGTTTAGGCTGGACAGTTACACTTTGTGCAGGAGCCGCCTGGTTTGCAGGTTTTTTAAATCCTGAACTCGCTGCGGAAATACTAGCCGATCGAGAAGTTTGCTTTGCCGGGAGCGGGGCTGTTGGTGGTGTAGCAATTAAAACTAAAACGGGCTATCTTTTAAACGGCAGGTGGAATTACGCCAGTGGTGCTTTACATGCTACTGTGTTTACAGCCAACTGTACACTTAAAAATGAACACGGCGATGACCTTTTGGATGAAATGGGAGTACCTGAAATTAAATCTTTTATCCTAAAAAAAGAGGAGGTAAATATTTTAGCCGGATGGTCTTACTTCGGTTTAATTGCCACTGGAAGCCATGCTTTCGAAGTAAAGGATTTACATGTACCCATAAACAGGACTTTTAAGATTAACCAAGACATTGAAATAGCAGATTCGGGTTTTGATTATCCCTTCTTACAACTTGCAGAAACCACGCTAACCGTAAATACCCTGGGGATGACGAACCATTTTATTAAACTGGTAGAAACCGCTTTTACTTTACGTACAGGATTGAAAAGATATACCGATCAACAGGTTTTGTTCTTTAATGATGAGTTAAATCGTTGCAAGGAAGAGATTCAAGATCTTAGAGCAAGGTTTTACAGTGCATTTGATCAATCGTGGAGCGCCCTGGTGAATGATGGTAATATTGCAGAAGGTAAACTGACAGAAGTTAGTGCTGCGAGCCGCAAATTGGCTCATGCCTGTTGGAAAGTTGCTGCCATATTATTTCCGTACTGTGGTTTGGAGGCCGCAAAAAAAGATTCAGAGATAAATCGCGTTTGGCGTGATATACATACGGCAAGTCAGCATGCCTTACTTACTTTCGAAAGTTAATTATTCGAGAAGCTCAGGCTTAATCTTATCTTTAAAATCTTTAACAAACTTATTTAGTTTTGGCTGTATTACGAATGCACAATAGGGCTTGCCTTGGTTTTCGCTGAAATAATTTTGATGATAATCTTCAGCCTCATAAAATTCTGCAATAGGTAAAATCTCAGTAATTATTGGTTTGTCGAATACTTTTTCGCTATTTAGCTCGGCAATTATTGTTTCAGCCTGTTTTTTTTGATTTTCATTTTCATAAAAAATTACCGAACGGTATTGCGTACCGATATCATTGCCCTGCCTGTTTAAGGTTGTTGGGTTATGTGTTTTAAAGAATATGAGTAAAAGCTCGCTAAAAGATATAATACTTTCATCAAATATAATCTGTATAACTTCTGCATGCCCGGTATTGCCATTACAAATTTCCATATAGGTAGGGTGTTTCAATTCGCCACCCATGTAACCTGATGTAACCTGGCTCACTCCGTTTAACGTCTGAAATACGGCTTCGGTGCACCAAAAGCAGCCTCCCCCAAATGTTGCTGTTTCCATATACTACTTATCTAAAATCTATTCCAGTTTTAATTTAATTATCAAAAAAAGACATTTTTTTGATATTCAAGGTATCATCAGTAACCGATTATTCTTATAAGTTTTAAAGCTATGGTTCCCTAAAGATGAATATAGTATTTATAGGTGATCTCGCAAACTATTAACTTTCGTTAACGATAAATTAGAGGACAAATGAATGAGGCTTTATCTTGATTTTAGATTTATCATCATGAGCTTGCCGAAGAACTTATTTATATCTATTCTGGTATTTCGACAAGCTCAAAATGATATAATTAATAAACTTCCTCGTATTGCTATGAAGTAATTATTTACAATCCGGGCTGATTGTAATATTCAATAAATTAAAGTGTTTTAGCCTTTATTTTTTTTAGCTCCGATTCCAATTGTGTGGTCTGGGTTTTTTCGCTCTTAGCTTTTTCTATTGCAATTTCTTGCGTTTTAATAGCCTCTTCATTATAACCCATGCGGTAAAGAATGTGCGCTAAAGTATCGTAATATCCAGCAATTGGTTTTAGTTCTATTGATCTTCTACTCCAAATCATTGCTTTGCTCAGGTAATTAAGATTTTTAGTACCTGTTTCATAAAATTTCCAGGCAGCATTGTTTAATTCATTTGCATATGAATTTGATGAACTATTGAAAGAAAAAACAGATTGGGTATAAATAACTTTTCCTGGAAGTTTTTTTAAACTATCCATCTTTTCCTTAGAAACGGGATTATTAGGGGTAGGGAAGTGCGTTTTTGTAAAAGCTTCGCGCTCTTTTATTTCAATTTTTTTAATACTGTCAGCACTGATATTCATATAGAAGCTGTCGTAAAAATAACTGGCTGTCTTTAAATAACTGGTAGTATCTTTAACTGTGCTGTAATACCATAAAATCTGGTTGTTGTACGCTTTTTCTCCACCTCTGTAATCTCTGGTCCAGGTATTTCTGGCAAAATTGGCTCCCGCGTAGGCTTTAGCAACATTTTTATTCTTTGCAGCTTCTGCCATCGTATTGGAAATGATCGCATTATTAATTGCCACCCTTTTTTGAACAGGTTCCGTTTTATAAATGCTATCTACAATTTTACGGTTGGTTTAAGCTAGTTTATATGCATTTCCATCGCTGTAAGGGCCAGCTTCCAGGATATACAATACATTTTTATAGTTGTTGAAATCACCAATCTTCAAATTATTTGCATACTGTTCAATAAGTTCAGCATTATTCGTTATCCCGACTTTCTTTCTTGCATCAATAAGCTTTACTAGCGAAACGTTATTGTTTTTATCAGCATTAAATGCTGTTTCCAAGTTAGAAATAGACTCGCTTTTGAATGCCATCAATGCTCTATCGATTAGTGTGGTATATTTTTGCTTATCTGGAGAATTGCCAAAATCTTTAAAAAATACTTCTTTGTTAGCGCGTAGAAAAACATATGCAGGAAACGATCTTATGTTCGATTTTCCAAGTATTGATCTGATGGTGGTATCAGTCATTTTAGTTTTATAAACAACAAAGTTTTCATTTATGCTGTTGATAACTTCCTGATCTTCCAAGCCTGATTTAAAATTAACTTTTACATTGGGTGGTAAATTGGTTGGTTTCGGTATTCCAATAACATCCACAATTAATAACACAGGTTTTTTTGCTGTTGATGATTGTTCTAAAGCTGATTTAAACGATTTTGAAGTTTTTAACTCCTGGGCTATGCCAGATGTATAAATTAAAAATAGTGCGCAGGTAAGCGTAATAAGATTTTTCATGTTGAGAGCTGATTGTTTTATTTAAATAAAAACGCCTATGATTTTAATCACAGGCGTTAAGTACTATTTTATTGATATTGAATGTATATCGGTTTTGGAGTAAGCTTTAACAGCTCCTCTGGAGTCATTAAGCGTTTAGGATCTTTCTTTAAATCATTTTTATAAAATAATTTAAATCCTGTAAACTGTACAGGTTCTCCTTGTATAAAGTGGCGGTAAGTACCTTTTTTTAATTCAGGTTCGCCCCATCCATCCATGTGTACCACAACCTGCACTTCTGGACGAAGTTTAATACTTGCCGAATTGGTTACCATTTTCTTAGTAAAGCGGTGTAAAACAAATACTTTTGGAGGCAAATTGTATTTTTTTACAATGTCAGCCAAATAGCCAGTTACATAGTTTACATCAGCAGCATCGTAAGTTCCGATTTTTTTTCCTGGCAACGTTCCATCTTTCATCGAAAATTCAGGGTCGATACCCAAATGAACGTAAGGTAGCTCGAGGTATTTTTCAATATGAGGCAATTCAGCTTTGATGGTGCTTAATGCTACCTGAAGATCTAAAAATACAATGGTATTTGGTTGCATTTTAGCAATTTTCAATACAGAATCAATCTGTTTGTTACCCATTCTATTGATGTATTTTCCATCTTTACCAGGTGTTCCGCTTGCTACAGCAGCAATATAATGCAAACCAGGCTGCACCGGGGTAGTTGGATCTGCTTTTTCCCAATGTTTTACTTCAGCATTTAAGCGCTGCCACATTTCTTTTGGTGCATATTCGCCCAACGCACCCATTTTTTTAGAGTGTAAATTTCCATAATAAACAACAATGCGTTTAAAAGGCAAAATGGCTCCTGTTAAAGGATATGGTTGTTTTTTTACAGGCCACCTTCCAGTGGTATCGCCATTCGCTAGCTTTTTTACCAATGAATCGTAAAGTTTAGGGTCAACAGGTTTCATTACATTCGCTGTTGAATCGGTTTTCTTTTTAGTCGAATCAGTAGAGAAGATTTTACCAATGCCGTTGCTGCCCTTGCCGTCTGAATTACAGTTGGCAAACAAGCTGATTGCGGCAAATCCCAGGATAATTGTGCCTGCTAATTGAGGGAATTTCATAGATATATTATAGAATTAAAATTTAGAACAGTTTTCCGATTCTGCTTTGATGAAAGTAGGTTGGAAATCTGGTAGTTTAAAATAAAGTAATCAACATTTACACATTGCAGAATTTGCCAAAAACGCCCAATGGCAATTTAATGCCTGATGTGGCCTGTAAAAAAAGCTCTCCGGTTTCAAGATTTTTGACCGAAGGAAAAGATGTACGGATTAAATTTTCTACAATTACAGATGAGAAACCAAGGGAATAGGTATTAAGAATCAGAAAATGTTCTTTTTCATCTAATAATTGTACAACATCCTGCATCATTTCCTGAATATGATCTTCAAGTTTCCATTTCTCCCCATTTGGGCCATGGCCATATGCTGGTGGATCGAGGATGATTCCATTGTATTTTTTACCTCTTTTTAGCTCTTTTTTTACAAACTTTAATGCGTCTTCAACCATCCAGCGGGTATCTTTCAGCCCCGAAAGTTCCTGGTTTTCATTTGCCCAGGTAACCACTTGTTTAATCGAATCAACGTGTGTTGTTTCTGCACCCGCTGCATTTGCAATTAATGAAGCTGCACCAGTATATGCAAAAAGATTTAAAACTTTAGGCTGAGGAGTTTTAAATTTTTTGATTGATGAAGATATAAAATCCCAGTTTACAGCCTGCTCAGGAAATACGCCAACATGTTTAAAAGAAGTTAAACCCAGGCGGAGTTTTATCGCCACCTCATCATTTTTATATTCTACATGCCAACGATCAGGGATAGATTGGTTTTTCTTTACCCATTCGCCTGAAGTTGCCGAACGGCCTCTGAAAGTAATGTTAGCTGTTTTTTTCCAATCCTGTTCCGAATATGTTTTTTTCCATACGGCCTGCGGTTCCGGACGGATAAGGGTTACATTTCCAAAACGTTCTAATTTTTCAAAATCCCCGCAATCAATCAGTTCATAATCTTTCCAATGGGTGGGGGCAAGTAATTGTATCATGTATTATTTGTGTAGGACGTCATTGCGAGTAGTGAAGAAATCTTGATGCACTAGTATATACAGAAGGAGATTGCTTCGTGCCTCGCAATGACGATTTTATTTATTAGCAAGTTACCGGATCGTTAAAATCATCAGAAATATAAAGAATTGTGCCTTTTGCAGCGCCATATAAGCTTTTTGGTTCTTCAACAATATTCGTTTTTTCGCTTGCCGATTTAGGAAAGCTCTTCGAATGTTTAGCTTTTAAAAAATCAACAAAATCTTCTACTTCGTTTACCATACTTTCTGGTAAGGTTTCCAATTTATAAATGATATTTTTAGTGGCCGTAGTCATATACAAATATAAAAATTTTCTTAAAACTTATCTTTTGCAGCTTTCATAAAGCGACTGGCAAATACGAAATCGTTTAATTCTTTAATATCGGTATGTGCGATTTCCTTATTGCTGCCCTCCCAGAATTTTTTTCCTTCATGCAAAAACAAAATATAATCGCCAATACCCATAACCGAGTTCATATCGTGGGTAACTACAATGGTTGTGGTTTTGTATTCTTCCGTAATTTCCTGGATCAGTTCATCAATAACGATCGAAGTTTTTGGATCTAAGCCCGAGTTCGGCTCATCACAGAATAAGTATTTTGGATTCATCGAAATGGCACGTGCAATACCCACACGTTTTTTCATTCCTCCTGATAATTCTGCAGGAAACAACTTGTTTTTACCTGCAAGGTTAACGCGCTCCAAACAAAAATCAACCCTTTCGAGCTTTTCTTTTCTGCTTTGATCGGTGAACATATTTAAAGGAAACATGATGTTTTCTTCAACAGTCATACTGTCGAACAAGGCCGAACCCTGAAAAAGCATACCGATTTCTTTCCGTACTTCAATCCTTTGTTCGTAGGTCATCGGTGTAAAATCCCTGCCATCGTATAACACCGAACCCGAATCTGGCTGATGTAAACCCACCATACATTTTAACAGGGTAGTTTTTCCTGATCCGGAACCACCGATAATTAAATTGGTTACGCCTTCTTCAAACTTACCAGAAATTCCTTTTAATACGTCGTTGCCGGAGAATGATTTATATATATCTTTAATTTCGATCATTACAATAAAAGTTGAGTAACTAAATAATCGCAAACAAGAATAGAGATACAGCTAATTACAACTGCTCTGGTACTGGCTTGCGATACCTCTAAAGCACCACCACGAACATAAAAACCTTCGTAAGCAGGTACTGATGTAATAATAAAACCAAATACAAATGCCTTAACAAGGGCAACAGTGATGGTGTAAGGATTAAAATCAGTTGTAATACCCTGAATGTATTCTGCAGGAGTAACCGCACCCGAAATTGAACCACCAATATACCCACCAGAAATACTTAAAAACATAGATATGATTACCAACATAGGTACCATGGTTATGCCAGAAATAATTTTAGGAAGAATTAAGTAGCCCGGTGCATTAATGCCCATAATTTCTAAGGCATCAATTTGCTCGGTAACACGCATCGAACCAATTTCTGATGAAATGGCAGAGCCGATTTTTCCAGCCAGTACAATTGCACTAATGGTTGGACTTAACTCTAAAATGCTCGAATCCCTGTTAACAGAACCGATAATTGTTTTTGGAATAAAATCACTTACCAGCTGGAAAGCAATTTGTAAAGTCATTACTGCACCAATAAAAGTAGAGATAATGGCAATTAAGCCTAAAGAGCCCACGCCAACATAATCCATTTGCTTGGCGATTTCTTTCAGGTATATTTTCAGTTTTTCCGGCTTTCTGAATACAGACTTGAGTAGCAGGATGTATCTGCCGAAATTGGTAAAATTCATTCCGTATGTATTTGCTTAATTTAAATGATCATTCTTATACTACTACAAAGAAACGATAAAAAAGTTGACGCTCTTCGCTAATTACAAAAATATTCGTGGTTTTGAATATAAATATGGTTTTTTGTCAACAAAAATTAAACCACAAAAGATGAAAGCTGTAATAACTGGTGCAACTAAAGGAATTGGCAGGGCAATCGCAATTAAATTGGCGCAAAATGGATATCATTTAATATTAGTTGCAAGAGGTAAAAGTGATCTTAAGATACTTGAAGAAGAATTAACACCTTATGGGAATGCCATTTTTACCCATGCGGCAGATTTTACAGTTAAAGATGATGTGTACGCTTTTTTAAATGCCGATGGAATAGATTTTGATGATGTAACCGTTCTGGTAAACAATGTGGGGATTTTTTTACCCGGTAGCCTGCTTGATGAAGATGATGCCACATTTGAAAAACAGCAACATTTAAATACGAATGCCAGCTATTATACCAGCAAATTTTTCGGAAAAAAAATGCGCTCAGCAAGGCGTGGCCATATATTTAACATCTGTTCGGTAGCGAGTAAGGCACCAGTAAAAAATGGTGGCAGTTATAGTGTAACAAAAGCAGCGATGTTAAGTCTTAATCATGTATTGCGGCAAGAGTTAGCCCCTCATAACGTTAAAGTAACTGCGTTTTTGCCAGGTTCTACAAAAACTTCTTCCTGGGAAGGAACAACCATCCCCGACGAAAAATTTGTACAGCCTGAGGATATTGCAGAAACATTATTCACCATTTTAAACTTAAGTAAAGGTGTAAACGTAGATGAGGTTTTGATTACCCCGCTCGATTTTTAACACAAAATGAACAACGTTATGGAAAAGAAGCTTTTTAGAAACGAACACGATAAGATGATTGCCGGTGTAGCTTCAGGACTTGCAGATTATATGCAGGTAGAGGTTACCATAATTAGATTATTGTTTGCATTATCGGCTATATTTATGGCAGGAGGTGGCTTAATTGCCTATATTATTATGTGGATTATTGTTCCGGTGAATAACGATCCAGCAGCAAGATTCTCAAAATTTAATGATTACTTCGGTAATAAAACACCAAATACACCGCCATTTGGAAATGCAGATTCATTTGCCGGTCCAACCAACCAGGGAAATGCCAATTGGACACAGCCTGTTGATGGAAGCACGAAAACACCTTTTGAAACACAGGCCGATTTTGGTAAACTCAATAAATCGAACGATACCGGCCGTACAATCGGTGGATTATTGCTCCTGGTTATTGGATGCTTTTTCCTGATGCGCGAAATGGATTTTATACCGGAATGGTTTAGTATCCGCAATTTATTCAGGTACATGTGGCCACTGATATTCATTGCTTTAGGCGTTAGTATCATCGCTAAATCAAAAAGAAAAAATGATTGGGCAGCTTTTCAAAGTCAGCAAGAAGCAGAACAGCAAAAAACAGCCGATTTTTCTGGTGTTGTTCCAGAAAATGAGCCTTCAACCCCGGTTAATAAAGACGACAATTCAACATCCCCTAACCCTCAAGTATAAATAAAATGAAATTAGATAGATTAATATGGGGTATTATCCTGCTTTTTATTGGCGGTGTACTTCTACTCGAAAATTTTGGCGTAATCGATTTTTATTGGCGCAACGTATGGAGCTTTTGGCCAGTGTTTTTAATTATCGCAGGTTTGAATATATTGTTTAATAAAAACAACTCACAAACAGGAAGCATGATTTCCATTGGTGTTTTGGTTGTGGCATTGGCTTTTCTTTTTTACAAAGGGCAGCAGGTACCAGAAAACGGAAATTGGTGGGGACGGCATTTTAAAAAGGACATTGATGTGAACATCGATCACAATGATGATGATAACGATAATGACAACGACGATGACCAGGATACAACAACCTTTCATTCAAGTTTATCAGAGGCGTTTGTAGCCGCTGATAATGCCAAAAAAACAATATTGAACATTTCGGGAGGGGGTATTTCTTTTAACCTTGATGGTGAAACTTCACAATTGATCAGTGCTGACGTAAAGAAAAAACATGGTAATTTTTCACTAAAAAAAGTACTTACTGATAGCGCAACAGTGCTTACTTTCCAAATGAATGATAAAAAGAACAAATGGAATTTTGGCGATAGTGGAAATGACGTGGATTTTAAGTTGAACAAAGAAGCGAATTGGGATATTTTAATGAAACTAGGGGCAGGCGAAGCAAATTTCGATTTTGCCGGTTACAAAGTACGAACCTTCCGTTTTGATGGTGGTGCAGCGGCTTTGGATATTAAATTTGGCGATTTATCACCCATAACCGATGTAATCGTAAAATCTGGCGTAGCCGATGTAAAAATTAAAGTACCTACCAATTCGGGTTGTAGAATTAAAACTAAAACAGGTTTATCGGCAAAAGATTTCGACGGATTTGAGAAATTGAGCGATGGGGTTTACGAGACTTCTAATTATAAAACTTCCGCTAAAAAAATCTTTATTAATTTAGATGGTGGATTGAGTAACTTTGAAGTAAGCAGATACTAGATAGTTGAAGGTTTGAGGGTGGAAGGCTTAAGGCTTAGACTTCGCGAACTGAAGTCTTAACAGCGCTTTAATCCTGCAATCCTAAATCCAAACAATCCCGATCCTATCTAATGAATGCTGATCAATACACCGTAGTAATTAATGGTAAGCCACAAGGGCCGTATAGTTTAAACGAACTGAAAGATTTAAACATTACTGCGAATACTTTTATACGCAAACCCGGAATGGACGATTATAAAGAAGCTCATGCAATTTCCGAATTGCGTGAGCTTTTGGGTTTTAGCTATCAAAAAACTGCTCCTCAATATTTTGCTGCTTTCGATCAACGTTTGCTGGCTACGGTAATTGATCATTTTATCATTTTTGGGTTTTATACCGTCATTATTTTAACGAGTTTTCTCTTTATAGAAGGTAAAGATCAGCGGATAATGGCTTTTCTAATTCCATTTCCATCAATATTTATCATTAAACTGATTTATGGGAGCATTGCTGAAGCGACCAAAAATCAGGCAACTATTGGTAAAAAACTACTCAGTATCAAAGTAACAGATTTAGAAGGCAGCCGGGTTTCTTTTGGCATTTCTTTAATTAGGAACTTTTCTAAGATTTTATCTGTAATTCCTGTTTTCTTCGGTTATCTGTATAGCTTTTTAAACAAGAAAAATCAGTGTTGGCACGATATTGCAGCCAATACGTTGGTGATAAAAGACAGGTTGATTTAATTAGAAAAACGGAGCCTATTGCATCATTATAATTAATTTGGCTGTACGCTATATTTCAGTTCAAAAATAGGAGGGTGTTGCTACCTTGAACTGATATACCAACCGATTTAATTACAACATTCCAACATTAAAACATTCCAACAATCCTTATCTTTGCAAACAGATGGAAAATATATTGGCAAAACATGATCTGGCTGGCGGATATTGCAACAGTTTAACAACTTATTCAAGGTATTTAACCCGCGAGGTAAATATTGGCGATATTGCATTGGGAGGGCATAACCCAATCCGGATTCAATCAATGACTACCACCGATACAATGGATACTTTAGGTACGGTTGAGCAAACCATCCGTATGGTAGAATCGGGTTGCGAATATGTGCGTATTACTGCCCCTAGCATCAAGGAAGCTGAAAATCTGGCCAATATTAAAAAAGAACTCCGTTTCCGTGGCTATAATGTGCCATTAATTGCCGATATCCATTTTACCCCTAATGCAGCCGAAATGGCCGCCCGAATTGTAGAAAAAGTAAGGGTTAACCCGGGTAACTATGCAGATAAAAAGAAATTCGAAAATATAGAATACACCCAGGATGCTTACAATGCAGAGCTGGCCAGGATTTATAAAAAATTTATTCCTTTAGTTAAAATCTGTAAGGAGTATGGTACGGCCATGCGTATCGGTACCAATCATGGTTCACTGTCCGACAGGATTATGAGTCATTATGGCGATACCCCACGGGGCATGGTCGAATCTGCAATGGAATTTATCCGCATGTGCGAAGATCAGAATTACTATAACCTGGTAATTTCAATGAAAGCCAGTAATACCCAGGTAATGGTGCAGGCTTACCGTTTGCTGGTAGATACTATGGCAAAAGAGGGGATGAACTACCCGCTGCATTTAGGTGTTACCGAAGCTGGTGATGGCGAAGATGGTCGGATTAAATCAGCCGTTGGTATCGGTACTTTATTAGAAGATGGCTTAGGCGATACCATCCGCGTTTCGTTAACAGAAGATCCTGAATTTGAAGCTCCAGTTGCAAAAGCCCTGGCAGACCGCTACTCTAAAAGGAGTTCGGAGCATGGAGTTCAGAGTTTTGAGTCGCCTGCAAATGCGCCAACTCCCAACTCACAACGCCCAACTTATTCTCCTTACGAGTACAATCGCCGCATAACTACACCTGTACAACACATCGGCGGACTTCACCATCCGGTAGTGATGATCGATGTTTCTAAAGAGAATTTAAAAGATCCTTACTTTTTAAGTGCTGTTGGTTATAATTACAGCGCAGGATTAGATAAATACAATTTAGCCGATCAGGCTTGCGATTTGGCTTATTTGGGCGATAATTTGCCTTCGTTCTCTTTTCCTGGTAATTTGAAGCAGGTTTACAATTACCAAACCTGGCTAAAGCTCCAAGATAAGAACAACTGTCATCCGTTATTCTCTTTAGAAGAATTTAACACTGCTAATGATAAAGATCAATTTTTAAACTTTGTTGAAGTTGACGCGGCACAATTAACCGGATTAGAAATTAACCAGTTTAGTAACGTTGTTCTCATCCTAAAAACTTCTGCTGTTCACGGAATGGCCGAACAGAGGGCATTCTTTGTTGCTTTACAACAGCAAGATATCAAAGTGCCGATAATTATAAAAAGAACTTACCAGAATGCTGATGCAGATCATTTAATGCTATATGCCGCCACCGATATTGGTGCTTTATTTACCGATGGTTTTGGAGATGGGGTATGGATTGATGCAGAAGGACAAAACCTATCCTTAATCAACGCTACCAGTTTTGGTATTTTGCAGGCTACACGTACACGCATCAGTAAAACAGAATATATTTCATGCCCCAGCTGTGGTAGAACCCTTTTCGATTTGCAAGAAACCACACAACTGATCCGCTCACGTACCGACCATTTAAAAGGCATTAAAATCGGCATAATGGGTTGTATCGTAAACGGGCCAGGCGAAATGGCCGATGCTGATTATGGCTATGTTGGCACAGGGCCTGATAAAATTACTTTATACCGTGGTAAAGAAGTAGTAAAGAAAAATGTAACCACAGCTTATGCCCTTGATGAATTGATTGATATTATCAAAGATGATGGCAATTGGGTAGAAAAGGTTTAAATTGGAACGATACTGTTTTTCTAAATCATTTTACTTTTATCATTATCCCTGGTCTGTGTCTTCACAGACCAGCATAAATTATAAGTTAGTAAATTCATTTCTTTATTGTCTGTGAGAAAATAGACCGCGAAGTTCATAATCATTTTACTTATATCATCATGCCCTGGTCTGTGTCCTCACGGACTAGTATAAAGTATAACTTTGTGAAATTATTTATGTTCTGTCTGTGAGGACACAGACCGAGGAGTTATCATGATGGTTTGTGTTTCTCAAACTATTTTGCTTTTTATTCCTTGGTCTGTGTCTTCACAGACTAGTATAAAGCATAAATTTGGGAAATTATTTCATGTTCTGTCTGTGAGGACACAGACTGAGGAGTTAGACCGAGGGATTATCATGGTTTGTGTTTCACAAACTATTTTGCTTTTTATTCCCTGGTCTGTGTCTTCACAGACTAGTATAAAGCATAAATTTGTGAATTATTTCTTATTCGGTTTATGAGGACACAGACCGAGGAATTAACATGGTTTGTGTCTCACAATTTATTTAGATTTTTATTCCCTGGTCTGTGTCCTCACAGACTAGTATAAAGCATAAATTTGTGAAATTATTTCTTATTCGATCTATTAGGACACAGACCGAGGGATTATCATGGTTTGTGTTTCACAAACTATTTTGCTTTATCTGGCACCATTTAATTTTTTCATCAATAAATCATAAATTGCTTTAATGAATATCCCGGAGTTTCAAACCCTATTTAACGAACTTAAAAACTGGCTGGCAGGCAAAGGCTTTACTGGTAGCGAACTCATTTATTCTTACTTTTTTATCGGACTAGTTGGTGTTGTTTTATTTTTATACATTACCATATTTCTTACCAGGCAGGTTTTTATTGGAGTAGTAAAAAGTGCCAAAACAAAGTCGGATTGGCAAAAAGCACTCTTCGAATTCCGTGTTTTTAGGGCGTTTGCCTTAATATTTGGTGCTTATATTATTTACAATGTAGTTCCTTATTTGTTTATCGATTTTAAAATCTGGCTTTTTTACGCCTTGATTTTTGCTAAGATCTACATGGTTTTAGCTGTGATGTTTGCTATTAATGCATTTCTAAATGCTTTGGTTTCCATCATGGAATCTTCAAAGAAATATGCCGATAAACCCATAAGAAGTTACAAACAGGTAGCCAAAATTGTATTTTATATTGTTGGTTTTGTACTTATTCTATCAATCATACTTGGCGAATCTCCATTGTATGTTTTCGGTGGTTTTGGTGCAGTAACTGCTGTTTTTATTTTGATTTTCAGAGATCCTATTTTGGGTTTTGTGGCTTCGGTACAGATGAGTGCCATTGACCTGGTTCGGGTTAGCGATTGGATTACCGTAGAAAAATATGGTGCCGATGGCGAAGTAACCGAAATCAATTTAACCACCATTAAAGTGCGAAATTGGGATAAAACAGTAACCATTGTGCCAAGTTATGCTATTGTGAGTGAATCGTTTAAAAACTGGCGGGCGATGGAAGAAAGTGAAGGACGTAGGATTAAACGGCACATTAATATTAAAATTTCGAGCATTAAATTCTGCGATGATGAATTGATCGGAAGGTTGCAGCGTATTGATTTTTTGAAAGATTACCTTAAAGAAACCCAGGCTTTTATTGAACGATTTAATGCCGAGAACACAGTAGATCCGAATAACCTGGTGAACGGCCGCCATATGACAAATATTGGAACTTTTAGGGTATATGCAGAGAAATACCTCGAAAGCAATCCAAATATTAATAAAGATTTAACTTTTATGGTACGCCAGCTGCAGGCAACAGAAAATGGATTACCTATTGAAATTTATGTTTTCTCTAAAGAAAAAGGACTAAAGAAATTCGAAGAAGTAGCTGCGGATATTTTTGACCATTTGTTGGCTGCGGTGCCGTACTTTGATCTCGAAATTTTCCAAAGCCCAAGTGGCAGCGATATGCGTAATTTTGTAAGGAGAGGAGATGATTAATATTAATAATTAGAACTCCCATAAATAATTTGCACCGAAGTAATTTCTTAGGAAAACCAAAGAAATGATAATCAAAAAGACTAAAATTCCTTGAAGGGTAACGTTTTGTGCTAGTTTTTATTAAAATAGAGAATTATCGCTAGCAAAACACCTAATGTACTGGTAACTAATCCAAAAAAATCATCCTTAAAAAGACGTGTTTTACAGACAATAATTAAATCCGATTTCCTTAAACCATAATAAAGGATAATGCCGGTTATTTTTGACCTACAGATTAGCAGGGAATCTTTCTCGTTTATTTCATTGAAAAGTTGAGGTGGGATCCTGTATTTTTCATGAAGGGTTTGAACACTAAAAATGCGTTGCCTTCCGTTTTTGGAGCGATATCCCTCAAAATCAACAATAAATTCATTATTTGATTTTACAGGCGAAAAATTAATGTCAAGAAAAATGATAAAACAGAAAAATAATGTTAATCCAATTAAGATCTTCTTAAATAGAGCTTGATTGAAGCCTGAGAAGTTTATATTATCTTGAGCCATAGTTTATAATGACTCAAGATATTAATTTATTCTTCATTTAAAAAAGTCAAAACCTTTTCACAAACTTTAAATAAAAGCGGCGGCAAAGTTTCGCTGGTGTAAGGTTGTGCTGCTCCGTAAACATGATTGGCACCTTCAATTTTAACCAATCTGCTAGCTGTATTTACTTCTGCTAAAGTTTGTGCAGTCTCAAAAGGCACATTAACATCATCATCACCATGTACAATTAACCATGGTATGTTTATGCGTTTGGCCGCATCTAAAATATTTAATGCAGCTGCGTTTTCTTCCAAATCTTCTAATAAAGTTACGTTTAAAGGCATTTGCTCTTTGGTACGAGCATTAGTAACGAATATTTTGCCGTTCTTTTTCCATTCTGCCTCCTGCTCTTTTTTCCAAAGGCTGTTAAAATCGGCTATGGCACTCCAGGTAATCAGTTTGTTAATTCTTAAATCGTTTGCAGCTTCAATAATGGATAAACCGCCACCACGGCTATGTCCAATCAGGTTTACCTTAATATCCTTACCATAAGCTTTTTCAATAAAATCCAATACCGCATTTAAGTCAAAAAGTTCTTTTGAAACCGTGTTGCTGGCAAAGGCATCCATATCGGTTACATCTTTTGGCTCGTCAACAGGAACACCGCTATGCGATAAATTAAACTTAATGTAACGATAACCATTATTGGCGAAATGCCGGGCAACTAAATTATGAGCACCCCAATCTTTAAAGCCCTTGAAGCCGTGTACAAAAAGAATAATTGGTGTATTAGGGTTTTTCTCATCAAAAGTGATATCGCCGATAATTAATTTTCCGTCAGAGCCGCTAAGACTAAAATTGCTTTGTGTAATCATAATTTAAAGGTGTTGGTACAAAAATATAAACCTACGAAATCTAATTTTGTTGTATGTTTTTTAAAGGACGCGTCATTTCGGCTGATGCGTAATCATGAATGTATGGCTAGGAAATCGATTACCATTATGCGGTAATCAAATGATTGCCAGTTTGGCTTAAAATAGAGGTAAGTAATCCCAAAATTCTTCCTCAAGGTTAATATTTATTATGTTTAATAACCAAAAGGCCGCCTTGTGATTTAAAAATAACATTTAGGCCTGCGGCTTTTTTTTGTGGTAAAATAATAGCCTAGTGAAATCTCGTGCGATCCATAATCATACTTCTGTAAACCGTTCAAACTAAAGTCATAACCATATCCGATCCGGAGATTATTGTTGGTAAAGTATTCGGCAATCACACCCGCTGCCGCAAGTTTGGATAAATTGTTCTGGAGATTATTTTTAGGATACAGTTTCACCGTACTGCGGTAAACGCCACCTATCCAAAAACGTTGTTTAAAAAGTATAAATGCGTTTAAATCCAAAGATGTAGGGCCGCTAATTTCGTCTTTTATCAAAAAGGCAGGTTTAATTATAAAGTCATCATTCATTTTTATAGCCATGCCGCCTGTAAGATAGAAATGCTTTTGCGGTTGAATGTTGAGCACCTGATAATTGGAATATAGCTTCAGGTTCCCTACGGATAAACCGGTTATGGAAAATCCCACAAAATATTTTTCATTAGAATAGAAAACACCCGTCCTTATTTCAGGTATTACCTGGCTAACTGTACCTGATGGAATAATAACGTCGCCCCCATCTCTTGGATCAAGCAGGTTGCCCTCTAGCCCTAGCTGTCTAATTCCCAAACCGATACCAAATGCCAGTACATTTGTTTCTGTTCTATCAAGCTTGATGCGGTAAGCAAAATTTCCTATAGCACCAAGGGAACTTTGCGCTCCGATTTTATCTTTAGCAATTAAAAGCCCTAGCCCTACGCTTTCATCTTTTACGGCTTCGTCAGCAGAAACTGATATGGTTTGTGGGGCACCACGTACTCCTACCCATTGCGCTCTGGCATAGGCCTGAAGATATAACTCTTCTTTATAACCTGTATAAGCTGGATTTATGAAAGTGCCATTAAAAACATATTGTCCAAATTGAGCGTCTTGCTGCCCCCGGGCAATAAGCTGTGTAAATAAGGCCACCAGAAAAAATACTGCATGTTTCACCATTCTTTTTATCTATCTTAGGATAGTAATATATCCGTTCTGCTCAATCCATGAACCCTTAACATTCCTGACCCTAAGCAGGTAGAAATATGTTCCATCGGCCAGTTTGCTCCCGTTCCAGTCGTTTTTATAATTAGTGGCCTGATATACTGTGCTTTGCCATCTGTTTATAATGGTGAGCTGGTTCTCATCAAATGAATCTAGGTTATCGATAATCAGGAAGTCGTTTTTACCATCTCCATTGGGGGTAATCACATTAGGCACCCTGATTGCTGATATGTTTTTGTTGTCGGTAGAAGTATTATTGCTCAAATCCGGATCAGTTTCCATAGCGGTAACATTTGCCGTATTGCTTACTTTACCCGCTTGTTTGGCCATAACTTTTACAATCAGCTCTGAGAAATATCCATTCTGTAGCTGGGGGATCGTCCAGTTTATCGTCCTGTTTTCAACATCATAGTTAGCATTTCCATCAGTTGGAGTGTCAAAGCTCTCAAAAATCAAATTATCCGGTAGTTTGTCAACCACCTTGATCTGGTTGGCAGTGGCTGCACCGTTGTTGCGTACATTTATGTTGTAATTAAAAAGCTGGTTACTTAGCACTTCTCTAATTTCCGATCGTTTTGTAATGGCTACATCAGCAAGTATTGGCTGTGCTATAATTATCTCAATCTCAACAGATTCATCAGAGGGACAGTCACCACTGTTCAACGCCACTACCTTATAAATTCCGGGCACATTAACTGATAAACTGGATGTATTTATTCCCGGTAGCACATTACCATCCCTGTACCATACAAAGGAGCTAGCCTCAGCACTGTTTGCCTGAAGCGCAGCTGTTCCGCCATTTTTTAGGACGAATTTTTTTCTTTTTACCGCTGTCTGGCCATGACCTTGCACAACCAAAACCAGAAACATTGCAAAAAAGAAAAAGACGAACTTGCGCTCCATGAGGTATTATGCTGAATTATGCTGCTGACGTTTAAAGCGTTTCTTGGGCTGCACCCGTTACTGTTACAGTTGGCGTAATTGGTTTAGCATTAACTATTACTTCTTTAATAGCAGACTCAGCTTTACAATAATATGCATCAGTACCGGCAGTGGTAACCTTATAGGCCGTCCTCAACCTTAACTTATAGGTTCCGGCAATGGTTGGGGTGTAATTAATGCCCGTTGCATCAGTAATCTTACTTTCTGTACCACCGGTATTTACTGTGTACCATTGATAGGCAAATGTTTGGTAGGTATCCTGAGTGGTAACATTACCTTTCTGTTCTTCAGCTGTATTAGCGATACAAAAATTCTTGGGTGTAAAATCTACACTTAGCGATTTAAACACATAAACCGGAATTTCCTGGTATGGAGTTTCACAGAGCGTAGCATCCGCAGGTGTACCTTTTAAATAGTAATACCCGGTTGCTGCGTTTTCAACAGTATTTGGTGCAGTGATTGTTACTGATGTTCCGGTAGTTGCAGGATCATTAACTGCCAGATCGACCTTGGTAGCACTGTAATAAATTTTATGAGTATACCCAACCGGTATTGTTGCAGATGCGGCGTCGGCATAACTAAAACTTCCTCCCGCACATACCAGGGTTACGCCAGATGTTGTAGGTGTAACCTGTGCATGTAATACCAATTGTGTACAAGTCATTAAGACTGCTAACGATAAAATAAATCTAGTAAAAAAAATTTTCATAAAAATGCTGTTATAGGGTTTAATGATTAGATAATTTACTTATTAAATAGGTGTATATTTAAGACCATAAATATATATTATTTATTTTATGTTTTTGTAATAATAAAACAACAGGATTACGAAAAAATAATTTATTTTTATGCTCTTGTTAAAATTGGTCAAATACATTTATGGGTACTAATAAATCAATATCTATCTGTTTTACGCACTGCTGGATATTTTTTAGCTATGGATGCGACATAATTTTTTTACTTTTCGAAAAAAGATATGACTTGCAAAAATAGATATTTTAAAAATTAATTATTCGTCTTAAATGTAGTTTCGGATATACAAATTTTGTAGTTTTAAATTTATAATAAATAATAATTAATAAAGCCATTAAATGACTAAAAAGTACATACTTATATTTATCTTATCCATATGTATAAATATGGTTCGGGCACAAAGCACATTGGATACTGATGGAGACGGCATTGCCAACAATATAGACCAGGATGATGATAACGATGGGATTTTAGACGCAATTGAAAATACATGTTCACTTCCTCCGTTCAGTACTTCTATTAATCCCCAACTGTTTTGGGATTTAAATTCAACACCTTTTCCAGGGTCACTGGAAAAGAATTTGTTTGCTCCAGATGTAATTACCTCAAGTAGTAGTGTTTCGTTTGGGGGAGGATTTGCATCTTCCACAAACGGCTATCTTTGGACATTTAATAATGCCACTGCAACAACCTCGGCACAAGCAATAAGCAATAATCAGTACATACAGGTTACTATTCCTATGGCCAGTACCGCAAATAGGGTTTATGAGTTAAAAGATTGGATAACTTATTATGCACTGAACCAGCTTCAGAATGTAAAGATTGTAATATCCACCAGTCCGGCATTTACCACTAACACGGTTTTGTATGATGGTACTGTACCTACATTTTCAGCTGGTGAAGGCTTTTATAAAACATCCCTGACTAAGAATTTCAGGCTGTTATATGGCAGTACCTATTATGTGAGAGTTTATCTGTACGGCAACAAAAGTGCGTTTAATTTCGATAGTTTTAGCTTTAATGGAGTTTGTTATACAGATACTGACGGTGATGGAATTCCAGATCTGGAAGATACAGATAGTGATAACGATGGTTGTTCTGATGCCAATGAATATTATAATGACAAAACCAAAAGCGGGAGTGATAATAGATATGGTGATGCAAGTTCGAGAACTGTTGACGCAAATGGGAAGGTTATTGGTGCCGCATACACATCAACTAAATACAATAATGTGATAACGAGGGGAGGCATGGTGGCAATAAATGCTCAGCCAGTAAAACAAATTGTAAATGTTGGTGATAATATCAGTTATACCGTTGGTGCCATCACATCCGCAGGGAATTTAAGTTACCAATGGCAAGTTTTAGCCACAGCAACAGGTAGTATATGGACCGATATTACAAATGCGGGAGGATACAATGGTGCCTCCACAGCTACCCTTTCCATTACAAACGCAACAAAAGCCATGAATATTTATCAGTATCGCGTTAAGATAATTAATGACAATAATGTTTGCCAGGAGGCAGTTTCAGATGCTGCTTTGCTTGATGTTAAACCTCAGGCTATCAATGATAACGTATGCTATACCCCGCACATTAACCAAACCGTTCCTGTTTTGAGCAATGATAATGTTGGTGATACGCCAAATCCTACAACTGTAGTGATCAAAGACCCTGTTACATCAATATTCTCTAATGCAATTACCGTAACAGGCCAGGGCAGCTGGGAAGTGAACAATACAACAGGCAATATTACCTTTAAGCCTCAGGCAGGTTATAACGGCAACCCTTCAATAATTTATAAAATGAAGGATAACGAGGGCAACACTTCTAACGAAGCTACCGTTACCCTAACAGGTACCACTGCGCCTGCTGTTATTGTGCAGGGCAGTCCACATTCAGCTGTATTTTGAAATTTACTTAAACCATTTTTATATAAACCATCAAAACTTCATTGCACTCCGCTCCAAATGATGCATTTTTTATAAGATAATCAAATTGTTTTTTTATAATAATACCATGCCCAACCCACAAACAATAACTGAACTGGCAATCTTAACCATGCAATAAACGGTGTTACCAAGATTTTGCCCAACTTAAACGGAGCCAGCTGGATCATGTAGATATGAGCAGGTAAAAAAGCGATCAGCATCAATATAATCAGCAACGCGGCAAGCTTTCGGGTTCCGGAAAAAAGCAATAATACACCTAAAATGATTTCTAATATTCCAGAAAAGTAAATTAAAAAGCCAGGTACAGGCAACCATTTTGGCATAATTACGTAATATACTGCAGTGGATAAAAAGTGATTACATCCTGCCATAACGTAGAAAGCAGCATATATCAAGAGTAGAAACTTATAAATTGGTTTTTTCATCTAATCAATATTATATTTGATGATAATGCGGCTCTATTTAAAACCGTTCTAAATTGATGTAAATTACAGGTTAATGACAGTCACATGCCTTCACCCTGTTACTTTTGTATCCCGATAATAGTTAATAACGGAATCACTTGGAATATTTAAAAGTAATAGCTTTTACGCATCACCACATCGACCTGAAATCTTTAGGGAAATTAGTTATTTGTGACCAGAGTTTAGATAGCAGATTGAAGAATGTTCAAGCAGAACTTCCCGTTAGCGAAATTTTCTATATTGGAACCTGTAACCGTGTTGAATTTGTTTTTCTTACCAAAGAGAAAACCGACAAGGAATTTGTAACCAGGTTTCTTACCGTTTTAGATATGGGCCTGCCTCCCGAATTTATGGAGCGCTTTCTTGATAACGTTTCTGTTTACGAAAACGAAGAGGCCTTTAATCATTTGCTCCGCACATCCTGCTCATTGGAGAGTTTGGTAGTTGGCGAGAAAGAAATTTTAGCACAAATTCGTAAAGCTTACGAAAATTGCCGCGATGCAGGTTTTACTGGTGATTACATGCGCATGATCATGGATCGTGTGGTTAAAACGGCTAAAGAAGTTTATACGCATACCAATATTTCAAAAAACCCTGTTTCTGTTGTTTCATTGGCATACCGTAAACTAAAAGAACTGAATATGTGTGGCAACTCACGTATTTTGATCATTGGTGCCGGTGAAACCAACCAGAATATTGCAAAATACCTTAACAAGCATAAATACTCGAATTTTTCCATTTTCAACCGTACACTCTCAAAAGCAGAAACCCTGGCCGAAGAGTTGAACGGAAAAGCTTATCCTTTAGAAGCACTTGAAGATTTTAACGAAGGATTTGATGTAATCATTACCTGTACAGGTTCTACCGAAGCAATTATCGACGAAGAATTGTATGCCAAGTTATTAAAAGGCGAAACAGGCAAAAAGGTTATTGTTGATTTGGCCATTCCTAATGATGTTACACCAGCTGTAATTCACAATAATCCTGTGCATTACATTGAGGTAGAATCGCTTAAGGAAGTGGCACGCAAAAATATTCAGGAACGTTACAACGAACTGGTACATGCAGAAGAGATTATCAGCAATAATATTGCTGAGTTTTTTTATGTATTGAAACAACGCCGTATCGAACTTGCAATGCAGGATGTACCCCGTAAAATTAAAGAAATCAAAAATACAGCCTTAAATGGTGTATTTGCAGATGAAATTAGCCAAATGGACGATGCATCGCGCGAGGTTTTAGAACGTGTAATGAACTACATGGAGAAAAAATGCATCAGCGTTCCGATGATTATGGCTAAAGAAATTCTGGTTAATCAACCTTAATCAGCTTAAACGCAAAAAGCGTTAAGGCTTTTGCAAAGGGTACCAAGGCTGGTGTTTTACACTTTTTTTCCACTTTTTCTAACATTCTTCATTTGTGTCATCCCGAATGAAATGAAGGATCTTTCATTTTTAGAGAAATCCCTAAAATAATTTTCTTGTCGTTATGCTGAACTAGTTTCAACCTCACCTATTGACAATACCCATAGGATATTCATTTCCTTAAAATCGTGTCACTCATAATTATTTTTGTACAATAAATTACTCCTCATAATCACAAGTCACTTATGTAATGTCACAGAAATCCCTTAAATTATCCCTTCTGTAACCTCACTGTCTCATTTTTAAACAATTCATGGTATAAATCACTAATTAAATTAAATTTGCAACTCATTTAACCTTTATAGTGAAGAAATTAACCATCGGAACACGCGGTAGCGACCTGGCTTTATGGCAAGCAAATCATATAAAAGATGAATTGGCAGCCATTGGAATTGAAGCAGAAATAAAAATCATTAAAACACAGGGTGATAAAATCCTGAATTTAAGATTGGATAAACTGGAAGGCAAAGGCTTTTTTACCAAAGAACTGGAAGAAGAGCTTTTGGGCGGAACAATTGATTTGGCAGTACATTGCCTTAAAGATCTGCCAACTACTCATCCAGATGGATTGATTATTGCCGCATTGCCTCCACGCGAAGAAGCAAGTGAATACCTGCTGATTTTAAAAGATTGTGTGGATGTATCGCAAAAGCTTTCCTTAAAAAAAGGTGCCATGGTTGGTACTTCATCCAATCGCCGTAAAGCACAGTTGCTTGGCTTGCGTCCTGATCTTGAAATTGAAGATCTGCGTGGAAATGTACCTACACGCATTCAAAAACTTCGTGATGAAGATTACGATGCCATTTTGATTGCTAAAGCAGGTGTGAAGCGTTTAAATCTTGATGTAAGCGATTTACATGTAGAAGAACTTGAAACTACAGAGTTTATTCCGGCACCTGCACAGGGCGCTTTAGCAATTCAGATCAGGGAAAATGATACCGAACTTTTTGAAGCACTTCAAAAACTGCACGATCCTGAAACAGCAGAAACAGTAACCGTAGAGCGGAAGGTTTTAAATCTTTTTGAAGGAGGTTGCCACATGCCTTTAGGTTGTTATTGCAAAAAGGAAAATGGAAAGTTCGAAATCTGGACATCAAAAGCCGAAACTGCAGATCACTTTCCTGAACGTTTATTTTTACGCGCAGAAAGTACCGAAGGTTTGGCCGAAACAATTGTAGCCAAGTTTAATGTAGAAAGAAAAAAACCTGCAAAGGTTTTTATCTCACGCGAAATTGGCGAACACAGTTATTTCCGCAGAGCCTTAGAAAATAATAATATTGAAATAGAAGGACGTTCATTAATTCGTACTTTTCCAATAGTAACTGTTTTAGATCAATTCATTTTACGACAGGTAGATTGGGTTTTCTTCAGCAGTCGCAACAGCGTTGAATATTTTTTCAATTTAAAACCTGTATTGCCTAAAAAAACAAAATTTGGTGTAGTTGGAAGAGGATCGGAAGATGCTTTGCGCAAATTTGGTCATTTTGCTGATTTTGTTGGTGAAAGTGGCGATATTACTGAAGTTGCTGAAGATTTTGCACAATTGGTTAGCGGGCAGCAAGTATTGTTTCCAAGAGCGCAGGATTCTTTACAATCGATTCAAAAGTCGCTCCCAGCTGATGCTAAAATAATCGATTTGCCAATTTACGAAACGGTTATAGAAGAAGATATTGATCAGAGTTATGCCGATGTGCTGATTTTTACCAGTCCTTCAAATGTTGATGCCTACTTTGTGGATAATTTATTAGAACCAGGCCAACAAGTAATTGCTATCGGTAACTCTACCGGCAAAAAATTCGATGAAATGGGAGTGAAATACGCATTGCCATATTCACCTGACGAAATTGGATTGGCTGAAGCTGTTTTTGGGATAGAGATAAAGTAAGTTAAGGTAGAAGGTTTAGGGGAAAAAGCAGGAAGCATAATGCTATATATTAAATCCAAAAAATCTGTGTAATCAGTCAATCTGTGCAATCACCCTAAAAAAAATAAAAAAGATAAACAGGCCTCGACACTCGAATTTAAGGCCTTGATGCTAAATAAATAAAATATGTTAAATCGTCCACGTAGATTAAGGAAAAACCCATTGGTGAGGGAGATGGTAGCCGAAACCCGGTTATCGAAGGATATGTTTGTGTACCCTTATTTTATAGTGCCGGGCAGCAATGTTAGCCATGCCATTGATGCCATGCCGGGTGTAAACCATTACTCGGTTAATACCCTGGTAAAAGATGTTGAGGCTGGAATGAACAAGGGGCTTAACAAAATTATGCTTTTTGGTGTTGGTGATGAGAAATCAGAAGATGCAAAATCTGCTTATCACGACCATTCTTTGGTTCCAACCGCAGTTCGCGAACTTAAAAAGCAGTTTGGCGAAGATTTATACATCATTACCGACGTTTGTGTTTGTTCGTATACTACCCATGGTCATTGCGGAATTTTAGAAAATGATTATGTTCAAAATGATAAAACCGTTGAGGTAATTGCAAAAATGGCTTTAACACATGCCGAAGCTGGCGCTGATATGTTTGCACCATCAGATATGATGGATGGGAGGATTGAAGCCATGCGGAACCTTTTAGATGAAAATGGTTTTGTAAACGCAGCCATTATGAGTCATGCCACAAAGTTTGCTTCAGCCTATTACGGGCCTTTTAGAGAGGCTGCAGATTGTGCACCGAGTAAAGGTGATAGAAAAGCCTATCAGATGGATTTTCGAAACCCTTTGGAAGCTTTACGTGAGGCCCAGCTTGATGAGCAGGAAGGTGCTGATGTGCTAATGGTGAAACCTGGCTTGGCTTATTTAGATATTATCCAGCGGTTAAAACAAGATACCAATTTGCCAATTGCAGTATACAACGTATCAGGCGAATATTCAATGGTTAAAGCTGCCGCAGAACGCGGATGGATTGATGAACAAAAAGTTGTGATGGAAACCATGCACGCCTTTGCCCGTGCAGGTGCAAGCATTATTACTACTTACCATATTAAAGATATTTTAAATAATAACTGGATTTAGATAAGCTGAAAGCTTAGAGCAAAAAGACTAAAGCCATTTTATAGCGCTTTACTTTTCGCTTTAAGCTTTAGTCTTTCAGCTTTTAGCTCAAAAAAAATGTTAGATTCATTAAAAAAAATGTTTTCAGGCAACGAAGCCGATATTCCAGTAAATACAGGAAGTAAGCCTGATATTTCGAGGGTTAAATCTGCGGAGTTGTACGAAAAATCAAAAACGTATTTCCCAGGTGGTGTAAATTCTCCGGTAAGGGCTTTCAAATCTGTTTATGGTACACCGCTTTTTATCGAAAAAGGGGATGGCTGTTACATTTGGGATGCAGATGGCAATCAGTTTATTGATTTCTGTGGAAGCTGGGGCCCATTAATTTTAGGTCACAATAACCCTAAAATCCGCGAAAAAGTGACGGAGGTAATGCAGAACGGAATGAGTTTTGGTGCGCCAACAGCTTTAGAAAATGAATTGGCAGAACTGATTATTAAAAACAACCGTTTTGTAGAGAAAATCCGTTTCACCAGTTCAGGTACCGAAGCGGTAATGTCGGCAATACGTTTAGCAAGAGGTTTTACCAGTCGCGATAAAATTTTAAAATTCGAAGGTTGTTACCATGGCCATAGCGATTCGCTTTTGGTTAAAGCGGGTTCTGGCTTGGTTACTTTTGGCGAAACATCTTCAGCAGGTGTACCAAAATCTTTCGCTGAAGAAACCATTGTAATTCCTTTAAATGATAAAACTGCTATAGAGCAGGCTTTTGCTCAGTTTAAAGATCAAATTGCTGCTGTAATTATTGAGGGTATCCCGGCAAATAACGGTTTAATCATTCAGGATGAAGATTACATTCATTTTTTGCGTAAAATCTGTACCGAGAATGGTTCACTTTTAATTTTTGATGAAGTAATTACCGGATTCAGGGTAGGTTTTGAAGGTGCTGCTGCACATTATGGCGTTACTCCTGATATTGTAACTTACGGAAAAATTATTGGAGGTGGCTTGCCTGTTGGTATGTATGGGGCACGTGCAGAAATTATGGCGCATATTTCTCCAGATGGCGGTGTTTACCAGGCAGGAACTTTATCTGGTAATCCGGTGGCCATGGCAGCAGGTATTGCAACGTTAACAGAGTTAAATAAATCAAGCTTTTATAAAGATTTAAATACCAAAGCGCAAGAATTTGTGGCCAGTATTCAGCGTTTTGCAACTGCGCGTAACTATAAATTCAAAGTATTTACAATCGGATCTATTTTCTGGTTTGCCTTTACCGATAAAGATAAAATTCAGTCAGCTGATGATATTGATGCAGGAAGTATGGAGAAATTCAAAATTATGCACCGCGAATTATTAAATAGAGGAATTTATTTAGGCCCATCAGGATATGAAGTTGGTTTTGTATCTTCAGCACACACAAAAATTGAACTGGAGAAAGCGAAACGTGCTATTTTTGAAGCATTAGACTTGGTATTTAAGAAGTAAGGCTTTATTTTAAGATCGTTATCGCGAAATCGAAGTAATCCTACTACAATCGCTAGGCTTTAAACCCTATAGCATTTAGATTGCTTCGTCGTTACTTTTTGCAATACGGACAAAAAACATCTGTGTAATCAACCCGAAAGAAATGAAGAAATCTATAATAATATTTTACGCATTACTGTTGTATGCACTGATTCAGCTCATTTCGTGGGGTACTTTGGTAGTGCGCTTGCAGCCCAGCCGCATGACGATGATTATGGGGGAGGGATCTGTATTTCTATTTTTGCTCTGTATTGGTGGATATTTCCTTCACCAGTCGTTAAAAAGGGAAGATAAGCTTAGAGAGCAGCAACAAAACTTCTTAATGTCGATTACACATGAATTAAAATCTCCTTTAGCGGCTATAAAACTTTCTATTCAAACTATTGTTAAAAGAGATTTAGATAAAGCCCGTCAGGTTTCATTACTCAATAATTCGTTAAAAGATATTGAACGACTGGATGATTTGGTAGAAAATATGCTATTGGCAACAAAAATTGAGAACCGGTCTTATACGTTTCCAAAAGAAGAATTTAACTTTTCTGAATTGGTTTCAAAAATTACAGATCGCCTTCAGGTACATTCTTGTGGCAATGAGCAATTGATTAGTACGCATATTCAGCCAAATTTGCAGATAATGGGTGACAGATTTGCCTTATCGTCAGTTGTTACCAATTTAATCGAAAATGCAGTAAAGTATTCTAGTCCATGTGATGAGATAAATGTGCATTTAAACAATATAGATGGTCATATTCATTTAAGTGTAATTGATAAAGGACCGGGTATTTCAGATGCGGAAAAAATGTTGATATTTGATAAGTTTTACCGCGTTGGTAACGAGAATGTCAGAAAAGCGAAAGGAACAGGTTTAGGCTTGTTTATTGTGAAAGAGGTTTTACAATACCATGATGCAGATATTACAGTAAAAGACAATTTGCCTCAAGGAAGTATTTTTGAAGTAACATTTAGTTAATCTCAATTATGTCACAAAAATTAAGAATTCTATTGGTAGAAGACGAGGATCACTTGTTAGATGCTATCAAATTAAACCTCGAACTTGAGGGTTATAAAGTTCACGCCGTTAAGGATGGCAAAACCGCTCTTAAAATTTTTAAAGAAGAACGCTTTAATCTAATTATTTTAGATGTAATGTTGCCTGAAATGGATGGTTTCCAGGTTTGCGAAACAATCCGTTTAGAGAATGCAGAAGTTCCAATTATGTTTTTAACAGCTAAAAACACTTCCGAAGACCGTGTTTTAGGTTTGAAAAAAGGAGCTGATGATTATTTAGTTAAACCTTTCAACTTAGAAGAATTAATTCTCCGTGTTGGTATTTTAGTTAAACGCAGTTTAAAATCTGATGATTTAAAAGAATTGAATTCTTATAAAATCGGTGATAAAACAATTTATTTTAACTCTTTCGAATTAAAACATGATGATGGTACCATTACGCCATTAACCAAAAAGGAAACGATGTTATTAAAACTGTTGATCGAGCGTAAAAACGATGCAGTATCAAGAGAGCAGATTTTAGAAACTGTTTGGAATTACGATGTTTATCCATCAACCAGAACAATTGATAATTTTATCTTAACGTTCCGCAAGTATTTCGAACCAGATCAAAAAAATCCGGTTTATTTCCATTCCATCCGTGGCGTAGGTTATAAATTCACTGATAGTCATTAATGTACAATAATAAGGGCAGATATGCTTTAATGGCAGTTTTTGTGCTTGCTGCATTGGTTTGTATTTTTTATAACCAATATCAGCTGGCCGCTGTTTCTGGGCTGTTATTTGCCTTTGTTGTTTGGAGCCATTTTAAACATGGTTCAGTTTTAATGGCATCAAAGCACTTTAAAAACAACGAATTTAGTAAAACCAAAGCATTGCTGGCCGAGGTTGCAAAGCCTGAGCGTTTGGCCAAAAGCCGAAGGGGTTATTACGAATTTATGCAGGGCAACATGGCATTGAAAGAGGAAGATTACGATAAGGCTGAATATCACTTTCAGTTAGCCAGTCGTTTTCCTGTAGGTGGCAAGAATGAAAAATCTTATGTATTAATCCATCTGGCTAATCTCGCGTTGCGGAAGAAAGATAGAGAGCGGGCAGAGGCTTACACCAAATTGGCCAAAGAACTTGCAGAAACGCAACGCTCAAAAGATATTATCGTTAAAATTGAAAAAGAAATAAGCAAAATATAATATTAATAGTGTCATTTTGACTAACGAAGCACCAGTTTAGGAATAAAAAGGTACTTCGTTTTTTTTTATTTATACCTTTGCGCAATTAAAATTTTTATCCATAAGTTATCCTCAATTCATTTTGGGATCTATTTGTAAATAGAGATACTGAAATAAATTCAGCATGACGATAAGTGGAATATTACTACAGAATATGAAGAATAACTTATTTTTAGACGCTGCATTTTCAAAACAAACCGAACGTCCACCTGTGTGGATGATGCGTCAGGCAGGTCGTTTTATGCCACAATATTGGGAGATTAAAAACAAGTACTCTTTTTTAGAGATGTGCAAAACTCCTGAAATTGCTGCAGATGTGACCATGTTACCTGTTGATTTGTTGGATATTGATGCAGCGATTTTATTCTGTGATATTTTGGTAACCGGAGAGGCCATGGGTGGCGATTTGAGTTTTACTCAAGGTGTTGGTCCTAGGTTTGCTAACCCTGTACGTAATGCCCAGGATATCGAAAACCTAAATGTAGATTGTTTGGATGAGTTGCAGTACGTTGCTGATGCGATTAAAGTAATTCAACAGCGTTTGGATAGCAGAATTCCTTTAATCGGTTTCGCAGGAGCACCATTTACGGTAATGAGTTATTTAATTGAAGGTGGTTCTTCAAAAGATTTTAAATTAACCAAGCTTTTTATACACAACCAGCCAGAATTGGCACATAAACTTTTAGCTAAAATTGCAAAAGTAACTGCAGATTACCTAAATCTTCAGATTGCGGCGGGGGTTAATGCTGTTCAGATTTTCGATAGCTGGGCACTTGCCTTATCGTGGAACGATTATCAGGAGTTTTCTCACCGTTATATCCAGGAAATCATTGCGAACTTAAATAGAAAAGATATTCCGGTAATTTCTTTCTGTAAAGGAAGCTCTGTTTTTGCACCAATTATGGCAGAGGCCAAGCCAGATGTAATTTCAGTAGATTGGAATGCTGATTTATTAAATATCAAAAATGCTTTGCCTGCGGGTATTGCTGTTCAGGGAAATTTAGATCCACATATTTTATATGCAGATAAAGCAGTAATTAAAGCACAGATCCATAAATTATTCGAACGCATGCGCGGTACCGAAGGCTTTATTTTCAATTTAGGTCATGGCATTATGCCAGATATCCCTTTCGATAATGTAAAGTATGCCATTGAAGTGGTAAAGGAGTTTAGGTATTAAACTTATTGTTGCGACAGGAGAATTTGAACCCTCAATTAAAATTAATTATATTTGAGTATGGAAACATTAATTATTGATATTCCTGAAAACAAAAGTTCATTAGTAAAAAGCTTATTGAAAGAACTTGGCGTAATCATTCATAAAAAAAGTACCAAAGAAGTAAGTATTCCAAATAAAGTTACCCGCAAAACAATTGAAGATGCGCATAACGGAATTGGAATTGGAGAACCTATAAAAGATATTAAATCATATATCGATTCATTATAGATGTTCGTTCTAAAGCCAACTAACCAATTTGATAAAGATGTTAAGCTAATGAAGAAACGTTCTGTGAAGAACATAAATCTCATTAAGGATTTTTTATTCCAATTGGAAATTGATGGTGCCAATGGAATTGATAAAAAACATCGTCCACACAAATTGGTTGGAAACTTTAAGGACAATTGGGAAGCACATATTAAACCCGATTTATTGATCATATGGTTTGAGATAACCGAAGAAAAAGAAATAATTCTATTAAGAGTTGGTACGCATTCTGATTTATTTTAAATCATAACTTTATTACTTCAAACATTTAATGATCGAAACCTTATTGCCATATTACCAATACTTCAAAGCAGTACATATCGTATTCGTGATTAGCTGGATGGCAGGACTGTTTTATATCCTAAGTCTTTTTATTTACCATACCGAAGCAAAGGATAAAGCCGAACCTGAAAAGAGTATTCTTCAAAAACAATTTGTTAAAATGGAAGCCACCTTATGGAAAATTATTGCTACCCCTGCAATGATTATTTCTGTTTTGGCGGGAGCTGCTATGCTAACTTTAAACCAAGGTTTGCTCCAGGCCGACTGGATGTGGGTTAAGCTCGGTTTTGTTATCGGATTGCTCATCTATCATTTCATTTGTCAAAACATCGTTAAACAGCTTAAAAACGACCAATATAAACTAACTAGCTTTCAATTAAGATTATGGCGCGAATTGGCTACAATATTTATGATTGCGATTGTATTTGTTGTAATTCTTAAAAGTGCAATTAATTGGATTTATGGTCTAATCGGAATAATGGGCGTTGCAATGGCCATTATGATTGCAGTTAAACTGTATAAAAACTACCGTAAAAAGCGTGGCGAATAATTTTTAGCCATAGTATATAACCAACAATATTATTTCTAATTGAGCGTATTAAAAACTTTGTGTTTTTTGTGCCTTGGTGGTTAACCCGACTAACTTTGTTTCCTTTGCGTAAACTTCGCGTGCTTTGCGGTTAAATAAACCAAAAACTATTCTAAATTTGGGCGATAAAATCCAAGCACATGTTTACAAGCCCAGGTCTGAAAAGGACCTCACTATTAATAACTTTTCTCCTCAGTTCTTATTTTGCTTCAGCTCAGTTTAATCAATCGGCTTTCGAAAACAGAATCCGTCCGGATAGCAGTTTAACCAATGAGGTTCATTTCAATTTTTACAATTTAAATTATGTCCGTAATTACGAGTATACCAATGATTTTCATGATGGTTATACATTGTACGGAACGCAGTTGCAGCCTCAAATCGTTTATTATGCACATCCAAATCTGGCGATTACCGCAGGTGCTTTTATAAGAAAGGATTTTGGAAGAAACGGAATTTCTGATGCGAAACCATTATTCAGTGTTAAATACCATAAAAGAAACCTTACTTTAATTTTCGGAAGTTTAGAAGGTAACATTCAGCACAAATATATTGAGCCTTTATACGATTTTGAAAGGACGATAACTACACCGATTGAATACGGTACACAATTATTGGTAGAGCGTAAAAAGTTTACTTTGGATGCCTGGATTGCCTGGCAAAAAATGATTTATAAAGGTGATCCTGCTAAAGAAGAAATTATTGGTGGTTTATCTACCGAAAGTACCATTGCGGAAGGGAATGGATGGAAATTCAGTTTACCAGCACAGTTTTTAGCATTCCACCAGGGTGGGCAAATTGATGTGCTGAAAGAAATTCCGATTACCACCATGTTTAATGGTGCAACTGGTTTAAAGCTGCATAAAGCAATTAATACCAATATTAAACAGGTATATACCGATAACTATATTGCGGTGTATAAAGATTTTTCACCAGATAAAAGAAGAGCTTACCAAGGTGGCTTTGGTTTATGGTTAAATGCAGGTGTAGAAAGTAAATGGGGAAGTTTGGTAGCTTCATACTGGAAAGGAAATAACTTCATTTCAATTAAAGGTATGCCGCTTTACGAATCTGTTTCTGATAACCTATATAGCCCGGGCTTAAAGCAAAGTGCCAGAAACATTGTTTCCTTGCGTTATGCTTACCAAAAAGAGCTGATTCCACATTTATACCTTGATGTTCGTTTCGAGCCGCATATAGATTTAGACCATACCGATAAACAGCTTCAGTTTAACCATTCATTCTTTTTAACTTATAAACAAGATTTCAAATTGTTTAAAGTGAAGAAAAATGAGCAGTAAGAGGTATAAGTCTTAGGGTGATTAAACCCATACCCGATTTCAAACCTCGCAGGTTTTCAAAACCTGCGAGGTTTTTTATTTTTAAACTGTTCCATGGTTTTTAAACCCGATAGCAGCGATTCCGATTCTTCATCGGAAGTAGTGAATAGCGGGACTGCTGCTCCCGATGAAATACTGCATGTTCATTTTCAAATAAAATTTATATCTTTCTTGAAATTTATTTTAACTATATCTTATTGATTATCAGAAGGTATAGTAGCGATTTTAACTTTATTTAACTTTTTTTCTCTCCTCATGCAACCATTGTTTGTAATCTGCCATCTTCTATATACAAACACACAATGAAATTGACGCGAAGCTATACGATAAACGATTTGATGGAAGGCTGCAAAGCTGGCGACCGGAAGATGCAGGAGCTGCTTTACAAGCAAACTGCATCAAAAATGTTGGCCGTATGCATGCGCTACGCAAAAGATAGAATGGAGGCAGAAGATGTGCTGCAAATGGGGTACATTAAAATTTTTCAGAAAATTAAGGAGTATAGAGGGGATGGTTCTTTTGAAGGCTGGATTAGAAGGGTTATGGTAAATACTGCAATTGAAAGTTACCGTAAAAATTTACGCAGCTTAAATGTGGTAGAAATAGATGAAGCTTACGAACAGCCATCAACCGGATTTGATTTTGGCACTTTAGGGATGCAGGATTTAATGAAGGTAATACAAAAACTGGCAGATGGTTACCGCATGGTTTTTAACATGTATGTGATAGAAGGTTATTCGCACAAAGAAATTGGAGAAACGCTTGGGATCTCAGAAGGCGCGAGTAAATCGCAGTTATCAAGAGCAAGAGCAATATTAAAAGAAGAAATTATAAAAATGGAGGGATTTGGTTATGCAACCTATACGGGATAAGGATTTTGATCAGTTATTTAAAGATGCTTTTGCTGATGCTGAAGTAGCACCTTCTAGAGATTTATGGAGCAATATTGAAAGCGAAATAACACCTAAGAAAAAAAGAATCGTGCCAATTTACTGGCTATCAGCAGCAGCCGTGTTATTGATCGCTACCATTGGTATTTTAGTTTATCAGCAACATAATAGCACGATTGAAAGCAAACAACTGGCCAATAACTCCATTGAAAAAACAAAGCCAGAAACGCAGTTGCCAGTTGTTATAGATACAGCAACTAAAGTTATAGAAAATATTGCACCAGTTTTACCAGTTGAACGTAAAGCGATAAGTGCTGTTGCCAAAACAAAGGTAAAACAAAGGGTTAAGCCAGTTGTGGAGCAAAAAAACATTGTTACGGCTCCTGAAATGCAAAAGCAAGAAACAAACATAGCTAAAGTAGATGAGCCTAAAAAAGACATCAAAACAAAAATTGAAGAGGCGATTTTACAGCCTAAACAAGAAGTTGTAACCGCGGCTATTGCAATACCTGTTAAAACAGATGAAGCCATTAACGATAATGAACAGAGTATCAAAAATATCCGTAATGTTGGCGACGTAGTGAATCTGATCGTTAATAAAATGGATAAAAGAAAAGATAAGTTAATTCAGTTCCGTACTGATGATGACGACTCTTCTTTATCATCAATCAATATCGGTCCGTTTAAAATAGGAAAACGCAAGAAGTAACCAGTTTTCAATTATCTGTTCACAGTTGCTAGTATCATAACCTTAAATATTACATTAACTTTCTAACATTCAATAATTTACTCACTCAATAATTCAATAAAACACACATATATGAAACGTCTAATATTTACAACACTTTTGGTAAGCGGGCTTGCCGGTGTTATGGCTCCAGGTGCTTTTGCACAACAAGATAGTACCAAAAAGAAAATGGATTATAGCGAAGGTCATGGTATTATGATTAAAACAAAATCAGCCGATTCAGCTAAAAAAGGCCGCTTTGTAGGTGGAATTACTTTTACCAGGGTAGATTGGGGATTCTCAAGACTAATAGACAATGGAAGCTTTAATTTATCTCCGAATAATGACTTTTTAGATTACAAAGGTGGAAAAACAAGTACTTTCTCTTTCGATATTTTACAGTTTGGCTACCGTTTTAATTCTAACTTTAAAGTTTATGTAGCCGGTGGTTTCGATTGGACCTTAATCCGTTTAAGAAAAGACATTACCATTGCTAAAAATTCTAATGAGTTTGTTTATACTGATCAATCTCCAATACATTTTTCTAAAAACCGCTTTTCAAGCAGCTATGTGCACATTCCGTTAAACTTTGAATTCCGTACCAGCGAAAACAAAAACGGTAAAAGATTTTACCTAGTGTTAGGTCCGGAAGTTAGCTTTTTGTTAAACGGAAAAATTAAACAGATTAGTGAAGAACGCGGCAAAGAAAAACAATATGATAGTTACCATTTTCAATCGGTTCGTTACGGTGGTACAGTAAGATTTGGCTATGGTGGTATAGGATTATTTACCAAATATTACTTTAACGATATGTTTACAACTTCGCAACAAGCTGGCTTAAAAAATATGAGCTTCGGGGTTACCTTTGGATTAAATTAAACCCTAAATCCCCTAAAGGGGACTTAATGCACAAATAAAACAGATCCTGTTTCGGTTAGGCGAGACAGGATTTTTTGTTATATTGTTTCAGTAGGATTATTCTCATCGATCAAAGACTTAAAGCAATTCTCCATAAATTCATCTAAACTTATTCCTCGCTCTTCCGCATAAATTTTAGCCTGCTCTATAACAGCATCATCAAGAATTAGTGTGATTTTAGCCTTCATGTCTTTGTATTTATTTGATTTAAAGATAAATACCGTTTTTGGGAATCTCTAAATAAAATATTAACAATTATACAAGTTGTAACCTTATACCCTTTGCCTCAAAACCCTCTACCTTTTTCTTATCTTTACCACGTGAGCAATACCATAATCAGCGTTAAAAATTTAACAAAGCAATATCAGGCAGAGCAAGCCGGGGGGATAAAAAATGTAAGTTTTGAAATTAAGAAGGGCGATGTTGTAGCCATTATTGGGGAGAGTGGCAGCGGTAAATCTACCTTACTTAAATCTATTTATGGGCTGTTAAAAACCGATTCAGGTGAAATATTTTTCGAAGAGCAAAGGGTTAAAGGACCTGATGAACAATTGATTCCTGGTCATAAACAGATGAAAATGGTTACGCAGGATTTTTCTCTGAATATTTATGCGAAAGTTTACGATAACATTGCCTCACAGCTCTCCAATACCGACCTAAAAACCAAAGCCGAAAAAACGCTTCAAATTATGGAGCACCTTCGGATTTTACCGCTGCAAAGTAAAAAAATCATTGAGTTAAGTGGAGGAGAGCAACAGCGTGTGGCCATAGCAAAGGCTATGGTTGCCGATACGCAGGTTTTACTATTAGACGAACCTTTTAGTCAGGTTGATGCTTTGCTTAAAAACCAACTTAGGGCTGATATTAAGCGTGTTGCTGCGGAAACTGGCGTAACTGTTATTCTTGTCTCTCACGACCCTGCTGATGGTTTATTTCTTGCCGACCAATTACTGATTTTGCGAAACGGTGAACTTTTGCAAACTGGTAATCCTATAGATATTTATCAAAATCCAAAACACATTTACACTGCTCAGATTTTAGGTAATGCAGTTGTTTTGTCTCGTGGGGATGCAGAGAAAATAGGCTTAAAAACTTTTGCAGGAAATGTGGTTTTTTATCCGGAATGGGCAGAAATCAGCAATAATTGGAGCAGCAGACGTTTTGAAGTAAAAGATGTATACTATAAGGGTTTTTATGATGAGTTGCTGTTGGAACGAAATGGTGTGAATATCCGCGCATTACAACTAAATAGGGGAGAACATAAAAAAAACGACCACGTTCAGTTGAACATCAGTCGTTTTTTAGAGTTTTAAAGATTTTTAAATTTAATTTCCTGCGTAATCTGATGGAATTATTACAACCTTAACTAAAGTGTTATAGTTAGGTGGTACCGTTGCAGTTAAATTATTGGTGTCTTGGACATCAAACCTTAAACCTCCATTAGAAACTTTATAGCTAAAAGCATTGTAATTGAATGTATAAGGTAACTGAATATCACCATTTGGATCACTAGGGTGCTCAAAATAGACCAAAACACCCTCATCATCTAACGTTACTCCATCAATTGCGGCTAACGCTTTACTTACAGAATAACTCCCATTGGCGTTTCGTATCCATTCATTAGAGTTAATCGTAAAATTATACGTTTTAGCTCTTAATTCTTGATAAACAGTTTCTTTTTTGCAAGAAGCCAGACCTAGTGTGGCAATGCAAAGCATTAGGATGGTAAATTTTTTCATGTTGATTTTGTTTATTTGTGTGTGTGACTTAGCTATTACAAATCTGCTGCCAAAAAAATAAAACTTAAGATTTATGGATTAATTATTGTGCAACAGATTAAATACACAAATGTTATTATCCAATATTCTTAAAATATGAAGCTCTTTTTCCGACTTTTACCCTGGTTGATTTTAGTAGTTGCAGGTTACTTATTTTTATCAAAAAAGTTCAGCATTAATACTAGTGTAGAAAGCAAACATCAGCTTCTGGTTGAGAAAATTGAGGCAATTGGTAAATTGGAGTTGGTGAGATATCAGATTAGTGACGTTTTAGAACATAAAAATAAAACAGATTTTTTACCCGAAGCAAGTGTTTTATTGATAGTTAAAGCCGAGGCTGTAGGTTGTATAGACCTTACCAAAATTACCCGTGAAGATATTGATATCGATGCGGACACCGCTGTAGTAAATTTACCACAGCCCGAAATTTGTTACGTAAAAATCGACCACAAAAATTCGCGTGTTTATGATACCAAGATGGCCTTTTTCCGCGAAGCTGGTTTGGTAGATGAAGCGTATAAAGCTGCAGAAAGGCAGGTGACCGCAGAAGTTAAAAAATCGAGTATTTTAACGCAAACCAAAACTAATGCAACAACGGTGCTTAAACCAATTATTGAAGGATTGGGCTATAAAAATGTGAGGTTTACTTTTGAATAGGGTTTAAGGTGTAAGGTTGAGGGTGTAAGGTTCCTAGCGATTTGCACACGTAATGTCGTCATCTCGACCGGAACGCAGTGGAGCGGAGAGATCTACCTCGAGATAGATGTAGCTTCGCTGAGCACTCCGTGGTTCTCGACTTCTTTGCATCCGATAGCTCTCGGGTCCGCTCGAAATGACGATCATCGGTCTTACTTCAAAAAATCTTCCCGATGCGGATTAAAAATATCGATCAACAATCCATTTTCCAAGCAAACCACACCATGGAAAACATTGGAAGGGGCAAAGAAAACGTCTCCTTCATTTAAAATCTTCTTATCATCGCCCATTGTTACCTCGAAACTCCCTTTTGCAACATAACTCATTTGTAAATGAGGATGATTGTGAATCGAGCCAATGGCATCTTTTTCAAATGCCACTTTAACAAGCATCAAATTTTCATCGTAAGCCATAATTTTGCGTTTAACGCCAGCACCTAAATCTTCCCAATCAATATCGCTGTCAGCAATTAATGTTTTGTTGCTTAAATCTTTGAAATTCATTTTTTATAATATATTACAAGAGCTGTCATCTTTCCCGCGCAGTTGGGAATCTTAAAGCTATTGCATTAGGATTCCCAATTAAGTTAGGAATGACGAACCTCCTTCAGGTATTTTGCGAAAACTTTGCGTTCTTCGCGGTTAAATAATGTTAAACCAAATATTCAAACAAAGTTTGGTCTTGATTCAACTCAATAATCTCGAATTTAAAATCTTTCATGCGTTGCAATAAACTCGCATAATCATTTTTGTTCGAAAGTTCGATGCCAACCAATGCAGGGCCGTTTTCTTTATTTGTTTTTTTAATAAATTCGAAGCGGGTAATATCATCCTGTGGACCTAAAACCTCATTTACAAACAGTTTTAAAGCTCCTGGTCTTTGCGGGAAACGGACAATAAAATAGTGTTTCAAGCCTTCGAAAAGTAAAGATTTCTCTTTAATCTCCTGCATGCGTTCTATATCGTTATTTCCTCCGCTAACGATACAAACTACTGTTTTACCTGCAATCTGGTCTCTCAGTTGATCTAATGCAGCTACAGAGAGTGCTCCGGCAGGTTCTACAACAATTGCATCTTCATTATATAATTTTAATATTGTGGTACAGATTTTTCCTTCTGGAATTAAATGCATCTGATCCAGCAGTTCCTTGCAATATTCATAAGTAATGTGGCCAATTCGCTTTACTGCAGCACCATCCACAAAACGATCAATCTCTTCTAAAGTAAAAGGCCCGCCGTGTTCCATTGCTGTTACCATTGAGGGCGCTCCAAGTGGCTCAACACCAACCAATTTTACATCGGGCTTAACGGTTTTCATGTAAGCACTCACTCCAGAAGCTAATCCACCACCACCAACAGGCATCACTACCATATCCAGATCTGGCAAGTCTTCGTAAATTTCTATACCTACGGTTGCTTGTCCTTCAATTACTTTTTCATCATCAAATGGTGGGATAAAAGTTGCCGATTTTTCTGCGCTGTATGCCAGGGCTTCTTTCAAACAATCATCAAAAGTATCACCCACCAAAATTACTTCCACACTGTCGCCACCAAACATATAAGTTTGTTTAACCTTTTGTTTAGGCGTAATTTCGGGCATAAATATTACACCCTTAATACCCAGTTTTTTGCACGAATAGGCTACACCTTGTGCATGGTTACCTGCACTTGCACAAACTACGCCGTTAATTAATGCATCTTGAGGCAAGGAGCTGATTTTGTTGTAAGCACCACGCAATTTATATGATCGTACAATTTGCAAATCTTCCCTTTTAAGATAAATGTTTGCATTGTAATGTGCAGAAAGCCCGGCATTAAACTCTAATGGTGTACGTTTAACTACGCCCTTTAACCGTTGAGCGGCAGACTGAAAATCTAATGTATTCGGTGTTGTAGTATTCATTGTTTTAGTATCGGGTAGAGTTAGTTCAGTGTGGTAAGTATTGATGAGCAGCACTGATATTCTCTTTTATTTTTTGTAAAGCAGGGTTTGGTATTCCATCGGTTGCAGCTGTTCTGCTTTACATTTTATTCAGCTGCGCTTAATGCCCATTTCATCCGATAGCTATCGGATCAGGTTTAGAGAACTTAAGTCAATGCGTTAAATTTAACGCTAACCTCTTACCACTAAACCCTAAAAGGGTTACGCCAAATGTAAAGCAACCAATTGGTTTAAATCATAATCGTTAATGCCTTGTTTGCCATCGGCTAAAACCAAAAACTGTTTGTAAACAATATCTAAATGATCTTTTTCCAATTTATGGCCTAAACGGTCTAAATGGTGTTTCAGTGCATGGCGACCGCTTCTTGCTGTTAATACAATTGTTGCATCGGGGAAACCAACATCTTCAGGTTTAATGATTTCGTAGTTTTCACGATTTTTTAAGAAACCATCCTGGTGGATACCGGAACTATGAGAAAATGCGTTTCCACCAACAATTGCTTTATTTGGTTGTACTGGCATATTCATTTGGTTACGTACCATATGGCTCATTTCGTAAAAACGGGTAGCATCAATTTGAGTGGTTAACCCCAAAATCTTATGCGTTTTTAAAATCATGACGACTTCTTCCATAGATGTATTGCCTGCGCGCTCTCCAATGCCGTTAATGGTACATTCTACCTGGCGGGCACCATTTTGTAAGCCAGCAATTGAGTTTGCTGTAGCCAAGCCTAAATCGTTGTGGCAATGCACCGAGATTATAGCTTTATCGATATTTTTTACGTTTTCTTTTAAGTAAAGAATTTTAGAGCCATACTGATCAGGCAAGCAATAACCGTTGGTATCTGGAATATTTACCACAGTTGCACCGGCAGCAATTACGGCTTCGACCATTTTAGCTAAAAATTCAATATCTGCACGGCCTGCATCTTCTGCATAAAACTCAACGTCTTCTACAAATTTTTTCGAATACCTTACGGCTTCAACAGCACGTTCTAAAATTTCTTCGCGGGTACTGTTAAATTTATGTTTGATATGGAAATCAGAAGAACCGATTCCGGTGTGGATCCGTGGTCTTTTTGCATAGCGTAAGGCATCTGCAGCAACATCGATATCATTTTTATTTGCACGGGTTAATGCGCAGATAATCGGGTTGGTTACCGCTTTTGACAGTTCGATAACGCTATTAAAATCTCCGGGACTAGATACCGGGAAACCTGCTTCAATCACATCAACACCTAAAAGCTCAAGTGATTTAGCGATTTCTACTTTTTGGTTTGTATCTAACTGGCAGCCTGGAACCTGCTCGCCGTCACGCAATGTCGTGTCGAAAATATAAACTTTGTTCGGGTCGTGAATCATAATCTTAAGTTTAGGATGTGATTAATTTTTGGGATAAGAATTTAAGTACCAATTTGCCCATTTCGGCTGTGCCTAAAACTTTAAATCGGTTTGTGTTTTGGTCGGCAATATCGTGTGTTCTAAAGCCATCTTTCAAAACCTGATCGATGGTATCAACCAGTAATTTGGCTTCTTCTTTTAGGCCGAAACCAATTTCTAACATTAATGCTGCCGATAGGATAGAAGCCAATGGATTGGCTAAATCTTTGCCTGCAATATCGTGTGCGGAACCGTGAATGGGTTCGAAAAAACCTGTGCTTTCGCCTACAGATGCCGAGGCCAGCATACCCATCGATCCTGCAATTTGTGAAGCCTCATCTGTTAAAATATCTCCAAATAAATTGGCAGTTAAAACCACGTCGAATTTTTTAGGATTTTTAATCAATTGCATGGCTGCATTATCAATAAACATGTGTTCAGTTTCTACATCAGGGTATTGTTTTGCAATTTCCTGAACGGTTTCGCGCCATAAGCGCGAACTTTCCAAAACATTTGCTTTATCTACTGAACATAATCTTTTGTTACGTTGCTGGGCCGCCTGGTAAGCTTTATGCGCAATGCGTTCTACTTCATAGCGGTGATAAATCATTAGATCTGAAGCAGTATTGCGATCTTCTGAGCGTGTTTTTTCGCCGAAATATACATCTCCGGTTAATTCGCGGAAGAATAAAATATCGGTGCCTCTTAAAATTTCTGGTTTTATGCTTGATGCCTGAAGAAGTTCATCAAATAGTAATATCGGGCGGAGATTGGCAAATAAACCAAGTTCTTTACGGATTTTTAATAAACCTTGTTCCGGTCTAACTTTTAAACTTGGGTCATTATCGTATTTGGCATGGCCAATTGCACCAAAAAGGATTGCATCACTTTGTCTTGCTTTTTCCAAAGTTTCATCAGGTAAAGGCTCGCCTGTAACTTCAATAGCCGCATGGCCCATTAAAGCTTCTTCGAACGTAAATTCATGTCCGAAAATTTCGCCAATTTTTTCTAATGCTGCTTTTCCCCAAGTGGTAACTTCGGGTCCGATACCATCTCCAGGTATTACTAAAATGTTCTTCTTCATTGTTTACTCCTCTTTTGCTTTGCAATTGCTTATTGGTTGCCACGGAAGCATATAAATCACAGAAAATTTTGTTTCCGTGTTCACCGTGTTTCCGTGGCTAAGCTTGCATCAGCTTAATATTTCTGTGTTTAAACTTTCGACGACTTTTACTTCGCCTTTTTCTAACAATATTCTTTTTTCAATGCAGGTTGGCAGCTGCGATTCAAAGTGGCCAACATAAATTAAGGTCATTCCATTGCTGCACAATTCATCAACCAACTGGTTAAAATGTTGTGTTTGCTGTTGGTCTAAACCCTGGCAAGGTTCATCCAGAATTAATAGTTCCGGATTTTTTATAATCGTCCGCGCTAAAAGTACCAATCGCTGTTTGCCGAGAGGAAGTGCGGTTAATAATTCATTTTTGTTTTCGGTAAGGCCAAAATATGCTGCCAGTTCATCAACCTGGCTGCTTTTGGTATATGGCAACTGCTGAAACAAACCTACGGTATCATAAAAACCTGAGGCAATACTTTGCCATACAGTTGCAGAGGCATCAAAATACCAGTGAAACTCTGGCGAAATTAAGCCAATATGTTGTTTAATATCCCAAATGCTTTCACCGCTTCCTCTTCTGTTGCCAAATAAATAAAGTTCGTTGGCATAAGATTGTGGATGATCGCCATTTACTAAACTCAACAAAGTGGATTTTCCTGAACCGTTATGGCCTTGTAAAAGCCATTTTTCTCCTGCCTTAACTTCCCAGTTGATATTTTTTAGTACCTGTTTCTCGCCATAGCTGATGTTTACATTAACCATTTTTACAATATTTTGGGAGCTGTAAACAGGCGATTCTTTTAAGAATTGTGGAATCTCTCTTAAATGGATTTCATAAGCTAAACTTTCTAAAGCATCTACTTTAACTAATTTCCCATCTCTTATTTCGGCTAAAGATGTTATACAGTTTGGTAATTCAATATCGTTGCAAATTAAAATCAATTGAACACCTTCTTCTGCAATATGATCTAGTAAAATGTTCAGATTTTTGCGCGAAGCTGCATCTAAACCGGTATAAGGCTGATCGATGATCAACAATTGCGGTTTTAACCATAAGGCTTTAACGAGTTGCAGTTTTTTATGCTCTCCGCTTGATAATTCGATCAATTGCGAACTGGCAAATGTTGCAAAGCCTAAGGCTTCTAAAATTGGTTCAACCTGATCGAAGTGTAAGCCTTTTTCTTTACCATAACCAACCAATTCTGCATGAACGGTTAATGTTTCTTTAGCCTGCTGACTGGTATAACGTTGTTGGTAATAAAAATTGGCAACTCCTTCGAGGTTTTTAAACTGATACCAGCTATCTACATAAAGCACTTCTTTTGGAAGCTTACTCAAAGCATCAAAATCAATCTCAATACTTCCCTGTGCTGATATTAAACCTGCAATTGCTTTGGCTAATGAAGTTTTTCCTGTTCCGCTTTTACCGCCAATTACATAGTTTTCGGTAATATTCATTTCCCAATACAAATCCTTTAGCACCACCTTGTTGTGGTAACTTAAATTTAAATGCTGTATGTGAACGAATGGCTTAAACATTATCTTGCTTGTTCGAATTCTTTAATTAATTGTTTTTGATTTAAGATGAAATCGATATCATCATAACCGTTAATCAAGCATGATTTTTTGTAAGGATTGATCTCGAATGATTCAGTAGCGCTGGTTTCGATAATGGTAACGGTTTGGTTTTCTAAATCAACTTCTAATGCTGATTTTGGATTTTGATCAACCGCCTGGAAAATCTGCGATAAGAATTCTTCGCTCACTTGAATGGGCAATAAACCATTATTTAAGGCATTACCCTTAAAAATATCTGCAAAAAAGCTGCTGATTACGGCATCAAAACCAGCATCTTGAATAGCCCATGCGGCATGCTCACGGCTACTGCCACAACCAAAGTTTTTTCCTGCCACTAAAACCTGACCGCTATAGGTTGGGTTGTTCATCACGAAATCAGCTTTGGGCTGGTTATCGTTTTCATAACGCCAATCGCGGAACAAGTTTTCTCCGAAGCCTTCGCGGGTGGTTGCTTTTAGAAACCTTGCAGGGATGATCTGATCGGTATCGATGTTCTCTATATTTAATGGCACTACTGCCGATGTTAACTTTGTGAATTTTTTCATTATTAATGATGATTACACAGATTAAATGATTTCACCAATTAAGGTGATTTTCATTGATTTAATATTTACTATAAACCTTTAGCCTTCTACCCTGGTAAAGTGTTCAACTGTTGGGAAAGGATCATAAAAGTGGTGCAATAACTTTTTCCATTCCTGGTATTCTGTTGATCCTCTGAAACCTTCGGTATGTGCCTCCAGTGTTTCCCAGTTTACCAACAGGATATATTTGTTTTCTACCTCTACACATTTCTGAAGCTGATGCGAAATGTAACCTTCCATCGAGGAAATGATTTTTTGTGCTTCGCTAAAAGCTATTTCAAAATCAGCCGATAAACCGGCTTTTACATTTAATATGGCAACTTCTAGAACCCCCAACCCCCTTAAAGGGGCTTTTGATTGAGTGCTGGTAGTATTATTATTCATCTTGTTAAGTCCCTCTAGGGGATTTAGGGGTTAAGCTTTCTCCAAAAATTCCCTTACGTCGGTTATTCTTCCCGTTACGGCTGCTGCTGCTGCTGTTAGTGGACTGGCCAATAGCGTACGTGCATTTTGCCCTTGTCTGCCTTCAAAGTTTCTGTTCGAAGTTGATACACAATATTTACCAGCCGGGATTTTGTCTTCGTTCATGCCCAAGCAAGCACTACAGCCTGGTTCGCGTAATTGAAAACCAGCAGCTTCGAAAATTTTGTCCAAACCTTCGTTTTTAGCTTGTTGTTCTACTTGTTTCGAACCTGGAACAATCCAAACGGTAACATTATCTGCTTTGCGTTTATCTTTAACAAAATCAGCAACTTCGCGTAAATCTTCAATTCGTGAGTTGGTGCAACTTCCAATAAAAACATAATCAACAGGTTTCCCTATTAATGAAGAATCATCGTCAAAACCCATGTAATCCAAAGCTTTCTGGTACGAGAGTTTTTCTTTTTCCGGTTGTGCGCCAGTGGCCGGAATATGTTCCTGAATGCCCATTCCCATGCCAGGGTTTGTACCATAAGTAATCATTGGTGCAATATCTGCGGCATCGAATGTTAAAACGCTGTCGAACTTAGCGTCAGCATCGCTATATAATGTTTTCCAATAAGCCAATGCCTTATCCCACTCTTCGCCTGCGGGAGCAAATTCTCTTCCTTTAATGTAATCGAAAGTGGTTTGATCTGGTGCAATTAATCCACCACGTGCACCCATTTCGATACTCATGTTACAAATCGTCATCCGGGCTTCCATACTTAAAGCTTCAATTGCCGAACCTGCATATTCGATAAAATAACCTGTACCACCAGCGGCAGAAATTTTTGCGATAATGTATAATATAATGTCTTTCGCACCAACGCCTGTTCCAAGTTCGCCATTAACTTCAATTTTCATGGTTTTAGGTTTAGACTGCAACAAACATTGTGTTGCGAAAACCTGCTCAACCTGAGAAGTACCGATACCAAATGCAATGGCACCAAAAGCACCATGAGTTGAGGTGTGGCTATCGCCGCAAACCATTGTTTTACCCGGTAATGTAATGCCCAATTCAGGGCCGATAACATGTACAATGCCTTGAAATGGATGCCCTAAACCATATAATTCTATTCCGAATTCTGCACAGTTTTTGGTAAGCATATCTACCTGATAACGCGAAAGCTCTTCTTTAATGGGCAGCAATTGATTTAACGTAGGCACGTTATGATCAGCAGTGGCTACAGTTTGCTTTGGTCTGAAAACAGGTAAACCTCTTTTGCGCAAGCCATCAAATGCCTGTGGAGAGGTTACCTCGTGTATTAAGTGTGTATCAATGTATAAAATATCAGGAAATCCTTCTTCACTTTTTACAACGTGAGCATCCCAAATTTTTTCTACTAATGTTTTTGACATTTTACCCCCTAGCCCCCTAAAGGGGGAATTTAAGTTTGTAATTATTTATTTTTATAAGACCTGTCCAAAGTCCCCTCTCTTTTAGGAGAGGGGATTTAGGGGTGAGGTTATGCTGTTTTAATCGCTTTCATTGCCGTCATTGCTTTACGCAGGGTTGCGCCAATTTGCTCTACTTCGTGAGAACGGATAGCCTCGTTGATGTCGATTAATTTTCTGTTATCAACAGCTCCATCTTTGCCTTCATTAAAGTTTTTACCTACTAAATCGGTATCTACTTTTTTCATAAAATCGCCTAAAAGTGGTTTACAAGCCTGATCGAACAGGTAACAACCATATTCAGCAGTATCAGAAATTACGCGGTTCATTTCGAACAGTTTTTTACGTGCAATGGTGTTTGCGATAAGTGGTGTTTCGTGTAACGATTCGTAATAAGCAGATTCTGGTTTAATACCTGCCTGTACCATTGTTTCGAAGGCCAATTCAACACCGGCGCGTACAAAAGCAACCATTAATGTATAGTTATCAAAATATTCCTGCTCACCGATTTTAACATCGCCAGCCGGCGTTTTTTCGAATGCAGTTTCGCCTGTTTCAGCTCTCCATTTTAATAAATTTGTATCTCCATTTGCCCAATCTTCCATCATGGTGCGACTAAATTCGCCACTCATAATATCATCCTGGTGTTTTTGGAACAATGGACGCATGATGTCTTTCAATTCTTCTGAAATTTCGAAAGCTTTGATTTTAGCAACATTGCTCAATCTATCCATCATGGCTGTAATACCACCTTGTTTTAAGGCTTCGGTAATCACTTCAACACCATATTGAACCAATTTAGAAGCGTAACCTGCATCAATTCCTTTTTCTACCATTTTATCGAAAGATAGGATTGATCCTGTTTGCAATAAACCACAAAGGATAGTTTGCTCACCCATTAAATCTGATTTTACCTCAGCTACGAATGATGATTTTAATACACCAGCTCTATGGCCACCTGTACCTGCGCAATATGCTTTTGCTTGTGCCAATCCTTTACCTTGTGGGTCGTTTTCAGGGTGAACTGCAATTAATGTCGGAACACCAAAACCACGTACATATTCTGCTCTAACCTCGCTACCAGGGCATTTAGGCGCAACCATGATAACGGTTAAATCTTTGCGGATCTGCATGCCTTCTTCCACAATATTAAAACCGTGAGAATATAATAAAGTGGCACCTTCTTTCATTAAAGGCATAATGGCATTTACTACAGCAGTATGTTGTTTATCTGGCGTTAGGTTAATCACCACATCTGCATTCGGAATTAATTCTTCGTAAGTACCAACTGTGAAATTGTTTTCAGTTGCATTTTTCCACGAATCGCGTTTGCCTTCTATTGCTTCCTTACGTAAAGTGTAGCTTACATCTAAACCACTATCTCTTAAATTTAAACCTTGGTTTAAGCCTTGAGCGCCACAACCTACAATTACCAGTTTCTTGCCTTTTAATGCGCTAACGCCATCTAAAAATTCCGAGCTGTCCATGAAGTCGCAAACACCTAATTGGTTTAATTTTTCTCTAAGAGGTAGTGTGTTAAAATAATTTGCCATTTTTTTATTGGTTAATTTCTATTTAATTATCGGGTTATATATTCTTTTTTCTTCGGTTTGATTTCAAGGATGCCGTGATTACACTGATTTTTTTATTATCAGTTTCACATCTTTCATCACTTATAGTATTTTTTTTAATGCCCATGCATAGCCCTGATGTACATTATCGTGGCCAACAGTGGTAATCAGAACTTCTTCTATGCTATTCAATTGTACACCATAGGTTGCTGTTGTAAAAGGAGTAATGCTGCTGAATTTTCCTGCTGCATAATCTGCTTTTATTTTTTCAATGCTTGATAAGGCTATGCCTTTCAATTCTGCTACTTCTTCTTCGGTTACGGTATAAGTTGGCTTGGTATCTTTTTTATAATACTCGTTGAATCTTACGGAAGCTGCATCTTCCAATATACCTGTACGCACGTAACAAAGGGTTTGAGTACTTACAACAATGTGCCCGAAATTCCAGATGATGTTATTATTGAAGCCATCCGGAATTTTATTCAGTTCTTCATTGGTTAAGCCATCAATCAATTGAATAAAGGCCTTGCGTGAGTTTATTATAAAATCAAATACTTCGTTCATTCTCTTTTAATTTTTGTCGTTGCCTGGTTTATTAAGGATAAGTTATCTATCTATTTGATTTAATCTTGAAGATTTACATTCAAAAAGATTCATTTTGTCGTTTCTTCAGGCAATAACAGTCTGTTTTCGCCTTACATGGTGAAAATTTTGCCGCCTTTTTCTAAAAACTCATTTTCTACTAATTCTTCACCAGGTTCGAAGGCTTCAAATTCTTTTAATTTTTCGTGGAAACCTGCGCTATCTTTAATAATGGCTACCCTTGCAGATCTTACAAATTCAATTAATTCATAAGGTTCTAAAGCTTTTACCAAAGCATCAGTTTCTTCACGGTGGCCGGTTACTGCAAAAACAGTATAATCTTTACGGATCACTACCGCACTGGCACCATATTGCCTTAATAAACGCTCAACAGTTACTTTTTCAGCAATTTCATCTGTAGAAACCTTATAGAGGGCCAGTTCCTGCCATATAATTTCTTCGTTCGTGTTGAAATAAACTTTCAATACTTCAATCTGTTTTTCTATCTGACGGGCCAGCTTTCTTACTACTTCGTAACCTTCATGGATGACGATGTTGAAACGGTGTATCCCTTCAATTTCTGATGCGGAACTGTTCAAACTTTCGATATTGATTTTTCTTTTAGAGAAAATAATCGCAATCCTGTTTAATAAACCAATGCGGTTTTCGGCATATACCGTAATGGTGTATTCCTGCTTTCCGTCGATATCGGTTTGATCTATTGTGTGTTTTAATGTATCTTCAGTACTCATGTCCAAAATTTTTACCACCAAGGCACAAAGGCCACGAAGGTTTTGTTTATGCTATTTTCGCTTTAATCTTTCAGCTTACTTCAACCTGATTTCGCTTACACTCATCCCTTGCGGAACCATTGGAAAAACATTATTTTCTCTTCCAACCATTACTTCTAATAAATAAGAACCTTCATGGTTAATCATCGTTTCTAATGCTTGTCTTAAGTTTGCACGTTCATCAACTTTGTTTGCTTCGATATAATATGATTTAGCCAAAGCCACAAAATCAGGACTGGTGATATTTACGAAGGAATAGCGTTTATCATGGAATAACTGTTGCCATTGACGCACCATACCCAAAAAGCGGTTGTTCAAGATCAGAATTTTCACTGCTGCGCCAAACTGCATAATGGTACCCAATTCCTGAGGAGTCATTTGGAAACCACCATCACCGATAATGGCTATAACAGTTTTATCAGGTGCGCCGTATTTGGCTCCAATTGCGGCCGGTAAACCAAAGCCCATTGTGCCTAAACCTCCAGATGTAATGTTGCTGCGGGTATTGTTAAATTTAGCGTAACGGCACGCTACCATTTGGTGCTGACCTACATCGGTAACGATTATGGCATCACCACCACAAATTTCGTTAATGTTGCGCAAAACTTCGCCCATGGTCATTTCATCACCCGAAGGGTAAAGTTCTGGCGTAATTACCTGATCTATTTCCTGTTGATTATAATCTCTGAACTTGGCTAACCAATCTTCGTGTTTATTTTCGTTAACCAGGTTGGTTAGTAGGGGTAAAGTTTCTTTACAGTCGCCCCAAACGCCCACTTCTGCTTTAACATTCTTGTCAATTTCGGCAGGATCGATATCTAAATGGATTACTTTGGCTTGCTTGGCATATTTATCCAATCGACCAGTTACACGGTCATCAAAACGCATACCGATGGCAATTATAACATCACATTCATTGGTTAATACATTTGGTCCGTAATTTCCATGCATCCCCAACATTCCTACATTGAGTGGGTGTGCAGTTGGAATGGCACCTTCGCCCATGATTGTCCATGCGGCAGGAATACCAGCTTTTTCAATAAATGCTTTAAATTCTTCTTCGGCTTTACCTAAAACCACACCTTGACCAAATAAAACGAATGGTTTTTTGGCTGAGTTGATTAATTCGGCTGCTTGCTCAATATATTCAATCCTAACTTTAGGTTTAGGACGATAACTGCGAATGTGGTTACACTTTACATATTCAGGAAATTCTTCTAACTGTAATTGTGCATTTTTAGTAATATCGATTAATACCGGGCCTGGTCTGCCACTTTTAGCGATGTAAAAGGCTTTTGCCAATACTTCCTGAATTTCTTTGGCATCAGTAACCTGGTAATTCCATTTGGTAACCGGAGTGGTTATATTTATCACATCGGTTTCCTGAAATGCATCAGTACCCAATAAATGAGCAAAAACCTGTCCGGTGATGCAAACCAATGGTGTACTGTCTATCTGAGCATCGGCCAAACCAGTAACCAGGTTTGTTGCGCCTGGTCCGCTGGTTGCGAAAACAACACCAACTTCGCCACTTGCTCTTGCAAAACCCTGAGCCGCGTGGATACCTCCTTGCTCATGGCGAACCAATATGTGTTCTAATTTATCGGCATAATCATAAAGAGCATCATAAATTGGCATGATTGCTCCACCCGGATAACCAAAAATGGTGGTAACACCTTCTTCAATTAATCCATTCAACAAAACCTGCGACCCTGTTCCTTTAAATAAGGTTTTTGAGGTTTCTGCTTTCGCCTCGCTTTGTTGTATTGTATCTTGTGCAGTTTCCATAGTTATGTTTTTGCGGTTCTATTATTTTTTAATTTTAAACCCAATTCTTTCTCTGTCGTTCCACTTCAATTGAGCGATTTTTTCGTCTATTAAGTTTTCCATTGCATCGTAAAGTTCGTTAAGCTGAACATCATGTTCGCCAATGCGCTCTTTAATTTCTGTTAGCTGTTCGTTAAGGTTGTTTTGCTTTAGCAAAATTTTCCGAACATCAACAAAGGCTCTCATAATGGCAATGTTCATGTTAATTGCCTTGTCACTCTTCAAAACGCCACTCAACATGGCAACACCTTGCTCTGTAAAGGCATAAGGCAATTTTCGAGTACCTCCCCAACTTGAAGTCACAATTTGTGACTTCAAGTTGGGGCTACCTGTTATCACAATTTGTGATAATGTACCCTGATTACTTGCATCAATCTGAAGTTTTATCTCTTCAAACTCAGCAGAAGTTAACTGAAACATAAAATCTTCTGGAAAACGCTTTAAGTTACGTTTCACCGCCTGATTCAGTACCTTCGTTTCAACTTCATAAAGCGATGCCAGATCAAAATCAAGTATTACTCTTTCTCCCCGGATGTCATAAATCCTATTCTGAATACTTTTAATTATTTGCATAACCTTTTCTTTTAGTAATCAATTAATCCAGGGATGATTTTTTTGATTTTTAGTCTTCGTCAGTTACGCAACCACTAGCTGCATCTGAAACTGTTTTAGCATATTTATATAAAACACCTTTTGTTACTTTTAATGGAGGCTGCACATAATTTCTTCTACGTTCAGCAATTACTTCATCACTTACTTCTAGGTGGATAATATTATTTACTGCGTCGATCAAGATTCTATCTTCATCTTCTACCAAGCCAATAAGGCCTCCTTTGTAAGATTCGGGAGTAATATGACCAACTACGAAACCGTGTGTACCACCAGAGAAACGGCCATCAGTAATTAAAGCTACAGATTTGCCTAAACCAGCACCAATAATTGCTGAGGTTGGTTTTAACATCTCTGGCATACCTGGTGCGCCAACAGGGCCTGAGTTTTTAATTACAATCACATCTCCGGGTTGAACGCGTCCGCTTGAAATTCCTGCAATTAAATCATGCTCACCATCGAATACCCGTGCAGGGCCTTCAAATTTTTCACCTTCTTTTCCGCTGATTTTTGCAACAGAGCCTTTTTCAGCAAGGTTTCCATAAAGAATCTGTAAATGCCCTGTTGCTTTAATTGGTTCACTTAATTTCTGAATAATTTTTTGGTCGTAATCCATAACCGATTTTACATCAGCTAAATTTTCGGCCATGGTTTTTCCGGTAACAGTTAAGCAATCACCATGTAATAAACCTTCATTTAATAAATATTTCAATACCGCCGGGATACCTCCATATTGATGCAAATCCTGCATTAAAAATTTTCCACTTGGTTTAAAATCAGCTAAAACCGGTGTTTCATCACTCATGCGTTGGAAATCATCCTGAGTAACCTCTACACCAATGGCCTTACCGATAGCGATAAAGTGTAATACCGCGTTTGTACTGCCACCTAAAATAATAATTGATCGGATTGCATTTTCAAATGCTTTCCTGGTCATGATATCAGATGGTTTGATATCTTTTTCCAATAAAACCCTAATGTATTGACCTGCATCCAAACATTCCTGTTTTTTTTCTTCGCTTACTGCAGGGTTAGAGGAAGAATAGGGCAAACTCATACCTAAGGCCTCGATGGCTGCTGCCATAGTGTTTGCAGTATACATGCCACCGCAGGCACCAGCACCAGGGCAGGTATGTTTTATAATGCCTTGAAAATCTTCTTCAGAAAGATTGCCACATATTTTTTGTCCTAAAGCTTCGAAGGCAGAAACGATGTTCAATTCTTCACCTTTGTAATGGCCTGGGGCAATTGTACCACCATAAACCATAATCGAAGGGCGATCTAAGCGTGCCATGGCCATAATGGCTCCGGGCATATTTTTATCGCATCCTGGTATTGCGATAACACCATCATAATATTGGCCTCCGCAAATGGTTTCAATGCTATCCGCAATTACATCACGGCTTACCAATGAGTAACGCATACCATCAGTACCGTTGCTCATGCCATCACTTACGCCAATGGTATTAAAAACCAAGCCCACTAAATCATTGTTCCAGACCCCTTTTTTGACATCTTTTGCAAGATCATTCAGGTGCATATTGCAGGTGTTACCATCGTAACCCATACTCGCAATACCGACCTGCGCTTTAGCCATATCAGCATCAGTTAATCCGATTCCGTAAAGCATAGCTTGTGCTGCCGGTTGTGTAGGGTCTTGTGTAAATGTTTTACTGTACTTGTTTAATTCGCTCATTGTTTAAAATGTATATTCTGGTTCTGTTAGTTGTTAATTTGAGGCAAAAAAAAACCGCCTCGTTTCGGAGGCGGTTTCGGTATGTATATTTTTTATATTATACGCAACGGTTTCCACCTCTTTTTTGAGAAATGACAATAATTAAGTTGCTAATAATGTTTGTGTTTATATTCATGTTTTCGATGAATCACAAACATACTAACTATTTAAAAGATGCAAAGAACTATTTTAAGTATTTCTCTATTTTTTTACTCCGATTACAATCCCGGTTGCCCAAACCTGCTTTGTTAAAAGCAAATCATCTCTGGATTCTAAATCTTTAATCAACTTAACTGCTTTTTCCTGATGCCCTTCAGGCCAGTTTTGTTGAGGTAGCATATCATCAATAATATAAAATCCGCCGGTGTTCAGCATGGATAAAGCTTCATCTAAAAGCAGGTATTTACCATGCCAGGTATCGGCAAAAATGTAATCGAATTTTTTGTCTTTATTATTTTCAATCCATTCGGCACCGTCCGTATCCACCAAGGTTAAGCGTGTGTCATCACCTAAAAAGGTTTCAGCGATGGCTAAAAATTTTGCGTCGTTATCGATTGAAGTAAGTGTACTTTGCCGATCCAAACCATCCAATATCCATGATGTGGATAAACCTGTTCCGGTTCCAAGTTCTAAAAATTTGCCTGATGGTTTAGTGGCAGCAAGTGTTCTGAGCAAAGCGCATGTCAACACATCAGAAGCCATACCAAATCCTGATGCTTTTGTTGCATCACTGATTTGCTGGTAAGCTTTTGGATAATGTTGATTGATCTCTTCAGTCATTTGCTTTTTAGATGCTTTTTATTATTTAAGTTTATTTTTGGTTGATGGTTTTTTAGTCGATGGCTCATAGCTTAATATGCCATCAACTATGAACTATTTAACCATCAGCCAGTAGCTTCTCGCTATATAATCACTTCGTAATTTACTTTTTCCAATACCAGGTTTTTATAAGCGCGTTGTATGGTATAACCGATAGATTCTCTCCATAATGGGCGATAAACAATGTCATCAATCGAGGCAATGCCTGCAATTTCAGTAGCGGTACCACATAAGAAAGCACTATCTGCATTTTTAAGATCTTCTACCGTTAATTTTTTCTCAATACATTCAATATCAAGCACGGTACAAAGTTCTTTTACGGTTGCACGTGTAATGCCAGGTAAAATATTTCCTGCTGACGGGGTATAAAGTTTTCCATCTTTTTCGAGAAAAATATTTGCTCCCGATGCTTCGGCAACAAAACCATGCATATCTAAAAGGAGTGCTTCATCGTAACCTTTAATGTTGGCAGCAGTGGTAGCGAGGATTGAATTAACATAATTTCCACTCAACTTTGCTTCCATTGGAGTTGATTTTGGATTTGGCCTTTCGTAATCAGAAACTGTTAACTTCAATAATTTATTGCCAGAGTAAGCATCCCATTCCCAGGCACAAATCATGATCGAAACTCCACTAGGCCCGTTTAATTTCATATTTGGGTGGCAAAATACCAGCGGACGGATGTAAGCATCTTTTAACTTGTTTAATTGAAGCAATTTATAGGTTGCAGCAATTAATTCCTGTTTATTCCATGGAAAAGGAATGTTTGCCAGCTGGCACGAACGCTCTAATCGGTCGAAATGTGCTGCAGCTTTGAAAATCCGGTTGCCATTATGTGTTTTATAGGCTCTAATACCCTCAAAAGCAGCATAGCCGTAATGTAGCGACTGCCCGTAAAGATCTGTACTGCTATTTACAGCCTTTTCGAAAGCACCATCAAGGTAAATAATCGTATTAGAATTGTAGTATTTCATCTGTTATCTTATTATTTTGTCATCAGTCAGATGGATCTTACCATGATTAAATAAGCCTTGCAATTGTGCTTTTTGGTTTAATAATCGTGGCCGGTTCATAATACTGTGTTTTGTTATTTAAAAAAAGCGTCCCGTTTGTATCGGGACGCTTTAAGTATATTAGTTTTTTAAAATCTATTTATAAGCTGCCCGTTTTCATTTCTGCTAAAATATTTAGGAGTAGCAGGTTAAGTAAAATGACAGGTAACAACACTACATTACCCGCTGCTTTAGCAGTAGTATAACTAGAAACTATGTTGTTTTGAATGATCATTATTACCTTATTGTTTACAAAAACCAATTTAGTTTTTGGTTCATTAATATGCAAGAGAAATCAGAAAAAAGTGAAATCAATACATAATTCTTTGTAATTAGGTATTATCAGAATATTATTCTTATTTGGAGTCCGAATAGTTATTTAATGCCGATAGCCTTATACCAAATATCAAAACGGTATACGGTATGTTTATTATGCTTGCATTATAAATTTTCTATTTTTCTGCTTAAATCCCTGTATAGTGCGCTAAAAGTTGAAAATTTTGGCTGTATGTGAAATTGAAATCCGGATGAAAATTTAAGTATATATCAACAATTTTAGTTGATTATGTTTTTGCTTTAATTCTGGTTTCCAAATAAGGCATTTGGTTAGCCTATATAAAAAAAGCCTCCCGGATTTTTTAAATCGGGAGGCTTTTTAAATGAGTTAATTATTTTGCTTAAGCAATACCTTCAGCTAATACCACAATTTTGTTGTGGATAGCTTCAACCACACCGCCTTTAATAAAAAAGCGTTGCTCGTCAGCTTTGTTTGCTTTTATAATAACTTCTCCATCTTCTAAAGTAGAGATGATAGGGGCGTGGTCTTTTAAAATCTGGAAAGAACCTAAAGTACCAGGAACCGTAACTGCTGTTACTTCACCTTCGAAAACTTTTTTATCTGGAGTTAATATTTCTAAATTCATTTTGAATAGATTTGAGATTTGAGATACAAGATTTGAGACCAAGTCTCTCTCATATCTCATATCTAGTGTCTCACGTCTTTCTTAGTTTGCTTCTGCTAATAATTTTTTACCTTTTTCGATTGCATCTTCAATGCTACCAACTAAGTTAAATGCAGCTTCAGGGTACTCATCAACTTCACCATCCATGATCATGTTAAATCCTTTGATGGTATCTTTAATGTCAACCAATACACCTTTTAAGCCTGTAAATTGCTCAGCTACGTGGAAAGGTTGAGATAAGAAACGTTGAACACGACGTGCTCTTGATACTACCAACTTATCTTCTTCAGATAATTCGTCCATACCTAAGATCGCGATGATATCCTGTAATTCTTTATAACGTTGTAAAGTTTCTTTAACACGTTGTGCAGTATTATAATGCTCATCACCCAAAACAGCCGGAGAAAGGATACGTGAAGTAGAATCCAATGGATCTACCGCAGGATAGATACCTAGCTCAGCAATTTTACGTGAAAGTACTGTAGTAGCATCTAAGTGGGCAAAAGTTGTTGCCGGAGCCGGGTCAGTTAAATCATCCGCAGGTACATATACCGCTTGTACTGATGTAATTGATCCACGTTTTGTTGATGTGATACGCTCTTGCATTAAACCCATTTCAGTTGCCAATGTTGGTTGGTAACCTACTGCTGAAGGCATACGACCTAATAAAGCCGATACTTCAGAACCTGCCTGGGTAAAACGGAAGATATTATCAACGAAGAAAAGGATGTCTTTTCCAGCGCCTTCTCCATCACCATCACGGAAATATTCTGCAACTGTTAATCCTGATAAAGCCACACGAGCACGTGCACCAGGAGGCTCGTTCATTTGTCCGAAAACCAAGGTTGCTTTTGATTCTTTTAATTTTTCAGTATCAACAGCTTTCAAATCCCATCCACCTTTTTCCATTGAGTGTAAGAATTCGTCGCCATAGTTGATTACACCTGATTCGATAAACTCACGAAGTAAATCGTTACCCTCACGAGTACGCTCACCAACACCTGCGAATACTGATAAACCAGCATAAGCTTTAGCGATGTTGTTTACCAACTCCATAATTAATACTGTTTTACCCACACCAGCACCACCGAACAAACCAATTTTACCACCTTTAGCGTAAGGCTCTAATAAATCGATTACTTTAATACCTGTAAAAAGTACTTCAGTTTCAGTAGATAAATCTTCGAACTTAGGAGGAGTGGCATGGATCGGACGACCATCAGTTTTATCAACTGCATTGATACCATCAATCGCTTCACCAACTACATTAAATAAACGACCTTTAATCTGGTCGCCAACTGGCATTTTAATTGCAGCGCCAGTATCAACTACTTTCATACCACGAACTAAACCGTCAGTAGAGTCCATCGAAATTGCACGTACACGGTCTTCACCTAAGTGCTGTTGAACTTCTAAAACAATTTTTTGTCCATTTTCTTTCGTTATTTCTAACGCATCAAAAATTTTAGGTAGATGGGCATCATCAGCAAAGCTAACGTCAACCACTGGGCCGATAATTTGTGCTATTTTTCCTAAGTTAGGCATATCTGTTGTGAGTAAATTTATTACAGTCAATGAATTAAAGCTGTTTAAAGGGGCTCCAATTCGGTTGGCAAAGTTAAGTTATTCTAACTGAATTTTAAATATATATTATAAATTTTTTCAACATGGTTTTTATCGATAATTTAGAGGCTGAAATAAGCAATATGAAAACCATTTTAACAACAGGGAGCAATGGCCTTTTGGGGCAGAAAATAACCGAAAAAGTATTGGCCGAAGGTAGGTTGAAATTGGTGGCCACATCCAAAGGTGATAATCGATATCCTGTAAAAGATGGCTATGAATATGCAGAAATGGATATTTTGAAGAGCGATGAGGTGAGGAAAGTTATTGAGAAATATCAGCCTGATGCGATTATCCATACTGCGGCGATGACCAACGTTGACACCTGCGAAGCCAACAAAGAATTATGTAACCAGCTTAATGTAGATGCTGTTCAGACTTTATTGTCGATTTGTGAAGAAAAAAATATTCAGCTGATCCATCTAAGTACCGATTTTGTTTTTGATGGTGCCGACGGGCCTTACAGGGAAGAAGATGCCGTTAATCCGGTAAGTTATTATGGCGAATCGAAAGTGCTGGCGGAAGAGCTGCTTAAAAATTCAAAGGCCAGCTGGGCCATATTGAGAACAATCTTAGTTTACGGAATTACGAATGATATGAGCCGGAGCAATATTGTATTATGGGCTAAAGGTGCTTTAGAAAAATTATCTCCTGTAAATGTGGTAAACGATCAATGGCGCATGCCTACTTTGGCCGAAGATTTGGCCCAGGCCTGTTTGCTGGCTGTCGAGAAAAATGCACAGGGTATTTATCATGTATCGGGTAAAGATTACATCAGTATTGCAGGTTTAGTGCGGAAAGTTGCCGATTATTGGGCGCTCGATCAATCTTTAATTAATGAAATAAGCTCGGTAAGTTTAAACCAAACGGCTAAACGCCCGGTTAAAACAGGTTTTGTGTTGGATAAAACGATAAAAGAACTGGGTTATAATCCTCATAGTTTTGAAGAGGGCCTCGCGATTTTAGATCGACAGATGAAAAAAGATTATTAATTCATTGGTTTGGCTACATGCATTAACGACAATTGAATTATTTGAACCAATTAATAAATTTAAACAATTAAACAAATTACCCATGGCATTACAAATTGGCGATACAGCCCCTGATTTTAAATTATACAGTTCTGATTTAGCAGAGATATCACTTTCTGCATTTAAAGGCAAAAAAGTAATCATACATTTTTTTCCTATGGCTTTTACTGGTACATGTACCGAACAATTGTGCACCATGCGTGATAATTTCAGTTATTATGAAGGAATAAATGCACAGGTAATTGGTATTTCTGTTGATTCGCCATTCTCTTTGGGTAAATTTAAAGAGGTACAAAGTTATCAGTTCCCATTATTGTCTGATTTTAATAAAGAAGTTTCTAAAGCTTACGGTGCTTTTTATGATGAATTTGTGTTCGGATTGAAAGGTGTTTCAAAAAGAGCGGCTTTTGTGATTGATGAAGAAGGAAAAATTAGTTATGCTGAAGTTTTAGAAGATGCGCATAATTTGCCTGATTTTAAAGCGATTAATGATGTATTAGGTGAATAAAGCATAAACTGTAAAAGGTTTTTTTGATATTTTTTTAAAATTTAATTGGAAATTAAAATATCAAATTATACCTTTGCAGTCCGTTAACGATACGGAAACGCATTTGTAGCTCAATTGGATAGAGCATCTCACTACGGATGAGAAGGTTTGGGGTTCGAATCCCTACAAGTGCACTGAAAGGGAAGATTGAAAAATCTTCCCTTTTTTTTTATGTTGTATTTTTTAAACGCCTATTTGTGAGGTGTTTAATGGATTTTCATTCGTTACTTAGCTATTTGATAGCGGTTATTTCTACAGTAGGGTTTAGAGTACAAATCCATATGCCTGCTTTCCAATATATTAATTGATTAAATCCAGATCTTGTTGAATGTTACAATGGCCTTTCCATTACATATTGCTGTAATTCACCTTAGCATTTTGTGTTATTCTATTTGAAAGAAAAGGTTTACGGCTAATTAATAACTAAAATTTAACAAAGAATTATTTTGTTTTTAATAAACAAAGTTTAGTTTTGCTAAACAATAAACAAATAGCTATTATTCCGGTCATTTTCAAATCGATAGATTTTAATCCCTAATGAAAAATCACGATAAACTTTCTGATAATGATTTGATTGTCCAGCTACGGATGGGCTGTAAAAATGCATTTGCTGAAATTTATGATCGATATTGGGAAATACTATTAAATGCCGCTTATCAACGTCTGCATTCGAGAGAAGATGCAGAAGAAGTGGTACAAGAATTATTTGTGAATCTTTATTTTCGCCGTTGCGAAATTGATCCAAAATCTACCTTAGAAGCTTATCTTAAAACAGCTCTCAAATTTAAAGTAATTGATGCTTACCGTGTGCAGCAATTGCATTATAGGCACATTGATGGTATAATTGCCGAAACGAATTTATTGTCAACTGCACCCGCTAACCAATTGGAAATTAAAGAGTTTAAGCAAATTGTCCTTACAGCCTGTAAAAAATTACCCGAAAAATGCCGTGAAGTATTTATCATGTTCCGCTTCGAAGAATTATCACATCGGGAAATTGCCGATCGCGAGGCTATTTCGGTCAGTACGGTAAAAAAACACCTCCATAAAGCCATGCTTTTTCTTAGGGAAGAATTTAAGGGCAGCAAGACTTTCTTAACGATTGCCTGCCTGATTTTCTTTTCTAAATAATCTTTTTAAATTATTCTCCTGTTATTCAGTTTCTTATAATTTTTTATTGATTTATTTCAATTTAGGATAGAACCTTTTCCTCTTTGCTTCGAATACACTATATGAGCAAGAATGAAAATGCTTTCAATAAACATTTACTTGATTTAATGGCCAAGTTTAATAACGGACAGGCCACAGCAGCCGACATTCAAGAAATTGAGCTATGGTACGAAAATCAGACTTCGAATGCTGGATATACTGATGGTTTCATGATGGACGAACTCCAGGAAACCAAACAGAAAATATTGCTTCGCATTGAAGAAAGTATACAGAAAGAAACTGTGCCTGTTGGAAAACTTTATCCATCCAAAAAATTCAAAACATTTGCTCTTGCAGCGGCTTTGGTGCTGGCCTTTGGGACCACGTTATATTTTAGTTTAAACGAAATAAAAGCAGAAAAAAAAGAGTTGGTTAAACTTAATGATGTAGCTCCTGGAGTGGATAAGGCAATTTTGATACTTGCCAATGGCAAAAAAATCAGTTTAGAAAGTTTAAATAACGGCGAAATTGCAAATCAGAATGGTATTAAAATTTCTAAAACTGCAAATGGGCAGTTGATTTATGAAACGATTGCAAATACAGAAAATAAAGCTTTTAAACCTGAATTTAATACCATCGAAGTTCCTCTAGGCGGGCAGTGGCAGGTGATACTTCCAGATCAGTCTAAAGTATGGTTAAATGCACAATCGCGCATTACTTATCCGTTGCATTTTGCGGGTGGTGAACGAAATGTAGAAATAGGCGGTGAAGCTTATTTTGAAGTCGCACACAATGCTAAAATGCCATTTAAAGTACATTGTGGTAAGCAAATCGTAGAAGTACTGGGTACGCATTTCAATATTATGGCTTACACAGATCAAAATCTGATTAAAACAACACTTTTGCAAGGCTCAGTAAAAGTTTCGGAAGGGAAAAATACTAAACTTTTAACTCCTGGTGAACAGGCAGAAACAGGTTCAGGAGAAATTAAAATAACGGCCAATGTGGATGTTGAAGATGTTGTGGCATGGAAAAACGGCTATTTTAAATTTGATGAGAACCTCGAATCCATAATGACAAAGGTAGCCAGGTGGTACGATGTTGAAGTAGTTTACCAGTGCAAACCAGATCCTAATATTGTTTACGCGGGCAAAGTATCGCGTTCTAAAAATATATCTTCCTTACTGAAAATCATAGCGTTTGATGGTGATGTACACTTTAAAATCGAAGGAAGGAGGATTATCGTGACCAAATAACTACAACGGGCAAGGTAAACCAAAAATGGCCAAAGGTGTTCGAGCACCTTCGGCCGGATGTTGAGTTTACCCATTCCGAGCAATCGGAATAAAAATTTAACGAAGAATTAAACCAAAACCCAACATTCAAATTTATGATTTTAAACTTACATAATCGGTATGGAGATAGTTACCATGCCTTTTACAAATTTCTGCTGGTGATGAAAATTACTACACTGTTTCTGATGATAACCATAATGCAGGTAAGTGCGAGCACTTTCGCGCAAAAGATAACACTCAACAAGGTTAATGCTCCTTTATCGCTAATTATTGAAGAGATCAGGAACCAGAGTAACTATGATTTTTTTTACAATAAAAAAGCACTGAAACTGGCCAAATCGGTTACCATAAACGTAAAAGACGCTTCACTTGAAGAAGTATTGGAAATTTGCTTAAAGGATCAATCTCTAGAATATCAAATATCTGATAAAACTGTATTGATTAAAGGGAAAGAACTTAGTATTTATAATATTTTTCAAACAAAGGAGAAAATATTAGGGAAAGTGGTTGATGAAAAAGGGCTGCCAATCCCAGGTGCTACTGTAAAGGTAAAAGGAACCAATAGGATTACTAGTGCAGATGGATCGGGTAGTTTTTCGATAGATGCAATTGAAGGCGATGTGCTAATTGTTACTTTCATAGGTTCTGTAACCCAGGAGGTAAGGGTAACAAAAACAAATATGACAATCGTTTTAAAGGAGAGTAGTAAGATGCTTGATGAAATGGTGGTAGTAGGATATGGGGCCAAAAAGAAGGTTAATTTAACCGGATCCATTGATCAGGTAACGGCTAAGGATTTGGACGATAGGCCTGCTACGCGTTTAAGTCAGGTTTTGCAAGGACAGATGCCCGGTCTAAATATTACAACAACCACTGCAGGTGGAGCGCCAAATGCCACTCAGAATATTAACGTAAGGGGCTTTACAGGGCTTGGCGTAACTGGTGGACCACTTGTGGTAATTGATGGGGTGCAGGGTGGAGATATTAACTCAATTAACCCGAGTGATATCGAAAGTGTTACAATTTTAAAAGACGCCGCTTCTGCAGCTATTTATGGATCAAGTGCACCATACGGCGTATTATTAATTACAACTAAGAAAGGAAAGCAAGGACCACCTTCTATCTCTTATAATAACAATTTGGCTTTTGCCACGCCAATCAACTTGCCTAAAATGATGAATTCTTTAGATTTTGCTGATATCTATAACGAAGCCTATGCAAATGCTGGTCGTGGGGTGGCATTTAATGATGAGGTTTTAAAAAGAATGAGAGATTACCAGGCGGGCATCATCACTACTGAGACTGTGCCTAGTAAAACCACAACCGATTGGTGGGGTAGTTGGTTTGAAGCAAATGGTAACCACGATTGGTTTAAAGAATATTTTAAAGATGTTTCGAGTGCACAACAACATAATCTATCGGTTACAGGCGGTGGTAATTCATCTGATTATTACATAGGTTTGGGATACAATGAGAAAAATGGGATGTATAAGTTTGGCGATGATAACTATAAACGTTACAACATCAGGGCAAACTTTAATAACGAAATAAATAACTGGTTGGGTTTTAGTTTGAGAACAGCTTTAGCCAGATCAAATTATGATACTCCAAATACTGTTTCGGCACGTACGGGTGGTAATTACATGCATCAAATTGCCCGCAAATTTCCAAACCTCGCATTATTTAATCCTACTGGCGAATACAACGAGGCTAATGATATTCTGTTACATGAAGAGGGTGGCCGAAATATCGACCAGCGTAATGATGTGGTAACTACCGGTGAGATTAGGATATCTCCTGTAAAAGGTTTAAAAATAACAGCAAACTACACTTTTGATGGTATTTTTTCCAATCAATCGGCCCATTTAAAAACCTTGTATACAACACTTCCGAGTAATAACCTGGGTACGATTAGTGGAACTACGCCAAACGCTTACTCCTTAACAAATACACGTACAATACATCATGTGGTTAATGCATTTGCCAATTATGAAAAGAATTTGGGAGATCATAATATTGCATTAACAGCTGGTTATGTTAAAGAGTTAACCAATTATAATACTACCAGCGGATCCAATACCAATCTGTATTCTGATAACATTCCATCATTGAACTTAACTTATGGTGCCAATGCTTCTGCAAGTGATGCGGCAAGGCAGTTAGCCGTTGAAGGCGTTTTTGGAAGGTTTAGTTATGCTTACAAAGATAAATACATGCTTGAAGTTAATGGCCGTTACGATGGTACCTCAAGGTTTTTAGAAGGTGTAAGGTGGAAATTTTATCCAGGTATTTCAGCAGGTTGGAATATTGATAAAGAAAATTTCTGGAAACCCATTTCAAAAGTGGTAAACACATTTAAATTGAGACTGAATTATGGTAGTCAGGCCGATCAGCAGTTTTTGGATGTTAATACGCCAAACTGGTATCCCTTTTATCCAAGTTTGGGCACTACCCGACCTACCTCTACGTCTTGGTTTTTTGGAACGGCAAGAGAAGCTTCTGTTTCTGCACCGCCATTGGTTAATAACGATCTTACCTGGGTTACCACTACAACCTATGGTGCAGGCTTCGATGCCTCATTTTTGCGCAACAGATTAAGCACTACATTTGAATGGTATAAACGTGAGGCAAAGGATTTTGCCGGTCCAAGCGCGCCGCTGCCGACAGTACTTGGTGCTGCAGTTCCGCCTGCAAATAATACGGCTATCGAAACCAAAGGGTTTGAAATTTCTGTTAAGTGGGCTGATAAAATTGGCGATTTCTCTTATGGCATAAAAGCTACTTTGGCCGATTATAAAGGTAAAGTAACCGAATACCCTAATCCAAACAGGTTGATCAGTGATTGGTATACCGGAGAGGTGATGGGCAATATTTATGGTTATACATCAAATGGCCTGTACACTTCAGACAATGTTGGTACTGCTATTCCTACTCCTGCATTTTGGAATGGAAGATGGCAGGTTGGTGATGTTAAATATGAGGATTTAGATGGAGATGGCAAAATTACAATCGGACCAAATACTGCTGATAATATGGGCGATAGAAGTGTTATTGGTAATTCTACACCCAGATATCAATATGGTGCAACCATTGATCTGGGTTGGAAATCATTCGACTTTAGTTTGTTCTTACAAGGTATAGCAAAGCGTGATGTATTTATCGGTTCCAATTATTTTTGGGGGATCCAGAGCAGTGAATATCAGAGTTCACCTTTTACTGTACATGCAGATAGATGGTCGCAAACCAACCAAGCCGGTTATTTTCCTAGATATTATATGAGCGACGAGGTAAATAAAAATTACCAAACCTCTACAAGATACCTGCAAAATGCCGCTTACATGCGTATTAAAAATGTTCAGTTAGGTTATACTTTGCCAGCTAATATCGCTTCAAAAGTATTTTTAAAAAGAGCCAGGTTGTATGTAAGTGTAGAAAACCTGGCAACCTTTACCGATTTAATCAAAACAATGGATCCTGAACTTTCGCTCAGCGATGCGAAGATTTATCCATTGCAACGTACTTATTCGTTCGGTTTAAATCTTACACTTTAATTTTTACGGGTAAATCATAATAATATGAGATTGTTAAAAAATATAAATTTACTATTGGCATTGTGTGCAGTACTAATAGTATCAGCATGTAAAAAAGATTTTTTAGATAAGGCACCACTAACCAATATCAGTGATGCTGAATACTGGAAAACTACAAACGACTTACAATTATACTGTAATAATTTTTATGCTGTTTTTCCTTCCTACACAGGTTTTGGTCCGATAGGTAATTTTACAGATGATGCAGATCAGGGTAGTGACAATATGATTGCCGAACAGGTAAATACTACCATTAATGGTAACCGTACGGTACCTGCTTCTGGTGGTGGCTGGGATTGGGCGCAATTAAAAAACATCAATTATTTCATGGCAAATTACCAAAAAGTAAATGCATCGTTTGATTTGGTAAAACCTTATGTAGGCGAAGCATTATTTTTTAGGGCTCAGTTTTATTTTGATAAATTGAGAACCTTTGGTGCAGTGCCATGGATAAATAAACCTATCTTATCACTAGATGATCCAACATTGTTTAACGCTAGGTTAGCGCGTAATATCGTTGTCGATTCCATTATTAATGATTTAGATAAGGCTATAATTTATCTGCCTACTAAAACCTCAGCAAAAACTTCGCGGATAAATAAGGAAGTAGCCATGCTTTTTTTATCCAGGATAGCTCTGTACGAAGGAACTTGGGAAAAATACCACTCGGGCACTGCCTTTGGTGCTGTAGGTTCGGATGGATCAAAATATCTGCAAAAAGCTGCTGATGTTGCTGCTGCGTTAGTTAACTCAAATGTATATAGTTTAGATAATACAGTGGTGAGCCCGACAAATTATTGGAATCTTTTTAACCAAACTGATTATGCCGGAAGTAGAGAGGTAATGCTGTGGCGCCGTTATGAGGTTGGTGTAATTTCACACAATTGGCATAGGTATAGCAATGGTGGAGCAGGCCGTGGTATTACAAAGAATTTGGTAGATGATTACCTTTGTATAGATGGTTTGCCTAAATCTCAAAGTTCTTTATATCAAGGAGATAATACACTGGTTAATGTAACAAAAAACAGAGACCCACGTTTGCAGCAAACCATTTATGTAAATGATGGCCAGCATTTCATTTCCACTAATCTTCCAAACGGCCAGGCTAATGTAGTTTTTGTTGCACCTGCATTATTGGGTGGTGGTACGCAATCAAATACTACTGGCTACCAGTTGTATAAAGGCCATAATGCAAATTATGCACAGCAGGTTGTGGCCGAGGTAGGTACTACCGGCTTAATTTTATTCAGGTATGCCGAGGCCTTATTAATTTTAGCCGAAGCAAAAGCTGAGCTGGGTACGCTTACGCAAGCTGACGTAGATTTAACCATTAACAAATTGAGGGCAAGGGCAGGGATGCCCAAGTTGATAATTGCTTCAATTGTGACAGATCCAAACTGGATTTTTCCAATGTTAAATTCAACCATTAATGAAGTAAGACGAGAACGAAGAGTTGAGTTAGCTTGTGAAGGATTTAGAAGGGATGACATTTACAGATGGGCTGCCGCTGACGAATTATTGGTCGGCTGGAAACCGAAAGGCGCAAAAAAAGCACAGTTTGCGGGAGCTATTGATGCACCCACTTTAGCAAAGTATCCTGAAGATGCCAATGGATATATCGAATGGTTCAAAAATAATACAGCGTTAACATCCGGTTATCGATTTAATACCAGTAGAGATTATCTAGCTCCTTTGCCAACCAATCAATTAACCATAAATCCTGCTCTGAAACCACAGAATCCAGGCTGGTAATAAACTATTAAAAAACCGATAGTTTCAAAAGGCTATCGGTTTTCTGTTATACCTCAACTTGTTAGCAATGAAAAACTTAAACAGAAGAGAATTTATCAGCGGGATGTTTGCCACAGGGATTGTTCTGCAAATTCCTGATACTGCTCTTGCCATGTTTTCGCCGAAAGCAAAACCGATTAAAGTTGGTGTAATTACCGATTTACATCAGGATGTAATCCATAACGGCAGCGAACGGTTAAATGCTTTTTTAACCCACTGTAAAAATATTAATCCCGATCTGATTCTTCAAATGGGGGATTTTGCCTATCCAAACGAAAAAAATAAGGAACTGATAGATCGCTTTAATGGTGCCCACACTGAGGCATTGCATGTAATTGGCAATCACGATACAGATTCAGGCCATACCAAAGCACAGTGCATCAGCTATTACAAAATGCCAGCCAGGTATTATACAAAAGAAATTAATGGGGTATGTTTTATTGTGCTGGACGGGAATGATAAAGGATCGCCAAAACATAAGGGAGGATACCCATCATATATAAATGATGAGCAAAAAAAATGGTTGCAACAACAATTAAAAGAGATCAATAAACCCATTATTATTGTAAGCCACCAACCGCTTGCAGGTGCTTTAGCGGTAGATAATGCCGAAGAAATACAGGAAATACTCAGTTCGGCTGCTGATAAAATTCTATTGGCTATAAATGGTCATACCCATATCGATTGCCAGTTGTTGATTAAAAATGTCAATTATCTTCACATTAATTCAGCCTCTTACTTTTGGGTGGGCAGCAAATACAAACACAATAGCTATTCTGAAGAAATTCATCAAAGCCATCAATGGATAGCCAGCACCTGCCCTTACCAGGATTCGCTTTTTACTACCTTAACAATTGATCCCTCATCGGCAAGCATTATTATCGAAGGCAGAAAAAGCAAATGGGTTGGCCCATCTCCAAAAGAACTGAATTTTAAGGATGAAACGGGGTTGCTTGTCGGCAAAGAGATTGTACCAGTTATACGCAAAAGAAAAATTATTGGTGTAGGAAAAAAATAAGTTTGATACAATTGAAATTCATTTTTATGGTAGTTGCCAATGCATTATGCTGATGGTAGCTACCTTAATTATATAAGAAGCTTCCAGAAAATAGGTAAATCGACATAATTTACGCTAAAAACATAATTAAAAGCAAAAAAAAATGCTGGCGTGTTTCCACGCCAACATTTTGATGTTAATCATTGGGTATTTAATTGAGCGCTTATGCGTTTGCCGGTGCTGCGGTTATAATGCTTAGAACTTCTTTTAGCTCGTTAATCACAGCATCTGGATTTGCTTCTTCCAATTGTTCTTGTGTATGTGCACCTGTGGTAATGCCAATACTTAATCCGCAGCCAGCATTTTGGCCTTCTTCTATATCAATATTCGAATCGCCAACTTTAACCACAAGTTTTCCATCATTTATTCCATGTTGTTTCATGGCCAATAAAATCATATCCGGTTCAGGTCTGTTTTGGCTAACATCTGAGGCTGTAATCAAGGTATCAAAATCAACGCCTGCTTTCCAGCCGATTTTATCCAGAATAGCTGTTGCAGTAGATCGGTCGTAACCTGTATTCAGCACTGAAATAATTTCTTTTTCACGAAGTTTTTTAAAAAGTTCAATCGCACCCGGTTGTCCTGAAATATCTTCCTTTTCGTAAGCGAGTTTTAATTTTCCGATAAACTCATCATAAATGTCTCCTACAACACTTTCTTCAAAATTACCTTCGTAAGTTCTTAATACAGACCTAATGGCTTCTCTTTTTTCTTTTCCGGCGGCTACAGCGAGTACCTGATCGAGACTGTAATTAAAACCAGCCGCGTTTATAGCATTCATTAAAGTTTTGTATACCAGGTTATTTTCGTTTATTGTTGTGCCAGCCATATCAAATACGACCATTTTAATTTCAGTATGCATTGTGCTTTTTATCTTTAAGGTAAATTAATTTTTTAAACTCAGTGGCCAAATATAATACCTGAAAAGTTACTAAACAAATGTTTAGTAATTGTTAACATTTACATTAACATTTGTTTACTTTTGCTAAACATTAAAAACGTTTATTTGCCAATTCTTGGCAATACACACAAAAATGTGAGGCCACGATAACCAAATTGATCAATAGATAAATAAATATGAAAAATGCAACTCTCATTGCCTTCAATGGATCAGGAAACCACCTTGAAGAAATGAAAACGGCTATTCCTGAATTGAAACCTGGTGAAATTCTTGTCGAGAATCTTTACACAACAATATGTGGGAGTGATCTGCATACTTTCTGTGGATTACGAACCGAAGCCGTGCCCACGGTACTGGGCCACGAAATTGTTGGCGAAATTGTAGGTTTTCATTCTGAGCATGCCCAAATAGATTATTTAGGAAATCAGCTCAAAATCGGTGACCGGGTTACCTGGAGCATATTTGCTTCCAATGCCGATTCGGACAGGGCGAGGGCAGGCATGCCACAAAAATCAGATGGGCTTTTTAAATATGGCCATGCTACCATAACAGAAACTGATGCCCTTCACGGCGGACTTTCTACTCACTGTGTATTAAAAAATGGTACCACGGTACTTAAAATCAGTAAAGAAATTCCGTTAAAGGTGGCAGCTACCATTAATTGTGCAGTTGCTACGGTTGCCGGTGCGGTACGATTATCAGGAAGTTTAAAAGGAAAAAAAGTGTTAATCTCCGGAGTGGGTTTACTAGGTCTAGTAGCTGCGGCAATGTGCAGTGCTGATGGGGCAGAAGAGGTACACGTTGCCGATGTAAATGCAGAACGCCTACAGCTGGCGCAATCATTTGGGGCTGGCAATCAATACTTATTAAACGAAAATCCTCAGCTTCCCAATAATATTGATGTGGTTTTCGATATGAGTGGCTCGCCAGACGCAATGGAAACCGGACTTTCTACACTTACAGTTGGTGGTACAGCAGTTTGGATCGGAGCTGTATTTAAAGCCCGTGAAGTAAAGGTAAATGCCGAACAAATTGTTCGCAACCTGATCACCATCAAAGGGTTGCACAATTATAACCATGAAGATTTTACAGCGGCAGTTAAATTTATTGAAAATAATTATTCAAAATTTCCTTTCGAAGCATTGGTTTCAGCGGAGTTTTTGCTCGCTGAGGCCGAAGCTGCATTTAATTATGCAGTTGCGAATAAACCTATACGTGTTGGGATAAATATTGCTAAAAAAGGCGGTAATGAACAGTAGCTCAAATACTTTAAAGTGGCGAATGCTCCTGGTAACCATGTTGTGTTACCTCTTCTTTTATACCGGAAGGCACAATTTCGGCTGGGCAATAAAAGGTATGGTTGCAGAATTGCATATTCCTTACAGCACCATTGGCTGGATTAGCTTTTGTATGTTAATCGGTTATGCAATAGGCCAGTTTATCAATGGAAACCTTGCCGATAAATTAAGCCCGAAACTGATGATCGCAACAGGTGCCTATTTATCAATTCTGACAAATATTGCCATCAGTTTTTCCAACACGGCTACCTTAATTATGATCCTTTGGGGGCTAAATGGTTTCTTTCAATCTATGGCTTGGGCACCGGGTGCAAAACTGATTAATAACTGGTGGGATGAACACGAACGTGGTAAAGCTTTTGGTTTTTATACCATGGCGGCTGGATTATCTTCGGCTGTTACTTACCTGATTTCTATCGTGTTATTACAGCAGGGAATAGAATGGCGGATGTTGTTCCGTTTGCCTGTTTTACTTTTATTGATTACGGCTACCATACTTTTAATTGTAGCGAAAGATAAACCGGATGAGAATGAAAACACAGGAAATGCACAAGTTGATGCTCAGGAAACAGCTTGGTTGGATCGATATAAGGAAGCTTTTAAAAATAAAAAGTTTCTCCTCACTTCTTTGTCTTTTGGTTTCGAAAGTATGGCCCGTTATGGCCTTATATTTTGGGTTCCTGTACATTTTCTGGGTAAAAACTGGAAAGAAAATCCAGGCAATATCTGGGTTACTTTTCTGCTGCCGGTTGGGATGGCCATCGGTGCACTTTGTTTTGGCGTTTTATCCGATACCATGTTTAAAGGAAACCGATTAAAGGCCATCATTGTGGGCATGTCGGTAAGTGCCGTACTATCACTCCTCATTTTTATTGTGCCAACACAACAAATTGCATTAAGTGGTTTGCTAATGTTGCTTACAGGTTTCTTTGTGTATGGTCCGCAGGCTTGCTATTGGCCATTAAGTCCGGATATGTTGGGCAGTAAGTTAACTGGTACAGGAGTGGGAATTATGAATATGTGTGGTTATCTTTTTGCGGCCATTGGCGAACCATTTTTAGGTTACGTGATTGATATTACCGGCGATAGCAACAATATTTTTATTGTTACCGCAATTGCCTGTGTATTATCAGCTTCGATAGCATTCTTTGTTTCCAGAATGGGAGAAAAGACAAAAGTAGAGCAAGTTTTGGCCTAATAAAGGCGATTACACAGGTTAAAATAAAAACCGGCCGCAAATTTTGGCTGTCGGTATGGTTCAAAGCGTTTTTTTTAAATAGAATATGAGTGTAAAAGGGATTAACAGGGCAACGGTAACAAACATGATCGGATTGCTTGAGCAATTGGAAGAGCTGGAAGGCATGGTTGGTAATGACCCTGAGGGTTGCGACCAAATCAGGAATCTTAAAGCAGATTTAATTACTACCTATCAGAAGTACGAATGTATGGTAAGGGAAATCAGTGAGCAGGTTGGTGTTTATCAGGATCTCTACGGAAAAATCAGGTTTAGATTTGTACCGGAAAAATTGAAATTACTCAGGCGAACTATTCCGCAGGATAGCTATGAATTTGTGTTATTAAAAGCTAGTATTCAAAAAAGCCATATGATTTAAGTGTTTAATGCGTGCCATTAACTGTAAAATCAAAAATATCAAAATTGCGTGGATCACCCTGTGCTTTTAACTTATAAATAGCATTTAAGGGTTCTGAAATTATCATGGGTACCATTTCTTCATATCGGCCACCATGCGAACGTAAGGTGCCATTTAATGCCTTTAAATCATGATGAGCGGCTGTTTTTCCGATAACAACATCACGGGCAGACAGTACAAATAGATCTCCGGTGCGATCGGCCGGTTGTTCCAGTATGCGGCAACCTGTTTCCTTATCATATACTTCAGTAATGCCAATTTGCTGCCCCAGCCAGTTTTTTACCGCTTCAATTTTAGCGGCATCATCCACATAAACCAACACATAAGAACCTAAGGCTCCATGATGTTTAACATAAGGATCAGTAATGGGGCAGATTACCCTAAATCCACTTCCAAATTTCTCATTAAGCATGGTTTCGATAAACAAAACATTTGGTGTTCCATCAGTTTTTACTTTTGCATTCATGCCATGATCGGCCGTTGCACCAATAACCGCTCCTAATTGCAGCATTTTACCCAGTTCAACATCCTGTGCTTCGTAAAAAGCAAGCGATTCTTCCGTATCAGGTGCATAAGTATGTTGCATGTAATCAGTAAGCGATAAATATAAAAAATCAGCCATGCCTTTTTCCAACAAGGCTACACCTGCTCTTAATACAAATAAACTCGCCTCTGCACTATAAATAACGGGAGCTTTTTGCCCAATGAGTTCTTCTACATGCTCAATACCATGGGTTTGCAAATTTGCTTGTGCAGCCTTTTCAGCCGAAAAAGCAATGCCATTTAACTGATGTGAAAGGATATCACGTAGTTTTTCTTTTGCCGTAACAACTGCTACTTTTCTGCCCGCGTGCGCTGCTGCTGCCAATAATGTTTCGGCCCTCAGGTAATTGGAAGCATTCATCATTACCTCCTCATCTTTTTCTGCATCGTAAAAAAAGTTGCCACAAATACCATGTACTGCCGGACTAACCCCTGTTACGATAGACGAATTATTTACATTGGTAAAAGAAGGCAATGCACCGCGTACCATGCCTCTGTATCCCTGCAATATCATTTTTTTTAGGTTTGGCATCCGGTCCTGAACCAGTGTAGTATCAAGGTATTCGTCGGCCGAGCCATCCATGCAGATAACTACAATCGGTTTTGAGGGCGGTAAATAGTTTATATTATTTGCTGAAAAGGATTTGGTAGAAATAGCATTCATTGTTTGGCTGCAAGGTTGTTTTGCGAACTGTGAATTTAATGCTTTATCGTGTAAAACCCATTATAAATATAGTTTAATTAATAAACGCAGTGTGAGTTAATGAGCTTAGAAAATCCTGAACTATTTCAGCTATTCGTTTGCTAAAAGGTTTAATCAAATTTGATTAAATGCGATCGGCATTATTTGGCCAAATGCCCCTGTTATTGGAAGATATGCTGTGAAATATAAATATAGCATAAGATTCTTTGTAGATTAAGATAAATGTCATTAAAATAGCTCTTTTTTAAATAAATTCTTAATTTTAAATGGCTTCTAAATTAATAATTATATATTTGCAGCCTTGAAAGTAAACAATTTAACTAATCTTTTAGATCCAGTAATTTGTATTTACTTTTGATAGAGCCATAGGAATAAGGCTTTTTTAATTTTAAAGACAACCTAAACAACTTGAATGCTTAATTTAGTTCTCTTTGGCCCTCCAGGGGCGGGTAAAGGCACCCAATCTGAAAAACTGATTGCAAAATATCAGCTGGTACACGTTTCAACAGGCGATCTTTTTAGAGCACACGTTAAAGGAGAAACCGAATTAGGAAAAAAAGTTAGTCAATTATTAGCTGATGGAGAATTGGTTCCTGATGCCATTACAATTGCTATGCTTGAAGAAGAGGTAGATAAAAATCCGGATGCCAAAGGATTTGTGTTTGATGGATTTCCACGTACCGTTCCACAAGCAGCAGAGCTTGATTTATTTTTAGAGCGTAAAGGCAGCAAAATTGCTGGTGTAATTGCTTTGGATGTTGATCAGGATGAGTTGACAAAACGTATTGCTGAGCGCCATAAAACCAGTGGCAGACCAGATGATGACGCTGAAAAACTAAAAAAGCGGATTTCAGAATACTTTGATAAAACCATCCACGTTTTGCCTTATTATGAGGAGCAAGGAAAATTGAATAAAGTAAACGGTATTGGCGAAATTGATACGGTATATAACGATCTTTGTGCTGTAATTGATCAGTACAAGGTATAAATATCAATTTATATTATAAAACAACAGGATTATAGAAAGGGATTTAATCAATCCTGATTCAATATTTCAAAAAACATACAAAGAGTTATAATGTTAAAACGTTATAACTCTTTAATTTTAAAGGAGCTTGTATTAACAATGTTCCATGATTAACATTTCAATATTTAAATATGTCACAGGGTTCGAATTTCGTAGATTATGTAAAAATTTGTTGCCGTTCTGGTAAAGGCGGTGCAGGTTCGGCACATTTACATCGTGATATTTTAACATCAATGGGCGGTCCTGATGGTGGTGATGGCGGTCGTGGTGGCCACATTATTGTTAAAGGAAGTATCCACATCTGGACATTGTTGCACCTTAAATACCGCAAGCACATTATTGCAGAAGATGGTGGTGCAGGTGGCAGTTCTCATAAATTTGGTAAGCAGGGTACAGATGAAATTCTTGAAGTACCGCTAGGTACCATTGCTAAAGATGCAGAAACCGGCGAAGTACTTTTTGAAATTACCAAAGATGGCGAAACCAAAATTTTAACAGCTGGTGGCCGTGGTGGTTTAGGTAACGCACACTTTAAAAATTCAGTTCAACAAACTCCACGTTTCGCACAACCAGGAGAACAGGGAAAAGAAGTTTGGAACATTTTAGAATTAAAAGTACTGGCTGATGTTGGCTTGGTTGGTTTTCCCAATGCAGGTAAATCTACTTTGCTTTCTGTAGTTTCTGCAGCCAAGCCCGAAATTGCCGATTATCCCTTTACTACAATTGTACCAAACCTGGGTATTGTAAGTTACCGTGGTGGCAAATCTTTTGTAATGGCCGATATTCCGGGCATTATCGAGGGGGCATCAAAAGGTAAAGGATTGGGTTATCGTTTCTTGCGTCATATCGAACGTAACTCTGTGCTTTTATTTATGGTTCCGGCCGATACAAGCAGAAGCATTAAAGAAGAATATGAAATTTTAAAAAGCGAGCTCGAATCTTACAATCCGGAGTTAATGCAAAAACCACATGTTTTAGCGATTACGAAATCAGATATGCTTGATGATGAATTAATGGAAGAAATGAAACAGGACCTGCCAAAAATTCCATCTATTTTTATCTCATCAGTGGCAGAAAAGAATATTCTTGAATTGAAAGATATGCTTTGGAAAGCGATTGAAAGCTAGTTCTTGGTTAATTATTTAAACTTTTTAATTGCTTAACTGTTGCTTTGAGCAATTAAAAAGTTAACCGAATTCATCAATCAAGCCATCATTCATCTAGGCTCTGAAGCGGTCTACAGCCAGTCCGATCCATTCTTTAAATAGCAGTTCCCACATGCCTAGTGTACCGGCGTTTGGTATAATGCAATCAGCCCATGCAAATTCAGCTTCTCCCAAAAAATTGGTAGGGTAGTATTCAATTTTATTTTTGGTCTGTTTGTCGAAAATCAGTTTCGCCCTTGGTATGTGCCAGGCACTCGTAATTACCAAAATCTTTGCCTGTGGGTTATTGTTGTTAATGAGCGCTGTACTGTATTTTGCGTTTTCAACCGTGTTTCTGCTTTGGTTTTCTACAAGTATTGCCGCATCCGGAATGCCAATCAGTTTCAGGTATTTAATGGCTAAATCAGCCTCTTTAACTTCATTATTCATCAGGTTTGCACTTCCGCTGCTTAAAAGAATCTGTTTAATTTGCCCCTTTTTATAAAGCGCAATCGCCTGGAATAAACGGTCGCTTGCTGAGCCAAAAGAAATTTCATTATTCCGTTTATTTAAGCCAGAAAAGCCACCAAGTACAATACCTACATCATATTTCTGTACTTTTGGGTAGCCCGCTTCATATGCATTCATCACTACGCCCCCAACAAAGGCATTTGAAAAAAAAGCAGCCAGCACCAATCCGAAAATTAAATACTGTTTCCGTTTTTTAGGATTCTTTGCTGCGGTTGCGCAAATTAAGAGTACAAAAACCCATACTATTGGTTTAATCAAAAACAGTAAAATCTTCGAGAGGATAAAAATCATATATGGACATTATCCTGTAAAACTAAGAAATTGTTTAAGAGCTAGTGATGCCAATGCAGCGAAAATTCGCCATTTCGAATGCAATGCAAACGAAACGACGAATTTCTATTATAAACTTTAATTTTTATCCTTGTCCTTCTTGCACCTGACCATTTTCATGTGCGTTTTCCAGAATTTCTTTCACATCCGATTTGCGTTTCTTGGCAACCGTATGTTTAAAGTGGGGCACTTCATGTTCAACAATATCTTCTTCGATGGCTTCAACACCAAAAACTTTCTCTTTCAAAAGATTGTACTTGTCTTGAAAACCATACCTTAGGTTTTTGGCACCACCTGCAATTTTTCCGCGTGTACCTGCACCACTATCAGGGGCAAATAAAACACTGATTACCGCACCCGCAGCTAAACCAGCCACAAGGGCAAGCGCTATTTTTGCACTGTTATCCGATTCGTGCTTTAAATATTTTCCGATTAACTTTCTGTATTTCATAACGTAGCATTTTTAAAAGCAACAAATGCTGGCTTATAATGTTTTGAGGTTTTTTGATTTGGAAAAGAAATGCAATTGGTTTTAAAGAAAGAAGAACTGCTTTACCCATCATTTTTAAAAAAAGACCGGAGTTTTACTTAAGTTTAAAGTTAATGCACAATATTTGAAATTCTAAAATGAATAATAATGGTAAAAGCAACAATAAATAAAGAACATTATGCCTGTTCGGTAAGCAATGGTTCGAACGATATTATCGTAGATGAGCCCTTCGAACTCGGTGGAACACACAAGGGTTTTGCTCCCAAAGGATTGTTAATGGCCTCTTTAGCATCGTGTGTAGCCATTACCTTAAGAATGTATGCCGATAGAAAAGAGTGGCCGATTGATAAAATAGAAGTAGAGGTAAATATCGATACCGAAAATGGTGAAACAGTATTTTTCGAAGAAATTACCTGTACAGGTGTACTCACTGAGGAGCAAAAAATCAGGTTGGAAGATATCGCTTCCAAATGCCCGGTAAGTAAAATCCTGGCGGCCGGGCATGAAATCAGGTCGAAAGTACTTTAAAGGTAAAGGTGTAAAACTCGTTTTTACATTGATAAAAAGCTTTAATATCTTTGCCAATAAAAATGCCTCGGTGTACTTTGCACCCGTGGTTAAAACAATAATCAATGCCTACCGAAATAAAATGCCCCAACTGTGCACATGTTTTTCCGATGGAAGAAGCCATGGCCGAAGATTATAAAAAAGAGTTACGAGAAAAAGCGGCTGCTTATGCAAGGCAGAAAGATGAAGAATATCAACGTAAACTGCAGATTTTCGAATCAGAAAAACAACAACAGGTAAAAGCATTTGATGCTAAACTTGCAGAAGAAAAGGCCAAGCTTAAAAGTAACCTGGAAGAAAACCTGCGCAAAAGTATTTCTGCAGATTTCGAAACCAAGCTGCAAATGCTCGAGGGCAATGCAAAAGATAATGCCGAAAAATTAAGGCTTGCACGCGAAAAAGAACTGGAGTTTTTACGTCGCGAGGAAAGCCTTAAAGTTAAAGAAGAAGAAATGGAGCTTGCCTTTCAGCGTAAAATGCAAGAGCAGCGTAACGAGCTGGTAGAGCAGATCCGTAAGCAGGAAGCAGAAAAAAACAGCATTAAAGATACCGAACATCAGTTGCGTTTAAAGGAGCTGGAGAAACAGCTCGATGACCAGAAAAAACTGGCAGAAGAAATGAAACGGAAAGCCGAGCAGGGAAGCATGCAATTGCAGGGCGAAGTGCAGGAGCTTATTTTAGAAGAATTGCTCCGTACCAATTATCCTTTCGATTTAATAGAAGAAGTTGGTAAAGGGGTTAGGGGAGCAGATTGCGTGCAGGTGGTGCGCAACCAGTTTGGACAGGAATGCGGCAAAATTATTTATGAAAGCAAACGTACCAAAGATTTTGGCGGCGACTGGATCGAGAAACTGAAGAAAGACATGCGCAGCATGGGTATTGATGTGGCCGTAATTGTAAGTCAGTGTTACCCTAAAGGTATGGATTGTTTCGGGCAGCGCGATGGCGTTTGGATCTGTTCTTTCGAAGAAGTAAATGCCGTGGCCTATGTTTTACGTGAAGGGATTTTGCGACTGGCTGGTGCAGTGAAATCGCAGGAAAACCGTGGTGAAAAAATGCATATGTTATACGATTATCTGATGGGAGCCGAATTTTCGGAGCAATGGAAAGCAATTAGGGAGGGTTTTATGAGCATGAAACTTTCCATCCAGCGCGAGCGTGATGCCATGGAACGGTTATGGAAAGCGCGGGAAAAACAGTTGGAGAAAGTGCTGTTAAATGCAACGCATATCCGTGGTTCGATAGAAGGTATTGCCGGGAGTGATAGTGTGCAACTGAGTTTGACCGATGATGATGACGATACTTTGCTTTTAGAATAAGAGGTAAAACCGTAATTCTGTTTCGCTTTTAAATCAAACCTTCATTATGGCTTAAATATATTGAATCATCATCCGGGCTTAATTTTCTATCGGATTGTTTTCTGGATAAATAATATTGTTCGTCGTTTTGTCTATATGGTTATAACTGATCATCGTCCGGGGCTAGTTTTTATAGCAGATCGTCATCCTGAACTTGTTTCAGGAACTATTGATAAAAAACATTAGAACTGTCAATTGCCAGCTGAAAACTGCCAGCTGAAAACTGTCAACCGAAAACTGTCAACTGAAAAATGTCAACTGAAAACTGATCTGGGCGTTACCCAATCCCTTGAAAAACGGGAAAGGGTCAGGCTTTTCAGGGCTGCGCTGCGCTTCGGTACCGATGAAAAATCGGTACTGAACCCTTACAATCCTTAACGCGGATGAAATTGATGAGAAGAATACTTAAGTTAATTTGATAGATACTAGGTTGAGCTAAATGAGATGAAATTATAACAGAATAGTCTGCGGGAAGATTTGGAATGGATCTATTAAAATGATTAAATCCCTTTTGAGATACGGTTTGAGTGTTTCGAGATTTGAATTACCATTCATTCGGTGCTGTTCGATAACATTATCAGGAAGAATTAATAACTTTAAATAATTTTCAGGTTGAATAAAACCTGAATTGAATAACAATAAATATAAAATGAATAAAAATTCTAACCAATCTTTTAACCGCTCAGGGATTCTTACTATCCTCTGCACCTTACTTTTTTTTGGGAATAGTTTCGGGAACGTTCCCGAAAAAGATTTTAAGTCGCCGGATGGCAATTTGATAGCTCACTTTGCATTGGCAGAAGGAGGGGTACCTACCTATAGTTTAAAGTATAAAGGCAAAGACGTTATTAAAACCAGTAAACTCGGTCTGGAGCTTAAGGATGGCAAATCTCTAATGAACGGTTTTACCATTACCGATACCAAAACAAGCACCTTTAACGAAACCTGGAAACCGGTTTGGGGTGAGGTAAAAGAAATTGTAAACCATTACAACGAGCTGGCCGTAACGCTAACACAAAAAGAAAGCAACCGTTATATTATTGTGCGTTTGCGGTTATTTAATGATGGTTTAGGCTTTAGGTATGAATTTCCTGAGCAGAAAAACCTCGATTATTTTATAATCAAAGAAGAAAAAACCCAGTTTGCCCTGGCTGGCGATCATAAAGCATTTTGGCTTCCGGGCGATTACGATACGCAGGAATATAGTACGGTAACTTCAAATCTTTCAGAAGTTCGTGCTAAAATGAAAGCCGCTGTAACGCCAAATGCATCGCAAACCACTTTTTCACCAACAGGTTTACAAACACCTTTAATGATGAAGAGTAAAGATGGTTTATACATCAATATCCATGAGGCTGCTTTGATCAATTATTCTTTAATGTCGCTAAATCTGGATGACAAGAACATGGTTTTAGAATCGTGGTTAACACCTGATGCTATTGGTGATAAAGGATATATGCAGGCACCATGTTTATCGCCTTGGCGCACCATTATAGTAAGCGATAAAGCTGCTGATATTTTAACTTCAAAACTCACTTATAACCTTAACGAGCCAACTAAATTTAAAGATGTATCATGGATAAAACCAACAAAATATGTTGGTGTTTGGTGGGAAATGATTACAGGTAAAAGTACCTGGGCTTATAATGATTTAACCAGTGTACAGTTAGGTGTAACCGATTATTCGAAAACCAAACCCAACGGAAAACATGCTGCAAATACCGCACACGTAAAAGAATATATAGATTTTGCCGCCAAAAATGGTTTAGATGCCGTTTTGGTTGAAGGCTGGAACGAAGGCTGGGAAGATTGGTTTGGTAAAACAAAAGATTATGTATTTGATTTTGTAACGCCATATCCTGATTTTGATGTAAAAGAGCTACACCGTTATGCAGCCAGTAAGGGCATTAAAATGATTATGCACCACGAAACCTCATCGTCGGTACGTAATTATGAACGCCATTTAGATACTGCTTATAAGTTTATGAAAGCCAATGGTTATGATGCCGTAAAAAGTGGTTATGTTGGCAATATGATCCCCAGAGGAGAGCACCATTATGGCCAGTGGTTAAATAACCATTACCTGTACGCTATTCAGAAAGCGGCCGAATATAAAATTATGGTAAATGCACACGAGGCGGTTAGGCCAACAGGTTTGGCGCGTACTTATCCAAATCTGATCGGAAACGAATCAGCAAGGGGTACAGAGTATGAAGCTTTTGGCGGTAACAATGCCGATCATACCACTATTTTACCCTTTACCCGTTTAATTGGTGGACCGATGGATTATACCCCGGGTATTTTCGAAACCAAAGTAAGTGCTTACAATCCCGAAAACACCTCATTTGTACACAGTACGCTCGCCCGTCAGCTCGCCCTTTACGTAACCATGTACAGTCCGCTGCAAATGGCTGCCGATTTACCCGAAACCTACAACAAGTACATGGATGCTTTCCAGTTTATTAAAGATGTTGCTGTAGATTGGGACGATACCAAAGTTTTGGAAGCCGAACCAGGTGATTATATTACTTTCGCACGTAAAGCAAAAGGCAAAAACAATTGGTTTGTAGGTCGTACCAATGATGAAGAGGCACGTACCTCTAAAATTGATTTCAGCTTTTTAGATCCCGGTAAAAAATATACCGCAACCATTTATGCTGATGCAAAAGATGCAAATTATCAAACCAATCCTAAGGCCTATACCATTCGTAAAATGGAAGTAACCAATAAAACAAAGTTCACGCAATACTGTGCTCCAGGCGGAGGATATGCAATTAGCATCATGGCGAAATAATTTTGTGGTTTCAGATGTTACCAACCGACGCTGTATTAACGTATTGTTTTTTTACCACGGATGGACACAGATAAACACAGATCAAATATTATCTGTGCTTATCCTGTTTATCTGTGGGTTAAAGTGTTCTGTGGAGTCAATTGGCAACAATTGACGCTGTATTTAACGTATTATTTTGTTTTACCACGGATGGACAAAAATAAACATAGATTATAACTCACTATCTGTGTTTATCCTGTTTATGTGTGGTTAAAGTGTTCTGTGGTGTCAGTTGGTAACAATTGACGCTGTATTAACGTATTGTTTTTTTTACCATGGATGGACACAGATAAACACAGATCAAATATTATCTGTGTTCATCCTGTTTATCTGTGGTTAAAGTGTTCTGTAGTGTCAGTTAGTAACAATTAACGCTATTTTGCTATTAGTCGGATGTTAACATCTGGACGCACAGGAAATGCGATTGTTCATTCCGTCATACTGAACTTGTTTCAGTATCTATCATGCAAATTAGAGCCTAAAATGAACTCATGTCACGACCAAAAGGTAAAACATAGTGTTCTATCAAATGGTATCATCCAACCGCACGTTTCTTTCATTATACCTTATTTTATAATATCTTAGCAAAACCATTAAATCAAGCACTATTACAATGCCCAGAACCAAAAACCACATCGAACTTCAATTTTTAAGCGAACCGTCAGACGTTAACTATGGCGGCAAGGTACATGGAGGAATGATGATGAAATGGATAGATCAGGCAGCTTTTGCCTGTGCTTTACAGTGGAGTCAAACGTATTGTGTAACTGTTTATGTAGGAGGAATCCGCTTTTTTCATCCCGTTCATATCGGCCATTTGGTTAAAATGGAAGCTCGCATCATTTATACCGGTAAAACCAGTATGCACATTGCTGTTGATGCTTTTTCTAAACCTGTAGGACAAACAGATTTTGTGAAAAACACCCATTGTATTATTGTGTTTGTGGCCGTAGATGATGATGGACAGCCAAAACCGATCCCGGCTTTTAAACCCAAAACTGAAAAGGAAATTGCCATGCATGGCTATGCCATTAAGCTAATGGAATTACGAAAAAGCATTGATAAAGAAATGGAACCGTACATTGTATAAGTATTTGGCAGCATAGCCACTACGGTTTTAACCACAAAGAAAACAGAGGAAAATGCACGGAGTGCACTGAGTTAATTGTTTAGGAATTTCTCTTCTCTATTACCTCTGTGAAAAACTCTGTGCCCTCTGTGGTAAATCATCGACTCCAGCCCATTCTCTTTGGGTTTATTAGAAAAATATGCTTTACATGTGTTTGGTAGCATAGCCGCTACGGTTTTAACCACAAAGAGAACAGAGGAAAATGCACGGAGCACACCGAGTTAATTGTTTAGCAATTTTTCTTCTCCATTACCTCTGTGAAAATCTCTGTGCCCTCTGTGGTAAACCATCACCTCCGGCCCATTCTCTTTGGGTTTGTTGGAAAAATATGCTTTACATGTGTTTGTCAGGATATCCGCTACGGTTTTAACCACGAAGAAAACAGAGAAAATGCACGGAGCACACCGAGTTAATTGTTTAGTCTTCTCCATTACCTCTGTGAAAAACTCTATGCCCTCTGTGGTAAATCATCACCTCCGGCCCATTCTCTTTGGGTTTGTTGGAAAATAAACATTAAGTATATGAAGCAGCATAGCCGCTACGGTTTTAACCACGAAGAAAACAGAGGAAAATGCACGGAGTGCACCGAGTTAATTGTTTAGCAATTATTCTTCTCTATTACCTCTGTGAAAAACTCTATTCCCTCTGTGGTAAATCATCACCTCCGGCCCATTCTCTTAGGGTTTGTTGGAAAATAAACATTAAGTATATGAAGCAGCATAGCCGCTACGGTTTTAACCACGAAGAAAACAGAGGAAAATGCACCGAGTGCACCGAGTTAATTGTTTAGCAATTTTTCTTCTCCATTACCTCTGTGAAAATCTCTGTGCCCTCTGTGGTAAATCATCACCTCCGGCCAATTCTCTCGCCATTTCTTGGCGAAAATAAACTTTGCGTCCTTAGCGGTAAAAAAAACGAGCAATCTATTCCACAACCGGTAAGCTAAAACAAAACTTACTGCCTTCACCAATTGCACTTACCACCCATATTTTACCTTGTTCTGCTTCAATAAAATCTTTCGAAATAGCTAGGCCTAATCCCGAGCCCGATTTATTTTGTCCATCGGTAGGTACCTGGAAATACCTGTCGAACAATCTTTTCTGGTATTTTTCATCAATCCCTTTACCAAAATCGCGAACCGAAAACTCTATAAATTTATCCTTCTGGAAAACATCAATCATCACCTTCGATTTTTCTGAACTGTAACGCAATGCATTGGATAAAAAGTTAACCAATACCCATGCAGTTTTCTGTATATCCGCATTTACGCTAGGTAAATACTGGTCGCAGTTGAGCACCAGTTCAATTGTTTTTTGTTCAGCCTGAAATTTAACGGCATCAACAGCGTAACGAACAATTTCTTCAGGTTTGGTAATGGCAAAAGTGAGTTTCAAGTTGCCGGTTTCTACTTGTGAGAGATCCAACAATTCACTGGTAATTTTTAAAAGCCTGTCGCTATCTTCCTTAATATGGTTTAGCAATTCATGTTGTTCTTCGTTCATGTTACCTACACGAGTATCGTTAAGTAACTTTAAACTCATTTTGATAGATGATAATGGAGTTTTCAATTCATGCGAAACAGTCGCAATAAAATTAGTTTTGGCTTCATCAAGCTCTTTAAATTGTGTAATATTTTTTAGGGTATAAACACTTCCGGCAGATTTTGAGGAGGCAAACAAAGTTTTTTCCTCCTGCTCTTCGTAATTCGGAATAATAATTTCCCGGTTTTCCAACAGAAAATAAGATTCTTTATCGTCGGCATATATTTTTAAGGTATTATCTGCCATTTCTGGTTTAATAATGCGTTTAAGCAACTCGTTTTTTTGCATCAGTTCTGCCACATTCTGTCCAACAACTTTGTCCTCATCAAGGCTCATCAGCTTTGCGGCCAGGTGGTTTAAAAACAGCACTTCACCTTTTTCATTCAAACCGATAATGGCATCCTGCATTTGTGCAATAATGGCCTCTATACGTGATTTTTCAGATTTGATTTTCGATAAATTGCTGTTTTCCCATTCGTTAAGTTTCACTACCATGCCATTAAAAGAATCGGCCAGTTCGGTAAACTCATCATCATTTTCGAAATGCAGGCGTTGTTTGTAATTTTTGCGACTGATCTGTTTAATGGCCGCACTAAATTCGGCAAGAGGGTTGGCCACAAAGCCAGGGAAATTAACGATGAAGGTAAATAAAATGATAAAACTCAGAGTTGCCGCAATCATGATATACAGATTTGCCCTGGAGGAAGCCTGATTAGCGAGTTCATTTTTATCGTAAATGGCTTTCATATTTACCTTTTCGATATTTTGAAGTGCAAACCGTAAATCTCTGATGCTGTTTTCTTTTATGGTGATGGTTGTTTTAGAAATTAGGGTTTTAAAAGCGGTTTCCAGTTTGTGAAAAGCTACTTTTTCACCAGGCTCGGTAATGTTTTTACCTTCGTTTTCTAAATTTTCGGCAAATGTGCTTTCCTGTTTCTGGCTTAGCGGAAAATTATTCTGGTCGATTACATTGCGCATGGCAGCAACATATTTGAGCGATTTGTAGTTATCTTTTAGAATCACTTTCGATTTATCAGACAGCTCATTTAGATAAAAGAGCGCAATTAACCCGAAGGATAATACGATTATAAAGAGAAACCCGAATCCGAGGCGGAGCTTGGTTTTTATTTTCATCTGTTTTTATTTTTATGGTGGTGAGCTATTACTTATTATTTTTGTAAATCATTGATGGTTTCATTACGTTTTGGTTTTACCGCAAAGGGCGGTGAGATTTTCGCTAGGTAACGCAAATCAACTGCTCTTTTTTTGGTAAAAATAGGTTATAATTAAATCTGTTTCTTTACTAACTACATTATATAACAAAGGTTACATACTTAGCAGTTGTTTAGCCTGTTTACAATAGCTATGCCAGTGGATTGGCGTATTGTTTAAGTATTTGTTTTTTAAGTTTTTATGATTTTTTGGTGATTGTTTTGAGCTAAAAACCTTTTCATTTTGGAAGGGTTTTTATCAAAATGAAAAATAGTTTTTAGAGGTTTAGGGTTGGTGATTTTTGTTCTTAACGTAATGGAAAGCATGCCAACGAGAAACAAGTGCTAATATTTTTGGAAAGCAGGTGCAGTAACATTTTAAGTTTGGGCAGTTCCCGCTGTCCGCTTTACTACGTGCCGCTTCCATCGGGTTTAGGTAGCGCAGCCTGTAATTCTATTTAAGGTTGTATGGTGCTGCAAATAAATCAAGGCACTGTTTTTTGTTCCTAAACCTGATTATAATGGAAAGCCCGTAAACGAGGTACGAGTGCGGACTTATAATGAAAAGCAGGACTAACGCTCCTATGAAATACAGATTTCGCTTTCCAAAAGAGAAGATGATGCTAATTGTTTTGGAAAGCAGGTGCAGTAACATTTTAGGTTTGGGCAGTTCCCGCTGTCCGCTTTACTACGTGCCGCTTCCATCGGGTTTAGGTGGCGCAGCGTGTAATCCTGTTTGAGGTTGTATGGTGCTGAAAATAAATCAAGGCACTGTTTTTTGTTCCTAAACCTGATTATCATGGAAAGCCCGTAAACGAGGTACGAGTGCGGACTTGTAATGAAAAGCAGGACTAACGTTCCTATGGAATACAGATTTTGCTTTCCAAAAGAAGATGATACTTATATTTTTTGGAAGGTGATAAACGCCAATTTTGCAATTCGCTTATCAAGGAATAGTATCGCTGAGTTGACTCTATAATCTATTGCGGGTTATAAAATTGTTTCTTAAAAAGACGAGTGTTTTATTAAAACTTGATAAACTTCTCTATTTGTTCGTTGGTAAACTTAACTGTATCAGGCTGATTGAGATTACCTTCACCATCCAGTTCGGCTTTAATATTGGGAATATGCAAACGAAGGGGCAAAATATTAAGATGAATATAATGGCAAACACCTGTAAAATGATCTACACCACGAATATTGCCATATTTACCGGAAGAAATGCCAACTAATGCCGCCTTTTTATCATAAAAACTATCAGGAAAATTACAGGCATCGATTAGCACTTTTAACACACCCGGGTAGCTGCCATTATATTCGGGCATAATAAAAATAAACTTATCCGTTTTATTGATCATGTTCTGGATTTCCTGAAAAGCATCCGATCTTTTGCCGTACATATCAGTATTTAATACATCAGCAGGCAGATGCTCTAAACTGAACAAATGAGCAGGATTGCCTTTTTCTTTTAGTTGGCTTTGGTAATATTTAGCAACTTTTAGCGTATTGCTATTGGGTCTGTTTGTGGCGGCTATAATCGTGATCATGGATAATTGTTAATAAGATGTGTAAAACCCAAATGCGCTTCTTGCTAAAATTGCCATATAGTTTGTATCTTAGCTGATTGTGAAAAAGGCCGTAAACAAGGCAAAAATAGAACTTTTTGCCAATTAAAACGCATAAATATCACAGCCCAAATAAACGTTAAGTAAATTTCGGATACATAGATGAGCAAAATTATTGCATTAGCAAATCAAAAAGGTGGTGTTGGTAAAACAACTTCATCAATAAACCTGGCTGCGAGTTTGGCCGTACTAGAATATAAAACTTTACTGGTTGATGCTGATCCTCAGGCAAATTCGACTTCAGGTATCGGTTTCGATCCCCGGAATATTAAAGATAGTATTTACGAGTGCATCATTAATGATATAGATCCTTTACAGGCCATTCAAAAAACGGATACACCGAATTTAGATTTACTGCCTGCACATATAGACCTTGTTGGTGCAGAAATTGAGATGATTAACCTCAATAACCGTGAATATAAAATGAAAGCGGTTTTAGAGAAAATCAAAGACCAGTACGATTTTATCATCATTGATTGTTCTCCATCCTTAGGTTTAATTACTATCAATGCTTTAACAGCAGCCGATTCGGTTATTATTCCTGTTCAGTGTGAGTATTTTGCATTAGAGGGATTGGGTAAGCTTTTAAACACCATCAAAATTGTTCAGAACCGTTTAAATCCTGATCTGGAAATTGAGGGTATTTTATTAACTATGTACGATGTTCGTTTACGTTTATCCAACCAGGTAGTAGAAGAGGTGAGAACCCATTTCCACGAACTCGTTTTCGATACTATAATACAGCGTAACACACGTTTAAGTGAGGCACCAAGCTATGGCGTTTCGGTAATTATGCACGATGCAAATTGTAAAGGAGCCATAAATTACCTTAACCTTGCCCGCGAAATTGTGAAGAAAAACGGCCTGTTAAAGGAAGAAGAAAACATTGGAACAGCAACTTTATAAATTATAGATGACATCTTTTCAGCGAAAAACAGGTTTAGGAAGGGGTTTAAGTGCGCTTTTAGATGATAGCGAATCTTCTCATCCGCCAAAGCAGCAGGTAAATGCTGTAAGCGAAACCGAGCAGATTGGCAATATCAGTCACGTAAGTTTAACTGAAGTTGAAACCAACCCATACCAGCCACGAACCGAATTTGATCAGGTAGCTTTAAACGAACTTGCCGATTCGATAAAAGTACAAGGCCTGATTCAGCCGATTACGGTTAGAAAAACAGGCGCAAATAAATACCAGTTAATTTCGGGCGAACGCAGGTTCAGGGCTTCAAAGTTGGCTGGTTTAACACAAATTCCAGCATATATCCGCAGTGCCAACGACCAGCAGATGTTGGAAATGGCATTGATTGAAAATATTCAGCGCGAAAATTTAAATGCCATCGAGGTGGCATTGAGTTTCCAGAGAATGATTGATGAGGTGGGTCTAAAGCAAGAGCAACTGGGCGAACGCGTAGGTAAAAACCGTACGACGGTTACCAATTACCTGCGTTTGCTAAAACTTCCACCAGCAATACAAGCCTCAATCCGCGACCAGAAAATTAGTATGGGCCATGCAAGGGCTTTAATTAATGTAGATGGAGTGGATAAACAATTGTTCATCCACCAGGAGATTTTAGAAAAAGGCCTTTCGGTACGTAAAGTTGAAGAAATTGTGCGCAATTTGCAGCATTTACCTTTGCCAGCCAGTGAGAAACCTAAAGTAAAAGGTGTATCCTTTCAATATCAAAAACTACAAGATGATCTGGCTTCTAAATTTGCAACCCGTGTAAAGTTAAAAATCAGTCAGAATGGTAAAGGGGCAATTGAGATTCCTTTTATGAGTGATGATGATTTAAACAGGATTTTAGAATTATTAGACTGGTAATGCAAAAGACTAAGCTTTTAATACTGGTTTCCCTATTTACATTTTTTCTTGTAAACTTCGCCTCGGCGCAGGTTAAGGATACGGTGTTAAAATCTGTTGAACCCACTAAAAAAATTAAACTATCCAAATCAATAGATACTGCGGCTAAAAAACCGATGACCAGGAAAGATTCGATGAAGACCAAATACGTAAACCCTGGTAAGGTTGCAGGTAGGAAAGCCGTTTTCAGATCGATGCTGATTCCGGGTTGGGGGCAATTGTATAATATACAGTTGCTTAATGATGGTTATGGTACAAGAGCAGGCAAAAGCCAGGTATTGCAAAAGCTGTATACAGGTGGTAAAATTGTAGCCATTTATGGTGGCGCAACTGTGCTCACCTTATCCTACCTTGATAGCAGAAAAAAATATAGCCGGTTTTTGGCCGAGGCACAATATCGGGAGCAAAATCCCGGAAAGAAACTGGATTTAACTCAGCATACAAATCAGGGGATATTGGATGGAAAAAGCCTTTATAAACGAAATTCTCAGATCGTGCTTTTTTCTTATGGGTTACTTTATGCTGCCAATATTGTTGATGCTTATGTGGCTGCACGACTGCACTTTTTCAATATTGATAACAACCTTTCTTTTAAGGTTACACCCTCAATGATCAATTCAAGCACTATGTATGGCTTTAATGCCACACCTGCATTAAAATTATCGTTAACCTTTTAGAAAATGAAACGATAAATGATTTCTCCATTTTCAATATGAAATCTTGATCGTTTTATTACCTTTAAACCACTAAAGCTGTTTTAACGACAATTAAATTAACAAAAACGGAAATAAATATATAAAAATGAAAATTGCGCTTTTAGGTTATGGCAAAATGGGGCAGATTATCGAAAGATTTGCACTTGAACGCGGTCACGAAATCGTTTTAAAAATATCAATCGATAATCAGGAAGATTTAACCAGGCAGAATTTAAAATCAGCAGATGTGGCGATTGATTTCAGTACTCCTGATTCGGTTTTGAAAAACATTGATGCCTGTTTTGATGCCAACGTTCCGGTAGTTGTAGGCACAACCGGTTGGTATGGCAAGCTGCAAGAGGTTAAAGATGATTGCAGCAACAGTAACAATACTTTGCTTTATGGGTCTAACTTTAGTATTGGCGTAAATTTATTTTTTAAGCTTAACCAAACTTTGGCCAAATTGATGAATAATTATCCGGCTTACGAGGTGCAGGTAGAAGAAATTCACCATACCCAAAAATTAGATGCACCAAGCGGTACAGCCATCACGCTGGCCGAGGGCATTGTTGATAATTTGGAGCGCAAGCAGGAATGGTTAAATGAAGTGGTAGGTACTGATGTGGAATTGTTTCCTAAAGTAGATCAATTGCTTATAGAATCGCATAGAATAGAAAATATTCCAGGTACACATACCGTAATTTACAGTAGTGAAGTAGATGAAATCGAAATTAAACATACCGCACACAACAGAGCTGGTTTTGCGTTAGGTGCAGTTGTTGCGGCAGAATGGGTGAAAGATAAAAAGGGATTTTACAATATTACTGATATTTTTGAGTAGAAAAACAGTTTTCGGTTAACGGTTGGCCAATTTCAGTTGATCAGTTAATGCAGTTAACCGATTGACGAGCCAAAAATAAATCTGTGATATCACGCAATTTGTGAAATCACACCCAAAGAAATACAGATAACAGGTAAACGATCGAGTTGATCGCCAACCAAAAATAAGATATATGAATTACAAATTCTGGCAGAAAAAAAATGATGCCCCAAGGAAGAAAAAAACGAAAACCCGCGAATGGGTAGATGCTATTGTTTTCGCAGTAGTAGCAGCAACAATCATTCGTGTATTTTTTATCGAAGCTTATACCATTCCTTCTGGATCAATGGAAAGATCTTTACTTATCGGAGATTTTCTTTTTGTAAGTAAGGTAAATTATGGTGCACGTATTCCGATGACGCCTGTAGCTTTTCCTTTTGCTCACCATACTATGCCATTAACAACATCAACTAAAGCATATTGGGATGGCGTACAGTGGAAATATCACCGTTTACCCGGTTTATCCAAAATTAAAAGAAACGATGTAGTTGTTTTTAACTTTCCGGAGGGGGATACCGTTGCTGTAGAAAATCAGGCAGCAAGTTATTACGAGCTAGTTAGGGGCATGGGCCGCGAACAGGTAAGAAGTACTTATACCATTACAGACAGGCCGGTTGATAAGCGTGAAAATTTTATTAAGCGTTGTATTGGCATCCCTGGCGATGTAATTTCCATGAGCAATGGTATTGCGAATGTAAATGGTAAAAACGAGCCTTTAAAAAACACAGGTATGATGCCTTATCGCATCGAATTTAAAACCATGGATTTTAATTATGCTGCGCTTGACGAATTTAACCTGAACCTTGGTGGTACGCCAGCAGTAGCTGCCAATACGTATGTGGTAGATGCTTCGCCGGAAATTGCCGATAAACTGAAAACTTTTGATTTTGTAAAATCGGTAACGCTAAGTCCTGATGCACCCGGTGCTGTTCAGGGAGGCGTTTTTCCTAATGATCCTAACCGTGTATGGAACAGGGATAACTTTGGTCCGGTTAAGATTCCTTCAAAAGGGTGGACGGTTAAAATTGATAGCAATACCATGCCGCTTTATTACAGGGCAATTAGAACTTACGAAGGAAACAAAGTAGAACAAAAAGCGGGTGTTTGGTACATTAATGACAAGGTTGCCACTACTTATACTTTTAAAATGGACTACTACTGGATGATGGGTGATAACCGCCATAACTCTGCCGACTCACGCTATTGGGGTTTTGTACCAGAAGATCATATTGTAGGTAAAGCCTTATTTGTTTGGATGAGTTGGGACAGTACAGCGTCGTTTTTACATAAAATACGATGGAGTAGATTATTTATGGGTATCCATTAATAAAATATAATTCTTTTAAAAGGGCGGATAATCGAAGATTATTCGCCCTTTTTGTTTTATGCCGATTCATAATTAACTTAAAAAAAAAATTAAAAAGTATAACTATGTTTTAAAAATATTTATTAAGTTTGAATATAATCAAATAAAATGTCTGTAATTGTGAAGAAAAACCAGCGTCTGAAGGCTGGTATCATTAAGCATTTATATTATAAGAAGTCGCTTTCACTTACAGATTTAAGTAAGTTGACACAGAAAAGTTTACCCTTGGTTACAGCTGTTGTTAATGGCTTAATAGCCGAAGGTTATGTTTTAGAAGAGGGTTATGCACCATCAACCGGTGGTAGAAGAGCAGCTATGTTCTTTATCAATCCAAAGCTGACCAAATATGTAGTTGCGATTGCAATGGATCAGCTTACCACAAGGCTAACCATTTACGATCTTTCCAGGAAGATGATTATACCAATTCAATCATTAGAATTCAATCTATCATCCGAGAATAACAACATCAATGATCTTGTCAATTTTATAAATACCAGTATCAATCAATCTGGAATTGATAGAGTTAATATTTTAGGTGTTGGCATTGGTATGCCTGGTTTTGTTAATGCAGAAGAAGGCATTAATCACTCATTCTTAAAGGTTGAAGAAGGTACTACATTGCAGGCATGCCTTGCTTTAAATATCGGTCTACCCGTTTATATTGATAATGACTCGAGTTTAATTGCCCTTGCTGAATTAAATTTTGGTGAAGCTGTTGATCTTAAAGATGTTATGGTTGTTAATATCGGGTGGGGTACAGGTTTAGGGATGATAATTGATGGTAAGCTTTACAGGGGAAGTAGTGGAAGTGCAGGTGAGTTTAGCCACATTCCACTTTCTGATAGTGATAATTTATGTTCATGTGGCAGACGTGGGTGTTTGGAAGTAGATACTTCTCTACTGGTAATGGCAAAAAAAGCAGAACAGGAAATTAAAAATGGTGCAGAATCAAGCATGAATAAATTGTTTGAAGATAAAAGCAAGCACCCCGCCGATCATTTCTTAACAGCTGTAAGACAGCAAGATCCGGTTGCTATATCTATTTTAGTTAAAGCCATTTTTCAATTGGGTAAAGGTATTGCAACTCTTATCCATCTTTTAAATCCACAGTGTATTGTTTTGAGCGGAAGAGGTGCTAAAGCAGGTAAAATGCTATTGCCTCCGATACAACAAGCTATACACGAATTTTGCATTCCCCGCATTGCCGAACAAACTGAAATCAGGCTTTCTACACTAACAGACGAAGCCGAATTATTGGCTGCTGCAAGCTTAGCAGTTGAACATAGCCATTTCGAAGAAATGGTAACTAATCCACTCATTTAAATCATTATTATGGAGAAATAAAAACATTTACTAACTCGATCAAATCAAACAAATTTCAACTAATTTTTAAACTAATCAATAATCATGGAAAAAATGTACTTAAGGTGTTTAAGTATACTATTGTTATCACTTATAACGATAAATGCTTTTGCGCAAAAAACAATTACCGGAACGGTAAGAGATGCATCGGGAACAATTCCCGGGGTAAGTGTTTCTGTTAAGGGAACAACTAAAGCTACCCAAACCGATGGTGCCGGAAAATTTTCTATAGCAGTTAACCCGAATGAAGTACTTGTATTTTCGGCAATTGGATATGCCAGGCAGGAAGTTTCTGTAGGGGCAGAATCTACACTAAACATAACATTAAAACAGGATGCAAAAGCATTAAGCGATGTGGTTGTAACAGCATTTGGTATTCAACGCCAAAAAAAGGCACTAGGGTATTCTACAGCAACTGTTTCTGCAAAAGAGTTAACAGAAGCTGGTAATACCAACTTTGCTTCGGCTTTATATGGAAAAGCTTCAGGCGTGCAGGTAACTACAGCACCAGGTGGTGCAAGTAGTGCAGTTAATGTTCAAATCCGTGGTATTAATTCCATTAACTATAACCAACAGCCACTTTACGTTGTAGATGGTGTTGTAATTCGTAGTGAAGGCCAATATGGTGCTAGCGGAAGAAATAATGGAGGTTTTTATGATGACCAACGTATTAGGGGAAATGGTATTTTAGATATTAATCCAGAAGATATTGAAAGTCTTTCTGTTTTAAAAGGGGCCAGCGCATCAGCACTTTATGGCTCTGACGCTGGATCTGGAGTAATTATCATTACCACTAAAAAAGGGGTTAAAGGTAAAGGACCAACAGTTGATGTAAACTATTTTGGAACAGTTGAGCAGCCGGCGTTTCTTCCTAACTATCAAAATGTTTATGGGCAGGGATACGATAGGGCAACTAACTTATCTGTTGGAGCTACCGAAGAAGGATGGATTGCAGATTCTAAATCACCTTCAGGCTTCCGCCCAAACTTTAGGGCATACGCCAATTTCGGTCCTAAAATGGATGGACAACAGGTGCGCTGGTGGGATGGTTCTATCCGTTCTTTTTCTCCACAGCCTGATAACTACAAAAATATTTTCAGAAATGGTTTAAGCTCATCTGCTAATATTGCATTGTCAAATCAAACAGATAATTATAGCTACCGCATATCTTACACACGTCTTGATTATGATGGCATACAGCGCGAATCAGGTCTTAAAAAGAATTCATTCACTTTAAACAGTTCGTTAAAATTAAGTAAAAGCTTAAGTGTGGATGTTGTTGCCAATTATGTAAATTCAATAACACACAATAGGGCATACCAAACCAATAGGCTTGCACAATCATTTGATGGATTTTTTGGACGGAATGAGGATATCGATTTAGTGCGCGAAAAATATCAAACCTCACAAGGTTATGCCTGGGTTCCTTTTAATCAAACTGCCAGAAATCCTGCTGAAGCGTTTGTTTTTAACGTTCGTCCTAATCTTTACGACTATTTTTGGTCTACCCTAAAAAATACCAGCGATGAAACCGAAAACAGGTTATACAGCAGTGCTACTTTAAACTGGGATATTTTTAGCAAATTAAAGTTTAGAGGACGTGTTGGTAATGATTATACCGGCCGTAATACTGAAGATAAAAATTACAGCCAATTTCCAGTAGCCTTTAACCCAGAAACCTCAAGCACTGGAGCATATTCAACCGGGAATGGTACTTATAGTACAATATATACCGATGCACTTTTAACTTACAGCGATAATATCACCAAAGATTTATCTTTTTCTGCAAGTGCTGGCTTTACATCCAGAAGAGAAAACTATAAAGATCAATCTTCAGGAACACAATTTGGTTTGGTTTCTGAAAACTGGTTTTCGCTAAATAACTCCTATGGTATTCTTCAAACTTCTGCAAGTAGAAGATCCCTTTTAAAATACGGATCTTTTGGTATCTTAAATTTATCATATAAAGACTATCTTTTTGTAGAGGGTACCATTCGCCAAGAATCTTCATCAACACTGCCACCGTTAAATAATACATATTACTATCCATCTGTTAACGGAAGTTTTGTTTTTACAGATGCATTTAAAGGTGCCTTGCCAGAGTTTTTGAGTTATGGTAAATTTCGTGCTTCATACGGTGTAGTTGCTAATGCTGCGCTTCCATACGAATCTAATGTATCTTACGGACAAAACTCCTTACAAACCAACAATGGTTCTGTTCCGCAACTGGTTTTGCCAGGTGGCTACGGTAACGAAAGCTTGCAACCTGAAAAAAAGTATGAGCAAGAGTATGGATTGGAAACCCGTTTTTTAAATGGCAGGTTTGGTATCGATCTAAGTTACTACAGCAATCGCATTAGAAATCAAATTCTGCGCCTTCAAATCGCGTCAAGTAATGGTAGCGGAAGCCAGATTGTTAACGTAGGAGAGATAGGTAGTAAAGGTTGGGAACTTTCATTAAATGCAAAACCTATAGTTTCAACAGATTTTAACTGGCAAACCAGTTTAAATTTTTCTCAAAATAGAACAAAAGTATATGCTCTGGCTCCTGGCATACCTGAGCTTATCTTTTTTAATGGTGAAGATAATGCAATCCGGATTACAGCAAAGCCTGGTGATGATTTAGGAAACATTTATGTTTACCCTACTAAAACCAATGCAGGAGGCCAGAAAGTTGTAAGCGATGATGGTTTTTATGTTATCGATAAATCGCAGTATGTAAAAGCAGGAAATGTTACTCCAAGTATAACAGGAGGCTTATCTAACACTTTAAACTATAAAAATTTCTCACTTAGCTTTTTGGTTGATTACCGTTTTGGTAGTGATGTAGTTTCTACGCCTTTAAAATATGCTACTGGAACTGGAGTTTACGAAAATACCCTTCAATATCGTGATACTGAGCATGGTGGTTTAAGTTATTATGTAAACAGTGCAGGTGCTAATGTATTGTTGCCAAATGCAAACAGCGCAGCACCAGGTGGCCAAAAAGTATATCACGATGGTTTAATCCTTCCGGGTGTTAAAGCTAATGGCCAACCGAATGATATCATATTGGATGCAGCAAGCTATTATTTCAACTCATTTGCCGCAGGTAGTTCTGATGCACTTAATCAGGAAGGTGCAGTTTATAAAAATAATTTTATTAAGCTAAGAGAATTAACGCTTGGTTATAGATTGCCTAACAACCTCATTAAAAAAATAGGAATGTCCAATATGAGAATTTCAATGATAGGCAGAAACCTTTTATACTTCCATAGAACTTTAAAGAATCTGGATCCAGAAACTTTAATTGGAGACAAATGGTATAGTCAAGGTGTAGATAATGGTTCATTGCCAGCCACAAGAAGTTTTGGATTTTCATTAAATGCTAGTTTCTAGGCTGTAACCCATAAAAATAATTACAATGAAAAAGATATTTATAAATATAAGTTTGATACTTTCTCTAGTGCTGTTATTTTCATCATGTAAAAAACAGTTAACTGATTTGTATTACAATCCAGAGCGCTCAACAACAACCAACTTGTCTGGTTTTTTTACAGCCATGCTAAATAGCGACCGTGTTAGACCGGCTTACTGGAACCAGCGTACTTTTCTGGCACCGCATCCTGCAGTGTATTCCCAAGCTGCATCTTTTGCTAATGGCAGCGAAGCATACCGTCAAATTGACGGGTATATTGGTAACTATTGGTCAGATTTTTACTATCCGGCCGGTAATGGTAGCGGTCCGTTGGGCGTATACAGAGCTATGGAAGTAACTTATGCAACCTTACCTGCAGCTGAACAGGCTAACCAGGAAGTTTATATGCAGGCAGCCAAAATTTTTCTTTATGATCAAGCTTCAAAAATGGTCGATTTATTTGGCGATATTCCTTTTTCAGAAGCGGGAAGTCTGGAAGCTACCAATGCGATTAAGGATCCTAAATTTGATGATGCAAAAGCATTATATACAACTTTAATTAAAGGGCTTGATGATGCTGCTACATATTTTGCCAATGCAAAACTTTCGGCTACCGTGGCACCTGCGTTTAATAAGGCTGATATTTTATTAACTGGTAATCTTGATAAATGGAGGAGGTATGCTAATTCAATACGCCTTCGCTTATTAATGCGCACATCATTTGTAGATGAAGCAACCGCAAGAACAACCGTATTAAATATGTTGAGTAACAGTACAAATTTCCCGTTGGTAGATGGTAATAATGTAGGAAGTTATACTCCGGCAACAACTGATATATTATTGCAGCCATTAACTACAAATACCAATAGTTTAAGAAGTGCAATTACCGAAATCAACACTTACTTTGCTCCTGATTATGCATTAAATAAATTAATGCTTCCAGCCAACGATCCTAGAATTCCGTTGGTTTATGATAAATTTGGCCAGACGGTTAATAACGTTTTTGTTCCAAATAAAAACTTTAGGGCAATGCCTGTGACATACACATCTAACCAACAGGATACAGCTTTTACCAAATATTCGATATTAGATTCTGCAACTTTCATAAATAACATAAAGGTGCCGGGGATATTGATTACAGCTTCTGAGGTTAACTTTTTGAAAGCCGAAGCTTTTGAGCGTTGGGGAACTACAGCGAATGCGCAAACCGCCTACAATGCTGCTTTAGCACAATCGGTTTCCTTTTATTATTACTTACACTCCATAGGAGGTGGAAAATCAAGTGCTCCACTTGCTACCGATGTAAATACATTTGTAAATGCCAGTGCATCAGCATATACCGGTACATCTGAGGAAAAGCTAGCCAAAATCTGGAATCAAAAATGGCTAAATTTCGGTTTCTTGCAATCTGATCAAGCTTGGTCTGAATACAGAAGAACGAAATATCCTAAATTGACGGTTGTTCCGCAAACATTAGTTGGTTTTGAACTCCCTCCAAATCGGTTAACTTACCCAAGTGTTGAATCGGCTAATAATTCAAATTATAATTCAGTTAGATCAAAAGATACACGGACCAATAAAGTTTTTTGGGACGTAAAATAATTCAAACTCTACTAAAAATGCCTTGTAAATTTTTTTACAGGGCATTTTAATTATTTGATACATGAAAACAAGAATCGTTTTATTAGCAATTATCTTTTCTGCGAAAATTTTGCACGCCCAGCAGAACGATATCATGCCACAATCGGAGATTTACGAATGGCCTAAAGATGACGCCGTTAAAAAGAAACTCGATACCTGGCAGGATAAAAAATTCGGAATGATTATTCACTGGGGACTTTATGCTGTTCCTGGCATAATAGAATCATGGTCCATTTGCTCAGAAGACTGGATAGAAAGAGACAGCACCATTAAATACGAAGACTATAAAAAGTGGTACTGGGGTATAAGTGAAAAATTTAATCCAACAAAGTTTAACCCCGAACAATGGGCAAAAGCAGGTAAAGATGCAGGCATGAAGTATTTGGTGTTTACAACCAAACACCACGATGGCTTTGCCATGTTTGATACCAAACAATCTGATTTCAGCATTGCTAAAGGTCCTTTTTCAACCAATGCAAAAAAAGATGTTGCCAAATATGTATTTGATGCTTTCCGCAAGGAAAATTTCATGATTGGGGCCTATTTTTCTAAACCCGACTGGCATTCGCAATATTATTGGTGGGGTAAATACGCTACTGCTGATAGGAATAACAATTACGATATCAGAAAGCATCCATGGCGATGGAATATGTTCAAAACCTACACACAGAACCAGATTGGAGAGCTGATGAACAACTATGGTAGTATCGATATTTTGTGGTTAGATGGCGGCTGGGTTCGTCCACGGGCCAGCGTAAACAAAGAGGTGCTTTCCTGGGGTGCTCCAATTCCGGAATGGAGTCAGGATATTGATATGCCTAAAATTGCAACTGATGCAAGGAAATCACAACCTGGCTTAATTGTAGTAGATAGAACAGTGCACGGGCAGTTCGAAAATTACCAAACGCCTGAACAGAAAATTCCGGAACAGCAACTGGATTATCCATGGGAAAGTTGTATGACTTTAGGCGGAGCCTGGGGTTTTGTACCCAACGATCAGTATAAGTCGGCAACCGAAGTGGTTCATAAGCTGGTAGAAATTGTAGCCAAAGGCGGAAGTTTGCTTTTAGGTGTAGGCCCGAAAGCTGATGGCACTTTACCAGACGATGTAATTAAAAAATTGGAAGATATTGGCAAGTGGACCAGTAAAAACGGTGCTGCGATTTATGGAACAAGGATTACCAAAAATTACCATGATGGGCAAAACTGGTTTACCCAAAGTAAAGATGGCAAAACCATTTACGGCATCGCTTTGATGGGAAACACTCCGCTTAAAGAAATTTCATGGAAAGGTAGTATTCCAAAGAAAGGAACATTGATAACCATCATTGGCAACAATCAAAAAGTAAAATGGAAATTGACAGATGGTAAAGTACATTTTGAGCTTCCTAAAATGGAGGAAAAAATAGCCTTAACCTTTGCTTTTACGCCCGAAAACAATTAAGTGATGCTTAAACCAAAAAAAATCTTCTGTTTATTGCCCGTACTTTTTGTATGCAGTAATCTTTTTGCTCAGGTTAAAAAAGGGCAACAATCAGCCTATAAAAATCCAAAATTAAGTATCGATTTGAGGGTGAAAGATCTCATTTCGAGAATGACTCCAGAAGAGAAATTTTGGCAATTATTTATGATTCCGGGGGATGTAATTGAAGCAAATAAAAATCAATTTAAATACGGGATTTTTGGTTTACAAGTAAGTGCTGCAGCCCAAGGCGGTGGTACTGCCCAGCAGATGTTAACTTACAATACGGCAGAAGATGGACTTTCACTCGCAAAAAAGATCAATAAAATTCAAAAATATTTTGTTGAAGAAACCCGTTTGGGCATCCCGATTATTCCATTTGATGAAGCTTTGCATGGTTTGGTAAGGCAAGGAGCTACAGCTTTTCCCCAATCGATTGGTTTAGCAGCAAGTTTTGATACCGCTTTAGTGGCCAAAATCGGTACAGCAATTGCCAGTGAGGCACGGGCACGCGGTTTAAGAGATCTTTTGGCTCCCGTAATTAATATGGCTACAGATGTAAGATGGGGCAGGGTAGAAGAAACGTATGGAGAAGACCCTTACCTAACCACTGTGATGGGGCACGCCTTTATGAATGCCATAGAAAAACAAAACATCATCGTTACCCCAAAACATTTTATCGCAAATGTGGGTGATGGCGGTAGAGACAGTTATCCAATAGAAATGGATAAACATTTTTTAGAAGAAATCCACTTTCCTGCGTTTAAAGATGGAGTTAAAAATGTAGGGATCCGCTCATTGATGACTTCCTATAACAGCGTTTTTGGAACGCCGGCAACCTCAAATAAATGGCTGCTGACTACTAAATTAAAAAACGAATGGGGATTTAAAGGTTTTGTCATTTCTGATGCAGGTGCAGTTGGTGGTGCCAATGTATTGCATTTTACCACTAAAGATTATAAAGATGCAACGGCACAATCGATTAACGCTGGCCTTGACGTAATTTTTCAGGTAGATTATAACCATTATAAACTCTTCTTGCCAGCATTTTTAGATGGCAGCATTCCAAAATCCAGAATAGATGATGCTTTAGCCAGAGTGCTTCGGGCAAAATTTGAGCTTGGGCTGTTTGAGCATCCTTATGTAGATGAAAGTATTGCCGAAAAAATGTTAACCGACCAAAGTAACCGGAATTTAGCAAAAGAAGCCGCAATAAAGTCGTTTGTGCTATTAAAAAATGAGAATAATACACTTCCTTTAAAAAGTACAAAACACATTTTGCTTTTAGGTGAAGATGCAATTGAGGCCAGATTGGGGGGCTACAGCGGCACAGGGAACAATAAGGTAAATATTTTAACAGGTTTAAAAAACGCAATATCCAATAACGTTGAGATTACTTATTTAAAAGGCAGCACTAGAGAAACTCAGCTTTATACGCCAATAGATAGCCAGTATTTATCCTCCAATAAAAAAGCAGGATTAACCGGAAAATACTATAAAGGACTTAACTTTTCTGGTAAGCCGGTAAAAGAAATAATTGATCAGGCTGTTAATTTCAGCTGGACAATTTACCCGCCAGAAGAGCAGCTTCAATTGGATGATTATTCGGTAAGGTGGGAAGGCAAAATTGTAGTGCCTCAAAATGCCGACGTTAATATCGGATTGGAAGGAAACGATGGTTACCGATTATACCTGGATGATCGATTACTTATCAATAATTGGGACAAAAAATCTGTCAATACCAAAACAGTCCCATTCTATTTGGAGAAAAATAAAGAATATAAGATTAAGGTCGAATTTTTTGAGTCAAAAGGCAATGGTAAAATCAAACTCATTTGGGATTATAACCTTAAGAAATCAAATGAAATAACTGATGCAGTTGCCGCTGCCAAAAATAATGATGTAATTGTTTTTGTTGCAGGCATAAAAGAAGGAGAATTTTTAGATCGGGCAATGTTAAACCTGCCCGGAAATCAAGAATTGTTACTAGAAGAGCTTTCAAAAACCGGAAAGCCCATTGTTGTGGTATTAACCGGTGGAAGTGCAATTAATATGCAGCCCTGGTTAAATAAAGTTAATGCAGTTTTAAATGTTTGGTACCCTGGTGAAGCTGGTGGAGATGCCATTGCCGATGTTTTGCTTGGAAAAGTTAACCCTTCTGGTAAACTTCCAATTACTTACCCTATCGATGAATCTCAACTTCCGCTAGTTTACAACCACAAACCTACCGGAAGAGGCGATGATTATAACAATTTAAGTGGCGAACCACTTTTTCCTTTCGGCTACGGATTGAGTTATACCAATTTTTCGTACACCGATTTAAAATTCAGCCGCAAAAGCATTGCTAAAAATGAAACCGCTACGGTAAGCTTCGAACTTAAAAATACAGGTAATTATGATGGTGAGGAAGTTGTGCAGTTATACATGCGGCCATTGTTAAGCAAATTGGCGCAACCTGTTCTTGCTTTAAGGGCTTTTAAGCGTGTAACTTTAAAGGCAGGAGAAACAAAAAATGTTTCCTTTAAAGTGGATAAAAATGTGCTTCAAACTTTGGATATTAATAACGTATGGGGAGTAGCACCTGGAGATTACCGGATTATGATCGGTTCATCAAGCAAGGCCCTTTATTTAAAAGATAATGTAACCGTTAAGCCTTAAAATCACCCCTATAGTTGCGTATAAAAGCATATCGTTAATAGTTGCCGGCCTATTGGAATCGGTCATTGCTGTAAGGCTTTTTCAGCCGACGAAGCAATCTTTCCTGTAGATATCGCCAGCATGAAAGATTGCTTCGTCGTTCCTCCTCGCAATTACGATCGTTTTAATAACACCAAGGTCTGTGTCCCCACAGACCTTTCCTATCTTAAATTGTCTTCGATTGTAACGAGGATTTTTGAGGTAAGCATTTGCAATGCGAAAATAATTCCTTTAAGAGCGATAAAATCGCATTACTCGTACATCCTTGTTACAAGCGAAGACGATGTAGTTTATTAAGATAGTCCTAAATAAATCGTCATTGCGAGAAGGCTTTTTCAGCCGACGAAGCAATCTTTCCTGTAGATATCGCCCGCATGAAAGATTGCTTCGTCGTTCCTCCCCGTAATGACGATCGTTTTAATAACACCAAGGTCTGTGTCCCCACAGACCTTTCCTATCTTAAATAGTCTTAGTTTGTAACGAGGATTTTTAAGTTACGCATTTGCAATGCGAAAATAATTCCTTTAAGAGCGATAAAATCGCATTACTCGTACCTCCTCGTTACAAACGAGGACGATGTAGTTTATTAAGATTATCCTAAATAAATCGTCATTGGGAGAAGGCTTTTTCAGCCGACGAAGCAATCTTTCCTGTAGTAGATATTGCCAGCATGAAAGATTGCTTCGTCGCTTCTCCTAGTAATGACGATCGTTTTAATAACATCAAGGTCTGTGTCCCCACAGACCTTTCCTATCTTAAATAGTCTTAGTTTGTAATGAGGATTTTTAAGTTACGCATTTGCAATGCGAAAATAATTCCTTTAAGAGCGATAGAATCGCATTACTCGTACATCCTCGTTACAAACAAGGACGATGTAGTTTATCAAGATAGTCCTAAATAAATCGTCATTGCTATGGTTAAAGAAATCGACTATGGTCTATCAACCATCAAACCATTAACTAAGACCAGCTATCTCTAACTTTACAGCCAGTTCATTCAAATCCTTCACCACAACATCAATGATCGGAATACCACTGATTTTTCTTTCCTGCTCAAATTCATGTTCAGGTTCGCCAGGGATGATTACCTTTTTATCAGGATCTATCGTTTTTGCGCTTTTAAAGCGTTCTATCCAATTATCCAGGTGATCTTTAAAATCTGCAGCCGGTCTGAAGCCATCCACACGCATAGCACCTAAAAAGTGGCCCAATCCTTCGCCAACCGGATTTGCTGATGGTTCTAAAAAAGCTACAAAAGGAGGCACCCAAGGGCCGTAATTTGCACCTGATAATACCGCTGATAAAATATCAACTGTAGCACTTAAACCATAACCTTTATGGCTGCCATGATCTTTATCGCTGCCCAGAGGTAAAAGTGAGCCGCCATTTTTCAATTCGTTTGGATCGGTCGAGTTTTCACCGGATTTATCCTGAACCCAGCCATCAGGGATACTTTTGTTCGCACGCTGGGCAATTTCCAACTTACCATTTGCTGCGGCGGCCGTAGCCATATCTACAATTACTGGTGGATATTTTCCTGCCGGGAAAGCATAACACATGGGGTTTGTTCCAAGCAAACGCTCATTTGCATAGGTAGGAGCAACCAAAGGACTGGCATTCGTCATACTGATACCGATCATATCTTTTTCTACCGCCATTAAAGCATGGTAACCTGCAATACCGAAATGATTAGAATTTTTAACAGATACCCATCCACTGCCATATTTTTCTGCTTTTTCAATAGCAACTTTCATTGCAAAAGGAGCTACAACCAATCCTAATCCGGCATCGCCATCTACAGTTGCAGTGGTAGGCGTTTCATGCACAATTTTTATATCAGGCGTGGCATTGATTCTTTTCTTTTCCCAAAGACGAACGTAGCCACTTAAACGCGCAACACCATGCGAATCGATTCCCCGTAAATCTGAACGGATCAATACATCGGTTGCTAAATCGGCATGCTCATCAGAACAGCCCATTTTTTTAAAAACACTATAAGTAAATGCTCTGAGGGTGGTTTCGGTAAAAGTGATGAAGGTCATAGTATACTATTTGTCGTCACCCTGAATTTATTTCAGGGTCTTTCTTGATAGATGCTGAAACAAGTTTAGCATGACGAATCTAAAAATAAATTATGGCAATAAAACAGTAAAATCGCCGCCAAGCGGTTCAAAATTTTCTATGCAGGATGAAAGGAAATCTTCTCCATAATTCACATACATCGGTGCAATATTCAAAATTCTTTCCTGGAGCGTTCCGTTTGGAAAAAGTCTCTTCTTTACATGTTCAATCTGCAATAATGCAGTTTCGTGTTTTCGTTTTTCAGCACGGAAAAGTTTCTTTTCCAGGTTGGCCAGTAAATGATTTGTTCTTTGCTTAGCTGTATCGGTAGAAACAGAAAGCGTTTTATCTATTTTATAAGCATTAAGCTTAATTTGATCGAAAATGCTATTGATTGCTCTCGTTTCATCAGCCAAACTTAATAATGCCGTGGTATTTCGCTTAACCCATATGTTTTTTAATTCTTCAACAGGCAAGAAAATGTCCTCAAGCGAAAAACCTAAATGGTACAAGTTCTGAGCACTGCGTTTGTCGATTAATATAGCAGAATTGCGCAGTAATAAAACCGGAAAATCAACTTTATAAAAATCAAAATTTGCCTTTAACTGCATCCAGTAAGCTACTTCTGCTCCGCCACCTATATAAGCGATATTTGGTAAAATTACTTCCTGGTACATTGGCCGCATCACTACATTCGGACTAAAACGTTCTGGATGTGATTCGATTTCGGCTTTTAGTGTTTCTTCAGTAAAACTGATATCAGTATGGTTTACAACATATTTTCCTTTTTCAAAGATTATACGTTCCCGAAGATTATCAATCAGGTAAAAAAAGTTAATGTCACGTCCGTTTACCTGTGTTTTATAACCTAAATCCTCCAGGTTTTTCGAGCTGTTTTCAATATTTTTTGCACTATTATGCTGAATAATATCTTCGGTAATGATGTTAGCAAATTGCTTTTTTAACTGTGCATCATCTGCATTTACAATCACTAAACCATATTTTTCAAATAAATTATTCACCAAGAAACGGGTGGCATCGGCTAAATTGTCGTGTTGCAGATAGGCCTGTTCTACCAATTTGGCAATCCGTTTTCCATTTTTAGAAATTCCAAGGTATCCCTTATATGCGGTTACTGCTGCGGCTACAGTTTTAGTGCTCAGCCTTCCGGTTGCGCCATTGGTAGTTTGTATCCAGCTGATGTTTTTTTCATCCACGCTTACGTGGTTAATTTCATCAAAATCATGATCCTCAGTCGCCATCCAATATACAGGTACAAAGTTCTTATCTGGCTGAGCCATTTTTAACTCAATGGCTAAGTTAATGGTAGTTACAATTTTATAAATAAAATAAAGCGGGCCGGTAAAAAGGTTCAACTGGTGACCGGTGGTTACCGTAAAGGTATTCGCCGAGCCTAAAAGTTCTATGTTTTTGGTAACCGATTTATTAGGCTGCAGGTGCTGATATTGATTTTGAAGAACTTTGACTAATGTTTCTCTATTTCCTAAGAAATTTCTGTTTTCAATTGCATTTGCCAAACCCTCCATATCTGGGCGGTAACTGTAAAAAGCTTTAAGTTGCTCCTCGTTATTAATATAATCCAAAACCAGTTTTGAAAATGATCCGGTTTCCTGATATGAGATATATTTTGCCTGCATGATTTGCGAAAGTAATGCAATTTAAGGATAATCGTAAAGTTGCGCTACTATTTTACAATTGTTAAATAATTAGAGATTGCTTTCAATCGTGCCAACTTTTTCACGGTACAAATCAATCGGGCTATCTAAAAGCACTGCAATTACGGTCAATTCGGGATCTAGTTTATCTTTAGGCACCGGAATGTAAACAATACCTGGTATTTTACTCCAATACAGTTTATTATAAATTTCGTGCGGCAACATAGTACCTTCTCCTACAATTCTGATCCTGCTGATGTTGTTTTTTAAACCTTTAATTGCGATTGGCCCGGTTGGTGTGCCTTCTATAAATAAATAAAGGGTTTGCTTATCTGCAGAAAGTGCTGTGTTGCCCTGATAATGTCCGGCAGGTATTCCTCCGGTTGTTTTATATAGTGCTTCAGCATTTTTAATTACCCAGTTGTTAACCGTTTCGTCAAGAGGTTTAATATTTGCATTAAAATTCATCCCATCTGCTGCTAAATTGGAGTCGTTAAAAATATTGATACCCTTATTTAAGGTTGTCGCTAATTTTTTCAATTTGTAAGAAGCATCATTTAGTTTAGTGTTCTTAGTGAAGAAATCTTTAAACAAAATGCTTTCGCTTTCATTTTCAATAAGATTGATAGGTTCATCAAAACTCACTTTTACAACTGTTACATCCTGATCAAAATCAGCTGAGGGAATATTAAAAATATAATTTGATGGATTGATGTTGGAAAATTTTACCAGGCCACCACCAACTAACTGCATACTTTTTACTTTTGATTTTATACCTGTTAACAAAATCCCATCATCTGTTTTATAGTCGAGGTAAAGGAAAAGCGTTTTTTTGTCTTTTGATAGCGCTGTTTTGCCATTAAAATGTTTTGGAGCGATACCACTTTGCGTTCCGTAAATGGCTTCACCATGTTTTTTGGTCCAGCGGCCCAAATCTTTTAAAATCTTAACCTGTTCAGGCGCAATGGTTCCATCTGCTTTTGGGCCAATATCAAGCAATAAATTACCGCCCATTCCAATACAATCAACCAGTGTACGGATAATCATATTTGATGATTTATAATGATTGTCGTATGGTTGATATCCCCATGAATCGTTCATGGTATAACAGAGTTCCCACTCTGGTGAATTTGGTTTCACTACAGGCACGCCTTGCTCAGGCGTATCGTAATCGCCATGTCCGTTAAGGCGCGAGTTAACGATAATATCTTTATTTGCATTACGTAAATTTTCTAATATATTTTTGGCCTGCCACTCATCTCCACTATGCTCCCAATCGCCATCAAACCATAAAAGATCTGGATTGTATTTTGTAGAAAGTTCATTAAGCTGCTCCTGAAAATAATTTTGAAATTTTTTAAACCGGGTCGGATCTTGTTTATAATCGTAACGTTTTCTATCGCGGGTAAAGCCATCATAATCCGGATAGCTCCAATCGGGTAATGAGAAATATAATCCCGTTTTAAGCTCCGATTTTTTAAGTTCAGATACAAATGGAGTGATTAAATCTTTTTTGGCAGCACTATTTTTTAATGTGGTAGTGGCTAAAGGAGCTTTACTATCCCAAAGGGCCACACCATCATGGTGTTTTGTGGTTATTACTGCATATTTTGCACCACTTTCTTTAATCAGGTTTACCCATTCATTAGGGTTATATTTTGCAGCGGTAAAACCATCAAGTTGTTTCATGTAGGCATCGTGGTTGATATAGTTGTTGAAAAACGACCACGATTCGGAAATTCCATTCACTGAATAAATGCCCCAATGGATAAAAATACCCAATTTTGCGTCAGCAAACCACTGCATTTTTTGATCAGAAACCTTTTGTTGGGCAGAAAGACTGCTCGTTATGAATAATAAAAATGAAATGATCAAAAACTTTAAATAACGCATATTGTGTTTAGTGTAGCTAAACGTTAAATATAATGTTTTAGGAAGATTTAGTTAGCAAAAGATGCGTTTTTATATTAGTTGCTCTCTGTGTCAGATGGTAATATCTGACAGCACGGGAATAGCGTCTGATTTCCATAGAACGATCGTCATCTCGACTGCAGCGGCGTAGTCCCGAACTTTCAGAAGAGAGATCTGTTATAGATTTAGCTTCGCTGAGCACTTACGTGGTTCTCGACTGCGTGGCACTTCGCTCGAAATATTTTGCCTGCATGATGCGCGAAAGTAATGCAATTTAAGGATAATCGTAAAGTTGCGCTACTATTTTACAATTGTTAAATAATTAATAGTCACTTTCTTTGGTTTTAATTTTAGGACAAAATTAGATGTCGAAGTTTGGCTTTAGTATTAATATTGTTAAAGGTATAGGTTCCCAATTGGGAATTAAATATTGTCCAAAAAATTGTAACTGACTTAGTAAAGTATCTGTGAAAATTACAGGTAATGAAGAACGGTTTTATGCCTGTTGGTGTAGGCTCCCCTGTTTTTCAGACCATTCAAAAGTATAATTTTGTCCTCAAATTTCCTGTAATAAATCTACAGGAGATTTGAAGTTCAATGCTTGATGTGGTCGATGGTAATTGTAATCCATCATCCATTCCTCTACTTTCTCCCTTACATCATCCAGGGAGTGAAATATGTATGCATTTAGCAATTCTCTTCTGATGCTTCCATTCAATCTTTCAATATACGCGTTCTGTGTTGGCTCTCCTGGCTGAATAAAAACTAGTTCAACATTGTTTTCCTTTGCCCATTCATCCAACTTATGCGAGATGAACTCCGGCCCATTATCCATTCTTATTTTTTTTGGAAGTGCCCTATATTGTTTCAACTCATCCAACGCTCTGATAACCCGCAAGGACGGCAGTGAATAATCTATCTCCATAGCTAGCATCTCTCTGTTGTAATCATCAGCGATGTTCAACAACCTAAATTTCCTTCCATTCCAAAGCGCATCGCTCATAAAATCCATGGACCATACCTCATTTATAGTTTCTGGTACAGACAAAGGCTTTTTGACTCTTTCTGGCAGCCTCTTTTTTGCCCTGCGGCGGATATTAAGCCTCATTGATGTATAAATCCTATAAATCTTTTTATGGTTCCATTTAAGCCCTTTTCGACGCAATCGGTAGTAACACTGCCAGAAGCCTATGGAGACGTGCTTTTCAACAAGAAGTGAAAGCGCATCAACTACTTCACTATCATCCCGTCGTTTATGTTGATAATAATGTTTGCTGCGGTTCAATCCAACGCATTTACAGGCCTGACGATGGCTTATCCTTTTTACCATTTCATCCACTAAATCCCTTTTTTCGTCAGGCGTTAAAGCTTTTTTTCTACAGCCTCCTTGAAAACTTCATGCACGAGGCTAAGATTAGCATACATTTTCTTTAAACGTGCATTTTCTTCCTCCAATGCCTTAAGTTTTGACAACTCTTTTACTTCCATTCCGCCATATCTCTGGCGCCATTTGTAAAAGGCTGCTGTACTTATTCCTAACTCTCTGCAGAGATCGTGCACATTCTTGCCATTCTCATGTTCCTTGATTGCCTTTACAATCTGGGATTCCGTAAACTTGATTCTTTTCATATTGCCAATTAAAATTAATAGTTTTTCTAATAGCCTCGCTGCGCTCGGTCTAGAATTATACTTTTAACTGGTCTGAATTTGGGGAAGTGCACATTGGGATTAGAATCGCATCAGTTGAAATTTCGTACAAAAAGCAAAATAGCTTATATATCCTCAATTTATTTCTTTAAGGTATCGGCAATTTGCACAAAACAGATATTGGATTTTCGCTTTTCTTTTGGTGAAATTAAAGAGAAAAGTCTATTTGCTTTCCATAGTAATATTGTTCTGAAGTTCATCATTTGAAATTTCAAAGGCAAAAAAGTCTGTCGCGTTAATTGTATTGTGGCACCCTGAAATAAATCTTTATGCATTTAGGCAAGTCATAAAAGATTTTTTGCCAGCCCTCCCTCATATTAGCGGTTCGTGCTGTTACCCATATAAGGCTTAGAACTTTTCCTTAGATTAGTTGTTACAGATTTTTTTTTACGTGCTTTTAGAAAATCGCTAAATTCTTTTTCTTCTTTTTCTGTCAAAGTTTTGTTTACGAACACAAAGTCTTTGTTGTCCATTTTTTTGAAATTTATCATAACTTAAAATCTTTAAAATATCTAGTAGCCAAAATAAATGCTTCTTTAGTATCAATAAACATTCTGTTCCCACCATAAATCTTGGCACCCAACGTCTCTTGGTAATGGGAAACAAGTTGGGTTTTGGCCACAAAAGAAACAACTCCGTCATAATTTAGTTCAAATGCAGTTTTACAGCAAAAGGCAATTAGATTTCCAGCAACCCCTTTATAAAGTTTGTTCTTTCCTTTGTTGAACTTTGCAATCTCAATTATGTTCATAAAAATGTGGTCGCCTTTGTCGGTAAAACTTATGAATCCCTGGATTATAGCTAAATTGTTAACCGTTGTCAATTTAAAAACTTGCTTAGTATCATCCTTTAACTCATTCTGCCAGTCAAATACCCACTCGCTCTTCTTAAGAATCTTGGTATCGGATGCCGTCAATTTTATAATTGATGTGTCAAACACTTCGCCTGAAATTGCGTTTTCAATAGAATTTGTAAGCTTGTCAATTACAAAATCAAATTCGTTAGTCTGCTGCTGTTTCAATACACTAATTTACGAAAAATTAAGGTTCTAATCAAATGCTAATGTCTTTGCTAAAAGCATATACGCGTTGTTGGGTGTATCCGATACATGACTGCCAATGGTTGTCGCTTGGCTGTAGTCGGGAATAAAATTCTTTAACCTTTATAAAAAATAAAAGTTAAAATTTTTTAAGTAAAATTATTTTGCGTCTGGTTTAAAATAACAATTCTATCCTTAAGCATGCTAACAAAAAAAAGCCGTTCTGAATAATCAGAACGGCTGTAATATATTTGGTTTAGTGATTTACCATTTTTTTCTGCGTTCGCCGCTTCCACCTTCACGGCTTCCACCTTCTCTGCGAGGGCCTCCGGTGTTACCACCTTTGTCGTCACGACTGCGTCCAGAGAAATCTCTGAAACCACCACCGCCGCTTCCGCCTTCACGTCTACCGCTACCACCGCCAGAACTTCTTCTGTCGCCGCCGCCACGATAACCGCCGCCGCCACCTCCGCTTCTGCGTTCACCGCCGAAACCACCGCCACCGCTACGTCTTTCGCCGCCACCGCGTCTTTCTCCAGCACCTTCACCACGACCACCGTCTCCGCTTTTCTCGATACGTACCTGACGACCGTTAAACTCAACAGATTTAAAGCCTTCAAAAACTTTGTCAGCTACATCGTCTTCCACTTCAAAGAAAGAGAAAACACCTTTTAAATCGATTTTACCAACGCTTTTGCCACCAATTTTACCGTTGTTACAGATAAATGATAACATATCGCCACGGGTAAACTCATCTACAGAACCCAAGTTGATGAACAAACGAGTGTAACCTTCGCTACCACGTCCACGTCCGGCACCTCTTTCGCCCCTGTCTGCACCGCGGTCGTCGCCAACTGCTGCATTTAAATCAGGTGCTTTAGAATAATAATCCAAGAAACGGTTAAATTCTAACGAAGCAAAACGTTTAATTACATCTTCTTTAGATAAGTCAGCAAATTCATCCATAATACGTGGAATGTACTGATCAATCTGTTCGTTATTTACTTCTACATTGTGTACTTTATGTACCAAAGAGAACAATTGTTTTTCGCAAACGTCAAATCCTGTAGGAAGCTCAGCTTTTGTAAATTGTTTACCAATAATGCGCTCCAACTGGCGGATTTTACCTAATTCTTTAGAGTTGATGATACAGATAGAGATACCGGTTTTACCAGCACGGCCAGTACGGCCAGAACGGTGGGTATAACTTTCAATTTCATCAGGTAATGAGTAATTGATTACGTGAGTTACGTTGTTTACATCGATACCGCGTGCAGCAACATCAGTGGCAATTAATAACTGCATGTTACGCTCACGGAAACGTTGCATTACTTTATCACGTTGTTGCTGCGATAAATCGCCGTGTAAAGCATCAGCATTGTAACCATCTTTAATTAAATGCTCGGCAACATCTTGTGTATCCAATTTGGTTTTACAAAATACTACGGCAAAAATTTCAGGGTTAAAATCTACAATACGTTTTAAGGCAGCGTATTTATCACGTGCACGAACAATGTAGTATTCGTGTTCGATGTTTACGTTACCAGTATTTTTTGTGCCCATGGTTAATTCTACAGGGTTATCCATATAGTTTTTAGCTATACGGCGAACTTCTGCTGGCATTGTAGCCGAGAATAACCAGGTTTTTTTGTCATCAGGAGTAGTTGATAAAATGTCGTTGATATCGTCTTGGAAACCCATGTTCAACATCTCGTCAGCTTCATCAAGCACAACATATTTAACGTTAGTGAAATCAATGGCTTTACGGCCGATGATATCCAACATACGGCCGGGCGTGGCCACTACAATTTGTACGCCTTGGCGTATTTCGCGTAGTTGTTGCATAATGTTCGCGCCACCGTAAACGGCAACAACGTGGGCATTAGCAACGTTTTTAGAAAAGTTTTTAAGGTCGTTAGCGATTTGCAAGCATAACTCACGGGTAGGGCATAAAATCAATGCCTGTGGTTTGTTAACTTTAAAATCGATTAGTTCTAACAGCGGCAAACCAAATGCGGCTGTTTTTCCTGTTCCTGTTTGGGCCAAACCAACAAAATCATTAGTGCCTTCTAACAGTACAGGAATACTTTGCTCCTGAATAGGTGTTGGAGTTTCAAATCCAAGATCCTTTACGGCATTAACGACGTCATCACTTATCCCCAATAATTGAAATGGGTTTGTCATTCGTCTTTTTATTTTTAATTGAGCCGCAAAGGTAAGGTTAATTTTTCGTATTTTACAGATAATCAAGTAAATAGTTTTTTAAGCTAAATATTTGAAAATAAGGATGTAACAGGGAATCAACAATGGATGTTTGAAAAGGCGGGATGGAGGAGGTTTAAACTAGACCGTAATTGCGATAGAAACAATTGCTTTTTGTTTTGGAAAGCAGTTGTAGTAGGGTTTCGGTTCCAGCAGTCCCGTTTTCCGTTTCAATCTTTTTCAAACCTTAAAGGTTATCAAAAGTATTTTCACTGCAACCGGGTTTAGGTGGCTAGGGCAAAGCAGCTATTTATGTTTGTTTTTAAAAAGCCACTTGGGCAGTGCATCTGTTAATATTGCAGGAGCAAAAATATCGTTGTGAGCCAGATTATCGAATTCCCAGAACCTGATTTTGTTGTAAGGGCTTAATTCTTTAAAAAATTGCTCATCACTATCAAAAGGGTTTTCGGTGTCTTTATTCCCATGGATTAACCAGATTGGCATATTTGTTAATTCTTTCACCTTATTAAATTGAGGTATGCCCGAAATACTGATCCCTGCGGCAAATACCTCTGGTTTTAACGCTAAAGCATTAATCACCGAAGAAGCACCCATAGAAAAACCGATGAGGTAAATCCTTTTCTCATCAATATTTAAAGTGTTTTTTAAGCTATCGATCAGTTGTAAAGCCGTTGTTAAACAAGGTTGCGGTATCGAAGTCAATACATTTCTGCTACTGTCTAAAACATAATTAGACGAGCGTAAAGGAAATTGTGGTGCTAAAATGAAAGCAGGATATTTCGTCTGTATTTCCTCAGCTGCAAACAGTTTTGCCAAAATACCCAACTGACTTGTATTATCGTTTCCAACCGCATTTGATCCATGAAATACAATTACCAGTGGGAGTTTTTTTGATGTACTTTTCGGTTTTAATAAGCGGTATACAATAGGCGTATCACCAATGCCTTTAAATTCCCCTTTCGTAAAAACATCAGTATTTAAATCTTTAATTTCTGCTATTCTCTGTTTGATGTAAAGCGAATCGGTATTGTTATCGATTTTGGTTTTGCCGAAAGTATTGATGCGTTTGCTACACGATAAGATTCCGCAAAGCAAAATCACAGCACAGGTATAGTAAAAGGCTTGACTTTTAACACGCATAGAGAGTGGTAATTTTTTGGTTAAAATTAAAAGATTAGCGCAACCTTTCAGCCGAACGGATCAACCTTTCATCTTTATTGATGCCGAAAATGCCCAATACTATAAATAAAATAGCTAAGGCAGGTAAATACGCGCCAGCTCCAAAACTTGCACCTTCAATACCACCAGGGAGTTTTTTTGCGTAAACACTGCACCAAAAAGCAAAACCGATAATTAATATGATCGAAACAATGGCAAAGCGTTTTTGAAAGCTGCGTTTTCTGAAATTAAAAATATTAACAAAACAGATAATCGCAATGGCAATATTGGTAATCAGTAAGGGTAAAAACGATAATATTTTAAAGGGAGAACCTGCTTTTCCTTCAATAACCTGAAATAAACCGCTTGAATATACTGCAGACTCTGAGCCGGCAATTTCTTTACTTGCAATAGGTAAAAACAACATTAAAATTAGCGTTAAAGCCGCTAAAAAAAACCAAATCGATTGTATTCTTTGTATCATGAATGTAAATATATTGTTGAGCAAATTTAATTGTTTTTAGCTAAGAATAAAGTATAAAAAGCGGAGGGCATAGAGCAAAGAGCGTTTAGCCGTATAATTTATTCGCATAAGGTTAATTCTTGCCTTTAAACTTAAACTAAGCAGCACCATACCCTTTGCCCTTTGCGAGCTAAACTGTACTTTTGCATCGCTTTGAGTAAAAAAAGGTATTTCATACAAATCGCATACGATGGCAGCTTATACCACGGCTGGCAAACCCAACCCAATGCAGTTACCGTTCAGGAATTGTTGGATAAGGCGATGTCTGTTTTTTTTCGGCAACCAATAGAAACCCTGGGTTGTGGGAGAACAGATGCGGGTGTGCATGCCACAGATTTTTATGCGCATTTTGATGTGGAAGGTATAGAAGAGGTTAAAGTATTAAATGCCATAACCGGTATTAACGCCATGTTGCCATATCAAATTGCTGCAAAACGCATTATACCTGTGCATAACGATGCCCATGCACGTTTTGATGCCACAGCTCGTGCCTATAAATATTATATCCACTTCGAAAAAGATCCATTTAAACTCAACCGTTCCTGGTTGGTTAAAGATCAATTGGATGTTGAAGCAATGAACGAGGCGGCGGCACTTTTATTAAATTATACCGATTTTTCTTGTTTCAGTAAATCGAATACCCAAACATTTACCAACAATTGTAAAATCACAACGGCAGTTTTCGAAAAGCAGGAAAATGGATTGGTTTTTACCATTCAGGCCGATCGTTTTTTAAGAAATATGGTTAGGGCCATTATGGGTACTTTAGTAGAAATTGGTAAAAAAGAAATAAATTTAACAGATTTTAAAGCAATAATAGAAAGTAAAAACCGCAGTAAAGCCGGGCAATCGGTACCTGCCTGTGGCTTGTATTTAGTAAAAATAGAATACCCTTATATAAGGTAGAAGGTTAAAGGCGTAAGCTAAAAGGTTTAGCCACCGCTTTACAAGATGAACCTAATACTTTTTTGAAATTTGTGTGAGCTATGTAGGACCTTAAACCCTAAACCTTACACCCTAAACCCTAAGCATGGCAGTTACAGGCGACGTATACAACACCGGATTACTGAAACGTATTTTTCAATACGTAAAGCCTTATCGTGCCGTTTTTGTATGGTCGGTTATTTTAACGATTTTACTGGCAGCAATTTCTCCTGTTCGTCCGTTTTTAATAAAATATACCTTAGATCATTACATTTTAACTGGCAATTATTCAGGACTTGTAAACATGACCATGCTGATGGTTTTTATGTTGATTTTACAAACTTTAATCCAATATAACCATACGCTTTTAACAAATACACTTGGTCAGTCAGTTATCCGCGACCTCCGGATCAATGTTTTTAATCACATTACCAAACTCCGTCTCAAATTTTTCGATAAAACGCCTATAGGTCAGTTAATTACCCGAACGGTTTCCGATTTAGAAACCATTGCAGATATTTTTTCGGAAGGTTTAATCTCCATGATCGGTGATAGTTTGCAGGTGGTGGTGATTGTATGTGTAATGTTGTATACCGATTGGCAACTGAGCCTGGTAGTTTTGTTACCCATTCCGCTGTTAATTATTGCAACCAGGAAATTTCAGAAAGCAATTAAGGTGGCCTTTCAGGAAATCAGGAATGAAGTTTCAAACCTGAATACCTTTTTGCAGGAACACATTACCGGAGTTTCCATTGTGCAGTATTTTGCCAGGGAGAAGCAGGAGTATAGGAAATTTTATGCCATCAACAAGCGTTATCGCGATGCCAATATCCGTTCCAATTGGTACTATTCTATCTTTTTCCCTGTAGTGGAGTTAATCTCAGCCATGTCATTAGGTTTGTTGGTTTGGTACGGCGCAAAAAGTATTCTTTCCAAACCTTTGGATGTAACACCAGGAACCATCACCCAATTTATTATGTACCTGGGTATGGTGTTTACGCCGATCCGCCAATTGGCTGATAAATTTAATACCTTACAAATGGGTATGGTTGGTGCTGAGCGTGTTTTTAAAGTTTTGGATACTGATGAAACTACGCCAAATGAAGGAACTCAAAAGCCTGCCAGCTTAAAAGGAAATATCCTTTTTGAAAAAGTTTGGTTTGCTTACAATGACGAAAATTATGTGCTTAAAAACCTCAGTTTTGAGGTAAAAGCTGGTGAAACCGTTGCTTTGGTTGGTGCAACAGGAGCAGGTAAATCATCTACAATTAATATCCTGAACAGATTTTATGAAGTAAAAAGAGGAAATATTACCGTAGATGGTATCCGCATTGAAGATTTTGAGCTCGATTACCTCAGAAGTCACATTGCAACGGTACTTCAGGATGTTTTTCTGTTTTCGGATACCATTTTAAACAACATTACGCTAAATAATCCCGAAATTAAAATAGAAGAAGTTGTAAATGCTGCCAAAAAAGTTGGTGCGCATGATTTTATCGAAAGATTGCCCGGTGGATATCAATATAATGTGATGGAAAGAGGGGCTACACTTTCTGCTGGTCAGGCGCAGTTAATTTCCTTTATCCGTGCGCTGGTACACAATCCTGCTATTTTGGTTTTAGATGAGGCTACCTCTTCAGTTGATACTGAAACCGAATTATTGATCCAGAAAGCCATTGATAACCTGATGGAAGGCAGAACTTCTATTGTAATTGCCCACCGCTTATCAACCATTCAAAAAGCCGACCAGATTATCGTGCTTGATAAGGGCGAGATTAAAGAAAAAGGCACTCATCAACAATTGCTGAAGCTGAATGGCTATTATAAAAAACTTTACGATCTGCAATTCTCATCCAAAGGGATAGCTAAAGTTTAAGCCTGTTTATTCTCAAGGATTTTCTTAATTTAACAGCTTCTTAAACTTTAAAGGAAGATGAAACGGTTAAAATTAATTGCCTTATTCTTGTTTTCGGCCTTAACGCTCCAGGTTTCTGCACAACAGAAAAAATATGCAATGGTTATTCATGGCGGGGCAGGTACTATCCTCAAAAAAAATATGAGTCCCGAAATGGAAGCTGCCTATATTGCTGTTTTAACACAGGCATTACAAGCTGGCTATGCTCAAATTAAAGCTGGTAAAACCAGTATGGATGCCGTAGAAGCCACTATACATGTAATGGAAAACGATCCTCATTTTAATGCAGGTAAAGGTGCTGTGTTTACCCATGATGGGAAAAACGAGCTTGATGCAGCAATTATGGATGGAAAAACATTAATGGCAGGATCGGTTGCCGGAGTTACCACCATTAAAAATCCTATTTCTGCAGCAAGGGCAGTGATGGAAAAATCGGAACATGTAATGATGGTTGGCGCAGGGGCTGAACAATTTGCTAAAGAAGTTGGGCTGGAAATTGTAGATCCGAAATATTTCTGGACAAAAGAACGCTGGAATGGTTTACAAAAGGCTATTAAAGAAGATTCTACAAAAGCAGTATTAGATCATGGAAGCAAAAAATCGGAATTACTCGGAAGTAAAAACCACGATTATAAATTTGGTACAGTAGGTTGTGTAGCACTTGATAAAGCAGGCAACCTGGCTGCAGGAACATCAACCGGAGGTATGACGAATAAAAAATACGGTCGTGTTGGCGATGCCCCAATTATCGGTGCTGGTACTTATTGCAATAACGAAACCGCTGGTATTTCCTGTACCGGTTGGGGCGAGTTTTACATTCGCAATGTAGTGGCCAAAACCATTTCCGATTTAATGGAATATAAAAGTTTATCAGTAGCCGAAGCTTCGAAAATAGTATTGGATAAGGTAGGTAAAATGGGTGGCGACGGTGGTTTAATTGCGCTGGATAAAAACGGTAATGTGGCCATGCCATTTAACACCGAGGGCATGTACCGTGGAACAATAACCACAGATGGAAAAATTGAAGTCAGTATTTATAAATAGATTTATTTTAAGCTTACTGTTCGCTCAATAAAAAGCCAAAACACCTAAAAGATAAAGATGACATTTATTGCATTTGTAAAAAAAGTATTTTCCAATTTAACCTTTCAGGTTATTCTGGCCATTATAATAGGGATTAATGTCGGGATTTTTTTCCCGGGTTTTGCGCCTACAGCTAAATTAATCAGTGAGGGTTTTATTAACCTGATTAGCATGTTAATTGCACCCATTATATTCTTTACCATTGTTTTAGGAATCGCACACATGGGCGATATGAAAAAAGTAGGTAGGGTAGGTGGCAAAGCATTGTTGTATTTCGAAATTGTAAGCACAGTAGCGATTGCAATCGGTTTATTGGTAGCCAATGTTTTAAAGCCAGGTGTCGGAATGATCACTAAGGCTGGCGATGCTACAAAAATTGTAGGTTATGCCGAGAAGGCTAAAGACATGAACTGGGCAGAATTTTTTCTGCACATTATACCGCATAATGTGATTGCTGCTTTTGCTGAGGGAAATATTTTGCAGATTTTGCTTTTCGCTATTCTTTTTGGCTACGGGCTTAATAAATTAGGCGGAGAGGGCACAAGCGTTTTAAATGCCTTCGATAAAATATCGAAAGTGCTTTTTAAAATCATGAAAGTAATTATGCGTTTAGCACCGATTGGTGCTTTCGGCGGCATGGCTTTCAGTATAGGTACACATGGCTTAGAAAGTTTAGTGGGCATGGCGAAACTAATGGGCTCAGTGTATTTAACCTGTATCCTGTTTATTTTTATCGTGTTAAATGGCATTTGCAGGTACTATAAATTCAGTTTATGGCAATACCTGAAATATATCCGTCAGGAAATTTTAATTGTGCTGGGTACCTCTTCTTCCGAATCGGCCCTGCCAAGTATGATGCAAAAAATGGAAGCTATTGGTTGTGATAAGTCGGTTGTTGGCCTGGTTATTCCAACAGGTTATTCTTTTAATCTTGATGGAACTGCAATTTACCTGGCCATGGCGGTAATTTTTCTTTGCCAGGTATTTCATGTCGATTTATCTTTAGGACAACAGATTACAGTTTTAGGCGTGCTCATGGTTACCTCAAAAGGAGCAGCAGGCGTAACCGGAAGCGGGTTTATAGTGCTCGTATCTACTTTAACGGCACTCAAAATTATGCCTATCGAACACATTTCGATTTTAATAGGCGTAGATCGTTTTATGAGTGAAGCAAGAGCCATTACAAACGTTATCGGAAACGGTATAGCTACCATCGTAATCGCCAAAAGCGAAAACCAATTTGATGAAGAAAAGTATTTAAAAGCCATACGGCCAGTGATGATTGAAAAAGGAGAGGAGGTGTAGTTTGCAGTTCTCAGTTTGGAGTTTTCAGTTTAACGAGTATAATTTAAAGTGTCCAGCAACTCCGAACTAAAAACTCCGAACTCCAAACTAATTAAGTATCTTTGCAGCAGAAACATGCACACAGCTTGTTTAATTAATCCATAGCACATTGGCTCAAGAAGAACAAAATAACCGCAAAGAAAAAAGCGAGTTACACCCACGCAACAAACACCGTTCGCGCTACAATTTCAAACAACTTATTGCAACTTCAAAAGAATTAAAACGCTTCGTTTTTAAAAATGAGCATAATGATGATTCTATCGATTTTGCAGATCAAAATGCCGTTAAAGCACTTAACAGGGCATTATTAAAGTATTTTTATAACATTTCTCAGTGGGATATTCCTGCAGATTTTCTTTGTCCGCCAATTCCGGGCCGGGCAGATTATATTCATTATGTTGCCGATCTTTTAGGTTCAAGCAATAAAGGTAAAAATCCAAAAGGAGCCAACATTAATGTATTGGATATCGGTGTTGGGGCAAATTGTATTTACCCTATTATTGGTCACCAGGAATATGGCTGGAATTTCGTTGGTTCAGAAATCGATCCACTTTCGGTTGATTCGGCCAAACGCATTATCGAAGCCAATAAACCGTTACAGGGTGCAGTAGAAATCCGTCAGCAATCGTCAAAAATGGGTATTTTTAGAGGCATTGTGGGCGGTAAAGAGCGTTTTGATGCCGTAGTTTGTAATCCACCTTTCCATGCATCGTTAAAAGAGGCTGAACAAGGTACACGTCAGAAATGGCGCAACCTGGGCGGAAACGAAAAAGAGGTAAAACACGTACTAAACTTTGGTGGAAACAAGGCTGAGCTTTGGTGCCCCGGTGGCGAACGTGCTTTTGTAGAACAGATGATTATTCAGAGCGAGCAAATTAAAAATCAGGTTTTATGGTTTACTTCATTGGTATCAAAAAGTGCCAATTTAAAAAGTATCTACAGTGCATTGGTTAAAGCTAATGCTTTTGAAGTAACTACGGTTCAAATGAGCCAGGGACAAAAAATAAGTCGTTTCGTGGCCTGGACTTTCCATGATGAAGCTGCACAGGCTGAGTGGGCAAAGGGCTGGAAAACGGAACCTAAACCAAAAGTAGATAATGCTAAAGCTGAAGTAAAAAGTTTATAGTTTAATAGCAAATAAAGCAAAGCCAGATTAGCGATTAAGTTAATCTGGCTTTTTGTGTTTTTATGGTAATTTGTAAAGTGTGTATTTAATTTTTCCACGCAATGTTATAAATTTCCGCTGATTTTTTGAGATCATATAACTTTCGATGCATTATGTGAGGTTTTTAAACTCGATTCAACAGCTAAGGATTGGCAATTTTTAACTGCAGTACATACTTTTGCACTTCGAGTAAGAATTCAGAACCGGCAACTATAAACTGAAAATGTTAGCTAAACTTCGCCTAATCCTACTTATGTTCGTGCTTATTTCTTCTCGTAAACAATCATAATCGTTAAGTCGTTACCCACATTTGGTGCAATGCCATGTGAGCTGCCCGGCCGGGTTAAAATGGCATCGCCAGGTTTAACGGCAAAGGTTTTTCCATTCATTTGCATGGTGCCGTTTCCACTGATCACATAATATATTTCGTCTTCTTTTTGTAAATGATAACCGATTGATGACCCAGACTTTAAAATTCTTTTTTTGAATACCGTTTTTAAATTCTTCGCATCACCAAAAAAGTTAAAGCCAATGGTTTTTCCACCACCATTATGTGTTCCTGGCTCTTCTTTAGCTATTTCAGCATCATTTTGAAGAATGTATTTACTGGTATCATTACTCTGCCCGCTTGCATTCAGGGAAATAAAAATTGAAACAAATACAGTTACAATAAGGATTAATTTCATGGTTATTCAGATTTAGCATCATTATTAAGCTTGGTATTGCGGCTTGAAAAGTAAATTTAAGCGTTTTGCATGGATCTTGCCAAAAGCATCCAAACTTTGTTACTAAACCCGATCGCAGTGGTTCTGATTCTTCATCAGAAAAAACGGAAAGCGGGACTGAAGCCCTCCAAAAGAACATGACTGTTCATTTCCTGAAAAATCACTGATATTTTTGATTTGAAAACGAAAAATTGTAATTATTGCCCTTTGAAGCCCTGCCATTCACTCTATCCCCATGAAACCTGTGAAACAAGCAAGCACACAATAAAAGACAAAACAGGCAGTGCTTAAATCGTGATACCCGTTGCTTTAAGGTTTATTACCGAAAGGCCTGCTCCTTACATCTTGCCAAAAGCATCCAAACTATGTACCTAAACCCGATCGCAGTGGTTCTGATTCTTCATCAGAAAAAACGGAGAGCGGGGCAGAAGCCCTCCAAAAGAACCAGACTGTTCATTTCCTAAAAAATCACTGATATTTTTGATTTGAAAACGAAAAATTGTAATTCTTGGCCTTTTGAAGCCCTTCCATTCACTTTATCCCGATGAAACCTGTGAAACAAGCAAGCACACCATAAAAGACAAAACAGGCAGTACTTAAACCGTGACGCCCGCTGCTGACAAGTTTATTACCGAAAAGCCTGCTCCTTACACGATACCAAAAACATGAATAATTTTATCTAAAGCTCCCACAATGCATTTCCTTACATTTTCCTGAAAAAACGGACTAAATAATATGGTTTTAGATTTGAATTCCATTACAATAATATTAGCTTTGCACAAAAAAAATATTGATACATGAGCGTTTTAGTAAATAAAGATTCTAAGGTTATCGTTCAGGGTTTTACCGGAAACGAAGGAACTTACCACGCTGAGCAAATGCTGGCCTATGGTACAAACGTAGTTGGTGGTGTGACGCCTGGCAAAGGTGGGCAATTGCATTTAGAAAAGCCTGTTTTTAATACTGTTAAAGATGCCGTTGATAAAACGGGTGCAAATGTATCTATCATTTTTGTGCCACCAGCTTTTGCTGCTGATGCAATTATGGAAGCTGCCGAAGGTGGTATTAAAGTTATTGTTTGTATTACTGAAGGTATCCCTACAAAGGATATGATTCAGGTTAAAGAATATATTACTGACCGTGATGTTACGCTTATCGGCCCTAACTGTCCTGGTGTAATTACTGCTGATGAAGCTAAAATTGGTATTATGCCAGGCTTTATCTTCAAAAAAGGTCATGTAGGTGTGGTTTCTAAATCAGGAACTTTAACTTACGAAGCTGTGGATCAGGTTGTTAAAGCTGGTTTAGGTATTACAACTGCAATTGGTATCGGTGGAGACCCAATTATCGGAACGCCAACTGTAGAAGCTGTTAAATTATTAATGAACGATCCTGAAACTCACGGTATCATCATGATTGGTGAAATTGGTGGTGGAATGGAAGCTGAAGCAGCGCGTTGGATTAAAGAAAACGGTACTAAGCCTGTTGTTGGGTTTATCGCTGGTCAAACTGCGCCTCCGGGACGTAGAATGGGCCACGCTGGTGCTATTGTTGGCGGTGCTGATGATACTGCAGCGGCTAAAATGAAAATCATGCGTGAGTGTGGTATCCGTGTAGTAGAAAGTCCTGCTGAAATCGGTGCTGCAATGGCAGAAGAATTGGCTAAATAAGATTTAAAGATTTCTATATAAAAAAGCGTTTCGATTAGTTTCGAGACGCTTTTTTTTGTTTTATTTGAATCTGATTACAGTTTTACCACAGAGGGCACTAAGAAAACGCACAGAGCACACCGAATTATTTAATTTACTAATTTCGATCTTGCAGAGCGAAAGAATCTTATATCAGTTTTAAAAATGGACAATATATAATTTTATCTCTGTTTTCTCTGTGTACTCTGTGGTAGATTTCTAATTAGTTATTCTCATTTATCATCCCTTTGTAAACACTGCCTCATTCTCTCAAACCAGCAAACCAAAACAAAATCTATAGCGTATATTGAGGTATGAAAACGATGTTAAATAAACTATTTTTGCTTTCTGCTGTTGTTTTAATAACAGGACTTTCTGCTTGTGCCCAAAAGCAAAATAAGGAAGCTGCAAAACAACCGAAGGAAACAGAACAAATCATACCAAAGAAGAAAATGAACTGGAATCCATTAACACCCGAAGAAGAAAAAGTAATAGTAAATAAAGGTACAGAATATCCTGGTACAGGAAAATACGAACATACAACCGATAAAGGAACTTATACCTGTAAACGTTGTAATGCAGCATTATATCGTTCAGAAACCAAGTTTGATGCACATTGCGGATGGCCTGCTTTTGATGATGAAATTAAAGGAGCTGTAAAACGTATTCCTGATCCAGATGGATCACGTACAGAAATAGTTTGTGCCAACTGTGGTGCGCATCTTGGTCACGTATTTGTAGGCGAAGGATTTACCAACAAAGACACTCGTCATTGTGTAAATTCGATCTCAATGAATTTCGTGCCAGATAAAAAATAAGGTGGATGTAGTAGGGTTAGGTAGAGGCGTATAGCGACAAGCTGTACGCCTTTTTTAATGCACAAAATCGGGCTGTTTTTCCACAAATTATTGATTATAAACTAAATGCTTATATTTGCAGGCTCGATAAATAAAATTTAGCCTATGAAGTATCTTCTGTTATTAAGTTTTTGTTTCCTGTTTTTACAAAGCAAAGCACACGATTCTGACCCATCAAATGAACCAGATAGTATCAATAAAACAGTTCTCGCCACTTATTACCACAGAAAATTCGAAGGCCGCCGAACCACCAGCGGCGCCAAATACAGGTCGAAAAAATTAACGGCCGCCCACCGCACACTGCCATTCGGCACACTCATTACAGTAACCAACCCCGATAACGGAAAATCAGTTGTAGTAAAGGTAAATGATCGCGGTCCTTTCTCTAAAAGATTGGCCATAGATCTGTCAGAACGTGCTGCAAAACAGATCGGTATCTACCGCAAGGGTATAGCCAAAGTGAGCCTGAGCTATGCCGTTGAGTAATACTCTTTTCCGCTCTATTTAGTGCTTATTATACCCCTCAAATTTAAGTTATTAACACTCATTTTTGTTTGCTAAACCCTTGAAAAGAAACGATTAGCTTTTTTTTCGCTTGAAAATGATATTTGCCTGATCGTTTTTCCCCAGCATTATAGCCGGGTGTTAACAACTTTGGTTCACAAAAAAGGCCTGCCGTATCTATATTTGTTATAACAAAGTTCTTTAACTTCTTGCGTTTGAAAACAAATATAAAAGCTTAGTTTTTAGTAATTTATACGTATATCATCCTGATTGCTTTATTAAATTTTCCTAACTAAAAATTCAGTTGTTTGTCAGGCAATAGGGTTAGCACTTTCACAACAGCGTTTTGATAAAAGACATTACAATCATCATATAAAATTGATGGATGCGTGCCTTTGTCGGCTCTGTTAAAAATTAGAATTAAAAACATCAGTGTATGGAACAGGAATTATTACTACAAGAAAACAAAGACAGATTTGTGCTTTTGCCGATTAAGTATCCGGCAATTTGGGAAATGTATAAAAAGACCGAAGCTAGTTTTTGGACAGCAGAAGAGATTGATCTTTCTGACGACCAGAAACACTGGGACAATTTAAATGATGGCGAAAGGCATTTTATTTCTCACATCCTTGCTTTCTTTTCTGCTAGTGATGGTATAGTGAACGAAAACCTTGCGGTAAACTTCATGAGCGAAGTGCAGTTGCCTGAGGCACGTTGTTTTTATGGTTTCCAGATTATGATGGAAAACATTCATGCCGAAACCTACGCCCTGTTAATTGACACTTATATTAAAGATCCGGAAGAGAAAGACCGTTTATTCCATGCTATAGATACCGTACCTGCGGTAAAAAGAAAAGCAGAATGGGCTTTACGCTGGATCGAAAACGGAACTTTTGCCGAACGTTTAGTGGCATTTGCTGCGGTTGAAGGTATTTTCTTCAGCGGAAGTTTCTGCTCTATTTTCTGGTTAAAGAAACGTGGTTTAATGCCAGGGTTAACTTTCAGTAATGAGTTGATCTCAAGAGACGAGGGATCGCATTGCGAGTTTGCCTGTTTATTGTACAGCATGCTAAGCAATAAATTAAGTGAAGAAGCAGTGCATGGCATTATCAGTGATGCAGTAGAAATTGAAAAAGAATTTATTACAGATGCATTGCCAGTTGCTTTAATTGGTATGAATGCAAAATTAATGAGTCAGTACATCGAATTCGTAGCCGACAGATGGTTACAGGAACTTGGTTACAAAAAAATCTACAATGCAACCAATCCTTTCGATTTTATGGAAATGATTTCATTGCAGGGTAAAACCAATTTCTTCGAGAAACGTGTAGGCGATTATCAAAAAAGTGGTGTATTAACCTCTGCGGATAACAACAAACAAGCGTTTTCTTTAGACGAAGACTTCTAGGGTAGAGGATTAAAAGGTAGAAGGCCGAAGGTTATTGTAGCCTCGATACCTGATACCAATTAAATAAATAACAAAAATATAAAGTGATGATTAAGTCTTGATACTTGATGCTCGCTACTAAATATTAACTAAAAATCTCATAAAATATGTTCGTACTAAAAAGAGATGGCCGCAAAGAGGCGGTGCAATTTGACAAAATCACAGCCCGTATCCAAAAGTTGTGCTATAGTTTAAATTCAGATCTGGTAGATCCAATCGATGTAGCCAAAAAGGTAATCGAAGGTTTATACGATGGCGTAACCACGTCAGAACTGGATAACCTTGCTGCAGAAACTGCTGCATCGTTAACTACTAAGCACCCTGATTATGCTTTGCTGGCATCGCGTATAGCGGTTTCGAACTTGCATAAAAATACCACAAAATCATTCTCGGGTACGATGAAAATGTTGTACGAATATTTCGACCCGAAAGCGCAGAAAGCTGCACCGCTTATCGCTGATGATGTTTATGAGATCATAGAAAAAAACAAGGATATTTTAGATAGTTCTATCATTTACGACCGCGATTTCGGCTTTGATTATTTCGGTTTCAAAACGTTGGAAAAATCTTACCTATTAAAAGTTAATGGTCAGATTGTAGAACGCCCGCAACATTTGTTTATGCGCGTTTCTGTTGGTATACACAAAGCAGATATCGAAAGCGCAATCAAAACCTATAACTTAATGAGCGAGCGTTGGTTTACACATGCTACACCAACTTTATTTAACGCAGCCACGCCAAAACCTCAAATGTCTTCATGTTTCTTGTTAACCATGCAGGATGACAGTATTGAAGGTATTTACGATACGTTGAAGCAAACCGCTAAAATTTCGCAAAGTGCTGGTGGTATTGGTTTAAGCATTCACAACATCCGTGCAACAGGATCGTATATTGGCGGTACCAATGGTACAAGTAATGGTATCATCCCAATGTTACGCGTATTTAACGATACTGCCCGTTATGTAGATCAGGGTGGAGGTAAACGTAAAGGTGCTTTCGCAATTTATTTAGAGCCTTGGCATGCTGATGTTTTTGAATTTCTTGATCTTCGTAAAAACCACGGTAAAGAAGAAATGCGTGCGCGTGATTTATTCTACGCCTTATGGATTAACGATTTATTTATGCAACGCGTTAAAGATAATGGCGATTGGACATTATTTTGCCCGCACGAAGCACCAGGTTTAGCAGATTGTTTTGGTGCTGAGTTCGAAGCCCTGTATACTAAATACGAAGCTGAAAAACGTGGACGCAAAACCGTTAAAGCGCAAGAACTTTGGTTTGCCATCCTAGATTCGCAGATTGAAACCGGTACACCTTATATGTTGTTTAAAGATGCCGCGAACAGCAAATCTAACCAACAGAACTTAGGTACCATTAAGAGTTCTAACTTGTGTACCGAAATTATCGAGTATACCTCTAAAGATGAAGTTGCCGTTTGTAACTTAGCTTCATTGGCATTGCCTCGTTTCGTAATCAATGGTGCTTTTGATCACCAAAAATTATACGATGTAACTTATCAGGCTACTTTAAACCTGAACAAAATCATCGATCATAACTATTACCCGGTACAAGAGGCAGAAAACTCCAATATGCGCCACCGCCCGGTTGGTTTAGGTGTACAAGGTTTGGCTGATGCCTTTATTTTATTGCGTTTACCTTTCGAAAGTGATGAAGCTAAACGTTTGAACAAAGATATTTTCGAAACGATATATTTCGCTTCTATGACGGCTTCGCATGATTTAGCAGTTAAAAACGGCCCATATCAAACATTTAAAGGTTCTCCGTTATCACAAGGTAAATTCCAGTTCGATTTATGGAATGTAACACCAGATAGTGGCCGTTGGGACTGGAATGCGTTGCGCAAAAAAGTAGTTAAAGATGGTGTGTACAACTCATTATTGGTTGCACCTATGCCAACTGCATCTACCTCACAAATTTTAGGTAACAATGAATGTTTCGAGCCATATACTTCAAACATTTACACCCGTCGGGTATTAAGTGGAGAGTTTGTAGTGGTAAACAAACATTTATTGAAAGATTTAGTAGCATTGGGCTTATGGAACAATGATATGAAAAATCAGATTATATTGGCTAATGGTTCAATTCAGGCTATCGATACCATTCCTGATTACATTAAAGAGTTATACAAAACTGTTTGGGAGATCAAAATGCGTAATATCATCGATATGGCTGCAGATCGTGGAGCCTACATCTGTCAATCGCAATCGTTAAACTTGTTTGTAAATGCACCAAATACATCAAAATTAACTTCAATGCACTTTTACGCATGGGAGAAAGGTTTAAAAACCGGTATGTACTACCTGCGTACACAAGCAGCTTCTCAAGCGGTTAAATTTACAGTAGAAAACCAAGGTGGTAAAGCTATTGAGGCAGTTATCCCTGCTGAAATGACACAAGATCAGGTTGCAGAAGAAATCGTTGACGGACCAGTTTGTTCGATGGAAGAAGGCTGTATCAGCTGTTCTGGATAAGGTAGAGGGTAAAAAGGCGGAAGGTTTAAGGCCTGCTTGCCGATTAAATATTCAAAAATTAAATAAGGTTTTGGGCAAATGCTCAAAACCTTTTTTTACGGTATAATGCACATTGTTAATGGCTGTAATTTTTAGCCAAAATTTTTCTATTATTATCCATATGAATAAGAAACGATTTGTAACATTGATTTTGATTTCTGTCATTCTGCTTTTCTCGAATTGTAAAAAACATGAAACAGAAGAGAAGGGCCCTTTAGATTATCTCACTAAGCGAACTTGGAAAAGGGCTACAGTAGATAAAAACCCTGGTTCGAATCCACTACTTAACATATATTTCTTACCTATAGATTGTGAAAAGGATGATGTTTACTCTTTTAATGCTGATGGTGTAATAAAAATTGATAATGGTAATGAAAAGTGCGATGCTGCTGAAAGTAAAATAGAAACAAGCTCTTATAGTATCGCTAAAGGAGAAATTACGATTAAAGGAGTGACGTATATCCTTACAGAAGTTTCGCCACAACAAATAAAATATATTAAGGTAGTTTCTTCTCAGACTGGCTATTATTATGCTGTAATGTTATTGCAGTAGAGATTCCAAGTTTTAAGCAATGTTAGTGTAAGGTTTTGGGCAAACGCTCAAAACCTTATTTTTTGTTTATATTTTTGTAATGCAATAGGTTTTACTTTAAACCTTATAACTTATGCCTTCAACCTTGAAACATAGCAAACATGAAATCATTCCTTGCGAGCGATGTAATACGGCTATTGAGTGCAAGGCAAATTCTTATACCAAATGCCAATGCAGTGTAGTGCAGCTCAGCATTAACGAAGTACAGTACATCTCCGAACTATATGATGGCTGCCTTTGCGCCAAATGCCTGTTTGAATTGCAGCAAGAGTATCGTGTAGAAATAGGCATTTAATCTTTGCGTTTTCGTGCCTTGTGGCTAACCAATCAATAAAGGTGTATCCCAATCTGGTCAATCATGTAGGTCTAAAAAAGGACATATTTTCTTGCATTAATTGTAGTTTTTACAATTAAAATTTCTGCAACTATTTCAGTAAACCTAAATGGTTAGTTTTTAGCGTTTATAAGCATTCAGTCAGGCTATTCTATAAAAAATCATCTGCAGATGACATTTCGCTCTAAATCGATCCTGAGTCATCTTTTAGGCCTTAAAATCAATAAAAAATAGTTTTAAAATAAGTGTTAAAAATGGTAACAAAGCACGCTGTTTGATATCTATATCGTGCTTGATAAATGGTTTATCAGGTTAAAAAAAAAGAAAAAATATAACATTATGGAAGCGCTCATTTCTAATTATTGGTGGGTTTTAGTGGCACTGTTGTGCATCATTTTATACAAATATATTTTACGTTTCTTATTCGGGATGGTCATTGTACCCGAAGATAGAATCGGGTTGATTACCAAAAAATTCGTGCTCTTCGGTTCCGATCGCGAACTGCCTGATGGCCGAATTATCGCAGTTAAAGGCGAAGCAGGTTTCCAGGGAAAAACGTTAGCACCGGGAATGTATTTTGGAATGTGGTTTTGGCAGTACAGCGTAACCATGGAACAGTTTACCATTATTCCGGAAGGTAAAATTGGGCTGATTATGGCCAAAGATGGTTCCGAAATCCCAACGGGTAATATTCTTGGCCAAAGGGTAGAATCCGATAATTTTCAGGATGCTGTTAAGTTTCTGGATAACGGCGGTCAGCGAGGCCGGCAAACCTCCTATATTACCTCAGGTTCTTACCGTATCAATACAATGTTGTTTCAGGTTTCGGTTACCGATATGATCCGGATTCAGGAGAGCATGGTGGGTATTGTAACCACTTTAGATGGCTTACCTATTGAGGCCAACCAGATTGCCGGTAAATTGGTTGATGGGCACAATAATTTTCAGGATTTTGATGCCTTTATCAAGCAAGGAGGTAACCGTGGTTTACAGCCCCAGGTAATTTTAGCGGGTTCTTATAACCTTAATCCATGGGCCATTCAACTGGAAGAAATCCCGATGACAGAAATTGCGATAGGTTACGTAGGTGTGGTGATCTCGTTTATTGGTACCGAAGGAAATGATTTAACCGGTGCTGATTTTAAACATGGTAATATTGTGGGCAAAGGTTCTAAAGGAGTTTGGTTGGAGCCTCTTGGCCCAGGTAAATACCCGATTAATAAGTATATTATGAAGGTAGAGCTGGTGCCAACCACCAACCTGGTGCTTAACTGGGCATCGGCAAGGAGTGAAGCACACAATTTGGATAAAAACCTTTCAACCATTACTGTGCGTTCTAAAGATGGTTTCCCGTTCAATTTAGATGTGGCGCAAATTATTCATGTACCTACAACTGAAGCTCCAAAAGTAATTGCCCGTTTCGGTAACATGGTGAATCTGGTTTCGCAGGTTTTAGAGCCTACAATCGGTAACTATTTCCGTAACTCGGCACAGGGAAGTGATGTGATTGCATTTTTAAGTACCCGTAAAGAGCGTCAGGAATCTGCTAAAGAGCATATCCGGAAAGTGTTGGATGAGTATAATGTAAATGCGGTTGATACATTGATTGGTGATATTGTGCCACCAGAATCGTTAATGAAAACCTTAACCGACCGTAAAATTGCAGAAGAGCAAAAGGTTACTTACGAAACCCAAAAACAGGCACAGGAAACCCGCCAGGGGATGGAAAAAGAAACTGCAATTGCCGATATGCAGAAAGATATTGTGAAAGCACAACAAAGTGTTGAAATTGCCGAACGTACTGCCAGTGCAACTGTGAAAAAATCGGAAGGTGATGCGGCTGGGGTGAAATTAGCCGTTGGTGCAGAGGCCGAGGCTACAAAAATGAGGGCTCATGCCGAAGCCGAGGCCACTAAAGCAAGGGCACAAGCCGATTCGGAAGCGATAAAATTAAGGGCATCTGCAGAGGCTGAACAGATTTCGTTAACCGGTAGTGCCGAAGCAGGTAAAATATTAGCCGTTGGTAAATCAACTGCCGAAGCGTACGAACTTGCCGTGAAAGCACTGGGTGGTGAAAACTTCACCCGTTATAAAATCACCGAAGAATTATCAAAAGGCAATGTGAAATTAATTCCTGACGTACTTATTGGTGGTAGTGGAGGCAACCATGGTGGTTCGGCAATGGATGGCCTTTTGGGCTTGAAATTAATGGAACTGATGGACCCGGCACAACGCAAAGAAGTGGTAGCAGTAGCAGAAATTGTAGAAACAAAAGCAAAACCTAAAAAGGATAATATAAACCCTTAGTTTGGTTTTAATCAGATTGAAAGCCTCGATGAAAATCGGGGCTTTTTCATTATTAGCTAATGACTTGTGACGTTAGGTGGGTAAACGCAAATAGCAGTAGAAACCAAGCCATTTAAACGGGATAGGAATGGCAGCCTCCGATTTAATCACTTATCTTTGTTGCTTTATTGCATGCCTGCTTGTTTCACAGGTTTCATCGGAGCTATAATGGATAGCCCGACTGACAAACGTTTGAAATGCAGTGTTTGCATTTCCTAAAACAGAAAACAATTACATTATTATGCCGTTCTAGTTTTAAACAAAATAGTAACTTTGCAGCCTAATTTTGAATGAACGAAAATTTGAATGGTGAGTATGCAAATCGCAAATGAAACATTCAATTATTCGCTAATTTGTTAATTGAATCATTTTGAGAACATGAAGAAAGTAAAAGTTGGCTTGGTGCAGATGAGCTGTACCAAAGATAAGCAGGAAAATTTAGATAAAGCGATTGCAAAGGTAAGGGAAGCGGCTGCAAAAGGTGCGCAGATTGTGTGTTTGCAAGAACTTTTTACCTCGCTGTATTTCTGCGATGTTGAAGATTATGATAATTTCGACTTGGCAGAGGCAATTCCTGGCCCATCTACAGATGCTTTGCAGGTTGTTGCTAAAGAATTAGGCGTGGTAATTATTGCATCTTTGTTTGAAAAACGTGCTGAAGGCTTGTACCATAATACTACAGCAGTTTTAGACGCTGATGGTTCATATTTAGGTAAATACCGCAAAATGCATATTCCTGATGATCCTGCTTTTTACGAGAAATTCTATTTCACACCTGGTGATTTAGGCTATAAAGTTTTCGAAACCAAGTTTGCTAAAATCGGTATTTTAATCTGTTGGGATCAATGGTATCCTGAAGCCTCACGTATTACAGCTTTAATGGGTGCCGATATTATGTTCTATCCAACGGCTATCGGCTGGGCTACCGATCAGGATGAAGAAACCAATCAAGATCAATATAATGCATGGCAAACCATCCAGCGTTCGCATGCCGTTGCAAATGGTGTTCCGGTAGTGAGTGTAAATCGTGTAGGTTTTGAGCAGGATGGTGCCATGAAATTTTGGGGTGGAAGTTTCGCCACAAACGGACAAGGGAAAATACTTTATTTAGGCTCGCATGATCAGGAAGAAACTGAAGTTGTAGAACTGGATTTATCGGAGTCTGATTTTTTCCGTAAGCACTGGCCTTTCTTGAGAGATAGAAGAATTGATTCTTACCAACCGATTACGAAACGATATATTGATGGGGACTAAGCTGAAAGGTTAAAGCCCCAAGCTTAAAGCGAAAACCCACAAATAAAAATTCATGGTTCGTGTTATCACGGACCATTCATTTATAAATTAAATAGATGTCAAACTTCCCACCGAAAAAAGATTTAAATATTAATCAATTCGATTATTCTCCAAAAAAACAAGGGTATACTTTTCCAGCCGAGTGGGTTAAACATGAAGCAACCTGGTTAAGCTGGCCGCATAAAGAAGCTTCCTGGCCAGATAAAATCGAAACCATTTACGAACCTTACTGCCAATTTATTAAAGCTATTGCAGAGGGTGAGCAGGTACGCATCAATGTTAAAGATGAAGAAATGAAAGCGTTTGCAGTTTCTGAATTAACCAAAGTTGGTGCCGATTTAAGCCAGATTGAATTTTATTTTAATGAAACCAACGATGCCTGGTGCCGCGATCACGGTCCTGCATTTTTGCTGAAAGGTAATGAAAAAGCGGTGGTAGATTGGGGTTATAATGCCTGGGGTGGAAAATATCCGCCTTTTGATTTAGATGATGTAATTCCAACTAAGATTGCAAAACATTTTAATCTACCATTGTTTGCACCTGATATTGTTATGGAAGGTGGTTCGGTAGAATTTAATGGTGCTGGCACAGTTTTAACCACCACAGCTTGTTTGCTGAATGAAAACCGTAATCCACATTTAACAAAGGAGCAGATTGAGCAGTATTTATTGGAATATTATGGTCAGGATCAGGTATTATGGTTAGGAGATGGGATAGTTGGCGATGATACCGACGGTCATATTGATGATATTACGCGTTTTGTAAACGAGGATACGGTTTTAACTGTTGTAGAAAGCAATCCTTTGGATGAAAACTATCATTTGTTGCAAGAGAACCTTGAAGCATTAAAAGCAATGAAATTAAAAGATGGAAGGGCATTAAATATTGTTGAGCTTCCAATGCCTTCGCCAGTAATTTATGAGGATACCCGTTTACCTGCATCTTATGCTAATTTTTACATTGCTAATGCTGCGGTAATTGTGCCTATTTTTGATGATGTGAACGACCGGAAAGCTTTAGATATTATCCAGGGCTGTTTTCCTGATCGAAAAGTGATTGGTATCAATTCAGTAGATATTATCTGGGGATTGGGAAGCTTTCATTGTTTGAGCCAGCAGGAACCCACCCCCTAACCCCCTGAAGGGGGAACACCTATTGTGTTAAACAATTCACAATTAATATTAACTTTACCAAAATTAAATTTTTTATACATTATATAAAAGTCCCTTTTAGGGGATTTAAGGGTTATGAAATTATTAGAAGGAAAAACGGCATTAATTACAGGCGCATCGAAAGGGATCGGCCGTAAAATAGCTGAAAAATTTGCCGAACAGGGCGCTAATGTAGCTTTTACCTATTTATCATCAGTAGAAAAAGGTGAAGCTTTAGAGCAGGAATTACAAAGCTTTGGTACCAAAGTTAAAGGTTATCGTTCTGATGCTTCTAAATTTGCTGAGGCAGAGCAATTGATTAATGATATCGTAGCTGAATTTGGTACCATTGATATTGTTGTAAATAACGCTGGTATTACCAAAGATGGTTTATTGATGCGTATGAGTGAAGAAAACTGGGATGATGTAATTAATATTAACCTTAAATCTATCTTTAACGTTACTAAAGCAGCTTCTAAAATAATGATGAAAGCCCGTAAAGGTGTTTTTATCAATATGGGTTCTGTTGTTGGTACAACTGGTAATGCCGGCCAAGCAAATTATGCTGCTTCAAAAGCAGGAATTATCGGTTTTACAAAATCGGTAGCTAAAGAGCTTGGTTCGAGAAACATCCGTGCTAACGTTGTTGCACCAGGCTTTATCCGTACTGAGATGACCGAAGTTTTAGATCCAAAAGTGGTTGAAGGCTGGGAAAAAGATATTCCATTAAAACGTGCCGGCGAAACTGAAGATATTGCAAATGTTTGCGTTTTCCTGGCCTCAGATATGAGTGCTTACGTAACCGGACAAACTTTATCTGTTTGCGGCGGGATGCTGTAGGGAGGTGGAAGACATTAGGTTTAAGGTGGAGGGGTTCTTTCCAAAGCCATAAAAATATTAAAGAAGTCAAGTTTATAAAACTTGACTTCTTTTGTTACTTCACAATATATTTTCCTTTTAACTCACTTACATTTGCTTGGTTTTTATTTTTCTCAAAAGCTAAATAACCTGGCTGCAGCGATTTCCAAAAACTGGCCTGGGTAGGAAATTGAGCAACATATTTTTTCATATTTCCATCGGTCATTTTGAAAGGGTAGATGTTGACTGGAATATTCTCCTGACCGGCATTTCTGGCTTCAACGCCTAAAACATAAACCTCTTTAATTTTTTCGTCGGTTAGTGGGATACAGCCAACGGTTACGCAATTGCCATGAATGTAAATGTCGCTTCCAGGTTTTCTATCCTTTCCGGTTCGCGCATAATCTACGGTATTTGGGTAGTTTACCCCCAGCGATAAGTGAAAATTACTCATCGGATTAAAAACATTAATGTAATAAAAACCTTCCGGCGTTTGTCCGTCACCTTCAATTACTTTTGGGCCAATGGTGCCAGAATGTGCACAGAAATCGTAAGTTTTAAACAACGAATAGGTTTTAGCCGAATTATTCTTTAACCATACTTCAAGTTTGCCTTCTGTTTTATAGGCATTGATTACCATTGAAAATTGATCGCCATAACCACCAGCCTGAAGAAATTTCCTCAAGGTTTCCCATTTTTCACTGTACGCTTTTTCTACTCTTTCGAATTTAATTTGTGTGGCTTTAAAATTATTTTGAGCATTCACCATAAGGCTTAGAGACAGTAGAAACGATAAACAGATTAATTTCATAAAGATTGATTTGGTTTAAAAATAGGGATTTAACCACAGAGCGCATAGCGTTCTCTTTTTTCACCACAAAGATCACCAAGAAAAGGCACGAAGTACACAGAGTTGGGCGCTTAAAAACAGTTTAGGTAATCCGTGTTCCTTAGTGTAAAACTCAGTGAACTCTGTAATTAAATGAAGTTGTATTTTAGCCCTCGCATAAATTCTTTACAGACAATAATCTTGAAAATTTCCCCAAAATTACCATCTTTATAAAAGTATGAACAGTTTTTTTTCGGGTACTTCTATTTTGTTTTTTCTGGGTTGCTTGGCCTTAGGCGTATTGTACGCATGGCTGCTTTATCGTAACAACAAAAATTTAGATAAAAAACTTCAGTATGCCCTTACGGCGTTGCGTATTATCGTTGTAACAACTGTTGCTTGGTTAATATTTGCACCGCTCATCAAAACATTAAATTACACCTTAGATAAACCAGTAATCATTATCGGACAAGATAATTCCTTGTCTGTTGGTCAGGTTAAAGCTGCCGGTTTTGATCAAAAATTATATGAACAAAAGCTTAAAGCCTTACAAGATAAACTTTTGGATAAGTATGAGGTAAAAACACTTCACTTTGGGGATCACGTTGCAAAAGGTTTCGATTTTAAAAATCAGGGTAAATTAACAGATGCTTCTGCGTTTTTTCAGAAAGTGAGGGATGAATATACCAACAGAAATGTTGGGGCCATTATTTTAGCCACTGATGGTATTTTTAATCACGGTGGAAATCCGCTGTATAGCGTAAATCAGATTAATGCCCCGGTTTATACCATTGCCTTGGGCGATAGCATCCCCAAGCGTGATATATTAATTTCGAACGTAAATTACAATAACATTGTGTACCTGGATGATGATTTTACAGTAGAAGTGCAGGTGCAGGCTTTTCAGAGTGATGGCGAAAACACCGCTTTAACGGTAAACCAAAATGGTGTTAAAGTTGAGCAGCAAAATATGGCTGTTAGTGGAAGTTCTTTTGTTAAAACCATTCCGATTAAAATTCATGCGGGTAAAATCGGTGTTCAAAAATATACAGTTCAGCTGGGAGCCTTAAAAAATGAAATCACAACCCGCAATAATGTTCAGACCTTTTATGTAGAGGTGATTGATGGCCGACAAAAAGTATTGTTGGCTGCAGTTGCACCGCACCCTGATTTAGGCGTTTTAAAGGAGGCTATTTCACTAAATAAACACTACGAAGCTAAACTAGCCCTTGCTGATGATTTAAGTACAACAGATCCATCGAAATTCGATTTAATTGTATTGTACCAACTACCGGATGCGCAAAATATATCAGCTACTTTTTTAAAGAAATTAGCAGGTTTAAAGAAACCGATTTGGTATATTTTAGGCGCACAAAGCAATATAAATGCTTTTAATCAGGTACAAAACCAGGTAAACCTAAGTGCAGCAAACGGATCCATCCAGGAAGTTTATGCCGATTTTGCAAGTGGTTTTACAAGTTTTAATCTTACCGAAGATGATAAGAAGCAGTTTTCAGCTTTTGATCCGCTATTAAGTCCGTTTGGAAGGTTAACAGTTAATACCGGTGCAATACCTGTTTTTAACCAGCGTATCGGTAAAGTAAGCACCCAACAGCCATTATTGTTCTTCGCCAATGAAAATAGCTTAAAGGCAGGCTATTTAATGGGAGAGGGGCTTTGGCGATGGAAACTTTCTGAGGCTGAAAATGAAAGCAATCAGTCAGTTTTAAATGATCTGATTTCGAAAACGGTTCAATATCTTTCCGTTAAAGATGATAAGCGCAGGTTTAAAGTGTTTACTTCAAAATCGGCTTACGATGAAAATGAAAGCATTCAGTTTAACGGCACGCTTTATAACGACAGTTATCAGCCTGTAAACGAATCAGAAGTTAATCTTCAGGTTAAAAATGAAGCGGGCAAAGTGTTTAACTATATTTTTTCTAAAACTGAAAATGGTTATCAGCTAGATGCGGGAACTATGCCTGCTGGGAATTATTCTTATCTCACTAATGCTGAGCTGGGTGGAAAGAAATTTACAGCCACCGGTAGCTTCTATATAAATGCGTTGATTGCAGAATTTCAACAGACAACAGCTAACCACCAGCTTTTAAATACAATTGCTAAACAAAGTAACGGTAAATTTTTTATGCCGGTAGATCTACTCAAAATAGCCGAAGAGATTACTAAAAACGAAAATATTAAAACCATCAGTTACGAAGATCGAAAATACGATGAGTTGATCAGCATGAAATGGCTTTTTGGCTTAATTATGATTTTGCTTGGAACAGAGTGGTTTTTGAGAAAAAGGAACGGGGAACTTTAAGTTCTTAGGTTTGATGTGCAGTCAGATGTTACCATCTGACTGTGAGAAAAATTTAAGATTTACTGTGAGAAAAATTTAAGATTTATTGTAAGAATGATGATCCGTTATTTAAGTAACTTTTTAAGTGTCAGATAATAACATCTGACACCACGAAAAAAATCTATTGTTATGGGATTAAGAAACAGGAATTTATTTCTGGAGAAGAAATGTTTTTTCGTGACTACCAGTTGCTTCAAACATTTAAAACTTCTTGAAAGCAGTCCGTGTAAATTAATAATTGCGAATAGTTTAAATTTCATCGCTGTTAAATACAAGATTTCAATTCTTGGATATGTTATTATGCCTAATCACTTTCATGTTTTATTCTATTTTAACGATGAAAATAAATTGTCGGATAGCATGCGCGATTTAAAGAAGTTTTGTGCCTTTGAAGTACGTAAGTATCTTGAGTCTAACCAAAGTTTATTGCTGAATTTGATAAGGATTGATAATGATAAACAGGTTTTTAAAATTTGGGACGATAGATTTGATGATGTTTGGATTGGAAGTAAAGAGCTTCTAGAAATTAAACTGGAGTATATTCATCAAAACCCATTACAATCTCATTGGAATTTGAGTGAATATCCTGAGGAGTACCGTTTTAGTAGTGCTGCATTTTATTTAGGAAATCCAGAAAATATTGTTGACTTAACTGATTATAGAGATGTTTTTGAATGATCGACTTAGTTTGAGTGATGCGCAGTCAGATGTTACCATCTGACTGTGAAGGGCATCTTTTAATTGGCATTACAATAATGGCAATTGTAATTTTGAAGAATTTTGAGTGTCAGATGGTAACATCTGACACCACGGAGAGTTTAATCTTGATTTTACTCGGTACAGAGTGGTTTTTAAGGAAAAGGAACGGGGAACTTTAAGTTTTTAAGTTTAACGTGCAGTCAGATGTTACCATCTGACTGTGAGAAAAATTTAAGATTCATTGTAAGAATGATGATCCGTTATTTAAGTAACTTTTTAATTGTCAGATGGTAACATCTGACACCACGAAAAAACTAACTTAATGCCATTCATCTCGGTAAACAAACTTAGGCATGTGCCATTCAAAGCGGATAGAAAGTAGCCTTAATGTTAATCCGGTTATAGCAGCTATAATGGTGGCCAGCATTTCGCTTCCGTGAAAATGCTCTATACCGATATATACAGCACCGGTAACTATTGCAGCACTGGCGTAAATCTCTTTTCTAAAAAGAAATGGAACTTCATTACAAAGCACATCACGAAGTACCCCACCAGCACAGCCAGTAATCATACCACTAAAAAGTACAATTAAATAAGGTAAATGAATTTCTTGTGCAACCTGGCAGCCAATTATGGTAAAAACCACCAAACCTAAAGCATCCAGGTAGAGAAAAAGCTTTTTGAGTTTAGTCATTATGGAGGCGATAAAAGCGGCAAGCAAAGCTGCTACAGCAGTTATTACCAAATACTCAGGGTGCTCTACCCAGCTCATAGGATAATGCCCGAATAATACATTTCTTACCGTTCCGCCACCTAAGGCCGTAACCCAGGCAATAATACAAACGCCAACCCAATCCATATCACGTCTGCCGGCAGATAGTGCAGCAGTCATTGCTTCAGCTGTTATGGCAATAATATAGAGGATGTGGAGCATTCTACTGGTTAACTGTTTGAATAGGTTAATCGGTTAACTGAAAGAGAAATTGTTTTATGGTTTATTTTTAACTCAAACTGTAAAATTTTAACTGAACACTGCAAAGTGAAAATTAATCTTTCTTCTCTTCCTGAATAATTACAAAAACATCTTCATTGTCTTTTTTCATGAAGTATTTTTCGCGGGCAAATTTTTCAGCCGTATTGAGGTTGGTATTCAGTTCGTTTAAATCTTTTTTAACCTGAGCGGTTTCTTTCTCAAAATATTCTTTTTCTTCCTGTAACTTATTGGCCTGACTGCGGTATTCGTATTGCGACATCATATCGTTTTTGTCAAAAAACAGCATCCACATCGCAAAAGCGACAGTAGCAAGGAAATATTTATTGCGGAAAAGATCTATTAAACGTTTCATATATGATATGAGATTTTAGATGTGAGATTTGAGAAGATCAAATCCAACAAACAAATATAGTATTAAAATAAAAACATCCGAAGATTTAAAATCTCCGGATGTTTCGCAAATAAGTTTTTCAACTTGTTAACACCTCTCTGCCTTTGGCATCTCTCCTAAAGGAGAGAACAAGAAGTCCCCTTCAGGGGATTTAAGGGTTATTTCTTAGCGTATTTGAATTTCGAACCGATAAAACGAGCGTTTTCACCCAATTCTTCTTCAATACGTAATAATTGATTGTATTTTGCAATCCTGTCTGAACGTGATGCAGAACCCGTTTTAATCTGTCCACAGTTTAATGCTACAGCTAAATCTGCGATGGTAACATCTTCAGTTTCTCCAGAACGGTGACTCATTACCGAAGTATAACCACTGTTTTGTGCTAAAGTAACCGCATTAATGGTTTCAGTTAAAGAACCGATCTGGTTCACTTTTACCAAGATTGAGTTTGCCGTATCTTCATCAATACCACGTTGTAAACGCGTTACGTTAGTAACAAATAAATCATCACCAACCAACTGAACGTGGTCGCCAATTTTATCTGTTAAGCTTTTCCAGCCAGTCCAGTCGTTTTCATCCATACCATCTTCGATTGAGATAATTGGATATTTTGCAGAAAGATCAGCTAAATATTGAGCTTGTTCTTCGCTAGAACGGATAACGCCAGTAGCACCTTCGAATTTTGTGTAATCGTATTTGCCATCTTTGTAAAATTCAGATGAAGCACAATCTAAAGCCAAGCAAATTTGCGAACCTGGTTTGTAACCAGCAGTTTCGATTGCTTTTAATACTGTTTCAATTGCATCTTCAGTACCATCAAAAGTTGGTGCAAAACCACCTTCATCACCTACAGCGGTAGATAAACCTCTATCGTGAAGGATTTTTTTCAGGCTATGGAAAACTTCAGTTCCCCAACGTAAAGCTTCAGAGAATGAAGGAGCGCCAACTGGCATAATCATAAATTCCTGGAAAGCAATCGGCGCATCAGAGTGAGAACCACCGTTGATAATGTTCATCATCGGAATTGGTAAAGTGTTTGCGTTAACACCACCAATGTAACGGTATAATGGTTGGCCAATTTCATCAGCAGCAGCTTTAGCAACCGCTAAAGAAACACCTAAAATTGCATTAGCTCCTAGGTTACCTTTATTTTCGGTACCATCTAGGTCGATCATTAATTTATCGATTGCATTTTGTTCAAAAACATCAATACCTCTTAATGCATCAGCAATTTTAGTATTTACATTTTCTACAGCTTTTAAAACACCTTTACCTAAATATGTAGATTTATCACCATCACGTAATTCAACAGCCTCATATTGTCCAGTAGATGCACCGCTTGGTACAGCTGCACGGCCAAAAGCGCCTGCCTCTGTTACTACTTCTACTTCTACTGTTGGATTGCCTCTCGAATCGAGAATTTGTCTGGCATGGACATTAACGATTATGCTCATTTTTATTTGATTTTTATTGATTTTTTAACCTGCTTAGTGTATAAAGTACAATTACTAAGCGCAACATCAAAGTTAGTATATTTTTTAAATAAATAAAGAGATTAAAGGCTTAATGTTACGATAGTTGTTTAAGCTTAATTGGCTGTTAATTTTAAGTTAATATGGTGTTTATTAATAGTTATATTCATTTATTCGCTTATCAAAGCAGTTAATTTGCCTGACTACATTATTTTTTATGGAAAGCAGTTTGAGTGGCTTTTTTGAAGCTGCAGTCCCGCTTTTTGTTACAACAAAAGCTGAAAAAGCTTTTGGTTTCCACGGCAATCGGGTTTAAACCATAAAGTGCTGGTAATTCTTGGGTAAGTGATTAACCCAGCTGATTTTTTCTGAATCCAAAAATTAACTCATCAAAATATTCGCCATTTTTAAAAATAGTCCCCTTTAATTCTGCCTCCAAAATAAAACCTGCTTTTTTTAAAACCCGCTGTGAGGCCAGGTTGGTATGCGCAGTGCGTGCAAAAATCCTTTCCACATCAAATGTTTCGAAACCATATTTAAGCATCTCTTTTACAGCTTGAGGAACAATGCCCTTGCCCCAAAAGTCTTCAGCAATCCAATAGCCCATTTCTGCACTTTTACTATAAATATCAGCCAATTGGTGCACACCTATCGATCCAATTACTTCATTATTTACCACAATAGCCTTAATTTGAAGGGGATGATGACTTAAAGCCAGTTGAATAAATGCCTCTCCATCTTTTTTTTGATATGGAAAAGGAAATTTATCAGTCAAATATTTTGAAATGTTAAAATTGTTGGCATGTTTAACCAAATTTTCAAGATCGTTATGTTCGTATGGGCGTAAAATTAATTGCATGGTGTAGTCGGTTATCAAGATGAATGTGATTTGTAACTTTTTATTAAAACCAAAGTCAGAATTAAAATGATTTTATGCTGCACATCAGTCAATTTGAAAAATCCTATTTCGGTCATCTAGTTTTAAAGATAGATAATATTAAAATCCCTGGTGGTATTTTCTGGATAAAAGGAAGCAATGGTTCAGGCAAAAGTACACTGTTGAAATCAATTGCAGGGATTTTGGCCTTTAAAGGAGATATTGCCATTCACAATGTTTATTTAAAAAATCATGGCGTTCCATACCGAAAACTTGTAAATTTTGCGGAAGCTGAACCAATTTTTCCAGAATTTTTAACAGGCACAGAAATGATTGGCCTTTTTGCGAAAGCGAAAGGTGCAACAGTAGGCCAGGAAAATGAATTGATTGCTGATATGGGTATGAAGGCATATATTCAGAATCCTCTGGGATCATATTCTAGTGGAATGCTTAAGAAACTGTCATTGGTTTTGGCTTTTTTAGGACAACCAAAACTCATTTTATTGGATGAACCATTGAATACGATAGATGTAGAATCGTTAAATGTATTGTACCATTGGATTGAAGAAAAACATCAAAAGGAGAAAGTCAGTTTTTTACTTTCTTCCCATCAGCCCCTTGATGAAACGAAATTATCTGGTATTAAAAAAATTGATATCAAGGAACAGAGATTAACACTGAATTTTTAATGTTTACTACATCGAATACTGCTTTAAAGAAAATATTTGTAGATGGATTTTACAGAATTCATGCAGGTATGCTGGTGTTTATATTTGTGATTTTAATCAGTTATTGTTTATTTATCAATACCCTTGGCACAGTTAGGCCTGAGCAAATAGATTTCTGGCAATTTTTCTTTACCATCAGTATTGTAAGCAATCCGCTCATTTTAACTTTTTATCTGGTAGGAAGCACACTTTATGCATATAAAAGCCTTAAATATGTTTTAGATCAAATGGCTTTGCCACAGCAAGAATTCTTATTTTACAGTTTTACTGCATCAGCAAGAAAAAGCCAGTTTAAATGCTGGGTTATGGTGTATAGCTATATATTTTTACCTGTTTTAAGTTATACGTTATATGCCTTAACAATCGGACTTGTATTTGGATTTTATATCATTTCAATTGGCATTTTGCTTTTTCAGTTGCTGCTGATTGCTGGCAGTGCATACATCTGTTTAAAAGAAAATAACCGTTTGGTTGAGGTTAATAAGTCCAGTTGGTTAATCAGGATTACCCGAAAATGGAACAAGCCTGTTTTCTTGTTGTATAGTTTTCAGGTTTTGAACCGGTCAAAATTGGCGTATGTGCTTACCAAATTACTTTCATGGGTACTGATTTCGGGCATATTATTGGTTTTTGCTGATCTTAAAGATGATTCAAGATTATTGATGCTTGTCACCTCATGTATCGTTGTTGCACATGTTGTACTCATTTACGAGGAAAAGGTTTTCAATGACAGATATTTATCTTTTTTGCCCAATTTTCCTTTTAGTAAAGCCAAGGTATTTTTTAGCTTTTGCTTAAATTATCTCATTTTATTATTGCCCGAGCTATGTTGGATTTTTACCCGTTTTGGCTTTATAACTTCATTCTTGTTAGCTGCATTTGCTTTTTCTGCAATTCTCTTATTCAGAAGTTTGCTTTTGCTAAATGGGATTCGGGTTAAAGGATTTTTAATAGGCGTATTTTGCCTGTTTTTACTTTTTTATGTGTTTATTATGTATGGAGCAGGCTTGGTGATTATTCCAATGAATTTTATTCTTGCCTGGATGGTGTTTAGTAGAAACTTTTTGGATACTAAGATTTTTTATTGATGACCTCATTTGCTTATTATACTGCTCAGAATATAATATTAGATGTTCAGTCTAAATAGCGACTAATTCTAAGTCATTAATTCTTTCGAAGTGTTTTTTGTTGAGTGTGGCGATTTTCATTTTTCTGGATAGCGCAGTTGCTGCTATAAAAATATCCGGTATTTCAATTAAATTGCTTGTTCGCTTAAGTTGTTTTGTAATTTCAATAGCAAAGTCATTGGCACTTTTATCAAAAGGAATTACGGTCACGCGGTCGAAAAAATCCTTCCAAAATCCAACTTCATCGATTTTGGCGCCAATCATAATTTCGTATTCTGTAATAATCGATACAGCAAAAAGATTATAAATTGTGGTCAGCTTGTAAAAAGCACTTTTTTCCTTGAGTTGTTTTCGATAAAAATCAATTAAAATAGAAGTATCTAGACAGATTATTTCGTTCTCCATGAGTTGAAGTTTTTTCTGTCGGTCTGATGCTGCTTATATTGTTCATCACTCATTTTAGGAGCTGCAAGTAAAAAATTCTGAAAATCGGATAGATCTTTCGATGCTTTTTCCTCAATAAATTCATCATTTAAAACTGATTTTAACTGCTTTATTTTTGCAGCAGGAAGCTTTTTAATTGCTGCTAACAATTGTTCATAGCCTATGTCGATTGTTATTTGCATATATCAAAAATACACAATTTAAAAAATCAAAGCAAGTTTCTATTAAGTATTACTTCAATTCATCCAACACTTTAAATAGTTTTTTATTAATTCCACTTCCACTATAATTATTTATGTTGATTACCACAATGTATTTATTACCTGCCACATCGGTGTGGTAGCCCGCAAATGCTGAAACATCGTTTATTGTTCCGCTTTTGATTTTCATGCCATTATATTCAGGCAAGGCTTTATAATAATCAGAAAACCAATTTTCTTTTTGAATCTGAAAAAGTATCCCTGCCATTGCTGATGTTGTTATCCTATCTCCAGGAGAAAGTCCGCTGCCATCGATAATGTTCAGTGCTGTTTTGTCAATTCCTTTATCTGCCCAGAAATTAATTTCCGTTTCTGCACCTTTACTGGTTGTGCCTGCTTTACCTGATTTTATGGCAATGGTTTTCAGAAGTGATTCGCCATACAGGTTGATGCTTTTCTTTAAAAACCAATAAGTGATTTCGCTTAAACTTGGAGAACTTATGGTATTTATTTTTTGTGTAACCGAAGGAATTATCTGGTTGTTTAAAGTCATTAAACGGGCAGTTGTAGCTTGTTGAGAAACAGAAATCCCCAATCTCTTGAGCGTATCCTGCAAACGGTAGGCACAATCAAATGCAGGGTCGGGGAGGGCGACTGAAATGCCAGATTTGGCAATGCCAATTCCCCAGCTTCCTCTGATATAAGCGGTATTACTGTAAGGTGGCAAGAAAGCATAAGCACGATCACCTGAGCCTGGGCTGCCGGTTTTTAATTCATTTACAAGTTGGAGATAAGGTGTAGCCGGAACTGTTTTTATCACTTTAACAGCATCTGCTGTGCTACTTCCAGGCTTTAAATGAATATCGAATTGGTTTTCTCTCCAAGCCAATCCAGATGTTCCGGCACCGTAATAATTTCCTATATCTTGCCAAACCCAGCCTTCAGGTGTGGTTTGTGTACCAAAAATTCGGTCATCACCAATTATTGTACCTTCAATTTTTTTAATCCCTGTCGATTTTATTGCAGCAACCCATTGTGTTAAAACAGCATTTTCTTTATTTTGATAACGCCATGAGCCCAAGGTTGGGTCACCGCTCCCGATAATGATTAAATTTCCTTTTAAAGTTCCATCTGTGGTAATTGTTCCGGTATAGGCCAATGTAGTTTGAAACTGAAAATCTTTACCCAAAATACTGAAAGCAGTAGCTGCCGTAATTGTTTTAAGTGTTGATGCGGTTGCTAAACCAATCTGTTCATTTTTAGCAAATAATGTTTTGCCTGTATTGGCATCCAAAACACAAAGTGATGCAATGGCATGTTTTGCTTGTTCATCATTTAATAAACTATTGAAAGCTTTTTCAAGATTTTGAATCCTGTTTTGAGCAAGCGTAGCCGTTACTGAGAAAACGAACAAGAATATTAATTTGAAGAATTTCATTTTTTTATGATCAAAGATGAGTTATAACAAAAATTGGGTATAATTTGATTTGTTTATCACATATGTTTCATTGGTGGTGTATGCATCCAGAAAAGTGGATGGAAATCTTACTTTTTTGTTTTCATTCCATTTAATCTCTATTGCATTTATTTTTCCATCAACTTCTTCAATTAAATCAATTTCCTGTTGCTGAAAACTACGCCAAAAATAATATTTGGCATGTTTTCTTTTATTGTTACTGGCTTTTATATACTCAGAAACAATATAATTTTCAAAAAGCTGACCAGCATCCTGCCGTAATCCGAGTGTATTAAAATTTTCAATCACAGCATTGCGGATCCCGGTATCGTAAAAATATATTTTTTTGCTTTTTTTTATTTCGTTCCGAAGATTGCTACTGTAAGCACCTAACCTAAATACTACGAAGCATTGCTCCAATAAATCTATATAACGCTCAACTGTTAATTTATCTGCTTCAATCATTTGCCCTAGCTCGGTATATGATACTTCATTGCCAATCTGTAGTGCCAAAGCCTGTACTAACTTTTCGAGTTGTAAAGGTTTTCGGATACCGGTAAGTGATAAAATATCTTTAAACAAATAACTGTTGGCTAAATTTAACAAGAGTTCTTTTTCTTCTCCCGGATAGTTTATAGCATCAGGGTAAGTACCATAAATTAACCTCTTTTCTAAAGCTTGCTCTTCAATAAGTACATTCGTATCATCTACAAGTTCTGCAACTGAAAATGGAAAGAGGTGGTATTCGAATTTTCTTCCGGTTAATGATTCTTTTATACCAGCAGCTAAATCAAGTGATGAAGAACCTGTAACTAAAAGCTGTACATTGGTAAAGTTATCTACGATCAATTTTAGTGTTAGGCCGATATTTGTAACGCGTTGTGCTTCGTCGATGAAAATAAATTTATTTGAGCCGATAATTGATTTAAGTCGCTCAACACTGATGTCTGTCAATATCGTTCGGACATTTGCTTCATCGCAATTCAGAAAAACGAAGGATAGGCCTGTTTTATTTACCAATTGCTTTAGCATAGTGGTTTTACCCACCTGCCTTGCACCGGTAACAATAATCGCTTTTTGCTTAAAAAACTTCGACTCAATATGGGTTTGCAAACTTCTAATGATCATCTCATGTTGTCATCTTCAGTAACAAATGTACAAAACTTTTAACCTAATCTCGTTTTTATATATAATTTAGTGATTATAATCTCCTTTTTATATATAATTTAGTGATTACAATCTCTTTTTTATATTCTTTTTTGTGTTTTACATTAGCCATTAAACAATTTATTGCGTTTAATTTCTTTCCCTTGGCTCAGTTTTATGGCGTGATAGATTGAGGGTACATCGTTTGCCCATTTTTTTAGGGTGATAACAATGGCAAGTATTTCTATTCTTGTTGCTAAACCAAGCCAGAAACAAATTTCGAAAAGCACAACAGACTCACAATGTATCATAATTTCTATCAGTGTGGCAAATATTGTTAATGTCCAGATTTTAGCTCCGATAGAATGTGTAGCAATTTCCTTTTTAAATTTTATATAACTCAGTACATAAGTAGAAGCCTCAAAAGCACCGAGTACAATCAATTTAATCAGGTTTGTTTTAAAAAAATCCGGGCATTGGATATAGGTAGCAACAGCCACCGAAATAAAAAACACCTGATCGATGCCTGAATCCAATCGCCTTAACTTTTCTGAAGATATATTTAGCTTGCGGGCAATTATCCCATCAAAAATATCTGTTAATAAACCGATGGATAATAAGGTGATGGCTAAGATGGAATAGTGATTAACATGGAAAACACTTAAAAGAATTATTCCAAAACCGATCAGTAACCTGGAATAAATTAAGGCAATAGGGAGATGTTTCATGGTGGAGAGCGTGCATAAAAAAAGTCCCCAGATGTACTATCAGGGGACTTTTTTTGAATTATTGATTTAAACCAATTCTTTTTGAACCAGGTATTCGGCAATCTGAACTGCGTTGGTTGCTGCTCCTTTACGCAAGTTATCAGCAACAATCCAAAGGTTTAATGCTTTAGGGGCCGATTCATCTCTACGGATACGGCCTACAAAAACTTCATCTTTTTCATGTGCATCTTTCGGCATTGGGTATTTTAAGTTGGCAACATCATCAACAACTATGATACCTGGCGATTTTTCTAAAATACTACGTACTTCAGCTAAATCGAAATCATTTTCAAACTCGATGTTAACTGATTCGGAGTGGCCGCCCATTACCGGGATACGAACAGTAGTAGCGGTAACTCTGATGTTATCGTCGCTCATGATTTTGTTCGTTTCCTTAACCATTTTCATTTCTTCTTTAGTGTATCCATTATCCATGAAAACATCGATATGAGGAAGAACATTTAAGTCGATTTCGTAAGGGTAAGCCTTAGGACCATCAATGCCTTTACGCTCATTCATTAACTGCTCTACCGCTTTAACACCTGTACCGGTAACCGATTGGTAAGTAGAAACAATTACACGTTTAATTTTGTATTTATCGTGCAAAGGCTTTAAAACCACCACCATTTGTATAGTAGAACAGTTTGGGTTGGCAATAATTTTATTATCAATAGAAAGTTCGTGTGCATTTACTTCCGGTACAATTAATTTAATTGCAGGGTCCATTCTCCATGCAGAAGAATTATCAATTACCGTTGTTCCGGCTTCTTTAAAACGTGGAGCATGCTCCAATGAAGTATTTCCACCTGCAGAAAAAAGAGCGATATCTGGTTTCATGCTGATCGCAGTATCCATGCTAACGATTGGGAACTTCTTACCCTTAAAAGTAATTTCCTTACCAACGCTCTTTTCTGATGCTACGGGAATTAACTCTGTTAAAGGGAAATTTCTTTCCTCCAATACTTTTAACATTACAGTGCCTACCAATCCGGTGGCACCTACTACTGCTACTTTCATTTTAAATTTTAATTATATTTTATTAAACATTTGATATAAGTCCAAATATGCTAAAAATTAAGCTTATATCCCCATTGTTACCAATTAAATTTGCTTTTTATATTTCAAATCTTAGTTTTTCGATAGAAAATAAGGTGTAAGAATTAAGCATTAATTCGATTTAGCTGGAATTAAAATGTATTAATCAGAAAGTGAATGTTAAGCTAGCGTTTTAGAAACGCTGCAGCTGGTAAGGCATGCCTGAATTTATTTCAGGATCTGTACCGCAAGAAAGTTGATGATCATTTGGTAGCGACGAGGGAGTTGAAATACTTTTCTACCAGGAAAATAATCAGCATTACGTTTTGAATGTGAACCCCGCAGATTTAGAACCTGCGAGGTATATTCAATTTAAATTAAGTTGGCTTTGATATAATCGCAGCTCGTTTTAATTGAACCGATTGGATTTGGCTGATAATTGGTTTCGTGTTCTACAAAGAAATGTTGCATACCCGAAAGTTTTGCCTGGGCAAAAATGGCTTTAAAATCGATAGAACCTTTACCTACTTCTGTATTCCATTCTGGTTTCGTTTTGTCCATATCTTTAACATGCCACATTGGGAAACGGCCAGGATATTTTTTAAATAATGCCAGCGGATCGTTACCTGAACGGACAGCCCAGTATAAATCTAATTCAAAATTTACCAGATTTTTGTCTGTTTCGGTTAAATACACATCATAACCAGTTGTATCCCCTAATTTTTTAAATTCGAAATCGTGGTTGTGATAGGCAAATTTTAAACCACTTGCTTTTGCAATTTCTGCAACTTTATTAAAGTCGCTTGCGGTTTTCTTAAAACCGTCTGCACCCTTGCTTGTATCAACAGATGCACCAGCGATGGTAAAATATTTACCGCCAATTGCTGCTGAAGATTCTATATCAGCTTTCAGCCTGTCTGTTTTACCTGTTTTTACAAAATCATCCATGTGGTAATGGCCACTTGGTGCTTTTAAGCCGTTTGCATCTAATAAAGCCTTAAATTCTTTTGGCGTTAAGCCCCAGAATTTACCGTTTGAAAAACCATAGGTTTCTACTTCTTTATACCCGGCCTGCGCTACTTTTTCGATCACACCTTTTACATCTTTTGGCAATTCATCACGTAGGCTATACAATTGCAGGCCAACGTTTTTAGTCGCTTTATCAAAAGCAAATGATGGGATTAGCAATGCGGCACCCGCAGCTAAACCTGCCTGTTTTAAGAATGTTCTTCTTGAATTCATCATTTAAATAATTTCTTTTTTAATGTATGCGCAGCTTGCTGCAACAGATTCCATTGGATTTGGCTTATAATTGGTTTCGTGCTCTACAAAGAAATGTTTCATGCCCGAAAGTTTGGCTTCTGCAAAAATTGGTTTGAAATTGATTGATCCTGTTCCCACTTCAGCATTTAAGGCAGGGTTTGTTTTATCCATATCTTTAACGTGCCACATGGTAAAACGACCTGGATTTTCTTTAAATAATTTTATCGGATCGTTTCCAGATCTCACTACCCAATATAAATCAAGTTCAAAATCAACAAGATTTTTATCCGTTTCTTTTAGCAAAATCTCATATCCAGTTGTATCTCCCTGTTTTTCAAATTCGAAATTGTGGTTGTGGTAAGCCAATCTGATACCTGCTCCTTTTGCCAGTTTACCCGCTGCGTTAATTTTTACAGCAAGTTTTTTATAGTCGTCGGCAGTTTTTCTAATGCTTTCATCTAACCAGGGTATGGTAACATATTCACTTCCCAATACCTTTGCAGCGGCAATAGCAGCTTTTAATTCTTCGGTATTGCCATCGGTTAAATAGCTGCCTAAACCATAATGGCCGCTTGGTGCTTTTAATCCGTTTTCATCAAGCAGTTTTTTAAACTCAGCAGGGGTTAGGCCCCAAAATTGATCTTTAATCGAAAAACCATAGGTTTCAACTTCTGCAAAGCCTGCTTTTGCTACTTTGGCAATTGTTCCTTTAACATCTTTTGGCAACTCTTCTCTTAAAGAATATAATTGCAAACCAACTGATTTTTTATCGGCAGCCAGGCAAGCAAATGATGGCACCAATAGTGCTGCAGCGGCAGCCATACTACTGTTTAGTAGAAAACTTCTTCTTGATAACATAGGTATATATTTTAGATGTCGCAGATTGCAACTGCCTTTTTTAACGAAGCAATTTTATCCGCATTTTTAGGTATAAATTCTTGTGCAACGAAACCTTTAAAGCCGGTTTCGGCAATGGCTTTCATTATTGCAGGATAATATAATTCCTGCGTATCATCAATCTCGTTTCTTCCAGGAACACCTGCGGTATGGTAATGAGCAATGTATTGATGGTAATCTCTGATGTTTCTGATTACATCTCCTTCATCAATTTGCATATGATAGATATCATACAACAATTTAAAATTTTCTGATCCTAAACGTTTGCAAAGTTCAGCCCCCCATGAGGTTCTGTCGCATTGGTAATCTTTATGGTTAACTTTACTGTTTAAAAGCTCCATTACCAGCACTACATTGTGCTTTTCTGCCAGTGGCATTAATTGTTTTAAGCCTTTAACGCAGTTGTTCCAGCCTGTTTCATCATCTTTACCACGGCGGCTTCCGCTAAAGCATATCAGGTTTTTGTATCCTGCTGCTGCAACAAGCGGAATCATTGCGGTATAATTTTGGATTAACTTATCATGAAATTTTTCGTCGTTAAAACCATCAGTTAAATTAATTTCGGCACCATTGCACATGGTAGATTCCAAACCATGTTTTTTTAACGTAGGCCAATCTTTCGGACCAACGAGATCAATACCTTTAATACCGATTTTTTTGGCTTCAACACAAAGTGCTTCTACATCAAAACTGCTAAAGCACCAACGGCAAACCGCATGGTTAATCGTTCCTTTTAGCCTTAACGGCTGATCTGATTCTGGTTTATCCATTGCTAATGCTGAAAGACCTGAAGAAACACCAATTGCAGCGGTTCCTGCAATGATGTTTTTGAGTGCGTTTCTTCTATTTACGTTCGAGGCCATTTTAAACTGCTTTAGGTGCTATTTCTGACTTGGTTTTATCGTTAAATAGTAACGCAAACAACAAGAATACTGCGGCTGCAATTCCTGCCGGAATAATCCAAACCATTTTCCAGTCGGTTACCTCGCCAGTTTTGTACATATCTGTAATTAATCCCGCCACTTTAAAGCCGATAAGCATACCCACACCATAAGTTGCAAGGGTAATGATTCCTTGTGCTGCACTTTTAATTTTTTCTCCTGCTTTTGAGTTGGTATAAATCTGACCGGAAACAAAGAAGAAATCGTAACAAACACCATGAAGCGCAATACCGATAATTAACATGAAACTAAGGTTACCGGCATTACCATAAGCAAATAGTACATAACGTACAGCCCATGCCAACATACCAACTATAATGGTTTTTTTAAAGCCGTATTTAGAAAAGAATACTGGTATGGCAAGTAAAAACAATGCTTCTGAAACCTGGCCTATGGCCATTTTGCCTGTAGGATTGGAAACCTTGATATCTGCCAAGAAAAGGCCAGCATTTTGATAATAAAAGGCTAAAGGGATGCAAATTAAGATGGATGAGATGAAGAAAACAGCAAAGTTTTTATCTTTTAATAGTTTTAAGGCATCTAAGCCTAAAATGTCTCTTAATTTTATTTTTTCGTCTTTAGCAACTTTTGGAGGGGTTGCAGGTAAGGTAAAGCTAAATAAGCTCAATGCCAGGGAAGCAATTCCGGCCATTAGGAAAGTACTTTTTAACATTCCTGCCTGAATTCCTTCAGGTGAATCCCAGTGGAATGCAAAACTGATTAACAAACCAGCAATGATCCAACCAATGGTACCAAATACCCTGATGTTTGCAAATTCTTTTTCAGCATCTTTCATTTGGTTAAAAGAAACTGAATTCACTAAAGCAAGGGTTGGCATAAACAAAATCATGTACCCTAATACGTATGGATAAAAAACACTTACATCTGGTGCATTATACATCTGATACATTAAAATAGCACCAATAATGTGTAATACTCCTAAAATTCTTTCGGCGTTAAAATACCTGTCGGCAATTAAGCCGATTATAAAAGGGGCAATAATTGCACCCCATGATTGGGTTGAAAATACGGAGCCAATTTCTGAATTGGTTGCTTTTAGGTTGTTGCTCAAAAAAGCGCCTAAAGTTACAAACCATGCGCCCCAGATAAAAAATTCCAGAAACATCATGGCAGAGAGTTTAAAGCGAGTAGTGCTATTCATTTGGTTTATATAAGGTTATATTATGGTATTAGGTTAATGGTTTATGCTGTAAGGTTTAATACGAAAGCGGGTAAGCTTTATGCTTTCCCGCTTTCTAATTCCAATTTATGGTTAAGCGAAGGAAAAGAAACCTTCAGCTTTACGCCTTAAACCTTGATTAAAGTTCTTTTATTGAGATGTTTTTGTACCAAACTTCATCTCCGTGATCTTGTAAAGCAATTTTACCGGTTTTAAAAGTGCCCCAACTTTCCCATGTTGCAAATTTGCTTCCTGCTACAATTTTTTTCCAGTTATCATCCCAAAGCGTAGTTTTTACAACTTCAACTCCGTTTAAAATTAAAGTTAATTTGCCTTTTTTGCTAATAATTTCTGCTTTATTCCATTCACCAACTGGTTTAACAGGTTCTGAAGTGCTTTTTACCAGGTCGTATAAATCGCCTGCACGGTGTTTGGTTATTTTTCCATCCGGGTGACCATCGTTATCAATAACCTGCATTTCTAAGCCTGTAGAGTAAGTTGCGCCATATTTAGGTTCTTCGTGAACATAAAAAATCAATCCACTATTTGCTTTTGGTGCTACTTTCCAATCATATTTTAAATGGAAATCTCCGTATTCTTTATTGGTCACTAAATCGCCACCGCCATCGGCGCCTTTTTTAGCTAAATCCAGGTGTAAAGCACCATTCTGTACTTGCCAACCGCTACCAACGGTAGTTTTGTTATAAGTATGCCAACCGGTTGTTGTTTTACCGTCGAACAATGGTTTAAAGCCTTTTTGCGCTTTTGATATTTGTGTTACTGCAAGTAAGATACAAGCAGAAAGAAAGATTTTTTTCATTTTTTTAAGTTTAAACCTCGCAGATTTAATTCGGGGTTTTTATTGTTTTCAAAGGCCTCATTGAGGACTTTGTCGTTTAAAAACCTGCGAGATTTGTGGATTTATTAAAGTGTTAAATTGTTCCAGCCTTTGCGGTACTCGCGTTTTACAAACTGGTTGGCTTCTTCGAAATTGGTTACTTTCATATTGTCATTATCCCAAAGCATTTTGGTATACCTGCCTGGGTAAGTAACTTTATCACCTACAGTTTTTTGGATATCAAAGCTTCTGATTGCAAGATTGGCCATTAATAAAGCTTCTGTAAGCGGACCAGCAATTTCGAAAGGCGAACTTACTTCTTGTTTACCATAACCGGCAATTGCTGCTTCTACCCATTGTTTGTAGTGTCCGTTTGCACCATCAGGTACACGTGCATACTTTTGTGCAACTTTAATGTCTTTATTTCTGCTTAAAGGCAATAATTTTGGATTTGCACTATAAGTTTCCGACATCATTTTGCCTTTTGTACCAACAAATAGGGTACCGTTGCCACCATCACCAAAAGTTTCGTTTGCTTCTAGTTCTTCAGGGCGTTCTGGCTGGATACCACCATCCATCCAATGTAAAGTTACATCACCTTTGGTTTTATTTGTTTTAGGAAACTTTAAGGTAACATGACTTGATGGAGGGCAACTTTCAGGGAAATAACCGCGTTTAAATTCATCTACATAAACAGAACCAACACTTGCTTCAACTTCTTTGGCGTATTTTAAATTCAATACACTAAATGGAGCTTCAATCAGGTGACAGCCCATATCTCCAAGGGCACCCGTTCCGTAATCCCACCAGCCACGCCAGTTAAATGGAACTAATTTATCAACGAAATCTTTTTCAGGAGCTGTGCCTAACCATAAATTCCAATCTAATTCTTTCGGAATTTCAGCCTTTTTGTTTGGCCATGGAATACCCTGAGGCCAAACCGGGCGGTTTGTCCACGCATATACCGTATGTACATCGCCAATTAAACCTGCTTCATACCATTCTTTCATTTGGCGCGGACCATCATTTGATGCGCCCTGATTACCCATTTGAGTAACTACCTTATATTTTTTTGCAGCAGCGGTTAAAATACGTGCTTCATAAATATCATGCGTTAAAGGCTTTTGAACGTAAACGTGTTTGCCCAACTGCATAGCCGCCAAAGCTTGAATGGCATGGTTATGATCTGGAGTGGAAACAGAAACAGCATCGAAATTTTTATGTTCTTTATCTAACATTTCGCGCCAATCTTTATAGTATTTTGCTTTAGGGAAAGCTTTAACACTATTGGCTGCGCGGCGGTCGTCAACATCACATAAAAAAGCAATATCTGCCTTTCCGCTTTTGCTGAACATGCTGAGGTCGCTTTCGCCTTTTCCGCCAACGCCGATTCCGGCAACTAATAAACGGTCGCTAGGTGCTAAATAACCCGGCCCGCCCAAAACGTGGCGTGGTACGATCATAAATGCTGCGGCAGCAATTGCCGAAGTTTTAATAAAATCACGGCGGTTACTCGTGTTTTTATTTTCTTGCTCTGTTTTCATACTAGTAAATCGATTTGCTAATTTGGTTAAATTATTTTTTTAGGGATAAAATGTACTTCACCATTAATTTTGCATCGTCTTTTTTAAGGCTGGCATGGGCTGTCATTGGTAAATTACCCCAAACGCCGGTACCACCTTTAATAATTTTATCGGCTAACATATTGATGTTTTTCTCGGTAGCCGGATATTTTTTTGCGATTTCTACATAAGCAGGACCGATAATTTTATTGGTTTTATTGTGGCAACCTAAACAATCGTTTTTATTGATCAATTTTTCGCCTGGATTTGACTGAAAAGCAGCATGATTTGTCATTGTTGCTGTTGCAACCACAGTTTTCTCTTTCGATAAGTCCGCTTTTGAAAAAGACGCCATAAAAATGACTACAGCGCCTAGAACTAAAAATGTTTTTTTCATATGTGTGTATTGTTTTAATAAGATTCAAGCTTGCATAAGCGGTTTTTTGTTTTATTTGTTAATGCTTATGCAGGTTTTCATCCTGGGTGTGTTTTGTGTTTTTTAACCTTATAATCCTAATATTTTTTTATTGAAAGCACTATCACTTCCCGATGCAGCAAAATCATCAAATGCTTTATCGGTTACGTTAATGATATTCTTTTTAATAAATTCTGCACCTTCACGGGCACCATCTTCCTGGTTTTTAATACAGCATTCCCATTCCATTACTGCCCAACCTTTAAAGTCATATTGGGCCAATTTACTAAAAATGGTTTTAAAATCAACCTGGCCATCGCCTGGCGAACGGTAACGTCCGGCTCGGTTTGCCCAGCTTTGGTATCCACCAAAAGTGCCTTGTTTGCCTGTAGGATTAAATTCTGCGTCTTTTACGTGGAATGCTTTTATGCGTTCGTGGTAGAAGTCGATGTATTGAATGTAATCCAATTGTTGCAACACAAAGTGAGATGGATCATACAATAAGCATGCCCGAGGATGATTATTTACCGCAGCAAGGAACATTTCGTAAGTTTCGCCATCAAATAAATCTTCTCCCGGGTGTATTTCATAGCAAACATCAACGCCGCATTGGTCAAATTCGTTTAAAATTGGAGTCCAGCGTTTTGCCAGTTCTGCAAAACCCTCTTCAACCAATCCTGCAGGGCGTTGTGGCCATGGATGGAAATATTGCCATAACAATGAACCACTAAAAGTAGCATGCGCGTTTAAGCCTAAGTTTTGAGAAGCTTTTGCTGCATATTTCATTTGTTGTACTGCCCATTCTGTTCTTGCTTTTGGGTTTTTGTGTACTTCTTTTGGTGCAAAGGCATCAAAAAGATCGTCGTAGGCCGGGTGTACTGCAACCAATTGCCCTTGTAAGTGGGTAGATAATTCGGTAATTTCTAAACCGTAGGATGCAATTTTGCCTTTGAGTTCATCTGCATAAGTTTTACTCTCAGCTGCTTTTTGGAGATCGATAAATCTTGTGTCCAGGGTAGGCATCTGAATGCCTTTAAAACCTAATCCGGCGGCCCACTGGCAAATGTTATCTAAAGAATTAAACGGAGCTTCGTCGCTTATAAATTGAGCTAAAAATACTGCTGGTCCTTTTATAGTTGTCATGGTGGATTGTTATAATTTATAATCTAACCATTTCTGATCTGACTGGCTTGAGGCTACTACATTTTCGATAAAAGCCATACCTCTTATACCATCGTCACAGCTTGGGAAATCTAACATTTCTGCCGTTGGCTGTTCATTGTTTAGTTTCGCATTTACGGTTAGGGCAAAGTTTTTATAAATATTCGCGAATGCCTCTAAATAACCTTCAGGGTGCCCACCTGGGGTGCGGGTATTGTGCTGAGCAAAGCTGCCCATGTAACCATTTCCTGTTCTGTAAATCTGGGCTGGTGCATTTAACCATTTTACAATTAAGGTATTTGGTTCCATTTGGTGCCATTCCATGCCACCTTTTTCGCCATAAACTTTAATTTTTAGTGCATTTTCTTCGCCTGCAGCAATTTGCGAAGCAATTAGTACACCGTTTGATCCGTTATCGAATTTTAACAGTACGTTACCATCATCATCAATTGCTCTGCCTGGCACAACAATACTTAAATCGGCACAAATTTTTGCAATTTTTAAGCCAGATATGTATTCGGCCAAATGTGCGGCATGGGTACCAATATCGCCCATACTACCACTTTTACCGGTTTTTGACGGATCGGTGCGCCATGCGGCCTGTGCATTTCCTTCGCGTTCTGAAAGTGTGCTTAACCACCCTTGAGGATATTCTACAATAATTTTTCTGATTGCGCCCAGAGCACCCTCGCTTACCATTTGTTTGGCCTGTTTAACCATTGGGTAGCCCGAATAGGTGTGGGTTAAGCATAATGTTAAACCAGTTTCTTCTACTTTAGCTTTTAGCTGTTTTGCTTCTTCTAAGGTTAAGGTCATTGGTTTTTCAATTACCACATTAAAACCTTTATCCAAAGCCATCATAGCAGGGGCAAAGTGGGCAAAATTTGGGGTAACAATAGTTACAAAATCAATTCTTTCATCTGCTGGCAATTCACTTTCTTTGGTCAGCATTTCTTCGTAATTGGTATAAATCCTGTTGTCTGGTAGAAAAAGTATTTTTCCAGATTCATATCCAATTTCAGGATTTACACTTAAAGCTCCGGCAGTTAATTCGATCAGGCCATCCATATTGGCAGCCAAACGGTGTACGGCACCGATAAAAGCGTCTTTTCCACCGCCTATCATGCCCATTCTTAATTTTCTTTTCATGTTTATAAAGGTGAGGGGTTTGAGGTTTAAGGCGAAGGATATTTCCCCACTTCCTTAAAAACCTGTGCCTTTAACCTGTCTAGATGTTTATTCTTATATAAATACTTATGAGATAAGGCTTAATGCTCAGGCTAATGTTTCTATACCATAAGACCTTATGTCACTTACCTCTTCCAGAGGTTTTTTATGTCGTCTATTTTAAGCTAAAGGCTTAGGGTGTAAGGAGTTTAAACCCCTACACCTTAAGCCTTTTACCTGAAACCTTTCTATATGTTCTTTTTCTTTAATTCTTTTACTGCATAATCACAAGCGCGTGCAGTTAAAGCCATAAATGTTAATGATGGATTTTGGCAGGCGATTGATGGCATACATGATCCGTCGGTTACGAAAACATTATTTACCTCATGCATCTGGTTAAATTTGTTCAATACCGAAGTTTTTGGATCGTTACCCATTCTGGCTGTACCTTGTTCATGGATGGCCATGCCCGGATAACAGCCGTTATCGAATGTTTTGATGTTTTTCATGCCTGCTTTTTCTAACATTTCAGCTGCATCGTTCATCATATCCAAACGCATTTTTTTCTCGTTCTCTTTGTATTCGCAATCAATTGCCAATACCGGCTGTCCCCATTTATCTTTTTTGGTTTTATCAATGTAAACCCTGTTTTCGTAGTAAGGTAACATTTCTCCAAAACCACCCAATCCCATTGTCCATTTACCTGGCGTGGTCATTTTTTGTTTCAGATCTGCACCGAATGAAAGCTCTGCAACATCACTTTGCCAGTTGCTTCTGCTTGCTCCGCCCTGGTAACCAAATCCACGTAAGTAATCACGCTTATCGTTGCCAATGTTTTGATACCTAGGTACATATATTCCGTTTGCACGGCGGCCGTAAGTGTATTTATCATCAAAGCCTTCTGCTTCTCCATTTGCTCCGCAACGGAAATGGTGATCCATCAGGTTATGACCTAACTGACCGCTTCCATTACCCAAACCATTTGGATGAGCTTCAGAAGTGGAGTTTAACAACACGAAAGTAGAACCCAGTGTAGAACCGTTTACGAAGACAATTTTGGCATAAAACTCCATCGTTTTGTTGGTTTCTGCATCAATTACCATTACACCTTTTGCTTTTTTGGTGTCTTTATCGTAAATGATATGATTTACGATAGAGTATGGCCTAACAGTTAACCTTTTTGTTGCCATAGCAGCCGGAAGGGTAGAAGATTGGGTACTGAAATAAGCCCCAAACGGACAACCGCGGCTACATAGGTTCCTATACTGGCAATTGCCACGGCCTTTGTGGGGTACAGTTAGGTTGGCAACACGGCCAATCATAATTATGCGTTCTTTTTTATAATGTTCTTCTACGCGGGCTTTTACCGATTTTTCTACAATATTTAAATCCATTGGGGGTAAAAACTCCCCATCCGGGCAAGTAGGCCAGTTTTCTTTTGAACCACTGATGCCCGCAAACCGTTCTGCATAATCGTACCAAGGGGAAAGTTCGGCATAGCGAATTGGCCAATCATTTCCATGACCGTCTTTTTTATTGTCTTCAAAGTTATGATCGCTAAAGCGGTAACTCTGGCGGCCCCACATTAATGATTTTCCACCTACATGGAAACCGCGGTACCAATCGAAGCGTTTATCTTCGGTATATGGGCATTCTAAATCATTTACCCACCATTTTTCATTTGCTTCCTGGTACGGATAATCTCTTTTTTGTACCGGGTGGGTACGTTTTTGCTCTTCGGTTAGTTTGCCTGCATGTTTAAAATCCCATGGATTTTTCATTGCTGTTTCATAACCGGTAATGTGTTCGATGTTCATTCCTCTTTCGAGCATTAACACGCGCAATCCTTTTTCGGTAAGTTCTTTTGCAGCCCAGCCGCCACTAATCCCCGATCCTATAACAATAGCATCGTAAGTATTTTCTTCTTTTAAATTTGTATTTAAATTCATGATGTTTTGTAGTTGTGGTTAGAAATTAGGTTGCCCAAGATTTTTGACCTGGTTTTAATGGTGCATTGCCATCATATCGGCCCGGAATAAGCACATATTCGCGTGCTTTGGTACAACCAATTTCTGAAGAATAATAACCGAGCAGGGTTAAATCCCTTGCGGTTATGAAAAAGTAAGCCAAATCTTTATTTTCTTCTGATCTGCTTTCTTTTTGTGCAAGCGCAATGGCTCTTAAATCGATCATTAATTTTTTGCGGTCGGCTGGTGTTAAAGTGACATAACTTTTTCCAAAATCTTTCATTGATTTAGCCTGAAGATCTTTAAGTCCCTTTGCAAATGAGGTTTGCATTTCAGCGGGATAACAATCTTTCATCATCATAGGAATAAATTTCCCTAAGCCAGCGGCCTTGGCTCCGGCAGATGATTTGGTAGTTGGAACAATAATATCAGCGAATTCAGCAAAAATTTTTTCGTCTTCTAATGAATATAGAACGAAGTTTTTTTCATTTTCGGGGAGCGTAAAACTTTCAAACAAAACGCCCATTGTACTTGCCGAGATTGCTCCTCCCAGCAAAAATGCAACGTTTTTGAGTGCTTCTCTTCTGTGCATCGTTTTTATGATTTTATATATTGGTTACTTATGTGTTGAATTAGTAATATTAGAAAAAATATAATAGAAAGAGTAATTTTTTGTGGTTAAATTATCAGTCTGCAATGTGATTGTTACCGGATAGAATAATTCTAAACAACTGTTGTTTTCTTGCTCTGTACCCATTTAGAGGCATGTTTTACAATAAATTTACTTGGTGTAAAAAGTACATTTAGTACAGGCAAGTTTATTATTTACTAATAAATTTAAAATTGGCATTATTTTATGCGCAAAATCTGCTTAAAGCAGATTTTTTTTGATGTAATTATAGCTTTCTGAAATACTTTCGTAAGGTTCTTTTTTTATGATATCCTGTTCGGTAAAAATGTAATCTACACCGGCAAGTTTTGATGCTGCGAAAATGCGCTTAAAGTCGATTCTGCCAGCTCCAACTTCAACAAAAACAGCCTTATCTGTTTTATCCATATCCTTAACATGGAACATTTTATAGCGGCCTGGATTTTTCCTGAACATTTCTACCGGATCTAACCCGGCATTTACTGCCCAGAAAATATCCAATTCAAAACCCACTCTTTTGGGATCGGTTTCTGAGAGCAGAATCTGGTAACCGGTAACACCTGCCCCCTGATCTTTAAATTCGAAGTTATGGTTATGATAGGCTAATTTTAGACCTGATTTTTCACAAAGCAAAGCTGCTTCATTAAATTTCGATGCCATGCGTTTATAGTCATCCAAAGTGCCATTGGCCCTAATATCAGTTGGTAATGCGGGTATTACGAAATATTTCTGGCCAACTGTTGCTGCCGTTTCGATGTGTGATTTCAATACTTTATCATCGCCGGTTGATAAAAATTCGGTTACGTTATAATGTCCGCTTGGCGAGCTGAGGTTATTTGCTTTTAACAAGGTATTAAAATCTTTTGCTGGCAAGCCCCAAAATCCTTTCACTTCGTATTTGCCAGGGTAGCCATAGTAGGTTTCTACCTGGTTATAACCTATTTTGGCTACTTGTTCTATTGTGGCTTTAACATCTGCGGTAAGCTGTTCGCGGAGGGTAAACAACCCTATACCGATTTTAGAAACCTTTGCAGGTGCTGCCATGGCGTTTGTAATTGCTGCCGGACTTAAAAAAGCTGCTGCGCCTGCAACACTTAGCTTTTGTAAAAATGATCTTCTTGTTGTCATGATATTTTTAAATTAAAAAACCGGAGCGTAAACTCCGGTTTTGTTTGTTAGAATGAATAAGCCAATGATCCCCAGAAAGTACGTTGAAGTAATGTTCTGCCAATCATTAATGTGCCAGGGGTTACGGCCGAGAAATCTCTGAACTGATCTCCACGAACGTCTCCTTCTGTCAACACTTTTGCATTTAACAAGTTGTCTGCCCAAAATCTTATTGAAACTTTTTTAGTAAAATTATATCCTGCTCCAGCTTTCATTACTACATATGCAGGTAATTTGTAACTATCGCTAGGCGAAGTAAAACGGCTGCCAACATAGTTTGCCGCTATATATAAGTTAAAGTTTTTGTAATCGTAATTGGCACCAAGCTCAGTATTTAAAACCGGAACACGTTCTGTCCTTTTTCCGGTAAAACTATAGGTGCGATCACCAAATTCGGCCAATACGGCTGCATTTCCTTTAGTTGAGGCTTCGTAATCGGTATATTTAGAATCCTGTAAGGTTCCTGTTAAACGCAGGCTAAGTGGTTTGGCAATTTTGTAAGAAACTTCGTACTCTGCACTAAATGTACGGGTTGATCCAAAAGCAACCAAAGCCTGTGTACCTGCTGCCGTTGTTGGTACATTAATGGTGAGTGATACATTTTTAATAGCAGAATAACTTCCTGAAGCAAAAATAGCCAGGTTGTTTTTGGCATATTTAAAACCTACCTCCCCTAAATAAACAGGGCGTTTTTTAATATTTGCAGGATTAAATGCTGCCGCATTATAATCGCCCACGTTGGGTGCGTTGTATGCTTTTGTGGCCCTTGCAAAAATACTCGAAGTGGAATTGATTTTGTAATTGGCGCCAACAGATGCTGCCCAATTTGTTAAGGTTTCGTTGTATGGGGTGTAACCTAAAATTGTTGCGGTAGCTGCTGCAGTGGTATTTATGGTCCCATTTGAATTTAGTACATAGTAAGGTCTGTCGCCTTTTACATTTTGATTGTCAATTCTCGCACCGATATCTAAACGCCATTTTTCCGAAATTTTAATCTCATCAGAAGCATAAGCAGATAAAGTTCTGGTATCTCCAATAAAAGTATTTTTTGTCTGAATCGTTCTTTCTCCGGCTGTAGGCGATTGCAATAAAATGCTTGGATGTTCTTTAAATTCAGAGAATGAGCGGAACGCATAGCGCAAATCGTCCCGGTTATATTGATGGATACCTGCACCAATGCCCAAACTGTGGTTTTTGATGGTTTTTTTCAAGTCTAAATAATCCACTATCTGTACATCACTGTTAATCTGTCCGTTTGCTGAAGAAGTAATTACATAATCGCCAGTAACAAATGGAGCAACAGCACCTCCGGGATAATAATAAGGTGTTGCGGCAGTTCTTGCTGCAATTCCGGCGGGAACTGTATATGTAGAATTGGTATGGGTATTTTGGTAACGGAAGTTGTTTACAATCTGCCAACCGCTATCAGTTAAATAATTAAACTGAAAACCTGCTGAACCTAATTTGGTATGGATTCCATCAGTTAAGCTGAAATCATGGTTTCCTGTTGTTGGATCGTTATAACTCCATTCGGTTTGCAATGGCACGATAGATTGCGAAGCCATATCGTAATCGCGGTAAGTGGTTGGTTTCCCGGTACCATCGTATGGATAGTAACTGGTTAGCAAGAACTGAACTTTATCATTTAAATATTTGCCATATACCCTGATAAAGCCTTTATGGTTTTTGAAATTAAAAGTCATGTTACCTTTTATTTGGCCGCCTTGGTTGGCCGGGTTAAAGCCCTGATCTACCACGCCATTGTCAGTACGGTAAAAACCTCCGATGTTGTATTTGATGTTTTCGTTTATTTTTCCGCCAGTATTTCCATCAAAACGGTATAAACCCTGCGAAAAGCCCGTAGTGAATTTAAACTGACCATACTGTTTATCGGCACCAACGTAACTGATGTTGTTTACTACGGCACCTGGTGTATTGGCCTGGATAATGGAAGCATTGCCACCTCGCACCGCTTCAATATTCTGAATGGTTAAATCTGTTTTATAGTATTGATCTACAGAAGGATTGGTGTTGAAACCTGTTGGTAAAAGTGGCAAACCATCTTCCTGGATACCCAGAAAAATATATCCGCCTTGTTGCGGAAAGCCCCTTACCCACACATTTCCCGGTCCATCGCCTCCTGTACTTTCTACTGTTAAGCCTGGTATTGCTTTTAATAAATCGGTACTGTTTAAGGGTGCCCTGTTGGTAATGTCTTTATTGCTTACTGAAGTTAAAGCTACACTACTTTCTAATTTTTTCTTTGGATTACCACCGGTTACCATTACGCTTTCCAACTGGAGGTTATCTTCTGACAGGCTAATGGTTAAATTTTCGTCGGCATTGCCGGGCGATAGGTTTACTTCTTTAGAAATGAAACCCACGTACCTTACTATTAGCACGCGACTATCTACAGTAAGGCCTTTTAAGGCAAATGCACCATTTTCGTCGGTGGTGGTTCCGATTGATTTCCCTTTAACAGTAACTGATACTCCCGGGATGGCATTTCCTTTGCTATCGGTTACTTTTCCGGTTACAATGCCTTCAAAAGCTTTTAATAATTCGAGATTGTTATTGGCGGGAATAGAATAGAGCAGAATCTGGTCTTTAACTATCCTATATCCCACGTCATAACGTTTTAGCGAATTCTCAAGAAAGTATTTAAGCTTTTGGTTTACCACATTAATGGAAACTTTGCGGTCGGAATTTATTAATTGTGGACTGTAAACAAATTTTACATTGGTTAAGTGTTCGGTTTTTTCTATAATGGTTTTAATATCTGTTTGATCAGCCTTGATCGAGATTGGTTTATTCAGAAAATCTTGGGCGTCGACATTTTTGGCAAATGCGCCGCAGGTAAAAATTATTATTGCAAGTACTTGGTAAATCGAAACTCTCATTGCATATATCGCCAGCGAAATAAGTTGATTTTTTTTCATAAATTTGGTTATTGTTCATTAAATGATTGGATTTATTGGACATAGGAATACCATGAATACAATTCTTTGTATTTAACTCGCCGGCAATGCCCCACATTGTCGGCTTTGTTTTTTAGAAAAATATTATGGAAAATGGTGCACTGGTTACGGGCTGTTGGTGTTGTGGTTCTGCTTCATTGTTTTTTATATTTGGTTAGTTTTTATTGGAAACCACAATACTGGTTCCCTGGATGTAATATTTGCTGGATATGGTTCCACAAATTAGGTCGAGCTGCTCATAAAGCCCTTTTTTGCTTAAATCTCCGGTAAAAGTATATGTTGCAATCTGCTCGTTATCAGATCTTATTTCTATTCCGTAGGCTTCTGATAAGGTTTTGAAAATTTCCTTAATACTTTCTTCTTTAAAGTTATAGCTTAAACTTGTTGGTACATTATAGGCTTCGGCCAGCGGAATAGGCTTACTTACCAGTGTTTTATTTAACTGATGGTTTGAAAAAATACCTTTTTGGTTCGGTGTAAGCAGAATTGGCTTAGCCAGTTTTTCTTTGGCGAAAGAGAACATTGAACTTTTCTCATTTTCCCGCACCTGAACTTTTCCTGTTCTAACGGCTACTTGTGCTGGTAGTTGATCAGTAGATGATTTTACCCAAAAGCTGGTACCCAATACACGCACAACCAGTTTTTGATTGTATACATAAAATGGTTTTTTTGGATTTTTGCTTACCGAAAAAAAGGCTGTACCTTTTAAATACACTGTTCTTTTATCGGCAGCAAAAACCTTTGGATAAATAATATTTGCCTGCGGTTTAAGTGTTACTGTACTTGCATCGCTAAGCGTTATAATGATGGGACGATCAGTATCGTTGGTTTTACTTACTAAAGCTAAATTGCCGTTTTCATCAATAAAAGATTGTTCAGCATGGTTATACCGCATTAAATATAAGCCAGCTATAAAAAAGGCAATCATAATAGATGCTGCGATGGCAAACTTTGGCCAAAGCGTTTTAACCTTTACTATTGGTGCAGGTTTGCGTTCAATATTGTTGATGTTAAGCCAAACATTCATTTGCATTTCTTCAAGTGCTGTAGAAGAAAGATCGTTAAAGTTTTTATGATTCAAATTATGATACCATTTATCTACCCAGTGCTTTTCGGCTTCTGTACAGTTTCCACTTTCATAACGGCTGAGTAAATCGTAAAATGATTTCTGGTTCATAAGAAAGAATATTTGGCTTTATACAATACAAGTAACACTGTGGAGGGGAACCCCTAAAGCTAATCGACAAAAAAAGAGAAAATTAAATGTAATTAACTGATAATCAGTTATAAAAAGATATAAAAGTTTTTGATATATTCTTTTATCCGCTTAATTGAGCGGGTAATGTGGTATTCGACCGCTTTTTCGGAAATCTTTAAACCGTTAGAAATATCTTTAGTGGATTGATGTTGGTAGCGGCTAAGTCTGAACACCTCCTGTGTTTTCTCTGGCAACGAATTAATGCCTTTTTCGATGATGGAGGATAAATCGTGCAGATCTACAAGGCTCGCCGTATCCTGGTGGTTTTCTGAGTAAGTTAGGGTTTGGTACTCCATGTATTTATTTTCCATTACCATACTTCTGATGTGGTTGATCACACTTAATTTTAAAGCACCAAATAAATAAGCCTGCAAGTTGTTGATATGTGCTTCCTGCCGTTTTTCCCAAAGGGAAATGAAAATATTTTGCACCAGCTCTTCTGCGATTACCCTGTCGCCTGTTTTTTTGTAAGCCGCCAATAATAATTCTTTACTGTAGGTAAAATATATTTTTTCATAAGCCTGCTTGTCGCCCTTTTTAAGGCTGCTCAGTAAATCAGAAGATTTTTCAGGCTCAAAGGGAGTCATTGGTTATTTGGTTATGCAGGTACGTGTAGTAAATGTATAAAATAATGTCGAAATGTTTAAAGGCGGTTTGCAGTTACTCAATTCAGTTGATCGTTAGCAATTCTCAATTAATCATTTTAAAACAATTAACCTGTACCATTTTCAGTTTGCAATCCACAGGCATCAATTTATCCAGTTAACCTGTTCTTCACATACTAAGTATAAATATTTTAGCGCGTTTTATCTCATTTTTTTACCTTTGCTCAATCTCATAAAAAATATGCAAGAAAAAATTGTTGTTTTAGGCTCTAACGGGCAAATTGGTACCGAATTGGTAACGATGTTACGCAAAATATATGGAGATGACCATGTAGTTGCATGCGATATACGCAGGCCGGATTACGACATTAAAAATTCTGCTCCGTTCGAATTTGTGAACGTACTTGATAAAGAAATGATCAAGGGTATTTTTCACAAATACAAACCTACTCAGGTATATCTTTTAGCCGCATTATTATCGGCTACAGGAGAGCAAAACCCAAAACTTGCCTGGGATTTAAACATGAATGGTTTGCTGAACGTTTTGGATCTGGCATTAGAATATAAAACAGCAAAAGTATATTGGCCAAGTTCTATTGCTGTATTTGGACCGAATTCGCCAAAAGATAATACCTCACAATATTGCATTATGGACCCGAATACAGTTTACGGAATCAGTAAATTGGCAGGGGAGCGTTGGTGCGAATATTATAATCAAAAATATGGATTGGATGTGCGCAGTATCCGTTATCCGGGGTTAATTAGCTGGAAAGCCGCACCAGGAGGTGGAACTACAGATTATGCAATCCACATTTTCCACGATGCATTGAAAAAAGGCAGTTACCAGAGTTTTTTAAACGCAGAAACAGAATTGCCAATGATGTATATGGACGATGCCATTCGCGGAACCATCGAACTGATGGATGCACCTGCAGACCAGATTTCGGTTAGGAGCAGTTATAATTTTGGAGGAGTGAGTTTTACCCCTGAAGTTTTGGCCGCAGAAATCAGAAAACATATTCCGGATTTTACATTAACTTACGGCACTAATGATCCACGGCAGCAAATTGCAAACAGCTGGCCACGTTCTATAGATGATAGTTATGCAGTAAAAGATTGGGGTTGGAAACCAGAGTTTGATTTATCGAAACTGACAGCTGACATGTTAAATAATTTAAAAAAATAATATAAAGGTAGAGGGTTTTAAGGTTGAAGGCGTAAGGTCTCATATCTCATACCTCATATCTCAATACTACAAAATGGGAAGAGCATTCGAATTTAGAAAAGAGAGAAAATTTAAGCGTTGGGCCAAAATGGCGGTTCAGTTTACGCGTATTGGTAAAGATATTGTAATGGCAGTTAAGGAATCGGGGCCTCACCCTGAAACCAACTCGCGTTTACGTACAGCTATGCAAAATGCGAAGGCTGTAAATATGCCAAAAGATAGGGTAGAGGCTGCTATTAAGCGTGCTTCTGATAAATCGATGGCCAATTATGAAGAAATTGTTTACGAAGGTTATGCCCCTCATGGCGTTGCAGTTTTAATTGAAACAGCTACTGATAATACCAACCGTACCGTAGCAAACGTGCGTAGTTATTTTAACAAAACTGACGGAAGTTTAGGTAAAACCGGATCATTAGACTTTGTTTTTAACCGGAAATCCGTTTTTCGTTTTGTACCGGCAGAAGGTTTGGATCTTGAAGAATTGGAATTCGAATTAATCGACGCTGGTTTGGAAGAACTATATGTTGAAGCTGATGAAGAAGGAAACGATATTGCAGTTGCGCAAGGTGCTTTCGAAAACTTTGGTTCTTTGCAAAAAGCATTAGAAGAAAAAGGCATTGAGTTAAAAAGTTCAAAATTAGAGCGGATCGCCTTATCTCATCACGAGGTTACCGAAGAGCAGGCAGCTGATGTATTGAAATTGATCGATAAATTAGAGGAAGATGATGATGTGCAGGCGGTATATCATAATATGGCTGAGTAACAACATCTGATATTTATTAAACAAAGTCCCGTTTGTATATAACGGGACTTTTTTATTTTCTTGGCAGTTAGACCTCGCAGGTTTTTAAAACCTGCGAGGTCTGAGTATATAGATATTTGATTTTTCTGAGAATTTATTTAAGTTTAGGAATGATTAAGACAATTCCTTTAGAATGTGAAACTTACTATCATGTATATAACAGAGGGAATAATCGTGAAATCATATTTCGGGAGGAATCAAATTACCTTTACTTTCTGAAATTATTAAAGAAGTATATTTTACCTGTAGCAGATGTTTTTGCCTTCTGTTTATTAAATAATCATTTTCATCTTTTAATTAGGATAAAACAAGAACATAAAATTACTGTGAGCATTGAAAAGAGTTTTTCTAATTTATTCAATGCTTATGCCAAAGCCTTTAATAAACGATTTGATCGTACTGGGAAACTTTTTGAAGAAAGGTTTAAAAGGAAGAAAATTGAGGACGAATCTTATATCACCGAACTGATCTATTATATTCACTCTAATCCTCAAAAACATAAATTATTAGAGGATTTTAGAGTCTATCCGTATTCATCATACAATATTATTTTGTCAGATAAGTTTACTGCCTTAAAAAGAAATGATGTTGTTGATTGGTTTGGAGGATTATCTTTTTTTAAAGAATATCACGAAAGGAAACATCAACAATTAATCGATGAACTTGAGGATTAAAGCTATTTTAGACCTCGCAGATTTTTAAAACCTGCGAGGTTGCTTCCTATTTCTTATGCGAAAATAACCAACTTAACAATTCAGGTTCGGCAAACGTACTATCCCAACTGTTGTGGTTAGCAGTAGGGTAAAGCGTAAATTTCACTTCATCTCCCACTGTTTTTAAACGTTCAGCAATGGCAATTGAGAATGCCGGGTCTACAATATCATCTTTTGCACCATGGAAGATCCAAAGTGGTATTTTTTGGTATTTTTTAATGTTATTGGTGTTGTCGCCACCACAAATGGCAATAGCTGCGGCAAACTTACGGCGTTCTCTTCTTAAAAGTTCGTAAGTGCCCATACCGCCCATTGATAGGCCTCCCACATAAACCTGCTCTTTATTTACATAAGGCTTTTTAAGGAAATCTTTAACCATTCCTTGCAGCGCATGCATAATTTTGGTTGGTTTTCCACCTTCAACAAAACTTATTTTCCTTTTGCCACTGGCATCTTTATCGAAATTGGCATTTGCCCAAAAATCGTTTGATGGGCACTGAGGAAAAACTACAATGGCAGGAAAGTTCTTGCGTACATCACTTTTTAGGAACAATTTACCACCATGCACCAGCTGACTGTCATTATCATTACCTCGCTCTCCGCTTCCATGTAAAAAGAAAATAATCGGATATTTTTGATCGGGATTAAAATTTTCGGGAAACAGAACTCTGTAATAAATCGAATCCTTTCCTTTTATGAAACTTCCCCTGTCGTATTTTTTTAAGTCTTGAGCGTTTAAAAAAAGTACTGAAAAAAGAATGCAGATGGTAAAAAATATCTTTTTCATCCGTTTAGTTATTAATGCGTTGCTAATTATTTTTAATGGGATAATGGGTTGCAAGTCGGGCTTGATTTTAATGGTAATGACTTCATCATAACTTGTTATTCCATTGTATATTTTGTAAAACTATGATGGTTTCATTCAACAAAAATAAAAAACCCTGGCTACTTTACAATAGCACAGGGTTAATAAACAAACCTAATTATTTTTATTTCAGGCTGAAAGATGCTTCTTTTACATCTTTTGAATTGGTGCCTATAAATACTTTAAAATCACCGGGTTCTGCTGCGAATTTTAATGCAGAATTGTAAAATTTAAGGTCATTTTCTGATATGTTAAAAGTGATCTTTTTGCTTTCTCCAGCTTTTAAACTCACCTTTTGGAATCCTTTCAACTCTTTAACCGGACGGGTAATACTGCCCACTAAATCCTGAATGTATAGCTGAACCACCTCTTTACCATCATATTTACCTGTATTGCTTAAGGTAACCGATGCAGTGATTGATTTTCCTTTGCTTAAGCTGTTCGAACTTAGCGTAATGTTGCTGTAGCCAAATGTGGTATAGCTTAAACCAAAACCGAAAGGATATAAAGGGTCGTTGCTTACATCTAAATAGTTGGAACGGAACTTTTCGAACCATTTACCTTCTGCCAATGGCCTACCGGTGTTTTTATGTGCATAATATAACGGTACCTGACCTACATTTTGAGGAAAAGTTGCACTTAATTTTCCCGATGGATTAACATCACCAAAAAGTACATCTGCTATGGCACTTCCAGCTTCGCTACCCGGAAACCAAACATTCAATATTGCTGGAATATTTTCTTGTTCCCAGTTTAAGGCCAGCGGGCGACCTGTAAATAGCACCAAAACAATTGGTTTACCTGTTTTTGCCAACGCTTTTAAAAGGTTTTTTTGTGTTTCAGGAATCTGAATATCAGTTACGCTGCTGCTTTCGCCGGTAAATTCAGAACCTTCACCAATTGTGGCCACAATAACATCTGATTTTTTGGCAACCTCTAAAGCTTCTTTAATCATTTCGGCCTCAGTGCGGGGATCGCGTTTGTAAGTAGGGTTGTGGATGTTTACATAACGGTGCTCCATTGTAGAATCTGCAAGGAAATTTGCACCACGAGCTGTTAAAATTTTCGCATCGTTACCTAAGGCATTTTTTAAACCCTGAAGCACAGTTACCGATTTATCAAAAAGTGCTGCCACACTCCAGGTACCATACATATTGGCTGTGTTATCTGCTAATGGACCGATTAAACCAATTGTACCTGATTTTTTTAAAGGAAGTAAATTGTTGTTGTTTTTAAGCAATACAAAACTTTCTGAAGCAACTTCACGCGCAATCTGACGGTTAGCCGGACTAAAAACCTCTTTTTCTGCTCTTTCAGGGTTACAGAATTTATAAGGATCGGTAAACAAACCCAATTTATATTTGGCCTGAAGCACCAATCTGCAAGCCCTGTCTATCTGGGCAAGAGCAACTTTTTTCTCATCCAGCGATTTCTTTAAAGTTCCCAAAAACCCTTCGCCTACCATATCCATATCAACACCAGCATTTAAGGCCAGGGCAGAAACAGTTTGTAAATCGCCCATTCCGTGCGCAATCATTTCAGGTATACCGGTATAATCGGTTACCACAAAGCCTTTAAAACCCCATTGGTTACGTAGAACATCGGTCATTAACCATTTACTCCCTGTTGCCGGAATACCATCAACCTCATTAAAAGATGCCATTATACTGGCCGCTCCTGCATCAACCGCAGCTTTGTAAGGAGGGAAATATTCGTTGTACATGCGTACTTTACTCATGTCGGTGGTATTGTAATCTCTACCAGCTTCGGCAGCACCGTAAAGTGCATAATGCTTTACGCAGGCTAAAATTTCATTATTTGCCTGAAGTTTTCCTTGATAACCTTTTACCATGGCTGCGGCAATTTGTGACCCAAGGTAAGGATCTTCTCCACTTCCTTCTGAAATGCGGCCCCATCGTGGATCTCTGGAAATATCAACCATCGGAGAAAATGTCCAGTTGATGCCACTTGCACTAGCTTCAATGGCGGCAACCCTGGCTGATTTTTGAACTACACTCATGTCCCATACGCAGCTCATTCCCAAAGGAATAGGGAAAACAGTGTTGTAGCCATGGATAACATCCATTCCAAAAAGTAATGGAATTTTCATGCGACTATTTTCAACTGCAATCTTTTGAACAGCTTTAATCTTATCTACACCTTTGATATTAAATAAACCACCAACTTGGCCGGCCTTAATTTTTTTAGAAATGTCGCTGCTGTTGGCTTGTCCGGTAGTGATATCACCAGAACTTGGTAAGTTCAACTGACCGATTTTTTCATCAACAGTCATTTTCGCCATCAGGTTGCTGATGAAAGTATTCATCTTTGCATCTTCTGCCGAAACAGGTTTTTTGCTTTGTGCCGATCCGTTCAGCACAAGCAGGGTTAAAAAAACAACCAGGATATTCGCTCTCTTCATTATATGTGTGTTTTACTCTTTATTAATCAAATTTTACTGATCGTTTAAAACGATTGGTTATTTCCAAACCGTTCAAAACGATTGTGGGTGATTTCTTATTAATTTGCTGGTATGTGTTTCCAGCTTTGCCTAAATAAAAATGTTTATTTAATCAACCTTCTTCACTTCAGTTTTTGCCGATACACCATTCTCATTTATGGCCTCAATAGAAAAATAATAAGGTTTTTGACTGTCCATTGCTTTAAACCAGTATTCGTTAAAATCATGTATCATGATACAATTGTAAAGCTTATCGGGTGCTGTGCCATAGTAAAGGTTGTATGCAAAGGCATTATCTACAGGTTCCCATTTAATGTAGGCACTGCGTTTATCTTTTTCTGTGCGGAGTACAATCAGATTTTTCACTTTAGTTGGTTTTTCTCCGTTTCCGTTACCAAAAATGCGTAAACCGCTAATGGCAAATTTTCCTGTAGGCATATGGATGTTAACCATTTTGATAAACCTCGTTTTTACAGAGTTTGGGAGCTCGATGTAATCATGTGGTACATCGGTTTTATTTTGGCTTTTATCTACCAGGGTGGTCCATTTTTTACCATCAGTGGAGGATAGGATTTTATATTGGTGAAAAATCCCGGTCTGTTTACCAAGAAATTCTGCATCCTGATCGGCATAATTGATCTGGATGGCATTAACTGTTGCCAGGCTACCCAAATCAGTCTGAATCCATTCGCCATTGTTTGCTGTTTTAGCGCTCCAATACGTTTTAATGTTTTCATCAACGGCGTTATTGGCATTAAAACTTCCTAATGTTGAAGAAACGGTTACTGGCTTTTTATAGTTGATGAGCATCCAGCCTGGGCCTGCCGGGTCACCTTCTTTTCTTTCGGCAGGTAAATAAAGTGGGTAATCGCCAAATGCGGTGTTGGTCCACATTACATCATCTTTATCAAAACCAGTCGGCCAAATGCCAATTCTGCGTTCCCAGGTGTTTTTTACACAGATGATACTGGTAGAAATGTGCCAATAATTTTTGCTATTGTCTTGAAATGTGGCGCCATGACCAGCACCTCTTGAAAAACCACCTCCTTTATAGCTCAAGGGATCGGATTGTGGAGTAGATGGATTGTCGTAAAACAAGGGTTTGTTGCCCACTACCACTCCGTCAGAATATCCACTAAATTCCGTTCCCGGTGCACCATATTGAAAGTAATATTTGCCATTATGTTTAGTCATCCAGGCACCTTCTGCAAAAGGATCAAGGAAGGTATTGTCCATATATTCTCCAAAACGTTGCCAGCCATACCGCCAGCTCTCCAGTAAATACATTGGTGTACGGGTACCCTTTGGCTGGAAAGTTTTGCGGTCTAATTCTACCCCGTACATAGGATAATTGTTGCTGCTTCCGTTGTACATATAAAATTTGCCATCATCATCGGTAAAGAATGATGGATCCCAACCTCCAATTTCTAAAGAATCTACCAAAGGGAACCATTTATTGCCTTTAGGATCTGTACTTCCCCATAAGGTGAAGTTTTTGGTATACGTGCTGCCAAAAACAACCATGGTATCGCCAACAATGCCTACACCAGGTGCGCATAGTTCATCTTTGGTTTTATTCCATGGGCGAAGGAATTTTCTTTCGTGAAATTTCCAGTTCAGCATATCGGCACTGTGCCAGTAACCCCATTGGTTGGTACTAAAAAGATAAAAATCCCCTTTATAATTTACAATTACAGGATCGGCAGTTGCGCGATGTTTTCCCCACTCGGTGAAAGATTCGAAAGGTGTATAACCGTAATCGATATTAATCGGGTTACAATAGGTTTTCTGTTTTTGAGCAAGTACCGCTAAAAATGAAGTGAAAAAGAAAATTGTAAGTATAGTTTTTCTCATTTTATGGGCTTTAAATTATTTTATTTCCGGGCTTTCAAAGCCGAGTTTGGTTAAGCCATTTTTTACATCGGTATTTTTCATAAATAACTTCCAAAGCAGCCCTGATCTGTAATTTTCGATCATCACTACCATTGGTCCCTGATCTATGCCTAAATATCTTTTTGGGTACCAGTTGTCGGTTTCAGAAAAGGCATCATAAAAGCCATATTTACCCCAAACTTTATCGCCAAGGTCTTCATAAAGGTGTCTGATTACCTTCATCGATTCTTTAGGAGTATAAGGTATAGATGAAATTGCAGCAGTTGGAGAAATAACGCCCAAATCTTCCTGAAGGCTATGGGCTGCATAACCTTTTACTGAATAGCTAGCGGTTAAACCCCAGTTATTTTCACCATAACCTTTAAATTTCTTCGGATTGGCCACACAGTAATCGTGGATAGCCAATGTTTGATTTACATTATTTTGCCAATAATCAGCATAACGATCTTTTAAACCTTTCGGGTTTAAGCCTAAATATGAGTAATGTGCCCAAAATAACGGACCCACAGAATTTTTTGCACCTTGATAATCTAATGGAATATGATGCCCATACAGATCGAAATTTGCTTTAATTGCGCCACTCCTTGCCCAACCTTCGTGGTACACTTCGGCAGGAACGCCATGGGTAGGGGATGAGGCTGCCATAACATACATAATTAAACATTCATTATAGCCTTTTACGGGAAAGTTCATTTCCCAGTTGTATTCTGGCGACCAATGCCAGTACAATACATTTTGCCCGTTGCGGAACCAATTAAAATCGATGCCTTTCCAAAGCTCATCTGCTTTTTTTGCCAGGGCTTTTTCAGGTTCGGTTCCATTTTTATAATATTCGTTGATGCAGATTAAAGCCTGCGCCACAAATGAAGTTTCAACTAAGTCGCCTCCATTGTCTTTTTGTCCGAATGGACGTACTTTTCCAGTCTCTCCATTTATCCAGTGAGACCAGGCTCCATGAAAACGATCTGCTTTGGATAGGAAATCCAATATTTTGTTTAATCTTTCCAAACCCTCCTGTTTGGTTACGTAGTTTCTGTCAATACCACTTAAAATAGCCATCAACCCAAAACCTGTTGACCCTGTAGCAACTGTGTTTTTATCATTTTCAGGATAAACATTATCTACGTGAAAACGCTCCCTGCCAGCACCTGATGTTGGCTCAGCTCCATCCCAAAAGTATTGGAAGGTTTGTTTCTGAACGAGATCCAATAACTCAACATCTGACAGGTTTTTCTTGATGGTGAGATCAGGGTTATATTTGCTGTTTTTATGCTTTGAACAAGCACTTACAAGTAAAAAAGAGCCGAATGTGGCTGCAAATATTAAAGTGATTTTTTTTAGGTATGTTTTTGACATGGTACGGAACAAAGGAAATAAAGGCTGTCGGTTTTAGCCGACAACCTTTATTTAGATTCAAGTTTTAATAGCCAGGATTTTGTTTTAATAATCCACCGCTTAAGTCAATTTCATTCTGAGGAATTGGCCAAACTTCATTTTTATTTGCTTTCCATCCTTTAGGACCAAAAACTGTTGCTGCTCTTCCCTGACGTATGACATCAAAGTAACGGTCGTTTTCCATTGCAAGTTCAACCTGTCTTTCTTTCCAGATCGCTTGACGCAATGCATCCTTATCTGTGGTGGTAACATTTGGAAGAATATTATTATTTCCACCTCTTGCACGTGCACGTACCCTGTTTAGTGAGGTTAATGCTTGCGAAGGATTGCCCAATTCATTGGCAGCTTCTGCGTTCATTAAAAGAACATCGGCAAATCTCAATACCCTGAAATTCTGTTGCGCACCTTCGTTAAAGCCAGATACCCGTGTTGCAAATGGAACATACGATTTTTGATTGTATCTTTCGTTAGGTACAGTAGTAGGGACTAAATCGCCTTGAGGGGTAGTTTCTCCTTTAAATAAAATAGTTGCATCTCTACGTGGATCTCCTGGTTCAAAAGCATTTGCTAGTGCCTCAGATGGTGTATTGAAACCCCATCCCATAACACCGGCTACACCCTGAACCTGGCTATATTGCGAATTTGAAGCATCTGCATTACTCTGTAATAATTCTGCCTGAACTTCAAATAAAGACTCAATATTATTTTCATTTTGTGTTCTGAAACCTTTCTCAAAATCTGGAAACAGATCATATCCTAAGCCCATTACCTGGTTGGTAAGTGCAAGTACATCTGCCCATTTGTTTTGATACATGGCAACTTTAGCTTTCATGCCAAGTGCTGCGCCTTTTGTAGCTCTCCCTAAATCTGCAGAACCGTATGATTGTGGTAATACAGCAGCTGCTTCTGTCAGGTCTTTTTCAATTTGAGCATATACCGCAGCTTTCTCAGCTTGTGGAATATTAAATTCGGTATTTTCTTTAGGCACTGTTAGTCTTAAAGGAACTCTTCCATAAGCTCTTACAAGTCTAAAGTAAGAATATGCCCTAATAAATTTTGCTTCAGCTAAATATCTGGCTTTAAGTGCGGCATCCATATTGATATTTGGAACATTATCCAATACCTGGTTGCAAAGATTAATGTTTTGATACTGACCTGTCCAGAAATCCTGTAAGGTGCCATGTGTAGCGGTAACCGTAAACTGATCATACAGATTGAAAAAGGTTGCATCTGTAGGTGTACTACCTTTATCGGCTTCGTCAGATCCGGTACTTTCTATAGCAATTGCATTAAAGGCTACATTGTTCCAGCTGCGTAAATTAGCATAAATTGCATTTACACCTTTTAAGGCATCATCCTGGTTTTGCCAAAACGTAGCAGAAGGCTGTTGACCTTGAGGGGGAACATTTAAAAATTCCTTTTTACATGATGCTGTAAAGAGCATTGCGCCAAGCGCGGCTGCAATTACGCATGATTGTATATTTATATTTTTTTTCATTTTGATGTCGATTAGAAAGTTACGTTAACGCCGAAATTATACGTTGCGAATAATGGATAAACGTTAGTATCTATGCCTGCATTTGTAGGTGCTCCACCAACTTCAGGGCTAAAGCCTTTGTATCCGAAGATGTTAAGTGCATTTTGGGCATTTGCAAATACTCTTAAGCGCTGCATTTTCATTTTACTGCTTATGGCGCTTGGTAATGTATAACCAAGTTGGATATTTCTTAACCGGATATAGTCACCTTTTTCTACATAGAAAGAATTTGGTGCATTATTTAATCCACCAGCTAAATCAGCAGATGAGTATGTATTAGATGTTCCAGCACCCGTCCAACGGTTGTTGATAAAATCTTTAGTGAAATTCTCATTACCGAAACGGTTACCCAAATTCGCGTTATATACACTTACATCAGCAACGCCTTGAATATCTAATGTTAAATCAAAATTTTTATAGGCAAAATTAGTGTTTACACCATAGGTAAATTTAGGATTTGGATTTCCAAGTACTACCCTGTCTCTTAAATCAATCACGCCATCGCCATTAGTATCAGCGTATTTAAAATCGCCTCTTTTAAAACCTGGCCAAGCTGCGGCTTCAGCATCTGTTTGGAAAACTCCTTCAACCTGATAACCATAAAACTCACCAATCGGACGATTATTTACTGTTCTGGTTGATAAGTATCCGCTGGTTAATCCTGCGCCTCCTCTGTAAATTGGATTCGCTCCAGATGTTACGTTGATCACTTTATTTTCATTCATGCCAACATTTCCACTGATGGAATAAGTAAACCCGCCGTCTGTTTTATCAGCCCAAGTTGCAGAAAATTCAAAGCCTCGGTTTTGGATATCTGCCTGATTTGCAATAAGAGTTGGGGTTTCAGCACCTGTATTTCCTAATATTGGAATATCAAATATTGATTGCTCAGTTTTTCTGTTATAATAATCTGTTTCGATAGTTAATCTGTTATTCAGAAAACCCATTTCTAAGCCAATATCAGTACCTGCACTTCTTTCCCAATATAATGTTGGTGGAACAAATGAATCAATACTGGCACCGGTATAAGGAATGCCATTAAAAAAGGCAATATATCCAGGACTCTGATCTACTCTTAATACTGTAGGGTTAATTGGGACACCAGCATTTCCTACTTTACCCCAGCTTCCTCTAAGTTTTAAATTGCTGAATATTTTTTGATCTTTCATGAATTCCTCATTACTGATCACCCATCCTGCACCAATAGAAGGGAAATTCCCCCATAAGTTATTCGTGCCATAAAACTGTGAAGCACCATCTCTTCTTATAGAGGCATTTAATAAATACCTGTTTTTATAAGAATAATTAACTCTTCCAAAATATGAAGCAAAGGTTGATAATTCACCTAAATCTGTAACGTTTCTGGTAGACGCGTCACCAAGTGCTAAATACAAATCTCCTTCTGATGAATAAGGAACGTTTAATGCATCTGCATTGATCGTATACATTTTATTACGCTGGGCAGTTTGTCCTACCAACACTGTTAAACTGTGGTCGTTCCACTTTTTATCGTAAGTTAAGGTGTTTTCTATAATCCAGTTTCTGTTTTCAACACGATCAATATCCAATTTACTATTGGTATTTTGTTGGGTATTGCTTGCTTTATACACCGGAATATAACCTCGAACTTCGTCCTGACTAAAATCACCACCAAAGCTTGTTTTAAATGTGAAGTCTTTCAAGAACTTCAACTCTGCAAATATATTTCCGGTAACCTTGTATTTTGTGGTTTGCTGATTAAAGAAATCCAATGTAGCTTGAGGATTCATGTTACTGCCATTACCCAAGTTAAACGCATTAGGATCGCCATAAGTTCCATCAGCATTAAATACCGGAACAACAGGAGATGCTGCATATAAGGCCCTGAATATAGATGATGGTGCATCTTTAGACTTGCTTGAAGCTGCTGTTACATTATATCCAATTTTTAATGGTTTGAAAATTTGGAAGTCATTTGATAATCGGGCTGTATACCTTTTATAATTGTTGTTTTTAACAATTCCATCCTGATCCAAATAACCTAAAGATAGGTTATAAGTAGATTTTTCACTTCCACCACTAACAGAAAGCTGGTGATTGGTAATCAAAGCATCTCTTAAAACTACATCATACCAGTTGGTTCCTTCTCCAAGGTTGGTATTTGAAAATAATGGAGCAACAGCAGGGGTTTGAAGTGCGTAAGCCTCATTTACTGCAGTAGCATATTCTGAAGCATTTGCCATTTCAACCTTGTTAGTCACCTTCTGGAAACCCACGGTACCATTGTAATTGATTACTGCATCACCTTTTTTACCTTTATTTGTTGTTACCAGAACTACACCATTGGCAGCCCTGATACCATAAATAGATTGCGCAGAAGCATCTTTTAAAATACTAATATTGGCAATGTCAGAAGGATTTAAAAAGTTAATATCATCATACCATACACCATCTACTACATATAATGGTACTGTTTTACCATAAATGGTACCGGTACCTCTGATGGTGATGGTTGGTGAACCTCCTGGCGTACCAGTATTGGTAATGGAAACACCTGCTACTTTACCCTGTAATGCACCAACAGGATTTGTTGAAATCTGTTTTGAAATATCTTCTCCCTTTACTGAAGCTACAGATCCTGTAACATCAATTTTTCTTTGCGTACCATAACCCACAACCACAACCTGCTCTAATTGTTGTGTTGATGATGCTAGGGATACATTAAGGGTAGTTTGATTATTTACAGCCTGCTCAAGTGCTGTATAGCCTACAAAGTTAAATACTAATGTGGCATTAGCCGGCACGCTAATGGAGTAGCCGCCGTTTACATCTGTTTGCGTGCCAGTTTGTGTGCCCTTCACTAAAATAGTTACGCCAGGTAAAGGTGTTTTATCACCCCCATCAATTACCTTACCTTTTATGGTAATGTTTTGCGCAAATGCTACGTTAATTGTTAGCAAACAAAATGCAGCGAGAACAGAAATTCTTGTAAAGATTCTTTTCATGCTTTATTATAAATTTAGTTTAATTGTTAGTTAAATGTGAGGTTGTTTTTGGTGATGTGCAAGTGTTTCTACCTCTACATTAATACATCATGAAATCCAATTTGGTTTAGTTAACGATTAAACCAAATGCCATTTTAGGTCAAAAACACAGTTTTATTGGATTTTAACATAATATTAACATATCATTAAGTGTACAAATAACACTAAGTAATTTGTGGGGCGTAGAAATCCGGTATGAGAGGTAATGATGTAGTGCTGTTTTGAAGTTTAATAGCAAATAATCCGCAAAAAGCGTTTTTCGCACAAATTTTTCCGTGCTACTCTGATTAAGTTTTTGCTTTTAAAATGAGGTAAATTAAAGCTCCATTAAAAATTCAGTTAGGTTTTTATCATGTGGCACTTCGAGCTTTTTACGCAGACGGTAGCGGCGTATTTCTACACCTCTTAAACTGATATTAAGTAGTGACGACATTTCTTTGCTACTCATATTCATCCTTAAGTAGGCGCAAAGTTTTAAATCGTTCGGAACAAGATCTGGGTGCTGTGCTTTTAATTTTTTAAAGAAACTTTCATGTGCTTCATTAAAGCTGTTTTCGAATAAATGCCAATCGCGTTCATCATTCATTCCATCGTTAATAACCTTCTGAATTTTTCGGGTTTGATCATCCGAAAGCTTTTTGCCATTTTCGTCTTTAAGTTTGGTTATTTCATCACTCAGTTTCTGTAGCAACTCATTTTTGTACACTAAAGTCATGGCAGAGTTGGCCAATTCTCTATTTTTGGAAGCCAGTTCGGCCTGTAATTTCTCTGTTTGTAACTTAATGATCTGCTTTTCATTAATTTCAGCTTCCTTTCTTAATTTCTCTTCTTGCTCAGCTTGTAAACGGTCACTTATTTTTTTACTATCCCTATTGAGTTTTCGCTCGTAAAGTTTTTTGCCTAAAATCAACACGATTACAAATAATATAGTGTAGCACAATATTGCCCAGTTATTAAGATACCAGGGGCGCAAAATGGTAAAAGAATAGGTCGTTTCCTGGCTTACTGTATTGTCATCTATTTTGGCCCTTACTTTAAAAACATAATTTCCTGCACTTAAATTGGTAAAATCTTTCTGTGTGGCGTAACTCCAGTCAGACCATGATTTTGAATAACCTTCTAAATAAAATTGGTATTTAACCTTAGCCTGGCGGTAATATGGCAATGCATAAGAAATTCTGATGTTATTTCTACTGTTTTGAATCTCCGTTGTTTCCTCATTATTTCCTGATTCGCTTATGAGTGAAAACTTATCGGTAATGTCTTCAACACGGCGGATCAGCACAGCCGGAAGCTTCTGCTTCTGCATATTCAGCTGGGCAGTTGGATTATAAATCACAAAACCATCATCAACACTGATCAGGTAAATAGAATCGCTAATTCGGCTGATGTTTTCATAATATTGTACCATCCGGCCATCTAAAATGCTAAACTGGTTCGAATCTATTTCTACCTTTCCAGGCTCGCTAAAATTAACGAGTGCTGTTTTTCCATGGTTAATAAACCAATATTTTTTACCACCAGCATTAATAATTTTATTGGAAGATTGAAAAGAGCCTAGTTCCTTATTTAACGCCTCATATTTGGTAAATTTATTGCTCAGTTCATCGTAGGTATAAAAACCTGCATCAGAAGAAAAAACAATCTTATTTTCTAAATTGAAAATGTTGATGTTATAATTCCCCGGCAAACCATTCTTCTCATCGAAATATTTAGTACTCGTTACACTGGTATAATTTGCACTTAAAGTTAGTTTAAATAAACCTTTGTACGCATGTGCAACCCAAATATCTCCTTTATTATCTTGTTCAACATACCTGGATGGGGCATCAAATCCTGTAACATTCGTCACAAATTTTAAACCCGATGCCGGAGATTCTGTAAAAAGCGAAAGCCCGGTGTAAGTACCCTGAACCAGGTAATTTGGATTTGTATTGAGTTTTTTAATCGTCCAACCGCCAGCAGATCTTGAAAGCCAGTCGATTTTATCCCCGTTTACTTTAAATGTACCACTATTATGCCCGCAAATGAGTTCATTGTCGATAATGGTGAGTTCCCATACCTGGCCCTGCGAATTGGGAATTAACCGGAAATTAAAAGGTAAAAGATTATCCGGCGACCAATCACTGTAAAATAAACCCTGGTTAGTACCCAGATAAATTTTATTGTTGAAAATAATACTGGAATACACGGTACCGAACTGACCGGTTTTATCAAAATAGAAATATAAAGGCGAATTAAGTTCAATCCTGTCGATCCCGTTATCCAATCCCGTCCAAAGATTCTGTTCATTATCTGCGTATAAACTTAAAACAGTGTTGTTTTGTAAACCGCTCGATTTATTAATGCGTTGTACAACCCTTCCATTTTCGTCAATAATGATCAATCCGTTCAGAATGGTGCCGTAAGCAAAGTATTTACCCAGCAAGCTAACACCATTGTTGAGTTGATAAGTTTTAAGGTAACTGTTGGCAGGAGTGTTCAATGGTGTAAAATCTTTCCCGTCATAAGTAAAAAGCCCATTTTTACTGGTGCCGATTATCAATCCATTGGTTTTATAAGGAAGGATAGACAGAATCCCTTCTTTGCCAAGTTTTTCACTATTTGGGATATGAATCAGTTTATTCCCAACAAGTTCGAACAGCCCTTTTTCAAGTACCTCTATAAGGTATCGGTTATTTATTTTATGCAGAAAGAGAAATGAAGATGGCGATTTTACCACCTCGATTTTGTTATTTTTATAGATGAAAATTTTAGAAAAGGATTGAAAGATCACCCGATCCTGATCTACATAAATTTTCCATACCTCATCATTTATCTTTATGCCTTTAGGTAATAAACTGATAAGCGAGTTATAACTTAATTTATTGTTTTTAATGGCCCAGTACCCAAATTCGCCAAAGCTACCTGTGTAAATACGCCCCTTATTATCAGTAGCTACCGATCTTACAATCTGCCTGTTGGGCATCTGGTATTTTTGCCAATAGCGGCCATCAAAAGTTAAAAGTCCTTCAGCGTTACCAAAGTACATTACGCCATTTTTATCTTTTGTGATGCTCCAGTTTTGGTTTCCTGATGAATAAACCGATTTGGGATAATTTTCTATATAGGGTACGCCAATGCTTTTAATCTCTGAGGCATAGCAGTTAATCGTAAAACAGGATAAAAGTATTAGGAACCGGAAATAGTTTAGCATAAAATGGCAATTGGGTAAACCCATTATTACACAAAGTAAATGAAAAATTGTTTAATAAGGTTATTGGCAAAGGTTAATAGCCAATGGTTGATGGTTCATTGCTATACGATCATGGCCGACGGCACTGATTGATGCCTTAATTAATGGGAATAATTCTTTCAACAAGGTATAATTAAAATATTTATTTCAATATTAAAGTGAACTCTTCAATTTTGAAATCATCTTACAAAGTTGTTCATATTCAGAATATAGCCTTTTGAATTCTAATTCTGTTATGTAATTTCTGGAAGAGGCCATGTATAAACAGCTCACTACTTCTAATCCTGATCGAACAGAATAAGTTAAAAATCTCGAAAATTCAGCTTTTGACTGGCCCATGCAGCCCTCGGCAATATTAAGATTTACGGAATCAGCAGCTTTTTTAATCTGATTGGCTAAACTAAAAAGTTCAATCCGAGGAAAGGCTTTAGCAATAATATCTATTTCATTACTAAGTTTTAGTGAAATTTGCCAAACCTTTAATTCTTCAAATTTGAAAGCCATAATTCTTAATTTGAAATAAATATAATCATCTATTCCATCTTATTGCTTTAGCCTAGTTTTTAATTAGTTATCACGATTAATTTTCAAGCCACAACTATCAACTATGGACCATCAAACCAACACAAGCGTCTTGCTGAATTATCTTTAGGCCTTAACCGCTACCGGCTGAGGAACCTTCACATAATAGCCAGTACCATCATATGGGCGTTTACGAGGATTTGTAGTGCACGCTGTTGAGCAGCAACCCTGAAGTTCATCTCCGCATTCATCACATTGAGTAATGTGCTCATTACATTCCGGATTGGCACAATTAATCATTTTTGGGGTAGTTTTACCGCAATTATAGCAAACCGAAACTATGGTTGGATTTACTTCATTTACATCAACAGCAATACGGTTATCAAAAACATAACATTTACCTTCAAAATCTTTTCCACCCGCTTCTTTACCGTATTTAATAATCCCGCCATGCAATTGGTAAACATCATTAAAACCATGATGTAATAGTAATGCAGAAGCTTTTTCACACTTAATGCCACCAGTGCAATAAGTCAGTATTTTCTTGTCTTTATATTGTGCAAGCTGATTAATCTGCTCCGGAAAATCTCTGAAATTCTCGATATCTAGTGTTACTGCGTTTTTGAATTTCCCGAGGTTATGTTCATAATTAGAGCGTACATCAAGGATAATAACATCCTCGTCATCTTTCATTTTCATGAAATCAACCGGTTCTAAATGTTTTCCTGTTTTTTCATTAGGATTGATAATCGAAGTATCCCTTAAACCCGAATGCACAATTTCAGATTTATAACGGCAGTGCATTTTAAGGAAAGAAGGCTCTTCAACATCGTCTATTTTGAATTCGGTTTTAGCGAAACGCTCATCCGCATGTACCGCTTTCATGTAAGCTTCGCAAGCTTCAGCCGTTCCCGAAACGGTTCCGTTCAAACCTTCATCAGCAACGATAATGCGGCCAACTAAATCCAGAGATTTACAAAATTTAAGGTGATCGGCAGCAAATTGTTCTGCCTCTGCTATGTAACTATAGCAATAGTAAAGTAGTGTTTGATATTTTTTCATAACGCTGTTGATACCGTTGCAAACGGCGTTTAAAGCGGGGCAAAGATAGTAAAAAAGGATGAAGGTAGAAAGGCTGAAGGCAGAAAGGTTGAAGGCATTTATGCCCTAAACTCTTCATCAACAAACTTATAATCGATTTGAAAATTAAGGTGTATTTGCCTTAAAACTTCCTGTCCTCTACCTTCAACCTCATTAAAAGCCGTAAGAAATTCTAAATCCTTGCGTTAATTTGGTGCCGCCATCATAAGCAAAACCATAACTTGCCCTTAAAACCAAGCGTTGAATACCAAAATAAAACTCTTTATAATTCCTTTTTTCAGGAGAGGAAAGATAACCCCCACCAATAAATTCTTCCAGTTTAGCTTTACGCAACAATGGAATTTTGTTCATGAAAAAACCTGCAAAATTATGCTCCAAATGTGCTTCAAAATATTGCTGGTTGGTACTGAACTGGTAAAAATCCAAATATTGGAACTTTCTTAAGTTAGGAGGGAAAATTGTAGAAATATTACCCGCAAAGTGTTTGAAATCAGGGTAATACATTTTATCGTTATTTAAGAACTTGCCCACACCTGCCAGAAAAGATGTATAACCCCATAATCCCAATCCGATTCTGTCTTGAGAAACTTCCAGCTTAACAAAATCATAGTCAATATCGCTATTTAAAACACCATGAAATCCCTTTTTATACAATACCGTAATTTTAGGAAAACGCGATTCTGTATAAAATTTACCGTCAGGGCGTGTAATGTATTTTTGCCCCATGGTATAAGTTAAACTTGCGGTTGCACTAAGTGAATTATAAGTTGGGAAAAGTGGTGTCTCAACAGTAGGACTAAAAGGATTGTTCGAAGTAAACTCCCTGTCTTTTGCATCTATAAACTTAAATGTGGTGCTATTACTTAAATTCTTGTTATGGCTATAATCAACACTTACACTTGCTTGTAAACCTGTAGCCAATTCGCGGGTGGTGTTGATGTTGATGAAATTCTTTTCGTAAAATTTAGAGAAGTTTTTCTCATAAAACAAGGAGTTGATAGAATTACCCAGAGCCGTCATAGAACCCAGGTTGTTTAAGTCGAAAATTCCGTTTCCGAAAGATGCACCTACACTGGCTCTTTTAAGCGGGTTGTAATAATAACTTCCTGTTAAACTTCCTGTAAGTTTTTGATTTGCAAAACCATACCTCAATTCTGGTCGTATGGAGTAAGATCTTCTATTGGCAAATTCTTTACGGTAAGTAACGCCATATTTAACGGCAAATCCTTCTACAGTATTGTAAAATATTGCCCTAAGCACAGGGTCGAACGACCAATATTCTTTATCATAACGATCGTTAATGCTATATCCCCTGAGCAACAGTTTGCCAATTCCGAATTTGTTGTTGTCTTTTTCTAATGAATCAAGATACTTTTTTGATTCTTTAAGTTTGGCAATGCTATCCTTTTTAACATAATTAAGCTTTTCATCACCCGTTAACGGAATCGGCCGGTTATTGGCCCAGTAAGCAGAATCTTTCTTATTTACCATTTCGGTAATTTTCAAAATTTCGCCACTGAAATAGTTTTTAGGGAATTTTGGATCAATGTTGTAATTGTTATATATGCCAACGTAATAGCCAGCAATTTTAAAGCCCAGTACATTACCGGCAAATTGAAAGTTAATGGCCGTTGGCATATAAAGATCTTTAACCTTGGTAAACTGTTGACTGATGTTTAAAGTGTCAATAAAGTTGATGCCGGCGTTTTTGGTAAGGTAAACATCGGTGTTGTATATTCTCCAGCTTTCATCTATAATGTAAATAATCCCTCTAAAAACAGGATCATTTTCACGGCGTGGAATTACCTCAATTTTATGAATAAGCTCCCCATTTTCTTTGCTTTCGCCAAGCAGCTTATATTTATAATAAAATAGTGCATTATCTGCAATCGGAGAAATAAATCCCCTTGCACTCAATTTATTTTCGAGTAGGTAATTGTCGTAAAAATTAATAATCAGATCCGATGCTTTGTTAAAGCTAAAAGCATTATTCCTTCCAGCAACCTTTGATGAAATCATTTCTTCATGTACATCATTTGGTCTTCTGAAATTAAATTTACTCTGTGATTCTGAAAGATAAATAATACCTTTTCTATTGGTGTCGAGTTCTAACAACTTTTGAATATCCTGACCGAAGAATTTTTTTGGAGCACCCTTTAAGCGTTGCACACCTTTAATATAAACATCGCAACTAAAGGCTTTAACTTCTTCTAAATGTGTTTTTCTTTGTTTAATTGCCTTACGGATAATGGCATAAGCAGGATCCTCGGCATTTGCCCTGATATTTACATTTTCTAAAGTATAACTTTCGGATGTAACCGTTACATTAAGGGTTAAATCATCCTTAAGGTTAATAATGTGATCCTGCTGTTTGTAGCCTACTGCCCTGAAACTTAAGGTATATTCTCCGCTTTTTAGCTTCATGGAATATTTTCCATCAACATTTGCAGAAGTTCCGGTAGTGGTGTTTTTTAGATAAACAGAAGCAAAAGGAACAGGCTGACCGCTGCTATCTTTTACTGTTCCTGTAATGGTAAATTGTTGAGCTAAAACAAAATTGGTGAGGCCACAAAAAAATAGGAGCGCGCAAATTTTTATCATAAGTTAGATTAGTAAGCTATAAATATCGAATAACTTTTAAGACTATACATATAGGGGTGTGTTAAAGTTTGTTAAGATCGAAAAAAAATAATTTGCATAAACCGATTTACTTACCGACTTAAAATTTTCACAGATTATACAATCGATCAAACGTTTGTGTGTAAAATATAGGGATAAAATTGCGTTTTTAGGTCGGAGAAGACTTTTTTTTATAACTTTGGGCGTAAAATCAACCATAAAAAGGCCATGTACAAAACATTACAACCTGTTCTTCAAAAAGAACTTGAAGAAATCGAAAACGCTGGATTATTTAAACGCGAACGTATAATTATTACCCCTCAGGGTGCCGATATTAAAGTAAGTGGCGGTGCTGAAGTAGTTAACTTTTGTGCAAATAATTATTTAGGGCTTTCTTCTCATCCAAAAGTGATAGAAGCAGCTAAAAAAGCAATCGACGATCATGGTTATGGAATGTCTTCAGTGCGTTTTATCTGTGGTACACAAGATGTGCATAAAGAACTGGAAGCAAAGATTTCTAAATTTTTAGGTACAGAAGATACCATTTTATATGCAGCTGCATTTGATGCAAACGGTGGTGTTTTTGAGCCATTGTTTAATGCAGAAGATGCCATTATTTCTGACGAATTAAACCATGCATCGATCATTGATGGTGTAAGGTTATGTAAAGCACAGCGTTTCCGTTATAAAAATGCCGATATGGAAGATCTGGAAAAACAATTAATTGCTGCCAAAGATTGCAGACACAGGATTATTGTTACCGATGGAGCTTTTTCGATGGACGGATCTGTAGCCCCATTGGATAAAATTGCTGATTTGGCTGATAAATATGAAGCTTTGATCATGATTGATGAATCGCATTGCACTGGCTTTATCGGTAAAAATGGTCGCGGAACGCACGAACATTTTAACGTGATTGATCGCATCGATATCATTACAGGTACATTGGGTAAAGCTTTAGGTGGTGCATCAGGAGGTTTTACCTCTGGAAAAAAGGAAATCATCGATATGTTGCGTCAGCGCTCACGGCCTTATTTATTTTCCAATACACTGGCTCCGGCAATTGCAGGCGCATCTATCGCAGTATTGGATATGTTGAGCGAAACCACTTCTTTAAGAGATAAATTGGAAAACAATACCAAATATTTCCGTGAGAAAATGACGGCAGCCGGTTTTGATATTAAACCTGGTTTTCACCCGATTGTTCCTGTAATGTTGTATGATGCTAAAATTGCGCAACAATTTGCAGCAAAAATGCTGGAAGAGGGTATTTATGTAATTGGCTTCTTTTATCCGGTTGTACCGCAAGGCAAAGCAAGGATCCGTGTGCAGTTATCTGCCGCACATGAACAACACCATTTGGATAAAGCGATTGCCGCTTTTACCAAAGTTGGTAAAGAATTAGGTGTGATTTAAAACTTATAGATCTAACGTAAACAACAAAAGCCGCTTTATGTGGCTTTTGTTGTTTACGGGTTCATTTTCTTTTATAAGGATATTGTAAACAGATTATTTGAACCCGGCAACTTTAAAAATATTAGATAATTTGCCGTATATTTGAAGCCATGTTACAGGACAAAATAACACTATATACCGATAAAATTAATGCTTTCGTAACCGAAAAAGCAGATGAGTTAGAGCAATTCCGCATTAAATACTTAGGAAGCAAAGGCATTATCAAAGAGATTTTCGACGAATTTAAATCTGTTTCTGTTGAAGAAAAAAGATCATTAGGAAAGGTTTTAAATGAGTTTAAACAACTTGCCGAATCTAAATATTTAACATTAAAGGAATCTACAGAAAGTACTGAAACCAATACAGAAAGCGCTCAACTGGATTTAACTTTACCAGGTGAAGGTTTCGAAATTGGTTCGCGCCATCCATTGGCCCTTGTGCGCAGAGAGATTGTAGAAATTTTTGCCAAATTGGGTTTTACGGTAGCAGAAGGTCCTGAAATTGAAGATGATTGGCATAATTTCTCGGCTTTAAACTTTCCTGAAGAACATCCGGCAAGAGATATGCAGGATACTTTCTTTATTAAAAAAGGTGGCGAAAAAGGCGATATCGCTTTGCGTACACATACTTCTTCCGTACAGGTACGTATGATGGAGCAGGGCCAACCGCCATTTAGAGCAATTATGCCTGGTCGCGTTTACCGTAACGAAGCCATTTCGGCACGTGCACACTGTTTTTTTCATCAGGTAGAAGGTTTGTATGTTGATGAAAATGTTTCATTCGCAGATTTAAAGCAAACCTTGTTTTATTTTGTTCAGGAGTTATATGGAGAAGGAACCAAAGTGCGTTTCCGTCCATCATATTTTCCTTTTACAGAACCATCTGCAGAGATGGATATTTCTTGTACCATTTGTAAAGGGGCCGGTTGCCAGTTTTGTAAATATAGCGGCTGGGTAGAGATCTTGGGCTGCGGTATGGTAGATCCTAATGTATTGGAAAACTGCGGCATCGATTCTAAAAAATACAGTGGTTTTGCATTTGGAATGGGAATAGAGCGTATTACCAACCTAAAATATGAAATTAAAGATTTGCGTTTATTTTCAGAAAATGATTCACGTTTCCTGAAGCAATTTAAATCGGCTTTAATTTAATGATGAAGCATTTATACAGCATATTGTTTGTGCTTGTTTTTGCCACAGCTTGTGGTAAAGATGAAGGTTACATTCCGGATGTGCCTGTAAACTATAATGTTACCTTAACAGAATTCAGTATAAAAGCTGTAAATAATGTATTGGTGGTTTCTAATTATGGTGTTGGTGGCTTGTTAATTGTTAAAACGCCATTGGGTACTTACGTAGCCTTTGATCGTTGCAGTACTGTAAATCCAGAGAAAATTTGTAAGGTAGCTCCGGATGAGAGTGGCGTAACGGCTACTGATCCATGTTCGGGTGCTAAATTTTCACTGCTTGATGGCAGTCCGCAGAAAGCACCAGCCGAAAGAAGCTTAAAAGCATACAATATTTCGTTGCAGGGCAACACACTATTACACGTAAGCAATTAAAATGGAAGCTGAAAAAATAAAAGAAACAGTAAAAAAAGCTGCCAAAGAACTATTCAGAAAGTATGGTTATCATAAAACCAGCGTAAACGAAATTGCTAAAAAAGCGCGTATAGCAAAAGCAACCATTTACAAATATTTCGAAAGTAAAGAGCAGGTTCTGGATAGCATCCTTATGGATTATCTTGATCAGAACCTTCACGAAATTCTGCATAATAAATTAAGCTATGCTTCAGAAGAGGAGCATTTAAAGGCCTTAGTGATGAAAACCAGCCGTTTATCGTTTACAGCCTGTAATGAGTTTATCGGTTGGGATTTTGTACGCGAAAATGCCAATTCACAAGAGTTTTTAAAACATCTTTCTGATCAGTTGGAGGCCTTATTATTGGCCGCTTACCTTCAGTTGGATAACTTTAAGAATAATCCTGCAAGGAGAGAAGGGTTAGCCTTTTTGCTAAAAGCGAGTAAAAGCATTGTATTTTCGTTCGCATTTACTTCGGTGAGTGACTCGGATGTGCGCAAAAACTTTGTAAGCTTTCAAAAAGAGATTTTGCCATTTTTGGTGAAGGCTGCACTTTAAACTATTTAGCTATATAAGGTGATCGTTATGCTGAATTTATTTCAGCATTTTTTTTTCGATATAGACCCTGAAATATATTCAGAGTGAGCACTTTAGGTAATACATCTTTAGAGAGTTCTCTCTAAGGCGAGCTTTAATTTGAAACGAGGTTAATAGATTTACTGATTATAATAATCTTTCATTTTAAACTTTTGCACAGTTCTTTTCATTTTGCCATCAACCAGTTTTTGCGTAATTACGGTAACAATATCGGCAATACTTGAGTCTTCAATTACCGATGAATCTTCGTAAAGCAAGCTTTTAGCATCATATTTATAATTAATGGTTTTGTCAAAGCAGCATCCATCTTTTTGGTGTGTGGCAATCTGTTTGGCTTTTTTATCTACATCAAACATGCCCAGGTTTTCGCTTGCAAGTTTGGTGAGTTCGCTATTCAAAACAAACTTGTTGTCTTTTGAGGATAAATAAACATTATACGAGGGACTGGAATAAGCACCATTGTTTCCATTTCTAATGGCAATATCTTCAAATCCATCAAAGTTAAAATCGCCAAAAATAAGTGGAGTTTGGTATTTACCAAGTTCAAGCCAACCAAGTTTCGCGTTCTGTGTTTCAGTTAAGCCAAAATCAAGATCTTCTGAATGGAAAGTATCAATTTCCCTGTCTGATATTTTATCATAAATGATAACAGTTGCTTTTCCGCTGCAAGCGTTACCTTCGCATTTATCTACGAAAATTTTTGCCTTATACTGATTGGAACTGTTGTTAGCTAAAAACTTAAATTGGGCTTTCGAGGTACTGGCAATCAATAAAATACTGCAAAAAATGATTAAATTTTTCATTAAATATTTTTTGGTAAAATTACATCAATATCACAGGGTAAAAAGTTAAAAAAGGTTAACGTTTTCTTTTACGCGTTTTGATATAACTTTGCACTGCCGACTTGGTTGTAAGCCAATCTTTCCCTTCCTTATAGGCATCTATTTTACCTTGCCTGGCCAATAAACTCACGTATTCTTGCCCATATGGAACATCAGGCTCTGAAACAATATGTGATATCGGCTCATAATCTCCATAAGTGTTTCCAGGCAAAGCATTGATGTAAATGTTAAGTGAACGTTCTAAAGCTTGTAACATCAATAAGCTAAGTTTATAATAATTGCCTTTATTTGCCTGGTTAAGTGCTTCGTAGTATTTTTTTCTGTCGTTTTTAAGGATAATTGCAGGAGGGAAGCCATTTCTCATAAGCAATAGATTCATGGCTAACCTTACCGTACGGCCATTCCCATCGAAAAAAGGATGGATCCAAACAAGTTTATGGTGAAAAATAGTAGACAATAGTACATCGCTTAAGCCTAAAGTGTTATGGTTTATAAAATCGATCAATTGATCCAATAAATCAGAAACCTTATTTGCATTTGGCGGAGTAAAATTTGCCCCAACAATACGAACCCCACCATTTCTTAAGCGGCCGGCAAAATCATCTTCGATGCTTCTCAATACTAAGCCATGCAGCGATAAAATATCAATACTTCTAAGCGTGTAGTTTTTATTGATTAGGGTATAAAGGTAATCTATCGCTTTTTCGTGATTATAGGCTTCAAAATGCTCCCTTAACGATTTTCCTTTAACAGTCATTCCTTCCTGTAAAACCATTTGGGTTTCTTTTAAGCTCAAAGTATTGCCTTCTATACTGTTCGAGTTATACGTCCACTCTAAGGTAAGGTCTTGTTTAATGCGGTGTAGAGCGCTATTTGGCAATGGCCTAGAGGTTTCTAACCGGGCCTTTTTTTCGTAAAGCCTGTCTATCTGCGGTTGCAGCTCTTCTAAATCCCTTAAATCAAATTCCCACATATTCAAATGTATTAAATATCGGTAGGATATAAAAATAAACTTATCCGATATTAACAACTTCTTAAAATGTAGCTAGAACGCAATCTTAGCTTTCGTTGATAATTGCTTTAAATAAAGTTAAGCTATTCCCATTTAAATACCTTTATTGCTACAGCGTAGATTCCGATGCCCCAAAGCAATAAAATCATAATCTGGAATTTCACATCCCACAAACCCGATCCTTCGAAAGCTACCTTACGCATGGCATCGTTTAAATAGGTAAGTGGTAGGGCTCTGCTAATAGGCTGTAACCAGCTTGGAAAAGCCTCGATGGAAAAGAAAGTACCTGATAACAAGAATTGAGGTAAGGTAACAATGTTCGAAATAGGAGGTACCATACTTTCGCTTTTGGCTATGCCAGAAATGATAAAACCAAAACCCATAAATACAATAATACCAAGCGTGGCCAGTATAAGCATATTAATGACTGTTATGGCACCATTTACGAGTGTAAAGCCAAAAAAGAAATGACCAATCAGGATAATAAACAATGCGCCCAGCAAAGCAAAGCCGATACGGGCAATACCCTCGCCAATTACAATACTCGAACGTTTTACCGGAGTGGCAAAAAAGCGTTTAATTACCAGGGTTTGGCGCAAGCTTAAAAATACAAATGCTGTTCCGAAAACACCGGTGCTTAATAGAGAAAAACCCAATTGCCCTGGAAGGATAAAATCAATAGTTTTATATTCGCGGCCTGTAATGGTGCTTTCTTTTATCTCTGCAACTGTTGGTTTTAAGGTTTTATCATAGAAAACATTGTTCAAAACCGATTTTAAAATTCCGCCCTTATCTCTTGATGCTGAAGTGTAAACCACATTTACCGAATAAGCTGCAGAATTTACTTTTCTATGCACATCAATCATGGCATCAACATTACCTTTTTCGAGTAACTTATCAAAATCCGCTTTCGTTTTATCCTTGATGAGCCTAATCATACCCGTTTTCGCTAACATCCCCATCACAGGGTTGTTGATGTCAGATCCTGGCGTAACACCCACATCGATATGGGTGCCGCCACCGCCTAAAAACCCAAATACAAGGATAAATATTAAAGGAAAAGCAAGCGTAAATACCACTGCCGAAGGGCTCCGCATAATGGATCTGAAACTTGCTTTGGCAAGGGCAAGTGTTGCTTTGGTATTGCTATATTGCCCAACCGCTGTTGCGGAGTTTGAATCTCTTTCTTGTATATCTTTTTGCATGTTGGTTCTGCTGGTATTTTTTAAAAAATGTTTTAAGCACTGGATTTCGGGTTACCGATTAAGAACTTACAATGAATTATTCTCTCCATTCCTGTCCGGTAAGGTTAATGAAAACGTCTTCCAGATTGGCTTTTTTAACTTCTTTTTTACGTTCGAAACCACTGCTTACCAGTTTATCAATTAAATTATCAGGGGTATCAAGAGCGATAATCTGTCCGCGTTCTACAAAAGCCACACGATCGCATAATTGCTCGGCCTCATCCATGTAATGGGTGGTAATTACAACTGTTGTGCCTGCATTTCGTATTTCGATAATCAAATCCCAAAGGTTTCTTCTCGCTTGTGGATCTAAGCCTGTTGTAGGTTCATCAAGAAAGATGATTTTAGGTTGGTTGATTAGTGTGGTGGCGATAGAGAAACGCTGCTTCTGGCCTCCTGAAAGTGCCTTATATTTCGCTTTTGCCTTATCCTGAAGGTTTACTTTCTCCAGCATTTCCATCGCTTTGATATTAGCGCCATATAAACCGGCAAAAAGTTCGATCAGTTCAATCAGGTTTAAATTTGGGTAATAGCCCGCTGCCTGTAACTGTACTCCAATAATTTGCTTAATGCTGTGTGGTTGTTTATCCACCGAAAAACCGTCAACAATAATTTCGCCTGAGGTTTTCTCCCGTAAGGTTTCGATAATTTCGAGCGTGGTGGTTTTGCCAGCACCATTTGGTCCGAGTAAACCAAAAATTTCATGTTCGTATACCTCAAAACTAAGGCCTTGAACAGCCACAAAATCATCATACTTTTTTACCAGATCTGTAACACTGATAATGGCTTTTTTTGTTTCCATATTGCGAATGTAAGGAGCTTTACATGAATTGAAAATGAATTATGAAAGAATAAATGAAAATGTCGGTAAAATGATGTTTTAAGCAGGCGAAAAATGGTAAAAAAACAAATCTGCGGACCAGCAGCCTTAATTTGCCGCAAATCCGCAGATTATATTATTGATTTTTGTTAAATGTTAAAATGCTTTGATTTAAGCTTTAGCTTCAAATCTCTGTATTTTATCTCAATCTACCAGTTTAATTCACCTTTCATTACTTCAACAAAATCATCGAATAGGTAACGAGAATCATGTGGGCCTGGAGAAGATTCAGGGTGATATTGAACAGAAAATGCTTTTTTACCTTTAACACGGATACCTTCGATAGATTTATCGTTTAAGTTAACGTGTGTAATTTCTACTTTATCTGAGTTTCTAACTTCATCCGGAATTACACCAAAGCCATGGTTTTGTGAAGTAACCTCGCAGTGGTTTTTGATGATGTTTTTAACAGGGTGGTTTAATCCACGGTGGCCGTTAAACATTTTCATTGTACCAATATCATTGGCTTCGGCCAGTAACTGGTGACCTAAGCAAATTCCGAACAAAGGTTTATCTACAGCTAAAATATCTTTTATAGTTTCTACTGCATAAGGCATTACCGATGGATCGCCGGGGCCGTTGGAAATAAAATAACCATCTGGATTAAATTTTTCCATTTCGGTAAAAGTAGTTTTTGCAGGGAAAACCTGCACATAAATATCACGGTTTTCGAAACTGCGTAAAATGTTCTTCTTAATGCCCAAATCTAAAGCTGCAACTTTTAAGCTGGCTTCAGGGTTACCATAAAAATAAGGTTCTGTTGTACTTACTTTAGAAGAAAGTTCAAGCCCATCCATTGAAGGCACCTCAGAAAGTTTTTGTTTCAATTCGTCAAGATCAGTAATTTCTGAAGAGATAATTGCGTTCATGGCACCTTTATCTCTAATGTGGCGAACCAATGCACGTGTATCAATGTCGGATATGGCTACAAGGTTATCATTCTGGAAATAATCCTGAATAGATTCTGTTGCCTCTTTACGGCTATAAGTGATGTTGTAATTTTTACAAACTAAACCAGCAATTTTAATCGAACCCGATTCGATTTCATCTTTATGGATTCCGTAGTTACCAATATGCGCATTGGTGGTAACCATGATCTGTCCGAAATAACTTGGATCAGTAAAAATTTCCTGGTAACCTGTCATCCCGGTATTAAAACAAATTTCGCCAGTAGTAGTGCCAATTTTTCCGGCCGCTTTGCCGTAAAAAACCGTGCCATCGGCCAGTAATAAAATCGCAGGTAACTTGGTGTAGTTAGTCATAGTGATTACAATATGGATTTTGATTTAAAAAAGAGTTGAAAAAAGAATGGCTTCCGGCATTAAAGCCGTTTTTGCTGGATGCAAAAAAAGATGAATATATCCCTTCCATTTCGGGGTACAAAGATAGGCGTTTAGATTGGAAATGTAAAGAGAAAAGTGAAATAAGGTTGAGCAAAAAAGCTCAGATACCAATGCTGAAAGCGATGAAACCAAATTTGCATAAAAAATGATTTTAGTTTGAGATTGCTTTGGTGTTTTACCTTTGGTGTTTCGGCTTAATTAAAGAAAAAACAATACTTTTGGCAACACAAAACAAATCCCATGTCGGTACATAAAGAAATCAAACGCATCACCACACACATTTTACAAGAAATGAAACAACGTGGTGAAAAAATATCTATGTTAACAGCTTACGATTATTCGATGGCTACTATTTTAGATGATGCAGGATTGGACGTTTTATTGGTTGGCGATTCTGCTTCTAACGTAATGGCTGGTCATGAAACTACCTTGCCAATTACGCTGGATCAAATGATTTACCATGCTGCATCTGTAATTAGAGCCGTTAAGCGTGCTTTTGTTGTGGTAGATCTTCCTTTCGGATCATACCAGGGGAACTCTAAAGAAGCATTAAATTCAGCTATCAGAATCATGAAAGAATCTGGAGCTCATGGTGTGAAACTGGAAGGTGGCGAAGAAATAATCGAATCTGTTCAGCGGATTATTACTGCCGGGATTCCTGTAATGGGCCACCTGGGTTTAACTCCGCAATCCATTTATAAATTCGGAACGTATACCGTTCGTGCAAAAGAAGAAGAAGAAGCGAACAAATTGAAAACTGATGTGCTGGCTTTACAGGCTGCAGGTTGCTTTGCCATTGTTTTAGAGAAAATTCCGGCTGCTTTAGGTAAAGAAGTTACAGAAAGCCTGCATATCCCAACCATTGGTATTGGTGCAGGCCAGGCCTGTGATGGACAGGTTTTGGTAGTTAACGACATGATCGGTTTAACTAAAGGATTTAAACCACGCTTTTTACGTCAGTATATTAATTTATACGACGATATTTTGGGTGCTGCCCAAGCATATATCCGTGATGTAAAAGGAAACGATTTCCCGAACGAAAAAGAACAATATTAACCCCAAACCCCTAAAGGGGCTTTATTACATGAGGTTAATATTTGAAAAAATAAATCAATATATAATTAAAATTTAAGTTCCCCTTTAGGGGCGGAGGGGTTAAATGCCAATTACCGATAACGACATTCTCTTTGAAGATAATCATTTAATCGCCATTAATAAACGGGCTGGTGATATTGTACAGGTGGATGAAACCGGCGATGAGCCTTTGGATGAGCAGGTAAAAAAATACATCGCTAAAAAATACAATAAACCAAATGGTGCTTTTTTAGGCGTTGTACACCGTTTAGATCGCCCTGTAAGCGGTGTGATTTTGTTTGCCAAAACCAGTAAGGCGTTGGAACGGATGAATGCGGTTTTTAAAAACAGGGAGGTAAAGAAAACCTATTGGGCAGTAGTGAAGAATAAACCAGAGAAAGAATCTGCAACTTTAATTCATTGGCTGGTTAAAAACCCTCAAAAAAATGTAGTTTCTTACTACAATACAGAGGTAACTGGTAGTCAGCGTGCCGAGCTTTCTTATAAAGTAAAGGCCAAAGTTGGTGATTATTACCTTTTAGAGGTTGATCCGCTAACGGGGCGTTCGCATCAAATCAGGGTGCAGCTATCATCAATGGGTTGCCCCATAATGGGCGATAATAAATACGGTTACCCTCGCGGAAGCCGAAAAGGTAGTATTTGTTTACATGCACGCCGTTTACAGTTTATACATCCTGTTAAAAAAGAACCTGTAAATATTTTTGCCAAATTACCAGTGGATGGTTTTTGGGAGCGTTTTGAAGACTTATAAAGCGTTAAACATATTAACAAAGAGAACATCCGGTTACAATATTTTTTATTTGACCGGATTTTTTTATGATTTGGCATCATATTTCGTCTATCCCAGACTAAAAACCAAATTAATCATGAAAAACACAATTTTATCTATTGCTGCCGCAGGTTTATTGGCATCGGCATTGGTTTCGTGCGAAAGCACCAAAAAAACTGAAACGACTAAAGATTCAAGCGAAATTTCTGCTAATGGAGACACCATTATAAAAACTACCACGAAAACAACTGAAATAATTAAAACCGGTATACCAACTTTTTCAAGCGAAGAGGTAAATAAAGGGCTCGCAGATTATGTAAAACTTAAGGATGAGTACGTTGCAGCTGTAAAAAGTAAAAATGCTACCGAGATTAAAGCAATTAATGATAAATATACCGCCTGGGCGAATAAAGCTACGGGTTGGGCCAGCAAGTTAAAGCCGGATGAAATACAGAAATATTCTGATTATGTGCTAAAACTAACTGAAGATTGGAGCGCTGCAGCAAAGGATGCTGTGAGTAAATAAAAGCTAAGAAAAGTCGTCATTTTGAATGAAGCAGCGAAACGGAGAAATCTTTTAACTATTTGAAAGATTTCTCCACTGCCGTCGAAGTGACGATTTATGGATTGAAGACGATGTATTATTTACAATCTATTTTGTCAAAAACCATCGAGCCATCAAATTTTAGCTTACTCAAATCCTTGTATTTGGTTTCTCCATTAACCTCATGTATATCGCCATAACCTTCTTTTAACTGATCGCCCTGCATCAAAAAAACAACCTCTCTAACTGATTTCTGGCCTTCAGATTGAAAAGTATAACTCGCAATAATGGTGTCGCCTTTCACTAAGCCGGTAATGGTGCCTGCATTTTTATCTTTTTCGTATAGGTTGTAACCTAAATCACCTGTTACCTTATTGGCTTCTGTTTTAAGCGTGAGCGTAGCTGTATCACGGTCTTTAATATACTTATAGCATTGAACAGCATCTGGCCTTGCTGTGCTGTTGGTTATAATTGTAGAATCTATTTTGGCTTGTGTTTTTTTTGCTGTACCGCCTTGGCACGAAGCCATAAATAATGCGGCAACTCCTAATAGTGGAAAGATGTTTTTCATGTGGATTGGTTTTCTTAATGGATTTGATTTTAATGTGTACTGCAAAGTACCTGCCAAAATTGTTATAAAATAGAAAGCCCCGCAATGCAGGGCTGACTAAACAATTAAACTATAAATTTTACCAAACATAAGTACCAACAGCACCTTTATCTAAACTGCTGGTTACTGTTTTTCCATTGTATTTGATATTAAAAGCTGTTTCTGCATTGTTGTTGTTACAAACAATAAGTATATTTTTGCCTTCAGGTGTTTTAAAAGCAACATTCTGTAGGTTACTGGTAATGTTTGAGGCAATTCTTACCGAACCAGGCTTAACAAATTTAGAAGCATGGGCAATTACATAATAAGCCACATTTCTGCTTACTGCGGGCGAAATTGTAATTGCACCTAAACAGCTTGTACAACCACCTTTATCGGTATGTGGATTGTAATTCTGATCGGCAGCTAAATTCCATTCCAAAACATTACGGCTCCAGTTACGTGTTGCACCAACAATGAGGGTAGATACATGCCATTTTAAATCTTCAGCAAAATTGCCTGGCCCACCAACCCATTGTTCAGTAAAATAAACATTGCGATCGGGATGTGCATCATGCACCTGGCTAAGCGCAGTAATAGGACCTGCATAAAGGTGGAATGCGGAGCCATCAACATATTTTTTAGCCTCTGTATCATTCAAAATTGTGATTGGATATTCGGGTTTATCCGCGTTGTGATCATAAACAATAATTTTTGTTTTGATACCATTGCTTTGAAATATTGGTCCCAAAGCAGTTTTAATGAATGCTGCCTGATCTAAAGCAGTCATGTACATACTTGGGTTGTTTCCAGGATGAAGTGGCTCATTTTGAGGAGTTATTGCGTCTATTACAATGCCTTCTGCTTTCATGGCCTGAATGTACTTCACAAGGTATTTCGCATAAGTTTGGTAGTATTCTGGTTTTAAACTGCCACCGATAAAACTTTTGTTTGTTTTCATCCAGGTTGGGGCTGTCCAGGGTGAACCTAAAAATTTTATTGAAGGGTTTATGGCTACAATCTTTTTTAATACCGGAATTAAATCTGCCTGTTCTTTAGCGATAGAGAATTTTGTTAAAGTCTCATCCGTTTCTCCATCTGCCAGGTCGTTATAAGTAAAGGGCACAGCACTTAAATCTGAAGCACCGATGCTGATCCGAAGGTAACTTACAGCAATGGCATCATTTGTGGCTGCAAAAAGTTCTTTTAACAGTTTATCCTGTGCTGCGGCTGATAAAGCATTAATTAGGCTTGCGCTTCCGCCAGTTAAGGTATAGCCAAAGCCATCAATACTTTGAAAAGTTGTTGCAGGATCAACTTCGATTGTTGGATAATTATTAGTTGCTGCTGAAAAGTTTAATGAAACATTTTGTTGTTTTAACAGTTGCGACTGATCACCTTTGGTTAGCCAAAATGCAACGTCGGTTTTAACGGGCAGGGTAGATGGTGGGTTTTCTGAAGTACCACTGCCTGCCTCCGGGCTTTTACTGCATGCACAAGCAACAATTAAGATGCTCAGCGCAGTGCCAAGGTTATAAAAAGGTTTCATAATTATGGTTTTGGTTAGTGTTTTCAAGGTATTTCGCATTGTAAAAAAGGGTAGTTAAAAGAAGCAAAATCGTTTATGTAAAATCATCATTATCAATTTTCCAATTCATTAAATAATGTGGGATAAATGCTTTGATGATTTTTCTATAAATAGGATGGCAATTGTATACAATAAAGGATTGCCAATTCGCCACTTCTGTTATTTTTAAAAAATGATTTTATAACAAAGGCGACCGTAGCCGCCTCTGTTTTAATAAATTAACGTACGTTAGGGTTTTTGTCTAACTCATCTTGAGGTATTGGGAAGTATAATTTTGAAGCAGATATGTTGTAATTCAGGTTTGTACCTGCACCATCAACTTGTGCGTTCATTACCGGAATTACCCTGTTTGTTCTCAATAAATCAAACCAACGGTGACCTTCAAAGGCCAATTCTAGCCGGCGTTCGTTTTCGATAGCTAAGCGCATCGATGCCTGATCAGTAGCTGTTGTTGCTCCTAAATTAACACGACTTCGAACCTGGTTAACCAAAGTCGCTGCAGAAGACCATCCTGATGCACTTAATTCATTCAATGCTTCTGCTTTTAAAAGAATGATATCGGCCAATCTTAAAATATAGTTGTCAGATTTATCGTCTGCTCGGTATTTATTGATGTAAGGATAACTGGTTTTTGACCAATATGAATCACTCCATCCTTCAGATACTACATTGTTAAATTTAATGCTAGAGGCTTTACGCACAGCATCACCAGCATCATCGAATGCTTTTGATAAGCTGTTGGTAGGAGTGTTAAATCTTTTCCATCCTGTACCAACTAATACGCTTGGCATCCAATTTCCATGCAAACCACCATAGCCATCATATTGCATTTCCCAAATGGCTTCAGTATTGTTTTTGTGGTTAGAATCCCATAAGAAATCGTAGTTTGATACCAGACTATATCCTCCGTTTATTACTGCATCGCAATAGGTGCTAACCTTGGTCCAATCTGGAGTAGGTTTGCTTGCATATACTTTAGCCAGTAGAGCATTAGCCACGCCTTTTGTCATAATACCTTTGTTTGGAGCAGTAGCAGGGGCATTTGTTGCGCCATACTCTAAATCGCTGATAATTTGTGCGTAAATTGCATCTACACTGGCTTTCGCAGGATAAAATTCGGCATCGGTTGTAGGTACTTTAACAACTAATGGAACCGAACCCCAGGTTCTTACCAGGTTAAAATACATGTAGGCTCTTAAAATACTGGCCTCGGCAAGAATTTGTTTTCTTCTGTCGCCCACATCAAGTTTGGCATCTACAATATTTGGAACGTTGGTTAAAATCAGGTTACAGTTTTTAATATCACTGTATAATGCATTCCAATCCCTTGTTACGTTTCCATTGGTAGAAATTACGGTGAATAAATCTAACTGAATGTTTGCAGGATTGTCTCCTCCAGCATAAGCATTGTCTGATCTTACGTCACCATTGGTCATGTAATCCCAAATGTGGTAATCGTTGTACATACCATCGTAAGCACCTTGAATTAATTTTTCTGCAGCAGCTGCATCAGCAAAAGCTACATCAGGACCAACCTGCGTAATTGGATTTTGATCTAAGAAATCTTTTTTGCAGCTGCTTAATGCCAAGGTAAGGGTACCTGCTGCGATTAATGAATATATTTTAAGTCTCATTTTTGTCTGAATTAAAAGCCTACGTTAACACCAAATAAGAAAGTTCTCGATTGCGGGTAAGTACCGTAATCGATACCCATTGATGGACCGTTTGCAGAGTTTTGGTTAACCTCAGGGTCGAAACCTGAATAATTGGTAAAGGTTAACAGGTTATAAGCACTGGCATAAATCATAAATTTGCTCATTTTAAGTTTGCCTAATGCCATGCTGCCAAAATTGTACGATAATGTGGTTGTTTTTAAGCGCAGATAAGAACCATTCTCTACAAAACGGCTGGATGTTAAGGTATTGCTACTGTTGTCTTTTATCGCTTTAGGTACATCTGTAATCTGTCCTGGAGTAGTCCATCTGTTTAGTACAACTGCCGACTGGTTTTTCGAATCGTTCATTCCTTCCAGTTCCATTCTTGAAGCATTAAACATTTGGTTACCCTGCACACCCTGGAACAAGAAATTTAAACCAAAGTTGCCATACGTAAAAGTGTTGTTTACACCATAGGTGAATTTCGGTTGTGCAGAGCCGATAAATGTTCTGTCGGATGCATCAATTGTTCCATCACCGTTTAAATCCTGGTAAACAATATTTCCGGTTTGAGGGTTAACGCCATTTGACACATAACCATAGAAACTGCCCAGCGGACGGCCCGGAACCACTCTAATAGCTGCATCACGCTCATAAATATCACCAAAATTAATTGAACCTACTTTGTCGCCTAAACTGGTTACTTTATTGCGGTTTAAAGTAAAGTTGATATCGGTAGTCCATGTAAATTTATCTTTAACAAAGTTTTTAGTGGTTAAAACAAACTCCAAACCTTTGTTTTCCATATCACCAACGTTAGATGCGATACTTCCAAAACCTATTGAATTTGGTAGTGGCTGGTTAATCAAAAGGTCTTTTGTTTTTTTCAAATAAGCATCAGCAGTAAAAACCACGCGACTGTTGAACATTGATAAATCTAAACCGATATTGGTTTGTGTGGTTTCTTCCCATTTTAATCCTGGGTTTGGCAATTGAGAAAATACGTAAGAACCTTGAGTAGTTGGTGTGTAAAGCTCCAGGTATGAATAATCTCCAATTCCTTCATCATTACCTACTTTACCCCAGCTTGCCCTTAATTTTAAATCGTTGATTGATTTTACATCTTTTAGGAAATTTTCACCAGAAATTCTCCATCCAACTGATGCCGAAGGAAAATAACCATATTTATTTTCAGGACCGAAACGTGATGAACCATCTGCCCTGAAATTTGTGCTGAATAAATATTTGCTGTCGTAAGCATAAGTTAAGCGGGCTAAATATGAACGTTTAGACCATTGAGAAGCTGTAGGAAGCTGTGCTGGAATTGACGTTCCGCGATCTAATAATTCGCCATTAGGGCCGATAAAATTCTGCTCGTTATAATTTAACTTATAATATTTAGATTCTTGCAAAGTCATACCACCTGTAGCGGTAAATGCATTTTTACCCCAGTTTTTGGTGTAGTTTAAAATGTTTTCATTTAGCCAAACATGGTCGGTACTAAAGTTAGAGTTGATAATCCCTTTTTGCGTTCTGCCATAATCTGTAGAATATGGATCTAAGAAATAAGCATAACGGTTATCGTTATTGTTTGTGCTAATGCTCGATTTGAATGAAAAGTTTTGGGTAAATTTTACTTCAGCAGCAAATGCACCCAAGAAACGAAAATTTCTATTGTTATTTTTTGCTGCCATCGCATTGGCAACCGGGTTTTCTGATCCACCTTTGTAAGGGTTAAAGGCATAAGTTCCGTTTGCAGCATAAATACCAATGGTTGGTGGCGTAGTTAATGCCGATAAAATTGTTCCACCTCTTGCAACGTTGGCATTATCACTAACATCTACTGAGTTACTTTGTGTAATTGCAGCATTTCCTGTTAGCTTTAACCATTTGGTTATGTTTTGCTGCCCATTAAAGTGGATGGTATATTTATCCAGTTTAGCTGGTGATACCACGCCTTTATCTTGTTGATAACCAGTTGATAATGAGTATTGACCGCCTTTAACTCCGCCTGAAATTGAAGCCTGGTAGCTGTTTTGAGTACCTGTACCGAAAGTTAAATCTTGCCAATCGGTATTCTGATTACCTAAGCCTTGTGTATCATAACCAAGTTCTTTCATCAGGGCGATGTATTGATCTTTATTTAATACATCCTGTTTTTGCCAAAGGTTAGAAAAACCAGTAAAAGCGTTAAATGTTGCCCGGATTTTATCAGACGAACCTTTTTTGGTTGTAATCAGAATTACACCATTTGCACCGCTCGATCCATAAATGGCTGCCGCAGAAGCATCTTTTAAAATGGTTAAGCTTTCTATATCCGTCGGATTTAAAAAACTTGCATCGCGTGAAGTAACACCATCAATTACATAAAGAGGGCTATTTGATGCATTAATTGAAGTATTACCACGAATGGTAATTGCAACACCTGCCCCTGGTTTTCCTGATTGTGAACTGATCTGCACACCAGCGGCTTTACCTTGAATGGCTTGTAGTGGATTGGTTACCGGCTGATTTTCGATATCTTTTGATGATAATGAAACTACAGCGGTGGTTAAATCTTTCTTGGTTGTAGTACCATATCCAATTACCACCACCTCATTTAATTGTTGGTTATCATCAGATAATGTTACGTTTACTGTTGTACGGTTATTAACTGCCTCTTCAATTGTTTTATAACCAATAAAGGTAAATTCTAATGTCGCATTTTGAGGTGCGCTAATGCTGTATGCACCATTGTCTGTTGTGGAAGCACCCTGGTTAGTTCCTTTCACTTTTACAGATACTCCAGGTAATGGTAAACCTTGTTTGTCTTTTACCAGACCTTTTACAGTTATATTCTGTGCCATACTCAGAGAGATACCGCATAGTATACACACTATAAGCAATGTAAACTTTTGTCTCATAATTTTTGCTCTTGTTAATATTATGCCGTAAAGTTAACACTCATTTAATGTTAAATACAAGTGTTTTGGTTGCTAATTTTTATGTAACTATCTGATATTTAGGTTTTTGTGTTGATTTCGATACGCTTTAATACCATAGCACAAATGGCTATTTTAAGCCTGATAATCAGCGCATAAGTAGCTAAGATGAGGCAAGGTACGGATAGAAAATGATACGCTTAAATACCTAAGAAATTTCTTTAATTAAAGCTTAAAACAAACAAATTTGTGACTGATAAATCCCCGGTTTTATTCAATTACGAGCTGACTCCAGCCGTTTTTAGCTGTTTTTTTCAAAGTTTTCTTGCGGTCATCCATTACTTTTTTAATCCGCGATCCGAATGTCCAGCAAGTACTTTGCCTGATGGAGAGAAGCTCTGACAATTTATGAGAAGATATTTTGCCTTTAGAAGAGTAAATCAGAAAAATCATGTAAAATGCCTTGTTAATCGGTATCCTGGTGTTATGGAAAATGGTATAAGTGGTTACCGATTCTTCATACCCGCATTTACTGCAGCGGCGGCTATATAAAATGTGTCCGTTAAAATAATGATCGTTGCTGCACTTCCGGCAATGGTAACCATTGCTCCATTTAAGTTCTGCTAAAAACTCGTAACAGGTTTCTTTGTCGGGGTAAATTTTACTAAACTCTTCAAAATCTACTTCTGTAGACATTACGCGGTCTCTGGTAACCTTTTCTACACTTGTTTGCAGCTCTTCATTGTCATGCTCCAACAACACATTCATTCTCGAAATTTCTTCTGCCTGCTGCTGTAGCAAAGCATTTGCTTCTTCCAAAGCCTGATTTTTGCTTTCGATGATGAGCGATTTATGGTAAACCTCGCGTGTACGTTCTTCAACTTTACTTTCGAGTTCCTGGTTAATACTATCTTTAAGTTTGGCATTTTCAGCCATTTGCCTGATGATTTTCTGCTGTGCTTTATCCTTTTTTACTTTGAGAATCCGTACTTTATCACCAATTGCAAACGATAAAAAGATCATTTCGAGTACAAAGCAGAAGCTCAAACTGTAATAACTAACTGCCCCGAAATTAAGCCAGCCTATGCCAAGCATGATCAAAAACTTTAGGGTAAAGCCAGCAAAAAGGAAGCTATAGCCCAAAACAAAGAAGCGGGCAGGTTGATAGCCTTTTTTATAGATATAAATGCCGGTAAAAAAAGCAACCGAGAGTGGCACAGCCTCAATAAACTTATAGCTGAACAGTGTTTGATCGAAAATATAGCAGTACAGAAAAAACACAATCCTGCAAACAATAATCGTAATAATAAATTGGTTGAGTTTAGGTGCTTTTGCTTTAACATATAAAAGCTCGCGAGTAAAAAGCAGTGCAAAAATACTCGTGGCGCATAGTGCGAAAGCATAGGCAACCTGATTCCATGCAGGGTTATTGGGCCACAAATACTGATAGGCAATGCCATCGGTACTCATTTCGAAAAAACCTACACTGAGGTTGTAGAGCACATAATAGAGGTATTGCTTTTGCCTGATGGCAATAAACATAATAAGGTTGTAAAAACTGAAAACCAGAATCATTCCGTAAAAAATGCCGAAATAAAAATATTCATCAAGGGCATAAGAAATAAACCATTCGGTGGTTCTGAGCACAATAATTACATCGGCTATTTGTGAGGAACTGATTTTGAAATAATAGGTTTGCGTTCCATTTCCATCATTTTGCAACGGTATTTCGAAGTTTTTGTGGTGAATCAGCCTTTTGTCGAAATGGTTTGCATCGCCAAGGTTTTCAACCTTGTATTTTTTATTATCCTGAGGAATGTACGCAGTAATATGATCGATAGTCTGATCAAAAAACTCCAGTAAAAACGGTTTATCTGCCTGATTGTTCTGTTTAATCTTTATCCTGAACCAGTATGTTTTATTGAGCTGTTTGGTTTGCGGGGTACTGCTCAGGCTCGCTTTAAATTTCTGATCGAATGCGCTGCTTTTAATCTCTTCGAAATTGTATTGATTTCTGGCATCCTCTAAAACTTCAATTTCTTTAAAGGTGAATATGTGCTGTGCCACAGAATCCTGCATTTCTACCACTTTCTGTGCCTTTAAGCCCGAAACAGAAAACAGTAAAATTAGCGCAGTAAAAAGTGTGAAACGCTTTAAATAAGTTAGTGCCAGCATTAATTACAAAGGTACAAATTTGTCTTCACGTGATACCGATCGGCTTATCAGCGAAATTTCATTTTAAAAATATAATGAAATACTTGTTCCTTTCTGTTCTTCAGATTGAATATCGATTTCGATTCTGTGAAACCTGGCAATGCTTTGAACAATTGCTAAACCTAAGCCAAAACCATTTTCGTCCGTATTTCCTCGTTTAAAGCGGTCAAAGGCATCTTCAACAAGGGCCTTACTCATTCCCGAACCCGTATCACTAATGGTTAATACGTACTTTTCCAGTTCGGTTTTATCAGTTATTGCAATTGTACCGCCATCAACATTGTATTTAATTGCATTGTTAATGATGTTGATTAAAAGCGTGTGAATCAGTGCTTTATTGCCTTTAAAATGGAAATCTTTACTCAGGTTGGTGCTATAAATGATGTTTTTATCTGCAATACGGTCTTCCAAATCTTCGTAAATGTCTTCAATTTCCTGTTTCAGGCTAATTTCTTCGGTTTTTAAATACTGATTATTTTCCACTTTCGAAATCAGTAACAAGCTGTTAATGATCACCTTTAAGCGGTTTAATGTTTTTAACGAAGCATAAATTTTATTTTCGTGCTCTACCGGAATATTTGGTGTATTGAGCATATTCTCAAATCTTGTACTTAAGATTGAGATTGGGGTAAGCAACTCATGCGAAACGTTGGCAATAAACTGTTTTTCTAGTGCAAAAAGTGTATTTATTTTTCGCATTAACGAGTTGATGCTGTTATCAAGAATTTTAAAATCTTCGGTGCTTGTGGGTATATTCTGGTAATTGTAGTGCGAAGGATCGTCAACAAGGTTGATTTTTTTATCGATAATCAGGTAAAATGGCTTGAGCAGGAAATTCGAAAAGGCAAAATCGGTAACAAGCGTAATCAGCAAGGCGGCCACAAGCACAATGAGCATGTAAAAACGGATCGAATTTTTAATCGACTGCAGGGTGGTCATTGTTTCCCCAATTTCGAGGTTATACCAGTTGGTATGGTAGGAAAATTTATAGTTAAGTATGCGGTAAACTTCAATATCGCCTTCAATTTCCCGCTTTTCGGTAAACACTTTAGCTGTAGAATCTGGTAAATTGTCGGGTATATCGGTTAAAACGATAAATTCTTCTTTTAAAATGTTATAATCGGTAAAAGATTGTTCTTTATTTAAAAGGCTGTCAATTTCATCATCATTTAAGTTCTCAATAATTTTATTCTTTTTTTTGATTAAACGGTTATCGAGTTGATTGTAGGCAAGTTTATCCAGCGAAAATAAAATAATCGCTCCTAAAACCAGGATGATGGCAATTTTGGTTACCGCATTATATAATGATAACTTAACCTGTAATTTCATTTTGGTTCATTAGTTCGTTAGCCATTAGTTATTTCCTTTAGCTGACAATTGCCCAACGGGCTAGCAATTAATTCTGTAACCAATACTTCTAACCGTTTCAAACCAATCAGTAGGACTAACCGCAGCTAGTTTTTTGCGTAGATTTTTTACATGCACATCTACAAAATTCGAATCAGAGTTTACTTCTAAAATATCGCCCCAAACATGTTCTGTAAGACTCATCCGAGATACCACACGATTTTTATTCAGTACCAGGTAGTTAAAAATTTCGAATTCTTTTTTGGTCAGGTTTAATCTTTCTTCTGCAAAAGAAACCGTTCTATTTTGTATGTTAAGTAAAAAATTATGAATGTTGATTTCATTTTTTTCCAGCTTGTGTTTTCTGCGGGTAATGGCATGCATTCTTGCTAAAAGTTCATTTAACGAGAAGGGTTTAGGTAAATAATCATCCGCACCTTCATCCAGTCCCTTAATCCGATCGTCTACAGCACTACGGGCGGTCAAAATTATTACAGCATCATCGCGATCTTTAGTGGCTTTCAATTGCTTCAAAATATCAAATCCATCACCATCAGGTAAGCCTAAATCCAATAAAATGAAATCGTAGTTGTTTACAAATATTTTTTCCTCCGCAGAAGATTTTTTCCATGCATGCTCTACAATAAATCCTTCTTTGCTTAAGAATTCGTCCATTTCCAGCGCAAGGCTTTTTTCATCTTCAACTATAAGTACGTTCATTCAGTTACAGTTTTCGGTTTGCAATTTTCGGTTTATGGCTTTTACAATTGATGTTTTTCTTAGCAGATTAGCTGCTTTTTTACACTTTGCTTGATGCCATTACCCTGCAACTAAGTTAATATTTTTTAAGATGATCGCACATGCTTCTTCAATTTCTTCTTTGGTAATAATTAACGGGGGCGCGATACGCATGGAGTTGCTGCAATGTAAAAACCAATCTGACAATACACCATCGAGGATACAGGCATCGATAATTTTTTTGTTGATCTCAAAATTTTCAAATTCAACAGCGAGCATCAACCCTTTTCCCCTTATTTCTTTTATTGCATGGTGTTGGAGCAACTTTTTAAATACTTGTCCTTTTTCTTCAACTTCATCCACAATATGATTGTCGACCAAGGTGCGTAAAGTGGCCAAGCCTGCTGCACAACAAACCGGATGACCGCCAAATGTTGTCATGTGGCCTAAAATAGGTGTATGCGATAATACCGACATGATTTCCAGCGAACTGATAAATGCACCGATTGGCATACCGCCACCAATTCCTTTTGCCAAAAGTAAAACATCGGGTACTATATTGTAATGTTCGAAAGCAAACATTTTACCACTTCTGCCAAAACCTGACTGTATTTCGTCGAAGATTAATAAGGTACCGGTTTCAGTACATTTTGTACGCAAGGCTTGCATATAAATTAAATCAGCCACCCTGATTCCGGCTTCGCCCTGAATGGGTTCGATAAATACAGCGGCAACTTCTGTGGTGATTTTATCAAGATCAGAAATATTGTTGTGCTCAATAAAGCTTACATGAGGCAAAAAAGGCCCATAACCAGACGAATAGAAATCGCTTTCCATTAAACTTTCTGCACCTTGTGTGCTGCCATGGTAAGCATTTTTGCAAGCAATAAAACCTTTGCGGCCGGTATAGCGTTTGGCCAGTTTCATTGCACCTTCTACAGCTTCTGTACCCGAGTTTAAAAAATAGGTACAACTTAAACTTTCTGGTAAAATATCGGCAAGTGCTTTAGCAAAATTTACCTGAGGCGTTTGTACATATTCGCCATAAACCATTAGGTGCATATAGGTTTCTGCCTGCTCCTGGATTGCCTTAACCACAGCCGGATGGCAATGGCCTACATTGCTAACACCGATACCGGCAATTAGATCCAAATGTTTTTTATCGGCAGAATCGTATATATAAACACCTTTAGCCCTTACAAATTCGAGCATAAGGGGTTCAGGAGAGGTTTGTGCATTGTGTTGTAAAAACAACTGACGTTGGGTAAGCATGGTACAAAAGTACGGAAATGATAGAGTGCTTTAAAACAAAAAAGACCTACATTACTGTAAGTCTTTTTCTTTATTGCCTTTGTCCGCCTTTAAATCTATTGAGCAACTCCCGTTTAAAACCTTCCTGGGCCCTGTAAAACTTGCCTACAACTTTAATCGGTAGAGAAGATTTGAGTTTGTTGTAATATTTTTTATCCAGATTAAGGTCTTTTTGTTTAAAATCGAATTCGCTCGTAATTAAACTTTGTACTTGTGCATCGGTTAAATTATCAATCTCTGTGGTTTTGCGGAAAGAAATCATTTTCTGCATGCGCTCTTTACGCAATGCGCTTTGTTCTTCTTGCATATCGTTATAAATTGGCCAGAAAATTTTAGCCTCTTCCGGTGATAAATCCAGTTTTTGAGTAAAAAAAGCTATTTTAAGTGATTCTATTTCTTCTCCTTTTGGCTTTTGTGCTAAAAGGGTGGTAGGCAATAAAAACATTAAAGCAACAAAAAGTAAATTCTTCATTTTCATCTGTTTATTCTTGTTTTCAAATTTGATGAAGCTATCATGATTTCGATATGGTTTTTGTTATTGTTAATCATGATGGTTTCATTAATTATTTAATTCCTGAGAAAGATCGTTTGACGAGAAATTGCTCAGGATGTAGTTTTCCATTTCTGTATCTGACGCAGAAGTAGTTTTTAGATTGGATGTTGTTGTATTTTCTGCCTCCAAGTGATCGATGATTGTGCTTTCATCAATATCATATAACAGTTGTTCGTTTACTGCTTCGGCAGATTGCGTTTGCATAACGGTTGCAGTGTTACTATTTTGGTAGAAATAAATGCCAAATGATGCCATTAACAAAAAGCACGCTGCACTTGCGTATTTAACTAGGCTGCGTCTCCATAGAGGGATAACTTTAGCTTCTTTTTTAGGCTCTGCTACCGCAATTCTGTTTGAAATCCTACTTTGTAAAGTATCGAAATAATTTTCTGGCACCGTAAATGCATTTTCTGCTTTCGGCAATGCTTCAAGGGCAATCCTTGTTTGTATCCGTTCCGTTAAATCTTCGAAATAATTCTGCGGAACTTCAAAATTATTGTTGCTGGTTTTCTGTTTTAACTGATCAAAATAAACAGCAGAAGAAATGGCCTCCTCACAATTTTCGAAATATCCATCAGGAACGGAGAATGGATTACGTTTCCCCATTGCCGCAAGGGTAGGAGCTTCATTTATCCAATCGTTATTTTCTATATTTTCGTTCATCACAGATATATGATTCAATTAAAGTGAAAAGGTTTAATAGTCTATTTCATCATTTGTAATAAAAGCTTCAATTTTTTTTGCAGCAATATGAAATGACGCTTTTAATGCACCTACAGATGTACCGAGTACTTCAGAAATCTCTTCATATTTCATATCATCAAAATACTTCATGTTAAAAATTATGCGTTGTTTTTCGGGTAAGGTAAGAATTGCTTTTTGTAGTTTAATTTCGAGTTTATCTCCGTTAAAATAAGATGAAGCAACCAGGTTATCGGCAAGCGCACCAGAAACCTCATCTAAAGGCGTGTTATTGCGCTGCTTTTGTTTATTTAGAAAAGTAATGGATTCATTGGTAGCGATGCGGTAAATCCAGGTATAGAGCTGAGAATCACTTCTAAATTTTTCCAGGTTTTTCCAAACTTTAACAAATACCTCCTGCAAAAGGTCGTCGCAATCATCGTGGTTTAAAACCAATCTGCGGATGTGCCAGTATATTTTTTGCTGATATTTTTTTAGCAACAGGTTAAAGGCTTCATTTCGCGTGCGCTCTACGGCAAACAGTGCAAGAATTTCTGAATCTTCAACTTGTTTCATTTATGATTATTATAAAACCACAAAGACACTAAGTACACAAAGTTTTGGTTATCCTTGGTGTTCTTGGTGCCTTTCTGGTTAAATTTAAATTTTATTTTTTTCTGCCAATTACTTTTTGGGCGGCTTCAACAATGTTAATAGCATCTAAGCCATATTTAGACATTAACTGATCTGGTGTTCCGCTTTCGCCAAAAGTATCATTTGTAGCTACAAATTCTTGTGGGGTTGGCAATTCAGTAGTTAACAAACGTGCTACACTTTCACCTAAACCACCAAATTTATTATGCTCTTCGCAGGTAACCACGCAACCTGTTTTTTTAACAGATGTTAAGATTGCTTCATCATCCAAAGGTTTAATGGTATGGATATTGATAATTTCTGCATCAATGCCCAATTCAGCTAATTTCTCACCAGCTTCAATTGCTTTCCAAACCATGTGGCCGGTAGCAATTATAGTTACATCTGTTCCTTCGTTTACCATCCATGCTTTACCGATTTCGAATTTTTGATCAGGATCTGTAAATACAGGAATTACCGGACGGCCGAAACGTAAATAAACTGGTCCTTCGTATTCTGCAATGGCTAAAGTTGCTGCTTTGGTTTGGTTATAATCACAAGGATTGATCACTACCATGCCTGGCAACATTTTCATTAAACCGATATCTTCCAAAATCTGGTGGGTAGCACCATCCTCGCCAAGGGTTAAACCCGCGTGAGATGCGCAAATTTTAACATTTTTGTTAGAATAAGCTACCGATTGGCGGATCTGATCGTAAACACGACCAGTTGAGAAATTGGCAAATGTACCTGTAAAAGGGATTTTGCCACCAATTGTCATACCCGCTGCAATACCGATCATGTTTGCTTCTGCAATACCAACCTGTGTAAAACGCTCAGGAAAATCTTTAATAAATGCATCCATTTTAAGCGATCCAACTAAATCGGCACATAAGGCAACTACATTTTCGTTTTTCTTACCAGCTTCATGTAAGCCAGCACCAAAACCCGAACGTGTATCTTTTTTTTCTGTATATGTATATTTTTTCATACCCCAAACCCCTAAAGGGGCTTTATTTGTAGTTAAAATTAAAAGTTATTTACTCCCCCTTCAGGGGGTAAGGGGGTTAATAATCCCCTAAAGTTTCTGGTAATTGTGCCAAAGCCAAAGCCAATTGCTCATCATTTGGTGCTGTACCATGCCACTTATGCGAACCCATCATATAATCTACACCAGCACCCATTTGTGTGCTCATTAAATTTAAAATCGGTTTGCCTTTTCCTGTCAATGTTTTGGCATAATGTAAGCCTTCAACGATCGATTGCATATCATTACCATCAGTATTGATTACATGCCATCCGAAAGCTTCAAATTTTGCCTGTAAACTATCCAGCGAAAGTACTTTTTTAGTTGGCCCGTCAATTTGCTGGCCGTTGTAATCCACACTGCAGATTAAGCGGTCTAACTCGTGGAAAGGAGCAAACATTGCCGCTTCCCAGTTCTGGCCTTCTTGTAATTCGCCATCACCGTGTAAAGTAAACACGTACGAATTATCTTTATTTAATCTTTTAGTTAAGGCGGCACCAATGGCTACAGACATTCCTTGCCCTAATGAGCCAGATGCTACGCGGATACCTGGTAAATGCTCATGAGTGGTTGGGTGGCCTTGTAACCTCGAATCCAGCTTACGGAAGGTTGCCAATTCACTTTTATCGAAATAACCTGCATGTGCAAGTGTACTGTACCAAACTGGAGAAATGTGACCGTTGGATAGGAAGAATAAATCTTCGCCAATCCCGTCCATAGTGAAATCCTTATTGTGGTTTAAGACTTCAAAATATAGCGCAGTAAAAAAATCGGCGCAACCCAATGAACCACCTGGGTGGCCAGATTGGCATCCGTGAACCATTCTTACGATATCTCGTCTGATTTGAGACGCAATATCTTCTAGCTCTTTAATTGTATGTTTCATTAAAATAAGAGGTTGTTGTTACATAGCAAAGGTAATATTTTACCCGCTATATCATAATTAGTTATTAATTAAATCGAGTACTTGCTGCGTTGAGTTTTTAGTGTCAACCTTTTTGATAATATGAGCAATTTTGCCCTCACCATCAATGATAAATGTGGTACGTACGGTACCCATGTATTTTTTGCCATACATGTTTTTCTCCGCCCAAACACCATAGTCATTTACAATTTTCTGATCGGTATCAGCAAGTAAAGTAAATGGTAAGTTATGTTTGGTTACAAATTTATGGTGCGATTTTTCATCATCAACACTTACACCTAAAACCACAATACCTTGCGCCTGTAAGCCCTGATAATTATCTCTAAAATCGCAGGCTTCTGCTGTGCAGCCCGGGGTATCATCTTTAGGGTAAAAATAAAGAACAACAGTTTTGCCTTTATAATCGTTTAAAGATACTTCGATGCCATTCTGATCTTTTGATGTAATTGCAGGTGCCTGATCACCTTCTTTTAACTCTGCCATATATATAATGATTGAATTTTGAATGCTTTAATTATTGAATGCCTTGTGCCACGTGCAATTTAAACAGTTAACTTTTAAATGTGTTTATCATTGTTTAAAATATGACACTTTGAAGTATTTTAATTGTTTTAACATATTATCTGGAAAACTCCACTGTATATTTCCGCGAATTTTCTTTCATATCCACCACAACTAAATCAAGCGTATGTTTGCCAGATGCTGTTCTTTCATCGAAACTGTGCCAAAGGGTTGCTGTTTTGGTATCAAATTCCATTAAAACCCATTTGCCATCAATGTAACCATTAAAACTTTTGATGCCAGACAAGTTATCACTTATTTTGAAAAATATTTTCGATAAACCAGCCATGCTTTTACCCTGGGCAATGTTTACCGGCACAATTCGAGGTGCAACGGTATCGGTAGCAATATAAAAGCTCCCAAAGTTTTTAGGAGTTGCCTTAACATAGCCGTTTTCGAAAAAACCACCTTGTGACGATCCATTCAAATTTACGATCAGTGCTTTGCTTTTCAGGTATTCGGGAAGATTATCTGCCTTGATGGAAATTTCAAAACCGATATGCAGTGGAGTATAACGATTATGAATCTGATGCACAGCCGACCAGGCATTTCCTGCAGGTTTAGGCAGCTTTTTATAGGTGAAATTTAAATCGCTATATAATGTTCCGAGCGGAAAAACCACCTTAATATCATCAGTATTAAATTCGTTTACTTTATTATAAGGGTAAATTATTCCAGGAGGAATAACCGGATTTACAATAGGTGCTGAGCCAGCATTAACAGTAAATGGCAATACCGATGAATTTCCCTTTGAATCGGTAATAATATAACGCACTTGATGTGAAGCTCCATCATTAAAATTGATTCTGCCGCTATTTACCAAACCACTATAAATTTTTAATGGATTACCAGGCTCTACAAAACTTTTTTGGATACTCCTTTTGGTATTTAAATAAGTTGGGTAATCAATGTGTGAGTTAATGGCCTTACTATCTTCAAAAGCAAAACGCTCTAAAGCCGAAGTATAAACTTTTTTACCATCAACCTCTAATTGAATAGAATATACTCCATTTGTGCCCGATAAGCCATTATGCCGATCAGTTACTACAATACCAAAGCCAACCTCACCGGTTAAACTGATGGGCGCGGTGGTTTTGTAACTGCCGTTTGCGCCGGTAATACCTATAGCCTGTTTTGGAGTAGATTCATTAAAAGTTTTGCCATTTAGGCGATAAACATATAAACCATGGATCACAGGCGGAATGTTATCAGGAATGATGATTCCGAAAAACTGCGGATTTATAGTTTCTTCTGTTTTGGTATCGCGGATTTCGAAATGTAAATGCGGACCGCCCGAACTCCCACGATTACCAGACCAGGCAATAATTTCGCCTTTATGTACAGGGATTAAAGTAGCATCGGGAAATTCATCAATCTCGAATGATTTTTTTTCGTATTCAAGGTTTTTAACAATCGTGGCAATTTTAGGGGCAAATCGCTGTAGGTGACCATAAACGGTAGTAAAACCATTGGGATGATTAATGTATAGGGCCTGTCCGAATCCACTGTTCTGCACCCTTAACCTCGAAATGTATCCATCGGCTACAGCATAAACAGGATAACCTTCGCGCTGGTTGGTTCTAAAATCAATACCGGAATGAAAATGGTTACCCCGTATTTCACCGAACGAGCCTGCAAGGGCAGGAGGGGTAATATCAAGCGGTTGCCTGAAATCGGTAATGGGATATTTATTCGTACTGAAAATTTGTTGTGCCTGAACACCAATTGAGACAAATAAAAGGCAAATTGAAACGGATAATTTTAACTTGTAGTGGATCGGGTTTTTAATCATTCGTTACTTTACATCAAAATTTAAAAGTTGCTTTCCTTCCAACCAGGCTTCTAATTTGTCGCCTCGGTTTGTTTTGCCTACTCCCTGGGGTGTTCCGGTGAAAATTAAATCGCCTTTTTTTAAGGTGATGTATTGGGAAACAAAGCTGATTATCTTCTCGAACGAGAATAGTAAATCTTTAGTATGCCCAATCTGGCGGCTTTCCCCATTAATTTTCAGCTCGAAATTTAAATTGTAAAGATCTTCGAAATCGGTTTTAGGAAGAAAAATACTGATTGGCGCAGAGTTATCAAATGCTTTGGCAAGTTCCCAGGGCAAACCTTTTTCTTTGTGTTTTGCCTGAATATCGCGTGCGGTAAAATCGATACCTAAACCCACTTCATCATAATAATTGGCGGCAAATTTTTCGGCAATGTGTTTTCCTTCCTTACAGATTTTTAAAACCACTTCGAGTTCGTAATGAACATCATCAGAAAAATCGGGTAAATAAAAAGGTTTATTGTCTTTTAAAACTGCTGTATCAGGTTTCAGGAAAATTACCGGTGTGGTTGGAACTGGATTGTTAAGTTCTTTTGCATGTTCGGCATAATTTCTGCCAATGGCGATGATCTTCATTATTATGTATATGAAATATGATTAAATAAGCGGTTTTTAAATCCGCATCAATCAAAAATAGAAAAGAAAACGGGCTTATAAAACTGAGATGCGTTTTACCTGGCTTTCTGACCCTGCGATAACCCTTAAAAAGTAAATACCAGGGTTTATTCTGTTCGGAATGACGAAACTTTTGGTTTGTTCGCCAGCATTTAAGCGTTCATTTGCCAGGGTAGCTACTTCATTTCCCAATAAATCGATAATTTTTATTGTGGTTTGTGTACCATCTTTACCAATTGATAAGATAATATTTAACTGATCTTCTACCGGGTTTGGATATATTTTTACGATGGTAAGCAATTTATCTTTCGCTGCAACCGTTGTATTTTTTGGAGTTGTGGAGTAGGTGTTAAACATTCCTGAACCACCGATAGACATATAAAGTGGTTTGTAAGGGGTGATGTTTGCCTTAATTTCGGGAATTTTATTAACTTTTTTGGTTCTGTTTTTTAAGCTAATGTGAATACTATCAGCTTGTTGCGCCCAAGAATTTATTCCGCATAACAGCACAATGCACAATGTACAGGCTAGTTTTGTGAGGAACGTTATCTTAGCGTAGAGTTTCATCAAATTGGTATAGCAAATGTATTAATTTAAAACAAAGAAATTAAACATTTTGTTTAAAAGCCATAATTTAACACAATTTAACAATAATATTTAATTTTCATAGTGTTAAAAATACACAATAATTTGGTTGTTAAATTGTTATAGTTAGTTTACTTTTGCCGCACTAAAATAATCAACGAAGTGTCAAATCATAAAAATGTCAACGCGTTAACCGCCGGCGGTGTACTAATTAGTTTAGGTATTGTGTTCGGTGACATTGGTACATCACCTCTATACACACTCAATGCAATTTTTACAAGCATATTAGGCGTAAAAGAAGGTCTGGTAGGAAATCCGGGATCGATAACTACTGATGTTGTTCTTGGCGTACTTTCCTGCATCATCTGGACGCTTACCCTGCAAACTACCATTAAATACGTAATTATTACCTTAAGGGCCGATAACAAAGGAGAGGGGGGAATATTCTCTTTATTTTCTTTGGTAAGAAAAAAGGCTAAATGGCTAATTGTACCAGCGGTTGTTGGTGGCTGTGCGCTGCTTGCTGATGGCGTAATTACCCCAAGTATTACCGTTACATCGGCAATAGAGGGCTTAACTAATAAGTTTGATATACCTGTTGTTCCTGTAGTAATCGCAATTTTAACCGTTCTTTTCATTATTCAGCAGTTTGGAACAAACCTGGTTGGGAAGCTTTTTGGTCCGGTTATGTTTGTTTGGTTTACTGTTTTGGGTATAGCCGGACTCTTATTCATTGTTAAGGATTTTAGCATCTTAAAAGCACTTAATCCATACTATGCCGTACACTTACTGGCTACCAATAGTAAGGCATTTATTATTTTGGGAGGTGTTTTTCTCTGTACAACAGGAGCTGAGGCACTCTATTCGGATTTAGGACACTGCGGCCGTAACAATATCAGAATCAGCTGGATTTTTGTGAAATTAACCCTGATTTTAAATTATTTAGGGCAAGGTGTATGGATTTTGCAGAATGAAAGTACTTTCATTCCGAGTTCAAAAATGAATCCTTTCTTTCAGATCATTTCAAGTCATTTCCAGGTTCCAATGGTAATTCTGGCAACTATGGCTGCGGTTATTGCAAGTCAGGCTTTAATTAGCGGTTCGTTTACCTTAATCTCAGAGGCCGTTCGCTTAAACCTTTGGCCGAAGATTAAAATTGTTTATCCTTCAGTACAGAAAGGTCAATTGTATGTGCCATCTATCAACTGGATGCTTTGGTTAGGCTGCTGTAGCATCGTTTTTTTCTGGAAAGAATCCTCCAAAATGGACGCCGCCTATGGTCTTTCGATTACCATAGCAATGTTGATGACCACAATTTTAGTTAGTGTTTATTTAAGAAGCAGGCGTTTCCCTAAATACCTTATCGCTATTTTCATCTCGGTTTATGTAATTATTGAAGGTACTTTTCTTTTCAGTAACCTGCACAAGTTTTTTGATGGAGGCTGGCTAACTGTACTGATTGGTTCGGCACTTTTTACGGTAATGTGGAGCTGGTTTGTGGCCCGTAAGATTAAAAACAGGTTTGTAAAATATGTTGAGATTGAAGATTACTACGAAATTTTAAGTGAACTCAGTAATGATGAATCAGTGCCAAAGTATTCATCTCAACTTGTTTATTTAACAAGTGCTAATTTTAAAACTGAAATTGAATCGAAAATTATTTATTCCATTATTCAAAAGGAGCCAAAACGTGCCGATGTATACTGGTTGGTACACGTTGATGTAATGGATGAGCCTTATACATTAGATTATAAAGTTGAATTCCTGATTCCAGGCAAACTGATACGAATTGATTTTAGGTTAGGATTTAGGGTAGAGCAGCGCGTAAATTTATTATACCGTAAGGTGGTTGAAGAACTGGTAAAAAATAGTGAAATAGACATTACAAGTCAGTACACTTCATTAAATAAACATAAGATTGCAGGGGATTTCAGGTTTGTACTCTTAGAAAAACATTTATCTAAATTCACTAAGTTGAGTTTTTATGAGCGTCAGATTATGGATTATTACTTTATCCTTAAGAAATTAAGCTTGTCTGAAGAGCGGAGTTTCGGATTGGATAGCAGTTATGTGGATGTTGAAAAAGTTCCATTGATTTTTGTTACACCTGATGATATCGAATTGCATAGATTGCCGGTTTAACAAATGAGAACGGCGATTTTAATATTGGGAATCTGCTTATTTATAGCGGGTCCTGTTGCAAAAATATACCACCTCAATCATGGCAATAGTTATATGATTGCCTCTGGTTTAGGGCTAATAGTGATAACTGCCATGGCTTTTATAAAGAAAAAATAAAATTGAATCCTCTTTCTGCTAAAGAAAGGGGATTTTGTTTTATAAATGGAATTTATCTTCGCTCCATTTGCTGGGATTCTCCTATCGGTTGGTGTCTCACCAACCGAAATATTTAATCTCTGAAATCAGTAAAAATGCTGAATTCATCAATTCCTATTTCATAAAAATCAGCAATACTCCATCTATAATCTTCTGATTGTAAACAAAAAATTTACTTACTTTTTATCCTATCGGTTGGTGTCTCACCAACCGAAATATTTAATCTCTGAAATCAGTGAGAATGCCGAATTCATCAATTCCTGTTTCATAAAAACCAGCACTACTCCATCTATAATCTTCCGGTTGTACACATAAACTCCACTTTTCTATTATTGGATTATCATGTATATAATCTAATTTTTGTAACAGTATGCTTTCCTTGCTTACTGGAATGGCTAACGGATCTCTCTTCCAGAATTGAAAAACTCTATCGTTCTTTTGTGAACGGTACTGGTTTATAGTTTTCGGATTATTTTTTAATAAATACTTTCTGAACTCATGGGCTGTGAATTTCGTAAAGCTTGCCGCTGGTGCTTCTTTACCATTTAATTTCAGCATGCACCAGATTAAATGAATGTGGTTAGGCATAATAACATAACCGTATAATTCGATGAGTTTTTGATCGACTAAAAACTTTAGTGAATTTATGATGATCAATTTTAAGTTATCATCATCTAGTAAATGAGCGAAATCATAGATGGTATCTGTGTAGAAATATGGATAATTGTAATCCATTTGTCCCTGTCTTTTATGGAAGATATGCATTGTTTAGTATTTAGGGCTACAGGGATAGCTTTATGCAAAATATAAAAAAAATGATAATGTGTACAATGAAATTTGTTTCGGTCGGTGAGACACCGACCGATAGAACTAATACCCTCTTATCCTTAAGTATTTACTCATGGTGTTCGTATAGAAATCATCAAAACTAACAGATGATATTTCCTTATATTTAATCTTCGTGGGTTCATTATCCAAGTAACCTGCAGGATCGAAGTTCAGAATTTTAAAACTTCTACTTTTCACTTTAACCAGCTCTCCGATTTTAAAGAAGAAGCGATCACTGTTTTCGTTTTCTACGGCACATTTTAAGTTCGTGTTTTTTATAGAATTGAAAATGCTTTCCCAACTTTCCAAATCTATTTGATAAGGTATTTCAATCAACCTTTTCTGTCCTTCCTGTTCCATAATGAAATCGAAATGTTTATCATAGTCGTTGTGTCTGATTTTCGTAATAGAAGAAATTGGAAATATAGTAAATCCGTTAAATAGAAAATCATCGTTCTCTTTAAGGAAAACAAAATCATAAGAGTGATCTAGAATATATCCATGAGAAAGTATATAAGATTTGTTGCCAACGTCTCTTTTAATTTTGACATAGTTTTTCTCTATCTGATGTTTCTCTATTTTCTCAAAAATTGTCATATCAATTATTAATATCCTAAACCTCCGGATTTGCTAATTTACTATGCCTGTAGCCATAAGCAAAATAAACAACCAAGCCAACAACCAGCCAGATGCCGAAGCCAATCCAGTTTGAAATACCAAGTTCGCACATCATATACAAGCAGCTGATCAACCCTAAAACAGGAATTAATGATAAGTTTTTAGTAATACAGTAATAGGTAATCACTACGCAAATGATTAAGAAAATCCACATGGGTATCTTGTGTTTAAATAAACCCCAGCCACTTTCGTATTTCTTCTCAACAGGTATTTTGGATGCTGAAATAAATTGCTCGTAACGATCGGCAGGTAGTGCACTTAAATACGATTCTGCATCAACTTTATCTGCCAGGATAATTTGCGGAGCTGCATTTTTTACAATTTCTTCTTTAACAATTTTAAGCTCATCGCCACTCAGAGAAGTTACAAAACTTACTGTTTGGATTGTTTTAGGAGAATTAAAAAAGAATGCTTTTGTCTCCTTTCCATATTTCGCAAAGGCAAAAATAATTGTAGCAATTAAGGCAATCGGGATAATAAATTTACTGTTTACATAAGGGATTTTAAATTTTCCTCTTTGTACATCAGGACTGTTCTGTAACACCAAAACACCGGCACAAACCAATACGAAAGCGAAAAGTGTTCCTATCGAACAAAGATCAGTAACAATAGTAAGGTTCATAAACAATGATGGAACGGCTACAACGAAACCAACTACAATGGTTGCAAAAGAAGGTGTTTTATACTTTGGATGGATTTTTGAAAACGATTTCGGTAATAATCCATCTCTGCTCATGCTCATCCATATACGGGGTTGTCCCATCTGAAAGACCAAAAGTACACTGGCCATGGCAAAAACTGCACTTACAGCGATAATACCACTCATTAGTTTCAAATTAATCTGATCGAAAACAAATGCAAGCGGATCGCCTACAGCTAGTGTATCAGATTTAACAATGCCGGTTAAAACTAACGCAATAGCAACATAAAGTATGGTACACACAATAATTGCCCACATCATTCCGCGTGGTAAATCGCGCTGTGGATTTTTACATTCTTCGGCTGTAGTAGAAATGGCATCAAACCCGATATAAGCAAAGAACACGGCTGAAACACCTTTTAAAACACCTGCAACACCGTTCGGAGCAAATGGATTCCAGTTTTTTGTATCCACATAAAAAATACCAACAGCTAAGACCAACAGAATTACGGCAAGCTTAACAACAACCATGGCATTGCTGGCATTGCGACTTTCTTTCATACCGCGATAAATTAACCAGGTAATCAAAATGATAATGCCCAAAGCAGGAATATCTGCAACAAGGTGGAAACTTCCTATTGTTGGTGCCGTAAGCCATGCATTATTGGCCAATGCTGTAGCTGAATCTAAATCAGCAAGGTTTTTGCCAGCTGCCAACAATGCTTCTGCATGTTTATGTCCGTTATAGGCACTTAAGTAATCCATTGTCATCCAATCGGGTACATGGATTCCATCTATGCCGAGGGGAGGTATTTTTATGGTCGAAAGTAATCCGGTAAAATAATCAGACCAGGATATGGCTACTGTGATGTTACCGATGGAATATTCCATAATAAGCGACCACCCAATTATCCAGGCCACTAATTCGCCAAAAGCTACGTAAGAATAGGTGTAAGCACTGCCCGAAACCGGAACCATAGAGGCAAACTCTGCGTAAGCAAAAGCTGCAAAACTACATGCAACTGCTGTAAAAATAAATAAAAAGATTACCGCCGGACCGCCATCTGCACTTGCCTTTCCAATCGTACTAAAAATTCCTGCTCCAATAATTGCTGCAATTCCAAATGCTGTTAAATCGCGAACACCGAGTGTTTTATGTAGTGTATTTTCATGGTCGCCATAGCCTTTTGCCGCATCTTGTAATATCTTGGAAATAGATTTCTTTCTGAATAGCTTTTCGAACATTTTTTGCTTGATTGTTTCCTCAAACTTATAAAAAGTTTGGTTAAAAACGTTTAAAGCGGGATATAATTTTCATTACAGTCCATTTAAGGTAGATAAATTCATCGTAAAAAGTCAAATTTATTGGATTTAAGTAAAAATTTGTAATTATTTGGCTTGAATAATCCTTTGTTTGATTTGCATACTTTTCGGATAGATGTAAGTGGTAATTTTGCTGCCAATAATCAATCAAAGGAATAAAGTAATTAAGTTCTTGTTTGATTGGAATATTTATAAACCATTACCATCATCCAATGAATGCTAATACAACTCAAGTGAAATATATAAAAGAAGGTAACCAGCGCTTAGCCACTATTTTAGCTTTTGCACTAATTCCACTTTCAGGTTTTGCAACCGATATCTACATTCCATCTCTACCTACAATGGCAGGTGAGATGCAGGTAAGCAGCGTACAGGTGCAACTTACCTTAAGCATATTTTTAATCAGTTACGGTGTTTCACAACTTTTTATCGGCAGCGTACTCGATAGCTTTGGCAGATATAAGATTTGTTTATATGCACTGCTGATTTTCGCTGCGGCCTGTATTATTATTGCCACCACACATAATATTTACCTGATTTATGTAATGCGTGTTATCCACGGACTTACGGTGGGTGCAATTGTAGTGGCAAAAAGAGCATATTTTGTTGATCTTTATGAAGGCGACCAGTTGAAACACTACCTCAGTATGTTTTCTATCATCTGGTCTACCGGACCAATTGTTGCCCCGTTTATTGGAGGTTACCTTCAAACAGCATTTGGCTGGGAATCTAACTTTTATTTTCTGGCTGGTTTTGCATTGGTGTTTGCTTTGCTCGAACTATTGTTCAGTGGCGAAACATTAAAACAATTTACCGATTTTCAATTGAAAAAAATTACTCGAATCTATCTTGAAATGATCAAAACTACAAGTTTTACCTTGGGCATTGTGATGTTAGGTTTAGCTTATTGTATGGTCATGGTGTATAACATGACGGGTCCTTTTATCATAGAGCACCATTTTAATTTTTCTCCTGTTATTGCAGGTTACAGTTCATTGTTTTTGGGCTTCGCGTGGATGGTTGGTGGTTTTATTGGTAAAGCAACCATTAATAAGCCTTTTTTTAGAAGATTGATGATCAATTCGCTTTTCCAGGTGGCTTTTGTAGTCCTGATGATATTGAGTTTAAATTTTGTATCTAATTTGTGGTCGTTAATTTTCTTTGCTTTTCTTATCCATGTTGGGGCTGGCTTTACCTTTAACAATTACTTCACTTTCTGTTTAAGTAAATTCCCTAAAAATGCAGGAATTGCCGGTGGCTTAACCGGTGGCATTACCTATGTAATTGTTTCTTTCCTGAGTTATGGTATTGTAAACCTTATTCCGGCTAAAGATGAACGTAACCTCAGCTACAGTTATCTTATTATGATCCTGATTTCAGTTTTAGTGATGTTTGTGATTTTAAAACTCAGGAAAAAGGAAGAAGTATAGTTATTATTTAATTCGGCCTTGTAGCTGTTGTATTTGATATACTTAAATTAAGCCACGTAATAATAATGGCCACGGAAACTACAGAATTATTTAAACGAATTCTTCAGGGTTTGTTACGCTGAGCGACTTCGAAGCATATTTACAACTACCGTGTATTCTGTGTTTCAGTGGCAAAACAAACAACAAAAAAAGCCGTGGCAATTTTGCCACGACTTTCATTTATTAAACTTTAAGCAGAAAAGCCTTTCAGCCCACAACCTTCTAATTAACCTAACTTTTCCAGTTCAGTTTTCACAAAATCTGCGAGTTCTTTCACATATTCTGCACTGAAATCAAATTTGATACCTGCGGTTTCATATATTTCATTCATCGGTTTGGTATAACCCAAAGAAAGTGCAGCAAGATATTGTTCTAAAGCCTTTTCGGGATTTTCTTTATAGTTTTTCCAAACAGCTATGGCTCCTAACTGTGCAATTGCATATTCTATATAATAAAAAGGAACTTCGAATAGATGCAATTGTTTTTGCCATCCGTTTCCAAATTGTTGTTCCAAATCTGTCCAATCGGCAAAGCCTGCACCAAAACGGTTAAAAATCTGTTTAAAAGTTTCTTCGCGGTCAGCAGCGGTATGGTTCGGATTGGTATAAATCCAGTGTTGAAACTGGTCGATAACTGCTACCCATGGCAATGTTTTTAAAACATCAGCCAGTTGCTCTTTCTTAGCGCGGTTTAAATCTTCCTCATTATCGAAATACACATTCCAGTTATCCATGGAGATCAGCTCCATACTCATCGAAGCCAATTCGGCAACTTCAGACGGGCAATGTTTAAAATCGTTTAATTCTAAATTTGCAGTTAAAAATGTATGTACCGCATGACCGCCTTCATGAACCATTGTGGTTAAATCGCGCAATGAATTTGCCGAGTTCATAAATATAAAAGGTGCTCCAGTTTCTGCTAAAGGATAATTATATCCTCCAGGTGCCTTACCTTTTCTGCTTTCCACATCAAAAAGGTTATTGGCTTTCATTGTCGCTAGTTTTTCGCCTAATTTTTCATCAATGGCGTTAAAACAGGCAATACTTTTATCAATCAGCTCTTCACCGTTGTTAAAAGGTTTCAAAGCAGGTTTGCCGCTTATGCTTACTTCTAAATCCCAAGGTTTTAATACTTCGAGTCCTAAGGCTTCGCGGCGTTTTTCTGCTTGTTCTTTTAAAATGGGTACAATCTCTTTTTCAATGGCATTGGCAAAATCATAACAATCCTGTGGCGTATAATCAAAGCGGCCCAAAGCCTGAAACATATAATCGCGGTAGTTCTCAAAACCAGCATTTAAAGCTACCTGGGTGCGCAGTTTAATAAGTTCATCAAACAGAATATTTAAATCATCTTTATCTATCAAACGACGTTGTTGAATGGTTTTCCAAGCATTTTCGCGTACTTCGCGGTTTAAATCTTTGATGAAAATAGAAGCTTGCTCCAGGGTATATTCCTGTCCGTTTAGCTCAACACTCATTGCGCCGGTAGTGCTTTGGTATTTTTGTTGTTTTACCTGTAATTCGGTAAACAGTTCGATATTTTCATCACGGTAAAGTTCCAATGCTTTTTTAATGGCACGGCTGTATACGAAATATTTCTCCTTATCAAGATCATCCATAAATGGACTTTCAACAAACTTTTTATTTAGTTCGTTAGCCAAGGGAGAAATTTTTGGTTCGATTTCAGTAGCAAAATATTGGAAATTTTTTACCAATTCTTCATTTGCCGTGTCGCAGCTCATTTTAATATACCTCCAGGCAAAATCTTCTTCTAAAGCCGCCTCAAGTTCCGAACGGTCTTTTAACCATTGTTCCAATTCAGCTGTGCTGTTAATTTCGCGATTTTGTAATTCGGTAAAAAGTGGTTCCAGATTTTCCCAGCTAATGTTGAGTTCCTGTGGGATATATGTTCTCGGTTTTTTAGTTATTATCATTAGTTTAATTATTGAATTATAGACTTACAGAATGGTTTTTATTTAAATCCCCTCAGTCAAAATTTAATTATTCACTTATTTTTACTTGTGTCTTAAATACGCATCAATTAAAAAGCATACTGCAAATACCACCGATGCATAGCCATTTAAGGTTTGAAAAGCCCTGTTTACTTTGCTGATGTCATTTGGTTTTACCAGTAAATGCTGATAAACCAACATCGAACAGAAAAACACAATACCTATATAATACACCCAGCTAAATGAAGTGAAAAACACGGGTAAAATTACGCAGGTTGCCGATAATATATGCAGCAGTACGGAAACATTTAAAGCATTTTTAATGCCAAGTGACGATGGTATGGAGTGTAATTTTTCTTCACGATCGAATTCTTCGTCTTGTAGTGCATAAATAATATCAAATCCACTCACCCAAAACAATACCGTTAAAGAATACAGTACAGGAACGAGCGCAAAATGCCCGGTTACGGCAATGTAAGCACCAATAGGAGCAAGAGATAAGCCTAAACCCAACACCAAATGGCAAAGTGCGGTAAATCGTTTGGTATAACTATAAAACAGAACTACAAATAAAGCAACGGGCGATAGGTAAAAGCACAATGGATTAATAAAGTAAGTAGTAATGGCAAAAAGTACACAATTGGCGATTACAAAAATCAAAGCTTCATTTGCCGAAACTTTACCCGCAGGAATATCGCGCATTTTGGTGCGCGGGTTTTTAGCGTCGATATTTCTATCAAGGTAACGGTTAAAGGCCATGGCCGAATTCCGCGCAAAAACCATACAAAGTAAAACCAAAATCAGTTTATACCATGAAAATGGATTTTCTGTAGTGGTAACACCCAAAAAGAAACCAATCATAGCGAATGGTAATGCAAAAACCGAGTGGGCGAATAATACGAGTGAAAAGTATTTTTTCATTTATTGGAAATAGGTTAACTGTATAAATCGGTTAACTGGTTAATTGTTTACTTGGGTTGATGGCTAATAATTAAATGGTTAATAGGTAAGATGCGTTAAATAAATTATGATATCAGTATCACTAAAAATCTTAGATTAAATTTAATTTGCATCATTCTATCGACAACTAAACCATCAACTATAATCTATCCAACTATTAACTATATGCTACTATACTATGGTCTATAAACCATTAACCATTAAACTATCTAAAACTTCTTATAATCTGTTGGTACAACAAAATCTTTGTTTACTTCATAGATGAAATCTAAAACCTCATCTTTTCCTGTTCCTTTTTCTGCCGACGAAATAAACGTAGCAGGAATCTCTTCAAAAAACTCACCTAGTTTTTTCTTAAACGCAGCTACATTTTTCTGTGTGGTCGTCATGCCTTGTTTATCAGCTTTGGTAAAAATCAGCGAAAAAGGAATCTGTTTTTCCCCTAACCAGTAGCAAAATTCAATGTCAATTCCCTGAGGTTCTAAACGGCTGTCTATCAAAACAAAAACACATTGCAGGCTCTCTCTTTTGGTAATGTAGGCGCGGATAAATTTCTCCCATTTTTCTCTGCTTGTTTTCGAAACTTTCGCATAACCATAACCTGGTAAATCGACAATGTACCATTTCTCATTAATCAGGAAATGATTTATCAACTGGGTTTTACCGGGCCGCTGAGAGGTTTTGGCCAATCCATGTTGATTAACCAACATATTGATTAATGAAGATTTACCCACATTAGAGCGGCCGATAAATGCATATTCGGGCATTGTTGGTACCGGCAGGGCCGAAATTTGGGTGTTGCTGCAAACAAATGTTGCCGTTTTGATAATCATAGTGCAAAGGTAACAATTAGTTTTGAGTTGAGGGTTTGGAGTGTGGAGTAGAAAAGCTACCGTCGTCAGCAATTCGTAAAGTTTAAGGCAATCGCTAAACTGCAACTTCAAAAATTAGTTTTGAGTTGAGGGTTTGGAGTGCGGGGTAGAAAAGCTACCGTCGTCAGCAATTCGTAAAGTTTAAGGCAATCGCTAAACTCCAACACCAAACATTAGTTTTGAGTTGGGGGTTTGGAGTGCAGGGTAGAAAAGCTACCGTCGTCAGCAATTCGTAAAGTTTAATGGAATAGCTAAACTCCAATAGCAAAAATTAGTTTTGAGTTGAGGGTTGGAGTGTGGAGTAGAAAGCTACCGTCGTCAGCAATTCGTAAAGTTTAAGGCAAACGCTAAACTGAAAACGCTAAACTCCCAACTGCAAACTCTTTTCTATATCTTTGCCATATATCATGAATCAGAATATCACTCCATACCAGGTAAACGATGCAACTAAAAAAGAGCAGGTTGCAACCATGTTTAATAATATTTCAGGCACTTACGATTTTTTAAATCATTTCCTGTCTTTAGGCATTGATGTATTGTGGCGTAAGAAAGCAATTAAAGAATTGGTTTCCATCCATCCAAGAACTTTGCTTGATGTAGCAACAGGAACTGGTGATTTCGCTTTCGAGGCAATTAAAAAGCTTCATCCCGAAAAAGTAATTGGTGTAGATATTTCTGAAGGCATGTTGGATGTTGCAAAAAAGAAAATCAACGAACGCAGCTTAAACGAAGTTTTTAACGTTCAGTTGGGCGATTCAGAAGGTTTGCACTTTGAGGATAACACTTTTGATGCAATTACCTGTGCTTATGGTGTGCGTAATTTCGAAAACCTCGAACAAGGGTTAACAGATATGTACAGGGTGTTAAAACCCAATGGCAAAATGGTGGTATTGGAGTTTTCAAAACCCAAAGTATTTCCGGTTAAACAGCTGTACAGCTTTTATTTTAAACAGGTAACACCTTTTTTTGGGAAACTTTTTTCTAAAGATCATAGGGCCTATTCATATTTGCCAGAATCAGTTGCTGCTTTTCCCGACGGGGAAGATTTTACCAATCTGATGGAAAAAGTTGGCTTTAAAAGTACCAAACAACGAATTTTAACGTTTGGAATAAGTTCGATATACATAGGAACCAAATGATCAGAAAATTAAGCCTCATTCTTTCTCTTTTCGCTATTTCTACAACTGCCTTTGCACAAAACTGGGGTGGTGGAATTGACGATGAAGACTGGAGTTTTGGTTTTAATTTTCAATACATATCCGCCGAATATAAAATATTAAAAAATGCCAATTGGAGATCATCTTTTTATGAGGTGCCAAACTCGCTTGGTGTTTCTTACGATCCAAATTCGGGTGTTCCGGTTACCTCAAAACTAAATTCTATTTCGAGTACGCCATCACAGGGTTTCGGTTTGGGCTTTGTAATGAACAGGATGATTTCTGATAATTTTGATATCCGGGCAACCCCGTCCCTAATTTTTAGCGATAGAACTGTTACTTACGAATATGAACCAATGGCCCCGATTAATGTGGGTAACGGGCAAACGAAAAACTTTCAAACAGTGGTGGAGCGAAAAGTACAGGCCACCATGTTCGAATTTCCTTTGGGTTTGAAGGTTAAATCAGACCGCTTTAAAAATCTTCGCGTGTATTGGTTGGGTGGTGCAAAATATTCGATAGATATTGCCTCCAAAAAGAAAACCTTCGATGAGGGAGAAACAGCAGTGAACAAGCTGCTAAAAAACCAAAGAAACTACCTCTCTTATGAAACTGGCGTTGGTTTCGATATTTATTTCGAGTATTTCAAAATGTCTCCAGAGATTAAATTGTCTTATTCAAATAACGATTTGCTTCAACACGATAATACAGCTTATGCCAATCCGATAGATAAGTTGAAATTACGTCAATTAACATTCAGTTTGATTTTTCAATAGTCAAGCATTCCAAAAAAACTTACCTTTGTTGGCGTAGGGAAATCGCAAAGATGATAGCTTAGGGATTACCGAGACTTAAAATTCATAAACATGTCTAAAATCGCGTTAATTACAGGTGCAACTTCTGGTATTGGTGAAGCTTGCGCACATACATTTGCTCAACAAGGATACAATTTAGTTTTATTGGCACGTAGAACAGACCGTTTGGCTAAAATTGCACATCATTTAGAAGATAAATATGCCATTTCCATTAAACAGGTTGTTGTGGATGTACGCGATAAAGAAAACCTTTCGGCAGTTTTGGAAGTTTTACCAATAGAATGGAAAAAGATTGATGTGCTGGTAAACAATGCAGGTTTAAGTCAGGGATTAGATCCGATAGATAAAGGAGACACCAATGATTGGGATACCATGATTGATACAAACGTAAAGGGTTTGCTTTATGTAAGCAAAATTGTTTCCAACTGGATGATTCCAAACCAATCGGGCCATATTGTTAACATCGGATCTATTGCCGGCAAAGAAGTTTATCCAAATGGAAACGTATATTGTGCAAGTAAACATGCTGTTGATGCTTTAACCAAGGGCATGCGTATCGATCTGCTTGCCCATGGTATAAAAGTTACGGCGATTAATCCAGGAATGGTAGAAACCGAATTTTCGGTAGTCCGCTTTAAAGGTGACGAAGCGCGCGCTAAAAAGGTTTATGAAAACTTCAAACCCTTAATAGCAGATGATATTGCAGATGCCATCTGGTATGTGGTAAGCAGACCAAAACATGTAAACATTAGTGATATGCTGATTATGCCAACAGCACAGGCCACAGCAACGATAATAAATAAAACCCCCTAGCCCCTGAAGGGGGAACATAAGATTGGGAGGGAAATAACAAAATAATTTTTATTTTAAACTAATGAAAGGAAAGCCCCTTTAGGGGTTTGGGGTTAAAAATGATATCAAATACAATAGATCAGGAAATAAAAAAGGCCATGTTGGCCAAAAACAGTGCACAGTTACGAGGTTTAAGGGCCATTAAGGCAGCCTTACTTTTGGCTAAAACCGAAAAAGGTTCTACTGAAGAAATTACAGAAGAAACTGAGCTTAAAATACTTCAGAAATTAATTAAACAACGTCGCGAATCTGCTGATATTTACAAACAACAAAACCGCGAAGATTTGTACCAGGTAGAGGAAGAAGAAATTGAAGTAATCAACCAGTTTTTACCTAAGCAATTGGATAGGGCAGAGGTTGCTGCAATTATTGAGGCCATAATCAAACAATCCGGTGCCACATCGGTTAAAGATATGGGTAAGGTAATGGGCATGGCGAACAAAGAACTTGCTGGTAAAGCTGATGGAAAACTAATTGCCGAAATTGTTAAAGAAAAACTGGCCTAAGCAAGGTAAAAGGTAGTAGCGCAGAAAGGTTAGCGGCAATTTATCGCCATTAACATAGTGCTCTGCGCAATGCAAATAGTGTTTTTATACCGTTTTCAGTTTTATTTCAGAAAAATGGCTTAGAAATGCATAAATTTAATTTTACTCTACTAACTTAGTAGCACAATACCATCTAGAATATATATGACTTACCCGATAATAGAAGAAGACGGATTTAAATACATCGAAGCTGGAACAGGCGAGACACTGGTATTGCTGCATGGCCTAATGGGCGAACTAAGCAATTGGGAACTGGTTATTGAGCAGTTTAAAGATCGCTACCGTGTAATCATCCCTATTTTACCCATTTACGATCTTCCTATTTTAACATTGGGGGTAAAGGCACTTTCAAGATACCTTCACCGCTTTTTAAAATTTAAAAATTTAAATCAGGTTGTGCTTGTTGGTAACTCACTTGGTGGGCATGTTGGGCTTGTATTTACGGTTGCACACCAGGAGTTTGTTAAGGCTTTAGTGTTAACCGGTAGCTCTGGTTTATATGAAAATGCGTTTGGCGGTTCTTTTCCTAGGAGAGAGAGTTACGATTATATAAAAGAAAAAGTTGAATTTACTTTTTACGATCCTGCAACAGCTACAAAAGAGCTGGTTGATGATGTATTTAAAACCGTTAACGACAGATCGAGGGTAATCAGGATTTTAACCATGGCCAAATCGGCAATACGCCACAACATGGGAAAAGAATTATCCAAAATTACTATCCCTGTTTCGCTTATCTGGGGGAAAAATGATAAAGTTACTCCGCCAGAAGTGGCAGAAGAATTTCACCAGTTATTGCCTAATTCTGAATTAAACTGGGTAGATAAATGCGGACATGCACCTATGATGGAACATCCCGCAGTATTTAACGCGTATTTAGAGAAATTTTTAGATAGAATATTGTTAAAATAATGTTTGCTGCAGAAATCATATCAGATGCAATTCCATCATTAAGAACCGATGACACGGTGCAAAAGGCTTTAGATCGCATGAACGATTTTAAAGTTAAACATTTGCCTGTTGTTAACGAAGTTACTTTGCTGGGTTTAGTTTCTGAAGATGATCTGTTAAACATTGCCAATCACGATACCCTTTTAAACGATGCTGCGGTAAGTACATTAAATGTATTTGTGCTGAATAATGCACATACGTACGATGTAATCAGATTATTGAGCCAGCTTAAATTAACTACTGTACCCGTATTGGATCAGCAGAAAAACTACCTCGGCTTAATTTCCATCAACAACATGGTAAATGCCGTTGCAGAACAATACGCTGTTAACGAGCCTGGTGGAATTATTGTACTGGAAATTAGCAACCGCGATAACTCTCTGGCACATATTGCGCAGATTGTAGAAGCCGATAATGCACAGGTACTTTCTTCTTACGTGAACGCTTTCGAAGATTCTACACGTTTAGAAGTTACATTAAAAGTAAATAAAACCGAAATTACTTCATTGGTAGCTTCTTTTGAAAGATATGATTATCTGGTAAAAGAAGTATACAATAACACACAGATTGATGATGGGTCGCAGGAGCGTTACGATTCTTTCATGAACTATTTAAATGTATAAACCTACTTTATGAGGATTGCAATTTACGGGAGAGATTTTAATGATACGGTTTTACCATATGTTCAAGAGGTATTTAATCATCTGGCCGAGCACAATATTCAGCCTGTTTTATATTCAAAATTTAAAACTTCGCTTCATGGCAAGATAAAACTGCCCGCCAATACCATTATTTTTCATAACCATGCCGAATTAAAAGAGCGTGCCGATGTATTATTGAGTTTAGGTGGCGATGGAACTTTGTTGGATACCCTATCCTTAATCCGCAATTCGGGCATACCTGTAATCGGAATTAATTTTGGCCGCCTGGGCTTTTTAGCCAGCATCAATAAAAATGAGATCGGATCAGCTTTGCATGCCTTAATTAATGAGGAATATACCTTAGATAGTCGTTCATTGCTCATTTTAGAATCTGATAACGGCCTGTTTGGCGAAGAAAACTTCGCGCTCAATGATATCACCATCCACCGCCGTGATAATTCGGCGATGATGATTATCCATGCCTCGATGAATGGTGAGTTTATTAACTCCTATTGGGCTGATGGATTAATTATTGCTACACCAACAGGTTCTACCGCTTACTCATTAAGCTGCGGTGGTCCTATTATTTATCCCGATTCTGAAAATTTTGTAATCACACCAATTGCCCCACATAACCTAAGTGTTAGGCCAGTGGTGGTATCCGACGGTAATAAACTTTCTTTTGAAGTGGAGGCAAGGGAATCAAAATTTCTGGTTTCATGCGATAGCCGTACAGTAACCGTAGAGCGATCGGTAAAAATCAGTATAAAAAAAGCAGATTTTTGTGTTAATCTTATCCGCCTTAACAATGAAACTTATTTAAACACGTTAAGGAATAAATTATTATGGGGCATTGATACCCGTAACTACTAAGTATGACGCCAAACAAACTCCTCTTAATTGTACTATTCTTCATTTTTGGCAAACAGATTTCGTTTGCCCAGGAGGGTACTTGGGAACTTGGTTTGATGGGTGGAGTTGCAGGTTACATGGGCGATTTAAACCAGAATAACCCTTTGCAGATTAGTGGTCTTTCAGGAGGAGCTTATGTAAAGCGGAACTTTAATCAGTATTTGGGTGTTCGTTTAAATTATACTTACGGCCAGGTTAAGGCTGATGATTCTTATTCCAGCAACGAGCAGTTCCGGGAAAGAAATTTACGTTTTAAAACAATGCTGAACGAATTTAGCGGCTTGATTGATTTTAATTTTTTTAATTTCAGGATTGGCGGCGGAACCCGACAGTTTACCCCATATTTATTTACAGGTGCTGGCCTGGTTATTTTTAAGCCCACAGTAAAAATCGACGGCGAAAGGTACAGGTTAGACCAACTGGCAACCGAAGGTCAGGAAAATGGTTACCCAAATGCTGTTTTAACCATTCCATATGGTTTAGGGCTAAGGTATAATTACAAAGATACCTGGAGTGTGTTTACCGAAATTGGTTATAGAACACCACTTACCGATTATATTGATGATGTAAGCGGTCGGTATCCGGTTAACCCTGCATTTGTAGGAAATGGCCAAAATCAGGTTAATTTATCAGATCCTTCACGCTATCAAATCGGTGAGCCGGGAACACAAAGAGGCGATTTTCGAAAAAGGGACACTTATCTATTTGTTAGTGTTGGCATATCTTTTACCTTTGTATCCTCAAAATGCTATTCCTTTTAAGCTGATTTTGACATAATTAATGGGATTTAAAGAACAAATAGACTATAGCCGCCTGCCAAAGCACATTGCCGTTATCATGGATGGCAACGGAAGATGGGCAAAAGGCCAGGGTAAAGTGAGGGTTTTCGGCCATGAACAAGGTGTACTTTCGGTAAAAGACATTGTAGAGGGTTGCGTAGAAGTGGGTATTGAATACTTAACATTGTACGCATTTTCAACCGAAAACTGGAATCGGCCAAAAGAAGAAGTAGATGCATTGATGCAAATTCTTATTTCTACCATCAATAAAGAAACGGAAACACTTAACAAAAATAATATAAAGCTTAATGCGATTGGCAATATTGCATCCTTACCTCAAGAGTGTATCGATGATTTAAAGGAAGCCATGGCAAAAACGGCCCACAATGAAAAATGTACTTTAACTCTTGCGTTGAGTTATAGCGCAAAGTGGGAAATTTTAGAGGCTGCAAAAAAAATTGCCTCGGCTGTTAAAGATAATACCATATCGTTGGATGACATTGATGAAGACCTGTTTTCATCAAAATTAACAACAGTAAATATTCCAGATCCGGAACTGATGATCAGAACAAGTGGAGAGCACCGAATCAGCAATTACCTGCTTTGGCAAATGGCTTATACGGAGTTTTATTTTACTGATGTTTTGTGGCCGGATTTCAGACGGGAAGATCTTTTCGAGGCTATTGTAGACTATCAAAAACGCGAACGCCGTTTTGGTAAAATTAGCGAACAATTAAACTAATTTTTCTTTTAACACTTTTTAACAAGCGTTTAAACTAACTTAGCACCACTTTTATACGATAAATGAAACCATAATAAGGGAAACAGAATAAAGAAAATTTTGCTTTATAAAACATTGTTACCTTCGTGGCCATTACTGAACAAATTATTTTAATGAAAAGAATATTTCAAGTTTTAATTCTACTAGTTTTAGCCGCTCCGGCCCTCGCTCAAATACGTCCACAAGGTCAGGCACCGGCAACCCCTTCTTTAAAGGTTGGTGGCTTAGATCTCGATTATTTTAGTCCAAAAGAATATATCATTGGTGGTACAACAGTAACAGGAACCCAATATTTAGATAAAGAAGTATTAATTACACTATCTAAATTAACCAAAGGCGACAAAATTGTACTTCCTGGTGAGGCAACTTCTGATGCAATTAAAACGCTTTGGGCACAGGGATTGTTTGATGATGTTAAACTTAATATCGAAAAGTTTGTTGGGGATTCAGTTTATTTTGAAATTGAAGTAGCAGAACGTCCGCGTTTAAGTTCTATCGATTTAAAAGGTATCCGTAAATCTGAAAAAACAGCCATTCAGGAGAAATTGAATGATAAAACAGGTAAAATCGTAAATGATAACTTATACAATACCACTTCGGCCATTGTAAAAAAATATTTGTTGGATAAAGGTTTCTTCTTCACGCAGATCGATTATAAAACACGTAAAGATCCAAATGCGGAAAACAGTGTGGTTTTAGAAGCCAATATCAATAAAGGTCATCGTGTTAAAGTTCAGCACATTGATTTTACCGGCAACAAAGATTTTAAATCAGCAAAACTCAGAAAATACTTAAAAAGCCCTAAACAGTTTGCATGGTGGCGTTTTTGGGGTTCAGGAAAATTCGCAAAAGAAAAATACGAAGAAAACAAAGTAAAAATGATTGCCAAAATGCACGAGAAAGGCTATCGTGATGCGGAGTTATTAAAAGATACCATCTACCAGTACAATAAGAAAAAAGTTAATATTAGAATGGACCTTTACGAAGGCAAGAAATATTATTTCGGTAATATTACCTGGGCCGGTAATGCGATCTACCCTGACAGTATTTTGAAAAAAGTATTGACCATTGAAAAAGGTGATGTTTTTAGTGAAGAAAAATTAAACAAGAAGTTAAATGGCGGTGGCGAAAACGGTGGCGACATTAACAGTATGTATACCGATAACGGATACTTAACTTTTAACATCGATCCGGTGCAAACCAAAATTTACGGCGATACAGTTGATGTGGAATTACGGATGTACGAAGGACCTCAGTATACCAATAACCGAATTACCTTAAAAGGAAATACCATCACAAATGATAAAGTTGTATTGCGTGAGATCCGTACTAAACCTGGACAAAAATTTAACAAAAGTGATTTAATCCGTACTATCCGTGAAATTGGTCAGTTAGGTAACTTTGATGAATCTAAAACAGTGCCAACTCCTCGCCCTAATCCGGCAGATGGTACAGTGGATATTGAATATGCAGTAGAAGAAAAACCTTCAGATCAGATTGAGCTATCAGGTGGTTTCGGTGGTGGCCGTATCATTGGTACATTAGGCTTAACCTTCAACAACTTTTCACTACGTAACCTGTTCAACTTAAAAGCTTATAAACCACTACCAAAAGGAGATGGACAAAAATTAAGCTTACGTGGACAAACGAATGGTAAATACTACCAATCATATAGTTTCTCTTTTTCACAACCTTGGTTTGGCGGCGAGAAACCAGTAAGTTTAGGTGTGAGTGCATTTACCTCATTACAATCTAATGGTTTAAGCAATGGAGATGCTGCTTTTCAGAAAATCCGTTTAAATGGGGTAACGGTTAGTTTAGGCAGAAGATTGAACTGGCCGGACAATTATTTTCAGTTAAGCCATGCATTTAGTGTGCAACAATATATATTAAATAATTATACAGGGTATTTATTCAAAACAGGTACATCATATAATATCAGCCTATCGCAAGAAATCAGTCGCGACTCAAGGGATTCGCCAATTTTTCCTAAATCAGGATCATTTTTACGTTTTACCATTCAGGCAACACCTCCATTTTCATTGTTAAACAAAACAAACTATGCTACGGCATCTGATAAAGAAAAATACCGTTTTACAGAGTATCATAAATGGAAATTCGATTCGCAATGGTATCAGCGCGTAGCTGGAAATCTTGTAATTAAGGCACAGGCACAGTTTGGTTTCTTAGGACAATATAATAAAGCAGTGGGTCAATCAGCATTTGAGCGTTTTAAACTGGGTGGTGATGGTATGCAGGGATTCGATTTCTTACAAGGTTCGGAGTTAATTGCAATGCGTGGTTATGCTAATAATACGGTTATTCCAAATGGTTCTGATCCAAATGTTGCACAGCAATCTGGTAGTCCGATTTATACAAAATACGTATTAGAGGCACGTTATCCGGTAATTGCTAGTCAGCAAGCTACGGCATTTGTTTTAGCATTTGCAGAGGCAGGTAATACCTGGAATAGATTTGGTGATTTTAATCCTTTCAATGTGAGGAGATCAGTTGGTGTAGGTGCACGTATCTTTTTACCAATATTTGGTTTATTAGGTATTGATTATGGACATGCATTTGATAGAATTCCTGGAATAGCTGATGGTGGTAAACAAAACTTCACCTTTAGTATCGCACAACAATTAGGTGGATTTTAATTGTTAAAGAACAAAAATTTAATTAATTATGCAATAAATCATCGCAAGATGAGTTTAAAGAAAGCTTAGGTTATTAAAGTATCATTAACACACACACAAATGAAAAAGTATCTTTTTATCGCATTTCTACTTTGCACTTCTTTCGGTGCCTTTGCACAGAAGTTTGCTTATGTAGACACGGAGTATATTTTGAAACATTTGCCAGAATATAAGTCGGCATTGAGTCAGTTGGATGTTGCCTCAAAACAATGGCAGCAGCAGGTTGATCAGAATTTTTCTGAAATCGACAGGATGTACAAGGCTTATCAGGCAGATCAGGTTTTACTAACAGATGATATGCGCAAACGCCGTGAAAATGAAATTATTGAAAAGGAAAAACAAGCTAAAGAATTTCAGCGTTCGAAATTCGGTCCTGATGGCGATCTTTTCCAAAGCAGAACAAAATTAATAAAACCTATTCAGGATAAAGTAGCTGAGGCAATTAAACAAATTGCAAAATCTAAGTACTTAGATTTTATTTTCGATAAGAGCAGCGAAGCCACCATGATGATTTATGCAAGCAGCAGTTACGATGTTAGTAATGATGTAATTGTAAAATTAGGTTACAAGCCAGGGACTGTAAATAATTAGTATATTCGCCCCTGATTTTTAGAAAAAACAATTAGAAAAAAATAAAAAAGTAAAATAGAACGATGAGAAAGTTAATTAACGTATTCTTTGTAGCAGCAGGTTTATTGTTTACAGCGAATATGGCAAGTGCACAACAAAAATTGGGTCACATTAATTCTGAAGAGGTATTCGCAAATTTACCAGAGGCTAAAGCAGCTCAAACAACTTTAGAGACCTTAGGTAAACAAAAACAAGCTGATATTGATGCAATGATCAAAGAATATCAGGGAAAATTGGCAGCAGCTCAAACCAAAGAAAAAACTTTGAGCGAAGCTAACAAAGAATCAGTAGGAAAAGAATTGCAAGTTGCTGGTCAAGAATTACAGGATTTAGAAAAACGTATCACTGATGCCCGTACTAAAGCTTCACAAGATATAGGTACTAAACAAGGCGAATTGTTTCAACCAATCCAGGCTAAAGTTGCAACTGCAATTTCAGCTGTAGCTAAAGAAAAAGGATTAGCTTACGTTTTCGATATCGCAAACGGACAAGGTGGTAACAATTTAGTTTTCTGGGATGGTGGTGATGATATTACTGCTTCAGTAAAAACTAAATTAGGCATTACTGCAACTGCTGCAAAACCAGCTGCTCCTAAAAAGTAGTTTGAGTTCGGAGTCGCAAGTCTCCTTAACAGTACAAGATATAAAGCGGAATTAAGTTTAACTTAGTTCCGCTTTTTTTGTTTTTAGGATTTTCGTCATGCTGAATTTATTTCAGCATCTTTAATGCCTGGCTTTACTGTTAGTAAGATCCTGAAACAAGTTCAGGAAGACGAACATTTTAACGATTCTACTTTTCAATATTTATCAATAACTTCCCAACACAATGCGCACATCCCCAATAGGTATTTTCGATTCAGGTTACGGTGGGTTAACCGTATTCCGTTCTATAGCAGATAAACTGCCCGATTATAATTATATCTACCTGGGCGATAATGCGCGTTCGCCTTATGGTGATCATTCTTTTGATACCATTTATAAATATACTTTAGAATGTGTTGAATGGCTTTTTGCGAAAGGTTGTCATTTAGTTATCCTTGCTTGTAACACCGCTTCTGCCAAGGCCCTACGCACGATACAGCAAAAAGATCTTCCGGCAAAATATCCTGATAGGAGAGTATTAGGTGTGATTAGGCCCACTGCCGAAGTTATAAACGGATATACCAGTACCAAACAAGTTGGTGTAATGGGAACAAGAGGAACGGTGAATTCTCAATCCTATCTTTTAGAAATTAATAAGTTTTTTCCAGAAATTGAGGTATATCAGCAAAGCTGCCCGATGTGGGTGCCTTTGATTGAAAATAACGAACATTTACAGCCGGGATCAGACTTCTTTATTAATGAATATTGCAGTCAGTTACTTAGTCAATCTGAAGATATCGATTGTGTATTATTGGCCTGTACACATTATCCTTTGTTAATGCCAAAACTGAAAAAAGTATTTCCCGATCATATCAACGTTTTAACACAAGGTGAAATTGTAGCTAAGAGTTTGGTCGATTATTTGGAAAGACATCCTGAAATCGAACAAAAACTAGCTAAACAAGGAGAAAGACAATTTTATACCAGTGGTGATCCTGCTGCTTTTGATGAACACGCTTCAATATTTTTTGGAGAAGCACTAAAATCGGGTAAGATGTAGTACCGTTAATCGGTTAATTCCCTATATGCATACTGCTGAATTTGTTTAAGTATCTATTTTGCTTATTTCTATCGACTAACTGTTCTTCTGATCTGCATCCATCTAAACTTTTATCTGTATCTATTTTGTTAAATGTCCCTGCTAAATGCTATCCTAAGTACGTCCTGCTGAACTTGTTTCAGCATCTATTTTGCTCGTTAAATTACTAATTCAAATCCTGTTTAACTGGCTATTAAGTCAATATGCTTTAACATTAGTGTCAATTTTACACTAACTATGCGCTTTATTTATTAATATTATAATAATGATGCGCGATATTAAGTTACAAACGCAACTTAGCCTACATTTAAGGGCATCTGTCAGTTTAAACTCATCATCTTAAAAGAAAGCATTTTTGTTTAGGTTGTAATGGTTTAAAAGGATAACTTTGCGGCTTCAAACCCACACAATGAGTGATCAGATAAAACACGAATGCGGAATCGCTTTTATTCGCCTGTTAAAACCACTTTCTTACTACCAGCAAAAGTACGGTACAGCACTTTACGGCCTTAATAAATTATACCTTTTAATGGAGAAACAGCATAACCGGGGCCAGGATGGCGCAGGTATTGCCACCATTAAACTGGATATGAAACCGGGCAGTAGGTACATTAGCCGATACCGGAGCATGGCATCTAATGCGGTAGCTGATATCTTCGAATATGTGCAGAACAAATTTGTCGATATCCAAGAAAATACCCCTGAATTAATGCAGGATACAGAATGGCTCAAAAACAACGTAAGCTTTATAGGCGAGGTGTTAATGGGCCATTTGCGTTATGGTACACATGGTAAAAACAGCATCGAAAATTGCCATCCTTTTTTAAGGCAGAACAACTGGATGACGCGTAACCTGGTTATTGCAGGTAACTTCAACATGACGAATGTTGATGAATTATTGGAGCAATTGTACGAGCTAGGTCAACACCCGAAAGAAAAAGCAGATACTGTAACCGTATTGGAAAAAATCGGTCACTTTTTAGATGATGAAAATCAGGAGCTTTTCGATCAGTATAAAAAAGAAGGGCATGATAATGTTGCGATCACACATAAAATATCCGATAATTTAGATATTGCTAACATTCTTCGCCGCTCAGCCAAAACATGGGATGGAGGTTATTCGATCTGTGGTATGGTGGGTAATGGCGATTCGTTTATCATGCGCGATCCGGCAGGTATCCGTCCGGCATATTATTATTATGATGATGAGATTGTTGTAGCGGCTTCAGAAAGGCCAGCATTACAAACTGCATTTAATATTCAATTCAAAGATGTTAAGGAAATCGATCCAGGGCATGCTTTAATTATTAAGAAAAATGGAGAGGTGAGCATGGAGCAGTTCCGGGAGCCTACCGAAAGATTATCTTGTTCGTTTGAGCGCATCTATTTCTCTAAAGGAAGTGATGTTGAAATTTACCGCGAACGTAAACAGCTGGGCCGTTTGTTGAGTGACAAAATTCTTCAGGCTGTTAATTACGATTTAAAAAATACGGTATTCTCATTTATTCCAAATACGGCAGAAGTTGCCTTTTTCGGAATGGTTGATGGTGTACAACGTTATGTGCGCAATCAGCAAAAAGAAACGTTATTACATAGAAAAGAACAATTAACTGATGAGCAGTTAGACGATTTATTGTCGCTTGCACCACGGGTTGAAAAGCTTGCAGTTAAAGATGTTAAACTGAGAACGTTTATTACCCAGGATGCTGACCGTAGTGAAATGGTGGCCCACGTTTATGATACTACTTATGGCATCATCAACAACCATCAGGATACTTTAGTAGCTTTAGATGATTCTATTGTTCGTGGTACTACGCTTAAGCAAAGTATCATTAAAATTGTAGACCGTTTACACCCTAAAAAGATTATTATTGTTTCTTCGGCACCTCAAATTCGTTACCCTGATTGTTATGGTATTGATATGAGTAGAATGGGCCAATTTGTGGCTTTCGATGCAGCTATTCAGTTGCTTACCGAACGCGGGATGTGGCAGGTTATCGAAGATGTTTACACCAAATGTAAAGCTTCGTTACTTTTACCCAAAGAAGAAATTGTAAACCACGTTAAAGAAATTTACAAACCTTTTACACCTGAAGAAATTTCAGCAAAAATTGCACAAATTATTACGCCTAAAGGTACCGTAGCAGAAGTTGAGGTAATTTACCAGAGCCTGGAAAATTTACATGAGGCTTGTCCGAAAAACAAAGGAGACTGGTATTTCTCAGGAAATTATCCTACTCCAGGTGGTAATAAAGTAGTAAACAAAGCTTTCGTTAACTGGAAAGAAGGAAATAACCAAAGAGCTTACTAAGGTATTCCCTAAAAAGCACTTAGATAACAAAATAGCTCATATTTATATGGGCTATTTTTTTTTGTTTTTTACCACTGAGAACATCGAGTTTGCACAGAGAAAAGAAGAGTTTCGAGCCCCTGTTTAGCGCTGGGCACGAAGACACAAATTGTAGCTTCCTATGCAGAGAAGAGTCCTTAGACTCCGCTCAAAGTGACCATCAAAAAAGGTAACAATCTTTTCCTACCTAAACCTGACATTAGCGGAAAGCCCGGAGGTAAATTCTTCATTTGCCGAGGACTTGTAGCATTGGCAGGACTAACGATAATTGTGGTACTGCACTTGCTTTTCTAAAAATATTAGACCACCTAAATCTTATAGGCAGATCCAAGCTGAGAACGCAATATATTATGCGTAAAACTTTAAATAAGTTTTAATAATTAACCAGAAGGCAAAGAAGATAATAACCACACCGGCAATTTTGTTCAATTTTTTTAATGCGTCTTCTTTGATTTTATAACGGAGTTTACTAGAGTAGAAACTCTTTGCGCCATCAATACTAAGTTGTGTGGCCATGGCAATAAAAAAGCATACCAATTTCTCGTTAAGCATGTTATTCAGCTTAACTGAGATAATTCCACTTACAATTATCCAAAACATTAAGGTAGAAGGAGTAAGGATGCACATCAGAAATCCTTTAATCACATACCCGCGTTTGCTTACCTTTTGCAGGGTAGAGCTGTCGTAATTAACGGTAATTTTAGAAACGAGGTAATAAATGCCTACTGCTAACAAAAAAAGGCCCCCAATGGTGCCCACATATTTATCAAATTCGGCTTGATAATCCAGAAACTGGCTTCCAAAAAGCACAAGTGCGATGAGGATTATATCACTGATAATCACGCCAACGGCTAAAGAAAATCCAGCTTTGAAGCCTCTCTCTATGCTGGTTTTGATCATTGCAAAAAATACCGGCCCTGTTAAAAACGACGAAATAATCCCTGCTCCTATTCCTAGTAATATGGCTTCAAACATGCATTGTATTGTTTATAATATGCGAATATGCAATTTTATACCTAAACATATAACATTTATTTTTGTTGCACGGGTTGCATAAAATTTACTGGTTTTCATTTTTTTTTATTTATGTTTAGAGCCACTAAAACTAGATTTAAAAAATGAGTTCAGAACAAACACAAACCAAATGGGGGCAATTTATTCCTTTGGTCACGGTATTCTTTTTCTGGGGCTTTGTGGCCGCCAGTAACGATATTTTAATACCGGTATTTAAAAAAGCTTTTGATTTATCCCAAGCAGAAAGCCAATTGGTATCGTTGGCATTTTATATTGCCTATACCGTGGGTGCTTTAATTTACAACGGTATTTCTGTACTTATCGGACAGGATATTGTAAATAAACTTGGCTATAAAAATTCGCTTGCGCTTGGCTTGGTTATTTCTGCACTTGGAACATTATTGTTTTATCCGGCAGCAAATCTGCATTCGTTTCCTTTAATGCTTTCGGGCTTGTTTATTGTGGCGCTGGGTTTCTCCTTACAACAAACGGTGGCCAATCCATTGGCAATTGCATTAGGGCCTATTACTACGGGTTCTCAACGTTTAACTTTGGCTGGCGGTATTAATAATTTTGGTACTACTATCGGGCCGCTTATTGTAAGTTTTGCCATTTTCGGTTCTGCTGCCAATGCTACAACCAATATAAGTATTGAAAGTGTTAAAATTCCTTACCTTATTTTAGGGGTTGCGTTTATTGCAGTTGCTATTTTCTTAAAAATGTCGTCGTTACCTGATAAACCTGCATTGGTAGAAGCGTCAGTTGATGATACTAAATCGATTAAGGGGTCAGCGTTGAAATATCCACAGTTGGTTTTAGGTATGATTGCCATCTTCGTTTACGTTGGTGTTGAAGTTTCTACTGCCAGTAACTTACCTGCTTACATGGAGAAAGATTTAGGCTTTGCGATTAAAGATATTGCTCCATATATCTCTTTATATTGGGCAAGCATGATGATTGGCCGTTGGACCGGTGCTGTTGAAGCCTTTACCGATAACATCAGTACGCAAAAAGTGTTGCGTTTTATTGCACCATACCTGGCTTTTGGTATTTTCTTAGCGGTTAACGCCATTGCAAAACATGATCTTGCACCATTTTATGTGTACGGTTTAATTATTTTAGTGTTAATTGGTGCCGATATGGCCAGTAAAGGCAATCCGGCGAGAATGTTATTAATTTTCTCTGCTATAGGGATTACTGCTTTATTAATCGGGATGTTTACCACTGGGATGACAAGTGTTTACGCAATTACCAGTGTAGGTTTGTTTTGCAGCACCTTATGGCCTTGTATTTTTACTTTAGCCGTAAGCGGATTGGGCAAACATACCAGTCAGGGCAGTAGTTTTCTAATTATGATGATTATGGGCGGTGGTATTATCAGTTGGGCACAGGGTGCTGTATCTGAATTTACAGGTATCCAATACAGTTATGTTGTGGGTATAATTTGTTTCTCTTACCTGGCTTTTTATGCCTGGAAAGTAAGTGGTATTTTAAGATCACAGGGAATATCTTTCGATAAGAAACTTTCTGGCGGACATTAATTTATAATAAACTAATTTTGCAGCCACAGCGATTCAATTGCTGTGGCTTTTTTGATTTTATACATGACAGATAAACCAAGCTTCGATACCATCTTTATGAACCTAGCCACCGATTTGGCTGCCCGCTCACATTGTGTGCGTGCACATGTAGGTGCCGTTTTAACGAAAGATACCCGCATTATTTCCATCGGCTATAATGGGCCGCCAGCAGGTACGCATAACTGCGATGAGGAATGGCCAGAGCATGGCTGCGCCAGAGACAGTAAAGGAAGTTGTTCCTTAGCCTTACACGCTGAGGAAAATGCTATCCTTTATGCCTCAAAAAATGGATCGAAGATAGAAGGTTGTACTTTATACACCACTTTGTCGCCTTGTATTGCCTGTGCACGGTTAATTTTGTCTTCCGGAATTAAACTCGTGTACTATTCGAAATCGTACGCAGCTTACAAAAGTTTGCCAAGTGATGAAGGTGTGGATTTTTTAAGGAAATTTGGGGTTGAAGTCGTTTTGATGAAATCGTAGAGGTTTCGTTGTTTCATTTACTATTGGTATTTGGTTAATCGGTTTAACTGCTTAAATTGATTAACTGGAGCTAAACGCCAATTGTTCAATTCAAACTGTAGTTGATTTATTTTTTACGTTTAATTACCGCCAGGCTCCATGCGCTAATCTCTTAGCTTTTCCTCTAAAAATCTCAAATCTCCCCTCTCAAATCTCGTATCTAATTGCTACCTTTGCGGATGCAAGAAAAAATCATTATCGTCGATTTTGGTTCGCAATTTACACAACTCATCGCTCGTAGGGTTCGCGAACTAAATATTTACTGTGAAATATATCCATATAACAATCTTCCTGAAATTACGCCTGATGTAAAAGGGGTTATATTTTCGGGTAGTCCTTATTCTGTTCGCCAGGAAGATGCTCCTCAAATCGAATTAGCTAAGTACCACTTAAAATATCCATTATTGGCTGTTTGTTATGGTGCACAATACATTGCCCAACATTCAGGTGGCGATGTACAGGCCTCTTCAACCCGCGAATATGGCCGTGCAAATTTGAATTTCGTAAACCAGGAGAATAAATTATTTAAAGGTATCAATATCGATTCGCAGGTATGGATGAGTCATGGCGATACCATTACCGATATCCCTGAGAATTTTGAGCTGATTGCCAGTACAGATAGCGTTAAAGTAGCAGCTTACCATATTAAAGATTCTGATACTTATGCCATCCAGTTTCACCCTGAAGTAACACACAGTACAGATGGAAAAATCCTTTTGGAAAACTTTTTGGTAGATATCTGTGGATGTAGCCAGGATTGGACTTCTGCTGCTTTTGTTGAAACTACAATTGCTGATATTAAAGCTACAGTAGGTAACGACAAAGTTGTTTTAGCGCTTTCAGGCGGTGTAGACAGTAGTGTTGCAGCGGTACTTTTGCATAAAGCCATCGGCACAAACCTTCACTGTATATTTGTAGATAATGGTTTATTGCGTAAAAACGAATACGAAAGTGTTTTAGAACAGTACAAAGATTTTGGTTTAAACATTAAGGGTGTTGATGCGAAGGATAAATTCTTAAGTCAGTTGGCTGGCGTAGAAGATCCTGAAACAAAACGTAAAATTATCGGCCGGGTATTTATTGAGGTTTTCGATGAAGAATCTCATCTGATTCAAGATGTAAAGTGGTTGGCGCAAGGTACAATCTATCCTGATATTATCGAATCTGTTTCGGTTAAAGGTCCGTCGGCTACCATTAAATCACACCATAATGTAGGTGGTTTGCCAGATTTTATGAAACTTAAGGTTGTAGAGCCGCTTAAAACTTTATTTAAAGATGAAGTAAGAAGAGTAGGTACCACTCTAGGTTTAGAATCATTTATTTTAGGCCGTCACCCGTTTCCTGGTCCCGGTTTAGGCATCCGCATTATTGGAGAGGTAACGCCCGAAAAAGTGGCTATTCTACAAGATGCCGATAAAATTTATATCGATAACTTAAAAGAAGCAGGTCTCTACGATCAGGTATGGCAGGCCGGTGCAATCTTTTTACCGGTACGATCAGTAGGCGTAATGGGCGATGAACGTACTTACGAAAATGTAATTGCTTTAAGAGCAGTAGAATCACTTGATGGTATGACTGCTGATTGGTGCCATTTGCCTTATCCGGTATTGGCTAAAATCTCTAATGAAATCATTAATAAAGTGAAAGGAATTAATAGAGTAGTGTACGATATCAGCTCTAAACCACCTGCAACAATCGAGTGGGAATAATTTAATGGTGAGTTTTCAGTTTGGAATTTCAGTCTAAACTGCATAAAATAAATGTAATGCTAGCAAGGTGGAATAAACTTTGCTAGCATATTTTGTTAAAAATGATAGGTATGAATTTTAAAAAGGTTTATTGGTTGCCAATTTTGTTTACTGTAATTTTAAGTGCTTGTTCACCTAAGATTAGGACTCCCAAACCAGAAACTAAAAAACCTGAAGAAAAAGAAAGGCCTGCCGATAAAAAGCCGATCAAAAAGTTTTCGCAGGCAAGTGTTTCCTTACTTGTTCCTTTTAAGCTCGATGAACTGAATTTAAAAACCGCTACAAAAGCTGATATTGAGAAATATGCAATGCCTATCGATTTTTATCAGGGCTTTAAATTAGGGCTTGATTCTGCAGCTGCCCAGGGCTTAAATTTTAAGTTGAATGTTTTCGATACCCAGGATGATAACGCTCATATTTCTACACTGTACAAAAACGAAAGGTTTAAAGAGAGCAATATCATTATCGGCCCCGTTTTTCCTGAGGGTTTAAAATTTATTTCTACCTACTCAAAAGAAAATAATGCACTTATCGTATCGCCTTTAGCCGCTACTGAACCTACTGAATTTAATAATCCCAACCTGGTTTCAATTGTAAATAATATTGGTTTGCATGGCAAGAAAGTAGCCTCTTACATTGCTAAAAGTTTTAATCCAGCCAATACTATAGTGGTGATAATTAACCCTAAAAAATCAGAAGATGAACAGTTTGCAGCCCCGGTAAGAAATTATTTTAAAAACAGTACAAAGTTTGTGGTGCAGGAATATGCCTCAGCTTATACCTTTGAAACGAAAATGATTAAAGGCAAGCAATATGTAGTTGTGGTTACATCATCCGACCGCGCTTTTGTGCTGCCCACTATCGAAAAACTTTATAAATTAAAAAATCTGCCAACAGGAGGATATAATATCAATTTATTTGGACATCCAAATTGGGTGAAACTGAATTATCCTACTGATAAATTGCAAAATTTAAATACCATTATAAGTTCATCTTACAAAATAGATTATAAAAGCAGTGCCGTAGTTACTTTTATCAAAAAATATCGGTATAAATATGGTTTCGAACCTGGTGAATATGCTTTTAAAGGTTTCGATATCGGCTATTATTTTGCTAAGCTTTTGGTGAACCATGGAGAAGTATATAAAGACTATATCGTAAAAGATAAATATAAAGGACTACATAATAATTTTTCATTTATTCATGATGAAAAATTAGGTTATATTAACACAAGTTTAATATTACTGAAGTTTAAAAACTTCGCGCTAAACCCAGTTGAATAATCTACATTTCTTCCATTTAATTATTGCATGAGAGCAGACCATCAGTTAAGAGCCTTTGAACAGATTTTAAATAATTACGATGGCAGTTTTCCCTTGCATCGCTTTTTGCCTGCTTATTTTAAACAGCATAAACAGATGGGTTCATCAGATAGGAGATGGGCAACCCGTCATATTTATAGTTTTTTCAGGCTTGGGAAGGCTTTATCAACCCTTCCGCAGGAAGTGCGGCTAAGTATTGCCGATTTCTTATGTCATGATACCCTTAGCCTGATTGTTGAGAAGAATCTGCTTCAGTTAAAAGAACATATTACATTACCTCTTGGGCAGAAATTAACCCTGATTAAAAGCAAATATCCAGATTTTGAGCTGGAACAGGTTTATCCTTTCTCTACAGCACTTTCGGGAGATGTTGACAAAGAAGCATTTTTTACCTCCTTTTTTAAACAACCTGATCTTTTTATCAGGGTGGCAGCTGTAGATGCTGCAGAGGTTATTACTAAGCTGGAAAATGAGAATATTACTGTTAAAGCGATTTCCGAAACTGCCCTGGCTTTACCCAATGGAACTAAATTAGAAACTGTTTTAAAAGAGGGGAGTTACCAGGTTCAGGATTTATCTTCACAACATACCGGCGAATATTTTAAACCAAATAAATGGGATAAATGGTGGGATTGCTGCGCAGCATCAGGCGGTAAAACCTTACTTCTCCATAGTTTTGAACCAGTAATTGAGCTTTTGGTTTCTGATTTGCGTGAAAGTGTACTTTTGAACCTCGATGAGCGTTTTCGCCTTGCGGGAATTAAAAAATACCATAAAAAAGAATTGGATCTTTTACAAAATAACGATCAGGTGTTGCACCATTATCAGTTTGACGGGATCATTTTAGATGCCCCTTGCACCGGCTCAGGTACCTGGGGTAGAACGCCAGAAATGCTCAGTTTCTTCGAAGAACGTAAAATCAATCAGTTTGCTGCCATTCAGAAAGGTATTGTACAAAACATTGTGAAATACTTAAAACCGGGCAAGCCTTTAATTTATATTACCTGTTCTGCCTTCGAGGCCGAAAACGAAGCAGTTGTACAGCATATGATCGATACCTTGCCTTTAGAATTGGAAGAAATGGAATTGATTAAAGGCTATGAAAAAAATGCTGATACAATGTTTGTAGCCAGGTTAATTAAGAAAAGCCAGGATTAATCACTCGGTTCGTCACCCCAAATTTATTTCAGGGTCTTACAATATAGATGCTGAAATAAATTCAGCATGACGATCGTTTTAGAGCCGCTAAGTATGTTCAAACCAGGATTTGAAATTCTTTTTGAAGTATTTCACTGCTTCTATTAAAAGGGCAATGGCTCCAATAATTAAGGTATATTCTTCAAAGCTGTTCATAATATAAGCTTTATTGTTAGATCAATATACGGAATTATTGTTACAGATTGATTGAGGGATTGTCATTTTAAACGTTATTTCCCTCGATCGTAATGCTAAATTTCAGCATCTTTTCTGCAAGATAGACCCCGAAATAAATTTACTGCGTAGCTTTCCGCTGCGTTACAGCTCAGGATGACGAATCTTTGAATAATCCTAAAGCCCTGTATTATTTCTAAACAACTTAATCGCGATAGCCAATAAAATTACGCCAAAGGCTTTACGTAGAATATTTAATCCAGATTTGCCGAAAAGCTTTTCCAGCCTGTTGGTATTTTTCAATACAAAATATACAAACAACATATTAAGAATTATACCCACCAATATATTCTGCGTATGGTATTCTGTTTTTAGCGAAAGTAGCGTGGTCATTGTACCAGCTCCTGCAATTAGTGGAAAAGCCAATGGAACAATAGACACCGTTTCTGGAGCCTCTTCCTTGAAAATGGTAAGACCCAAAACCATTTCCATGGCAATAAAAAAGATCACGAACGAACCTGCAATGGCGAAAGATTCTACATCTAATCCAATTACCTTTAATAAAGATTCGCCAACAAATAAGAAGAGGATCATTAAGCCTGTAGCCACAAGTGATGCTTTTTCTGATTCGATATGACCTGCTTTTCTGCGCAATTCGATTACCACAGGAATGGCTCCTAAAATATCTATAATAGCAAAAAGTACCATCGTAGTAGATAGGATCTGGCTTAAGTTGAACGTCATAAAATCGAATTTCATAGCGGAGCAATTTTAAGCAAAGGTAGCGGAATTTGTTTCAATTCCTCAATTGTGTAAGTATTTATTAGAAATAGAACTGTGTTCTTAAAGTGAGCACATTGTCTTTTCTATCAGCGGTATAGCCTTCTATTTTGGTCGATTCGTTTTTAATGATATCGTAATATAGAACAGCTTTAAAATGTGGATTAAAATGATGCAGAAAGCCAAAACCAAAAGTATCAAAACGCACATCAGCAGGAGATAGGCCGCGATCGCTTGAAATATCGAGTCCTTTTACTTTCGAATTCGGATCGTACCAATCGTATTTTAAAATAATTTGATTATCGGTACTGTTAAGGGTTTGCACAAAAGTAAGGTAAGCACCATTAAAGGTTCTGGTATAGTACGGCAAAGCAATCGATTTATTGTCCACAGGATAAGAGCCAGGTGTAGTTGATGTTGTTGAAGTACCCGTTTGTAATCCAGATACCACCTCTGCTCTTAATTCCGATTTCCAGCTTTTGGTTTTAGTGGCCAATTGGATGTCGGCACCATAATATCTTCGTGGGGCAACTTTATTAACGGTATTAACCGACGAATCTTTCACCATTCTCCATTGATCGTTTATTTGGTTAATTTTATAACTTACAGGCAAGCGGTGGTTTAATCCACCTTGTAGGGTACTTATACCACCAGCTACGGTAAAAGTGTTAAATGCATAGGTTTTATGGCTTAACCTAAAGATAAAATCTTTGCTGTTATCAAATTCTCCTGTACCTGCGAGGCCCTGCCCATTGTAAATACCGAAATCAAATACGAAATTTTTAAGCCTGGCATCCTTCCAACGGGGATTTAAACTAAACGTTACACCAAGATCACGTTCAGTTTTCATTAAAATCTGCGACATCCGGCCACGTTCTGGTGCTTCCCTAACGGAAGATGACAGCTGAAGCTCGTTACCAAAAGGACGACCGGAAAGGCCTAAAGTTACCGCTAAAATTTTCCATTCATTCTCATAATAACGTCCCCAAAAATCCCGAATGGCAACCCCTTGTTCAGTTCCATCAAACTGGAGTACAAAATAAGTAGAAGGACTGCCATCATCAGTTAACATCATATAATCAGCCCTGAGGCGGCCCCTTCTCAGTCTAAATCGGTTATTGGTAAACTCTCCAAAATTTCCACCCTGATATTCTGCCTGCGTACCGTTTGATTGAGCAACCTGAAATTGCGGTTGTAAATATCCGCTGAAAGATAATGAGCCGTATTTTTTTGATATAATGAGCAAATGGTTAACTGTTGTAGAATCCATTACATCGTTAATTGTTCTTTGGCCGTAACTTATTGACGAAAACAGCGGCAGGAATGCAACGATCAGAAAATATACCTTTTTATATCTGGCAAAATGGCGGTTCATGTTATCGATTTTTTGCAAAGGTAGTTTTATTAACAATTATTTAACATAAAAAAAGCCCCGACTTTCATCGGGGCTTATAATTTTTTAGAAAATTTTTATTTTACGTCTCTCAAATGAGAATTTTTTCTGCTGTATCCAAAATAAATAATGAAACCTAAAGCTAACCAGCCAAATAACCTTAACCAGTTGGTCCAACCTAAGCCAAGTATCATTAAACCGCAGGCAGCAACACCAAGAATTGGAATTATAGGTACCCAAGGAGTTCTAAACTGACGTGGAAGATCCGGATCTGTTTTTCTTAAGATGATTACCGCAACACAAACCAGCATAAAGGCAAATAAAGTACCAATACTGGTCATATCACCAACAACATCACCAGGAATAAATGCGGCAAATAAACCCACAATTACCAAAATAACAAGGTTGGCTTTAAAAGGTGTTTTAAATTTAGGGTGAAGATCGCTAAACATTTTAGGTAATAAACCATCTTTACTCATCGAATAAAATACGCGGCTTTGGCCTAATAACATCACCAGGATTACAGAAGAGAAACCTGCTAAAATAGCTACAGTTACCAATTTAGATAACCAGCTATAACCAGTCATATATTCACTTATTGCAGCAACAACTGAAGCTTCGCCACCTTTTGTTCTGAAAAATTCTACCGGAGCAATACCTGTTAAAACGTGTGCAAATAAGATATATAATACTGTACAAACTGCTAATGAACCTAAAATACCAATTGGCATAGCTGTTTTAGGGTTTTTAGTTTCCTGAGCTGCGGTACTTACGGCGTCGAAACCAATGAAGGCGAAAAATACTGTTCCGGCTGCACCAATAACTCCCCAGAAACCACCAAAACTATGGCTGATACCTGCGTGATCTACATAAGTTGTAGCCTCTGGAATGTATGGATGGTGGTTGGCTTCGTGAATAAAGCCCCAACCTAAAACAATAATTAAAATTACGATACCTACTTTAGTGATTACGATAATACCGTTTACAAAAGCAGATTCTGAAGTTCCTTTAATTAAAAGTAAACTTAGCAAGCCTACAATAAATAAAGCCGGAAGATTTAGAATACCGTTAACGGTACCATCAGGATGCGACTGAAAAGGGGAGTGACACCATTCGTAGGGTATGGGAGACATATGCAATACCTCTACCAAAAGTTTATTTAAATATTCACTCCATGCAATACCTACTGTTGCTGCTCCAACTGCATACTCCAATACTAAATCCCAACCAATTACCCATGCCATCAACTCGCCCATTGTAGCATAAGTATAAGTATATGCACTACCTGAAATTGGAATTGAAGATGATAATTCAGCATAGCATAATCCAGCTAAGGCACAGCCTATTGCCGCTATTATGAATCCGATTGTAACCGAAGGACCTGCATTTTGGGCGGCTGCAGCTGCAGTACGCACAAATAGACCAGCACCAATGATTGCGCCAACACCCAGAGCTACTAATGCTCCTGCACTAAGTGTACGCTTTAAGCCTTTGCCTGAATCACCTGCTTCTTCAAGCAATAGATGCATTGGCTTTTTAGTAAATAAACCCATATTATAGTTTTTGTTTAGATTAATTCAGCTCCAAACGTAATTAAAAATTACGGAAAAGTAAAAGGGATTTTGGTTAAAAATCCCTTTTACTATTATTATATCTATGATTTTACAACTAACGGCTTAAAGTATCGGTTGTATTTAATAAAGTGTCGGTTTTTAGGTTGCCCAAAGCATCGGTTTTTTGTTCAATCCGGATTTCTTTGCGAACTTCTTGTTTATGATCGCTTGCAATTGCCTTAACTGCGATGTATGGAGCAATAACTAGTGAAACGATAGACATTAATTTGATCAAAATGTTCATTGAAGGCCCCGAAGTATCTTTAAAAGGGTCGCCAACTGTATCTCCGGTTACAGAAGCCTTGTGTGGCTCTGATTTTTTATAGTGCATTTCTCCATTAATCATTACACCTTGCTCGAAAGATTTTTTAGCGTTGTCCCATGCACCGCCTGCATTGCTTTGGAAGATACCCATCAACACGCCTGTAACAGTTACACCTGCCAATAAACCGCCTAAAACTTCAGGGCCAAAAGTAAAACCGATAATAATAGGGGTGATTAAAGCAATTGCACCTGGCATCATCATTTCGCGGATAGATGCTTTGGTTGATATGGCCACACACTTTTCATACTCAGGTTTCGCTTTATACTCCATAATGCCTGGAATTTCCCTAAACTGGCGGCGAACTTCCTGAACCATATCCATGGCAGCTTTTCCAACAGCCTGGATACAAAGGGCAGAAAAAATGAAAGGAATCATCCCTCCAACAAATAAACCAGCCAAAACAGGTGCTTTATAGATATCTATTGCGGTAATACCGGCAATGCCCACAAAGGCGGCAAATAAGGCCAGTGAAGTTAATGCAGCAGATGCGATGGCAAATCCTTTTCCGGTAGCAGCTGTTGTATTGCCCACAGCATCTAAATTATCGGTACGTTCGCGAACTTCTGGCGGTAACTGACTCATTTCGGCAATACCACCTGCATTATCCGCAATGGGTCCGAAAGCATCAATGGCCAATTGCATGGCTGTTGTGGCCATCATTCCTGCTGCGGCGATGGCAACTCCATATAAACCGGCAAAATGGTATGATAACATGATACCGCCTGCCAAAACCAGAATTGGGATAACTGTCGATTTCATTCCAACAGCCAAACCTGCAATAATATTTGTAGCATGCCCTGTTGAAGATTGTTGGATAATGGAATTTACAGGCCCTTTGCCCATTGCAGTAAAATATTCGGTAACAATGCTCATAATCGTACCCACTACTAAACCAACAATAATGGCATAAAATACATTTATGCTCGAAAACTCATATCCGCGGAGATTAAGTGTTTCTGGCAACATCCATTTTACAATAAAAAAGGAAGCTATTGCAGTAATCAGGATTGATGACCAGTTGCCTAAATTTAAAGCTGTTTGTACATTCGATTTTTCATCTTTAATGGTTACAAACCAGGTTCCGATAATCGAAAATAAAATGCCCAATCCACAAATTACCATTGGCAATAAGATGGGCGACATGCCGCCAAATTTATCTGTTACAGTAATTTCTTGCCCTAAAACCATTGTGGCTAAAATTGTGGCTACATACGAACCGAATAAATCGGCACCCATACCAGCAACATCACCAACATTATCGCCTACGTTATCGGCAATTGTTGCAGGGTTACGTACATCATCTTCAGGAATTCCGGCTTCAACTTTGCCCACTAAATCGGCACCAACATCGGCAGCCTTAGTATATATACCACCACCAACACGCGCAAATAAGGCTATTGATTCGGCTCCTAAAGAGAAACCTGTTAACACTTCAATAGCGGTTCTCATTTCTACACTATTGGCACTGGTAACATGAAATAGCTGTAAAAAAACGATAAATAATCCACCTAAGCCTAAAACAGCAAGGCCGGCAACGCCTAGGCCCATTACCGTACCGCCGGTAAAAGAAACTTTTAATGCCTGTTTTAAACTGGTTCTGGCCGCTTGTGTGGTTCTTACATTGGCTTTTGTGGCAGATTTCATTCCGATATAACCTGCGGTTGCAGAAAATACTGCTCCAATAATAAAAGATATGGAAATTATCCAGCTCGAATGCATCGGTACACCTTTAATTTCGGTAATTGTTCCGGAATAAGCCAATAATGCTGCTGTAAAAACGGCAAAAATGCTCAATACCCTCCATTCGGCTTTTAAAAAGGCCATTGCACCATCAGCAATATAGCCGGCAAGCTCCTGCATGTTTTTATCGCCGGCATCTTGCTTATTTACCCAGGCACTTTTAACCATCATAACTATAATTCCAACAAGGCCCAGTGCCGGAATACAGTAAATTAAATTGTTTTGTAAAAAATCCATAGTTAATAATTGATTTATATTTGGTTAGTTGATTGTTGTTTATTTAGTGAACTGTTTAAATAAGGCAATTGTTTCACCCTTCATAATCACTTCGCTTTAAGCTATGCACTTATATCTAGCAAGTTAATAAAATATTTTTCTTGTGATAAAATTTTCACCACACAAGTGAATAAAAATTTGCTGGCATAAAAATGCCTTACAATTTCGTTTTTTTAAATAAATTAGCCACAAACTAAACTTAAACTAAAATGGAAATTCAAAAAGAAGATGAACCTTCTAAAAGAAAATTAAGTCTTTTCGATGCCACAATGCTGGTAATGGGCTCAATGATCGGAAGTGGGATCTTTATTGTTAGTGCCGATATCATGCGGAACCTAGGCTCTGGTTACTGGTTGATTGTGGTTTGGATTATCACGGGGGTAATGACAGTTGCAGCTGCGATTTCTTATGGAGAACTTTCTTCTATGTTTCCTAAAGCTGGCGGACAATACACTTACCTGAAAGAAATTTTCGGTAAAATGATGGGATTTCTTTATGGTTGGGGTCTCTTTACCGTAATTCAAACTGGTACCATAGCTGCAGTTGCCGTTGCATTTGGCAAATTTACAGCCTATCTGATTCCTGCTTTAAATGATGCAGCTCCCATTTTTCAAAGTGGTGGATATAAAATTACCTGGATACAGATTGTAGCCATAGGGGTAATTCTGCTTTTAACTTATATCAATACTAAAGGTGTGGAAAGTGGGAAGTGGTTGCAAAATATTTTTACAGGATCGAAAATTATCGCTTTAATAGGTTTAATAATTTTAGGCTTTCTCTTAGTGAAAAACAGTTTTTGGGCAGATAATATGAAATTTGGTTGGAGCGCATTCAGTAACCTCAAAACAGATCCAAGTGGTAATTTTTTGAAATCTGGTTGGGAATCTATTTCCGGAATGACAATAATGGGTGGAATTGCTGCTGCTATGGTAGGATCTGTATTCTCTAGCGTTGCCTGGGAGAATGTAACATTTGTTTCCGGAGAAATAGAAAACCCAAGAAAAAACGTAGTACGCTCAATGGTTTTAGGTACTTCGGCGGTAATGATTCTTTATTTATTGGTGAATTTTATTTATCTGAACACTTTAAACAGAGATAGTATCGCTTTTGCACTTAACGACCGTGTTGCTGTTGCAGCTTCTGAACAAATTTTTGGTAACGGAATTGGAACGATTGTAATTGCCTTATTGGTGATGATTTCTACTTTCGGTTGCGTAAACGGAATTGTGTTGGCTGGTGCAAGGGTTTTTCAAACCATGGCAAAAGATGGGATGTTTTTTAAAGCAGCACTTAAAAATAACAAAAATGGCGTGCCTGAAAAATCACTTTGGATGCAGGGAATCTGGGCATCGGCATTATGCTTAAGCGGTCAGTACGGCAATCTTTTAGATATGATCTCTTTCGTAATTGTACTCTTTTATATGATAACCGTTTTTGGCGTAATTTATTTAAGGATAAAACAACCTGATTTAGAACGGCCATATAAAACCTGGTTATACCCGGTTACACCAATTATTTATTTGTTAATCGGTGCAGCTTTTTGTGTATTGCTTTTAATTTATAAGCAACAATATACATGGCCTGGGCTTTTGATTGTATTACTTGGCGTTCCGGTTTACTTTTTTATAAATAAGAAAGAGCAGCAAATAGATTAACCTAATTAACTTTATATTTTTTATATCAACCTCGCAGGTTTCAAAACCTTGTGGGGTTTTTTGTTTTTTAGGAGTATAAGGTTTGGTGTGAATCAACTATCTCCAGTCTCATTTTTTAGGTTTTGAAAATCAGGGTTCGGTTTCAATTGGTTGCGGTAGTCCCGTTTCCGCTTTACGCTCCTGATAGAAAAAATCAGAAGTGTGCCCGCTGCTACCGGGTTTAGGTTAGTCGGTTTTGTGCGGCAAACGCTCAATCTAAACCCGACATTGCGGATACCGGCCTGTGCTTAATGCTTGAAGGCATATGAGCAAATGGCGGGACTAACCTTGCCAAGCACCACAGCCTTTGCTTTTCTAAAGAAGAGAATGGATTAAATTTCCTATAAGCCTAAAAAACTTTTTTAAGCCCAGGGTATATAAATTGAAATTGTACCAAATGGTGCAGGCTTATTTCAATTAAACGGCTTCAACGTTTAATTAAATATCACATTATTGTATAATATTTTACTTTTTAGTATGACATAAATGTAAACTTTAATCCTCAATATTTTGAACTTTTCCACATGTTGATAAAGTTTAATCTTAGTTGTATTGTTCCTTAGCGCATCATTTAAACTGATTTTCGCCCAATTACTGATTTTAACAATCCACAATTAAATATATTTTATTTTGTTGGCCTGATATTTGGTTTGTGATAATTGTAGTTGTTAACTACATCGCAACAATTAGATTTAAATTATGGCTCTCACAACTGAACACAATTCTCCTGACAAAGATTTCATTTTAATTTATTATGTCAACGTTTTTTACTGTGATGTAAATAATTTTGAAGTTCCTTTTTTAGAATGCGCGGTACAAACATTATAAGAAAAGCGAAAACTTTGATTATTACTAATGCTTAATAGAAGTGTTGGATTAAATAATCTTCCTGCTTAACATCAATCGCTATTCTCCCTGCAATTTTTAAACCTCTAACATGTAAATCATGCCGTTATATTCCCGTTTTAATATATTTTTTGTTTTAATATATGCATTATCTGCCTGTTTTGTAGGTTGTAATGGTGATCATAAACAGCATAAAACAAATGATAATCATATAGCAGGAAAAATAAATGTCACTGATCTATTTCTTTCCTATACTGATTCAGTGGCAAAGATTCCTTTAAGCAGATTTAACGAATCCAGTATCATATCATTAAACAAATCGTTCGCAAATAAATTACCACTCAGTATTTATAAGGGTGAACAGAATAAAAATGCTCAAAATATCATCGTTCAATCATATCAAAATAACAATGCAAGCCATATAGGTGCTGGAGTTATCTTGTTGCTGCCAAAATTTATTAGCGATTCATTACGTATAGGTGATTTTACACGTCATTTTGGGAACATTAAAAAAGAAAAACCTACAATCGGCGTAACTGAACAGCCGATTCCCGTTGAGATAAATCTAAATGCCTATACATCGATAAAGTTAACCTTTAACAACAGCGAAAAGCTTGAGCTTGCCCAGGTTACCATGGTTGAGGTTTTAAAATATAGATAAACAACAATGAATACGCTCGTAAAAATTAAAGAATATGATGCACATGGCGGCCCTTCTAATGTTAAAATGGGAGACGATGGTCATTCACAAACCTCTACAACCGCTGGCAGGTTTGTCATCAAAAGCATAGAAAAACATGTTAGTTATGGTCGTTATGCCATGTGGTCAGGCATATCCTGGGGAACCGAAATCAAGATAAGTGGAAACATCGTAATGATGAAATATATGGGTATCTGGAAAAAGTTAACTGATGTAAATGCACAATGGGGAAAATATAGAAATGATCAGCGTGGAGTTACAAATGCAGTGCTCAAATACCAGCGCGATCTTTATCCCAATTCTCCCATCCCAACCAAATGGTTGTTTAATGATTTTGGACATGTTTCCATAAAGTATTTCAAGGATATGAACAACGATCGGAAAATGAACGGAAAAGAATATGTTATGGGTGATTTTATCCATACCACCCCGCCTGATGAAGCTGCAACTTCTTCAGGAAGAATCTTCCAGGTGGCAGAATCACACGGATGTATCCATGTACGGCCCAACGATATCGATGCCATGATCGGTAATGGTTATCTAAAAAAAGAAAACACTATAGAAGTACATCCTTACAATAAAAAAACCATAGAGGCTTCACCTAAAAGAAATGCAGCAGGAAAGCAATTTGAAGTGCACTTCTATCCTGGTCTTTATAAAATTGCGATATATAAAAAAATGTAGCCAATTACGCTACCATTACAGTATATGAATACACTACACTATGGAAAACAAACTTATCGTAGAAATCAGTATAGAAGATACAGCAATAGCTCATTTTACTTCTTTTAATCTTTTACAATCTTTCAATCAGCACCATTATTTTGAGCTTCATTTTAACCACGATCAATTGGGTGCCCCAGGTTTGATCAGCTTGGATGACAGCCGCAATTTCGTGGGCAAAACCCTAACTGCATCTTTTGGGCACTCTCCAGAAAACCTGCAATATTTTACCGGCCTGGTTACCAAGGTAGAGCTTTCGCAGAGCCATGGCTATCATGGTGTTTTAATTATAAGTGGCTATAGCCCTACTATATTAATCGACCGCGGACCGGATCTGGGTTCTTACCTCGATAAAGACCTGGATACTATTGTAAAACTCGCTACCAAAGATACACCTGTTAACGACCTGGCCATTGTAACCAACGCTTCCAGAAAAGCGGCTATTGATTACCTTATACAATACCGGGAGAGTGATTTTGCATTCTTAAACCGCCTTTCAGGTGAATACCATGAGTGGTTTTATTATGATGGCAGGCAGCTTAATTTTGGCAAGCCTGACGATCAGAAAGAAATAGCGCTCTTTTATGGTCGCGATGTGCATAACCTGCAATATGCCATGGAAGTTTCGCCGATAAAATATAAGCGTTTTGCCTATAATCCTAAGCAGGATGAAATGCTGCAGAGCGAAAGTAGTGGTAAAGCTGACGGAAATCCAGATCTGGCGCATGCCATTAAGGCCTCTAATTCGATGTACAGCAAAACCTTTAATCAACCTTCGTTAATTCGGGTTGATAATGGCAATGATATCAAAAGACATGTAGAAAATGAGGAAAAAGCACATATTAGCGAACTATTAAAGATAAATGCAGGTGGCGATAATGCATTACTCAGTATAGGAAGCATTGCCGAAATAACCATGAGTATCAGGAAAGAGCTGGCTTTTGCAACAGAGAGCCTAGGGAAGTTTTTGATTACCTCCATCAATCACCAAATAGATGGAACAGGCAAATACAGCAACACTTTCGAAGGCTTAGTAGCTACAACTGAGCGTTTGATGGTTAAAAATTATGAGAAACCACATTCGGATATGCAGCTGGCAGATGTGGTTGATAACGATGATCCGCAAGGGCAGGGCCGGATTAAAGTGAAATTTAAATGGGAATGTCAAACCAACGACCCTACTGAATGGTTAAGGGTTGTTAGCCCTAATGCAGGTAGTGGCGATACCGGAAAAAACAGGGGTTTCCATGTCATTCCTGAAAAAGGCGACCAAGTGGTAATTGCATTTGAAGAAGGTAATGTAGCCAGGCCTGTAGTAATGGGCAGTGTTTACCATGGAAAGAGTGGAGATAGTAAAGGATTTAAAAATAGTAACATTAAGGGCATGACTTCAAGAAAGGGAAGCGCTTTAAGTTTTGATGATCTAAACCATGCACTGAACCTGGGTACAAATGCGGCAAACTTTGTGAAGATTGAAAACGGGCCAGGATTGATTACAGCAGAATCTGCTGAGACCATAGTAATTAAGACGGGTTTAAGTAGTATTACGATGAAAAAGGATGGAACGATTGATATTGTTGGTAAGGTGATCAATATTCAGGGTACGCAGGTGATTAACGCAAATGCAGGTGAGAAGCCAGGCGATGCTGTTAACATTGGTAAAAATGCCACCACTGCAGTAACTATTGATACGAAAAATATAGATTCGAAAGCGAGCAATGGCATTGTGATTGATTCTAAAACAACCATTTCGCAAACATCAACTGGGGTTCAAACAATAACAGGTAGTCAAGTAGATATTAATTAATATGAGCAGATTTAAATTTTTTGATGACGAAGATAATAATGAACAGATTAAGGTATCGCAGCCAGACAATATTGATGGAACTGAAGAAAGAACTAATGTGTCGTTATCAAAACAATACCGTTACCGTGTTGAACAAACACTCATTATGAAAATGAACGGTATAATTGTAAGTCATGGCGTGACCAAACAGGAATACCTGATTCAAAAGAATTTTGTAGGAGAAAAACTAAAATCATTAGGTTTTCAATTGGTCGAGAATGTTTTGCAGTTTAATCCGAAGCAGCTTGAGTCAGCAATTGAGTTGATATGCGAATTGGATAAAATCAAGTCGTTGGTTGATATTGTGCCAAATGAAGAAACAGGCAAGATGACTGCTATTGCTGATAAAACAAAAGCATTAGAGGCTTGGCAGGAATACAAAAAGGTGATAGCTGAAAAATTTAATTTTTTACAGAGTAAAGAAGAAAAAGAAAGTATAAATTCATTTGCTGAACTAATGGGAAATCAACTTAATGATGATACATTATTGTTAAGTGATTATGAATCAAGAATTTTTTATGATGTGATTTTCGATAAATACCTTTTAGGAAAGGAAAATTTTATTCCATCAGAAAAAAATTATTTATCTAACCTCTTCCCGCATAACCTGATTTTGTTAAACCTGGCTCCATTTATAAAGCAAAAAACCGCAAGTACAATTAGTGTTAAACAAGTGGGCGTTTTAGATAAGAAGAGTGTAGATTTAGAAGGGATTACTAAATTTTATAAAGATAATTATAAGCCACAGGTTGGTTATAGTTTTTCTGAATATAATTATGGCATCATCAGTAATTATATATACGATACAGATGAAAATATTATTTTAGAGGCAGATCTAACGATAACCGAAGAAGTTAAAAACAATGTTGAAATTATTTTAGATTATCGCTTAAAAAGAATTGAGCTATGAGCAAATCATACATACCCAGAACCACGCTAACTGTTTGTACCAATATGATGGTTCCCAGTCCGCAAAAGCTTGCCCATGCACACGGTAGTACAGTAATGCATAAAAGTGCAAATAATCAATTGTTAAATATCGACGATAGGAAGTTAATGGACGCCTTTAAATGTAAAAATCCAATGAAATTCTGGCAGGGTTTAGGCACTATGCTGGTTGGCATTGGCATAGGGATCCTCATAGGTGCAGCAATAGTGGCTTCTGGTGGTACGGCATTACTGATAGTGGCAGCCGTTATAGTAGCTACCGGAACAACCTGTATAGTGGCAGGAGACATGGTTTCTCACGATTGCGATGCCACCAAACAAGGAAGCTGGCAGCTGTTTCATAAAACAGTATATATAGATAAAAAAAATGCATTGTTGCAAACCTCTATATTGAGCTGCAGCCAAGGCGGTATGGTGTCAATCGTTCCCGATCCGGTAACTGCACTTAAAATTGCAAGTATATACGCAAAAAATAATACGGAAGAGGTATTTACACATAACAAGAGTCAGTTATTTCAGGGAATAATAACTGGAGTTACTACATTGGGTAGCATGCCTGCAGCAATATTATCAACAGTATTAGGAGGTGGCTTCTATATAAAAGGAGAAAATGAATCGCAGGAAACCCAGCAAAAGGTATTGGCTAGTGCGATTGTTGATCCCGATGCTTCCTTACCCGAACGTACACTTGCAAGTGATGCCGAAGGAGCATTGAAGCAGGAGGCCGTTAATCAACCTGTGGGTATTGTAACCGGCACAACCGAGGAAATGCTTGAACTAAGAAAAGCCCAGAATAGTGCTGAAGCATTGAGCCAGCAGAGGCAGGCTGCCCATTTTGAAAGGCAGGCCGCTCAACAGGAAGCCCGTGCAGCTCGTTTGGCGCAAAACGGAGCAACAGAGCAGGCAGAGATTGTTGCCCGCAGGGCAGCTAACTCCCGTTTAGCAGGAAACATTGCCACAAGGTCTCAACCCAAATTTAAATGGGCTAAGTGGGGGGTAGGTATAGGCGTGGGTATAGCCGGGGCATTTGTTAATTTTTTTATTGAACGTGCCGCAAATAAAGAGGAGGATAAACTCTTTGATGGGGTTTTGGTAGCATTTAAGAAATCTCAAGAACAAAATAAATCAAAACAGCAAGGTGTTAATATAGTTTCAATCAATTAAAGATATGAGATGGTTACAAAATATGGGTGGGGCTTTAGGCTATATTATTGGTGCTATGATAGTCTTACCTTTAATAATCTTTATTTATAACAAATATTTTATCAAAGAAAACGATAATGTAGAGCCATTTATAAAGCCTTATATGGAAAATGTTATAGAGTTGAAGTTTAAAATGCCTAACACTAGTGAGATGCCGTTTGATAAAAACCCTTTTATAAGCGAACAAATTGAAACTAAGTTGGTTAGAAAAAACATGACAGGAAGCAACAGTAAGTTATCCTATTATCGTTACCAAGATATTTATTCGCCACTCTACAAAAAGCACATTAGGATTGGAATGGTAGATTTGACCACGCTTTTTTGGAATGACATCGGTGATTCTACCGTTATGCTTAAAGTAAACAAAGAAGACTTTAACAATCCAAAATACGGTACCAAAGAAAAACCATTGATGTGCTTTAGCTTAAGAGGGGCAAATGGGCCGATCCTCATTCCGGGAAGGGGGGCTAAGAATGAAGGTAAGATGATTAATAAGGATACCTCGCCAGAACAATTCGATTATAACGTGTACATGTACCTTACTTATGTAATGCCGAAAGAGGAATTTGAGGAGCGCTTTGAGAAAGTTAAATGAGATGGTTAAAGAATATAGGTGGAGCTTTGGGCTATATTATTGGTGCTATGATAGTCTTACCATTAATAATCTTTGTTTATAACAAATATTTTGTCGAAGAAAATAATAATGTAGAGCCATTTATAAAGCCTTATATGCAAAATCAAATAGAATTGCGTTTGAAAATGCCAAAAAATGAAATAACTTTTGGTACAAAGCCATATAAAAAAGAACAAATTGAAACCGAGCTGGTCAAAAAAAATATGACAGGAAGCAATAGTAAGCTATCCTATTATTATTATTATCAGGATATTTATTCTTCACCAAACAAAAAATATATAAGAATAGGCATGTTTGATTTAAGCAATTTGTTCTGGTTTCATATTGGAGATTCTATTGTAATGCTTAAAGTAAACAAAGATGATTTTAATAATCCAGACTATGGCACAAAAGAAAAGCCGTTGATGTGTTTTAGTTTAAGAGGTGCAAATAGTCCTCTTACAACAGTTGGCTATGGTGTTAAAGATAGTGGTAAAGTTTATAACATAGATACTGCTCCCGAACAATTTGATTATAATGTATATATGTACCTTACTTATGTAATGCCAAGAAAAGAATTTAAGGAGAGGTTTGAAAAGAAATGATATTTTCAATTTACAATGAATAAGCAAATCTCACAAGCAATTGGTTGGGCTATAGGCGTACTGGTTATATTTCCTTTAATAATTTATGGTGTTAACTATTTTTTTAAATATAAGTTGAATAATAGTAGTAAGGCTACGTCAAAATATATACAAAACTGTTCCGAGTACAGGCTATTTATCCCTAAATCTTTAAATCTAAAAACAACAAGCTATACCTCTTCACTTCTGGCTCCAAAAGAATCTATCTACAATTTGACCTTTAAGGAATCATCTATGAATAAATTTCTTGTGATAAAATTTTTTAACTTCCCAATGGACAAAAGACTTGCTTTTCGTTCTGTGATGAAAGAAAAAATTGTATTGTTAACTATAAATAAAGATGATTTAGATGATCCTAAATATGGTACCCCCGACAATCCAATACCTGTTTTTAGAGTAAGAGAAGATCTACCAGATTCGATAAGTAGAAATCGAGGTCCAGAGGACGGATGGAATGTTGATATTACAGAAAATCAATTTAAATACAATGTTGAACAGTACTTAAAGTACATCATGCCTAAAGAAGAATTTAAGGAACGTTTTGAGAAAGGTAAATGAGGTGGTTAAAGAATATGGGTGGGGTTATATTATGAAGTACCCGATAAAAGGAATAGCTTTTACAGCCCAATTGATGACGAGGGTAAATCTAAGTATAGCAACGAAGCTGAATTCTAAGTTTATATGACTAATTACAATATAAGGAATTACTTATCTTAAGTAAAAAGCAAAGCAGATTTCGAAAAGATGTTCGGCAAGCAGCCTGATAAATGAAAAACATTTTAAAATATAGTGCTATAGTAGCATTAGGTATAGGTTTATTTTTCGGGAAATATTTAGGAAGGTGGATTGTTAACATTATAGATAATCCCGATACAAGAGTAAATAACGGAAAACCCTATGTGCAAAAATATTTAGATAATTGTGATACGCTGCACCTGGTAATGAAGAACTTTAAAACAACAAAAACTCATTTTGAAGTACAGGGAAATTTCGACTTATCTAAAGATGACAATACCGCATATGTTGAAAAACGTATATCAGTTTTCTTCGCCGATCAATTAGGTAAATATTGTTGTATTTATTACTTTTTTTCCAGAAATTCAATTTCCAGTCAAATGTATGGTCAATTCATCAATGACGTTGATCAAAATGGGGCTAGCATAATAGCAACAGTGAATAAAAATGAACTTTCTGATGCTACCTATGGTACTAAGCAGAAACCAATACCTATTATCTATTATGAAGTTCCGGATAAAATGAATAGCTTTTATAGTTTGGTTGATGACATTGGCAATCCTGCTTATAAAACAGAGACAGAATTTAAGAATTATACAAATGATTATAATACTAGAAATTATCTATCCTACATAAAAAGCAAAGCAGATTTCGAAAAGATGTTTGGTAAGCAGCCTGATAAATGAAAAACATAATTCAAAATTAATTGAACTAATCGTTACCAGCCGCAAATTGTACGCCCAATCTCAAATCTTACATCTTATCTCTCAAATCTAACCCTGCGTATCGAACAAAAACCGTATTTTTGCAAATAATGGGAACACTAGTAGATTCAGGGATAAAGGGTTATAAAAATTACGGAACGCATTTACGCGAGAAGTATAAAGGGCAACGTGTATTTAAGGTTATTGTAGATGGCGGCTTTACCTGTCCTAACCGTGATGGAAGCAAGGGTTATGGTGGATGTACATATTGTAATGTAGATTCTTTTACACCTGAGCCTTCCCGTAAAAATCCTAATATCAAAGATCAGCTTGCCGAAGGCATGTTAAGGGCTAAAACTTCATATCGAGCTGATAAGTATATCGTTTATTTTCAGCCAAATACCAATACCTATGCGCCTGTGCATTATTTAAAAATGATGTACGATGAAGCATTATCTATTAATACCGAAGATATTGTCGGTTTTGCAGTAGGTACACGTCCGGATTGTATCGATGCAGAAAAAGTAGCTTTATTAGAAAGCTATACTGATCGTTTTGATGTCGATTTAGAAATGGGCATGGAATCTATCTATGATGAAACCCTCGATCAGATAAACAGAGGCTGCAGTCATGGCGAATTTATTGCAGCTGTAGAACTATTGAAAGATAGTAAACTCGATTTGTGTGTGCATACCATTTTTGGCTTCCCCTGGGAAACAAGAGAGCAGATGCGGGGCTATATTCATGAGATCAACCGTTTTCCTCAAATTAAGTTTGTTAAATTTCATCATCTTCATGTGGTAGAAGGATCTATCATGGGTGCTAAGTACAAAAAAGAACCCTTTAAACTGTTTTCTCTTGAAGAATATACAGATTTACTTTGTGAGTTGATTCCGCTTCTACGGCCTGATATTGTAATTCAGCGACTTTTCGGTATTTCTGACTGGGATTTATTAATTGCACCCAATTGGGGACTTAATAAATCAGCAATTCAGACCTATATGGATAAAGAAATCGAAAAAAGGGGTGTAATTCAAGGTTCTGCATATTTTTCTTAAAAAATTAAATTTTATAATAATTATTTTAAAAACTCATGAAATTTCATGGGTTTTTTCTTTTTGTAATCATTTTCAGGGTAATTTTTTATAAATTTTAGGTAAAATCATATAAAACATGGTTAATATGTGATTTTGTTTTTATTAAAAAGTTGCATTGAAATCTGTCTAAATTTTTATTATTTTTATTTTTGGAGGTCTTTTTTGCTTTGTTTTATAAAAATCATCTGTTTTTATTAGAATATTTCAATTTTATGGTGTAAAAATTACATTATGTCGTATTTTTAGAAAAATAAATAACCAAAAAATCGATTATTTAAACACTACTAACAAATTAAGCTAAAAACTATGAGTAAATTCTCCTTTAAACAGTTTGCGCCCTTTGCGATATTAATGATCGTCGCAATTTTCGCTCTATTTATTCCACTTCTTCCAAATTTCGACGAAGGCAAGTATAGTGGGCCAGATATCGCATTCATATTAATCGCTTCTGCGCTTGTATTTTTAATGACACCAGGCCTTGCATTTTTCTATGGTGGTATGGTTCACCGTAAAAATGTATTGTCTACCATGATTAAAAGTGTTGTAGCGGCTGGAGTAATTACGGTTTTATGGACAGTTGTTGGTTTTAGTTTAGCTTTTGGTGATACCATTGGCGGTTTTATCGGAAATCCATCAACATTTTTGTTCTTTAAAGGTGTAAACTCAGGAGCACCACATTTACAAGGTGGAGCAGATTTAACTATTCCGCTTTCTTTATTTGCTGTGTTTCAATTAATGTTTGCCATTATTACACCTGGTTTAGTGGTTGGTGCCGTTGCAGAACGTATCCGTTTTACCTCGTATATCTTATTTATTGTTTTATTCGCAATCTTCGTTTATTCGCCATTGGCCCACTGGACATGGCATCCACAAGGTTTCTTGTTTAAAATGGGTGTTTTAGACTTTGCAGGAGGTACAGTAGTTCACATTTCTGCAGGTATGGCTGCTTTAGCTGGTGCATTGGTTTTGAAACGCAGAAAATCTCACTTGGAGCATAAAGAAGTTCCGCCAGCAAATATTCCATATGTATTAATAGGTACTGGTTTACTATGGTTCGGTTGGTTCGGTTTTAATGCAGGTTCGGCATTAAGTGCAGGTAGTTTAGCTGTTTCAGCATTTTTAACTACAAACACTGCTGCAGGTGCTGCCGGTTTATCATGGATGTTTTTCGATGTAGCAAGAGGTAAAAAACCTTCAGTTTTAGGTTTCTGTATCGGTGCGGTAGTTGGTTTAGTGGCCATTACCCCTGGTGCTGGTTTTGTAAGTATTTCATCAAGTATATTCATTGGTGCCATTGCTGCGGTAATCTCAAACCTTGTGGTTTCTTGGAAACAAAAAACAAGTTTGGATGATACTTTGGATGTTTTCCCTTGCCATGGTGTTGGAGGTATTGTTGGTATGTTGTTAACTGGTGTTTTTGCAACCAAAACAGTGAATGCTGCTGGTGCTGATGGCTTGTTTTACGGTAACCCAACTTTCTTTATCACTCAGTTAAAAGGTGCTGTAATCGTAATCTTGTTCAGTTTTGTGGTATCATTCGTGATTTTCAAATTGGTTAACCTTATCAATCCGATCAGGGTTTCTGAAGAAGAAGAAGAATTAGGACTTGATGCTTCTCAACATGATGAGAAATACTCTCAAGGTACATTGTTGGTTGAAGAAAAAGCCATCTATGTAGAAAGAAACAGTCCATTAACAGAATCAATTTCTTAAGGATTATATAATATCTAAACTCAAATCAAGCTCAAACATGAAGAAACTTTTAACCGCTATTTTCGCAATGGCCAGCGCTAGCTGTGCCATGGCACAAGAAACCACCACATCGCCACTTGAGATTTCAGGGTCGGTTGATACCTATTTTAAGTATGATTTCGCGAAGAACCCAAAAAACATTACCACATCATTTGCGTCAGACCATAATTCGGTTTCACTGGGAATGATAGATATTGCGCTTAAGAAAAAAACAGGTAAAGCCTCATTTGTTGGAGAGCTCTCTTTCGGGCCAAGAGGTCAAACTCAATCCATTCTGGATGCCGCTGCAGGAGGCTCATCATTTCACATACAAAATTTATATGTGAATTATGATTTTACTGATCAGTTTTCAATGACTGCCGGATATATGGGAACGTTTATTGGTTACGAAGTGATTTCTCCGGTTGGAAATTTTAACTATTCTACATCATATCTGTTTACAAATGGTCCATTCCAAAATGCTGGTATTAAGGCTACTTATAAATTCTCTGATAAAGTAAGTTTAATGGCTGGGGTATTTAACGATTGGAATGTTTACAGCGCAAGCCGTGGTGTATCTGCTGTAGGTGGCCAGTTAATGGTAGCTCCGGTTGAAGGCTGGACAGCTTATCTTAACGTGTTATCTGGTGCGGGTGCAGGTGGTTATGGTACTATCGAAGATTTAACAACTTCTTACCAAATTACAGAAAAATTTAAGTTGGGATTAAATGCCGCAAACTATGATATTGACAATGATGGTGGCGGTTACGCAGGTGCTGCACTTTATCCTCAATATGCGGTTGCAGATGGTGTAATTTTAGGTTTAAGAGGCGAATATTTTAAGTATAAAGATGCAGGTCCGGTTCAGGGAGTAAAATATACTGCTGTAACTTTTACCGCCAACATTAAATCAGGTGGTTTAACTTTTATTCCAGAAGTGAGATTAGATCATAGTGGAGATAAACCCTTTTATAACAAAAGTGGCGCTGCTGCACCAAATGCTGGTCAGTTCTCATTAGCAGCTGTTTATGCTTTTTAAGGAAATATATTTGTAATATTAAGCCGTCCTGTGGTAAAACCCGGACGGCTTTTTAATATCTTTAAACGCTGTTTGCCCATTAATCCATTCTGATGAAATACATTATTCTTATTTTTTTTATTGCATTTTCAATTGATCTTTCTGCCCAGCAAAAACAATTTATAAAAGATGATAACGGTAAGTTTATTTACTATAAAGTTGTCGATTCGCAATTGCTGAGTAAAGATACCCTTGTTCAAAGGGCTAAATCTTTTATTAACCTCGCCAATAAAAGAACGATGGTTCAGCAAAGCATCACTGATTCTTCGGTGTTGGCTAAAGGAACTATAATTGTTGATAAGACCGTGTTGGTGGTGGGCCATCCGAGTGGAGAAGTGAGCTATAATTTTGTGTTTGAAGCCCGTAATGGAAAATATAGATTTTGGTTAACCGATTTGTTTTTTATTCCATACCAGCGCGACCGTTATGGAAATTTTGTTGCCTCAACAAAAATAGGCACACCTTTAGAGCGCACGCCAGGTAAACTTAGTGCAGGCGCATGGAAAGATATTGTAAATAGTGCCTACAACAAAATAGAGAAATTTGGTGATGATTTTAAAAAATATTTAGCTGCTAAAAGGGTAGAAAAAGCCAGCAAAAAAACTGAAACCATTTCTACCAAAAAATGGTAATTTATAAAAGCTAAAACTTGCCAAATAACTCTTCAACTTTCTGATAACGGAATTTAAAAATTTCGTTTATTTTATTTTCAACAATTATTGCATTCGCAACTAAACCAATGGGTCCCCAACCTACACTATAGTGTAAAGTATCGTGCATCAATACGCCACCATCTACTTTTTCGAAACGGTGCTGGTGATGCCAAAATGCAAAAGGGCCAAAACGCTGTTCATCTATAAAGTATTCTTTATCTTTAACATGCGTAATTTCGGTTACCCAATTTAATTTAATCCCGAATAATGGTGAAACCTTATAGGTGATAATCAGGCCAGGGTACATTTTAGTGTTGCGCATGTTTGGCGTGGTAACATCAAATGTCATATCCTTGGGTGTAATTTCTGCCAGGTTCATTGGCGAGGAAAAAAAATCCCAGGCAGCATCCAAATCAATTGGAAGTTTTTGGGTAAATTCTAGTCTGTACGTTTTCAAGTCCTTATTTTGAGAATACAACAGCAAAGATGCTATTTTGTTGTATTTAACCGCAAAGAATGCAAAGAAAAAGCGCAAAGATCACGGAGTTGGGTACAAAGACATCATTCATCCCTATCGGAATGCAATGAAGGTCTATAAGCCACAGGAATCTATCAATAACCTGCTTACAGATTCTTGTCGATATTTGACATGAGGGCCTTTGGCTCCTGACCTCTAACCCCAAACTTATTGCCTAAAATGATCATCTTTGACAAATTTCTAGCATTCTGACAGAGAATTTTTCAAAGCATTTCGCTAATGTACCATTTTATCAGCGCACGTAGAGCTGGCAAAAGCTTCTGGTTTAGCTTTAAAAATGAATCCCATACTTAAAATATAACCCATGGCATCGTTAAGTGCTTTGTTAGATTTAAATGATGGATTGGTGTTGATGTCTGCATGGACTTCTAAAGCCACATCATAAATATCGAGCAAATCGCAGATAGAATAGGCAGTTTCAATAGATTTTTGCACTTCCATTAACATTCTTTCTTTAATACTTACCTGTTGAGTGCTCTTTTCCTGATGGATGTACATAAAGCCACCATGATGTTCTCTTAACAATACAATTACAGTTGCAAAATCGGTTACAGTGCCTTTTACTTGCGAATCTGTACCGATGCAAACTTTAAGCTTATATCCATTTTCACTTTCTCTGATAATAGCATTTTCTACTTCTTCGAGGATTGAAGATTGAATAATTTCACCACTAAATTTTTTCCACGTCATACAGTTGTGTTTTTTGAGGTTAACGAATGGTAATCAGGTTTTTATAAAAATAGGTGCTATGAATTAAATATATGTTAAGTGTAGGTTGTTTATTTGCTAACAAAAAGTTAGTTATCAACAAGTTAGTTAAAATAGTTAGAATGCTATTATAATTTAATGAAACAAATCATAATTCGGCCCGTTAATATTTGTACATTCATTAAAAATTCTAAGTTATGAGAGCAGAATTAATTCAAGAACTTCAATTATTGCAAAATAGCAGGGCCAATAAATTTGCTGATGAACTGGCTGACAGTATTTTATCTTCAGTTGATGCTATTAATGAAAAAGTACAATCTTCAATGTCTAAACGTGGTAGCATGTTAATGCTTTTGGATAAAAGATTAAATTTTTCTACTCTTCGTAAACTCAGAAACAGATTTTTCAAACCATAATTTTTAGTCTCTTTTTGCCCTAAATGTAAATGATTACCTTTATGGCGGAATGATAGAAAATGCCTTAAAAAAACTAAATATTTCTGCACTTAATGAGATGCAGGAATCTTCTTTAAAAGCAGCTAAAACTGGTAAAGATGTAATATTGATTGCGCCCACCGGTTCAGGAAAAACATTAGCCTTTTTATTGCCCTTACTTTCCAACCTAAAAATGGGTGTTAAAGGTGTTCAGGCTTTGGTTTTAGTTCCTTCAAGGGAACTGGCGCTTCAAATTGAGCAGGTTTTTAAACAAATGGGTACTTCATTTAAAGTAAACTGCTGTTATGGTGGCCATGCTGTAAGAATAGAAAAAAATAATCTTGCACATCCTCCTGCCGTACTTATAGGAACGCCCGGAAGGATAGCTTACCATCTGGAACATCAGAATTTTGATGAATCATTTATCGAAACCTTGGTTTTGGATGAATTCGATAAATCGCTCGAGTTTGGCTTTGAGAAAGATATGTCATATATCATTGGTTCCTTGCACTCGTTAACACAGCGCATGCTAACTTCAGCAACCAAAATGGAAGAAATTCCTCCATTTGTTAAACTAAATGCTGCGGTTGAAGTCGATTTTTCAAAAAATATAGAAGCTAAACCCGATTTAAAGCTTAAAAAAATTACTGCGCCTGCAGCCGATAAACTGGATTATCTTTTTAGGTTGTTAAGTAAAATTGGTGATAAAAATACGTTGGTTTTCTGCAACCATAGGGAAACTGTAGACCGCATCAGTGATTTACTTTTCGATAATGGTTTAGGGCACGATGTATTTCATGGTGGCATGGAGCAAATCGACCGTGAAAAAGCTTTACTAAAATTTAGAAATGGCAGCCATAGGATTTTAATTACAACAGACCTCGCCGCTCGCGGTTTAGATATACCTGAAGTAGAACATATTGTGCATTACCAGTTACCTTATACAGAGGATGCGTACATTCACCGCAATGGTAGAACGGCACGTATGCATGCAAAAGGAACAGCATACGCCATTTTAACCACCGAAGAAAACTATAAATATTTACCTGATGATATTGAAGAAGAAATTTTATCAGATAAATATAAGTTGCCCGAAGCGAGTGACTGGGTAACTTTATATCTGGCCCACGGTAAGAAAGATAAAATTAACAAAATTGATATTGTTGGTTTATTTTTACAAAAAGGTAGTTTGGTAAAAGAGGATTTAGGCCTTATCGAGGTTAAAGATATCACCAGTTATGTGGCTGTTAAAAGGAATAAAGTCGAAAAATTGCTGAAAACATTAAGCGGAGAAAAAATTAAAGGGAAAAAACTTAAATTAGAAGTTGCGAGTTAGTTTGGTTCATTAATCATTGGTTTATTGGGTCTTTTACACCTTTTACAACCTTAACATTAGCGCAATCAGTCACTCAATCCTTCAACAATTCAATCATTTAAAAAAGCATGAGCAACAACGATATATTAAAAAAATTAAGAGTAGCATTATCACTAAAAACAGAAGATATCATTACCATTTGCGATTTGGTTGGTTTTAAAGTAACCAAGGCAGAATTGGGAGATATTTTTAGAAATGAAGATCATGAAAATTTTAAACCTTGCGGCGATCAGATTTTGCGTAATTTTTTAAACGGTTTAGTAATTTATAAAAGAGGTCCGAGGGATGAGAAAAAGCAATAATATATGCTTTTTAATATTTTTTATACTGATCACGCTCTCTTTTAACGCTCTCGCTCAGTCTCAGTTTAAAATTAGTGGCAATGTAATCGATTCTTTAAAAAAGCCCATTGAGGGTGTTAGTATCCGGTTAATTAACGATAAAGATACCCTGCGGTCTAATTCTGACTCCAGGGGTAATTTTACATTCCCAAAAGTTGGCCACAACAAATTCTACCTTAGTATTACTGCGCTGGGTTATAAGCCCTTTGCTTCTGTTTATGAAATTGAATCTTCAAAAAAAAGCATGGTTTTAGAACCCATTATACTTAAAATGGAAACCATCCGGTTGGAAGATGTAGAAGTTAAAGTAAAGGTAGATCCCATTAAAATCAAAAAAGATACCATTGAATACAATGCTGGTGCCTACACGGTTAGGGAAAACGATAAAGTAGAAGATCTTTTAAAACAGCTTCAGGGCATTGAGGTAGATGATAAAGGTGCGGTTACTGCCATGGGAAAAAAAATGACCAAGCTGCGGGTTAATGGCGAAGATTTTTTTACAAGCAATGTTGAAGATTACATCAGGCAATTGCCGGCAGAGATTATTGCTAAACTCCAGGTGATAGATGATTATGGCGACGAAGCCAATTTTACGGGAATTAAAACGGGTACACCACAAAAAATGCTAAATCTAGTAACCAAACCTGGAATGGATAAAGGCGTGTTTGGAGGGGTAAACGTAAGTTCGGCAACAAATAATGCCCATAATTTAGGCGGCAACGGAAGCATCTGGAAAAAAACCAAACAGATAGGTTTTGGTGGGCGTTATGGAATTACCAATAACGAATTTGCCAAATTAAACAATGGTGGCCTTAACGGCAATATCAGGGATAAAATCTCGAAAGAATTTAGTCTCAACGGAGGTTATAATTTCAGCAGCGGCATAAATAAATCCATACAAAGTAATTATCTGGAAACATTTAACCCACAAGGAACCATTTACGATTTGCGGGAGAGTGCCAACAGCTCAAACTCTTTAAATAATAATATTAACCTTGGTTTAAATGGGGCTACCAAAAAGAATTATTTCAATGTATCACTTGCCGGGGCTTTGGCAAATACCAGAAATGATGCGCTTACTACATCAAATAAAACAGGTTTTATAAAACAAGATCTCATTTCCAACACAGGTTCAAAAAATAGCAATCCAAATGTTAACGGAAGTATCAATTGGTCGCGCCGATTGGCTAACAATAAGCAATCTTTATCTTTAGGTTTTAATTTTGGTACCAGCGGCGGCAGTTCTAACAGCACCATCAACGATATTATCCGCTATTATAATGAAACCACCAATATTTTGGTTAAAGATTCGCTTTTAAACCGCTTGGTAGATAATAACACTTCAAACGCTAATTTTGGTGGTAACATTCAGTTTTCCAATTCATTAAAAAAAGCAAGCGATAGTACAGGATATAGTTTTATTAATATGTCATATCGTTTTTCAGTCAGCAGAAGTCAGAATTTGCAAACTACTACGGTAACCAATCCCTTTGGAAATAAATTTGTAGTCGATTCGCTTGGGCAGGATTACGTATCGAACTTTATTAACCAGAATTTTAGTATAGGTTACAATACCAATGCAAAGCGGATCAGTTATAATTTGGGACTTAATTTTTCGCCAAGTATCATTATTGGTAAATATCAGAATACCGGACAGGAGCTAAAAAATTATCAGCTAAATTTTTCTCCATCTGCCAATTTAAGTTATCAGATTAAAGAAAACGGAAATTTGAGTTTTGGTTATAATGGTTACACCAGTTCGCCCGATTTTAATAAGCTTCAACCCATCAGGAACAATAATGATGTGCAAAATCTTATTATTGGCAACCCGGATTTAAAAGCCACCTCGAGCCATACTGCCGATTTGAGCTATAACAGGTTTAGCCTGAAATCAGGATTGAGTATTATGGCAGGTTTATCTGGTAATTTTGCCTTTAATAGTGTAGTGAGCAATACCATTTTTCTGCGGGATACCCTAAATAGCCTGAAACAGCAAACTACATACGAAAACGTGAATGGCATTTACAATGTGGGTGGTAACTATTCATTTAATAAAAGGATGTTGGATAATAAACTTTCTTTATCCTTAAACGGGGATATTGCTTACAGCCGCAATGTTTTTTATACGGATAATGTGTTAAACCGCAGTAGTGGAATTAATATTTCAAACGGTTTCAGGTTTAACTTAAATCAGAAGAAATATGTTTTTAACAGCAGTATTTCTTATAGTTTTAGCTCTAATACCTATTCTGTAATGAACCAGAACATTAAAAATGTACAAGTTTTGGCCTTAAGTGGGGGAGGTAGCTGGATTCCAGGCAAACGTTTCAGAATTAATGCATCGGCCTCTAAGAGTTTGAATTTTGGTTATAGTTTATATGCCGGAAACCCTTTACTGGTGAACATGGGATTAAACACCTCCTTTTTGAAAGGAAATAAGCTCGTTTTCTCAATACAGGCGAATGATTTATTTAACCAGGGTTCACTTTTTAGTACCAGTATCAGCAATAATTCCATTTCCGAAAATAGAACACGTTTTATCAGTCGTTTTGTACAGGCTACATTGAGCTATAATTTGAGCCAGTTCGGTAATAAAAAAGGCCGTTCGGATGTAAATTTAAATGGAAATGAGATTTTTTAAACCAGAAATAATTAGTTTAGCATTTCTGTACAATTCCATATCCCATGAAAAGAAAAATCATACTCTTTCTTTTATTAACCGCTACAACTAAATTATTTGCCCAGGATGCCAAAACAGATTCGCTAAATAATAAGCAGAAAAAAGAAAATTTTGCCGATGATTGGGCAGCTTTAACCAAATATCAAAAAGAGAATGAACTTTTGCCTGCCCCCTCAAGAAAGGAAAAAAGAGTTGTTTTTTTAGGAAGCTCAATTTTCGAATTCTGGAAGCAAAAGGACCCTGAATATTTCGAGAATAAGCCTTATTTGGATAGGGGAATAAGTGGGCAGATTTCACCACAGCTATTGATCCGTTTCCGGCAGGATGTGATTAGCCTAAAACCTAAAGTGGTAATTATTTTAGCAGGTAGTAATGATATTGCAGGCAACACGGGGCATGTTACCATTGATAAAATTATGGATAATGTAAAGTCGATGGCAGAACTAGCAAGGTTACATCATATTAAAGTTGTGCTCTGTAAATATTTGCCAGTTTACGAGTATCCTTGGAATAAAAGTATTAAGGCAGCAGATCTTATTGTGGATTTAAACGAAAGAATTGTAGCCTATGCCAAAGAGAAAAATTATACGGTTTTGGATTATTGGACACCCTTGGTTGATGAACGAAAAGGACAACGTGCTGAGTTAACCGTTGATGGTGTTCACCCCAACCTTGCCGGTTATAAAATCATGGAAGGTGTAACGGAGCTTGCGATTAAAAAAGCTTTAAAGAACAGACACTAGGTTATAAACTAAGATGTTTTGATTATAAACTAAGATGTTTTGATGTTGATATGAAAAAAAAATGTAACAATTCATTTACCGATGGCTCTAAAAAGATATCCATAAAAGGTGAATAAAGCAGAAATTACAACAAATAAAAAAATGGAAATGATCACCCTTGGTTTAGGGTTTTTATTCCTTTTATTGGTTTTAATTAATCAATCAACCAGATTTGAAACACAGCTTTTTTCGGCTAATTATGTTCCAGTCTTACTCAGCTTAAGTATGGTTTGCATGTTGCTTAGTTTTTATTTTGGGATTAAACCAAAACTTAAAACCAAACACTTTTTTGTTTACGTTAATTATCGCCAATTATTAAGATTGGTAGGCTTTGCAGCTTTAGTTGTTTACGCCTGGGGCAATAACTAAAAAAGTCCCGGTTTTCGCCGGGACTTTGCTTTAATCTAATTTTTTATATCTGATCCGTTTTGGAGCAACATCGCCCAAACGTTTTTTGCGGTTTTCTTCATAATCTGAATAGTTACCTTCAAAGAAATAAACTTCAGAGTTGCCTTCAAAAGCCAGGATGTGGGTACAGATCCGATCCAGGAACCACCTGTCGTGACTGATCACCACAGCACAACCACCAAAGTTTTCTAAAGCTTCTTCCAATGCACGTAAAGTATTTACGTCAATATCGTTGGTTGGCTCATCCAGCAGCAATACGTTTGCTCCCTTTTTAAGTGTAATGGCAAGGTGCACCCTGTTGCGCTCACCACCAGATAGTATTCCTACCTTTTTTTGCTGATCGCCACCGTTAAAGTTAAATTTTGATACATATGCCCGCCCGTTAACAGCTTTAGTACCCAATTGAATATTATCCAAACCATCGGTAATGTTTTCGTAAACGGTTTTATCAGCATCCAAATCATTGTGCATCTGATCTACATAACCCAATTCTACAGTTTCACCAACACGGAAAGTACCAGCATCTGCTTCTTCCTGTCCGGTAATTAAACGGAATAAAGTAGTTTTACCAGCACCGTTGGGGCCAATAATGCCCACAATACCTGCGGGAGGAAGTGAGAAATTTAAGTTATCGAACAATACCTTATCACCATAAGTTTTGGTAACATTAGTAGCTTCGATCACTACATTACCCAAACGCGGCCCGGCAGGGATAAAAAGCTCCAATTTGTCTTCTCTTTCTCTGCCATCTTCTGAAGCTAATTTATCATAGTTGGCTAAACGGGCTTTAGATTTTGCATGACGTGCTTTAGGGGCCATACGTACCCATTCTAGCTCACGCTCCAACGTTTTTTGGCGTTTGCTCTCTGTCTTTTCTTCCTGAGATAAACGTTTCGCTTTCTGATCTAACCAGCTGCTGTAATTTCCTTTCCATGGAATACCTTCGCCACGGTCTAATTCTAAAATCCATCCGGCTACATTATCTAAGAAATACCTATCGTGGGTTACTGCAATAACGGTTCCTTCGTAATTTTGTAAAAATTGCTCTAACCAATCAATACTTTCAGCATCCAAGTGGTTGGTAGGCTCATCCAAAAGTAATACATCAGGGTGTTGAAGCAACAAACGGCACATGGCCACCCGACGGCGTTCACCACCTGATAATACACCGATTTTGGTTTCAGGATCCGGACAACGCAAAGCATCCATTGCCCTCTCCAATTTCGAATCGATTTCCCAGGCACCTAAAGCATCAATTTTATCCTGAAGCTCACCTTGTCTGGCCATCAATTTATCCATGGCATCAGGATCAGAATAGTTTTCTTCTAAGCCAAAAGCTTCGTTTACTTCTTCATATTCTTTTAAAATAGCAGTTACTTCTGCCACACCTTCTTCAACCACTTCGCGCACTGTTTTCTCAGGATCTAAAATCGGCTCTTGTGCTAAATAACCCACCGAGTAACCTGGAGAGAAAACAACCTCACCTTGATAGGATTTATCTAATCCTGCAATGATTTTTAAAAGAGATGATTTACCCGAGCCGTTTAGACCGATAACACCAATTTTTGCACCGTAAAAGAAAGAAAGGTAAATATTTTTTAAAACCTGTTTTTGTGGAGGGTAAATTTTATTTACCCCGGCCATTGAAAAGATTATTTTCTCGTCTGACATATTATAGAATTATCGTGCAAAGATAGGGGTAAAAAATGGAAGAGGTAAAATGTTATCACAAATAAAGAAGCGCCTGCAATCATACACAATTGCAGGCGCTCCTTAATTTATTAATGGTTGTTTTAAGGAATTAATTTCGAAGCACGTAATTTTTCGAATAATTGAAAAAAGGATTCCTCGGTATCTTGAAATATGGTAAAACCAAGTTTTCTGCTTTTAGCCATATCAGTCATTACTTCAATTGGCCTGCCCAAATCAAGGTCTGTATGCCAGGCCGACGCCAGTCGGTTTAAATTATCTTCTTTCAGATTATACTTTTTGGCAATCTGTTGCCAGGTAGCTGCATCATTAGCCAATTCTTGTTCAAGAGGCTGAATGTTGCCCTCAAATCCTGAAGATTTTACATTAAAATAAGCTGCTATCTGTTTCCATAATCTGCTCCAACGGAATACATCTCCATTAACAACATTAAAAGCTTCATTTCTGGCTGCATCGGTTGTTGATGCCCAAATTAAATGCTCTGCCAGTACTTTCGCATCAGTTACATCCGAAAGTCCGTTCCATTGTGCTGCGGAACCTGGCCATTTAAAAATACGACCGGTTTCCTTACATATTGATGCATATACTGCTAAAGTAGTTCCAAGATTCATGGCATTGCCTACAGCTTTACCAATAACCGTATGTGGCCGGTGGATACTCCAGGTAAAACCATCACGTTCTGCTGCTGCATATACTTCATCTTCCTGTGCATAATAAAAGTTTTCCATTTCCAGCCTTGGATGTTCCTCTCTTAATGGCGTTTCGGGTAAAAATCCTTCTTTGGCATAGGCTTCAAACGGACCTAAGTAATGTTTTAACCCGGTAACCAATGCCACATGTTCAACTGATTTTTTTTCGGATAATACATCCAGCAGGTTGCGTATCATCAAACTGTTAACCCGTATGTTTTCTGCTTCGGTATCATTACGCATCCAGGTGGTAATATAAATATGGGTCGGCCTTATCTCAGATAAGGATGATTTAAGGCTGTTAATGTCTAAAAGATCTGCTGCAACCGGCTTTGGGTTTTCAATTTCCAGATTAGGTGTTCTGGCCAGGCCATAAGTTTCCCAGCCTTTTGCAATCAGGCTTTCGGCTAAATTACTTCCTGCTATGCCACTTGCGCCAACTACTAATGCTATTTTATTCATGGTATTTTAATTTTACACAAAATTAAGGCACTTATAATTAACATAACTTGACCTGGATCAAATAATAGGCTTGATTCAGATCAATGAAGTTGCTCCGCTTTCTTCCACCTGAAAATTTATCTTTGTGTGCAGTTAAAATAAATTCCAACATGATTGATGTACTTTTTAGCCATATCCAGGAAAAAGTTTCGCTTACTGACCATGATCGGGAAGTGATACAAACCTTTTTTGAAGCTAAAAGATTGAGGAAACGACAGTATTTGTTGCAGGCAGGAAATATTTGCAAGCACCTGGCATTTGTAGCGAAGGGCTTGTTACGTACTTATAATGTAGATGAAAAGGGCGATGAGCATATGAGTATTTTCGGATGGGAAGGATGGTGGCTGTCTGATTTTAACAGTTTCTTAACTGGCGAACCAGCATTGTTTAACATTGATGCAATAGAAGAATCGGAACTGCTTTTGATTTCGAGAAATGATTATGATGCTTTAACGGTGGCTGCACCAATTATGGATCGTTATTTCCGAATACTTTACCAAAATAGCCTGGTTACTAAAGAACGTAGATTAATGAGTTCCATTACTCACAGTGCTGAAGAAAAATACGTCTTACTTATGGCCTCAAATCCAGAAATTATTAAACGGATACCACAAAACCTGATCGCTTCTTATCTAGGAATCGCTCCAGAAACGCTTAGTCGCATCAAAAAAAATCTGGCTTCAAAAAAATGAGGTCGATCAATGCAGCACCCTGAATTTAATGTTCAATAAGGCAATTTAGTGCTAAATATGGCTGAAGCTGATAAAATAAGATCGGTTCCGGGCAAAATAAGCATCAACGAGGGTGAAATGGCATCAATTAGCATATAGTCAACTATGATAATTAGATCCTTCGATAATTATTTTATTTTTATAGGAGATGATAGTATTTTAATTCCGTTTTAATGTAATTATCAAACTTTTTTCAAAAAAGGAACTATCCTATACAGCGGAAAGCAAATTTTATACTTTTAAAGTGCGGATTAATTCTTAGTAGATACCGTAAACATTAGTTAATGTAAAAAGCCTTTCAGGATTGAAAGGCTTTTACAATTTTTAACAGATTATGTTGTTTTATAAACCCAATCCCAGTGTAAAACCGCGTACGGCTGTAGCAATGGTAGCACCAGCTGTTGCAGCACCTGTAGTTAGGTTTACGGTATAAAGTTTTTGCACACCGCCAACAGTAAATATACCGTAAGCATTGCCGCTTGTACCACCAATATCAAAGCCACTGTTTGCTTCAATATTTACACCAAGTGGACCAACATCAACAAGTGCTCCGCTATTAGGTGGATCTTGTTTGTATAAGCGATCTGTTGTAGCATCAATATCAAACAATGCTGTAGATGAAGCACCCGCAAAGTTATTGGTATAGGCAGCACCAGAAATGGCTGCGGTACTTAATGTAATAGGTGTATCAACAATTAAAGTAGCATCAGTTGGTACAATTCTAAAATTTTGGCCATTGTTACCTACAATCCTTATGCGGTCGGCCATTGGGTTAAAATCGAATCCAATTTGTGTAGCTGTTAATAAAGTAGCCAACGGCCCTGTTCCAACCATGGCTGCCGCACCCGAAGATGCATTAATAGTGTAAATTCTACTTGTACTTCCTACGGCATAAAGCTGTCCGTTAACCGGGCGCATATCGATGCCTAAAATACTTTCACCTGTTTGTATGCCAGTTATTGCTTTTACCACAAGTGTTGGTGTTGCAGCGTTTGGATTAAATATAAGCAGTTCGTTATTGGTTGATACTGCATAGGCAACAGGCTCTGTAGGTATAGCAAGGGCGGTAATTTGTTGGTCTACATTACTGATTTTTGAAGCTTTGCCCGAAGTAAGGTCGATCAGGTATAAACCCGATTTACCACTTACATTTAAAGCCGCAAGTGCTGCAGTTCCATCAGGATTAATGTCAAAGCCGCCAATATCTTCAGCATCCAAACCAAGGCTGCCTACTTCAACAAGTTTCCCATCATTTGGTGGATCTTGTTTATGAAGTTTATCATTCGCAATGTCGATATCAAATAGAACTGTTGAGCTTGCGCCAGCCTTATTTTGAGTATAAGCAACTGATGATACTTTGGCATTTGTAACACCGTTTACCACACCATCGGTTGCAGCCACCGTGCCAGTTTCAGGGTTTAAACGTAAATTCTGGCCAGATGAAGTAACCAAACGGATTCTATCTACAGTAGGATTAAAATCGAAACCTACTGAAGTTCCGCTTATTGCAGGTGTGAAAGGAGCCGTAGCAACAGATCTTGCAACGCCTGTTTTCTGATCGATTACATAAATGCGGCTACTACTGCCTACACCATATAACTGACCTGTTGCAGGGCGAAAATCAATTCCTAAAATGGTTTCACCACTCTGTAAACCGGATATTGTGACTGAAGCAGTTGTTGAATTCGGATTTTTGGCATTGATCAACAACAGTTTGCCATCGGCAGTGAGGGCGTAAAAGTTAACATCAGGGCCAGGTGTGAGTACCTCTTGCTGAGGATCGTTATTGCGGTCTTTTTTACAGGCCGAAAATAAAATAGGGGTCATAATAGCCAACAATGCTACTAAGATTAAATGTTTGATTTTAATCATGGTTTTAATGTTTAATTAAGAAAAGTATTAGTAAAGGGATATGTTAACGCAATGCGATTAACCTTTTCGAGATAAAAAGGCTCGTTATTCATTCGGAAGAGCAACTCTACCGACGATTTTAATTTTCAGGCTTGTTGTTCGCTATTAACAGGAACTCATTGGTGAAATTAAGCTTTTAGCTATTTTGGAGGATATTCCAATGTTTGGAGGTAACACTTAACAAGGTTGTAATTGCCAGAAAACAATCTTCTTTTTGAAGAAAAAATACTCAGAAATTCAATTTTTGTAAAATCGGTTTTCATCAGATCTTCTAATTTGACTTTATCTTCCAACTGATCATCATTTTGATCCGTATCCGATTTATCAGCATTTACTTTCGAAATTTCCACCGAAACTTTATGGATGGGCATGGCACTAATCGCAATCCGACCCGCAAATGCGAAGAAGAGTAGGGTTGCAATTAAAACTTTTTTGTAAAGTGGCGCCATTCCGGTATTTGAGATTGTGCATATATACGGAGGTTAGCATCAACGGGTTTTTGATAATGAGATAATAAAAAAGATTTATGCTCTTATTTAACGCAAATTGGTTTAACTGAAAGATTATTTGATTTAAAATTTAGCTTTATTTAATATATACGGCATTTAATAATACCTAAAGCAATATTCCATTTAAGTAAACTCATTCTTGTAAAATGCCAGCCTTTTATTTCTTTGATTACTTAAAGAGGAAAACAATGCCAAAAGCTTACAGATTGTCTTCGGAAACCTTCGCTGTTTCAAAACAAAAGCAACCTTTGCACAGTTAATTCCGTATAGATTTTATCGTATCGAATGCTGCAAAGGGAAAGGGTAGAGATAATTGTCTGGAGAATTTGTTAAATGATGTCACGTTCTTTTTGTTTTTCTGTCAAAACTTGTAAATTGCTTTAGTAAAAAGCAACAAATTGTCAGTTACTCAAATCGAAAAAATCCTTACAATAAACCGACAAAATGATAACTTATAAGGTAAGCGATTTAAAAAGCACCTTTTAAAACCTGTAAAACAGTTATTACGTAGATAGATATAGCGGAATTTATCTTTATCGAAACGATATTCTTACCGTAATTTTTAGGTTGGTGGATATGTATACTGCCTTTTATCCACCCGTATGGCGCAATTGTTGATAAAATAAACGAAATGGTACAGTCGCTTTTTATAATTTATTTTATAGTTTAGGGACGTAGCTGTTAAGAAAGGTATTATGGAAGCAAAATTTTCACCACAGGTTAAAGATGTAATCTCTTTTAGTAGGGAGGAAGCGCTCCGATTAGGGCATGATTACATTGGAACCGAGCATTTATTATTAGGCCTCATCCGCGAAGGCGATGGTATGGCTATAAAAATTTTACGATCGTTAGGAGTTGATACCGGTAAATTGCGCCGCTCAATTGAAGATGCCGTTCGCGGTACTTCGAGTGTTACAGTAAACTTAGGCAATATTCCATTAACTAAACAGGCAGAAAAAGTTTTAAAGATTACTTACTTAGAAGCTAAAATATTTAAAAGCGATTTAATTGGCACCGAACATTTATTGTTATCGGTTTTAAGAGATGATGATAACATTGCCTCTCAAATCTTATTACAATATGGTGTTACTTACGATGTTTTTAAACAGGAGGTTGAAGTGAATAAAAATGGATTCAGAGATGATATCTCAAACAGTGCTTCTACAGGAGGCGACGATGATTATCGCGAAGAAGAAAGCTTTAGTACACCTAAAAAGGTTTCGGATATAAAATCTAAAACACCGGTTTTAGATAACTTTGGTCGTGATTTAACAAAGGCTGCAGAAGAAGGTCGTTTAGACCCGATTGTTGGCCGCGAGAAAGAAATTGAGCGTGTATCACAGATTTTATCCCGCAGAAAAAAGAACAATCCGATTTTAATCGGTGAGCCAGGTGTTGGTAAATCTGCAATTGCTGAAGGTTTGGCCTTACGCATTGTACAACGTAAAGTTTCGCGTGTGCTTTTTGGCAAACGTGTAGTTACTTTAGATTTGGCATCGTTAGTGGCCGGTACAAAATACCGTGGCCAATTCGAAGAACGTATGAAAGCCGTGATGAACGAGCTTGAAAAATCGACAGATGTAATCTTGTTTATTGATGAGATTCACACTATTGTTGGTGCTGGTGGTGCATCGGGCTCTTTAGATGCATCAAATATGTTCAAACCTGCTTTGGCAAGGGGCGAAATTCAATGTATTGGTGCCACAACTTTAGATGAATACCGTCAATATATTGAAAAGGATGGTGCTTTAGACCGTCGTTTCCAAAAAGTGATGGTAGAGCCTGCTACACCAGATGAAACTGTAGAAATTTTAACCCGTATTAAAGATAAGTATGAAGAGCACCACGGTGTAACTTATACCGACGAGGCAATTTTAGCTTGTGTTACTTTAACATCACGTTATATTTCAGACCGTTTCTTACCAGATAAAGCTATTGATGCTTTAGATGAAGCCGGATCTCGTGTACACTTAACCAATATTCATGTTCCCCAGAATATTATTGATATCGAAGCGAAAATCGAAGATATTAAGTTAGAGAAAAACAAAGTGGTACGCAGTCAGAAATATGAAGAAGCTGCAAAACTTCGCGATACAGAGAAAAATTTAATTGAAGAATTAGATAAAGCCAAAGCTGAGTGGGAAGCTGAAACCAAAACTAAACGTTACGAAGTATCAGAAGATAATGTAGCCGAGGTGGTTTCGATGATGACTGGTATTCCGGTACAACGTGTTGGCCAAACAGACAGTGCAAAACTGTTGAATATGTACGATAAAGTGGCGGAGAAAATTATCGGTCAGGATGATGCGATCAAGAAATTGACTAAAGCTATTCAACGTACAAGAGCAGGATTGAAAGATCCTAAAAAACCAATCGGATCATTCATTTTCTTAGGCCCAACAGGTGTAGGTAAAACAGAATTGGCAAAAGAATTGGCCCGCTTCATGTTCGATAGTGATGATTCATTGATCCAGATCGACATGAGTGAATACATGGAGAAATTTGCAGTTTCACGTTTAGTAGGAGCGCCTCCGGGATATGTAGGCTATGAAGAAGGTGGACAGTTAACTGAAAAAGTTAGAAGAAAACCTTATGCCGTAATCTTATTGGATGAGATTGAAAAAGCGCACCCTGATGTATTTAATATCTTATTGCAGGTTTTGGATGAAGGCCAGTTGACTGATAGTTTAGGACGTAAAGTTGATTTTAGAAATACAATCATCATTATGACATCAAACATTGGTGCCCGTCAGCTAAAAGATTTCGGACAAGGTGTCGGTTTCTCTACAGCAGCAAAAACAAATCAAGCAGATTCTCACAGTCGTGGTGTAATTGAAAGTGCATTAAAACGTGCTTTTGCACCTGAGTTCTTAAACCGTGTTGATGATGTAGTTGTATTTAATAGTTTAGGTAAAGATGAAATCTTTAGAATTATTGATATTGAATTAAAAGCATTATTCGGCCGTGTTCATACCTTGGGTTATGAAATTGCCTTAACTGATAACGCTAAAGATTATATCGCTGATAAAGGTTTTGATAGTAATTTTGGTGCCCGCCCTTTAAAAAGAGCGATCCAGAAATATTTAGAAGATCCAATTGCTGAAGAAATCCTTAAAGGTGATTTAACCGAAGGAGATGTTTTAGAAATTGATTACGATAAAGCTACCGAACTGATTTCTATCAACCATAAAAAAGGTGAGAAGAAAAAAGAAGAACCGAAGCAAGAAGAAGATTCTTCTAGTAAATAAATAAGAAACTCCCGATGAAAATCGGGAGTTTTTTTTTGAAGAGATTAATTTGTGAAAATATGTTTAGTCTTTTATTGCATAAAACTTTTTTACTGCTTCGTAATCAGTGAGCTTCAAGCCTTCATCTTTTGCCAGTGCCACCGCGGTTCCACCGGGAATAATTACATACCTGTATTGTAAAGCTGTAGATAGTGGAATGCTGTTGCTGTTATCAGCAGTAAACCTTGTGATAATAAAATGCCCTAGTCTGGGAAAATAGCTGATGGTATTTAATTTTCCTCCGGCATACGATGAATAAGGTAAAGCATAAACACCACCTCCAAAGTTAAAATATACCTGTACCAAACCGCCATTAATTACCGCTGTGGTTAATGCTGGTGCCAGCAAATCTGCAGCCTTCAGAGCTGTGTTATCTGAAGTTGTATCCCTAAAATTCTTGGCAACATTCCATCCTGAATAAATAACATTTGCAGTTCCTTTTAAAGATAATGCCGTGCCCCAACCAGTGGCTACTTTAGGTCCGTATAAGTTATAACTGGTTTTATCTAAAAAATAATCTCCTACTGTACCAGTTACCGCATCCGGAATTCCGGTTCCACTTATAATCTGACTGCCAGGTGCACCGGTGTTTCCTACCGCACCTGTATTACCAGTTGCTCCGGTTTGGCCTTTTAACAAAAATGCAACTCCCCATCCATCAGCCTTTTTTGGTCCATAAAAATTACTTGTTGCTAAATCCAGGTAAAAATCGCCAATAACTCCGGTAGCCGCTGCAGGTACACCATTTCCGCTTAAAACTGTGCTTCCGGCCGGCCCGGCTATTCCTTTTTCGCCTTGTGGTCCTTGTGTTGCGATTTCTTTTTTGCAGGCAACTCCCAGACTTACAAAAATTAATATCAGAATTAAAGTTTGTTTAGTTTTTGTTCTTGTTTTCATAATTTTATTTCTAATGATTTGTAAATCAGCTTGATTTATTTAGAATAAAATTATGAATTGAAGGTGTTGTAATTTGGCTAAATGGGTGAGCAAGTATTTAAAATGAGTGGATTACCTGTTTTAATGAGTTAAAGCATATATTCCAATTTAAATTTCCGGTTGTATTGCATTGTGCTAAAAATAAGAAGCTTATAATTACTAAATAACTGTGTTTCTAATCCTTTTTATATGAGGTCTTGAAGTGCCTTATAATACCTTTCATAATTTTCGGGTTCTGTATTCATAAACAGGAAAGGCTCTATTAACTCAAGTTCCATTAATAAAATTTTCCATTAACGATAGTGCCATCTACTCTTGCATAAAGGCAGTTTTTTGCAAATGAGGTAACATATTGTTGTGCTTTGGCAATTAATTCAGCATTTGGCTTTTGTGGATGAACAGATCCGCCATGTGCGGGCTGTACCCTGAAATCGCCAGCTTTAGCCTGTTTTATCAATGAATGGCTATATACGCCGTTAAAGAAAATGAAAGACCATTCTCCATTCTCTAATATTTCTGGTAAAAAAGGCTGTACAATAAAATCTTCTTCCTGCAGAAGCTGGTTTAGCTGCACATTTATTTCTTCCACATTTTCGGTGGTTACTTTAAATGTATTTTTTGCTCCACCACTTATACAGGGTTTTACAATCAGCTTGTTGGTGTCGAACTGTGCAAAGGAATGGCTGAGATCAATATTCTCCTTTCGTTGTATAAAGTAACTCGGCGTAATTTTAAGCCCTGCGGCTTCGATCTCTTTCAGGTATTTTTTATCCGAATTCCATCTTACCACTTCAATGGGATTGAGCAGCTTTATGTTTTTTGTCTCCAAAAGAGTTAACCAGTTATAGAAATCATCAATCAGATCAAAATAATCCCATGGTGATTTTAAAATCGCAAGCGAATAATTCTCCCAATTTATGTTTTGATCGTTCCAGATTACTTTCTCAATCTTTAAACCCTTTGCTGTTAAAAAATCCAAAAGCTTATCGTCTTCGCTTTCTACAGTTGTGGTATCGTAAGCACCTTTATCCAGGTAGGTTACTAATGCTATATTCATGGCAATAAAACTAGGTTTTAAAAAGTTTTAATACAAACCGGCAATCCACTTTGCTAATTTTAAAACAGACTCACCTGGTTGCTAGGGATTTTAAATAAGGTATGATCAAGAATTATATCTTTTGCATTTAACCCATTTAAACGGCAATGCAGCCTGAAATTATCCCTGATCATTTGTGAAATATTTCCATCTCCGCGCATTCTGTCGCCAAACCTGCTGTCATTCACATTTCCACCATGGCAACTTTGTATCATATGCCAAACCTTATCAAAGCGATCTGGAAAATTTTTTCGCAGCCAATCTTCAAATATCTGTCCGATAGCTCCATTTAAACGTACAACAGTATAGCCTGCTTTAATGGCTCCTGCATTGGCTACTGCTTTTAAAATTTTTGGTATTTCATGGTCGCTTAATCCTGGTACAAGCGGTGCAACCATTACGCCCATGGGGATACCGGCTTTGCTTAATTCTTCTACAACCCTTAAGCGTTGTTTTGCAGTTGTGGTTCTTGGTTCCATTACCTGACGGAGATCTTCGTTTAGGCTATTGATGGATACATACACCATGCAGAGGTTTAATTTGGCCATTTCTTGTAAAATATCCTGATCGCGAAGGATTAAAGAATTTTTGGTAATCATGCCGATAGGCTGTTTGTAAGCCAGTGCTATTTCCAGTAATTGCCGGGTAAGTTTAAATTTCCTTTCGGCAGGTTGGTAGCAGTCGGTATTACCTGATAGTGAAATGGTAGATGCATCCCATCCCTTTTTTTCTAAAAACTTTTTAAATAATTCGGGGGCATCCTTTTTAACAATTATTTTTCTTTCAAACTCTATTCCTGCGCTGTATCCCCAATATTGGTGAGAATTACGGGCGTAACAATAGGTGCAGCCATGCTCACATCCCTGATATGGATTTAAGGAATAGGCCATGCCTACATCTGGGCTATCTACTTTATTTACAATTGTTTTGGAGTTTTCAAAAATAAAGGCTGTTTTGCGGTCGCTTTCCTCCCAGTCATCTATCCCTTCCTGGTGTTCTTTCACATAAACATCTTTTAAAAATTTATTGTGTGGATTAACCTGGGCACCCCTGCCTTTAAAATACTGTTTTTCTTCTTCACCGATCATGAATTAAAATTACTAATATATTTAGTAATTTTAAAGCTCACAATAGCCTACTTTTCAACATTTATGTTCAGGGTTTTTATTCGGGTAAGTTATTTCTTAGGGAGTGGCACATAATCCATCGGCACCATATCGGCTACTTTTTCGTAAGCCCAAAATCCTTCATATAAAAGCGAACGTGAATCGTAAATGCCTCCGTTCTCGTAAAAACGGACACCTTCTCCGGTTAAATTGGCTACAGAAATTTCATTTTCAGGCACATCCAATGGTCTGAAAATCCAGAAACCTGTATTGGAGTAGGCAAGCGATTCTTTTTCTTTGGTATATTGGATCAACAGTGCATCGGTGTAGCTCAGGTACTTTAAATTCTGGTTAAAATAATGCACCAAAGTATCGGTAAGTACTTCTGCCCTTGAAAACCTATCAATTGTTTTCGGCATTTCTTTTTGCTTCATCCAGAAATTAAACAAGGCTGTATCTATTTTCCCTTTGTTTTGTCTGATACCTGTTTTTTCTGGTACCGCTTTTATCTTTTCTAAATTGTTATTGATAATGTATTCCGGATAGCGGTTAGGGTTAGGCACTTTAATCATTTTATTGATGATAAAGCCTTCTTCCTGTGTTTTATTGGCATAAAGTGAGCGGAAAAAATGTTGCGATGAGCCATAATAAGCAACTTCTCTTGCTGCGATGTATTTTTTCTTTTTGGCCGCAGAAGCTTTTAATTCTTCGAAAAACGGATGACCGGAATAGTAAATAATATGTGTGCGCGAATTATATTCGAAATGATCGAGCATATATTTAAGGCGGTAACCTAATGCTTTGTTTTCAACCACTAAAAATTCTGTTGTAGAAACGGTAAGTGTACTTTTAGTAATATCAAAATCAACATTTAAAACCTGCGGATTTAATATTTTGCATTGTAAGGCATTGGGGGTTTTGCCTATAAAAAACTCTTTAAACTGATTGATGTATTTCTGGCGGTTAGGATCGGCCCGGATAACAACTTCTTCTAATTGCGCCACATTTTCTTTCAAAACCAATTCTACCTGAACAGATTTATCAGAAATGATTACGCTTTTGGAATAGGGAAGGTAACCAACCAGTTGAACTAGGATATCATAACTGCCGGGTTTAAGGTTAGGTAATTTAAACCTCCCATCATTATCGGCCACTGTAGCAATTTTATAACCGCTCAAATAAATACTTGCGCCGGGCAATTCATCTTTCTGATCTCTAACCAGACCACTGATTGTAAAGGTGTTTTGAGCAATGGCATTAGTACCCAAAATGATCAGCATGAGGGCTACTAAAAAGCTTTTAATCATGGAGACGAATGTAACCAAAAGGCTTAAGATTTATTAAAAACGAAAAAGATTTTTAACAATTTTAACATTTGGGAGTAATCATTAATAATAGTAGATATGTTACCTATCAGAGAAGGTTAATTGGGCTATTCCGCTTTATTATTCGTGATGAAACAACTATAACATTTTCTTTTTTTAGTATGATTGCGATTAACATATCAACAAACCGAAATTGGTACATAGCCATTTAGTGGTTATTTCAATTTGGTTTCTACATTAAGCGGAGGAAGATAATCCATGGGGACACTATCGGCAACTTTTTCCCAGGCCCAGTAACCTTCATTGATCATTGACCGTGCATTATTGATGCCTCCATTTTTATAAAAGAAAACTGATCCTCCACGCAAGTTAATTAAGGAGATTTGTGCCCTACCTAGGTCTGAAGGCCTATTTATAGACATTCGGACCCTGCTTAAATAACTGCTGCTTTCCTTTTCTTTTGTGTAAATTACATATAATACATTGGTGAAATTTATTCTTCTAATGTCGTCGTTATACCAATGTACCAGTGTATCTGTCGAAATTTCTCTTCTGTTCAGCATTGCGACGTTATGGCCCAGGCTAAGTTTTTCCAGTTTACCTTTTGCAACTGTTTTTTTTGGTTGGTTAAAGGTGGTAGCACCCGGTAGCGTTAATGTTCTGGCTGTGAAACCGCTTTCCTGAGATTGTGCAATGCTATCTGCCAGAGATTCCTGGGCTTCGTTTCTGATCAGTTTATTGATGATAAAACCCTCTTCTTTGGTGCGGTTGTTAAAGAGCGCACTAAAGAAATGTTGGGAAGAGCCGTTGTAAGCTTCTATTCTTTTTTTCTCCCATTTTTCTTTTTTGGCTGCATTTCCAGGCAAATCTTCATAATGCGGAAAGCCTTCATAAAAAACGATTCCAGCGCGATAATCATATTGAAATTCTTTTACTAAAAATTTAATTTTATAACCTAATGCCTGGTTTTCGATGATCAAAAAATCATCTGTTGTGGCATTCAAAATCCGTTTTTCACTATCATAATCAAACCTGATCAATTCTGAATTTAGGATTTTACACCTGTCGGCATTATCGGTCAAACCTATAAAGTATGCTTTAAAAGTATTAAGATAAGCCATGCGGTTGGGATCGGGTTTAATGGTTACTTCTGCGAGCTGCGTGCTACTTTCTGTAAGTAAAATATCTGCACGAACATCTTTATCCTCAATACTTATGGCTTTGTCAGTAGATTTAAAACCGATTAGCTGCACTAAAATAGTGTAATTACCAGGCTTAAGTTTTAGTACATATTTTCCCTGGTTATCTGTAGCAGTAGCCAATTTATAATCGCTTACGTATATGGCCACGCCGGGTAAAGGTTCTCCCTGTTTATCTTTAACCACACCAGAAAGTGTATAACTTTGCTGCGCGAAGCAAAAATTACCAATGATTATTATCGAGAAGATAAGCGCAATCGTTTTCATCGCTTAAATATAAACTAATTGGATAGTTATTTAAAAATAACATTTCATTTATTGATACGATTCCAGTCTTTTTAAATAGATCATGCTGCCAGACGCTAACATTTGCTAGCACGTTAATAAACAATCTCTGAAATGGTTTTTGCCCCGTTCGCTTTATCTTTTTCTACTTTATAACACATTTAAGTGTTTTGGTACACTATGCAAGCAATTCCTTGGCATTTTCGATTGCGGAAGCTCCAGGGTTTTTGCCGCTTAACATTTCGGCAATTACACCAATCCGCTCTTCTTGTTTAAGTTTGCGGATTCCTGTGGTGGTTTTTCCACCGTCTTCATGTTTATGCACAAAATAGTGAGATGTTCCTTTGGCTGCAATCTGAGGTAAATGTGTAATTGAAATTACTTGCATATTCTCGCCTAAATCAGAAATGACTTCTCCAACCTTTAGTGCTGTTTCACCAGAAATTCCGGTATCAATCTCATCGAAAATAATCGTAGGAAGTGAAGTATGTTTCGCTAAAAGGGCTTTTATGGCCAACATTAACCTGGATAATTCACCACCTGAAGCTACTTTATTTACCGGGGCCGGAGCCTGACCTGCATTTGCCGTAAAAAGTAAGTTAATTTCATCCAAACCATCTTTATTTAAGTCGGTTAAAGGCTTTTGCTCCAATACCAGTTTAGCATTCAGCATCCCAACTTGTTTAAGGGTAATGCCAGTTTGATCTTCTACTACTTTAATGGCCTTTTTTCGGTTAACACTTAACTGATTGGCCTGTTTTTGTAATGCTATTTTAAGCAGATCAATTTCCTGCTGTAATTTTTCAATGTGCTCATCAGAAGATAAAAGTTTGGTTAAATTATCTTCAAGTTGTTTTTGAAGCGCAATTAACTCTGCATTATTGGCCAGCCTGTGTTTTTGTTGAAGTGTATAAAATAAATCGAGCCTTTGGTTTACAATTTCCAGTCGATCGGCACTGTGTACGGTATTACCTTCTATGGTAGAAACCTCATCGGTAATGTCTTTTATCTCAATAATAGACGAGCGCAAACGTTCATATAGTACGTTAATTTCGGGATCAAATTTTTCTATACTCTGCAATTGTAATGAAGCTTCTTTTAAAATTTGTAGGGCAGAAGGTTCACTTTCATTAATTAAGCCAGATGCAGTAAGTAATGCTCTCTTAATGGTTTCTGCATGGGTTAGTCGCGCTAATTCTTGTTCAAGCTTTTCCTGTTCACCATCCTGTAATTTTGCCTGCTCAAGTTCGTTAAAAAGAAATTGTTCATAATCTTGCTTGTTTCTAGCTTCATCAGCTTCGGCAACTAGTTTTTTTAAAAGGCTTGTATCGTGCTTCAGTTTTTTAAATCCGCTGCGGTAATCAAGCAACAGGGATTGATGATTGGCCAGAGAATCTACAATTAACAATTGAAAATCGGCATCATTTATTTCTTGTGTAGCATGTTGTGAATGGATATCGATCAGCTTTTCGCCCACTTGCTTTAAAATAGATAAATTAACAGGCGTATCGTTAATAAACGACCTGGTTTTACCGTCTATTGATATTTCTCTCCGTAAAAGACTTTCTTTCGAAAAATCCAGGTCATTTTCTTCAAAAAAATCTTTTAAGTTTTCATCAGCAAGGGTAAAGCTGCCCTCAATAACGCATTTTTTATCCTGATTAAAAAAATATTTGCTCTCTGCCCGCTGACCTAAAATTAGCGATAATGCACCAAGTATGATTGATTTACCTGCGCCGGTTTCACCAGTTATAATATTTAAGCCTTTATCAAATTCGATATCAAGACTATCAATTAATGCGTAATTACGTATAGAAAGTTTTTGTAGCATGCTTAGCAAAAATATTAAAATTTATTCAACAGGACAGTACAAAACAAAAACAGCGAAGAATAAACTTTGTGTTAAAGAAGCTATTTTTATATCAGCTTAATTTAAAAAATCAAGAACGGTTTGGTTAAAAAGAGTGGGATTTTCACTTGGAACCATATGTGTCTCTTTTTTGAAAATGATTAATTGAGACTGAGGAATATTATTTGCAATCAATTTGGTGTAAACAAAAACAGCGAAGAATAATCTCCGCTGCTAATGATGTGTTTGGTTTAATATGTATTTTTTTGTTTTATCTAATTGCAGATTGGATGGCAATGGCGATATCATTCGTTTGTACAAAACTTTTTAAGGCCAATTGATCGGCAACTTTAAAATCCTCTTTTTTGTAGGTTACCATTGCATTTTCAATCTTCAAAACTTTTGCAGGGTTTGAAAAATCTTTGTTGTTGTAATTAATTACCGCAGGACTGATTTGTGAGCGTTTATTACCGCCTTCAACTTTTTCCTTTTTTTCTTTTTTCTCCATTTTCTTTTCAGCTCTTTCACTTCACTGTCGAATTTTTCTTTCAGTTTTTTATATTCTTCAGTCTGTCTTACTTTGCTGTTCGCATTATTGTTTTCGTTAAGAAATAATACTGTTCCATCTGGACCGGTAAGGGCATTTTTGTTGCCTTTAAATATAGAATCAACATTCAGTTTTGTTAATCCTGACAAACGAATCATATCTCCTGATTTCAATGCCTGTATCCTGATGTTATCAATTTGTGCCCTAAATTCTGGTGTATTCACTTTGGCCGCCATCTCTTCACCCATTTTTTTCCATTTAGCCTGTGCCTCCGGTGTATTGTACTGTTTAGCAATATCATCACCAAATTTTTTCCACTTTGCCTGTTCTTCTGGTGAGTTCATTTTCTTGCCCATTTCTTCTCCCATTTTTTTCCATTTGGCCTGTGCTTCAGGTGAGCTGTATTGTTTGGCAATGTCTTCGCCGAACTTTTTCCATTTGGCTTGAGCTTCAGGGGAATCGAATTCTTTAAATATTTTTCCTTTTAAAAGTGAATCGCTGAATTTAATCTTAAATGAACTGTCAGCCTGAATGTGGTAGATACTTTTACCAGCAAAAAGCTCGTCTCTGTAGAAATCTTTCCTTAGGCTGTCTGGCATTTCTTTAACGGAATTGTACTCTTTTTTATTTCCATTTGCATCAATGGTAACAATTTTAATCTTGCGTTTTTTTGTTGTATCCGTACAAATCACATTGTTTATTAATCCGTTTGATAGCTGTACAGTTAAAATTTCTTGTTTGTGCTGTTTTTTGGTTTGTTTCTTCTTTTCTGTAGGATTGATCCAGGCAATAGAAAACAGGCACGCTACACCCAGTGTTAGGGCTGCCATTTGTTGTTTGGCGTTTAAATAATTTGTTTTCATGTTGGTTATTCTTTTAATGCGTTGATATAAATTTTGTGTTTTACCTGTTGCTGCCAATGCATAAGCCGGACTGTTTTTATCTTTCAATAACTCAAGTTTAAGTAGGGCATGAGCATAGTTTAATGGTTTTCCGGTCACCTTTAATACCAGATCGTCGCAGGCATGTTCGCGTTCAATGTGTATAAACCTGCCGGCCATCCAAACAAATGGATTGTAGAACAATAAAGTTTCTATTGCAGTTTTAATCAGGTTCAATAGAAAATCGTTTCTTCTAATGTGCGATAGCTCGTGGATTAAAATAGCCTCAACCTGATCGTTATCCAATTGGTTTACCAATGCAAGGGGAAACAATACCACAGGTTTTAAATAGCCGATAACCAAAGGCACGTTAACAATAGAAGAAAGGTTAAACTGGATGCTTTTTTTAATTTTAAGGTGCGCGGTTACCTGTTCGAAAATTGTTTTCCAACCATCAGGAATAGCACTTAAACTTTCTTTTTTTAGTTTAGAAAGCTGATTGTAACCTTTCAAAATCACAAACAACTGTAGCAATATACCGATGAGGTAAAATGCCACCACGATAGGGAAGTATTGTTCGGCTTTACTGCTAAAACTTGGTGGCAGGTTGTTAAAATATTGATAAGCCTGTATATTTTGTGGGTTGATTGCAGCTGCCTGATTATTTATGGTTAATGTTAACTGATGAATAAAATTATAGCCAAAACCGAAAAACATTAAAATTATGGCACCAAAAGCGAGGTTGTGCTTATGTTTTGCGGCCATTTTCGGGATGCTTAGCATCACAATAAATAGTATGCCATAAATAACAGCACTTTGCCAAAGGGAGTTTAAAATGCTCCAGCCAAATGCCTTGATGAATTGTTGTAATAAAGTTTCCATAACGGTGGTTTTAATTTTTTTACCGGGATACCCCGAAGTGTTATTGCATAATTAGGGAGCTATACCCTACACTTTCCAACCTTCAACTATGCCTTATTTCAGGCTGTCTAAATATTTCTTAATTTCATCAATCTCATCCGCACTTGCACTGTGATTACCCAGGGCTTGCATTACCAATCTCGCCGCCGAGCCATTAAATACATTGTCGATCATTTTTGTTACCAATTGCTTTTCGGTTTTATCCTGACTTACCAATGCTTTATAGATGTGTGTTTTTTGATTGGTATCTCTTTCTACCATTCCTTTTTCATGCAAAATCTGCATTAATTTTAAGGTAGTGGTATAACCAGAATCTTTTTTATTCAACGCCTCATGAACCTCTCTTACCGTTGCATTCCCCTTTTGCCAAAGCACCTGGAGGATTTCCATTTCACCTTCTGTTGGTTTGATGTTTTGATTATTCATATGTTACAAGTTGTACGAATTATTTCGTATTCAAATGTACGAAGATATTCGTAAGATCAAAATATTTTAACAAAATTTTAACTTTATTACTTAATTCTTGAAATTGGTCAGCTGGTCAACTGTGTATAAGACGCTCAAGAATGAAGAATGTTGCATATACAGCATGGTTATGAAACCCCCAATGAAAACTGACTTTGTTATTTAAACCTGATTGATGTGGATACCGGCCTGTGTTTAAGGCCTGCAGGCGTATGAACAAAAAGCAGGACTTGCTATAATTGAAATGCTGATACTGCTTTTCTAAAAATTGAATAAGCTATAACGGGTTAATGGTTAAGCTGGTTCACCGGTTAATTGAGGACATGCTCTTTAAACTGGTAGATTGATTGGTATGTTGTAAAATTAACAGATTTGAACAAATAACCAGTTAACCAAAGAAACTAATTTTTCTTTAGTCCCTCGTATTTGCCAATATTTGCCGGATCAATTTCTGCCAACATGTTGTAGGCTTTCATACGTTCCTGTCCGTTAAGTTTAGAAAGAACATTGGTTACTTCTTCAGCCTTGGATGCGAAATAAACATTAGGGAAAATTGAACCAAGTTTTTGTTTATCCATTTGTTGCAACGCGGGCAGTGCAGCAACAATTTGTGTTAAGCCTTTATCATTATCGGTAAGCTGATCCAGGCCGCTAAAATGATAACTGTAAATGAAATTACGGAGTTCTGCAAAAATAGGGTTTAAAACATTTTCGTTAAACCAAAAACGGTTGCGTAATCCATCTGCTGCTTTCCAGCCGGTATTGCCCGAAGCTTGCGCCAGATTAATGATATTCTGTGCTTTTTTATAATAGAGCGTACCACCCATTTTGCTAAAACTATCCTTATCCATACCGATAATGGTATATGCATAATAGGAGAGAAGTGCACTGATATTGGAAATATAATTCTGATCAGAAAAATCGATTGTGGAACCATCGTTAAAACTAAAATCGAAATTTTTATCGCTCATGTTTAATAAAGTGCTGTTGTAGGAACTGTTAAAAACCGGGCGACTGCTCTGAATCTGCGCTTCGGCGGTATAACCAGATCCACCATCCCAGGAGTTAATGGTAATGATAAAACTGCAATCGATGCGTTCGTGAGGCTTGTAACTTTCGTTACTAAATTTATTATTGTTCAAAAAATCGCGGATTGTTTTTTGCAAAGCCTCTACGGTGGGTTTGCTAATGTTCGAAACCTGGGGAGCAAGCAAAGTTACCCTTGCATTTAACTCCTGCGCCTGTAGCTTACCAAAACCAATCAATAGCAATATCCAAACAATCCTTTTTATCATTTTGTAATTTTTAAAATGGCAGCACATATATCTTTAGCCACATCTGCTTTTGATTTCGTTTCAAATACAGTCCGTTCTAAAGCCTTGTTAAAAATAGTAATTTTATTGGTATCCGATTTAAAACCTGCACCCTTATCATTTAAAGAATTTAAAACAACCAAATCTAAATTTTTCTTCTCCAATTTACCTTTGGCATAGTTCTCCTCATCATTGGTTTCTAAGGCAAAACCAACTAAAATCTGATTTGCTTTTTTTGTCGCACCCAAAGAAGCTAGGATGTCAGTAGTTTTTTCTAATTCCAGAAAGAGGTCACTATCCTGTTTTTTGATTTTTTGTGTAGCAACTAATTTCGGGCGGTAATCTGCCACAGCCGCACACATTACTGTTATGTCAGTTTCTGAAAATATAGATGAACAGGCATCAAACATATCCTTTGCGCTTATTACATCAATTCTTTTTAAAGTTTGGTCAGCCTTTTGTGCCGTTGGTCCGGCAATTAAAGTAACCTCAGCACCAAGTTTTACCAATTCGTCTGCAATTGCAAAACCCATTTTACCAGAAGAATGATTCCCTATAAATCGAACCGGATCAATCGCTTCATAGGTAGGGCCGGCAGTTACCATCACTTTTTTGCCAAAGAATGGCATCGATTTTTGTATGGCATTGTTCAGAAAAGAAACAATTTCTTCAGGCTCTGCCATTCGGCCTTCGCCCCAAAGTCCGCTGGCAAGTTCCCCATTGGCAGGTGCTATAACCGTATTTCCAAAACTAATAATCTTTTTAATGTTTGCCTGGGTAGTTTCATGTTTCCACATATCCAGATCCATTGCCGGAGCTACATAAACAGGGCATTTTGCAGAAAGATAAACAGCAGTTAATAAATTATCGCAAATTCCTGTTGCAAGTTTAGCCAGTGTATTGGCACTTATCGGAGCAATGACAATCAGATCGGCCCAAAGCCCGAGTTCAACATGATTGCTCCATACCCCAGTTCCTTCTTCGAAATATTGGGTGTAAACAGGGTTTTTAGAAAGCGTAGCAAGGGTTAGTGGTGTTATGAAATTAGCACCATCAGGGGTAAGGATAACCTTTACGTTTGCACCAGCTTTAACAAGCAATCGAACTAAAAAAGCCGATTTATATGCTGCAATGCTACCGCAAACGCCAAGGATTATATTTTTATGTTTCAGCATAGCGTGTTGGGCATGAGGCATAGAGCATTGATATGCTTATAAAACTGCGCCATGCTCTTTGCCCTCTGCTAATTACTTTTGTTCTTTAGCAGGATTTCTGTGATAAATTTTTTCATTCAAAAATTCATCAATAGCAACCAAAACAGGCTTAGGCATACGCTCGTAGTGCTTGCTGATTTCAATTTGCTCACGGTTTTCGAAAATTTCTTCTAAATTATCGTTGCTCGATGCAAATTCTGCCAATTTACCGTGTAACTCCTCTTTAACGTTATTCGAAATCTGATTTGCTCTCTTAGCAATTACAACTAAAGATTCGTATAAGTTATCTGTAGTTTTATCTAAATCGTGTACGTTTCTGGTTACTGTAGTATTTGGTACAGCAGGTTTGTTAGTATTCATGTATTAATCGTTTTTAATATTCGTGTTATCAGCATTGGTTGGTTTTGTAGAAATGGTATCTTTTAATTTACCCGTTCTGATCAACATTTGCTTGTATTTTTCTTGGTCAGCTGCATATAATGCAAGTTCTTGTTTTGTAGCGGCAATTCCTAACTCAACATCTTCTTTAAGTACCTTTGCATCTTTGGTATACTTACTGTCAGGATGGTTCTCAGTAAACTCAGTATATAAAGCAAGGGCTTCATTATAACGGTCTTCCTGGCGGATTACATAACTGTTTTTAGCATATAAATACTGAGCCTTAATCATTAAAAAGTCCATTTCCTCAGCATATTTAATATCTGGGAAATCTCTTTGTGCATTTTTTAAAGCAATAACCGCTGCCCTGTAATTATCTACGTTACTTGGACCAGTAGTTAAATACATTTTAGCATTTTCAAAAGCTTTATCCTCTAATTTACCCCTTAAAGTGGCAATATATTTACCTGCAGCAGCAGCGCGATCGCTGGTAGGATATAAGTTAATGAATAATTGTAATGCATCAATAGCCTTATAGGTGTTTTCCTGATCTAAAGAGAAACTTGGCGATTCTAAATAGAAACAATAAGCTCCCATATACCTCGCCTCTTCAGCATTTTTACTTGCAGGGTAAGTATCCGCGAAACTTTTAAATTGGTACCTGGCCGTTGTATAATCACTTAACCTATATAAGGTATAAGCATAATAATAATTTAAATCCTCAGCTTCAGCACGGCCACGGTATTTTTGAGAAAGATCTTCAAAAAGCACCAATGCTTTACTGTAATCGCGTTTATTATACAAACGCAGCGCCTCCTGGTATTTTTTTGCAACGTCGTTACTCGCTCTCAATTTCTCGAAACGACTTTTACAACCCGCAATACCCAAAGCGGCAACAAAAACTAAAATAATTAAGTGTTTAACTTTAAACATTCTGCAAAGATAATTAATAATACGATAACATCAATAAAAACAATTGGCCGCTAAGCTATGCAAAGCAATTCAGTACAATATAACAGTTAACAATTTTTAACATATATAATATAGGCTATTATTTAAGCCTTTATGCTTTTCTATATACTATATATGTACGCAATAACTTTCGAAGCATTTATGGGCTAAGCGCAAAGCAAAATTCGAAACGCTGGGTTTGGTCCGTTATCATTATACTATATGGAATAGTGTGTTTGTTTTATTAGCAAAGCAGGGTGGGTGCTGCTATATAAGTTTCTTCCCGCTTTTCATTGCAAGTCCTCGCTGCGCTGCGGGCTTTTCATTTTAATCGGGTTTATTTTGCAGGGTCTTCCCGGGGTTTTAAAAGGCTGGGTGCATGAAAACCCTGGAAGCCTGAAGAGACTAGGCAGATACAAACAGCCCTTAATTAAAAAAGTTTTGCCCTGCGGCATATTTTTTCCTGTTGAAAACCATACACTTACATTAAACTGTGCGTTTATAGTGATATTTTCTTTGCGGATAAGCTGAAATTCCCTACTTTTGCATCCCGCTTCGGAGGAAGGGTTTTGAATGAAAGGATGGCAGATGGTGATGATAGGGCAGGATTTATTTTAAAATAAATGTTGCAGGTGAGGAAAAGATTGCTACCTTTGCAGCCCGCTCCGGAAGGACGGAAAGCTGAGTAAAATCAGCCTATTGAAATAAGGGGCAAGGAAAAATGAGAATCAAAAAAATAAAATTTATTTTATTTGGAAGTTTGAAAAAGATCCTTACCTTTGCACTCCCAACCGAAAGGAAGGGCAAAAAGCTGAGCAGCGGATGTTGCGGAAAGCAAACAGAAAAAAGATTGAAACGGATGAAACACGGGGAAGACGAACAAGACTTTTCCAAACTGAAACCGAAGATATATAAAATGGCCGGCCGTGAGGTTACCAGGTCAACAAGTTCTTAAAAGAGATGTCAATGTAGCGTAGCGAGGTAATGGAGTACCGATCAAAGTACATGATTACGTAGCTTTATTTTAAAGGTGGTGTCTAACAGACAACATAACAAAAAAGAAGACTATTTTTAACAATAGTTAAAACTGGTCAGCATCTTACAACACATTTTACAATGGAGAGTTTGATCCTGGCTCAGGATGAACGCTAGCGGCAGGCCTAATACATGCAAGTCGAACGAGATTATCCAGCTTGCTGGATTTGAAAGTGGCGCACGGGTGCGTAACGCGTATGCAACCTACCTTAATCTGGGGGATAGCCCGGAGAAATCCGGATTAATACCGCATAAAATCACAGGATGGCATTATCCAATGATCAAACATTTATGGGATTGAGATGGGCATGCGTGTCATTAGCTAGTTGGCGGGGTAACGGCCCACCAAGGCGACGATGACTAGGGGATCTGAGAGGATGGCCCCCCACACTGGTACTGAGACACGGACCAGACTCCTACGGGAGGCAGCAGTAAGGAATATTGGTCAATGGAGGCAACTCTGAACCAGCCATGCCGCGTGCAGGAAGACTGCCCTATGGGTTGTAAACTGCTTTTATCCGGGAATAAACCTTTCTACGTGTAGGAAGCTGAATGTACCGGAAGAATAAGGATCGGCTAACTCCGTGCCAGCAGCCGCGGTAATACGGAGGATCCAAGCGTTATCCGGATTTATTGGGTTTAAAGGGTGCGTAGGCGGCCTGTTAAGTCAGGGGTGAAAGACGGTAGCTCAACTATCGCAGTGCCCTTGATACTGATGGGCTTGAATGGACTAGAGGTAGGCGGAATGAGACAAGTAGCGGTGAAATGCATAGATATGTCTCAGAACACCGATTGCGAAGGCAGCTTACTATGGTCTTATTGACGCTGAGGCACGAAAGCGTGGGGATCAAACAGGATTAGATACCCTGGTAGTCCACGCCCTAAACGATGAACACTCGCTGTTGGCGGTACACAGTCAGCGGCTAAGCGAAAGCGTTAAGTGTTCCACCTGGGGAGTACGCTCGCAAGAGTGAAACTCAAAGGAATTGACGGGGGCCCGCACAAGCGGAGGAGCATGTGGTTTAATTCGATGATACGCGAGGAACCTTACCCGGGCTTGAAAGTTAGTGAATCATTTAGAGATAAATGAGTGAGCAATCACACGAAACTAGGTGCTGCATGGCTGTCGTCAGCTCGTGCCGTGAGGTGTTGGGTTAAGTCCCGCAACGAGCGCAACCCCTATGTTTAGTTGCCAGCACGTTAAGGTGGGGACTCTAAACAGACTGCCTGTGCAAACAGAGAGGAAGGAGGGGACGACGTCAAGTCATCATGGCCCTTACGTCCGGGGCTACACACGTGCTACAATGGACGGTACAGAGGGCAGCTAGCCGGCAACGGTATGCGAATCTCACAAAGCCGTTCACAGTTCGGATTGGGGTCTGCAACTCGACCCCATGAAGTTGGATTCGCTAGTAATCGCGTATCAGCAATGACGCGGTGAATACGTTCCCGGGCCTTGTACACACCGCCCGTCAAGCCATGGAAGTTGGGGGTACCTAAAGTATGTAACCGCAAGGAGCGTCCTAGGGTAAAACCGATAACTGGGGCTAAGTCGTAACAAGGTAGCCGTACCGGAAGGTGCGGCTGGAATACCTCCTTTCTGGAGTAGCACCGCCTACTCGCCACGCAACATGATATTTCTAATTAAGGTAAAAGGTAAAAGACCAAAGCTGAAAGGCGAAGGGCACAGATACCGGATACTTTAAAAAACACAAGAGAAAAAAGAAACACCCAGAAGAAAACGGTGGGCTGCTATAAAGGCAAGCGCAACGGAGACATGAAGGGTAAGCCAAAAAGGGAAGCAGTAGCGGTAAGATACTATATACTGCAACTGTTAAGCCTACCTTAAAATCAAGAAGTCCCGTAGCTCAGCCTGGTTAGAGCACTACACTGATAATGTAGGGGTCTCCAGTTCAAATCTGGACGGGACTACCATTGAAGTTTACAATTGGCGGTTTGCAGTTGACAGTTGTCATAACTGAAAACTGAGAACTGAAAACTGATAACTGCACTCTGGGGGATTAGCTCAGCTGGCTAGAGCGCCTGCCTTGCACGCAGGAGGTCAACGGTTCGACTCCGTTATTCTCCACAATAAGAGTTTCAGCGGATGGCGCTGGAGCGTCCCGATAGCTATCGGGAAGGTCAACGGTTCGACTCCGTTATTCTCCACATTTGAGCATAAAGCTTAAAGACCAAAGCTGAAAGCTTTCAAAAAACACAGAATACATACCTTATTACCGGGATAGGTAATATACATTGACATAAAGATTAAGAAAAGAAGAAACGCCATGGGGCACATACGATCAAAGGTATGGAACGGTTCGAGACCGCAGTTTTTTACTAACGGAGCTGAAACGGAGCTTAGGTTGGGGACAATGAAACCCTCCGCCTTTATACCTTCGGCCTTCAGCCTCAGTAAAGTTCTTTGACATATTGGAAGAAGTTAAAAAAGAAGAGCAAACAACAATAGGCGACTGTTGTGTTTGTGCTCGCTTAAAGGGATCGCAAGAAACCGATAAGTATGAGACATCATGACAAGAGCAAAAAAAGCATACCATATGGCGCAAAAGGCATATGAGTAGAAGAAAGTAATAAAGAGTACACGGGGGATGCCTTGGCTCTCAGAGGCGATGAAGGACGTGATAAGCTGCGATAAGCTTCGGGTATTTGCAAATAGGAACTGATCCGAAGATTTCCGAATGGGGCAACCCGGCTAGTTGAAGACTAGTCACATATAATGAGCAAACCTGCCGAACTGAAACATCTAAGTAAGCAGAGGAAGAGAAAATAACAATGATTTCCTAAGTAGTGGCGAGCGAAAGGGAAAGAGCCCAAACCTACTTTGTTACGGCAAAGTGGGGGTTGTAGGACTACGATGTGGCATTGGTAAACAGAAGTGGAACGGGATGGGAAGCCCGGCGAGACAAGGTGATAGCCCTGTACACGTATAGAATACCAGTCTAGTAGTATCCTGAGTACCGCGAGGTCGGAGACGCCTTGTGGGAATCTGCCGGCACCATCCGGTAAGGCTAAATACTCCTGAGAGACCGATAGTGAACCAGTACCGTGAGGGAAAGGTGAAAAGAACCCCGAACAGGGGAGTGAAATAGAACCTGAAACCGTGTACTTACAAGCGGTCGGAGCATCCAAGTGGTGTGACGGCGTGCCTTTTGCATAATGAGCCTACGAGTTACTCCTCTCTGGCAAGGTTAAGTGCTTCAGGCACGGATCCGAAGCGAAAGCGAGTCTGAACAGGGCGTATAGTCAGAGGGGGTAGACGCGAAACCTTGTGATCTACCCATGGACAGGTTGAAGGTGCGGTAACACGTACTGGAGGACCGAACCGATAAACGTTGAAAAGTTTCCGGATGATCTGTGGGTAGGGGTGAAAGGCTAATCAAACTGGGAAATAGCTCGTACTCCCCGAAATGTTTTTAGGAACAGCGTGGATATTAAGTTTCATAGAGGTAGAGCTACTGATTGGGTGCGGGGGAGTCAAATCCTACCAAATCCAGACAAACTCCGAATGCTATGAAATATGATCTGCAGTGAGGCGCGGGGTGCTAAGGTCACGCGCCGAGAGGGAAAGAACCCAGACCATCAGCTAAGGTCCCCAAGTGACAGTTAAGTTGAACTAACGAGGTCCGATTGCACAGACAGCTAGGATGTTGGCTTGGAAGCAGCCATTCATTTAAAGAGTGCGTAACAGCTCACTAGTCGAGCGATCGGGCATGGATAATAAACGGGCATTAAACTGTTCACCGAAGCTATGGGATTGAAATATATCGGTAGGGGAGCATTCTATATGCAGCGAAGGTATCTGGTAATGGGTGCTGGAGCGTATAGAAAAGCAAATGTAGGCATAAGTAACGATAAGGCGGGAGAGAAACCCGCCCACCGAAAGGATAAGGTTTCCTGATCAACGCTAATCGGATCAGGGTCAGTCGGGACCTAAGGAGAACCCGAAGGGGAAATTCGATGGACAACTGGTTAATATTCCAGTACTTTTTATAACTGCGATGTGGGGACGGAGTAGTGACACTGCCGCGATCTGACGGAATAGATCGTTAAAGACAGTAGGTATTAGAACGGTAGGCAAATCCGCCGATCTAGCTGAAAGTCGATAGTACCGCGAGCCTTCGGGTAAGCGGATAGCGCAGGTAATCAGACTTCCAAGAAAAACCGCTAAGCTTCAGGTTATAAAAACCCGTACCGCAAACCGACACAGGTATCCGGGAAGAGGATTCTAAGGTGCTCGAGTGAATCATGGCTAAGGAACTCGGCAAAATGGCCCTGTAACTTCGGGAGAAGGGGCGCTTGCAGCAATGTAAGCCGCAGTGAAAAGGCCCAGGCGACTGTTTAACAAAAACACATGGCTTTGCAAAATCGAAAGATGAGGTATAAGGCCTGACACCTGCCCGGTGCTGGAAGGTTAAGAGGGGATGTCATCGTAAGAGAAGCATTGAATCGAAGCCCCAGTAAACGGCGGCCGTAACTATAACGGTCCTAAGGTAGCGAAATTCCTTGTCGGGTAAGTTCCGACCTGCACGAATGGTGTAACGATCTGGGCGCTGTCTCAGCCATGAGCTCGGTGAAATTGTGGTCCCGGTGAAGACGCCGGGTACCCGCAACGGGACGGAAAGACCCCATGCACCTTCACTACAATTTAACATTGACATTGGATACAGGATGTGTAGGATAGGTGGGAGGCTTTGAAGCGGCGTCGCTAGGCGTCGTGGAGCCAACGTTGAAATACCACCCTTTCTGTATTCGGTGTCTAATCCCGCCAAGCGGGAGACATTGTTTGATGGGTAGTTTGACTGGGGTGGTCGCCTCCAAAAAGGTAACGGAGGCTTTCAAAGGTAAGCTCAGTACGCTTGGTAACCGTACGCGGAGTGCAATAGCATAAGCTTGCTTGACTGTGAGACAGACAAGTCGATCAGGGTCGAAAGACGGATATAGTGATCCGGTGGTTCTGCATGGAAGGGCCATCGCTCAAAGGATAAAAGGTACGCTGGGGATAACAGGCTGATCTCCCCCAAGAGCTCATATCGACGGGGAGGTTTGGCACCTCGATGTCGGCTCGTCACATCCTGGGGCTGGAGAAGGTCCCAAGGGTTCGGCTGTTCGCCGATTAAAGTGGCACGCGAGCTGGGTTCAGAACGTCGCGAGACAGTTCGGTCCCTATCTGTTGTGGGCGTAGGAATTTTGAGTGGGGCTGACCTTAGTACGAGAGGACCGGGTTGGACCAGCCTCTAGTGAATCTGTTGTTCCGCCAGGGGCATTGCAGAGTAGCTACGCTGGGAATAGATAAGCGCTGAAAGCATCTAAGTGCGAAACTAGCCACGAGATGAGAATTCCATATAGGACCGTAGAAGACTACTACGTTGATAGGCTACAGATGTAAAGCTGGTGACAGCACAGTCGAGTAGTACTAATCATCCGAAGCTTTCAAAGCAAACAGACTGTTGTTTGTTCTTCATAATAACTTCTTTCAATACTGTTTAAGGTTTAAGGCGAAAGGCTTAAGGTTCAGGGTTTCCCCCCGACCTTTACACCCTCCACCTTCTACCTCAATAAAATATTTAGGTGCCTATATCGGTGGTGTCCACCTCTTCCCATTCCGAACAGAGAAGTTAAGCCCACCAGAGCCGATGGTACTGCGGTAACACGTGGGAGAGTAGGTCGGTGCCAAATCTTAAAAGAAACCCTTCAGCAGAAATGCTAAAGGGTTTTCTTCGTTTAAGGCAATCCTATCAGCATTTCCGATTTCCTTCCCAACATTAAGAAGCACTATGTTAACTTGGAACCGCTTTCTTCATTACCATAATTTCTTAATGGTAAAGAGGGTGTTTCCTACAGATTATGCAGATCTTCGCAGATTTTTTTTCAACCATTAAGAAGTTAAGTAAGATTAAGGCATTATATCGTAACGAATTCTTCTTAATGACCTTAATAAAGGTTTTTAGATGATTATATATAGTATTATAGGTTTCACTTTTATTTTTCATTAAGAAGTTAGGTATAGTATTAAAACGTATCTCAAAAGGTACATTTGTAATGAAGGTGGATTTTCATTAGTTAGTATGAATGGTTAGAAGAAATCAATTTTCCTGCTACTTACACGAACTGCAATCTGAAAATATAATTATGTAGATTATGCTTTGTGCCTCAGATGATCTTTGCGTTAAAGATTTTCAATGAATATTAATGATTTAGGTCACATTTAAAACTACTTTCATGCTAAATATATTAATATCACAAGGTTTGCCGTAATATTTGGTTATCTTTGTTGTTAACAATATATAAACAAAAGTAATGAGTTTTTTTGCAGATAAAAGAAGGGAAGTAATGGTGCATATTGAAAAGTATATGCTGGAGATGATGGATACCTATCTTAAACCAATTGATACTAACTGGCAACCGTCTGATTTTCTTCCCGATTCTACTAGTGATACATTTTATCACGATATCAGAATATTAAGGGATAATGCAAAGGACCTTTCTTATGACCTTGTGGCTGTATTGATCGGTGATACTATTACTGAAGAAGCTTTACCTACTTACGAATCGTGGTTAGCAATGGTTCAAGGTCCAAGTATGAAAGAAGATGGTGGATGGATGAAATGGAACCGTCATTGGACTGCAGAAGAGAACCGTCATGGTGATTTGTTGAATAAATATTTGTATTTATCTGGTCGGGTAGATATGCGCCAAATGGAAATTTCTACTCAATACCTTATTGCTGATGGTTTCGATATTGGAACTGGTCATGATCCATACCGTAACTTTATTTACACTTCTTTTCAGGAGATGGCAACAAACATTTCGCACAGAAGGGTAGCCTCTTTAGCTAAAAAAGATGGAGATACTTTATTGTCTAGAATGTGTGGTGTGATTGCTTCTGATGAAGCGAGACACGCAAAAGCCTATAAAGATTTTATGAACCGAATTTTTGAGGTTGATCCTAATGAAGCAATGTTAGCTTTTGAAGATATGATGCGCCAGAAAATTGTGATGCCAGCACATTTCTTACGTGAGGTAGGCTTAAAAATTGGTCAAACATTTGGTCACTTCACCGATGCTGCACAACGTTTAGGCGTTTATACTGCAATTGATTATGTTGAAATTATGCAACAGTTAATTGTTGACTGGAAAATTGAGGGGATGCGCGATTTAAATGAAGCTGGTGAAAAAGCCCGTGATTACATCATGGCTTTACCTTCTCGTTTATTACGTGTGGCAGAAAGAATGAAAACGCCAACTATTGATTATAAATTTAGCTGGATTGCTGGTTAACAGTAATCATTAAGACATAAAAGCCTCCCGATATTACATCGAGAGGCTTTTTATTTTTGTTGTAATTTTTGATGAGTTAATTTTGATTCACGACTTGATAAAGCATTGTGATTAAAAATCATCGTTACATGTTTCTTCTGTATTGCCCACCCACTTCGTAAAGTGCTTTACTGATTTGGCCCAATGAACAGATTTTACAGATTTCCATCAATTGTTCGAAGATATTATCGCCTGCTATAGCCGACTTTTGAAGTTGTTTTAAGAGATCTGTAGAACGGTCGGCATTACGATCCTGAAACTTTTGCAATGCCAAAATCTGGTATTGTTTTTCATCCTCAGTAGCGCGGATTACTTCGCCAGGAACAATAGTAGGCGATCCATTTTTATTTAAAAAGGTATTTACCCCTACAATCGGATATTCACCGGTATGTTTCAGCGTTTCATAATACAAACTTTCTTCCTGAATTTTTCCACGTTGATACATCGTTTCCATTGCTCCTAAAACGCCCCCACGATCATTAATGCGTTTAAATTCGGCAAGAACAGCATCTTCAACTAAATCAGTTAATTCTTCGATGATAAAAGCACCCTGTAGAGGATTTTCATTATTTGCCAATCCTAATTCTCTGTTAATGATCAATTGGATGGCCATCGCTCTCCTTACCGATTCTTCGGTAGGTGTGGTAATGGCTTCATCATAAGCATTGGTATGCAGCGAATTGCAGTTGTCATAAATGGCGTAAAGTGCCTGTAAAGTCGTACGGATATCATTAAAATCAATTTCCTGGGCATGTAAAGAACGACCAGAAGTTTGGATATGGTATTTTAGTTTCTGTGAACGGTCATTACCCTTATATTTGTTTTTGATGGCCTTAGCCCAAATTCTTCTTGCTACGCGCCCAATAACTGCATATTCAGGGTCGATTCCATTAGAAAAGAAAAAGGATAAGTTAGGAGCAAAATCGTCGATATGCATGCCTCTGCTTAAGTAATATTCTACAAAAGTGAAACCGTTACTTAGCGTAAAAGCAAGTTGAGAAATGGGATTTGCCCCAGCTTCGGCGATGTGATAGCCCGAAATAGAGACTGAATAAAAATTTCTTACTTTCTCATCTATAAAATATTTCTGAATATCGCCCATCATGCGTAAGGCAAATTCAGTTGAAAATATACAGGTATTTTGTGCCTGATCTTCCTTTAAAATATCAGCCTGAACGGTTCCTCTAACCGAACTGATTGCTTTGGCTCTAATCTGGGCATAAACATCCGCTGGCAAAACCTGATCTCCTGTAACGCCTAAAAGCATTAATCCTAAGCCATTGTTTCCCTCAGGAAGTGCACCATTGTAGGTGGGTTTTTCAATGTTTTTCGTTTTATAGATCGCATCGATTTTTGCCTTAATTTCTTCAGTTAAACCGTTTTCAATAATGTATTTTTCACATTGCTGATCAATTGCCGCATTCATGAAAAAACCCAATAACATCGGTGCCGGTCCATTAATAGTCATGGATACAGAAGTTGATGGTGCACAAAGATCAAACCCTGAATAGAGTTTTTTGGCATCATCCAAAGTTGCAATGCTTACGCCTGAATTACCGATTTTCCCATAAATGTCGGGCCGGATGTGCGGATCTTCTCCATATAGGGTAACCGAATCAAAGGCGGTAGATAAGCGGTGTGCCGGCTGACCCAAAGAAACATAATGAAAACGTTTATTGGTTCTTTCGGGGCCACCTTCTCCTGCAAACATTCTTGTTGGATCTTCACCTTCTCTTTTTAACGGAAATACACCTGCTGCATAAGGGAATTCGCCTGGAAGGTTCTCAGTTAAAAGCCACCTTAAAATATCGCCCCAATCTTCATATCTCGGCAAAGAGACTTTAGGAATGTTCAGCTTTGAAAGTGATTCGTAAAATAAGGGTTGTTTGATCTCTTTATCACGAACTTTATAAATGAAAAATTCTTCTTTATAAGCCCTTTTGGTATCTGGCCACTGGCGCAATAAGCGTCTGCATTCGCCATCCAACTGCTCCTCGAAGAAATTGTAAGTTGTACTTAAACTTTTCGACAGCTCATCCTGCTGAAAACCATCTGGTAGAGGGGATTTGTTATCGCCTATTAGATTGATTACTCCTTTTAGTTGGTACATTTTACGGGCAATTGTGGCTTGTTTATCAACCCATTCATTGTACAGCTGACTAGATTCAGCAATCTCTGCCAAGTAACGGATGCGATCGGGTGGGATGATATAGATTTTTTCAGACTGATCGGAAGTGAGTTCCATTTTGGCCTTAAAATCAGTTCCTGTTTTTAGTTTAATCTGCTCCATTAAGGCAACAAACAAATTATTCATCCCCGGATCATTAAATTGCGAGGCCATGGTGCCATAAACGGGTATTTCATTGTCTTTAGCGTCGAAAATGTTATGGTTACGCTTGTATTGCTTACGCACGTCCCGCAAAGCATCCAAAGCACCTCTTTTATCAAATTTATTAATGGCTACCAGATCGGCAAAATCAAGCATATCGATTTTTTCCAATTGGGTAGCAGCACCAAATTCTGGCGTCATCACATAGAGTGAAACATCACAATGTTCAGTAATTTCGGTATCTGATTGTCCAATACCCGAGGTTTCTACAATAATTAGATCGTAGCCGGCAGCTTTACAGATATCAATACTTTCTTGCACATTTTTAGAGAGCGCAAGGTTGGCCTGCCTGGTGGCTAACGAACGCATGTAAACCCTTGGATTATTAATGGCATTCATCCTAATCCTGTCGCCCAATAAAGCGCCACCTGTTTTTCTTTTTGAAGGATCAACGGAGATGATGGCTAGCGTTTTATCTTTCACTTCTACGAGGAAACGACGTACGAGTTCATCTACCAAAGATGATTTTCCTGCTCCACCGGTTCCTGTAATGCCTAAAATAGGGGCAGTATTATTTTTTGAAAGTTTTTTTAATTCATCAACAAACTTTTGAGCGCCTTCGGGATCATTTTCTGCAACGGTAATGGCTCCTGCAATGGCTTTCACATCTTTTGTTGGAATGGTTTCGAGTTCGTTGGTGATATTTGCTTTGGTAACGAAATCGGTCTGGATCAGCATGTCGTTAATCATTCCCTGTAAACCCATTTTCCTGCCGTCATCAGGAGAGTAGATTTTTGAGATTCCATAGGCTTGTAATTCTTCAATTTCTGAAGGTAAAATTACCCCGCCACCACCTGCAAATATTTTAATATGGCTTGATCCTCTTTCTTGCAAAAGATCGTACATGTATTTAAAATATTCGATATGTCCGCCCTGATAAGAAGTCATTGCTATGCCCTGAACATCTTCCTGAATGGCACAATTTACTACTTCATCTACAGATCTGTTGTGGCCAAGATGGATCACTTCGGCACCTGAAGATTGTAGAATACGGCGCATGATATTTATGGTTGCATCGTGACCATCGAAAAGGGAGGCAGCGGTTACGAAACGAATTTTATTTTTAGGCTTATAGATTTCTACTTGTTGCATACTATGGGATTTTTAAAATCGGGATGCGCTATTGATCGATCCTTGTTTCCAAAAATATTTGGTAAGCAAATGTACTAAATTAAGCAGTTTAAAGCGCGAATACCCTATACCGTTATGGCTTTTGGTTCAGTTATAAATCCAGCCCAATTACAGTAAACAGCCGTTATTATCGTAAATGGCAAACTTCCCTCATGTTGTAGTAAAATCTCGATTGGATAACAGTTACATGATTTATACATAAAAATCATTGGGATAGGAGAGGAACTTAAGGGGAATGGATCTCCTTCAGGTTGCCGTTGTTGTTGGCACGAAGCAATCTTTATGCGCTCGCTAGTAGCGATAGTTGTAGGATTATTCGTCTGTTCCTCCTCGCAATCACAATACTTTTAAGGACCTATCACTGTTGGGTTAAAACAAAAAAAACTATGCTGGTGGGCATAGTTTTTAGAATTATTTATTTGTTATCTCTGTAATTGGCTCCCCTACGGTTCCGTTTGGTGTTTGAATGTGGAGCAGAGCAGCCAGGGTAGGTGCAATGTCTGTCATGTAGTGCATTTTGTTTGTTGCACCAGCTTTAATTCCCCATCCCATAAAAACCAATGGAATGTGTGAATCGTATGGATTCCAGTTTCCGTGAGTTGTTCCTGTACTGCCGCCGTTAAACCAGTTTGGCTGTAATACGTAATAGATATCGCCGCTTCTACGGGCATTATATCCATTGGTGATCATTTTTTTCTGAATTTCCTGCAAGGTAGACTGTGATATTTTGGCAATATCAACTGCATTTTGAAAACCATCTAATCTTTTTAAGAATTCTACAGAAGCTGATTTGATTACATCGAAGCTAACATCGCCTTTATCGGTTTTTTCGTGATCAAAAATAATTTGATTGTTCTGAGATTTCAAAACGACGTTGTTTACCTTAAATTTATCATTCAGGTATGTATTTAGCTTAGTTGCAACATCCCTGTCGCTCACCACACCCGAAGGTAATTTGTTCTCTTGCATAAATCCGGGTACATGTGCTGCACCATGATCGGCAGTTAAAAATACAGTATAGTTTCCTTTACCAACTTTTTTATCCAGGTAGTTGAAAAACTCTTCAAAATCTTTGTCTAAACGCAAATACGTATCTTCAGCTTCTATGGAATTCGGACCATAAGCATGACCTACATAATCGGTTGATGAGCAACTTACTGCCAAGAAATCGGTAATGTTGTCTTGACCTAAATCTTCAGAAAGGATGGCCAGTTTAGCTAAATCCAAAGTGATGGTATTGCCATACGGCGTGCTTCTGATGGCATCATAGTTTTTATCAATATTTTGGGTAAGCTGATGTGGAAAAGTGCTCATTTTACCTTCGTAGGCTTTCTCATCGGCTGTACTGTTTACGTAGGTGTTAATTGGATAAAGTGTTTCCCAGTTTTTTGCATAAAACTTATTCGCTAATTTTAGCTTGTTGTAATCTGCAATCCAGGTTGGTACTTCTTTCATGTAATAAGTGCTTGTAATCCAGTTTCCGGTGCTGCCCTGATACCAGTATGCCGCATTTGCTGCATGCCCTGCAGGAAGAATTGAGCCTCTATCTTTTAATGAAATGCCTATTACCTTTCCTCTAAAATTTGTGGCTAACCTCAATTCATCGGTAATTGTTGTTGTTAACATATTTTTAGGAGACATATTACCTTCTGATGAAGGCGTACTGCCCACGGTTGATACTGAAGAATCTTCCGTACAGTATACGTTCTTTTTGGTTTCCGGATCGTACCAATCGTTACCAATAATGCCATGTACCGCAGGCACTGAACCGGTGTAAATACAGGTATGGCCGCAGGCGGTGTAGGTTGGAGTATAAGGAATAAATGTATTTTCTACAGAAAAACCTTCATTAATTAATCTTTTAAAACCTCCGTTGGTATATCGGTTATAATAACGGTAAAGGTAATCCCAACGCATTTGATCAACCACCAGGCCAACCACTAATTTTGGGCGTGAAACTTCTGCAGGAAATGCCTTAGGCTGTGCTGAAATGGTTTTTTTAGTTTGGGCTGAGGTGAAAGCGATTGAAAAAATAGAAATGGAAAAGATTAGACAAGATATTTTCTTCATTGTGTTTTTGTTAAACGGCTAAAGTAATAAATTTAGGTAAAGCTACTTTGAAGTTTATGTAAAGATTTTATATCGCTTCGGCCACTACAAATGTGCTTCCGCCAATAAAAACCAGGTCATTAACTCCGGCAGATTGAATCGCAGTTTCTTTTGCTTTGGCTACTGATGGATAACTGCTTCCTTCCAGATTAAATGAATTTGCCTGTTTTTTTAGTTCATTAGCTGCCAAACCCCTTTGTAAATCTGGTTTGCAAAAATAATAAGTGGCATGTTTAGGCATCAGCGATAAAACTTTGGAAATGTCTTTATCGTTTACCATCCCGAAAACAATGTGCAGGTTTTGATAAGGCGTTTGATTGATATTTTTGATTACTTCTGTAATGCCTGCTTCATTATGTCCGGTATCGCAAATAACCAATGGATTTTTACCTAAAGTTTGCCAGCGGCCTTGCAGACCGGTTTGTTTTTTAACCTGACTCATTCCCTTATATATAGCTTCCTGATCGGTTTTAATATCAGTTTCATTATTAAGCACTGCGAGGGTTTCTAAAACGGTTAAAATGTTTTTATGCTGGTAAACGCCGGTAAGATCACTTTGCAGGTTTTTGTATTTGATATTATTTCCCTGATAAATGGATAAGATTAATTTATTGTGCTTTATTTTGAAATCTTTTGCACTTAATATCGAGTCGGCAAAAACGATTGGTGCACTCAATTCTTTTGCTTTGGTAATGAATACCGGAGCGGATTCTTCCTGTGTTTCGCCAATAACAACCGGAATATTTTTTTTGATAATTCCTGCTTTTTCGCCTGCAATTTCGCTGAGTGTATTGCCAAGCATATTCATATGATCGAGGCTGATGTTGGTAATAACCGAAATTTCGGGCATGATGATATTGGTAGAATCCAACCTTCCGCCTAAACCCACTTCAATTACGGCCACATCTACCTCGTGTTTTGCAAAATGATCGAATGCCATGGCAACAGTTACTTCGAAGAATGAAGGTTCGGTTTTCTCGATTAGTTTTTGTTGTACTTTAACAAATGAAACGACTTCTGTTTTGCTGATCATTTTTCCGTTGATGCGGATGCGCTCACGGAAATCTTTTAAATGCGGAGAAGTGTATAGTCCGGTTTTATAGCCTTGCGATTGTAGTACTGAAGCCAACATGTGGGAGGTTGATCCCTTTCCATTTGTACCAGCCACATGGATGCTTTTAAATTTATGCTGAGGGTTATCCAAAGCTTCGCAAAGAATAATGGTATTGGTTAAATCTTTTTTGAATGCAGATGCGCCAACGCGGGTAAACATTGGAAGTTTACTGTATAAAAAGTCAAGCGTTTGTTGGTAGTTCATAATAGGTGTCAAATATAAGTTGACTGAAGTTATTATGGAACGAATTGGGAAGATTTTGTTAATATATAATAATGGTCTGTGAGGATACAGACCATGGATGTATTTGCAAGCTATCGTCTTGCTGAATTTATTTCAGCATCTTTAGGAATAAAATAATGGTCAGTGGGGATACAGACCATGGATGTATTTTGCAAGCTATCGTGTTGCTGAATTTATTTCAGCATTTTTCGCAATAAAAATAATGGTCTGTGGGGACACAGACCATGGATGTGTTTGCAAGCTATCGTGTTGCTGAATTTATTTCAGCATTTTTTTACCTCACCTTGAAGTTAAACATTACAATTCCGGTTTGCACATCGGGTGCCGATTCTAATTTATTTAAACTAGCTCCCAATACCGCCTGTTCGCATTTCCGCCATAGGGCTAAATCAGATAGGGTAGTGCCTTTTGCACCTGCACGGGCCTGAACCACTTTACCATTTTTATCTACACGGATTTGAACGGCAATTTTTCCTGCACTTTGTCCATCATCCTGTATCCTGGGGATATCAATAAATTTTCTACTGGCCAACGAAAGCTGAACATTTCCATTTCCGGAGCCACCTTCGCCATAATTAGATGCTAATGGATCGCCATCTTTATCGCCCTGGTTACCTGGCGTTTTTCCGGTTCCATCACCCTGGCCCTGGCCTGTGTTCTTTTTACCCTTGTACAGAGCGTTTTGGTTAATTACCGGTTTGGCAGGTTTATCTTCGGTTACCGGTGTTGGTGCCGCCTTAGTTGGTTGTTTTGTAGGCTTGGTATTTACGGCTATCGCATCTTCGGTATTTTGTGTTTGCACTTCTTTATCGCTACTTTCGGTAGAGGTGGTTGGTGTAACTTTTTCTTCGGGCGTTACTTTTTCAGGTGGTTTCCCATTCGCATTCGGATCTGCTGATGGCTCTTCAATACTGGTGTAATCATCGCCCATACCTTCTGCTGAAGTTCCATAATTTACAACCATTCCGCCCATACCCACTTCTTCAGGTGGCTGGAAAGAACCAATCACGATAAAAAAGCTGATCAACAATAAAAAGCCCATAATTCCGCTTGCTATTGCAATGGCTTTTGGGTAATTATTTTCCTCGTTAGGTATTTGTGCTTTGTAGTTCATTATTTTTTAGGCTCAACGGCTACAACAAGTTTCAACTTTAATTTATTGGCAATATCGTTTACCACAAATCCATCCTGATAAGTCACATTGCGCGATACATATAAAAGGATCGTCATATCTGGTGCCAGTTTTTGGTACGATGCCAATGTAGGCTCTAATTCTTCAATACTTACAGGTTTCTTTTCAACGAAATATTTAAGGTTTTCGTCTATGGTAACCGTTACTGCTTTTTTGGCGGTAGATTGTTGTCCGCTTGAAGATTGTGGCAACAATAGTTTAACTACTGTAGGATTTACCACAGCTGAGGCCAATAAGAAAAACAGCATCAGGAAGAACATAATATCGTTCAACGCTGAAGTATGTACTTCTACCGATCCTTTTGTTCTTTTGCGTAAATTCATTATTTGCCTGGTTCTTCTAGTAAATCAATAAAATCAATTGCATCGGTTTCCATTTTAAGAATGATTTTTTCGACCATTATGTTTAAAATGTGGTACAATACGTATGCGATGATACCGATAATCAATCCGGTTGCCGAGGTAATCATTTTGGTATATAAACCGCCTGAGATGGTACCGATTTCGATAGCACCTTTTATTGATACCTGGTGGAAAATGGTAATTACCCCCACAATTGTTCCTACGAAACCAAGCATTGGCGCAATACCCGCAACAATACCCAATATGCTAATGTTTTTTTCCAATTTAGAAACTTCCAATTTACCCACATTTTCAATTGCACCTTCAATATCTTTAATCGGGCGGCCAATGCGTTTTAAACCTTTTTGCAACATGCGCGAAAGGGGTGAATTGTTGTTTCTTAAAAGTGACATTGCACCATCTAAATTTCCCGATTGGATATAGGATCTGATCTGTCCCATTAGGTTTGATTCGTCTTTAGTTGCTTTTTTGATGGTTAAATAACGTTCAACAAAGATGATTAGGGCTAAAAAAGCCAGAAAAGCCAGTGGAATCATTACCCAACCGCCTTTAAAAAGCAGATCGATAAAATGTAGTTCTTGCTGTGGTTGTGTTACTGCTTGGTTAACCGCATTTGCTGTGTCTTGTAATGCTTGTGTGGTGTCCTGAATTAATAAAGTTATCATTATGGTTGTGTGTTGTTAGATTCTTGTTGTACGAAATACCCTTTTCCCTTTAATTTTTTCTGTAAAATTTCCTTTTGTTCTTTCGCTTCTTTTTCTGTTTTGTAACTGGCAATACTTACTTTTTTTAAACGGCCCGGTACTTTTGCAATTTCGGCTTTTAAACCGATTTTTTCCATTTGTTTAATAAACACAAGTGCTTTTTTCTCCGATTGGAAGGAGGCAGCAATAACGTAGAACGTAGAAGGACCTGGGTTTGGTACAATTTTATTTTCTTTTGGTTTTTCAACAGGTAGAGCCGTTACTGGTTTTTCAACTGTTTTAAGGTTAGCCTTTTTTACGGTATCTGCTTTTTGCTGAACCTGATTGGCCTTTAAAATACTGTCGGTTTTAGCTATCGAATCTTGCTTTGCCTTTAAAGTATCTACAGCAACTTTTGGCGAATCTACAACAGTTTGTGCCGGTTTTGCAGGCTCAGCAATTTGACTGGAGAATAATTCGGGTTTAACCAGATAAGTTATCGCTGCTATAACTGCCAATGCTAAAATTGCAATGGTGATCATTAACCAGGTAGACATGCCTTGCCTCGTATCACCTCCATGTTCAATCGGATCATGGCCAAAACGGTTGGGGTGTTCGGCATGTTGTTCTTTAATAAAGGCAGGTGCTTCAATTACAGGTTCTTCTGCATTGGTTTCTTCATCTAAATTGATGTACGTTTTAGGCTCCTCTGTTTCTGAGCGAAGTGAGAAACGGCTTGGCGTATCTTTTGGTGCAAGAATTGTTTCTATTACTTCAGGATATTCATCATGCTGTGCATTGTCTGATTCAGGTGTTTCAATTATATGATGCGTTGCTGCAATATTTTCTACCTCAGATTCTGGTGTATGCCCAAAACGGTTCGGGTGTTCTTCATGCTGAATTATAATGGATTCTGGTACTTCTACTTCTTCAGTATGATGGGTTGCTTCGACTGTATTTTCAATCTCAGTTACTTCATTTTCAGCATTTGTAGGATCAATATTTTCTACCTCCGATTCTGGAGTATGACCAAAACGGTTTGGATGTTCCTCATGCTGATTTACAATCGACTCCGGAACCTCAACTTCATCAGTTTGATCTGTATTGTTTTGATCATCAGTAGTTTCAGTCGCAAGGTGTTCTGCGGCAATATTTTCTGATTCCGATTCTGGCCTATGACCAAAACGGTTGGGGTGTTCTTCGTGTTGTTCTTTTATAAATTCTGGTGCCTCAACAACCTCTTCCGTATGTTTTAAGGTGTTTTTAAGGTCATCTTTTACTTCATCAAGTTCGATATTCTCGATAACAGGAGGTTGATAAGATTTATTTCCAAAAGGTGAAGGGGCAACGGGTGCTTCGGCAATTTCGTCGTAAACTTCTTCATCTTTTTTAGGTAAACTGGTAGTTACTTCATCAGTAGCGGTTTCTGCCAATGATGGTAGTCCATAAAATTCAGAACCATAGTTCATGTTTTTTACCGGTTCGAAACCTATTCCCTGTTCGGTAAAAAATAATCGTCCGGTATTTTCAAGTTCGGCTTCGTGGTTTAATTCCAGTTTCTGATTTACTTCCTCAACAAACTGTTCGATATAGTATTTGGCACTATCGGTTGAGATATTTCTTTTTGCAGAGATGAAATCAGCTAAGGCTGCTTCTTCAATTAAATCCGTAGCAAACTGCAGGGTATATCCAGGAGGTAAAAACGTTTGTTTTTCCTTATCGTATCTTCCTGGGTATTTCTTCTTATAGAAGGTGCCCAAGCCGGTAATACCAACTTCTTTGCGTTGCTGCAAGAGTTCTAACAGGTATGATAAGATATCCATTCGGGTAAAATTAAGCGTTTTAAAATTAAAAAATATATTCTACCTTCAAATAGTGTCTATTGATGTTGTTACGCACCATATTCCAAAAAGGGGACAAAAACGGTTACAGTTTTATTGTTATAATCATGAAATTTCATAGTTTTTATAACCTCTTAGCTGTATCCGTGCAAAGATAACGGTTACAAAGATAGAAATGGTATGCTAGTAAGCAAATGGCTAAATCGATATAATGCCGAATGGCATGGTACGCAATAAGATGGGGGAATAAAAAAGTAGGACAGCTTATGCCGCCCTACTGCTTGTATTTATAGCGATTACTGATTTATTAAATTATATCTCTTACCTATAAGTATAAGTATTTACCTGTTAAGGTGTGTATGTAGTGGTTTTGCCACTATATAAATTGCTTGATATGCTTGATAAATAAGTATGCACATCGCTGTTGGGTAAATTATAATAAAGGTAAATTCCATAACCATTATTTACGGTTTGGGTGGCTAAAGATGCTGCTGTAGATGAACTGGTAGCCTGAATATCTATTGCTGCCGGGCCAAGATTTGCTTTTGCCAATCCGGGTACATTTGGAACAGAATAACTTCCGTAAATGGCATTCCAGCTATAGTTTACTTTAGATCCTACGGTAACCCCGTTATATGATAATCTTGAAGCTGCCGGGCCATAGAAGTAAAATGAAATGATTTTATTCGGCAGTAGTGATCTTAATGCTGTTACCAGGTATACAAATGAACTGGAGTTTGGCTGGCCTGTACCGTTGTTGCCATATTCTGCGTATTCATCATCAAAATCAATACCATCAAGGCCATAAGTATTAACTGCATTTGCCAATTGTTGGGCAAAGGCCTGCGCCGAGGCTTGTGATGTGAAATTACAAAAACCTGCACCCTGGTGGTTACCCAAAATGGAAAGCAACACTTTTATGCCTTTGTCTTGTAAAGGTTTAATGTAGGTTGTTTTATTGTTCAAAACATTGGAAACATTCGTGTTAAAAAACAATTCAGCTTTTTGAGTTGAGGTGTTGTAATTGATGTTGGCAGCAAAAATAATTGCAATATCGAACAACTGTTGCCCGGTAGAAAGTTTGTATTTTCCTACGTTTCGGATATCGGCATTGTTTACTTCTACATAACATACACCTTTTGGGCCGGTTACACCGATTGCCGATGGCGATGCGGTTGATTCTTTTTTAGCCGGACCAGTTAAGGTTTCATCTTGGGTAATGTCTTTTTTCTTACAGCCGCTGATAGAAACGGTTAAAAAGAATGCAACGGCTAGTGCAGCATTTTTGCATGTTAACAATTTGGTAGTTGTCATAATTTTTGTTTTAAATTGGTTAGAAATTGATTGTAATCGCTACAAACAGGTTTTTATGAAGGAGAGATATTTTTTTTTACTGATATTCATCCCATAACATAGGTTTTTGAAGGATGGATTTGCTTTTTCAGCGCAATTAAATAACTGTAAATGTGTAAGTAAGGGGGAATTGAGTTTACAGCAGTACGCCGAAAACAGTAAGTTTTCTCATAGGTTTAAAAATTTTGGTTAGAAATTGGTTTGATATAAAAAAGGTAGGATAACTTTCGTCATCCTACCTGGTATTGTTTGTGTGCTAAAAATTGCCTTTGTTTACATCCCACCATAATCTGGTGCCACCGTTATCAGGGCCACCAAGCAAAGTAACGGCTTTACGTACCTCATCTTTATTTCCATTTCCAAATTCTGCCGTTGGGTATGGCAACCTGCGAATCTGTAATTGGGTATTAATTGTACCGCCGCTGTTGTTGTTGGCTACTGTAAACAGTTTTGGATAGCCAGTTCTGCGGAAATCAGCCCAAGCCTCAGCTCCGTCAGGAAAAATAGCCAACCATTTTTGTGTAATAATGCGTTCTAATTTTACTTCATTAGATGCAGTTCCATCCCATTTAACAGTAATGGTACTTGCTGCAGCCGCATTGTTGGCCGGGTTTTTTGGATCTACATAATCAGTTGGTTTACCTGTGGCATTGTTTAGGTAGTTGTCGATGTTGGCAGTCCATTGTTGCATTGATGTAGTAATACCGGTTTCATAATTGGTCTGTGCATCTCCGGCACCTGCCCAGCCGCGTAAAGCAGCCTCAGCTTTTAAAAACCAAACTTCGGCAGCCGTCATTAATATTTGCGGTGCTTTTTGTCCGATAGGTGCTTTTGAGTTATCTGGAGTAGAAGAATTCAAACTTGAATAGGTTTTATAACCAGCTTTACCTAAACCATTAAAAGAGGTATTGGCTCCGGATCTGATTCCTATATATTGTCCTGAAAACAAAGGATCGGTAGCTGGTGTACAATATATTGATAAACGCGGATCTTTGTAGCCAACCATATACGATTGTAATGCTGCACCCATTGCGTTATCTCCATCGTAATTTACAGTTACATTCCAAAGGTCGTTGTTTCTATTACCCGATTGGGCAACTGCGGCATTATCACCTGGTACGGTCATTAATCCACCTGTTGCAGCCATAGCTTTTTCTGCCTGCAACTTTGCTGTAACCGGATCAACTTTAACAATGCGCATGGCCAAACGTAACCTTAACGAATTGGCCAATTTAAGCCATTTGGCAACATCGCCACCATAAACCAGATCGCCAGTGTCGTAATATGCTTTTTTACCCGGATTGGCTGTGATAAAAGCTTGAAGGTTATTTGCCGCAGTATCAATCTGTTTAAAAAATTCGGTATAAACCGTTTTCTGGTCATCGTATGGTTGAGAAATTAACGATTTACCTGCTTGTGTATACGGAATTGGGCCAAATTTATCAGTTACCCTATCCATTGCAATTACCTGCACCAAAAGAGATATTCCCCATGATTCAGGCGAGGTTGTTTTCAACGGAGATATGGCAATTTTAGAAATTGGCGCCATTACATTGGTGTATTGGTCGTTAAAACCCGTTTCATTCCATCCGTTATTAAGCGAATAGTTCATGTTGTTAATACCTCCACCAAATGGTGTTGGAGGCATCATATAACCACTAAACACATCAGAACTTAAATTCTGTGCAATTTGATAGTTGGAAAATATATTTTGCTGGATGGGGCCGATTGCCGATCGCAATAATGCTAAACTCTGCTCGGTTGTTGGTAAATTATCGTTGGTGTTAAAACTTTCGAAATTTTTCTTACAGCCCTGGTTTAAACCTGCTACGGCTAAAAGTAAAACTAAAGACAAGCCTTTAATTTTATGTTGTGATAAATGATATATCGATTTCATGTTTGTTGTAATTAAAATAAAACATTAAGGTTAAAACCAAAACTTCTGGTAACCGGTTGGTTAAAAACATCTATTCCTGATAAACCATTACCGGTAGACATGGTTACCTCTGGATCGTATGGAGCTTTTTTGTAGAAGTAAAACAGGTTTCTACCAATTAGCGAAAGACGCATGCTTTTAAATGTTCCTTTCAAAGGTAAGTTGTAACCTATTGAAGCTTCGCGCAAACGAACCACGGTAGCACTGTAAACATATTCTCCGGTTACACCGTTTCTATCCCCTAAGAAAGAATAATAGCTTTGTGGATTAATGGTAGCCGAAACTGCTTTTCCGCTGGCATCTACACCATCAATTTTAACACCACCTTGCGCGCGCGCATCGCCTGATGCTTTTGAAGCACCAGCCTGATCCATCAATGCTTCGGTTAGCGAAAGTACTTTACCGCCAAATTTACCATCTACCAGAAAACTTAAGCTGAAATCCTTATAATTAAAACTGTTGTTCCAACCCAACTGAAATTTAGGGTTTGCATTTGCAATCAGACTATAATCATTGCTTTTAACCGGAAAGTAAGGACTTGCAGTTGTTCCATCGCCACTTAATAGGATACGGCCATTTGCATCTCTTTGTAAAGTATAGCCATAAATGTCGCCATAAGATCCACCCGCTGCAATGCGAGAGATATACGCATTGTTGCCACCACCTGTTAAATCAATCGAATTTAGACCTTGTGAAGCAGCAACATCAATAATTTTGTTTCTGTTTAGTGATCCGTTTATAGCGGTATTCCAGTTCAGGCCATCTCCTTTTAATACATCTGCTCCTAAAGTAAACTGTATACCCTGATTTTGAACATCGCCTGCATTTAAATAGCCCGTAGCTACCAGGCCAGAAGGTGCTGGTTTAACCGGTATATATTGATTTTTAGTGTTTGTTTTATAATAGGTAAAGCTAAAGTTTAAGCGGTTGGCCAGAAAACGCATGTCAGTACCAATCTCAAATGATTTTGTTCTTTCTGGTTTTAACTCAGCAAATGCCCTGTTGGTGTTAATGTTAAGTGCACCGCCATTACCCAAAGTATTTTGAATAAAGGTTAAATAAGGTGGCACGGTATTACCCACTTCGGCATAAGTACCCCTAATTTTGGCATAGGTAATAGCTTCTGGCAGTTTAACCATTTGTGATACAATAAATGATAAGCCTACCGATGGATAGAAATAAGAACTATTTGGTGTATAGGCAAGGTTTGATGACCAGTCGTTTCTACCTGTTAAAGTTAAAAAAGCCCAATCTTTGTACGATAAGTTGGCATTTGCAAATACAGCTTGCAACTGGCTGTGGAAAGCATCATTTGCTTTAGTGGTATTTAATACATCTGAAGTGTAAGTACCTGCATTTGCTACAATAGTATTATTTGGTGTAAATAAATCAACAGCAGATAAATCGCCTGCTAAAGATAATCCATTTGTTTTCTGATCGTTGATGCTACCACCAATTAATCCGTTAATTTTGAAGTCTGATCCTTTTAATGGTACAGTAACATTTAATATCGCGTCGGCATATTTTTGAACATAAGTTTGCGTGTTCTGCGATAAGTATCCTTTACCGTTTGAGTTAAAGTTTCCGTTGATACCAGAATAACGTCTGTTCTCGAAATCATCAGTAGTACGGTCTATATTTCCCCTTACCTGAAGGTTTAACCATGGTGTAAACTCATATTTCACATTTCCACTTAATAAGAAGCGGTTTCTGATGGCTGTATTTGGGTTTAAATTGGTTAAAAACCATGGGTTCTGACTTAAATCTGTCGAACCACCTAACCAGTTCTGGCGTGCTGTACCCACATTGCCGGCAAGCAGATAATTATCTTTGTAAGGTGTAATGTCGACACCTCTAGGGAAAAGATACAATCCAACCAATGGGTTGTTGTACAAACCAATTGATGGGCTATTGTTGATGCGTTGATTAATATAACTCACATTTCCATCAACAGTTAATTTATTGTTTAGAAACTTGGCAGTTTCTCGCAGGTTAATATTATGCCTGTTTAACTTGTTGCCTTCTTGTATGCCGCTTGCATAGGTATTGGCATAAGAAAAGTAAGTTTGTGCGATTTCAGACCCGCCAGAAAAATTGATTGAATTGGTTGCATTTGTTCCGGTTTGGAAAAACTGATCAAGGTTATCAGTTGCATTGCTGATTGCACCTCCCCAACTGTCGCGTGTTTTATCAGATGCAGGGCCATAACTGTTTTGGAATTCGGGTTTGTACGCAATTTTATCAAAAGTTAAACTCGATGAAAAACCAATCTGTGTTTTACCTGCTTTACCTTGCTTAGTGGTAATTAAAATTACACCATTTTGTGCTTGGCTACCATAAAGGGCCGCAGCCGATGCACCTTCAAGCACGGTTAAGCTTTCAATATCATCAGGATTTAGGTTCGATATACCATCACCACCATCCTGGCCACCACCAAAAACACTGTTCTGTTGTGCATTGGCATTACCGTTATTGCTGATGGGTACCCCATCAATTACATATAAAGGCTGGTTATTACCGCTTACTGAACGGCTTCCCCTTAAAATTACTTTAGCCGAACCACCAACACCTGAAGAACTCGGACTAATCGTCATCCCGGCAACTTTACCATTTAACGAATTTACCAGGTTGGGGCTTTTCACTTTATTCAGTTCTTCTCCAGATACCTGTTGAGTGGTATAAGTTAAAGATTTCTCTGATCTTTTAATCCCTAATGCTGTAACCACAACGGTTTCAAGATTTTTAGAATCCGGGGTTAAAGATACATCAAGAGTGCTTTGCGTGCCAACGGTAACTTCTTTGCTCTGGTAACCGATAAATGAAAACACTAACACATCGCCTGTTTTAGCTGCAATGCTATATTGGCCTGAAGTATTGGTTTGTGTTCCACCTTGTGCGCCTTTAACGGTAATGGTTGCACCCGGTACCGGATTTCCGGCTTCATCTTTTACTGTTCCTTTAATTACATCCTGATAAACGGAATGATAAGAAACTGCACGTTTAAAATGATCTGCTGGTGTAGCTGCATACAGACCTGCCGATGCATAAAGCAACAAGCATGTGAGCTGTAAAGATTTTTTCATATTCATTATGAATAAATTTGAATAAGTATTTGGTTAATTGTTTGCCGCCCTCCGAATTTCCATTCTTAGGGTTTTATAGTGAAGAGCATTTTGTTTGCACAAATTGCCTACAAGGAAATTGAATTATTTTAAAATATTTTTTTTGTTATGGTTTTTCAACTGTTTCTTTAGCCTGGGCGGCCCAACAACCTGCCGCGCCAAGCAGCGCTGCATCTTCATTCAGTTTAGAAATATGGATTGGAACATTTATTCCCTGCGATAGTAGATATTTAAGTGCATGGCGTATAAAACGATCGGAAGCATTGGTAATGTTGCCACCTATAACTATTGCTTTTGCGGCATTTTTCTGTTGAAAATCTTTAAGGAAAAGACCCAGGTTATGGCCAAATTCATTAAATATTTTCCTGATGGTTTGGCTGTCACTGTAAAGCAGGGTAAGCTCGCGAACGTTTAAAATGTTTAGTCCGGTAAGTTCATAATAGCGTTTTAAAAACCAACGGGTAGAAAGATAATCTTCTGCCATCCCGTCTAAAAAAGGCGAACACCAGAGGTTGGCATCGTTAACTTTCCCTTCGGTATATACTGCACTTCCTAAACCCGTACCCAGTGTAATGCCAATAAGGTTCTGATAAGATCTTGCTTCGCCTGCAAATATTTCGCCTGCTAAAAAGCATGAAGCATCATTGCTCATCAAAATCTGCTTGCGGTTAATCTGGAGTTCACTGGCCAGCATTTCTTTTACATTAAGGCCATAAAAAGCAGCATATTTATCATTCCCGGCGATATAAGAAATTCCGTTTTCATAATCAAAGGGCCCTGGCATTGCAATGCCTAAAGTGCCGATTTCCATATTAACTTTTTTATAGGCCAGTTTAATTGCCGTGCACCAGGTATGTATAATCTGTTCGGTTGTACCATGAGAATCAACACGCTCGCGGGTAAAGGAGTTTTTAAGGATATTGCGCTGCTGCATATCAATTACTGCCGCTGTAATGTGCGAGCCGCCAATATCAATGCCCAGTACATATTTATTTTTATTCATTGTATTCTGCTTATATAGATCTATAAATGGCTGGTGCCAGAGTACTGCACCACTAATAAGAATCCTTTTTAATGTTGAATTGCCTACAGCTGGAACATTTTTTTATGAAATATTTTTTATTACCTTACATTTGATTCTAAAACTAACCAAGTTGAAAGCAGGGAAGCCAGATCTAATCGTTTTATGGAATAAGATTTGCCTCGAAGATGACCTTAAATCTTTTGAGCAGCTTTACCGCTTCCTCTACAGCAGGCTATTAAAGTTTTCCGTTTACTATGTTATTGATAAGCAGGCAGCAGAAGATCTGGTTACCGAAGTATTTGTAAAATGCTGGGAAAACCGCGCAGCAAGCACCCATGTGCTAAACCCTGAAAGTTATTTCTTTATTGCAGTTAAAAATCAATCGCTTAAATACATTAAAAAAAATTCTTCTGTTACGTTTATCGATTTAGTAGATGCTGAAGACGATTTGCAGGTGAGTATGGAAACGCCAGTTTACCTCATGGAAACCAAAGAACTGCATAAACAGCTCGATAAGGCAATTGCAGGTTTAGCACCGCAGGCTGCAACAGTTTTCAGGTTGATTAAGGAAAGTGGAATGAAATATAAGGAAGTGGCAGAGCTGCTTAATATTTCGCCACGTACAGTGCAAACCCAATTGTTCAGGGCCATTGCAAAGTTACGGTTGGTGCTACAACCTTTGCACGAGAAAGGAAATGATGAAAAGAAGTTCGGAAAATTAATCTCACTGATTATATTAGGGGGTACTTTATCTTTTTTATATTTTTTGTAGGCAATTTTAACATAAAAAGGAACATACAATAAAGGACGGAAAAAAATGACAGATCAAAGATTTACAGAATTGCTTGGAAAACAATTGGCTGATGAAATATCATCAGATGAATCTGTTGAACTGAAAACTATTTTAGCAGAAAGCACTGCGCACCGATCTGAATATGAAAAGTTGCAAAGCTATTTCGATGCCGTAAGTACTACAGATGAAAATATAGATTCTGTTTTTGAAGAGATTAAAGCGCAAATTCATGTTCCTGCAGAGGCTGGTTTGAATGTTGTAAAGCGTAATAATTACAGCATCTGGCTTAAAGTAGCTGCTGTAGCGGCCATTGTTTTGGCAGGCTTACTGGTATACAATAAAGCAGCTGTTTTCTTTAATCATAACAATTTACCAACCTTAACACAAACAACAACCAAGGCTGCTGAGGTAAAAAAGATTGTACTTGCCGATGGTTCTACCGTTAAAATAAACTCGGGCAGCAGTTTGAAATATCCTGCACATTTTACTGGCAATACCAGGAATGTTTACCTTTTGGGAGAGGCTTTTTTCGATGTAAAAAAAGATCCTCAACATCCTTTTATTGTACATACCGAGCAACTTGCGGTAAAAGTACTGGGCACTGCATTTGATGTTAAAGCGTACCGGGATGATGCTTTTACCGAAACTACATTAATCAGGGGAAGGGTTTCCATCACACTTAAGCACAACGGCACCGCAAGTTTTATCTTAAAGCCAAACGATAAATTTACCTTTGCAAATGGGAAAGCAAATATGAGTAAGCTTAGCCATTATGATGGAACAGGAGCAAACCGGGTAATTGAAACGGCGTGGACAAACCATGAGCTGATTTATAAGAATAACCGTTTCGATGAAATAGCCAAACTTTTCGAGCGTTGGTATGGCATTAATATATCTTTTAAAGAACCTGAACTGAAAACGGTGAGATTTACCGGCTATGTAGATAAAGAAACCCTTGATGAAGCGTTGAATGTTTTAAAATCGATTGAAAACTTCAATTATTCGATAAAAGGTAAAAATGTGTACATCTATCGCTAGCACAATAAGTTAAGCCGTGTATATTTGTAGCCATGAATTTTGCGCAGCGGCTTATATTGTTAATTGGATTGATTTTTCCGCTGGGTGTACAGGCGCAAACCAAGGTTACCTTAAACTTTACCAATGCCAGTTTTGAACAGGTAATTGAAGAAATACAGCAACAAACAGTTTATCATTTTGCTTACGGCGAATTTAAAATTCCCAAACACCAGGTAAATATTAAGGCCGAAGATGAAGAGGCCGTAAAGGTGATCGATCAGCTGCTGGTTGGGAGTGGTTACACTTATTCCGTTTTGCCCAACAACCTGATCGTGATCAGAAAGTATACAGAGGGCAAGGCTGGAGATAGCGTACGTTTTTTAAAAGAAGTGGTAATTACTGCTTTGGGCATAGAAAAAGATAACCAGAAAGTGGGCTATGCTTTAACAACCATTAAAGGCTCATCCATTGCCAAAGCGCGCGAAAGTAATATGATTATGGCCTTGCAGGGTAGGGTAGCAGGTTTAAATATTACCGGGGTAAACGGTGGTCCCGGTTCTGCTGCGCGTGTACTAATCCGTGGGGTTTCGAGTATGACAGCTGCTTCGCCATTATTTATTGTAAACGGTGTACCAATTGATAACAGCATCAGAGGGAGTGCAAACGAATATGGTGGTGCCGATTATGGTGATGGTATCAGCAACATCAACCCCGATGATATTGAAACGATAACGATTTTAAAAGGTTCTGCGGCTTCAGCGCTATATGGTGCCAGGGCTGCAAATGGGGTAATACTCATTAACCTTAAAAGTGGTGGCGAAAATGCTGAGCCGAAGCTCGAATACAATGCCAACCTCTCTTTCGATGTTCCGGTAAATGCTACCGATTTTCAATATATTTATGGTCAGGGAATGCAGAATAAACGTCCGGCCGATTTATACAATGCCATTTCTACAGGTTTGTTGAGCTGGGGTGAAATGATGGATGGTAAATTAACGCCCCAGGTAGATGGTTCAATGCGGCCTTATTCGCCGGTAAAAAATAACATTCAAAATTTCTACCGTACAGCTCCTGCTTTCATTAACACGCTTTCTGTTGTGGGCGGAAATACAAGGAACAATTACCGGGTTTCGGTTTCCAACCTGGATTACAATTCTGTTTTAAGCAACGGTGCACTAAACCGTAAAACGTTCAACCTCTACGGTACAGTGGCCCTAAGTAAGCACTTATCGCTAAGCCTTACAGGTAATTACATCTACGAAAGAAACAAAAATAAGAGCTACCTGAGCGATGGTCCGTTAAACCCCAATTATGGTATTTCAGCATTGGCAACAAGTTTGAATCAATCCATCCTGGCACCTGGCTTCGATGCCGAAACAGGTTTCGAAAGTCGTTGGAATGCAGATGAATACAAAACAAATCCTTATTTTTTGATGAACAAACAGGCCGATTATGCCAACCGGAACCGCTACATCACATCTGCTGTGTTAAAATATCAGCTGGCCAGTTGGGCATCACTTCAGGGGCGGATTGGTTATGATTCGAGCAAGGATGAAGTGGTGAGTATTTTACCTACAGGCACAGCTTTCTCCATCAACAGGCAGGGGGGAATTAATGCATACGATCAAAACCATACTTCAGAACTTAACAGTGATATTTTGTTCAGTGCCAGCCAAAACCTGAGCGATAAACTTAACGTAGAACTTTCAATGGGTGCTAACTACCGCGAAAGAAAAGGGAACAGCGAAAAGTTAAAAGGCTCTCAATTTAAGGTTCCTTATCTGTATGTTCCCGAAAACCTGATTACCAGTACCAAAACCCTCGCCATTTCGAGGATTGTAACAGAATCGGCTTATTACACGGCAGATTTGAGTTATAATCGTTTCCTCAATTTATCGGTTACGGGGCGTTATGATATTTATTCTACCCTGCCGGCCAATAGCCGCGGTATTTTTGTGCCAGGTATATCGGGCAGTTTTATATTTTCAGACTTATTGAAAATGAAAGGTTTGGATTTCGGTAAACTGCGGATTGATTTTGCCAAAACCAGTGGGGAACCCATTGTTCCTTATACCACGCAGATCTATTATACGGTAGATAACCAGGTTAACGGTATTCCTGTTGGTGGCTTTTCGGGCGATTTGCCCAATTATAATTTAAAGCCTTTTACACTGAATGAGATAGAAGCCGGCCTCGACCTTAAGTTTTTTAACAGCAGGCTTGATGTAGATTTTACATATTTCAACCGGCTTACGCACAACGAAATCATCAATGCAAAACAATCAGTTACTACAGGTTTTACTTCAGCTTACGTTAACCTTGGCGAAACCCGCAATGCTGGCATAGAGGTGGCTTTGGGTTACACACCAGTGCTAACCTCGAACAGTAAATGGCAGATTAACTTAAATGTAACCAAGGTAAAAAATACCTTACGCGCTATCGATGGCAATAGTAATTATACACTTACTGGCACATACAGGCCACTAAATGCCAATACCGCATTGGTGGTGGGCAAACCGATTACGCAGATTATGGCTTACGATTACCAGCGCGATGCCAGCGGGAACATAATTATTGGCTCTGATGGGATACCCAAGCGTGGCAATTTTATTCCCATGGGTGGTACCATGCCTACTTTATATGGCGGTATAACCAATAGCTTCAGTTATAAACAGTTTAATTTTTCATTCCTGATTGATTACCGTTTTGGAAATAATATTTTATCGGCAACAGAATATTATAGCTATGTGCTCGGTTTAAACAAGGCCACTTTAAGTGGCAGGGAAACTGGTATTGTTGCTGATGGTGTGTTGGAAAATGGCCAGAAGAATAATATAAATGTTCCGGCCTATGCTTACTACCCTGAACTGGCCACCAATATTTCGGCACTGGCGGTGCTTAACGGAAGTTTTATTAAGTTAAGACAGGCCACATTGGGCTATACTTTTAGCAATAATTTTTTAAAAAGAACACCTTTCAGCAGTATTGGGATTGATCTTGTGGCGCGCAACGTACTTACTTTGCTTAAATACACCAAAAATATAGATCCTGAATCGCAATTTTCGCCTACGCTTGGCTATGCTGGTATTGAGGGGGCTTCGTTGCCTGCCACACGCAGCTTTGGGATTAATTTTAACTTTAAATTTAAATAATGATGGGCAGGATAAGGATTTATTTTATTGTTGTGCTATTGTTATTGTTAGCTGGCAGCTGTTCTAAAGAAAAGCTCGATGAAATTAATACCGACCCCACCAAACTTACCGAAAACAATTACGATCCGAACAGCCTGCTGGCCCAGGCACAACTTAAATATGCCAACCTAGGTTATTACCAGCTGCTGTACCAAAGTACCATGATGCAGTTACTGGCATCAAGTTATTACTATTATAATAATGGCGATAAATACATCAATGTTGGCAGCTTTACCGATTACCAGGGGCGAATTTTCGACGAAGGTTATGCCGATGCTTCCTACATCAGGGAAATGCAGCGACTGGCAAAACTTAAAGATCCGGCAGCTTATCAAAACCTGATTGCAATAGGTGATATTATGTATGTGCTGGTTTTGCAAAGGATTACCGATACCTATGGAGATGTGCCGTATTCGCAAGCGGTTAAAGCGATGCAGGGCATAAAATACCCAATCTACGACCGTCAGGAAGATATTTACACCCAAATGCTCAACGATCTTGAAGCCGCTACCACCCAACTTGATGCTGATAAGCCTGCTCCAAGCGCAGATCTTTTTTATAAGGGGGATATTGTAAAGTGGAAAAAATTTGGTTATTCTTTAATGCTTAGGGTTGCAATGCGGTTAACAAAAATCGATGCGGCTAAGGCTAAATTATGGGCAGAAAAAGCTGCGGGCAAAACCTTTGGCAGCATAAACGATAATGCAATTCTGTTAACTGATGCTTCTTCTTTTAACAGCCAGAATGGTACATCCCTTGCTTTAAGAACGTATTCGGATTACCTGGAAGTACGTTGGAGCAAAACGCTGATTGATCAGCTAAAAAATACGAACGACCCAAGGTTGGGCATAATTGGTGAGGTGCCGAAAGATGGACTGGCAAAAAATGCAGATCAGAACCTGAGTGGCAATACAGATCCGGCTGTTCAGTTGGGGATGCCAAACGGATTTGATCTGCAGGGTGGGGCTACAGACATTAGTCATTCTCCTGATTATCCTGGTGGAACAGGAAATGGGAGTGATTTTGCACCACTTGGTAAATATTCCAGGCCGCGTACCGAAATGTACCTGAAACTTGGAGGTCCGATTTTTATTTTGAGCTTTGCCGAAACAGAGTTTTTGCTTGCCGAAGCAAAGGTGAGGGGGTGGAATATTGACGGGACAGCAAAATTGCATTATACGAATGGATTAACGGGAGCAATACAGTCGCTTGCCCAACTCGATCCTTTGGCTGCGGTTGATGCCAATAAAATTACTGCATTTGTAAACCAGAACCCGCTTGATGAAAGCAATAGCGAAAAAGCTTTAGGTACTATTAACACACAATATTGGGTAGCTACAGGTACTAATTTTAATTTTATAGAAGCCTGGTTAAATTGGAAAAGGAGCGATTATCCTAAACTTATTCCTGTAAATTACAAAGGCAACGTTACCAATTCGACCATTCCACGCCGGATGATATACCTATCAACAGAGGTACTGAACAACCCTCAGAATTATAAAGATGCTGTGGCCAGGATAGCGGGAGGAGACGTACTTACCGCCAGGGTTTGGTGGGATAAGTGATGTATTAACTGCCACTTCAAACCTAGCTACTGCAACTTAAAAACAATTTGTAATATATACCTCTCGTTCATAATGAGGAGTGAGGAGATTCGCATTTCTAATGCGATAAGATAATTTCTCGTGTAAGATTTTTTTCTATTGGTCGGTGTCTCACCGACCGAGGAAGAAAAGTTTAAGACGGGAACATGCGTAGAGATTTAGTGAGTAAAAATCTAGCTAATGCATTAAGATTCCCGCATGTGCGAGAATGACGACCGCAAGTTAAAACTGAAAAGATTGCTTCAGCTCGCTCTCCCCCAGCTTCGCAATGACGGATTTAACGCATTCCCTGTATCATGCTATTTAAACCCCCGCTATCTGCAGCCTGCTTTCTGCTCCCTGCATTCCGGCCTAGGAAATGATGGAAGGAAAAAACGTTAAAGCTTTATCAATAACTTCTTCTTTATAATTGCATTAAGGCAGCACACACTTTCCGCCTCCTTCGGCGGAACTTGTGCTGACGACCAAAAAGCTTTAACGAATTTATCCGACATCAATTCCAAGCCTTGATTTTTGGTTACCTTTTTATCAAGAAAAAGGTAAAAGCCCTTCGGTGGCCAACCGAGGCAACCCAGAGCGAAGCGAAAACATTAAGATTCCCGCATGCGCGAGAATGACGACCGCAAGTTAAAACTGAAAAGATTGCTTCAGCTCGCTCTCCCCCAGCTTCGCAATGACGGATTTAACGCATTCCCTGCATCATGCTATTTAAACCCCCGCTATCTGCAGCCTGCTTTCTGCTCCCTGCATTCCGGCCTAGGAAATGATGGAAGGATAAAACGTTAAAGCTTTATCAATACCTTTCCCTCCATCGTTGCATTGAGGCAGCACACACTTTCCGCCCCCTTCGGCGGAACTTGTGCTGACGACCAAAAAAGCTTTAACGAATTTATCCGACATCAGTTCCAAGCCTTGGGTTTTTGTTACTTTTGGGCCAAGCCAAAAGTAAGAGCCCCTCGGTGGCCAACCGAGGCAAGCCCGAGCGGAGCGAAAACATTAAGATTCCCGCATGCGCGAGAATGACGACAGTATTTCATCAAATTAAAAATCCTTTAACAAAAAATGCCTTCCAAATTTGGAAGGCATTTTATTATGATTTGGAAGTCTCTTGTTTTAGAAAGAATAAGTCAAACCGCCGAAAATGTTAAATCCATTTGCCTGGTAAAATAAGTACCTGCTGTAATTGGTATTTAAGATATTGTTTGCTTTGGCAAAAACAGAGAATTTTTTATTAATCCTGTAATCAGCACCCAGACCTAAATCTACATATCCTTTAACAGTTTCAATTAATTCAATATTGGTGTTTGGGATCACGTATTGTGAGGCAGGAACAGGTGTACCGGTATACACTTTAGCTTTTACATCATCCTGTATAACAACCGCTGCATTAAAGCTTAATTTCTTGTTGAAGGTATACATAAAATTCGAACTTACTTTTAAGCCTGGTTTAAACCATGAGTAAGTTTCAGAAGCAGGTTTCCAATCATCAAGGTTCAGTTTACCGGTCCATTTTAATGCATCGCTTACCTGTATAGAGATTTCACCTTCCAATCCTGTCAATTTTGTTTTACCAAAATCGTAAATTACATCAAACTTGTTAAAATCAGTAAAGTTGTTTACAAACAATGGCATATCATCAAATTGTTTTACATAGATACGCGCCTTGTAACCAAAGCCAGGTCCGCCAGTACCTTTAATACCCGCACTGAAACTTAATTTCTCTACTGTGTTTTTAACTAAGATGTTGCTGTTTAACCAAGGGTTTTCATCGGTAAAGCCTTTTAACGAATTTCTGTTTACATCACCCTTAACTTCTCCGAAAACCTGTAAATAATCAGGAATTAAAGTAAAGTCGGCAGTAACAGCGGGGAATATTTTAGAGCTGCTATAGGCACCAAACTCCTGTACTAAGTTAATTCCCGCAGTTATTTTAGCTCCTTTAACCTGTAAACGGATGTATGGGTTTAAGCGCAAAAGGTTATTGCCAACACTGGTTAAAGCATCTTTTGTATTCCCAAATTCGGTTGAAGCAGCCAGGCCCAGGTTTAAAGAATTAATACGTTTGTTAACATAGCCGTTTAGGCTCAGGTAGTTTTCTTTTGCACTAAACTTATCGTTCCAGATGTAGCCATTCGCTTTTAAGGCATAACTAAAAGCATCCTCATCTTCGGTAAAGTTTTTTACCAGTTCGCCTTCCAGTTCAATTGTGGTGAGTGCCTGTTTATCAGGATTAGGGTTTAACGTTGGGCGGGCATCATCTATACCATAAAAATATGTGCCATTACGTTCAAAGTTTATGCGGCCACTAACGGTATTCTGGTCTAAAATACTGCGACCAAAAACACTCAACTGCTGGTTGCTGCTGTTCTGTTTGTTCAGCTTTCCTTCCTGACTAAAGTGTTTAAAATAACCACCAACCTGTAAACCTTCATCTTTACCGGTGTTAAAATAAGCTTCGCCCAAAAGGGTAGCCAATGAACCGAATGCACCTTTTACATAATTGTTAACCAAAATGCTTTCTTTTTCTTCAGCCAGGGCCTGTGCCTGTAACTTCTGAATATCACTGTTCAATTCCAGCTTCCTATCCAGAATGCTGTAGTTCAGTTTTGCCTTATAGGTTTTAACATCGTCTAAATTCGGACTTCTTCTCAGCTTTACAGCCTCTGCCAAAATTGGTTTATAAGGGCGTACTACCTCAATTTCTTCATTTACAACACCTTTTTCTTCAGGCTTTTTATCCTGCGCCTGTGCAGTCATTAATCCAGCAGCTAACAAAAACAGTGAACTATATATATATTTAATTGATTTCATAATGCTACTTCTTCTGGTTTAGTTTTTCAAGTTTTTCTTTGGCTGTAGGGATGATATCATCCTTGCCTTCGTAATTATCAATTATACTGAGAAGTGTGCTTTTTGCCTGTAAATTATCTTTCAGTGCCACATAGTTATCAGATAAAAGGATAAAAGCTTTTGCTACCCAATAATCGTAAGAAGCCATGTTATTGATCAGATCGAAACAGGTTTTAGATGAAGTTTTGAAATCACCTTTATCGTATTCTAATAAAGCCAGATTGTATTTTGCTTCTGCTGCTGCAATAGTTTTTGTTTTAGCCACTACATTTTTAAATTCTTTTACCGCAGTAGTGGTATCGCCTTTTAACAAATAAGCTTTACCAGAGTATAGGCTAGAGCTGTTTTTTTCTTCCTCAGAAGCCTTTTCAGATTCTTTGGTAAGCTGGGCATATTTAAGCATGTCATCAGGCATATTTAAAGCCGTATAAGCTTTTAACAGGTTATTGATGGCAAAGCTATAGTGCGATTTGTAATCGGTAGTGGTTTCTAATCTTTTCAGGTAAACTATTGCCTCGTTGTATTTCTTTTGGTTTAAAAACAAGGTCGAAATACTCACCAGTGAGCGTTCCGTATAATCACTTGTCCAATCGTTTAAAATAAACTCGTAATCAGGAATGGCTTCGTCAGGGCGACCAAGTTTAACAAGCGATTCAGCCCTGATAAATTTAGCTTCCTTCTCGTGGTTTGCCTTCGGGAATTTATCAAAATAAGCATTAACAGCCTGAAATGCACCGTTGGCATCGCCTTTTAAATAAGTATTGTTGGCGGCAGCAAAAACGATATTATCCTGTTCAGAGCCTGAGTAATTTCCAAGAGGGGTAGTGGCTGCATAAGTAATAAAACCGTTTGCATCGCCTCGGTCTACATAAATATTTTTGATCGACTCCATGGCCTGTTTGGCTTCATCAGCAGTAGGGTAATCGCGGATTACCTTTTTAAATGATTCTAAAGCAGCATCATCCTGATCTTGGTTGTACTGTACCAAACCAATGGTTACCAAAGCCTTTGCCACATAACTGCTGCGTGGGTATTTGGCTACAAGCGCTACAAGATCTGATTTAGATTTATCAAAATCGCCTTTATTGAAATAAGTATAAGCCGTTTCGAAACCAGCATCATCAGCATAGTTTGAATTTGGAAAAGTATTTAACAAACTCTGCATGGTTGCAATTTTTGCATCATACTGGTTTTCCAACCCCTGGATCATTCCTTTCTGGAAAGTGGCATAATCCTCTGAAGTGGTTTTGCGACTGATGATCTTATTGTAATTTGCCATTGCATCGCCGTAACTTTTATTCACAAAATACGAATCGGCTAAACGGATGGTGGCATCATCAATTGTTTTTTGGTCTTTATCATTTCCTGAAAGGAATTTTTCGAAGTAGGTAGCAGCTTTGCTATATTTTTCATCTTCGAAAGCCGCATAAGCCAGGGCATAATTTGCAAAATTGTAAACACCGGTTTTATCAGCATCAGGCATTTTCAAAAACTTTTCAAAGGTACTAACTGCTTCACCAAATTTGCGCAATTCGTACATCGATTCAGCTTTCCAATAAGTATTTAAAGCATTGATTTCATTGTCTTCAGGAAACTTTTCTGACCGTAAAAACATTGATAATGCATTCGGGAATGCTCTTTCGTTATAAAACTCCAGACCACGGAAATACGTAACCTTTTGATAAGCTTCTTTAGCCTCTAAATTTTTATCCGGAATGGGTTCGAGGATATCAACTGCTGCCTGATAATTTTTGGTTGTTAATAAAACCTCACCCAATAAAGTTTTGGCTTCATTAATCTTACGCGATTTCGGGAAAGTTTTTAAGAAACCTTGTGTTGCTTCTAAAGCCTGCTGGTGAAATTCCAATTCGTAACTTAATTTGGCATAGTTTAACCATGCTTCTTCCTGTATACCCTTATCAAAACTTAAACGCGAAGCCCTGAAAAAGGCACTCTGCGCTTTTTGTTTATTGCCCAGCTGGATAAAGGCTTTACCCAGGGTGTGCATACCGTTTTGCAGGTATATATCGTCGTTATTCAGTTTTTCTAAAACTGCAACAGATTCTTTGTACTTTTTATTCTGGAATAAAGAGTAACCGTATTGATAAATGAAAAGGTTGTTTTTAGTCTCATTTTTATCCTTTGCATAATATTCAGCAAAATATTTTTCTGCATTTTTAAATTCAGATTTTGCAAAGTAGGATGCTGCAACCAAACTTAACATTTCTGGTTCAAACTGCTGCTTTGTTTTTTGAATAGAAGCCAAAGCATAGCTGATTACATCATCGTAACGCTCATCAAGATAGTACATCGAAGTGATGTAATACGGATAACTTGCCTCATAAGTAGGGGAGCCCTTTAACTTTTCGAAATTGGCTAATGCTGTTTTATACTCTTTATTTAAGTAGTTGATGTAAGCAAAATAGTAAGTGGCACTTTCCTGAAAATCGCCCTCATCTTTTTTAACTTTTTCGAATAATGGTTCTGCTTTATCGTATTCTTTCAATTCGAAATAAGCATAACCCTGTTTAAACTGGTATTCGTTTCTTTGCTTACCCGAAAGCGTAGATGGATCTGTTTTTTCGAACCACTCTAAAGCTTTTTTATAGTTTTTCTGGTTGAAATAAGTTTTTCCAACGTAGAAATAAGCCAGTTTAGTGTTCGGGTTTAACGGGTAATCACGGATAAACGCCTGAAATAAACTTTCGGCATCAGCATTGGTTAACTCCAGTGCGCAAACAGCAGCATAGAATTTTGCATTCTCTTTAAGTAAAGATAACTCGGCATTACTTTCAGTTTGGGTAGAAGGTTTATAACGTTGCAGCTCAACTAGTTTAAACTGTTGTGCAGCCGCAGTGTATTTCTCTTTGTCTAATAATTCTAAGCCCGTTTGATAGTTTTTGTTGAGGTTCTGCACAGCGCTAACCTGAGCGTAGGTGCTAAAACTTCCAGCTAAAAATAGCGGAATTAGTAAGTATTTTTTCTGCATTGGTTTCAAATATGGTTGGTACTAAATTATAAATAGTATCAAAGCTTATCAACAGAAGTAATTAACATCTGTTAATAACACAAATTAACGACGGGATTTTTGGTTTGGTATTGAAGGGTATACGAATGTGGAAAAGTTGAATGGTTCATTGGTTTAATGGTTGGTTACCTACGGATGATGGTTTGATAGTTCATAGTTGATGGCCAAGTGGTTAAACTAACAGTTTATGAGTAAGTTGCCAGTGTTTATGGTTCAATGCGTACTGGGTTATCCGTATGGCTATCCAGTTATTTACCATGAACTATTAACCAAAACTTTATGGATTGGCGTAGTTTACTATCCAGTACTGAACGTTAAGACTCTGGCCTCAAGACTCAAGACTAATAACTTCGCACTGAGGACTATGCACTATGGACTATTGACTCCAAACTCCAAACTCCCCACTCAAAACTACCCCTGGCTTGCCAATAAATACAGCACGGCCATTCGTACGGCAACACCATTTTCTACCTGTTCTAAAATGATCGATTGTTTACTATCGGCAACATCACTGGTAATCTCTACGCCGCGGTTAATCGGGCCTGGGTGCATTACAATGATTTCTTTATCCAGGTTATCTAAAATCTGTTTGTTTAAGCCGTACATCATGGCATATTCTCTCAATGAAGGAAAATATTTAATGTCTTGCCGTTCCAGTTGAATGCGCAGCATGTTGGCCACATCGCACCAGTTTAAGGCCTTAATTAAGTTGTGCTCTACTTTTACACCCAATTGATGAATGTGTTTTGGAATTAATGTTGTTGGTCCGCAAACCATTACCTCGGCACCTAAACGCTGCAGGCAGAGGATGTTTGAAATGGCTACGCGAGAGTGCAGGATATCGCCAACAATTACCACTTTTTTACCTGCAACATCGCCCAGTTTCTGGCGGATGGAGAAAGCATCCAGTAATGCCTGCGTTGGGTGTTCGTGCGCACCATCGCCTGCATTTACAATCTGTGCTTTAACATGTTTACTTAAAAACTGACCAGCACCAGCGTAAGGATGTCGCATTACCACCATGTCAACCTTCATGGAAAGGATATTGTTTACCGTATCGATAAGGGTTTCGCCTTTACTTACTGATGAAGAAGATGCAGCGAAATTCACTACATCGGCCGAAAGCCTTTTTTCTGCAAGTTCGAACGAAAGTTTGGTACGGGTTGAGTTTTCGAAGAAAATATTGGCAATTGTAATGTCGCGGAGCGATGGAACCTTTTTAATCGGTCGGTTAATCACTTCCTTAAAATTATCTGCAGTTTCGAAAATCAATTCGATATCATTCCGGTTAATATCTTTAATGCCTAAAAGATGTCGGGTTGATAGTTTTTCTGCTGCCATTTTTATTTATTGTTTTCCGATATTAAAATCACTTTATCTTCACTTCCTTCACTCGCCCAGGTTACTTTTACCTGTTGCGAATTTAAGCTATCTACCTTTTGTCCGATATAATCGGGTTCGATAGGTAAATGCCTGCTAAACCTGCGGTCTATTAAAACCAAAAGTTCTACTTTCTCCGGGCGGCCATATGCAAGCAAGGCATCAAGCGCCGCTCTGATGGTTCTGCCTGTCCAAAGTACATCATCAATTAAGATTACCTTTTTGCCTTCAATTATAAAATCGATAGAATTGCTGCTTGCCGTAACCAAACCGTCTTTACGACGGAAATCATCTCTAAAAAAGGTAATATCAAGGTTTCCCTTTAAAATTTTCTTGCTTTTAAGAATCTGTTCAAGTTCCTGGTGAATACGGTCAGCCAAAAAAATACCCCTCGGCTGGATGCCAATTAAAACGGTATTTGCGAAATCGTCGTGGTTTTCAATTAATTGATGGCAAAGCCTCTTAATTGTAATCTGAATTTTTTGTCCGTCAAGAAGTGTTTTCTTTTGCATTGAAGAAGGATTGGGCAAATATATAAAAATGTTTTAAGGTAGGAAAGTTGAAATCGGATTGTTTTAATTTTGATTGCTAAAAGGTTCTATTCCAGTATTAAAAATTCGATCCAGGCTGTGTTTTCTTTCATTCGATGTTTAGATGCAACTTCTTTTACCAGATTATAAAAACGGTTGAAGTAATCCTGGATAGAAATAGGAGTATGGTTATTTGTTTTTAGTAATTAATAGAAAATTATATGCTTGTTAAACCTTGGTAATTGATGATTATTGCACATCATTATCCCTCTTATCGCCAATAAGGCAATTAAAATAAATTGGAATTATACATAAAGCTGATTTTTATTGCTGCGTTAATGGCTAACTTTATTTAATGGAGCAACCGGTAATTTTTTTTGATGGTGTTTGTAATTTATGCAATGCATCCGTGCAGTTTGTTATCGAACATGATGTAAAAAACAAGTTTCATTTTTCGGCATTGCAGGGAGATTATGCTAAAGAAATCTTGGCGAAATTTAGTGTAAATCCAGAAAAGCTTAATACAATTTTATTATTGGAAGGTGATAAAGTATATACCAAATCGTCAGCGGCATTAAGAATTGCTAAAAAACTCAATGGATTTATTCCAGTGCTTTCTGTATTTCTGATTGTTCCAAAATTTATCCGCGATTGGTTTTACGATATCATTGCCAAAAACCGTTACCGTTGGTGGGGGAAAGAAGAAAGCTGCTGGGTGCCTACTCCTGAACTGAAAAGCAAGTTTTACTGATTGTTTTTCTTCCTGCCCGGAGACCATAACCAAAGCGACAGGAGAATAAGTGGAATGCAGATACTTAAAGAAATTACAATTAAAATCGGACGCTGTTTCACCATGTCTGCCTCATGAGATAGGAAAACATAAACCGCTTCTTTGATGGCAAACAAGGTAATGATGGTAGAAAGGACGGCAAATAGTTTACGCATGATTTTGTTTTGAATGCAAAGATTGCATTTATTTTTAAAATTTAAGCAGGTATTCATTGGGAGTTACCTGCAAAACATATACTTTATATGTATTCTCCTGCTAACTGAAGCGTAGCGCAAAGCTGGGCATTAATTTATTCTGCATCTATCTTGCCTGAACCCTGTAAAAATTCAAGGTGAGGTAATAAAAACAAAAAGGCCAGCTGGATTGCTCCAAACTGACCTCTATTTAAACTAACTAACTAAAACTATTCTGCCGTTTTTACAGGAACTAAATTATCCAACTCTTCTGCTGTAAATAAACGGTAATGAATCTTGAAAGTTTTTTGAAGGGGCGTTTCCAGCGAGAAGCCGCCAACACCAAATCCATCCAATACATCCAATGTAAAATGAGAGAATTTCCAGTACTCAAATAAATCCCTGTCTACCCAAAATTCACAGCCTTCTACTTCGCCCAAACAAACATCACGCATGCGCAGGTAATAGCCACCTTTTTCGAAACATTGTGGTTGTGTTCCTTCGCAACATCCGCCTGCCTGATAAAACATGAGTGCTCCGTGTTTTTCTTTTAGTACTTCAATCAGTTCTTTCGCTTTTTCCGTACTGTCTATTCGCTCGATCATGATTATTTATTGTTAAGAGTTAATAGTTTGATGGTTGATAGCCATGTTGCCTATCGCATGTCTGTTTTCTAATCTGCTAAGCTACTGTAATAACTCATAAGCCATGAACCAATCAGCCATTAACCATGAACCAACAAACCATTAACTAGTATCTACTAAAAGAAACCTAATTTATTCTTATCATAAGAAATCAGCATGTTTTTAGTTTGGCGATAATGCCCCAACATCATTTTATGGTTTTCTCTTCCTACACCCGATTGCTTGTAGCCACCAAAAGGAGCACCTGCAGGATAAGCGTGGTATTGGTTTACCCAAACCCGGCCAGCCTGGATAGCTCTCGGAACCTGATACAGCTCGTGGGCATCACGAGTCCACACGCCGGCACCCAAACCATATAAAGTATCGTTTGCAATTTCAATAGCTTCTTCAACGGTTTTAAAGGTGGTTACAGCCAATACGGGACCGAAAATTTCTTCCTGAAAAATCCGCATTTTGTTGTGGCCTTTAAAAATGGTTGGTTTAATGTAGTAACCACCGCCCAGTTCGCCAGGCAGTTCGTTTACTTCTCCGCCTGTTAAAATTTCTGCACCTTCTTCTTTTCCCAATTTGATGTACTGAGCAATTTTTTCGTATTGAATTTTCGAAGCCTGTGCACCCATCATTACTGTTCTATCCAAAGGACTGCCAATTTTAATGGCTTCAGTTCTTTCAATAACTTTGGCGATAAATTTTTCATAAATATCTTCCTGAATCAATAACCTTGAGGGGCATGTACAAATTTCGCCCTGGTTTAAGGCAAACATTACCGCTCCTTCTACCGCTTTATCTAAAAAGGCATCATCTTCGGCCATTACCGAACTAAAAAATACATTTGGCGATTTTCCACCAAGTTCCAGTGTAACCGGGATAATATTTTCGGTAGCATATTGCATCACCAAACGGCCGGTAGGGGTAGAGCCTGTAAATGCGGCTTTAGAAACTTTGGGGTTGGTTACCAATGCCCGGCCTAGTTCTGCACCAAATCCGTTTACCACATTTACCACTCCCGGAGGCAATAAATCGCCAATTAATTCCATTAAAACCATAATCGAAATTGGCGTACTTTCTGCTGGCTTTAACACCACGCAATTCCCGGCGGCAAGGGCAGGAGCCAGTTTCCAGATGCCCATTAATAATGGAAAGTTCCACGGAATAATTTGTGCCACTACGCCAATTGGTTCGTGTACAATAAGCGAAACGGTATTGTGGTCGAGTTCAGATAACGAACCCTCTTCGGCACGAATTACACCAGCAAAATACCTGAAATGGTCTATACCCAAAGGTAAATCTGCAGCCAAGGTTTCCCTAACCGCTTTGCCATTATCAATGGTTTCTACCGTGGCCAGGTATTCCAAATTGTCTTCCATCCGTTGTGCAATCTTATTTAAAATAATGCTTCTTTCGGTTGAAGAGGTTTTGCTCCAGGTTTTAAAAGCCTCATGCGCGGCATCAACGGCTAATGCTAAATCTTCCTTAGTAGAGTGTGCGGCTTTGGTAAAAACTTTACCATCAATGGGTGAAATATTATCGAAATAAGCACCTTTAACAGGAGCTACAAATTTCCCGTCGATATAATTATCGTAATGGGACTTGAATGATGGTTTCTCAATTAAATTTTCCATAATTATTATTGATTATTTATACCTCAAAAGCCATTATGAGCAAATTGTAACAAGAAATTTTAATTGATTGCTCATAATGATTTTTGCGGTAATTAGATTTGGTTAATACAAACCTAATGGCAATGCCAATGGTGCAGATAGTACAATCGAATCAATTGGTAGCACTATTATTTCAGCTGTTGTAACCAATTTGAAACCATAGTGATAGGAGAGAGTTATAGGCAACATTAAGGTAGAATTATATAGGTTGCTTATATTGGCGACTGCAATTTGCTGATTGAAATAGTTATATTTGATTTAAGTAAAACATATCTAACCAAATTTTCTCGGTTTATGCAACATACATTAGATCAGGTGAAACTAAGTGCTTCGGAAACGTTGCAAACTTTGGTAGAAAACAGAACATCCTATACCCTGGAGCGGTGCGAATTGAATGTTTTTGAAACCTATACCCAATCGTACAAGGTACCGCTTACTTTTAACGATTTTGTTATTACCAGTATGCTGAGGGGTAAAAAAGTAATGCATTTATTCGATAAAAAAGGTTTTGATTACTTTCCCGGTCAAACCGTGATTGTTCCGCCTGCCGTTACCATGGAAATAGATTTTCCTGAAGCCACAAACATTAATCCTACCCAATGTATTGCCCTTGCGATTGATCAGGAACAGATTCAGAAAACAATTGTTTATTTGAACGAATTTTTTCCAAAAGATGGAAGTAACGAAAAGTGGTTGCTTAATTATGATGAATACCATTTTTATAACAACGAAGAAATTGCATACCTCATTAATAAAGTAATCAGAATCTGTTCCGAACGGACAAAAGAGAAGGATGTTTTGGCAGATTTAACTTTAAAAGAACTGTTGGTACGCATTATGCAAACTCAAAACCTTAAAACCATTAGCGATGAAGGTTATAACCTGAATCAAAATCCATTGGCTTTTGTGTTGAATTATATTAAAACAAACCTCAGTGAGAAAATTAGTATCAACAGTTTGAGTGATAAGGCCTGCATGAGCAAAGCTACTTTTTACAGGCTGTTTAAGCGGGAATTGGGAATCAGTCCAAACGATTTTATTTTAACAGAAAAAATTAATAAAGCAAAAATTTTACTCGCACAGCCTGGCACAAAAGTCGCGTCGATTAGTTATGAGCTGGGTTTTGGTGATGCTAATTATTTCATCAGGGCTTTTAAAAAGGTAGTAGGCATTACCCCCGGAGCTTATCAGCTTCAGATTGCTAAACAATTGATTCACTAATTTTCCAGGTACCGTTTGGAGTAAGTAATTCCCATTAAATCGTAGCGTTTAAACTGTGTTTTCAACCTTTTTTGAAAATCCGGATAATTCCGTTTTCCTTTTGGACTCCACAAAATTTCGCTCAAGGCATCTAATCTTGGGAATAATAAATACTGAACCTTTTCCCGGCTGGTAATGTATTCGCTCCACAAACAGCCTTGTCCGCCCCAAATATATGTAGCCTGTTCTGCCGTGAGTTCAGCAGGTACAGGTTCATAATTGTACACATCAATTAATGGCGAAAATTTATTTGCTGTAAGGCTATCTTCTTTTACAAATTGAGCGTGATTGAAATACATTTTATCTTCGGGCGTCATAATGGCTTTGTGTTTCTGCTTGGCCGCATCAACACCACCTTTTTCCCCCTGCCAGCTCATTACGATTGCATTTGGTGCCAATCCTCCCTGTAAAATTTCGTTCCAGCCAATAATCGTTTTACCTTTACTGTTTACAAATTTTTCCATTCGACGGATAAAATAACTCTGAAGTTCGCTTTCATTTTTTAAACCGTTTGCGCTCATTATTTCCTGAGAAGCGGCAGATTGTTTCCACCATATTTTAGAAGCTTCATCTCCACCAAGGTGAATGTATTGCGAGGGGAATAAAGCCATTACTTCTGTTAATACATTTTCCAGAAATTTAAAAGTGGTATCCGATGCCTGAAGTACATTATTGTATTTATTCATCATTCCCCAGGTTTGGGCAACTTCATACTTCTTATTTGGTTCGGTACCTAATTCAGGGTAAGCAGCCAATAAAGCCATACTGTGCGCTGGCATTTCAATTTCAGGTATAATCGTGATGTAGCGTTTGGCAGCGTAATCAATCACATCCTTAATCTCGTCCTGGGTGTAAAATCCACCGTGTTTAATACCATCAGTTTTGAGTACCGCATCATTTGGTGTAATCTTCACTGTTTTTGGCAATACCTGATATTTTATATTCTCGTTTCCTTTTCCAGGCCATAAGCCAATAATACTTCCATCTCGCCAGGCACCAATCTCGGTAAGTTTTGGGTATTTTTTAATTTCAATCCGCCAGCCATGGTCATCAGTTAAATGCCAATGGAAATAATTCATTTTATGTAATGCTAAATAATCGATGTACTGTTTTACAAAATCTACAGCAAAAAAATGGCGACTAACATCGAGGTGCATGCCACGGTAACCAAAGCGGGGATAATCGATAATATCTACTGAAGGAATACTGATTTCTTTATCAGCATTTGTTGGTAATAACTGTATAATGGTTTGAACTGCGTAAAACAAACCCTGTGGAGAAGAAGCACCTGCATTAACTGTGGAAGATAATACAGATACAAAGTATTTATCGGAGTTTTTATACAATTGATCTGAAATAATGAGATTAATGGCATTTCCCTTAGTTCCCACTAGATTATTACTTACTTCTAAGTTAAGATTATAATGATTGGCAATATAATTTTTAAGAAAGATAGCAGCGTTCACCGCTGTAGAATCCAATATTCTGATCGTGGTACTATTGTTAATTTTGAATTTATCTGACGGAAAAGCTCCAGGCCTTAGTTCTACGGGTTGGGGAATTATATTCACTTCCTGTGCAGAAAGTTTAAACGAAATAATTGATAAAAACAAAAAGATAAATTTCTTCATTACAAGGGATTTTCCTTTTCAAAAATAATAATTATAGACGGATGAAAGGAAAAGGTTTGGTAGAACGAACTACTATGTTACATAAACCCGATAGGATGAATGCCGTTTTTCACGGCAGAAAGTATAGCGGGGCTGTATTTACCGATGAGCACTAGCTTTCATTTTCTAATTATTATTATTTATCATATCAGGATTTAAGAAAATATAAGCTCCTGCTTTGTTCTCAATTGCATTAATGAGATTGCTTCGGCAGCTGAAAAGCCTTCCTGTATCCGGTAGCTATCGGATGATTATTCATAGGAGGAAGTCCGTGCGTGCTGTGTTTCCGTGGCAAAAGCATGATCAAAAAAAAATCCCGATAACTTTCGCTATCGGGATTAATATAATCAGTTAAAAAGAACTAGCCTTTTTTAGCTTTGCTTTCTTCGCCTTCTAATTGCGATTTCAATTGAGCCAATACGTCTAAGTCTCCTAAAGTAGATTTCTCTACAGAATCTTTAACTTTTTTAACCGCAGTTACAGCAGCTTTAGCTTCTTTTTTCTTAGCATTTCTTTCTTCTGCTACAGCTTCAGCTTTAACCTCTTCCCAAATACGGGCGTGAGATACTACAATGCGTTTTGCTTCTTTGTTAAATTCAATGATTTTGAAGTCATTGGTTTCTTCAGCTTTAACTGAAGTACCATCTTCTTTAACCATGTGTTTAGTTGGTACGAAACCTTCTACACCATATGGTAAAGCAATAACAGCACCTTTATCAGTTACTTTAACAACAGTACCTTGGTGAACCGAATCTAAAGTGAAGATCGTTTCGAAAGTATCCCAAGGGTTTTCTTCCAATTGTTTGTGACCTAAGCTTAATTTACGGTTATCAACATCAAGTTCTAAAACAACAACATCTAATACATCACCAACTTTAGTGAATTCGTTAGGGTGGTTTACTTTTTTAGACCATGATAAATCAGAGATGTGGATTAAACCATCAATACCTTCTTCGATTTCAACAAAAACACCGAAGTTAGTCATGTTTTTAACAGTTGCTTTGTGCTTGCTTCCAACTGGGAATTTAGCAGCAACTTCTTGCCATGGATCGTTAGATAATTGTTTAATACCCAAGCTCATTTTGCGCTCGTCTCTATCTAAAGTTAAAACTTCAGCTTCGATCTCATCACCAACTTTTAAGAATTCTTGTGGATTTCTTAAGTTTTGCGACCAGCTCATTTCAGAAACGTGGATTAAACCTTCAACACCTGGGATGATTTCTAAGAAAGCACCGTAATCTGCAACTGTTACGATTTTTCCTTTTACTTTAGAACCAACTTGAATGTCGGTGCTTAAGTTCTCCCAAGGGTGTGGAGTTAATTGTTTTAAGCCTAAAGCGATACGTTTTTTCTCATCATCGAAATCTAAAACAACAACGTTGATTTTCTCATCTAATGATAATACTTCTTTTGGATGCTCTATGCGGCCCCAAGAAATATCAGTAATGTGAAGTAAACCGTCAACACCACCTAAATCGATGAACACACCGAAATCAGTAATGTTTTTAACAGTACCTTCAAGTACCTGACCTTTTTCTAATTTAGAAACGATCTCTACTTTTTGGCTTTCTAAATCGTCTTCGATTAACACTTTATGAGAAACAACTACGTTTTTAAACTCATGGTTAATTTTAACAACTTTAAATTCCATTGTTTTACCCACGTATACATCGTAATCGCGGATAGGTTTAATATCAATTTGAGATCCTGGTAAGAAAGCTTCAACGCCCATGATATCAACAATTAAACCACCTTTAGTACGGCTCTTAACGAAACCGTTGATGATTCTATCATTTTCAAGAGCCTCGTTAATCGCTTCCCATGATCTTTGGGTTTTTGCTCTTTTGCGAGAAAGGATCAATTGACCGTTAGCATCTTCTGGTGCTTCAACGAAAACGTCAACTGAATCGCCGATTTTAAGATCTGGTGTATCACGGAATTCTGAAGTAGAAACTAAACCGTCTGATTTAAAACCTACGTTTAATACTACATCTTTGTTGTTGATTGAAACAACAATACCACTGATAATTTCACCTTTAGTGATCTGATTGAATGTTCCAGCATACATATCTTCAAACTTTTTACGGTCTGCATCATTGTAATTACCGAAAACTTTTTCATCTGCATCCCAATCGAAATCTTCCGATGGTGTAGCCAATGATGATTTGATCGATTCGATCGAAACTGAATCAGCTTCTGATTCAATAGTTTCTTTTTCAGTTAGGCGTCCGCCTTCTCCCTGAAGTTCAGCTGTTTTTGCTGCTAATTCTTTTTCTGCTACTTGTTTTTTAGCCATTAATTAATTTTCTCCTTTTTTCCCTATTTAGGGACTGCAAAGGTAAAAATATTTTAATTAATAGGAAAGATTTTTTTAATAAATCTTGCTGATTTTTAGCGCTTTATAATTCTCCTCTCATGGAGGGGTGCCTCACAGGCAGGGTGGTCTTTTTCTTTTGCACGGTCTTTATGATGAAAAATGAATGCTTTTTAGCAAAAATTCGCGTTTTTTCATACTATTTTGAAAATGGCCAATAACAAAATTATTGGCTACCTGGCAAGCGTCTCCATGGGACGGCTCGTTGCTTAACAATAAAGGTTGGAATCAAAAAAGATTAATTATTAAAATCAAAATAAGTGACACATTTGAAGGAAATAAATCCACTCATATGCTTGTTGTACACTACGTTCAAACTCCAGATTAATAAATCAATCTTCTATTTTTTCGTAAACGTACCTCTTGTAAAACCTTCGCCTATTAACGTTTTTTCATCTCTGATTAAGAGCATAATCGTATTTTGCTGATCATACAATTTAATCATATCACCATCAATTACATATTTGGATGTGAATATCGAATCCTTATAAGCATCGGCTACAGTTACCGAATCTTTAGATTTAAAATCAAAGGTTTTATATTGTATATCTTCATTGCTCGCAAATGTGCCAGAAACTACCTTTTTTTGGATAAAAGTAATGTAGCAGAAATACCCGGTAACAAGAATAATTACCACCGAGAAACCAATCAGGGCCTTATTGCCACTCGCATATTTAATCGAGAAATATAAAATGGCAATCAGAATTAAGGCCACTATAACAAAAAAAACAACGTTTGTATAATCTTTATTTTCGTGTGGTACCGATGCAGCAACAGTTCCTTTATTTGCAGCAGGCTTATTTATTGGCGAAATCCGTACTAAAAATTCTTTACTCACCCAGCCTTCACCATTGGTCACTTTTATTTTATAGAAACTTGCATCTGATGAATCGATAACAGCTACATTTTCATTTTTCGGCAGGTGTCCAACAATTTTACTTTTGGCATCAGCTTTTTCTCTAACCCGCAAATCATCAGTAGTAGTGCGGTACATGTCAACATTTGTTGCTGCCTGGGCGGTGGTACTGGGTTGAGCAGCACTTGGTTGCACTGCATTAGGTTGCGTGGCGGCTGGTTTAGCCACAGGAGCAATTTTTTCAACGAAATCTTTGCTCACCCATCCCTCTTTGTTCTTAAACTTTACTTTATAGAATTTGGCATTGCTGGCATCTGTAACCGTTATATTTTCGCTTTGAGCAATATTACCAATAACTTTGCTTTCCGGATCGCTTGATGCCCTAACGCGTAGTTTATCTGCTTTTACACGGTAAATATCCTGCGCATTTAAAGTGATCGAAAAAGTAATGAAGGCAATAAGAATAAATAAGATTCTGGTCATGTTGTTTTTTTATAGATGCTTTAACAGAGCGTTAACTGCAAAAAAAGCATCAATGTTAAGATGCCTGGCGAGCCATTATTATGCCAAAAATAGAAATTCTTTTAGTAAAGCTTCCAGAAGATTTAAAAGATTTTTCAGTTTGCCGGTTAAACAACAATAAAAACTTATCCTAAAATAGCTGCAAAAACTATTTTCTTTTGATTACGTATAGTCCATTTGCACCACGATCGCCAATATTTGTTCCATAAGAAAGGATAATAAAGGCAACCTCCGATTTATTTTCAAATGCTTTTGGTACCTTATATAAATCCACACTAATTATTGGTTCGGTAAAAAAACCAACGTTTTTTATTGCAATTTCCTTAAAGCAAATTTCTTCATTCTTATGTTTTAATGTGAGGTAAGCATCTCCACCCCAGGTTTGGGGCAAGCCGCTGTAAGGCGCCCGGCCTTGCAAACGTTCCTTTTTAAAATATTTTAGCACAACCGGATTTGTATTGTCCTTCCAATTGTAACTGAGTTTTTCCTCATTATTGCGGTTTTTATAGCTCAACAATGAGTATTTTCCATCAATACTGCTTTTTAAAGGAATAAATCTATTGCCTTTAACCGGAAAACCTTTAAAATCCAACTCGTTATCTGATCCCGTATCCTGGTAAATTCTATTATCATTCTTTTGAGTATTCATGGCCATCCATCCATCGGATGTTTTAAAGTAGAAGGTTAAATAATCCCAATCTTTACCGGGTTTATACGTAACCGCTAAAGCATTTTTGTAATTACGCTCAAAATTTTCTTCCCAGGCGTTCCCTTCCATTTTAAAATCTTTGTTTAAAAAATTGATAAAAGGTTGCTTGCTTTTGTTGCCAGAGGTATACCAATCAATAAAATAGTTTGCCCCAAAAACAACACCCTCATTGCGGAAAGTATGTATCGCAGTGGTATCGTTAATTAAAGAGTCCGTTACATTCCCCTTTGCATCAAGTTTATGGTAAACTTCAAAATCCTGGTTTACATGAGCGGTGGTGATGATAAAACCATCGGTTTTGGTATCATAATCAATATTTGCAGGATCAAAAAACAGGTATTCAACTTCGAAATTTGCTGATCCAGCACGATTGTTTAAATATGGATAATTTTTAAGTGCATTTGGGAATAAGATATTCGATAATGATATATTAATGGCTGTAAATTTAATAAGGTAAACTATTAATAATGTGGACAATACAGATAAAAAAATCAACATCCTTTTCTTTGTCATAAAATTAGTTTACCAGCTACCCCCGGTACCACCGCCACTGCTGCTGCCACCGCCCCAGCTACTGCTAGAGGATGAAGATGATGAACTGCCGCCTGATGATGAGCTTGATGAAGAACTGGATTCCACCAGCATCGCAAGAGTGATCCATTTAATAAATTCTGTTTTTTTACAGAAACTGCATTCATTAATCAGTTTTGCCTGTCCGTCGTGGCTATATGTAGCTTGCTTAACCGTTACCTGTTTATTTAATTTATAAGTTCTAAAAGTACACTCAGGGCATTCTATATAGCTACTGTATTTTTCTGCCGGCCAGGCTTTAATGATGTGTTCTTTATGGTCGGCACTTTCCCATATATCATAATCGTAAGCTAAAACAACTTCTTCTTTTCGTTGTCCTTCAGTTAAAAATGGTTTGCCTTCAATATTAATATCACGGTCAATACGCGTCATCGGATTGTTTTTACTGTCCATAACCGGTTTAAAACGATCAACTGTTTTGGCGCGTTTTATGAAATGGATTATAATAGCAAAGAGAATAATTGGCGAAAAAAGTATTAACCACCAGTTTTTCTTATGGAAAACCAAAACAGAATCGAAGAAATTTTTATCATCCTGATGAGCTTTCCGCAGGGCAGAAATGCAGAAGAGATACCTGAAAAAAAGACCGATGGCTAAAACGGCGAATAAGATATAAGGTATATGTGCACCCCTTATGTTGCTGAAAATATTGAAAGAGCCTGAAAAAACAAAGATAAATACCGAAACAAATACAATAAATATAATTACTCCACAGCCTTTTGCTATGGTAGTATCCCTACTGTTATTCTTGTCAAAACCTTCTATATATAAACCGTTTTTACCTTGCCTGTTTAAAATTTTAAATACACCAAAAAAGGCCAGTATAATGGCAATTGATGGCAGCCACCAAATATTTAGCGCATTGCTACCATCTCGCTGGGTAAAAAACTGGTTTAGTTCCGATTTATTTTCTGGATTTAAAATAATTTCACCAGTTGCATTAATGGTGTTCGTAATACCGGTACTGAAATCATTTTTCCTAAAAGCTGGCAGGAGCTGCTGCTCGGCAATGTGTTTGAGCTTTACATCGGGCAATACGCCTTCAATTCCAGTACCGGTAATGAAACGGTATTTTTTCCTGTCTTTGGCAATAAAAAGGAGTAAGCCATTGTTACTGGTTTTGGAGCCAATGCCCCAGGTTTTAAACAGCTCATATGCAAAATCAAAGTCTTCTTTATCAGGGTCAAAATCGTTAACAATAACCACCGCCACCTGAACATTGGTTTCTTGTTCAAAGTGGGCGATAGTGCTGTTTAACGAAGAAATTGCACCTTCATCCAAAATTTTATCAGGATCGCTTACATAACCGCCGCCATTTTTCTTGGGATCAGGAATATCTGCAACCTTATAAGCGGTTTGAGCAAAAGAAATATTAACAGCAAAAAGGAAAAATAATAAGGAAAGCGATTTAAATAGATGAAATTTGAGCATCGTACAAATTTAGGTGTAAGCTTTTACATCATCTTTTAACAGCTAAGTGCGAATATGGTTTACTCTTTTAAGATTTTTGCCAAAATCTTGTCCAGTTTAGCTTTATCTTTCATATAAGCTTCCAAATCGTAAAGCTGCACCGTTTTAAACTCTATCGGATGGCTTTCGCTTTGTAATGAAATATAACCTGAAGTTAATGGTTTTCCATCTATTTTAACCTTCGGATCAAAATTGGAAACGCTACCGCCACCAATTTGAGGCTTTGTATACTCCAACACCACTTCACCTGCTATAATGTGTTTTATTACCGAATCGCCTAAAACTAAAAATTCTGCAGTTACCCATTGGTCGCCAGCGTATGTTTTAGATTTTGAATCTAAACAGTGGGGGGTAAACAATTTGCCATTGTAATTAATTAAGGTGCCTGGTGTACATACATTGTTGGTATGGCGTTCATGTTCACCATCACCGCCAAGAATTTGACCTTCAATAGAAATCGGGAAATCCTGATTTTTTAACATGGTTGCCGGATCCTGACAATGCAACATCGCACCGCTATTTCTTGTGGCCCAACCTTCGCCACCTTTAGCCTGATCGCCAACAAAACGGTATGTAACTTTTAAAAGGTAGGCAGAAAAAGGCTTTTTATAGAAAATATGGCCGTATTGCTGGTCAAATTCCGAGTATCCGTCGTAACTTACTTTCATTACTCCGTTTTCTACCCGAAAAGTATTGGCATAATTCTCTTTGTAGTCGTGTTTTGCAATTTTAATGTTCCAATCTTTGAGATCTTTTCCATTAAAAAGATTGATCCAGCCTTTTTGGGCACTGGCGTTTGAGATTATTAGGGATAAAAATAATACTGAAAGGTAAATTGATTTTAATTTCATGGTTAGCATTTGGGTTAGGTGCTAAAAGTATGAAATTTTTTCGTTTCAGGAAACAAGAGTGAGTTAGAGATTAAAGCGTATGTAGTCCAATGTTGATAGTTTATCCTTGGAGCATACAGATCAAAAACAGGTTTTCAGTTGACAATTTACAAAAGGCAATTTTTAATTAACCAATTACAACAGTTAACCAAAACTTAATGAGCTAAAAAAGGCTGAACTCTTTCCAATGCGAATGCCAGTTGTTCTTCTTGTGTAAGATCAGTATTATCTAAAATAACCGCATCATCTGCCCTAACCAAAGGACTTTCCTTTCTGGTGGTATCAGCGTAATCGCGGTGTGCAAGATTTTCAAAAACTTCTTCCAAAGTGGTTTTATTATTGCCTTTACTTTCAAGTTCCTTAAATCTTCGTTCGGCCCTTATTTTTGGATCAGCCGTCATAAAGAATTTTACAGGCGCATCCGGGAAAACGGTTGTGCCGATATCGCGACCGTCCATTACTATGTTTTTTGATTTGCCCATGCGCTGTTGTTGTTTAACCATCTCATGGCGTACAATTTTATGTGCAGAAACCTCACTTACATTTTCTGAAACAGGCATTAAACGGATTTCATCAGAAACTTCTTCGCCGTTTAGGGTAATGTGCGATTCGTAATCGCGTGAGTGAAAATTCAATTCGATGTGCTGTAATGCATCTACAACTTTGGCATCATCGGTAACATCAATGTTGTTTCTTAAAAAATATAGCGTAACGGCACGGTACATTGCCCCGCTATCTACATAGATGAAGCCTAATTTTTTTGCTAATGCCTTTGCTAATGTGCTTTTTCCGCAAGATGAGTAGCCATCAATTGCGATTACAAGGTTTTTCTTCATCGTAGCGCAAAGGTAAAAAATAGAAACAGAATGCTCAATTTTTAGCACTATAAAGATAAAATCTGATAAAATTTTTAATAAATAAATGGTTTGGCAGCTGATAATTAATTAAATAAAATACAAAATTGTAAGTTGAGGTGATTAGGGAAGGGACGAAATTTGTTTCAAATTCCTATTTTTGGTACATGTTACCTACAAGAGATGAAATTTTACGGTCTGTTACTTTCAAAACTTCCAGAAGCGGGGGGAAAGGTGGGCAGAATGTAAATAAGGTATCGAGCAAGGTAGAACTGATCTTTGATATTAATGCCAATGAAAGTTTAAGTGATAACGAGAAAACTCTTTTAAAAGAAAAATTATCGAATCGCCTGGATAGTGAAGGCCTGTTGCATATTGTTTCGCAGGAGGATAGGAGCCAGCTTTTAAATAAAGAGAAAACGATTGCTAAATTGATCGATTTGTTAAAACGGTCACTTATTGTACAGAAAAAGAGAAAACCAACTAAAATTCCTAAAGGAGTTATCGAAAAGAGGTTGAAAAATAAAGCCTCCACAGCAGAAAAGAAAAAAAACCGGAAAATAACTGATTTTTGAAATAAAATATCAGATGGAAATATTTGCCATTACATTTATATAGTTGTTCTTAGTAAAGTCACCTTGAATTTATTTCAGGGCCTTTAACGCAGGAGAGATGATGATCCCCAATCTTCGGGTCAACATGGCAATCGCGGCTGGTAATAAGCTTAGCAATGAATGCCAAACAATATAGGAATTCTAAGTCTTCCCAAACCTGTAGTACAAGCTTAAGCCACCGTAATTCTGTGCCTTAGCTACACTTTTTACTTCTTTAGTTTTAAAAATTACATTAAAATCAGCTGTAAACCTTTTCGAACTATAATTTACACCAAATTGCTGCTCAAAAACAATCGGTTTAACACCAAAGGTAACCGGGCTATTGTTGTTAAAAAGACTGCCCTGAATCGTGGCATCATAAGCTACAAAATTAAGCTGTGGTTTTATATAAAAGAAAAATTCTGAATTGTGTAAGCTTTTCGTTTTGGCATTTCCGATTACTGCATTATGATATGCGCTATTGAATAATTGGTTTACCTTACCAATTCTGAATAAAAGCGATGTTCCCAAGCCAGAAAATGTTGTACCCAAATTGGCATAACCCTGGGCGCTGATATCCACAATCGGATCTTCCGGCCTGAAAAGCAATTTACTATAATTTGCAGCAAGATTTATGGCCAATTCATTTTTAATCTGATAATCCCAACCTGCGGGCGTATAAAAACCAACTGTTTTATGTAAAAAACGTTGTGCTGTTTGAGCGAGCGAATTAGGCCCAACCGTTCCTAATTCTACACTGGTTTTTAAAACACTTTCGTTTTTGTAAAAAATAGAATAAGCACCGCCAGCATACAGATAACCTGCAAAAGGTCGGTCTTGATCTTCCTTGTTTGCTACCATGCCCCAATAAGGCGTATACATTTTCTGGCCCGCAGAAATTTCATAAGTCTTTTTCTCAATTTTATCCGATAGTTTTTCGGTATTTATCGCATGGCGGAAGTAAATAAACAACCCATTTGTATAATAGCGATCGTTTAACGTAGCCAGATAAGCATCGTTTTCGGTTTTAAAACCAAATTCGTTTTTAAACGACTGCGCAAAACTGGTTGAAGCAACCAAACAAAAAACTATGGCAAATAAAAATGATTTCATAAAAAAGCCCGGGCAATTACCCAGGCTATAAAAGTATTTATTGTTATTGGATTTTTGATGATAATCCAAAAGAATTACAATTTAGTTAACAATTGGCGCAATTTTAACGCTCAAATCCAATGGTTTTTTAACCTTGTTTTTGGTTAAGGCTAACTCAATTACCTCACTCATTTCGGTTACATAATGGAATTTTAAATCCTTGATGTAACTTTCTTTAATTTCCAAAATATCTTTGCGGTTGCTTTTGCAAAGAATAATCTCTTTAATATTAGCACGCTTGGCAGCAAGTATTTTTTCTTTTATTCCGCCCACAGGAAGCACCTTTCCCCGTAAGGTAATTTCTCCCGTCATGGCCAGGTGTTGTTTAACTTTACGTTGTGTAAATGCAGAAGTTAATGCGGTAAGCATAGTTACTCCAGCCGATGGACCATCTTTTGGTGTAGCACCTGCAGGCACGTGAACGTGAACATCCCAATTGTCAAACAATGAATAATCGATGTCGAATTCTGAAGCATGCGCTCGTAAATAGGCCAGGGCAATAACCGCCGATTCTTTCATTACATCGCCAAGGTTACCCGTTAGCGTTAATTTTCCTTTACCCGGACTTAAACTCGATTCGATAAATAAAATGTCACCGCCAACGCTTGTCCAGGCTAAACCCGTAACAACACCAGCCACTTCGTTACCTTCATATAAATCTTTATCGTAAATCGGTGCGCCTAAAATACGTTCAACATCATCATTGCTTAAGTTGGCATCATAGGTTTCTTCCATGGCAATTTTTGTAGCAACACCACGCACCAATGAACCTATTTTTTTCTCTAAGCCACGAACCCCCGATTCTCTGGTATAATCTTCGATCACTTTCTCAATCAATGCAGTTTTTAAGCTGATATCTTTCGTTTGTAAACCATGATTTTCCTTCTGTTTTGGCAAAAGGTATTTTTTGGCAATTTCTATTTTTTCTTCAATGGTATAGCCGTTTACCTCAATAATTTCCATACGATCCAACAAAGCAGGTTGTATGGTACTTAAAGAGTTCGCGGTTGCAATGAACAAAATATTTGATAAATCGTAATCTACCTCTACATAATGATCGTAGAAAGCATTGTTCTGTTCAGGATCTAAAACCTCAAGCAAAGCTGATGATGGATCGCCACGGTGGTCAGTTCCTACTTTATCAATCTCATCCAATACAAAAACAGGATTATCTGCACCGGCTTTTTTAATGGAAGAAATAATACGGCCTGGCATAGCACCAATATAAGTTTTACGGTGACCGCGAATTTCTGCCTCATCGCGGATGCCACCTAAAGCCATACGCACATATTTACGGCCCAATGCCTTTGCAATTGACTTTCCTAATGAAGTTTTACCAACTCCCGGAGGGCCAACCAAACATAAAATTGGCGCTTTCATATTGCGCTTTAATTTTAATACAGCCAGGTATTCGATAATGCGCTGCTTAACTTTTTCTAAACCGAAATGATCTTTATCTAAAATCCGCTGTGCTCTTTTTAGGTCGAAATTATCTTTGGTAAATTCACTCCAGGGCAAATCCAAAAGTAACTCCAGGTAATTTAACTGTACCGAATAATCAGGTGCAGCCGGATTCATTCTGCCCAGCTTATCAAGTTCTTTATCAAAATGATCTGCAACAGTTTGGGCCCATTTTTTCTTTTTGGCTTTTTCCTGTAAAGCATCAAATTCTAAATCGGCAGAATTGCCACCAAGTTCTTCCTGAATGGTTTTTAATTGCTGATTTAGGAAATAATCACGTTGTTGCTTATCTAAATCAGTACGTACTTTCGATTGAATCTGATTTCTCAATTCGAGCATCTGCAATTCAACCATCAAAAGTTCCATTACCTTTTGTGCCCTTTCCTGCAATTTATCCATTTCCAGGATTTTTTGCTTATCGGACATTTCGGCATTCATGTTTGACGAAATGAAATTAATCAGAAACGAATTGCTCTCTATGTTTTTAAGTGCAATACTGGCTTCACTCGGTATATTTGGAGAAAGCTGTATAATCTGGGCTGACATTTCGCGGATAGATGCAATCAGCGTTTTAAACTCTTTATCTGCTTTATGTTTCTGCTCTTCGAATTTTTTTACAACCGCTTTAATGTAAGGCTCGTTCTGCACTTCTTCAATCAGGCTGAAACGTTGCTTACCCTGGATAATTACCGTAGTATTACCATCAGGCATTTGCAAAAGCTTGATGATGTTTGCAACCGTACCAACAGTGTTAAGTTGCTCAAAAGTAGGGTCTTCGATAGAAACATCCTTCTGAGAAACAACCCCGATGATTTTATTTCCTTTGTAAGCTTCTTTAATTAATTTAATTGATTTATCTCTTCCAACTGTGATGGGAATCACCACACCTGGAAATAAAACTGTGTTTCGCAAAGGCAATATCGCCAATGTATCCGGTGTTTCCTCATTGTTCATTTCCTCCTCGTCTTGTTGAGACATTAAAGGGAAAAATTCGGTATCCTCATTTATAATTGGCATTGCTGTATGGAAATCAAATATATCTTGTTTACTCATTATCACATTTTCCGCTAACGACAAACTGGCAGTTTAATCGTATTCACTTTGTTTAATTTTGGTATTAAGTTAATAAATTCAACTCTTGTGCCAAACTGAAAATAACATTAATCTTATGTTAAAAAGGCAGAGTAACATAAATATTTCAGCCACTATCATATAAAGCATATTTTAGCGTTTAAGCTAATGTTTAGGACAGTTGGTTTTAAATGAAAGATAATTAAAAACTTTTAAATTATCAGAATAGGATTATATTGCAAAAAATTTCTCCTATAAAATTACGTTAGGCGTTTGATTTGTTAAACTTATTACTCATACATGAACTATTTTAAAAAGGCTATTTTAGGATTAATTATTTTTTCATCAACCAGTAGTTTTGCCCAAAGCAGTTACGAAAGAAGTATGCAGGCCATGATGAAAGGTGATTATAAAACTGCCGCCGCTCAATTAGAAAAAGCCGATACCAAAACACCTGATAATGCCAACGTATTAAAAATGCTTGGTTATTCTTATTTTCAGAACCATGAGTATGAGAAATGCATTGCAACTTATAGCCGCTTATTAACCATAAAGCCTACCGAAGTTACTGCCTACTATTACCGGGGGATAGCAAGGTTGAAAATAGCCAATGATCCTAAAGAATCATTAAATACCATGCGCGAAAATTTTTACCTGGCTTCACTTAAAGATTTTACCAAAGCCATCGAAATAAATGGTGATGAAGATGCCCAGATGTTTCAAAACCGTGGATTAGCCTACAAAGATTACGCAATTTTTAAATCTTTTAAGGCAAAGAAAAAGGACGAAAAGGCTGCTTGCGTAGCTTTATTTAATAACTCTATAGTCGATTTTCAAAAGGTATTAACGTTGCAACCGCTAAGAAAAGATATTATTGACTGGGTAACATATGATAAAGCGCAAATTGCGAGTTTAAAATAGAATAATATTTAAAAAGAAAAGGGGACTTGAATATTTTCGAGTCCCCTTTTTTTATTTTAATTTACCAACTATCGAATATTTTTTCTCATTTAACAACCTGATTTTCTGCTGCTTTTTGATCGAATACAAACTATCCGGGAAATAAGTTAAAGTATCCAGCGATCGGTATAAGATATTTTTATTATCGACGATGATCTCTATTTTATCGGCTTTCTCACCTTTCCATGTTATAGAAACCTTTTTGATCGGGATTTTTTTATTATCGGAAATATAACTATCTACTCCGTTTTGTTCTTTTATTTTAAAACTTCCTTTCCACGAGGTTTTATTAATGTCGGCATTAACAAATATGGCCAGCTCTTTTGTCCAGTTGGCTATTTTGGCTATTTTATTTTCTGCCGCGCCATTTATGCTAACCGTTTTGTTTACCTCAGGATTTAACTTTTGAAGGCGGTTAATTTCCTTTTCGAAATATCCTTTAACATCAAAATACAATAAATCAGTATTTGCTTCGGCTTCTTTCCGCTGGTTGCAGGAAAACAAGGCCAAAGCAAATACCAGAAAATACAGTTTCTTAACCATTATACTAAAACATTTCCTGTCATTTCTTCTGGAATGGCAACACCTAATATTTTTAAAACAGTAGGGGCAATGTCGCCTAGCTTTCCATCAGCAATGGTTTTATAATCTTTATCGATTAAAATACATGGAACAAGATTGGTGGTGTGTGCAGTATTTGCAGATCCATCTCCGTTAACCATAAACTCCGAATTACCATGATCGGCTAAAAGAATAAATGAATAACCATGAGCTAAACCTGTGTTTACCACAATTTCTGCACATTTATCAGCGGTTTCTACTGCTTTTATTACGGCTTCAAAAACACCTGTATGTCCAACCATATCAGGATTGGCAAAATTTAAGCAGATAAAATCAGCCCAACCAGTTTCCATTTCTCTGGTAATGGCTTCCGTAATTCCTGCTGCGCTCATCTCCGGCTGAAGATCGTAAGTAGCCACTTTTGGGGAAGGAATTAAAAGTCGCTTCTCATTTTTAAATTCAGCTTCCCTTCCTCCTGAGAAAAAGAAAGTTACGTGAGGGTATTTTTCCGTTTCTGCAATGCGGATCTGGTTTTTGTTGTTATTGGCCAATACTTCGCCAATCGTTTGGGTTAAATCATCTTTAGTGAAAATTACATTAACCCTTTCAAAACTTTCGTCGTAAGTAGTCATTGTAACATAATACAACGGTAATTTGTGCATTTGTTGCTCTGGAAAATCCTTTTGAGTTAAGGCTGTTGTTATTTCACGGCCTCTATCAGTACGGAAATTGAAACAGATCACCACATCATCGTTTTGAATAGTGGCTACCGGAGCACCATCAGCTTGCGTTAAAACTATTGGTTTTAAAAATTCGTCGGTTACGCCCTCTGCATACGATTTTTTGATCGCTGCCAAAGCATCCTGAGTTTTCTCACCAACTCCATTAACCATCACATCATAAGCCTGTTTAACGCGTTCCCAGCGGTTATCGCGGTCCATAGCGTAATAACGGCCAACCATAGTTGCTAATTTAGCATTGGTATGCTGAATGTGGTTTTCGAGGTCGGTTATAAAACCCAATCCAGAATTTGGATCAGTATCGCGGCCATCTAAAAATGCGTGTATAAAAGTGTTTGGTACTTGCGCTTCATTAGCGGCATCGCACAAAGCTTTTAAATGTTCAATGTGGGCATGTACGCCACCATTGGAAACCAGGCCTATAAAATGAACAGCTTTATTATTTTGTTTTGCATAATCGAATGCGTTTAACAAAATAGGGTTGGTATGCAATTCTCTGTCGGTAATTGATTTGTTTATTCTTCCAAGCTCCTGGTAAACTACCCGGCCAGCACCTAAATTCATATGCCCAACTTCAGAATTACCCATTTGCCCGGCTGGTAAACCCACTGCTTCACCAGATGCTTCGAGCTTAGAGTTTGGATAGTTTTTTAATAACGAATCGAAAAAAGGAGTATTTGCAGCATAGGCGGCATCGGAATTATCTTGTTTTCCGTAGCCCCAACCATCTAGAATTATTAGCGCGAGTTTTTTATCGTTTACCATCTTTATAGAAAAATTTATTGATCCACATTAAAACATTTTCATGTATAACATGTTTTAGTGTTTTGTTAATATCGCAAATATAGCTTTATTGAAGCTTATACAAATTAAGAAATCCTTTTTTTGATGTGCTAATGGCATAATTTTAGCTAGAGGGTTCTGTATAAAATACAGAAATGATCCGGAGCTTATTTTTATTCATTATCAGTTTATCTTCATTATATGGTCCAACAGTTATCCAGGCTGATATAATTGATGATTTATCCTCGTATTTTAAGTCTGCAAACTCAAAAGAAATAGCCAAAAATTTTGCCTCAACTATCGAACTTATCATTATTGATGAAGAAGATGTATACTCAAAAGCACAGGGTGAACAAATTTTGAGAGATTTTTTTATCAAACACCCCCCAGTTAAAACAAGTATTTTTCATAAAATTAACACCAATCCAAACTACCGCTTTGGTGTAATCATCCTGAGTACCGCAAAGGAAACTTTCAGGATTTCCATCACAATGAAAAAATTCAATACCAGTTTTTCAATTACTGAATTACGGATAGAACCGGCAAAAGATTAATTGTCCCAAAGCCATTATATATTTTACCATCGCTTTGCTTTTTGCCGACTCCCCAAGTTGTAGAGACAATTATATAAACTTCTGAAGTTAACAGCTCACTTTAAAGCTTCAGTAAATTGTCTGCTAATAAATATTTCTTATTTTTGCGGCATAAAATCTACATTTTGGATATTAAGCTTATACATCAGTTCATAAAAAATGCCCTTACCGAAGATGTTGGTGATGGCGATCATACTTCACTTTCAACCATTCCTTCAGGAACACAGGGAAAAGCAAAACTGATCATCAAAGAGGATGGTATTTTAGCCGGAATCGAACTGGCGATTGAGATTTTTAAGGAAGTAGATGCCAATTTGAAAGTTGATGTTTTATTGCATGATGGGGCGGAGGTAAAAGTAGGTGATATTGCATTAACAGTTGAGGGCAGTACCCATGCTATTTTAATTGCCGAACGTTTAGTTTTAAACTGTATGCAGCGCATGAGTGGCATTGCAACAAAAACGCATCGGATTGTTTCATTGCTAAAAACAACTAAAACTAAAATTTTGGATACCCGTAAAACTACCCCAGGACTTCGTTATTTGGAAAAATGGGCGGTTAGAATTGGTGGAGGTGTAAATCACCGCATTGGTTTGTACGATATGATTTTGATTAAGGATAACCATGTAGATTATGCCGGAGGAATTTCGAATGCGATAAATGCGGCTCATCAATATCTGTCAAATGAGAATAAAGTGCTTCAGATTGAAATAGAAGTAAGAAATTTAGAAGAACTGGCTCAGGTTTTGGCTATTGGTGGTGTAGATCGCATTATGTTAGATAATTTTAGCTTTGAAAATTTAAAGGCTGCGGTTTCATTAATCGATGGTAAATTTATTACAGAAGCTTCTGGTGGAATTACAGAAGAAAATGTTGCAGAATATGCCGCTTGTGGTGTTGATTATATTTCGATGGGGGCGCTTACACATTCTGTAAAAAGCCTGGATATGAGTTTAAAAGCATACTAAAGTGAATTGCTATAAAATTAAAAGCTTATTTTTTGTATCATTGTAGGCTATGGTTACGGTTTATTCTCTCAGCGCACTATTAATTGCCTACCTTTTTGGATCTATACCAACAGCTGTATGGCTTGGTCAGGCCTTTTATGGGGTTGATGTAAGAGAATATGGAAGTGGCAATGCCGGTGCAACCAATACTTTTAGGGTATTAGGTAAAAAAGCCGGGATCGCTGTAATGATCATCGATATAGCAAAAGGTTATACCGCAACCAATCTGGCCTATTTTATCGGCATGTCGGTAACCGGACCGCAAAACTCAGTCGTTTTTGTTAATTATCAACTCGCCTTAGGGGTAACCGCAGTAATGGGGCATTTATTCCCTGTTTTTGCAGGTTTTAGGGGAGGAAAAGGTGTGGCTACACTTTTTGGAATGATTTTGGCAGTTAACTTCGAGGCATCTATGCTTTGTGTTCTGGTTTTTGTGGTGGTATTGTTATTAACTAAATACGTTTCATTAAGCTCCATCTGTGCAGGATTTACTTTTCCGCTCAGCGTTGTGTTTTTGTTTCAGGTTTCCATTAAATCTGAAGTATTATACGGGATGGTAGTTTGTGTTCTTATCCTGGTTACCCACCAAAAAAACCTCGAAAGATTGCTGAAAGGCAAAGAATCTAAAGTGTATTTGTTTAGGAAGAAAACTAATTAATTAACAAAACACATTTCACTAAAACATATTTATAGGCTTGCTGTTTAATCATCGGTTTTGCTTATCAGTATTTACTAATCATTTAAAATCGTATTATGAAAAAGTTATTTTTAACAGCAAGTGTTGCTGGGATCTTATTATTTAACTCCTGCTCTACCGTTCCTTTAACAGGGCGCAGCCGGTTTGATTTAGTGAGTAACGATCAGGTTTTGCCGATGGCCTTTCAGGCTTACAGTACGTTTTTAACAGAAAATAAATCAACTGTTTTACCAGCCTCAAATGCACAGGCTTTAAAAGTGAAAACCATTGGAAGCAGGTTAATTACAGCTGTAAAATCTTATATGAACAGCAATAATTATGGTAACCTGATTGCAGATTACCAATGGGAAGTTAATGTTGTTCAAAATAACGAGAAAAACGCATGGTGTATGCCCGGTGGAAAAATTGTAGTTTATACTGGTATTTTACCTGTAACACAGGATGATGCAGGTTTAGCTACCGTAATGGGCCACGAGATTGCTCACGCCATAGCAGGTCACTCAGCAGAACGTATGTCGCAAGAGATGGTTGCACAGGGAGTTGGTGCGGCAGCAGGTGTAGCATTATCTAAAAACCCTAAAACACAGTCTATTTTCAATACGCTTTATGGCGTTGGTACACCGGTTGCAATGCTAAAATTCAGCCGTAATCAGGAGTTGGAAGCAGATCGTTTGGGTTTGATTTTCATGGCTATGGCCGGATATAATCCTCAAAGTGCTACTGCTTTCTGGAATAGAATGTCGGCTGCTTCTGCAGGTGCGCAAAAACCAGCGGAGTTTTTAAGTACGCACCCTAGTGATGCCACGCGTATTGCACAGATTCAAAAATATTTGCCTGAAGCACAACAATATTATAAGAAATAAGGTTAGAAGCCAGAAGGTATAAAGGTGGAAGGTTTTTGCGTCATGCAGAAATTTTCCACCTTTTTGTTTTCGTAATCTTCAAAACGTCCCTAAGCTTCGGGATCAGCATCTTCCTTGCTATAAGATCCTGAAATAAATCCGATAGCTATCGGATTACGATGACGGATTTCTATTCGTTAAGTTGGAGCCAGGCGTTACGATCAGATTATAATCAATTACTTAATAAACCAATCCTGAAATGAACTAACTAGCCAAAACCTTCAAAATTGCACTGGCTTTTAATAAACATTCTTCATATTCTGAAACGGCATCGCTTTGATATGTAATTGCACCACCAACCTGAAAAGATAGGTATTTGCAAGTTGCGTTGTATAAAATACTTCTGATCACAACATTAAAATCGAAATCTCCATCCGGACTGATGCAGCCGAATGAGCCTGAATAAATGCCTCTTTTGGTTACTTCATATTCTTCAATCAGTTTCATGGCTTTAACTTTAGGCGCGCCTGTCATGGAGCCCATTGGAAATGCGTTTTTAATGGCATCTATAGCATTAACCCCGGGATCTAATTCACAGCTGACGGTAGAAATCATCTGGTGTACCTGCGGAAAGCTGTAAATACCAAATAACTCATCCACCATAACAGAACCCTTAACAGCCGATTTCGTAAGGTCATGACGTACCAAATCAACAATCATAACGTTTTCTGCTTGTTCTTTAATACTGTTCCTGAGCTGCATTTTTATATGCTCGTCTTCAATTGGATCTAAGCTTCTTTTTGCGGTACCTTTAATGGGCTGAGAGGTCAATTTTGATCCTCGTTTGCAAAGAAACCTCTCTGGTGTTGCGGATAGAATATATTTATCGTAAACTTTAAAATAGCCAGCAAAAGGGGTGGGGGATAATTGATTTAGTGCCTCAAAAGTTTCAACTGAGTGTATTTCTGCATTTTTAGCAAAAAATTCCTGACAAAAATTAACCTCGTAAATATCGCCCCTAATAATATGATCTCTTAAAGCTTCTACCTTATTAATATATTGATCTTTCGATAATCTTTGTGCAATTGTTATGGCCTTCGCGAGTTTTTTTCCTGGTAAGTTAAAAGTCTCTATTTCTGTTAGTATGGATTGATCTCCAAGCAAAACCTCTGCTTTGCCGTTTTTAAATGCAATTAAATGTTTTGGCACAAAAAAGTAAAGATCAGGAAAATTTAAGTGGTCTGGATTATTAGAATGGACTGCTTCAATCTCATTTTTTAAATCATAGCTAAAGAAACCAAAAACCCATTGTTTATGTTCAGCATAAAAGCTTTTCAACTGCTGAAAGGCATTGCCTGATGTATATTTAAGTTCATGATGTGCATCGGCAGCTAAAATAAAATCATAGGCAGAATAGGCGTCTTTGTAATCATTTGAATCTAAAATGCAGCACACTTCAAATTGGTTGGCCCAATGCAATGCTTTTTGTTTAAAATTAGATATGTTTTGTGTGGTTTTCAAGCTTCGGCAAAGGTAAAAATAGCGTTGATAATTGTAAGAAATTAATTTTTATCTTTTGGAACGGCTTATTGATTTTCTCATGCCAATTTCATTCAGATAGATCGTCATTTCGAGCGGAGTGCAACGCAGTCGAGAAATCTGTTTAGATAGATCTCTCCGCTTTGGTCGAGATGAAATTTCGGGTAGATAGAGAGCCCTGGAGTCTATTGCATTAAGATTCCCGCCTGCGCGAGAATGACGATTTTTTTATAATAATTAACTAAAAAACAAAAAAGCAACCCGGTTGTGGGTTGCCTTTTCTTTTATGAACCGTCAACCTGAATTTATTTCTAGACGACGGAATCTTATGTTTTAACGTAATTCAAGCGTTTGTGCTCTATCTGGTCCTACTGAAAGGAATTTAATCGGCACTTCTAACTCTTTCTCTAGGAAAGCTATATAATCGTTCAATTTAGCAGGAATTTCATCTACAGATGTAATTTTGGTTACATCAGTAGCCCAACCATCAATTGCTTTTAACACTGGTTTTGGTTCGATTGAAATAATATCGTATGGCATATAATCGATCGTTTCACCATTATATTCATAGTGTGTACAAGCATAGATCGTATCGAAAGTATCCAGAACATCAGCTTTCATCATAATTAACTCGGTTACACCGTTTAGCATGATGGCATATTTTAATGCAGGAAGATCAATCCAGCCACAACGACGGGCACGGCCTGTTGTTGCACCAAATTCGTGACCTAAAGCCCTTAAATTTTCGCCAACTTCATTATCAAGTTCGGTAGGGAAAGGTCCGCCGCCAACACGTGTGCAATACGCTTTGAAGATACCATAAACGGCACCCACCTTATTTGGTGCAATACCTAAACCAGTACAGGCACCAGCAGTGGTAGTGTTGCTTGAAGTTACAAAAGGGTATGAACCGAAATCCACATCCAATAATGTTCCTTGCGCACCTTCTGCTAAAACTGCTTTTCCTTCTCTTAAGAAACCATTCACATAATGTTCGCTATCTACATGAGGAATCGTTTTTAAGAATTCGATTGCTTCAAAGAATGAGGCTTCTTTTTCTGCCAGTTCGTATTCAAAACCTTCATAATGAGAAAGGATTTCAGTGTGTTTTTCTACCAATTTAGCATAACGCTCTTTGAAATCAGGTAGTGTAGTATCACCAACCCGTAAACCGTTACGGCCGGTTTTATCCATATAAGTTGGACCAATACCTTTTAAGGTTGATCCAATCTTATTTTTACCCATGCGTGCTTCATTAGCAGCATCCAATAACTGGTGGGTTGGTAAAATTAAGTGTGCTTTACGGGCAATTACCAGTTTGCCATCTGCAACAGGGTCATGACCAGCTTTTTTTAAATTATCTAACTCTCTTTTAAGGATAATTGGGTCGATTACTACGCCATTACCGATAAGATTCATGGTTTTTTCGTTAAAAATTCCTGAAGGGATTGTATTTAAAACGAATTTTTTGCCATCGAACTCTAAAGTATGTCCGGCATTTGGGCCACCCTGAAAACGGGCAATAAGATCATATTTTGGACTTAGTACATCAACGATTTTTCCCTTTCCTTCGTCGCCCCATTGCAGGCCGAGAAGTACATCTACTTGCGTCATTATTTAATAAATTAAGCTGGTTTTATTTGTATTATGATTTAATTTCTTCGATTTTTTCAGCTGATGCTGCACTTTCGCTAACTTTTCTGGCCATACTGCAATCAGAGCAGAAACCATAAAGGTTTAACGAATGGTGTTTTACATCAAATTTTAAAAGATCTCCAACCATGGTTTGGATCTGGTGAATTCGTGGATCGCAGAATTCTACTACTTTACCACATTCTATACAGATTACATGATCGTGCTGGCGGTAACCATAAGATTTTTCGAATTGCGCCATGTTTTTACCAAACTGGTGTTTGGTAACCAAATCGCACGAAACCAATAACTCCAATGTATTGTAAACCGTAGCACGACTTACGCGGTACTTTTGGTTTTTCATATGGATATAAAGGGTTTCTACGTCAAAGTGGTCGTTTCTAGAATATATTTCTTCCAATATAGCGAAACGCTCTGGTGTTTTACGTAGATTTTTGTTTTCTAAATAAGCCTCAAAAATCTTGCGAACGAGCTCATTTGTTTTTTGTTCAGACATAGTTTTTAAACTCCATTCAAAGGTAGGTAAATTGTTTTGAAAAATGATTACACCGATGAAATGATTACACAGATTTGTAATTAGTTAGTGGGCCGTGGCCGGAAGTTAGAAGTTTAAATTGCAAATAACATCCGGCATCTAATTTCAAACTAACTAAGCATCAAACCTCGTTACCCCGGTAACACCTCTTACTTTCAATAAATTTTTAATCAGGTTTTCCAGGTGCTCGGTATCGTTTACAAAAATCATAATCGAACCATCAAAAATGCCTTCATTGGTATCTACTGTAATCGACCGCATGTTTACTTTAAAGTCGGTAGAAATAACCCTGGTAATGTTATTAATCAAACCTACATCATCAATGCCTACAATGCGTAAGCCGGTTAAGAAAGTGAGTTCCTGTTGTTTGTTCCATTTGGCTTTCACCACGCGATAACCATAATTTGCCATCAGCTGGGCAGCGTTAGGGCAATTGGTACGGTGTATTTTAATGCCTTCGCTCACGGTAATAAAACCAAAAACATCATCTCCAGGAATTGGGTTACAACAGGCTGCAAGAGTATAATCAATGCGCTGCATATCTTCTCCGATCAGTAAAATGTCAGATTCTCCGCCTTTAATTTTACTTTTTATGCCATCAACTGAGAGATTTTCAGGGCGTTCTGGTCCGCGGTTTTCAACTTCTTTTTCGCTCGAAAGGTATTCTTTGATATCTTTCAGTTCGATTTTTCCAAGGGCTACATTAACAAAAAGCTCCTGCGTAGAAGGGAGTTTAAAGAAATAACTGAGTTTTTGTAAATTATCGGTATTGTAAGTGATTTTTAACGATTTAAGCTTTCTTTCCAGAATTTCCTTGCCATTTTCGGCAATTTTCCGCTTTTCTTCTTTTAAAGATGATTTAATTTTTGATTTGGCTTTCGCCGTAACCACTACATTAAGCCAATCTTCTTTAGGCGTTTGTTTGCTTGAAGTGATAATCTCTACCTGATCGCCATTTTGCAGTTTATACGAAATTGGAACAAGTTTGTGGTTTACTTTAGCACCAATACAGGTTGCACCCACATCTGTATGAATTTCGAAAGCAAAATCAAGGGCGGTAGCACCTAATGGCAATTGGATTAATGCGCCTTTTGGGGTAAAAATGAAAATCTCATCAGAGAAAAGGTTCATTTTAAAATCATCAAGAAAATCCAAAGCATTGGCTTCGGGGTTACTCAGCATTTCGCGCACTTTCTGAATCCATTGATCCAAACCGTTATCATTGCTCGATTCCTTATACTTCCAGTGCGCAGCAAAACCTTTTTCTGCAATCTCATTCATGCGTTGTGTACGAATCTGTACCTCAACCCATTGGCCGCGAGGCCCCATCACTGTGGTGTGCAAACTTTCATAGCCATTTCCTTTTGGCGAAGATACCCAATCGCGTAATCGATCGGGATTAGGGCGGTATAAATCGGTAACGATAGAGTAGGCTTTCCAACAATCGGCTTTCTCATTTTCGGGGGCAGAATCCAAAATAATCCGGATGGCAAAAAGATCATAAACCTCTTCAAAAGGAATATTTTTCTTTTTCATTTTATTCCAGATGGAGTGTATTGATTTCGGCCTGCCATATACGTCGGCCACTAAACCCTGTTCATGAACGATTTCATCAATAGGCTCCACGAATTTTTTAATAAAAAGCGCACGCTCGGCTTTTTTCTCGTTTAATTTCTTTGCGATAAATTTATAGGTGTCAGGGTCAAGATATTTCATTGAAAGATCTTCCAACTCTGATTTTATGGCATATAAACCCAATCTATGGGCTAATGGAGCGTATAAGTAAATGGTTTCTGATGCGATTTTAAGTTGCTTGTGGCGCGGCATAAAATCCATTGTACGCATATTGTGCAAACGATCGGCAAGTTTGATCAGGATTACACGAACATCATCGGCCAGGGTAAGCAGCATTTTACGGAAATTTTCGGCCTGTAAAGAGCTGTTGGTATCGAAAACCCCAGATATTTTGGTTAATCCATCGATAATTTTAGCAGTTTTTTTGCCGAATTCGCGTTCAATATCTTCTAAAGTTATATCGGTATCTTCTACAACATCATGCAGTAACGCACAAACAATAGAGGTTGTTCCAAGCCCAATTTCTTCGGCCGCAATTTGCGCTACTGCTATGGGGTGATAAATATAAGGTTCGCCAGATTTTCGGCGCATATCTTTATGGCTTTCCAGCGCCATATCAAAAGCTTTCCTGATTTCTTTTTTATCGCCCTTTTGTAAAGTAGATTTGCTTGCCCGTAATAATGCCCTATATCTTTTTAGAATTTCTTGCTTTTCCGCCTCTAAATCAATCACTAACTCTGTTTTCATTTGTATTTTTTGCGTAAAAATTGCGTCTTATTTATGAATAAAACTTATATTAGTTTTGTGAAACACCTAATATATGAAATAACACCTAACTTTGTAAAAGTATAAATTTATGAAATTTAAAGGGCTCTTTTTTCTTTGTATTGTAATGATTTGTAGCTTTTCGCTACGGGCTCAGGATTCAAATGCCCCTATGTTTCCTAAAATGGGGAAAAGTGATACAATAAGAGTAGCCTCTACAAATGATAATGGTGTAATGATTCCATGGATGCAGTTGCAGGATGTAAGTATCTATGCTGCACGAATCTGGAAATCGCCGGCAGAGCAAGCGGCTTACAACCGTTTACGGTACAATGTATTAAAGGTAATGCCTTATGCATTGTTTGCAAAGCGGAGATATGAGCAACTGGAGCAGGATATTGCAAAAACACCAGAAAAAAAGGAACAAAAACAGTTGGTTAAACAATGTGATAAGGAAATTAAAGACATGTTTAACCGCGAAATAAAAGATTTAACGATTACCCAAGGTCAGATTTTAACGAAACTGATCGACCGTGAAGTGGGCAGAACAACTTATGAAATTGTGAAGCAGACCAAAGGTGGTTTTGCTGCATTTTCATACCAGATTGTTGCGCGTGTAGTGGGCCATAATTTAAAAAGCACTTACGATCCGAACGAGGATAAGGATATAGAATCCATTATCCGTACCTCGGGATTTTATCAATAACATAATGCAGGAACGCATTCCGAATATTTATTCATTTAAGGTAAAGAAAATTAATGGCGAAGAACAGCCGTTATCTGCCTACCGAAATAAAGTTGTTTTAATTGTAAATACAGCTTCAGAATGTGGTTTTACACCACAATTAAAAGAATTGCAACAGCTTAAAGATGAGGTTAATAACCCTGATTTTGAAATTTTAGGTTTTCCTACCAACGATTTTGGTAAACAGGAACCTTTAAACGGGACTGACATAGCTTCTTTTTGCGAAATTAACCATGGCGTAAAATTCCCCGTGTTTGATAAAATTATGGTGCGTGGCGAACATGCCCATCCGCTTTACCAGTTTTTGAGCGATAAAAAACAAAACTCAAAATTAAGTTCCAAACCCCGCTGGAACTTTCATAAATATATTGTGAACAAAAATGGTGAACTGGAAGATTATTTTCTAGCGTTTACCAAACCATTGAGTTCGAAAATTAAAAGAAAATTCAGCAATTGCTGAATCAAAATGCCCAATAATTACATCATGAAATTAGATATTTTAGTTATAGCCGTGCATCCAGATGATGCTGAGCTTTGCTGTTCAGGTACTATTTTGAAACACATTGCGCTTGGTAAAAAAGTTGGAATTGTAGATTTAACCCGTGGCGAGCTGGGTACACGTGGTACAGCAGAAACCAGAGATGAAGAAGCTGCCGACTCTGCAAAAATTTTGGGTTTACATGCCCGCGAAAATTTGAGGTTAAGGGATGGGTTTTTTCAAAATGATGAATTTCACCGCCTGGAAGTAATTAAGGCAATCCGAAAATACCAGCCCGAAATTATATTGAGCAATGCGCTCGAAGATCGCCACCCCGATCATGGAAGAGCTGGCGATTTGGTATATGATTCAGTTTTTTTATCCGGTTTACCAAAAATAGAAACTGCTATAGATGGTATCAGTCAGGAAGCACACCGCCCAAGGTTATTGTTGCAATACATCCAGGATCGGTACTTAAAGCCTGATATTATTGTTGATATATCTGATCATATGGATAAAAAAATTGAATCGATAAAGGCTTTTAAAACGCAGTTTTATAATCCTGATGTTGAAGGTTTACAAACCTATATTTCTTCACCAGAATTTTTTGAAACTGTAATCGGCCGATCGAGAGAATTTGGCAAAAGCATTGGTGCAACTTTCGGCGAAGGTTTTACTTCAAGGAAATTGCTAGGGGTTGATAATCTGTTTGATTTAAAATAAAAACAATTTTTTAACAAATTGAAAGCGCATGCCTGCATTATCAGGCATGCGCTTTTGTTATAAATAACTATTATTTGTTTGCCTCAAAATTTCCCTTTATCTCACCAGCTTTAAAGGCAGCTTGTGTTTTTAGGTCATCGGTTTTATCAGCAGCTTTTTCGGCCAAATCACTAGCCTTGTCTTTCAAAGTTTCGCCTGTTGTTTCTGCTTCACCTTTGGCTTCTCCGGCAGCAAATGCGCCTTTCGTTTTCAGTTCATCATATTTATCTTCAGCCTTATCTTTTAAATCTTCGGCTTTGTCCTTTACATCTTCCCAAACATCTTCAGCTTTATCTTTTGCATCGTCCCAGGCATCCTCAGCTTTATCTTTTAAGTCGCTTAATTTACTCTTGGCCTTATCAAAGAAACTTTGTTCTTCTTCAGGTAATTGATTTTCTGTGCTCATACAATTAAATTTAAATTAGAACGATAGAACAGCGCTTTGTTGATAATGTTTTATGTTACACTTTTTGGTTGTGAAGTTACAAGATAACGTAACCGATCTAGGTCGTCGCCCAACAAAACAACCCTTCATTTGTTACTCTCAAAACGAATAATAATGGCGAACATATTCTCTTCTCTTAAAAACGCATACAATCTTTTCAAACACGTAGATTTTGATAAGTTAGAAGCTTTGTCGAAAAAAGTAGACCTGCCAAAAATGGTCGAAACCATATCCAGTTTAGATGATAAACAGATACAGGGCATGATGAAAATGATGGGTGGCTCTGGTAAAAAGAGAGAATTACCTCCTATAGAAGGTGATTTTTATCATTTGGGTGATGAAGCCTTAAAAGAGGAAGACCGTGAACTTCAGTTAAAAGTACGCGCTTTTTTAGAAAAAGAAGTAAAACCCATAGTGAACCATTATTGGAACAAAGCAGAATTCCCTTTTGAGATTATTCCAAAACTTGCTGAACTAAATATTTGTGGATTAACTTATAAAGGTTATGGCTGTCCGGGCAAGTCGAATTTAATGGAAGGGATTTTAGCAATGGAAATGGCCCGGATTGATACCTCTATTTCTACGTTTTTTGGTGTTCAAAGTGGTTTGGCAATGGGATCAATTTATTTATGCGGATCTGAAGAACAAAAACAACAATGGTTGCCGCTTATGCAGCAATTTAAAATTATAGGTGCATTTGGATTAACAGAACCCGAAGTTGGCTCTGCCGCTGCGGGTGGTTTAACAACAACGTGTAAAAAAGTAGACGGCAAATGGGTATTGAATGGGCAGAAAAAATGGATTGGCAATGCAACTTTCGCCGATATTTTAATTATTTGGGCGCGTGATGAAGATAGTGGCGAGGTGAAGGGTTTTATTGTGAAAAAAGATAATCCTGGCTTTGCGGTAGAAAAAATGCAGGATAAAATGGCCTTGAGAATTGTGCAAAATGGAATTATCACCTTAACAAACTGCGAGGTAGATGAAGCAGACCGTTTACAAAATGCGAATTCTTTTAAAGATACCGCTAAAGTATTGCAAATGACGAGGGCAGGAGTGGCCTGGCAAGCGGTAGGTTGTGCACGTGGTGCTTATGAAAATGCTTTAGCATATACACGCACCAGGAAACAGTTTGGAAAACCAATTGCTTCTTTCCAATTGATTCAGAACCACTTGGTAGAAATGCTATCCAATTTAACCGCTATGCAAACGCTTTGTTTCCGTTTATCTCAATTGCAGGATCAAGGATTATTAAAAGATGAACATGCCTCGCTGGCAAAGGTATTCTGTTCGTTAAGAACACGCGATGTGGTGAGTAAAGCACGGGAAGTAATGGGCGGAAATGGAATTCTGCTTGAATATAATGTAGCAAGATTTGTGGCCGATGCAGAAGCCATTTATTCGTACGAAGGCACAAAGGAAATTAATACGCTGATTGTTGGCCGGGCGATAACCGGGTTTTCAGCATTTGTTTAAGGTGGGGAAACTTCGTTTGTTTAAGCGGAACACGTGCTAAATCATAAAAGATATTTTTCAATCTGAACTTATGGGTTTTGCCAAGGAAACACAGAAAGCACGGAGAATTTATAGATGATTATACTACATCGTCCTCGTTTGTAACGAGGATGTACGGGTAAAGCGATTTTATCGCTCTTAAAGGAATTATTTTTGCATTGCAAATGCGTACCTCAAAAATCCTCGTTACAAACGAGGGCTACTTAAGAACTTTAACCACAGATTTACACAGAGGTCGGTTTTTGCTACGGAAACACAGAAAGCACGGAGAATTTATAGATGATCATCTACATCGTCCTCGTTTGTAACGAGGATGTACGAGTAAAGCGATTTTATCGCTCTTAAAGGAATTATTTTTACATTGCAAATGTGGGACTATTTAAGATTTTAGGTTTAGGAAACGAATGTCAGCATTTCATAGGTGCTGTAGTCCTGCCATTTGCTTTATCCCGATGAAGAATCGGGATGCTCGCTGCTGTCAGGTTTATAAACAAAGGTAGTGCGCCTTTTAACCCAATGCCATTAAGCTAAGCCCTATAAAAAGGCAATCCTACTTTAAACATAGGTAAAAAGGATATACACAGGTATAAAAATCTGTGTTTATCAGTGTCTATCTGTGGTTAACAATTTTTAACTTAATAAAATTGAAAGCGTAAAACGGGAAGAAACTTATTTTTTGAACAGGTCTTGGGCTTCTTAAGAAAATTTATGTTTTAAAAATGAAGTGTTTATAGCCCTGCCTTAATCATTTAAATCGCTTTTAACACCCAGGTTTCGCGGATTCTCCCAACTTTATTTGACTGCTCTTTTATTTTTTTGATTAACGCTGCATCAATATATTTTAGCGATGAGAGTTGATGCCAAACAGAGGTTGCTTTGGTGATCAGCTTGAAACCTTGTGCCAAGAAGAACTGTTCTGCTTGCTCAAAACTTTCAAACTTGTTATCATCTACATGATGTGCGGCTAAAAACTGAGAAAAATGATCGTCATTGTCATTTTTAAGGTCTGGCCGTTTAATGTAAACATCAGCGGTAATCCAATAACCACCTCTTAGTTTTAGTGATTTGTGGATAGTTTTACAAAGAGATATCTTTTCTTCGGTATTTAAATACACCAATAAACCTTCGTTAATGATACTTACAGGGCCAAGCGGCATTTGATTTATGGCATTTAAAAAAGCATCCTCGTCCAAGGCATTTAAGGCCTCAATTTTGAGTTTTCCTTTTAATGATAACTTTTCTTCAACTATTAATCTGTTAACCAAATCTTTCTTAATGTCGATTACACCCGGTAAATCGGTATCCAGGTAATAAATAGTTGGGTGCCTTAAAACAAGATCAAGCCCTCTAAACGAGTAACCGGAAGAAATTTCAAGGATATTTAGGGAGCCTGAAGCAAAAAGTAAACTATCCAGCGATAAATACCTGCTTTCGAAATGCACCAGCCGTTTTAAAAATATCTCATCAAAATCTTTAGTGTACAAATTTTCAAGGTCGTGGTTACCATAAATTAATTTAACAGCATCAGCAACAAAGGGGATATTGGTTAAACTTTTGGCAAGTAGCAAAGATTTCGCTGAAGGACTTATCGAACTATAATCACGATTCATTTGTAATTATAACAAAAAAAATCTGCGTTTAAAACGGATGTTTATTAAATGCCACCTGGCTCATTGCACTTTTTTCGAATAGTGCGATGCAGGATTTATTGTATTGAGGATCAAAGTTCACTTCTCCAGGTTCTAATGTTTTAGGCACATTGGTGTGCTCCATAAAGAAGTAAACTTTTGTATTTCCATATTTGGTATGCGGCATTAAATTGCCATAATCTTCCATCTCTTTCCATACCGAATCTTTAACGGTAACAATATAAATGCGTTGCACAGGCCCAGTATTATTGGCATTTCTGTATTTAGCTATTTCTGTAAAACCAGCTTTCATATCTTCAACTCCCTTTTGATTCAGCGTATCCTTCACAATGAAGAAAGTTAGGATTACAACAGCAGCCAGTATAATATAGGTAAGCGAATTTTTCTTCATGCTTACAATAAAGGCAATATTTTTTCCATAACCGTCAGCCCTTCGTCAATATGCTTTTGTTCGATACATAGCGCGGGCCTGAAACGGATTGTTTTTTCTCCGCATCCTAAAAACATTACGTTGTTTTCCAGTCCTTTACTAATAAAATTGTTCCGTATTTCTTTGTTAGGGAAATCGAAAGAGCAGAGTAGGCCTCTGCCGCGTACATTGCTCATTTGATCAAATTTGTGCGAAAATTGGGTCAGCTGATCTTTTAAATATCCACCAACTTTAGCTGCATTTTCGCAAAGTTGATCTTCTTCTACAATTTGTAAAATCTGGGTAGAACGTACCATATCTACAAGGTTTCCTCCCCAGGTAGAATTAATCCGGCTTGGAACCTTAAACACATTTGTTTCAATTTCATCTACCTTGTTGCCAACAAGAATGCCGCAAACCTGCATTTTTTTACCAAAAGCGATAATATCTGGTTGTGCCTTTTCACTAAAGTGCTGATGACACCAGAATTTACCTGTTAAACCAACGCCGGTTTGTACTTCATCATAAATTAAAAAGGCTTCATTTTCATCAGCCAAAGTTTTAAGCTGGATCAGAAACTCTTCCCTTAAATGGTTGTCGCCCCCTTCAGATTGGATTGGCTCTACAATTATTGCACAGATATCATCTTTATTGTCGGCAAAAGCTTTTTTAATTTGTGCCAAAGATGTTTCTTCAGTTTGAATGGCGTTATTTAAATTATCATTTACAAGTGGAAACTTAACCTCAGGAACAGAAACTCTGGGCCAGTCGAATTTGGCAAACCATTTGGTTTTATCAGGTAGTGTATTGGTTAAACTTAAAGTATAGCCTGTTCTGCCATGAAAAGCCCTTTCGAAGTGCAATACTTTAAAGCCTTTTTCTTCGGTATACCCTTTTGCAAAATTCTTCTGTACTTTCCAGTCCATGGCCACCTTAATTGCATTTTCAACGGCTAAGCCACCGCCGGCAATAAAAAAAGCATGAGGAAGGTAAGCTGGAATACCAACTTTAGAAAATGTTTCTACAAACTGTGCATATTGCTGGGTATATACATCCGAATTGGAAGGGTTTGCTAAAGCCGCTTGAAAAAGATTTTTCTTAAACTCTTCATCATTGATCATTTTGGGATGGTTATAACCCAATGGAACGGAAGCAAAACAGGTAAAAAAATCGAGTAAAGTTCTATTGTATTTAGAATCGTAAATGTACGCTCCATTACTTTTTTCCATGTCGTAAGTCAGGTCGAAACCATCAGCCAAAATGTGCTTACTTAACGATTCGCTAACGCGATTTGCAGGTACTGTTAATTGATACATAAACTTGATTTTGGTATATTTCAAATTTAGTTAAATGTGCCTGAAATCAAAATTTAAGCACTTTTTGTGCATTTTAGTTAAAAAATAGGTTTAAACAGTTTAAAGTTAGATTATAGACAAATTCAGGTTTTGGACTTCACAGGTGTGGAAAACTTTTTGATGATAATTTGCCAAATAACGGGCCGTTTTTCTAACTATTTGCTTGCGTATGGATATTTGAGCCGCTAATATTTCATTGCATCGCAATATTTTAAGTCAACACTTTAATCATCCTAAAGTGAACACCTAAAAGGATCACAATAACCCTTTTATTTGAGTTAACATTAACTTAATACGAATCATGTTCTTTTGTTAAAGATTGCAATGGTGATCATAATGACATGTTAAAATACGTTATCCTCCTCCTCATCTCTTTAAGTTTTATTTCATTTACCAAAGCGCAAGACGAAAAGTTTGAGTCTATAATTTCTGTTAATCAAAGAAACCCAACACAGGCATTGGTTGAGCTGAAGAAAATTTATGCACAGGCGATTGATGGAAATGATGAACTTTTAGAAGGAAAGTGTTTACAGCAAATGGGTAAGGTATGCTATACACAAGGGCATTTTAGCCAATCGCTGGAGTTTTTTTTAAAAGCCGATCATATCTTCAACAATGCAGAAAAGCCATTATTAATAGCAGCTAATTTAGCCGATGTGGGTATTTTGTACTATTACATGAAACAGCACGATAAAGCCACGAATGCCTATCGGAAAGCATTGAATATTTACAAGCAGCACGACGATTTAAAAGGGGAGGCTGCTGTTTTTGGTAATATTGGGCAGCTTTACGAAAAGCGGCAAAATTACGATAGTGCCTTTTATTACCAGAATTTGGCCTTAAAAATAAACGAACAGATCAATGATAAAAGTGGTGCTGCTAAAATTTACGAAAACCTGGGAAGCATCTATGAAGATCAGGAAAAATACGACCTCGCTTATGTGAATTTCAAACAGTCGCTAAATCTTTACAGGCTCGATCATAACAATTTGGGAAGCATCGAAGTCATTAACAATTTAGGTGATATTTTGCGTAAAACCGGCCGTTATCGAGAAAGCATTAAACAAACTGCTGCGGCGATGAAGCTGGCTGGCGATTTGGGCAATATCTACCAACTGGCCTCTTGTTGCCGCGATCTGGGTAAAGCTTATGAGCTGTTAAACCAAATGGACAGTGCCTATTATTATGTTAAACTTGGCTATAAATATACAATCGATCTCTACTCACAGGATGGGGCCAAACAAGTGGCTTTTTTACAGGTATTATACGATATCAATAAAAAAACCACCGAAATAAATAAGCTGGAAAATGATAGAAAAGTTAATAAAATAATTGCTTTTGCTTCAACCATAGTCATTATATTATTGGTGGTATTGGGTTTGGTCGTTTTCAGCAGGCAAAGGTTTAAACTCAAAGATCAGCAAACTTTGGCCAGGCAAAAGGATATTGAACACGATATGACGAGTTTGGCGTTAAAAAATCTACAGCTGAAAGAGCATAACTTAAAGCAATTGCTCGAGGTTAAAAGTAGAGAACTTTCTACCCATACTTTAAACCTGATTAAGCAGAACCAGTTTTTGGAAAACCTTCGCACAACTTTACAGGCAATGGTAAAAGATGATAAACGCGATCAGAAAAAGCAGATGAACCAAATTTTGGCCGAGATTAACCAGAGTTTTAACCACGAACGCAACTGGAAAGAATTTACTGTTGCTTTTGAACAGGTGCATCACCAGTTTCTCGAAGGGTTAAAGAAATATAGCAATGAACTTACTTCTGCTGATATGCGCTTAATTGCATTGCTCAAAATGAATCTTGATTCAGGAGATATTTCAACCTTACTTGGCATCTCTACCGATAGCTTAAGGGTTTCGAGATACCGGCTCCGTAAAAAGCTCAACCTGGCGCAAGGCGACAATTTATCTGCATTTATACAGGCATTGTAAGCGTTACATTTATATCAAAATATCACCTTTTTTAAGTGGTTTTTAGGGCTTAACAATTTGTTAATGTAACGGTAATAAAAGCATAACGGCGTTTTTTAAGGTGCTTAAGTATTTGATAATTAGTTTTTTAATTATTGGTGTTGCCTTTTGATATATGCCTCATGTAACGCTGTTGCCTTTATGTAACCCTCATAATTTCTTTGTGTAAAATGGTGTATACACCTTTGCCCGTCGATAAATAAAAAAGACATTACCAAACACAATGAATAAATCATTACAAATTCTGTTTTTACTTCTTTTTTGTGCAGGCACAGCCAATGCCACAAAACTGAAGGGGCACGTTTATGATAAGCAAACTGGAGAGGCTATAGTAGGTGCTACAGTTGTTTTAGATAACCCACGGCGTATTACCAACACAGGCCTGGATGGAACTTTTGAATTTAAGGATGTAAAAGTTGGGGCTACTACAATTAGTGTAAGTTACATTACCTACAAAACGATTGTAAAAACTGTAACTGTGGTGAAAGAGGATAACGATCATTTAAAGTTTTATATGGAAAGTGATTCCCAAAGCCTTGATGACATCACCATTAAAACCAATGCAGTAAGTTCTACCGATCAGGGGGCAAGGCGATTGGAAAAAAATGCCACCCAACTGATGAATATCGTATCAGGCAAATCCATAGAGATTTCACCAGATTTAACTGTTGCAAATGTAATGCAACGCGTTTCGGGGGTATCTATAGAGCGTAACAGCAATGGCGACGGACAGTATGCCATATTGAGGGGGATGGATAAACGTTACAATTATACATTGGTAAACGGGGTTAAAATTCCTAGTCCGGATAATAAATACCGTTACGTTCCGCTTGATCTTTTTCCTGCTGACATTCTCGACCGCTTAGAGGTATATAAAACACTTACACCAAATTTAGAGGGTGATGCCATTGGAGGAGCCATAAATATGGTGATGAAAAATGCGCCCCGTCAGTTACAGGTAAATGCAAATGTATCTACCGGTTACAGCCAGTTGTTTTTCGATCGTAAGTTTACCAGCTACAATGCTTCAGGCATTCAATATAAATCGCCTTACGAGTTAAACGGTAAAAACTATACTGCAACACAGAACGATTTTACAAAAGGCACACTTGATTATAAATATAAAAATCCGGCACCAAATTTAATCGGAAGCTTATCTATAGGTAAGCGTTTCTTCGATGAAAAGCTGGGCGTAATTTTGGCCGGAAGCTATCAAAACACTTACCGCGGCAGCAACAGTACTTTTTACAACAATGCTGTAGTTGGCACCAATGCATTTGCTTCAATTACCAGTAAAAGTTACCGCGAGTTTTCTGAACAACAGCAACGTACCGGTTTACATGGTAAAATTGATTACGTATTTAACAAAGATCACCAAATCAGCTTTTACAATGTGTATGTTAACCTTAAAAACCAACAGGTTAGAGATGCAGTATTCACTACTTATAACGGTGTGTATAATCCTACCGCAGGAAATGCAGAGTTGGTTTACGATACCCGTAGCCGTTTAACCGAACAGCAGATTTACAACAGTACATTGCATGGCGATCATCATTTTTTTGATAATAAATTTAAGGTACAATGGTCGGCGGTATATTCTTCAGCTAAAAATGATGTACCCGAAAACACAAGTATCATTCTGAATGGTGTAGAACAGAATTTCCAGCGCAAACGCACCACTTTGGTCAATACCAATCCGGTTACACGCAGGTGGGAGCGCAATACCGACGAAGATTTAGCAGGATATCTCGACTTAACCTACCACCTTTTAACCGGAACTGATAAACTGGATATTATGGCAGGAGGATTGTACCGTGATAAGCAAAGAAGCAGTTTTTTTAACAACTACAACATGGCTCCAAGTGCGGCGAATGCATTTGATGTTTATGGCATAAATTTCCAGAATTATACTGATTTGAACTTGGTTGTGAGTAACCCAACCGGTGCAGTAGCCAATTCGCTTACCTATGATGCAACTGAAAAAATTGGTGCAGGTTATGGGATGTTTAAATACGCATCAGCTAAGTTGGAAATAGTGGGAGGGGCAAGGGTAGAACACACCAACCAGGGCTATAACCTGCTTTTCGCTGCAGGAGAATCTTTCCCGAAAGGAAATCAGGTTTATACAGATGTGTTGCCAAGTTTAACGGCCAAATATTTTCTAACAGAAAAGGCCCAGTTGCACGCTTCTTATTACAAAGCGTTAAACCGCCCTGGTTTTTATGAAATTGCACCCGGAAAAGTAGTAAATGAAGAGTTTCAGGAACGTGGTAACCCGAATTTGCAACGTGCCCTGGCAGATAATTATGATTTACGGTATGAGCTTTTTCCAGGCGCATCAGAACAGTTGTTGATCGGTGCTTTTTACAAGAAAATCAAAAATCCGATTGAATATACTTTCCAGGCTGATGCCACCCGCGGACAGGACATTTATTATACCCCAAGAAACTTTGGAACAGCCAATAACTATGGTGCAGAGGTAGATTATATCAAGTATTTTAGCAAAATCGGTTTAAAAGCCAATTATACCTATACACATTCGCGCATTGTTACCACTAAAACAACAAGAACCATTAACGCTACCACCGGAGACATCCAGGCACTATCTGTTGATCAGGAACGCCCGCTTTATGGTCAGTCAGCACATATTGCCAACCTCTCTTTATTATTTAAGGATACTAAAAAAGGTTGGGATGCGCAAGTTGCAGGGGCATATACAGGTCAACGTATCAACACGGTTTCCCAGTTTTTAAATAACGACTTATGGCAGAAAGGAGTTATCCAGATGGATGCATCAGCCGAGAAACGTTTTAAAGGGGGGATGAGCGTATTTATAAAAGCAAATAACATTTTAAATACGCCAACCAAATTATTTATTAAAGGTACCAATCCGGAAAACGATAAGATTAATGAAGACCTGGTTAAAAACGGAAATACATTAATCAGAAGTGATTACTATGGCCAAAACTACCTTGTTGGCTTCAGATATAAATTTAATTAAATAGAATTTAAAGATACAAAGACATGAAATCGAATCAGATTTTTAAATTATTAATCCTTCTTGTAGTGGCCCTTGCAGGATGTGAAAAAGCCAATATCGATGTAGATACCACTGCTGTGAATGGCTCGGCAATCGGAGAAATTTCTGGTGTGTGGGCAAAAGGCAGCACACAGGTAATTAAAGGTGATGTAATTATCCCTGAAGGTAAAACCTTAACCATTGAAGAAGGGGTTACGATTTTAATGGATACAGTTGCTAAACCCGAGTTTATTGTAAAAGGCAATCTGTACGCCCTTGGAACAACAGAAAATCCAATTAAATTTACCGTGAATGAGTTTTATAAAACGCCAACAACTAAGTTCGGCAAGCTTTGGGGCGGTATTTTGGCCGGACCAACCTGCGAGGAATTGGTGTTAGATCATGTGATTATTGAATATGGAGGTGCTAAAACTTCCGATGCCTCAACATCTGTCAAAATGGGACTTTACAAGGCTGTTGCCGGCGAAAGTTTGCCGGCACTTTGGTTCGCTAATGCAAAAGGCAAACTTGTTGTTCAAAACACTATTTTTAGAAACCTTCAGGAGGATTGCACTTATATTGAGGGCGGAAAAATTATTTTTGCAAACAATGTTTTTTATACCACAGGTGTTACTGGGGGAGAAGCCATGAATTTTAAATCAGGTTGCCTGGCAGATATAGCCTATAATTTAGTGTATAGCACCAATACCAATGCCTTAAAATTATCCAATACCGGCGATAAAACACCGCAAACTTATATCATTGCCTATAACAATACCATGGTAAATACCGGCTGGAGAAGGCCTACAGCCAAAGGTGGATCGATTTGGTTAGAAAGTAACGTACGTGCCGATCTTTACAATAACCTTTTTGCCAATACCCGCTTTGGGGTGAAAAGAGACCCTAAAAAGCCCGAAGACAGCCGCTCTGCTTATAGCAATAACTGGTATTATGGTTTCGATCAAGCCACTGTAAACCAGTTTCAGCCAACAGGCGATATTGTAGGCGGTAAAAATGATGTGATCAGCAATGTAGCAGGTGCCAACGACCCTAAATTTGTAAATTATCCGGTAAATACTGCCGTAAATACTGCCGATTTTAATACAGCCTGGGATTTTCACCTGCAAGGAAACTCTCCTGCATTAGGCAAAGGAACAACAAACTTTACCCGCCACCATCAGGCAGGTATCATAATGAAAAACGGAATTACCTATACCTCACCACAGCCATCTACCTTTGTTGGCGCTTATGGAACTAAATTGTAAAATGAAGAAAAATAATATTTTAAACCTCGCTATACTTGCTGTTTTAGGCATAACCGTAGCTTGCAATAACAATACAACAAAAAACAATATTAATACAGCTGAAGTAAAACCATTGTACATTTCAGACCCTGTAGATTTTGATACCGATGATCCGGCAATATGGGTAAACCCTGCCGATGCAGCACAATCGCTTGTGGTTGGAACCGATAAAGATGAAAATGGTGGTTTGTATGTATTTGACCTTAAGGGGAAGATTATTAAAACTAAAACCGTTAAAGGCTTAAAAAGACCTGATAATGTAGATATTGCTTATGGCCTAACCTTAGCCGGAAAACCGACCGATATTGCAGTTACTACAGAACGGTTGACGCATAAGCTCAGAATCTTCTCCATGCCTGATATGAAGCCAGTAGACAATGGCGGAATTGAGGTTTTTGTGGGAGAAACCGGTGCTGAGTTTCGCGATTTGATGGGCATTTCGATGTATAAGAATAAAGCAGGACAGATTTATGCCATAGTTGGTCGTAAAAGCGGACCAAAAGAGGGTTCTTATCTTTGGCAATACCTGTTAACTGATGATGGAAAGGGAAACGTTAAAGCAGAATTGGTACGGAAATTCGGTAAATACAGTGGCAAAAAAGAAATTGAAGCCATTGCTGTTGATAATGAGCTAGGTTATGTGTATTACTGTGATGAACAGGTAGGCGTACGCAAATATTATGTAGATCCGGAGAAAGGAAACCAGGAACTTTCATTTTTCGGTCAGGGAGATTTTGCTGTAGATAATGAAGGGATTGCGATATACAAAACCTCAGCAGATAAAGGTTATATTCTCGTTTCCGATCAAGGTGCAAAACAACTTAAAGTGTACAATAGAGTGGCCGATCAGAAGGATGGTGTTTTTACACATCCATTATTAACCACAATTAAGTATTCGGCAAACCAAACGGATGGAATTGATGTGGTATCTGTACCGTTAAATGCTGATTTTAAACATGGTTTGCTCGTAGCCATGAGTGATGATAAAACTTTTCATTATTACAGATGGGAAGATATTGCTGGCAAAAAACTTACTGTAAATTAAGGTGATTGCAGATGGTTGATTATAACCATTTACAATGAGGCTAGTTCTTGATTTGTCAGTCTGAGCGGAGTCGAAGACCATTTGTGATGTAAAAGGCCCTTCGACTACGCTCAGAATGACTGGTTTATTGAAAAGGCTTGGGCCATGAGCCATTAAGATTGCTTCGTCGGCTGAAAAAGCCTTCTCGCAATGACGAATGCGGTACCAGAGGTAACAGGTTTTATAGAAATGATCTCATTTCGAGCAGAGTACAATGCCGTCGAGAAATTTGTTTTGTAGTTACCTATTTGAGATGCTTTAAAAGAAAGATCCTGAAACAAGTTCAGGAAGACGTAAGAACGGGACTTAAATGATTTAAGGTTCTTCGACTACGCTCAGGGTGACTGGTTTAAGGAAAAAGCGTGGGCCATAAGCCATTAAGATTGCTTCCTTTACTTCCCATCCAATATTTTCTTAAAAACCCTCACCAAACTTTCTGCAATTACTTTGTTTCCTTTATCAGATGGGTGCAAACCATCATAGGTCATCCTCATGGCATCAATCGGGTAGGGGTAATCATCACGTTTAGGATCGAATGGAATTGTTGAGGATTCAGGATAGCTATAATTTTGGTAATTACCTGATGAAGGATTTTTTAGCCGTTTAAACTTAACCAATTTTTCGAGTTTAAGCTTTTTGTTGTGGTATAGATCAACCACAACAAAGTTTTCATACTTACCGATTGCGGTTATTGCATTCGCGAAGCTTTCTAAAGTTTGACCGTTTTTTTCTTTGTAAGATCCATACGCATTGTTGTTTGCATTGGCTATATATACAAAATCGTTTCGCTGCATGGGTGTAATCAGCACTATTTTAGCTTTTGGGTTAATACTCCTTATTTTATTAACTATTTTACGGTAAGCACCACAGCTGGTTGCTGTGCCGGTATCATTAATGTAATCGTTAATAGATCCTACAGGAATACCCGCCCACCAATCATTCGTGCCTAGAAAAATAGAATAAAGTTCCGATTCCTCAATGCCTAATTTATCAATCGCTTTGGCTATGCCAACGGTTGTCCAGCCATTATGCCCCTGGTTAATGTAGTTAATGTTTGGCAACCGTTCTTTAACCATATCCAAATATCCTTTTTTTGTCCGGTTGCCAGTTTCATCCAAATGATTATTCAGATAAGTTATAGAGTCACCAATGGCTGTCCATTTCACTTCTTTAACGGGTATAAATGAGAAATTGATAATTGTAATAGCAAGTAATAATATGCTGAAGCGTGTAAAGGATCGTTTGTTCATAAAATAGTATGTTAAATTCATTTCCTTTGCGATCAACCAACTATCAGCAATTCGGCTAAAAGTAAACGATCGGCAATGAATTTAAGGAGATTTCCATTAGTTTTTAGCAATATTTCTTTATTGGTAAAACAGATGTGTATCTAAAGCTACCTTACATCTATTATTTAATGCCATTGCTCTATTTTAATTTCTTTATGAAACCTTGCGCAATACATTTACATTAAGAATCAAATCATCGGGACGGTTTAGAAATCTTATTGGGGTTCCTCAGCAATGAGGGCCCTTTTTTTATTCCATTCCCATAATGTTCATCATAAAATTGATTGCATCTGTACTATGAAGTGCTGCGGTAGATTGCATAGTGATATCTGCCGTTTCTGAAGCCCTTTTTAACATCTGTTTTTCATAGGCGAAAATGGCTTCCCCGCTATTATTGTAACGCGGATCTTTAAAGCAATTGCTAAGCTCCAATGCATCCAGCATGGCCATATTAACACCTTCGCCTGCATAAGGGGGCATTAAATGGGCTGCATCACCCAGCATGGTTAAATTTGGTAGCGACGACCAGTTTTGATCCAGCGGCATACAATACTGAGGGCGTGGAACAAAACCAGTTGAAGCATTTTCGAACAACTCCAGCCAGATCGGATCCCAATCTGAAAACTCATTTTTAAACCAGTTAATTACCTGCAGTTTATCAGAAAAGTTTATGCCCGATTCTTTAACCCAATTTTCTGTGGTATTGCATCCTGTGTAAAATACCAGGCTACCATCACCTTTTGAGCTCACAATTAGCGATTTTTCACCGCCTAGTGCAAATATTTTGCCGCCGTTTAGCAATTTATGCATTTCCGGACTTGAAGTTGCTGATGCATAAACAGCACCTTCCACAATGGTTACGCCAGCGTAAAATGGTTTAATTGGGGTAATGTACGGGCGGATTTTTGAGTTTGCGCCATCTGCTGCGATTACAATATCAGCCGCTAGCAATTTGCCGTTTTTAAATTCAATCAGCCACGAATCTCCGTTTCTTTTAAGCCCTTCAAAATGGCTGTTCCAGATTACAGTTTCTGGTTTTAAAGAATCCAAAAGGATTTTTTGTAGTGGGCCACGGTCAATTTCAGGACGGAAATCTTCTCTGTTTTGATTATCGTTGTCTTCAAATATAATTTCGCCATGTTGATCAATGATGCGGGTCCGATCTGCTCCGGGGCGATAGTTCGCTTTAAAAGCATCCATTAAACCAGCTTCGCGAAGTGCGGCTAAACCCGATTCATCATGTAAATCTAAAGTTGCACCTTTTGGCCTGGCATTTTCGTCAACATCGCGTTCATAAACATTCACCTCAAAACCATTCATTTGTAACAGTCGTGCAAGTGTTAAACCTCCGGGGCCGGCCCCAATAATGGCAATTTTTTTATCTTTAATCTGTTTCATTTTAATGTAGTTATTCCTTTAATCACGGTTTCACAGCAGGTTAAAATCATTTCTTCAGTAATAATCTGAATTGGCCGGTCTGCATGGTCAAAATATTCTGCCACCAGATCATTCACAGGCGAAAAAAGTAAAGCCTTGTATACATCGAGTGGTAAATCAGGTATCAAGCCTGCCTCAATATTTGTTTTTAAAAAGATAGGAATGGGCGCAAAAAATTCACCTTGCCTGATGTTTTTTTCCTGATAAGCTTTATTTAAAAGGGGGGATGATTTGCCGTGTTGGAGCAGGGAAAAAGAAGGTTTGTGGTTTTTAAGGTAATGGAAAGTATTTAACCATAACCTTTTCATCCCTTCCCTGAAATCCATTTTTGGATCAAAATTTTCAAGGATGGCTTTTTCATATCCACCAAGTACTTCCTCTATAAAGAGCTTAATTAAAAGATCTTCTTTGTTTTCATATTTGATGTAGATGGTTCGGGGAGAAATATTGGCCGCTTTAGCCAGTTTCTGCATACTCAAATTCTCCAGTCCTTCCTCAGAAATAATTTGTAATGCAATCGATCGGATAGCATCTTCCTTGATTAAATTTTTTGGCCGCATATATTAATGTTTCAATATGGATCAAAAGTAAGTAAACGTTTGTTTACTTATGATGTTTTTCGAAAGTATTAACTTTAACTGACAATTCTCTAACAGTATTCCAATTGCAATTACATTCCCTAAGCTACTTATTAGACCCGGTGCCGACCCTTTTTCACCCTCGTTGGTACTTAATAGGCCAGGTGCCGACCCTTTTACACCGTCATTGGTACTTAATAGGCCCGGTGCCGACCCTTTTACACCCTTGTTGGTACTTAATAGGCCCGGTGCCGACCCTTTTACACCCTCATTGGTACTTAATAGGCCCGGTGCCGACCCTTTTACACCCTCATTGGTACTTAATAGGCCCGGTGCCGACCTTATTAGGTCCGAAAATGAATTTTTAGAGTGTAAGTTTGAGGTTATTTAGCTCCCCAGGTAGTAAAAAAGCTTTGTTTTGGCGGTTTTTATTAAGGTGAGATAACTAAAGGATATAGTTTTAAGCTAATGTTGATCTGGAGATATCTTTTTTGGTACTAAATTCTATTATTTCATTAGTTTGAAGCTGATAATAGTTGGTTTAAGGCACTTGAATTGGGGAAATAATAAATATTGATTCCCTTAGGCATCTGGTTTATGTTTAAAACTTATCCTTCATGCCAAAAAGCCCCATCAATCCTCCGGTATGAATAGCCAGGATGCGTTCATTACTACCGATAACTTGCTTTTGTTGTAAATCATCAATGGCGAAAAACATTTTTGCGGTATAAACAGGATCTAAAAGTAAGCCGGTTCGACTTGTAAAAGCCTTAATAAAATCAATTAATTCAGGTGTGGTTTTCGCATATCCACCGAAATGATAATCAAGATGGAGTTCGATGTGATTGGAAAGGGGTGTATATTTTGCTATCTCATCGCTAATGAACGAGCCACCTTTTAACACCGGGATAATATGGAGTTTGGTATGCAATACATTTTGTTGAATGCCCCCTAACAGTCCCGCTGCAGTAGTTCCTGTGCCTGCCGCACAAAAAATGTGGTCGTATGTTTCTGTAAGTTCATTAATGATTTCTGCACAACCGATGGTGGCCTCTAAGGATGCACCACCTTCATCAATAAAATAGGCTTCAGGATCATCAGCAAAATGTTGTTTAAACAACTCAGGCTTGTTCCGATAGCTTTCGCGGTCGGTAAACATGAGCTTCATGCCAAATAAACTGCACAGTAACAACATTTCATTTTTTACTTCTTCACCGCGCACAAAGGCTGTTGCTTTTAAACCCGATCTTGATGCAGCTGCGGCTGTGGCCACCAGGTGGTTAGAATAAGCACCTCCAAAGGTAACCAGGTGCGTTTTGTTTCCTGCTTTGGCCTTTGCTAAAATGTATTTAAGTTTCCGCCATTTGTTTCCAGAAATATAAGGATCAATCAGGTCGTCCCTTTTAACGAAAAGCTGGTTAAGGGAGGCAAATTTTATGTGTTGTATCGGGCTATATATTTCTTTGAACACGCGTAAAAATAAATAAAGAATGGTTGATAAAATTGATTTCTTTAAGAATTTGTAATGATGCTCCTTTCCAATTTATAGGAAAGGAGCATAGAAATACTTTACAGGTTTTTTTATGATGATGCGGTTGGCATCTCCTGATGTGCAGCAAAACGAGCGATCTGTGAGTTAAAACAAAATTGCAAGGCAGATTTCCCGGTTGCGCTATGCTCTAAATGATGTAATTTACTATTTACCAATACCTAAGCCTATACCTGCATTAACCATACTGTATTTAGCTGCGGTATAAGAACCATAAAATTTAAAGAAACCGAATTTCAGCTGAAACCCTAAACTACCCCTCACGCCATCAATATCTGTCTGTTTAACCGAAATCGGATCAACATAGGTTGCACTATTAATACCATCTTCAAATTTATATGTTCCTAAAGCTTTTAAATTGGTTTTAGAAGTTTGGTAACCTATGCTGGCGAATGGCGTAAAAAACAGGATGCTTTTAGAAACGATTGCATCAAAATTAACACCATTAAATTTCGCATCAATACGCTGATCTGAATTTTGTGTATTATTCACATTTAAGGGCAGGTTGTATTTATACTGCGTAAATCCTCCGGCAACGGCAATATCTACCGGGATCAGTTTTTCTGTTGTAGAACCCATAAATAGTGGCAAAAGTTCAACCTTTGCGCCAAAACCGATCATTGATAAATCACCAAGATCGCTGCCTATCCCAACTTTAGGCATTGCCCTTAAGGTAACTTCAATATTTTTAGGTAAACCCAAAGTAGCCTGAATCTGCGCTGAAGGTACCACATGGAAACCCACGCCCTGAGGCAGGTTGAAGAATTTTCCTGTAGGAATTCCACCGCTGGTGTATACCTGCATTTTACCACCTTCATGGTCATCGCCAAAGGCAGTTGGCCCTATAGAAGAAGCACCGGGAGCTGGTTTAATGGTACTTAAGCCCAAAGTATTTACATCATAACTTCTGGCCGATTGTGGTACAAATGCTGCCGATACAGATACCCTTACATCAAATTTTAAAAATCCTTTCGATTTTGCGGTATTGGTCCACCCATCTGTTAAACCAAGGCCCAAACCTTTGTATAAAGGATCGAAATAGGCGTTAACCAATTTGGTTGCATCTGCTGGTCCACCAACAAATAAACCTCCAACATCTTTTTGAGCATTTGCTTTTTGCGATATTACCAATAAAAATAAGGCCCCTAAAGCCTTTAAAGAGTAGCATTTTTTCATATAAATAATTTAGAATGTTTTGATTAAGGGTAAAGATAATGCTGTTTTATCGAAAACTGTAATCATTAAAAAATTCTTGAAGTTAAAAGTTTATTTTTGCGCCATGGAAAATGTGGTCGAATTGCAGGAATCAGAGGAGCAGGAATTATATGAACACCTCAAAATAATTGTAGATAAGGGGCAATCTTTGCTTCGGATCGATAAATTTTTGATGGTGCGTGTAGAAAATGCCTCGCGTAACCGTATTCAGAATGCAATTGATGCAGGCAATGTATTGGTTAATCAAAAACAGATAAAATCAAGCTATAAGGTTAAACCTTTTGATGAAATCTCTATTGTTTTGCCTCATCCACCACGCGATACGGAGGTTTACCCGGAAGATTTGCCGCTTGATATTATTTATGAAGATAGCGATCTCCTAGTGGTAAATAAAGCCGCCGGAATGGTGGTGCACCCCGGCTTTAACAATTATACAGGAACCCTGGTTAATGCTTTGGCCTTCCATTTTGAACAACTTCCCCAGCTACCGGGTAATGATGGCCGGCCAGGTTTGGTACACCGGATTGATAAAGATACCTCAGGTTTATTACTCATCAGTAAAAATGAAAAGTCGATTACGCATTTGGCCAGGCAGTTTTTTGATCACAGCATTACCCGTAAATATATTGCGCTGGTTTGGGGCGATATCGAAAATGATGGCACGGTAACGGGCTACATCGGACGAAGTGTGAAAGATCGCCGTGTGATGGATATTTACGATGATGAAGAGAAAGGAAAATGGTCTGTAACGCATTATAAAGTGTTAAAACGCCTGGGTTACGTAACCTTGGTTAGTTGCGAGCTGGAAACTGGTCGCACACACCAGATCAGGGCGCACATGCAACACATCGGCCATCCTTTATTTAACGATGCCATGTATGGTGGCGATAAGATTTTAAAGGGAACTACGTTTAATAAATACAAGCAGTTTGTAGATAATTGTTTTGAATTATTGCCCCGCCAGGCATTACATGCACAAAGTTTAGGTTTTATCCACCCAACCACAAAAGAATACATGTACTTCGAATCCCCTTTGCCACCCGATTTTAAAGCTGGTTTAACCAAATGGGAAAATTATATCGTTACATCATAACATATGCTTAACGAGTACCTTATATTTAATGATGAATTTCATGCTGCAGATGCTCCTGTTCTGACAGCTTCGAACAGAAGTTTCAAATTTGGAGACGGGCTGTTCGAAAGTATGCGCATGATCAATAATAAACTGCAATTTGCCGATTTGCACGCCGATAGGCTTACTGCAGGTATGAAAGTGTTGAAAATTGACGGTCATGCCCTTATGGACGATTATTTTTTGCGCCAGAAAACGGCCGATCTTACCAAAAGAAATAAATGGAACGGCAATGTACGCTTTCGCCTTTCGGTTTACAGGGGCGGAGCAGGGGTTTATACCCCCGAAATTAATAAAGCAGGTTATGTTTTGGAGGGAATTCCCTTAAAAGCATCCACATATGAGTTAAACAGCAAAGGTTTGATCATTGATGTGTTCGACGAGATAACCAAACCCGTAAACAAGCTCTCCAATTTTAAAACATCCAATGCGCTGCTTTATGTAATGGCCGGAATTTTTAAAAGTCAAAACCGTTTGGATGAAGCAATGATTTTAAACCAATATGGTTTTCTTTGCGAAAGCATCAGTGCCAATGTTTTTGTGGTGTATAATAAACAGATTTATACCCCATCATTGGCTGAAGGTTGCGTAAGTGGAGTGATGCGTACCGCGATTATGCAATTGTGTAAAATGAACGATATGCCTTTGGTTGAAGCACAGATTAATCCAGAAATTTTAAAAGAAGCAGAAGAAGTTTTTATTACCAATGCTACACAAGGCATTCAATGGGTGATGGGTTACGGCAGGAAACGTTATTTCAATGAGGTTTCGAAGTTCTTGATCGAAAAGCTGAATGGTATTTAGTTCTTTGGTTCATTAGTGGTTGCTCTTCTACTCCGCTACCATTAGCAGGCTTTAGTAATGCGGTCGTTATTGCGTGGGATGAAGCAATCTTTCCTGCTAATTACCTTAAGGATAAATTGCTTGACTTAAATAGTCCTCGTTTGAAACGAGGATTTTAGAGGTACGCATTTGCAATGCGAAAATATTCCTTTAGGAGCAATAGAATCGCTTTACTCGTACATCCTCGTTACAAACGAGGACGTTATAGCCTGAAAAAGCCTTCTCAGCAATGACGATACCCAAAGGATATTCATTTCCTTAAAATCATGTCACTTATATTGATTTTTACCCAAATAGTCCTCGTTTGTAACGAGGATTTTAGAGGTACGCATTTGCAATGCGAAATAATTCCTTTAGGAGCGATAGAATCGCTTTACTCGTACATCCTCGTTACAAACGAGGACGATATAGCCTAAAAAAGCCTTCTCAGCAATGACGATACCCAAGGGATATTCATTTCCTTAAAATCATGTCACTTATATTGATTTTTACTTAAATAGTCCTCGTTTGTAACGAGGATTTTAGAGGTACGCATTTGCAATGCGAAAATAATTCCTTTAGGAGCGATAGAATCGCTTTACTCGTACATCCTCGTTATAAACGAGGACGATATAGCCTAAAATAGCCTTCTCAGCAATGACGATACCCAAAGGATATTCATTTCCTTAAAATCATGTTACCTCCGTGCTTTCTGTGTTTCCGTGGCAAACTGAGCTGTAAATCTGTGGTTAAAATCCTTCGAATGCCAAATACCTTTACAACCGCATTCCCCTTAAAAAATCCTCAATCAACATCCGTTTCTTACCTTCGTACTGAATATCCAGAAGATTTATAAAACCATCTTTTGCAGCAAACTTAAGGTAAGTTTTACCATCTGTTAAAAAGCCACCGGCGGCAATTCCAGGTTCTTTATCTTCTATTTCTGCTTTAAATACCTTTAAATTTTTATCGTTTAGTAGAGTAAAAGCCGTAGGGTAAGGACTTAAACCACGAATTAAATTATGGATGCGCTGTGCAGTATTGTTCCAATCAATTTTGCAGTCTTCTTTAAAAATTTTAGGTGCATGTTTTAGTTCGCCGCTTTGTGGTTGCGGCTGTTCGTTTACATCTCCTGCTTCAATTGCATGTAGGGTTTTTACTAAAAGTTTAGCTCCAATAACCATCAGTTTATCGTGTAAATCGCCAGCGGTATCGTTATCTGCAATGGCAACACTATCGCTAAGGATAATATCACCGGTATCAATTTCCTCCTTAAGAAAAAAGGTAGTTACACCACTTTCTTTTTCACCATTTATAATGGCATGGTTAATTGGTGCAGCCCCTCTATATTGAGGTAACAATGAACCATGTAAATTTATGGTGCCTTTAGCAGGCATGCTCCATACCACTACAGGCAACATTCTAAAGGCAACCACTACTTGTAAATCAGCCTGGTACGACCTTAATTCTTCAATAAACTCAGGGTTTTTAAGTTTTTCTGGTTGCAGAACAGGAATCCCTTTTTCTACAGCATATTTTTTTACAGCACTTTCATTCATTTTCTGTCCGCGGCCGGCAGGTTTATCTGGAGCAGTAACCACTGCAACTACATCGAAATTGGCTTGAACTAAAGCATCTAAAGAAGCTACAGCGAAATCGGGCGTACCCATAAAAACTATTTTCATATGAAAGTGTTGTGTTTCTAAAAAATAACGTGACTACCCGCGTTAAAGTTTTGCAAAATAACTAAAAATAAACCCATACTTACAGGCAAAAATGGTACAAGGCAAAGATGTTGTTAAAGCAAGTGGATTGGTATATGTAACTGATACTATGCCTGGGATTTACCGGAAAGGGAAACCGGGAAAATTCCATTACGAAGATAAGAATGGCGATAAAATCACTGATGAAAAGCACCTCGACAGAATTAAAGCACTCGTTATTCCGCCTGCATGGCAAAATGTATGGATAGCCAATAAACCCAATGCCTACTTACAGGTTACGGGGATTGATGCTGCGGGCAGGAAGCAGTATAGGTACCATGCAAAATGGACCAGCCGCAGATCGGAAGATAAGTATTTTCGCTTGCTTGAATTTGGAAAAGCATTGCCCAATGCACGTAAAAACCTGGAAAAAGACCTCCGCAGAAAAGATTTCGACGAACGCAAAGTTTTAGCGATCTCAGTAGATGTACTTCAAAAAACGTTAATCCGTGTAGGTAACGAGAGTTATAAGCAGCTTTATGGCTCATTCGGACTTACAACCCTTCGCGATAAGCACGTTAAAATAGAAGGCAGTAAAATAACCATGGATTTTGTGGGTAAAAAAGGGGTACAGCAAAAGGTTGAACTGAATGATAGATCGCTTGCCAAAATGGTGAAAAAATGCAGGGATATTCCTGGTCAGGAACTTTTCCAGTTTTACTCAAACGGTAAAGAACATAAAAGCATTGATTCTGGCAAAATAAACGCCTACATTAAAGAAATTACCGGAGATGATTTTACCGCTAAAGATTTTAGAACCTGGGGAGGTACCCTTGAGGCTTTGCGCCAATTTTCCAAATGCAGTATAGACGAGCATTTAAGTTTGAATTCGAAAAAAGCTATTGTTTCTGTTTTGGATTGTGTGGCCAAAAAACTGGGAAATACAAGAGCCGTATGTAAAAGTTCGTACGTATATCCTTTACTGCTTACCGCTTACGAAAATAATGAGCTTGGTAAATACATGAAAAAAATGAATAACAATAAAGAACTGGGTAAATTGGGTTTAGCACATGATGAAAAAGTTTTATTGTCGTTTTTAAAATCAAATACTAAATAGAAAACCCATTATATTTGTTTTTTTATCCCCCATATGCAAATTAACCTTGACGATAACGCTACTATTTTTTACACCTTAATTGAAGAATCTCCGATGCCAATTGGCCTTTATATCGGAGAAAAGATGGTTATAAAAGTAGCCAACAAGGCAATTCTTAAAGCGTGGGGGCGAGAGCGTGATGTTATAGGGCAAGAACTTGCCATTGCTTTGCCAGAGCTGGAAGGTCAGCCTTTTTTAGAGATTTTACAAAATGTTCGCCAAACCGGCATTGCTTACGAAACAAAAGAAGACCGCGTAATGCTGATCATTAACGGCATACTCCAAACTTTTTACTTCGATTTTATTTACAAACCTTTAAAAGATGAAGAAGGCAATGTTTGGGGGATTCTTAATAATGCTACAGATGTTACCGAATTGGTAAATGCCAGGTTAAAAGTAAAAGCAAGTGAAGAACTGTTTCGCAAAATGATTTTGGATGCGCCCGTAGCCATTGGAATTTTAAAGGGCGAAAACTTTGTTATTGAGCAGGCAAATGCAGACCTACTAAAATTGTGGGGCAAAACGGAAGATGTAATCAGTAAAGATTTAATAGATGGTTTGCCCGAACTTAAAGGGCAGCCTTTTCATGATTTGCTTACCAATGTTTACACTACCGGGGTTGCCCACTATGGTTACGAAACCATGGCGAGGATAGAGCGTGAGGGCACCTTACAAGATTGTTATTTCAATTTTGTTTATGATCCAATCCGCGATCAGCACAACACAGTTACCGGAATTATGGTGGTGGCCAATGAGATTACCTCCCTGGTAACTTCGCGGATGGAGATGGCTAAAAGTGAAGCGCGTTTTAGAAATTTATTGCTCGATACACCAATGGCCACAGGTTATTACGAAACCGAAGATATTATTATTTCTTTAGCCAATGATGAAATGCTACAGTTTTGGGGTAAAGATAAAAGTGTACTTGGAAAACCGATGGAAGATGCCATACCGGAGTTAAAAGGGCAACCCTTTGTTGATATCCTCAAAGAAGTATATAGAACCGGAGTTCCATATCATGCCGACCAACAGGAAGCTATATTGCCTGTAGATGGTAAGCTGCAAAAACTATGGTTTAATTTTACTTATAAACCTTTACGAAATGCGGATGGTGAAGTTTACGCCATTTTACATGCCGCAATGGACGTAACCAAACAGGTGCAGCTTCAGCAACAGAAAGATGAGTTTTTAGGCATTGCAAGCCATGAGTTGAAAACACCCGTTACCAGTATTAAGGCCTATACCCAGGTGTTGGAAAAAATGATCAGGAATGAAGGTGATGATAAAAAGGCCGCAATGGTGCACAAAATGGACCTTCAGTTAAACCGCTTAACTGGTTTAATTGGTGATTTGCTTGATGTAACCAAAATTCAATCCGGTAAAATGACCTTTAATCCTACAAAATTCGATTTCGATCAGGCGGTGACAGAGATTGTTGATGAAATGCAGCACATTACTTCCAAACACCGTATTACAGTTGATTTAAAAAGTAATGGTATAGTTTACTTTGATCGCGAACGTATTGGGCAGGTAATTACCAACTTTTTATCAAATGCCATTAAATATTCTACAGATGCCAACCAGATTGATGTAATTACCTATACGCAGCATAATCAAGTGATTTTAAGTGTGCGCGATTATGGTATCGGAATTTCCAAAGCACTACAACACCTGGTTTTCGATCAGTTTTATCGCGTAGGCGGCAATCTACAACATACCTACCCAGGCTTAGGCCTTGGATTGTATATTTCTTCAGAAATTATTAAAAATGAAGGTGGCAGAATTTGGGTGGAGAGCGAAGAAGGTAAAGGTTCTACTTTTTCTTTTGCATTGAAAATTTAAGTAGAACCATAAATTATTCTTTTGGTGCTTTTTTAATCGGATGAACAGGTTGCTCTTCCAGTTCTCGCTGCTTAGCAGGATCATTGGTTTTAGGTGCCTTATTTGGCGTACTGTCGTTTTCTTTTCTAACCGTTTTATGGTCAACTGGTTCTCTGCCTTTTGGCACCTCTTCCTGGTAATTGCTTCCAGGTTTATCACTTTTAACTTTCGGACCGCTCATAACTAAATTATTGAGTTTAAATGATTGAATGGCACAGTGCCTATCAATTATCTATAACAACAAACCTCTTTCGGTTAAGTTTGAAAAGAATTGCCAGCGCAATTTAAGGATTACTTCTTCTGCCATTCAAGCTCTCAAACATTCAACTCTTAATCATAAAGTAAATATTTTTTACGCATCGTTTTGTAAGCACTTAAGCCAGGTTCCCAGCTTGCCCTGATTTCTTCCTCGCTTTTTCCATCAATTACCTGTTGCCTAAAATCGGCCACACCAACCAATCTCTCAATAGTTCCCATCTCTTTACTCAGTTTGCTGTTAAAGAAATCTTCTTTTCTTGGCGATGCATTATACAATTCAATTAACCAACTGATGTTTACCTGCTTTGATTTTACAAGTATTGAGGTGTCGTAATTTCTTAAATCCAGGCCATAACATACCTGATCCTGAAATAATGGTGTTTCCGACATGCCTTTTATACTTTTTGGCGTAAAACTGAAATCGAATTTACCTTTTAAATAAGGTGCGCCAACCACAGTAAAAGGAAACATTGTTCCGCGGCCATGGTTTAAATAAGTGCCCTCAAATAAACAGGTAGAAGGATAAAGTAAAATGGATTGCTGTGTGTTTAAGTTCGGAGAAGGTTTAACAGGCAAAGTATATTCCATGTCGTGGTTATAATTGGCATTTTTGATGATCGTGATTTTACATTTCACTTTATCTTTTAACCAGCCTTCGCCATTCAACATTTGTGCATATTCGCCCACAGTTAAGCCGTGTGCAATTGGAATGGGTTGTACGCCGATACCTGATTTAAACTTAGGATCTAATATTGGGCCATCAATTAAATAGCCGTTCGGATTAGGGCGATCTAATATCAATAAGGTTTTATTGTTTACCGCGCAGGCTTCCATTACGTGCTGCAAAGTATTTATGTACGTGTAAAAGCGTACGCCCACATCCTGAATATCAAAAACCATTATATCAATATCCGCCAAATCCTCTGCAGTAGGGGTACTGTGCTTACCATAAAGCGAAATGGCTTTTATGCCTGTTTTGGTATCTACATCGTCATTAACGGTAACACCTGCGCTTGCATTGCCCCTAAACCCATGTTCAGGGCCAAATATTTTCTGAATTTTTACGCCAAGTTTTAATAGGCTGTCAACCGAAGTTTCTGTGCCGATAACCGAGGTTGGATTTACCACCATGCCAACCCGCTTTCCTTTTAAAATAGAGAGGTATTTTTCGGTTTGTTCGGCACCTGTTTTTAAGGTTGATGGAAGCTTAACACTCCTGATCATCAATTTCCTGTTTTCAGGGCTTTTTTTGCCAAGCACTTCCTGCTCCAGTGGTTTTGGCTGTCCGCAGGCCGATAATGCAATTAAACTGGTTAAAGCAAAGCTGATGTAGTTTTTCATATTCAGTAATTCTTATCTTTCGGTATTATAACAAAACAATTTACCCAATATTTTGATTGATGCTATGGTACCGGCTCATTATAACTTGATGAAGGATCTTTAAAGTTGGTTATTTATTTTTTAAAATGCCATTTTTTAAAAGGAATTGAGCATTTTTGTTACTTAACAAATAGATTAAATTGAATTTCGAATATTTCATAGCAGGGCGGATAGCCATTAAATCTGAACGTACTTTTTCAAAACTGATTGTTCGCATTGCAATAGCAGGGGTAATGTTGAGTTTGGCTGTTATGATTCTTTCAATCGCCATTATTAAAGGTTTTAAAACAGAAATTCAGGATAAGGTGAGGGGCTATTTGGGCGATGTGCAGATTACCCGCTATGATTTGAACAATTCTTTTGAACATTCGCCTTTTGTGCTTGATGCCGAAACGCAGAAAATGCTTAAAACCAATAGTGATATAGAATATTATTATCCATTTGCTACCAAACCAGCCATCCTTTCGGCCAATAATGAAATAGAAGGGATTAATTTTAAAGGTGTAGATAAAAATTATAAGTGGGATTACATTAAACAGCACATCATCAGCGGCACAATTATCGATTTTGCAGATAGTACCGCTGCCATGCAGGAACTTTTAATCTCCAATTATACAGCCAACCGGCTAAAGCTCAAAACTGGCGATGATTTTATCATGTATTTTGTTCAGAATCAGTTACGCCCGCGTAAATTTAAAATTGTAGGCATTTATGATATTGGTGTAGAAGATATCGACAAGGGTTTTGTACTGGGCAACCTGAATATAATTAAACGCTTAAATAATTGGAATGCCAACGAAATTGGCGGCATAGAGATCAGGATTAAAGATTTTAACAGACTTAAACCCATTGCTGATCAAATTTACGAAGGGCTACCACGTAATTTACGTTCTTATTCTATTGAAGAAAATTTCCCTAATATTTTTACCTGGTTAGGATTACTGGATGTAAATACCAATGTGCTGTTAATTTTAATGCTTATTGTTGGCGTAATTAACATGGTAACGGCATTACTCATCATGATTTTAGAGAAAACAAATATGATTGGTATGTTAAAATCTTTTGGGGCTACTAACTGGAGCATCATGAAGATTTTTCTCTACAATGCAGCTTATCTAATTGGTATCGGTCTTTTGCTTGGTAATATATTAGGCTTAGGCCTTGGTTTTTTACAGCAATCAACACATATTTTTAAACTTAACCAGGCCTCTTATTTTCTGGCTTACGCACCAATAGAATTTCATTTTATTGATGTGCTGTTGCTTAACGTGGTTACAGTGGTGGTATGTTTAACCGTTTTGATCATCCCTTCACTATTAATAAGTAAGGTTTCTCCATTGAAGGCCATCAGGTTTAAATAGCGTGAAGTAAAAAACTTGGGTCATCGAACAGATCAATTTTCGATGCCCAAGCAAACCTAAACCTAAAATCTTGTTAACTCAACCTTTACCGTCTGTGCAGTATTCTCTTCTCGAAAACTAACTTCTATTAATTTGATTACGTAATTCACTCCGTTAATTTTCAATTTGGCTGTAGCACCTATGGTACCGCAATCTCCTTTACATAAAATGATCTCCTGCTCAGTATTACCTGATTTCAGCTTGAAATAGGTTTGCGTTGAACTAGGACCAATACAAAAAGCACTTGATGTACAACGGCTATCGTTTATTTTTGTCAATATTAAATTGGCTTCATCAATCTGCTTTGAGGTATTTATTTCGAAAGAATAACCAGTGGTGGTTCCTTCCGTTTTCTTTTTACAACCAAAAGCTAATGCCGAGAGGATAATGATGGAGAGTATTAAATTTTTCATATATAAGAGTTTAATTTGTTCTTTTTAAAATGTATTCGTATTCCAGCGTAGCATAAGATGTAGCCGGAGATAAATCTGTTTTTGTTTTACTTTTTCTTCTGAGCGTTAAATCTACGCCACTGCTTCTGATATCGTATTCGCCATTTAAAATCATGTTCCAATCGAAATCTGCTGTCCAAATGCCTTCATCAGTAAAATAACCCGTTCCATTTTCGAAAGTATAAGTTCCTTTGCCTCCGTAGGGTTTAAGATTCGAATTGGCGTTAGGCATGATGTTAAACCTGCCATCTTTTAAGGTAATTGAAATCGGTCGGGTTTCAGGTACAGATTTTACGCTGTTGGTAATTACTAAAACACCTGTATAATGGCCATCCAATAGCACATCGACTGTTGTTGCTTTTTTACAGCCAAAAGATAGCAGTGCAAGAGCAAATAAAAGAATACAGATTTGGACTTTCATACCCTTTAAACGTGGGCCGAAGTAAAAACGCTACAGTTAAAGTAAAATCCACTGTGTAGCCTCGCCATGGATAAACTCTGTACGGGGTGCTAAATTAAGGTAAGGGTAAGTAACCTTGGAAAGGTATAAGCCTGTAGGGTGGGCGGGTAATGATAGTTTAGCAGCCTTTAACGTAATCAGCTCACTCTCAAATTCATCAAAACTTAGTTCTCCTTTACCAACCATTAATAATTTGCCCATTATAATGCGGATCATTTTACCTAAAAAGCGGTTGCTCGCAATATGGAACCTGAACCTATCACCTTTTGGATTTACAAATAAAGCAGCTTCCATTACATTACAAATGGTATGTTCGTATTTATCCGGATGGGTGCAAAAAGCCCTGTAATCTTTGTACTGAGGTAAAAGTGCTACAACAGCTTTCATTTTATCAAAATCGAGATTATTAACTTGATAAAATGAACTTTGTGTGCTGAGGAAAGGATCTTTATAAGTATGAACAAAATAGTCGTATTTCCGTTGAACGGCATCGAAGCGGGCATGAGGTTTACCTTCCATTTTCATAATGTCGAACACGGCAATGTTATATGGCAATGCTTTGTTGAGGATATAAAGCAGATCAAAAGTGATTTCTTTTTCGATATCAGCATGGAAGAAAAACTGACTGGCATGCACATGCGCATCGGTGCGCCCGCAACCATTAATGGCAATCGGCGTTTTTAAAATTTTTGAAAGTGTTTGTTCAATAACTTCCTGAACGCTTTTAACCCCTGGCTGTTTTTGCCATCCACTAAAATACTGACCCTGATAGGCGATGTGAAAGAAATACCTCATTTTTCTGCTGCAATTTTACGGAAATTTTAGCAGCAGGAATATTAAATCCTATTTTTGCCTTTTAAATTTTAATCATGGATGTAATAACCTGTCCCTGTGGGAGTGGATTAACCTTTAAGCAATGTTGCCAGCCTTATCATTTAAAAATGAAGCCAGCGCCCACGGCAGAGGCTTTAATGCGCTCAAGGTATTCGGCATTTGTGGTGGCCGATGCGGATTATCTTTTCCAAACTACGCATGAAAGTAAAAGAAAAAATCATTCGAAAAACGCGTATTTAAACAGCGCAAAAAATACCAGATGGCTTAAACTCGAAATTGTATTTTCGGACTTTGATGTGGTTGAGTTTAAAGCTTTTTACCTGAATAAGAAGTTTGAAACTGAGGTATTGCACGAAAAATCGAATTTCAGACTGGAAGATGGGAAATGGTATTATGTAGATGGTGAATATTACTCATAACAAGAACTCGCTAATATTATCTGGCGTAATTACTTTGGTATTTACATTTTCATAAGCACCTAAAAATGTTTTCGGAAACTTTACAGTAGATTTTGGATTCCACTTAATTTCATAAGCATTCATTAGCCCGTTTCTTTCTTCAATATAATCTATTTCCTGTTGTGCATGAGTGCGCCAAAAATATTGGTTGCAGTTAATCTGTTTGTATGCAAGAAACTTAACCCTTTCGCTAATTACAAAGTTTTCCCAAAGTGCACCAATGTCCTGTCGTAATACTGCAGGACTGAATTGATTAATTACTGCATTTCTGATTCCATTATCGTAAAAGTATATTTTTCTGCTTTTCTTTAACTCATTCCTTAAATTACGGCTTAAAGATCCCAATCTGAATACAATAAATGCTTTTTCAAGCAGGTCGATATATTTTTCAGTTGTTTGGTTATCCAATCCTGCCAATTGGCCTAACTCGTTATACGATACCTCATTCCCAACCTGAAAAGCCAGTGCCTGAATTAATCTTTCCATTTTATCCGGTTTTTGTATTTTTTCCCAGATTAAAATATCCTTATAAAGGTAACTGTCTGATAATTGCTTCAACCTGATTTCTTCTCCACCCGGATTATTTACAATTTCAGGATAGTAGCCATAAACAAGGCGGTGATTTAATAGTCTTTTTTCAGTAAGTAAGCCATGTTCTTCTACCATTTCTCCAAATGAAAAGGGAAACATATGGTATTCCCATTTTCTTCCAGTAAGCGGTTCATTAATATGGTTGGCAAGTTCAAATGCTGATGAACCTGTGGCGATTACTTTTATATCTTTAAGCTGGTCGATAATTAATTTAATCGATATACCAATATTATCAATCCTTTGTGCCTCATCTATTACCAGTGTTTTTGATTTCCCTAAAAGCGCACGTAATGAAGTAGACGTGGTATTGGTTAGTATTGTTCTAACATCTGCATCATCTCCATTCCACCACATAATCTGTTTAGCAAATTTTGGCGACAATTGATGAAGCAACGTGCTTTTTCCAACTTGCCTGGGGCCTAAAAGGATGATCGCTTTTTCATCTTTAAGGTGTTTTTCGATAGAATCCGAAATTACTCTTGAAATCATAATCGCAAATTTAATATAAATTTTGCGATTCCATTCGCAAAATTCATATGAATTTTGCGAATTTACGCCTTTTAGCTATAATTTCTTGGCTTCATTCCAATATATGTCCATTTCTGCAAGCGTCATATCGGCCAGTGCTTTTCCGTTTTCTTTGGCTTTGGTTTCGAGGTATTGAAAACGTTTAATGAATTTTTTATTGGTTTTTTCAAGGGCATTTTCAGGGTTAATATTAATGAAGCGTGCATAATTGATCAGAGAGAATAAAACATCTCCAAATTCTGATTCTGCTTTTTCTATATCAATAGCGGTATTGTCGGCTACATTAAATTCAGCTTTAAATTCTTGCAGTTCTTCTTCAACTTTTTCCCAAACCTGGTTTTTATCTTCCCAATCGAAACCCACTCCACGGGCTTTCTCTTGTATACGGGCGGCCTTAACCAATGCCGGCAAAGAAGAAGGCACTCCTGCCAATACTGATTTATTGCCTTCTTTTAATTTAATCTGCTCCCAATTGCGTTTTACATCTTCCTCATTCTGTACCTCAACATCTCCATAAATGTGCGGATGCCGGTTTACCAGTTTGTCACAAACCCCGTTTAAAACATCTGTAATATTAAAGTGATTCGTTTCTGAAGCAATCCGCGAATAGAAAACCAAATGCATCATAACATCACCAAGTTCCTTTTTAATTTCATCTAAATCACCTTCCAAAATCGCATCACTTAGCTCGTAGGTTTCTTCGATAGTAAGGTGCCGAAGGGTTTCCATTGTTTGTTTTTTATCCCAGGGGCATTGCGTACGTAAGGTATCCAATACAGTAAGTAAACGTGTAAAAGCATCGGCTGGGTTGTTGGCACTGGCAGGAATCGGGTTGTTGGGCATGTTGTGGGTTTAAGCTAAATTTATCTGATGCTAAAGTACCAAACCCAGGCGATTAAGAAAAGCTGAAAAGGAATTCTGAACCATAAATATTTTGGCCCGGGCCCGGGTTTGTACAAATCTTCATAGTTGATGCTGTGTTTGGCTGCGTAAATATTGGTAGGTAAAATGGCGATGAAGAAAACAATCAAGGCTATTCCGGTATAATAACGGGTATTATCGATGGCTAAACCAATTGCAAATAAAATTTCAAGCACACCTGTAAAAAGTACAATTTCTACCTTTTTAGGAATGAATAAAGGTATCATGGCGGCCATGCTGGTTTTAAACTTAAAATGGCCAATTGCCGTAAAAAGCAACATTACGCCCATGGCAATATTGCCTGCAAAAATATTTCCCTTATCAAATGTAGTATGACCGCCAAAAGCTAATAAGGCAACATATACTATAACTAATACAAATAAAGGTTTCATGACTGAATATCCTATTTTATCAGGTTAAAAGCAATTAATATTGTGGCTACAAATAAGATTACCAAACCGGAAAGAAAAACAAAATCGGCAACTTTTTCTAACCTTTGACTTGCTGTTTTTACTCTTCTCATTGAAACAAAAGATAAAATACAGCTCGTCATAAAAAACATTACTGCAGCCACAGCAAATTCATCAATTAAAGAGCCATCGGTAAGGGCAAGTTTTTTTAAGGAGGTAAGCACAATAAAACAGATGCCTAACAGGTTGGCAGAAGTGCTTAAAATATGTGGCGATCTATTTTCGGCCATTTTTAATCTTTTTCCTCTAATTTAATCTTTTTTGTAATGCGGTAAATGCGTTTCTTTTTGTCGGGTTTATGTTCTTCGCCCATTAAAATGCCCCAGGGTTTCAGGTTATCAACGCGGTCGAAAATTATTTTAAGCATGGCTAGGTATGGAATGCATAAAAACATACCCGAAATGCCCCAGATCATTTCGCCAACTACAATGCCAATAAAGGCAAACAATGCATTAATTTTAACTTTTGAGCCTACTACAAGCGGCATCAGCACATTTCCATCAATTGCATGTACGCCAACAAAGGCAATTAATACCAAAAGTACTTTGCCCGCTCCGGCCGTGGCAAAAGTAATTAAACAGCTAACCAGCAAGGCAAAGAATATTCCTAAATAAGGTACAACATTAAAAATACCAGCCACCAAGCCTAGTAAAACAGCATATTTAACGCCGAGTAAACTGAGTACGGTGATCATTAACACAGTAACAATCAGCATTTGTAAGAAAAGACCAATGATGTATTTTTTTATGATGTATTGAATCTGACTAACAATTTCGGTAACCTTTTCTTTATGTTCTTTACTGAAAACGGAGGTTAAAAAAGTAAATAATACCCGTCTGTAATTTAATATGAAGAACGTAAACAATAGAGTAAAGCCCAAAAACAACAAGGTAGAAGATAAGGTAGCTAAAGTTGTGGCTACAATGGCCGCACTTGTGGCCAATGCTTTTTCGGTACTATCATTCAAATAATCCAACTGTTTTTGAGAATTTACGCCAAAGGTATGCGAAATCCATTTTTGCAATTCATGGTATGAAACGTTGGCTTTTTCTTTTAGTAAAGGCCAATCGGCCCATAAATCACTCAATTGGTTACCAAAGAAATATATAATGCCCCCAATTATGGCAATCATCAGAATAACTGAAACCAAGGTAGACAGACCTCTCTTAAATTTTAAACGCCGCTCTAAAAAATTACCCACTGGTAATAATAAAATGGCCATTAAAAAGGAGAAAAGTAAGGGAGCAAGTAACGATTGCCCTAAAATAGCTATGTAGGTTAGGCTTATTAAACAGAAAAGAACCAATGCAAGCTTTGGTAGAAATGATAATTTGTCTTTCATATATTTTAAATCCTGTTTAATACAAAATGCCCGATTAATTGTTTCATTAATCGGGCATTTAAATATAAGGGATTATTTTTAATAGATACTTGCTTTATCTAAAAGAGAAATATCTTCGGGTGTGAGTTTCAGGTTTGCAGCTTCAACAAATGATTTTAGCTGGCTTAAATCGGTAACGCTGGCAATTGGGGCTGTTATTGATGGATGGTAAATTAACCAGGCCAATGCTACTGATGCCTGCTCTACTTGATGTTGACCAGCAACCTGATCCAATGCATCCAGGATTTTGTAACCCCGCTCATTCATGAATTTTTTTACGCCTCCACCGCGCTGGCTTTTCTTCAGGTCATCTTCGCTGCGGTATTTTCCTGTTAAAAATCCGCTAGCTAACGAATAATAAGTTACCACACCAAGACCATGATCTAAACAGATTTTTTCATGTTCCTGTTCAAAATCAGCTCTATCATAAAGGTTATATCCTGGCTGATAAACTTCGTAACGTGGCAGGTTATGTTCGGTAGAATAAATCAGCGATTCTTTTAACCGGTCAGCAGAGAAGTTTGAAGCACCGATCCAACGTACCTTTCCGGCTTTAATTAATGTTTCGTAAGCACTTAGAGTTTCCTCTACGGGGGTGGTCTCATCATCAAAATGAGAAAAATATAGATCGATATAATCGGTTTGCAGTCGCGTTAAAGAATGTTCTACCTGGTTGATGATGTAATCTTTTTTAAGTGATTTACCCTGCCCCATATCTGAGCCTACCTTGGTTGCAATAATTACATCGTGGCGTTTATTGTGTTGTTTTAACCAGTTGCCAATAATTGTTTCTGATTCTCCACCTTTATTTCCTGGTACCCAACGCGAGTATACATCGGCTGTATCGATAAAATTGAAACCGCTATCTACAAAATGATCCAGTATTTCAAATGATTTTTGCTCATCAATCGTCCAGCCAAAAACGTTTCCTCCAAATACAATGGGCGCAATATTTAAATCGGTTTTTCCTAAAGTTCTTTTTTCCATAATATGAATATTAATCTAATGCTAACAATTTTTGGAAGTTGTGGTTTTTCCAGAAGATCAAATTTGCATTAAAATGAGATGGGCATGTTTTACCTGGAAAGCAACCTGCTATTTCAATTATCGTCAGTCCTGTTTTACGCTATAGCTCCGTAGAAAAAACGGAGGCTGCCGCTGCACCCAGGTTTAGGTAAATAATCCTTTGCTGCTATTTGTGTTTTCCGGTAAAATGCCCAAAAACCTAAGCAGTCTCAATCTCTCTAGACTTTATCGCCCTCAGCATTTCTCTTTTTCCAGGTGCTCCTGGTAATTTCTCTATGGTAAATCCACAGGCTTTAACTGCTCTTTTCAGTTTCCCAGTAATGGCATAGGTTACAAAAGTACCTCCAGGTTTTAAGAAACTGCAGGCATGGGCAATTATCTCGTCGCTCCACATTTCTGGTTGATGCTGAACCGAAAAAGCATCGTAATATATTACATCAAACTTTTTATCAGTATGGTATTCGGCAAGTGTTGTATGCGGAATTTCTAATGTACAAAGTGAGGAGAGTTTTTGTTCAGATTTTAGCGCATTAGCATAATTGGTGGTAAATTGAGCCCAAATCTCATCCGGAACATAAGCCGAATAACCGGTTTGCTCAATTACTTCGCTGGTAAGCGGAAAAGCTTCAATGCTGGTGTAATTAAGGTTAATGTTGTTTGCTTCACAATATTCGAAGCTTAAAATAAAATTAAGTCCGGTACCAAAGCCAACTTCTAAAATGGAAATCTGAGGTTGGTCGGAAGATGCAAATTTCAATCCTGCATCAATAAAAACATGTTTACTTTCTTGCAATGCGCCATGCTTACTATGGTAATGTTCGCCAATTGTTTCATTGTAAAGTGTATTCGAACCATCAGCAGTAGGGGTTATAATATTCATGCGCTAGGATTTGGATTGATTATTTTTAAGATTGCAAATATAGGAATAGGATAGAAAGGATCAGGATAAAAAAGGGTCAGGATAAAAAGGATTATAGGATTATAGGATCTAACAGGAATAGGATAAGAAAGATTTTAAGATTTCAGGATAATCTGCTTCATGCTTTGCCTGGCCGAAGAGGCATTGGACTACTGGCTCCCAACTCCGGACATTTTCGCTTTCAGCTTTAAACTTTTGTTATTAGCTTTGGTTTTACCCTAAACCCTAAACCCTAAACCCTAAACCCTAAACCCTAAACCCTAAATATGGATATCGAATCTTTCAGAGAATATTGTTTGAGTTTGCCAGGCACAACCGAGGGCATGAAATGGGAACATCTTTGTTTTATGATTGAGGAGAAAATATACATTATCATTGCGATTGATGAGGGTAATAGCTTTTCTATTAAATGCAATCCTGATGAGTTTGATGAACTTGCTGCAAGAGATGGTATTGCGCAGGCGTATCACATGGCGAAAAGGCAATGGATACAGATTGAAAACTTGGATGTTTTAAACGATAAAGAACTTAAAAGTAGGGTAGCAGAATCTAGAGCGATGGTTATGGCCAAATTACCAAAGAAAATACAAGCCAAATACATTTAAATTTTGCGAGGTTTTTATATCAGCTTTTTTAAAGCCATAATGTAACCAATATGCATCCCTTCATGAAAGGGAATAAAATTTATGGCATCTTCTATCGAGTTTAGTTTCATGCCATAACGTTTGTCCCACGGATCGAAATTTTTAAAAATACCTTGCGTATAATCTTCCATTAAGCGATCTATACTATTTAATAATGCGCTGAAAATAGCATCAATTGCTTCTTTATCAATAAAAGTATCTGGCTTTGTTCCACTTAAAAAAGGGGCGAAATGATTTTCTTCAACAGTGATTTCCAAACCCGACCTTACATAACACATATTTTGTTGTGCAGCGGTTAAATGCGCTATATTCCAGATAATGTTGTTGTTAAAACCTGTCGGAATTTTGTTCAATGCCTCAATACTTAAATCTTTAACCAACTCAAGAATGAAAAGCCTGGTATTTTTAATTTGTGTAATGGTAGCGGTTGTATTTAACATTTAATTGTTTTTACAGGCAATAATCGGTATTACTGCTCAGTTTTGGTTTCTTGTTTTTTACTCTCGTCTTTTTTAATGCCTTTATCAGCATTAAGCTCCTTCGATTTCATAATGTTGAAACGGTACATATCTTCAATGCCCACAAGTTTTCTGGTACATTTTTCAATATCTGTACCTTCTTGCCATAAATACGGTCGGAAACTATAGGTTTTGGTGCCATCTAAATTTCCAATAAACTGGTTCCAGTTATTCCAACGCAGGCCTTTGTAAAATTTAGAGAGATCACTGTCGAAACAAAAAACAAGAAACTCACCATAACCAGCACCCAATGGCTGCCAGGTTAAAGTATTTGGTTCGAGGTAGTACACATTTTTAATGTCTTTCCCTAAACCGCCATAGTTAATAGCGAAAAAGCCACCAACGGCATCATCAGCAATTAAAAGGTAAGGGATATTGTCGCCATACTCTTTAATTGTTTTTCCCTTGTTCCATTCGGCTATATTTCTTGTTAATCTCTCACTTCCCGAGCCCAAAATTCTTATCCATCCGTTATCAATCATAATACCACCGGTATTGTAAATTACAGAGCCAAGTGTGGCATAGGTTGTCATTTGGGCATTGTATAAAACCTCTTTTGCTTTGGCAGAGTCTACAGGTAAAACCTCAACCTTGTTTTTGGCAGAATCAATCCATTTCTTTACCAAAGGCCATGCAGGGTCTGTTTTATTTACTAATGCCTCAAGGCTTATTAATTTATTGTCTTGAGCAAAAACTGTTGCAGAAAATAAGGTTAAAGCGAGGATAAAGATAGTTCTGGATGCACTTTTCATGAAAAGGTGATTATGTTTTTTCAAAGATAGGATGATAATTAAGAATTGCCGAAAGGAGTTGAATATTTTTGATTGTTCAGAAGGAATATTGAGCATGGGGTAATTGTTGATTCGTGAAAACATGAATCAAGGTCGCATGAATAATCTTACAGTCAGATGTTGTCATGGTATAATTTGTTAGATACCAATCGGAAATTAACTAACCAGCTAAAAGGAATTAATCATTGCAGCCAAAATGTACAAGGGTATTATTTTACACCAGGAAAAACAAAACGCCCCGAATAATCCGGAGCGTTTGTAATATAGGGATACTATTAAGTTTAAGCTAGCCTGTGAAATGAAAAAGCTTTTAGCCCTTAACCTTCCAAGCTTTCGCCTTAAATTACCACATTCTAATCCTATCTTCAGGTTTTTTGTACAATTTATCGCCAGGTTTAACATCAAAGGCATTGTACCAGGCATCCATATTTACAGGCGCGCCAATGGTACGGTACGGACCTGGAGAATGCGGATCGGTTTTAATTAACTGTGCCGCGCTTTCTGGTAAAATATTGCCTCTCCAAACTTGTGCCCAGGCTAAAAAGAAACGTTGATCTGGAGTAAAACCATCTATCTTTTCGTTACTCTGGCCTTGTTTTGTCATTTTAAAAGCAGTATAAGCTGCATTTAAACCACCTAAATCGCCAATGTTTTCACCCATGGTTAATTTACCAATTACATGAACAGTATCTAGTACAGTATAACCATCAAATTGCTCACCTAATGCCTTGGTTTTAGCGTCAAATTTAGCTTTATCCTCAGCTGTCCACCAGTTTTTTAAATTTCCTGCAGCATCGTACTGACTGCCGCTATCATCAAAACCATGGCTCATTTCATGGCCGATTACCGCACCAATTCCGCCGTAATTAACGGCATCATCTGCATTTGGATCAAAGAAAGGGAATTGTAAAATTCCGGCAGGGAAAACAATTTCGTTTAAAGTTGGGCTGTAATAAGCATTAACTGTTGGTGGCGTCATGCCAAAACGCTTACGGTCAACCGGTTTACCCAATTGATCAACCATTTCATTATATCCCCAAACACTTGCATTACGTAAATTCTGGAAATAAGTACCTTTATTAATTGTTAAACCATCATAGTTTTTCCATTTTTCAGGATAACCAACCTTTGGTGTAAATGCGTGTAGTTTAGCCAGTGCTTTTTGTTTGGTTTCAGCACTCATCCATTCTAAACCATTGATTCTGATTTCGAACGCTTTGCGTAAGTTTACAATCATCTGGTTCATGCGTTCTTTTGCTTCAGGCTTAAAATACTTGGCTACATAAAGCTGACCAAGCAATTCGCCTATGGTACCATCTGTTAAGGATGACATGCGCTGCCAGCGTGGTGTTTGTACTTTTTGCCCGGTTTGTGCCTGTGTAAAAGCGAAACTTGCCTTAACAAACGGAGAACTTAAGCTTGAGGCAGAACCTTTTAATATGTTCCATTCTAAATAGGTTTTCCAATCTTCTACAGGAACCGATTTTAGCATTCCATCCAAACTTGCCATAAACTTAGGCGAAGAAACCAGAACGGTATCCTGATTTTTGATTTTGAATTTAGGCAGATAGGTTGTCCAGTTAATATCAGGAGTCTTTTTGTTCAGTTCGGCAACAGTAATTTTGTTGTAAGTAGCGTAAGGATCGCGCATTTCTAAACGGCTCATTTGCGCCTCTGCAAATTGCTTTTCAATCTTATAAACAGTTGCAGCTTTTTGTTTTGCTTCTTCGGCAGTACTTCCGGTTAGCGTAAATAAGGTAACCATGTAAGTATTGTACGCCTCGCGTATTTTTACGCTGCGGGCATCATCTTTCAGGTAATAATCACGGTCGGGCAGGGTAGTGCCACCTTGCCCAATGTTTACCATATATTTATTTACGTTTTTGCGGTCTTGGCCAACACCCAAACCAAACATGCCACCACCAAGGCCGTTGGTACGCATATACGCTACCTGATCTAAAACGCCCTGAACATTTTTAATTTGCTTAACTTTTTCTAAATCTGATTTTATGGGTGTGTAACCTAGCTTTTCAATTGTTGCGCTGTCCATTGCAGCGGTATAAAAATCGCCTACTCTGCGTTTTACCGAGCCTGCCGGAGCAGCTTTATCTGTGGCTGCATCTTCTACTAAAGATTTTACTGCGTTAATGTTAAAATCACGCAGTTCGTTAAATGAACCCCAGCGTGTTTCTTTAGCGGGAACAGGATTGTTTTTTACCCAAGAACCACTTGCGTAGGTATAAAAATCGTCGCCTGGTTTAACGGAAAGATCCATGTTGGCAGGGTCGATAAACTTTTTGGTTTGTGCATTTGCAGAAAAGCCAGCAGCAATAATACCCAGTGCCGCAAAATATCTTTTCAAATTTTGGTATTTCATTCGCTTAATAAGTTAGTATTTGAAGCGAAATTTATGAAATACAAATTAATACTGAAACAATATACTAATAATATTACTTGTTAAACCAGTAGTAAATTTTTGCTAAACCCAAACGTCTGATAAGTTCGGATGCTGAAAATTGGATTTTAATAGATTTCATAATTTTAAATCTTTTATACACTATTAACATTTTTTAACAAAATTTATTGTGTGCTTGTAAAAATTATTGCTATCAAGAATGATTCAGCATAAAGCATTTTATTTTCCATAAATTTGAAATACTTATCCAAAACCCCACAGGTTATGAAACCCGCAAGGTTTAGCGGTAAATAAAAACTAATGTATTTGTATACAATATATAATGAGCCATACCCACGATAAAGAAGATAGCTGTTGCAGCACCAAAGTACATCCGGCACCAAAAGATAACCACCAACATGTTCACGATCACGAAGAAGGTGATGAGCACGACCACGATCATGGAGGCGATCCATCGGCGTTTAAAACTTACTTACCGGCCCTTGTAACCCTGGTTATGTTATTGATCGGAATTGCTTTCGATAATATTTTTAAAGTTCCTGCCTTTCAAACCATAAGGCCTTATTGGTATATTGTAGCTTATCTGCCTGTTGGTATTCCGGTTTTACGCGAGGTTTGGGAGACTTTTAAAGCCAAAGATTTTTTTACCGAATTTTCACTGATGTCAATTGCTACAATAGGGGCCTTTGGCATTGGTCAGTATCCTGAAGGTGTAACCGTGATGCTTTTTTATACCATTGGCGAACTGTTTCAAATGGCAGCGGTAAACAGGGCTAAAAGAAATATTAAAGCTTTGCTTGATGTACGTGCCGATGTAGCGCACGTTTTACGCAATGGAAAATATGAGGATGTTAACCCCGAAAAAGTAGCCATTGGCGAAACGATACAAATTAAAGCCGGTGAGAAAATTCCGTTGGATGGAGCATTGATGAGTGATAAAAGCAGTTTTAATACCGCTGCACTTACCGGAGAAAGCAAACCCCGTACAATTAATAAGGGTGAGCCGATTTTAGCTGGTATGCTTAATTTAGATAAAGTAATAGAAGTACAGGTAAGCAAGGCTTTTGCCGATAGTGCACTGTCGCGGATACTCGAAATGGTACAAAATGCCACTACACGTAAAGCTAAAACTGAGCTTTTTATACGCAAGTTTGCTAAAGTATATACGCCAATTGTTTTCTTTTTGGCTTTAGCACTCGTTACCATTCCGATGTTGGTTTTAGGGAGCGATTATCATTTTCAAACCTGGTTATACCGTTCGCTTGTTTTCCTGGTGATATCCTGTCCTTGTGCATTGGTTATTTCCATCCCACTCGGTTATTTTGGCGGAATTGGTGCTGCATCCTCAAACGGAATTCTTTTTAAAGGTTCTAATTTTCTTGATCTGATTACCAAACTGAATACGGTAGTGATGGACAAAACCGGAACTTTAACAAAAGGCGTTTTTAATGTTCAGAAAGTAGAAAGTGTAATCGATGAAAAGGAACTTTTGAACTTATTAACCGCTGTAGAAGCAAAATCAACGCATCCCATAGCCAAAGCGATTGTAGCCTATGTGGGTAATCAGGAAATCCATCCGGCAGAAAATATAGCGGAAATTGCAGGGATGGGCTTAAAGGGAGTGGTAAATGGTAAAGAGGTTTTAGCTGGTAATGTAAAACTTTTAGAAAAATTTAATATTGAATTTGATACCCGCATTGCAGCAATTGAAGAAAGTATTGTGGTTGTAGCTGTTGATCAGAAATACGCAGGTTATGTGCTCATTGCCGATGAGATAAAAGAAGATGCTGGCGAAGCCGTTAAACAGCTCCATGAAATTGGAATAAAACAGGTGGTAATGCTGAGTGGAGATAAAACATCGATTGTTAAAAAAGTTGCAACCGGCTTAGGTATTGATGCTTACTATGGTGATTTATTACCAGAGGATAAGGTGGCGAAACTTGAAGAAATTAAAAAGGATAAAACCAAAGTAGTTGCCTTTGTTGGCGATGGGATAAACGATACCCCGGTTTTGGCCATTAGCGATATAGGTATTGCGATGGGTGCAATGGGCAGCGATGCCGCAATTGAAACAGCAGATGTTGTTATTCAGACGGATCAACCTTCTAAAATTGTAACAGCGATTAAAATTGGTAAGGCAACTAAGAATGTGGTAATCCAGAATATTGTATTGGCATTTGCAGTAAAAGCATTGGTGTTAATTTTAGGTGCAGGCGGTATTGCCACCATGTGGGAAGCCGTTTTTGCCGATGTTGGTGTTGCACTTCTGGCCATTTTAAATGCAGTTAGGATTCAGAAAATGAAGTTTTAATACCTTAAACTATTGCCATTAAGAAGTTAAGGTAATTAAGAATGTACTTAAAACTTAATTTATTAATTGTGAGTGAGGTATGCCAAAAATAAGAAGATAAACAAAGCTAAAAACCTGTCCATTCAGTAACAATTAATCGTAATTAATACCAATTTGAAGCTATACTCAAATCTCATGCTTTCCTATTTCATGGTGCAACCACCTTTTTAAAAGAAAAGAAAATTTAAACCCATAAGTATGCCATTTGGCTTATGCTCCTTTGGTCTTTCAGCTTAAATAGCTATTTTTGAGCTTTTAATATCATTCATGAGCATATCCACCAAGTACAATCCTGCAGAAACAGAAGATAAATGGTATAGCTATTGGCTATCAAAGAAATTTTTTCACTCCGAACCCGATGAGCGCGAGCCTTACACCATTGTAATTCCGCCGCCCAATGTTACGGGAGTACTGCACATGGGGCACATGCTAAACAATACCATTCAGGATGTGTTAATCCGTAAGGCCCGTATGCAAGGTAAAAATGCTTGCTGGGTACCTGGTACCGATCATGCCTCTATTGCTACCGAAGCAAAAGTAGTGGCAATGTTAAAGGAAAAAGGGATCAATAAAAAAGACCTTTCCCGCGAAGAATTTTTAAAGTATGCCTGGGAGTGGAAAGAGAAATACGGCGGCATTATATTAGATCAGTTAAAGAAACTGGGTGCAAGTTGCGATTGGGACCGTACCCGTTTCACCATGGAAGAAGATCTTTCTGAAGCAGTTATCGATTCATTTATCCATTTGTATAAAAAAGGGTGGATTTATCGCGGTATCCGTATGGTTAACTGGGATCCTGCTGGTAAAACAGCTGTTTCTGATGAAGAAGTAATCCGCAAGGAAGTAAACCAGAAACTCTATTACATTAAATACCTGATTTCGGGAACGGAAGATCAGTTTTTAACAATAGCCACCACGCGTCCTGAAACAATTATGGCAGATGCCGCAATCTGTATCAACCCGAACGATGAACGTTTTACGCACTTAAAAGGTAAAAAAGTTTTTGTTCCGCTGGTTAACCACGAAATTCCGGTTATTGAGGATGAATATGTGGATATTGAATTTGGAACAGGCTGTTTAAAAGTAACGCCAGCACACGATTTAAATGATTATGAACTGGGTGTTAAACACAATTTGCCAGTTACGGATATTTTAAACGATGATGGAACTTTAAATGAACTGGCAGTTATTTTAGTTGGCGAAGACAGGTTTGTTGCCCGTAAAAAAATTGCCAAAATGCTCGAAGAAGCTGGTCATTTATATAAAGTAGAAGATTATAAATCTCAGGTTGGTTTCTCAGAACGTACCGATGCCGCTATCGAACCTAAACTTTCGATGCAATGGTTTGTGAAGATGAAAGAAATGGCACAGCCTGCTTTGGATGATGTGCTGAATGGTGAGGTAAACCTGATTCCGAATAAATTTGAGAATACTTACCGCCATTGGATGGAGAATGTTCGGGATTGGAACATCAGTCGCCAGTTGTGGTGGGGACAGCGAATTCCGGCCTGGTATGATGACAAAGGAAACTGGGTGGTTGCCAAAACTAAAGATGAGGCATTAGAAGAATTCTGGAAGAAAAAACACTTGGATGAAAGCTGCTCAGAGACTGAAAAAGCTGGATTTAAGCATCAGCTAGAGCCTTTTTTAAGGCAGGATGATGATGTAATGGATACCTGGTTCTCGTCGTGGTTGTGGCCAATTTCTGTTTTCGATGGTTTTAAAAACCCTGAAAATAAAGACATCAATTATTATTATCCAACCAACGATCTGGTTACTGCACCCGAAATATTATTTTTCTGGGTGGCACGTATGATTATGGCCGGACATGAGTTTATGGGCAAAAAGCCCTTTACCAATGTATATTTAACAGGTATTGTGCGCGATAAATTAGGCCGTAAAATGTCTAAATCGTTGGGTAATTCACCTGATCCTATTGGGTTGATCGAGAAATATGGTGCTGATGCAGTACGTGTAGGAATGCTAATGTCATCGCCTGCTGGTAACGATTTAATGTTTGATGAAAGTTACTGTGAACAAGGACGTAATTTCGCCAGTAAAATATGGAATGCTTTCCGTTTGGTAAAAGGATGGGAAGTTGACGAAAACTTAGCCAACCCGAATACCCAGGCCATATCGTGGTTCGAAAACCGCTTTAATGAGGCATTGGTAGAAATTGAGGCTAACTTTAAACAATACCGCTTATCAGAAGCATTAATGATCACTTACAAACTCGTTTGGGATGATTTCTGTGCCTGGTATTTAGAAATGGTTAAACCCGCTTACCAACAGCCAATAGATGCTGAGAGTTACAAAGCCACGATAGGATTTTTCGAAAATATAATTAAATTATTGCATCCAAATATGCCCTTCCTTACGGAAGAATTATGGCATGATGATCTGTTTGCCGAACGTGGAGAAATGGATTGCTGTATTGTAGCCGAATTTCCGAAAGGCGGAGCATTTGATGAGAAATTATTAAAAGATGCTGAGGTAATTAAAACTGTTGTTGCCGAAATTAGAAATGTAAGAAATCAAAAACAGATTTCTCCAAAAGAAGCATTGCCTTTAAATATTAAGGTAAACTCTGATCTTGATTATGAGAAATGGCTAAACATTGTTTTCAAATTGGCCAATGTATCAGAAGCAGAAATTGTTAATGATAAAATTGTTGGCGCAACTGCTTTTATGGCGGGTAAAGATGAGTTTTTTATTCCTTTAACCGAGAGTATAGATGTAGAAGCAGAACGCGAACGCCTAAATGCTGATTTAATTTATCTACAGGGTTTTTTAAAGTCGGTTGATTCGAAACTGAGCAACGAACGTTTTGTACAAAATGCAAAACCCGAAATTATTGCCAATGAGCGCAATAAAAAAGCCGATGCTGAAGCGAAAATCAAAATTATTGAAGAAAGCCTGGCGGTTTTAGGATAATTGTAAATTTCAGCCGATGCAACCGTCATACCGTCCCGAGTGTTAGGGTCAGGATAACAAGTCTTATTATAAAGCCTTTCAGATTATTTTTCTGAAGGGCTTTTTCGTTATTTTAAGGAAAAGGAATAAATTATTTCAAACGTTTTCCTTATCGCGATAGAAATGCATTATCCGTTTAAAAAGGGTTTCTTGGCCATTTATTTAAGGTTACTGCAATAGTTAGCCATTATTTTAATTTAAGGTTTCAAAAATATTACTTGCAAAAACTTAAGGTTTGTTTTTATTAACCATATTTTAGATTTTGTTAAAACGGTTTACCAAACCGTTAACTATTTAAGTGATAATCTAACCTAATATCCTCAAATGGAAAATTCCAGAAGAAAATTCATTAAACAATCTGCAATATTTGCTGCGGCAACCTATGCGGGTACAATGGGCATGAGTGCCAAAAGTTATGGGCGCATTATTGGTGCAAACGATAGGGTTCGTGTAGGTGTTGTTGGATTTTCTGATCGTTTTAAAGACACGCTTTTACCTTGTTTCCTGAACCACAACAAGGAGCTGAATTTTGATATTGTTGGCCTTTCTGATTTGTGGAACTACCGCAGAGATTTGGGAATTGCCCATTTAAAAGCAAAATTTGGTCACGATATTAAAGCCTGCCGCAACAATGACGAGCTTTATGCCACCAAAGATCTTGATGCGGTAATTATCAGTACAGCCGATTTTCAGCATGCTTTACATACCATCGAAGCTGTAAAAGCCAGTTGTGATGCTTATGTGGAAAAACCTTTTGCCGAAACTATGGACGATGCCAAAGCAGCATTTAAAGCAGTTAAAGCAAGCAAACAAATTGTACAAATTGGCTCGCAAAGAAGGAGTGGAGAAAATTATACCAATGCGGCAAAATTTATTCAGGATGGTAAATTCGGACCGATAACCGCCGTAGATTTAGTTTGGAATGTAAACCAACCCGGCCGGTGGCGCAGACCGGATTTGGTAGCGAAACTTAAAGAAGAAGATATTGATTGGAAACGCTTTTTGCTCAATAGGCCCAATGAGGCTTTTGATCCAAGGAAATATTTAGAATACAGGTTGTTCTGGCCTTATTCATCAGGCATGCCAGGCCAGTGGATGTCGCACCAGATTGATACTGTTCATTGGTTTACCAATTTAAAACACCCACGGAGTGTAGTAGCAAACGGAGGCATTTACACCTGGAAAGATGGTCGCAGAAATTGGGATTCGATGGTTGCCGTGTTTGATTACGGTCAGCCCGATACCACAGATGGTTTTCAGGTTACCTTTACCTCCCGGATGCAAAACAGTGTAGGCGATGTAGGTGAGGTATATTATTCGAACGGTGGTGAGTTAAATTTAATTACCAATAAAGTATCACCAAAAGGTGGGTTAAGGCAACAAGAAGCAGCAGCGATGGGTTTAAAAGCCAACCTTTTACCTGAATTTGATTTAAGTAAAACCGAAGTTAAGGCCGCTACAGGCGCAAATATGGGGGGCGATGCATTAACCTCCGGCCACATGCGCAACTGGATGGAATGTGTACGCAGCCGTAAAACACCAAATGCACCGGTAGAAGCAGGTTATTCGCATTCTATTGCCAATATCATGACAAATGCCGCAGTAAGAACCGGAGCAAAAGCAGTTTTTGATGAAGGCAAACAAGAAGTAATGGCAAACGGAAAAGTATTTAAATATTAATCAATATATCGTCGGTAGGAGGTAAAGTAATCGATCCCGCAAGAAAGATTGCTTCGACATTCTTCCTCGCAATGACGGAAAGAAAAATCTAATCATGTTAAACATTAAAAAATATAGTATCCTTGCCCTCTCCCTGATGAGTTTATCAGCAGCAGCGCAAAAAGCAAAACCATTATTTGATGGCAAAACCCTAACCGGATGGAAAGCCGTTGCAGGTGCCGCCCCATACAAAGTTGAAGATGGAATGATAGTGGGTGCAATGACCAAAGGCACACCAAATTCATTTTTGATTACTGAAAAAGAATATGGCGACTTTGTATTGGAACTGGATGTGAAATTAGAAGGTGAAACCACCAACTCAGGCATTCAAACCCGTAGCCATATTAAACCGGAAGGAAATAATGGCAAAGGATTGGTTTTTGGCAGGCAGGTGGAAATAGACCCCACACCTAGGGCATGGACAGGCGGAATTTATGATGAAGCCAGAAGATTGTGGTTATATCCTTTGGAGCTTAATCCATCAGCAAAACCTTTGTACAAAAAGAACGAATTTAACCATTATAAAATTGAGTGCATTGGTAATGAAACCAAAACCTGGGTTAACGGAACTCCCGTAGCTTATGTGATTGATACCCTTGATAAAACTGGTTTTATCGGTTTACAGGTACATGGCATTGGTAGCAATTTAGAAAACGATGGCAAGAAAGTTTATTTCAAAAACATCAATATCCAAACCGAAGGCTTAAAAGCCAAAACCTTTCCTAAAGGGATTTATACAGTTAATTTAACACCAAATACATTATCTGCCTACGAAAAATCAGAAGGATATAAACTGTTGTTCGATGGTAAAAGCAATGCCGGTTGGATTGGTGCCTATAAAAGTACCTTCCCTGCAAAGGGCTGGAAAATAGCCGATGGAGTAATCAGCGTAGAGCCATCAGGCGGAGCCGAATCAACCAATGGGGGCGATATTGTAACCAAAGATGAATATGCTGCTTTCGATATGTCGTTCGAGTTTAAACTTACCCCTGGGGCAAATAGCGGGGTTAAATACTTTGTTACCCTGAGCGAAAAAAATACAGGTTCAGCCATTGGGCTCGAGTACCAGGTTCTGGATGATGTATTGCACCCCGATGCCAAATTGGGCAGGGATGGAAACCGCACGCTGGCCTCTTTATACGATTTAATGACGGCTAAAAAAGAAGCACGTTACCTGCGCCCAATTGGTAGCTGGAACAACGGCCGCTTGGTAGTGTACCCCAACAACAAAGTAGAGCATTATTTAAATGGTGTAAAAGTGTTGGAATATACACGCGGATCAGAAGAATTTAAAAAATTGGTTGCCATCAGTAAATATAAAGATTGGAAAAACTTTGGCGAAGCACTAAAAGGACATATCCTGCTGCAAGATCATGGCAATAAGGTAGATTTCAGAACAATTAAAATCAAGAATTTATAAACTGAGTTCGATTAATATTTATGCGTTTTGATTTGTTTTAGCCTAATTTCTTAACGCGATCGTTATGCTGATCCGATAGCTATCGGATCAGGGTGACTAATTTTGGTTTTCTGTATTAATCTATGGTTAAATATATTTACGAATAAAGAAATAATATTAATATAAACATGCATCGTCGATCTTTTGTAAAACATACTACTTTGTTAGGTTCTGGTTTGCTTCTGGGTAATCAGGGCTTTGCCAGTTTAATGGCTGATGAAATTATTAATGTGGCCATGATTGGTTGTGGCGATAGGGGCAAAGGGGTGCTGTCTGTAATTAAATCCATGCCTGCTAAGTATAACATTAAGGCTTATTGTGATGTACTCGATTTTAGATTAAAAGAAACCGAAAAGTATGTACCTGCAGATGCGAAAGCAGTAAAAGATTACCATAAAGTTTTGGATGATAAAACCATTGAGGCGGTTTTTATTGCCACGCCTTTAAGCGAGCATTTTAAAATTGCTAAAGATGCAGTGCTTGCAGGCAAACATGTGTATGTAGAAAAAACCATGACATACAATATTGCCCAGGCACTCGAACTTAAAAAGCTGGTAAAGCAATATCCAAATCAGGTTTTTCAGGTGGGCTATCAATACCGTTATTCGCCTTTGTATTTTAAGGTGAAAGATATGATTCAGAGTGGTTATTTGGGTAAGGTTAGTCAGATAGATTGCCGTTGGGACCGTAATGGCAACTGGCGCAGGGCCGTGCCAGAACCTGCTTTGGAGCGTAAAATCAATTGGCGGATGTATAAAGAATATTCTGGCGGGTTGGCTGCCGAACTGCTCTCCCATCAAATCGATTTTATCAACTGGGCTTTCGAAACACAGCCTGATGAAATTATGGGATCAGGCGGGATTGATGTTTTTAAAGATGGGCGCGAAACCTATGATAATATACAGGCCATTCTGCGATACAAAGAAAAGGGGATGATCGGAAATTTTGGTGCCACTTGTGGCAATGCCCATGATGGTTACCTCTTTAAAATAAAAGGTACCAACGGATCGGTTTCTTTGCTTACCAACACCGGTTTGTTTTACCCCGAAGAGCGCACCAAAAAAGAATTAGGTATAGTTGATGGCGTAACTGGAGCAACAAAAATTGTAGTGAATAAAGATGGAGGAATCCCGATTTTGGATAAAGCAACCTTAGATGGTACCAATTATGCTCTTGATGAATTTTATAAGTCGGTAATTACCAAGCAAGAACCAGCATCGAATATCAATACCGGCACCCAGGCCGCCATATGTGTAGCCATGTGTAATGAAGCGATTTATAGCGGCAATAAGCAACTTTGGAAGAAAGAGTATAGTGTTTAGGTAAGTGCTACCCCAAGTTATGTTTCTGTTGGTGAAACACAAGTTGGTAGGTGAGAGGGTTTTTAACCACAGATGGACACAGATAAACACGGATTTTAATATCTGTGTTCAGCCTTTTTATCTGTGGTAAAATTATTATAATGCGGTCGTCATTGTTGTGCGATATCGTCATTCCTAACTCGATTGGGAATCGTAATGCAAACGCTTTAAGATTCCCGCCTGCGCGGGAATGACGACCGTGCTAATGGATGCTGTCTATGGTAGCGTAATCGAAAACCTTTCAATAAATCGTCATTTCGACTGGAGCTCACCGATTTTTCATCGGTAGCGCAATGGAGAAATCTTTAAACTTTGGTTCTACTGGTCGGTGTCTCACCGACCAGCATTATAATGCGGTCGTCATTCCCAACTTGATTGGGAATCGTAATGCGAACGCTTTAAAATTCCCGCCTTCACGGGAAAGAGACCGTTATTATTATAGTCCCAGATATTCAGGCATTTCCTGTACGAAGTTAAACTTGCCTTTCTGCAAGTCCATTTTTGCATAAACATGCTGTAAGCCGTTGGTTAGTACAATCCATTTGGCTTGATGAATAGAGTTATAACGTGATGCCTGATCGAAAACCGATTGCGTAATCTTAACCTTTGGGGCTTTACATTCAATCAACATCAGCTTTTCGCCAGCTGTATTGTACACTAAAATATCGCTCCGTTTTTGCAATTGGTTCAGCACCAAACCACCTTCAATTTGGATCAGGGTGCGCGGAAATTTCTTTTCTAAAATCAGGTTCTGTATAAAATGTTGTCGCACCCACTCCTCAGGGGTAAGCACCAGGTGTTTCTTTCTCAACTCATCGAAAATAAAAACCACTTCATCCTTTTGGGTAATTTTAAATGGATACGGAGGGAGGTTAAGCGGAGTAGGGTTAAACATTTTTCAGTTGGCAGTAGTCAGTTTTCAGTTAACAGTTGGAAGTTATCCGTTAAAAATGGAACAATCTATCAATTATTATTGTGCCAAAGTTAAATTAATTCTAAGATATGCAAGGAAATCTTCTGTCTCAAATCTCATATCTCCCGTCGAAAATCTCACATCTTTAATTATAAACATTTATCCAAATCCTTAAACCTAAATCGTAATTTTACGGGCAATGACTGCTGCCGAAATTATTAAAGATCTTAAAGCCCGAAAGTTTAAACCTGTGTACCTTTTACATGGTGAAGAATCTTTCTATATCGATCAGGTAACCGATTATATAGAAGATAAACTGTTAAATGATGCCGAAAAAGGTTTCAACCAAACGGTATTATATGGGAAAGATACCGATATGGCTACAGTGCTGGGTGCTGCAAAACGTTACCCGATGATGGCTGAATACCAGGTGGTAATTGTTAAAGAGGCACAGGATTTAAAGTGGGGCAAAGAAGATTCTGGGAGTAAAGAGGGCGAGTTTGTACTCAACTATTTCGAGAAACCTTTGCCGAGTACCATTTTGGTATTGGCTTATAAATATGCCAATTTCGATAAGCGTAAAAAAATCTACAAAGCCATTAATAAAAGCGGATTGATTTTTCAGTCTGATCCGGTGCGCGATTATAAACTCGTGCCCTGGATTGAAGATTTTATTAAAGAAAAAGGCTATAAGGTTGATCAGCAGGCATCGGCATTAATGGCCGAATATTTAGGAACAGATCTTTCCAAAATAGCCAACGAAATTGAAAAGTTGATGCTCAATGTTCCGAAAGAGGTAACCATTACTACCGATCTTGTTCAGAAAAATATTGGCATTAGTAAAGAGTATAATGTTTTTGAGTTGCAGAAAGCCCTTGCCATCCGCGATGTATTGAAATGCAATAAAATAATCAATTACTTCGCAAGCAATCCGAAAGCCAATCCAACGGTTATGGTACTGGCCAATTTAGGGGGGTATTTTACCAAGCTTTTAAAATACCACTATATTCCGAACAAGGCCGATGCTGCATCTGCCCTGGGGGTGCCACCCTTTTTTATTAAAGATTATGAAGTTGCTGCCAGAAACTATAATACGGGTAAAGTTTTCCAGGTAATCAGTTTGCTGCGCGAGTACGATTTAAAAAGTAAAGGTTTGGATAGTACGGGCAATGTTGAAGATGGGGAACTCCTGAAAGAACTTGTTTTTAAAATTGTTCACTAATCTTTCTTAAACAAAAACCTCCGCAATATTCACCATCAAACGTTTGCGTAATTTTTAAGTGTTTTATTGTAAGTTAATATCATTATTTTAGAATTCGATAGCTATTATGAGCACTCGTTTTTCTGAAACCAAATGAAAACTAAAATTACAATCATCCTGTTGCTGCTCTGCCTTTCGCTGGCGGGCTACACACAATCATTAACGCCTTATAATCTTTCTTTTACTAAACTTGCCGATAAATGGGATGAAGCCATGCCTTTGGGCAATGGGATGTTGGGGGCCTTAATCTGGGAGAAAAACAATAAACTCCGCCTTTCTTTAGATCGGGCAGATTTATGGGATGAACGCAAGGCACTCGATATGTCGAAACTTACCTTTAAATGGGTAGAAGAACAGGTGCATAAAAATAATTATGCTGCTGTTCAAAAAATAGGCGATGAGCCTTATGATACCAGTCCTTACCCCACCAAGTTACCTGCTGCGGCAATGGAGTTCGACATTTCAAAATTCGGTAAAGTGGTATCTAATGTGCTGGATATTGAAACGGCCTTAAATACCGTGAAGTTCGAAAACGGAACTGTTTTTAACTGCTATATTCATGCTGCCCAGCAACAGGGTTATTTCAGTTTAGAAAAACTTAAATCTACCGCGATATTACCAGCACTGATTGTTCACAATTACAACAACACCCAAACTGAAAAAGGCGACAACAGCCATGCTGGTGAAGGCTTGCAAAAACTGGGTTATGCCAAAGGTACAGTAACCAACACGGCCAATAGTATCCGGTACCATCAACCTACTTATCAAGGCCATTATTACGAAGTTTTGGTGCAGTGGAAAAAGTTAGCAAAGGGCAAGTTAATCGGTTCATGGACAATCAGCAACGATAAAGTAGCAAGCTTACCAAGCATTACAGCTAATGCGAAACAGCCAACAGGCTGGAATACACATACCAAATGGTGGAAAACGTTTTGGGCAAAATCGAACATTTCCGTTCCGGATACTACCATTCAAAAACAATATTTTTTAGAAATGTATAAGCTGGGCTGCGTAGCCAGAAAGGGTGCACCAGCCATTACCCTGCAAGCGGTGTGGACAGCTGATAACGGCAGTTTGCCACCCTGGAAAGGTGATTTCCACAATGATTTAAATACCCAGCTAAGCTATTGGCCTACCTATACTGCAAACCACCTGGCCGAAGGTGCTACTTTTACAGATTGGTTGTGGAAAATCAGGAACAAGAACCTGAGTTATACCAAACAGTATTTTGGTGTTGAGGGTTTAAACGTACCGGGGGTAATTACTTTAAATGGCGATCCGATGGGGGGATGGATCCAGTATTCACTTTCACCTACTGTTAGCGCATGGACTTCGCAGCATTTTTATTGGCAATGGAAATACAGTATGGATGATGGTTTCCTCAAAGCAAGGGCTTATCCTTATATCCATGATGCGGCAACCTACCTGGAAAATATAACCCGCTTAAAAAACGGCAAACGAACATTACCGCTAAGCTCTAGTCCTGAATATAATGATAACAGCATTAAAGCCTGGTTTTTAAACTGGAGCAATTTCGATTTATCCCTGGCCAAATTTTTGTTTAAAGCAGCGGCTGAAGTAAGTAAAGCAAATGGCAAAACTGAAGAAAATAAACACTGGCTGGCTGTATTAAATGAGCTGCCCGATTATGAGATAAATAAAACGGGCTTTACGATAGCACCGGGTTCAAATTTAACAAGTTCGCATAGGCACATGTCGCAATATATGGCCATTTACCCCCTCGATTTATTGGATGCAAACCATCCGGATGATAAAACCATTATCGATAACTCATTAAAACGTTTGGAAGAGATTGGAACAAGGGCATGGTGCGGATATTCTTTTAGTTGGATGGCTTCTTTATATGCAAGGGCATACCAGGCCGATAAAGCGGTAAAACAATTGGAGATTTTTGCTGCTAATTTTTGTTCGCCGAACAGCTTTCATTTAAATGGCGATCAGAAAGGCGGTCAGTATTCGGGTTTTACCTATCGCCCTTTTACATTGGAAGGTAATTTTGCTTTTGCACAGGGTGTACACGAATTGTTGTTGCAGAGTAGAAATGGATACATCCAGGTTTTTCCGGCAGTACCCCAAAATTGGAAAGATGTTTCATTTAATAATCTGCGTACCGAAGGCGCCTTTATTGTAAGCGCAAAAAAAGAAAATGGTGTTCCAACGTGGGTCAAAATCTCTGCTGAACAAGGAGGTGTTTTAAGGATTAAATTGCCTTTTAAAACTTTTGTAGTAAAAGATTTCCCTGCGGGTACAGTTAAAATGGGGGATGATGGGGTTGCTGTAGTGAGTTTGAAAAAGCAACAGGTGATTGTTTTTGAAAATGGTTATGAGTAGTTTAATCATAATGTTTTCGCTCCGCTTGGGCTTGCCATTCTCGCAGTCTTGCCTCGGTTACCGATATAAAATCGGTACAGATCAGCCGCCACCGAGGGGGCTCTTACTTTTGGCTTGGCCCAAAAGTAACAAACCTGAGCGCAGCGAAAGCATGACTACCTATAAAAACAACAAACAATAAGGCATAACTGAAAGGCTTGGAACTGATGTCGGATAAATTCGTTAAAGCTTTTTGGTCGCCAGCACAAGTTCCGCCGAAGGGGGCGGAAAGTGTGTGCTGCCTCGATGCAACGATGGAAGGAAAGGTAATGCTAAAGCTTTAACGTTTTCTCCTTCCATCATTTCCTATGCCCTATAGCATGGAGCATATAGCGATGTGCAGATACTGTTAGCCACCCTGCTTAAGGCGATCGTCATGCTGAATTTATTTCAGCACCTTTCCTGTTGTTTAAAACTATGAGGGAACGCATAAAGTCCGTCATTGCGAAGCTGGGGAGAGCGAGCTGAAGCAATCTTTGTTGTAAGTTTCTAACACGGTCGTCATTCCCGCGCATGCGGGAATCGTAATGCGGTTGCTGTTTTTCGCTCCGCTCGGGCTTGCCTCGGTTCACCGCCACCGAGGGGGCTCTTACTTTTGGCTTGGCCCAAAAGTAACAAAAGTCCAAGGCTTGGAACTGATGTCGGATAAATTCGTTAAAGCTTTTTGGTCGTCAGCACAAGTTCCGCCAAAGGGGGCGGAAAGTGTGTGCTGCCTCAATTCAGTGATGGAAGGAAAGGTAATGCTAAACCTTTAACGTTTTCTCCTTCCATCATTTCCTATGCCAGATAGCAGGGAGCATATAGCATAATTCAAATAGCGAGGTGCAAATAGCATGATGCAGGGAATGCGTTAAATCCGTCATTGGTTAAAGGTCAAATAATTTAGGTCGGAGGGCAAACGATTGGGGTCGGAGGGCAAACGATTAGGGTTAAAGGGCAAACGATTTAGGTCCGAGGGCAAACGATTGGGGTCGGAGGGCAAACGATTGGGGTCGGAGGGCAAACGATTGGGGTCGGAGGCCAAATGATTAGGGTTAAAGGTAAAACGATTGGGGTCGGAGGGCAAACGATTGGGGTCAGAGGGCAAACGATTGGGGTCGGAGGGCAAATGATTGGGGTCGGAGGGCAAACGATTGGGGTCGGAGGGCAAACGATTGGGGTCGGAGGGCAAATGATTAGGGTTAAAGGGCAAACGATTGGGGTCGAAGGGCAAACGATTGGGGTCGAAGGGCAAACGATTGGGGTCAGAGGGCAAACGATTAGGGTCGGAGGGCAAACGATTGGGGTCGGAGGTCAAACGATTGGGGTCGGAGGTGAAACGATTGGGGTCAGAGGTCAAACGATTAGGGTCGGAGGGCAAATGATTGGGGTCGGAGGTCAAACGATTGGGGTCGGAGGGCAAATGATTGGGGTCGGAGGTCAAACGATTGGGGTCAGAGGGCAAACGATTGGGGTCGGAGGGCAAACGATTGGGGTCGGAGGTCAAACGATTGGGGTCGGAGGGCAAATGATTAGGGTTAAAGGGCAAATGATTAGGGTCAAAGTTCAATAAACTCAGAATTTTATGGATGGATAGACACTTCCACATTTGACAGATTTTCTTTTAGTTTTTTAAACTTGGCATTTGATATTATAGCCGAGGCCAACAGTAAACCTGTGAGGTGTTATCATGACCTTAAAACTTCTATGATTTGGGGCATAGAACTACATCGCCTACCGCGAAAGAAATATTTTCCAAATTTGGCAATTCTTCCAATTCAACTGGTAATTCTCTCACAAACAAGCCCACTAAATGAAGGTTTTCCAGCTTGCTATAAAATTTTATAAAACTAATAGTAATAATTACAAAGAGTCTGAATACTCTATTTTTTTGTGCGCCAATCACTATCTCTTTTATAAGGCTACGGGCAGAGGTGCCAGAAGTGAGTCTTTTTAAATTTGTTGCTGCAAAACAAATTATTGTTTCAATGGGGGGCGCATCTTTGGCATTTTGTTAACTGGCCTAACATACTTTATTCCCGATGCTAAACCTAAAACCCCCTGATGAAGATTTATTGCTAAAAACGTGTATTCCTTGTTATATGGGGTATTTACAGAATAATAGTGACTCAATATCTAATGTAAACTGATATTTAAAACTTCTTCTTTCCGTTATGAAGATCCTTTGGTGCCTCAGATTTGATGGAAACGCCTGCCTCTTTATTCTGGATACTATATTGTTTCTGAAGTTCTTCTTTGCTTAATACTTTGATCTCTTTAAAAACCTTATCATCGATTACAGCTAAATTTCCCTCGAAATTCTTATCCAGAACTTTACCATTTAGTATGTACTGAATAGTAGTATCTTGACCAGCGACAGGTACTAAAGCACTATATTCGGCTGATTTGCTGCGAAAGTATCTCCAATATCTTGATTTGGCGAATGAAATTGTTTCTATATATACAACTCCGTCCTTGCCATCCTCACCAATTATATCTATTGCCTCTTTGCCTTTTAAAACCGTAACAAGTGCTATACTGCTCGGATCACACTTCATCAACTCACTTTTATCAACATTAATGCTATCCATAAAGTAAACAGGCTCTGCACCGAGTTTCTTAAGGGCTCGTTTAGGCGATTGACTGAAAGCTACCATTGTTGTGAAAGCAAAGACTGTAGTAAAGAAAAATTTAGATGAGCGCATACTGTTCTTTTTAGTGTAGCGAATATATCGCATTCTACAGGAACTTGCAATAAGAAATTTGCGTACCGACATGCGTATGGAGCGACGGTCGTTGCAGTAAAGTTCGCAGAACGATGCAACGTTATGTTTTATGTAATAAGCACGAGGCAATGGGAACACTAGTAAAACCTAATCATATGTCAACTTTAGGTTTTTCAATCACCTGCATTCTTCCATATTTATTTTTTAAGTGCTCAACCACAGATTTGTAGTCTGTATTAGGTTTGATAACAATATTGCCACGCTTATCTATAGCGCCCCAATTATCTCCTTCTTGTATTATTGCATAACCACCAATAAAATCTTCGCAATACTGGAACTTAACTGGAATAGCTAATTTTCCATTAGGGTATATGAAACCATATTTATTCCCTATTCTGGCTTTAGCAACACCTTCTTTGAAATCTCCAAAGACTTTATACTCGAAGCCAGTGAGTTGCTTGCCTTTTCTATTAAATAATGCTTGATGCCCACTTTTATCATCTTTCGTCAAGACTAGAAGCTTATTATTGGCCCATAGCAAATAACTATATTCACAAGGGATTATAGTCTTTCCATCATTATCAATCAGACCGTATAGCTTCTTGACTGAACGTAGATCGCCCATGGAGGTTTTACTAATTACGCTATCCAAATTCTTTGTTACTGCATACAATCCATTGGTTTTACTGATGTAGCTGTACGCTTTAGGAATGATTACTGAATTATCTTTATGGATTACACCCATTATATACTCACCGAAGTACTTTGATTTATCACCAAACAGGAAATCATCCGTCCCCAAACTGGCTAAATACTCATGTTGAATTGGAATAATTAACCTATTGGCTTTATCAATTGCTCCAAGCAGTCGACCATCGCTAACAATAGCATATTGGCCACTAAACTTTGTTATATATTTATATTGAGGAACTATCTTAGTTTCTCCAGCCTCATCACGAAATCCCCAGAGAGAGTCTTGGCGAAACGGCAGAAGCTCTTGAGCATTACAAATTGATCTTGAACTTAACACTATGTAAAGGATAAAGGCAAACATGAAATACTTTGGCATATGAGGGAGTTATAAGCTAAAGATATGGGTTTAAATAGTATTTAGAAATAAAATATAATATTGCTCACCGCCTGCGAACTGAGAATATGTGCTAAATCATCAGCTGTACACCAACATGATTCGTCCTTATTTTACACAAGCGTAACGCAGCATTTTCGATTACACAAGATACGCTGAATTTGAATCCTTCCCACTCGCTGGCGCACGTGTCCCGCGTGTGCGAAATTCTCCAACCTATTTTCTAATCCATTCCGTTTTGTTAGTTTTGGGCTTTTAAATAAAGAAACACAGATGAACCATTGGTTAGTAAAATCAGAGCCTTTTAAATACAGTTGGGAAAAATTTAATCAGGATGGCCGTACCTTTTGGGATGGCGTGCGTAACTATCAGGCCCGGAATAACCTCAAAGCCATGAAAGAGGGCGATTTAGTGCTTTTTTACCACAGTAACGAAGGCAAGAACGTTGTTGGAATTGCAAAGGTTGTAAAAGAATTTTATCAGGATCCTACCACCGATGATGCAAATTGGGTAGTGGTTGATTTATCACCTGTGGAGAGTCTGAAAAATCCGGTATCATTGGAGCAGATTAAAGCTGAGCCAAGTTTAACTGATATTTCTTTGGTGCGCCAGGGCCGTTTATCGGTAATGCCTTTAAAGGCAGCAGAATTTGATAAGATTTTAGAAATGGGGAGTTAGGTTCCAGTCAATAATCTAAAATCCAGGGTTGATTAACTAAGGTGCTTATCCTGGGGAGTCTCATAAAATAAATCTTTACATTTTGCAATACTTTGGTTGAGGTGAAGCCCTCTCAACCAGGTGCTGGTAATAATAGCGTAGTCGAAATGCGATTACTTATATTTCGAGTGATGAAATTATTTAGAATACGTCATTATCATCAGCATTTTGGATTAATTCAGTGAGTAAAAAATTTGTAATCCGGTAGAAACCTTACTATATTGATTCACCTTAAAACATCAATATGAAAACGCTCTATTTTACTTTCGTCTTTTTCCTGTTTGCCAATTTTGCAATGGCTCAAATTATAAAACCACATATTGCCATTCTTAAAACCCAAAACGGCAAGTATAAAGGGATTTTGTACAAAGTAGATTCGCTTGATGTTGTTTTAAACCACGATGGCGAATATATAAATGTCCCTATTAAAGAAATTAAAACAGTACAGATCAGAACCATTAAAAAAGGATATAAAGGCACAAGTTTTTTAAAGGTTGGCGATGAACCCGGAACGGAATACAAAACCGATTCGCGGGGCAAAATGATAGATCAATGGGGGCACGAACAGCCAGATTTAGCAGGATACGCTTCAAAAACCATTATTTCGGTAGTGTTTAACGCACTTGTAAATACCCTTGCACTTCCCATTCATGCCATTAATCCCAATATCGCCCGCTTTAATTTCAAACAGCATCCAGGTAATCAATTAAACGAGCTCAGCTACTATTCCATTTATTATCAGGCTAACCCAAATGTTTTGGCAGAGCTGCGCAGAATGAAAGATATTTCATCTACATTTAAACCATAGGTGATTTATTTTCATTAGCCGATCACCTCGCGTTTCCGGATCTAGAAGGATCATCTTTCGCGAAAAAAGACATTTGAGTGGAGATGACAGATGCAAAAAACCGACTTTAAACCACAGTGCAGAAAGCTTTTAATTCCAATAAGATATTTTAAAGATCTCTCCATTCCGCGTGGCTTCGTTCACCTACGATCTTATGATTGGGTTGCTCAATAAAACAATTGAGTGCCCAAATCAATCAACAAATCAACCTTTTTTTGTGCTCAAGGTAATCCCTAAGGTCATTACAATGCTCGATCCGAGTACAACAAGGAACAAAAATGGTGTACCCACTTGCTGTATTTTTAAACTTGCCGGTAAATTGAAATAGAGTAAAATACTGATCAGCCCGCGGGGTGCAATGTATAAAATCGGGGTAAGGCTTTCCTTTTTAAATACCTTAAGAAAGAAAATCCTGATGGTGTATATAGAGGCCAGAATGAAAAAGCCGTTGGCCAGCACAATTTTATTGTTCAGGTCGTTAATATTCATGGTAAAACCAAAAATAACAAAGAAAAAGGTGCGTAAAATAAAGGCACTCTCTGCCGATAACTGATAAAGCTGCGATAAATCGGCAGTTAAGTTTTTATATAAAAATATACTTCTGAACCATACATTCCGGATGGTATCGGCATTGTTGAGAAAAAGCCCTGTACTGAGGATCAAAACCAGTGAAGAAAGGTGATACGATTGGCCGATGGCATACACAAGGATCAGTATGGCAATAATTAAAAAGAACTTAATATGGTGTACCAAACGCCCCATGATATACAACAGTACCACACAGGCAATGGCAGATAATAACAGAATTAGAAATGTACTCAGCCCAAGCCCAATAAATGCCGAGGTGGTAATGGAGTGGTTTGTAATTGCGAAATTGAAGATAATGATCCCTAGAATATCAGAAAACGAAGATTCATAAATCACAAATTCTTTGTCTTTATTACTTAAAGCTGCGGCAGAAGGTATGGCAATAGCAGAGCTGATTACACTAAAAGGAATGGCATTTGCAATACAGGTATAGAGGTTTTGATGGCTAATTTGATAAATTATAATTGTGATTACCGAAATGGTACCCAATAATATGGTTAAGGCAGATAGAAATGCACTTTTAATGATCTTATTTTTATGTTGATCGTATTTGAGTTCGAGCGAGCCTTCAAAAACGATTAAAATTAAGCCAACCGTACCCAGCGTTGGTAAAATGGAAAGGAAATTAAAGGTTTGTATTTTAAGGTAGTCTACTAAAAAACGTAAGCCAATGCCCAACAATAGCAGCAATAAAACTGATGGTATTTTAGTTTTACTCGCCACTAAATCAAACAGATAAGAGAAAATTACTAATCCGCTTAAAATAATAAGAATGGTATAAGTTGTCATATTTTTCAGCGTAGGTAAGCTGCTAAAATAAAACAATCAAACTAAGGGCAAAGAAATTTAATGTAAAAATTATGCTTTAAAGAAAAGTGCCTTAAGTTCGCTTGCATCATCAGGGCTCATTTTTCCACCTAAAACCAGGCGCAACTGCCTGCGGCGTAAAGCACCATCATACAAATCTACCTCTTCGGGTGTTTCGGGTATTAATTCTGGTACAGGGATGGTGCGCGCGCTCTGATCTAAAGCAACAAAGGTATAATATGCTTCGTTACTTTTTTGGCGTGCACCGCTAGGAATATTTTCTGCCCAAACATCCAAACGTACCTCTACTGAAGTATTAAATGCACGGGTTACCTTGGCTTCAATGGTTATTACATCGCCCAGTTTTATTGGATGTTTAAAAGAAACATTATCAACAGAGGCGGTAACCACAATCCGGTTGCAATGTTTTTGTGCCGAAATTGCTGCGGCAATATCCATCCAATGCAGTAAACGCCCACCCATCAGGTTATTTAATGTATTGGTATCATTCGGCAATACCAACTCGTTCATGATGGTAAAGCTTTCTTTGGCAAATTTCTTTTTAAGGCTCATTTAAGCGCAAAAGTAAATAAATTGTGTGTTAAAATGGCATTGCAAATGGATGCCAATGGGTTGAAAAGATATTTTTCTTACTGATCTGTTTAATTAGTGTAAAAACTTGTAGAAGATTCATCACGCAGTTTAAACAGCTAACCACCAAATTAACTCGTTTGGTGCCTGTATCGGCAGCATCAGGGGCGTAGCGCACGCAGAATTGTTGCCTGTTAATGCCGAAAACAATTCCACAATTATCATGTTATCCTTAAAAAAAAATCGAATTAATGCAAAACCAGACCCTGATCCAATTTTTCCATTGGTACTATAACGAGGAACAAAATTTATGGACAAAAGTAGCTACTGAAGCCAATCATTTAAAAGAAATTGGCGTAACATCCGTTTGGTTGCCACCAGCCTACAAATCGAACAATGCAGCCTATGATGTAGGTTATGCCGTTTACGATTTGTTTGATTTGGGGGAGTTTGATCAAAAAGGTAGTGTTGTAACCAAACATGGTTCCAAAGAAGAATATCTTAAAGCGATAAATGCCCTGCATGATAATGGAATAGCAGCCCTGGCCGATGCCGTATTTAACCACAAAGCCGGTGGCGATGAGCTGGAAAAAGTTAAAGTGAAAACGGTAAATCCTGACAATAGAAATGAATTTACAAGTGATGTTTTTGAAATAGAAGCATGGACGAAATTTACTTTCCCCGGCAGGCAAGGCAAATATTCAGAATTTATCTGGGATCATATGTGTTTTAGCGGGGTAGATTGGGCCGAAGACAGAAAGGAAACAGCAATTTATTCTATTCAGAACTATTTAGGTGAAGGTTTTGAGAATGTTCCATCTACAGAGTTCGGCAATTACGATTATTTAATGTTTAATGATATCGATTACCGCAATAGGGCTGTAATTGAAGAATTGAAATATTGGGGCGAGTGGGTGGTTGAAACCACAAAAGTGGATGGCTTTAGGCTAGATGCCGTTAAACACATTAGCTCAGACTTTATTGTAGAATGGATTGACCATTTAAACCATAAGTTTAACCGCGAGTTTTTTATTGTTGCCGAAGATTGGAATGTAGTCGATATTCAAGGTCAGCTGGCCTATATTGAAGCAACTGGCGGTCGTACACAGATATTTGATTCCCTATTGCACCACAAATTCTTTATGGCCAGCAAAGATGAATCTTTTGATATGCGCACCATTTTTGAAGGCACCCTGGTTCAAACCAAGCCAGATCTTGCGGTAACTTTCGTCGATAACCACGATTCACAACCTTTACAGGCCTTAGAATCTTATGTAGAATTTTGGTTCAGGCCATTGGCTTATGCCATCATTTTATTGCGTATGCAAGGGATTCCTTGTTTATTCTTCCCTGATTTATATGGTGGAATTTATGATGATAAAAACAATGAAGGTGAAGATGTGCATATTGAATTGGCGGCAATTCCGGCTGTAGAAACAATGAGTAAAATTCGTGCCGAACTGGCCTACGGTGAACAACGCGATTATTTTGATCATGGCATTTGCGTAGGCTGGACACGCGCTGGCGACGAAGAGCATGAAAACAGTGGTGTAGCGGTATTGTTAAGCACCGGAGAAGAAGGCTTTAAGGCAATGGAGGTTGGAAAACACTTTGCCGGAAAAACATTTATTGATGCCCTAGGCTATAGAGAAGGGCAAGTAACCATTGATGAGAACGGCTGGGCTGAGTTTCATTGTAATGCCGGTAGCGTATCAGTTTGGATTTTGAAAGTAGGGTAGTTGTCGGCCGTCATTTCGACTGAAGTGCAACGGAATGGAGAAATCTTTGAACTTGGTAATTAGTTTGTACGCTATGGTCCGTGTCCTCACGGACCATTTCTATAAAATCGTAGCAAGTGGTCTGTGAGGACACAGACCACGGACGCTATTAATAGGTTAATATTTTTAACCACAGATGAACACTGATTAACACGGATTTCTGCATCAAATACCATGGTCCGTGTCCTCACGGACCATTTCTATGAAATTATAACAAGTGGTATGTAAGCACACAGACCACGGACGATATGAAATTGGCAATCGCATAAACACGGGTTTCATTGAAGCACTGTTAATTGTCGGCCGTCATTTCGACTGGAGTGCAACGGAATGGAGAAATCTTTGAACTTGGTAATTAGTGAGAACGCCATGGCCTCTATCTATACCCCATGCGTCATTCCCGTGCATACGGGAATCTTAATGCGAACGCCATTTTATATGTCCTTACTTATCTTTACTCTGAAATCGTAACAAGTGGTATGTAAGCACACAGACCACGGATGATACGAAATTGGCAATCGCATAAACGCGGGTTTCATTGAAGCACTGTTAGTTGTCGGCCGTCATTTCGACTGAAGTGCAACGGAATGGAGAAATCTTTGAACTTGGTAATTAGTGAGAACGCCATGGTCTCTATCTATACCCATGCGTCATTCCCGTGCATACGTGAATCTTAATGCGAACGCAACTGTATATACTCACTAACCATTTCTATGAAATTCTAACAAGTTGTCTGTAAGCACACAGATTACCGATGATATGAATAATTAGGCTTACAAAACTTATCTCTATAAAAAATTATCTTCTGCTCTATAAGCAGAAATAACAGCCAGCTCACCTTCTTTGCCACCTTTAGAATTACCGTGTTCCATACCCATAACTCCTTTATAACCTTTTTGGTGGAGGTGTTTAAACAGGTTTTTATAGTTGATTTCTCCGGTAGTAGGTTCCTTCCTGCCCGGGTTATCACCAATTTGGATGTAGGCAATTTCATCCCAGCAGCGATCGATAGTTTTAATTAAATCACCTTCCGTACGCTGCATATGGTAAATATCATACAGAATTTTACACGACGGGCTTTTAACTGCCTTACAAACGGCATAAGTTTCGTTTGTTTTTTGGAGAAATAGTTCCGGAGTATCGCTTAAGGTTTCTAAAACCATAATCAATCCATGAGGCTCAAAAATTTCAGCACCTGCACGCATGGCATCAATTACATTGGCAAACTGATTGCCATATGGCAAATTGCGTTCGTAAAAGCCCGGTACAACAGTAAGCCATTTTGCGTTGCAACGTTTAGCGGCTTCAACAGATTTTTTACAGGTTTCGATAAACTTATCTTTAAATTCCTTTTTACCGGTTGTTAAAGAAGTTTTCCAGTTATCGCCACCATCAACCACAAAAACACCCATGCGCATGCCCAGTTTTGCCAATAAGTTTCCTATTTTTTCCTGCTCTTCAACCGGGCGGTTTAAAAAGCCGTTATCTTCGATAGATCGGAAACCCTTATCGTACATAAATTGGATCTGATCTAAAAAACTTTTGCCCGCATGGTTTTCGAACATGCCTTGATGGGGCGCATAATCAAGGTTAAAAGTTTTATCGCTTAATAATGCCTGCTGTTTTTCGGTGGCGAATGTATTGGTAATTCCGGCTCCGGTGGTAATTGCTCCTGCCGTAAGCAAGCTGTTTCTTATAAATTCACTTCTTTTCATCGGTTTGGTTCTAAACTGATTGGTATTAGTGTGTAATTAGTTCTTTAAATCCTGCGGATAACGTATCGGCAACTGTGCCATCTTTTTGGTGGTATACAAAATAAGCTTCCAGGTTTTTTCTTTTTGCTACAAAAGCCATTGCATCTTTGAGGTGCATCGCCATTAAGGCATTATCATAGCCATCGGCAGTGATGGCATCGTTGGCATAAACGGTAACGCTGATCATCTCATTATCGAGCGGATATCCCGTTTTAGGATCAATCAGGTGTGAAATCTTTTTCTTTCCACTTTGATGAAACTTACGGTAGTTGCCAGATGTAGTAATGGCTCCCGAATTTATAGCAGCAATATGCCTGATTACCGGAGTTCCATCTTTATCCGGACCTTCAATGCCAATTTTCATGGCTTCTCCATTTGGTTTAGGTCCGGAAATTCTGATTTCTCCACCAAGTTCGGCCACATACTTTTTAATTCCCTTTTTTTCGAGATAAGCAGCAATTAAATCTACACTATAACCTTGTGCAATTCCGTTTAAATCGATTTGCACGCATGGCTTTAATTTACTCAGTATCCCGTTTTTAAGTTTAAGGTTTTTCATGCCTACGCATGCCAGTATCGATTGGATAGTCGAAGGATCTGGTTCCGCTTTTGCATCTTTCGGTCCGAAACCCCAGGCCTGTACCAAAGGCGCAACGGTAATATCGAAAATCCCTTTGGTATCCTGGTTAATTTCGAAACTCCTTTTAAGCACATCGTTTATCAAATGATCGGTTTTGATCGCTTGCTCTGCCGAATTAAACTGATTTATCAATGATCCCTTTTTATAAAGCGACATTGATAAATCAATTTCATTTAATAAACTATCTACTCCTTGTTTGGTAGCCAGGCTATCAGTGGCATAGTACATTATAGCATAATCTGTTCCCTGTGCATAACCGCTAATTTTATATTGCCTTAATTCCTTTTTAAAAGGAAAAGCGAAAATAACCGGTAAAAAGAAAAGCAGAGATCTATAGCGCATTAATTTATGGTTAGATCACTTTTCCTTGTCCTGGCATAGCAATCGGGTATAAACCATTCTGATCAGGCATTAATTTAGGGTTGGCATCCCACGCAAAACGTTCAGGCATTAAACTGATATTTGAGGCTAAAGCTTCATCCCATTTAATGGTTTGACCAGAATAAGTAGCATAACGGCCAATGATTGAAGAGAAGGTGCTTGTTGCTGCATAATCTACATTGCTAAATTTATATTCCCCTTTTGAAACAGCATCGAAAAGTTCATCGTGTTCTGTTTGATAAGGATTGGCGTTCCCTTTGGTATTGTGGTTATACAATTCTTTTCCACTGTAATCTTTCATAATGGCCTGATTGCTTCCTGAAAGATAAATTTTACCTTTTGTACCCTGGAAAGATTCATCAACACGATTGCTGATGCCCTCAAAATGCCTGCACTGGCTGTTAATCACCGCGCCATCTGCATAAGTAAGTTCAATAGAGTGGTTATCGTAAATCTCACCATAATCCTTACCTGTTCTCCAGGCACGGCTTCCTGTACCTTGTACAGATACCGGGTGTCCGTTCTTTATCCAGTTGGCAATATCAATATTGTGAACGTGCTGCTCTACAATATGATCGCCACAAAGCCAGTTAAAATAATACCAGTTTCTCATTTGGTATTCCATCTCTGTTTGGTTTGGCTTACGCGGGCGAACCCATACGCCACCGCTGTTCCAATATACCTGGCCCGACATAATATCGCCAATTGCACCATCGTTGATCCGTTTCATCGATTCGCGGTAATTGGTTTGATAGCGGCGTTGTAAACCAACCACAACATTTAATTTTTTCTTCTTAGCTTCTTCAGCCGCCGCAAGTACCCTTCTTATTCCAGGTGCATCAACAGCAACAGGTTTTTCCATAAAAATCTGTTTGTTCTGCTTTACCGCTTCTTCAAAATGAATAGGACGGAAACCCGGCGGAGTGGTTAACAGCACCACATCGGCCAAAGGAATTGCTTTTAAATAAGCATCAAAACCTACAAACTGGCGTTCTTTTGGAACATCTATTTTAGCTGCAAATTTCGAACTTAAAGATTGATAGCTGCTATCTAACCGATCTTGAAAAGCATCGGCCATGGCTACCAGTTTAATATTAAATTTAGTGCTTAAAGCCTGGAAAGCCGCCCCTGTACCACGATCGCCACAGCCAATTAAGGCAATTTTAATGGTGTCTGAGCCCGAAGCATATGCCCCCGCTAATGGTATACTGCTTATCATTGCCCCGCCTGCAAGCATGGCAGTTGTCTTTAAAAAATCGCGGCGATCTTGTTGGTTTATTGGTTTTTTCATGTGTAAAGGTTTTTATTTTGGTTAGGTTTTATTTTTTAAAAATCTTTTATAGGTTGTTTATTGTAATAAGCATCTATATCTGCCTTTGATGGCGTTTTAACAGGGCGTACCAATCGCATACCCACAAATGGCGCCTCAGGAAACCACCAATTGCTTTTGGGAATCTGAGGATCCAGTTGTTTCCATGATGGATCGGAAGCTAACCTGGCCGTAGAAGTTAAATTGCCTGGGGTTTCATCATACGAGCCACCCCGCACAACATTTGGGTAAAGTTTTTCTGGTACGGCAACGGGGTTTTCAACTGTTTTATCTTTGCTCTGTCCGTAGAAATCGCCAATGTACTGGTCGTAGGTCCATTCGCTAACATTCCCGTACATATCAAACAAACCCCATTGATTTGGTTTTTTCAAACCTACCTGGTGCGTTTTATTGTCGCTGTTATCTTTGTACCAGGCATAATCGCCCAGTTTAGTGGCATCATCACCAAAAGAATAACCGGTTTCAGTTCCGGCTTTGCAGGCATATTCCCATTCTGCTTCGGTTGGCAAACGGTAAAAAATGCCTGTTCGTACATAAAGCCATTTGCAAAACTGGATGGCATTATATTGGGTCATGGCTACTGCAGGCTGGTGTTCTTTGCCCATGCCAAAAGTCATGTCGAGATAAGGTTTTGTAGGTCTGGTTACGGCATCAACTTCGGGAGGAACGGCACCTTCGCTGGCTTTTTTTTCATAATCGCGGTATAAGAAAGGCTCGAAAATATCCCAGGTTACCTCATGTTTACCGATCCAGAAAGCATCGAGTTTAACCTCATGCACAGGCTGCTCGTCGGCTTTTCCGGTTTTGCTTCCCATTTTAAATTTTCCGGCAGGGATGGCCTGCATATCGAATTTTAGTTTTGTTCCGTTGATGGATTGGGTATAGGAACTGTTAGGGCCTTGCGCAAAAAGCTGTACGCATGGATTGATTATTAATGCAGCGGCAATTAATTTTTTGAACATAGTTTTCGGTTAGAAACACTAATCAAATGTGTTTATCTGGTTACTTACTGAAATACTAATGTAAATAACCACATTTTAAACAAAGAAAATTAATGTAACAATAAAGGTAAGTAATACAATATTAAAAGTCAAGTTGACAATTAAAACTCACTTTATTTCGAGGGTTAAGATGACAGGATATGTTTGTCGTTATTTCCAACTTGTAGTTAAGCGTATTACAGGTGGATGTTTTTGCCGCATAAGAATTATCAGGTTATTTCGATAGAATAGTTAAGGATTTACCTGTAAGAACAGCTTTAGGCAATGCTATTTACCTTCTATCTGTAACCTTATTACTTAGGTTGGTATAGCCAATTAATGTATCCCAGCGGGCACCAGGGCGGCGATAATAAACAAAAATCTGGTAGCTGTTTTCGGTTTGAAAGAAAGCACCTTCAAAAGCCCTGGTTTCAATTACATTGGTATCCTTATTAAACCAGGCAAACTCATAATCGTATAAGCCTTGTTTAAGCATAATGTTGCCATAAAACTGTTTTCTATTGGTATCATACAGCAATTTATTTTCATTGCTCATGGTGTAATTGTTAAAGCGGCCAACCACGTAAGCATCACCATTTGCGCTGGGGGCAGGGGCATTCAGTGTAAATAAAACCCCCATGTATTCTGATTCTGTTCTGTCGTCACGGCCATCTGTATTTCGGATAAAAAAGTTGCCGTTTTCATCGTATTGATTGGCAAAAGCACCAACAGTACGGGGAGCATCCTGAAATAGCATTACATTTACCGATTCATTATCGCGATAAATATCTTTAACATTATCCGCTTTGTACCGCAAACTCCTGGTATCGAATTTTCTAAATTCATTGTCGCCCCAAAAATCATTGGTATTAAGGTCGTTATAAACCAGTTGATTTGGCCTTACAAATGAAGGCTTGGTGTTAATTTGGATTGTATTCGCGTTAAAATTCTGCATCACCACGGCTTTTACATCCTGATAAGGGTTTGTAATTGGAAAAGTGTGGTTAATTGTGAAGTTGATCTTTTGTTTGTAGTTCCGGTTCTCCACCTGTAATGAGTTGGTTACCTCTGCCGCTACAGCCACCTGACTATCCAGAACATAAAAACGCTGCGAAATAACAGGTTTATTTTTGTCGCCATCTAAATATACTTTTAACACATAATTGCCACCAATTTTAGGCTGAATTTGAGTGTTGGGCAGGCTGATTTCGTAATGGGTATATTTACGTGTGGTATTAGATGAATAACGGTAATTGATGATGCGGTCGTCGTTAAAACTTCCTAAATAATCGATGCTCGAAATCTGAGAAGGTTGCCATTCTGCTGTGCAATGCTCAATGGTGTACCAATAGTTTTTAGTACCTGCTAACAGATCATCGAATGAGAAATTAATTGTTTCTGAAGAGTTGAGCATAATTACGGGCAAACTTTGCTCTTTATTGCTATTGTAGCAAAGTACAGTTTTAATATTCGGTAGATAAATTTTGTTCTCGTTGGAAAACTTGTTATTGTTTTGTGCAAAAGCCAAACTAGAGATGAAACATAAAACCGTAATTAGTATTTTCTGCATGGTTAAAAGTAGAGTTTTATTGGGAAGTGGCCAAACACAAGGTTGAAATTAGCTACGGATTATACGGAATACTCTTTTATATCATGACACGGAGACACGGAGGATTATTGAGGTTCAATTGATTTATTAAGAGTTGTCAACTTGAATAGCAAGGTGGAGAGAAAGTTGACAACTCTTCGGTTTTAAATCATTTTAACACGGTGTTTTTTGCGCCTTGCGGCAACCCTAAACATGCTGTCATGCTGAGGTACGAAGAATCACAATAAACATTACTCTCCGTGTTTCTGTGCTTTTGTGGCAAAAAAAAACAAAAAAGCCGTCCTGATGTGAATCAGAACGGCTTTATAGCTATTGATGGTTAAAACTAACCCTCCAGCTCCATAATTTCAGCAGCTAAAGTTTCCCATTTAGTCTGGCTGTTATCTAAATCCTGTTTGACCGCCAAATAACGTTTGTTGGCTTCAGCTAATTTATCGGCTTTACCATAAACATTTTCATCTGCCAGTTCAGCTTCAATATTTTTAACGTTTTGCTCTAAATCAGCAATCAGTTTTTCTATTTTTTGCAGTTCATCGTTCAGCTTTTTTAATTGATTAGCAGTATTCGGCGAAACTGGTTTTGGTGCTTCCTTTTGTTTTTCAGGCATTTTAACCGGAATCGGCTTCGCTACCGGAATCACCCTTTTACTGTTCCATTCTTCATATTCGGCATAAGTGCCGGGGTATTGTTTAATCTTTTCGCCTTCGATAAACCAGATTTTGTTAGCCACATTATCTAAGAAATACCTATCATGGGATACTGCGATAAAAGTACCTTCAAACTGCTCTAAGGCCTGGATCAGGATGTTTACCGATTGAATATCCAAGTGGTTGGTAGGCTCATCCAGAATAAGGAAATTCGAATCAGTTGTTAATGATTTAGCCAATGCCACGCGTGATTTTTCACCTCCTGAAAGTACTTTAATCTTTTTGAAAACATCATCGCCCGTAAATAGGAAACAACCTAAAATACTACGCAACTCAGTATCGCTGTGTTTTGGTGCAAAGGCTTGCAGTTCTTCTAAAATAGAATTATCAAGGTGCAGTGATTCTAACTGGTGCTGAGCAAAAAAAGTAGTGGTTACATTATGACCGGTTTCACAAAAACCTTCAAATTTTTCTGTTCCGGCAATCATTCTCAATAAAGTAGATTTACCTTTACCGTTGGCACCAATCAGGGCAATTTTATCCCCTTTTTCAATCACACCTTCGGCATCGTCCAAAATATGCACATTTGGATAGCTTTTGTTGGCGTGTTCTATGCGTACCACATGCCTGCCCGATGGTTTAGTAAATTTGAAAGCAAAATTTACTGTTGGGTTATCATCATCCACATCATCAATACGCTCCATTTTATCTAAAGCTTTCATGCGCGATTGTGCCATCTTGGCTTTACTTGCTTTGGCTTTAAAACGCTCAATTAAACGCTCTTCCTGTTTAATTTTGGCCTGTTGATTTTTAAACTCGCCTTTTTGAATCTCACCACGTAAAGCCTTTTCTTCTACATAGAAACTGTAATTGCCGGCATATACCGTTAATTTCCCTTTACGTGATTCGACCGTGCGGTTTACAATTTTATCGAGGAAATACCTATCGTGAGAAACAATTACAATTGCTCCTTCGAAGCCCATTAAATAGTTTTCCAACCATTTAATAGAGGGTAAATCCATGTGGTTGGTAGGCTCATCCAGTAACAGGATATCGGGAGTTTGCAACAGTATTTTGGCAAGCATTACACGCATACGCCAACCTCCTGAAAAGGTATTTAGCGGGCGGAGTTGATCTGCAGTACTAAAGCCCAAACCAGCTAAAATTTCGTTTGCCCTATATTCGATATTGTATCCGTCTAAAGCTTCAAATTCTTGCTGTTTATCGCTAAGTTTAAATAAAACCTCCTCGCTGTAATCCGTTTCGATTTTCTTTAGAAGTTCTTCAATCTCATCATGCAACTGGTTTTGGCGTTCAAAGGCCTCCATGGCTACATGTAAAATACTATGGTGCGAATCGTAAGAAAGTAAATCCTGGTTTAGGTAACCAATTTTCAAATCTTTCGACATGGAAACTGTACCCGAACTAGGTGCATATTCGCCTACAATTATTTTTAGCAGTGTTGATTTTCCTGTTCCGTTGGCGCCAATTAAACCAGCCCTGTCGCCAGGTTTAATGTGCCAGTTTGCGTCATCGTACAAGGCCCTCGAGCCAATCAGGAATGTTAAATTATTTATTGAAATCATTTCGGCTGCAAAAGTACAAAATTTAAAGGCTTTTTTCAGTTTGAAAGTCAAATAGGAGTAACCAGCAATTTTAAGTTGTATTTGGTTTTTCAGAAAACCCACAAAAAAACAGTTTTAGCGAAACAAAAACTTTTTTCATTCTGTTTATTAGGAAGTGCCGTTTAATTGATGCTCGATATTCCGCTTTTTCTGCGCTTTATAACTTCAAAAATTTATTGTAGAACGGTTAGGTCATTTGTCAGGATAGGGTTAAATGATGTTAATTTTTTAAAACGGGTAAAAATTATCATAACTTTGTTCTGTAATAAAAATAATTACAGTATGAACAGCAGTCACTTTTCTATCTCGCTTCACATTCTTACTCTTCTTGATCAGGTAAAAGGACAGCTATTGAACTCTGAATATATTGCGGGTAGTATCAATTGTAATCCTGTTTTAGTGAGAAAAGAATTAGCCAATTTGCATAAACATGGTTTTGTGCAAAGTAAAGAAGGGAAGGGTGGAGGTTCTACTTTAGCTAAAAATCCTGAAGACATTAACCTGGGCGATGTTTATAAAGCAGTAAAGCAGAAAAGTTTATTGGGCGAAAGTAAAAATGAACCAAATCCTGATTGTCCGGTAGGTAAACAGATTACCAAGCATTTAAATAATTTATATGCTGAGGCAGAAAATGCTTTGGTTAAGAATTTGGCAACAAAATCATTAAAAGAGTTTAGTGCCGGGTTTAAATAAAAAAATTTAACTAAAACTGTAATAAATAATATTACAATTTAACATTTAATACTAATTTAAAATTAAAAGAGCATGAAAGTAGCACTAATTGGAGCCTCAGGATTTGTAGGCAAAGCCATTTTAAATGAGCTGGTAAACCGTGGTAATGAAGTAATCGCCATTGCACGCGATACCACTAAAATTGAAAACACCGATGATAAAGTACAAAAGGTAACAGTTGATGTTTTGGATACCGAGCAATTAACGGAAGCATTAAAAGGGGCTGATGCCGTGGTAAGTGCTTTTAATGCAGGCTGGACCAATCCAAATTTATATAATGATACCGTAGAAGGCGCAAAAGCTATACAGGCTGCTGTAAAAGCATCGGGCGTTAAACGTTATATTTTTATTGGTGGTGCAGGTACTTTGCAGATTGACGGCCACCAGATTGTAGACGGACCAGACTTTCCGGCAGACTATAAACCAGGAGCAACCGCTGTAAGAGATTATTTTAATATCCTGAAAGAAGAAAAAGAATTGGATTGGTTGTTTTTTAGTCCGGCTATTGAAATGCACCAGGGAATTACCACAGGTAGAACTGGTAAATACCGTTTGGGTAAAACAAGTCCGGTTTTTAATGAGGAAGGTCGTTCTATTTTATCAGTAGAAGATTTAGCCATTGTTATTGCTGATGAATTGGAGAATAATGCACATCACCAGGAGCAGTTTACCGCAGCTTATTAGTCATTGGTAAATAGGCCATTGCCTAGAGTTGATGGTTTATAGTCTAATAATTATTGGCCAGGTTGCTTATCTGGCATGGTTATGAAACTATTGAGCATCAACTCTGATCCAATGTTGTACTCAGGATTGGATTTGGCCGTATAGACTAATGAAAGAATGAGCCAATTAACCTTTTTTCCATTTTTTATATTAAGTTCTTATCTTCGTGGCATGTATCGCTTAATTAAACCACTATTCTTCAAATTTGACCCTGAGAACGTACATTATTTTGTAGTTAAGCGGTTAAAATGGTTTAATGATAAATTTCCATTGGGTAAAACCATAATCCGTAGCAGTTTCGATGTTCATATTAAAGGTTTGGAACGCGAAGTTTTTGGGATTAAATTCAGAAACCCTGTTGGTTTGGCTGCTGGATTTGATAAAAATGGCGAATATGTAGAATCGCTTAGTAATTTAGGTTTCGGATTTATAGAGGTAGGTACAGTTACACCAATGCCTCAGCCCGGAAACGATAAACCACGGATGTTCCGCTTACCTAATGATGAAGCGTTAATTAACCGGATGGGTTTTAATAATAAAGGGGTAGATGTAATGGCTGAGCGTTTACGCTTGCTAAAAGATAAACATCCTGATATTGTTGTTGGCGGAAACATTGGCAAAAACAAAGCAACACCAAATGAAGATGCGGTAAGCGACTATATAAAATGTTTTGATCGTTTGTTCGATGTGGTAGATTATTTTGTAGTGAATGTAAGTTCACCTAATACACCTGGTTTACGCGAACTCCAGGAAAAAGAACCCTTAAAAAAGATTTTAAATACCTTACAGCAGCGCAACCGTAAAAATGATATCTCACGTCCGATTTTATTAAAAATTGCACCTGATTTAACCAACGCCCAATTGGATGATATTATCGAAATTGTTGCCGAAACCAAAATTGCAGGCATTATTGCTACCAATACAACTATAAGCCGAGAAAACCTGGCCACTGAAAAGGATTTAACAGCCGAAACAGGTGGCTTAAGTGGTAAACCGGTTAAAGAAAGGTCTACAGAGGTTATCCGTTATCTTGCAGAAAAATCAAATAAAGCATTTCCGATTATTGGTGTTGGTGGAATTCATTCGGCAGAAGATGCAAAAGAAAAATTAGCGGCTGGTGCTTGTCTTGTTCAGTTGTATACAGGCTTCATTTACGAGGGGCCAGGGTTGATCAAAAATATTTGTAAGGCACTGGTTTAGTTTAATTGGTAAAAGCTATTTTTCTTATTAGCTGAGATCTAAATTGGTTTATTTTAGTTAACCATAAAAAGTTCTAATAATTCTTTTAGTGATATGATTACGCTTTGATAATAATCTATTTATGGTTTTCATTTTGTTTTCTTAAATACATTGTATTACGGTGCCTTATTGCTTAATAATAATGAACTTAATATTGCGAATGGATTATAAAATTCTAAACAGTTAGAAAAGTTTCCTCCTTAAAATTATGGTATCTGGTATTTCATGAATGAAATAGTTATTGATACTTTTTTTCTTGCCTAAATGATTTGGGCCAATTAATAATGTGGATACTGTATCTGTTATATAGCCTTCTTTAGCGAAAATTATGCTTTTTTCTAGTTGAATATTGATTTTGTTGAATTTTTTGTTTTTTATTTCAAAATGGCCTTCCTTATCTGTAGCAACAGCATGACTTCCAGGTTCTAAAATCATTACGCTCACACCTGTTACTTTTTCAAATTGCTCATTCAGAACAATCCCATGATAGTAATCAGTAATTTTCCTTGAATTATCTTTAGTTGAACTTGAAAAGTTACAGCTCATAAAAATGAATAAATAAACAATTATTATCCATTTCATAATCCTACCTTAATTTTAGTTAACCATATAAGTCCTAGTAAGTCTTCTGGTGCTATGATTACTCTTTGATAATAATCCACAGGATAATAATCGTCAGCGTATTTCATTAAATCAATTTCCCCATTTTTAGGATAAGCAGTGTCTTGATTCGGTTCTTGGATTATCATACTCCAATTAGAGGTGCCCTTGTGTGTTTTAGAAAGGATATGACCTCCATATTTTAAAAGCAGTTGATGACCAATTTCATGTGCTGATGTTTCTAAGAATTCTTCATCAGCATTTGATTCTTTCTTGAAATACCATCCTTTGTTCAAATATCTTATGCTTTCTTTACTTGTCTTCCAATCATTATCATATGTATATCCTACTATATAGAAGAGTTTCCTAGATAATTCCCAGTTACGTGAACGTGTGAAATTTGTTTCTTCATCATTGGTGAAAAATATAATTTCAGGCGCAGTCATTCCATTAATATCCTGTAAGGTATTTGTCATTATCTCCCATTTCTCACCGTTGATAATAGTTCCCACACCTCCCGTTGTTTCGTATTTCCTGCTCCAATATTTATTAATTCCCCGTAATGCTAAATTTCTTAATTCTTCAAAAGTTCTTGTTCTTTTTTTTATGGGTTGTTCGCCATAAAACATTATCGAGTTTTCGGGTATTTTATCCCAATCACATATTTCACTTTTATTGGAGAGTGGATTAAAGTTCCTAGTATTTTTCCAGCAATTCAAACCTTTTGCTCCACCATCTTGCAGGTTAACCCTTAATGTAGTATCAATCCGGTTTTTTTTCCGGTCTATTTTTACATCAACCCAATCTACCTCTTCGTATCGGGTAGAAAATTCCAACTTTATGTTTTTTCTCTTACCGGCCTTAATAGCTGTTACTTGGGCAGTTAGGGTTTTGTTGTTAAAACGTGTGCTGTCGTAAACTTCATTATTATCAAAACCGTCCCAATACAACACGTATGATCCAACTTTTGTGTAGTCGGCAGGTAGAAGGCTAAATTGATCGAGAATTGCACCGAAATCAAATGTTTTGGATGGGTAAGCAGGCAACAAGTCTTTGATTTTATTGTTGATCTGCGGTACTCTAGATGCAATAACCACAACACGAGCTAAGTTACTCAACTGATAAATAACATTTCCATCAGCATCAGTAATCTGAAATTGAAGTGAGTCTATATCATTTAAGCTCAGTGAGTAATCAAATGCAAAGTATGGATTTTCATATTCATTGTTAAAATCTAATATACCCAAGGGAACTACGCTCTGATAGCTTTTATTTAATGAAAAGGTGATCTTAAAATCTACATCATTATTTTCAATCGGTTCATATTCTCCATACGTTACTTTATCTCTGCTTTGGTGAATAATTTCACCAGCTGCATTGAATGTGATATTGCCATTGGTGGCAATCCATTTAATGCTTTCTGCAGTTTCTGTAATGGTTTTCGCAATGTATTTGATTGTTCCCATTTAAAGCGGTTTATTTTAACGCTAATTATATAATTTTTTAGCAACCTTAAGCTGGGATGTACTTTGGTGCTAATAGGGTTATAACTAACCCATGATTTTTATCTTATATGGTAATAACTGCATTGAAAATAATTTTTTAGCAGTGGTATTTTTGCTATGTTTTTATCTTCAGGTCAATTAATTGCTAACTACCACTTGTTAAATGGTTTGTTTGCGTTGTCAAGATACACAATTAACCTGATTTTGATGAAGTGTTTAAATTTATTCTGTTGGGAATGCTAATCATGATTTCAGTTGTCTTTTTCAGTTATGAAAAATGTTTTTGCTTTTTATCTTTTGTTCGGAAAAATAATGCCACAAAAAAAAGCATCCTTTGATCAGAAGGATGCTTTAAATTTTTTAAGAAGAATTCCTAAAAACTATTTTGCTAAACCAGCTAAAACAGCATTGTTTTTAGCCAATTGATCGTTTTTAGGTTGAGTAGAGCGGCTTCCTAACTCAATGTTAGTTGCTCTTTTTAAAAATGCTACCTCTTGGTGAGCTGTATTTTTATTCCTTCTGTCTTTTCTTTTTAATCTGGTAACTGCCATGGTAATAACCTTTTAATTATTTTATTTGTACAAATGGAGGTCGAGAGCGGATTCGAACCGCTGTAGAAGGTTTTGCAGACCTCTGCCTAGCCACTCGGCCACTCGACCTTTTAAATTCAAGGCTGCAAAAATAGCAATTATTAGTTAGCCCGCAAATAATATCTCAATAAAAATCGTTTTAATTTCGAACTCTCACTAACTCAGCGCAAAAGATTGCAGCACTTACAGCCACGTTTAACGATTCTGCTTCTCCAATTCTCGGAATGGTTACCGGCTTATTTATTTTTTTGATTACCTCTGGTGATATTCCTTTCCCTTCATTGCCCAAAATTACCAATCCTTCTTTTCCCCATTGGGTTTTGTAAATCGATTCGCCATCTAACAAAGCCCCGAAAACAGGTATGGAGTTTTTAGCCAACAGCCCCGGTAAATCTGCTTCATAAATATTTACCCTTGCCAATGAGCCCATAGTGGCCTGTACTGTTTTTGGATTAAATACTTCTACGCAATCTAAAGAGCAGATTATATTTTTAAAACCAAACCAATCTGCAGTTCTGATAATGGTACCCATGTTGCCCGGATCCTGAACACCATCCAACACTAAAGTAAACTGATTTTTTAATACATTGAGGTCTATTTCCTCGTTTTTAGGGATGTGAACCAATGCTAAAAAACCTTGCGGGGTTTGTAACGCACTAATCTTGTCTAATTCAGCGTTCTTTACTTCAAATAAGTTTATATTTGCAGGCAATTTGGGTAACAAATTGTATTGTTCGCTGTTGTAAAATAACGTATGGATCTGGAAGCTTGACTGAATAAATTCTTTTATGGATTTAATACCTTCAACTATAAATAACCCATGTTCTTTACGGTGTTTTTTTTGATGTAACGACTTTATAAAACTAATCTGTGATTTTGAAAGCATACCAAAACTCAATAAATATTAAACTGAAAAGCACTGCAATATTACTATTTATTATTGTTTTAATTCAGGCCTGTTCATCAACTAAATACATTGCCGACTATCAATCGATCGTGAAAAAGGTTACTATTGATAGCATAGATGCGAAATTTGAGGAGCAAGCTTATAATTACGTACAGAAAGATCTCCGACCTGCCTCCAAGCTAAGTATTCAGGTACCGTTATATAACCTTTTCAATACGAAAGATGGCAGGTATAAAACCAACGATATTAAGCCTTTTGGTACGCCACCCGCTATTCTGGATAGTACTTTGGTAGAAATTTCGAGAACCCAGATCCAGAAATTTTTAAAAAGTAAAGGTTACCGGCAGGCAGAAGTAGCTGCAGCCATAAAAGTAGCAGATAAAAAAGCAGAAGTTATATTCAGTGCTAAACCAGGGCCTGCTTATTTTATAGATAAGCTTACAGATTCGATCCCAAATGCGAATATTAAAAATCTTTACGAAACGAATAAGGCGTTGGTGAGCCATTTGCACAAAGGCATGCAATACGATGAGGATTCATTAACTTATGAAAGGGAACAGATTTATCGTATTATGAAAGAAAACGGCTATTTCTATTTTTTAAGGCCTTATGTAAATTTTGATGTTTATGGTGCCGAACCCAGCTCTAAAACCAATAAAATTGATTTGAATTTAAATGTTACCGATCCCGCAGATGGACCGCATAAACAGTTCAATATCGGTTATACACATATGATTATTGCACCAAATCCGGATGGTTTTCCGGATTCTGTTCGTTATAAATTGAGCAAGGATACGTTAAACGGAATAGTATTCACCGATTTCTCTAAGCGATATAGAAGAAATCCGATTGTGAGATACGATTTTTTAAAGCAAGGTGAACTTTACGACATTCGCAACGAGAACTTAACCTACGATCGCTTATATGAGCTAAATATTTTCAAAAATGTTAAAATTGATTATTTTAGAAGAGATAGCACTTCGAATAAGGTAAATGCCGTAATTCAGCTTATCCCTCAGAAAGTAATGAGCAACCGGGTAGAAGGTGAGGTGCCTTTTAATGGCGGTACGGTGGGGTTTAACATTAGTAATACTTACACAAATAACAACCTGTTTAGAGGGGCCGAAAGGTTTGAATTACAACTTAAAGGTGGGTTGCAATCCAGAATTGGGAATGGAGCAAAGGTTTTCAGCGATATTTATCAGCGCGATTTTTCGATCAGCGCCAGTATTACGGTGCCGAGGTTGATGATTCCTTTCTATAATCCTACGCTTGGGGGTAACGGAATGCCACATACCACATTTTCAAGTAGTTACATTTATGCTTTGCAAAAAGATGTTTCGGTAAGAAGGATTTTTATCAATTCTATTACTTACGATTGGGTGGAAACTAAATCTAAATTACACTCTTTTACCCCTTTAAATTTCGAATACCGCTTTGGAAACTTAGATCCTAATGTAGATGCGCAAACTGTTTTAAATAACCTTTATTATTCTACTTTGCTTGGCCGTAAGGATTTAACATTGGGCATGAAGTATACCTATACTTTAAATGCAAATAAGTTGAATGAATTCAGGTCTTTCGTCTATTTAAGGGCAGGAATGGATATTGCAGGTAATATGCTGCAAGGTATTTCCAAGCTTACCGGAGCCAAAAATGATCCTGCCAATAACGATCCTGCTAAAATTTTAGGTTTGCCATTTAACCAGTATATGCGCCCTGAAGTTGATATCAGGTGGTATAAACACTTAGGTGGCGAACGGCAGTTTATTGCCCGCTTAAATGCAGGTGTTGCCTATGCTTATGGCAATTCAGTGCAAACAGGTATTCCTTTTGAGAAACAGTTTTTTGCAGGAGGATCAAGTGGGATCAGGGCATGGCAGGCGAGAACCATAGGGCCGGGAAACTATGATAGAGGACTTTTAAGAAGTGATACTTTAAGAAGAGCTTTTTATGGCCTGGATCAGTTAGGTACCATGCGTATTGAAACAAACTTTGAGTACCGGTTTACTGTAGCCAAGAATTTTTTCGGCGCCACCTTAAAAGGTGCTGCATTTGTTGATGCCGGTAATGTATGGAATCTCCGTAAAGGCGAATCAATTTTGGTTGGAACCCCAACACTTGATGAGCAGACAGTGTTTAAATTTAACAAATTTGTACAGCAATTGGCTATTGGTACAGGTTTGGGGTTAAGGTATGACGTGCAGTATTTTGTATTCAGGTTTGATGTGGGCTTAAAGCTGAAAGATCCGCAATTTGTTGGATCAGATCAATGGGTGATCAGTAAATTCTTATCCGGAGCGAGAGATTTTAAAGACAATTATAACTCAACACATGGTCCTGATACTTATCGTTTTTTACAATATAACTTCGGGATCGGGATGCCGTTTTAATTAATCAAACAGGCTTAGTGGCCTGGCTTTTGAATCGGGATTCTTCAACGCAAATTCTTTAAAAGGTTGCCATCTTTTGTCTTGATGTTTGTAAACTGAAAATGATGAAACCTGAAATTCTCGCTTGAATTTTCTGTCTTTAAATTCGGCTAAAAGCTGTTGAAAAACGGGTAGTTTTACATCCCTGAAAGCCAAGGTTAGATGCGGATTGAACTTCTCCTTATTCTCTATCAGTTTTAAAGGTTGTAATTCTTTAGTAATCTGTTTTTCCAGCTTCATTAAACCCTCATTTTGTTCTACATCAAGGTAAAATGTTTTTTCGTGGAATGAACTAAAGTTTCGCAGTACCTGCGTAAAAGGAATGCCATAAGCGGCATCTTCAAGTGCTTTAAAAAATCTTTTCTCGGCTTCTAGTGATGATAATTTAACAGGAGGATATAAAGTTATGTGTGCAGGCCGTTTTAATGATTCGTATACTTTGAATTTCTCCGAAATATAAATCCTCATTTCGTCAATATCCTCCACTATTGAAGCTGGTGGTATTAAACAAACTAAATATAGGTTTTCCATAACTCAAATTTACTAAAAATATTAGTAAATCGAAATTAATTATCGTTTGCTAAAGCAACATTTCTTTTGTAGAAAGCAGTTACAAAAGCTTTTATTTAGCAGCACGTTTAAAAGGCCTAATAAGTGCTACAATTGAGGATAAAATAACCTTGTTGCAGTGGTTCAGGTTTCCACTAACCACTTATTGATCTGCTAATGATTTTCCGCTGTTCAATAAACCCGACCGACAGCGTTATCCCGATGTTTAAATGAATTTTAATAATAATAGATTAGTTTCATCGGGATTAAGCAAAGGGCGGGACGGGTATATCCGAAGCACCACAAGCATTGCTTTTCTAAAAAATGGTTTAAGATTACTGTCTGTCGGTGTTGAGGATTAACGGAAATTCCGGCTAATAGTGCCCTTTTGCTCGTTTTGTGTGACGTATCGTTATAAACGATTATTATTTACACGCTCGTTAAAAACGAGCCTGAGCGTAAGTGGGCTTAAGCCTTAAAGTTGACAACTCTTTCTCAGACGAGGTTCTTTAGGCCATCAAAAATACTTTCAAAAAACGTAGAAAGGTTTAATCCGTTGCTGTGGTTAAAATATACAAATACCAAAAACACAATCACCACAAATATGATGAGTTTACGGAAAGCAAAAGCAATGATAATGAGTGCAATCGGAATGATAAAAAGCCATAAGCTATTGATGGCGTAAGGAGTTAAATCTGTATCTTTCTTATATACATAAACCAGTTTGCTGTGTGTTCCTGTATCGTTCTGGTGTTTAATGTAAACAAAAGTAGATTTATCGATAGGTAACGGAAGCACAGCGATACCATCGTTAAACTTCAATATCTGCGTAAATCCACTCACACTAAAGGTGTAAGTGCCATTTATATTTTCGTTTGGATTGTTCAGTGAATCTGCTGCTATAATGGCCAGTTTATTGTTTTTAAGCAAATTCTCTTTTATCAGAAAATTATTAATGGCTGCGGTTTGTGCTGATCCCAGGAAACCTATTAAACACAGTGTACATAAAAGTAAGATTCGTTTCATTCGATAGAACGTTTATTGTAAATTAAATAACCGATATGCAATAATACACCATTTCTTTTAACAGCGTCATTATATAAATTATAACTTAAACTAACAGGGCCGAGCGGTGAATGGTAAACCAAGCCTGCAGTGCCTGCATAACGTATTTTTGTGATGGCCCTGGCATAATCTACATCCTGGAAATTATTCAGTTCAAATTCCTTGTGAGGCAAAAATAAATAACCTTCCAATCTAAAATCAAGATTTTTTTTAACATTATAAATGTTTTTTATACCACCGGCAGCATAAGTAGTGGCCCTAAATTTATCAAGGAAGAGGGATCTGCTATCTTGTAACGGATAAAACGCCGGAGCGGTAAGAAGTGTTGCGTAATAATTGCTGAACAAAGGCTGATTGGAAATTACCCCTTCTACAATATAACCCAAAGTGTATTTTTTAAGGTGCAGAAAATAATTTTCCTGTGTGAGTTTAATACTTCCCCATTGGCGCAAATGACTGCTGCCCGGTATTTTTACAAAACCTGGTGTAGAACGGAAAATATTGCCCGGGTTATAGTTTTCGCGACCTGTGGTATAATTTAAGCTTAACGAAAAGCTTTGGCCCCTTGTGGCATATTGTTTCCTGTTAAGGGAATTTTTTTCGAGATTAAAGGAACCTCTAAAGCCATTAAAAACTGTTTCATCCAATACATCGCCAACACCGAATGTACTGTTTGGACTATAATTATCGCTATTGTTAATAAATGTAGAATGGAGTACAATTTTGGTATTATAATTTAAAGGCATCCCTACCATGAGATCAATTTTTCGATCGGATTGCTCGATGTAGATGGGGTGGGGGTTCTCGATAAAAATCTGACTGGTGTTGTAAAAATTCCAGTGGTTATAGGTTAATTCGGCTGCTAAAAACAAGGGCAATTTCGTTGGATAATCTATGCGTCCGTTCAATTGTACTGATTCGTAGAAACGGCCCGAATAAAAACTGGTTCCGAAGGTGTATGATTTTCTATCGAGGTAATTGTACTGTGCTCCCAGAAATACATTGCTGATCGGCCGGGTTGAAATATTTCCGCCAAGATCCAATTTAAAGCTTTTTTTAGGCTGTGCCACCACCTCAAAGGTATAACTATCGGTTGCGGCCTGGTAGGATATTTTGGGGTAAACAGTTTCAAAGGTTTGATCGGCAACCAGTTTATAATAACCCCGCCTGATATCCTTTAGGTCGAATGTGCTTTTATCGCTTTTAAAAAGCCGCTCCACATACTTTTTTTGCTGTGCATTAACACCCGATACGGTAACATTACTGAATTTAAGTTCTGGTTTTCTGGCATTAAACATTTCCCTTCTTTTGGCCAGTTCTTCATCGCTAACCCTTTTGCTGATTAAAGCCTTAATTCTGGGCATATCGGCCATTGTAGCATCGTAACCTTTTTTAATTAATTCTTCTACAGGAGCAAAATTGGTAACGCTGTAAGCTGCAAGATTTGGCTGAATATAAACGCCGTTTTTCCCGATCATGGTAGAATCTGATTTGGAAAGAAACATGTACACCAAAAAGCGGTTCATTAAACGATCATCGATGTTTTTTGGGTATTCGTTGTATGTTTTGGAAGAAACATTGGCACCGATCACATAATCGGGTTTAAAATCTCTTTCCATTACATCAGCAGGAAAATTATTGTATAAACCGCCGTCAAACACGTATTTGCCATCCAGTTTAATCGGGCGGTAAATAATCGGAACCGTCATGGTTGCCCTTACAGCTTCGGCTAAACTGCCTTTGCTTACCGTAATACTTTTTTGCGAAAGTACATCAGCCACCATGCAGCGGTAAGGCACAAAAAGGTTATCGAAATTATCTTTAGACACCGCAGATGCCTGCGAGAAAAGCTCCAAAAAGGCGAAATTTAAAGGGATATCGTTAATGAGGTTGGAGCGGAAACTAAAATGAAAACCGGTATCTATAGCCACTTTTGCCGTCAACATTGAAGCATTTGGAGCATTTTTTTGGAAATAATAGGTGTAATCGCTCGTATAACGGCCATTTATCCAATTCTGAAAATCGCTGCTTAAGGCTATTTTTTCTATCTGTGCCGGACTGTAACCTGCAGCATACATGGCACCAACAATACCACCCATTGATGTTCCGGTGATATAATCTATCGGGATATGATTTTCTTCAAGGGCTTTTAAGGTACCGATGTGCGATAAACCTTTGGCACCACCTCCACTAAATACAAGGCCTACTTTTTGCGCTTGTAATTGGTTACAGCACAAAACGAAAAGTATCAGCAAAAATCTTTTAAAAGTTACCACTCCCTAAAAATAGGTGTTTTCTTTCTAAAATCAGTTCAAAATGAAAATGTTATAATTTAAAATAGTGGCAAAACTTACCCAAAGTAAATATGGAATAAAAATCAGCCCTGCCCATTTATCTATTTTATAGAAAACCAAGCCGTTAATCACAATCATAATCAACAATAGGATAATTTCGGCTAAGGCAAATCCTACCTCATGCAGGTAGAAGAAAATAAATGACCAGGCTAAATTTAAAATTAACTGGATAAAATAGATCGCAACGGTACGGGGAAAATGAACAATTTTATCGCGTTTTATCCAAACCAGGTAAGCAGCTATACCGATAATAATATATAATGTTGTCCAAACTGGTCCAAAAAGCTTGTCTGGCGGATTAAAAGAAGGTTTATTTAACGTCGGGTACCATGTTTTAACAGATTGAAAAGTTGCCCATCCGCCTAAAGCGCCAATGCTCAAAGTAATGGCGATATTAACAATAAAAGCCAGTGGTTTAAATTTCATGCCGTAAATTTGAGTTTAAACAATGGTAAAACCTAAAAGTTTTATTATCTGCCAATCCCAGGTACTACAGGCAGGCTTTCATTATCTTCATTTCCAACGCTTTGTACGGCAAATAAATAATTGTCTTTACTGTAAGGTAATTTCATTTCTGTTGCGGTGGTAAAAAATTTCTTTTCCCATACTGCACTGCTGGTTTCGCGCATTAAAACATAATAACCTTTAACATTGCCATTAACAGGTGCTTTCCAATATAAAAAGGTAGAATTACTCAGGTTTTTAACATCCACTTTTACTTCGGTGGGTGCGGTGGGTGCTTTTGCCAGATTGGCCAGTACTGCGATATTTACCCCTGTGTTTTTACGGAGGTATTCGAAATCCATAAATTCCTGTAAATCGCCGTATTTTACACCTTTTTCTGTTCGCAGATCCTGGTGCTGGTGATCAAAATTTTCGTTCATTTCAGTAATGCGTACAGCTGTAAATCCATTTTCTACAAAAGGTGTATGATCGCCTCCACGTAAAAACCTATCGTTTCTATAAATTAATTTAACTTCTAACTGATCTACGTAGCGTTCGCCAATTTCTTTAACATATCGGGCTAACTGACGGCTTTTCCCATCATTTTCTAAACCGAACTGACGGATGCTTTTCGCGTTTTTATCCAATTCGTAGCTGGGTAAACCTTCGCTAAATACGCGCAGTTTAGTATTGTCGATAATTTGGGTTTCGCTGCTGTTGTTGCTGCCAATCATATCATTGTTCAGCATGGCATCAATATTCCAGTTTTCTTTTTTTGCTTTTGCAGCCATAAATCCTGAACCCAATAGCGATTGTTCTTCTCCGCTTACGGCAACAAAAATTATGGTTGCAGCAAATTTGTACTGGCTCATAATCCGTGCGGCCTCAATTACACCTGCTACACCACTGCCATCATCGTTGGCACCGGGTGCATTGCTGGTTCTGTTCATTACATCGGTAACACGGCTATCAAGGTGCCCGCTTACTACATACACACGTTTGTCATTTTGATCGGTACCTTTTAATACGGCAACTGCATTGCCGAGCAACGTTGGCTGATCTACTCTTTTGCCATCTGGTTTAAAGGTTGTGGTATCTAAATATGCGGTAAGCCGTCCATCGCTTTGTTTGGCAAACTGGTTAAACTTAGTTACAACCCAGTTTCTCGCTGCACCAATTCCATTCGATTTACTTTTAATGTCGCTCAGCGTATTTCTTGTTCCAAAAGCAACCATTTTGCTGATATATGATTTTAAGGAATCCTGATTTACAGATTTTACCATTTTATCAATATCTGTATTGCGGTTTACCACGGTTTGTGCTGATGCAGATAAACTTGTAAAGGCAATTAATAGTAAGGTATAGCGTTTTTTCATCAAAATAATATTCAGAAGGCTAATATATTGAATGATACAGTAAAAAAAATCGCAATAAATGAGGTTTTCTGTAACATTTTGGGCATAAAAAAGCCCTTTGAGACTAATCAAAGGGCTAATAGACGACATTATAATACTATTTTGAAATAGCCGAAGCTACAATTTCTGATTTGTTCCAGTTGCCAAAAGCTTTTTTAGCAGATGATTTTGCTGTGCTTAATTCTACATCACCAGCAATTGTTAGAAAAGTTTTTTCTGGAGTAATTTGTTTATAAAAATCCTGAACATCAGCAAGTGTTAATGCGTTGATAGATTTTTCGTTTACAGTTTGATCGTAATCATAATCCTGCAATTTTAAGCTGGCAATTAATTTTGCTTTTGCAGTATTGAAAGTACTTCTATCTATAGTCGCGTTTTCAATTAAATTTGCCATTGCGGTTAAATCTTTTTCAAGATCTGCATTTGAGGTAGCCAATTTACCGCTATTATCTTTAAAACTGATGTTTGAGTTTTTAGTTACGTTTTCGTTTAATACCGCATTTAACAATTCAACAACTCCGTCTTTTTTATCAGTGAAAGCTTTATTATCAAGTGTGAAGCTCGAATACGCTTTTGGTGAACGGTCATTTTCTGAAATAATGATGTTCATGCCATTTTTAAGTTTATAGCCAACAGGTTCTTTAAAAGATTGTGCTTTAGCAGTATAAATAGACAGGATGCTTAGTGATGCAATGGCGATAGTTTTAATTTTGTTCATTTTATTCTTTCGATTTTTGTGTATAATGGTTTTTTTGTGTGTTAATTGAAATCAAGCTTAAATTCATTTTTTGGGCTATATCTGAGGGTTTGACAAGCAAATTTCCTAGATGAACGGGCGTATATACGTGCTGAAAATGCGAATGGTTTTCTGCAAATATAGATTTTATTCATTTTGTTCATTAGTTTTTAGGCAAAATATTCCTGCTGGTTTTATTTTGTCATTTTTGTGATATTAATCTGATAATTGTACTGTGTATCACAAACTTGTGTTCTGAAATTTTATATCGAGGAAGCAATGATTTGAATGCTTGATTTCTAATATTAATTGAGCAGATTACTATAATTTGATAGGAAAAATGAAGCATTGCTATAATAAGAGATAAAGCTGGCAGGAGTTTTTAATTCTTCCTCAACTTTAACTTAGAAGAATCAGGATTAATAAGTGCAGCTTATGAACAGAAAATAGGGAAGTTGATCTAGCAGCTTAAATTAAATTGATGGTTGGGGTAAAGAAAATATAACGATCCAGTACCAGCTGTTAATCATTTGGAACATGCTAAAGCGTTAACACAAATATTGCAGGTCTTTTACCCTTTTGATATTTAATTGATTGTTAAGAGGCGTATAAGTGATCGGATGCTGATTTTAAGCTAATTTCTTCGATAAAATCTTTTATTTCTTTGATTGTTTCCTCAGGTTCACTGATGTGAGGAAAATGACCGGTAGCTTTCATTACAACCAAAAAATTGTCTGGCGTATTTTTATGGATAAACTCTCCTGCAGAAAGGGGAGCAATTATATCGTTTGAACTTTGTAGCGTAAGGCTTGGTATTTCAAGGTTTTTTAGCTTATCTCTATAATCGGCTTTAAAAGTGGCCATTGCAAAAGCAAGTGCAACGCTTGGGTCAGTTGCTTCGAAACATTCCTGTAAAAAGTCTGATAGCTCCGGTTTCGATGGATTATCCATCACCACTGGTGCAAGTTGTTTACTCCAGCCAACATAATCTTCGGCAATGTGTTCAAATATGGTTTCAATGTCACTGGTATTAAAACCACCAATATAATCTCCATCGTTCAGGTATCTTGGTGAAGGACCGATGAAAATTAGTTTTTTAAAGGCTTCAGGAATCTGTAAAGCGGCAATCATACCAATCATACTGCTTACTGAGTGCCCAACAAAAATAATATCCGTTAGGTTTAGTGCTTCAATAATGTCGATTACGTCGCATGCGTAACCTTCTAAAGTTGCATACTTTTGCTTGTCGTATTGGCTCATGTCTGAATCTCCAGAACCCACATAATCAAATAAAATTACTTTATAATCTGCAAGAAAAGCATCCGTAATAAATTTCCATGAACTTTGGGCACAGCCGAAGCCGTGTGCAAACAACATTACCTGGGTGCCTTCACCCAAAATTTTTACATTATTTCTTTCAAGTATGTGATTCAATTTGCTCAGCTTTAAATTAATATCAAGATAAGGAATGTTATCAACTATTTTAAAAAAAAGAAATAATGAACAAGAAGCACTGGATTTTTAATGAACAATAGATATTTTGCTCATAATCATTATCTTTCCCTTCATCCGCTAACCAATAAAAACCTTATTTTCCCTATGAAAATTGCTGTTTTCTCCTTTTTAATATTTTTTTCCTGCGTAATAAATGCACAAGGTCAGGTTAATTTAAAATCTTTTAAACAAAATGGAACCCTGGTTTCCTCAAATAAAAAGGAACTCATGCTTACCTGGCCAGTAGGTAACGGTAACTTTGGAAAGATGGTTTTAGATCTCGACCCTTCAAAACCATTATTTAAACGTTTGCTGCTGGGTAAAAAGAATGCTTTTAAAGAAATTGCCGCTAATCTCGATCCTGCCTTTATTTTACGTGTAGGTAAACGTACATTAAGCTCTTCGAGCGGTGGATGGGATGTGTTTTTCGATCGCGTGCCAACCAGGCCGTATACCACAAATGCTGTTAAGTTTAATAAAGGACTTACCAGTGTGGCTACCCATGGTGCGCAAACTGTTGTAAAAATAGCCGGTATTTATAGTGAACCATTTAAGGGCAATTTGGAAATTACTTTTTACAATGGAAGTCCTTTATTTAATGTTGCTGCGGTGGTATCTACCGAAAAAGATTCAACAGCTATTTTATATGATGCAGGTTTAACCAGTAAAAAGGAAGTATGGGCAAATGTAGCCTGGAGTGATGTGAAGGGGAACATTCAACATGAAAAAGGAATTAAAACCGATCAAAGTAAAAACCTGGAGGTAAAATACCGTACGGTAATTGGCGAAAATAATGGCGGTAGTTTGGCATTGTTTCCTGCGCCACATCAATATTTTTATCCCTTAGATGAGGCTTTTAACCTAAAATTTACCTGGAAAGGGAGTAATTATTTAAATTTAATAGCTGATTATGGAATAGGCATCCGTCAAGATCCGTTGGGCGATAAACGTTATGTGCCATGGTTTAATGCACCGCCAAATACGAAACAGCGACTTAATTTTTTCTGTTTATTAAGCACAGGCAAGGCAGCTGAAACTTTAGCTGAGGTTAAAAAATTTACCCATAATGATACTTACGCACCTTTAGCAGGCTATAAAACAATGGCGAGCCACTTTCATAATGAATTTATTTCGGATGTGGTGCTAAGTGGGAAACCCATTCCTGAAAAACCCGAATTTGTTGAGGTACTTAAGAAAACGGGTTTAAATATTGTAAAGCTGGCTGAATTTCATGGCCCTGGTCATCCAAAAGGACCAGATTCTATAAGGTTAAAAGAATTGGATGCGTTGTTTAAGGAAACGAAAAGGTTATCTGATCCTAATTTTTTATTGCTGCCTGGCGAAGAAGCAAATAATTTTTATGGCGGCCATTGGCTGGCATTTTTTCCTAAACCGATTTACTGGATTATGTCGAGGAAAACTGATCAGCCTTTCGAAAGTAATGATCCAAAATATGGTAAAGTTTATCGCATTAATGATAAAGCAGAAATGCTTAAATTATTGGAGCAGGAACATGGTTTAGCCTGGACTGCCCATGCGCGAACCAAAGCATCTACCGGTTATCCGGACAAATACAAGGAAGAAGATTTTTTTAAATCGGAAACTTTTCTGGGTGCTGCATGGAAGGCTATTCCCGGCGATTTGTCGTTACCCACTTTAAGTAAAAGGGTATTGAACCTGATGGATGATATGGCCAATTGGGGTTTAAAAAAACATGTAATCTCTGAGGCGGATATCTTTACCATTACCGGGCAAAATGAAATGTATGCGCACTTAAATGTAAATTATTTACAGTTGGATAAAGTGCCTAATTATACCGACGGATGGCAGCCAGTTTTAGATGTAATGCAAAAGGGAAAGTTTTTTGTATCAACTGGTGAAGTATTGATTCCAAGCTTTAATATTAACGGAAAAGGTGCTGGAGAAACTTTGAAGATTGATAATAGCAGTAAAGCAACAATAAACATGCAACTCAACTGGACATTTCCTTTAAGTTTTGTAGAAATAGTTTCGGGTGATGGGGTAAAGGTATACCGCGATCGCATTAATTTGAACAATACCAAGGCTTTTGGTAAAAAGGACTTTAGTTGGTCGGTAAATTTGAAAGGCCGTAAATGGGCTAGGGTAGAGGCCTGGGATATTGCAACCAATGGTGCGTTTACACAAATGGTTTGGTTGGAATAATGGTTTTTATTTGATAACATAGTTTAATGATCTCTTTACTTCCCAATGCTCTGGTAGAGAGGATGATTTTTCTATTGAATATTCAAATTGTAGTAAACTTGAAATCGTAATTAGCTTTAAGATTCCCTCCTGTGGGGGAATGATGAATGAAGTGAGCAGATTTTTTAATAATCTCCTTTTATTTTAAATGAATTTTTGAACAAAATTCGTATTAATAATTTCCAAATGCTGCTTTATTTGAGAGGATTATGAACAAATAAAATTAAATTTTTAAATGTTCTGTGCACTTAGGGTTTAAATGGGAATTGTTTTTATATATTCGTTAATAAATGTCTGATAGACGTTTATTTAACCAAATTTTAAAAGAAAGCAATCTGGATTATCTCATTCCAAAACAGATTGAATAAAAACAAACCATATGAGCATTCAAAAGTTTATTAAACCATTTATTTTTCTTGGTTTAATGGCCAATTTAGTACAGGCACAGCAAAAAACAGGTTATAAATTTGATTTCGGACCTGGAAAGGTTGCCAAGGGATATACGCAAGTTTTACCTACCGATGCTTACACCAAAGAAAAAGGCTATGGTTTTGATTTTGACTCGAAAGTGGAGGGGATTGACCGCGGGGGAAAGAATTCTTTAACATCGGATTTGGTAAAAAGTAATCAGCCATTTTATTTCTCGGTAGCAGTTCCCGAAGGCAATTATAAAATCACGGTAACTTTTGGCGATCCAAAAACAGGTGCATTAAGCACGGTAAAGGCCGAATCAAGAAGATTGATGCTTGAGAATGTAACAACCGCTGCTGGCCAATCGGTAACAAAAACTTTTATTGTAAACGTTAAAGATAAACACATTAACGACGGGCAAGTGGTTTCGCTAAAACCTCGTGAACTCAGTAAACTCGACTGGGATGATAAACTTACACTGGAATTTGATCATCAAACTGCATTACAAGCACTCGATATTACAAAAGTTGAAGATGAGGTTACTGTTTTTCTGGCCGGAAATTCAACTGTGGTAAACCAGGATGATGAACCCTGGGCATCGTGGGGACAAATGATTCCACGTTTTTTTAAACCTGGAGTTGCCATCGCCAATCATGCCGAATCGGGCTTAACACTTGGTTCGTTTTTGGGGAGTAAACGCTTAGCAAAGATTTTAAGTGTAATGAAGCCTGGAGATTACCTGTTTATAGAATTCGGGCATAACGATCAAAAGGATAAAGGTCCAAATGATGGTGCTTACAAATCGTATACAGAAAGGTTAAAAACCTATATTTCAGAAGTGAAGAAAAAGGGTGGAATCCCGGTTGTGGTTACTTCAACAAGCAGAAGATCGTTCGGTGCTGACGGGAAAATTGTAAATTCTTTAGGGGATTTTCCTGAGGCAGCGCGCAAGGTAGCCGCTGAAGAGAAAGTTGCGATTATTGACTTGAACGCCATGACATCGACACTTTTTAATGCTTTAGGCGAAGAACCATCAAAAAAAGCATTTGTTCACTATCCAGCCAACAGTTATCCCGGTCAGGATAAGGCATTGGCCGATAATACGCACTTTAATCCTTACGGTGCCTATGAAATCGCTCAATGCATCATTTTAGGCATTAAGGAGCAAAAATTGGGCATTGCAAAATATTTGGTAGATGATTTGCCAAAATTTGATCCTGCAAAACCTGATAACCCTTCCAACTGGCATTGGCCGGAGAGCCCTAAAAGTAGTGTAGTAAAACCTGATGGGAATTAGCATAAGCATAATGCTAAACTTACCTGGTAATATTAGGTTTTATGGAGGATTTCCAATTTCAAATTTAGTATACAAAACTTCGGCTTTGCAGTTAAATAATGATTGAATGGTGGTTTAGTTGCAACTAAAGTTAATAACTTAACTTTAACCAATAAAATCTGATTAAATACTTAAGGTAAAAGTTAATAATGGAAGAAACCAAAATTATTATATATCAAACAGAAGACGGAACAACAAAAATAGGAACCCGATTAGAAGATGAAACGGTTTGGTTAACTATTGAGCAGATGTCTACATTATTTCAAAAGTCGCGCTCTACCATAAATGAGCATATATTAAATATCTATAATGAGAATGAGCTAAAAATCGACGAATCTATGAGAAAAATCGGAATTTCCGATTTTTCTACCAAACCAACAAATTACTATAATCTTGATGTGATTATTTCTGTAGGTTATCGGGTAAAAAGTTTGCAGGGAACAAAATTTCGTCAATGGGCAACTGTCCGATTACGGGAGTACATTGTAAAAGGTTTTACAATGAATGATGATTTATTGAAGCAGGAAAGTGGTGGAAATTATTTTGATGAATTATTAACCCGTATTCGCGACATCCGTTCTTCGGAGAAAATATTTTGGAGAAAAGTACTCGATATTTATGCTACAAGTATTGATTATGATCCTAAACTGGAAATATCAGTCCAGTTTTTCCAAACTGTTCAAAATAAAATGCATTGGGCCGCACATGGACATACAGCAGCTGAGATTATCTATCAACGCATTGATTACATGAAACCAAATCTTGGGTTGACAAACATTAAAGGAGTTAACCCAACAAAACAAGAAACAGAAATTGCCAAGAACTATTTAAATACAGATGAACTAAATGTACTTAATAGAATGGTTACGGCCTATTTAGAGCTTGCAGAATTACAGGCATTGAATCGAAGACCTATGTATATGAATGACTGGATGAGCGCTTAGATGACTTTATTAGAATGACAGGAAACGATGTTTTAAAAAATAAAGGGACTGTAAGTCACCAGCAAGCTCTAAAAAAAGCAAATGATGAATATGAGAAATACAAAGAAAAAACAAAAAACGAGCTTTCGGTGGTAGAAAAGGATTTTCTAAAGCAGATAGAAGTAACGGCAAAAAAACTTAGTCATAAAAAATCTAACAAGTAGTTTATGGCTAACTATCCTGTTTACCAGAAATAACACATTTAGCATTCAAAAAACATAAATTCTATAGTACCCGTTTTTATTGCCAATTTAAATAAGATGAAAAAAATAATTACTGCTGTCGTATTTATCGCTTTTTACTCAACGGCCTTTGCACAAAACAACCTGCAGCCCTTCAGTTTAACAGAAATAAGGCTGCTCGATGGACCATTTAAGCTTGCTCAGGAAACGGATAAAAAATACATGCTTGCTTTAAATCCGGATCGGCTTTTAGCTCCTTATTTAAGAGAGGCAGGGCTTCAGCCGAAAGCCACATCTTATGGCAATTGGGAAAATACCGGGTTGGATGGACACATTGGCGGGCACTATTTATCGGCTTTGGCTTTAATGTATGCTTCAACTGGCGATGCCAGGGTGAAGGAACGGTTAGCGTATATGATAGCTGAACTGGAGAAGTGTCAACTAAAAAATGGCGATGGTTATTTAGCGGGCATTCCAGGGGGGAAAGAAATGTGGAAGGAGATCAAAGCTGGAAATATAAAATCATCAAGTTTCTCTTTAAATGGAAAATGGGTTCCTTTGTACAACATCCATAAAATTTACGCTGGCCTTTACGATGCTTATGCGGTTGCGGGCAATGCAAAGGCAAAGCAGATGCTCATTAAATTAACGGATTGGTGTTTAGATCTGGTTTCAAACTTATCTGATCAGCAAGTACAAGAATTGTTAAAAAGCGAGCATGGAGGCTTAAATGAAACTTTTGCACATGTTTATGCGATAACGGGTGATCAAAAATATCTTAAACTAGCAAAACAGTTTTCGGACCAATCTATCCTAAATCCGTTGCTAAAAAATACTGATGCCTTAAATGGCTTGCATGCAAATACACAAATTCCTAAGGTAATTGGTTTTGAGGAAATTGCTTTGCAAAGTAAAAATACCGACTGGGCGGACGCTGCAGCTTTCTTTTGGAAAACCGTAGTAGAGCACCGTACAGTTGCCATTGGTGGAAACAGTGTGAGGGAACATTTTCACCCGGCCAATAACTTTTCTTCGATGATTGAATCGCGTGAGGGCCCGGAGACCTGCAATTCTTACAATATGTTGAAGCTAACCAAACAGTTGTTTTTGGCTGATCCTTCTAACGCCTATCTCGATTATTACGAACGTACACTTTATAATCATATCCTTTCGTCGCAAAGGCCTGAAGGTGGTTTTGTGTATTTTACGCCCATGCGTCCGGGGCATTACCGAACCTATTCAAGTCCGCAGGAAAGTTTTTGGTGTTGTGTTGGCTCGGGATTGGAAAATCATGGCAAATATGGAGAATTGATTTACGCACACAATAAAAACGATTTATATATAAACCTTTTTATTCCTTCAACTTTAAATTGGACAGAAAAAAGCATCAAACTTACACAGCAAACACTTTTTCCAGATGCTGAGAATAGTACGGTTAAACTTCAGTTGAAAAACAAACAGCGTTTTGCGCTGCATATCCGCCAGCCTGGCTGGCTAGCGCAAGGAAAAATGACATTTTCGGTGAACGGGAAAAAAGTAAATGCTAAAAGTGAAGCAAATGGATATGCAAGTATCGACCGTGTTTGGGCTACAGGCGATGTGCTAAATATTTCGCTACCGATGCATACCACTACCGAGTTTATGCCCGATGGCTCTGATTGGGTGGCCTTTCTCCACGGACCGATTGTACTTGCGGCTTCTATAGATACTTTAAATCAGCCCAATTTAACAGCCGACGGCAGTAGAATGGGGCATATTGCTTCTGGTGCTTTATTCCCAATCAGCGATGCGCCACTGGTTACCGGAACTAAAAATGCCTTGGAAAGCGAAATAATCCTAACCGATAAAAAGAGTTTAACTTTCAACGCTCAAAATGCGATTTATCAACCAAAATACAAATCTTTAAAGTTAGTTCCTTTTTACACTTTGTCTGATAAACGCTATGTGGTTTATTTTCCGTATAGTAGTGCTGAGGCATTGTCAGAGCGCGCAAATGCGATTAAAATTGCTGAAGAAAAACAATTAAAGATTGAACAACAAACAGTAGATATGGTTAACCCAGGCGAGCAGCAACCTGAATCTGATCATAATTTTAAGGGCGAACAAACCGATAACGGAACCTACCGGGAGAGGCATTTTAGAAATGGTAAAGCATGGTTTAGTTATGTACTTAAAAATAATGATTTATCTGCAAATAAGCTCAGTATAACTTATTACGGAAAGGAAAAGAATAGGAGTTTTTCTATTTTGATCAACGGTAGCATAATAGGTAATGTAAAGTTAGATGGAAGTAAGGGAGATGAATTTTACACTCAAGAATATCAAATTTCAAAAGAACTTTTAACTACTGATTTGGAAGTGAAATTCGTAGCCGATCGGGGATCGGCAATTGCAAACATATACGAGGTGAGGTTGGTGAGATAAGCTAATTGTGTGGGTGAATAAAGTATTGTTATTGGTGCTAAGGATGCTGAAACGATTTCAGCAAGAAGTGTTTAAGTTATTTGCTTGGTGGTCTGTGAGGACACAGACCACGGGATTGCATTAACGTATATTCGTCCTCCTGAACTTGTTTCAGGATCTATTTGATAAGGTATTGTTATTGGTATTGAAGATGCTGAAACGAGTTCAGCAAGACGTACGACTGAGATTAGTGGTCTGTGAGGACACAGGCCACGGGATTGCATTAACGTATATTCGTCCTCCTGAACTTGTTTCAGGATCTATTTGATAGCGTATTGTTATTGGTACTGAAGATGCTGAAACGATTTCAGCAAGACGTATGATTGAGATGAGTGGTCTGTGAGGACACAGACCACGGAGTTGTATATGTTTATCCGTCCTCCTGAACATGTTTCAGAATCTATTTTATAAAGTATTGTTATTGGTACTGAAGATGCTGAAGCAAGTACAGCAAGACGTACGCCTGAGGTAAGTGGTTTGTGAGTACACAAACCACGGAAATAATAAATAGTATATTACTTTGCTTTTTTAACACCTTCAGACGTCATCACTACACGTTTCATCGTTCCATCGGTATTGTAATTTAAGTAATCGATGCAAACTGAACGCCTATAACTTCCACCATCGTTGTTAATTGCGCCATTGTGGTAAATAAAATACGATTTACCTTTGAAATCAATAATCGATTGGTGGTTGGTATTTGAATTTCCGGCAATTTCATTCAAAATACCTTTATATTCCCAAGGACCGTTAATATTTTTGCTCATGGCATATACAATCTTCTCTGGAAATTGCGAGGCATAGGATAGATAATACCAACCTTTCCGTTTATGTATCCAGGGAGCTTCTGTAAATTCAGGTAGATTCACCTTTTGAATCGGGCCATCCAGTTCAATCATGTTTTTTTTCAACCTGGCATAATAACATTGTTGATTGCCCCAAAATAAATAAGCCTGTCCATCATCATCGATAATAACCGTCGGGTCAATATCATCCCAGGTTATCTTCACGGCAGTGGTCATGTCGTTGGTAATCAAAGCTTTTCCTAGAGCATCTTTAAATGGTCCCCTTGGGTTATCTGCTACTGCCACACCAATAGATTTGCCGTGGATACTTCCATGCGTAATGGCCACATACCAATAAAATTTACCATCCCTTTCAATCACCTGCGAAGCCCATGCATCATCTTTTGCCCAGCTAAAATCTTTTGCATTCAGTGGCGATTTATGTTCTTTCCAGGTAATCATATCTGCTGAAGCGTAACACAACCACTCGTGCATTTCGTAGTTATTTTTTGGTGCCGGTGCCACATCGTGTCCGGTATATAAATAAACCGAATCGCCATAAACGTAGGCAGCAGGATCAGCCGTGTATTTATCGGTAATAATGGGATTGCCTTTTGAAACAATTATTTTCTCTTGTGCTTTTGCCACAAGCTGGGCAACAGAAAGCACTAAAACCGATCCGTATAATTTGAAATTTTTGAACATATTATTGACTTAGCAAGGTTTTAAGTTCTTTTTCTTTAATTTTTAAAATGGTACCGTGTCTTAAACCTTTGGGTAATGAGATTTTATCAGAAACATCACTCCAGCTTTTTAAATCTGTAGATTGTATCGCTCCATATTTATGGTCTCGGTATTTATCAAAATATACCAACCAATTGTTACCTACTTTTAATGTGGTTGGTCCTTCGGCCCAGTAATTTCCGGTAATTGGATTCCCTGCTTTGCTGTATGGACCAGTTAACTGATCGGCATGTGCCATTTTTATGTTCTTTTGTGCTGGCTCGCGGGTTTCATCTTTTAAAAACATGATAAACTGTTTACCCTCTTTTACAATCGTGGCATCAATTACATTAAAGCCCGGATCGTAAAGTAATTTTGTTTCCGAAAAGGTTTTAAAATCTTTTGTGGTAACATAATACATCCGGTGATTGTATCCACTTTCTTCAGTTGAAGCTGTTTCATTAAATTTATCTTTAATGGTTGTGGCCCAATAAATCATATAGGTTTTGGTACTGTTATCGTAGGTAATTTCAGGAGCCCAGGTATTTCTTGCACCATCTTCTTTCGCCATAACAGGTAAAAACTGCTGTTCGTTCCAATGGATTAAATCTGTTGAGCTGGCGTAACCGATTCCTTTATCTTTCCAGCTAACCGTCCACACCATGTGAAACAAGCCATCGGCCCCGCGGATAATACAAGGATCTCGCATCAGTTTATCATTGCTTACGGTAGGGGTAAGAAAGGATTGATCATTTTTAAGGGCTGCCCATTTATAGGCGTCGGTACTATAGGCAAGGTGCAAGCCATCTTCTCCATTGCCTTTAAAATAGGCAAAAAGATAAATTTCTTTTTTTGATTGCGCCTGCGTATTTAAAATTACTGACAGCAATAATAAGGACAGGTATATTAGTTTTTTCATATTCTTTATTGTTCTACAACAATTACAAAGCCGCCAAAAGCTTTCATATTAAACGCCTGGTTTTTACTGCGGATTTCTTTTTGACTGAATGAAAAATCTGCTTCCCCATCAGTGATCATTGTAGCTTTTTTACCGTTAAATTTAGATAAATCAATCTGAACCGTTTTGCCATTACCTTCACCATTTATCCCTGCTATATACCATTTTGAGCCTGCCTTGCGCGCCATTACAACAAATTTACCTGGGTATCCGTCAATAAGTTTGGTATCGTCCCAGCTGGAAGGAAAGTTTTGCAAATAGGATTTTACATACGCAGGTACTGTAGCCATTCCATCAGGAGATTCGGCCAAATGCTGAACACCTGACTGAAAAATTACTGGCAGGGCCAATTCGAATGCATGGGTTGTTTTCCGTTTAATTTTTGGGATTACAGATAAATTCATTGGTGTGAAATCCATCGGATCGAAGATATTCCTCGTAAATGGAATGGTTGTGGCATGTAATGGCTCCTCATTGGCATTATTCTGATCGAAAGTGATAAATTCCATGCCTTTGATTGATTCCATCGTAACCAAATTCGGGTAGGTACGTTGCCATCCGCGGGGCAAGGTTGCACCATGACAGTTTACACTTAAACCAAATTTTGCCGCATCATCGAAAATCTCCAGGTAATAACGGATCATCGATTGTCCATCACCACCAAAAAAATCGACCTTGATCCCTTTAATGCCCATTTTTTGCAATAAAGCAAATTCTTTTAAGCGGTTTTCGTGGGTGGTTAATTTATTCTTTGGCGTGTATTTTACAGTATTCCAATCTCCGGCCGAGTTGTACCAAAGCAATAAGCCTACGTTTTTTGATTTTGCATAATCGGCCAGTTGCTGCATCTTTTCGTATCCGATTTTGGTGTCCCAATCCACATCAATCAGGCAGTATTCCCATCTCATGTCTGCTGCAAAGTCGATGTATTTCTTCTGGATATCGTAAGTTATTGAATTGTCTTTTAACATAATCCAGCTCCACGAAGCTTTACCCAATTGAAAAAGATCTGGATTGATATCGGCTTTTGCAGGAGCAGCTAAATCTGTACCTAAAGTAGATTCGGTAATTTTTTTCAGGTTTCCTACTGCAATTACACGCCAAGGTGTATACCATGGCAATGCCGATTGTGGATTTACATTTTGATTGGTAAAAACTTCTCTGGCATCTGGAAAACCGACCTGATAATTTCCTCCTGGCGAGTTTTGCTGTATTCGGGTTGCGCAGTAACTGCCATCTAAACCCACTTCAGTAAGCAATAGCCAGGTATCTTTATAGTTAAATAATGCCGGATAAACCCATCCTGCTGCTGTTGGTGCAGGTGTGCCCACGCTGATTTCTTTTTGATAATATTCTTCATAAGATGGGTTGGTACTTTCCCAGCTGGTTTTAGCTACAGACATGGGTTGCATCCACGCTTTAGTACTTGGAAAAAAATGGAAGGCTGTTCTTTCTTCCGTAATTTTTTTAAGTTGCGTATCTGCATCGGGGAAATAGTAACGAAAAGCAATACCATCATTTGAGACTTGAAAAATCACATCCATTTTTTTTGAGTTTGCATTTTTCAGGTGAAAAACCCTTTTATTGGCCAAGTATTCATTTTTAAGCCTCTTGCCATTTTTTAAGGTATAGTTATCTGTTATTACCTCGTTTTTTGAAACAGATACTACAGATAAATTTTTAGCAAAATCTGTATCCTCACGTATTAAACCCATTGCAGAATTTGCCAAAACAGGTTCATTTTTTCTGTTTATGGTGTAAAAAACCTGTTTATCTTTTAAAAAGACAGAAACGCTCAATTCTTTATCCGGACTTTGAATGTCGTATTTTGTTTGCCCTTTTAATACCTGGGTGGCTGAAAGTAAAAAAAGGATAACACTGGTGATTTTGTATTTCATGAGGCTATTTTAATTCGAGAACAACAACAGATTGAGCGGGTAATTCTACTCTTAGTGCATTACCTGATTTTTTTGCACCGTTAAATTTTGCATTGTGTACCTTGTTCAAATCGTTGAATGTGTTTACATCAGTAAGTTTAGCTGAAGTTAAAATCTGTCCGGTAACCGAAGTCCATTTTAAGCCCTCTAAAACAGTGTTTAAGGCAATTTTTTTGTTTGGATCCAGATTTACCAATGAAATGTGGATTGCGCCCATAGCATCCTGTGAAGCGGATATATTTAAGGCCGGGATTTTTTGACCGCCCACCATATAATCAGGACTGGTGAAAGTTATCGGTAAATATTTGGCATCCTGGTGCACTTTATACAGGTCGAAAACATGATAAGTAGGGGTAAGGATCATTTTATCTTTTTCGGTCAAGATTAATGACTGTAAAACATTAACGGTTTGTGCCAAATTGGCCATTTTAACACGATCGGAGTGGTTATTGAAAATATTTAAGGTGGTACCTGCAATTAAAGCATCGCGCAAACTGTTTTGCTGGTATAAAAAACCCGGGTTTGTGCCTGGTTCCACATCCGTCCAGATTCCCCATTCATCAACCACTAAAGCCACCTTCTTTTTAGGGTCGTATTTATCCATAATTGCGGCGTGTTTGCTAACCAGTTCTTCCATTTTTAAACAGTTTTTCATGGTCGAAAAGTATTGTGCTTCATCAAATTTCGTTGCAGATCCTTTTGTTCCCCAATTTCCGGTAGGGATAGTATAATAGTGAAGCGTTAATCCCCACATCTGGTTACCAATGTTTTTCATACAGGTTTCCGTCCAGTTGTAATCGAAAGAGTTTGCGCCACTGGCAATCCTTTTTAACGGTGCACCAGGGTAGTTTCGGGCATATGTAGCATATCTACGGTACAAATCAGAATAATAAGCAGGTGTCATATTTCCTCCGCAACCCCAACTTTCATTACCAACACCCCAGAAAGACACTTTCCATGGTTTTTCTCTTCCATTTTGGCTGCGGATAGCCGTCATGGGGCTTACCCCATCAAAATTCAGGTATTCTACCCATTTAGCCATTTCTTCAACAGTTCCGCTGCCCACATTGCCCGCTATATAAGGTTCACAATCAAGCATCTGGCATAAATCCAAAAATTCGTGTGTACCAAAGCTATTGTCTTCCGTTACGCCGCCCCAATTGGTATTTACCATTTTCGGCCGTTGGTTTCTCGGCCCTATGCCATCCCGCCAATGGTATTCATCGGCAAAGCAACCTCCCGGCCAGCGGAGGTTTGGCACTTTAATCTTTTTTAAGGCTTCTACAATATCCAACCTTATTCTTCCTTTATTAGGGATAGCCGAATTTTCGCCCACCCAAAAACCATCATAAATACAACGGCCCAAATGCTCAGAAAAGTGACCATAAATGTGTTTGCTCACAATTTGATCGCCCGCAGGTTTAATGGTTAATTGCGTTTCGTTTTGTGCGTGCACTAAAATAGAACTGCAGAACAAAGCGGCAGATAATAGCAGTTTTTTCATCATGATTTCGTTAAATCTATTGATTAAATGGAATTTTGATAACGTTAAAAGAATAAGGCTTTAAAGCAATGCTCAGTTTTTTGCCTTTTAAGTTTATGGAGCTTTTTTGCGGGCTTACTGCTTCCGGATTTTCGAAAGAATTTAGCTGGTTAAGGTTATTGCTGGCAATTTCCTCCGTTATGGCTTTACTTTTTAGCTTTATTTTCCCTTCAAGATCAAAATCTATGTTTTGCACCTGATCGGCATTATTGGCAATTTTAATAATGAGTTCTTTTTTGTGCTGATCGGTTACTGCAGAAGCATAAAGTCCATCCTGGCCGATAATATTTTTTTCATCAAGTGTAATTGGTATTACATCGGTTCCTTTATTGGTAGAAAATTGTTTCTGTACATAATAATCCGGTGTGCCATACGATTTCAGGTTATCAACCCAAATCATATCCGGGGCCCATTGCCAGGCATCAATATGAGCAAAAAGAGGGGCGTATGAGGCCATTTGTACTACATCGGCATTGCGCTCCAAGCCTGTCATTAATGAGGCCGAAGCCAGGGCACTTTGCCAGTTGTTCCTATTGCTGCCAACAAAATTTTTATCTGCGTGTACGGCATATTCACCAACAAAAATCTTGGTTCCATTTCTTGGATAGTTATCGTAGCGGCCGGCATTTTTTAAAAACCAATCAGCTGGGCGGTAATAATGCTCATCAATAAAATCGGCGTTGTTATTTCTCAAAGTGGTGTTTAATAAATTAAAACGATCACCTTCAGGATCGGTACCTGAACTGTTGATGAGTTTAAAATTGGGATATTTGGCCTTTATTGCTTTAGTGAAAATGGCTACTCTTTCCAGGTATTGTGGCCCCCAGTTTTCGTTGCCAACCCCCATCATTTTTAAATTAAAGGGTTTGGGATGGCCTAAATCTGCACGCATTTTCCCCCATTTCGTTGTTATATCGCCATTGGCAAATTCAATCAGATCTAAAGCATCCTGCACGTATGGATCGAGTTCATCAAGCGAGGCTACTTCAGCCGAATTAAACTGGCAGGCCATGCCGCAATTTAATATTGGTAAAGCATCCGAACCAATATCTTCTGCAAGTTGAAAGTATTCAAAAAAGCCCAAACCAAAACTCTGGTAATAATCCGGCGCAGGCCGGTGCGCAAATTCGGTATTCCAGCGGTTCATAATCAACTGCCTGTTTTCAATTGGGCCAATGGTTTTTTTCCATTGGTAGCGGTTGGCCAAATCGGTTCCTTCTACAATACAGCCGCCAGGGAAACGGATAAAACCAGGTTTCATGTCGGCCAGTAACTGCACCATATCGGCCCTTAATCCTTGCGGACGATTTTTCCAGGTATCGCCAGGAAAAAGTGAAATCATATCCAGATCGATGTTTCCATTGCCTTGAAATAATATGGAGAATTTCGCTTTTGGATCAGTTTCAGTTGCTGTAAAACTGGCTGATTGCTTTTTCCAGTCGCTACCCGTTTGGTCGGGTGTTAAATTTCCTTGTCCGATAATTTTATTATTTCCATCCTTTAACAACAGCAGAAATTTCACTCCGGGCTGAGATTGGCGGTACATAACCGAAAAATCGTAGCGCAAACCTTTTTTTACGCCTATGCCTTTGAAGCCTTCGTTGATGAGTTCGAAATCGTCAGTTTGTTTTTTTACCTGTAAATATCTGGGGTTGGCAGTATTTACCTCTTTACGGTTTACCACCAATACTTCGCCTTCCTGTGGTTTTTTACGTTGAATTGTCCAGCCCATTAAAGGTTTCGCAAATTCGAATGATCGGTTTTTGATTAATTCAGCATAAATACCGCCATCTGCGCCAAAGTTAATGTCTTCAAAAAAAACACCCCACATGTTGGGTTGTACTTTGGCAATAACCTGGTCTGTTTTAACTTTAATCACCTTTGTGGCCTGGGCCTGCACTTCAGATGTATATCCGATGCCAGCTAAAAAACATGTTGCACAGGCATAGAACACACTTTTTACAGGGTAATTTAATTTCATACGGTTTAATATTTGGAAGATTCTATTGGTAAAAGTAAAATATTTAAAATAATAAACGTCATGTAAACATTTATTTTTTTATCAATCTTTCAGTTTGTTGGTAAATTCTACAATCTTAGCATGGCAGGAAATGGTATAAATGGGCTTAAGTTTTACTTAGGTAGTAAAAGGGTTTAGTAAAGTAACTTTTTAGTTGCTGTTTAAAATTAATTTTTACTAAACCTTTAAAATCTTTCTTGTAACATATTGTCATCATAAAAAAGCAGGATACTACAGGATGCCCATTAAAAATATACTCTTTACATTCGACATGAATCAATTAATTATTGCTATCTGGCCAATAATTGAGATTTGCTAACCAATTACACATAATGAGCCTCTTTTACGCCAACCTGGTATTGACTATGTTTTTTTGTAGATCATTTGTGGGCAAAATTTCTGTTTACATGATTGATAAAAACATATGAACCTAAAAAAATATACTTTGCTGGGTATTTTAAGTGCAATAACATTTTGCAGTTTGGCTCAGCAAAAAGCAGAACCGGTTAGTGGCAGTCAGAAATCAATTAAGCTTTTTTTTGAAAAGTCTTACCTGCAGGTAGATCGCGGTTATTACAGTACCGGTGAAGATATTTGGTTCAGTGCCTACCTGGTAAACGGAAAAAGCAGCAGTTTAACAGCTACCAGCAATAATTTGTATGTAGAGTTGCTTTCTCCAAAATCAGAAATTATAGATCGAAAAATGATCCGTTTAAATGGCGGACTTGGCAAGGGCGATTTTAAATTAAAAGATTCCATTCCATCGGGCTGGTATGCCATTCGGGCTTATACGAACTGGATGCGGAATTTTGGAGATGATTTTGTGTTCCAAAAACGGATCCACATCAGCAACAACATCATCGAAAATGCTTCGTACTTTACCCGTAATCCTGCAAATAAAACTGATGGCAATGCACTTAAAAAGTCGATTGCTTTTTTTCCTGAGGGAGGCTCTTTGGTTGAAGGTTTATCCAGTATTGTTGCCTTTAAAACAAATGATGATGCCGGTAATGGTGTAAAAGCCACAGGGAGTATCATTTCATCAAAAGGAGATACGGTAACCACTTTTCAGAGTACTGAAGCAGGTATGGGTATTTTTGCTTTTACCCCTAAGGCGGGCGAGAAATATCGGGTTGAAGGCGCTTATGGCAAAGAAAAATTCTCTTCAAATATGCCTTTAATTCTTCAAAAAGGACTTTCGCTTCATGTAACATCAGATTCTCTGACCATTAAAGCTACAATTGCAGCGAATGGACCTAGTTTTAACGAATTGAAAGATAAAACCATTTCAGTGGTGATTAAACATGCGGGCGACAATATTTACTCTGGTGCTGTAAAGCTGAGTAAAGCTTTAGTATCGGTTTCAATACCCACAAAGGGCTTCCCGAGTGGTATTTCTATCATTACACTGCTGGATGAGGCTGGAAGGCCAAACTGCGAAAGATTGATTTTTATACAGGATGAAAACAAAGTAAATCTTCTGCTCACGCCCGGCAAAGCAGTTTATAAGCCACGCGAAAAAGTTATAATCCAGGTAAAAGCAACAAATTTTTTAGGGCAACCAGCCAAAACATCATTTTCACTGGCTGCTGTAGATGGGCTTGTGCCTGATGATGGAAATGATATCATCTCCTACCTCTTGTTGCAATCAGAAATAAAAGGAGAAATCAAAAATGCTGCACAGTATTTTGATCTTAAAAATCCATCGCGCTTAAAGCAGCTTGATCTATTACTACTCACCCAGGGCTGGAGAGATTACCTATGGAAAAAGCTGGCCGATTCAACAATAAAAATCAGTTATCTGCCAGAGCCGGGTATAACCATAAAAGGCTTGGTGCGTGAAAAATTAGGTAATAAACCGCTTCCGAACATGAATATTACCCTATTTGGATCTAATTTTATGGGAAATAAACTTTATACCACAAAAACTGATCAGGAAGGCCACTATTTTTTAGATGGGTTAAGCTGGTACGGCAACCAGGCGGTAAAAATATCTTCTAAAGATGATAAAGGCAAAAAAGGAGGCTGGTTGCAGATTGATACCTTAATTAAACCCTTAAATATTAGTTTGCTAAAGGAGATTGATGCCGGGATTCCGAATACGTTAAATGCTGAAATTGGTAAACGTATGGATTACAACCGTAAGTTTAAGTTTGGTGATTCAATTTCTTTAAATGATATCGAAATAAAGGCAAATGCAGGCAAAAAATTATTGTTATTTAACGAAACCTTATCAACTTTCGGCTATCCCGACCAGGTTTTTAACATTACAGCTGCAGATTATTCTTATAAGGGATTGGAACATTTTTTATTAACAAAAGCCAACGGAGCGCAAACTATAGATGATTTGGACAGTACAGGTGGTGAAGGAGTTGCTTTTTTATCGAACGGTAAAAAAGTAAGACCGCGCATTTTGATCAATAACAGGGAAGACCTTTTTGAGCGACTTGATTATTACAGTTTAACTATGGATCAGATCAATCAGCTTACTGTAAGGCATTTGGTTAACAGCGAAGCGAAAGATGTTTATGTGATCAGCCTAAATTTAAAAGATGAAGCACTCCGCGGATCGAATTTAGATTTGCTTAACATTAATTTAAATGGTTACTACACGGCCAGAACTTTTTATGCGCCTAATTACAATAGTCCGGCTACACAGAATAAAGATTTGCGTACCACGGTTTTTTGGGCGCCATCGGTAAAAACCAACGAGAATGGCATGGCAACCATCACCTATTTTAATGGCGACAATAAAACCAATATTATAATAAAAGCTGATGGAATTACCGATAAAGGCGTGGCTGTATCGGCCAAAGCTGCATATAAAGTACAATAATCACCCGAATGATAAATCAACAATATTACTTAATTAAGAGGCGATATAAGTTATGAAAACCAAAACCATCGTCATTTTATGTTTTATCGTAAGCTTTTTTGTGTCGGCTCCGCTTTTCGCCCAACGGCAAATGGAAAAGTTGGGCAGGGGCCTGGTTGCCATACGCCAAAATACCGATTCTGTTTATATAGGATGGCGTATGCTGGGTACCGATCCTGATGATATTGCCTTTAACCTATACCGCAAAACCGGAAATGGAGCTGCGGTTAAACTCAATCGCGAGCCGATCTCCGAAAGCACCAATTTTATAGATAGAGGAGTTAAATTTGACCTTCAGAACAGTTATTTTGTAAAACCAATTTTAAACGGTCACGAATTAGAAGCCAGTAAAAGCTTTACATTGGCTGCCAAATCGCCAATTGAGCAATATTTAACTATTCCTTTAAAAACTCCTGCAGGTTATACCCCTAATGATGCTTCTGTGGGTGATTTGGATGGAGATGGTGAATATGAGATAGTATTGCACCAAACCGGGCGCGGGAGAGATAACTCCTCAAACGGATTAACCGACCCCCCGATTTTTCAGGCCTATAAACTGGACGGAACTTTTTTATGGGAAATTAATTTAGGCAAAAACATTCGCGAAGGGGCACATTATACCCAGTTTATGGTGTACGATCTGGATGGCGATGGCATAGCCGAAATGGTATGCAAAACCGCTGATGGAACTGTAGATGGTAAAGGGAAAGTAATTGGCGATTCGACTAAAGACTGGCGCAACCAGAACGGTAAAATATTAGATGGCCCTGAATTTTTAACCGTATTCAGCGGTAAAACCGGTGAGGCTTTGGCTACTGCCGATTATATTCCGGCCCGTGGTGATATTGGGGCTTGGGGTGGCAAAGGTGGTAATGGTAAAAACGACAATACAGGTAACCGGGTTGATCGATTTAATGCCTGTGTAGCTTATTTAGATGGTGTACACCCAAGTGTTGTGATGTGCAGGGGTTATTATGGCAGAACGGTTTTAGCCGCCTGGGATTGGCGGAAGGGTAAATTAACTTCGCGTTGGGTATTTGATAGTAAAGATGGTAAAAACCCATTTTCTGGTCAGGGAAATCATAACCTCACCGTTGCAGATGTAGATGAGGATGGTAAAGATGAAATTATTTACGGTTCGATGTGTGTAGATGATAATGGAAAGGGGTTGTATACCACAGGCTTACGGCATGGCGATGCCATTCATGTTTCCGATCTCGACCCTGAACACCCTGGTTTGGAGGTTTTTGGCGTACATGAAATAGAAGAAGGAACTAAAGGCCCAGGTGCTGCTGTTTACGATGCCAGAACAGGAGAAATATTATGGAAAGGATCGCAGGATGAAGATGTTGGCAGGGGAGTGGCCGATAACATTGATAATACCCGCTTGGGCGCACAAATGTGGTGGTCGGGATCGAACGGATTATATGATATTAAAGGGAGCAGGATCGGCAATCAACCACGATCTACTAATTTCTTAATCTACTGGGATGGCGATTTATCAAGAGAACTTTTAGATGGCAACCATATTGACAAGTATAATGGCGGACGGCTTTTTACAGCAGATGGTGCAGTTGCTAACAATGGAACCAAATCTACGCCGGCCTTAAGTGCTGATATTTTTGGCGATTGGCGCGAAGAGTTGATTTTAAGATCGTATGATAACCAGAGCTTGAGGATTTATTCCACAACCATCCCCACAACGCACCGCAATTATACCTTAATGCACGATCCGCAGTACCGTTTAAGCATTGCCTGGCAAAATGATGGCTATAACCAACCGCCACATACTGGCTTTTATTTCGGTTTCGGAATGAAAAAGGCCCCTAAACCACGCATTATATTAATAGAGCCTAAAAAATAAATGATTCTATAGCACATTATGAAAATATACCGGTTTTATATCCTTTCTTTTATCATATTACTAAACTTTACTGTTGTATTTGCACAAACAGTAAAAGAACAAGCAAGAATAATTACGCCTTTCGATCAGGATTGGGCTTTTAATCTTGGAGATGCCCAGGGTGCAGAAAAGTCTGACTTCGATCAGTCAAAATGGAGAAAATTGAATGTTCCGCACGATTGGAGCATTGAAGGTGCTTACGATAAAGCAAATTTAACGGCACGTGGTGGAGGCTATTTACCTTCGGGAATTGGTTGGTACCGTAAAAGTTTCAATCTTGATGAAAGTTTTGCAAAAAAGAAAGTAACGATAGAATTTGATGGCGTAATGGCCAATAGCGAAGTATGGATTAATGGCTTTTATTTGGGCAAACGGCCTTACGGTTATATCAGTTTCAGCTATGATTTAAGCAAGCATTTAAATTTTGGTAAAGGTAAAACAAATGTAATTGCGGTTAAGGCTGATAATACGGTACAACCAGCATCGCGTTATTATACTGGCGCAGGAATTTACAGGCATGTGCGTTTAGTGGCAACAGATGCCGTTCATATTGCAGATTGGGGAGTTTACATTACCACGCCAGATGCTACTGCTCAAAAGGCTACAGTTAAGGTAAAAACAAACGTGCTGAATGAATCTGGTCAAAGTGCGCAGGTTATGGTAGAAACATCTGTTCTGGATGCCACAGGGAAGGTTGTTAAAACGGCGCAAAGCAAACAAACAATTGCTCCTGGAAAAAATGCCAGTGTAGAAGAAAGTATTGTAGTTGCAAACCCGAAACTTTGGAACCTCGAAACGCCCGATCTTTATCAAACTTTAACAAAAGTAACCCTTAACGGAAAAGTTGTAGATGATCAATTGAACAGGTTTGGCATCAGGGCTTTCAGGTTTGATGCGGCGACTGGATTTTGGTTAAATGGCAAAAATTTTAAGTTAAAAGGTGCATGTTTACATCATGATGGTGGTGCTGTGGGCGCAGCAGTACCTTTAAGTGTATGGAAATTCCGCTTAGCACGTTTAAAGGAAGTTGGCATTAATGCCATCAGAACGGCACATAATCCTGTTGCCCCTGAGTTTTTGGATCTGTGCGACCACATGGGCTTTTTAGTGATGGATGAAACCTTTGATACCTGGAATTCGGCAAAAAATAATGGAGAAAAAGGCTACAACAGATTTTTTACCGAATGGTGGGAACGCGATACCCGCGATATGGTAATGCGCGATCGAAATCACCCGTCTATTGTAATTTATAGTGTAGGAAACGAAATTCATGACGATTTAAACAGCGCCGAAGGGTTTAAAAAATATAAAGATCAGCAAGATCTAGTTCATCAGCTCGATCCAAGCCGTCCGGTTACAATGGCACTTTTCCGACCAGCCAATTCGAAGGTTTATACCAATGGTTTTGCCGAAACTATGGATGTTGTCGGCCAGAATTATCGCGAAAATGAGTTGGTGGCCCTGCACAATCAAAAACCGAATCTAAAAGTAATCGGTACAGAAAATACACATGTAATACAACAATATTTAGCCCTGCGCGATAATCCTTTTATGGCAGGCCAGTTTCTGTGGACGGGTTTTGATTACCTTGGAGAAGCCGATTGGCCTCAAATTACTAATGGCCAGGGATTATTTGACAGGATTGGCAGTTGGAAACAGCAAAGTTTGCAACGCCAAAGCTGGTGGTCAGATCAACCTGTGGTACACATTGTGCGCAAAGAAGATAATGCAGGTGCTGGTGACTGGATTAACAACTGGACACCTACCGATTTTGATACATATGATGATGCAAAAGTTGCCGTTTATAGCAATTGCGAAGAGGTAGAACTCTTTTTAAACGAAAAATCGTTAGGGAGTAAACCAAAGCCAGCTGATGATTCGCCACGTTTGTGGGATGTAACTTTCGAAAAAGGCAGTATTAAAGCAGTAGGTAAAAATAAAGGTAAGGTAGTTACAACAGAAGAGCTTAAAACTGCTGGTGTACCAGCTAAAATTGTACTCTCAGTTGATAAAAACAAAATCGGCAATACCTGGGATGACGTGGCTTTTGTAACGGCAAAAATTTACGATGCAAATGGCAATATCTGCCCAAATGCCGATCAATTGATCAAATTCACGATCACAGGTAGTGGAGTTATTGATGCTGTTGATAATGGAAATATTAACAGTCATGAAATGTATAAAGCTACACAACGCCATGCTTATAAAGGTGTTTGTATGGCTTTTATTAAGGGTAATGCGCCTGGCAACATCGAGGTTAAGGCTTCGGCAGATGGGCTTGATGGTGCTGCGGTAAAATTAGAAGTGATCAGTAAATAACGTTGATCGTCACCCTGAATTTATTTCAGGGTCTATTTTGCAAAGATGCTGAACTAAATTCAGCATGACGATAGGTCGCTTCAAGATCGAATAAATTAAAGCTGTTAAATCAGAAAATAATATTCAGAAATAATTAACATTAATAATAATGAAATTAACACCCATAAAACTACTTGCAGCGTTTTCCATAATATTTTTGGCTTCTGCATTTATTAAAACCGATAAACCCGCCCTGCACACCATTGGCGATTCTACCGTTCGCAATTCCAATAAAGAAACCTGGGGCTGGGGAACGCCGATCGCTTCACTGTTCGATACCACAAAAATCCATGTAGAAAATAATGCCATGGCCGGAAGAAGCACGCGTACTTTCCTATCAGAGGGCAGATGGGATAAAGTATTGGAAACCTTAAAACCAGGCGATTTTGTTACCATGCAATTCGGGCACAACGATGGAAGTGTTCCTGATACTACAAAAGCGGGCAGAAGGGGTGTATTGAAAGGCACTGGTGAAGAAACCAAAGTATTAACCTGGCCAGATGGAAAGGTAGAAACTGTACACACCTATGGCTGGTATATCCGCAAATTTGTGCGCGAAACCAAAGCGAAAGGAGCTACGCCGATTGTACTGTCGATGATTCCGAGAAATATTTTTAAAGATGGTAAAGTGGAACGTGCCGATAAAGATTTTGGTAAATGGGCTGCTGAAGTTGCCAAACAAGAAGATGCATTTTTTATAGACCTGAATAAAATAACAGCCGATAAATACGATGCTCTGGGCCCTGAAAAGGTGAAACTTTATTTCCCTGGCGACCATACCCATACCAATTTGGAAGGTGCAAAAGTTAATGCGGCATCGGTTGTAGAAGGCATTAAAGCATTAAAAGACTGTAATTTAAAAAAATATCTAAAAGACTAGAAGTCGGAGGTCAGAATTCCGATGTCAGGAGAAACCTCGTAGGTTTTAAAAACCTGCGAGGTTTGAATAAACTAAAATATGTGTAACCACTTAATAACATGAAATCAACTCAATCATACCTACACCTAATTCTCTTAACCACTTTTATTATTTTTTCTTCCTGCATCATTTTAAAACAGCGGGCGAAGCCTACCTTATTCCTGATCGGCGATTCGACCGTTAAAAATGGAAAGGGCAAAGGCGATGGTGCTTTATGGGGCTGGGGGAGTTTTATCGGAGACTTATTTAATACCGAAAAAATCAATATTGAAAACGATGCACTCGGTGGCACCAGCAGTCGTACCTTTCAAACCAATGGCTTATGGGATGCTGTTTTAACAAAGGTAAAAAAAGGAGATTTTGTGATGATGCAATTTGGGCATAACGATAGCAGTCCGCTTGATGATACTGCCCGTGCCCGTGGTACCATAAAAGGTATTGGTACAGAGAGCAAAGAAACTTATAACCCGATTAAGAAACAGAAGGAGGTGGTTTATACCTATGGCTGGTACCTGCGTAAATTTATTAACGATATTAAAGCCAAAGGCGCAACAGCGATTGTATGTTCGTCTATTCCACGAAATCCGGTTAAAGATAATGCGGTTGTTTTAGCTACAGATAGTTATGCTGGATGGGCAGCAGAAGTTGCAAAAGCAGAAAAAGTAGATTTTATTCCATTAAACCAGATTATTAAAGATAAATATGCCGCTTTAAGTGCAACTGAGGTAAAAACATTTTTTACTGAAAAAGACCATACCCATACCAACGAAGCAGGCGCAAAGTTAAATGCTGCTGCTGTTGTAGAAGGCCTTAAAAAATTAAAAAACAATAAGCTGAATAACTATTTAAAATAAACCGGAGCAGGATGCTACAGGATGCTTTCGTGCCAATATTGTTTTATTTTAACAGCCTAACCAAATACCAACGGTATTAAACCGTAAAATTTTATGCAGATACAGGTTAACCAAATTTTTAAAGTGCTGATAGGCATTGCTTTTATATTTTTGAGCATCATACAAACACATGCCCAAAGCATTTCACTTGCAGGCAAATGGCGATTTAAAATTGATGCTAAAGATGAAGGCATAAAAGGAAAATGGTATTCAACTATTCTTCCCGAATCTGTGAATCTGCCAGGCTCAATGGCCGAAAATTTAAAAGGCGATGATATTACCCTTAAAACAAAATGGACCGGAAGCATTTACGATAGTTCGTACTTTTTTCATCCCCGGTTAGAAAAATACCGTAAGCCAGGTAACCTGAAAATACCTTTCTGGCTTACACCTGCCAAACATTACACTGGTGCGGCATGGTACCAAAAAGATATTCAAATTCCGGCAAACTGGAATGGTAAAAGGCTGGTATTATCTTTAGAATATCCCCATTCAGAAACAAAAGTTTGGATAGATGATGTCGAAATCGGAACCCAATATACCTTTGTGGTTGCGCAAAATTTTGAACTTCCGGCAAATTTAAAAGCCGGTAAACATACCATAACTTTGCTAATCGATAACCGCATTAAAGCGATAAATGTTGGGCAGGATTCGCATAGTTTAACTGATCATACACAAGGAAACTGGAATGGTGTGGTGGGTAAAATGGAACTGTTGGCGGGTTCGCCGGTGTATTTTGAAGATCTACAGGTTTATCCGGATTTAAAACACAAAACTGCAAAGGTTAAAATCCATTTAAAGGCAAATGCCAATCAATCTTCTGCAGGGAAAATTATACTATCGGCAGCAAGTTTTAACACTAAAAATATTTTGCAGGTTAAGCCCGTAACAGCCGCTTATCAACTTACAAATGGCGAAGGAAATTTAGAAATTAATTTGCCCATGGGTGATAAAATAGCCACCTGGGATGAATTTGATCCGGCATTGTATCGTTTAACAGCTACTTTACTATCAAAAGATGGCAAAAAAGATCAAAAAAAGGTGCAATTCGGGATGCGTGAGTTTAAAGCTGTAGGCAGAACTTTTGAAATTAACGGTCGGCCGGTTTTTTTACGCGGTACGGTTAACAATTGTGAATTTCCGTTAACAGGTTATCCATCAATGGATGTTGCAGCATGGATACGCATTTTTAAAATTTCGAAAGCCCATGGATTAAACCACATGCGTTTCCATTCTTTTTGCCCACCAGAAGCTGCTTTTATTGCGGCAGATCAGGTTGGTTTTTACCTTCAGCCAGAAGGCCCTAGTTGGGCCAACCACGGTACATCTATCGGGGATGGTAAACCGATCGATCAGTTTATCTACGATGAAACCAACCGCATGACTAAGAGCTATGGCAACTATGCATCTTTTTGTATGATGGCCTACGGAAATGAACCACGTGGCAAACAGGTAGAATACCTCACCAAATTTAACAATTATTGGAAAGCTAAAGATTCGAGGCGATTGTATACTGGGGCATCGGTTGGTGGCAGCTGGCCGGTAATTCCGAACAACGAATATATGGTACGTGCAGGGGCAAGAGGTTTAGATTGGGGCAGGAAACCAGAAAGTATTTCTACTTATGGCAAACAGATTGAACAGTTTACAGTCCCTTTTGTAGCGCATGAGATGGGACAGTATTGTGCATTCCCGAATTTTGATGAAATAAAAAAATACACAGGTGTGTATCGTGCTAAAAACTTTGAGATGTTTCAGGAAGATCTTAAAGACCACGATATGGCCGATCAGGGCCACGATTTTTTAATGGCTTCGGGTAAATTGCAGGCACTTTGTTATAAAAATGAAATCGAGAAAGCATTACGCACACCAAATTATAATGGTTACCAGTTATTGTCGTTAAATGATTATCCAGGTCAGGGAACGGCACTTGTAGGTGTTTTAGATGCCTTTTGGGATGAAAAAGGTTATATTACGGCCAAAGAATTCAAGCGTTTTTCTAACAGTACCGTACCTTTATTAAAAGTTTCGAAATTTGTTTTTACCAATAACGAAACCTTGGAAGCTTCGGTAGAGGTATCACATTTTGGAAAAGCACCGATTGAAAATGCAACACTATCCTGGACATTGAAAGATGCAAACGGAACCAATGTAGCCAATGGTAATTTGCCTGCAATTAGGTTAGCCATTACAAACTGCATTGCCATCGGCAGCATTAAAGTGCCTTTAAATAACATTACAAAAGCAACTAAACTGAAACTGGAGGTCGCCATTGATGGAACTGAGTTTGCCAACGATTGGAACTTTTGGGTTTATCCCGTACAACTGCCTGAGGTTAAAAGCAATGTATATTATTGTACCAGTTTAGATGAAAAAGCCCAGGCGGTTTTGGCCGATGGAGGAAATGTTTTTCTTAATGCAGCTGGCAAAGTAGTAAAAGGAAAAGAAGTGGTGCAAACTTTTTTGCCAGTTTTTTGGAATACCTCGTGGTTTAAAATGCGCCCGCCACATACTTTAGGCATTTTATGCGATCCAAAACATGCAGCATTTAACAACTTCCCGACTGATTTCCATAGCGATATGCAGTGGTGGGAAATTGTAAACAAATCGCAGGTAATGAACCTCGAAGATTTTCCTTCAGGATTTAAGCCCATTATTCAGCCAATAGACACCTGGTTTTTAAACCGCCGTTTGGCAATGGTTTTCGAAGCAAAAGTGGGCAAGGGGAAGTTGGTGGTTTCGAGTAGCAACCTCTCTCCTGAACTAAAAGATGCTCCTGCGGCTCAACAACTTTACTTTAGTTTGCTGCAATACATGAATTCTGCACAATTTAACCCAAAATACGAGGTGGCCTTTAATACCATCAAAGATATCTTCGAAAGTCCGTCGAAAATTCAGTTCGATACCTTTACAAAAGATAGTCCGGATGAGTTAAAACCTAAATCCAATTAATTAAAAAGCGAAATACCATGAAGAAATTTTTATTCACCTCCGCGATAATTTTCAGTATATCTGTTCAGTTGCTTTTTGCGCAGAAAATTCCAAATAAAAAGGAGGTTTTAAAAGTACTAAAACTTACGAATGCTTATTTCATGAACAAGTGGCCTGATGCCGGGAAATCAATTATTACCAATAGAGAACGGCCAAGCAACATCTGGACGAGGGCTGTGTATTACGAAGGGTTGATGAATCTTTATAAAATCCATCCCGAAAAAGAATTTTACGATTATGCCGTTCAATGGGGCCAAAAACATAATTGGGGCTTAAGAAATGGCATTGCCACCAAAAATGCCGACGACCAGGCCTGTGGACAAACTTACATCGACCTATACCTGATTGATAAACAACCAGAACGCATTAAAGACATTAAAGCTTCGATCGATTTGGTAATAAAATCGGGCCGGGTAAACGATTGGACCTGGATTGATGCCATCCAAATGGGTATGCCTGTTTTTGCTAAACTTGGTAAATTATACAACGATACTACCTATTACAATTACATGTACAAAATGTATATGCATTCTAAAAATACCGAAGGTGGTGGTTTGTATAATGCGAAAGATGGCTTGTGGTGGCGCGATAAAGATTTTGTGCCTCCTTATAAAGAACCAAATGGCGAAGATTGTTATTGGGCCAGGGGAAATGGATGGGTTGTGGCCGCATTGGTACGTGTGCTCGAAATTATCCCTGAAAATGAGGCCCACCGGAGCGAATATTTAAAAACCTACAATGAAATGATTAAAGCCTTGGTGCCCGTACAACGCGCTGATGGTTTTTGGAACGTAAGTTTACACGATTCTACTCATTTTGGTGGTAAAGAAACATCAGGCACAGCTTTATTTGTATATGGCATGGCCTGGGGCGTAAATCAGGGAATTTTAGATAAAGCCACATACCTGCCGATTATTACCAAAGCATGGAATGCCATGACGAAAGATGCCGTCCAAAAAAATGGTTTTATAGGTTTTATGCAAGGAACAGGTAAAGAACCAAAAGATGGGCAGCCGGTAAGTTACACCAGTGTACCCGATTTTGAAGATTATGGTTTGGGTTGTTTTCTATTGGCCGGAACTGAAGTTTATAAGCTTAAGAAATAATGATAATGAATTTCAGAAATTTAGCTGACCTATCGGTATTGATATTGTTGTTTTTGCTGCCCAAACTAAATATGGCGCAAAATGCAGGCATTGCAATTTCTGAAATTAACAAAGTTTCTTCTTTCCCGATTGTGGATGGAGGAAAAGCAGCTCCAATATATATCGATAATAATGATGCTGAAGTTGTAGGTATTGCTGCCGAAGCCTTTAAAGATGATATTCATTTGTTATCTGGTTCAACCAGCCAGATCAATAAAAATAATGCTGTTTTAAGTGCTTATCCCATCATTATTGGTACCGTTGGTCAATCGCGCTATATCGATCAATTGCTTAAATCAGCAAAAATCAATCGCGCTACATTATCCGGCAAATGGGAAACATTTTCCATTTCAGTGATCGAAAATCCTTTAAAGGGAGTAAAAAGGGCTTTGGTTATTGCTGGCAGCGATAGGCGTGGTACCGCTTACGGCGTTTTTCAACTGTCGAGGATGCTTGGCGTATCGCCGTTATGTTGGTGGGCTGATGTTAAACCTGCAACAAAAAAATCGTTATATATTCAGGCAGGTCAGCCTTTGGTAGAGTCGCCATCGGTTAAATACCGGGGCATTTTTATTAATGACGAAGATTGGGGTATCCAACCCTGGGCAGCCAAAATGATGGATACTGATGTTAAAGATATTGGTCCGAAAACGTACACTAAAATCTTCGAACTGCTGCTCAGGTTAAAAGCAAATTACATCTGGCCAGGCATGCACCCTTCAACCAAAGCATTTTATTATTATGCCAATAACCCCGTAATGGCCGATAAATATGCAATTGTTTTAGGATCAAGCCATTGCGAACCGATGCTACGAAATAATGTTTTTGAATGGGCAGAAAATTTTGAACACGAATACGGCAAAAAACCGGGCGAATGGCGTTACGACCTGAATAAAAACGAAATTGCAAATTACTGGACGGACCGCGTAAAACAAGCCAAAAATTACGAATCGGTTTATACTGTGGGCATGCGTGGCATTCATGATGGCAGTATGCCCGGCCCGAAGGATAAAAACGAAAAAGTTAAATTATTGGGAGAGGTAATTGCCGATCAACGAACGATTTTGAGCAAAAATATAACTAAACCCATCAATTTCATCCCACAAATTTTTTGTCCGTACAAAGAAGTACTTTCATTGTATCAGGCCGGTTTAAAACTGCCTGATGATGTAACCATTGTTTGGGCTGATGATAATCACGGTTACATCCGTCAGCTTTCCAACCCCGAGGAGCAAAAACGATCGGGGGGAAGTGGGGTATATTACCATATTTCTTATTGGGGTGCGCCGCAAGATTACCTCTGGCTTTCATCTATTTCTCCATCATTAATTTCGTATGAGTTAAGCAAAGCTTACCAGTATAAGGCAGATCGGCTTTGGGTGATAAATGTTGGCGATATAAAACCTGCAGAAATGGAAACGCAATTTGCGATGGATCTGGCCTGGAATGTTAACCAGTGGAAACCCGAAAAGGCAGATCAATATGCCGAAAGCTGGGCTGCTGAAACTTTCGGTAATGAATTCGCAAAACCCATCGCCGAAATTAAGGAAGTATATTACCGTTTGGCACAAGCTGCTAAGCCCGAACATATGGCCAGTGTAAATTTTACGGATGAACAGGCTGAAGAACGTTTAGCCGCTTACCAAAGAATTTATGATCAGGCTAAAAGCCTAAATGGTAAAATGCCATCCCGATTAAAAGATGCTTTTTTCGAATTGGTTTTGTATCCTGTCGAAGGCGCGATGCTGATGAACCAAAAGATTTTATACGCAAAGAAAAGTTTGGTTTTAGCGGCAAATGGCAATCAATCTGCTTTAACTTATTCGAAAAAATCAAAAGCAGCTCTCGATCAGATTCAGTTGATTACTAAAAAATACAATGAAGAAATTGCCGGTGGCAAATGGAACGGAATAATGAGCTGGAAACCCCGTGATTTAGCCGTTTTTAAAATGCCAAAAGTTGCCGATTCAGTAACTGCGAAACCGTTAGATCATAATATGGAACCTGAAAATAAGATCATTATTCGGGCTGCTTCATTTACAGAAAAATCAGTTCCAAAGGGATTAACCCTGCAAACTTTAAAAGGCCTTGGCTTGGGGGGCAATGGCATTTCGCTTTATCCTTTTACTTTTGCACCTATTAGTGAAACCGCACTACTAAATGCCGCATTTGTTGTTTATAATGTTGATTTTAAAACAAAAGGTTTACACCAAATTGAAGTGAAATGTTTACCCACACAAGGCGTAAATAATGGCATTAAGGTCCGTTATGCTATTTCTGTAGACAATGATAATCCGCAGATCATCAACATTTCTCCGGTTTCAGAAAACAACATCTGGAAACAGAATGTATTGCAAGGTTATGCTTCGGGTATAACCAAACACGAAATTAATAAAACAGGTAAATCGACTGTGAAAATTTATATGCTCGATCCGGGCTTAGTAATTAACCAGTTGGAAATACAATAAATATGATGAAGAAACTTTTAGCTTTTGCCCTTTCCTTAATTTTTATGTTTGCCATTGCCAGGGCACAAAGTATCGGCGATTATAAATCTGGTTTTAAGAAAACAGGTAATACCATTTCATTTTTAACCACAAAAGGAGAGGTGAAATTGGAGTTCTGTACACCAGAAATATTTAGGGTTAGAAGCAGTTGGAACGGTAAATTCGAAGCCAATGAAAACCTGATGGTGATAAATTACAACTGGGCCAATGTAGCTGTTAAAATTTCGGATAAAAAGGATCATTTCTTACTTGCCACGTCAAAATTGGTGCTTAAATTATACAAAAATCCGTTCAGGATTGATGTTTTTGATGCAAAAGGAAAATTATTGAGCAGCGAAACAAATGGGGCATTAGCCAAAGAAAATACAAAAGTAGGGGTAACCAAAAAACTGGAGGCCGATGAGCATTTCTTTGGTTTTGGGGAACGCATGGATTTTATGGACCGCCGATTTAAAAAACTAACCTTAAATGTTGGTCGTGGTAAAGGTTTGCCTCATGCCGTTGGTGCTTATAATATATTAGAGGCCAATTATTGCCCGGTTCCGTTTTTCATGAGCACAAAAGGTTACGGCATTTTCTTCCATAATTCTTTTGCCACCGAATGGGATATGGGGGCTACTAAAAAAGATCAGTACAGTTTTAAAGCTGCTGATGGCGAGTTGGATTACTATTTTATGTACGGACCAACTTTTCCCGCTATTTTAGATCATTATACCAGCATTACAGGCAAATCGCCAATGTTGCCACAGTTTGCCTTAGGGTTACATGTCGGCACATACAGTGGAGGTACCTGGGGTTATGAGGCACAAACATCTGATCATTATGTGGTTGAGCTGGCAAAAAAATATCGGTCATTAGGCATTCCGGTTGATCTGCTTTGGTTAGATTCTACCTGGCGACTTTTTGGAGAAATTGGCGGCAAAGGAGCAACTTCTTTCGAATGGAGAGAAACCTTTAAAGATCCAAAGTCGATGTTCGACAGCATTTATGCCATGAACTATAAAATGGTTGGCTTGCACCTTCGTCCACGTTTTGATAATGCCAAAAAGTTAAACCTGTTAGATCAGGCCCGGGAAAAGGGGTATACCTATCCTGAAAATGGCAAACCAGGCGAATTTGTAAACTTTTTTGATGAGAAAGCAACACAATGGTGGTGGGATAATGGCGTAATGCGTGTGGCAAAATTAGGTGCCAAATTTTTAAAAACTGATGAAGGCAGTGCTTTTGGATCTCTGGCCAACGAAAGTGAAAAAGTTGGTCCTACCGGAAAAGATGCAGAACGTTTACACAATCTTTTCCCGATAGCTTATGCCAAAGCCCCGTTTTTGGAGTTCGAAAAGTTTAATGGTTTTAGAGGATTAAATCAAACCAGAGAAGGTTACTCAGGCATTCAACGTTATCCATATATTTTTGCAGGCGATTGGCCAAGCGAATGGCAATATTTTGCCCCGGTAATTAAAGCCGGATTAAATGTTGGTCTTTCAGGCGTAGGCTCATGGGCGCATTGTATGGGCGGTTTCGAGCATCAGGCCGATCCCGAATTGTATATCCGCTGGGTACAGTTTGGAATGTTCAGCCCGATTGCACTTGTTTTTGGAATGGACCACCCAGGTTATAAAGAGCCCTGGAAATATGGTGAAGATGCCTTGCGGAATTTCAAAAAATACGATTTATTGCGCTACCGTTTATTCCCTTATATGTACACCAGCATGCACCAGCAATACGAAACAGGTTTGCCAATGATGCGGGCTTTGGTGCTCAACCATCAAAACGACGAAAATGTGTACGAAATAGGCGATCAGTACATGTTTGGCGATAATTTAATGGTAGCTCCGGTAACCACTAAAGGAGCCATTACCCGCTCGGTTTATGTGCCTGAAGGTACTTGGTTTAACTATTGGACGAGCCAAAAATATGAAGGTAAAAGTTATCACCATGTGGTAGCACCTTTAGATACCATTCCTTTATTTGTTAAGGCGGGCAGCATTATTCCGATGCAACCAGAAATGGCCTACAGTGGAGAAAAACCTGTTGACGTAATTACCCTGGATGTTTTTCCATATGGAACATCAGAATACAATATGTACGAAGATGATAATTTGAGTGCTGCTTATAAAACGGGAAACTATGCTTTAACAAAAATCACTTCTGCTTTAACAACATCAGGTTTAACGTTAAAAGTGGCAAAACCAACAGGTGTTTTCAAGCCGACTAAGCATAAATATTTAACTAAAATACATTGGACAGGCAAAGCAGATCCAAATGGGGTTTCAGAAAATGGCACTAACTTGAAAAATTTAAAAACACCAGATCGTCTGGATAAAACCGAAGGTTGGTTTTATGATGCAAAAAATAAAATTCTTTGGATCAAATCAGCTGGAGATAACAGTGCTGATTTAAGTTTTGTAGTGAATTAAAGTGGGTGGGCCATGGTGGTACGGAAGATAAATAAGCCTAACTCCTCGGTCTGTGTTCTCACAGACCGAAACAAATGATTTAATAACAAAAAATGTCCGTGCGTTCACTGACCATGGCACACGCAAACAAATAAAATTGAAAAAATGAAAATTGCATTTAAGATGAAACTTAAACCCGGTTTTGAAACAGAATACAAAAAGCGTCACGATGAGATCTGGCCTGAGTTATCCACCTTGTTAAAGGAGAATGGAATCAGCGATTATTCTATCTTTTTAGATGAAGAAACCAATACACTTTTTGCTGTGCAACAACAAAACGGAAGCTCTTCACAAGATCTAGGCAGTACCCAAATTGTACAAAAATGGTGGGCATACATGGCCGATATTATGGAAACCAATGCCGATAATTCTCCAAAAACATTCCCTTTAGAAATGGTATTCCATTTAGATTAAAACTATGCAATTACAACGATTCTGCTCTATTTTGCTGCTAAGTATATTAACTTTTAGTCTGGTTAAAGCACAAAAGCCTGTAAAAAGTACAAGTAGCTGGCCTGTTATCGAAAAGCAAATGAAGCCCTGGACCCGCTGGTGGTGGATGGGAAATGCGGTAGACGAGCAGAATTTGAACCTGGTTTTAAAGAAATATGCAGATGCAGGTCTCGGTGGAGTAGAAATTACACCCATTTACGGTGCAAAGGGTTACGAAAAGCAATATTTACAGTTTTTATCACCAGAATGGATAAATATTTTACATGTTACAGTAAACAAAGCCAATACCCTGGGTTTAGGGGTTGATATGAATACGGGAACAGGCTGGCCGTTTGGCGGTCCGCAGATTAAGCCCGAGCAAGCTGCCACAAAACTCATCACGCAACAATATTCACTCAAAGCTGGCGAAAAGTTAACTGAAGCCATTAAAGTTAAAGAGGCTAAGCAAGATTTTTCGCAGTTAAAAGCATTAACTGCTTATGGAAACAATGGCGAGGTAATCGATCTGCTTGGTAAAGTTCAGTCTGACGGATTTCTAAATTGGTCGCCAGCGAGCGGGAATTGGAATATTTATGCTGCTTTTGCAGGTAAAACCAGGCAAATGGTTAAGCGCGCAGCACCTGGGGGAGAAGGTTTTACTTTAGATCACCTCGATAAAAATGCGGTAAACATTTACCTGAAAAGATTTTCGGATGCTTTTGGTGGCAAACCACAAGGTATCCGCTCGTTTTTTAACGACAGTTATGAAGTGTATGGCGCAACCTGGACGCCAACTTTCTTTCAGGAATTTAAGAAAAACAGGGGCTACGATCTGGCCGCTCACCTTAAAGATTTAACCGGTAAAGATTCTACAGATACAAATATAGCCCGCCTAAAATCTGATTACCGCGAAACCATGGATGAACTCTTACTCCATAATTTTACGCAAAACTGGACCAATTGGGCACATCAGCTAAAATCGGTTACCAAAAACCAGTCGCATGGTTCACCAGGCAACCTGCTTGATCTTTATGGCGCAGTCGATATTCCTGAAACGGAAACATTTGGTTCGAGTTATTTTCCAATCAAAGGCATCAGACGCGATGCAGGAGATGTTCGTAATGTGGATCCAGATCCCATAATGAGTAAATTTGCCTCTTCTGCGGCACATACGGGCGGTAAAAAACTAACTTCTTCCGAAACCTTTACCTGGTTAACCGAGCATTTTAAAACATCCTTTTCACAATGTAAGCCAGAGGCCGAGCAATTGTTCCTCTCAGGCATTAACCATATTTTTTATCATGGCACTACCAACTCGCCCGCAAATGTACCCTGGCCCGGATGGCTGTTTTATGCTTCGGTAGAAATGAACCCGAACAACAGTTTGTGGCCGCAAGCGCAGGGCTTAAACAATTATATCGCCCGTTGTCAATCCATTCTGCAATCAGGAAAACCAGATAATGAAATTCTAATCTACTGGCCGGTTTACGATGTTTGGAATAAGGCTAAAGGTTTGGATATGGCCCTAAAAGTACACGATGTTGATGAGTGGTTACATCCAACTGCATTTTATAAATTATCGAAAGCTTTATCCAAATCAGGTTATTCTTTTGATTTTGCATCCGATAGGTTATTAAAACAATCAACGGTTAGCCAGGCTTTGATCAGTACCAATGCTGCTGCAGCACCCTATCAGGTGTTAATTGTTCCGCAGTGCGAAATGATGAATTTAGAAACACTTAATCAAATTATAAAACTCGCCAATAATGGTGCAAAAGTAATTTTTCAGGCATTACCTAAAGATGTTCCCGGTTTAAATAATCTCGAAGCACGAAGAGCACAGTTTAAAGCAGTTTTGGCTAAATTAATTTTTACAGCAGGAGCTGATGGTATTAAACAGTTTAAAGTTGGTAAAGGAGTGGTTTTATTGGCTGATGATGTGCAAAAGGCATTAAATAGCGTTTCCATTAAAAGAGAAACTTTAACCGATACCGGGCTTGAGTTTATCAGACGAAAAACAACAACAGGCAAGTATTATTACCTGGTAAACCACACAGCGCAAGATATTGATACCGAACTTGCTTTAAATGAGCGTGGACAGGTTTTAATTATGGATCCGCAAAGTTCGAATGTTGGTTTGGCAGCTGCAAGGGATAAAAAAGTTCGGGTACAGCTTAAATCGGGCGAGAGTCTGTTTTTAAAGGTTGATAAAAATCCTACAACCAACACACCTTGGGTTTATTTAAATAAAGCTGCAAATACGATTAACCTTAACCAAGCCTGGAAATTACATTTTACTGAAGGCGGACCTGAACTTCCTGCAAATCAGAATTTAAGCAAGCTGGTAAGCTGGACAACTTTGACCGATCCAAAATTACAGGCTTTTTCTGGTACTGGGGTTTACACTTCGAGTTTTAACCTGAGTTCAAAAGCTGCTAAAGAATATGTTTTAAGCCTGAATGAGGTAGATGAAAGTGCGCGTGTATGGATTAATGGCAAGGAGGTTGGCATTTTATGGAGCATCCCTTTTCAGGCCCGTGTTGGCAAATATTTAAAAGCAGGCCAAAATACCATTAAAATTGAAGTGGTTAATTTAATGGCAAACCGGATCCGTGATATGGATATTAAAAAAATCCAATGGCGTAATTACCACGAAATTAACTTTGTAAATATTAACTATAAAGATTTTGATGCCTCAAAATGGGAGGTAATGCCTTCTGGTTTAATCGGGCCGGTAACCATTACAGCTTTTAATTAAGCCTTCCTGAACCATCATTCCATTATTGATATTAAAGCTTTTGCTTATTCTTCCCTGTGAAAAAACATCATATTATGGTATATATTGCTATTTTGAATAGTTTATACCGCCATTGGAATAGGATTTATGATGATAATATTCGCTAATTAAAAGCTAAAATCATTTAATTATTACTCCTTTTTCGTAAAATTAAGTATGATTAAATCTACTAATAATGAAGTCAAATTATAATTTTAGGAGACGTTAATCGATTTAGGAAGTAATTGAACGCTTGTACGTTATTTATGGCAATATTTTATAAGAAAAAGACAGGATAGTACAGGATGGAAATTTTCTGGCACCTATTTATATTTAAGAAATAATTCTAACCAGATAACCTTTTAACCAAACTTAATTAACGAACGTTAATACAATTCTATGCAATAAAACTCTACGCATTCTTTCCGATCAATTTTTCTCCCTAAACTTCTAATTGATTTAGATTCATAGCCTTTTATTGCCCGTATTTTTTGACTCTCGTTATCCAATAAATTTGCTATGAGTAAAATTTTACCCAAATTTTTAATCGTCGTTTTGACAGTTGTTTTTTTCCTGAGCAGTTGCCGGAAAAAAGAATTCGATGACTTTTATGGCCGTCCAGAAAACCTGGGTGATCCCATCTACCAGCAACTTCAGGCAAAAGGTAATTTTTCCAAATTCCTGGATTGTATCGATAAGGCAGGTTACAAAGAAACACTTAGTTCAGCTGGTTCCTGGACGATTTTTGCACCAACTGATGAAGCCTTCGCTGCTTATTTAAAAGAGAATAACTTAACAGAAGTTAACATAGATCTTGCTTCAAAAATTGTTCGTTACTCAATGGTTTACGATGGCGAAAAGTTGGAGCGTTTAAGCGATTTTTTCTCGGTTAAGGGATTTGTGAAAAACACCGCTTTTAGGAGAAGAACGGTTTATTACGATTTTGTTTACGATGGTAAAGACAATAATGGAAATGCCATTAAAGTAATTGCGGCCAACCGTAACGGCTCTTATCTGGCAACCGATTTTAACAATAAAAATATCAGTTATTTCTTATCACCATACATGGCCTTTAATGGTTTATCTGCGGCTGATTATAACTTTTTTTACCCAAATACTGCTTACAATGGCAACAATATAGGGCCGGCAAGGTTAATTGATGGGCAGCAGAATATTGTTGCAGAAAATGGCGTAATCCATGTAATCGATAAGGTGTTAAGTCCGCCTCAAAGTATCGATCAATATATTAATGAAAAGCCTGATTACAGTGTTTTTAAAGGTCTTTTGGATAAGTTTGTTACTTATTCGTTAAATACCGACATTTCTCACCGCTATGAGGTATTAAGTGGTAAAACAGCCAATGTTTACGCCAAAACTTACAGTACTTTACTGGCTTTTTCGCCAAACAACGAAAATTATTTAAAAGTTGATGCAAATGATGCTCAACAAGGTTCTTATAGCATTTTTGCACCCACAAATGCTGCTGTTAATGCCTATGCACAAACGGTATTATTAAAATACTGGAAGAAAAAAGGCGTAAACAACCTTAACGATTTATATGTATCCGCACCTGATGTTATTAAGGATTTTGTAAACTCACACCTATTTACTACAACGGTTTGGCCAAGCAAATTTGCCACAACACCAAACGCCTTAAATGATTTTACAACCCGTGTAGCAGCTGATGTGGTAGATAAGCAAGCGCTGAGCAATGGCTTTTTATACGGTATTAACAAAGCACAAAATGCAAATGTATTTTCGACAGTTTATGGCAATGTAAACCTGGATCCTGATTACAATGTAATGAAGCAGGCGCTGATTTATTTTGGACTTACTGCTCCTTTAAAAACACCAACATTGCGATATCTGGTGGTAATGATCCCTGATGTAACGCTAAGGAAAATGGGTTTTAATTACGATCCGTTTTTTGCATCTGCCCCGATCAGAGGCGATTTAGTAGCCCTTAAACGAATTCTGCAAACACATATTATTGCCCTTGGCGATAGGGCAGTGCCTAATTTTGCTACAGGCTCAGGAATTTTGGAAGCTTCTAACGGCGAGTATGTAAAATACGCTAGCGGTAAACTGATTTCATCAGGTACACAGGATAGCGTTTCCGTTGCCAAACAAAGTATCCCGATTGATTCCATCAGTACCACACCAGTGAACGGAGCAGCGGTTTATGGAAAAGAAGCACTTACGTATACTGTGCTTAATATTGGTAAACACATCGAAAAATATGGAACCCTAACCACTGATCCTTATTATTACTTTTTTCAACTGTTAAACAACAACATTATATATACCAAGGCAACCGGGGTTATACAAGGTACGGTAGAAGGTGTAAATTATACTGTTTTCATTCCTACCAATGCGGCCATAATGCAGGCGGTAAAAGATGGTGTTTTACCAGGAAATGTAACTACGGGCATACCCACCACTGCGCCTACAGATGGTTCGGATGTTACCAGAGTGAGTAAATTCTTACTATATCATATCATCAATAAAAACACCGTTGTAAGCGATGGACAAAAGATCGGGCAGTTTGAAACCCTGATGAAAAACGATGGTGGCGATGCGGCAAAAATTACCATAGCATTAAATACAACCACTACGCTAATGCTTAGGGATGTAATCGGCAGAACAGCCAATGTGCTTTTGGGGCCAACAGATAGAAGCAATGTTTTATCAAACCGCACAGTAATCCATCAGATCAATAATTACTTAAAATATCAATTCTAACCGATATGACTAAAAAATATACTTTACGTTTATTAGCCTTGCTGTGCTTTTTATTTGCGTCTGCAATTGCCAGTGCGCAGCAAATTAACTACGTGCGGGGAAAGATTATTGATAAAAAAGATAAACAGCCCATTATCGGTGCTTCGGTTGTAATTGTTGATAAAGACCGCAGGGTTATAAAAGGTGTATCATCAGATATTGATGGTAACTATACTTTGCCTGTAGCCGATAAAACCTATAGAATTTCAGTTTCTTACATTGGCTATAAATCAACTGCACCAATTGCCATTGATAAGGCAACAATTAACTTTCAGCTGGAGTCGGCTGATAACCAGATGGATGAGGTTCAGATTGTTTCGAAAGCCAAAGCCGATAACGGTAGCGGAATGAACATTGATAAGCGTGATCAAACTTCTGCTATTGGTACTATTAACGCCAAAGAGCTTGAAGATATGCAGGCCGCCTCTATCGATCAGGCTTTGCAGGGCCGTTTGGCAGGTTTGGATATTGCAGCAAGCAGTGGCGATCCAGGTGCACCCATGCAAATCCGCATCCGTGGTACATCTTCTATAAACGGTGCTGTAGATCCTTTAATCGTGGTAGATGGTATGCCTTACGACATTACTATTCCATCTGATTTTAACTTTGCAACTTCTGATGAAACCAATTACGGCCAGTTATTAAACATTGCGCCCTCAGATATTAAAGATATTAGTGTGTTAAAAGATGCTGCGGCAACAGCCATCTGGGGTTCGAGGGCAGCAAATGGTGTTTTGGTTATCAATACCAAAAGAGGAACTATGGGGCCGCCAACTATTTCTTATAATTTTAAAGGTTCATACTCTAAACAGCCAAGTCCGGTACCCATGCTTAATGGTAACCAATATTCTACCCTAGTGCTGGAAGAATTTTACAACGCCGGCCGTCAGTTTTCTACTTCTGAGTTTGCCAAAGAGTTTCAATACGATCCGAACGACCCTTATAACTATTTTAATTACAGCAACAACACCGATTGGTTAAAAGCCATCACCAGGATTGGGTATCTTCAGGATCATAACCTTTCTATTTCCGGTGGGGGCGAAAAAGCCAAATACCGTGCATCATTAAATTATTTTAACCAGGAGGGTACAACCAGAGGTACAAGTTTAGGCCGTTTAAGTGCCCGTGTAAATTTAGATTACCAGGTATCTACAAAAATCAGGTTCAGTGCAGATATCGTGTACACACATATCGATAACGAAAATCTTTACAGCACCAAAGTCAGGGATATTGCTTATCAAAAAATGCCCAACCAATCTGTATACGAGTACGATGAATATGGCAATCTTACTTCAAATTATTTTAGTCCGCTGGCTACCGCACAGGGCACTTACCCAGGTACATATAATCCATTGGCTATGGCAAATGCAGCCAGTAACCATCAGCTTGGCGAAAGGGTAATTCCGAAGTTTTCATTACAGTACCAAATAGTACCCGACCGTTTAAGGTTAAATGCAAACTTTCAGGTAGATATTAACAACTCAAAAACCAAAACCTTTTTGCCCCAAATTGCAACGGGTAAGCTGTTTACCGATGCTGTGGTAAACTCTACAGGCGATGTTGATGGTGATGGATTTACAATGGCATCCAACATTACTTTGGCTTATACGCCAGAGTTAGGTAAAAAACATGATCTGATTGCCTTTGCAAGATTTGATAGCAACGATAGCCGCAGAACAGGGCAGGGGATGTTTGCAACCAATACAGCATCATCTTACCTTGCCGATCCATCTATCGATGGACGAACAAATGCCGTTGGCTCTGTATATTCATCATTTGCCCAAAGCCGTTCGGTGGGTTTGCTGTTAAATGCGCAGTACAAATTTTTAGACCGTTATATTTTTAATGCAGGGATAAGGGGCGACGGTAACTCTAAGTTCGGGCCAAACAACCGTTATGGTGTTTTCCCATCAGCATCGTTAAGGTGGAGGGTATCTGGCGAACCTTTTATGAAAAGAACTGAAAAGTTTATCGACGATTTTAGTTTCAGGGCAAGTTATGGTATTGTAGGTAATGCACCACGCGGAGATTATACCTATTTAAACACTTATCAAAATTACGGTTTCAGTTACCTGGGCATGTCTGGCGTGTATTCAAGCAATCTCGAATTATCAGATTTAAGATGGGAAAAAGTAGCCCAATCCAACCTTGGCCTAACCCTTAACATGTTCAAAAATGCCATTAATATGGATTTTGATGTTTACCGTAAACGAACTACCGATTTATTTTATCCTGGCATTGCCATACCAACCTATAATGGTTATTCGGGTGTAGATCTTAACGTGGGTACGATGGATAACCAGGGCTGGGAATTTAACCTGAACGCTACACTGATCAGAAAGAAAAATTTTAGATGGGATTTTAGTTTCAATATCTCGCACAACGAAAACATCATCCGCGAAATTGATCCGCTTTACCCTCGAGAAAATAAAGGAAAAATTACTTCCAATAATGTATTTAAGGTTTACATCCAGGAAAACAACCCGTTTGGCTCTTTTTATGGGTTCAAGTTTAAAGGAGTTTACAAAGATTTAAATTCAACCATTGCCCTTGATGATAGTGGCAACCAGATTGTTGGTCCAAACGGACAAAAAGTGTACATGCGTTTCGCTTATCCATCTGTTGATTACGTTTTTCAGCCCGGCGATGCAATGTATGAAGACATTAACCATGATGGAAATATCGACTATAAGGATATTGTGTATTTAGGTAACAGTAATCCAAACCTAACAGGAGGTTTTGGTACTGGAATTACCATTAATGGCAACATCCGTTTTGGTGCCAACTTTAGCTACCGTACAGGTTACCAGATTATTAACGGAACAAAGATTACCACCACCAATATGAATGGTTTTAGCAACCAAAGTACTGCGGTACTAAGAAGGTGGAGAGCCGAAGGCGACGTTACCGATATGCCAAGAGCAGTATATGCCACCGGATATAACTTTTTAGGCTCTGATAGGTATGTAGAAGATGGCTCCTACCTGCGTTTGCGCAGTGTAACGCTGAAATACGATTTCAGTAAAAACTTTATGAAAAGACTGGGTATGAAAAGTTTAAGCGCAAATTTAATGGTAGAGAATATTTTAACCTTTACCAAATATACAGGCCAGGATCCGGAAGTGCCGGTAAAGCTAACGGCATTTTCTACCGTGGTTGATAACTCCACCACCCCGCCAATAAAAACAGTTACCCTTGGTTTAACAGCAAATTTTTAATCAGCAACAGGATGAAAAAGATTATATATAGTACAGGCATAATCATGATGCTGATCATGAGCAGCTCATGCAAAAAATGGTTGGATTTACAGCCCAGGGATGGCATTACCCGCCAGGGCTTTTGGAAAACCAAAGAAGATATCCAAGCTGCGGTTGCAGGTTGTTATGCTTCCTTACTGGCACCTCCTCCAGGGATTAATGATAAGGCTTTAACCGAGTATATGTTTATATATGGCGAAATACGTGCCGATATGATTGATGCCGGGCCGAGTGGAACAACAGAGGAGAAAGATATTTTTGATAACAACATTGTGCAAAGCAATACCTTAACCAGTTGGGCTGCTTTTTACCGCACCATTAATTTTTGCAATACCGTATTGGATTTTGCGCCCGCCGTAAAAGAAAACGACCCTACTTTAACCGATGCACAATTAAATGCCTACCTGAGCGAAGCTTTGGCTTTAAGGAGCATGATGTATTTCTACCTGGTTAAAACGTTTAGAGATGTGCCATTAAAATTAACTTCCTCATCAAAAGATACCGATTTACAGGAACTTGTTAAAACACCAGGTGCAGATGTTTTAAATCAGGTTGTGGCCGATTTAAAAAAGGCCGAAGCAGGCGCGGTAAGCACCTATGGAAACACCGTATCAGACAAGGGCAGAATTACAAAGTTTACAGTAAATGCTTTGCTGGCCGATGTGTATTTATGGATGGATAATTTTGCAGGCTGCATTACCGAGTGCAACAAAATTATGGATTCGCAGAAATTTGCCGTTCAGGGTGCAGGTTCGGGTTGGTACAACAATGTGTTTTTTAATGGCAGTTCAACAGAAACCATTTTCGAATTTTCAAATAAAAATTCGGTAAACAACGTATTCTATAACTTACTAATACAATCTAAAAAACGCTTTATAGCTTCAGGTATTTTAACCTCAGATATATTTACGCCTGATGATGTGGATCCAGACCGGATTTACGATATCCGCGCCGCTAATTTTTACAGCGGAGACAACAGCATAATAAAATTTGGTACCGAAAACCCTTCATATGTAAACTGGCAGGCTTACCGCTTATCCGATATCTGGATGTTGAAAGCCGAAGCCCTGGCTTATACCGGTGGTGGAGCAGATGCCATTACCCTCATTAAAGATTTAAGGTTAAAAAGAAATGCGGTTAAAACAACAGAAGAAACTCCCGATGAAAATGATAAGGATGCCATATGCGATTATATTTTGGCTGAACGATCGCGGGAATTTGCTTTTGAAGGCAAACGCTGGTATGATTTATTGCGCATAGCAAAACATGAAAATTATCGCCGTTTAAACGTACTGCTCGAAATGGTTGCCCGAACGGTATCACCAGCTGTACAGCAATCGGCAATAGCCAAGTTCAGGGATGTAAACAGCCATTATTTACCGATTAACGAAAACGAGCTTTTTGCCGATTCAAAACTTGTCCAAAATCCATTTTACACCAAATAAATTTTAGCATGATGAAAAATAATCAAAATGTACGCAGCCTGGCCAAATTGGCGATGATCTGTGTTATTGCTTTTATATTTATAAATGCATGTAAAAGAGAATCGTACACTTTAGCCACTACAGATGATGTAAACATTACCGGCTATTTAGATAAATACCCAGACAAGTTCTCTTTAATGAGGCAGATTGTAGAGCGTTCGGGCACTGCTGGCTATTTAGGTGCTTATGGCAGGTACACCTTATTTACGCCGACCAACGATGCCGTAACCGCCTGGCTTAAAGGTATTGGCAAAGCGAACGTAGCCGATTTAAGTGTAGAGCAATCGAAAGATATGGTTAAATTCCATTTATTGCCCGATACTGTTGCAACCAACCGCTTTACAGATGGAAAATTGCCACAAATAACTTTATATGGCCAGTACCTGCAAACAGGTGGCGTAAATGAAGGCGGGGTAAGCAGCATTATTGTAAACAAACAGGCAAAAATAAGCCAGTCGAATGTAAGGGTGGGTAATGGCATTATCCATGTAATCGATCATGTATTAATCCCTGCAACATTAACAACTGCACAAACCATCGAGGCCAGCGGGCGTTACAAGTATTTTACCCAGGCCTTAAAAGAAACTGGTTTTTTCGATTCCTTAAATGTAGCTTCATCAACCGTTACAGATACCACCAGAAGATTGCAAACGGCTATTATCGAATCAGATTCTGCATTGGTAAAAGCTGGCTACAGCAGTTATGAAGCCTTTAAAGCCAAATTTTCAAAAACAGGCAATCCTAAAAGCCATACCGATAGTTTATGGTTATATGTAGCCTATCACATTTCGGCAGGTGCAGCTTATACGCCCGATATCATCTCATCAACTACCATTAATACCCTTGCACCAAAAGAGGTAGTAACCACCAAATATGTTAACCAGCGGATTTTATTAAATGATGATGAATTTAATGGTCTATTGGAGCCTGGAGTGGAATTAAACAGAACCTTCAGCAATATCACCACTGCAAATGGCGTAATTCATGAGTCTAAAAACCTTTACTCCATTAAGGTGCGTTATCCAACAGGCGTATTTTTTGATGTTTGCGATCAACCAGAGCTAAAAGCAAATCCCATCTGGCGTGGCAGAAATGGTGCAACCAGCGGTACAATTCCATTGTTTGCAAACGGAGCCTCTATTTTGTCAGGAATGAGAGTAAATAATGCTGCAAAGGCAACTCTTCCTCAGAATTACGATTATTTCGTCTCTATTTTCGGTGCTACAAGAAGAATTGCTTACGACGATAAATTGAACCTTTCAATGGGTTTAACAAATGCAAATCGCGCAATTTGGGTAGAGTTAAAAACGCCAATGTTGGTTAAGGGTAAATACAAGGTTTGGATCTGTTATAGCCAGTTTGGCAGCGGTCCACTTTGCCAGATAGGTATGGATATTGGCACGCCTGATGCTCAGATTTTACCAAATCTTGTTGATTTCAGGCAATCGCTCACTTCTTCGGGTATGACTGATGCAGGAGCTGCTTTACCGAGTTCAGACCCTTTGATGTTGGCACAGGGCTTTAAACGCTATCTGGCTACTACAAACGATAAAGATAAAAATGGCAATGTTGGCCTGATTCAGCCTGCTGTTAAAAATAACTGGCCAACTGCAACCGGCAGATTAGCAGGAACAGTAAACATTACGACTACTGATAGGCACTGGATTAGGTTAACCATGGTTGGCGGTGCAGAAACAAGCAGCAATACCTGGTTGGATATGATTCAATTTATACCGGAAAACGATGACCAGAATTATCCAAGATTTTCACCAGGTAAAGACGGTCTGATTTTTCAAAAACCCTAACCATTAATAATCAGGTTGCACCATTAAATTGGTGGTGCAACCTCATTTACAGATAAAATAAACGCTTGTAATAGGGAGATAACCGAAATAACTAATGAGAAAAAATATACTACATACCATATTGTTACTGGGCATTGTGCTTTGGCTGGGGGGATGCAAAAATGCAATGGAGGAGCATACAGCGATTGTAAATGTGGATAATACCACCGATCTTTTACAAAAAATTGCCGGCCAGGCCAACCTGAGTAAGTTTACCGAATATGTGAGGAGCACAGGTTATGATAAACTGTTAAGCTCATCGCAAACATATACGGTTTGGGCACCCACCAATGATGCATTGGCAACGCTTGATGCAGCAATTGTGAGTGATCCTTTAAAATTGAAAGATTTTGTGGCCAATCATATAGGCTTAACTGCCACCACTGCACCAAAAGGCATTGCCGATACTGTAAGAGTGTTGCTGCAAAATAAAAAGTATGCTACCATGATTGGTGCTACATTCGAAGAAGCCGCTGTTGTAGGCACTCCTGCCTTTGTTAAAAACGGTGCTTTATATGTAATTGATAAGGCGGTGCCAACCAAGTTAAATGTTTGGGATTTTATGCTCAGCAGTACCGATGCACCCACCCAAACCAATTACATCGCCAACTTATCTACCCAGGTAATTGATACCGCTAATGCCACAATTATTGGTTACAATGCATTAGGCAACCCGATATTTGCGCCAAACCCGCCAATGGTATCAAGAAATACCTATTGGAACAGTGTTGCCGATTTACGTACGGAAAACCAGCAATACACTTTTTTCATGTTGCAGGACGCAACTTTTACTACAGAACGTAACCGTTTAGAACCTTTTTATCCAAATGGAGGCGCATTTATATTGGTGCGCGATCTGGTGGCAAAAGGATTGTATACCCTTGATAAATTACCAGATACACTGATTTCTACCAGAGGGGTTAAAATTCCAATTAAAAAATCGGCTATTGTAAAATCATACCGCGCCAGTAACGGAATTGTATATGTAATGAATGCCATGCCTTTCAGAACCAAAGATAAAGTGCCAACCTTTAAAATTGAGGGCGAACTGCCTTCTGGTTTTAGATCAGACAGATCAGGTAATACGCTTTACCGGCTTAAACTGGATGATAAGGGCTTGCCATATAAGGATATTGAAGTGTACAACCATGGTATTGCCGAATATTATGTTCAATACCTATCAACCGTTGCAAATGTGAAATACAAAGTTTACGCAAGAGCCATTTCAGGTGGCCCTGGTGATGCACAGGTGGCCAACTTTACCCAGCGCTATTTCATATTTAACCCAACAACCCTGGTTTACGATGTGTTTGCCACGCAAACAGTAACGCCTTTAAATTATACAGAAGTTTACCTAGGCGATTATACACCACAACAATATGGGCTGTTGCAACTGCGCTTAATATCGGCAAACGTAACTTCGGTTAACCAAAATACGCTCATTCTAGATTACCTGAGATTTGAACCTATTCTTCCTTAATTAAGTAATCTGACTCAATAAAAGACTATGCATAATTTTACCATCATAAGAAAAGGAATTTTAATTGCGCTGTTTGCCCTCGTGTGCCCCGCCTTAACTTTTGCACAGCAAACCGATACCGGCAAAACAGATTCGAGCCAGTACAGTACCGATACCACAACGGTAAAAGTGAAGCAAAAACGGTTGGTTGGCCAAAGAATAACAGGCGTTGTGGTAGATGGTTATACCAATAAGCCCATAACCGGAGCCAAACTTACCGTAACCGATTTTTCGGGTGCTTTAACCGATAACAATGGAAAGTTCAGCATTGTAGTACCCGATTATAATGCCACAATTTTAATCAGCTTTACCAATTACCACACCAAATTATTACCTGTACATAAAGGTAAACTGGCTACCATTAAAATTTATCCCAACAGCTACAACTCTTTGTTTACTGAGGTAACATTGCCTGCAGGTACACAAAACCTGGCCAGATCAGAGTCTGCCTTAAGCTACCTGAGTCCTCAGGGCGGGTGGACAGTTAATTCTGAAACACCAGATAGTTATTTGCAAGGCCGCATGGCGGGTGTAAATGCAATCAGGAGATCGGGTACACCAGGTATTGGTGCCGATGTGTTTGTACGGGGTTTTACTTCATTGTATGCCACAAACCAACCGTTGTATGTAGTTGATGGTATGGTTTACGATGCCAATTCTTACGGTACATCGTTAACAACTGGTCATAAAAATAATCCATTGCAATTTATTGATGTTCGTGATATCGAAAACATCAGCCTCATTAAAGATGCTTCTGCCGCTGCTGTTTACGGCAGTAAGGCTGCAAATGGGGTAATGATCATTACTACAAACCACGCCAAAGATTTGGCCACAACGATCGATTTTTCTGCCTATACAGGGATCAACCTAAAACCTAAAAGCATTAAGGTAATGGGCGTAGATGATTACCGGAGTTATTTATCTGATGTTTTAAAAAGCCAGGGTTTAAGTGCCACTGCTATTGCCGCCAAACCTTATATGAACGATGATCCGAACCCGGCAACCAATCCAACATACTCCATGTACCATCAAAATACCGATTGGCAGAACCAGGTTTTCAAAAACAGTATCGATCAAAGCTATTTTTTAAAAGTAAGCGGGGGCGATAACATTGCAAAATATGCACTATCTGCAGGTTATTCATCCGATAAGGGCGTAATTGATTCTACCAGCAACAATAAATACTCCATGCGTTTTAACAGTGATCTAAACCTCACCAAAAAACTTACCGGAAACACCAATTTATCTTTTACTTATACCGAACAGCGGTTAAAAGATCAGGGCTTGTCTGCCCGTACGAATCCTATTTTTCTATCGCTTGTAAAAGCACCGTTTTTAGCGGTAAATGAAATCAGTGCATCAGGAGCAGTTTCGCCAAACCTGGCCGAATATGATACCCTGGGGGTAAGTAACCCAAGGGCACTGATTGAAAAGGGACTGAACCAGAAGAAAGCTTACCGCTTTTTTGGTAACATTAATTTTGATTACGCATTCAGCAAAACATTTAAACTTTCCAACCTAACCGGTTTAACCTATGATAAAACGCAGGAAACTTTGTTTATTCCACGTAAAGGCGTAACCAACGAAATTTTACCAACCACCATTGGCGATAGTAAGCTGGGTACCCAGGTAATCCGTTACTTTAGTGTTTTTGATGATTTACATTTAAGTTTCGACCGGAGGTTTGGCAAGGGCCATACCCTGCATGCCGCATTGGGTACGCGTTATACCTCGAGCCAGAGCGAACAGGATTTTGCCATTGGTTACAACTCCGCAACTGATGTTTTAATCAGCATTGGCAACAGTAATGCCGCATTACGCTCTTTTGGTGGCGATATTGGCAAATGGAGTAACCTGAACAGTTATTTTACTGCCAACTACAATTATAAGGATAAGTATTATTTAAGTTTAAATGCCGCTGTTGATCAGTCATCAAGGTTTGGCCGTAAAGATATTTCTTCATCGGTACGTTATATCGGCGGTTATGGTTTGGATATCCTGGGCAATAAATCGGCTATTTTACCGGCTTTAAGTGGGGCATGGTTAATCTCTTCTGAAGATTTTATGCACAATTATAAATACATCGATCTGTTGAAACTGAGATTAAGCTATGGCCTGGTTGGTAACGATGATGTTGGCAATTATAACAACAGGCAATATTATGTATCGCAAAACCTGTTGGGTTTACAAGGCCTTGTGCGTGGCAACATTGCCAACCCTGGCATCCAGTGGGAGCAGGTAGCCAAATTCAACACCGGTATAGATGCTTCATTTTTTAATGAACGTTTATGTCTGAGCCTCGATTATTATATCCATACCACCAGCAAAATGCTGGCTTATGTTCCTGTAGCATCAGTAGGAGGGATCAATTCTTATATCGATAATCAGGGCGGTATGCGTACCTCAGGATTGGATTTTGGTTTAAACAGCCGCATTTTAAATAAAACATTCAAATGGGATTTAGGCATCACCCTGGGTACCTATAAAAATAAAATAAACAGCCTGCCCGGCAGTACCGATATTTTAACCAGCTATGCCAATGGTACCTATTTAACAAGAGTTGGCCAAACAGCTAATTTATTTTACGGTCAGCGTACCAACGGAGTATATGCCACCACAGCCGAAGCTAGTGCCGCTGGTTTATCGATTAGAAACAGTGCAGGTGCGTTGGTGCCATTTACCGGTGGAGATACCAGGTTTATTGATACCAATGGTGATAAAATTATCAATGATGCCGACCGCGTTGTAATTGGCGACCCTAACCCTGATGTTTATGGAAGTATTAACAATACCTTCAGCTATAAAAACTGGAGTTTGGATGTGCTGTTCTCATTTGTGGCCGGTAACGATATTTACAACTATACCCGTTCGGTACTCGAATCTGGAAACAGCTATTACAACCAGACTGATGTAGTGCGCAACCGCTGGCGTGGAGAAGGACAGGTTACCAATGTGCCGAAAGCAAGTTATGGCGACCCGATGGGCAATGCACAATTTTCTGATAGGTGGATAGAAGATGGATCTTATTTCCGCCTGCGCACCTTGAATTTAACCTATAATGTGCCGCTAAAAGCAAAAGCAATTAAGTATGCAAAGCTTTATGCAACGGCTAATAATGTATTCACTTTAACCAATTACCTGGGTTACGATCCTGAGTTTAGTGCCTCTGGGAGCATATTTACGCAGGGTGTAGATACCACCTTAGAACCCCAGTTCAGGTCGTTCCAACTTGGTGTTAGAATTGGTTTATAATTGATAATGTATAAAAAGATGAAGATGGATTTTAATAAAAAAGTTATTGCCCTTTTAGCAGTAGCCCTAATTGCAACAGGTTCATGGTCGTGCAAAAAACTTACAGATGAAGTACCTGAAGATAAATTGGATATTACCAATGCCTACCGGAACGTAGGTGATGCCGATGCAGCTGTAATTGGTGCTTACGGACAGTTTTTGGGCCTTGAAAAGTTATACATTTTACAAAATGAACTGCGGGGCGATCTGGTAGATGTTACTGGAAATGCCGATGTATATTTAAAGCAGCTATCCAACCACACCACGAGTAAAGATAATCCTTATATCGATCCAAGGCCATATTATACCGTGATTTTGAACATTAACGATGCGCTTAAAAACTTCAATTTAATGCTTGCCGATCACCGGATGAGTGTTGATGATTATAATAAACATTACTCCGATCTGGGTGCTTTGCGCAGTTTTATTTACTTACAACTGGGTGCGCAGTATGGTAGCATTCCATACATCACCGATCCTGTTGAAAAGGTAGAAGATGTTAAAAATTTAAGCCTTTATCCGCGCATATCTTTCGATGAGTTGTTAACCCGACTGATTGATTTTACCGAAAAGCTGCCTTACAAGGAAGTTTACTCGTACCCAACAGGCAATGCATTAAATGTGGCCATTGATGGGCAGAACACGCAAAAAATATTCATCTGTAAACCCTTTATATTGGGCGATTTATATTTATGGAAGGGCAATTATTTAAAGGCAGCAGAGAATTATGCCAAGGTGATGAATATTGAGAATTCCAATACCAACATCAATATTCAGTTTGATGCCTATAAAGTTGTTTATGCTCTCGGTGGCGCATATAACGACCTAATAGTACGTTACACAAGGGCACAGGATGAGGGTGCCTTGGTAACTGATGGTGGTTGGCGCAATATGTTTATACAGCCTACCAATAATATTACCTGGAATTCGGAGTTTTTTTGGGGCATTTCCTACAACCCAAGTTATAAACCGGGCAATCCAATGGTTGATGTTTGTTCATCTCTGTATGGCAAATACTTGATCAAACCATCGAAAGTTGCAATTGATAACTGGAATGCGCAAAGGCAATACAGCGGTATACCTTATGATGCAAGGGGTAGATTATCTTACGAAACTTCTGCGGCTGGTCCGGTAATTACCAAGTTAACGGATAATAATACTGTATTGAGCAGTTTTAATAAAGGTGGTAAATGGGGAATTTATAGAGCGGGCTTGTTACACTTGCGTTTCGCTGAAGCGGCAAACCGTGATGGGCAGAGCAAACTAGGATGGGCGTTTTTGAATATTGGTATTCAGGATACCTACTACACCGGTACTTATTTAAGTGGGGCAAAATCTCCGGTTTCTACTGCCGAGATCAATACCATGCAAACACCATATCCTACCACTTCGCCTTATTATTTTGATGCCAGAAGCAATTCAGATTATAAATCGCCATGGTACAGAAATACAGGAATCAGAAATAGGGCAAATGTGCGTGCAATTGATGTAAGCTTTCAAACCGATATGTTAGGCTTGGAAGGTAAATTGATTGATGAGGATGCACTCGAACTGGCATTTGAGGGCAACCGCTGGCCAGATTTAGTTCGTGTTGCCCGCAGGCAGAACAATCCAGCTTTTTTAGCAGAAAAGGTTTATCAAAAACTGTTAAAGGCTGGTGATCCCAATGCTACTGCAACCCGTGCAAAGTTGATGGATCCAGCCAACTGGTATTTGCCGTTTGATTGGAAATAGAGCTGATGAAACAACGTGCCGAATCGTAATTGCCAACTTGATTTGGAATCGTAAGGCCCGAATAGGTTTCATAGGTAGCATTAAGGTTCCCGCCTGCGCGGAATGATGGCAATAGCGAAACACCGTGCCGAATCGTATGACGTCCCTGATTTCTACGCTCATTTATTTATATTTACCCATGTTCATGATCAAAAAACTAATATTCGTCACTTTTCTTGCCATAATCAGCTTAAATTCTATAGCCCAGGAGTACGTAATAACCAAGTTTGGGGTAAGTAGCGATAGTACAAAACTGAATACCAAAGCGATTCAAAGTGTAATTGATAAGGCTTTTAAAAAAGGAGGTGGTACAATTGTAATTCCTAAAGGTACTTACCTAACCGGGGCATTGTTTTTTAAGCCCAAAACCAATTTACTGTTGCAAGAAGGAGCGGTACTTAAAGGATCAGATAACATTATGGATTATCCATTTATCCCCTCAAGAATGGAAGGCAGAAGTTTAAAATATTTTGCAGCCCTGATTAATGCCACCAAAGTAGACGGTTTTAATATTTCTGGTCCCGGTACTATCGATGGCAACGGACTAAAATTCTGGAAAACGTTTTGGTTTTACCGCGATTCGGTGAAGAAAACAGGTAGAGATGCTACAAATCTCGAAGTAAGCCGTCCACGTTTATTGTTTATCTGGAGCTGTAATAATGTGAATATTAAAGATGTAAAATTGCGTAATTCCGGTTTCTGGACTACCCATTTGTATCAGTGCAACAATGTATTGATTGAGAATTGTGATATCAGGTCACCTTTCAGACCTGTAAAAGCACCCAGCACCGATGGTATCGACATAGACGTTTGCAAAAAAGTAACCATTAGGAATTGTTACATCTCTGTTAATGATGATGCCATTTGCATTAAAGGGGGTAAAGGGGTTAATGCTCAAAATCTACCCGAAAATGGAATTGTGGAGGATATATTGATCGAAAACTGTACTATCGGCGAATCCCATGCCACCCTAACCATGGGCAGCGAATGCATCCACGCCCGCAACATCACCATGCGCAATTGTAAAGTAAATAATAACTGCCCGATATTGAGAATGAAAATGAGGGGAGATACCTTTCAGCTTTATGAAAATATTACTGTAGAAAACATTACTGGAACTTGTGGATCGATTATCGACTTAAACCCATGGAAACAATTTTTTGATCTGCAAGGCAGTACAGCGAAACCTTTTGGTACAATTAGAAACATCAAATTATCGAACATTAAAGTTGAAGCCACTAAATTTGGTGAAATGGATGGGAATCCAGATGATAAAGTATCGGACTTTCTTTTTAAGGATTTGGAGGTAACTACTAAAACGCCTTTCTTGAAGAATAAATATCAGGATGTTAAAATTGATAATGTTATGGTAAATGGAGCACCTTTGGTGGTTAAACCTTAGTTGTATAATTTCTGATTTTACTTATCTCTTTTAAGAAACTGAAGGGGTAAATAGTAACGTCATTTCGACCGTAGTGGAGAAATCTTTGGATTTGCCATCATAACATACATCCGTCATTCTCGCGCATGCGGGAATCGTAATGCGATCGCTATGTTTTTTCATACATATTTGCCCGTAGGTCTAAGACGATCGTCATGCTGAATTTATTTCAGCACCTTTCTTGCTGTTAAAGCCTTGAAGGCAACATACATCCGTCATTCTCGCGCATGCGGGAATCGTAATGCGATCGCTATGCTTTTACAATCTTAATCTCTAGCTTATACTTTTAAAAAACTGAACTTTACTAATATCTTCATTGCCTAGGCCAGGTCTGCACCAGCCGAAGCAATCTTATAAATAAGCAGTTCTTTTTAAACAGCTACTTATTTACAATGATTTTTAGCAGCTCACGGCAGCGAGCTTTCATGATACTCATAATTTGCCGCTGCCGTAAGCAGGAAGGTTTCATGATACTCATGATTTGTCGCTGCCGTGAGCAGGAAGGTTTCATGATACTCATGATTTGCCGCTGCCATGAGCAGGAAGGTTTCCTTGTAAAACTGATAATTTATGTCATGCAATGAATAGATTATGATTTTCGTTACAAACAATAATCTATTTAACACTCGTTCTGAAACGCGCTTTAGCTTAAACAGTTTGCAAAATCCGCTTTACCAGTCCAATTTTAAAAGTGCCACACCCTGCCTGGCCAGTTCAATTTTAAAAGCACCGTTGTCAGTATTAAATTTCTTTGGTTTACCGATCATTTTAAGCTGACCTGCTTTTTCTAAAATTGCAACCTGTTTTGCATCTGCCTTCTGTGGCGAACCCATTTTTTTCCATACCGAATAGGAGTTGCTATTTTCAGTATCTATAAGATACTCGGTTAGGGTTACCGTTTTAACGGGTAGTTTATTTAACAAAATTGAAACCGTTTCTTTAGCATCTGTTTTATCTTCGTCATGATAATTCCACAGCATTACGGAAGCCGATTTCTCGGCTTTTGTGGCTAAAACACCGATATCGGTTTGTGCTTTTCTAATGCTCGAATCGAGGATGGTGGTTAAGTTGTACATGCGGTTGCTTTTGGCTTCAACACGGTTTCCTTTCATCAAGCCAAACATCCTGAAAACATTTAATACAGGTTTATCAACACCATTGGTAGCCAAATCGCGAAAGCCAGCAAACCAGGGCTGTTTTTCAAACTCGAACGACCATGTAACTGCACCTAATAAATTGATGTTATATTGATCGGTGAGCGCATAAAGCCTGGCGAAAGATGCTGCGGTATAACTCGAATACATGGTGCCGTTACGGTAGGCATTTTCCGGTTTGGTACTCATGCCACAAGCAGCACAACCTTCCGGATCGGATTCGCCAATAATAACAGGAATGTTTTTAAGCTGGGGATATTTACTGATCACCTTATAATTGCCATCGATATTGCGCAGCTGGTTTTTAACATTCATTACCACTGTTCCATCAACCACCCTTGGCGAGCCTTTAGCATGGAAAAGCACCGCATCCAGCGGTGAGCCGATTTTGCCCGTTACATAATTGGTATCGTTTAAGCAGTGCCTGATAAAGGCATCTAAATATTTAGAACCACCACCTGTAACGTTGGCCCCACCAATTTTCGCCGTAGGTAAAGCACGCTTCAATCCATCTGCGGCATAATCGTAAAGCTTAAAGAACTCTTTTTGTGTTCCTTTCCAATACGCACCATCGGGTTCATTCCATACTTCCCAGTACCAGCTTTCTACCTCAGCTTTTCCGTAACGGGCTACGCTATGTTTCACCCACTCATAAACGAGGTTGCCCCATTTCTTATAATCTTTAGGAGGATAAGCCCAGCCGGTTAAAATTTCATCATATTTGGAACCAGGTTTCCATTTGTGCTGGTAGGGTTGAGGTTTGGTAGAAAGTGCCTCGGGCATAAAGCCAATCTGGGCTAAAGGTTTCATGCCCAGCTTTACGTAGGTATCAAAAATCTGATCAACAATTTTCCAGTTGTAAACAGGATTGCCCTGTGCATCTTCGGTATAGGCATTGGTAGAGCCCCATTTTAAAGCAGGGGTACCATCGCCAGAGGTAAGTAAATTATGCGCGCGTACGTATACCGGAACCGGACTTAACTTCGAAATCTCTGTAAGCAGTTTCTGCCCGTCTTTCATATACGTATAATTTGGCTCGTCGTAACCAAACCAGGCCCAAATGGGCTTCATGGGCGCAATATTCTTATCGAAATTAACCTCAATGCTGGCTTTTTCTTGCGCCTTTACTGTAGGGATAAAAACGGTTAAGCTAAAGATTAGGAGGTAAATTTTGCTGGGTGTTTGCATCGCTTTTGTTTTTATAATTTGTCATCCTGAGGGTTAATTAATTGTATAAAAATCAAATAAATAACAGCAGCACTTAAAAGACTAATCTCCTCAGGTTATCGTCATTGCTGTAAGGCTTTTTCAGCCGACGAAGCAATCTTTATGGCAAAGGATCATTGGCATGAAAGATTGCTTCGTCGTTCCTTCTCGCAATGACGACCTTTTAACAGATCGCCTAAGGTTGCTCGTAAATTTCGGCCTCAATAATACTTAAACCTCCTTTTAACTTTGTTTCTGCACGTTCTACCCCATCATCGAGCTTTTTACCGTTTACCTCTACACCAATATTCGAATTTTCTTTCTCTTTCCCTGCTTCAACCAGTTGTATGGTAACTGTTTTACCTTTTGTTGCTTTACACTTTGCGGTAAAATAACCCAAACTCGGTTTGCTATTGCCCTCAAAAACCACTTTACCATCAACCAGAATTTTTAATGGATAAATTTTGGTTCTAAAACCGTTCAGTTTTAAAGATACTGCTGTTACTATGCTTTCTTTTGCCAGTGTATATTTTATCCATGCGGTATTAAGCTTTCCGTCGTTTACCCAATCGCTCAGTTCGTTATCGTCGAAACTTAAGCTGGCTTTATCGCTATTGGCACCAGCTTCGGCTGTTATAATTTTGATTGATTTCCTCGAAACGGTGTAAGATGGATCAAGGGGCGTTGGCCCTTTGCTTAAGTTTGGTTTCAAACCATTGCTTGGTAACTGGGCAGATAAGCCGTTAACGGTTTTAACCGCTGTAGTTTCGAAAGAAAGGTTTGCAGGTTTTAAGCCTTCGGCTGTTGCTGTTAAATTAATTTTTCCGGCGGTGGTTGCCGATCGGATGAGTATCCTGTTTATGCCATTTTCTACCGGCAGGTTTTTAGCGAGAATATAATTATCCGGTCCTTGCGCTAAACCACCACGCCATTCGGCAGGGCCATCTAAATTAAAGCTGACCATATTTGAGGCTGTAGGACAACGGGTTCCATTTCCATCAATAACTTCAACCTGCACCAATATTACATCGGCACCATCGGCTTTAAAACCAGTCGGATTTTTTATTGCGGTAAGTTTTAAAGCAAGGGCCTTACCTGCTGTTGTTAATTGGGTTTCTGCCAGTTTTTTGCCTGCTGAAGAATATGAAACGGCCTTGATTGTGCCAGGCTGGTAGTTAATGTTTTTAAAGGTGAAAAGAAAGCCATTACTTTTTTCGCCAAAACCAAGCGATTTGTTGTTTACAAATAGCGCTGTTTTATCGCCACTGGCCACTACATATATGTTCTTTTTTACGCCGCTTTTATAATTCCAATGCCCAATTATATGAATGCCGGTTTTTTTGGCATCAACCCAGCCATCCCACATCACTTTTTGCGCAAAAAAAGCATCTTTTGGAATTCGCATGGCATCTACTTCGCCACTTCTGCGGTAGTTTTCTTCACCGCGGTGGTGGGTATTCGAATCTGAAAATATGATGTTTACCCCACCAGCGCTTACCCTGGTGCCCGTTCCGGGGCGTTCTTCGTAATATTCGTTCCAGCGGATTACATCTTCAATGGCAAAAGAATCCTGGTTGCGGTTATAATCGCTGGCATCGGCATCTTTATATTTAGGGCCGGCACCATTTACGTGGAAAGGTGGCGAATATTCATCCCAGTACTTTCTTAAAGCTTCATCTCTTGAGTATTCCATAGACCATACGGGCTTGGTTGCGCTTTTATTGATGTACAACATTTCGCCACCGTATTCGGCTTCCGGGATGTCCAGCATTTCTCTGGATCCGATGGCTCTGCCGCCGTTCGGATCGTAAAGGTTTCTGATGTCTTTCATTTCCTGCATATGTGCCGCACTGATTGATTCGTTTCCACACTCATAAAAAACGATGCTTGGGTTGTTGCGGTTATAAATAATGGCATCCGTCATTACCGCTTTGCGTTGGTTCCAGCGGGTTCCTGTTACATCTTTTTCCGAATCTCCGGCAGGCATGGCCTGAATTAAGCCCACCCGGTCGCACGATTCTATATCCTGTTTCCATGGGGTAATGTGCATCCAACGTACTAAATTGGCATTGCTTTCTACCATAAGTTGGTTGCTGTAATCGCTTAGCCAGGGCGGCACCGATAAGCCAATTGCAGGCCACTCGTTACTGCTGCGCTGGGCATAACCCTTCATCATCAATACACGATCATTTAGGTAAACCATTCCGTTTTTAAATTCAGTTTTCCTGAAACCAGTTTTGGTGCTGAGTTCATCAATAATTTCATCTGCTGATTTTAATCTCGAAGTAACCGTATATAAATAACCGTAACCCCAGCTCCAAAACTTCAAGTCATTTACTAATGCCTCTGCTTTTAAGGTTATGGTATCGCCAGCTTTAATAGTGGTTTCGGCTGATTTAAAAGTTTTAACAACTTGCCCGTCAAGATCTTTTAGCTCCACTTCGTAAATGAGTTTCCGATCGGTAGTACTTTCGTTTTTTACCTGAGATTGAGAAACAACCACCGCTGATTTTCCTTTAATATTAAAGTCTTTAGCGTAACAATAGTTGCCCGTTGTTTTTAAGGTAGAATATAGTGGAAGTGTTTGATAAATATTGCTTGTTACATGCAAGCGAACGTTTTTGGATATTCCGCCATAATTGGCGTTAAAATTTTTATCATTCCATTGGTAGCCAGAATTGGTGGCTTTTTCTTTATAGTTCCAGGCGTTATCGATTTTAACGGCGATTACATTTTCTTTGTTTGGAATAATCAAGGTGCTAATGTCGAAACCAAAAGCCATTACCCCGTTTTCATGTCTGCCGATAAACTTTCCGTTCAGGTAAAATTCTCCCGCCTGCCTAATGCCTTCAAACTCGAGGAATACTTTACTGTTCTGATCGGTGGCTGGAATGGTAAAATGTTTCCTGTACCATGAAATTCCTGTAGAAAGGTCTTCTATCGACTTTTTAAAGGCTTCATCTTCATTCCATGCATGGGGCAGGGTGATTGATTTCCACGTTTTATCATCAAGTTCAGTGCTTTCTGCACCAGGTAAATCTCCTACATACAGTTTCCAGTCTGGATTAAAATTATAGGTTTTGCGTGGATTGGATGATTGTTGCGCTGATGCAATAAAGGGCAGGAGCACAGCCATTAAGAAAAGGTAAATATGCTTCATTATAATTGGTTAGTGGGTTAATTTAATGAATAATGGTTTATCGCGGTTGCAAATAATTTCGCCATTCTGGTATTCTAGTTCTGCCAGTTGGATTACGCTCCTTCTTGTTGCTTCATTGTCGATACCTTTATTTTCGGGTGTTCGGCCAGGATGGGTAAAATAATAGATATAGGCTTTATCTCCGTTTACCACAACATCGGCATGACCGCCCATTACACCATCGTCGGTCCCTTTTCCGGGTTCCTGCAAAATATTTTTGGGCTGCCGTTTCCAGGTCAGCAGGTCGTTAGAAGAATATATTCCTAAGCCGTTCCAATTATCCACCACCATCCAGTAGGTGTTTTTCCAAAAGAAAACTTTCGGACCTTCGCAGCCTTTATCGCCGATCAGTTTTTTGCCGCTATCTTCCCAATGGTATAAATCTTTACTATCTGCATAATAGATCGATTTGCCTGCCATTTCGTTGTTGTAATACATTCGCCAGCCTTTGTTATCGGGCAATTTAAACACACAAGCATCAATACAGCGTTCGGAAGCAAGGTTTAATTTTGATTCGAATTTCCAATTTATGAGGTTTTTGCTGGTGAGGTGCACAATGTAGCGCGGGTGACGCCAATCTTTAAAAACGCCAGGCACATAGGTTAAGTACATGTGGTAAATCCCTTTATTTTCGATTACTTCTGGTGCCCAATGTGTATAATCAGTTAACCGGTATTGGATATCACAGGTATCGCGGTATTTCCATTTCACACCATCTTTGGATTCGGCAATGCCGATTCTTGTACCATGCACCCAGCTTACCCCATCAAGATTTTTAGCCTTAGCCCTTCGGTTGGTGTAAAACATAAACCACTTTTTTTTGCCTTCATTCCAAATCACCACCGGGTCGGCAGCTCCATCGTAAACAGGGTCGCTATACAATGGCTTAGGAACGGGTTGTATCTTCTTGCTTTTTTGGGCAAAAGTATGGGTGCAAAATAGCATTAAAAAGGCCAGCAGGATTTTATTCATCTCAAATTGGGTCAATATAGGAGTGTTTCAGTTTTCAATGGATTGAAAAACTCTTTATAATAGGAAATATTTGGTTAAATGGTTAAACGAGTTTAACGTTTAAAATTTAGAGGGCCATCCTGCTCTATCCTGTAGAACTCGTGCTTTAGTTATGATGATTGACTTTAAAGACTTTTCAAACGATTGAAATGCCAACTTAAAATTGGTTTATAGAAGTAACAATTGCAATACGTAAAAATTATCGGCAGGATGGAATTGCAATATAGCTTAGTGGGAGGTTGATGTTGATTAAGCATGTTATTTATTTGTATATGTTAACGTACCTTTGATTGTACATTAACCATAATATGAAAGTAGTAACAATTTCTTCACTAAGAACCAACATGAAAAGCTATTTCGATGAAATAAGTGCTACAGAAGACATTTTGATTGTGCCAAGAAATAACAATGAAGAGAATGCTGTTGTGGTAATTTCTATTAAAGAATACAATGCACTTACCGAAACGGCACATCTTATGTCAACAGAAGCAAATCGTAAAAGGCTGGAAAATTCGATTGAGAGTTTGAAAGCCTTTTCATAGTTTAGGAAAACCTGAAGCTTTAAAGCATAATTTAAAGGGATTTTTGTCTAGGCGGATTACAGGAGAGCACCGCTTGGTTTATCAAATATCAGGTACTAAAGGTAAAGATCAGCAGTGTGCGGTTATTCAATGTCGTTTTCATTATGATAAATAAAAAGTCATTAACAAAAAGAGCGGTTACCAAAAGGTAAACCGCTCTTTTTGTTAATGGTTAAACCCGGTTACCAACCAGGATTTTGCATGGCTTGTTTTTGTGCAGGTGTTAAAGGTTCGCCACTAATTTTAAGAACATCAAGGAAATTTTGCGGAATTGGCCTTAAGTAATGTTTGTTTTCTAATGGTTTGGCTTCAACATTAAAAGCTGCTGTGCGGGTAACAAGTGTTTTAGTACGGGCCAAATCTTCCCAACGCATCAACTCACCCATCAATTCTCTCGAGCGCTCATCTAAAATGAAAGCTTTAAATTTATCTTCATTCGAGGTGGCACCCACTTTATCGTAAAAATCTCTACTCGAGTTAAAAATATCGGCTTCGCTATTTAAGTGCATCGGTGTTAATGTACTTGCAGTAGTAACCGGAAGATTGTTAGATTCGAAATAAGTATTTTTATCCGAGTAGGATACAAATCCTGAACTGTTAACAGCCGCATTGGTTTTGTAAGCAATACCACCATCAACATAAGCAGAGCGATCTTCGCCATCTTTATAAGCAGCACGATCTCTTACCTTGTTTAAATATGGTATGGCCTGTGCATATTGCCCTAATCTTCCGTAAGCCTCTGCAGCAATTAGGTAGGTTTCGGCTAAACGGGCTAATATACCATCACGCTGGCCAAATTGTGAAGCAATTAAATTCCTCGAACCATCCATAAATTTAGAAAGGGCAGGGTATTGGCTTACACCATAATTTCCATGTGCGTTTAAATAACTTTGCGGCTGCCCTGCAAAATACCTCACATACATACTTGGTGCCCTTAATGTAATGTTTGTGCTTGTATAACGGGTATCGTTGGCATCATTTATTATGTAAAGGATCGATTCCTGTCCGCCGGTAAATTTAACCTGGTTAACAAGCGCAGGTGTAGGTGCTGTAGCTGCTGTCCATTTTGGTGCACCGGCAGGGTTATTGCATAAGTAACGTGTTTTAAAACTTTTCCAGAATCTCGAATCGTTTACCCGATCAAAAACATCGATAGCATAATCGGTTGATCTCATCCTTTGAAACTCACGGTCGCCGGGGATATCGCGTTGCATGCCAGGAAGATTTTGATAAACTGATGGATAATATAAATGTACCTGGTTTCCGTAGCGGCCTTGCGTTGCAGTATTGTTAGAAAACTGTGCTGCCAGAATTACTTCTTTATTGGCTTCATTCGGACCATCTACAGCTGTAAAATTCCATAAATCGCTAAAGTTTGTAGCCAATGTATGCTGGCCGCTGTTAATTACCAAATCAGCATATTTAACGGCATTCTGTAAATCGGCAGTTTTGGTATCAGCATTCCAGTCGTTATTCATTTCACTTGCACGAAATAAATATGCTTTGGCCAAAAAGTGTGCTGCGGCCCATTTGGTTAGTCTTCCGGTTTCGCCTGGAGTAGCAGGAAGCAGATTATAGGCTTGAATAAAATCCTGAATAACCTGCTCATATACTTCTTTGGCAGTGTTTCTGGTAAATTCTTCTTTAATGACTTCTAATGATTCGAGTTGTAAAGGTACACCGCCAAATTGTTTCACCAGTTTAAAATAATCGAAAGCACGCATAAAGTAACCTTCTCCTAAACGGGTATTTTTATTGGCTCCGGTATAATATACAGGCACATTTTTTATTACAATGTTGGCCGAATTGATGTTGGTATACATGTTGTCGAAAACTGCCTGTACATCGGAGTTAAATGAATTTAAGTTGCCATCATAAGAATTCCACATCTGCTCGGTTCTGTCGCCGCCCACTGTAAATTCATCAACGCCATAATTGGTACTGGTATAAGCCCAGGTATAATTGAAATGGAATTTTAAGCTTTGGTACATCCCGATCACCAACCCGTCCAAACCTTCCGTTTTTTGAAAATCAGCTGTGTTACGGGCATTGATCACTTCTTCATCCAAAAAGCTTTTTTTGCATGAGGTTGGTAAAATAATTGCCACACCAAGCAAGGCAACTGCCGTTATTAAATTTTTAATCTTTTTCATAATCAAATTCTTATGCTTTATTAAAAGCTTGCGTTAATTCCAAATACTACACCTCTGTTAAAAGTAGAACCACCCAAATCCGGATCGATCCATTTAACGTTCGAGTAAATCAGGCCAGGGTTAATGGCTTGCGCATAAACCCTTAAGCGGGATAAAGTGAGTTTCTTTGCCAGGTCTGAAGCGAAATTATAACCCAGGGATAAGGTTCTGATTTTGATAAAAGAACCATCCTGGTAGTTCATTGAGCTTTTGTACTGATCGCCTGCTGCACTGGCATAATTTGGTGCAGGGTAACTATTTGTTGGGTTTGTAGGCGTCCAATAATCGAGTACACGTTGTGCAAAACGACCTTGTAAGGATTCTGCACCGGTTTCGATCAGGAAGTTATAGCGGGCAACAATAAATACGGTTAAATCGAAACCTTTATAACCAAAAGTATTGGTTAAACCACCTGTCCAGCTTGGGTTGTAATGGCCTAATATCTGGCGGTCGTTATTGGCATCAATTTTATAATCGCCATTTAAATCTTTAACCTTGATGTTTCCAGGACTGAAAGTAAAGCCGTTTGTTTTGTATTTAGCAATTTCAGCCAGATCTTCTGGTGTATTCTGCCAAATGCCTTCTTTAACAAAATCATAAGCTACGCCATTGCGCTGACCGATAAAAAAGCGATCAAGAACCATGTTTCCGCCATTTAGCTTTACTATTTCATCTTTGCTTGTAGAGAAACTTAAGGTAGATTCCCAGCTAAAATCGCTTGTTTTAACGTTAACTGTATTTAAAGTCAAATCCAATCCTTTATTTTTAGTCGAACCGATGTTATCAAATGAATTAGGATAGCCATTAATGATTGGGATATTTTTAAGCAGGATTAAATCTGTTGTTTTCGATTTGTAAAGATCCAGTGATCCGCTGATTCTTCCTTTTAATATGTCGAAATCCAAACCGAGGTTATACTGTAAGGTTTTTTCCCAACTTAACAATTTGTTAGGAAAAGTGATCGGGTTGGACGATGAAGCATCAGATGCCACATAACCTATCTGCGCCGAACTGCCAAAGGTATAAGTGAGCGGTTGTAAAAGGCCGAGTGTGCTGCCAATGTCTACCGATGAGTTGCCTGTGCTACCTACACCGATTCTAAGCTTTAACTGATCAACCCATTTGATGTTTTTCATGAAATCTTCCTGCTCCAATCGCCAGGCCAATGCTGCCGAAGGGAAAAAATCCCATTTGTTGCCGGCGGCAAGCTGTGAGGCACCGTCCCAACGGGTTGATGCCGTTAACAGGTATTTGCTGTTAAAGCTATAATTTACCCTTGCCATATACGAGGCCAGTGTCGATTTTCTTAAATCAGTATCAAAGCCATCCAATGCGGTAACACTGCCAGCCCTCAATCCGTACCAAAGTGGTGCAATCAGGTTTATTTTACTGCCTGTTAATGATGATGATTCATCTTTAAAGGCCGATGAACTTTGCAATAAGGTTACCCCAAAATTATGCTTGCCGAGCGTTTTATCATAATACAATAAATGATCGAGGGTATAGGCAAATTTATTGCTTTGGTTTAATTGCGCATAGTTGTTTACCGAGCCAGGGATACCTGCATCGCGGTTAACTGATTTCGCATCCTGGTACCTGCCGTTGTAATAATTAGAAAAATCTGGTCCGAAATTAATACGGTATTTTAGCCCTTTCAAAATATTAACCTCTGCATATACAGATCCTAAGGTTCTTAAGGTTTTACGCAGGTTGATGTTATAATCTGCCTCCAAAACCGGGTTTTGAATATTGATATCACCACCCGGCAGGTTAATTCTATTGCCGCTTGCATCAAAAGGAACAGCTAAAGGAAGCATTCCACGCGCTGCAGCATAAATATTGCCAGCACCTGATGCACTTGCAGCAACGAAGCCATAATTCTGCAAGCCATAAGTAGCAGTTAAGTTAAGGCCCATTTTAAACCACTTAACGGGTGTAAGTTCTACACTTAATTTGCCGCTATATCGCTCAAAATCCTGGCCCAACTGTGTACCTGTTTGGTTTAAGTAGCCAAACGATCCATATGCTTTTATCTTATCTGTACCACCACTTACACTCAATACATGATCTTGCGTAATACCGGTTCGGGTAACAAGGTCGCCCCAATCTGTAGTAGGAACCAAACTGCCATCATAAACACCATTTTGCCAGCCCTGTGCAATGTTTGCAGTTACATAACTATCGTTAGGGAAAATACGGTTATCATCTGCCAGGGTAGGTACTGCCGGATAAGTGGAATTGGCATTGGCTAAAGGATTTAAATAGCCGACACGGCGATAGGCATCACGACGGAATTCGATGTACTGTGCCGAATTCATCATTTCCATTCTATCATTTAAAGTTTCGATGGTTGCTGTACCTACATAATCCATCGTTATTCTGCCGATTTTACCTTTTTTAGTGGTAACCAGAACAACACCATTTGCACCGCGCGAACCGTAGATGGCTGTTGCAGATGCATCTTTTAATATATCAATGGTTTCAATATCATTTGGATTAATGGCATCGATACCACCAGCTTGCAATGGGATTCCATCTACCACATAAAGCGGAGAATTGCTGGCTTTTAATGATCTTACCCCTCTAATTAAGATGCTTCCCAACTGCCCGGGGCGCTCGTTGGAAGTAATATCGACCCCGGCAGCCTTACCTTGTATGGCCTGTAATGCGTTTTGCACCGGTCTTGATCTAATCTCTTCTGCACCTACACTTACAACTGCTCCCGTTAAATCACTTTTTTTAACGGTGTTATAACCCACTACCACAACCTCATCCAAATCATTGCTTGCGCTTTTTAGCTGGATACTAATGGTTGTTTTGCCGCTAACTGGAACTTCCTGACTTGTGTAACCAATGTACGATACCTCCAAAACCGGGTTGCTCACCGTTGATGGAATGGTAATTGAAAATGCGCCATTCGCGTCAGTAGAAGTTACAATGGTAGTGCCCTTTACTTTAATGCTTACGCCAACCAGTGTTTCGCCTTTTTCGTCAACAATTTTTCCTTTTAAGGTAACATCCCGTTTGCTCATTGGGTTGTTTGCTTCTACCGTTAAAAGTGCTGTTTTTCGAATGCTAGCATCAGCATTTGCGGTGTTTGCGACGCATAATATGCACAATGCAGACATGCCTGTGATCAGGATTCTTTTGTAAGAAGAGCCCTTCCGTCGCTTTAAGTTTTCTGGATAAAAATTAAGATCCATAGTGTTATTGGTTTTATAAATATTTGGTTATTTGGCCAAATAGCGTATTAGATGTGATGCTATTTGTTTTTGAGGGCATATAATGATGTAATTTCCTCCACTTTTTGATGGATGGATTACAATGTTTAATGATGAAGAATAAGTTAGTTTATTGTTGTTATGGCTTGCTTAGCCTTCGCTTAATTGCTGTAGTGTAATGCTTTAAAGGTTAAATCGGATGGCCTTTACTGCAAACGGTTGCATGATGGTAGTTTTGTTTTTGTTGCCCATAATTGAAATGTTTAATTAAGAAACCTCTGTTTGATTTATACTTGGTTATACGAGATTAAAACATTTATTCGGGTAATCCGTCCTGCTCCATCCTGTAGCGCAATATTACCAGGGTTTGATGGGCTTAGAATTTGGCTTAATTTAAAGAGCTGTTATAGGGTGTTAAACAGAAAAAGGCAAACCATACGGGTACTGCCTGTGCATGATTAAATAAAATTACTGTGAATTTATAACTCCGGGTTACATTGTTTACCGTTCGACCCCGCTATCATTGATAGGCGCTAATAGAAAGCGTCGTCATCTCGACTGGAACGCAGTGGAACGGAGAGATCTATCAGGTTAGATTTTTCGACTACGTTCACTCGGCCCGAAATGTGTCTCTCAAAGGAAATCTACTTACCTGAAATTCTTCTGTCTATTATAAATAAATTAACCCTCATGGTAACGCATGATTTGAACTCCTAAATAGAATTATAACTGCGAACTGATTGTTTGCCCTTCAACTACATTTAGGGTAACAAATGATTTGAATTCCTAATTAGAACTAAAGATGAAAAACAACCTATTCTGTACGCTCAATACTAAATGCACGGTCTTCCTTGTTAAAGCCCACCTTCGGGTAATACTCAAAAGCGGTAGGTACCGATAGCAGCAAGAGCATACACTTCGGGCCGATTTTTTCACGGGTAATGGCAATCATTTCTTTACCAATTCCTGAACTTTTATATCCGGTAAATACTGCAATATCTGCCAGGTAAGCACACCAGGCCCAATCTGTAATGGTTCTGCAAATCCCAACAAGCTTATCTTCCTGCCAGGCCGTAACCAGTAAATCAGCATTTTTTAACATTAAAGCAATTCTTTCAGGTTCGGTTGGTCTTTTAAGTCCAGCTTGAATGAATAATTCAATCACTTCTTCAGGACTTGGAATCACGTCTAATTTGTAGGTAATGTTCATACACGCTAAAATACTGAATACGAAGATCAACGACGATAAATGGTGATTATTTAAAGTTTTTACTATATAGTACATCCAAATTCATCGTCAGTTTAACACAGCATTTACCTGCTAAAATCCTGTTACTATCAGTTAATTATTAGCTATTTAACTGTTTAGTATAAATTAACTTTGTTTTATGTTATTGTTTTTCTGGACTTTACAAACTAAATGATATAAACATTTCAATAGATCATCCCTATAAAGTGAATAATTCGAAATGGTATTTTTAGTAAAACAATGAAATAAGTGTATCCGCATTGTTTTTTAAATTTACTAGTTTGATTAACCAAGAGGCATTGTCAGTAAAATGGCATGCCTCTTTTTTATTCTTATTACAAAAAAATCATTTAAAAATGGGCGATTTTTGCGCTCTTTCTCTTTAAAATAGTTAATTCTATAACTCAAACTTTATCTTTCTTATAAGCGTTAAAGCCGTTGTTTATTTACTCATCATCGGTATTAATAAGGTTTAACAGATAATGCGTTTTCCATCCATCTTTAAAAATGTTTGATATTAACAATAAAGTAATGTAAAAAAGTCTTTGAAATTCATATGTTTGTAAAACAAAGTTTAGTATTTGTTAACTTTTGTAGGGTTAATATTTATCCCGTTTTACATTAACTTATCTCCTTTTAATAGAAAAAACCGCCGAATGGATACTAGTGTTTTACATTCACCTCATCAGCGCTCAGTTGTAGCTATGGATATTTGTTGCCAACAGCTGATACAAAAAATGGGCGGCAGGGCAATTGAAGAGTGGCGGGCATGTGATTACAATAGCCTTAGCAGTCAGCTTGGAAAACAAACTAAAGTTTATTTAAGTATAAATACATTAAAAAGACTGTTTGGCCAGTTGAAAACGCCACAACGGTATTTCCCGCAAAAAGCTACAAGAGATGCATTGGCCCAATTTATCGGCTACCGCGATTGGCAGGAGTTTGAACTTGTGCATATGGCTACAGAATTGGCTGCGGTAAAAGCTCAAGCCAGTATTGAAGCTGAAGATGATATCCAAACTTTACCAGAAAATAAAATAAAACCCAAAAAACCACTCTACATTGTTTTAAGCGCCGTTCCGGTATTGATTTTACTCAGCGTTTTGTTTTTTTCTAGCTATAGGCAACATCCTGCAGATGTTAAATTAGTTTGCGAAAATCCGTATGGCTATGTACCCCATACAGCAGTTTTTAAGCTAAAATCCAGTAGGCCGATAAATGATAATGAAGCGTACAAGATCGATTTTATGGATGAGGCCTTGCAATCAACTATCAGTGGCAAAAAAGAAGTGGCAAAGTTTTTTAGAAATCCAGGTGTGGTTTACGCAACACTTTTATACCACGATAAACCTATTGATACAGTGGCTGTATACATGCGCACAAAGGGTTGGGTAGCCAATTCGGGTAACGATACCTCACGGGCCTATCCTATAGCGGGCTTAAAACCATTAAATCCGAATAATATTTATGTATCAAAAAAACAGCTCGATTCTGCTGGTTTATCTACAAGTAAACCATTTTTGGTAGGTTTTAGTAACATTAAGCCATCAAATATTAGCGGCGATAATTTTTCTTTTACTTGTAAGGTATTTTCTGAACAAAGCAGGCCGGGTACTCAGTGCGTAGAAACAACTTTTATTATTCTTGGAGAAAAACACCGCCATTTGCTTACCCTCAACCGCGGCAGTTGTGTTGCGTTTTCGCAATATAAATTTTCAGAAAAAAGAGTGATAGGCTCTGACCAGTTTTTAGGCGGCCTTGCCTTTGATCCCCTAAATGGCGGAGTTGTAGAAATCAGAGTTGAAAACAAAAAAGTTTCGATAATACTTAATGGAAAAAAAGCATTGTCTACCAGCTATAAACAATCGATAGGAAAGGTGATGGGTGTTAAAGTTTTATTCAGCGGAATAGGGAAGGTAATCTCACCTAAGTTGCAGGATTTATCCACAAAAGAAGTTTTCTGATCATAAGTTGGTGAGACAAATCTCGCCAATTGTAATTTCTATTTTTTTTGTTTATCCATTCTTTAGGTGTTTGTTGGCTAACGTGTTGTTTGTCAAAATTTTATACATCCATGGTTTTGTCTGTTTTTTGTACGTATAACTATATCCTTAAAATTTACATCGAGGTTAACTTAGGGTTACATATAATTTCACCATAGCATCTACAATTAAAACTGCCCATTGGCAGAGGCTTTCTCTAAAATATTTTAATCAAAATCAACAATTAAGTTTTATAAAAATTTTACCATAATCGCCTGATATGAAAAAAACTGTAACCCTATTTACATTATTTTGTACCATTATTCTGTTTGCATCATCGTGCAAAAAGGCAGAACTTGCCACCGAAGGCAGTACTGATGATGGAAATACTAAAAAACCAACTAAACTGGCTACCACAAATAGCATTATTACTCAAACCAGAAATCTGGCCATTGTTTACTTTATTCCTTCTGATTTAGATACCCTCCCAAATTGGAAAAAACGTTTGAGTGATGTAATGATTTATGCCCAGGGCTGGTACAGTAACGCAATGAACAATGCTGGATACGGGCCCAAAACATTTGGTTTAAAACAAGATGGAACCACTGGCAATGCAGAAATTGTACTCATTAGGGCTGCAAACCCAAAAGCCAGTTACGGAACAAATGGCTCGGCCTACACTACTGAGATTAATGCATATTTTGCAGCACACCCTACACTTAAAACCAGTAACCACGTATTGATTTTGGTACCCGCATTCGGTTATGACAACAATACCACCGAGGGCCCGCAACCTTTAGAAGGTGTACAGCCTTTTTATGGATATGGAAAATATTGTTTTGCAAACGATAACCCTTATATGGATATGGCCTTAAAAGGGGTGCTGAACCCTGGCCGAAACAATTTTGCCAAATGGGTTGGAGGAATGATGCATGAGCTTGGCCATGCCTTTAACGCCCCACACGATAGGCAATGGGCATCGCAAAATATTTATGCAAATGGCACAAATACCAATTATAAAGAACCAATAATGGCACTTAGTAATTATTACCTGGAAGTAAGGCCAACTTTTGTAACCGATGCAGAAGCAGCTATTTTTAACGCCTGCGAAGTATTTAATAATGATACTAAAACCTATTATGGAGCGGTAACTTCCAAAATAAATAAAATTTACGCCAACTACGATTCCGGCCTGGGTGCAATTGTGGTATCGGGTAAATTTACCAGTACCGGTACAGTAAACAAAGTACTGTATTATAACGATCCTAATGTAAATAACGAGGGAACAGGTACAAATAAAGATTACAATGCCATTACCTGGGCTTCCAGTGTGATTGGTACAGATAGTTTTAGGGTGGTAATGCCAATTGCAGAGTTGGCCGTTAAAACCAATGGTATACCCTACGAACTTAAGGTTAAATTGGTACACAACAATGGCGTTATAAACGAAACGATATACCCTTATACTTTTAATAACGGAATTCCTGTACTCGATTTTTCAACCAGACCGGAGTTGTCGAAAACGGGGTGGACTATTGCTGGTTTTAGCTCACAGGAAACCGCTGCTGCGGGTAAAGCTGTTGATGCAATTGATGGTTTACCTTCAACCTTCTGGCACTCGAGATGGTCATCTAATGCAGCTACTTATCCGCACTTTATTACTGTTGATTTAGGTTCTGTTAAAACAGTAAATGGCGGGTTATCACTCACTCAAAGGGAAAATGCCAGCAGAGCGATCAAAGATTTTGAATTACTGATCAGTAATGATGGAACAACATTTACCAGTGTTTTCAGTAAGCAGGCCGCTAATGGAGATGGTGTTCAGTATTTTGGCTTTAGTTCGTCAAAAACCTTTCGGTATTTCAAAATTATTGCCAGCAACTCATGGGATGGAACCCAAAATGCAGCATTGGCTGAACTGGGCTTATATTAATTCTAATAAAGGATAAATTGCATTCAACGTTGAAATTTTATCATCTGATTAATTTCTGCTAAAACGAATATAACAAAGCACAAATAATACCACCAAACCTTAACGCTGAGGTTTGGTGGTTATCAAAGCCAGTATGGTTTACTGTTTAAAACAGAATTAAATTGCCTGTACCTTTAAAACTACGCTTGTTCTGTAACTGTTTGCCTCTGGATTAAAGCCCACTTTCATTAAAAAGTCGCCAGAGTAAACCTTGGTAGCATCAATTGGAGATTTTGTGCCTGGGTACAAATTAATTTCTTCTATTTTGTATTTTTTAGCAGGATCCAATCCTTTTAGTTTAATCGGCAATATTACACCATTGGTAAAAAGTGTGGCCACATAATAATTAAAAACAATGGCTTGATCCTTCGCATCGTTTATATAGGCAATTGAAGCAATTTTATTTTCGTAAGGATCCTGCAAGCGGTATTGTTGGCCGTGCCAAACAATTTCTTTAAAGTTGTTATAGGTTTTAACAGCGTTCTTACTAAAAAGCAAATCATTACTGCTCAGCTCATTTACGCGTACATCATAACCCAGTTTGCCCATCATGGCTACATCTGTTTTAAATTTAATCGGTTGTTTACCCATGTCGGTAATGTGGTTATCAACAGCAACCGAAGGGAAATAATAAGAATATTCCCACTGGATAAAAATGCGGTCGTAGGGATTTGTATTATCACTTGGCCAAAATTCAGTAAAGTATTTAAGTGCTGCATAATCTACCCTCGAACCTCCGCCTGCACAAAGCATCATCGGTGTTTTAGGGTATTTTTTTCTAATTCTTTCCAGTACATTGTTTAAACCCCTGATGTATTCAATATAAAAATGATCCTGATTTTTTAAAGTAGGGGAGTTGGCATTATAAATCAGCGAATTGCAATCCCATTTAATAAAAGCAAGTTCGGGCACTTCTTTAAAAATATCATTAACGGTATTGAAAATAAAATCCTGCACTTTCGGGTTGGTTAAATCAAGCACCAATTGATTGCGCATATAATATTCTTTCCTTTCTGGTTGTCTGAGAATCCAATCCGGATGATTTTCATAAAGTTCGCTTTTTGGATTCACCATTTCCGGTTCTATCCAGATGCCAAATTTTACACCACTTGCGGTGGCCTCTTTACCCAAAGTACTGATGCCATTTTTAAGCTTTTGCCGGTTATATTGCCAATCGCCAAGACCTGAAGTTGAGCCATTACGTGGATATTTGTTTCCGAACCAACCATCATCCAATAAGAACACATCTACACCTAATTTTTTTGTATCCTTGGTAAGTTCGTTTAATTTTTCATCGTTAAAATCGAAATAAGTGGTTTCCCAATTGTTTAAAATGGTAGATCTTTCCCCTTTTCCATCTAATATCTGGTAGTTCCTTGCCCAATTTTGCAGGTTTCTACTGGCCAAACCTTTTCCTTCTGATGAATAGGTATAGATAAAACGTGGGGTTACAAAATTTTCGCCTGCTTTAAGGGTATAGTTAGATGAAAAATTATTGATTCCGGCAGTAATCCTTAAATAATATTCATCAAAAGTTTCAAAATCCAGCTTAAAGTTCCCTGTCCAGGCCAATGAACCCGCTATCACTTCGCCGAGGTCTTCGTTTGCAGGCTGATCAATCGAAACCATAAATGAAGAAGAATGAAGCAGGTTTGTTCTGGTACCAAGTTTCGAATCGATGGTTTTAATTCCATGCAATAACTGTTGTTCTTCTGATCTCATTTCTCTTGTGGCACCACTGTATTGGTTTTTTAAAAAGAATTTTCGGCCACTCAATGTAAGGTTTGCGGATGCATATTTATTTAATACAATGCTCTTTTTCTCATGGTGTTCAATCTCTGCCCATTGCTCAATTACATCTTCGTTAAAATAAGCCAGGTATTTTAAAGTCACTTTAAAGTTGTATTTAAAATCTTTTAATACAATGCTGGTGAGTTTTCTATTCTGATCGATCTGTTCCGTTTTAACCTCCGAAAAGCTTAACACAGTAGATTTATTGCCATCGCTATGCGTAACGCTAAGTGCTGGTTCCATCAAATTCAGTGAGCCAGAAGCAATGTATGCTTCACGCTTATTTAAAAGATCATCCGATCCCGGTTTGTATTTATCAAGTGCTTGTATATTAGGGTATTCTTCAGTGCTTTGGAGCCTTTTGCCAATGTATGTCGATAATAAAGCATTATCCTTATCGGTTTCCAGTATTAATACATTGTTTTTTGTGGCAATTTCAATCGTTTTTTGAGCAAAACAGGTTACTGTACTCGCAATCAATAAAAAATATAGTGTAAAATGGGTTTTGGTCATTATAGCAATTGGTTTTCTGGTTTTTTGATAATTATTTTGTAGTAAATGGATGTATAAGTATAAATCCCTGTGGTTACTGCGCTTTAAATGCTAAAATTAAGGATTTGATTTTAAAGAAAACAAGTATGACAATATCAAATGCACTTCAAACTTTTGGATGGCTAAGTTGCTTATTAATAAGCATATATTTTGTTTTATTTAGTAATTTGGACAATCTTAAAGTAAAAGATAATTTGTTACTGTAAAACAACAGTTAATATCAAAAGCATTAATTATAGGGAAATTCGATTTCTAAACATCAATAACAGTTTTGTTACTTTAATGTTTAGTATTGTTAAACTTTTGTTTAGTAATTATGCGGAATAGAATAATCTTTATTACCATTGCTGAATTTTGAGCTTAATGAGTTTATCTATCACGTAAGTTATAATGGATTATTTAAAATTTTTTATTGCAGCATTTAATACGAACCTTAGTTAATTATGAAAAAAGTTTTTTTACAAATGATGGTGCTTTCCCTACTGTCATTATCGGCCATGGCCCAGCGTAAAGCACATGTTTTAATTTTAGGCCTTGATGGCTTTAGTGCAGAAGGGTATAAAACTGCTAAACACCCCAACCTGGATAAGTTATTTGCTGACGGCGTGCTATCATTAACCACCCGCCCGGTAATGCCATCGGTTACGCTTCCAAACTGGACGAGCCATATGACGGGTTCAGGACCTGAGGAACATGGTATAACTGCCAACGACTGGACATTGGAAAAACATACCCTGCAACCATTAGAAACAGATCAGGATGGTTATTATCCGTCTATATTTAAAGTGTTGAAGGATGCGATCCCTGCGGTTAAAACTGCTTACTATTATAACTGGAAAGAGTTGATTAATCCCATCAATAAAAAATATCTTGATGAGGTATCTTTTGAAGAAAAAGATCAATACAAAGACAACTACCAGAAGGCTTACGATTTTATGGTAAAAAACAAGCAAAATCCTACGTTAACTTTCCTGTATAGTGTACACACCGACCACGCAGGGCATGGGTTTGGCTGGATGAAACCGGAATATATTGCGGCTATTGAGCAGGCAGACAGTGCTATAGGAGTACTGATCGGAAAATTACAGGCAGATGGGATTTATAAAGACACCCACATTTTATTAATTACCGATCATGGCGGAATCAACACCGGCCACGGAGGTATTTCGATGGCAGAAATGCAGGTGCCTTGGGCCATTACCGGTCCGCAGATTAAAAAAGGTGGTTTAATCACTTCATTTAACAGCAATAAAAATACAAGTTTAGTACTGGCGAAAATTTTTGGGGTAACTAAACTGCCCGAATCCTGGACGGGAACAGTACCTAAAAATATATTTAAGTAATCATTTGATATAAATGTTATATAAACTTAAGCATACAATCAGCCCAACGCTTGCATTTTTGCTTTTTGTTTTGCCTTTAATTGGAAATGCCCAAAAAAAGGAAATTGCAAAAAAGGTGTTTATTCCTAAAAATGTAAACAAAGTTCCTGAAAACAACAATTTTGAAGATAATAATAGTGTTTTTAGCAATAAACGACGGGTTGAATCAGCTAATGTGGTTATTTTTTGGTCGAAAGAACTTGGAGATGATCCAATGCAGAATACAGATACTGCAAAACGTTTTGATGTGAAAAGATCGCTATTGGAAACCGAACGTTTTTACAATTATTATATAGATAAATTAAAGGTATTAAAAAAAGGCCACTCTGTTTCTGACAGATATAAAGCACTCGTTTTTATTTATGGCGGAAACGAGGGTACGGCTTATGGAGGTGGACAAGATAGCGTAGCGATTTTATGGACGCCTGCGGTTCGTGTACACCAATTCCCCTATGGTGTTTTGGCACATGAGCTTGGACACACCTTTCAATATATGGCAAATAAAGATCGGGGTACTTCTTTTCATGGAGCTGTAGATGAAATGGGAAGTCAATATCTATTATGGCAGGTTTATCCTAACTGGGTAGATTTTGAAAATTTCCATTTAATGGCATTCTTAAAACAGACTAACCTTGCTTTTCTTCATCCAGATAACCAATACCATTCGCCATTTTTACTGGAGTATTGGTCAGAAAAACATGGACTAGATTTTTACGGAAAGTTGCTAAATGGTTTAAATCCGGGCGAAGATCCGGTGATGACTTATAAACGCCTCAACAATATTGACCAGGAAAAGTTTAACGACGAGATTTTTGATGCCTCACGTAAGTTTATTACCTGGGATTTAAAACGTGTGAATGAGGTAGCCGGTAAATATGCCAATAAGCATAAAACGATATTTAATCCTTTGGTAAATGACTGGTATACAATTAGTAAAAAAGACTGTCTGCAAAGTTATGGTTATAACGGCATTCGACTTAAGTTACCGGTTAGCAACACCATTAAGCTCCATTTTAAAGGATTGACAGATGTAGAAGGTTTCCAGGTAATTAACCCTGAAAATGCTGGCTGGAGATATGGTTTTTTGGCTGTTAAAGAAAATGGCGATCGTGTGTATGGCAAAATGTATTCTACGAAAGATGGAATTTGTACTTTTAAAGTGCCTAGCAAAACAGCTTATTTATGGTTGGTGGTAAGTGCTGCGCCAAAAGTACATACTAAATTGCCTAGAAAACCCGATTTAATTGGTCAGTGGCCTTATCAGATTAAATTATCCGGAACTGATTTATATTAACAGCTTAATCGGCGCTTAAAAAAATATTTATAATTATTTAAAAGGAAACTGCCCTTTTTTAGGGCAGTTTCTTTTTAATGATCTAATCGCGTTAAAAGATATATCCGCTTATTCTATTATTTAAGGAGTAGGCAAAACCTGTCCACTTATCTGGAAGTCATTTAAACCAACAATCGTTGTTCCGCTTGTTGTAGTTGCGCCGTAAGCATAAAGTCTGAAGGTAATAGCAGTATTAATATTGGTTAATGATGATGCATTAAAGGAGATCGGCGTTGGGGTAGTTGTACCGCTAATTGTTACCGGAGCAGAAATATTTGCAGCAAAATTATCCAAGCTTGATCGGAGCACAAAAGTATTGGGATGCGTTGTACCACCCCTTAATACGGTAAATTTAAGGTCGCTAAAATTAAAATAATAACCAGTTTTAGGTTCCATATTAAATTCATAATATGCTGTAGGATCAAATACTGAAGGTGTTCCTGCCGATACCGTGTTTACCCATCCGCCAACTAAATACCGTGCAGCAGGGCCAGGTGTACCGCTTGATAAGCCTGCGGCTGTTAATGTAGCACGCGAGAAATCAGATCGAGGGGTACCGATCACATTATCTGCCGGGTTTGGTGCAGGGTTGGTGCTGTTCACATATACAATGTTTCGCGCGGCCTGGTATTTTATGTTCGGGTGGATATAAATGTGGCTGGTATTGTTATATGCGGTAGGATTGGTAATATTGGAAGTTAATGTATACGGACCATCCAAATAGGCCGGGTTAGCATCAGGAATACTGTTGCCCCAAATTAAGCCTGTTGTAGTAGGGGCTTGGTTAAGGTTAATAATGCGGATATCATCATGGTAAACAATGCGCGTGCTATTTGGCGGTACCACATATAACCCCCATTTAATGTAACCAATATTCCCTGCATTAACATCGCCCGTAAAGGTTGCATAATTTGTTTTTTCGTCTACCAACACAAAATCATTCTGTCCGGGTAATTTCATGTAGGTTCTCATGTATCCGGTTGTGGTGGTGGTCCATAGTACATCAATTCTAAATTGAATCCATTGATTTACATAGGGTTGCAGGTTACTAACGATGTCCTTTGTCGAAACATCCTGATACCTGATTCTAACCGCATTTCTTTGCGCCCGGATCATCAATGGAACATTTTCTCCGCCTGATACTTTTAACTGAAAAAGATTGCTTTCATTAGTTGGGTCGCCCTGGTTCCAAACCGGCCAGTCTTTAACAAAACGCTAAACTCGTAACGCCGCTCATCGCCGGGGAAATAACGTGCTGCAATAACCTGTTGAGCATCACTCTCACTTCTCCAGTTGCCGTCAGAGTTATAGCCCGAATCGCCATACACAACCTTGTGTGCTATTGCATAATTTGGTGTTGTAGCGCCTGGTGATACCAGGTAAGCAGCATCTGTGGCGGTGGCATTGGTTGGGTTAATGGCCGAAATTCCCGAATTTAGTGTGCCATTTTCGTAAGTAACATTTAAAATGGTATCGCCGTAATTTAGGTTTGCCTGTGGCCCTGAAGCCATTTTCGGAACAGTAAATTTTTGATCTTCAGTTTGGCTGGTTACACCATTTTGAATTTTACTGCAAGCACTTGCCAAAAATAATAAGGCTATTGCCAAATACTTTTGTAGGTAAACTGACTTTTTTTTCATGTTGTTTTTGGTTAGTTGGTGGTTGTTTTGCTATTTCATATTGGTTATATTTTTGTTAACAATCATTTACTCATTCATTTATTTGTGCGTGTCTCCAAGCTGCGCAAGGGGCCGGGCTATCCGCTACAAGTCCTCGCTTCGTCATGCTTCCTTGCTGTGGGCTTTACGCTACTATCCCTCACGCCAGCGATTGCCATAAAGCTAAGCAGGCTAATACCACGCAAATTATTTTCTTAAATTGCAGCACAACAGGTTTTGATCTCTCTTGCAAAAGATCAAAACCTGTAGGGAAGCTAAATTGGTTTTTATGCTATTTAATTAAAGATGTTTTTACAACACGCTTTATGCCATCGATAGTGAGGGTAAGGTTAATTTCTCCTTTTTCTAAACTGTTGCCTGTATTTTCTGTAATGGCAATTTCTGGTGCTTTACTACCCTCAAAAGGATAAACTATCGATATAAAATTTTGCGTTTTGCTGTCGCGCTTAGGTTTTTCAAATACAAAAGCCGGTCGTGGCATTTCCTGGTTGTAGATATAAGAAACTTTGCCTTCTTCTTCGTTCATGGTAATTTTATCCGCATTCAGCGATTGAATCAATAAGTTATTTCCATCGCTATAGGTACTGTAAACCTTGTTTTTAGCCTTATCAAAAACTGGTTTACTGTCTTCCTTCAATTGGAAGTGTACGCCCAGGTTTCCGGTAGCTTTCCCAATAGCCTGATCGATGATGAGAAAATATTTCTGATCAATAAATAATACGCTGCGCTGATGATTTAAATCCTGGTAACTTGGATTGGTATAGGTTAAAATATCCATTTTCCCTGCGCCATCTCTATTATTTGAGGGTTGGTTTAAAGCGGTAAACCATTTATTTTGCTGTGCTTTTGTAATCACCATATTTTGGTTATCAAGGGTAAGTGTACTGTGCACACGGCTTTGGCGGTACCAATTCCTTTTCTTGGTTACTTCTGCATCACCGCTGTATAAATAACAGCCGGCATCAGGTGTAAAATTTCTGCCTTTTACCCAAAGCTCAAAAGTGCCGTTATCGGGTTGGGCATGAAACTCTCCAGGCTGACTTGCTTTTAAAATCATTACAGTTGATTTATCGTTCCAACCGTTTCTAAAAGTGTAAAAACCAGAAGAGGTTAATCCATGCGATAAATAATTCGGCAAAGCGCCTGCTGCGCCATCTGTTGCAAAGTATTTAATCTCTTCATTTTGTGGGAAAGTTTTTGCCCATGCAGCAAATGCCTTAATTCTTGATGATTTTTCAACCGGCCACGAATCGCCGAACATTGGGTTGTTATAATCAGGAAAAGAGATATTTGCTGTCGCTATTACCATGTTTTCTACTGTTTTAATATAACTCTCCGGAAATTCTTTTTCTGCGCCGGCCAGTTTAGCAGCGTTGTAAGCTTTAAGAAAAATATCGATGGTGGCAACATGGTAAGTTGGCGAAAGTTCCCACTGCATACCATCCGGATAAACCTGCTTTTTAATTTCGCGGTTAAGCACTTCAATACCACTTTTACGCCATGACGCAGCCTGTTTAAGTTCCGGAAAAATACTGCCCGATCCTAAAACCCTTTGTGCCTCAAACAACAAATGATTGCCCTCGGTACTGTAGTTTTTAGGGATGTAATCAGTCTGCTGGTTAAACAGGTTTAAAAATTCCAATAAAAATGAAGGGGTAAAGTTGGGCGACCTTACAAATAAATTAAAGGTACCGGGTAAGCTTTGTATCCTTTCCGAAACTTCTAGAGGGCGCCAGGCAAAACTGTCGTTATCTTTTGATTTACCCAACGGGTTTTTATTTGCCCAATCTCTGAACTGAAAAATCCATTCTTTGGCATATTTTTCATCAGCACTGCTGCGGTAGGCCATGCCCATTGGTTGCCACCAGGTAACACGGTGCAACTGCCAGCGTACCTCATTGTCTTTCACAGGCCAAAAATCCCAATTTATATCCTTGCCGTAATCGTAATAACCATAACCTTTTTGTGGCTGAAATTTATGTTCCAACGCGTTATCTGCTTTTACCTGGTTGGCTTTACCAATATCTTTTCCTCTAAAACGCGCTTCATCACCTACATTAAAATCAGGGTGTTTAATATTTTTCCGGTTACGGTAATAGGTTAAAAGAGCATTGGCAGCATCGTTAAACTCCCCGGCGTTAAAGAGTTTGTTTACTTTTTCCAAACCCGGGTAAGCCAAATTAATTGCGTCAAAACTTGCTTTTGTAATCGGTATATCTTGTGCTGTGGCAAATAATGTACTGCACATCAACATGTAAAGCAATATATTTTTTTTAAAGCTCATTTATTGTGTTTTAAATTTCGTTTAATTTCTTCTGTGTAATATGTTATGGTAAGCTTCAGATTTAACTCTGCAAGATTAAAAAATTAAGATTTAGCTAAATCTTTTAAAATTATTTTTTTAATGGCTACATAACGTTTTAAGGCTTCCAGGTAATAATAGTCGGCATAATCTAACGGCGTATCAATCTCCGAATTGTATAAAAATGCACCTACACTGTGTTTCAGTAGAAAATATTTATTTTCACCCTGTTTGGCTAAATACGCTTCAGAAGAAAGTGATTTAAGTATTTCTTCCGCATAATCAACATATTTTTTACCGTCTTTAACCTGTGTACTTAAATCCAGCAGGGCCGATGCAATTACCGCTGCTGCAGAGGCATCTCTTGGCGCGCGTTCTGCGGTATCCATTGCATTATGTACGTCGAAATCCCACACCGGAATTTTATCTTTTGGCATGCGTGGGTGGTTCATAATAAATTTGGCAATATTTTCTGCCTGGGTTAAAAATGCGGTGTTTTTAGTATTGGCATAACACATGGTATAGCCATACAATCCCCAGCCTTGCCCACGGGCCCAGGCCGATTCGTCTGTAACACCCTGATGGGTTCTTTTGGCCAGTACCTTACCACTGTTAGGGTCGTAATCAACCACATGGTACGAGCTAAAATCAGGCCTGAAATGGTTTTTCATTGTTGTGCTGGCATGGGTACTCGCTGCAATAATATAATCTGGCTTTTTAAATTCTTTACCCGCCCAATACAAATATTCGAGGTTCATCATATTGTCAATAATTACCGGGTAATGCCACCACGAAAAATCCCACGATTTTATTACCCCAACCTTTGGGTTAAATCGGTTGTATAAATGTTGTGCACCATCGGCCAACGCTGGCAAATAGTTTTTATCAGCAGTTATTCTAAAGGCATTGCCATACGAACAGTAAAGCATAAAACCTAAATCATGCGAGCTGGTAATGTTACGCACGGTATCAAGCGCAAGGGTAAATTTCCTGGCTTGTTGGGCAAGGTTTTTATCGCCCGTAAGCTCATATCCATACCATAAACTGCCCGGAAAAAACCCGGTTGTCCAATCGGTTACACCCGCTGTTCTTACTGTGCCGTTTGGATTAATAGAACGTGGGTTTTGTCCGGGTTTATAAGTAATGGCAGCCTTATTTAGCTGAAATGCAATTACATCCGTTGCATTTTTGAGCCATTGCGGGGCTGGGTTTTGTGGTATAGGCCAGGCATAACAGTTTAGTATCATCGCGGCCGTGAGCCAAACTAAGCAAAAAGCTTTTTTCATCATGTGTTCGTTAGGTTCTTTTGATAATTGTTTTGTTGAGTGAAGTTAGTGGGGGAGAAACAGAAACACTTTTGATTATTATCAGAAATATTTTGAATTTGGTTAATGGATTGTTTTAGAGCTGGTATTTCAGATTTATAGCAGGTGAATCAATCATGTGTACGCCTTATGTGATGGTTATAATTTGGGCGTGCCCCAAGCTGCGCAAGGGTCGGGCTATTCGCTGCAAGTCCTCTCCCGATGAAGGGATCGGGATGCGGGCTTTCCGCTGCTATCCCTCACGCAAACTTATCTCCAATGAGAAAGTTTATTACATGTTGACTGCTTTGCCATGAAGATTGCTTCGTCGGCTGAAAAAGCCTTCTCAGCAATGACGGTAGCCATAGGATATCCCTTAAAATCATGTCACTCATATTGATTTCTATACAATAAATTATCCCTCAGGATGACAAACTTATATCTGAAACTTAAATAAACACAATCTTAAATAGTCCTTGTTTGTAACGAGGATTTTTGAGGTACGCATTTGCAATGCGAAAATAATTCCTTTAAGAGCGATAAAATCGCTTTACTCGTACATCCTCGTTACAAACGAGGACGATGTAGTTCTCCGTGCTTTCCGAGTTTCCGTGGCAAACTTAGCTGTAAATCTGTGGTGAAAGTCCTTCGACTCAGCTACAATTAAAAGGCTTCAATAAAGCGGTCGTCATTGCTAGGTACGAAGCAATCTTTCATGCTAGTGAGCCTTGCCAAAAAGATTGCTTCGTCGGCTGAAAAAGCCTTCTCGCAATGACGATAGCCATAGGATATCCTTTAAAATCATGTTACTCATATTGATTTTATATAATAAATTATCCCTCAGGATGATAAACTTATATCTGAAACTTAAATAAACACAATCTTAAATAGTCCTTGTTTGTAACGAGGATTTTTTAGGTACGCATTTGCAATGCGAAAATAATTCCTTTAAGAGCGATAAAATCGCTTTACTCGTACATCCTCGTTACAAACGAGGACGATGTAATTCTCCGTGCTTTCCGTGTCTCCGTGGCAAACTAAACTGTAAATCTGTGGTTAAAAACTAATAAGATGTCATTATTCCGCTTTGATTTTAATTATTAATCAATATTTAAAGGTTTTAGGCTGAAATCTAAGGCTTAAACACATCAGAGGTACTATTTTTAGCTTATATTTAGATGCTAAATTCATACAAAACAAACACATCCTTTTAAAGCAATGCAAAAAACATTTAAACTAGGTTCGGTATATGGTTAATTTAAATAATTTCAACGTGGAACAATCATATGCAATCGGAATTGATGTTGGTGGCTCTTCACTAAAATGTGGAGTGGTAAACCAAAATGGCGAAATTTTATATTCCATTATTGTATCGCTAAAAAATGCGAAAACACAGGGCGCAATCATTGCCCTTATTGTAGAAGCAATTAATACCTGTGCTAAAAAGTTTAAAAACCCTATTCTAGGTGTAGGCATCGGTTTCCCCGGAATTATCTACAACAATAAAATTATTGCCGGAGCAGATAATCTACCTGGCTTTAAACAATTGGCTTTGGGCGAAATTTTGCAGGAAGTAACACGGTATAATATTGTAATGGATAACGATGCCAATTTAATGGGACTTGGCGAAATGACCTATGGTGCCGCGAAAGATTGTAGCGATGTTGTTTTTCTTACCGTGGGTACAGGAATTGGCGGTGCCGTAATGATTGATAATAAACTTTATGGCGGATTTAGAAACAGAGGGACCGAGCTTGGCCATATTGTGGTAGAGCATAAAGGCGTAGCTTGCGCCTGTGGTGGCCGCGGCTGTTTAGAAGCTTATGCCTCGGTTACGGCCTTACTTAACCATTATAAATCCATTCACCCCAACCCACCAGAAGAAATTGATGGTAAATACATGGTAGAAAAATATCACGCCAGGGAAGAACATGCTGTAGAAGCAATGGAATCGCATTTCGATTACCTTGCAACAGGAATTATCAGTTTTGTGAATATTTTTAGTCCGCAAAAAATTGTAATTGGTGGCGGTATAAGCGAATCGGGTGCTTTTTATGTAAGGGAAATAGAAAGAAGGATTAAAACCCTGGCTGTACCCATATCATTGGCCAGTGGTTTGGTGGTTGCAGCTAACCTGGGTAACAAAGCAGGTTTGTTGGGTTGCGCTGCTAATGTTTTTCAAAAATTTAAGGCATTTGATTATGTCGCAAAATAATTTTTTGATTAAATAATTAATATAAAGCAAGAGATCGTTTACATACTCAAAGGTTGTTCATTTTAAATGAGCAACCTTTTTTTTGTGATGTATCTTAAATTTGAAAACTCTATTATTTCCGGGTAAGTAATAATAATATATCAGTTTGAGGCTGTTAATCACCCATAAATTATCCTACCAAATATCATTAATATTAAAATTGTATTATTTATCATGCTATATTTTTGGACTAATCATAAAGTGATAAAAATTCTTTTTGTTAGTTAAAATATGGCCGATTAACTATAAAATCGATGTTTTACTCAAATTTGATAGTATTTTAAACAAATTTAAAACTCTTTTTATTTGGCTTACGCTAAATTCGTTTCCGTTAAATGATGTGGAACAAACATGGTAGAGATAGTTTTCCTATCCATACTTATACAATCATCACACACAAGGCAAAACCTGATAAGTTTTTGCAGATATAACCAAATAATACCGATCGATTAAGGGTAATAACCAAACCCGGCTTCGATATTTTGCAGATAACCGAAATAATAAATCAACTAACAAAATGACTAAAAGTAATTCTGAAGCGAATGCTGAAAAAGATTCTTTTTCGGCAAGCATGCGGCGAAGGCAGTTTTTACAGTTTACAGGGGCATCTGCAATTGCAGTTGGATTAATTGGCTGTAAAAAAGATAAGCCTGCCGAATTTGAAGCAGCTTATGTAAATACCGATAATACAATCGATTTTAAGGATGATGCAGGTTTGCTAAATTACATTTATGCACTCGAACAGTTAGAAGCTGCATTTTATGTTAAAGCCGCCGAAAGTTTGCCAACTTCCTTTACTGCCACACAGATTTTATTCTTCAATGATATTAAACTGCACGAAATTGCACATCGTGAGTTCTTCAAAAGAATTTTGGGCACAACTGCAATAGGAAATTTAACCGTAGATTTTTCGAGTATTAATTTTGCCGATGCTACAGCTGTACTCAACACAGCAAAAACTTTCGAAGATTTAGGCGTTGCAGCCTATAATGATGCCATTAGCAGATGTAAAAATGATTATAACCTCATTATTTTAAGTCAGATTGCTACCGTAGAAGCACGCCATGCGGCTTATGTACGCAGCCAGATTGATGCATTGAGTTTTGCTGATTTAAATGAACTGGCCCCGCTTGGTGCAGATGCAGGCAGTGCCCTTGATGTGAGTTTAGCACCAGGCAAAGTTTTAGAGCAGGCATTAAAATACATTAAAACAAAATTGACCATCATCAATCTTTAAATCACAATCAACATGAATGTTTTAAATATCCTTAACGAGATAGAAAAAGTAGAAGGTGAGCTTTATGAAAGATTGAGCCCAAGGCGTAATGCATTGCAGCACTTTTTCAATATCGGAAAAAAAGTATCCTTAGCAGTACTGCCTTTAACAATGGGTACCGCCTTTCAGAAAGCATATAGCCAAACTACCCCAAATACTGCTACGGTTGATTCGCTCAACCTGGTTTTAGCGCTGGCCTACATGCAATTTCAGTTTTACAACAATGCACTCACTACTACGCCAACTTTAATTCCCGCAACCGATAAACCGATCATAACCACCCTGCGCGATCAGGAACAGGCACACATTAATGTTTTAACTAAAGCGGTTACCGATTTGGGTGGCACGCCAAGAGCGCTAATGCCTTATGCCAATTTTGATTATACGAAGATCAATGTAAACGTAACTACAAATTATAGCACATTTTTACGCACAGCTGTTGCAATGGAAGATTTGGGCGAACGTGCTTACAAAGGCCAATTAATTACCTTGATGGGCACTGCTCATTTGGCTACTGCAGCCAGGATACAAACGGTAGAGGCCCGTCATGCCGCACAACTGCGCATAATGGTGAATAAATTGCAGATTGCTACACTTAAATACCTGCGCCCATGGGTAAGTATTAGAAGAAACGATGCCGATGGAACAGATATACTGCCAATAACAGGCAACGACTCGATGATAGCCGCACTAAACCCAATATATGATATTGATACCGGGTTGGTAAACAGGGAAACCAAAACCATACAAGCAGGGATTGAACTTATAGGCATTAGCGGAAATACCAGTTTAACAGCAGGTGCCGCATCAGAGGCTTTTGACGAATATCTTTTAACTGCAACCGTAAAAACAGCTGCCAACATATTTATCAAAACAGCATTTCAATTAAAATAATATAGGTAGCAACCCTTTAAATAAAGAATTATGAAACGAACCATACTCATATTTTTATTGTTTCTCACTGTCAAAATGCTTTATGCACAAGAAGTGATCACAGTAAACGGTGTAGTACGCGATGGCGGAAACCAGCCCATGCCAGGTACAACCATTACTGAAAAAGGAACAGCCAATAAAGTAGTATCAGCAAACAACGGTAGCTACCAGATTAAAGTAAAATCGAACGCAACACTCGTGTTTTCCTACCTCGGTTCTAAATCTGTAGAACAATTGGTGAAAAACCGTACCACCATTGATATCAAACTCGTTGATGATGAGAATAACCTTAACGAAGTTGTAGTGGTGGGTTATGGTACACAAAAAAGGTCAGACCTTACCGGTGCCATTTCATCTGTTAAGGGGGCAGAACTTGCAAAAAGCCCTGTGCAAAACGTAGCTTCGGCACTGGTTGGCCGTGTTGCCGGTTTACAGGTTGCTGCTGATGATGGCTCGCCAGGTGGGAGTCCATCAATTACCTTACGTGGCGGGGGCTCTATTACGCAAAGTAACGAGCCGCTATATGTGATAGATGGGGTGCCGCAAACTGATGGAATAAACTTTTTAGATCCTGGTGATGTAGAAAGCATCGATGTTTTAAAAGATGCCTCTGCAACTGCAATTTATGGAGCAAGAGGGGCAAATGGCGTAATTTTAGTTACCACCAAACAATTAAAGCCAGGCAAGTTAACCATTGGGTACGATATGTATTATGGTGCAAAAAAGGCCAATAAATTTATCCCTGTACTTAATCCCTACGATTTTAACATCCTCGTGTACGAGCGGTTTCTCAATAACCCAGCACTTTTAACCGGGGTAGAAAACACATTTGGTAAATTTTCTGATTACCATTCAAATTACGATAACCGAGCAGGTAATAACTGGCAGAAAATTATATTTGGCGATTGGGTAAATACACAATACCATAAAATTAGTATTGCCGGCGGACAGGGCGAAACCCGGTTTAATTTATTTTATTCCAATAACAACGATCAGGGCATTGTACAACCAGGTGGTTCTACAAAAAATGTTGCCAAATTGAGTCTTTTACACAATATCAATAAAAAAATAAAACTAAGTGCTATTGTGAATTACAGCGACCAAAAAACAACTGGTTTTGGTACACGCGATGGTAGCGACCGTTTTAATACCCTGATCAGCTTTTTTCAGTACAGGCCTACAGGTGGCATTGGTTTAAGCGATGAAGATTTCGCAACGCTTGATAACGACCCCACGGTTGATGTTAGTGCCATTCCGCTGCAAAACCCAAAAACAAGTGCAGAATCAACACAAAAAGAATCTTTTAACCGTACTTTAAACCTCAATACAACAATCGATTACAACTTTGCTGATCATTTTACGTACCGTGGCCTAGTATCAGGCCGTATTTCAGGAACTAAAGATAAATTGTTCAGCGATGCACGTTCGGTACTTGCCAAAAGAAGCGGGGGAGCCTTCGGTTCATTAACGCAAACCGATATTAACGGCTGGAACTATAGCAACACAGTTACTTATGACAATACCTTTAATAAAAACCATAAAATTTCCGTATTGGTTGGTCAGGAGCAATTGTATACAAGCAGAGAAGCATTTAGTGCCAGCAACAGCCGGTTTTCGGTTGTAAATTTGGGCTTGGATAATATTTCTTTGGGCACAACGCCCGGTATTCCAACTTCTATATCTGAAGCAGAAAGCATGCTTTCCTTCTTTTCGCGTGTAAGTTATGCCTACAAAGATAAATACCTTTTTAATGCTACCGTAAGGGCAGATGGTTCTTCAAAATTTGGTGATAACAACAAGTGGGGATATTTTCCTTCTGCGGCATTTGCCTGGAGAGCCATTAATGAACCTTTTTTAAAGGATATTAAATTTCTTTCGGATGCAAAGGTTCGCCTTAGTTATGGTACATCGGGGAATAACCGCATCCCCAATTATTTAATGCTTAGTCAGCTTGCTACAGGTAACTATCCCTTAAATAACCTCAACAACATTACCGTTTATCCAAACAATATCGAAAACGAAGATTTAAAGTGGGAAACAACCAAATCTTTTAACATTGGTTTAGATCTGGGTTTCTTTAAACAAAGAATCGCCCTAACCATCGAAGCCTATGATAACCGTACCAAAGATTTATTGTTAAATACTCAAATACCTTACACCAGTGGTTTTGCCAGTCAGTTTTTAAACATAGGAGCTACATCCAATAAAGGTTTAGAACTTACATTAAACACTGTAAATGTAAAAACCACTAATTTTTTATGGAACAGTACCCTTTCCATGTCGGTAAATAAAAACAAGGTTTTGGCCTTAAGCAATGGCGAAGATTTTAGGTTAAGCAACAGCTGGACAGCCCAAAACGATTACCTGGTACAGTTAGGGGGTGCATTGGGCCAAATGTATGGTTACATATCTAACGGCGTTTACCAGGTAAGTGATTTTAATTACAACCCCACCACCAATATTTATTCCCTTAAACCAGGCATTCCTGCTGATGTAAATTATGCTGCTCAGCCAGGCTTTTTAAAGCTTGTTGATTTAAACGGAGATGGTATAATTAACCCACTGGATAGAACCGTACTTGGAAATGGAATTCCTAATTTTATCGGCGGTTTTAACAACACCTTCTCATACAAAGGTTTCGACCTCAGCATTTTCATCAACTGGGCTACAGGCGGAGATGTATACAATGCCAACAGGTTGCACATGAGCACCAACGTAAGTGCCAATGTAAATACCCTTGCTTATTCTAAAGATCGCTGGACAACAATTGATGCCAACGGCAATGCGCTCACTACCCCGCTTGTACTCGCCGAAGCAAATAAAGGAAGAACAATTCCAAGGTATGATGGTTACGGCACAACGCCCCGCCTTATCGATCAAATGATTGAAGATGCATCTTTTATAAGAATCAATAATGTAAGTCTGGGCTACACTTTGCCAAAAACATGGATATCGAAACTGAAGCTGAGCAACGTACGGATTTACTTAACCGGTTATAACCTGCAAGTATTCGATACCTATTCAGGCTACGATCCGGAGGTGAGCACAAACAAAAACGGTGGCTTAACACCAGGTGTAGATTTTGGTGGCTATCCGCGCAGCAGGTACTTTGTGGCTGGTTTAAATGTTTCATTATAAAAGAATACCCGATTATGAAAACGAAATTAAAATACCATATCGCAGGCTTATTTAAATGTTTAGCTGTAGCAATTGTGCTCACTAATTTAACCGCTTGCAAAAAAACACTTACCGAAGAGCCTAAATCTGTTTTCAATGCAGCTCAGTTTTTTAACACTACTGATGAAGCCAACCTGGCCACACTTGGTGCTTACGAAAGCATGAGCAATGGCAATACCCTGGGTTTTTATGCTTCAATTTTGTATGAAAATGATAACGATATTGCACAGATTAGGGATGTATTAACAACCGATTTCAGGGGCATTGCACATTATGTAATCACAGCTGAAGCCGTATACATGCAATCTACCTGGCAAACCTATTATGAAGGTGTAAACAGGGCAAACCTGGTAATTGAGCGAATTCCGCAGATGGCTATCTATATTGATGGATCGCAGCGTAAAACTTTAAACAGGTATTTGGGCGAAGCAAAGTTTCTGCGTGGGTTTTATTATGCAGAATTAACCCGGTTATTTGGCGCGGTACCCCTTAAACTTACGCCAACACATGCCGATGATGAATTGCGCATTGCTAAAAACACCACTGCAGAAGTATATACGCAGGTAATTAAAGATATGACCGAGGCTATTGAGTTGTTGCCTGATGGTAAAACCAGCGATGAACGCATCAGTAAATTAGGCGTAAAGGGAATGCTTGCCCGCGTAGCTTTGTTTGCGGGTGGCTATGCGCTGCAACAAAATGGCCAGATGGAAAGACCTGCGAATTATAAAGATTACTATGCCATTGCGCAAAAGCAGACCAAAGAGATAATGGATGCCAATTTATATTCCTTAAATCCAAGTTATGAGCAGTTTTTCCGTAACCAGTGCCAGTTAAAAATCGACCCTTTCGAAAGCATGTTCGAGGTTGCCTTTTACAACATAACAGGCGGTTTAGGAAATTCGAGTGTTATCGGGCAGTGGAATGCACCCCTATCAGCAGCAGTCGGCACTTACGGCCGTACCAATTCATATGTAAAAACAACGCCGTTATTTAGAAATATGTACACCTCAGGCGATTTGCGTAGGGATGTTTCCATAGCAACTTACCAGATCAATGCTGCGGGCCAATTTCTGGAGTATGCAGCCGCTGCAGACAATAACTTTGCGCCAGGAAAATGGCGTAGAGAATATCAGGCTTTGCCACCAAAAGATTTAAACAATACCGATATCAATTACGTGGTATTGCGTTATGCCGATGTGTTGTTAATGCGTGCAGAAGCCGAAAACGAATTAAACGAAGGCCCAAATGCCGCCGCTTACGATGCCATTAACCAGGTAAGAAAGAGGGCGTTTACTGCCGACGTTTTTGGTAAGAAAATTATAAACGTTAAAATGGCTGTACAAGGCAGTGGTTACACCAGCATACCTACAGTTACCATTACAGGTGGTGGGGGTACAGGTGCTACCGCTACAGCAATTACCAGTGCAACCACTAACCCAACTACAGGCGCTGTTACCGCAGGTGCCGTGGTTGGCATTAAAGTAACCAACTTTGGTGCTAATTATACTTCAGCGCCAACAATAACCATTACAGGCGGCGGTGGCATAGGTGCTACGGCAACAGCAGAAATTACAGATACACAAATCCCCACGGGATTAAATAAAGCTGATTTTTTTACCGCAGTTAAAAATGAAAGGGCACTTGAACTTTGTTTCGAAGGATTAAGAAAATATGATTTGATGCGCTGGAACATATTAGGTTCGAGTTTGCGCGCCACAGAAGCTGCACTTAAAGCTTACAGAGCCAATTACCCGTATATTGCTGGAACAAATTTTAAAGATGGTAAAAATGAATTGTATCCGATTCCGCAAAGGGAGAGGGATTACAATTCAAAATTGGTGCAAAACCCTGGGTATTAATGTAAATGCTGAATAAATGAAAAAAATATATTTCTTTCTGTGTTTTGTTACGCTAAATGCCATCGCTTTCAAAGTGATTGCACAAAATGCAGATAAGCCCAATATTTTAATCATTATGACCGATCAGCAAACGGCCGAAGCAATGGGGAATGCCGGTAACCAATACCTGCATACCCCAGCTATGGATAAGCTTGCAAAAAACGGTGTGAGGTTTACCAAAGCATATTGTGCACAGCCTTTATGCACCCCCTCGCGCACGGCTATTTTTAGCGGGAAAATGCCTTTCGAGACTGGTTTTACAGGTAATGCTCCGGAAAAAGACGGACAATGGCCGGATAGTTTACTCATGATGGGCAAAATTTTTCATAATGGGGGTTATCAAACAGGTTATGTTGGTAAATGGCACCTTCCAGTGCCCACTACAAAAGTAAATCAGCATGGTTTTGAATACATTCAGAATACCAATTTCTTAGATTATAATGATGCAGCTACGCCAGCCTATTGTGCTAGTTTTATAAAAGAAAATAAAGACAAACCTTTTTTATTGGTGGCCTCTTTTTTAAACCCTCACGATATTTGCGAGTGGGCCAGGGGCGAAACTTTAAAGATGGATATTTTAGCTGATGCACCGCCAGCAGATCAATGTCCGCCATTACCTGCCAATTGGAAAATTCCTGCAAATGAACCAAAAATTGTGCGTGAGCAGCAAAAGGTAAGTCTGCGCACTTACCCAAGTGTAAACTGGAATGCTGATCAATGGCGGCAATACCGCTGGGCCTACAACCGTTTGGTAGAAAAAGTAGACCATTACATCGAAATGGTGATGGCCTCACTGAAAAAATATGGTGTAGAAAAAAATACAATTATCATTTTCACTGCCGATCATGGCGATGGTTATGCAGGGCACAGCTGGAACCAGAAACAGATTTTATACGAAGAGGCCGCTAAAGTTCCTTTTATCATTTCAAAAATTGGCGCATGGAAAGGCCGTACAGATGATATGCTCGTATGTAACGGAACAGATATTATCCCAACCATTTGTGGATTAACAGGTGTGCAAAAACCGAATTACCTTAAAGGGATTGATATTAGTAAAAGATTAACCGAGCCTGGTAAAAACCTGCGCGATACCCTGGTTATTGAAACAGATTTTGCCGATAATGAAACGCTATTGGGTATCGGCGGTAGGGCAGTTATAACCAAAGATTTTAAATATATAGTTTATAATAAAGGCGATATTAAAGAGCAATTATTCGATCTAAGTAAAGACCCTGGTGAAATGAATAACCTTGCCGTAAACACCACTTACAAAAAGAAATTAATTGCCATGCGCCAATATTTAAAACTTTGGTGTAAAGCAAATGGCGATAAGTTTACTGCTGGTTTGTAGCAAAATCCCGGATTGCGTCATTCCCAGCGGACCTGATAGCTATCGGTTTTAACTTAGTTGAGAAATCTAATAGAAAGAATGAAAAAAGGTCTTTGAATCCGCTCACCAAAACAAAATCAAAGAAAACAGATATACGCAGCACATAACTGATGAAGAAAATATTCACACTAACCTTATCATTATTTTCACTCCACATCTTTGCCCAGCAGCAACCAGGCGTGATTAAGTTAACTGCAGAAAAACTGCATTCGAGGGTGCGCGAATGGCCTTATCCGGCCCACGGCATTATTGTGCCTACTAATGCCCCAGCTTTGCTTTGGCCGGGTACCAATGGTAAAAATATGGTAAAGCCAATGGAAAGTGGAAGTGAGGTGCCCGAAGATCCGAATATTGGCAATGTACGCTACAAAGTTTTATTGGCCAGTGATAAGGATTTTAAAAATAATTTAACAGAAAGTGCCGAGCAACGTTGGGCAGTATACCCGCTACATAAAGCTTTAAAAGCCGGTAAATGGTATTGGAAATATGGTTATGCATTAAAAAATACCGGCAAATGGGCCTGGTCGCCAGTGTACAATTTCGTGGTTGATGCAAAATATGCCAACCAAAAAGTATCTCCGGCGGTAAGTGAGGTTTTAAAACGCAATCAGGGTTCACACCCATTGTTATGGGATATGAACCGGAACGGCGAAGCTTTTTACCGCAATAACCTACAAAATCCTGAGGCAAAAAAGTTTATAGCCTTTGCAGAAAAATTAATGAAAGAGCCTTTACCTGTTGAAAAACCGCAAAGGATAATTGATACCACGGGCAAAAATGATAGAGAAAAGAAAATCATTATTGAGCGGATGTACCATGGCTTTGGCGATGCAGTGGGTACTCCTGTGCGTAACCTTTGCATTGCTTATCAACTGACTAAAGATAAACGCTTTATTCTTGACGCTAAACGAAGGGCATTAAATATTGCAAAAATGAATCCCAACGGACTGGCAACCGGAGATGATTTTACCAGCGGAGCAGTATTGGAAGCCCTGGGATGGTTTTACGACGCAGGTTATACTGTTTTAAATGCGGAAGAAAAAGAATTGTTTAAAAACATCATTACCATAAGGGCCAGAAGGGTGTATGATCATTTACCAAATCGTTTCGAATTGCATGTGAGTGATAATCATGTTTGGCAAATCACCTTGCGCAACCTCGCCATTGCCACCGTATCGGTAATTAATGAAGTACCCGAAGCCAAAGAATGGCTTACCTATATGTATGAAGTATGGTCGGCACGTTTCCCGGTTTTGGGCACAACAGATGGCGGCTGGCACGAAGGCAACGGCTATTTCAGGGTAAATTTTAAATCGATCATTTACCTTTCACAAATGTTCGGCGATTTTAGCGGCGTTGATTATTTTAAATTGCCATGGATGCAAAACCTGCCCTATTATATGCTTTATACACATCCAAATGGTTCGGCATCTACAGCAATCGGCGATATGTGGGAGAATATTCCAACCGTTGTAAAGGGCGAAGCCTGGTTTGCCGATGCGCTTATTTTTAAGATGAATAACCAATACCTCAACTGGTATGTAAGTAAAATTAAAAACGATAACCCTGATTATTTCCATGGAACAGACGATTATTTATTGTTCCGCCTGCTCAATTACAAACCAAATCAGCAAGTTAGCACATTATCGCCTGCTAAACTGCCTAAAAGCCGTAATTTTGCCGATGTTGGGGTAGTGGCCATGCACGAAGATTTAGCAAATGCCAATAAAAGCTTAAGTAGTTATTTATTCAGTAGTCCGTTTGGCTCATCAGGTCATGGACATGCCTCCCAAAATGCATTTACCATTAATTATAAAGGAAAAGTTTTATTTGGTGGAAGTGGTTATTACAGCAACTTTAGCGATAAACATAATTTACTGTATTACCGTACATCAAAAGCTTATAACACCATCCTGGCCGATAGTTTAAATCAAAAAATCGGAGAAGAAGGTTACGGTTGGATTGCAAGGGCCATTACTGGCAATCACATTCAATACGCCCTTGGTGATGCAAGCAATGCTTATGGCGAAATTAAAAGCGATTTCTGGCTGGATAGATTTAAGCAAATTAACGTTATACCAAATAAGGCCAACGGCTATGGCGAAAGCGGCGTATCCCTTTACCGCAGGCATATGCTGCAATTAGCCGGTGGCTACATTGTGCTCTATGATGAACTTGAGGCCAATAAACCCGTAAAATGGACTACCCAGTTCCATGCTCCTTATTACACTATCGAAGCCTTGCAGCACAATAATAGCAACCAACAATGCTTTGCCTTAAAAACCGATTTGGGCAATGTTAACGCAACTGTATTTGCAAACAGTGCTTTACAGTTAAACGTGCACAACAAGTTTTACGAGGCTGCGGTAAACTGGAACAAGGTAACCAACGATGAGGGAAAAATTAAAGATTTCGTAGATCAATGGCATGCTGGTATTACTTCTATACCAGCACAAAAATTTAGGTTTTTAACACTCATCCAGGTTAAAGATGGCAAAACAGAAGTAATTAAAACAATTTCATCAGCAAATGGACTTTACCACATGCAGGTGGGTGATTGGGATATCCAGGCTCAGTTAGATGGCAATAAAAAAGCTTCATTGCAAATTTCGGATAAAAAGGTTGGATCCTTATTTAATTACGGCGATTTACCAATCACTTTTAATGGCAAAACTTTTAAACCAGCTCTTTCTGGCAGTTCAACCTTATTGGAGCTAAATGGTACTAAACTCAATAAACAGGAAGTTGTGGATAAACTGCCAGATGTAGCAGTTTATGATAGGGAATAGATATGTGATATCGCCATGATTAACCCGATAAGGAATCGCAATGCTTTGGTTAAGCTTGTATGTTGCATTAAAATTCCCGCCTGCGCGGGAAAGACGATCATACTTAACACTTTCATGCATGCCCGTTACAAACGAGGATAATGGCCAAGCGTTTCAGTTAGAATGATTAAATTTGAAAAACATGCTTCAAAAAACAGTCTTTAAAATATCGGATATAACAATCGGTACTTACCGCTGCCTAACTGCGCTTGTAATCAGTATCGGCTTGCTATTCACATTTAGCAACGCAAATGCACAATCTCAGGATCGGTATTTCCGCAATATCTCGGTTGATAAAGGACTATCGCAAAGCACTGTTTTTGCCATAAAGCAAGATAGTCTTGGTTTTATCTGGATGGCCACCCAAGATGGGTTAAACCGTTACGATAGCAAAGGTTTCAGGGTATACCGGCCGGTTGAAGGCAACAAAAACGGTCTCAATTCTCACTATATACGCAGCCTTTTTATCGATCATAAAGGCACCATGTGGGTGGGAGGCAATCAGGGCATCAGCAGTTATAATTACGCTTCTGATGGGTTTGTTAATTATAAACTTCCGCGCAGTTTGGGCGAATGGTATGTATCATCCATCACCGAAGATGCGCAGCATAACATTTGGGCCACTACTATTTCGGGTGGTGTGTTTAAGTTAAGTGCGGGTACAAGCCAGTTTAAGCAGGTAAATTTTAACGCGCTCGAGCATGGTATTAAAAAGATTTCGTATATCAATATTGCAAATCAGGATATGCTCATTGGTACCGAAGTTGGGCTATTTAAACTTAACATTCAAAATCATCGTTTAACCAAGCTAAACCTGGGCGTAGATAAACCAGCGGTAAATGATGTATACATTGATGGCGACAGTTATTGGGTAGCTACGGAAGGTTATGGATTGATCAAATACGAAACAGCGGGCGCAAAAGTTACATTTTTTAACCATCAGGCAGGAAAAAACAGCATTGCCGATAATAATGTAAGGTGTATCGGCAAAGATATAGAAGGTAATATGTGGCTGGGCACATTTAAAGGCCTTTCTATCCTCAATTTAACCGAGCTTAGTTTTAATAATTATTTCCATCAAATTTCTCAGCCCTATACCATCAGTCAGAATTCTGTACGGTGCATTTATCAGGATAAGCAAAAGGCAATGTGGCTCGGCACGTATTATGGCGGCGTAAATTATTACCATAAAAACGACATTAAATTTAATTTGCTTAGTCAGAATACCGGTAAAACCTCGTTAAACGATGAGGTAATCGGGGTGATTAAACAAGATGATAAAGGGAATTTCTGGATTGGTACAAATGATAAAGGGATAAACTATTGGAACAGGAATACCAATACCATCAGTTACTTTTCCAACCAGGAAAATAATGTAAACAGCTTAAGTTCGAATAACGTAAAAGCTATTGAATTTGATGGTAGGGGCAATGTGCTGATCGGCACACATAACGGTGGCCTGAATGTGCTTAATCCTGGTACAGGTGCCGTTAAACGATACCTCCACAATGAGAATAACCCCAATAGCATTGCTGGCGATTTGGTGTACAGTATCCTGAAAGATTATAAAGGCCGGATTTGGATTGGTACACGCTCAGGTTTAGATCAGTTCCATCCCGAAACGCAAACTTTTACCCATATCCACCTTGATAAAGCAGGTAAACGCCTTACCTCTGATGATATAACCTTCCTTTTTGAAGATAGTATGCACCGCATATGGATTGGCACCACCAACGGAGTAACGCTTTTTTACCCTGATAATATGCTTTTCGGTACCCCTGTAAACGGTAAAGAAAGCGAAGACATTGTAAACTGCATCACCGAAGATAAAAAACACAACATTTGGATGGGTACCCGCGAAGGATTGAGTTTGTACAACGAAGCACAGCAAACCTTCATCAGTTTTAAAGCCCGGAAAGATTTTGTTAAGGGAACCATTTATGGCATACAGCCTGATGATAATGGCAATTTATGGATCTCGACAAATAGCGGATTGGTAAAATTTAACTCAGATAAAGGCCTGGTACAAACTTTTGACGAGAGCGACGGCCTGCAGAATAACCAGTTTAACGAATATTCTTTTTACAAGGCTAAAGATGGGATGCTTCTCTTTGGGGGCATAAAAGGGATCTCTTATTTCTACCCATCAATGGTAAACCAGCAGCCGTTAAGTTTAAAACTCACCTTTACCGGTTTGGAGATATTTAATAAAACGGTTGCCTCTGGAGATGGTACAGATATTCTTCAAGGGCACATCGATCAGGCAGGCAAACTTGAACTCGGACCAGAGTTTAAACAGTTCAGCATCCTGTTTAATACCTTTAATTACATTTCGGCAAACCGTACCCAATACTATTATAAGCTGGAGGGGATAGATAACATCTGGCAGAAAACCAGCGATATTAAGGTAAGTTACAACAACCTTCCTCCGGGTAACTATACATTTATTATTAAAGCAGTAGGACCAAATGGCGAGGTTAGCCCGGTTCGGGAGTTAAAAATATCCATGTTGCCCCCCTGGTACCGAACATTTTGGTTTTATATGCTGCTTTTTGTTGTGCTGGCTGCGGCATCATACCTGGGTTACAAAATTATAGCCGAACGCATTAAGGCCCTGCAACAGTTAAAGCTAGAGCGGATTGAAAAAGAACGGGTTAGGGATATCAATCAGGTGAAGATGGATTTTTTTACCAATGTATCACACGAACTTCGAACACCTTTAACCTTGATACTGGCACCACTCGAAGAGCTTTTAAGGTTGCCCCAGGTTGATAAAATTGTGAAAAAGAAATACGACCTGATGCTGATCAATGCAAAAAGGCTTTACAATCTGGTAGATCAGCTTTTCGAATTCAGGAAAACAGAAATGGGAACCCGGCAGCTTAAGGTAGATAAAAGCGATATTGTAAGTTTTGTGCACGAAGTGTATGAATCTTTCAAGCCCCTTTCTGATAAAAACAATATCAGTTATACCTTTCACTCTACCGAAGCCAAATTCTCCTTTTATTTTGATAAAGATGCCATGGAGAAGATTTTGTTCAACCTATTATCAAACGCTTTTAAATATACAGAAGCAAGCCATAAGGTAAGCATTGAATTGATTAAGGAGCATGATACCGTGCTAATCAAAGTAGCAGATACAGGTGTAGGTATCGGTGCACAGGATTTATCAAAAGTATTCGATCGCTTTTACCAGGTAAATAACCGCGAAATGAACCTCGGCTCAGGCGTAGGTTTAGCCTTTACCAAAAGATTGGTAGAGTTGCACCATGGCAATATTACTGCGCAAAGTGCAAAAGGGCAGGGCAGTGTGTTTACCGTTACCATACCCACTTCGGATGAAATTTACCGCAACCATTTAGGCAATGCGCATAAAATGTACGAGTTATCAATTGTTCCAGACAATACAGCCTTAATAGAAAATCAACCAGATCATACAACAACCTGGGTAGATCCGGAACCATTATCGGATGAACTGGATGGAAATACATTGGCCACTAAACTTTTGATTGTGGATGATAACGAAGAAATCTTATCCTACCTTCAGGAATATTTTAGCAAAACCTACCAGGTGGCAGTAGCTGTTAACGGGCAAATGGCCTTAGATATGCTCGAGCTACAACAATATGATCTCATTATCAGTGATGTGATGATGCCCGAACTGGACGGACTGCATTTTTGTAAACGTGTAAAACAGAATATCAATACCTCACATATCCCGGTAATGCTGCTTACGGCCAGAAACGAAACCAGTCAGCAAATAAAGGGCCTCGAAATGGGGGCTGATGACTATGTAACCAAACCTTTTTCTACCAGTTTACTGGCCGCTAAAGTGGCCAATCTGCTGCGCTCGCGTAAACGTTTAAAAGAATACTATTCGGCCGGTAAAGAAATGGTACCCGAAAATATTGCTTTTAATACGCTCGACGAAGAGTTTTTAAAGCATGCCATTGCCATCGTAGAAGAATATCTGGCCGATTCTGAATTCTCAGTAGATAAATTTAGCAGAGAAATTGGCATGAGCCGATCAAACCTTTATCTCAAATTTAAAGCGATAACAGGCGAATCGGCAACAGATTTTATTAAAAGAATCCGGTTTACCAAAGCCGTAGAACTGATGCAGAGCAAGCGGTATACCATTGCACAAATTACCTATATGTGCGGATTTAATTCTCCTTCTTATTTTTCTACCGCATTTAAGCAATATTATGGCTGTATGCCAAGCGAATATTTAAGCAGAATAGATGAAATGAAGTAGTAACCCGTTAGAACAGCCTCTGCATTAATGTTTCTTTACGTTGTGGCGAAACCTCTACTTCTGCACCATCACTAAGCTCCAGTGTGCCGCCATCGCCCTTGCGGTATTTTACTACATAGCTCAGGTTAACAATTACCGAGCGGTTAATCCGCATAAAAAAATCATCGTTCAACTGCGCCTCATATTCTTTTAAGGTTTTGGAAACGATGATTTTTTTATGATCACTGAGCAGGAAAACACTATAATTGCTCATGGCCTCCACCCTGATAATGGTGGTTTTATCAATAATATAAATCCCTTCGGCAGTGGGTAAAGCCAATCGTGCGTTTAAAACTTCTGATTTCTGGCTCCGCTGTTTCACTTTGCCTGCTACCCGTTTGCGTAAGCGCGTAATTGCTGTTTTTAAGTCGTCTTCATCAACAGGTTTCATCAGGTAATCTACCGCACTTAAGCGGAGTGCCTCAAGCGTATAACTATCGTAAGCTGTAGTAAAAATTACTTCAAAGCTAAAGCTACCCAAACGTTCAAGAAATTGAAAGCCATTTATTCCCGGCATTTCCACATCAAGAAACAGCACATCAGGATCAAGCGCAATAATTGCACTCAATGCCTTGGCTGGCTCGTTAAAAATACCCACAACCTGAAGTTCATCTTCGAAAGATTGAAGTTTTTGCGAAAGTAATTTACTTCCTCGGGTTTCATCGTCTAATATAACTGCCTTTAACATAGGTAAATGTGGTTAATGATAAAATTCGGTTTTTAAATCCGCTTAGCCAAACTTATGGAGCGTTTTTCTACATCCATAAGCTGAGAGGTATATTGATGTTTTGAGCAGGTATAAAATTGCTTTGTAAATTGTATTTACACATTTATTTAGAAGGTCGCAGTCCTGAATTTATTTCCCGATTATGATTATCCATCCTAAGGTATGGCGTTTATTCGTGCTTAATTAACCTGAGTTCGCCTATATGGTCTATAATTTTTAAGGTATAAATACATTTCCGTTCCAAAATCGCTCTCTGTACAGATAATGGTCTGTTTTAAAACCTCATTATCTTTTCCAAATACGGTTTTCCAGGTGTTTTTGCCACTTTTGCTTGTAGCCGTACTGTTAGCGGTTAAATCTATTGCACCTGCTTTATTAAAACGGATTTCTACCATAAAATATTTAATTAGACCATTCTTTTTACGATCTAAAAACAACAATCCACTTCGATAGCTTACCGGAAATTTTGACGAGGTTTGCCAGTTACTGGGTCCTTTTTCCCAGCCGCCATCATCATGCAAGGTGGCGGGCTGGGGAAAGGGGATCTTAATTTTTTCTGTATCGCTTCGGCTGGTTGCAATTTGTATTTTAATAGGTACCTGCGATTGTATTTGTGCTTTACCGCCCAGGCATATTAAACCTAGAAAGGCAACGATGATGATTTTTTTCATGGCTAAATATTAAAAAGTGTATTTCACCCCGATACCACCATTTTCTGCACTAAAACCACCACCACTGTTAAAAGTAAATACAGGTTGCCAATCGGCACTGATGGCTATAGGGAGGCCTTTAAATTTGTATTCGAGTCCTAAAACACCCAAGGCTCCGATCGTGGTGGTAGGATCAACCAGATCGTTATCAAAAGAAAAATATTCGAAATGGCCGCCGCCACCAACATACCATTTTAAGTTTTGCACGCCGTTAATAGGCAAATGGTATTCGTAAGCTACGCTCAAACCAATTTGGGTGCCAAGGCCATTAAAACCCCTGTAGGTAAAGATGCCTTCTAAAGCATGTTTTTCTTTTAAAAAATGTTTTGCAGTGAGCGATATGCCGTATAAAAACTTTATACCAATTGCGGTATTGTAATTTTCAGCAGTACTGTAACTGCTCGCTTTGGTACTTGGTTTGGTTACCGGGGCTGGTTTTAAAGGAGATTTAGTAACCGTTTTTGTTGCGGGTTTTTTTGCAGGTGTTTTTCTTGTTTGTGCGCTCATGTTTATGGCAACAGCACATAGTATAATGGTTAAAATCTTTTTCATATTGATGTAGGGTTAGGGTTGGTAGAATATTATTTTGTTCTGGTTATAGTGCGAAGCAAGAATTCCGTAGCCTGCTGGCGTTTTCACAAAAGCTAAGCCGTAAATATCTCCAGTGCCTGTTAGTGTTTTAGTACAGCCGGTATAATTGCTTTCAGTAGTTTGGATCTGGTTGCTATTTAACAAAGTAATCCGCTTATTACCGGGCGAGGCAACCGCAACAATGTTTCCGTAAGCAGCAACATCAACCAGTTTTGGTAAACTTACAATTATCCCCTTGCCAAGGCCACCAGATGCTGTTAAGCTATATTTGTAAAGGCGATCGGTGCTGTAACCTGTTATGTACAAGGTATCGTTAGCAATAGCCAATCCTTTCGGACTCCCAAATACAGCCGCCACCACACTTAAATTACTGTTGTTCAAAGGATCATCAAAACGGAGCAACCTATCTTTACCATCATCAGCAAGGTACAGGCGGTTTTTACTGTCGAAAGCAATTCCCCGTGGGTTTATAAATCCTTCCTGGATGATCCTCCAATATTGATAGCTGCTTATCCCATTAATTGTTTTCATTCTATAAATTACAATCCGGGCGTTTTGTTCGGTTTCAGTAATGTACAGGTTTTCTTCATTATCGAAAGCTATGGCTTCAGCACCCACACTTTGAAGCGTTTGTACAGGTGCTTTTTTTGCAAGTAAATCACTATAACTGTTCCAGATTTTTGTAGTTCCAATAGCGCCGTAAGGTTGCTTATACTCTGTTACCGCAACTTTACCACTTTTTGATACGGCAAGGCCGCATGGGTTTGATACATCAACAACGGTTGTGGATTGAAATTCTGGTATGCCGCAACTGTCGGTTGGTTCAGTATTATCCTTTTTTTTGCAGGAAATAACTGCTCCTGTTGCCAACAACAGGAACAAAAGCAGAGCTATTTTTTTTATGGTTTTCATCATCTATTGAATTATATTTTTTTCAATATACCTGTGTAGCTTCCTTTTAAAGGGCCTTTGGTGGTGGTAAGGTTAAAGGTTATGGTGTGGCTGTCGCCATCTTTGCTAATCACTACCGTGCCGCCATTAACCTCATCAGTTACATTGTTTATTGTTACCGAACCCCCTGCAAAATTTGTTGCACTATTGTATGGGGCACCATTTTTATAGGTGAATGAGCCGGTTGGAATCACATAATTACCGAGGCTTTTAAAACGGATCTGTACGCCATTAAATTCTGGTGTGAGGAAATACAGCCATGCACCGTCGCCATTTCCTGCCCTGTAATCTCCGGAGTTAATGTTGTTGCTGTTATTTTGGTACTCGAACTTGCCGGATACCGAATCTGTTCCTGCCGGATCTTCCTTGTCTTTTTTGCACGATGCAAGCGTGAAGAAAACACTCAATACGATAAGCGTTTTCACGATGTTTTTAAAGTTTTTCATTTCTTTATGTCTTTTAAGGTTGATGAATTATTGTTTACTGGCCTGATAGATAATGTTATTGCGCTCTATCACGAGAGTAGAGGTGTTTGTATTTTTCCAACTTGGAACCACGGCACCAATAAAATCATTGTTGGCCTTAAAACTTCCGTTTGTTAATGTATAATAAGGTATTGATACCTCTGGAGCTACAGCCGTTATCGGTAAAGTTTGGTTAATTGGAGGTGGATAATATTTGGTGCCAATCTGGCGCTCTTTAATGTCCCAGTCAATTGTTTTATTACCTGTGAATCTAAATAGTAGGCTTCCGGATTTAAAATCAGCGTTTTCAAAATTTTGTGAATTTGAGGTATTTGCCAAAACAGCATATTCAAATCCTTGAGCTGCATTACCTTTATCGGTGTATTGATAGGATTTCAGCGTTACCTGCCCTGATGCATTTTTTTCCAGAACAAAGCTGTAAACAAAAGTTCCGGTGCCGTCTACGTCGAAAGTAAGCGTATTGTTAACTACATCAACAGCTGCACTCCTTAAATAGCCCTGGCGGTGGAGATTCCCTTTTACACCATCACCATCCTGAGTAAAGGTCATAATGGCCAGTTTCTGATCTCCGGTTTTACGTTCTGCAACGATGTAATAAGGCAAAAGATCTGTTTTGCTTACCTTTTGTGCATTTTCAGGGTTATTCGGATCGTTTGGATCGTTCTTGTCTTTTTTACAGGCGGTGAAAATCGCCATTAGCATCAAGACACTTAGCATAATTTTTAATGTTTTCATGGTTTTTAAATTTTAGGATTGATTAATTGGTTTTTTAAGCGTGGTTTACTATTAATTTTTGGGCAAGGAAGTACCTGAAATAAAATACTCCTTAATATCCACAGCAGCTTTATTTCATCTTTTGTGATCTTTTCTTTTTACAGTCACTAAAAAATCTAAATAAGACTGCGGCTATGTGGTAAATTTGGTTTTTGATAACATGTGATTTGATTGTTGCATGAATGCTATAATGTGTCACTGAATTGATCAGCTCATATTAATTTAACCAAACGGTCAATTTATTGTACATTTTATCCGTCCAGTCGCCACCACAATGTGTGCTGCAACCATTATCCGTTATGCCTTCACTTTTTGCTTTAATTGGTGAATTGGCAGGGATCTGATCGTAAAGGCTTTTCCCATAATATTCTCCTTCATTATTGCCGCTGCAATTGATGGCGAAAATTGGAATCTTGAAATTTTGTGCATTCCAGGCACCGCTTCCGCCACAGGCAGCCAGTACGCCTTTACAATAACTAAGCGTATTGTTTACAGAAATATCGCTGAACAGCATGTACGAAGCGAATGAATAGCCACCAACCACAGCTTTTGTTTTGGCAATATTATACTTGCCGGCTATGGCTACAATACATTTATCGTAATCTTCGCCAATCATTTTTGCGCTGGTATTCCATGCATCAGCATTTGCGTTGCCGGGTGTTTTACGGTATTTAACAATGGCTGCGGCATATCCATTTGTAGCTGCTTTTTCACAGATGGCTGTTTCTGCGGCGCCATCCAAACTGCCTTCGGTAGGGTTGTTTTCATCATTACCACTGCCCATAACCAAAATGCCTTTAAAAGTAGTGGCATCTTTTCCTGTGAAAATTTTATAGGTAATTCCGTTTACAGTTTCAATCGTTTCTTTCAGGTCGCCTTTAATTACTTCCTGAGTTTCATCATTGTTTTTTTTGCAGGCGATGGCGAGTAGAATGCAATAGGCAATCGCGATGGTTAATTTTTTCATGCTTGTATTTTTAGGTTGATGTATATTCTATTTCCTTTTGCTGATACAAGTTTAGCGCTGCTGGAGATGCTATTTTTTCATAATGATTGAAGGAGCGGGATAGATGAGTGAAGAGGTGGGTAGGGTGAGTGAAGGGGGGAAGCCAAAAAAGCCGTATAAACCAAACAAATCTGTAGAAAACATCAATAGAAAAGACCTAAAAAGAATAATACGATCCACCAAACTGTTGTTTCAATGAGTGGATGCCTGGTTTCATTTAGGGAAGAGGGATAACTATCCAATTAATTTTCTGTTAATTTGGGTAATTGCTTCGTTAACAGTTTAATAATTTAAAAAATGAAAGTTGTTTTCCGCTTTTTATGGATCATTGTGCTTATCCTGATTGTGATTAGCAAAGGTGGAACAATGGTTTATGCCCAGCAAACTAAAGTGGATTCCCTCGAAAAAGCCGTACGCGCTAATCCTTCCAATAATGATCAAAAAGCAAGAGACTTATTTTTTCTTGCCGCAAGTTTCATCAGCTCCAATCCCCAAAAAAGTTTAGTTTACATTGATCAGGCTCTTTCTATCGAGAATAACATCAAGGAAAAACGTATTGTAGCAGGTAGCTATAGGGTAAAAGGTGCTATACTTAATATTCTTGCTCGTTTCCCTGAGGCGATAAATGCTTTAAACAAGGCATTGTTTATTGATAAGGCCATGGGAAATTCCTATGGAATAGCTGGTGATCTTTCTAACTTGGCTACCATCCATATCTACCAATCCAATTTTCCGCAGGCATTGAATTATTATCAACAGGCTACTAAAATTCTTGAACAGATTCCTGAAAGCGACCCTATCAGTTATAAAGATAGAAAACGCGACGAAGCCGCTATTTATGGTAACATCGGGTTGGTTTATATCGAAATCGGAGATTATGCGAAGGCAATCGAACATTTCGAGAAAGCAATTTCCTTACATGAAAAATTGAAAAACAATATGGGGATTATACCCTCTCTCGGTAATATAGGAAATGTATATAACCGCCAAAAAAACTATCAAAAAGCAATTTTCTATGCTGCAAAATCTGCAAAATTAGCCGATTCATTAGGTGATAAAGTAAGTTTTGCCCGTGAAACAGGAAATATGGCATCTTATTACAGTCAGATGGGGCAGTATGATCTGAGTTTAAACTACAGTCTTAAAGCAATTGCCTTAAATAAGGTATTGGGCAATACCAAAAGCATGGGTTATAACATGCAGAATGCAGCCGCAGGGTACGAAAAAAAAGGCGACCTGGCACAGGCAAAGCTGTACGGATTGGGGGCATTGAAGATAGGGCAAGACTTAAAAATCCCCGAGATACAAAGAGATGCAAGTGAAGGTTTAAGTAAATTATACGAGAAACTTAAATTACCCGATAGTGCGCTTTTTTACTATAGAAACTACGCAATGTTTAAAGATAGCGTTGATAACAGTAAAAAGAGAGATGAAATAGCCAGGCTCGGGATACAGTACGAGTTTGGTAAAAAAGAAGCCACTTATCAGCAACAACAATCACTTGCTGATGAGCAGATGAAACAGCAACGGTTGCAGCTGGCCTTAAATGCAGAGCAACTTAATGCGAGTTTGCGTTTAAGGAGCTTGCAGCAGGTACAACTACAAAATGAAAAATTACAAAAGGAAGAGAAGCAAAAACTATTGCTGATCTCTATAAATAGCGGAAAACTGCAATCGGTTAAGGTAAAACAACTTTCTCAACAACAGAAACTGGATAAACTCGAACTTAAACAACTTTGGCTTTATGCAATATTAATTGTATTGGTATTAAGCTCTGTTTTACTCTTTCTGTACAACAAATACCGGATCAGGCAGCTTCGGTTTAAAAATACTTTGGAACAGCAGCAATCCGCTCAGCTCAATAGCGAATTAAGTTATCAAAATCAATTGTCTGAAAGCGAATTAAAAGCCATAAGATCTCAAATGAACCCACATTTTATCTTCAATGTATTAAATTCTATAGAATCGTACATTATGGATAACGATAAAAAAGTGGCCTCACGATTGATTCAAAAGTTTGCGGCTTTAAGTCGATTAATACTGGAAAATTCAACCAAAAGTATGGTTACTGCAGATAGGGAATGGAAAGCCATTAAACTTTATACCGAATTAGAGGCCATGCGTTACGATAACGCCTTCAGTTATACTTTTAAGGTAGACGATACTTTGGAGCTTAAAGAATTTTTACTGCCGCCCATGCTGATACAACCATTAATAGAAAACGCAATTTTACACGGGTTAATCGAATCGCCCCAAACTGATGCACATTTAGCTGTTGCGTTAGATATTAAGGCAGACCATATTTGCATCAGCGTTGAAGATAACGGAGTGGGTTATCAAAAAAATACCAAACCGCTGCTTCCGAAAGGCATTAAAGAGAAATCAATCGGACTTAAATCTATTTTGGAAAGGGTAGAGATGATTAACAAACAAAACAATGGTTTTAAGGCGAATTTTAATATCCGCGTGGGAGAAAACGATCGCGGTACAATCGCCATCATTTGTTTGCCGATTATCAAGGTAGAATAACGCAACTCCCTTGCTTTGGTTATACCTTCAAATTGTGTTTGTAGTAAATCGACTTAAGTTTTTCTTCATTAGGAGGGGAAAAATTATTTAAATTCGTTTAATGGAACCTCTTCATCTTACCAAGTTACAAGCCCGGAAAATTATCCTTAATGCTGCTGGTCTAGCCCGCTATGCCCAGTTTGGTTTCGGGATTGAAGCCGTTTTTAAATTTATCAATCACCTCGGTTTTGTACAGGTAGATACCAATTATGTGGTAGAGCGTGCACATCACCATGCAATTTTTGCCCGCGTACCTGATTATGAAATAATTTGGCTTACCGAACTTTGCGAAGAAGGGCGCGTTTTTGAATATTTTACTTCCGAATCAGGTTACCTTCCCATGCATGATTTTCGTTTTTCGCTTCCTGTAAAACAAGCCTTTGGCCAGAGATATCAAGAAATGAGCAGACAAGAGCAAAATCTGATGCAACAGATTATGGATCGGGTAGAAAGAGAAGGTGCTTTAAAGGTAGGTGATTTTGAAAACGATAGGATAGCAGCCAGTAACGGTTGGTGGGATTGGCGACCTGCAAAAGTTGCACTGGAAAGACTTTATTTTAAAGGGGAATTGATGATTAGCCGAGACAGGAAATTTCATAAATTTTACGATCTGGCCCTTAACCTGGTTCCACAAGAAACCAACCTTAACATGCCCTCAGCCCAAGAATATGCCAGGTATATAATTAAAAGGACTTTGGCAGCACTCGGAATTTGTTCAGTTAAAGAAATGGCTTGGCGCGCCAGAAGGGTAAAGGGAAATATGATTAAAACTGAACTTCTACAAATGGTAGAGGAAGGTTTAGTAGAATTAGTTAATGTAGAGGGAGTTAAAGGCCCGCTGTATATCCTTGGCAGACAAGATATTGATATTGAAATATCAGATCACGTATTTATCCTTTCCCCATTCGATATCCTGAATATTTTTCGCCATCGTTTAAAAGATTTCTTTGCTTTTGATTACCAGATCGAATGTTTTGTGCCCGCCGCTAAACGTCAGTATGGCTATTTTTCATTACCCGTACTGGCTGGCGACACCTTTATTGCCAGGATGGATGCCAAAGCAGACCGGAAGCAAAAGCTTATGATTGTACATAACCTTCATTTTGAAGAGATTGATATTAACACAACAGTTATTGAGAAATTTATAGAGGCTTTAAAGGCTTTTACACAATTTAACCAATGCCACAACATTGTATTTAAACGATCTAATAAACCTTCCTATTTGAATTTAATTACCGATGCTTTTTCAGATTAGCAATAGCTTAATTTGATTACATAAACAATAAAGCAGATTAGCTCTGAAACAAAAGCGGTAAAATAAAAAACGAGACAAACAGCTTAAAAACTGATTTGTCTCGTGAGGTGCTCCCGACGAGATTCGAACTCATATCGATGGTACCGGAAACCATAATTCTATCCATTGAACTACGGGAGCAAGGCTGCAAATATAGAAAAATCAAAATCATTTCATTAAAAAATCACTGCTATTTTTAGTCTGTTAATTCATTTCTATATCAACTGTCAACTATGTAAGTATCTTTTATATTAAAAAATGGTTAAATCATAAAGTAATGCAACAAATTGGAGCAGTTATTGCCTTTTATTTCGAATTTAAAAGCTTTTTAGCCGAATTTTAAAGCGGGCACAGTTGGCTTTTAAGAAATAAAAATGCACTTTTGCGAACCGTTAATTGAGGTTTAGGCATGTAATAAATTAAATAGTTGTTTATGGAAGAATTGGTTGTGGAAGAGATTCAGGAACTGCTTGAAAAAGAAAATGATAAAGCTTTAAAGCAATATCTCGATCAACTGAATATTTCGGATGTTGAAGAACTGATTGATGAGCTTCCACAGCATGCAGCTAGATTTATCGAAACCTTATCCCTAAACAGGGCCGTAAATGTTTTTCGTATTCTTGATTTTCCAACTCAGGAGCGTATCATTAAAAAACTTTCTGGCAACAAACTCAATCAGATCATTAAAGATTTGCCACCAGATGATCGTACGGCACTTTTTAGTGAGTTAAAAGGGGATGTGGTAAAAAAAATGATCACCCTTTTACCCCCTGAAGAACGTAAAGAATCACTCGCGCTTTTAGGATATAAAGAAGATAGTATCGGCCGGTTAATGACCCCCGATTACATTGCTGTAAAACCCGAATGGTCTATAACAAGGGTTTTGGCACACATCAGGCGTTACGGAAAAAATTCTGAAACCATCGATGTGGTTTATGTGATTGATAAAGAAGGGGTATTGTTGGATGATATCAGGATCCGTGAAGTTTTATTGGCTGATCCTGAAGCCATTATCGGCGAATTAACCGATAAACGATTTATTGCATTAAAGGCAAATGATCCACAGGAGGATGCCATTAATATATTCAGGATGAATAACCGTGTTGCTTTACCGGTGGTAGATGAAAGCAACATTTTGTTGGGTATTGTAACCGTTGATGATATTCTTTGGATTGCAAATGAAGAATATACCGAAGATATGCACAAAATAGGGGGTACGGAGGCTTTAGATGAACCTTACCTCGATATCCCGATTTTAAAGCTAGTTAAAAAGCGTGCGGGCTGGTTAATTGTGCTTTTCCTCGGCGAAATGTTAACTGCAACCGCCATGCAACATTTCGAAATAGAACTTGAAAAAGCTGTGGTGCTGTCACTTTTTATCCCTCTAATTATGAGTAGTGGGGGCAACAGTGGCTCGCAAGCTTCAACCTTGATAATTCAGGCCATGGCTTTGGGCGAGGTAACCATAGCAGAATGGTGGCGTGTAATGCGACGCGAGCTTGTTTCAGGAGCATTATTAGGCATTATTTTGGGTACAATTGGTTTTATACGAATTGTAACCTGGCAGGAATTGCATCTTTATAATTATGGGCCACACTTTTTTCTAATTGCGGTAACCATATTTTTTACACTCGTAGGTATCGTATTGTGGGGCAGTTTAATAGGCTCTATGATGCCCATCATTTTAAAAAAACTAAAACTAGATCCAGCCACTTCATCCGCACCTTTTGTAGCAACCATGGTGGATGTAACCGGCATTGTGATTTACTTTAGTGTTGCCGTATTAATTTTGAAAGGCGTTTTACTTTAATTTAAACCATGCAAAAGAAAATTACCACACTTTTTACCGATATAGGCGGTGTATTGTTAACAAACGGTTGGGACAGGCACGCCAGGGGCGAGGCTTCAGTGCTATTTAACCTCGATTCTGTAGATCTTGAAGAGCGTCATCACCTAACGTTTGATACCTATGAAGTGGGTAAATTAACGCTCGATGAATATCTTGAGCGAATTGTTTTCTTTGAAGAACGGAGTTTCAGTTACGATGATTTTAAGGAGTTTATGTTTAAAAAATCACTTCCTTATCCAGAAATGATTCAATTAATCTGCGACTTAAAAAAGAAATACAATTTAAAAGTAGCCGTAATCAGCAACGAAGGAAGGGAGCTAAATCAATACCGCATCAATACATTTAAACTGAACGAATTTGTCGATTTCTTTGTATCATCAAGCTTTGTACATTTTCGTAAACCCGATGCTGATATTTTTAAGGTAGCCATTGATATTTCACAAAGTGATGTAGCAACCAGTTTATATATAGATGATAGAATGCTTTTTGTACAAGTTGCCGAGGGTTTAGGGTTAAAAGGCATCCACCACAGCACTTATGAAGATACGAAAGCACAATTGGCTGCTTATGGCCTAGAGATTTAATTTGGATCTTTATGGACTAGAGATTTAATTTTGAGGTTTTTCCCGCAGATTTAGCTGATTTACGCAAATTTTTTACAACGTAACAGCTATTAGCAGATGTTTCTTCATATCTCCAGCTTTGCTTTTTTGTGCTTTTTCCGGTCTTACGTCTTCCTGAATTTATTTCAGGATCTTTAGTGAAGAATGATTATCTGTGTTGATTCGTGTTCATCTGTGGTTCATTAAATGCTCGACTCCGCTCAGCGTGCCAGAAAAGTAGATAGCTGTGTCATCTCCAGCTTTACGTCTTCCTGAATTTATTTCAGGATCTTTAGCAATCAACCACTTATCCGTGTTCATCTGTGGTTCATTAAGCATTTCAATGCGCTTGGACTTCGCTCAGCATGAAAGTGAGGTTGGTATCTTTGCTTTTCCGTTCTTACGTCCTCCTGAAACCATTTCAGGATCTTTAGCGAAGAATCATTATCTGTGTTGATTCGTGTTCATCCGTGGTTCATTAAGCATTTCAATGCGCTTGGACTCCGCTCAGCACTAAAGTGAGGGTGGTATCTTTGCTTTTTCCAGCTTTACGTCTTCCTGAATTTATTTCAGGATCTTTAGTGAGAATCACTTATCTGTGTTGATTCGTGTTTATCCGTGGTTTATTATGCGCTTCAACTCCGCTCAGCGTGCCAGAAAAGTAGATAGCTGTGTGATCTTCAGCTTTACGTCCTCCTGAATTTATTTCAGGATCTTTAATGAAAAGCACTTATCTGTGTTAATTCGTGTTCATCTGTGGTTTATTATGCGCTTCAGCTCCGCTCAGCGTTACAGTGAAGTATATCTCCGTTCCTTTCTGTGTCTCCGTGGCAAAAAAAAACTCTTCAAATAAAAAGAGCCACTCTTTCAAGTGGCTCTATATATAACAAATATTCCTTTAAACATTAAACCTAAAGTGCATAATGTCACCATCTTCCACAACGTAAGTTTTTCCTTCTACACCTAGTTTACCAGCATCTTTACAGGCATTTTCAGAACCCAATGTTACAAAATCATTATACTTGATCACTTCTGCACGGATAAAACCTTTTTCGAAATCGGTATGAATTACACCTGCAGCCTGTGGTGCTGTGAAACCTTTAGTGATGGTCCAGGCACGAACTTCTTGTACACCCGCAGTAAAGTAAGTGTAAAGGTTTAATAATTTGTATGCTGCGCGGATCAGTTTATTTACGCCAGATTCAGTTAAACCTAAATCGGCTAAAAATTCCTGACGCTCCTCATAACTATCCAGTTCGGCAATTTCTGATTCAATTTTAGCAGAGATCACCAAAACCTCAGCTTTTTCATCAGCAACATTTGCTTTAACCAAATCAACATATTTATTGCCGTTAATAACCGATGCCTCATCAACATTACATACATACATCACCGGTTTTTGCGTAAGTAATCCTAAATCTTCGATAAAATCAAAATCATCTTGTGTCAATGCAGCAGTACGGATGGATTTGCCGGCTTCTAAATGAGCTTTAACTACCGTTAAAATTTCGTAGGTACGTTTAGCATCTTTATCGCCACCCGTTTTAGCCATTTTTTCTACCTTTTGAATACGTTTATCAACGGTATCCAAATCTTTAAGCTGTAATTCTGTATCAATAATTTCCCTATCGCGGATGGGATCAACAGAACCATCAACATGGATTACATTTCCATCATCAAAGCAGCGTAAAACGTGAATAATTGCATTTGTAGCGCGGATATTTCCTAAAAACTGATTTCCCAACCCTTCACCTTTCGATGCACCTTTTACCAATCCTGCAATGTCTACAATCTCAATAGTATTTGGTTGAACCTTGTTCGGTTTAACCAATTCTGCAAGTTTTGTCAATCGATCATCAGGTACAGTAATTACGCCAACATTCGGCTCAATAGTACAAAAAGGAAAGTTTGCAGCTTGCGCTTTTGCATTTGATAAACAGTTAAAAAGAGTCGATTTCCCTACGTTTGGTAAACCAACTATACCACATTGTAATGCCATTTATATTATAGTCTTTAGTTCTTATTTTTAGGGTTATTGGTCCATAGTCTTACGGCCAATAGCCTTGTGTTTCATTCTTAAGCTTGATCCATCAATCACTGCCATCTCGCTTTCGTCTTTCGTCTTTCCGCTTTCCGCTTTCCGCTTTCCGCTTTCCGCTTTCCGCTTTCCGCTTTCCGCTTTCCGCTTTCCGCTTTCCGCTTTCCGCTTTCCGCTTTCCGCTTTCCGCTTTCCGCTTTCCGCTTCAAATTCCGCGCAAAGATAAGCTTTTAAAACCTTTATTTAAACCCTTGCTATTGTATCAAATCTATATTTTATCTAAGTTTAGCCCAAAATAGATAAAAATAAATGGAAGATTTTGAACAAGAAGTACCGCAGGAAGTAAAATTAATCGTTACAGAAGAAATGCGGAGTTACTTTTATGATATGAGTAAGTGGGCCAGATTTTTATCAGTTGTTGGTTTTGTGATCGCTGCTTTTTTAACATTAGGCTCATTTGGTATAGGTGCTGCCGTAAACGCTAATCCTAATATGCTCAAACAATTAGGGCCACTGGCTAGTATAGGGGCTACAGGAGTAACTATATTTTATCTGCTATTGGCTTTGTTCTTTTTCTACCCAAGCTTATTGCTTTTTCGTTTTTCTGCAAAAGGTAAACAAGGTATTTTATTTGGCGATCAGGAAAATTTAAATGATGCCATATCACATTTGAAATCGCTGTTTAAATTTTGGGGTATAATTACCATTGTGCTGGTAGCCAGTTATTTTCTATTGCTATTGGCAGTAGTTGCTGGCGGAGGCGTAAAATAAAATATAAGGCAGACAAAAAAGCCTCCTGATTTTAAAATTGGGAGGCTTTTTTTATTTGAAATTATCTACTTAAAAAGTAAAATCGTCGCTTGCTTTAGTGCTATGTTCTCCGTTTTCAGAATATTCGTAACGTTTTTCAACCACATCCTGGTGAGTTTTGATGTAATCAACAGTTTCGTTTAATCCTTCTGCAAATTTTTCGAAATCTTCTTTATATAAAAAGATTTTATGTTTTACGAATACACCGTCTTCTAATCTTTTCTTGCTCTCGGTAACTGTTAAATAATAATCACCCGATCTAGTAGCCTTCACGTCGAAGAAATAAGTTCTCTTACCTGCTCTTACTTTCTTAGAAAAAACTTCTTCTCTTTCCTTGTTGTCGAATTCTCCCATGGTTGGTATTGATGTGGTTTTTGGTTTCGGTAAATATAAAGCAAATATTTAAAGTTCAAAATACAATTTTAATACAATTTAAATCGTACGCGTTTCCTCCTCCAAAAGTTGATTGTTGTAAAGCTCGGTATAGCTTCCATTTTTTCTAAGTAATTCATTGTGTGTGCCTTGTTCAATGATTTTTCCATTATCCAACACTAAAATCTTATCTGCATTTTTAATTGTAGAAATTCGGTGGGCAATTAAAATACTCGTTTTTCCGGCCATGATTTTGCCCAAATTTTGTAAAATTTCTTCCTCCGTTTTAGTGTCAACAGCCGAAAGACAATCATCAAATATTAAAATCTTTGGCGATTTAATCAATGCACGGGCAATAGAAACCCGTTGTTTTTGTCCGCCAGAAAGTGTTATTCCCCTTTCGCCGAGCATGGTTTCAAACTTTTCTTCAAAATCGATAATATTGGTGTAAACCGAAGCATTTTTCGCTGCATTATGCACTTCATCATCAGTAACCTGGTCTAAACCAAAAGCTATATTGTTCTTAATCGTATCAGAAAATAAGAAAACCTCCTGTGGCACAAAACCAATCTGTGTACGGTAATCTTTAAGGTTCAATGCTTTAATATTCCTTCCATCAATATCAATAACACCATTTTCAACATCGTACATGCGCATAATTAAATTGGCCAACGTCGATTTTCCTGAACCTGTTTTACCAATTATGGCTACAAACTCACCACTATTGATTTCAAAACTTACGTCTTTCAAAGCCTCAATTCCAGTATCCGGATAAGTAAAACTAACGTGATCGAACTTGATATTGCCCGCCAATACCTGCTCACCTGTTTCTTTTGATTGAATATCAGATGGAATATCCAGGAATTCGTTAATTCTTTTTTGTGATGCTGCTGCCCTTTGTATTAACGAAGTTACCCATCCCAACATCGTTACCGGAAAAGTTAACTGGTTAATGTAAATAATAAATTCGGCAATATTGCCAGCGGTTATGCTGCCGTTCATTACCTGTATGCCACCTATATATATGGTAAGTATCGTGCTCAAACCAATCAATAAAAGCATAGTTGGGTAAAAAAGTGCCGAAACCTTAACCAAACTCATAGAATCTTTTTTGTAATCGTTGCTCTGGATTTCGAACATATTCCGCGTATAATCTTCGCGTACATACGATTTAATAATTCTGATGCCCGAAAAACGTTCCTGCACAAAACTCGACAGATCTGATAAACGCTCCTGGATTTTTCCACTCTTTTTAAATATCAATGTATTTACATAATAAATAATTACCACTAAGAACGGAAGGGGCAATAAACAGTAAATGGCCAGCTTGGAGTTTACATCAAACATCGACCAGATAATCAACACTGATAAAACGAAGGTGTTTATGGTGTACATAATCGCCGGACCCACGTACATTCTTACACGGTTAACATCTTCTGTGGCCCGGTTCATTAAATCTCCGGTATTGTTTCTGCGGTAAAAACCAAGACTAAGTTCCTGGTAATGCTGGTAGATATCATTCTTCATGTCGAATTCGATATGCCGCGACATTAAAATTATCGTTTGACGCATAAAGAACAGGAAAAGTCCTCTCAACAGGTAAAGCGCAATAACAAGCAAGCCAAAATATAAAAGGTTGCTGCTAAAAATATCGTAAATAATTTCCTGACGGTCAAAACCATGGAAAAGGTTAAAAATCTGGATGTTTTCAGTAATTAAATCAACTGCATAACCAATTACCTGCGCAGGTACAACGCCAAAAATGTTAGAAATTACCACAAAAATACTTCCAGGGATAATCCACCATTTATATTTAAGGAAGTATTTGTTTAATCGGCTTAAGTGTTTCATGCTACACAAACTTAGCTAATTTTGTTATTTCATCAGGCATATTTGTTTATTCGAGGCTAAGCTTTAAAAAATGATGACACTTCATCAAGGCTCGTATTCTATATGATGTTTTCATTTTAAAAATTAAACAATTTATTATTCACGGCTTAATTATTAATTGTAAACTGATAACTATAACTGATAATTGTAAACTAGTAATTGTAAACTAGTAACTATAAACTGATAACTGTAAATTGGTAACTCATAACTGTAAAATAGTAACTGCAAATTGGTAACTGTAAACTGATAACTAATAACTGTAAATTAATAACTGTAAACTAATCTGGGCGTTCCCCATCCCGATGAAAAATCGGGGATAGGGCGGGCTTTGCAGGGCTGCGCTGCGCTCCGGTACCGATGAAAAATCGGCACTGAACCCTTACAATCCCTAACGCGGACTTAACACAAGCATTTCCCGCCATGGTTAGTGTCCTTCAGCGCCATAGTTCGTGCTCTCTTCCACCATGGTTCGTGTCTCCACGAACCATTTGTTGTAAATTAATCCTTTAAAATAGCCACCTAATCATTTTTGTAATTAAGCCTTAAACGCTTCGCAAATCTGCCAGGCTTGGCTTAAAAAGCACCTCCATCGAATTAATTTTGTTATAGTTTAGTTAAATACGTGTAATAATGGTTTTTTATTTTAATTTTGCAGCAGGTTAGCCGAACGTTCAATATGCCAGCAAATTCTTCGTCAGATTCATCGATTTTAGATCAATTAAGTGCTTACGGGCATAAAAAATTGGTTTTTTGCAATGATCCCGATACAGGTTTAAAAGCTATTATCGCCATTCATGATACCACATTAGGGCCGGCTTTAGGCGGAACACGGATGTGGAGCTACGCTACAGAAGGCGAAGCATTAGAAGATGCATTACGTTTATCAAGAGGCATGACTTACAAAGCAGCCATTACAGGTTTAAACCTTGGCGGTGGTAAAGGCGTAATCATTGGTGATTCCAGAAAAGACAAAACTGAAACTTTAATGCGCAGCTATGGCAGGTTTATTAAAAACCTCAATGGCGAATTCATTACAGCCGAAGAAATGGGTACCAATACACGCGATATGGAATATATCCGTATGGAAACCAACTATGTAACCGGTGTGCCCGAATCTATAGGGGGTGCTGGTAATCCCGCTCCATTTACTGCTCAAGGTGTTTATTTAGGTATTAAAGCAAGTGTAAAAGAAGTTTTTGGTACAGATATGCTAGCCGGTAGAACCATTGTGGTACAAGGTATCGGAAACGTTGGTGAACACCTGGTAGCCTTATTGAGAAAAGAAAATGCCGAAGTTCTGATCAGCGACATTAACCAGGAACAATTAACATACGTAGCCCGGAAATATAAAGCAAAACCAATCGACGCGGATAAAATTTTCACAACTGATGCCGATGTATATGCCCCATGTGCAATGGGCGCAACGGTAAACAACAGAACCATCGAAAAAATGAAATTTGCAATTATTGCAGGTTCAGCAAACAATCAGTTAAAAGATGAGGTTTTAGATAGCGAGCTACTTTTGAAAAAAGGGATTTTATTTGCACCAGATTATTTAATCAATGCAGGTGGATTAATTTCCTGCTATTCGGAATTAACTGGTTTTGGTAAAAAACGCACAGTACAGCTTACAGAGAATATTTATGATGCTACCCGTAGTGTAATTAAATTGAGCAAAGCTGAAAACATATCAACAAATATTGCTGCAAACCGGATTGCCGAAAAAAGGATTGCAGATGTTAAAAAAATTAAATCGTCATATTAAATAATAATTATTAAAAACAGGTTTTAAAAAACCGCACTCGTTCTTACATTCATGTTAAACAGAAGGCACTTAAGAATCAAAGCTTTGCAAAATATTTTTGCTTGGCACATGGCAGACAAAAAAGACATTAAAGGTGATTTAAAAACCTTAATGCAAAGCATCGATAGCGTATACGAAATGTATATCTGGATGTTATCTTTAATGGTAGAAGTTACCGAATTTACTGCTAACGACGCCGCAGAGCGCGCAAATAAGTTTATCAAAACTGCAGAGGATATCAATCCCAATATGAAATTGCTACACAATAAGTTTAGCGTTTTACTACAACAGAATCCAGAATATGTTTCTGCAGTAAAAAAATACAAAGTAGACTGGGGTTTCGATCCAGAAATCCGTAAAACAGTTTACAATTCTTTAAAAGCATCAAAAGAATATGCTGATTATCTTGCAGATTCTAACGAAAGTTTGGAATCATCAAAAGACATTATCAAATACATTTTCAGAAAAATCATCTTAAAAAATCAGGCCATTATTCAGGTTTTTGAAGAGAAATTTATCAACTGGCAGGTAGATCATGAAGTAATGAAAGGAATGGTGGCCAAAACACTTAAAAACTTTACTTTCGAAGATCCTTTTAAAAACAAGCTGACAGAAATTAGTGCGGATTGGGTGGAAGACAGTAAATTTGTACAGGATTTATTTGTACATACCTTACAAAACGACGCCAAATACCAGGAAATGATTGCCGATAGAACAAAAAACTGGGAATCAGAACGTATTGCACTAATGGATACCATTTTGATGAAAATGGCAATCTGCGAATTGTTAAATTTCCCATCTATTCCGGTTAAAGTAACCATTAATGAATACCTGGAGTTATCAAAAGATTACAGTACACCGAAGAGTAATTCATTTATTAACGGTATTTTAGACAAAATTTTAGGCGATCTTAAGAAAAACAACACCATTAAAAAGATTGGCCGTGGATTAATCGAAGATTAACATGAAAAAAATATTTATACTCGCTGTAGCCGCAATTTCATTTGCTGCATGCCGCAATGCAAATAATCAAACATCAGAAACAACATCAACTGTATCTGTAGGAAATGATACTTCAAAAACAGCTAAAGTTGCACCTGCAGATGCTCCGGTAATTGTTTTTGAACGTGATATTTTTGATTTTGGTAAAATAGAACAGGGAGAAAAAGTAAAACACGATTTTAAACTTAAAAATACAGGTAAAAGTCCGCTTATTGTTTCAAATGCAACAGCAACTTGCGGCTGTACTGTGCCTCAGGTGCCAGGCGAACCTATTTTGCCAGGTAAAGAAGGTATTATTAGCGTAGTTTTTAATAGCGAAGGCAAAATGGGCATGCAAGATAAAGTGGTAACCGTTACCTCCAACGCAAACCCAACAGTTACCACAGTACATTTGGTAGGTGAGGTACTTGCAAAAAAATAAATTGATTGATGGTTTACTGCAATTGCGCACAGATCATCAACTATTCATAAAAACAAATAAATAAGAAATGACATCAACAGTAATTTTACAGGCAGCAGCAGGCGGTGGTAATATGCTTACTACAATTGTACCAATGGTATTGATCATGGTAGTTTTCTACTTTTTTATGATCCGTCCGCAGGTTAAAAAAGCCAAAGATCATAAAAAGTTAGTAGCAGAATTAGGTAAAGGCGATAAAGTAATTACCACTGCAGGTATTCACGGAAAAATTATTGATTTAAACGAAACAACTTTCTTAATTGAAGTAGAAAGCGGAGCTAAAATCCGTTTCGATAAATCAGCAGTTTCTTTAGATGCTACCAAAGCAGTTGTAGCAGCAAAAGCTTAATATTTAACATAAATTTAATAAAAATGCCACCTCATGGGTGGCATTTTTATTTATTGTGCGGCAAGGTTTATATCTATATTGTATTTGACCCTCACCGGCATACCATGTTTTTTGCCCGGGCTCCATTTAGGGCAATCATTTAAAACCCGTAATGCTTCCTCCTTTGTGCCATAACCAAGATCGTTTTTTAAAGATAAATCTGTTAACGATCCATCTTTTTCAACAACAAATGTAACGTATAACTTCCCGCTAATCCGGTTTTTCACAGCTTCTGTAGGGTATTTATAGTTTCTACCCAAATACTTATAAAATTCTGCCATTCCCCCTTTAAATACAGGTTGTACCTCCATTTTATCATAAGTAATTTGTTTACCATCGGGCAATGTGGTAATGCCGGATTTAAATATCCCATTGTTATAAATTTCTTCGTAACTGCCATTGTTGCTAATTCCTTTCCAAATACCATCTTTATAACCGTTAAGGTAATTTCCTTCTTCAACCTCATTTTTATTTGAAGCCTTTTTAAATGTTCCATTGCCATCCTTAATAAATTGGTTACCCAAAGAATCTATTCCTGTTATCCATCTCCTTCGGGGCTTTTCCGGAATTTTAGCATTTTCATCCTGTTCATCGTACTGGAATACGCTTTCGAGCTTACCATCATCATAATAATAGGTGCATAGCCCGAATAAATTACCAGTTTTAAAATTTACTTTTGAAGTGAGTATCCCTTTTTTGTTATAACTTTCTTTAATTCCTTCGTAAACTATCTTAGGCTGAAATTTTGAAATCGTAGCCACTGTTTTCTCTTTATTATCTGGATAAAATTCAAATAACCTGTATAACGATGGAGTATCGGTTTCTTGAATAACCCTACGGTAATCGTAATCGTTTTTGTTTTCGGTAAGCATATCTTTTTTAAAATAAGATACCATGGTTCTCTTTTGAGCAAAGGCATTAATAAATATAGCTAAAGTAAAGAGCGTTAAAATATATTTTTTCATGTTTAAATAATTATCTACTACGAATATAGTTATCATATGTATAGTCTTGCTATTTATAAGATTAATTTATCATTAAACACATAAGTTTTTGAGCGGCTGTTTAGTTTTGCTACATTTGACGCAACTGTTGTAATCGGAGAAAAAGCCTTACGCACTATATTTACATAATGTTATGCCCTTTATTAGATTAACTAAAATTGAAAAAAGACGTGTGTTTAGCCTATTGGCCTGCTTAATGCTGGCCATTGCTGCATGGCTTTTTATGGCACTAAACAACAAATACATTTACACCGCCAAAACAGTACTGGTATTTAAAAATACGCCAACCAAAAGGGCATTTTATCCATTACAGTCTGATACCATAGATTTGCAGGTAGAAGGAACCGGCTGGCAGTTATTGTTTGCCCGTTTACGGATTAGTCCGCCTTCAGTTTCGGTTAATTTAAGTCAGCTTAATACCAAAGATTTTATCGTTTTTTCCGATCAGTTATTTAACATTAACAGGCAGCTAGAAAGCACCCAGAAAGTAATATCAGTTAAGCCTGATACCTTGTATTTCGATTTTACAAAGCGCGTAGTTAAAAAAGTTCCTGTAAAACTGATTGATAAGCTGAGTTTTGAAAAGCAATATGGCATTTCGAGCGAGATCATCCTCAACCCAAAATACATTAAGGTTGCCGGCCCGACGGAAGAATTGGCAAAAATAAAATTCTGGCCAACCGATACACTCAAACAGGATAAAATACAGAACAGCAGCACTACGCGCATTGCTTTACAACATAGTATTCATAAAAATGTAAGTATTTATCCCTCGTCGGTAGAAGTTAAATTGCCAGTAGATGAGTTTACCGAGAAAACCATCGAAGTGCCTTTAAAGGTTTTAAATAACCGCAATTACAATAGCATTAAACTTTATCCAAAAAAGGTAAAGGTTTCGTTTTTAGTGGCATTAAGCAATTACGATCAGGTTGATGAGAGTTTTATTACCGCTACAATTGATGTAGATGAGTGGCAAAATTTACATCACCGGCAGTTCACAGTGAAAATAACCGAATTTCCGGATTATTGTAAGCTGGTAAAAGTAGTTCCTTCCAAAATAGATTTCATTGTAGAAAAATAATGTACAAAGCAGGTATAACAGGTGGCATAGGAAGCGGTAAAACTACTGCTTGTAAGGTTTTTGAAGTGTTGGGAATCCCTGTATTTTATGCAGATACTGTTGCCAAGGAAATTATGTGTAAAGATGCTTTATTGGTAGAAGGTGTAAAAACTGCCTTTGGCAAAGAAAGTTATTTTGAAGATGGAAAATTAAATAACAAGCATATTGCAGGCATTGTTTTTAACAATAAAACAGCTTTGGCTCAACTCAATGCATTGGTTCATCCTGCGGTTTTTAGGGCTTTTGATGCTTGGGAAGATACTATCCCGGTCACTACACCTTATACCTTAAAGGAAGCAGCCCTCTTGTTTGAAAGTGGCTCGTATAAAATGTGTGATACCACAATTCTGGTTACTGCCCCATATGAAGTTAAAATAAACCGCGTAATGCAGCGCGATGGTGTTACCGCTGAACAAGTGAAGGCCCGGATGGATAAACAATTGAGCGATGAGGAAAAGGTAAAATTAGCCAATCATTTTATCTTAAATGACGAACAACAATCCATTATTGAGCAAGTTTTGGCTTTACATCAGCAATTTCTTCTTGCAGCCAGACAAGCTAACGGAATCCAGGCCTAATCTACTTAAATCATTCTCTTTAAATTCTTTCATCCAATCATGATTTTAGCAGATTTTATTACCATTACCCCAACAGGTTTATATTGTGTTTATGGCGATTTTTATCTCGATCCGCAACAACCTGTTAAAGAAGCAGTGGTTTCGCATGCACATGGCGACCATGCCATCGGCGGAAGCCAGAATGTGTATTGTACAGCTGCCACAGCAACTTTTATGAAACACCGTTACCGTAAATTTGCAGCCGTTGATTTTTTTACAAAAACATACCACGAAACCTTTAAAATAAAAGATGTTAGCCTAACTTTTTTTGCTGCCGGGCATATTTTGGGCTCTGCACAGATTTTAATGGAGTATAAAGGAGTGAGGTATTTATACACAGGTGATTATAAAATTGAGCCGGATGCTACCTGTGAGCCTTTCGAATTTGTTGAAGCAGATGTGCTGATCACTGAGAGTACATTCGCAAATCCTGACACAAAACATCCTTCCCCAGTTGATGAGATTAGAAAACTGAATGAAACAAATTCAAATATCATGTTAGGAGCTTATGCGTTGGGGAAAAGTCAGCGTATTATTCAGCTATTAAATGATTATTGTGCTGGCAAGAACATTATGGTTCACCATAGCATTATGCCTTTCGTTAAAATTTATGAAGATTATGGTATAAAATTAGGGAACTACAAAATGTACGATAGAAAGGTCATGAAAAATAACCATGAGCATCAGGTTTACATTGTGCCACCGATGGTTTTTCACAGTTACCATAAGGCCATTAATGTGGTACGTGCTTTTGCCTCAGGATGGAAAAACCTGCAGCAGCAAAATGGAATTTCACTTTACATTTCAGATCATGCCGATTGGGATGCAATTTTAGAAACCATTGAGCAAGTTAAACCAAAACAAGTGTGGACATTGCATGGCGACGGTAAACAGCTTAAAAATTATTTTGCAGATAAACTTGAAGTAAAAATACTTAATTAGCAATTATAAATCGTTTGATTGTTTTTAAGATAGAATATCCTTTATCCTGAACTTGTTTCATGATCTTGAAGTATATATATGAAAGAAGGCGAAGATTTTTATTTAAATGAAAATGGATTAATGGTTTTTACCGAAAACTACCATTTAAAACGAGGCTATTGTTGCAAAAATAAATGCAAGCATTGTCCGTGGGGATACGGGAAAAAGAAAGAGAAAAATAAATAACTGGCTGATATTCTGCTTGCAAATTCAAAGAAGTCAAGTTTAATCGGCGGGTTCAGAAAAAAAACTTGACTTTTTTTGATTAAAAATTTCGCTGGAAAATTCAAAGAAGTCAAGTTTAATCGGCGGGTTCAGAAAAAAACTTGACTTCTTTAATAATTAAGCTTGATTACGTTTTCGTAAAACGGACATATTCATAAATATCGGTTAAACACAAGGTAAATCCCATCGAAACAAGTGTTAATGTATCAGAAATTTTCCCGTATCGATTCAAAAGCCATTTTTTCTCCTGATCAATATGATAAGCATCCACTGATACCGATTCCGAATCGATCATAATGTATTCTTTTGATGAAGGAATATCTTTATAGAGGTTAAATTTTTTGCCTTTGTCGTAGCTTTTGGTTGAGGGAGATAGTATTTCGATAATTACTGTGGGTAAAATTGAGGTGTCTTTATCAATTTCGCTGTGTTTTAATCCATTACAATAAATCGATATGTCAGGATAGGTAAATAAAGTATTTTGAGGGATGTTTATTCGTTTGTCGCTTCCATATGCCCTGCAAGTTTTCCCTTTAAGTTTGTAAACTATTTCTCCAAAAACGTTGCTGAAAATCTCGTTATGATCATCTCCTGCGCCAGACATTTCAAAAATCTCTCCTTGAAAATATTCATGTTTAAAATTTGATTCTTTTTCCATTTCAAGGTATTCCTCAACGGAATAGTGCCTTTTATGATAAGCTACAGCTGGTTCATTTACAATCTCATCCATATCCAAACATACAGTATATTCTCCGTAATGGCTTAAACTATAAGCGATTAAACGTTTAAAACGGCTATTCGGTTAATGATGCGGATTATAGGCTATTTAAATAGATTAACTGAATATACCCCCAACAGTAAACTGACCTTGCTTGGTTAACTGAAAATTGCTAACTGAAAACTGAACTTACTTGGTTAACTGAAAACTGCTAACTGAAAAATTGCTAACTGACCTAGTGTCCGGCGAAGAAACCGATGAGTGCTACGCCAATTCCAAGTAATACAGCTATCATTTTGCGGGTATTGATTTTATGATCAGCGCTCGATTCAAATAGGATAGTAGTAGAAATGTGTAAGAAAATACCGATTACAATGCCCATAATTTTATTAAAATAAGCATCTAAACCTCCAATAGTGCCGTTACTTAAGCCAACGCTAACATAAAAGCCCAGTGGTGCCATAATAGCGAAAATAAGAAGGTAAAATACAATGCTGCTTTTTTTAAAATGATTTTGCATTAATATGCTGGCAAGCGCAAAGGCCGCTGGAATATGGTGTAAAGAAATTCCGAAAATTAATTCGTTGTGTTGTTCTTTTGCTAAAGGCATTCCTTCTAAAAAGGCATGCAGGCATAAACTGATCATAATTCCGAAAGGAAAAACATGCCCATCATGGTGTTTATGGATGTGGCCGTGCTCTACACCTTCAGAAAATTGTTCCAGAAAAATCTGCAAAAGGAAGCCAATCAATATAAAAATGCCAATTTCCGATTTGTCTGTACCGCTGTAAGCATCAGGAATTAAATGTAAAACGGTAATGGCAAACAGATAAGCACCGCTGAATGATAAAATCAATTTCAGCAATTTTGATTTATCACTTTTTACCAAAAAGATAGCTGCTCCACCTAAAAAGGCACAGAAAAAGAGCACGCAAAGTTTCCAGATTTCCATAGTTAAAAATCAGGTTGTAATTTTTTAAATATTCTTGAACAGATAATTCCAATTGTGATGCCCAGCAAAGCACCCGTAGTTACATCAACAGGATAATGAACCCCAACATATACCTGCGCAAAACTGATGATGAACGCCCATAATAAGCCAATAGGCAAAATGGGTTTCCACCTGCTGTAAAAAATACAGATTAGAAAAACGGCTATGGCAAAGTGGTTGGTGGCGTGGGCAGAAGGAAAACTTAAACCACTGCCGCAAGGTACACGATGAATAATGTAGTTGGAGAGGTTTAAATCATTACAAGGCCTAACGCGCGATACCCATGGTTTTACTACCCTTGAAGCAATTAAATCGCCCATGGCAAAAGTAAAAAGTACCATGCCGATGATGTAATATCCCTGTTTTTTATATTGTTTGATGCAAAAAATAATGATAAAGAGATAAAGTGGCGACCAAAAAAAACGGTTGCGCATTAAAGGCATCAGCCAATCAAAAAAACTGTTCGAAAGCCCACGGTGGATTTTCAAAAACAAGTCTACATCAAATTGCTGTATGCTTTCTATCATGCTTTTTTACAGATTAAAATTAAGCGGTCAGAGTTGCACTCATCAAAATCATCCAAGCCATAGCTGCCAAATGTTTTTTCGATCACCATACCGGCTTTGGTAAGCATGCGCTTAAAGTCTTCAAAACTGAAAGCCTGAACGCGTTCTTCAAAATTATACACCTTTTGCTTGTCCTCGAAATTAATCTTTTTGATAATTTTACCATCAACCACATTTTTAGTGATGTGAAAGGTGATGCCATCAAGTGATTTTGTTTCGCAGGAATTTAGGTTGCGTACAATCTTTTCAGTATTAAAATAATCTAGCACTAAAATACCTTCAGCTGTTAAGCATTTTCTAAACGTTTTAAGTGCATTAACATGATCTTTTTCGGTATCAAAATAACCAAAACTGGTAAATAGGTTTAAGGCAATATCAAAGTAATTGATGTAAAAAAGCCTGCGCATATCGTGTACCAGGAAATGCAATTTACTGTTTTCGAACTGTTTGGCGTATTTGATGCTTTGTTCTGATAAGTCAATTCCGGTAACATCGAAACCTTTTTTGTTGAGATAAATAGAATGGCGGCCTTTGCCACAGGCAATATCCAACATTTTGGCTTCTGCCTTTGGGTGAAGAAAATGGGTAAGTTTGTCGATAAAAAACTCGGCTTCGGCATCATTTCGTTGTTGATATAGAATATGATAATATGGCGAATTAAACCAATATTGAAACCACTTGCGCTGCATATAAAAGCCGTTTTTATCTTAAAAAGATGCAAATATAAGCTTTTACAATCGCTAGTAAAGTTAGAATATACTTTTATGCAATAAAGTTGCAAGAATATTATGATCTGGTTTTTGTCTCTAATCATCATAAAGCCCATGCGTTAATATTTAAGTTGGAATTTTTTTTCAAAAAGATCAAATCAACCTGTTCAATTAAACACACGTTTGTTTTTGATGCTTTGCGCAATTCTATAAAATTGATCGTTTAAACAGATATAAAAACAATGTAAATTAAGTTGCGCAAGTCTGCCAAAATAGCGGCTGTCTTGTTTTTTTTCGTATTTTTGAGTCTCAAATAAATTATATAAAGTGACTTTAATAAAATCGATTTCAGGAATACGAGGAACCATTGGTGGAAGGGCTGGCGACGGCTTAACACCATTTGATATTGTGAAATTTACAGCTGCTTTTGGAAGCTGGGTAGTACAAAAAACAGGCAATAAAAGGATCGTTTTAGGTCGCGATGCCCGTATTTCGGGAGAAATGGTAAACAATCTTGTTATAGGAACTTTGCAAGGATTGGGTATTGAAGTAATCGACCTCGGTTTATCAACCACACCAACGGTAGAAGTTGCAGTACCTGATGAAAATGCAGGTGGTGGGATCATTCTAACTGCCAGCCATAACCCTAAACAATGGAACGCCTTAAAGTTACTTAATGCAAGCGGCGAATTTATCAGTGATGCTGATGGTAAGGAAGTATTGGATCTTGCAGAAAGTGCAGATTTTGATTTTGCTGATGTAGATAAACTTGGAAAAGTAATTAAAAACGATACTTATCTTCAAAAACACATTGATAAGGTTTTAGCCTTACCATTGGTGGATGTTGAAGCGATAAAAAAAGCTGATTTTAAAGTTGTAATCGACTGTGTGAATTCAACCGGAGGTATTTTTATCCCGGCTTTGTTAAAAGCATTGGGCGTAAGCAGAGTAACAGAATTGTACTGTACCCCGGATGGTCATTTTCCGCATAACCCCGAACCGCTTCCAGAAAACCTGACTGAAATATCAAAAGAAGTGCAGAAACAAAATGCCGATTTAGGTATTGTTGTTGATCCTGACGTTGACCGTTTATGTTTCGTAAATGAAGATGGCAGTATGTTCGGCGAAGAATACACTTTGGTTGCAGTTGCTGATTATGTGTTGAAAAATACACCAGGCAATACTGTTTCAAACCTTTCATCAACCCGTGCTTTACGTGATGTAACTGAAAAAGCCGGTTCAGAATATAATGCATCAGCAGTAGGAGAGGTAAATGTAGTAAACAAAATGAAAGCTACAAATGCCATTATTGGTGGCGAAGGAAACGGAGGAATCATTTATCCAGAATCGCATTACGGTAGAGATGCCTTGGTTGGTATTGCCTTGTTTTTAACGCATTTAGCTAAATTTGGTAAATCGATCTCAGTATTAAGGGCCAGTTATCCTCAATACCACATTTCTAAAAATAAGATTACCCTTACCCCAGAAATGGATATTGATAACCTGTTGAAACAGGTAGAAGAAAAATATAAAAATCAGCCATACAGTACAATTGATGGTTTGAAGATAGAATTTGATAAAACTTGGGTACATTTGCGTCGTTCCAACACCGAACCGATCATCAGGATTTACAGTGAGGCAGAAAATGAAACCATTGCAGAAAGTTTAGCAAACAAGATTATTTCTGATATTAAAGAAATATTACACCTTTAATCTTCAAAAGGATTATTGGTTTTAGCATACCGGTCAGGGTTTAATAAAACGATTAAACCCTGATCATTTAACAACAGAGCTGGCTTTAGCAAGTTTGCTTTACAACACACTAACTTTTAAATATTCGTAGAAATGAAAAGGGTCTATTTAGATAATGCAGCCACCACACCTTTAGATGCGGCAGTAATCGCAGAAATGACAAACGTAATGGAAAACTATTTCGGTAATCCATCTGCCATTCATGCGCTTGGTCGCGAGGTAAGAACGCTTGTAGAAAAAGCCCGTAAAACCGTCTCTGGTTTATTAAATGCATCCCCATCCGAAGTGTTTTTTACTTCAGGCGGTACCGAAGCCGATAATACTGCAATCCGTTGCGGCATTGCTGCTTATGGCTTAAAGCATGCCATTACCTCTAAAATTGAACACCACGCTGTTGAGCATACCTTAAATACCATGCTTAAAAATGGCGAAATCGATAAATTGAGTTTTGTTAACATCGATGAAAAAGGAAATGTTGATTACAACCATTTAGAAGAATTGCTTCAAAATAATGAGCGGACTTTTGTTTCACTTATGCATGCCAACAATGAATTGGGTACACTAACAGATATGGTTAAAGTAGGCGATATCTGCGAAAAATACAATGCCATTTACCATGCCGATACCGTGCAAACCATGGGCCACTACCCACATAATGTACGCGAACTTAAGGCACATTTTATTGTATGTGCAGCACACAAGCTCCACGGACCTAAAGGTGTTGGCTTTTTATATGTAAACAGTAACATCAAAATACCACCGATGATTTATGGCGGTGCACAAGAGCGCAACATGCGTGGAGGTACCGAAAATGTATATGGCATTGTGGGCTTGGCCAAGGCTTTAGAAATTGCTTATGCCGAAATGGACCAGCACCAGGCGCATATTCAGGGTTTAAAAGATTATTTGAAAGCACAACTGATTACCGAAATTCCGGGCATTGCTTTTAATGGCGAAACCGATGCCGATAAAAGTTTGTATACCGTATTAAATGTATCGTTCCCGGAGATGGACATGGCCGATATGCTGTTGTTTAACCTTGATATCAATGGTATCTGTGCTTCTGGCGGTAGTGCCTGTTCTTCAGGTTCTAATATTGGTTCGCATGTGTTAAATGGCATTAAAGCTGATCCAAACCGTCCATCCGTGCGTTTTTCATTCAGTAAGTACACCACAAAAGAAGAGTTGGATTACGTTATTGAAAAAGTTAAAATGGTAGTAAAGCAAAATGCTTTGGTATAAAAATATCATTAACCAAATAGGAGAGTCTCAATTAATTGGGACTTTTTTTATGCGCCAAAAATAGTGTTTTTTTGAAAAGCCAAGGCAGTATTTCATTTTAAGTGCTTGTCCTGCTTTCCGTTCCAAGTCCTCGCTGCGCTGTGGGCTTTACACTTCAATCAGGTTTAGTTACCCAAGCTGGTGCTGCTATTAACGTTAGTATAGCTTGATGCCTAATTTCTTAACTGCCTTAAAATCCTAAAAATATGGCAGGTTTGCAACAACCATTTAAACTAATAAATTCTCTTGCAGAACTCAAAAATAAAACTTATATTTAATTAAGATTAAGGCAGTCCGCGCCATTTTAATGTAATTCCCAAACGAAACCTTATCAATTTCCTCATGGTATAAGGTTAGGCAAATTTAAAAATAGCTTTCCAATATTATTAAAATTGTTAACCAGAAAACTATCTAAGTTTTCATTAATCTATATCGTCATGGAAAAGAGCAAAAACAATCAGCCCCTTGAAAACGCAAAACCAGAAGAAAAATTAAATGGAGAAAGGAAACACATTTATAAGTTTATCCTGAACCCGTTTTCTTTTGAATCTTCGAACCATTTTAATAAAATTCATAAAAGAAGATTTCATTCTTTCGGATGCATTCATGAATTGGGTAAACTGCCTGGGGCAATGATGTAATAGAATCGTCATTTCGACCGCAATGGAGAAATCTTTCTATATCGTTCAAAGATTTTTCCATTTCGCTGCGCTTTAGTCGAGATGACGCTAGATTTTAGGTATTGGCTAGTAGTCGTAAAGTATGTCTCCTTAAAAGGTTTTAACGATACACTACGATTAGAAGGTAAATGTTCGCACTATTGCATCATTTCGTCATTTCTGAGGATTGTCTAAGAAGCATACATATAGTAGAATCGTCCTTTAGATTTGTCTAAGTATTTTATTTAGGGATTAATTGAAATTACGATTAGTTTAGCTATGACTAAAATATTTAAAATGTTACCTAACCGGTAGCGGCACATTAATGATTCGTCAAGGTTTTTATGCCTATGGAATGATGCAATCCGCTACCGGTTTTTCTCCCTTAGTGACCAGATAACAATTAGGGAATTACCCATTATTAAGGACTTGGATCGATGGGCTGGAATTAGGTAACTGTTGCAAACATAAAAATAATAAGATGATTGTCACTACAAAATTCTTCATCGGTATCGATGTTTCAAAACCTTATTTCGATGCTTCCCTTATGGCGGTTGTCAGCCATGTAAAACAGGCTGTCGATACTGCCCGATTTGATAACAGTATCACAGGGATCAAAGCTTTTGACAGGTGGCTCAAGAGCCATAGGGTTACTATGGATGAACATTCACTTGTTGTGATCGAAAACACCGGTATCTATCACCGCCTGATCTGGTCTTTCTGCAGCAAGAAAAATCTTCCCATCCACATTGGCAATGCGGCACACATCAAGTGGAGCTTTGGGATAGCCAGGGGAAAGAATGACAGGATAGACAGCCTTCGCTTATGCAACTATGCCTATCGGGAATCAGACTCTTTGACTGCCACACCTCCGTTAGACCCTGTTCTGATACACCTGAAGGACTTTATATCTGCCAGGACAAAGCTGTTGAAGCAGATAACCAGTCTAAAAGTTTCCATTAAAGAGCTGGGAAATGTAAATGAGAAGCCACATCAGAAGCTCATTGAGAGATCGCTGAAATCAGCCATCGATGGAATAGCCCGGTCCATCAAGAATATTGAAATGGAGATCAGAAAAATAATAGGAGAAAACAGGGCTTTCAAAAGCAATTACGAACTTCTGGTCAGCATACCGGGAATAGGACACGTGACTGCCATATACCTTATTGGATGCACAGCTAATTTTGCAGGTAGCCCAAGCGGAAAACAACTGGCCTGTTATGCAGGGGTAGCCCCATTTGAGCACAGCAGCGGCATTAGCATAAAGGGCAAACCAAGAGTTCATAGGATGGCAAACAAGGAACTCAAAAGACTATTGCACCTGTGCGCCTTGTCCGCTATCCAAAATAATCCAGAAATCAGGAACTATTATAACAGAAAAAAGGATGAGGGAAAACATAGCATGAGTATTCTAAACGCCGTTAGAAACAAAATAGTGCTTAGGGTAGCCTCGGTAATAAAAAAACAAACACCGTTCAAAAACAACTATAATTTAGCCGCATAAATTTGTAATTGTCATAACAATCATTTCGACCGCAGTGGAGAAATCTTTCTATATCGTTCAAAGATTTCTTCATTTCGTTGCGCTCCAGTCAAAATGACGCTAGATTTTAGGTATTGGCTAGTAGTCGTAAAGTATGTCTCCTTAAAAGGTTTTAACGATACACTACGATTAGAAGGTAAATGTTCGCACTAGCACTTCATTTTTTGATTTCTGAGTAGGGTGGAAGAAGCATACATATAGTAGAATCGTCATTTCGACCGCAGTGGAGAAATCTTTCTATATCGTTCAAAGATTTCTCCATTTCGCTGAGCTTCAGTCGAAATGACGCTATATTTTAAGTATTGGCGATCAGTCGTGACGTCTGTCTCCTTAAAAGGTTTTAAAGATACACTACCACTATAAGGTAAATTTTCGCACTAGCACTTCATTTTGTCATTTCTGAGCAGGGTGGAAGAAGCATACATATAGTAGAATCGTCATTTCGACCGCAGTGGAGAAATCTTTCTATATCGTTCAAAGATTTCTCCATTTCGCTGCGCTCCAGTCGAAATGACGTTAATTTGCAATGCTTGTTTTTGGCGTTAAAGCCTGTTTCAATGGTTAGTGATTATTCTGCATGTGTAAATCCCATTCTTAAAACAACTATTAAAAACAATCTTATTTCTCGCTTGTTCATTTAATAAATCAATTTACAATTACTATGGAAACGAATAAAGAAAAAGGTAAAGTTGTTGAGAACGATTTACTTGATAAAACAGCAGATGATATTAAAGAAGATAGAACACTTGATGAAAACAAATCATCCAAAGTAGGTACTAACTTATTTGATAAAGATAAAGACCGTAAAAATAATTCGTTTGGTCCGGGGCATGAGCCAGGTACCACACCAGGTTCGGGAATATAATTTTTGTTTATTCACGATCAAAATCATTAAATTTAAACCACGGCATTTGCCGTGGTTTTTTTTAGCTTAACCTCAAAATGGAAAGAAGAAATTTTATCAGGAATTCGGCATTGGCTATGGCCTTGCTTTCGGTTTATAAAACAGATGTTTTTGCACAGCAAGAATTAATGCGTGCTTATAACTTTAAGCCCTTACGTAATAATGTGGGTATATTTATCGAGCAAGGTGGCACAATTGGCTGGTTAAATTCCAGTAATGGTTTTGTTGTGGTAGATGCCCAATTTCCAACCACGGCTCCGCATGTAATCGACGAATTAAAAAAACTTGGCGATAAACCTTTCAAATATTTAATCAACACACACCATCATGGCGACCATACCGCAGGTAATATTGCGTTTAAAGGTTTGGCCGAAAAAGTTGTGGCGCATCAAAATTCTTTGGTAAATCAGAAAAGAGGTGCAGAAAAAGCCAATAATCTCGATAAACAATTATTGCCCGATACTACTTTTGGAACAAAATGGAATGCTAAAGTAGGCGATGAAAACATTAAAGCCTACTATTATGGCTCTGGTCATACCAACGGAGATGCCGTTTATCATTTCGAGCATGCAAATATTGCACATGTAGGCGATTTGGTTTTTAACCGCAAGTTTCCATATATCGATAGAGAAAATGGTGCGCATATCGGCAATTGGATTACAGCTTTGGATAAAATTTTGGCGCAGTTTGATAAAGATACCTTATTTATTTGGGGACATAGTTTAGATCCGGAAAAAGTTACCGGAAATAAGGAAGATATAAAGGCTTATCAAAACTACCTTCAAAACTTATTAACTTTCGTTGGCGATGAAATTAAGGCCGGAAAAACCAAGGAAGATATTTTAAAAACAACCACAATACCCAATGCACCAGAATGGCAGGGCGAAGGGATTCAAAGAAGTTTAACTGCTGCTTATGATGAGCTGAAAGGGGTTTAGAAGATTTTCGTCATTGCGATAAGGCTTTTTCAGCCGAAGAAGCAATCTCATAAGCGGTGAATATTATCTTGTCCTAATTTATTAGGAAATGACTTTTTTGCTGTTAATTTTTGAACGCATTAATCCATGGCTAATCCTTCGACTCCGCTCAGGATGACAAAGAGCGTATTTAGTATTTATGTGACAAGAACATCCAAATCTTTTTTCAATTTATAAACGTTCTATATTTAAAATAATCCTTTCAACGTCACTCAATTACCGTAGGCTTTAGTGTTTAACAACTATATTTGTTACAATTCAAAATCTACAGCATATGGATGATTTTATAGCAGCCCGTTCCCAAATGGCCTTATCATTAGGCTTTCACATCATTTTTTCCTGTATCGGCATGGTTATGCCTTTCTTTATGGCTGTTTCGCATTATAAATGGCTTAAAACAAACGATGAGGTATATAAAAACCTCACCAAAGCCTGGAGTAAAGGTGTGGCTATTTTTTTCGCTACGGGCGCGGTATCGGGTACCATGTTATCTTTCGAACTGGGCTTGCTTTGGCCAAAATTTATGGATCATGCAGGTCCGATATTTGGTATGCCTTTCTCTTTGGAAGGAACAGCTTTTTTTATTGAAGCAATAGCACTGGGTTTCTTCCTTTATGGGTGGAACAAGCTGAATAAATGGTTTCATTGGTTTACAGGGATGGTAGTTGGGGTAAGTGGTTTAGCTTCCGGAATTTTGGTGGTAGCTGCAAATGCATGGATGAACAGTCCGGCAGGTTTTGATTTTGTAAATGGAAAGTACCTTAATATAGATCCTATCCAGGCCATGTTCAACAAAGCATGGTTTAGTCAGGCTTTGCACATGTGTTTAGCTGCGTTTACCGCAACCGGTTTTGCTGTGGCAGGTGTGCATGCTTTAATGATATTGAGAAATAGAAATGCAGCGTTTCATTTAAAAGCCTTTAAAATTGCTGCAATATTTGCCTGTATCGGTGCATTGTTGCAACCTTTAAGTGGAGATATATCCGCAAAAGATGTAGCTAAAAGGCAGCCTGCTAAGCTTGCGGCTATGGAAGCATTATATAAAACTGAAAAGCCCGCGCCACTTTTGATTGGAGGCATCGTAAACGAAAAAGATAAAACGGTAAAAGGCGCAATCAAAATTCCTGGAGCATTAAGTTTTCTGGCCCATGGCGATTTTAAAGCAGAAGTTAAAGGTTTGGATCAGATACCAGAAAATGAGCATCCACCAGTAGCCATAACACACTATGCTTTTCAGGTCATGGTTGGCATTGGTACGCTCTTGCTGTTTATATCCTTAATCTATTTCTTTATCCTTTTTAAAAAGAAACCTTTAACGGAGAAACGCTGGATATTAAAATTATTTGTTTTTGCAATTCCGCTCGGTTATCTCGCTTTAGAGGCCGGCTGGGTAGTTACCGAGGTTGGTAGGCAACCATGGATTATTTATGGCATTATGCGTACCAAAGATGCTGTTACGCCGATGCCGGGTATTGCCTATTCGTTTTATATCTTCTCGGCAATTTATGTTTCTTTAAGTATTATCGTAACGTTTTTGCTTTACCGCCAGATAAAAATGGTGCCTGTATTGTATAATAAAACTGAACAAAATAATTAATTAACCACAGATAAAAAGGATGAACACAGATGAAGGCTTGAAACTTATAGTCGAAATACCAAACTCTGTGTTTATCAGTAAAGCTGTGGCAAAAAAATAAATGATGGAACAAGTTGTAATTACATTTTTGTGCATGGCCATTTTGCTCTACTTTTTACTGGGTGGAGCAGATTTTGGTGCAGGTATTATAGAGCTTTTTACCTCGACAAAAAATCGGAGTAAAACCCGCAAAACGATGTACCAGGCCATTGGTCCCGTGTGGGAGGCCAACCACATGTGGTTAATTATTGCTATTGTAATTCTTTTTGTAGGCTTTCCGCATATCTATACCACCATGTCGGTTTATTTGCATATTCCGTTGGCGATTATGCTCATCGGAATTATTGCACGAGGCACAGCCTTTGTATTTCGCCATTATGATGCCGTTAAAGATGATATGCAATGGCTTTATAACCGCATTTTTCGCTATTCTAGTTTTATTACAGCATTATTTCTGGGCATTATTGCCGGAAGCCTGATTTCAGGGCATATTGATACGCAGGCCACAGATTTTTACTCTGCCTATATTGCTGGCTGGTTAAATTGGTTTTCGCTCGCTGTTGGGTTGTTCACCGTTGCGCTTTGTGGCTTTCTGGCGGCAATTTATCTTATTGGTGAAACCACCGAAGCACATGATAAACGCCGGTTTATAAAAAAAGCCGAATTTATGAATATAGCCGCTGTTGTTTTTGGGGCAATGGTATTTATAGCTGCACAACGTGATAAAATTCCATTGATTGATTGGGTTTTTAAAAGTTCAGTTGGCGTATCTGCCATTATTTTGGCTAGTTTATCACTCGTATTGCTATGGTATTTGTTGATTAAAGGAAAAACGAAGATTTTACGCATTTTAGCGGGCTTTCAGGTTACGATGATCCTCTTGGCGATAAGTTATGCCCATTTTCCAAATTTTATCCGTTTAAAAAGCGGAGATGCAATTTCGCTATTGGAAACCGTTGGGCCAGAAAAAACCATTTACAGTTTGGGTTTAGCGCTTTTATTGGGAAGTGTATTGATATTGCCTTTTTTGGGTTATCTGTTTTATAAGTTTCAGAAGAAAGAAGAGTAGATTTTTTAAGATCGGCTTGCTGAATTTATTTCAGCATCTTTTCTGCCTGTAAATCTTTAAATAAATTTAGGTGTAACTACACTAAAAAAAACAAAATATTGCTTTAAGGGCGTCATCTTTACTGAAAGCGAAATGGAATAGAGCGATCCACCTCAATAGATTTCTCCACTGCGTTGCACTCCGCTCGAAATAATTAATCTAAGGAACAAAAAAAGAGCATCTGTTTCCAAATGCTCTTTACCAAAACGTTTAAAAATATTATCTACAATCCACCTTTTCTATTCGATTTTGATTGTACCGGCCAGGTTGATGGTTTTCCGGTACGTTCGTTTACAGGTAAATCGGTTGCTTTTTCGGTAGAAGTTTTTTCGGGATCTTCACAAGCCATATATACCATAATCGCAGCCAAAATTACATTGCTTCTAATTTCGTCGAAAACCAATTTATCGTAACTGTCGCGGTTAGTGTGCCAGGTATATGTACCGTAATCCCAGCTGGTAGAACTTAATGAATAACCTAATGCTCCAGCTGCAACAAAAGAAGCAAAATCTGATCCACCAGCACCTGGTGTTCCCGGAAAACTGGTTTTGATCTGGTTTTTAATGGTATCAGGTACTGCAGCCAACCAACGGGTAATGTAATCTTTTGATTTAGCGAAACCTTGTCCGCCAATGTTAACCACCCGACCTGTACCGTTATCCTGGTTAAACAAAGCCTGAAGATTATTTACAACCTCAGGATGATCTTCTACAAAAGCTCTTGAACCATTTAAACCCTGCTCTTCACTTCCCCAATGGCCAACCAAAATGGTCCGTTTAGGATTAGGATAGATTTTTTTCAAAATCCGCATGGCTTCCATCATCAAAATAGTTCCCGAACCATTATCGGTAGCACCGCTTGCGCCATCCCACGAATCGAAGTGTGCCGATAACATCACATATTCATTGGGTTTTTGTTTGCCCTTAATTTCTGCAATGGTGTTAAAAGTAGGTACAGCACCTAATTTCTTCGAATCGGCCTCGATTCTTAATTTAGGCTTATCGCCATTTAGTGCCAGGCGGTAAACCAAGCCATAATCCTCAACGGATAAATCTAAAGTGGGTACTTTAATGGTATTTGCACCGAAAATTTTATCTACACCAAATCCCTGCGACCAGTTATTGATCACTACCGCTACAGCACCAGCATTTTCTAAGGCTACAGGTAAAGTTTTAGCAGATAAACCCGTTTTAGCTATACTTGCTGCCCAGGCTTTCGCTGCTTCGGTTTTTTCTTTTTTAAATTTTTCAAATAAGTCTTTTGTGGCAAACTCTTCCCAGTTTTTTTCTGGCCGGCCAGAGAGTTGGTTCATGGAAATTAAAACAATTTTGCCCTTTACATTAGGTAACCATTTTTGAAAAGATAACGAATCTGTGATTTCTGGAAGGATAATTGCCTCTGCGTTAATCGCTTTCCCGTTACTGGATGGACTCCATGCCAGTTGTGTGCCCTCTAAAGTTCTAACCCGCGGACTTATCAAATCGATATGGGTAATACCTCTTTCCCAGCCAGCCCATTCGCCCCATTTTTCGTTTTTGGCAGAAATGCCCCAATCGCTATATTTTTTTACTGCCCAATCGTTAGCTTGTTTCATTTGTGGCGAACCTACTAAGCGCGGACCAACAACATCCAAAAGTTCGTGTGCAAGTTTCTCTAATTGCGAATTTTCATTCACTTCTTTAACAATATTGTCGATTACTTTTTTGTCTTGCGCAAAAACGCTTGCCGAAGCGCACAGCAGAAGTGCAGAAAATAGTACTTTTTTATTCATAATAAGTTAGGGTTGTTTATTTGATGCGCTAATTTATGGAATTAGCGGTAGGGTTGGAGATGTTAATGGAAATGTTGCAGTTGAGTTATGATAATACCTGACCTCACCTATCAAATTTTTCCGTGCCATCTTTGTTTCTGTGGATACCTAAAAACTACTTTTCTGTATCTTATCATGAAATGGCAGATATTCAGCCAATGCTGCCGATCCATACCAATTGTATAATTCTGGTTCGAGTAATTTAGCCTTGATTGCAGGGTCGCTTTCTAACAATTGTTTGGCTTCTTCGATTGATTTTGTATTTAAAATGAAAATACCGCGGTAGTTTTTATCGTTTTTGCCCATCGGGCCGGCAACTACGAGTTTTTGTGCTTCGACCATTTTGCCCATGTTTGCCATATGTCCGGCAAATAAACTATCGGTTTTGGCTTTTGTTTCTGTAGTGTTGGTGCCTGATTTAAGCATCACGAGGACATACATTTTCATTCCATAATTATCCGCTCCGAGTTTTTTGGCTAAGGTTTCATCATAAGGAACTTTAGCTTTTTTCTCCTGGGCATGCACAGAAATAATGGCGGTGATCAGGAAGGTGAGTAATAATAGCTTTTTCATCTGATTTTTAGTTTGGTTAGTTTAAAAATAAGAAAAATCGCTGTTAATATTTCCCTCGCATTGAGGGCTGCGCAAAGGGTGGGGTGGTTTAATGTGCTAGCCAGGAAAACCTTTCAAAAGAACCACCAGCCTATGTTAATTAAACCTGATTGCCGTGGAAAGCCCGGAGTGTAGCGAGGACTTAAAGCAAAAAGCAGGACTGAACTAACCGAAGTTATTCAAGCCCTGCTTTTCTAAATATTATGTTGTTTTTGATACTTAGAACAGTGAACTAATGGCTTAATGAACTATTGGAAACCAACTAGTTGTTAATCATCTTAATAAAAGCACCCAATTTAGCTTTCATTGCCCTTCTATCTACAATGAAATCAAGGAAACCATGTTCTAAAACGAATTCTGCTGTTTGAAAACCTTTTGGCAAATCTTTTTTTATGGTTTCTTTAATTACCCTTGGTCCGGCAAAACCGATCAATGCACCAGGTTCGGCAATATTAATATCGCCAAGCATTGCATACGATGCTGTTACGCCACCTGTAGTAGGATCGGTTAACAATGAGATATATGGAACTTTAGCCTGACCCAGTAAAGCCAGTTTAGCCGATGTTTTAGCCATCTGCATCAATGAAAATGCGGCCTCCATCATACGTGCACCACCTGATTTTGAAATCATCAGGAAAGGAACTTTATGTTTAATGCTGTAATCGATTGATCTTGCAATTTTTTCACCCACAACAGAACCCATAGAACCGCCAATAAATGCGAAATCCATACAGGCAATTACGAGATCCTGACCTTCAATTTTACCAACTCCGGCACGGATTGCATCTTTTAAACCTGTTTTAGCCTGGCTTTCTTTAATCCTGTCGGTATAAGGTTTATTATCGTTAAAGTTTAGCGGATCGCCCGATGTTAAGTTCGGAAAAAGTTCTTTAAACTCGTTATTATCAAATAAAACCTCGAAATATTCTTTTGAGCCTACTCTCAGGTGGTAGTTGCAGTAATGACAAACATATTTGTTTTCCTGAAGTTCTGCCTGATGTAGCGGTTTTTTACAATTTGGACATTTATTCCACAAGCCATCTGGTGCTTCTTTTTTCTCTTCAGTTGTGGTAATGATACCTTTATTCTCTCTCTTAAACCAAGCCATATAATTTTTTAAAGAATTGGATTGCAAAGAAACGAAAAATAAAATAAAGTCGAACCTTATTGGCTGTAAAAATAGTCAATGGTTAGTTGGTAGATAGCCAATTGGCAATAATGCCAGAGTTGGTAACGTAATTTAAAATTTGGCTTTTGTTGCCGCCAACTGCCAATTGTAAACTTAAGTGTGTCTTTTTTACACTAAGGATAATGTGTTTTTTACACTAAATAGGCCTTATTTTGCTGTTAGGCAAATAATTCTGTTGTTACAAAAGCTTGGAATGTTATTTTTTTTTATAACTTCGGACTTAATAAAATTAACAAGAAATGAGTTTAAAAGGCTACAAAGGCGTAATTTACGGAGATGCCGTTCAAGAATTGTTTGAGCAGGCTAAAAAACATCAGTTTGCTTTACCAGCAGTAAACGTAACCGGTACAAATACGGTTAACGCGGTATTGGAGACTGCTAAGGCAGTAAATTCGCCTGTTATGATTCAATTGTCTAATGGCGGTGCACAGTTTTATGCTGGTAAATCTTTAGATAATGAGAAATTGCAAGCATGTATTCTAGGTGCTGTATCGGCAGCTAAACATGTACATTTATTGGCAGAACATTATGGTGTTGCCGTGGTTTTACATACCGACCACGCCGCTAAAAAATTATTGCCTTGGATTGATGGACTTTTAGATCACGGTGAAAAATTCTTCGCTGAAACCGGAAAACCTTTGTTTTCATCACACATGTTGGATTTATCGGAAGAATCGATAGAAGAAAACATGGAAATATCTGCTAAATACTTAGCACGCATGGCTAAAATGAACATGACGATCGAAATCGAACTTGGTGTTACAGGTGGTGAGGAAGATGGTGTTGATAATAGCGATGTAGATAGCTCAAAATTATATACACAACCTAGCGAAGTGGCTTATGCTTACGAAGAATTAAGCAAAGTTTCTCCTCGCTTTACTGTTGCAGCGGCATTTGGTAATGTACACGGTGTTTACAAACCAGGTAACGTAAAATTGCAACCGGTAATTTTAAAAAACTCTCAGGATTTTATCAAAGAAAAATTCAGCTTAACTGAAGAGAAACCAATCAATTTTGTATTCCACGGTGGTTCTGGTTCAACTCAGGAAGAAATCAGAGAAGCAATTTCTTATGGTGCAATTAAAATGAATATTGATACCGATATGCAATGGGCATTTTGGGAAGGTATTTTAGAATATTACAAAAAGAACGAAGCTTATCTTCAAGGCCAGATTGGTAACCCTGATGGCGATGATAAACCAAATAAAAAATATTACGATCCACGTGTTTGGTTACGTAAAGGTGAAGAAACTTTTGTAAAGCGTTTAACCGCGGCTTTCGAAGATTTGAACTGTATCAACGTAAACGATAAATTGTAAATTTTGATTGATTTTGAAGATTGGATATCTATTCAATCATTCAAAAAATCAATTATTTCCTCATAAATAAAGACGCCATAGGTTAAAAAACTTATGGCGTTTTTGTTTGTTTTATATTATATTTAAGCAAACAAATTGTAATGGCAAAATCTAAAACCGACACCAAGAAAAATAATTTTTTCGAAAAATTTGCCAATGCGGCAACGAAGTTTACCGGTAGTTCTGTTGCATTTATTTCAGCTACTGCTATTGTAATTATTTGGGCTGTTACGGGCCCGATATTTAATTACTCAGAAACCTGGCAATTGGTGATTAACACTGGTACCACAATCATTACCTTTTTAATGGTTTTTTTAATTCAGAAAGCGCAAAATAAAGATGGTAAGGCAATTCAGTTAAAGTTGAATGAACTAATTGCTGCACAGCAAGGTGCGAGTAACCGAATGGTTGATATTGAAGATTTGAGCGAAAAAGAATTAGATCAGTTACATAAATTTTACGTTGCGATTGCCACACTTGCCAAAAAAGAGGCCGATATTCATTGTTCACATTCGATAGATGTAGCCAAAGAGCTAAACGAATCGAAATTAAAATCGAATAAACACTTTAAACAACACGATAATGAGTCTACACGTTCAAAAAGTTAACCATCCCGAAGATTTAGATAAAGTATTTGCTATACGTAAAGTAGTGTTTGTAGACGAACAGAACTGCCCGCCGGAGTTAGAATGGGAGCATGAAGATGAATCGATACATTTTTTGGCTACCAGTAATGGCCAGCCTTGTGGTGCTTGTAGATGGCGTAAAACAGATGCCGGATACAAACTGGAACGTTTCGCTGTATTGAAAGATTTTAGAGGGCAGGGCGTTGGCCGTGCATTAATCGCTGAAGCCCTATCTGATCTTCCGGAAGATGCACATTACATTTACCTCAACTCGCAGTTAGATGCCATGAGTTTGTACGCTAAGTTTGGTTTCGTAGCCGAAGGGGAGCAATTTGAAGAAGCTGGTATACAGCATTTTAAAATGGTAAAGAAGGTTTAGGGATAGTTAGTCAGGAGGCACAGAAAGCACAGCGCATTCAACGAAAAATCGTCATTGCGAGGCACGAAGCAATCTTAAAGCGATCGCTGGATTTGAATTATTTACCCACCCATGGTAGTAGGATTGCTTCGTGCCTCGCAATGACGATCACTCATAACAACTCTATCCAAATATTTTCCCCGATAAAGCCATTGCCTCATTCCATTTATCCATATCAAGGTTGAGGTTTTCTCCTTTAGCATTCAAAAAGACAATTACATCTTCAGTAGCAATATTACCTGTAAGGTCATCAGCAGCCATCGGACAACCACCAAAGCCCTTTAGTGCAGAATCGATACGTTTTACGCCTGAATGGTAAGCAGCTTCTATCTTTTCAAAACGTTCGGTAGGAGTGGAGTGTAAATGTATACCTATTTCGGTTTTATTAAACCTGGAAATTAGCTTGGGCAATATGCTTTTAATCTTTTCTGGTGTCGAAACACCTACGGTATCAGCTAATGACAAGATCTCCACACCTTTACTCACCAATACATCAGCCCACTTTTCTACAATTTCATAATTCCATTCATCCCCATAAGGATTCCCAAAACCCATTGATAAATAAACAACTGCTTTTTTATTGTTTTTAATGCAAAGAGAAAGCATCTCTTCAACAGTATTTAAGGATTGTGCTATGCTCGAATTGGTATTGCGCTGTTGAAAGGTTTCTGAAATTGAAAAAGGAAAACCGAGGTAACTGATAGCCTGATGCTTTACTGCATCCAATACACCCCTTAAATTGGCTACAATCGCAAGAAGTTTGGTAGAGGTATTACTTAAATCCAAATGTGATAAAACCTCAGCGGTATCGGCCATTTGTGGAATGGCTTTAGGTGAAACAAAACTTCCAAAATCAAGCGTATCAAAACCCACCTGTAACAACAAATTCAGGTATTCAATTTTGAGTGCCGTAGGAACAAAATCATGCAATCCCTGCATGGCATCGCGCGGACACTCTACTAATTTGAAATTGTTTTGGCTCATATTTTTTGATTTAGCCGCAAAATGCGCAAAGTTTTTCGCAAAGAAAAAAAGAAATAAAAAACAATTTTATACCGTTAAAGTTGCCTTAAAGACTAAAGACTAAAGACTAAAGACTAAAGACTAAAGACTAAAGACTAAAGACTAAGATACCTTAACTTCTTCCTTTACTGATGGTACCTCGTTTCTATAATCCACACTTCGATCTTTTGCAAAGGTTCTAATAATTAAACGGGTTCCCCGATCGTAGCTGAAGTAACTCCAAACCCAATTGACGAAAACTATAATTTTGTTTCTGAAGCCTACCAATGTCATCAAGTGAACAAACATCCAGGTGAACCATGCAAACACTCCTTGGAAACGGATTTTACCGATATCAACAACTGCTTTATTTCTACCTACTGTGGCCATTGAGCCTTTGTCGAAATATTTAAATTTCTCCAAAGGTTTATTTTCTTTAATGTTGATCAGGTTTTTAGCGAGGTGATGGCCTTGTTGAATGGCCGCCGGAGCTACCCCAGGATGACCGTTTGGCGTTTCTTCATCTACAATGGCAGCCACATCACCAATGGCATAAATATTCTGATAACCTACAATTAAATTTTGGGTATCTGTTTTTAATCTGCCACCTCTTACCACTTCAGCTTTATCTAAACCATTTAAAACCTCACCCTTAACCCCAGCACTCCAGATCACTGTTGAACTTAAAATAGGTGCTTTATCTTGTAAGGTGAGTGTAAGTCCATCGTAACCGAGTACCCTGGTTTCATTCATGATCTGAACGCCCATATCGGTAAGGAAATCTTTTGCTTTCTTTTGTGCCTGTGGCGACATAACGCCCAACAATTCCGGCGAATTTTCGATCAGGTAAATGTTTACCCTGCTTAAATCCATTTCCGGATAATCGTTCGGAATTACATGTCTTTTAAGTTCAGCAATGGCACCGGAGGTTTCAACACCTGTTGGACCGCCACCAACCACCACAAAGTTTAATAGGGCATTCTTTTTATCTAAATCTTTTTCGATCAGCGATCTCTCAAAATTCTGTAAAATCAAACTTCTTAAATCAAGTGCTTCTGGAATTGACTTCATCGGCATTGAATTGGCTTCAATTTCTTTATTGCCAAAAAAGTTACTGGTAGAGCCAGTGGCAATTACCAAATAATCGTAAGTAATCCTGCCAATATCTGTTTGTAAACAATTTTCTGCTGCATTAACTTCAGTTACTTTGGTTACCCGAAAAATGAGATTTTTTTGTCCTTTAAAAATTTTCCGTAGTGGGAAAGCGATAGAATCTGCTTCCAGTCCTCCTGTAGCTACCTGATAAAGCAGTGGTTGAAAAGTATGATAGTTATGCTTATCGAGCATAACCACTTGAAAAGGCTTGTTTTTTAAACGTTTAGCTAACTCAATGCCACCAAATCCACCACCAACAATAACTACTCTTGGGTATTCGCTTTTAGGAAGTTGTAAATCCATTTTTTATCGGTTTATCTGTTGCTAATGTAACAAAAAGATGGCCAAAAGGTTTAAAAATTGAGGTTTTGGCCACTATTTCAGCTGATTGATTAATATATAACGCTGGTATGACGAAGGTGTGTTTTTGCAGGTTCGAAGCACTTACCCAGGTTAAATAAACCTGATGGCAGTGAGCATACCGATCCTTCATCGGAATAAAACGGACAGCGGGACTGTTGGAACCGAAGAACCCCAGGTTTTGCTTTGCAAAATAAATGAAAAGCTTTGTGTCTTTTAACTTTAACCCTCGCAAGTTTTTAAACCTACGAGTTTTGGCACAAAAAAAGCGCCCCGATAAATCGAAGCGCTTGTATATATTAAGATTTTTGGATCTTACTTTTTCTCAGCTGAGCTTCCTAAATCAATTACGATAGGAGTAGAGATGCATAATGATGAGTAGGTACCGATGATACGACCAATCAACAATGCAAAGATAAACCCACGGATGCTATCACCACCGAAAATAAAGATTACCAATAACACGAAGAATACGGTTAATGAAGTTAATATCGTACGACTTAATGTACTGTTCAACGCGAAGTTGATTAAGTTGTTACGTTCTTCACCATGTAAATCTTCTTTACCAGATTCTTTTAGTTTCTCACGGATACGGTCGAATACAACAACTGTTTCTGTCATGGTATAACCCATAACCGTTAAAATTGCTGCAATAAAATCCTGACCAATTTCTAATGAGAATGGCATAATACCATCTAAAATAGTGTAGAAAGACAATACCATTAACACATCATGGAATAATGCGATTACCGCACCTAAACCATACTGCCATTTTTTGAATCGTACTACGATATAGATAAACATGAATAAACATGAGATCAATACCGCATAAAAAGCACCGTTTACAATGTCACTTGCAATGATAGGCGTAACTTTTTGTGAACTTACGATTTCATATTTAGAACCTGCTAAACCTTTGTTTAAAGCATCTTCTACAACTTTATCAGTTTTAATGTCCTGATCTTCGATGTGGAAAGTAGTAGTGATTTTAACCTGACTATCTTCTCCTGCAGTTTTAACCTCTGGCGTTTCGTTACCGAAAACCGGGTTTAACTTGGTTTTTAAATCTTCAGTACTAACAGCTTTATCGAAGTGAACCAAATAAGTTCTACCACCTTTAAAATCTACACCCAGGTTTAAACCGCCATTTTTGAAGTACATACCAATACCGGCAATAATAATGATGGTAGAGATAATGTAATAGATTTTACGACGGCCAACAAAGTTGAATGCTAAGTTTTTAAATGCATTACGTGTTAGGCTGTTATCGAAACTAACATCGATTTTACGGTTTAATAACGATTCGAAAACAACTCTCGAAATGGCTACTGCAGCAAATAATGATGAAAGAATACCAATACATAAAGTAGTTGCGAAACCTTGAACCGGACCGCTACCAAAAACGTAAAGAATAGCACCTAAGATGAACAAGGTAACGTTTGAATCGATAATTGAAGGCATTGCATGTTTAAAACCTTCTTTAATTGCAGTAGCGGTATTTTTACCATGTGCAAGTTCTTCACGTACACGCTCAAAAATAAGGATGTTTGCATCTACCGATAAACCAATGGTTAACACGATACCAGCGATACCAGGTAAGGTTAATACTGCACCTAGTGATACCAAAATACCAATGATGAAGAATAAGTTGATTAACAATGCAAAGTTAGCAACCCAACCTGCACGGTGATAATACAACGCCATGAAGATTAAGATTACGATAAAGGCAATTACGAATGAGATTAAACCATCGTGAATAGCTTTTGCACCTAAAGTTGGACCAACCACATAACTACCGGCAATACGTGCAGGAGCAGGCAATTTACCAGCTTTTAAGATGTTAGATAAATCTTTAGTATCTGTTTGGGTAAAGTTACCAGTGATTGAAGAAACACCACCAGCAATTTCGTTCTGCACAGTAGGGGCAGAATAAACCTGGTTATCCAATACAATTGCAATAGATTTTTTGTTGTTCGGGTCAGCAGCAGCTTCAGCAGTAATTTTTTTCCATTTAGCAGCACCTTCGCTGGTCATGTACATGGTTACCTCTGGTTTGTTGTGCTGATCAAAATCATCTTTGGAATCGCTAATCGCATCACCACCTAAATCTGGTTTGCCATCGGCACTTACCACTTTAATAGCATATAATTCGAAAATTCTCGAACCTTCCCTTGGTTTAACACTCCACATAAATTTCATCGTTGATGGAATAGATGCAGCAACTTCAGGAAGTTTTAAGTAATTGTTAACCTTTGCAGTATCTTTTTGTAACGACATACCAACAACTGCACCTGGCATTAATTGTTGTTGTCCGTTTTCGCCTTGATAAATCGGAAGATTAAGAACAGCGTATAATGGGTTAGATTTTGCCAGTTCGGCCCTAACCGCTGTAGAATCTTTTTTACCTAAGCCAGCAAGTTTACCGCCTTTAGCTGTAGTATCTTTAGTAGCCGATTTTTCAAGGCCAGCCAATTTACCACCAGCAGCTGGAGCAGCAGTTGTATCTTTAGTTGCAGGAGCATCAGTTTTTAATGTTGCTGCTAAAATTTTATTAATGTTTTCTAATAATGGCGCAACTTCTTGTACCTGGTATACCTGCCAGAATTGTAACTCAGCAGAACCTTGTAAAAGTTTCGCCATACGCTCCTGATCTTGTACACCTGGCATCTCGATTAAGATACGGTTGCTACCCTCTTGTTTTTGCATGTTCGGGCTTACAACGCCAGAACCATCAATACGGGAACGTAAAACTGTAAACGAACGATCGATAGCACTAGTTGCTTCTTTCTCTAAGAAAGCTTCAACTTCAGCATTGCTTGCGCTAGGTTTTAACTGAGATGCATTATCCTGGTTAGAAAAATAATCTGCAAGTTTAACTCCAGGGCTTAATTTTTCGAATTCATCAACAAAAATTTTGATGTAATCTTTACCACCGGCATTTAACTGGATCTGTGCATTCTGAACTGCTTTGTTGAAGTTCGCATCAGTAGGGTTGCCCGCTAATGATTTTACCAACTCCGCTAACGATATCTCCATCGTTACGTTCATTCCGCCTTTTAAGTCTAAACCCAAATTAATCTCTTTCGCTTTTACCTCTTGATAAGTAAATCCAACTACAGGATAAACTTTCACGGTACTCATCGAATCTAAGTAAGCCTTTTCTTTGGCTAAATCACCCTTCGCAGCGTTTTTTGCGTCTTTTTCTACCTTGGATGCTACCAAAGTAAAAGAAAGTGCGTACGCACAAACGATAGCCAATACTATCGCTATAAACTTAATAAAACCTTTTCCTTGCATTGTTTGTTTAAAATAATTTGTCTTTCGCTGTTTTTTAACAAGTCGGCAAATCTAATTAAATTTTTAAATTATAGAACCCCTTAATTGATAATTTATTAACAATAATTTTTATCGGGCAATAATCCTTTACGATTCTCCATACATAATCCATAAAGGAGTTTAAAATGCAGATGATATTGATTGGGAAAGCAATTGCAGCAGCTTTTGGCTGAGGTTCCGTCCCGCTAATGTTTCTGCCCCGATACAAAAAATCGGGGGCATCCACGTATATCGGGTTTAGGCGGCCAAGGTAGTGGGGTTTTGGATATTTTGCCCTAGGTGGCCGCAAAACATTATATAAAGATCGCTTGGCAACCTGGTTTTAGGTTGCTTCATGCTTCCTTACCGCAGATGACTAAAGGATTATATCCTTTCTAAAACTTTAAAAGTATAATCGTATTTGTTTTTTTCGTCGGCTTTATGGGCTTCGCTGCTAATTAATTTCCATTCATTCCTGTCAATTTCAGGGAAAAAAGTATCTGCATCAAAATTATGGTGAATGGTAGTTAAATATAATGTAGTAATTTTTGGCAATGCCTGTTTGTAAATTTCAGCCCCACCAACAATAAATACTTGTTTTTCTTCCGTTTTGGTAATCGCTAAAGCTTCATCTAAACTGTTTACCACTTCAACGCCCTCAATTTTTAATTCAGTATCTCGGGTAATTACAATATTTCTGCGGTTTGGTAATGGTTTTCCAACAGAATCGAACGTTTTGCGTCCCATTATTACGGTATGGCCTGATGTGGTTTGCTTAAAAAACTTTAAATCAGCCGGCATATGCCACAAAAGCTGGTTATTTTTGCCAATGGCGAAGTTTTCGCCTATAGCAACGGCGATGGCAAGTGAGGGGCTTTTTAGTTCATTGGTCATTAGTCAATCGTTTATTGGTTCATTTCGCTAACGTGTTCGTTATTTTGAACCATTAGGACCCTTTTCATAATATTTTTGTAACCTACTTTACTTAGATCAACCTCTGCCAATGGCTGAATGAGGTTGTTTCTTCGTTCCTACAGGCGATGAAGACAAATGCCGCGTCATTGCGAACAAAAGCCTTTGGCTGAGATCGGGAGTGAAGCAATCTAGCTTTCAATTAAGCAACTACACCGCAACAATACCCTTAATATGAGGATGTGCTTCGTAATTCTCAAGCGTAAAATCTTCAAATTTAAAATCAAAAATGCTTTTTACATCAGGATTGATTTTCATGGTGGGTAGTGGTTTTGGCTGCCGGCTTAGCTGCAAATTTGCTTGCTCAATGTGGTTATTGTATAAATGTGCATCGCCTAAGGTATGGATAAAGTCTCCGGCTTCTAAACCGCAAACCTGTGCAACCATCATGGTAAGCAATGCGTAAGAGGCAATATTAAAAGGTACACCCAAGAAAATATCTGCACTGCGTTGGTATAACTGGCAGCTTAATTTTCCATCCGCTATGTAAAACTGAAAAAATGCATGACAAGGGGGCAAAGCCATATTTTCAATTTCGGCAACATTCCAGGCAGAAACAATAATTCTTCTCGAATCGGGATTGTTTTTTATCGTATTGATAACATTTGTAATCTGATCGATGTGCTGCCCGTCTGGTGTTGGCCAACTTCTCCATTGCGAACCATAAACCGGGCCTAAATTGCCGTTTTCATCAGCCCATTCATCCCAAATGCGCACGCCATTATCTTTAAGGTATTTAATGTTGGTATCGCCAGTTAAAAACCAGATCAATTCGTGTATAATAGATTTTAAGTGCAATTTTTTTGTGGTCACCATCGGAAAACCTTCCTTAAGGTTAAAGCGCATCTGGTAACCAAAAACACTTATAGTTCCAGTACCGGTACGGTCGTGCTTTTGAGCGCCATGATCCAGCACATGCTGCATTAAATCTAAATATTGTTTCATACTGTTCTGATAATTTACAAATATCTAAAATTTATCAGGTGTTATAAATCATTTTATTGTTTTAATTGTTAACATCGGTTGTGTGTAATCTCGGTGTGCAGCCTTGGCTTAAAGCTGTGACCTGCATAAAATTTGTATGTTTGCAAGTGAGATGTCTGCTGGTTTCGGCACCATGAACTCACGACTTAAAACTCACGACTCACGACTAACATGCTATCTTTTCCCAACGCAAAAATAAACTTAGGCTTAAATATCACCGAAAAACGTGCTGATGGTTACCACAACCTCGAAACTGTTTTTTATCCGATCAACATTAAAGATGCCGTAGAAATTACTGATGCCGCAATTACATCGTGTAAAATTTTTGGAATTGATATTCCTGGTGATGCAAATGATAATTTATGTTATAAGGCCTATGAATTGGTTAAAAACGACTATGACATTCCAGAACAGCAAATCAGTTTATTTAAAAATATTCCTGTGGGTGCTGGTTTGGGAGGAGGATCTGCTGATTGTGCTTTTTTAATTAAGTTATTAAATGAGAAATTCAGTTTGGGGATGTCTGTTGATAAAATGGAAGATTACGCCCGTCAATTGGGTGCCGATTGTGCCTTTTTTATCGAAAATAAACCTGTTTATGCGTTTAATAAAGGTGATGAATTTCAAAAATGCGAAATAGATTTGTCAGCCTGGTTTAAAGTTTTGGTAAAACCGCCTGTACATGTAAGTACTGCAGATGCTTATGCGCATGTAAAACCTCAAAAACCTTTGCAATCGTTAAAAGAAATCATACATTTGTGCCCAACAACATGGAAAAATAAGGTTATCAACGATTTCGAAATATCGGTTTTCGCTAAATATCCCCAAATTCATCAAATAAAAACCAGTTTATACGATGCAGGCGCAACATTCGCTTTAATGAGTGGTAGCGGTTCGTCGGTTTTTGCAATTTTCGACCATCCGGTAAAATTGCCAGAACTGGAAGTAAATAACTTAGTATTTTATGGTATTTAAGCAAAGCACATAGCACATAGCATGTAAATGGCAAAAATATTAGGTATTAAATTAAATAGCGGTGAAAGGTTTAAGGTAGATGGTTTAAGGCATTAAAATGCCTCAAATCTCGCGTTTCAAATCTAACATCCCAATAGGATACACAATGAATATAAATCTAATCCGCAAAAGCGGTAAATTTAATTTTGAAGCAGAAAACGAGAGCGGTTTTACTGTGGAGTTGGATGCAAAAGCTGCTATTGGTGGCGAAGGAAAGGGTTTTAGGCCAATGGAAATGTTGTTGATCGGATTAGGTGGCTGCAGCGGTATTGATATGGTAAATGTATTAGCGAAGCAGAAAGAACCACTTGATGATGTTAAGATTGCAATTAATGCCACTAGAAAAGACGAAGAAATGCCTCCGATTTTTGATGTAATCAATATTCATTTCGACCTGTTCGGCGATTTAAGCGTACCAAAAGTAGAGCGTGCTTTAGCAATGACATTCGATAAATATTGCTCTGTATCAAATATCTTAGGCCGTTCAGCAACAATTAATTTTACTTATAAAATAAACAAGGTGTAGAGTAGCAGTTTAAGCTGTAGGGTTTAAGGTTGAGAATAAAATCTCATACCTCAAATCTCACATTACAAAACCATCATTTCACATCTCAATACTCATATTTAGCAATACAATGAAATCCGAAAATTTTGAAACCATAGCTATACGCACTCAAACCGAACGCAGCCTGCATAAAGAGCATTCTTCTCCGATTTACCTTACCTCGAGTTATAAATTTGAAGATGCCGAAGAAATGCGTGCCTTATTTGCCAACGAAAAGGAAGGGAATGTGTATAGCCGTTATTCAAATCCAAATACATCAGAATTTATCGAAAAAATGTGCCTCTTAGAAGGTGCTGAAGATGGTTTTGCCACAGCAACAGGCATGGCCGCAATTTTTACAACATTTGGTGCTTTCTTAAAAAATGGTGATCATATTGTTTCAAGTAGATCGGTTTTCGGCTCTACCCACCAGTTGCTAACCAATGTTTTTTCTAATTGGGGCGTTACTTTCGATTATGCTGATTTAGATAAACCGCAGGATTGGGAGGCTTTGATTAAGCCAAATACAAAAATGATTTTTGTAGAAACGCCATCTAATCCTGGTATCGATATTATTGATCTTGAATTTTTAGGCAACCTGGCTAAAAAACACAATCAGTTATTGGTTGTGGATAATTGTTTTGCTACACCATATTTACAGCGGCCGATTGAACTTGGTGCGCACATTTCAATCCATTCTGCAACCAAATATATCGATGGTCAGGGCCGTGTTTTGGGAGGTGTTATTTTAGGTACAAAAGAATTAATTGCCGAGGTTATTGCTTTCGCGCGCCACAGCGGACCAGCTTTATCGCCTTTTAACGCATGGATTTTATCTAAAAGTTTAGAAACTTTGGCCATCCGTATGGACCGTCATTGCGAAAATGCTTTAAAGGTGGCCGAATATTTAGAGAAACACCCAAAAATTAAGCTGGTAAAATATCCATTTTTACCTTCTCACCCACAATATGAAATTGCTAAAAAACAAATGAAACAGGGTGGTGGCATTGTTACCATTGTGGTTGATGGGGGGATAGATGCTGCCCGTAAATTTATGGATAATTTAAAAATGTTCTCCATCTCTGCAAATCTGGCCGATACCCGTTCTATAGCAACGCATCCCGCAACAAGTACACATAGTAAACTTACTGAAGAACAACGTAACGAAGTTGGTATTGAGCAAGGTTCTATCCGCTTATCTATCGGTTTAGAGCATATTAATGATATTTTAGCTGATATTGAGCAAGCATTGGCTTAAGGCATAATATTGTTTCGAACGTATTGGAGAAATCTTTGTACTGTGATAAAGATTTCTCCATTACGCTGCGCTTCAGTCGAAATGACGAATTTTTACAACGAGGTAGAAGAATAATTATTCGTATTTTGAAAAATCTACAGCGAATATGCAACGGTTAACCTGACTGCCGTTTTGAGCTCCTGCATTCGGTTCGAATTCGGTTAAGCTCCATAAATATCCATATTGGGCTTCAAGATATAATGATTCAGCTCCATAAGGCCATCTGTATCGAACGGTATTGGTGTCACCATCAGTATACCTCGCTAAACGGGCTGTAGATCCGTACGATTCGCTAGGTGATCCGGTGCACGAAAGCCATGTCCTGTTTCCTTTTCTGAATACCCCCTGGATCCCATGTGCATGATCTGAAGTAAATAAACTATTTTTTGGAACAACGGTTTGTATACCCGAATTCTGCAATTCTCCGGCTGTGCTGATCGGAAAGCCAAATATTTTAGGTACAATCGATGCATCTGCACTTCCTGCATAATATTGACCGGTCCATAATTGATTGTTTTCGTAATTCACCTGTACTGTTGAAATAGGACTGGCATCATTAATTTTATAGTAACCTACCTGTGGAAGGATGTAACGGTAGTTGAAAGCGTATAGGTTACCACTAGCATCTTTACCACATTTATCATCAGTGCCAGTCCCTGAAGTTACCTCAATAATTTTATCCAAATCGAAAACCCTTAAGCCCAAACTTGTACTGCTTAAATAAATTTTGCCATTAAAATAAGCCAGTCTGCCAGCATGCACATTTAATGGTGCATAAGTACCATATTGTGTGTAATCCAAAGTGCCGGTTGGCAGCGTTGGCTGTACCAATAAAATATGTCTGTAAGTTAAATAAGTGCTCGAGCTTGGGCTGATGTCAATAAGCGTTATTCTGGAGCCTTTACTTTCTGCTGCATCTTTAGCATACCAGCTCACCAATAAATAACGCACGCCATTTCTAGAGAAACCCGCTATTCCCTGAGGGCGCCAAATTGATGTTGTTTCGTCGTCTTCATTCCACCTAATGCCCCTTACCCTGTTTTCTTCAGGGATGTTAAAGCCATATACCTCCGTGTAAGCACTACCGCCAATGGCCTGTCGGTTTTTATCTAACTGTGTTGGGTTTAAAAATGAAAAGCCCGAACTGATATAACTTGATGTATTGGTATAAGCGTTTACACTTGCAGCTGCGCTGGCTGCTGCCGTTGTGGCCAACAGACTGGTTTTGTTTTGACTTGCTGTAGTAACGCTATTTACTGGCAATGTATTCTTTTTGCAGGATACGCTTATCAGGCATATGGCCAGAAGCATCCAGATTGTGTTTTTTTGCATGGTTTTTTTAAGGCTGATTATTTGGTGAAATTGAAACAAGTTTAAAGAATTGATGTAAACTTAAAACTGAAAAAATGTTAAGGATTGGTTATGTTTAAGGTTGGAAATATCATTTTGTCCAAATTGTTGATGTTAAAAGCATAAATCAATGCCTTGCGAAGAGGTTTTGCTTCCTCATAGTGTTTGGAGGGTATTTAAAAGTTTTTTCCTTTAAAAGGCTTTATTTTTAATATACTTAATGAACCAATTCAACTTTAATAAATGCTAGTTACGATTAACACCTGGCGCGTTCCATTCCAAACTCACTTCTTATCCTAGGTCAATGCACAGCAAACTTGCTTGCTGTAAATTTGTATCATAAACAAGAAAGGAAATTTATGTCACAGTTTATTTTGCACAAAGAAAACACCCGCGGTCATGCTAATCATGGCTGGTTAAATGCACACCACTCGTTCAGTTTTGCTAATTATTACAATCCAGAAAGGATGCACTTCGGAGTTTTAAGGGTTTTAAATGACGACAGTATTGATGGTGGAATGGGTTTTGGTTCTCATCCACATGATAATATGGAAATTATTACCATCCCATTGGCAGGTGCAATTGCACACAAAGATAGTATGGGTAATTCAGCAGTAATTAAAAATGGAGAAATTCAGGTTATGAGCGCCGGTACAGGTGTTAGTCATAGCGAATTTAATGCAAATGCTGATGAGCAGTTAAATTTATTGCAGATCTGGTTGTTTCCGAACAAGAAAAACGTTACCCCGCGATATGACCAACAAACTTTAGACCTTGCTGCGAGACACAATAACTTTCAGCAGATTTTATCGCCAAATGCTGATGATGCAGGAGTTTGGATTCAGCAAGATGCCTGGTTTTCGCTAGGTAAGTTTGATGAAGGTTTTGAAACCGAATATAAAATCAAAAAAGCTGGTAACGGGGTTTATGCTTTCGTAATCAGTGGCGAAGTTACCATTAATGGACAGGTGCTGAGTAAAAGAGATGGATTAGGGGTTTGGGATACAGACAGCATCAGTTTTAAAGCCAATACTGCTGATGCAGAGGTTTTATTAATGGATGTTCCAATGGAATTGAATTAAATTATAAAAATCGTCTTTTTCGGCTGTTGTGGAGAAAGCCTGAAGTAGAGATCAGGCATTTCTCCACCTTGCTGCCAATGTAATTGGTGCTTCAGCTGAACTGACGATTTTTTAATAAATATTACTTCTTAAATTAAAAAAAATGCAAACTACCATACTATATATTGGCCGTGATACCGAAATAACTGCAGTGATGAACCGTTTGTTAAATGCAAGGCCCGAATGGAAGGGTTTATGTGTTTGCAAAGATGAAGAAGCTATTTCCATTTGCGCAGAACAGCAGGTTGACCTGGTTTTACTTGGTAATGGAATTGAACCCAGTTCGGAAACTGAACTGAAAAATAAACTACTTTCATTAAGGCCGGAACTAAAAATTATACAACATTATGGCGGGGGTAGCGGCCTATTGTATGGCGAGATTATGACTGCGCTGAGCTAGGAAGAAAAACACTTCTCATTTAAATTGAGTAATCTGTCTCCTAAAAAAAAACAAGGTGATTGAGAGAAAGTTTATAAAGATCAAAATCCTGAGTGCCCGTCATCCCGAGCGAAGTGCAATAAAGCCGAGAGATCTATCAAGCCAGGTCTCTCCATTTCACTGCGTTCCAGTCGGGATAATGATTTGCTATAGCAAATCAAATTTTGAAATCCTATCTAATCTTCGCCATTAGCTAATATAATCCCTGTCCTCGTCACTCAATTCTTTCTTATTCGAAACAGGTTGGTGTTTTTCGATTTCATCATCGTAACTGCTTAATGTTTTTCGCGGCCTTCCAACAACAAAGCCGATAATGAAACCGATGATGATACAAATGCCGATAACCAAAAGTTTAGATACCGGAACGGTGGCAACTAAAAAATCGAAATCAACAGGCTCAGTATTTACCATCAAAAATATAGTCAGTAATACAGTTAGGATAATGATGGAAATTGTTTTTGCACTCATGGTTTAAAAGCTATAATTAAATGAAAACTCTAATATCGGATTTTGATTGTAAATCTGATTAACAAAAACCAACCGTGCTCCTAAATCAACAACAGGTTGATACCTCAAAATGTTTACGCTTGTATTCAATTCTACACCATAAGTTTTAGGATCGTTAAAAGTGGTTCCTTTACCGATGTTTTCATAATGGCAAAATAACCCCGCCCTAAAATTTCTTACATAGGCAAGCGGACCTAATTCCCAATCAGGAAATGCAAAAGGAAAACGGTAGTTAAAAAGTAAACTGTTTTGCAGCACATTTTTTGCCAAAATATTGTTGTATCCATAAACAGTTGCAATCTCGGTGGCGTACTGGTTTACACCGCTGGCTTTTTGGTAATTGAAGCTAGCTAGAAACGAATGGTTTTTGGCGATCCCCGGAAAGTAAAAGAAACTTTCGAGAGCTAAAATCTCTCCTTTTAAATTTTTATCAAACGGTTGGTGGTTGTAGGTTGCCCTTAACACTTGTGCCCATTTCGGAGCAATGTCTCGCTCGGTGGTTCGCACGCTATGGTTAAAAGTAAAATTATATTCCAGTGGAAATTTAAGTTCGCGGATAAAATTGGCAGGCATGTTTTCCGGCAGGTACCTTTGTGTAAAACTGGTTGCTGCATTTAAGGTAAAAGCATAATTCTCATTCCTTGCATTAAATGAAAGTGGAAGTGATGCATTAAGCTTAACATAGTTCTCTCTCCAATCGCCCTGCTGTATCACATTTTTAGCGCGGTAAAACGTTCTTTTCGGTCGGTTGCGGTATAACAGGCTTAGTACAGGGTAAAGTGCCTTATAGCTGATATCTGCAGTGTACTCAAAACGTTTTAAATCGCGGTGGTATTTTGCCCCTGTGTAAAAATCCATAGTGTTGAGCAGATTGTTCGATTGAAGCTCCAGCCCGAAAAGATATTCATTATCGATAACAGGAATAATGCTATGAAAACTAAACAAGTTTAATGCCTGATGGTAGCGTTTAGACTGGTAGGTGCTGTCGGGAATCTGATTAAAAACATTTCCAACATTTTCCTGCTTTTCTGCTGCTTCAGAAAAATCTATAAAGTTATTTTCACCAACCGGTTTTTCGCTTAGTGCTGCTTCCGCAATTTCATAACCGTTGATTTTATAATTGTTGAAAACGATTTTCCCCTCCATGCTTTCGGAAGGATTAAATGCACCATATTTAGCTGCGCTAAGTGCATTGATTTTTTTTGAATCAGGATCAATTTCATAAATGTTATCAATGCCGTTAAAATGCGCATTAAAAACAATTTTGTTTCCGATAAAAACCGGTCGGCTTAATTGTTGTCTGCTGTTCGAAATCAACTCCGATTTTTGATCACCATCGATCAACCACAAACTCTTTCCTTTTTCAGTAACGCTGATGTAGGCGATTTTATTTCCCGATTGATCAAAGGATGGCGTTTGCAAAATTTCATTTGTTGGATTTGGAAAAGTTTTTAAAATCTTTCCGGAGCTGGCATCTATTTCTACCAGGTTAAATTGATTGTACAGCTCTACTTTTGCTGCTATGATTTTTGTTCCATCATTAGAAAGGCTGGGAGAGAAGAGCCTACTCTTACTGCTTAATTTTTTGAATTTTTTTGTCTGCAAATTATACGAACAGATTACGCTATAACTGCGCTGTTTATATCTTGGGTCGTAACGGATTTCATCCCAAACCAAAATGTTATTTTTTAAGCTAAACCAAGGTTGTTCCTGATAGCCGATTCCGAATAATTTTTGTTCCGATTTATCTTCATTAATGATAACAAAATAACGTGTATCAGTCTTGCTTTCTTTCAATGCTAAAATCTGGTTTTTATTTAACCTTACCGGAAGAAAATAATCAGTAGCTAAAGCAGGTTGTTTATTCAAACTTTCATAGTTTTCTGGTATAGATTTTTCCTGCTGTATTTTCCATTTTTCTGCGAGCTTATTTTGGGTAGAAAGAAAATATTGCCTGGTATTTTGTTCTGTAAATTTTTTTAAGCTCCCGGAGAATGGGTAAAGTCTTAACGGCCTCTTTCGGATATCTCCAAGTAAACTGTCTGAAATGAACTGACCATATTTTTCCTTCATATCTGAAACCATCAAATATCCTGTTTGGTAATAGCCTGGCGTTACATCCTTGTTCGAACCAAAATAAGCTTTACTGTACGAAAATTTTTTTCCTTCTAAAACGGAAGTTCGGTAAGGCATGATCCAGTTTGGTTGTCGGCCTCTGCCCGAATGGGTAAGGGCAGTTTCGTTAACCACAGCATCCCCTTCAAAAAACCAGGTTGGGATGCCCGCGCCAAAATAAGCAAAGTATACCAGCTCGGGGAAGGGGTGCGCTTGCGTTTCTGTCAATTTGTCAAACTGGGCAATGTGCCTAAGTTCATGTACAGCGAGGTTGTTCAGCCAATCCTGACTATCGAAAAACTGAGGTGGGGTAGCATAGAATTCAGACTTCTTAGGTGCGAGCTGAACAAAGCCGTTTGCCTGGGTGCCGCGGTTCTGTAACAAGAGCGGAATAGTGGTTTTTTGCTGCCTTAGTCCAAACCCTATTTTAAGGTAGATGAAGGGTAGGGTATTGGCCATTCTCTGGGCTTCTTTCTCTAATTCTTGAGGATAGATGATTTTGAAGCCTCCTGATGAAATGTAGTTCCATTTTACACTAAGTGGGTTTTGTGCAGTGCTGAAAATTTGCCCGAAAACTGATAGTGATGTGAAACTTAATGTAAATGCACTTAAGTACTTGATAATTAATTTTTTGTTTGATTTATTTAAATTCATTTAAATTCTTTGCTAAAATATTTAGTTTTTTAAAATTTGCTGATCTTTGTTTTGGTAGATATTTAATTTAACTATTAATATTTAATGTATTGATTATTAGTTAATAATATGATTTAATTAAATATCAATATTTATTGTTTTTAACCTTATTTTTTGTTGATTTTTATGAGGATTGAGGCTTTAATTAATTTTTTTTAAGCTGCTAATTTTATTGATTTAATTTACACTTATTAATCGATTTTCTCTGAATAATTTATTGTCTTTTTAAAAATCTGTATAGTTTTTAACAACTTGCTTAAGGGTTTAAAGACTTGAAGAAATTTGAATGGATAGTCCGCTTTTCATCATTATTAATTTCTTAAGCTAATCTAAAATTGATTGGAGTTTTAAGGGGAAGAACCACTCTCTTGGAGACTAGAATTTAAGGCATTTTTGGCTTTACAGAAACAAGTTTTGTGTGAGTATTTCTACACCAAATTTTCATAAAAATCTTACGCTAGAAATTCCTGAACTATACCTAAAAGTAGATTTTTATGACAAAATGTCTATATTATAACGTGATCATTTAGATCTCAATTTTATTAAATTTTGCGCTGAGATATCAAAAATTTTCTTTTTCTAATAAATTTTAAACCTTGAAAGCACAAGATTATTTGCTGTAAATAGCATGTGTCTTCAGCCAAAAAGTTGATTTTTAAGCTTAATTTCTTGAGTTAAATTGAGACTCTTAGCTCTAATTTGTATGTTTTTTTAAGATGGTTGGCGCCCTTATTTGTATTTTTTCAGACTTATAACTGCATTTCCTGACGATATTCATGAATAAGTATGTATTCTTCAGGTTTTACAGAGATTTTTATTTTGACATAAAAAAGTGCTCTGAATGTTATTTAAAAGGGGTTTTCGACTAAAAAAGTGTGAATTGACCAAAAATCAAAAATGGGGAGTCTTTTTGCGTTTTGCCTATGAGAATAAGCTAAAATGTAGGTTTTCGTCACTCAATATCCTGAATATTTTAAGATGAATTGAGTCGGGAATAGCTAATTTCTTTAATATTTTTAGTTGCTTTTTCATCGCAAAAATTTCTGAGGATGGATTAAGATGCGCTGTTATTTTATTGATGATATTTTATAATACGAAAATCGGATGCTTTATAACACTATAAATCCAGATAAAAAGTAGAGTGATTATTCTAGATATTTTTTACTTGAAATTTGCTTTTGTTTCATTTGGTTTGGAGCTTAATTCTGCGCATTTTAATATTCTAGAGCCAAATTATTCACATATTCTGGTATCAATTATAGAGTGTTTTTTGTCATTTATTTTAGTGGTTTAATAACCTTTTTCTTACACTATAATTGTTTGTTTTCAAACGAAATTAATAGATGAATATGAAGTTTGTTTTAGGTAAAATTTTACGATATTTTTCATTTCCTTGGAGCTTTCTTTGTATCTCTATTTATTGAAGATGATTATTTTTTCTAGCGCTTATTTTGGCTTGGATTTAAAGTTTTATAAGATGAGTTTTAAGGAGGTTTTCCATCTTAATTTTCTTTATAAATTATCTAAAGATTCACACTTAAAATATTGCAATACTTTTAATCTTCATTGTTTTTATATTTAGTCTCATGATAGTTTTCTTCTTAATTTTTTCTTTGTTAATGGAATTATAAACGGAAAATGTTAGGATTTGTTAAATTAATTATTGCCCGAAATGCGGTTGTTGATTGAAAGAGGATTCATAACTTAACCAATTTATGATGCTTGGTTGGTTAAGTGAATTTGGTGTCAAATTGAGATGAATAATTAAGAATGTGAATTGATATTTATACTCTTTTTGTGAGTTTAATAGTTCTGCTATTGAAGTAAATTCTGTAATCAATATAGTGTATTGCGTATGGACTATTACTAGCTTTTTAGCAATTGTTTGATTGCTGATTATATTAAAGATTAAAGCCTTTTATTTGCCCTGTGTTAATGCTTTTAACTTATTTATAAAATGCTTTTTAATCTCTATGTTAGATGGTCCTAATCAAGAAGAATAGTGAAATTTCAAGGTTCTTTTGGCAAATCATTATTGAAAAATTGATACTAAATTTATAGTAATGATTTTAGTTAAACAGGAATCCCGTCTATATCACTTACATTACAAGTAGTAATTTTCCTAAATTATTTTAAGAAAGATTAAATGACTCTTATAAAAATTTATAGTGTTTTGGAAGGATTTGTTTACAGTTGATTTTTTCTTTTTTTATAGATCGGATATAAGAAAATTGAAGCCAAAATGATAGTTGCCCCGATATAAAAACCACCCGTCATTTGCTCCTTGTTTTGAAAGAAAATAAAGGCCAGTATAATTCCATAAACTGGTTCAAGGTTGGTAATAAGCGCAACTCTAAAGGCCGATAATGTACGCATTACAGCAACACCAGCAACGTAGGCAACTGATGTGCAGAGCGTACCAAGAAGGATAAGATAGAACCAATTTTTTGTGCTCAGATTAAAGTGCGTATGCAGTAAAGTACCGTCGTATAAACGGTATAAAGTAATCCAGAAAAGCGCACCAACCAGCTCGTAAAATCCAATAATAGCAGGTTCGCTTTTTTGTACCAATGTAGAATTTATGGTCGAAAATAAACTTGAAGCTACTGCCGCCAGCAAACCGAAAATGATCCCTAAAGTATATTGACCTTCAAATTTAAAAATCATATAAATGCCTAAAATAATCAACAAACCGATTAAGATATCGCCCATTTGGATAGGTTGTTTTTTAATCAGCGGTTCTAATATCGCAGTAAACAATGTGAATGAAGAAAGGCATACCAAAGTAACAGAAACGGTAGAAACTTTAATGGCATGGAAGAAAAATATCCAGTGGATGGCTACAATTCCGCCAGTTAAGAAGAACTGGAAAAATTGTTTTTTGGTAATCTTGATGTTTTTCTTGGTAATTAAAAACCATGCAAAAAGGGTAGTGGTTGCAATCAATACACGATACCATACCATGGGTACAGCATCAATGGAAATAACTTTGCCCAATACGCCGGTAAAGCCCCAAACAAAAACGGTAAGGTGAAGGATTAATAAATTCTTTTTCGTTGCTTCCATTGTTATTTTGGTGCTTTTCTGAGCAGGTAAAAACCTAAAAGACCAAAGAATAGCGTAGGCATTATTACAGCGGCAAAAGGAGGTAATCCACCTTTGGTAGAAAACATCTGTGTAAACTGATTAAACACGATATAAGCGAAGCTTATGAAGATTCCTATTCCTAATGATACTCCAACGCCGCCACGTACTTTACGTGATGATAAAGCTACCCCAATAAGGGTTAGCACGAAAGCCGAAAGTGGATGCAGGTACCGCTTGTATTTTTCAAATTGAAGATCATTCATTACACCTGTTCCTCGGATTTTTTCTTTTCTGATCTTCTCTGTCAGTTCTTTTGTAGTTAAGTTCTGAACCACATTGTCGTAAGCAGAAAAATCATCAGGTCGCATGTCCAGAATGGTATCTTTCAGTTTTCCGTTACCGTAAATCATCGTTTCCTTAAGCCCGTCAATCTTGCGGATCGAGTAATTGCTTAATTGCCACTTGCGTTTAAGTGAATCCCATTTAATGTTTTCGGCTATAATTTTTTTAGTTAAGATATCGCCATTGAAATTGTCTAAAGAAAAACGATATCCAGAATTTGTTTTGTTGTCAAAATTATCAATGTAGATATACGTTTTATCATCCAGTTTCATGTGGATGTTCGACTTTGTAGAAGGATCGTTCCGTTTAACATAGGTGTTTTCGAAACGATTTTTTAAGGTATTTGTATACGGTAAAATGTATAAATTGGATAATAAATTGGCAGAGAAAATTATTGTTGCTGATACCAGATAAGGGAATAAGAAACGATTAAAACTCACTCCACCACTTAAAATCGGAACAATTTCAGTTTGATCGGCCATCTTTGCCGTAAAAAAAATTACAGCAATAAAATTGATCAGTGGTGAAAGCATATTCACGTAAAAAGGAATGGAACCAGCATAGTATTTGGAAAGAATTCCCCAAAAACTTAATCCGCTTTTCATAAAATCATCCATCTTTTCGGATAGATCGAATACAACAATAATGATTACGAAAATGGCCAGGGTATAAATAAATGTACCCAGGTATTTACCGATAATGTATTGATCGATGATTTTTATTTTCCCTTTTAACAGACTCATTTTATAGCTTATTGCCTAATATTTTAACCATTTTGTTTTTCCACTCGTAAAATTCACCTGCAATAATCTTCTCTCTGGCCTGTTTTACCAACCATAAGTAGAAGTGTAAGTTATGTAAGGTAGCAATTTGTGCGCCAAGCATCTCCTTACTGTGCACTAAATGTCTTAAATAAGCTTTACTGGTTACTAAATCAACATGAAGATCGCTCTCCGCATCTAATGGAGAAAAATCATTCTCCCATTTTTTATTTCTGATGTTTATAATGCCATTCCGGGTAAAAAGCATTCCGTTTCTTGCATTTCTTGTTGGCATTACACAATCGAACATATCAATGCCCAACGCTATATTCTCTAAAATATTGATCGGTGTACCCACACCCATTAAATAACGTGGTTTTTCTTCCGGTAATATATTGCATACCACTTCTGTCATGGCATACATTTCTTCCGCAGGCTCACCTACAGATAAACCGCCAATCGCATTCCCTTCACGATCCATACTGGCAATAAATTCTGCAGATTTTATGCGTAAATCCTTATATACAGAACCTTGAACGATCGGAAAAAGTGTTTGATCGAAACCATATTTAGGCTCGGTACTATCAAAGCGTTCACAGCAGCGTTTTAACCAACGGTGCGTCATTTTAATCGATTGAGCAGCATAAGTATAATCGCACGGATAAGGCGTACATTCATCAAAAGCCATAATGATATCAGCACCAATGGTACGTTGAATATCCATTGCATATTCGGGCGTAAAAAGATGTTTTGATCCATCAATGTGAGAATGAAAAGTAACGCCTTCCTCCTTAATCTTACGCACTTTACTTAAAGAATAAACCTGGTAACCTCCGCTATCTGTTAAAATCGGACGGTCCCAGCCTATAAATTTGTGTAGGCCACCCGCTTTTTCAAGAATTTCCAATCCTGGTCTTAAATATAAGTGATAGGTATTGCCAAGAATAATTTTTGCGTCAATATCCTCCTTAAGTTCGCGTTGATGCACCGCTTTTACTGTTCCGGCAGTGCCCACAGGCATAAAAATAGGGGTTTGTATTTCGCCATGCGCAGTTGTTACTGTTCCGGCCCTGGCTTTTGATAAAGGATCGTTAGCCTGTAAACTAAATTTCATCTGTTTCTATTTATTTTCCTCCAGTTGTAAATTGGAGCTACTTCACATCAAATACTTTTTTTTGATGGTAAATGGTTTATATGTGTTTTTTCTCGTCGAAAATCTGCCAAAAATAGCAAAAATTGAGGGCATTATTTTGTTTAATTTTTTATCCACATAAAAGTGTTTTACAGATTAAAAATGAGAAATTTGCGCCTATTTATTTAACCATCGTGATATTAACTCCGCTTGAAATTACTCTGCTCTCTATATTGGCTTTTTGCCTTTTGGTTCAGCTGTATTTTGTACTTTTTGTTCATTTAAGATTGGCCACCGTAAGTATCGAAGAGGTTCCATTATCAGCCCGAAAACCGATAAGTGTAATCGTTTGTGCCCGAAATGAAATTAAAAATTTAGAACAGTATCTGCCTTCGCTCTTTAACCAGGATTACCCCGAATTTGAAGTTGTGGTGGTTAACGATCGCTCATGGGATGGAACAGAAGAGTTTTTAGAGCAGCTGGAAAAAAAATACAGTAACCTTAAAGTGGTTAAAATTTTAGATAACGATAAATTTATTGCCGGTAAAAAGTTCGCGGTAACCATGGGCATAAAGGCTGCTAAGTATGATTGGCTGGTTTTTACGGATGCAGACTGTGAGCCAGCTTCTCAACGTTGGTTATTGGATATGCAACCATCGGCAGATGAAAATACTGAAATTATTTTGGGCTATTCGCCTTACATGAAAAAAAGAAGCCTTTTAAATGCATTGATCCGTTTTGAAACCTTTTTTACAGCTGTTAATTATTTATCGTTTGCTTTAAAGGGAATGCCTTATATGGGTGTAGGACGAAACATGGCCTATAAAAAATCGCTTTTTTTTAAGAATAAAGGCTTTGCCGCACATATGCATATCCCTTCCGGAGATGATGATTTGTTTGTAAATGCACACGCCAATAAATACAATACGGAAATCCGTATAAACAAAGATAGCCATGTTTGGAGCGTACCCAATAATACCTGGGGAGGTTATTTAAGGCAGAAAAAGCGTCATTTCGGAGCGGGTAAATTATATAAATCAAAGCATAAGTTTATTTTAAGTCTGCAGATAGTGTTCCAATTTTTATTTTACGCTTTCTTTGCGGCAGGTATGTTTTTTAGTCGCGAAGCACAATACATTGCCCTTGGAATTATTGGATTGAGTATCATCATCAGGTGTTTTATCTACCCAAAACTGCTAAAACGCTTAAACTATGGCGATTTACGTTGGTGGTTCCCGATTTTAGATATACTTTTGTTCTTATTTTTAACTTTGAATGGATTTTTAGCCATGTTTGGCAAGAAAAAAGTAAACTGGAAATAATTCAATAATCTTTAGTAACTACAATATGCTTGATGTAAAGCCCGATATCGTTTTAAAATATTTCCCAGATTTAAGCGAAAAACAGATTGCACAGTTTTCGCAACTGTTTGAATTATATAGCTTTTGGAATGCACAGATCAATGTAATTTCAAGAAAAGATATTGAAGAGTTATATGAACGCCATGTGTTACACTCATTAGGGATTGCGAAAGTTTGCACTTTCAAAGCGGGCGAATCGGTTTTAGATGTAGGTACAGGAGGAGGGTTCCCAGGCATTCCTTTAGCCATTCTGTTTCCTGAAACAGAATTTTACCTAGTGGATTCTATCGGAAAAAAAATTAAAGTTGTGAAAGAAGTGGCTTCGGCCCTGGGTTTGGAAAATTTAAGGGCTGATCATTTAAGGGCAGAGCAGATTAAGGAGAAATTTAATTTTATTGTATCACGAGCGGTTACACGTTTAGGCGAATTTTATCCATGGATACAAGGTAAATTTAAAAAAGATTCATTAAATGCGATTTCTAATGGAATTTTGTACCTAAAGGGTGGTGATTTAGCTGAAGAAATTAAAGAATCTAAACTGAAAGCAGAATTATATCCACTTTCAGCTTATTTTGAGGAAGATTTCTTTGAAACTAAATATGTGGTTTACGTTCCGCAATAATTAATGCGCTGTTTCAATTTGATTTGATGCCAGCTCGATTTTACCAACATGAATTCCATTTATATTGGCACACGAATTTAAACGCTGCAACGCTCAGAAAATTAAAACTTTTCCGACTTTCTTGGATTATCCATCATAATCATTTTATCCTTTAATAACTGCTGTAGACCTGTTTGTTTATCAATATTTTTTACCACATCGAGTACGGCGGCAGCGGCATTACTAAAAAAGGGTTTAGTGATTGTCGAATATTCGTCAGTAGCTTTGTGGTAATCTTTATGGTCTTCTACACCGAAATATAAAAAAGGAATGTTTTTAGCGTTAAATGCACCCTGATCGCTCTGGTTGGTCCAGTCATCATGGCCCTGTTTTGGATCATCATGACCGAAAAGTAATTTAATGTTGGTTTTAGTCGTATCTACATACTTCTTTAAATCCGGATATTTGAAAGTCCCGCAGACATAGAGTTCACCTTTATCACTATGGCTAATCATATCCATGTTCAAATCAACAGCAATTGTATTGATGTTTACCGGAGGATTGGAAACAAATGCCTTTGCACCCTGTAAGCCCATTTCTTCGGCATCGAAAGAGGCGAAAATGATCGTGTTGTTGGGTTTGTTTTTGGCAAAATAGGCTGCAATTTTTAATAATCCTGCAGTTCCGGATGCATTATCATCAGCGCCGTTAAAAACTTCGTCTTTTACTACGCCCAAATGATCATAATGTGCAGATACCACTATAACATTGCTACTTTTACCCGGTATGTATCCGATAATATTGGTTCCGTTTACCTTTGCACCAGATCTTCCGTTAAAAGTAAACTCCTGTGCGTAATTTACATGTTGAGGATATGATTTTAAACCTAATTTCTGAAACCGCTCTATAATATAGGCCCGCGCCATTTCTGCTCCTTTAGTACCTGTTTTTCGACCCTGGTAAGCATCAGAAGATAATACTTCCACATCTTTTAGCAGTTGGGTATCTAGTTTGCCTGAAACTGCTGTGTTTTGATTTTTTACTGATGAACAGCTGCTTAGCATAATAGCTAAGGGAATGATATATAGAATTTTCATAGTTATAATAGATTACTGCCAAAACAATTTTAAAATAGTTGGATACAACTTGAATTTTTCATCGGCGGATAATAAGATAGCATCTTTTCATATCGCTGAAGAAATTATTAACCGATCAAATGGATCTCTGTGCACATTCAACAATGGGACGTTATTATAATTGAAAATTGGGGAATTTTCAATTGATAAAAAAGTAAAACCATCTAAAAGTGCTTGATTATAAATGTCCTCAACAGTTACACTGAAGTGGGGAAGTTTACCAAGAGATTGTTTTATTGAGATTTCGAATGAACTAATTTGACTAAAGTAAACGATATTTTTTATGTTTTGAATAATATCCAAAACTTTTTTTGGGATTTTTGCACTGTTTTCCTGAAACCAAAGTAAGCAATGAGTATCTAAAAGATAGTAATTATATGCCATTACATGTACTCTTTTAAATCATCTAGAGGATCGTTAAAATTTTCTGGGATTGATATTTTACCTTTCAGCGCACCCGGAATTCTTTTTAAGATAGCTGGTTGTTCATCTGTAAGAAAGGTAACAATAACCTCTGTTTTTGTTTGTACAGGTGCTTTTTCTTTCAACGTTATCTTTCCTTTTTCGTAATATCCTTTAACTGTAGCTAACATATCCTTAAGTTGTTATAACAAATATACATTTTTCATTATGCTATTCAAACACTGTTAAATGAACAGCATTGCGTTTTTAAACCTGATGGAAACGGCAGCTCCCGACAAAAAGTCGGGACTATAGTGTACAGCAGGGCTGAAGACCGAGAAAAGCTGTTGCTTTCATTTCTAATAAAAAAAACTAATAAAAGTTTGTGCCGGGACAGCTTATCGGCTTAAAAAGCCTTATCGCAATAGAAGAAATGGTAGGTTTTGCTTTGGTCTTTCAGGTTTAACTTTTAAGCTTTTACGCCGCCACTTCCCTTAAATCAACCGCTACAACTCTCGAAACGCCTTGTTCTACCATGGTTACGCCATAAATGATATCGGTGCTGGCAATGGTCCGTTTGTTGTGCGAAACGATGATAAATTGCGATTGATCGGAGAATTTTCGGATGATATTATTGAATTTATCGATGTTGGTATCATCCAATGGCGCATCAACCTCATCAAAAATACAGAATGGAGCAGGTTTTAGCAGGTAAAGCGAAAACAATAACGCTGTGGCCGTCAGCGTTTTTTCTCCGCCAGATAACTGGTTGATGGATAGCGGTCTTTTACCTTTCGGACGGGCAATAATATCAATATCAGCTTCTAAAGGATTGTTAATGTCCGATAAAATCAGGTCGCAGCTATCTTCTTCATTAAACAATGAGCGGAAAACCACAATAAAATGTTCACGGGCCTGGGTAAAGGCCTGCATAAATTTATCTTTAGCAGTGTCGTCTATCTCTTTTATGGTTTGCAAAAGATCCGTTTTAGCAGCATTAAGATCTTTCTTCTGATTTTGAATAAAAGTATATCGTTCTTCCATTTCCTTAAAGGCCTCCATTGCCATAGAGTTGATGGCACCAAATTCGTCTAACTGCCGTTTCATTTTCTCAACTTTCTGGCGGAGATCGAATTCACTCTCTAAAGCTTCTATTTCGGTATCGGTATCTAAAAGATCGTTAATGTCTATGTTAAATTCAACAGCCAAACGTTCTTTTAACGCATTCAGATCAATTTTTAAAGCATTTTTCTTATCCTTTATTTCTGTAAGTAAGAAATCGGTTTCCTCGCGGTTTTTACGGATATTAGTCAGGTCGTTTTCCACCTCGTTAATGCTTCCTTTACTTGTAAAATATGCTTGTTCTGCTTCAGCAAGCCCTTTTTCCATTTCTTCACGTTGTTGATACATTTCTAAAAGTGTATCGTCGGTAAGATCGGTATGTTGTAATGTTGCCGTAACCTGGATGAGTGCTTCCTGTAATTCTTTATCATTTTGGGCAATGCGCTTGTTTAACGCTTCTTCCTGTACAAAACGGTAATCCAAATCTTTTTCTAAGCCTGATAACTTATTTTGTTGCTGGTGAAAACGGATATTATCCTGATTGTATTTACCTGCACTTTCATTCACCTGATCGGCAATTTCCTGATAATTAAGTTGTTGTTCCTGCAAATTTACGTGTGCTTCCTGCTGGTCTTTTTGCAATTGAACCAGTGCGGGCAACTTTTCTGATAATGCTTTTTCAATAGAAACTATTTTTTGCGCAATATCTGTCTTGCGGTTTTCACTGGTGGTGATAAATTCCTGGTATTGATCGCGGCGGGTTTGAACCGAAATGTGTTCGTTATTTAAACGGTTCATTTCTTGTTGCAAAGCACTGATCTGATTAATTTTTGAAGCCTCTTTTAAATCAAAAATATGATCAGTTTCGGTTTTAATTGCCGTATTGTATTGGTTGATCAAAACTTCTGAAGCCTTAATTTCCTTAGCGAGATTTTCTAAATTTTTAGCCCTTCCAATCCTTTTTCCCTCAAATAACCCTACAGAACCACCTGCCAAAGTAAATTTAGTTTGTGCATATTTCCCATTTTTGGCCAAAATGGTTAAAGTATCGGTAGGCGTTGTTTTAAATAGGTTTTCTTGGTCGGCTACAGCTATATATACGTTTTGTAACAACAAATTACAAAGGTTCTGGTACTTTTTGTCGACTTCTATTACTGATAAAGCTGATATCAAACCTTCATGAGTACCAATAACAGGATTTTTATCCGGCACATTTTCTAAAATGAAAAAATTAGCCCGTCCACGGCTGGCATCGGTTAAAAGGTTAATCGCCTGAACAGCATCGCTATACTGATCTACCACATAATGGTTCATTACCGGTTCGAGGTAATTTTCAATGGCTATGCGGTAATCTTCATTACAAAATAAAATATCCGAAAGGAGCAAGGCACTTTTAGCAAATGCATTGTTTTTCTTTAAAAAACGGATAGATTCCGGAAAGCCTTCCAAGCTATCAACCAATGATTTGGTGAGGTTATATTCATTTTGTTTGGCATCCTTTTTCCGGTTTTCGGTAGCCAGTTTTTCTTTGTTCGAACTTAAATTGATTTCTGAAGCGGCGAGTTTTTCTTTTAAAATTTCTTCGGCCTCGGTGAGGTTTTTAATTGTGGCCTGCTTTTCTCTCACCTGTATATCTAATTCGGCCAAAGCATGGTCAAATGCTTTTAATTCTAATGTTTTGGTTTCTGTATCATCAACATTTCGGTTGGTTTCCTGTACCAAAGCATCTTTTTGAATATTCAGGATATCAATCTCTTTTTGTGATTGATACACTTGGTTTTGAAGTTCGTTAACAGATTTTATCAGGTTATCAATCCTGTTTTTTTCAGTTTGCTGTTGTTCGCGTAACGTATTAAGTGTAGTTTTTAAGCTTTTTAAATCAGATTCAAGTTTGTTAAAAACCTCGGTTTCTGTTACTACCTCTTCGTTTAAACGTTTGATGTTGTATTTAATGTGGTTAACCTGGTTCTTATCTTTTTCGAGTTCGCCAGATAAACGCGTTTCCTTTTCCTGTAAAAAACGCATCTGCTCATTTTTTACCTTTTTTTCGCTTTCGTAAGCACGGATTTTAGAAACAAACTCGTTTGTAGCCTTTTGTTGTACAGAGAGATTTTTTTCCTGATTGATGCTTCCCAATTTAAGCTTTTGCAGCTCAGCTTCACCAGTATCTATTTTAGCATTGAGTTCGGTGCGGTTTACCTGTTGGTTTTGCTCCTGGATTTCTAAAGCGTTTAAATCGGTGCGGAAAAATGCAATCCGGTGTGTAGCCAATTGAACACTCAACTCGCGGTATTGCTCTTTTAATTTATAATAACGTTCTGCTTTGCGGGCTTGGTTTTCTAAAGTTTTAAGGTTTTTTTCAATCTCAAAAAGCAAATCTTCAACACGTTCAAGATCTGTTTCAGTATCTTTTAACTTACTGAAAGTCTGTTTTTTACGTAATTTATACTTAGAGATGCCCGATGCTTCTTCAAACAGCGAACGGCGACTGTGTTCTTTATTGGTAATAATTTCATCTACCATTTTAAGCTCAATGATCGAATAACTATCAGAGCCGATTCCAGTATCTAAAAATAAGTCGGTAATGTCTTTCAACCTGCACTGAACATCGTTTAAACGGTATTCACTATCGCCATTTCTATAAAGTTTACGGGTAACGGTAACTTGCGAATAGGCAGTGGGAAGAATATTTTTGGTGTTGTCAAAACTTAACGAAACCTCAGCAAGCTGAGCCTGCTTACGGTTTTTTGTACCATTGAAAATGATGTTCTCCATCTTTTCAGAACGTAAGGCTTTGGTACTCTGTTCACCCAAAACCCAACGCATCGCATCAATTACATTGGATTTTCCGCAACCATTAGGACCAACAATAGCGGTAACCCCTTCATTAAAATTGATGGTCACTTTATCGCCAAAGCTCTTAAAACCTTTAATCTCTAATCTGGTAAGTTGCATGGTTTGTGATCGGGAGAACCGAAACCAATATTAAGGATAATTTTATGGTTTTTCAAGTTTTAACCAGGGTAATTTAAACCGCAAAGTATGCAAAGAGAAAAGCGAATAGGGTAGGTTGCCCAGGTTTTTCATATAAACCACAAAGACACAAAGATCACAAAGATTAGCGAAGAAATTCTTAATGTACTTGGTGCCTTTGTGGTAAAAAAGGCTATTTTACAATCATTAGTTTTGCAAATTTAAGCAGCAATTGCTTGTTGCCCAAACCCTGAAAAAATACGGTTGCCTTAACATCTGGTAAAGTACCTTCTAAACTGATGATTTTACCGAAACCGAATTTTTCGTGTTCCACTTCCATACCGCCTTGAAATTCGTGTGCCTGTGATGGTGTAAAACCAGGGGTGGGTACGTGTGCCTTTGCCAATAAGGACGTTGTTTTTGGTCGTACTGGTGGAGCAGATGCAGTTGCACCTGCAGCTGGCTTTGGTTTGCTAATGAAATCGCGAGGCTGCGATGTCCATGATTTCCGTTCATCATCAAAACTGCCTTCAAAACTGGTAGATTTGGCTGGTTTAACATCTAACTCTAAAAATTTCGGACTTATTTCATTAATAAAACGGCTTGGTTCGCAATTGGTTAATGTTCCCCAACGGTAACGCGAGGTAGCATAAGTAAGGGTTAGTTTTACCTCGGCACGGGTAATGGCCACATAAAATAAACGGCGTTCCTCTTCTAAATCTGTCCGGTTGGTTAACGACATTTGAGAAGGGAACAGGTTTTCTTCCAAACCTACTATAAATACATTTTTAAACTCCAAACCTTTAGCCGAGTGGATCGTCATTAAAGAAACGGTATCTTTATTTTTGTCGCCATCTTTATCATCGTTAGTTAAAAGGGCAACATCCTGCATAAAAATATCCAGTCCTTTTTCTTCGATATCTTCACGCTCTGCAAATTCTTTAATACCGTTTAATAACTCCTGGATATTTTCGTATCGCGCGCGTCCTTCAACGCTATCATCGGTATAGAGTTCTTTCAAAATACCAGCATGCTGCGCAATAAACAAAGCGGTATCGTAGGCGTCGAGCTTTTTCGCTTCTGCCTGAAAACTTTGTACCATCATGGCAAAATCGTTAAGCTGGTTTGCTAAACGGCCATCAACATATTCGTGCGCGTTCGAAATTACATCCCACATGGTTTTGCCATTTTGATCTGCAGCAACAATAATCTTATCAATAGAAGTATCTCCAATACCACGTTTTGGGTAGTTGATTACCCTTTTTATGGCTTCTTCATCTTTAGGATTAAATGTTAAACGGAAATAGGCAATTAAATCCTTAATCTCCTTACGTTGGTAGAAAGATTGGCCGCCATATATACGATATGGAATATTTAATTTGCGTAATCCTTCCTCCATAGCCCTGCTTTGTGCATTGGTACGGTATAAAATGGCAAAATCGTTGTGTTGATAGCCTTTTGTGCTCCTTTCCTGAATAATGGCTTCGGCAACCAGCTTTCCCTCTTCGTTATCTGTAAAAGCCCTCGATACTTTAATGCGGTCGCCAGGTTCGTTATCAGAAAAAACATTTTTTTCGAGCTGATTTTTGTTATTCGCGATGATACTGCTCGCTGCATCCACAATATTTTGGGTAGAACGGTAATTCTGCTCTAATTTATAAACCTTTAAATCAGGATAATCGCGCTCAAAATTTAAAATGTTCTGGATATTGGCCCCACGGAAAGCATAAATACTTTGTGCATCATCACCCACAACACAGATATTCTGATAAGCGGCAGCCAGTTTTTTTACAATGGTATATTGCGAAAAGTTGGTATCCTGGTACTCATCCACCATCAGGTATTTAAATTTCTGCTGGTATTTATTCAATACATCCGGATGCTCTTTTAAAAGGATGTTCGTTTTAAAAAGCAAATCATCAAAATCCATCGCACCTGCCCTGAAACAACGTTTGGCATAAGTTTCGTAAATCTGGCCAATTAAAGGGCGTTTATTCTGAATATCTTCTGCCTGTATCTGGTCGTTAGCCTGGTATTCTCCCCATGAAATTAGATTATTTTTGGCCGATGAAATTCTGTTAAAAACAAAATTCGCGGCGTATAATTTATCATCCAGCTGCATTTCTTTCAAAATTGCACGGATTACACTTTTACTATCATCGGTATCATAAATGGTAAAATTGTTTGGATAACCGATTTTTTCAGCCTCTACGCGTAAAATTTTTGCAAAAACAGAGTGAAAAGTTCCCATCCAAATGTTTTTCGCCTCGGCACCAACCACTTTACTAATACGCTCGCGCATATCCTTACTCGCTTTATTGGTAAAGGTTAAAACCAGAATGTTAAAAGGATCTGTGCCGGTTTGAATGAGGTGGGCAACACGAAACGTAATTACCCTGGTTTTGCCCGAACCCGCACCCGCAACAATCATTACCGGTCCTTTTGTGTTCTCTACTGCTGCTCTTTGTTGTGGGTTTAATCCTGCTAAATAATCCAAATCGGCTCCTGTTTTTTTGAGGTTCAAAAATAACAATTCCTGTGGCTTTTTGCCAAAGTTGTTAGTAATTAGTTTTAAACCGAACCAGCCTGCTGTAATTATTGCAGACTGGTTTTGCTACATAGGCAAGGATGCAAGGATTGGCATCGGAAAAAGATTTACAACCTATTGGCAAACAAAAAAACTTACAAAATTTTTTGTGTCACATTTTCTTGTGACAGTTTTTTTGGTCACAAGAAAAACGGTCACAAAATATAATTTTCATGCAATGGGGAGTTGATTAAACACTATTAAGATATTTTCTGTCGATTATTGCTAATTTCTATATTCTCAGGTTATCAAAACGTGATAGGCTGTCAGAATTACATCCTATTTATTTGGGTATAGAATTTGATATGTTTTTAGAAATGGACGAGAAAAAAATGAATAAGGATATTGAGTTTTCTGATATCCCGGAAGGGGCAAATACAGATATTTATGCCAATTTAAAAGAGAAATTGGAAAGTGTTGAGCAGTTTCCTGGTATTTACAATTTTAAATTTATAATTACTGGTGGTTTGGACAAGATCCAGGAACTACGTGCAATTTTACCTGATGATGAGTTTATTGAACAACCTTCAAAAACCGGTAAATATGTATCGATTACAGTAAAAAAGCAAATGCAAAATGCCGATGAGGTGATTGCTGTTTATAAGCAAGCAGGAAACATCAAAGGGATTATGATACTGTAATTGCTGAAAATAATTATGCTGAAGCGTAGCGTTAAAATTTTCCGCTACGCTTCATTTAATGCTATTATTGGTGAGGATTTACATCCAATTTTCGTTTCTGCTTTCTACCTGATACAACCAATAATTTACCAATAATTTAATTTCTGTGTAATTGCCATATTTAAAATGAATTTGGCCGGCAGCGGTGTGTAGTGATAGGTGACCTACATCTACACCTTTATGCCAGGGAAATTGAAAAGTGGTAATGGCCTGAATTTTATCTGGCTTTACAATTTCGTTGGAAATATCCCAAATGCCACTCTTTTTGATAATAAAATCTTGGTTTACTGCAAGCCGGTGCCTTTTGTAACTGATGTAGATCATTAATATACCAATTGCCAAATAAGCAATGGCAATGCCTATATAGGGCTTTATTTCGGGTACATTAAACGCAATGATCAGGAATATGCTTACGGGCAATACCAGTTTAAAGAAAATTGGTAAATTTAGAAAGCGCCAATCGGGAATAAAAGTTTTTCCATGTAATTGTGCTTCACCTAAAATCATTTTTAACAGTTCATCCCGCTCAGTAGGGTTACAGCCAGGAATTTCCAGTGTATTTCCCTGCATTTCGTGTCCTTTTTTACTTTGACCAAAATGAGCCTGCCTTAAACTCATGTTCAGCATATTCATCTTTTCCTGGAAATAATTCTGACTATATTTTGTTATCTGAACTTTATCGGGGCTAATGATCGTATTTTTCTTAGCAATTAAGCCTGATGAAAGTAGGAGGGTGTTTTTATGCTGGCTAATTTCGAGTTCGAAATATTTATAAAATGTTCTTATCAGGTTAATCAAAAGTAACACAACTAAAAGGCAGGCAATTAAAATAAATACCGTTACTATAGTTAACATGCCTGTTACAGTGCTCTGAATTTCATCTTTATTAATTTTAAAAGCATCGAGTACCTGCCTGCCTTCATATATAACTGTATAAAAAAAGGCAATCAGCAATCCCATGCTTTGGCCATAATTAGAAGTTAGGCCTACCTTTAACAAAGTCCACGCACTGATTTTTAAAAACGGTACTTCTGCGGTTAAATTCTTGTCTTGCGCTACTTCCAACTGTGTTTCTGCCTCTTCTTTTCGGTTTAAAAGATGTTCTTTAAGGTTATAGGCAGAAATTTCGTCGATAGCTCTTATGCTTACTTCATCTCCGTGAGCACCCGCAGTATCTATTTTAAGGCCATAAATTCCAATAATTTTTTGCAAAATGGTTTGATTAATATTAACCTGCTGTATTTTATCAAGCTGAATAATTACCTGGTCGCGGCTAAAAATCCCTTTGTTCACTACAAATTCCTGTTTTTCTTTATCTAAAAAGAAAGTAAACTTTAGGTACCATAAATAGGCAAAAAATGCACTCACCAGCATGATAAAAGCAATGCCCAGCAAAAGGTATATAAAAGTAGAGGTTGGTAATTTAATAAAGGCTGCAACAAATACAAAAAAGGTTCCTTTAGCTATCTGTAAAAAAGTATGGGCACCCATTATAATAATGCCAAATGCCGATTCGCGTTGTGGTTTACTAAAGTCGTTATCCATTATGCTTCAGTTTCTGGTAATGGTTTTTCGAGCAGATCGAGTTTTTTCAGCAATAAATCCCTAATGCTTCGGGCTTCATCAATGGCGATGCCTGAAATGCGGATATGGCCGCTTTGGCCACCTGCCGTAAACAGTTGTAGCGATCCTAATTTGTATGCTCTTGAAAAAATACCTTCATTTAATTCAATATGCTGAATTCTGTTTAACGGAACAATCGTTGTAGATTCTGCAATGATCCCATTTTTATAAATTACATCGTGCTTACGCATTGCATAACCCCTTTTTTTAAAGCTTAAACGGAAAAGCAGAAAGGAAATAACAACCAGAACGATATAAGCGGGGATTATCCACACTGCATTTGGCCTTATTTCTTTAAAAAGTAGAAGTAATGCAGTTGTACCCATGCCCAGGATGCCGAAAAAGATTAGCAAGTTAATGCAAATGATTTTCCAGTAATCCGGATGCGGCTTTTTAAGCGTTATCTCTTCATATTTTGGTAGTTGATCGAGATCAATGGTTTCATTGGTAAATAAGGACGCTGCAGACATGGTTAAAGATATAAAAACATATTAATCTACTGTGTAGACAATTATTTAAATCTTTTGTTACCGCGCTACAATAAACTTTTTTGCTGTATTATACTGGCCGGAATCAGAAGATATTTTGAAAAAATATATACCCGGTACAAAGGTTGAAGTATTGATTTCTAAGGTGTGTTTTCCGGTATTGAGGTATTCATTTACAACCGTTTTAACCAATCGGCCCATCATGTCGTAAATCTGTATGTTAAGTTTGTCCGATTCAGGCAAAACCACATCAATAAACGTTTGCATTGCCGCAGGGTTAGGATAGTTTTGAGAAACGGTAAACTTTAAAAACTTATCAAAAATAGCTTTGTTAACGGCATCAAAAATTACGTAACTAACTAACCGGTAGCCCCGTGCATTGGGGTGGAAGGCATCCTGATACAGCGTAAAATCGCGTCTCATTGCGGCATTTACATCTGCAAGGTAAATTTTGTATTCAGTGGCCAATTTTCTGTAGGCGGCGTTAATGTTCCTGATATTGGTATTAACCGCAACATAACTCTTATTTGTTCTGTCGTCTACAAACTGAAGGGTACATATAATTGGAACTAACTTCTGTTTTAAACTGGAGGTGATAAAAACGCGCATGTTCGAAACCGTTTGGGCCAAGCTGCCTTTACCTGCGGCAATAGACAACGCATCGTTTATGCCCATATCAATTACAATAAAACCTGTTCTGTTGGCTATTGCGTTATCAATTCTGAGTAAACCCTGAAAAGTAGTTTGACCACCGATACCGTGATTGGTAATATCGACTACCTTATTGGTATAACAGTTTAAAAAATTATTCTGAAGCATGGTTTGGAAACCAACTCCATTTACACCTTCTACCGTGCTGGCACCAAAAGTTACAATGTTAATACTGTCTTTAGCGTAATATTGGGCGGCTTCGGGGCAACTTACCCGAGTTGGATTTGGAGCCTGGGCGAAAGCAGAAGTACGGACAAACAGAAGCAGCAGCAGAGATAAAAATACTTTTGCGCTAAACTTCATTGTTAAAATTCTTTCTTACAGGATTTAAGGATATCTGTTATGGGGCGCAATTTACAAAAAAGTAAATAGAAATGGTGCTGCAACATTCTTTTTTACAAACATTAAATTATTTTTTTGTATCCGTTAAAAGACGGTTTTAATTTTAAAAAATTAAGGGTTGGTTTTTAGCTATGGCAAAAAATAAATAAACATTTTAACTGTTTGATTATTAGCTGAGTTTTACGCCCTGGCCCGGATAATTTGTAAATACTTACTGTGCCATTTATTTGGTAAAGCCTATATTTGTCCAAATTCATTTTGTTATGCAAGAGATTAAAAATTATGTAGAAACGCACAAACAACGTTTTTTAGATGAACTGTTTGAGTTATTGCGTTTTCCATCGGTTAGTGCTGATCCGAAATATAAAGGAGATGTTTTAAAAACTGCCGATTATGTTGCACAGAAATTAAAAGATGCTGGTGCTGATAACGTTGAAATTTGTCCGACTGCAGGATATCCTATTGTTTACGGAGAAAAAATTATAGATGCTTCATTACCCACTGTATTAATATATGGCCACTATGATGTTCAACCGGCCGATCCGTTAGAACTTTGGCACACACCACCTTTTGAACCTACTGTACGCGATGGCAAAATTTATGCACGCGGTGCTTGCGATGATAAAGGACAGTTTTATATGCATGTAAAAGCATTTGAACTGATGATGGAAACCAATACCCTGGCTTGCAACGTTAAATTTATGATTGAGGGCGAAGAGGAGGTAGGTTCTGCAAATCTTGGCATTTTTGTAAAAGATAATGCTGCACGTTTAAAGGCTGATGTGGTTTTAATTTCTGATACCTCAATGATCAGCATGGATCATCCATCTATTGAAACCGGTTTGCGTGGTTTGGCTTATATGGAGGTAGAAGTTGTTGGCCCGAACCGCGATTTACACTCAGGTGTATATGGTGGTGCTGTGGCCAATCCGGCTACTATACTTTGCAAAATGATTGCTTCCTTACACGATGAAAACAACCACATTACAATTCCTGCATTTTATGATAAAGTATTAGAATTAACTGATGAGGAGAAAAAAGCATTAAATTCTGCACCTTACGATGAAGCTGAATACAAAAAAGATCTTGATATTGATGAGGTATGGGGAGAAAAAGGATATTCTACTTTAGAGCGTACAGGAACCCGCCCAACATTGGAAGTGAATGGAATATGGAGTGGATATATTGGCGAAGGCGCCAAAACCGTATTGCCAAGTAAAGCAAATGCAAAAATTTCGATGCGTTTGGTTCCTCACCAAAGTTCAGAAGAAATTGCAGAAATATTCACCAAACATTTTGAAAGCATTGCCCCTAAAAATGTTAAAGTTAAAGTTACCCCTCACCATGGCGGCGAACCTGTAGTAACCCCAACAGACAGCGTTGCTTACCAGGCAGCAGAAAAAGCAATTGAAGATAGCTTTGGTAAAAAAGCAATCCCTACGCGCGGTGGAGGAAGTATTCCTATTGTGGCACTGTTCGAAGATGTTTTAGGTATTAAATCGGTACTTTTTGGCTTCGGTTTAGATAGCGATGCTTTACACTCGCCAAATGAGAAATATGATATTTACAATTATTATAAAGGAATAGAAACTTTGCCTTTGTTCCATAAATATTTCGCAGAACTGAGTAAATAAGCTTGATTAATTTATGCGTTCTGACGCAACAGATCGTCATTTCGAGCGGAGTGCAACGTAGTCGAGAAATCTATTTTCAGCAGATCTCTCCATTTCGCCAACACTTCAGTCGAGGTGACGATTTTTTTTGAAAACGAGCGGTTCTGTTTTTTATAGGTACTGTAGTCCCGCCATCGCTTATAGTCCTCATTTCGCTGCGCTCCATTCCGGGCTATTTAGCTTTGTCGGGTTTATTAGATAAAGTGTAGTTCTTTTTTGAAAGGCTTGTTATTGCGATGGGCTAATTATGCATCCTGCAGCCCTGATTAGTAATGGTAGCCCTGCAACCTAAACCTCACCGTAGTGTTAAACCCGCTGGCCGAAGCATAAGGCCGGGGATTTGAAACGAAGGGTAGGACTGCTTTAACTGAATTGCTACGGGTTTTGCTTTCCTATACAACTAAATAATTTTAACGTTTATGATCAGTCTGAGCGTAGTCGAAGATCATATCTATCTCTTTGCATCTGGAAATAGAATAACCTAAATTTTTTTAATAGCTATTTTTTTCTAAATTGGTACCATGAAATACCTATTCTCTTCACTTTTACTTTTATCAGGGCTTGCTTCTTTTGCTCAGGATACTAAAACGATTTACCAATCTGGCAATCCAATCTTTCCCGGCTGGTATGCAGATCCCGATGCTGCCATTTTCAATAATAAATATTGGGTTTATCCTACTTATTCTGCAAAATACAAGGAACAGGTGTTTTTAGATGCCTTTTCGTCTGACGATTTAGTAAAATGGAAAAAACATCCCCATATTTTAGATACGGCAGCCGTAAAATGGGCCAATAAAGCGATGTGGGCACCCGCAATAGTACAAAAAGACAAAAAATATTACCTGTTTTTCGGTGCAAATGATATTCAAAGCGATAATGAGGTAGGAGGGATTGGCGTTGCTGTTGCTGATAAACCGGAAGGACCATATGAAGACCATTTAGGGAAACCTTTGGTTGATAAGTTTTACAATGGTGCACAGCCGATTGATCAGTTTGTGTTTAAAGACAAAGATGGTCAGTATTACTTAATTTATGGAGGCTGGAAACATTGTAACATCGCCAAATTAAATAAGGATTTTAATGGTTTTGTGCCTTTTGAAGATGGAAAAACCTTTAAAGAAATTACACCTGATAATTATGTTGAAGGGCCATATATGTTCATTAGAAATGGCAAATACTATTTTATGTGGAGCGAGGGCGGCTGGACTGGTCCGGATTACTCTGTAGCTTATGCTGTTGGCGATTCACCTTTTGGACCATTTAAAAGAGTGGGTAAAATTTTAAAACAAGATGCCGCAATTGCTACCGGCGCAGGTCACCATTCTATAATTATCAATGAGAAAAAAGGAAAATATTATATCGTTTACCACCGTCGCCCGTTAACGGAAACTGATGGAAACCACCGTGTTACCTGTATTGATGAAATGAATTTTGATGCTAATGGGAATATTCTTCCGGTAAAAATTACAAATGAGGGTGTTAAAGCCCAACAAGTAAAATAATTGCTGTTCGGCTGGAAATTTATTCAGTTTCCAGCTGAACTTTGCTTTTTGCTAACAAAATTTCAGCCTGCTTTTTATTTAGTGTATTAAATCCCCAGGCACACAGTAAAAGCATGCAGGCAATTCCTATCCAAAGCCAATTGTAACCCAGGTTTTTTGCCACTAAAAATCCCAGATATGGCCCGGCCAGCTGTGCAAACGACCAACTTAAGGTATATCCTGCGGCATATAAACCCCTGTTGTGTGCGTTACTTCTGCTAATTACAATCGTATTGATGAATGGTAATGTGAGCATTTCTCCGCAGGTAAAAACCACAATAGTTAGTATTGCCATCAAAATATGAAAACTTAGCGGGGTACTTAATAAGAGATAAGCAGTGGAAAATAGTATAGCACCAATGATGATGAAAAATATGGGCGATCTTTTTGCTTCAATTTTATTGATCATCACCATTTCAAACAAGGCAATAACGGCCCCGTTGATGCCAATGATAAGACCTATTGCAAATTCATCAATATGCCATTCTTGTTTAAAAAACACGGGTACAATCCTGAACATTAAAAAAGCACAGGTAATAAATACGGTGGTGAGGAGAATAAACTTTACATAGAAAGCATCGTTCCATGGTTTCATAATAACCATATTATGTGCAGTTTCTTTGGCTTTTTTAATAAAACCTTTCACTTGCGGTAAAAATGAGAGGATTAACAAACCCACAATAATACTTACCACCCCTTCTACCACGAAAAGCAGCCTGTAGTTGATGGAAGCAATAATACCTGCAAAACTAATCCCTATAGACCAGCCCATGTTTGTAGCTAACCTGTTTAAAGAGTACGATCGCGTTAATGTACCTTCTGCGGCGTAGTGTGCCACTGCGGTAAAATTAGCCGGGCGGAAAGCTTCAGAAAAAAAGCTAATCACAACTGCGAGGGCACATAAACTATAAAAATGAGTAAGGGTAGAAAATAAAATAAATAGTAGGCCGCTTACAACGGATGATAAAACCTGTACCGGGCGAAAGCCAATCATATCGGTTAATTTACCGCCCGTTGCCGAGCCAAGTACCGAGCCAACTCCAAATAAAATAATGATTAAACCTGCATCCGTTACCGATCTATGTAAGCTTTGGGTAACAAACAAACCCATAAAGGGTACAGACATACTGCCGAATCTGTTGAACATTATCACAAAACTCAGCAGCCAGGTTTCTCTGCTCAACCCGCTAAAGGAGCTTTTGTAGGTATTAAAAATGAGTTTGAACATTAGCTATTTTAGATGCCGTAAAAATAGTAAAAGGTAATGTATTAATTGATCATCTGAATTCAATATCCATTAAAAAACTAAAAAAAGTTCGGCAGAAAATATCGGGTAATTTTTTACAAATTTGCATCCGGAAACCGATCAAATGCCGCCAGAGAAAAGAACCCCATTAAATAAAACGCCTGTTGCCAGAAAACCTGCCGTTCGGAGACCTGTAACCAGAAAACCGGCTGCAAATAAAAAAAAGAAAAGTGTACTCTCCGTTCAGCTTAAACTGGTTATTGCCGGATTATTGTTGATTTTGCTTTCTCCGTTCTATTACGGCTACGTATTACGAAGTTTTGTTGCCACCTGGCGCTGGGTTAAAGATTGGGGGCAAGATCCAAATTATAGAACTTATGAAAGTTTTAACATCAAAATTCCAAAAAAGTATAGCATTCATGGCATTGATGTTTCATATTATCAAGGTAAAATAAACTGGCAAAAGGTAAAAGAAATGAAAGAAGATGAGGTGAGCATCCGTTTTGCCTTTATTAAAGCTACAGAAGGATTGATGCTGGTTGATCCCTATTTTCAGCGGAACTGGCGCGAAGCACCAAAAGTTGGTATTATCTGTGGTGCATATCATTTCTTCAGACCAAAAAAGGACGGGAAAACGCAGGCGAAATTCTTTTTACAGGTGGTTAATATAGAAAAAGGAGATTTACCTCCGGTTGTTGATATTGAATCGTTAGATGGTGTTTCTCCATTAAAAATGAGGGCAGAATTGTCTGATTTTTTGAATTATGTTGAGCTAAAGACGAAAGTAAGGCCGATTGTTTACACCGGACTTAAGTTTTACGAAGATTATCTGCTTGATTATTTTGATGATTATCCATTATGGATAGCCCATTATTATCAACCAAAATTGCGCATGGATAATAGCCGCTGGAAGTTTTGGCAACACTCTGATAAAGCCAAAATTAACGGCATTGGGCATGTGGTTGATTTTAATGCTTTTAATGGCGATAGTTTGGAGTTGGATAGATTATTAGTTCATTAATTCAATGGTTATTAGTTGATTCTACATGATTTATACCCTTTTCATCATTGCAAGAAGGCTTTTTTATTAGTCATATACCCTCGTGGCGTCATCCTGAATTTGTTTTAGGATCTATTATTGTGATTTTTACAATCATTTAATTGTTTAAACCGGTTGATCGATTCCAAACCCCAAACTCCCAACTCGTTAAATTAAACCGTCCAGCTTTCGCATTTCTCCAAGAAAAATTCATCTGCTTCGGCACCTATGCCAATTTCATCCGGAACATCAAGGAAGTAGCCATTATAAGTTAAGCCACCAATTACAGGATCTACTAAATGCCCTAATAATGCAGTATCCAGGTCGAAAAATTCTACATTTGGACTTGCCAGCGCAAAATGAAGGTTGGCACTTAGCGCAATCCGACTTTCCAGCATACTGCCAATCATACATTTTACACCATGCTTTAATGCTTCTTCGTGTATTTTTTGGGCTTCTAATATACCTCCTGATTTCGAAAATTTAATGTTTAAATAGGTGGTGCTCTGGCTATTGATCAGTTTACGGGCATCATGATGGTTATAGCAGCTTTCATCGGCCATTAATTTAATTGGCGAGTTTACATTCAGCTCTGGTAATTTATCATCGTACCAGGTCCGCATAGGCTGTTCGCAAAATTCAATGTTGTATTTTTCCAATTCGCCCAAAGCAAATAAAGCATCATCAAAACTCCATCCCTGGTTGGCATCTAAACGTAAAATCAATTCTTCACCTACAGCTTCGCGGATGTGTTTTACCCTTTCTATATCGTCATGAACCTTTTTGCCCAACTTTATTTTAATAATCCTGCAACCCTTGCTTTTGTATTTCAATGCAGTTGCGGCCATGCCTTCAGGTGTATCAATTCCGATGGTCATATCGGTTTCAATGGTACGCTTTTGTCCTCCAAGGAATTTATATAATGGCAATTCTGCATTTTTTGCTGCAATATCAAATAAAGCCATATCAAAGGCACTTTTAATGGTATTGTTATGGTCTGCATAACCCAATAAGTCGTTCATCCGCTCCGGAATTTCGAGTGGATCTTTCCCTTTTAATATTGCTGCAAAATCTTTAGCCATCGCAATACATGTTTCCTGGGTTTCACCTACAATCATCGGGAAAGCTGAGCACTCTCCAGTTCCGTGGATACCAGCGTCGGTATAAATCCTGACCAATACATTCTGGGCAAAATGCATGGTTCCGGTTGCAATCACAAAAGGTTCCATTGGGATACTAAAGCGGTATATTTCGGTATGGGTAATTTTCATTTTTTATAAGCTTAGATTTCCAACTAAAGTATAAAAACAAAAACTAAATCGAAACAGGTTTGTAGATTATTAATAGATTTACGCCTTACTATAATTCTGTTTCCGGCTTACATTTATATACTAAACACCATGTCTGATACCAATAACTTAATCCACGCTTCATCACCATATCTTCTTCAACATGCTCATAATCCCGTTAATTGGTGCGAATGGGGAACTGAGGCTTTGGAAAAGGCAAAGGCTGAAAATAAATTGATATTGGTGAGCATCGGTTATTCGGCCTGCCATTGGTGCCATGTAATGGAGCGCGAAAGTTTCGAAAACCATGAAGTGGCCGAGGTGATGAACCGTCATTTTATCTGTATAAAGGTAGATCGGGAGGAGCGTCCGGATATTGATCAGATTTATATGTATGCCATACAGTTAATGACCGGAAGCGGGGGCTGGCCCTTAAATTGTATTTGTTTGCCAGATCAGCGTCCGATTTACGGAGGAACCTATTTTAGAAAAAATGATTGGATAAACATCCTCGAAAATGTTGCTGCTCTTTGGGCAAACGAACCTGATAAAGCCATTCAATATGCCGAAAGGTTAACTTCAGGCATTAACGACAGTGAAAAAATAATTCCAGCCGTAGCTACTGAAGAATATATTGATGCACATTTAACCGAAATTGTAACACCATGGAAGCGCCATTTTGATATTGGTTACGGAGGATATAACCGTGCACCAAAATTTCCATTGCCTAATAATTGGGTATTTTTATTACGTTATGGCTTTTTAAAGGATGATGAATCTGTTTTCACTGCTGTTTGCCACACTTTGGAAGAAATGAGCAGGGGAGGCATTTACGATCAGATTGGCGGTGGCTTTGCCCGTTATTCGGTTGATGACAAGTGGCATGTACCTCATTTCGAAAAAATGCTGTATGATAACGCACAATTAATCAGTTTATATGCCGAAGCGTATCAATGCACTAAATTCGATTCTTTTAAACAAACTGTTGTTGAAACCATTAACTGGGTTTTTGAAGAGATGACATCTGCGGATGGATTGTTTTACTCGGCATTGGATGCAGATAGCGAAGGCATTGAAGGTAAGTTTTATGTTTGGGATAAAGCAGCTTTCGATCAGATTTTAGGCGATGATGCTCAATTAATCGGTGCATATTATAACGTTACCGAAGATGGGAACTGGGAAGAAGAACAAACCAATATTTTGCGTAAAACAATCAGTGACGACGATTTGCTCTCGAGATATAATTTGGAACCTGAAACACTTTATGATAAAGTTAAATCGGCCAAGGCAAAATTAATGGCTGAACGAAGCAAAAGGGTTAGACCAGGTTTGGATGATAAATGTTTAACGGCCTGGAATGGTATGATGATTAAAGCACTGGCTGATGCTGCTCAAGTTTTAAGTCACAACCAATATTATGAAAAGGCAGCTGCTGCAGCTAATTTTATTTTAAATAATCTAAAATCTGAAAAGAGAGGACTATACCGGAACTATAAAAATGGAAAAGCATCTATTACCGGTTTTTTAGATGATTATGCCTTTTTTATCGAAGCTTTAATTGCATTATACGAATATGATTTTGATGAAAAATGGTTGGAAGAAGCCAAATTATTTGCAAATTATGTAATCGCTAATTTCACTGATCCGGATTCACCGATGTTTTTCTACACCTCTGCCGAAAGTGAAGATTTAATTGCCCGAAAACACGAAGTGATGGACAATGTAATTCCTGCTTCCAACTCTGTAATGGCCCAAAATTTAAAAAAAATGGGTTTACTTTTTGATCACGAAAACTATGCGGAAAAAGCATCAGGAATGCTTGCTGCGGTACATCCAAAAATAAAAAGTTATGGCTCCGCTTACTCAAACTGGGCCATCCAGTTACTAAATGAAATTTACGGCATTAACGAGATTGCCATTACCGGTTTAGAAACAGATGTGATTAAATTAGAATTAAGCGGACATTACATTCCAAACAAAATTACATTGGGTGGAACAAAAAGTAACCTACCGCTGTTAAAAGGTAAGCAAAGCAACGAAACAAAAGTTTATATTTGCCGAAATAAAGTATGCCAGTTGCCGGTTAACACTGTTGAGGACGCATTAGAGTATTTACAATAAATTAATTTAAATGAATATTTCACCAAACTCTGTAGTAGCGTTAACTTACGAATTGCATACTACTAACGAAGAAGGACAACAAGTTTTTGTAGAAAAAGCTGATGAAGAAAATCCTTTAGTATTTTTATATGGCGTTGGCATGATGTTGCCTAAATTTGAAGAACATTTAACCGGTTTAAAAACTGGTGATGAATATGGCTTCGAACTATCTGCTGCAGATGGTTATGGTGACATCGATCCAGGTGCATTTGCCGATCTTCCAAAAACAATGTTTACCGAAGCTGGTGGCGAATTGCCAAATGTTGGTGATGTTATTCCTTTACAGGATAATAACGGTAACCAATTCAGAGCTGGTGTTACTGCGGTTCATGATGAAACCATTTCTGTAGATTTAAACCACCCGATGGCTGGTAAAAACTTAGTGTTTAGTGGTGTAATTCTGAATGTACGCGAAGCTACTCAGGATGAATTGGCTCATGGCCATGCACACGGTGCTGATGGTCATTCAGGGCACTAATAATAAATAGAAAGAGCTTTTAAAGGAGTCAGGTTTTATTAAACCTGACTCCTTTTTTTATGTAATGTATTTTAATTAATCCTGAAAAACCGCTTCCAGATCTAATGAAAATCCGGGTAAAATTGGTGTGGTTACTACTTCACCTTCGGTTAAAAGCTTTGTAGGCTGAAATTTACCTTTAACATCAAGGATATACCTGAAAAATGTTTTTTCAGAAGGGCTTACAATCCAGTATTCTTTAACACCTGCTTCTTCATAAACCTCATATTTATTTACGAGTTCTTTCTTGTTGTAGCCTGGCGATAAAATTTCTACCACAATATCCGGCGCACCGATGCAACCACGTTTATCTAATTTGCTTTGATCGCAAACTACCACAATATCGGGTTGTACTACAGTAAAAACTTCTTTATCGTTAAGAGATCTATTTGCCAATCGAACATCAAAAGGGGCACTATACACTTCACATTTACAACCGTTCAGTGCATTATATATAGACACATAAATTCTTCCTGATAGTTTTTGATGGATACGGGATGGCGCAGAACTCATCTTAAAAAGATAGCCTTTGATGATTTCTAAGCGATCTTTAAACTCGAAACGCATATAATCTGCATAACTGTATTGAGCAGAAAAATCTACCTCATTAACAGTTTTAACAGGGGGTAACTCTTCTTCTGTAGGGTATGGCTTAAGATTTTTCATATAACGTTACCCAAATATACTAAATATCTTAGTGTTTTTTTTCTAAAAATCTATCTTCAAACGAAGTCCGCCATTGGTAAGGTTAAGATTTTCTTTTGAGAAAGTTTTCATCGGCAGGCGAAGAAAGGGTTCGATAGCAATATTGTTCTTTTTGGATATTTTTTGCTTGTAACCTAAAGAGAAATTGTAAAACCCGATGTATTTATCAGGATCTATATTGGCTTCGGATTGCGGCTCAACCGTTTTTTCTTTTACAATCAGTGTTTTAAAATCTGAATAGCCATTTATTGCCGGGGAAGAAAAACTTTGTACCTGGTTTATGATATAGCTGTTTTGTTGCGAGTTATTTAAAACAGCAAGTGCTGAAACCCCAATATTGGTATAAAGTTTATCACTAATGTTATATTTTAATTCCAATGGAATATTAATTCCACGCACTTTAGCATCAACTGAAGCCAGATTTTTACCTGATAGCGTTTGTGGAGCAGAGGCATCTAAAGATTCGGTTGTACTAATTGAAGCATATGATACGCCAGAGCTTATCGATAATTTATTGGCAATGGCATATGATAATGAGAAACCGTAATTCATGGTTACCTTATTGTCATTACCCATTGCAGGAGCAACATATACATCAGGCTGCCATTTAGAGTTTCCAATAGTTTTGGCAGCAGGTTTTTGTTGATTAGCGTAACTATCCTGGGCTAAAAGCTTGTCAAAATTAGTTTGTGTACTGGGTTGAGGCTTTTTATTTTCAGTTAAAATATCAAACTCTTTCGACTTTAAATCGGAAATATTTTTGCCAGAAAGTGTATTATCCAGCAAATTGTTGTTTATTAACCCTAATCCTTCGGTTGCATTCGTTAAAGCATAATTATTCTGTTGTTCCAATAATGGTTTTAACTTTTCATTGATTATGCTAGGGCTATTATAAGCTAAGTTGGTTTCAGCGGGAGTTTGGTTGCCGATATTAGTGTTTAACGGCGGGGCAATACTTTTCGATGGAACAATAGTATCCGTATTTTTTTGAGCTGAATCTTTTGTTTTTTGCTTGGATATTGCAACTTCATTTTTAGAATTATCATTATTTAATGTCAAAAACACACCGCCAAAAATTAAAATTAAGGCAGCAGCAGCCCATAAAGGCCAGTATGTAATGCCTCTTTTTTTATTTTCTTTTTCCGAAAAGCGCTCCCAAGCACCATTAGGGTATGTTTCCTCATGGTTTTGGAGTTGCGCTGTGATGTGCTCAATTAATTCCTTATCCATTTTTTTCGTATGAATTAACCATGGTATTTAGGTAAAGGGTACGTAACTTATTTTTAGAGCGGGTAAGATATACCCTGCTCGAACTTTCTGGAATGTTCAACATTTTCGAAATTTCATCATGGGCAAAGCCTTCAATTTCATATAAGTTAAATACCAGTCGCTGTGTATCTGGCAGGTGATTTAATAAATTTAAAATATCGTTAACATGAAGTTCGGATGCAACAGAAACCTGCGTAACCGGATGTTCACTTTCTGCAAGATCATCTACATAAAACTGGGCCTTCGAACTTCTTATTTTGTCAATTGCAGTCCGCGAAGCAATCTGGGCAATCCACCCTTTAAAAGATCGCTGTAGTTCTTCGGGGTTTTTTGGTGGTTTAAATCCGCCAACATGTTTAAAAATCTTGATAAAGCTATCATTTACAAGCTCTTCGCTGTCTGATGTATTTTTTGTATACCTTAAAATAATGCCCATTAAATAGCCATAAAATGATTTATACATCATTTCTTTACAGCTATTGTCGTTTTTTACACAGCCTTTTAAAATTTCCTCAAAACTGAGTATTTTTTTTGTCACCCTTGTAAAGGACTATTTTTTAGCGGTTTATCATGGTTAATTGATTGCAAATTTAAGAAAATAACACCACCCAATTTTTTGAGTGGTGTCAATTTTCTTTTCAACAGGTAGTGTTAAATGATTTTATTTGTTTGTCATTACTGATAATCCAACTCCGGTACTATCAGTTTTGCTTGATAGGCCTTTTGCCCAAATGGTATAAATTTTTCCTTTTTCAATTTTAACAGCTGGTAAGCTTACTTTAACTGTACCGCCTTGTTTTAACTGAAAGGTATAACTATCGTTTGGTGTAATGTTGCTAAAAGTAGTAAACTCTTTAAATGCCTTTGCAGTAAATAAAGGTGTCTCTGTACCTGAAATAGCTAAATCAAATGGTGCAGAACCCGGACTTAAGTTTACAAAGCGAACTTTTGCCTTATCGGTTTCTGGTGCTTTTAAATCATCTTCTAAAATTAAAAGTTTTGTCGATTTTAAAGTATCCACTACGAAAACCGAATAAAATGATCCTGATTTTAAAGTAGCTGTAGCTGTGGTTAAATATTTTAATGAATCTTTTTTGGCAACCCCAACCAATCTTGTTCCTGGGTAAGCGGCGTAATACCCTAAATCTTTAGTGTAAGTAAAACTGTTTACTTTTTGGTTGTCTAAAATAAAATCCAAGGCAGCTGTTCCTGGCGATGCGTGTATGAAACCAATACCTGCAGCTTCAATCGGATCGCTGTTAAAGTCTTTTTTACAAGCTGATATAGTTAATGTAATTGCAATAAGAGAGAGTATAATTTTTGTCGTAGTGCTAAAGTTTTTCAAATTAGTTTTCATTTTAATGTTATAAATCAATTTTATGAACAAAATTGGTTAATGGCCATTAACGCTTTTTTCTTGTAAAACGATTAATGGAATGAAAACGCTACACCAGCTTGGTTTTTTTATATAAAAAAAGCCACATGTAAACATGTGGCTTTAAAACAATATCTTAAATGAAATTTAAGAATACATTTGTTCTCTTAATTTGGCAACATCGCTGCTGTTAATGTATTCATCATAAGTCATTAACTTATCAATGGTTCCTTTTGGCGTAATTTCGATAATGCGGTTGGCAACAGTTTCTGTTAACTGGTGATCTCGTGAGGTAAACAATATGGCACCTTTAAAATCTTTCATGCCATTGTTCAATGCCTCTATGGATTCTAAATCAAGGTGATTCGTAGGTTCATCAAACATCAATAGGTTGGCTTGCTGCAACATCATCCTGGAGAACATGCAACGCATTTTCTCACCACCTGATAGTACTTTAACATTTTTAAGTACTTCTTCGCCTGAAAATAACATACGGCCTAAGAAACTGCGTACAAACTGTTCATCAGCTTCGGTGCCCGAATATTCGCGTAACCAATCAACGAGGTTTTCATCCTTGCCGGCAAAATATTCAGAGTTATCATTCGGTATATCAGCAGTACTGATGGTTACACCCCATTTAAATTCTCCTCTATGGTCGGTATCTCTACCGGTTAAAACATCGTAAAATGCGGCTGTTGCTAAGCTATTTTGAGACAATACGGCAATTTTATCGCCTTTGTTTACCATAAAAGTAACTTTATCGAATAAAATGCCTTCGTTCCCGTTTTTACCAAGGTTTTCTACCTGTAAAATCTGATCGCCTGCTTCGCGGCCTGTGTTGTTAAATATAATTGCAGGATATTTTCTGCTTGATGCTTTAATTTCGGTAATATCGATTTTATCGAGGGCTTTCTTACGCGAGGTAGCTTGTTTCGATTTAGATGCATTGGCACTAAACCTGCGGATAAATTCCTGCAGCTCTTTTACCTTATCTTCCATCTTCTTGTTCTGGTCGCTGCGTTGTTTTAATGCCAACTGACTGGATTCGTACCAGAAGGTATAGTTACCGGTGTAGATACTCATTTTCGCGAAATCGATATCCACAATGTGGGTACATACAGCATCTAAAAAGTGCCTGTCGTGAGATACCACCAATACTATATTCTGGTAATCGGCCAAAAAGTTTTCTAACCAGGCAATGGTTTCAATGTCCAAATCGTTGGTAGGCTCATCCAGTAGCAAAATATCTGGATTACCGAATAAGGCCTGCGCCAATAATACACGTACTTTTTGTGTATTATCAAGCTCTTTTAGTAATTTATGGTGGTTATCTTCGGTAATGCCTAAGTTGCTTAACATGGTTGCAGCGTTGCTTTCCATGTTCCAACCGTCCATTTCTGCAAAAAGATTTTCCAGTTCTCCGGCGCGTTCGCCATCTTTCTCGGTAAAATCTTCTTTCATGTAAATGGCATCTTTTTCTTTCATGATGGCATAAAGTTCTTTATGTCCGATCATTACTGTTTCTAATACCGAAAACTCATCAAATTCGTAGTGGTTTTGTTTTAAAACCGCCATTCTTTCGCCTGGTGTAAAAGCAACGCTACCGGAAGTTTGATTAACTTCTCCAGATAAAATTTTTAGAAAAGTAGATTTACCTGCACCGTTAGCCCCAATTACGCCATAGCAGTTGCCCTGGGTAAATTTTAGGTTAACATCTTCAAATAGTGTGCGCTTGCCGTACCGTAATGATAAATTAGAAACTGAAATCATGCTGTAATTGAAATAAGGCGCAAAGATATACAAAAAGGTTGACGGTAAAAAGGTATTTGGTTGCTGATCTTGAAATCGTAATGGTTAAAAACGGGAAAATGATGGTTTCTGTTCTTTTTGGCAAATACCGTCCCGTTATACGCTTTATTCGTTGTACTTCGTGTTCGCTGCTACCGGGTTTATTTTACAAAGGGGAGGAGCTTTTGGCAGGTTGCGCACCACTCAAATTAAAAAAGATTAATATATTTTCAGTATGCTTTTTTCTTCACGTTGTTTTGTATTTTAGTGCTACACACAAAATGAAATCAATATGAAAAAATTAACACTAGGCATTATAATGTCTACAATTTCCGTCGTGGCTTATGGCCAGGAATCCCAGTACAAGTATAAAGTAGATTTTTTTGGTGATACGATTCTGGTTGATTCGAAAGATAAGACCATAGGTAAACAGAAGAAAGACTTTTTTGGAAAAACCATTATTGTAGATAAAGATGGTAAAACCATAGCGAAGCAAAAGCAGGATTTTTTTGGCAATACAATATTGGAAAATGAAGCCGGAAAAACTGTAGGTACACAAAAAAAAGATTTTTTTGGCAATACGGTATTAGAAAGTGAACGCGAAGAAAACCTGGTGCCAAAACCTTTAGGTGGTTTAGTGCCTGGAGATGGAAAAACGGAAGTTACGTTAAAACAAAAGGCAGATATTTTTGGCAATACGATTATTGAAAACGATCGTGGCCAGGTTCTGAACGTTTATAAAACAGATATTTCGGGCAATATTACCATAGAAAACGGTGAGGGCAAGGTAATAGGCAAGCAGAAAAATAACTCGTTTGGCGAAACGGTTGTTGAAGATGACCATGGAAATGTGATTGCTAAGTATAAAAAAGATGTATTTGGCAATACTGTTGTAGAAGATGTTAACGGTAAAAAGATTGGGATTTTTAAAACAGATATTTTTGGAAATAAATCTTTTGTGCCGGAGCATTAAACAACTAAACCTCGTAGGTTTAACCGGAATAATTGGCTTTATGGCCTCATAGCGTCAGCACTGTTTATAACCTGCGAGGTTTATGTAATTTTTATCAGGGAGTGGGTTTTGCGTTAGGGATTGTAAGGGTTCAGTGCCGATTAAGCACCCCTGTTTTTATTAAATTACGGTATGCTTGCTTGTTTTACAGGCTTCATCGGTACCGGAGCAAAGCGAAGCCCTGAAAAAGCCCGACCCTTGTGCAGCTTGGGTAACGCCCAAATCATTTTATTAACTGTTCACATTTCTGGATGATGTGAGGTTTTATCCGGTAAAAAATATATTTTCGTTTTATGCAATCAGATCTCTTGCTCGAAAACATAAAAACAACGCTGCAAAAAAGTAAGGTAAAAAAATTAGCCGCTATTGCTTCTGAAGAAACCTTTTCGGTGAAAGATTTGATTGATTTAAGTTTTTACCATGATGAACAGATCGGTTTTAGGGCCGCATGGATTTTAGAAAATGTATTTACTCATCATCAGGAAAGATTTTTACCTTACACGCATTATTTCTTAGAAAAATTTCCTCAACAAACCAATTTATCTGCTTTAAGGCATTATGTTAAAATCCTGGCTTTTATAACTAAAAGAAATGCTTCAAAAGCACTTAAAGAAATTATTGCCGATTACAATACGGATCATTTAGTGGAAATTGTTTTTGCCTGGTTAATCGACGAGAAAATTCCTGTGGCTATAAAATCACATTGTTTAAACATTTTGGCCAATTTAAATGCCAAACACGATTGGATAAAGGAGGAGCTTTTACAAACGATGGATTTTTTGGTGGATAAAGAAAGTATCGGCTTTTTTGCGAAGGTTAAACAGATCAGGAAACAGCTTTCAGTTTGAAGTTAAGGGTTTGCAGTTATTTAGTTTAAGATTCAGTTAAGGGAACGTCAAAACTTTGGGAGTTGTTGCCTTCTTTCTTATACCTTCTGCCTTTTAGCTTATATTTACCACATGAGTACAACATACGATATCGTTTCAAAAGTTATAAAAGAACGTCGCAGTATTTTTCCTGCAAGCTATATAAAAAAAGAAATCCCGGTTCAGGTAATCAACCAGATTTTAGAGACAGCTAATTATGCACCTACACACAAATTAACGCAGCCCTGGCGTTTTGTGGTGATTAGAAAGGCTGGATTAGCCAAACTTGGTGAAGAACTGGGGAGGTTATATAAAGAGCTGGTTAGTCCGCAACAGTTCTTACAGAAAAAGTACGATAGTTTTGCCGAGAAAACAAGTCAGGCTGATTGCATTATAGCCATTAATATGCAGTTAAGTGGTAAAATACCGGAGTGGGAAGAATTAGCTGCTGTATCATGTGCGGTACAGAATATGGCGATAACGGCCGAAAGTTTACAGGTTGGCGCGTACTGGAGTTCGCCACCGTTGATTGATGATTTAGGCGAATTTTTAAGTCTTGCCGAAAATGAAAAGTGCATTGGTTTATTTTATATGGGTTATCATAATGAGAAACCATGGGCACCGAACAGAACTCCGATGGAAGATAAGGTGAGGTGGATAGAAGGGTAGGATGAAATCTTTGGATTTGCTATTACTATAAATTCGTTATTGTGAGGCTGGGGAGAGTACAGGGAATGCGTTAAATCCGTCATTGCGAAGATGGGGGAGAGCGAGCTGAAGCAATCTTTCTAGTAATGTTTCTAATACGGTCGTCATTCTCGCGCATGCGGGAATCGTAATGCGGTCGCTATGCTTTCGCTACGCTCGGGCTTGCCTCGGTTGGCCACCGAAGGGCTTTTACTTTTGGCTTGGCCCAAAAGTAACAAAAGTCCAAGGCTTGGAACTGATGTCGGATAAATTCGTTAAAGCTTTTTGGTCGTCAGCACAAGTTCCGCCGAAGGGGGCGGAAAGTGTGTGCTGCCTTAATGCTATTATAAAGAAAAAGGTATTGATAAAGCTTTAACGTTTTCTCCTTCCATCATTTCCTATGCCCGATAGCAGGGAGGAAATAGCGAGTAGCAGATACAGGCATCCGTAAGTTACTTCTTCTGAAACTATAAGGGGATGCATTCATCCGTCATCTTGACTGTAGTGGAGAGATCTTTGGATTTGTTATTACCATAAATCCGTAATTGTAAGGCTGGGATAGAGCGAGCCGAAGCAATCTTTCTAGTATTGTTTCTAACACGGTCGTCATTCTCGCGCATGCGGGAATCGTAATGCGGTCGCTATGCTCGGGCTTGCCTCGGTTGGCAACCGAAAGGCTCTTACTTTTGGCTTGGCCCAAAAGTAACAAAAACCCAAGGCTTGGAACTGATGTCGGATAAATTCGTTAAAGCTTTTTGGTCGTCAGCACAAGTTCCGCCGAAGGGGGCGGAAAGTGTGTGCTGCCTCAATGCATCGATATAATTAAAGGTAACGATAAAGCTTTTAACGTTTTCTCCTTCCATCATTTCCTATGCCGGAAAGCAGGGAGCATATAGCGAGGCGCAGATAGCGAGGTTTAAATAGCATGATGCAAGGAAAACGTTGAATCCGTCATTGCGAGGCAGGGAAAGGGCGAGCCGAAGCAATCTTTGTAGTTTTTAATACGGTCGTCATTCCCGCGCATGCGGGAATCGTAATTCAATTGCTATATTTTCGCTTCGCTTAGTCTTGCCTCGGCTCACCGCCGCCGAGGGGGCTCTTACCTTTTTCTTGATAAAAAGGTAACCAACCTGAGCGCAGCGAAAGCATGACTACCTATAAAAACAACAAACAATAAGGCATAACTGAAAGGCTTGGAACTGATGTCGGATAAATCCGTTAAAGCTTTTTGGTCGTCAGCACAAGTTCCGCCGAAGGGGGCGGAAAGTGTGTGCTGCCTCAATGCAACGATGAAAGAAAAAGGTAATGATAAAGCTTTAATGTTTTCTCCTTCCATCATTTCCTATGCCCGATAGCAGGGAGGAAATAGCGAGGGGCAGATACAGGCATCTGTAAGTTAATTCTTCTGAAACTATGAGGGGATGCTTTCATCCGTCATCTCGACCGTAGTGGAGAGATCTTTGGATTTGTTATCACAAAAAATCCTTCATAGCTTTTATGCTGGGGAGAGCGAGCCGAAAGCAATCTCTCTATCAAAAGATCTCTTTAAATCTAATGTGAGCATGTAACTGGAAATTACTTTATCGCATTAGAAATGCGAATCTCAACAATCCCCTTTATAAACGAGGACTACGTAGGATTTAAAAGATTTCTTCACTTCGTTAGAAATAACGATCTTTCTAATTATTTAATATATGTTAAATCCTCTGGATAATTATTTCGAGCAAAAAGATGAGCCAATTAAAAGTTGCCTACAATATTTGAGGGCGCTTTTATTGCGTTATGCCGATATTACGGAGCATTGGAAATATGGTATGCCTTTTTATTACCACAATGGGAAAATGTTCTGCTATCTTTGGACTCATAAAAAACTTCATCAGCCTTACATTGGTTTGGTTGACGGAAATATAATTGAACACGAAGATTTGTTGCAAGAGAAGAGACCCAAAATGAAGATTTTACTAATCAATCATCTTGAAGATATTCCTGAAAGGAAAATAGAATCTATCTTAAAACAGGCGTTTGCCCTTCGTAAATAAATATCTTACACCATTACATGTCTGCATTAAAATCCAATCTATACCAGCTTTGCCTAACCTTTATCCAAAACCGGATAGAAAACATTGAATATTCTTTGCAACAAGCCCGACAGGCTTCTAATGATGATACGAAAAGTAGCGCGGGAGATAAATATGAAACTACGCGCGAAATGATGCAGCAGGAGATGGACCGCAACAGTAAATTACTTTACGAAGCTGGTCAGCAGAAAATTGCCCTGCAGCAGATCGAAAATGTTGAATCAGATCGCCTGGTTAAAAACGGAAGTTTGGTTTTAACTACAGAAGGTAATTTTTACATCAGCATTAGTGCTGGTGAACTTAATACCGATGGGCAAAAGTTCTTTGCAGTATCCCAGGCTTCACCAATTGGGCGGTTTTTGATTGGAAAAGCCTTAAATGAAAGTTTTAAGTTTAATGGTAAGGAATATCTTGTAAAAGAGATACTATAAAATTTTCATTTAACCGTTCAAAGCTTGCATTAGACAGTTTTGAAGTCGCAGTAGATAGTTTTGAAGTCGCAGTAGATAGTTTTGAAGTCGCAGTAGATACTTCTGAGGTCGCAGTAGATAGTTCTGAAGTCGCAGTAGATAGTTCTGAAGTCGCAGTAGGTAGTTCTGAAGTCGCAGTAGGTAGTTCTGAAGTCGCAGTAGGTAGTTCTGAAGTCGCAGTAGATAGTTCTGAAGTCGCAGTTGACAGTTCTATACTCGCAGTAGATAGTTCTATACTCGCAGTAGATAGTTCTGAAGTCGCAGTAGGTAGTTCTGAAGTCGCAGTTGATAGTTCTATACTCGCAGTAGATAGTTCTGAAGTCGCAGTTGATAGTTCTGAAGTCGCAGTAGATAGTTCTGAAGTCGCAGTAGATAGTTCTGAAGTCGCAGTAGATAGTTCTGAAGTCGCAGCAGATAGTTCTGAAGTCGCAGTAGATAGTTCTGAAGTCGCAGTAGATAGTTCTGAAGTCGCAGTAGATAGTTCTGAAGTCACAGTAGATATTTTAACCAACGCAGTCAACAACAGGGTCTGTTCAATAAACTGTGCTCATCCTTAGAACTGGGAGAAATCTTAACCCTTCATTCCCGCAGATGATTAATTTTGAGTGGGCAGTTTCAATTAACCAATTCTATCTGTTATCCATTTAACCAACAATCAACGCTAATTATTTAATTCGCATCCGTTGCGCAAATGCTGGCACCAGGTAATTTTTTAAATCTGTATAGGGAATAAATACCACAATCTGGCCCTGGGCATAGCTGGCTACTTCGTAAGGGTTGTACATAAATGCAATCCCGTTTGCATTGAAATAAAAGTTATGATTAGGTTTTATAAAATTGTCGAACAATACCGTAGTAAGTGCATCCGTGGCTTTTATATTGTATTCTTTACGGAAATTCCGCTCCAAAATGCCTTGTAAAGCATTCGAATCTATTTTAACAATATCGCTCAATACCAGTTGTTTTTTGTTCTTTACATCTAAACAGAACATCGTACTGCTGTAGTTGCCATGCGCTCCGCCTGTATAAGCATCGGCCAGGAAATCAATTACCACATAACCGTTATCATTGTAATTAATCGATTGCTGGGTATCGTTTGTATAATTTAACCAAGCCTGAAAATCTTCTCCACGGCTGTTTTTAGATTCTTCGGTAGCCTGAGATTTATAATCCTTAAAATAGTCGTCGGCTATATATTTGAAACCCACTGAGCGTTCTACCTGTGGTTTAACACCAATTATCTTTTTAAGTTGTGTATTTAACCAGTTTCCGGCGTCATCATTATTTTTACTTTCTAAATATTCGAAGCTGATTTCTGCTGCGGGAGATTTCGGTTGATTGGCAAAAGCTTTTACTGAATCTTTATAAATTGCGGCCTTAAACGGATAACTGCCTTCAGGGTATTTTTCTGTAAGGGCAATGGGGAAATTTTTGGTTTTATCGCCACTTTCCCAGTTGCCATTAAAGCCATTTCCATTCCATTTAAGCCTTAAAAGCGGCGATTTGGAATCCTGTGTAAAATACGATTCGTAAAAGCTGTACTCGGCAAGCACTAAGCTATCTTTACCAATCAGAGTATCGGTACTGAGGTTAAGCCACGAGCCATTGTAATAATAGGTGCCGCTTACATCATTATCTACTTTTTGCAGGTGCATAATTACTGGTTTACCGGCAATTGTTCCCTCTAATCTTTTATAAAAACTGGCAGTAAGTTCAACTTTTGCATTTGTTGTACCGGCTTTGTTTTCGGAAGTGTTGTTGCTATTTTTAGGGTTGTTACAGGCGGATATAATCAATACTCCGAAAAGGAAACAAAAGAAATGGTATTTCATGGGGCAGGCTATTACTTAACAGTATTAAAGTTTACAGCGTTGCAAGGTTAAATTTTTCAACCTGAAAGCATACAAGATTTACAGTTGAGGCTATGATTTTGTTTTATTAAAACTTTTATTAATACTGTAGTATAAATTTTTGGCCGTGTACCTTCCTGGGTCTATTATTCTTCTGATGGTGTAGAGCGGATAATTTTCATCTCTGGCTGTAGAAAGAATAAAGGCCGCCTTAAAACCATGTTCTTTTAACTTATGTAATGTAGCGGATTTGAAAACTCCATAGGGGAAAGCGAAATAGGATACTTTTTTCCCGGTAATTTCTTCTAGTTTTTTGGTTGGCGCATCAATTTGGGTTGTCCAGTCTTCATCGGTAAACTGAGCAAAGTTTTTATGGTCGTAAGTGTGGCTGGCAATGGTGTTGCCTTCGTCTGCTAATTGCTTAATTTGCTGTTTAGTCATGTAATTGATCCTGCCTTTTCTACCTATTGATACAGTCATGATAAAATAAACACCTTTGAAGCCATATTTTTTCAAGGTAGAATTGCCTGTGGTAAACTGATCTTCATCGGTATCGTCAAAAGTTATCATAATTGGTTTTTCGGGCAATTTTCCTCCATAAACCAGGTAATTGTAGAGTTGATCGGGCAAAATGGTATGATAACCGCTATCTGCAAGCATTTTCATGTGTTCTTTAAACTTATCCGGGGCAATAATATCATCGTGCGCACGCTTACTGTCGCTGGCAATATTGTTTCTGATCTGGTGATAGCACAGCACAGGTACTTCTCTTTTTGCCAAAATGGTTTTGTTATCGGCCGGTTTAGTATTTGTAGAATCTTTTTTAACAGTTTCGGGGGTATTTGCGGTAGCCGTTATTTCTTTTTGTTTACTGCCGGAGCATGCCAATGAAAATGAACCCAAAACCAGGATTGATACTAGGGTATAGACAGCGGAACTGAGGTATTTTCTCAATGTTTTTATATTTATTTTACCAAAGATACAGCGTTTTCGGAAAGGATAAATGTTTTTTCATAAGCATCCCATTCTTTTTGCGTGATTCCGGATTTTAAGGCATTTCTTTTAAAGAAAGCGTAATCTGTAAATTCACCTTTAGTGTTTAAGCAGGTATTGAGAAACTTAAACATGCGCTGCTCTCCGATTGATTGTTCGAGCCCGCGTAATAAAAACGGGCCGTATGAATAACGGTAAGTGCCCGATATTTCATTCGCTTCTTTAATGGCATTTAATGGTTTTGCCTTAAAATTTTTAAGTTGTTTCCCTCTGTCTTCAAAATATTTGGTGCCGAATGTTTTTCCAAATTTTTTTTCGCTTGCTTTTACTGATAAATATTCGGCGGTAGATTCTAAAAAGAACCAGAATAAGGTGGCGTTTGGTTGCAGTACATTACCGAAATAGTAGTGCCCAATTTCGTGTGCGATAAATGGGTAATCGTTCTGGTTTTTAAGTTTGTGGTGTTCTTCATCAATCATATCGCCCAATTTAATGCCCGCAAAAGCAATGGTTGGAAACGACACAAAACCCCAGCTTCTGCCTTTGTTGAATTTTTCTACGGGCGCATGTTCAATAAAGATATTTTGGGTATTGTAGGGTATTTTTAACGCTTTAAAATAATAAGCTTTCATTTCGGCTATGTTTTCTTCAAAAACTTTAAGCTGCTTATCATTCATTTGGGTGTTTAAAAAAATCGCTCCTTTTGTTTTTTGTGCATCGTAATCGCCAGCAAAAATCATGGGTGCAATCGGCACATCCGATTTAAACCTTGCAACAGGACCTGCTTTAGGCAGATCGCCATTTACAAAGATCATTTTGGCATCTTTACTGATTACCTGAATGTCGAAAGTCATCTGTTCAATCTGACGGTCGTTTTTGATATCATAAATAACCGGATACCATTTAGATTGATCGGTAGCCCGCATTGTTTTACCATTAAAAGCAATTAAGCCTTTAAAATCGACAAAGTTTAGCGTATCGGTATAAATAGGGAATGCTCCTGTATAGGTAATGTGCAATTTCACGGGGTTAACCAACGTGCTATCTTTAAACAATGGGGTATAGGTTAAACCTTCTCCCCGCATGGCCCCACCGTAAAAACCAGAATAGTTTAAGGTTTGGTTTGCCGAATCTTTTATTGCTTTGATGTTAAATCCTTTGTTTAACAGGATCTGGTAATCTTTTCCAAGGTTGGGGATATTGCTTAATACAAAATCGCAGGTAATTTGCCCGGTGGCCATTACAATTTCAGCTTTACCAGTTAAATGCGGCGTTTGTGCATAGGAGTTAATCAACTGAAAAGTTAACAGAAGCAGTAGTAAGTATTTTTTCATGTTTAAGCGTTGGTTCGTTAAAAAGAAAAATCCCGGCAGTGCCGGGATTGGTGATTTAAAAACTGTTTTTAATGCTGTTGCTCAATGTTTTTGGCGACCAGTAACCGCTGGCAATAATTCTGCGGATGGTAAATAACGGGTCTTTTTCATCCCGTTTTGTAGAGAGTTGATAAGCCATTCTGAAACCACGTTTTTTAAGTTCCGGAATTCCTTCTGCATTCCATAAACCAAAAGGATAAGCAAATTCGGTCATGGTTTTGCCTGTAATTTCTTCTAGTTTTTTGGTTGGTTTATCCAGTTGTTCTTCCCAATCTTTACCGGCATATTTTTTAAAGTTTTTATGGTCGTAAGTATGGCTGCCAATAATGTTTCCTTCATCAGAAAGTTGTTTAATCTGCTCCCTCGTCATGTAATCTACAAACTTGCCTTTTCTGCCAATCGAAACCGTCATGATAAAATAAACGGCTTTAAAGCCTAATTTATCCAACGTTGGGCGAACAATGGTAAACTGATCCATGTCTGTATCATCAAAAGTTAGCATAATCGGTTTGCTTGGCAGGGCAGCACCAGTGTTCAGGTAAGCGTACAACTGATCGGGTAAAATGGTGTGGTAACCACTATCGGCCAGCATTTTCATTTGATCTTTAAAGTTTTGTATTTCTACAATATAATCTTTACCTACTTTACCATCGGTTGGTTTCCAGTTTCTCACCTGGTGATAGCATAAAATCGGCACTTGTTTTCGGGCCAGAATGGTTTTGGCATCGGCAACTTTTATCTTCGAAACATCAACCGGAGCTGCATTACCTGCTGCGGTTTTGGCCATTTTTGTTGTGGTATCTTGAGTAGAAGGGTTTTCTGTTTGTGATTTAGACTGGCAGCTGGCAAATAAGATTGCGCCTGCTGTTATTAAGGTTAAAAAGCTATATTTCATCATTGGGATATATGGCTACAAAACTATAAAATCTGTTAATTATTTAGCTATCAAAATAAATAGTGTTAATAATTTATTTAAAGCATATATAATTGAGCTAACTATCGCTTTTATTACACATTAAAACCTGCTTAATATGCTTTAATTAAATAATTTAGCGGTTCAAACAAATTTTAATGAATAAACTTTATAAACTCCTGTTGTGTGCGCAGTTTTTATCCCTAACTGTAGTTGCACAAAACAAAACTTTTACCATAACCGAGAATGTTCTGCCGCAACCTAAGGCGAATTATCAGCTTGCATCGCGTTTTTCGCCAAACAAGTTGAAAAAAATGGTGTATTCTACCGCGGTAGATCCGCATTGGCTAAAGTTAAGTAACCGTTTTTGGTACACTTTCGAAAGTCCGAAAGGTAAATTCTGGTATTTGGTAGATCCTGCTACAAAAAGCAAAAAACTGATGTTTGATAATGCTAAAATTGCTGCAGATATTACCCTGGCCGTTCGTGATCCGTTTGATGCTGAGCATTTACCACTCGAAAACTTAAAATTTGCTTCGGATGAAAAAAGTATCTCCTTCGAAATTAAAAGCAGTGTTGATGAGTTAAAAAAAGACAGGAAAGATAAAAAAGCGGCAGATTCGATGCAGAAGAAAATATTTTCTTTTAAGTATGAACTGGCCACTGCAAAGTTAACTGAGGTACCGAATTTTAGTAAACCCAAACCAAAACCAGCATGGGGATCAGTAGCACCAGATTCATCTGCTATTATATTTTCACGCAATTATAATTTGTATTGGATGGATAAGGACAATTACAAAAAAGCGGTTAAAAATGAAGATGACAGTACCATTGTAGAACATCAGTTAACAAAAGATGGCGTAAAATTCTATTCGTACGGGAGTGATGGCGATGGCGAAAACAATGTAGAAAACGAAAAGAATAATAAAAAACGCCGCGGTGCTTATGTGCTTTGGTCGCCGAATTCGAAATATTTTGTTTTAGACAGGACTGATTCGCGTAAGGTTAAGGATCTTTGGGTAATTAACAGTGTTACACCTGGCCGCCCAACTTTAGAAACCTATAAATACCAAATGCCTGGAGAGGCTGAAGCTCCTCAGGATGAGGTTTTGTTATTTGATTTTGCAGCAAAATCTTACAAAAAACTAAGTGTTGCAGCTTTTAAAGATCAAAGTATTTCGGTTTGGAGTAAACCTTCATTAAATAAAGACCGTGATAATGAATTCCGCCCGTCTATATGGCTCGGCAATGATAGCCGTTTCTATTTTTCTCGTACCAGTCGCGATTTAAAGCGTATTGATATTGGTACAGTAGATATTGCTACCGGAAAAGTTACTCCAATTATCGACGAACGTTTTAATACTTATGTAGAGGTAAACCGCACGGGTTTGGTAAATGATGGTAAAGAGCTGATTCATTGGAGTGAGCGTGATGGCTGGGCGCATTTTTATCTTTTTGATGAAAATGGTAAACTGAAAAACCAGATTACCAAAGGTGCTTTCCACTGCGAAAGTATTGTGAATATTGATGAGAAAAAACGCATCTTATATTTTACGGCTAACGGACGTGAAGGCAAAGAAGATCCTTATTATTTGCATTTATACAGCATTAATTTTGATGGCTCGAATATGAAATTGTTAAATGCCGGCGATTTTGACCACGCTTCGAGCATGAATGATAACAATACTTTTTTTGTAGACAATTATTCGAGGGTTAATACTGCGCCTAAGGCTACGCTTTATGATGGTACTGGTAAAAAAGTAATGGATCTGGAAACAACTGATTTATCATTGTTGATGACCGCTGGTTACAAATTTCCGGAAACTTTTAAAGTAAAGGCTGATGATGGCATTACTGATCTGTATGGTGTGATGTATAAACCATTTGATTTCGATCCAAATAAAAAATACCCGATTATTGAGTATGTATATCCAGGGCCGCAAACGGAAGCTGTGAATAAGGCATTTAGTAAAAGTATGGACCGCACAGAACGTTTGGCTCAATTCGGTTATATCGTAATCACTGTTGGTAACCGGGGCGGAAACCCTTCGCGTTCTAAATGGTACCATACTTATGGTTATGGCAACCTGCGCGATTATGGTTTGGCTGATAAGAAAACGGCTATTGAGCAACTGGCAGCAAAATTTCCTTATATAGATGAATCTAAAGTAGGGATTACAGGCCATTCTGGCGGTGGTTTTATGTCTACAGCGGCCATGTTGGTTTATCCTGATTTTTTTAAAGCAGCAGTTTCTAATGCAGGAAACCACGATAACAGCATTTATAACCGTTGGTGGAGCGAAAAACACCATGGGGTAAAGGAAACCATCTCGTTAAAGGGCGATACTTCATTTAAATACAGCATTGATAAAAACCCTGATCTGGCTAAAAACCTAAAAGGGCATTTGTTATTGATGCATGGTGATGTAGACAATAATGTGCATCCTGCGAACTCCATCCGTGTGGCCAATGCATTGATGAAAGCGGGTAAACGTTTCGATTTCTTAATTATCCCTGGTCAACGCCACGGCTTTGGAGATATGACAGAATATGCTTTCTGGAAACTGGCTGATCATTTTAACAAATATTTAATTGGCGATTTCTCAGAACCGAGCGATGTTGATTTGGTAGAAATGGACAGAGATATCGAACAGAACGGAAAATAAAATTCATTTAACCACAGATTAAGAGGATGAACACAGATAATGAATCCGTGTTTATCAGTGTTCATCTGTGGTTAAACAATATTCCTATGAGCCATCTGTCGTTTTTGGAAAGCAGGGCGCGGTAGTTCTTCGGTTATTGTAGTCCTGCTATTGCCTATAGTCCCGATTTAAGTGCTCTTAAATACAAGATATTTCCTCAAATCGGGAGCTATTTGGCGCTATCAGGTTTAATAAATCAGGCTTGTGTTTAAAAGGGTAAGCCGTTGTCACTGGTTCACGTTACGCGTCATCCTGAATTTATTTCAGGATCTATTTCTGTTGCAATCCTTTAGTGAATAGAATATAAACATAAAAGCCCCGAATATTTCGGGGCTCTTGTTTCTTGATCTGTAAGGTAATCCTTTGGGTGTTCTGCTTATTTGTAAAGGTAGTTTACAGCAATAACATCATTAGCGTTAAAGGTGCGGTTACCACCATTAGAACAGGCTAACATAAATGAAGCTGCATCAGGATTGGAAGGAGTTCCTGGAATTCTTACTGCGCCAACATTGGATGCACCTTCATTGCCTGCGCCACTAGCACCACAGCTAAATGCACGGTTCATGTAATCGGTATGACGGAAACCTATGCAGTGGCCAACTTCGTGCTGGATCACAGAAGCCAGATACAATAAATCAGGGTTGCTTCCATAAGCAGCAGCATTTGTATTCATTTTGATCTGATTAAATGGTTTTCCTGATGATGTTGGGAAGCCTGCAGAGCCTAAGGTGATAAAACCTCCGCTAGGGCCTTCATTAAAGCCTATTACATTAATGTTTCCAGTTGTACCCGCACTAGCCCTTTGGAAAGTAATGCGAAGGCCCAATGAATTGTACCTCGAAATCATGGTATTTACGGCATCGCTGTATACCTGTGGTAAATTGGTTACTGATACTGTGATAACACGCGGTAAAGATTTTACAACATTAGTGGTTCGGTATTGCTCGGTTTCAGCAATATTTAAATTTGCACCGGTAGAAGTTTCAGTTAAATTATCTTCAGTTAAAAGGATATCGCCTTCAACTAAATAACCTTCGTCTATTTTGCGGAGGTTATCAGTGCTAAATCCTAACGATTTAATTTGTGATAATTTGTCGGCCGAAATATCTGTTTTGTTTTCTACTGCACTTTCTGTATTATTACTCTTACAAGAGTATAGAGTAGTGAATAAAAGGCATAGTGCTGCCATTGATAAAAATTGGGATGTTTTCATCTTGTTTAGGTTTGATTTTTTTTAAATTGAATAAGTTAGTTAATAAAATTTGCGGATTACCTTATAAATCCTAATTTAGGGAACATAAACGATGTAAACAAAACTTTGTTATAAAATATTTATTGAAAGTCACTACTGTATTTTTAGTTTTATTCTTTTGTCTGTCTGCTTTTGGTTTAAACGCACAGGTACAACCTGCTGGAATAGAAAAATATTTTGAAAAATATATTTCAAAAGGTGTTAATTTTCAAAAATCACCAGCCGATTCGTTGGTTTTAGTTCGGTTTAACCGTAGCTTAACAACCCGGGAAATTGAGTTATTGCACCCAAAAAAGAAGCTTGCCAGCGATTATTTTATTGTCGAAAAATCAGCTGTTTCCAACCTATCCAAAAATGTAATTGATCAGCAACAGGCTAATGCCCTTTGGAAAGCCAGTGATCGGTTAATGAAAGTGCTGAACAATGCAACAAAAAAGAGTGATTCCGTTCGGGTAAGGCTTTCTTTTAAAAACACAAATGAATTAACAGTTGCCGCTAAAAACCTTAATGTTAAAGCAATAGATTATGCTAATAATATAGTAACAGTTGATATTTTGCCATCGGATTTACTGTTGGTGCTGGAAAGTGATGGTATATTATATGCGGATACACTGCCGGTTGCCAAAACAGAGGTGGTTATTAATGGGCTGGATTTGAGTTTAAATCAGATTTCTAACGCCCATATTCTTTTTCCAGGTATTGATGGCAACGGAATCAATGTTTCTTTTAAGGAGGGAATGTACGATGCAACCGATCTTGATTTACTTGGGAAAACCGTACCAGGAGCAATTATAGGTAAAACACCTACCAGCCATGCCACCACAATGGCCACGCTGGCATTAGGCAATGGCAATTCGTTTATCAGGGGGTTAGGGGCTGCACCTAAAGCTAGACTTGCATTTTCTGATTTTTCTAACCTCATGCCCGATTTAGCTGCTGATTTAAACACGCTTAAAATCAGTGTCCAAAACCATTCTTATGGTACTGATATTGATAACGATTATGGCATGGAAGCCGCTGCTTACGATAAGCAGATTTATGAAACGGATACGATGATCCATGTATTTTCTGCCGGAAATAAAGGAACAACCACGCCCTCAGTTGGCTTTTATCAGAAGATTAACTCAAGGGCTAACCTCACCGGTAATTTTAAACAGGCCAAAAACCTATTGGTTATTGGGGGCATTAGCAGGGAAGATGTATCTGAGAGTTTGAGCAGCAAAGGCCCGGCTTATGATGGCCGCGTAAAGCCCGAGCTTGTTGCTTTAGGCGAAGATGGAACCTCAGGCTCGGCCGCAATTACGAGTGGATCAGTTGCTTTACTGGAACAATTTTACCAACAAAAATATAAAAAAGCTGCTTCTGCACCATTAATAAGGGCAACACTGATCAATTCTGCTGATGATTTGGGAACGCCACAAGTTGATTTTGTGTACGGCTATGGGAAATTAAATGTAACCCAATCGTTAAAAACTTTAGATGAAAACCGGGTTGCAAGGTATGAGGTTGCCAAAAACCAGGATCTGGTAATTCCTTTAACTATTCCTGCCAATGTAACCGAAGCTAAGCTTACCATTACCTGGAATGATCCTCCGGCAACTGTAAATGCCGCACAAAGTTTGGTTAATGGATTGGATTTAAGTCTCCAAAGCCCATCAGGAAGTGTAACCCTACCGTGGGTTTTAAGCAGTTTCGCTAATTTAGATTCCCTTTCAAAGCCTGCGGTTAGAAAAGCGGATGTAATTAATACTATTCAGCAGATCAGCGTGGAAAACCCAAACCCAGGTGTGTACCAGGTTCATGTTAAGGGAAACAGGATTGCAACTGGCAACAATCAGCGTTTTGCATTGGCTTACCGTTATAAAATGAAGAATACTTTCTCTTTCGTGAGCCCGGAAAAAGATGAATACTTTTTTGCCAATGAAGGAAATTACATCCGGTGGGAAAATAATTATTCAAGCAAAAGCGGAAACTTGTCTGTAAGTTATAATGATGGAACTTCCTGGGAATTAATAGCATCGGGAGTGGATTTAAGCAAGGGTTTTTATAATTGGGTTGCGCCTGATTTGTTTTCGAAAGCGATGGTAAAAATGGAAGTAGAAAGCAATGTAATCATGAGTCAAACCTTTGTGATTTCTAACCCAAGATTATTAAAGGTAGGGTATGCTTGTAAGGATGGTATTGTGCTAAATTGGAATCCACAGCCTGGTGCCAAAGATTATACACTCTATAACGTGGTGGATAAGGTACTTACGCCGGTTTTAAACCTTACAGATACCCTTGTGAAGCTGGATATTAATAAAATTTCGGGAAAGTATTTTGCCGTGGCCGCCAACGGTACGGGGTTTACAGGGTTAAAAAGCTATACCATCGATTATACCCAACAAGGAATTGCCTGTTATGTTAAAAGTTTGTCGGCTTCGGTTATTGAAGATAAAATCAGACTTGATTTGAGTATTGGAACCACGTTGGATTTAAAAAATATCATTTGGGAAAAACAGACTGGCGTAAATACGTTTACACCTTTACAACAGACTAAACCTGTTCAAAATCAATTGGAATATGCTGTTTTTGATGATAAACCAAAAGCGGGAATACAGTTTTATCGGGTTACATTCGAAACGGCCAGTGGACAGGTGCAAAGCGATCTTGTTTCGGTGGTTTACCTTAAAGAAGATCAATTTGCTTTCTTTCCCAATCCAGTAGCCGATTATTTAACCATTCTGAGTGGATCATTCGAAGATTATAGTCTGGCTATTTTTAACATTTTGGGGCAGAAGGTTTTCGAAGAAAAGGCAACAAGTTCTAATAAATTTGCCCTCAATGCATTATCTACAGGTGTTTATGTTGGTGTTATTAATAAAAACGGACAGCAATTGAAAAAATTTAAATTAATTAAGAAATAGTTAAATTATATATACTTCTTGTAAGGGTTAGGTATTACCTAAACTTAGCTTTGTTATATTTAAATCCATAACCAATTTGTTCAAAATTATTCTTTGGAGATGCTGTAAGTAAGGTTTGTATCTAACTTAGTAGGTAAAGCTTGTGGCCGATTATATTCTTTTATATAATGGATCAGGTTTTTCCGGTCACAATCTGATAGACTATCTAAAGTTTTAATTTTATTACTTAAAAATCGCTCACTTTTGAAATATCCTTTATGTTTGCTAATAAAGATAAAGTCTCTTAATTTAAGGCTGTCCATTTTTGATAGCTCAAAGTAAGAAGGTACTTTGGGGTAATATCTTTTTTCTTGCTCTACATGACAGCTTCTGCAGCCAATGTTAAATTCAAGGTCACTTCCTTTAGCTAGGTAAAGAGCATCGCAAGTATCGACTAACATTTTAGCACGATTTTTAGTAGCTGCTTCTTTATTATTTTTACCTGTGCAGCCAATTATAAATGAGATAATTAACAAACTACCTAAACTTAGCCTTATTATATTTGAAACCATTGGTATGGGGATTTATAACTTTCGTTTATTTTTCAGGTATTGTATTCGAAGCATCTTCAGGTGTTCTTAATATATACAAATGTGGCCGGTTATATTCTTTAATGTAATGGATCAGGTTTTTACGATCACAATCTGATAGACTATCAATTTTTTTAAGCCGTTGTTTTGTAATCGGAGCATCTTTATATAAACTAAGGTTCTTTTTATGCTTAATGATGAACAAAAAATCTCTTAATTTTAAACTATCCATGCCAGAAACCTCTTTCATGGTAAGCAAATCAGGTGTAATTCTTTTATCTCTCTGGGTGTGACAGTTTATACATTTAATGTCTTCTCCAATTTGAGCTGCTTTTTCTACATTTAGCTTACAGGTATCTGTTTTCGTTTTAGCCAGCGCCTCAGATTTATCATTGTTTCGATTTATACAGCTTAAGGTAAGTAAGACCAGTAATAGATTACCTAAACTTAGCTTTGTTATATTTAAATCCATTGGTGGGGTTGTTTAAAAATCTTCGTAAATTCTCTACTGTATTTAAACTTGGGTTAGCGTAATGAATGCCACCGGAAAGTTTTTTGCCCTGGGCTAAAGCAACTTTTGCAAATAATTGGTTGAGCGTCATTTTGTTGCAGGTTAAGGTGTAGGCATGTTGTATAAAATATAATTTTAAATCGTAAAAATAATGTAGGATGATTTTGCTTAAAGGCAATAGTATCTACTAATATACACTAATATATAGTTAATACTACAATTATCTAATCCAAACATTTTTCTTGAAATTTGATGGAGACCCCAGCAAAATTATTATTGTAGGCTTATAGTTGATAAATGCCAGTCGTTTAACTAAACCTGCATCCTTTTAGCATTTTCTTCGTATTTTTCAACAAATCATACCAATCATTAGAAACTAAGTTGTATAAATGAAAAAACTCCTACTACTTTCTACCTCTGCACTCCTTTTTTTAAGTGCTTGCAGGCAAAATATCCAAAGTACAGAAAACGTTCCTGATTCTTTGGCGATAAAAGCCATAAATGATTCTAGTTTAACCCAATATTTAGCTGTTATTGCTGCGGATAGTTTGGAAGGAAGAAAACCCTTTACTGTTGGCGAAACCAAAACCATTAATTATTTAAAGGCACAGTTCGAAAAATTGGGCTTGGAACCTGGTAATGGAAAGCGTTTTTTTCAGGAAGTACCGATGGTTGAAATTAAATCTGTACCTGAAGATAAAATGCTATTTAAGGGAAAAACAAGTTCTTTGGTGCTAAATTACTTAACCGATTTTGTTGCCGGAACAAGGCGTGTACAAAATGAAGTGAGCATAAATAATTCGCCACTGGTTTTTGCTGGGTATGGCATTGTTGCACCCGAATATGGTTGGAACGATTATGCCAACCTTGATGTGAAAGGAAAAACTGTTGTGGTGTTGATAAATGACCCTGGATTTGCAGATTCTACTCTGTTTAAGGGTAAAAATATGACTTATTACGGCCGTTGGACATATAAGTTTGAAGAAGCCGCAAGGCAAGGTGCTGCCGGAATTATCATTGTGCACGATACTGAACCTGCCGCCTACCCCTGGACTGTTGTACGTAGCGGATGGTCGAAATCTAAACTTACCCTGCAAAGCGAGGATAACGGTATGAACCGAAGTATTGTGGAAGGTTGGATTACTTTGGATAAGGCAAAACAGTTGTTCGCAATGGATGGCAAATCATTTGATGAGCTGGCTTTAAATGCCCGTAAAAAAGGTTTTAAAGCTGTTGATTTGGGTATCACTACCTCATTAAAAGTTAAAAATACCATTAAAAAATCGGTTACCTATAATGTGCTGGCAAAAATACCGGGCGACAAACGTAAAGATGAGGCCATTATTTATTCGGCCCACTGGGACCATTTAGGCGTGGGAGAAAAAATACAGGGCGATTCGATTTATAATGGAGCGGTTGATAATGCAACAGGCGTGGCATCTCTTTTTGAAATTGCTTCAGCCTTTAAAAAATTACCTAAAGCTCCGGGCAGAACGATTTTATTTATTTCATACACTGCTGAAGAGCAAGGTTTATTAGGGTCTGAATATTATGCCAAGCATCCTGCCTTTCCTTTGGCAAAAACTGTTGCCAATATTAATATGGATATGATGGGCATTGCCGGTAAAACCAAAGATATTGTAGTATATGGTTTCGGCCAGTCTGAACTGGAAGATTATGCAGCAGAGGCTGCTAAAAAGCAGGGGAGGGTTATTGTGCCAGATCCTGTTCCGTCATCAGGTTTGTATTACCGATCAGATCATTTTAACCTGGCCAAGGTTGGTGTGCCGTCGCTGTTTACAGGTTCGGGAGTAGACAACATTAAAAACGGAAGGGCATGGGGATTAAAACAGGTTGCAGATTTTACCAAATTCCGTTACCATTCTCCTCAGGATAATTTTGATGCTAAAACATGGGATTTATCTGGCATTATAGCAGATGTTAGGATGCTTTTCGATTTGGGTTACCGCATCAGCAATGAAGATTCTTACCCTAAATGGAAAGATGGATCGGAATTTAAAGCCATCAGAGAAAAGAAATAAACAAAAAGCGTCCCGATTGGAATAACCGGGACGCCTTTTGAAAAAAAGTCATTTATTAAGTTTTTCTATTGGATAGACTTAATTAAAAGTAGAACTGTACACCTAATCTTGGTGCAAAAGTATCAGCATTTAAGCCAAAACTGTTTGTTTTTAATTTAGCACCTGTTCCTTCAGCTTTAATAGTGTAGTTTTCATAACTTAAACCTTTAACTGAAAGTTCGATACCGATTTTTTTAGTTGGAAAGAAAGCAAAACCTGGAGCAACTTCTACACCGATTTTAGTTGTAGTTCCCAATTTTACTGAGTTATCGCCATTAGCATCTGTTGCTTTTAACTGCCCGAAAGCCAATGGAACAGATAATTGGCCGAAAAATTTAAATTGATCTGATAAACCAACATAGTAACGACCGAAAGGAGCAACTTTAAAAGCACCATCTTGTGTTTTTTCGCTAACTGTTTTATTGTATTCGTAACCTACACCTGTACCGATTGCAAAATTGTTGCTGATAAAATAACCAACACTTGGTAATACTGTAAAGCTGAAATCTGCTTTTGGAGCGCCGTCAACTTTTGTCGAATTTACACCTACGTTACCACCTAACATAAAATTTCCTTTTTCAGTTTGTGCTTGTGCACCATAAACTAAACCTGCTACTGCTACTAAAGATAATAATAGTTTTTTCATCTTTTTTATTATTTATTTGTTATTAAAATATAGTCAATTTTGTAAATTTAATGTCTGACTATGTTCGCCTAAAAGTCAACACTTGTGCCAAAAAACATTGCTTAGGTCATTAAAAAATCAGTTTTTGGACAACTGCTTCACTCACAAACAGATGTAAATTTAATGTTAAGTCAATATTATTTTCGTGTGACTAAAAATCAATCGATCGATTAATTTTTTAAGCATGACAGATTGACAATCTGACTTTTTTTGTATAAATGTCAGATTTATTTGTAGCAGAATTGGCAGGTTTTAAGGAAAGTTTCTTTAGGTATTATTAAACTTTTGATGCTGAAATTAAATTTTCAATTTTCTTTTTAATGATGCTGATGGTTTTCTCATCTGTTAGGTTTCCTTCTGCATCAAATTTATTTTGTGCTTGCGCAATCAAAACTTCTGGTTGTAAAACAGGGTTCATATTTAAGAAAGTAAAAACGGGCAGAAAAGCGGCCTGCATTCTTACCGTTCCCCACATGCCCTGTGTTGCACCCATTAAAGCCACAGGTTTATGCATTAGTGGTGAGTCTTTTCCACGGCTTGCCCAATCAATGGCGTTTTTTAATCCGCCTGGGATAGAATAGTTGTATTCAGGCGAAACAATAATAAAGGCATCGGCACCTGCTAAAGCTGCTCTAAATTTTACTACGCTTGCTGGTCGTTCTTCAACTTCAGGTAAATCTTCATCAGCATTATAAACAGGGATATCATGATAAGCTACAATTTCGAAATCGATACCTTCAGGAATCAAGCTACCTGCAACTTTAAGTAACATTGCGTTATAGGAGCCTTTTCTTAAACTTCCACATAAACCAACAATTTTTCTATTCTTTTCCATAGTTATTAAACCGCAACGTTATAAAAATGTTTGGTTTTTGCAAGGACAAGGCGCAAGGTTTAAGAATTTATAATTGCTACTTTTGATGGTATTAGTATACCGATTTTATGAATGAGCCTACATCTACCACCTCCATTATTGAAAAAACCGTTTTTCCGATACTTTTTGCTTTAAGTTTTTCGCACCTGTTAAATGATACGATTCAATCGTTAATTCCTGCAATTTACCCCATCATTAAAACGAGTTATCATTTAAGTTTTTCGCAAATTGGTTTAATAACGCTTACCTTTCAACTGGCTGCATCGCTGTTACAGCCATTTGTAGGTTTATAGACTGATAAAAAACCTCAGCCATTTTCGTTGGCCATTGGAATGGGTTTTACCCTGATCGGATTAATTTCGCTTTCGCAATCAACCCATTTTTACACAATACTGCTTTCTGTGTGTTTTATAGGCATAGGTTCTTCCATTTTTCATCCTGAAGCATCACGGATGGCACATGCGGCCTCCGGAGGGAAGCGGGGATTGGCACAATCCGTTTTTCAGCTGGGCGGTAATGCAGGCAGCTCTTTAGGGCCTTTGTTAGCGGCTTGGATTATAGTTCCTTACGGGCAGTTCAGCGTAATCTGGTTTTCGGTCATCGCATTGCTGGCCATTATCATTCTTACTTATGTGGGCAACTGGTATAAGGGTTTTATGCTTTCAAGAAGTAAAAAGGTAAACATACAAGCGGTTGTGAGTCAGTTTTCGAGACAAAAAGTGATTTTTTCTGTATGTATTTTGCTCTTGCTTATTTTTTCGAAATACTTTTACATGGCCAGTTTAACCAATTATTTCACTTTTTACCTGATTGATAAATTTCACGTTTCGGTACAAACTTCGCAGATCTACCTGTTTGTATTTTTGTTTTCGGTAGCAGCCGGAACATTGCTCGGCGGACCAATTGGAGATAAAATAGGAAGGAAATATGTAATCTGGGCATCTATTTTAGGTACTGCACCATTCGCATTATTGTTGCCACATGCAAGCCTGTTTTGGGTAGGGGTATTGATTGTTCCAATAGGAATGATTTTGGCATCGGCATTCTCTGCAATTTTAGTGTATGCACAGGAATTAATCCCAGGGAAGGTAGGATTAGTGGCAGGACTATTTTTCGGCTTTGCCTTTGGTATGGGCGGCATAGGGTCGGCATTATTAGGGAAACTGGCCGATTCTACAAGTATTGAATATGTATTTAACATTTGTGCGTTTCTGCCATTAATCGGCTTGTTAACAGGTTTATTGCCTAACATAGAAACGAAAAAGAAATAAAAAAGCCCATTCTTTTTATAAAGATGGGCCACAATTTTGACTGTTGAGGAGTTAAAAAAGGATATAAATCTTAAAGCCAAGGTTGTTGATGAATCCTTGACTGCTTAAATTGAATGAGGTGGTTTCGGTTTTGGTGATCACGTTGGCATTATTTGTTTCGTTTATTTCGTTTTTAGCATACACAATGTCTGCTGTTAATAAACTGGTTTCTAACGCAAATCTTTTTGATAGAAACCAGGTAATACCTCCATATGCACCTACATTATATTGGTTACTGGTTGAGCTGTATTGCGAATAGCTTTCAGGTAAATTATTGTTTTCACTGTGTGTGTAACCGGCTCTTCCTCCAGCATATGCAAACAGGGTTTTTACCAATGGGAAATAATGCTGATAACTTAAATTGCCGCCATAACTTTTTTGCTCTTGCTTTACATTATCGTTCGTATTATATTTATTTAAACCATAGGTTAAATCTAATCCAAGCTTATCATTATCTTTAAAGAAATAGCCATATCCAAGGCTGAAGCTATTATTTTGGTACTTGTTTTCGTAATTTGCACCAGTATTTTTGTTTGTGGTAGAGTTAATACCAAAGCTTAAAGCGTTTGTTCCTTTTGTTTGCGCGAAACCGCATAGGGAGATACCCACGGCCATAGCCGTAACCAATAATTGTTTTTTCATTTTCATTTGTGTTTTTTGTGTATCCAATGATAAAATAAAAAAATGATATTAACTATTGCTTTAGTTGTGTTTTTGTTAAGTTATTGATTATCAGCAATAAAAAATAAAACCAATCTGTTTTATTAGATCGGTTTTAAGTAATAATAAGACTTATTTGTGTACTATTTAGCGTTTTCGCTCAGAATAAAATAGTACATTTCAAGAGGAGTGGAGTTACAATCGCCTCCTATATTTCCGGTAATTGATTTAATCTTTCCGTTTTCTTCGGGGAAAATACTTCTGTTGTATTCGATCTGTGCGCCACCTATCGATTTAATCTTTCCATTATCTTCTTCAAAAATGCTCTTGTAGTATTGTATTTCTACCTGGCCAATTGTCTTGATTTTTCCATTTTCTTCGGGGAAGATGCTTTTGTAGTATTCAATTTTCTTATCCCCGATAGATTTCACTTTACCATTTTCCTCAGGGAAAATACTTTTATAGTATTCGAATTTCTTATCTCCGATAGATTTAATCTTTCCGTTCTCTTCGGGGAAAATACTTTTATAGTATTCGAATTTCTTATCTCCGATAGATTTAATCTTTCCGTTCTCTTCCGGGAAGATGCTTCGATAGTACTCTATTTTTTTATTGCCAATTGTCTCTGGCTTCCCATTTTCTTCGGAAAAAATACTTTTATAATATTTTATTTCAGTGCTTTCTGTTGTTTGGGCTTTCACATTACATATGTAAGTGAAGAGCAGCACTAAGCTTAAAATTCTTAAGCTTAGCAGATTGAATATTTTTCTCATTCGATCAAAAATTAGAAGTGAATATTGATGGTGAAGGTAGGGGTAAAGTTATCGAGTGCCAACCTCAGGTTATTTTTCTTGTCGAAGTTGTACAATGATTCTTCGGCATAATAATTTTGGTGGAAGAAGCTTAAAATTGGAAACGAAAACTCGATACTGGAATCGTTAGTAAGCATATAGGCAAAACCTGGACTTAAGCTTGCCCCAAAGCCTTTTGCACGAGCATCGGTACGGATAAGATAACCTTCATCGTCAATTCTATTGAATGTATTAATCTGGAGGAGCAAATTAGCCTGTACAAAAAACTTGAAACGTTCTTTCACGTCGACATATCTGCGTATGAATGGAGAGATGCCGAAGCTAAATTCTTTTGGACCATAGCGATCTTCGTATCTTCCATCTTCTTCATCCCAGGAAATATAACTTTCGCCACGTAGTTTGGAAAGATTTAAAGGGATCTCCAGGCCTATAGCAAAATTATTGGCCAAAAAGTAACCTCCTCTGGGTGTTGCAGTAAAAGTGTTTAAGCTTGGTGAGGAGTTGTTCTGTTTAGAAGTTCCAAAACTTAAACTCAAACCAGCAAAGCCGGTTCCTTTTTCAGTTTGGGCATAACAGCGCCAACTGACGGCGCATAGCAGTGCCATGATGATTAATTTAGGTTTCATTTTATTTGTGTTTTTGTGTGTAATCAATAATAACCATTATTGAAACAAAAAGCAAGAAAATGAACGGTTATATTAGTTGATTTAAAAGGTGTTTTTTAAACAAGAAAAAACCGCCCCAATGTAGTCGGGACGGTTTTTGATCGGTACATTTTAACCAGCATTTTGGTTCAGGAAAACAAAATTATGATCGAACATATCCAACTTAATTTTGCTGTCTTTATCTATCTTTCCTGCCAGTATCTCTTTTGATAGCTCATTTAAGATTCTTTTTTGGATAACCCTTTTCAGCGGTCTGGCACCAAACTGAGGATCGTAACCCAATTGCGCCAGCCAATCTAAAGCTTCCTCACTGGCATCCATTTCTATACCCATTTCGGCCAGGGTTTGTTGTACCTGTTTAAACTGTAAGCTTACAATATTTCTAATTTCACTTCGGTTTAACGGGGTAAACATAATCAGCTCATCAATCCTGTTCAAAAACTCCGGACGAATGGTTTGCTTTAATACCTCGAACAATTCATTTTTGGTTTTAGCAATTACCTCATCACGGTTTTCATCACTTAAATCTTTAAAATTATCTTGTATTAAATGCGCACCAATGTTAGAGGTCATGATGATGATGGTATTTTTAAAATTCACTGTTCTACCTTTATTATCGGTTAAACGTCCATCATCCAAAACCTGCAGCAAAATGTTAAATACATCCGGATGTGCTTTTTCAATTTCATCAAGCAATACAACCGAATAAGGTTTGCGTCTAACTGCTTCGGTTAACTGTCCACCTTCATCGTAGCCTACATATCCCGGAGGCGCACCAATTAAACGCGACACGGCATGGCGCTCCTGGTATTCACTCATATCAATCCGGGTGAGGGCATTTTCATCGTTGAATAAAAATTCGGCCAATGCTTTTGCCAATTCCGTTTTTCCTACACCTGTTGTACCTAAGAAAATGAAAGAACCAATTGGTTTACGTTTATCCTGTAAACCTGCACGAGAACGGCGGATGGCATCAGAAATGGCTTCGATGGCTTCATCTTGCCCGGCTACGCGTTGGTGTAACTCTTGTTCTAAATGGAGCAGTTTTTCCCTTTCACTTGCAATAAGTTTTGTAACCGGAATCCCCGTCCAACGGCCAACCACACCGGCAATATCATCGGCAGTAACTTCCTCTTTAAGCATTCGGCTATCCGTTTGCTGACTTTCTAAATCGGCTTTAAGTTTTTTAACTTTATCTTGTGCCTCTTTAATTTTTCCGTAACGGATTTCGGCAACTTTGCCATAATCTCCGGCACGTTCTGCCTGTTCGGCTTCTAATTTGTAGTGTTCTATCTGCTCTAAGTGCGTATTTACAGCATCTACCAAATCTTTTTCGCCTTGCCATTTTGCTTTAAATTCATCGCGCTCTGCTGATAAATTTGCAATTTCTTCTGATAGCTCTTTAACTTTTCTATCGTCTTTTTCACGTTTAATGGCTTCACGTTCAATTTCCAAACGCATAATCTCGCGGTCTAAAGCATCCACATGCTCTGGCACACTGTCCATTTCCATGCGCAATTTTGATGCTGCCTCGTCCATTAAATCAATGGCCTTATCTGGTAAAAAACGGTCTGAAATGTAGCGCTGACTCATTTCTACAGCTGCAATAATTGCTTCATCTTTAATTCTTACTTTATGGTGTGTTTCGTAACGCTCTTTTAATCCACGAAGGATAGAAATTGCATCCTGGGTATCTGGTTCTTCCACCATTACTTTTTGGAAACGACGCTCCAATGCTTTATCTTTTTCTAAATATTTTTGGTATTCGTCTAAAGTTGTCGCACCAATTGCACGTAATTCTCCACGGGCAAGGGCAGGTTTTAAAATGTTTGCGGCATCCATTGCGCCTTCGCCACCACCAGCACCTACTAAAGTGTGTATCTCATCAATAAACAAAATAATGTCGCCATCACTTTGGGTAACCTCTTTAACAACAGCTTTTAAACGTTCTTCAAACTCGCCTTTGTATTTTGCACCGGCAATAAGTGAGCCCATATCTAGTGAATAAACCACTTTGCTTTTTAAATTTTCAGGCACATCGCCTTTTATAATTCTAAAAGCAATCCCTTCGGCAATGGCGGTTTTACCTACACCTGGTTCACCGATTAAAATAGGGTTGTTTTTAGTTCTACGGGATAATATTTGGATTACGCGGCGGATTTCTTCATCACGGCCGATAACTGGATCGAGTTTTCCGCTTTCTGCATATTCGTTTAAATTCCTGGCATATTTGCTTAAAGCCTGGTAAGTAGCTTCGGCATTCTGATCGGTTACGCGGTTATCGCCACGCAATTCTACAACGGCTTTCTTAAGGTCTTTTTCGTTAACACCTTGCTCTTTTAATAACTTGGAAGTGCTGTCGTTAACGGTAAGAATACCCAATAACAGGTGTTCTACTGATACAAATTCATCTTTAAATTCTTTTAAAAACGTTTGCGCTTTCTGTAAAACGCTATTGGCATTTGATGACAGATAGACATTGCTTCCACTCACTTTAGGGAATTTGGCAATCTCTGCATCAAGATTCTGATTTAAGGAATTAAGGTTAACGTTCAGTTTCTTTAAAACATAAGAAACCACGTTTTCATCAACAGTAAGCAAACCTTTAAGCAGGTGTGCCGTTTCAATAGCCTGTTGCTGATTGCCTTGGGCTATTTCAGAAGCCTGTTGAACTGCTTCCTGGGCTTTTATGGTAAAATTGTTGAAGTTCATATTTGCTTTTAAGTCAAAACAAATGCCATATTGATTTAGATTTTTAAATCGGAAATTTTGTCGGTAAGTTTGAATTTTTTATGACTAATTTACTGATAATTAGTGTTTTATACTGAAAATTTGTCGTGCATGGTTTAATTGTTTTGTTTTAATGGAGACTGGGAGGTGTCAATTAATTAATTGCAACTGAAAACTTAAACTGCTAAATGAAAACTGCCAATTGAAAACTATAAACTGCTAATTGATTTGGGCGTTCCCCATCCCGATGAAAAATCGGGAAAGGGGCGGGCTTTGCAGGGCTGCGCTTCGCTCCGGTACCGATGAAGGATCGGCACTGAACCCTTACAATCCCTAACGCGGTATTTAGCTCAGTTATCTATCCCGCGGTGAGAAATTGTTGCCAAAAAGCACTGAAATTGCTGATTAAACCTGATAGAACGGAAAGCCCGGAGACCGATTTTTCCATCGGGCGAGGACTTGGAGGGATAGCAGGACTACCGGAACCTAAATGTGCAGGAACCTGATTTCCAAAATAAAATCAATGAAATTACTTTTTACAAAGATGCTGAAACAAGTTCAGCAGGACGGATTTAGGTAAGGCAATAAAAGTGAATAAATTAATACATTCTTATAAAACCACAGAATATCGTTTCACGATCTATTATCATGGTTGTTTGATCAAAAAACTGAAACTGAAAACTGTAAACTTCCAACTGATTGGGGCTTTACAGGGCTGCGCTTCGCTCCGGTACCGATAAAGGATCGGCACTGAACCCTTACAATCCCTAACGCGGTATTTAGCTCAGTTATCTATCCCGAAGTGAGAAATTGTTGCCAAAAAGCACAGAAATTGCTGATTAAACCTGATAGAACGGAAAGCCCGGAGCCCGATTTTCCATCGGGCGAGGACTTGGAGGGATAGCAGGACTACCGTAACCTAAATGTGCAGGAACCTGATTTCCAAAATAAATCAATGAAATTACTTTTTACAAAGATGCTGAAACAAGTTCAGCAGGACGGATTACGTAAGGAAATAAAAGTGAACAAATTAGTACATTCTTGTAAAACCACCGGGTATTTTCTCTTTGCGTCTTCCTGAATTCGTTTCATGATCTATTATCATGGTTGTTTGATCAAAAAAACTCAAAATGAAAACTATAAACTGCCAACTGATTCCTAGATTTAGACCTCGCAGGTTTCGAAAACCTGCGAGGTCTGGATTATTTACCTGCTTTTTGTTCTATTATATATTTCCCTGCGGCAAAATCTAATTTTCCGGTATTGCTTGGCTTGCCATTTATATAGTTACTCAGGCCACGCGTAAGTGGCAGATTAATTGTGGCTGTAGAATTAGCAGGGATAGTGATATCGTATCTAATTCCATTATTAATCCGCTTCCACGAACTGATAATTTTACCATAAGGACCAATATGGCTGGCTTCGAAAGCGTTTAATCCTTCCATCACGTGTGGGCTCAAAATTACATGTTTAAAGCCCGGCTCTTTTTCGTCGGGTTTAATTCCTCCTGGTGATTTGTATAACCAGGCACCAATTTCTCCAAACATAATGTGGTTCATCGAGATATCTGATTTTGCATCAATTGGCCAGTTTTCATACAATGTTGTGGCTCCGTTTTCCATCCACCATCCCCAGCTTGGATATGTTTTTTGAGCGGCAACCTTATAGGCAATATCGCTGTATCCGTTTTCACTTAAAGCATTTAAAATGGCTTTAGTGCCCAATAAACCAACATCTAAATGAAACTCATCGGCTTCTACGCGTTTAGCTAAATTTTCTGCAACTAAAGCAACTGATTCTTCTGGAACGATTTTCCAATAAAGCGGCACACTCATCTCAGTTTGCACACCGGAAGCATAAATTCCTTTTTCTTTATTTAAATATTTGGTGTTAAAGGCGTCTTTAATTTTTTTGGCCAATGCCATGTATTTTTCATAATCATCGTTTTTGCCTAAAATTTTAGCTGCTTTAGCCAAAATAACCACATCAGCATAGTAATAACAGGTAGAGGTAAGTTCGACAGGGGATTTAGATTTGACCGGAATCCAATCGCCCAACCCCCAAGTAGTTAAGCCAGTAGGATAGGTTTCGTCGATATGGTTTACATATTTTCTGATGTTTTCGTAACAGTCGGCAAGTAATTTTTTGTCGCCATAAAACAGGTAAATATTCCATGGTATAATGGCAATTGTGCTTGTCCAGTCGGGGCCATTGCCCCATTCGTAGCCCCAGCCATCGGTTGGAATAATAGATGGTAAAACACCATTTGGCTGTTGTTCATCACGGTGATCGGCAAGCCATTTTTCATAAATGGTGATGCCATCAAAGCCATATAGTCCGGTTTCTATGGCAATTTGTGCGTCGCCGGTCCAGCCGTTTTTCTCTCTCTGCGGGCAATCGGTTGGGTAGCCAAAAAGGTTAGATAGGTATGAATTGTTGGTGGCGTAATAGATTTTGTTAATAATCGGCTCAGAAGATTTAACATCGCCAGCAACCGGCACATCGCTGTGCATAAAATAACCCACTAAATCTTCTTTTTTTAATTCGATAGGCGCTGAACTGGTTACTTCTACATATTGAAAACCCTTGTAATTAAAATGCGGCATGAAACTTTGTTTACCCTTTCCGTTTAAAATCAAAATATCGGTTTGAAAGGGATCTGTATTATCGGTGGGGCGATAATGAGCATCAATATTTGAAATATCTACATGCCCGTTGGGGTATAAACGTTCGCCATGTTTTAGTTTTATTGTAGTTCCTGCCGGGCCATTTACGGTGATTTTACTCACTCCGGAAATATTTCTGCCCAAATCGAAAAGATACGTGGTATCATTAAACTTTCTTAAACTTTTACTGGCTATCTCTTCTACATTTCGAATGGGGTGTAATGCCTGTGCAACAATATTTTTCGATGGGGCAGAGCGGTACATCACTTCTTTCCAATCTTTATCATCAAAACCACGTGTATTCCAGCCTGATTTTTCTAAACGTGCGTCGTAATGTTCGGCTGTATAAATGCTGTTAAAAACAATCGGACTGAGTGCTGTCTTCCAATCTTTGCCTGATTTTATGGTTTCAGTTGTGCCATCTTCATAGCTAATGCGTATATCGAGGCAAAAAGCAGGCCTGTTGCGCCATGGGGCACGGTCAAAATACCATACAGCGGTTGATTGGTGGTTGTACCATCCATTTCCTAATAATACCCCAACGGCATTTTTACCAGATTTTATGGCGTTGGTCACATCATAAGTTACGTACAATGTTCTCCTATCGTAACGGGTATACATAGGATCCATACGGTGGTTGCCAATTTTATTGCCGTTGATCGATAGTTCGTAAAGTCCGCCTGCTGCAATATAAGCCCTTGCCGATTTTATTTTTTTTGTAGTGTTAAAGGTATTTCTAAAATAGGGAGCTGGTTTAAGCCTGGTGTTTTCAGTATCGGAAATCCATGCCCCTTGCCAGTTTTCCATTTTCATCATGCCTGTTTCAAAACTGGCAATCGCTATTTTATTGGATTTCTTTTTGTTTCCATCGGCTATATCAACCCTCCAATAATATTTAGTAAAAGGTTTTAGTGATTGACCAGAATAAACAACAAGATTTTTATCTGAAGTTACCCAACCGGTATTCCAAAGTTTGCCGCCAGCTTTAACAAGTAAAGTAGAATCGGTATCAACCAGAATACGATAGGCAGTTTGCTTTGCACCCTGGCTGCTATCATTCATTTGCCAGGTAAAACGTGGATTGGGATTATCCAAACCGATAGGATTAACCAAGTATTCGGTTTTTAATGCGGTGAGTGATGTTTGTGCAAATGTTTGTGAAACAGGGATAAGGGCAAATACTAAGGCAGTTACCTGTAGAAATCTGAGGTTCATAGTTTAAAGGTTATTCAAAAACTAAGGTATTAAAATAATATGCGGATAAAAGAACAGCAATGGAATTTTTACGCATAAAAAAAGACGAGCTTTTACTCGTCTTCAATGTATGTATTCAGTTTAATCTGAGAACCAATCTTTAGCCTAAAATTTCTTTCAGTTTTTCTGTTTGATGATCAGCAAGTTTTTGTAAAGGGCCAGAGGCCAACATTTTCATCATCATATTTAAATCTGCAGAAATGATGTGTTTTGCTGTAGTGTTGCCATTTCCATTATCGGCAACTGTCCATTTTAATTCTACATCGAAAGGTGCTTTTTCGCTCGGAATTGCTGTTATTTCTTCATTTTCTACCCGGTTAGAGATTTTAATGGCCAATTTTGCCATATTCTGAATGGTAAAACGTGCATCATCTTCAGTAGATTCCCAGTTGTAAATGTTTTCTGGCATCAATTGCTGATGATTGTTCATATTGGATAGAAAAGTATAAACCTCTGAAACCGGTTTATTAACTTCTACTGTGCTTTCAATAACAGTCATTATATATTTTTATAGATTTGTTTTACTTAAGACTGGGAACTTAAAGTCTGACCCTGGCCCCATTCTGAAGGGTTTAAGCGCCATTTGCCTAATAATTCCATGTCGTTTTTAGCAATAATGCTGTGCTCTGCAGCGTAATCGATTAAGGCAGCATAATTTGATAAAGTTAAGTAACGGCATTTTGCAGCTGCAAAATTTTCGTCTGCTTTTTCGAAACCGTAAGTGAAAATTGCAGCTAAACCGGCTACAGATAAACCAGCGGCTCTTAAAGCTTCAACAGCTTGTAAACTACTTTTACCTGTAGAAATTAAATCTTCAATAACCACCACACGTTGGCCTTCTACAACTTCACCTTCAATTAAACTTCCGGTACCGTGCTCTTTAGCTTTTGCTCTAACATAGATAAATGGTAAACCCAGTTCCTGAGCCACCAAAACGCCCTGAGGGATGCCAGCGGTTGCAACACCTGCAATTACATCAACCGAACCGAATTCTTCCTGAATGGCCTGTGCCAGTTTCTGGCGGATGTATGTTCTAACCTGAGGATGAGAAAGGGTAATTCTGTTATCGCAATAAATTGGCGATTTCCAACCCGAAGCCCATGTAAAAGGGTTATTTGGTTGTAATTTGATTGCTTTTATCTGTAATAAAAATTCCGCTACCTTTAATTCAATATCACTTTTATTATACATGGTTCAAAATTACAGATTTATTTGTGTTTGTCATAACGTTTATTAAACCCCAATGTTTTAAAGGGCATAAAAAAAATGTAGAAAATAATTCGATTTCAACATTCAAATGTTTCAAATATCGGAAATTCTGATGAATGCTAAAACTTATTTCTTGCCACTCCTTGTAAATCAAGAGGATAAAGAATTGGAAGTGTTGAAAACACTAAAGATTATATTGTAATTATCATATTGTTCCGTTTGTAACAATGAATAATTCGATCTGTCTTAAGAGATATCACTAATTTATGATAATTTTAAAATCCGATTATTTTAGTTCGCACGAACGCCTTACGCTTTTTCTCAACGAGAACCATATTAAACGCGAAGATATTTTAGTGATCACCCAAGACCAAGGGATGTTTACAATCTTTTTTTACGCAGATGATGCTATAAAAGAAATTACACATGGCTTGTTCTCCTGATATATTTTGATCTAGTCCTCTTTAATAACATACTTATACCATACCGTTGTTTGAATTTTGCAATGAATTATTTGATTTGTGTAATCGTTCCTAACAAAGGGCTGATTACATTTGTTATGGTTAAATAAATAAAATTTTTATGATAGCAACAAAAGGATATGCGGCACAAAATGCCGGAACAGATCTTGCACCCTGGAATTTTGAGCGCCGGGAAGTAGGTCCTCATGATGTTCAATTTGAAATACTTTTCTGTGGCGTTTGTCACTCAGATCTGCATCAGATTAAAAATGACTGGTTTCCTGGGATATTCCCGATGGTTCCCGGACACGAGATTGTAGGCCGGGTTATTCAAGTTGGAGATCATGTTAAAAAATTCAAAGTAGGTGATCTTGCCGGTACAGGTTGTATGGTAGATTCTTGCCAGGTTTGCGAAAACTGTAAGCAGGATTTAGAACAATACTGTTTAGAAGGCAATACGCAGACTTATAACGGTTTGGAGAGAGATGGTAAAACGCCTACTTATGGTGGATATTCTGATTCGATCGTAGTGCGTGAAGAATTTGTACTTCATGTTTCTGATAAATTAAATCTTGCTGCTGTAGCACCGCTTTTATGTGCTGGTATTACTACCTACTCTCCGTTAAGACACTGGAAAGTAGGAAAAGGCCATAAGCTTGCCGTACTTGGTTTAGGTGGTTTGGGCCATATGGCAGTAAAATTTGGCGTAGCATTTGGAGCTGAGGTAACTGTATTGAGTACTTCACCTAAAAAAGAAGAAGATGCTAAAAAGCTTGGTGCACATCATTTTGTGGTAACCACCGATCCTGAACAGGTTAAAGCTGCGAAAGGTACTTTCGATTTTATTTTGGATACAGTATCTGCAGAGCACGATTTTAACATGTACCTTTCTTTATTAAGAACAAATGGTACACATATCTGTGTGGGTGTACCGCCAAAACCAGCAGAAATTGCCGCTTTTAGTTTATTGGGCGGTAGAAAAAGTCTTGCAGGATCGGGTATCGGAGGAATTGCCGAAACTCAGGGAATGTTAGATTTTTGTGCTGAAAACAATATTGTTTCTGATATCGAAATGATCGATATGAAAGACATTCACCATGCTTATGAACGCATGGAAAAAGGGGATGTTCGTTACCGCTTTGTAATTGATATGGCTACTTTATAGCTATAACTTAGTATTTTAATAGGGATTTGGAACAGCATCAGCTGATTTTAAATCCCTATTTTTTTATAGATCGATCTACTCTGCAGCGTTCTGCTTTATAAATTCAGCTATCGTAATGTGATGATCAGATTCTACTTTAAAAATCTGTTTCCTGTTTTCGGCCAGTAAATTCTGAAGTGTGCTTACTGAATCTTTAAGGTAGGAAATGGATAGCATGCGAGAAATGCGGCTTCTTATTTTATCTGCCATAAATACTTCAATAAGGATCAGGCTGATTAAAAACATATAGTGTGTTAAAATCAGGTTATTGGTGTTTTTGCCAAGGGCAGGCATCCCGATCGAACTGAAAATGGCATCTATAACCAATGGAATACCAATAATGGCAATTAACGAAAATGCACTTACCTTTAAGGTGATGCGTTTTTCTGCAAGTTTCATCTGTTCATTAAAGGCAGAAAACTTACTTTGAAAAGGAGTATTGCGGTTATTTTGTTGTTGCTCCAGTTTCTGCAAATCCTTTCCATGTGCTATGTCGATTTTGCGCACCTGCTCCACAATAAAAGATTCCGCATTGTTGAGTTTTTCCTGGTCTTCTACTATCGATTCCTGCTCTGCTATAATTTTATCCATCACCATCAAATCTTCCGGAATGCCATGGCGTAACTTCTGTTCTGCGGCAATAATGCGGTTATCCAATTGTTTAAACTGTCGTTTAAGCTCGGCAATTTCTTTGTTGTAATGCTCTTTTTTGGAGCTGTAATCGTTTTCCAGACTATTGAGTGCTGAAGCATACTCAAAATTTGCCAACAACTGTTCATTGCCAGCAAATCGCTGATAAAGCCCATTTAATTTGATAAAGAGTTCTCCTGTTGATTTTTCTGGGTTTGAAAGATCAATCTGGTATGCTTCCAGATCTGTTTCGGATAGTGAAGGTATTGGCATGGCAGATTAAAAGGTTAAAATTATGAAAATATTTGTCGTTGAGTGAATTATTCGCCATTCTTTTCCAACTGATTATAAATATTGAGCAGTTAAACAATAACATTTTTGAAATTCATTTCTTCTTCAAGAAAATATTTATATATTTGTACCAAGCAAGGGGTGAGAGCCTTGCATCAATCTTTGATTGAGAGCGTTAATTTAGATAAGGTTACAACATTAATTGTTGTAACCTTTTTTTTTACCATGTAAATAACTCAACAATTTTTCTACTTTAGGGGAATCAAACATTCAGATTTATTCGTGTTGGAATGATACAATTGAATTATTTGATTTGAGTTTAGCGCGTTTTAATGTCTTTTTAAAAATATATGCCGAGAAATTATAGAATTTATATCAACGATAACACTTTATTTATCTCAGATTTTCTGCCCGAACAAAAAGAAAAAATTCAACAACTTGAATTTCAGGATTTTGATTTGCAGATGTTCTACAAAAAACTAAAGAACGGGTCAAAAAAAAGCTATATTTTTTTAACAAAGAATCCTAAGGAAACGTTTAAAAAATTGAAAAAAGATTGCACAATCATTAAAGCTGCGGGTGGTTTGGTAGAAAGTGCAAACGGAAATTACCTCTTTATTTTCAGAAACAAAAAATGGGATTTGCCGAAAGGCAAGTTGGAGGAAGGTGAAAAAATGAAAGAAACCGCTGTTCGCGAAGTAGAGGAAGAATGCGGGATCAGGGTTTTTAAACGGGAAGAAAAGCTTTGTAAAACTTACCATGTTTATCCAATCGGTTCGAAAATGGTAATTAAAAAAACAAATTGGTATAAAATGAAGGTTAAAGGTGAACCTAATTTGATACCACAAAAGGAAGAGGGAATTGATGAAGCCGTATGGTTAGATAAAAACCACATTTCTCCGGTAGTTAAAAATACTTTTCCATCAATAATGGATGTGTTGAGGGCCGGGGGGATCTTGTAATTATTCCTTCGCACAGATTGTATTGCCGAAATTATTTTTAGCAGGTGGAAATCACCTTAACTTTGCCAGATTAAACTTGTTGAAACTTTTTAAGATATTTATATCCGCATTTATAGATCTGTTAGTAAGGTGGTCATGGCGAGGAGGAACCAGGAAAGCAATCTTTCACATTAGTGATCCTTGCCATAAAGATTGCTTCGTAGGCTGAAAAAGTTTCTCGCAATTGACGATTTAACAGAAATTATGATTAAAAATCTTAGAGGTACATTACTCATAATCTAGTTCATCAACTATTTTTTTTACCTGTTTTAAATGTTTTCCGTAATAATACCAGGCCCACAGTTCGGTAATTGCACCAATAATTAAAATGGAAACAAAGCAGTTTAATAGAATATAAACAGATGATAATTTGCTTAAAATCCTAATGAATATTGAAGCTTTTTCAATAAAAAGATATACCGCTATCAATGCGACCCCAATAAAGGCGATAATGTACGTTAGGGCTTTATAAAGTTCTACATTCAATTTCATTTCATAGTAAAACCACAGGATATTTTTGCGTGTATCCAGGCTCATATCGTAAGAATTTTTATAAAAGCGGTAAAATTTAAGAAAGTAATATGCTGTAAAACCACAGGTAATGGCATAAAACATTAAAAATACCTGAACCATCGTTTCTGAAAAGTTAAAAAGATAAGGAATGAAAGCCATGATAACCAAAGCAATAACCTGGTAAAAAAACTCATGTTTCATCTTTCCCCTAATCCTATCAACGGGAGTATGTGCCTGTTTTATTTGTAACATATCTTTAGAAATGTTGTTCCCTTCAGGATTTTCAGCATTCCATTCGTTTTTGATATCGTCAAAATTCATAACCGTTTTTCTTTATAATGAATTGTAATTTTTCTTTTGTTCTGTTTAGCTTAACCCTTGCATTTACTTCGCTGATGCCAAGGTTTTCAGCAATTTCACGATGGGATTGATTTTCGAGAAAAAGAAATATCAATGCCTTTTCGATCATATTTAACTCTTGAACTGCAGTATACAGATAGGCTAATTTCTCCTCTTTACCTTCGCTGTCGTTTACATCTATGATGTCAATATTTTCGTCTAAATGTATTTTATCAATCTTTTTCTTATCCTTTTTAAAATAAATCAATGCCGTATTTAAGCATACGCGGTACATCCAAGTGGTAAATTTAGCGTTACCCTTAAAAGTGGGATACGCTTTCCAAAGTTGTAATACGATTTCTTGAAACAGATCACGTTGTTCTTCAACACCGTTCATATACATTTTCGGAATTTTATGTATAATCGCTTTGTGTTGATTAATCAGGTTGATAAATATGTTTTCTGTTTCTTTCATTTAATATGATAACCCATTGGTAACGGATTGATTAAAACGTTACAGATTTATTGAAATAAAATTAAATGAATCCTCTGCCGTAACGTTTGGCTACAACTTAAATAAGTATTGTTACAGATTATTTAATAATTGCTGTATAAATAGCGCCAATGATCAGGAATAAAAAAGTGCCGGTTAAAATTGCAGCGCCTGTGTACAGGTACAATGGGGTTTTTGAAAGCTTTTCATACACTTTAGCGTTCTCACTTATTACGTTATTGTTGCTAAAGTTACAGCTATCGCAACTCATTGCTGTGTATTTTTCGGCAGGAAGGATTGGAATACCGTTGATTTGGTAATATTTCTGAATGATGCGATAGGTTACTGTTTTCTCATTGCAATTATCACAGCTTGCCAACTCATCTTCATAAAAATTGAGCAGTTTCTCCGTTTTGCCAAAATGAACGAGCATAAAGAGTCTGATTTCTATAAAAAACTAAGTGCTTCTTTGGGTACAAATGGACTTACATCGCCATGGTTTCTTAAAATATCGCGTACTATTGTAGAGCTGATGGCCGAATATTCGGGTTTACTTAAAAGCAGAATGGTTTCTACTTCAGGCATCATGGTTTGGTTAATTTGTGCGATGGCTCTTTCATATTCAAAATCTGCTGCCGAACGGATGCCGCGTACCATGTAAGTGGCATCAATTTTTCTACAGAAATCTACTGTTAAACCTTCGTAAGTTTGAATTTCGATATTTTGATAACCGCTAAAAACAGTCTGTAATATTTGAAGACGCTGTTCTGCACTTAAAAAATTCTGTTTGGAACTGTTCAGTCCGATACCGACTACAATTTTATCGAAAAGTGGTGTTGCACGTTGTAAAATATTTACGTGAGCAATAGTGATCGGATCAAATGAGCCTGGAAATAGCGCTATCTTCATGATTCAAATATATATTTTATAGCGGAATTATTTACCACAAAGACACGAAGGACACAAAGCGGGTTAATTTTTTTGCCACGGAAGCACGGTTTTACACTGAATTTTTTGGTTTGGTTTTAACAATTAAGGAATTAAGAACGTTAAGGTGATTTTTGGCATTGCGGCTGGAGCAGGCTGCCCATTTTTAGTCTGATTGCAATGAAAATCAGGACTAAACGCCGCCTAATGCAAATATGCCCGCCTTTAACGAAGAAAATAATATTATATTGGCTTAGGTTAAGCTTAGTACCTTCGCTACTCGCTATACTCAAAAAAACTAAAAGAAGAATTGCCGTATTTCCTGGTTTCGGTATAACCTGGCTGACTGTTCAGTTTCATGTTGCTTTGGTGTTCCACAATCAACAAGCCATCGGGTTTAAGTAGTTTTTGCTCTTTCACCATTACCGGAATCTGTGGGATGTTTGGCATGTTATAGGGTGGGTCGGCAAAAATCAGGTCGTAAGCGCCTGTCATTTGTTTTAATAACTTAAAAACATCGCCTTTGCGAACATCGATTTGATTAAACTGGTGTTGCTTGGCTGTATTTTTAACCCAGTTTACACAACCATAATCCATATCAACGGATAAAATGCTTTCTGCGCCGCGTGAGGCAAATTCGAAGGTTAAATTTCCCGTTCCGCAAAACAAATCGAGTACGGTACAGGTTTCGAAATCATATTTGTTGTTAAGGATATTGAAAAGTGCTTCTTTTGCCATATCCGTAGTTGGGCGCACAGGTAAATTTGCAGGGGGCTGCAAACGGATGCCCTTCAATTTGCCACCAATTATTCGCATAAATCTAAAGCAAGCAGGCCGCTAAAATAGTGTTTTGGCATATCTGCCAATAGTTCGCTATTCTGTTTTCCGGCTGGAAGGAAGAAATAAAGTTGATTAAAATATTTTAATAAGCAATTGTAATGCTCATCATCTTCGTTAATAATGCCTTGTAAATAAACCGGAATAGTATCGGTTAAACCCAATTGTTCGATCATCAACAAAAGGAAATAATTAAATTCCTCGGCATTTTCTGATTCATAATGATTTTGGAAAACAACTTTTTTATCCTTTATATACAATACATTGAAAGATACTGCTGTAAAATCGATCAGTAAAGCTTCATCAGCCAAATGGTTAAATAAAACCATCAAGGGTTCTGATTGTGGGAAAATGTTGGTTTCTTCGGGCAAATGGGCTTTCACATTTTCGTTTAAACAAAAGATGGTGTTAAAGCCAAGTTCGTCATTATGTTTTGTGTACACCTTTGCGTCCGTACCTAAATATTTGGAGTAAACGGCTAAATTTTCACCGTCGAACCATTCATCAGGAATAAAAATGAAATTTGAGGTATGAACGGCTGCTTTTACAGCTGAATAGGATAAAGATAAGTAACTATCGGTTTCAAATGCAGATTTTAGCTCTTGCTGAACGTCATCGCAACCTTGTTTATCGAAAATAACATTAATTTCTTCGGTATCCTTACCTACAATTGCATAAGAGAAGCTATCATTCGTTATTTTTAATAATAAATGGCAGTTTGCAGATGCATCGGCTTTAAAATTCGGATCAACTAATAAGAGACTATTGTTACTCATTGAAACAAAAATAGAGTTTTTTAAGGATTAACTGTAAGATGAGGTTTAATTTTTTGGTTTTGACTTGTAGTGCTTTAGTTTTTTGCCACAGAAACACGAGTTCACAGAAATAATCCCTTGCCATTTTGTTTACTAATTGCCCAATGAACATTTATACTTAAAGCACCTTAGTTTATTTTAGTGAATTGATATACGCCCAAATTATTTAATAAACTTTATGTGCTTTGCACCTTCGTGTTTAATCTTGTCGCTGCGCTTTGCGGTAAAATGAACCTCAAAAATATCTGTGTTTATCTGTGAAGATGTGTGGTGAAACTGTCTGTATTTTTTTACCAAAATCAAACCTTTAGGGTATTCAAAAATCGAAATATTCGGCTTAAATTCGGAACATGAGTTACAAGCCTACCTATAAAGCTGCAAACACCATTGCGGCTACTATTGAACAACATTTTGTTAAGCTGCATAAAAATGCAATTGAACAAGGTGAGATAGATCTGGCTACTCAACCGGATAGGAAAATAATTGAAGCGATAATTGATGTTGCTTTTTGGAGCAGCCTCCGCAAGGAAGAAGGGCATTCGCCACGGATTTCGATTGCATTTTTACCTCCCGAGCAAGCGTCGAAACCTTTGCGATTTGCAAAAAAGCTAGCTTTAAATGCCAATACTTTAACTAAAATAGCACCCGGAATTGAACGTTCTGGAATACATTTAGGCGTTTGGGAAGAGGACGGCGAACTTTATATCTGGGGCACAACTTTAAATATACCCAACTTTTGTTTTGTTGTAGATGTTTCTGAACCTGGATTAATCGTAATTAAACACCGTCGGATTTACGGCATAGGTAAGTTTACCAATGTTGCGGTATTGAAAGGAGAGCAGATCAGGATTGTAGACGATAGGAGCTGTACAAACAAAGATTGTCCGCCAATTTTACAGGCCTTATTAGATCTTACAGTTTTGGCGAGCTGGAATGATCCCATCAATATTCTCATTCAGTTTTCGGTTTCAATGCGTGCGCATGGCCGTGGGGGAGCTTTGTTAATTGTACCTAAGGGCGATACGAAATGGGAAGAATCCATTATTCATCCGATACAATATTTAGTAGAGCCTCCTTTTTGCGGTTTATCTAACCTGGCGAAACAAAATGGCAACCAGAGCGAGATTTTTTCACAGGGTGCTGTACGTCGTGAGGTTGAGCATTTAGCAGGTTTAACCGCTGTTGATGGTGCAACAATTATTAATGAGGAGTTTGATCTTATTGCATTCGGGGCGAAAATCGGTCGCGCTAAAGGAAAACCAACCGTAGAGCAGATTGCTTTTTCTGAGCCGATTGTTGGTGGTGAGGATAAGATTTTATATCCCGGACAGCTGGGTGGCACCAGGCATTTTTCTGTTGCGCAGTTTGTTAATGATCAGCCACAATCAATTGGTTTAGTGGCTTCTCAGGATGGTCATTTTACTATTTTTAGCTATAGCAAAAAACAGAATATGGTAATGGCACACCGCATTGAAACGTTACTTTTGTAATAAGCCAGGAGCAAAGGGCTGAAAGCATAAATCATAGCGATTGCATTTGTTGGAAAAGGCACTGTACTGCTAATCGGATACGGTTGTCCGTTTTTCCGCTAAATTCCCGATCAAACATTTACAAAAAAACGAATGTTAATCTAGATCGTGAGATACCGCTTCAATACGGTTTAATTAATTGAGGGCTGTGCTCAAAACTCAGTTTATTATTTCATGTGTAATCTACAATTAACCGATTAACTGTTTAAAAAATTAACCACAAAAGATGATAATCGATAAAAGTCAGCTTATCGCTTCAGCATACGAACACACACCCACTAAGGAGCAGTTGCTTTTTTGTGAGCGGATGTCGGTGTTTTTGCAACAGGATGATGAATACCGCTGTTTTGTACTAAAAGGTTACGCTGGTACCGGTAAAACTACTTCTGTAGCGGCTTTGGTTAAGGTTTTGAAACAATTTAACCTGCGTAGCGAACTTTTGGCACCAACAGGTAGGGCGGCTAAAGTAATGAGCCAGTATTCGTACCGGAAGGCGCTCACCATACACAAAAGGATTTACCGTAAACGTTCGGCAGCATCGCCAGAAATGCAGTTTCAGCTGGCACCAAATCTTGCAGAAAATACACTGTTTATTATTGATGAGGCATCTATGATTGCTGATGAGTTTAATGAAACGGGTTCTTCGATACTGAGAGATTTGCTCGAGTTTGTGTACAACACCAAAAATTGCTTTTTGCTTTTTGTAGGTGATACCGCACAATTGCCTCCGGTGGGCAGTTTAGATAGTCCGGCACTGAACGAGCAATACCTGAAAGATAAATTTGCATTAACGGTATCATCTGTAGAGTTAAAAGAAGTGGTGCGACAAGGGAAAAAATCGGGTATTTTGGCTAATGCAACCATGCTTCGTAACCAGATTGCGAAAAACCCGGAAAATCCCTTGCCTAAATTCCTCACCAAAAGTTATACTGATATTTATAACATGCCTGGTGCTCGTTTGGTTGAAGGATTGGAATATGCATACCGCAAATTTGGTATGGAAAATACCCTTGTGGTTTGCCGTTCCAATAAATCGGCCAATGTATACAACCAACAAATTAGGGCTAGGTTGCTGTACCGTGAAGAAGAGTTAACAGGCGGCGATCAGATTATGGTGGTACGGAACAATTATTTCTGGCTGCCTGATAATGAAGATACTGCTTTTATTGCCAATGGCGATATGGCAAAAGTAATCCGTGTGAGGGGGGAGGAGGAGCGTTACGGTTTCCGCTTTGCCGATGCTACGTTGGAATTTATGGATTTCCCAGCTGCAGGGCAGATCAGCTGTAAAGTAATGTTAGATACGCTTAATTTAGAGAGTGCGAACCTCCCATACGAACAAAATAAAAAGCTTTTTGATGGGCTTAATGAAGATTATGAGCATATTGCCAACAAGCGGCAGCGGATGCTGGCCATTAAAGCAGATCCTTTTTATAATGCCCTGCAAATTAAGTTTGCCTATGCGGTTACCTGCCATAAGGCTCAGGGTGGGCAATGGGATGCTGTTTTTGCCGATCAGGGGTATCTTACTGAAGAAATGATTGATCTTGATTTTCTTCGCTGGTTGTATACGGCGGTAACCCGTGCTAAAAAAGAGTTATATTTAGTCAACTTTGCTCCACAGTTATTCGCAAAAACGGCACAGGAAGATTACTTTTAATCGCTATCGTCATGCTGAATTTATTCAGCATTTATCCTGCAAACACTCCATGATATGAATTCGGGGCGATGGTTAAGTGGCATGCAAGCACGAAGAATTTTAATACTAACCAACTATATGATGAAATTTGCCTTTAGTCTTAAAAACAAACTGAAAATCGCTTTCCTACTTTTTTGCATCATGTGTTGCACCCTGTTAATCCGCTTTTTGGAAGATAAGAGTTTAGAAAAAATTAATGAGTCTTTTATTTCGATGTACAATGACAGACTTGTGCCGGCAACTGATTTATATTTTATTGCCGAAAACCTGTATTATAAGAATGAGATTCTTCAGGGAATTTTGTTGGGCGATACAGTTGTTCAACTTTCAACCGGGATTGCAAAAATGAATAAACACAACCGGAAAATAGATTCGGTGATTAAAAAATACGAGCTTACTTTATTGGTGAAGCAGGAGAAAAGCTTTTTGAATGAGCTTAAAAAGGCTTTGGTTTTTCAGCAAAAAGTAGAGTCGGGCATACTGAATGCAGTTGGCATAGAAGGTAAGGGTATTTATGAATCGATGGGCAAAAATGCGGCTAACCAAACCCTGGCCAAACTCTCTGCGCTTATTAAAATACAATCTAACGTTGGTAAAGAATTGATTAAAGATTCAGAAGTTTTTGTTTCAGGCACAAAAGTTTATTCTACTTTGCAGGTTATATTAGCTATCGTAATCGGGATTATGATTGTGGCAATTGTTTCAGCTTCTAATGCGGTGAAAATTCAGAGCGATAAGTTTAATTTGAATTAGGTTTTTTGCTACGGAGACACGGAAAACTATTCCGTGTTAATCTGTATTTCCGTGGCTGAATTATTTTGCTTATTGGTTGGTGTCACACCGACCAACATTATCTATCTACTGTATTATATTTATCCAATTTGGAGGTGAGTATGCCCCTTTCGGTCGGTGTGACACCAACCGATAAAATAAGATTTCTCCATTCCGCTTTGCTTCAGTCGAAATGACGATTTATATATTGGCCACGGAGGCGCGGAAATCACGCAAAACTATTCCGTGTTAATCTGTGTTTCCGTGGCTAAATTATTTATAACATCTGTGTTTATCCTTTTGATCTGTGGCTAACTTATTCTGCTTCCTCGTCTGTAATCAATCTGATCGAATCGTCAGAAAGTACAATCAGGCGCTCTTTGTATAACGAACCAATGGTTTTTTTAAATGCACTTTTGCTGATCTGGAAGCGGTGATAAATATCTTCAGGAGAACTTTTATCGCCCAATTCAATTACGCCACCACTTTTTTTCAGCTCTCTCAACATCATTTCTTTCGAATCGAGAATATGGCCATACCCACTTGGTTGTAATGTTAAATCAATTTTACCTTCCACACGGATTTTCTTAATCCATCCTTTACGCATTTCGCCCGGTTGGATATTATCGAAAACCTCGTTATTGTAAAGCAAACCGATATAAGTATTGTTGATGATTGCATTGAAACCAAGATCGGTTTCTTCGGTAATTAACAGGCTCACCTCATCACCTTCTTCAAAATCGAAACCATCTTCTTCAACAAAATCGTAAAGTTTAGAAGAAGCCAGCAAGCGGTCGTTACTTTCATCTAAGTATAGGTAAACCACATATTTATAGCCTTTTTGCATCGGCCTTTTTTGTTCGCGATCTGGAACATAAACATCTTTATCGATACCAAGATCCATAAATACGCCTTCATCACCATCAGATACTACTTTCAAAAAGGCAAAATCGCCTACTTCGGCATAAGCTTTTTGTGTTGTTCCTGTTAAGCGGCCATCTTTTTGTACAAAAACAAAAACGGTAATATTATCGCCAATTTCTACGCCATTCGGAACGTATTGGTAAGGCAGGATGACCAGTTTATCGCCATCGGTTAAGTTTAATCCGGCTTCTGTTTTGCTTAAAATCCTTAACTCGTTGTATTTTCCTATTTCAATCATGTGTTTTGGGTTTAACCATTTTCTTCAATGGCTTTTGTTGCAAAGGTAGCAATGTTTGTTTGCAAAATTGATTTTAAATCATTTGGAAGGGTACTGTAGTCTTTCATCGGAAAATGTAGGCGGGCTGTTCGCTAAATCCTCGATGAAAAATCGGGGATATCGCTGCCATCCCGTTTAAAATGAGCGCTTGTGCTGCGAATACGCCTTATTAGAACTTACAGTAAAAAAAAATTATATATTTTAGCGGCTTATCTAATATTAATCTACAATATGAACAAGCAGATTCCTCCATTTTTTTTAAGCGACGAGTATTTTATTGATGAGAAAGTAAACTTCTTAAAGTTTGCAAACGAGTACAAAGTGTATAACGATCAGGGTGCTCAGATCGGGATTATTAAGCAGCGTATTTCTGGCTGGCAAAAGGCTTTAACCTTATTGATTGATAAGCGTATGATGCCTTTTAAATTAGAAATTACCGATACCAACGACCAGTTGCAGGCCACCATTACCAGAGGCTGGACGTTCTGGATGTCGAAAATAATTGTTACCGATCCGCTTGGTGTTGAAGTGGGTATTATCAAACAAAAATTTAAGTTCTTTAAACCCACTTTTACCATTTCGAGTCCAACATCGGGTGAGGAGATTGCCAAAATATCTGGCGATTGGAAGGCCTGGAATTTTAGCATCACCAATAATGTAGGTGCTGAGATGGGCAAAATAAACAAAAAATGGGCTGGCGCTTTGAAAGAAGTTTTCACTACGGCCGATAAATACAATGTTTCTATCGATCCCAGTTATGCCGAAAGTAATCAAAAGGTTGCGATTGTGGCTACAGCGATTACCATTGATATGGTTTTGAAAGAAAGCAAATAGTATAAATGATTGAATTATTGAATGATTGAATGAGTGGATGATTGAATCTAAGGAAGATTGATTTAATTAAAATCCCCCTAAAACATTCACTCACTCAAAATTCAATCATTCTCTAATTCATTATTTTCTAATTTAATCATTTCTTTCGGCTAAATTTGGAATCTACAATTTAAGGTATCTTCATTGATATGGAAAAAACCAAAGGAGCCAAAAAGCCAAGTATTTTCAGTTTGCTTGGAAATTACAGGGGCTTAATTTTTATGCTGATCCTCTTTGCATTACTAAGTAACGGTATCAATTTACTTTTACCGAAAATTATTGCAAGCGGTATCGATTCTTATACCAACAAAACATTCAACCTTCAAACAATACTTTTCCAGTTTTCACTTGCCATTGTATTGGTTTTTATCTTTACCTATTTACAGAGTATTGTACAAACCTATGCTTCTGAACGTGTGGTCAGAGATTTAAGAACCAGGTTATCTGATCAGATTTCGCGACAAAGCCATGCCTACATCATTCAGGCAAACCCGTCTAAACTGCTCACCAACCTTACCGCAGATGCCGATTCGATAAAAATGTTTGTTTCGCAGGCAATTGTTTCCATCTGTTCATCTATTTTTCTCATTGTTGGGGCCAGTATCCTGCTGCTGATGATTAACTGGAAACTGGCACTTTGTGTAATTGCAATTGTACCCATTATTGGCGGTGCATTTTTCTATGTGTTAAGCAAGGTAAAAGTACTTTTTAAAAAGAGCAGGGAAGTTATCGATTGGCTTAACAAAGTAATTAGCGAAAGTATTTTAGGTTCGGCATTAATTCGCGTAATTAACTCACAGGCTTTAGAATACAATAAGTTTTTAGATGCAAATGCCAAAGCAAGAGATTTAGGGATTTCCATCCTTCGCATGTTTGCGGCACTTATTCCGATAATTGTTTTTACAGCCAATTTATCGGGCTTATGTATTCTGGTACTGGGTGGCCATTTTGTAATTACAAATTCAATGTCGCTAGGAGAGTTTACAGCCTTTAGCAGCTACTTAACCCTTATCATATTCCCCATTTTGGTAATTGGGTTTATGAGCAATGTAATTGCGCAGGCTACGGCCTCTTACCAAAGGATAGAAAGTGTGCTAAATGCTGCAGAAATCAATCATCCCGGTACACTTACTACCCAGCTAAATGGCGATGTGGAGGCGAAAGACATTAATTTAAGTTTTGGGCAGAAACCAGTTCTGAAAGCTGTTTCATTTTCTGCAAAGGCAGGTTCAAAAACAGCTATAATCGGTCCAACTGCTGCAGGGAAAACCCAATTGCTGTATATTTTAACGGGTTTGATTGATGCAGATTCTGGTGCGGTATTATATGATGGGGAAGAGATTAAACATTACAATCAGGAGAATTTCCACCAGCAGGTAGGTTTTGTATTTCAGGATAGCATTATGTTTAACATGAGCATCAGGGAAAACATTGCTTTTAGCGATACCGTTACAGATGAATCTCTGGCCAAAGCAATTGCCACAGCCGAACTTAAAGATTTTGTTGATGCCTTGCCCGATCAGTTGAATACCATTGTTTCTGAACGGGGCAACAGTCTTTCAGGCGGACAAAAACAACGCATTATGCTTGCCCGGGCATTGGCGGTAAATCCAAAAATATTATTACTTGATGATTTTACCGCCCGTGTTGATAACAACACCGAGAAAAGGATTTTGGAGAACATCCAGCAAAATTATTCGGGTTTAACTTTACTATCCATCACCCAAAAAATAGCTTCTGTTGAACATTATGACAAGGTGATTTTGCTGATGCAGGGCGAAATCATTGCAGAAGGAACTCATCAGGAATTACTGAAAAGCAGTCCTGAATATGTTCAGATTTACAATTCACAACAGAGCACCAGCAATTATGAACTACAATCTTAACCAGCTTAACACCGGGCAGGAAAAGCAATCTACTTATAAGGCGCTAAAGAGTTTGCTTAAACTCATCTCTGCCGAAAGAAGAAATCTTTGGCTGGCACTCATTGCCATTTTAGTAAATTCAGGTTTATTGCTTTTGGGGCCATTATTGGTTGGGCACACGGTTGATACCTATATCCGTACCAAACAATTTCATGGTGTGCTTATTTTTGGCGGCATTTTATTGGTGATGTACATGATTGCCATGGTTACCGGGTATACCCAAACCAGGTTGATGGGTGGGGTTGGCCAGCGCATGTTATATACTTTGCGCAATGCCATTTTTAATAAACTGCAAGAATTGCCGGTTTCGTTTTTCAATCAGAATAAAGCCGGAGATTTAATATCGAGGGTAAATAACGATACCGATAAGCTCAATCAGTTTTTCTCACAATCGTTAATGCAGTTTATAGGCAGTATTGTAACCATGATTGGTGCCGGTATTTTCTTGCTTTCGATTAATCTGGAACTTGGTGCGGCAACATTATCGCCCGCTGTGGTTATTGTGCTTTTCACGGTGGTTTTATCGCCATGGGTAAAAGGAAAAAATGCCAAAAACCTAAAAAGCGTTGGCGGCATGAGTGCCGAAATACAAGAAAGTCTGAACAATTTTAAAGTAATTATTGCTTTTAACCGCAGAGATTATTTTAGGAAACGTTTTGACGAAGCCAATGCCGAAAACTATAAAACAGCCATTGGGGCAGGTTTGGCCAATAACATTTTTGTGCCGGTTTATGGCCTGCTGTCGAGCGTTGCACAGTTAATTACCTTATTATTTGGTATTCATCTCATATCTACCGGTAATTTTACCCTGGGTTTATTGGTGAGTTATATTGCTTATACCACCAATTTTTATAATCCACTAAGGCAATTGGCCGCCCTTTGGACCAGTTTTCAGGTGGCTATGGCAAGTTGGGACAGGATTTCGCAGATTTTATCATTAGAGAGTGACTTAAAACAAATCCAAGGTGAAGGAACCACAACTTCTGATGCTTTGCTGGAATTTAAAAATGTGCATTTCTCATATGATGACAGTAAAGAAATTCTCCATAACATTAACCTGAGGTTCGAAAAAGGAAAAACTTATGCTTTAATTGGGCCAACCGGGGGTGGCAAAACAACCACAGCATCCTTAATTTCCCGTTTGTACGATGCCACAAAAGGTACTGTTTTGTTAAATGGGAAAGATATCCGTTCTTTTTCAGCGCAGGAGCGAACTCAGAAAATCGGTTTTATTTTACAGGAGCCATTTTTATTTACGGGCACTGTAAAAGAAAATATTTTGTATGGCAACAGTCAGTACAAAGATGTTAGTGATGCAGAATTGGAAAAAATAATTGAAGAAGCCAATCTGAATGCACTCCTGGCGATATTTGATGAAGGATTAAATACGCAGATCACCTCTGGCTCAGACAGTATAAGTTTAGGACAGAAGCAGTTGCTTGCCTTTATGCGTGCAGTTTTACGAAATCCTGAATTATTAATCCTCGATGAGGCTACAGCCAATATTGATACCATAACCGAACAACTTTTAGGTAGTATTTTAAACAAACTCCCGAAAGAAACCACCCTCGTAATTATTGCACACCGTTTAAATACGATTGAAAATGCCGACGAAATTTATTTTGTAAATGAAGGAGAAGTGCAGAAGGCAGGTACGTTGAATGATGCATTAAATATGTTACTTAAAGGGAAGCGGGTAAGTTAATATCTTTAAAGATCTAGCAGGTTTCGAAAACCTGTGGGGTGTAATCAAATAATAATAACACAAATGAAAAAGTATTTATTTTCGCTGGCATTTTCTGCCTTAAGTATAGCATCCTTTGCACAAAGCAACGATCAAAACATTTTTGTTCAAGATAGCTTAAAGTTGATTTCATCACAATTTAAATTTACTGAAGGTGCATCGGTTGATAAACAGGGAAATGTTTTTTTTACCGATCAGCCAAACGATAAAATCTGGAAATATAGTACAGATAACAAGCTGAGCCTATATATGGATAAATCGGGCAGGGCCAATGGTACCTACTTTGATAAAAAAGGCAACCTCATTGTTTGTGCTGATGAAAATAACCAGATCTGGTCTATCGATAAGAACAAAAAAATTAAAGTACTCTTCAACGATTATGAAGGCAAAAAAGTAAACGGACCAAACGATATCTGGTTAGATGCCAAGGGAGGGATTTATTTTACCGATCCTTACTATCAGCGTGATTACTGGACGCGTAAATCGCCCGAAATACAAGGACAGAAAGTGTATTACCTGCCAAAGGGCAAAAAAGAAGCGGTTGTAGTTGCAGATGATGTAATTAAGCCTAATGGAATTGTAGGTACGCCAGATGGTAAATTTTTATACGTTGCTGATATGAGCGCCAATAAAACATACCGTTATACCATTAATGCGGATGCTAAACTAACAGACAGGCAGCTTATTCTTAACCAAAATTCGGATGGGATGACTTTAGATAGCAATGGAAACATTTATATAACAGGAAAAGGCGTAAACATTTACAAACCAAGCGGAGAAAAAATCGGACATATTGATGTGCCTGAGGAGTGGTGTGGAAACATTTGTTTTGGTGGAATAAAGAAAAATATACTATTTATTACGGCCTCGAAATCGCTTTATGTAATGCCAACGAACGCAAAAGGAGTAGAGTAACAGCCCTTGAACAACGTTAAATACCTGATAATTAAGGATGAATTAAACAGAAAATTTTTTCTGTTCAGTTTATTCATACCCAAAAAATATTAAAGTCATTATTTAGTTTTGAGCTTCCTACTTATAGGGATAGACGACTATGAAAAAGCCCTCTCAGGATTGAAGGGCTTTTTTACTTTTAACGCGCTGTTCTGAAAATCAAAACAAACAAATACTGCTGGCAATAAACTTCACATTTTTGACTAAATTTTAAGCAATAAAAGCAAAAATTTTAGTGTAGAAAAGCATGTAATTAACATTGGATGTGGTAATGGTTTAAAAAGAAGTTATCTTGCCTGTCGAATCAATCATCCAAAATATTCTAAATGAAAAAAATCTTTTTCTCGCTTGTTATTGCTGTACTTTTCCATTTAAATGCCTTTGCACAAAGAACAGAAATCCTGTTAGATGAAGGCTGGAAATTCTCCAAAGGAAATTTTTCAAATGCTGCCGAATCTACTTTTAACGATACACGCTGGGAAACAGTTGCTGTTCCGCACGATTGGGCCATTAGCGGGCCATTTGATAAGGAAATAGATAAACAGGTGGTTGCAATTACTCAGAACGGAGAAAATAAAGCCAGTGAAAAAACAGGTCGTACCGGTGCTTTACCTTATATAGGTGAAGGTTGGTACAGAAAAAAACTGAATCTGCCGGCAATTAAGCCAAATCAACAAGTACTGCTTCAAATCGATGGAGCAATGAGTGAGCCACGCGTATACCTGAATGGCAAACAGGTTGGGCAATGGAATTACGGTTACAACTATTTTTATATTGATATCACCAATGATTTAAAAGCGAATGACAATATTTTGGCCATTCACCTGAGGAATATGCCAAAATCGTCACGCTGGTACCCTGGGGCAGGTTTATACCGCAATGTTCATGTAATCATTAAAGAAGATAAAGGTATCGAACAATGGGGCATCACCGTTACCACCCCGATAGTTAAGAAAGAATTTGCCAAAGTAAATATTAAAACCAAACTGACCGGAAAAGGGATTCGCTTGGTAACGCAGATTTTGGATAGTTTAGGAAAACAGGTAGCACTTGATACAGCAAAATCCATCTTCGGAAATGAAACTGATCAAAATATAGAAATCAGCAATCCTAAACTCTGGAGTCCGGAGAGGCCATATTTGTATACCTCAGTATCGAGTGTTTATGAAGGAAACACATTAAAAGATGTAGTGAAAACGAGGTTTGGCATTAGAAGCATAAGTTTTAGTGCTGGTATAGGTTTCAGCCTTAACGGTAAAGTGAGAAAATTTAAAGGCGTTTGTTTGCACCACGATTTAGGGCCGCTTGGTGCTGCCATTAACACCGCTGCATTAAGGAGACAGTTAACCATTTTAAAAGAAATGGGTTGCGATGCCATCAGAAGTTCGCACAATATGCCTTCGCCCGAGCAACTGGAGCTTTGTGATGAAATGGGCTTTATGTTTTTGGCAGAAAGTTTTGATGAATGGGCAAAAGCAAAAGTGGAAAATGGTTATCATTTGTATTTTAACACCGATGCCGAAAAAGATGTTGTAAACCTGGTGCAGGCCAATAAAAATCATGCATGTATTGTAATGTGGAGTTCAGGAAATGAAGTTCCCGATCAGTTTGGAGCAGAAGGGGTTAAGCGGGCCAAATGGCTTCAGGGAATTTTCCACCGCGAAGATCCTACCCGCCCGGTTACCGTAGGGATGGACCAGGTGAAAGCAACCATGCAATCGGGTTTTGGAGCTGTAATGGATATCCCAGGTTTAAATTATCGGGTACCCCTTTACGAAGAAGCAAATAAGGTATTTCCTCAGGGATTTATCCTTGGATCAGAAACCGCATCAACCGTAAGTTCGAGAGGGATTTATAAATTTCCGGTAGTTAAGGGATTTGATAAACAGTATCCTGATTTTCAGTCCTCATCTTATGATCTCGAATATTGCAGCTGGTCTAACGTGCCCGACGATGATTTTGTAATGCAGGATGATAAGCCCTGGGTAATAGGGGAGTTCGTATGGACAGGTTTCGATTACCTTGGCGAACCAACTCCTTACGATAGCAGCTGGCCATCAAGAAGTTCTTATTTCGGAATTTCTGATCTTGCTGGCTTACCTAAAGACCGTTATTATTTGTACCGGAGCCGTTGGAACAAAACAGCACCTACCTTGCATTTACTTCCACATTGGAACTGGGAGGGCAGAGAAGGGCAAACCACACCTGTATTTGTATACACCAGTTACGATAGTGCCGAACTTTTTTTAAATGGTAAAAGTTTAGGTATACGTAAAAAGGATAAATCAACACCACAAAACCGTTACCGGTTAATGTGGAAGGACGTTAAGTACGAGCCTGGCACATTAAAAGTGGTGGCGTTAGATAGTAATGGGAAGCCTGTAGCCGAAGAAAAAATTAATACCGCAGGCAAACCAGCTAAAATAGTACTTACAGCTGATCGAAAACAGATTAGTGCAGATGGAAAAGACCTTTCTTTTGTAACTGTATCTGTGGTAGATAAAAACGGAAATCCTTGTCCTACCGCAACCAATGCTTTAAATTTAGAAGTAAAAGGAGCAGGCAAATTTAAAGCAGTTTGTAATGGCGATGCCACTTCTTTAGAGTCTTTCGTAAAACCAACCATGAAGTTGTTCAGCGGCAAATTGGTTGTTTTAGTACAATCGGATAAAAAAGCTGGTGCAATACAGTTGAAAGTTAAAGGTAAGGGGTTGCAGGATGGTGGTGTAGAAATTGTTGCTGTGAAGTAGTGATTGGTTATCTGATTGGGCTTTTCTTTTGATTGGAAAGATTTCTCGGCTGCGCTGTGCTTCGCTGGAAATGACGGTTGCCATAAAATAAATCGTCATTTCGACCGTAGCGGAGAAATCTTTGATTGTGATTTTAAACATTATTGAGTAAGATCTTAAGCACTTTAAAAAATTTCTCGGCTGCGCTATGCTTCGCTCGAAATGACGGTTGCCATAAAATAAATCGTCATTTCGACCGTAGCGGAGAAATCTTTGATTGTGATTTTAAACATTATTGAGTGTGATCTTAAGCACTTTAAAAAATTTCTCGGCTGCGCTATGCTTCGCTCGAAATGACGGTTGCCATAAAATAAATCGTCATTTCGACCGTAGCGGAGAAATCTTTGATTGTGATTTTAAACATTATTGAGTTTGATCTTGAGCACTTTAAAAGATTTATCGGCTGCGCTGTGCTTCGCTCTAAATGACTGCAGTGTGATATAATATGTAATGTTAAATAATTGTATATCTACTGTTACAATTAACCTTATTCATTATAATTGGTTAAATTAGCATACATTAAAAATACTGATAAGCTTATGGAAAATCTAAAAGAAGAAACCAAAATCAAAGCTTTCCTCAGCAAAATTAAAGCAGAGTGGCCCGGAGTTGTAGAGCGCTTTGAGTTTAAAACAGGCAATGTAATCTACGTTCATTTAAAAGAAGGCATTTCGAGTATCGATTTTCTTGGTAAACTTTCAAGGCAGGTAGAACGTTTTGTAGATTTCAGTATGCCGATCATTTTGTATCATATTGAAAGTGACGGTATGAATTTAAGATCACATCCCATCAATTGGTATTCTTCAATCACCCAGAGAAAATCTATCTAACTTTTTAACCGTACTCATACGGTAAAATGGCAAACAATCTTTACAGTTGTAAATATTTTGTGCATAAACTTCAATTTTGTTTGCCAGTAATTTTGGTTTTTGGGTTTTAATCCTATTTTTGATTTTTAATTTAAAAACATCCAGTATAATGAAAAACGGAACAGTAAAATTTTTTAACTCAGAAAAAGGCTTTGGCTTTATTAAAGAAGACAGCGGATCTGAGATTTTTGTGCATGCATCAGGCCTGATTGATGAAATCAGAGAGAATGATACAGTTGAATACGAAGTTCAAGAAGGCAAAAAAGGCCTTAATGCAGTGAAAGTAAGAGTTGTTTAATTCTTCCCTAAAAAGATTTTGAGCAGGATTTAGTCCTGCTTTTTTTTTGCACAGTAATTTGCTTTTAATTGTTCGCAACGCAAATCTAATTTACTAAATAAAAAAGTTGAAAAAATTTCTTTCTCATTTCTAGTCAATTACCGACTTAATCAGTCTTGATGCTACTTCCTGTAGTTGTTTTCTGGATTGGATTTTTATTTTTGCTCTTGTCGATACATTCGGCCGGAACCAAACAGACTAATATTTTTGCAACTTTCTATTTTTTCAATTCAGGAACCTGTTTTAAATAACAAACCTATTGATCGTGGTACTTTTATGGCTGCGGCACAGTTTGTAACTGCACTCAATTTTGCCGGTGAATTTGAGCTTTTAAGTTTATCTGCTATGAATAATCAACAAGGTAATGCTAAAAAAGGCGGACTGGTATTTGTACGCAACGGCACATTAAAAATGCATCCCGAAATTTACGATCATTTAGCGTTAATATCAATTTCTTCCATTTGTGCAGGTAGCGTGTATTTTCATGGTCGCGATAAAATTGCCGCCGGAATTGCAAACCTCCCTTACAGCGATGGCCTTTTAAACCTCGAGGGGGCAGAAGAAGATTATATGGCTTTTAAACGATTGTGTAGTCCTGTTTCGCGGTTCTTTTTGTTGCAGGCTAAAAAAGTGCAATGGTCTGCAATCCTCTCTGCCTTTAGGTTTTTAATGGTAGATGGCATTTGGGATGTGGTTAATTTTGTTGCCCATGCCATTAATCAGGCTGATGCGGATGTTTTGGCCTGTGCGCAGCTTTTAGAAAATATGCAAAAGCAAGATTGGTATCTTCGTTTTTGTATGTCAGTTAAAGATTATTACGCTTCAAGGTATCCCTTAAGTAAAATCAGATTGGAAGCTGAGCTGCCAGAAATGGCCTGAGTTATTTCAGGTAATTTTCCAATAAAGCACTAATATCCTCCCCAATTGCCCTATTGCCCATGTTATTAAGCTTTTGTTGAGAAGAATTGTGCTTTTCGATATACGTAGCCTCAGTTTTATTAAATTTTAAATACCCTTGCTCAAAATAACGTTCTTCAATTTCGTTTGAAGAATCCATCGATCTAAACCATAATTTAATTAAAGAGCCTGTAATTTTATCAAAATAAAGCCAATGAAAAGTTGCTTCAGCATCTGCATTAGCGGGCAGATCCAAACGCTTAATTTCTAATATAACGGTATCTGTATTTTGGAAAAAGTATAAAATCTTATATTTAGAGGACATGCCGCAAAAATAGGACTTAATTTTTGATCAGAGAAGAGATTTTTACTGTTTAAATTTAATATTTCTGATCTTTGATTTATATCAACAATTGTATCGCTCAATTATTATTTCAAGGCTCAACATGATGATCCTAATAGGTTATTGTTAGATGCTATTAGGTTTTAAGTTGATGCTATTAGCTTGTTATTTGAACCTAATAGGTTCTGCTTTGAAGCTTTTAGCTTGTTATTTGATGCCAATAGAATTAGAGATGATTTTTGCTACGGAAACACAGAAAGCACTGTAAACTACATCGTCCTCGTTTGTAACGAGGATGTACGAATAAAGCGATTTAATCGCTCTTAAAGGAATTATTTTCGCATTGCAAATGCGTACCTCAAAAATCCTCGTTACAAACGAGGACTATTTAAGCATTTTAAACATCGTTTATGGGGCTTCAACTACGCTCAGACTTACAACAATAGTAGCGCAGTCGTCATTGCGAGAAGGCTTTTTCAGCCGACGAAGCAATCTTTGTGGCAAGAACCATTAGCATGAAAAATTGCTTCGTAGTCCTCCTCGCAATAACGATTCAGATATGGTCAGGATTTAAATTTTATTAATATTTCTCACACTACATCGTCCTCGTTTGTAACGAGGATGTACGAATAAAGCGATTTAATCGCTCTAAAGGAATTATTTTCGCATTGCAAATGCGTACCTCAAAAATCCTCGTTACAAACGAGGACTATTCAAGCATTTTAAACATCGTTTATGGGGCTTCAACTACGCTCAGACTCACAATAATAGTAGTGAGGTCGTCATTGCGAGAAGGCTTTTTCAGCCGACGAAGCAATCTTTGTGGCAAGAACCACTAGCAATGAAAGATTGCTTCGTAGTTCCTCCTCTCAATAACGATTTTAGATGTTGGTCAGGATTTAAATTTTATTAATATTTCTCACACTACATCGTCCTCGTTTGTAACGAGGATGTACGAGTAAAGCGATTTAATCGCTCTTAAAGGAATTATTTTCGCATTGCAAATGCGTACCTCAAAAATCCTCGTTACAAACGAGGACTATTTAAGCTTCAACTACGCTCAGACTTACAACAATAGTAGCGCGGTCGTCATTGCGAGAAGGCTTTTTCAGCCGACGAAGCAATCTTTGTGGCAAGAACCACTAGCATGAAAAATTGCTTCGTAGTTCTTCCTCTCAATAACGATTTCAGATGTGGTCAGGATTTAAATTCCATTAATGTTTCTCACTCTTAACCATCCCACTACATCGTCCTCGTTTGTAACGAGGATTTACGAGTAAAGCGATTTTATCGCTCTTAAACAACTAAAGGTAGCGAGGTCGTCATTGCGAGAAGGCTTTTTCAGCCGACGAAGCAATCTTTGTGGCAAGAACCATTAGCATGAAAAATTGCTTCGTAGTTCCTCCTCGCAATAACGATTTCAGATGTGGTCAGGATTTAAATTCCATTAATGTTTCTCACCCTTAACCACCTTAAATAAATGTAAAACCTGCGGAAACAGGGCATCCATACTTTCTTCAACACCGCTTTTAGAACCTGGAAAGGTAAGTACCAACGTTTCTCCCCTAAAACCTGCCACACCACGCGAAAGCATGGCATAAGGCATACGCTCCTGGCCATAACTGCGGGCAGTTTCCATAATCCCTTCAATATTCCGGTCTAGTAAAGGTGAAATGGCTTCTGGTGTAACATCGCGTGGCGAAAGTCCGGTTCCTCCAGTAAAAATCACAAGTTGGTAACCGCTATTGCTTAATTCAAGCGCTTTATCCCTAATGATATTTACCTCATCAGGTACAATTTCGTATTTTTCTACATCAATTTCCCATTGCCTTAAACGCGAAATAATTGCTTTACCAGAACTATCCTGTGCTTTGTTTTCAAAAACAGAATCCGAACATACCACCACAGCAGCTTTTATTTCGGGGAACCGGGCATTTTTAAGGTCTGATTTTCCGCCTGATTTTTTTAAAAGTCTGATATTTTCAATCTCTACGCCTTTATCAATCGGCTTTAGCATATCATACATGGTTAAAGCCGTTACCGATGCGCCGTGCATGGCTTCAACTTCTACACCAGTTTTGTATATGGTATGTACTTCTACAGTGATAATAATGGTTAAACCAGTAATTTCGTAGGTAATAGCGGTATATTCTATAGGGAGCGGGTGGCAATCCGGAATCACATCGCTGGTTTTTTTTACTCCGAATAATCCGGCTGCACGGGCAAATTCAAATACATCACCTTTTGGTATTTTACGTTGTTCAATGGCATCAATAGTTTCCTGTTTCGATACTTTAACAGTAGCGGTTGCAACGGCAATCCTTAAAGTGTTGGATTTTTTTGTAATGTTTACCATGTTACGTATTTTCTTTCCATTGGTGTGTTTCGTCTTCGAATATTTCTTTTCCCCAAATTGGTAATTCTGCTTTTAAGCGGTCTACCACTTCGCTGCAAGCGGCTATTGCAGGTTTGCGGTGTGCCGATGAAGTAAAAACAAAAAGGCATATTTCGCCAGTCTTAACCTTACCCAGGCTATGGTAAATGTGCATGCAGTTAAGGGGATATTTCTCAAAAATATCTGCTCTGATCTGGTGCATTTTTTCAAGGGCAAGATCTTCATAAGCGGTGTAATCAATCGCAGCTACAAATTTGCCTTCAATTTCATCTTTCCTCACCTGACCCATAAAAATACTATGACCGCCAATAGCGGTTTTGTTGCTGTGTTTGGCTATGCTATCGGCTATAAAATCAGGCTCGATCCGACCGTTTACAAATATATTTTTTATCTTTTTTTCGCTCATGTTACGATCTGAGAAAATGATCTCTCCATTTTACAATACCACCTTTTAAACTGTAAATCTTTTTTGCGTCGCCATATTTTTCTTGCATGGCCTCTGCTGCGGCTACGCTTCTAATGCCGTGCTGACAAATTAAAACCACATGTTTCTGATAAAATTCTTTAGTCATAAAAGCACCAAATTCTGACATGGGTACCTGCGTAAAAATCTGTTTATCCAACACTGGTACTTCATGTCGTTCACGTACATCGATTAAAATAACCGATTCCAGCTGTTGGAGTTTAACCAGTTCATTGGCATCAATTTCTATATAACTCTGTGGCTTTTCGTTCGTATCCTGATAATTCATATTTAAAAATTCATCAACAGTTTTGGGTAGGGTATAACCTTCTCCGCGACTGATGCCGATGGTATATTGTTCTTGTGTAAGTAAATTATAACTTAATATTTTGTTGGTGAGGGGTTGCCCAATTCTTGCAATTAATTTGATTGTTTCTGCTGCGGCCATGGTGCCTAAAATGCCTGGTAACACGCCAATAACACCATTTTCAGCACAATTTGGTATTTCTCCCTTATCGGGTGGAATGGGGAAAAGATCGCGGTAATTGGTGCTGGGCATTAAATGATCAGGGGTGTTAAATATGGCGAGCTGACCTTCAAACCCTGATACAGCAGCAAAAATCAATGGTTTGTTTAGCAAGGCACAGGCATCGTTTATGAGGTATCTCGATTCAAAATTATCTGTACCATCAAGTATGTAATCGTATCTGGATATGATATCGAGGATATTGTTTTTTTGCAAACGGATGGGATGGCGGATAATCCCGATTTGGGTATTCATCTCCTGAAGGCGTTTTGCCGCAACTTCTACTTTCAGCTTACCAATATCAGCCGTTGTAAACAGAATCTGTCTGTGCAGGTTGGATAAAGCAATCGCATCATCATCAACAATGCCAATGTGGCCAATGCCGGCAGCGGCCAGGTATTGCAGGGCAGGGCAGCCTAAACCACCGGCGCCAATAACGAGTACCTTTGCCCTTAAAAGCAGTTGTTGTGCCTCTTCTCCAAACCCTTTAAGGATAATTTGCCGGTTGTATCGCTCTGCACTCATATTTTTATCCCCCCGAAAAAGGTGGCATTATTGCTATTGTAGCGTTATTGTTGATTGTAGTATTTTCCTGAACAATATTTTTGTTAAGGGCAAGTTTATATTTCATGCTTTTTAAAGCAGGAAACTGATTTTCAAGATACTGTTTAAAAGCATCGGTATCGGCTATGCCATCAACATCAATGTTTTGATTGCTGATAAACTCGGCTATTTTGCCAAAACTGATCATTTCGATTTTCATGCTGCTAATTTACCGTTAAGATGCTGGTTTTGCCCCATCCTGTTTTAAAACTTCTTTTTTGCGAATCATTCATCCCAATCCTCACAGATAACACAAAGTTTGCCATCGTGTTTTAATAAGGGAAAAGCATTACCGTTAGTACATCACCTTTTTCGTAATGTTCTACTTTTTCCTCCAGGCAGATGAGGCAATTGGCTTGCGCAAATGAACTCAACCTGTACGATTCCTGTGCATTTAAAGGCGTAACCTTTCCCTTATCATAACGGCCTTTAAGAAAATGTGCAAGGCCTGCCGGTTTACTGTATGGATGTGTAAGTTCGGCCTCGATTTCCATCAAATTATTTACTTTATTTGAGAGTGATTTGATAGAAGGAAGCACGTAATTATAGTAACAACTGAGTACAGATGAAGGATTACCAGGAAGACCAAAGATTAGTTTTTCTGCTATTGTGCCGAAAAACAATGGTTTGCCAGGTTTTTGCTTCACTTTATGGAAAATTTGTTTGATGCCACACTGTGCTGCTGCTTCAATTACAAAATCATAGTCGCCCACACTTACTCCTCCCGTTAGCAATACAACATCATTACCTGCTATTGCCTTTTGAAGTACATTTTTAAGAATTTGCAGGTTATCATCAGCTTCGTAAACAGTAATCTGTTCAATACCTTCGTGTTTTAAAGCAGCCGATAAAGAATAAGAATTAGATTCGTACACTTGCCCAAATCCAAGCATTTTTCCGGGCTGTTGCAGCTCTTTCCCCGTTACAATAATGGCAGCCCTTGGCATTGGGTAAACGCTTAGGTTATTTAAGCCTATGCCAGCCAAAAATCCAATTGCGGCAGCACTCAGCATACTCCCTTTTTCCATAGCCAATGCTCCGGCTTTTATTTCAGAACCTTTATCGCGTACATTTAAACCCAGTTTTAAATTTGAATCTTGTATGGTTATTCTCCCATCTGCACGGATAATTTTCTCCTGCATCACCACAGTATCAGCACCTTTGGGTAATGGGGCCCCTGTAAAAATTCTGCTGGTTTCGCCATTTTGAATGGTGATATCTGTCTCCGTTCCTGCGGCCATTTCGCCGATAAGAACAAGTTCTTTTTCGCGGTCTGCAAATTTAATTGCATAACCATCCATAGAAGATTGACTAAATGCCGGAATATCGTATTGTGCGTAAACATCAGCAGCAAGGATATGCCCTGATGCCTTTGCCAAATCGATTGAAACAGGATTAAGTGCTTTTGTATGTTTAGAAATGAGGTTTTTTGCTTCTTTTACGCTGATCATGAAAATTTTATCCTCCAATGGTAATCATACTCCTGTTTTGAATGGTAGTGGCATCAATTTTTTCGAAATCGCTCACCAATTGCCCCCCTAAGGCTTTCTTTTTGCTCCAAATAGTAGATTGGATTAAGGGTAACACTTCTTCATTGTTGCGCAATGCGGTAAGTAAATCTGTTTCGCTATCAGAAAATAAGCAGTTTTTTAGTTTGCCATCTGCAGTTAAACGCATGCGGTTACAGGTATCGCAAAAAGGATTGGTCATGGTGCTGATAATGGCAAATGAACCTTCGTGACCGGGGATCATGAAACTTTTGGCGGTATCGTGCGGTTCACCCTTAACAGGCAAAACCGTGAAATCTTTTTCTACCACTGCCAGTATTTCATCAAGAGAAAACATTTTGTTGCTCGTCCATTTGTTGCCGCTAAATGGCATAAACTCAATAAACCTGATCTGAATAGGGTTATGTTTGGTCCAACTGATAAAATCGTTTATTTCGTTATCATTAAGGCCTTTCATTACCACCATGTTTACTTTTACTTTGATTTTGTGTTGTAAAAGCAGTTCGATGTTGCTGCGTACCTGATGAAAAACATCTCTTCGGGTAATCATAAAAAACTTTTCGGGTTGCAGCGTATCTAGGCTTATATTTATGGTTTTAATGCCTGCCTCTTTTAGCACAGGGAGCATTTCTGCAATGCGTGTTCCATTTGTGGTAATTACAAGTTCTACAGGAAGTTTACCTAATGCAGCAATAATTTCGGCAGCATCTTTTCTAACCAGTGGTTCGCCTCCGGTAAGCCTTATTTTTTTTACGCCATTGGCTACAAAGATTTCAGCTAGTTTGATAATTTCATCAGTTTGCATAAGTCTTGAAGCAGGGGTAAAGTCGTATTCCTCTTCCGGCATACAATAAAAGCAGCGAAAATTGCAGTTGTCAGTGAGCGATATCCGCAGGTAATCGTGTATTCTTCCAAAAGAATCTGCTATCATTGTTGGCTAATTAAATGGTTATAATCGGTTTCTGTGTCAATATCAATTTCTCCTTCTTCAAAAACTACTGTTTCCACGTCTTGAGGATATTGCTTTAATAAGTTTTTTGCACCTTCATCACCTGTAAGGGATAGAAGTGAATCAAAATAATGTTCTTTAAATAGAACGGGTGTTCCTATCGTTTCGGCATATTTACTGGCAATTATATTTTTACCTGTTTCCTTCTGCTTCTCAATTAAGTTATTAAAGTTACTCATTTTTATAAAAGCCTGGTCGGCAACTGCAATAATGGTACTTTCAATTTCGCTATCATTGTTTATTAATGTCGAAAGTCCGGCAACAATGCTTGTAGCCATTCCTTTTTCCCAACTGTCGTTAACCACAAAAGTAACCTCATCAGTTTGATGGTGTTTGGCAATTTCTTCAGCATTTGCACCTAAAACAACAATAACAGGTTTAAAGTTTGTTTTAAGGGCTTCATCTATTACGGTTTGCAATAGTGTTTTGCCTTTATAATCTAAAAGTTGTTTTGGCCTCCCCATGCGAGAAGAATTACCTGCTGCCAATATAATGATGCCCGTTCTTAACATTTAATTGTTTTTTAATTCGTAAACATGAATGGGATTTTTTTTCTCTTTCAAGAAAGATGCCGAGGCACCGGTAAACACCGATTTAATTTCTGCTAAAATAGAAATGGCAATTTCTTCTGCAGTTTCAGCACCAATATCCAGTCCGATGGGGCCGTGAACACGTGTTTCATTTTCTGGTGTGGCCAAATTCAACTCTTCCAACATTCTGATCAGTTTTTTCTTCGGGCCTAAAATACCAATATATGGTGCGTTGGTATCCAATAAATATTTTAGCAGCTCAAGATCATAATTGTAATTATGTGTCATCAATACCAAAGCAGTTTGTTCATCTATTTCTACCTGAGCAAGCACATTATCGGGTTTGCTTACTAAAATCCGTGAAGCGTTTACAAAACGTTGAGCAGTAGCATGTGTAGGTCTTCCATCAACAACTGTAACTTCCCAGCCTAAAAGGTAAGCCATTTCGGCCAGTGGCTGTGCATCGTTGCCTGCACCAGCTATAATTAAGGAAATTGGTGGGTGTATAAACTCCAAAAAGGCATCAATTTGCTCATCGCTAATTTTATATACATTAAAAGCAGTTGTTTTATTCGCGAAAACCTTTTCTGTATCCCTAATGAGTTCATCTTTAATTGATGTAGGTATTTTTGATTGTATTGTATGCTGCTTAAATAATAAACTAGTGCCCAATTGAAGTTTATCGGTTAGCGAGAAAAGTGTTGCCAATACGGCACTTTCTCTGGTGCTTTGCAAAGCGATTAATATGGTTATCGGGTTTAGTTCATCTTGATCGATAATAGGCTCGAAAAGAATATGCACAATACCGTTGCAGCCCAACTGAACACCAAATTTGGCATCGTCTTCATCAGTAGTATCATAAGTAATTAGTTTATTTTCTTGCTGTACAATAGCCGAAAGAGCTTTTCTTAGTGCATCACCTTCCAGGCAACCCCCGCTAATGGCACCTGTTAACTGCCCATCTTCGGTAATGAGCATCCTGGCGCCAGGCCTGCGGTAAGATGAACCTTCTACCTTAACTACCGTTGCCAACGCCATTCTTTTCTTCTCCTTGCCCGCCTTATGGTAGGCCTTTATAATATCGGTAATTTCTTTCATTAGGGATAGATCAATAGATGATGCAATTTAATGATAATCTGTTAGAAATGGCAATAATGCCGAAACGGATTAAGTAGCTATAAGCGATCTATATTTTTTTTGATGCGACAATACATGGCATACTCTCGCATTTAATAATTTGTTAGCGTATTTCACTATAGGTATTTAATCAGGAGTGATAACTACTAGAGGTGCATTAAAGAAGATTATCAGCCACTTGAAGAAATTGTAGGTAAATAGTAACGCTATCTGTAATGTTAGGCCTTATACAATTACCGGCCTGCATAGCTGCGAACTTAGTCTCCTAAAATAAAGTATTATCAAATCCTGACAGGATTAAAATCATTAATAAGCGTTATGGCAGGCTCGGAAATAGTTTTTATAGATGAACTTTTTTTAAAATATTTAAAAAGGCTCCGAATGAAAAATTTCGAGATTGATACAGCGCAAACCTATGCTATTAAAAAGTTCGGTAATTTCTTTTGTCCAATCTCTTGGCGAATCTACCCTCAATATTTTATCAGCATCCCACAGATCGATATTCCATTTTATTTCTTTAAAGCGACTGTTTAACAGTGGGCTAATTTCATTTAACTCGCTATCCGTAGATACATTTGTTTTGAAAACGGCAATCATAATGAAAAGTTTTAGGTTTGTTATGAGCAGTAGACGTACAACTTTGAAAATTACTTTAAATAAAAGTGTTTTTTTTTAACTATTTTAAATATTGCTTTTGAAGAACCAAAGCCCTGGTTTATGCGTAAGTGTAACATATCCATAAATTAAAAACGAAATGTTGAATACAACCATCGCTGCCTTGCTTGGAGGCCCTGAAATGATCCTTGTTGGAGTTGCTGTTTTATTATTGTTCGGCGGCAAAAAAATCCCTGAACTAATGAAAGGATTAGGTAAAGGCATAAAAGAATTTAAAGCCGGGCAAGAAGAAGAAAAACCAGAAGTACCAAAACAAGCTTAATAAAGCCGTTCGTAATTCAGATTTTACTGGTATTCAGCATAAGTTTAACCCATTTGTAAGGATTTTCCTTACCATACGACTAACGTAATATGAAAAAGTTAAAATTATTGATGATACCATTTATGGCTCTTGCGTTAAACGCATGTAGCCAGGGCAAGCCTACGGGTACAAAAATGGAAAATAAAACCAGCTTGTATCCAGAAGCTAAACCTGCAGCCGATTGGAAAAAACTCCTTTCGGCCAATGCCTACGAAATTATGGTGAACAGCGGAACAGAAACGCCATATAAAAACCCTTATTGGAACAACCACAAAAAAGGAGTTTATGTGAGCGCGGCTACAGGTAAACCCTTATTTTCTTCAGAAACAAAATTTGAATCGGGAACAGGATGGCCTAGTTTTTTTAAACCAATCGATCCGAAAGCAATTAAAATTGTAACCGACAAATCGGATGGTATGGTAAGGGATGAAGTGGTTGAAGCCAGCACCGGTTTGCATTTAGGGCATGTATTTGATGATGGACCAGCGCCAACGGGTAAAAGATACTGCATGAATTCTTATGCATTAAAGTTTATCCCTTCCAAATAAGCTGCCATGATGAGGAAATACAATACGTGGTTACTTGGACTTGTTTTTCTGAGTGCCTGTGCCAATGGCCAAAACCGTAAAAGTGAAAATGCTTTTGCAAAATTACCAATCGCTAAACCAGATGAAAAAGTTGCCACCTTTGCAGGAGGCTGTTTTTGGGCACTTGCCGAAGGACTTAGCGAACTTAAAGGAGTTAATGAAGTAGTATCAGGTTATGCTGGCGGCACGGTTAAGAACCCTAGTTATGAAGAAGTTTGTAGCGACAATACCGGGCATGCAGAAGCTGTACAGGTATATTACAACCCAAAACTGGTTAGCTATGCTGAACTGGCAGAGTCATTTTTTTATGCACATGATCCAACTACGCTGAACAGGCAAGGGCCTGATGAAGGTGAAGATTACCGTTCCATTGCATTTTACCGCACACCAGAAGAAGAAAAAGAATTAAAAACAGCAATTGCAAAGGTGAATGCAAGTCATCACTATGCCGATCCGATTGTGACGACCGTAACACCGATAAAAATTTTTTATCCGGCAGAAAATTACCATCAGGACTATTTTAAGTTACATCCGGGTAATTCTTATATTCAAGGTGTATCGGCACCAAAAGTGATAAAGCTCAGAAAAAACAGAAGGGCCTATCTAAAACCTGAATATCAAAAGTAAAATTCTATAATCCTGAATAGTAATCGTAACCTTGCTCTGCCCAGTAATCCCTTGGTCTGTTATTGCTAAAACTCATCGTTCCGATTCTTTTCAGGTTTTTTATGCCATACTTAACAGGAACAATCAACCTTAGCGGTGCGCCATGATCGATACTGATCGGTTTACCATTCATTTCATAAGCCAATATTGTTTGCGGGTGCAGGATGCTTTCTCGCTCAAGGCCTACATAATAAGATCCGTTTGGTGTTTCCAATCCCATATATTGTTTTTTGGCTTCTTCTTCAAGCTTAAAATGTGCTAAAAAATCACTGAGTTTTAAACCGGCCCAGTGTTGTATCTCATCCCAGCCCTCCACACATTTAAAATCGTAAACAATTTCTGTTTTGGGCAATGCTTTTATTGCCTCCAGGCTGATATACTGGTTAGTTTTGTTTTTAAATTTTACCGTGAGTTTCCAATCATCTGCATCAAAATTTTCATCATCTTCAATACCAATTAAGCTGTTTACCCTTGGCGTTTTAGCGGCATCAGCTACAGGATACGTTTTAACGAGGTGTTTGTTGCTGAAAAAATTGCGGAAAAAGAGTTCTGTTTTATTCAATGCCCTACGCAAAGGAACACGCGTGCCACCAGTAATGCCAGGTGTTTCTTCAGGAGCAGCTAATAGCCATTTCCAGCTGGCAACAGCACCAAGACCCATTGCGCCGAATGCTCCAAATGAGATAAAGGTACGTCTTTTGATCTTCTGCTCAACCGTTAATGGAGCCTTAACTTTCTTGTTAGCGTTTGCTTTCATCTTTATTCTCGGTTTTTTCAGTTATTACTGGTTCGTGTTTAAGTTGAGGCTTTTCTTCTATTACTTCAAATCCCGCTATAACAGCCCTAAAGTTGTTCCATCCGGCAAGTGCTACCTGCACAATGTGGATGATAAAGAAAAATACATAGCCGATTGTTAATGCGAAATGCAGAATCCTGGCGAAATGATAACCACCACATAACCAGCAAAGCCAATAAAATTGTACCGGTTTATAAATTGCTAAACCCGTGGCTACTGAACCCATACCCATTAATATAATTAAGGTATAAGCTATGCGCTGTGCGGCATTGTATTTTTTTTGCGGCGGAACAGTTTTACGGATATGAAGATCGTGAAGTAGTACCTGCCAGGCTTCTTTAAACGTGTGTTTATTGGGTAACAACGCTTTCCAGGCACCCGAAAAAATAGTGTAAAGGATGTAAAGTAAACCATTTATAAAAAAGAACCACATGAAGAGAAAATGGAAAGCCATTCCTTCGGCTAACCGACTCGAAATGTGAAAATAATCGTAAAACCACTCAGGGAAAAATTTAATTAAACTGTAGCCAAAAATTGAAATGCCATATGCATCATTGGCCCAATAAATAAAAAGTCCGCTCCAGATCATCACTGCCAGAACAGGAAAATTAACCCAGTGCGTCCACCGCATTAAAAGCGAGTGTTTTTCTTTAATTACTTTCATGGTGGCAGTTTTTTAGTTGATAAACGCAATAGCCTCTCATTCGGATTTGTTGGTTAATGTGTTGCTATCCAGATATTTTAATCTGGTTGCAGCGGTTATCTTACCTGTTTTATTCTCTTGTAAAAAGGCTATGAGTTCTGTAGGTTGTTGTCCGTTCAATTTATTGATTTGTACAGAGCCGCCACTTTTTCCTCCCAATGCAAAGGTTTCAAACTGAGAAACTATTTGTACATGACTTAGTGTTAGTCCTTTATTTTCGCCTTTTAAAATCCGATTGCTTGCTTTTGCCAACACCAAAGCTACAGCGAGCGAGTAACCGTCGGTTGGTTGATCTGTATTATAATTCAATGTAAGTTTATCTTTGTCACTTTTACTTAGTGCCACCGCCAAATTGCCTGTTGATGGATTTGCCAGGGCGGTTTTAATACTATTGCGAAGGGTATTTTCTTCTGAGCCAATAAATTCTTTACTTCCATTTACCACAACCTGGGGGGTGTACACAGTTTTAAGCTTTAACCAGTTTGCATACTGGTTTTGCCGTGCAGAAAATTTTGAGCTGCTAAAACTATCTTTCCAACCTAGCCTGTCCCAATAATCTACATGAAAAGCCAATAAATACACTGGCTTGTTTTGACTTTCTTTTTCAATCTGTGCTAATAGTGCATCGGCCGGAGGGCAGCTTGAGCAGCCTTCTGAAGTAAAGAGTTCTACAACTGCAAAACCTCCTTTTTCAGGTGAATTCGGATTGTTTTTTTGATCGGCAACAAAGGCAACACCTAGGAAGCCTATTACCAAAAGAGGCAATGCTATTTTTCTGATCATGGTTATTAATTTGAATCTTAGTCGTATTTAATACCAAAGCCTTACAAAAAAATAAAAATAATATGTAAGGATGTTTCCTATCGCCCGACTAACCTATTAAGCACTATATTTATATAAGATACGTAAAAAATGCAAAACGAAACAGACAAAGTCCCTTTACCCAAAAGCAGACATTCAGATCCGCTTAGTTGGGTAGAAAAATATGCCGATTATCTTTATGGATTTGCTATGGCGAGGTTAAGGGATGAAGAGGTAGCCAAAGATTTGGTGCAGGATACCTTTTTGGCTGCTTTGCAGCATTTAGATCGTTTTGAAGGAAATAGCGAGGAGAAAACATGGTTAACAGCAATCCTTAAAAACAAAATTGCTGATTTTTACCGGAAGCAATCCACGGGCAGACTGAGTGATTTAAAAATAACGGATGCCGAAGGGGAGCAGCAGGAATTTTTTGATCCTGAAACAGGGCATTGGACTGAAAGAAACTATCCCAGGGCATTTGGTTTAGAGGTGGATGATCCTTTAATGATGAAAGAGCTGGGCAGCATTTTAAATGAATGTTTAGCCAAACTTCCGGGCTTATGGTTTTCTGTATTTTCGATGAAACACATGGATGATCTGGCTTCTGAGCTGATTTGTACCGAACTAAAACTCACGGCTGCAAACTTTTGGGTAATTATGCACCGTACAAAACTTAACCTGAGGGCTTGCCTTCAAAAAAACTGGAACTGATATGACGAGCGCGCTAAAAAATATTATTTATAACTGTAAACAGGCTACTTTTTTGATTGAGAAAAGAATTTCAGGCAAAATTACAGCTGCTGAAACACTACAATTGCATGTGCACCTGGCCGGTTGTTCGGTTTGCAAAGTTTATCAAAAACAAAGTATATTGATTAACAGGGTGTTTGCAGGCTTTGAGAACGCTGATTTTAAACTGGACGAAGCCTTTAAAAAGACTTTAACAGAGCAGATCGAAAAAGAAATGAATAAAAATTAATTTTTCTTGTAAGGTAATGGCTATCGCATCGACTAAGGGATAAACAAAACACAAAAACATGAAAAATCAAATTCTAAAATCAGCAGCAAAATTGTTTATGGCCACTCTAGTTGTAACCAGTCTTTCATTACCAGGTTTCGCTTCGGTTAACAGTCCATTACAAGAAAAAATGTCTAAAATGAAACAAGGTAAAATGGACGGCAAGAAAATGGACAGCAAGAAAATGGACAAGATGAAATCCGATTCAATGAAAAAAGCCAAAATGGAAAAATCAAAAATGGCCAAAGGAAAAATGTCGAAAAGTAAAATGTAAAGAAAAAGCAGGCAGGGGGCTTAATCCCCTGCCTTTTATTAAGTAAATATAAGAATGAAAAGAATTGTACTATTTGTTGGCTTAATTGCTGCATTATCCTTTCAGGTAAAGGCTCAAAAGGGTTTGAAAGAAGGGGATAAGGCCCCGATGTTTATGGGTGTTGATCAAAATGGCAAAACGGTAAGTTTAAAAAGTGCATTAAAGGCACATCAATCTGTGGTTTTGTTCTTTTATCGCGGCCAATGGTGCCCATATTGCAATAAGCACATTAAAGAGCTACAGGATTCGTTGAGTTTGTTGAGCAATAAAGATGCTTATGTTATTGGAGTTACACCAGAAACCAAAGAAAACATCAATAAAACAATTAAAAAAACAAGTGCTGGCTTTTCTATCCTCCAGGATAAAAACGATGAAATTATGAAAGCCTACAATGTTAATTTTATGATGGATGAGGCTACCTTTACTAAGTACAAGGGTTACGGGATAGATTTAGATGCCAATAATGGCAACAACCGCCATACTTTACCGGTGCCGGCTACCTATATCATAGACCGCTCCGGAAAAATTAAATATGTTCATTTCGATCCGAATTATCAAAAACGGGCTTCTGTACAACTGTTGCTTTCGAAGCTTTAGGTTTATTTGGTTTAAGACTCTATAGACTTTCGACTCCGCTACCATGGATAGCTTTCAATAAAGCGGTCGTCATTGTTGGTACTAAGCAATCTTAAAGCATACGCTAGTAGCGATCGTTTTAAGATTGCTTTTTAGGCTGAAAAAGCCTTCTCGCAATAACAATACCCATAGGATATCCATTTCCTTAAAATCATGTCACTCATATTGATTTTTTATACCATAAATTACCCCTCAGGATGATAATTACGATGGTTACCCTGAGGGCTGAGGTAAGAAGGAGAAGCGTAAAGGCGTAAAACGGGAGGCCATTAAGGAATTGTATAAAACTTCCGCTCCAAAATAAATCCTTCTCTGCCTTTAGCAACTCTTTATGCGTTTCTTTTAAATCGCTGAAATTTACCTGCGTTCGCCAATTTGCTGCCGCCACATGGAATAATACAAACCTTTTTTCTCCAACAGCTCGTTGTGGCTACCTGTTTCTGATACTTTTCCTTTTTCGAGTACGTAAATCTTATCCGCATGCATAATAGTTGATAGTCGGTGTGCAATAAGAATGGTCATCTGCTCTCTTCTATCTGAAATTTCTCGGATGGTTGCTGATATTTCTTCTTCAGTGAGCGAATCGAGAGCCGAGGTAGCTTCATCGAAAATGAGTAAACGTGGTTTTCTCAATAAAGCCCTTGCAATAGAAATCCGCTGTTTTTCTCCACCTGAAAGTTTCATTCCATTTTCGCCTAATACGGTATCAATACCCTGGGCGGCTTTGGCAATAAGCGCGGTTGCAGATGCTTTTCTTAATGCTTCGATAATATCTTCTTCACTGGCAGTCGGATTTACAAATCGCATGTTATCCCTGATTGATCCGGCGTAAAGCTGTGTATCTTGGGTAACAAAACCAATCTGACGGCGCAAAGGGTTGTAACGGATGCGTTTAGAACTGGTTTCATTGAAAAGTATTTCGCCTTCAACAGGGAGGTAAAGCCCTACTAAAAGTTTTACCAAAGTTGATTTACCCGAACCTGAAGGACCAACAAAAGCGGCTGTTTCACCGTTTTGAATTTCAAAAGAAATATCATCAATGGCATTGTAACCAGCAGTTTTGTGCTTGAAAACAACATTTTTAAATTCCAGTCTTTTTAACGCATCAATTTCTACCGCATTTTCAGGGCGTGTTTCTATTGGCTTTTGCATTAAACTATCAAAGGTTTTAAGCGAAGCATCGGCCTCTCTGTATAGAATAATCATATTGCCAAGATCTTGTAGCGGAGTAAAAATTGCGGTGGAGATAAACTGCATCGCAATTAATTCTCCTGTGCTCAGTATTTTTCGAAAAATAAGCCAGAGCAGAATGAAAAGCACTGATTGTTTTAATAAGTTGAGCAAATTACCCTGGAGAAAGGATAACATGCTTACTTTTTTGGCTTTTAGCATTTCAAGATCGAAGATTTTTAAGGTTTGTACATTTAACCGCCTGATTTCGGCAAAGGTTAAGCCCAAACTTTTTACCAGTTCGATATTGCGCAAACTTTCGGTAATTACACCTGCCTGTTTATCTGCCTGTCGGTTTATAGAACGTTGAATGGCTTTTATTTTTTTAGAAAGTAACCCGGTTAAAGAGCCCAATACCAATACCCCTACAAAAAATACGGGCACTAAAAGCCAGTTTTTGTTTAAACTATACCACAGTAAAAAACCGATACCAACCAAAGAAGAAAAAAGAATATTGATAAAAGCATTGATGAAACGCTCGGCATCGGTTTTTACCTTTTGTAATACTGAAAGCGTGGTTCCGCTGCGGCTTTCTTCAAATTCCTGAAAGGAGAGGCGCAGGGTTTGTTTCAAGCCATCGTTAAAAATATTCATGCCAAAACGGGCAACAGCTTTACGGGTGGTAAATTCCTGCACCGAGCGGCAAAGCCTGGCCACAAGCGCAATAGCGAGCGCAATAAGCAACCAGTAAAAAACTTCACTAATTAATTTACGTTCGCCCAAATGGTGTTTGTTGGTCGAATAATCGTCGATAATTTTTCCAAAGATAATGGGATCCAGCAGGCTTAAAAGTTGTGCTGCTGCAGCAAGTAAGAGGGAAAAGATAATAAGTTTTTGGTGAGGCTTTAAGTATTTTAAAAGTATTTTCATTTTTAGGAGGAATACAACGGCGGTTGGGCAATTATTAAACGTTAAGGACTTGTAATAGTTTGAAGAAGATTTCACCAGGTTATATGCATCGATGCATGCAGGATACAGCAGGATGGTTAGGCGGCAGTCTTTCTATATATTACCCCTAATTAAACCAGCTGATGGACAACAATTGCAGCAAAATTTAACCAAATATATTTCAGAATTATGAAAAGCATCCACTTTGTTGTATTTAAACATTCTATGCGCTTAAAATTATCGCTTTTGTAATTACAGGCTTGCTAATTAATGGCTTTAACAACCTGGAATAATAATAATTTAGTAATAACGGCATGTTTGTACTCAAAAAACATTTTAATCTATCAATACTATTGGTTGCATTCTTTAGCATTCAAACCGCTTTTGCACAAATCAACAGGGAAGCACTGGTAACACGGCATACCGTGTTAATTAAAAAAATAGATTCCCTTTCTTCCTTATCCGTAGGAAATGGGCGATTTGCTTTTACTGTTGATGCGACAGGACTACAAACTTTTCCGGAGCGTTATGCCAAGGGCGTTCCATTGGGTACGGAGTCGCAATGGGGCTGGGGATCTTACAAAAATGAAGGAAACTTCAACATTAGGGAGGCTTATAAATATTACGATCAATACGGACGTAAAATACCATATACAGTACAATTAAACACGCCGCTTAGGGCTAAGGAAGCCTCCAACTATTTCCGTCAGAATGTGCATCGCCTTCAGTTGGGCAACATTGGTTTCGACCTGGTTAAGAAGAACGGTCAACCGGCTAAAGCAAACGACATTAAAAATATCAATCAAAGTTTAAATCCCTGGACAGGCGAAATTAAAAGCAGCTTTACGCTGGAGGGAGTGCCTGTTGAAGTAATTACAGTTGGGCATCAGGATCTTGATCTCATCAGCGCATCTGTTTCATCACCTCTAATTGGCGCAGGGCGATTAAAAATAAGAATCCGTTATCCCGCATCTACCGGAGAATGGGCTGATGTTGGTAACCATTGGGCAAATGATGATAAACATGTTTCGCAAGTACTGGCACAAAGTACTGATGGAGCAATTATTAAAAGGGATATTGATTCTGCAATTTATTACACATCTTTTTCTTGGAAGGGTAAAGCACAACTGGCCCAAAAACAAGCGCATTATTTTACCATTACACCCAATAAAACTGATCGGGTATTTACTTTTAGCTGCCTTTTCTCTCAACAGAAAAATCGAACAGCAGTTGTTCCTTTTGTACAAGCCCGGCAGAACAGCAGGACTAAATGGAAAGCTTTTTGGTTGAGTGGTGCCGCAGATGATTTTAGCGGAAGTATTGATAAACGTGCATTTGAACTTGAGAGAAGGATTATCTTATCTGAATACCTTACCAAAATACAATGTTCGGGTGATTTTCCTCCCCAGGAAACGGGTTTAACCTATAACAGTTGGTTTGGTAAACCTCACCTCGAAATGCACTGGTGGCATGGAGTACACTTTGCGCTTTGGGGAAGGCCCGAGCTGTTGAAACGGAGTACTGATTGGTATTTTAAAGCGGCAGCAAATGCCAGGAAAATTGCACGCAATCAAGGCTTTGATGGTTTACGCTGGCAAAAAATGACCGATCATAACGGGAAAGAAAGTCCATCTTCCATTGGTGCAATGCTAATCTGGCAACAGCCACACTTCATCACCTTTGCCGAACTGGAATACCGTGCAAAACATGATAAAAAGGTATTGGAGAAATATAAAACCCTGGTATTTGAAACAGCAGATTTTATGGCCTCTTTTGCGCATTATGATGTAGAAAAAGGCTGTTATACACTCGGACCAGGTTTAATTCCTGCACAAGAACGTTTTAAAGCCGAAACAACCTTTAATCCAACTTATGAACTGGCCTACTGGCAATGGGGATTAAAAACCGCACAACAATGGCGCGAACGTTTAGGAATGCCAAGAAACTCAAAATGGGATGATGTAATGGCAAAACTTGCCAAGCTGCCAGTACAAAACGGAGTATACCTGGCAGCCGAAAGTGCGCCTGATTCTTATACCAATCCCGAATATAAAACAGATCATCCATCCGTATTAGGCACCTTTGGCATGCTACCCGAAACCGATCTGCTTGATAAAGTAACCATGCGTAAAACCTTCGATTTGGTTTGGACAGACTGGAGTTGGAATGATACCTGGGGTTGGGATTTCCCGATGACAGCCATGACGGCCACACGATTAGGCATGCCCGATAAAGCAATTGATGCCTTGATGATGCCTGTACAAACCAATACTTATCTTATAAATGGCCACAACTTTCAGGATGATCGCCTGCGCATCTATTTACCAGGGAACGGTGGTTTACTTACTGCTATAGCTTTAATGTGTGCCGGCTGGGATGGTAATACTACAGCCAATCCAGGCTTCCCGAAAGATGGAACATGGAAGGTGAAATGGGAAGGCTTTAAGAAGATGATGTAAGGAGATAGTTGGTCTGGAAACTTACATCATTCTCGCGCAGGCGGGAATCTTAATGCGGAATTACCTGCAAAGCATTACGATTCCCAATCAGGTTGGGAATGACGATGGCGTTTAGTTCCCTCTTATGTCATTATCGAGCAGGCGGAAATCTTAATGCGGAATTACCTGCTACGGTATTACGATTCCCAATCGAGTTGGGATTGACGATGGCGTTTAGTTCCCTCTTACGTCATTCTCGCGCAGGCGGGAATCTTAATCCGGAAATTACATGCTACGGTATTACGATTCCCAATCGATTTGGGAAATGACGATGGAGTTTAGTTCCTTCTTACGTCATTCTCGCGCAGGCGGGAATCTTAATGCGGATTACCTGCCAAGGCATTTGGATTACCAATTGAGTTATGAATGACGATGGCGTTTTGGTTAAAATAATCCTTCGTTAAAATATTCTTACTTTCTGGTAAAATCATCCATTAACTTCATGGTAATCAGTGCATCTTCGCCACTGCAAGGATTTTCTCCTTTGTTAAAAAAATAATCAACCACTTTTTCGATCATCGGCTGTTGTACATGTTGCAAAGGTTCAAAAGTGAACTCCTCTGTACAATCAGTAGTGACGATAACTTTATTGCCAAACATTGGGAAACTAATACGCCCTTTTGATCCATAAATTTCACAACTATCAGCTTGATCTGCAGGCGCAACAGAGAAACACCAGGTACCACTAAAAACAATTCCATTTTCGAAAAGAATATTACCTGCAACGAGGTCATCAACCTCCGTATTTTGCTGCTGTTTAGTGGCAATGCCGACAGCATTTTTAACTGCGCCGAAATAATAAGTCATTAAATCTAACTGGTGCGGGGCCAGATCATGGAATAAACCTCCCCCTGAAATTGCCGGATTGATCCGCCAATTATCTTCCGTTTTAGCAATAAGGGCAGGGTTAGGCGGCTGAAGCATTTTTAACCTGACCAGGCGGACATCTCCAATGCTATTTGCATTTAGCAAAGCTTTAACTTTTAAAAACATTGGTTGTGCACGGCGATAATGGGCCACACAAAGTTTCACTTTCAGCTGGTTGGCTGCATCTGTCATACACTGCGCCGAAGCAGCATCCAAAGTCATTGGTTTTTCTACATATACAGGTTTGCCAGCTTTTAAGGCTGCAATGGTGTAAGCTTCGTGCTGTAATGGGGGTGTGGCAATATAAACGGCATTTACTTCAGGGTCGTTTATTAAATCGGAAGCATCATCATACCATTTAGCAACTTTATGGCGACTGGCATAATCGGCGGCTTTAGCACCATCCCGTCGCATTACTGCTACCAGTTTAGAATTGGCCACTTTGCTAAATGCAGGGCCGCTTTTTACTTCCGTTACATCGCCACAGCCAATAATGCCCCATTTAATTTCTTCCATTTTTTACCTGTTATAAAAGCTTTGAATTTAGAAAATATTGTTTGAAATATGATTTAGAAAGTTTTATAAAAAAGAAAAGGGATTCAATTGAGATTGATCCCTAATCAACTAACCAAACAAATGAATTCCGGAAACCACGCCGGAATTACCTATTAAACGATAGGACATAAATATTGTTTGGCAGGATAATCAGTATTTTGAAAAAATATTTAATTACTAAAATCTCAATCCATTTTAAAATCCTGCGCAAATGCCCATGTTACCATAGCATCAAGTACTGGCCTTAACTGTTCGCCTTCATTACTAAGGGTATAGGTTACGAAAGGAGGCACTACATTTTGTGCTTCACGGATCACCAGGTTATCTTCCTGCATTTGTTTTAGGTGTTGAATCAACATTTTCTCGGTAATGGCTGGAATCAGCTTTTTCAGTTCGCTATATCTTTTGGTGCCGCTTAAAAGGTGAAATAATATAATCGGTTTCCAATGACCGCCAATTTTGCTCATTACAAAACTTACCGGACAGGATGCTTTGCTAATTTTTTTGTTGGCGTTTAATGTCGAATTTTCTTTAATGGCTGTCATGATACATACTTTGGGGTAAGTACTTGTATAAAAGTAAGTACAAATATACCTTTGCTTATACATTAAAACACCATAAATCATGAAAATAATTATAACAGGCTCTCTAGGTAATATTAGCAGGCCATTAGCCACTACATTAATTTCTAAAGGGCAAAAAGTAACCGTAATCAGCAGTAATCCAGAAAAATCTGCTGAGATAACCCAGTTAGGAGCAGAAGCGGCGATAGGATCGGTAAGCGATGAGAATTTTCTTATCGATACTTTTAAGGGAGCGGATTTAGTTTACCTGATGGTTCCACCAGATTTTTCGGTAAATGATTTCCGGGCCTACATTAAAAGTATTGGTCAACACTATGCTAATGCAGTTAAAGCAGCAGGGGTAAATAAAGTAGTTTTATTAAGCAGTATTGGTGCTCATTTAGCTCATGGTACCGGACCGATAGCAGGTTTGCATGATGTGGAGCAGATTTTTAGCGGATTAGAAAATCTTGATGTGTTAACACTTCGTCCCGGATTTTTTTACAATAACTTTTATGCAAACATCGATCTGATTAAACATATGGGCATTATCGGGTCTAATTATGAAGCAGATCAATCTATTGTATTGGTAGATCCAAAAGATATTGCTGCGGCTGCGGCTGAAAAAATAGCAGAGGGTTTTAACGGAAGGAGCATCCTTTATATTGCCAGCGATAAACGTAAACTTAAAGAAGTTGCTTCAGCAATTGGTACAGCCATTGGAAAGGCAGATTTGCCATGGGTAGCTTTTGATGATACACAGGCTTATGACGGAATGGTTGGCGCAGGTTTACCTTCAGAAATTGCTAAAAACTATGTTGAAATGGGAAATGCCATTAGCAGCGGCATATTATGGGAAGATTTTGAAGCTAAAAATATTACCCCCAAAGGAAAAATTAAGTTGGAAGATTTTGCAGCACAATTTGCGCTTGCCTATAATAGCTAAGTAAGTAATTTAAAAATCATCCACCATGCTTTAATTAGTGGATGATTTTTTAATATTAAGGGTTTTTAGTCAACGAGATATCATCTACATTACACATAGCATTGGCCAAACCATCCGCTATAAATCCAATTTCTACACTACCACCTTTAACCCTTATGTTTTCTACACTAAAGTTTTGCCAGGCAGCATTTTCCTTTTTGATAATATAATTAAAAGCTTTTCCATCACTTAAGGCATAGATTTCCAATTGATTAAAACCCTTGCTATTTTTTATTTTTGCACTGAGCGTGTAAATTCCATCTTCCAGTTTAACATAAGGTGAGGAAGTAATATTTTGAAACACTTTACGCTTAAAATTAATCTTATCACTAATGTTCAGGCTTTTTTCGCCGATTACCATTTTTCTGTCGTTTTCAGTATTAAAATAATTTAAAACCGGAGAACTTGTACTGTCAAGTGAGATGGTATTTCCACTTTCTATTGTGGTTAGCCAGCCCGTTAATTGCTCCTGCACTGGTTTAAAAGTACTTGGAATGTGTCGTCTATCGGCTTCAAAACTTCCATTTTTAACATAATTATTGTCTTTACCAACTGTCCATTTCCCACTCATAGCATCCAGGTTCCATGAGCTGAGCGAATTAAAATAAGGAGTATCGCCATCAAAAGAAATCGGGCACCATTGGTTGTAGCCCAAACCATTACCGGCAAAATTAGCCCACCTATCGCCGCAGTAAATTACGGTTTCCTGTTGGTTGCCTTTTACGGTAACAAAAAATCCAGTTTGCGAAACATGCGCATAATCCTGATCAGCGCCTTTCATTACCAGCATTTTATTGGTGGGTAAGTAGGGGCCTTTAATGTGATCGGCTACCAAATAATAAGCATGCGAGGCATCCCATCCATAAATATTGGAGGCGCACATGTAATATTTATTGTTGTATTTAAACATGCAATTTCCTTCTCTGCTTTCGCCAGCAAAAACCTGGGTACAATCTAAAAGGTTTACCTTCCCATCTATTGCGCCAATTTCTGACACATAAATTTTGTTGCGTCCTCTACCGTAAGAATAAATGAGATAGGATTTTCCGCTATCATCATCGGTAAATACAGTTTGATCACCTGTGTTCGATGTTCCGATCATTTTTTCCATGCTAATTTCCTGATGCCATTTAAATGATCCGGCAGGAGAATCAGCAGTTGCAATTAGCACGCGACTGCCATGTTGAACAAACATGGCATATTGTTTTAAAGCTTTAATGTAGGCCACACCTAAGCGGCCAACCCAGGTTTTGCCAGCTTTGTTTACGCTATCTTTTTTTAACACATCCGCTTCGAATGTCCAGTTTACCAAATCTGTTGAGCTATAGCAAGTTACTGATTCAAATGTATTTTTAGGTTGCGTAATAAATGGTGTATTGCGATAAATATCTGCTTCGGCATAATGTACACCGTACCAATAATATTTTTTAATTCCCGTTTTAGGATCTGCAAATTTAAATATCCCACCACCCTGGCTGTAAATAGGTTTACCATCTTTGGTATTCCAGAAAATATCATTTTTAATGTTGGTGGATTGGGCAATTGCCTGATTGCTGATGCACGAAATTATGTTGATTAAGAATAGCGCAGCGAGGTAAAAGGATAATTCAGGGTTTGGTTTTTTCATTCTTTTAAACTTGGGCGTTTAATTTATTTGGTTAATGGTTTTACTGCACAAGATACATTTCTATCCTATAATCTTTAATTCTTTTAGGTAACAAAATAGGGCTATTAATGAGCGAAGAGTTGTGGATGTTTGATGAGGAGCAGGTTAAAAAAAAGAAAAGGGATTCAATTTGAGATTGATCCCTAATCAACTAACCAAACAAATGTATTCCGGAAACCACGCCGGAATCATGATATAAACGAAAGCACCATCAGATTGTTTTTGCAAACCTGAGATTATTTAATTTTTTTTTAGAAAGAAAAATACAGCGGCTTACCAGAAATTACTTTTGCTTTTTTAGCTTTGTACTATGCAAAATCTTTCCAAGAAGCTTCAGATTGATCTCATCGAACTTAAGGCTAAATACGCCTTCATTATGGATGAACTGGATGCTACTTTTGCAGATGCCTACCTTTCAAAATCGCTGGCGAAACAACGGCTGGCCGAGCAAATGATGGTCGAAATGGAAAGGATACTGAGTGAACATACCGGTGAGCACGAAAATTAACCTGATCATAATGAATATAAAGTTATCCGCTCTTGTACTGTTGGCAATTTGCCTTTTAGGTAGTTGTTCTCCGAAACTTGCACCCACTTCAACATCCCAAAATAGCAGTGCCTTACGCATCATGACGTATAACCTGCACCATTGCAACCCGCCATCAAAAGAAAAAGAAGGTACTATTGATGTAGATGCCATTGCTAAAGTAATTGCATTGCAAAAACCTGATCTGGTTGCGCTACAGGAGGTTGATGTAAATACAAAAAGATCAGGTAGTATTAACGAAGCAGTTTTGCTGGCCACCAGGTTAAAGATGAATTTTTATTTTGGCAAAGCGATAAACCATGATGGAGGTGAATACGGCGTAGCCATTTTATCCCGGTTTCCGTTATCGGCGCAAAAAACTTTTATGTTGCCTAAAAATAACAATGTTAAAGCAGAACAAAGAGTGTTGGCAATGGTAACTGCCGAAATAGAAAATGGTGTGTTTATCAGATTTGCATCTACCCACCTTGATGCGCAGCGGGCAGAAGAAAACCGCATTTTACAAGCTAAAGAAATTAATCGCTTAACGGAACAAGAAACTTTACCACTTATTGTTGCCGGAGATCTTAATGCCGATCCCAGTTCAGAAAGTATTAAAATATTCGACCAGGCTTTCACCAGAACCTGTAGCGATTGTGGTTTTACAATTCCGGTAAACAATCCTGATAAAACCATCGATCATATTGGCTTTAAAAAAGGAAATCCCTTTAATGTAATCTCACACACCGTAATTCCTGAACGTTATGCTTCCGATCATTTGCCAGTTGTTGCTGTATTGGAATTAAAGCGGCTTTAAGTTAATTGCATTACTTTTTAAAAGATTTGGAAATACTGAATGTGCGCTTTTTATGGGCATCCTTAAAATCTACTTCCATAAAATAATGCTTTTGTTTAATGATGTACTGATCAATAAACCATAAAATATCAGGAAGATTTTCTGTCATAGGTGAACCTGCTATTTCATGCCCCATATCTTGCACATACTGAAAGTAATAAGGATAGTTATTTTTTTTAAAAACACGCGCTAGATATTTCGATCCAAAAAAGCCGCGGTTAAGCAGTCTTACTTTATTATAAGGCACAAGTTTATCAGCCGTGCCATGAAAAAGCATGGTAGGGGCCGGAGGTATGGCATATTTTGGTGCGCCTTTATAACTTAAAATAGCCCCTGCAAAAGAAATTACGCCCTTGTATTGGAATTTAAGGGGAAGTTTTGCTGCAAGTAAACTGGCATTCCGTTTATTGTAATCGGCATTTAAAGCTGTAATTGCCCCCGCACTTGAGCCCGAAAGGATAATCATTGCAGTATCTATACCGAGTGTTTTGGCATTTTTAATCAGGTAATTGGTCGCATTAAAAACGTCGGTTGTTGCGGTATCAATTGCCGATTTTAAGCTTGAGGTATTAAATGCCGTAGGAAATTTTTTGCCCTTAAGCCCGAGCCTGTAATCAACAGAAACTACTTTGTAATTGTGCTCAATTAAGGTATTAAAGTATTGATCGAATAATTTACTGTCTCTACGGCCCGTTACAAAGCCGCCACCAAATACAAATAACACCGTTGGTTTCGGCTCATTGAGTTCGCCACGATAATAAATATCCAACTTGAGTGTATTCGAATCCGTTTGAGAAAAAATTTTGGTTTCTACATGGTATTTTTTATCCTTTAAAACAATCTGTCCTCTTGAAGGTAGCCAACAGCATAAAAACAGCAAAAAAAGAATACTTAGCGGGTAAATTTTGGTTTTGGGCATCATCTATTTACATCAATTGTTCGCTAATTAGCCAAAAAAATGGTTGGCTATGAATTTTTAAGCTAATTTATCGCATTTTCCATTGCCTTACAATTGATTTAACAATCTAATTTTAAACAAGCCGTATATTCTGCCTTATTAATACTCGTAAATTAATACATATTGATTTGATCAGATTGAAATAGCCTTTTAGTGCAAGTTGAGTAGTTTTGATTATTTTTATCTCTATAAATACCACTATGAAAAAAGTATTACTGGCTATCGTAATCGTGCTCATTTGTATATTTAATGCAGATCTGGCAAGCGCATTGCAGAAAAAGAAATTTAAGGTGATCGCTTTTTATACTGCTAAAAGTGATTTAGCACACATCAGTTTTGTGCACGAAGCCAATGCCTGGTTTCCTTTAATGGCTAAGAAATACCACTTCGAGTACGATTCTACCTCCAACTGGGAAAATTTAAACAAGAAATTTCTGGCTGATTACCAGGTAGTGTTGTTTTTAGATACCCGGCCGGAAAAGCAAGAACAACGCGAGGCTTTTCAGCAATATATGGAAAATGGCGGCGCTTGGATGGGCTTTCATTTTGCTGCCTTTAGTTTAAACAATTCGGCTATACCACAAAACTGGGATTGGTACCACAATTATTTTTTAGGCTCTGGAGAATATGGTAGCAATACCTGGCGACCTACTTCTGCGGTTTTAAAGGTTGAATTAAATCATCCGGTAACATCAGGCTTGCCTAAACTATTTAAGGCCCAGCCCAATGAATGGTACCGCTGGACAAACGATTTACGCAAAAATCCAGCTATTGATATCCTGTTATCTATCGATTCTACAAGTTTTCCGCTTGGCACAGGGCCCAAGCAAAGCGAAATCTGGCATGGTGGCTTTTATCCCGTAGTTTGGAGCAACAAAAAATTTAAAATGATTTATATAAACATGGGCCACAACGATATGGATTACGAGCATAAATATGGCAATACCAATCAATCACTTTCTTCTTCTTTTGGAAATCCTGATCAGGACAAATTATTAATTAATGCACTTTTGTGGCTGGGTACTGGTAAAAAACATTAAAAATTCGGTTGTGAATTAGGCATTCTTCTTTCTTTTACTTAGTAATTTTTTAATTAAAAGAATGACGAAATTCAATAGGCGAGAGGTTGGTTTTTGTTTTAAACAATTTACTGAACGATTGAAGGTGTTCGAACCCCAGTTGGTAAGCAATTTCGCTCACAGATAAATTGGTTGTAGAAAGTTTTTCTTTCGCCAGTTCAATCAGTTTATGATGCAGGTGCTGTTGCGTATTCTGCCCGGTAAGAGATTTGAGCAGGCCGCTCAGGTAGCCCTGCGAAATATTTAAATTATCGGCAATGTAAGTTACACTAGGCAATCCTTTTTCGCTAAGCAAACCGCTGTTAAAATAACCATCAAGCAAATTTTCCAGTTTAATCAGTATTTCATGATTTGCAATTTTACGGGTAATAAACTGGCGTTGGTAATACCTTTCCGAATACGTTAGCAACAGCTCCAGCTGCGCAATAATTACGTTCTGACTAAAACGATCGATATTGGCATGGTACTCTTGCTCAATGTTAATGGCGAGTGCGTTGAGTATGGTTTCTTCTTTATCTGATAAGTAAAGTGCCTCATTAACGGAGTAATTAAAAAATTCGTATTGTTTTATGGATTTAGCAAGTGTGGTATTCCATAAAAAATCCTGGTGGATCAGGATCATCCATCCTTCGGGGTGCTGGTTTTCGCTTCCTTTTTCATATTCTACCCCAAATACCTGCCCTGGAGACATAAAGAACAATACGCCCTCATCAAAATCACTGGCCTGCTGGCCATATTTAAATTTGGCATTTTTTACTCTTTTCATCGCAATCGAATAAAAATTAAAAATCATGCTAAAAGAACCTTCGGCCATGGGCCGCTTAAGGTCTTCCATATGCACCACACTAATGAGCGGGTGTGCCGGTTTAGGCAAACCCGCTGCACGTTGATATTCGGTAATGCTACTGAAACGAAAAAGCTGTTGGTTGTTCATAACATTAATAAAGTTCGTAATTTTTAGGGTAAGCTTCAGCAAACGCTGTCAATTTTATCCTTACATAATTAATCTGCAACTAATATCTAGTTAAGGATGCGCCAACATTTACTATAAATTACCGAATGCAGGTTTCATTTATTTTGTATAAATACCATTCTCAATATCGGCCATTAGTGTTGGTTGTGAAGGATGCCAGTTCAATTGATCCTGCGTCCATTTACTCGATGCCGGGCAATCTATAGCAGCCATGTGTGAAAACCAGCCAAAGTGTTCGGCAGCTGCTTCTTCGGGTATTGATACGGCCGGGATATTGAGTTGTTTACCAATTGCTTCGGCTATCTCTTTTACCGTAATGGCTTCTTCAGCCAATGCATGAAAGCGCACGCCCGGTGTAGTGTTTTCTAAAGCAAGGCGGAATAAACGGGCTGCATCAAGGCGGTGTACAGCATTCCATCGGTTAAGTCCGTTGCCAATATAGGCAGAAACTCCTTTTTCGCGGGCAATATTAATCAATATAGGAATAAACCCATGTAAATCATCCTCGCCATGTACCGATGGAGATAAGCGCATAACTGATGTAAGTATACCCTTTGCAGCTAAAGCATCTGCAGCCTGTTCAGAAGCCCTTGGCCATGCAGGATTAAATGGAGGAATAATATCTTCTGTAGCCAATTTGCCCTGACTTACCAGTGCGCTACCTGAAGTTACGATAAGTTGGCGTTGCGTACCTGCAAGTACTTCGCCAATGGTTTCGATGGCTTTTTCGTCTATCTTGCAAACTTCTGCAAACCTGGTGAAATCATGGATAAAGCCGGCATGAATTACGGCATCTGCTAAAGCAGAACCACTTTTTAAGCTTTCAAGATCTTCTAAATCACCTCGGTGAACTTCTGCACCGGCGGCAAGCAATTTTTGAGCTGATGCATCTGACCGGGCCAAACCCAATACCTGATGACCGTTTTTAATTAATTCCTGCACAACTGCAGTACCAATGAAGCCTGTAGCTCCTGTAACAAATACACGCATGATTATTTTTTCTTTTGTTGATACAAATATCAACACCTTTTAGGAACAGCATTTATCCAAATCTGAGTTTGGTTTAGCCTAAACCACTTTATTAAAAATAACGAAGCAGATCATTTGGCTGAAACCAACTCATGCAACCGGAATTTACAACTGAATTGATTTGTTGATATAAAGTATAATTACACCCACTACAGATTTTCTCCAGATTTACTTTTTATTATTGCGTTAGATATATTAATGTAAATGCATTACATAGCCGATCAATTACTAACCAGGGTAGCAACATTTGTAGAAGACCGTTTAAAAAACAGGCTTTCGCAAAAAATGTATTTCCACAATCTAGACCATACTTTACTGGTAGTTAAGGGTGTGGAGGAGATCAGCCGGCACGTTGGGCTTACGGCGGCCGACCGCCTGGTGGTGGTGCTTGCAGCTTATTTACACGATTTAGGTTATACCGAAAAATATATTGGGCATGAGGAAGCCAGTGCAGCTATTGCGGCCCGATTTCTTACAGAAAATAACTTTGATCAGGACAGGATTGAACTCGTGGGCGAATGCATTATGGCTACGCGTTTTCCGCAATACCCTAAAAATGAACTCGAAATGGTGATCTGTGATGCAGATTTTTACCATTTTTCTTTACCTAATTACCAGGATTATGCCGATAGATTAAAAGCGGAATGGGAAGAAAACCTCGGATTGGTGTATCCAAATACTACCTGGGATGCATTAAACCTGGAAATGCTCAGCAGGCACGAATATTTTACCCCTTACGGCAAAAAAACTTTGCAAGAAAGGAAAATGTTGAATATTAATAAACTAACCGACCGGATTGGTTAAGCTTTACTTTAAAATTTGGGCATAATTTAATAATTTACACCATGAAAATTTTGGTTGTTGAAGATGAACAAGCACTTTACGAAAGTATTCTGGCCTATTTTACCGGTGAGGGTAATATTTGTGAGCTTGCAACCAACTTTGCTTCCGCATCAGAAAAAATAGCCCTTTACCATTACGATTGTATTTTGCTAGACCTCGGCTTGCCTGATGGGGAAGGGCTTGAACTGTTGACACAATTGAAAAGTATTAATAAAAAAGATGGAGTTCTGATTATTTCGGCAAGGCACTCGCTTGATGACCGTTTGGCCGGACTTGATTTAGGCGCTGATGATTACCTGGTAAAACCTTTTCACCTTTCGGAGTTAAAAGCACGGGTAAGTGCAATTGTTAGAAGAAAGAATTTCGATGGCAATAACCTCATTATCTTCAATGAAATTAAGGTTGATGTTGCTGCAATGAAAACAACCGTAAATGAGCAACCTGTTGTTTTAACTAAAAAAGAGTTCGATTTATTGGTGTATTTTCTTTCCAATAAAAACAAAGTGGTTACTAAAAATGCAATGGCCGAACACCTTTGGGGCGATGAGATGGACCTGTCAGATGATTTCGACTTTATTTATACCCACGTAAAAAATTTAAAAAAGAAGCTCAGCGAGGCTGGTGCAAAAGATTACCTGCGTTCGGTTTACGGTATCGGTTATAAATTTAGCAGCCAATGAAACTCGCTACCCGTTACAACAGGGTAAACATCATCACTTCCATTATCGTGCTGATTATTACCGGGATTATTTATTACCTCGTTATCCACCTTATTTTAACCAATAAACTGGATAAAGACCTTGCCGTTGAAGAAAACGAAATCAGGCAGTATACCAATACCTATAAAAAACTTCCGCTTCCTGCCAGTTATCTCGATCAGCAGGTTGCTTACAGCAAGCCAAAGGGTGATACAACCGATGTGCGCGAATTTAACTTTACCACTTATTTTAATGCCAAGGAAAAAGAATACGAGCCGGGCAGAAGCCTGATTACCACCGTAAACCTTGATGGAAAAACGGTAATTGTAACCATTACCAAATCGCGTGTCGAATCAGAAGATCTGGTGCGGATTATCTTATTAATCACCATTGGCATAACCGTATTGCTTCTGTTTTCGCTCTTGCTGATTAACCGCTTGGTACTGAACAGACTTTGGAAACCCTTTTACGTTGTGCTTAACCGCATGAAAGCTTTTGAGGTTGCCCGTATGGATGATATTATTGAAGAACCAACGCGGATTGATGAATTTAACGAACTCAATAAATCGGTAAATGCAATGGCCAGGAAAGTGAAACAGGATTATAAAGAACTGAAAAGTTTTACCGATAATGCCTCACATGAAATGATGACACCCCTGGCCGTAATCAATTCGAAACTGGATTCGCTCCTGCAAACAGAATCTTTTACCGAGCAGCAGGGAGCGTTACTGCAAGATATTTACCAGGCCACAGGCAGGCTTTCCAGGTTGCACCAATCTTTATTGCTTTTGGCGAGGATTGAAAATAACTTAATAGCTGACCTTCAGGAAATCGACTTAAAAGAAATGATTGAAGCAAAAATCCGTCAGTTTCATGAACTTTTTGGTAGAGACGGTTTAATTGTAACCCTAAATTTAACTGAACGGAAGGTAACCATGAGCCGCTACCTGGCCGATATTTTATTAAACAACATTTTTAGCAACGCCTTAAGGCATAATATTAATGGCGGCAGGATAGAAGTTGAATTAACGCAAGAAATATTTACCGTATCCAATACCGGTAAAACCTTAAATATTCAAAACCGCATGTTCGATCGATTTTCAAAGTCGACAGAATCTGAAGGAATGGGACTTGGATTGGCCATTAGTAAACAAATCTGCAATCTTTACGGGTTCGATATTGAATATAGCCATAAAGAAAACCTGCATATTTTTTCAATTAATTTAGGATAAGGCACTTCACTACAGAATTGCTACATAATTGCCTTATAGTTTTGATTAATAATTAAAACTACATCATGCGCAGAATATCCCTTTTTGTCTTGTTATTTACCATTACAACATCAATTTGTTCCGCACAGGTGATTGATTCTGTAGCAAAACTTCCAGCTGATTCTGCAGGAAGATGGTATGCCGGAAATCCGATTGCAAAAACCAAATTTAGGCCAGTGGTTTTTATTGCCCCTGTGGTATTAATGGGTTATGGTTTTGCAGCAGTTTACGATCATGGCCCACTTAAGCAGCTTGATGTTAGCACCAGGGCCGAATTGCAGGAAGACCACCCGCTTTTTGCCGCCCATGTTGATGATTATTTACAACTGGCACCGGCTGCGGCAGTGTATGCCCTTAATTTATCGGGTATAAAAGGCAAACACAATCTTTTCGATGCCTCTATGCTCTACCTAACCTCGGCTGCAATAATGGGCGTTTCTACCCATTTTGTAAAACAGGGAGTAGGCAGGGAGCGGCCAGATAATTCAGGCACAAACTCTTTCCCTTCAGGGCATACCGCCTCTGCATTTATGGCGGCAGAATTTCTTCATCAAGAGTATAAAGATGTTAACCCATGGATTAGTTATGCAGGTTATTTTGTAGCCACTGCAACAGGAACATTAAGGATGTACAACAACAAACACTGGTTTAGCGATGTGGTAGCCGGAGCGGGCTTCGGTATTGCCTCTACAAAAATTGCTTACCTGATTTATCCCTATATGAAAAGCCTTTTTACAACAAAAAAAGAAGGCAATTTTACATTAATGCCTTTTCATCAGCCCGGCAGTACCGGATTGATGCTTTCAGGAAGGTTTTAGCTGATTAAAAACCACAAAAAGAATTCAGGTTATGCCCTAAAAAAAAATACCACATCGCTTTTTATAATGATGCCCCTGCTTTTTATAATGATGCCCTGCTTTTTATAATGATGCCCTGCTTTTTATAATGATGCCCCTGCTTTTTATAATGATGCCCCCGCTTTTTATAATGATGCCCCCGCTTTTTATAATGATGCCCCCGCTTTTTATAATGATGCCCCCGCTTTTTATAATGACGCCCCCGCTTTTTATAATGATGCCCCTGCTTTTTATAATGATGCCCCCGCTTTTTATAATGATGCCCCCGCTTTTTATAATGACGCCCCCGCTTTTTATAATGATGCCCCCGCTTTTTATAATGATGCCCCTGCTTTTTATAATGATGCCCCCGCTTTTTATAATAATGCCCATGATTATATCAAATGTGCCCTAAAAAGATAACTACAGAATTACTTCATAATTGGATATTAACTTAGCCATATACAACAGTTAAAATTAAAATCTGCTTAAGATTAAAAATAGCAATGAACATGATCTATAAACTGCGCTTTACCATTTTGCTGGTTGTTATAGCTAATGCAGTAAGGGCGCAAGTACCGGTTAAAAGCCTTGATTATTATTTAGGTGAGGCTAAAGCATCCAGTGCGGTATTAAAAGATTATGAAAACCAAAGTAAAAGTGCCGGCATTGATAGCCTTATTGTTCGTGCAACCGCAAAACCTCAGGTTACCGGCAATGGCAATGGCTTATATGCGCCAATAGTACGGGGTTATGGCTATGATGAAGTACTAAGCAATGGCCAGGCCCTCGAAGCCATGCTCACTGTAAATTATGATCTTTTAAATAAAAAACGAATCAATAACCAGTTACAAGGCATAAAAATTCAAAGCGATTCGATAAGGTATGCAGGGCAACTTTCGCTGTTCGATTTAAACAGATCAATTGTAGACCAATACATTACCGCTTTTGCCAGTCAGCAACAGGTAGATTTTAACCGTGAAGTGGTTATGCTGTTAAATCGGGAAGAAAAACTACTAAAAACCCTAACCAGGAGCAATATTTATAAACAATCAGAATACCTTACCTTTCTGGTTACCCTTCAGCAACAGCAACTTAGCCTTAAGCAGGCAGAACTGCAGTTTAAAAATGATTATGCAACGCTTAATTACCTCGCTGGCATAGCCGATACCACACAAGCCACCCTTGCCGAACCTAAACTTGAACGAGAAGCATTTGCCGGAAACAAAAGTTTTTTTACCAAACGCTTCGAACTCGATAGCCTCAAAAATATCAATCTCAAAAACGGAATCGACCTAAATTATAAGCCAAAGCTGGGTATTTATGCCAACGGTGGTTACAGCTCCTCGCTGGTGCTACAACCCTATAAAAATTTTGGCACAAGTGTGGGTTTTACATTTTCGGTTCCAATTTATGATGGCCACCAAAAAAAAATGCAGTACAATAAACTGGCGCTTTCAGCCAATACCGTTGCAGGCTACAGAAATTTTTTTAGTAAACAGCAAAGCCAGCAAATTAACCTCATTAGGCAGCAGATTACCCAAACAAATGCTCTTTTTGATAAAATAAATGAGCAAATCCGCTTTAGTAAAGGCCTTATCGAAGTGGATAGTAAATTGCTCCATACAGGCGATTTAAAGGTGTCTGATTTTATCATTGCCATTAACAATTACCTTTCTGCCCAAAACTTATTGCAACAAACAAATATCAACCGATTGAAACTGATTAATCAATTTAATTACTGGAACAGATAATGACGCGAAAATATTTAAAATTAATTTTTAGTGCATTGGCTGTACTTTCCTTTTTTTCGGCCTGCCGTAACGATGATGCTGCCGCCGATACCGATGAGCCATCTCCCGTAACACCTGTGCAGATTACCAACCCAAAAGATAGCTCCATTGCTCAGTTTGTAGAACTTACCGCTGTATCAGCCTACCTTGAAAAAAGTTTTGTAAAAGCAAACATCAATGGATACGTGCAGCGCACAAATGCAAAAACAGGAGAGCAGGTTGGAAACGGAACCTTACTGTTTAGGCTCATTACAAAAGAAGCCCGATCTATCGGCAATAGCGTAAACCAACTCGATCCTGGCTTTAAATTTTCAGGTGTTTCCAATATCCGCTCGGGCCAGGCTGGCACCATTGTGCAGGTAAACCATCAAAATGGCGATTATGTACAGGATGGCGAAGCATTGGCCACCATCAGCAACCGCAACAGCCTTGTGTTTTTACTCGATCTTCCTTACGAATTGAATCAGATTATCTTACAGAATAAAACGGTTGATATACAGCTGCCTGACGGGAAAAGACTAACCGGAGCGGTTTCTGGCACCATGCCATCGGTAGATTCGCTTGCCCAAACCCAGCGTTACATCATTAAAATAGCTTCCGCAAAAGATATTCCACAAGGGTTAATTGCCAAAGTGAGGTTATTAAAGTTTAACCATGTAAACACACAGGTATTGCCAAAATCGGCCGTATTATCAAACGAAACAGAAGACGAATTTTGGGTGATGAAAATGATCAATGATTCTACTGCCGTAAAAGTAAATGTGAAAAAAGGGATAGAAACCAATGCTTTGGTTGAAGTAATAGCACCCAGGTTTATAAAAACCGATCGCATTATTAAAACCGGAAACTATGGCATTGCCGATACAGCCAGGGTTAAAATACAGAAATAGCCATGAATAAATTCTTTATTTCCCATAAAAATCCCATCCTGGCCGTACTCATTATCATTATTGTTGGCGGTATTTATTCATTTCAGCAGCTTAAAACAGGTCTTTTTCCCGAAATTACCTTCCCTAAAATAAAAATCATTGCCGATGCAGAACTTCAGCCGGTAGATAAAATGGTGGTTACTGTAACCCGGCCACTCGAAAACGCCGTAAAACAGGTACCCGATCTGCAATTGGTAAGAAGTACCACCAGCCGCGGCAGTTGTGAGCTTTCTGCGTTTATGAATCCAGGTGCAGATATTGATCTCAGTCAACAAAGGATTGAATCGCAGATTGCTAAAATTTCTGCAACCTTGCCTGCTGGAGTAAATATTTCAGTAGAAAAAATGAACCCTTCTATACTTCCCGTAAGCGGATACAGTTTAGAAAGCCATAACTATTCACCTGTCGAACTTAAAAAAATAGCTACCTACACAGTAAAACCCTTTCTTTCTCAGGTAGATGGTGTTTCAGAAATCCGTGTAATTGGTGGCAAAACGAAAGAATACTGGTTAACACTCGATGTACAAAAGATGCAGTCGCTTGGCATTTCGCCAGATCAGGTTACCGCTGCCCTTTCGCAAACCAATTTTATTAAATCAAACGGTTACCTATCCGATCATAATTTCCTTTATTTATCGGTAACCGATGCCACCGTAAAAACGAAAAGCGATCTGGAAGAACTGGTGCTCACCAGAAAAGGAAATAGAACCATCCGAATAGTAGATGTGGCCAAAGTGGATATTCAGCAAAGTGTAGAGTATACCCGCATTAACGCAAACGGAAAAGATGGGATACTCATTGCCGTAATTAAACAGCCAAATGCAAACCTGGTTGATCTTTCTGCAGAAATGGCCGCAAAGGTTAAACAGCTTAAAAAGATTCTTCCGGCAGGGGTGAGCCTTAAACCATACTATGTACAGGCCGATTTTGTAAACGAATCGGTTAAAAGTGTGCGCGATAGTTTATTAATCGGCCTTGCCCTGGCCATTGTAGTGGCCATTATTTTTCTGCGCTCGCTAAAGGCCAGTGCCACCATACTCATCACCATCCCAATTACGCTCTGCCTTACCGTAATTGTGCTTTATTTTGTGGGTTACTCTTTAAATATCATGACTCTCGGGGCCATTGCAGCGGCCATCGGACTAATTATCGACGATGCAATTGTAGTAGTAGAACAGATTCACCGTACACACGAGGAACACCCAAATGAGCCAACTGCACCGCTAATTAGCAAAGCGATTGGTTATCTTTTTCCGGCTATGCTCGGCTCATCCATCAGTACCATAGTTATTTTTGTGCCTTTCGTACTGATGACGGGTGTTGCAGGGTCATATTTCCAGGTAATGACCAATACGATGATTATTGCACTCGTATGCTCATTTTTTGTAACCTGGATCGGCTTGCCCGTAATTTATTTACTGCTAACTAAAAATTCGCATCAAAATGCATCTGGTAAAGCGGTTATTGTGCATGAGGTAAAGGCTCAAAACTGGGTTCGTTATTTTATCCAAAGGCCCTATATTTCTTATGGTTTTATCCTGTTCCTTGTTGCATCCATCATTCTGATATACCCAAGGTTGCAAACCGGGTTTTTACCCGAAATGGACGAGGGCAGTATTGTGCTCGATTATGCATCGCCTCCAGGTACATCGTTAGAAGAAACCGACAGAATGCTAAGGGAAGTGGAAAAAGAAATGGTTAAAATTCCGGATGTACAAGCCTATTCGAGAAGGACAGGCACACAAATGGGGTTTTTCATCACCGAACCCAATACCGGAGATTATCTGATCCAGTTGAAGCCAAACCGTAAAAAAAGTACCGATGAGGTAATTTCCGAAATAAGAGCACATATTGAGCATACCCAACCTGCGCTGGTTGTCGATTTTGGTCAGGTAATAGGCGATATGCTCGGCGATTTAATGAGCTCAACAAAGCCTGTTGAAATTAAGGTTTTTGGTAACGACCAGCAGAAATTGCAGCAATTGGCTAAACAGGTAGCAGGTCTGGTTTCGAAGGTAAACGGCACAGCAGATGTTTTTGATGGCATTATCCTTTCAGGGCCAACAGTAAATATTCAGCCTAACTTTACCATGCTTGCCCAATATGGCATTACGCCGCTTTCTTTCCAGGCACAGGTGCAAACCGCTATGCAGGGCAATATCATTGGAGATTTATATGATAAACAGCAACTTTCTCCCATCCGGATGGTATATCCCGGAAGCAGGGTTTTTGGTGTATCGGATATTTCATCACTTAAAATATTTCTTCCCAATGGTGTGGCTGTGCCGATTCAGAAACTCGCCAAAGTTGATCTTCAACCGGGAAATGCCGAGGTAGAAAGAGAAAACCTGCAAACCATCGGAGCCATTTCTGCAAGGCTGGATAACAGGGACCTTGGGAGTGTAATGAGAGATATTAAATTGGCAGTTAACAGCAAAGTGAACCTCCCATCAGGTTACCATATTGAGTATGGTGGTGCTTATAAAGAGCAGCAACAATCCTTTTCCGAACTCTTAACCATTTTAATAGCGTCGAGCTTGCTGGTTTTCAGTGTAATTCTTTTCCTTTTCAGGGATTTTAAGATTGCCTTCCTGATTCTGTTGATTGCTGTATTAGGGATTGCAGGCAGTTATATAGCCCTGTTACTTACAGGTACACCTTTGAATGTTGGCAGTTATACCGGTCTGATTATGATTGTTGGAATTATTGGGGAAAACGCCGTGTTTACCTTTTTGCAGTTTAAAGAATCATTAGATGAAAAAAATATGGATGATGCAATTACTTTCGCCATTTCTACGCGGTTAAGGCCAAAACTAATGACGGCTTTAGGGGCAATTATTGCTTTATTGCCGTTGGCCCTCGGTATAGGAGCAGGCGCACAGTTGCACCAGCCATTGGCCATTGCCGTTATAGGAGGCTTTATTGTTGCGTTGGCACTTTTGTTAATAGTGCTTCCGAGTTTAATCAGGAGGATTTATAGCACAAAAGAGATTAAATAAGAGGTTTTCGACTGCGCTCAGGCAGATAATTAGCGGGTATCTTCGTGATTTGTGGGGTGTAGAAGCTATTGGCGATCGTTCATCATAGCGAATTTATGAAACGCAATGCATCGTTTTTTTAACCACAAAGAACACAAGGGGAAGGCGCAAAGAACACAAAGCTGGGTGGGTATTTGAGTACGCTAGCATTAACAGGCTTCAGTAAAGCGGTCGTTATTGCGCGGTACGAAGCAATCCTAAAGCACACGCTAGTAGCGATCGTTGTAAGATTGCTTCGTCGGCTGAAAAAGCCTTCTCGCAATGACGATAACATTGGGTATTTATTTAAAAATTATGTCACTCATATTGATTTTATACAATAAATTAACCCCCAGGATGACACAATTAAGGGATTAAGATCTATGAATTTTCCGTGCTTTCTGTGTTTCTGTGGCAAATACAATAAAAAACACGCACTAAGTAGCTGTGGTTAACTCATGATTAAGATCCTGAAACAAGTTCAGGAAGACGCATAAGATGATGGTAGACACATGAGGGCTCAGGATGAAACCACCTTATTTAATCGCTCCAAAAGCAGCAAAGTAACCGTTTTTGTGCAGAACTTCGGTTACTGTAAAGCCAACTTTATGCAACAGGCTCAATTGGTAGTTAAGCGAGCGCGGAGTATCCTCATAAGCAATGTAATCAAATACCTTTTGTCTGTATTCGGGCCCGCCAAGAGTTTCCAGGTATGCGCCATATTGTTTACGGAAAAGCTGATCAACCAGTGGCGAATCATGGGCAATAAGATCAGAAATCCAGATGCTTCCACCAGGTTTCAAAGCCCGGTAAATTTTGGTAAACATGAGCTCCCAATCGGCATCACTACGCAAATGGTGAAATGCTGCCGCAGAAAGTATAATGTCGAAATGCTCCTCAGGCAAATTTAAATTAAGCATATCATCCTGTATCAGGTTTACCCGGCCAGTAGTTTGTGCCAGTATCCGTTCCTTAGCTTTTTCAAGCATTGGCAGGCTCAGATCGTTTAATGTGCAGTTAAGATTTGCAATTTTACTCAGCATCTTTAAGGTATAATTACCCGCTCCACAGCCAATATCGAGTAATTCCTTTGCTTCAGGATTAATATACTTTGCAGCCTCTGTACAAAGTTCCATGGTTAAGGGTGCATCAATTGTGGTTTGCTGTCCGGTTTCCAGATTAGAAAAGCGTTCTACATCCTCATCAAAGCGGCTTCTTATTTCTTCAATGGTTGCTTTTTGGGTGTTATGTGGATTCATAAAATATTTTTTTGTTAAAGTTAACATCACTCATCATATTTGTAAAATATTAATTTATGCATATATTGATACTTAATAGGTATTATAAAACATGGAACTCCGACATCTCTTATATTTTAAAACCGTAGCCGAAGAGCTTCATTTCACCAAAGCGGCCAACAAACTTTTCATATCGCAGCCTCCGTTAAGTCGCCAGATAAAAGAATTAGAAGAAGAACTCAGCGTTAGGTTGTTTGAACGGAACAACAAGCAGGTAACCTTAACCAATGCTGGCAAATACTTTAAAGACGAGGTTGATGCCCTGTTTACTAAATTAGCCGAAAGCAAAGAAATTGTGCGCCAAATTCATGGAGGATTAAGCGGCGAACTTAAAATCGGTTACATCAGTTCTGTATACCAATCGCACATGGCCGAAATTTTAAAATCCATGCAAATCGCTTTTCCTTATTTAAAAACAAGTCTGTTCGAAGTGCCTACGCTTACCCAAATCAAAGCCCTGGAAGAAGGGAAATTAGATGCCGGAATTTTGCGCGCACCCGTATTATCAGAAAAATTAAAGGTCGAATCTTTGTTTTTTGATCCCTTTGTAGTGGTTATTCCTTTTAGAGATGAAAAACTTGGCGAAATTGAAGCACTTGGAGATTTCCTTAAAAACCGTCCGTTTATTTTTTTTAATAAAGATTATGCTCCCCAGTATAATGAAAAGCTGATGGAAATCTGTCAGAGACTGGGTTTCCGACCGGATATTACGCACGAAGCTAATAATGTACATTCTATATTGCAACTGGTTGAAGCCGGGCTTGGCGTATCTATTTTACCGCTTTCATTAAAAAAGCAGTATAGCGGTATGAAAATCTCCTTTGTAGAACTTCATGGAATTCCGGTTAATACCGAGGTTGTACTGGCTTACAAGGCATCTAATAAAAATCCTGCCCTGAAATGGTTTATAGAACATTATTTACGTGATTAATAGAATCAACAACAAATTTCACCTGGTTTAAAGTAAATGATTACATAAACATATTGTGTAAGAAAGAATTTTCTCACAGAAACGTAATTTACCAAAATACCGGTAGGGAAAAGAAATAAAAGATATAATATTGCAGTTCCAGACCGTTTAAAAGCGTAAATCAGCGTATTATAGTTTGTTTTTTTATCCGATATGAATATTGTTAATTTAATTAAAACGAATCTCGCGGTACTCTGCTGCGCAGCATTACTATTTCCTGTTTCAGCCATTGCTCAGCAAAAGGAGCAAAAAAGAATACAACAATCCACTCAGGTGCTTTCCGGTTTCGGAAAAATGAAAGAGTCTATTCCCTCCAAATTACTTGAGCTAACCCAGGGTATTGTTGTTGTACCGAAGCTTATTAACGCTGGTTTTGTGGTAGGTGGTAAACGAGGGAGAGGTATTGCAATGGTGAAAAGAGCAGATGGAAGCTGGAGCAATCCTGTATTTGTTACCATTACAGGCGGCAGTATCGGCCTTCAAGCAGGGGTACAATCAACAGAACTTGTGCTGGTTTTTACGCATGCCAATAGTTTAACTTCCATTAAGCAAAGTAGTTTTACACTCGGTGGCGATCTTTCTGTTGCAGCCGGGCCTTTGGGGCGGAGTTCTGCCGTAAATACTGATTATAAACTCGATGCAGAGGTTTATTCCTACTCCCGTAGTAAGGGCCTTTTTGCAGGCCTGTCAGTTAATGGTGCATCACTGGAAATTGATGCTGCTGCGAATGCAACCGTTTACGGAAAAGATATGGATGTAGCGCAGATTTTTGCCTCTCAGGGAGATCCTGATGATGAAATAGGAAAACTTAAAGCTACCCTGACCCAAATGAAATAACACCACCAATTTGGTAAAGTGAGTTTGATTTTTGCAACGTTAAATTTTGAAAACATGAAAAAAACTATTTTAATCTTATTACTTGCAATGGCTGGTTTTTCTGGTTATGCACAAACTTACCAGGCAATTACCAGTAAGAATAAAACTTACCTCGAAACACTAAAAGGTGTGAGTTATACCTATAAAGATGGCGTGGTAACTTTAAAAAATAACGGCAATTACGATTTGGGTACTGTGAGTGTAATCGCATCTTCAAAGGTCGACAGCACTTTGTTCGGCATTGCTTTATTTGAGGAAGGGCTCGAAAAAGGGGCTACCGTTAAAGCCGAGGTTTATTTTACAGTAGGCAATGGTAAAGCTAGTCATGATGTTGCTTTAAAACAGGTTAATCAAAAAGCACTCGTTTTGTCGTTTGATAAAGCTACACGGGCCATAAAATGATTTAACCTTAATTGTTAAGCTGCGGCGAGCAAAAATTCTGCATTTTATCGTTATTGCTCGGTGGATAATCTACATTAGATTCATATAGCCTATATTTTATTAGGTATATGGTTGTTACATTGCAAAACCAACCAGGTAAACCTGTTTCTTATATTCACGCGGTGATAAACCTGTAATTTTTTTAAAGGATTTAGAAAAGTAGGAAAGCGATTCGAAGCCTGTTTGAATGGCAATTTCAGAATATGTTAACTGGCTTGTGGCCAACAGATGCTGCGCGCGCTCAATACGCTTGCCAAGGATGTAATTTACCGGTCGTTCACCTGTAAAAGCTTTAAACTGCCTTGAAAAATAATCGGGATGCTGGTTAACGCGTGATGCCAGTGCGGTTACAGATAGTTCTTCGTGCAGGTTAACCAGGATATGGCCAATTGTTTCAGCAATTTTTAGCGGCGCATGATGCATTCCATGTGCCTGATGCTGCTGGCCCTTTAAAAAACGGCCCATTAGCTGTAATAAAATGCCCTGAGTTTCGAAATAACTGGCCAGGTTTTGCCTGTTGTTAAGTTCTTGGTATTCTTTATAATAAATATTTTTTTCGTATACCTTAGGGTCGTCAGACCTGTTGATCCCGCGACCGGGATTAATTTCCAGAAGCCTTTTAAAAAGATCAATATCCATCGAAGTTGCCTTTACTTTTGTAAGTGCCCGCCGCTGTGCAAAAAGGGAAACCCCATCTGCAGATTCTTCAAAAAACTGAACGAAATACTGACTTAAATAATCTTTACACTTCAGATTACACAGCGTAAAGCTTGGGATAATGTATAAATATCCTGGTTCAAGTGTCAATACATCGCTTTGATCCGAAACTTCGCCCAAACCGTTATCTATATAATAAATCCGATAGTAGGGGCTGATTACATTTTTGTAATCCCACTTCGAGGTCAGTTTTACATAATCTACATTCAGCAGGGAAAAAGTGTTCTGCAATATTCTTTTGATCATTAGTTAAATGTCGGATTTTTACAACAAAAAGTCTAATTTTTCCAATTTTAGCACGGATGAGTTACCTAGCTTTGGTAAAGTTAACCAAATATAAAACCAAGTTGCGAATGCGATTTTGATCTGTTATTCAATACCAAACTTCAAAAAATAAAAGAAGCTTTCTGCATTATCATTAAGCAGTTTACCCGGCTACCTGTTATTAATAACCTTAAAAAGACCGTAACCATAATATTTAACTAACCAGGAAATGAAAAAAACATTATTATTCAGCTTTACGCTTGCGTTTTTGGCACTTAGCAGCCTTGCACAACAAAAAGAGACAAAGGTAGAACAGGGAAAATTTAAACCTACTGACGAATCGTTAAAACAGTATAAGTATCCGGAATGGTTCCGTGATGCGAAATTCGGAATATGGTCGCATTGGGGCCCGCAGGCAGTTCCGAGGCGGGGAGATTGGTATGCCAAAAATATGTATGTACAGGGCAGCGATCAAAATAAGTACCATGTGGCCACTTATGGTACGCCTTCCAAGTTTGGTTATAAAGATATTATTCCATTATGGAAAGCAGAAAAATGGAATCCTGATCAATTGATGGCACTTTATAAAAAAGCCGGCGCAAAATATTTTGTATCCATGGGCTCCCACCATGATAATTTCTTTTTATGGAACTCAAAAATCCATAAGTGGAATTCGGTAAATATGGGGCCACATAAAGATGTTGTAGGATTATGGCAAAAAGCTGCTCAAAAAGAAGGTCTTCGCTTTGGCGTTTCCGAGCACCTTGCGGCTAGTTTTAACTGGTTTCAGGCCAGTCATGGTGCAGATAAAGATGGCCAGTTTGCGGGTGTTCCTTATGATGGGCGTAATCCTCAGTATGCCGACCTTTATCATTTGCCTGCAGATTCCAGCAATGTTCAGGAATGGCTGACAAATAATGCTGGCTGGCACAAAAAATGGTTGGAAAATGTAAACGAACTTATTGATTTGTATCATCCTGATTTGCTTTATTCAGATAGTAAACTTCCTTTTGAAGATACCGGAAGAAATATGTTAGCGCATTTTTACAACCAGGATATCGCAAAAAATAAAGGTAAACTCGAAGCTGTTTATACCCCTAAAGAACCTTCAGAAGGTAAGTGGGCACAAGATGTAGAACGTGGTGTGTTGGATTCTATCAGCGAGTTTCCATGGCAAACAGATACTTCCATTGGAGATTGGTATTACCGAACAGGGCAACGTTACAGAAGCGCAAATGAAATTGCCCAGTTACTGATTGATATTGTAAGCAAAAACGGTAATTTATTAATTAATGTGGTGCAAACCCCAGAGGGAGACCTCGAGCCGGATGTGGTAAAAATTGTAACTGAAATTGGCGAGTGGACCAAACTAAACGGAGAAGGTATTTATGGTACAAGGCCATGGAAAGTATATGGGGAAGGACCATCAACCATTAAATCCAATCAAAAGAAAGGGCGTTTTGGCGGCCTAACTGATACCCGCGAATACCTGTCCAGTGATATTAGGTATACCACCAAAAACGGCAACCTATTTGCTTTTTGTTTAAATATTCCTCAAGGAGAGATTAGATTGAATTTACTTGGTGCAAAATCCAAATACCTGGATCATGCTATTGCCTCTGTTAGCCTGCTTGGCAGCAATAAAAAGTTAAAATGGGTGCAAGAGGATGATGCGCTTGTGATTACCAAACCAGCAGATTATCCGTTGTGGCAGGTAACGGGTTTCAAAATTGAATTTAAAAAATAGGTTTAACAACCATAATCTCTTTCCAAACAAATGAAAACCAAAAACATCGGTCTGGCGGTAATACTAATTACCTCCCTATTTTTTCTATGGGGTTTTGCCCATAATCTCGACCCAATATTAATTCCGCATTTAAAACGCTCTTTCACCCTCACAACCGTTCAGGCAACCCTTGTAGATTCGGCTGTTTTTATTGCTTATTTCATTATGGCACTGCCCGCAGGTATAATCATGAAAAAATATGGCTATAAAACAGGGATCATTATCGGGTTGCTGATCTTTTCGACAGGATGTTATCTTTTTTTGCCAGCTGCCGCCGTACAGTCGTATACATTTTTTTTAATGGCACTTTTTATTATCGCCTGCGGCCTTACTATATTGGAAACAGCAGCAAATCCATACATTTCTTTAGTTGGGCCACCAGAAACTTCTACTTTTAGGTTAAACCTGGCACAGTCATTCAATGGCTTAGCCGCTTCATTGGCACCAATTATTGGGGTAAACTGATTTTACTTAAAGGTGTTCCAGATAGCGAACTTGCAAAAATGACCCCTGCTTTAAAAGCATCAACACTGGCCTCAGAGGCAGCTTCTGTTCAAGTTCCGTACTTTGTGCTCGGCAGTATTCTCTTAATTCTGGCTATTGTGTTCTTTTTCATTAAACTGCCGGATATCCGCACAAAAGTGGAAGGAACTGCCCAAAAAAGTTTTTGGAGCGTGTTTAGGCATAGCCAGTTATCGTGGGGAATTGTGGCGCAGTTTTTTTATGTAGGTGCACAAGTTTCTGTTTTTAGTCTGTTTATCCTATGCTACAAAATCTGCAGGTATTTCCGAAGAAAAAGCCACCTATTACCTGGGTATCTGTGGTTTTGCCTTTTTAACAGGCAGATTTTTCACCACTTTCTTAATGCGCTTTTTTCGGGCTCATAACCTGCTGGCCATTTACGCTTTTGTTAGTTTACTGTTGTGCGAAGTGGCCATTATAGGTACGGGGATGGTAACCATATATGCGGTAATAGCCATCTGCTTTTTTATGTCGGTAATGTTCCCAACCATATTTTCTTTGGGTATAAAAGGGCTCGAATCCGATACTGAATTAGGCAGCAGTCTTATCATTATGTCGATAGTAGGAGGGGCCGTTCTGCCAAGAATTTTCGGGTATTTAAGTGATGAAACCGGAAATATACAAAATGGCTACTACGTACCCATGGCATGTTTTGCGGTTATCGTGCTATTTGGCTTAAAAGGGCACCGGAGTAAAGGAAAAAGTACAATTAACGAACCCTCACAGATTTTATAAAAAAATGAAAAGATATTGTTTAGCACTTGATCTGATCGATGATCCTGATCTGATTGCAGAATATGAAGCCTACCACGTTAATGGTTGGCCTGAAATTAAGGAAAGTATTATAAGTGCGGGGATTATTGATATGGAAATATACCGAATTTCCAACAGGCTTTTTATGATAATGGAAGTTGGAGAAGATTTTAGTTTTGAAGGAAAAGCCGCCATGGACGCTGCAAATCCAAAGGTACAGGAATGGGAAGCACTGATGTGGAAATATCAGCAGGCACTGCCACTGGCCAGGCCCGGTGAAAAATGGCTGTTGATGAAAAATATTTTTAGATTAAAAAGTGAGGTGTTATGAAACAGCAAAACGGGCAAACTAATAACAGGCAGGATGATTGCGTTTTACCAGCTGTTATTTTCGGCACAAGCAGTTTAGGGAACCTTTACCAGGCAATTGATGATGAGGTTAGGTTGGAAATTGTGGAGCAATGTGTAAAATCATCAGCACCATTAACAGTTTTTGATACCGCCGGGAAATATGGTGCAGGTTTGGCTTTGGAATCGCTTGGTAAATGCCTTGCTAAGCTAAAAGCCGATCCCGAAAAGGTAATCATCAGCAATAAGCTTGGTTGGTACCGGATGCCGCTTGTAACCCCCGAGCCAACTTTCGAGCCTGGTATCTGGAAAAATATTCAACACGATGCCGTACAAATAATCAGTTATGAGGGCATTATGAAATGTTTTGAACAGGGAAATAGTTTATTGGGAGATTATAGTGCCCAAATGGTATCGGTACATGATCCTGATGAATACCTTTTTACAGGCAATAATGAGGCAGAATACAAAGAAAGATATCAACACATTTTAGGTGCTTACAGGGCTCTTGGTGAATTGAAAGATGAAGGACTGGTAACCTCTGTAGGCGTAGGTGCAAAAGATTGGAAAGTAATCGAAATGATTGCCAGGGATGTTGATCTGGATTGGGTTATGATTGCGAATAGTTTAACAGTTAAGTCGCATCCAAAAGCTTTGATAAAATTCGTAGAAAATTTAGGTAAGAAAAACATAAAAGTGATTAATTCTGCTGTTTTTAATGGTGGATTTTTAACCGGTGGTGATTTTTATAACTATCAAAAGGTTGATTACGAAAGCATTGCAGGTAGAACATTGCTGAACTGGAGGAAAGATTTTTTTTATGTATGCAGTAAGTTTGATGTGCTGCCGGCAGAAGCCTGTTTTAATTTTTCATACCGTTTCCCCGGTGTGGCCAGTATTGCATTAAATACCACCAGGCCCGATAAAGTAGCGGTGAATGTTGCACTTGCATCAAAAGCCCCTCCTGCTGAATTCTGGTATGAAATGGAAAACCTTGGATTAATTGAACTTCAAATTTTAAACCTTTAATGAAAGCACTGATCTGTAAATCCCCGGGTGAATTTAACTATGTAGAAAAAGATTTACCTGCTCTAAAAGAAAATAATGTGCTGCTTAAAATGAAAAGGCTAGGAATCTGTGGTACGGATTATCATGCTTTTGAAGGTACACAGCCATTTTTTGCCTATCCTAGGATATTAGGTCACGAAATTGCGGCAGAAGTTGTAGAAGCTGCAAGTCAAAATAATTTTAAGCCAGGTGATCTGGTTACCATCAGTCCATATTTTTCATGTGGCCATTGTATTGCCTGCCGAAATGGTAAATCAAACTGTTGCGTAAATATGCAAGTTTTCGGCGTACATATTGATGGTGCCATGCAGGAGTATATTTCAGTTCCGGCTGATGCTGTTGTGGCCGGGCAAGGCCTTTCTGTTGATGAACTTGCACTCGTTGAGCCTTTGGCTATTGGTGCACATGGTGTTGCCCTTGCCGATATTAAGAAAGAAGAAACTGTTCTTATTATTGGTGCCGGACCAATCGGCTTGGGAACAATTGCATTTGCGAAAATTGCGGGTGCCAGGGTTGTTGTTGCTGATGTAAATGATAACAGATTGGCTTTTTGCAGTGATCAACTCGGCGTTGAACATGTTATTAATCCCATTAAAACAGATGTATTTGCCCGGCTTAAAGAAATTTCAAATGGCGATATGGCTACCGTGGTAATCGATTGTACGGGCAATTTAAATGCAATTAATGGCAGTTTCAAGTTTTTAGCGCATGGTGGCAAGTTTATTATGATAGGCCTTCAAAAAGGAACAATTGAGGTTGTACATCCAGAATTTCATAAAAGGGAAGCCATGCTGATGAGCAGCAGGAATGCATTGCCTAAAGATTTTGCCCATGTAATAGATAGCATTAAACAAGGACTAGTTAAACCTTTGGATTTTATCTCCCATAGGCTTAATCTAAATGCGGTTAAGGATCAATTTAGTCAGTTGGCAGGAGATCAATCGGTAATTAAAGCACTGATTGATTTTGATTAAGCAATGATTTTAAAGCGGAAAGTTTAGGAAATCCCTTTACTTTCCGCTTTTGTTTATTTCTTTTAATTTCCCGTTCCCGTTTTCTGTAATTTTGTTTACATGAAAGTGCAAGGTAAACTCCATCCAAAACGCCTGCTTTTTCATAATAAGCTATACTCAATATCGACAATTATATAGTTTATATGGAATATACAATCCCTTATTTGATGTATTAATTATGGGGATTGTTACTGCTGCTTTCTCAATGAATCTTTTGCTCTTTTTTTGAAAAAACCACGGAGCAGAAAATTGCTTTGTACTGCTTCCAGGTCTTCATCTAATTTTTTGCTGCTTTTTTCGAGGTTTAACATAATTGTTCTAACCTGTTCGGCAGTTTTCTGATCGTTTAACAAAAGCCCTGCGGCGTTATCAGATGTTTTTAGTTTTGCAGAGGCAGCATCAAGATTTGCCGCTAAACTTGAAGCCGATTCAACCGATTTTTGTAGAGTGGCAGCAGAACGTTCCAGCTTTTTAAATACAGCAGTATCCGTCAGCATTTTATCCATCAGTCCGTTTTTAGTATTTAGTGTTCTTCCAAAACGGCCAAGGAGTTCGGCACTTTGCGCTGTTGCTATGGAAGTTTTATTAAGGTTTGCCACCATCGATTTAAAGTTTTTGGCAAGTTCTTCATCCGATAATAAAGCTCCGGCAGCACCTTTTCCATCAATCAGATTTCTAGACAGTATTTTAAAGTCGCCAGTAACATCAACCAGGTTTTTGTTGTTAACCTGTAAGGTTTTCATAATATCATCGGTAGAAAGTGCAGAATTAACTTTTAGCATGTCACCATCTTCAACAAAAGGGAATTTTGGGTTTCCTCCGGTTATAACTACAATTTTATTTCCAATCAGTCCATCTGCACCAATGCTCGCGCCAGCATCTTTATGTATGTATTTATGAATATCTTCCTCCACACTTAGGTATACTTTAACCTGGGAAGTGCCAAAAAATTCAATTTTCTTAATTGTACCTATTTTTACCCCTGAAAACCAAACATTATTGCCTTTTTTTAGTCCCTGTATATCGTTAAAAACAACAGTTAGGGTAAAACTTTTAACAAAAGTTTTTTTCTGGCTGCCCAGGGTAAATATTCCCAATACAAAAATCAGGATGCCAATAGCGATGAAAATTCCTACTGTTACTTTTTTTCTGTTTTCATTCATAGTTATTGTATAAAGTTGTAATCAAAAAATGGTTGTGCCTGCTGATCTCCAGAATTAAAAACCTGCTCAAAAGAACCCTGTCTTTCAAAATTCCGTTCAATTAACATGGCTACCCTGTTGCCAACTTCTTTGGCGCAGGTAAGATCGTGGGTAATAATAATTGCGCTGGTATGGTAACGTTCCTGAACATCGTTAATGAGTTTATTAATCTCACGTGAGGTTATCGGGTCTAGGCCGGCAGTAGGTTCATCATAAAGCATAATTTCAGGTCTTAAAATTAATGTCCGTGCTATGCCTATGCGTTTCCGCTGTCCGCCAGAAAGTTCAGAAGGCATTTGGTTAATGGTTTGCGAAAGTCCTACAGCATCCAGCATTTCCTCTACAGAGCTATTTACTTCCTGTTTGCTTAGGTCTTTCCGGTTGCGTACCAAAGGAAATTCAAGGTTTTCTCTTACGGTCATACTATCATAAAGGGCACTGTTCTGGAAAGAAAAGCCAACCCTTAGTCTGAGTGCCAAAAGTTCTTTATAAGAAATTTCATCCACTACCTGGTTCAGTACGCTCACCAGTCCCGAATCGGGTTTAAGCAGGCCGATAATAATTTTAATCAATACTGATTTACCCGTTCCGGATTTACCCAAAACCACCAGGTTTTCACCTTTGTATACATCGAGTGAAGCATTTTCAAGTACAGTATAGCTGCCAAAGGATTTGTTTAGCCCTTTAATCTCAATAACCTTTTCTACACTTTCATCTGTAAACTGTTTTTCTTTCATAAATGCGGGCTTATGTATTAAATAAACTAAAAATTTGCACGCATACTACTTCCTCAACAAAAATTAGAAACATGGCGGTAACCACCGAAGAATTGGCTGCTTTACCTACACCTTCGGTACCTTTAGAAGAATGATAGCCCTGATAACAACCTACAATGGCTATTGTGAAGCCAAAGAGTATAGCTTTAACCGTTGAGGCAACAATATCCAGATAAGTAATGCTTTCGAGTGCACTTTGAAAAAATGTAGTTGCACTTGTTCCTTCATTTACCGAAACATTAAGCAGCGCACCTAACATACCCACCATTGCGGTGTAAAAAGTGAGGATAGGCATGGTAATCGTAGCTGCCAAAACACGTGTACTCACCAAAAACTTAAATGGATTGGTTGCAGAAACTTCCATCGCATCAATCTGTTCGCTCACCTTCATCGAACCCAGTTCGGCCCCAATGCTCGAACCTACCTTCCCTGCAGCAATTAACCCGGTAAGGAGGGGAGCAAGCGTTCGCAGCAAGGCTATACCAACCAACGAAGGTAGCCATGAGGTTGCGCCAAACTCTGAAAGTGATGGCCTTGATTGTTTTGTAAATACCAGGCCGGTAATGAAGCCTGTTGTAGAAATAAGTAAGGCAGAGCGGTAACCAATTTCATAACATTGCCTTACCAGTTCTTTCAGCTCGTAGGGTGGAAGAAAGGCTTCCCTGAAAAAACGGCCAATGAATTTAAAAACTTCATAAAGGGAAATGAACCAAGCTGCAAACCGCCCGACATGTTTCAGCTCGTTGTGATTGGCATTTAGCTCTTTTTCTGTTGCCATTGTTTTTCGGTTCGTATTTTCATTGCTTCAATCAATATTTTGTGTGCTTTTTTATTAAATTTTTATGCCAAACCGATAGGTAAAAGCTTAGTATCTTAAGCTATACAGAAAAGTGTGCAAATTGTTTGGTTTTAAACCTGTTAGTTTTGTTTAAATCTTTAAAATATGCTTTTAGCCCAGGAATGCGAAAGCCTTCGCTATGTTTCAGGATTGTTAGGTGTATGTTTAAGGAGATTGTTGTGATGATGTTTAAGGCGATTGTTGTGCTGAATTTGAAGCAATCTTTTTAGCAGTGTATCTAACACGGTCGTCATTCCCGCGCATGCGGGAATCGTTATGTTTTCGCTCCGCTGGGGCTTGCCTCGGTTGGCCACCGAAGGGCTTTTACTTTTGGCTTGGCCCAAAAGTAACAAAAGTCCAAGGCTTGGAACTGATGTCGGATAAATTCGTTAAAGCTTTTTGGTCGTCAGCACAAGTTCCGCCGAAGGGGGCGGAAAGTGTGTGCTGCCTCAATGCAACTATGGAAGGAAAGGTAATGATAAAGCTTTAACGTTTTCTCCTTCCATCATTTCCTAGGCCGGATAGCGGGGTGCACATAGCAAAATTCAAATAGCGAGGTGCAAATAGCATGATGCAGGGAATGCGTTAAATCCGTCATTGCGAGGCTGGGAAAGAGCGAGCCGAAGCAATCTTTCTAGTAATGTTTCTAACACGGCCGTCATTCCCGCGCATGCGGGAATCGTAATGCGATCGCTGTGTTTTTCGCTCCGCTCGGGCTTGCCTCGGTTACCGATATGAAATCGGTACAGGTCAGCCACCGAAGGGCTTTTACCTTTTTCTTGATAAAAAGGTACCAACCTGAGCGCAGCGAAAGCATGACTACCTATAAAAACAACAAACAATAAGGCATAACTGAAAGGCTTGGAACTGATGTCGGATAAATTCGTTAAAGCTTTTTGGTCAGCACAAGTTCCGCCGAAGGGGGCGGAAAGTGTGTGCTGCCTCAATGCAACTATGGAAGGAAAGGTAATGATAAAGCTTTAACGTTTTCTCCTTCCATCATTTCCTAGGCCGGATAGCGGGGTGCACATAGCAAAATTCAAATAGCGAGGTGCAAATAGCATGATGCAGGGAATGCGTTAAAGTCGTCATCTCGACCGCAGTGGAGAGATCTTTGGATTTGCTATCAACATAACTCCTTAATTAAGAGGTTGGGGAGAGCGAACCAAAGCAATTTTTGTAATTGTATTTAACACGGTCGTCATTCCCGCGCATGCGGGAATCTTAAAGCATTGGCTATGTTCTATAAAGTATTTAGCCTTTATCCAAAGATTTCGCCTCCACAATCTTAAAAATTTAGCTGCCAGCGAAGCACTTTAATATTGCTTAGTGCCCCGCAATAACGGCCGCTTTAATCAAGCCTTTCAATGGTAGCGTAGTCGAAGACCTATTATTTTTTTTCTGGCTGATCTTCAAGGTAGAAAATCATTTTGCCTCCGTTGGTAAGTATTTGATGAGTAACCTGATTTTTATCAAAAGTTTTGCCGTTTATTTCAATTTTTGATATATATATAGACTTATCACTCTTTTTTAACGCCTGAATGGTTAATTTTTTACCATTATTGAATGATATTACAGCATTTTTGAATAAAGGACTGGTTAACTGGTAATTTGCTGAAACAGGATCAACAGGGTAAAATCCCAGTGCTGCAAACACATACCAGGCCGACATCTGCCCCGCATCATCGTTTCCGCTTAATCCGCCAGCACCATCGCTATATTCTTCGGCTAAAATGCGCGAAACCTGCAATTGTGTTTTCCATGGCGAAGAGGTGTAATTATATAAAAAAGGAATCTGGTGGCCAGGCTCGTTTCCATGCCAATATTCTTTTTTATCAAAGAGCGAATCGAGTTCATTTTCCAGCTTTTTACTCCCGCCCATTAATTTAATTAAGCCGGGCATATCATGCGGAACATAAAAAGTATATTGCCTTGGTGTTCCCTCTGTAATATAAGGCTCGCGGTGATCGGAATAGAAAGGCGCGTACCACCTGCCATCAGCATATCGTCCGTTAACCATTCCAACCTTCTGATTAAACACATTCCGGTAATTGAGTGATCGTTTTGCGAGTTGGAGGTAATCGCTTTTTTTGCCTAAATCTTTCGCAATAGTCGATAATGCATAATCATCGTAGGCATATTCCAAAGTTCTGCTTACTTGCTCTTTTTTATGAAAGGCATTCGGAATACTATCTTCCATCGGGATATAACCATATTTTAAATAGCTATTTATCCCTCTTCTGCCTTTTCCATTCAAATAATCAGCAGAATCGGGCATGTTAAAAGCATTTTGCCTCATTAAGCGGTAAGCTTCCTGAATATTATAATTGCGGATGCCCTTATTGTATGCTGAAGCAATAAATGCAGTGGCATGATCGCCAATCATTGCAGCGGTATAGCTGTTCCAGCAAGGAAATATAGGCATCCAACCACCTTGTTGCCCTTTAAGTACCATGGAATTTACTAAACTATTTGCTAAATCTGGTTTTAGTAACTCAATTAACGGCAATTGCGCACGGTAGATGTCCCACATGGAAAAATCATCATAATAATTGCCTTCTTTAATGGAATTGTTCTGGTATTTTGCATCAAATTGTGGATATTTTCCATTAACATCATTGTATAAACGCGGGTGTTGCATGGCGTGATAGAGCGCGGTATAAAATATTTTTTTGCCTTTTTCATTGTCGTCAAAAATACGTACCTGTGACAAGGATTTTTCCCAACTCTGATTGGTTTGTGCCAAAACAGCATCAAAACTTTCATTTTTAATTTCGCGCTCCAGGTTAGCTTTAGCTGCGGCGATGCTTGTGAACGAAGTACCTGAATAAATGAGTAATTGTTCGCCTTTTTGAAGTTTAAAACCTGCATAAGCTCCAATATCTTTTTTATTACTGATGTTTTGCTGGTTAAAAACATTACCCTCAGCGTAAACCCCGGCGGATGTAAATGTTTTTTTTATGCGGATGAAAAAATAACCACTAAAACCTGCCGGTTCTCCCCATCCCTGGTAAATGCGGTGCACAGGGTTGTAGCCCGAAATCTCACCTTTTTTTGCATCAACCTGGATAAAGCCCTTGTTTTGATCGCTGTTTGGACTCACTAAAATATAAACGCTATCTGTTTTTAAGGCCGTAATACGCATCACTCCACATCGTAAGCTTGCTGTAAGTTCGGTAAGCAATTGTTGCCGTGGTAGTTGCAGTTTGTAGTAGGATGGGGTAGCCACTTCGTTTTCATGAACATAATCTTCGGCGTATTGTGTAGCGTTGGTTTTAAGTTGACCAGAAATGGGCATAATGGTAAAACTTCCATAATCCTGAGTGCAGGATCCACTTATCCAATGGGTTGCGCGGAAACCGTAAAATTTTTTGTTGTTGTAGTAATAGGGGGCAAGACATTTTTTTTCGGTGAGCTGGGTTTGGGGCGTCCACTGTGTCATACTAAAGGGTGGCGCAACAGCTGGAATGGTATTGGCGAGGCGTTCGGTTTTATCTTCAACATGCTGGCTGGCCAGCGTAGTACTTGCCGATGTACCTGAAAAAGGCTGCACATAAGGAATTAAGCTTTTTTGCTGCGCATTTATGGTATTAATGGCCCCTGTGGTAAAAAAGACCATTAAGCACACAAAAATTCTCACTTTATTTTTATGTTTTTGAGCTTTATATTTTATATCAGTTAACAACATATGGAAATGTGAATATAAACTTTTGTTATTGAAGCACCTTTACTGATTCTTTATCATTAAGGGGTAATTTGATGTTTTTTATGGAAACCTTTTCCGTTTTTTTCAGAATCACCTGGTAGCGGTTTTCTCCTTTTTCAACCTGTAAATTATCAAGATTGATTGAGGTAACATCATCGAAAATTACTGCTGGTCTGAAATCTGTTGTTTTATAGTTCAGTTTAATGTTTTTAAAGGAGATGCCTTTGGCGTGGCGAATGTAAAAACCCCAGGCCGGCAACTCACCAAACATGGTAAATTCAGGGTATCCAGCTTCATTTTCCACTACATTATCCAGTTGATCAATAGGAATATTGGCTGTTTTTTCGGAAGCACCACCGCCAAAAGTAATTTCAATATCTTCGAGCACTATATCTTCTACCAGATGGCCTGGAATTCCTGTAATGGAAGCGGGCAGCAAATTGTGCGGCGGTACTTTAGGCAATGGCCCTTCAAGCGGGTAACCTGCATCAGGCTTAGCATCCGGAATATCTGCCTTTACTTTCGCAATGCGGACATTTTTAATGCTGCTGTACTGGCTGGTTTTATTCCGGTGGCCTAAACGGATAAAAATAGCGTTTCCGGTGTATTTTGCTGTAACGCCTTCAATATCTACATTATCGATAAAACCACCATCAACAGCTTCGAGCGCAATGGCCGAACGGTAGGTATTGTAAACGGTAATATTTCTTACTTTGATATTTTTAAAGCCCCCATAGGAACCTGTTCCGAGTTTAAAACCACTAGCACTGGAGCGGATGGTACAATTTGATACAGATACATTTTCGCAAATACCTGGGCTTCCTTCTGATTTTAAACAAATGCCATCATCAGCCGCATCGATATTGCAATTGGTGATGTTTACGTTTTTGCTGTTTACAATATCAATACCATCATTATTCCAATAATCGGTACTTTCTACGGTAACACGATCTATATTGAGGCGGTTGCAGTTTACAAAATCCTGCACCCAGCCCGCACTGTTTTTTAGAGTTACATTTTTTACGGTTATATCTTCACAATTGGAAAAAGCGATCATCCTCGGGCGGTTATTTTCTGATGGCCTCTTTATTCTCCAGGTTTCATCCTCGAGTAGGCCTTGGTGCAGGCACAATAACAGGTTTTTTACTACTTCGGCACCACGACCATTAATCGTTCCTTTGCCTGTTATGGCAATATTGTGTTGTGCTTTGGCCGAAATAAGTGCCTTTGCATCGTTTTTACCATAATCTAACCGGTTGATACTGCCTAAAAGTTCTGCACCTTCGGAAAGATAAAGTGTTACGTTCGATTTCATTTCAATTGGCCCGGTAACAAACTGCCCTGAAGGGATAAATACACGTCCTCCTGCCTTTGCAGCTACATTTATGGTTTGCTGAATGGCTTTGCTGTTGGAGAATTGCAGACCTGCTTTTGCACCAAAATCAACAATGTTGAATGATTTGTTTTGTGCTTCTGCATTTGAAAAAAACACTGATAAAATAAATAAACAGGGAAGGATTTTATAATTCTGCTTCATTTTTTATTGATAGGCTTTTTGCATCAGGCTACGGTACTTTTTGTGCATTAAAATGGCTATTGTAACCGGGTTACCTTCAGTTTTTGTTGAATAATCTTTTCTCTGGTTTACCCATTTCCATTCCCAGTTGCTTACTTCTTCATTAAACTGTTTAATTTCGATTGCGTTTTGCTGGTTAATTGCGGTTGTTGCATATTTGAAAAAAAGTTCCCATCTGGGTTTATAAAAATCACTTAATAAACCACTCCATTGCCTGCAGGCATATTCATTTAACGGACTTTTCTCATCACCCCATAAGGTGATCAAATCTTTGGCATTCATTTCGTAAAGTGCTTTTTCTGCCGGGTTGTTTCCCCAGGCTCTGGCTTGATTTATCCACGGGCCTAGCAAAAAATCTTTTCGGGTAGCCAATAACCTGTCCAAATCATCAATCAGTTGTATAAATTTTAAACTTTCTGTTTTAAAAGCAGCCATATCCTTTTTTTGGTAGGCCGTTACAAAATTGCGTTGTAAATGCAGGGCATAATTTGCCATAGTTTGCCGGGTTATATCCACCACATCGTATTGAAATCCATCGCTATTTTGGCAGGCTGGAGCAGCTTTTATCAACTCATCCCAGGCGGGCAGCAAGTCGCGTTCGTTGTAATTTAATGTTGTTTTTGCCCAACGGGTAAGTGAATCAAGCGTTGGGCGGGCCTGGATGATTGATTCTGCACCATCTCTGATGTATTTATCGGCCGGTACATTGTAAACTGTTTTTCTTAATATCTGCCAGGCTTTTTGTGCATTGATGTTATTATTGCCATATCGGTTTACTACAAAATTTGGTAACCATGTTTTTAAATCTATCGGTTTAGATTGCCAAACATTGGCCATCATCAGTTCATATAAAACCGGGTTTTGTTCAATTCCTTCCATGGTGAGGCCAATTCCTTTCATTTTACCACTTTGTGGATCATTTAAAGCTTCGGCAGGTGCATTTGCCACTACATCCATCCGGCCAAAGAGATTGGTATTTCCGCCAAAATTGTGCAACATGTTCCAAATCCAGGGTTTACCATAAAAACCTGAAGTTCGTTTCCAAACGGGTTCAATTTCGGTGGCTAAATCCAGTAGTATCATTTTATCATCGGGTACGGCTTTTAAGAGGGCTTCTGTTTGAGGTGCTTTCCAAAATTTTCGATCACTGTAAAATAACCAGCCTTGCATTACCCAAATTGCTTTTGGATCTGCCTGGCTCATGCCATCGTATATTCTTGCGCTTAACTTACCTAAAAAGTCGGGCTCAGCAGATGGTGGTTCGTTTTCGTTAAAGGTATCGGCAGAGTAAAGGTGATCGGTACCGAGCAATGCCGTTTGTTTTTGAAGAAATCTTTTACCGATTGCGGCAAACATCGGATCTTCAGAATCGAGGATATAAGTATCTGCGAAACCATTTGTCCAGTTGGTGGTTTTTAGTTTTGCAGTGGGGAATTTCTTTTTAAATGCCGCCGGTACATGTCCGGTAAATGCCGGTAGTACGGGTTTCATGCCCATTGAACGCTGTCTGGCTAAAATTTTCTTTTGCAATTCGAAGTGGCTTTTCATCCATGTGAGGGGGAGTGGTCCGCCCCAACCATCAATATTGCCCATCCAAAACCAAGAAAAATAAGCCGGACCTGTAAAAAAATCCTTTAGGTCGTTATCAGAAAAGCCCATTTCTTTATACACCAAATACCAGGTATACTCTTCTCCGGTAATGGCTAAAGGCATATTAATGCCATGGAGTGCCATCCAGTCTATTTCTTTTTCCCAACGGGGCCAGTCCCACCAGCTCATGCTATAATTAAAAGTGCAATAATTAAGGTAATAGCGGTATTCGTACGGGGTAGATTTTCTGATTTTGTTTTTTACAACTGGTAAATTTTGGGGTAAATTCAGGTTTGTACCGTTCCAGGTTACCTGGCAATGGGCGTATTCGGTTAAATAGTAGTAAAATGCCGAAGCAATAGCCACACCACTGCTTCCACGTAATATAATGGTATTTTTTTTGCTTTCAATTTCAAAAACATCCAAACCTTTTTCCGCAGCTATACTTTGTGTTTCAAAAGCCTGGTATTTATTGGGTAAAACTCGTTTAATGAGTTCGTTTGAGGCTTTAAGGTAATCTTGTGCACCTGCTTTAACACATAATAAGGTTAAAAGTGATGCGAAAAGGTATATTTTGAATTTCATCTGGTTATTTTGTTTGTTTCGATATTCAGCGTTAGGATTAGCGTAAAATATATCCTCTTTCATTATCCCGGCTAAGTCTCAGATTTTTCTTGCATTGCTTAAACCTTTAAAAACCATTTTCTATCATAAAGGAATTTTAATAGGGCCAGTTGAATAAGGAGAACGCCAAACCATAAACCCGCCTGTTGCCAGGCCAAAGGAATGTATGTGATCAGCCCGCCAAAAATAAACTGTGAGCTAGATTCGAAATTGAACAGGCCATGGGCACAAACGTAAATTAAAATCGAATTTGTACCTATCCAAATAAATGGCATGCTCCATTTTTGAGTGCCCTTAACATCGATAATAAAGTAAAATAGGGCAAATAAAATCATACTTAAACCGCCAGCCACTAACACGAAAGAACTGGTCCACATGTTTTTATTGATAGGGAAAGCCGTATGCCACATGATGCCTAGCAGAACAAGTGTTAAGCCTGCCAATAGCAGATAAAATGTTTTTTTTATGGCTGAAAGGTGGTTGTTTTTTGCGTTTAAGAATGATCCTGTAAATACACCCAGTAATGCTGATGCAATGGCCGGAATGGTGCTCAATAAGCCTTCGGGATCGTAAACCACGCGGTGAAGTTTTCCTGGTAACCATAAACGGTCTACATAAGCAGCCAGATTACCTTCGGGCGTTAAAATACCTTTGCCAAAGCCAGGTACTGGTATGGTAACCATTAAAATATAATACCCGATTAAAATTCCGGCAAACCACAATACCTGTTTCTTTTGCGAAGTGTTGAGGTAAATTAATGCGGCGAAAAATGTAGATAAGGCGATTCGGGCAAGTACACTGGCAAAACGGGTGTTTGTATATCCATGGCCCTGCAATAAACCATTTACTACCATGCCAAGTATGATTAAAATCAATGTTCGTTTAATCAGCGCATAATATATTCCTTTTGCAGCAGTTTTTTTATCGTTACCGGAGTTTAAATACTTTTCATATGAAAAAGGCATAGATACACCTGAAATAAAGATGAAAAGTGGAAAAATAAGATCATAAAAGGTAAAACCATTCCAAACTGTGTGGTGCAGCTGATTGCTGATGCCTACCAAAATCCGTTCAAAAAATGATAGGCTGTTATTGGTGGCGATTATCCAGTTGCTGGGGTTTCTGGTTAAAGCGTGATCGACCATTACACCATTGGCCAATCCATGGAAAATGCCTTCTCCACTGATGATCCAAAACATGTCAAAACCGCGCAAAGCATCTAATGAAAGAAGCCTTTTCTTTTTCGTAAGCAGATTTTGTTGTACTGGTTCGGTATTGGTCATAATATTTATTAAAATCTAATGATCGGCAATGTTAACTTCTTTCCTCAACATTGATAAAGGACGGAAACAGTAATTATTTTTTAAGTACCGTATTGTAGATGATTTCTCCTTCATCGTTAATGGTTTGTACCCTGATTAAATCTTTACTTACCGAAAAGAGCATAAAGCCATATACAGAGGCTACCATTTGTGCATCATCAATGAGTTTTACAGGCGTTTTTTCTGAAGCTGCTCCTGAAATAAAATGATGCGTTTTTCCGGCGGGCTTAATGTATTGCAAGCTGTGTTCGTGCCCGGTAAGGTATACATCTACGCCACAACGATCGAACAGTGATTTAAGTGAACTGCGGATTGCTTTTGTATCATATCCATCTGTACGGCTGCCCCCGGTATACATGGGATGATGGCCCACAACAATTTTCCATCTGATACTTGGATCGGGATCACTTAATGTTTTAACGAGCCAGCGCTTTTGTTGGGTGGTATCCTGACCTTTTACATTGGGACCATACTCTGGGTTTTTGTAAAATTCGGGAATTAATGGGTTGGTATCAATAAAAGCAATGAGAACCTGATTGTTGGGATCGCCATTGATGGGAAATTTTTTTGCATAATAGCGTGAAGGCATTTTCCACCTTCTGCTGATTTTAGAATAGGCAACCTGTGCATCTGGGTTGGATTTATAATCGTGGTTGCCCAAAACCGGATACCAATCCCACTGCAAAGAAAATGCAGTATAAATATCTTCAAATGAATATTTAAAAAGCGGGTCGTGCTCACTGATTACGCCGCTGGGATAAAAGTTATCCCCGGTAGAAATGATAAACTGCGCTTTTACATCGGCTGCGGTTATTCCCATTTGCTGGGCTACCTGTTTCTGGTGGTCGGCACCGTTACGGCCCCAATCGCCCATGGCAATAAAGTTGAGCGATGAAGCTTCTTTGGTTAATATTTTTGTCGGGGGAGTGGCTTCAGATGGTGTTTTTAGCAATACCTGAGCTTGTGAAAAGCAATAGTTAAATAGGAGAATGAATAAAAGTAAATGTTTCCTCATGGAAATTGGTTTAATGTTTTGGTAAATCATCGGTGAAAAGATGAAAAATTAAAAATTTCTCTGGCTGTTACCCCAGAGAAATTTTTGTTGCACTCACCGCAGATTAGTTGTAACCAGGGTTTTGTACCAGGGTATTGTTTGTTGCTATTGCAGTACTTGGAATTGGGAAAATGCGGCGGTAAGTATCGGTGTTTGTTTTAGATAAACCGTAAGTGTTCTCAAATTTTCCAAATCTGATCATATCATTACGGTGCCAGCATTCCCAGGCAAATTCTTTAGAACGCTCATTGTAAAGCGCATCCAAAGTTAAGGTACCTAATGCTGCAGAAGTTGTGCGGTTGCTTCTTACACTGTTTACCAGGCCTAATGCTGTAGCACCCAATGTTGGCGTACCACCTCTAAATATGGCTTCTGCTTTCATTAAAATGATATCTGAATAGCGGAACAATGGCATGTCGTTATTTTGATTTCTATTTGTTGGATTGGTATAATCGGCTATAAATTTAATGTTGCGGTAGCCGGTGTTCCAGGCAATTTCATCTTTGCCTAAATCGTATGCATTTGCACCTAAACGCGAACTGCTTAACGGACTTAAGTTTAACTGATAAGTTAACGTACCTGCAGGAGTGCCACCGGTATAAAACTGATCATAGCCTAAATTAGTGGTGCTCACCAATATCGGGCTTCCATCTGGCCAGTACTGTGCGCCGGTAAGCCATTGTTTGTTTCTGATATCATTTGCATCGGTAAAATTTGCATAAAATTCAGTAGTGGTCATTCTTGGTCCGCTTGGTTTATTGTTTGATAAGCCACCGCCACTGCTTTGGTTCATCACCGGGTTGGTAAATGTGCCGGGTGTAGAGCCAGAGTACTGATAACGAATACCAAGGTTACGGTTTAAATCGTAACGGGCCATAAACATATTGCCAGATGAGGTTGAGGCATCAAAAGGGATTGCAAAAATGAATTCCTTTTGTGATGGGCCATTGGTTGGATAAAACATTTGCAGATAGCTAGACATGGGCTCTATGCTGTATAACCCTGAGCTGATCATCTGATCGCAGGCCGCTATACAATCGTCATAACGTGCTGTACCTGTATAAACGGCAGCATTTAAGTACATTTTCGCCAATATAGAATAGGCCAGGTATTTGGTAGGTAAACCATAGGTTGCTACGCCGGTAGTCGATTTTAAATAGGGGATAGCTGCTTTTAGTTCGCTTTCTACATAGTTAAAAACCTGTACGCGTGTAGCATTTGTTTTTAACGCTGTTGCACCATATAGGGTATCTAACGGAACGTTTCCATATAAATCCATCATCATAAAGTACGATAGGGCGCGCATGGTTTTTAATTCTGCAAGGTTGGTGTTTTTTGCTGCTCCTGCCGGTGCAGATTGGCCGATAATGGAAATGGTTTGATTGGCTGTACCTATAATATTGGTGAGGTAACTCCAGCCTGCTGCAACCCATGCGTTATCTTTTGTCCAGGTGTGGCGGTGCAATTCAAGGTATTTGTTTCCATCAATCCAATCGGAAGCAAAAATTGGCAGTACCGATTCATCTGTTGATGAACTTTGTAAAAAGAAGTAGGTTGTGGCATAATCGCTTCTTAAATTGATGTATACCGCCCCGGATGCCGATGTTAACTGTGCGGCTGTTTGAGGATAAGTTTCTGGTGTAAGCTCGGATGTAACTGGTACCTCTATTTTTTGACAGGAGGTAAATATTAATGCTCCGGTTAGTGCAAATAATATTCCAAATAATATCTTTTTCATGTCTTTAAATTTTGTGTTTAAAATGATGCGTTAACACCGAATAAAAAAGTACGTGTTTTAGGGTAGAAGTTATTGTAATCTATACCCGGGGCAGCACCTCCCTGGTTAATCTCAGGGTCGATCCCTTTATAACCAGTAATGGTAAATAAATTGTTGGTTGATACATATAACCTCACATTACTTACATACTTAATTGCGTTTTTAAAATTGTAGCCTAAGGTTGCATTATCCAAACGCACGTAAGAACCACTTTCTATATAACGGTCTGAGTAGAATGAGTTTCTTGTATCTGATACTTTATCATCAGCAGCACTGTTTAATATGTTATTAACTGCTGCGCCTGCTGTGTAAGATAAATCTGCTTTGGTAGCGTTAAATATCTTATTGCCAAATGTTCCTCTTAAAAAGATGTTCAGCTCAAATGCTTTGTACTTAAAGGTATTGCTCCAGCCCATTAATATTTTTGGCTGTGCATTGCCCTGGTAAAAATAATCGGTTCCAATGCTTGGTGTAGTTGTTGTAGAGCCATCGCGTTTGTAAAACAATGAGTTGCCACTCGCATCTTTACCTGCATATTTTAGCGTAAAAAACTGGCCAAGCGGGTAACCAACTTTCAGGATTTGTAAAGTAGCATTGGTTTGTCCAGGGCCTTCAGGATCTGAGTAACGCACAGAATCTGCATTGGAGATTGGACCTTGCAAACTGGTAATTTTGTTTTTATTGTAGGCCATGTTGATGCTGCTTATCCATGAAAAACTTTTGGTAGCAACTGGCGATACATTAATACTTACTTCGATACCTTTATTGTTGATGCTGCCACCATTTGCAAATAACTGGCCGCCTGGTACAAGTGCTTGTGGTACACTGTATTTGAAGAGCATGCCATTGGTATTTTTATCATATACATCTACACTACCGGTAATTTTGTTGTTTAAGATTCCGAAATCAACACCAAGGTTTTTGGTTGATGTTCTTTCCCATTTCAAATCAGGGTTTGCACCTTGTATTGGCGCATATGCAGCGGCCTGAACGCCGTTATTATAGTACGTACCGCTAATGCCATAAATTAACTGGCCATAATAAGCACCAATACCTGATGAGTTTCCGGTAACACCATAACTGGCACGGATTTTTAAATCACTTACAAATGATTGTCCTTTCATAAAATCCTCTTCAATAACCCTCCAGGCTAAACCAACAGATGGGAAATAACCCCATTGGTTATTTTTTCCAAATGCAGAGCTTCCGTCACGTCTGATTGAACCCTGTAAAAAGTATTTACTCTTGTAGTTGTAATTTAACCTGAAGAAGTCTGAGATCAACAAAATTCTTTGGTAAGTAAGGTCATTCCCTAAATTAATGCGGTAAGATGGAATGGCATATGGATTGCCGAGTGTAAGGTTTTGATAGCCAACAAAATCTGTAGGGAAGTTTGTACTTGAGGTTTGAAAACCATCACCTACAATATTATCCTGATAACTGTAGCCCAATACTGCATTTAAGGTATGGTCGCCCAGTTTTTTATCCCAGGTTAAAAAGGTTTCCAATATTTTATTGGTGTTTTCAAAATTACTTCTTAAAGCCGAACCATTGGTGCCGAACACACTGCCAATTAAGGTATGTGCAATGCCGATACCTGGATCGGGGTTATTGTAAAAGTTCGATGTTGGGTATTTTCCGAAATAACTGCCATAAAATTCGCCATGTGCGGCAGTAGTTTTCTGGTAAGACAGATTTAGGTTATAGGTAAAACCGAATGGGAGTTTTACTTCGGTGTTAAAACCACCGATTAACACGTTGTACTTTGTTTCGTCTTGCGCATTGTTGGCAATGGCTAAAGGATTAAAATATCCCGTATTATTCAGGTTTTCGAAATAACTTCCGTCTGCATTAAGAATAGGCGAAACCGGCAAGCGTTTAGCCGCTTGTAACAATACAATATTCTGTAGCGGCTCGTTGATTGATTTGCTAGTAGAATTTGACAGGTTTAAGCTAAATTTTACTTTATCATTAAATGCGTACTGATCTATATTTAACCGGCCAATGATGCGGTTTAATGAGCTCTGGCTTAAAATACCTTCTTTATTAAAGTAGTTTAAACTTGCACTGTAGTTGCTGTGATCGGTACCACCACTAAATGAAAGGTTATGGTTTTGTGAGTATGCTGTAGAGCGCTCAATGGCTTTCATCCAATCTACATTTTCACCTTTATCATCATTTGGCGAAAAAGCAACTTTGTTAGCAGTAAGGAATGCCCTTAACTGATCGGCATTCATTAAATCAAGCTGGTTACTTACTTTTTCGGCAGCCACATAACCGCTGTAACTTAACTGCGGTATGCCCGATTTACCACGTTTAGTAGTTACTATAATTACACCACTTGCTGCCCGGTTACCATAAATGGCTGTTGCTGCGGCATCTTTTAATACATCAATTGTGGCAATATCTGCAGGTGCAATTGCTGCAATATCTGCTCCAGGTACACCATCAATTACATAAAAAGGTGCTCCCGGACTGTTAATAGTAGAGGCACCACGTAAAATAACTGCCGCCGGCTTGTTTGGATCGCCACTGGAGCTAATATTCAGCCCCGGAACTTTACCCTGCAATAACTGACCAACATCTGCTATGGCTCCTTTATTTAAATCTTCAGGCTTAACTGAAGTAATGGCACTCGAAAGTCCTTTGCGGGAGCCTTTACCGTATCCAACCACCACCACATCTGTAAGTGATGTATTGGCTTCGCTTATGGTTACCTTATAGTTAGCGGCTGCGCCTATGGTAATTTCCTTAGCCTCGTAACCCATAAAGGTAAACACCAGTTTATCTCCGTTTTTTGCTGTAATGCTAAAAGCACCGTTATCTCCGGTAGCTGTAATTTTGTTGGTGCCCTTTACCGAAACAGAGGCCCCTATTACAGGCAGGTTTCTGGTATCCAATAAATTTCCGGTAATTTTTCGTTCGTTCTGGGCATAGGCCGCATTGAACGCCTGGCTGATGAGTAAAAACAGCAAAAAGATGCTGCCATACTTTAAGCTTGTACATTTAAATCTCATGATTTTAGTAAATTTAAGTTCATAAATGGTTTTAATTTGGTTATATATTGTTTTTGAGATAGAATGTTAAAATTTAATTGTAGCGGGTAGGTATTTAGCTACAAGTGCTTTATAGTAAGGCTCCAGTTCGGCCCAGCTTTTTTGGTTCGGGTTTTTAGAGTACAGATCGTAAGGGTTAAAAAGGTTAACCCATTTAAACATTTCATGGTCTTTCTCGCTCATCAGGTGGTTGTATGCGTTTTCCCTGTGTTGCGAATAAAAGGAATGGTAACGGAGCATGTATAATCCTGGCTCAGGCAGGTAAGGTTTCATCATGTGGTATACGTATTCATCGTGGCCCCACGACATGTCTACATTATCCAAACCACAATTTTGCGTGTATACGCCTAATTTGGTTTGATAAGTTTCGTTGTTAATATCAGGGTTCTGGCTAAAAAACTCCGGGTAAACAATTTTATCCGAATAGGCACAACCCACCGGGAAGGTATCGCCCACAACTGCCCATTGCGGTTCTCCAAATAAACAAAGTACTTTACCCATATCGTGAATTAAGCCCACAAGTACCATCCAATCGGGGTGTCCATCATTTCTAATGGCTTCTGATGTTTGTAATAAATGCTGCATCTGATCAAGATCTGTATCGGGGTCAGAATCATCTACCAGTTTATTCAGAAAATCAAAAGCACTCCAGATTGGCATTTCCTGTTTGTCGAACTTTAAATAATCTGCTTTTTTCTGTTTTACAAAATCGTAGGTTTGGTAAGTATGGTTAAGTCTGTAAAATTCTTTTACACTATCCTTTTCAGTTTCTTCGTAGTTTCTAAACTGTTCTTCTTTTTTTTCTGCATTGATGTTTTTAGGGTCGGGGTAACGGATCAAAATATCCTCTTCCCACTGATCAAGGTTTTGTAATGGATTTTGATCATCCATCGAAGCTGGATTTTGGTTTCTCATAAGGCAAGAAATTGATTTGGTTAAAAATTTTTGTTGGTTCGTAGGTTAAAGTTGAGTTTTTGAAAGCTTAAACTTTTATTTTTTGCCAATTTTATTTACGTAAACGATTAAGTAAAATCTTATTTAGGCTTGTATAATCCGGGTTAATTTGTTTAAATTTAATAGGTTATAGTAAGTATTGATTGCAAGGGTGCTACTTTCTGCCTAAAACACCTGAGCCTGAAATGCGCAAAAGAAAAAAAATAAACGTTCTTGTTACGATTATTTTATATTTTCGTTTGTAGCAGGATACTTTTTCTTAGTCAAAATGGTATTGTAATGCTGTAACCAAATAGCTTGTTATGAACATCGAATTGCCTGGCTTACCTGGTAACTTTTGTTTTTGATAGATATGCTGGTGAAGAAAATGGATAGTGCTGTCGATTCAATAATAAACCATTGCCGATAGCATTAATTCCGTTTAAAAAAATTAACTAACAAACTTAAAACATGGCGGAAACAGTAAATATTAAGCGGTTGGCTCAGGAGTTGAATATTTCTATAGCCACCGTATCAAAAGCGCTTAACGACAGTTACGAAATCAGTTTAAAAACCAAAAACAGGGTGTGGACGCTGGCAAAGGAACTGAACTACACGCCAAACCCCGCGGCAAGTAACCTGAGGAGCCATAAAACCAAAACTGTTGCCGTGGTTATTCCCTGTGTAGCCAATAACTTTTTTTCCTTATCTATAAAAGGGATTGAAGAAATTGCCCGTCAGTATGGGTACCATGTCCTTATTTACCAAACGCACGAAAATATTGAAGCAGAAGTGGCTTTTACCAATAGTTTATTAAGTGGCCGGGTTGATGGAATACTTACATCAGTATCAAGCAGCGAATATAACAGTGAATATTATACCAACCTGGTAAAGAAAATTCCGTTGGTGTTTTTCGACCGGGTTTACGAAAACCTCGATGCTGTAAAAGTAACTACTGATGATTACGAAATTGCTTTTGAGGCTACAGTACATTTAATTGAATGCGGTTGTACCAAAATTGCTTATTTATATGGGTTAGAAAACCTTCCGGCAGGGAAGGCGAGGTTTGCAGGTTATGCTGATGCTTTAAAAGCACATCAGTTGGAGGTTAGCGAACAGCTTGTTGTTAAATACAGCGATGATGAAGAAACCAACCTGCAGCAAATTAAAACGTTACTCCAGGTACACCAGCCTGATGCATTGTTTTCATCCATTGAAGAATTTATTATTCCTGCTTATTGTGCCTGTAAAGAATTAGGCTTACAAATTCCTTCTGCTGTTAAAATACTGAGCTTTTCTAACCTTAGTACGGCTCCATTATTAAATCCTTCACTTACTACCATTACCCAACCGGCCTTCGAAATTGGCCGTGAAGCTGCAAAGTGCCTGTTTAAAATTCTTCATAACAAACAACTGGATGATGAACAGAATATTGTGCTAAAGTCAATGCTGATCAAACGCGACTCTACGGCTTGTTAGCGTTATTTAAGAACAGCTATTTAAGCTGGCCACGCGAAAACGTTTACGTAATTAAATAATAGAATTAAGCCTGCAACTTTGGGTTTTTTTCTGACTTTTAAAAAAACCAAATATAAAAAGATCTTTATGAACCATTTGTCAGCATTCGATTATGCCGTTTTTTTGATGTATTTTATTATTGTTTCGGCATATGGCTTTTGGGTTTATCGGAGTAAGAAGAAAAAACGTACGGATACCAAAGATTATTTTTTGGCTGAGGGTTCACTAACCTGGTGGGCAATAGGGGCATCAATTATTGCATCTAATATTTCTGCAGAGCACTTTATCGGCATGTCGGGCTCGGGTTTTGCCATGGGGCTTGCCATTGCCAGTTACGAATGGATGGCCGCCGCTACCTTAATTATTGTGGCGGTATTTTTTCTTCCCATTTACATTAAGAATAAAATTTACACCATGCCGCAGTTTCTATCTAACCGGTATAACAATACGGTGAGTACACTAATGGCTGTTTTTTGGTTGCTTGTTTATGTGTTTGTAAATTTAACCTCAATATTTTTTCTTGGTGCTATTGCGATAGAAACCATTACCGGGGTTCCTTTTAACATCTGTATTATATTTCTGGCTATTTTTTCGGCCATTATTACGCTTGGCGGCATGAAAGTAATTGGTTATACGGATGTAATACAGGTTTTTGTGCTGGTTGCAGGAGGCTTGATTACCTGTTACATGGCGCTTAAGCTGGTATCAGAAAAGTTGGATGCCCCCAGTGTTTTTGCTGCCCTTCCTCTACTTCGCAGTGAAGCATCGGATCACTTCCACATGATATTTGCTAAAGGGGATAAGTTTTATCATGAACTGCCGGGCATTGCCGTTTTGGTTGGTGGCCTTTGGATTAATAATTTAAATTACTGGGGTTGCAACCAGTATATTGTTCAACGCGCTTTGGGTGCCGATTTAAAAACGGGCCGTAGTGGATTAATCTTTGCTGCCTTTTTAAAATTATTGATTCCGGTAATTGTGGTTATTCCGGGCATTGCAGCTTATGTGCTGTATCAACGTGGTTATTTCCATTCGGAGATGTTGGATGCTGCCGGAACGGTAAAACCCGATCATGCTTACCCGGTGTTGATGAATTTGCTGCCTGCCGGGATTAAAGGACTTGCATTTGCAGCCCTTACAGCAGCTATTGTTGCTTCGCTGGCGGGAAAATGCAACAGCATAGCCACTATTTTTACTTTAGATATTTATAAGAAATTTATTAAACCCGAAGCTTCAGAAACGCAAATGGTTTCGGTAGGCAGATGGTCGGTAGTGGTGGCCTCATTAATTGCCATAGTTATTGCGCCGGCCTTGCGCAGTTTCGACCAGGTTTACCAGTTTATACAGGAATATGTGGGCTTTATTTCGCCTGGTGTATTTGCTATTTTTTTACTGGGCTTTTTCTGGAAAAAAACCACTTCTCGTGCAGCACTCACCGCGGCTTTGTTAACCATTCCTTTATCTACCTTATTTAAATTTTTACCAACGTTAACTGGTGGGGCCATTGCCGAAATTCCTTTTCTAAACCGGATGTCGTGGGTGTTTATGATTATCCTGGTATTAATGGTTATTGTTACCCTTACTGACCCTAAGAGTAAAGATAATCCTCAGGGCCTCGAAATTGATAGTAGCATGTTTAAGGTTACGCCCGCATTTACCATTGCCTCTGTAATTATTTGTGGTATACTGGCTGCACTTTATACCGTTTTCTGGTAATCAAATTATGTCTTACAACAATATCCCTAACAAACTCAGATGAAAATTAACATACTGATTTTTGCTGCTCTGCTGCTCTCTTTTACAGCAATGGCACAAAATAAAACCTACAATATAAAAAACTACGGTGCAGTTGGCGATGGCAAAACGAATGATGCTGCTGCCATTCAAAAAGCGATTGATGCCTGTACAGCAGCTGGCGGCGGACAGGTAATTGTACCTGCTGGGCATGTATTTTTAACGGGTCCTTTTAATTTAAAATCATTTATTGATTTAAGGGTTGAAGGTGGTGCTAAACTTTTGGCCAGTCCGGATGAAAAACTATATACCAAAAGTGCTTTTAAAGAAAATAAAGGTGAGGGAACGATCTGGATTGGCGGTGAAAAACTCGAACAGGTAAGCATTAGCGGCACAGGTATAATTGATGGTAACGGGATATCTTTTATGGGTGAGGAACTGAGCGATTCGTATGTGCTGAAACCTTTTAATGTTGTAGATCCCAGACCGCATTTGCTTACTTTAATCGGCTGTAATAAACTGAATATCGATGGGGTAACTTTTCAAAACTCTGCTTATTGGACGGTTCATCTGGTTGGTTGTAATGATGTATCCATCTCGAATATTACCTTATTGAACAGCATCAAAATCCGCAATAGCGACGGCATCGACCTCGATCACAGTAAAAATGTAAGGATTAACAATTGTTACATCGAATCTGGTGATGATTGTATCTGCCTTAAAAACCGACGTGAATATGAAGAGTATGGTGCCTGCGAAAATATTGTGATCGGCAACTGTACCATGACCTCCAGTTCGTGCGCCATTAAAATTGGTTCAGAAAATATGGACCGCATCAGTAATGTGCTGATTAATAACTGTAACATCAGAAAAAGTAACCGGGGTATAGGCATTCAAAACCGTGATGAAGGAACGGTAAGCAATGTGGTTTTTTCTAACTTGCTTATCGAATCGAAACTTTTTTCGGATGTATGGTGGGGCAAGGCCGAACCCATTTATATAACCGCTTACCCCCGTGCCACCAGCAATAACAAAGATGCAGGCTGGCGATTACCCAAAGGACAAACCCAAGGTAAGGTAGGGGCTGTTAAAAATATTTATTTTAGTAATATCCGCTGTACCGGAGAAAGTGGGGTATACATTAGTGGAGAAAGTAAAGATAAAATTGCTGAAATTTATTTCGATCAGGTGAGTGTGCATCTCGATAAAACCACAAATGAGGCTGGAGGAATTTACGACCGCAGACCTAGTAATGTTGAGGGGTTGGTTAAGAGTGCTATTGCAGGGTTTTATTTCGAAAATACCGGATACATTAGTGTGCTGAACAGCAATGTTGCCTGGGGAACCAATAAACCGGATTATGCAGGGAAAGCTTTGGAACAGAAAAATGTAAGTAAAATTAGAATCGTAAATTTTAATGAATCGACTGTTGAGAAGTAAGTATGGTTGGTAAGAGATTGGGGTTTTGTTGTGGTTTTTTAACACGGTCGTTATTTTAGCGCATGCGGGAATCGTAATGCGATCGCTATGCTTTCGCTCCGCTCAGGCTTGCCTCGGCTCACCGCCGCCGAGGGGGCTCTTACTTTTGGCTTGGCCCAAAAGTAACAAAAGTCCAAGGCTTGGAACTGATGTCGGATAAATTCGTTAAAGCTTTTTGGTCGTCAGCACAAGTTCCGCCGAAGGGGGCGGAAAGTGTGTGCTGCCTCAATGCAACTATGGAAAGAAAGGTAATGATAAAGCTTTAACGTTTTCTCCTTCCATCATTTCCTATGCCGTATAGCATAGAGCATACAGCAAGGTGCATATATCGAGGTGCAGATACAGACCGTCGTCATTCTCGCGCATGCGGGAATCGTAATGCGATCGCTATGCTTTTACAATCTTAATCTTATCTTTTTTAAGAAACTGAAAGGGTACATGGTATCGTCATTTCGACCGTAGTGGAGAAATCTTTGGATTTGCCATCACAATACATCCGTCCTTCCCGAGCATGCGGGAATCGTAATGCTTTCGCTCCGCTCGGGCTTGCCTCGGTTAGCCACCGAAGGGCTTTTACTTTTGGCTTGGCCCAAAAGTAACAAAACCCCAAGGCTTGGAACTGATGTCGGATAAATTCGTTAAAGCTTTTTGGTCGTCAGCACAAGTTCCGCCGAAGGGGGCGGAAAGTGTGTGCTGCCTCAAAGACTGTGATGGAAGGAAAGGTAACGATAAAGCTTTAACGTTTTCTCCTTCCATCATTTCCTATGCCGGAAGCAGGGAGCAGATAGCGAAGTGCATGTAGCGAGGTGCAGATACAGGCATTTGTAAGTTACTTCTTTTCAAACTATGAGGGAACGCATTCATCCGTCATCTCGACCGTAGTGGAGAGATCTTTAGATTTGCTATTACCAAGTTTCTACTTCGGCCGCAGTAGATAGTTCTGAAGTCGCAGTTGACAGTTCTGAAGTCGCAGTAGGTAGTTCTGAAATCGCAGTAGGTAGTTCTGAAGTCGCAGTAGATAGTTCTGAAGTCGCAGTTGATAGTTCTGAAGTCGCAGTAGATAGTTCTGAAGTCGCAGTTGATAGTTCTGAAGTCGCAGTAGGTAGTTCTGAAGTCGCAGTAGGTAGTTCTGAAGTCGCAGTTGATAGTTCTGAAGTCGCAGTAGATAGTTCTGAAGTCGCAGTAGATAGTTCTGAAGTCGCAGTAGATAGTTCTATACTCGCAGTAGATAGTTCTGAAGTCGCAGTAGGTAGTTCTGAAGTCGCAGTAGATAGTTCTGAAGTCGCAGTAGATAGTTCTGAAGTCGCAGTAGATAGTTCTATACTCGCAGTAGACAGTTCTGAAGTCGCAGTTGATAGTTCTGAAGTCGCAGTAGGTAGTTCTGAAGTCGCAGTAGGTAGTTCTGAAGTCGCAGTAGATAGTTCTGAAGTCGCAGTTGATAGTTCTGAAGTCGCAGTTGATAGTTCTGAAGTCGCAGTTGATAGTTCTGAAGTCGCAGTAGGTAGTTGGGTCTGTTCAATAAACTGTGTCATTGATTAAAGCTTATCAGTTGGGCCAGCTATGTAAAAAATCACTGTTTTTACTTAAACGTTTACGCAAATAAATACCCTAAAATTAAGTTAAAGGCTTACTTTTTTTAACAACTTCGCTTTATCATTTACTGATTGATAACAGCTTATAGCTTTTGATCGGTAATGTGAACTAGCCAAATTTTGTCGTAATCTATTAGGATATGGTATTGCATCTGGCCAGAAATGTATTAACTAAAATATAGTAAAGTGAGAGAAAAAAGGTTGTCTATAACCGACATTGCCAGGCAATTGGGAACTTCGACTACAACAGTTTCATTTGTTATCAATGGTAAGGCCAGGGAAAAAAATATCAGTCAGCTACTGATTGATAGGGTTGAGCAATTGGTAACTGAACTTAATTATCATCCTAATGCTTTGGCCAAAAGCTTCCGTACGGGTAAAACAATGACGATCGGCTTTATTGTAGACGAGATTTCTCAACCTTTTTTCTCCGGAATTGCAAAATATATCGACGAAAAAGCATCTGCATTTGGCTATAATATCCTGTTCAGCAGCACCAAAAACAGTAAAAAAAGAGGCGGAGAAGTTTTGCAGGTGTTTAATGAACGCCATGTTGATGCTTTTATCATTGCTTTACCCCACGGACTCGAAAAAGAGGTGCTTGCAGTAATTGCCAGTGATATACCGGTAATACTTTTCGATCGCTACATCCCTGGTTTCGAAAGTGATTATGTATTGATTGATAATGAAAACAGTGCAGCCAACGCAACCAGACATCTGATTGATAACGGCTTTGGTAAAATTGCTTTTGTAACGATAGAAACTGATCAGTCGCAGATGTTAGACCGTACCAAAGGTTACGAAAAAGCCATACATGAAGCTGGATTAGCACCCATTATTAAAAAGATTAATTACCAGGGTAAAACAGAAAGTGTTGCCGAAATCATCGATTTTCTTAAACAACACAACGAGATAGATGCCATTATATTTTCATGCAATTACCTCACAATGGATGGTTTGGATGCCATAGGGCAACTTAAGCTTAAAATTGGTGAAGATATTGCCATGGTATCGTTCGATGACCTGGAATTGTTAAAATATTTTGTTCCGGCAATAACGGCAATCGCCCAGCCCCTTGAGCAAATTGCAGATAAGATTATGGAAATTTTGATGTATCGCTTAACTGATAATCTCAATAAAAATAGAATTAAGGCAGTTTTAACCACGCAGTTAGAAATACGCAATTCATCAATGCCAAAAATCGAATCAGCAGGTATTGCGCTCAAGTCTGCAACAATTCAATGATCAATTAAAATAGGATAGCGGTTATGAGAGGAGATAAACAGATGTCAGAAACGATAAATGTACTGGTACACCTGCCCGATTTTGGCATTATAGATTTACCCATAGCTTATACCTTAAATACCGATCACAAAAGGCCGGGAGTTAGTATTGCAAATTGTAAAATCTTACTGGATGATGAAAACCTCCCCGAATGGCTTTTTACAACAACCTTTAGCATTGCTTATACCTTATTAGCTGACGGTGTTGCCTACATGGTAACTGTAAATACCAATTGGCAAAGTACAAACCGATCCCATGAAACAATGCTGAGTATCGTATCTTCTTACATTAAATTAAATGAAGATAAGATGGCTTTAAATCGGCAAATGGCTTATGTGGAACAGGCTTAATTAATTTTCTTAAACAACTGATGAACACAAAATATAAAAAATTAGTGCAAACCTGGCGCTGGTACGGGCCAAACGATCCGGTTACCTTGCAGGATGTTAAACAGGCGGGTGCCACGGGTATTGTTACGGCATTGCACCACATTCCACATGGAGAAATTTGGCCCCTGGCGGATATTGAGGAACGGAAAACGATTATTGAAGCTTCAGGCTTAAGCTGGTCGGTAGTAGAAAGTGTACCCGTGCATGAGGCCATTAAAACCGGGAGGGCCGATAGGGATAAATTTATTGAAAACTATAAAACATCGCTTAAAAACCTTGCTGCCTGTGGTATTAAAACAGTATGTTATAATTTTATGCCTGTGTTGGATTGGACCCGCACCCAGCTTGATTTTGAAATGAAAGATGGTTCTAAGGCATTGTATTTTAATTGGATTGACCTGGCGGTTTTTGATCTCTATATCCTTAAAAGAGCAGGTGCCGATGCAGATTACCCGCGCTCAGTTTTAGCACGTGCAGAAACCAAATATGCCACCTTAAACCATCAGCAATTAACCGATTTAAGAATAAATGTGCTGATGGGGATTCCCAATGAAAAGGAAATTGAACTCGAAACCCTCCGCAACAGCATCAACGAATATAAAGCAATCGGATTTAAAGGTTTGAGGGAAAACCTGGTTTATTTTTTATCCTCAATAGCAGAAGTATGTACCAATGAAGGCATTAAAATGACCATTCATCCTGATGATCCGCCTTACCCGATTTTAGGTTTACCAAGAATTGCCAGTACACTTGATGATTTTAATTATATCATGCAACAGGTAAATAAGCCATTTAATGGGGTGTGTTTTTGTACAGGTTCGTTAGGTGCAGGCGTGGATAATAATGCTTTGGAAATTTTTAAGGCAGTAAAAGAACGTGTTTACTTTGCGCACCTGCGTAATGTAACCAAAGATGACGATGGCAGTTTTTACGAAGCCGATCATTTAGGTGGCGATGTAAATATGTATGCAATTATGAAAGCCCTTACGGAAGAAAATTCATTGCGTGATACCAGCATTCCCTTCAGGCCCGACCATGGGCACCAGATGTTGGATGACCTGGCCAAACAAAGTAACCCTGGCTATTCAGCCATAGGCAGATTGCGCGGTTTGGCAGAGCTGCGTGGCCTGGAACTTGGCATTACAGGAAATTATTAGCTTATATGTGTAATTGTTAGGGTTGGAAATCACATTTTCAATAGTTTTTACGAGTTTATCTCGTACCGGAAGGTTTTTTTAAAAAATTTAAATAGATTTTGACTTCGAATTGTGTTAAGCATAACTTTCGCAAATCTCGGTACTCATTAAAATTTGCGGTACCAACATAATTTATATCTATGTAAATTTATGTTTATAAATACTAAACATAAATTCGCTTTCTTTTGCAATATTTTATACTTTTATAACTCATTATTTTAATCTCAAACAGGTGTAAGGGCATTTTTAACTCCTATTTTCACTGATCTTTTCCTTCTGATAAATGGTGAGAATGTTGATGCGTTTTTGGAAGTTTATTTACGGCATCATCTTACTGTTTTGTATGTAAAACCCAGCATAACTGAACATTATATTGCAAAGGCATTAACCATTCTCCATTATAAAAAAGTTTTTTAAGCATTAATTGCTAAAGTAAACACTTGTAATATTTATAAACTTTGTTTAGTTTAGCTAAACAAATTCCGTTTTTGGAATAAATAACCTAACCAAACAACACACAAAGCATTCGTAAATGAAAAAGCAAACGTTATTTTTTATTCTATTTTTAGTCAGTTTCTCTCTGTTTGCAGATGTTCGCCTGCCAAACATTTTGAGCAGCAATATGGTATTGCAACAAAAAACTACCACCAAACTGTGGGGTTGGGCTTCGCCAAATGAAAAAGTTAAAATTACAACTTCGTGGAACAATGCCACCGTAGAAGTTATAGCCGGTGGTAATGCAAACTGGCAAACAGAACTGCAAACCCCACAGGCGGGCGGCCCGTATAGCATCACTTTCCAGGGGCAGAACAAAATAACACTCGAAAATATTTTTATTGGGGAGGTATGGGTTTGCAGCGGACAATCCAACATGGAGTGGAACTACAACTCAGGTATTAAGAGTATTAAAGACGAGTTTGATCAACTTGCTAAATTAAATATCAGGTTATTTAATATTCCTAAAACTACTTCCAATACTATGCAGGATAATTGTGAGGGTACCTGGACGGTTTGCGACAGCAACACCATTAAGAAATTTAGTGCAGTAGGTTTTTATTTTGGCAAGCAGCTTAATCAGGATTTAAATGTACCCATTGGTTTAATCAGCAGCAATTGGGGTGGTACACCTGCTGAAGTTTGGACACCGGATACCCTGGTAGAAAATAACACTGTATTAAAGGAGGCAGCCGCAAAAAATGTACAATCGCAATGGTGGCCTGTAAGCCCTGGTTTTACTTATAATGCGATGATTGCGCCAATTGTAAATTTCAATATCGCAGGCACTATATGGTACCAGGGAGAAAGTAACCGGGAAGCATCAGGCACGTACAGCGAGCTTATCAATACAATGGTAGGGGCGTGGCGCAAAGCGTGGAAAAATGATTTCCCTTTTTATTATGTTCAAATAGCACCTTTTAAATACGATAAATATAATGTTGGTGCACTGGTAAGAGAAGCTCAGACTAAAAACCTGGCTTTACCAAAAACCGGAATGGTTGTAATTTCCGATCTTGTTAGCGATACGCTAAGCATTCACCCTACAAATAAAAAAGATGTTGGTGCCCGTCTTGCCAATCTTGCCTTGGCAGAAACCTATCAGTTAAATAAGCCTGGCACTAAAAGCCCACTTTTTAAATCTTTTGGTGTAAATAAAAGTAACGTATTAATTGATTTTAATTATGCTGAGGGGGGTATGGTGTTGAAAGGAGAAACGCCAAAAGAGCTTTTTATAGCTGGTATCGACCAAAAATTTTATCCTGCGAAAATTAAGATTAAAGGCAATACCATTCAGGTATACAGCGACTTTGTTAAACAACCTGTTGCGGTGCGTTATCAATTTAGCAATGCAGGGATAGGGAATTTGTTTACTAAATCGGGCTTACCCGTTGCTCCGTTCCGTACAGATAACTGGGAAATTGATACCTCGAAAATTAAGAAATAGCAACTTCATGTTAATGCGCAGCATATTCCCTGTAAGCTGCAAATAACGAATTAAAGCAACCATTTAATAAACCAAAATACCTTACCTAAAATCCCTTAATGGAAACGTAGACAAAATAAATAGAAGTAGATAGCTACTTTAAATATACTTTAATCGTATGAGTAAATTAGATGATATTGGCAACGTTGGCGAAGAAATTACTTATGAGGAATATATTTCTGCCCTGCAAACTGTTAAAAAATTCCATTGTCAAGTGGAAACACAAGCAGAAAAAATTGCTAACGAAAAATTATCAATTCAAGTGCTCGAAAAACCTGTTGATGATTTGCATTTCTCTTCAAGGGTAAAAAAAGTTTTCTCGAAATTAGACATTAAACTGGTTAAAGATATTATGAATTATGGGCTTCCTAAACTTAAAATCAACCGTAATTTAGGAACAAAATCAATAAAAGAAATTAAAGAAGTATTGCTTCACCACAATCTTAAATTATAATCAGTAGCTCATGCACAGGCCCGTTGGTGATATTGTGCAATGCCAAAAAATAGTCCCTGGTTTCAGGCGGTACCGGTTAGTAATTGCTTCTACTTTCCGGTACCAAATAAACCAACAGGTAAAATAAATGTGGATCTACATCACACCTGTTGGTAAACATGGCTTGCCTGCAGATATCGGCAATGCCGCTGTATTTTTAGCTTCTGATGCTTCATCTTTTACAGTTGGCACCGAAATTCTTTCAGATGGCGGTGTTACCAATACCAGTTTGATGAAATAGATTTTCAATATGAAATCAATAGCAGAATTTCGAAAGTAAACCTTCATACGGATAGTTTGAAGGTTTATTTTTTTTTATTGTAATTATCTTATTCGTAGCTGCTTGTGCCTATGTGCTAAACATAATTGGTAATAAATTGTTATCTGATTATTAGCTGAAAGTTGTTATGCAGGAAAAAAAAGAGCAAAATAATTTTGAGAAAAGGTTCAAAGAATGTGATGATAAATTCAACACGATATTTAAGCTTACCAGTGTTGCTTCAAAAATCATCAGGTCTGATCTTACCATTTTAAAGGTAAATAAAGCCCTTTGCGAACTTTTAGATTATCCACCAGAAGAAATCGAAGGAACAAAAATTCTTGATCACGCTTGTGAAGAATATATCCCTCACTGGCATCGCCTCCAGGAAGAAATCTGGTCTAACCAGGTGCCGTTTTTTAAACTCCAGGCCTGCCTTTACCGAAAAGACAGGAGCCGTGTTTGGGTTGATGTAACCACTATACTTTATACTGATCAGGGTGAAACTTTTGGTTTTACTGTACTTGATGATATTTCGGGGTTAAAACACCTGGAAGAGAGCCAAAAACGCTTAAATGTTGCACTTAAATATACTGATACCGCCATTTGGGAACTGAATGTGGATACAAAAGAGGTTTTCCGTTCTCCTGACCATGATAAAATTTTCGGTTACCAAAACCGGAAGTCGAAATGGAAGCTTGAAAACTATTACCCGCACATTATGCCCGAAGATTTACCTGTATTTGAAGAAGCCCTGGCGAATATTCAGGTTAATGGCGGTATAGATGTGCAACTCAGGGTAAAAAGGGTTGATGGCGTGCTCCAATGGTTAAATATTAAGGGTAAAACCGAAAATGACGAGCAGGGTAGGGCTGTGAAGGTGATCGGAGTTATTAATGACATTACGAAAGACAAAATTGCTGAACGGCATAAGGATGACTTTATTAGTATTGCCAGCCATGAGCTTAAAACCCCTGTTACCAGTTTAAAGGGTTCATTGCAAATGTTGCAGCGTGATACCGATCATCAATCGAGCCGCACCAAGCAATTGGTTGCTCAGGCCAGTAGGGGTATAAACCGGATATCGTTGATTATTGACGACTTGCTTAATGCAGGTAAAAACTACAGAGACCAGGTAAAACTTCGTAAAACGACCTTTAACCTGTTTGAGCTGGCCAAAGAAATAGCTGAACTTTTTACTTCAGAGGATTTTCCTGCGGTAAGTGTTATAGGCAAGGAAAACATTAAAATACATGCAGATTCAGAACGGATTGGCCGCGTAATTACGAATTTAATCAGTAATGCAATTAAATATGCTCCTGCAACTACAGAGATTAGAGTTGAGCTTATTGACACGGATACTGCAGTGGAAGTTTCGGTTGTAGACCAGGGACCGGGAATTGTTGCTGAGAAAATTCCTTTGTTGTTCGATCGTTATTATCAGGCAGATGAGCAGCAAAATCAATATTCGGGTTTAGGGCTGGGTTTGTTTATTTCAGCCAATATTATCCGTAAACATGGGGGAGAAATTGGTGTTGATAGTGTACCTGAGGAGTATACACGGTTTTGGTTTAGCCTGCCGAAGATGATCTAAATTTGTTGCAAGGCAATTAAGCATAATAAGAGCAGATCGCCATAAGGCGACCGCTCTCTCATTAACTAAAAACAACACCTATCCAGGATGTTAAAGACCAAAGAAATATATTATTGAAGATTTACACACTCATTAATTTTGAAGGTATGTTCGTAAAGTCTATTAAAAAAAAATCTTCTACCAACGTTACCCTTACTTTATATTTTACTTATCCCACCAAACCGGTTCATAAATGACAACCGAGCCTGGAAAGTTTTGATTGGAGGTAAGTTCGCTATTGGGGTATAAAAACCGGAGCGGTACTCTGTTGGCACCGAGTGTTGATGCTGCCGATGGGGCAATAAATTCAGGATAGCCTGTTCTGCGCCACTCCGTCCATGCTTCAAAACCCTGAAAGCCGCACATGGCATAGTATTTTTGTAGAATTACGGCTCTTAAATTGCCTTGTACAGTACCAGGCCATTGTGCATCGGGGGCTGTGTTAAGGTATGCTTCAGCTGCTGCCGGCAGGTTAAGTGCTTCAAAACTACTTCTCACACCCTGCTTAAATAGTTCTTCTGCGTTTCCGGTAGCCCAGGTTCTAAGTACGGCTTCGGCCTGCAAAAAATAACTTTCTGATTCTGAAATGAGTTTTACAGGTGCTGTAGCTGAAGTGGTGTTGTTTGCACTGGCACCCACTGTTGCGGCTGGTGGCGAAACCTCTTTATCGGTATTGGCACTATAAGTACCCTGATTAATAAAGGCAACGGTATCCTGACCTGGGATTACTTCATAGAATTTGAACAATCTAGGATCATTGTTGCGCAAAAATCCGTTAACGGCAGTACCACTGGCTACAATATTCTGCGTTCGGCCTAAGCCAAGCGTTTCATTATAGAGTGGGTTTTCATTACCTCCTACTGTAGAGTAAGTTATGGCTGCATCGGTATCAAGAAAAAGAGCTCCATCCTGATACAATTGAGCTATGCCTTGTTGAGCAACCGATGGTGCAGCCTGAGATAGCCTGATGTAGGCCCTGAGTTTTAATGTTCGGGCAAATCTTATCCATTGGTCGGTATCACCTTGAAAAATAAGGTCTTGTTCGCCGGGTGATATGGCATTGCTTACCCTGAGTAAACTCAATCCACGATCTATATAAGTAAAAATACTGTCGTAAACGGTGCGTTGTGCTTCGTAATGCGGACTTCCAACCTGGTTACCTCTTAAAGCTTCTGAAAGCGGAATATCACCGTAGGCATCTGTAGTGAGCTGGTAAGCATAGGCCTTTAGTACATAAGCCATTCCTTTAATGTGTTCGGCATTTGCAGTATTGCTATTGATAATCAGCTCTGCATTGTTAAGTGCATTTCGATAAAGTGTTGCCCAGGAGCGGTCGAAAGCGGTATTGCTTAGCCGATACTGATCGATTGTTCGATATTGGGAGGCGGATGGACTTTGCGTCCAATATTGTGCCCAAAAGTTTCCATAAACCTGGAAATTATTGCCCACAACCTCTCCAATTGCGGCTTCTACAACGGGCAACAGCAATTGCGGTGCGGCGGTTACGGGATTATTTGGATTTTCATTGACATCCAAAAACTTTTTACAGCCACAAAGCGACAATGAAAGCAACATTGCGATAAACAAAACCTGCTTTTTGATATATTGATGGGAAAGTGTTTTCATATTTTTGGTATTAAAATGATGCCCTGATGTTAATTCCATAATTGCGTACTGATGGTTGTGCTGTATAATCAAAGCCCTGTGCATTTCCGGCTCCGGCAGAGTTTACTTCAGGATCTGCAAATTGGTTTGAACTAGGTGTCCAGATGAAAAGATTGTTTCCAAAAACACCGATGCTTAAGGCACCCAGCGGACTATTTTTTAAAGCGTTTTTATTAAATTGATAGGCAAGGGATAGTGTTCTTAGTTTAACAAAAGATGCATCTACCATGTGTTGGCCTGCAATGAGATCGGAGTAATAATCTTGTTTATTATAGGTTGCGCTTGTATTTACAACACTGTTTCCTGCCTGATCTAAATATACTGAATTGGGAAACAGTACGCCGATACGAGGTCCGCCACTTTCTGCAGAGGTACCATTAAAACCAGTAATGTCGCGTGTTCTGGAATAGAAAACACCTCCGTGTTTGGTATCAAACAAGGCATTAAGTGTAAAGCCTTTGTATTTAATGTTGGTACCAATTGAAGCCTGATATTTTGGATTGTAACTGCCCAGGTATTCTGCGGCGGCAGTTTGTAAAGGGAGTCCGGTTTCTGCATCAACCACGGTACGTCCTTCTGCATCCCGAAGGTTATTTACCGCATAAAATTCGCCATAAGCACGCCCAACGGCAGCAACAATAGACATGCCTGAATAGCCACCAATTGTAACCTGCTCAACCCCTGGAAGCAATTCTACCACACGGCTGTTGTTTTTGGTGTATGTTCCAAAAAGTTCAACAGAAAAGCCTCCATCAGTTTTTACCGGGATTCCACGCAAACTAAGCTCTATCCCGTTGTTGCGCACCTCACCAGCATTTACCACATTAAATGCGTAGCCTGTTGAAGCGGGGATGGGAATGCTTAAAATCTGATTTTTTGACCGGTTTGCGTAATAGCTAAAATCGACCGTTAGCCTGTTTCCGAAAAGGCCGAGTTCTGTACCTACCTCAAACGAATTTGTTTTCTCTGGCCTGAGATCAGGATTGCCAATTGTAGTACCTGCCATTAGTGCCGCTACATTGCCAAAAGGAAATGTTGTGCTTCCGAATCCGCCTAAAATTTCTCCCCTCGAAAAAGTTGTCATCAATTGATATGGATCTGTATCATTTCCCACCTGGGCGTAACTAGCCCTCAGTTTTCCGTAGCTTAAAAAGCTAAATGCTTCTTTATCTTTAAGCAATTGAGAGAATAAAAATGAAGCGCTTATACTAGGGTAAAAAAATGAGCGGTTAGCGGTTGGCAGGGTGGATGACCAATCGTTACGTGCTGTAGCTTCTAAAAAAAGTAGTTCTTTATAGGATAAGTTCAAATCTGCATAAACGCCAATTAACCTGCGTTGGCTGATGTAATCGGTAATGATATCTACCGGGCCATTACTATTTGCTAAGTTATACCACCCCGGCACCACCAAACCACCACTGGCATTGGTGGCCTGGCTATTGGTTGATGTACTGCGCTGCCTGATGTTGTTCCCGATCATTAAAGATCCGCTAAAATCTGAGTTGAGCTTAAAGCTCCCGGTAACCATTAAATCGTGCACCAGTTCGCTCACATTTAACTGATCAATTTGGTAAAGGCCGTTGCTGTTAACAATATTGGCTGTTGCAGAGTAGTTTCCTGCCTCATCTGCAGGCGTAAATGAATATTTTGGTGCCTGCTGCCGTCTTCTGTCTGTATAGGTATCAATCCCTACACGTTCTTTTATATCGAGCCAATCTAGAGGTTTGTAGCCAATATTAAAGTTCCCGGTTATGCGGTTTACTTCGTTAAAGTTGTTGTAGTTTTCCAACACCCAATAAGGGTTCATTGTATATGCGCCGTAATAACCATAACGGTCATCATGCCGCAAACCTGTTGCATCTGTATAGCCATAGCCATAAAATTTATTGTTTAAATCGCGTAAATCCTGTAAAGGAATATCGCGTGGTGTTTGTAAAACATTATTATAAACTGAAGCGCCTCCCTGTCCACCGGCAACCTGGTTACTGTTAATTCTGGAATAGTTAAAGGAAACACCTGCAGAAAATTTATTGGTAAAGGCTGCGGTGCCGTTAAACCTTACATTGTATCGGTTGTAAACATCTTTATTGCCCGGAAATATGCTGTTGGAGTTTAAGGAGTTTAAACCAAGAAAGAAAGTTGTTTTTTCTCCACCACCAGAAAAGGAGAGGTTATTATCGGTACTAAAACCTGTGGTAAAAAAATCGCGTACATTATTCGGAACAGCCTGATAGGGTTTGCTCAGGCGTTCGCCATCTATCTGTTGCCCCCAGGGTTGAGTTTGTCCGTTAAAAGGTGCGCCCCAGCTCCAGTTTTCTTTAGGGTCGTTCTCATAAGTTGCATTGCCCTGGGCATCAATATTAGTATAATAACCTTGTCCGTATTCATTTTGCAAATCAGGGAGTTTAAGCACTGAAGAAGCAGAATTAGATGTACTAAATGTAATTTCCATTTTTTTCTGTCCCTGAGTACCGCTTTTTGTGGTAATGATCAATGCACCATTAGAAGCCCGCGAACCATACAACGCTGCTGCAGCTGGTCCTTTGAGCACAGTTACCGAGGCAATATCTTCGGGATTAATATCGTTTCCCCTGTTGCCAAAATCGACACTTGATAAGGAAGACCCTCCGCCAATTACACTCGAATTATCAATGGGAATCCCATCTACAACCATCAATGCCTGGTTATTACCTGTTATGGATGAACCGCCCCGAAGTACAACCCTTGATGAAGCACCTGGAGTATTTGATGTGGTGGTGATGTTAACCCCTGCAACACGGCCGGTTAATGAATTAATGAGGTTAGGGGTTTGGCCCTGGCGCAGTTCTGCATTATCGATAGTTGGTGCTGAATACCCAAGCGTTCGTTTTTCGCGCCGGATGGCGTTGGCTGTAACAACAACTTCAGATAAGGCCCTGTCGTTTGGCTCAAGTGCCACATTAATAACATTTACCGTACCAACAGTAACGGCTTGTGTTGTGTAGCCAATGGCACTAAACTCCAATACTGCCCCGTTTGATGCACTGAGCCGGTAACGCCCATCGGTACCACTTGCAGTACCTCCGGATGTGCCACGGATCCGAACTGAAACCCCTGGAATCGGGTTCCTGTCAGAGCGGTCGGTAATTGTTCCTGTAATTTCGCGTACTTGCCCGTGTGCATTTGCAAGGAGCATCATCATGGCAATACCAGTTAAGTAAAAATTTCTCATAAAGTTAAATTAAACCGGTTTATGGCTGTAAAAGGCCGTCTTTTATCATTCTCTCAATCAATACTTTAGGGTATTCCTTTGCAAACTGTGTAATGGATCCGGGGTTAACGGTTTCAGATTGTGCAGACCACACCAGTTGGTCTGTTGCTACATCGTACACATTGGTTTCCATGAAATAAGTTTTATCGGTAACGTAATAGCCTGGCTCGTAAAAAGCACCGCGCCAATAGTTGTAGTAAGAATAAAAGCCACCATACCAGCGATAAGTTGGAAAGGGGGCATATCCTGCTTGCCCGGGTACATACCTTGTTTCGCTTTCTTTGTTTATTAAGGCAACCGTCATGATGGCACCGGCACCGGTTTTTGATATCCTTGAAAGCAGTACTTCGCGTGTAGGGGTAGACTGGTAAAAATCAGGACTGAAATAGGAGGTACTTTTAAGCGCTGGGATGTTGCGCTGTGCTGCAGCATCTGCCAGTGCATTTTCAATGGTATTGCGTACTTCGATACTTCTGCTGAGTGAGGCAATAAAAACGCTTTTTCCTGAAACTGGTTTGCCTACTGCTTGTGGATTAATCCACGATCCGGTAATCCTGGTAGTCGGACTACATGCCGCGATAAAAAGTATGGCAAATAACATGATGTTAAGGCCAATTGGGTAGTAGTTTTTATGTTTCATAGATCTCGATTGAAATTGAATGTCATCAAAACTAAAACCATAGCCATTTCGCAAAGGTTTGTTGTTAAAATACCTGTTTTAAAGGTGAATAATACGTTTTCGAAACCGTATATAATGCAAAGGATGGTTTTGTTTTATACGTTTTAAAGAAATTGAAACATTGTTGTAGCGTTTGATCTTTAGCTTATAATCAGGATGGTGCCATCTTCTCTGATTTTGTAGTAATAATGTTTTTCTCTGTTGTAGTGTACCACCTCAATGTCGGTAACTTCGCCGCGTTTTCCTGTATTGTCTTCAATTTCATCACCACTTTTTATTTCATCTAAAACATGGCGTGAAGTTTTTGGAGTAACTTTTTTCATAGGGATTTTATTAAATGATGGAAGTATTGCCGTTGTAATTTTGGCAGCGGTGGATTTAGGAAGGAAAGACAACTTAAACTTGTCGGCATACCATTAAATTTCAGATGGAATTTACTTTGCCGACAAGTGATGGATTTTTACTGATAAGGGTTAAATTGAAATACTGTCTTTACCCTGGTCGCGTCGCCCTTTATCAGTATTCCGGTTTTCATGCCGCATATTTACATTTTTATCGGGCTGGCCATCCTGGTCGAGATATTGCTCTTCAATAGAATTTGTAGTGTTTTCATCATGGATTACCTCTTTTAATCCATCTCCGCCACGTTGGCTGCCTGATGGTTTGCCTTTTGGGGTTTTGCTTTTAGAATTGCTATGTTGTGTCATAATCTGATTATTAAATTACAATCAATGTTTTAGGGTAATTGCTCTTGATTTAGGTTGAGTGGCTAACCCATTATTGCAACAATATGTTAAAAACGATAGTTTCCTTTCTGATAAAAACAGGTATAAATTTCAGCGGTGGTTATAAATACGGTGTTGTAAAATATTTTATCCAATGCGCAGCAATAAAATGATCGGGATGATTATCTTTAAATGGCAGATTATTTAGCACGAATTGATGAATTGGGAATGATTTAATGTAGAAACAGCGAAACAATTGGTTAGCATTTTTTTGCAAACTACAGGTGGCCGCTTTATGTTAACACAATATGGAACAAACATCGATACAGAAGAAACTCCCATGGATAGCCGCTTTGGCAATGTTTATGCAATCTCTTGATGGTACCATTCTTAACACCGCACTGCCTTCTATCGCGGCCGATTTACATAAACCACCACTCACTCTTCAAAGTATCATTATTAGTTATGTGCTGGTATTGGCCTTGCTTATTCCACTTAGCGGCTGGTTATCAGATCGTTTTGGGTCGAAAAATGTATTTGTAATCGCGATTGCAATTTTTACGGTGGGTTCGTTGTGCTGTGCCCTGTCGCAATCTTTAACAGCTTTAATCGTATCAAGGGTAATCCAGGCAATTGGCGGCTCCATGATGGTTCCTGTTTCGCGACTGGCTATTTTGTATACTTATGAAAAAGAGAAACTGCTTGGGGTAATTAATTTTATTACGATACCTGGCTTGGTTGGGCCAATTATTGGTCCTACGCTCGGCGGCTGGCTGGTAGAAATTGCTTCCTGGCATTGGATCTTTATTATTAACATCCCGATAGGCATATTCGGAATTTACTATGCTGCCAAAAATATGCCGCAATATAAACGCCCTGAAGATGGATTTGACTTTTTGGGTATGCTGTTATTTGGCGGTTCGTTGCTGCTGCTTACGCTGGGTATAGAATTAGGTACGCACGATATTATTCATGAATCGATTTTATTATCGGTTTTTGCAACAAGCTTTGTGCTAATGAACCTGTATTATTTTCATTTTAGGCGGCTTAAAGAAAGGGCATTGATTAACCTGAGTCTTATCCGGATAAAGACGCTAAGAATTGGTGTATTTGGCAATCTTTTAACACGTTTAGGAATCGGTGGTATGCCGCTGCTGCTGCCACTTTTGTTTCAGCTTGGCTTAAAGCAATCTGCAATGACCTCGGGCATTATGTTAATTCCGGTGGCATTAACATCGGTAATTATAAAATCGTGGGTTGTACCTATTGTTAAAAAACTGGGTTATAAAAACACGCTGATCATCAATACCATGATAATAGCTATCGTAATTGGCTTGTTTTCATTGGTAGATGCACATACAAAACTTGCAAACCTAATCCCCCTTTTGGTAATTTATGGCGCGGTAAACAGCATTCAGCTTACCAGTATGAATACAATATCTCTATCGGCACTTGATAATGAAACTGCAAGCAGCGGCAACAGTTTATTGCTTGTAATGCAACAATTATCAATGAGTTTGGGTATTTCGGTAGGTGCTTTTTTACTGGCAAAATACAGCGATAAATCATGGTTGCAAACCGAAAATGTTTTTATCGCTTTTAAATATACATTTTTAACATTGGCCTCTATCACCGCAGTTACGAGCTTAATTTTTTTAAGGTTAGATAAAACTGCCGGCGAAAACCTTTCTGGCCATCACTAAATATTTAAGTTAATCTTTATTGATTTAAGCGTCGATGGAATTCTGTAATCTTCTACGGAATATATACCTGCGTTTAATCGCTTATCATTTTATTCCATTTAATCCTAAAGCTATTTAAGCTCGTTTGAAAAGAGCTCAAGCATCTACAGCAATCAAAACTGTAATACAATTCACAACTCACCATTACTTATTAGTGTTGGTTCGGCGCATCCTTCCAAATTGCCACTCATTGCACGCTTTGAAGTCGATATAATTTAACAATTTAATAATCTTACGGGATAATACTGCTTACATCAAAAAGACATCTTTGTGCGATTTCGTTAGTTCACAAATATCCCAAAAACCAAACACTTACTATTTATTAATTATGCTCATGACAGGAATTTATACGCTTAATTTTCGCTTGTCGCCACCTTTATTTCTGAAAGTTATGTTTTCAGTTGTACTCTTGATGGTGTCGATAGCTGTATTCGCACAACAACCGGGGAGATCAATCTCTGGCCGGATTACCGATGAAACCGATCAGCCGTTAATTGGTGCTACGGTAAAAGAACAGGGTACTTCCAATGCTGTTTCTACTGGTGCCAAAGGTGAATTTAAAATCAATGCTGTAAAAGGCAAAACATTGGAGGTTTCGTTTATCGGTTACAAAACAAAACTGATAGCAGCGAATGCCGATGTGCTGAATATTAAACTAGAACCCGATGCATCTACCATGGATGAGGTTTTGGTTGTTGGTTATGGTAAACAGACCAAAAAAGACGTTACAGGTGCGGTTACACAGCTTGATGAAAAAAACTTCAGACAGGGTGTTGTTACTTCTGCAGATAATTTATTGCAGGGTAAAATTGCCGGTGTAAGGGTGGTTGCAGGCAGTGGCGAACCTGGCGGAGGTGTTGATGTAACCATCCGCGGGGTAGGTTCTATCCGTAGCGGGAGTACGCCACTATTTGTTGTAGATGGAGTTCCTTTAACCAATGATGATGTAAGCCCTGGTGGCTCGAACGTTGGTTTCGGTTCTTCTAAAGCAAAAAACCCGTTAAACTTTTTAAATACCAGTGATATCGAATCCATTTCGGTATTAAAAGATGCTTCTGCAGCAGCCATTTACGGTGCACGTGGATCCAACGGTGTGGTAATTGTAACCACTAAAAAAGGAATAAAAGGCGAGGGAACTTTTACTTACGATTCTTACCTTGGTCTTTCTACGGTTGCCCATAAACTCGACATTTTGAGTGCAGACGAATACCGCAATGCGGTTAAAGACAAAGCTTTTGATCATGGCGGCAATACCGACTGGCAGGATGTAATTTACCGTCAGGCTAAAACGCTAAACAATGCAGTATCATTTTCAAAAGCCACAGCAACTGGTAACTATTATGTTTCTGCTGCTCAAATGGACCAGGAAGGTATTGTAAAGAATAGCGAATTCAGACGTACTTCGGCAAGGATTAATGCTTCTGAGTCGTTTTTAGATGATAAACGCCTTAAAATCGGCATCAACTTAACCGGAAGCGAAACCCGCGACGATGGCGTACCAACCAGTGATGATGGTGGTTCTAATGGTCAGTTGATTATCCAGGCATTAATGTCTAACCCAACCCGTTCGGTGTTCGATGAAAATGGCAATTTTACCAACTTTAAAGCAAACGCAAACTACAATCCGGCTTATCTTTTGGATATTTACCGCGACCGTACCCGCACATTGAGGGTATTAGGAAACCTCGATTTATCATTCAGAATTTTAAAAGGACTTGAGTATAAGTTTAACTTAGGACTTGATCGTTCTGTGGGCGAAAGAAATACCACTATTTTTCCTAATACAACAGATTTAAACCCTATAGGTAAGTACATCCAGGCCAACTTAGATTCGAAAAGTACGTTGATGGAGCATTACCTGAATTACAGTTTGTTAACAGGAAAGCACAAACTTGAAGCTATCGGCGGTTTCTCTTATCAGAAATTCGAAAGGGGAGGAAGTAGCTTTAACCTTGATGGAATAGCAGCAAAGGGCAATGGTATTTTACCTGAAAATAACCCTGGCTACGCCGGAAAGCAGACTGGTGTATTCGGTTTTGCACAGATTAATGAGCTTCAATCGTTTTTTTCGAGGGTAAATTATGCTTACGACAATAAATACCTGGTAACAGCATCTGTGCGTGCAGATGGTTCTACGCGTTTCGGTGCAAATAATAAATACGGTTATTTCCCATCGTTCGCATTGGGTTGGAACATGGCACAGGAAGATTTCTTTAAAAAGATTCCTTTTCTTAATGAGCTTAAATTAAGGGCAAGCTGGGGCCAAACGGGTAATCAGGAAGTACAGAATAAGCTTACCCAGGCCAGCTACGCACTGTCTGCAGGCGATGGGTATTATTTATATAACGACCTGGCATTGGTTAACGGCATTTCTGTAACCAGAACACCTAATCCCGATTTGAAATGGGAGGTAGTTACCCAATACAACGTGGGGCTTGATTTTGAACTTTTTAAAGGTAAATTTTACGGTACCTTAGATTATTTTAACAAAACCACAACCGATGCAATTCTAAATATTCCTTCACAGGTATTAAGTCCAACATCAACTGTTTGGGTAAATATTGATGGAAAGATTATTAATAAAGGATTTGAATTTATGTTGGGTTCGAAAGTAATCAATACTGGAAAATTTAACTGGAATGTAGATGTTAACGGCGCAACCTTAAACAATAAAATAAAAGATCTTCCGGTTTCAGAAATTCTTTCAGGTACCATTTCCGGTCCGGGCCTTTCTGGCGTAACTGCAAATATTTACAGAAGTGGTTATGCAGCGGGCTCGTTTTACCTGTTGGAACATATGGGCTTTGACAGTAAAGGGGCAAATATTTTTAAGGATGTAAACAGCGATGGTATAATTGATAACAAAGACCGTGTAATTTTTCAGGGCGCGATTCCAACGTTTACTTATGGCTTAAATAGCCAGATGACTTACCAGAACTTCGATTTCTCGTTCTCATTCATCGGGCAAACAGGAGGTTACCTGGTTAACAATACTGGTTTAAATGCGTTAAATATCAATAACCTTGCTTCAGATCGGAATGTGGCCAAGCAATACTTCGAATCAGGTGCCAATCCTGCTAATCCTCCTCAGTTATCTTCTTTGTACCTGGAGAAATCTGATTTTATCAGGCTTAATTCTGTGCGTTTGGGTTATAACATTAAGCTTAAAAAACTGAGCTGGTTACAAGGACTGAGCGTGTATGTTACCGGCCAAAATTTATTTACCATCACCAACTATAGTGGTTACGATCCTTTAATCAACAGCCCGAAAGCAACCGGCGGTAACCAATCGCTGGGTATAGATTATACCAGTTACCCAACTGCAAGAACATTTATTTTTGGTGCTACCCTAAAATTATAACAATGAAAACATATCAATTATTAAAAACAAAAAATATCATATTCCTGGTTACGGCGCTCATTTTTACCAGCTGTACCAAATTGGATGAAAAGGTACTCGATGAAGTTTTGGGCAACAATGCGCAAAGCCCTGCGGGAGCTTTAGCGGCTGCTTACGACCGTTTAGGCGATGGTACTTTTGTAGATCATGGCGCTGTATTTTCATTACAGGAGTATACCACTGATGAAGCCATATTGGCTACACGTGGAAGTGATTGGGGCGATGGCGGTAAATGGCGTTCAATGCACGAGTTTACATGGGCATCAGACAATCCTATTGTAACCGATAACTGGAACATGCTTACCAACGGGATTACCAGATCGTTAACAGCAATTAAACAGGTTACCGAAAGCAGCATACCGCAAAGAACACTGTTTTTAGCAGAAGCCAAAGGTTTGCTAGCCTTTTATACTTATACCACGCTTGATCTTTTCGGGCAGGCACCTTACCGTGATCCAATGGATGAAAAAGCTCCGCTTGAGATGAAACAGGCAGCAACCGAGATTGATAATTTGATTTTACAGGTTGAGGCACTGATTCCTGATCTGGCCACTTTGGGGCAGCAATCTACCCATAACGGAAGGTTTACAAAAGAAGCTGCTTATGGGTTGCTTGCCAATATGTACCTTAACCGGGCAGTGTTTAAAGATCGTTATGCGGCCTCATTTAACTTTAATGAAAAATCGGTAAACACAAGCGAAACTGATATGGATAAGGTAATCAGTTATACTTCGTTGTTGATCAATTCGAGCAAGTTTAGTTTGTTGAGCAACTATTTCGACAATTTTGCTATTAAAAACTCCGGTGGTTCGGAACTGATTTTTGTAGTAACGCAGAAAATCGATTACATCCATAATGGCTCCAATTCTTTTGCTTATGTATGTGTAGAGCGTAACCAGAAGCCATCTCCATTAAACCGGGGAACCAATGCAGCCTGTATCAGTCCTGAATTTTATGCCAGCTGGGATGGTAACCATGAAGACCCAAGGTTTGAAAGAAAATACCAATATGCAGATGGTACCTGGTTTATGAACAACGGACCGGGTAGTGTGCCCGCAACGGATCTTGTTCCCAACAGCAGCCCGGGTGTGCCCTGGTTCCACTTTAACAGGGGGATTATGGTTGGCCAGCAATACGGACCAAAACTTACCTCTACAAATACATTTGAAATGACTTCGGATGGAAGGATCAAAGTATCTGAGCTGGTAATGGAGAAAAGTACCTCAACAAAGATGGATTTTACCCCTGCACTTAACTTTTCGAAACCAACACAGGCTGTTTTTGCACAAAACGAGATCAATAGGGGGGCACGCTGTTTTAAATACGAATTCGATCCTGAAGAAGGTAATGGAAGTAGCAATGTAGATATTCCATTAATCCGCTTGGGTGCAATTTATACAATGCGTGCTGAAGCTTATTTCCGCAAAGGACTAACTACCGAAGCATTGGCTGATATCAATAGGTTGCGTACTTCCAGAACAAGGGAAGCGCTTTATGGTAATGCACCTGGTGTTGCCATACCATCGCTTAATGAGGCTATACTTTATAAGGAAATTGCTTTCGAAACCTACTGGGAATTATTAAGGCGGCCACAAATGATCCGCTTTGGTAAGTTTGAGCAACCATTTAGCGCAAAACCTACCACACAGCCATTCAGAAGAATTTTTCCGATTCCGCAGGCTACGCTTGATGTAACAAAATCAATTAAGCAAAACCAAGGTTATTAACCGATACATATTACATTTTCGATATTGTTATTGAATAAAAAAGAAAATTTATCATTTAAAACTCAGTATCCTTAACATAATGAGCCTGCAAATCATCGATTTGCAGGCTTTTTTGGGTTTAATGATTTAGAAATTCATGGCTAACCTATTTCTGATATAATAGATAAGGAATTACTTGCATTTAATCTTCAGTAAATGCACATCAAAGTAATTTTAGGAATAATTAATTTGTTTAATGAATGTAAAGATGCACGAAAATGATGGTATGTGTTTTTTTTGTTACAAAACGTAGAGTAATTGTATGAATAAATACTATTTTTGATTGCTCTTCTACCTATTCCTGATCAATAAATATTTTATCTTATAAATGAAGGTTGCGGGCATTCCATATGCAAGTTTAACGGATGATGATCTGATATATCACCTTAAAAAGGATGATCATTCTGCTTTTACGGAAATTTTTAACCGTTACAGCAATCTTCTGTATGCACATGCTTTTAATAAACTCCGTGATGAGGGCGATGCGAGAGATGTTGTACAGGAAATGTTTATGAAAATCTGGCATAAACGTGATTCTATAGAACAGGGGAACAATTTATCGGGCTATTTATTTATTGCTTTAAGAAACGGAATTTTTAATCTGATTAAACATAAAAACCTGGTAAATACTTATGCCGCACAGTTTTCTAAAGCCAATGATGATAGTGGTATTTATACGGATACCCTGGTTAGAGAAAAGCAGTTTGCAGCAATGATCGCGGCAGAAATTGCCAATTTACCGCCCCGTATGCGGACCGTTTTTGAATTGCGCAGAAATGAAAATCTTTCTAATAAAGAGGTTGCAGCCAGGTTGGGTATAACCGAATCAACCGTGGCCGATCAAATGAAAAAGGCACTCCGCATCTTAAAAAACAAGATCGGACCAGCAATAATCGTCCTTTATTACCTTAATGTTAAATAAATTTTAATTTCATATCCCCAATCCATTGGCTACGGTTGTATTACTTATAATCAACACGTACTAAGCTGAAATGGAAGCGCAAAAATTCAATGAGGTTTTAGATCGATATATTGCCGGAAATGCCACACCTGAAGAGGAAGCCTGGTTAGAGTCTGCCTATATCAATTTAAACAATAAGCATCTTCCTGAATATACTGAGCCTTTTCTCGAAAGCGGTTCGCAACAGATTTGGCAGGGTGTGTATGCGGCTACCAAACCCGCAAAAAAGCTAAAACTGCATATTTTAATATATGTTGCAGCAGCTTTGGCGGTTATTTCTCTGATAAGTATTGTGGTTTATAAGCAAAACGCTCCCACTTCTAATTTAGCCAGTCTTTCTCCTGAAAAGGATATTAAAGCGGGCAGAAATAAAGCTGTTTTAACGTTGGCTAATGGTACGCGCATCAATCTTGAGCAGATCCGCGAAGGTCATCTTGCCAGTCAGAATGGTATCGAAATTTCTAAAACAGCAGATGGTCAGATTATTTATCAGATCCCTGAAAACAAAGTCGAAACCGACGAAACAGCCTACAATACAATTGAAACCCCTGCCGGAGGACAATACCAGCTTTACCTGCCTGATGGAACAAAAGTGTGGCTAAATGCTTCATCATCATTAACTTATTCTACTTCTCCTGATGCGCTAAGAAATGTTAAACTCAATGGAGAGGCATATTTTGAGGTGAGTAAAATACTTGAAAAGGGAAAAAGGATTCCTTTTGTGGTGGAAAGTAAAAATCAAAAAATTGAAGTGCTGGGTACACATTTTAATGTGAATGCCTATGCAGATGAAGTTGTTACCAAAACAACCCTGCTTGAGGGAAGTGTAAAAGTTAACAATGGTTTTATGTTAAAACCCGGTGAGCAGGCAATTGGTAACCATGAAAACGTTAAAGTGCTAAACGTAAATGCCGAAGACTTTATTGATTGGAAAAACGGTGATTTTATTCTTGAACACAACGATTTTAGGTCGGTAATGCGCAAAATTGCCCGCTGGTATGATGTGGAAATTGTTTATAGTGAGGATGCACCAAGAAAATTAAACCTAGGGGGCTGGATATCCAGGTCGAAAAATATCTCTTCTATTCTCAGTGTGATGGAAGAAACAGGTAAAGTTCACTTTAAAATTGAAGGAAGGAGGATCACGGTAACCAAATAAAAAAGCGTGGTTCTAAAAAATGAAAAAACCAGAAGTGGTGGAACACCTCTGGTCAAAGATTTTTAGCGCCCTATATCAATCGACTGACTATACAACTTAAAAACCAAACAAATGTACAAATTTTACCCAAACAAACTGGGTGGGTCGCCAGACCATATCCAAAAAATTCTGCTGATTATGCGTGTGACTACGTTTCTGTTATTGGCTGCAATGATGCAAGTGAGTGCAACAACTCTTGCTCAGAGAATAACGATTAATCAGAAAAACGCAACGCTTACAGCTATATTCAAATCAATCAGGACCCAAACCGGCTATGATTTTATCTATGATCAGGATCTGATTTCCAAATCTTTACCGGTAAGTGTCAACTTAAAAAATGTTGAGCTTAAAGAGGCTTTAGCGCGTACACTGGCCAATCAATCTTTATCTTTTACTATTGAAAACAAAATAATAGTTATACAGGAAAAGACTTTAATAGATAAGGTAACCGGCTATTTTGATAACATTACGGTAACAGGTATTGTGGTTGATGAAAAAGGGCTGCCATTACCCGGCGTAATTGTGAAGGTAAAAGGTACCACCAGAAATACCGTTAGCGGAAACAATGGTAAATTTTATATTTCAGCTACTGATGATAATCCGACATTGATTTTATCGTACGTGGGTTATAAAACCATAGAAATTACTGCTACATCAACACTTACTGTAAACATGGTGCTGGATCCGGCAAGATTGGATGAAGTTATGGTAATTGGCTATGGAACAACTACCCGCAGGTTAAGCACCGGTTCACAATCTGGCATCAGTGCAAAAGATATTGGCAACCAACCTATCACAAATGTTCAGCAGGCCATGGCCGCTCGGATGGCTGGGGTAACAGTAACCCAAACCAATGGTTTGCCGGGTGCAGGTATTAATATTCAAATTCGCGGCGCAAATGCCATTGGCTTAAATGGGGTAAAAGCAAACCGTCCGTTATACATAATTGATGGAGTGCCTTTTTTATCTGAACCCATTAATACGGCTGCTTTTGCTTCAAGTCAATCTGGTGCGGCGTTGCCATCCGCAGAGGGTAATACAAGCCCAATGAATACCATAAACCCATCAGATATTGAAAGCATAGAAGTATTAAAAGATGCGGATGCTACAGCAATATATGGCTCGAGGGGAGCAAATGGTGTAGTGCTGATTACCACTAAAAAAGGGAAACCGGGCAGAACCAAATTTGATGTAAATGCATCAACCGGGGTTTCCAATGTTTCGCATTTTGTAGAAACAGTTGGCACTGAACAATATTTAGCACTGCGTAGAAAAGCTTTCGCCAACAATACCACCAATCCGGCTACGCCATCAGCAACAACTGCACCCGACCTGTTGGTTTGGGATCAGAACGGGTATACCGATTTTCAAAAGGAAATGCTTGGTAATACTGCACAAACACATGATGTTAATGCAAGTCTTTCTGGTGGAGACAATAGCACAAATTTTTTCATCAGCGGAACATACCATAAAGAGGGGAATGTATTTCCTGGTGACCAAGGCTACCAGCGTGGTGGTATGAAAGTTAATTTAAATCATTCATCATTGGATCAGCGTTTTAACTTATCTTTTAATGCCATTTACTCTGCAGATAAAAATACAATTTCCACAACTGATTTAGCAACATGGGCCTACAGTTTGCCGCCAAACTTTCCGCTGTACAAAGCTGATGGCAGCCTAAACTGGGAAGGTTCGATCAATAATCCATTAGGATATTTAAAACAGGCTAACGATAACCGCAGTTCTAATTTATTAACTAACCTGGCTTTGAAATATACTATTTTAAAAGGACTTGATGTTAGAGCAAGTTTAGGATATAGTAAAACAGATTTAAATCAGGTTGTAACCAGGCCACTTTCTTCTTTAAACCCCGATTTTGCACCCACTTCAGGTACAGCAAATTACACTTACAACTACACCAATAATTACATTGCAGAGCCTCAGGTTACTTATACCAATAAGATATGGAAAGGTACTTTAAATGCGCTTGTTGGAGGAACCTATCAGTTCAAAAAATCCAGGTTACCATATAGTACAAGTGCTTCCGGATTTCTTTCTGATGATTTTTTAAGAACGGTGACGGCTGCAACCACAGTAACCACAACCAGTAGCTCTGTTGATTATAAATATGCTTCTTTATTTGGGCGTTTAAATTATAACGTAGCTGATAAGTATATCCTTAATGTTAACTTTAGAAGAGACGGTTCATCAAGATTTGGACCCAATAATAAATATGGCAACTTCGGTTCGGTAGGTGCTGCCTGGATCTTCTCTGAAGAAAGCTTTCTAAAAGATAAATTAAGCTGGTTCAGTTTTGGAAAACTTAGGGGCAGTTATGGCGTAATAGGGAGCGATGACATTGATAACTATGGTTATTTAGATACTTATACCAATTCTGGCTATGTTTACGCGGGTTCAACCGGTCTTAATCCATCGCGTTTACCCAATCCGGATTATAAATGGGAGGAAACTAAAAAACTGGATATAGGGCTTGATCTTGCATTCTTTAATGACCGTTTGTCGTTAAGTGGTTCATATTACCGTAACCGTACAAGCAACCAGTTAATTAATTTAACAACAAGTGCGCAAACAGGCTTTACAGGTTACCAGAGCAATTTACCTGCAACTGTTCAAAACTCAGGCTGGGAGCTGTCTTTAACGAGTACAAATATCCGTAAAAAAGATTTCTCGTGGACATCCTCCTTCAATATCAGTCAGAATCATAATAAATTGCTGTCATTTCCTGGCATCGAAAAATCATCTTATTTTACCACTTATGTGGTTGGTAATCCAATCAGTTCTTATTATCTGTATCAGTATGCAGGGATTAATCCGGCCACCAATTTGCCTTCATTTACTGATTTTAACGGTGTTGGCGGCATTAATAATCCTACAGGCGGTTTTGCCTCAACTGGTAGGGGCGACCGTTACTATGCAGGTACGGCTTACCCCAAATTTAGTGGAGGGCTTACCAATGCATTGAGCTATAAAAAACTGACGCTTGATTTCACATTTCAATTTGTAAAACAAAAGGGCAGAAGTTTGCTGGCTTCATCTTTTTATCCCCCTGGATTCTTTAGCAATGCCGCTTTAAGTGTAGTAAATGATTATCTGGCCTTGGGTGCTCAGGATTATCTGGTAACTGCAGGTACAAGGGGAGCAGCAGGTTCTGCAGCTTACCTGGCCTACAGCTACTATACAGCTTCTGATGCTTCATTGGTAGATGCTTCATTTATCAGGTTAAAAAATGTGAACCTGTCATATTCCTTACCAACAAAATGGATTTCAAAAAGAGATGGAACAAGCATCCGTGTTTATGCACAGGGTCAAAACCTTTTTACGATAACCAATTATGAAGGCTTTGATCCCGAATCTCAGGGTGTGGCAACGCCACCGCTACGCACGCTGGTAGCTGGTTTACAACTTACCTTTTAAATCTTAATCATCATGTTAAAATCAAAATACAACATCATAAAATACGTTCTCGTTGTTTTAGTGATTACAGTATCAGGGTGTAAAAAGCTTATCGATATTGAAGAACCTCTCAATCAGGTTACAACCGACCAGGTTTTTTCTTCTGATAAGCTGGCAACAAGTGCACGATCAGGTATGTTCAGCAGCCTTTCTCAAATGAGCACGCAATCTATAAATGTTACACTTTACAGCTCATTGCAAGCCGATGATCTATTGTACCTTTCTACAGTTGCCGGGCTGCAAGAATATAACAACAACAGCTACAATGTGCTTAGTACAGGCCAATCAGCGCTATTTTCAGAATGGTATTCGATAATTTACCGGGCAAACGCAATTATTTTGGGTTTGGAAAATTCTACTGGCACAAGTGTGGCCATTAAAAAGCAGTACATAGCAGAGGCTAAATTTGTTAGGGCTTACTGTTACTTTAACCTGGTTAATACTTTCGGCGATGTACCACTAGTATTGGTTACAGATCCAACAATTACCGCCTTCCAGCCAAGAGAAACTTCGGCAAATGTTTATGCTAAAATTATTGCTGACCTTAACGATGCAAAGAATGATCTTTTGAGCAACTACTCAGCAACCACAGGCGACAGGATAGGCGTAAACCGGTTTGTAGCTACTGCCTTGATGGCCAGGGTATATATGTTTACTGGCGACTATACGCTGGCAGAAACGAATGCATCTGAAGTGATCGCATCGAGCCTTTACAGTTTAATACCAAGGGCAACAATGGGAACTGCTTTGTTTATTAAAAATAGTGCAGAAAGCATTTGGCAAACCCCTCCGCCTATAACCGCCCTTAACCAATACACCAATGAGGCAGCAACATTTATTCCTGCTACCATAACAGCAGTAACAAGTTTTGCATACCGTATTGATCCTCGTTTTACAGCCCTTTTTGAAAATACTGATTTAAGGCGTATTAACTGGATGAACCATACCACGTTTTCAGGCGCAGTTTATTCCATTCCTTTTAAGTATAAGTACCGTACGCAGGCATTGGCATTAGCGGCAGGTGTTACAGAATATCAAACCGTAATCCGGCTGGCCGAATTGTATTTAATCCGTGCAGAGGCAAGGGCAAGAATTGGATCTAATTTAACCGGAGCCTTGGCAGATCTGAATACCATCCGTTCAAGAGCTGCGGCAACCGAAAGTGTTGCTACAACACCCGTTGCTTTGCTGGCCGATATTGCTCTGGAAAACCGAAAAGAATTTTTTTGTGAGCAGGCATTCCGTTGGTTCAACTTAAAACGTACCGGGGAAGCCGATGCCGTATTAAGCGCAATAAAAGCAGGTTATAAACCAACTGCCAAGCTTTTACCCATTCCGCAAGTGGCTATTGACGCCAATTTTAATTTAACACAAAACCCAGGATATTAAACACAAATGAACAATAAAAATCAATTTAAGGTCAGGTATTTTTACCTGGCCTTAGCCATCGGTATGCTCGGGGCAACTGTACAATCATGCAGTATTTTAAGAAAAAAGAAGACACCTGTTCCGGTTGTTATTGCAACAAAGCCAAAGGCAGATTCACTTAAAAATCCTATAAAACCATATAGCGAGGTTATAACCGCAAAGGCCGTAAGCCAAAAAGGTTTATTTACCGTTCATAAAATTGCTGATAAATACTTTTTTGAAATTCCGAACAAACTGCTGAAAAAAGAGATTTTAGCCGTAAACCGATTAAGTAAATCAACGCCTGGAGCAGGAAACTATGCTGGCGAGCAGGTAGGGGCACGTATTGTTTATTGGGAATTAGGCCCTGGTAATAAACTGTTTTTAAAAGTTTCTGCCACAGTGAGTATTGCCGATTCTACCGATATGATTTCTAAAGCTGTAGCGAGTTCTAACCTCAATCCCATTATGGCCGCCTTTCCCATTAAAGCAAAAGGTAAAGATTCATCATCTGTTGTGATTGATGTAACCGATTTTCTGATCAGCGAAACCCCTTTACTCTCTTTTGATGGCGAAAACAAAAAGGCTTATAACCTGGGTGCCCAAATGGCCGATCGCTCTTATATAGAAAGCGTTAAAAGTTTTCCGATCAATACCGAGGTTAAAAGTATCCGCACTTATATGGCTGTTGGCGGAAGATTGCCTGCTGCCAGTGAGGCTGGTGCGGTAACACTCGGAATGAATACCTCTTTTGTGATGCTTCCTGAAAATCCGATGAGAAAAAGAATGTTTGATGCCCGTGTTGGTTTCTTTGCCAGCGTAAACATGCGGTATAAAGATGATCAGCAGAAAGTAGAGCAGGAAGCCTTTATTCACCGCTGGAGATTAGAGCCGAAAGATGAAGACTTGGAGCGATTTAAAAGGGGCGAATTGGTAGAGCCGAAAAAACAAATTGTTTATTATATCGATCCGGCAACGCCAAAAAAATGGAGACCTTTTTTGATTGCAGGTGTTAACGACTGGCAGAAAGCTTTTGAGCAGGCAGGCTTTAAAAATGCGATTGTTGGTAAGGAATGGCCGGAAGCTGATACAACCATGAGTTTGGATGATGCCCGTTTCTCAGTAATCCGCTACTTCGCTTCTCCACAGCAAAATGCTTACGGGCCAAATATCGCCGACCCACGCACGGGAGAAATCCTAGAAAGCCATATTGGTTGGTACCACAACGTGATGAATTTAGTACACCGTTGGTATATGATCCAGGCAGGTGCGGTTGATCCCAGGGCACGCAAAAATAAATTTGATGATGAACTCATGGGGCAGCTTATACGTTTCGTGTCCTCTCATGAGATAGGCCACACACTCGGGTTACGCCATAACATGGGTGCCAGCAGTACGGTTCCGGTTGAAAAACTCAGGGATAAAAAATGGGTAGAGGCTCATGGTCATACCCCTTCAATTATGGATTACGCCCGCTTTAACTACGTTGCTCAACCTGAAGATCATGTGAGCGAATCAGGAATTTTTCCACGGATTAACGACTATGATAAATGGGCAATCCAATGGGGTTATAAACCACTTTTTGGAACTGCAAACGCCGATGAGGATAAGAAGATTTTAAATAAAATAACCATTGACAGTCTTGCCTCGAACAAAAGACTTTGGTTTGGCGGGGAAGGCAGAGATTTTGATCCCCGGTCGCAGGCAGAAGATCTGGGAGATGATGCAATAAAAGCAAGTCAATACGGTATTAAAAATTTAAAACGCATTGTACCCCAGCTCATTTATTGGACCAGGGAAGATGGTCAGGATTATTCTGCACTCAAAGAAATGTACAAAGAATCAGTAGAGCAACTTTCACGTTATACTTACCACGTAGTTAAAAGCCTTGGAGGAGTAACCGTAACTGAAAAAACCTATGATCAGCCGGGTGCTGTGTTTGCGCCAGTAAGCCTGGCCAAGCAAAAAGAGGCGATAAAATTCATCAATGATGAAATTTTTACCACACCGAAATGGTTGCTCAATGAACAGATTTTAAACAAAATAGACCCAAAATATGCTTTTGGTGAAGTAGAATCTCTGCAGCAGGGAGTTATAGCATCGGTTACTTCACAAAGCCGTCTTTACAGGTTAATGATTGCACAGCGCGATTATGGCAAAGGTAGCTACTCTCCTCAGCAATGGTTAAACGACCTAAAAAATGGGATTTTTGCTGAGCTTAAAACAGGCAAACCGATTGATTCTTACAGAAGAACTTTACAAAAAATGTATGTTGGCAGTATCATTACGATGTTTAACAAAAGGTTTGCGTTACAGGGTTCTGTAGATAACATCCTTGCCGGAGTTACGCCTACTGAAATTCTGCTTTATTCGAATGTTAAGCCCCTGGCACTTGCTCACTTGAAAGATCTTAAAAAAGATATTGTAGCCGCAATTGGCAGAACCGGAGATGCTGACAGCAAAATCCACCTACTTTATTTAAAGCATATGATTGATAAGATTCTTACCGAATCTCCGATTCCCGGTTTAAATTATTAAAGCTAATGTTAAGAAAAATCAATAAAATATTACTCCTGCTGACATTGATGTTAGGATGTTCCGGTGTTTATGCGCAAGAATTTGCGCATATCACAGGGAATGTTTCAGGCCTTGGCAATGGGAAAGTGCATCTATCTTATGAAATGGATGATGTGGTTTATAAAGATTCCGTTCAGGGGAAAGCTGGTGTATTCGAAATTAAAGTGCCTTTAAAAGAGACGGCCATATGTACACTATCCACCTCAGTTAATCAGCAGATTAAAATAGTTATACTCGAAAAAAAGCCGGTTTCTGTTTCAGGAGATATTAATAAGTTTTACGACCTCAACATCTTTGGTGCGAGTGAAAACGATATTTTTAATCAATATAAAAACAGCCTTTCAGCAGCTGCTTTTAAAAGGCCTGAAAAAACCGGCAATCATGACGAAGATGTAGCAGAACTTAAAAAGTATGCAGCAAAGTATCAGCTGGTAAAAGATACTGTGCTCAATCATTTCATAGCGGCTCATCCTGAACGTGTAAGTGCGGCAATCGCTATTTTAGATATGTATGTTACTTATCCCAACCGTACTAAGGCCGCTGCGGCTTATCAGAAATTAGCTGATAAAACGCAGCAAGGCTTTTATGGGAAAAAGATAAAAGAATTTATGGATGCTGTAGAGATCACCGGCGTTGGCAAAATGGCTCCTGAATTTGCTTTAAAAAACAATGAAGGGAAATTATTTTCAATTTCGGATTTTAAAGGGAAATATGTGCTCATCGATTTCTGGGCTAGCTGGTGCGGGCCTTGCAGATTGGAAAATCCAAACCTGGTAAAAGCATTCGAAAAATTTGGTCCACATGGATTTACAATAGTTGGCCTATCAATGGATAGTTCAAAGGAAAGTTGGTTAACTGCGGTAAAAACAGATAATCTCAGCTGGATACAGTTAAACGATCCAAAATCAACCTCGGGTAAAACTGCGGGAGTTTATGGTGTGAAAAGCTTACCAGCAAATTTCCTGCTAAACCCTGCCGGAAAAATTATTGCCAGAAATTTAAGAGGTGAGGCACTGGAAAAAAAGCTCAGCAGCATATTTAAACCATAGTTGCTGATTAGTAGCAAATAAAAAAAAAACAACTGAGTAGAAGCAGTTGATTAGTTCGTGATAATAGATGACGATGCAGGATGATGGATGTCTCCTGCATTTTTTTATCCAATCGTATACCTAATTTAATTAAACAAATGATTACCAAAAAAACACTGATCTGTTCCATTCGGATATTTCTCATCTGGATGGTTGGATTATTAAATGCTTCAGCTCAATCTAACCCTATAGCTGTTTACTTAACATTGAAAAATGTAAATGTAGTAGATGTAGAAAAGGGAAGAGTGGATACGGGAATGACAGTTATCATAAAAAATGACCGCATTGAATCTATTTTTCCTGCAAAACGAAGCCACTTAAAAGGTAAAGTGATTGATCTTGGGCACAAATTCCTGGTTCCGGGATTGATAGATTCACATGCGCACTTAACCAACGTTAGCGGCTCTCCAGTAGAGCGGGCATACGCGTATTCGAATTATCTGCTAAAACACGGCATCACCACAATTAGAGATCCGGCAGCAAACGGTGCTGTTTTAAAAGAGGTGCAACAACAGGTAAACAATGATTTACGTGTTGGAGCAGATGTTTATTATGCCGCTTTTATGGCCGGAGACTGGTATTACAACAGGGGTATTGGTTTGAGAAAAGAGCCATATCATCCTTGGGAACAATTGGTAATGCCCGGAACCAATTTAGACAGTGCAATGAAAGCAGCCAAAAGTTTTGGTGCTACAGGGGTAAAACTTTATCATTCTTTTGATGCTGTATTTTTAAAGAAAGTAGTTTTTGCCGCAAAGCGAAACAAGCTACTGGTTTGGGGGCATGCCATGTTGTACCCTGCAAAACCGCTCGAAGTTGTTCGTTCAGGAGTTGAGGTAATTTCTCATGCCAGCATGCTCGCTTACTTAATAGATGACCCTAAACTGGGTTACAGAAAAATACCCCAAGCCTATAAAGACAGTGTAGGTGCAGCAATTGATGTGCATGAATTGGCCAAAGCAATGAAAAAAGGAAACGTAATTTTAGATGCCACGCTTTCTGTTTCAGAAGTTAAAGAGCATTGGATTTTCGACCTTGTTAAAAAACTTCATTTATTGGGTGTTAAAATCTCAGCCGGAACCGATAAAATTACCGTATTGGAAAACCCATATCCGCACCTGATTGATGAGTTAAATTATTTTGTAAATGATTGTGATTTTACGCCAGCAGAAGCACTGGCCGCAGCCACAATGATCTCAGCTGAAACTATCGATCAGCAGAAAAACATTGGAAGTATTAAAAAAGGCAAAAAGGCAGATTTGTTAGTGTTGACTGAAAATCCCTTAGAAAATATTAATGCATTAAAAAAGCAAGAGATGATAATTAAGCACGGTAAAATAATTTTTTAATGTAAAGGACTGACGGGAATTAAAGTTGCATAAGCTTACGTGTTGGTATGGAGAATATTACCGGTGGAAAATAAAAATCTTTACTTCAAGAAGGAAAATTGATGAGCATTCCCCCGTAATTATACTTTGGGATAATATTGCCAGTAATAAAGCAGGCGCTTTGGTTTTTTTTACTGTAGATTGAGAGAATCTTATGATTTGGTTATATTGATGATTTCTGCAACAACTGATTGATAAATCAATTTAGCTAAATGGGTAAAGTTTAAACTCAAACTCACCTCATCATGGCTCAATTAATTATTCCTGATGAAGGGTTGCGTAGGTATTACACTTTGATTGATAATTCTGATTACGTGCCAATGCAACTTTCCCATTAAATCAGCTTTGCCGAAAACCCTCACCTGAACCTGTATGCCTTTAAAGGTGGTGGAAATTTCGAGAAAATCATTTTCTATTTCAAGATTGGCCAAAGCGGTTTTAAATCGCTTCAGTATGGCTTTGTTAAAAAGCTCGGTGTCATTTGGCAAGTAGAGAGTTTTCATATCCAAATATAAGTTAAATTGTAGTTTTAAGAATACAATATGCCGTATATTTGACATTAGTCAAATAAAATTTTTCCAACTGTTTATTTTATGTCATAAATACAGGTTAAATCAGAATATTTTAAATTTATAAATCCTCAAATGCCTGATTACCCGACGATTGCACAGCCGTATGTTTTTTACCTTTTTAAAAGTCGTTGTAAATGAAAAGGTTGCCTCTGCTATACGTTAGGCAACCCATTTTGTTATCTGTTTAGCTGACTGTTTATTGCCCTAAGAAATGCTCTGGTTTTTCGAATTTTGTTATGATCAGCTTTGCCCAATATAATTATTGCAACATTCGATTCGTATTCCGTTGCTGTCTAAATTGTAAAAAAGAACCGATTAAAAAGAAGATAAAGAGCACCAAAAGTGTTTGACCGATAATTGCATCTGATGGAGCTTTTGCTAAAGGATGACCAACAGGTACACGCGTAAAAGTTTCGTTAACAGTTGGAACGAGCGACAAGAAAAAACTAAACGATAGCAGAAAGTTTTCAAAAAAACGTGCCCTGATATTTCCCTTTTTCTTATTATAAAGATAATAGGCGATTAAGATTAACACCACAATAAACAGCGAAAAAATATGACCTGGATTAAAACCACCATGTTTTGATAGGCCCAGGGCGGTTAAAGATGTGATAAGTGTTAAATAAAAATAAATTTTGCCGCTAAGCTTGTCCAGGTCAATTTTACCATTTTTGATAAAGCCTGTAACTGCAGATCCAATCGCGATAACGCCGATTACTGTGTGAAAAATTCCTAAATTTGATAGTGCCATTTTTTTAATGTTAAATTAATTGATGGCACAAAGTTGCTGTACTTAACAGGAATGTGTTTTGTTGGTTAGCCCAATTTTTTGGTATTTTGGTTCAGAGCCGCAATTATAGAAGCTTAACAGTTGTATTTTTCAACCGAAAGCCTGTTGGCGAAATCCCATATTTATCATGAAAACTTTTGGTGAAGTTAGACAGCTCATTAAAACCGCAATTAAAAGCGATATCAGTAATTCGTTCTTCAGAAACCAGAAGCAGTTCGGCCGCCTTTTCCAATCGCTTGTTCTTTATATAATTAGCGGGAGAGTCATTATATAGTTTTTTAAATTCCCTTTTAAAGGAAGAAACACTCAAATTGCTTTGCTCTGCCAGTTCCACAACACCAACCTGCGAAAATAAGTTAGCTTCTATAATTTGCTTAAATGTATAAGTTATAGGCGAAAAAAGTTGAGATAAAATGACCTGTATGGTTTCGGCTTCACGAGTTTGCGACAACAATAAAATAATTTCCTTCAGCTTTAAGATTAAAATTTCCTCATTCGCTAAAGTAGGGTTATCAAAATAAAACAAAAGACCCTCAATATATTTTTGAATCAAAAAATCATTATTGATTATTCTGCTGGTTTGATTGGTGATTTTTTGACTTTGCTGAAATATTAAAGGAAGTTCCCTTTGGTAAATTTTTTTTAATATCTCCGGATGGAAAGTTACAATCACAATTTCGCCGTCACTTTTATTGGCCTCGCTTATCTGTTTACCAGAATTTATACAGTTAAGCAGCAGCGCATGGTTTGTAGGAATATTGAGATGGCTTTCATCAAACTGAAATCTTGTAGTACCTTTTAGTATATATAAGAAGCAGGCCCGGTCTGCAACGGGAAAAGAAAATTCAAAAGGCGGTTTCAGGTCAACTTTTTGAATGAATGTCTGGCCAAATAAATCAATTTTTCTATAGTCTGTAACCATTAAATATTTTCGAAGTAAATAGCTTTTAAGTGTATAGTAATTATTGCTTACCGTATAGTCAAATGTAGCAAATTTTTGAGCGTGTTAAAGTTGTTCTCTTTATTAGTTAAGTCCTGTTAACGGGCAAATTTAATTTAACCACAGATAAAAAGGATGCACACAGATATAAAAATCCGTGTTTATCTATGTCCATCTGCGGTTAAAAACGCTAAACTTAATACCATGGTTCGCATCTCTATAATACGCCGCATTCTGCAAAAAAAAATAAGCGTTGATTAGCTATATTTACATAAAACCAAACATTAAATAAATTAATCCAACCACGCCCTAAGTTATGTGGTATAATATATGTCAAAGCCACTACGCTCAGCCTTAATCTGCGACCAAAAAATCTTCAATATGGTTAAAATGTTATGCTTTGGTTTTCTAATAATCTGCTGTCATTTTAGCGGCTTTGCACAATCATCGGGGCAAAATAGGGTTGCTATAAATACAATAAATACCGCACTACAGAATGTGCAAAGCGATACTGCAAGGCTCCGTCTTCTGCATGCCAAGGGAAATTTTTATATGATTGCCTTTGGCCAAAACCGCATGGCAGTTAAAAACCTCGATAGTGCCTACATGGCTTATAATAAGGCGAAAAATTTAGGTACAAAATTACGCATTGATTCCACCTTCGGTAGATACCCCAGTGTTTTAAAACTTGGAGAGGTGATGATGCGAAAAGGCGATACCACGCAAGGCATGCGCATGATCCATGAAGTAATTTCTTTTTACCACCACAATGGCAATCAAAACAGGGAAGCAGAGGCACTTCATTTAATGTATAAGTGTTTGGCACAAATCGACCGGGCAAGGGCTATTAAAGGATTTGAACAGGTGTTAAATTTACGTAGAAAGCTTGGACAAAATGATTTGGCTATAAATGCAGGTTACAACATTGTGGTGCTGGTTTTTGGTACGGGCGACATTGTTAAGGCCGATAACATCTGTTCTGCATTAATTACCGAATTTAAATCAAAAAAGAACACCAAACTGGATATGCTCTATATCCATTCCGCAATGATATGCCGCTACAGAGGTAACCTGGATAAAGCATTGGAGCGCACACTGGATGGAATGCACTGGATTAATAAAACACAGGGAAAAATTGCTCCTGCGAAAGCTTCTGAGCTGTATGGCGAATTGGGTCAGATTTATCAGGAATTGGGACAGGTAGAGCCCAGTGTAGCATGGTACCGTAAAACGATTGAAGTTAGGGAAAAGCTTTCCCTTGATCGCCGTTTAATTTTGAGAACAGCAGGTTTTATGATCCAGGGGCTTATCAAACTTGGTCGAACCAAGGAAGGTTTGCATTATTTTCATGGATTGATTAAAAGAAATCCTCCTGCAAATTCAGAACAAGAGGCAATTATTGCACAAATTAAAGCTTATTGTTATGATGCCCTTAAGCGTTACGACCTTGCAGAATACTATTTCAAAGAGATGTTAAGGCTCGCCCCGGCCGATATGGACGAAGAATTGTTAACCCTTTCAAAGCTTGATGTAGCCCAGTTTTACATCCGTCAAAAGAAATTCGCCCAGGCCCGCCTTTTAATCGCCGGTGAGGTTAATGCGCAAAAGACTTTATCCATAAATAAGGATGTTTATCTGGCAATATTTAAAATTGATTCTGCCCAGGGGCATATGAAAGAGGCTATAACAAACTATCAAAGGTATAAATCCATAAATGATTCAATTTTTAATGAAACAAAAAGCAGGCAGATAGAAGAGCTACAAATAAAGTATGCAACCGAACAACGTGAGAGCGACATCAGTTCGCTGAAAAAAGATAGTTTGTTGCAGAATGAGAAAATTAAACAGGCCAACAGTACACGTAACCTCACCCTTATAGCCATTGGTTTACTGTTAATTATCATTGTACTTTTATACAATTCGTACCGGATCAACCAGAAAAAGACCAAGGAAATTGACCTTAAAAATGCCTCTTTAAATACGCTTTTGGAAGAGAAAGATACACTTTTAGCAGAGAAAGAATGGTTGATTAAAGAGGTGCACCACCGCGTTAAAAATAACCTGCAGATTGTGATGGGTTTACTCCAGCGCCAATCATCCTTTATCAATAACAAAGAAGCATTGGATGCAATTCAGAATAGTGAACAACGCATGCATTCCATTGCACTGATTCATCAGAAACTCTACCAAAGCGAAGATTTTAAATCGGTAAACATGGTTGATTATATTGCCGAAATGATAGGTTACTTGCAGGAAAGTTTCGGTTTGGATAGCCAGATTTCTTTTGATAAACAGGTTGATGATATCGATTTCGACATTGCAACCGCAGTTCCATTAGGTTTAATTCTTAACGAAGCCATTACTAATGCCATTAAATATGCTTTTAAGTCAAAGCCCGGTGGCCGTATTGATATCCAACTCAAACAAACTGGCGAAGAAACATTTTGCCTGCAAATTTCGGATGATGGCAGGGGTTTGCCCGATGATCTTGAACCGGCTAAAATACATTCGATGGGTTTTAACCTGATTAGGGGTTTGAGCAAACAGTTAAACGGCAAACTTGAGGTAGAAAATCAGGATGGATTAACCCTGATCATAAATTTTAAGTGCCAGGCCCGTTTACATTGAGTCAACGATATTTCGTTGCGGCACAACGTTAATTCGTTGTTTTAAAGCTAAGAGATTGTTGCCATACCAACCACTAATTCAGAAATCAAATTAATGAAGCTTTAATTTTAACGGAATAATTCTTGTCATTGCCCTTACAACCATAATGTGTATCTTCATATCATCAATAACGTTTAGCTCATGAGTAAAAAAATACTTATCGTAGAGGATGAATTTGTAATTGCCGATGTTTTAAGCAATTTCCTGCAATCTGCAGGCTACCAGGTGTGCGGATTGGCAGATAGTGTTCCGGAAGCCCTTGATATGATTGAGCAGCACCAGCCGGATTTAATTTTACTCGATATTTATTTAAAAGGCAAATTAACAGGAATCGACCTCGCCCATCGTTTAAGCGAAGATGGCTTACCATTCGTTTACATCTCTGCAAATTCAAACCAAAAAGTATTACAAGATGCAAAAATTACCAATCCATATGGGTTTGTAGTTAAGCCCTTTCGCGAAAAAGATGTACTGATTGCTATTGATATTGCTTTTTATCGCCATCAGCAGCAGCTCCAACAATCTGCAACACAACATGCATCGCTACAGAAAAAAGCAGCACAGATTTTGGTTTCTGAAGAAAGCTGGGTAAATAAACTGCTTGCAATTGCGAAGTATTTGCAGCCCTATATCCCTTTCGAATTTTTATCGATCGGCCTTCGGCAGGAAGATCCAGATGATTTTTACGAACTAAGTTTTTCCAGGATCGGTTTTGATGATTATCAGGTCATCACTGTACACGAACTGATGGTAATTACCAATTGCAAGCTTCATGAACTTGCGCAATTAAAAGCAAAAGACAGGGCCGACGTACTGGCCACCTGGTATGATGAAGATGAATTGCAACAGCAACTTTCAGTGCCATCATTAAAAAAGGTTTTGGTAAAAAAATATCATTTAAAATCCCATCTTTCACTGCCGATCATCCTGGCCAATAAAAAAACATGTTATTTTAATTTTTACAGCAGGAGGGCAGATGCCTACCAGGGTGAACATTTATTGGTCTGTAATCAGATTATGCATATTCTGTCGGGTTTTTTAAATGGCATGTTTTACCAGTCTGGTAGCCCGATAGTAGATCATACAGCGGGATTTACACCTTACCAACCTGTCGAAATTAAAGATAAGGATAATTTATTCCAGGGAATTATCGGTCGCAGCCATTTGCTTTTGAGCGTATTCGATCAGGTAACTCAAGTAGCAGGTGCAGATTCTGCTGTTCTTATACTTGGAGAAAGTGGAACAGGAAAGGAGAAAATAGCTGAACGGATTCACGCATTATCGAGCCGGAAAGACAAGCCGTTTATTCGTATTAATTGTGCGGTGCTGCCTGCAACCCTTATAGATTCAGAACTTTTTGGCCATGAAAAAGGTGCTTTTACCGGAGCGCATGAGCGTAAAATCGGAAAGTTTGAGCAAGCCCATACCGGAACCATATTTTTGGATGAAATTGGCGAATTACCGCTTGAGTCGCAGTCGAAGCTTTTGCGTGTGCTACAGGAAAAAGAAATTGAGCGTATTGGTGGGCGTGGCCCGATTAAAATAAATGTTAGGGTAATAGCCGCCACTAACCGTAAATTAGATATTGAAGTTGCCGAAGGCCGTTTCAGGCTGGATCTTTATTATAGGATTAATGTATTTCCTATCCTTATGCCAGCACTTCGTGAGCGTAAAGAAGATATTGCAGCCCTTGCTACCCACTTTCTTAAAATATATGCCAGAAAAACCGGTAAAACAGTTACAGCAATTGCTCCGGCAGTGATTAGCCAAATGGAGCAATACCAATGGCCCGGAAACATTCGCGAACTGGAGAATTTAATCGAAAGAAATGTGCTCTTAACCAGGGAAGAAATTATCAGTACAATGCTATTGCCCACCTCAACAGGATCGGGGGAACGTTTTGTACCTGCTAGCCCAGGCATCGGCACCATGCAGGATGGAGAACGTACGCATATCCTTTCTGCGCTAAAAAAATGCAATGGAAAAATATGGGGAGAGGATGGTGCTGCCCGGTTGCTTGACCTTCCGCCCACCACGCTGAATTCGAAAATGAAAAAACTTGGTATCCGAAAAGATTATGGATTTTAAACAATTGCTAAAATTTTAACGTTGCCGTACTGCCCGTCATCAGGATATTTTTTCCAGGCCCGGCTTCTTTAAGAAAATCACCTGCCATAAACCAGGTCAGTTCTTGCCGTAAAGAAAAGTATTTACTAACCGTAAAACTAAATTCGGCTCCCAGCTGACCACCAATTTTTTTAGAAGTTCCGGCAGAAGATGGATAAATAAGCCGCCCGTTTACCGCATAAAGCCCGTCTTCTCTACTCATGCGGTAAAAAAGATCGTAATCGATGGCGAAGGCCATTTTTTTATTTAAGGATAACTCTAAATATGGGTGTGCATCAATAAGATTATAAGGACCAATTAATGCCGCCAGCCCAAAGTACGCACCTTTTGGAAACAAAGGGTTAAAAGTATTGAGTTTTCCGTCACCTTTTTTCCTGTCTCCGCTTATCATTTCAGTTTTCAATCCCAGCTTTGGCTTTGCATAGGTGTTGTTAAATGAATAGGAGAGGTTGGCCGATAATGTCCATGCAGCAATCTCGTTGCCATTAAATTTTCCAAACTGATATAAGCTTTCAATATCATACTGAAAGGGGGAGGAACTGCGCCAAAGCCTGCCACCTAGCGAATGACGCTGCTCTTTTCCTTTGCCCTCATTAAAGGTTGCAGCATTTTTGTAGATGCCAAGATAATATACATCCAGATTTCCAAGGAGAGGAACCTTGTTTAAAACGGCGTAAGCTCCCCAAAGTTTGGTGCCCCTGTTAAAAACATCATCAAAAATTTCTGGTTTGGCATTTACATAATAACCGTAGAATACATCAAGTTTAACATTTTTGCCAGAAAACATTCCCTTTACTGCATCAAAAGATTGCCTGTTATTAGGAGCTTCACGAACGGCAATCAATCGTTGAGAACCGTAAGATAATTCCTGGCGGCCAAATCTAAAAACCAATGCATCCTTATTTATCGTAGATGAGAAATCGATAAAACCCTGATGCATTTCTAACGGATTTTGGTCAACAGGTGAAGGTGTTTCTACCTCGCCGCTGGCCATACTGCTTTGTAATTGCACAAATGCCCGCCAGTGTTTGCCTGCATGGAAATCCAAATGACCTAACAGCCTGCTTAAAATAAATCCGTCTTTATCTACCGGCGCTTCGCCCCAATCCTGGTTTTTGAACCTAAAATATTGGTACCTCACCTCACCACCAAAACTTATGTAGATGGATTTATCTTTATTTAACGGACTAAACTTTAGCTTATCGTACCAGTTTTTAGCAGAATCCGAAACTCCGGTTGCATAGTTTTCATCAAACCTTGATGATTTGAAAGCATTTTCTTGTGCTTTTGCTGAGCAGCAAACACAAATTATAAACAGGGAGAGTATATATTTCACGATCTTATTTTATTTTCCTACCCAATAACCAAACTCATGCCCGATAAGCATAAATGGCCTGGAACCATTATTTTCAATTTCCAAGGTTAATTGAACCGCTACATTTCGATGTTCAGGAAAATATTTTACGAAATAGCGCTGTTTTGTACGTGCTGTATTCTATCAGGAGCTTATGGCCCTGTAGCTCAATAAAATTTAATTGAGATGAGCTTTTTGTGTCATTTTATCAGGCATTCCTTCCTAATGTTTTTAACTACGCTAAATCATTCAGGTAACGCTATATCGTTGCCGCAAGCTTAAAGTACAACGAAATAGCGCTAATACATAGTTCCATTTATTTTTTAAACACCTGTTAATTAATGTTTTAATAATTAGGCGAGGCTTTTGCCTTTCATCGGGCTGTAACCAAAAACCGTAACAAGATGAAGAATGCTCCCTCAAACACAATTGTATTTATAACAGGTGCTTTTGTAACCAATGATTGCTGGAAAGAATGGACGGAATATTTTCAGCAAATGGAATTTAAGGTGTTGGCCCCTGCATGGCCCCATAAAGATGCACCTGCATGCACATTGCGCCAGCGACAGCCTGATGCTCAAATAGCTAGCCAGCGTTTGGCAAGCCTTACCGAATACTTTTCGCAAATTATTGCTCAATTGGATGAAATGCCAATCCTTATCGGCCATTCAATGGGTGGCCTGATTGCCCAGCTATTACTTCAAAAGGGTCAGGCCAGTGCCGCAATTGCCATCCATTCGCTGCAACCCCAGGGTGTTTTTACATTTAAATATAGTTTTTATAAGGCCGGGTGGAAAGCACTTGGCTTTTTTACAAATCCCAATAAAAGTTACCTGATGTCGTTTTCAGCCTGGCAATATGCCTTTACCAATGGTATGGATTATGACGCCCAAAAAGAGGCTTATTACAGCTATCTCGCTCCAGAATCCAAACTGCTGATCAGGGATGCAACCACCACAGCTGCCAAAATTGATTTCGCCAACCCGCACCAGCCTTTGCTTTTTATTTCGGGCAGTGAAGATCGGTTTATTCCAGCCTCGCTCAATTATACTAACTATCAAAAGTACACGCACCAAAGTTCTATAACAGCATACAAAGAATTTCCAGGCAGAAACCATTTTGTACTCGGCCAGCCAGGGTGGAAAGAAATTGCAGATTATATTTCCGGTTGGCTATCAAATCTTAAATCTTAAAACGATGAAAACAATTAGTAAAATAAACCGCATATTTTTCTTCCTGCTCCTGTTATCTTGTAGCTTAAAAAGCTATGGTCAGGAAAAAGCAGATCTGATTATTTACAATGCAAAAATTGCCACCATGGCCAAAACTGGTGAATTTAAAGAGGCCATAGCGGTAAAAAAAGGAATTATCCTGGCTACAGGCGCTAATGCCAATATCCTTAAAGCTTATAAAACCAGTGGTTCTAAACTTTACAATGCTGCGGGTAAAACAATCATTCCAGGAATAAACGATTCACATATCCATGCCATCAGGGAAGGACTAAATTTTAACATGGAACTTCGCTGGGATGGGGTAAAAACACTTAAAAGAGCAATGGAAATGCTTAAAGAGCAGGCCGCAAGAACCCCTGAAGGCGCGTGGGTTAAAGTTGTAGGCGGCTGGAATGAGTTTCAGTTTGAAGAAAAGCGTCAGCCCACCATCGACGAAATTAATACTGCTGTACCTGATAAGCCTGTATTGATTACTTACCTGTATGGGAAGGCTTTTGTGAACAAGAAAGGGATAGAAGTACTCGGTTATGATAAGAACACCAGCTACCCCGGAAGCCTTGTTGAACTAGACCAAAGCGGAATACCTACAGGCATGCTCTATGCCAAAGAAACACCAATGGCAATTTACAAAACACTCGCCATTACCGGGAAACTAAATGACCAGGAGCGGATTAATAGCTCGGCACACTTTTACAGAGAATTAAACCGGTTCGGAATTACCAGTGTAATAGATGCGGCGGGTGGTGCCCAAAACTATGATGCCGATTACCAGGCCTCTCTCGCGCTTGCAAAGGCTGGTCAACTCACGGTACGCACCGCATATTATTTATTTGCACAGCAAAAAGGGAAGGAATTTTCTGACTATGAAAAATGGATAGGCCAGACACATCCAAACAAAAACGACCACCTATTAATGGCCAATGGTTATGCAATGGAAGGTGCCGGGGAGAACCTGATTGCTTCCGGAGCAGATTTCGAAAATTTTTTGGAACCCCGAATCGAGCTATCCCCTGAAATGGAAAAAGACTTGGAACCGATTATCAGATTGCTTGTTAAAAATCGATGGCCCTTTCGCCTCCATGCAACCTATGGCGAATCTATTGCACGCATGTTAACGGTTTTTGAAAAAGTTAACCGCGATACGCCTTTTAATGGTTTGCGGTGGTTTTTTGATCATGCAGAAACCATAAGTGACGATGAACTTATAAGGGCTAAAGCATTGGGAGGAGGTGTAGCAGTTCAGTTTAGGATGTATTACCAGGGAGAGTTGTATCAAAAAATGTATGGGCAGCCCAAAACGCAGCTGCCACCAATTAAAAAGATGCTGGCACTGGGTATCCCGGTAGGGATGGGTACCGATGCACCAAGAATTTCTACCTACAATCCATGGATGGTACTGCATTGGTTAATTACGGGTAAAACCATCGGCGGTATGCAGTTTTGGCCTAAAAATCAGGTACTGGATAAATTTACCGCACTAAAATTATATACCTCAGGAAGTGCCTGGTTTTCGGGCGAACAACACTTAAAAGGTAAACTTGTTAAAGGCATGTATGCTGATATGGTAATGCTCTCAGATGATTATTTCTCTGCAAATCCAGATCAAATTAAAAAAATCACCGCTTTGTTAACTGTGGTTAATGGCAAGGTTGTATATGCTTCAGGGCCATTTAAAAAAGACTGCCCACCTATTGATCCGGTTATTCCTGCCTGGTCGCCTGTAAAATATTTCGGTGGTTATCAAAAATAAATTAATTAAACAATTGTAAATCAATTCAATATGAAAAATATTTTTTCAGTATCTGCATGTACCTTCCTGTGGTTACTTGCATTAAGCTTTAGCGTATTTGCACAAATGCCCCAGCCCCCAACAATACCTATATGGGATGCCAACAAGGTAACCCTTGGCCTCGAAAAATTGGGTAATGATATTTATGCCATAATCCCCACAACAGCAAAAACTGAAACCAGTAAAGGGATTCCCCAGGCAACCACCGGTGGTTTTGTAATAGGCGATAAGGGCGTATTGTTAATTGAAGTGATGATGACCAAAGGGCTTTTTGAGCAGCAACTCAAACTTATACGCTCCGTAACCGATAAACCAATCATTTATGCGGTGAATACGAGTGATCACGGCGACCATTGTTTTAGCAATTACCTGCTTGATAAAAAGACAGTTATCATCCAAAACGATTTTGCCAAAGAAAACTTATCTAAAAACTATCCGGGGATCAAATCTTTTATGGTTGGCTTGTTTGGCGCTGGCAGGGGCATTGAAGACAGCGAATACCGTCCGGCAGATATCACCATTCCGAAAGGAGGGAAGCTTGAGGTGGATATGGGTGAAGGAAAAATTGTGCAATTGCTTAATATTTCGCCTGCCCAATCGATGGCTGATCTATTTGTTTGGATGCCCAATCAAAAAATTTTCTGGGCTGGTAATCCATTTATTGCAGAAAGCCCGGCAATTCCTTGGTTGTTTGATGGCGTTTTTCTTGAGCCCAGCGTCAATTTAAATAAGGTTTACGATTTTTTACCTGATGATGCCATCATTATTCCCGGGCATGGCCGCATCACCAATAAGGCTGGTATTAAGTTTACCATTGATTATGTAAACGAGCTTCAAAAGGAAGTAACAGCCGCCGTAAAAAAAGGGCTCACACTTGAGCAAACCAAAAAAGAAGTAACAATGAAAGCGTACGATAAAGGCTATGTACTTTTTAACTGGCTGCATTACAATTTTAACCTGCCCAATGCTTATACAGACATCAGTAAAAAATAATCAACCATAAATTCTAAACAAACATGAAAACTATTTTTAATTTAAACAGCGCAGTGCTCATGCTGCTTTTTACAGCACTTTCACTAAACTTGTATGCCGCAGTTGTGCCGGCAAATCCTCCTGCTAATTTCAAGCATCAATATGCCAGCGTAAATGGCGTAAAACTCCATTATGTTATTGGTGGAAAAGGCGAACCATTGCTGCTTATCCATGGTTTCGGTCAAAACTGGTTTATGTGGAACAGACTCTTGCCCGAACTTTCCAAACACTTTACCGTAATTGCTCCAGATATGCGCGGTGTGGGCGAATCAGGAAAAACGGCTGCAGGTTACGATAAAAAGAATATGGCTAAAGATATGCATGAGCTAATGATTAAACTTGGCTATAAAAACGTAAATGTTGTTGGGCATGATATTGGCCTGATGGTTGGATATGCTTATGCTGCCCAGTTTCCGAAAGAAGTAAAAAAACTGGCTCTCCTTGATGCATTGTTGCCGGGTATAGAGCCTGTTTGGTCGCAAGTGAAATCTCAGGCATGGTGGTTCGGTTTTTTTGCACAACCAAATTCTGGTAAACTCGTTTCTGGTAAAGTGGGTTTGTTTTTTACAGATTTTTGGCCAACAGTTGGTTTTAAAAAGAATGCATTTAGCGCAGCTGAAACTGCCGAATTTATTCGGGCCTATTCAGTTAATGGCGCAACAACAGGTGCTTTCCATTGGTTTGGAGCCTTTAATCAGGATGCAAAAGACAATTTGGAATTAGCTAAAACCAAACTCTCCATGCCAGTACTGGCCATGGGTTCCGATCATTTTGCTGCACCTTTCTTAGCTACCCATGTTCGGCTTGTGGCAAACCAGGTTACCGAATCCATCATTAAAGATTCAGGGCATTGGATAGTACAGGAAAATACGCCTCAGGTAAAAAAGGATTTGCTTTCATTTTTGCTGCATTAATTAGTTATAATAATAAGTGTCCCAAATCAATTTTTGGGGCACTTATTATTAAATTATAAAACCTTTAACACCCTTTAAATTAAGATTTTACAGCCAAATCATCACTTACATTGTTTATGGAATTACAATTAAAAAATAAAAAAGCGTTAATTACCGGGTCTACAGCCGGAATTGGTTTTGCAACGGCACTTCAGCTGGCAAAAGAAGGTGCTGAAGTAATTGTTAACGGACGCACCGAAGAGCGGGTTGCCCAGGCTGTAGCCAAAATTAAAAATGAAAGCGGAAATGAGCTTGTGAGTGGTATCGCTACTGATTTCGGCGACATTAACGCTGTTAATAATTTAATTGCGCAGTTACAGCATATCGACATCCTCATCAATAATGTGGCTATTTTTGAACCCAAAGCTTTTGCAGATATTACCGATGAAGATTGGCTGCGTTTTTATGAAATTAACGTAATGACCGGAATTCGTTTATCACGCGCATACTTTGATAAAATGCTAAAAAAAGGATGGGGGAGGATCATTTTTATTTCCAGCGAGTCTGCAATACAGATTCCTGAAGAAATGATTCATTACGGAATGACAAAAACCGCACAACTTGCAATTAGCAGAGGCCTCGCAGAATTAACCAAAGGCACGGCGGTTACCGTAAATGCGGTGTTGCCTGGTCCAACCCTTTCAGAAGGTGTTGGTGGTTTCATTGAAAACCTGGCCAAAGCGCAAAATAAAACGACAAAACAGGTAGAAGCAGATTTTTTTATCACCACCAGGCCAACCTCCATAATCCAGCGTTTTCTAAGTGTTGAGGAGATTGCAAACATGGTTACCTATCTGGCAAGCCCATTATCATCGGCCACAAATGGCGCAACCATCCGTGCAGAGGGAGGATTATTAAAAGGAATAATTTAGCTAATTAATGTTTATTTTAGGGTATTTAATAATTACCGTTTAATCACTTGATATTGAAGTGATTTAATTTATTGACATTCAGTAATTAAATAAAAAGAGGAATGGTTTTCTATCCATTCCTCTTTATGTGAAGCCGAAAGGAGGCGAACCTGTCGGTTTATATCGTTGTAAGCCAGTATTTTATCTTATTTACCAGCTTTCTAGTACCAAATATTCCACTTTATTTTTTTTGAGTACAATTCTTATTTAAAAATAGGGAAATGATTAAACATTAAAAATCATAGGTGAGTTTGATACCAAATAAACGTAGATTAGCTCCACCAGACCATTTTAAAAATTATTGTATCCTCGGCTGGTGGTCTGCCATCACCCATTCGTTGTGTTTACAGTTTTTGCAATCGGTTTCTTGGCCTTTACTAATCGTTTCTACTTTACCACAAAAGCTACAGGCATATTTCCCGTCCTCAGCTATTATAGTTGATGCCGTGTCGAATGCCTTAGGCAAAATAGGTAACCCCGGCTTAACCTCATTGTCGGGAAAAAAGAATATGCTTACACAGCCCGAAGTTTCTAATATTGCAGTTTTCACCTGCCCCAAATGGGATACACCCTGCTGTCGAAGCTCTGAGAAAAATTCGTCCTGAGCCAGGGTTTCTTTACGAAATTCGTTGACTGAAAACATACCTTCTTCTATAAAATAGGTAGCTTTTCCTTCAACCAGATCATCAAATCCCTTGCTTTTTGCCATTAAATAAGTGGTTAGCCTATAGGCGCTAACAATAATTGCAAAAATCGCTACAGGTACCATCAGCCCGATTTCTTTGTAAAACATCGGATCACCTGCTGCAGAGCCAAGGCTAATGATCACCACCATTTCAAATACCGACAATTGTCTAACCCCTCGCTTACCCAGAAGCCTTAGCCCGATAAGGATGATAAAATACATCAGTATGGTGCGGATGGCTATCTCAACAAGAAATCCCCATTTTTCCTCGCCAACCATAATCTTGGTCCAATCTATATCCTGCATGATTTGAGTTTTGACTATAAATGTGGCTAAAGTAAACTAAAATATTTAATATGATTATGCCTCTAATGTTGTAAGATAAAAGATATGTAGAAAAGTTTTACTCGCAGCATAAATACTATGGCAAAAAATATCCTGCATACAGTTTTCTTTAATCCGTTGTTCATTTAGGCTTCTTCAAGTTCAAAAATGAATGTTGATCCCTTTCCAGGTTCGCTTTCAAGGGTAATTGAAGAACCATGGAGTTCAATAATAGTAGATACCAGGTATAAACCTATGCCAAATCCAGGAATGAGCCTGGTGTGTTCGCTTTCAATCCGATGGAATTTTTTGAACAAATTCTTTTGATCGGCTGGCGAAATTCCTATCCCCTTATCGCAAACACTTACACGGATTTTCTTATTTGCCGTCAGGCATGATATAGTGATGTCTCCTCCACTTGGGCTATACTTCTGTGCATTGCTAACCAAATTGGTCAATATCATCGAAATCTTCTCCCGGTCAGCAAATGCCGTAAGCGTTGTTTCACCATGGTAGAAAAAATGATGCTTAGGACTTGCTATGGCTGCATCTTCAATTATATCGGAGATTAGCGCTGGTAGGTCGAACGGTGATTTTTCAATATGGATATGCCCGCCCTCTAACCTCGAAATGTGAAGGAAACTACTAATCATGCTTTCCATTTTTTTGCTCTGCTCTGCCGCTTTATCCAGGGCTTTTCGAAGGAAATCAGGATTTTCTATTTTTGCCTGTGCAATCTGGATGTAAGATTTTAATGAGGTCAAAGGTGTTTTAAGCTCATGACTAACAAAACCCACGAACTCTTCTTTTTTCTTTTCTGCCAGTTTTTTGTCGGTGATATCTCTTGCAATTTTGGATACCCCTATCACTTCCCCAGCACTGTTTTTGATTGGCGATATTGTAAGCGACACACTAACAAGGGCACCGTCTTTTTTCAACCGTTGGGTTTCAAAATGATCCACACGGATCCCTTTACGCAACTGGGCCAATATTTTAGGCTCTTCTTCCAGGCGTTCCGGAGGAATGATCTTTAGAATAGATTCTCCGATCATCTCGCCGGCATTGTATCCGAAAATACGTTCTGCAGAAGCGTTCCAGCTTGTAACCACACCGTTTAGGTCCTTACTGACAATTGCATCATCTGAGGATTCAATGATTGCGATAAGCCTGCGGGCGTCTACTTCGGCTTTCCTGTTAAAGGTTAAATCCCGCGCGATTTTCGATATCCCGATAACGATACCAGAAGCATCGTATATAGGAGAAATCGTAAGCGAAACATCAATCATGGATCCATCTTTGCCGAGCCTTTGAGTCTCAAAATGGTCAATCCGGATTCCATTTTTTAACTGTGTAAGGATCATCTGTTCCTCGTCTTGCCTTTCAGGTGGGATTAGCCTTAAAATCGGCGTTCCGATTATTTCTTTGCGGCTATAGCCGAAAATCCGCTGTGCAGAATTGTTCCAGCTGGTAACAATTCCGTTAAGGTCCTTACTGATAATCGCATCATCCGATGATGCCACAATTGAACTCAGGACTGCACTTTTTTCATCTGCACGCTGAAGTAAGCTGATCAGTTTGCGGAGTTCTGCATGATCTAGTTTTAGCTCAGTTTCATGTTCTTGGTAGGCCCTGAATTTATCTATTACCTGTTTAGTTTCGTTCATCTACAGATCAATTTTACACAAGATAGGAATATAATTACCATTGTGGAAAAGGGTAGGCGGCAATGGATTTTAAACAAAGTAAAAAATAACTGAGCTGAACACTAACGTAGGGAAATATGTTAACTACTGAGTAAGAGATAAAAGGCAAACCACTTATTAGGCAGATCAAAAAAAAATGGAGATAACAGCGGGTGTTTCCTAGCTTAAACGGCAGATAATCATTTGTTTGTATGTTGTGGGATATTTGAGCATAATAAAATAATGCCTCACAAAGTGGCCGAAGCACTCCTAATGGAGAAGTTATGGCTGAACAATTCTTAATGCCTTAACCATGTTTTATGTGTTTTTTCGGGTAAAAACACGGTAAATTCTATTTTTATAATTTACCATACATTTTAGAATTAGCAATCTGAAACTGTTCAAGCTTTTAGATGGTGATTTTCGTTTTCTTTTGGATGATTCAACCAATAATAGAAACCACGGTTGCTTACCAGAAATACCCAAGATCATTCGACTAAAAATATTCTTCTATGCTTCTTTAGCAATTCGAATAGCTCCCATCTCCGTTGGAATAAAAGACGAAAGCATTTTTATTTCTGATGATTCTATATTTTCGGTAAAAATCCATAAAACTTTCCGAACCTTGGTATGGTTGTAGGATTATGCAAATTTCATCTCTATCCACCACAGTACGGCCAGTAAAAAAACTATACCATTATCAGGAAAATGATATTGAAACCCTCTTCGAAAAACTAAGCGGTAGTAATAAAAGTCGTTTGCTATATCAATTGGCCACTGGCGGTGGTAAAACGGTTATTTTCTCGCAGATAGCAGACAGGTACATTCAAAAGTACGGCAGAAAAGTTATTGTACTTACCCATAGACGTGAATTGTGCCGGCAGACATCGCAGGCATTAAAAACCTCTGGCGTGCAAAACAAGGTGGTAAATAGTGCTGTTAAGAGGGTGGCTAAAAAAGACAGTTATGCCTGCTATGTTGGTATGGTTGAAACGCTAAAGAACCGTATACACGATGGATTAATTGATACGGAAAATGTGGGCCTTGTTATTGTGGATGAAGCACATCATAATTCATTTCATAAACTGCTTGGAAAATTCCCCAACGCATCCATTATCGGGGTAACAGCTACGCCTTTTTCGGCGGATGCGAATCTCCCTATGCATAGGTATTATGATGAACTCATTGTAGGTGAACCTATTGGTGCGCTTATTGAACAGGGCTTTTTGGCAAAACCAAAAACCTATGGTTATGATGTAGAGCTCAATACGTTAACAAGGGGCTTGCACGGAGATTTTACAGTGGCCAGTTCTGATGAACTTTATGCTTCTCCAGCTATGCTAGAGCTTTTGCTGCATGCTTACAGGGAACATGCTATAGGTAAAAAAACATTGATTTTTAACAACGGAATCTTTACCTCCCGTAAAGTGTTAGAAGTTTTTACTGACGCAGGTTATGCCATTAGGCACCTCGACAATAAAACTGATGTTTCTGAACGTGAAGAAATTTTAAGGTGGTTTAAAAAAACGAAAGGAGCCATTCTCACCTCAGTATCGATTTTAACAACTGGTTTTGATGAGCCAACGGTTCAGTCGGTGATTTTAAACCGGGCAACAACCTCCATTACGCTTTACCACCAGATGATAGGCAGAGGGGCGAGACGCTTGCCGGGAAAAAAAACATTCAATATTATCGATCTGGGTAACAATACCGAGCGGTTTGGAGATTGGGATGCACCTTTGGACTGGAAACATATTTTTGAAAATCCAGAAATTTATCATCAGGTTTTGAACAAAGCAGCAGAAGACATTCATCAGATGCCCGCGGAAATGAGGAGCAAGTTTCCTAATAGTGCCGGTATCGCATTTGATGTGCTCGCCGCCTACCAGGCTGCTCTTGAAAAGGGTGAAAAAGCAAAAACGGTTCTTAGGGATTCAATACGCCAACATGCGATGATGTGTGCAGATAATTCAGATACGGTGAGCCAGGCACTTGAACTATCTTTGGAGCTGGATAAAGAGATTAATTGGAGAATAAAACAATATGCCAAATGCTTGGGCACAGTAACAAAAAATTATGTGAAATGGCTGGGTGAGGATTATAGGAACCGGCTTACGGTATTGATCGAAAAAATCATGTCCAGAAGGGCAATGATGCTTACAGCAGTATGACCTTTCTGATGAAATAAGCACCTGTTAAATTTTCATTACAGTTATATGCAGCAGCTCAAAGTCATATCAGAAACAATCTTATCAGTCGCTACACAACGTGGCGTTGAAAAAAGTACCTGTCCATCCGAAATCGCACGGATGCTTTTTCCTGATGACTGGCGTGAACATATGAAAGAAGTGCTCAATATCGCTATCGATCTCCAAAACCAGGGAAAAATAATAATTACACAAAAAGGGATCCCTATTGATTTGGGGCATATTAAGGGGCCTGTTCGCATCAAGATCAAGGGCATTTAGTTATGTTCTGCTATCAACTAAAAGGCGCATCGGTTGTACCATTTTTCTAATTATGGAGTTTATATTGAATGCATCACTTGGGCCAGGCCGTTTTTCATTGATGGGATGATTTCTCTTGCGGAATTAAAGGTAAAATGATAATCAAATCGTTCAGTGGATTAATTACCTGGCCCTTACATAACAGCATCGTCAAAAAAAGTACTGAAAAGCACGGTTGCCGGACAATACAGAAAATAAAAATGGGTAAATAATGGAGATGCTTATCTTCACATATGATTTTGCTTACTTTAGTTTTTTGGAGATAATTTAGTAATTCTGCCCCCATTTCATTATCCTAGTTAGCAATAATAAATGATTTGCCTACAATTGCTTTTCTAATTTCAAAATCTTTTCTTTAATTTCATTTTCCGTTAATTCTGTTTTTATGTTCGATTTTAACAGATTTTCAAGTGCTACAATTTGCGCTTTTATTAATGCTTTTTCAGAATTTACTTTTTCATCAACATTAATACCTGTATGCTCCCAATTCGTTTTTGTGACCTCATTTTTTTCAACTGATATTGGGATGAACAACTGATATTTTTTGCCAATGAAAAATATTTTTGCAGGATTTGCCGCTCCATAGGTTTTATCTCCAATAACCTTTGCAATTTTATTTTGCTGTAAATTATAAGCTAATGCTTCAGCGGCAGAAATTGTATTACTTTTTACGATGAGGTATACAGGTTTATCTAAATACTTTTTGCCATTTACTTTTTTAAATGTGTACTTCTCTTCGGTTTTATTATTATACCTGGTGTAAATCTCACTCAATTTAATTCTTTCATTAAAAAAATAACTTAAAAATAGCCTTACCATTTTGCCATCACCGCCTCGATTGTTCCTTAAATCTATAATCAAAGCATTTGTATTTGAAACAAAATTCATTGTAGCATCTAAAATTTGTTGAGCAGATTTATTTCCTTCGGGAAATCCGGTATATTCAATATAACCGATGTTTCCATCTAATCTCATCACTTTATCAAAACCATAATTCCATTGTTTGTTAATAGCATCGTATTTTTTTAGCAATTCCTTTTCATTAACTGCTTTTTCTTCTTCTTTACCTGGACGGTATAATACATTGAAATGCAAATCATTTCCGTTTTTTGTTAAATATTTTGAAAGAGATTTTGCAAATTCTGCATCAGAAAGATTGTCAAAAGTTTTAAGATCTATCTCTGATTTTAATTTTTTAGAAAGCTGATCTGCAACATCTTCAAAAATGTAATATTCATTAATTTTATCTGCTATTTCCAATATTTGTTTATTACGTTCTGTAAAATCCTGGGCGTTCGCTTTTAAGTTGAAGCAGATTGCAACGTAGATTAACAATAGATTAAATACTTTTTTCATTTCTTAGATTTTACAATTAGTAATTATTTTATTTAATGTTTTTTCGAGTGAATTAATCTCTTCCAACGACAAACCATTTAGTGCCGTTGCTCTATTTAGTTTCGCAATTGGGTTTATTAATTCGAGCGTTTTTTTTCCTTTTTCGGTTATTTCAAGATTAAATTTCCTTCTATCTTCTTGATGAATGGTTCTATTTAGATAATCTTTTTTGACCATTAATTCTATCATTCTCGTGATGGATGCATTATCCTTAAATACAAGATTTGCCAATTCATTTTGAGAAATTTTGTCATCCTTGTTAAGGATTATTAAGACTAGACATTGATCTATTGTAATATCTTTTACAATTTTTGAGATATTCCTTTGTGATATTTTTCGATACTCCTTAATTGCTTGTTCAATCAAATAAAGTACGGTTGCTGTTGGGTTTTTGTTTATCATATCAATTATGTTGATACAAATATAATTGATATATCAATAAAAACAAAGAAACTGATTTTTTTTAAGAGTTTTTTGATTATGCACTGATGCTCATCTCGTCTTAGCGTCTTACTAATACGAATGCTAACAACTTATAAATGGATCTAACAATAAAAAGCGCATCTTTCGATAAGCTTTAATCAGTAAAGTCAATCCGCATAAATTCGAACCTTTTTGAGCTTTTGAAGCGATATTAATTTTTGTAAAAGTGGTGAAGAATAAGTTTGTAGGATAGTATAGGAGAAAGAAACTATTATCAATATCACTTTTATTGTTCCTTAAAAATCTTCTCTTTATGGTTCAGCCCCCAATCTTTCATAGCGTAAATAATAGGTGTTAAGGTATCGGCATAAGGCTCGAGATGATAAGAAATTTTAACGGGGTAATCATCAACAATTACTCTTTTAATTAGCTTTTGCTGTTCAAGATCTTTGAGCTCCTTAGCCAATACTTTTGGGGTTAATCCAGGAATACTTTCCTGGATGTCGGTAAATCGGTTGTTACCAACGCCCACCGAAATGATGATTGGTAATTTCCATTTTCCATTAATAACTTCAAGCGTATCCCTTACCGGTTTCACCGTATTGAGACATTCGCAGTAAACTTTTTTCTTTGCCATAAACAATTTAAAATTGCTTTCCTTTGGGAAAGTACTATACAAAGGAAAGTAATATTTCGTTAATTTTGTTGCACTATTCAAAAAAAATGTAATTATGAACATAGGAATTATAGGTACCGGTGCAATAGGCGGTACAATTGCAAAAAAAATGGCAGCAGCTGGCCACCGGGTGAAAGTAAATAATTCGGGTGATGCTGAAAAATTAAATGCCCGTGCAGAAGAATTAGGTGTCGCAAGTGCAACTTTAAATGATGTAGTAAAAGGCGTAGATGTGATTATCATATCAGTGCCAACGGTTGCAATTCCAACTTTGCCCAAAGATTTATTAAAAAATATTCCAGCGCATGTAATTGTGGTTGATACATCAAATTACTATCCTTTCCGTGATTCAGATATTGAAGAGATTAAAAACGGAAAAGTGGAAAGTGTTTGGGTATCTGAACAGTTGGGGAGGCCCGTAATCAAGGCTTTCAATAATTTACTGGCAGAAACATTGGCAAACGGAGGAAAAAGACCCGGTGCAAAAGATAGAATAGCAATGGCTATTGCGGGTGATGATACAGCGGCCAAAAAAATAATTTCAGGCTTAATTAATGATGCCGGTTATGATACAGTTGACTCAGGGGTGCTTTCTGAATCCTGGAGACATCAGCCAGGAACACCAGCTTACTGCACCGAACTCAATGCAGAAGAATTAAAACAGGCGCTTTCTGATGGTGAAAAAGAAAAAGCACCTTCCTTAAGGGATAAGGCTATCGCTGATCTTTCTTCTTTACCATCATACCCAAATCATCCAGATGTAGTAAAATATAACAGGGAATTGTTTCACAAAAATCCTAAGTCTGTTTAAGGCAAATCCATTATAGAAAAGATCTTCACATTACGACCGGGGAAAGATCTATTTTAAAAAAACTTTGGCTTTGTATCAATAGCTGCTTTCTATCCAATATTGAATTTTACCCGCAGAATTTCCGCCACTTTGCCGTCAGGATTTATAGGGTGCACCAGTTTGGGCTTAACCTTTCGGTAAGTGATGGACACCCTTCTTTCCCTATGTTTGATCGCGCCGTTTACCTGGTCTTTTTTTCTGGGTGGTATCCCATGGCTCCACTTTTTGCGCGCATCGTCCTGCATAAGGTAAAGGGAGCGTCTGGGTATCTCCACATCGATAACCTCAAGGTTGTTCCCTCTGATAAACCGCATAATACATCCGCTTCCAAGGTTTACTCCGCAGATCTGGTTTTCGTAATAAGCCCTATCTTTGTGATCTTTTATGCCCTCTCCCGGAACATATTCGTTTATGATAACCTGGTCTGGCTCTTCGATCAGTATTTTTTGCTGCACAATTTCTTTCGATAACTGATAAATCTGTGGTGGGATTTCGATTGGGAAAGGGATCAGGTTGTAAGGTTTCTCCAGTTCGTTGCGGTAGCCGTAATATTGCAACCGCCTTGTATAATCTATAGTCCAGGTCTGGCTGTCAATTTCTGCCATTAATTGATTTTCTCTTGCTTCGTCAATAAAGTCGTGGTATAAAAATAGGCCGGTTACATTCGTTTCCATCTTTGAACAACAACTTTTTGCATGTTTGTGTTCTAAGCATTTGTAATTCCTTTTCATTAACTAATATAGTTTAGTCTGGTTCGCAATGCTGACGAAGCTGTTTTGGCCCTTGTGGCCAAATATAGGCTGTTGTTTGTTTTTTCCATCCAAGGGATTTATAAAACCGATCGGCTCCTGGGGCAGCACTAAGATTTACAAAATGATAGTTTTTTAGTTGATCATTTAACGCATTTACTAAGTATTTTCCCAATCCCTGGCCCTGATAGTCTGGATCTACAATGATATCTGCCAGCATTGCATAATATCTCCCATCTCCAACCACACGTCCAAAAGCGATGAGCCGCTCCCGGTCATAAATGAAAATAGTGGTTGTGCTGATTATAAATGCATTTCTAATTTCCTCTGCGATCCGGTGCTTCCAGTTTACCTTTTGGAACAAACCAAGTACTTCTTGCCAGTTAACAGTATCCAGATTGGGATCCAGGAGGTAGGTATATGCTATTTTCTGTGTTGTTTCACCCATTATAAATCTGTATTAATGTGATATGAAATAATGGAAACCAGAGTGAGTTCAAAAAGGTTTTGACAGGTGGAAAATATTGGGTACCGAAAATTCCTTGGGCAATGCAGACATCTGTAGGTTCAACTACCATTGGATCATACTTGTAAAAGATGGATCGGGCACTCCCCAGATTGACGTTAACCCTTAAAAGCTGAATAAAGTTTTGATTGTATTCCAACAGACTTTGGGATAAAGATTATTATTGTTTTTGGCGAAAGCATTCTAAAAATAAGGAAGCAACTGTTTAGCCAATTTTAAAAGAGTTTTGTTCAAAACTGATATACCGTACATTTAATAGTGCTTAGGTTTGAAATAGCAATTGGGTTATCAAACCAAACCAAATAAAAACCAGTCAAAAAAAGAAAGATGTTTTGGCTGAATAATTAACAACATATGAGAAAAATCATCCCTATCTTTTTGCTCTTTTTCACAATTGGCCATACCATTTCCGCTCAGGTGGTTGCCAAACCAACGGCTCAGGATGTTAAAATGGAATGGTGGCGAAACTCCCGTTTCGGAATGTTTATCCATTTCGGTGTGTATGCACAGTTTGCGGGCAGGTATAACGGTATTGAGCAAAAGGTAGCTGACGGCGCATGGCTTTTAAACCGGATGAAAGTTCCTGTACAGGTGTATAAAGACACGGCAAGAAACTTTAACCCCTTAAAATACAATGCAGATGAGTGGGTTAGGATGGCAAAAAACGCGGGGATGAAATATATTGTGATAACTGCTAAACACCATGATGGTTTTGCCCTGTTTGATAGTAAAGCAACCGATTGGGACATTGTAGATGCCACAAAATACGGTAAAGATTTATTGAAACCCTTAGCTGAGGCCTGCAAAAAACAAGGAATGAAACTGGGGTTCTATTATTCACAAGAGCAAGACTGGGGCAATCCGGGAGGCGCAGTACACAGGCGGCCTGTAAAGCAGGGTTGGGATAATCCCGATAGCGCTCGGATCGATGCTTACACCTTGGCACATAAAGGCCATTGGGATCCTGTTCAGGATACTAAAACATTTGATGATTACATCAATTCAGTAGCTGTACCACAGGTTAAAGAACTCATGGAAAATTATGGAGAGGTAGCAGTACTCTGGTGGGATACCCCGGCGTACATTACAGATGAGCAGGCAGAAAAGCTGCAAAAAGCGTTGGCACCCTATACTAATGTGATTACAAACAACAGGCTTAGCAAGAAACCACAATTTGCCGGAGATTATAAAACACCAGAGCAAAAGATTCCAGACCTTGCTGAGCTGGATGGTAAAGACTGGGAAAACTGCATGACAATGAATAATTCATGGGGCTATCGAAACACAGATAAGAATTGGAAATCTTCTACCGAACTGTTGCAGAATCTGATTGATATTGCCTCAAAAGGAGGGAATTATTTACTTAATGTGGGACCGAAAGCAGATGGCACTTTTCCAAAGGAGAGTATAGAGCGACTAAGCGATATCGGAGAATGGATGAAAAAATACGGTGCATCAATATATGGTTCCCATGCCAATCCGGTAAACGGTGTAAATTGGGGTAGAATTACTGCAAAAGATACCAAAACCACTACACTTTATTTATCCGTTTTTAACTGGCCAACTGATGGTAAACTGAAACTCGATGGGCTATCGGCCCGGGCAGTTAGGGCAACATTAATGGGTGAAATAGATAAATTGGAAATCAAACAGGATAAACATGGTTCACTGCTTATAAGCGGGCTGCCCACTATTGCGCCGGATAAGTCGGCAAGCGTAATTGCAGTAACACTAGACGGTATTTTGGTAGGAAAGGGTTTCAGTCCAAGTAAAAAGATGAAATCTATAGCATTAGATTAAGATTACAGGTTAATCTCCTGGATTAAAATATTTAGCAAGTAGAATTACTATAAACAGCCTGGCGTATTAACACAGCGGAGTTGAATCTTAATGAACATCCGGGTTTAACCTGTTGTTGCAGAGCTTTATGTTTATTAGGAAATTTTGATTCATATCTCTGAATTCAAATTAAATTTCGGTGGATACCTTTCGGTCAATGAGGCGGGCAGATTTGTAATAATTACATAAACGGGGCGTCTGGACGTTTCCAAGAAGCACTTCTTTTCAATGTCACACAGATAATAGTGATTGCAAAAATGCCGCTGCATCGACAGCCGGGATCAAAAGAATAGGCACTGGTAACAGCGCCTATTCTTAAGGTAAAAATGGAAATATATTGTTCTTCTATTTTGATTTATTTGGTTAACCAAGTGTCTTTTAAAGGATCATCAGACCCGCCAAACTGAGTATCAATCGCCTTTTTAAAGTTCTGTGTATTATAGGCTGATTCTGTTGCCATGTACATCCATCTGCGTGGCAGTACACCGTTGGCTGTTCCAATTCCGGCACCTCCGCTTAGCAACGCCGGTATTCCTGTACGGCGATAGTTATAAAAAGCTTCCCAACCAGAATTGTTAAACATGGCCATGTATTTTTGAGTTAAAATCTGATTTAAACCTATGTTATTATCTCCCGCATAATTTATTTTAGCTAAAAATTCAGAGATATTTACCGTGGCGGTTCCCCAGGCGGAACCTTGCTTTAAACCAGTTGGATTAATTTTTACATCTGTAGATCCAATTGGGAAATTGATGGTGATAACCTGTCCTTCTGTTAAACCGTAATTGGCCAATGATGCATTGATTCCCTTTAAATACCAGCTGCTGGCAGTTTGTCCTGTTACCCATCCTCTATTAACGGCTTCAGCAATGTTGAAACACATTTCTGGATAGCCGATGAAGATAAATGGTTCGGCATTTGCTCCAGTTTGAGAAACGTAATAACGGTTGTAATTTGCAAATGAATACATCCCGTTGTTAGAGTTGTTCAGCAGTACAGATTGGGCAAGGTTAATATCAGAACCTACGTAGGCAGAAAAATCACTCACGGCCTTACCGCCTGTTACCTGTGCAGGGGCAGGGGTAGAGGTAACCAGGATACGCGGATCCTTCGTTTGGGATCCTATTGAAAGATAGGTGCTACCGATATTGGAAAAGTTATTGTAAGAATTATATAGCAAAGTATAAATTGGATATCTGTTTACCGCATTGTACACATAAACCATGTTGTCGCCATTACCCGTCATAATCGGATACTGCGTTGGGTTATTTACGATCGCCGCAAACTTCTGTAGTACTTGTAGATCTCCATTATCCTGCGCCCTTTTGCTTAAGCTGATCAGGGTGCGCAAAGTATAAGTATTGATTAGTTTTTGCCACTGTAAGTAGGTGAGATTAAAAATATCCCCACCCGCATCAACCTTTTGCGTAGCCAGAGTGGGTGTTGCTGCAATCAGGTTTTTCATTACCGTTGAGGCATTATCCAGCATAGCCAGCGCACTTTTGTAAACATCATGCTGACTGTCATAACCTGGCGTTAAATTGTTCAGGTTTCCTGCCTGTGAAAAAGGAATGTCGCCAACTCTTTGTGTTAACCAAATACCGGAATATGCTTTGAAAAACTGTGAAAGAGCAAAATAAACATTATTGCTACTGCCGCCAGCTTGTTTAACAGATTGTTGCTCTAAAGTTATAGCATATTTTAGGATATCATAACTATCACTGGTGTTACCGTAATTATAGTTGTTGTTAAACCGGTAGTATTGATAGTTGGAAACACTGTACTGTGCCCCTACAGACGATAATGCCCAGGGCTGTTCATCGGTACGGATCAAAGTAGAGGTTAAGTTGTTAAGCAAAAGCGATCTTGGAATAATGCCGTCAACACCCGCCACATTAGGATTTGTATCTAATTCTCCTTTTTGACAACCGATTGCCATTAAGCAACTAATGCTTAACAATACGTGTGCTATATTTTTGAATTTCATAAATGGAAAGATTAAAAAGTTAAATTAATATTGAAACCATAACGGCGAACTGTTGGGCTTGAAAGGTCGCTGCCTGCTTTAGTTCCAACAAGGGTTCTGTCAGAAGCGTTGTAACCTGAAGCAAACTGATCCAGATCAATGTCTTTACGCCCCGCAAAGTAAAGCAGGTTGCGTCCTACCAATGAGAAAGTTGCTTTTTTGATAAACGTACGGGCTAAAACTTTTGCTGGCAAACTATATCCCAAAGAGGCTTCACGTAATTTGGCATAAGAGCGGCTGATGGTATAATTCTCGTCGAAATTACCGCCAATACCACTGGAAATATAACTTTGGACAGATACAGGGAAATCGTTCGGCGCAAAGGTCAGATCTTTTAAATTGTCAATCTGCCCATTGGTGAAATGCGGTGTTCCAGATACGATTTTAACTCCTGGGCCTACATAAGATGGCGTTAATGCTTTTGTCCCGTTTGCGGTACTGGTCCATTCTGCCAAACGGGCAGCACCTAAATCACCGGTGGCGGTTTCTATTCCTGTACCACCGTTTAAAGTATTATAGTATACAAAATCGTAGATTTTACCTCCGATACGGCCATCAAACTGCACGCTTAGCGAGAAATTCTTATACCTGAAACTGTTTGTGATGCCGAAAGAGAAATCCGGATTTGCATAACCTAAAAAACCATTGTTGGCAATGCCTCCAGGCGATTGCAGCGGTAGGCCACCGGCAGAATTTACGATGTTTCCCTTGTCGTCTCTTACAAATTTAGTCCCATAAATAGCATCCAGTCTATCGCCTACCACATAATTGTGGCCATTCTGCTGCAAAAACTGTTCGTTGCCATAGATCTCTTTTAAGGTTTCCTTATAAGTAGAATAGTTTAGGTTAATATCCCAGTTTAAACCGTCGACACTTTTTAGCGCTGTGCCCATCAATTCTACTTCGAACCCCTTTTTCAGTGTAGTTACCCCATTAATAATACGGTTGGTAGATGTTGTAGCTGTAGAAACTGGTAACTGAAAAATATTCGGTCCGTTGGTGGTCGTGAAATAAGTAGCATTTAAACCTAATCTATTTGCCAAAAATTTTACATCAAAACCCGCCTCTATAGATTCTACGTTGAAAGGCTTTAAATTGGGATTTGCAATTGTATTTGATAGGGTAATAGAAGGCGTACCATTATAGAAAGTGCCTGATGCAACCGGTGAATCATTAACATAAGTTGGTCCATTGTACGGGGTGTAATTTTCTGTACCATAACCTAACAAGCCACCTGCAGCCGGCAATCCGGTAACAGGCCTGCTGTTCCATCCTGTTCCCAATGCGGTAGAGGTTAACGCATTATATGATGAGCCGATTGTAGTAGAAGTTAATCCCCCCTTTACATCGGCATAAGATCCTCTCACTTTCAGAAACGAGATGAATTTCGGAAGTTTAGCATAATCAGAAATCACCGAACTCAAGGCTACTGAAGGATAGAAATAGGTATTGCTACCTTTGGGTAAAGTAGACAGGTTATCTACCCGGTTGGTAGTATTGATGTTAAAATAGTTTTTGTAACCAATATCGAATGAGTAAAAGCCGCTATACACCTGCATTTTTGAAGAAAAACTATAGATATATGGTTTGGCAGATGAATTGTTCAGATTATAAACTCCCGGCAAAGAAAGCCCTTGTGTAGTTCCCCAAGACGAATCATAAGTGAAAGAACGTTGGTTTGCACCCACCAGGGCATTGATATCCCAATCACCAAACTTATGGCTATAATTTAAAATCAGATCAGTATTGTTTTCCAATAACTTACGGCGGTCTTCTCTGTAATCTCCATACCAGCCAAAGCTATACCACGGCAAATAAAGGTTTAAGTTTGCAGAGGCAGGTACATCTTCGGTATTTATTTGATCGTAGGTGTTTAGCGACTGTCTTAAAGATAAATCGATATCGCTATTAAATTTGTAGGTTGCTTTTAACGACCCATAGATATCAGTTTTTTGTCTGCCCTTTAACCATTCGTTGGCCATAAACCAGGCATTGTTTAAGCGGCCATATTCTGGCGCATACTGGGTTAATCCAGGTACACCTTGCGGGCCTTTATAGTAATCTTTTAAATCATCGATATCATAATCTGAAGATCCGTATACTTTAAACATATATACATAACTATTTGGGCTATATTGTACATCCGGTACATTTGGCGAATATTGCTGGCTTAAGTTAACATCAGCATCCGCTCTTAATTTTTTGGTTACCTGATAACCGGCATTGATTTTAAAATTATCAATATTCAACTTAGTATTTGGAAAAATACCTTGTTGAAAAGTATGTCCATAAGAAACGCGGATGTCGTATTTATCGCCGCTGGCAGCCAGTCCAACACTGTTTGTGCTGACATAGCCATTTTGAACGAACTTATCAAAGTTATCGGCACCCCGGGAAAGCCAGGGTGTTTTTCCCCTTACTCCAGTTACGGGATCGTACGGGCTATCGTATTGTTGTGTCGAAAATCCTGAATCAAATCTTGGTCCCCATTCTGGTAAACGCTGGCCGTTATCGTATAGTTGATTGCCGTATGAGTATTGATAATTACTGCCACGCCCATATTCTGTTTGGCTTTCTGGCAATACCACAAATCCTTTGTCCAATTCGGTAGTGCTATTAAAATCTATCTGCCAGCCTTCTTTTGCTTTTGTTCCTTTTTTTGTGGTGATAACAAGGGCTCCGTTTATTCCCCTAAATCCGTATAAAGCAGCTGCATTTGGTCCTTTTAGTACGGTGTAGCTTTCAACATCATCGGCATTGAAGTTATAAGTGTCCGAATTTACCGGCTGTCCATCCACTACGTATAACACATCTTTACTGCCACGCAGAACGACAGTCGGAGCGCCAAAAAACTCAGAGCTTGCACCTATCTGCAAACCTGCTACCTTGCCCGATAGTGAATTTAAAGGATTTGCATCCCGGGCAATCGTTAATTCTTCGCCCTTGATCTGTGTTTGCGAGTAGCCAAGTTTTTTAACCTCTTTCTTTATGCCAAACGCAGTTACTACAACTTCAGACAATAATGCTCCATCAGGGTTTAAAGTGATCAATAGCGGCGTTTGGTTATTGATCAATACTTGTTGAGTACTGTATCCAATATACCTGAAAAGGAGTGATTTTCCAATACTTGCGTTGATAGTGAATCTACCATCCTTGTCGGTGGAAACACCGGTTTTGCTATCCGCAATCATAACGCTTACACCTTGCATGGGTTGTTTAGCCTCATCTAAAACCTGCCCCTTTAATATCACTTGTGCAAACACACTATTACATCCAAATAGGAAGAATAACAGCAACAATTTTCCTGATTTTTTTAAACTCATTTCTCATTTTTTTTTCAAAAATAGAATGCGCATGTTAAGTTATTTGTTTAACTATATTAAACTTTGTTTAATAATTTTGTCGAAAATGAAACTAGCAGTTATTATTTAGATTGATTTTGAGATTGAAATTAATTTTCTTCTTTAAAAAAAAATAAGGTTGAATAGCAACTTAGATAGAAGAAAACAATATCGATTGATTTCATAAAAACTGGTACAGGTTTAACTATTTACAGAAACTGGAAGATGTCGCTAGCAGTGATCATGTAGAGCGGAAATTAGAATCAGTATATATTTATCAAAATCTTAACACATTTATAGCTGAGATGCTCGGGTTTTCCATGACTTTTTTGTGCTAATCAATTCCGACCGGTAATCGTCTGTCCAGATAACCGAATCTTCAGGTATCGCGATAACCTGAATGAACAGTTGGATAATTATAAGTTTCAGTCAAAGTGATTGCTTAACTATTGGTAATACTGATATTCTGAGTTTTTGAATTAATAACGCAATCGGTTAACAGCCAGTATGTTTGAAATTTTCTTATGTTTTGTTTCAATTGGTCTTATGAAAAAATTCATTTTATTAATTTCGCTGTTGGGTTTTTATTTTGTGTCGCCAGCGCAGACGCCGCACCACGTCAATAATTTAAAAATTACTATTCTCAGTACTATGCTGGCCCAGGAGGGTGTTGGCGACTGGGGCTTCGGTGCACTGATCGAATGCGATAGCAGCCGGATACTGTTTGATACTGGTGGACGTGAATTTGTGGTGCGTGATAATGCCAGGGAGCTTCACATAGACCTGTCAGGAATTCATACTGTTGTGTTAAGCCACGGTCATCCCGACCACACTGCAGGTTGGCTTCCGCTGCGCCAAGGCATCATGAAAATCAACAAAAATGCTTTAGCGCTAACCTATGTTGCCCCAGGGTTTTTTAACCCGGTAATACTTGGCTCAGGTGGGAAATATGATTTAAGATCAGATTCAGTAGCTTACAGAGCCACTTGCGGGAAGATTGAAACGATAAGTACCTGGAAGGAAATTTTACCTGGCATCTATTTAACAGGTAAAGATGTGCCACGCATTTATCCGGAAAAAAATTATCCAGCGATGTTAAAGCGTCAGATACCCTCCGGAGAAGTCGTAAAGGATACGATCCCCGAAGACATGTCAATGGTGATCTCCACTACCCAAGGATTGGTACTCCTCACCGGCTGCGGGCATAGTGGTACTGTGAACCTGCTTGAAGCGGTTAAAAAGCATTTTCCGGGTCAACGGATTTACGCCGCTATCGGTGGGTTTCATCTTTTGGCCGCAACCGACCAGCAGGTCGACTGGACTGCTAATGCCTTAAAAAATGCCGGCGTCCGATATTTCATGGGTGCCCATTGTACCGGCATCCAGCCGGTACAGCAGATCATGTCGATTGCCGGCCTTAAACGCAACGAGTGTATAGTAGGATCTGTCGGCGCTACCTTCGATCCCGCTATTGGTTTTGTTGCAGGACAGCTCACTATGGGGCTTGACAAAAATTCTTATTTTAAAAAATAAATATTGCTGCATGCAGTTGGAGATTTCGCCAGCAGCGATCATAGCATTTCGGAATGCAAACAATCTGTTTGTGCTTGGTGTTAATCGTATATCATTAACCTTTGTTGCAAATTTCCTTATCTGGGTAAATTATATTTTAATTTTAAAATGGATCGCGCTAAAAAAATTCTTCCTTTTGCCAATGGATTTACTCTGGTCATTACGATATTGGTCAATTACCTTTCCAATGCAGGGCTGCTGAATGGTAATAGTATGAAAACGGTCTCTGATAGATATTTTAATTATTTTACGCCTGCAGGATATGCATTTTCAATATGGGGCATTATTTATCTCGGGCTATTGGGTTTTGTTTTTTATACCGGGGTGAATGGTAGAAGGGATCCGGTCAGATCTGATATTTTGTCCAAGATCAGCTGGTGGTTTGTTCTATCCTGTTTGTTAAATTGCTTTTGGGTAGTGTCCTGGTTGTATGATTATACTGGTATTTCGGTTATGATTATGGCCATTCTTCTTTTTTGCCTGCTAAAGATTGTCGTCAATACCCGTATGGAACTGGATGCTCATCCTTTGAAAGAATATCTTTTCATATACTGGCCGTTTGCAATGTATTCTGGGTGGATTACTGTAGCTTTTATAGCCAATATTTCTGCTTATCTGACCAAGATAGGATGGGAAGGTTGGGGCATTTCTGATGTGAACTGGGCAATTACGATGATCTGCGTAGCTGGCCTTATTAATGTTGTTATGGTTTATACAAGAAACCTGCGCGAGTTTGCAGTGGTTGGGATCTGGGCATTACTGGCTATATCTGTTTCAAACAATACCGATCCTACCGGAAAAAGTATTGTTTATGCCTGTTACGCTGTGAGTTTTATTATCCTTGCATTTGTTGTCCATAGCGGTCTGAAAAACCGAAAACATTCAATTCAAAGTATGTAGTAAGTGTTAAATAGGTTTTTAATTTATTACTTATTCGTCCTAACAGTATTGTTATCTTGAACACACAAAATGGTGATTATCTTTTCGCTGCAGATATGATCGACATCAGGCGTAACAATTGGATAAAATGAGAATTTTACAAGGCGTTTAATAACGTAGAAAAAAACAATAAATAATGTCGGGATTGACATTATATTAGGTTTGCAGGTTACTGAAATTTAAGGTTTGTTTATATGATACAGCTATTATTTGGCATTTAATTTGTATATTTGCAGTTCGGTTTGCAAACTGGTTACTCAAAACTGCAAACTAAAAATGGGGCCGTTCTTGGATTTGACGGGGTGGCGGAGGTTATGTTAGCATGCAGTGCGTTGTTCGGAGAGCACTTAAAGTGAACGATCACATTTTAGTTGGCGAAAATACTTACGCCTTAGCTGCTTAGTTTAGAACTAACTAGCTTTTGTCCCTCTAACTGCTGCATTGTTGGGTTAGAATCCGGGGCATCGAAACAACAAAGCTGGCTTTAAGGAGATACGACTTAAAGTGAGATAAAGTATCTAAGGATTTAAATAAGGTCGGTTTTCAGCCCGTTTATTTCCCGAAAATCAATTGAAAAATAAGCATGTAGAAGGTATAATTTATCTCACAACTGGACAAGGGTTCGACTCCCTTCGGCTCCACTGGAAGCAGTAACAAAATTCACAAAAAAAACAAAAAAAGCCTGCAAATCGTTGATTTGCAGGCTTTTTTGTAAATTCTTTATGGAGTCAGGTGCGCTGAACTTATACTATCACCTCTTTACTTTTATTTAAGGTTAGTTTTTTTAATGCTATTTTTCCTGATAACTGCTTGTTTAAACGCATCCCTCTCCATACCCAACATAAAGATGATTGTAACAAATAATTGGATCTAATATTTGGCATCTAAAACTGTGAACTGCAAACTGCAAACTATACTTGTCTGCCCGGATATTGCTGCAAAGCTACTTCCAAACAATCCATCGCAGCATTTAAATCATTAATATTTAATACGTATGCCATACGTACCTCGTTTTTGCCAGAGCCTGGTGTAGAGTAAAACCCTGTAGCAGGTGCCATCATTACCGTTTGGTTATCATGACTAAAATCTTCTAAAATCCACTGACAGAACTTATCCGCATCGTCAATCGGAAATTTAGCCACAACATAAAATGCACCACCCGGATTCGGACAAAATACTCCATCAATATTGTTTAATCTGCCAACCAAAGTATCGCGGCGTAAAGTATATTCAGTATTTACCTTTTCAAAATAACTATCTGGTGTATCTACAGCAGCAGCTCCTGCAATCTGTTCTACCATACCCGGACTCAACCTGGCCTGTGCAAATTTTAAACCTGAGGCAATAACTTCTTTGTTTTTAGTAATTAAACAGCCTAAACGAGCACCACATGCACTGTAACGTTTAGAAACCGTATCCATAATAACAACATTTTCATCCAAACCATCCAAATGCATTGGAGAAATAAATGCTCTGCCATCGTAACAGAATTCACGATAAGCTTCATCTGAGAATAAAAACAGGTCGTATTTAATACAAAGCGTTTTTAAAGCCTCTAATTCTTCTCTTGAGTATAAATAACCAGTCGGGTTATTGGGGTTACAGATAATTATAGCTTTGGTTTTTTCAGTAATCAGTTTTTCAAACTCAGCAATAGGAGGCAAGGCAAAACCATTTTCGATATACGATAGGATCGGTTTCACCACCACATTGCTCATACATGCAAAACCATTATAGTTGGCGTAAAAAGGTTCTGGAATAATAATTTCATCCCCCTCGTTTACGCAGGTTTGCATGGCAATGGTTATCGCTTCAGAACCACCCACGGTTACCAATATATTTTCTGGCGTAATATTATAGCCTAATTTATTGTAGTATTCGGTAAGTTTTAAACGGTAAGCAAGAGTACCTTCTGATGGTGTATAGGCCCAAACATTAAAATCAATGTTTTTAATGGCATTTAACATTCCTTCAGGGGTTTCTATATCTGGTTGACCAATGTTTAAATGATAAACCTTTTTACCATCTTTTTTAGCTTGATCTGCAAAGGGAGTTAATTTTCTGATCGGCGATGCAGGCATCTGCACCCCTTTTTGTGAAATTTTTGGCATGGCACAAAAATAAAAAAGTCCCGATGAAAATCGGGACTTTTTAAATATTATCGATTAAAAAATTACTTTGATGCTGCGGCAACAGTTTCGCCTTTAATATAAAGCACTTTTATAGGTGTTTTAGCATTTGAAGTGATGGTTACAGCTTTTGAAAATGTAGATGGACCAGCAGCAGCATTAAATGTTACTGAAATTACACCTGTTTCACCTTTTTTTAGTGGTGTAGAAGTATATTTAGGTACAGTACATCCACAGCTTGCTTCAGCTTTGGTAATAATTAATGGCTCTTCGCCAACATTGGTGTATTTAAAATCGTAAGTAACTGGTTTGTTTAAAACAATTTTACCGAAATCGTGCGTTTCAGCTTCAAATTTAAATTCAGCAGGTTTAGCTTGTGCATTTGCAGCAATACCAAAACCTAAAACAAAAGCGAATAATACTAAGATCTTTTTCATGTTATGTGGTTGTAATTTATTTTTAAATTCCTAAAACAAATTTAATGTTTTCAGATTAAAACAAAAACTATTCCAATTATTATTTTGCAAATCGATATATAATTTTACAATCGAGGTTAAAGGCAAACTTTTAATTTTGTATATATTTGCCGCAACCAATCTTTGATTACTATGCCGAATGAAAAATTGATGACCAACCCTATTGATGCTTCTGAATTAAGTTTTGATGATTTTAAATCAATTGTTATAAACGACTATAAAACAGCTTATGAAAGTAGGCAGGCGAGTGTTTTAGGTCGTAGAGAAGTATTGACAGGCAAGGCTAAGTTTGGCATTTTTGGAGATGGTAAAGAGGTTCCGCAGGTTGCCATGGCCAAAGCTTTTAAAAACGGCGATTGGCGTTCGGGTTATTATCGAGATCAAACTTTTGCTTTCGCAACAGGCATTTCCACTATAAAAGAATTTTTTGCACAACTTTATGCAAATCCCACCAATGGGGCCGATCCTTTTTCTGGTGGCAGGCAGATGAACTGTCACTTTGCTACCAAATCAATTAATGAAGATGGCAGTTGGAACGATTTAACACAGATAAAAAACTGTTCATCAGATATTTCGCCAACCGGAGGGCAAATGGCGCGCCTGTTGGGTTTAGCTTATGCATCTAAACTGTTCAGACAAAATCGAGAACTCGACTATTTAAAACATTTTTCTGTTAATGGTAATGAAGTTGCTTTTGGTACCATCGGCAATGCATCTACATCAGAAGGAGTATTTTTTGAAGCCATTAATGCAGCAGGGGTTTTGCAGATTCCGATGGCTATCTCCATTTGGGACGATGCTTATGGAATCTCCGTTCCGGCAAAATACCAAACCACCAAAGAAGATATTTCTGAAGTTTTAAAAGGTTTTCAACGCGAGCCAGAACAACCTGGATACGAAATCTATAAAGTAAAAGGCTGGGATTATCCCGCGTTATGCGAAGTGTATGAAAAAGCAATAAATGTTTGCAGAACCGAACACGTACCGGTTTTAATCCACGTAACCGAACTCACTCAACCTCAAGGGCATTCTACTTCCGGTTCTCATGAGCGTTATAAATCGAAAGATCGTTTAACCTGGGAAACTGAACACGATTGTATTTTGAAAATGCGTGAATGGATGCTCGATTCTGCAATTGCTACAGAAGAAGAAATAGCAGAAATAGAGAAAGAAGCTAAAATATTTGTTCGTAATGCCCAAAAAGAAGCCTGGAATGAGTTTTTAGATAGCATTAAGCCAGAGCATAAGCAAGTTGTTGACCTGATCAGTGGGGTGGCTAAACATCAGCCCGAGCTGGCAAAAATCGCTGCCAATTTAGCTTCAATTGCAGATGCACAACGCAGAGAGGTTTTTGTTGCTGCACGCAAGGCGATCCGGTTATCAGTTAATAACAGCTCAGCAGAGCGTGATGAATTGTTAAACTGGTACAAAAACCAGGAAAAATTTAATTACGACAGGTACAATTCAAAACTACATACCGATGGTAAGGAAAGTCCTGCAAAAATTGCGGTTGTAGATCCAATTTATGATGACCTGTCTAAAATGGTCGATGGCAGGGAAGTACTTAACGCCTGTTTTAACGAAAATTTTGCCCGCGATCAGCGTTTGGTTGCTTTTGGTGAAGATTTAGGCAATATTGGTGATGTGAATCAGGGTTTTGCGGGTTTACAGGCCAAATATGGCGAATTAAGAATTACCGATACCGGGATTAGAGAAATGACCATTATGGGGCAGGGAATAGGCCTTGCAATGCGTGGTTTAAAACCCATTGCCGAAATACAGTACCTTGATTATTTAATATTTGCATTAAATGTGCTGAGTGATGATTTAGCCTCACTTTCTTACCGTACAAAAGGCATTCAAAAAGCACCCGTTATTGTGCGTACACGCGGCCACCGGTTAGAAGGTATCTGGCATTCCGGCTCGCCAATCAGTATGTTATTGGGTTCATTAAGAGGTTTACACCTATGTGTGCCCAGAAATATGACACAGGCTGCTGGAATTTACAATACCCTTTTTAGGGCTGATGAACCTGCTGTAGTAATCGAATGTTTAAATGGTTACCGTTTAAAAGAAAAATTACCTACAAACGTGGGAGAATTTACTGTTCCTTTAGGTAAAGCCGAAGTTTTGGAAGAAGGAAGCGATATTACCGTAGTTTCTTATGGTTCTTCGTTAAGAATAGTTCAGGAGGCAGCAGAAGAATTAAGTCTTTTGGGTATTTCTGTAGAAATTATAGATCCACAAACCCTTTTACCTTTCGATATAAACCATGTTTGTGTAAGTTCACTTTCAAAAACCAATAAATTACTGATTGTAGATGAAGATGTTCCTGGAGGCGCATCTGCATATATCTTACAAAAGATTTTAGAGGAACAAAAAGGATATTTCCACCTGGATGGGCAGCCAAAAACATTATCGGCAAAAGCACACCGTCCGCCGTTCGGTTCTGATGGTGATTATTTTAGTAAACCATCTGTAGATGACGTGATTGAAACCATTTATCAAATGATGCATGATGCGAATCCGGCAAAATACCCTGCAATATTTTAACTTTTGAACTAAATAGCGGTCAATATGATTCCATCTGATTGCTATCTTCGATTCATAAAATCTTGTAGTCACATTAAGACAAAAATAATTGTTTTTTATAAATAAGGTAAAAATCCGGTTACTTAGTAATCGAATTTTTATATACTTTTATAAATCATAACATTTTTTTTATCTCAGTATGTTTTATATCATCCCAATTGTGAAACACTGTAATTATTTAGGCTTTTTGCATGCATTTTCCAAGAGTAAAAATGATTAGTTTTTACTGGGAAATGAAGCAGTATTGTGTTAATAAACAGATTAATTACACGCTCCGTATTTTTAAAACCGGTATTGTAATTTCGTTGTTTTTATTGCTTTGCAACGCTGGTTTTGCACAAATGAGTGCACCGCAGAAAAGACTAGACAGCCTTTTAAGTTTAAATCAAAAAAATACAAAATCTGATTCTACTAAGATAAAAATATTGACTGAGGTTTACCGTCAGTACATGAGGATGCGGAATATTGATAAATCTGAAGAATATTTAGATAAGACGATCCAGCTTGCCCATGAAAAGAACCTAAAGAAATTTTCTGCAATAGCCTTTTACCGTAGGGCACTGATGTACCATGGCCGTTCTGATTACCAGAAGGCAGAAGAAAACTACCTTAATGCAGTTGCTGAATTTGCTTCAATAGGTAATCAGGATATGGAAGCCGGAACCTATCTTAACCTTGGAGCGCTTTACGGTAGTATTCCGGATTATGTTAAATCGCTGGATGTAAATCAAAAAGCAATTGCGATTTATGAGAAAATGGGCAATGAAACCGACATGGCCAGTTGTTATACCAATATTTCTACCATATATCAAAATTTGGGCAATCAGAGTCAGGCTTTAGTGTACATGAAAATGGCATTAAAGGTTTTCCTCAAAGATGGTGAAAACACCAGGGGAGTGGCTGTGGTGTATGAATTAATAGGTTCCAACTATTTCGAAGCCTCAGATAAGGAGCTGATGGAAATGAATGTGTTGCCTAAACAGAAGGTTAAATTGGCTTTGGAGCATTATAATAAATCGCTTAAGGTAGCAGAGGCCATTAATGATATCGGGCTTGTGGCTACAGTGAAACGCGATCTTGCTGATATTTACAGTGCTATTGGCGATAATGATGCCGCATTACTTTCTTACCAAAAATCGGTTGAATTAAATAAAACCAGGGATGATAAGGAATCCTATGCTTCCAGTTTATATGCACTGGGTAATTTTTATCAAAAACAAAATGACCTCGATAATGCCTTGATCCTGCTTAAAAACAGTTTAAAAATAGCCGAAGACAATAGGTTTCTGGAAATTGAAAAGCAATCCAGTTTATGCTTAAGTGCCGTTTATGAAAAGCAGAAAGATTACAATAAATCGTTGGCTTATTACAAGCAGTATATTGTATTAAGGGATAAAATTTTTGACCAGGAAAAAGAAAAAGAAATCACCAGAAGGCAAATGCAGATTGATTTTGGCGTAAAAGAACGCGATTATTTAATGAAGCAAAAACTTACGGAAGGAGAGTTAAAAAGACAACAGCAAGAGCTTATTCTGCGTAGGCAACAGTTGGCCTTAAGTGATAAAGAAAACGCCTTAGATTTATTAACGTTCCAAAAAGCAAAAGCCGATCTTGATATTCAGCGTTTGGCACAGGAAGGGAGATTTGCAAATGCTAAATTTCAGGCACAAATTGCGGCAAGTGTAAAAGATAAACAGATTAGCAAACAGGAGCAACAAATTAAATTTGATTGGCGCGTAAAAATATTTCTTACCATTGCCGCTACACTAATTTTAATAATAGCCGTGGTTATTTTTTTTAACCAGAGAAAAACAACCAGGTTAAATAAGATTATCAATAACCAAAAACGTGAACTGGAGCAGTTAAGTAAGGTTAAAGACCGTATTTTTAGTGTGGTAAGTCATGATATGCGTACGCCGGTAAATTCACTGATCTCCTTTATGCAATTGTTGGAAGGTGGTAATATTGAGCAGGAAAAGTTAAACCGTTATGCCGCTTCTCTTAAAAATAACCTCACCTATACCTCTACAATGATGGAGAATCTGCTCAATTGGGCGGCAAGTCAAATGCAGGGTTTCAATCCATATTTAGAGTCGCTTGATATACATTATTTGGTAGCTGAGGTGATTATTTCCTTACAGGATGTGGCCAGTCAGAAGCATTTAAACATCAATAACCTGGTACCCGAGAAAAGCATTTGTAAAGCAGATGAAAATATGCTTAGCCTGGTGCTGCGCAATTTAATCAGCAATGCAATTAAATTTACGCCCAATGGTGGTTTGATTGAAATTACTGCAGCCGGATTGGAAAATTATATGGAGCTAAAAATCTCTGATAATGGCATTGGTTTAACACAGGTGCAGGTAAACCATTTTAATAAACCCGGTTACCTTGGTGCTGGAGTGAGTACTTTGGGTACCAATAAAGAAAAAGGCACCGGTTTAGGTTTACTGCTCTGCCGAACTTTTATCGGTTTAATGGATGGCAAAATCAGTGCTGATGTTAATCCTTCAGGTGGTAGCTACTTTAAAATTATATTGAAGAAATAATTATTTTAAAAACCTGGATAAGATTTTTTTATCGATAGATTTCTCAAGCAATTCCTGACGGTTGGATGCACTGATGGGTACAAGGAAATTGTGCTCTAAATGCACCTCGTGGTTAGTTAACGTAGTAATATGGTTGATGTTGATAATGTACTGCTTGTGTACCCTTGAAAATATTTTGGCTGGCAATTGTTTTTCAAGGTTTTTCAAACTAACCAAAATAATATGCTTGTCGGAACTTGTAAATAGTTTAGAAAAATCGCCCATACTTTCAATGTAAATCACTTGATCGTATCTTAATTTGGTAATGCCTTTGGTTTCTCTAAAAAAGAAGTGGTCGCCACCTTCCTCATTGGTAGAATTGTCATCATAGGTTTTTTCTTTTCCTACGAGTTTTTTCAATTCGAGGTATTCAATAGCTTTATTGGTTGCCTTTAAAATGCGCTCAAAAGTTGCAGGTTTAACAATGAAATCTAATGCATCAAGATTGAAACTTTCTGCTGCATATTCGCTAAATGAGGTAATAAATATAAATAAAGGCTGTTGCTTAAGGCTTTTTAATAAATCCATACCAGATAGTTCGGGCATATCAATATCAGAATAAACAATATCAACGGTATTGGTTGATAAAATTTGTGAAGCCTCGATACCATTATTACATACTGCTATAATGTTTAATGATGGGATTTTTTTAAGATGCATTTCAATTGCATCTCTTTCTATTTCGTTATCATCAACGATTAAGCAGCTATAGGTCATTTAGGGATAGGTTATTTTAATTTTAGTGAACAACAAAAAATTATACTTAATGTTTCTAATTTACACTAAAATGTAGATTATAATACATGTCAGGTATCAATTTTTTGATTAAATTATTATACACTTTTATTAGCGGTGTTTCTTTTCGCCAGTGTATAATTTTTCGCCAGCTTTTATCGCCAATTGAAGATCGTTCTCTTCTGGTGGCACGGGGCAGCGGTAGCCATCGCTGTAGGCGCAATAAGGATTATAGGCTTTGTTAAAGTCCAATTCAATCTGGTTATCTTTAATATCTTTGGCATCCAGATCAATATATCTGCCACCTCCATAAGTTTCTTTATTATTGGTTTCGTCGGTAAATGGAAGAAAAAGATGGTCTTTATAAATCGGATTGGTTGATAGCGAAACACTTCTATACAATGTCATTTGCATATTAACACCGTTTAAACTGAAATTTACATGTGCAAACCTGAAATAATCGCTACTTGTTCCATTAAAAGTTGGCATTTTAAACACTTTTTCATTTTTAAGTATTTCTACTTCAGCCAATACCTTATAGGTGCTGTCTGCATCAAAAAAGTGTAGGTTCTGCAGGTCTTTCTTTTTAAGCGGAGAATTGTTATCCTTTATAAAATCTGCCTTGTAAGCTTCGCGGTGCTGGGCAATCTGCTCAGTATAGGTTTGGGCAAAAGTATTTATACTCACCAGCAGAAATAATATGGTAATGATTCTCATGTTTAAATTACACTTGCTTTATTTCTTAAAAACTGATCAGCTAAAACCAGGGCGGCCATCGCTTCTACAATTACCACAGCTCTGGGAACCACACATGGATCGTGCCTGCCTTTTCCTTTAATTTCTGAAACTTCACCAGCGGCATTAATGGTTTGCTGGTTGTGCATTATGGTTGCAACAGGTTTAAAAGCTACTTTAAAAGTAATATCCATTCCGTTAGAAATGCCACCCAAAATACCACCGGCATAATTGGTAGTGGTTTTAAATACTTTAGCATCTGCATTCTTTGGTTGTGGAATATCGTTGTGTTGCGATCCTCTTAATTCGCTTCCTGCAAAACCAGAGCCATATTCAAAGCCATGTACGGCATTAATACTCAGCATTGCCTTGCCTAAATCGGCATGTAATTTATCAAAAACTGGCTCTCCTAAACCGGCCGGACAACCCTTTATTACGCAACCGATTTTTCCGCCAACGGTATCTCCGTCTTTACGAACTGAATCAATAAACTCAATCATTTCGTGTGCCGTTGCAGGATCAGCGCAGCGCACAATATTTTCTTCCCTGATTTGAAGTAGCGCAGCTAAATCATTGCTTTCTAAATTTGGTGCTTCGATAGTACCTACTGAAGTAACGTGAGCAAAAATTTCGATACCCTGCTGTTTTAAAAACAATTTGGCAATTGCACCTGCAGCTACACGAGCAGCTGTTTCACGGGCAGAAGAACGGCCTCCGCCACGGTGATCACGAATACCATATTTTGCATCATAAACATAATCGGCATGGCTCGGACGGTAAACATCAACATTGTGGCCATAATCTTTTGAGCGTTGATCTTCGTTCGGAATTAAAAGTGCAATCGGTGTACCTGTACTTTTTCCTTCAAAAATGCCCGACAAAATCTGAACGGTATCGCTTTCTTTCCTTTGTGTGGTTATTTTGGATTGACCCGGTTTACGTTTATCCAGTTCTGATTGGATAAAATCCATATCAATATCCAATTGCGCCGGACAGCCGTCAATAATTACCCCAATTGCTACGCCATGAGATTCGCCAAAGGTAGTGATGCGAAATAGTTGCCCGAATGAATTGCCTGCCATATTATTTAGATGTTAGATTTGAGATAATAGATTTGAGATTTACACCTCAAGCCCGACTCAAATCTAGTTAGCTTGTTGTTTATTTGTCTTAATTTAATCTAGTGTTCAACCCTGGTATAGATTCTCTCAAATCTCCTATCTCGTGTCTCAAATCTCTTTCACATCAAATCCTGCTTTTTTCAAATCTTCCCAATAATATGGATAAGATTTTTCTACTACCTGCATTTCTTCAATTTCAACTTCGTTAATTAATAGTGCAAGTGGTGCAAAAGCCATCGCCATACGGTGGTCTTCGTAGGTGGCAAAGGTAACTTTATCAGGAAAATGAAGATTTTCGGTATTTAAAGTATATACCAGATTATCTTCTGTAAAAGTAACCCCAATTTTAGCCAATTCGTTCTGAAGGGCTGCAACACGGTCTGTTTCTTTAATTTTTAAGGTTTCTAAGCCTGTAAAAGCCATATTTTTACCTAAAGCAGCCGCAATAACCACTATAGTTTGTGCTAAATCAGGGCAGGTTTTTAAGTCTAAAACTTCTTTTGTATCTAAAGTAAGGCCTAAATTGCTAATGGCTATTCCTTTATCTGTTTTGCTGGTAGCGATGCCAAAAATCTTCATAATATTTTTGATCTGGCTATCGCCCTGCAAACTTTTCTCTTTTAATGCAGGTAAACTAATTTCTGCCTCATCAGCCAGTGCTGCAATGCTATACCAATAAGATGCTGCACTCCAATCAGGTTCAACAACCAAGGTGCCAGGTTTAAAAGCCTGTGGTTTAATGGTAATCGAATTTCCGTTCCAGGCATGTTCAATCCCAACTTCGGCAAGCATATCCAAAGTCATATCTACATAAGGCTTAGAAGTAAGTTCGCCTTCAATCTCTAAAGTTAATCCCTGGGGCAGGATAGGGGCAATCATCAGCAAAGCTGAAATATATTGACTGCTGATATCGCCTTTGATTTTAACTTCGGCTGCTTTTTGGTTTAAAGGGCCAACAATGTTTAACGGTGGAAAACCATCTGCTTCCGCATAGGATATATCAGCTCCGATTGTTCGCAACGCTTCAGCCAAAATCCCGATTGGGCGTTGTTTCATCCGCTCGGTTCCAGTTAAAAGGAAATTGCCATTTTTGGCGGAAAGATAAGCCGATAAGAAGCGCATGGCAGTACCAGCAGGGCCAACATCAACCAGTTCAGAGTTTGCAGTTTTCAGTTTAGCTTCTGCTCCTGTATCACTAGTTTCAACACCCAACTTGTTTAAGATACCGTTTAATGTTACCGTATCGGCAGCATTGGAAAGATTTTCTACTTTAACCAGTTTTTTACTTAAAGCGCTAATAATTAAAGCCCTGTTGCATTCGCTTTTAGAACCTGTTAATTGGATTTCCGTATCAATATTCTTGGTTCCTTTAAAAGAAACTAAGGCGTTTTTCGACATTTTTATTCTGTTTTATTCTTAAATGTAGTGTCAGAGATATTCATCTGACACTACATTATATTGTTTAATATCAAATTGAGTTAATCGAAAACTACCGTAAGGTATTCAACATGCTCAAAATGACATCACTGTTAAACTTAGCTTTAAGCTTTAGTCTTTCAGCTTTTAACCTCATCTATGCTTTAACCTCAGTATGTTGCTCAGCAGCAATACCTTGTTCAGCTTTGCCAGCATTCATAATTTCAGTTTGCTTACGGATTGATTCACCGTGCATCAATTCTAAGAATTTCTCAGTAAAGTTTAAGTCTAATTTTAAAGCTTTTGCAAAAGCATGACCTTTTTTAATGATGGCATCCCAACGGTTAACCTGTAAAATAGTTACCTGGTTATCGCGTTTAAACTCACCAATTTTTTCTACAATAGCCATACGCTCACCTAATTTCTGTAATAAGATATCATCAATTTTATCGATTGATTTACGTAAGTCAGCTAATTTATCAGCAAAAGCTTCGTTTGGTGCTTCCGGTTCACGAACGGTTAAACGATCAACCAATTCAGCTAAAGCAGCAGGGGTAACTTGTTGTTTAGCATCTGTCCAGGCCACTGAAGGATCTACGTGAGATTCGATCATTAAACCTTGCATATCTAAATCCAATGCTTTTTGAGAAATGTAAGGAATCAATTCACGGTTACCGCAAATGTGGCTTGGATCGTTAATGATTGGTAACTCAGGGCAAAGTGTTTTTAATTGGATAGCAAGTTCCCACATTGGTTCGTTACGGAAAGAACTTTTCTCGAATGAAGAGAATCCGCGGTGAATAGCACCAATTTTAGTAATTCCAGCACCGTTGATACGTTCAATTGCACCAATCCATAATTGTAAATCAGGATTAACAGGGTTTTTAATCAATACCGGAACATCATGTCCTTTTAAAGCATCGGCAATTTCCTGAACGGTAAAAGGGTTTACAGTAGAGCGTGCGCCAATCCATAAAATATCTACACCAGCTGCTAAAGCCTCTTCAACATGTTTTGCATTAGCAACCTCTACAGCTGTTGGTAAACCAGTTTCTGCTTTAGCACGTTTTAACCACTCTAAACCAATACTTCCAATACCTTCAAATTCTCCCGGACGGGTACGTGGTTTCCAGATACCAGCTCTCAATACCGATACTTTACCAGTAGCAGCCAATAAATGTGCTGTAGTTAATAATTGTTCTTCAGTTTCTGCACTACAAGGACCAGAAATGATTAATGGTTCGTTGTTTACGTTTAACCAGGTGTTTAATGGTTGGATGTTTAAATTAAGTTTCATGATGATGGTTTTGTTTAAATCCGTATTCCTTAAGCGGATGTCTGGAATTATATTTTAATTATTTTATATTATGAATTGGATGTTCTGCTATTTTGTTCGGGCTCCCGATTATTACACTTTATCATTCTTTTGGTATTCGCCAAGTATATTGAAGTTTGAAGTATATTTTAATGCTTTTCTAATTGCTTTATCATACTTCTCTGTACTTGGCCATTCTAAATCAACATAAAAGTAATATTCGTTTCTTTTACCCAATACCGGCATAGATTGTATTTTTGTTAAGCTTACATCCTGTTCGGCAAAGATGTTTAAAACGGTAGCCAGTGAGCCTGCTTTGTGGCCAACCTGAAAACAGATTGATGCTTTGTTTATTTTCTTTCCTTCGTCTGTTTTATCTTTTTTAAGGATCAGAAAACGGGTGTAATTTTTCTTATTCGATTCTACCCGGCGTTCCAGAATGTTTAATCCGTATAGTTCTGATGCTAAGCTGTTTGCGATGGCCATTGTATCCGTTAATTTTTCATCCTGGATACGTTTTGCGCAGGCAGCAGTATCATTGCTCTCTACAATTTTAATGTGCGGGTAATCGTAAAAGAAATCGATGCATTGGCGGATGGCGATCGGGTGGGAGGTAACCACTTTGATGTCTTCAAACTTTACACCCGGTAGTGCCATTAAGTGCAATTGAATAGGAAGGTAAACTTCGCCTACAACTGAAAATCCATAATCGCGGATTAAAGTGTAATTGGGTAATAAACTGCCTGCTATGGAGTTTTCTATAGCCATTACCACAAAGTCGGCTTCATTTTTCTCAAGTTTGTCGCAGGTTTCTTTAAAAGAATTACACTCAACAGTTTCGATGTTTTTACCAAAGAATTTGTAAGCGGCTTCTTCGTGGAAAGATGCTTTAATACCCTGAATTGCTACTCGTTTTGTCGTTTCCATTTTTGCGTTAAAACAAAAAAGTCCCGGCTGTTTGCCGGGACTTTTTTATACATTTTAATATTGTTATATATCTTTTTGCATATTAGCCCCGGCTCTCACTAAAATAGTAAAAGTAACCAAAGTAATATGTGTTAAAATTTTTCATTCTTTTTTTTGTTGAGCCAAATGTATGGAACAAAATTTAATTTGTCAATAGTAAAACGAAAATATTTTTAATAAAATTTAATTTTGTTAAAAATGATCTTAATGGGTTTTAGGTATAAATCGTGCTTTTTGGTGTAACCAGGCAAAATTTAAAATGGTTTGAGGGGATGAATTTATTCAGCCATTTTTTTGGTAACCGCTAAGATGGCACTGGTCATATATTCGCCTAAATAGCTCACGTAATTGCCGTTTCTGTCAATCACCACAAAACTGCCGGAGGGATAATGATATTTGAAAAAATGCTTCTTGATGCTTTGTTCCGGATCTTTGATCCAGTTGATTGAAGAACCATATTGCCCGGTACCAGTTATTTCAGCGTAAATGTATATTGGCTTTATTTTATACTGCTTTAACAATGCTGTTCTCAATTCTTTGTGTTTGGCCTTAATGTAATCAGTATTTCCAGTGGAATTGGAACTGTCCTGTCCAGGATGATAAATTATTACAATTGGCTTTAGCGAATCAATTTTTTTATTTGATGCTGTTTCTAACAACAAAAGGAGTTTGGTTTTATCCTTTATTTTACCTTGCTCTTCTCTGTTAATCAGTTTGCGATGATTGGACGAATCGCCTGGAATATCTAAAAAAACATTAGTAGATCTTTTCTCATCAAATACAGATTTCTTGATTTCTTTATTATCTATATCAAAATACCTAATATTTTTAACTTCTTGGGCTTTGGTATTCAGTATTAGAATAAACAATGTTAAGGTAGAGAGCATTAAGTTTTTCATGGCAATATTATTTAACGCAATATGCTAAATACTGTGCTAAAAGGAATATGATGATGAAACTAATTCGTTAAATGATTATTTACTGCACGTAATTGCTTAAATTATAGTTAAGGCTTTAAAATTGCTGCATGCGTGAGAATGACGTTGATGTTGCAGACAGTGTTATAAATTTAATATCGGTGTTTTCCGTGTATCCGTGGCTAAAAAATAGAAGAAATCGTTAACAAAAATTGAGTTAAAAATTCATATTGTAATCAATACTAACTGGATTCTTCAATTAGATAATGGCACTTAATAGCAAACCGCTATACCCAAACCTTTGCTTAATTTCAATTCTTCAGTTGATCAAAATTTGTTGATCTGGAATAAAACACAATTTATTTGATATTTAATGCATTTATATTACAAATTGATTCGGAAAAGCCCTATAATTGTGTATAATTTTTAATTACTGAATGTCTGAATTATTCGTCTAATGTTTTGAATTAGTTATAAATTTGAGTATCATTATTTTACTTTAAACAACCTGAAAATTGAATATTCGAAAAGCATGTTAAAATTTTTTTGCAAATATTCAATCGTCGCGCACTTTGGGTGAGTAAGTCGAAATATTAACTATTTAGAAAAATAAATAAATTCAAATACGTGATAATAAAATGTTTATGTTTATTTATGTCGTCTTTCGTGATAAATTTTATAGCTACTATTTCACTATTTGGACTATAAAGCACAGCCTATAAACAACTGCCAAACCATTATAAACTTAAAACCTAATTTTCCTATGAAATCATTAATCAAAGCATGTGTATTGCTTCTTTTAGTTGCAACGCTCAATTCTTGTAAAAAAGAGATCAAAACAGACGACCTGGGCAACAAGGATGCCATATCATCTGTAAAACAAGGTGATTCTACCATTCACAAACTGTCTATCAATGGAAAACCGACTTATGTAGTTGAAGTAGACGGTATTTACAAATATGCTGGTGACATTACCATCAGCCAAGAACAGTTTAATACATTAAAAAAGCTTGCAAATAATATCTCTGCAAAAGAAAGAGCTACAATTATACAAGCTTTTTCAGCAACATGGCCGGGTTCAGTTGCTTATTACAACTATCCGGATCCTGCAAAAATGACGACAGCACAATACAATAGTTATGTGTCTACCATCGACGCAGGCTTAGCAAATATTACCAATGCTACAGGCATTAAGTTCGTAAAAAGGACCAACCAGGCCGAATACATACAATTCGTTTTGTCAGGTGGCAACAACTCTCCGTTAGGCTGGCGAAAAAACAGGGTTAATACCGTAAACCTGTACAACTATAATTACGTTGGGATTTTGATGCACGAAGTGATGCACTCTCTAGGTGTAATGCATGAACAATGCAGGCCAGATAGAGATCAATATGTTATTATAAATTATGGTAACATACAATCTGGATTGGAGTACAATTTTAATACCGACCCGAATTTTGGAGGCCATGGCCCGTTTGACTTTCAGTCAGTGATGTTATATGGGGCATACTCTTTTTCTTCAAACGGAAATCCAACAATAACCAGACTGGATGGTTCCACTTTTAATGGACAAAGAGATGCGCTATCGATTGGTGACATTGAAGGCCTAAAAGCACTATATTTTCCAACAGATTATAGTGGTGTGTATAAAATTACACCATCTTATTTAGGAACAAAATCTTTTGATATTTTTGGAGGCAGTATCACTGATGGTACAAATATTATTATCTGGCCTTCCCATGGCAATGCGAACCAAAGATTCATATTCAGGAAAGTTGAACACGGATATTACCAGATTAAATCTAGTGCAGATACCAACAAGGTTTTAACAGTGCGCAACGCTGGTACTACAAATGGTACTCAGGTAGAATTGAGGACGAATGCTAATTTAAATAACCAGCAATTTAGCCTGAAAAATGGTGGCAATGCTGGTTTTAGTCTTTCGCCTAAACACGCGCTTGGGCTAAATGTTGAAGTAAGCGGTCAAAGTACTAACGATGCTGCCAACATTGTGGTAAATGCAGCTAACCAAACTTCTGTAGCGCAAAGATTCAACTTTACAAAATTGTAGATCACAAAAAATCCTACGCATTTGGCAATTGTTGCGTAGGATTTTTAAAAACCTGATTTATTTTGAAACCACAATATTTGTTCGATGAAAGTATTTCAATTTAATGCCCCATCAGAATAGTCAGTAAGGTAAAAATTATAAAGGCTAGAAAGATATTTAAAAACATGCTGTAATAAAAGTAAAAACTCTGGTTAGCAAGTTTTGGTTAAAAGGCTTTTACCCTGTAGAACTTAATTCTCCCCGATCGTTGAGTCCTTTTACTTTTTGTTGCTGCAGTTCTTCATAATTTTGCTTTTCTGTTTCCCGCAACTCCTGCTGCATTATTTTAGCAATTTTAGTGCTTCCGTCATGGCTCCATCCCGGTGGATTAACAATATACTTTATCTTATCAATAAAAGTTGGTGCCTTTTTAACATCAGCCTTTAAGGCAATAAATTCATGGAAAATAATATTTACAACACCAGTATCTTGAGGTTGTGTAGTTAAACCATATTTAACCACATCTTCTGGCAATTCTTCCTGAAAAGTTCCGAACAACCTATCCCAAAGGATTAAAACCATACCCATATTTTTATCAAGGTAACGTACGTTGCTGGCATGGTGTACACGGTGATGAGATGGCGTTACAAAAATGTATTCGTACCATTTTGGAAGTTTGATATTGTATTGCGTGTGCACCAAATTACCATAAATTTGAGTAATGAGATAGGCAAAAAGTATATCAACAGCCGTAAAACCCATAAATGCCAATGGCAGGTAAAAGAAAACGCGGTACAAAGGTTCGAACACGGTTGAACGGAAGCCAGTGGTTAGGTTGAAATGTTCTGATGAGTGATGGGTAACATGCATAGCCCAGAAAAAACGCACATAATGCCCAACGGTATGCAAAAACCAATACAAAAAATCCTGTGCTAAAATTAAAACTATCCAGTACACCCAAACATTAGATATTTGGAATAAACGGAATTGATAACAATAAGCCAGCAAGAAAAACGTAAAAGTTTTTGTGCCCAAATTAATTACAACTGCCGCTGTCATCAGGTAAATATTTGTCCAGGTATCGCGCTTGGTGTATAGTTTTTTATCGTGCTGGTAACTGAAATACATTTCAACCAGGGTTAAAACGATTACGAAACCAAAAAGCCCGACAACAGAAATATCACTTCCGGTAAAATTCATTTTATAAACTGTTATAATAATCCAAACTGCTTAAAATATCAGCAGTACTTACACGGCAGTTAAACGTGCATTTACCGGTGTTTTCCAAGAGCGAAAAAAGTATGTTTCCATCTTCATTTTTTTTATCGCTTTGCATCAATTCTAAAAGTGTATCAAAACTTTCTTTTTTGATGTGGTATTTTGGATAAAGTGATAAAATATATCCGCTAATATCATTCAGTTCTTCTTTTGTTAGTGTACTGTTTTTGATTGATAATGCTGCTTCGCACACAAAACCAATGGCAATAGCTTCTCCATGTGTTAATGGATTTTCATCATTGGCCAATGAATAACCTTCTACGGCATGTCCAATGGTATGGCCGAAGTTTAAAATTTTCCGAAGGTTTTTCTCGTGTGGATCGATGGTTACCACTTCGTTTTTAATTTCTACCGAACGGTAAATATCTTCAGCCGACGGGCTAAGGTAATTGCTGGCTTTTAATTTTTCGTAATAAGGTTTGTCGTAAATCAAACCATGTTTGATCATTTCGGCAAAACCTGATAAAAGCTCACGTTGTGGCAAAGTTTTTAGAAAGGCTGTTTCTATAAAAACCATTTGCGGCAAGGTAAAAGTACCTACCATGTTTTTAACATTATCAATATCAATACCTGTTTTGCCACCTACTGAGGCATCAACCTGTGATAAAAGGGTAGTGGGTACATTAATGAAATCGATACCTCTTTTGTAAGTAGAAGCAATAAACCCACCCATATCGGTAATTACGCCACCACCTAAATTGATCATTAAACTTTTGCGGTCGGCTTCAAAATCCAATAAGGTTTTCCAGATTCCGATACAAAAATCGATATTTTTATTTTCTTCACCTGCCGATGTTTCAATGAGGTCAAATTCAGAAAAGTCATCTAAAAGTGATTGAAAAAGTGGCAGGCAGATTTCGCTGGTATGCTCATCAGCCAAAACAAAAACTTTGCTGTATTTATTACTCTCTAAAAGCGTTTTAAGTGCTTCAAGGTTACTTTCGAAATATAGGGTGTGGCCTGCGCTGGTTAGTGGTTCCATTAAATAACTTCTATTTTATTTTCGCCAAAAGTAATAATATCACCAACTCTAACCTTATAACGTTTGCGGAATTCGACTTCTCCGTTCGCTTTTACTAAACCATCTTCTACAACGGTTTGGGCATCACCGCCACTGCCAACCAATCCGCTTGCTTTTAACAGTTGGATTAATGGAATAAATTCGCCTTCTAATTTGAATTGTATCATTTTATGCAAAAATACGATAATTTAAAGGTTTTTAGTTTTAACAACCAATGCTTTTTATAATTTTGCACCAATCTGACTTATTATACTGATAAAAATGGATTTATCCCCCAACAAACAACCAAATTTCGATAACACGGAGATTGCTTTCCGTCAAAAATCTAACAATGAACTAAAAAAAGCCTATTGGCTTTTTAAAATGATCGGCAGTAATTTTTTAACCAAAGTTGGACCGGCCATTACCAATTTCTTTTTAAATATTGGTTTGCCAATTCAGGGAGCAATTAAAGCCACCATTTTTCAGCAGTTTTGCGGTGGCGAAACCATTGCCGAATGTAATAATGCCATTGAGCAGCTGGATAAAGGTGGTGTAGGAACTATTTTGGATTACTCGGTAGAGGGTGAAGATGAAGAACAGGTTTTTGATGAAACCTGTGCCGAAATTATCCGCACCATTGTACGTGCAGATGGTGATTCAAAAATTCCAATTACTGTTTTCAAAATTACCGGAATTGGCCGTTTTGCCCTATTACAGAAACTGGATGCTAAGCAAACTTTAAATGACGCAGAAAAAGCAGAATTTGAAAAAGTAAAGGTTCGTTGCGAAATGATCTGTAAAACTGCCTTTGATAAAGGTGTGCCGGTTATGATTGATGCAGAAGAAACCTGGATTCAAGATACGATTGATGAACTGGCTTTAGACATGATGCGTAAATTTAACCGTGAGCGTATTATTGTTTACAATACCTACCAAATGTACCGCCATGATAAATTAGCAGATATGAAAGCCGACCATCTGATTGCAAAAGCGGATGGTTTTATCCTGGGTGTTAAAATGGTACGTGGTGCTTACATGGAAAAAGAACGTAAACGCGCATTGGAAATGGGTTACCCTTCACCAATCCAACCAGATAAAGTAGCATCTGACCGCGATTATAACGAATCGTTACGTTATTGTGTAGATCATATTGATGAAATTGCCATTGTTGCCGGTACACACAATGAAGATAGCAGCCGTTTACTGACTTATCTTTTGGAAGAAAAAAATATCAGTCATAATCACCCTCACGTGTACTTTGCACAATTGTTAGGTATGAGCGATAACCTAAGTTTTAACCTTGCTGATTCAAATTACAATGTAGCCAAATATGTTCCTTATGGGCCGATTAAGGCTGTAATGCCATACTTATTTAGAAGGGCGCAAGAAAATACTTCAGTAGCCGGACAAACAGGTCGTGAGTTGGGTTTGATTGAAAGAGAATTAAAAAGAAGGAAACTATAATTCAGTTTCAGTAAACATTTAGTGGTTGAAGTTAATCACGGAATCGTCATTTTGAGCGGAGTGTAGCGCAGTAGAGAATTCTAAATAGATAGATCTCTCCATTTTGCTGCGCTTCAGTCGAGATGACGATTTTTTTTCTTATCCTCATGATGAATTTATTTCAGTAATTACCTTGCTTTAAAAAGACCCTCAAATGAATTCAGGGAGACGAATCTTGGGAATCGCCATGCTGGATTTATTCCAGTAATTATGTTGCGTTAAAAGACCATGAAATGAATTCAGGGAGACGAATCTTGGTAATCGTTGTGCTGGATTTATTTCAGTAACTACCTTGCTTTAAAAAGACCCTGAAATGAATTCAGGGAGACGTATCTTGGCAATCGCCGTGCTGAAATTTATTTCAGTAACTACGTTGTTTTAAAAAGACCCTGGAATGAATTCAGGGAGACGAATCTTGGTAATCGTGATGCTGGATTTATTTCTTAACTATAAAAGATTGTTTGCCGCTGAGCAAATCGTAAAAAAGGATAAAATCGCTTACCAAACTATAACCCGGATAGTGAAAAGTGGCGGGTTTGTTCTTTTCGAAGAAAAAATGCCCAATCCATGCAAAGCCATACCCTAAAACAGGTATGGCCAGGAAAAAATGCCAGTTATGAAAAAGAAAACCGGTAAAAAAGGCCAAACAAACCAATCCCGTACCAATAAAATGTAAAATACGAGATGTGGTATTGGTATGTTCTGATAAGTAAAAAGGGTAGAACTCTTTAAGCGACTTAAACTTTTTTTCTGCCATGTAGTAATTTACAAAATTCCGTTTGCTTTTAAAAAAGCACCCAATTGAGCAGGTTTTTCAGTCATTAACAAGGTGTTTAGCCCAACTTTTTTAGCACCTTCTATATGTTGCGGACTATCATCAATAAACAAAGTTTCGGCTGGATTTAAATTATTGTCTTTTAATACCTGTTCAAAAATGTTGGTGTTTGGCTTACGCAATTTCATGTGCTGCGAGAAATAAGCTTTCTCAAAATAAGCGTCGTAATTATTGATCTGGAAACTTGTTTTCAGGTAGTTAATTATCCAATCGTAATGGATTTCATTGTTGTTGCTCAATAAAAAAGTGCGGTATTTTGCTTTAACTTCAAGCAGCAAGTCATGGTTTTCTTGTATTGTTCCAATTAATAAACTGTTCCATGCATCATCAATCTGTCCGTCGGTAAGTTCTGGTTTGTTTGCTGCATTTCTAATTCCTGCCCTAAATTCAGCTGGTGAGATGGCACCGGTTTCGAAATCGTCAAATAATTTATTGTGTCCTTTATGTGCGAAGAAGTTTTCAATATCAGTAATGCCCAATTTTTGAAAAGAGGCTTGTGCAATTCTGAAATCGATATCAAATATTACGTTTCCGTAGTCGAAAATAATGTTTTTAATGTTTTGCATGGAAATCATCAGGATTTGCTGCAAAGATATTATTGTTGATTTAATGAAAGGCGTTAAACCGTATTTTTTTACAATAAAAAGCCCGAAACACATTAGTATTGGTTTCGGGCGTGATATTTTAGCATAAGCGTCGTTATCATTCAGATAGCTAGCGGGGCTTAATCGATAGCCACGAAGACCTTAATGATAATCTTCATGTATTATTTATAATTTCTATCAGCATTAAGATTCCCGCCTGCTCTGGAATAACAATAACAAAAAATCATGGTAATTACTTAGGTTCTACAGTAATCGATTGAATAATTGGTCGGTTCTTTTTGTCGCCAGTTTTTAGCTCTTTAAATACAAAATAGATACTATGGAATTTTCCATCCGATATCATATTTATAGGAATACTTTTTCTGAAGGTTGATTTTCCAATCATAATTCCTTTACTATCGTCCAATCTGATTTCGATTTCCCCATCAGCTCCCGGATCAAGGTTCAGAAATGAATAACTAAAGCCCGAAATACCTGTTAAATCGACATTTTTAATCGCTATCCATCCATTATCCTTAGTCAATACTAATTTTTCGCCACCAAAAACGTCCTTTCGCTGAAAACCTGAAAAATCTTTAAGGTCATCAGCGTCAATTACACTGCTTTTAAGATTGATGGTATTGGTTGTGGTTAATGGTTTTAAACCTGCGGCACCTGCATCAGTATAAGTTGCCTTTAAGGTTAATACCGATTTCTTTTTATCAGTAGTTGCCGGCGGAACAATTTTACCCGAAGTTGGAAGTGAAGCTTTAACAGCCTCTTTATTACCCAATGTCATAATCCATTCTGTAATTTTTTTAACATCAGCCACTTTCATAGCCGTATGCGCAGGCATAGGTACTTCTCCCCAAACACCCTGACTACCGCCAATTACCTTCGAAGCCAGGTAATCGGAAGCTTTGCTATCGTTCTTGTACTTTGCTGCAATTTTTTCAAAAGCAGGCCCGATAGAAACAGCAGATTCTTTATGGCAGGTGCTACAATCGGCTTTAAGCATTAAAGCCCTGCCCACCATGGTTTGTGCAGCCTGCTGGTGACCAAGTTGTGCACCTGCTAAATCAGTGCCTTCGGTATAGGTATCGGAAATATAAATGCGGCTGTTATTTACTTTGGCACCTTTATCACTCACTAATACCTTATAATCAACAGGTTTATTCGGGAAATAAAAAGTTTTGTTACCCGCTAAATCTATACTTACATTAGGATGTTCATTGCCGGCAAAAACAGAAATTACCTGGCTTTTTGCTGAAGCTTTGCTTTTATCCATTACAGTTACACTTACAGGATATTCGCCTGCTTTTGTAAAAGTATATTGTAAATTTGGTGTAGTGGTGGTTTTAATAACTCCTTTTCCAAGGTTCCACACATAGGTTAAGGCATCACCATCAGGATCTTTAGCCGAAACATTTGCGTTTAATTTGTATGGAAGTAAGCCACTGGTTTTGGTAATATTAAGGCTTTCTACCTTTGGTGGCCTGTTTCCTTTAAGGTAATCGATTCTTGTTATTGCTGCATCCGGATTTTTCGTAAACCAGCCTTTACCATATTCTAGAACGTAAATTTTTCCGTCGGGCCCGAGTTCCATATCAATTGGTGCGGCCAAAGAAACATTGCCCATAAAAGGCTCCATGCTTACATAATCGCCCTGTGCGTTCATGGTTACTGCTTTAACCCATCCACGAACCCATTCATAAATAATCAGTTTTCCATTATAATAAGCAGGGTATGGAGAATTTGCCGTAGCATAATAAACCGGGCCAGCCATTGCTGTACGGCCGCCTGCACCCACCTGAGGAAACTCCTTCGATTCGCCATAAGGATACCATATATAAGCTGGTTGTGCTGGTGGAAGCTCTTCCAGCCCCGTATTATTTGGCGAGTTATTGATCGGCTTTGCAGGATCGAAAGCATTTCCGTTGGCTCCATTTGTATAATCGTAGGCTTTATAAGGATAGTTATTGCCAATAAATAAAGGCCAGCCAAAATTACCTGCTTTGCGCGCCTGGTTTACTTCATCATAACCTCTTGGTCCTCTTAAAGCATCATCGTTACTTGCATCAGGGCCAACTTCACCCCAATATAAAAAATTGGTTTTTTGATCAACAGAAATGCGGTATGGGTTCCTATCGCCCATTACATAAATTTCAGGCCTTGTTTTTGGATTGTCTTTCGGGAAAAGATTTCCATCCGGAATGCTATAAGTGCCATCTTCATTTACTTTTATTCTTAATATTTTACCCCTTAAATCGTTGGTATTACCGGCCGATCTTCTGGCATCATACTGTTCCAGTCCTTTTCTATTGTCAAGCGGGGCATATCCTTTATTTACATATTGCTGTTTTGGCACATCAAAAGGAGTGGAGTTATCACCTGTGGAAACATAAAGTAAGTTATCCGATCCAAAAGCAATTGAACCACCTGTATGGCAGCATATTTCGCGCTGAGAATAGAATTCGAGAACGATTTTTTCAGATTCTTTTACGAGCTGATCATTCACCAGTTTAAATCTCGATAATCTGTTTACGGACTTATCAAACGGACTGTAAAAAAGGTAAATGTATTTATTTACCGCAAATTTAGGGTCTGCAGCCATACCCAATAAACCTTCTTCTGCATTAACATCAGGAGTGTTGGTTTTAAAGTAAACATCGAGTTTGCCTGCCTCTTTAATTTTTTTGGTTTGATTCTTATAAATTAATAACTCGCCCCTACGCTGGGCAACCAAGATATCGAGGTTCGGAAGTACGGTCATTTCAGTGGGTTCAGTAAATTCGCCCTGTGCAAGGGTTACTTTAACAAAGCGGTCCTGATCTGGCGTATCAATTTTGTTTTTATTAAATAAATCGAAAGTTTTACGCTTGTAAATATTTTTGTTTAGAGTTGTTGCGGAAATAAATAAAACTGCAATTGCAGCTATCAATAGGGTAAATCTTGTTTTCATCTATTTGGCTGAGGGATTTTTATAAATATAGAATATAGTTTTTTATCGAGCGGTATTGTATCAAAATTTATGCGAAAGATTGATTTAAATTCGCTAATCACTAATCAGTTTTTGATGTTTTCAAAATAAAATCGGCCAGGGCTTCTATGTCTTTTTTGCTGATGGCGCCATTCCACGCTGGCATTCCTTTTTCTATAATTCCATTATTGATAGTGTTTATAATGGCTTGCTTATCGGCTCCATGTTTAAATTTTAGCCCGATCAGACTGTAAACGGTTGCTGTGCCCTGTAGCTTATCGCCATGGCATGAAGCACAAAGCTGTTTAAAAAGATTGGCCGTCGTAGCCGAGGGGCTAGTATTTTTATTATTTGAAGAAATATTCTGAGCCAACTGACCGTTTTTCGTACTCGAAGGCCTTAGTCTGAGGATCATATCATAAGGTCTTTCACCTTTGCTTTCGGGCAAATCAAAGTTTGATGTAGAAATGTATAGGTTTCCATCGGGGCCAACCACCAAAGATCTGATTCTGCCATATTGTTTTTTCAATAATACTTCTTGTTTAACTATTTTGCCTTTATCCATTTCGATTCTCAAAATCGATTCACCTCTTAAACATGCAACCAAAAGGTTATTGTTCAATTGTGGAAAAGCCTTTCCGGTGTAAAAAGTGGCTTCTGCCGGACCAATAGATGGTGTATATTCCAGAAATGGCGTAACCATACCCGATTTAATTTCTTGGTGGTGGATAACAGGCCAGCCATAATTACCGCCTTTTTCAATAATATTTACCTCATCGCCACCGGTTGGCCCATGTTCTGTTGCGAAAAATTGTTTGGTGTTGGGTTGGAAAGTAAGTCCTTGTGGATTTCGATGTCCATACGACCAGATTTCTTTCCGTGCGGTATCATTTTTAACAAAAGGATTGTCGGGAGGGATGCTCCCATCATCATTTATCCTTAAAATTTTACCATTATACGTTTTCAAGTCTTGGGCTAAAATTGGTTGGTCTGCATCGCCGGTAGAAATGTAGAGCTTTTGGTCTGGTCCGAAAACCAACCTGCAGCCTGTGTGGTTTCTTGCTGCGGGAATCTTTTCAATGAGTGTTTTTGGATGGATAAGTGTATCATTTCTAAACTCATAACGAACAACCCGTAGCCATAAACGATTGTTTTCTCCATAATTATGTGCAATGTAAATGAAATGATTTTTTGTAAAAGCAGGATGAATCACCATTCCGAGAAGACCGGTTTTGGTTTCTGCTTTGATATCATTAACCTGAAGTATAGGCTTATCGAGCAGTTTTCCATTGCGATAAAGACGAACTGCACCTGGCCTTTCGGTAAAAAGCATAGTACGATCGGGTAAAAAAGTAATCTGCCAAGGAACGGTAAGGTTTTTGGCTAAAGTATCTACATTAAAAAACACATCATCCTCAATTATGGTAGATTTATAAGTAAAGCTGCTCACGAAAGCAAATGCCGCCATAAAAGACAGGAAAATAAAATGTTTTGTTCTCATTAGCTGTAATAGATCTTATAAATCGTTTTACTAACCTAAATATAGGATTTAATATTAATAAGAAAAAGATTGATGTGAGTTATCTAATTAAAAGAAAATCTATTTGATAACGAGGATGGTGCCGTCGTTTTTAAGCTTGTAATAATATTGTTTTTCAGATTTTCGGTTCAAAATTTCCACAGCTGCAACTTCACCTTGTTTTCCTGTATCATCTTTAATGGTATCTCCGGCTTTTACGTTTTCTAAATCTTCTTCCGAACTGTTTTTGGTTAGCTTTTTCATATTAAGATGGTTAGTGTATCATTAATAACATCATGTAGCAGTACTATGTTTTATTTTGTCGCTTAAAATCAATACAGGTTGTAAAGCAAATCGGTAATTTATCAACATAAAAGGGCATTTAATCTATTTATTGAGCAGCAATGTCTACTGTGTTTTTGGGATCGCTTTGGTTGTATTAGTTTTATGTTAGACTAACTTTCTAAAATAATTTTTATGATTGGCGTAATTACAGCTTACAACAAACAAAGAGGATTTGGTTTAATCTCACAATATTTGGTTCAGGAAAGCATATATTTTGATATTGTAGATTGTAAAGCAAAAGGTTTATATATTGGCAGCACTGTTGAATTTGATACCGTAATTAATAAAAACGGGGTTGTGGCTAAAAATATTTTTGGTGTATCTTCACTAAAACTTAAATCCAAAAAACTAGTATAACATTCGATTATAAATTTGCTTATCTCCTAATCAGGAGAGTCCCGTTAAGCTATTTAATTCAGTTATTAAATAATTGATTCATTATGGCAAAGGGAACAATAGTATCATTACATAAAGATCAGCCGATCTGTTTTGTAGAGGATGATGAGCTTAAAGAAAAAGTTTTAATCCGTAAAACGAAATCACTTAATATAAACGATAAGGTTGTTTATCAACGCATATCTTCTCAAACCGGACTTGTAGGAATTAAGGTGAAAAAGATTTAGAAATAGAAAAATTCACTTAAGCCTATCGAAATTTTTTTTAAATTATTTTATGTCAGTCTATTGTCATTACAAATTTTGTTTGTACATTACAGCATGGGCGATAAAATAAATATGATACTTGGAATAATTTTCCTTTTAGGTGGTTTTAGTGTTTTCTTTGTGATTTTCAGCGGTAAAAAGAGCTAGTTCAACTTCTACAAGCATTTTATTGCGTTATTTTTCGCTTTGAATTGTTTAATTTTGAACATGTATCAAAATTCAATATCCGGCAAAAAAGCAAATTCATTTACAGGTATTCACATCGATCCTATACAATTTAGGGTTGCGGGAATGAATGATGATAAATGTAAGCTGAACGCTTATAATAGGAGGGATTTTTACAAAATCTCACTAATAACAAAGGGTTGCAGTACTTTGTTATATGCAAACCGCGATATTGAAATTAACAAGCCGGCACTTGTTTTCACCAATCCATTAATTCCATATTCATGGGATGCAAAGGATGAAGAAACGGTTTACGATGGATATTTTTGTGTATTCAGTGAAGATTTTCTGCATACGGGCAGCCGTATGGAAAGCTTGCAGGATTCTACTTTGTTTAAAGCAGATGGAAACCCGGTTTATCTGTTAGAAGATGAACAGGTGACGTATTTGAAAAACATTTTTATCAGGATGCAAACAGAAATGGACAGTGATTATATTTATAAATATGATTTGATCCGTAATTTTGTGAATGTAATTATCCATGAAGCCGTAAAAATGCAGCCTGCCGTGGCTTATTTTAATCCTACCAATGCTGCATCAAGAATTACCAACCTGTTTCTTACTCTTTTAGAAAAACAATTTCCTGTTGATTCTCCTCAAGCACCACTTAAACTAAAAAAAGCAGGTGATTATGCCGATAGGTTAGCGGTACATGTAAATCACTTAAATGCAGCCATACAAGAAATAACGGGTAAAACCACAACTTCTATTATTAATGAGGCTATTATTGCAGAAGCCAAATCGCTACTGGCACAAACCAATTGGAGTGTTGCCGAAATAGCATTTAGTCTGGGTTTTGAATACGCATCCTATTTTAATAATTTTTTCAAAAAGCACACCGGCTATACACCGATGAAAATTAGAAACAGCATTTTGCCTGCTTAACAGTTCCAATTCCATTATTTTTTTTCAGTTGATTTCTTTAATAAACACTTTGATTTGTTTAATCGGCAAAGCTTGCTGCGGCTATACCTTTGTTTATCAAAAATTAAGAATTTAAACGATGGAAATTAAAAAAATAAACTTAGGCAGCCAAGGGTTGCAGGTGCCCGATCAGGGTTTGGGCTGCATGGGCATGACTACAATTGCTGGTGGAGATATTTACGGCAAGGCAGATGAACAAGAATCGATCGCCACTGTACATAGAGCACTCGAACTTGGTATCAATTTTATAGATACTGCCGATCTTTATGGTCCTCTGTTAAATGAGCGTTTGTTGGCAAAGGCAATTAAAGGTAACCGCGATAAATATACCATTGCCACTAAATTTGGATACGAAATTGATGATCAGGAGCAATTAACCTGGGGCTTTAACGGTACGCCAGCATATGTAAATAAAGCGGTGGAGCGCTCGCTCAAAAATCTGGGTACCGATTATATCGATTTATATTATCTGCACCGGGTTGATCCTAATACGCCGATAGAAGAAACAGTGGGCGCAATGGCCGAACTTGTTAAGGCAGGCAAGGTAAAATACATTGGTTTATCTGAAGTTTCTGCTGATACTATTAAACGTGCGAATAAAATACACCCCATTACCGCTGTACAGAGTGAATATTCACTTTTTGAGCGCGAGGCTGAAACCAGTGGCGTATTGGATATCTTGAATGAGCTTGGAATTGGTTTTGTTGCTTATTCTCCACTGGGAAGGGGCTTTATTTCTGGAGATATTAAAAGCCCGGATGATTTTGCTGCGGATGATTTCCGTAGGAGTATTCCACGTTTTCAGGGAGAGAATTTTTACAAGAACCTGGAATTGCTGAAAGAAATTCAATCGATGGCTGCCGAAAAAGGGATTACGCCATCTCAACTCGCACTTGCATGGGTAATTAATCAGGGTATTATAGCTATTCCAGGTACAAAACGGATTAAATATATCGAAGAAAATGCTGCAGCATCTCAAATTATATTGAGTACTCACGAAAAAGAAAAACTGGCATCAATTGTTCCTGTGGGCATTACAGCTGGCGGGCGTTATGATGCTTCACAAATGCAATTCGTAAATGCTTAGTGTATCAGTTATTAAACAAGGAAGTCGGGGCCTAGCCCATGACTTCCTTGTTTATGGCGTTTTTTTTAACTGGTTTGTGTTTAAATCATCATTAATTATTCTTTAATCTATAGTTTTTACCCCGAAATCTATTTAATTGATAAACCTTTTTATGTTTTCGTATGTTTATGTTTTAAAATCTAAATCAAATGCAGGGAACAGTGAAATTTTATAATGAATCTAAGGGTTTTGGGTTCGTTATTACTGAAAACGGGGATGAAGTTTTTGTTCATATTACCGGTTTAATTGATAAAATAAGTCAGAACGATCGCGTAGAATTCGATATTGCTCAAGGCAAAAAAGGACCTAATGCTGTTAATGTAAAACTCATTTAACGGAAATATGAGGTTAGGTACAGTAAAATTTTATAATAACGAAGAAGGTTTTGGCGGCATTACCCCTTCAAACGGAGGTAAAGAGGTTGATGTTTTTGCACATGGTGTAATTGGTGAGATAAAACCGAATAACATTGTTCAGTTCGATATCGAATTTACCCAAAAAGGGGTTGAGGCTGTTAAAGTAATCGTTTTATCAGCTTAGCAAGCTTTTTTTATTTTTCTCAATCATAACATCTTATCTAAAAACTTTGATATTAATTTAATTGGTACTGATTACATGATCTTAAAAAGGGATTAATGTAGATCGTGCTATTCTTGATTTTTTCCAAACATAATTAAAAGGCTCTCCGCCTCTTAAGAAATTGCACTATTTGTAAATCTGTTTTCTCCAAAAAAAACTGTCTTAATGATATTTTTTGAATGCATTTATATATTTAAATTTTGTCTAATAGCTGGTTTTTCCACTTACAAATATTTTAATTTTCGCCAAAAATGATTAATATTTGTCTAATAAATTAGGCTTTATGGTGTTTTAGAGTGCTTTTTTGCGATATTTGTGCCTGACAAAATAAAGTAAACCTGTAATAAGATTAACAAGCTGTAACCTGGTTGAACTATTTCTGTCTTACTAATGTTTATCCTTTAAGTTTATTATGATACAGTTAGAGCCAATTAGCGGGGTTTTTAATAGAGAGCGTGCGTTACAAGCGATATATCCGATGCGTATGCTGATCGTTAAAGAGGCGAGTGGTTCTTTGTGTATGAATTCTGGCGATTATGATTTAATGCCTCAAAGAATTTTTTTTATTCCTGAAGAGGGACTTGTTAGGCTTGAAGGAAAAATTACCTCAGGTTATTGGCTAAACTTTAGTAGTTTGTTATATGCAGAGTTTTTACTGCAACATTTAGATCCACTTGCAAAAAACCTTTTTATCAATTTATCTTATCGTGATTTAACACATCCGGAGTCTTCAAAAACTTACTCCTTACTTGATCAGTTAAAAAGGGAAATCAATGCTAAAAAGGACATTCGTTTTATGGCGCAATACTTATCCTTATTTTTAGGATTTACTGCTGGTTTAGACGGATATCTTGCCGCGTTAACTTTAGATGAATTGCAACACGTATTACGTTTCAGGGCTATTTTGGAACAATATTTCAGAACAGAAAGGTCTATTCTTTTTTATGCAGAAGGTATGGGTATGAGCACCGGAAAACTGAATAAATTTTTAGACCGGGTATTGGGAAAAAGCTTAACCGTACTAATTAAAGATAGAATTATGAGGGAGGCAGAGGAATTATTGATCCAAAGTGAATTTAGTGTTGATGAAATAGCTGATATGCTGGGCTTTGAACAAACCACTAAATTTATGACGAGCTTTAAACGCCACAAGGGAATTTCTGCACTGCAGTTTAGTAAATTGGTTTAGGGAAAAATGAAAATTGGTGCGTCTGGCAAAGAAATGGCCATCAGTTTGATTTCATCTCTTCTAGAAAACAGGCTTCCGAACCTCACAACATCAATTGCTATTGCGCCTAACGCGTAAGGCCTTGTTTACTGTATCCAATGATCAGCCGCACCAATTTTACATCCGCTAAATTATAAAATCTTCGCTTAAAGAAGAAAATTATTCCTAATATTATTACGATGCTGTATTTTGGTATTTACAATGCTGTATTTGAGGTGTTTCTATGCCTTTTTTTTGTGGAAATTCAGTTTGGTAGATGCTGGTAGATTGCATTGCTTACACATTGAAATTATTTTAACCACAGATAAAAGGATTCACACAGATAAGGAAAATCCCTGTTCATCTGTGTGAATTTATGGTTAAAAATAGAGTCTGGTATTTGAGGACACAGACCAGGGAATAGGAAATAATTTCATTTGTACAACAACTAAGTTCCAGTAAGTCAGGCACCAACTGATAACTTAACACATAATTGTTTTAGAAATCCGTGTTTATCTGTGTCTATCTGTGGTTAAAAAAAACTTAGCCTGACAATGTTGATTGTTACCCTTTATTCTTCAAATAAATAGCCACTATATGCCAATCCTTTGGCTACACTTTTAAAGTTATCACCAGAATTTAACGGTATGTGTGGAAATTTGCGCTTAAACAGACTTTGTACTGCAGAAACCATCGATGTTCCTCCGGTTAAAAACAAACAATCGATATCTTGTGGATTTATTTTATAGGTTTCCATAAACTGATCGAGGTAAGCATCGATTTTGTTGATGTCTTTTTCGATAATTGAATTGTACTGATCGAGCGAAATATTTTCGTCAATCTCAATTTCCATATTGCTATAGGCAAATGTAGAAAGTTGTTGGTCGGAAAGTTCGATTTTTGTTTTCTCGATTGATCTGAATAAAGAATAACCGAGATTATTTTCAATCAGGGTAATTAGGTTTTTGAACTTCGGATCGTTTCCTGAGTAATAATAGTATTCTTCTATCTCTTTCTGGATTTTTAAACCATTAAAGAAGTTCATTTTATCCCAGGTACAGATATTGGCGAATAGTGATTTCGGTACATTTAAAACTTTACCACGGGTGGCTTCATACATGGTGTTTTTGCCAAAATAAGGCGTTCCTTTGTCCCACATAAAGGCAGAATCCAAACTATCGCCGCCAATATAAATGCCTCCTGAGGCAATCATATCGTTTTTTCTGTCTTTGCTTCCTACTTTATCCGGATCTAAAATCAGGTAAGTAAAATCTGTTGTACCACCACCTAAATCGGCTACCAGTACACGTTCTTTCTTATTAATTGTTTTCTCGTAGGCAAATGCGGCCCCAATGGGCTCAAACTGAAAACGAACTTCTGTAAAACCAGCACTTTCTGCCGCTTTTTTTAACCGTGTTTGGGCAAGGGTATCTTTTTGGGTGCTGTCGTCATCAAAGAAAACCGGGCGACCAATAATGGCTTTTTGGCAATCTTCGCCGGTAATTAAGTCGGCTTTTTCTTTCAAATCTTTAAGGATCAGCGTAACCAGATCGGAGGCTGTGTACCTTTTGTTGTGAATACGGGTTTCGGTAAATGTTGTTCTCGAAAGAATCTGTTTAATGGATTTAATAAACCGGCCTTTCATGCCATCATTCAGGTAAGCATCTATTGCTTTTTCGCCTACAATGTGGTTTTCGCCATCAATCATGCTTTTTACTTCCGTAAAATAAATTAAGGAAGGAATCGAAATCGTATCTATAATTTCCTTTTTTTCTTCGTCATAGATGGAAAGAGCCGAGTTGGTTGTTCCAAAATCGATTCCGTATAAAAACTTACTCATGGGCTTGATGTGTTTGGCTTGTGGCGAATAAAATGGGGTTGCGAAAGTATTAAAAAAAGCTTTATTGAACTAATTTTTCTAAAATAATTCACTTGTACCCAAATGTGCATTTACGATGCGGGTAATCTGTTGGCCAAGTTCTTTTGCATTGCCAATGCCTACGCTTTTAAGTGCGGCAAGCTGATCGGTTGTTCTGGGCATGCGTTCGGCGATAGATAGTAATGCCAAATCGGATAATACTGCATAATCTTGCGTTCCGCGCTGCGTGGCTATGGTTTTACGCCATTCTACCAGGTTTTTATAAACTTGTGGATTGGAAATTTCTTTGGGTTTAATGCTCGATTTAACAGGTTTTTTAACAGGTTGCTTATTGCTGGCGGCATGTAAGGTGCTGATATAATCTATAATGGAAAAAGGATTCCATGAAATTTTGAATAAAGCTAATTTAACCTGAAGGGCATCTTTACAGTCGCTTAAGGTGGTAAGCAGCTTATCGGAATGGGTATCGTTATAAAAATTAATGGCCACTATCCGTGCCATGAGCGTCATTACCTGTTCCAGTTTAGGCACGAAATAATCTGAGGCCTTCTGCAAACGTTCCATAAAAGCAGTTTCGGTTGCTGGATTTTCGTGTGTACTTATTTTTGAAAATTCTTTGGTTATAAAGTTTCTGGCAACTTTTAAAATTTCATGCTGAAGAATTTGATTTCCCTGCTCATAAATGGATAAAAAAGCATTTTTTTCATCTTTATCGATGAGTTTAGATCGTCCGAGTTTTTCCCAATCTTTAGAGATAAGTGAAAAATCGAGTAATTCGTGGATAAGGCCCCAGGCATATTGCTGGCTATAACGTTCCAATAGTTCGGGCGTAGGTTTAGCCTGGTGGCTGGCTTTGGTGAAACCGATTACCTTGGCATCAGTGATGATGTTTCCGGCAACTACCGGCGATTTTAAAATCAAGCCTTCTAAACTTCTGCAACGGCTGAGTGCCACATAGGCTTGCCCGTGGGTAAAAGCGGTGCTCACATCCACTATTGCTTGATCGAAAGTTAATCCCTGGCTTTTATGTACGGTAATGGCCCATGCCAGTTTAAATGGGTATTGAGCAAATGAACCGGTACTGGTTTCGTCGATTTTATTTTCGTCGTCGCTAAGGCTGTATTTTACATTCTGCCAAATTTCTTTTTCTACTTCAATTTCCCTGCCATCGCTGGTAAAACTTACCTTGATCAAATCTTTATCAATTGCGGTGATTTTTGCAGCTTTACCGTTATAAAATTGTTTTTTACCCGAAGAATCATTTTTAATGAAGATTACCTGGGCACCAAGTTTTAACTGTAGTTTTTCATCGGTAGGATAGGCATCTTTCGGGAAATCGCCAGTTACTGCTGCATTGAATTCGAAAATTTCTCCGGGTAATTTTTCCAAACAGCCCTGGTTAATTTCGTTAACCAATTGGTTGTGCGTTGTAAGCGTAATGTAATCGTCTTTCCATTCCTGATCCAATGACGGATCATAACGCTCATTCAGTTTTTCAAGCAAGCTGTTATCCAGGTTATTTTCTCTCATGCCGTTCAGGATATCCAGAAATACAGGATCCGATTGGCGGTAAACCTTATCCAATACAAAAGTGAGCATTGGTGTGGAACGAAAAATTAAACTGTCGAAAAAGTACGGACTTGCATAATATGCGCCTAAAATATGCCATGCATCATGAAAGATGGGGGAGAGCTGATAAAGATCACCAATCATTAACACCTGAACACCACCAAATGGAAGGTTAGAACCTTTGACGCGTTTTAAGGTACGATCAATAAAATCAATAATATCGACCCTCACCATACTGATTTCATCGATAATCAAAAGATCAAGGCAACGCAACAACCTGGTTTTTTCGTCAGAATATTTAAAATTAGTTTCTGCGTTTTCATCAACAACGGGAACCAACGGACCAAAGGGAATCTGGAAAAAAGAATGCAGGGTAACTCCACCAGCATTAATTGCAGCAACGGCAGTGGGAGCCACAACAGCAAAATTCTTTTTGGTGGTATCTCTAATTTTCCGCAAAAGTGTGGTTTTACCTGTTCCAGCTTTACCAGTTAAAAAAACAGGTTGATTGGTGGTGGCTAAAAAATCTAAAAGGAGTTGGTTGTCCGGATCGGGGAAATTCATATCTAGCACAAAAATAACCTATTCGAAATTTATTTGGATACAGATTATGCCTTGTTTTATCCACAATTGCAATTGAAATTAAGATCCATATCCTGCTGAACCTTTAAAAACCGTTGATATTTTAATGTAAATATGGTTATGTTTGAAGGCATTCGACAAATGGAACTTATTGTACTGTTTGTTCTGGTGGAGATTGGATATTGAACTAACAATCAGTATAAGATGATTAAAGAGTTTTTAAAGTATGAATAATGGATTTGCTGATAACAAGCAGGTTAAAGTGGTTTCTACTTTTACTGAGCTTGTGGAAACAGACTTTTATGAAAACGTAAATGCAATTTGCTGGTTTAGAAACCTGGCAGGTGATTTTTGCGAAATTATGTCTAAACTCGAACTGAAAGAGAACCTGACAGAAGTATCAATGGAAGCACTTAATGCGCTTGAACTCTCTAAAGAAGGCAGTATAGCAAGAGCATTTATTTTAAATGACTATCAATTATTGGCCGGTTTCGGTGCTTCGCCTTCGCTCAATCTGCTTAAAAGTTATGAGCGTGATGATGAATTTGATTTTATATCAACTAATGTATATTCTTTCCATGTAGACCGTTCGCCAATCGGGACAGATACTTTTTTATGTACCTACCATGGTGCCCCGAGTGAGATTTTAGCTAATGATGAGGCTGAGCAAAAAATTATGATTCCAGAAATCAGGCAAAAGCTTAAAGCATTACATAGTGGTACGGACGCAGAATTTGAAAACTTTTTAAAGGAGCATTACTTCGATCTGCATTATGAGGTTAAAGCCGGTGCTATGCCCATAAATTTGGGATTAGGCCATCTGTGGAGATTAGCGGTAGATCATCCTGAAAAAATGGTTTTACCATGCGTTCACCGTGCGCCCACTGAATATGATGGGTTGCTTAGATTGCTTTTAATCTGTTAAAGTAACTGCTTATATTATTTTAAAAATGGGCTTTGCTTGATGATATAGGCAGGAAATGCTCCAACATTATAAAACTAATAAAGATTAACGGCTTGAAAATGAGTTTGTATTTGTTTTTCTATTAAAAATTGCAAAAAACATTTTCATAAATTCAATTCAATTTTGTAACATTGCACTCGCAAAAAAGGAATTCCTTTTTTCCGGGCCTATAGCTCAGCTGGTTAGAGTAGAAGACTCATAATCTTTTGGTCCCTGGTTCGAGCCCAGGTGGGCCCACTTACAAAAAGTCGCTCTTCAGGATAGCCTGAAGGGCTTTTTTGTGCCTTTAAAGGCCGATTTTAGGCTAATCCGTATTGCCTTGTCTCATTTTGGAGGATTAGGTTCAACAGCTTTTTTTGATTAATTTAGTTTAGAAAACTTAGGAAAAACTTAGGAATTTTGATGCAAATTCATCCAAAACTTAGGAAAAACTTAGGAAAAAATAGTTTGATTAAATTAATGTTTTAATTATGGCAACAATCTCTGCAACCGTAATCAAGAAAGATCAAAAGGCTGACGGAACATGGAATGTGAAAATTAGGGTATGGCACAATAAAAAACCAGCCTACATCTTTAGCGGAACTTAAAATTAGATCCCAAAACATTAAGACCAGATTATCTGAAATTTATCTCATAGATTTATACCGGACGCAAAAAGATGCCTTGCAGGCTAAATCGTTAATATGGAGATAGAAAAGTATCAATCCGGCCAGGATTTTATTGGCTTTGTGAACAATCTCGGTGCATTGGAAGAAGATGTAGCCGCAATGCTTTCCCGGCAATTAGAAACCCTTTATTGTAAAAAAGGAGAAGCTATATTAGTTCAGGGAGCCACCTGTAGGTACCTATATTATATCAACAGCGGACTGGTTAAAACGGGCTTTGAAAGTAGTGACCGTACTTTTATTATGCGTTTCTTTGCCGAAGGGGAGATGTTTACCGTTCTGGATAGTTACCTCTCGCAGAAACCATCTACCTACGAAGTTGTGGCTTTGGAAGATACGGTGATTACGCGTATCTTACGAACAGAAATGGATAAGCTTTGCACGCGTTTTCACGCGATGGAAACTTTTTTTAGAAAACTGGTTTCCATGGCTTCTGTTAACATGATGTCGAGGATTGGTGAAATATTGGAAGAGCAGGCTTCTGCGCGTTACGAAAACTTTTTAAAGGAGAACCCGGAACTCCTACAACGGATCAGTCTCGGCGACCTGGCCAGTTATCTCGGTATTACTCAGGTTTCTTTAAGCAGGATCAGGGCTGGACTATAGTTTTTTATCTTTTGATAAATTTTCGATGACATAGATAGGCTAATTTTGATATACTAATTTAAATGTTATGAAAACAAAATTCTCTATCCCGCAAAAGCTGAGCCTCGTCATTGCACTTGTATTTACCCTTGTTGTACCGGTAATGGGTTATTTAGCTATCGGATTGCCTCCCGTTATTATCGTGGGTGGATCTGCATTAATCGGCCTGATTTGCTGGTATATCACTTATCTTAAAAAACCGGTAGACCCAAAAATTATTTTACCGCTTTTTCTACTTACTGTTGCAGGTCTTCAGATCCATATTATAGAAGAATACCTTACGGGTTTTGCTCCTGCAATGAGCAGGCTCTTTGGCATTCCATGGAGTGAAAAAAGTTTCCTGATGGTATTTGCTCTGGTTGGCCCTACAATTTACACGCTTACGGCACTCGGTCTTTATTACAAAGTTCCCATTGCTGGTTTTGTTGCCTGGTTTATTTTTATAGGCCCAGGGGTAGCGGAGTTTTCACATTTTATCTTTCCGCTCATCAAGCCACAACTGGACGCAACAACATTGGATCCGCTTACTGCTCCTATCCATGGAAATCTAATTGTCAATATGAGTAATTATTACCTTGGCGCTACAGGAAATTACTATTTTCCAGGTATGTGGACAGCAATATTGCCTATGATACCTGGGATTTATGCCATTTATCGTTTGTTTAAACTAAACAGATTAGAAAAGGCGACGGCCTAGTGTTATATTATTAAACATATTTTCGTGGTAGTCATTCTCCGGGTGATATCGTGAAAATTCCGTTTCCATCAGATGCGATCCAGAGCATGTTCTGACTGTCTAGACTAATGTGATTAATTTTCTTTTGTGCAAGCATAACGGGCAACATCAATTGCCTGGTTAGTGAATATTGATGCAGCCCCATGTCTGTCGCTATCCAAATATTGCCCAAGTGATCTGCCACAATTGTACTGGCTTCAGTTATCAGCGTATTGCTTACTTCCAGCCTGTTTTTTTTGCTGTTGTATTTACATAGGCCAACATTTTTAACCATCGTCCATAATTCATTTTGGTTGTTTAAGGTGATGGCTGATGCAGCGTAATTAAAACTAATTAAATTGTTATGCTTATAGAGTGGAATCTGTTCTGCTTTATTCGAAACAAAATTATAGGTCAATAATCCTTCTACTTCTGATGCGATGAACACATGGTGTAAAGCATCTTCTTTTATGGCGTTTATATTCCCTTTTAACTGGCGAATGCCCTTGCCGGGAACACTTTTGAAATTAATATTAGAAAATTGGTTAATGGAATAGTTAAATCGACTAATCCCATTGCGTGTTCCAATCCATATTTGGTTAAGGTGATCTTGTGTTATACAGTTAATGCGGTTATTTATCAATGAATTAGGATTCGAAAGATTATTTCGATATACAATAAAATGATATCCATCATATCGGGTTAAACCATCATAAGTACCAATCCACATTAATCCACGATTATCCTGGTAAATAGTCGTTACATCATTATTGGGTATGCCACTATTAACATCAATAAACTTAACGGCAGGAATTTGCGCATGAAGAAATAAATTTGGAATAACTATAAAGAAAAGTACAGCACTTAGGATGATATGCAGTTTCCGAAACATATTAGCGCGTAATTAAGCGTTATTAATAATAGAGTTAGGTATTAACGTTCTATATGGTTTGTTTAATAGAATTAAAAGGAAGGCAATAAATAGCATCATGTAATTTTTAGTCATTATAAAAAGCCATGATGAAATTACAATATATTGTTTATTTAAGCTAAACATTTTAATTAAAAGTTTAGTTATGTTAAACATTTTAGCGTTCTGATTCTTTGACAAATAATATTATTCCATAAATTAATTTTGGCCATCATTAAAATGTTAGGCATTATTTTTATAAAATCTAATTGTCAATCATTATTTTAGTTTAGAAATTACACGAAATAAAATAAGCAATTATGAGAGCAATTAATCCCTGGATCAACTTCAATGGCAATGCCGAAGAAGCATTTACTTTTTATAAATTAGTTTTTGGCGGGGAGTTTACCAAAGTCATCCGTTTTAAAGACTTATCAGGTCCTGATTTTCAGGTAGCGGAAGAAGAAGCAAATAAAATAATGTACATCGGCTTGCCGCTTGGTAAAAATAATGTATTGATTGCGAACGATGTTCCCGGGTTTATGGGGCCGGTAAATGAAAATGAAAACCGTTCTAAAATATACGTGAGTGCCGAAAGTACGGAAGAAGCAGATAAAATATTTAATGGATTATCAGTTGGTGGGGAAGTGGAAGGGCCGATTGGCGATAGTCCATGGGGTACTTATGCGGGGATGTTTAGAGATAAATTTGGTATTGAATGGATTGTAGAGTTTGATCCGGAGGGGGTATAGTTTTGTCGTTTTCCCTACTATGCTGGTCATTCTCGCGCATGCGGGAATCTTACTACAATTGCCAGGTTATAAGACTAATTTTTTGACTCTTGCATTTTAAATGCTAGGGATTAAGTTTATACCATTTTTGAAAGTTACTAAGCAACCTTTATGCGTAACAGGCATTGCCTCGAATTTTAAATTCAGTGGCTATTAATCTTTTTCTGCTAATCACAGTCAAATTTGCTTTACCATAATTTTATAATGATGCAGGATCAGAATAATACTTTGATAACCTCAGCTAAAAAGGCAAGTGGAATGAGCGACGATAAATTTCCGAAAGGTATATTACTTTTTATTCTTGTGCTCAGTGTGATGCTTATGGCCTTACTTTTATGGAAACATTAACAATTTCTGCATTTTGTTTTGATTAGCGAATTTACGGAATTATATTATTGCTGATGCTTTAACAATTCCACCTCTTTAAAGGCTTCAAAAATCTACATCCTAATAATTTAAAAACTAACTCCCAATTGCAAACCTGTAGAAAGTGATGCCGCCTGATCGTTACCAAACCGGACAGGAAAAGGTAGGGCTGCGTATAAATTTACATTCTTTCCTTTTTTTATTACCTGGTTAAAAACCGGAGTAAAGCCATAACGGCCATTGGTTTCGAATGCCACACGGCCAATAAATGTAAATCCATGTTTAAAGCGAAACATTGCACCCGGGTGAAACAAAACCGAACTTACTTTAGAAATATTATGCTCCGTACGGATATTGGGTGCTATCTCAAAGCTAACGCCAAATTTGTCGCTCTTTAAAATGTTTATTCCAAATGGGAATGCGAGTGTGTATACATTCGAAAAGTTATCGTGAAATCCATTTTTGTCTAATGATCCGATCGGGTGGAGCAAGCTGAAATAACCGGTTACTTTAGGGTAAATTGAAGTTTGAGCCGTCTGTTGTGCCTTAATTGATAAATTTAGTGTAATGGTGAAAAGCAAGATTAATGTATTGCTGATTATAAATGATCGTGAGAAAATGTGGTGCATATATGATGATTTAAATGAATTTGATTAATAAGCCTAATATTGCCGCAACACCAATAATATAGGGTTCTTGCAATTTCTTGATGTAAATAAGGGCAACTATTGCTGCTATGGCGATCAATGCAGTTGGAATATCCTTTATCGAGCGTGCAGCAATTACAACAACCGAACCCACCAGCGCACCAATTACCGCTGCGGTAATGCCTTCTACAAATGCTTTAATGCTGATATTTTTTGCAATCCTTTTAAAGGAAGGTGCTAATGCTATGGTAAATAGATAGCAGGGTAGAAATGTTGCAAGGGCTGCCACACATGCTCCAGGGAAGCCAGCAACAAGATATCCGATAAAGCCAACAGTGATTACAACCGGGCCAGGAGTAATCATGGCAACAGCAACAGCATCTACAAACTGAGTTTCTGTTAGCCAACCAAATTCCTTTACAACTCCACTGTGTAAAAAGGGCACAATAGCCAGGCCACTACCAAATACGAAAGCTCCTGCCTTGGCGAAAAACCAACCAATTTCTTGTAAAGTTTTGCTGTCGTAATGCCAAAAACTTGTACTTAACAGGATTCCAGAAGAAAGCGTTGAAGGCCTTTTGATCCATTTTGGCGGGGCTTTAACAACCATGTATATGATGCCGCAACCTATAAATAATAAAATTTCTTCTTTTTCGGTAATCACTGTGATTACCATCCCTAGGATGTAAAATACCCATAAAAGCCATTTGGATTTTATGGCGTTAACTTCGAATTTGCTGATGGATTTAACGGTTAGTTTATAGGCACTCATGCTGATGATGCCAATTACTGCTGCACCAACGCCATAAAATACAGCTTGCATCCATGCCAGGCCCCCATATAACTGATAGGCCATGCCCAGTAAAACAACCATTATAAATGAGGGCAGTACAAAAGCCAATCCTGTTAAAGTGGCCCCCAATAAGCCATAATGTACAAAGCCAATATAAATACCCAGCTGAGCAGCGAGTGGCCCCGGTGCCAGTTGCGCTAATGCCAATCCTTCTTTGTATTCGTCTTCTGTTAGCCAGCCTTTTTGCGCCACCAAATCGCGCTGCATATAACCTACAAGTGCAACCGGACCGCCAAATCCCCAGGTACCCAGTTTCAGGAAATAGGTCGTAATTTCGGCTAGCGAATACAGTGGTTTGGTTTTAGCTGTTTCTTCTCTCATCAAGCAAATTGTATTTCGTTACAATATTGCTTATTCGCAAAACCTTAAAATTGTATGGATTTAACTATTTGTATCCATTTTACTTTTTTGGTGCTTTTTTCTGTAAACGGACGGATTTTCTCCTGTCTGTTTTTTAAAAATCCGGTTAAAGTGGCTTTGGTCTGAAAATCCTGTTAGGTAAGCAACCTCTGTTAATGAGTAAGATGTAGTTTCTATCAACAGCATGGCCTTTTCAATGCGCATTTTTCGGATATAGTCTCCAAAAGATAGGTTATCGAAGTATTTTGAAAATTCTCTTGATAAATAGGCAGGATTAATTTCCAGTTCATTTGATGCCTGTTGTAAGCTTAAGGTCATGTTGGTGTCCATCTGGTCTTGAATCATGTTTCTGAGTTCGTTGGCCCATGCAGGAGCTTTTTTTCCTTTGTTTTCCCTTAGGTATTTGGTATATATTTCCAGCAACATCTGTTCAACTGGTCCGGCTTGTGTGTGTTTTTTGTGGTAGAGGTGTTTAGCCCAGCTATACAAACCATCGTAAATCTGCATACCCAAAGTAAGCAAGTCGTGGTCGTTTGTACTGTGGTAGGCCAAGCCTGAAAATACAGCTTCGAGTCCTGCTGATTGTGGCGCAAAATCATGCCGATCGGTATCTGCACCACGAACAATTGCTGCAATGCGATCAAGCGCCACATCTTTTAACTGGTGCTTTTTAATAAAATAATCAAATGTACACTGATCATTGTAATGTGTGTATTCTACACCCGGCATATCGAAAGGTGTGGCCCCGAGTTCTTCTGCTTTAATCATCACCTGATCTGCCGGTACATAAATTATTTCTGCCTCCCGATCGATAAAACGCCTGATGAGCCAGGGACAGGCAATCCGGTCAATTTTCGGATGTTCGCGGGTAATCCATTTCATATTTACATTTGTGGGGTAAGCAAAGTTAATGATCCAAGTTGAATTTATGGATAGGGCAGGTGCGTGAATTTACTCATCGCATTCGAAATGGGAATCTTGAAATTCCTCGTTGTAAAGGAGGACTATATAGGCTATTTAGGGGAAATTTATGGTCGGTGAGACACCAACCATTAGGTGGTTTATCTGATCGCATTAGAAATGCGAATCTCGACAATCCTCGTTACAAACGAGGACTATGTAGCCATTAGGTAGTTTATCTGATCGCATTAGAAATGCGAATCTCGACAATCCTTGTTACAAACGAGGACTATGTAGGCATTGGGTGGTTTATCTGATCGCATTAGAAATGCGAATCTCGACAATCCTCGTTACAAACGAGCACAATATAGGCTATATAGTATTTATACGTATGTTGGAGAACTAATCGAAATTACATCATTTCACTTTCAAAATATAGCCTAATCCATAAACATTTTCGATGCTTACCTGCTCCGAGGCCTTAAAAAGTCTGCGTAACCTCGAAATAAACACTTCCAGGCTTTTGCCGTTAAAATAATCATCATTTCCCCACAGGGCCAATAATATATCTTTCTTTTTAACCACCTGGTTAATATTACCCGCCAAACGGTCTAATACTTCCGATTCTCTTACCGTTAATGATACCTCCCTGCCATCTGGCATCATCACAAAAAGCTGGTCTTTTTGATATCTGATATCGCCTACATTAATAAAACCCGGTTTAGCGGGAGCCGGTGGTTTTACATTACACGAAAATTTATTAATGATATTCCCAATCCGTAAAACCAATTCTTCAATTTCGAATGGCTTCGATATATAATCTATCGCACCAATTTTTAATCCCCTTATCCTGTCTTGCTTTTCATTGTGTGCAGTAAGAAAGAAAAAGGGCTGGCTTGGGTTCATCTTTACCATATCTGTGGCCAGGTCAAAACCATTCATATCCGGTAGCTGTACATCAACAATCACCAGTTTATTATCAAGTTGGTTTGCACTATAATAATCCAATGCCGCTGTAGCAGTTTTAAACCAAAGTACACTAAAGCCCCTTAACTTCAGGTACTCGGAAATTACGTTGCCCAGGTCTATTTCATCTTCAATTATTACAATATCATACAGCATAATTTGTTGGATTATTGATTTGCATTATTTGTGGCTTGTTCAGCAGGGATATGCACCAAAAATTCAGTTCCTTTTCCTGGTGTTGATCGTATGCTGATTTGCCAGCCATGAATATCAAGGCATTGTTTAACATAGTATAAGCCAAGCCCAAGGCCCGAAACCGTATTATCTTTGCCTGCACGGTAAAATTTATCGAATATTTTTTCTTTGGTTGCCTCTTCAATTCCTTTCCCGTTATCTTTAATATGAAGGGTGTAACCATCTTTATTGGTGGTAATAAAAAGCACAGTCATTTTTACCTCACTTTGGTTGTGTTTAAAAGCGTTATCCAAAATATTTTGCAGCATGGTTGTAAACACAAAAGGATCCATCATAATCAGTATTTCCGAACCATGAGGATCAAAGGTAAGGCTATCTGGCGATTGCACTTTTATTTTATAATCGTTTACCAGTGTAAGTACAGCATAATTAAGGTCTGTTTCTTCGAGGTGGATGTTGTTGTTAATTTCCGAAATCTCCAGCATTTGGTTAATGTGCGAATGGAGCCTCCGGGCCTGCCTTTCTACAATATTTACAAGTGTGTTAACGCGGGTACGGTCATTCAGTACCTCATCTTCGTGCAAACTTTTACTGGCCACCAAAATGGTGGTTATGGGCGTATTAAATTCGTGCTTTATGCTATTCAGGAAATCAGATTTAACATCGGTCTCTTTTTTCTGCCGCATCCAGCTGATGTAGGTATAATAATTTATGCCCACTATAATGATAATGCACAAGGCAACGAGTGAAAATGTAGGCAACATTTGATAGGCCACTTTTAAGGTACGGCCCGGAGGATCAACAAAAAGATTAAAGGTAATTCTGTAATCGTAAACCAGTTTGCCGCTAACCGAAAGATTGGTTACCCTGTTCTGGATATTTGGATCCGTTAATGTGCCGTCGATAATTACCCCATATGGCGTTTTTTCCCTGGCTTTAAAATCAGTTTGGCTATTGTTATCGAATATGGTAATGTTACCAATTTTATTGTCGAAGTTTATTTCGATTTGCTGAAAAGTGAGGAGGTATTGCAAGTTGCTATCCAAGCCGTTCCGTTTAACAATCGATTGGAAAACACTGTCCATAGTGCTTTGCTGCCGAAGATCTTTTAACAGTGTATTGCTTACCCGTTGCGATAGTTTAACAAATTCTTTTCGGTTATTTAGGTAGGCTTGTTTGAGCGCAGGCATATTTTTGGCGAGGATGGAGTCGATAATCTTTCCACCGCCGGTATACACCTTATCTTCTGATATACTGCGTCCGTATTCATCGTTAATCAGCGTTTTTTCCTTTAAACTATAATCCCTGTCTCTAAGTACATAAGAATTATAGGTTAATCTGAGCTGTACCAGCAGCAATATCAGAAAGCTGACCAAAACTACCGACTTATATATACGATCTTTCATTTTATCCATTAAAAATAGACGTATTATTTCATAAATACCATAACGTTAAGCTTTTGTTAGGTTTCTGTTACGGTTTCGTTCGACAAATTTCTTTGATGTGGGATGTAGCTTTGAATAATGAAAGTTGGGTGGTGTGCATCAACCACATTTTAATTAGGCGATTGAAATTGATAACCAGCTGTACACCAGTACATCTTTCTAAACAACTAACACAAATACAAGAACCAAAAAACAGAGAAATGACCTTTAAAAGGATTTTATCATTATTACTTATCGTTTCGGGTACGACAGCTATTTACCCGGCAATGGCCCAGCAAAAATCAGCCAATAAACCATTACCCGAGCTTCAGCAAGATTTTGTAGACCTTGGTTTGGGCATGTTTATCCATTATGGAATGCCAACTTTTATGGATCAGGATTGGTCGGACCCTGATGCAGATCTTTCCCTGTTTCAATCACCAAAACTCGACGCTGACCAATGGGCAAAAGCGGCAAAATCTGCAAACATGACTTATGGTTGCTTAACCACTAAACACCACAGCGGTTTCCCGATCTGGAATACCAAAACAACTGCATATAATGTAATGAATACGCCGCTTAAGCGCGATGTGGTAAAAGAATATACGGAGGCTTTCCGTAAAAATGGATTGAAGGTAATGTTATACTATTCTATATTGGATACCCATCATGGCATCCGTCCCAACCAGATAACTCCTGCAAACGTTAAAATGATCAAAGATCAGCTTACCGAACTGCTTACCAATTATGGCGAAATTACAGCACTGATTATTGATGGATGGGATGCACCATGGTCGCGTATTTCTTATGACCAGGTACCTTTTGAAGACATTTATTACCTAATTAAATCATTGCAGCCAAACTGTTTGGTGATGGATTTGAATGCAGCAAAATATCCTACACAGGCATTGTTTTATACCGATATCAAATCGTATGAACAAGGTGCAGGCCAGTTTATTTCTAAAGAGAACAACAAACTTCCGGCACTTGCCTGTTTACCGCTTCAGGCCAATTGGTTCTGGAAAACATCTTTCCCTACTACACCTGTAAAAAGTGTACCCGAGCTGGTAAACAAATTCATCATTCCTTACAACGGTGCCTATTGCAATTTTATTCTTAACGTAGCTCCTGGCAAAAACGGGCTGATTGATGATAATGCTTTGGCGGCACTTAAAGAAATGGGGCAGATTTATAAAAAACCTACCGATCTTCCGCGCATACCGGCTTATGCTGCGCCAATTATTTCGAGCAACATTGCCAAACATGTAAAAAGTAATAGCAGCTGGAGCGATGATATGAACATTATGGATTTTGCCAATGATGACGATTTCGGTTCGAGCTGGTCTTCAAATCCAACTGTAAAATCTCCCTGGTATGAGTTAAATTTCGAAAAAGCAGTTCCTTGCAATATGGTGGTTTTAACCGCCGGTAATAACCGTAAAGCCACCTACACTTTGCAGTATTATGCAAATGGTAAATGGAATGCTTTAGCTGCTAAAAACGAAGGAGAAAAAAAGGTATGTATTTTTAGGTTTGAGCGCATTTGGTGCGAAAAAATAAAGGTAAGCATTACCAATTTCGACAGCCCGCCTGCTATTGCCGAAGTAGGTGTATTTAACGAAAGAAAATAAGATATAGGTTAGCCGGTTCAGTTTTGGCCCGGCTAATTTATTAACTGCCCTTGTTTGCCAGGTACAGGTGGGAATTAACTACTCCAAAACATATCTACAAGCATTTTTTGAAACAATCCTAACATAAACCAACCAAACTTTATGAACCAAAATTTTACTGCTAGGGTAAGGCATTTGCCTTATCTGGGGAATCTCTGGGTACTGTTTTCAGTATTTAGTGTCTGTTTACTGCTCTTGGGCAGCCCCATACATGCGCAACAGGGCGCAACAATCAAAATTACCGGAACTGTTAAAGATTCACTCGGTTTGGGTATTCCAGGGGTGAGCCTTCAGGTTAAAAGCCAGGGAGGTGCCGGAACAATTACCGATGCCAATGGTAAATTTGCACTCAACGTTACAGCCAAATCTACAGTTGTAGTATCATCGGTAGGTTTTAAGCAGATTACTTTTATTGCAGATGCCCAAAATTTAAAAGTAGATCTCGTTCTTCAATCTGATGATAACAACCTTACGGATGTGGTGGTTACAGCCTTTGGCAAAAAGGAGCGTAGAGAAGCCATGGTAGGATCTGTAACCAGCATTACACCTTCTAAACTTAAAATCCCTTCCAGTAACCTCACCAATGCCATGGCCGGGCAAATTGCCGGGGTAGTGGCTTACCAACGCAGCGGCCAGCCAGGGCTTGATAATTCAACCTTTTTTATCCGTGGCGTTACCACATTCGGTTACAAACAAGATCCCTTGATTTTGGTAGATAACGTAGAACTTACCCCAACCGATCTGGCGAGGTTACAGGTTGATGATATTGCCAGTTTCTCCATCTTAAAAGATGCCAGTGCCACGGCTTTATATGGCGCAAGGGGGGCTAACGGCGTAATATTGGTAACCACAAAAGAAGGTGTAGAAGGCAATGCAAAAGTAAACGTACGTTTCGAAAACTCGATTTCGCAGGCTACGCAAAACCTAAAAATTGTCGATCCCATCACTTTTATGAAAATGTATAACGAGGCCATTACCACAAGGAACCCCTTAGGTGTACCCAGGTTTAGCCAAAACGATATTTACAACCGTGAGCAAACTTTAAGTGGTGCACCGGGAAGCAACAGATATGTATATCCTGCTGTAAACTGGATTGATGAACTTTTTAAACAAAGTACCAACAACCAAAGGCTTAACGGTAGCGTAAGCGGCGGCGGCAAAATTGCCAGGTACTACATTGGTACTTCTTACAACCGCGATAACGGGATATTAAAAGTTAGTCCGGTAAATAATTTTAACAATAATGTAAAGCTAGAAAACTATCAGCTCCGTTCTAACGTCAACATCAATGTTACACCTACTACTGAGGTGGTTTTAAGGCTTTCGGGTACTTTTGATGAGTACAACGGCCCTATAACCGACGACGGCTCTTTCTCTGCCGATCTGTATAAAAAAGCACTTCATACCAGTCCGGTATTGTTTCCTGCATTTTTTCCTGCAGATCCATCATTGGGTATTGATACACACATTCTTTTCGGCAACAGTTCAACTGAGGGTACCGGAAACACAGTTGGTTTTTCCAATCCATATGCAGATATGATGAAAGGCTATAAATCTTTCTCCAGGTCAAGAATGTCGGCACAATTAGAACTTAATCAGGATCTTAACTTCCTTACAAAAGGTTTATCCTTTAAAGGAATGTTTAATACCAACAGGTATTCTTACTTTGATTTAACGAGGCAATATTCGCCGTTTTTTTATAATATAGCTTCTTATGATCGGGTGAGCAATCAATATACGCTTAACTGGATCAATAACCAGCCGGGGCAGGCTTCAGAGTACTTGAGTTTTGATCCCGGTTTTAAGGATATCAATACTTTTGTGTACATGCAGGGCGTATTGGATTATTCGCGACAGATAGGCAGCAAACACAACATTAGCAGCACATTAATTGCAACCAGGCAGCAGCGTCTTTATGCCAATGCCATCGATCCTGCAACCAATTTATCCAGTTTGCAGTATTCACTTCCTTACCGGAATGTTGGTTTATCGGGCAGGTTAGGTTACGCTTATGATAACCGCTACTTTGCCGAATTTAATTTTGGCTACAACGGATCGGAACGCTTTGCAGATAAAAACAGGTTTGGTTTCTTCCCAACAATTGGCGGTTCATGGGTAATCTCGAATGAGAAATTTTGGGATGGCGGTTTAAAAGGAGCGGTTAATAAACTTAAATTACGCGCGAGTTATGGTTTGGTAGGTAACGATGCCATTGGTGCACAACGTTTCTTCTACCTGTCTAATGTAAACCTTAACGGGGGCAATCCTGCCTTTTTTGGTCAAAACAATGGGGTAAGCAGGCCAGGTGTAAGCATTACCAATTACGCAAATGACGCGGTAACCTGGGAAACTTCTAGGCAAACGAATATCGGACTTGAGATTAGCCTGTTTAAAAGTTTAAACATTATTGCCGAAGTATACAAACAACACCGTTACAATATTTTAATGCAACGTGCATCTATCCCTACCAGTATGGGGTTAGAATCGGGTGTGAGTGCAAACCTTGGCACTGCTGATTCGCGCGGAATTGATTTTTCTGCTGATTATAGTAAAACCTTCAGAGGAGGCTTTTGGATGTCGGGCAGAACAAACTTTACCTTTTCGCAAAATAAATACGGTCAATACGAGCAACCTGCATATAAAGAACCATGGAGAATACTTTCGGGCCAGAAAATCGGTGTAAGGTGGGGTTACATTGCCGAGCGTTTATTTGTTGATGACCAGGAGGCGGCTGCTTCGCCAACACAGCTTTTTGGAGCAGGTGCTTCTGCGCCAAAGGGAGGTGATATTAAATATACCGACGTAAATAATGATGGCAAGATAACCGAAGCCGATCAGGTTTTTTTAGGGTTGCCGGCTACACCCGAAATTGTGTATGGTGCAGGCCTTTCAATGGGATTTAAAAAGATCGATCTTTCCTTGTTCTTTCAAGGCGTAGGCCGTACAAGTTTTTTTATTGATCCATCTCAGGTTAGTCCCTTTCTCGAAAACAGACAGGTATTGCAACAATTTGCCGATAGCCATTGGACAGAGGAAAATCAGAATCTTTATGCCAAGTATCCCCGTTTGGGAACCACTTCTTCCGAGATCAGCAACAACCTGCAAACCAGTTCGTGGTGGATGCGTGATGGTGCATTTATCAGGTTAAAATCAATAGAGATAGGTTATACCTTGCCAGAAAAGTTGGCCAAAAAAGCATTCTTATCCAATTGCCGGATTTATTTTAATGCCTTAAATCCATTTACCTGGAGCAGGTTTAAAGATTGGGATCCGGAGTTGGCTTCAAACGGCTTTAGCTACCCGATCCAGAAAGTGTACAATATTGGAATCAACGTAAACTTATAAGCGCACCTGTAATGAAATTTAACATCAAACTTCTCCTACTCATTGCAGTGGTTACGGGAACAACCGTATCCTGCAAGAAATACCTGGATGTAACACCAGATAATGTGGCCACTATCGATTATGCTTTTAGAAACAGAAATGAGGCCGAAAATTACCTTTTTACCTGTTACTCTACCATACAGAACATGGGCCCCTCAAATACCGATGCGGCTTTTACCTCCTCAGGCGAAATTTATTTCCCCAACACTTTAACCGAAGCCACATTGGGTAGCAGAGATGCTGAGCAAGGTTTCCACCTGATTAGAGGGGTGCAAAGTACTGATAATCCATCTTTAAATTACTGGGATGGTGAGCAACTTGGGCAGCCGATTTTTAAAGCCATTAGGAGGTGTAATATATTTCTGGAGAATATTAACCGACCAAAAGACCTGCCTCAATTTGAACGCAACCGCTGGATTGCTGAGGTAAAGTTTTTAAAAGCTTATTATCACTTTTACCTGTTGAGGATGTATGGCCCGGTTCCTTTAATTAAAGAGAATTTGCCTATTGATGCCGGTACTGAAGATGTAAGAATAAAACGTGCACCTGTTGATGAAGCTTTTGCCTATATCGTATCATTATTGGATGAGGCCACACCCGATCTTCCACGCACCATTCAGGATCCTGCAAGGAGTTTAGGCCGCATTACGCAAAATATTGCTTTATCAGTTAAGGCAGAAGTGCTTACCACACAGGCAAGTCCGTTTTTTAACGGCAACCCCGATTATACTGGTTTTAAGGATAATGATGGGATTAACCTGTTTCCGGCTGCTTATAGTGCCGAAAAATGGAACAAAGCCATGCTTGCCTGCCAGGCTGCAGTAAAATCATGCGAAGAAAGCAATCTTTCACTTTACCGTTTTACTTCTCCAGGCAATCTTCCAACTATACCAGCGCCATTAAAAACGGTTATGGATATCAGGCAGAGCATTACCGAAAACTGGGAGAAAAATCCGGAAGTAATTTGGGCCCTTAACACCGAATTCGGACTCCAATCGATGGCTATGCCTAGGCTTACCAATGCCATGGTACAAAATATGGGTGGTGCACCAGGCAATTTTGCCGTACCTATCGGGATGGCAGAACTGTTTTATTCTAAAAATGGAGTGCCGATGGCAGAAGATGCAAGTTACGATTACCGGGGCCGTTATGCTGTTGCTGCGGCACCTGCCGAAAGCAAATATTATTTAAAAAGTGGCTATCAAACCATCAAAATGCACATGGATAGGGAACCCCGTTTTTATGCGGATTTATCTTTTGATGGAAGCTGTTTTTTTGGGAACGGACAAACAGATCCTGAAAATATGCTGTATGTGCAGGCCCGTGGTGGAACTTCATTGGCTGGGCCGAAAGATAATATCAGGGTAAACGTATCAGGCTACTGGCCAAGTAAACTCGTTAATTACCAGTCGGTTTTTGGTACTGAGGTAACCCAGGCAAGCTTTAGGGTGCCATTAATCAGGTTGGCCGCACTTTACCTGCTTTACGCAGAAACACTTAATGAAGTAAATGGCCCTACGGCCGATGTGTATACTTATATCGATAAAGTACGTACACGTGCAGGTTTAAAAGGTGTTAAAGAATCCTGGGCGCAGTATTCGGTTAATCCGGGCAAAGCATCAAGTAAAGATGGTTTGCGTTCAATTATCCAGCAGGAACGGCGCATTGAACTGTGTTTCGAAGGTAGAATTGGGTGGGATTTACGCCGTTGGAAAGTGATGCAGGAGGTATTAAGCAAACCGCTTCAGGGCTGGAATATTCAGGATGCCACACCAGAAGGTTATTACCGCCAGCGCAATCTTGTAATCCCGGTATTTGGTTTAAAAGATTATTTATGGCCGCTTAAGTACAACGACCTGATTGTTAATCCAAACCTGGTTCAAAATCCTTATTGGTAAATTTTAAACATACGATGATGAAAATTAGCTCAAAAATATATAACCGGCTTAGCAGCTTGCAATTTCTTGCACTGTTACTGTTAGCCTTCTCGCTTAATTCCTGTAAGGAAAGTGAAGGTTTTAATGATGTAGTATCAAATGATATGACAAAACCCGGTGCACTTACCGGAGTAAAAGTAGATAACCTGGCCGGTGCCGCAGTAATTTCTTATAAACTACCCAATTCTGAAAACCTGCTTTATGTACAGGCAGAATACCGGATCAATGCGCGAACGGTGAGGCAAAGCAAATCTTCCTACTATAGCGACACAATTAAGGTAGAAGGTTTTGAAAAAAGCGGCGATTATGATGTTACACTTTACGCAGTATCGCGTGCAAATGTGAAAAGTGATCCAATTCAGGTGCGCGTACATCCTGCAACACCATCTTACCTGTCGGTTTACCCAACCGTTCAGCTCCAGGCCGATTTTGGCGGTGTAAATGTAACAGCCAGTAATCCTGCTAAAAAAGCAATTGGTGTTATTGTGATCTCCAACGATAAAACAACGGGAAAAATGCTGCCGATTGAGCAGTTTTATACCGAAGCCGAAAGCATTAATTTTAGTGTAAGGGGATTTGATACCTTAAAACGAGATTTTGGCGTATACGTAACCGATAGGTGGGGAAATATATCCGATACCTTATATAAATCCATCAGCCCAATATTTGAAATTATGGTGCCAAAAGCTCAGTTTAGCGAATATAGGTTACCTTCAGATTCTCCACTTGGGGCAACTGGCCTGGGTTGGAATACAACGAGGCTGTGGGACAATAATACCACCGACCCAGGGTGGCATACTGAAGCTGGTTATGGAAAACCATTACAACTCTGTACTTTCGATATGGGCGTGCTCACCAAGCTTAGCCGCTATAAATTGTGGGAAAGGGGTGAAGCCTATGGAAACGATTACTCCTATAACCATGGTAACCCTAAAGGGTGGACACTCTGGGGATCGGCCAAAACCGCACCGGCAGATATCGATTTACCTGTAACATCAGCAAAAGGTACTGTAGTTGGCGATTGGATTAATCTTGGCAATTTTACCTGTCCGCCTCCGCCATCAGGCAATGCACCAGGGCAAACCACACCTCTTGATCTTGCAGCTGTAAAAGCTGGCTTTGAGTTTAATATCGCTTTGGATATACCGAAAGTGAGGTTTATCAGGCTGGCTGTTAACACTACGTGGGGCAATGCAGATTTTGCACACGTAATGGAATTATCTTTTTGGGGAAACACCAATTAAAAATTAAAGAAGATGACAACTAAACATATAAATGGCATTTTAATGGTTTTTATGGCCATTGCAGTGCTTTGTGGCTGTAGTAAAGATGCGCTCGACTACAGAAAATACCTCGACGGAAAAGAAAGGATCTATCCCGGCTTTGCGGGTAAGGTTGGTGCAGCACCAGGAAATTACAGGGTTAAACTCAATTGGAAAGCAAGTCCTGATCCGAGTGTTACCCATTACAGAATTTTTTGGAACAATTTTGCTGATTCTTTGGAAATGAAAGCACCAGATCGGAACATTACTGATGTATCGGTAATTATTCCTAAACTGGTAGAGTATAACTATTCTTTCACCATTTACTCTTACGATAAAGCGGGCAATAAATCGGTGCCTGTTCAAATCAGTAACATAAAAATTTATGGCGATAGTTACAAAGCCAGTTTAACCAACAGGTTTCTGGTTTCAGCAGATCCTTATCAGCTGGATGATACAGGCATTACGCTTCACTTTGAAAAGCCCGATACCATTAACATTGCAACAGAAATAAAATACACTTACAAAGATGGAACAATCCATAAAATCTCATTAAGTCCGGATGAAAATTCGATCAGGCTGGCCGACTACAAAACCGGAACAAAGATTTATTTTAAATCAGCATATATCCCTGTTAAATCGGCAATTGATACCTTTTATACAGCAGATTATGATTCTTTGAGCAATATCTTAATACCTGTAGATAAATCGCTCTTCCGCCCGCTAAAACTCGCCAATGATGTTGGCACCTATTCGGATGAAACCACATTATCTCAACTGTGGAATGGAAATAAAACACCAACAGATTATCCGGATATTTTCCATAGCGACGATCAAACTCCGCTTCCACATCACTTTACTTTTGATATGGGTAAACCGATAAACAACCTCGCACAGTTCGAAATTATTGGGCGCAACGGCTACAATAACCCCACTAAATTTGAGATCTGGGGAATTGCAAATCTTACAGGAGCAGAAACGCAGTCGCCAGGTAATTCGCCAGGCTGGACCGCAGAATCTAAAGGAAGAGGGTGGACGTTGCTTAAAACTGTAGAACGTTCGGATGATGGATCGGCCCCATTTAAAGTAAGCCTCCCTGATGGTTTGCCTGCAATACGGTATATCCGGATCCGGGTGATTCAGGTAGCCAGTGGAGATGCCTATTACAGCAACATCAGTGAGGTTACTTTCTGGAACAAATAGGTTCGCTCTGGTAAAATGGAAGAATAATGTAAATGATGAATAAGAATAAAACAATAATTTATGTGCTGGTCCCAATTTTATTATTGGGACTGGTTTCAAGGTCTGAATCGCAGATTAAGGATCAATTTAATAAAGCAACAAGTACTCCCGATTCTGTTTGGAAAGAACATTGGTTTGAACACCATGAAGAGCTTAAACTGGTAGCAAGCAATGCTGATGTGGCTGTTTTTTACGATAAAAATATGCCGGTAAACATTAAATGGCCTGTTTCGGTAATGGCCAATTGTTGGGCATACGTTAAACATAATTATGGAAATTTTGGGCCTGATCCGAAACTGTATGTGATTTTGCACCGCGCCATGGGTAAAGATTATGGTGGTGGCCATCCATCACCATTTTTTGATGCCAGTCATGATTATCGTAACGTTATCGATTGTGGTTTGGGGCAATGGGATAATCCAGGCGGAGAGCAGATTGGCATGCCGATACATGAGATGGGTCATATTGTGACCAGTGCCAGTCATGGCACTAAAGGATCGCCTTCTGATGTACTCTGGGGAGATAGTAAGTTTATGGAGATTTTTAATTATGATGTACTTAAAAATATAGGAATGGCTGATGAAGCCAATAGGGTGTTTACACAGATGCAAAGCCAGTACGACGACTTTCCGAGGCCGGGAACGCAGTGGTTTAAAAACTGGTTCTTTCCTATTTATAGCAATTATGGTGAAGGAAAAGTATTGAACAGGTATTTCGAAGTGCTGGCTTTAAATTTCCCTAAAAATAAAAACGGACGTTTTATCAGGGATTTAAATTTTGGGGAGTTTATTCATTTCTGGAGCGGTGCAGCTGGAGTTAACCTACAATTGGTTGCAGAAAAAGCTTTTGGCTGGCCGATTGAATACGATCTTCAGTTTAAACAGGCGCAAAAAGATTTTCCTAAAGTACATTATAAAACTGAAGGCAATACCAGGTAGGAAGGTGCTTTGCTAACAAGAGTACATAAATTGGGGAACTTGTATCGAATACCGGTATAAACAATTTATGGATAAGATACCCGGTGTGGACCGGTCATAATAAGCTTAGGTGAGGTTTATACTCATCAAAAGCTAATTTAAATTTGGTAAAAACATAGGTTGTGGTGGATACCCAACTTATGTTTTATTTTTAACACAATTTTCTATCAAAATCTTTCATCCTGAGCCTGCCGACGGACCTATTTAACTAATTTAAAGGCATATCTACAAACTTAATTGCAAAAATCCCTAAAACGGTCGTCTTTCCCGCGCAGGTGGGAATCTTAATATAACCTGCTAAAGCATTACGATTCCCAATCAAGTTGGGAATGACGCAAGATTTTTAGCGATTTCTCGTCTTGAATTAAGATAAATTGAGATGAGTCGTTATTTGGACTGAAGCGTTATCTGTCACCCTGAGCCTGCCGAAGGACTTTTTTAACTAATTTACAAGGCATTTCGACAAGCTCAATATGACAGTTTTGTTTAAAAAAACTTACGATTTAATAAACGCTAAAAGATCTTTATTAATCGTTTCTGCTTCCGTAGTTGGCATACCGTGAGGGAAACCCGGATAAGAAATCAATTTTCCGTTTGGTAAAAGCTTCGCTGCTCTTGGTGCCTGGTTAAAAGGAACAATCTGATCGTCTTCACCATGTAAAACCAATACCGGAATTTCTACACTTTTTAAATCTTCAGTAAAATCAGATTCTGAAAATGCTTTAATACCTTCATAATGTGCCAATACAGAACCCATCATGCCCTGGCGCCACCAGTTGTGTTTAATGCCTTCCTGAACTGTTTTACCTTCGCGGTTCCAGCCATAAAATGCCACAGGAAAATCGTAGAAATATTGTGCTCTTGTAAAACCGGTACCTTGACGGATTTCATCAAATATCGACATTGGCACGCCTTCCGGATTGTTTTCGTTTTGAATCATTATCGGTGTTACTGCACTAATTAATACCGCTTTTGCAACGCGGCCTTTGCCATGTTTTGCCACATAACGGATAACTTCGCCACCACCGGTTGAGTGACCAATGTGAATGGCATCTTTTAAATCGAGGGCTGCTGTAAGCTCTGCAATATCGGCAACATAAGTGTCCATATCGTTGCCATTTGCACTTTGTCCAGAACGGCCATGTCCACGGCGATCGTGTGCAATGACACGGTATCCCTGTTTAAGGAAAAACATCATTTGTGTATCCCAGTCATCTCCCGATAATGGCCATCCATGATGAAATACGATTGGCTGTCCTGTACCCCAATCTTTGTAATAAATTTCAGTTCCGTCTTTTACTTTAATAGTACTCATAGCTTTTTTATTAGATTAAATTTTAATTATTTAAAGCAGCTTCGATAATCACCGCATTTGGATCACCGCTAAGCCTGGATATTTTACAAATCCATTTATTCAAATTATGGGCCATTGCTTTAAATGTTTGAAATATAGGTATTTACGATTGGGATGTGGATTATTCTATTGGCTTTATTTCGTTAATTTACGGTAATGATTTAGTAAAATGAAATTACCTGCTTTATGTATTTCTACTGAGGTGTTGCATTGTTTAATCTGCTTTCCATTATTTTGTAATAATTAATCTTTTACTCCATTAAAAATTGTGTTGATGGCTTGCTCGTTTAGGTTTAATAGAATAGCTAAACGGCATATTTTTGTGTAAAATCACGATATATCGTCATTAATTTTTGTGTGTTTTAATAAATCCGGCAGTCAAATAACTGATTGTTTGTTGATTATATTTGTGGTTTATTCTTTGAAGAGAAAAAGCCATGCATTACACCCTTTTACAGTTTCTTATTTTGCTTTCTGCTGCTTTCCTGTTGATTATGCTGGCACAAAAGGTGAAAATTTCTTATCCGATCTTTTTGGTAATTGCGGGTCTGGGAATTAGCTATATTCCGGGTATCCCGCCAATGTCTATCGATCCGGAAATGATATTTCTGATTTTTCTTCCTCCGTTGCTTTATGAGGCAGCCTGGTACACCTCATGGAATGATTTCTGGCGTTGGCGCCGGCCAATCAGTTTGCTTGCTTTCGGCCTGGTTATCATCACGTCGGTGGCGGTGGCATTTTTAACTTCATCCATGATTCCGGGTTTTACCCTTGCTATGGGCTTTTTACTTGGCGGTATAGTTTCTCCGCCAGATGCCATTGCAGCGACCTCGGTTTTAAAAAATATAAAAGTTCCAAAGCGAATTACCACTATTTTAGAGGGTGAAAGCCTGGTTAATGATGCATCCAGTTTAATTGTACTCCGTTTTGCACTGGCAGCCGTAATAACTGGGCAGTTTTCTTTTTCAAATGCAGCAGGCGATTTTTTCTTAAGCACTGTGATGGGCATTGTAATTGGTTTGGCTGTAGCACATGTACTGTATCTGATTCATCGTTTTTTACCTACTACACCAAGTATAGATGCCGCAATTACGTTAATTTCTCCTTATTTCATGTATCTGGCTGCCGAGCAGTTTCATTTTTCGGGGGTAATGGCTGTAGTTAGTGGAGGTTTGTTTTTATCATACCGTTCGCACGAGATTTTTGTAGATGGCCAAAGCCGTTTACAGGCCATTAATGTATGGGCAACATTAACGGTGATCCTTAATGCGCTTGTATTTATATTAATCGGGTTAGCGTTACCCATCATTATGGCTGGTTTAGAGGGGTATTCCCTTTGGGAAGCTTCTGCTTATGGTTTGGTTATCAGTGCCCTGGTAATTGTGCTGCGTATTGCGTGGATTTACCCTGTTGCGTTTATTCCAAGGTGGTTATCGGCAAAGGTAAGAAAGAGTGAAGCCCATCCGGGTTGGAAAGGACCGTTAATTATCGGCTGGGCTGGTATGCGGGGTGTAGTTTCTTTGGCTGCGGCACTCTCATTGCCCATTACCACTGCGGCAAACATTAATTTTCCGCATCGAAACTTAATTATCTTCATCACTTTTGTGGTTATTTTGGTAACCCTGGTTTTTCAGGGCCTTACGTTGCCTTATATCATCAAGGCGATTAATATTTATGAAATTGATCCGTTAGTGCCTGATGAACAGCAAGAAGCCAGCATTAAACAACGCTTGTTAAGCGTATCATTAAAAAGGCTGAAAGAAAATTACGCCGTTGAAATTGAAGGCAATGGCTTGGTAAATGGTTTAAAAAATGAGTTGGAAAACAGTTTAAACCACGCAGCCAGGCGGCTAGAATCGATGGAGTGCGAAGCCATTGAAAGTGCAGAGATGGAAATTTACAACCATATTTTAAAAGATATCTATCATATTCAAAGACAGGAACTGCATAAAATACGGAAAGAAAAACAGTTTAGTGATGAAGTAATCAGGAAGCAGGAAATGCAGATTGATTTATCGGATACGAAAATTCCACACCAAAAATTGGGTTAATTTAATTAAAGCTAAGTTTTTGTTTAATTGTTAATTAAAGCAGGAAAATCGAGACTGATTTTAACGCCAGCATCTGAGGTTATACTCACTTCACCGCCCAGCTGACCTCCTAAACCTTTAATCAGTGTAATGCCCAAACTCGAGGCATTTTCATCTTCATGGTAGTTTGCCAAACCAATTCCATTATCTTCTATGCTGAAATGGTAATGGCCGTTGTTTAAATCGGATAATGAAATTAAAACCTTTCCTTCGGCATTATTTGGAAAGGCATATTTAATAATGTTTGTTATGGCCTCATTAATTATCAGCCCCAGTGGCATGGCCTGTATGATATCCAATTCAATTTCCGGCACTTCGAATTCAAATTTTATTCTTTGATTTACATGAAAGGTATCGCATAAAAATTTCATTAAATCCACAATGTAGCTGTGTATGTTGATTGAGGCCACATGATCAGACTGGAAAAGTTTTTGATGGATAAGTGAAATGGATTGAATCCTGTTTTGGCTATCTTTAATTGCTGCCAAAGCCGCGTCGTTTTGCAGGTAGTTGCTTTGTGCGTTCAGTAAACTGGTAATTACCTGTAAGTTATTTTTTATCCGATGGTGAATTTCTTTAATCAACCATTCTTTCTCCAGTAATAATTTGGCTTGCTTATCAATCAGGTGTTGTAACGATTCATTTTTAAATTCAATTTCATGCTGATGCGATACCAGTAAACGGTTAGCTTTCTGCCGGTTCCTAAAGCCGTACAACGTAAGCCCCACAATTACCAAAAGTGCAAAAAGGCCAATAACGGTTACCTTGGTTAACCATTCTGCCCTTTGTAATTGATTGTGCTGCAAAGTACTTTCTTTACGTAAAAGCTCATTGTCTTGCTCTTTTTGGTTGGCTTTGTATTGAATGAGCAACTCCTGCATATCGCGGTTGCTCCTTGCCTTAAGTAACGAATCGTTTATCTGTTTATAACTTTTATAATGCTCAATGGCTGCTTTGAGGTTATTTTGGGCAGAATCGGCCTGGTATAAATTATAATAAATATTTCTGATACTCGATAATGGGCTAACTCCCTTGGGCAATGCCAGTACCTTTTCGTAATAATACTTTGATTTTGCAAAGTTGTTTCGTGAGGCGTAAAATTGGGCAATGGTATAAATGCTTTCGGCTGAATGAAAAAGATTGGATTGCATTTTCGATTCCCAATCAATCATTTGCAGGTAGTATTTTTCGGCAATATCATACCGTTTTAAGCTTTGGTATACATTGCCTTTTACGGTAGCCAGTATTACTTTTGCAAGTGGTGTTTTGCTATCGGCCTCGTAAATTTTAGTGAGCGATAACACTTCACGATAGTGCCCTTCTCTAATTAAGCCATCGGCCAGCATTTTTAAACTGGTAAGCCTGGCTTCGGCACTCTGAAACTGCATGGCCTCAAGCGATTGCTGGTAAGCTTTAACACTTTCTGGTGTATTGCCCAATTCGGCATAAGCACTGCCCAGGTTGTTTAAAAAATAACCTTTAGCTGCATCGCTTCCGGTAAGCTGCATGTACCTGATGGCCAGCAGCGAATTGGATAACGACTCTTTTAATTTACCCTGCAGCCTGTAAACAACCGAAAGCAGATCGTAAGTAAACTGCAGGTTTTTGTAGCGTAAATTTTTATATTGAGCAAGTACGGATAATAAGCCTTTTTCTGCACTTTGTAAATCTCCCATATTTAACTGTACATCTGCAATGGCTTTTTGCATACCTATATATTCCTGTACATTGCCACTCTGTTGGTACAACCTAGCGGCAGCTTGGTAATAAGCTAATTTTTGCTGCGAAAAGGGCAGGTGATCTCCCCATCTGGAACTTGCGGCTGCTGCGGTTTCATCATCGCCCGCTTTTTTACATTTGTCGATTAATGTTGTAAAAGCAATCTGAGCACGTAAATTTTCGCCCCTTTCCCGGTACACGTCACAAATATACAACTCTGCTAAATGCTCAAGTTTAGGTAAGGAGAGGGTTTTTGAGCGTTGTAATGCCTGGTTAAGGAAAAGCATAGCACTGTCCAGGTCACTTTTTTCTTCTTTGGCTTTATAGAGGTAATAAGACCCTGTTTCAATTAAAAACTCAATTTTTGTGTCTTGCCGCTGCGGCTTTAGTTGAGTTAAAATAAAACCAACATCGTTAAGTTTTAACTTTGCTTTTGCCAGGCTTAACTGGCATTGGCCGTATAATTTACCTGTAAGCTGAGCTGAACTTTCTTTTAGTGCAATATTTGCGAAATAGATGGCACTGTCGATATTTTTTTTGCTGAAAATTTTATTATTTGTGTAAAAATTGCTGATGCGGTTGTTGTAAGCAATCCGTTCTTCTGCTGTTTTGCTGTTTTTTAGCAATTGATGAAGTTCTGGTAAAGAATATTTCAGCTCAGTTTGCGCAAAAAGCTTTTGGAGCGGCAAACTAAGTAAAAATAATATCGGAAATATTTTCAGATACTTCAACATAATTCTCTTTTATTCAACATCAATTACCTGAGTGGGTGTCTGAAATTAACAATATATATATTCAGACTTAAACTGTTATTTAACATATTCGAATTTTATTCCCAATTTTTTAATTTTTGAATTTAAGGTGGTTGAGGGAATGTTAAGGATTTCTGCAGCACCACCCGGACCAAATATTTTGCCCTTACACATTTTTAAAATGCTCATAATGTGTTCCCTTTCCATCTCTTCCATGGTTTTAACTTTAAAATGGTCTCCTTCGGCAAAGTTGGTTGCAGCAGTAACATTAGGAAGTTCAACTTTGGTTATTGTATCTCCTTCTGTGAGCAGCATGGTTCTTTCAATGAGGTGTTCCAATTCCCTGATATTTCCCGGCCAGTCGTAATCCTGCAGTTCATTCAGCGCATCAGCAGCTATCGCAGTAACCGATGAAGATCCTTTTTTGCCATATTTATCAATAAAATAAGCAACTAAAGCAGGTATATCCTCTTTTCTATCACGTAAAGAAGGTAATTCAATTGGAAAAACATTCAATCTATAGTATAAATCCAGGCGGAAACGGCCTTCTGCAACTTCTTTCTCAAGGTTTCTGTTGGTGGCCGTAATAATTCTGACGTTTATTTTCTTGGTGTAATTTCCGCCCAAACGTTCAATTTCTTTTTCTTGCAGTACCCTTAAAAGTTTTACCTGTGCTTCTAAAGGAAGTTCGCCAATCTCATCAAGAAAAATCGAACCTCCGTCGGCCTGTTCAAATTTACCGATACGTTTATCGTTCGCACCTGTAAATGAACCTTTTTCATGTCCAAAAAGCTCCGATTCTATTAATGTTAAAGGCAATGCCGCACAGTTTACGGTAACCAGTGGTTTGTTTTTCCGCGGAGATAATTTATGAATGGTTTGTGCTATTTTTTCTTTTCCTGTACCACTTTCGCCCAAAATAAGCACCGAAGTGTCATCAGGTGCCACCAGCTCCAGCTTTTTAAAAGCGGCATGCAGTAAACTGCTGTTCCCGATAATGCCATTAAAATCTTTAGGCTTTTCTATTGCCTGCTCCTTTTTAATAATGGTTTTTTCAACTGCTGGTGCGGTTATTACAGGAGATTCTGCAACACTATCCTTACTGAAAATGATTTTATCTAAAACGAGCTCAAGGCTTTTTTTGAACTGATTAATTATACCCGAATGCACTTTGGTATAAATATCTGAAAGTTTATTAAAGAAAACGAACTGAAACACTTCGCCATCCCTTTCAATTTCGGTAATTAAGGCCGATCCAAGATTGTAATGATTAGAAAGCGCCTGGATGTACAAACTTTCCATTCTCAATTTCCGAAAATCGTAACCGTTAAAAATCGATTTTCCATTATAAATAATCGCATTGCTGTTCCATGCCTTAAAATCCCGACCAGAAATACTGGTTTCTTTTAATAAGGCATCGGTATTCAGGATATTGAATTTACCCTCCGCGCTGCGGCTGATGTATACATCTTTCGTTGTGGTACGCGGTGTTGATCGGGTAATCCACAAAAAATCAAAAGGTACCACAGGGTGCAAAACGGTGCTGATTTGTTTCAGCCTTTCTGAGCCAGATTCTTGCTTTTCGGCAATATGTTCGATTTGGTTTTGTAGCGATGGCTCAGCATGGTGATTGTATTTCTGGTTTTGTTCATGCCTGTAGCGGGCGATGTCCAGCATCACCATCAAGTCTTTCTCGCGGAAAGGTTTAACCAGAAAGCCATAGGGCAGGGTTGCTTTTGCGGCTTCCAAAATCCCCTGGTTGGTGTTTGCAGAGATATAAATAAAAGGAATGCCCATTTTGGTAAGTTCACCAGCTAAATCGATTCCAGTTTTATCACCCTGCAAAAAAATATCAAGCAAAATCCAGTCGGGTTCTTTTGTTGCGATTAATTCAAGAGCCTTTACTACCGATGGTGCAATCCCACACACTTTATAACCAGCTTTTTCGAGCATAATCCGCAGATCGTTGGCTACAATAAATTCATCTTCTACAATTAAGATCTTCTGTTTCATGTTCAATTTCAGCGAGCGTAATAATAAACCCACAATTAAGGTTTGTGGAGGTTAACATGGTATCATCAAATCAAGAAAAATACCATAAACTAAGCTTTTGTTTATCAGCACTTTATTTGCTTTACTATATTTTAGAATTGATGATATATCGTCGATTTACTAAATATCATGAGCGTTGAATATTGAGTTTTTTTATTTTTGAATTTAATGTGGTTGCCGGGATGCCCAATAGTTCGGCTGCGCCACCGCTGCCAGCAACCTTGCCTTTACAGAGTTCTAATACCCTGATAATGTGATCTCTTTCGTTTTCGCTGATTGATTTTATTCCACTTTGCGAAGTAGCATCCTCATTTTTAATTCCGGGTTCGAGCACAGATGGATCGAGTTTGCTGTTTGAAGAGAGGAGGATGCTCCGAAGCATAACATGTTCCAGCTCACGGATGTTACCCGGCCAATCATATAGCATAAGTTTATCCATAAAATCGAGCGGTATTTGTGGCACACTTTTTCCAATGGCTTTGGCATGTTTCTGCGCAAAAAAATCGGCCAATACCGGAATATCTGTTTTACGCTGCCGGAGTGGGGGAGCCTGTATCGGAAAAACATTGAGGCGGTAGAAAAGGTCAAGTCTGAACCTCCCTTTGGCAATCTCTTTTTCTAAATTGAGGTTGGTGGCTGCAATTATCCGTAAATCAACATTAATGGGAGCTTTACCACCAATGCGCTCAATTTCCTTTTCTTGCAATGCCCTAAGCAGTTTAGCCTGAAGATCGAAAGGCATTTCACCAATTTCATCTAAAAAGATGGTGCCGCCGTTGGCCTCTTCAAATTTCCCTATTCTGGTATCAATTGCACCTGTAAAAGCTCCTTTTTCGTGCCCAAATAAAATAGATTCAATTAAATCGCCGGGTAATGCAGCACAATTTACCGCCACCATGGGTTTTGTATTTCTGTGTGATAAACGGTGCAGGCTTTTTGCAATTTCTTCTTTTCCTGTTCCGCTTTCTCCGGTAATTAATACCGATGTATCCGTTGGAGCAACGATTTTTATCTTATCTAAAACGCTCAATAAGGCCGTGCTTTTGCCAATAATGTTTTCGAAATCTTTTTTTGCCAGTGGGTTATGATCGCTTTCTTTATGTGAAACAGGTTCTATTCCGGCTTTTTCGAGTTCGATGATGTGTACCAGTTTTTTCGCCAGTGTGCCCGATAAGAAATTAAGCATTTCCATATGTGCCTGATGGTAAATGTTTTCTGTTCTGCTGTAAAATGAGAAACTGATCTGATCGCCATTTTCGAGGTGAAATGTTTTTACCAGATTGGAATGAAGGTGATAGGTGGTGGCAATTAAATTTTTCATCGCGGCAGCTTTTTTTACCGCTTCAAAATCATCGCCGATATAAATGGCATCGGCTGTGGTTTGTGGCACCAGTTGGTTTATTTTGTTGTATTCGGCCCTGCTTAAACCCGTGTAGGTTAAAAATTCGTTTACGGTAAATAAATCATATAAATCGAAATTTTTTCTGGTAATTCCAATTTCGCTGTACCGCTTTTTATCTTTTCCAATGCCCGAAAGTGCGATAAAATCAAATGGGATATAGGGCTGAAAAGCGCGTGCAATCGACAAAATTTTCTTTTGCCAGGTTAACGATTTTAAGGAAATATCAACAATAAAATCGCGCATAAAAAGCTCGCTGCTCATTTTCATGTTGTTGTTGTTTTCCTTTCGGTACCTGGCAATATCTATGCTCATTAAAACGTCACGATCCCGATAGGGTTTAACAATAAACCCATACGGTGCGGTAGATTTTGCCGCCTCCAATACTTTTTCGTTCGAGTTTGCCGAAATATAAATGAAAGGAATCTGGCTTTTCATCAGCTGCTGTGCCAAATCAATTCCGGTAAGCCTGCCTTTTAGGTAAATATCCAAAAGAACAAGATCTACCGATTGTTTTTCGAGTATGGCCTGTGCACTTTTTACTGAATCGGCAATGCCTGCAACGGTATACCCGGCACGTTGTAAAATCATTTGCAGATCGTGGGCTACAATAAACTCATCTTCAACAATTAGAATTTTTTCCGTATTCATCTTCATTTAATCATTCGATAATAATAAGTCTTCCGGTGTGTTTGCAAAAATCAGGCTTACCAATACACCGTTATTATCTTCCATGTTAAAAATACCATCAATTTGCGCACTTAGCCCTTTCATTAAGGTAAGGCCCAGCGTACGGCTTTGTTCATAGTCAAAATCAGGTGCTAAACCAATTCCATTGTCTTTTATTGATAATTTATATTGTGTTTCCTGGTACTTTTTTAAACTAACCGAAATCTGTCCGCCAGTTGTGTTTGGAAATGCGTATTTAAAAATATTGGTAATGGCCTCGTTAATAATCAAACCCATTGGTACTGCTTTTGTAATATCCAGTTCGAGGTTTAAAATATCCAATTCAAAATTTAACCTTTTATCATCCGAAAGGCTTTCTTTTAAATACTCAACCAGTTCCATAATATACGGCTGAATATTGATCGTGGAGACGTTATCTGTTTGATAGAGCTTTTGATGAATTAATGCAATGCTTTTAAGCCGGTGCTGACTCTCTTTTATGGCTTCTATTGCCGAAACATCTTCCAGGTAATAGCTCTGGCTGTTTAACAAGCTCATGGTAAGCTGAAGGTTGTTTTTAACCCGGTGGTGCACTTCCTTAATTAAGCTTTCTTTTTCTTCAATCAGTTTGTTTTTTTGTTGCACATTAACTTCAAGTGCTGCATAGGCAAGGTCGATATCTGCTTTTTTCTTCACCAATGTATCATGAAGTTTCTTTTTCAGCCTAAACCTGCCATAAATGAGGAGGATTAAAACGGTTAAAAAGGCGAGACCAACAACTGTAGCATTTTTTATCAGTTGAATGCGGTTAAGCTCCTGGCTCTGCAATTGTGATTTTTTCCGCAGAATTTCATTTTCATTTTCTTTTTGCGAGGCCTGAAACTCTACCTGTAAACGCTCAATGGTATTTAAATTTTCCTGACTAAGCATGGAATCCCTAAGCTTGTGAAAAGTTTGGAGGTGGGTAATTGCTTCTGCCGGATGCTTTGTAGATAAATCAATTTTGTAAAGAATTTCATTTAAACGGATCTGCCTCGGCAACGTCATGCTGATTTGGTTTTCGCGGGCCTTTTCGGCAAATTGTAAGGCAAGTTGGTATTTGTTCTGTGCAAAGTAAAATTCGCTTACGGAGAAGAATACAGAAGTTTGAAAAGTATTGGAGTAGCTTTTTAAGGTGCCATCTACAAGCAGTTGATCGAAGTACTTTTTAGCGAGATTGTATTTTTTTAATGCCGAGTAACATTCGCCAAATGCCAGATACATAAAATATTCGTGGCCGCTTGAAGGATTATTAACTTCCTTCCAAGTTCTTTCCAGTATGGATAATGCTTTTTTGGCCTGCCCCAGTTTAATCATCTGGCTAGTAATAGAATAGGCGGTAACAAACCGGTAAGGATCATTTTTTTCCTGATTGTTAAGGGTTTTACTGTACCAGGCAATGCTTTCTTTCGTTTTGCCCATGGCCTCGTAAGCAGAACCAACGCGATTTAGATACGTATCGAGCACTTCTTCGTGATTGTTTTGTGCAATTTTTACGCTTAGCAAAGCGCAATTTAGTGCCTTACTTAATTCTCCCTTTCTTTCGTAAACTGCAGAAAGTAAATCATAAGCCATTGGCAAATCGGGCAGTTTAAACTTTCTATCCAGTGCAATAACCTCAAATAGTTCTTTTATCGACAGATCAAACTTTTCTTCCTCTAAATGAAAATCGGCCATAGCCTTTAAAACTGTTGCCTCTCTGTATTTCTCGTTAAAAGAAGTGCCTATTTCCTTATATAAAGCATGTGCATTGGCGGCACGGTTGTAAAATGATTTGTTTTTGTAATCCGAAACCGTATCCGGCACATTTATATAATAGGTGTACCAGGCGTTCGCCTCAAATTTTTTGTTGTTGATTGCTTTTGCTATAGAAATTGCTTTTTCATAGGCCAAAGCCTGTTGCACCCTAAAATGTTTTTTATTGTAAAATCGGCCATACATCATCCAACTGCGGTATTCCCAGTTTGCGGAAATAATTTTTTGGGATAGATTTAATGCGTTTCTCAGGTACAATGAAGCACTTGCCAAATTTTTAGGATTATTGCCTTTTTGCCTGATGAAATGGCTGGCAAGACTTAAAAAGTATTTTACCCTGTTCGTATCGGGTTTTGACTCAGCAAGAAGTGTTTTTAATGTTTGTAAAGAATCTGTACTTGAACTGTTTAACTGGTTTCGGGCTGAGGTATTTTTACTTTTAATGAGGATTAAACTAAAAATTCCGAACACAGCAAAAAGCAGCACAATTTTATTGATGCTTTTTCTTGCAATCGTATATTTAAGCAGTTTTTTTAAATCAATCATCAATTTTACTTATTCAGGATATGTTCTCTTGTAATTTTAAATTTTTTAATTTTTGAGTTTAGGGTAGTAGCAGGAATATTTAAGATTTCTGCAGCACCACCAACACCGGAGATTTTACCTTTACAGCGTTTTAGTATCGATAAAATATGGTCGCGTTCGTTCTCGTGGATACTCTTGATCTTTTGCTCCTCAGTATTGTTTATGGCTTCATTCCGATCTATTTTGGGTAAATGTATTTCCTTTAACACGTTGCCCGATGTTAACAATATGCTCCTTTCTATCAGGTGCTCAAGCTCCCTCACATTGCCAGGCCATGGGTAAAGCATTAGTTTGTTTAAGGCACTTTTTGAAATAGAATTTACCTGGCGACCTGTTTTTTTCGAAATGCGCTCAATAAAAAATCCTGCCAGGTTTGGGATATCCTCCAATCGCTCTCTCAGTGGCGGAATAGAAATGGGGAATACGTTTAATCTGTAATATAAGTCGCTTCTGAAATTCCCTTTTTCTACGTCTTTTAAAAGGTTTCTGTTGGTTGCAGCAATAATTCTAACATTTGTTTTAATTACGGTTTTACCGCCAATTCTTTCAATTTCCTTTTCCTGCAAGGCCCTTAACAACTTCACCTGGAGATCAAGCGGAAGTTCGCCTATTTCATCCAAAAAAAGTGTTCCGTTATGGGCCAGCTCAAACTTCCCGATCCGCCGCTCTGTTGCGCCTGTAAAACTGCCTTTTTCATGTCCAAAAAGTTCACTTTCAGCCAAACCTGTGGGAATTGCAGCGCAATTAATTTTTACCATCAATTCCTTTTTCCGAAGTGAGGCATTATGTAACGCCCTCGCAATCAGTTCCTTTCCGGTTCCTGTTTCTCCAATAATGAGCACTGTGCTATCAGTAGCCGCTACATGATCAATGAGGTGAAAAATTCCTTTTATTTGCTGGCTCTGACCAATAATTTCTGAATGGTTGTATTTGTGTTGAATTTCTTCCTTCAGGTAACTTTTTTCGCCTTCTAATTTCTCTTTGTATGCATTGATTTCTACTAATTGCCGCTCGATTTTTTCGTTTGCGATAATGTTCGATATTGCGATTGAAATTTGTAACGAAATACCGTGAAGTAAATCAAAATAGATGTTGGATAAAGAATTTATATTTCTAGTGTAGAGGTAAAAGAAACCAATGCATCCCGATCGATCGACCATTTTAAGTCCGATCATTTCTTTAATGCCTTTATTGTGCCAAAATTCCAGCCAGGCAGGTGCATCATCCCAGGTCAAAACATCTTTTACGTTAAAAACGATTGGCTTTTCTGATGAAATCATTGCCCTGCACATGCCATCATTAAGTGTATATTTCTTAGAAGCTTCTGGCGCTATACCTGCTGTTTTAAGGAAATCTTCTTTTTGGTTATAGATAAAAGCACTATGGGATTTCTGGTCTTCATTGATCAAACAGATTACAAAATCATTAAAATCGAAGAGTTTTTTAAGCTTTTGGTCAATTACTTCAAAAAGATCAAGCTTATTGCGAATGGAAGCTATTGAATTGCTTAACGATAACAGCACTGCATTTTCTCTTTCTTTTTGCTCGAGCTTTTTTTTCAGAAGTGAATTTTCATTTTCAAGAGAGAAAGCTTCATCAAAACTTACGCCGGCATGTTCTTGATTTTGAACTTCAGATAAATTGCCTTTGCTTTCCATGCTGCTAAAGTAAGGTTTATAATTTTAATTAATGATTACTGGTGTGTTAAATATGTAACGAAATTTCGTGAGTAAGTTTATTTTATTGTTGACTTTTAGTAAGTTATGGTTGTTTATTATGATTTATATTTTTTGTATAATTTCGTTATAAGTATTGTTTTCTCGGGCATATTTCAGAGATTTTATCACCCATATTTCGTCCTGCTCAACTTGTTTCAGCATCTTATCCACGCAAAAACAGATCCTGAAATAAATTCAGGAAGACGATGTGACGGAAGAAGATTCTAATTATTCAGCTCCGTGTTTTCCTTGTGTTCTCTGTGGTAAAAACCAAAATACCAAGTCGTCCTGCTGAACTTATTTCAGTCATTCACAGCGAGTCGTCCTGCTGAACTCGTTTCAGCATCTTATCCACGCAAAAACAGATCCTGAAATAAATTCAGGATGACGGTGTGACGAAAGAAGACTCTAATTACCCAACTTCGTGTTTTCCTTTGTGTTCTCTGTGGTAAAAACCACCACACCAAGTCGTCCTTCTGAACTTGTTTTAGTCATTTACAGCGAGTCGTCCTGCTGAACTTATTTCATCATCTATCAGTACAAGTGAACAGATCCTGAAATAAATTCAGGAAGACGATGTGACGGAAGAAGATTCTAATTACCCAGCTCCGTGTTTTCCTTTGTGTTCTCTGTGGTAAAAACCAACGCACCAAGTCGTCCTGCTGAACTTGTTTCAGCATCTTATCCACGCAAAAACAGGTCCTGAAATAAATTCAGGAAGACGATGTGACGGAATAGGATTCTAATAACCCAGCTCCGTGTTCTCTGTGGTAAAAACCAAAACACCAAGTCGTCCTGCTGAACTCGTTTCAGCATCTTATCATCGCAAATGATAAAACAGATCCTGAAATAAATTCAGGATGACGGTGTGACGGAAGAAGATTCTAATTACCCAGCTTCGTGTTTTCCTTAGTGTTCTTTGTGGTAAAAACCAACACACCAAATTCGTCCTGCTGAACTTGTTTTAATTACTACACATATATCGTCCTGCTGAACTTGTTTCAGCATCTATCAGTACAAGTGAACAGATCCTGAAATAAATTCAGGAAGACGATGTAGTGGAACTATTTTCCTCAGCACCTTGTTGTTAAAAAACTCAAAATTCGTAAATCAACGATATATAGTTAATAGTAAACTCGCTTTTTAATTGTAAATAATTGATATATAAGATCTTAACTGATGGTATGTTTCTTGGAAAGATGATAGAAACAAAAAATATTATAATTATGAAACCATCACCAGACTTATTATCCCCAGAAAACCACGCCTTAGTATTGATTGATTTTGAAGGACAAATGGCTTTTGCAACAAAGAGCATTGCCATTACCGAACTCCGTACCAATGTAGCCATTATTTGCGGTGCATCTAAAATTTTTAATATCCCAACCATTGTAACCACTGTTGCTGAAGAATCTTTTTCAGGACCAGTTTTTCCGGAAGTTGAAGAATTTTATCCTCAGGCCACTTCAAATTATATTGATAGAACTTCGATGAATACCTGGGAGGATGAACCTGCTTACAAAGCAATTACCGGAACAGGAAAAAAGAAACTTGTATTGGCTGGCCTTTGGACAGGCGTTTGCATCGTTGGTCCGGCATTATCTGCTTTATCAGAAGGTTTTGATGTTTTCGTAATTACCGATGCCTGTGGCGATGTAAGCAATGAGGCACACGAACGTGCAGTACAACGAATGGTACATGCAGGGGTAAAACCAGTAACATCGGTTCAATATCTCCTCGAATTGCAGAGAGATTGGGCAAGAACAGAAACCTATGAGCCTGTAACTACATTGATGAAAAAATATGGTGCGGGTTATGGTCTTGGCATTCAGTACGCACACAAAATGTTAAAACACTAATCCTCATTTACAATAAAAATGAGAACCAATTATCCCCATTTGGCATTTATTTTGGTTATTTGTTTTTGCTTATCAACAGCAACTGCATTTGCCCAGGGCATTAAATTAATGCGCTACGATGAGGATTATAGCAATCTGAAAGATTCGGACAGGAATTTCTACAATACATTAAAATTCCTGCCGCTTTCTGCCAGTAAAAAAGTTTACTTCAGTTTTGGAGGTGAATTAAGATCCGAATATGGGGGCAAAATAAATGAAGACTGGATTAAAAGCCAGGGTTATAACCAGTCATTTCTGCAAAGGTACTCGCTTTATACCGATTTAAATATTGGTACAAGATTGCGTTTTTTCGCCCAGGTAAACAGTGCTCTCGAAAATGGGAGTAAATACGGACCATCTCCGGTTGATGAAGATCAGCTTGCGGTACAAAATTTATTTGCAGAATACAGGATTCTTAAAGATTCTACACAAAAATTAGCCATTAGGGTAGGCAGGCAGGAGATTAATTATGGTTCGGGCAGGCTAATATCTGTTCGCGAGGGTACAACGGTGCGCCAGTATTTTACAGGAGCCAAACTGATGTATAAAACACCCCGTTTTACTGTGGATGCATTTGTGCTGGCGGCTGATGAAGTTAATTTCGGCGTATTCGACAACCATACAAACCACCAGGCCAACCTTTGGGGAGCATATTCAAATTTAAATATCCAGCAAGGTGGAAACTTCGATTTTTATTATTTAGGCATCAGGCGTGATAATGCCGAATTTGAAGAAGGTATTGAAAAAGAAATTAGGCATACCCTGGCTACACGTTATTGGAAAGGTGGAGGTGGCTTTATTTATAACCTGGAAGCGGCCTACCAGTTTGGAAAGTTTGGAAACGGAAATATCAATGCCTGGACAATTGCCATTGAGATTGGTTATACTTTTGAAGAATCCAAATTTAAGCCTTCTTTAAACCTGCGTAATGATTACATCTCCGGAGATAAAAAAGCTGGCGATGGAAAGCTTCAAACTTTTAATCCTTTATATCCAAAGGGAGGTTATTTTGGATTTAACCCACTCATCGGGCCTTCTAATTTAATCGATCTGCACCCGTACCTAACCCTCAACTTAACCGATAAATTAAGTGCACAGGCAGATGTTGTTTTCAACTGGAGATACTCCTTAAATGATGGGATTTATCGCCCAAGCGGAAATTTTAACACAGCATGCTCACTTTCTAACCACCGCTTTATTGGTACGACTTATTTGCTCAGTGCAGATTATAAATTCAATAATAATCTTTCATTCAGCTGCGGAGGACAATATTTTAAGGTAGGTGGCTTTATTAAAGATCTCGTACCACTCAACGATAACTCAAAGTTTTTTAATGCACAAGTATCATACAAATTTTAAATAAAAGAAAATGAAAAATAACTTCACAAAACAATCAAAATCTCCTTTTAAAAGCATAAGGGTAGCTATAACTATATTTTGTGTATTTGTAGCAGGAACAACTTTTGCACAGAGCACAACAACCGCAATTGGAACCTCAAAAGTATGGGGGACAGTAGATGGAATTGCAATCGAAGGCGTAGTTCAAGGTCCTTCAGCGCAGGTTAGCGAATTACAGGTAGCTTGTGTTTTCGAATACACAGAGGGTGATATTTTTAATTCGCCCCCAGCGCTGCCGCCAGCTTTAAACGGTTTGGTGCATTTAGATCAGGATACCAAAGGTTTATTAACTGAAATCCGCAAGAGCGGGAAATTTCTTGGTCACGCCAACGAAACATTACTAATTACACCCCCAAAAGGCATAATCGGTGGAAAACATTTGCTTTTAATCGGTTTGGGCGATCGCAGCAAATTTACACCAGAACTTATGACAGGCGTAGGCAGCGTGGCGATGAGAGAGGCATTAAAACTTGGTGTTAGCAATTTTGCTTTCGCAAGCGATTTAAAAGACGCCGGAATTGATTCGCCAACAGCTTTGGTTGCAGGCAATGTGGTAAAAGGTATTTTCGAAGCGTACCGTACGCAGGTTTGGTTAAAAGAAAAGAAAATGACTGCAATTAAACCCATCACAAAGGTAATTCTACTTGCAGGCCCGGCATTTTTTACCACAGCGGGAGAAGGAATTCAGCAAGCCATTGCAGCAATTAAAAATTAATCACCATAAAACTGATGAACACGATGAGTGCAGACATGATTTTATTCAATGGTAAAATACATACCATTGCCAAACATAAAAGTGAAATAACTGCGGTTGCCATTAAAGACGGAAAGTTTGTTGCCGTGGGTGCCGATGCAGATGTAATGGCTTTTTCAGATTCAGAAACCAGGCTGATCGATCTTGGAAAAAAACGTGTGGTACCTGGTATAAACGATTCGCATATCCATTTAATCCGTGGTGGGTTAAACTTCAACCTCGAATTGCGTTGGGATGGCGTGCCATCACTTGCCGATGCACTCAGGATGCTTAAAGAGCAGGTAGATGTTACCCCTTCGCCCCAATGGGTACGCGTGGTAGGAGGTTGGTCTGAATTTCAGTTCGCAGAAAGAAGAATGCCAACGCTGGAAGAAATAAATGCCATAGCACCCGAAACCCCGGTTTTTATCCTTCATTTATACGACCGTGCTTTTATGAACCGCGCTGCCCTTAAAGCAGTTGGCTATACAAAAGATACGCCTGCGCCTCCGGGTGGCGAAATCCAGAGAGACGCAAATGGCGAACCTACAGGATTAATTATCGCCAGCCCCAATGCCATGATTTTATACTCAACTTTGGCCAAAGGACCGAAACTATCGTACGAACACCAGGTAAATTCTACGCGTCATTTTATGACGGAGCTAAACCGCTTTGGTATTACCAGTGTAATTGATGCAGGGGGTGGTTTTCAAAATTTTCCTGATGATTATAAGGTGGTAAACGAACTCAACGAACAAAAGCAACTCACCGTTCGAATTGCCTATAATTTATTTACCCAACGCCCAAAGCAAGAATTTGAAGATTTTGACAACTGGACCAGCTCAGTAAAACTTTACCAGGGTGATGACATGTACCGCCATAACGGAGCAGGCGAAATGCTTGTTTTTTCTGCAGCCGATTTTGAAGATTTTCTTCAGCCAAGGCCCGATCTTTCTGATAATATGGAACCCGAACTTGAGCGTGTAGTGCGTTTACTGGTGGAGAAAAGATGGCCGTTCAGATTGCATGCTACCTATAACGAAAGCATTGGCCGTTTTTTAAATGTTTTTGAAAAAGTAAACCGGGATATCCCTTTTGCAGGCTTACCGTGGATATTCGACCATGCCGAAACCATTGATGAGCGCAATATCGAACGTGTAAAGGCGTTGGGTGGAGGTATCGCAATTCAAAGTAGAATGGCTTATCAGGGCGAATATTTTACCGAACGTTACGGTGCTAAAGCGGCATTGCAAACACCGCCGGTTAAAAAGATGCTCGAAATGGAAGTTCCTGTAGGTGGTGGTTCTGATGCTACCCGGGTAAGCAGTTACAATCCATGGGTTTCGATGTTTTGGCTAACCGCTGGTAAAACAGTTGGCGGCTTAAAAATCTACAATGAAGAAACTGTTCTTTCGAGAGCAACCGCTTTAGAACTTTATACCCGGGGCAGCGCATGGTTTTCCAACGAACAGCAAAAGAAAGGTGATATTGAAGTGGGCATGCTGGCCGATTTAGCCGTACTTAACCACGATTATTTCGAAGTGGCTGATGATCAGATCAAAAGTATCGAATCTGATTTGACCATTGTTGATGGTAAAATTGTGTATGCAAAAGGAGATTTTTCGCCTTTTTCGCCGCCAAAAGTTCCAATTCTGCCCGATTGGTCGCCAACAAACAGTTACAACGGCTATTATTCAGCAGCTACCCACAAAACAAATCAGCAGGGTAAAACAAAAGGAGCGAATGGAACCGATGCTGTTTTAGCCATGGTGCACTCGTGTGTAGGCAGTTGCAACGTGCATAACCACAACCACGATGCAGTAAGAACCAGTAACCTTCCTGTAAACAACTATACTGCTTTTTGGGGCGCACTGGGTTGCTCATGTTTTGCTTTTTAATTATGGAAAATATCATCAAATACCTGCTTTATTCTGACTTAGGGACAGACATAAACAATTGGGCCGTACTTATTTTCAGGGTGTTGCTCATGCTTGAACTTTTCAGGGTTCATGGAATGAAAAAATTCCGTGTACAAAACGGAGAAAAAGAGCATGTTCCCAATCCCCTGGGTTTACCAGATAAACTGAATGGGCTTGTGGCTACTTTTTCTGATACGATTGTGCCATTTCTGGTTGCAATAGGGTTCGGAACCAGGCTTTTCCTCATGCCTTCAATAGGGGTAACGGCAATTGGCTATTTTGTAGTGCACCGTAAAGATTCGATAGAAGTACGTGATGTACCCTATATGTACACACTCGCCATGCTTTTTTTATGGCTCATCGGACCAGGAACATTATCAATAGATCATTACATATTGAACAATTTTTTTAACTACTAAATAAACATCAAAATCACAAAAACATGGAAGCTAAAATTGGAATCAGCGCAGAAAACCTCGCAGAGGTGGCACATTCATTAAGCAAAATTCTTGCTGATGAGTACGTTTTATACACCAAAACCCGCAAGGCACATTGGAATGTAGAAGGGCCGGATTTTTACAACAAACACAAGTTCTTTGAGGAACAATACACGCAATTGGAAGATATTGTAGATGAAGTTGCAGAACGGATCCGCAAACTCGGTCACTTTGCCCCAGCCTCACTTAAACAGTTTCTGGAATTAACCCACTTAACAGAAGATGACCGCGGTAAAAACGATGCCCCAACTTACATTAAAATGTTATTGGCCGATCATGAAAGTATTTTAATTCACCTGAGAGAGAATATCGATAACTATGCTGGCGCACTTAAAGATGCCGGAACCAGCGATTACATTACAGGTTTAATGGAAACGCACGAAACCATGGCCTGGATGTTAAGGGCTCACTTATCATAAATTACAAATAGAATGGAAGAAAAACAGAATAATATCTGGTTTGTAACCCTTGTATTAACCATCATTGCGGGTTATTGTGATACGATTACTTTTGTATCTGCTGATAAAATTTTTTCGGCGCACGTTACCGGAAACTTTATTGTATTTGCCTATCAAATGATTAAGGGCTCTGATGGTGATGCATGGATCAAACTGCTAACTTTTCCAATATTTATGCTCTCGGTAATGGCTGGTGGCTGGATATCGGCAAAATTTTCGAACAGGCATTTTCTGCTTTTATGCGAAGGGATTATTCTTTTGCTCGGTGGCGCATTGGCCTACTCATTAGGCTATATCGGTAATACCGAAATTACCTGGCCAATGTACCTGGTTACCATGATTGTGGTTTTTGCTATGGGTCTTCAAAATGCTTTCGGAAAACTTTTTGCCAAAGAAACCTACGGACCAACTACCATGATGACGGGTAATGTAACGCAGTTTGCGCTAGATATCAGGTCTTTCTGCAACTCAGGATTTAAAAATACCGATTTCCTTTCGGGTATAAACAAAGGTTTAATTACGCTTGGAGGGTTTTTAACCGGCTGTATTTTAGGCGCGTGGATTGGGCAGCTTTTTGGCCTGGTGGGTATTGTGCTGCCAGGTATTGCCATGGTAATTTGCTATTACAGCACAAAACCGGTTAAAAACGATGTTATAAGCTAAAGATGCCAACCCATAACAAAATACACCATTTTTGCAGCCATAGCTTTAGGTTTTGGTTAATTACTTTAATGCTAATCAGCCCTGCCCTTGCAAAAGGGCAGGGCATTAGAACCGCAAAAGAAGTAGAAACTGCAGAAATTAAACTCCGCAGGCTTGGCCAAACAGAAAGTAAAGTAGATTTATGGATCGATTTGGGTACTTATTACCTCAATTTACCCGGCGAATTGAAAACCGACCTCGCTAAGGCGATGCAACTCCGTGAACAGGCTTTTGCGCTTGCAGGCAAAATCGAATATCCTAAAGGCATTGCCAAAAGCATGGTGCTTAAAGGCAATATTTTACGTGAATCGGGTAATAAAATTTTGGCAACAAAAATATATGAACAGGCAATTGCTTACACCTCAAAGTTAAACCTGAAAGATCAATTGGCAGAGGCATATTCTGCCATGGGTAATCTGTATGGTAATGAAGGGGCAGATCTGGACAAAAAAATCGCTTATAATGAGAAATCGCTGAAGTTATACCGCCTTGCAGAAAATAAGTTAGAAGAAGGTAATTCGCTTAAAAACCTGGGCGATTATTACAATATAAAAGGTCAGCCAGCCTATGCCATAAAGCTGATGGATACTTCGCTTGCCGTTTATAAAACTGTTGGTTTTAAAGAACTGCAAGGGGTTTACAATAACATGTGTATTACCAATATCAGTCTGGGTAATTTTTCAGAAGCCCTAAAGTATGGTTTACTGGCCGAAAAAACTGCCGATCAACTGGCCGATACAAGTTTGCAAAGGAGTTCAATAAACAACCATTTAGGTTTAACTTATTATTACCTCAGGAACGATCAAAAAGCGCTTGATTATTGGTTAAAAGCAAAAAATATAGCTGAGCGATACAAAGATCCCGGTTATATGCAAACAATCATTGCCAATGTGGCCACAATTTATGTCAGGATGAAAAGGTTTGAAGAAGGAATTGCAGCACTGAAAGAACTGATAAAAAAATATCCGCCAACAGATACACAGATGAAGCTGCGCATTCCCTACATTTTATTCAATACCTATTATGATATAGCACAGTATGCGAAGGCAGAACCTTATTTTAAAACCCTAATTAAATTTCACCATGAACTACCGAAAGATGATCCGAACCAGATTTATTTATACCGCAGTATTATCAGGAAACTGATCCATGATAAGCAATTTATAGCTGCCGACGGCTATTTAAAAGAACACGAAAAACAAAGTATACAGCAAAAAAACTTACTCGCGCTTTCGCAGCTGCACAGGCTTTGGTATGATGTAGATTCTGCTTTAAATAAACCATGGTCTGCTGTGGCGCATTATAAAACCTATAAAAGGTTAACAGATTCCATCTGGAACAATGATAAAAACAAACAGATTTCAGGATTGGAAATCGAATATCAAACAGAGAAAAAAGACAAGGATATTGCGCTGCTTCATCAAAAAAATCAGTTGCAACAGGCACGTATCGGTAATGAGGAACGGGCAAGGTATTTTTTTATTGGTGGCTTAATTATAGCCGCACTGTTTGTTGGCCTCATTTATAACCGTTACCGATTAAAAAAACGGAGTAATCTTATTTTAGAGCAAAAGCAGGAAGAAATTAACACACAAAACGAACTGCTGCGAAAAATACTCGGCGAAAAAGAATGGCTGCTGCGCGAAATTCACCATCGGGTAAAAAACAACCTTCAAATAGTAATCAGTCTGCTCAATACTCAATCCGCTTATCTCGATAATGAAGATGCACTGGTTGCCATAAGGAATAGCCAAAACCGGATGCACGCCATGTCGCTCATTCATCAAAAACTGTATCAGTCTGATAATCTGGCAGAAATAGACATGAAATGGTACATTAAAGAACTGGTAGAATATATGATCGAATGCTTCGGAACCGAAAAAAGAATTCAGTTTGTTTTAGATACAGAAGCCATTAAGTTAGATGTGGCACAGGCAGTTCCGCTAGGGCTGATTTTAAATGAGGCGATTAGTAACGCAATTAAATATGCTTTTCCTGCCGGAAGAAAGGGAAATGTAAAAATAACCTTTAAAGCAAAACACGATGGAACCTGCACACTCAGTATTACTGATGATGGAGTAGGTTTGCCACTGAATTTTGATGCCGATGATAGCGAATCGTTGGGCATGAGTTTAATGACGGGGCTTACCGATCAGCTAAACGGTAAAATAGAAATGTGGAATGATAACGGTTTAACCTTAAAGGTTTCTTTTTTGCGCCACAATGAATTGTTAGTAGAAAACACATGATAACCATAAATAAATAGTCAATTAATAAAATAAATTTAACAATATGAACAACAATATTTTAGGCTTGCACCACATCACAGCGATAGCGGGCAATGCGCAACAAAACTTCGATTTTTATACCAAAACAATGGGTTTAAGGTTGGTTAAAAAAACCGTGAATTTTGATGATCCTGGTACTTACCATCTATATTATGGCGATGAAACCGGCTCAGCAGGTACCATTCTTACCTTTTTTCCATGGGATGGAATAGGCCCGGGTACCGAAGGTGTTGGTATGGCTACTGAAATTGGTTACTCAGTACCCGAAGGCAGTCACCAGTTTTGGCTCGAAAGATTTGGTGCGGCAAATGTTAAAACCAAAGAAATTATAGAGCGTTTTGGTGAACAGGTATTGGCTTTTAAAGATCCCGATGGTTTATCATTAAGTTTAATTGTACCCAAAAATGCAGATGTTAGAAATCCATGGGAAACTGCTGAAATAAAGAAAGATACTGCTACCAAAGGCTTTCACAGTACCACGCTAACTTTGCAAAGTATCGATCAAACGGCAAAAATTTTAACCGATTTATTTGGTTACCGATTACTGGGGCAGGAAGAAAACCGCTATCGTTTTATTACCGATACAGTAGAAAATGCAGCAATTGTAGACCTTTTAGAAGTGCCGGCAGGCCATAGAGGCAGAAATGCAGCAGGTACAAATCACCATGTTGCATTCCGCGTTAAAAACGAAGATATTCAAATGGAATTAAGAGAGCAGATACTAAGTAAAAACCTGCAGATTACCCCTAAAATCGACCGCGATTATTTCTATTCACTGTATTTCCGTGAGCCGGGAGGCGTGCTTTTCGAAATTGCGACCGAAAATCCCGGCTTTACTGTTGATGAACCGCTTAATGAATTGGGAACACATTTAAAATTACCACATCAGCATGAGCATTTACGCGAAGATTTAGATAAATTACTTCCAAAATTAATTTAGAAAGTTATGGCACAAGTAAAATTAAATATCCAGGAAGGCGAACCAAGTTCATTCGATATCTACGATGAAGACGGAAAAGTTGGCGAAATGATTTTTGATATCAAAGATGCAGACCTAACCGTTTACCACACCGAAGTAGAACCTGCAAAAGAAGGAAAAGGTTATGCCAAAATGTTGCTCGATGCAATGGTAGCTTATGTACGCGAAAATAACTTAATGGTAATTCCAATGTGTCCATACGTGCATGTTCAGTTCAAAAGGCATGAAGCGTTGTATGCAGATATCTGGAATAAAACAAAAGAAGAAGAATAAAAATGAAAGAACTTATAAAAGCCGGTAAAAACTTTAATCATGCAGAAAAAGTGCTGATCATGATTCATGGTCGCGGCGGTACTGCGCAGGATATATTATCAATGTCCGAATACCTTAATGTGTCTAAATTTGCACTCGTAGCCCCCCAGGCAGAAAATAATACCTGGTACCCACAGTCGTTCCTTGCACCACGAACTGCCAATGAGCCATCGCTAGGCAAGGCACTACAAACCTTAAAAGATACCGTCCTTTATCTCGAAGATGAAGGTTTTTCAAAAGAACAGATTTACTTTTTAGGTTTTTCACAGGGTGCCTGTTTAACGCTTGATTTTGTTGCAGCCAATGCTGCCCGCTTTGGTGGTGTGGTGGCTTTTACAGGTGGACTTATCGGCGAGCAGGTAGATCACCGCAATTATCATGGTAATTTCGATGGCACACCCATTTTTATTGGCAGCAGTGATCCTGATATGCATGTGCCTGTATCAAGGGTAAAAGAATCAACAACTTTACTCGAAAGTATGGGGGCACAGGTAACCGAAATTATTTACGAAAAAATGGGACATACCATCAGCCATTCGGAAATTGAACAGGTAAATAAGCTGATTTTTAAAGATTAGTAAAGCGAATGGAAAAGGAAACAGAAAGAATAGAAGCCTTTAGTGATGGTGTTTTTGCCATTTCAGTAACCCTTTTGGTGCTCGAATTGCATGTGCCAGCACTAAAAGAAGGCAATACTGCCCTTCATTTGTTTGAAGAACTAAGGCTCCAGTGGCCCGGTTACATTGCTTTTATCATCTCTTTCTTTAGCATTTTTATTATTTGGGTTAATCACCACAAGGTTTTTAAACAGATATACAAACGAAACACAGGGCTGATGTTTGCTAACGGGCTCATTTTGTTCCTGGTTTCGCTTGTTTCTTTTCCCAGCGCCTTATTGGCCAGGTTTTTTTTAACAGATTCCAAACAGCTCTCAGTAACCATCTATACCGGCTTGTTTGTTTTAATTAACCTTGCTTTTAACCTGCTATGGCAAAAGGCCACTGCTGATAAAAAATTATTGCGACCAGGGATAAGCAACGCTGCCATCAGGCAACTCAGAAATAACTATCGCTATGGCTTCCCCACATATTTACTCGCATTTTTGCTCTCGTTCTTTTATCCTAATTTTGCGCTGCTCATCTGTATTCTGCTTTGGATATTCTGGGCAGCATCATCAAAGAAAATTAACTTTACCGAAACACAACCCCTGTAGTTAAAGAGCTTTAAATTAATAAATATGCAAAAATATAAAATTGCCGTACTTGATGATTATCAGGATGTGGCGAAATCATATGCCGATTGGACCGTACTTAGCGAATATGCCGATATTAAAATATTTACCGACCATTTGCACCAGGAAAATGAAATTGTAAATCGTTTAATGCCTTTTGATATCATTTGCGTAATGCGTGAGCGTACTCCTTTAACCGCAAGCCTGTTGATGCAATTGCCCAACCTGAAATTGATAGTATCTACAGGTGCCAGAAATCGTTCTATCGACCTTGTGGCAGCAGAAAATCTGCAAATTGAAGTGCGAAATACAGGTTATTTAGGTCATGGCGCACTAGAGCTCACCTGGGCTTTGTTGATGGCTATTGCCAAACATATTCCGCAAGAAAATGCCAATCTCCGTGCCGGCGGATGGCAGCATATGGTAGGGAACGATTTAAAAGGTAAAACCCTGGGTATTTTGGGCCTTGGTAATCTTGGTGCACAGGTTGCAGCAGTAGCCAAAGTTTTTGAGATGGATGTAATTGCCTGGAGCGAAAACCTAACCACCGAAAAGGCAGAAGCAGGTGGGGCAAGGTATGTTGATAAGAAAACGCTATTTGAGGAATCGGATTATTTAACCGTGCATATGGTATTAAGCGATAGGAGCAAAGGAATTGTTGGTGCTGATGATTTGGCTTTAATGAAAACAACGGCCTACCTGATTAATACTTCAAGAGGACCTTTGGTTGATGAAAATGCATTAATTAAATGTTTGCAGGAAAATAAGATTGCCGGAGCAGCTTTAGATGTTTTTGATAAAGAACCACTAGATGCCGATCATCCTTTTAGAACATTAAAAAATGTGCTGGCAACACCGCATATTGGCTTTGTTACGCAAGATACCTATCAGCTTTTCTTTAACGATATTGTTAAAGTTCTGGAGGAATGGTTGCCGCAACATTCAAAAAATTAAATTTGGTATTTGAATTAATTCCCCTCTTTCAGAGGGGTGTCCGCAGGACGGGGTGTTCTTTTATTCTAGCCTTTGCTTTATATGTTATAAGGTCTTCATTCCCGCGCATGCGGGAATCGTAATGGGGTCGCTATGTTTTACTGATATGTTTGCCACTATGTCTAAGGAGATCGTCATACTGATCCGATAGCTATCGGATTTATTTCAGCACCTTTCTTGCTGTGTTTAAAACGTTGAGGGAATGCGTTAAATTCGTCATTGCGAAGCTGGGGGAGAGCGAGCTGAAGCAATCTTTTTAGTTTTAACTCGCGTTCGTCATTCTCGCGCATGAGGGAATCGTAATGCGATCGCTATGTTTTACAGACATGTTGACCTCTATGTCTAAGGAGATCGTCATACTGATCCGATTGCTATCGGATTTATTTCAGCACCTTTCTTGCCGTGTTTAAAACGTTGAGGGGCAACTTAAATCCGTCATTCATGGATGAATCCTAATGTTTTCGCTCCGCTCGGGCTTGCCTCGGTTCGCCGCCACCGAAGGGCTCTTACTTTTGGCTTGGCCCAAAAGTAACAAAAACCCAAGGCTTGGAACTGATGTCGGATAAATTCGTTAAAGCTTTTTGGTCGTCAGCACAAGTTCCGCCGAAGGGGGCGGAAAGTGTGTGCTGCCTCAATGCAACGATGGAAGGAAAGGTAATGATAAAGCTTTAACGTTTTCTCCTTCCATCATTTCCTATGCCGGATAGCGTGGTGGAAATAGCGAGGTTCAGATAGCAAGGTTCAAATAGCATAATGTAGGGAATGTGTTAAATCTGTCATTGCTAGGCTGGGGAAGCGTGAGCCGAAGCAAATTTTAAAGTTTTTTAACGCACGGTCGTCATTCTCGCGCATGCGGGAATCTTAATGCAGATGCTAATTTTAATACCACTTCGTCATGCTGTTGCTGTTTAAAATGTAGAGTAATCGTCATTGCAGTTAATTCCCCATTTAGAAACCTACTTTACTTACTTAAACAGCCGTTTTAATGGGAAATGATAAAGAAACTTCAGGTTAACAATTCAATCATACTCTAAATCATTTAATACTAGAAACCTCCTTACTTTATTTCGTCTCCAAAGTCGCTTTTTAGCGAAATATCGTGAGCCATTTACGTTAAATAGAGCATCCTTAAGCCATACAAGGCACATTTCTTCCTTTGGCATGTTCTTTGAATTCGCGGAATAAATAATCACAGCAAAAAATCCCTATTGAATCTATATTCAATATGCTGTAATGTCTAAAAATGCAGCATTTGGTTCAAGATGGTGATTGATGTAATATTTAGTCAACCCAATTCCTTTAGGTATTTGGGAAAATCAATTTTGAAAAAGAATGAGAAAGCAAGAATCAGATTATCGCTCTACTACAAATGTTGATGAAAACGATGCTCAGCATATTGCAAACACTTATTTTAAACAAAGGTCAGAAACGATTGCTGAACTTGAAAAGAATTTTAGTTTAAGTGAACTGTTTCAAGGCGTGTTTTCTAAGTTGAACCCCTTGTTTTCGATTGATTGTGCTGCATTGGTATTGTATAATGAAAACATGGATCACATTACGCGTGCTTACCTCACCGAGGCTATTTCCGGCCAGGTATCCTGTACCGAAATCATATCCGATCCCATCAGTCTTTCGCTCATTACAAAAGAAATTTCGGATTTTGATTTTCCTGTGCTTAAATCGCGGCTAGACTGGATTGCCGATTTTGGCGAAAACCATTGCTTAATCAATCATGCTACAGAGTACCATTTTCATTGCTATATTCCATTAGAAAATAACGGACGCATATGGGGCACTTTCGAGCTTCACAACAATAATCGAGAATTAAGTGCAGAAGGCTTAACTTTTTGTTGTAACATAGCCGATTTTATTGCAGGCTTATTGGCCGTAATGGAAAAACGGAATACTTTGGATTTGAACCTTGAAACAGTTCACAAAACTCAGGTTACAGATGTTTCAGGAATATTGCTTGCCGAAGCAAAAATTAAAAATTTAGAACACGAAATTGAAAGATTAAATACACAATTGGGCCAATTTTTAGTTTTTACACCCGAAAACGATGTGGAAACCTTTACAAGCACCGAAATTGTAGGCACCAGTGCAGAAATGCAAGAAGTTTACAAATTACTCAACAGGATCTCTTCCTCAGAAACAACCGTATTAATTTTAGGTGAAACAGGAACCGGAAAAGAACTGATTGCAAAGGCTATTCACAATGGGTCACAACGGAGAGAAAAAGAAATGGTTAAAGTGAACTGTGCCGCCATTCCGCCAAATTTAATTGAATCAGAACTTTTTGGCCACGAGAAAGGAAGTTTTACCGGTGCCACGGAAAAAAGAATAGGTAAATTTGAACAGGCCCACAAAGGCACCATATTTTTGGATGAAGTTGGAGAATTACCGCTCGATTTACAAGTAAAGCTCCTTCGGGTTTTACAGGAAAAAGAAATAGAACGTGTAGGTGGCAAAACAACCATTCCGACTGATGTACGGATTATATCAGCAACCAACAGAAATCTTTTGGCAGAAGTAGAAGCAGGAAGGTTTAGACGTGATTTATTTTACAGATTAAATGTTTTTCCTGTTTCGCTGCCTCCGCTTAGAGATAGAAAATCTGATATTCCGGTACTCGCGTCTTATTTCCTGGATAAATTTGCAATTAAATCAAATAAAAAGCTCGACGGATTATCAAAGAAAGCAATTTCAGCAATGATGGCCTACAGCTGGCCTGGTAATGTTAGAGAGTTGGAGCACCTGATAGAAAGGCAGGTAGTAATGGCGCAAGGAGCTTTAATTAAAGATGTCGAAATTCCTGCCGCCACAGAAAAATCCAAATTTGTTGTTGCCGGAGTTAAAACCATTTTTGAAAATGAACGCGATCATATTTTTGCTGTTTTAGAATTGTGCAACGGAAAAATCTCTGGTAAAAATGGCGCAGCAAAACTTTTGGGTGTTCCTGCTACAACTCTTAATTCGAAAATTAAAAGACTTGGGTTGGCTAAAAAACACATTTATTAATCACCGTAACGCAAAAGCATTGTGCCGACTAATTATAAAGTCTTGAGAAAAAATGGCGATACCTTGTAATTAAAGATATCGCCATTAATTTTTTAAGTTACAATTGGCTTAAATATCCAATTCGTAAGATGATCTTGAAGCTTTATCGGCCTGATCGAGTAAATCAGCATCGTGTTCGCCAGCCATCTCATCACTTATAACCGTGCTTTGATTTAAGGCATCTTCTTCACTTGTTAATGCATCTTCCTTATCGTCAGAAAGTTCTTCTTTATTTGGGTCTATAATCATGGCTTTTTTATTTAAAGATAGCCATTTAAAATAGTTTAAAGCTAATTTTTTGCATCAAAAAACTCAATTTTTAATTGTCTTAATTACTGTAAAACACATTTCCCTGAAACTGATCATAAATTCACTTTATATCGTCAGTTTTACAATTGCTGTATGTATTTAAGTGTTTGTTTAGCAATATGTTGTGTGTTGGTTTGTTTTTTGGTAAATTAAACACGTCATCCTAAAACAGTATACGATTATGGCCAACTATAATTTGAAACACATTGGAGAAATGACTTCACTTTCTGAAGTAATTAATGCACTTGCAGCACAAGGTTATACTTTGGATTTTAACCTGAGAAGTAGCCAGATCGATGGTGGAGAAAATCAACTGCAAGAATTTCCTGAGCAATTTTTGATTGATAAACATTACCGCTTCGAAGGCGAATCAGACCCGGAGGATGAGGCCATTGTTTATGCCATATCTTCTGTGGATGGCAAAACCAAAGGAATACTGGTAAACGGTTACGGAACTTCATCCGAAAATTGTGGTGAAGAAGTAATCAGCAAATTAAAAACAAGAACCGAATAATATTTTATCCATGAATAAACTGAAGCTCTACGGTAAACCAGATTCTCCAGAAATTTATCCAATAAGGGATTTTTTAAAACGCAGTGTTGTCGATTTCGAATGGTTTGATATTACCCATGACGATTTGGGCTGGGGGCAGGGAATAACCTCCTTTAATAATCCCGATAAACTTCCTGTTATAGAATTTCCTGATGGCAAAGTTATCATCAACCCCAGTTTATCACAAATTGCCTGCAACCTCGGCTGGATTACGCAACCAAAATATACAGAATACGACCTTTCCATTTATGGAGCAGGTCCCGCAGGTTTAAGTGCTGCGGTTTATGCAGCATCAGAAGGTTTAAAAACCATCCTGATCGAACGCGAAGCTATTGGCGGGCAAGCAGGAACAAGTTCACTGATCGAAAATTATTTAGGCTTCCCCGAAGGTATTTCCGGAGCAAACCTTGCTGAAAGAGCCAGGCAGCAAGCCCTGAAATTTGGTGTAGAAATACTGCTTTTAAAAGAGGGGATTAAAGGCACATTTTATAACAACAGAATACATGTTGATTTTGCTTCCGGTGAAAAACTGGTTGCTAAAACGAATATTTGTGCCACAGGTGTAGAATATGCTAGGTTGAACCTTCCTGATGAAAACCGCTTTTTTCATAAAGGTGTTTATTACGGGGCCGGTGCAAGCGAGGCGTTTTTCTGTCAGGATAAAGACCTGTACATAATTGGTGGCGGTAATTCGGCAGGGCAGGCAGCCACTTATTTCTCGGGCTTTGCCAAACGGGTTTTTATGGTGATCAGAAAAGGAAATCTTGCAGAAACCCTCTCTGAATACTTAATTAAGCGCATAGCCTCTATCAAAAATATTCATGTATTGTATTATTCGCAGGTAACAGCACTCGAAGGAGATGATTATTTGCAACGTATTAAAATTGTTAACAGCCAGGATGGAACTGAAACTTGGCACGATACCTCAAAATTGTTTATTTGTATAGGAGGGAAACCGAATACCGAATGGGCCGCCGAAACAGCAATCTGCAGAGATCGGAACGGATACCTGTATACCGGAAATGATTTAATCAATCTCGATCAATATCAGGGTTGTTGGACGTTAGACAGACCACCTTATCATTTAGAAACCAGTGTTCCCGGATCATTTGCCGCTGGCGATGTAAGGTTTAATTCAGTTAAAAGAGTAGCATCAGCTGTTGGAGAAGGGGCCATGGCCGTTACACAGGTTCATCAATACTTATCAAAACTATAATTATGGAAAGCAAAAATATATGCAGCCATATAATGGCCGTAAAAACTTTAAAAACAGCAAAAGAGCGCGTTTGTGAAGAATGTATAAAACAGGGTACCGATTGGGTACACCTTCGCACCTGCCAAACCTGTGGAGTTACTTTATGCTGCGATTCATCTCCAATGCAGCACATGTCGCACCATTGCCGTGCAGAAAAACATCCGGTTGTTATTTCATCAGAACCTGGAGAAAGATGGTTATATTGTTTCGTAGATGATGAAATGGCAGAATATTAGGTTTTGCCATTCATCAATTTTTAGCTTTTTGTTATTTGCATCCAGACAAGATTAAAACAGGTCTCTTTACAATTTTTCCATGTTTATCGGCTATTTCCTCAGTAATTTCCTTTAATCCGAAAGTTGTGAAGCCTGCTTTATAAAAGAAATCCTGTACCTGGTCGGTTTCATAAAATGTGAAATCCATTTGCGTCCATGGCAAATCTCCCCCGAATTTTTTTTCAATAAAAGCCAGGTCAAATTTTCCACCAGGAGTTAAAACCCGGTAAATTTCTTTGAAATATTCTATCGGATTTTTCCAAAAATAAAGGCTGTTTACCGAGAAACAGTAACTGAAAAAATGATCCTCAAAGCCCAGTTTGCCACTTTCTTCAATTCTGATGAATTGTCTCCATTTTTCTTTATTCGTTAATACATTGCTCGATAATGCCTGTTGCAGCTGAATTTCGGAAATGCTAGCACTGTAATATTGACTTTCGGTTATTTTTTGAAATAAAAAAGGAAGATGCTCCCCATCACCAGCACCAATTTCCAATACTTTGGTGTCGGCCTCCAATTCCAGTTCATGTATAAGTTTAAAAACAATTTTATTTTTAGGCAACGGTGTATCAATTTCAACATCTTTAACACCCGTTTTGCTAACAATAGCCATTTGTTTGCCTTTTGCTGTAATATCTGTCTGCTCGTCCATAATCACATTTTTTCTCCTCCCGGAATATTTTTTTTCCGTTCAGCGGTTTAACAAGTCGGCAAAGGTGGATAATGCCCATTTTATGTATTTACACAAAAGGGATTTTCTTTTACAAAAAATAGAATTGTTGATAACCGATTTATAATAGTTCCGTTTTTTTTATGATAATTGTCATTATGGGAATCAATGTTGGTAAGGATTACGGGAGCTGGAAAAAGGTAGGGGGCAGTTTTGATGATTTTCCGGTAGAGGAACAATTGGTAACTGAACGGAAAGAGAAATACAGTTTTTCATTTAGTGATGCAGAGCTCGTTCAGATTAATACACCAGATATTTATATCGTTTATGGCGACATTCTTTTTAAACAGCATTATATGTACTTCAGGCCAACTTATGATGTTCCTGATATGATAAAATTGCGCTTTACCCTATCCGGTAAGGGAACAATATTTAATAAGGTTAACAATCAGAAGTATATTTTTAATTCCAACCAGCACAATATAATTTATATGCCTGAGTTGGATGGTACCGGTGAATATGATACCGGAAGCAACTATCGTTTTTTTGAAGTACATTTTTCAAAAGAGAAATTTTTGCAGCTTGCTGAAAATTCTTGCAGAACGCTGCAGGTTTTAGCCGAACATATGGATTCAGGTCATTATGCCCAACTCGCAGAAGATAATCTTCCCATTTCGTGGGCAATGCAAAATTGTATATCCGAAATACTAAATTGTAAGTATTCAGGAGGATTAAAACTCATGTTTCTTGAATCAAAATGTATCGAATTGCTTGTATTGCAAGCTAATGCTTTTGAAGCAAACACATTGAAAAAGAAACAACCTTTATTGGCCACATATGAAAGAGATTGTTTGTTTTACGCTCGGGATTATTTAATTGAACACATTGATCAACCACCATCAGTTGCTGAACTCGCTAAAATTTGTGGTATTAATGAATTTAAACTTAAACAAGGGTTTAAAAGCCTGTTTGATAACAGCATTTTCGGTTACTTAAGCGATTACAGGTTAAATTTTGCAAAAACTTTATTAAGTGAGGGTACGCCGATAAAATCTGTTGCTTTTGAAATGGGGTATTCTTCTGTACAGCATTTTAGCAACGCTTTCAGGAAAAAATTTGCAACATCACCAGGGAAATATTGCCATTCTTAACTCAATATATAAGGTTATCTCTGTAATGGATTGATACTACACCCAATATCTAAAAATTAAATTTACGATTTGAATTAATTCCCCTCTTTCAGAGAGGTGTCCGCAGGGCGGGGTGTTCTTTTACTTTAGTATTTGCTTTTCTAACCCGATCGTCATTCTCGCGCATGCTGGAATCCTAGTGCGCCAGTTGGATTATGGTTACTTCATTAACCTATCCAGCAACCACGTAGTGCTCAGCGCAACTAATCTTAATGCGGACCGTTATAACCCTTCCTTTTACACCGCTATATTATTCGTCATTTTATATTCAGAAGGAGTGATTCCTGTTTGCTTTTTAAAATACTTGCCAAAAAACGAAGAATTACTAAAACAGAGTTCATTGGCAACTTCTGAAATATTCATAACATGACTCGTTAACAGTAATTTAGCTTCCCTGATTACCATTTCGTCGATAATTTCCCCTGCTGTCCGGTCTGTAACCTGTTTAACCACCTGCGATAAATGTCTTGGCGTAATCCGCAGGCAATTTGCATAAAAAATTACCCGTTTTTCCTCTTTAAAATTTTCCGATACCAAGGCCAAAAAACGGTTTGTGAGCTCTGTTTGGCTATTATGCACAAATGGAGAAGTCTCTTTCTGCTTGTTTTTTAATAGAAATATATCATAAACAAGCTCCAAAAAGCTGTTATGTACAATATTTTGAATCTTCGGCATATCTTTAGGCACATTAAGTTTTTTGTGCAATGCCAGCATATCATAATAGATAAAAGTATATTCCTCTTTAGATAGTGAAAATTTATGCGATTGGCTATCCTGCGACATTCGATAAGTTTCGCCGCTATTAAAGAATACGCCCTTGTTTTTTAAGTAACTTTTATTGAAGTGGATGCTGATAAATGAAACGCTGCTATTATCGGTAATTTCGTAAACAGAATGTGGCAAAACCAATAAAATATCACGGTGATTAAGTACATGATCCACAAAATTAATCTTAATGTTCAGCTTACCTTTTGTGATCAGGATCAAGGCATAACTGGATACGCGGAAAGGTTCAGAACTGCAATAATTTAAATCGTTGCTGTTGTGGATTTTGGCCATCAATCCATCATTTAAAGACAGCGCTTCCTCGTGGTTTATTTCTGAAAAAGTTTTATTAAGTAACTGTTGTTGCATAAAATCGTTCAGCGGTTTTTTAATAATTTCTTAACAGATACGATCATCTTTTACACACCAATTCCAGCCATCTTCTTTTTGATGGATTTTGCCCTTTTATCTGTCGGATTTTGTAATGGCAAATGTAATATTCGAGATCAATTTTGCAAGTATTTTTTTTTAAAATGACTAATTCGTGATTGATTTTTGAGTTTTTGATTAATAAACACTTTTTCTGTATCGTGCTTTATTACAGTATATTATGTTGTTTTAAACGAATTTTTGACTGGTTTTTATTTTTTTACTATTTTATAATAAAAGTCAGATTGTCAATTGGTCAATTCATTTGAATGTCACATTTTGCCAATCCTACATTTTGACCAATATATCCCACATTTGAACCTTTTTTTCGCTTCAATTCCGCGTTAAAATTGTGTTATCAAATCGTATGGTTAATGCAACCTTAATCTACAGGGTTGATTTCGGTATCAACATATAGTTACAGGTGCAGGCCAAACTTTCAGAACAGGGTTTTAAAAACTGAAGAACAATAGCGTTCAGTATGCGTAAAAAATTACAAGATAGAATTGCCTCTTTTAAGGATGCAGCTATGATAAAGGAAAAGGGATTATATCCTTATTTCAGGTCGATAGAATCTGCTCAGGATACCGAGGTAGTAATCGACGGGAAAAAGGTATTGATGTTTGGTTCAAACTCTTATTTAGGGCTTACCAATCATCCCAAAATAAAGGAAGCAGCAAAAGCAGCCATCGAAAAATATGGTACAGGTTGTGCCGGCTCAAGGTTTTTAAACGGATCACTTGATATTCACCTCGAACTGGAAAAACGCCTTGCCGATTATGTTGGTAAAGAGGCTGCTGTGCTTTTTAGTACAGGCTTTCAGGTAAATTTAGGGGTAATATCCTGTTTGTTGGATCGTAACGATTATTTGTTGCTTGATGAATACGATCATGCTTCAATTATTGATGGTAGTCGCTTGGCTTTTGCACGCACCATTAAATATGCACATAACGATATGCAGGATCTGCGCCGCAAAATAAGCCGTTTGCCAGAAGATGCAGCTAAATTGATTGTATCTGATGGTATTTTCAGTATGGAAGGTGATCTGGTTAATTTGCCCGAAATGGTAGAAATAGCCAATGAATTTGGTGCAAATATTATGATGGATGATGCGCACAGTTTAGGGGTAATTGGCTTTAACGGATCAGGAACCGCTTCACATTTCAACCTTACCGATGATATAGATTTGATTATGGGCACGTTCAGTAAATCGCTGGCCTCATTAGGCGGTTTTATTGCGGGCAGTACCGAAACTATCGAATACATTAAACACCGCGCCAGATCGTTAATGTTTAGCGCAAGTATGCCTCCATCGGCTGTAGCGAGTGTTATTGCAGCCCTTGATATTATAGAATCGGAGCCAGAGCGCATCGATAAACTTTGGGCCAATACCGAGTATGCAAAAAAACTTTTAATCGAAGCTGGTTTCGATATCGGGCATAGCAACAGTCCGATTATTCCGGTTTACATCCGCGATAACATCAAAACCTTTATGATAACCAATATCCTGCAACAGAATGGGGTATTTGTAAATCCTGTGGTTTCTCCTGCGGTTCCTTCAGATTCATCATTAATCAGGTTTTCTTTAATGGCCACACACAGCTTCGATCAGATCGAATCGGCTATAGAAAAATTAAGTGCAGCTTTTAAGGCCGTTAACGTAGAATTAGTAGGAAGCTAATCATGAGAGAACTTATAAAAGTTTCAGGTAAAAAAGCATTGGCCGCATTTGTCGATTTTCCACATGAACTTTATGCGGGCGATGTAAATTACGTACCAGAACTTTTTATTGCCCAGCGCGATCTGCTTACCCCAGGCAAACACCCTTTTTACGAACATTCTGAAATACAGCTTTTTTTGCTGTACAATGATGGCACGATAATAGGCAGAATTGCCGCAATAAATAATACCAACCACAATAAGGTTTACGGCGGACAAGATGGTTTTTTTGGCTTTTTCGACTGTATAAACGATGTGGATGCTGCCCAACAACTGTTAAAAGCAGCACAAGACTGGCTTTTGGAAAAAGGGCTTACAAAGGTTTTAGGACCGGTAAATTTCTCTACCAATGAGGTATGCGGATTATTGATTGAAGGTTTCGATGGACCTCCAGTAGCTATGATGCCATACAATCCGCAGTATTATTTGCCGCTTTTGGAACAGATTGGATTTCAAAAAAATGTTGATTTAAGGGCTTACCGTTACACTGCAGGTAATTACAGTGAACGATCAGTTAAACTGCTTGATAGGATAGAAGAGCGTTTACTCCGGAATGATATTGTGTTGCGCAAAATCAACATGAAGAAATTTAAGGAAGAATGTAATGCTGTAAGAGAGGTGTACAATAAAGCGTGGGATAAAAACCTGGGTTTTGTACCGATGACGGATAAAGAATTCGATTATACAGCAAACGATCTCAAAATGATCCTCGATCCTGAGTTTTGTATTCTTGCCGAACAGCATGGTAAAATTGTAGGCTTTGCTTTGGCCATTCCCGATATCAACCAGATCTTGATCAAGATTAAACGCGGCAGATTATTTCCTACAGGGTTGATTAAACTATTAGCCAATAAAAAGAAAATAGACGGCATCCGTATTTTATTGCTTGGTGTAGTAGATGGCTACCGTAAAATGGGTATCGAAGCCTGCTTGTATGGTCGTATCATTAAACATTTTAAGGCGAAAAACATGAAATATGCTGAAGCCAGCTGGACTTTGGACCATAACGACATGATTAATAAGCCTATTGAAGATATAGGTGGCAAACTGTACCGAAAATACAGGATTTTGGAAAAAGCGATATGAAAAAGCGTGTGTTGATAACAGGAGCAACGGGATTTGTGGGCTATCACCTGATTAAATCTGCTTTGGCCAACAATTTGGAAGTTTATGCAAACGTTCGCCAATCTGCTAACGCAACGCATTTAAAAGATTTTCCGATCAACTATGTAGATCTCGATCTTTCTTCGATATACCTGTTAAAAGAGAATATTGAAGATAGAAAGTATGATTATATCGTGCATGCTGCTGCGGTTACCAAAGCAAAAAAACTGGATGATTACAATCAGGTAAATGCTATTTATACCCGAAACCTTGCTGTAGCGGCTTCAAAAGCAACACACCTTATTAAAAAATTTGTATTCATCAGCAGTTTGGCTGCATTGGGGCCTTTAAATAAAAAAAGCGAACGGTTAACTGATAAAAGTGCATCACATCCGGTAACCAATTATGGCATCAGCAAGGCACTTGCAGAAACTTACCTGGCTCAGGTACCAAATCTGCCCTTAATTATATTCAGGCCTACTGCGGTTTATGGTCCACGGGAAAAAGATATTTTTATCCTCATTAAAACCATAAAAGCTGGTCTGGAGCTTTACATCGGCAAACAGGAACAAGAACTTAGTTTTGTGTATGCAACAGATCTGGCCAATATCATTGTTAACGCATTGGCCTCTGATGTGGTTGGCAAAAGCTACAATATTTCAGATGGAGCTGTATATAGCCGCTCATCGCTCGCAAATTATGTAAGTAAAGCACTTGGCAAAAAAACGCTGACTGTTAATGTACCTGTGCCACTTATTAAAGGCTTAGCATGGTCTATGGAACGTGTATACAGCATATTTAATAAAATTCCGGCCTTAAACGTAGATAAAATTAAAGAACTCACAGCCCTGAACTGGGGTTGCGACATAAAAAATATCCAGAAAGACTTTGGCTTTACACCTCAATTCGGGCTTGAGCAAGGTCTTAATGAAACGATAAACTGGTACCGTAAAAACAATTGGTTATAAGATTTTAAATAAAAATAGAATGAAACAACAAGTAAAAGCAGCTGAAGGCAAGTTGGGTATATTAATGCCAGGACTTGGCGCTGTAGCAACAACCATGATTGCCGGAGTTGCTGCAATTAAAAAAGGGATATCTAAGCCTATTGGTTCGTTAACCCAGATGGGAACAATCCGTTTAGGTAAAAGAACTGAAAATAAACAACCAAAAATTAAAGATTTTGTGCCTTTGGCAGGTTTGGAAGATTTAGTATTTGGTGGCTGGGATGTTTACGAAGATAACGTTTACGAAGCAGCATTAAATGCCCGTGTACTCGATGCAAACCTTTTGCGCGATGTGCGTGAAGAATTGCAGGCCATTAAACCAATGCGTGCAGCTTTTGATAGAAATTATGTAAAAAACCTTGATGGCAAATACGTAAAAGATATTGATAACCGTTACGAACTGGCTTTAGCCGTAATGGAAGATATTAAAAACTTTAAGGCAGAAAACAACTGCGATCGTATTGTTTTGGTATGGTGCGGTTCTACTGAAATTTATTTCGAAGCATCTGAAGTGCATGAATCGCTTGCTGCATTTGAGCAAGGTTTAAGAGATAACGACCCACGCATTGCACCGAGTATGATTTATGCTTATGCTGCTTTAAAATTGGGTATTCCGTTTGCCAATGGTGCGCCAAATTTAACGGTAGATATTCCTGCATTAATCGAACTGGCTAAAGAAACCAATACACCAATTGCCGGTAAAGATTTTAAAACCGGACAAACTTTAATGAAAACCATTTTAGCCCCAGGTTTGGCTGCACGCTCTTTAGGTGTAAATGGTTGGTTTTCTGATAATATTTTAGGTAACCGTGATGGTTTGGTATTGGATGATCCGGATAACTTTAAAACAAAAGAAGTATCTAAACTAGGCGTACTGGAAGATATATTCAAACCAGATGTTAACCCGGATTTATATGGAGAAATGTACCACAAAATCAGGATCAACTATTATCCGCCTCACGGTGATAACAAAGAAAGCTGGGATAACATCGATATTTTCGGTTGGTTAGGTTATAAAATGCAGATTAAAATCAATTTCCTTTGCCGCGATTCTATTTTAGCTGCACCAATTGTGTTGGATCTTGCCTTGTTTATCGATTTGGCTAAACGTTCAAATATGTCGGGCATTCAGGAATGGTTATCATTCTACCTTAAATCGCCACAAACGATACCAGGTGTACCTGCAGAAAACGATATTTTTAAACAGTTAATGAAACTTCAAAATACCTTGCGTTACATCATGGGCGAAGAATTGATTACCCATTTAGGTCAGGATTACGAAGAAGAACTGATAGAAACCGTATAGTGTTTATCCACAAATTTCTTTCAACGGCTCTGGGAATAGGTTATATCGGCAAAGGTGCTGGTACTTATGCTGCAATAGCAACCTGTATCTGCTGGCACCTTACCCAGAGCCCTTATAGCAACCCCTACTTATGGCCTGTATTAATCACCATATTAATTATAATGCTGGGCATAATGAGTGGAGATCGGGTCGAAGAAATTTGGGGAAAAGACCATCAAAAAGTGGTAATTGATGAAGTGGCCGGAATGTGCATTACGCTGTTATTTGTACCATTAAAGTGGCAATACACGCTTATCGGATTGATACTTTTTAGGTTTTTTGATATCCTTAAACCTTTTTATATCCGCAAAATGGAAGAATTGCCAGGTGGCTGGGGTGTAATGGCTGATGATATATTGGCTGGCATTTATGCCAATGTGGTTCTCCAGCTTGTTGTTGTTTTAGCACTCTTTTAATACCATGTTTACTTTTTTAAAGGCACAGGGTTCTTCATTAATCGCTTCAGCAATTGATTTTGGCGTAACGGTTATGGCTGTAAATCTTTTAAGTTGGTGGTACCTCGCAGCAAGCATAACCGGAACCGTTTGCGGTGGGGTAGTCAATTTCTCCATAAACCGCAAATGGGTTTTCGAAAGCCAGTCTAAAGCTATTAAATGGCAAATATTAAAATACATTTTGGTATGGGCGGGCAATTTGGCCATTGTTACAACCGGTGTATTTGTTTTTACCCACTATTTTAACCTCAATTACGTACTCGCCAAAGTTTTTAGCTCTGTTTTAACGGGCATAAGCTACAATTATATCATGCAAAAGCAGTTTATTTTTTCAAGTTAAATGAAACCCAACTATTCGTTTTTTCTCACTGTAGCGCTCAGTTTTATCCTGCAGGTAAACGCTTTTGCTCAACGCACCGCAGTTTCGGGTACCGTACGCGATGCCGTAACCAAAGAAACTTTATCAAATGTTTCTGTTTTTTTTAAAGATACCCAGATTGGTACACAAACAGATGTAAACGGGAAGTATACCCTGGTTTCGCCAAATCCGCAAAGCGAAATCAGTTTTAATTATGTAGGGTACCGTACAGTTTATAAAAATATTCTGCCAGGTAAAACTCAAGAATCTGATGTGGCCCTTGTGCCTGATGCCAAAGCTTTAGATGAAGTAATCATTGTTGGAGGCAAAAAAATAAAATACCGCAATAAAGATAATCCAGCGGTAGAACTTATCCGCCAGGTAATTGCCCATAAGGAAGAAAACCGCATAAAAAGTTACAACACGGCATCGTACAGGCAATACGAAAAGATGTTGTTTTCGCTAAGCAACGTTTCGGATAAGTTTAAAAACAAAAAAATGTTCCGCAATTACCAGTTTTTGTTTCAGGAACAGGATTCGACTTTAATTGGTGGAAAAAATCTGTTGCCGGTATATATCCAGGAGAAACTTTCTGATAGTTACCTCAGTAAAAATCCTGAAAAAAATAAAACCATTGTAATTGCCGAGAAACAGGTAAACTTCGACAGTAGATACATTGATAATAAGGGAATGAAAACTTATTTCGACCGGATGTATCAGGATATCGATATTTACAAGAACAACATTTCGGTTATCAGTAACGAGTTTTTAAGTCCCATTTCGGATGGTGCGCCAGCTTTTTACAAGTTTTTTATCACCGATACACTGAAAAATCAAAAACCTCAGATCATTGAGCTTTCTTTTACGCCCCGTAATACGAATGATATGTTGTTTGAGGGCAAAATATATGTAACCAATGATAGTCATTATGCCGTTACCGGTGCTTCATTTGGGGTAAACAAAAACATTAACCTCAACTTTGTACGCTCACTAAAAATCGACCTTAATTTTGAAGCAAATGACAAAGGAAAATACAGCCTGAGTAAAAGCAACCTATTGGCTGATTTTGGTATAGGTAAAACCAAAGGCATAGGCTTTACAGGAGAGCGAACGGTTACTTTTAAAAATTATCAGTTCGATACCGTATTACCTGATACCATATTTGAGGGTAAAAGTACTGTTGTACTGGCCGATGCAGGCAAGAGGGACGATAAATTTTGGGAAAAGAACCGTTTGGATACGATTTCGAAAGATCAGTTAAAAATTTATGGCAATATAGATACCCTGCAAAACCTGCCGTCGGTTAAACGCACAATGAAAATTGTCACCCTTTTATTTGCAGGTTATCAGAATTTAGGACCCTACGAAATCGGACCGGTAAATACCTTTTACAGTTTTAATAACGTAGAAGGTTTAAGGTTGCGTGTTGGCGGAAGAACCACACCAGAGCTGAGCAAACGATATTATTTCGAAAACTATCTGGCTTATGGCATAAAGGATGAAAAATGGAAGTTTTTCCTATCGGCAACCTATTCGCTAAATAACAAATCGATCTATGAATTTCCTCAGAATTATATAAGGGCAAGTTTTCAGCGCGATACGAAAATACCAGGGCAGGAGCTACAGTTTGTACAGGAAGATAACTTTTTACTATCCTTTAAAAGAGGGGTTAACGATATGTTGCTGTACAACGATTTTTACCGTTTAGATTATGTAAAGGAATTCGAAAATCATTTTTCTTACAATCTTGGCTTTAAAAAATGGAGTCAAACACCAGCAGGTGGACTTAATTACATCAATTCCAATAATCAATTCGTTAACAGGTTAACCACAAGCGAAGTTTCCTTACAATTAAGGTATGCACCAAATGAAAAGTTTTACCAGGGAAAAATTTACCGGGTGCCCATTGCCGATCGTTATCCGGTATTTAATTTGCGCTATACCGCAGGTTTAAAAGGAGTATTGGGTGGCGAATACAACTACCATAATATTATGGGTAGCATTGATAAACGCTTTTATTTATCGCAGTTGGGTTATAGCGATGTAACTTTTGAAGGCGGTTATATTGCCGGCAAAGTGCCTTTTCCATTGTTGGATATACACCGCGCCAATCAAACCTATGCTTATCAGCTCAACTCATATAACCTGATGAACTTTTTAGAGTTTGTGAGCGATCATTATGTAAGCATTAATATCGATCACAACTTTAACGGCTTCTTTTTTAATAAGGTGCCTTTAATAAAACGTTTAAAATTAAGAGAAGTGGTATCATTCAAAGCATTGTATGGTGGTTTACGGAATGAAAATAATCCAAATTTTCAAAGCGGATTATATCAGCTTCCCATTTATGAAAACGGTGCACAAAGAACTTATGCTTTAGGTAACGAACCTTACATGGAAGGAAGCGTTGGCATAGGAAACATTTTTAAATTATTAAGGGTTGATTTGGTAAAGCGTTTCAATTACCTCAACAATCCAGAAGTTTCGGAATGGGGAATAAGGGCAAGGGTTAAATTCGATTTTTAATAAAAAGTTATGGAAACTAAATTGCGCGACAGACTGCAGCAAGGCATCTACAAGGTAATTAATCCTTTTGTTAAAGGGTTAATTAAGATTGGCTTAACACCAAATATGGTAACCTTAATTGGCTTAATTCTGAATATTGGGGTGGCGGTTATTTTTGTACTTGGTGCCGAAAAATCAAACCGTGGCGATATGTCGTACATCGGTTGGGGAGGAGCATTGGTACTCTTTGCAGGCCTTTTTGATATGCTCGATGGCCAGGTAGCCCGGTTAGGAAACATGAGTTCCAAGTTTGGTGCCCTGTTCGATTCCGTTCTTGATCGTTATAGCGAAATGATTATGTTTTTGGGCATTTGTTATTACCTGGTGGCGCATCATTATTTCTTAAGTTCCCTGTTTGCTTTTATTGCACTAATTGGCTCAATGATGGTGAGTTACACCCGTGCCAGGGCCGAAGGTTTAGGGGTAGAGTGTAAGGGCGGTTTAATGCAACGGCCAGAAAGGGTAGTTACTATTGGTGTATTTGCCATTGCCTGTGGTGTTGCAGGGCATTTTATTGGCGGCGATTATAAGGTGTATATGCCGGGTATTTCATTCCATGTGTTCGAAACGATGTCTATTTTTACCATGCCCATTACCTTAATGGCGGTATTAACAAATATTACCGCTGTAAAACGTTTGCAAGATGCTAAGAGAGGCTTAGAGGCGCAGGAGTATAACGAGCGTAAAGGCAATAACAGGGCGGCCCTGGTTGCTGGTTTGGTATTGATGGGAAGTTTAAGCCTTGGGTTATCTTTCAATGCAAATGCACAGGGGGCAGATCCTTCTCCAATTACTTTTCCTACACCGAATGGCATCAATAACCAGTTGTTTTATTTACAGCGCGATCCGAATACAAATACCATTATCTGCCAGTTAAATGTAGATAAACGCGGTGTAGTGGATAAAAACCAACCCGTTAATGTATTTTGGATGCGGTATGGTGACAATGGAGAGAAGAAAGATTTAAGTTATATCCAGCGGAAATTTGCCTACGGAATTATTAGTAAAGATTTGGGCAATGGCCAGTTTGAGCTTCGATTTACCTCGCACAAAAAGTTACCAATGTACCTCAATAAATTAGGTGCAGATAAAAAGTACCATGTATTTGCCACCATTAACAATAAAAAAATGCAGGTAGAGCGCATATTTCTTCGCATTGAAGGAGGTACATTTTGGTTTCCGAATGTAAAATATGTAGAAATAAAAGGGTTTGATGCTTCAGAACCGTCAAAAGTGTTGGTAGAGCGGATTAAGGTTTAGCGGAGGGTGTTGAGCGTTTTGCGGGTGGCGTTCCCACCCAATCCGTCATTGCGAGAAGGCTTTTTCAGCCGACGAAGCAATCTCTCTTGAATCGTAATTTCGAGCAGACCCGATAGCTATCGGTGCAACGGAGCCGGGAAATCTAACTAGATAGATCTCTCAATTCCGCTACCAATGAAAAATCTGCAAACTTCAGTCGAGGTGAAGACCGAACATAAATAGAGTTGAATGTCAGTCCAAGCGTAGGAGAAGACAAAAAATAATTTTATCAAATGAAAAAGAATTTTGTATCTAATTCAACTGCATCCATCAGGATGTTTAAAAACGACTTTTTAGAAAGCCTGTCGAAAGTGCGGTTTTACGTACCATTGGTTGTTTATATCCCTGTAATTGCCTTCCTTTTTTGGAAAGCACTTGGCGAATTACAAATGCCTGTCTTAATTTTTGCGGGTTGGTTTCTGCTCGGTTTGGCCATCTGGACCATCACCGAATACATCCTGCACCGTTATGTTTTCCATTTCGAACCTGATGTAGAATGGGGTAAAAAGATCCATTTTATTTTCCACGGCGTACACCACGATTATCCCAATGATGCCAAAAGATCGGTAATGCCACCTTCGGCCAGTATCCCTATGGCTTTGGGCTTTTATTTTCTTTTCGATTGGTTATTGCCAGAAACGATGGTTTATCCGTTTTTCTCCGGCTTTATGATTGGCTATTTATTTTACGATATGGTGCATTATGCGCTTCACCACGCCAATTTTAAAAGCGGTTTCTGGAAACAGTTAAAACAACACCATATGCTTCACCATTATTCTGATTCGACAAAAGGCTATGGGGTAAGCTGGACTTTCTGGGATCATATTTTTAGATCTAACTTTGATAAAAAATAATATGCAGCAAGAGATTTTGCTCAAAAACAATTTTTATACCATTCGCAATGTTTATCTAACAGTTGCTATATCTGTTGGGTATCTATTGTTATCAGCATTTCTGGTCGGCTTTAAAACCGATCAACTCGTATTGATTTTTATTTTTAACAGTCTTTTTTACCTTTCTGAAGGTACCCGTCGCTTTATACTGGGCTTTTCGATTTTCATCGTATACTGGATTCTTTTCGATTATATGAAAGCATTTCCTAACTATCTTTTTAATGTAGTTCACATTAAAGATTTATACGAAATGGAAAAAAATATATTTAGCATACATCAACATGGCCTAACACTTACGCCCAATGAGTATTGGAAACTGAACAGCAATTCATTTTTGGATGTATTAACAGGCATTTTCTACCTGATGTGGGTGCCCGTACCCCTTGCTTTTGCCACTTACCTTTTCTTTAAAAATAAGGAACAGTTTGTACGGTTCTCACTCACTTTTGTTTGGGTAAATTTGTTGGGTTTCGTGGTTTATTATGCTTTTCCGGCAGCACCCCCTTGGTATATTCAGGAGCATGGCTTTACATTTGTTGCCAAAACTGCAGGCAATACAGCAGGCTTGGCCAGGTTTGATCATTATTTTAATATTACCCTTTTTCAAGGGATTTACAGCAAAGGCTCTAACGTTTTCGCAGCTATGCCCTCGCTGCATTCATCATATCCGGTAATTGTGGTATATTATGGGTTAAAGAACAAGCTTGGAAAAATTAATATTTTCTTTTTGATAGTGATGATCGGCATCTGGTTTTCTGCTGTATATACCAGTCACCATTACTGCCTTGATGTTTTAGCTGGAATAAGTTGCGCTGTAATTGGGATTATTAGTTTTAACTACCTGGTTAAACAAACCAGATTAAGGGAGTTTATTGGGTATTATGTTAAAGTACTAGCGAGGCACTAAGATCACAGAAGTAGCGATAAATCGTCATTGTAAAGATGCTTTTTCTGCCCGATGAGCAATCTTCCAATGATCGAATTTAGATTGCTTCCCACAATAATTGGCGCAGGCTGTACTTCGAAATTTTGAACGCTCTTTGGGGGTTAGTTAATGGTAGCGAATTGAAAACCACTTTAATTAATTGGAGTTAAAATTATCAATTGAACCAAATTTTTTTATGCGGGGTATTAAAAAGTTGTAAATTGAGTGCTCAAACCCTGCATGAACATGAAATACAACCGACGGAATTTTATCGGAGGAAGCCTAGCCTTAACGTCTGCTTTATTTTTAACCCCAACAGATACATTCAGTTCACCTGATATTGAACCGGTAAAAACATCAAATGGATTTGCTTTACTCATTATGGCACCATATTGGGGATTTAACGGCTCTGTATCTGATTTTTGCAAAAAAGCAAAAAAGGATGGTTACGATGGAATAGAAATTTTATGGTCGGCAGAAACTGCAGATGAATTATTTAAGGCCTTAAAAGAACATCAGTTAGCAGTTGGTTTCCTTTGCCGAGGAGATGAACCCCAGTTCGGTACACATTTTACAACATTTAAAAAAGTATTAAAAGAAGCTGCAGAAAATAAAGCGCAAAAACCACTTTATATCAATGTTCATTCGGGCAAAGACTTTTTCACTTTCGAAGAAAATAAAAGATTTATTGATTTTACTGTACAGTATGCTAAAGAAAGCGGTGTTCCGATTTATCATGAAACCCATAGATCCAGGATGCTGTATTCGGCACCGGCATCTTTACCGTATTTAAAAGAAAAGCCTGATTTAAGACTTACGCTTGATATTTCTCACTGGTGTAACGTAAGCGAAAGCCTTTTAGAAGATCAACCCGAAACAGTTGCACTCGCCATTTCCAGAACAGACCACGTACACTCAAGGGTTGGCCATGCGGAAGGACCACAGGTAAGTGATCCGAGGGCTCCGGAATGGAAGGAGGCAGTAGATGCCCATTTTAAATGGTGGGATAAAATAGTGGCCATTAAAAAACAGCAGGGGAAAATCCTTACGATGTTAACCGAGTTTGGTCCACCCAGTTATATGCCAACAATTCCATATACCAACCTTCCAGTGGCCGATCAATGGGCAATAAATGTTTATATGATGCAGGTTTGGAGAAAAAGATACCAGTAATTTAGCAATTGCTTTTTTCCATAAATCACAAAATCCGCTTTAGCCAGCAAATTATTTAGCCAATTGTACCAGTGATTGTGCGGTTAATGTTTCTTGAGATTTATCAACATTTGGCAAACGCATTTTAACCACTTTAGTTTCAAGATTTAAAGATGGGTTGTTGGTTTTTGTAAGTGCTGCGATGTCTCTGGTGGTTGTAGATAACATTTTTAATGAAAGCAGGAATAACCTTTCATTTTGAAAATCGTTATCAGATTTTTCACTATAGCTATATTGAGCACTATCCAGCAACACCAGTTTTTGCGTAATTTGAGCAAGTACCTCCGTAGATAAAGCTAAACCTTGTATGCCTATTACGCGATTATTTTTTATAAGGTAATCAAGGCCGTTAAAGGTAATGATGGTTAAATTTTCTCTGTTGATAAAATACTCAGGTTTAGAGAGTTTTCCTTTTTTACGGTTCTTAATAAATTCGTTACCTAATCTTTCGATCATGTGATTCCCATTTATTCTGTCAACATTTTCGAAAGAAACATCTTGTTTATTTAGGTTTTGAGCCAACACCTGGATTGATGTTGAAGAGATTGATGTAATTACAAGAAATATAAATAACGTTTGTTTGGCAATTTTCATGGCACAAAGATAAAATTTCATTTTCTATTTTGGAACTTTGTGTATTTTTAATACTACAGATTTTAACGATTTTTGAAATTTTAATGATGATAAAAATCAACAATTTAATTTTTACACATTTTTTGCCTCATAATACCCTTATAATTGTAATTATAGTGTCAGCCAGCTCTTGTATGCGTTATTTTTCCGGTCCTGTAATACCTATTCTGCAAAAAGAGGTTAAGCGATTTTAAGTGCTTAAATTTTGATAACAAATTTTAAGGTATCGCCTGCTTCATTTCTGGTATATCTAAATGCCTGTGTTAAATATCCTGATATTAACACAACCTTAATATTTGGTTTATAATTCAGTCCTACTTTTGTGATGTAAATATTTGGTTAGTATTATACAGTTTAGTTAGTTGATTAGTAAAAGGCTACAATGGATATTGTAGCCTTTTCCGTTTTAATAACTTAAATAATCTATTTTGTGAGCTAGAAAGCAAGCCAATGAAGGGTTGTTAATAATTAATTTCTGGTAATTTTTCTTTGACACTTCTTGCTTTTTTTGTAATGCCTGGTTAGTTAACTTAAAGAAGATCAGGCAATATCGCTTAAATAAAGAAATAGATCAGTGTTAAAAGAAAAGGATTAATTGATGTGAATGCTTCATTGTTAATAAAATTATTAGTTTTGCGGTCCGTTTATTGTAGATCGGAAAGAATATATTTAATTACGGATGGTCTATCATCCTATTAAAAAGAAAACATTATGGACAAATTTAAAGAAGTACAAGATCTGATTTCTTCAGTTGAAGCAGATGTAACCAAGTTTTATGATGGTGGTAATGCAGCTGCTGGTACACGTGTACGTAAAGCAATGCAAGACCTTAAAGTTTTAGCTCAAGATATCAGAGCTGAAGTAACAGAAAAAAAGAATAGCGCGAAATAATAACATTATTGCGTTTTGGGAAAAACAAAGCCTCCTGCCTCACGGTTGGAGGCTTTGTTGTTTTACAGGCATGCCATAACCTTACACAGTTGCGTGTGGAACAAACTTTAACTCGCGGTCGTCATTCTCGCGCATGCGGGAATCGTAATACGGTCGCTATATTTTTGCCTCCGCTCGGGCTTGCCTCGGTTAGCCACCGAAGGGCTCTTACTTTTGGCTTGGCCCAAAAGTAACAAAAGTCCAAGGCTTGGAACTGATGTTGGATAAATTCGTTAAAGCTGTTTGGTCGTCAGCACAAGGTCCGCCGAAGGGGACGGAAAGTGTGTGTTGCCTCAATGCAACGATGGAGGGAAAGGTATTGATAAAGCTTTAACGCCCTGAGCGTAGTCGAAGGTCTCCTTCCATCGTTTTGCAGGAGCCTAAAATCGCACATAATTTTCAGTCGCAAACTTGCAGGAGATCAAAATCGCATAAAATTGGTCGTTACATTTCTGCAGGGGCCTAAAATCGCGCATAATTGGCAGCTGCAAACTTGCAGGAGAGTAAAATCGCATAAAATTGGTCGTTACATTTTTGCAGGGACCGAAAATCGTGCATAATTGGCAGTCGCAAACTTGCAGGAGAGTAAAATCACATAAAATTGGTCGTTAACGATATGCACATTGATTAAAAGTTTGGAAAATTTAAGTCCGCTGATCATCAGATGTATTTATTCGGGATTTCACTTGGATGATATGTCTGCTCAAGTTAAAATATGAGCAAGGGCAAACTTACTTTGGGGTTTGAACAGTTAGATATAGCATGTTTTACAGCTCAACCTTTCGAAGTTTGGTTTGCTGCAAATCTTAAACAATCATTATCTTGGTACTCAAATCAAATCCCTGATAAAAAATAAGCGCATATCCCATGACAGATTTCAGCAAACTTAAAATGCACATCCAAAAACGCCATGCTTTCACAGATAGCGAAGCCGATGATTTTTGCGGGAACTTTAAACTGATGAGGGTAAAGAAAAGACAGTTTATTGTCCAGCCAGAATTTATTGCGAAGAATAGGTTTTATGTAGTACAAGGAAGTTTCAGGGCTTATGTAATTGGTGATGAGGGGCAGGAACATACCATTCAGTTTGCCATAGAAGATTGGTGGATAACCGACTACAATAGCTACATTTTTCAACAGCCGGCTTCCATGTTCGTAATGGCCCTGGAAGACAGCATTGTTTTGCAAATCAGTTATGAAACAGAGCAGCAACTAAAAAAACAGAAACATCTCTTCGAAACTTTCTTTCGGGTGCTGGCCGAGCATACCGCTGCACACATGGCCCGCCGTGTAATTTTAAACTTAACCAAAACGGCAGAACAGCGTTTTGAATTTGTTCAGGAACGTTATCCCGATATTGTAAATAGAGTACCACAGTATGCACTGGCATCTTTCCTGGGCATTACTACAGAATACCTTTCAAAGTTGCGCAATAAGCGTGTAACTCAAAAAAGTTAATCTACTTCAACTTTTTACATTGAACCAGTTTGTGCTCATTTCCTAAACCAGTTCATCGTTAGAGAGATAAAGACTTGCCAACTTTGTATTGTTACTTAAACATATTTTAAAAAGTAAAAACACAAAATATAATGTCAAATCTAACGAAAACCCAGGTATTGATTATGGCTACTACAGCAGGAATTGCAGTTGCCAACGTTTATTACAGCCAGCCTATTTTACAGGCCCTGGCAACACATTTCCACATCAGCATTGAAAAGGCCGGTAACATTTCTGTATTTTCTCAAATCGGCTACGGGCTAGGCCTGTTCCTCCTTACACCCATAGGAGATATGATTGAGCGCAAGCAACTGATATTTTATCTTCAAATCGGATTGATAATTTCTCTTCTGCTTATGGCTTTTGCGCCGAACATCATACTTCTTTATTTAGGCAGTTTACTGATAGGAGTTTTTTCAGTAGTGGCTCAGGTAATTCTGCCCATGGCTGCCAGTTTGGTAAAAGAAAACCGTGGTAAAATAGTAGGGCAGATATTTACCGGTCTGTTAATTGGGATTTTGGTTGCAAGAGTGTACAGCGGTTTTATAACAAGTATGTTAGGGTGGCAATACGTATATATTATTTCTGCAATTATGGTATCGGTTACAGCAGTGTTAATGCAGCGCGATTTCCCTTCAACAGCAGAGCGTTTTAATGGTACCTACACAGGTTTGCTAAAATCTACCTTTGCCCAGCTTGGCAGGTTCCCTTTATTGCGAAGAACTGCACTTACCGGTATGTTGGCATTTGGTACCCTTAGTGCTTTCTGGGTAAGCCTTACTTTTTACCTCAGCGGTGCCCAATTTAATTATTCATCATCAAGCATCGGCATGTTTGGTTTGCTTGCAGCCGCAGGTGCCCTGGTTGCTCCGGTTTTTGGTAAGATGGCAGATAAAGGATCTCCTGCAAGATCACTGATATTTTCAACCGCACTAACCCTAATCAGTATACTGCTGCTAAAGCTGTTTCCAGGATCAATTGCTGTTATCTGGGTTACTGTTATGCTTTTGGATATTGGTGTACAGGCCACTCAGGTAACCAATATAGCCGTAATATACACACTTGATGAAAAGGCAAACAGCCGCATAAATACGGTTTACATGACCAGTTATTTTATTGGTGGCGCATTGGGTTCTTACATTGCTATTCAATTTTACCAATTGGGAGGGTGGGGCTTATCCACTACATTCATGGCCGTGCTGGCTTTATTGGCCATTGCAAATGTGGTACTCACAAAACGTTTTTCTAAAAACACTCAACAACTTAAGAAATGAAAATAACAATAATAGGAGGCTCAATTGGTGGGCTATGTGCCGGAATTGCACTGATGGAGAGGGGCCTTGATGTAGATATTTATGAACGCTCAGCTAATGAATTGAAAGATCGGGGTGCAGGGCTTGTAATCCAGCCCGATATGATGGATTACCTTATCGAAGCTGGCGTGTCTACAAAGGAAATCTTTGGTGTTTTGGCAGCGCAACGTCAGGTACTCGATGATAATGGGAATCCATCATTGATCTATCCAAACGATACGGTTTTTACTTCATGGAATTACCTGTGGAAACAACTCAGAAATGCTTTCCCATCCTCAAAATATCATCAGGGATATGAGTTAACAAGTATTCGTAATGAGGAAGGCCAGGTTTGGGCGAGTTTTAAAAATGGCCGGGTTATCCTGGCCGATCTGCTTATCGGTGCCGATGGAGTAAACTCTGCAGTAAGAGCACATTTATTTCCAGAAATTCATCCGAGGTATGCAGGTTACATTGCTTACAGGGGTTTGATTCCGGAAAGCGAGCTCAGCGCAGCTGAAATTGATTTCTTTTCAGATAAGTTTTCAATATATCCCTATGCAAACTCACATTTGCTTTGTTATACCATCCCTGGGCCTGGTGGTGAACTCGAAGAAGGAAAACGTACCCTGAACTGGGTATGGTTTCAAAATAAGTCATTACAAGAGCTTAAAGATCTTCTTACCGATAAAAATGGAAACGGCCATGAATTTTCCCTTCCCGCCGGTTACCTGAATGATAAAAACTTAAGTGAGCTTAGGGCAAGGGCAGATGCCGAACTACCAGAAATTTTGAGAAAAAGAGTGTACCAAACTAAAGCACCCTTTATACAGGCTATTATGGATATGGAAGTGCCAAAGATGTTTAAAGGGCAGGTTGCTATATTGGGCGATGCAGCCTACCTGGTGCGCCCCCATACGGCCTCAGGTTCGGCCAAGGCATATAGGGATGCAATTACGTTAGCCATGGCCATTCAAGATGCTGGCAATCTTCAAAGCGCACTCGAAGGCTGGAACAATCAGCAGATTGTAAATGCAAGAGCGTTGGCTATCCATGGCACACAGCTTGCATTAAGGAGCCAGCTAGGCCAGTAATATCAGTGTGCATCATCATGAATTGCAGACTGGCAAGCCAGAAAGGTTGGATAAAATGCTGGCGATGGTGGCGGTTTAGCTATCAGGTTATTTGTAGGTATCGATAACAAATCGTTATCCTTCCAGATCAATACCTTTCGAAGTATGCAGCAATTAAACGCTACTATTTTTATTGTGGACGTAAATCCTCATTTTCAAGAACGGTGCTGCTTAATTTAGGCAATATAATTAGCCCTTCCTCCGGATCACCTATCGACTCATATTGACCAGCAATGAAAAACAGACCAGCTATAGCAGCTGTAATGGCATCTGCTTCATCATGGCTTATAGTAGTTTTTAAATAGTCACCTCTTATACCCAATGCCGAAATGCCTGCAATAAGTTCTGGCAAACCTTTTTGCTTGCGTGTTAAGCCAAGTATATCCTGGCAGCCACCGGGAAAAGTCTCAATTACAGTATACCCAAGTTGCCTGAATTGCAATGCCAGTGATTTACCTCTTTGGGTAAGTTGTTGCATGCTTTTAATCAACGGCGGATAAGATCTGATGCCACGCTTTAACAACAATCGTTCGCACAACCTGGTAATTCCGAATTCACTTCTTCCAGGGTCGTCGTCAAAAACCGTAAGCCTGCCATGGGGCAGTGTAAGCGGAGCATCAATGGAGATAACTGCTGGTCGTTGTTCAATAGCCAGGTCAATCATTTCCTGATCAGTTTTAACCCTTTTGGTTTCAACAATATTGTTCTTCAAAACTGCCCAGCCAGAAGGTTTCTTTTCGGAACCGGTAAGATCAATACCAATTACCGCTTGCTGAGCAATATTACCAGTTTCAGCATTGTTTTGTTGATATGAGTATGTTAACATTTTTTTAGTGGGCTTAAACTTAGTTAAGCATCGCCCGGGTAAATTAATTGTAATTAAATTGGCTCAAAACGGAGGTAAAATCACGAAGACTAACTCAGTTTTGAATCTGTTGATTTCTATTGTGCGAAAGCTGATTAGGAGATATTCCATATTTCTTTTTAAAAACAAAGGAAAAGTGGGAAAGGTCTTCAAAACCGACTTCGAGATAAATCTCAGTCGGTTTTTTCTTTTTTCGACCAGGTGATGGTAAGCTAGCTCCAGTCTTTTATCCGTAAGCCACTTTTGAGGCGTGTTATTAAACAGTTTTTTAAAATCCCTGTTAAAAGTTGATAAGCTGCGGCCGGTTAAGTAGCCGAGTTTCTCAATGGACATGTTGAACATAAAATTGCGCTGCATAAAATCGATCAGATCGATTTTACCCGGAACATCGAAATTGGCAAGGACACTGTCTACATTTGGATCGATCAGCCGCAGGATATTAATCGCCTCTTCAATCTTGAGTGTGGCCAGGCTATGCGGGAATTCACCTTCGACCTCAAAATACGGAATCAGTGAGGCCAGGCAGCTTTCCAGCAATGGATGATTGCAAAAGCGGTAGATCTTCTTTTGGACCAGTTTCTTTTCAGGCTTATTTTTTTCATAAAACTTCTTTAACCGCTCGATGGATAAATGCATCACCACGGTTTTATGCGGCAGGCCGTTTTTTGGGTAATTAATAATCGTAGCCAATTCGTTCCTCGGGATCAGGAAAATATCACCTGTTTTAAAACTGAAGGTTGATTCTGCCTGGATGATCCTTGTTTCTCCAGAAATGAACCAGACTAACATGTGGTCATCGAAGATCAAATCCGATTTAAACAACTTGTCTTCATAACTCGAAAGCTTGATTTCCTTGGTGAGGTATTTGGATATATGTTCCATTGTGATAAAGTTATTGGTTTTTGCTCAATTCTACTAAATTCATCTGTCCTTAGGTTAAATATCCAGTATGCTGATTAATGAATGCAGAAACGCTAACTTTTTGGCCCTTTAGTTAGTTTAATTCAAATTCAATCCCTATCATATCTTCGGTTAGTTTCCATAGCTTTTTTGCATTGCTTTCATCTAGGGAATAAGCCATCACACCATTTTGATGCAACTTAGCTTTCTTTTGTGTAGCTATATCTACAGATAGTAATTCAGCAATGTCACAATCTTCGCAATAAACGCCACCGATATGGTTAAGCAATGGACTGGTTGCAACCCATACTGAAGTGGCAGTGCCTTGTGATATTGTTTTAAGGTTAGCCAGTATTTCAGGACGCATATCTCCATTTTCGTCAAAGAACCCCATCTGTTTGAACAGTTCCATATCTGCATCCCTGGCTAACTCCGTCCCCGCGATCGATCCCGGATGCAATGAGTACGCCCTCACCTTGTGTGCTTTTGCACGGTTATCAAATTCTAGGGCGAAGAGGTTACTGGCTGTTTTTGATTGCCCGTATCCTAAGAGTGTTTGGTATTCACGGTGCTCAAAATTGGGATCTTCGAAATCAAAGGGTGCCATATGATGCCCCAAGGAAGAAACATTGATCACCCGGGCACCATTGGCAATTTTTAGTGCGGGCCATAATCTTGCCACAAGCTGAAATTGTCCAAGGTAATTAGTCGATAGTTGTGATTCAAACCCACGGCTGTCCCTTTGCAAAGGCACCCACATAATTCCCGCATTGTTGATCAATATATGTAGCGGCCTGCCTGAAGTGAGGAATTTTTCGGCGAATGCATCGATCGTGTCAGGTTTAGAAAGGTCCATTTGTTCAATTTCCACATTTGAAATGCCTTTGAGGTGCTTTTTTGCTTTTTCGATATCTCTTGCTGGTACAATTACGGTTGCGCCTGCGGTTGCCAATACTTTTGTGGTTTCCAGCCCGATACCTGCATTGCCACCGGTTACAATTACAATTTTGCCTTTAAGGTTAATGCCGCAGATTACTTCTGTAGCTGTTGAGGCTATGTTAAAGCCTGAGGCCAATGGTTGTTGTAACGCACCTTGATAATTGTTCTTTTCCATTTTTGATTTTATTTAGTACAGTACAAATCTAGTTGGTTGATCAAAAGCGAATTTTGTTTAGCGTGTCAATTAACTTTGTTTATAATGTCAGTATTTTCAATCAATCAGTAAGTTTATAATGATTGACGTTATAAAATAAAAAAAAAGAAAGGTGGGTATATGGCTTGGCTGTAAATTATGTGACCAGAAAGTTTTTGTTTATGTATGCTTTCAGGCTAAAAAAGCTCCAAAGAATGTATGTGAAAATTTAAAGTTTCTTGATGTTTAATTGAAAAAGTAATTGGATAGATAACTTTTATATCAACAATATATAGACTAATAGATTGCACTTATGAAATCTCACCATTCTAAAACGAAATTTTCCTTTTGATGTAAAATAATTTATACCAGTTGTATCCGTTGTTTAACATAAGGCAGCAGCTTATTTTTTTATTGGTACCAGAAATCTATGAAACTTCAAAAACTAATTTTCCTGATCTTACTTTTCGTTCCTTTTTTTGCGCTCTCCCAGTCGCAAGGTTGTCTCTACAATGGGATTTTGTACCCCGCGAAAAACGGAACCATAATTGTTGGTGCTTTTGGTAACTGCCCTGCAAGCACTTCAGTGTATTCTGGTGCTACAACAAGGCCCTACGTTACTACAGCAGCGCAATGTTCTGGTGGCAATACTTCTACAGCAGTACTTGGTGGTCAATATACTGGTCCGGGCCAAACTAAATGCGTAATCTTTTTTAGCCCTTCTACTTATGTATGTAGTGATGTATATAACTTTGTTGCTTGTCCTCTAGACAATATGATAATGGCATTTATCGGAATTTTTGCCATCATCGGTGCCAATTTCATTGTTAAACGAAGTCAGCTTTCTTTAACATAGGTGATTAAATGCTTATGCATCTAAGTTTGCAGCAAGCAATAAATGGAGGCAATAATTGCATACTTAGCTGTTTGGTTGAGCTGCAATAATTCTACCTAATAAATTATTAACTAAAAAAAGTTAATGTTTAAGAAAGGCTTTAATTGCTTAGATAAATTATAATTTATTTCAATATTAAGCTTCAAGTTTATTGCTGTTAGCAAAACTAAAATAATTTTCAAAGGTGAGCTAATTGTACAATTGAAGCATCAATATGCTTATCATCTCTCAGAAGCTAATATGCCCGGAACACTGCTGCTTTTTCTTCTATTGAACGTTTAAAATTCTTATCCTGCTCCTCCGAAATTTTGACTTCCAGCAGTTCCACATTGTAGATTTTCTTATAATCGGCAGACAACCATTTTCCGTTTAAGCCGATTCTTGTAAATGTTACCAGAAACACCCCTGAAAAATTGGGGCCCGCCTGCTCTACCAATACGAAATTTCCTTTGTCGTTTCTATATCCGTTTAATAAAATGAATCCGCTTTGGCCCTCATATTGGTAAATGCCATGAATCATGTCTGCGTTTGTGCCTATGTCCATGTCCTGCAAATAAAGTAAAACCTTGTTGGAATGATTAATGGTCCCTTTAAAAAGTTTGCCCGTTTGTCCGAAGGTGTTTATAAAAAACAGTACCAGGATAACCATCATCATAATTCTCATTGATCTTGGAACATTAAAGAAATTGTATTTAGTTTCTGGCCTTTTCACTCGGTTGTCCGATTTTGAGTTTTTATCTTTATTCATAAGTTTTTTCCGTAATATCTTAATAAGTATAGGCAATTTTAATCCTAAAGGATAAATAAATAGGTAAAGCATATTTCATACTAACCGATTGATAATAAAATAAAGAAAACTGGCTGGTCATCTCTTTTTGACTATAAATAGGATAGGACAAGACTCAGATCATAAACAGACTCCATCTTTAAAATAAGTATTTTCCTGATAATGGGATAAATAATTTTAAAAATAGATGATTGTAATTGCAATTAAACCTCAATTAGCGTTTTTATAGGCTATTCTGAAAAAAATACTTTTTATGTTCCTATAGAGAATATCATCTATTAAGATGCCTTGCTTTTAGTCCGCTAATTATTATTTTTGATTAAATGCAACCTTCCAGATTTTCTGCATTCCTTAAATTTAAACTTCAACCTTAAACAATCGAAAATGAAACGCTCAATTTTATTTCTGCTTCTTTTTTCCGTAACAATTGCCTTTGCTCAAAAGAAGCTAAAAGTTGTTAAGGCAACTTCTACCAGTGTTGATATCAAGGATGATAATTATCCAATCAGAAAGAATGCCTGGACGATCATGCCTAAAGAAAAATTGGATGTATATACGACTTCAGCCAAAAAAGTAACTTTCTACACTGATCAGGAGTCTATATCATTCAATGTTGACCCAAAGATCGGGGAGTATAATTTTATCATTATCGTCAATGGGACCGATACCGCCAGGACGCAGGTGAAATATGATGCAAAGGCTCCCAATAGGAGACCTATTGTTTACATGGATACACTCCGCGCTGCTGCAAAATATAACCTTTCTGATAAACGTGAAGTTCCGGTCTTTTCCTATCAATCCATGAAGAACCCTGATCTGGTGCGTATTAGAAAGGATCTCAAGCTGGATTCGGTTGCTGGGAAAGGAAATGAGCTTTCCAAAGTTTTCAACCTGATGCACTGGGTACATAATCTGATCAGGCATGATGGAAACAGCGATAACCCATCCCTCAAAAATGCCATCGACCTGATAAAAGTCTGTCAGGAGCAGAACCGCGGGGTAAACTGCCGCATGCTGGCCACTGTACTTAATGAATGTTACCTCGCGATGGGCATTACTTCCAGGTATATTACCTGCATGCCAAAGGAAACCAATTTTGATGATTGCCATGTCATCAATATGGTATACAGCAAAGACCTTAACAAGTGGATCTGGATTGATCCTACCTTTGATTCCTATGTGATGGATGATAAAGGTAACCTTTTAAGTATACAGGAGGTAAGGGAACGATTGGTAAAAGGTATGCCACTGGTATTAAATGCGGATGCAAACTGGAATCGTACCGCTTTACAGTCCAAGGAATATTACCTACAGACCTATATGGCGAAAAATCTTTACCGCTTGGAAACTCCTGTGATGAGTCAGTATGATACCGAAACCTGGTCCAGTGGAAAAGAAGTTGCCTATGTTGAGCTTTTGCCATTGGATGGTATTGTTCAAGGACCTCAAAAAAGGGAATCAATGAATCAGAAAACCGGTGTTAAGTTTATCAATTATAAAACCAATAATCCTGAACTATTCTGGACTACACCAAAATAATTTACTATGAAAAATACTCACATAAGCCATTTGGATTACCTGACAAAAGCCAACCGGAAATCCTGTAAATTGACTGCTATTCTGCTGTTCCTTTTTTCGGTTTTTATTATCGGCACTACTTCTGCGCAGTCTACTGTGGAAGATCGGATCAGAAAGGTGGAGAATGGACTTACTGAGAATATCCAGACCAATAATTCCGTTCCTTTTAATTTGCTGGAGCGAATGAAGCATTTTAATGTTCAAGGACTCAGTATTGCGGTGATTAAGGATTATAAGGTTGATTTTGCAAAGGGCTATGGTTTTGCGGATATAGAGAAGAAAATTCCAGTAAGCGATAAAACGCTTTTTCAGGCAGCATCTATCAGTAAATCGTTGAATAGCCTTGCCATCTTAAAACTGTATAAAGACCGGAAACTTGATTTATATGCAGACATCAATACTTATCTTAAAAGTTGGAAATTCCCTTACGATTCGGTTTCGAAGGGTAAAAAAATTAATATGGCAAATCTGCTCAGCCATACTGCCGGGTTGAATTTGCATGGCTTTGGAGGGTATGAAGCAGGTAAGCCAATACCCACGATAACTCAGATTTTAAACGGCGAATCTCCGGCCAATTCGGATGCCGTACGTTCACTGTTTGTTCCTGGATCCCGCCAAGAATATTCCGGAGGGGGAACAACAATCTCTCAGTTAATTTTAACCGATGTCACCGGGCAAAAGTATGATAACTATTTAATGGAGCAGGTTTTAAAACCGCTGGGTATGCTAAGCAGTACTTTTGCACAACCACCAACAGATATTAGCCAGGCACTGCTGTCTGCGGGATACGATGTGGACGGAAAAGAAGTAAAGGGCAAATATCATGTTTATCCGGAACAAGCTGCTGCGGGCCTATGGACGAACCCAAGGGATCTGGCGAAATATATCATTGAGACCCAGCTTGCCTACCAGGGTAAATCTGCAAAGGTTCTTGATGAGCAGTCGACAAGGTTACGCCTAAGCCCATACATGAACAAAAATGGCGCTGCATTAGGTGTTTTTGTAGAAGATTACGATGGAGTCAGGTATTTTGGCCATGGAGCAGGGAATGCGGGATTCACTGGCGGATATTATGGAAGTTTTGAGGGTGGAAATGGTTTGGTCGTTATGGTCAATTCAGATAATGGGGAAATTGTTCAGGAGCTGATTAACAGCATTTCCACGGCCTATGGTTTCAACGGATTAAGTAAAACCAAAAAGGTAATCCTTGCAGAGGTTTCGGAGCAGGATCTGAATAGTTATCTTGGCAGGTATCAGCTCACTCCCGAGCTTGTATTAACCGTAAGCCGTGAAGGTAAAAGGGTTTTCGTGCAGGCAACCGGTCAATCTAAGATAGAAGCTTTTGCGGAAACCAGCAACAAGTTCTTTTTTAAAACGATTCAGGCGAGTATGGAGTTTTTAAAGGATGATAAGGGACTGATAAAAGATATGATTTTTACACAAGGCCGTACCATTCATGCTAAAAAACTGTAACGGTGATCAAATAAATTTCGTAGATCGTACAACGTAATTAAGTATGACTGAGCAATTTTTGTTCACTATATATGGTATTGAGCAATATGCGTAATTATAATCAAAGTACAACAGGGAATTATTATTTTCTATGCATGTGGACGGCTGTACTGCCCATGATATCAAGAACTTATGCAAGTTATCCTTTGTTTAAATTAAACAGGTGCGAAAAAACACTTTCGTAGCGGTTTATTATCAAACTGTTAAGCTTTTGGTCAATGCTTTTTAATGTCAGCTAAGTCACTACTTTTGCGGTGATCAATAGAAAATGATCGATGTAGAGCGCTTTTTGGTAGCAGGCCGAAGGTTCGATTCCTTCCTCTACAACTCCAATAATGAAAGATTTGTCGTTCATCTGTTCAATGCCCTGCATTGATAAAAACTTCATTTATTTTTCATCTTCCCGTGTTAGTTTTGAAGAATAAATATCATAGATATTGGTTATATTTGGTTAGTAATAAGCTGCAATGGATGTTGTGGCTTATTCTGTTTTACCTCAAACCATAATTCAGCTAATTGAAATCAGGCAGTTACATTCTTCTCGAAGTAAATGATATTATTATCGAACTTACCCTGGTAAGGATTCCCTTTTTGCCTAAAACCATTGAACAGCAAAAAACGCTGACTGCTGGGTGTGGCCGTAGTTGAAAACAGGATGCCCTGGTGATCATTGATTTTTTTGAGTAACATTCGTTTCAAGGTACTGCTGATTCCTTTTCTGCGGACAGATTCACGTGTAAAAGAGTAACCTACCTCCAGAAAATTTTGATGGATTCCATTGCTTATGCCAGCTTTTTGATGTACATCTTTCAGATAAGTTAAGCTCGGCTTTTTAATGGCTGAAATACCTACCAGCCTTTTGCCATTGTAGCAAAATGCCAGAAAAGCTGCACTGAAAATCTTTAGCGGCAAATCTACAGGCGAAACCTTGTTACCCTTTTTTAACAACATATAAAAATGGTGGAGTTGTGTGATCGAACAATCTGCTGGTTTTTTGATTTCGAAATAGCAATTGCCCAGAAAATTCGGCTCATCGTATTGGTCCTGGTAATATACCAGGCCGGTAGGGATATGCTGGTTCATAAGAATAGGTTTAGGTAAAAAGCAGAGATGGTTCAGCCTTTAGGCCAGCTTATCTGCGTTTGGCTCTCATTGATTCTTTTAATGATCCGGACAGCGAAAGCATTTCACAAACCTTATCATTCCAATCGATTAGCGCGTCTTCAGGCGAGGTGCCCAGGCCAGAAACATCGTGTTCGTCTTCGAATGATAATACGGCATAGTAAGAATCACCATCCTGATAGACGGATGGTTTAAATTGCATCACAAATGTAGGTAGCCTGTACCTGTTATAATCAAAATCCACAAGTCTTCCCGGGATCGTTCTGGCCTGTTGTTTCATAATGTATCCGTTTTTTTTGATTGTTATGCAATCGCTAACTGTTTCCGACAAACAAACGTGTTTCCAAATTAAGTGTTTCATGTTTCCTTAAGGTTAGAACCTTGTTGTCTGTTTGTTAAATTTATTTGAGTGTGTGGCGTGGCTTTTAGTCAGCGTCGTAAGCTTGAGCTGAATAAACAGGATAAATCACAAAAATATCTTGTCGGTTAAAACGGATTTAGACTTATTTGAGACCGGGAAATTATGCTTACTGAATTAAGTTTAGGATAGGAAAAAGAGGGCGCTGGTATACGCCCTCTTATTAAATTTGCTGGAATTTTGAATATCAGGAAAAACGCCAATGCACCAAACCTTTGCTACTGGCAAAAGTTGTACGGTGGGATCTGATAAATGGTTATGGCTTGGTTTAGAATAGTCATCCAAGCCCCTTTTCTTACTAAATCCTAATGAAAATAAAAAAAACCCGCTATCATACGATTTGCGGGCTTTCGAAGCATTTTAAAACTAATTTGGCGGAGAGCGAGGGATTCGAACCCAGATCTAAAATTCCGCTTTAATATGTTTTGAAGGTCGTTTCAAAAATTTGACTCACCGAATCACTTACCGCCTTATTTGATTGCAAATTATTTCTACAATATACGAGATTTTTTAGTAAATTAAAAGTATAAACATGAGTCATTTCAATCCATCAATAATTCCCAATGATCAGCTTGGTATGCTATATTTACAAATCATTTTTTATAGTGGGTTCGAGCCCCATCAGCCACCCAGAATTTTGAAAGGTCTTGACATTACGTTGAGACCTTTTTTTGTTTAACAGCAGGCTCTTAAAATACATTGTTTAGTTATTTCGTGGATCAAGCAAAAAAGTTGGGGGAATTAAATAATTTCTTTCTTTTGTAGTTTGTAAAACCAAAAGACTATTTCATTTTGAGCCAAGCCGCACAAACACTCATCGGCCTATTGCTTCCAGAAGGTATCCTGGACTATTTCGAACTTACATCCGTAGGCAAACTAGGAAAGGAACTGCAGATCCTTGGAGAGAAGAACATTCCCACCCGTGGATATAGAAAAGAGGAAATTTCTTCCAAGGGCTTTTTTCCAGAGGTCAGCATCCAGGATTTCCCTATACGAGGACAGAAAGTCGCTTTATGCATCAAGAGGCGTCGGTGGACGGTAAAAAGTACTGTCAATTACTATTTCCATGATGCTTGTTACCCTATTTATAAATGATTATTTACTGAGTTTTAATCTATTATTTAATCTTTACTCACTGTCATTCGCATCCTCTTCCATATCATGTCTTTCGGTTTTTATTAGTGAAGCTTCCACAAGTTCATATGATTTTTTCAACAACTCTTTAATAACATTATCAGGAATATTTTTATTAAAATGGATACTTATCCAATGTTTTTTGTTCATGTGATATCCCGTAGTTATCTCCTCATATTTTTCCTGCAGGATTTTAGATTCTTCTGGATCACATTTTATGGTGCAGAAATCAAACTCATCTACATTAAAAAAACAGAACCACTTATCTTTTACATAAAATGCCAACAGGTTTCTATCGTATTCAGCTTTAGCCTTTGTAAAAGCCATTTTATTGGTTACTCCCTCAAAGGAAAGACAATACTCCCTTAAACTTTCTGCATCCATATTGTACTACATTAACTTTTTAAAAAAACTAGTCTATTGCAACCACAAAGGTCACGGTTTCAATAAAATTAGGTATTATACTATACTTTTCTCGTTGCCGAATTTCTTATCCATGGGGCGGATAAACGACCATGTGGAGTGGATAACCCGCCACTGTACATCTGCCTCTTTTTGATATACCTCAACGCAGTTATATTCCAGATCTATAAGCGTAGTTTTTGCAAAAACCTGAAAAGTAAGCACGGCCATGTCTTGGCCTATCTGTACACGCGGACTAACAAAATCATAGGTGCCAGCAAATAACTTGCCCTCGATAGTTTCTAGAAACCTGGCAATAGTGGCATGGTCGTCTATACGCTGGGTAACAACCGCATCGAAATAAGTAAAGCTGCGTTTAGGCCAAAGTTTTTCGTAGCCAGAAGTGTCATCATTGAACCATTTGTCGAGTGCTGATTTTTCAAGCCCAATGATATGTTCAGCAATTATGCGTTCTTCCGCTGTGTAATTTTGCTCGTGAGCAGGCTTTTTCGTTGGCATGTTGTTTCTGCTTGCTTTAGAATTAATTTTCTAAAGATGGATAGTCTGTGTAACCTTTTTCTCCACCACCGTACATCGTTGCCGGGTCTGGTTGGTTCAGTTCAGCGTTCTGCACAAATCTTTCTGGCAGGTCAGGATTTGCTACAAATGGCGAGCCAAAAGAAATTAGTTTAGCTATGCCTTTGTCCAGTTCAGCTTCTCCGCTTTCTTTCGTATAGCCTGCATTTGCGATTACCAAATGGGTGCTCACACGGCCAAAAGTTTCCATTACATTTTTTTGATAGTGGGGAAGGTGATCCAGCGGAAACATGCCGTTCATCAGATGAACATACGCTAAAGGCAATTCATTTAATGCTTCGATTAATGGTTTGAATTGTGCCTGTGGATCACTGTTCTCTATATTATTATAATAGATAGTTGGTGAGAGTTTAATTCCCACTTTTTCATTGCCTGCTACATTAACCAGTTCCTGCATTACTTCGAGCACAAAACGGTTTCTGTTTGCTATGCTTCCACCATATTCGTCGTTACGCTTGTTGGCGCTTTCTGATAAGAACTGATTGGGCAAATATCCAAATGCCGCATGTAGTTCGACTCCATCGAAGCCAGCTTCTACAGCATTTTTTGCAGCCTGGCCATACTCCTTTATGATTTGTTTAATTTCTGAGTTAGGCAATTCCCTTGGCGTTTCGTAATCTTTCATACCCTGTGAGGTATAATGCTGCTGTCCCTGTATACCGATTGAAGATGGTGCGACGGGGAGGATCCCGTTTTTATCAACCGAATGTCCAACCCGGCCAGTGTGCCATAGTTGTGCATAGATAACACCTCCCTTGGTATGTACGGATGCGGTTACCTTTTTCCAAGCCTCAATTTGTTCATGGTTATATAACCCAGGTGTGAAAGGGCTACCAGTTGCTTGTTCAGATATATTTATTGCCTCGGTAATGATCAAACCGGCACTTGCTCGCTGTGTATAATACAATACGGTAAGGTCCTGTACAACACCTGCGATGCTTGCACGACTACGGGTCATTGGTGCCATTACAATCGCATTTTTTAGGGTTTTTGCTCCCAATACTACTTTTTCTAATAATTTCATGTTTTTTATTTTAGGTGATGAACAATATTTTGTTTACAAAATATTTTTACAATTGGATAAGTTGCTGTCTTTTAAGTTTCTAGTTAGATCAATCCACGGTCACTGCAATAGTGTCTTACGCTTTCTTCAACAGTTGGAAGTTCTCCAAAAAGTTCTTTTTGTTTCTCTGTGTTTTTGCTAATATAAATACCAGTATCGATCCATTTTATCATTTGAATCATATCATAAATGTTATCATTAAATTTCCCGACAATAGGCAGTATAAATTTAAGAACGAATGAGGGAATCACTGGCTTAGCTTAAATGTCTTTTTTAAGAACACTTGCAAATGCAGCTTTCAGTATCTTCTCGTTTACAGGTCTTTCCCAACCTACATCAATAGAAGTATTTAACTCAGTATCAGGTAGAATAACAGCTGCCATAGCCGTATATTTCGCTAATTGTGGTGTGTAGATAATCCCGTAAGTTCCAGTTAAGAATGTTGGCAGTATTCCTTTCTTAATTTTATCGATTATAAAATCAGGTGTCTGATCTAAAAATGCTCCTGGCCTAAGGGCAATGTAAGGTTGTTTTTCTTCTCTAAGGTATTTCTCTATCAGGAATTTGTTGTGAAAATGGGGCACTGTTGTAGCTTTGTCAGATTCGAGGATTGAGATCAATACAAAACGAGGAATCCCAGCTTTTTTAGTAGCGTCAACCAGGTTTTTGTAACCGACTGTGTCCGTTTTTGCACTGTCTCGTTTTTTACGACGTGTATAACCTGCGGCACTAGCAACAATGGCATCGAAACCATGGTCTGGTGACAAAGCTTGGTTTAAAGAAGATGCATCCATCATATCACCTACTTCAAAATATTTAACACCCATTTCGATGAGCGTACTTCTATTACTACCCGCTCTAACCATAGCAGTGACATCTGCCCCTTGTTTAAGCAACTCTTTTACAATCTGACTTCCCAGATATCCAGTGGCACCTGCTACTATAACTTTCTTTTTACTCATTTTATTAGATTTTAATTGTAAATTATTAATCTACTGTAAGAACAACCTTGCCATTTACGCCTCCAGCTGTTAAAAAATCTTGGGCAATAGCGGCTTCACTTAGCTTAAATATTTTGGAAACAACCGGTTTGAATATTCCATTCTTTATCAGTTCGATACCATTTTCAAGGGTTTGAGCTAAGATATTAGAGGCCACAAAACTTGCTTTGACCTTGTGTTGTTCTGCCAGTTCTTGTGATGGTGGGACCACTATGCTCAATAATGTGCCGCCCTGTTTTAGAATGGAGAAAAGTTTTGCCTGTCCTTCGCCACCAGCAGTATCTACCGCCAGATCCACATTGTTAACAAAATCCGTAACGTCATATAGTTTATAGTTTATTACTTCGTCGGCTCCAAGGCTTTTTGCAAGTTCCACACCTTTTCCCGATGCGGTTGCAATGACATATGCTCCGGCAGCTTTGGCCATCTGTACCATCGCACCACCCGCTGCACCTGCACCACCTTGGATCAATACCCTTTGTCCCTTTTCCAATTTCCCAGCCATAAATAACACACATTGTGCTGTTCCAATATTAACGCCTATCGATGCTGCTTCCACGAAAGAAAGATCTTGTGGTTTTAGCACCAGGAAGTTTTCATTTACCGTTACATATTCTGCATATCCATTTGTTTTGGTCAGGGCAATTACTTCGTCGCCCACTTTAAACCTTGTTACCTGATCTCCAATGGCGATAATTATTCCTGCTATTTCTCCTCCTGGTGTGAACGGCATTTGGACGGGGCGGGCAGCTTTCATTTGACCCATCCTTATCTTGATATCTATTGGGTTCACGCCACTGGCCTTAACCTGAACCAACAACTCATTTCCACTCTGGATAGATGGTGCTGGAACTTCAACCTGGGCGATGACTGCGGAATTTCCGTAGTCTTTGTATTGTATTGCTTTCATTTTTTAATAGGATCTAATAAATAGCCAAGTACATTCCATCAATTGTGATGAACCTTTTTTGATACTAATTATATAATCAAAGGTATTTGAAAGCTATTGGGTAAAATAGCTGTAAAAGACAAAAGAATAGTCTTATCCGACAATAGGAAGGATGTTAATAGGGGATACTTGAGGTCTAAGCTGTGTAAGAGAACTTTTTGGGCGTAACGCCGTACTGTTTCTCAAAAAGTCTGCTGAAGTGGCTCAAGTTCGAAAACCCAAGCTCGTAGCCGACTTGGGAAACGGAGTGCTTGGCCTGTTTTAATAGGAAGGCAGCTTCTTCCATTCTGGCCTTTTGGTAATAACTATAGATTGTATCGCCAAATGTCTGTTTGAATAGCTGTTTCAATTTGGTCTCGCTCATAGCCGAGATAGCTGCTAGCTCACCGATAACAGGTGGAGTGCTGAGGTCGTCAATTATTTTATTACGGATAAACAAAAGTTTTTCTGCATCGTTACTATTTATACTTTTAAAAGTAGTATTCTCCCTAAGTGAAAGCTTTCTGAAAAGCAGATACATCAATTCCTGAACCTTGATTTGTACAAAGAAATTACTCATAGAATTGTTCATATCAACAGATACTATGTTTTTAAGAAGCAATTGCATTTCGGTATCCAGACTTTCGAAAAAGAGAAACGAAGCATTTGCTCCTGTGATGGTTTTTATAGTACTATTAGGGTTTTCAATTGATAGGAGTGTACGCAGTCTATCGGCAGCAACTGCAATTACTGCATAATGGATATTACTGTTAGCCGGAAAACGGATTTCTGACTTCAGGTCATTGGTAGATAAAAGTATAGAAGCGTTATTTTTTTGTGAGAATGGTACATTCGCTTCATACTCATATTTAACTTCAAGCTCTTGATTGGTATTATAGAAGAAAAAAGTACGTACGCTATTCGTATCTGGGGAAGGATTTCGCTTGATAATCAAATCTTCCTTTAAGGTGTAATGATGAATCGTTAATTTAAAATCGCTCCCGAAGCCAACTTTGCGCACATAACCTTCTCCCATTGTACTTGGAAGTTCCATGAAATTATCCCTGACAGTTGCATTGATATGCCTGGCGAAAAATGTAATAAAATCAAAGCCGGGGGCTGTTGTAAATTCAAAAATCATTTAAATAAATAATTGATAAACTAAAGATGATGTAAATCGCTTAAAAATACATCAATTTATTAAGTTATTCCAGGTTTGATTGATCTTCCAAAATTTTCGAAAAACCGCCTATTTCAATCAATTCGTCCATAAAATGGTTCGAATTACGCACCGCCACTGACCCGTAAGTAGAAAAGGCTTCGAATTTCGAAGCCTTTTTCTTTTTATATATTGTTTTAAGTTGCAGTATTTCAGTATTTTATGTAATAATTTTTCTTTTAAGCTGGTTCGACCTATTCACTTATTGTTTTCTACTTAACTGGATTTTTTCTAGATTTTCCAAACATCATTTCGAAAAGAGATAAAATTTTAACGTTTGTTCAACTTGGTGGCCTTGTCAGAAAAACCTGCTAAGGCATTTAATTCATTCATAAACAGTATTGAAAACAAATCTGGCTGTTATTCTTTAGCCATTGTTTTCTGAACACCAACAGACCTCATTATTTCACTTATAGAAAACACAAAAAAAGATTGGTCATTTGGTCTGGGTAGAGCACAATTTTTAACAGGTGAGCTTTAAACCATTTTCTATTGTATAAATCATTATCCTTCCAAATTAGGTAGGATATGTGCTAAGAGATAGCGGACGTATAACACTTGACGAAAAATAAGAGAAACCATATGTAAATAGCAAATTAGAAAAGTATTTTAACGAACGTTAGGTAATGTATAGTTTTTAGTTATATTTGCTTTATGAGACCACAGAAAATTTTAGATACAGATATGATATCCGGCCTTACCAAAGTTTTTAGGGATAAAGGCTATGGAGGAGCGAGTTTAAATGATTTAGCGGAAGTAACCGGATTAAAGAAAGCAAGTCTATATCATCGATTTCCAAATGGAAAGCAAGAGATGGCAGAATGTGTACTAAGCGATATAGACCAGTGGGTTGATGAAAATATTTTCTTTGCTCTATTGGACGAAACTAAATCAACAGAACTGAGATTAAAAGATGCCTTGAAAAATATTGAAATTCTTTATGACAGCGGAAAAAATACGTGTGTTTTAAGAGCTTTTTCTATGCACGGCGGATTAACGTTATTTGAGGAGCAGATAAAATCTGGGATGGAAAAGTGGATTTCCGCTTTCAATGTTTTGGGGATGTCATTAAAATTCACTTCCACAGAATCTCAGCAAAACGCTATTCAAACGTTTATAGATTTGCAGGGAAGCCTCGTTGTAACAAAAGGCTTAGCTGATACAAGTATTTTTAAAAATACTTTAAAAAATATTGAAAAGAGATACTCAATAGCGTAAAAAAATTTGAACTAATAAATTAACAAACGTTCGGTAAATTATGATGCAATTACATCCGCTGCCACCTTTTAACGAAGAAACAGCGATACAAAAAATTCAAAAGGCAGAAGATGCCTGGAACAGCAAAGACCCTATTCGAATTTCAAAAGCATATACGCTTGATACAGAATGGCGTAATAGAAATCAATTCATTAACGGAAGGAAAGAAGTACAGGATTTTCTTGCTGACAAATGGAAAAATGAATTGGATTACAAACTTAAAAAACAGCTTTGGACATTTAACGACAATCGTATTGCTGTAAGATTTGAGTATGAATATCGAGATAAAAATGGTCAGTGGTTTAGAGCTTACGGAAACGAAAATTGGGAATTTGATGAAAATGGATTAATGAACAAAAGGTATGCAAGCATCAATGACTTAAAAATTAAGGAAAAAGAAAGAAAGTTATAAATAGTCTGAATATGAAAAAAATAATCCTATTACAATTTATCATCCTATTCACTCTATCTGGATGTAAAAGCCAAACAATTAATAATACTAAAGTTAAATCAAAAAGTATGACACTGAAATACCCTACATTATTTAAAACCATCAATGTTGAAGGAATTAATATTGCTTATAGAGAAGCAGGAAACCCAAAAAATCCTACAATAGTACTCTTACACGGTTTTCCTTCATCTTCACATCAATACCGAAAAGTTTTATCACAGTTATCGGACGAGTTTCACCTAATCGCCCCAGATTATCCCTCATTTGGAAACAGCGATTTTCCATTGGCAAGTGAATACGAATACACTTTTGATAATATTGCAAAAACAATTGACGCCTTTCTAGAAAAGAAAAAAATTGACTCTTATGCATTAATGATACAAGATTATGGAGCACCTATTGGTTTCAGAATAGCTACAGCTCACCCAGAAAGGGTTACGGCAATAATAAATCAAAACGGAAATGCTTATTTAGAAGGTTTGGGCGAGGCTTGGACTGGAATTAGAGCACTTTGGAAAGTTCGGAACGCTGAAACCGAAAAAGCAATACTGCCTGCCTTTTCACTGGAAGGTTTGAAATGGCAATACACACATGGAACAAGAAATATTGAAACAATAAATCCAGACACTTGGCATTTAGATTATTTAAGACTTTCAAGACCAAATGCACATAAAGTCAATATGGATTTATTTTACGACTACCAAAACAACTTAAAACTATATCCAAAATGGCAACAATATTTAAGAGATAATCAGCCACCTTTATTAATAGTTTGGGGAAAAAATGACGAATTTTTCCCTGAAAGCGGAGCAGTCGCTTTCAAAAAAGATGTAAAGGAAATCGACTATAATATTTATGATACTGGGCATTTTGCATTAGAAGAGGATGGAGATGAAATTATAGAAAAAATTAGAGTTTTTATGATGAAAGTCGGGCAGTAATTGCCAATGCTAAAGTTCTGCAACCGCAATAGCGGAGATTTCGGTTGCAGAACGTTTTTTTTACTAAGAAAGTTTTATATTGGCAGGGAATGGTGCCTAGAGCAACCACTTTTTGTGAAGCTTACAGCACAAGGGGAAACAGCAGCAAAAATGTATTTCTTTTATAGTTGTCTTTTTTGGCAAAAGTCTCTTTCATGCTTTGAGTTCAAGACCTGCAGCGATCACTGGGCTTTAAATATTATTAAAAACAGGCGCTTTTCCGAGATCTTGAGTATACAGAATTCAAATCCTGAAATTAAAATCTGGGAAATTTAAAGGCAAAACAATACTTTTAAATGGACTAAGGAACAAAAAATTTTATCACGCCAGGAAATGACAAACTGCAAAAAATCTTACCTTTAATACCGTTACGTACAATCAAGTCAAAATTTACATCATGAACATAAAGTATGCGCATACCAACATTATAACAAAAGATTGGAAGGAACTTGCACGTTTCTATGAAATCGTGTTTAATTGCATAGCGGTTCCACCTATACGAAACTATCAAGGGGAGTGGCTTGAAAAAGGCACCGGCGTCTTTAACGCAAATTTACAAGGGATACAATTACGGCTACCTGGCTATGGGGATAATGGACCTACATTAGAAATCTATCAGTATTCAGAAATGATTAATGCTGACAGACACTTAGCCAATCAAAAAGGATTTGGACATATCGCATTTAAGGTAGAGGATATTGCAGGGGTTTTAGCAATAGCATTAAAGAATGGAGCATCGAAAATTGGAGAGCTAAGCGAACATCATTTTGATAATATCGGTGTATTTAGGTTTATTTACATCTCAGACCCGGACGGGAATATAATAGAACTCCTAAACTGGAGTTGATATTAGTTTCGCAAACTTAGAAATTTGAAATCGAACGGTTTCTTGGTTAGAAATCTACAGCCTAAATATTATAATTATTGGAGAGATTTCGAGTCAACATTTCAATAGAATGCTTAAGACTGGGCATTTTATTTTGAAACATGCTATTCTCCAATTCCTGAAATCCCTCGTTGCTTAGAAATTTGTAGCTACCTGAAGAATATTGAACGAAAGACATTTTGCTAATTTAATTTTCCTTGACTTAAAGCTTAAGACACCCAATAAGCTAAGTAATCTCCTTGGTGGAATACCAATATTCCACCATTTAATTTGATATAGAAATAATCATGAACCGGTATCATCATTTCATGATCATAGGGGTTGGTAACCATAAATCTGATCGTGAGGAAGTAGCCGTCTACTTTTTTGGCAATTGCATATTGATCCGCTTTGGTTGAAAAAGCGTTTTTCGACAATTTTGTGCTAATTTTTGTTATCTTGATTTTAACGGTATAACCACTTTGTGGTAACTGATAGTCAATCTCATCAAAGTTTCCGGATTTTTGAGGGACTGTGCATAAACCGGAGTAAATTGACCCCATCTCACCAGCAATATATTTAATTTAAATTTTTGATTGTCCCAATGTTAGAGATTGACAAAGGGGGGGCAAATATATTAGTATAATATGCAGTGCATAAGAAACTGATGAGGTAGTTGACAACTTAATTCTGTGAACTTTTTTTCAAAAAAAACTGGTATTTTTATGAAAATTGCTCCAAGTTTATGTTAGTCAGTTACTTCAAGCCTCGAAAACTCCTTTCGTTTTCACCTCATCCTTACGATATTGGAAATATTATCGGTTTTTGGCATAACCATGATGATAACCACTTTCTATTAAAAATCTATAGTTTGCATGAAGATAGATTTGCTGATTTCTATTCCTATCATCTGCAATATACGCTTGAAAAAAATATAACTAAAAAGGAGGATTTTTTTAGGCACGTATGGCAGATTGTTGATAGCCGGATTAGACATTTTGAAATTCAGGATCCGTTTTCAAGAAAACATGCCCTGCATAAAAATAATATTCAAAAGCTTCAGGCTTTTCAGAGATATCTTGATAGTGTTGATGAATGGAATGCCCGACCGTCTCATTTGCTAATTGCTGAAAAAGACGCGGTTATACAAAGGCAGCAATCAGAGATTGAAGCGCTCAAAGTAAAGCTGTTAGAATTGAATGTATTTGAAGTCACCCAGAAGGTGTGGATTGACGAGGGATATCTTCCGACATTAATTGATCTGGTATTGCAGTTGAGGGGACTGGGACTGGATTCAGGGAGAAAGCTGTTGAAAAGTGACCATAAGATTCCTTATGCTAAAATGATCAGCAAGTATTTTTCCCACGCCGGAAAAGATATTTCCATTGAAACAATTAGAAATTATTTTGTGGAGAAGAAGGGGGATGTGCCGGTTAAGGGTACCACGGTTCCAACTGATCGCCGCCTTTTTAGGATTGTCAAGGCAGATGAAGATTTTGGATCAGTTGTTTAACAGTTGAACATGACCAGGCCGGTTAAGTGGTCATGGTTTTAGATACCTTCAGTAACACTTTTGCTTCGTATAATTTAAATACGGAGGTAAAAATGCAAATTGAAATTTTAACATGGGAAGATCTTCAAAGGTTCAGGAAGGAACTTATTGAGGAAATCAAAGGAATCGTCAAAACTGGTGAGTTGAGAACTGGTGGCGATTGGTTGCGAAGTGCGGAGGTAAGAAAACTCCTGAAGATCTCACCGGGGACTTTACAGAATCTGCGCATCAATGGGTCTTTGCCCTATCAAAAGATTGGCAGCATCGTGTATTATGCACATTCGGATATTATGAAGTTGCTGGATAAAATTGGAAGGGGATGATGGATACAATAGGACTGCTAACCAATTATCTAAGGGTAGCTCGTGGAAGAACCGATTTTCACCAGTCGCACCAGAACCTTTATTCGGCAATATTAATTTGTTTTGGAAAAGCTTTATTTCAAAATCCTTTCCGGATCAGCCGACGGGAGCTGATGGCTTTTTCTGCCATTCGCTCTTATGCGACGTATCATAAATGCCTTAACGGACTGGTGGAGGTCGGGCTGATTGACTATCGTCCATCGTTTCATCCTAAACAAGCCAGCAATATATTGGTGTTCGAGAAAGTCAGAAAGATTGATGTGATCTGAAGTTGCCGCAGAGACATAATCGGTAGATCATTATATCCTTCTTGAGCGAGGTAGCTCGTTATTTGCTTAGCTGCTTATCAAGTTATGCTGATCGCTTGTGTATACATGAAGTTTTAAATGTAATCATCTGGTTTCGTAGCTCATTTGTTTTTGAAATACTTGGATTGCCTGCTAGAAGGTTATCAGATCATCCATGTATCAAAGTAATAATATCGCTAGATATAAAGTTAGCTGGGTTATACCTATTGTAACGTCAGATATGCTGCCGGACAATGATAGGTCTTAAAAAATCTCTTGATATCCTTAAGAATTAATTTTGAGTAATTAAATGAAATGATATATCTTTCGTAATCTATTTTTCATCATCTAATACGCTCAAATAAACATGACAGGAACCCTGGCCCAGCTTATCGCTTTGGTTGCATATGGAAACCAATGTATCTCACACCATGGCACTCATAGAGAGTTCGTTCAGCACCATAGCACTTTCCGGTTCTGCGAAAAGGTCTTTTTTACGGCCGAAAAGAAAAAATACTTTTTTTCTGAAGGCAAGCGCACAACGGTTGCCGAAAACCCGCTTGAATGGTTCCGGTATCTTGGTCTGGACGGATGCCAGGCATTGCGTTTATACTATGAACCTTCGGATGGAAGTTCTGGTACAGCTGACCATAAACTGGCTGGCATGATCGGCGGAGGGGGGACCTGGGTGATCGAGGCGATGTATCCCGAGTATTCTGATTTTTGGTACGGTGGATGGACAGTGAGCAGGGAAGAGGCTGAGGATAACCGTGTCTGGTCAGTTGAATATAGGTGCATCGGGTATGAGATAGATTCCAGAAACCTTCAGTTCAGCGTAGGGGCGCAAAGGGATGTGCTTTCAAAAGCACTAAATGAAATTGAAACATTTGCCAGGGAACTAGATATGGAAAATTTTGCCCAGGTTTTCCAAAGGGCGAATGCGGCCCTGGCGTCCGCACATCCTGACCAGGATTATTATCACAGCGACCTATTGCCTGAAAATGCCTACGGGATGCCAGAGCAACAGTTGCTTTTTGCTGCCTCACGTGCATGGGTGTTTGGGGGAATGGGATCCTGGAACGATATGGGATTTGAAGACAAACAGGTTCAGCATCGCTACGAAACCGTATCCTCAGCACTTTATACAGCGATCAATAATGCTATTATTGCCGTAGTCAACTCTTAAAAAAATGACCAGAACCGGATGACATCAGCAGCTAACGGCCCAGGGACCAGATGGAGCGCTTGAAAAACTCCTTCAATATTCCATGGACTGCATCAGGCTTTGTCCAAAGTCCGCTGTGGAAGAGGAAATTGCGGTGGTGTAATCAGTATTGGTTGGATGCTTAACCTTAGAATAAAACAAAAGATAAAATTATCGTGAAAAAGACAATCTACATTATTGCCCTAAGCCTTTTTTCAACGCAGCTGAATGCGCAGAGCCTTTACCCTGAAAAGTTTGAAGACTGCAAACTGTCCGAGTTCTGCCTGGATTGTGGAAATCCGCAGGCCCAGCCACCTAAGACTGTATTCCAGAATATCCTGCGCGGAATCGGCGAAAAAAACCTTGCAACCCTTAAAGGCACCATAGAAATGCAGATCCTGGTCGATCAGGAAGGCAAGCCCTGTCTATTGAGCGTCGATAATAAGACCAATCTGGGTTCAGCTGAACTCAGGCTCAAACAATCGGTCAATGCGACTGAAAACTGGACGCCAGCAATAGACGGTACGAAAAAGCAGAATAGCTCGGTATCGCTCATCATGGAATTCGAGGGTGGCAAATTCCGGGCGAAACGCCGGACATTTAACTTTACCAACCAGTCCAATATGAAAGCAGCCGGCACGCCCGACCGCAAGGGAAGCGAGGAGAAGGAGCTTAGCGAGAGCTGGAAAGTATTTACCCAAAGCAACTCAGAACTGCCCTGGGATATGAGCAGGGCTGTGGCTACCGACTTGAAGGGTGATGTCTGGATCGGAACGGATAACGGGATCGTGAAAATATCGGGCAGTAAATGGCAGCACTTTAATTCTGGGAATACCATTATTTCGGCAACGAAGTACAATAAGGCACAGACAGAGTCGGTTAGGGATATGGCGGTTGATCAAAAGGACAATAAGTGGTTTGTGATCGGCTATGATCTTTACCGCTATGATAACCGTACCTGGACCAGATTCGATTCCCTGGACTCACCCATTAACTGGGCAAGAAAGATCGTTGTTGATCCCAAGGGGAATATGCTTTTTACCTCCTGGGAAGGCGTGGCCAGGTTCGACGGAAGCAAATGGAGCGTAATGAACAAGAAAAACTCGAAGTTGCCATCTGACAGGGTTCTGGGGGTATTTGTGGACAGCAAGGACCGTACCTGGATCGGTACCTTTGAGGGTAACGTGGTTATCGAAAAAGGTAAGACCACAGCCTTAAACGATAAGTCCTCGCCGCTATCGAAAGCTTACATATCCAAGATGTGGGAAGATAAAAAGGGCAACCTTTGGTTCTCGCTGTATAATGAAAAAGGTGCGGCGGCAGGAATGTATATGCTTTCGCCGGAGGGACAATGGGAACGTTTGTGGAACGACAACCCGGCAATGTTTGCCGGCAACAGCATCAACGATTTCTTTTTGGATGAAGGAAAAAACACTTTATGGCTCAGCCAGAACAATGTCGGGATTATCAGATACGACATTGGCGCAAAAAGACCGAAATATATACCACTGAAAATTCTAATGTTCCCAGTGTCAATATCGAGCGGATCACAAAGGACAAAGATGGGGCAATCTGGGCGGCAACCTTTGCAGGGATAATCAAAACAGCATTAAAATAAATACAATAATTACATTGTATCCTGTCCAGGTAGAAGGTTAATCGGTTGCTGCCAGACCCTTGGCTAAAGATCAAGTGCCAGCCTATTTGATTGATGTAGGTCGTGCCGGAAATAATCTTGGTGTGCTCATTGTCATTCATTAAAATAATTAGCCCGTTATTGAAGTACCTGTTGATTTCGAGAATCTTTTCGGTGTTGATAATATATGACCGCTGGACCCTTAAAAAGCTGGAAGGCAGTTTTCCTTCCAGTTCCGACAAGGAGAGCTCTGTTAAGAACTTATCTCCGTTATCAGTATAGATCATCACAACCTCGTTCGGCCAGCAAAATTTTTTATAATAAGAGTTTTGCTTCACTAAAATATTGAAGAAATTCTTTTTCCATTTTTTGATTTTTAAACTTGATAATTGTAGATGTTCCATCAAAACAAATTATTTCAATTTCAGAATTCGGACTTAAGAATTCATTAGGTTTTTTCCAAATATTTTCATTGCAATCTGCAAATGGAAACTCTTCACTTTTTAAGGAAGGAATTTCGCCTATAAATGCGCAAAATACTCCCCAAATAAATTGAATATTACGCGTCTCTACTAATGCTTTAAATTCAGAACCAGAAAACTCTATTTTCTTACTTTCAAAATCGAGCTTATGAACTTCCCCTTTTTGTTCAAAGTCAAATATGAAATAATCTTGATTTGTAAGTAGCCAGTTATAATCACCGATACTTTCAATGATTGGGTAGAGTAACTCTCTCAAATTTGTGTGAAATTTTAGCTTTTCTGTTTTCTCGAGAATGTATGTCATAAAATTTCTGTTAACGGTGCAGGGCTTGCCGAAGTGGGGGGGACAGGGTACTTCAGCCCAACCCTCGCAGTAAAGTAAAATTGAAAAACTTAACTTGAGCCTTGTTCGTCCGTCCTATAACGCCAAGCACTGTTACCTGCTATGCTTTTCTACAGGTAATTAAATCTCGATTTTCAAAAAATACCAATCAGATTTTGAAATCCAATCGCATATTACTTGTTTGCTGAAAATTATTGGTTTATCTCTATTCACTTTCCATTTGTCTGCCCAACCTGGAACAATTGCTTCATTTTCTTTGTAAACAGTTCCACTTTTTAGTGATACTGTTCTTCCATGTCCACTTTGAATAGTAGTCGAATAATATTTGTTGTTAGTCAAGCAAATAAACTTTTTTATGTCAAAACCATTGAATTTTTGAAGCCTTTCGATATCTAACAGCACGTCATAACAATCTAGATCTTTCGCTCGATTACTTGCTTTCATAAAACATTTAGTTCTATTGCTGCTTTCGTTTCTCCTAAAATGCAAACTATGTCAATACTTTTCTTCTCGTAGTTTGTTTCCATTTCAATTTCAAATCTTTCATTTGGTTCAATGCAATATGTGTTTCCCAGATCAAAAATTAGTTTTGAAGGATGAAGTTGCAAGATGATTCCTTATTTATTATTTGTTTACTGGAAACAATTCTTTCAAATAAAATTTCCCAAGCTAAATCTATAATTTGTTGTAGTCTCGAATATTGGTCAATTGGTATCAAATGTTTTGTCCTTTAAATTTCATGAGGTATTAAGTAGCATAGCAGCCCACTTTTGTATTTACGCAACTTGGCTTAAACAATTCCTTGCTTAATTCAATTCAGTACAGTTTTCTATTGCGAATTTTGTATTGTTGGTTTTCGTTTTTAATCGTTTATAAGCACTTAACTTGGTTAAGTGAGATAGTGCATGGTTGTTAATTTAGTTTAGCAAGATATTAATTTTACTCGAAAATAGAATATCCAAAAATTTAATTATTTTAAATATTTAAGGGATGGTTTCTGATTTTGGATACTCAATGAATGCGGAGAAATGCTTAAAAGTTAGCCCTCGCAAAAATGACCAGAACTATTGCCCTTACCTTTACGATGGGCATCTTGCAATAAATTTAAAATTAGCCTGGGTGATTAACCCAAGCTAATAATTTTTACATCATTCCATCATCCGCAAAACTGTAATAACTATCATTAGAAATTATCAGGTGATCCCAAACTACAATCTCTAATAGTTTACCACCTTCTTTTAGTTGATTAGTCAATTTAATATCTGCATGGCTAGGTCTTAAATTACCACTAGGATGGTTATGCGATATTATTATTGATGACGTATTCGCTTTTAAAGCCATTGAAAATATAATTTTAGGATCAAGGATAGTCCCACTTACACCTCCTGTGGAAATATCTACAATCCCTAGAACTCTGTTTTCTCTATTCAACAGAATCATTTTACTCTGTTCTAAGAACTCTATTTTACCTAAGTCCCATTGCTGTATTAATAGGTCATAAGCTTGCTTAGATGAGGTGATTTTAGGTGATTTGTGTTATCTTTTGCATCTAAAAACTATGAAACAATATCTATTTACCCTTGCGTTAGTGTTTACATACATTTTAGGAAATGCTCAAACACAACTGAACGACAGTAATATTGCAAAGACAATGCAAGAGCTATCAGATACAACGGTAATTATACAGTATCCCAGTATTTGCTCTCATGCTCCCTTCCTTCTTTTCTTAGGCAAGACAGGAGACACAATAACTGCTTATGAATATAAAAGACCAGAGGTTCGTAAAGTCAATGGTACAGTGCCATCGGCGATTCGCAGAGTAATGTATTATAAGGACTTAACAGAATATATGAATGAACAAGTATCGATTAACCGTTATTTCGTTGAAAAGGATATTTCATTAGATACATTGAGAAATCTTTGGAATGATATACTTAGATTGAAACTATGGTATATGAAAGATGATGCTATCGAAGGTTCGGGATGCCCAACGGTGAAAGGATCAAACTTAACCATTCATGATGCTGGAGGCATATATATATTATTGATAAGCAAAGCTGAAATTAAGCCGTTAAACTTTTACGCTCCAAATGAATTTGAGAAGTTTTGTCCAGGACGGAAAGGTAGACAAACCGCTATTAAATTATCTGGTTTAATAGGTAAAGCATTCAGAGAGCATTGATTCCCGATTACAACCATTAAGGTTAGCTTTTCAATAATGGGAATTTGCTCACCGCCTGCGAACTGAGAAAATGTGTGAGAATCAGCAGTTGCATAGCAACGGGATTCGATTTATGTTTTATACAAGTGATTGACGACAAATCCTCATAATCACTCCACATTACAAATAGTATTACAATTCAAATCCCATGGCTCGACATCTGTTATGGTGTGGGCAATTACTTTGCTTTCATCATAAATAAGAGCATGCTTTCTCCAAAATTCTAAATCTGCTAATGAGGCTAGTGGGTCAAAAGGTTCTCTTGCTGCCCTGCTTCCAGAATAATAAGTAATAACCATGTAACCAACTTCCGTTCTCTTAAGGACTAAGAATATAGATTTTGTCGGAATACTTTCTCTATGTAAAACAAACCTAGTGTGTCCAAGTTTACCCTTTCGTATTGCATAAGTAATCAAATCTGCATCTGAGGTTTCAATACATTCTGAGAATCCAATATGTTTATCAAACACAAATTCTTTATCGATGTATTCGTGAGCGTAGTTCTCAAAATAATCAAATATTAGTTGAAAGTGTTCTTCAAGGTCAGAATGTATAAAAGCTTGATTCGGTCTAGAATAGAAGTTTATACCATCAATGTTGGTGTAAATCTTTCTTACAAAGCTGGCCACAACACCGTTTTGTGTTTCATCAATACTAAAGGCGACGTATTCTCTGTCGTTTATGCCCTTATTGTGCGTGGTGATTTTTAAGTATAGGTTAGAATCAAAGTCACTACATTTGATAAAGCCAAATCCTCGTTCATGGTTCAAACTTACTATTTGTCCCTTGTATGTTTTCTTAATTGCCATTCCGATACGAAACTATATATAATGGGTTACTATAATGCTAATTATGTTATAATAAATGTATGCGTACCGTAAATGCGTATGGAGCGAGGGTCGTTGCAGTAAAGTTCGTAGAACGATGCAACGATATGTTTTATGTAATTGTATTATTTTAATTTGATGGTGTCTATTACTTGAACTACATAGTATAAGCTAATACCTCAAGCTCTTTGTTATTCCATTTAGGTAATTCGAAATTTAGAGTGCTCCAATCGTCGGCATCAAAAGTATTAAGTATTTGATAGGAAACATGAGCTAATCCATCCACTTCAGATAAAATTTGTATCCTATCACTAAGCTTTATAAGTTCTTCATGCAAGAGTCTAACTTTATCTTTTTGCCGCATTCTATACAAAGATACTAAATCAATGATGATATGCTCGCCTCTGCGAATTGAGAAAATGTGTGAGAATCAGCAGTTGCGGAGCAACGGGATTCGATCTATGTTTTAACACAAGCGTTAGCGCAGCATTTTCGATTACGCAGGTGAGCTGAAAAGTGGAATGCGATTAGATTTATCCAGGATGAAGCGAAGCAAAATCCTAGATAAAGATAGAGAAAGCATTCATGAGGCAACCGATTTGCCAAAATTAAAACCATGACAGAACGAATGTGATGGCGTGTGTTTTAAGTGGCATTAGCCTTGCCGAATACCGATCTCCCTAATCGGGTTTGCACTGCCTCAACCGACGCACCACTGACTAAAAGTATACCCAGATACTTAAAAGAAACCACACTATTGCCCAGCCACCAATATAAAGACTAAACCAATCCATTCCCTGCGTAAGCAGCAGAAGTTGGGGATGGAATTGGTTGCAGGATGTAATGATTTTTATATATTTGACCAATAAACTATAATTCATCTATATGGGACTTGCGCTCTTTCCAATCATATACCTTTTAGTAGTTGTTGGCTTGTTGTTTTTATTCTTTAAGATATTCGACGGAATTAGAAAGTCAAATTATGAGAGAAACGATATCTTAAGGGGAATTCATGAAGAACTAAAACGACAAAATATAAATAAAGATTAAAGTTCTTCCTCCTCTTAAGCCACTATTTGGAGAGAGGAATGGATTTAGGATTTTGCATATACTTCTAAAACCAAATGTTTAACTTAAAATATGAAGGAAAGGAAGATTAGGCCACAACAGCTTTGGGATTTATATAATGTTTCAGCCAATAGTGCTCATGAACTTTTGCTTAGTTTAGGGTTCAGCTTAAATCAAAGAGTAGAAAATTTACTTATATATCAGACTCACTATGAGTGCTTTATTTTAGCCGAAGATGCGGGCTTTGTAACGAAAGTTCAATACAAAATGACGGATAATGCAATTTATTACGACTGTATTGAATATGCAAAGCAAACTTTAGCATTTGAAACCGTATTTGAAGAATTCGAGCCATTAGCAGATGTTTTACGCCTTGATGATGAAACATGTACGCTAATATGCATGGTTGTCCACCCCAACAGTAATCATCCATTATTGGGAATAACATTGCTCCCTAAACTTCCACTTCCCACACCCGAAAATAAGATTGAGGTAATATTAGGCCCATCACCGTTATCTAAATAAAAACAGTAAACATTAGTATCAACTCCTTGAACCAATGACTAAAGGAATCCATTCCTCACTTAAGCCACTTTTTGAGTGAATGGATTGCTACTAGGAATGATTAAATGTTGATAAAATGAAGCCGAACAGTACAATCGGTTTCGTATTTTTAGCTTTATGGATACCAGTAAAGATTACGTGAGATTTCCTTATTAAAAGATAAGTATGAATATGAACAAAAGCGTAAAGATAAATTTGAAAGTTCCTTAGGTAATTCGGAATTAGTATAAGCGCCTGGAGTTGGAATACCTAACCCCAAACCCTCACTCATATTTAAACTCAAAAGGCTGGTGTAGCCGAAACCTTACCGCTTGCCCATCTCTAGTGCCGAGCGTGTTTTTTGGCAGGAGTTTAAGAATCCTGACGATTTCATTTTTCATGGCCTCGGTGCCTGTTCCTTTTACAGTGTATTTAGAAACACTGCCGTCTTTTTCCACTATTGTGGTTACCTCTAGTTTGGTGTAGAGTTTGTTTTTTTTAATCACATCCGAGGTTGCATATTGATTGTTCATGAACTGTGTATATTCCACCTGACTAAGGGGGGATAATGGGAACTTGTATAGGTGTCCTTCAGAAGACAATTTATCATCGTAGATGGTGGTATCGACCAGGGCATTTACTTTCAGGCTATCCTGGGCTTTGGCTTTTTGGCTGATAATAATCAGGATTAAGAATGAGAGGGTGAGTAAGATTTGTCTTTTCATATAGATCGCGTTTTGATCAAATATAAACATTCCGGTGAAATTTAAAATGGCGTTAAACCGCTTTTGAGAAAAGGCTTGGTTTAGGATTTATAATAAGCAGCATCAACCGTTTCCACACTTATTTCTGGATGTAATTTGATGAAGTTTAGATTTAGAAGGCCAATAGTTTCTGGCGAAAAGCTTTTCTCTATATCGTGGATACCATCCTTGAGTTCAAATTTGATTGTTCTCTCTATTCGCCCTATGGTAAATTTTGACTCATCAATTCTTTTCATTGCCATAATCTTCAAAGCCTGATAGTATGCAGTTGTATCGTCGGTAGCTAAAATAGCTTCCCTTTTATGATCTAAATAGAAAGGACTGCCTTTCTTGTTGTCATATTTCATCACAAACATGGTTAGCATGTAGGGCTTTTGTTTCTGTTTTTTATTGCACCCACAAATAGCTAGGGCAATTATAAGTATGGTAATGATCTGACTTTTCATCATTATGTCGTTTACTATCTTAATATTATGGAAAGTGGGCATGATTTGCAAATCCATGACTGAATGGATTGCTTTAGGAATGTTTAATCTTTAACAAAATAAGCTTGTGATTTAAACTTTAACACAAATTCTTTAGCCTCTTCCATAGTTGTTGGATATTGAACATACTGGTAATTTTCAAGTATATGTTGATAAGGAAACCCATGGGCGATTAAAAATTCTGCCAAATCCCACTGTTTAGAATCCTTTCGCTTTGGCGGTCTAAATCTATGTGAAACGAGCACTGTTTTAGATTCACATTGAGGGCAGGTTAGATTGATTTCTTTTGATTCGTTCCGATATATGCTAAATGCCTTTTTACAGTGTAGACATACCTTTTTGTGACCCATGATAGTGATTGGTTTAGGATTGCAGTTGTTTTTTTCTCTTCCATAACTGCCAATAGTATTTTACACAACCAGCAATGCCGCATAAGAAAAGTAGAGCGTTAACACCATTAAACAACGGGATGTCGTATAGAGGTACAGGATTACAGATATAAAATAGCAAGGCCAAAGCAATAAATACGGCTGTGTAAATGTATAGCCAATTTGCCTTAGGATTGATAAATCCTTTAACAATAAAGAATATGAATGTTCCAGTAAGCAATGTCGCGCCAAATACCTGACCGATCATATATGGGGTATTATCCATTGAGTTAATTTAGTGCCCAATTATAACGAAAAAGAGCCATACTGCAATGGCTCTTAATTAACAGTTATTGTTCGGCAGCATCTTTATAATTTAACCTGCCCTAGGCTTCTGATTATATTATGAGTATAAGTACTTTGGTTAACCCTTCTAATATCTCCGTCCATTGACAATAGGATTTGTTTGTAAATGTCCATTTCAGCATCATAAACATATAAAGAATTGGTAAATGATCCTGCATCACAGGCAATCTCCCCATAATCTTCAATTGATGATTTTAACAGATCAGCTATAATTTCTTCCGTTATAATGTTGATTTTCTTTTTAGATCCAAACCACGGCTTATACTCAACAGAATTCAATAGGTTTTCAAATAGTTCAGCAGGTGTTATTGCAACATCATCTTCTTGTTCATAAGCTGCTGAGCTTTGCATGGGGTCAACTGTTCCGGTGGGTGTGCACGAATTCCATTTATTGGTAAGTGCATAGCGATGGTTTTTGCATAATTTGTAATCGTATTTACGCCCCTGTGGATCGATAAAGAAACCATAATGTGTCATTCCCCATGCTATGCTATAATAATCACTTTGGTATAAGAAAGGTAAATCTTCTATTCTAAATGTTTGCATATCCTTAATTGGAATCTTTATGGAAGTAGCCTGGTTTGGTTAGGCTGTTTAAATAATAGTGTACTGTAATTTGTCGTTGGCTTCCATTAATATGTGTATTGTATACAATGTATTAACCCAATTCTTTCGCAGTTTCTAACGGGATTATTTTTCCCAATCGTATCTGTGTGCTTGTTGGCACTGTTCATAAAATCAGTTCTGCCTGGCTCATACGGGGCGATTTCTCTAAATTTCAAAAATAGTGTCCCTTCAACATTGGCATACTTCTCAGATTTATAGTCTCCGTTCAACCTTCCTAATTTTTCAACATAAACCGAACCCTTAGTAAATATTACTTGTACAACCGATCCATTGGTTATTCCCAATATCTGATATTCTTTCGAATGCGAATTAAATAAAAGGCTTCGGACACTCTCGAAAACCCCTTCTGGAAGCCCTAACGTTTTATAATCTGCTGTAATGATTTCAACTTCGTAAGAAAGCGGCTCAGCCATAATCTCATTCATCAGTTCTTCATGTGTTGATTTATCAACATAGTCTTGATATTTTTCCTTCGGAGTTTTACATCCGGTTTCTAATCCCACTAATTGCGCAATTAACATTATATATGCGGCAAACTTCACAAGAATTTGTTTCATATGTTTATTTTGTATCCTCAGTAAAATAACCCGGTTTAGTTAGGCTCTTGAGGTAGTAATGCACTGTTACAACAATTTTACCTCCATTATGCGGAATTATAGACTTTTTCTCTATTCCTAGTCGTTCACACCGTCTAACTGGATTGTTTAGTCCTATTGAAGCTGGACTTCCCAAGCCAATTACATCAGTACTTGATCGATTAGGAGGGATATCTCCAAATTTTAATGTTGTTGTTCCATCAGAATTTGCGTATTTCTCCGCTTTATATTCCCCGTTCATTCGATTAAACTTCTCCACCCAAACAGATCCTTTAGTAAAGAAAAATTGTAAAACTGCTCCTTCATTGACACCCTCTGTTAGAAACTGTTCTTTTTCTGCAGGTGTTAATGACGATGAAAAAGAGGTAAAGCCATGGCCTATATAAACATCATCTATGGAACGGTATTGCACCTCATATGAAAGCGGTTTACCAATTATTCATTCATCAATTCTTCATCTGACGAGTTGTCAACATAATCTTGATATTTCTGTTCTGGTGTTTTGCATCCAGAATGCATAGCCAATATTGTAGTTGGAATTACAATATATAGGGCAAATTTGATAAGCGTTTGTTTCATAGTCTAAAATTATAAATACTTAGCTCTTGGAAGCAGGTAATCAAATCAGCATGTTTCACCAAAAATGACAATACCAACAGTTTAAACGAATGATAATTACTTATTCATATTTAAGGAACGTTAGCAAATGATCGAATTTCACCCATTTCCAATTCTTAAGACTTCCAGGCTTTATCTTCGGGAGCTTAAACACAGTGATAAGGATGAAATTTTCCTCCTTCGCACAGATGATAGCGTAAACTCGTTTATAGATCGGGAAAAAGCTGCCTTAATTATGGACGCTAAAGTATTTATAGATAAGATTGCATCTATACGTGAGAACAGCAAAGGAATTATGTGGGCAATTACGTTTAAAAACCACCCTCAGTTAATTGGGACATTAGGACTCTGGAATGTAGTAGATGAAAAAAATGAGGCGGAGATTGGTTATGAGCTATTACCAAAATACAGTACAGAGCATCGGAGAAATGGTAGATGGCATTTTGCTTGACATGTTGCTTAATGTTGGCCGAGGTGTCTGACTGCATGATGTGCCGCGTCATCACCTTCGGTGAGCCTTTCGATCCTTTTTTCCAGATCCCTCTCCCAATCCAGTACTGCATCTTTAAGGGTATCTCCGCATCCGAAAATGCCTACCTCAGGGTCAGGGCCCGACAGGCAGCAATAGGAATTGCCATCTTTGAATACCTGTGGCTTTAATTTTTTTGCTTTCGCAGGTACCCAGCCCTGATTAAAATCTAAAACTACCGGGTCCAGGTTCTGATATGTCTCTTTATCCATTTGCCATTTCTTGTTGAAGATAAACAAATGGCGGATGCATTAGGTTTTTTGATTTGCCCTTGATCCGGCAATGTATGGACATATATTTTCAGCTTACGTATTTTGGCAGCCAAAGGGTAATCTACGTAAACTGGGGACTGCTGAAACCTTATTGTATTTTGCCTTGTTTTATTACACCGAAGTTATTAATTAAATGCCATAGTGATCGCCTTTCAGGCACTGAAAAGTGACCAGCGGAGCATCAAGAATTTCTGATTTTTAGGGCAGGGGTAGATGTGGATCAGCCTGCAAATTGAGCAGAGCCTCCTTGAGATGGCTTTGGTTAAGGTTAAATCTAGAGACAATTGGCATACAACCGTCGGCTTTGAATGGCTTCGGGGAAAAGGAAACAATAACGCTACCCTTGCACTGCTTATCAGTGAAAAAACGTGTGGTAGCTAGTTGACATTTATTTCAAATATGGAATCCATTACAATCAAGAACCGGACAATATTGACTGAGCAGACGTACAGACTGGAGGAGATCTCCTTTAGCAAGCCTGACGGGAAAGGCGGCAGTCATGATCAGATGAACGAAGTATACTTCCGGCCGGATGCGGTCGCAGTCCTTCTCATCGACAGGCAGAAGGAAGCATTCATTTTGGCCAAGCAGTTGCGGCTGCCTGTGTTCCTCAACGCTCATAAACAGACTGACGGATATCTGCTTGAGGCCTGTGCGGGACTTATCGAGCAAGGGGAGTCTCCCGTGCAGGCGGTAATCCGGGAAGCCCGGGAAGAAACGGGGTACAAGATTTCTGATCCTGTTCAGATCGGCGCAGTGTATACCTCTGCTGGTGGCTTGACAGAATATCTTCACTTGTTTACCGCTGAGGTGTCCGATGAGGATCGGACTGACCAGGGCGGTGGTGCGGATGGAGAAGGTGAGGATATTGAACTGGTACAGCTGGGCTTTGAAGAGGCAAGGGAAAAGCTGTCGAATGGGCAGGTAAATGATGCCAAGACCATGTTGCTCCTGCAGCATTTCTTCCTTCGCCTTTAGTTCATACAGCAGCAAGGTGCTGCGACGCTCACCAGAGAACAAATTTCCTGCCTTTACGTCCGGCAAAATGGAACCTTTCGGTGCCTGTAAAAGAAAGATGTCTTTGGAGGTTTGCGAACCGTTCAGCTTGCCAAACCAAATTCACTTTTTGGCTGTTATAGGGATAACATTTAACTAAAAATTGAAATATTATGCCTAGAGGAAGTAAAGTGGAAAGGAATTCGGTATCGAATCAGCCACATGAAATCAAGTACGAAGCTGATAAAATGGATGTAAAATCATCTGATATTAAGGACGCCAAAAAGAGCGGCTCGAATCAGCGGAAGGACATTGAAAAAAAAGTAAAATAAGCTAAGCCCCGTAAGGGGCTTTTATTGTCTTGGCCCGCAGTCCCATTAGTTACTCACCAATGTACTGTTTTTAAAAATTCTGGCCCATTTTTCTACGAAGAGCACGCCCAGTGCGGGTTGCTTCACGGCTACGAAATTGGAGTATAAAGCACTTTTACCCTGAATGATGTAATAGAGTTGCGATTCTGGGATCGGACTATTGTTGAATTTTGGCGACTCGATGCGGAACAATATCCAAGGTGAGCCCGATTTGGTTCCCGTTTCAATCATTTTAAGCTTTGCCTGGGGAGCATTTTTTAGGGTTTGTGTGTAGGTCGCATTCATCGCCTGTTTTACCGGAACGGATGTGGAACCCATCAAGGAGAGCATTGTGCCTATGATGGTCCAGTTTTTAAAAGACTCATTTCCAACCAACAGTTCAACCATACGCGTATTTCCACTTTTTTGGTCGGAAGCTATTTTCCATTTGTACTCACCCGGCCATGCTATTTGTAATTTTTCCTGCGCCCGGACATCGTTAGTTATACCAGCTAAAATTAAACATAAAAAAATGAATTGCTTTTTCATAGTTACTTGTGTTTTAATTAACAACGTTTTTATTGTCATTTAGTGTTAATTAATTCACTATGACCAATTTGTTATTGGCTTTGTGGATCAGAAATCTTTATGCTGTTCCTAAAATAATTGTTATCCGGTAGTTCATGATGCTGTGTGTTGTTATGAGTTGTGAACTGATAACTTTAAACAGCTGACTGAGGAAAATACAGTCAGATGTTTTATATGGAGAGAGTCATTCCCGTTTTTAGCGTCTGAAACCGGATACTATCCTGAGAAGGTCTCCACCGGATGCCTCTGCCAATTTATAGCTTTGATGAACCTTGCGGTTTATTCGGTATAACTGAAGGTAACTGTATTGCTGGCTTTCAGTCCGCTGATCCCGCTTAAGTTATAAGAGATGGTGTATTTTTTTCCGGTTTGCAGCTCATAACTGGTTCCTGTGTTTATCGGGATATGGAGTTACGTCTCCCAGTGTTGTCCCCATTGCTTCAATGTTGAACAAAATTCCGTCCGACTGGCAGAATAAGTGCTCGGCATTGTCAAGCCGGAAACCGGATTTTTCAAAAAGCACAACTGGTTTACAAATAAATTTTAAATTTGCTTTATGTTCGGATTATTCAAGAGGAAAAAGATTCAATCGTGGGAAGTGGAGCTTTTGGAAAATACGCTCAAAGCGCTACCGCAGGATTTTAAGGTATAAATCAACCAAATAGAATTGGGACTACTAAAAGGTGTTTCGATTGGTAATCCATCGATCCCTGGTTACGTTGGTTTTACACGTGATGCTGAGATAATCAACGCTATTAATGATCCAAAGGGCCGGGATTTTGAAGTATTTGGGATGCTAGTTTATGATTGTATTTCCGATTCTTATCTTGAATATTCCATTTTCTTTTCATTTGGTACTGTTGATGGATATGCTATCAAAAACCAGAGTAAATTTAAAATCGATACTAAAAAAATCGATGTTGCACACATGAAAATTAAGTTTCGTGACAATATCGATTTTGCTAGATTAAAGAAAATACTTACTCCAAAGGAACTGGAGTTTGTTAATGCCAATGATGTTTATACGGTTAATTTAGATAACAAGGAATACTTCCATTTACTTGATATAGCGGATGGCGACTTCTATGGAATTGACTTCGAAAAAAATCTTTACAAGATTACACATGATCCATATCTTATTGAGAAAGTTGATACTGGTGTGATCGATATTTTTGAAGGTGGTCAGTAAATTTCTTAATGGGTAAGACTGTTATTTCGCTAAAAAAATAGAAAGAGATCAGAAGATGTAAACTGATTCTAATATTGTAACCCAGAAACGACAAGTAAATCCAGGATGAATCACTGTCACTCCATTTCGCTTTGGAGTGACCACCTGTTCCTGTCAAATTGGCCGTTTTGATCTCCTTAAACTTCATTTTCAAAATCAGAATTTAGAGGGGCTTTTTTGATTTTAGGTCTGTTTTTAAATTAGTTATTTAACCTTAGAATGGCTATTGGAGCTTGTAGAGCATAATTTTCGTTTCTTTTTTAGTTCTTTTTGATGGAGATCCTAGATGAAATGGTTAGCCCCTTAATGCCTCTGTTATTAAATATCCGATACTTATCGGTTCTGTATCTGACATAATGTTTGACAATTGTCTCAAAAAAAAGACTGATTTTCTACACGTAAGTCCTTTTTTTGGGGAAAAAGATGGCCGAAAAAAAATTAAAGCCCTATCTTTAAAACCCAAATAGAAAGCTGAGCATGTATAAGTGTATAATAGTTGATGATGAGCCGCATGCGGTGGCGGGGTTGAAGAGGTACATTGATACCATTCCACAATTACAACTTGTCCGGAGTTATACCGATCCTTTAAAGGCCCTGGTTGAAATTACGGCTGGCGAAGCAGTGGATCTGATTTTTCTGGATGTGGATATGCCGGGCATTACCGGGGTGGAGCTCGCAAAGGAAGTCCGGGATAAGACTGGGAAACTTGTCTTTACCACTGCCCATAAACAATATGCTTATGAGGCTTTTGAGGTGGAGGCTGACGCTTTTCTATTGAAGCCTTATTCGCAGGGAAAATTTACGGTTACTTTCAATAAACTTTTTCCGCATAAAAACGGTCTGGACGGGCATGATCCGGAGGATGATTTTATGTTTATCAAGAGTAAGGAAGAGAATCTCCGCCTGATCAAAATCAGGTATGAAGATATTGTGGCTGTCGAAAGTAAGATGAACTATGTTCAGGTGCATACAGTGGATAAGAGTATACTCACTTATACCACCCTGTCAGAAATTTCAAAAAAACTCCTTGCTCATCATGGATTTTTACAGTTCCAGCGCAGCTTTATTATTGCCCAGAATTATATTGATTATATTGAAGGAAATACGATTAAAATGGTGAACGGTACCAAGATCAGCGTAGGAGATTATTACAGGAAATATTTTAATGAATTTGTAGAGGGGAAACTTTACAGGGCAAAACGCAAAGGGTAAGCGGCCTGCCCTGTAAAATCGGTTTAAAAGTAGATAATTCCCGTTCCCGTTGCAGTTGTGGTATAGGTTATTGTAGTTGCATCAGTGGGATTGGTCTCATATTTTCTTTCCTGTTTTTTTGAAGATCTGAAAACAAATACGGTTCTCGCCTTAAGTGGGTTTTTTTGCTGTTTCATAATGTTTTTTTATGAAAACTAGCGGGTCCCCAAGGGTGGTAAAAAGAACTTACACAGTACCTTTACTATTCTACTTACAAAGGAAAAAGCACATGAAAAAAACTATTTCAGCATGGCTGGAGCTATATTGGTTACATTTTCTGATCTGGTCTCTATTCATTTCTTATGAAGTGGTAGCCATAGGGCTAATGGTGGGGAGCTTCGGCAATCCGGTAAATTATATTTCCCATTACCTGATCACAATTGGAATCTTTTATCTTTCTGCCCTTGCGCTGCTGCCAGTGGCGCTTAGGTATAAACAGCAGGCGGTATGGAGACTACCTCTCGCGGTGATCCTGCTTTATGGGATTTTTTTGTTTGGCAACTTTGCAACAGATCTTATAATGGTCCGTTATCATTTTGTCAGCCGCACGGAGCCGCTTTCGCTTAGCTGGGGATACAGTTCGAAAATTCTTTACCGATGGATCTATGTGTTCGGTTTTTCGGCTGCTTATTTCTTTCTGAAAAGTTACCTTATGGAACGCGGAGAAAAGGAGCTGCTTGAAAAGCAGCGCCTTGAACAGGTTATCGAGGAAGAAAGAATGAAACGCACGCTTTCCAAGGCTCAGAATGATTTTTTAAAAGCACAGATCAACCCGCATTTTCTTTTCAATACCCTCGATTTTATTTATCACAGTATAGGTAGCCATTCTAATGATGCTTCAGAGGCTGTAATGGCACTATCTGACATGATGCGTTACGCTGTCGATTCTGGGGAACTGGATGACACAGTACAATTTGGTGCAGAGATCGAGCAGGTGGATAAACTGATTTATCTCTATCAGCTGCGCAAGAATATGGAACTACAGATTATGACCTTTTATGCTGATGAGGTATTCGAGCTGCGTTTTATTCCCTTGGTTTTGCTTACACTGGTTGAAAATATTTTTAAACACGGTAATGTCGGTCATCCCAAACATGAGGTTCAGATCATTGTAGTTATTGAAGAGGATAAACTGGTGATCTCAACCAGTAATGCAATGAATTTAACGCCAAGACCTGTGGGGACGGCGGCCGGTATGAAGAATATAGGGGAGCGTCTGCGTTACGCTTATGGAGGGGACATTTCCTTTTATTTTGCCCAGGAGGGCGAGCTTTTTAAAACCAGGATTGCGATCCCAGTGACTAGGATACTTCAGCAACAGGAGCGTAAAATGCTTCTGGTCACAAACCTCAATTAAAGTTTATCCCCAAAATATTCCATTTGGTGTAGGAAACCCTTTCTTTTGTCCGTTTAATATTAATTTTAGGATCTTATTAATCAATTTTATAGTATGTCGCCTCGATTTATATAAAATGAAGAAAGAGATCATTACAGCGGAAAACCTTTTTGCCGCTTTATTTAAAAGCGTCACCAGGGCACGAATTATGCGTGATGACTTTGATCTTTTCTGGCGTACAAATCCATCGGATAGGTCAAGGGCGGGGATGGCATATTACATCCGCCACAGTGCACTCCTCCAATGTTTTGACAGTTTACTTTTTCTATTCAGTTCCAGACAGATCTGGACAGTTGGTGGTTTAGGGGCATTTGCAGCTCGGAATGGTGTTGATGGCCCCTTATTGCCACTTACTACCGGAGATCAGATTGAAAAGATAGGGAGTCTTCTTATGGAACATGAGAATAACATCAAGCATATTTTCATAATGCACCATGATCCCGTGGTAACGGACTTTCTGGATCATCAGCTCGACCACATCTCCAATGTCCTTCAAGATTTTATGGGTTTCTTAAAAGATATAGAACTTACTCCGTCTAGTCAGGGTACTGACGGCGCTCTCGGCTGAGACATTGCAGGATGTAGTAATATGTTCTGCATGTTTTTTTGTCTTGGAAAGGGAGAATTCGGGCGTTGAAGGGGGATCGGTTTGCTTTTGTTTGGTTTCCTCTTTTGGCTGCCCTGTTGCAAATAATAATGTTTTTACCTTTTTGGATAGGGCTTAAATTCAGAGCTTATATAACATAGGTAGATGGATAAAATAAAGGCTATGAACAATGGAATAATAGCCTTAGGCTATCGTGTGATCAGTTGCTTTTGGGCGAAGTTGGTTAGTGTTTCTTGTCTGTTTGACACAGATCATGAAAACATGGATATGGCATGTGAAAAGAGAACATGGGTAAATAATGACTTCGGATTAATTTTTTAAGTATATGGATGATATTTTAGCTGTTCAAAAAGATCATACCGCTGGTCCTCAATCGATCGGATTTGATTATCAGTTTTACTTTTTTATGCTTATCGCTCTTGAACTGAAAACAGGTGAAAGTGTTGGCTTTGAAGTGAAGGATGATGTCCATATTGATAGGCAGGATGGGACTACTGTTCTTTTTCAGATGAAACATACAGTCAGGACTAACAGTTCTGGAAACCCATCAAATTTAACCTCGCTGGATACGGATCTATGGAAAACGCTTGGTAATTGGGCAGAAATGATCAATGCTGATAAAATGGGTACTGATTTTATTAAAAAACATTTTTATAGGCTGATTACAAATAAAAGTGAGGATTCAAACACCATCATCGATGCAATAGCAACTTTTAAACTGGATGGTGACCTAAATAAAATATTGGCAGTACTTAAAGGGCTTAGGGATAAAACAACTGAAGTGACAATCGAAGGTTATATCGGTACAATTCTTTCAATGGTAAAAGAAAGTCAAAAGATTTTTCTTGCCCATATTACAATCGAGACCGGCGTGGATGAGATCATCAATAGGGTGAAAAATAAGATTCGCGAAAATTGCAGGGATGCCCGGTATGTAGAACCTATTTTTGATAGTTTGTCATCAAACATGCTTAAAGCTAAATACACGGACATCAAAGACCGGAAAGAATTTACCATAAGTGTTGATGATTTTAACGATAGGTTTGGGAAATGCTTTAATATGGCTTATGAGAAGAAAAAGCTTCCACGAAGGGATATGCCAATATTCCCCCCGGACGATCTAGAGACCCAATTGTTTATTATTCAGCTGCTCGATCTCGGGATTGTCGATAAGGGCTCACCAAAGATTTATGATTATACCAGTCAAATGCTCCAGACTCTAAACTATTTTTCTTATTGGGTAGATGGAAATTTTGTTTTACCAACCGAAATGGATGAATTTCAGAAAGAAACGTTGCTGTTATGGGAGAATGAATTTGATGCAGGATATAAAGAAATAAAAAAGAAACAAAAGGCAGGGATCCCAATTGCCGATCTTGAGGAAGAGATATGTTCACTTGGTGCAGATCTGGTATATTTTCTTAGGAGACAGGACCTTAAAATTGAGGGCAATGCTTTGGGGCTAGAGCTCAGCAATGGACAATTTTATGCGCTTACGGACCAAATGCAGATAGGTTGGCATTATGACTGGGAAAATAAATATAAGAAGCCATGAAACAGATTTATTATACCTACAATAACGAGGCCTTAGCCAGTTGTATACTTCTTTCTATTACAAACCGTCTCGCTTCGATTGATCTGGCACGTTGTTGTATTGCACTTCCATTTTTGATGGATGACCGGACGGTCAATTTTATTTTGCGTAATCACCAAACCCATTTTGAGCTTCACGCGCTTGTTTTGGCTGAACAACGGATATTCGCCGCTTTCAATAAACGCTATCTCGCATTGCTTCCCGTTACTGTAAACTCCCTTTTACTTTTAAAAAAGGGCAACCAGATAAAGATTGGAAATGCTGTCTCTGGTATTGGGTTTTTCGATATGGCGGACGCCGACCTGGGGGAAAGGTTTGCAAAAATCGAAAAAGTTATTCCGATATATCTGGATATGACTAAAAAATTCACGACTCCCCAACTTTATAAAATATTCAGAATACAGCTATGAGATTTATACTCAACGAAATAAAACTCTGGTTCAGAGATGAATCTGCAGCACCTAAAAGTTACTACTTCCTTGCTGATAAGGTCAATGTCATCACGGGAGATGCCACTACCGGAAAAACCAGTTTTTGGAGCATTATAGACTTTTGCCTGCTTTCAGGCAAGGTAAATATAGCCAATACGGTTAACCAGAAGGTACTCTGGTTGAGTATCAACTTGTCCATTAATGACAAAGAAATTTCGATTGCAAGAAAAGCCCCTGTTCTGGGAACGTCATCCAGCGAAGTTTTTTTTGCTTTTGGACCGTTGCCAGGAATCCCTGAAGCTAATATGGGAATTGCAGAGATTAAATCCATTTTGGATATTGAATTTGGGATTACGGATGAATTGCGGTTTCCGCATGGCAAAAATCAGGGGGCAACAACATTTAACCTTTCGTACCGATATTTTTTGCTCTTTAATTCTTTGACCGAAGATATTATTGGTACTTCAAAGACTTATTTCGACACTGCTTTTTACGGCAAGGAAGAATATGACCGTGCGCTTGAGCATATTTTCGATCTGGTCATCGGTGTTAATGATATGGATAATATCAAAGCAAACGAACGCTTGGTACAGATTGAAAACGACCTCAATAGACTAAAAAACCAGGAGAAGAACAATGAGAAAAAGACCAAGGCCTACTTTAATGACATTTTCCGTTTAATAGAAAAATGCAGGGAATTCGGGTTTTTGGGGTATGATGAGGTAATCTCCGATATGCAGGCCGCAACCGATGTATTGCAGAATGTAATTTCCAATAATCAAAAGGCAGCGGATGCATCCGCGGTTTTCTTTCAGATAGATAGCCTGGGCAGGAATAGGGATAACCTTAAGGTTCAGATCAATGCTATTAATAAATACAAGCAGGAGTTTGATCTCTATAGGCGTAACCTGGTAAAATGCGCCGATAGCCTGCAGCCTATAGATTTTTTGAATCAGCGTTTATCTGATCAATTGGTAGAGTCTTATGAAACAAAGCTATTTGTAGATTCATTGGAGACATCGTTAAGGGAAATTAAGAACAGCCTAGGCCGGAAGGTTGCTGAACCGGTGAAGGTTTCGGGAGATTTAAAGGAACTCAGTGGGTCATTAAAGGCAGTTGAAAAAGAAATTGCCGATCTCAATTTGATTAAGCAGAATTTTATGACAGAGGGAGAGAAATATATCCGCCTTGGGGAGATCAAGTATGCATACGAGCAGATTCTCAGTCGGGAAGGTGTTAAGCCTGTCGATACTGTTCTGTTGAATAGGTTGAATGAAGATAAACTGCTAATGGAGAAGATTCCTGAGGAAAATAAGAGCGTGGGTTTTACAATGAAAACAAACCTGAACAAAAGTATACAACGCAATTATAACCTGTTGAGTTCCTTATCTACCTATGGGGACAGTGAAACCCGTTTTGATGAAACAGAGATGATTCTGCAGCTGCTTCCTCCTGGACAACTGTTTCCATTGGATAATGTCGGCAGCAAATCGAATTATATGTTGATGCACCTTTGTTTTTACCTTGGGCTCCACGAACACATGATAGAAGTTGGGCAGCAACATGTACCACAGTTCCTATTTATTGATCAGCCTAGTATACCTTATTATTCGGGAAATGATGGCCAGGGAAATAATGACAAGAAAAAACTTGTTGATGCTTTTTCCCTTCTTAATTCTTTTATCGGTTATATTGTTGAGGAAAAGAAAGAACAATTCCAGATCTTTATGGTCGAACATGCGCCCAGGGATTACTGGGAAGATAATAACCTGACCTATTTCCATACCGTTGCTGAATTCATCAATGGGGTGGGGTTGATACCGGACGATATATATAAAAATTAAGATATGCAGAATATGCTTTTAGGCAAAATGGATAAACTAGTTATCCATTTTGTAGGCAATAAGAACAATGATGAAGGTGTCCGCTTTTCGGACAGCACTACCGATTTTGGATCAGCAGAAGAAGATTTCAAATTACTGATAAATAGTAACTTCAAATTTGATGAACTGTTTAATTTCTATTTTGTGCCTACATTGGAGCTCAATCCTGTATATACTTTCATTTCTTCCGTTTTCGGGTCGAGTGATAGTTTTGTTGAGCAGTCCCAGAATGCTGCACGTTATCTGTATGACAAAAGTGTCCATCCGAAAATTAAGTCAGGAGAGCTTTATATGATTTATTTCACAGATTGTGTTATTGATGGAACCAGCCTGGATGCAATCGGTATTTTTAAATCGGAAAACAAAGATACTTTCTTGAAGATCCAACCTTCGAAAAATGGTTATGACCTACACAGCGAAAAAGGAATTAATCTCAATAAACTGGATAAGGGATGTTTGATCTTTGATACCGGAAAAGAAAACGGCTTTACCGTAGCTGTGGTGGATAATACAAATAAAGGCGCTGAGGCGGTTTATTGGAAGGATGATTTCCTGAGTGTCCACACTGTGAAAAACGAATTTCATCAGACAAATCAGTTTCTAGGCATTGCCAAACAGTTTGTGACCAAGCAGCTTACCGAGGATTTTGAGGTTGATAAGTCTGAGCAGATAGAACTGCTTAACCGCTCTGTGGATTATTTCAAAAAGCACGAAACTTTTGACAAGCAGGAGTTTGAAGAGGAAGTTTTTGTTAATGAAAATGTGATAGAATCTTTCCGCAGGTTTGATGATAATTACCGCCAGCACAACGAGGTTGAAATTAGAGATACTTTTGAAATTTCCCCGCAGGCTGTGAAAAAACAGGCAAGGGTTTTTAAAAGCGTGCTAAAACTCGACAGAAACTTTGATATTCATATTCACGGCAATAACGAACTCATCGAAAAAGGGGTTGAGCGTGATGGAAGAAAATTCTATAAAATTTATTATGACGAAGAAAAATAGACTTCAATAAATATGAGAATGATTAAAGCACTGATGGTAATTGGTGGATTGCTCTCTGTTTTTTCCTGTTCATCGACTTCAGATAAAAAAGTTATTAGCTTTGGTACACTTCAGCAGACGCTGGCTTTAAAACCTTCAGAGCGAAAAGGATTTTTCCAAGAACTGGGTTATGAAATAAGTGGTGGTGATTCTATAGGCCTTATTTTTAGGCACAAAGGGCTATCTGCTTTCTGTTTAATTTTTTCAATTTCAATCCTAAGCTCACTGTTATCGGAAAGCATCTTCCTCATACGGGTGAAGATTCGCATGATCTGTATATTAACATTTACTGCCCGTTCACTTGAAAGTACGCCAGAGAGTATTGCTACACCGGCTTCAGTAAAAACGTTGGGTGCCTGCCGCCGGCCTCCCCAACTTGCTATTCCATTTTGGAAGAGCAAGTGTTTGAATTCATCTTCAGTTAGCCTAAACATAAAATCTTCCGGAAATCTATTGATGTTTCTAGAAACAGCTTTATTAAGGTTTCCTGTCGTTACAAGATAAAGTTCTGCCAAGTCTTCGTCGAGCATAACCTTTTGGTTCCTGATTATATAAATCTTATTGATAATGAGATCATCAGTTAGATTGATAACTTTTTCGCTAGTGTTCATGCTCATCTTATTTTATCTGGATATTAGATTCTTCCCTGAAATTGATTGGCTCATGGTTTGCCATTGCTCTCAGTTTGGCCATGTCGGCACCTACTTTTATATCCAATATTTTGGCATAATGCTGTGTCGTTCGGATATTAGTGTGTCCAAGCATTTTCGAAACGCTTTCAATGGGAACACCTTTTAGCATCGTCACCGTTGTTGCGAACGTGTGTCTTGCGATGTGAAAAGTTATGAGTTTGTTTATTCCGCAAACTTCAGAAATCTCTTTCAGGTAACTATTCATTTTTTGATTGCTTAGAACCGGGAATATCCTGCCTGTAATTTTCCAGGCTTCTGTTTTCTTATACCTATCAATTAAGGTCAGGGCGTTTGGCAACAGCGGTATTTGAGACGGTACGTTGGTTTTTTGCCTCTTTATGGAAATCCATTCTTCCCCGTCAACTCCAAGAACAATGTCTGTAACCCTTAACTGTTTGACATCGATGTAGGAGAGTCCTGTATAACAGCAGAAAAGGAAAATATCTCTGACCTGCTCTAACCTCTCGCTGACCATTTCTTTTGATGCGATCCGGGCAATTTCTCTTTCGTCCAGGCAGATTCTTTCAACTGGTTTTACTTTGCGCTTATAGTTCAGGAATGGATCTATTGACATCCATTCGTTGGCTAAACAAATCCTGATGATCTTTCCGAAATTCTTTAAATACTTCACAGCAGTATTATTATTGCATTTCCGGACTGTTCTAAGGTAAAAATCATATTCTGTTATGAACTCATGATTTACTTTCCGTAGATCCATATCTGCTGCAGAATATTTCCATTGCAAAAAGTCTATAGTGTGCTTTAATGATGTGCGATATCGCTCAGCGGTCCCCTTCGTATATTCTGACCCGATGAGGATCTCCAACTTTCTGTTATGTTCCTTGAATACGCCTATTATAGTATGATGGTTTCCTTGTTTTCCAAGAAATCTATCTCTGATAGAGATTGCTGTGACTTCTTCATTATGAAGTGTTAATTGACGATGGGCCTCATGGATCTTAAATTGAAGATCATCCAGATAGGCATTTAGAGATTTCGAATCTTCTTTCTTTCCACTGCTCCGGCCATTTACAGTATTCCATTGACTGGGTTCGCATGATCTTCCGGAAGTAATTTCCACCCGCTTTCCGTTGACAGTAATCCGCATTTAGATAGCTACAGGTCCAGATTGATAGTTTTTTTGCCTCTTTAAATAAAAGAGCAAGCTAAAATTAGTTTTCATAGTACTCATCTTAATGGTTAACAAATCTAACTTTGCAGGCAAATCAAATCAAGATGTTTAATCGCTAAACAGCTTGATAATTAAAGGTTTAAGTCGTATTCGGTGAGTGTTTTGAATTTCCCTTTGGAACTCACCGCATCTCTCACTTCAACTATCTGATTGAGTGAATGAAATGGTATACCGGAAAAGCAAAAAGCCCGCTATCATACGATTTGCGGGCTTTCGAAGCATTTTAAAACTAATTTGGCGGAGAGCGAGGGATTCGAACCCCCGGACCTGTTACAGTCAACAGTTTTCAAGACTGCCGCATTCGACCACTCTGCCAGCTCTCCGCTGCAAAAGTACAAACTCAGCTTAAAACTGCAAACTCCGAATGCTTTTTTTTTATTTAAACTTGATAATTCCTTAACACAGAGGGAGAAAAAATTATTTTTTCTGTATGTTTTCTTCTATTGGCTCAGATTTTTTGAAAAGATTAAACGTAGGGCGGATAATCTTAACGCTCCGTTTGCTTACATCAACGCTGGCATTTAATTCGAAACCGATTAATAAAATCAACGAATTTAAATATAACCAGATCATCACAACGATTAGTGTACCAATAGAGCCGTAAACTTTGTTATATGAAGCAAAGTGATTGATATAGAAGGAAAACCCCCAAATGGTAATGAAGGCTAAAATTGTGGCAAGCCACGATCCAGCACTAAATAATCGCCATTTTTTGGTATGTGAGGGCCCATATCGGTATAAAATAGAAATGGTAATAAAGTAGAGGGTAGCCAACAAAGCCCATCGTGTAAATTGAACAGCGTAAACTAAAAAGCTATCTTTAATGTGCAATTCGTTGGTAATTTTATTTAATAGTACCTCGCCAAGGGCCATTGCACTAATGCAGATAATAATTGAAAAGCAAATAATTGTGGTAAGTACCAAGGCTATTAAACGCTGTTTTAACCAGCCTCTGGTTTCAATAATCAGCGATGATTTATTAAAAGCTTTCATCAGGTTTTTAACGCCATTGGTAGCAAAAAATATCGCCGAAAGGAAACCAAAAGATAATAAGCCCCTGTTCTGATTTTTGATGATATCTTTTAAAGTGGCTTCAAAAGCATCAAAGGCATTGTGTGGCAATACCAGTTGTATTAAGTTTAAAAGCTGATCCTGGAAACCTTTAATCGGGATAAAGGGAATTAATGTAAAAAGGAAAATAATACCCGGAAAAATGGCCAGCATAAAACTATAAGCCAGAGAAGAAGATTTATTTACCAGTGAATCTTTTCCGATTTCGCGAAAGAAAAATGTGGCCACTGTATACAATGGGAGTGGACTAAAACCGGGCAATATACAGCCTTTGGTCCATTCGATAAACCGCGAATAGAGCTTAACATGTAATAATTGCCTGTGTAACCATTCCATTTTATTGTTACTTAAAAAATACCGATAACTTCTCCATAAAGTTCTGTGGCGGGTTTGTGGGTTTGTTTTTATGCATATCTACAAATACAAGGGTGGTAGCCCCAATATTTATCAATTCTTCTTTCTCATTATATAACTCATAATCAAAGAAAATCCTGATACCCGGTAATGTTTTAATAATTGTTTTTACGGTAATCTCCTGATCGTAAAGTGCAGGTTTAATGTATTTGCATTTCAATTCTAAAACAGGCATCATAATGCCATCGGCTTCCATTGCGCTGTAACTCATGCCCAAACTTCGCAACATTTCTACACGGCCAACCTCATAATATTGGGCATAATTACCATAATACATATAACCCATCTGATCGGTTTCGCCATAACGAACCCTGATTTTTGTGCTGTGGCTATACATTATTTAAATATATTTCTTTTATTTAAAGCCTCACGGTATTTTCTTGCATTAATTTCGTGCTGAGCTTTATCAGCCGCAAAGTTATGGTAGCCCGAAAAATCTTCTTTCGCACACATGTAAATGTAATTGTTCTGGTCGCGGTTAAGCACGGCATCAATGGCATTAATACTCGGCATCATAATCGGGCCCGGAGGCAAGCCGGCATATTTATATGTGTTGTAAAGCGATTGTACCTGCAATAATCTGCCGGTTACCCTTTTAACAGTAAAATCATTATTGGCAAAAATAACTGTCGGGTCGGCCTGCAATAATATTCCCTTATTTAAACGGTTCAAATACAGGCCAGCTATAATTGGCATTTCTTTATCGTAAAGTGCTTCAGCATCAACGATAGAAGCCAGGGTGTATACCTGAGCAGGAGTGAGGTTTAAACTTGCTGCCTTTTGCTTACGATCTGCCGTCCAAAATTTATCGTATTCTTTATGCATACGCTCAAAGAAATCAACTGGCGAAATATTCCAGTACATTTCGTAAGTATTGGGGATAAACATGGCGTAAACATTATCCTGGTTAAAGCCATACTTGCTAATTAATGCAGTCGAATCCAAAACATGAATAAAACTCAAAGAATCAGCCTCCAGGTTACTGGCTAAGTAAGCTGCAAAATTTTCTTTCTTGCGGATGTTGTGAAATTTCAGTTTAACAGGATCCTGGTTACCCGCTTTAATTAAATTGATCAGGGTACGGTTCGTCATCCCTTTCTTCAGGCGGTAACGCCCTGGTTTAACATTAGTAGCCAGGTTCATTTTTCCGGCTGCGGCAGTAAAAGAAGAAATACTTTTAACCAGGTCTTTCTTTTTCATTTCAGCAACTAAATCGTCGTAGCTGCTTCCGGTTTTAATGTATAGGTATTTTTGGTTTTCGGTAACGTTAGGGGCAAAATATAGCCTGTAAAGGTTTAATGCAAAGTAACCGGCAATTAAGATCACAACAAGGGCAACAATAATTGCCGCTTTTTTGCCAGTACTCATGTTCTTTTTTTCTACTTCAGTCATCTGTATAATGTGCGTATTTTATTGTTGTTTGTTAGATAATGTAATGTTGATTTTTGTGCCGATAGCTACTTTGGTTACCGAATCAACCAACATAGGATCCTGTTTGGTAATAATGGCTGCAGCACTGTCGGTAATAGGTCCATCGTAAATAATGGTGCCCAAACTTAAATTTGAACCCCTTAAACTAAATTTAGCCTCATCCATGGTTAATCCCATTAATTGTGGAATATCCACTTCCTCATTGCCACGTCCGTCTCCCAATACCAGATTGATTCTCGAACCTACAGGTACAATCTGCCCGGCTGTAATCGGCTGACCGCCAAAAGAAGCTTCTAAAACTACATCACGGCTTACATCAGGTTTATAAGTGGTATCACCAAGTTTTAATCTCGAACTTTCAATTATGGCCTGTGCCTCACGTAAGGTTTTAAACGCAACATCAGGAAATTTGGTATTAGGTGTTTTGCCTGCATTAATGGTTAAATAAATCGTCCGGTTATCTTTAACAAAGGTATTTGGGTCAGGATCCTGATCAATTACAATCCCCGCTGGCTGATCCATGATGAAAACAGAATCTACTTCATATTTCAATCCGGCATCTTCCAGTTTCTTTACCGCCTGCTCAAAAGATAAGCCTTTCACCATTGGCACATTTAAGCCTTCGCCATGTTTTGTATAATATCTTAAGCTAAAAAAAGCGATCAACAGCAGGGCAACAACAGTTATTATAGCAGCTAAAATGTTGTTTCTAAACGATTTGGTTTTTAAATAATCTATAAATTTAGACATGAATCTTAATTTGGGTTATGCGTACAAGCTCAAATGTAACTATTTTAATTATCGAATGACTTACTGAATCCGATTCACCACTCAATCAATAACTAATTCTCTCATTCAATCATTTAATATTTCTATCCTTCGATATTATTAAAGCACAAAGATATTTATATTTTTGAGGATATATTTACATTCAAATTCAATTTAATTAAGGATTTCTGACATGAAGAAAACGATTGCGTTGTTAACAGGCGGTACCACAGGCGAATGGGTTGTTTCGGTAAAAAGTGCAGCTACAATTGCCCAAAATATCGATCCAAATTTATACGATGTATATAAAATTATGCTTAACGATAAGGGATGGTTTTATGAGCCTGCCGATTCTGTTAAAATTGATGTAGATAAAAATGATTTTTCCATAACACTTGATGGAAGAAATATAAAGTTCGACGGGGTGTTTATTGCCATTCACGGTTCGCCGGGCGAAGATGGTAAACTCCAGGGGTATTTCGATATGCTGGGCATTCCTTACACCACTTGCGATGCCTTAACTTCATCAATTACAATGAATAAAGGGTACACCAAAGCCATTGTAGAAGGAATTGACCACTTGTATACAGCAAAATCAGTTCAGATATTTAAAGGTGGAAACTACAGTCTGGATAAGATTAAACAAGATTTAAAATTACCCTATTTTGTAAAACCAAACAGTGGTGGCAGCAGCATCGGCATGAGCAAAGTGAAACATGCTGATGATCTTGAGGGTGCGATTGATAAAGCGTTTCAGGAAGATGACCAGATTTTAATCGAAGAATTTGTTAGCGGGAGAGAGTTTTCAATCGGCGTTTTTGGTGCCGAGGGTAATATCACGGTTTTACCTACAACGGAAGTAATCCCTCAGAATGAATTTTTTGATTTCGAAGCCAAATATACACCAGGATCTACTGAAGAAATTACCCCGGGGAGGATGAGCGATGAAGAACTGGTTCGCGTGCAACAGGTAGTTACAGCCGTTTACAAAAAGTTGAATTGCAGAGGTGTGGTAAGGGTTGATTATTTCCTGGAGCACGAAACTGGCAAGTTTTATTTTATTGAGATCAATACCATTCCAGGCCAAACCGCTACCAGTTTTATTCCTCAGCAAGTAGCTGCAATGGGCATTACATTAAAAGAATTTTATACACGTTTGATGAAAGAAACACTTGGCTAGTTTTGTTCGTTCGAAGTCATAAGCCTTATAGTTTGAAGATTAAAGCGAATAAGGAATTCAGAAATTCATAGATTAATCAAACTACTCAATGACATAATTTGTTGAAAGATTATGGCGGTATTATCGAAATTTCAAGCTTTTATACAATGTAAATGTCCACGCTGCCGTAAGGGAGATATCTTTAACGGGAGTGCCTATGCTTTTAAATTACAGAAAACAAATGTGCACTGCCCACATTGCAATTTAAAATTCGAGCGCGAACCTGGTTTTTTCTACGTGGCAATGTTTGTAAGTTACGCCATGAATGTTGCTGAAATTATCACCATCGGTGTTGCATCCTATGTTTTAGGTCTTGATTTGGTTTATGAAAACCTCTGGTATTATGTAGGTTTCATATTGGCCGGTGTTTTATTGCTCTCCCCAATTAATTATCGTTATTCGAGGGTTATTCTATTGCATTACCTCACACCTGGCTTGCATTATGTGCCCGGAAGTGGCGATTAAGTAGTATTTTGATAAGAAAAGCGACAAAATTTATCGTTTTACGTGCTATTTCTTAAGGATAAACGTTAAATATGTTTGGCTAAAGAATGCTTTCGTTTGGTTAAACCAGCAATTAAATTAATAATAGGTGAAAATTGAACAAGTATAAAGCCAGAAACTGCTACCATAATTTGTGTGTTGTAATGCTCGAAGTAATCAATCGAATTTTCATTTGTTAATTCTGCCAAAGCAAATAACTTACTCAACCGGTAACTCATAAATGATGCAGCAAAATATAGCGAAATTGATAGTATAATATGTATCCAGCTTAATGTGTTCCAGGCTAAATAGGGGCTCAGTAGTTTATATAACAAAGCGATAATAAATAAGAAAATAGCTAAATATCTTATACAATTGATGTTTGTAATTACATAATAAGTATCATATAGATTAATATCCAGATTGAATAAAGGAATGAAAAATGAAATAATTAGAAGCAAAACGGCTAAAAGCACAAGAAAGTTGTAAGTTTTAAAAAGTAATTTCATTTTTGGTCTTTGTGTATCAAATATATAAACATATTGTCAGCTTGAGCATAGTCGAAGACGGCTTAATTCATCGTCATCGTTTGTAACGAGGATGATCGAGAAAGGCGATTTTATCGCCATTAATCCTCATTACAAACGAAGACTATTTACATAATAATAAATTTGTCAGTCTGAGCGTAGTAGAAGATCTTATCAAATACCTCTTAAACGCTCAATACAACTTCCTTTTCTACTGCTTAGCTAACAACTTCATTTATACAATCAACCAAAGCCTTAACTTTTTTTTCTGAAGTGAGCTCGTATTGGTATTCATCTTCAATGCTACCCATTTTGGTTTCGGTGTTTCGGAACTTCATTTTGCTGGCTACAAATTCTTTCGCCGAAGCATGAAACTGCGTTGCACCCGTTAGTTCCATTAAGTTTTTAATGTTGTTTTCGTTTATGCCTGCGCCGGGCATAATGATGATGCGCCCATCTGCTTGTTTTACGAGTTGAGCAAGCTTTTCGGCACCAAGTATGGCAGAAGGAGCGCCTCCTGAAGTGAGCAACCGCTTAATTTTAAGTGAAATTAAATCTTCCAGAGCCTGATCCATATCATTACTCATATCAAACGCACGATGGAAAGCAACTTCCATCGGTTTCGCAAGTTCAATAAGTTCCGCACATCTCTCTATATCAATCGAACCGTTTTCTTTAAGTATTCCTATAACCACGCCTTCGCATTTTAATGACTTACAGATTTTTATATCCTCTTTCATTAACTCATACTCCATGTCGTCATATAAAAAATCGCCACCTCTCGGGCGGATAATTGGCCACACCTCGATTGATAAATTTTTCTTTGCCAAAGCAATCTGAGCATAACTTGGTGTAGTACCACCTTCGGCAAGGTTATCGCAAAACTCAACCCTTTTGGCACCACCATTTTGGGCAGCCAATGCCGAACGGTAAGAATTTGCACATACCTCCAAGCAACCAATTACTTTTTCACTCTTCATATTTCTGTTTAATTGATTAAGATTATTCCTTTGGTCCTGCCGGACCTAAAACCACCCATCCCTTTGGCGATTTGTAAGTATTAAGCAGTTGTACCGATTTTCCTCCGTCAGGGTACCAGCAAACCTCAGTAATCAGGTAATGGGTATCGTCGATTTTTTTACGTTCAGGAAAAGCATTTTGTACGGTAGAGAAATCTGGAAAACCATGTTCTTCGATGCTGTTTATGAAAGATAATTCGAGCACTTCAGCGGTTTCATTGATAATGTCATGGTCGATTTCCATATTCATTACCGAAAGCAGTGATTTAGCTTCCTCATAAAAATCTTTACAAACTAATGCTGCATTTAAATCTTGATTGATGTAAGCCTGTTCAATTGCCAGAATAGCACCTTCAGGTGTATCGAGATTTGCTTTAAAATGATCTATGCCTTCGTCAATGTATAAGCCTATGCTATTGTCAAAAGCTGCTTTATCTTTTTCCGGAACGCCGTCTCGTATCGCCCTTATGGTATATCCCCCTATTAAACGGCCATTTTCTATACTCATCCAGTCTGAGATCAAATTGCGGTTAATTCCAATTTTTTGATTCAAACGAACAGTTTTTACATCTACAGGTTCATTGCCAACTGTACCGAAAAGATTGCCTTCATCATCAAAATGCGGCTCTGTTAACCAAATATGTTCACTGTTTTTGCCATCGATAATATGAACCTTAACCGAGAAATAAGCATGGTGTGGTTGTGGGTTGGCAAGGCTTTCTTCGAAATACCAAAGTGTTAACCTGGCTTTTTCTATTGCCCATTTCATGCGTTCATCTTCGTTGGGGATGTAAACCAGATCAGGTTCACCCTTACGCTCCTCCACATTTTTTTTGCCGAAAATTTTAGATAATAATCCCATCGAGCGTTTTTTTTATATTTTTTGGGATGTTACTTAATAATAACTTTTACCTTTTATTAAAAGATCTTGTTTCTCTGCATTGCAAACCGCATAACTGAAACCTTGTTGAATGGCATAGGCACCATATTCGCCCTTTTTGTTGATGGCCAAAAAGCCCACCTGAATATTTTTGGCTGTTTCTGGTTTCTTTTTGATAATTCGCATAACTGCCTCTTTACAAGCTGCTTCTGGCGTATAACCCTGGCGCATTAATTCTACTACTAAGAATGAGCCAACATTTCGCACCACTTCCTCGCCAACACCTGTTGAAGTTGCTCCACCTACCTCATTGTCTACATATAAACCAGCCCCAATAATCGGACTATCGCCAATACGGCCATGAAGTTTGTAGGCCATGCCACTTGTAGTACATGCACCAGAAATATTTCCTTTGGCATCAATTGCCAACATGCCAATGGTATCGTGGTTGTACTGGTTACCTGGCAATTTTTGTGGAGCGGCTTTTTCGTAAAGTTTATTCTCGATATTCATTACCGGCGCATACTTCGCTGTTTTTAACCACTCTTTCCATGCCTTTTCGCTGGCAGGCGTAAGCAGGTTTTCTTTTTTAAAACCCTGTTCCAAGGCAAACTGTAATGCTCCATCACCAGCCAACATTACATGTGGTGTTTTCTCCATAACCTTGCGGGCTACTGAAATTGGATGTTTAATGTGCTCTAATGCCAAAACAGCGCCACAATTGCCCAGTTCGTCCATAATACAGGCATCAAGTGTTACATTACCATCGCGATCAGGCAAACCGCCATAACCAACTGATTGATTTTTTTCATCAGCCTCAGGCACCCAAACACCTTGTTCAACAGCATCTAAAGCTCGTCCGCCAGATGAAAGTACTTTCCAGGCATCGGCATTTGCCGCAATTCCGAAATCCCAGGTAGAAATTACAATAGGATAGTTTTTTTCCTTTGAATCTTTCTTAGGCACTATTTCGGCAATACTACTTTTATCAATAGCCAGTAATCCGGCAGATAGGGCAGATGTTTTAATGAATTTACGGCGGTTAAACATGTAGGTGGTTAATTGTTAGAATGGGGGTTAACTGGTTAAATTGTTGAAATTAGTTAATCGTTTAACTGATTGCTGGGTTTTTTAAGGCTAAATTATGAATTTGCTCATTGGTATTGTTCAAGCTGTTGATTAATTTTTTTGATCATCAGTTACTCAATGGTAAACCTGTCTGCATCTTTAAGAAAAGGGAATTGTCGTCTGATTTTTACCAGTTCCTCATAATTTATGCTAAAGGTATACAAATCTTCATCTTCAGGTTTGTAATAAACGGTATTGCCATAAGGATCTAAACACATGGATAATCCGCTGTGATAAATCTGGTTTCCATCATGACCAACGCGATTTACAGCAATTACATAACTTTGGTTTTCTATCGCCCTTGCCGGAATTAACGCCTTCCAGTGTGCGGAACGTTTATCAGGCCAGTTGGCAACCAAAAGCAGGATATCATATTCCTGGTCTACATTGCGCAACCATACAGGGAAACGGAGATCGTAACAAATGGCCAGCCTGATTTTCCATCCTTTAAGTTCAACAATCAATTTTTCTTTACCTGGGCTAAAATAATCGTCTTCATTGCCCATACCAAAAAGATGGCGTTTATCGTAATGCTGGTTTTTACCATCTGGTTCCATCCAGATTAATCTATTGTAATATTGGTTGTTTTCTTTTATAATTAAGCTGCCGGTAACCACACAATTGTATTGGTGGGCCATTTTTTGCATCCATTGCATGGTTTTTCCACCCATTTCTTCTGCCAGTGTTTCCGAATTCATACTGAAACCAGTATTAAACATCTCTGGCAAAATAATGATATCTGTTTTCTCCCGAACACCCATCGATAAACGTAGGGCCAGGTTTAACAGGTTTTTTTCTATGTTTTCCCAAAAAAGATAAGCTTGAAAGACAGTTACTTTCAGGTTTTCTATTTGAGTGTAAACAGGTGCTTCCATTTTTATTTATTTGGGATGGTTAAACATTTTTTAATTTCTCTGCAGCCAAAGCAAGCGTTGCATTTTCTTTGGCAAAGCAAAACCTGATAATTTTATGGTCGGTAGCTCTTTGATAAAATGCAGAAACCGGAATAGTAGCTACGCCAAATTCTTTAATGAGCCTCATACTGAAATCGGTATCTTTTTCATCACTGATATCGCTGTAACTAACGCATTGAAAATATGATCCGTTGCAGGGCAGGAGCTTAAATCTGCTATCTGCTAAAAGTGTTCTGAAATAGTCGCGCTTTTGCTGAAAGAAACCAGCGATTCCGTTATAATTTTCAGGTTCTTTAATGTAATTTGCAATAGCCTGCTGCATGGGACTATTAACGCTGAAAACATTAAATTGGTGTACTTTCCTAAATTCTTTCATCAGTTTCTCTGGCGCTAAACAATAACCCAGTTTCCAACCAGTGGCATGCAAAAGCTTGCCAAAAGAAGCTATAATGAAGCTGCGGAGTTTTAATTCAGGGTAGAGCATCACACTTTGATGTTTTTGTTCATCGTATATTAAATGCTCATAAACTTCGTCGCTTAAAATTAAAATATCGGTGCCAGTAACAAGTTTTATCAGCGATTTCATATCATCTGATGATAAAATACTACCTGTAGGGTTATGTGGGGTATTTAAAATAATCATCCTGGTATTGGCGGTAAAAAGTTTTTTTACCATGTCCCAATCTATGCCATAATTTGGTGGGGCAAGCTCATAAGTTTTAACCAAACCGCCTAAAAGTTTTACCGTGGGCGCATAACTATCGTAAGCTGGTTCGAAAATAATTACCTCGTCGCCAGCACTGATAATTGAGGCCAATGCCGTAAATATCGCTTGTGTACCGCCAGCGGTAACGGTTATTTCTGTTTCAGGATTATATTTTACATTGTAAAGTTTTTCAACTTTCTCAGCAATGGTTTCTTTCAAAAAGTTAGCTCCCGGCATTGGCGCATACTGATTAAAACCATCTTTCATGGCCTCATTTACCAAATTTATCAATTTTGGGTCGCAGGCATAGTCGGGAAATCCCTGTGATAAATTAATGGCATTGTGTTCTGCCGCAAGTTTGCTCATTACCGAAAAAATGGTAGTGCTTACACCAGGAAGTTTAGATTGTATATTCAGCATCGTATAAGCGAAAATAGGAAAAAAAAGCTTAAACCTTAAAAATAGGAGGTAAAAGCTGCTTAGAAATTGGCGCTGACTGGAAAAAGATAATCAAATTTTGAAAAAGTGGGTAAAAAAATTCTGAATTGTAATTAAACCCTTGATTGATATGGTGGTCAATAAATTTTAATAAGAGTAATTGATTTAACCCCTATAAAAACGAGCTGATTGTATTATTTAAAATATATTTTCATCTTATTTAAAATTATTCCAAATAAACTATTTTCTTTGTATTAAAAATCTCCAAATTATCCATAACATATGAAGTTTAGACATCTAGTCGCAGCCTTTTTAGTGGTAATAACTGCATCAGCGTTTGTTAACCCGAAAAAAACCTTAAGAACATACGTTTCCAACTATGAAAATGTATTGGGAACATCATTAGAATTAAAATTTAAAGCAAACAATCAGTCCGATGCAGATCTGGCAGAAGAAAATGCTTTGAATGAGATCGATCGTTTAGATAATATTTTAAGTGCCTATAAAACAACTAGTGAGTTTAATAAATGGATAAATAACGGAAAACAAACAACTAAAATCTCCGCCGAATTATTTGAAGTGTTGCAACAGTTCGAAAATTATAAAGGTTTAACCAATGGTGCACTCGATGCTTCCGCTGCTGTAATCGGTAACGTTTGGAAAAAAGCAGCCAGCGAAAATCATTTGCCATCTGCGCAATCGCTTCAAGTTGCGGTTAATCAGGTTAAACAACAACACTATGTGCTCGATGAAAAAAACAAAACCGTTACCCGATTGGATGATGTGCCTTTGGCATTAAATTCTTTCGCAAAAAGTTACATCATTAATAAAGCTGCTGAAAAGGCAATGCAAACCTCAGGCATCGAAAACGTTGTGGTAAACATTGGTGGCGATATGGTTATTAAAGGAAATCAGCCAGAAGCCATTGAAATTGCCAACCCTAAAGCCGACACTGAAAATGATGCTGCGCTAACAACCATCAAAGTTTCTAATATGGCTGTTGCTACCAGTGGTAATTACCGCAGGGGTTTTAGTGTAAATGGAAAGTGGTACTCGCATATTGTTGATCCGCGTACTGGAAATCCAGCTACAAACATTATCAGTGCTACTGTGATTGCAGCTAATGCAAGTGAAGCAGGTGCGCTGGCAACTTCATTCAATGTGCTCTCGGTTTCTGAAATCGAAAAACTAACCGCAAATAGGAAAGATATTGCCTATTTATTGGTTACCAAAGATGGAAAAGAGCTTAAAAGCAGGGAGTGGGCAAATTACGAAGTGGCCTTAAATAAACCTGCACTTGCCATAACCAAGGCAAATAAACCAGAAAAACCATGGAATACGAAATATGAATTGGTCGTTAATTTAGAGATTGCCAATATCGAATCAACTGATGGTAAGCGTGTTCGCCGTCCATTTGTTGCTGTTTGGGTTGAAGATGCTGCGAAAACACCAGTGCGTAATCTTGCAATCTGGTACAATAAACCACGTTGGTTGCCTGATTTAAAATCGTGGAGCCGTGCAAATGGCGACGAATTTAAAAAAGGAGCAGAAGGCAAATTAAGTTCTACAAGTTCGGCTACCCGTGGTCCTGGCAAATACAGCCTTTCATGGGATGGAAAAGATGATAGCGGCCAATTGGTAAAAGCCGGAACATATACCGTTTTCATCGAAGTAGCCCGCGAACATGGATCATACCAGGTAATTTCGAAAGAAATGAAATTTACCGGTTCAGCACAAAAAATAGAATTAACCCCAAATACAGAATTAGCATCAGCATCCCTTGACTACAGAAAAATCCCAAAAAAGTAATCCAATAGCCGTACCAAGTAGCCTTGGAAAAAAGCCGGTTAAAAAGGATAGCGGAAAAGGAAAAGGTAAGAAACGTTTAGCCGGACTATCTCGATGGCTGCATATTTATTTGTCGATGGTGAGTTTTACCATCCTGCTGTTTTTTGCAGTATCGGGTTTAACACTTAACCATGCAGACTGGTTTACTTCTGGAAAAGAAGTGGTAACCAAAGATTCTGGATCGGTTGATTTGAAGTGGGTGAACCAAGCAGATACCAATAAAATTAATAAGCTTCAGATTGTTGAGTTTTTTAGGAATAAGCACCAGGTTAAGGGTGCTTTGAGCGATTTTAGGATGGATGACAGAGAATTGAGCTTAACCTTTAATGGCCCGGGTTACCTGGCTGATTCTTTTATTGATCGCGAAACCGGTAAATATGAATTAACAACAACCAGATTCGGAGCTGTAGCTGTAATAAATGATTTACATAAAGGAAGAGATTCTGGTAAGGCCTGGTCGTGGATTATTGATATTTCGGCAGTGCTGATGACATTGGTGTCCATTTCAGGAATTATCTTAATCTGTTTTATTAAAAAGAAACGATTAAGTGGCTTTATCATTGCAGCAGTAGGTACACTTGTTTGCTATCTGATTTACAAGTTATTTGTACCATAATAAAAACCACAAAGGCACTTAGAAAATTGCCTTTGTGGTTAAAAAATTAATGCGCAACAACAGCCGAATCAGCAGAGGCTTCTACTTCAGTGGTTATAAATCTTCTGCCGATTAATAAACAACCTAAAGCAATAAATGCAGCAGCCGTCATTACCAATGGCATAGGCACAACAGAATGTTCGCTGAATAAACTTACCATTACAGATGCTAAAGCACCCAGGCCCATTTGCAGGGCACCCATTAATGCTGAGGCACTTCCTGCATTTTTGGTAAATGGTGCAAGTGATAAAGCGGCAGCATTTGGATTGATTAAACCTAAACAGGCTAGAAATAAAGCAATAAAGCCAATGGTTGAGTATAAATTTAACCAGTTGTTTAAAGCAAATATCAAAAATATCAGGCTAAAAATACATTGTGCAATAAGCGCATAGCTTACAATTTTTTTGCTCGTAAACCACCTCAATATTAAGCTGTTTACCTGGCTCGATCCAATAAAAGAAACAGAAAGCAATGCAAAAATCCACCCGTAACCCGTTTTGCTTACTTCATATATCCTCATAAAAACCTGAGGCGAAGAAGATACATAAGCAAATAACCCTGAAAAGGTAATCGAACTGATTAAGGCATAAGTGTAAAATTGAGGTTCTTTTAAAACCGTTAAGAAATTGGTTAAAATAGGCTTTGGCTTTAATGAATAGTTCGGATCAGGTTTGTAACTTTCTGGCAATTTAAAAATAGATGCCAAAAGCATCAATATGGCCATTAATCCTAAAAATACAAACACATATTTCCAACCTAAGGCCGAAATTAAATAGCCGCCAGCCGTTGGGGCCAGCATTGGCGAAACAGCAATAACCAGCATTAACGAAGCAAACACTTTTGGGCTTTCCTCAACAGAAAAAAGATCCCGTACAATCGCTACAGATGCCACAGCAGTTGCACAACTCCCAATAGCCTGTACAAAACGTAAAACAATCAGTTGGTTTACATCTGTTACAGCCAGGCATAAAAAGGAAGCAACAATGTAAAGGGCCAAACCAAAGTATAAAGGTTTTTTTCGGCCAAATTTATCCAATAGCGGACCATACAATAACTGCCCGGCAGAAATTCCGATAAAAAAGCTCGATAAGGAGAGTGCTACAGTAGATTCTGTGCTTTTTAAATCTTTTGCAATATCAACAAAACCAGGAAGGTACATGTCAATTGAGAAAGGGCCAAGTGCTGCCAATGAACCTAAAATGAGTATAAGATAGAAGTGTTGTTTTTTAGCCATGAAATTACCGGTTTTGAAGGCGCAAAGATTGCGAGATTTAATTGGTTAACCTATTTTTAAGGTCGAATGATTGTAAAAATCATATTTTTAGTTAAAATAGCTGATATATGCGTAATCTTTGTGTTATCTCTGTTAAAAATACATTAATCAATATACTAAATAGGCTATTTATTTCTAGATTTATAGTCTATGACTTTTAAAACGAAAGAAAGCCGTTTGCTCCTCATTCTGGGAAGCTTTTTTGTGGCAAATGCTATATTATCAGAATTTATCGGGGTTAAGTTGTTTAGTGTTGAAGAAACACTTGGGATTAAAAAGTTCGATATCAATCTGTTGGGGGTGCCCAATTTGTCATTTGTGATGTCTGCAGGCGTATTAACCTGGCCCATCATTTTTATCATGACAGATATAATAAATGAATATTTTGGCGTAAAACAAGTCCGTTTCCTCTCCATTATGACTTCGATTTTAATTGCTTTTGCTTTTTTGGTCGTATGGGGATCAATGCATTTGAGTGCTGCCGATTTTTGGGTGCATCAAAAAATCAATGGTGAAGATTTGAATATGAACAATGCCTTTGCCGGCATTTTCGGACAGGGAATGTGGATTATTGTAGGTTCAATCACCGCTTTTATAATCGGACAGCTGGCAGATGTGCTCATTTTCCACCGGATAAAAAAAATTACCGGAGAACGTGCCTTGTGGTTGCGCGCAACAGGATCAACGCTGGTTTCGCAGCTAATTGACAGTTTTGTGGTGATTTTTATTGCGTTTTACTTAAACCCGCAATACCATTACAGTTGGCAAATGGTTGCTGCAATTGGATTGGTTAATTATACCTATAAATTTGTGGTAGCCATTTTAATGACACCAATATTGTATGTGGTGCATACTATTATTGATGGCTATTTGGGGAAAGATCTTGCACACAAATTAATTAAGATGGCTGGGAGGGGATAATTTTAAGAATACTTATGAGATTAAATATTGTAATGTTACTTGCTGTGCTTACATTGGCCTCTTGTGCCAATAAAGATAATAGCAAAAAAGAGAATCTTGATATTCAAGGTACCTGGCAGTTATTTTCTGCTACAACCATCGAAAATGGAAAAAGCCAGACCACCGATTATTCAGGCGACTTAAAAATGATCAAAATGTTTAACAATACACATTTTGCATTTTTAAGACATAGCATTAACCCTAAAGACACAAGTAGTTTTGATGCTGGAGGGGGAACATTTACCTTAAACAAGGATGATTATACCGAACGCCTTGAATATTATAAAGATAAAAACTGGGAAGGCAAAACCTTTAAATTTAAACTGGCCGTTCATCAAGATACGCTGATTCAAAAAGGTATTGAAAAAGTAGAAAAAGCAGGGGTTGACCGGGTAATTATTGAAAAATATATCAAAATTAAGTAGAAATTAATTCGACCCCTGTTGTTTAATATCAGGTTCTCTGTAATGGGAATAATAAAAAATTTATGGGGTTGATTGCGTTGTTCTATAATCCATCATTATATTGTTTTATATTAAAACATTTGTATCTTTGGGTATGGGATACGAATTATCAAAAAAAGAAATCGGAGAAAGAATTGCTAAACTTCGATTAAATAAAGGCTTTTCTCAAGAAGATTTGGCTAAGAGTATCGCCATTTCAAGATCATCATTAACTCAGATAGAATTGGGCAATAGAGTGGTGAGCCTGAGCGAAATGCAGAAATTATCGATGGTGTTGGGCTTTTCTCTTGATGGTTTTATGGCTAAAGATTTTCTGATCTCCCAGGATTTAAATTTATCCGAAGAGCCAAACGAAGATGTTATTGAGGAACGTATTTCTGTTCCAACCCTGAATGTAAATAAATTCAAAAATGTTTTGCTTTACATTTTAGAACGTTGCGCAGGCAAGCCTAATGTTGGTGAAACTGTACTTTATAAATTGCTTTATTTCTCTGATTTTAATTACTATGAGTTATATGAAGAGCACTTAACAGGAGCAAAGTATAAAAAATTACCTTATGGCCCGGTTCCTCAAAAACTAGATGCAGTTATAAACCAAATGATTGATGCCAATATGCTCCAAAGGATTAAAACGGAGTTTAAGGGCTATCCACAGAAACGTTACTTACCATTAGAAAAAGCAGATTTAACCGTACTTAAAGCAAGTGAGAAGGATGTTATTGATAAAGTGATCGAACAAATGAGTGATTGGTCTGCCACGGCGATAAGTGATTATTCACATAAAGATTTACCTTGGGAAGTTACAGAAGAAGGCAAAGATATTAGTTACGAATTGGCCTTTTACCGGGAATTGCCATATTCTGTTAGGGTGTATGATGAAGATGATAATTAAATTATGCACTTCAATTCGCTCAATGAATTTAATAGAGATTTAAAGTTTTTATTAAAAAAATATAGAACATTAAACGACGACTTAGAAATGGTTAAGGCAATTATAAATGTCAGGCCAAGTCAGCAGCCACCATTTAGTTTTACCATAGATAATTTGGGTATTCAAACCTGTGTTATTAAAATAAAACGGATGGCTTGTAAATCTTTAAAAGGCCGGGGTGTAAATTCGGGATTGAGGTTAATATATGCCTACTTCGCCGAAGAAAAAAGATTGTTTTTATAGAGCTTTACCATAAAAACGACAAACAAAACGAAGATAAGCAACGCATTTTAGAAAATTTCAAATAAACGCAAAAGGTCGGAATCGCTCCGACCTTTGTACTTAACAACAAAACAAATAAAAAAAATAACCCTAAAATAAATTATAGGCTTGCCAGCTCCTGGGCAAAAACATTCTCACTTAATTGCTCTTGTTTGTAAATCTGCCTGCCGGTATATGCCACAAAAACAGATTTATCCAAAAGCAAGTCGCGGTTTTTAATTAAGCTTTCAAGCTTAACGGTTCCAACCACATATTTATAGCTGCTGGCAGCATAACGTTCGCTAATGGTATCAAATTCCAATAGCGTAATCAAATCTTCATCTGCATAACGCAAATAGATTTCCAATAAAATTTCTTCAGTATGTTTCACACCATTTTCCGAATGGTACTTTTTATATTCATAACGGTAATCATAGCGTAATGCTGCAATATCCGAAAGTACAGCTGCGCCAGTTGGATGGCCGCCAGCACCTTTACCATAAAAAAACTGTTTATCTGCAAAAGCAGCCTGAACAGCAACCGCGTTGTATTCATTCTCTACATTGTATAGAAAATCATCTTTAGCTACTAGTTTTGGCAATACATAAGTCACTATGTCCTTTGTGTTCACTTTACGTGCTGTAGGAACTAATTTGATTTTAAAATTCTTCTCACGTGCATATTTAATGTCGTATTGAGAAAGATTCTGTATTCCGATGTTCAATATAAAATCAGGATTTACAAATAATCCATAAGCGTGCGCTGTAGCGATAGCCAATTTGTATTTCGGATCGTAGCCTCCTACATCGAGGATTGGATCTGTTTCGGCGAAACCTAAATCCTGTGCTTCTTTTAAAGCAGAATCATAACTTTGGTTTTCGTTAAAAATTTTCGATAAAATGTAATTGGATGATCCATTAAAAATGCCGCTTAATGCATGGAAAAGCTCATTGTCGTAATATTCTTCCAGGTTTCGAATAATCGGAATACTACCACAAACAGCTCCTTCGTATAATAAAGATGTACCATGTTCCTGCTGCAAATCAACAAGTTCTTTCAAATGTGTAGCAATCATTTTTTTATTGGCCGATACTACATTTTTGCCATTTTTTAAGGCTGTAGTTACAATTTCGTAAGCTGCATCAGCATCATTGATTAACTCTACAATTGTATTGATCTCTGTATTGTTCAGTATTTCGTTACGATCGGTAGTAAACAGATTTTTATTTAGGGTACGTTTCTTTCTTGGATCTTTTATCGCAATTTTAATAATCTCCAAATTCAGGTTCTGGCTTTGGATAATATCCAATAAACCTTGTCCTACAACTCCGAAACCAAATAAACCGATTTTTAAATTCTTACTCATTATTGTATTTATGATTACGCAGATAGATGGTTTATTCCCACACTAACTGCTTTTATTTTGTGATTTGTTTTAACTTGTGGCATCTGGTTTAACCTTAAATCTTTACACCCTCAGCCTTCTAGATTTTTAAGCCGTATGCTGTAATTTGATTATCTTTTTATTACGGCTTTCTTTAATAAAATTCCCGATTACATTGGTAAGCGCATCGGTTTCAATTAGAAAACCGTCATGTCCATAATCAGAATGCAAAGCGATAAATTCTGCACCATCAATATGATCAGCTAAATATTTTTGTTCGGATAATGGAAACAAAACATCATTTTCTATTCCTATTACCAGCGTATTTGCCGTAATTAGTTTTAAAGCTTCGGCAATGCTTTTGCGGTTTCGGCCTACATTATGACTGTCCATAGCTTTAGTTAAATAATAGTAACTATATGCATTAAAGCGGTTGATCAGCTTTTCTCCCTGATAATTCTGGTAAGAAGACGACCTGAAATTATCGGTTTTATCGTTTACGCTTTCTACCTGGGTACTGCCATAAGCACTGTACGTTCTATAACTCAAAAGCGCAATACTACGTGCAGTTTTTAAACCTTTGCTGCCTCCGTTTGGCTGGTTGGCATAAAAAGTTCTGTCGGTTGTAATGGCTAAACGCTGACTTTCGTTAAAAGCAATTCCCCATGGTGAATGTGCAGCATTAGTTGCTATCAAGATCAGGTTTTCAATTTTGGCAGGTTCAGAAATACTCCATTCAACAGCTTGTTGCCCACCTAAAGAACCACCGATCAACAGTTTAATGTAATCAATACCCAAATGCGCAGCCAATAATTGATGAGCTGATACTAAATCTCTTATCGTAAACTGTGGAAAGGACAAGTAATAGGGCAGGCCATTTACAGGATTTGTACTTAATGGATTTGTACTTCCATAATGCGAACCCAAAACATTGGCACAAACGATATAATGATCTTCCGGATTAAATAAAGCATTGTCTCCAAATAGGCCTTCCCACCATTCAAAAACATCTGCATTGGCTGTAAGTGCATGGCAAACCCAGATTACGTTATCCTTATTCGCATTTAATTTGCCATAAGTTTGATAAGCAATCTGAAGGTTGCGGATCTTTTTCCCGCTTTCTAATTTGAATTGTTTATTGTAATTATATGTAGCACCGAAATTTCCCGAAGAAGATTTTGGAGTATTATCATTTTTAGCGTTATGCATTTTGTAATGTTGTTGTTTTAAATCGCTTAAGCAGGGTTGGGTTAAGCTTGTAAATGAGCTGCAGTAGTTAAATTATTGATACTCGCGAATGCCTGTTCGAAATCGGCTTTAATATCATCTATATGCTCAATACCGACCGAAACCCTTAATGCGTTTGGTTTTACGCCTGCCGCCAGCTGTTCTGTTTCACTTAACTGTTGATGGGTGGTTGCTGATGGCTGAATAATAAGCGTTTTCGCATCGCCCACATTTGCCAGGTGAGATACCAGTTTTAAATTATCAATAACCTGTGTTGCGTTTTCTTTGCTTCCGGCCAACTCAAAAGATAAAACCGCGCCAAAACCATTGCTTAAATATTTTTTAGCCAGATTGTTGTATTTACTACTCGCTAAGCCCGGATATTGAACTTCTTTAACCAGCGGATGGTTTTCTAACCAGGTGGCCAATTCCAATGCATTATCTACATGGCGTTGAACGCGGAGCGATAGCGTTTCTAATCCCTGCAACAAAAGAAAAGAATTAAAAGGTGATAGGGCAGGGCCAAGATCTCTTAATCCCTCAACCCTTGCACGGATGATAAACTGAATATTGCCAAATGGTCCACCGATGCCAAAAACATCGCTGAAAACCAGTCCATGGTATCCTTCAGCAGGTTCTGAGAACTGCGGAAATTTCCCGTTGCCCCAATTGTAGTTTCCACCATCAATAATAACACCTCCAATACTTGTACCATGACCACCAATCCACTTTGTTGCAGATTCTACAACAATGTTTGCGCCATGTTCTAATGGTTTAAATAGATAACCACCTGCGCCAAAAGTATTGTCTACAACCAAAGGAAGTTCATATTTTTTAGCAATTGAAGCAATTTTTTCAAAATCGGGGATACTAAAAGCAGGGTTGCCGATGGTTTCGAGGTAGAGCGCTTTGGTTTTATCCGTAATTTTATTTTCAAATTCTTCAGGCACATCCGGGTTGGCAAAATCAACATGTATGCCCAATCTTTTAAATGCTACTTTAAATTGGTTGTATGTTCCGCCATAAATATGAGAAGAGGAAACGATGCTATCTCCGGCTTCTAAAATATTGTTTAATGCAATAAACTGAGCCGCCTGACCAGATGCTACCGCTAGTGCTGCAACGCCACCTTCTAATGCAGCGATACGTTTTTCGAAAACATCATTTGTTGGATTCATAATCCTGGTATAGATATTTCCGAACTCTTTTAATGCAAATAAATTTGCGCCATGTTCTGCATTTTTAAACCCATACGATGTGGTTTGGTAAATAGGTACTGCTCTGGCACCTGTTGTTGGATCTATTTCCTGACCAGCATGTAATTGTAAGGTTTCAAATTTATATGAAGTTGACATAATTTCTTTTTTTTAATGTTGATTGATGAGCTACAGGTATAGCCTTAGCCTAATATTAACCTAACAGGGCGTATCCCGATTTCCCGGGACCTTCCAGTTTGAATGAAACAAAAAAGGAAGATTTTTAAACTACTGTATGCAACAGCACATACAAGTAACCTTACGCATGTAGCAACAAATAAAAGAAATAGAATTTTTTTCTGACTTTTTCAGGTTTGCAATGGGCTCGCTTAGCGATTGAAGATTTAATGTTTTCATCAGTTCTAATTTATATCTCCAAATAACACCTTGTTATCCGGTCAGGAATTGGCACCTTCTCTCTCTGAGGGTTGCCAGTGGGTCGTCGAGCCAGTCTCTCGCCACTTCTTTATAAATCAACCTGCGAAGATTGACTTTTATTTAGCTTTCCGCCAAATAATATTTCAAATGTCTGAATTTAATTTTAATTCACAAAATAAAATTCCGAATTAAAGTTAACTTTCTGAAAATGAGGTATGTATTTTGTGTTAAATTATTGGCTTAAAACTTTTAATATAAAATTAACGCTTAAAATTCTAAGTTTGTGTTACCTATCTAAATTTAATCATGATGAAAAATACAAAATCCCTATGTTTAGTGCTACTATTTGCCATAGGAAGTTTAAACAATGTAAGCGCTCAATTCGGAGGTTTAAAAGATAAATTATTAAAAGTAGGCACGGCCCAGGGTGCTAAAGCTTTAGGTGTAGATAGGTTTTTGAAACAACCAGCAGCCATTACAACTAATTTTGAAGATGTAAACAGAGCGGGCGAAAAACTTCCGGATTTTATCACCACTTTAAATTTAAAAGCACAACCTTTATATCTATTGCCGAAAAATCCTGATGGAGGATTTGTACTATGTGAAGGCCTTTACGAAATGACCAATAAAAGTTATTGCTTAAAAGCAGGAACTTTTGCTCCATCAAAAGGAGATGGTTATATGTTTGCGCCTGTTTTAGGCCCGAAAGAGGAAATTGTAGTATCTATTTTAAAAAGTGCTGAAAAACATCCAGATGTAGAACAACACGATATTCAGGCTTTATTATGGACAATAATTGCAAGAACTAAATTTGCTGATTATAACGGTCAGGTTAAATTAACTGCAATTAAATTATTAACACCAAAACAGCTTACTCAGCTGGAAGGTGGTGCATTAGGCGTGTTGCCATTTGATGTGATGGAAAAAGCAAAGGATCAATTGCCATCTGGTGTCAAGGCGGTTTTTGAAGCTGAAAATAATATCCGCCAATTGGTTGCTTCTGGAAATTATACCTATGCGGATCTTGAAAAATATGCAATTGTTGCGGGGATGGCTCCGCCAAGAAGTGATGTGCCAAGTGGCATCTGGACGAAACATCCTGATGGTTATTATGTACGTTATTTTCCTTCAGGATACTCAATTACCAAAGTACAGGTATACGTACCGAAAGAATTGTTAGCTAATGGAACCAAATTAATTTACGATGCAGCTGGAGATATTGCCTGTCCTGCCAATACAGGTTCGCAACGTTTGGCACAAACTAACGAACCATTGGAAGCAAACTATTCATTAAAGTTAACTACGGTTTGTAATCCAAAATAAATTTTAAGACCACGCAGGTTTTAAAACCTGCGTGGTTTACTTAAATTAACCCAGTGCCTGCGCTAAATCGGCTATAATATCATCTACATGCTCTAGGCCTACAGAAATTCGAAGTAAATTTTTAGGGGTTTTACTATCCGGTCCTTCTACTGAATAGCGGTGTTCTATTAAACTCTCCACGCCACCTAAACTGGTTGCCTGAGCAAATAACTGAACTTTGTTTACCACCTCACGGGCAGCTTCAACATCTCCTTTAACCAAAAACGACATCATTCCGCTAAAATCTTTCATTTGTTTTTTAGCAATTTCGTGCTGTGGGTGGCTTTCCAGTCCGGGGTAAAAAACAGCCTCAACTTTTTGATGGTTATTTAAATAATCGGCTACTATTTTTCCATTTTCGCAATGGCCTTTCATGCGATAAGCCAGGGTTTTGATGCTCCTGGTTAATAAAAAACAATCAAAAGGAGAGGGAACAGCCCCACCAGTTTGTTGAATATTTTTAATTCGCTCCCATAACTCATCTTTTTTTGCCGTAACTAAAATTCCACCAAGCACATCACTATGGCCACCAAGGTATTTAGTGCTGCTATGCATCACAATGTCGGCACCTAATAAAATCGGGTTTTGCAAAATTGGAGAGGCGAAAGTGCTATCGCAAACCAATGTTATGTGATTTGATTTGGCTATGTTAGCAATTGCTTCAATATCAGTTACTTTTAATAACGGATTTGATGGTGTTTCAATCCAGATCAGTTTGGTATTGGTTTTAATGCTCGATTGTATCAGATTTAAATCAGTTTGATCTACAAAATCGAATTCCAGGCTATCATTAAAAATGGTTAATAACTGTTTTTTAATTCCCCAGTACATATCATCGGGTGCAATAATATGACTACCCGGTTTCAGTACTTGGAACATGGCCAAACCGCAGGTGTTACCAGAAGAAAAAGCTGCTGCATCTTCGCCATACTCTAATTTAGCCACAGTGTTTTCTAAAGCAGACCGGTTTGGGTTACTTACCCTGCTATACATGTGCCCGCCGGGATAACCGCCATCTTCTCCACGAAAAAAAGTTGTTGATAGATTAATTGGAGGCGTTACATCACCTGTGGTACTTTTTACTAGATTAGAAGCGTGAATAGCAAGGGTTTCGGGTTTCATGATGATTTATATTTATCGAAATATTATTGGAATACAATTTAATAATTTGGTGCTAATTTAAGGTTCGTAATTGTTTTGGCAAGATTTATGTATAAAGTTTGACGAAAATTAAATTAAACAAAAATGAAAAGATTATTTATAGCTATCGCAATAGCATGTTCTACTTTAGTAATGTTACAAAGCTGTAATACCGCAAAAAGAGTAACTGCAGGTGTAACGGGTAGCAGGGGTACTGTTGTTCGTGAGTGGGTAGTGAGTAATGTTGCTTTGGAAGGTTTACCAGATGGTGCTGTTCAAGGATTATTTGGAGAAAAATCATACAAATGTTTTCAGGGAAGTACCTGGAATTTAACCAATAGCGGTAATGGTTCTTACACTTTACCAGCATCAAGTGCATGTGGTTCGGTAATGCAAACCATTTTCTGGTCGGCAGCACCTAAAGACCAGACTTTCCAGTTCAAGAAAATATTTGAAGGAGATAAAGCTAAAAATGTAACAGAAGGTTATCGTTTGGTATTAACTGATCTTTCTAGCACACAAATGATCTTAAAATCACCAATTGAATTCGGTGGTAAAACGGCAAACATCGTACTTACATTTGTACCTGCTGCAAGATAGTAGCTTAAACATATACCTGTGAAAAACATATAAGAGCACCTCTGTAAAGAGGTGCTTTTTTGTTTACCATCTTTTGGAGTTGCCACGGAAACACGGAGTTTCTTAGACTCTTTGTAGTAGGTTTTTAACCACAGATATAAATTAGAATCAGGTTTGGTCTTACATATCTTGCCATCACGCTGGGGAAACATCAATTTATACTAAAGTTTGACTGTTATTTTCCGTGACTTCCGTTTTTCCGTGGCTAATATTAACGCTACAGCTAAGCTCACCTAAAAAAGCAATCAATATCTGTGTTTATCCATTTTCATCTGTGGCTAATAATCAAGAACAACATTCAAAAATCGCGGTTTGTTACAAGAAAATGATTTTCAAATCGGCTCATTATTGTATTTTTGTTCAAAATAAATCAGGAATGAATACAACTGAGCAAGTTGAAAAAATATTAGCTGATACCAATTTATCAACTGAATTACAAAACATAGCACACAAAGTTCTTCACGGAGAACGGATTACATTTGATGAAGGTGTGCATCTTTACGAGCACGCCGAACTGGGTTACCTGGGTGTTCTCGCAAATTATATTCGCGAAAAAAAACACGGTGATAAAACATATTTTAATCGTAATTTCCACTTAGAACCAACAAATCTTTGCGTTTACGACTGTAAATTTTGTTCTTATTCTCGTTTAATCAAGCAAAAAGAGGAAGGTTGGGCATTAACCATGGAGCAAATGCTCGATATTGTTAAAAAATATGATGGCGAGCCTGTAACCGAAGTCCACATTGTAGGTGGTGTACTTCCTCAGTATGATGTAGCATTTTATTCTGCTTTATTTACCGCAATTAAGCAACACCGTCCTGATTTACATGTTAAAGCCTTAACACCTGTTGAGTATCATTATATTTTTAAGAAAGCCAAAATCGATTATGCAACAGGTATGCGTTTGATGAAAGAAGCCGGATTGGAATCGATACCAGGTGGTGGAGCGGAGATTTTTCACCCTGAAATAAGAGAGCAGATTGCCAAAGATAAATGTACCGGACAACAATGGTTGGATATACATGAAGAATGGCATAAACTTGGTATGCGCAGTAATGCAACGATGCTATACGGACATATCGAGAAATACTGGCATAGGGTAGATCATATGGAAAAACTGCGTGAGCTGCAAGATCGTACGGGTGGTTTCCAGACATTTATCCCATTGAAGTTTAGAAATCAGAATAACCAGATGAGTAATGTGGCTGAATCTTCAGTAATTGAAGATTTAAGAAATTATGCCATTGCCCGTATTTATATGGATAATTTCGACCACATTAAAGCCTATTGGGCAATGATCAGTCGTGAAACAGCGCAGCTATCTTTAAACTATGGCGTTGATGATATTGATGGCACTTTAGATGATACCACCAAAATTTATTCAATGGCCGGTGCAGAAGAACAAACCCCTGCTATGAGCACCAAAGAGTTGGTTAATTTAATTAAACAGGTAGGGCGAAAAGCAATTGAACGGGATACTTTATATAATGTGGTTACGGATTTCGAAAATGTAGTTTTTGAAGAAGAAAAAAAGCCACAGTATTATAAGTTACCTGTTGTGAATTAAGGATTGATTGAATTTAATAGGCAATTCCCATTAAATTATTCAAAATTCTCTAATTCAATAATTAATAACTCAACTATTCAAAATCAATCATTATTAATGAAGGAAATATACATCATACGCCACGGCGAAACGGAACTTAACAGGCAAGGCATAGTACAGGGCAGAGGTATAAATTCTGACTTAAATGATCTAGGTAGAGCACAAGCTGAAGCCTTTTATCAAACTTATAAAGATATTCCTTTCGAGAAGATTTATACTTCAGATTTAAAACGTACCTGGCAAACCGTTCAGAAGTTTATCGATTCGGGCTTGCCTTGGGAAAAACTTTCTGGGCTGGATGAGCTTGCCTGGGGTGTTTGGGAAGGAAAGCCGAATACTGAAGATGCACGTGATGCCTTTCGTGAGATGTTACAAAGCTGGCAGGATGGCAATTATACAGCTCATTTTGAGGGTGGCGAAAGTGTTCAGGATGTTTACGAACGTTTAAAACAGCCCATGGAAGTATTGATGAGCAGACCTGAAGAGAAAACAGTTTTAGTTTGCATGCACGGCAGGGCAATGCGTGTTTTCTTATGTTTATTGCTAGGAAAACCTTTAAGCGAAATGACTGAATTTCCACATCAAAATACAGTACTTTATAAAATGGGTTTCGAAGATGGGAAATTTTCTGTTCTCGAATTTAACAGTGCCGTTCACTTAAACGGCTTAGTAATTGAATAATACGCTTATTGCAAAACGCGAAGCGCAAAATATAATACCTTGAATAAGATTAAAATATCGGCTGTTGCCTATACCAATACCAAAGCTTTTATATACGGATTAACACATTCGGACATTATTAATAAAATTGATTTAAGTTTAGACATTCCTTCAGATTGTGCTGCCAAAGTGATTAACGGTGAGGCAGATCTTGGTTTAATGCCAGTAGCTGCAATCCCTTTGGTTCCGAATGCAAATATTGTGGCCGATTACTGTATTGGAAGCGATGGGGGAGTAAATTCGGTATTCATTTTTAGCGATGTAGCCGCAGAAGAGATTAAAACAGTGAGGTTGGATGCCCATTCGCGTACATCTAACAATTTAGCCAAAGTTTTACTGAAATTTTATTGGAAAAAGGAAGTGGAGTTTACTACAGATCCAACTGCAAAAACAGATGCATTCGTTTTAATCGGCGATAGAACTTTTGGTAAAAAAGACGATTTTACTTACGCTTATGATATGGGTGAAGAATGGAAAAACTTTACGGGATTACCATTTATGTATGCCGCCTGGGTGGCAAATAAAGAAATCTCAAAGGAATTTAAAGAAGAGTTTAATGCCGCTTTAAAATTTGGACTTGAGCATAGAAAAGAAGTTTTGCATGAACTACCAATAACGCCAAATTTTGATCTTGAGGATTATTTATACAACAAACTTCAGTTTGATGTTACAGAAGATCGTAAGAAAGCATTAAATCTATTTTTGGGTTATATTGAGCAGTTGTAGAATTTGATGTTTGAGAGAGCGTCATTCCCAACTTGATTGGGAATCTTAATGCGTTTGCTTTTAGTGCATTAAGATCCGCCTGTGCAGAGAATGACGTCCGTACTATAGTTATTTAGTGACTTTTCATTTTTCCAGCCACTTTTTCCAATGCGCTTTTCAATTTTGTTAATGCTCCGGTAATGGCTAAATCGTAAGTATTGCCTAAATTGGTAACAGCAACAGGTTCTTTGCCAGAAATTCTGGCCTCCAACAAGCATCTTTTATCGTCTAATCCTTCTTTGCTTCCGTTTTCATCTGATAAATGCACCTCCAAGCGTGTAATCAAATCACTATATCTACTCAAACCTTCATTAAGCTGAGTTTGAATTTTTTCGTCGTATTCCTGGTGGATGGTTAAATTTTTGTCGGTATTAAGTTGGATCGTCATAATTAAAAAATTAGGTTAAATTTATAATAGTTTAACATACAAGTAGGTGAATTGTTTAAATTGTTAAGGTTGCTTAATCTATTAATCTTTTATATCGGTTAACTGTAATATCCTACGATAAACCAATTCAAATGGTTAAACAAGCATTTTTTTTAACTTTTCAACAAAACAGTTGTAAAATGCTTATTCGTGTTATCTTTATGGCTTTTGTAAATTAATTTCAATTTTGGCTAAAGACACGAATAAAGAAACCCCGTTAATGCAGCAATACAACGCAATTAAAGCGAAGTATCCGGGCGCACTTTTACTATTTAGGGTTGGCGATTTTTATGAAACCTTTGGCGAAGATGCCATTAAAACGGCACAAATTTTAGGTATAGTACTCACCAGAAGGGGTACTGGCCCAAATGGCGGTGCATTGGAGCTGGCTGGCTTTCCGCATCATTCTTTGGATAACTACCTTTCCAAACTGGTAAGGGCTGGTCAAAGGGTAGCCATTTGTGATCAGCTCGAAGATCCAAAAACTACAAAAACCATTGTTAAACGTGGTGTAACAGAGTTGGTTACCCCTGGTGTAGCTTATGGTGATAATATTGTAAATCAAAAATCAAATAATTTCCTAGCCTGCGTTTTCTTCGATAAAACACAATTGGGAGTTTCTTTTTTAGATATCTCAACTGGTGAATTTTTAATTGCACAGGGCAACAGCGATTATATAGATAAACTTTTACAAGGATTTAAACCTACAGAAGTTATTTTTCAGAAATCAAAGCGACAAGTTTTTACAGAAAACTTCGGCGATCGTTTTTACACCTTTGGCCTGGATGAATGGCCATTTACTACTGATTTTGGGAACGAAACCCTGATGAAACATTTTGAAGTTTCTTCCTTAAAAGGTTTTGGTGTAGAGCGTTTGCAAAGCGGTGTTGTTGCTGCCGGGGTTATTTTACATTACTTAGGAGAAACTGAGCACCGCAACTTGCAGCATATCAGCTCAATAAGCCGTATCGAAGAAGACCGTTACATGTGGTTAGATCGTTTTACCATTCGTAACCTCGAACTGGTGAATTCGCCAAATGATAATGCGGTAACCTTATTCGATATTTTAGACGATACCTGTACCCCAATGGGTGCACGTTTGCTGCAAAAGTGGATTATTATGCCACTTAAAGAATTAAAACCAATCCAGGAACGTTTAGGAATGGTGGATTATTTTGTACAGCATGAAGAACTTCAAGGTGAGTTTATAAATAACATTAAACAAATAGGGGATCTGGAACGCCTGATTTCTAAAGTAGGTTTACAACGTGTTGGTCCCCGAGAATTGGTGGCTTTAAAACGTGCGTTATACCATATAGAAGCAGTTAAAAAACTGGCTGCTGATTCGAAAAATCCATTTCTGATCAAAATAGCTGATCAGTTAAATCCATGTTTGGCCATTAGAGAAAGAATTGAAAAAGAGTTACAGCCCGAGCCGCCAGCCTTACTGATTAAAGGAAATGTTATCGCGGATGGAATTGATGAAGATTTAGACCGCTTGCGTAAAATTGCTTTCGGAGGTAAAGATTACTTGGTTCAGATTCAGAAACGGGAGGCAGAAGCAACTGGTATTCCATCGTTAAAAATTGCTTTTAATAATGTTTTTGGTTATTATCTGGAAGTTACCCATACCCATAAAGATAAAGTACCCGAAGGTTGGATCCGGAAGCAAACCCTTGTAAATGCCGAGCGATACATTACCCCCGAACTTAAGGAATATGAAGACCAGATTTTAGGGGCGGAAGAAAAAATTCAGGCTATTGAAATCCGTTTATATAACGAACTGATGTATGAAACGGCCAATTACATCAAGCCAATTCAACTCGATTCCTTTTTAATTGCCCAGCTGGATTGTTTATTGTGTTTTGCGCAATTGGCAGTTAAAAACCATTACAATAAACCTAAAGTTACTACCGATAAAGTTCTGGATATTAAAGGTGGTCGCCACCCGGTAATAGAAAAGCAATTGCCTGTAGGCCAAGAGTATATTACAAACGATGTTTACCTGGATACCGAAAGTCAGCAGATTATCATGATTACCGGTCCCAATATGGCAGGTAAATCGGCTATTTTAAGGCAAACTGCTTTAATTGTGCTTATGGCGCAGATGGGCTCATTTGTTCCGGCGAAAGATGCAGAAGTGGGTATTGTAGATAAGATTTTTACCCGTGTTGGGGCTTCAGATAACATTTCTTCCGGAGAAAGTACGTTTATGGTTGAGATGAACGAAACGGCCAGTATTTTAAATAATATTTCTGATGACAGTTTGATTTTATTGGATGAGATTGGTAGGGGAACCAGTACTTATGATGGAATTTCAATTGCATGGGCCATTGCAGAATTTTTACATCAGCATCCTACCGCCAGACCGAAAACACTTTTCGCAACCCACTATCACGAATTGAATGAGCTGGCCAATACCATGCCGCGCATCAAAAACTTTAACGTTTCAGTAAAAGAAATGACCAATAAGGTAATCTTTTTAAGAAAGTTGATTCCTGGTGGAAGCGAGCACAGTTTTGGTATACATGTAGCGAAAATGGCGGGTATGCCATCCAAATTAATTGGGCGCGCAAATGAAATATTAAAGAAACTGGAAATAGACCGTACAGAAGGACAAAGCATTAAAGACAGTATTAAGAAAGTGCAAAATCAGGCTTACCAGTTGCAGATGTTTGCTATTGACGATCCTGTTTTGGTGAAGATTCGCGATACACTAAATAATTTAGATGTTAACGCATTAACCCCTGTAGAAGCATTATTAAAGCTGGATGAAATACAGCGATTGATAAAAAATTAACCAAAAATTCGAATGATGAATACAGCAGTTCATTAAAAGAGTTGAGTGAATGTTGATCAAGGAATTAAAAATTATGCTAAAATCTAAATATTCTTTTTCTATAATTTTAGTGCTCTCTATTTTTATAACTTCTTGTGGAACAAGGAAGTATACCGTTAAAAGTGATACAAAAGCTTCCAAAGCCGCCGATGCCATGGCGAATTTAAAAAGTAAACCACTTTACCGTTTTATCACCGATTGGACAGGGGTGAGGTACCGTTTTGGCGGACTGGATAAAAGTGGTATTGATTGCTCTGGTTTTGCTTTTTTATTGGAGAAAGAGATTTATGGCATTACGCTTCCACGCATATCACGCGATCAGGCCAATGCAGTAAGAAGAAAAGATATCGATAACTTAAAAGAGGGAGATCTGGTATTTTTCTCATTCGGTGGTAACGATGTAGATCATGTTGGTGTTTACCTTAATAACGGTTTTTTTGTGCATGCCAGTACCACAAGGGGGGTAATTGTTGATGATTTAATGTTGCCCGCCTATCAAAAGGTTTTGGTTAAATCAGGATCGGTGAACTAATCATTTTCGTAATTTCGACTGGAGTGCGCTTCCTATGAAAAATAGGTGACCTCAGTAGAAATGACTATCGCTTTCTAGGTTACAATCAATAAAACAAACCCTATCATTTTTCGTTATTCTTTTATGCGTATATTTTTTATAATCTGCTTATCTTTAGTTACTTATTCAGTTAATGCACAGGTTAAACTGCTTAAACTTGATGATTTGGATAAACGCATTGCCAACGGGAAAGATACTACCTATGTCATCAATTTCTGGGCAACGTGGTGTTCGCCATGTGTAGCCGAATTGCCAAATTTTGAAAAATTACGTTTAGCCAATTTAAAAAAGCCGGTTAAAGTACTCTTAGTGAGTTTAGATTTTAAATCAAAACTGCAAAAGGAAGTAACTCCATTTGTGAAAAGTAATAAAATTAATGCTGAAGTATTTCTTTTAAATGAGCCTGATCAACAACAATATATAGAAAGGATCGATAAGAAATGGTCTGGTGCTATTCCGGCTACTCTTTTTGTAAATAAGAAAATCAGGCGTTTTTATGAGCGGGAATTTACAGAAACAGAACTTAAAAATACTTTGTTAAACTTAAAATAGATGGCAATGAAAACAATTATTTTGATGGCATTTATGCTGATTTCACGATTCGCATTTGCACAAACTGAAGGCTATAAAGTGGGCGATGTAGTTAAAGATTTCTCGCTGAAGAATGTAGATAACAAAATGGTAACCTTGGCCGATTACAAGGATGCAAAAGGATATATTGTTGTTTTTACCTGTAATACCTGCCCTGTGGCTAAAGCTTATCAAAACCGTATCGCTGCTTTAAATGAAGTTTATGCGCCAAAGGGTTATCCAGTTATAGCGATTAATCCAAATGATGCTGGCACTGTTCCTGATGAAAGTTTCCAAAAAATGCAGGTGCTGGCCACAGAAAAGAAATTTAATTTTCCTTATCTCTTAGATCCTGACCATTTGGTAACCAAACAATTTGGTGCTTCAAGAACGCCACATGTTTTTGTGCTGAATAAAACCGACAAGGGTAATATAATTGAATATATCGGAGCGATTGATAATGACCCGGAAGAAGCCAGCCCAACAAAAATCGAATACGTAAAAAATGCCGTTAACGAATTATCTGCTGGTAAAAAACCTATAATATCATCCACTAAGGCTGTTGGTTGCAGCATAAAATGGAAAAAAGCTTAAACATAGCTTAACCACCACTGTTTGTGTGTTTCTTTGTATTTCTTAAACCATTTACATGGTAAATAAAGGGATGCTACTGCACAAAACCATATCAGGTATACAATAGGGAGATTAAAACCAAATGTTGCCGGCCTAAACCAGAACGGAATTTGTACAATTTCTTTATTGGTATGCCCTGTGGCAAAAAATACGATTACTAGTAGCGTATGCAGCAGATAAAAGTGTAGCACATAATAAAAAAATGGCACAGCACCATATACAGATGTGATTCTGGTAAACCAGTTGTTTATCTTTTCAGTAAAGGCCAAAATCAGCATTGCCGGGCCCAAAGTCATTGTTGCATATTGTAATGATGGCGGGTATTTATTGACGTTAAAAAAAGCAAGCAGGTTTTTAAATAGATCATGGTAATCTTTTCTCGGCACAGGATCGCCATATAAATTGATCAATCTTAATGCTATAAATGTAAAAAGAGTGAGTGACCCAACTATTAATAAATTACGTTTTCTACGGTCAATATTATAGTCTTTTTTGTACCACGCGCCAATGCCATAACCCACAAACATAATTCCCGTCCACGGGAGTATGGCATAAAAATCGCCGATAAGATGGTTATTGGATAAGGGAATTACAGTTCCTGAGGCCGTAAAAAACACTTTCAGAAATAAACCGCCATTGGCATCCGCTGTTGCAGGGAATACATTAAAAAGATTATGGCCAAAAACCAATACCAAACCAGTAATTAAAACCATTTTATAAGAAATACGGCTAAATAGTGCCAAAAAAATCATGCTAAAGCCAATAGCCCATATTACCTGAAGGATAATAAAATTGTAAAAAGGATTAAAGGTTAAACCAAGCGTAATCAATGCAATTTCTATTACAATTAGCCATAAGCCACGCTTCAATAAAAATGAGCTTGCTTGGGCTGGGGTTTTACTTTGGGCAGATAAGTATGCGGATAATCCGGATAAAAATACAAATGTGGGTGCGCAGAAATGAGTTATCCAACGGGTAAAGAACAAAATTCCGGTCGTGGTATCAGGATTTAATGGATCAGCAATCATTGCACCAATGTGGAAGAAATCTCTGGTATGGTCTAAAGCCATAATGATCATAACTAAGCCACGCAATATGTCAATGGATAATATGCGCTTTGATGGGGTACTGCTGTCGGCACTCATAGCAATTAGTTTGGTTGCTTAAAGATAACAATTCACAATTATTTATAAAGCCTTAATTTATTACCTTTAAATTTACCATATTGATCTTTACAGGTATTATAATGTATTGTTTAAGAAAATCGATTTAGGAATAGTTTAATTGCTGTTAATGATTTTGATGTTCCAAAAATTATAATAATATTTGTTAAGCGCTAACCGAATAATATCTTATCCTTAAATTGATCATAATCAATACCAGATGGATTTCGGTTATTTAAAATTGACCAAATTATCATAACACATCATAATGAAAAGAAGAACATTTATACAAAACACAGGCTTGTTGGGAGCAGGCGTAGTCGCATCGAAATTCTCCTTTGCGGCTAATCTCGCACCAGAATTTCCTGTGGTACGTGTGGCTGCTGCTAAACGACATTTCCAGAGTAAAGCTGTAGATGCAGCAATCAAAACTTTTCAGGCAAACGTAAAAAACCCTGAGCTTGCCTGGTTATTCGAAAATTGTTTCCCGAATACCCTAGATACTACCGTTTATCATTCTGAAAAAAATGGCAGACCAGATACTTATGTAATCACTGGTGATATTGATGCAATGTGGTTGCGCGATAGTTCTGCACAGGTTTGGCCTTATCTGCAATTTGTAAACGAAGATGAACCACTTAAAAAGGTAATCGCAGGGGTAATCATTCATCAAACACAATGTGTTTTGAAAGATCCTTATGCCAATGCATTTTACGGGGATGCTACTAAAGTTGGCGAATGGAAAACAGATAAAACCACCATGCAGCCCGGCGTACACGAGCGCAAATGGGAAATAGATTCTTTATGTTATCCTATCCGTTTAGCTTATCATTATTGGAAAAAAACAGGTGATAAAACCCCTTTTGATGCCGATTGGAAAAAAGGAATTGAAGCAACTTTGAAAACTTTCAAAGAGCAGCAGCGCAAAACAGACAAAGGTCCATACCATTTCCAGAGAGAAACTACCCAACCTACAGATTCGTTGCCAATGGCCGGTTATGGTTTCCCGGTAAATCCGGTGGGCTTAATCTGCTCTGCTTTCCGTCCGAGTGATGATGCCACAATTTTCCCTTTCCTGGTGCCTTCAAACTTTTTTGCAGTATCTAGCTTAAAACAAGCAGCAGAGATGATTAAAGCTTTGCAGCCTGATAAAACTTTGGAGAGCAATTTGTTAAATCTTGCCGATGAAGTTAATGCAGCCTTGCAAAAGCATGCAATAGTTAACCATCCAAAATACGGTAAAATTTACGCTTTTGAGGTTGATGGTTTTGGAAGTTCATACCTGATGGACGATTCGAACGTACCGAGTTTACTCGGCTTACCATATTTAGGAGCAATGAAAGTAGAAGATCCCATATACCAGAATACAAGGAAATTCGCCCTTTCAAAAGATAATCCTTACTTTTTTAAAGGTACAGCAGCAGAAGGTATTGGTGGTCCGCATGCCGGGCAAGATATGATCTGGCCAATGAGCATTACCATGCGTGCCTTAACCTCAAAAGATGATGCAGAAATTAAATACTGCATCGATACTTTACGTAAAACACATGCTGGTAAAGGTTTCATGCACGAATCTTTTAATAAAGACAATCCTGCTAATTTTACCAGGGCCTGGTTTGCATGGTCTAACACCTTATTTGGTGAGTTGCTTTGGAGAACTTATCATGAAAAACCAGCTTTATTGAAGGCTTAAAATCAAGACGGTATTTATTCAAAATCGATTGCCAATAAATACAGCGTGTTCATATAATTTTAGAGTGGAATTGAATTAATTCCACTCTTTTTGTTCGTGCGCCGGGCATGGCAATCGACTATAGGGTTCAAGTCCCGAACACGCTTAGCAGTAGGAAGTGTTAGCTCGAGACAAGGGTGTCGTGGGTGACTGCGAATCTGAAGGAAGTCCGCGGCAAATATGGGGGCTTACGAACAGAAACTGTATACGAGGCGGATTTAGTCCGGGTGATGTTGCGAAACAAACAGAAGCCCAATACTGCACGGGGACTATTACGCAGATACAGAGGCCACATCCATAGGAAGTAGATTGTCTTACCCCGGGAGATCTGAATGAGTTCTGTCAATTGTAAGCGCGATTACAGGAGAAGAAACATTTGGCAGAGATGTTAAATGCCTCAATCAGAAGTCAGCAGCGGTCGTAGTACTGCATTTTTCGGATGCAGAAAGGACCAAATGTTAGGATGGCAAAGGAAACAGGAAGTTTATGGCAGAGCGTTTACAGCGGAACCACATTAGAGAACTGCTTATATGAGGGTAGGACGGAATCCGAGAGTAAATTATAAGAGGAGCTGAGCCGAGCCGTGCAACCAATGTACACAATGCCTGGGAAGGAGTTTTTTTTTTTAGTATTATGCTTGAAGAAATATTAGACATCCGAAATGTACAAAGAGCCTTTAGGCAGGTTACTGCCAATAAGGGTGCTGGTGGTATTGATGGTATGCAGACCGATGAACTTCGCGACTACCTGAATGCTAACTGGCAGGCATTACGGAGTGATATTTTATCAGGCCATTACCGACCGAACGCTGTAAGAAAGGTAGAGATTCCCAAAGGCAGTGGTGGTAAGAGGATGCTTGGCATCCCAACGGTCATTGACCGGTTGATCCAGCAGGCCATCTCTCAATGGCTGAGCCCCAAGTACGAGGGCGACTTTTCCTCTGAGAGTCATGGTTTCCGGCCAGATCGCAATGCCCATCAGGCAGTGTTAAAGGCTCAGGAATATCTTAACACAGGTTACACCTGGATTGTGGAACTTGACCTGGACAAATTTTTTGACCGGGTAAACCATGATAAACTTATGCATCTGCTGTCAGTAAAGATAAAGGATAAGCGGACATTGAAGCTTATTCGTCTTTATTTGAGTGTGGGGATCATGGAGAATGGATTGGTCAGCCCAAGAAAAGAAGGAACGCCACAAGGCAGTCCATTAAGTCCGTTACTATCAAATGTTATCCTTCACGAACTCGATGTTAAGCTCGAGGAGCGTGGGCACAGGTTCGTGCGATATGCTGATGATTGCAGTATCTATCTAAGAAGCAGGAAATCAGGACACCGGGTAATGAGAAGTATTTCAGTATATCTGGAAGACTGCCTGAAACTGAAGGTTAACAGGGAAAAAAGTAAGGTTAGCAGGCCAAGCCAAAGTAGTCTGCTCGGGTTTTCATTCTATGGTAGCAAAGAGGGATGGAAGATGCGAATTTCATCCAAATCTCTAAGAGCGATCAAGGAGAAAATCCGGGAGCAAACTAAACGTAGCCAACCAGTTCCATTCCAAGAAAGAATATTAACGCTTAAGGAAATCATTCATGGTTGGGTTAATTATTTCTCTATTGCAGAAGCAAAGAGTCATATGACCAGACTGGACGAGTTGATGAGGACCAGACTGCGGATTGTTCTTTGGAAGCAATGGAAGAGTATAACGGGTAGAGCGCGGAATTTAATGAAGATGGGGTTGGTAAAATCAAGGGCCTATCAATTGGCCAATACCCGTAAGGGGTACTGTAGGACTGCAAACAGCCCGATATTACTTACAACCCTTGACAAGAAGTTCTTTTTGAGGCATGGACTTGATGGATTTACCAATTATTACTATTGGAAAACGACACACCAAACGAAGTTATTCTAACAAACCGCCGTATACCGAACGGTACGTACGGTGGTGTGAGGAGACAGCAGGGAAACTAATTCCCTGCTTCTTACTGGATTTATCTGATTCTGAATTTTTTTTGTTCTGATCGTTTTGAAGATGCAAAGTCCTGTTACGAATACTTTATATTTTCATATATTTTATATCCAAAATGTTACATTATTTGGTCGAATTGTGTTATTTTTATTCAACATGAATTGACCGTCTATCCGTTCACTGTAAATAGGTCTGCTTAATTTGTGATGACTTTAAACAGAAAAAGGGCGAACGTAAATAATGTTTGCCCTTTTTTGCGTTACAAATTGTTGCAGAAAGTATATTATTACATTGCAGTTCAATAATAGACCTTAAATAATACCATTTATAAGTTGATTGATACAATAATTTATCCTATTCGGGTTTTTACCTTTGGTAAACGAATTTCATTATGGAAAACACCATTAACAATCAATTCTCAGATTTAAAATTAAGTAATCAAAAACCTGCGGTTTCTCAATGGAGTGGTTTTATTCATTCAAAATGCCCAAGGTGTAGAATGGGATCGGTTTTTACCGGAGCAGTTTACGGACTTAAAATTCAAAAAATGAATGAAGTTTGTAAGGTGTGTGCATTAAAATTTGAACGTGAACCTGGTTATTTTTATGTATCAATGTTTGTGAGTTATGCCATGAATGTTGCAGAAATAATTTCGATTAGCGTTGCAGCCTATATTTTAGGTCTTGATATTGTTTATGAAAACCTGTGGTATTTCGTTTTGGTAATATTTACTGGGGTTGCTTTGCTTTCACCTTTTAATTACAGATATTCCAGAATGGTATTGTTGTATTGGCTTTCTCCGGGATTGCACTATGATCCAAGTCGTATTAATGAGCATACCGTAAAAAAATAATTTCTAATTGAAGCGCTTTCTTAAATGCATTACCTTCGCAATTGTTAAATTTGCGAATGAGAGACGTTATACCAATTCTGGATTCCTGTACATTAACTGATGGCAATCATGGTGATATTTTAGTAGATCACCTAAAGCATTATTTAGCGGTACACCAGAATCTGATCTTTCCACACCGCCACACTTTCTATCATTTCGTTATTTTTACCGCAGGCTCCGGCACTCATTCTATCGATTTTAATAAATATAAAGTTACGCCCTGGCAAATTTATTTTATGTCGCCAGGACAGGTGCATACCTGGAATTTTGATAATAAGGTAGATGGTTACATTTTCAATTTTGAAAAGGATTTTTTCCAGTCTTTTTTGTTGAAACCAGATTATTTGGAAGGTTTTTCTTTTTTTGCAGGGGCGGACCAAGGAAATGTGAAAGATTTACCGCCAGGAATTAGAAATGATGTAGAGGTACTATGTAATCAATTATATACCCAGGTAAACATAAATTCAAATAAGAATACTGATTTTCAAAGGGTGTTGCTACTTTCTCTTCTGCATTTGGTAGAACAGCAAACGGCTGTTACACAATTGCAGCAATTTCAAACCCATAACATGGTGGTATTGCGTAATTTTCAGAAACTGGTTGAAGAAAACTACTTGCTGAAAAGGATGCCAAAAGATTATGCCGAAATGCTGTTTATCACTCCAAACCATTTGAATGCAATTTGTAAAGAATTAATAGGAGCACAGGCAGGAGAGGTTATCAGGGAACGTATTCTACTTGAAGCTAAACGTTTGCTGGTGAGTGGTGAAGTGAATATTTCTCAAATCGCTAATGAACTTAACTTTAACGACAATTCTTATTTTACTAAATTCTTTAAAAAATACTCAGGTTTAACTCCAGAGCAATTTAAAAGGGATTACACCAAATAGGTTATTATTAGAAGGATGTTTTGAATAAAAAGCTATCCTCATCAAAATTATGCCAATATCAATAAGCTACCAGATCTATCTGAGCGCAATTTAACCGCCTTTTGTTAGCAGATTTATAGGCTCATTTTAAAGAAACCGCATTTATAAACATAAATAAGAAATTATTCAACCTCATTTTCAGTTGATTGATAAATTGCCCTTGTGGTTATGAGATAGGTTTTTATTTTTGCACACATGGTGGTTACGGTATTGGCTATCCTGGAAACTGATTTTGTTCCGGATAAGGCGCTTTCGAAGTTGATGAATGAACGGTTACAGCGGGCAGCAGAAGAATTGCGTGATAAACATCTTGAATTCCTATCCGATGTTGGAGAGCGTAATGCAGACCTTATTATCTATATCAGTTATAATCCTAAGTATAAAATACGTTTTCGCGTTGTAAATGATGTGCCTGCAAAAATTGAAGAGCAAGTAATCGAAATCTGTGGCAACCTGGGTTATCTGCATTGGCGAACAGGAGTACTAAACGTAGTCAGGAATCTTGGTGTTGCTTCCAACGATGATGAAGCAGGTTCGTAAAAATAAATTGTAAATCAAGACCAAAACCCCTTAATGCGGATATTGGCATGCCCTAAGCTTTTTAATAATTTGCGCAATTTCGTAACGAAATGGTGGTTACCAACAAGGTAAAACCAGGTGTGTGTTGTGCAATATCCTTGTTTTAACAGCCAATCTGTAATTTCTGTAACTGTGGTTAAGGTATTTAAGGATACAGAAAAATATTCAGATAGCAATTTCCCGCAATTTAGGTTTGGAAGCAGTACAGCACCCTCAAAACGGGCTTTTGGCATGGTGAGTTGTTGCAAAGCAAGCAGATGACCAAGGCTGCTGGAATCGCCCAATCCCACCACAAAATCTGTTGGATGTGGTGCCTGGCGCGTACTTTCCATTTTTAAATAGTGAATGGTATCACCGTTATGAAGTGCTTTTGCCCAACGACTCCCCGGACCGTCATGATCAGTATCAATCAATAGCGAGCAGGTTGCTGTTTCTACATCCCAGCCAAAAGGTGTATAGTCACGAAAAGTAAAATCATCCACACAAAGTTTGATGTATGGAATCTGGTTCCAATTTTGCATTTCTGCATAGGGAAGGTGGAGATCAATTTCAATCATATCAGAAGATTCCCAATACCGCACATCCAATACGCGTCCTGGTTTAAGCAATTGGCTTTCAATTATTCTTCCTGCCTTTTTTCTGATTTGTGTTAATATAGAGGTTTCCATTTCGTATGTTTTTACACTACAAAGAAACCTGGTTTTTAAGATGGATAAAATAGCCGAATCGTTGTAATGATAGGATTATTTCCGGTATTGCTGTCTAAACGCTATTGCTGGGGTTCCCGTTACCTTTCTAAATAAACGGCAAAAGTACGAGTGATCGTTATAACCTAAACTATGGGCAATTTCTTTAACTGTGAGTTCGCTGTAGTATAACAATCTTTTAGCTTCCATGATCACTTCCTGCTGTATCCAATAACTTGCATGAAAACCAGTATGCTTTTTAAGGGCTTCACTCAGATAAGATTCAGAAATATTTAAAAGCGAGGCATACGCTGCCGGACTTTTATTAGAATGCATTTCAGCACTCAGCAATTGTTTAAACTGCGAACTGATCTGCGCCGGACGTGACAAATTAAGGTTTAACCCAGTATGTTGACTGTAACAGCCTGCCGCCATCCCGATAAAGGATTGAAATAAAGAATGTACAATGGTGGTGTAAAACGGACTGTTGGTATCATCACTTTGCTTTTCGGTAAGAAGAAGCAATAGCTCGTGACATTGCCTCAGTTCGTTGGTATTGAGTGGGTAGGGCTGCTGAAGTGATAACTGCCCCTCAAAAACATTCCTGCATTCTCGTGGAATGAGGGAAGTATCTACAGCCACAAACCATCCTGTTGCAGCTTCATTCCGGATTCGGTGATGCACCTGAGCAGGTAAAACATAATATAGCATATTTCCCGACAAGTGCACTTCATTAAAATCAATCATTAATGATCCAATACCTTCTTCCAGCAGAAAGAAAATATAGTGGTCATCACGGTGCGCACCAAGTGTTATTGCATCATCATTCGGCAGCTCATCTTTATTAAAATGTTTAATCTGCAAGCCATGTGCAGTTCTGTCCTGTAACGAATGTACCGGGATGTAGTTCATGCCCAAAGTTACTTGTTTTGTACGCTAATTAATTTCTAATTAACTGAATTTGATTCCCCATATCGATTAACAAATTCACATTTTTGATTCTAAAACGATATAAACTTTAAGGTGAATTCACCACATATTGGCATGGTTTATGAATAAGTAAATGAAGAGCAAATAAACTTTATGAACAAATTGATCAGTGCAGAAAAACTACTTTTTGAATGCCTTATGGAACTTTCTTGCAAAGATGGGCACGAACAGCTTGAGGTAAGTAGTGCAATTAATGAGGCTGTTTTATGCGCCATGCACCGCCATACCGAGCAATTTCTTCTTCCTTTATCAAAGCTATTGAAAAAGTTTTCGAAGTTAAAATTGATGAAATCTAACTCAACCATCAAGGAGCTTGAACGCTTTCGGAAAAAGATTAAATCTTATCTTGGAGATAAAGATCCCAAAGAACAAAAGGCAGAATAAAGCTAATTGAATTCTGATAATCTGTTAAAGTCAGTCACAAATTATTTATGCAGTTCCAGGTTCAACAAAGTACAAAAAATCGCCGCTTTTAGCGGTTGTTAACAAAATATTAAATAGCAGTATATAATTTACATATTTTAATGCAAAAAAAGCATTCAGTTTAAATAACTTTGTTTTTGAATAAAGAATCGGGAAATCGATTTAGCTTGTTTTAAACCAAATAATTTAAAATGCTTTTAATTATCCTTAACATTATTTTTTGTATCTCGTTTTTAGGTTTTGCTTATGTAAACTTAAATGATAACGATGCTTTTCTTTGGGTTTCCATCTACTTAAGTGCCGCTATATCATGTGGATTGGCTGCTGCAGGTAAATTTTATCCTTTTGTATACCTTTTTTTAATCGCCTTTTACCTTATTTATGCCATCATTCTTTTTTTTGCAAAGGATGGGGTACGCGATTGGATTACAAAATACAGGCGCGAAAGTTTAGTGCAAAGCATGCAGGCAACAAAACCCTATATTGAGCAAACACGTGAATTTTTTGGCCTACTGATTATTGCAGGAGCTTTGCTGATCAATTATTTTGTTTCAGCCGGAATGACAAGTTAAAAAAGCGTTTATGATGATGAGAGCGGATGATAAGAAATTGATCGATGAAATTTTATCGGACATTGTAAAAAGTAACGTAAACGATGAGTGCAAAAACTGGCTTGAGGTAACCCTGCAATCAACCGATAGCAATGCACAGATTAGCAAGGCTTTTGTAATGGTGCCGCGAAAGACAGGGAAAGCCAGTATTAAAATTAATGATGCACAAAAAGTTTCGTTGGATAAAGCTGGAATCGGCTACATTGATACGTGGACAATTGATAGACTCAGCAGGGTATGGCTATTAAGTACTTTAAATTCAGAAAATCAGGATCAGTTATATTCCACCATAGATAGGTTGTTTTTATCGGCCGAGATGAATGAGGCCGTGGCATTATATTCAGCATTACCGTTTTTAGCTTATCCCGAAATTTGGGTAAAGCGTTGTGCAGAAGGAATCAGAAGCAATATCGGTTCTGTATTGGAAGCTATTATGGAAAACAATCCATATCCATCAGAAAACCTTAATGAAGCCGCCTGGAACCAATTGGTGCTAAAAGCCTTTTTTACCGAAAAAAATGTTAAACTGATTGTTGGTTTGCAAGAACGTGCTAATTTAGCACTGGCTTTAACGCTTACCGATTATGCAAAAGAACGTTGGGCAGCAGGGCGAGATGTAAACCCACAACTATGGCGCCTTGTGGGCAAATTTATCAATGCAGAAATTTTTGAGGCCTTAAAAATTGGTTTACAGCGTTATAATCAATCCGAACAACGTTCCATAGCGCTTGCAGTTGATGAATCTGAGTATCAACCTGCTAAGGATTATATAAATACTTTTCCGGAACTTAAAATCGCTCTTGCTGATGGGCAGTTAAACTGGAATTCATTTTAAAGATTAAAAAATCAAAATAGATAGTATATGTGTTGCAGTAGTTCAATTGAAAGAGATAAAGCATTAATGGGAACGCCTGAGGCTTTTGATATCAGTGCAGTTAAGGGGATGAAGTTTTTCGATCCGCATGTGCATATGACTTCTAGAACAACAGATGATTACCAGGCGATGGCCGATGCAGGAGTTGTTGCGCTGATAGAACCTGCATTTTGGTTAGGCCAGCCACGTACAGGATTGGATAGCTTTAGAGATTATTATAGTAGTTTAATTGGCTGGGAACGCTTCCGTTCATCACAGTTTGGCATTAAACATTATTGTACCATTGGCCTTAATTCAAGGGAAGCGAATAATGAAAGTTTAGCCGAGCAGGTGATGGAGATATTGCCTTTATTTATTTATAAAGAAGGTGTGGTAGGTATTGGTGAAATTGGTTTCGACGACCAAACCGCTGCCGAAGAAAAATATTACCGCCTGCAACTAGAACTGGCTAAAGAAGCTGGCTTGCCTGTGCAGGTACACACCCCTCACCGCGATAAGAAAAAAGGAACACAACGGAGTATGGATATTGCTTTGGAGCATGGCCTTGATCCTTACAGCATAATTATTGACCATAATAATGAAGAAACCGTAAAAGAAGTATTAGACAGAGGTTTTTTTGCTGCTTTTACCATTTACCCTTTTACCAAAATGGGAAATGAAAGGATGGTAGAAATTGTAAAACAATACGGAGCCGAACGCATTATGGTTAATTCTGCTGCCGATTGGGGCATCAGCGATCCATTGGCTGTGCCTAAAACAGCTGCCTTGATGAAAATGCGTGGTTTGAGCGATCAGGACATCGAGTTGGTTACTTACCGAAATGCGATTACTGCATTTGCTCAGAGCGGACAGATTGACGAAGCTGATTTTAATGCACAAAAAAATGTAGACCTAACCGAGAAATTTGAAGGTAATACCATTTTACGTGGCGGACAGCAACCAAAACCAGACAAATCTTCGATTATTATTAGTTAAGCGTATTGAAAAAAATAATTGTTTATCTGCGCATGATGCGCCCAGCCAATATTGTTACTTCAGTAGCCGATATTTTGGCCGGAATTGCTATTTCTGGCATTTTAAGTAACGGTTTATCCATTCCATGGCTATCCATTGTACTTTTGGCCGTATCTACAGCCTGTTTATATGGAGGTGGAATCGTTTTTAATGATGTTTTTGATGCCGATCTTGATAAAATAGAACGGCCCGAACGTGCAATTCCAAGCGGATTAATCAGCCTAAAAAAAGCTGCTGTTTTAGGGAGCTTTTTGTTGATAACTGGTATAGTTTTGGCTACATTAAATAGTGTTACATCGGGCATGTTTGCTGTTTTAGTCGCAGTTTTTGCTTTGCTTTATAATAAATTTGGCAAACACCATTCTTTTTTTGGTCCATTAAACATGGGATTATGCAGAGGCTTTAATTTACTTTTAGGCTTAAGCATTGTTCCGACTATGCTATACAGCCATTACTATTTGGCCATTATTCCGGTAATTTACATTTTTTCTATCACCATGACCAGTCGTGGAGAAGTGCATGGCGGCAATACTAAAAATTTGTATCTGGCTGCAGTTTTGTATGCCATTGTAATTTGTGCCATTACATATTTCGCTTTTGTAAACGACAGGCTGTTGTGGTCGCTATTGTTTTTGGTTCCTTTTACCTTTATGATTTTTAAGCCTCTTTTAAAAGCAATAAAACAGCCTGTTGGTAAAAATATAGGTGCTGCGGTGAAGGCAGGCGTAATATCCCTCATTTTAATGGATGCTGCCTGGGCAGTAACTTTTGATGCCCTTATTTTAGCTTTTATAATTGCTGCATTGTTGCCACTATCCATGTGGCTATCTAAATTATTCGCCGTTACTTAACAGAACATTACATTATCCAATAAAAATGGAACATTTACAACAATCTTTTACGGCACAGTACAATTACAATGTATTTTTTACTTCAGCACTTTTCTCACCTGAAAACGAGTTGCTGAACAGTTTCTTAGTGAACCTAAATCCAGCTGTTACCATAAAAAAAATCCTTTTTGTTATAGATGAAGGCGTAGCAAACACACACCCAAACCTAAATAATCAGCTTAAAGCATATTTTTCAAAATATGCTCAAACGCAGCTTATTCAGGATATTTTAGTAATTCCAGGCGGAGAGCTGGTGAAAAACGATACAAAGTATTTCGACCAGGTTTTGGAGGCGATCAATGTTCATGGTATAGACAGGCATTCTTTTGTGGCTGCAATTGGCGGCGGGGCTGTACTCGATATGGTGGGTTATGCTGCTACAGTTGCCCACAGAGGTATAAAACACATCAGGATACCAAGTACAGTGCTTTCGCAAAACGACTCTGGTGTAGGCGTAAAAAACGGCATTAATTATTTTAATAAAAAGAATTTCCTGGGCACATTTTCACCTCCGGTTGCTGTTTTTAATGATGAATTATTTTTGAAAACATTATCCGACCGCGATTGGCGTTCGGGCATTGCAGAAGCGATTAAGGTTGCATTGATAAAAGATGTCGAATTTTTCGAATGGCTTGAGGCCAATGCTGCTGCACTTGCGGCCCGCGATATGGCTGCAATGAATTATCAGATCTGGAAATGTGCCAAACTTCATATGGAACATATCCGTAGCGCCGATCCTTTTGAAAACGGTTCGGCAAGGCCGCTTGATTTTGGTCATTGGAGTGCCCATAAACTCGAATACTTAACCAATTTCGAAATCAGACATGGTGAAGCGGTTGCCATGGGTATTGCCTTAGACACTGTATATTCCAATTTATCAGGAAGGATCAGTGCTGAGGATGCACAAAGGGTAATTGCCTTAATTCAGGTGCTTGGTTTCGAATTAACCCATCCATTATTGCAGGTTACTGAAGGCAACAGTCCGATTTTGCAAGGATTGGAAGAATTCAGGGAGCATCTTGGTGGTGAGTTAACCATCACTTTGTTAACGGCATTGGGTAGTGGTGAAGAAGTACACGAAATAGATACCGAAATTTTGAAAAAGGCAGCCGGAATTTTAAATAATCAAGCACTATTTATCCAACAATAAATACATGAAATTAACTTCCGGACATTTAACTTTCTGTACCAATATTTATGCAGGCGAAAACTGGATGGCACATTTTGAAGTGTTAAGGGATAGTTTTTCCATATTAAAAGCACAAATATCGCCCGATTCACCCATGGGTATTGGTTTGCGCCTATCTAACCTGGCCAGCATAGAACTATTGCAGGAAGATCATTTAATCACCTTTAAGCAATGGCTTGATGTAGCGGGTGGTTACGTGTTTACCATGAATGGATTTCCGTATGGTGGTTTCCATAATACAAAGGTGAAAGATCAGGTACATGCACCCGATTGGACCACTAGAGCACGGGTAGATTATACACTTCGTTTGGCTGAAATCCTTACGCAGATACTTCCAGAAGGTATGGATGGTGGCATTTCTACCTCACCATTGAGCTATAAACCCTGGTTTAAAGATGATCAGGAAAGGCAGGCAGCAACAACTACTGCAACATCTAACATAGTAGAAGTTGCCACTGGTTTAGCAGTTTTGCATAAACAAACCGGTAAAATTATCCATTTGGATATTGAGCCAGAACCCGATGGTTTTTTAGAATCGGGAGCCGAATTTATCAACTGGTATCAAAATGAACTTTTACCCGCCAGTAAGGCTCATGATGGAGAAACGATAGTTAAAACACATATTTGTTTGTGTTATGATGTTTGTCATTTTGCCATTGGTTACGAACCGCATACCGCCATCATAAATGAGTTGAACGAAAAAGGCATAAAAATTGGGAAAATACAGATTAGTGCTGCCCTGAAAGCGAAGTTACCAGCAATTGTTTCTGAACGGACGGCAGTTTTGGATCAATTAAGGGGTTTTGATGAGCCAACTTATCTCCATCAGGTAATTGCCAAAAAGAAGGATGGTAATTTAGTGCGGTACCCCGATCTTCCCAATGCATTGCTTGAAGGAGGAGATACAACAGTAGAGGAGTGGAGAGCGCATTTTCATGTGCCGATTTTTGTTGAGGATATGGGATTGATCCAATCTACACAATCAGACATTACAGAGGTTTTAAATTTGCACAAAAGCAATCCCTTTACCAACCACCTGGAGGTAGAAACCTATACCTGGGAAGTTTTGCCTGCTGCTTTAAAAGCACCTTTAAACGATTCAATTATCAGGGAACTGGCCTGGGTGAAAAATTTATTAACATCTTAAAATCATGCACAAAACAGTTGTTATCGATATCGTAGGTTTATCTGCTTCCGTAATTGGAGCACATACACCTTTTATTCAAAAATACATTTCTGAAAATCATTTAACTCATATCGAACCTTTATTGCCAGCGGTTACAACAGCGGTTCAATCCAGTTATCTAACGGGTAAGTTTCCTGCTGAAAATGGCATTGTAGGCAACGGATGGTACGATCATGCAGATGCAGAAATTAAATTCTGGAAGCAATCCAATAAACTGGTAAATGCCGAAAAAATATGGGATCAGGCTAAAAAAGAAGATCCGGATTTTACCTGTGCCAATATGTTCTGGTGGTACAATATGTACTCTACTGCCGATTATTCGGTAACACCACGGCCAAATTACCTTGCTGATGGTCGTAAACTGCCTGATTGCTATTCACAACCTGCCGAACTCCGTGATCATTTACAAAATAAACTCGGGCAATTTCCATTGTTTCAGTTTTGGGGACCAGGTGCCAATATTAAATCTACTAAATGGATTGCTGATGCCTCAATGGAGACTGAAAAGCTTCATAATCCAACACTAACACTGATTTACCTGCCACATTTGGATTATTGCCTGCAAAAATTTGGTCCGGATTTGGAGAAGATCAGTACAGAACTCACAGAAATTGATCAGGTGGTAGAAGAGCTGGTGCGCTTTTACGAAAGCAGAGGTGCTAAAATTATGCTGCTTTCCGAGTATGGTATTTCACCAGTAAATAACCCGATCCATTTAAACAGTTTGTTGAGGGAAAATGGTTTACTACAGATCCGTGAAGAAAGAGGGTTAGAACTTCTGGATGCAGGGGCATCTAAAGCTTTTGTTGTGGCCGACCACCAGATTGCGCATGTGTACATTAACGATAAAAGTGTAACCGAAAAAGTGAAGTCGATATTAAAAGGTATTGCTGAGATTGAGTTGGTACTTGATAAGGAAGAACAGAAAAAACATCATATTAACCACGAACGTTCTGGCGATTTGGTGCTGGTAGCGAAGGAGGGGAGTTGGTTTACTTATTATTTCTGGTTGGATGATGCCAAAGCCCCTGATTATGCGAGGGTGGTAGATATTCATAAAAAACCAGGATATGATCCGGTAGAAATGTTTATGACCTCCAAACTCAGGGCAGGCTATAAACTGTTAAGAAAGAAAGCCGGATTCCGCTATGTGATGGACGTTATTCCGCTTGATGCTACCTTGGTTAAAGGATCTCACGGTCGTACAAATGTTGAAGATGCATTTAAACCTATTCTTGTGACTTCAAAAGCGGTAAATAAAAAGTTACAGGCACCCGATGTATATCAGGTAATTTGGGATAGTTTAATAAGATAATTAAATGTTTTATTATTTGCTTATGTTGGTGCTAAGCCTTAGCTACGGGCAAACTTAATTTACCACAGATAAAAAGAATGGACACAGGTGTAAGATCCGTGTTAATCTGTGACCATCCGTGGCTAAAAAATGCTTATTTGATTGGTGTTAGGCCCTAGCTACGGACAAATTTAGTTTAACCACAGATAAAAAGAATGGACACAGATATAATCCGTGTTTATCTGTGTCCATCCGTGGCTAAAAAAACACTTATTTAATCGCATTAGTGCCTCGCCAACCGAAACTTAGTTTTATTGTGGTTATATTTTAAGCTTGAGAGATTGCTTCACAGGCTGAAAAAGCCTTACAGCAATAACGACGCCTTGATGGGATTTGATCTATATGTTTGTGCTAAGCCTTAGCTACGGGCAAATTTAGTTTAACCACAGATAAAAAGAATGGACACAGATATAATCCGTGTAAATCTGTGTCCATCTGTGGTTAAAAAAATGCTTTTATTCTTTCTACCAAGATAATCCGCTTTATCATTTTAAGTTAAATAGTCATATTTGATTATGAAAACTAGTGATGAATACAATGGTTACAGGATACCAGTGCCAGCTGAATTTGACGAATTGATTTCACATTTCTACTTTGCCGAAAACAAATCAAGCAATCCCATCATCCATACCTTTTTGCCCACTTTCCAATCAATAATGGTATTTAACTTTGGTGCGGCAATTTCGCTTATTACAAAAGAAAAGGAAGAAATATCAATGGATAAATGCCTGGTTTTAGGACCCGTTAAGCAAGCTTTTACGTATGTGATGCCACCAGGAGGTGAAATGCTGGTAGTGAATTTTAAAGATGATGCTTTTTTCCGTTTTTTTGGTACAGCGTCACTAATTGAACATGTTCATCCGGATGATTTGTTAAATGATAATTGTTTCACCATGCTTTGGGAAAGCCTAAGTAAAATGGATCAGGTTAGTGATAAAGTTACGCAGTTGCTCCAATTTAGTAAACTTTACATCCAAAACCGGCATCCACTAACCGAACAAATTATTGCTTTTGGCAATAGTGCGGTTAGCCCTGTGAAACAAATCGCTGATCAGCAAAAAATATCAGAACGATCGGTACAAATGAAAGCAAAAAATCATCTGGGCTATTCATCTAAAGAGATTGGCCGTTACATGCGTTTTTTAAAAGCGGTTGAGCTTGTTCAGCAATTGACTGTAAATAACAATGACGTAAATTGGTTTGTAGTAATTGAGCGTTGTGGCTTTTACGATCAAAGTCAATTAATTCATGATTTTAAACATTACCTTGATTTAAGTCCATCCAGGTATTTAAAATTTCAACAAGGTATTTGTAATTCGAGGAGCTAATGCTGTTTTTACGTTATTCTTTCACAAATTTATAGCCGCATCCCTCAAAGCAGGGAGGATTTAGTTCCAATGCTTTTGCTGAAACTTTGTAACGATAAATAAGCGGCTTTTTATAGGTATTATTATAAACTTCCATTTGAACACTGTCTAAAATCTTAAAAGAAGATAAGTCTGGAAGAGCATCTCCCTGAAGTTTTCCTGATTTCTCAATTGTGAGGTATTTTGCATCGCCCATTACTTTTCTATATTTACCACTTCCATCACCGGGATCTTGATAAGTTTCTGTTAGTTTCCATTTGCCATAAACTTCACCAGGTCCGTCGGTACTATTTGTTTTTTTACAGGATAAATAAAGAGTGCAGGCAATTGCAAAGAGAGATAATAATATTTTTTTCATAAGGCATTAATTTAAAGCTTAAACGGTTGTGAAATGGAATACGCTACATAAGCACTAAACTTTTGTGAATATACATATTCTTTTATTCCTCCAAAGTTTGGAGAGGTTTAATGGTGGTTATAAATAAAGAATTTGTTGCAACCATAATTTTAAGCGTTTTTTCGTAACTATTGTTTCCTTTTAGCAGGTAATTACTTTCCATGGCGTTGCACCAGCCAGTAATGTGATCTATATGGTAAAACCCTGTAGAGTTTATTTCAGTAAGTTGATTCCCCGTTTTCTTAAGCCAATTATTGAAATCGGTGATATTCATGAGGTTTTCACATTCACCAGAAAAGGTAATCAAATGGCCTGTTGCTGAGGTTTGAAGTAGCCACTTCTCATTAAGTTTGATAGGGAATGGGCATAAACCATGTACTGTTCTTTTACAAGTAAAGGTATCTTGTTGAAAGACGGCATCATATACCGCCCTAAAATATTCGTTAAGCAATAAATCTTCCATAATATAATTTGTTATGGCTGCCCCCGGCAACATTTTCTGATCAATCTCTTTCAGCGCAAAATCAATCCAATTTCCAGTAAAGCTATCTGCCAGGTTAGCTCGTATAGCCAACCAATTTAACCAAAGTTCATTTTGTTGTTCAATACCTATTGGCATTCCATTATGACCTAATTTAAGGGTGATCTGATGTAGCGTTGTAGAAACCTGTTGCATAAATGCATCAGCAACATTATGGGCTAAATCATTTATTGAATTAAGTCTTCGAATTATTTTTACGCGCTGATTTCCTGTCCAAAAAGAAGTTTCATCTGGTAAAATATCTATTTCATAAAGCCTTGTTGTATTTTCAACCTTTAGAGGCGTTTTTTCAGAGATTTCTACATTAAAAAATAATTTTAGCGGGCTTAAAAAAGGTTTGTAGGAGATTCTATCCATTGCTACTCGTTGTTTAATATTATTATGCTAAAAATATCAAAGAAATTCCTTCAACGTCGGAGCTTGGATTTAACTTCTTGCTCTTCATATTACTTTGAATCATCTTCCTCAATACTTTTATCCTCAATAGATTCATATTCGCCATATACAACTTTGGTTCCGCTCTTTAATACCACTTCTTTGGCAGCATTAAAACTTATATTTCCATTTGTGGCTACCCATTTAATACTTCCTGCATTTTCGGTTATGGTTTTAGCAATATATTTAATAGTTCCCATTTTAAAACAGCTTTACTTTACTACCACTTTTGTTTGTAATCTCTTTAGAACTGTGAAATTCAATGTTCTCCTTAGTACTGTTTATATTAATTTCTTCGGCATTTTTTTCAATTTGAGTGGCAGTTTTACTAACGTTGTCATTCGCAACCATCATGATGTTTTGGGCCATTAATGAATAATTTTCGCCGGCATTACTCGCAATATTTTCTGCAGCATTGTTATAAATATGGTTTCCTGCTGATAATGAAATGTTTTGCTGGGCATTAATATCTATATTTTTAGCTTTAATACTAATGTTTTCAGGTGCAGATATCTCAATACTTGAGGCATTGGTATCAAACCTGATGATGTTCTTATTTTTATCCGTTATAGTAATGGTTTCAGCACCTGATGTATCGTTAAATTCCACCAAATGCCCACTTTTGGTCGAAATCGATTTTAAATGATTGTTTTCATAACCTCCAGCACCATTATTGCCATGAAAAATACTTCCCATTACAATTGGTCTGGCAATATTCCCTTCTTCAAAAGTTACCGCTACCTGGTCGCCCACTTCTGGAACAAAAACAAAGCCCCTGTTCGTATTTACATGTACGCTTCTGCCAGCATCTGGTGTTATAATTCTCAGCCATTCGGTAACATCATTGCTTAAACAATCCCATTTAAATTTCACTTTAATCCTGCCTTTCCCTAGTGGGTCATTATTATCTACCACATCAGCCAGATGCGTATCCGAATGAGGTTTTCGGAAATTTTTAACTGAAATACGTTCAGTTGTTGCCACTAAACCTTCAAATGTGTTGTGGTATTTACCCGCAACATTGATGTGGTGATTAATGCTTGTAATCAGAAATTTACCTAAACTTTCGTTCATGAAATCAGCATCTTGCTTAAAGCTCATTATAATTTCTGCAATACAACCAATGCCGAGTGCAGCATTATCACCTTTGGCATTTATTTTTAAAAGCTCCGAAACAGTCGCTTTTTCTAAATCATCTACATGGTTTTGTATTTCATTATGGTTATTTGCCCTAATTAATGATGATTGATTAAAGCTTTTGCTGAAAGTATTATTTGATGCCTGTATTGCATGAGCAAGATTTGGTAGATTATCACTTTCAATAGTACCTTCACTTTGCAACATTTCATCTTCGGTTGGATGGTAGGAAAAATGTTTTGATTTGATCGGGGCAACTTCCATGGCATATTGCAGCTGCTGCACATCGCGACCATAAAATAGAGAAACTTCCTTCAGTTCGTCTGGTTTGCCAAAATTAAGTTGCTTGCCATCATAAAAAAGCCATTCGTGGTACTCTCCAGATATACGGTTAAGAAATTCAAAATCACTTTCCTTATACTGGATAATATAATCTATAGGTGTTTTGCGCCGTGTATTGCAAACAATTTTAAGGTCATTAACAGGAGTATCCTTTGCAATTAAGACAGCAATTTCATTTAAATCTTTACCAAGATAGGAACCTAAATCTGCTCCGCGATCTATTAAAATGGTTGGACTATATCCACTTACAATCAATTCACCATGATAACCATGGCTTTGGCTGAGCTCCACCTTGGTAATGAGGCCTGCAAATTCCTGCATTTTCTCTGCATGATAACCAAATGAAATGGTAAGTGTTTTGCCAACATAATCCCGACTATTATCAAGGGTAATTAAACCGGGCAGGCCAATTTGGTTTGGCTTAAACCGAAGTTCGAAATGGTGGTGACTGTTAAATTGTTGTTTTAAATCAAAAGAATCGAAATGGGTAATGCGTTTGCCTTCAATATTAATTTCAGTAATGAGTTTATTTTCCATGAGCGTTAGTTAGAACAAATTAAGTTAGTGTGCATCATTTGCTAGCTATCTCTAAACAAACCTTTAACCAGTTTTGAAATCCGAAGGATATAAAACCGTTTTTGAAGCAAATTAGGCACTAAATTTCCAGTAAAATGTTCATTTGTTGTTCGCAAATGGTATTTATAGACTTTTGCTAAGACTATGAAAAAATAATAACATTGACATTTTTGCTTTTGAGATTTATTGCAAATGGAGCTGATTTTCCCCGATTGGGTTTGTAGTTGTGGAAATACTTCTACATGTTTTAATTATGGAATTGTATTATGACTAAAGTATTTTGGCTGTTGCAAAAAATTAGTCAATCGTTTGCGCTGTGATTTATGTTGTTTTGCTCATTTGCTTGTTCTACTTTTAAAAAATACAAATCAACAAAACCGAACAAATGCGTTATCGTTTGCTTAAAACATCTTTACACCGGTGCTATAATATAATTGATGCATTTCCGTATGACAGAAGCAATTCAGTCAACATGTTCAGGCTTAGTGATTATTAATATATGGAATAACCTGTGCGAAGTTAATTGTCAGAAAAAATGCTTCAGCAAGGAATGGATACAAGCTTAACTTACGCAATTGAAAGATTAAAATTATTGTAATGACGGATATTGCAAATGGAAGGTAAGATGTTAAAGGGAATACTTTAAAATAAACACCACTTAAAAAGAATTTAGCAGAATAAAAAGCGCGAAAGCAGAGTTAGTAAAACGTTTGTTCAGCACATTAAGGGATCAGTTAAAAAACTAAACAATAAATATTAAACAACACAAATGGAACGTAGAGATTTTATCAAAAATGGGGCATTTACGGCTGCTGGTTTAACCATCCTGCCAACCGGAAGTTTATTTGCTTCATCAGACAGTGGGAAAGTAAGATTGGGATATATCGGAGTAGGGGCCCGTGGAATGAGCCATATTTCTGAAGGTGCACTAAGAGATGATGTAGAAATTGTTGCAATTTGCGATACACAAGAAAGCTCACTTAAAGTTTGCCGTGCATTTATTGCCAAAAAAGGCAGACCAGCTGCAACCGAATATACAGGCGGTACCGATGCCTACAAAAAATTAATCGAGCGTAAAGATATTGATGCCGTAATTATTGCTACACCATGGCAGTTTCACCGCGACCAAGCCGTTGATGCCATGAAAGCAGGTAAATATGTAGGCTGCGAAGTTATTGCGGGTTTAACCGTACAAGATCATTGGGACATTGTAAATACATCCGAAAAAACCGGTATGCCTTACATGACTTTGGAAAATGTTTGTTACCGCAGAGATGTGATGGCAGCTTTAAATATGGTTAGACAAGGTCTTTTTGGCGAATTGGTACATTTAGAAGGTGGCTATCAGCATAATTTACGAAATGTTCTTTTTAACAATGGTAAAGATTATTATGGTGGTGGGGTAGAGTACGGACCTAAAGCACTCAGTGAGGCGCAATGGCGAACCCAGTTCAACATCGATCAGGATGGCGATTTATACCCAACACATGGGGTAGGGCCACTCATGCAATACGCCAACATTAACAGAGGTAACAGCTTTACCAGTTTGGTTTCATTCAGCTCTAAAGCAAAAGGTTTGGCTGCATATGTAGAAGAAATGTCGCCAGGCCACCCAAATGCCAAAATCAATTATAAAAATGGTGATGTAACCACTACAATGATCAATTGTGCAAATGGAGAAACCGTTTTATTAAGTCACGATACCCATTTACCGCGGCCATATTCTATTGGTTTCAGGGTTCAGGGCACAAAAGGTTTATGGATGGATGTAAACAAATCTGTTTATATCGACCACAAATCGAAAAAGGATGATGTTTGGGATCCGGCTCAGGAATGGTTTGCTAAATATGACCATCCACTTTGGAAAAAATACGAATCAGAAGCTGTGGGTGCCGGGCATGGCGGTATGGACTGGTTTGTGTTTAATGGATTTATCCAGGCGGTTAAACAGAAAAAACAAACGCCAATTGATGTTTACGACTCGGTTACCATGAGTGTAATTATGCCACTTTCTACAAAATCGTTGAAAGAAGGAAATATGCCACAGAAATTCCCTGATTTTACAAAGGGAAAATGGAAAGACAGAAAAAATACTTTCGCTTTAGACGATAGCGGCTTTTAGTCTCGTTTGCGGGCAATGCTTCAGGGCTTGCCCGCACTTTTTAACAAGAAACTTTATCCAGTTACCTGGAACTATTTTTATATAAATATATCACCATCTTATGTTTCAAGCAGTATTAGGTGCTTATGGACTTAACGCAGAACAATTTAAAATTGAACCTTTCGGCTCGGGTTTAATTAACCATACCTGGAAAGTTTACAACGAACAGCAGGCCTACATTTTGCAAGAGGTTAATACGGAGGTTTTTCGTGAACCTCAGCACATTGCACATAATATAGAAACCATCAAAAAATATCTTGATCAAACCGCACCAAAATATTTATTTGTTGCACCAATCGAAGCAACAAATGGCGGTGATTTTATTGTGATTGATGATCACTTTTACAGGATTTTCCCTTTTGTTGAAAACTCTTGCTCCATTGATTTCGTGCACCATCCTGAGCAGGCTTACCACGCTGCAAAGCAGTTTGGTAAATTTACAAGGATGCTTTGTGCTTTTAATGTGAAAAAGTTAAAAGCCACCATCGAAGATTTTCATAACCTGCCGCTGCGGGTTGAGCAATTTAAAAAGGCTTTGGAGCAGGCTAGTAATGAAAGGATTAGTAAAGCAAAATTTGCCATCGAAGAAATTATCAAACATTACCACATTGAGGAACAATATGTGCACATGGTTGATAGTGGCGCATTGAACCTGCGTGTAATACACCACGATACCAAAATTAGCAATGTACTTTTACAGGTAAAAACAGGTTTGGGTTTGTGCGTAATTGATTTGGATACGGTAATGCCTGGCTATTTTATTAGCGATGTAGGTGATATGATGCGTACTTATTTATCAGAAGCGAATGAGGAGGAAAGGGATTTTAACAAAATAGCCATCAGAACAGATGTATTTGCAGCCATCCATAAAGGTTATATGGAAGAAATGGACCAGGTTTTGGGTTTTGCCGAGAAACAGTTCTTCATTTATGCTGGTAATTTTATGATTTATATGCAAGCTGTACGGTTTATTGCCGATTTTTTGAATGGTGATATTTACTACAAAACCACATATCCTGAACACAACCTGGTAAGGGGTTTAAACCAGATCGATTTATTGAATAAATACATTGCTAAAGAACCGGAATTTGAAGAAATCATTAAAAAGATTAACGAAGATAGACTTAGCGATTCTAAAACAATATTAAATTAATAAGGTAATTTAAGGTGTTCAGTTTTTTATGCTTCATCGTTTGAGCTGGACATCCTTTTGCCTTTTTTAGCTAATTATTTCGATTTTTTGCATCAAAATCAAGTTCTTATACTCAATATTCTTGCTTTTAAGATTCATTCATCAAGCGAAAAATCTGCTCAATAATTACGTCATTTCGATAACAATCATTTGCTACGTATTTAACATAAGCTAATGGTTTGAAAAAAGCGCAAACGTTTGATGGGGCTAAATTATGTGTACTGAAGAGGGTAGAAGCATATATTAAGCCCTTTGTTTTTCGCCAAGCTGCTCATAATAATCTTCTTCGTCAGCCTCATAATCGCTGAATTTATTGATCTTGAATACCCAATATTTCATTAACGGATAATTAAATCCATAAGAAACCACGCTATCAATTAAAAGTCTGCCGATTTTATAATCCACATTTAAAGTTTGCTGGAGCAGGTAAGTTCCACCGGATTTTAATGAGATACTTCCTAAAACCACGGTAAAAAATCGAATCAACTGTCCGCTTGTAGAACTGCAATAGCCCTCATTGCTTTTAAATGCCCAGAAACGGTTGATGCAGAAATTAACAATGCCTCCCATCGTTCCTGAAATTAAAATGGAAATAGTAAAATGAATGTGCAACCATTCTGTGAGCAAAATCATTAAGCCATAATCGGTTACACCACCAGAAAAAGCCGATACTTGTGCCTTGAGGAAAAGTTTAACTGAAGCCCAGGTCATGATATTTTCTCCTCTTTATCTTTAGCATCGCCAGCTTTTAAAAGCTTAAACGTATCGCTAATATTGATAACCAGTAAAAGTGCTACCATAGCAATTGCAAAATAAGTAATGGAACCTGTAAACAAGGTTTCGGCAATTAAGACAAGTGAAATAATTACCCGCAATTCCGTCGGACCTAAAGCACCTGCATCGATTTGATAAAAGCCTGTAATTTTATAACGAAGTTGAGAAATAATCATCGACCAGCCGTATAATACCACAAAGAGAAACGCAAAAATCTGTGTGCCGCCATCGGCATAATAATAGTAGCCTAAACCAATCAAGATAATGCTCAGCCAATCCATCACAATATCGAGGGCAAAGCCATACCATTTTCTAGGAATTTTACGAAAATAAGCCAATCGGCCATCAAGCGAATCGCCAAGCCAATTAATCACAAAGCCTAAAATTCCGATTAATAAACAGCTTTTTGCATAAAAACTTGCCAAAATAAAGCTTAAAAACACAATCAGTGAGCCAAATATGCCAATTCCGGTCATTATATTTGGCGTAATCCACGCAGGAACCCTTTGAAGCAAAAATAAAATCAGTGCTTGTTCACCTTTGCGTAAAACATTCGTTCTTTCGCGGTCTGCAAATACCCTTTTGCCATCTAGATGGTCTTTTTTTAGTTTAATAATAGCCTCCAATTTAAGTGCCAACCAAAAATACACCAAAGAGGATGGCTGTTTCCGGTCGGTAAAATTTTAAACTGATCTTCTTAGGAATTCCTTTAGAATAATCAGTTATTCGCTTTAGCTTCCCCGATCTGACCAGGTAAGTAAACAATAGGGCAAATAACATAAAATTATTTTACAATTCCGGCGAAGCGCTGATAAAATACTGTTGGACTATTCTCATTTTTTGGGGCATATTTACCAGCAATGATCGGTACATAAATTACACGTCTTCTACTTTCTTCACCACGTATTGCAGATTCTGCAACCCTGTGCCATAACCTTCCATCATGAATGGTTAAATCACCTGCTTCTGGTAAAATCGATACTTCTTCAGCATCTGGTTTATTATCCAGGAAATATTTTTTGCGGAAAAGCATCTGGTAAATACTTTGTTTGTGTGTGCCCGGAATAATCTTCAATCCGCCATTTTCTGGCTTTAAAGTACTCAGGTGGATTCCAACATTCAACATTGGGTTCAGTTTTGCGCCATAAAAAATATCCCTTAAACCATCTGTATGCCAGCCCATTTTACTGAATTTGCTATCTGGTCCGTTAATGTAATGGTTAAAAACCATACCGTCTTTTTCTTCGGTACCCAGGCGTGCACCATCACCAGCCAATTGCAATAAGGCATTAAAGCGTGGGTCTAACAGCAATCCGCTTAAAGTTTGATGTTGTTGATTAATAAAAGCGAAACGTTGTACAATTGCTGAGCCATCAAGATCTTTTCCATACTTAATCGGTACGCCATTTATTTTTTTAATATCTTGTTCAATCCATTTTTGCTCTACCTGTTTAGAGGCATCAATAATGGATGATACAGTTTCTGGTTTAATGAAATTTTTGAAATGGATAAACCCATGTGTGTTAAAAAAATCGAGCTGCTCTGCTGTTAATTGTTCAGATAAGGTGAAGGTTGGATACGATGTGGCCATGTGTAAAAAGTTAAAAGATTAAAGGAAATAATAGATAGAAAATAGAATTATGCGCAGCAACAGCACATTCGCATTCGCAAGTGGTTCGGTACTGAAGGAAAATAAAACAGGGTTGTTTTATCCGACATAGTCTATAGAATTAGTAGTGTTTAATACAAACGTAACATAATTTTAATATTCCAAAGAATTTTATTTAAAATATTTTAAAAATAATTTCTTCTTGATTGAAGTGATGGCCAAACGATAGTTGCTTTAGGGCACGATGATAATCGAATAATTGATTTTATGGATACCTTTAAACTTAGACTATTTGTCATGAAGGTAACATCTTGCAGCACGAAATCTCGACTTGACTTATGTACCCACACAAGCCAAACTTGCAACTCTTTACATCCAACTAGCAGTGTTTTATGTCTTATATATTCTTGCGGCCATTTTTTCTATAAACCCTTTTGGTAAAATCCTGTTGGCATACACACTAACGATATTGGTGAAACCTGGAATAATTTCTGATTTTTTAGCGAACATACCATTTAAGGCAATTTCGGCTACATCATCCGGTTTCATGTTAAATTTCTCGGCCATTTTACTAAAAGCATCCAAGCCTGCGCGGTGTGCAAAACCAGTATCAACAGGGCCAGGACTCAAACAACTAACCGAAACAGGTCCATCTTTAAGTTCAAATCTTAATGCCCTTGTAAAGGATAAAACATATGCTTTAGTTGCCGAATAAATGGCTAATGTTGGCACCGCCTGATAAGCTGCAGTGCTTGAAATATTAAGGATATAAGCTTCATGGTGTTGTGTAAGTGCAGGAAGAAATAAATGAGACATTGAGGTAACGGTATTCATATTTAACTGACACATTTCTAGCTGGCTGGCCAAACTAAGCTCGCCGAATTTGCCCCACAAACCATAACCGGCATTGTTAATCAAAATATCAACAGCATATCCTTTTTCCGTTACCCAGTTTGATACGAGCTGTGGTGAATCTGGTAGACTAAGGTCTGTTGGTAAAATATCTACCTGAACGCCATATTGCGCAATAATGTCTGTTTTGAGCGCATTTAATTCATCAGCTGAACGGGCAATAAGCAACAAATTTCTTTTTCTTTTGGCCAGGGCAATGGCCATCGCTTTGCCAATGCCTTTACTAGCTCCGGTTACCAGTGCATACTTAATTTCTGTTTTCAACATCCTTCTTAAATCAATATGGTTGATGCACAAATATCAAATAAATAAAATCTTATGCCTTATTTATTTTCAAATGTTGTGCAATTACTTTTGATCTTTTTTAACTTATTATTTTTAACCAGTCTAAATAATGTTAGCTTTGCCGAAAATTCCAACTTCATGAAGCACTTATACCTCCGATTTTTATCTATATCGCTTTTCACATTATTGTCGATTACCTTATTTGCACAAACACAACAGGGAGCAATTAGCGGTAAGGTGGTTGATTCGTTAGGAAACAACATTCCCTTTGCCAACGTACAGATCAAAAAGCAGAATTTAAAAACCACTTCAAACAAAGCAGGAGCTTTTAAATTAGCCGCTGTGCCTGCCGGATATCAGGAGGTTAGGGTTTCGATAACCGGATACGATCAGTTTGAGCAGCGTGTTATGGTTGTTGCAAATGATACCGCCCAGGTTACTTTTATTTTAAAAGAGCAGCATTCAGAACTGAACGATGTAATTGTTTCTGCAAGCAGGCGACCTGAATCTTTATCGCAAACACCATCATCAGTAACGGTGCTTACGGCAAAAGAACTTAACACTCAATCTACCATCAGTCCTAATTTAGCCAATATACTTTCTTACAGCGTACCGGGTTTGGGTTTTTCTACCAACCAAACAGGTAACTCTGGTCAAACTTTACGTGGCCGGAATGTTTTGGTATTGATTGATGGTATTCCACAATCTACACCTTTAAGGGCAGGAGGGAGAGATATCCGCAGTATTGATCCTTCGGTTATTGAGCGGGTTGAAGTAATTAAGGGCGCAACTGCCATTTATGGCAATGGTGCAGAAGGTGGTTTGATCAATTATATCACCAAGAAAGCAGATAACGGCAAATCATTTGGTGGATATACACAGGCCGGTATCACCGGAAACTTAAAAGGCGATAGCACTATAGGGTACCGTTTTTCTCAGCAATTATATGGCAAGGAGGGTAAATTTGATTACCTGGTAAGTGGTATGTTCGAAAAAACGGGCGTTTTCCGTGATGCAGATGGTTTGGTACTTTCACCTGAGTATGGTTTAGGCGAAACCAAATCATACAATGGTTTTGTAAAGCTGGGCTTTAATTTTACGCCAAAACAACGCTTACAGGTAATGTACAATTATTTTAGCTCGAGGCAGCATTCTAAATATGTTACCAAAGATGGTGTTTATGGTCAATCGCCTGCCATTGGTATTTACGGTACGCGTTTGGGCGAAGATGAAGGTACAAGGTTTAACCACAATGCCAATTTACAGTACACCAACCAGCAAATTTTTGGCAAAACCGATTTAACGGCCAATGTATATTATCAGGATTTTTATACCATTTATTCCAATTCTGCATCATTTTTTGGAAGCGGTCAATCGGCCATTACCTCCACTAAAAAGGGAGCAAGGGTAAACTTAAATACACCATTTAACATTACCCCACAGGTACCAATGCAGTTAAATTACGGTTTGGATTTAATGAACGATAAAACAGCTCAAAGTTTAACTGATGGCCGTTTATGGGTTCCCAACATGAATATGATAAACTTTGCACCTTATTTACAGGCTTCGGCAACTTTAATAAACGATTTAACAATTAAAGGTGGTTTAAGGGTAGAAAATATCAATATTGATGTAGATGATTTTAATACGCTTGCAACTGGTGCAAATGGCGCAGGAAGCATTGCTGTGCAAGGTGGTAAATTAAACTACAATGCTTTGGTATTTAATGCTGGTGCGCGTTATTCTAAATTCAAGTTTTTTAACCCTTTTATCAGTTATGCACAGTCGTTTTCGGTGTTTGAGCTGGGCAGGGTTTTAAGGGCTGCAAAAAGTAATACTTTATCTCAATTGGAAACCAAACCGATTATTGTAAACAATTACGAGGCTGGTTTTAGCAGTACAATAGGCAAATTAAATTTTAGTGCCGCATACTATTACAGTACTTCTAAATTGGGTGCAAACTTGTTGGAAGTTAACGGAACATACATTTCTCAACGGATACCTGAACGTGTTTATGGATTTGAAATTCAGGCAGATTACCAAATTTTACGCGATTTAAGCATTGGTGGTAATTACGCCCAGGTAGAGGGTAAAGGTGATGTAGATAATGATGGCAAATTTGATGGCGATAAAGATGTGTACCTGAATACCACAAGGATCCCACCATCTAAAACCACAGTATACCTTAAATATTCGGGCATTAAAAACTTAAGTGTGGATGTAAACTGGATGCGTGTAGGCAACCGCGACCGTTTTAAAACCAATGCTGCGGGTAAATACTTAATTGGAGAAGGACCGGTAAAGGCCTTTAACTTATTTAATGTTGCTGCGGTTTACCAGGTAACGCAACCTTTAAAACTATCTTTAGGGGTAGAAAACTTATTAAATAAAGTTTATTATCCTGCTATATCTCAATTTTATGGCAGCAATGTAAATTATGTACGCGGAAATGGCCGGAGGTTTAACCTTTCTGCCGGCTATGCTTTTTAAGCAATGAAAAACAAGAAATTTAAAAATGCCATCAGGAACATTCACCTTTGGCTTGGCCTCGTTACTGGCCTGGTGGTTGTTATTATTAGTATAACGGGAGCGCTTTACATCTTTGAAGAAGAAATCAGGGAAGCTACCCAAAAAGATTTCCGATATGTAAAAGCTCAGCCGAAACCTTTTATAGGCTTGGATAAAGTTATTTGGAGTTTCGATAAACTTTCGCCTAAAGATCCCCTAAGGTTGATCAGGATTGAGGATGCTTTGCCAAATGCTACGGTAGAGCTAACGAGTAAAAAGGGTAAGGTTTATTATTTTAATCCTTACAATGCCGCTTTGGTAAAAAAGGGAAGTGAAGATTGGCTGGAAACTGTTGAGCATATTCATACTTCGCTATTATTGGGTAAAACCGGGCAATTTATTATGCAGTGGTCGGTGGTTATTTTTGTGCTGATGCTGATAACGGGGCTCATACTTTGGTTCCCCGGGCAAATGCGTTTGCTAAAACAATCTTTAACCATTAAAAGGAAAGCCTCTTTTAAAAGGCTCAATTACGATTTGCATAATGTGCTGGGTTTTTATGCATCTGTAATACTATTGGTAACTGCTTTAAGTGGTTTATATTTTGCCTTTAAGGGTGTAAAAAATGCAGCAAGTTTTTTTACAGGCAGTAAATTAAGTCAGGGGAAGGCTATTGTTGCTGCCAAACCCCTACAAATTGATCCGATACCTGTACGGTACAATAAAATTTATACTGATGCTAAAGCCAAGTATCCAGGTGCGGTTTCTACCAGTTTTTCGCTGCGTGGTAAAGGTGAATTGCGGTTAAGAATGGTTTATCCTTATCGATGGGCACGAAACCAAAATACCTTTTTTTACGAAGAAGCTACGGGTGCTATGACTAGGGCCAAACTCTATAAGGATTTTAACGGTGCCGACTTGATAGAGGCTACCAATTATGATCTGCACACTGGCAGGCTCCTTGGATTGCCGAATAAAATACTTTCCTTTTTGGCTGCTTTAATTGCAGCTAGTTTACCCATTACAGGTTTTATCATCTGGTTAAAAAAGAGAAAGAAAACTAAAAAGAAGCCTGTTATAGTTGCTCAGCATAAGCTTTAAGCTGATTAAGCCCCGACTGGCAAAATTCCTGTTGCATTTTAAGATCAAGATTTGCAACGGGTTCAAAAATCTCGGTAAGTGTTACCAGGTTATTCCCTTCAAAAATGATCAGGCTTTTTCTATGATCATCCAATGTATAGGCAATGCGCTGATGTTCAATAATCTCAGTATAGGTGCCTCTGAATTCGAAATTTTCACTGCCATCTTTTTTGGCCATAACGTACAAAAAGCATCCGCCCAGGCTGAGGTTATTTTCAATGCTCTTGTTTACCCACTCGTAAGCAGGTGCATTCCATTTGGCAATGTGCTCTGGTTCATTCCATACTTTCCATACCAGATCGATTGGTTGGTTTATGGTAATGCTTGCTGTTAAGGTATCTCTGTTCATATTGAAAAAATATGTCCTAAATTACATGCTATCGTTTTAATTTTGATGGTCATTACAGACAAATAAGGGGTTGTTTGGGTAAACTTATTTAATTTTATTGCCTTGCTTTACCGCTTGGTTAAAATGATATTCCTTTTGGTTGTATGTTGAGTATTATTTTTATTGGTTTTCTTTCATTAAAGGCATCAATCTATATTTTAGCTGTGTAATGCTTCAATAAAGGTAATTTTAATCGGCTTTACGCCAAATGCCAATTTAGTTGGCAGTATAATTGTTGAGAAATGAAATCTTCTGCTTTCCCTGAGCATTGGATTTCCTTCAAAAAGATAGTCAGAAATGTCAGATAAAAGAAACTATGATGCAGAGTTCTGCGGAAATTTACCTATTCACCACATCAATTCTATCCAGGATTATGGATACCTCCTCGTATTGGATAATAAAACATTAAATCTTATTCAACTGAGTGAAAACCTAGTCGAAGTTACCAACCAGGTACCGGCACAAATGGTGAATAAGCATTTGTCATCATGGTTTAGCCAACAGGATGTAGATCAGATTGCGAAATTGATTAGGGGTGATGCCAAGGATAGGATTCCAATTACACTAAGCTCGGATATTGAAGGCAAACAACTGCGTTTTGACGGTTTGATTCACATAAAAAAAGATTTTACCTTATTGGAAATAGAAGCGGCTTCAACGGATGGACAAAAAAGTTTTTCGGATGTTTTTCAAGAAGTAAGGCAGTTTATATCGGCGATGGAAAGTGCAGCTACGCTTGAGGAAGTGTGTAGTGTTGCCATTAAGCAATTGCGTAAAGTTTCGGGCTTTGATGGCATAAGAATGTATCAGTTTGATGCTGCCTGGAACGGGACGGTAATTGCGGAGGAAATTTCTGGTGAGCTGGAAAGTTATCTTGGGCAAACTTTTCCAGCTTCTGATGTACCAAAGCAGGCGAGGGCCCTTTACCTTAAAAACCCCTTCAGGCTAATTTCCAACAGGGCATATAAAGCCTTTAGGTTATTCCCGGTTATCAACCCTATATCCAATGCATTTATCGATTTATCTGATTGCAACCTGCGTGGTGTGGCATCAGTGCATCTGGAGTATATGCAAAATATGAATGTTAGCGCGTCAATGTCTATCAGGGTGCTGCGTGATGGTAAACTTTGGGGCTTAATTTCCTGCCACCACATCGAACCAAAACATCCAAATGTGGATATGCGTTATATTTTTGAATGGCTTTCGGTAGAAATTTCCAACCGGATTACCGCTATCATAAACCAGGAAGATTATCAGGAATCGGCATTGAGACTTGAGAAAAGAACTTCAGTTACGGATCTTATTTATGCTAAAGATGATATTATTGAAGGTTTGCTGGAAGATGAAAACCTAAACATTCTTTCTTTGTTTAGTGCAGGTGGCGTTGTGGTAAAAATCGGTAACCGGATCGAATCGCGTGGCGATATACCCGATAAAAGTGAGGTTTATAACCTGATGCTCTGGCTTGAAGGAAAAGGAATTGAAAAAGTGTATTTCAGCGATCAGCTGAGCGGCCAATATGAAGAGGCAAAAGCTTACGAAAAACTGGGAAGCGGGATTCTCGTAATCCCTATTGATGGCAGAAATGGCGATTATATAATCTGTTTCAGGCCGGAGGTTATCCAGCAGATCAAGTGGGGCGGCGATCCTGAACAGGTAATTAATTTTGATAAAGATGGTAAAAACTATCATCCAAGAAATTCGTTTAACCTCTGGCTGCAAACTGTATATGGCCAATCATTACCATGGCATAATAATGAGCTGGAAATAGCAGAATCGTTGAGGAATTTTATATTTGAATTTAGAACAAAGCAACTTTATAATTAGCTTAATGGACAACAAGCAGGAAAAGGAAAAGCAAGAACTGGTATTAAATAAGCGTTACGACAAATATATTGTTGCCATTGGCGCATCGGCCGGGGGCTTGGAAGCTATTCACGAATTCTTTGATCACATGCCGGCAAATTCGAGTTTCTCGTTTGTCGTAATCCAACACCTTTCTTCAGATTATAAAAGTTTACTGGTTGAGCTTGTAGGTAAACACACCCATATGAAGGTGTTCGAAGCTGCAAATGATATGGCTATTCAACAGGATTGTGTGTATATCATTCCAAATAATAAACTAATGACTTTGGTTAAGGGTAGGCTCAGACTTGCAGAGAAATCGCAGATTAAAGCTCCTAATACCGCTATTGATCATTTTTTACATACCCTCGCAAAAGATAAAAAAGAGAAAGCCATTGCCATAATCCTTTCAGGTACAGGTACTGATGGCACAAAAGGCATACAAAGTATAAAAGAAAACGGAGGGATGGTTATCGTTCAGGATCCATCTTCTGCCAAATTTGATGGCATGCCTAATTCTGCCATCGCATCAGGCAATACCGATCATGTAATGATCCCTTCGCGGATGCAGGAAGAACTTTTTAGCTATGTAAATGAAGAGCCTGTTAAGGTGCTCGAAAACGGCAAAATTAATGAAGAACTGCTTGATGAGGTGTTTAAACTTGTGCATAACAGTAGCGGCAATGATTTTAACCTTTACAAAACCCCAACCATCATCAGGCGTATTGGCCGGAGAATGAATGAACGGGGCATAAAAAAGCTCGATCGTTATGTTGATTTTTTGCGCAGCAATGCTGAAGAAGTAAAAATTTTAGCTCAGGATTTTCTTATTGGTGTAACTAAATTTTTTAGAGATGACCAGGCTTTTGCGCAACTTAATGAATTTGCCATTCAGGATATCGTTAACCGTAAGGAAGATGGTGATGTAATTAAAATCTGGGTTTGTGCCTGTAGTACCGGGCAGGAAGCATATTCTATTGCTGCTCTTGTAAACGATTGCGTAGAGCGATCGGGTAAAAAGATTGATATTAAAATATTTGCTTCTGATATTGACGAGAAAAGCATCGAAATTGCTTCGAAAGGACAATACCCGATTTCGGTAAAGAAAGAGATACCGGCTAAACTTTTTAAAAAGTATTTTATACAGGAAGGAAAATTTGTTAGCGTAGTGGCCAGCTTGCGTAAACAGGTGGTTTTTGCCAAACATGACGTAATTAAATCGCCTCCTTTTATTAAAAATGACCTGGTTACCTGCAGAAATATGCTAATTTATGTAAATAGCATCCTTCAGGAAAAAATACTTTCGATTTTCCATTTCTCCCTCTTACCAAACGGATACCTTTTTCTTGGATCGAGTGAAACGGCTTCTTCTATGAAGGCCGGCTTAACAGAAGTTTCGAGTAAATCAAAAATTTATAAGAAAACCGGAAAAATCAACTATTCTACGTATAATACTTACAATACGGGTGCTAAAACTGCCCTGGGCCAGGAGCGTAAAAAAGGAAGTATTACCGAAGCAATTCAAAGTCCATTGGAAAAACGTTTGGCCGATTTTCTTTCATCAGATCTTGGTTATGTTGCGGTATTTATTGATAAAGGGTACATAATGCAGGATGCCGTTGGCGACTACCGCAAATATTTATCCTTGCCTGAGCAAAGTATCGAACTTAATATTTTAAAAATGGTACCGCGTGAGGTATCTATTGTAATCAATACGGGTTTAAGAAAAGTTTGGAAAGAAAACATTAAAATAGAGTTAAAAAAGATTCGCTTTAAGCAGGGTGCTGAAGATGTTTTTGTGGATATTTCCATAGTGCCTGCATCCACAGATCATACCAATGGTTTCACGATGGTTGTTTTTGCAGAGCATCTTTTAGAAATTGTTGCCGACAGGGATGAATCTGCCGTGCCTGGTTTCCATGATGCAACGCATTCTGAATATGTATTTGAGCTCGAAGCGGAACTGAACGAAACCCGCTCTAACCTACAGATGGCTGTAGAAGAGATGGAAACCACAAATGAGGAACTCCAATCGAGCAACGAAGAACTGCTTTCTGCCAATGAAGAACTGCAATCGAGCAATGAGGAACTGCAATCATTAAACGAAGAACTGCATACCTTAAATACTGAACACCAGTTAAAAATCAAAGAACTGATTGAGCTAAATGATGATTTGGACAATTATTTCAGGAGTACTGATATCGGACAGATTTTTCTGGATTCAGGCATGTTTATCCGCAAATTTAACCCTGCGGCAATAAGTATGGTAAACCTTATTGAGGCTGATATAGGCCGTTCGATAGAGCATATTTCGAATAACATTAAAGCTGAAAACCTTACCGGCGACATTAGAAAGGTGTTGCTGAACGGGCATGTGATTGAAAAGGAGGTGCAACTGAAAAACAATACACGCTGCCTGATGCGGGTGATGCCTTATTTAAGAAAAGATAAGCGGGCAGATGGTGTGGTGATTTCTTTTGTGGATATTTCTAAAATTACCGAGCTTAACAACATCATCAGCGGTGTTTTTAATGCAAGTTTGAATGGTATTTTAGCATTTAAAGCGGTTAGGGATGCCAAACATTTCATTATCGATTTTGAGTGCAGCACCTTCAACGATTCTGCTTTAACTATTTTAAAGAAAACAAAATCAGAGCTAACTGGTGCAAGGATAATGAAATTGATTCCTGAGCTTACGGTTAGTAATCTTTTTAACAAATATGTTGGAGTGGTAGAAAACGGTAAGGTGCTCGAAATAGAGCTTCAGTTTTCTAAAGAGCAATGGTGCCAGTTAATTGCCGTAAAAATGTCTGATGGTTTTGTAGCGACAATAACCGATATCAGTCAGCAAAAGTTGGCCGAACATAAGCTGAAAAAGAATTATAACGAACTTTTAGGTACGCGGGAAAACCTGCGCCAACTTAACACCGATCTCGAATTGAAGGTGAAGGAGCGTACAATGAAACTTTCAGAAAGTGAAGAACGTTTCAATCTTGTATCACATGCCACCAACGATACCATTTGGGATTGGAACCTGGCACATAATACCATGTGGCGCAGCGATAATTTTACTTTAATGTTTGGTTATCCGAAAGAGCTGCAAACGGAAAGTGTTGCATTTTGGTTTGATAAAATTCATCCGGAAGATAGGGAACGTGTTAAAAATAGTGTTTACGATGCTATAAACCACAACGAAACCCAGTGGACAGCCCAATACCGCCTTGAAAAAGCTGATGGAAGTTATGCTACATTGCTTGATCGTGGGAGTATTTTGCTCGATGATCTGCAAACGCCTTATCGTATGGTGGGCTCTATAGTAGATATTTCAAAACTGGTTGATACAGAGGTGAAATTGAATTCTACAGAACGTAAATTCAGGAAAATTTTCGAATCAAATGTGATTGGCATTTTGTTCAGCGATATTGAAACCGGAAGAATTGAAGATGCAAACGATATTTTCTTGAAGCTATTGGGTTATTCGCGGTCTGATTTCGAAGATGGAAATATCGATTGGAGGCAAATCACACCTGAATCTTTCTTACCGATTAGTAATATATCAGCTAAATTGTTAAAGGAAGAGGGCTTTTGTCCGCCGTTCGAAAAACAATACCTCACTAAATCAGGCACCCCTGTTGATGTTTTGGTTGGTTCGGCTTTATTGGATGAAGAAGTTGTGAATGGTGCAGTAACCTATGTAATCGATATCACGAAACAAAAACATACAGAGAAAAAACGGAGTGAACTGCAAAAGCTGATCAAAAAACAGCAAGATGAGTTTTACAGTATCTTTAAAAATGCTCCGGCATTAATTACCATCCGTAGGGGAAAGATCTTAAGTACGAATTTGTTAACGAAGCTTTTAAAACCTTTGATGGCGGTACCGATTATATCGGGAGATCAAGAATTGGAAGTGGTTCTAAATTCGAATCGCCTGAGTTGTTGGAAATAGAGAAAAACGTATTGGAAACCGGCGAAACTTATGTGGCTAACGCTTACCGGATTGAACAGGTAAACAATGCAACAGGTAATGTAGTAGAAAAATGGTTTGACATTATTTTAAACCCGGTTTTTTCTGATCATGGGGTAATTGACGGGATCGCTTTCTTTGGGTTTGAAGTAACCGATTTAATGAAAGCGCAACAGGCTACCAAAGAACTGATGCACCGTAAGGATGAGTTTATGAGTATTGCCAGTCATGAATTAAAAACACCGATTACGAGCATTAAAGGCTTTTTGCAGTTTGCTTTGCGAATGGCTGAACAACAGAAGTTTGAGAAAATTTATGAGTTTGTAGATAAAGCAAACCGCCAGATTGGAAAACTGACTGCCCTTGTTGAGGATTTATTGGATGTAACTAAAATACAGGCTGGTAAAATGACTTTCAATTTCTCTGATTTTAACATTGCGGGTGTTATTGAAGATGCTATTGATGGTTTACAGGAAAGTATGCATGGACATAACATTATTCAGGATATTACTGATGTTGAGGTGCATGCGGACCGAAACCGTATTGAGCAGGTGCTAAGCAATTTTATGTCTAACGCGATTAAATATTCGCCAGATGCTGATAAAATTATTGTGCAGGCCAAAACAGAAGGTAATTACCTGATGATTTCGGTACAGGATTTTGGAATTGGTATCCCTCAGGATAAATCGCAGTTTGTGTTCGATCGTTTTTTCCGTGTGGAAGCTTCTTCTTATAGTTTTTCTGGTCTTGGTTTAGGATTATATATTTCAGCAGAAATTGTAGAGCGCCATGGAGGTCAAATTGGGGTAAACAGTAAAGAAGGTGAGGGCTCTGTATTCTGGTTTAAGATTCCATTAAAAGATAAATAAGCGTGTATTTATTTTCAGACCAACGATGTATGATGATCTAGATGAAGCAAACAAAAAGTGCTTAATAAATGTAATTATAATTCCTCTAACACGGGAGTAATTAGAAAGGGGTAACTATGGATATGGTTACCCTTTTCTATTTTGACAACAGTTTATGTAAGCAGTTGTTTAGTTCATTTTGTTCAGTTATCAGTCTAGCTTACCCTCTCAGGTTGTATATAATTCTCAACTATTCATTAATAGTGGTGTTGTTTAGGTATGGACGACAGGGCAAATTTAATTTTAGGGATTATATTTTTATTGGCAGGTATATTTGTTTTCTATATTATTTTTAAGCCTGATCGAGAGAAGAGGAGGTGATGGTTTGGTATTGAAGGGTTTTATAGTATGACTTTTTTGGTAGTCATATCCGCGCATGCGGGAATCGTAATATGATGACCATGTTTTAAATATTTTTTTGCCCCTATTCCCAAGGCGATCGTCATGCTGATCCGATAGCTATCGGATTTATTTCAGCACTTTTTATGCTGTGTTTAAAACGTGAAGGGGACGTATAAATTCGTCATTGCGAGAAGGCTTTTTCAGCCGACGAAGCAATCTTTGTTGTAAATTTCTAACACGGCCGTCATTCTCGCGCATGCGGGAATCGTAATGCTTTCGCTATGTTTTCGCTCCGCTCGGGCTTGCCTCGGTTAGCCACCGAAGGGCTCTTACTTTTGGCTTGGCCCAAAAGTAACAAAAGTCCAAGGCTTGGAACTGATGTCGGATAAATTCGTTAAAGCTTTTTGGTCGTCAGCACAAGTTCCGCCGAAGGGGCGGAAAGTGTGTGCTGCCTCAAATTCAACGATGTAATTAAAGGTAATGATAAAGCTTTAACGCTTTCTCCTTCCATCATTTCCTATGCCGGAAGCAGGGAGCATATAGCGAGGTTCAAATAGCGAGGTGCAAATAGCATGATGCAGGAAATGCGTTAAATCCGTCATTGCGAGGCTGGGAGAGAGCGAGCTTAAGCAATCTTTGTTGTAATGTTTCTAACTGGATATTCCGACCCATACTACACCACCCATTCCGAGGCATAGTACACCAGTCATTCCGAGCCAAAGTACACCAGTTTTTGTTTGAGGTAATAAAATATTCCGAGGCAAAGTGCACCATTTTTGGTTCATTTCAGGATTATTTTTCTCTGCCATTCCGACACATACTGCACCACTATATTTAACCATATCACGCAATTGGGCATAGTTTAACCCGTCAATTATATAGGTTTGGTAAGCATCAAGCTTACCCCTTTAGATATGGCGAACAAACTGCTCAGCATGAATAAGATTAGACAGATACTCATTTTCCTGGATCAGGGTGTCTCCCAACGGAAAATAGAGAAAGAGGTACGGGTCAACAGGCGTACGATCGCGAGTTACCTGGAAAAGTTCAGATCGACGGGTTTGACCTTTGATGGCTTGCTAAAGCTCTCCGATAGGGATATCGATGAGATTCTTGGCCTTGTAAAGGAAGAGGTAATGGAGGATGCTGACCCCAGGCGGGTTCATTTTCTTGAACATCTGGAATATCACAATGAACAGCTCGCCTCCAAAGAAGGCGTAACCAGGTTATTGCTGTGGGAAGAGTATATTACCAATTATCCGGAAGGGTTTCAATATTCCAGATTCTGTGATCTGCTGCAGGAACATAACCGTGCCTCGAAGGCCGTTATGCATTTTGAGCATAAGCCAGCTGAGATGATGCAGGTAGATTTTGCCGGTGCGCCACTGCATTATCTGGATACTTCTACAGGAGAACTCGTTAGCTGTCCGGTTTTTCTTGCCATTCTTCCCTTTAGCGGTTACGGTTATGTGGAAGCGCTTGTGGATGCGAAGTTACCCCAGGTTGTATCAGCATTGAACAAAGCACTCATCTATATCGGTGGTGTGCCCAAAGGCGTAAAATCGGATAACATGAGGCAGTGGGTATCCAAAAGCTCAAAGTATGAACCTGTCTTTACCGAGATGCTGGAGCAATGGGCCAACCATAATAAGATTGCGCTTTTTGCTGCACGCCCGTACAAGCCAAAGGATAAACCAAGCATAGAGAACTTTGTGAGGATAGCTTATATGCGCATCTATGCGAAACTTAGGAACCAGACCTTCTACAGCCTTAAGGAATTGAATGAGGCAATCAGGATTAAGCTCAATGAACATCACCAGCTTAGTTTTCAACGCAAGAGTTTCAGCCGCTATGAGCTATTCCACAATAATGAGTCCGCACTTTTACAACCACTTCCCGAATCATCTTTCTTTATCCAGCACTATACCAAGGCAAAAGTTCAGAAGAACTATCATGTTGTTGTAGGTGAAGACTGGCACTATTACAGCGTTCCCTTCAGGTATATCGGCAAAGAGGTCAGGATATCATATTCTATGGACAGCGTTGAGATCTTCCATAATTGCACGCGGATTGCCATACACGTCCGGAGTTTCAGAAAACACCATTTTACCACGGTAAGGGAACATATGCCTGAAGCTCACCAATCTTTCTCAGATGAAAAGGGATGGGACCCTGAATATTATCTGAAACAGGCTGAAAAAGCGGGTCAGAACACTTATGACTTTATTCAAAAGCTGATGCAGAGCAATCCCGTCATCCATCAATCATATGCTGGCTGCGCTGGACTGATGCGGCTCTTGAAAGCCTACGGGGCGGCAAGAATGGAAGCTGCCTGCAAAAGAGCACTCACCGGGCACAGGTTTAAATACACTGTAATAAAAAACATCCTTGACAATAATATGGACATGGTCAAGGAAACAGAACAGAAAGAATATAAGACACCACTACACCAGAACGTGAGAGGAGCCGAAGCATACAAAACCAATTAATAAAGATCAATATGAATACACAGAACACAGCAGAGCAGATGAAAAGCCTAAGGCTCAGCGGAATGGCCAGGCGCTATGAGGCAACACTACAATTGCCAGTACACGAAATCCAAGACCCACATTCAATGCTCGCTATGCTTATCCAGGCAGAAATCGAGTACCGTGAGCATGCAAGAACAGAAAAATATCTCAGGTTCAGTAAGCTCAGGTATCATGCACTTCCCGAAGATATACTCTGTACCTCCGAGCGTGGCATTACCCGTGAACAGGTACTAAGACTATCGGACGGCACTTTTATTGAACGTGGTGAAAATGTGCTAATTACGGGCGCTACCGGGTGCGGCAAAAGTTTCCTCGCCTGTGCACTGGGACGCAGTTCCTGCCTACTTGGATTCCGTACACTATATTTCAGTATGAATAAGTTTCTGGATGCTCTTGCCCAGGCAAGGCTCGATGGAACTTACCTCCGATGGATTAAGGGGATATCCTCAAACAGGCTACTGATATTAGACGACTTCGGGCTTAAGCCCCTGAGCAATGATGCCAGGATTGCAATACTCGATATTCTGGAGGATAGATATGGCAACGGTGCGACAATAATAACCTCGCAGCTGCCAGTGGATAACTGGTATAACTTTATAGATGAACCCACACTTGCAGATGCAATTATGGACAGACTGTCAGCATCTGCTCACAGAATTGCACTTACGGGCAAATCCATGAGAAATAAAAAAAATCATTAAGTTTACAGAATATCGCTTTGTCCAAAAGTGATATGGTTTAAAGTTAGTGCTAAAGCCAGAACCAAACTGGTGCACTATGCCTCGGAATGTGGTGTACTTTGTTCGGAATAATCATCTAACACGGCCGTCATTCTCGCGCATGCGGGAATCGTAATGCTTTCGCTATGTTTTCGCTCCGCTTGGGCTTGCCTCGGTTAGCCACCGAAGGGCTCTTACTTTTGGCTTGGCCCAAAAGTAACAAAAGTCCAAGGCTTGGAACTGATGTCGGATAAATTCGTTAAAGCTTTTTGGTCGTCAGCACAAGTTCCGCCGAAGGGGGCGGAAAGTGTGTGCTGCCTCAATTCAGTGATGAAATAAAAGCTAACGATAAAGCTTTTAATGTTTTATCCTTCCATCATTTCCTATGCCGGATAGCATGGAGGAGATAGCATAATTCAAATAGCGAGGTTCAATAGCATGATGCAGGGAATGCGTTAAATTCGTCATTGCGAAGCTGGGAGAGAGCGAGCTGAAGCAATCTTTGTTGTAATGTTTCTAACACGGTCGTCATTCTCGCGCATGCGGGAATCGTAATGCTTTCGCTCCGCTCGGGCTTGCCTCGGTTGGCCACCGAAGAGCTTTTACTTTTGGCTTGGCCCAAAAGTAACAAACCTGAGCGCAGCGAAAGCATGACTACCTATAAAAACAACAAACACCAAGGCATAAACCCAAGGCTTGGAACTGATGTCGGATAAATTCGTTAAAGCTTTTTGGTCGTCAGCACAAGTCCCGCCGAAGGGAGCGGAAAGTGTGTGCTGCCTCAATTCAACGATAGAAGGAAAGGTAATGATAAAGCTTTAACGTTTTCTCCTTCCATCATTTCCTATGCCGGATAGCAGGGAGCAGGGAGGAGATAGCGAGGTTCAAATGGCGAAGCGCAGATTCGGGCATCCGTAAATTGATTCTTTTCAAACTATTAGAGAACGCATTCATCCGTCATCTCGACCGTAGTGGAGAGATCTTTGGATTTACTATCTATATAAATTCGTCATTGCGAGGCAGGGAGAGAGCGAGCCGAAGCAATCTTTGTTGTAATGTTTCTAACACGGTCGTCATTCTCGCGCATGCGGGAATCGTAATGCGGTCGCTATTTTGGCCACTTTGCTATATTTTCGCTCCGCTCGGGCTTGCCTCGGCTCACCGCCGCCGAGGGGGCTCTTACTTTTGGCTTGGCCCAAAAGTAACAAACCTGAGCGCAGCGAAAGCATGACTACCTATAAAAATAACAACTACCAATACATAAACCCAAGGCTTGGAACTGATGTCTGATAAATTCGTTAAAGCTTTTTGGTCGTCAGCACAAGTTCCGCCGAAGGGGGCGGAAAGTGTGTGCTGCCTCAATGCAACTATGGAAGGAAAGGTATTGATAAAGCTTTAACGTTTTCTCCTTCCATCATTTCCTATGCCGGATAGCAGGGAGCATATAGCGAGGTTCAAATGGCGAAGCGCAGATTCAGGCATCCGTAAGTTGATTCTTTTCAAACTATGAGGGGACGCATTCATCCGTCATCTCGACCGTAGTGGAGAGATCTTTGGATTAGCTATCACCAAGTTTCTACAACGGCCGCAGTAGCTAGTTCTATACTCGCAGTAGATAGTTCTGAAGTCGCAGTAGATAGTTCTGAAGTCGCAGTAGATAGTTCTGAAGTCGCAGTAGGTAGTTCTGAAGTCGCAGTAGGTAGTTCTGAAGTCGCAGTAGATAGTTCTGAAGTCGCAGTTGATAGTTCTGAAGTCGCAGTAGATAGTTCTGAAGTCGCAGTAGATAGTTCTGAAGTCGCAGTAGATAGTTCTGAAGTCGCAGTAGATAGTTCTGAAGTCGCAGTAGGTAGTTCTGAAGTCGCAGTAGATAGTTCTGAAGTCGCAGTAGGTAGTTCTGAAGTCGCAGTAGATAGTTCTGAAGTCGCAGTTGATAGTTCTGAAGTCGCAGTAGATAGTTCTGAAGTCGCAGTAGGTAGTTCGGGTCTGTTCAATAAACTGTGTCAAAAAGAAAATTAATAGTTTTATACTTGCAGTCCCTTCCAATTTACCTCTTTCACCATTTTTTGTAACTTGTGTAAAAATACTACAATGGAAAAACCACTCATCAGTATCACTTATTGCCCTAAATGCGGGTGGATGTTACGTTCGGCATATATGGCACAGGAAATTTTAACCACTTTTGTTGATGAGGTAAAGGGAGTGGTTTTAATGCCAAGCGAAACATCTGGTGTTTTTACTGTATTGGTTGGCGAAAAGCTCATCTTCGATAGGAAAGAAATGCAGCGATTCCCCGAAATTAAAGAGCTGAAACAGCTTATCCGCGATGAGGTAAATCCTTCAAAGCATCTCGGTCATTCGGATATTAAATAGCCCATGTTTAATGCATCAGCTTATTCAGCACCACTTTATAATCATTTACTTTATTAAGCGATCCTGATTATAAACTTAAGAAATACCGTCTCAAATACTCCTTGTAGGAGAAATTTCATGGTTTTTACTATTAAATCCTAAATAAACGTCCATGTAACAGTTTTAGGAAAATATGTATATTCGTTTCATACCAAGTATATGCCAGTACTGTTCTCCTATGTTTAACCTAAAAAAGATTTCCGTATGTTTTATGCTTATCGCATGGATGTATGGAGGTATGTGTTTTGCCCAGCCTTCAACTATTCCGATTAAATATCTGGGGGTAGAAAACGGACTGTCTAATAACGTGGTAAACTCCTTATACCTTGATCGTTTTGGCTTTATGTGGATGGGTACCTACGATGGCTTGAACCGTTACGATGGTTACCATTTTAAAGTTTTCAGAAATGGTTGGGGCGACGAGCATTCTTTGGTAAACAACCACATTACGGTACTTAACGGCGATGCGGAAAACCGGGTATGGGTAGGTACACAAAAGGGAATTTCATACTATGATTATGCCGATTCTAAATTTCATCAGCTTATTTATGAAGAAAAAGGGAAAAAAAACGAGGTAAGTTATGCCATCACTTCTATTGCGGTTAGTAAGGCTACAGTGGTTTACGTTGCTACGGATGAAAAGGGATTGTTTATGCTTAAAAAAGACAGTGAAATTGCTCAGCGCATTCCTTTCGGAAAAAACAGCGACTTCTCTGTTAAAGCCTTGTATGTTGATGAAGCGCAAACGCTTTGGCTTTTTATTAAAGATGTAGGCTTGTGCCGGTTCGATCCTGGCAAAAATACCCTCCGTTTGGTAAATGCGGCACTGCGTTCGGTAACCAGTATTACAAAAGGCGATAAGCAAAATATATGGGTTGGAACGGAGCGCGGCCTTTATCAATTTGAAACCGTTAATGGAACTTTAACCCGCTTTAACCAGCATCTTGGCAATGAGAACATCATGAACCTTTTGGTTGATAAACAACAAAAGTTATGGATTTCTACAGACGGGGGTGGAATTACGGTTTATGATACAAAAACCCATAAAATCAATTATTTATCGGCCGGTAAAGAAAAAAGTTTATTAAGCAGCAACTCCATTGCGCAGGTATATGAAGACCGTGAATCGAGAAAATGGATTGCTACTTTACGCGGTGGGGTAAACATCATTGATCAGGAAAGCGAGCAGTTTAGTACTATCAAACATGATCCTTTAAAAAGCAATTCGCTCATTAACAATTTCGTACTTTCATTCAGTGAGGATGAATACAATAACATTTGGATAGGCACTGATGGCGGCGGTTTAAGTGTTTGGAACAAGAAGCTGAATACCTTTACCAATTATGCAAAAAACAGCGATCCCAATTCTTTAACAAGTAATTTTGTAACGAGTATTTTAAGCGATTCGGATCGGAATACCTGGGTGGCTACCTTTAGCGGCGGGATAGACCGTTTTGATAAAACCACCAAAAAATTTGTTCATTACAACTGTTACAATACTTTTAAGGGGGTTGATGATATCAACATCTGGAAACTTTATCAGGATAAACAGCAAAACATCTGGGCAGGTACTACCAAAGGTGGCGCACTGTACCGATACAATAAAAGCACTGATAAATTCGAGCTTTTTGATCATCAGCTAAAAGATATACATACATTATTCCAGGATGCCAAAGGCAGGCTTTGGGCTGGTAACTATACACAACTGATTAAAATTGATCCTGTAAATAGGAAGCACGAGTATACCAAGATCAATTTTGCAATCCGGGCCATTCAGGAAGATTTTAACCACCAGATCTGGATCGGAACTGAGGGTGGTGGCTTATTGCTTTTCAACCCTGAAAACAAAAAAATAAAACGCTATATCCAAAGCGACGGACTACCGAGCAATTCGGTGCTTAATATTCTGCAGGATGGGGCTGGTAATTTATGGTGCAGTACCTATAATGGGCTATCTAAATTTGATGTAAAACACCATACCTTTAAAAATTATTATGCTACCGATGGTTTGCAAAGCAACCAGTTTAATTATAATGCAGCTTTAAAGCTTGCCAATGGCAACTTTTTGTTTGGTGGCATTGGCGGTTTCAACCTCTTCTCGCCAGATCACATTAAAAAGAATAAACGCACACCCAAAATGGTGCTTACCGATTTTAGGATCAACAATATTCCCCTCGATCAGGATTCTGGATACAAAAACATATCGGTGGTAAACTTAGCGAAGATAGAGATACCTTACAGTGCCGCAGTAATTTCTGTGGATTATGCGGCGATCGAATTTTCGTTTCAGGAGCAGATTTCTTATGCCTACTACCTGGAAGGATGGGATAGGGATTGGAATTATGTAAATAAATTGAGTACGGCCTATTACTCCAGGTTAAATGAAGGGCAGTATAAATTGCACATTAAAAGTACCGATACGGAAGGGGCCTGGAGCGATAACGAAAAGGTGGTAATCATCAAAATTTTACCGCCATGGTACCGCACCTGGTGGGCTTATACCTTCTACGTTATTTTGGGTTCTTCTTTGTTTTACCTTTTTCAAACTTACCGCAACCGCCAGCGGAGATTAAAACATGAGGTAGAAATAACCAACCTTAAAATGGAGCGGGAGAAGGATTTAAACGAGAAAAAGCTGAATTTTTTTACCAATATTTCTCATGAACTCCGAACTCCCTTAACCTTAATTGTGAACCCGATTAAAGATATTATTACTAAAAAGGATGCCGGGCCGGAGAAAAATGATTTGAATGTGGTTTACCGCAACTCCAGGCGTTTACTCAGTTTGGTAGATCAGTTATTGCTTTTTAGAAAAACGGAAAGCGAAAACGATGTGTTAAAAATTGTACGGATTAACCTCTACAAGTTTACCCACGAAATTTTTCTCTGTTTTAATTACCTGGCCAAGCAAAACCACATCGATTATACTTTTGAATGTGATGAATTGGAGCTTGATATTTTTGCCGATAAGGATAAACTTGAAATTGTATTTTTCAATCTGCTTTCTAATGCATTGAAATTTACACCAAAAGGCGGTTTTGTAAAGTTTAGTGTTAAAACGGTGGGCATGCGCGTGCAGGTTGAGGTAAGCGATAGCGGGCCGGGCATTCCTGTACATGTTGGAGAAAAGTTATTCGATAAGTTTTATAAGGTAATGTCTAACGAATCGTTAAAAATGGGTTTTGGAATTGGTTTATACCTGGCCAAAAACTTTGTGGAGCTGCATAAGGGAAAAATATCGTTCCGCTCCAACCAGGGCAAAGGAACCATATTTTTGATTGATATTCCGGTGGGTGAGCCTAACCTGCAACAGGGGGTAGTTTTTCAAAACGAATTAACCTACGTAAACGAATTGATTGCCCAGGAGGAGGAGGCCGAAAGTAGCGACAGTGAAAATGTAGGCAATCTGGAACTGTTGATTTCTGATCTGCATTCGATTTTAATTATTGATGATAACCCTGAGATTATCGATTACATTAAACATATCTTTCAGGATAACTTTAAAATATACCGTGCCGCAAATGGTACCGAAGGATTAAAACTTTGCAAAGAATATTTACCTGATATTGTAATTTCTGATGTAAACATGGATGGATTAAATGGTATAGAACTCTGCAAAGCAATTAAAGAAGATTCGGCTTTAAGCCACATCCCGGTAATATTGTTAACAGGAGACCCTAGTCCTGAAGTAAAACTCCGCGGAATTGAAGTGGGTGCTTATGATTTTATTACCAAACCTTTCGATAAAGATTTGTTTACGGCAAAAATTAACAGCATTATTAAAAACAGAACCAATCTTCAATCTTATTTTTATAATGAAATTACTTTAAAATCCGATGCCCATAAGGTTTCTCAGGAGGATAAAGGTTTCCTTCAAAAATGCATCACTTTGATTGAGGAAAACCTGATGGAAGATAGTTTTAATGTTAAAATATTAGCATCTGAACTTGGTATGAGCCATTCTAACCTTTACAAAAGAGTTAAGGCAACCTCAGGCCAGTCTATTAACGGTTTTATCCGTTTTATCAGGTTAAGAAAGGCTGCCGAATTGCTGATCAATACCAACCTGAACATTAATGAGGCTGCCTTTAGGGTAGGTATTAACGACAGTAAATATTTTAGGGAGCAGTTTCAAAAACTGTTTAAACTTACCCCATCTGAGTTTATTAAAAAGCACCGCAAAAGTTTTCATAAATATTATAATATTAATGCTACCACATAAAAGTTACGCTATTTTAGGCTATAAAGGGCACTTATGCTAATACGCCCCCTGCAAAGTATGATTTAACCCCCTGTAAAAAATTTAAAAATTTCGGTACTTCGGCATTACCAAATGTAAAAAACCGAGCATCCCCAAACCATATAATGTATCCATCCCTCACCAAAAGTGTATTTTTAATTTGCGTTTTTATAGGCATAAACTTCATCAGTGTTGCGCAAAATGCACAACTCAGTACCATTGCCGGTAACGGGTGGGCCAACAACTCGGTTAATACCGTTATATTCCGTAAAAATGCTTTGGTCACTTTTAAAGGTTTTCAATATGCTGCTTACTACGATAGCGCACAACATGTTGTTTTGGCGAAACGGAAAAGTGGCACTGCCAATTGGATTACGCAAACCACACTTTATAAAGGCGATGCTACTGATGCGCATAAATCAATCAGTATTATGGTTGATGGTGATGGTTTTTTACATATTGCCTGGGGCCAGCACAACAACAATCTAAATTACGCCAAATCGGTTTCTGCGGGCTCGCTCACTTTAGGCAATAAACAACCGATGCTTTCGGTTAAAGAAAATAAAGTGAGTTACCCTGAGTTTTACAAACTGGCCAATGGCGATTTGTTGTTCTTTTACCGTGATGGCGGATCGGGCAATGGAAACCTGATGATTAACCGGTATAGTTTGCAAACCAAAAAGTGGACGAGGGTACAGGATGGGATGATTAACGGAGAAGGGGAGCGCAATGCATACTGGCAGGTTGCTGTAGATGTGGTTGGTACAATCCATTTATCGTGGGTTTGGCGCGAAAGTCCTGATGTGGCGAGCAACCATGATTTGTGTTATGCAAAATCTACCGATGGTGGCTTAACATGGTTAAAATCTACTGGCGAAAAGTATGCTATGCCCATTACAGCAGCCAATGCAGAATATGCACTTAAAATTCCGCAAAAAAGCGAACTCATTAACCAAACATCAATGTTTGCTGATGCAAAAGGCAATGTATTTATTGCTGGTTACTGGCATGATGTGAATGAAAGCGTACCACAATATCACCTGGTTTTTAAAACCGGAGACGATTGGAAGGTGAGCAACCTCAAATTTAGAAAAACAGCATTCAGTTTAAGTGGTACGGGTACTAAAAAGATTCCGATTTCGAGGCCACAGATTGTAGTTTGGTCAAAAGGGAAACAATATGCTGCGGGTTTACTTTTTAGGGATGCTGAGCGCGGCAACAAAGTTTCTGTTGCTATAAATGAAGCACTTGGATCAGATAATTGGAGCATTAAAGACCTTTCTCAAACAAGCATGGGTGAATGGGAACCCACATACGATACCGAATTATGGAAAAGTAAAAAGATACTGAGCCTGTTTCTGCAAAATGTTACCCAGGTTGATGGTGAAGGAAAAGCCGATCAGGCACCAACAAATGTGCAGGTATTGGATTGGAAACCTAATTATAAATAGCAAAATAGCCCGTTAAATGAAATATCCCCATATAAATAATAAACTCGCTCTGCTGGCGGTTACGTTGCTGTTATCAGTACAACTGCTACAGGCGCAAACCAAAAACACCGCATATTTATTTGCGTATTTTACCGGAAATACCAAAGCAGAAGAGGCCATCCGTTTTGCGGTAAGTACCGATGGATATCGTTTCAGGGCCTTAAATAACAATAATCCAATTGTTTCATCTGCGCAAATTAGCAGTACAGGCGGTGTGCGCGATCCACATATTTTACGTGGCGAAGATGGCAAAACCTTTTATATGGTGGCAACGGATATGGTTTCGGCAAGTGGCTGGGATTCGAACCGGGCCATGGTATTGTTAAAATCCACTGATCTGATTAAATGGACTTCGGCCGTGGTAAATATTCAAAAACGCTTTCCTGATAACGAAGATTTGTTACGGGTTTGGGCACCGCAAACCATTTACGATAAAGCCACAAAAAAATACATGGTTTATTGGTCGATGAAACATGGTAATGCACCTGATAAAATTTATTATGCTTATGCCAATGCCGATTTTACCGACCTTGAAACAACACCAAAACAACTCTTTTATAGTCCAACCAACGGCTCTTGTATTGATGGCGACATTATCTACGACAATGGAAAATACAACCTGTTTTTTAAAACAGAAGGCAATGGTAACGGCATAAAAAAAGCAGTTTCTACCAGCTTAACTGAGGGTTATGTATTACAGGATCAATACCTGCAACAAACTAAAGATGCGGTAGAGGGTGCTGGCGTTTTTAAATTGAACAATGGTGCAGGATATATTTTGATGTATGATGTGTACATGAAAGGCCGCTACCAGTTTACTAAAAGTAAAGATCTGGAGCATTTTAGCGTGGTGGATCAGGATATTTCGATGGATTTTCATCCCAGGCATGGAACGGTTATGCCGATTAAACAGGAGGAGTTAAACCGCCTGTTAAGCAAATGGTACAGCGCAGAAGCAGTTTTGCAAAACCCATTAAATGCATCCATCAATCAGAACAATATTGTTTTGGATAGTACAAATCAAAAACTGTATCTACCGGTAAATTATGGAACTGATTTGAAGGCTTTTGATCCGCAGTTTGGTCAGTTTAATCAGATCGGTGTTAATCCAAAAGGTAAACTGGATTTTTCTAAAGGTCCGCAAAAAATTAAAGTAACAATTCCCAATCAGGAGTCAAAAACTTACACGGTAAGCGTTGCTGTGGCCAATAACCCTGTGTTAAAGGGCTATTATGCCGATCCGGAAGTGTTATATTCCAATAAAACCGGTAAGTATTACATTTACCCCACCAGCGATGGTTTTAACAACTGGAGTGGTACCTATTTTAAATGTTTCTCCTCAACCGACCTGGTAAACTGGAAGGATGAAGGAAAGATATTAGACCTGGAGAAAGATGTTTCTTGGGCGAAAAGGAATGCCTGGGCACCTACCATTACCGAGAAAAAGGTAAATGGCGTGTATAAGTATTTCTATTATTTTACAGCGGCACAAAAAATCGGTGTAGCGGTTGCCGATGCCCCTACTGGTCCGTTTAAAGATAGTGGCAAGGCATTGATTTCGGGTAAGCCTAAAGGAATTAAAGGTGGCCAGGAGATAGATCCTGATGTATTTAACGATCCTAAAACAAATAAAAGCTACCTGTATTGGGGAAATGGATACATGGCTGTAGCACCTTTAAATGATGATATGATTTCGATTGATACCAATGCGGTTAAAATCATTACACCAAACAAGGGCTTTAGAGAAGGAACCGAGGTTTTTTACCGCGCGGGTAAATATTATTTTTTATGGTCGGAAGATGATACCCGGAGCGAAAATTACCGGGTGCGTTATGGCTTTTCTGATTCTCCTACAGGTAAAATAACAATCCCGGAGCATAACCTCATCCTGGCGAAAGATGCTGCACAGGGCATTTATGGTACGGGGCACAACAGTGTAATTAAGGTTAACGGGAAAGATGAATGGTATATGGTTTACCACCGGTTTACCCGGCCAAAAGGGATTTCGATGGGCCAGGCCGCAGGTTATAACCGCGAAGTGTGCATTGATAAGATGGAATTTAATCCCGATGGCACCATTAAACCTGTAATACCAACCGTTAATGGCATTAAACCAATACGCTAATGAAAATAAAATTATATAAATATCTTTTTTTGCTGCTTTTCTTATCCACTATCGCTGCTAAAGCGCAAAATAAGGTAAATAAAGAAGAAGTACTTGAAATGCTCAACAGGGCAAATGTATACTGGCAAAGCAATAATAAACCAGAGGTTCGCGCTTTTTGGGATCATGCTGCCTACCATACCGGAAACATGGAAGCTTATGCACTTACCAAAAATGAGGCCTATCGTAAATATTCTGAAGATTGGGCTGAATATAATAAATGGATGGGGGCAAAATCTAAAGATCAATCGAAATGGAAATATACATATGGCGAAACGGATGACCATGTACTTTTTGGCGATTGGCAAATCTGCTTTCAAACCTATATAGACCTCTATCACTTAAAACCGGAAGACTATAAAATTGCAAGGGCCAAAGCGGTAATGGAGTACGAAATGAGTACCCCAAATAACGATTACTGGTGGTGGGCTGATGGTTTGTATATGGTAATGCCTGTAATGACCAAACTGTATAAAGTTACCGGCGATCAAAAGTATCTTGATAAACTGTACGGGTATTTTATGTACGCCAATAGCATTATGTACGATAAAAAGGAAAAACTTTACTACCGCGATGCCAAGTATGTTTACCCAAAACACAAAAGTACCAATGGTAAAAAAGATTTTTGGGCTAGGGGCGATGGGTGGGTTTTTGCAGGGCTGGCAAAGGTGTTAAAAGATCTTCCTGCCAATGATGTACACCGTGATGAATACTTAAGCAAATACCTAAACATGGCAAAGGCAATTGTTAAAAGCCAGCAGCCCGAGGGGTATTGGACCAGGAGTATCCTCGATGCGCAGCACGCACCCGGACCTGAAACCAGTGGTACAGCATTTTTTACTTATGGCTTGCTTTGGGGCATTAACAATGGTTATTTAAAGGAAAAAACATACCTGCCGGCCGCAAAAAAAGCCTGGGGCTATTTAACTAAAACAGCATTGCAACCCAATGGAAAATTGGGGTATGTGCAGCCAATAGGTGAGAAAGCTATTCCGGGCCAGGTGGTTGATGCAAATTCTACAGCAAACTTTGGTGTGGGAGCTTTTTTACTTGCGGGATGTGAAATGTACCGCCACTTATCAAACAACAATTAAACGTTAACACAAAAATGAACTTAAAAAATAGCTGCATTTGCCTTTTACTGATTGTTTCGGTCGGGGGATCTGCCTTTGCTCAAAAAAAGACTAAAAACACCAAAAACGTAGTGTTAAACGACCGTCAGTTTTGGTTGCAGCAAATGGATAAGATGGTTAAGCCTGTATTGTACAATCTGGCAAAAGATAGTCTCCGCATTGCAATGCCGAAAGTTACCTCAATTCATATTGATAATAAAGAACACCGCATTAAGGTGCAGTATGTAGAGGTTTTAGGAAGGGTTTTAAGTGGCATTGCGCCATGGTTACAGTTAGAAGGTGGTTCGGCAGAGGAAGTAGCCCTCAGGAAACAGTATCGCGAATGGGCGATTCAGGGATTAAAAAATGCGCTTGACTCTAATGCCAAAGATTTTATGAATTTCGATATCGGCGGCCAACAATTGGTAGATGCTTCTTACGTAGCCCTGGCGTTAGTACGTGCACCATGGCTTTGGGAAAACCTGGATAAAAAAAATCAACAGCTGATGATGGAATCTATTGTAACTACCAGAAAATTTAAACCTGTGTTTTCTAACTGGTTATTGTTTTCGGCCATGAACGAAGCTTTTTTGGCCAGGTTCGGTTACAACTGGGACCCTATGCGTGTTGATTATGCCCTGCAACAAATGGAACAATGGTATACTGGTGATGGCATGTACACTGATGGCACATCTTTCGCATTTGATTATTACAACAGCTATGTAATTCATCCTTACCTGGCTACACTGGCCAACATTATAGGTGCCAAAACGAACAGTTATAAAGAGATGTTCGAAAAGATTAAAAAACGCAATGAGCGTTATGCAATTATACAGGAAAGGTTAATCAATGCCGATGGTTCTTACCCTGCCACAGGCCGCTCCATCATTTATCGTGGTGCTGCCTTTCATCATTTAGCCGATATGGCCTGGCGGAAAGCTTTACCAAAACAACTGAGTGCCGCCCAGGTACGTTGCGCTTTAACTGCCGTGATTAAAAAAACTTTAAAGAGCCCAACCACTTATAAAAATGGTTGGCTAACGATTGGTTTATATGGAGATCAACCAAATCTGGGCGATTTTTACAACAATCAGGGTAGCCCATACATTGCTTCCAATATCTTTTTGCCCTTGGGATTACCTGAAAATGATCCATTTTGGGCCAATCCGGCTGAGAAATGGAGTGCGCAAAGAATATGGAGTGGCGAAAATTTCGAAAACGACCACAGTGCAAGTTTAAAATAGTTAAATACAGCCAACTGTATAAATAAGGATAGTTGATTGAAATAAAGTTTATATAACGTTAAAATTATTAATTAAATGATGAACAAGAGAATCAGTTTTATTTTGAGATTTATCGTCTTCGGTTTATTACTGAACACCCATGTATCGGCGCAGCAAGCTTATACCTCTTTCAATCCGGGTAAAATATGGAAAGATGATAAAGGTGTTCACATTAACGCACATGGTGGCGGTATTGTAGAATATAAAGGAACCTATTACTGGTTTGGAGAGCATAAAATAGAAGGCGAAAAAGGAAATAGTGCGCAGGTTGGCGTGCATTGCTATTCATCTAAAGATTTATACAACTGGAAGGATGAGGGCATTGCGTTGCCGGTTTCAGATGATCTGAAGAGTGATATTGCCAGGGGATCTATTCTGGAACGGCCTAAAGTGGTTTACAACAAGAAAACCAAAAAATTTGTAATGTGGTTCCACCTGGAGTTGTTGGGGAAAGGTTACGCGGCAGCACGATCGGGCGTTGCAGTGGCCGATAAACCAACCGGGCCATATACTTTTATTAAGAGTTATCGGCCAAATGCTGGCAAAATGCCATTTTATGCAGCCGGAACTCCTGAAAAAGATCAGGTAAACTGCGAAAAGCCAGCAAATAAAAGTGATGGCTTTTTCTGTAGAGATTTACCTGGTGGCCAGATGGCAAGAGATATGACCGTTTTTGTAGATGATGATGGGAAAGCCTATCATGTGTTTTCATCGGAAGAGAATTTTACGCTTCATTTAGCAGAGCTGACTCCAGATTACCTGAGTCATACCGGAAAATTTATCAGAATTTATGTCGGACAGCAAACTGAAGCTCCAGCTTTATTTAAGAAAAATGGAATATACTATATGATTGGTTCTGGCTGTACAGGTTGGGCACCAAACCCTGCAAGGTGGTTTAAAGCAACATCAATTTGGGGACCGTGGACATACATGGGCAATCCGTGCGAGGGAGAGGGTGCTAAATTAACTTATGGCGGTCAAAGTACTCATGTATTGCCTGCACCGGGTAAAAAAGGGCAATTCATTTTTATGGCAGATAAATGGGAACCAAAAAATGCGATCGATGGTCGTTATTTATGGCTGCCTATCAAATTTGATAACGATAAAATTTCAATTAACTGGATGGATCAATGGGATCTGAGCGTATTTAAAAAGTAAAGAAAAAACACATTTAATATAATAAACCGGGATTGATGGATTGCGTAGAAATGCGCAAATTGGATTCTTTTTGCCTGATTAAAGCCAATCATCTCATAAAAAAATTTAAAAATGAAAATAAGATTAGTATGGCTGGCGGCACTATGTTTCTCCTTATCGGCTTTTGGTCAGCAAGCCAAACACAGTTTTAAGTTAGGGGATAACAGTTTTCTGTTGGATGAAAAGCCTTTTCAAATTATTTCCGGGGAGTTACATTATCCGCGTGTACCAAAAGAAGCCTGGCGCGCCCGTATGAAAATGGCCAAAGCCATGGGCCTTAATACCATTGGCACTTATGTTTTCTGGAACCTGCATGAGCCACAGAAAGGTAAATTCGATTTTGCTGGCAACAACAACATTGCCGAATTTGTAAAAATTGCACAGCAGGAAGGTTTGTGGGTTATTTTAAGGCCCAGCCCGTATGTATGTGCCGAATGGGAATTTGGTGGATATCCGTATTGGCTGCAAACAGAAAAAGGCCTTGTTGTACGCAGTACGGAAAAACAGTACCTGGCCGAATATAAAAAATATATATTGGAGGTGGGCAAACTGCTTGCTCCATTGCAGATTAACCATGGTGGCAACATTATAATGGTACAGGTAGAAAACGAATATGGTTCTTATGCCGCCGATAAAAACTATTTAGATATTAACAGGAAGCTGTTTATTGAAGCTGGTTTTGACGGATTGCTTTACACTTGTGACCCTGCGGCAGATGTGAAAGATGGCCATTTAGACGGCTTATTGCCCGCCGTAAACGGAATCGATAATCCGGCAAAAATCAGGCAGCTTGTAAATGAGAACCATAATGGTAAAGGGCCATATTTTATTGCCGAATGGTATCCTGCCTGGTTCGATTGGTGGGGAACGCCTCATCATACTGTTCCGGCGGAGCATTATACCAAAAAACTAGATTCGGTATTGGCAGCAGGCATTTCGATTAACATGTACATGTTTCATGGTGGTACCACCCGCGATTTTATGAATGGTGCCAATTATAAAGACATTTCACCTTATGAACCACAAACCAGCAGCTACGATTATGATGCGCCTTTAAACGAAGCAGGTAATGTAACTGAAAAATTTAAAGCTTTTAGAAGTGTAATAGAAAAATATCTACCTGCCGGGCAAAGTTTACCACCTATACCGGCTGCTAAACCGAGTATTGCTGTTGCACCTTTTAAACTGAGCAGCAAGGTGGCTTTGTTTAATGTGCTTCCTCAACCCGTAAAAAATATTAACCCGCTTACTTTTGAAGCACTAGGCCAGGATTATGGTTATGTATTGTACCGTACCACTATTAAAGGTGGTAAAAAAGGCGAATTGCAATTGAAGCAACTCCGTGATTATGCTTTGGTTTTTATCAATCAGAAACGGGCAGGCATTTTAGACCGCAGGCTTAACCAGAATACCTTAACACTAAACCTTCCGGCAGGTGATGTACAGCTCGATATTTTTGTTGAAAACATGGGTAGGGTAAACTTTGGTAAATACTTACTGGAAAACAAAAAAGGCATTACCGAGCAGGTAACTTTTGCAGGTGCAGAGGTTAAAAACTGGTTAATGTATGGTTTCCCTTTCAGTAACGACCGCTTAACTGCTAAAACAACAGCCAAGGCAAATGGAAACGGACCAACTTTACAAAAGGGATCTTTCGAGATTCCGACGGTAGCCGATACTTATTTAGACATGAGCGATTGGGGTAAGGGTGTGGTTTGGATTAACGGACACAACTTAGGGAAGTACTGGGCTATTGGGCCGCAACAAACCTTATATGTTCCGCAAGAGTGGTTAAAAAAAGGGAAGAATGAGGTTGCTGTTTTAGAACTGATCAAACCTGATCAAAATATGTTAAAGGCAATTGACGAGCCAATTTTAAATACGCTCAAAAAGTTAACCGTAAATTAAACGTTTAAAAATCTTAAAAATAGGGGTTAAAGGCTAAAATCAAGCAAAAAGTAACGATTTAACCCCTATTTATTACCGTATTACCCCTCAATAGAGGGGTTTTTTAATAGTTACTTTGCCATAACCAAATCCCTATTCATGAGTAACTTTCACAGCAGATCAGACTAAGCGGTTGTACCGCATTAATTTCCCCCCTCTATTTTATCCCTAATCCCAAACTATTAATCATATGAAAAAAGATTTACTACTGCGCTAATCGGTTGTAATTATCATCTCTAACAATTTTACCAATTGTTACCGGGTGATTAAATACGCTAAACCAATATGGCTATAGTCATTTTGGTGCCTAATTTTTATCAACACTGTTTGCGAAATCCCTAATTCGAAACCGCTGCAAGCTGTGTAACCAACTAACTAATATAAAATTATGAGTGAAAAAAGAATACTCAAACTCCTGGGCTTCGTCCTTGTATCCTGGGCATTTCTGAATTTTGGCAACCTGAGTTATGGCAATTCGGTAAATTCAATCCTCCGTCAGGATACTTCGCAGCTTAAGCGCATCACATTTGCCATCCTTGATGAGAATGATTTCCCATTAATAGGGGCTGATGTAATCAATGTCCGTTTAAATAATGCCATTAAAACAGATAGTACCGGAACAGCAAAGTTAAATGCTGAGAATAATGATGTTATACGCATCCAATATAAAGGTAAACTGTTAAAAGAGTATACGGCTAACGGCAATGTAAATCAAATTATCAGAATTGATGGTAACAATACTCTTGTTAAGTTACAAAAGCAAGTGGTATTAACCAATGCTATTAAACTGGGAGCAAATTTAACAACATCATCTACGCAGGCTGTTTACAATAACGATCTGATAAAATCAACAGTTACAAGTGTTAAAAATGCACTTACAGGTCGTTTGGCAGGTTTATACACCAATCAAAGCAGCGGTCGCCCCGGGCTTGATGAGGTATCTGTATTGTTGAGGGGGCAGAATCCGATTGTACTTATTGATGGAATACCAAGAGATCTTACGATGATCGATTTGGAAGAAATTGAATCTGTAACTGTACTTAAAGATGCTGTTTCTACTGCAATGTTAGGTCTTCGATCATCTGGTGGTGCAATTGCAATTACAACAAAGAAAGGTTTTATCGGTGCGCAGCAAATTTCACTAACCGCACAGGCTGGTATTCAAAGTCCACTTAAATTACCCAAAACATTAGGTGCTTTTGATTATGCTAACTTATATAACGAAGCGAGGCGAAATAGTGGCGACCAGCCGGTTTACACACAATCTGACCTTGATGCATTTAGAACCGGATCTGATCCTATTGGGCATCCGGATGTAAATTGGCAAGATCAGGTTTTAAAAGATAAATCTACATTTAGCCGTTACGATCTTAATTTCAGAGGCGGTGGTAATACTGCACGGTACTATGTTGGCTTGGAATACCAGAATCAAAAAGGCCAGTTTAACGAAAGTGATTTAAACGAATACTCTACCAATACAAGCTTTAGCAATTATACTGTACGCTCTAATGTAGATATTAATCTTACGCCAAAAATGACACTCGGACTTCATCTTTTTGGAAGGATTGGTAATTACACACAACCTGGAAACACCGCAGCCACCATTTTTAATTCTATATTGAATACTCCAAATAATGCATATCCTATTTACAATGAGAATGGTAGTTATGGAGGCAACACACAATTCCAAAATAATATTTATGCGCAAACTGTTAACTCTGGTTACCGCTTAAATTACAGACGGGATATTATTACAGACTTAACTTTGAGACGGAATTTAGATGATATTGTACCTGGTTTATGGGTACAGGCATTGGTATCATTTTACTCGGGTTTATCAGAAAATACGGATAGAAGCAAATCATTTGCGGTTTATAAACAGAATGGTTCAGGTTCTACAGCTTCGTATCAGCTTTTTGGAACAAACGGAACTCAGAACAACAATACCTCTACCGATTACCAAAACAGGCAATCATACATTGAAGGCGCAGTTGGTTATAAGAGAAATTTTGGTCTGCACCAGATTGATGCACAAATTAGGGCCACCAGCGATAATGTTAATAATGGGGGAGACCTTGGTCTGAATTATTATGGAGGATCGGGCCGGGCGGCTTATAGTTTTGATGAGCGTTATACCGCTGAGGTAGCGTTTGGATTAAATAAAACCAACAGGTATCCAAAAGATTCTCCGATGGGATTTTTTCCTGCTGTGGGTTTAAGCTGGACATTAACCAAGGAAAAATTTATGCCTCAGCTGGAATGGTTAAATGATTTGAAATTATTTGCAAGTTATGGCCGTACGGGTAATGATGCGGCAGGTTATTTTGTTTTCCAACAGTTTTATGTAGGCAGTCCGAGTTCGTATTTCTTTGGTACAAGTGCTTCAAGTAGTTCTGCCTTACGCCAGGATGTATTGGCCAACCCTAATGTTACCTGGGAAAAAGGCGATAAACTGAATCTGGGTTTAAAAACTACCTTATTTAAGAACAAATTATTTATGCAGGCAGAATATTTTAACAACAAATATTCAGATCTGCTTACCTCGCCAAATTTATCTACCATTGTGGGTACAACATTAAGAAACCTGAATGTAGGTATCAATAGGTATAGCGGTGTAGAACTGCAATTAAACTGGCATCAATCTTTTGGAGATTTTAGTTATTTCATAGCGGGTAATGCAAGTACGTTAAAATCAAAAGTAATTTATCAAAACGAGGTTTATAGAGCATACAGTTACCAAAGCCGTACCGGCCAGCCGGTTGGGCAGCAGTTTGGTTACATTGCCGACGGGCTTTTTCAATCGCAGGCAGAAATAAATTCAGCTGCTAAAATTGCAGGATATAATCCAGTTCCGGGAGATATCCGCTATAAAGATCTTAATAGTGATGGCGTAATCGATCAGTTTGATCAAGGCAAAATAGGCACCGATAAGCCTTTGGTTTATTATGGCGCAAACATTGGTTTTTCTTATTCTGGCTTCGATTTTAGTGTGTTGCTGCAAGGAGTTACAAACAGGAACTTATTGTTAACGGGCAACAGTGAATGGGAATTTCAGAACGGCGGGTTTGGGCAAGCTTATGAGCATAATTTGGAGCGTTGGACGCCAACAACGGCTGCAACAGCCACCTATCCCAGAGTTACTGTTGGCAATAACTTCAATAACAATATTGTTTCTTCATTCTGGATGCACAGTGGCAATTATTTGCGGTTAAAAAACATCGAACTGGGTTATACCATTTCATCGCGGTTTACCAATAAAATAAAAGTTTCGAGCATCAGATTATTTGTAAACGGTACAAATTTGTTTACAAGTGCCTCGTTTGATCGGGTTGATCCGGAAACCAATGGTGGAGTATATCCCATTCAGAGGGTAATTAATGGCGGTTTAAGCGTTAAATTTTAATCTCATCACAGATGAATACGAGAATAATACTTTTCATGATTGCGCTAGTAGCCATGGCATCATGTAAAAAATATGAAGAAACCCCATTACAGGGAATTAATAAGGGCAATGTTTACGATCCTTTGGATAAAAATGGCGATTATGCCAGGCAGGTACTGTCGGATTTATATACTTCACTTCCTGATGGTTTCAACAGGATTAGCGGTGATGGTACCGTTGGTGATTTTCTTGATGCCGGCAGTGATGATGCAATTCCATCAAGACCAAATAAAGTTGTAGAATATTTCACCAATGGCAGGCTTAATTCAACCAATAATCCGGATAATAACTGGGAAAATGCTTACCGGGCAATTCGTGCCGCAAACGATTTTTTAGCCAATATAGATGTTGTTCCTGTTGATGCTAATGCACCTAAAACGCTTCAATATTGGAAAGCTGAAGCACGTTTTATCAGAGCGATTAATTATTTCGAAATGATTAAAAGATATGGTGGCGTACCGTTAATAGGTGATAAAGTATTATCTCCTGACGATAATTTACAGATACCACGTAATACTTTTGAGCAATGTGTAACGTATCTGGTAAGCGAATGCGATGCCATTAAAGGCTTATTGCGAGTAGAGCCGGTTGCAGATTCTGACTTAGGCAGAATTACACGGGGTGCAGCTTATGCACTAAAAGCAAGAGTATTGCTATATGCGGCAAGTCCACTTTTTAATGGTGGAGGAATTGCAGCTGATGCAACCAGAAAAGCACTGGCAGGTTACCCAACATATGATGCCGGAAGATGGACTTTGGCTTTAAATGCACTGCAAGATTTAATCAATTTAAATGCTTATCAGCTTACATCAACATTTAATGCTGCATTTATTGGCAGAAAAAATACAGAGGTAATATTGGCCAAACAAAGAGCTAAAACTTTCGATCTGGAAACCAACAATGCACCTATAGGTTATACCACACCACTGAGTAATGGCTTTACGAGTCCGACGCAAGAACTTGTAGATGCATTTCCGATGCTGAACGGGTTGAGTATTACAGATCCGGCTTCTGGTTATGTGGCTGCTAACCCATATGCAGGAAGGGATAAAAGATTGGATAATACTGTTTTTTATAACGGAATTAGGTGGTTGAGCCGTAATGTAGAAACTTTTGATGGTGGTAAAGATAAACCTGGAGGGGTGGCTGTACAAACCAGAACAGGCTATTACCTAAAGAAATACATGGCAGATTTTTCTGCTGCAACGGCCTATGCTACGCAGGATCATAACTTTATTATTTTTCGCTACGGTGGCATATTGCTCGATTATGCAGAATGTTTAAATGAGGTAGGGCGAACGGCAGATGCCTATGCACCGTTAAGATCACTGCGTTTAAGGGCTGGAATTACAGCTGGTACAGGTGCAGATGCCTATGGAATTAAAGCCGGAATGTCTCAAACAGATATGCGTGCTTTTATCCAAAATGAAAGAAGGGTGGAGATGGCTTTTGAAGAACAGCGCTTCTGGGACATCAGACGTTGGAAAATTGCAGGCCAGGTGTTAAATGGTTCACTCCATGGTACACAAATAACAAAAGCAGCAATTGGTACTTTAACCTATACACCTTTTACGGTAAGCAATACCACATTTAATCAGCGGTTTTACCTAATGCCTATCCCATATTCAGAGGTAATTACAAACAGAAGCCTGATACAGAACGAGGGTTGGTAATTAATAACAATTAAGTTAAAACTGAAAGCATTTATGAGAAAATATATATTCTTTTTAGCATTTACCATTTTGTCGAAGTTACTCTTTGCGCAAAATGTTAATATACAAGGCCAGGTTAGTGATAAGGATGGCGGAATTCCTGGAGCGAGCATTATTGAGAAAGATTTTCCGGGTAACGGGGCATCTACCGGAACGGATGGTAAGTTCAGAATTACCTTACGGGGTAAAAGCCGGATATTGGTGGTTAATGCTATCGGTTATCTTGCAAAAGAGGTAACAGTTGGCCAGTCGGCTACCATTAACATAGCTTTAGAATCTGATGTAAAAGGTTTAGAAGAAGTGGTTGTGGTAGGATACGGAACCACTAAAAAAGCCACCTTAACAGGAGCAATTAGTTCGGTATCAGGGCAGGATATCAGAAGAAACCCATCGGCAAGTTTGCAAAATACATTGGCTGGTAGATTGCCAGGTTTCAGTTCACAACAAACCAGTGGCCAGCCAGGATCGGATGGAGCAACATTTTTTATCCGTGGAACAGGCTCTTACACGGGCTCTAACCAACCGCTAATCATTGTTGATGATATTGAATTTACTTATGCCCAGTTTGCACGCCTTGATGCAAATGAGATTGAAAGCCTAAGTATTTTAAAGGATGCATCAACAACGGCTGTTTATGGTATTAAAGGGGCAAATGGCGTTGTTTTGGTAACTACCAGGCGTGGGGTAGTTGGGCCGCCCAACATAACCTTCCGTACTGAATATGCACTGTCTCAACCAACAAGATTGCCTAAATTTCTGAATGCTTACGAATCTGCCAAGCTGTTTAACCAGGCACGGATAAATGATGGTCTTGCCGTACAATATACCGATGCCGACCTTGAACACTGGAGAACGGGTGATGATCCATACGGGCACCCGGATGTGGATTGGAAAGAAGTTCTTTTTCGCAAATTTAGTTACCAATGGCGCAATAATTTCGACATTAGCGGCGGTAACGATGTGGTTAAGTATTTTGCATCATTAGGAATGGTTACGCAAAATGGTATTTTAAACGATTTTGGGAAAGGTGAAGATGTAAATAACAATTTCTATTACAAACGGTATAATTACCGCTCTAACATTGATATTAAGGCAACCAAAACCTTAAACGTTAAGCTGGATCTGTTTGGTAATATTGGTGAACGGAATAATCCGGTAATTCCAAATATTAATGGCATTCAGAACATCTTTTATTTTTATAACAGTTATTTAACACTGGCTCCTTTTGCTTACCCCATTAATAACCCCGATGGAAGTTATGGTTACAGCTATGCGCAACCAAACCGTTATTCATCACCCAACATTGTACAGGCATTAACGCTGGGCGGATACAGCAGAGATTTCGAAAACAATATGAATATCAATGCCGCCGCAACACAAAAGCTTGATTTTATTACACAAGGCTTATCATTAAGAGGGGCTATTGCATATGGCAGTACATACACCTATTCAAGAGGATTATCGAGAGGAACTTTTCCTGCCTTCATTTATAATCCAGTTGATGGAAGTTATACACCAAAGGATCCAAATGTGTTCAGGGTGGGTACTTATTCACTAAATTATAGTCCAGGTTCAACCACAAGAACAATTAACCCTCAAGCCTCCTTAAATTACGATCGTACTTTTGGTGCACACCACATTTCAGGTTTGGCATTATATAACAACAGGAGTTTTTTCGGCTATCGTGATCCTGCCAACACCAATAGGATTTTAAACTTTATCCCTATTCCAACAAGTGGTTTTTCAGGTCGTGTGGGTTACGATTATAAAGGGAAATACCTGGCCGAATTTAATGCTGGCTACAATAAATCAGAGGTTTTTGCTTCAGGTAAAAAATATGGCTTTTTCCCTGCCGGATCAATTGGTTACAACATCTCAGAAGAAAAGTTTTTTAAAGATAACATCAAATTTGTAGATCGGTTAAAATTCAGGGCTTCTTATGGTCTTGTTGGTACCGATGATATTGGTAACTATGCATATGCATACCTACAAACCTACAATAACAGTGGTAACGTATCTTTTGGAACATCGCACAATGCATACAATGCCATATTTGAAGGGCGTTTAGCCAACTCGGATGTGACCTGGGAAAAGGTTAAGAAGTTAAATATCGGTATGGATTTAAGCATGTTTAAAGGTCGTGTAACCTCAACATTAGATGTGTTTAACGATAACAGGTACGATATTTTAACCAATAGAGGAACAGTATCCTATGTATTTGGTCAATCTTTGCCTCCCGTTAACTTAGGAAAAACAAATAACAGAGGTTTTGAACTCGAAATTGCGTATAATGATAAGATCGGTAAAGATTTTAATTACCGTGTTGGTGGCAATATCTCTGTGGCAAAAAATAAAATTGTTTTTCAGGATGAAGCTTTACCATTGTTCCCATATCAGCAATATACCGGTAACCCGATTAACACACCAAGGCAGTTTAAATTCTTAGGTTTTTATCAGGATGCAGCAGATGTTGCCAGCAGTGCCAAACCTTTAACCGGTGTAAAACCTGGCGATATTAAATATGCTGATTTAAATGGCGACGGTGCAATTACCGATGCCGATCAATCTTACTTTGGTTACTCAAATACGCCTAATACAATTGTAGGTTTTAATTTAAGCGCAAATTACAAAACGCTGAGTTTGAATGTACTTTTTCAGGGAGCATTAAATTTTAACGTTGCGGGTATCCGTGAATCCATCCAGGCATTTGGTTCTAATTTACAGGCCATCCACCAACAAAGCTGGACACCAGAACTTGGTCAGAATGCCAAATATCCAATTTTATCAACGTCTCCAAATGCGATTTCTATTCCTACAGCACCTTCAGACTTCTGGAATGTAAGAGGAGATTATTTACGTCTTAAATCGATTGAACTGAGTTATGGAATTCCACAGAGTTGGGTAAATAAAGTTCGTTTAAAAGGGGCAAGAATCTATGTTAATGGTACAAACTTAATTACCTGGACAAAGCTCGGCTCGTTATATGAGTACGATCCAGAAATATCGAGTAACAATACCAACACCAACTATCCGCCACAAAGGCTATACAATATGGGTTTATCGGTAACATTTTAAGTTTTAACCATGAAAAGATATATTTTATTTGTTTTAATATTGGTAGGATTAGCATCCTGCAAAAAAGCAACCAGTTATCTCGATCAGCAAAATGCTGGTCAGGATGCCACAGTTGTGTTTAGCGATAGTGTAAGAACACTGGGTTTTTTAAACGGTATTTATCAGGGCAGGGGCTTCTCCTTTAATAAAGGCCGTTGGGATAGCCATGGCAACCTTGAGGAAGCTACAGATGATGCTGAATACCGGTACAGTGGCTCAGGCCAATATGCTGTAATTCTGTATTCGGGCAACGTAAACCCACTCAATGTTGTAAAAGGTACAACGACTGATTTTTATGTACAGCCATATCTGCAGATACGTGCAGTAAATTTATTTCTATCTAAATTGCCAACAACGCCTTTAGCCCCTTCAACACAGAAAAGGGTTGCTGCTGAAGCCAGATTTTTGCGTGCATGGTATTACCATTATTTGGTTAAATCTTTTGGTGGCATAGCTCTTTTAGGCGATAAATTGTTTGATAAAGATGACATTATCGATATTCCAAGAAACACATATGAAGATTGTGTAAATTACATTGTAAGCGAATGTGATGCTGCGGCTGCAAACCTTCCGTTAGATCAATTGGATCAAGACTATGGCAGAATTACCAAAGGAATGTGCCTTGCATTAAAATCAAGGGTGTTGCTTACGGCTGCCAGTCCGTTATTTAATGGAGGGGGCATAGTTAAAACAGGTGCAATTGCCAATATAATTGCATACCCAACTTATGATGCAGGCCGATGGGCAAAAGCGGTACAGGCTGCAAAAGAGGTAATAGACATGAATAAATACGAGCTTGTTGTAGATAACACTACTGCGCCGGGTTTTGGTTTTTATAAAACGTTTATCAGCCGCGCCAACAATGAAATGATTTTTACTTTTACGCAAGCTCCAAATAAAGATTTTGAAGGTCATTTTTTACCGCCATCGCGCAGTGGAGGATTTTACTCTACACCTACGCAAAATTTAGTCGATCAGTTTGATATGCGTAATGGTAAACAAATTACAGATCCAACTTCCGGTTACAATGCTGCAAATCCGTACATCAACCGCGATCCAAGGTTTGGATACACTGTTATTTACAACGGTTCTGCTTATGCAAACAACAGCGGTGCCCAAACGCCAGTTTTTTCTTATGTTAACGCACCAAGTGATGGTAACGGAATAGGAACAACTTCAGGGTATTACGGCCGTAAAATGTGCGATGTAAATGTAAGTTATGGAGGCAGTGCCAACGCAGATAGGGGTTATCCGTTAATGCGTTACGCAGAAATATTGCTTAATTACGCTGAGGCCCTTAACGAAACTGGACAAAGCAATGATGCCCTTGTTTATATTTTTAAAATAAGAGAACGTGCAGGTATTTTACCTGGAGCTGATGCAAGGTTTGGCATAAAGGCGAATATCAGCCAATCAGAACTCAGAGATTTGATTATTAAGGAACGCCGTACCGAAATGGCTTTTGAAGATATGCGTTTTTATGATGAGAGAAGATGGAAAATTGCCGAAGTAACGGAGAATGCTTTTAACAAGGTAATGTTGATTACTCCTAAAACCGGCACCACGTCTACATCTACCGATGGTACCTCTTATAACTATCAAATTGCCAACTCGATAAGAAGACACAACTTCCGGCCGGCAAATTATCTTCTTCCTATTCCGCAAAGTGAAATTTTGAAACTTCCTTCATATTTGCAAAATCCGGGTTATTGAGCGACATGAATGATTTGCGCGAGCAAATCAGTGCTGTCTGATTGATGAGGGTAGGCCCCTCGGTATCGGCTTACAGGAGCAGGTACCAAACCGCCTCTGAGCTGCTTGGATTAAGTGTCCTGGTGGTGAGCGTCAGAGGAAAAGGCATCTTAAAGGTGTCAGGTAAGTATAAAGAAGATGAATGCAAATGAACTGCCGAAGAGGCGTCGAAAGGATTAGATGATGTCAAAACTAAAGTACAGTAACACTTTATTATCAGCAGGGAGGACGACCTGTTTACCGTCTCTGTGGCATCCGGCGTATAGGCAGCATGAGCTTTATACAGGCAATCAGATGGAACTTGTGAACCTGTCGGAAGGATGTGAAGGGAAAAGTCCAAGCGGAGGAACCCGTAAGGTCGAAAGTACCGATGCCATCCACGGGGGCAGAGCCACCTGTAGTAGTGATGATAGTCTTGGAAACTTGACTGGAACGAAGGAGTGGCATTATCAGGCGCTGTACATTGATAGAAACTGTTCAAGGTTAATACTACAGGAGGTATAGAGGATGTACAGGCCAAAACCATATTGTATTTCAAGAAAGTCGGTCCAGGAAGCCTACTTGAAGATCAAAGCCAACAAAGGCGCAGCGGGTGTAGACAAGATGAGTATGGAAGCATTTGACATGCAATCCCAAAAGCATCTTTACAAGTTATGGAACCAGATGAGTTCTGGTAGCTATGTACCACCCGCCATCAAGTTGGTAGAGATCCCCAAGAAAGATGGCGGTAAAAGGCCATTGGGTATTCCCACGACAACCGACCGGATTGGACAGGCAGTGGTAGCAGTAAGACTGGGAGAAGTGGTCGACAACTTATTCCACGAAGATTCTTACGGTTATCGCCCAAAGAAATCAGCATTACAGGCAGTTGCCAAGGCACGTGAAAGGTGCTGGGCATACAACTGGTTACTGGATGTCGATATTAAAGGGTTCTTCGACAATATTCCGCATGACTTGCTGATGTTAGCCGTTGAAAAGCACACAGAAGAAGATTGGATGGTTCTTTAAATCAAAAGATGGCTGGTAGCATCTTTACAACTGGAAGATGGAACAGTAGTTGCAAGGAGTAAAGGAGTACCTCAAGGCTCTGTTATTGGTCCGGTTCTTTCAAATCTTTATCTGCATTATGCAATGGATGTGTGGCTAAAAGCCAACTATCCGGATCATGCTTTTGAGCGTTATGCAGATGACGCAGTCATTCACTGCAAAACAGAGGAACAGGCCATCCACTTGAAGGAATCATTAGGACAACGGCTAAAGGATTGTGGACTGGAGATGCATGAAGAGAAAACTAAGATTGTCTATTGCAAGGACAGCAACCGCAGGGGAGAAACAGAGAAGGCGGTATCGTTTGACTTTCTTGGTTATACATTCAAGCCCAGACAGGCATTGAACACCAAGAGGCATGTCAGTTTTACCAACTTTCTTCCCGCAGTAAGTATGAAAGCAATGAAAGCAATGAATGAAAAGCTCAACAAGTTGCCGATACTACGAATTGCAGGTATTGAGATAGAATCTGTTGCCAAAGAAATGAATCCGGTATTGCAGGGTTTGATCAACTATTACGGAAAATTCTATAGCACAAAGTTGAAAGGCTTTTTGCGTAGGGTTAACGCGAAGCTGGCCAACTGGGCAATCAGAAAATACAAAGGGTTAAGGGTTAGTTTGACCAGTGCGATGAAATGGATAAGGCGTTTACATAAACGAAAGCCAAACTTATTTGCACATTGGACATTTGGCTCGAAACCTACTATGGAATTACGATAATAAGAGCCGTATGATGGGAGACCATCACGTACGGTTCTGTGAGAATCTCAGGTTGAGATACCTGGGTTTACTTGATAATTTGATATCAATTTTCAATCGGGCTGTCTTTGTTGATAGTCCGATTTTTTTTTAAATTAGCTTATAAAGCTGATTTTTATGAGAGCTAAAATTTACGTATATGCCGTTTTCAATCTAATACTAATCCAATCCTGTGCGCTAAAAAAAGCTCAAAATTTTTCTAACGCCTACTCCACCGAAGGTTACAAACTCGTTTGGAGTGATGAGTTTGAAAAAGATGGAAAACCCAACCCTGCCAATTGGGATTATGAGAAAGGTTTTGTGCGCAACGAAGAGTTACAATGGTATCAACCAGAAAATACTTTTTGCAAGGGCGGTAAACTGATTATCGAAGCCCGAAAAGAAGAAAAACCTAATCCCTTGTATGCTGAAGGAAGTAACGATTGGCGTAAAAAACCAAAAAACATCCAGTATACTTCTGCCTGTATCATTACCAAAGGTTTGCAAAGCTGGCAATATGGCCGGTTCGAAATGAGGGGGAAGATTGATATTTCTGATGGTCTTTGGCCGGCATTTTGGACGCTGGGAGTGAAAGGCCACTGGCCTGCCAATGGAGAAATTGATATTATGGAATATTACAAAGGTAAATTACTGGCCAATATTGCAAGCTTGGGTGCCAATAAGAAAGCAAAATGGTATAGCAATACCAAACCAGTTAGCGAACTCGGTGGTAAAAAATGGGCTGCAGCATTTCATACATGGCGTATGGATTGGGATAGTGAAGCAATCAGCCTTTTTGTAGATGGAATGCTTTTGAACAAAACTTTGTTAAGCGACCTAAAAAACGACGACGGATCAGATTTTCATCCCTTTAAACAACCCCATTATATATTATTTGATTTGGCAATGGGTGGTATGAACGGTGGCCCCTTGAACGATACCAAATTTCCCAATCGTATGGAGATAGATTACGTTAGGGTGTACCAAAAATAAATATTGTTTAATACGTTACCCTGAGCGTAGTCGAAGGGCTTATAACTTAAAGACCTCGCAGGTTTTCAAAACCTGCGAGGTCTAAATAAAACTACTTCTAATACTTGTATCGTCATTTCTGCAAGGCTTTTTCAACCGAGGAAGCAATCTTGTAACGATCGCTACTCAAACTTGATTAGATGTTTCGTACTTCGCAATACCGATCCATCTACTCATCTTTTACCCTAAATGTAGTGGAAGGGCTTATAACTTAAAGACCTCGCAGGTTTTTAAAACCTGCGAGGTCTAAATAATTACTTCTAATACTTGTATCGTCATTGCGAGAAGGCTTTTTCAGCCGACGAAGCAATCTTACAACGATCGCTACTCAAACGTGCTTAGATGTTTCGTACTTCGCAATACCGATTATTCTACTGTAGTCTATTACCCTGAGCGTAGTGTAAAGGCTTATAACTTAAAGACCTCGCAGGTTTTTAAAACCTGCGAGGTCTAAATAAAATTACTTCTGAACTTTAATTTCTGTCCTTCTGTTCACCATTCGGCCTTCCTCACTGTCGTTTGAGCTGATTGGTTCCTTTTCTCCATGCCCAACAACAGTAAAGTTGCTGCCATTTAAACCTGCATTAATAAAATACGATTTTACTGCATTTGCACGGTCTATGGAAAGTTGCATATTGTGATCAGGTGTACCTTCAGCAGAGGAGTGGCCATTAAGAATAAATTTGGTGGTTGGCGATTTTTTCATTTCAGCAACGGCCTTATCTAAAATAGCGAATGAAGAAGTTTTAAGTACAAACGAATTAAATTCGAACTGAATATTATCTAAATTAAAGTTTGGTTTTTCCTCAGGAGCCGGAGCTTCTTCTTTTTCAGGAGCCGGAGCTGGTTTTTTCTCTTCAACCGGTGGTGCTGGCTTTGCAACAGGCGCAGCCGGTTTTGCTGCCAGTTTTTTTGTTTTACAAGAATACATGGTGAGTGTAAACAATGCAATAAGCGTGGTAAATAAAAGGTCTTTGGTAATGTTCATGTTTTAAAATTAATTTAAGTTTATTGTGTGTTTGTTGCCCAAACATACTAATAAATGATTACAGCTATAACGATCTTTTTTTGCAGAACTTATATTTTTACATTTTATCCTAAAAAAATGAAGTCTGTTTTTCGTATTGTTTTCACTTAATTTATTTTCAGTCAGGACTTTTTTTAATGCTATTTCTTCAAACATATTCCTTGAAATTTACTTTATCTATTATAATATTCTGATATGAACCGATTTGAAAACAAAGTAGCTTTAGTTACTGGAAGTAGCCAGGGCATTGGTGCAGCATGTGCCTTAAGATTGGCTAAAGATGGCTGTGATATTATTTTAAACGGCCATAAATTTGATGAAAGAGGAGAAAAACTTATTGCTGAAATTGAAGGGATGGGAAGAAAAGCAGCCTTTTTTGTAGCCGATTTAAGTAAAGCAAAAGAAGCCATTAAACTCGTTACCGACGCTGTTGATACATTTGGCCATTTAGATGTTTTGGTAAATAATGCCGGAGTAGAAAAAAATGCAAACTTTTGGGAAGTAACAGAAGAAGATTATGATCTGGTACTGGACACCAATTTAAAAGGGGTTTTCTTCGGAATCCAGTCGTTTGTAAATTATTGTAGAAAAAATAAAGTGGAAGGAGCGGTAATTAACATGAGTTCCGTTCATGAAGAGATTGTATTTCCACATTTTGCAGCCTATTGTGCCAGTAAAGGCGGTTTAAGAATGCTAACCAGAAATTTGGCCACAGAATTAGCTCCTTTTAACATTAGGATTAATAATGTAGCACCTGGCGCGGTATCAACACCAATTAACCAGGATTTACTCGAAGACAAAGCGCAATTGGAAAAAGTGCTGCAAAATATTCCATTAAGAAGAATGGGAAAAGTAGAAGATGTAGCCGGTGTAGTGGCTTTTCTCGCTTCTGATGATGCCGCCTACGTAACCGGATCTACTTATTTTGTTGATGGTGGTTTAACCTACCATTACGAAGAGCAGTAAGTAAACTTAACTGGTTTCACGATTAAGCTGTTTATTTAGTTCAACGGCAGCACTGATTAATGCCAGGTGCGTAAAAGCCTGCGGAAAATTTCCCAGGTGTTCACCTTTACGGCCAAGTTCTTCACTAAACAATAAAAGATGGTTGGAATAACTGATCATCTTTTCAAAATTTTCTACTGCACGTTCCAGTTCTCCACTTTTGGCCAATGCCTCAATAAACCAAAACGAACACATGTTAAAAGTGCCTTCTTCGCCTTCCAAGCCATCAATTTTAGTCATTCCGTTTATATAGCGGTAAACCAGAACATCAAGCACCAGTTCTTCATCAATCTTTTTCATGGTCGAAAGCCACCGTGGTTCAAGGGGAGATATAAAATGTGTCAAAGGCATCAGTAATGCGCTTGCATCAACATGTTCTGCGCCTTTATATTGTACCCAGGCACCGAGTTTTTCATTCCAGAAATTGTGGTAAATATCTTTGTAAATTTCGCTGCGGATGCTGTGCCATTCATTTTCAGGGTAGGGGAATGATCGGTTTTCTGCAATTTTTATAGCCCTATCCATGGCCACCCAGCACATTAAACGCGTATGTAAAAATTCTTTTTTATCGTTCCTGATTTCCCAGATACCATGATCGGGTTTTTTCCACTGTTTAATTACACATTCCACCTGTTTTTCTATCAATGTCCAAAATTCATAAGTAATCGGTTTGTGCGATTTGTTATAAATATAAACCGTATCAATCAATTCGCCATAAATATCTATCTGCAACTGTTGAGCAGCTTCGTTGCCAATGCGTACTGGTTTAGAATTCTGGTAACCTTCAAGTTGGTCCAGCTCAACTTCCCTAATTTTTGGATTGCCATCAATTTGATATACCAATTGTAAATCTATTTTGTGGCATAAATTAAATATCCATTCCATAAAGGCCGTAGCTTCATCAAAAAAGCCAAGCCTTAAAAACGCATACATGGTAAACGCAGCATCCCTGATCCATGTAAAACGGTAGTCCCAGTTGCGGTTGCCGCCAATGGTTTCCGGTAAACCGAAAGTTGGTGCAGCCACTACAGATCCAAATTCAGCAGATGTTAATAATTTCAATGTTATAGCCGATCTTCTGATAATTTCATCATAGCGGCCTTTATAAGTAGTTTGATTAATCCAGCTTCTCCAGTAATCAATTGTCTTGCGGTAACCGTGCTCAGTATAATGGTTTAATTGAGCGTCTGCCTTTTCCGCCTCAATAATTTCCATAACAATATGAACCGTTTTCGATTCCTGAAGGGTAAATTCAGCGTAACCACTTCCTTTTTTGATGTGTAAAGGCACATCCGCTTTCAATTTGATGGTCAGTTTTTCTGCTTCAGAAAAAAATACAAGTTCATTGTTTTCATGCTTGGTACTGTGCTCACTTTCGGTATAACCAAAACTCGGCACACAAAATACTTTGAAAGTAATATCGCCCCTAACTGATTTTATTTGTCGCACTATTGCACTCGGAAAATCAGTTTCTTTCGAAAGTGGCATATAATCGGTAAGTTCGGCAATGCCTTGCTCAGCAAAAAAGCGCGTTAATAAAACCGCTGTCCCGGGCAGGTAAAGCTGTTTGCTGGTGTAATTTTCCAATTGTGGCTCCACAGAAAAATAACCACCTTTTTTCGAATCCAGCATGGTGGCAAAAACAGTGGGCGAATCGAACCTGGGTGCGCACAAAAAATCTATTGAGCCTTGTAGCGAAACTAACGCAACAGTTTTCAGGTTGCCGATAACACCATAGTTTTCTATCGGCTGGAATGTTCTTTTCTCGTGGTTGGCCATATTAAAGTATATCCTACCAAAGGAATGAAACCGTGGTTTTGTTTTACCTATTATAGCACCAGAAGCGCTGAAGATACAGCATATGGCTAACTCTTTAAATTGGGCATTAAGTTTAAAAAGGCCTGGGCATTAGCAGCATATTTCTTTTTATCCAGTTTAAAATAAAAAGCACCTTTTTTAGATCCTGTTTTATCTTTTTCTGCCAACTTAATCAATAAACCCGTTGAAGTAATTTTACGGCTGAAGTTGCGCGTATCTATTTTAGTATCGTTAACCTCCTCAAAAAGAATGTGCAATTGCGGAATGGTAAACTTTTTAGGCAGCATTTCGAACAGAATAGGATGGAGCGCAGCCTTATACCTTAGTTTTGTTCGCGCATCGGCAACCATTTGGTTATGGTCGAATATGAGTTTAGGCCGTTCGTTAATCAAAAACCATTCCGCCTCATAATCATCATTTAACTGCGCCTCATATTTATGGATGTCGATTAAAGCAAAATAACCTACAGAAAGTGTACGCTCTATAGGATCGCGGGTGGGCTCGCCATAAATTTGCATCTGCTCCAAGTAAACGCCTTCTAAACCAGTCATTTTTTTGAGTACCCTGTTCGCTGCATCATCCGGACTTTCATCTGCACCAACAAAACCGCCCATTAAACTCCATTTGTTTATTTCGGGCTCTAAACCACGTTTAACCAACAGAATTTTTAGGTGTTCGCCATCAAATCCAAATACAATGCAATCAACAGCAACAAGATAATGCGGCTGCCTGGAATATTCAATCATTTTTTGTCAGAGGTTTTAAAGGGCTTAATATGTTCAAATTTTTACGAATATAAAAATTAATATTAATTGTCGTTTTGACAATTAATATTAATTTTATAATTTGGCGGCTTAGATGGGTTAAGCTAAGTGGCTTTCTTTTTTCTAACCAATTGAAAAATATAAAATGAACCAAACATTCGAACTCGATAGTAACCCGCATACCAGGTTAAATATATTAACTGGCGAAAGGGTATTAGTATCTCCACACCGCACTAAAAGACCATGGCAGGGTAAGGTTGAAGACATTACGCCTGATAACCGCCCAGAATATGATCCTAAATGTTATTTATGCCCGGGCAATGGCAGGGCAGATGGCGATAGCAATCCTGATTATACTGAAAGCTTTGTTTTTAACAATGATTTTGCTGCCCTGCTCGAAGATACTCCCGAAGGCAGGATGAATGAAGATGATTTGTTGGTAGCCACTAACCAGCGCGGCCTTTGCAGGGTAATCAGCTTTAGCCCTAAACATAACTTAACGCTCCCAGAAATGAGTGTAGAGGCGATAACTGCCGTGGTAAATGTTTGGCAGAATGAATTTAATAGCCTGGCAGAACATGAATGGATAAAATACATTCAGATTTTTGAAAATAAAGGCGAAATAATGGGTTGCAGTAATCCTCATCCACATGGCCAGATTTGGTCGCAGAGTGATATCCCTTTAGAAATTGCCAAAGAAACTGAGCGTCAGAAAACTTATTACGCCATCCATAGGAGGAGTTTGCTGGCCGACTATTTAAAGCTGGAGCAAAAGAAAAATGAGCGCATTATATTCGAAAATGATCATTTTGCAGTATTGGTGCCTTTTTGGGCAGTTTGGCCATACGAAACCATGATTATCAGTAAACGTCACGTTAACAGCATTAAGCTTTTCACTGCTGACGAAAAGAAATCACTGGCCGAAGCAATTAAAATATTAACAACCAAATACGACAACCTTTTCGAAACCTCTTTCCCTTACTCGGCAGGTATGCACCAGGCACCTGTAAATAACGGTTATTACCCCGAATGGCACTGGCACATGCATTTTTATCCACCATTATTACGCTCGGCATCTGTTAAAAAATTTATGGTAGGTTATGAAATGCTGGCTAATCCACAGCGTGATATCACCCCCGAGTTTGCCGCCAACCGTTTAAAAGAAATGTCTACAATCCACTATAAAATCAGCAAGGCTGAAGACTAAAATTTATTAAATAATGAATGCACAACATTTAAAAAGTACATTTAAAAAACTTTTCAATGCCGAACCGATTTTGGTACGTTCGCCGGGAAGGATCAATATTATCGGTGAGCATACTGATTACAATGGCGGGTTTGTGATGCCGGCTGCGATTGATAAAGCCATTTATGTAGCCATATCTAAAAGAGAAGATGATGAAATCCATTTATTTTCAGAAAGTTACCAGGAATTTGATATTTCATCTGTAAAAAACCTGAAAAAATCCGAAAATAGCTGGGCCAATTATATCTTAGGGGTTGCCGATCAATTAAAAGAAAGAGGTTACCAGTTGGGTGGCTTTAACTATTACATTGATGGAGATGTGCCGCTGGGAGCAGGTTTATCCTCATCTGCTGCTGTAGAGTGTGCTACAGGATTTGCACTCGATCAGCTTTTTTCGCTTAACGTTCCGAAAATGGACATTGCTTTAATTGCACAAAAGGCAGAACAAACCTTTGCAGGCGTAAATTGTGGCATTATGGATCAGTTTGCATCTGTATTTGGCAAAAAAGACCAGGCCATTATGCTCGATTGCAGATCGATGAAACACATTTACATTCCACTAAAATTAGATGGATATAAGCTTTTGCTCTTAAATACCAATGTAAAACATGCGCTTGCAGATTCTGCATACAATAAAAGAAGAGCACAATGCGAGCAGGGGGTGGCCTGGGTTAGGGAGCAATACCCAAATGTAAATACCTTAAGGGATGTTGATTTGAGCATGCTGGAAACACTTGTAAAACCAAAAGATTTAGAAGTGTATACCAAATGCAGTTTCGTGGTTAAAGAAATCGGCCGTTTGCTTACCGCTGCAGAACAGCTCGAAAACGGTAATTTAAAAGGTTTGGGTAACCTGATGTTTGAAACACATGAAGGTTTAAGCAAAGATTATGAAGTAAGCTGCAAAGAATTGGATTTTCTGGTAGAGGCTGTTAAACCGCTCGATTATGTGTTGGGTGCCAGGATGATGGGCGGCGGTTTTGGTGGTTGTACCATTAATATTGTTAAAGAAGAAAAAATTGACGAGCTTACGGAAGAACTAGCCGCTAAATATTTGTTGCAGTTTGGTTTAAAGCTTGATGCTTATACCGTACAAACCGATAATGGAACCAGTTTATACAATTAAATATAAAATTACTCAAGGTATACTAACCAAAATAAATCAATGAAAAACAATTTATTAGACACGAAAGATTACATTGTATTTGCAGTCTATTTCGTTATTGTAGCGGCTTACGGGCTCTACATTTACAATAAGAAAAAATCAGAATCCACAGGTTCCAAAGATTATTTTCTTGCAGAAGGCTCTTTAACATGGTGGGCCATTGGTGCATCGTTAATTGCATCAAATATCTCTGCAGAGCAGTTTATCGGAATGAGCGGTTCAGGCTTTAAAATGGGTTTGGCCATTGCCACTTACGAATGGATGGGCGCACTAACCTTAGTGGTGGTTGCGGTATTTTTCATTCCCGTATACCTCAAAAACAAAATTGCCACCATGCCGCAGTTTCTGCATCAGCGTTATAACGGTACCGTGGCTATGATTATGGCTGTGTTCTGGTTATTGCTGTATGTGGTGGTTAACCTTACCTCAATCCTTTATTTAGGTGCATTGGCAGTAAGCAGTATTTCTGGTTTCGACCTTAACTTCTGTATGTATGCAATTGCAATTTTTGCCATTATCATTACCCTTGGAGGGATGAAAGTAATTGGTTATACAGATGTAATACAGGTGTTTTTCTTGATTTTAGGCGGCTTGGCAACAACTTACCTGGCTTTAAACCTTGTATCTACCCATTATGGCACAACTGGTATTTTTGAAGGTTATAGTTTAATGACTTCTAAAGCATCAGAACATTTTCACATGATTTTAAAGCCTGATAATGAGAATTATATAGATTTACCAGGATTAAGCGTATTGGTTGGCGGTATGTGGATTGTAAACCTGAATTATTGGGGCTGTAACCAGTACATCACACAGCGTGCTTTAGGTGCCAATTTGGAAACCGCACGCGGCGGTATTCTTTTTGCCGCTTTCTTAAAACTGTTAATGCCAATTATTGTGGTATTGCCAGGTATTGCAGCATATGTTTTATATAAAGATGGTGCATTTCAATCCGAAATGATTCAGGGCGGTTCTGTAAATCCGGATCGTGCTTACCCGGTATTGTTAAACTTGCTTCCTGCCGGATTAAAAGGACTTTCGTTCGCTGCATTAACAGCTGCCGTTGTGGCTTCATTAGCTGGTAAGGCAAATAGTATTGCCACCATTTTTACTTTGGATATTTATAAAAAAGTTTTAAATGTAGAAGCTTCAGAAAAAAACCTGGTAACAACAGGAAAAATTTCTATTGTTGTGGCTATGTTTCTTGGTGTAATCATTGCACCATTTTTAGGGATTGATAAAAAAGGTGGTTTTCAATACATTCAGGAATATACAGGTTTTGTATCACCTGGTATTTTTGCCATGTTTATTTTAGGTTTCTTCTGGAAAAGAGCAACATCAGGTGCTGCATTGTTTGCAACCATTGGTGGTTTCGGCTTATCTATTTTCCTTAAATTCCTCCCTAACATGGCCGATCTTTCTTGGTTGTCGAAATCAGGTTTCTCTGTTAAAAATGCAGCCGGCGTATACGAAATTCCATTTTTAGATCGTATGGGCTTCGTATTTATTTTCTGTATTGCAGGTATGTTCATCATCAGTATGGCCAGTAATAAAGCTAAAGCAGAAGAAAAAGGACTTGCAATTGATGCCAAAATGTTCAAAACATCAACCAGCTTTGCAGTAGGTGCACTATTGATTGTTGGTTTATTGGTTGCACTTTACAGTGTGTACTGGTAAACAATTGCTTAATATTTAGAAAAGGGATAAAGTCGGAAGATTTTATCCCTTTTTATTTATGATCTTTCCGTAAGATGCTGAAATAGCTTTACAGTGAAATTTGAACTTGCCAGTTAATTATAATTTAGATTGTTAACAGCAATTACTTTTCCTCATCAGTAGCCAGCTTTTTAACCAACCAGGGTAAAGTAAGTCCTTGCCCAATTAGTGTAAAAAGTACCACCACCACCGATATAAATATAATGGCATTACGTTGCGGAAAAGCACTTCCATCAGCTAATGTTGCAGGTAATCCAATTGCAATAGCTAATGATACTATTCCGCGCATACCCGACCAGCTGATGATTAAACTATTTTTAAAATCCAATAATGCATCTTCGGTAATCCGGTGTTTCCCTTTCTGAAAAGCTTTTTGCAGATTAAACCTTTGCAGAAAAACACGGGCCATTCTCAATAGTAAAGCCACAACGGTAATTACCAGCGAATAGCCGATATAAGGTAATATATCTCCACTGTTTATGTTTTTATATACATAAGGAAACTGCAACCCGATTAAGATAAAAATGAGTCCGTTCAATAAAAAGATAATGATGTCCCATATATTTTTCGATTGGTTTTTAAGCGCTTCAGGAAATACCATATTACTGAATCTCGATATGCCCAAACCCAGCATCACCACGGCAATTACTCCGGAAACATGTATTTCTTCTGCAATTAAATAGGTTACAAAAGGCATTAACAATAAAAAGCTAATGGTTGCCAGTCGGTTATCATGTATTCTTTCAATAATAAAAGCCAGTATTCTTGCCATTACTACACCCACTAAAAAGCCTCCAACCATTAAAATGGCAAATTCGAGCGATGCTTTCCAGAAAACGAAAGCGGTGCCGGTTACAGCAGCTACCGCAAAACGATATGCTACCAATGCAGAAGCATCATTTACCAAACTTTCGCCCTCCAGTATCGTATTCGTTTTGTGCGATAAGCCTAAGCCCTTGGTGATGCTCATGGCCGCAACAGCATCTGTAGCCGATAAAATAGCACCCAATACAAAAGATATCGGCCAGCTCATCCCAGGGATCATGTAATGTGCAACCACAGCAATCCCAATAGCGGTTATAAAAACCAGTGTTATGGCCAGCGCAAATATGGTATTGATATTCGTTTTAAATTCCTTAAACGAAATGTTAAAAGCAGCATCGTAAAGCAATGGAGGTAAAAAAATCAGAAAAATAATTTCAGGATTAATATCAATAGGCGGTAAAGAAGGCATAAAACCAACGGCAATACCGGCAACAATCAATAAAATAGGATAGGGGATTTTAATGCGATCGGCAATGGATGAGAGGCCAATCATTACCGCTAAAATAAATATTACAATGGCGTAATTTTCCATATCTGTTTATGTCGGTTGTTTAATCAGTATCAAAACAACAGGCACAAAATATACGTTTAGTATGGCATTACAAAGTTTTGAGTCAAAAACTAATCAATAGAAGCAAATAAAAATCAGGAACTTCTATATTATAGATGAAGAAATTTAAAATGACAACATGAAAAAAGATTAACGCTGTAACCTTGGCCTTTTACTTTTAAATGGTTGACTGCCTTGTGGTTTTGCTGTTTTGGCAGGAGTTTCTTCTTCAGAAATTTTAACTGTAATCACATTGCCTTTAAAAGTTTCCCCATTTAAGGTAGAAACAATATTTTTAGCATCGGGCAGGCTGTATATTTCAAGAAAAGCATAGCCCTTGCACTTTCCCGTTGATCTATCGCGAACAATTTTAATCGTTTCTACTCTACCGTGGAGGCTGGCCAATATTGCCAAATCCATTTCTTGGATATTGTCCGGAAGGCCACCTATAAAAATCTTAACCATTTATGCTTTAATTTGAGAGAACGTCCGGTAGAATTGATCTTAAATCCAGAGCTGTTCTTTTAGACCTGCAAAATAAGCAAAATGATATTCTTACCCAAACTAATTGAATGAATTTTGATTCATTTTTATCATAAATCAATGATCAGCAGATATATGTATTGATGTTGAGCCACAGAAAATGTACATTCGCTTTCTAATCATCAAAAAATAGGTAAAATATGAGCAACTATAGGTTAAAATCTGTAATTCTAATCGCGTTTCTAGTATTCAGTTCACAGTTTATACAAGCTAAAATTTTATTGCCTTCGGTTTTCAGTAATAATATGGTTTTGCAGCAAAAAACGAATGCAGCCATTTGGGGTAAAGCCACTGCTGGTAAAGCTGTTAAAATAAATGTATCATGGAATAAAGTAAATTATGGAACCATAACCGATGCCAACGGCAACTGGAAAATTAAAGTTGCAACGCCCGCTTACGGTGGCCCATACACCATCACCATTTCTGATGGCGAATTACTTGTGCTTAATAACGTACTAATTGGTGATGTTTGGATTTGCTCAGGCCAGTCTAATATGGAAATGCCACTTGCAGGATGGGGTAAAATTCTTAATTATGAAAAAGAAATTGCCGATGCTAAATACCCAAATATCCGTTTGTTACAGGCAGAGCACATTACCAGTAATGTTCCTTTGACTGATGCTAAAGTCGCAAATAATGGCTGGCAGGAATGTAGCCCTAAATACATTGCCGAATTTTCTTCTACGGCTTATTTCTTTGCCAGGGAAGTTTACGAAAAAACAAAAATTCCGATCGGATTGATTCATACCTCCTGGGGAGGAACAATTGCCGAAGCCTGGACGAGTGCCGGATCACTTAAAAAAATGACCGATTTTTCTGCCGCAGTGGATAAGATTAAAGCAGAAGCTACAAATCCTTCAACTGTTTCTTACGAGGAAAAATTACAAAACTGGATTAAAATAACCATCGATAAAGATTCGGGATACCAGGCCGGACAGTTAAAATGGGCCACCGCAGAAACCACAAATTGGAAAAACATGAATTTGCCAACCTTATGGGAAGATGCAGCACTTAAAAATTTCGATGGTATCGTATGGTTTAGCAAAACGATTACCATCCCTCAAAATTGGAAAACAAGTGGCATCAAATTGAGTTTAGGTGCCATTGATGATAATGATATCACCTTTGTTAATGGTGTAAAAGTTGGCGAAACAGCAGGATGGAACCTCGCCCGTACCTATGCTATTCCTGCAGATTTACTTAAACCAGGCGAGAATATTATAACCGTAAGGGTTTTTGATAGCAGTGGTGGCGGTGGTATATATGGTGAAGCCAAAGAATTAAATTTAACCAATAATGCAGGAGATAAAATATCATTAACCGGCGATTGGAAATATAAAGTTGGCCTTGATTTTAAAAATATAGCAGCAAAACCCTATGAAGACAATGGCCCTAACCGACCAACCGTTTTGTATAACGCCATGTTGCACCCTTATCTCCAGTTGTCAATAAAAGGTGCCATTTGGTATCAGGGAGAAAGCAATGCCGATAGAGCTTATCAATACCGTGATTTGTTTCCTACAATGATTAAAGATTGGCGTCAGAAATGGGGGCAAGGCGATTTTCCATTTTATTTTGTGCAACTGGCTAATTTTATGCAGGTAGATAACACTCCGGTAGAATCGGCATGGGCCGAATTGAGAGAAGCACAGCAAAAAACACTGGCATTACCAAATACAGGTATGGCAACCATTATCGATATTGGCGAAGCAAAAGATATTCACCCTAAAAATAAGCAGGAAGTAGGCAGAAGATTGGGGTTAATTGCGCTTGCTAAAACTTACGGACAAAAAAATAACTATTCAGGTCCTGTTTACCAAAGCAGTAAAACCGAGGGGAAACAGATTCGATTGTCTTTTTTAAATACGCAAAACGGATTAAAGGCCGGAGGTGATAAAGAATTAACAGGTTTTGCCATTGCAGGGGCTGATAAAAAGTTTTATTGGGCAAAAGCAAGCATTCAAAGCAATCAGGTAGTAGTAAGTAGCAGCCAGGTGGCAAATCCTGTTGCCGTCCGCTACGCCTGGGGAAATAATCCGATATGCAATCTTGTTAGTAACGATGGTTTGCCAGCTTCGCCATTTAGAACCGATACCTGGCAGGGCATTACCTTCGGAAAGAAATAATTTACCTAAAATTTGTGCAATTTGTGTGTGCAAATCCGTGTAATGCAGGCAATATTTAAAGATCCATAATTCTTTGTGGCTTACTTTATACTTTTACTGCCTAACCGGAAATTATGCCAAACACTTTATCCGATCAGCAAACAATTCTTCTGATTGCCGAGCTTGAAGAAAAATTACTAGATGGGTTTAAAAAAACAGATCTGCCAACACTCGATTTGTTGTTTGCCGATGGAATGCTTTTTCATGATCAATATGGTAACGTACTGGATAAGGAAATGGATATGGAGGCTTATCGAACCGGTATGGTAAGGATCAATAAAATCGATGTATCCAGGCGCGAGATACGTGTTTTCGAATCCATAGTTATTGTTTCGGCATGCCTGTTTATAAAAGGAAGTTATTCGGATATTTTACTCAACGGCAAATACCAGTGGTTACGTGTTTGGGGGAAAGTACGCGAAGAATGGAAAGTAATTTCGGCCAGCTGCACCAGCATTCCTGTATAAAAGATTAGCTAAAAAATAAGAACGGGGAATAACCAATGGCTACCCCCCGATTCTAAATTAACGCTCTCTAAATCTAATATAAAACTAATCTCATCTTTTACCAAACTCAGGGTCAGCTGGCACTAAAATTAGCCCATAACCAAGACGTAAAATTGATGAATAAAGCATAATAGTTGTAAAATACTACCTAACTAACTGTGCAATTTATTTATTTAACCAATTGCGGTAATGAGCTGTTCAGCAAGGTTTTCAAGATCAGTATTTGATTAAGATTATTTCAAAGCTAGTTTAGTAAAACGTTTTATTATTCGTTCATAATGATTAGTTTTATGGCATAATGATCTAACCAATAATCCCTTTATGAAAAAAGTAGTAACCTCAATTTGTTTCTTGGTTTCCTGTATATCCATTAATACCTTAAAAGCGCAAAATTTAACCGAATTTAATAAAACACCATTAAAACAAGGCGTTTATGTACAATTGCCAATAGGCAGCATAAAAGCCAAAGGATGGTTGTTAAAACAGCTTGAGCAACAAAGGGATGGGGCAACTGGTATGGCAGAAGAACTCTATCCGGAAAAAGATAATTTAGGAAAAGATTCTGATTGGCTCGGCGGAGATGGTAATGGATGGGAGCGTGTACCATATTACGTTAAAGGTTTGGTGGCTTTAGCTTACACCTTAGATGATGCTGCCCTTAAAGCAAAGGCTCAAAAATATATCGAATGGACTTTAAACAGTCAGCAGGCCAATGGATTGTTCGGCCCGCCAAAAATGAAAGATTGGTGGCCACGCATGCCAATGATGTATGCGCTGCAAAGTTATTACGAAGCTACAAGCGATAAAAGGGTAATTCCTTTTTTATCTAAATATTTTAAATACGAACTGGCAAATCTCGATGCCGATCCATTAAAAGAGTGGGGAAAATCTAGAGCTGGTGATAACATGGAAATTGCCATTTGGCTTTACAATAAAACAGGAGATCAGGACCTGTTAAAATTGGTAGAAAAATTAAAGCAGCAGGCTTACCCCTGGATCGATATTTACACCAATAATGAGTTTTACTTTTATGGTGATGATTTTCAGCCAAAACATATGGTAAATGTTGCTCAGGCATTAAAATTTCCGGTTGTTTACGCACAATTAGAGGATAATTTAACAAACCGGGATGCACTGGCCAAAGGCATAAAACACATTATGCACGATCATGGTCAACCAGAAGGCTTAGGTTCGGGAACAGAATTTTTAGCAGGCACCAGTAGTGTAGAAGGTGTAGAAACCTGCACAGTGGTAGAATGGATGCAAAGTTTGGAAACAGCTGCAAAAGTGCTTCATGATGCAAACATTGGCGATCAGTTGGAAAAAGTAGCTTTTAATGCCTTACCCGCTCAGTTTAGTAGAGATTTTAAAAATCATTCCTATTACACCATGCCAAATCAGGTACAAAGCGTGCATGGCGAACATGGTTTTAATCAGGATTATAGTTCCGGTATTGTTTCCAGTCCCTATTCCGGTTATGGCTGTTGCCGTTATAATATGCACATGGGCTGGCCATACTTTGTTAAAAGTAGCGTGGTAGCAACACCCGATCATGGCCTTGCAATAATTACTTACGGACCAATGGAGATTGAAACGTTGGTTGCCGGAAATAAAATAGTAAAAATTAGCGAAGAAACAAATTATCCTTTTGAAGAACAGATCAAACTAAAAATTAATCTTCAAACTTCAACAGCATTCCCGCTTATCTTAAGAATTCCTTCATGGAGTGTAAAACCAACAATTTCCTTAAATGGAAAGATACTAACTGGTGTAAAAGCTGGAGAAATGTTTACAATTAACCGCCAATGGAAAGATCAGGATCAATTGACACTTGATTTTCCGATGGAAATCGCCACGCAAAAACAGGTAAATAACTCGGTAAGTATCACACGTGGCCCTATTGTGTATGCACTCGAAATAAAAGCTTCAAATAAAATTACTAAAACGCATCCTGTTCCTGGTTTTACAGATTATGAAATACGGCCGGAATCGGCATGGAATTATGGCTTATCTTTAAATAACGGCAACCTCAATCATGCAGTTAAAGTGGTAAAATCAACCATGACTGAAAATCCTTTCATTGCAACAAATTCTCCTGTAAAATTAAAAGTGATGGGTAAAAAAATTCCATCCTGGGGCATGGGTTACAATAAGGTTTCAGCCTTTGATGTGCCTTACAGCCCCGTTATATCAAATGAAAAGGATGAAGAAATTACCTTGGTACCCTATGGATCTGAAAATATACGGTTAAGCTGTTTTCCGGTAATTGGTCAGCCTAAAAAAGTGAATAAGAATTTAACAGAAAATTTTGAAAATGGAATGGCTTCTGATTGGGTTTTTTATGGTGGCGGTTGGTTCTGGAAAGATGGTCAGGTAAATTCAGCTTCAAATGCAAGTTCAGGCGGTTATGGCATAAACGGTGCTAAATATGTGGCCAATGGAACAGATTTTAAAGACTTTATCTATCAGGCCGATGTTAAAATTAATACTGCTGGCGATGCAGGCCTGATGTTCAGGGTTTCTAATCCGGCAATTGGTGCTGATGCCTATGAAGGTTATTATGTTGGTTTGAATCAACTTAATGGAACCGTACAAATAGGAAAGGCGAGCGATCAAAAATGGATTGTTCTGAACTCGGGAAAATACCCGGTTGAGATGAACAAAATGTATACATTAAAGATAGTGGCCAAAGGGGATAAATTTGACGTTTTTATTAACGGATCAGCGAAACCAATACTATCTGCAACAGATGCCCAATACAAATCTGGCAGCATCGGTTTAAGAACTTACAAAGCTTTGGCCAGCTTTGATTCTGTTAAGATTAACGCTTTTTAACTCCAATAAACACGATAAAAAACATTGCGGCAAGGAATTTGTTAACGTATTATCAATAACTAAAAATAAAATTATGAAATTATACAAATCAATACCCCTAATGCTCTTTGGAATTGCACTTGCAGCAGGTTGCGTAAGCAATAAAAAATATGCCGAGCTCCAGGATACTTATTCAAAACTGAGAGAAAGAAATCAGGAACTAAGCAATAAATATCAGGATAGCCAACGCGAATTAAGTGGCACGACCAGCAGAGTTAAAAGTTTAGAAGAGCAGATTGCTTCAGAAAAAGCCAATGTTACCGCTCTACAGGATGCGCTTAACAAATGTTTAAATTCGAGTAGCCAGGGGAATGTAAACATTTCTAAACTGGTTGATGAGATAAACAGTTCGAACAAGTACATTAAACAATTGGTAAATGCTAAAAATAAAAGCGACTCACTTAATATGGTGTTAACCAATAACTTAACCCGTTCATTAAGTCGTGAAGAACTTGGAGATGTTGATGTGCAGGTACTTAAAGGTGTAGTTTACATTTCTTTGGCTGATAACATGCTATACAAATCTGGTAGCTATGAAGTATCTGATAAAGCAGGAGAAACCTTAAGTAAAATAGCCAAAATCATTAAAGATTACGATACATATGATGTTTTAATCGAAGGTAATACTGATAATGTGCCGATTACCCAAACCAATATCCGCAACAACTGGGATTTAAGTGCTTTACGTGCTTCATCAGTTGTACAGGTATTACAAACAAAATATGCGGTTGATCCTAAGCGTTTAACAGCTGGCGGACGTGGAGAATTTAATCCAATTGCCGATAATGCAACAGCAGGAGGTAAGGCCAAAAACAGACGTACCCAAATTATTATTACGCCTAAGTTAGATCAGTTTATGGATCTGATTGGTAAAGCGCCTGAGCAATCTCAAAAATAAATTTTAGATAAAAAACAAAAAAGGGTTGAAATTAATTTTTCAACCCTTTTTTGTTTATATAATATGTTGATTGATTTTTTTTTAAGTTATAATGGAACGTTGGTCGAAAGCAATTTTATAGCATTTTGTATTCCATACTTCTTTAAAACTTTAGGTGAAATTCAGTAGCTTAATTTGTTCTTTACTATAGCTTTTTTAATCGTTTATACCTTTAAATTGACGACTTTATTATGTAAAACAAATAAATATTAAAGAAAATCGATATTTAGCCTAAAACATAGAAAGATACGTATACCAGATATTGTTCTTCTTTCGTAATTATAATCATTTCTCGAAAAAGAATAAACTTGGTTATGTATTCTGAAGAAGACCTCGGAACACAAAAAAAAGCAATCTGAAAACGATCGCTATTAGCGTTATCTTCAAATTGCTTTCGGTATTGCAACAGCGAAAATTAGAATCTTTACTGTTATTCAATACAAATTATTGAAATGAGAAATAACAGTGTGTTATTCTGCAGCTGCTTCTTGATTGATGAAGCTTTCAGCAATTTCTGTTAAAGTTACATCTGTAGCTTTTTCATTCTCTAAAGTTTGCGCCAATAAATCAGCCACTTCTGTATGGCCCATATTTTCAGCAAAAACTTTTAAGGTACCGTAAGTAGCAATTTCATAATGCTCTACTTTTTGCGCTGCTAAAATTAATCCAGCATCGCGAATCATTGTACCTTTTTCTGTTTCTTCAATAATTCCATTGGCCTCTTCCAATAATCCAGCCATGGCTTCGCATTTTTTCGCACTGGCTTTCTCATCTAAAAGAGAGAATATCTGTACCAATGTTTCAATGTGGGTTTCAGTTTCTGCAGTATGCTTATCAAATGCAGCAGCCAATTCGCTACTGGTTGCAGCTTTTTTCATTTTAGGCAATGCTTTAGCCAAATGTTGTTCTGCCCAATAAATATCTTTTAATTCATCTACAAAAAACTTGTGGAATTCAGAATCTTCCATTTTACCAGTTTTATTCTGAGGTTTTGTCGAAGATTTTAAATTCGCTGATGATGATTTTGTAGCAGCGCCTGCTGTTTTGCTTGCTGGTGTCTTTGCTTTTGTAGCGGTAGACTTTGTGCTTGTTTTTGTTGTGGTTGCCATAATTCTATTTTTTATAGGTATTTGTATAAAGAACCATGGCTTTTGATAAAAGGTTTAAACAATCTCATATAATAAAAAAAGCATCAACCAATGGCCAATGCTTCTGCGCAAATAAATATTTTATAATGTAGTTTACAAAGAATTATGAAATACTGATGGTTTGCTTTTGCTGATTTAAATAAGCAGTTACCTGGTTTAAAGTAATGCATCTTGTTGCCCTTACTGCAGATTTAAGTGCTTCTGATGTTACTCCTAAACGGTCTGCCCAATAATTTCGGTCTGTTTCTTCAGATAATAAGATGATTTCTTCTTTAATGCTTGATGTTTGGTTGAGATTTTTCATAATTGGGATGATTAATTCGGTAAATAACAATACAAGCTCGTTTTTGTTTTATAAAAATAACTTTTTTTATTTAAAATAACAACATGTTAATCAGTTAGTTGCGTAATTCTTTGTTTTATACGCTTTCTGCGAATTATTTTATCCTTTAGTAATTATAAATCACCAAGGGTTTCATATTTAATCACTTAATACAAACAATTTGCTGATCGGGAGTGTAAAGCATTAGAACAATAATTTTATACTTCATAATGGTTGAATGGAATTCTCGTAAAACGATTTAATAGTACTAAAAGTTGTGCTTATTTTTATGCTGATGTATTTTTAATTCTACGAATTTTTAGTATAATTGTCCACTTTTTATAAAACCTTATGAATGATAGAAGAAACGGAAACGTTACACTAATCGATAATGAACGTGGCTATGGAGTTATTATTGATACAAATGGCCAGGATATTCAGTTTCTATTAGCCGAAACCTTAGTTAACATCACTGTAAATTCGAAGGTTACTTTTGAAATTGTACTTACAAGAAACGGATTAATGGCTGCAAACGTAATACTTGATCAGGAATTGGTTAACCTTCGTTCGTAAGCACTTCTTCTACAGGCAAACTAAAGAAGAATGTAGAGCCTTGTCCAAATTTACTTTCCACCCATATTTTGCCTTTATGTCTTTCCATTACCTCGGCACAAATATATAAACCTACCCCAAAGCCCGCTATGGTTTGCGTACTTATGCTTTCTACGCGGTAAAAACGATCAAAAAGCTTAGGGATATCGCTTTCTTTAATTCCAATACCTTCATCTTCCACACTAATAATTGCTTCGCCTTTTTGTTTTTCGCACTTTATGGCAATTAACGATTCTTTTTTGGAGTATTTGGCAGCATTACTGATCAGGTTGTTAATCACATTGCCAATTTTTTCACGATCTGCGTTTACAATAATCTCTTCCAAACCAACAACCTGTATAAAATGACTTAGTAAAATCACCCTGTTTTCTTCAGCTATAGTTTTGATAAGTTCTACCAGATCAAAATCCGTTTTATGCAGTAAAATTTTGACAGATTCTAGCAGTGATACATTTAAAAAACCATCTATCATCAGCGACATTCTTTTTAACTGCACATTTATTTTATCGAGCGTTTCAATGGTAAAAGAATTGTCGGTATCTTTTAATTTAAATTGTAAAAGCTGTACATATGCACTTAAGGCTGTTAAAGGTGTTTTCAATTCATGACTTACCATGCCAATGAAGTCGTTTTTTCTAATTTCATCCTGTTTATGCTCAGTAATATCCAGCACAGCCCCGGCAATGTAAATGGCTTTGCCATCTTCATTATAATATGCTTTACCTGCGGTTCTTAGCCATTTGGTTTTGGTATTGATACCATTTATATTAATCCGGTATTCTATATTAAAAGCTTTCCGATGATGCAATGCATATCGGATTCCTCCGGTAAGTGCAGAAAAATCATCAGCGCTGATTAAAGCTTTAGCTTCTTCAATGCCTAAATTATTGCTTTCCAGCTCATAAATTTGTTGTGCCCTATCGGATAACAGCACTTTTCGGCTTTCAATATCAATATTCCAGGAGCCCATTTCTGATGCATCCATGGCTATTTTGAGGATATCTTTCGCCTTAAGCAACTCTTTTTTAAAATTTACCTGTTCTGTAATGTCCTTAATAATGACTAAAATCCTGGTTACTTCATTTTTGTCGTTTTTTAAAGGTTGGTACATGGCAATAAAAAAGCCATCAGTAAGTGCCGTTGCAATCTTCAATTCATTTAATACCAGGGGTTCACCAGTTTTAAAAATGCCTTTAACACGGTTCAATAGCGATTTTTGTAAACCTAATTCAGGCCTGGCTTCAACTTGGGGTATACCGATGATTTCTTTTCTTGTTTTTCCCCAAAGTTTTAAAATATTATCATTCGCATATTCAGTTACAAGCTCTTTACCTCGCAACACACACATGCCTAAAGGTGCCTGCTCAAAAAAACCTCTAAACCTGGCTTCACTTTCTGATAGCTCCAGTAAAATCTGTTCAATGCCGTTTTCATTCGTTGGTATTTCTTTTAATGAGCAGATGATGTATTCAATAGGCTGGTTGCTTTGTAAAACGGGGGAGAATGCCAGTTCCCAATTTACATTCGGCGAATTGGAATAAATGGGATGGATAATCAGGTTTGCCTCTTCCTTTCGTTCGCTAACCTGATTCACAGTTTCAATCAACAACTCTTTTTCCTGATCGGATATGAGGTTGGGAATAATATTGATATCATAAAAAGCTAAATCCACTCCAATCCGCGCTATTAAATTCCGGTAGGCATCATTATGCTCAACAACTACAAGAATTGGTTTTATCTTAAATATAATGATCGGCGATTTAGAATGCTTTAATAGTGCTTTTAAAAAAGAGGAAGTTAAATCGATCATAAATTTAAGTGGCGCTTACCCAAATATACTTCTTAAGACTTTAATTGCCAACCCGTTTGCTGTAATTGTATAACATTTATACTACAAAAACGTCTAACACATGCTATAGAGGCGTGTTTTGCTACAAATTGCACGCTACTTCAACTAAGAAAAGGGTTTTCACAAAACATTTTCGTTTATTTTACTGTTCAAAAATAGGGTAGATAATATTTTCGTTTGCCACCAAATGGTGGCTGTTTGCAGTTACATTTTAGATAAGCTTATGAGTCCCGAAAACATTTATACAGAAGATAAATGGTTGCCATTTAATGGATACTCCCCATTAATCAGGGTTTATAGATCATTTCATGATTTAACGCCAGAGATAGAGTTCATCATCAACAACCATACTTTTCCTGTAAGTTTTAAAAAGAATAAATTTATTTCATCTCCGCTACACCGCGATAAATACACCTACCTGTTGTTAAATGGTGTTGCCAGGGGTTATATGAAAGATGATGACAAAGAAATTACGACGTGGATTGCCAAGGAAAATGAATTTGTAGGCAACATCAGCAATTTTTGGGATGAAGCTTTGCCCAGCGAAGAATATGTGCAGGCCATTGAAGATGTGGTTGCAATTGCGGTGCCTTACAGCATGTCGAAGCAGCTATACCTCAATCACCATATTGCCAATTATGTGAGCCGGAAAATGACACAACTCCATTATCTGCAAGCCTGTGAGCGGGCATTAATTTCGCGGTTGCAATCAGCCGAAAAACGATACCTACGTTTTGTGAAATCTTACCCTGATCTGATCAATAGAGTGCCATTAAAATACATTGCTTCCTTTTTATGCATGAGGTTAGAAACGTTGAGCCGAATCAGATCTAAACTGGCTTCCGGTACGAGTGCTTTATCTCCGTCTTAACAGATATTCAATGAATTTCAACATCGATAATTTTTAATTTACTGTTATTTTAATAACAAATAATTGTAAAGGCAATTGCTCAAATTACAGGACAAATCATTAGGTGTATTGCCTTATTGAGTAAAAGTGACTGATTTGTAAGACATATTTTTTAATAATGTTGTATAAAATCAAGCTTTTTTTACACAAAAATCAGTTTTTTGACATTTTTTGTGAAAATTATTTACCTGTATTTCAGTGTGTTATATTTAGTATTTGATTTATGTCCGTCATTTACACGATTTAACACTTCTCCCTTATATTTTTTTAAAAATTTATATATATTTGTTCTTACCCTTTCGAGGGTATGTTTTTCATAGGTAGATGTAGGGTCAGAACAATGTTCTGGCCCTTTTTTATTTAGTATCTTTCAGAAAACCTATTTTTGTATGATGATAAAAAAGAAAGTGATTGTTGCGGTTACCGGGGCTAGCGGTTCGATATATGCAAAGGTGTTATTTGGACAGTTATTGAAACTTAAAGACCAGATTGAAGCAGTAGGGATAGTGATGAGCGACAATGCTAAAGAAGTATGGAAATTTGAGCTTGGAAACCAGGATTATGACCAATTCAGTGATTTTACTTTCTACAATAAAAATGACTTTAATGCCCCTTTCGCATCAGGATCTGCAAAATATGATACAATGATTATCGTGCCGTGCTCTATGGGTACGCTAGGGCGTATTGCACACGGTATTTCCAACGATTTGATCTCCAGGGCTGCTGATGTAATATTAAAAGAACGTAGAAAGTTAATTGCTGTGGTTAGAGATACACCTTTTAGTTTAATCCATATCAATAATATGAAAACTATTACCGAGGCAGGCGGAATAATATGTCCTGCAAATCCTTCTTTTTACAGTTTACCCAAAAGCATTGAAGATGTTGCCGGAACAGTTGTGAGCAGGGTATTGGATTTAGCCGGCTTTGACCAGGAAAGTTACCGCTGGCAGGAAAATTAGCTGGGCGTATTGAGTTGTATCTCAGCTGTAAGTTAATCCATTTAGGAAGTTTTTAAGCTCTAAACGCTCAAATCTAAACCTATCTTTTGTTAATTCACTGTAATATGTGCGGTATAACTGCCGCAAACTCCCAACTCCAAACAAATTTCTTATCTTTGCAACCTCAATGAAAAAGGTCGCATTTTATACATTAGGTTGTAAACTCAATTTCTCAGAAACTTCAACCATTGGTAGGTTATTTACTGATGCAGGATATGCTGTAGTAGAGTTTCAGGATCAGGCTGATGTTTATGTGATCAATACTTGCTCGGTAACCGAACACGCCGATAAAAAATGCCGTAAAGTTGTTAAAGAAGCATTAAAATATTCTCCTAATGCTTTTGTAACCATAGTAGGATGCTACGCACAGTTAAAACCACAGGAAATTGCCGAAATAGAAGGCGTTGATATGGTTTTAGGTGCTGCAGAAAAATTCAGGATTGTTGAGTACATTACGGATTTAACAAAACAACCTAAAGCTGTTGTTCATCAGCAAAATATAGAAAAAGTAAACCACAATTTTATTGCTTCTTATTCTATCGGCGATAGAACCCGTACTTTTTTGAAAGTACAGGATGGTTGCGATTATCCATGTACCTATTGTACCATTCCGTTGGCCCGTGGCGCAAGCCGTAGCGATACCATCGAAAATGTGGTGAACCGGGCAAAAATGATTGCCGAAAGCGGTGTAAAGGAAATTGTGTTAACAGGGGTAAACCTGGGAGATTTCGGGATTCGTAATGGCCAGCGGGAAGATAAATTTTTCGACCTTGTTAAAGCTTTGGATGAGGTTGAAGGAATTGAAAGAATCCGTATTTCATCAATTGAGCCTAATCTCTTAAGTAATGAAATCATTCAATTTGTGGCTACATCAAAAAGATTCGTGCCACATTTTCATATTCCTTTACAGTCAGGTTCTGATAAAATTTTAGGTTTAATGCGCCGTCGGTACCGTACCGATTTATATGTAGAGCGTGTTGCTAAAATTAAAGAGGTAATGCCACACTGCTGTATTGGTGTAGATGTTATCGTTGGATTTCCTGGCGAAACCAAAGAAGATTTCCTGGATACTTACCAGTTTTTAAACCAACTTGATATTTCTTATTTGCATGTATTTACCTATTCAGAACGTGAACTTACCGCTGCTGCCGAAATGAAAGGTGTTGTTGCCGGTAGCGTACGCAATGAACGGAGTAAAATGCTCCATATCTTATCAGATAAAAAACGCAGGGCTTTCTACCAATCGCAAATTGGTACTGAAGGTGAAGTGCTTTTCGAAGCTGATCAAAAATCAGGTTACATGCATGGATTTACAAAAAACTATGTAAAAGTTCGTGCTAAATACGATCCGGTGATGGTAAATGAATTAAAAGCAGTAAAGCTTTTGGAAATTACTGCCGATGGCGAAGTAGAAGTTGCCGAATTGGAAACCGCTTACGCACATCACTAGCCTTATTTTGCTTCAATAATTTTTTTAATTGTAGGCCATCTTTCGTTTTGTGAATATTACTTCAAAATCATTATTGGTGAAAAAATAAAAGGCTTTCTGATCAGATCAGAAAGCCTTATTTCATTTGTGTGTTTTAATGTTATTTAATTGAGGCAATCTCTTTTTCTACCGCAACAGTTTCTATCGAACTGATGTTGGTTTTTAAAGCTGCAAACCTATCTATAGTTAATTTTTGCGAGTTACCCATTACCAAGGAATGGTTATCGGTAGAGCCGCTTAATTTTAAATCTGCATTTTCTGCAATTACAGTATATAAACCTTCAGTGCTGGTATTGATTTCTGCATGGGCATTTCCTTTTAAAAAGATTTGAAGATATTTTGTAGTTAATTTTCCTTCAGTTTTAACAACGGCATTTTCTGATGCTTCAATTCTGTAGAAGTCGTTTACATAAATAGTTAGTTTTACTTTTTCAATGCTGGTTGAAGTAATTTTTAAATTGTCTCCATCTTGCATCACTTTAGCGGTTCCGGTATTGTCATCATTATAAGCAACACCGATAGCATTTCTCTGTATAATGGTTAGCTCGATATTTCCTTTTACAGAAACTCTTTTAAAAGCGGCAATTTTGATAATGTTTTCAGGATCTTTTTCTCTTGCTGATACACTTGTGGTAAATGCAGCTGAAGTAAGAACGATTGCTGTTAATGAAGTTGCGATTAGGGTTTTGAATGAGGTTTTCATAATATCTTTATTTAAAAATTAAATGTTAATTAATTGTTATTTAAATGTTTAAGTGTTTTTGTTTAAGTTTTGTAGATAAGACGCCATGAAATGAAAAACGTTGCAGCCCATATTGCATTATTATACAACCGATAACTAATAGTCGACGAACTGGCATTAATTCAAGACGAAAACTTGAAATTTTCTTTTCCAATTGTAAAATATTTTAAGAAGCATTCCAGGATTCTAGTTTTTCTTTATCTTTAACAAGATTTTAGTCTGTTTTATTTATGAAGAAAAAGGTTGTACTTGTTCAGGATAATAAAGATATCCTTGATATAATGGACCAGGTATTGGAAGAAGAAGGTTTTGATGTTACAGCATCACTTACCACTGAACCGATAGACAATATAGATAGAATAGATCCAGATCTGGTTATTGTAGATGACCACATCAAAGGAAGGAAAAAAGGTTCGGAAGTAATTAAAGCATTAAAATCTGATCCCGATACTGAAGATGTATCTGCCGTATTAACCTCTACATCCAACAATCTCCCACAGCAGGCCGAAGATTGCAAAGCTGATGATTATATCGAAAAACCATTTGATATCGACCATATGGTAGAAGTTGTAAAGAAAAACGCTTAACAAAACAAAATCATTTCTTATACCAGATAGTGAGGTGCTGATAGTAACATTGCGGGGCCGCTTAAAAAAGATTTTTCTCAATAATACATTTTCGTCATTTCCAATTTTTTGGAAATGACGATTAATATTTCTTTTTAAAGATTAACATGTGGTTTAAAAGTATCTGTTTTAACAGTTGCTTTTAACTCGTGTAATATGGTATATAAACCAAAGTTGGTGCGGTTTACATAAATGAAGTGTTTTACGCCACGGGCCTGCTTAAACTCAGGCATTTTGGAAATCTTTTCACCATAAATATACAGTTGCTCGAAGAAATCAGGTTTGCTAAAATCAAAAGATTCACTGATATATGGTTTTGCAAACAGGCTGATCATTTCCTTGTATGATTTGTGGTAAAATTCTACTTGTTCCGGAGTATCATCTGTATGAATCATATCCAGTTTTCTAAAGGCATCAACCGTTTTGTTTTTATCATTAATCACATCAGTAGAAATTAATGCGAAAAAAGGATAGTAAAAATCATCAGGTAGCTCTTTAATACATCCAAAATCGATTACGCCAAGGTTTTCATCAGGGGTAATCATAAAATTTCCCGGATGTGGATCGGCATGTACTGCCCTGAGTTCGTGTTGTTGGAAATTATAAAAATCCCAAAGGGCCTGGCCAATTTTGTTCCTCAATTCCTGCGAAGGATTTGTTTGTAAAAATTCTTTTAAGTGCAGCCCTTCAATCCAATCCATGGTAATAATCCGCTTTCCTGATAGCTCTGGATAATATTTTGGAAATACAACGTGATTGAGGTTTTTGCAGGCTTCAGAAAATTCAATGGAGCGTTTAACTTCCAGTTCATAATCTGTTTCTTCCAATAAACGTTCTTCAACTTCTTTAATGTAAACATTTAATTCCCGTTCAGACATGCCGAGTAAACGGAATGCGAAAGGTTTTACCAGCTTCAAATCAGAAGAAATACTGTCGCCAACCCCTGGATATTGAATTTTTATTGCAAGTTTTTTACCATTGAGCATGGCTTGATGAACCTGGCCAATTGAGGCGGCATTGCTCGAAATAAGGTTAAAACTATCGTAAATATCTTCAGGTGTTTTGCCGAAATTTTTGGTAAATGTGCGTACAATTAAAGGACCAGAAAGGGGTGGGGCATTATACTGCGATTGTGTAAATTTATCAACGTAAGATTTTGGCAGGATATTTTTATCCATGCTCAGCATCTGTGCAATTTTTAAAGCACTTCCTTTGAGTTCGCTTAGCGATTTATAAATATCGGTTGCATTATCCTCATTCAACTGATCGCGATCCATATCCGGATTGAACAGTTTTTTTGAATAATGTTTTATGTAATTGCCCCCGATTTGGATTCCTGTTTTAACAAATTTTGCAGAGCGTTCTACTTTCGTGGTAGGAATACTTTTTTGTGTCTTCATTTATCGTTTAAAACCTCATCTTATCTGCAAACTTTCCATTTCTAGATAAAAACTTGCCGTATTCTAGTAAATTGTCAATTGGCGAATGCTGAAAAAGATCAAAGGTAACGTTAATGCCTTTTTCTATTGCTTCATCACTTTTTTCAAAACCTTCACTGTCATCGTTAATCCAGAAATTAACAATAAAAGCAAATTGGATCCATAAGGCATCTTTATACCTTTTGCTTAAAAAACGGCGTTCGGCAAGTTCTCCGCTATCTAAACCTTCTTCAATAATTTCCTGTGCAAAGTTTTCAAAAATGGGTTTTACACCAGCTAAAACATCAGGGGTAGCAAACTTACCGCGGTGATTTTTTAAACTGTAAATAATAAAACTGCGTTGATTTTTAAGGTTTTCCAGGTAACTGTAAAAGAAAGAAAGCATTTTTTCTCTTGCTGTATACTGGAGCCAAACTTCCTGTTCTTTTATTTTGCTGATGGTTTCAAACGTAAGCTCAAACCAAATGGTTTTTTCTATGCTTTCAAAAGAAGAGAAGAATTGATAAAAATCCGCTTCGGTAATTTTAATTTTCTTTGCGAAAACATAAACCGATTTTGGTTTTTCATTGTTGCTTAATACATAATCTAAATATGCATTTCTTATTTGTTGAGCGGTTGCCATAGCTGTTTTTTTACAAGTATAACGTTTAATTTACTGGCTTGTTTTTTCGCCATATGCTTTGTTAATCATTAAATTGTAATAATAGCTTTCAAAATATTTGAAAGTTGGTTTTTAGGCTAACTATTTTAGTTTTAGTAATTTTTAATGTGGATAAATTTAAATAATAAAACTAAATTATTTAGTATTTTTGAACCTGATTAATCCCTAAATTTAAATTTGAAAATATGATTCAGCTTAATGATTTTTTATACGGCAAAATGGAATTACCTGAAGTATTTTCAGATCTTTTAGAAACAGCTATTTTAAAAAGATTGGCGGGGGTACATCAAAGTGGTGCCATATTTTTGGTTAATCCTGATATCTGCCATTCGCGTTTAGAACATGCCATCGGGGTAACCATGTTGATTAGAATGCTTGGTGGTTCTGAACTTGAGCAAATTGCGGGTTTGCTACATGATATTTCGCATACCGCTTTTTCTCATGTTGGCGATTATGTTTTTGATAATACAGATGAAGATTACCATGAAAAAGTTTTTGCAGCGGTTTTGTGCAAATCAGAAGTACCTGATGTATTGTTAAAATATGGATATGATGTTAACCAGATTTTATACGGCACATTTGATATTTTAGAACAGCCTTTGCCAGCGCTTTGTGCAGATCGGTTGGATTATACTTTACGGGATGGAGTGCATGGAGGGATAATTTCGCGCCAGCGCGCACGCGAATTTTTAACCGCTATTGTTTTAAAAAATGGGAAAATTGCTGTAAATACAGAAACTGAAGCAAACTGGATTAATGAGGTTTTTGAAAAACTAAACAATGAGGTGTTTAAACTCCCGCTGCACCTTTATGCCAATGGGAAGATGGCCGAATTGATTAAAAATTTTTTAAGTAAAGGGATTTTAGTGGAAAACGATATGTTTAAAACAGATACCATGTTGCTGAATAAAATCAGAACATCATATGAAGGATATGAGGCCATTAAATCCATTAAACAATTAAAAGGTTACGCTGAATTTTTAAGACATGGTGCAGTACCAAAAATTAAAAAAAGAACTTTAAATGCTATTTCTGTTTAGGGTTTAAAGTAGAATATACTATTATCGGATTGCTCATTGAAGTGCTGAGATAAATTGTAATTGTGTGTGGGTATTTTATGTTTTCAGGATCTTTCTTGCTGATGGTATAGCATCTTTTTGTTCAGGTAGGATCTCATTACAAAAATCTAATTAAACCAATTCAGGAGAATTAACGTATATTGTTCAAAATATAAAGGATATGTCGGCAATAGAAATTATTTTAATAGGAGTGGTGATTTTGCTCATTTTCGGGGGTAAAAAGTTACCAGAGTTAATGCGTGGGATAGGGAAGAGTGTTAAAGAATTTAAAGATGCTAAAGATGAACCTCCGGTTAAATAATTGCGGTGAATAAAACTTTCTACTTAAGGTGATGTTTTAAATGAAATAAACCTCAAAATGGATAATCAAAAACAAAACCAGGCCAAATCTAAATCCGATTTTACTGAAGAAAATAAACAACATCCTGATCAGGGATTGAATGATTGGAATGATCGATTAGATGAAAATTTAGAACCGGAAGATCATAACAACGTTAATGCGGATGTGCAAGCAAAAGATTTCTCTGCAAAATATGGGAGCGGAGATCAATCCGATCAAAATAACAACTGAATATTTATATTATAGCCAATTTTAATAAGATTGGCTTTTTTGTTTTCTGTTCTATCCGATTTCAAAGGATTTTTTCTGCAAAATTATTCCCTAAACTGCTAATTGAATACTCCTCAGGTGCTATTTGCTTCAAATTTGTTAAATTGCAGTAATTGTTTTTCTTGTGTGCTGATTTGTAGTATATTGCCTACTATATCAAACAAAAATGTATAACGTTTTCAACTAAACTGATAGGTAATGAAAAGGCATTGGTTATTGGTTTTATTGGTGTCTTTGTTTTTTCTGAAAGCATCCGGACAAAATATTTCTAATGAAGGAACTGATTTTTGGACGGTTTTTCCAACCCATGTACCCTCAAGAGCTGTTAATGGTGTAGTTCCATATGGAAATATAGCGGTTTTTGTAACTTCAAGATCCACTTCAGAGGTAACTGTTACCTGCGGAAACGCTGCCCCGGTTACTAAAGTTATCCCTGCCAATACAGCTGTTAGGTTTGATGTACCAAGAGCCAATGCCTATATTGATGGACAAACAGAGGCAAACCAGGTTTTAACAAATAAGGGGATACACGTTAAGGTTACAGATGGCAAACCAAAGGTTTCTGTTTACACGCATATTTATGGTGCAGCAAGGTCTGCAGCTTCTTTAATTTTGCCTTTCGAAACTTTAGGGCAAACATATTACTCCATGAACTTTACCCAAAGCAGCGGTGGAAATAATTTTTTAACCTTAGTGGCGGTAGAAGATGAAACAAATATTATTTTACATGAAAGTAATGGCACTACAATTCCTATAACCTTACGTAAGGCTGGCGACGTTTATGAATATCTGGCTTCGGGAACACAGGATTTGACTGGGGTTTTTGTAGAAACTGATCCTGCAACATCATCCTGCAAACGTTTTGCGGCATTTTCTGGAACTTCGGTAATAGGTATTGTGTGTAATACTTCTCAGGATCCATTGTTCCAGCAGCTTTATGCTACAAACAGTTGGGGGAAAAATTATGGTGTTGTACCTTTTATCAACAGGAAATACATCGTCAGGATTCTTGCTCAGGAAGACAATACCAGTGTTACTTATAATGGCAATACCTACACCGTTAATAAAGGCAGATTTATAGAAAGCGATCAGTTAACAGCCTCCACTTTTATCACTGCTGATAAGTTAATCAGTGTAGCGCAGTACTCCTTATCGCAAGATTGTTCTGCAGCCAGCGGAGGTGGGATAATCGGCGATCCTGAAATGGTAATCTTAAACCCGATAGAATTTAACATTAAAAGTGTTACCGTTTTTTCATCTGGTTTACAGAATATTAGCAACAAATATGTAAACGTATTAATTAAGACTGACAAGATAGCGGGCTTTAGGTATAATGGGATAGCCCCTGGTACCAACTGGACGGTATTGGATGGTAATCCTACTTATTCTTACACACAAATACCTGTTAATGCGGAGAGTATAACGCTTACCGCTGATGATGGTTTTAATGCGATTGCTTATGGCTTTGGCGATCATGAATCTTATGCTTATTCTGCGGGTACAAATTTATCGTCGAACAACTACCTCACAGTTTTTAATACTGCTAAAAATGAAGAGGGACAAAACGGATGCGTTGGGGAAACGTACAATATTAAGCTTTCGCTTCCATATAAGCCTGATTACATCAATTGGTCGCTGGATAATGAAACTGTTATTAATCAAAATCCACCCGTGCTTATCGAAACTAAAACTTTGCCTGATGGATCGAACATCTTTACTTTTGAATCGCCTTATACCAAAACCTATGCTGAAAAAGGTAAGCACAGTTTAGAAATTGTTGCCCATGTGCCCAATACATCATCATGCGTATCGGGTGATTTAACAACCAATTATACGTTTAATATTTACGATCTTCCGACTGCAAAGTTTGATCCTGTTGTTGGTTGTTCAAATGCTGCTGTGAAATTTACAGATGCGAGCATACCTAATAATGCCGATTTTGCTGTAACCAAGTGGTTATGGGATTTTGGTGATGGAAGTACGCCTGCTACCGAACAAAATCCGGAGCATATTTATACCAAAGCTGGTAAATATATAGTAAGGTTAACTGTTACCACGGGTTCGAATTGTTCGGACACTTCGGATCCTGTCGAAATTTTAATAAATCCTTCGCCATTGGCCAATTTTGATGTGAACGGATTGTGCACCAATACGCCAACTGTTTTAACAGATCAATCAAGCATCGAGGCCACCGGAACCATTGTAAAGTGGACCTGGAATTTTGGTGATGGAACTACTCCTGCAATAACTGATAATCATGTAGCCCCTGTGCATCAATATGCTGCTCCGGGTGCTTATACCATTACTTTAACTGTTGAAAGTGATCTTGGGTGCTCAAATGTTAAGCGCGTTAATATAAATGTGTATGATCCTCCGAAGGATTTGAATTTTACGCTTCCTGATTTCTGTTTGGCTGATGGGGTAGCCAGGTTTAAAAATACTTCAAAAAATACCGATGTTAGCACAACAGGTTTAACTGCAAAATGGACTTATGCCTTTAATGGCAATACAGTTGCTACATCTACCGGTTATGATGGAGCTTTTACGCCAACAAGTTTAGGAGTTTACACGGTTACATTAAATCTTAAAAATGCTGAAGGCTGCGAAACATCTTTCGCACAAACCTTTAATGTTAATGGTGATGTAAAAGCTGCTGATTTTGAAATTATAAATAATAATAGCTGCGCAACCGAAGATATTTTGATTAAGAATACTGCTTCAGTATTTACCGGTCGCATTACGAAGATTGAAATTTACAGAGATTATGGCAGGGAATCTTCCATTTATAAAACAATCAGTTATCCGGATGATAACGAAATTTTTGTTCTTAAATATGATAACTTTGGTGGTGCTGCTGACCAAACTTTTACCATCAGGCTTGTAGCTTATTCAGGAGAAAACTGTTCTAAATTTTCAGATCAAACACTTACTTTAAAACCAGTTCCTCAATTGGTATTTGATGATATTCCTCCTGTTTGTGAGGCCGATGGTACGGTTTTAATTACGCAGGGCAAACAGAAAACCGGATTAGAACTGAATGGGCCTCCCGGCGTATACAGTGGTGATGGTATGCGTGCAAATGGCACTTTTAACCCAAAAATAGCCGGAGTTGGGCCACACACCATTACTTTTACCTTTACCGGAGATAATGGCTGTTCCACTTCTATCTCAAATACCATTACAGTATACAAATCGCCAGTGGCTAATGCTGGTACGCTGATTTATCTTTTGGCTGGCGGACAGGTTGAAATTCCGGCAAGTGCTGAAGGAAATAATTTAAAATACGAATGGGCTCCGGCAAAGGGGCTGAATAGAACCGATGTCTTAAATCCGGTTGCCTCGCCGGATGAGGATACTGAATATACTTTAACGGCCACTACGCAGCCCGAAGGTTGTGTTACCACTTCAAAAGTATTGGTTAAGGTACTACAGGTTTTAACGCCTCCGAATTCTTTTACGCCAAATGGGGATAATGTAAACGATACCTGGATTATTAAGTATTTAGAATCTTATCCAAATGCAACTGTAGAAGTTTTTAACAGAAACGGAAATAAGGTGTTTTTTAGTAGTGGGTATAAAATTCCATTCGATGGTACCTACCAGAACGAACCATTACCTGTAGGGGTTTACTACTTTATTATCAATCCGCGTAATGGCAGGAAAACTATAACCGGACCGCTTACTATAATCAGATAAAATTGAAAAGAATCATCTTCATATTTGCACTTTTAGTGTCGGTTAAAGCTTTTGCGCAACAAAAACCACAATATACCCAGTACATTTTTAATCAATATTTATTAAATCCGGCACTTTCGGGTATCGAAAATTACCTTGATTTTAAAGCAGGTTACCGCAAGCAGTGGTCGGGTATTACCGATGCGCCGCAAACATCTTTTGTTTCTGCACATTGGGCTTTGGGAGATAAGCAATTATGGAGTAATGCGTTAACTTCTTTCCCGGAGCAAACCGGAAATCCGATGGATCGGAATTACATGCAAAACTATATGTCGTCGCCTTCACATCATGGGATGGGGGTTACAGCTGTACTGGATAAAACCGGGCCGATAAAAAGGTTGGATGCAAATGTTACCTATGCTTATCATTTGCAGTTAAGCAATAACTTTAATTTATCGGCTGGTATTGCCGCTGGGATTTCGAGTATATCATTGGATGTTAATGCGCTTACTTTTGATATGCCGATTGATCCGGTATTAAACAGAGCCTTGGTTAACCAGATTAAGCCTGATTTAAGTATTGGTTTATGGTTATACGGCGCAAGGTTATTTGCAGGTTTATCTGTTCAGCAGATTTTGCCACAGAAACTAAGTTTTTCAGGTGATAATAATTATAATTTAGGAAAGGAAGTGCCGCATTACTTTGCCACAGCGGGATATAAATTTTTTGTTGATGATGAAATTGCAGCTATCCCGTCGGTGATGTTTAAATACGTTTCTCCAGCACCGGTATCTGTCGATTTAAACCTGAAACTGGCTTTTAAAGATAAAATATGGTTGGGTGCGAGCTACCGTAAAGATGATTCTTTTGCCGCAATGGCAGGTTTTAATATTGGTAAAATGGTTAACTTAACCTACTCTTACGATTTTACTACTTCGGAACTGAACCAGGTAAGTAGTGGGAGTCATGAAATTGTTTTAGGGCTGTTGCTGAATAATATTTATAAAGTACCGTCTTATATTAAAATGTGGTGATGAGGGGGAGCGGTTTGTAGTTTTTTAGCGTTGAAGGGATGTATAGTGTCGTCATCTCGACCGTAGCGGAGAGATCTTTGGACCTGCTAGCACCATAAATCCGTCATTCTCGCGCATGCGGGAATCGTGATGCTTTCGCTCCGCTCGGGCTTGCCTCTGTTCACCGCCACCGAGGGGGCTCTTACCTTTTTCTTGATAAAAAGGTAACCAAAAATCAAGGCTTGGAACTGATGTCGGATAAATTCGTTAAAGCTTTTTGGTCGTCAGCACAAGTTCCGCCGAAGGGGCGGAAAGTGTGTGCTGCCTCAATTCAGTAATGAAAGAAAAAGGTAACGATAAAGCTTTAACGTTTTATCCTTCCATCATTTCCTATGCCGGAAAGCAGGGAGGAAATAGCATAATTCAAATAGCATGATGCAGGGGATGCGTTAAATTCGTCATTGCGAAGCTGGGAGAGAGCGAGCTGAAGCAATCTTTCTAGTAATGCTTCTAACACGGTCGTCATTCTCGCGCATGCGGGAATCTTAATGTTTTCGCTCCGCTCGGGCTTGCCTCGGTTACCGATATGAAATCGGTACAGGTCGGCCACCGAAGGGCTTTTACTTTTGGCTTGGCCCAAAAGTAACAAAAACCCAAGGCTTGGAACTGATGTCGGATAAATTCGTTAAAGCTTTTTGGTCGTCAGCACAAGTTCCGCCGAAGGGGCGGAAAGTGTGTGCTGCCTGGATGCAACGATGGAAGGAAAGGTAACGATAAAGCTTTAACGTTTTCTCCTTCCATCATTTCCTATGCCGGAAAGCAGGGAGGAGATAGCATAATTCAAATAGCATGATGCAGGAAATGCGTTAAATTCGTCATTGCGAAGCTGGGGGAGAGCGAGCTGAAGCAATCTTTTCAGTAATGTTTCTAAACGGCCGTCATTCTCGCGCATGAGGGAATCGTAATGCGGTTGCTGTTTTTCGCTCCGCTCGGGCTTGCCTCGGCTCACCGCCGCCGAGGGGGCTCTTACCTTTTTCTTGATAAAAAGGTAACCAAAAATCAAGGCTTGGAACTGATGTCGGATAAATTCGTTAAAGCTTTTTGGTCGTCAGCACAAGTTCCGCCGAAGGGGGCGGAAAGTGTGTGCTGCCTCAATGCAACGATGGAAGGAAAGGTATCGAGAAAGCTTTAACGTTTTATCCTTCCATCATTTCCTATGCCGGAAAGCAGGGAGCAGATAGCATAATTCAAATAGCATGATGCAGGAAATGCGTTAAATCCGTCATTGCGAAGCTGTGGGAGAGCGAGCTGAAGCAATCTTTTCAGTAATGTTTCTAAACGGTCGTCATTCTCGCGCATGCGGGAATCTTAATGCGATCGCTATGTATTACATACATTTTTGCCTCTACACCTAAAACGATCGTCATGCTGATCCGATAGCTATCGGATTTATTTCAGCACCTTTCCTGGTGTTCAAAACGTTGAGGGGGCGCGTAAATTCGTCATTGCGAGGCTGGGAAAGAGCGAGCCGAAGCAATCTTTCTAATAAGTTTTTAACACCCTCGTCATTCTCGCGCATGCGGGAATCTTAATGCTTTCGCTTCTCTCGGGTTTGCCTCGGTTACCGATATAAAATCGGTACAGGTCGGCCACCGAAGGGCTTTTACTTTTGGCTTGGCCCAAAAGTAACAAACCTGAGCGCAGCGAAAGCATGACTACTTATAAAAACAACAAACAATAAGGCATAACTGAAAGGCTTGGAACTGATGTCGGATAAATTCGTTAAAGCTTTTTGGTCGTCAGCACAAGTTCCGCCGAAGGGGGCGGAAAGTGTGTGCTGCCTCAATGCAACGATGAAAGAAAAAGGTAACGATAAAGCTTTAACGTTTTCTCCTTCCATCATTTCTTATGCTGGCGCAAAATACCACTGTAATTAAAGCACCATAGCCAACAATAGCAGATAAGTTGCTTTTAGGTAGCGAGTCGGAGCTTTTAGGTAGCGAGTCGGAGCTTTTAGGTCAAACGATTAGGGTCAGAGGTCAAACGATTGAGGTCAAAGGGCAAACGATTGAGGTCAAAGGGCAAACGATTGGGGTCAGAGGTCAAACGATTGAGGTCAAAGGGCAAACGATTGAGGTCAAAGGGCAAACGATTGGGGTCAGAGGGCAAACGATTGGGGTCATAGGGCAAACGATTGGGGTCAGAGGTCAAACGATTGGGGTCAGAGGGCAAACGATTGGGGTCAAAGGTCAAACGATTAGGGTCAGAGGTCAAACGATTGAGGTCAAAGGGCAAACGATTGGGGTCAGAGGTCAAACGATTAGGGTCAGAGGTCAAACGATTGAAGTCAAAGGGCAAACGATTGGGGTCAGAGGTCAAACGATTGGGGTCAGAGGTCAAACGATTGGGGTCAGAGGTCAAACGATTGGGGTCAAAGGGCAAACGATTAGGGTCAGAGGGCAAACGATTGGGGCCAGAGGTCAAACGATTGGGGCCAGAGGTCAAACGATTGGGGCCAGAGGTCAAACGATTGAGGTCAAAGGGCAAACGATTAGGGTCAGAGGTCAAACGATTAGGGTCAGAGGGCAAACGATTGGGGGGCTGTTCTGATAGTTTTAGAAAATTTGTAGTAAACTGAAAACCAAAAATCAAAAACTACAAACTGACCTATAGTTCTTTTCTTAACCTTGCAACTGGAATATTCATCTGCTCACGGTATTTAGCAACCGTTCTCCGAGCAATATTGTAACCTCTTTCTTTTAAAATTTCGGTTAGCTTTTCATCTGCCAAAGGTTTACGTTTGTCTTCGTTACCGATACAATCTTCCAATATTTTTTTAACTTCTTTATTCGAAACTTCTTCGCCATTTTCGGTTTGAATGGCTTCTGAGAAAAATGATTTTAACAAAAACGTACCGAATTCTGTTTGTACATATTTAGAGTTGGCCACCCTTGATACGGTTGAGATATCCATATCAATCTTATCAGCAATATCTTTTAAAATCATCGGGCGCATTTTACGCTCATCAGCTGTTAAAAAGTACTCATATTGATAATGCATAATGGCATTCATCGTTTTTAACAAAGTTTGTTGTCTTTGTTTAATGGCATCTATAAACCACCTGGCCGAGTCTAATTTTTGTTTAACAAACTGAACGGCTTCTTTTAGTTTTTTATCTTTTGATGAAGCTTTATCGTAATGCTCAAACATTTCCTGGTACGAACGGCTTACTTTTAATTCAGGAGCATTTTTTGAGTTTAAAGTAAGAATTAATACACCATCATTATTGCTGATGTGAAAATCAGGAATAATCTGCATTTGTTTGGTGGTTACCTGGTTGGCATCACCCGGTTTAGGGTTTAAACGCAAAATTTCGTTTACAACCTCTTTTAGTTCTTCGCTATCTAAACCTAAACTTTTTTCTAATTTATCGTAATGCTTACGCGTAAATTCATCCAGGTAGTTTTCTACCACATTCATTGCTTTGATAATTATGGGGTTGCCCGGATCTTTTCTCTTTAACTGAATCAATAAACACTCTTTCAGATCTCTCGCACCAATACCCGGAGGATCAAAACTTTGAATCAGTTTTAACATTTCCAGTACGTCTTCTTCCTCAACCATCACATTTTGCGAAAAAGCAAGGTCATCAATCATCGAACCTAGCGGGCGGCGTAAATAACCATCATCGTCTAAACTTCCTATTATTTGCTTTCCAATGATAAAATCCTGATCGGAAAGGGGAATAAGGTCGAGCTGCTCTTGTAAACTTTCAAAAAAAGTACTTTCAATAGCGATTGGCGTTTCTTTTTCTCCTCGTCATCGTCACCATTGTTATAATTGGTGCTATAATCGTTTGCCGAATCATCCTGTAAATAATCATCTACATTAAATTCGTCCATGCTGGTATCTTCTGATGACTGTTCGTAATCTTCCGGACCGTCGTTTAAGTCGTCATATTCGCTTTTTGGCTCATCCTGGGTCATTAAACTCGGATCTTCAAGTGCCGGATTTTCTTCCAGTTCTTCTTTTACGCGGGTATCTAAAGCAACGGTTGGCACCTGTAACAGCTTGATAAACTGTATTTGTTGAGGTGATAACTTTTGTAATAATTTTTGTTGTAAGTGTTGCTTTAGCATATTAATTATAAAAGAATGGGCCAAAAATAAACAATAGATTTCAGATATTATGCTGATTTGCCTTAAATGCTATCGATATGTTTGGTTTTAAAATTATTTCCTAAACGTTTGTATTGAATTTAATGTTTGCTACTTTAGTAAATATTTAAACTAATACTAAACAAAATATGGGGTTTGTAAAAGAATTTAAAGAGTTTGCCGTAAAAGGTAATGCCTTCGATTTAGCTGTCGGCGTAATTATTGGCGGTGCCTTTGGTAAAATCGTTACCAGTATAATTGAAGATTTGATTATGCCGGTTGTTGCCGCCATGGTTGGTAAGCCAGATTTTAGCAGCATTTATTTTGCTATGGGAAAAGGTGCAGAACTTATCCCGGCAGGAGCCTCACTAGCTGATGCGAAAAAAGCTGCCCCCGATGCTGCAATTTTTGCCTATGGCAATTTTATTACGGTTGCCATCAATTTTCTGCTGCTGGCACTTATTGTTTTTATTATGGTTAAAGCCATAAACAGAATGAAGAAGAAGAAGAAGCGGTGGCCGTTACTGCACCTGTTGTACCAACAAAAGAAGAAGTGCTTTTAGCAGAAATCAGAGATTTGCTAAAAGCTAAAGCCTAATACATAAAAAGCCGTTTCGTTAATACATCGAGACGGCTTTTTTGTTATTGATAACTTCTTTTTACGGCTGGATTGGTTATAATAATGTAATCGCCAAGATTTTTAAATTTTTCCCAATCAGGATTGGAAAAGCTTTCATCAGAAAAAGACGAAATGTTCAGGATTTTTAATTTGGGGTTGGCTTTTGCCAGTTTTGCTAAGGTGCCCAATTTTTCATCACTATGAAAACGCCCGTTAAGCTGTAATACTTTTGTTCCTTTATTAGCTTTAATAAATTTGTTTATAGCCCAGGCCATTGTTGCATCCCATAAATTTTGAGTCTGGTAAATTTTCATCGTCCCCATGTTATGGCCGCCCAGGGTTTCGTTAAACTTTTCATAATATCTGCCTTGTGCGGTATCGATAGGCAATGCTGGCAAAAAATTAAATGATGTTTTAGGAAATTTTTCCAACGCTTTCAATCCACCCATGGTAACTGCGTTGCTATAGCGCGTGGCTGCATTTGCCGCAATTACCCGGAGTTGGTGCTGTTTGGCATAATCTACCATAGGTTTATAGTCGCTATAGTTTCCCCATGCCCTGGCTTCTTTTATAAAATTCTTTTCAGAAATTACGCCTGCCAAAAATTCATCCATTTCCGGCTGTACATCTGTAGCAAACATTTCTAACGATAATGCTGTTTTTGGGTATTTGGTGTTAAGTTTTTTAAAGAGTTCTGCTTCCAGGTAATGTCCTATAGAATCATTATGGTCTTCGCCATAAAATAAAACATCAGTTGTGTTCATATCATTAACAATTTCATCTATCGAAATCGTTTTCTGCTTTTTTACATCGTAAATCTTATACTGCTTATTAATTTCCTGCGCACATAAGCCGGTAGAAATTGTAAACATCATTATAAACAGGGAAATTTTCATATCTCAAAATAACAAAAATATTTTCACCGATAAAATAAGGTTACTTACCGCCATTTATGCGCTTGTTGCATGGATCATCTATTTGGTTCGGGAGCTTATCGATACTTTTGGATTATTAAATATGAACACACATGGAAAATATTAATCATAACGATAACAACCAGCTTAAAAATTCGGGAAGGGTTTGGAGCGGTTTCCTCATCGTAATTATAGGATTTGCATTTTTATTAAACAATATGGGGCTAAATATTCCAAGATGGATTTTTAGTTGGTCTAATTTTTTAATCGTTTTAGGTGTATTTATCGGCGTTCGTCGTAACTTTAAAGGAATAGGCTGGCTGGTTTTAATTTTGGTTGGTGCTTATAATACTTTAACCAATATACCCGGTTTAAATTTTGATCTTTCTAAATATGCCTTGGGTATGGGTATGGTAATAGTAGGCGGTTTCTTAATCTTCAGACCAAAGGATAATGCTTTTTTAAAGAAAAAACGTAAAGACAAGAATAGACCTGAATTTGATTTTGGCACTGCCACCGATGACAAAACAGCAAATAATAACGATGTTATTGATGTAATGGCGGTATTTGGGGGCAGTAATCAAACGGTTTATTCTAAAAACTTTCAGGGGGGTGATATTACGGCTGTATTTGGAGGGGCGGATATTGTAATGACGCAGGCTGATTTCCCCGAAACGGTATCGCTTGATGTTACTGCTGTTTTTGGAGGCGTAAAATTAATTGTGCCGCAAAATTGGGCTATAAAATCGAACGTTACTGCATTGTTCGGTAGCGTGGAAGATAAAAGATCGCATTTGATGCCGGTAGCTGAAATGACAAAAACATTAATTTTAGATGGGACAGCTTTGTTTGGGGGGATTGAGATAAAAAGTTTCTAAACATTTAATAAAACATCGCCTATGAAATGGTTTGCAGTAAATTGTATCTATCAGGTAATTTGTGGTGAGGGGAAACATAGTCCCCAGTTTAATGAGCAAACGCGTTTAATCCTAGCAGAAAGTATAACGCAGGCCTTAGATAAATCCAAATTAAATGCCGTTCATTTTAATCCCTCTTTTAACAATTGCCAGGGAGAAAAAGTAGTATGGAAGTTTATCGGTGTAGGTGGAATATCGGAAGTGGCAGAACTTACCGATGGTGTGGAAATCAGTTCGAAAATTGTTGAGCCGAAATCAGTAGACCATTATCTGGAAAAGCTGAAACACCGCAATAAATCATTAACTAATCAAAACCATTTTGACAACTAGACCTTTATCCGTTCCGCAAATACAAAAAACATCCCTTTCCATTGCAATAGTATGGACTGTACTGTGTGGTGTTGGATTGCATTATGTAGTAAATTTTTCGTGGTGGATTTCGGTAACGGATAGCCTGATCAATAATTTTTTACTGGCCCTGGCCTGTATTGGTATCAGCAATATGCTGGGTTACTATCAACCTAAAAATGAACGGATATTGTATGTGCTCATTATTACGCTTGCACTTACCTTTGTAATTATTTTTGCTGCTAAATATGCAGTGCTTTATATTTTTGCCGATTATAAAGAATACAAAGATTTTTACAATTTCTCTTTTGCTTTTAGGGGATTGATTTCTTTTATGTGTTTGGCCTGGTGTGCTTTGGCCAATATTCTATGGTACAGACTGGAAGAACAATCAGAAACGCACGAAAGGCTTTCTGCGGTCAAAAGTTTGGCTAAAGAGGCCGAACTGAATAAATTAAGGCACCAATTACAACCACACTTCCTTTTTAACAGCTTAAACTCGGTATTTGCCTTAACCATGGTAAACCCGAAAGAGGCAGGGGTAATGATTACCAAACTGGCTTCTTTTCTTCGTGGAACTTTAAAACGTGATGATGAATTGTGGGTTTCGGTAGAAGAAGAAATGGAGTATATTCAATTGTACCTGGATATTGAGAAGGTAAGGTTTAGCCATAGGTTAAATATCGAAGTAAATGTAGCCGAAGATACCTTAAACCTTTGTTTGCCCGGTACATTGTTGCAGCCTATTGTAGAAAATGCCATAAAATTCGGACTTTACAATACTTCTGCCGGCATTACGATTAAAGTAGATGTTACGGTTGAACACAACATTTTGCAGTTGCGTGTACAAAATCCTTTTGATCCGGAAATGAAAGCAGCGGGAGGGACAGGATTTGGTTTAACTGCCATAAAACGAAGGTTATATCTGTTATTTGCGAATACTCATCTGTTGCAAACCGATATTGAGGCAAATAATTTATATATTACAACCCTAAAAATTCCACAAAAAAATGATCAGAACAATACTAATTGACGATGAGCCTTTAGCAAGAGATATTGTAAAATATTACCTTTCAGATCATGCAGAAATAGAAATTGTAGCCGAATGTGGTGATGGGTTTGAAGGCTTAAAAGCGATTACCTTGCATAAGCCTGATTTAATTTTTCTGGATATCCAGATGCCCAAAATCAGTGGTTTCGAAATGCTCGAACTGGTTGAAGATAAACCTGCGGTGATTTTTACCACTGCTTTCGATGAATTTGCCATTAAAGCTTTTGAAGTTAATGCAGTAGATTATCTGCTGAAACCTATTGATAAATCGCGTTTTGATGCCGCGATTAAAAAAATACCCAACAAATTAAACCAAACCGCAAATACCGAGGCTGTTTTGGATGCAGCAGCTTTAAGTCCGGCGCAAAACAATAGGGTAGTGGTGAAGAAAGATGGCGTAATAAAGATTATTCCTGTCGCTGATATCAACTACCTCGAAGCAGATGATGATTATGTGAAATTGAGTACGGTAGATGGTGCTTTTTACAAAAATAAAACCATGGCTTATTTTGAGCAAACGCTTGATGTGAGCCAGTTTATCCGCATACATCGATCTTACATCATTAACCTTGCACAGGTAACCAAAATAGAGCTCAAAGAGAAAGATAGTTACGTAGTGTTGTTAAAATCAGATATCTGGTTGCCGGTAAGTAAAACAGGTTATGTAAAGCTAAAGGCCGCGCTAGGTTTGTAATTAACCCTTCCATTCCATCAATCGGTTGGTGTTTTACAGAACAAATATATTTTTGAAAGCAATTGAGTGCTAAAATTATTATTAGTTCTGCTTTTCATTATATTTAATTAAGGTTCCTTATGAGTAAACGCTTTAAGGTAGCTTAAAAGATGCTGAAATAAATCCGATAGCTATCGGATCAGCATGACGATTGCCCTAAGGAATGTTTAATGAAGAGCAACAAATAACGCAAACAATCAATTATAAACAGATCATTAGTCGCGTTTTTCGAAAGATTTTATAAATTTGCATCAAATAGAAAAAATAATAATTAATCACTCTTGCATTTGTAGAGAAATCGCTTTATATTTGCACCTCTTAATTTTACAATAGATAATATACAGTCATGAAAAGAACATACCAACCTTCGCAAAGAAAGAGAAGAAACAAACACGGCTTCCGCGAAAGAATGGCAACAGCTAACGGCAGACGAGTATTAGCATCACGTCGTGCTAAAGGAAGAAAAAGATTAACAGTTTCTGACGAACGCAAGCATAAAGCATAATTTTTGATTGCTTTTCCGTTAATTCGGAATTGGCAGATCAAAATCTGCAATTATCAATCAAAAATATATGTACACATTCAGAAAAGAAGAACGGTTATGCAGCAGGAAACATTTAGACCTGTTGTTTAAAAACGGTTCTTCTTTTTTATTATACCCATTTCGGGTTTCCTATCTTTTTATAGATCATCCGGCTGATGTACAGGCGCAGGTGGTGATCAATGTTCCTAAAAAAAGATATAAACGGGCAGTAGATCGTAATCTGCTTAAACGCCGTATCCGCGAAGCTTATCGCTTAAACAAACAAGATAAATTGTATCTGCCATTGCCTACAGATAAGGGCTTGCTTTTATTTTCTATTCAGTTTGTGGGAAAAGATAAATATGAATTTGCTTTTATCGAGAAAAAATTGATTGCAACCCTTAAACGCTTTCAAAATTTAATCCAACCCAATGAAATTCATCAATAAAATTTTCGGGTGGTTTTTTTTAGGACTGATTAAAGTGTATCAATACGCTATTTCGCCAATGTTAGGGGCAAACTGCCGGTTTACACCTACCTGCTCGCAATATGGAATTGAAGCCATTAAAAAGCACGGACCATTTAAAGGTGGCTGGCTTGCCTTAAAACGTATTGGCCGCTGTCATCCCTGGGGTGCACACGGTCACGATCCTGTTCCTTAGTAGGTTTATTCATTCCGTTATTCATTAGTCATTTGTTTTATCTTTCGACTACGCTACCATTCACAGGTATCAGTAAAGCGGTCGACATTGCTGGTGCGAAGCAATGCTAAAGCACATACTAGTAGCGATTGTTGTAAGATTGCTTTGTCAGCTGAAAAAGCTTTCTCAGCAATGACGCCCCTCAGCATAAATTTATTTACCTGAAATTCTTCTGTCACTTATACTTGTTTAATAAATTACCCCTCAGGATGATATGCCACAAGGCATAGTTTTTCAACCGAGGTGCTTAAATAGGTTATCTACTCCAAACTTATCTTTGTTCCATTTTTACTTATCTTTGGGCAATGGCTAATATACTTCAAATAGAAACGGCTACTGCTATCTGTTCTGTGGCGTTATCTGTAAACGGCGAAACAATTTCTTTAAAAGAAGAGCAGGGGCAAAACCTGCATGCGGCTAACCTCACTTTATTTATAGATGAAGTAATTAAAGCTGCTGGATTGAATTATCAGGAATTAGATGCCATTGCCGTAAGTAAGGGGCCAGGATCGTATACCGGTCTTCGTATTGGAGTTTCTACGGCTAAAGGACTTTGTTATGCTTTGGATAAGCCTTTAATTGCAATTGAAACTTTAGCCATGATGGCTGCAGGCTTTCTTGCTAAAAATCCTCATTATACCGGTTTAATCTGCCCGATGATTGATGCCCGCAGAATGGAAGTTTATACCTCTATTTTTGAACCTTCTTTAAATGTAATTACGCCAACTGAAGCTAAAATTATTGATGAAACAAGTTTTGGCGATTTTCTTTTACAACAACCTATAACCTTTTTAGGCGATGGTGCTGCAAAATGTGCAGCAGTATTAACGCATGTAAATGCAGCGTTTGATGCAGCAAATTACAATTCGGCAACTTACATGTCGCGTTTGGCAACCGAAGCTTTTAATAAAGGCAATTTTGAAGATGTAGCTTATTTTGAGCCTTTTTATTTAAAAGATTTTGTGGTTACGCAATCTAAAAAGCAGCAGGCGCAAAGTTAGTTTGGGTTATTTCCGCTTAAAAACAGAAAATAGATTTTTAAAGAAACTTCCTTCTTCCTTATCATTAATGCCTGGTATTACATCTGCAAACTGTGGATGGTTAACCACATTGCCGAATTTTATGCCAACACCCATATAAAAAGAAGCCCCGTTTGGACCACTGCCTATAGTTGCATCTTTTTTAAGGAGGCCATAAGTTTGAAAACTGGTTGCAACTAAATTATCGGTACCCATAAAGATTTCGAAATTAGGAGTTTGGTATTTTCCTTGCAGTCCGACCATAAAAACGTCGTTAAAATTATATAAAGGAGTAATACTTCCCGAAAAGTTGTTGGCAATAAAAGTATTTACAAGGGCTATATCTCCACCTTTGTAAAACAAACTTTTAGAAACCGCTAAACCAGGTTTATAAAAACCATAGCGTTTAGATAGATAGATATCTAATTTTGCATTAGTTGGTGTTAAAAATTTTTTGCTTTGTTCTGAAAGGAGAAAAATATCTTTTATTTCCTGGTTGGTATTGTTTCGATCTTCTAAATCCTCGATTATTTTAGATTGGTTAACCGTAGTTCTTTGGGTATTGCTTCTCCACCAGATAAAGCCTAAATCTTTAATATTAGCCATTAAAAACAGCCCTTTTTTTGTGGTGTAATTTGTTCCAAAGCTTAGTGATAAACCTGGGTTTTTAAAATTTGGGAAGAAATTTTTCTTATCTACTTCATTAAAATCGGAGAAATTACTCGAATATGTGCCATTTAATCCAATCAATAATGCCGAAGCGGTAGGATCTATATATAGGTATGAATTGGAAATATCGAGTTTGTTGTAAAGTATTCCGCTCAATACACTGGCTTTAAGCCCAAAAGCCAGCCTTTTGTTCCAGTTTTCACGGTAAGTAAAGCTAAATTGATGGTAACTTTGTTCGTATCCTTTGGTATCGAATAGGCCATAGTATTGCTGGCCTTTATTAAACCGTTCAAAGGAATCGAAAATTGCAAGAGTTTCATTCGTATAATCAATATTTGCATCAGACCTGATCTGCCAGGAAAATCCCATTTCTTTTTGGTATTTATAGGATTTAAAGAGACGGAAGGTAGCCAGATAAATGTTACTGTTCTGGAAGAAATGATTAATCTCTCCTGTTCCTATCGGTATCCCTGTGGTATTATATTCACCTTCCTGCGTCAGTCTGCGGATAATAAATTTAGAACCTCCCTTGTTAATCGCATTTACGCCAAAATAGGGCAGTAGAAAATTTGAAGAAAATTTCCGGGATGAATCAAGGGTGAATGATTTTTGGGAAGGGTTTTCGAAAGCATCAAACATTGTTTTCGTTCCGAAAAGTGCATACTGTTGAGCATTTGCAACCCCGAAGCTGGCCAAAGCCAGTAACGCAAGTAAAAGTTTCTTCATGTAAAATGGTTTTCTGGCTTGTTTCTAATTAACGGTTACTTAACGAATCTGGTATTTCCGGTTTTAAATATTTGTTTAAAAGCAAGTTAGTAATAAACTTGTTCTTGTCTGCACTCATCTGATAATAAAAAGTATCGAAACTTTTTAAACCACTATCTGCCCTTAAATGTTTGTAAAATGGAAGTTGAATGTTGTTCCTGAAAATTTCTGCCGAGTTTTTAGTGTTAATGTAGTAGCTAACATTAGAGGTTGTCGAAATTTGGTTTACCGCATCCAGGTATTGTGGCGTTTGGGTTAAAAGCCTGTTGTTTTTATAATCATTTAAAAATGACTGCACTGTACTCGCGTTATTGGCCACCACCAAATTATTATCAACAATGGCATAGTAAGGCCTCCCAAATTTTTTAAAAGGCTCGCCAAAATAGCTGTATAAAATGTCTGATGATTTAAACAACTTAATGTCTTCATTGTAATCGGCACTAACATCCAATAGCAGCTGTTTTACTTTTTCTCCGTTCGATAATGCCACAGCGCCCAGTTTTTCGGTAGTACTGAGCTGAAACAGGATAAACTGGTTTTTGGTGTAGGTAGAAAATACGGCGTTTAAATCTATCCGGTAATTATTTTTAACGTTTTCAATAACGCCATTAACTTTGTTTGTTACTTTGGTTTGCTCTTGCCAGGCTTTTAGCTTTTTAAGCCATTGATTATAATCATCGTAAGCATAAAGGGCATAATTTGCTGTATTATCAGGTAAAATATTTTGTATGGATGTGTTTTGGGCAGCGGTATTTTCGAAAAGTTTAAGGTAGTTAAGCTGGTCTTTCAATTCTGTATTTCCACTGAAAAGTACTTTTTCTTTACTGAAATTATAATTGAGTACGGCAAAACTGTTCTGTTGATTAAAAATCGATATTTCGCCGTTCAGGTTACCTGCTACAATGCTTTTCAGCAATAATGGAGCTTGATTGAAGTTGATATACACATGGGCCAATACATTTTTAATCTGCCTGTTGTTCTCTTTAATGTAATCAGTAAATGGATTTTCAGTTAAACGCACATTGGCATCATTAATCAGTTTTAAAGAGGTAGAAGCAGTGAGTACCTGGTTGTTGATGCCCAAATAAATAGATAAACTATCATTCACTTTAACGGTATAGCGGTTTTTCGACTGTTCGGAAATTGCTTTTTTAAGTTTCAATTGCTCGTACAATTTTTTTAAGTCCTTTTCTTCCTGGAGTTGTAGCGTAATCAGAAAATTTAGTGTTTTGTTCGAATCCGGAAGTACACTGATGTAAATCTGTTGATCTTTAAGGTACCGGTTAAGCTGATTATCGTTAATGATAGCTGTTTTAAGTTGTTTTAAGAGGTTTGTTTTGTCTTTACCTAAAACCTGCTGAATCAGTTGTTGGCCTTCCATAATGTCGTAAAAACCCTTGTCGTTCTGGAAAGAAAATACCAGTGCCGCATTGTTCGTGGCAGATTGCAAGGCAAGATCTTTTGCATCATTATCTGTTCCCAATTTAGAAAAATAGATGTAGGCCATAAAGGCTACACCCAAAAATAATGCACTTGTTAGAATTACGATTTTTTTCATCTGCTATGCAACAAATTTAATTTATTACATTGATTAGTGAGAAGTTCTTTCTCAATTTATTAATTTAGCGATTGCTATTGGCAATAATTATGAATAAACGAATAATCCTTACTGCTTCTTTTTTTGGTGCTGTTGCTGTTTTACTGGGTGCATTTGGTGCCCATGGCCTTAAGGCCTTAATTGATGGTCCGTCATTAGAAATCTGGCAAAAAGGTGTTGATTATCAGTTCTATCATACGTTTGCTTTGTTATACCTTTCTACCTTTGCACGTTACCGGAACAAGCTGATTAATATTGCCTATTTCTGCTTTACATTTGGTATTATTCTTTTCTCGGGCTCATTGTATTTATTGGCCACCAGAAGCATATCCCATTTAGGATTTACTGAATTTATTGGCCCGGTAACGCCAATTGGCGGTTTGTTATTTGTATTGGGATGGATAATGCTCTTTTTTGCAGCATTTAAAGATAAATAATGAATATTTACGAAAACGATATTTTTGCAGAAAGAAACACTTTTTGTAGAAGTTATTTTGCCGTTATCTTTGGCAAAAAACTATACTTATCGTGTGCCTTTTGATCTCAATAACCAGATTGCGGTTGGGAAACGTGTTGTAGTGCAATTTGGTAAACATAAAATTTATACCGCACTTATCAGCGGGATTTCTACAGTACCACCTACCGTTTACGAGGCAAAATATATTATTGATGTAGTAGATCACGAACCGGTAATTACGCCAACGCAGCTTAAATTCTGGTCGTGGATGACGAATTACTACATGTGCAACGAAGGCGATGTAATGGCAGCTGCCTTACCGGCAAGTTTAAAACTGGCGAGCGAAACCATACTGATGTTGCGCGAGGAGTACAATGAGGATACTGAACTTACTGATAAGGAAGAAATTATTATTAATGCCTTAAAGCAACAGCAAAAACTAACAGTTAATGATGTTTCTAAACTCTTGGGGCAAAAAACAGTTTATCCGATTATCAATCACCTATTGGATAAAGAGCTGGTTTTAGTTGCTGAAGAAGTGGTTCAGAAATATAAACCTTTACTAAAATCATTTATCCTTTTAAACGATTTTTACAGCGAAGAGGAGCACCTGAAAGAACTTTTTAACGTTTTGGAAAGAGCACCTAAGCAGCTTGATGCGCTGTTGGCCTATCTGAAATTACAAAAATCCAATCTTCCCATTTCTAAAGAACAGCTTTTAGAAGAGAGTAATTGCGGCCCTGCGGCATTAAAAGCATTAACCGACAAAGATATTTTTGTAGTGATGAAAAGGCCTGTTAGTCGTTTGGCTGCTCATGATGAAGAATTTAGTGTAAATTTTGAGCTAAATGAAGGTCAGCAGAAAGCTTTAAATCAGATTAACCAACATTTTGAAGAAAAAGAGGTGGTTTTATTACATGGCGTTACGGCATCAGGAAAAACGCAGGTATATATTAAACTGATCGAAAAGATTATCCAAAATACAGATGGCCAGGTGTTGTTCCTGCTGCCCGAAATTGCTTTAACCACGCAGATTGTAGAGCGGATTAAACGTTATTTTGGCAACTCAATCGGGGTATACCACTCCAAATTTAACAACAGTGAGCGTGTAGAAATCTGGAATAAAGTACGTACAGGTGCTTATAAAGTAATTTTGGGTGCACGTTCGGCTGTTTTTCTTCCTTTTGAACATTTAAAACTTATCGTGGTTGATGAGGAGCATGAGCCTTCTTATAAACAGTATGATCCGGCACCACGTTACCAGGCCCGTGATGCTGCTATTTACCTGGGTTATCTCCATCAGGCTAAAGTTGTATTAGGATCGGCCACACCTTCATTAGAAAGCTACTATAATGCCTTGCAAGGTAAATATGGCCTTGTAGAAATGAAAGAACGTTTCGGTGGGGTTCAGCTTCCGAACCAGCAGGTGGTGAGTATCTCCGAAGAAACAAAGAAAAAGACAATGAGCTCGTACTTTTCGAGCGTGTTGATTAAAGATATAGATCTGGCGCTAGCTAAAAAAGAACAAATCGTTCTGTTTCAGAACAGGAGGGGTTATGCAACCATCTTGATTTGCGCTACCTGTGGCTATACCCCTAAATGTGTAAACTGCGATGTAAGTTTAACCTACCATAAAAGCAGTGGTAAATTACATTGTCATTATTGTGGTTATCAGCAAAGTAGTGTTAACATTTGTCCGGCTTGCGGCTCAGTGCATGTAGAACAAAAAGGATTTGGTACAGAGCGTATTGAAGAAGAACTTAGGTTGCTTTATCCTGAGGTAACAATTGCCAGACTGGATATGGACAGCACCCGCACAAAAAACGGCCTGCAACAGATTTTAAACGACTTTCAGGAGAAGAAAACGGATATTCTGATCGGTACACAGATGGTGGCAAAAGGATTGGATTTTGATAACCTGAACCTTATTGGGGTAATCAATGCGGATACGCTTTTGGGTTACCCTGATTTCCGTGCTTACGAACGCAGCTTTCAATTATTGGCCCAGGTTGCGGGTAGGGCAGGGCGAAGGGCCGACCAAGGGAATGTGTGCATCCAAACGTACGATGCCGAAAACCGCATCATCAAACAGGTTTTAAATAACGATTATGAAGGGATGTATAACGATGAAATTGTAGAAAGGGAGAAATTCCTGTATCCACCATTTTCACGGATGATATTTCTTTATGTAAAACACAAGGATTCGCATGTTTTGGATCACGCTGCATTTACGCTTGCCAATATCTTAAAAGCAAAGTTTGGCAAAAGGGTTTTAGGGCCCGAACAACCTTTGGTTAGCCGTGTGCGCAATCTTTATATTAAACAGATCATTATAAAAGCCGATAAGCATACTGCCATTCAGAAAGTTAAAGATGCCTTAAGAGAAACCCTTACGCAATTTAACGCGACTAAAGAGTTTAAGGGCGTTTTTACACAAATCGATGTAGATCCGTATTAAACTGAGTGAATAATTGAGGGATGGAATGACTGATTGATTCAAAGAAAACCAATTATTTAAAACTCACTCATTCAAAATTCATTCATTCCATAATATTCCCAATGTGGAAAATGTATCAATCTCTAATTCAGGTAATCCATTTATTAATTTAATCATTCTCACATTTTGCCATTGTATCACCATTTAAAAAAAGCTAATTTTGATGCTCATGGCGTATAAATTTGTTGATAATTACCGGGAACGTGGAGCGAGAAAAAAACTTGTAGAGTTGTTGAGATCTCGAGGGATTGAAGATGAAAATGTATTAAAGGCTATTGGTAAAGTTCCCAGGCATTTCTTTTTTGACGAAACTTTCTGGAACCAATCTTACAAGGATATAGCTTTTCCGATAGGTGATGGGCAAACCATATCACAACCTTATACCGTTGCCTATCAAAGCGAACTTTTACACATTAAAAAAGGAGATAAAGTACTCGAAATCGGAACCGGTTCTGGCTACCAAACTTGTATTTTAATGGAACTGGGCGCAAATGTTTTTACGATTGAAAGACAAGAAAATATTTACAACAGAACCGTTCAGGTTTTGCCTGGCATGGGTTACCGGCCAACCTTTTATTGCGGTGATGGCTCAAAAGGTATCGCAGCTCATGCGCCATACGATAAAATAATTGTAACTGCCGGAGCTCCTTTGGTTCCTGAAATTTTATTAAAGCAATTAAGGATAGGTGGCATTCTTGTAATTCCGGTTGGCGACGAGAAAACACAGAAAATGGTAACTGTTATCCGCGTAAGTGAAACCGATTACGAGAAAATTGTACTGGATACTTTCAGGTTTGTACCTTTAGTAGGCGACCAAGCGTGGTGATTGAGTTGGGAGTTTGGAGATCGGAATTTTGAGTTAATTTAACTCCCAGCTCCAAAACCTCAACTCCAAACTAATTTACCTCTTCATCGCTCTATCCAACTCCCGTTTTGTATCCCGATCTTTAATGCTATCGCGTTTGTCGAATTCTTTTTTACCCTGAGCAAGTGCAATTTCCATTTTAGCAAAGCCTCTTTCGTTAATAAAAATACGCAGGGGTACTATGGTATAGCCCTTTTCTTCTCCCTTTAGCTTTAATTTTCTAATTTCTTTTTTCTGTAACAATAGGGCACGGTCGCGCTTAATATCGTGGTGGTAAAAAGAACTGTGAGAATATTCAGAAACATGAAGATTGCGCACGTAGAGGTTACCTCCTATAAACATGCAAAATGCATCCGTCATGTTGGCCTTCCCCTGTCTTATTGCTTTTATTTCAGTTCCTAAAAGGGCAATTCCTGCTACGTATTTATCTAAAAGATTGTAGTCGAAATAAGCTCTTTTATTTTTTATGTTGATATCGTTTTTCAAAATTTAATAAAGTATGTGATGTTGTAATGCCCAACAAGTATGTGAAATATAAATGTTGGGTTGCAAATATCCTAAAAATTGGCGTGATAATTTTTTTTAATTTTTTATAGCAGCGATTAAATATGTGAAATTTGAATGGCCATCGCTAAGAAACATGAATCCTCCATATGTTGATATCATTTGAAAATGTGCGGTGAGTGCTATTGGCAACTTCAGTCCCGCTTTTTGCTGCAACAAAAGCAGAAAAAGCTTTTGGTTTCTGCGTCAATCGGGTTTATTTAACACAGGCCTCTGCATTGTACTTACACCTTTCATCTGCCTACCAAACCCTTGTTCCTAAACCCGACAGGAGCGAACATTCCGATCCCTCATCGGAATAAAGTGTATGGCGGGGCTGCAATTGCTATGGAATGCCGGCAATCATTTCCAAAATATTACAACGCCACTAAAGCTTTAAAATACATTATATTGTGCATGTAAGCTTACTTGGCTATTAAAATTTTTCATCTGTTTGTAAAAGCTAAGGATATATTATTATGTTCGTATTTATTCGTTTAAGTTTGAAGTTTAAATATCCAAAATGAAATTCAGAAACCTACTTTTAATCTTATTATTCGCCATCACTTTCCAGGTAAAGGCACAGCAGCCCACCTTATTGCCCCAATTTACCTTTTACCGTTTAGATGGAAAGGCATTTTCCAATACTGATATTAAACAAGGAAAGAAAAACCTTTTTATTCTGTTTGATTGTACCTGCGAACATTGCCAGAGAGAGAGTAAAGTTTTAAATGCCAATTATGCAAAGTTTAAGGATGTAAATATTTACATGATTACGATGGATGAGGGCTATATTATTCCGCAATTTTTCAATTCCTACGCTAAAGGTTTAAATGCGAAACCCAATGTATTGGTGTTGCAGGATAAAAAACGCATGTTTATTCCAACTTTCTTACCTAAACAATACCCGGCAATGTATTTATATTCTCAGGCAGGTAAACTGTTAATGTACGAATCTGGCGATGGTGGCTTTAAAAAATTAATGACAGTGGTAAACAAATAATGCCCATTGCTTTAGTGCTGTTTAATCAATTTGGTTGTGTTCAATTTTAGCGAACAATCATAATTTTAGCCCTGCGTTAGGTAAAACAAGTTGTTTATAATTTTTCCAAGCAGCAGGTGGCAGAAAGGTATCATGACCCTCATGATTGTTCGCTGCCCATGGCAGGAAGGTTTCATGACCCTCATGATTGGTCGCTGCTCATGGCAGGAAGGTTTCATGACCCTCATAATTACTCGCTGCCCAACGCAGCGAGGTTTCATTAAAATTACCTTATAATGAGTACCGGGATGTTAACCTTATGCCTAACAGAATCAACAGTGGTACCAAAAACAAGGTCTTTTAAACCCTTGTGGCCATGTGCACCCATTACCAGTAATTCCATTTCATTCCTGTTGCTGATCTCGGCAATGGCTTTTCCTGTATTTCCGAAACCAATAAACGGTGTGGAGTCGTAGCCGAGATCTTCAAGATTGGTTCTGTATTTTTCAAGGTTAGCTGCGTCACTTTGAGTTTCATGGTCCATAACGTTATTGCCATGGTATCTTGCAGCAGCCGTTTCTACCACGTGGATCAGGAAGTAATGTGCTTCTTTTCCGCCCTGAATTAACGCATGACGAATGGTATTCCGGTCATTTTTAGAAAAATCTACTGCGATACCGATTCTTTTATAATTTATCTTATCTATTTTACCAATATCCAATGCATTTCCATGTGGCACCATCTGCCGTGCATCATTTTTCTTCTTTTCTAAAAGAGGATGAAGAAATACATAAAGAAGTAATAAAACGATCAGGATTAATGCTGGCAATACGATTACGTAAATCCACCAGTTGTTGCCGCCTTTTGCCCATCCGCTTATTTCTTCTATAACCAGTTTTACATTAAGGGCAATAATAACAAGCGCGCTTGCCCAGGCCAATACCTTAATCCAGGGTTTAATTGCAAAATCTTTCATCAGTTTCCTGTCTGATGTGAAATGTATAAGCGGAATAATTGCAAAGCCCAACTGTAAACTTAAAACCACCTGACTGAGCACTAATAAACCGCCCAGGGCATCATCGCCATAATGTAAAATGGTGAAAAAGGCTGGTATTATGGCCAATAAACGGGTAATCAAACGCCTAAGCCATGGTTGGATCCTTAAGTTAATGTGGCCTTCCATAATAATTTGTCCGGCTAAAGTACCCGTAACCGTAGAGCTTTGTCCGGCGGCAATTAATGCGATTGCGAATAGGGTTGGGGCTATATTGCCAAAAATATTCGACAATAATTTATGTGCATCCTGTATTTCGGCAACTTCATGTAAGCCATTTTTGTAAAAGGCAGCAGCCGCAAGTATTAAAATAGCAGCGTTAACAAAAAAGGCAAGGTTAAGGGCTACAGTGGTATCAATCAGGTTAAATTTTAAAGCCTCTTTAATTCCTTTATTGCTCCGCTCAATTTTTCTGGTTTGCACCAGTGATGAATGCAGGTACAGGTTATGTGGCATTACGGTGGCACCAATAATCCCGATGGCGATATAAAGAGCATCTCCATTTAATATAGAAGGTTCGAAGCCTCTTGCAACTTCTTTTAGAGAGGGTTCTACAATAAACATTTCTACTAAAAACGAAATACCCACAATAAAAACCATCGATACGATAAAGCCCTCCATGGCACGCATGCCTTTGTTAAGTAAAAAGAGCAGTAAAATGGTATCAAATATGGTGATAGAAATTCCCCAGATTAGTGGCAAACCAAACAGGAGTTGTAAACCAATGGCCATACCGATAATTTCGGCTAAATCGCAGGCTATAATTGCCGTTTGCGCCAGAGCGAATAGTGGAATGTTTGCCCAGCGTGGATAGGCTTGTTTAGATGCCTGTGCAAGATCTAGCCCCCTAACAATACCCAAACGGGCACTTAACGATTGGAGGAGCAGCGCAATGAGGTTCGACATCAGTAAAACCCAGATCAGTTGATAACCGAATTTGCTACCCCCGGCAAGGTCTGTAGCCCAGTTGCCAGGGTCCATATAACCAACGCTAATTAAATAAGCGGGACCAATAAAAGCCAAAATCCGCTTCCAGCCCTTTCTTTTATCTGTATTTACGCTTTGATGTACTTCACTTAAGGATTCAGTTTTTGCCATTACTGCTGATTAAAATGTGTTTTGCAACTTCTCTACTAATATTAACTTGTTTATCGGATAACAGGATTTCTACCGAACCATCAAAATCGGTAACATCATTGATCTGGATTTGTTTGCCCAGAGTGAGCCCTAATTTTTCTAAGTGTTTTAAAAATGCTGAGCTATGCTGACTAACGCCTGTAATGGTACCAGCATCTCCAACTTTTAACTCAATAAGTTTTATAAACTGGGTTTTAGCAAACCTACCGTTTTTATCAGGTATGGGATCTCCATGCGGATCTGCCTTAGGGAAGCCCAAAAATTCATCTAATCTTTCAATCAGTTCGATAGATTTGATATGTTCGAGTTCTTCGGCCACATCATGCACCTCATCCCATTTAAAATTTAATTTATCAACCAAAAAAACTTCCCATAAACGGTGTTTGCGTACAATATCAATCGCAGTATTTCTTCCGGTTTCAGTTAAGGTAACGCCCTGATATTTGATGTAATCTATTAAACCTTTATCGGCCAATTTTTTAATCATATCGGTAACAGATGCAGGTTTGGTTTGCATTTGTTCTGCAATTGCATTGGTTTGAACGTTAGTAGTTTTCTCTGCTAAATGATAAATAGTTTTTAGATAGTTCTCTTCGGTATAACTTTGCATTTATATTTATCTAATTTTATTTTTAGGTAAATCTAAAAATAATTATTTAAAATATATATGATAAATTATGTTAAAATTTAGAATATAATTTGGTTATGTTTGTATTCTCAAATACCTTTAACACCATATGGCATCTGAATTAGATAAAATTGACTTCAAAATTTTAAGAATTCTTCAAGAAAACGGAAGAATTACCAACTTACTTTTATCCCAGGAAATTGGTTTATCACCTGCACCAACTTTAGAGCGTGTACGCAAGCTCGAAATGGCAGGCTATATTAAAAGTTATCATGCACTGGTAGATGAAGAAAAGCTGGGTTTAGGGATTAAAACCTTTATTCAGATTCAGCTGGATTTTCATAAGAACAACACTATACAAATCTTTTTAGATGAAGTAAACCAGATTAAAGAAATTACGGAATGCCATCATGTTACTGGGCAGGCCGATTTTTTATTGAAAGTTTACGTAAAAGATATTAAAGCATACGAACGTTTAATTATGGATAAAATCAGTAAGATATCTGTGGTTAAAACCTTTCAAACGATGATGATCATGTCGACCACGAAAAAGGAACCGATTGTGCCATTGGAGTATTAAATCTATAAACGGCTTATTAGTCCCTGAAATAACTTTATGCTAACGTGTATTTCGTCTTGCCGAATTTATTTCAGCATCTATCTATTTGTTAAGTCCCTGAAATAAATTCAGGGTGACGTGTGGGGTAAATGCGTCTTGCTAAGTATTACGTCTTGCTAAGAATTACGTCTTGCTGAATTTATTTCAGCATCTATCTATCTGTTAAGTCCATGAAATAAATTCATGGTGATGTGTGGGGTAAATGCGTCTTGCAATTTCGTCTTGCTGAATTTATTTCAGCATCTATCTATTTGTTAAGTCCCTGAAATAAATTCAAGGTGACGTGTGTGGGTTATTTCGTCTTGCTGAATTTATTTCAGCATCTTTCTAACTATTAAGTCCCTGAAATAAATTCAGGGTGTCGTGTGGGGGTAATGCGTCTTATGAGTTTTGCGTATTACTAAGAATTACGTCTTGCTGAATTTATTTCAGCATCTATCTATTTGTTAAGTCCCTGAAATAAATTCAGGGTGACATGTGAGGTAAATGCGTCTTGTGAGTTTTACGTGTTGCTAAGAATTTCGTCTTGCTGAATTTATTTCAGCATCTATCTATCTGTTAAGTCCATGAAATAAATTCATGGTGATGTGTGGGGTAAATGCGTCTTGCAATTTCGTCTTGCTGAATTTATTTCAGCATCTATCTATTTGTTAAGTCCCTGAAATAAATTCAAGGTGACGTGTGTGGGTTATTTCGTCTTGCTGAATTTATTTCAGCATCTATCTAACTGTTAAGTGCCTGAAATAAATTCAGGGTGACGTGTGGGGGGTATTGCGTCTTGATGAGTTTTACGTCTTGCTAAGAATTTCGTCTTGCTGAATTTATTTCAGCATCTATCTATTAAGTCCCTGAAATAAACTAAGGGTAATGTGTGGGGTAAATGCGTCTTGTGAGTTATGCGTCTTGCTAAGAATTTCGTCTTGCTGAATTTATTTCAGCATCTATCTATCTGTTAAGTCACTGAAATAAATTCAGGGTGACGTGTGGGGGGGTATTGCGTCTTGCTGAGTTTTACGCCTTGCTAAGTGTTACGTCTTGCTGAATTTATTTCAGCATCTATCTATTTGTTAAGTCCCTGAAATAAATTCAGGGCGACGTGTGGGGGTAAATGAGTATTGTGAGTTTTACGTCTTGCTAGGTACTGCGTCTTGCTGAATTTATTTCAGCATCTATCTAACTGTTAAGTCCCTGAAATAAATTCAGTGTGACGTGTGGGGTGATATTGTATGCTTATAAAATAAACATTCATTAGGCTGGCAGGTTCCAGTCAATCGGTTTAATGTTATTTTGTACCAGAAGTTGATTTGCTTTAGAGAAATGCTTCGAGCCGAAAAAACCATTATACGCCGAAAACGGTGAAGGGTGCGCTGCGGTTAATACATAATGTTTCTTTTGGTCAATTAAAGCTGCTTTTTGTTGTGCATATTTTCCCCATAATAAGAAAACAATGTGTTCGCGTTTTTGAGATAGCGCTTTAATAATTTCGTCTGTAAAAATTTCCCAGCCTCGGTTTTGATGCGAGCCAGCTTCAGATGCCCGAACCGTTAATGTTGCATTTAAGAGCAATACGCCTTGTTCTGCCCAATGCGTTAAATGCCCATGATTTGGTGTTTTAAAACCTTCAATATCTGTTTCTAATTCTTTGTAAATATTTTTTAATGAGGGCGGAACGGTAACACCACGCTGAACAGAAAAAGATAAACCATGGGCCTGCCCAACACCATGGTAAGGATCCTGACCTAAAATAACCACCTTAACCTGATCAAAAGGAGTAGTATTTAAAGCATTAAAAATATCTGCTCCTTTCGGGTAAACCGTTACCCCATTATTTTTTTCTTCCTGTAAAAAAGACTTCAGGTTTTTCATGTAGTCTTTTTCAAATTCTTCTTCTAAAACGGCTAACCAACCTGGTTCTAATGCTGCAGACATGTTTTTTAATGTAAAATGTATAAATGTAATATGCAATTGGTTAATAGTATAATAGTTGATAGTCAATGGTAAGGTGTTGAGCAGAAGCCGATGGAGTGACTAACAACCATTGATTATAGGACTATAAGGCTATGAACCATGATCCATCAGGCTATCAACCATGGACTATCAGACTATGAACAATGAACCATCAGGCTATCAACCATTGACCAAAAGACTATGAGCCATCAATCTATCAACCATAATTCTTCACAAATTTTAAGATTTCTTCTTATAAATTGCTAACAAATCTCCTTCAAGGGTTGTTTTCGGGCCTTCAATAATTCTACCCAGCTCTTTACCCTTTTTATCCAAAACAATAAATGTGGGAACTCTTAAAATATCCAAGCCGTCTAAAATGCCATTTTCGGCTTTTTTATTACCGTCAACAGCAATAATTTCTACGTTTTTTTCTTTGAAATGAAGGGCATCCAATATTTTGAAGAAATTAGGGACATTCACTTTACTATCTCCGCACCAGGTACCAAAAACGATTTTAATTTTTTCATTTTTAATCAGTTTTTTAAGTTCGATCATTGTTGCTGCATCTGGTATGTAAGCTGCATAAAGTGGATCGTACATTTCTTTAAATTCTGGGAAAGTGCTTATACCTTCGCGGGTGCAGGCGTTAATCAGAATATCTTTATTGTGAACTTGATCGTGGATTTTTTTATTCAATTCCTGTGCAGAAACGTTCATTGCAAGTACGATTAGGGTTATAGATAAGAGGATTTTCATATTTGTGAGATGCTTTATTGTTGCTTTGAAATTTTTAATGAAATTATTGTTTTAAAATCTAAATTCTGCCATTTAAACACGATATTTGCAAAAAAAAAATAATTAGAATAAAATTTATGCCAAATATTATCAGATTAATTGCGGGGTTTGCTTTACTGGGTGGCGCAGTAGCTTTATTTATTTTCGGCTTTTGGCCTTGGGGCATTGTTGCCATCTTATTGGGAATAATTGTGCTAGTAACTTACTTCTTTAACGAAAACATGCTTTTAGCACAATGGTTTCTTAGGAAAGACAACATGCCTAAAGCTAAAATGTTTTTAGATCGGATTACCAATTACGAAAGTCAGTTGATAAAGGTTCAACATGGTTATTATAATTTGTTAATTGGTTTAATTGAAAGCAGAACTGCTCCAATGCAAAGTGAAAAATATTTTAAAAAATCGCTTGCTTTAGGTATGCAGATGGATCATAATATTGCTTTAGCAAAATTAAGTTTAGCGGGTATTGCAATGGCGAAACGCAACAAACGTGAAGCAACCATGTATCTGGCCGAAGCAAAAAAAGCAGATAAAAATAAATTATTGGCTGATCAGATTAAACAAATGAAAGATCAGATGGGCATGATGGATAAACAACAGCAAGTTCGTTACCGATAGACTTGAATAATACTTAGAGAAGCCATTTCATCATTTGAAGTGGCTTTTTTTTGAAAATATAATCGCAAGATGTCTATTTCTGATTAAGGTTTATCCCTCCCGATAAATCTTTCTTTACCCAAAAGAAAACGAATGGCCCGTTTAACATTTTGATTTACAGCTTCATCTGTTTTGAGATTGGCGATATAACGGATAATCTCTTTTTGCAAATAAGGAGGAAGGTTCTCGAATATTTCTTTTGCTTGTTTATTTTTTGCCAAAGCATTGGTCAATTTTGGATGCACGGCTATTAACCTTTCTTTAGTATCAAATTCTATTTCAAAATCTGCAGTGTCCCCCACAACCTTACCAGCAGCTTTACGCATGGGCATATTCAGGTACAAGCGCCAATCGCCAGCATACTTAATGAGGGTTTGCTTAAACTCAAAGCCATCAATTTTCATTATGACCGGCAGTTTACCTTTGCTTTTTCCGGCCTTATTAAAAATATAATTTAATGTTTCTTCTGGTACAAATACATAAGGATTGATGCCTATAATTTGAATCTGAGCGTTAAATGGTTTTGGTTTTTTTACTTCCATCAACTAAAGTTATTCTGTTTCATTAAATGTTCTATAATTTTATTCAACAAAATATGGATTGGTTTCACTCCGAATGCTTTTGCCATGCACTTATTGCTTTTCCTGCTGTGCACAACACAAAATCTCAAAACTAAACTCTATCTTCCATTGTAGTTTATATAAAAATATATTAACTATGGCAACATCACAAGAAGGGAGTACTAACAATACTCAGGAAGAAAATAATATTAAAGATTTAGGTGGCAAAGCGGCTATCGAGAAGTTAAGAGAATTGGCAGACAAAGCCGAAAGCTGTTTTTTTTGTACCAATATTAAAACTGGTATACCTTTATCTGTTAGGCCTATGGCCATCCAACAAATTGATGATGAAGGGAACATCTGGTTTATGAGTATGAAAGACAGTCATAAAAATGAAGAGATTTCAACCGATCCTTTTACGCATTTGCTGTTTCAGGCCGGCGCGCATTCGGGTTTTGTAAATATTTACGGAATCTCTGAAATTAGCAGGGATCAGGCGAAAATAGATGAACTTTGGAGTCCATTTATTAAAACCTGGTTTCAAGGCGGAAAAGACGATCCAAATATTACATTGATCAAAGTTATCCCTTCAGAAGGATATTATTGGGATACCAAACACGGCACTGCCGTAGCATTTTTGAAAATGGCAGCATCTGTTATTACCGGAAAAACTATGGATGATTCGGTAGAGGGAACTTTGGAGGTAGATTAAATTTTTCGTCATGCTGAATTTATTTCAGCATCTTATAGACCCTGAAATAAAGTCAGGGTGACGGTCGTATTTTATTTATCTCCTAAATAATCAAATCCCTCAAATTCTTCTCTTTGGGCTCTTTTGCTTAGGATATCTTCTTCTTCGGCTTGAACTCTTGAGAAAAATAAGGCTTCGGCCTGGATTCTTTTTATTAATTGGCGTACCAGGGTTAAGTCAAAAGCATCTTTACTTAATTTGATGCAGTACTCTCTTTCGTTGATTTCTAAACTTGACGTATTCATAGGGCAATGATTTATTTATCGATTGCTGTAAATATAGAAAAGGCTTGCTAAACAATTGTTAGCAAGCCTTTTAAGTTTATGTTATGTTTTTGTTAAAATCAAATCCACTATTCCCGTAGGAACATCAATTTGATTACTTATGTGATAAGAATAAACCTTCGTCGGTTTTATTTACTTTTAAGATATTTTTACCGGTTAGGGCCTTCAATGTAGTATCCCACTTCTTATTGCTCCAATCTGCCAGTTTTGCCTTTACCTCAGTTAATAAATATTGCTCACCTTCAGCAATTAATGAATACAATTCAGTCTCTTCTGGTGTCATTTCTATTTTCTTTTTCTCCGGGCGCATCTGCGGGAAGAATAAAACTTCCTGAATGGTGCTTTGGTTGGTCATTAACATCACAATACGATCGATACCGAAACCTAAACCCGATGTAGGCGGCATACCGTACTCTAAAGCACGAACAAAATCATCATCCATGGCCATTGCTTCTGCATCGCCACGATCGGCAAGTTTCAGCTGATCTTCGAAACGCTCTTTTTGATCAATCGGATCGTTAAGTTCTGAATAAGCATTTCCAATTTCTTTACCATTTACAAATATTTCGAAACGCTCAACTAATCCGGCAGCAGTACGGTGCTTTTTAGCAAGCGGAGTCATCTCAATTGGATAATCGGTAATAAATGTAGGCTGTATTAAATTGGCCTCTACTTTTGCACTAAAAATTTCATCTACCAATTTACCTCGACCCATTGTAGAATCGGTTTCAATGTTTAACGATGCACAAGTTTGTAAAAGTTCATCTTCGGTCATTGCAGATACATCAATCCCAGTATATTTCTGGATTGATTCGTACATCGTTAATTTTTCGTATGGTCCTTCGAAATTGATGTTGTTTTCGCCAACTTTAACTACTGCCGAGCCATTTGTAGCGATGGCTACTTTTTCTAAACATTCTTCTACCATAGCCATCATCCAGATATAATCTTTATAGGCTACATATATCTCCATCGAGGTATATTCTGGATTATGCGTACGGTCCATCCCTTCATTACGGAACATTTTACCGAATTCATATACGCCATCAAAACCGGCAACGATTAATCTTTTAAGATAAAGCTCATTAGCAATACGCAAATAAAGCGGCATATCCAATGTATTGTGGTGTGTAGCAAAAGGACGCGCAGCAGCACCACCGTGGATAGGTTGAAGGATAGGGGTTTCTACTTCCATCCAGCCTTGCTCATCAAAGTAATTGCGCATGCTGTTAATTACCTTGCTTCGTTTGATGAAAATTTGTTTGTAATCAGGATTTACCGTTAAATCTACATAACGCATGCGGTAACGCAATTCAGGATTGGTAAAACCATCGTATACGTTTCCTTCATCATCACGTTTTACAATCGGTAGCGGACGTAAAGATTTTGAAAGTACTTTAAATTCGGTTACATGTACAGAAATTTCTCCTGTTTGTGTGGTAAATACATAACCTTTCACACCAATGAAATCGCCGATATCCAAAAGCTTTTTAAATACGGTATTGTATAGGGTTTTATCATCGCCAGGGCAAAGCTCATCACGCTTTAGGTAAATCTGAATTCTACCGGTAGAATCCTGCAGCTCAGTAAAAGAAGCAGCACCCATAATGTTGCGGCTCATAATTCTACCCGCCAAAATTACTGTCTTATATGCCGTCTTATCTGCTTCATAATTGGCTAATATATCTGCGGCATATGCATTAACTTCAAAAGCTTCTGCCGGATAAGGCTCAATGCCCAATGCGCGTAATTGTTTTAGCGACTCACGTCGTAATATTTCCTGTTCTGATAATCCTATACTCATTTTGGGTATTTTTTGCAAAAGTAATGATTTGCAATTTGTTTAAAATTTGTAATTGCAATCTAGTTATTAAAAGAATAATTAATTGTTACCAATAAAAATTATCTTTTAAAAATAGATTTTGGCAAAGATAAGAAAGGTATTGTAATTAATAAATGCTTTATTGGAGATTACAGCGCATTTAATCACTAGAGATCATTTAATGGATCCCAAAATATCTTTTTAAGGTTTTGAACTTTAAGGTTCCTGACCTCAACACCTTCATGCTCCAAAAATTGTTGTCTTTTTTGAGTAGAAGATGGATCTCCACTGAGTGCACCATTGCTACTGATTACGCGATGATAGGGTACAGGCGGCCTGGCGTTACCACATGCACCTATGGCACGGGCAACCATTCTTGATAGGTTTGGTGCACCAATGGCTTTGGCAATTGCACCGTAAGATGTTACCCTGCCTTTAGGGATTTCGCGGGTTAAATCCCAAACCTGTTCAAAAAATAAATCCTGTTTCATGTGGTGCAAGTAAAATATAAAGCTATTTATTTTATTAAATATTTTTATAACACTTACCCTTATAATGTATCGGGGTATTATCAGCCGAATTTGCGCACCCTGTATATTAATGACAGCATAAAGTATCTGCCCAGGCGATTTACCTGCCTATCTACAATCACATTATCGAAAACATCTCTTGATATACCCGAATTCTGATCGAAAAGGTCAAATCCTTCTACCCGGAGTGCAGCCATATCGTTTTTCATAAATTTATATTCCATTGATAAGCGTAATAATGTAGGGTTTCGCACTGCACCATTATCAAAACCAGAATTGATTTGTTTGCTAAAATCATAACCGAGTGTTAAGTTCTTAAAAAAATAATTCCGGCCTTCAATACCGTATTCAAAGCGGTTCGATTGGCGATCGGCAAAGGTATCGCTACTGTAATTGGTTAGGTTTTGCGAATAAGAAGTTTCGATCTCAAAATTTGTAATGTCTTTTAAATCAACCCTGAATTCAAGTTCCTGTCGCCATGCAATATTCCTAGCTTCAATTTTACTATTGTCTGTAAATGTGATGTTATTGTTTACCTGGCCGGAACCAGAATAACCAATGGTAAATTTACGTTCAGCAGAAAGTGGTTTGCTAATGTTGTAGTCGCCTTGCAGGGTGTAATAACCATTTGCATTGATATAACTCGTGCGCTGGTTCACGGTATTGGGTACACGCTCCTTAGTGGTTACAATCCTGTCGTTTGTCTGTTCGAATTTTAAATTGGCCTGAATCACTTTTCCCGCATTCCAATCTGCTTGTTTGTAATGTGCGTTAATGCTGTGGATAAATTCAGGTTTCAAATTCGGGTTTCCTGTAATGGTATTCTGAAGGTTAGAATTGTCGGTTATAGGTTGCAGTTGGAGAAAGCCAGGCTGATTGTTTCTGCCCCAGTAATTAATATCAAATGATTCCTGGTTGGAAAATTTATAAGAAAAACGCCCGGAGGGTATGAGGTTAAAAGTACGGTTAACTGTTTGAATATCATTGTTTAAATTCTGTCCGCGCAGCAATGCAGGCTGTGCATTTAAACCGAGGGTATAATTTAGCTTTTCGCCTATGTAACGATAATTTAATCCAACTTTATTGGTAATAAACTGATAATCGTAAATGTTGCTTAAGTTTTGGTTAAAAACCTGTTTGCCATCAACAACATCATAGGTATCTTTAGCATTATTGGTTGCCGATCGGTTCCAATTGTAATTCACTTCGAAAAAAGTTTTTTTCCAAAGTGGTTCCATATACGATGCACCGGCGTTTAGTCCGAAGTTTCTGTTATCCTGGTTGTTCAGCTGATTTTGGATTACAGAATCGGCAACATTGCTATGCGTATTGATGTAGCTGTTGTACGAATCGCGGTAATTTTCGCCATTAGTATAATTAATACTGCTCCAAACTGTTAGGTTGCGTCCTTTTTTTGCAAACTTATGGTTAAAAAATAAGTTCGTTCTTGCATTTACATTGTTTGAATTACTAAATCCTGAACTTTCTTTGCGCGTAGACAGTGTATCCTCTGTAATTATAGAACCTCCTGTATTATTTCCATTATTGATGCTATAAGAAAAGTTTGGTGAGATTTTGAGGTAATTCATCGTATCGATTTTATACTCCAGATTACCGCCAAACCAGTGATTGCGATTGTTGTTTATACTGTTGTTATTTGCATTTTCCAGTCGGCTGATTGGATTTTGAGCAGCATCCTGTAAAAAATTTTGTGTGTACGTGTTGCTGATGGTGTTATTTTTATCATTGTTGAAATTATAAGCAGCATCTGCAGATAATTTAGTGCCGAACTCATTTTTGTAGTTTAATCCGATTGCATTCCTGGTGGTAACCCCATCGCCTCCGCCTCCGCGCATATTGGCATTGGCAGATGTTCCGTCAAAAGAGATTTGCTGTTCGCCTTTCATGCTATTGCCTCTGATGTTGGTATTGTAACGGTCTGAATTGCCTACACCGGCAGATGCCCTGGCAAAATAGCCTTTCTTTTTATCTTCCTGGATGGTAAGGTTCAGTATCTTTTCCGGCTCGCCAGTTTTAATTCCAGTGAGTTTTGCCTGATCACCATAATCATCTATAAATTGAAGGTTCTTTATAATATCGGCAGGAAGGTTTTTAATGGCCGTAGCTACATCTGTTCCAAAAAAATCTTTCCCATTCACCCGTATTTTGGTAACAGGGGCTCCCTGACTGGTTACATTACCATCTTTATCTACTTTTATACCCGGGAGCCTTTTCAGTACCTCATCAACAGCATCCCCATCCCTTACAGGAAAAGCTTTTGCATTAAAACTTACCGTATCTTCTGTAACTTTAACAGGCGGTACGCCCGAAATCACTACAGCATCTAATGTGTTCGATGATGGTTTCAGTTTGATATCGGTTAAATTTATACTGTTGCCTTTTTCAATGAGATACTTTTTGATAAAAGTATCATAACCAATAAATGCAGCCGATAGGGTAAATTGCTTGGATTTAATTTTTCCAATTGTGAATGTGCCATCTGGGTTGGCAGAAGTACCTATGCTATCTGTAATTGATTTTATCCTAACCACAGCACCAGGAAGCGGCAGGCCTGCAGTATCCAGCACCGTGCCTTTTACAGTGAAGCTTTGCGCATTACTGCTTTTGTAAAGTCCTGCCAGGAGCAGGAATAAGAAAATCGATTTAGTAAAAACCCTCATTAATTTATTTGTGTGTGGTATAAAAATACAGACAGGATTTCTAAACCCATTGTGCGTAATCAACATGTTACTGATGTTAACAACTGTAAATGTGCAACTTGTAGGGTAAATATGCCATTGCAGATGGTATAAAGTACGGGTTAGCCCTTCATTAAAATTTCTGTTACTTTCTAATAGTAAGATGTGATTGATATTTTTTTACTAAAAATATTAGTAATATTGTGGTTTAAAATGCATATTTGTAATATTAGAATGCGTTCTATTTAAGGCCGCAGATGTGCCATGTTTATAATCAATGATTGAATTAAATTACTTTTTTGAAACACCGGATGGGGATAAATTTACCTACCAGTTAATCCAGTTTACTAACGGCGGTTCTTGGTCTATTTTAGATGGAGATGAGTTTTTAGGCAGCATAGAAAAAAGAGCAGGGAAGTGGGAAGCAGTTTTAGGTGAATGCCTTCCTCCTGAAATGATTAAAGGAGCTGGGAAATTGATCGACCGGCAAAACTATCATATTTTATCAGTAGAAATTTGTAACCGATGGCCCAAGTTAATTGTGGAGGTTATTGCCAAATCAGATTGCGAATTTATGCTTATCTGTAAGCCAACAGTAAATTTTGAAGCTTTTGAGCGCATTTTTAGCAAATATGTATCAGGTATGATTAGAGATGAATGGCCGATTGATTTCCACGTCTACAATCATGATTTTAGTGAGGATTTTATATTAAAATCTGTAAGTAGGGTAGAAGAGTTGCCGAATGAACCAATGATTCGGTGGAAGTGTTAATGTACAAAACTTTCTAATTACCTATTTAAGTAGGTTTTATATTAACGAATTATTAAAAGCAATTTTGTTGCATTTACTTGGAATTACCAATAATGATCTTTACTTTTGGTTTAAGTTATTAGGTTAATAAGTTGATGATTTGGAGGGGTAGTGGTTCACCCCTCCTTAATTTAACCTTAAAGATGATTTCTTTTATCAATTACCCCATAGGAGAGCAGATTTCTATTAAAAAGCCATTGATATCCTGTACATAGGCAACTGCTTGTCCCCAGGGTTTTATTTTAATTTCTTCAAGAGGAGTAGCACCCATTTCAACTGCCTGGTTAAAAATAAGTTCAACATTTTCAGTTGTAAATCCCAACTCAATTCCAAAAGGTTTTTCGCCTTTTAAACTTTCTTTAAAACCGTTTGATAGATTTGAATTGGCAAGGTGAATATCGGCAAATGATAGGGTAGTGTCACCACTTAATAATTCTCCATAATTATTTTCGGGAGTAATAAACTTTCTTTTGAAACCGAATGCTTTCTCATAAAATTCTATCGATTCAAGTACGTCTTTAACGTAGAGTATTGTGTAGCCAAATTTTTCCATGATGTTATTTTTTATCAAATATAAGGCTAGAAATAACCCTGTTTTTGGAAAAATGCGACAAAATTTATAAAAGTTTAGGAACTGATCCGGTAAATTTTTTGATCTCATTGGTGAGATGAGCCTGGTCATAGTAACCTGATTCGAAAGCTATTTCGCCCAAACATTTATTCTGATTATGTTTCTTAATTTGGCGATGCGCAAACTGATAACGCACAAGATTAATAAATTCTTTTGGACTAACGCCCATTGAATTTTTAAAAGAGCGTTCAAGTTGCCTTGTTGTGGTGTAATGTTTCTTAGCGAGTTCAACTACTCTTAATTTGCCATGCTGAGCCCGGATATCCTCAACAATAGTAAGGATAGAATACTTTGGTAAAGATAATTTATTGAGAAAAAAGCGATCGAGTTTTGCAAAAGTGTACTCATCTATATAACGTATTACAGGGAGCAGCATGTCTTTTAACTCAATACTTTCATCGGTAAGTTCATGTAATGATGGAAATTTGAAGAAATGGGTGAATGCGGCAGGTTTAAACCGAACGCCCAAAATTTTTACTTTACCAATTGTATTATATTCTTTGAAACGCATCATTGTACCAACAAGATAAATGGCTTCACTTTTCATTAACACAAATCCATCATCAGTACGGTAATCATCTTCAATATTAAAAATGATGTCTATACATCCATCTGGTAAAATCTTGTTCTTGTTAAGCGTATATTCAGAAACTGCAGCTATCCAATAGGCATCAATATAAAGTTTTAAGACCAAATGAGGCTGTATTTCTGAATAGGCCATTATTTAGAATATGTAAATCAATACAATATGTGGTCTTTTATTTTAATATTCTTTATATACTACAGATTACCTTTTAAAGGCATTCTATTCGGCCTCAATACCTTCCTCATACATTTCATCAATCGCCTCAGCATATTTTTTTTCTACAATACGGCGTTTCACTTTCATTGTTGGCGTAATTTCACCTTCATCTATGTTGAAAGGATTACGTTTGATCTTAAAATTTTTGATACGCTCAAATTTGGCAAGTTCACTTGATATTTTTTTGATATCCAGTTCCATCCAATCCAAAATTTCCTGTTCACGGATAAAAGGGTCTGACTCATCGAAAAATGATGGCTTAAGCTTAAATGTTTCTTCTAAAGTTTCTCTGTTCGGAATAATAATAGCAGTAATAAATTCGCGTTTATCTCCAATTAAAAACAGCTGATCAATCTTCGGGCTTTTTAAATAAATGTTTTCAACCGGGGTAGGATAAACATTTTTACCATAAGCATTTACGATCATATTTTTCAACCGGTCTGTAATCTGTAAATTACCCTTGTAAAAACGGCCAATATCCCCAGTATGGAACCACATGTCTTTATCAATCGCCTCTGCAGTTTCAGCAGGTTTATTAAAATAGCCTTTCATTACACAATGGCCGCGAACAATTACTTCGCCTTCGGCACATTCAAATTCTTCATTAAAAGTATTATGAGTTTGAATGCTCAACATTTCTTTGCTTTCTACATCCTGAATACCCACTTCGATGCCAGGAATAACACGACCTACAGTACCATAAACCTGTCTGTGGTATTCAGTTACCGACATTACAGGTGATGTTTCTGTTAAGCCAAAACCCTCCAATATTTTAATACCCAGATCGCCAAAAAACTCACCTACATTTTTAGGAAGGGCAGCGCCTCCAGAAATCATAAATTTCAGCCGACCGCCTGTTTTCTCTTTAATTTTACTGAAAACCAGTTTCTCTGCTATTCCTTTTTTAACGGATAACAGCAACCCTGGATTTTTACCTGCTTCTTTTGCTACGCGAAATTTATTGCCGGTTTCTAAAGCCCAGGTAAATATTTTTGCTTTTGTACCTCCGCCAGCGGTTCCACCTTTAATCGCTTTATCATGTATCCGCTCTAACAAACGCGGTACACAGCTCATTACCGTTGGTTTAACTTCGCCCATGTTTTTTGCCAACAACTCTAAACTTTGCGCAAAGGCAATTTTGCAGCCTTGGGCACAACAAACATGATAGGTTGCAGTCCGTTCGAATACGTGAGAGAGTGGTAAAAATGATAAAAAGGTTTCAGTTTGATCGATTACGGGTATTTGCTGTAAACAAACTTCAACATTTTTTACAAAATTATAATGGGTAAGCATTACGCCTTTTGGTGTTCCTGTGGTTCCTGAGGTATAAATTAATGAAGAAACATCATCAGGTAAAACCAGGCTTCTACATTGGTCGATTTCTGCTTTTTCTGCCGCAGTTACCTGATGTTTCAGCGCAAGAATTTCGGAAAATGCAATTACTTCTACATTTACTTCCGAAGGAATAACAACTTTTTCAAAATCCTTAAAAGCAGGAATGATGTATTTTAATGCTTTACAATTGGCTGCAACTTTGAGTACTTTACGATAAAGAAAATTATTCCCAACAAGAATGGCTTTTATGCCAGAATCATTAATGATGTAAGCCACTTCCTGCTCAGAAAGGGTTGGGTAAATCGATACGTTAATTACACCGATCTGTTGTATGCCCTGATCATAATAAACATATTCCGGCGAATTTTCAATCATCAAACCTAAGCGGTCTCCTTTTTTTATTCCTTTTTCTAAAAAGAAAGCAGAAACCGCATCAGCCCTTTTTAAGGTATCTTCATAAGAAATTTCAGTCCATTCTGCACCTTGTTTGTGAATCAAAAAAGTTTCTTGTGGCTTATGAATGTTTTTTACAACATTTCTCAATAAGGTAGGAACAGTTGAAAATTCGTTTATTAATGGCATGCTCGTAATTTGGTTCGCTAATATAATTGACAATTATAAGGCTTTTTGGTTTAAAAATACAAATTGGGGCTAGTGTTTCGTTGGTCAGGTAGCTTTAAGATTGCTTTGGTTGTTGATTTTTTCGGTAGATTAGAAAGAAAATAGGTGCAGATTAAACTGATTTTTATTAAGGTGCTGAATGTTTCTTTCACCTATTAACCAAAATTATGGAACAGGTTCAAGATCTGTGTAAATCTTATAGAAAAAAATGAAAGGATAATGAAATCTCTTAAAACGCAAAAAAGGTTCCATAAAATGAAACCTTCTTATATAATTTATTGATTAGATTAAACTGAAAAACTTTCGCCACAGCCACAGCTACGACTGGCATTTGGATTTATAAAGTTAAAACCTTTTCCATTTAAACCATCAGTGAAATCTAATTCAGTACCGGCCAAATAAAGGAATGATTTCATATCCAAAGCAATTTTAATTCCTCTGTCTTCAAAAAACTGATCGCCATTTTGTTCTTCGTTATCAAAATCTAAATTATATGATAAACCCGAGCAACCACCACCTTTTACCGAAACACGCAAAAAGTAATCAGAACCCATTTCTGAATCCTGCATTAAGTGTGTAATTTTATCTTTTGCTTTATCTGTTATTGTAATCATTGTGATCGAGATTTGTGATTTGAGAGATTAGATTTGAGAAATATTTGAGCGCCATAAGTTAGGTGCTCTCACATCTCAAATCTATTGTCTCATATCTATTCTAATGGTGCGATTTTTCCAATACAATTGCTTCTAAGCCATTTTTAACGCGGTAATCGTTAATAGCCGATTTAATTGCATCTTCTGCTAAAACTGAGCAGTGAATTTTTACTGGAGGTAAAGCCAATTCTTCAACAATATCCATGTTATCGATAGATAATGCTTCATCAATTGTTTTTCCTTTTAACCATTCTGTAGCCAATGAAGAGGAAGCAATAGCCGAACCACAACCAAATGTTTTAAATTTGGCATCTGTGATTACGTTATCTTCTCCAACTTCAATTTGTAAGCGCATTACGTCGCCACACTCAGGTGCGCCAACTAATCCTGTTCCTACAAATTTGCTGTCTTTATTTAATGTACCTACGTTACGTGGGTTATTGTAATGGTCAATTACTTTTTCTGAATATGCCATGTTTTCTATTTCTTAAAACTCCTTTCGGAGATAGTTTTATTTATTAATTATCAGTTTTCAATTATCTTTAGCAACTCAATACTGCGAACTGCCAATTCAAACTGTCCTAGTGTTCTGCCCACTCAATTTTACTCAAGTCAATTCCTTCTTTAAACATTTCCCAAAGTGGAGAAAGTTCTCTTAAGTGGTTAACTGCTTTTTGGGTAACTTCAATAGCCTGGTCAATTTCTTCTTCTGTAGTAAATCTTCCTAAACCGTAACGGATAGAAGAGTGCGCTAAATCATCAGATAAACCCAAGCTTTTTAATACATATGATGGTTCTAATGAAGCTGAAGTACAAGCCGATCCAGAAGATACTGCTAAATCACTCATGGCCATCATTAAACCTTCACCCTCAACATATTTGAAAGAAATATTGGCTACATGTGGTAAACGGTGTTGTGTATTACCATTAACATAACTTTCTTCCATTTGGTTTAGCGTGCTTTCCAATTTATCACGTAGTGCAGATAAACGGATTGATTCACTTTCCATTTCTAAACGGCAAAGTTCGCAGGCTTTTCCTAAACCAACAATACCAGGAACATTTAACGTACCAGAACGCATTCCACGCTCGTGGCCCCCGCCGTCCATTTGTGCAGTTACTTTAACCCTTGGGTTTTTACGACGAACGTAAAGTACGCCAACACCTTTCGGACCGTACATTTTATGTGCCGAGAAAGCCATTAAGTCAATACCGTCAGTATTTACATCAACAGGTATTTTACCAACTGCCTGCGTAGCATCAGTCATAAATAAAGCACCGTGTTTGTGTGCAATAGCTGCAATTTCTTTAACCGGTTGTATTACACCAATTTCGTTGTTGCCATACATAATCGAAACCAAAATCGTTTCAGGAGTCATGGCAGCTTCCAATTCAGCTAAATCAATTAAACCATCTTCTTTAACGCCTAGATACGTTACACGGGCACCGTTTTTTTCTAAATGTTTACAAGTATCTAAAACTGCTTTATGTTCAGTAACCGCAGTAATAATGTGGTTACCTTTTTCTTTGTACATTTCAAATACACCTTTAATCGCCAGGTTATCGGCTTCGGTAGCACCTGATGTAAAAATAATTTCTTTTTCAGTACAGCCGATTAATTTGGCTACCTGCTCACGAGCATAATCTACACCCTCTTCAGCCACCCAGCCAAACGCGTGATTACGACTTGCGGCATTTCCAAATTTCTCTGTAAAGTAAGGTAGCATTGCTTCCAACACCCTTGGATCTAGTGGGGTTGTTGCATTATTATCTAAATATATCGGCTGTTTCATCTCTATTCTGTTAATTATAACACAAAGATACGAAAAAACTTATTTAACAATTATAAATATTAGCTATGACCTTATAGAGAAAAGCCGCATTTTTACATTCACATAACCTTATAATCTATGAATAAGATAGAACACATCGGAATCGCGGTAAAAGACCTTAACAGTTCGATAGATCTTTATCAAAAACTATTAAATACCGATTGCTATAAAACAGAGCAGGTTGCATCAGAATTTGTAAATACGGCTTTCTTTAAAACAGGCGAAAATAAGGTTGAGCTCCTTCAGGCTACGGCTCCAGATAGTGCAATTGCTAAATTTATTGAGAAAAAAGGGGAGGGGATCCACCACATTGCTTTTCTGGTTGATGATATCCTGGCCGAAATGGAACGGTTACACAAAGAAGGATTTGTGCTGCTTAGCGATTCGCCAAAAAAAGGGGCGGATAATAAAATGGTGTGTTTTGTGCATCCAAAGGATACCAACGGTGTGCTGATTGAGATTTGCCAGGAAATTAAATGTATTTAACTCGGGCGTCACCCTGAATTTATTTCAGGGTCTTTTGAAAACGATTGGTTCCGTATTCCATAGCCTTTTCAGTCCTGCTGTACACTATAGTCCCTCTTTTCAATCGGGAGCTGCCGTTTCCATCAGGTTTATTTAACTTGGGGTTGTGGGTTCTTATTAAAATCGAACACTATCTTTATAAACAACACTTAACAATCCCTAAATGGAATTAACTGAACTTGTAATTAGTTTATTAAAGGCAAAATATAAAAATGTGAGTTATGATGGATTGTATATAGTGTACGATGCAGCTAATCAACGGTATAGTATTTTTATTCATGATATTGCTTATAATGGTGAGCGGTTGGCCTGGTTTCAAGTAGATGGTAGAGATCAAAAGCGCCTTGTTATCTATGGTGATAAAAATGTTTCAAGCTGGGTGCCGGTAACGAGTAAGGAAGATACCTATGAGCATTTTGATTGCCATCTGATAGAATGGGACGGGGAATATTTAACTTTCATTTATCATGAGAAGCATAAGGTTTATATCGGTAGTATATTAGGTAATCGAGGTAAGGTGTTTAATTATCATGGAGAGATGATTAAAAGGGCTGGAAACATAATCTACTGTCAAGAATACCTTCATCAAGGGATTGTTAGGAGGGTATTGATGCCCTCAGTTAAGGAATTGGCTCCGGTTGTCTTAAAGCAATGCTTAAGTGATGGTATTGTTGTTGAGGTAATAGGCTATCGAAATAATTTATATAATTTAGGAAGAAATTAAATTGAGTAATATAAAACCTTTAGTTCAGATCATCAGCAAAGATTTCGATATCCCCAATCACCTTTCCGAAAGCCAGTTACGGGATGCAATGGTTGATGCTTTTGCCTATTTAATCGATAACGATTTCCCGAAACTGATCCAGATCTTATATAAGGCAGATGTAGATCAATATAAATTAAAAGAATTGTTAGAAATCGTAAAGGGCTCAAGTTCAGCCGAAGTAATTGCCGATGCCTATATTACACGCCAAATGGCTAAAATAGAAACCTGGAAAAAATACAGTCCGAAAAAGGATTAATCGGTAGTTTCTTCCTGCGAAGGATTAAACCTGTTGTACATATCCATATCAAAAAACGAAATGGAATTGATTTTATCTGCTTTTAACACAAGGTCGGTTTTTAATTCATCTGTATTGGCAACCGAGCCATCTTCAATATAACTGGCGTAAACCGTTAAATATTGGGTGGTAAAAACCAGTTCCTTATCATCGGCCTTGCGGTAACCACTAAAAGCAGGGGTAATGCGGATATAACTTGTGGTAAAAGGTTTTGGCAGTTCTTTCACCCAGCCGATGTAAAATTTGCCGCTGTCCATGGTAAACTGTAAAAGGTGCGCATCAAAAAAAGACGAACTTAATAGCAACTCAAATTCATTTCCTGAGGTAGCAATTGCACTTTTAATGGCTTTTAAACGGTTAATAAAAAGATTGGCAATTTCTGTTGCAGCTACGGCTACAAATAACGACATGCTAGTGGTTCCGAAATAAGGGGTGTGTATTGGGAGTAATTTACTTAGCTGTTCAACTGTTTCCGGCCAAATGGCGATTAGTATTGCCCTGAAAATAAAACATGCACCAAGTAAAAGGATGCCGGCAAAAGCAGAATTTAATAATATGCGTTGACTTTCGAGCCGATATTGAACATACCTTAGGTATCTGAACCTGATTAAGATATAATAGCCACCTACAAGAGGAAAGAGCAGTAGGTTAAATGGCATTATAAACTATTTTCTTTTTTTATCTTTTTCTATTTTTTTAAAGATGCTCGATTCCATTAAGGAGCTTACCATTTGGATAACCCTTGGCTGTGCAAAGAAATCGGGACTTTTAATGTAGAGTTTTCCGCTGCTGTTGGCATGGATAATTCCATCAAATTCGCTGTCTTTTCTCATATATCAAAATTACATATATTTTTTAAATATCTGAAAAACAATATTAAATCCAAAAAAGTTTAATTTTGTTGCGGTTATGGTAAACTGCGGTATCATTTTAACTAAACATAAGCTGATCTGTTTTTCTAAATTAAGAACCGAAATGTCTTATAATTTAAAATTTTAATTTTGGCTTGTAAATCAGAAATAAAATTAAGATATTTGCATCCTCTAAAATAGAGGTAGAAAGACTAATAGGAAATGTCATAAGCGTTGTTGCCAGCAAATTGCAAAAATGTTCTTGATGCTTTCACACAAATAACTAAAAATAATATTCAAATGAAAAAAGATTTGCACCCAACAAGCTACAGACCAGTTGTTTTTAAAGATATGTCTAACGAATATGCTTTCTTAACAAAATCTTGCGTAGATACTAAAGAAACAATTAAATGGGAAGATGGTAACGAATATCCTCTTTATAAATTAGAGATTTCTCATACATCACACCCTTTTTATACTGGTAAAATGAAATTGGTTGATACAGCAGGACGTATCGATAAATTCAAAAACCGTTACGCTAAGAAATAATTTTAGCAGTAAAAAGCATTTTTTGAAGTCCCTTTGCCAAAAGCATCGGGACTTTTTTTATTTTTGTGGCTTATGACAATCAATCTATTTGATGATGCTTCCTGGATGTCGCTACGTCCGCTTACCTTTACCAGGCCGGTAGCCGATTTACGCATTGGTATTTTAACCATTGCCGAAAAATGGGCCAAATATTTAAAAGCTGATTTTGGTTTTCACACGCAAGATTACCTTTCTGTAAAATTCGCCCCGAAACCTAATGCCAATTTATGTATAAATGGTTCTATTTGTCCGGATGATGCTTTACTAAATGCTGTAAATAGTTTAAAGAATGGAGAAGTGCTCTATAAAAAAGATGTAATTATTGCTTATATCTCAGCAAATCATGATATAGAGTCCGTTAAGTCATTAAAACCAGTTGAATATGCACGTGAGTTTGTGCAAATTGTGTATCCTGAGCATATTTTTATTAATAACCCAAGCGAAATTAGGAAAGATTATAAATTATTAACTGAAGGCCGAGTTTCAGCTAAATTAAGTGGCACGAATCAATTATTGGGCGAAGATATTTTTCTTGAAGAAGGTGCCAAAGCCGAATGCAGCGTTTTTAATACCACATATGGCCCGATTTATCTGGGTAAAAATGCTGAAGTTTGGGAGGGTAGTTTAATAAGAGGATCTTTTGCGCTTTGCGAAAATTCATCAATTAAAATGGGTGCTAAAATATATTCTGGCACTACAATAGGTCCAAACAGCCGTGCCGGAGGCGAAATTAACAATTCAGTTATCTGGGGCAATTCGGCAAAAGGTCACGAGGGTTATCTTGGTAATTCAGTAATGGGCGAATGGTGCAATATTGGTGCTGATACCAATAATTCGAACCTCAAAAATAATTACGCTGAAGTAAAACTTTACGATTACGAAAGCAAAAAAATGCGCAATACCAATTTGCAATTCTGTGGTTTAATCATGGCTGATCATGCAAAGAGCGGTATTAATACCATGTTTAATACCGGAACTGTAGTTGGAGTTGGAACGAATGTTTTCGGTGCAGGTTTCCCGCCAAACCATGTACCTGATTTTAGTTGGGGAGGGGCTAGTGGTTTTGAAGAATACAGGCTGGATAAGATGTTCGGAACAACGGAAAAGGTATTCTCAAGAAAAGATTTGTTATTTGATGAAACTGAAAAAAACGTTATTGCCAAAATATTTGAATTAACTGAATCGTATAGGCGATTTTAATATAAAACCGATCTGAAAAAGATCAACCAACCATTAAATAATACAAAATGAGAAAAAAGATTGTTGCCGGTAACTGGAAAATGAACTTAGATTATAATGAAGGCGTTTCGTTATTCAGCGAAATTGTAAATATGGTTAAAGATGAGCGCAAAGGCGATCAACTGGCCATTATTTGCTCACCATTTATTCATTTAAACAGCTTGGCAAAATTGGGTGGTAACGATGTTAAAATTGGCGCTCAAAACATCAGCGATAAAGAAAGTGGTGCTTATACTGGCGAAACTTCGGCTAAAATGGTAAAATCTGTTGGTGCAGAATATGTTATTTTAGGTCACTCAGAACGCAGACAGTATTTTGCAGAAAGCGATGCTTTATTGGCTGAAAAAACAAAGGTAGCTTTATCGAACGGTTTAATTCCTATTTTTTGTATTGGCGAAACTTTAGATGAAAGAAACAACGGCAGCTACTACGAAGTATTAAAAAAACAATTGGTAGAAGGTATTTTCAGCTTAACTGAAGAAGATTTTAAAAAGATCGTTATTGCTTATGAGCCGGTTTGGGCTATTGGCACAGGTTTAACCGCTTCGCCAGAGCAGGCACAAGATATACATGCTTTTATCCGCAGTGAAATTGAAGCCAATTATGGTTTTAATGTTGCTGATGATACAACCATTTTGTATGGTGGTAGCTGTAACCCTGGTAATGCAGCAAGCTTATTCTCTCAAAAAGATATTGATGGTGGCTTAATTGGTGGTGCATCATTGAAATCTCGTGATTTTACAGATATTATCAAAGCATTAAACAGCTAAATGCAATACATAAAAGCAATATTTACATTCAAAGGTATCGAAGATTATCAACAGGATTTGCTGATCAGCGATCTTGCCGATTTAGGCTTCGATACCTTCGAAGATAGTGAAAGTGGATTTACAGCCTTCATTATCAAGGATAATTTTAACGAAAAAGAGTTAAAAGAACTTTTAGCAAATTATAGTGAGGAGTTTGCAACAGATTATGTTTTAGAAGATGTTGCCGACGAAAACTGGAATGCTGAATGGGAAAAAAACTTCAGTCCGCTGATTATTGATGACGTTTGTTACGTAAGGGCAACCTTTCATGAGCCTCAACCTTCCTATCCATACGAGATTGTAATAGATCCTAAAATGGCTTTTGGCACCGGTCATCATCAAACCACAACTATGGTGATGCAATATATTTTAGCAGCCGATTTAAAAGATAAAGATATTTTGGATATGGGTTGCGGTACTGGTATTTTAGCGATTTTGGCCTCAAAATTAGGTGCTAAAAGCTTAATGGCAATTGATTATGATGATATTTGCTACGAAAGTACCATAGAAAATGCTGCGCTTAATGATGTAAATAATTTAAAGGCATTATGTGGCAGTAAAGAAGTAATCCCCGACGAAGAATATGATGTTATTTTTGCCAATATCAATAGAAATATTCTTTTAGATCAGATCCACCGTTATGCCGGGGTATTAAAAACTGAAGGTAAAATCTTCTTCAGTGGCTTTTATTTAGATCCTGATTTGGGTATGATTACTGCAGAATGTGCTAAATACGGCATTAAATACGTCGATCATAAACAAAATGGCGACTGGGTTGCGGCTCAGTTTGAGAAAAAGGTAAAAGGGTAGAAGGTGGAAGGTTTAGGGTGATGGGATTAAGGTCTACAACGCAAAACTTGTTTTCACATCTCCAGTCTCCAATCTTGTGTCTTATATCTCAAATCTAGCTTCCCAAATCTAAAACAGAAAAAATATGCGCATACATTTTATAGCAATTGGTGGCAGTGCAATGCACAATCTGGCTATTGCTTTACATAAAAAGGGTTATCAGATTACAGGTTCTGATGATGTTATTTTCGAACCTGCCAAATCCCGTTTGGATAAATATGATTTATTGCCTGCCGAAATGGGCTGGGATGAAAATCGCATTGCGAAAGATCTTGATGCTGTAATTTTGGGTATGCACGCGCGGATCGATAATCCTGAATTACTGAAAGCACAGGAGCTTGGTGTTAAAATATATTCCTATCCGGAATATATTTACGAGCAAAGCAAAAATAAATTACGTGTAGTGATTGGTGGCAGTCATGGTAAAACAACCATTACCAGTATGATTTTGCATGTGCTTAATTACTATAAACATGATTTCGATTATTTAGTTGGCGCACAGCTGGCTGGTTTTGAAACCATGGTTAAGGTTACCGAAGAAGCGCCGGTAATGATTATTGAGGGAGATGAATATTTATCCTCTCCAATTGACAGAAGACCTAAATTTCATCTGTACAAAGCAAATGTTGCTGTAATTAGCGGCATTGCCTGGGATCACATTAATGTTTTTCCTACGTATGCAGATTATACCTTGCAATTTGATAAATTTATTGATACGATTGAGGAAAACGGAACCTTAATTTATTGTAAGGCTGATCATGATTTAAATGAAATAGTAGAACATTCAAAAGCAAATGTTACCAAAATTGGATACGCTATCCCTGAGCATGAAATTAGAAACGGAATAACTTATTTGCTGCCTGAAAAAACAGCATTAAAGGTTTTTGGTGATCATAACCTGATGAACCTAAATGCAGCCAAACTGGTGTGTAAGCAGTTAAATATTAACGAAGATGAGTTTGATGCTGCCATTGCCTCATTTACGGGTGCCGCCAAGCGGTTAGAGGTTATTTCTGCCGATGATTCAACAAATGTTTATAAAGACTTTGCGCATTCTCCATCAAAATTAAAAGCCACAATTGATGCCGTTAAAGCGCAGTTTGCTAACCGCAAATTGGTAGCTTGTATTGAGCTGCATACTTTTAGTAGTTTGAATAAAGATTTTTTAAAAGAATATTCCGGAGCAATGAATAAAGCCGATGAGGCAATTGTATTTATCGATATAAAATCTTTTGAACAAAAACGGATGGAACCATTTTCTGAGGATGATGTTCAACAGGCATTCGCCAATCCAAAACTAAAATTTTTTAATAATGCGGCAAAATTAAAAGCTTATCTGTTAAGTCTCCATTATGAAAACACCAATCTGCTAATGATGAGTTCTGGTAATTATGCAGGTTTCGATCTGCCTGAATTGGCGGCTGCTTTGGAGAAGTGAGATTTGAGAAATGAGATTTGAGAGGTAAGATTTTAAAGATCAAACCCCTCTCAAATTTAATATCAAGTATCTCAAATCCCTTTTTTGTCTCATATCTGGTATCTCAAATCTCATATCTAATTAATGAAAAGCATCGGAGAACATATCAAACAAAGCAGATTGGCCTTAGGTTTAAGTCAGGCTGATGCTGCTAAAAAATTAAATATCTCTACCCCGGCTTTTTGTAAAATAGAAACGGGTCAAACCGATCTCAATATTTCCCGTTTAATCCAGATTTCCAAAACCTTTAAAGTTCCTGTTGTACAATTGATTGATGGTAAAACAGCAGGATCAGAACCATCCGCTGAATTGACTTTGCTAAAGAAAGAACTGCTAGAAAAGGAAGATGAAATCAATAAACTGCGTAAAAAAGTAATCGACCTATACGATAAACTTGGGATATAAAAATTCGGTTTATTTTGTATTTTTCAGATTAATTATCCTAATATCATTTTATAATAGAATAATATTCATTTTTATTATAATTATTATGAATTTTATTCAAATTAATTATAATTTTATAGAATGGTAATCGATAACAATTTTAGTTTAGATCATATCGATCTGGCTATCCTCAGACTGATGCAAGATAATGCGCGCATTTCAAATGTAGATTTAGCTAGGGCTTTAGATTTAGTTCCTTCAGCTGTACTGGAAAGGGTTAAAAAGCTTGAAAAGAAAAATGTAATTACCGGGTACAATGCAAAGGTAAATCCCATTGCTGTAGATTTGAGATTGCTTGCTTTTATTTCCATGAAATCATCGCAGAGTTTTAGTTGTAATGATACCGCTATCGAGCTGGCAAAAATTCCTGATGTGCAGGAAGTGCACGTAATTGCGGGAGATGACTGTTTTCTTGTTAAAGTAAGAACCGCAGATTCAGCTTCGTTAATGGCCTTGCTCCGTGATGAATTTAGTAAGGTTCCAAATATTTTATCTGTAAAAACTACAATCGTGTTAGAAACGGTAAAAGAGCAGCAACAATTGGTTATCCCACAAAAATAATTTATGGCAAATTTAAACAAAACAGCATCTCCGGTAATGGTTTACATTGCTTTTGCTATCGTATACATCGTTTGGGGCTCAACATATTTTTTCATCCAAAAGGCATTGGTCGGTTTTCCTCCGTTCATTTTAGGAGCTTTCCGGTTTTCTGTTGCCGGAATTTTAATGTTGACCTGGTGCAAGATTAAAGGGGAGGAGATCTTTAACCTTAAAGCGATAAAAATTGCTGCTGTCAGCGGAATTTTAATGCTGGGTTTGGGAAATGGCATCGTAATTTGGGTAGAACAGTATATACCTAGTGGCCTTGTGGCCATAATGGTAGCCTCTGCTGCAATCTGGTTTGTGATATTGGATAAATCGCACTGGAAAGAAAACCTGAGCAATAAATTTATTGTGTCCGGATTGGTTATTGGCTTTTTAGGTGTTGTGCTCTTATTTGGCAATCAAATCGTGCAGGCATTGGATAAACAACAAAGTAATTTGCAGATTATAGGCATGGTATTGCTTGTTTTCGGACCAATTGCCTGGGCAGGGGGATCGCTTTATTCCAAATATCACCCCACTACAGAGAGTTCGGTATCCGCAAATACAGGCTGGCAAATGTTGATGGCTAGTTTCGCATTTTTACCAGGAGCAATGTTGAAATCAGAATTTAAATTATTGGATTGGAATCATATATCACTAGATGCATGGCTATCAATTATTTACCTGATTCTTTTTGGATCAATCGCTGCATTTAGTGCTTATGTATGGTTGCTCAAAGTACGTCCTGCAACTCAGGTAAGTACTTATGCATATGTAAATCCAGTGGTTGCAGTTTTATTGAGTTTAACCTTTACCAACGAGGTAATTGGCCTTACGCAGGTAATTGGACTGGTAATTATATTAGGTAGTGTGCTTTTGATTAATCTGCCGAAGTATAAAAGTGCATAGACTCAAACTCATGTATTCCATGGTTGGTGGCTCAACAACCACATCATTTAAAAATGGAGAAACCTATATCAGAAAATTTAAAAAGCTTGGTGAGTCACCAAGCTTGGATTAGTAATATAATCCTCATTTGCAACGTGGATTAACGAGGTCCGCATTAATAATGCGAGGTAAGAAAGTTCGATGGCGATGAAATCGCCTTTCTCCTTCATCCTCGTTACAAACGAGGACGATGAGGAGCGATGAGGACTTAAAAAGGTTGGTGAACGCATTAAGCTTTTTTGATTTATACGTGTTTTATGTGTTTCCGTTGCAAAAAAAAGGTTCGAGAAGACACGAACCTTTGCAGGTGAAGGGCCTGTTAAGTTTAAAATACTTTGCGCATCGTTAAATGCTTTTTGCCAAAAGTTGCGCCTGTAGCTTTGTGTATAGCAATCATTTGTTCATTAAAATCGCCAACCCAGCTCAATTCAAGCTCTTTATATTGATTTTTAGGCAACACATATTCACCTAAACGGATAAAAAGTACCGATTCCAAGCCATGTTTCTGAAATTTAGGTTTAGTGCCCATAACAATTGCGCGCATACGTGTAACACCAACCCAGCGGCGATAAGCAAACTTTAATTTTTCGATTAAACCTAACTTTCCGTTAAAACCCTTAATCATCTGGTTGGCATCAGGAATCAATACCACAAAAGATGCAGGTTCGCCATTAAAGTAAGCAAATTGAATCAAATGTTCATCCATAATAGGCTCCATGCTTTTGAAGCTTTCTTCGAGTGTTTCCTTCTTAATCGGAACAAAGTTTTCAAAATCCTGCCAACCATCATTGTAAATTTCCATTAAATCATTAATGTATTTAGTCGAATTTGCCTTGCTGAAATATTCGAAAGTATAACCTGGTTTATTTCTTACCCAGTTGGCAATTTTGGTAAAACGCTCTGGGAAGGGGATTGTAAGGTTTATATGATTTGTTAACTGTTCATACTGGGTAACAAAACCATATTTTTCAAAAAAAATTTGATAGTATGGGAAGTTATAATTCATTCCGAAAGAAGGAGGAGTGAAGCCCTCTACCAATAAGCCCCAAAAAGTATCGTTTTCGCCAAAATTAATTGGACCGTCCATCGCTTTCATTCCATTTTCGATTAACCAGGCTTTAGCAGTATCGAATAAAAGGAAAGCTGCTTTTTCATCATCAATACATTCAAAAAAGCCCATTCCTCCAGTTGGCTGATCGTAATGGTAAGCTTTTTTCTCATTAATAAAAGCTGCTACGCGGCCAATCAAATTTCCTGCATCATCTTTTAAAACCCAACGTGTACACTTTCCATGCGCGAAAAAAGTATTTTTTTCTGGATTAAAAACATTTTCTACTTCGCTATCTAAAGGACATATCCAGTTTTTATCATTTTTGTAGAGAATTTTTGGGGTATCTAGAAAGTCCTTTTTTAATGATGAATTGTTTACAGCTATAACTTGCATGGGCAGATTTTAAAATAAAAAGCATCCAACCAAGCGGGCGGATGCTTTTTCATATATATGTTTTTTCAAATATTAATAATCGTCGTCGTCATCATCGAAATTATCGAAGTTGTCAAGGTCATCTAATGGCAGATCAAAATCATCATCATCTTCATCATCCTGAGGCTTCTTGTTCGTTGTCTGAATATCGTCATCATCTTCAAGATCATCATATTCATCTACCTGTTTTTTGGTAGTTGGCTTAGTTGGTAGTTTCTTTGGCGCTTTCATAACACAAAAATAAAAATTGCTTTTATAGTTTAAAAATACAAAAAAACTTTTTTTAATAACAATCTGGAAGCAAAGAAATTAATTTATTTATTCAACATTTTCCCCCACCGAATTTTCCTCTTTTACGATGTCTTTTAACTGTGGAAGCTGGCTAAGGTTATTCAATCCGAAGTAATCCATAAATAGCGTACTGGTGGTGTATAGAATGGGCCTGCCAGGTGTTTCAGCCTTCCCTTCAATGCTGATAAGTTCTTTCTCCAATAACCTTTGAACAGAATAATCGGAATTAACTCCCCTGATCTGTTCAATTTCCAATTTGGTAATGGGTTGGCGGTAAGCTATTATGGCCAATGTTTCCATAGCGGCCTGACTTAATTTTTTCTTTGAGCGGTGTAATTGAAGTTGATTAACTGTATCGTGATAATCTTTTTTGGTAAGAAACTGATAACCGTTATTTAAAAATACCAGTTCGATGGCATAATCATCATGGCTATACTTTTTTTTAATGCGCTCAATACTTTGAAATACCTGTGTTTCTATAAATTCTTCCTCGAAAACGGCATTTAAGGCAAGTATAATTTCTTGTGTACCGATGCTTTGGCTGGAAGAAAATATAAGGGCTTCGATGTGCCTGGTGATGTTATGATTGGCCATATGCAAAAATAGAATTTTCGGGCATAAAAAAAGCGGTCTCGCTTTTAAAAACAAGACCGCTTTCAACACACAAATGAAACCTGAATTAAGATATAGTTTTAGGTTAGGTTATTAAATATCTATATCAATTCTATAAGAACGTCTTTGATAAACACTATCGTTTATTTCTAACACAAGTTTAAGGCTAAAGCAGGTTTGATTGTGATTCTATTTAGTGAGTGGTATTAATAATTGAGTAAACGGTAAATTTTCTATTTTAACGGTATAGAAATGGATACAGTTGTACCATTTATCGTATTTTGTGTTACGCTAAGGTGTATAGGTTTTGCTCCAATCTGCCCTAAAAGGTGTAATCTTTCTTTCGTAAGTTGCATACCCTTGCTGATGTGGGTATCCTTTTTTTCCTTTAAAGAGTTATCAATTCCAATTCCATCATCAATAATTTCAATGTTTAAATAAAATTCATCCTGCAATTTAATATTGATCTGTATCTCACCTCCGGTTTCTTTGGGCATTATACCATGCCAGATCGCGTTTTCAACATAAGGTTGCAGAAGCATAGAAGGTATGAACGTTTCCTCCTTATCAATTTCTTCGTCAATATTAAAAATGTACTCTAATTTATCACCAAAGCGGTTTTTTTCTAATTTTAGATAAAGGTTTAAATATTCCAGCTCTTCTTCTAAAGAAATATAGCTTTTTGTACAAATTTCAAGATTTTTTCTGATCAGCCTGGCAAAACCTGTTAATACTTTGTTTGCAGAGGCTGTATTTTGAGTATTGATATAATGTTGAATGGAATTCATTACATTAAATACAAAATGCGGATTCATCATGGCTTGCAGAGCTTGTTGTTCGAGCATCAAAACTTTATTTTTCAATAACAGTTGCTCTTGCTCCTTATCTTTTTGCTTACGGGTAATGTAAACAGCCACTTTGTAGAATATATATGCTACAAGGAGTATTAAAATCGATAAAAACCACAAACTTTGCCAAAAATGTTTTTTAATAGTGAAGGAGATTTTGGCAGGTTGGCCCCAATTCCCATTCTGACTTTTTGCACTAACTTCAAAAACATAATCGCCAGGTTGGAGGGAAGAAAAATCCAGTCGCCTTGTTCTGGTTTCTACCCATGCCGAATTTTCGTTTAAACGGTACCGGTAAGTAATATCACTTGTGGTAAAATCTACCGCACTAAAAGTAAATAATATGGTGTTATTTCCTGTTTCAAATGTGAAATTTCCCTGGTCCACAGGTAGCCGCTCATTGTCTTTAATGATAGAGGTAACATATACCTTCGGCAAATTTTTAATAATATTTTTGTTATTGTATTTAAATAAAATCAAGCCCTTGTTTGTGGCAAAATAGGCTGTGCTGTCATCAATAAATAAACTATTGATATCATCACTTAAAAGGTCTTTTCCATAATCGAAATTGGCCACGCTAGGTTGATTTGGATAATCTGCTATTTTATTTACGCCTTTATTGGTTAACACCCATATTTCGTTGTTTTTAACAAATATTTTGGTGCAAATATTATTGGTTAAGCCATCTTTTTGAGTTATCTGCCTGGTGATTTCATTATTTTTATAAAAGATTAAGCCATATCCATCTGTAGCTAAAATTAACGTTCCATCAGCAAGTTGTTTAATGTCGTTTATCCTTTTAGTAAGTAATGGATGATTTTCATAATGTTTAATCAGTTTTCCTTTTGAAAATTGAGATAAACCGTTAATATTGGAAAACCATAAACTGCCTTCGCGATCATAAAAAACATGATAAGACCGATCTTTAAAAAAATCTTCTTTTTCGCGGTATTTTGCAGCATTAAATTCGAATTTGTTTCTCCTGTCTGATAAGAAAACAACACCTGAAGAAAGTGCGAGCGCTAAATGATCATTATTTTCACTTACACTGAAATGTTTGATTACAAACATCGAATTATTAGATTCCTTTAAATAACTTACCTCATTATTTTTGCTGTAGATATTTTTGAAAACCCCCATTCCATAATCTGAAGCAAAATAAATGGATTGATCTTTTGGATCGAAGGTAATCTGTTTAATTGTTTTGTATTTCTTAAAATCGTCTAAACCAATTTCATCTACCTGGTAATTATTGATTGTTAAAACGTCAATCACCGCATCATCCGTTCCCAGCCAAAGTCGGTTTTTAGCATCTTTTGTGATGCTTTTAATAACGTTACTGCTCAAACCCGATTCTGCATCAATAATTGATAACCTGTTGTTCGCATTAGGAAGCATATAAATGCCCTGATTGGTAGCAAACCACATATTTTGATTACTGTCTTTAATAACTTGGTTAACCGAAATATCCTGTAAATATTGAACAGTTTTTCCACTCTTGTTTAAAGCAAAGGCACCATTTGCATTTGATAACCATACTTCTTTACTGGTGTTATCGTAATAAAAGTACCCCGACATGTTTTTGATCAGGTTCTGAGGGATAGGAATGAGGTCGTTAATGCTTCCATGCCGGTACTGTTTTAAGCCATTGGCATCTAAATAAAATAAAGATCTGTGACTGGAGTTGGCGGCCGTCATATAAGAAAGTGGCTGAACTTTCGACTTCACCATGGAAAAAGTTTTTCCATTAAATTGTTGAACGCTTAAATCGCTGTATGCAATTATATTGCCCTGTTCATCCTCATGTATAAAGGCATTTATAAACTTATCATTCGGATTAGGAGAAATGTATTTTTTGATCGTTTTACCATCCCAGCATACAATTAAATTGGCATTTGTGCCTAACCATATTTTTCCGCTCCTATCCACTAAAAATGAAACAATTACCGTATTGAAGTTTAACTTTTTTAGCAATTCGTCATTATCCTGGTTATAGAACTTGCCTTCTTTTAGGTAGCTCAGCTGGCCATTGAGTGCAAAAAACCATAAGCGTCCCTCTTTATCTTCTCTCATTTGAAGAATCTGGGTATCGGGCAAGCCATCTTCAATTGTAAAATTCTGAAAATTTGTGCCATCAAAACGGCTTAAGCCATTATCTGTAGCAATCCATATAAAACCTTTCTTATCCTGTAAAATGTAATAGCAATTATTGCTGGCTAAACCGTTTTTAGAGGTGTAATGGGGGAGATAAGTAGTTTGAGCTGCTGTGTTTTTTGAACAAAATGAAGCAAGAAGCAATAGCAAAAAAACATAAAAAGTACGTCCGATGGCTAACCCCGGTTTAACTGAAAAAACTTTTATGTGTTGATTAATGATCACTATTTGTTTTTGTAAATAATTTTATTTTCTCGAAAAAATCGCTTGCTCTTCTTCTGGAGATGTTAATGCTTTCTCCATTTTTTAAAAAAACCTGAAGTCCGTTTTTAGAATTGTATTCTTTTAAATGGTTAAGATTAATGATACTGGATTTATGAATTCTAACAAACTGATCGCTAGGTAAAAGTTCTTCAAACTCACGTAAAACTTTAGATACGGTAATTTTATCGTGGTTGTTTAAATGCACGATAGAATAATTGCTGTCAGCTTCTATGTAAATAATGTCATCAATATCAATCATTTTAAAGCCTTGACCATAGGGGAGGGTAAGCTTTTTAATTTCCGATCTCGAATTTAAACTCGATGCCAGGTTGTTAATTCTTTCGTCGTTCTCATTTTGACCTTTAAAAAGCTTTATATGTTGAGAAACCTTATCTACAGCAACTTTAAGTTCATCAATATCGATTGGTTTTAATAAATAATCAAGTGCATTTGCCTTAATGGCTTTTAGTGCATATTGATCGTAGGCAGTGGTAAATATAACAGCCGCATTATGCTTTTGTGCATCAGGTATCAGTTCAAAACCATTACCTCCTGGCATGGCAATATCCAGAAAGATTAAATCGATCCGGTGGTTTGCTAAAATATCCTTTGCCTCCGCTACAGATCTGGCTATACCGGTAATTTCTACCTGTGTACAATTCTGTTGCAGTAAAAAAAATAACGACGATCGGGCAAACTCCTCATCATCAACAATAATGGCTTTTAATGTAGTCATGGCTATAGGTTGGTGAATGTATTAAAATGCGCTTATAAAAAAAAATGCAAATCAAAAAAACCAGCGTGCAAATTGTCACGTATGTATCACCAAACGAATTCAAAACCACTAAACATAGATGACTATGAAAAACAATGAACTAGAAACAAAAAGTGAACTTCGGGAAGAAAGTTTATTTGACAAAACTGTAGGCAGAAGATCTTTTCTTCAGTATGCAGGTGCTGGTGCAGCAGGTATTGCATTAGTAGCGGCCGGTTGTAAAAAAGATCGCGGTTACGAAAACCCAACAATGAATGGCGGCGCAACATTAGATTTTAAAGATGATTTCGGTGTATTAAATTATGCTTATGCTTTAGAGCAATTAGAAGCTGCATTTTATGTTAAAGTTGCTTCAGCACCTCCGGCAAGTTTTACAGCTGCCCAAAAAGCATATTTCCAAGATATCCAGTTTCACGAGATTGCGCACAGAGAGTTTTTTAAAGCAGCTTTAAGCACTGCTGCAATTGGTAGTTTGGAAGTTGATTTTTCTTCAATTGATTTTACTAGTGCAACCAGTGTATTAGGTACTGCTATGGCTTTCGAAGATTTAGGGGTTTCAGCTTACAATGGTGCTGGTCCGAGACTTAAAAGTGCAACTTATTTATTATTAGCAGGTAAAATTGTTTCAGTAGAAGCCCGTCACGCGGCGTATGTACGTGATTTGATTTCGAATGGAACGTTTGCTGATTTAAATAGTCTTACTGCACTAGGTGCTGACAATGCCAAAGGCTTGGATGCTGCTTTAACACCAGATAAAGTGTTAGCCATTGCTGGAAAATATGTTAAAACCAAAATTAATGTAATCAATCTTTAATTTTTAAAATCAGAAAATCATGAATATCGTAAATATATTAGAAGAAATTGAAAAAGTAGATGGTGAAATCTATGAAAGGTTAAATCCTAGAAGAGCTGCAATGAAAAGCTTTTTCAACGTAGGTAAAAAAATCTCCCTGGCAGCTGTGCCACTAGCTTTAGGATCAATGTTCCAAAAAGCTTACGGACAAACAACTTTACCAGCAGCCGTTGTTGATGTATTAAACTTTGCATTATCTTTAGAGTATTTAGAATACCATTTTTATAATCACTGTATTGTAGGTAAAACTCCTGGATCTGCCGTAACAGATGTTACATTTGCTTTTCCAAATGCAGCAAGTCAGGCAGCGATTACAACTATCCGCGATCATGAGAAGGCACACGTTGATTTATTAGTAGGTGCTTTAGGAAGTTCTGCACGTGCTCCAATTGCTTATGCTGATACAGATTTTAGAGCAGGTGGAACGTTCTCAACTGTATACTCTGACTATGGTACTTTTTTAGCTGTAGCACAAGGTTTTGAAGATACTGGTGTTAGAGCATACAAAGGCCAGGCAGGTAATTTATTAGTGAGCCCAAGTGTATTACAAATTGCTTTACAAATTCACTCGTTAGAAGCTCGTCACGCTTCACACATCCGTCAAATGCGTACAGCAGCTTCAGGAGGAACTCCAGTATTTAAACCATGGGTTAGCTTAGGTGCTTCAGGTCAAGCAAATGATTCAGGTGTGCCTCAGGTTGATGCAGTATATGCTGGTGAAGATTTAACAGTTCAAGCTGGTGCAAATATTATAGGCCTTGGCGGTAATGCTGGTATAACCAAAGCAATAGCTGTAGAAAGTTTTGATGAGCCATTAGATAAGGCTAGCGTAGCTACCATTGCAAACTTATTTTTAAGAGACGGTAAGAAATTGTAATCATAACCGCAAAATATTTACATTATTAATTAGGTAATGTTTAGTTTAAGGTAGGGAGGTAGAACTTAGGTTTTACTTCCCTTTATTGTTTAAAGCAATCGTTAAAATCAAGTTGTGTTTCAAAAGCTTGTCATTTAGTTGAAAATAAATTTTGTGACAAATTTTTGTGTGACAATTTTATTTGTCACAACTAATATTGTCACATATCTCGTTGCTATAGATGGGTTATTTCTATTGACAAATTATAATTAAAATGAACGTATCGATAGAATTAAAATCATGCTAAATGAAAAGCCCCCATAAATAATATACTTATGAGGCCTTCTTAAAGATTATTATTTTTAGTAGGTAATCACCTGTTCTTCCAAATGCTCAGGTAAATCCCTATAATTATATTTCTGGCCACGCAATTGTGGTTCAAAACCTGCCGCTTTGATAGATTGTTGTATGCCATTAGCTGTAAAACGGTGTGGTGCACCTGCAGCTGATACTACATTTTCTTCTATCATAATCGATCCGAAATCATTTGCACCTGCATGTAAACATAATTGTGCAGTTGCTTTACCAACGGTTAACCAGCTGGCTTGGATATTTTTGATATTCGGTAACATAATACGGCTCAAGGCAATCATTCGGATATATTCATCAGCAGTTACATTGTTGCTTATTCCACGTAATCTTTTCAGTAAAGTACCATCATCCTGAAAAGGCCAAGGTATAAAGGCAAGAAATCCATTTGCATCAGCAGGCTTTTCGCTTTGTACCTGGCGGATCCACACCAAATGTTCAAAACGTTCTTCAATGGTTTCTACATGGCCAAACATCATGGTAGCTGAAGTCGTAATATCCAATTGGTGACAGGCACGCATTACGTCAAGCCATTCTTGCCCGCCACATTTTCCTTTTGAAATTAAACGCCTAACCCGATCGTTCAAAATTTCTGCTCCAGCTCCCGGCAAAGAATCCATTCCTGCTTCTTTTAAAGCTTTTAATACTTCAGTATGCGTCATCCCTTCCAATTTTGCAACGTGTGCAATTTCCGGTGGACCTAAGGCATGAAGTTTTAAATCAGGATATAATTCTTTGAGTTTTTTAAAAAGATCAGCATAAAAAGATAAACCCAAATCCGGATGGTGGCCGCCCTGCAACAACAATTGATCCCCACCTAAGCGAAAAGTTTCTTCAATTTTTACTTTATAGGTTTCAATATCAGTAATATAACTTTCATCATGACCTGGTCTGCGGAAGAAATTACAGAATTTACAGTTGGCAATACAAACATTTGTGGTGTTTACATTCCGGTCTATCTGCCAGGTTACTTTGCCACTTGGTACCTGGATTTTTCTTAACTCATTGGCTACAAACATCAATGATGCCGTATCGGCGTGATGATATAAATGTACACCTTCTTCGAGGCTCAAAAAATCAAAATGTAATGCCCGTTGCAGTAAATCGGCTGTATTCATAGTACAAAGATAAATAAAAGTCGTTAGTCAGAAGGTGTAAGTCGTCAGGCTTTAGTAAAAGAATTACCACTTTATAAGTAATATATTCTAATGTTTTGATTTTGTGTCCTTCCTCTTACATTTTCCATCTTCCAGTTTCCCTTAAAATAATATCTTTACGGTTCTAAAAATTGATATGGTAGATTTTAATCGTTTTACGCTGGCTAATGGCTTAAAAGTTTTGGTGCATGAAGATGCAACAACTCCAATGGCAGTTTTAAATATTTTATATGATGTGGGTGCTCGCGACGAGGATCCTGAAAAAACGGGTTTTGCACATTTATTTGAGCATTTGATGTTCGGCGGATCGGTAAACATTCCTAATTATGATGAACCGTTGCAACGTGTAGGAGGCGAAAACAATGCTTTTACCAGTAATGATATCACCAACTATTACATCACTTTGCCTGCAGAAAATATCGAAACGGCATTTTGGTTAGAGAGCGATCGTATGCTGAGCTTGGCATTTTCTGAAAAAAGTTTAGATACACAGCGGAATGTGGTAAGTGAGGAATTTAAGCAACGTTATTTAAACCAGCCTTATGGCGATGTTTGGTTAAAATTACGTCCGCTAGCTTATAAAAAGCATTCTTACCGTTGGGCAACAATCGGCAAAGAACTTTCTCACATAGAAAATGCGACGATGGATGATGTAAAATCATTTTTTAAAAAGCATTATACCCCTCAAAATGCAATTTTAGTTGTTGGTGGGAATGTGAAAACCGAGGATGTGAAAAAGCTTGCCGAAAAGTGGTTCGAACCGATTCCTGCCGGAGATAAATACAACCGTGACTTGATACAGGAAGAACCGCAAACGGAGGCCAGACATGAAACGGTAAAAGCCAACGTACCTTTAAACGCCATTTATATGGCTTTTAAAATGCCGGGAAGGTTAAACCAGGATTATTATGCTTTTGATTTATTATCTGATATTTTATCACGTGGACAATCATCACGTTTGTATAACAGTTTGTTAAAAGAACAACAGCTATTTAGTGATATAAATGCATATATATCAAGTAGTTTAGATCCAGGGTTATTCATTGTAGAAGGAAAACTTATAGAAGGCGTATCTGTTGAAACTGCCGAAAAAGCGATCTGGGCAGAGTTAAATAAGTTAAAAACAGAACTTGTAACCGATATCGAATTAACCAAAGTAAAAAATAAAGTAGAATCAGTGCTTGTATTTTCTGAAATGAGTTTGTTAGATAAAGCAATGAACCTGGCTTACTATGAGCTATTGGGCGATGCGGCTTTATTAAATAATGAAACTGCGGAATTTTTAAAAGTGAATGCAGAGGATATCAAAAGAATTTCTAACGAAACCTTCAGTCCTAATTCATCATCTACCTTATATTATTTAACCGAAGAAAATGCTTAACAGACAACAAGCGCCTGATTTTAAGCAGGTATCGACAATAAATTTTATCCAGCCATCGAAAAAGGAATTAGACAATGGTGTACCTGTTTTTACAATATATTCTGGTGAACAGGATTTGGTGCGAATCGAATTTATATTTGAAAACGTAAACTGGAAACTCGAAAAACCATTACAGGCCATTGCTGTAAGTTCGCTTATCAATAATGGAACAAATAAACTATCGGCAAAACAAATAGCCGAGCAGATTGATTTTTATGGCGCATTTTTTCAAACGGAATATGTTCAGGATCAATCTACGGTAACACTATACACCCTAAATAAACACCTCCATTCGGTGCTACCGCTTGTAAAAGATGTTCTATCAGAAAGTCAGTTTCCTCAGCAGGAACTGGATATTTATATTCAAAACCAAAAACAAAAGCTGCAGGTAAACCTGAAGAAAAATGATGTTCTTTCGAGAAAAGAATTTGCCAATGCTTTATTTGGCGATACTGCTTACGGTGTTAACATCAATGCAGACCATTACGATGCTTTAAAGCGAGATGATCTGGTTGATTATTTTAAAGCAGCATATGCGCCAAATAATTGTACCATCGTTATTTCTGGAAAGTTTGATGATGGCAGCTTCAATCTTTTAAACGATACTTTTGGAAAGGACTGGGAAAAGAGTAATGCTGTAAAAAACAGTTTTAGTTTCACTACCACAGAAAAGCAGTTTGTTTACACTGAAAAACCAGATGCCTTACAATCGGCTATCCGTATTGGGCAGTTGGCCATTAACCGTAAACATGAAGATTTTTCTGGTTTGCAAATTTTGAATACGGTTTTAGGCGGTTATTTTGGTTCACGTTTAATGAACAACATCCGTGAAGATAAAGGCTATACTTACGGTATCGGTTCTGGTATTTCTTCGTTACAACAAGCTGGTTATCTTTTTATTGCCACAGAAGTTGGGGCTGATGTTTGTTCGGCTGCGTTAACAGAGATTTATAAAGAAATTGATATTTTAAAAAATGAACCGGTAGGAGAAGAGGAGTTAAATCTTGTTCGTAATTACATGTTAGGTTCGATGTTGGGCAGTTTGGAAAACGTTTTTTCACATGCCGATAAATTTAAAAATATTTACTTCTCAGAGCTTAACTACGATTATTATACCAATTATATCGAAAAAGTAAAAACTGTAACTGCTGAAGAATTGCTTGCCCTTGCAAACAAATATCTCATTACAGATCAATTTACCGAAGTAGTAATCGGGAAGAAATAGATAAGTTACTTAATTTAAATAGTCTTAATTATTTCACTAAATATTAAAACTGAGTCTGTCGAAATGCTGAACATGTTAAGTGTGTTTTCCGACAGGCTCAGAATGATATCTTATAATAATTTACTACTTTTTACCGGTATTGGCAAAGGTATGCAGTTTGAACGCTTGCTTTAACCTTAAATGATGAATTTGCAGCTACTTCAAAGCTGCTACCCGCTTTAATACTTTTCCATTCTGTTTCACCTGGAAGCTGTGCAAATAGTTCACCTTCAATAATATGCATAATTTCTTGTTGGGCGGTGCCAAAAGTATATTCTCCAGGGTTTATAATTCCAATGGTCGATTTACCCTCTGTGGTTTCATATCCTAACGATTTTACGTTGCCGTCAAAGTATTGGTTCTCGGTTATCATATATAATTTAATGTAGTTTGGTTAAAATTGCCCCTTTTTCGTCTGCATGATCATTAATGTGCCAACTTATCAGGATTTTTTGAATAAGTGCAATTATATAAACATTCTAACTATTATCCATAAAAACTGTTGTCAGTTAAGAAACTTCCTGTCTGCGTTTTTCTAAATATTCCATTCTCACCAGTTTTGCTGTCTTATGGTCTTGGTTGTGGCTCCATCCAGGAGGCATAAAAATGTAAAGAAATTTGTTTTTCAATCCCGGAGCGTGCCATACATCCTTGGCTAAAAGAATAATTTCACCAAAATAAGCATCTAAAAAACTATTCTTTTTCATTTCACGGGTAATGCCATATTCAATTTTAATGGTTTTATCCTCTTCCTGGTAGGTTTTAAAAATTCTATCCCAAATCGGTAGCAGATTGCAGAAGTTGGTATCCATATACAAGGCATTTTTTGCATGGTGCACACGGTGGTGGGAGGGAGTGAGGATAATTTTGTTCAAAAAACCAAAACGGCCATCTTTAGAAATATTCTCGCCGATATGAATAAATGAGCCCCAGAAACCATCAATAAACATAATTAAAAAGAGCAGTGCAGGACTCACCCCTAAAAGAATGCAGGTGGTGGTACGGATGAGATCGGCATAGGGAGCTTCAAGAAAAAAGTGGGCAAAATTAACAGATAAATTCATAGTTTCGGGCGCATGATGAGTGGAATGAAGACACCAGAATAACCGCACCTTATGTGCTAAAAAATGATAAATAAAATGCCCGAATTCCCAAATTACGTAACCATAAATAAGCCAGTACCAGGTAATCTCAGTTTTAAATATGGCATATTTCCCAAAAAGCCCGATACATAGTGAAACCATACCGATGGAAATTATGCGACCAATGAAAGAATTGATTACCAGTGAAAAGAACGAAATCCGGTAATCAACCACCTTAAAACGGCGGTAAAATGTCATCCTGATAATTTCGAAAACCAACAAAAAAGGAACTAAAGGGCCAATGAGGGCACCAATTCCATTCCAGGTCATAAACTGACTGTAATCGTTTGTTTTAAGCAGGTTAAATAGGCCTGATAGACCGAAAAAACCTGTGAGCCATTCTTTTACACTTTCAAAAAAATCTAACATATCATATATTTGGTTTGATGAATTTATATAAAACTTAAACTTTAATCAAATATTTATGCTTTTTCTGATAATAATGTTGCAGTATTTTTTTTTCAACAGTAATTTTTAGCAAGCTGACATTTGTCAGCCAAGCTCAATATTTAAGCATTTTTGATTTTATAATTTTATATTCCCTCAATTTTCGTATCTTTGCCTGGCAAATAATAAATCCTAATTTATTTGCTATGCAACTCGATTCCACAAAGTTTATTGCTACAGGTTTAACGTATGACGACGTACTATTAGTACCCGCATATTCTGAAATTCTGCCCCGTGAAGTAAATACATCCACTTTTTTAACAAAAAAAATCAAACTTAATGTTCCATTGATTTCTGCCGCAATGGATACAGTAACAGAAGCCGAACTCGCCATTGCCATTGCGCAAAATGGTGGTATTGGCATGTTGCATAAAAACATGACTATCGAAAGACAAGCTGCAGAAGTTCGTAAGGTTAAACGTTCTGAAAGTGGCATGATTCAAGATCCGGTTACTTTACTCGAAACAGCAGTTGTAGCCGATGCTTTCAAAATTATGAAAGAGCATAAAATTGGTGGCATTCCGGTGGTAAGCAGCGATAATAAATTGGTTGGAATTATTACCAACAGGGATTTGCGTTTTCAAAAAGACATGAAAAGACCAATTTCTGAGGTGATGACCAAAGAAAATCTGATTATTGCACCAGAAGGTACCACTTTGGTACAGGCAGAAGAGATTCTTCAAAACCACAAAATAGAGAAACTGCCTGTAGTAAGTAAAGATGGCTACTTAAGTGGCTTAATTACTTTTAAAGACATATCAAAAGTTAAAAATTATCCGGTAGCCTGTAAAGATGAGCGTGGCCGTTTACGTGTGGGTGCTGCCGTTGGTGTTACTGCCGATACCTTACAACGTGTTGATGCTTTGGTACATGCAGGTGTTGATGTAATTACAATTGATACCGCTCATGGCCACACTAAAGGTGTTGTAGATAAATTAAAAGAGGTTAAAGCTAAATATCCTGATTTACAGGTAATTGTTGGTAATATTGCTACTGGTGCGGCAGCCAGATTTTTAGCTGATGCCGGTGCAGATGCCGTTAAAGTAGGTATTGGTCCGGGTTCTATTTGTACCACCAGAATTATTGCAGGTGTTGGTGTACCGCAATTATATGCTGTTTACGAATGCGCCAAGGCTTTAAAAGGCACAGGTGTACCCGTTATTGCCGATGGTGGTATTAAACATACAGGTGATATTGCGAAGGCAATTGCTTCTGGAGCAAGCACTGTAATGGCAGGTTCGTTATTTGCAGGAGTAGAAGAATCGCCAGGTGAAACCATTATCTATGAAGGACGTAAATTTAAATCTTACCGTGGCATGGGTTCAATTGAGGCCATGGAACAAGGTTCTAAAGATCGTTATTTCCAGGATGTGGAAGATGACATTAAAAAATTAGTGCCAGAAGGAATTGTTGGTCGAGTGCCATTTAAAGGTACATTGGCAGAAGTAATGTACCAATACATCGGTGGTTTACGTGCGAGTATGGGCTATTGCGGAGCAGCCAATATAGAAGCATTACAAGAAGCACAATTTGTACAGATTACTGCGGCAGGTATGCGCGAAAGCCATCCACACGATATCACAATTACGAAAGAAGCACCTAATTATACCAGGTAGTTAAGTTTTTTCCAATAATTAATATTACAGGAAACGAAGCAATCTCATTAGGCAGAATTTTTATAGATTAATACAGCGGGGCATCTTTTACGATTGCCCCGTTTTTTATGTATAACTATTTTATAAATTTAATTATAAAATCATTACGGGCGTTACCCAAGCTGCGCAAGGGGCGGGCTTTTACAGGGCTGCGCTTTGCTGCGGTACGGTCAAGAACCGGTACCAAACCCTTCCAATCCCTAACGCAAAAAAACAGGTCCAAAATGAAGGCCCGTAAATCTTTAAACTTTTAAGAAAACAGAAAAATAACAAGATAAAATTTGGCAGCTAGAAAATTTTAATATATTTGTCGACTAAATCTATAGGTTTTATATAATTATTATGAATATGGATCAAAAATCGCGCTCTTATTGTTGTTGTAGTCATTCACAAACATTAATCGGATATTTTCGAACGGGTCATTATTAAACAACACTTAAACAAACTATATAAACAATCATGAACAAAAGTTTATTTTTTCTCTTTTCATTTTTACTCTTGGCAAGCTTTACATTTGCCCAAAGCCCTTTAACCGGGGTAATTAAAACATCTAATGGTACTACAATTCCGCATGCAACTGTAAAAGTAAGGGGCACTAACCAGGCTGTGGTAGCCGATGATAATGGAGCTTTCAGCATTAACATAAAACAAGAAACCCCATTTTACCTGCAGGTAAGCTCAGTAGGCTTTAAACCTCAGGATTTTCAAATATTAAAACTTCAGGATACGCCGATAGAATTGGTTTTGGTAGAAAACGCACTTTTGGATGAAATCGTGGTAACTTCCAGAAGGCGTTCAGAGGTATTACAGGATGTCCCAATTCCAATTACCGTTATCGGTGGTCAGGCAGCAGAAAATGCAGGTGCATTTAATGTAAACCGATTAAAAGAATTGGTGCCATCAGTACAGTTATATGCTTCAAATGCAAGAAATACTACGTTAAATATCAGGGGATTGGGGTCAACATTTGGTTTAACCAATGATGGTATCGACCCAGGTGTAGGTTTTTATGTTGACGGCGTTTACCATGCCCGTCCGGCAGCAACCTCTACTGATTTTCTTGATATCGAACAAATTGAAGTAATCCGTGGCCCACAAGGTACATTATTCGGAAAAAATACTACGGCTGGTGCATTCAACATCACCACCACAAAACCAACTCAAACGCCTAGCGCAAAAGTAGAAATGAGTGTTGGTAATTATAACTTTTTGCAAGCTAAAACATCAGTTTCAGGCGGCGTAGCAAAAAATCTGGCTGCAAAAATTTCAATTTCCGGTACACAGCGCGATGGTACCATCTGGAACACCAGGGAAGAACGTAAATATAGCGGGCAGAACAACCTAGGCTTTAAAGGACAACTGTATTTTACACCATCAGATAAATTACAGATTTTATTGAGTGGAGATGTAAGCATTCAGCATCCGGCAGGTTATCCATTGGTTATTGCAGGTGTAACCACTACAGAGCGAAGTGCTTATCGCCAGTATGCAAAAATTGTATCCGATTTAGGTTATCAACAACCTAAAATTGATCCTTTTTCAAGAGAAATCAATACCAATACCCCTTGGAAACATAACCAATCGATTGGTGGTATCTCTTTAAACGTAGATTACAAAATAGGCGGTGGAACACTTACTTCGACAACGGCATGGCGTTTTTGGAACTGGGATCCTACAAACGACAGGGATTTCTCAGAGCTGTCGGCTTTAACAAAATCACAAGGGACTTCCCGTCATGATCAATATTCGCAGGAAATCAGGTACGCAGGAAACATTACTGATAAATTGAGTGGTGTTATTGGTGTATTTGCACTGGCACAAAACTTAAAAGGTTTATCTCAAACCGAAGAAGTTGGTAAAGACCAGTGGCGGTTTGTACAAACCAGCAACACCGGTAGTCAGGCCTTATATTCAACTCCAGGCTTATTAGATGGTTTCGGCATTAAAACAAATTCAACTATTAAATCATTAAGTGCAGCCATTTTTGCCCAGGTAGATTGGGAATTTCTTGAACATTTTCATGTTTTACCAGGATTAAGGTATACTTACGACAAAAAAGATGTTGATTATGACCGTGTAACTTACGGTGGCTTACAAACTACAGATGCTGCTTTGCTAGCTTTAAAATCGGCAGTTTATAGCAATCAGCAGTTTACAACCAAGGTAGATAACAATAATCTATCTGGTAACGTAACAGTTTCTTACCGTCCGAATACCAAATTAAACGTATATGGTACTTTTTCTACTGCATATAAACCAGTTGGTGTAAATGTTGGTGGTTTGCCAACCACCTCAACCGGACAGGCAGATTTGTCGCTAGCCGTTGTTAAACCAGAATATGTTCAACATTACGAATTGGGTTTAAAAACAAAACCTGTTAAAGGTGCTATACTAAATGTTACTGCATTTAATACAGATATTAAAGATTATCAAACCAATGTACAATCGCCACAATTAGGGGTAAACAGAGGTTATTTGGCAAATGCAGAAAAAGTTAAAGTAAAAGGTTTGGAAATTGATGGAACTTATCAATTGGAAAGATTTTTAACATTAAATGCAGCAGTAGCCTATCTAGATGGTAAATATGTAAAATTTACCAATGCTCCGCTTCCATTGGAAGAAACGGGACATACGGAACTGGTAAATGGTGTAGCAACGCAAGTGGCATTTAAAGATGCATCAGGAGGCAGGTTACCAGGTATTTCAAAATGGAATATTTCAGGTGGTTCGGAGTTTAGCACGCCTGGCAATTTAGCTACTCGAGCAGGGCGTTACTTTATCGCTGGCGATGCAAGTTACCGTTCTGAGTACTCTTCAAATCCAACACCTTCAAGCGTTTTAAATGTTAAAGGTTATGCCTTATTCAATGCGAGGTTAGGTTTTAAATCTGATAAATTTTCATTGTTTGTATGGAGCAGAAACATTGCCAATAAAAACTATTACGAACAATTACAGGCTGCAGCGGGTAACTCTGGTTTGTATGCTGGTGTACTTGGCGATCCTAGAACTTACGGTGCAACCATTCGCTATGCTTTTTAAGGTAAACTAAATTATATTTTTAAAAAGGAGTAGCCAAATGCTACTCCTTTTTTGTTTTGAGTTTATAATTTAATGATGTTAAACACACCTCTGAGTCTTTGAGTGCCATTGCACTAATGAAGTAACCGCTAATGCATTATCCAAATATCTATTTTAACCGATACCATATTATATACCTTAATAAAGGCTTAATGATACTTAATCACAATCTGTAACAGCTTTGTGCAGAATTAAAATTTACATACAAGCGATAAAGTATTAACTTCGGAAAAATTTTAATCAGATGAACAAGCTTAAATCCGTTTGTGTGTATTGTGGCTCAAACTTTAATGGCGATGTACAATTAAGGAATGCAATAAAACAATTGGCAGCAACGCTGGTAACACAACAAATCAGGCTGGTGTATGGCGGTGGTAGTGTTGGGGTTATGGGTGTTTTAGCTAATGATGTACTCGAATTAGGAGGTTTAGTAACCGGCATTATTCCTCAGTTTTTAATGGATAAAGAAGTTGGCCATAAGGGATTAACCGAAATGATCGTAACTGAAAATATGCACCAGAGAAAACAAAAAATGGCTGATTTAAGCGATGGTTTCGTGATTTTACCTGGCGGTTTTGGTACATTGGAAGAATTTTTTGAGGTATTGACATGGTTGCAGTTAGGTTTACACCATAAACCAATCGGTGTACTTAATGTAAATGGCTTTTACGATCCTCTATTTGCCCAGATGGAAATGATGGTGCAAAGTAAGTTTTTAAAACCTGCCAATCGCGACCTCGTTTTTAATGAATCCAATGCTGAAGATCTGATCAATAAGATGGACAATTTCTCTGCCGTACCCGATGAAGTTTGGTTTAGAGAAAGAAACCTGAGTTAAAAATTAATTATTTATAAGCAATTATCAATCCCCCATGCGCAAAACGCGTGGTGCTAAAATACATATCTAATGCAAATCATTATATCCCACGCAGAATTTGAACAATACCTTGGCAAGGAATTAGGCGTTTCTTCATGGCATACCATTACACAAGAACAGATTAATAAATTTGCTGATGCAACACTAGATCATCAATGGATACATGTTGATGAAGAAAGGGCACAAAATGAAGGACCTTTTAAAGCAACTATTGCGCACGGCTATTTAACATTATCATTAATTCCTTATTTATGGAAAGAGATTGTGGATATTCAAAAATTAAAAATGGAGATCAATTATGGTATCGAAAGTTTAAGGTTTGCACAAGCTGTTACCGTAAACAGCAAGGTAAGGTTAAAAGCTAAGTTGGCATCAATTATCAACTTAAGAGGTGTTACAAAAGTTAATATGGCTATTGAAATGGAAATTGAAGATCAGAAAAAACCTGCCTTTAGTGGCGAAGTGGTTTTCTTGTATCATTTTATAAATTAATTATTTACTATGTAGCGTTTTTAAAGTAATGAACGTTTTGATAAGAAAAAACGCTCATGAAAAATTTTTGCAAAAATGCCAGCTTAATTTTAATGTTATTTGTGTGCTGTGCTTTTGGCGCATGTAAAAAAGAAAAAGAACAAGCAAACAATAATTCTTTTTTGCCCATGCAAATCGGAAATCTATGGTACCACAACAATGAAAATTTTACTGAAATTACAGATACACTTCGCCTAAATAATAAACTTTTTTACAAGTTTTATTCATTGATAGGTGGCGATGCTGAAGCCATTTCCTACTTAAGAATTGATGAGCAAAACCGGTTAATAGAAAGCTATCCCAGTGCACCAGCAAAAAGTTATTTAAAAGCCGATTTTAATGCAAAGGTAGGGGATAAGTTTTTCACGACCGGTGCAAAAGATGTTAATGACAATGAAGTTACTGTTGTTCAAAAAACAGATTCAGAAATGGTTTTTTCATTCGATATCGTTTATCAGGAGAACTTAAAAGGCCATCCATATCAGGTAAAATACGTTAAAGGTGTAGGATTTTCTGGAAATTGGAAGAAACTGATTATAAACGGTGTCGTTACTCAAAAATAGGCTCATATTCGAGCATTAGTACTCACCCGTTGTACTATTCTTATCAAATTTCTTTTTTAATCTTCCTACAAGTGTTGGGTTTTCGAGTTCTTCCAAACTGCTTAGTTCGAGTTCGAGTGCTTTTGTACTGATTTGAATTTCAATGAGCGAAATGACAAGAGAAATCATAAAAAATACCAAGCTGAGGGCAAAAAGTATTTCTGCAAAGGTAGTCCACTTCAAATAAATAAAAAACATACAAAAAAGACAACATGCAAAGCTTATTACTCCAAAAGCCTGCATGTTTTTGATTAATCTTAATCTATAGCGCAGGTTTTCAATCTGCTTATGAAGCACCACATTTTTATCACCACCCTCATACTTCGATTTTAAGCTGCGAACAAGCGTGGCCAAGGCCAAAAAACGGTTGGTATAAGCCAGCATGATTAAGCTAATGGCTGGAAATAATAACGCAGGAATATTGATGGTTAGTTCCATTTTTAGGGTTTAATCAAAAATATCATTTTAAACGGATATTCAACCACAGCGGGAGCAGAGTTTTTACACAGCGTTAAACGGAGAAAATACGTTAGTTATCGCTCAAATTGTAGGTAATCCAATCTTAAATAAAGCGTTGAGATCTCTGCGCCCTCATTAATTTCTCTTGTTTTTGCTGTGGTTAAAAATTGCTTTATACCAGAAACCGTTTTGGTCAATATTGTTTTTCTAAAAATAAATTTAAATTGCCTCCATGAATATCGAATTCAATAAAAATGAGGATGTGAACAAACAGTTGGTTTACGAACTGAAAACCAAACTCAAAAAAATATACTTGGGCGGTGGTGAAAAAAATGCTGCCAAGCAAAAAGAAAAAGGTAAGCTGTTGGCCCGCGAACGTATTGCATACCTGATTGATAAAGACGCTGATTTTTTAGAAATTGGTGCATTTGCCGCTGACGGTATGTACCTGGAACAAGGGGGCTGCCCAGCTGCGGGGGTAGTTTGTGGAATTGGTTATGTAAGTGGAAGGCAATGTATGATTGTTGCCAATGATGCCACGGTAAAAGCTGGTGCATGGTTCCCGATGACGGCGAAAAAGAATCTTCGTGCACAGGAAATTGCGATGGAAAACCGTTTGCCTGTAATTTACCTGGTAGATAGTGCCGGAGTGTATTTACCCATGCAGGATGAAATTTTTCCGGATAAGGAGCATTTTGGAAGAATGTTCCGCAACAATGCCATCATGTCATCAGAAGGAATTGTTCAGATTTCGGCTATTATGGGTGCTTGTGTTGCAGGTGGGGCTTACTTACCCATTATGAGCGATGAAGCCATGATTGTTGATAAAACCGGATCGGTATTTTTAGCAGGATCGTATCTCGTAAAATCCGCTATCGGTGAGGAAGTTGATAATGAAACCTTGGGTGGAGCAACTACACATTGCGAAATTTCGGGTGTTACCGATTATAAACATCCCAATGATCAGGCTTGTTTGGATAGTATCAAAAACATCATGAGTATGTTAGGTGCACCACAAAATGCAGGATTTGATCGGATAAAGCCTGCAAAGCCAAAAGAAAATGAGGAAGAACTTTACGGTATCTTACCTGAAAACCGTGATAAACCTTATGAGATCATGGATATCATTAATCGATTGGTTGATGGATCGGAATTTGAAGAATATAAAAAAGGTTACGGACAAAGCATTGTTTGTGGTTTGGGGCGTATTGATGGTTGGGCTGTAGGTATTGTAGCAAATCAACGCAAAGTGGTAAAATCAAAAAAAGGGGAGATGCAGTTTGGTGGCGTAATTTATTCTGATAGTGCAGATAAATCCAGCCGTTTCATAATGAACTGTAATCAAAAGAAAATTCCATTGGTGTTTTTGCAGGATGTAACCGGTTTTATGGTGGGCAGCCGATCTGAGCAAGGCGGTATTATTAAAGATGGCGCTAAAATGGTTAACGCTGTAGCCAACTCTGTGGTGCCAAAATTCACAATTGTATTGGGAAATTCTTATGGTGCTGGTAATTATGCCATGTGCGGTAAAGCTTACGATCCAAGATTGATATATGCCTGGCCAACTGCAAAAATAGCCGTAATGGGTGGCGCACAGGCCGCCAAAACATTATTGCAAATTCAGGAAGCTTCCTTAAAAGCAAAAGGCGAGGTAATAACGCCAGAAAAAGAAGCAGAGTTGTTAAAAGAAATCACTGATAAGTACGATAGCCAAACCACTCCATATTATGCAGCTTCGCGCCTTTGGGTAGATGGCATTATAGATCCACTGGAAACAAGAAAAGTAATTTCAATGGGCATTGAGGCAGCCAACCAATCGCCAGTTACAAAGAAGTTTAATGTGGGTATTATACAAACTTAGGTAATGTGGGATTTTGCCAGCTATTGTTTACAATATTCCCATATTAGGTTATCAATTATAAATTTAATCTCAGCCTAATGGAAACACCTAAAACCACAAATCACACATTTTATTAGGCCTAAGGTTGCTTTATGCCCTGCCTCTTAACCTCAGCTGTTAATAAGTAAGCTATGTTGACAATGTAAGTTTGTTAACAATTAATTAAAGCATTAAATTTGCGCAACAATTAATGAATTTCAAACACACAATATAATGTCACAAGAAAACGAGCACGTTCAGTGTTTAATTATAGGCTCAGGCCCTGCAGGTTATACTGCTGCAATTTATGCTGCCAGAGCCGATTTAAAACCAATTATGTATACTGGTATGCAAGCTGGTGGACAGCTTACGCAAACTACTGATGTTGAGAATTTTCCGGGTTACCCGCAAGGAATTATGGGGCCAGAAATGATGGAAGATTTCCGTAAACAAGCAGAACGTTTTGGTACCGATATCCGTTTTGGTTATGTAAGCTCAGTTGATTTTTCTTCTACACCACATAAAGTAGTTGTAGATGAAATTAAAACCATAACCGCTGATACTGTAATTATTGCTACCGGTGCAACAGCAAAATGGTTAGGCTTACCAAGCGAGCAACAATATAATGGTTTCGGGGTTTCGGCTTGTGCTGTTTGCGACGGTTTCTTTTTTAAAGGACAGGATGTTGCTATTGTAGGTGCTGGTGATACCGCTGCTGAGGAAGCAACTTATTTAGCTAAACTATGTAAAACTGTTCATTTATTGGTTCGCAGAGACGAATTCAGGGCTTCAAAAGCAATGGTAAGTCGTGTTTTAGCAACCCCGAACATTGTAGTACATTACAATACCGAAACCCAGGAAATTTTAGGTAATGGTAAAAATGTTACTGCTGTTAAAGTTTTGAATAACAAAACAGGTGAACAATCTGATATTGAAGTAGAAGGTTTCTTTGTGGCCATCGGTCATAAACCAAATACCGATATTTTTAAAGGCCAGTTGGATATGGATGAAACCGGATACTTAGCTACTAAACCTGGTTCTACATTAACCAATATCGAAGGCGTTTTTGCCTGCGGCGATGTTCAGGATATGTATTACAGACAAGCGGTAACTGCTGCGGGTTCTGGTTGTATGGCCGCGCTTGATGCTGAAAGGTATTTGGCTGCTAAAGAACACCCTGTAGAAGCATAAACACATTTAAATATTATTTTAGAAAGAGAAATCAGTAACGGTTTCTCTTTTTTTGTGATTGATTTTTTTGGAAAGCAATTTCAGCAGCTCTTTTTATTGTTAGTCCTGCTTTCCATTACAAGTCCTCGCTGCGCTCCGGGCTTTGCATTGCAATCAGGTTTATATACGCAGGTTTTTGCTATTGAGAGTTGAATAACACCGTTCATCAATTGTCTTCTGCATTTTGCAACTCTAACGAGTACCGTTGGCGGCGCCACCTAAACCCGATTAAAGCGGGATGCAGATTTTTCAATCGGCAGAAGCGGGAGCGGGACTGTTCCAACCCAAAACGCTACTGTATCTGATTTTCTAAAAAAGGGCTTGGATTTTTATTATAAATGTATTATCAAAAGCATCAGCCTTAATGTTAAATTTATCTGCATTGGGCAGTCCAGTCAAACGGTTGATTTAAATTGTAACAAAAATGTGAGGTTCAGGATCTGCCCATAATCTCTATATTGGTTGTAATAATCAAATAAATTTAAAACCAAAAACACAACATGAACAAAGCATTATCGATTTTTATTGGAGTATTAATCAGCACAAGTGCGTTTGCGCAGAGCGATCCCAATTTGGGAATCATACCTGCACCAGTAGCCATTACAAGAGCAAATGGAAATTTTACTTTGGATAAAACCACTGTTTTGGTAAACCAGAGCATCGACGGCGCAAAGATGTCTGATTTATTAAACGCTTTTATCGTTACAAAAGCCGGTTTTGCCTTAAGAGAAAATAAAGTAACTCAACCCAATCAAAAAGCACTTATACTTACTTCTGTTGGCGCAGATAAATTGCCTGCCGAAGGTTACACCATTAAAGTTACACCCAACCAAATCGTTTTAACAGGAAAGGGTGCCGGACTTTTTTATGCCGTACAATCGCTGATGCAAATGTTGCCAGATAAAGTTGCAGATAAAATTACATTACCTGCGGTAAACATTAACGATTATCCTCGGTTTGCTTATCGTGGAACCATGTTGGATGTGTGCCGTCATTTTTTTCCAATATCTTTCATCAAAAAATATATTGATCAATTGGCTTATTATAAAATCAACACTTTTCACTGGCATTTAACAGATGATCAGGGTTGGAGGTTAGAGATTAAAAAATATCCAAAGCTAACCGAAATCGGCTCTTCACGCAATGGAAGTATTATTGGTAATTATCCAGGCAACGGCAATTACCTTACACCTGTTAAAGGTTTTTACACACAAGAAGAAGCTAAAGAAGTTGTTCGCTATGCAGCGAGCAAATACATCACCGTAATTCCGGAAATTGAGTTGCCTGGTCATGCTTCAGCTGCCATTGCTTCTTACCCTGAGTTAAGCTGTTTCCCTGAGCGTGATACTTTTATCAGTGATAAAACACCATGGGCAGGCAGTAGAAAAGGAAAGCAGGTGCAACAAACCTGGGGTGTTTTTGATGATATTTTTGTACCATCAGCCAATACCTTTACCTTTTTAGAAAATGTTTTGGATGAAGTGATTGCTATTTTTCCTTCTAAATACATTCATATTGGTGGTGATGAAGCTCCTAAAACCTATTGGAAAGAATCTACATTCTGTCAGAATTTAATGAAAGAAAAAGGTTTGAAAGATGAACATGAGTTACAGAGTTATTTTATTCAAACCATAGAGAAACATGTAAATGGAAAAGGACGCTCAATTATTGGCTGGGATGAGATTTTGGAAGGTGGTTTAGCACCAAATGCAACAGTAATGAGCTGGAGAGGTGAAGATGGTGGAATTGCTGCTGCACAACAAAAACACGACGTAATTATGACTCCAGGTTCGATGGGTTTATATATTGACCATAAACAATCCAATTCTCCTGATGAGCCGGTTACTATTGGTGGATTTGCGCCATACCAAAAGATTTATGCTTACGATCCAATTCCTAAAGTGTTAACTGCCGATGAGCGTAAATACATTAAAGGAGTGCAAGCAAATATGTGGACAGAGTACATTAAAACAACAGCGAAGGCAGAAAATCATGCTTTCCCACGTTTGTTGGCCTTGGCTGAAATTGCATGGTCTCCTGTGGAGCGGAAAGATATTAAGAATTTTTCTGAGCAACGCCTACCTGTGCATTTGGCGCGTTTAGATAAAATGAACATTAATTTTTGGGTGCCTACACCAATAGGTCAAAGTGATAAACCTTTAACCGGTGGCGATTTTACCATTGATTTGAAAGCACCTGTTACCGGTGCAAAAATTTATTATACTATCGATTTGGCGCGTCCATCCGAAAATGCATTCTTATATACTGCTCCTCTAAAAATTAATGTTCCGCAAGGAGAGAAGAGAGTTCTAAAAACCATAGTTATTGCACCAAGTGGTAGAAGAAGTGTTACTGCAGAGACTGTTTTAAATAATGGTGCGCCTGAAGTAAAGGCAGAGGCCAAGAAATAATGTTGCTTAGGTAAGCTAAAATACTTAATTTGGGGCAACCAAACGTCCCAAATAGAATGAAACTACAGAAATATACAAAACAGCATCTTTTGTTAATAGCAGGGATGCTGTTTTGTTTTGCATGCACAGAAGAAACACCAAAACCAGTTATAACCGAAGCTACTAAAATTGAAAAGAACCCTTTCCGTTTTTATAAGGATATAGAAGTAAAACCAGGTTTGAATTTCGAGATTTTAAGCTGGGGGAAAGGCGTTGATTCAATTGGCGGGTATCAAATTTTAATGTCTGATTCCGTACGTAACAATTATAAATCTGCTGCGGTAGATCGTAAAGGAATAATAACGGATGCATGGAATATGGACCTGGATAATGATGGTAACCCGGAAATCTATATCCAGTTACTAAGCAAAAAAAACGTTTCAGATCTGAATGTTTTCGAATACGCCGGTGGAGATTTTAATAAGATAGGTTTTCCTTCTTTAAGTGCTAACCAGAAAAAAGGATATACAGGAAATGATAAATTTTTTATTAGAAATGGCGATCTTTTTCGCTCTTTTCCTGTTAGAGATACTGTAGATAGCACTAAAACAATTACCAAGACTTATCAATATAAATTAAGTGGTAGCAGTTTTTCTACGAGCGAAGTGAAGCCTGAAGAAGGGAAAGGTAAAAGCTAACTTTTAAGGGTTAAAGCCACATGAGTAGCACATATAGGGCATTATCTTGTTTTAGCATCTCTATTGCCTAGGGTAAATTTAAAATAATGAGCAACCAGAAATTTTCAATTATAGAGCGGGTAAGGAGCTTTAAATATGCTTTTAATGGATTAAGGTTGTTTTTCGTTAATGAACACAATGGAAGGATTCATTTAGTTGCAGCAATTTTTGCGGTTGCTTTATCTTTTTATTTAAAAATTTCTGGCTTAGAATGGATTGCAATATTATCTGTAATTGTTGCAGTTTTTATGGCTGAAATAATAAACACAAGCATTGAAAAACTAGCAGATGTTGTTTCACCAGATTATAATCCAAAAATCAAAGTGGTAAAAGATTTGGCTGCGGCGGCTGTTTTGGTTGTAGCATTTTTGGCCGTAGCTGTAGGTTGCATCATATTTGTACCGAAGCTATTTTTGTAATTCTGCTGTTGCTGCTCTTGATTCTTCAATTTTATCCTGAATAATTTCATCCCATCTGGCCTGCATTTTATGGTTGCTGCCGTGTTCAGTTTCCTCGTCGTAATTGCGTTGCATGGTATCAAAATACTCGCTGATCTGGTTTGCCAGTTCTGAAATTTGTGCTTTGTAGTTGTTTACTGAATAGTTTCTGTTCTTTAGCACCCTTTCGGCTTCTAAAAGTAAAACATATTGAATATCAGCATGTCCTTGTTCGTGGTGCAACAAACTTGCCCTAATGTCAGGATCTTTAATCTTGTCCCATTTCACCCACGATCTTGTTTTATCAATTGTGGCTTCATTCTTTAAATTGATGGCAACCCGGTTTCGATATACAGTGCTTGAGTAGCTGTATTTCCAGGTCATTGCCGTTAAAGCAAAAAAGGGCGATTGCATATCTGGTTTACCTTTAAAATGAGTTTCCCAGTCAAGTTGTACTGGTTGGCTCAAGTCTTGTTTAAACGCAAATGTGCATGGCAGGGACAGCAAAAATAGTATGGATAAAATTTGTTTTTTCAACGGTATAATTTTAGTTTCAACTGTAGTGAAGCCATTATGATCTAACAATTTCATTATCTGGCGATAAATCATAATGTTTTCAATGTATCAGTTTTTACAATGAAAAAACCGTGCCTAAAATTATTCCGGGGTAGAAATCTGTTCGCTAATGCGTTCAAATTTTTCAATCAATAAAGCAATGCGTTCTTTTTCTCGGCTTATTACCGCTTTTCTCAGAATTGTTGAGCAAAATACCATCCAAAATGCTGTAAATCCTATTGCCAGTACCTTTTGAATGGTATTAAAACGAGAATGAATTTCTACGAAATAGAACATAATTCCTAATGAAAGGGCAATTGCATAAAACCAGTATAAAGAATTGTAAAGCTTATAGCGGTTTAACTGATAAGTTTTTAGGTTATTCAGATACTGATGGGGATGAGCTGTAAAATCAGTTTTCGAGATTAAACGGTAATCACGGTAAAGAATCAATGTATATACACCAATTGCAATAATTGTGATGCTGATGCCCACGTGGGTTGTCCACGATTCGAAATGAAAAAATATCCATAGTGCAGCAATAGCAATAAAAGATGCCAGCATCCCCAGGATGTTCAAAGCAGATTTTAGCTTTAATCCATTTACTTCTTTCTTCACTTGTTGTAGCATTTCATCTGCAGAAACCTTAACTTCTACTTTGTGATTTTGCCACAGCTCCTGTATTTGATCAAACGCTTGCATACTGACTATATAATTCTGTTAACTTTTGTTTAATTCGGTGAATTTTTACTCTTAAATTGCCTTCACTTATTCCAGAGATATCGGCAATTTCGTGATATGGTAATTCATCTAATACCATTGTTATAATCAAGCGGTCATTTTCTTCGAGTTTGGATATACATTTATAAAGAAGGGCAACCTGTTCGTTTTTCTCCGAAAACTCTTCTATTTTATTTTCAATTATGTTGTCCGTTAATTCGTCTTTTGCCTGTCGTTTTTCTGATCTTAAGTAGGTTAAACAGGTGTTTACGGCAATTCTGTAAATCCATGTAGAAATTAAAGATTTGTTCCTGAATTTATCCAGGTTTTGCCAAACCTTTAAAAAAGTTTCCTGTAAAAGATCATTTGCAGCGTCGGTATCGCCAGTATAACCATAACATAAATGGAAAATCTTTTTGGAGTTTGAATCAAAAATTTCTTTAAATAGCTTGTCTTTTTGTTCCATTTAGGGGTTGATGGTTGCGTTTTAGATGATGTTGAGCATTTTTTGTTACAACATAGGGCCAAAAATAATATATTTTTTAATTCCAGCTGTTATCAAAATTTGTTACAAGCCGTAAATATCGTAGTTTTACCAAATTAAGAGTACCACAAACTTTTTATATTCATGAAGAAAAACAAACTCACGCTTTTTATTTTCTTAGCGCTGATTGCGGGTATTGCACTGGGCTATATTTTAAATGTCAATTCAATCGATGTTTACAACCAGAATATACTTAATGCTGATGCAAAAGTTAAAAGTATAGAGGTAAGTATTGCTAAAACAACCGATACCACCAGTATTGTGTATACCCAACTTAAAGCAGAGCGTAAAGCGAACGCCAAAATCAAAAAAGAAAACGAAGATATCAGAGAGAAAAAGCTAGAATATTTCACTCTGTTAAGCGATATTTTTCTTCGCCTGATTAAAATGATTGTTGCTCCATTGGTATTTACAACCCTTGTTGTGGGTGTGGCTAAAGTTGGCGATATTAAAGCAGTTGGGAGAATAGGCGGTAAAACATTAGGTTGGTTTTTGGCCATGTCATTAATGTCGTTAGTACTGGGGATGATTCTTGTCAATTTATTCGAACCTGGAAGACATATGAAATTATCGTTGCCAGATCAATTGGTGAATACCGGAATCCAGAAAGCTGCAATGAGTGTAAAAGATTTCATTGCACACGTTTTTCCTAAGAGTATAGCCGAATCTATGTCAACCAACGAGATTTTACAGATCGTTGTTTTCTCGTTATTTTTTGGCGTAGCCACAGCTGCAATTGGTGATTTGGGGCAGATCGTAATTAAAGCTTTTGATGCCATTGCGCACGTTATTTTAAAGATGACCGGTTATGTGATGAATTTTGCACCATTAGCTGTTTTTGGAGCCATGACAGCCATTGTAGCCAAGCAAGGACTGAATGTGTTGAATACTTATGCCATTTTTATCGGTGAGTTTTATTTAGGGTTGGGCATACTGTGGATGGTATTGATTTTCTTAGGCTTTTTGGTATTAAAAAAACGCATTTTCCGTTTGGTTAACGATATGAAAGAACCTGCGCTTTTGGCCTTTAGTACTGCAAGTAGCGAGGCAGCTTATCCGAAAACGATGATGCTTTTGGAGCGGTTTGGATGTAAAGATAAAATTGTAAGTTTTGTATTGCCACTTGGATATTCTTTTAACCTCGATGGTTCGATGATGTACATGACGTTTGCTTCCTTATTTATTGCTCAAGCTTATGGAATCCATTTGGGTTTTGAGCAACAAATTTCGATGCTTTTAATTTTAATGCTTACCAGTAAAGGCATTGCAGGGGTACCACGGGCATCGCTGGTGGTAATTGCTGGTACCATTGCCAGCTTTAATATTCCTGAAGCAGGTTTGGCGTTATTAATAGGCATTGATCCATTATTGGATATGGGCCGTTCGGCAACTAATGTTGTTGGAAATAGTATTGCCACTGCAGTGGTGAGTAAATGGGAAGGGGAGTTAAAAGAATCAGCGGTTTAGCATTTTATATAAGCTCAATAAATCATTCCTTATAATAATTTAAACATTCAATCAATAATTTAATATCAAGTGTCAAGTAAAGGAAAAAAAATATTCTTAGCCCTTAGTATCATCCTTCCGATGATTATTTATTGTTATATTTATTACAAGCCAATCATTCAAAATGCACCGTTCAGGAAAAAGGATTTTGTATCGATGGACTACAAATGGGGGATAAAGGATACATTAGAAAATCATTATAATTCTGCTACTGGCGAATATCAGTATGTAAATAATGTAGATTCTGTTGTTCGGAAAAAGGTGTTTTTAAAAAGCGACGATATTTTGTTTATGCATTCAAAAGCAAATGAAATCGGCCTTTGGAATTTTCCTGATACCATTGGAAAAAAGAGTGCTAAAGCTTTGGCTGTTCCGCGCTACGAGATTCTTTTCAAGTATAAAGAAAAATCTAAACACGTTGTGATCTATGGTGATTTTGATGGTAACCCAAAATTGTTGGATGCTGCGGTACAGATGAGGAAAATTATCGAAGAAACGTTAAATCAAGCTGAAAAAAGAAGCGGCAAATAATAAGAAGAACAAAGATTTGTTAAGGTTTCATGTCATCGTTAATCTTAAAACAGACTGAAATTAAAGGTTGGCATAAAAATAAAATATATACAGAAAATATTTTCGATATGTATTTGTGTGTTAATTGAATTTGTTCTATATTTGCACCTCGTTAAATAAAAATTAAAAAACTAATATTTAAACAATGTACGCAATAGTAAATATAGCAGGGCAGCAATTTAAAGTTGCTAAAGACCAGCACCTTTTTGTACACAGATTACAAGGAGATGAAGGCGCTAGTATTGAATTTGATAATGTATTGTTGGTTGACAACGGTGGTGCAATTACTGTAGGGGCTCCTGCAGTTAAAGGTGCTAAAGTTTCAGCTAAGATCGTATCTCATTTAAAAGGTGATAAAGTGATTATTTTCCACAAAAAACGTAGAAAAGGTTACAAAAAGAAAAATGGTCACCGCCAGTTTTTCACTAAGATTCAGATTTCTGACATCACTCTATAATTAATTGTTAACCCAATAATTCGCTTTTTAGCGAGTTACAAAATATAAAATCATGGCACACAAAAAAGGAGCCGGTAGTTCGAAAAACGGACGTGAATCGCATAGTAAGCGTTTAGGTATTAAAATTTTCGGTGGGCAATTGGCTATCGCTGGAAACATTTTAGTACGTCAACGTGGAACAAAACACCACCCTGATAAAGGTGTTGGTATTGGTAGAGACCATACTTTATTCGCTTTAGTTGATGGTACTGTAATTTTCAGAAAGAAACAAGATAACAAATCTTACGTTTCAATCCTTCCAATTACAGAAGCTGAAATCGAAGCTGCTATAGCTAAAGCACCAGTTGCTAAGAAAGCAGCTGCTGAGCAAGAAGTTGTTGCTGTTGAAGCTGCTCCAGCTAAAAAAGCACCTGCTAAAAAAGCAACCAAAAAAGACGAAACTACTGAAGAAGCTGCACCTGCAGAATAATTAGTAATGAACTTATAATAAAAAGTCCTGATGCAAATCAGGACTTTTTTTGTTTCGTGCGCCGGGCATGGCAATCGACTATAGGGTTCAAGTCCCGAACACGCTTAGCAGTAGGAAGTGTTAGCTCGAGACAAGGGTGTCGTGGGTGACTGCGAATCTGAAGGAAGTCCGCGGCAAATATGGGGGCTTACGAACAGAAACTGTATACGAGGCGGATTTAGTCCGGGTGATGTTGCGAAACAAACAGAAGCCCAATACTGCACGGGGACTATTACGCAGATACAGAGGCCACATCCATAGGAAGTAGATTGTCTTACCCCGGGAGATCTGAATGAGTTCTGTCAATTGTAAGCGCGATTACAGGAGAAGAAACATTTGGCAGAGATGTTAAATGCCTCAATCAGAAGTCAGCAGCGGTCGTAGTACTGCATTTTTCGGATGCAGAAAGGACCAAATGTTAGGATGGCAAAGGAAACAGGAAGTTTATGGCAGAGCGTTTACAGCGGAACCACATTAGAGAACTGCTTATATGAGGGTAGGACGGAATCCGAGAGTAAATTATAAGAGGAGCTGAGCCGAGCCGTGCAACCAATGTACACAATGCCTGGGAAGGAGTTTTTTTTTTAGTATTATGCTTGAAGAAATATTAGACATCCGAAATGTACAAAGAGCCTTTAGGCAGGTTACTGCCAATAAGGGTGCTGGTGGTATTGATGGTATGCAGACCGATGAACTTCGCGACTACCTGAATGCTAACTGGCAGGCATTACGGAGTGATATTTTATCAGGCCATTACCGACCGAACGCTGTAAGAAAGGTAGAGATACCCAAAGGCAGTGGTGGTAAGAGGATGCTTGGCATCCCAACGGTCATTGACCGGTTGATCCAGCAGGCCATCTCTCAATGGCTGAGCCCCAAGTACGAGGGCGACTTTTCCTCTGATAGTTATGGTTTCCGGCCAGATCGCAATGCCCATCAGGCAGTGTTAAAGGCTCAGGAATATCTTAACACAGGTTACACCTGGATTGTGGAACTTGACCTGGACAAATTTTTTGACCGGGTAAACCATGATAAACTTATGCATCTGCTGTCAGTAAAGATAAAGGATAAGCGGACATTGAAGCTTATTCGTCTTTATTTGAGTGTGGGGATCATGGAGAATGGATTGGTCAGCCCAAGAAAAGAAGGAACGCCACAAGGCAGTCCATTAAGTCCGTTACTATCAAATGTTATCCTTCACGAACTCGATGTTAAGCTCGAGGAGCGTGGGCACAGGTTCGTGCGATATGCTGATGATTGCAGTATCTATCTAAGAAGCAGGAAATCAGGACACCGGGTAATGAGAAGTATTTCAGTATATCTGGAAGACTGCCTGAAACTGAAGGTTAACAGGGAGAAAAGTAAGGTTAGCAGGCCAAGCCAAAGTAGTCTGCTCGGGTTTTCATTCTATGGTAGCAAAGAGGGATGGAAGATGCGAATTTCATCCAAATCTCTAAGAGCGATCAAGGAGAAAATCCGGGAGCAAACTAAACGTAGCCAACCAGTTCCATTCCAAGAAAGAATATTAACGCTTAAGGAAATCATTCATGGTTGGGTTAATTATTTCTCTATTGCAGAAGCAAAGAGTCATATGACCAGACTGGACGAGTTGATGAGGACCAGACTGCGGATTGTTCTTTGGAAGCAATGGAAGAGTATAACGGGTAGAGCGCGGAATTTAATGAAGATGGGGTTGGTAAAACCAAGGGCCTATCAATTGGCCAATACCCGTAAGGGGTACTGTAGGACTGCAAACAGCCCGATATTACTTACAACCCTTGACAAGAAGTTCTTTTTGAGGCATGGACTTGATGGATTTACCAATTATTACTATTGGAAAACGACACACCAAACGAAGTTATTCTAACAAACCGCCGTATACCGAACGGTACGTACGGTGGTGTGAGGAGACAGCAGGGAAACTAATTCCCTGCTTCTTACTCGATTATAGTTTTTTTTTGTTTGGTCGATTTTCAAATTCTTTTCGATTAGGTTTAACGTTACGTAATTGTCTCATAACGAATTCCGTACTTAGATTGCCAGATACGCGTCATGCTGAATTTATTTCAGCAACTATTTACAAAAACTACTCAAATTAGAGATCCTGAAACAAGTTCAGGAAGATGATTGCTCATAGGATTCAGGAAGACGATTGCGCTTAGGATTCAGGAAGACAATTTTTGAATGCCAAAATCAAAACTTATTTGCAAGTGATTTCCTTGACTAATCTTCCACTCAATTTCTACATAATTGTTAAAGCCTGTTAAATAACAAATTTTAACAATTCATCGCGATACATTCGCATATAAATTAAATTACAATGAATTTTAAAATACTCTATTTAGCTGTTTTTTCTATTATACTGGGTGGTCTTTCGGTTCGAGCACAAGATGTAGAAGAAAATATCCGGATGGTTAAACTTTTCAAAGCCGATGGCGTATCAAATGAATGGAACGAGCCGCTTAATCAATACAATGATGCTACTAAACTTGCTTTTGCCCTTGCAAACGATGATAAAAATCTATACATCATTATCGAATCGCTAGACCCACAAACCACTTTTAGCATATTAAGAGGCGGAATTACGCTTAACATCAATACTGAAGGCAAGAAAAAGGATGGAATGAAGTTGACTTTTCCTTTAATGGATAGGCCTCCAATGCCAACAGAAGGAGAAGGACACCATGCGCCTCTATTGCCTGACGGAGCAACACACGATCCTGTAGCGATGAATAAAAGCATTCGAGTTTCGGGATTTAAAAATATACCCGATGGTGAGTTGCCAGCTACAAACCAAGTTGGATTAGAAACTGGAATGAGCATTCATCCCAATAGAGACCTCATTTACGAGTTGAGCATTCCATTAGCACAATTACAGGTAGGTTTAAATCTTAAAAAAGCTTTGGTTTATAATATAAAAATTAATGAACCAAATAAATCTGGCTTTAAGAGAGAAGGTAAACCTGGAGGTGATGGCAATAGCAGAGGGAGATCAGGTGGTAGAGGCGGAATGGGTAGCGGAGGTATGGGCGGTATGGGCGGCGGTGGAAGAATGGGAGGTGGAGGTCAGCGACCATCGGACGGTGGTGAATCGGCAGCAAAAACTTCTGATTTTTGGATAAAGTATAAGTTAGTAAAGGCTTAACTTACTGATTTTAAAGTTATGTGTAAATAATTCATTATGAGCTATTTGAAGCAAATATCTTTAAATTTTAACGTAAAATTAATCAACAAATTCAGGCTGAAGTGTAAAAGGAAATACAGAGTTGTCAACTTTATGGCGGTTTGGCTATAGAAGTTGACAACTCTCCTTAATTAATACTCCCTGGCCATTAATTGCTCTGTAAGCGTTAATAGATTTGATTTTTTTTCATCACTCACATTAATCTGTGCAAATACGGCCAAAGCTTTGTTAAGGTAATTGTTCATGCTTTCTTTGGCAATATCCTGAATGTCCAAAGTATCGTATACCTGGCGTACAGTATCTATTTTTTCTTGTGAGTTAAATTCTTTATATGCCGTCCAGGTATCTAATGAAGCCCTGGTTTCTCCATCGGCAAGTTCAAAGGCTTTTAATAAAAGAAATGTTTTTTTATTGGCAATAATATCGCCACCAACCTGTTTCCCGAATTTTTCAGGATCAGCGTAAACATCTAAAATATCATCCTGTAATTGAAAAGCAATACCAATATTTTCGCCAAACTGATAAATTAAATCTGCATCTTTTTCTGATGCACCAGCGATGATTGCTCCAAGCTTTAACGCGCCACCTAAGAGAACAGCCGTTTTTAACCTGATCATGTTGATGTATTCTTCAATACTTACGTCATCGCGGCCTTCAAACTCCATATCCAGTTGCTGGCCTTCGCAAACACCTTGCGCAGTTGCATTAAATGTGTTTAATACAGGACCTAAGAATGCAGAATTAACTTTTGCGAGGTTTTTGTTCGCTTCAACCATCATTACATCACCACTTAAAATGGCAATATTTGTGCTCCATTTTTCGTGTACAGTAGCTTTGCCTCTGCGCAGTGGTGCATTGTCCATAATGTCGTCGTGAACCAGTGTGAAGTTATGAAAAACCTCAATGGCCATTGCAGCGTGGATTGATTCATTTGCATCTTCTCCAAACAATTCTGTTGCCATCAAAACCAGGAGTGGCCTAACACGTTTGCCACCAAGGTTGATAATGTAAGTAATCGGATCGTAAAGCTGTTTTGGGTGATCCGGAAACTTTAAATTTTGTATTGCAGTATCTAAAATTTGTTGTAATTGCTCTGTAGTATGCATTTTTAATTATTGCGAAAACACTGTGTTTAAGACACAATTTTATATTTTTTAATCTGGAATTAAGGTGAAATCGATTTGCCGTTTAGAAAGATCTACTTTTTTCACCCTAATCATCACTTCGTCTCCCAATTGGTACTTTTTCTTTTTACGCTGACCAACAATACAGTAATTTTTCTCATCGAGTACATAAAAATCGTCAGATATATCCCTTAAACGGATCATTCCTTCGCATTTGTTCTCTTCGATTTCTACATACATGCCCCATTCAGTAACACCTGAAATAATGCCTTTATATTCGGTACCGATATTGTTTTCTAAGTATTCGGCCTGTTTGTATTTAATTGAAGCGCGTTCTGCATCTGCAGCTCTTTTTTCCATCGCTGATGAATGTACACAGGCTACTTCGTAAAATTCCATATCAGCTGATTTGCCGCCATCCAAATAAGTTTGTAAAAGCCTGTGTGCCATTACATCGGGATAACGACGGATAGGGGAAGTAAAGTGGGTATAATATTCGAATGCCAGGCCATAATGACTGGTTTTTTTAGTTGAATATATGGCTTTTGCCATTGAGCGGATCGCAAGTGATGTTAGAATATTTTGTTCTTTTTTTCCTTCAACATCAGCCATTAAATTATTTAAAGATTTGGCAATTTCTCTGTCTGATTTTGTGTTGATTTTGTAACCGAAACGGGAAGCAAAAGTTGCAAAGGTATTTAAGGTTTCCATGTTTGGCGAATCGTGTACCCGATAAACAAAAGTTAATTTATCTTTTCCTTTAGTTTTCTTGGCAATAAATTCAGCTACTTTCCGATTGGCCAAAAGCATATAATCTTCGATGAGTTTATGCGCATCTTTACGTTCTTTAACATATACACCTATTGGTTTCCCAGATTCGTCTAATTTGAATTTTACTTCGGTACTTTCGAAACTGATGGCACCATTTTTAAATTTACGGTCGCGCAGAATATAAGCCAACTCATTCAGTTTTAAAATCTCCTGAGCGTAGTCTCCAGCCTTGTTTTCGATTACTTTCTGTGCTTCTTCATAACTGAACCTCCTGTCTGAATGGATAACGGTTCTTCCATACCATTCGGATTGAATATTGGCTTGCTCATCCAGTTCGAAAACTGCTGCAAAGCACAATTTGTCTTCGTGAGGACGTAATGAACATACACCATTACTTAAGCGTTCGGGCAACATCGGAATTACACGATCTACCAGGTAAACAGAAGTGGCACGACTGTACGCTTCTTTATCCAATTCAGTTCCCTGAATTACATAGTGTGAAACATCAGCAATATGTACTCCGATTTCATGATTTCCGTTAGGAAGTTTTTGATAAGAGATGGCGTCATCGAAATCTTTCGCATCAGCCGGATCTATCGTAAAGGTTAATACATTTCTAAAATCTTTTCTTTTGGCAATTTCTGATGAAGGAATTTCTTCAGGAATGGCATTTGCTTCACGTTCTACCTGTGGAGGAAATTCGAGTGGAAAACCATATTGTGCTAAAATTGCATTCATTTCGGTATTATTCTCACCCTGGTTGCCCAACACGTGTTTAACAATTCCTATTGGATTTTTAGCACTTTCGGGCCAATCTGATAAGGTTACCAATACGCGTTGACCGTTTTTTGCATCATGGGTATCGGCCAGAGGGACAAAAATATCGTGCATCATTTTTTTATCGTCTGCAATTACAAAAGCAAAACGATCAGATATTTTAATTACACCGGTGAAATCTGATTTGGCTCTTTTTATAATTTCAACAACTTCACCGTCATTTTTACGGCCGCTTTTCTTCGCGAAAACATAAGCCTTTACAGTGTCGCCGTGTAAAGCATTTTTAAGCTTACGTGGGGCAACGAATATATCTTTCTCAAATTCATCTTCGGGTACAATGTATGCGGAACCATCAGCAGTCATATCAACCGTTCCGATTATGAAGTTTTGAAGTTCTTTAAGTTTAAATTTACCTTTTTCAGGCTCTAAGAAAATTCCTGCACCTTTTCCCTCTTTTAAGATTTCCAGAATCGTTTCTCTAGATTCCTGATCGTTCAAATTTAATTTCGCCGAAACCTGCTTGTAATTAAGCAGCTGATTATTGTTTTTTTCAAAAACATCACTAACCAATTGATTCAGAACCAATTTTATATTTGCCGATTTTTTCTTTGCCATATGCTAAACTGAATTTACCGAAGATACAGAAAAGATGCTCAGGATGGAAAATATAGCAGACAATATGTAAAATGAATGATGGTTTTTAGTTCATCTGTTTATCGTCTATTTGTGGATTGGTATTTGAAATTTCCGACGGTTTTATGTTTCATAATTCATTTTCAATAACAGTGAAGCTAGCGATCTCACTAATAACTATTGACCAACAACCATTAAAAAATAAATAAAATTTCATTTTTAACCCTATTTCCGGTCAATCGTATCTTATAAGCTACAAAGCCGTGCTTAACTTAATCTCAGCATAATTAATTTTTTTTCTTTCTGCTGTGTAGGTTAAATGTATGTTTCCTTTTTTGTCCTGAATAATTGCTGGGTAGCTGTATTCACCTTTGTCGTGCTTTTCCAAAGTGTAAATGTCCTGCCAATTTTTTCCATCTGCAGAAATAGTTAATTTCAAAATTGATCTGCCTTCCCACCAATTTTTTCCTGATGTTAAAGGGTTGTAAATCAATAATTGCCTTCCATCCGTTAAAGTAACTGCATCGCTTCCTGAATTTGGATTTGGCAATGTTGTGGCACTTAGTTTAGACCAGTTTTCGCCATTATCTTCCGACCAGCTTTCTACAATTACATTTTGCCTGCTTCTACATAACAACTGTAATTTTCCGTTAGGATAAGATAAAATAGAGGGTTGTATTACTCCGAAAGTATCACAATTGATTTCAATTTTCTTCCAGTTTTTTACATCACTATCAGATTTTTCAATGTGAATTTTCCATGTTTTTTCATCTAAACTCTCGGTGCTTGAGGGATATAGAATTGTTCCGTTTTTAAGCTGAACAGGTTTATTTTTTATCGGACCTAAAAACCCCTGAGGAAGCTTTTTAGCAGCCGACCAGGTTTTGCCTTCATTATTTGATATTTTATATTCTGCCCACCATGCCCTGGGGTTTGCACCAACTTTATAATGTAAAAATAAAGTTCCGTTTCTGGTTTTAAACAATACAGGGTTCCAGCAGGCTATCGGAAGGCTATCGCTTGTTATGCCTGTGGCAATTTTAATGGGTGTACTCCACTTGCCATGTTCTTGTGTTGCTATCCAAATTGCAACATCGTTACTTCCTTCATGTTTTCCGCCAAACCAGGCAGCCATTATTGTGCCTTTTTTCAGCTCGCAAAGTGTAGAGGCATGGCAGGCTTCAAATGGTGCATGCTCAAAAATATTTTCTCTTTTTATAATTGTAACCAACGTATTTTGTTGAGCAATGCAGTTAAAACAAAGTAAAAAGAGTATGATTGACAAAAATATTTTTTGCTTAGGCATAGCTATTAATTTCCAGGAATGGCGGCGATTAATTTTTTGGTATATTCTGCTTTTGGGCTATAGAATATCTGTTCAGGAAAACCTTCTTCTTCAATTTTTCCTTTATTCATAACCAATATCCGATCTGAAATATGTTTTACAACGGCTAAATCATGAGAAATGAAAATATAGGTAAGTCCAAATTCACGCTGAAGATCCTTAATTAGGTTTAAAACCTGTGCCTGAACGGAAACATCCAGGGCGGATACGGATTCATCACAGATGATAAATTTAGGTTTTAAAGCCAAAGCCCTGGCAATTACTACCCGCTGTCGTTGCCCGCCACTAAACTCATGTGGATACCGGTTATAATGTTCAGCTTTTAAACCTACTTTATCCAACAATTCCAACACCTTTTGTTTACGTTCTGCATCGTTGTGGTGTAGTTTATGAACTTGTAAGGGTTCTAATATCGATTGACCAATACTTAATTTAGGATTTAGCGAGGCGTAGGGATCCTGAAAAATGATTTGAATGTTTTTCCTTAATTTTCGCAGATCATTTTTTGAAATGTGCGTAATATCATCTCCATTGAATATGATTTCGCCAGATGTTGGCTGGATCAATCTTAAAATGGTACGCCCCAGCGTAGTTTTACCACAGCCAGATTCACCAACCAAACCTAAAGTCTCGCCAGGAAATACTTCGAAATTTAAATTATCAACAGCTTTAACATAATCAGTTGTTTTGCCAAATATACCTTGGTTTATGGGATACCAGGTACATAAATTCTTAATCTGGAGCAAAGGTTGTTGTGCATACAATTTCTCCCTTCGCGCTTCAATCTCAGTTGTAGTTAATTGATTTTCTGCTTGTAAATGTGCTGAAGCATCTTCAATCTTTCCGGTGAGGAAATCAGCCACGATAGGCAATTTCTTTAATTGTAAGTTAGGGGAGGGCCTGCAGGCGAGTAAACCTTTGGTATATGGATGTTGAGGGTTTTCGAAAATTGATTTTGCTGGTCCTTGTTCTACAATTTCACCTTTGTACATTACGGCAACTTCATCGGCAATTTCATTTACTACCCCCAAATCGTGAGAAATAAAAATCATTGCCATATTCCGTTCCTGTTTCAGTTTTAACAGGAGCTGTAAAATTGTTTTCTGAACAGTAACGTCTAAAGCTGTTGTAGGTTCGTCGGCGATTAATAATTTTGGATCGCAACTTAATGCCATGGCAATCATTACCCTTTGCTTTTGTCCGCCTGATATTTGGTGAGGGTAACTGTCGAAAATTTTTTCTGGTCGTGGTAACTGCACTTCGTTAAAAAGTGCGATGGTATGTTTTTTTGCCTCAGTCTTATCCACTTTTTGATGCAGCATAATGGCTTCAGCCACCTGTTCACCACAAGTAAAAACTGGATTTAGAGAAGTCATAGGTTCCTGGAAAATCATTGAAATCTGATTTCCCCTGATCTGACGGATTTCGTTTGAGCTGAGATTGAGCAAACTAATGTCTTCAAAATCGATATCTCCGGTGATTTTTGCCGATTTTTCATCATGTAAACGCATAATGGAGAAAGAGGTAACTGACTTCCCGGAGCCTGATTCGCCAACAATACCTAAAACAGTTCCTTTTTTTACATTAAAACTAATCTGTTTTACAGCTTTAAACCAAGTTTTCTCATATTGGTTATAAAAATCGATATTTAAATGCGCAACGTTTAACATTAGGCTACAATTGTAATGTTTTCTGCTGGAATAACATCCATACCTTTAAATTTTAACAGTACCTGGGCGGTAGTAATTACATCTTTCTGGCAATAGGTAACAATCCGATCGAGATTTTTTTCTTCATAATAAACCTGCCTTACCTGAGCGCCATTAATGTCATCTTTAGGTGTGGGAATGTTTAAAATTGCTGCCAATAAATTTAAAGAGGTAAAATGTTTGTAATCGCCAAATTTCCAGAGTTCCATCGTATCAATATGATTTACTTCCCAAGGTTTTTTACCCGAAAGTTGTAGCTGAACAGGTATGTCAATTCCATTTACGAGTAACCTGCGGCAAATATAGGGGAAATCGAATTCCTTTCCATTGTGTGCACAAAACATTAAAGTTGGTATCTGTTTACTTAATAAAGATGAAAATTGTTGCAATATTTCCTTTTCATCGTCACCAAATAAGGATTTGATTCTCAAAGTACTTGATTTTTCGTTTTCATTGTAAATCCCCATGCTGATGCAGATGATCTTTCCAAATTCAGCCATTATTCCGGCTTTTTCGTAAAACTCTTCTGCCGTTTGTTCAGAATTTCGCTGATAATGCATTTTTTGATCCCAAAGTTCTTGAAATTGGGGAGGTACATCTTGATAAGATGGGTATTGTGGTACAGTTTCGATATCGATAACCATAACCTGATTGAGATCTAACGCCTTTAGCATAATATAAATAGGTTTCTGTTAACAATTTACAATTTTGATTTCAAAATCTCCTATGCAAACAATTAAACATTACAACTTAAATTTTATAAGTTTGGATTATGGCGAAAAGTAAATTTGAGCAATCTTTAGCAGACGGCGCTCACCAACAGCTTCAAAGTTTGATAGGCACCTGGAATGGGACAACCAAAACCTGGTTCGAAAAGGATGTGCTCGCAGATGAATCTCCAGTTGAAGCAAAAATTACTTCAATTTTGGGTAACCGTTTTATTTCTCTAGATTACCAGGGAAGTTTAAAGGGAAAAGCTTTTGAAGGCAAAATGATTATCGGTTTCGATATTCCTTACCAAAGATTTACAACAAGTTGGATAGATAGTTTCCACATGTGTACGCAAATTATGCTTTCGAGCGGTGAAGCTATAACGAAAGGTTTTTCTGTTTTTGGCGAATACGGCAATCCGGAATATGGTGAGCAGCTTTGGGGCTGGAGAACAACTTTGGAAATTATTGCAGATAATGAGTTTATATTAACCGCCTTTAATGTTTCTCCGGAAGGTGAAGAAGCAAAAGCTACAGAAACGGTTTACAAGAGAAAATAATTTAGAGAAGTCGTCATTCCCAGCCCGATAGCTATCGGGTTAATTGGGAATCTTAATAGCTCGTGTAAGGTGTATTAAGATTCCCGCATACGCGAGAATGACGGACCATAAATAAAACTAAAATAAGCTTGGTGAAGCCTGATTTGCCATAACCGGAATTTTTAAATCTGTTCCAACAGCTTTATTCAATTTCTCTGTAAAATAAGCAGAAAACAAGGGTGAGGAAAGCTCAACATTCTGGTGTACAAAGAAATATAGGTTTTGTAAACCTTGTTCTTTCCAAATTACAATTCTTTCAATCCAGTCGTTTAAACGTTTTTTATCAATTTCATCATCATTCGCACCTACAAAGCGCACAAAAGCTGTTGGGGTAGTTAAACGCATGTGGAGCATATCTCTTCGGCCAGCAGTATCAACAATGATATTTGAAATGCCATTTTCCTGAAATAAATGTGCAAATTCATTGGCAATAGCAGGGTTTGAAAACCATTCGGTATTTCTGACTTCAACCCCTAAAGGAATTACTTTCGGGAACTCATTAATTACAATTTTTAACCTTTCGAAATCTTTGGGTTTAAAATTATCATGCAATTGAAGAAAAGCCATTCCTAATTTATCTTCAAAATTACTGATGGCATCGCAATATTGTTCTACAGGTTCTTTAACGTTGATTAATCTTTTAAAGTGACTGATGGTATTGGTCAGTTTTGGGAAAAACTTAAAATCTGCCGGTGTTTTTTGCGTCCAGGTAATTACTTGCTCGCTCGTTGGCATTCCATAAAATGTAGCATTGAGCTCAATCGAATTAAATTGTGTAGAATAATAAGTTAATTCATCTTTTGTTCCTTTTGGATAAAAACCTTTCAAGTCGGCCTTATTCCATTTTGCACAGCCTACATAAGCTTTAAAGGATTGTTTTGGTTTATTTGCTGCCAAAACTGCTTCCATTTCAGGAGCATCCGCAGGGAGGGTATAATCTATAATCGAAGGGTCGTCTACTTTACCGAATTGCATTTAAAAATTTATTAAGTGATACTTATTACATTTACTTCCTCTTTTTTATTTAAAAGAACTTCTAATGCTGAATTAATCTTTGGTTCTAATTTTTGCCAAAAAAGTTTATTTGAACAATTGCCGAATTTAATAAGAATAAGCTTGGGAGGAGCACCAAACCAATCGATTAATTCTTTAAAATCTGAATCCTTGGATATAATTATAACATTCTTTTTTATTTGAGCCATTCTAAAAATGGTAAAGTCATCTACCGAATGTAAGTTTAGACTAAAAGAAGATTTGGTTTTAAAATTTGTGTATTCTGAAAGCCATTTGGCAATAATAGGGGATATATTGGTGTCGGTCCAAATTTCCCAATTATTCATACATTAAATCCTCATTTACTTTTTGTGCGCTATACAAGAGAACCGCTCTAATATCTTCTTTCTCGAGGATGGGATGTTCCTCTAATATTTGATCTTCACTCATGCCGCTTGCCAATAATTCCAGTACATCAGAAACTGGGAATCTTAACCCACGTACGGTAGGTCTTCCTCCCATCAAACCATCTGTTGCAATGATCCGATCGAATAACTTAATTTGTTCATGTGCCATACTCAAATATAAAAAAAATACCCCAGTAAAAAAACCGGGGTATTTGTATGTTTTGTAATGTTTGACTTTATTTTTTGTGTATCTCAGATTGAACTGCGACTGATTTAGTAACCCAGAATCTTCAATACTTGCTTGCTGTTTTGTTCTTCTCCAAAAACCTCAAAATTGAAACTTTCATCACGGTTTCTGCGGATCAAAACATGTTTCGGGCTTGGCAATAAACAGTGGTGAATACCACCATAACCGCTTAGTACCTCCTGGTAAGCCCCGGTATGGAAAAATCCTAAATACTGAACTTTACGTGTTTTAGGCATAAATACGCTGTTCATATGTGCTTCCTGGTTGTAATAATCCTGTCCATCACAGGTTATTCCACCTAAGTTAACCCGCTCATATTCAGCATCCCAGTTATTGATTGGTAATAAAATGTATTTTTGGTTTAGTGCCCAAACATCAGGTAAATTTGTAATAAAAGAACCATCCAACATTAACCAACGCTCACGGTCATTCTGCTGTTTACGGCCCAATACTTTGTAAAGGATACCAGAAGCCTCAGCAACCGTATATTTACCAAATTCAGTAATAATATCTGGCTCCATTACTTCGTGGATGGCGCAGATTTCTTTAATCCTTTTTACAATTTCGTTTACCATATATTCGTAATCGAAATCGAATACCAGCGAATCTTTAAATGGCATTCCACCACCGATATCCAGGGTATCTAAATCAGGATTGATTTTTTTGAACTTGCAATAAAGTGTTACATATTTTTCTAACTCATTCCAATAGTAGGGAGAATCTGTAATTCCTGAGTTGATGAAAAAGTGTAATAATTTAACCCTGAAATTAGGATTATGAACGATTTTGTTATTGTAAAAATCAATAATATCTTCCATACGCACACCTAAACGCGAAGTATAAAACTGCGAATCAGGCTGCTCCTCAGCAGCAATGCGGATACCTAGGTTACAAGGGGTATCAATATCAACCTCATCATCAAAAAGATTAAACTCTTCTTTATTGTCTAAAACCGGGATAATATTGGTATAACCATCATGCAACATATCAATGATATATTGTTTGTACTGATAGGTTTTAAAGCCGTTACAAATAATGGTGGTATCTTTCGTTAACACACCTTTTTTCTCCAAGGCATCAACCATTGGCATATCAAAAGCCGAAGAAGTTTCTAAGTGGATGTTGTTTTTTAAAGCTTCTTCTACAATATGCTTAAAATGCGAGCTTTTTGTACAGTAGCAATATTTGTAATCGCCACGATAATTGTTCTTTAAAATAGCGGTCTGGAAAAGAATCTTCGCCTGCTGAATCTTCTTACTCACCATTGGTAAGTACGTGAAACGTAGGGGAGTACCGTAAGTTTCGATCATTTCCATCAGGTTTAAATCCTGAAAATATAACTCATCATCTATAACATCGAAACCCTCTTGAGGGAAACCAACACTTAGATCAAGAAATTCTGAGTAACTCTGCATTTACTTTTAAATAATTTTTGCAAAAATGTAATTTTAAATCGAGAATTAATCTTTAATAAAAATATTTTTACTGTAAGGAAACGCTTAGCCTAACTACAAAAAATATTGGTAAATTGTTTTAGTAAGGAAATGTATGGTTTTATTTAAATAACAAGCTGTAGATCAGTATCTTGTGTGGGATAGGGTTAAGCGCTTTTAAAGCAAGGCACTATTTTATGGGTTTGGGTTGGCCGTGCGCTAAACTGTATCCTTATAAGAATGGGATGATCGTTCCAATCCAGGTTTATTTTGCAAAAACTGTGCTTTTATTTTGGTTTAAAAGCGAGCAGTCTTATCAATCATAAAATAATACATTATCCTTTGCGAAGGTATTTGGTTAAAATTACAATGGTTTGTCCTTCAACCTTACCTTCAATTTGTTCAATATTATCATGAACCAAACGGATATTTTTGACTACGGTACCCAACTTAGCGCTCAAAGTTGATCCTTTAACATCAAGGGTTTTAACCAATACCACGGTATCGCCTTCAAATAAGCGCGTTCCGTTACTGTCTTGATGAAATTCTACTGTTCCATCTTGCTCGTGATCGCCGGTTTTTTTAGCCCAATCCAAAGTTTCTTCTTCAAGGTATAAAATATCCAGACTATCTGCTGCCCAACCTTCATTTCTCAATCTGCTCAACATTCTCCAGGCAACAACCTGTACCGGGGCAAATTCCGACCACATGGTTTCTGTTAGTATTTTCCAATGTTCAGGGTTAAGCTGTTCGGTTTTTTCAATCTGGTTTAAGCAGGTTTTACATACTAAAATGCTGTTATCGCTATTGGCATTGCTGGTTGGCGGTACTTCGTACACCGATAAATTGGTTTCAGCCGTGCATAATTCGCATTTATTGCCCGAACGGGATTGTAATTCTTGTGCTAAAGACATATTGATACTGGATTTTTGGCGAAAGTAATAAAACTAATCGGAATAGATGATTGTAAAAGGGGAGAAGTAAATATAGATTGTCATTTCGCCGGCATTAGAGAGAGACTGTTTTCTGATTATTTGGAAAGCAGGTTCCTGTTTTATAGGTTGGGGTTAGTCCTGCTCTTCATTTTACTTCGTTGCACTCGTGTTCATTCCGATCAGGTTTATTAAATTAGGCCGGTGCTATTTGAGGTTGAATAGCGAGTGTGCTAACGCGTTAGATTTTCCGTGTGCTCCGAGCCTCCGTGGCAAAACTAAAAATGGTTCGTGGAGACACGAACCATGGCGAGGGATAAATACAGTTCAAAGATTTCTCCATTTCGCTGCGCTCCAGTCGAAATAACGACTGATCTTTACAACATTTCATTAATAACACATTCCCATGATTGTTGGCTAACCAGCTAATCTTTTGTAGCTACAATTTACTCGGCAAATGTATCTCAGCTAGCATACACCTTGCACTGCCTCCTCCATTTTTTTCGATGGTATAAAGTGGTGCATAAATAATTCTGCTGTATTGGTCAAGAGCAGCTATCTGTTCGGTGTTTAAAGATAAATAAGCTTGCTCAGACATCACCAATAAACTTTCATCATCCACATTGGTAACCTGTAGCATATTACCTGCAAATTTGTTCATTTGCTCAAGGCTGATTTCAATGATTTCTTTTCCACTTCCTTTTAAACTGATGGTTACATTTAATTTTTCTTCCGGATCTTTAATGGAGTCCAGGCAGATAACCGCAAAGCGATCGCCAATACACATCATCACATTGGTGTGGTAAATTGGGAAATTTGATCCATCAACGGCTTGAAAAGCCACCGGTTCATATCCGGTAAGCATACAGAAATTGTTCAACACTTCTTCATCAGTGCGTACACTTAAGCAGGCATAAGCAATTTTATTGGTACGATCCAATACCATACTTCCTGTACCTTCTAAAAAAGCGTGTTGCTGTTCGTAAAAGCTTAAATCGCTGATGTGGTTTACTTCGAATTTTTCTTTTAATCCATCCAGAATTTCTTTCCTTCGCTCTAAGCGGCGGTTTTCAGAAAACATTGGGTAAAGATATACTGAGCCATCATCATGAAAAGAAACCCAATTGTTTGGGAAAATGGAATCAGGTGTTTCGGGTTGTAAAGTATCATCAACAACCGTTACATCAACATTATTTTTTCTTAATAAATCCACAAAGGCATCAAACTCTTGTAAAGCCGCTTTTTGCACATCAGTTTCTGTAGATGCAATTTGAAACTTGTTATTTCCGGCCGTTTGTGTGTTGAATTTAAAATCAACAGGACGGATCATGAGGATATGGTTGGTTGTTTGCATTCCTTTTCTTTATGCGTCATTCTGAATTCATTTCAGGAACTTTTTTTATTAATATGCCAAAATAAATTCGGTATGTCGATGGGTAAATTTATAAATTGTCTCTTAAAATTGGCAGACTCATACAATGAAAACCACCACGGGCACGCGATAGTTCTGCCGAAGGCATTAAAATCAATGTATCGGTTATGGTTTCCGCATTTACTTTGCCACTTTCTAAATCCTCAATCAAATCTTTCACATCCACTACATCAAAGCCAGCAGCTTTAAAGGCTTCAACGGTTTTGTCATTTCTATCGTAACCTAAAACAACACCTTCTTTAATGGCTAAAAGGTTGCAAGAATCTGTCCATTGCTCACGCGAATCGTAAGGGAACTGATTGTTTCCGCTATAGATGATTTGTGTTGGTTCGGTACTTTTTAAATCGTTCTGACTAATATCATCCAATAAAGCTTCTACATGTTCGAAGTGTTTTGGCTCCTGTGGGTTTGCTTTTGTAAATTGAATTGCGGTGGTAGCTTCCAATTTTTCGGGCTCTTTTAGAAAATTAATGGGCTCGTAAGGATTATATTTAGGCGAATGGGCAATAGAATTTAAAATTACCCAAGTATTGCGCTTAACCTGCGTGAAAACGGTGTCTAGGTGCATATAATCACGTTTGCTTGGTATTTTAACCACCGTAACTTTTTCTACCACATCCTGATCGAACAACAATTTTATCGCTTCGTTGGCGCCATGTTCTGAGGTCCTTTCACTACAACCAATCAACACATGGTTAGGACTCACCATCATCACGTCGCCACCTTCTAAAGTGGTGCTGAAAGCAGGTTCATCTCCCGGCCGTAAAAAGTGCATGGTAACATCCGGAATTTCAAGAATGTTATTGCGATAGCCCTCAAACAGAGGATGATTGAAGAAAATATAGCGCATTAAAAGCGTTTCTCTAACGCGGGCTTTTTTTGCAGGTTTATTTAACAGGATGTGGTTATTGATTGTTGTACCCACATCCCTGGTAAAAATTAAATTGGGAATCGGCGCAAAAATCATGGTATCGTTGGCCAAAGTACCTGAGATGAAAATCTCTGCCAATTGCTTTGGATCGGTATTGGTTAATGCTAACTGCACTTTGTAAGTACAGCCTTCAATCGCACAAACAGCAGCAACCAGTTTTTTGCGGATAGATTCATTCTCCAGCATTTCACTCAACAAATTCTGAATCTCGATTACAGATTTGGAATTATGAAAATCAGGATGATTGGGTTTATAAAAATTACGTGCTGAGGCTTCTGAATCTATTTCGGCCAATTTTCCTTTAATCTTATCAGGATCAAGAAAATACATTAACAGCTTAATATAATAATCGTATTCACCTTTACGGATGGTATCTAAATGTACAATATCTTCGAAAAGCCAATCCTGCGCTTTAGAAGGTACCACTTTGCCTAATCCACTATCCGGACTGTGTATCAATAATTTACGCAAGCGACCGATTTCGGTATTTACGCTCACTTTAAAATTTTGGTTCTGCTCGCTCATAAAAAAGTTAGTTATTGCAAATCTATTAGAAAAATTTAGATAAGAGAATCGAGTTGATAGATTTGAGATAGACCCATATGGAGATAGGTTTATTTATTGCACAAAACTAACCTCCTTAAACCTTATTGAAGCGACAGCTCCCGATTCCTTCAATCGGGACTATAGCGGAAAGAAGGACTATCGGAACCGACCGGCACGACTTAGCTTTCCAAACCCTTTAAAAGCTCGAAAACCTTAAACCTTTCACCTTCCACCTTTTTTACATATTTTTGGCGCATGAATTTTATTATTGCCGAAACACAAAAAGCCATTTCTGAACTTTATAAAGAAGAGATAGCCGAAAGTGTAATCAACATACAAGAAACCCGTAAAGAATTTGAAGGACAAGCAACTATTGTTGTTTTTCCGTTTACTAAAATTTCGAAGAAATCGCCAGAGCAAACCGCTACAGAAATTGGCGAATATTTGGTTGCTAACGTAGCCGATATTACTAAATTTAATGTGGTTAAAGGCTTTTTAAACTTAAGCATTGCCGAAAGTTATTTCTTAAAACAGTTTAACGAAGAAATCTTATCAATCAATTTTGGCGTTTTTGCACCGAACGGTAAAAAGGTAATGGTAGAATATTCTTCGCCAAATACCAATAAGCCGCTTCACCTTGGGCATGTACGTAATAACTTGTTGGGTTATTCGGTTTCAGAACTGCTAAAAGCTTACGGTTACGATGTGGTTAAGGTAAATTTGGTGAACGATCGTGGCATCCACATTTGTAAATCGATGTTGGCCTGGCAAAAATGGGGCAAGGGCGAAACACCGGAAAGTACCGGTTTAAAAGGCGATCATTTGGTTGGAAAGTATTATGTTTTATTTGAACAGGCTTTAAAAAAGGAGGTGACAAGGATATATGAAAACATTTTATATAGAAATGATTATGATCACTTTTACAAACACGAGAATTTAATTCAAATTCAAAATAATATTTCGAGAATTAAAGAACTAGAGGAAGCCTTTATATTATATACTAATAACTTTAACTTTTCAAATACGAATTTTTCATATTTTGAAGTTGAAAAGAACATCGAGAGTGCATTGGACGGTAATATATCGTGGAAGGATGTATCCAAATGCTACAATACCACACTGTTTTCTGAGGTTGAAAGAGTTTCAAAGAAGAAAGAATTAGATAGTTTTTTAAAACCTCTTATTGATAAAGAAAAAGTAATTGATGAAGTAATTTCGCAGGTAAAAGAAATTATAAAGAAAACAACTTTGTTAATGAAAGAAGCACAAACCATGCTTCAACAATGGGAGGCCGGAAACAAAGATGTAGTTTCGCTTTGGAAAACCATGAACGAATGGGTATATGCTGGCTTTAATGTTACATATAAAAACCTAGGAGTTGATTTTGATAAATTTTATTACGAAAGTAATACCTACCTGTTGGGGAAAGGAACAGTTGATGAAGGTTTAGCAAAAGGCGTTTTCTTTAAAAAGGAAGATGGTTCGGTATGGATTGATTTAACTGACGATGGTTTAGACCAAAAATTAGTTTTGCGTGCTGATGGCACTTCGGTTTACATTACACAGGATTTAGGAACTGCTGAGATGAAACACGACGATTTCAATATGGATGAGTCGATTTACGTTGTGGGAAATGAGCAGGATTACCACTTTAAAGTATTGTTTCTGATTTTAGAAAAACTGGGCAAAAGCTGGGCGAAAGGTTTATATCACCTTTCGTATGGCATGGTAGATTTGCCAAACGGTAAAATGAAAAGCCGTGAGGGAACTGTTGTAGATGCCGACGAGTTAATTGAAAGCATGGTTACTACCGCCCGCGAAAAAACGGAAGAATTGGGTAAAACCAACGATTTTAGTGAAGAAGATAAAGAAGAACTGTATAAAAATATTGGTTTAGGGGCTTTAAAGTATTTTCTTTTAAAGGTGGAGCCTAAGAAGCGCTTGTTATTTAATCCTGCTGAAAGTATTGATTTTCAAGGCAATACAGGTCCTTTTATTCAGTATACACATGCAAGGATTAAATCTTTACTAAGTAAAACCGATTATAAGTTCGCAGTGGGTAGCGAGCATTTTTCAGGAATATCAGCAGTAGAATTGGAAATGATTCTGCAACTGGCCAAATACCCTGCAGAAATTGCTATTGCTGCTAAAGCTTATAGTCCGGCAAGTTTGGCCAACTATCTATACGAACTGGCGAAACTATTCAATAAATTTTACCATGAGGTGCCACCAATCGTAAAAACCGAAGAAGGTGAAACGAAACAGTTCCGTTTAAACCTGAGCAAAAAAACGGCTGATATTATTCATGCCGGGATGTTAATTTTAGGTATTACTTCGCCAGAGCGGATGTAAGGTGGAAGAGGTAAGATGGAAAATGGAGAAGAGATTATGGATGTGCGCATAGAATCTTACTATATTAAAAATCTAGTTCTGTGATGTACGAATTGATATTACTCTGTCTGGTGGCGTTTGCTGCCGGGTTTATAGATGCTATTGTAGGTGGCGGCGGTTTATTACAAACTCCCGCCATTTTGCTTATTTTACCCCATTATCCTGTAGCAACCCTTTTAGGAACTACAAAAATTCCATCTTTAGCAGGTACTACACTTGCAGCATTTAAATATTCTAAACAGGTCCGTTTTAATTATAAGGTACTTACCGCTTGTGCGCTTACTGCATTTTGTGCTGCGCTTTTGGGTGCTTTTCTGGTGAGCAGGATCGATAATTCTGTCATCAAACCCGTAATTCTGGTTGTGCTGATTTTGGTTGCACTTTATACCTACTTTAATAAACAGTTTGGTATACATCAGGTAAAAGATCATTCCGTTAAAAAACAGGTATTAATGGCGGGTTTGTTTGGGATAGTGATCGGTTTTTACGATGGATTAATTGGACCGGGGACGGGCTCTTTTCTTATTTTAGTATTTATAGCGGTATTGGGATTCGATTTTATCGGGGCCAGTGCTCATGCAAAAATTGTAAATATGGCCACAAATTTAGCAGCAATTATCTATTTTAGTTCTTCCGGACATATTCTGTTTCAATACGCAATTCCTATGGCTATTTTTAACCTTTCAGGTGCTTTTTTTGGGACTAAATTAGCTTTGCTGAAAGGGAATAAGTTTATCAGGGTATTTTTCCTGATTGTAGTTTTCGGAACGATTTTAAGGTTTGCCTATGATATTGTAAAAGTTTGGATATTATAATGGAAGCGCAGAGATAAATGATTAAACATCAGATTTATCACAAATCATCCTGTCAATAAAAATAGCATATCCAAAAAAGCATCGCCAGATTAAACCAGAGATGCTTTTTCATTTTATGAACAATCAACAATTGACTATAAACCATTGACTATTAAGTATTAGCCATTTACTCTCAACTATCAACCATTAACTATCAACTATCAACAATTGACTATAAACCATCAACTATCAACTATAAACCATCAACTATCCTTCTCAATCCCAGTTTTAGTTGCCACAGGTTTCCTTTTTCTAAAGATTGGAAAAGTCATTGGGCTTCTAGCGGGCCGTTCATCACCAAGGAGCACGCCCCATTGTTTAAATGATTCAGTACGGTCGAAGATAATTTTTAATACCGCCACAATTGGAAGCGCGAGGAACATCCCGGAAATGCCAGCTATACTTCCACCGATAAATACACCAAGAATGGCAAAGAGTGCATTGATTTTTACTTTTGAGCCTACAATCCTAGGCATCAATATATTGTTATCCAGAAACTGAACAAAAGCAATTACACCTAAAACAGTAACCACCGGCCACAATTCTTGTGAGGAGGTTAGGGTAAGCAATACACCAATTACATTACCAATTAATGCACCCACATAAGGGATTAGGTTTAAAATGGCAAAAATAACACCTATTAAAAGCGCATGTTTAATGCCAATCAGCATCAATATTCCACCCAATAAAATCGTCATATAGGTGATTTGAATTAGGAGTCCGATTAAATAACTTTTGATAATGGATTCTGTTTCGTAAATCGCTTCCTTAACTTTAGGGTGATCGTCGGTTTTAAACCACATAAAAATGAAGCGCAATAAAATGTCTTTATAAAAAAGCATCAGGTAAATATAGATGGGCAACAAACCTATAAATACAAAAATGCCACTTAAAGTTACAGCTGCACCACCAGCGAGCGAGGTGCCAATATTCATTAAATCGTCGCTTTTGTCTTGAATAAATGCTTTTTGCTGTTTGTCGTTGTAGTGGGTAATTCTACTGATCCAATCGCTTAACGAGTTGATATGCTGGGTAATATTAGCTTTTATCTGAGGGAAATCTTTAACTAAAATACCAATCTGATTGGAAAAAAACCAAACAATTAGTCCAACAAAAAGTGCCACCAACAAAATTGATATGATAATGGAAAACGATTCGGGAATTTTCTTCCTTTTTAAAAAACGGTAAACAGGTAAGAGCATAATGCTAATGAAAAAGGCCATTAACATTGGCATGATAATATCCCGTCCGATTACCATAACCGCTACAATAGCCATTAGGCCCATTAACTCAATAGATCGTTTAACGGTTAGTGGTAAATTGTTAGTCATAAAAAGCTTAGTCTGATTTCAGTTTTAAACACCATTGTTGTAAAAATGTTTTAATTAGTTGGTTTAGCACCAGGGTTTATGGTTTGGCGACAGTTGACAGGCTAAGCCTAATGCTAGGTGTGTATATTTTATAATTTAATTGATTACCACTTACTTTACCCATAGGAGAAGCAATGAGCAGCATTAACCAGTTATACCATTAACTAATGAGTCGACAATAAAAAAAATTACTTCTCTCACACGATAATGCCCTTGATTAGGCTTATTTTTGCAGCGTTAAAAATACCGCATGTACAATCAAGATACCATTATTGCTTTATCAACTCCTTCAGGTTCTGGGGCCATTGGCGTTATCCGTTTATCTGGTCCGGAGGCTATTTCTTTAACCAATACCGTTTTTGCGGGAAAAGATTTAGAAAAGCAAGCTTCACATACTTTACATTTTGGTTTAGTTAAAGATGGCGATCATATTGTTGATGAAGTAGTTGCAGGATTATTTGTTGCGCCAAAATCATATACAAAAGAAAATGTGGTTGAGATTTCATGCCATGGTTCTAATTATATTATTCAGCAGATTATTAACTTGTTGATTAGTAAAGGTGCACGTGCCGCCAAGCCTGGTGAATTTACTTTACGCGCTTTTTTAAATGGTGCTTTCGATTTAAGTCAGGCAGAAGCAGTAGCAGATTTAATTGCTTCAAACTCTAAAGCTTCGCATGATGTAGCCATGCAACAAATGCGCGGCGGTTTTGCAAATGAATTAAAAGGATTACGTGAGCAACTGATCCATTTCGCTTCAATGATTGAGCTTGAATTGGATTTTGCCGAAGAGGATGTAGAATTCGCCAACCGTGAGCAATTAAAAACCCTGGTCAATAAAATCAACTATGTATTACAGCGCTTAATTTCCTCTTTTGAAATGGGCAACGTAATAAAAAATGGCGTTCCGATTGTTATTGCCGGTAAACCGAATGTTGGCAAATCGACATTATTAAATGCTTTGTTGAATGAAGAGCGTGCAATTGTTTCTGATATTGCAGGTACAACACGCGATACCATTGAAGATGAATTAACGATAGGAGGCATAGTTTTTCGCTTTATCGACACGGCCGGAATCCGCGATACTGCTGATATTATTGAGGCATTGGGCGTTGAGCGTACTTTGGAAAAAATGAAGCAGGCTAAGCTAATTATTTATATGGCCGATGCCGCTCAAAGCATCGAAGAAATTGAAGAGCAAGTACGCGGTTTGGAACAATTGGCCATCCCATATTTAATTTTAGTAAATAAAGCAGATTTGATTGCTGATGCCCAGCGTAAAGCCTTCGAAGCGTTAAATGTGGTTTTTATCTCTGCAAAAGAGAAACAAGGTATAGATGAGTTGAAAATTACTTTATTGGAGCAGGTGAATTTGCACCACATCAATACCAGCGAAACTTTGGTAACAAACATCCGCCATGTAGAGGCCCTTAAACAAACCGAACATGCCTTACAAAATGTATTGGCCAATGTGGATAATCCTGTTACGTCGGACTTTTTAGCGATGGATATTAAGCAGGCTTTACATTATCTTGGTGAAATTACCGGTACTGTTACAACAGATGATTTATTAGAAAATATTTTTACCAAGTTTTGTATTGGAAAGTAATCCTATGGATTTGGTCGACTATTGACTAAAAAAGACAAGTAAATCGCTAATTATTAACTAATTAGCGATTTTTTTATTTCCAATATTTCTGTAATTTGCCCCTGTTTTCCATAGTTTTGTTGCGTTTCTGTAGCTTTTTTTGACAAGTGAAACTGGATAGTGCATTGTATGTTCAATGTCCAGTATTAACTGTTCATAAAAGCACATGGAAGCACGATGAAGCACGAAAATGGGAGACTTAACTTATGAGCAGTAATCTGAAAATTTTAAGGAAATGTGAGTACTGTAACCAGACTTTTATTGCTAAAAAGACGGTGACCAGGTTCTGTGGTAAAGTATGTAATTCCAGATACTATAAATCCAAAGCGAGAGCGGATAAGGTACAGTCTTCTGATCTTGAAACTGTATCCCGGAGCTTTAAATACCAGGTTTCACATTTGGATAGGGAGGTGCTGTCGGTGGCTGAAGTTGCCGGGCTGCTTCGCTCGCACAAAGGAACGATTTATGGGATGATCAATAGCGGGGCGCTGAAGGCGGCGAAGATACATCCACGTAAAACCGTGGTTTTACGCGAAGATTTTCTCTCACTTTTTGACCAGCAGATGTGGCTGAAAAATGTAGCTAAAAAGCGGGCTGAAACACAAAAGGGGGATGATGAATCCGCTGTGAGTTATTATACCACCGCCCAGGTCATTGCTCTATTTGGAAAATCCAGGGAAGCGGTCTATACCATGCTGCAGCGGAGTCGGATAGCGAAGGTCAAAGTTGGCAAAGAGATTCTGATCCCAAAAGACGCGGTAGACAGACTTTATAAACAGAAGTCGGTCCCTAGGGCAGATCCGCTGGATCGGGAACGCAGAGCGAATCAGCGGCTGGCTTCGAAGCCGATCAAAATAGCGGACTGCTATTCGATAGAAGAATGTGTTCAGCTCCTGGGAAAGGAACGGGGACTTTTATACGCCATCTTTAAGAGGCGGAATGTGCCCAAATTGCGGGTGGGGCATTACGTATATTTCCTGAAACGGGCGGTAGACAAAATCCCGAAAGATGCGCTGAATCCAATTGTAATACCGAGTAAATTTTAATATTAACCAAATATCTTATGAACAGTAATCCCAAAGACCAGGTCTTTAACGTACTGCAGGCAGCTAAATACCTGAACTGCTCTAAAAATACCATCTACAAATTGATTAAGGAAGGCAAGCTGACCGTGATCAGGCCCTCACCAAAGAAAACAATCATCCTGAAAAGCTTTATCGATAAAATGTTCGAGGAGTGCCGCTACATTCCCGAAAGCAGCCATTAGCACGGAGCTGGAGAATTGTGGTAAATGGGAGAACTGTGGTTAATGAGCGGTGAATGAAAATCACCGCTGAAAAGCAGAATGGTAATAAACGGTAAAATTTGAATAATTACGGGAATAATGATTTGTTATTCAGTCATTTGTCTATGTTTTTATTGCTGTTTTGCTTTGAAAATATATTTGCTTTTAGCATTTTTATGGCTCCACAAAATAACATTCCTTCTGGGAAACTGGCCAACCACCTTCTACCCATTCCGATGAATCAAATTTATCTTGATCAGTGGAAATATAAATGATTAAATAATATTTAAAGGCATTGAAAAAATGCCTGTCTAACCAATTATAAAACTAAATATGTCCAATGTAAAACTTAGGGCGAAAGCGCTCAGGAACAATAGACAGACGCTTTTTTTGGATTATTATCCACCGCTATTAAATCAGATAAATAGGAAGTACTTTAAACTCAAATATCCGATATTTTTGGGTATTTGAGTTTAAAGTATTTAGCATAAAATGAGGTAATGTGTTCTTATATTTAACACATTAAATTACATAAGCAAGCTGTCCACAAGACTAACACAAGTTTTTAGTAAAATTGAAACTGATCAAATCTCAATAGCCCTCAAAGGGCTGAACTATACCAGCTACGAAATATTTTACCAGCAGCGCTTGGTGGTTTACAGGTACCGCCTTTGGGAATGGTGAGTGATAAATTCAATAACAGTATTAGCGGACTTGAAATCGATTTTAAACGCAACTCCATCGCTGCCTCTGATTGGATCATTTTTCGGGATTTCTGGTAAACCTCCGCTTGAATTCTGGGTAGTTCGTATTGTATAGGTAAGTGTATCCGAATGCACAGCTGCACCTGGCCAATAGCTTATGCTGTTTAGTCTCCAATGGAATATGTGACAGTCCGTGTTTGGCCATTTCTTCCTCGATTGCCGATCGGACATACTTTCCTGCTTCCATTTCCCCACCGCTCTTGAGTTTCAATAAGATTTTCGGCTCATCGATTTCAATCGAATGTAGGAATTTGTTGAGTTTCAGTTCTCTTAACGGGGTACGGAAGGTGAACATGACCTGTGAGTCCAATTTGCTGCTGGTCAGGTAATCTGCCTTGACCTGGTCCAAGTTGCTATAATATTTATCTTCCATTTTGGTGTGATCTCTCCAGTACATCGGATTGCTTTTGGTGATATATACCTTTTCGAAGGATGGTGATGTCAACATGTCTAGCTTGATCTTGAACAATACTGGTCCATAGAAGTTGGGCTGTGAATATTTAACGTGCAGATCTGCACCATCAAGAAAAATCGCATCCCAAACATTGTACTTTTTGTCTTCTGGATCGGATTTTTGCGGGCTTTGCAACAGATTGTCGGTTTCGACCTGGTGCCTGGAGAGCAGGCAGCGCTGCTGGATAAAGGTCTTTGCGGTCAGCACGGTATTTGCGTGGTAGAAGTACTCTACATTTTTCTCCTTTAGGATCTGGTAGAGTCCCTTGGATGATAGCGCGTAATTTTCAATCATGGCTGATTTTTGAGAGTTAAGTTTCTCTAAAGTATTTAGAATTTTGGAATATGCAACAACGCATATGTGCACTTCCCAAAATTCAGACCGTTTAAAAGTAGAATTCTAGACTGAGCAGCAGCGAGGTTATTGGAAAAACTATTAATTTTAATTGGCCATTTTGAAGAAAGAAATTGATCAAATCAAGCCGAAAAAAATGGCTACTTTAGTAAAAAACAAGTGACTACTTTTTGGATAATCTCCAATTCGTGATATTCAGAAAAATATGGTTGTAGGTCGATTTTTCTGTTTTCTTATCGGTCAAAAGGTAAATGAAATCGTAAATTTATTTAAAGATGAACGAAACAACAGATTCGGAGATATATGTTGCCGATAGGCCAATAACCGAGATGAAAGAAGACAGATTTAAGCGATATGAATTTTCTAAACGTATTGCCGAGACTATCTTGCAAAGAAAAAGTTCCGACAGCATTGTTTTTGGCCTTTTTGGTGAATGGGGTGAAGGAAAATCTTCTGTGCTCAATTTCATCAGTAAAGAACTATCCAATGACAATGCGGTGGTACAGATAACCCTGAACCCCTGGCGATATAGTGATGAGGATAGCCTGCTGAAGAATTTCTTTGAGAAAATAGCGGATGCACTTCAGGTGAAGCTGTATACCCGGTCGGAAAAAACAGGCGAAATGTTAAAAAAGGTCGCTAAGGTCGCAAGTGTGACGGGTTATGATGGGACTGGAATCGGAACGTTGTTATCGGATACAGATATCGAGGAGTTTAAAGGGCGGGTTGATAAGTTCTTACGGGAAACCAATAAAAAGGTAGTGATTTTTGTCGACGATATAGATCGGTTGGACAAACAGGAAATCTATGCCTTATTCAGGCTTGTGAAGTTGACCGCCGACTTTTCAAACACTGTATACATATTATCCTTTGATGAACAGATGGTGGCGACAGCCATTGCAGAACGATATGGCAATGGCGAGTTGAAATCAGGTCAGAGTTTTCTTGAAAAGATTATCCAGGTTCCTTTGAATCTACCCAAAGCACATCCAGAATCGCTGAAGAAATTTTGTTTCAACTTGATGGAGGCTGCAATTGACTTTGATAAATTGGCGATCCAAGAGGATGAGATGAGACGATTTGTATCGCAGTTTACCGCAAATGTTCTTCTTCGTTTAAACACCCCAAGACTGGCGGTCAGGTATTCGAATGCACTTTCATTTTCGTTACCGCTTTTATATGGTGAGGCAAATATGGTTGACCTTATGCTGATCGAGGCGTTAAAAATATTTTATCCTGGACATTATGAGCTGATCAAACATAATCCGAACTATTTCATAAAAGCATTCGAAGATGGTCGAGATACAGGGGATAAAAAAAACCGGGACGTATTTTTGGGAATTCTCGATGAGCTGGACATTACGCTTAGCCAAGCAGAAAGGTATGCCGTTCGGAGTCTTATAGGAGACTTGTTTCCACATGTTGATAAGCTTTTTAGCAGCTTTCGGATGATGGCGGAAAATCCAGAAAAATGGTACGCAGCAAAACGAATTGTTTCACCCGATTACTTTGATAGATACTTTTCATATTCAGTGATCGACGGTGATATTTCGGACATCCGTTTTATTGCTTTTATCGACGAACTAAAGAACGAACAGGTTGATCATGTGGTTGAACAAATGCGTGATATTTTATCAGTTGCCCGCCCAGGAAATTTCATTCAAAAACTAAACGTAAGATTGTCTGAATATACATGGACCGAAAGCCAAGTGATCATCAGGGCCATATGTGAATGTGCTGAGCTGTTTCCTAGTGGGACCGGCTTTTTTTATGGATATGGAAGCCCTCAAGAGCAAATCTCTATGTTTATCTATCAGCTGATAAACAAATTTCGGTCTGAGCAAGATGTTACAGCAGCCTTTACAATGGATGTTATGAGGACATCGAAGGATTTTGCTTTCACCTATTCAATAAATAACTGGCTTAGAACCGGTGAAACAGTAGACGATAAAATATTCACCCAGCAACAATACGATGATATGGCTCTTATTCTCAGGGACCGTGCGGTGAGAGAAAGCGGAGATCAGTCTATTTTTGAAGTTTTTCCAGACTATATCTATTACCTTCTTCCGGTGTGGCGGGATAAAGATAGAAAAGGATTGACCAAATATATTAAGCAGTATTTAACACGTAATAAAGGCAACGTATTAAACTTTATCCGTTCTTTTATTTCATTAAGAATAAGCCTTAACGGTGATAATATTAAATACAGGGGTGATCTGGAAAGAGAAGCGTTCGACTTTTTGGAGACGGTATATAATCCGATTTTAGTTTATAAAGCAATTATCAAAAACTTTACGCTTAAAGAACTATTGGCTGAAAACCCCAAGTGGGATCAGGGAAGGAAAGTCGTTTTTTCGGATATCAATATGTCTCGACAGTTCCTGCGGTATGTTCCACAGGCGGTTACGCCAACACAAGCTGAAAGTTTAAATTGACGAAATATGGCTGAAAGGAGAATTTTTGGCAAGGAATTCATGACCGAGGAAATTTTACAGAGATATTTAGGGATCATAAAGAAGCCAAAAGAGTATTGAAATCATCAAACATTATTTTGTGGAAGCACCCACGCGCATAACCTGTTTACAGCGCGGATAATTACTGCATCCCCAGAACTTTCCCTTAGCTGAATTTCTGGCTATCATAATGCCGTCGCAGCTCGGGCATTTCTGTTGAGTGGTTTGTCCCTTGACAATACCATGATCGTGGATCAGTTCGGCTAAAAATTTGCTCATGTTGTGTGGATTATATTGCAGATAGACCTGGTGGCGGGCTCTTGTGAGGGCGACATAAAACAGCCGCCTTTCCTCTGCATTTTCAAAACTGTCGCCGTGCTGGAGCAGGTAGCCTAAAATCGGGTCACCGGCCATTTCTGAGGGAAAACCGTATACGCCGCTATCCAGATCGAGTAAAATGGCCAAATCACAGGTCAGTCCTTTACAGGCATGGGCAGTAAAATAGGAAATCTTGAGCGCTGGAAAAGCTTTCTGCAGTTCCCTTAAATCTGCTGGTGAATTATGGTGGTAGCGCCCGATGAGAAATACCGAGGCGGTGGCGTGGTCTTTCTTGATCTTTGCCAGCATATTCTTTAAAACATCAAATTTCTGCAGATCCCTCTGCGCTTTGTTGCCATAACCGGTTATCGGGCTGAGTACAAAAGAAGGGCGCGGGGCCTTAAAAGGCGAAGACAGGTTTTTTTCAGCTGGGACGGATTCACCTGGATAAAGCCGCTGCTTAAGTTGAGTATCTCTTCGTTAAAACGGTAGGTCTGGAGTACGGCATTTTCCGCTGTAACCCCAAAATGCCTGGAGAATTCGGTGATAATACTGATGTCGCTGCCGGTGAAGCGGAAGATGGATTGCCAGTCGTCTCCGACGGCATAGAGTTTGGCGGTGGGATTGGCCGCTTTCAATGCCTTGATCAGGCCATAACGGCCCATGGACATATCCTGAAACTCATCCACTAAAATATAACGGTACTTTTTATTGAATTCACCGCTGGAAATATATCGGCTGGCGTGGTTGACCATATCGTTATAATCGATGCAGCCCGTGCGTTTGAGTTCAGCCTGGTAAGCTTCACTCAAGGGTGCAAACACGCCTAAGAAAACCTCAAAACGCTGGTCTGTGGCCTTTTCCCTTAGCTGCCCGATACTGCTGTTATTGGACTTCATCAGGTTCGGGTCCAGCAAACATTTAATCTTAGCGTCTCGTTAAAATCAAAATGTAACTTACATAACAAAGTCCGGCAGTTAAAAATTGTGGGGCTTTGTTATTTCTTGAGTAGGCCAGGTTTGGGAAGTCTAGCTTTATTGGCTCCGTAAGCCCTGGAGTGGAGTTTGGTGGGTTCAGTGATTTTGGTGCCCCTGGCAAGGTGCTGAGCCAGCAATGCACCCTCTTCTTCATCCAACGTCAGACCCTGGTTGCCTTTTAGGCGTGGCTTCGGGTTCGTTATTTACAAAGAATAACGTCCTGATGATTTGTGGCTGGCTGCAGGTAATCCGAGATATGGTAATTTAGGGCAATATAGTCAATGATTTTAAGAAAAACGGGCCGGTTTCCTCGTTCAATTGTTAATCGTAGGATATATTTAGCTTTTCACAGTACCTATTGGTGGATTTGATCTTTAGGAAGCTCTGATTGAGGATCCGTGGAAACATAGTTTGGGTTGCAGAAACACAAAAGTGCATCGGTTAATAAAACGTTTTAGTCTTGAATGTCACTTGATTTGGCCCGTTTGTCAACAGATTTGGCCCGTTCGTCAAAATGTTTTTTTTGTTGTTTGCTGAAGCGCTAAATTGGCTGCCTGAATGGCCGTTTATGAACTTTTGGCCAGCTGTCATTTTGATTTTTATGAAGAGAACTATTTTTTTTGCGTCTGCATTGATGGTCCACATGGTGGGTGTTTTTACGGATGTTTTTTCGCAGACTCCGAGGGTTAATGTTGACCACATCTCAGGGGCGGCATCTGTGTCGCTGCCGTTATATAGTCTGCAGAGTGGGCGGCTCCCGCTCTCTGTCAGCTTGAATTATCAGAGCAACGGGGTCAAGGTCAAGGATGTAGAAGGAAGTGGCGGGATGGGGTGGAATGTTCAGGCCGGTGGGGGGATCTACAGGGTTTTGCGGGGACTTCCCGATGACTCGAAATTGGACAATTTGGGGAATCAGCGGTTGGGTTGGCTCAACAATAACAACGGCTCGAAGATCAATTCATTTTCCATCCTTAATGATAACAGTCAGGGGACCTGTGTAGATGAAACAAACGATATTGCTTATCTGAACAATAACTTTTCTGACCTTTCGGATACCGAGCCTGACGTTTTTATTGTAAATGTGCCGGGTCTTAACTGCAAATTGGTTTTTGATGCCGATCATAATATCAGGACAATTCCATATATGGACATCAAGGTATCCTATGAACTGGAAACGGATTTACCATTGAATTCTCCAAAGTATGGGCGGATTAACAGATTTATCATTATAACCGCATCTGGAACAAAGTATACTTTTTCAACGGTTGAAACCTCAACCAGACAGACAGTTCCTTCGGGGCCGGCGTCAATTGTTTTTTTTAAAAGGGAATTTGAACAATATAAAAACGGGATTGATTATGTAAGCAGTTGGTATATCAACAGTATCAAAGATGCTGGCGATATCGGATATGATTTTTCTTATTCCGGTGAAGGGCGGTCTTATGGAAAGAACAGGCTTGGGGTTTCACAGGGGACGGCGAATACAGCCGTTTACCCTTTCACTGTAACCTTATCAAGCAATAGCCCGATGCTCAGTAAGATCGGTTTTGGTGAATGGAACGATGTTCCGTTATCCCAAGGGGTAAATTTTTATTACAGCTATGCATCGGCTTCCGGTGTACCTGTTATTGATTCGATCAGTGGGGTGGGCAAAAGTTATTCCTTTGGTTATAATTCCTATAGGCCGAACAATAATGCAGCCCAGGCCCGTACGTTTCTTAATTCGGTCAGCCTTGGCCGCAAGCTTCAGTTGAGTTTTGATTATAATGGCATTTTGACCGGCAATTCTTTGATCAATCTCCCGGACTCGGGTTCGAAGGCGATCGATGTTTGGGGTTATCACAATGGAAGTTCTGCATCCACGCTTCTTCCACAGGTTTACATCAACCCTTCAAATGCAGGTTTTGAACGTTACCGGAATATAGGTGGTGGATCAGCCGGTGTTTATAACTATACGGTTCCCGGAGAGGCCAGGGCTGTCAACTACAGTGCAATGGTTGCGGGAATGCTCTCAACGATTACCAACAGCGAGGATGGGGGCACTAATTCTTTTGAATATGAGCCTAATGATTACTTTGATCAGACTGCGGGACAGGTTATTCAGGGAGGGGGGCTAAGGGTGAAAAAAACTACTTCTACCGGCGATGGGGGAAATGATATTGTAACCAATTACAGTTATCTGGATCCAGCAACAGGATTATCCAGTGGAAAGCCTATCACTGTTCCACTTCTTTCATTTACCACTCCATATTATGGTTCCGGTACCACCGAAAGTATGCTCCAGAATTCTGTTATGAGACTGGAAGAGAATATTTCACAGGAAGAAAGCCGGATATTGTATCGGGCGGTCAAGGTTTCACAGCCGGGAGCGGGAAGTTCTCTGTACGAATATACATTGCCCGCGACAAACTGGGACAATAGCTGGGGTGCTGACTGGACGCCGACAGTGACTTATTATGGCAGGACGACATGCGCAGTCGGTGGGTATATGGCCACTGAAAAAAATGCATATCCTTTCGCACCGAATGCCAATTACGATTTTGAACGGGGATTGATCAAAAAACTTGCAAAATATGATGAGGCTGGAAACAAGGTAGCAGAATCAATATACAATTATCAACGTACCGGAGCCCCTGTGATGATCAGTGCGTTGAAGTTTGAAGAGAACGGAAATGGGATTTCCTATGCGAAATATAGTATATTTTCAAGCGTTGGGAACCTCACTGCTCGGGAGGAAAATACTTTATATTATCCCACTTCCGCAAGTCCTGAAAACCGTACAACTACAGATTACAGCTATAACAGTGCATTCCACAAAGAATTGACAATGAAGGAGCAGACACAAAGTGATGGAAGCATCACCAGAAGCTATTTTAAGTATTTGAGGGACTATTCACCAGTACCATCGGCAGATCCAATGGTACAGTCTATGTACAATATGGTTTCCAATGGTCTAAACTTACAGGTTGAGTCTTATAACCAGGTGGAACGGAACGGGGTAAACCGTACTTTTTCCGGTGCATTGACAAGCTTTAAAAGATGGGACCTTAAGTACCGCAGCGATCTTAACCTGTCGGAGAACCGGCTTGGTTTTCAAAGCCCAATGGGGCTGAATGATTTTCAGCCTTCGACAGTCATTAATGGAATATTTTCCAAAGACAGCCGTTACCGGTTTAAAGAGCAGGTATTAGGATATGACATGGCCGCTAACGTTGCAACTTCGCTCATTGACGGGGTAAAAATAAAAGGTGTAGTCACAGATTACCTGATCTCATTACCCGTTGCAGTTTTTGAAAATGCTTCGGTTTCAGAAATTGCCTACGAGAATTTTGAGGCGCGGTTCGTGGAAACCAATTTTGGTGTTAATGGTCATGCTCCGGAAAATGGCACCGGTGGGGTAGGAAGTTTTGTATCGCCCGCCAGGTCGGGCAACCTGGCCCTAAGTACGCCTGCAGGGACTGTCTTTTCGCGCACGGTCAGCAAACTGGAATCCAGAAAAAACTATGTTTTTTCCATCTGGATGAAAACCACCAGTACTGGATCGATCAGCATCGCACTTAATAGTACATTGAGCGGTGCGACGGCTTACACGCTTCCTTATACAAATACTGCTGGGCGCTGGAAATATTTTGAAATCAAGGTTCCTGTTGCTAACATGGCTTCTTCGTTCACAATTTCCTTTCAGTGCTCTACGGCGGCGATTTTAGATGATATCATTTTTTACCCTGCCGAGGCAATAGTGTCAACCATCGGGTATGATAAAGATTCATTTTTGAAGACTTCGTTGACCAATACCAATGGAAAGGCTGAATATTATCTTTATGACAAATTTCAAAGGCCGACCATCGTTCTGGACAATGATAAAAATATTAGGATCAGGAAGACCTATATATCAAAAACGGATCTGAATACTTATAATGCATCCATCGTCTATGATACGGGCAGTACAAACACAAACGTCCCGATCGCTTTTTCCGATGGTGAAGGTTTCGCTTCCAGCACCGGTGGGAAGGTGTATACCTGGAATTTCGGTGACGGCACGCCGCCGGCAAGCAATACGCAGCTTCAGGGACAGATATCCCATACCTATACCCAGCCGGGTACGTATACGGTCACTTTAACGAAATACCTGGAACCTTATGGAACTACCTCAGCTACCAGGCAAGTGACAGTGACTAACCTTTCGAGTCAGGTGCATGCAAATGCTTATGCGACAATGACCGTGAAATTCTACCAGGGCGCGGTGCTTAAGTACACGCTTACCAATGCAGGTGGAGGGATTTCAGTTGATCCGGGTACATATAACATACAGATTGTTGCCCCGGGCCAGTATACTTCAAGCAATCCGTCCGGTTATAAATCTGTCAAGTACGATGGGTATACGACCCCTACCACGGGACTGTTCTCAGGCTGCCAGCCGTCTCAGCCCGTAAATAATTATACGTATTTATTTAACGGGATCAACCTTACCGGCAAAAAGGATATCACTTTCAGTCTTGGCAGCAGCCCATGTTCATTAATAGAATAATAACCTATAGCGTTAGATACATGAAAATAAAATATTTATCCGTCCTTATAATATCATTATTAATTATAGCAAGCGGCGTGGCCGACGCGCAGAACCGTAGTTTTGTTCAGGAGGATGTGGTCAAGGTCTCCGGCGTTTTTACCGATGTGCAGGTCTCAGGTCTTAGTGTGGGCCAGCGCAATACAACGAGGATTTACTATGATGGTATGGGAAGGCCGATACAATCCGTAGCGCTTTCTGCAAGTCCAGGCCAGAAGGATATTGTCCAGCCTATGGTTTATGATAATCTGGGTCGGCAGGTTACTGCTTATCTGCCATACGCTTCCGCTATTGCAGGGGGCGGTTATAGGAGCAATGCTATTAACGAACAATTGAGCTTTTATCAGACTTCGGGGCAAAAGACTGCGATGGACAGCAATCCATATAGCCAGAAGGTTTTTGAGAACAGTCCTTTGCAACGCATATTGCAGGCTGGAGGGATAGGCAATGGTTTTCAACCTGGACAGCACTTTAAAACCCTCTCGACCCGCTCAAATCTTGCAGGTGAAACGGTATGGAGGCGGGAACCGGATGGTACATATCAGGGGAATTATGCACCGGGCGCGCTTATGGTGACCTCTGGAACGGATGAAGAGGGTGCTCAAACACTCATCTATACTGATCAAAATGGTAAAACAATACTTAAGAGACAATTACTCGCGCAGAACGGGGCGACATGGGCAGATACTTACTACGTGTATAATGATCTTGGTGGACTAGTTTTTGTAATCCCACCAAAGGCAGTAGCGCTGATGGATGGCTATGGCAATTACAGCCTGCTGCAACCAGATGTACAAAAGTTGCTTTTTTCCTATGTTTATGATGATAAGGCTAGGCAAGTGGAACGCACTGTTCCGGGCGGGGGAACAATTTATATGGTTTATGATGCTTTTGATAGACTGGTACTGGCGCAGGATGCTAACCTCAGGTCTCAGCAGAAGTGGAATTATATTAAATATGATAGCAGAAATACTCCAGTGGCACAGGGGATTTATTATAATGCGAGCTACCTTTCCAGGACCGCTATGCAGGATTATGTGAATGGGCTGGATTTCGTTGCAAATTCCTCAGAGCAGCGAAGTAGTGATGCTGCTATCGGTTATTATACAAACGCCTGTTTTCCGAATTTGGATATTGAGCCTTTGGGCTACGCTTATTATGATGATTACGATCTCGATGGAAATGGTGCTGCAGACTATGCTTACCAGAACCAGGGGATGGCGGGAGAAGTACCGCAGGCTGATTACAGCAAGGGAATGCCCACAGTTTTGAGAAAACGAAGTGTCGGTAATGGTCTAGCTAACATCTGGCTGACTACTGTCTTGTTTTATGATGTCAACGGCAACCAGATTCAGGAACAGACAAATAACCAACTGAACGCAGTGGTGAATAGTTCAAGTACAAGCGTTTTCGATTTTAGTGGCAAGGTAATCAGGAAGAGGGGCATACAGGTGGCTTCAGTGACGACGGTGGTGCAAACCGAGTATTCTTATGACCATTGGGACAGGCTTAAGACCGTGGATGAAGGTTATAACTGGGGCACACTGGTTAGGATCGGGGCTTATGAATACAATGAGATGGGGCAACTGATCGATAGGAAACTTCATAGTACAAACGGTGGCGGAAGCTACCTGCAGTCAGTCGATTACCGCTACAACATTCAGGGTAAGCTTACGAGTATCAATACCAGTAATTTGGGGACAGATGATCGGAACGATGATAATAATGATTTGTTCGGGATGGAGCTGTTGTACAATCGAGGTGATGCGGAAATCGGCAGTAACGGCTTATTTAACGGAATGATTTCTGCCTTAAAATGGAAAGTAAATGCGCCGGGCGTAGCGACGGCCAACGAACGGAGCTACCGTTTCACTTATGACAAGCTTTCGAGGCTTAACGCTGCTGTATATGCTGAACGTAACGGTGGCAGTACATGGAACAATAACGGCGCTTTTGATGAAAAGAATATCAGTTATGACCTAAACGGAAATATATTAACTTTACAGCGGAATGCAATATGGAACGGTAATATTGTTGCAGTGGACGATCTGAATTATAGCTATGATGGGAACCGCTTAAGCAATGTTTCTGATGGCTTTGGTGGAGCTTATGGGCTATTCGGCTTTAAAAACCTGACCGGATCGGGAGAGGGCTACGGATATGATGCTTCAGGCAATATGACTGGTGATGCAAAAAAAGGCATCAGTCTCGGTTATAATGTGTTGAACCGTACAGATAGGGTGACTATCAATTCTGCAAACGGCAGGTACATTGACTATACTTACGAGGCTGGGGGTGGACTGATCCGTAAACAGGCTTTTGATAATTATAATCTGGTGAAGACCACCGACTATATCGGTGGCTTTGTATATGAAAACAATGCACTGTCTCATTTTGGTATGGCAGAAGGCAAGGTGCGTAACAACGGTGGTACGCTTAAGCTGGAGTACATGATCAAGGATCAGCAGGGTAATGTGAGGGTGAGTTTGGAAGAAGTGAACGGGGTTGCTGTGGTAAGACAGGAGAACAGTTATTATCCATTTGGGCTGACGATGCCGGGAAGCGTGATGCCGACCGCCGCAAATAGAAAACTGTATAATGGCGGTAGCGAATGGCAGGATGATTTTGCCGATCTTCCTGATCTGCAGCAGACTTTTTACCGGATGTACGATGCAGCGCTGGGCAGGTTCGTGGCGGTGGACCCAATGCCGGAAGCGAGTGAGAGCCTGGGGACTTACCACTATGCCATGGATAACCCGGTGATGTTCAACGACCCGATGGGGGATATTTCTCAGCGGTTATGGGATAAAGTGCTGGATTTTGCCCAAAATGGTGTTGGCATGATGCAGGGGATCGGAGTACGTTATTATGATGATCAAGAGAGTCCTATCGGATACTCAAATGGTGGCAATTATGGATATTGGACCAGCAGTGAAACGCCAGAGAGTGGATATGCCACTTACTTTAATGCATTGACAGGCAAATTTGAGAAAAGTGTAAATGTTGGGGGAATTCAATCAACATGGCATGAATTGAGCTTTAGAGATCCAAATATAGTGAATGGAGACATGATATTAGCTAAAATGTGGATACACAGTCAGCTAGGCATGGAAGCCCCCTTTAATATTGAAGCTTCGACATTGGATTTTAGTATGTATAACCAAAAGCAGCTTGGACTTGAGAATATGAAAGTTAATGAAACAAGGATGGTCAATCTCTTTGCTGGTGGCGTAAATTCGAATTCATTAGCCTTTGGAAAGATAGAAATGACGGCTATTGGGAAGGATCAATTTCGGATTTCCGATAATATGTTTGATTGGAACATTGAAAGGGACCAATATAAAAATGCTATTATTTCTAATCGGAATTTAGGTACTGCTGTTGGCTGGTGGACCACACATTTTCTACCGGTAAGCTTGGTTTTGGGTGGTGATTTTAATGTATCGTTTTCAGGATCAGTCAAAATAAAAAAATAAGAATGTATGAAATATAGGTTAAGAAAGATTTTGTTTTTGTTGTTTGGCGCAGCAGTTGGAACAATACTGGGCTGTACTGAATATCAACCTACAAGTCTAGGGAATGGATATGTTGTCGATTTTAATACTAGAGGAGCGAAGCTATCTATATTAAATTCAAAAAATACTGTTCTAGTGGAATCGCAGGTTCTTGGCTATGGATTCGATTCAAGATATATTGTTGCTTCCCAAAGACCATGGGACAGTATCCCTGAATGTAAGTTTCTTAATGGAGAAAGCCCAGATCAATGTAAACTAGCATTCGAAAAAAGCATTTTTTGTCAATATTGGATCATTGATAAAGAAACCGAAAAAATATTGGGTCCTTACAATTTAGACCAGTATAACGAAAAACATAAACAACTTGGAATTAAAAGCGAAATCAAATTGGAAAGCAGATAAATTTTCCATAGATGGAATTAATATAAAGTATAACGCATGGAGATTTAAAGATGGTACATGGAATATTGGCTCAGTAAACCCCCAAGATAAATGATGAAAAGATTATTAAAACAGGAAGAGATCAATCTGATTCGATGGCTGATTAGAGATGCTCTAGAAGGTATTAAAATCAAAAACGAATTAGCAACAGTTTTTGTTGAGGAAATGGAAGGATGGGTAGCTTAAGAGTAGTTTCCGATAAGGAGCGCTTTTATTCAAGAGATATCGGTAAAGCTGAAATGCTTGATGAGGACGGCATTCCTTTAATAATTAGTGTAAATATTGATACGAATGGAAATTTTTTTGAACTCGATATATGGAAAGTTGATTTTTCTCCTCTGAAGAAAATTCCGGATATACCAGAAAGGTATGTGTAATGGTATGTAATCTTTAATTTGCTTTATGTTTGGATTATTCAAGAGGAAAAAGATTCAATCTTGGGCAGTAGAGCTTTTAGAAAATACGCTCAAAGCTCTACTGGAATTGCAATAGTTTACTGGAGTTTTATTTTTGTCACATCATTTTTATTTAGAAGCATTATTTCAGGTGGAGTTGCTACACCACCCCAATGCTGGGTATCGATTGAAGTAGATAGCCGAAGCCCGTCGCCCTGATCGGGTTTCTTTTGACGGATGATGTTTCGTTGTTAAATTTCGTCACCTGTAAAAGGGCGTTCATGGTAAAAAAGCGATCGTTCGTCAAAAAGTTTATGGGCATTTCGTTTTTTTCTTGACATTGGCCGTTATTTAATGATTTGGTTACTTGTTAGTAGCCATTATCGTCGATAAATCTATAAGCGTTTATGAAAAGGATTATTTTATTTTCCCGTTTTTTTTTGCTAGCCCTGTTATTCTTTAGCAAAATTGTCTATTCACAATTGCCGGTTGCATCGGTCAATAATCTTACCGGCGGGGGAACTGTGAGTATTCCGTTACACCAATTACAGATTGGAAAAATTTCTATGCCTATCAGTGTTTTCTACAATGGTAGCGGAATCAAAGTGAAACAGGCCGAGGGAAATGCAGGGCTTGGCTGGAACCTGCAGGCGGGGGGAGCAATTTACCGCCAATTGAGGGGGCTACCTGATGAAACACAAAAAGATGATCAGGGAAATCAGCGTTTAGGCTGGCTCAACAATACGAATGGGACAAAGATCAATGCTTTTAATATTATAAACGATAACAATCAGGCGACCTGTGCGGACGAGGCTACAGACCTCGGATATATCAATAATAACTTTTCTGATCTTTCAGATACTGAGCCTGATGTATTTATTGTGAGTGCTCCGGGGCTTGATTGTAAACTTGTATTTGATGCAGACCATACGGTAAGAACAATTCCATATATGGATATTAAGGTGAGTTATGAGCTCGATTACACCGTTCCGCAGCATTATTCCAGTTACGGGAGGATTAAAAGTTTTGTAATTACAACCGCATCAGGCACAAAGTATGTTTTTGCTGCCTTAGAAACAGCAAGGAAAGCAACAAATTCTTCAAATCCAAACTCGATCAATTTTTTTAAGCGTGAGTACCAGCAGTTCGAGAATGGAATCAGTTATGTTGCTGCCTGGAAGCTGACAAGTATAAAGGATATTGGAGGCGCTGGTTTAGATTTTTTTTATACAGAGCCTACTTTCACCGGTGGGACGGATAGGGTTGCATTGAGTCAGGGCACAAGCAATACAACATTATATCCCTTTGCCATTACCAATTGGACTTTTGCTATTAATCTTTCCAGGGTTACCTATGGTGGGTGGGATGATGTAGCTTATGAACAGGGCTTAAATTTTTATTACCATAACGCTCCGACCTCGAATGTTCCGTTGATCGATTCTATTACCGGAATGGGGAAAAAATGCGTCTTTCAATACGACTTTTATAAATCTAATAATAATGGCAACGTTTACCGTTCACTTTTGATGAATGTTTCCGCTGGTCAGAATGATCTTTTATCCTTAGGGTACAATGGCTTACTAGAAAATGGAAATATAAACCTTCCGGACTCTGCATCGGTAGCCGTAGATGTTTGGGGGTATTACAATGGGAGTACGGAAACATCCTTGCTCCCTCAGGTTTACATAAACCCAACCAGTTCGGCCTATGAACATTACAGAAATATTCCGGGAGGGAATCCAGGGGTATTTAGTTATGTCATTCCAGGTTCGGTAAGGCCGGTTTCGCAGTCTTCCATGATGGCCGGGACGCTTGCCACGATATATTCACGGTATACGGGAGGCAGTACCCGGTTGGAGTATGAACCCAATGATTATTATGATGCAACGGCTGGAACGGTAGTACAGGGCGGTGGTTTACGAATCAAAAAAATCAGTTCAACAGACGGAACTAATCCTTCTGGCGATATTATCACCAACTACAGTTATGTTGATCCGACAACTGGGCTGTCTAGCGGAAAACCTGTAAATGTGCCTTTGTTATCTTTTACTACCCCGTTTTATGGATCTGGAACAGCAGAATATATGCTACAGAACTCGGTAATCCGTTTGGAAGAAAATATCTCCCAGGAACAAACGGGGGTACTCTACAGTCACGTGCGTGTTTCGAAAGCAGGAATAGGAAGTTCTCTTTATGAGTATCTGCTGCCGGCTACCAATTGGGATGCTAGCTGGGGCAGCGACTGGTTTCCAACGCTAAATAACTTTGGAAGAACATCTTGTGTCAGCGGTGGCTATATGACCAATGAAAAAAATACTTACCCTTTCGCGCCGAACACAAATTATGACTTTGAAAGAGGGCTTCTTAAAAAACTTGCGCAGTATGATGAGAATGGGCACAAAGTAAGGGAATCAGTTTATAACTATGCCAGGACTGGATCGCCTTTGGTAATCAGTGCCCTAAGATTTGAGGAAAATGCAGGTGCAATGGCTTATGCAAAATATACTGTTTTTTCTGGAGTGGGTAATTTAACCGTTCAGGAAGACAATACGGTTTTTGATGCGCCATCACTAAGCCAGGCGAACCATACCACAACGAGTTATACCTATGGCAGTTCAGCGCATAAGGAAGTAACAACAAGAACCCAGGTGCTGAGTGATGGAAGTATCACAAGGGCTTTCTTTAAATATATTAAGGATTATAGTGCTTCTCCATCGACTGATCCATTTGTACAATCGATATATAATCTTTCGCAGCAAGGAATAAACATTCCATTGGAGTCTTATAACCAGCTAGAGCGGAATGGCGTAAACCGGACAATATCGGCATCACTTACGGGATTTAAAACCTGGGGATTTTCTTATCGTCCGAGCCTAGATCTACCGGATAGCCAATTTAATTTTCTTAACGCTGTCGGGGTGGGCGATTTCCAGCCTTCATCTATTTCTGGTGGTGTCTTTTCCAAGGATTCAAGATATATTACTAAACAGCAAATACTCGATTACGACAGGAATGCTAATGCAACAACGACTCTTGCAAATGGAATCAGCCGAAAAGCGATGATCACTGACCAATTGAACTCCCAGCCTGTGGCTGTTTTCGACAATGCGGGGATTAGTGAGATTGCTTTCGAAAACTTTGAATTTCATTACCTGGAAACTAATTTTACTTATAGTGTTAATCCAAGTAATAACAGTTTCGTCTTACAGCCAAGGTCAGGAAATTATGCATTTAATATAACTCCTGATAATGTGCTCTCAAGATCAATTACGAAGTTGGCTGGAAGAAAGTATTACATTTTTTCTCTGTGGATGAATACCGCTGTTTCAGGAAACATCAATATTTCCCTAAACGGTATTTCGACAGCTTTCCTGCCATACCCAAATACTGAAGGACAGTGGAAGTATTATCAGGTCAAAGTACCTGTTGCCAACCTTCCGGCTAACTTTACGCTATCTTTCCAGTGTTCCAGCGCTGCGCTGATTGATGATATTATTTTTTATCCCGCAGATGCAACGGTATCCAGCTTTGGATACGATAAAGATTCTTTTCTGAAGACCTCCGCTACGAATACCAATGGAATTGCGGAGTATTATCAATATGATAAATACCTCAGGCTGAATAATGTGTTGGATCAGGATAAAAACATTGTATTGAAAAAGACCTATATATCAAAAGAAGATCAGGATAATTTTAAAGCTGAAATCGGGGGATACCAAAATCCGCTGGTAAATTATCCCTATACGTTTATAGATGGTAGCCCTGGTACTACTTGGAATTCAGCGGGAATTTCCTATACCTGGAACTTCGGAGATGGTACCGGTACACAATCCACCAGTCAGCTTTTTGGTCAGCTATCACATACCTATGCTGCCGCAGGAAGTTACGTAGTAACGTTTACAAAAACCCTGCAGCCATTTGGGACCGTTAGTGCCACCCAAACAGTTGTCGTGGGCAATTCTACCGATCCGGTAAAGGTTTATGGTGCTGGTACAATGACGTTGACATTTTCTCAGAATTCGGTAATCAAATACGTTTTTAATACTGCTGATCTTGCTACTGGCATGTCAACGGTAGAGCCTGGTGTATACGATTTGAGGCTTGCTGCAAGTGGACAATACTCCTCGTCAAATCCATCTGGATACAAGGCTGTTGGCTACCATGCTTATTCGACCCCAAATACTGGTTTAGTTGAGGATTGTCGAGCATCTATGCCAACTTCAAATCAATATTATTTTAATGGATTAAATCTTACAGGAAAGTACTCCATTAGCTTCTATATGGATACTAATGCAACATGCATACCTAACGAAATTGAATAACAAGGTCAAAAAGAATTCAACCATGAAGATACAATATATATTCACAACGCTATTATTGGCATTAATTTCTTTGGTTGGCTCTGTTTTTGGACAGAACCAGAGCTATATCCAGGAGGATGTGGTAAAGGTGCCGGGAATAAGTACAGACGTTCAGGTCTTTGCGCTCCCGGTAGCAGACCGGACGACGTCGCGTACCTATTTTGACGGTCTGGGCAGGCCTGTTCAGTCTGTCGCCGTGGGGGCGAGCCCTGGCGGAAAAGACATTGTCCAGCCTGTTGTATACGACAACCTTGGGAGGCAGAGCATTAGTTACCTGCCCTATGCCTCGTCAAATGCGGGCGGGGCATTCAGGACGAATGCAAGCTCAGAGCAGTCCAGTTTTTATGCAACCACGGGGCAAAAAACGGCGGTTGATGCAAATCCATACAGTCAGCAGCTTTTTGATAACAGCCCATTGCAGCGGGTATTTCAGGCAGGGTCTTTTGGTAGCGGTTTTCAGCCTGGTCAGCACCAGTCAGGGTTTGTCTACCGGACGAACCTTTCCAGCGAAACCGTCCGGAGATGGAATGCGGATGGATCGGCCAATGGCATCTTTGATGCGGGCACGCTCTCTGTAAACGGGGCAACTGATGGAGAAAACGGTCAGATTATGGTCTATACCGATAATAACGGGAAAACGATGCTAAAAAAGCAGCTTTTGGACCAGGGAGGCGTAACATGGGCGGAGACCTATTATGTTTACGACGATCTTGGTCAACTGGTTTTTGTGGTGCCGCCCAAGGCTGCAGCACTTATGGACAGTTATGGGAACTACAGCCTTCAGCAGGCAGAAATACAGAAACTACTCTTTGTTTATGTTTATGATGACAGGGGCAGGCAGGTTGAACGGACGGTTCCGGGGGGCGGCACCAGTTACCTGGTGTACGATCCTTTTGACAGGGTCGTGCTTGCCCAGGATGCAAACCTGAGGTCACAGCAGAAATGGAACTATATCAAATATGATAGCCGTAACATTCCGGTGATGCAGGGTATTTATCATAACGGCAGCTATACAACAAGGTCGTCGATGCAAGGGCTGGTGAACGGTCTGGACTTTTCGGTCAATAGGGCCGAGGAACGGAACGGGGATGGGGCGAACGGTTATTATACCAATAACTGTTTCCCGAACTTGGAGATAGAGCCTTTGGCCTACAGTTATTATGATGATTACGATCTTGACGGTAATGGTTCGGCCGATTATACCTATCAGAACCAGGGCATGGGCGGAGAAGGCGTACAGGCTGCTTATATTAGCGGAATGCCGACGGTAGTGAGAAAACGCACTGTGGGCAGCGGTCTTTCCAATGTCTGGCTGACCTCTGTGATGTTCTACGACGCAAAAGGAAGATTGATCCAGAGCCAGAGCAACAACCAACTGAATTCAGCAGTGAGCAGTACAAGTACGACCGTTCCGGACTTTACCGGAAAAGCGGTCAGGGCGAGAACGGTGCAGGTAGCCTCGGTAACGACCGTTGTGCAGACCGAATATGGTTATGACCACAGGGACAGGCTCAAAACGGTGGATGAGTCCCATAACTGGGGAACCGCGGTAAGGGTCGGTGCTTATGAATATAACGAGCTTGGACAGCTGGTGGACCGGAAGCTGCACAGTACCAACGGTGGCGGAAGTTACCTGCAGTCTGTTGATTACCGTTACAACATCCAGGGGCAGATGACCAGTATCAATAACAGTAGCCTAAGCGTAGATGAGCGGAACGATGATTACAACGATGTGTTCGGGATGGACCTGTTGTACAGTCAGGGAGATGGGGGCATTGGTAGTAGCGGTTATTTCAATGGGATGCTTTCTGCGGTAAAATGGAAAGTCAATGCACCGGGTGTGGCTACGGGCAATGAGCGGAGCTACAGGTTTGTGTATGACAAACTGATGCGGCTGAACGCGGCTGTTTATGCAGAGCGCAGCGGTGGCGGTGCCTGGGACGGTAATGGAGCGTTTGATGAAAAGAACATCAGTTATGACCTTAACGGAAATATCTTAACTTTACAGCGCAATGCGGTATTGAGCGGGAACATTACGGCGGTGGATGACCTGAACTATAGCTACGATGGAAACCACCTCAGCAATGTAAGCGATGGAACAGGTGGCGCCTATGGTATCTTTGGTTTCAAGAACCTGACCGGTTCTGGAGCGGGTTACGCTTATGATGCCTCGGGCAATATGACCGGTGATGCGAAGAAGGGCATCAGCCTTGACTATAATATACTGAACCGTACGGATAAGATAACGGTAAATACTGCACCGGGGAGATATATCACCTATACCTACGATGCAGGCGGGGGGCTTATCCGTAAGCAGGCCTTTGATAACAATAGCCTGGTGAAGACTACCGATTATATCGGAGGCTTTGTTTACGAGGATAATGTGCTGTCCTATTTTGGTATGGCGGAGGGCAGGGTCCGCAACAGCAGCGGTACGCTGAAGCTGGAGTATATGATCAAGGACCAGCAGGGCAATGTGAGGGTGAGTTTTGAGGAACAGGGCGGTGTAGCGGTGGTAAGGCAGGAGAACAGTTATTATCCGTTTGGACTGACGATGCCCGGAAGTGTGATGCCTACGGCAGCAAACAAAAACCTGTACAACGGTGGCAGCGAATGGCAGGACGACTTTGGAGATCTACCGGATCTGCAGCAGACGTTTTACCGGATGTACGATGCGGCACTGGGCAGGTTTATATCGGCTGATCCGATGGCGGAGGCGAGTGAAAGCATGACTGTTTACCAGTATGCGCTGAACAGCCCGTTGATCTTCAATGATCCGCTGGGGGATAAGGCAGATCATAGCGGATATTGGGACAATATTATCTCCCAGATGCAGGCCGGCTATTCCGGACATTATTCGGCCAGTTCAGGATGGTCTACCTATAGTTCATCTGAGGATGCCTTTTATGGTGGGGCTGAGAACATGCAAGCCACTGGGCAATGGGGTCTTTATAACGGCTGGGCAACCGATTACATTTCGGCAGCTAATGAGTATAATAGCCTTGTTGGAGACGGTGCCCATGTTACTACAAATATAAATGATGGATATATTCAAACAACAGCATGGTATAGAGATGCTGGAGGTAATGGGGCTACGGTTAATGGGAATAGCGCATACGGAATAATTTACAAGGTAGGTATGAGTGCCTCAGATGGCACGCCTGAAAGAAAAGGTGTTGGGCAGCCGGGTTTGGTTGAAAGTATGGTTCCGGTGTGGGGCAATGGAAGGGCTGCCTTAGATCACTATCAGAATGGAGAATACTGGCAGGCTGCAGCCTATAGCGCATTGGCCGTTTCTGATGTTTTTATGGTGAAAGCCGCAATTGTGGCTGTTAGTAAAGGAGCATTGGGCGCAGTAGCTAAGGGAGGAAGCCATTTAGTATATGAAGGATTAGATGCAGCAGGTAAGGTTAAGTATGTTGGCATTACAGGCAGAGACGCAGCCGTCAGGTTCGGAGAGCATCTTAATTCTGGTACAGCAAAATCATTTTTGGATTTTCGTATAATAGACGGAGCAACAGGTTTGACAAGAACTCAAGCTAGAGTTTGGGAACAGACGCTAATCAACCAATATGGGATAGGAAAAAAGGGCGGTCAGCTTTTAAATGAAATAAACTCAATAGCACCTACAAAATGGTGGAAATACGGTATTAAATAATATGGCGAGAGCAAACACAAAAATAGGGGATGTCTTTTCTGTTAAGATAGACGATAATAATAAAAAATACTTTCAATATATCGCCAGCGATCTCACGCAACTCAATAGTGATGTGATAAGGGCTTTTAGGGAAGCATTCCCGCTTAATCATAGCCCTGATTTATCTGAAATTGTAAAAGGAGAAGTTGAGTTTTATGCCCACTGCATTACAAAACTAGGTTTAAAGATGAGTCTTTGGGAACTTGTTGGAAATATAGATGAGATAGGAAACACCACTGATATTGTATTTAGAGACACAAATGATTATGGTTCAAAAGTTGGAGAAGAATCAATCAAGGTATCTTATGAATGGTACGTATGGCATATAAATGACAATGATTTTACACGTGTCGGGAAATTGAAGGACGATAACCGAAAGGCACATATCGGTATTGTAATGAATCCTTTGGGTATTATAGAACTTTTAAAGGGTAATAAATATCCTATTAATTATCCTGAATTTGATTAAACAGAGTTCGCATGGTCTGAGCTTCTGGCTTTTGGGCAATAATATTCTTGTTAGCGTTCCGGTAAAGACCGCATTGTGGCTGCTAGTAAAGGAGCGGTCGGCATCGCAGCGACAAGCAGTATATTGGTTGCTAAAGGCGTCGGATCAACAGCAGCGAATCTGACAGAACACTTGCCTATACAAGAAGTTATATCTCCTAGTCTCAATAAAAATTGCATTGACACGGATGAATCATAGGAGGCGGCTTGGTTGGAAATAAAATGCAATTTATAACTATGAAATAAATTTTTTCGACTCTCTCACTGCCGAGCTAAAGCTAGGTAAAAGTTGGAGTGAAGAAATAATTTTGTATGGTGACAGTGAATCAACTTGTATCAGGCTTTTTAAGGACGACAAAAAAATAGTTGGAGCCGACGTACGCTTAGATTTTAGGTATGATTATTCTGAAATTTTAAATTCTGTAATTGAATTTTGCTATTTGAACGACTTTATTATTTTGGACGGTCTTGAGATATTGGATTTAAATGCAACAGCTATCAGTCATCGTATTGAAAATTCTGAACAACTCATTACCTACAAAAAGCTGTTTGGATAATCGCCGATCTAGTCTTAGCTCGCTAAGACCAAAATGTAAGTTACATAACAAAGCCCAACAGTTTAAAAATGTTGGGCTTTGTTATTTGTGCGCCCGGCATGGCAATCGACTATAGGGTTAGAGTCCCGAACACGCTTAGCAGTAGGAAGTGTTAGCCAGAGACAAGGGTGTCGTGGGTGACTGCGAATCTGAAGGAAGTCCGCGGCAAATATGGGGGCTTACGAACAGAAACTGTATATGAGGCGGATCTAGTCCGGGTGATGTTGCCCAACAAACAGAAGCCCGATACTGCACGGGGACTATTACGTATATACAGAGGCCACATCCATAGGAAGTAGATTGTCTTACCCCGGGAGATCTGAATGAGTTCTGTAAAGTGTAAGCGCGATTACAGGAGAAGCAACACTTAGCGGGGACGCTAAATGACTCAATCAGAAGTCAGCTGAGGTAGTAGTACTGCATTACGAATGCAGGAAGGACCAAATGTTAGGATGGCAAAGGAAACAGGAAGTTTATGGCAGAGCGTTTACAGTGGAACCAAATTAGAGAACTGCTTATATGAGGGTAGGACGGAATCTGAGAGTAAATTATAAGAGGAGCTGAGCCGAGCCGTGCAACCAATGTGCACAATGGCTGGGAAGAAGTTTTTTTTAGTATCATGCTTGAAGAAATATTAGATATCCGAAATGTACAAAAAGCCTTTAGGCGGGTTAGTGCCAATAAGGCCGTATACCGAACGGTACGTACGGTGGTGTGAGGAGACAGCAGGGAAACCAATTCCCTGCTTCTTACTCGATTGTAGGAGTTCGATAATAACTGCACGAATTGCGGTAATAAAGAGTGTTGCATCGGTAAGTGGGAATAGCTTAATGATTAATTAAATAAATAATGTCTGCCCTTGCATAATTTGATGTACTAATTATCAGATTTAATTTGCATTTTAGAGGCGATAATATCTTTCGGGATATTGTTACTCAAAACGCTTTATCTAATGAGAATACAGACTACCAAAAAACTTGATGCTTATACGCTGACTGAGATCCTGATCGTTCTTGCGATCATCGGGATCCTGATCCTGCTGGCACTGCCCAACCTGATGCCGCTGATCACCAAGGCCAAAACGACTGAAGCGAAGCTGCAGCTGGAGCATGTGGCCAAGCTCGAACAGAGTTATTTCTATGAGCACTCGAAGTTTTCGGCCGATCTGGTGGAGATCGGGTTTATTCAGGAGAAACTGACCTCGGATGCGAAGGACGGTAAGGCCAACTATAAGGTTGAAGTGACAGCAGCATCAAACAATACTTTTACGGCAAAGGCAACTGCGGTGGCGGATTTTGACGGTGACGGGACTTTCAATGTCTGGCAGATTGACCAGGACAAGAATTTAAAGGAAATTGTGGCGGACTGATGTTGTTTTTGCAGGGGGGGATTATGTTGGTACTTGTTGGAATCGTGTATCACGATTTTAGGTTCAGGGGCATATACTGGTGGCTTTTTCCGCTGCTTTTATTGCTTTTTTTGCTGGATGTTTGGCTACGATATTCTTTTGCCCGTCTGGCAGCTACGGCTGGAAGTAATATTATTTTTCTTATTGTACAGATGTTCTTGCTGACCGCTTATGTTTCGCTCAGGAAGCGGAAGTTCACTAATATTTTTAAAGGTTACTTTGGGCTTGGGGATCTTCTTTTTCTCTTGTGCATCGCATTCTATTTTTCTTGTTTGAATTATATTGCTTTTTATCTGTTGAGCCTGATGATTGTGATTGTGTTGACCCTGATTTTTAGCGGGCGTGGCCGTGCAGAAAAGGAAAAGATTCCGCTTGCGGGTTATCAGGCACTGTTCTTGATCCTGATCATGCTTGTCAGTTTTCTTATAAAAAGCGTTGACATCCATTCGGACGAGGTATTTTTTAATCTTTTGCCTTATGGAAATTAAACCGGAGATATTGGCACTGGTGTCCAAGGAGACGGCCATGCAGTACAGGGTCTTTCCAAAAGAAAATGGCGCCAAGGGCGGAATTGAACTTTACTGGGACGGGAACGGCGATGAAGGATCTCTTAGAGATGAACTTGAAGTTGTTCTGGGCTGTGGGGTGAGCCTTTCGGCGCTGGAAAATGCAGAACTGAGCAGGTTGCTGTCCAAACATTATCTTGGTGATGTTTCGGTCGGCGCTGAAAAAAAAGAGGTTTCGGTAATCTCTGCCGCGGATGATTTTCTGGGGCTGCTGATCGAGGAGGCGAGAAGGCTCAAGAGCAGTGATATCCATATCGAGACTTTTGAAAAACGCTCCCGGGTACGGGTGCGGATCGACGGGATGATGATCGAGCGTTACCAGATCGAGAAGAAGGATTATCCTTCATTGATCAATAAGATCAAGATCATGGCCAACCTGGATATTGCCGAAAAACGACTGCCGCAGGATGGCAGGATCCAGTACAGTTCGGCAAGGCAGAGTGCCTTTGATATCCGGGTATCGGTACTGCCTACCCTTTACGGGGAAAAGGTGGTGCTCCGTTTGCTCAACAACAGCAGTACGGACATCGACCTGAATACTTTGGGATTATCCGAGGGGGATATGCGGCATTACCTGGAAGGGGTGCAGCGCCCGAACGGGATCATCCTGATCAGTGGTCCGACCGGATCTGGAAAGACCACTACTTTATATGCTACACTCAAACTGTTAAATAAAAGTACACGTAACATCCTCACGATCGAGGACCCTATAGAATATACGCTGGAAGGGGTCAACCAGGTGCAACTCCGTGAAAATATCGGGTTGGGTTTTGCGGCTACGCTGCGTACTTTTTTACGGCAGGATCCGGATGTGATCATGGTCGGGGAGATCCGTGATCCCGAGACGGCCAATATGGCCATCCGCGCGGCTTTGACCGGACACCTGGTTTTGTCAACGATCCATACCAATTCGGCATGGGGTACGGTGGCCCGTCTGATGGACATGGGCATTCCGGGTTTCCTGGTGGCCAATACGCTCAATACGACGGTGGCGCAGCGGCTGGTGAGGCTGTTGTGCCCTATCTGTAAAAAAGGGGAGGTAATGGATGACGGACTTTATCCAAGACAGTTCCGGGCGCCTGCAGTGGTGAAGCGGCATTTCGTTGCGGCGGGCTGTTCAACATGTTATTATACCGGTTACAGTGGCCGGAAGGCGGTCTATGAGGTCGTGCCGATCGATGCAGACCTTTCCCAGCAGATCAGGAACGGCAACATGGCCATTGATGGGGTACTTGCTGAAAAAGGGATCAATACCCTGTCCGGAAATGCCTTTTCGCTCTTTTCGGGTGGGCTGACCAGTCTGGAAGAAATTTACCCTTTATTGTTGGCCATCTAGATAATTTTTACGCTCAGAATAATGAAAAACACAACTATATTTTTTAAAACAGCTTGCCTGATGATGTTGCTGCTGACGCTAAGCTTCCTTAACGGCTATTCGCAGGGTATCGAACAGTCGCAGCGGCTGAAAGCAGTGGAAGAAAGGCTGAAGAACCTTGCGGTAACGGTGCCGGGGCTTAATCAACCCGTCCAGATTTCGATCTCGGGCGCCTCGGCGCAGGAGTTTTTAAGGGCCCTTGCCCAGTCGAACAACCTGAACATCAATATCGATCCGGGATTGACTTTTAAGGTCTATACCAATTTCAGGAACGAAACGGCACTGAACGTGCTACTTTTTATGGTGAAGGAATATGACCTGGACATCAACCTGATCGGTTCTATCATGTCGGTGACCAAAGCTGCGGTAGCGAAAGCCGTTGTAGCGCCGCGGGATATCAGGGTGAATTATAATTCATCGAACGAATATCTGGGCTTTGAGCTCAATAATGATACCTTGGGCCAGGTGGCCAAAAAGATCAGCCAGCTTTCACAGAAGAACGTGGTGGTGCCGGTGAAGCTGATGGACATAAAGGTAAGCGGCTTTATCGCGGCGGCACCTTTTGAGGTGGCGCTGGAAAAGCTGGCTTACGCCAACGCGCTTAAGATGAACCGGACCAATGATGGGGTATTTATCTTTCAGCCTTTGAGCGATGGTGAAGAGCTTTATGTGAACGGGGACAATGCTACAGCGGTAAAAAAATCCAATAAGCCTTCTGGGCAGGGAGGGGGGCAACTGCAAGGAAATTTCAACCTCAGTGCCAAGAAAGATGCACAGGGTAACCGGACGGTAAGTGTAGACGCTTTGAATACCCCGATCCTTGACCTGATCAAGTCGGCTTCTGCCGAGGCGGGTGCCAACTATTTTATTTATTCGGATATCAAGGGTACGGTGACCACCAGGCTCAGCGGGATCGGTTATGATTCTTTTCTCACTGCGCTTTTGCAGGGTACCGAATATACCTATAAAAAAGATGGCGGGGTCTACCTGATCGGCGATCGGAAACTCGAAGGTCTTAGGGCCAACCGGATCGTGCAGCTGCAGCACCGTTCATTGGATACCATCCAGATGATGATCCCGGCGGAATGGAAAAAAGGGGTGGAGATCAAGGAATTCAGGGAACAGAATACGCTCCTGCTTTCTGGATCTTCGCCGCAGGTGAATGAGATCGAGAACTACATCAAACAGATCGACCGGGTGGTGCCGATGGTGCTGATCGAGGTAACCCTGGTGGATGTGCGCAAAGGCAAAACCGTTAAGACCGGTATTTCTGCAGGGGTATCGGACAGCGTGAGGACCGGTGGCACGATCCTGCCGGGGCTTGATTATACCTTTGGTGCCAATTCGATCAACAACTTTCTCTCGAAACTGGGGCGCAACGGTTCGGTGAACCTGGGCAGGGTGACGCCGAATTTTTATGTCAAGCTGAGTGCACTGGAGAACAACAGTAATGTGGACATCCGCTCGGTGCCGAAACTCTCTACGCTCAATGGACATTCAGCGAGCCTGAGCATCGGGAGCTCGCGCTATTACAGCCAGCGGACGCAGAATGTGATCCCTTCGCTCAATGCGCAGACCGTAGTGACCGAACAGTTTACAGAGGTGAATGCCAACCTGGAAATCGATATCAGACCGGTCGTGTCGGGCGATGACCAGGTGACTTTAAATATAAAAGTGAATATCTCCGACTTTATCGGCAATCCACCGCTGAACGCGCCACCGCCTAAATCAACGAGTAAGTTTACTTCGATGATCAGGGCGAGGAATGAAGATATGATCGTGCTGGGCGGCCTGGAAAGGACAGAAAGCAATGAAAGCGGATCCGGTATCCCGATACTTTCCCGTATCCCGGTACTAAAATGGCTCTTTAGCAGCAGGGAGAAATCCAATAACAAAGTGGTGACCCTGGTCTTTATCAAACCTACAATCCTGTACTGATCATGTTTGCGCCTTTTGACCATCTGCTCGGGATCGAGATCGTACTGCTCCAGCAGGGCCAGTACCGCTGTAGCTATGCTGTGGTGTACAGGAAGGGAAATGCCCTGGAAATCCTGGAACATAAAGAGGTTGAAGGACCTTTGGTAAAGGTGTTGGAATCCCTTCCCCGGAAATATCCGGTGGCATTGGCACTGAGCGGAAAGGGGATCATCCATAAGCAGCTTGAGTGTAAGGGGGACGGAAAGTCCGGTCTTTTTAAGGAAGCTTTTCCCTCGGTGGAAAAAAAAGAATTTTATGCCCAGGAGTTCCTTCAGGAAAAGCAGGCCTGGATCAGTATTGTCCGGAAATCCCTGGCTGATGACCTGTTAGGTAAACTGAAGTCGGCAGGGCTCAAGGTTTATGCCCTGAGTCTGGGCGGGCTGCCCGTTTTGGTGATATGGGACCTGCTGGGGGAAACGGATGCGGGACTTTCGATGGATGGACATGTTTTTTCGGTGGCAGCGGACGGAAGCTTTTCGGGGTACGGTTATACGGAGGCGCGGCCAGGAGAGAGTAAGGTGTCGCTGGGCGGGAACAAAGTTGCTTCCCGTTCCGTACTGCCCTATGCGCTGGCATTCCAGCTTTTTCTGCATGATCGGGTTGAAATGGTCAAAGCTGAAAATGAGAGGGTTGATCTTGCTTTTGTCGCCTTTTTGGAAGATTCGGGCCTTAAGAAAATGGCTTCGGTGTTTGTTTTTGTGCTTTTGGGCCTGCTGCTCATCAGTTTTTTCATGCTCAGTCATTATAACGCGGAGAATGCGGTTTTGAATGAAAAGGCGGGCCATCTGACGGCTACAGCAGACCAGGGCGATGTACTGAAAAAAGAGATTGCGCTACAGAAGGCCCGGCTGAAGAAAATGGGATGGAACGGGGGCTATAGTTATGCTTTTCTGCTGAACGAGATCGGAAGCTCCAGGCCCAGGCTGCTGAACCTGAGGCAGGTGCAGTTTGGGGAGGAAAAGAAAACGGGTTCCGCGGAACTGGCGGGAAATACGATAAAGATATCGGGAGAGACGGCTAACCTGAGCGCGGTAAACAATTGGATATTTATGCTAAAGGAAAAAAAATGGGTGCGAAATGTGAGGCTGTTGCGCTATCAGCAGGATATGGGCTCCGATAGTTATTTCTTTAATCTTTTGATCGGATATTGATATGTTGGAGAAATTAAACCCAAAGACAAAAAAAATAGCGCTCGGGCTGTTGATGCTGCTGGTGCTTTATCTCGCTTATGTTCTTTCCTTTAAAAAGGCCATTTCGGCAGCGGTGCTCAATGCCCAGCTGAAAGCGGTCGGTGCGGTGGGGGCAGAACCACCATTGGCGATGGCGCAGCTGGAACGGGAGCACGGTTTTTATTTGGCTGTACTAAAGGGGTATCAGGTACGGTCGGAAGACCGGGAAAGCAGGCTCTGGCAGTCGGTATCGGGTATGGCGATCACGACGGGGACCGCTATCGGTTTTTCTCCCGAAACGGTTACGGCATTACCAGATACTGCGGCTGTGGACAGTACCGTGATTTTTGACAGTTTTACTTTTTCGGGCGGGTATAAGAACCTGGTGAGATTGCTGGATACCCTTTCGAAGGCAAAGGGGATCGGTAGGATTGCTTCGGCGGATCTTGGCAGGGAAAAGGCTTCTTCGCAGGATGAAGGGAAAGAAAAACTGGTGCTGAAACTGAAGATGGCTGCTGTAGGGCGATGAGGATTTCATTGTATGTTGGTCCTGGATAGCACGAGAAACAGTTATGGTGACAAATTTGTTTTTGACATTTATTTTATTGCTAGCTGCTGTTTCCGGGAATTTTGAGGTTTTTTGACGTAGTATTAAATTTACTCATTATGGTATTTTTGCGCGTTTAAATACTCTATATATCTGCATTTTTAGCTGTATTTATTGGCTTACGATATTGTATTCTAAGGTTTCATTTTTTTTTGGGATTATTTTTTGGAATAAAAATATTTATTGGGATATTGTCTGCATAAATTTCTACTGATCATGCACTTATCTATTTCAACCGCTCTCCGTTCTGGTGGCCTTCTGTTGCGCCGGGAACAACTCTTTTCTAATTGTTATAAGGTCCGGAATCTGGGGGGCTGAAATCAGCTGCCAACGATATACTCTTCTTTTTTGCCCTTAGAAAAAAATTAAAATTACGCTCATGATAAGCTGTTACGTGATCGGTGAACTTTCCACCGTAGAGTCGCTCTGTACCTATATCCTTGATTACCCGCTTACGGTCCTGAAGGGCTACTCGGTGCAGCGGCCCGAAAGTTTTGATGCGGTCTATTCGCTCCGGCCCGATATTGTTTTTATTGATTCGGCATTTAACGGTGAACAGGACGGCTGGCTGGAACGCATCAGGCAGTTCTCTTCCGTCGTACTGGTATCTTCGGGGACCGAACAGGCTTTTGCGGCCTTTGAGCATTTAGCCTTCGATTACCTGATCAAGCCGATAGCTTTTAACCGGTTTGTGAAAAGCATCAACAAGTTCGACCATCTTTCCCATTTGGCCAGTTCGGTCTATGTTCAGAGCAAGCCACAGGCTATTGATTCGTTTTTTATTAAAGCGGATTCCAAGGGCTTTAAGGAGGTGCTGATCAGGTGTGATCGGCTGATCTACATAGAGGCACTGCAGAATTATGTGATTCTGCATATGGATGGGGGGCAGCGTTTTTCCTGCCACAATTCAATGAAGGAGATGGAGGACAGCCTGTGTGGGGCCTCCTTTAGCAGGATACATAAATCTTTCATTATCAATGATGAAAAAATCACCTCGATCGAAGGGAATATCCTGATCATGAACGGGAATGAAACGGAAAGGCTTCCGATAGGCAATACTTACCGGAAGGCTTTTTTTGAAAAAAAGGCACATAAGATGATCAGGAAACAGAAGACAGCGGTGCAGGTACTTTCCTATTCCAAACTGGCAATGTGGTTATTGGGGCTTGGGATGTTGGTTGTGGAAATGCAGGCATCGGTTGAGATTTTTATACAGGGCTAAGGAAAATGAAGAATAAAGGATTTTTGATATTGCTGCTGCCGCTACTGGCGGCCTGCAGTGAATTTATTGAACCGTCGATCGGATCACGGGAGATCGATCTGCTTGCCCCTGCCAATCGGCTGGAGACCAACAGCTATCAGCAGACTTTCTGGTGGAACCCGATGGCCGATGCGCTTTTTTACCGGCTGCAGGTGGTTTCGCCACGTTTTGACAGTGTGAGCAAGGTTTTGCTGGATACGCTGATCAACAAGGATAAATTTGTCTATACCCTTGATCCGGGGAGTTATGAATGGCGGGTGAGGGGAGAGAACGGCAGTAGTGCAAGCGCTTATGGGCAGAGGTCGCTGGTGATCTATCCTTCTTCTCTGAGTGATCAGGTGCTGCAGCTGAGCCTGCCTTCAAACGGCCTTTCGGTATCAAAGCCGCAGGTGCGGTATGAGTGGCTCAAACTTTTTGGGGCCACAACTTACCGCTTACAGGTGGACCGGAACAATTTTCTGGACGAAAATAATATGGACCTGAACATCACGACCGAAAGCCTGGTTTTTCTGCAGACTTTGAACGCGGAGGGCAACTACCAGTTTAGGGTGAGGGCAGAAAATGCCACACAGAATTCCAAATGGAGTACGATAAGAACGCTTACCTATGATGCCACCGGGCCTGAACGTCCTGTGCTGAGTACGCCCCTGAACAGGCAGCTGGTTTCAAGGCCGGTCAGACTGGTCTGGAACAAGGTTTCTGATGCGGAGAAATATGAACTATTGGTATACAAAAGCGATGGGGATACGCCGTACAATTCCAGTTATCCAAAAATCCTGACCGCAGCCGAGTTCAGTTTTGATGCGGGGGATCCGGGCGAGGTGGTGGCCTGGAGGGTAAGGGCATTTGATCGGGCGGGCAATGTGGGGGCATACAGCGAACTCCGGACTTTTACCATTCAATAAAGGTTGATGAAAGACAAGAAAATGACCTATCTTTTGATCTGCTGCGTAGCGGTGGTATGGGGCGTGATCTTTTACCGCGTGTTTTCCGGTATGGCATCCGAAGCACCTGGGCTGCCGGTAGCCAAAACCCTTAAGGGGGCTTATTTCAACCTGGTCGACCATGCGGGCGATACGGTACGGCTTGACCTTTCCTATAGCGATCCCTTTTCGGAAACTTATACGGAAACATTGCCGGAAAAGCTTCCTGAAAGGAGCGCATTAATTTCCCAGCCTCGGGTAGTCCCTTTAAAGCCTAAAACGGACTGGTCGGGGATTGTTTACAGTGGACAGCTTTACAACAGCGCGCAGCGCAGGCATGTGGCAATTATCAATGTCAAAGGCCGTGAGGTGATGCTCAGTGAAGGCGAGCGTGCAGAAGGCCTGAAATTTATCAAACGTATAGGTGACTCCATCAAAGTGGAGTACCAGGGCGCAAGCAGGTATTTATCGGTTATCAGATGAGATTTTTATATATAACTTTATTGCTGCTACTGACGTGCACTTTCATGTCCAGTGCGCAGCGCATGCGGAATTATTTTGATGCAGGCAGCTATACCCATACCATCAGCTTCGAAGGTTATAAGGCGGTTTTCCGTTTACAGTCCCCGGAGAAAATCCCCCAGGTGATAGACATGGATGTGAAATATGCCTGGTTCAGCGGGAACCGGATCAACTGGACGCAGGGCGGCTACAGTGGGAAACTGCTGCACGGGCTCTATACCGAGTTTTATCCGGACAAGACTTTAAAAACGCAAGGGTACTTTGATATGGGACTCAAAATAGGAGAATGGAAAAGCTGGAAGGAAAAAGGACTACCTGATTCGGTGGTGAACTATTCCAATGGAAAGCTCAGCGGCCGTTTCGAACGTTATGATGCATCAGGCGGACTATTGGTAAAAGGGAAATACCATAAAGGACTGATCAGCGGGAAACTGGAAAGGCGCGTCTCGGCTGACAGTGTGCTGGTGACCAGGTATAAAAACGGAAAGATCAGTCCGGAAAAACCTTCAAAGATAAGGACTTGGGTGAAAAAAATATTCAGGAAAGATAAAAAACGGACAGATGGAACAAAAGGCCTGCAGAGACCAAAAAACTAAAGATTCCTGTGAAAGCTGTTTCAGGGGTTGGACATTGTATGGCTATTGGTGGAACCTGGATGTTGTTGCCAAGCGCAATAAATTCCCAGGCCCATGTTAAAGGCCGGCGCACTGTATTTTGCGGTGATCTCCGCTTTTCTCATCGCGGTCATCTGTGCTTCGTTGATCATGATCGCGGCTTATTATCGGGAAAGTTACCTCAGGGAGCTGAGACGGGCCAGGCTGGAGAGGAACATGGATTCCTCGGTTACCTATGTGTTAAAGCATCAGGGGACTTTGGGGATGGACAGCATAAAGATGGATCTTTTGGGAGAGGGCACGGACAGCGTGAGCATCAACTGCGGCTTTTGGGGGATATTTGAATGCCCGGTCATCAGGGCTTTTGTTTCCACGGATACTATAAAGAAAAGTTTTTTGATCGGTATGGATACGCGGATGGATACCCTTGCACTCTCCCTGAGCGATGAGGACCGGCCGTTGTCGGTCAGTGGTGATACCCGGGTTACTGGAGATGCGGAAGTTCCGAAATCGGGGATGCGGAAATCTTATGTGGAGAACAGGCCCTATTCGGGGGACAAGCTCGTTTACGGGAAAATACTGGAAAGCGGTCGTATACTTTCTCCCTTGTCGGGCGACATGATAAAGATGCTGGAAAAGGAACTGAGTAGGGATCTTTCGGCAATGGAAGTGTTACCCGGGCAAAATATGGATGTCTCGTTTTTTGGACCTGGGAAGGTATTTTCGGTTCCCCTGGCCGGACAGGTTACCAGGGCGCTCTCGGGAAAGCTTGTGCTGTATTCGGATACTTCGGTGTTTATCTCCAGGACCGCGAAGCTCAACAATATTATCGTTTATGCGCAAAGCATTACCGTCGAGGAAGGGTTTGAAGGCAATTGCCAGCTATTTGCCATGGATTCGATTATTGTTGGGGACAAAGTGGTGCTGCATTATCCCTCGGTACTGGGATTGGTGGGGAAAGAGAAAACGGTCGACCAGGCCAGGATTTTGGTGGGGAAGGATGTAAGTATCGCTGGGATGGTGTTTAGCTATGAGCCGAAAAGATCGGCGCTACAGACTATGATCAGTCTTTCAGAGCGCACGAAGGTAAAGGGAGAGGTCTATTCAGCGGGACTGATCAAGCTGGGGAAAGGCGTGAGCGTGGAAGGCAAAACTTCCTGTAACCGCTTTATCATGCAGACCCCCACGACCTTGTATGAGAATTTTTTGGTGGATGTAACGCTTAACCGCAGGGCAAGGGACAGGCATTATCTTTCGTCGCCCTTATTTGAGGCAAAGGGGCAACAGAAAGGGATATTGAAATGGTTAAACTAAAGGATAAGAAAATAGCAGCTTCGACGTTGGTCGAAGTGCTTATTGCCATGGTGGTCATCATGGTGGTCTTCTCGGTGGCTATCGGTGTGTTCAGCAATGTGCTGAGCGGGGGGATTTCCCTGAAAAAAATACAGGCGCAGGCACAGATGGAGGTGCTCGTCAAACAGTTCAGGGAAGAGGGTTTAAAGAACGGCCGGGTACTGAAGATCGACAGCGTGGATTATGAACTGATCAGCAGTGAGCGTGATATCCAGGGCATGTTGCGGCTGGAGATCAGGGCAAGCGAGCGGGGAAGGTTCTTGGGCAGTGTAAAATGTTTATTAAGCAGCGATGATGGAAAAGGGGAAGATTGAGGCCTATACGCTGATGGAAATCGCAGTGGCGATGCTACTGGCAGGGCTTTGTATCAGCATCTGTTATATGGCTTATGGGCTGATCGGGAATTATTTTAGCGCCTTTGAAAAAAAGAACAATAGTGCGCAGCTTGTGCTTGATCTGCAACGGGCGATGGCCAGGGATATCGATCAGGGCCGGGTTCTGGTAATGACTGCTGATGGTCTTGAAATGCATCAGGACAGTCTGCTGGTCCGTTACCGTTTCGGTGGCTTGGTAATCAGCCGTGAGGTGGAAGGCTTGAGAACAGACAGTTTTGTGCTTGCGCCGACAGCAGTAGGTTTTCGTTTTGAAGGCCGGGAGGCTGTTGAAGGAGATACGGTTGACCGGGTAGGCTTTGTGCTCGGCCTGGAAAAAGGAGAAAAAGTGCCCATGGTGTTTAAAAAGTTTTACAGTGCCCAGGATTTATTCAGGTAATCAGCTATGGCATCAATAGATATATCGGCATACGGGAAAAAGAACAGACCAAAGGCGAAGCCTGAGGGTAATGGGCTATTGGAGATGCTGGGCAGGGATATTTCCTTTGGTAACGGCCAGCTCAGTGACCGCAAAAAAGAGGGTTTTTACAATGAGCTGGCTACGCTGATTCGCTCAGGCATCGATCTCCGTTCAGCTTTGGAGCTTACGGCGGGATCGTACACCCATAAAAAGGATGTGGCACTTTTTGCTTCGGTGCTACAGCAGGTGATCAGCGGAAAATCACTTTCTGAAACGATGCAGGGAGAAAAGAAATTCAGTGCCTATGAGTTTTACAGTATCAGGATCGGGGAGGAAACCGGAAGGCTGGCTGAGGTGCTGGGTGAACTGGCGAAATACTTTAGGGCCAAGATAAGCCAGCGCAGGAAGATCATTGGGGCAATCACCTATCCGCTGCTGGTCCTGGTGACCTCGTTTGCCGCGGTATTTTTTATGATCAAGTTTGTGGTGCCGATGTTTGCAGATGTTTTCAAACGCTTTGGTGGCAAACTGCCTTATCTGACCTCATTGATTGTTAGTTTCTCGGACTGGTTCGACCGTTATGTCTACCTGATGCTGGGCATCATTGTACTGATTGTAGTTTTGGTCCTGGTGAACCGGAAAACACCTTGGTTCAAGAAGTACAGTGCGCTGACGTTACTACGGATCCCGGTGGTGGGTGAGATTACCAAGAAGATTTATCTCGCCCAGTTTGCGAATACGATGAGGTTGCTGACCGAGACCAATACCCCTTTACTGCAGGCATTGGAACTGGTGCGGCAGATGATCACTTTTTATCCGGTAGAGCAGTCGCTCAGGCTGGCCCAGGCAGATATCTTATTAGGAAGTAGCCTGTCAACAGCATTGTCCAAATATGATTTTTATCCGGCGAAGTTTATCCAGATGATCCGGATAGCGGAAGAGGTGAACAAACTGGAGCACTTCTTTGAGCAGTTGTCCCAGCAGTATACCGAAGAGGTAGAATATAAGACCAATGCGATCAGCGGACTGCTGGAGCCTTTGATCATTATCTTTCTAGGTCTGGTAGTGGGGGTGATCCTGATTGCAATGTATCTGCCGATGTTCCAGATGAGCAGTGCTTTTTAATTCACTTTATCAATCCGGAGCGCTGAATACAGAACCGGACCATACAGTCTTTTGCATTCATCAATCGAAAACACGTGTTCGTCCAAGGAAACTGCACGTTCGTCAAAAAGTTTTGGCAGATCGATTTTTAAGCTGGTTCTTTGTTACGCTATGACGCTGGAAATCGATTCCGGCTGCTAAGATCGAACGCCCAAATAACCAGATATGAAAAAGCTCTCTCTTCTTGCTCTGTTAAGTTTTTATTTTCTTGTTGCCAAGGCCCAGTTCGACCAGATGGGGTCGGACCTGCAGCCCTCGGCGAATGCCAGTGCCACTTTAAAGACAATAAATTCACCGGTGAACTTATATCGTGGCGCTCCGGTCATCACTGCTGATCTGTACAATTTACAGGCAAAGGGGTATGCAATTCCAATTAATTTTAGCTATAGTTCTTCCGGGATCAAAGTTCAGGATGTGGCAAGCAGCGTTGGACTAGGCTGGTCCCTGAGTGCAAATTCCATGATCTCAAGGGTGGTCCGTGGACTGCCCGATGAAGAACCAAACGGTTATTTGAATAATAATATGGGCAACCAGTTGGAGTCTCCCATGACTTCAACAACCCTTTTTGCAATTTATGATAATACCATAGATTCCGAACCAGATATGTTTTACTATAGCATAAACGGTATCACTGGCAAATTTGTGTTGGATAGGAACGGGAATGCTGTTCTTTTGCCAGATAACGGGATCAGAATCCTCAATAGTCCATTTAAGCAAGAAATGGGAATAACAGGATGGGTACTTGCCGATCTCTACGGTAACCGGTTTGAGCTGGGAACCGAAACTTCGTCAAGGGAGACAACTACTTCAACACTGCAGGGAGAGAATGGTAGCAAAATCCTGACCTTTACATCCACCTGGTATCTCAAGACATTAAAAACGATCAATAATGTCTCTACGATAAACTTTAACTATGAGACAGGGCTGCCGACTGCTGTAACTTCATACCGGAAGATGTCTAGATACCGCATAAAAACCACACATACCTTTACCAAAGCAAAATATTTTCTTGGGATTCCGATTATTCCAGACCATCACGAAAGTGAAACTGAGACCACCGACCAGGCAGAGTGGCAGAGTAACCAGATTGAAAGCCAAGAAAGCCCGAAATACCTGAGTTCAATCATAACCGGTAACGAATCTGCTTACTTTTACTATGAAACAAACCGTAGTGATTTGAACAACGGAAGAATTCTGACCAGATTGGAGATAAAGGATTACACCAATTCATTAAAAAATGTTTTCACCTTTCAGCATGATTATTTCGTTTCTCCTTCTGCTCAACCCACCAATGAACATTATAGGTTGAGACTGAATTCGGTAAATGCAGTTTCGGCTTCCGGAAACAATGAATCAATGCCACTTTACCGGTTTGAATACAGTGCCGTCCAACTTCCGGAAAGGAGTTCGTCAGAGGTTGACCACTGGGGATATTACAATACCAATCCTTACGGACACTTCCCCGGTGAAATAGACCAGATGGATAAATATAAGAGACCTGACTCGGTAAGGGCACTGGCTGGTAGTCTAAGGAAAATTTTGTTCCAAACTGGTGGGTACCGTGAATTTTTCATGGAATCCAACCGTTATTTCAATGATTCAAAAGCAGTGGAAGAATTAGGAGGTGGGATACGTGTAGCGAAAATTCTGAATGTTCCGGGTTATGGTAAAGCACCTGTTCTTTCAAAGTACAGTTATCGGAATGATACGGGCCGTTGTACCGGTAAACTGAGTGTGCCAACCCCTTTATATTTTTCAAGTTTTGAACACACCGACAACCAACTGCCATTTAATCCTGTGAATTTTTCCAGCCAGAACATACCAAACTTTGCCATCCCCACGACCCAATACGGATGTCTCGTGCTTCCGGTTTCCATGAGCCAGAATATGATCAGTACAGTAGTGAATATGGGCATTGACCGGATCCTCAACGGTTCTCTTTCCTACACTTCTGTTATGTATTCCCCATTTATGGTCCGCAGTTCAACCTCTTTCAATAGCCTGTTCGATAGCGATGGTGCTGTTCTTGGGTATAGTGAGGTAAGTATAGAAAATGTAGGTGACGGAAAGATTGTCACCCGCTTTACTGACTCGAATGAATTTCCTGATCTGACCAATCAAATGAGGGTGAACTATAATTTTGTTTTTCTGAACCGGATAAGCCCAAACAGTAGTCCTTTCACCCCTGCTACCTCTTATGCGTTCGCAAGGGGGCTTCCAAAAGAGGTGTCCACTTTTGATAAAAATGGCTTTTTGCTCAAAAGAGTAACAAATACCTACGAAATGAGTGTGAATGAAGTCCGCGTCAGGGGGATGAAGTCCACTCCGGCAAAGCTCCTAACGACAAACGGTGTGGTGCAGGGTTACTCTACCTCGTATTTCAATATTGGATACTATGATTATATATCAAGGAACATGCTGCTCAAAGAGACTTTGGAGACCAACTTTATCAAAAACGAGAGTGCTATGCATGGCAAAATCACCTATTCGTATAAACCGGAATGCCCGTTGCTTATGGCATCAATGTCATCTATCAACAGCGATGGGTCAACTACGGGCGTGGAGTACAGATATGTTTTGGACCGGGCTATGGTTTCCTATCAGAACCAGTCAGAGATAGACGCGGTTAACCAGCTCTACAGCGAGGGAAGGATAGCGATGTCTCTTGGGAAAGTGACCAAAAGGAATGGGATTGTCCTGTCTGATGAGAAAATCGGCTATAAAGTATTCAATATCAATCAAAAAAGCCTGATACTTCCTGAAAACATTTATTCGAAAGGAAAACTGGTAACGAGTAATAGTGCATACGATGAATATGGCAACAATACCCAGTCCAACTCATCTGTGACCGGAAAGACTGCAAAAATCTGGGGCTATCAGAACAACTACATTATCGCCAGGGCAGAAAATACGGATCAGGGGGAAATATTCTTTGAGGATTTTGAAAATTCTACCGATCCCAACGTTACCTCAGGAAATGCATATAGTGGAAATAAATTTCTGAACGGCGGTTTTACGGTAAATTTTACTCCCTCAACTGCCCGGAACTACAAGATATCATATTGGTATCTCCAATCAGGGGTGTGGCAATATAGCGGGTTCCAACCATATAACGCACCGTATTCAATAAGTGCAGGCCAGGCCGTTGACCAAATCATAGTTATTCCGATAGATGCGACGATAAGTTCAAGTTGCTATGATCCAAAATTGGGGATAATTTCAAACACTGATCAAAGGGGATATACCCTGTCCTATGGCTATGACCAGTTCAACAGACTGGAGACTGTCCGGGATTATAGAAAAAATATCGTTAAGCATATCGTCAATCATACTTATCCACAAGAATCATCTCCGGTATTCATCAACAAGGAAAAATCAGCTGTTTTCAGAGCATCTTACTGTTCGGGGCCTTTTCCGATAACCTATCTGGTGGCAGAAGGGAAACACTTTTCATACATCAGTCAGTCCGATGCAGACCAACAGGCGACAAACGAGATCAGTGCAAAGGGGCAGGCTTATGCAAATGAAAATGGTAAATGTGGAGTGTTCGGGAGGATCGAGATAAAAAATAGACAATTCATCACCGTTGGCGATGAAAACCAAGAGGTTGCAGATATATATATATCTTTTTACCAGGACGAAAGCTGCACCGTACCTGCTGTCCCTCCTGCAAATATAGATTTTAAGTTGGGGATAAAGTCGACCTGGAGCAACGGAGTAGATAAGATCGCACACGGTGTCGATGACAGAGCGGAAAGTTCAGCGACATCATCAGCAAATATCGGCCAGTATGTACTTTCCAGAACACGGACATACTTCAGTGATTATTATTCGGCCAATTTTGAGGAAAATACAAGCTATGAGTATACCTTGCTGCCTGATGAGACGGGTAACTTTTATCTTAATTTACATACCTACAGATTTTAATTCTCTTCCTAAAAATCAACGTTTCGCCATGAAAAGAATACTCACAGCAGTCTTTATAATCCTTAGGTGTACAACTGTTTTACATGCACAGCACAACGTGCCCGGTAACTGTATTCCTGTAGCGACGCTGCCGACCCAATCGGCTAATTATCAATTGGTATGGTCTCCCCAGTCAGAAGGTTTTACCAGCAGCTCACAACTTGCTGTATCAAACCTGTGCGACATGAGGCAGAGCGTCCAATATTACGATGGGTTAAACCGCCCGATCCAGTCTATACTTGTACAGGGAAGCCCAGAGCATAAGGACATCGTAATTGCAAACGACTATGACTATCTGGGCAGGGAAGCAATGAAAATGCTTCCATATGCTGCTTCTCAGGCCAATGGGGCATATATCAACAATGTTATCAATATGCAGCGGGCTTTTTACCTCGCTCCCCCAACGGGCATTACCGCTAATACTTTTCCTTATTTTGAACATCAGTTTGAAGCATCTCCAATTGGAGAAAAGACAAAGGAATATTCTCCTTCTGAACCATGGTCTTCGCTGAATGGGATCTCAAAGAGATTCCTGCGTCATCACAACAATTCAATTATGGATGGTGATCCAGAATCAAGAAAATTAGCCCTTTACTCTGCTCAGACAGGGACAAATGGAATCTCTACCCTCAATCGAACAAACGGTTCGGAAATTTATGCAGACTATTTGCTAGATGTAAAGGTTTATAAGGATGAGGACTGTCCGGATGATACACAGGATGGTAGCATCGAGGAGTATCAGGACAAGACGGGTAGGGTTGTTGCACGGAGAACATTCAACAGAGATCGGACGACTTGGGCTTTGGACGTCCTAACCACCTATTTTGTGTATGACCAGTTCAATAATCTCAGTTTTATCCTGCCGCCGGGCGCTGAATCTGATCATGTAGGTGGAATCAGTCAGGATATCCTTGATAAATACTGCTACCAGTACAGATATGATTCGGAGAACAGGGTTGTTGAAAAGAAGGTGCCCGGTAAGGGCTGGGAATTCTTTGTTTATAATTCTGCGGGACAGCTGATAATGGTCCAGGATGCAAATCAGAGAAATAAATCACCCCAAGAATGGTCCTTTGCAAAATACGATGCACTGGGGAGGCCGATCCTTTCCGGAATATATACCTATCCGGGCAGCAGTGCTCAACCTAGTAATCTGTTGCCGGACAATTCACATAGGCTTGTTCTTCAGGGCACGCTCTCGGGACAGCCGACACTCTGGGAAACAAGGGATAATGGTGGGCCAAATGGATATACAAATTTAAGTCTTCCAAATGCAGATATAACAGCAATATTAACCATCAACTACTACGATGACTATAATATGCCTGGGCTACCGGCAATATACAATAAGGCAAGTGAACATAGTAAAATGGTCAATGGACAGCTCACGGCTTCGAAAAAGGCTATACTTGGAAATCCATCAGCTATGTTATGGACTGTTTTGTACTATGATGACAGGGGAAGAACGGTAAGGGCATTTGAACAGCATTATCTTGGTGGCAACGCAGTCGAGGGGAATTTTGAAGAAACAAATAGCACCTACAAGTTTAACGGTGAGTTGACCAATATCAATACCGTTCATAATGCAGGCGGTACGGTATCTTTGAGCCTGTCAAAAAGATACCAGTATGATCATAATGGCCGTCAGATAAATAGTTGGCAGAGCATAAATGGATCTGCGGAAATACTCATCTCCCAAAACAAGTACAACGAGATAGATCAATTGGTTTCCAGAAAAATCCATTCTGAAGATGGCGGAGCCAGCTTTCTGAATTCTACAGAACTTACCTATAATGGGCGGGGATGGCCGCTCAATCAGACCTCACCTCTATTTACATTTGAGCTCTCCTATGAAAATGCCAACGAGGCCACTCCACAGTACAATGGCAATATATCATCGATAAGGTGGGGTTCGACCAATCCGGATTTCCAGTTCTACAATTACGAATACGATGATCTAAACAGGCTGACCAAAGGGGAATCACCCCAGATGTCGGAAAATGGCATAACCTATGACAAAAATGGAAATATTACATCGATGTCCAGGGACGGAGATCCAATTACCTATCAATATGATGGCAATAGGCTCACTTCTGTAAGCGGAGCCGGACTTTATCCGGCAAACTATGTTTACGATGACAATGGAAATACAAAAGTTGACGGGTCAAAAAACAATGTACATGTTGACTATAATATACTCAATAGGCCCAGTGCCATAACAGGAAGTCAGAACATATCGTACACCTATGATGCTGAAGGAATGATGCTGAGCAAACTCAGCAGTGCAACGGGCTTCACTGAGTATGCTGGCGGATTACAGTACGGGGATGTCAGTGGAAACCATAATATCGATTTTGTGCTAGTAGAAGGAGGACGCGCGGTCCGCCAGTCCGATGGTTCCTACAAATTGCAATATGACCTTACCGATCATCTTGGCAATGTAAGGGTAACTTTTGACAAAAGTCCGATTAATGGTTCTGCTAGGGTGATACAAAAGGATGATTATTATGCTTTTGGTAAACGGGCCAGCATTCAGGGAGGAAGCAACCGTTATTTGTACAATGGGAAGGAGCTACAGGACGAATTAGGGGAACTGGATTATGGAGCACGTTTTTACAATCCCGAGATTGCAAGGTGGAATACCCCCGATCCGCATGCGGAGAGTTATGCCTCCAGCTCACCATTAGCTTATGTTGTCAACAATCCAATTTCTCTTACGGATCCCGATGGAATGGACATAGATCCATGGATCAAACCTATTTTCGGCTCTGCCAAAGATATGGTATGGATTCCCGACTACTATGATATTCCAATAGGTTGGATGGAAGTCCAGTTTAACGCGGGATTTCTGAGCGATGTGGAGGTCTCGGGAACAAAGCCCTTGTGGGCAAAGCTGCAACAGGGGAGGAAACTGCCAACAGCGGCATCAGATCCGGGGACCATAACCGAATACAGGCCTAAATTCAGTTTCGGCAAAGCATGGCGTCACTATAACGATGAGATGTTTGTTATAAATCCACAGGGCGCTATGGCAGGTAGGCTCCTCGAGGATTTTTCTAACGAGATCTATATTTTTAGTTCAATGCTTGCCAACACTCCGGAAAACGTCCGGAACATGTATGGCGAGGATCTACTCGCAACCTACGGCGCGCAAGGCTCCCTTGACAGAAGATTTGGCAGCGCCCTTACTGTTTTATCATTACCTTTGTCGAATCTTGGAGCTGCTGCTAAGGGCGCTGCGCCTGAACTTGCTGAGGTAAGTAGTAAAATATCACAGAAACAGGTGAGGCACTTGCTGAAAACGGCAGATGCGGGAAAAGGTTATCTCAATAATATGAAGGATGCACAGGCTGTTTTAAATGAAATACATGCGGGGACAGCAGAGTTTCTTGGCGTAACGAAAAATGGGCACCAAATGTTTAGGGTCAATTCTGTAACAGGAACAAATGTGAATTTGGGAGTAGGGATTACAGGCCAGCCAACAAATGTTTTTATGTTGAAGGGCACCAAAGCACCGAGCATTGTGCCCACAACACCTAATGGATTTTGGAAATGGTAATAGAAAACGAATATTTAAGGATCAAATGTGCATTGATACATATCTTTCTCAAGGATATGCCAAATGAGATACTTGACATCAGCTACCGGGTCAGTTCTAGAAAGATAGAAATCCAGATCGTTCTCATTGAGGGTGCCTCACTCAGTACTAAATATCGTCCGGCTTTGGAGCAGAGTCTTACTGATTTTGAGATAAGCGTATCGACAGTTAGCATAACTAAAGGAAGCTTTAACATGGATAAGGGATGTTGGCTTCCCAGTGCTTATGATTGGTTGGACTTTTTACTTTTTTCTAAAGCATATACAACATGAGCGATAATTACATTTCCCTCCAAACCTGCAATTTGGCAGATGCGCTACACCGCAACGTGAACGATAATTTCATTAGTGCATCCTTTAAAATAAGAGGGATAAAGGTTTACGTTAAAATCATCCTTACTTCTCGCAGCGAAGAAGAGGATGAATATATTGACGATATCATGGCAGAGTTTACGGCACTTCAGTCATCAGACGTTGTCGAGAAAGTCATTGTAGAACTAGGAAGGAAAGTTCAGCCTTTTGAATTTTTGGTCTTTTCGAAACTTAATGATCAATAGTGTCAATGGAAAGGATTCTAAAAACTCCAATATAATTGTAAGTGGAATGTGATAGATCCAATGGCAGAAAATCATTACGATGCCAATCCATATCATTATGTGCTAAATAATCCAATACATGGAAGCATGTCTGTACCATCAGTTTTGACGCACATGGTCAGAAAACTCACCTAGTCTTAGCGTCTCGCTTAGACCGTTTTAACTGATATAGAAAGCCCGGCAGTGTTAAAAATTGCCGGGCTTTGTTATTTCTTGAGTAGCCCAAGTTTGAGAAGACTAGCCTAATAATTTCATATTGTTCTGGGGTATACCATAAAAGATAATTAAAGTGGATCAGGAGGAATTGAAACAGGAAATCAGGAAAGAAATCTGTTATTGGTCATCTATATCGTATCAACTTCTGTTCCGATTGAGGGTTGGTTTTATTTAACGTTACGGAATAACAAGCAGATCTTTTTTAAATGAAAAATGCCTGTTGTGTTTTAGCGGTTTTGTGTCTGGTGACACATTCTGGTTTTTTTTCGGCGGATTCTGCTAAGTGTTTCACGGCTGATGCCGAGGTAGGAGGCGATGTTCTGTTGGGTGGTCTGTTGCTCGATTTCGGGATGGTTTCTGAGTAACAGATCATAGCGTTGTTCGGGGCTGCGGGTGCGCAGTAAGATAGCTCTTTCTTCGCTCAGGATAAAATACCGCTGGGTGATGAGCCTGCCCAATAGATTACCCTCGCTGAAGTCGGCGTAATACGCATTGAGTTCGAGCCAGGTAAGGGACTGCAGTTTGCATTCCTGCAGCACTTCTATGTACTCATTTGAAGGCTGCTGGGTGAAGAAGCTATTCACGGAGATCATCAGATCGCCTTTGCCGGTAAACCAAGTGGTGCATTCGTTTCCGTTCTCGTCAATGAAATAGGCGCGCAGGAATCCACTGCGAATAAAGTAGAGGCGGCGTGCAGTTTCACCGGGTGATAAAAGGAGTTTTTTACGCTCGAAAGTTTCTATAAGGCTTTCATCTTTTACGCGCTTTTGCATGGGGGTCGGAAGGGGGATGATGAAGCTTAATGTTTCCAGTAGGTCGGCTTCGCGGTTGTTAAATTGTGGCATGTTGATCGATTGTGTCACAAATCAACCATAGTTATTTTTAAACGGGGTAATATTGTCCTGTCGGAACGGATACTTTTTTATAACGGGTTATGGAGCGGTTTATTATGGGTATTGCTGTTCGGGTGATGTTAATGCTTTCTGTTTATTGTTTGACTCGAAAAAATGTTGATAGTAAAGAAGGTGAAGTAGATATGGGATGCTAGACTAGATGTGAATGGACTTTACCAGTAGGCAAAGACTTCACGGAAATTGGCGCAATGAAAAGCATGTAGGAAAGGATCTGATCGCTGTCGGGCGTTTTAGCTTATATTCTTCAACAGACCATTGCCTAAGATGAATTTATTTTTTCTGCCTGTGAAAGTTGTTGCCGGTTAACAGGCGAGGTGGGAAGTTATCTAAATATCAACCTATGTACAACAAGTTTAGTGAAAATCTGCTGGGTGAACTTCATACCCGGCTGGAATCTTTATCCCTCGGGGAGTTGTCTCCTGTGCCGCTGCTTAAGGCGCAGGTTTCTGCAGTTGCGGATGCGCTGAAGGACTTGACTGATTTTGTATCTGCTCATCCGCTTTTGGATACACAGGAAGAGATCGGTTATTATAAATTCACCTATCCCAGATTCAAGTCTTTAATCGTGTATTATACGGAATATCATTATTTTTTGGCGGGCGTTCCCGAATCCGGGCTGAAGGCGAAAAAGAAATATTACCTCTCCAGGTTGAGCGCTATTGCTGCTTTTTTTGAGCAGAACACTTTGCACTACAATTATTTCAAGCTGGATGGTGGTATGCTGGATGAGCTTTTTTACACTCGGCGCGATTGCAGGAATGTACTCCAGCCGGTTGTATTGGGTTATGAGCCGTTTCTGGGCACTGTGATGTCTGAGCTGGTGAGCTCGTTTTTGGCGAAGGAGCGTTTGCGTAATGAAATCCTGGCGCTGATGCATTCTCTTTCGGGACGGGGTCCCTTGTCTTCGACAGTGGTTGATCCCTTGGGCAGTTTGCAGCGGGAGTTCAAATGGACAGGAGAGGATATCCACCTGATTGAACTGGTACATGGCATTCATTTAACGGGACAGGTCAATAATGGCAGTATCGGTATTGTGGAGCTGTTCAAAGTGGTGGGTACGTTTTTCGGGGTAAATCTTAGGGTGCCCAAACGCGGCTTTGATGATCTGAAGTCAAGAAAAACAATGAGTAAAACGGCCTTTCTGGATATGATGAAACTGGCGGTGCTAAAAAAAATGGATGAGGATGATGCTTACGATCCGGAAAAGGCAAGGCGGAGAAATGGTTTTTAGTGAGGCGCTATAGCTTTTGGAGATGTGGTTAAAAGCTGTTTTATGGCTGATTCAAATCCAACCTATCCAATGTTGGATAGGAGGATTTTGGCAGTACGCAACTTTGCTTTATCAAATCCCAGGACAATGGTGTGCTGGGAAAAAGTTGAGCTGTTATGTTGCATGGTTTTTCTACTCTTCAGTTAATAGTGGTGTTATTGGTTTTGGCACTGGTCTGGTATGGTGGTGTTTTGATGTTTTTTTATCTGAAAAGGAAGCGCGGGCCATTTGGTGTCGGAAACACTGGAAAGTGGGCTGATCAGCGTGCTGACCGAGGTCAGCAAAACACAGGTTCGGCTGATGCAGGTGAGCCTGGGGCTGGTGACCTGATGGGCAAAGCAAAATTGCCCGGGGGCATGAGCTCAGTGGGGATGGAAGATATAGGTTTCATGGATTTTGATGGGCGTGATGTTGAGGATCAGCAGGGGCTGGTGCCGGATTTATTGGAGGAAATTAAAAATGTGTTTCTGATCCTGGCCAAAGAAGATGGCAATAAGCGCAACTTTTTAGATCTGATGAAAGCGGTAAAGGAGAATTATCCGGGAATGGCTTCGCATCCAAGGATCAGACGCATCAATGAATATATAGCGGAACATGCGGCTTTTCACCTGAGTGCTGAGGAACTGGAAAATCTCTGGTATTAAGGCAAATCTTTTCTGGTTAAGAAGTCTCTATTTAACCCTACATCTATCTTAAGTTTAACATCTATTTTCTATGAAAAATCAATTCAATAGCCCTTCAAGGACGCTTTTTGCCAAATTTCTATTGACGGTTTATGTTTTTTGCTGGTGTCTGTTTTTATCATCCCTGCCGCTTTTTGCCCAGGATGGCGATGCAGGGATCCAGGAGGCGACAAATAAGGTGAAGGGTTATTTCGATAGCGGCTGTGACCTGATGTATGCCATCGGTGCAGTGATGGGCATCATAGGCGCTGTCAAGGTCTTTAATAAGTGGAACGCGGGGGAGCCGGATACATCAAAGGTAGCTTCAGCCTGGTTTGGTTCCTGCGTGTTTTTGGTGATTGTGGCGACGGTTTTAAAATCATTTTTCGGGATATAGGCATGGCTACTGTATATCATATCAATAAAGGGGTGGGAAGGCCGATTGTCTTTAAGGGCCTGAAAGCGCAGTACATTGCTTATCTGGCTTTGGGCCTGGTGCTGATGTTGATCGGTTTTGCTATAGGTTATGTATCGGGCGTGCCTTTGGTATTTTTGATGGTATTGGTAGCTGTGTTTGGAGGCGGGTTGTTTGTCTCTGTATTCCGCATGAGCGCGAAGTTCGGGGAGCATGGTTTGCTGAAGTTTTTAGCGAAACGCGGTATTCCCCGTTTTCTGGTATTCCGCTCAAGACGGTTATTTACAGGGCTTAAAAATGTACGGTCATGATCGAGGCAGCAGATATAATTCCGATATATAAGGTAGAGCATGACTGTATCCAATCGATGCAGGGAGACCTGACGGTGGTGTTCAGGTTGGCATTGCCGGAAATCTTTACGCTCTCGGAAAGGGATTACGAAAGTTATCACCAGGCCTGGGTAAAAGCGATCAGGGTATTGCCGGTGGGAACAGTGCTGCATAAACAGGACTGGTTTTTAGAAAGCAGGTTCAAGGCTGATTTTTCAGCAGAACACAGTTTTTTATCGGGAGCATCGGAGCGTTTTTTTAATGAGCGGGAATTTTTGGAGCATGAGTGTTATGTGATGCTGACCGCGAAGCCAATGGGCCGGAAGCTTTCCAATTCAGCTTACAGCAATATTTTGCGCAAGCGTATTGTGCCGGAACAGACGGTGGATGCGACATTGTTTTCTTCCTTCCTGGATTATGCGGGGCAGTTTGTCCAGATTTTGTCGGATAGCGGTTTTGTGTCTCTGGTTAGGCTGTTGGATGATGAACTTGCGGGAACGGCCAATAAGCCGGGACTGATCGAACGCTATTGCTTTTTATTGGGCAAAGGGGAGATGCCTCTGATTTCCGATATCCATTTGCGCGATGAAATCCGGGTGGGGGATAAACGCTGTGAGCTGTATACGCTTTCGGACGTGGAAGAACTGCCAGCACTTTGTGGCCCAAGGATCAACTATGATAAATACAGTTCGGACAGGTCAAAATTCAGTATCGGTTTTGCAAGCCCTTTGGGATCGCTGTTATCCTGTAACCATATTTTAAACCAGTATATTTTTATAAGTGACAGGGATAAAGTGCTGAAAAGGCTGGAGGCTAAGAAACTGCGTTTGCAGTCGCTGTCAGCCTATTCCAGAGAGAATGCTTTATCCCGCGATGCGGTAAATGATTTTTTAAATGAGGCGGTAGCTTCGCAGCGTTTGCCGGTTAAGGCACACTTTAATGTGCTGGCATGGTCTTCCGACCGATCGAAGTCGTTGAATCTGAAAAATTTGGTGGGTTCCGCGATGGCGGGGCTGGATGCTTCGGCCAAAAGAGAGACTGACGGACAGGCTCAAGTTTGGTGGGCGGGTTTGCCGGGAAATGCGGCGGACTTTCCGATGAACGACACGTTTGATACTTTTTTAGAGCAGGCGGCTTGCTTTTTTAATCTGGAAACGGCTTATCAGAGTTCTTTAAGCCCATTCGGGATCCGCATGGGGGACCGATTGACAGGAAAACCAGTGCATGTGGATATCAGTGATGAGCCATGGGAAAAGGGGCTGATTACCAATCGGGCAAAGTTACTCATCGGGCCATCGGGATCGGGAAAGTCTTTTGCAGTGAACCATATGATGCGGTCTTATTATGAGCAGGGGGCGCACTGCATATTGGTGGATATCGGGCACAGTTATAAAGGCTTATGCGAGCTGGTAGGAGGTTATTATTTTACCTATAGCGAGGAGGATCCGATCAAGTTCAATCCTTTTTTTCTCTCTGATGGGGATCAGATGGATACCGAGAAAAAGGAAAGCATTAAAACTTTGCTTTTGGCTTTGTGGAAAAAGGATGATGAGCCTTACCGTAGGTCAGAATATGTGGCAATATCCAATGCGCTTAAACTGTATTATGAGCATCTGGAGTCAAGGAGTGATATTTTTCCCTGTTTTAATTCCTTCTACGAGTTTTTGATGTCGGAATATATGCAGGTATTATCTGACGGAAAAGTTAAGGAAAAGGATTTTGATGTCGGGAATTTTCTTTATGTGCTCAATCCCTATTACCGTGGAGGGGAGTTTGATTACCTGCTCAATGCTTCTGAAAACCTGGATATGCTGCAGGAACGCTTTATTGTTTTTGAGCTGGATAATGTGAAAGACCACCCGATTTTATTTCCGGTAGTAACGCTGATCATTATGGAAATGGTGATATCTAAAATGCGGAAACTGAAAGGGATCCGCAAAGTGGTACTGATCGAAGAATGCTGGAAAGCGATAGCGAAGGAGGGTATGGCTGAATACATCCGCTACTTATTTAAAACGATGCGTAAGTTTTTTGGGGAACCGATCGTGGTCACCCAGGAAATTGAAGACGTGATTTCCTCACCTATCGTAAAGCAGGCGATTATCAACAATGCGGACTGCAAGATCCTGCTCGATCAGAGTAAGTACCAGAACAAGTTTGACCAGATCCAGGAGTTGCTTGGACTGACCGATAAAGAAAAGGCACTGGTACTTTCGATGAATAAGGCCAATGATCCAAAACTTAAATACAAGGAAATCTTTATCTCGCTTGGTGGGCAGATGAGCAAAGTATACAGGACAGAGGTAAGTATTGAAGAATATTTGGCCTATACCACAGAGGAGCGAGAAAAGATATTGGTGCAGGAGTACGCCGCGCGTTATGGCAGTATCCAGAAAGGAATATCGGTGCTGGCGGCAGAGATGAGGGCGCGGAAGAAAAACTAAACAGACGCAGGTCACATGATTAATAGATGATTAGCATTTGATGTAACTATATCGTAAAACAATCCTAAAACAATCAAACCATGAAAACAAAAAGGTTTTATTTATTCCTATTGGCGCTGGCTTTTGCTGCCTGTAAAGGCACTTCGGATCTGCAATCTTTTATCCCGGGAAACTATGTGGATCATGCCAAAGGAGAGTACAGTGAATCTTGGGATACCCTCACTCTGGGGGATTTTAACAAAGTAAAGGGAAGCTATCCCATTGTCCGAAAGACCGGCTTCAGGCGGTTTGACAGTGGAAAGCCGGGACGTTTGGAGTATGAGGTTGAGGGCTGGCTGGGGATCTGGGATGAGGAAAGTGAATCAATCCAAGTGCCCAGAAATTCGAAGATCATCAGCTTTTATCCTGATTCCGGTGTGCTACTGCTGGGGAGCAGGGAATACCGGAAACTGGGTGCTGAGTAGCTGTGAAGCAAAGCCATTTGCTCTGCTATGTAAAAGGAAAAACAATCAATAATTAGGTATGAAAAATCTATTGCTTACCAGCCCTTTGGGCTGGATGGGAAAACTATGGACTAAAATTGGGAGGAAGATGAAACAATATATGGTAATTCTGCCACTTAGCACGGTGACGCTGATCGTGGGGCTTCCAAAAGGAGCGGATGCGCAGATCGCAGTACTGGAAGTGATCAAGGCGGGTGTGAAAAAAGTGATCAAAGCGGTGGACCTGAAAATCCAGCGTTTGCAGAATGAAACGATCTGGCTGCAGAATGCGCAGAAGGTATTAGAAAACCAGCTTTCTAAATTAAAGTTGACCGAAATTGCGGACTGGACGCAGCGGCAAAAGGAGCTTTATAGGGAATACTATGAGGAACTCTGGAAAATCAAATCAGCCATTGCTTACTATAAAAAGGTGAAAGACCTGACGGCGAAACAGGTGGCCATCGTGGATGAATACAAATGGGCCTGGAACTTATTTAAGCAGGATAAACATTTTGAAAGCCCAGAGCTGGACTACATGCAAAAAGTGTATTCAGGGATACTGGATGAAAGCATCAAAAATATTGATCAACTGCTATTGGTCGTGAATTCTTTTAAAACGCAGATGAGCGATGCCGAAAGGCTTGAGATTATTTCAAAGGCCTCAGAAAAGATGGATACCAATTATACAGATCTGAAAAGTTTTAACAGGGGCAATGCGGTCTTGAGTATTCAACGTGCTTCTTCGATCGAGGAAAGCGCTAAACTAAAAGAAATCTATGGAATCGAAAATTAAGTGTTGCGCTAAGGCCGGAGAGGTTTCGGTATTGGCTGCCAGTTTAGTAAAGCGTTCTGCTTTTAAAGTGAGGGCTTTGGTTGTTGGGGTTTTGGTTTTTATGTTCTGCTTTGGCAGTGCGGCACACGGGCAGACCTTTGGCGAATTTTTCAACCAAAAGAAAACACAGAAAAAATACCTGCTGGAACAGATCGCAGCTTTACAGCTTTACTTAAGTTATGCCAGGAAAGGTTACCAGTTGGTAGATGGGGGACTGCAGACGGTGCGTGATATCACAAATGGCGAATTCAGTTTACATGGGGCATTTATTTCTTCTTTGAAAACGGTAAGCCCCTCGGTCAGAAAAAATGTAAAAGTGGCGGAAATCCTGGCTTACCAGATCAGTATCGCAAAATGGTTTGGGGAGTTTAAGGGCAATGCCATGCTTTCGCCGGGTGATCAGCTGTATGTCCTGGAAGTGAAAGCAGGGGTACTGGAGGACTGCTCCCGTGATCTGGAATCACTGCTTTTGGTGGTGACTTCGGGCAGACTGGAGATGGGGGAATCTGAACGCATCAGGAGGATTGATCTGTTATATGAAGCTATGCAGGATAAGGCGGCATTTACTGCTGATTTTATGGGAAAGGTAGAGCGATTGATCAGGAACAGGGAAAGGGATAATCTGGACATTTTAGACTTGAGGAGGGCTTATGGTTTTGAGTAGGTTTTTGATGTCGTTTTCCGCTAGCAGCATGCGGGGCGTATTAATTAGGGATTTTAGCATTCGCTTAATGGGCATGCTTTGCTTTCTAATGCTGCTACTTCCTAATCCTGGCTACGGCCAGTCTACTGAAGCGCAGCAACTGCTTTTGAATGTCGAAAAGCTCAGCCAGCTAAAGAACATTTTAGCCGATATGAAAAAAGGCTATTTGCTGATTTCCAGTGGGTATAAGGCGGTAAAGGATATCGCTGAAGGGAATTTTTCGCTGCATGAGGTCTTTCTGGATGGCATGATGCTGGTGAGCCCGGAGATCAAAAGATACCATAAGGTAGCGGATATCATCACTGATCATGGCAGAATAGTTTCAGAGTATAAGCGTGCATTTAAGCGTTTTCAGGCATCGGGCAATTTTTCGGAAAATGATATCGCCTATCTGGCCGGCGTATACAAACAGCTTTTTAATCTGAACATGGATAATCTGGATGAACTGCTGATGGTAATTACTTCTTCTAACTTGCGCATGAGTGATCAGGAGAGGTTGGCGGCGATTGACCGGATTTTTGCAGATTCGGAAGAAAAGCTGACGTTTTTGCGTGCTTTTAATGATCAGGCGACCATGCTGGATCTGCAAAGAAGTAGGGAGAGGACGGATGTGAAGGGTTTGGGAGATCTGCTAAAGAATGGGAATTGAATATTTAGGACTGGGAGTTTTTTTATGCGCCTCGCTCCTGGCGCGGCTTTTTGCCGGTCCCAAAATAATGTCAAACAGTCAAATTGAAAATATGATGAATAACCGGATTTACTTTTCATTATGTGCCTGCTCGGCCTTGCTGTTGCTGCCGATCCTCAGCTTTGCACAAACTGCGGCTCAGAGTATTTCCGGCCTGCAGCCTGTGCTGGACAGGGTATACAGCGAAATGCTGCCGCTGTGTTCAGGCATGATCAATGTCGGCAGGGGACTAGCAGGCTTTGGTGCGCTGTGGTATATCGCTTCCAGGGTATGGCGGCAGTTGGCTTCGGCCGAGTCCATCGATTTTTACCCCCTGCTCAGGCCATTTGCATTGGGGATGGCGGTGATGCTTTTTCCGGCGGTTCTTGGCGTGATCAGTGGGGTATTGCAACCAACTGTATCGGCTACGAATGCAATGGTTTCCAATAGCAATAAAACAATTGAAAGGCTGCTAAAATTGAAGGAGGCTGCGATAAAAAAGAGTCGATACTGGCAGATGTATGTTGGAGAGGAGGGTAGCGGTGATATGGATAAATGGCATAAATATGCTTATCCAAAGGATCCCAACGGCGAAGAAGAAACATTTTTAGATGGATTGGGACGTGGGCTGGAATTCAATATTTCAAAGGCTTCCTATAATTTCAGAAATTCGATCAAGCAGTGGCTGAGTGAAGTACTGGAGATCCTATATGCAGCGGCTGCGCTTTGCATCAATACCGTGCGTACGTTTTTTCTGATCGTGCTGGCGATACTCGGACCACTGGTGTTTGGATTTGCTGTCTTTGATGGCTTTCAGAATACGCTTACGGTATGGATCGCGAGGTATGTGAACATATTTCTATGGCTTCCGATCTGTAATATCTTTTCAAGTATACTGGGCAAAGTGCAGGAAAATATGCTGAAACTGGATCTTTCGGAGATCGAGCAGCAGGGGGATACCTTCTTTTCGAGTTTAGATACCGCTTACCTTATATTTTTAATTATTGGAATCGTGGGTTATTTCTGCGTGCCCAATGTGGCCAACTATGTGGTGCATGCGGGAGGCGGAAATACGATCCTACAGAAAGTGAATTCGATCGTGTCCTCTGCCACGCGTTCCGGAAGCCAGGCAGCCAGATCCGGCGGGGGCATGGCAGCGGATGCATTGGGTGATGGTTACCGAAATTTGAAACAGAGTTTTTCGTCAGGTGCGCAAGGGGATTATTTCCCGGATAATCCGCACCAACAAAAGCGTATTGAAGGCAGGTAGGTACGTACGTAGGTGCAGGGCTTGCCCCTGCCTTACGAATGAAGGGTAATTATTCATCAAATATTCAATTTTTATGTTCAGCCAATTCAAAAATATCGATACTGCTTTCAAACATATACGCCTGTTTAGTTTATTCCTGATCGTGGCCTGTATGGTGATCAGCTGTTTTGCGATCTACGAGTATTACCGCTTTTACAACCTAAAGGACCAGCGCATATACATATTATATAATGGTAAGCTTTTGACTGCATTGGCATCTGACCGCAAGAGCAACTTGCCGGTGGAACTGCGTGACCATATCCGCACTTTCCACCAGTATTTCTTTGCCCTGGTTCCTGATGATAAGGCGATCAAGGCAAGCGTTACCAGGGCACTTTACCTCGCCGATGAATCGGCCAAAAAGCAGTATGATAACTTTCAGGAGAACGGTTATTACAATAACCTCATTGCGGCAAATATATCCCAGGAAATTACCGTAGACAGCATACAGCTTGATGTGGACCGTTTTCCATATCCTTTCAGGTGTTTTGCTACGCAGAAGTTGGTAAGGTCTTCATCCACGGTTTACAGGAAACTCATCAGCCAAGGAGTGGTAGATGATTTAAAGAACCAGACGGATAACAATCCCCATGGTTTTCTGATCAGAAAATTTGAGCTTTTGGAGAACAGGGCTGAACAGTTAAAACCGGAACAGCCATGAAGATCTGGAGTAATGCTATTAAGCGCAGGACTGGTGGGCTACCGAAGGATTTAGACAGTGTACATGAGGGCACTTTTCCTGTAGGCGGGCAAAATGCCCGGCCAACGAATAAAAAAGAACTCTCATTCCGTTTAGCGGGCAGGATACTTCGGGTGCAGGAGCGGTTAGCTACCTTCCTGAATATGAAAACCAAAGGCATTTCAAAACTTCGAATGAAGCTGTTTTTTGCCTGCTTTATCACGCTGTGCGGCGCTTACTGCATGTATCTGATCCTATCTGCTGTGCTCAATTTTCTGCAATAAATTATTAACCTATAAAACAATTGAAATGGAAAACAGGAAAAAAATAGACAAAAAGAAAGTGCTGCTGATCTTTTTGCCATTGCTGGCAGCAGCTGTACTGACTACGGGCTTTTTTATGCTGGGCGGTGGGAAAGAGGTGTCAGAAGATGTGGTTAACGATAAGGGAAAGGTGGATTTTTCATTGCCTGATGCGACGATCAAAAAGCAGCAACCGGTAGATAAAATGGCTTTTTATGAGCAGGCGGCACGTGATTCTGCCAGCAGGGGATCAGCTTCGCTTTCCCGTATGGCGCAGAACTTAGGCTTTAAAAATGCACAGGAGGAGCAGACCGGTGAGATATCGCTAAAACTTGAAGCTTTAAAGCGTGAGATTGACCGACCTGCGGGGAATTCTGTTGAGGTTAGTGGGGCGGGAGGTGTCCGTTCGGGTTATGGTCTTTCTAGTGCTAGCGGTTCGGGCAACATGAAAAACGATGTGGACAGGCTCGAGGCGCTGATGAAAATGATGCAGGAGAATAAAAATGCAGGTGATGATCCGGAGATGAAGCAGCTGAACGCGATGATGGAGAACATCATCGATATCCAGCATCCCGAGCGCGTAAAGCAGAAAATGGCGGTGGAGAAAAAAGTGAATACCGATAGTTTGTTTAAGGCGATCCCTGCAGTGATTGCATCGGATAAAAAAGTGGTACAGGGCGCAACGATCAAACTTTTATTGCTGGATACTTTGCGTGTAAACGGGGTACTGATCCCAAAAGGGCATGAACTGTTCGGGGCTTGCAGGATCACTAACCAAAGGCTGCTATTGGATATCAAACAGATCCGGCTGGGCAATGCGATTATTCCCTCCGATTTATCCCTGTACAGTTATGATGGCATGCTGGGCCTGGATGCACCGGAAGCGGTGCTGACTGAAACCATGAACGATGGGGCAGGGAACGCGGTTGGGGAAGTGGCGCTGAATACCTTCGATCAGTCTCTGGTGACGCAGGTCGCGGGAGCGGGAATTGATGCAGCGAAATCTATGCTAACCAAGAAATTACGCAAGGTCAAGGTAAAGCTGAAAGGCGGGCAGGCAGTGCTGCTGCGTGACAATAAATTAAAACTGCGTTAGGTTGTGGATCCGGGGATCAATAGGGCCGAGCAGTTGTACCTGGCCTGGGAAGAACGGCAGAAATCGCTTTTGGGGCTTATGGGCACTGGCGTTGACGAGCGTAAAATGAAAAAGCTGAAATATGGGTTTTTGTCCGAGGGGCTATTTAGGGTATCGGTCAGGCCATCGGAAATGGAACGGCTGTATATTCAGGTGCTGCGCTCTGTCACTGCTAAGCTCCGCAAAGCGCTTTATCCCAATCCCATCTTACAGTTTTTTTTGAGGCTTAAAGCGGTTGTGGTTGATAGGAGCGTACACCTGTCGCGGTTCTTTAGGCTCCGGGAAGAAAATATCAGTTCGCTTAAAGATGAACTTTCATCACTGGGTTTGGGTGGCATAGGTTTAAAGTTAGAGGAGCGGCTTGATTATGAAAGGCAGCGTATTGTATTGGATGTGGTTCGTGGTTTAAATACCGATGAGAAATTATCACTCCAGCTTTCTTTTGAAAGGGAAGATATTGGTGTATACCGCTTTAGCGGCTTTAACGGACGGATGCTGGGAAAAGATGGAACAGAACATAGCTGTTTCTTCGCTAGGGAAGCCGGGATTGATCTTGTTGAGGTAATAAACCTGCTTCGGGGTGGGGCGGTACTGAAACAATACCAGGGCCTGGATGGTAATTTGGGAAAATGCTGGGTAAAGGTAAATGATACCGCTAAAGAATTTTCTTCGTCACCGTTATTATATTCTTGGGGTACCGGGCAGGAATATGACCTGAAAAAACAACTGCTTGACCATGCCATTGCGCTGGAATGTTACGCCGTCAGTAATGGGGTGGTATTGGGGGGGCTGGAGCAGGGCAATAGGATGGAGATTAATGTTCCCGGAAAGGATAAATTTTATATCCGGGCTGATCCCTTTGAAAACAGGCTGGAATTCTTTGATTCAGGGAAAAAAGAAATTGCTTTTGAGCAGCTCAAGGATATGTTGGTGCCGGTAAAAGCTCAACCTTCGTTTGGGCTGGGAGCTGATCAACAGCTGGATATGCGGGAAGAAAACCAGTTGCAGATGGGTAGATAAGATACTTTTTATGATTGAATTGACCGGTAAATTGGGCCTGGCGGCTGAAATCAGGGAATATCTGAAAGAACAGGTCTCACTGGGCTGTCACTGGGTGGTGTACGATAGTGACCAACTTCTTTCGTCAAAATTTGAGCTTTTCTGCTTTGCGGATAATGCTTCTGCCCATGCATTTGAGAAAGCGCACCAGCAGATATTTAACTGGCATATCGCGGTTCCGATCGGTGACATGATCTACCAGCTTAACGCGCTGGAGAAAGCGGAGCTTAGGTCGGATCGTTTTGTAAAAATAAATAATCCTAAAACATCAATAAAAACAAAAACTATGAATTTGAACAATTTAGAAGACCGGAAGGAGGAAATGGCGGCGCTCGGTGCGAGTGAAAAGACCATTGCCAAAATGGAGGAACTGATGAAAACAGGTGCGCCTAAATTTACGGTGCATCAGGTGATGCCTGCCAATAGGGGGCAGGTGGATGTGCAGTTTTACCTGCAGCAGTCCAGTAAATCCGAGTATTATTTCCTCAATAAGTTTACCGTTGCCCATAACCTGGCAAAACCCTTGGAGAAAGACCAGCATTATCTGATCATTTCACCTGGAAAGGACGGGCAGGCCGCTACGGTGAAAAAGTACGACCTGGTGACCGAGGCTATCGAGGTTTTTAAAAAGCGCGAGGGGGCGGGCGAGCTGGCGGTCGGTAAAGATGCAGCGAACAAACAGACCCTGGCCACAATGGAAGAGGGAAAGGTGAATTTTGTGACGAAGGAATTCAGGGGGACTTTTTATGGCAAACCGGCTTCGCAAACGCTGTGGCCGGACCGTGGAAAAGGATTCACCGTGCAGCAGGCTGCGCAGATGATTCAGGGATATGCTGTTTACCGCAATGACCTGGTGAACTTTCTCTCGGGCGAACCTTATTCGGCCTGGGTGAAGTTCGATATGGATAAAGGCGTTGGGGCAAATGGGAATTTCAACCTACAACAGTACCATGATCCGCAGTATGGTTTTGATCTGCCCAAGGTGCTGGACAATTATAAGATCGGGGAACTGGCTGTGCCGGAGAAAAGGGAGAAACTGGAGGCTGACCTGCGCAATGGTCTGACGCCTCTGGTGAGTACGGAAAAGGATGGGAAGCCCGTGAAGCTTTTGCTGGAGGCGGTTCCGAGGTATGGCAAAGTGAATTTTTATACACCAGAGGGCAAGATGGAAAAGCGCGAGCTGTTTATGACCAAAGAATCGTTGGCCGCTTTGCTTGACGCCGGGCAGGACAAAAGCAAAAACATGGAGAAAGAACAGGAAGCCGGTATGGGTATTGGTGGCTGATTGGTCCTGGTTTTTTGCTAGTGTGTTTGGTGATCGGTTATTATTAGGGTTTGACTATATACTATGGAAGGGAAAGTACCGGTTGCTATCGGTTATGCGAGAACTGCGCAATCTGGGGATCCCCATGATCTCGACCATCAGTCCGAAAATATCTATAATTATTGCAAAGAGAATGATATCGAATTAAGAGTGGTGCTATGTGAAGAAGGCGAGAGAAGTCTGTCCTGGCATATTCTGGAGCGGATGGTGCAGAATTCGGTTGGGCGCTTGGATATGGTGGTTGTGGCAGAGATGGATAACCTTTCCCAGGATGTGGGCTGGCTGCTTTTAAAGCAGGCGCAGTTTGAGGCTGAATACAGGGTGAGTATTGTATCAGCAGGTGGAAGTGAGCTTAGCCTGGATAAGCAGGGCGGGTTGACAATCGGCTGATCTGGTTGGTTTTTTTAATCTATAAAACTATTGTTATGGAAACATTTGATTCATTGAAAAAGGTGGTATTGGGTGCAGAGGTAGATGCACGGAAGTTTTTTGGTAAAGGGAATAGGGCGGCCGGTACCAGGCTCCGCCAAGCGCTGCAGGAGGCGAAGGCGATTTCGCAGCAGATCCGTGTAAAGGTCAGCGAGAAGAAAAAGGGGAGATAAGGTTGGTTTCAGGTTTGTTTGGGTGTCCGGTCATTTGGCCGGGCATTTTTTTGTGATTTTATGATAAACCGGATTAGTTGTCATAAATGGTTTTGGTTTATTGTGCAAAATCCGGTTTACCAGTTTAGGATTCTTTAGAGCATGATGGTTTTATCGGTCTGGAACAGTTTGTGTTCACCGTAGCTGACATAGCCCAACTGATTGGTGATCAGCTGCGTTTTGCCAATCCCGAAATCAGAGATATTGACATGGTGGTGGCCGTAGATCCAGTAATCGGGTTGCAGCTGCTCCATCAACGGAAACAGTTCAACCGTAAAAGCTTCACTTAATACGGTGCCTTTATACTGCGGTGGATAGTTCAGGTAGGTCGGTACGTGATGGCTGACCACTACTTTTTTCATTTCGTTATCAATTGCCAGCTGGCTTTCGATAAAAGCAAGGGAATTTTCATGCAACTGATTATACGCTTCAGCGGAGAAACGTTTGCCTTTATATTTGATGAGGTGGAAATCGCTCATGCCATTTTCGATATGCCACCGGTTTTGCGGGCTTATTTTGGACCACAATGTGGAGAAAATCAGGTGCACGCCATCCAGTTCGACCATCTCGTCATTCAGCAGGCATACGTTTCTCCTGATGTTTTCACTAAACGGACCACTTTTATCGGCAGCATCAAAGTGGTAGTATTCGTGGTTACCGGGTATCCAGTAGGTCTGCTGGAAATTGTCGGCCATGTAGTTAAAAAAGTCCGGGTACTTATCGATCAGGGTAAAGGGTATGATATCTCCTGCCAGTACCAGTATTTCGCCTTTTGGCTGGATCGGGTTTTCTTTGAGGAAGGCTTTGTTCTCCCGGAATTCAAGGTGCAGATCGGAAGCGTACTGTAAGTGCATTGTTTTTTGGGCTATTTATGAATGAGTAAGTTGTGCCGCAAAATTAATAAAATAATATCTCCAGCCACTCGGGAAACATTGGAATAAATGCTTTTCTAACGTTCTTTTAGTTTTTTACCATCTGTGCTTGATGATTTCTTTATCCTCCCTAATTTTTTATAATTCCTTCAATCAAATGTTTACTAAAAGCAGGAAAAACTGAGTTTCGAGTGTCTTTCTTTTCTCCCGCCGAGTTTCGGGGTTAGGGATGAATTAGGGTAAAGTTCTTTTTGTTTACAACCATAGTTCAAATTCTTAAGAGAATGAAATTTATCCAAGTTATTCCGAATCTAAAAGATAATTTGGAGGACGATAATTTGTAGCTTAGAGTTTTTTTAATCACCGTTTTATCAACGGCCAACGCCTCATCAATTTATTATGAAGAACAAAAATGAGCAAAATCAACTATCATTAAATTACCTTGAACAATTAGCAAAAAAGAGAACGGGAGGTGCTATCAACTTACGTGGGATCAATTTTCAAGTTATTTATTCGGTCTTTAAAATCCTGGAATACCTCGAAATTGATCAAACGGACAAGCATATCCGCCTTGAAGGCATCGAGGATCTTGATCTTAATACTCCTCAGCTTGAACTCGATTCGAACCAATATATACAGTTAAAGACTTCTCAGAATAATTTGAACGCTTCTGCCTTTTGGTCAATGGGTGTTCTCCAAAACTTTCTGGAGGTATATGCCATTGATCCTAGTAGCTGTTTCAAGCTTGTTCACAACATGAATATAAAAGAGGGGATTCTATCAGCACTTGCTTCAGGAAACCTAACCGGTAATAACCTTACATATTGGATAGAGAAACTAAATGCACAACCTGCATCAAAGAACATAGATTCGATACGCTTTCTAAATAGTATATCCTTTGAACAAATTGACGTAGAGACACTGATGGATAATATTTTACAAGAACTGAGGGCGAAATGGAACGTGAATGTTGGAACTGAAAATATTTTTTTAAGAAGCTTGTTCTATTATGTTTTTAACTGGTCTATAGAAAGAAAGCGTATTTTCTATAGCGATCTAGCAAATTTATTTATTGAGGTTCGTGATACTTTTTCTAAGGCACCAGTAAATGAAGCACTCAAAAATGAGTGGCTTAGCGAAATAGCTTTCACTCCACAAACCGGGAAAGATCTGAACGACTATTTCGATGGCAAAGCATGTAGACCCATTCACATCGCAAATGGCCTCCCTGCACGAAGGAAAAAATGGGAAAAAGAGGTTTTTGAAAGTTTTGCAACCACAGATATAAGTATAATCAGATCATCTAGCGGCCAGGGTAAATCAACTGTGGCGTGGCAGGTCAGTTCAAGTCTTGATCCAATCTATCATATTTATCAACTAAACAGCTGCAATAGTTGGGATCAGGTAAATGCCCTAACAGAACTCATTACGTCTAAAGTTCAACAGGGACGACTTCCAGTGATCGTCATAGATGGTTTATCGGCTCAAAACAAAGATTGGGGCATGCTTGCAGATAGAACTTCTAATCTCCCGATAAAATACCTGATTACAAGCCGCCACGAAGACTGGCAAAGATATGGTGCGGATCTTTCCAGGCTGAGCATGAGGATTATTGATATCTTTTTGACCTATGCAGAAGCTAAAGATCTTTTTCTACAGCTAAAGTCCAAGGGCAAGACCAGCCCGGAAATCCATGCCTGGGAACCTATTTGGGAGACCATTCAAGACAAAGGCTTGTTGATCGAATATACCTTTTTGCTCACCAGGGGCCAAATGATCCACGAGCGGCTTGCCTACCAAATCAAAACACTAAACAAAGATGACTCACCCAAGGCTAAAATAGAAATATTGCGTATCGTAGCCCTGGCGGATTGTTTACAACTCACTATTGAAACCAGAAAGCTGCTTAGCTACGTCAATGATACTATTGGCTTTAATTCAGATCGTGACCAAGTACTTCAATCCTTGGAAAACGAATATTTTGTAAGCTTTGATCACAAAAATGTAATTGGCTTGCATCCTGTACGTTCTCAGCATCTGACAGACCTGCTACATCATTTTGTAGGAATTGATGAAACACTGATTAAAATATATCCGTTGATCAATGAAGACCTTCGGTATGACTTTTTTATAAATGCTCCTCTGCTGCTCCAGCCCGAGCAAGCAAAAACATTCTACAATCATTTTGCAAATTACCTTTCGAACGGTGATTATTCAGAAATGGTAATTGCCCTTGACGGTGTGATTCATAGCGAGCCCCAACGTTACTGGATCAACAACCGTGCAGTTTTTAACGAAGCATTTGAATCTGGTGGAATTGATCTGTTCATCATGAACAGTATTCCCTTTCTCGATTTTAATGCATTCGAAAATCTCGTCGATACTTTACCTTCAGATATGCAGGCTGCGCTGGGCCATCTATTGGCCAAAAAGAAACGACTGAGCGCATTTAGTATAACAGACACAGATGTTTATAGGTTCGCAAAAGCACTTTCGACAGCAATCAAAGCCCGCGAACCCAAAAATAAATCATTCATTGGTTTGGAATTCTTGACATTGTGGTTTAAAAAACTTGATATAGAATTCAATATCAATCTTGATATGGATACGAACGAACTGCTAAATTTATTGGAGAATATGGATTTTCAGCAGGCATTCGAAATCTTTAGTACTTTACGGATACAACAGCCAACCCAATACGGAGATTTCTTAAAAAAACATAAAAACCAAATCTTTAGTTGTCTAAAGGTGAAAACGGACACACCAACATTGTATGAGGATGGAAATAAGTTGATGATGGAATATATCATAACTGGAGATCAGGCCGAAAAAGCAAACGAACTTAGTGTTAAACGCATAAGTGAGGTCTATGCTTTTCTGCCTGGATATCAACGTTATTGCACAGACGCCATCATGTTGCCGTTTCCCAATGCTGATCTGGTCTCTGCAGTCTTGCAGAATGCTCATAAACAGATGCCGCCAGAAAATATCACGAATAACTTTGATGTTCACCTAAACCAGATATGGATTTCTGTGATTTCTGACAATTATAAAGCAAGCTCGGCATACGAATGGCAATCTAATATGATAGAATTCAGAAAGATAAATCTAAAATATATCAAAAATATCTCACAATATATAGAAGCCCTTATTGAGGGAAAAAGAGAAAAAGCAAAGGTTCATGCTATTCATATTGATTCGGTTGGCAGAGATTTAACCTTACAATATGCTTCCTCCAAGAGATACCCTAGCTTTCAACGGAAGTCTTTCAGAATTGAAAAATATGCAGAACAGGAAAAAACGGTAAAAAAATGGCTGTCAGCACTAGCTAACGTAAGGGCGCAAATTGCAAATCTCTTTATTGTAGAGGATCAGCAAAAGCAAAACCTCGTAATAATAAATTTTAAGGACGCAGTTTTAAACCTAACTAACATGCAGCGGGCATTTTTAGAGATCGAGAATGGTTCATTTCCCTATTTTCAAACAGATGATCTGATGAAAGATGAAATCGAGCTACATCATAGACTTCATCACACTATGTTGTACTATGTAGCCCACATTCCACTGGAGACAAAAAAAGCAGTTCGCGTGGGAAAACAGGCTGTAGCTGATTGGTGGAAAGCACAAGAATACAAAAACGTACTTGCTTTGCGGTCAATATTAGAGCAGCTTAACGAAACCACTGATTTCAGGTTTTATTCACCTGTTCGGCTTAAAGAAACATATACACTTACTTATGCATCTTTCGCCGTCGAAGGAAACGATCTATCTAATCCTGAAAAAATGCAGGAACTTTTCATTCATTTGGCGCCGTTAGCTGATTTTCCTGCAGATTTCTTTACTATTGTACGAGTTAAAGACGGTATAACGGTTGGTTCATTCAGAGTGCAGAAAGAATTTTTTATACAGATTAACCGTTATCTGGATGGATATGATTTCGACTTTGACAACCTAAGTCCCCTTCCCCAGATCCCTGATAAAGAAATGATAATTGATATACCGGGTATTTCTCTGTCGGAAGTAACTATTGACAAGGATAAGGAGATGCTAGCCTCGTGCCTGTTTGATTTATGGAAATTAACCGAGTATAAGCAGCGTCTTAAGCTTTCTTCGCATATTGAACAAAAATGGTTAGATGAAATAGTTTCGGATTACACTTCAAAAATTAAATCCAACTTAAAGTTAATAGCCAATAAAACTCCTGACTATCTTGATGGGATTAACTGGATAGAAACCGGCTTAGTTGCCAATCCGATGCGAACCTCTGTAGAAATTAACGAAAAACTCTTAGAACTAGCTATTGAATAACAACATTAGTATAAAGCTTATTTGACAAATTGAAAGCACTTCGGAATTAATTCAATCATACGGATATTTCAAAGAATCAATCATAGAAAAAGCGATTTTTGTGATAAAGAGTTATCGCGTAAATCATCTTATAACATAAAACAGCAAAACTCGAAGTAAACGACCGCGGTTAAAAAGAGTATTTTAATCTACATAGACTGGTCCAGTAGTGTTATAATCGGATATTTCTGGTTGACAGGAAAAGAAATGCATGTAGCACCGCTATCTGGGAATAATACAGAACTCGTTTTGAAAATGCAGAGAATTATCTAACTTAGAAAACTGTTCCAATGAACATTTAATGCGCTAATCTATCAAAATATATTTGATAGAAAAAAGAGTGCTGATAAAGAATAAATTAAACTCTTAAAATAATCTAAATGCCTCAAAAAAAACAATCATCCGAGAGATCAGATGAATATTCATCAGTTGTTATTGACATATCAAACAGCAATAATGCTAAAGGATTTAAGCCAGCTGACCTGGTTCATAAGCAGGAATTACTAACTGCAACTACTTGGATCAACGAAAGGCTGGAAAAAGCTGAAGAAGATGTTAAGGAGCGACTTCATGAAACCATGACTATTCTGGGTACACGAGGAAGTGGTAAAACATCCTTTCTTTTAAGTTTGATCAATAGTTTCCAAAAAACTGAGATGCAAGTGATGAAAATCATTGACCCGACGCTTATTGAAGAGAAAGGGCATGTGTTTTTAAATGTCATTGCCTCAATAAAAAAACTTGTGGAAGCTAAGCTTGATGTGAACGAGTGTAACCCCTTGGATTCAGATTATCGGCGTAAACTGGCATGGGAAGCTAGGATGAAGATGTTGGCCGATGGGCTTCCATCGATTGATGGGGTCGGCACCGGATTGAATGAACAGAGTTGGCAAGACCCTGAGTTCATTATGGATAGGGGAATAAGAGCAGTATCCTCTGCCCAAGATCTTGAGGAGAACTTCCACGCTTTCGTAAATGAGGCCTTAGGGATTTTGGGAAAGAAAGCATTCTTAATAGTTTTCGATGATATTGATATTGACTTTAAGCGTGGATGGCCTGTTTTAGAGACCATACGTAAATATTTTACCTCGTCAAGATTGATTACAATCATCAGTGGTGAATTAAGATTGTTCTCTTTGGGCATCAGAAAAAATCTGAATAAAGATCTTCATACCGTTTTTAGCAGAGCCAATAATGATGATAAATATGTAGATTCGATCATAACCGAGCTGGAAGGACAGTATCTACAGAAAATTGCGAGACCAGAACGTCGACTCCACTTGACAAGTCTTGCGGAGAAGAAAAACTACGGGTCAAAACTAGATATCAGAATTAAGACTAGTAGTAGCGAGAAAAGCATCGAGGAAGCGTATACCGCAATGTTGCAAGATCTGGGGATCAATAATAGTTTTCAGTCTCGTGCTTTCTCAAGTTTTTTACTTGCCTTGCCCCTTCGGACACAGATCCGGCTTTTTTCACTTAACGATGAAAAAAGTAGTGCCAGAAGGGCTCATGGAGAAGAACAAGCTTTTATAAGTGAGCTATATGATAGACGTGTTGAAGTAACAAAAATTCAGGGAAATGCGAACTTTTTAAATATTGAAATCCTGGATTTACTTATTAGGGAGCGGTATCTTATGGAAGGATACCAGCTCCAGCCGATTGCCGAAAATCAATCTTTGAATGCCTGTTTGGTCGCATTGAGCTTTGTTTATACACGCCTCCTCAAGGAAAACCCAGCACTGGTTTTCGATTACTTTATCAGAATTGGCTATACCAGAAATTTACATAGCAGTTTAGCATACCTAAATGATGGTCAGTCCACGACCAGGCCTTCTATTAATGGTCTGATGAAATTCTCAGGTATAAGGCAAGATGGAGTACTCAGAGACATTAGCGGCCTGATGACTGCATACATTAGGGGATTTTTGAATAGTCAGTCTCAAACCTCGGCAGTTTGGGCAGGCACGATACCGTTAAAAGCTTTAGGTGATCCCCAAAAAGAAGCTGCATCAAAACTTGCTGACAGAATAGACTTCGTTTTTCAGGACACCTCTTACGATAAAAGGATTTTAGGATATATTCCTTTAACTGTATCCAAATATGCTATAAGGAATAAAAGTATCCCTTGTTACTCACTTTACACGTTACTGGCTAGTATTGCAGAACTTTTAAAAATAGGAAGGGGAGGATCAGAAAATGCAATTATGAAAGGTTTACAAGAGCTTTCCCAAGTGAGAAGTTACACTATGCCGGAGTTTTCCAGCCGGGGATCAGGCATCGACGAGCAGTACCAGTGGGTAGAGGACTTTAGTTCTGTTAATGAAGAAGAAAGCCGTCTTGCAAAGGAGCTGATATATTGGCAAAGCCGTTTCGATGGAATTGCAATTCCGCCATATCTTCTTGGTAAAATATCAACACGCTTCTTTTATGCCCTGGAAAATATCCAGCCTAAAGATAATAACTCGCTAGGACAGATTTTTCATTCTCAAATCGTGAGCTTTATGAATGCTGTACTCATTGAGGATATTAAAGAGAATCTGCCATTTAAAAATATCAATATTAATAACACAGCCCATAGCGATGCTATCTTCATCAATAACCTATATAAAATTGGAGGAGACGACGAACGCAAGAAGTTAGGATTATCTCAATGGATCATCTCCTGTCCATTGCTTCATAGATATCTTGATCCAAAAGCAAATGATTTGATGCGGGCTTTACGGAATTTTAGCCTGATGAGAGAGTTTATGTTTTTGCCAGAGCAGTCAGTTTTTGGGTTGCTAGACAGAGTTGCCCTTCCAGGCAGGACTGTAAACAGATCTGGTGGCAGGAATGCGAGATTAGATTCCCTTGTTAATATCATAATTGAGAGAAATGCCCAATATGACTGGTTTTTAAATGGGGAACGCAAAGAAACAACGGAACGAAACAAGTTAATCAAAAAACATTTGTTTGACATTTTTGGAAATGATGATGATACTTCAGGTAAGATCCGGGAGTTTAGGGACTATATCCATCTCAACAATATTGTATGGTAATCCAGTCTATACTGAAAAATCTGCTTGTTGATAACGAATCACTTGAAAATTATCGTGAAGGCACCCTTGCGAACCTGGAGGATGTCAAACGGCGATTATTCTTGATTGAAAGGCGGGAAGATAATTCAATACCGGATCAGTATTATCACCTGATGAAGGAAAGAAGTTTTTCTGGACTAAAAACTTTAGGTGAACTTTTATCAAAGGGAACTTTTTCCCTAGCTGACCAATTCCTGTTGCTGGATCGGAACCGAATTTACGTGAAGCCCGAACAGATCAATAACTGGCAGAAATTGCTCACTTATATGCCTCCCCTATATATACAGGCAGTATTTTTACAGGTCAAGCGGCCGCTATTAAGTTTGGAACCACCGACACTGAGAAAGTATTTTAAAGATGTTATCATACGCAATTTTAGGTATACAGCATTGCCTTATCCGCTCATACCGCAATTAGATAGTTACGTTAAGGATAAAAAAGGCCTTTATGATCTGCATGTACATCTAAATGGTGCAACGGAAACGGATGTAAGCTGGCAGGATTACCTTCGAGAACCCGACAAGATTTTCATTGAGTTACAAAAAGCCTACAAGCAGTACCCAAAAGTTAAGGAACAGTTGGAGCAGGAGTCCAGTTTACTTGATCCTGTAAAATTTTTGCATCTGCTAAGGATAGCTCAGCGTCTGAGATCAATATTCTTTGACTTCATTTACAAAACCAATCTGGATCTTTATAAGGGGGGTACAAAGAAAAAACTATTGGCTAAGATATTGGACAAGAAAAGTGGAACTGATTCTTGGGGAAGTTATAAAAACCCTTTTGCCAAACTCATTGGAGACAACGAAGATAGCCATTTCAGTATGCCGATTGAAGCATTGATGCACGTGATGATAACCAGGTATTTAATAGATACAGGTGACAGTCTGATTAGCTCACTCTATCATTTCTATTTGTTGATCCTGGGGCTGGCAAATAGATTGCTCGTGCAGCAGCAGCATCAATATGGGTTCGAGCAATTTCAGAAACATACTTTAAATGGACTTCGAGAGCATAGTGAAAAAAAATATATGCACCGCTTTTTTCAGATGCACGGAAACGAACTTCGTAATATTTCCTTCCTGGAAGGACGGATTTCACCCAAGGAAGAATATCTACAGACCCTGGCGCAACTCAGCGATATCAGCAGTGGATGGAAAGTTCTTCAAAGTTATATCTCAAAACAGTTGCATTTAGAGAGTATACATAATAGTCCGTCATCAGGTTTTATACTTCCGTCACTAAAACTTATTGCGCATTTTATCAAGAGACCCGATGATAGCAAATCCAAATTGATCAGATTTGAAGCACTTAGGAAAAATGTTTGGAAAAGAGCTGAGTCATTAGCCTATGTGATAGCAAACCATAAAACCTATCAGGGTCTGGAAATTACCGGGGCAGATGCTGCCGCAAATGAATTTGATACTCCTCCAGAAGTCTTCGGCCCAGTATTCAGGTTTCTAAGAAATAGAGGTATCCGGCATTTTACTTTTCATGCGGGAGAGGATTTTTACCACATATTGAGTGGCGTAAGAGCTGTTTATGAAGCAATTGAATTTACAGGATTGGGGCCTGGAGACCGGATCGGGCACGCAACTGCCACCGGTATTTCACCTGAACATTGGTTTTCGGTTATGGGATCAGAGATTCTGATCCGAAGGGGAGAATGGCTGGATAATCTGGTCTTTACCTATCACCTTATCTTAGAGGCTAATATCATTAGTCTGCACTACCTTCTACCTGCGCTTGCGAATGAAATTCAGGAAATTTACCACGAGATATATTTCTCTAATCCTTCGGTCAAAACCCTTCGCGACGCTTGGTTGGCCAGAAAATACTGTCCGATTTTGGTTTTTGCAGGGAAAATCCAGCAAGCGAAGAAAACTCCAGTATATAATAAAGAGGAGTGGGAGACCATCGTTTCTGCCAATTTGGATACTGAATGTATAAACGTACTTGAAAACTACCATAACAGTTTTTTCAAAAACCGGTATAATGAACCCATTGAGATCAAATCCTTTGGTTTGCTAAATGCTGAGGCCATAAATACGTTACAGCGTGCTGTCTTAAGTGTGATGCATAAGAAAGAGGTTGTAATTGAAACCCTGCCAACCAGTAATGTTAGAATTGGACATTATACTGACTATAGCTGCTATCATTTATGGAATTGGTTTAAACTTGCAGATCAGGGAGGGGCGGTTCCACCCATTGTTCTAGGAACTGACGATACAGGGATTTTTGCAACAAGCATTTATAATGAATATGCCAATCTTTACAGCCATCTTGTATACAATGCCGGGGCTACTCATCATAAAGCTATGCTGATAATAGACGAACTTAATCGAAATAGTATCATGTATGCATTCCGTTAAAATAGCGCTCTCTTTCCTAGGGTTATAGCGCCAGATGGCAGGGATCGCTTGAATACAATAAATAGGTTAAGTTACTGTACATGGGGTTGATTTTATCAGATTCAAATAAATGATAATTAACGTCTAGCCCAGTGTGCGCATTAATACAAAAGCTCTGCGCATTCCACAGTTTTTTCAACTGTTGCTTTCTATTTTGATGCCAAACCCACAAACTATCATTTCTAAATTCTCCAGTACATATCTATGCATGGCTACCCCCCCCCCCTTAGAAAAAAACATTACAATGGGCACAACAAATGTAATAACACCTATAAAATTTGAAATCTCTGAACTAAATATTACTTTAGCACCAAGATTAACAAAACGCTCTAAAGAAACGCTCCTCAGATTTCTTCCTTCCCTGACGGGAAAATAGATTCTATGTTTCTTTTTATCGTCGATAACGATATATTGTTATGAAACATAAAAAAGGATTATTAGATCTTGCAAAAAAGACATTTGCAGTGATCACCGCCTCTATGGCCTCACTTACTACCAATCATGCTGAAGCTATTCCAATGGAAAATACCTCAGCTCTGTTACCTGTATCCAATGATCACGTGGATATAGCAAAGAAAACACTGAAACCCAAACTTATGCTAAAGTTGTTGGCAAATGATCCTGCGCGTAGTATTTTGTTTATGCATACCTCTCACCGGTCCCATAGCTCACACCGCTCGCATTCTTCCCATTATTCTTCTTCCTCAGGATCCACTTATAATCCAACACCGATATACACGCCGCCATCAACTTATACGCCATCCCGCTCATCAGGTAGTTCATCTTCTTCTGGAAGCAGCGGATCATCGGGAAATAGCGGAAGCAGTTCCTCAACAACTACAAGAAGCACCTCTTCCGGCACAATAAATCCCTTGGTATCCACAGGCAGTAGCAGCGCCTGGTATAGGATTCTGTACCTGGGCTGCGAAGGCAGCGATGTACTTAAACTTCAGCAATATCTGAAAGCACTGGGATACGCAACACCACAGACAAGCTATTTTGGTCCACAGACTGAGGAAGCAGTGAAAAAATTCCAGACCCAAAATGAATACAAGCCTAATGGTGTGGTGGGAAAAATGATATTTGATGCCATAAAGGAAAAGTATGAAGGTAAAGTTCGATAGCGATACAGTACAGATTAGCATTGATAAACGGATATTTTCCAATAAGGTAATCCAAAAGTGCTTTTACTGGTATACTGCTGATTATACAGTTGATTTTGAAACCGTGGATGAGCATTTCGTCTCTGTGACCATGACAAACAAAAGCCAGCAGGAAATCGATCAAGTTTACCTGGCACATAAAATACCACAGGATCTGAATGATTTTCTGCTCCGCGATATCGTGCAGGAAGAAACTAGGGATATCAGGGCACTTATTGTAGCCAAAGCTTTTGCCAATTTTGAGCAGGAAGAAGACTTTCCACTTGAACAGATCAGCGATTCTCTGGGCTTTAACACATTATCATGATAGCCCTACCTGTAAGTGGAGCTGAGCGGAAGTCTAGAAAATTTCTTGATATCAGCCAATATGATCACACCGAAAGTTATTATTTATTACCTTTCCGTTTCATCGCCCTGCGTAACGGGCGGGAGGTCCTTGTCAATGAAATCGGGGACTTTCTGATTGTTGATAAAGGTACAGCCGGGCGGATCATCAACCGGAAACTGGATCCTTTGGAGGATTCCGAATTATACGCAGACCTGATCGCCAATTTTTTTATTTCGCAGACCAGGGTGCCTGCGCTTTTAGAGGTAATAGCCACGCGTTACCGCACCAAAAAATCTTTCCTCGACCATTTTACCGCATTGCACATTTTTGTGATCACCCTACGCTGCGAACATACCTGCCATTATTGTCAGGTATCCCGGGTAAGTGAGGATAAGGATACCTTCGATATGGGCCGGACCCACATCGATAAAGGGATTGAACTGATGATGCGGTCCCCTAATCCACATGTAACCATGGAGTTTCAGGGAGGGGAAGCACTGCTGGCTTTCGATCAGATCATGTATGCAGTGGAGCGGGCTTCTGCTGAATCGCAAAAGATCGGAAAGCAGATCTCTTTTGTAATCTGTACAAACCTTGCACCCTTGAAAAAGGAAATGCTTGAATTTTGTCTAAAATATAAAATTATCATTTCCACTTCTTTAGATGGACCTGAATTTCTGCATAACAAAAACCGCCATAAAAAAGGAAATGACAGCTATCAGTTGGCCATTTCAGGCATCCGGCAGTGCCGGGAAATACTGGGGAATGATGCAGTCTCCGCTTTGACCACAACCTCGACATTATCGTTGGATTATCCCCATGAAATTGTCAGGGAATACATTAACCAGGGGTTCAACAGTATATTTTTAAGACCGATCAGTCCCTTTGGTTTTGCGGTCAAGAATGACAGAAAAAACAAATACGATACTGACCGCTTTTTGGAATTCTATAAAAAAGGACTGGATCTGATCATAGAACATAATTTAAATGGAAACTTTTTCAGGGAGGATTATGCCAGCATCATCCTCAAGAAAATCCTTAGCCCTTTTCCTGTTGGCTATGTAGATCTACAGTCACCCGCCGGCATGATCAACAACGTGATCGTGTTCAATTATGATGGCTATATCTATGCCAGCGATGAGGCCAGGATGCTTGCGGAAATGAATGATTATACCTTCCAGCTCGGTCATCTGGATACTGCCAGTTATGAGGATATTTTTTATGGGGAAAAGGCATTCACCTTTGCAGAATTCAGCATAAATGAATCGCTTCCGGGCTGTAGTGACTGCGCCTTTCAGACTTATTGCGGATCAGATCCGGTATTAAACCATTCTACCCAGGGAAACCTCATAGGGCACCGGCCAACGAGCGTCTTCTGCCAAAAAAATATGGGCATTATCAGCCACCTGTTTGAACTCATGGATAGTGATGAACGGATCCTGAACATATTTAACAACTGGATAGGAAACTAATGGAACTTAAAACCAGGGGCAAGGCACAGCATATAGGCCAGTCAATTGTTGGCGCGGTAACAAGGAATATGTATTCCCCGGACCGCAATAAAATTCTACTCATTGATAGCGGAGAGGGCAATGAAGCCATGATCGGCTTTTTGTGTGTACTTACCTGCTCGAAAAACTTGGTTTCGCCCCAGGGTTTACCTTTGGTAAACAGTGTTGCATACCTGCACCATCTTAAAGAGGGAGATATCGTTGTCATTAATTCTGATGGGGTGATCAATACCCTATATAGGGTTGACTCTTTCCAGAATGCACTTTTGGTAACCGAACGCTGCAACAGTAACTGCCTGATGTGCTCACAACCGCCCAAAGACAGGGAAGATATCCCATACCACCATAGCATCCACCGTCAGCTTCTGCCACTTATCCCAAAAGACTGCCAGGAGCTCGGTATCACGGGGGGCGAGCCAACCTTAATGGGTGATCTCTTTTTTGAGCTTTTAAAACTCATTCAAAAAGAACTCCCCGGTACTGATGTGCACTGCTTAACAAACGGTCGCAGTTTTGCGAGCAGAAATCTGACCAGAACATTATCCGGGTTAAGTATGGATAAGCTTATGCTTGGTATCCCGCTTTATAGCGATCACGCCAGAATGCACGATTATATCGTGCAGGCTTCCGGGGCATTCGACCAGACGATGCTGGGTTTTTATAATCTTGCCGATAGTGGCATCAGAATCGAGCTACGGATCGTAATCCATTCCCTCACTATTCCCCGTTTGGGTAAACTTGCAAGGTACATCTACAAAAACCTTCCATTTGTTGAACATGTCGCCTTTATGGGATTGGAGCACCAAGGCTACACGCCATATAATATCGATAAACTCTGGATAGATCCGGTAGACTATGCCCCTGCGCTTGAGGATGCAGTAAATTTTTTAGCTTCCAAGCGCATAAATGTATCCATCTACAACAGCCAATTGTGTCTGATGCCGGAAAGTCTCTGGAAATTTACCCGAAAATCCATTTCAGACTGGAAGAATATTTATCTGGAAGAATGCAACAAATGCCAGGCTCTCGAGCGCTGCGGTGGACTTTTTAGCTCCGCTTCGAAAAAGCACAGTGAACACATTCACGCGCTTTAATTGGGATATCCCGAAATAAGAAGTGTTTAGATTCTCTTTACCGATTGGTTCCACGACGACAGCTATTAACAATTTTATCTTGATGGAATGGTCGAGATCCATCTGCAGGCAGTAATCGATCAAGGCTGGCATATATATGCGCAGAAACAGCCTAAGTCATCCATTGCGGTACCGACAAAAATTGTTTTTGACAAAAAAACAGGCATTACGCTTGTAGGTGGCGTAAGGGAATTAGGCAGGAAGGATATTTACACATCAGCAGTTGTAGGCATTACCAATTATGAATACGCGAATAAGGTCGATTTTGTGCAGACAATGAAAATAGGTGCCGGGATCAAAGTGGTAAGGGGTAAAGTGACCTGGGAGGCCTGCACACATGAACGATGTTTGAGTGAGGAAACAATTGATTTCAATGTTCCAATAAACTAGATTATCCCTTTAAATTTCTCTTTTTTATAAAAACATGAATTGTCTTTGGATTAGGAAGGTGCTGTTTGGTGCTGGGCTCGCCTGTCTTGTGCCGGAGATGTTTCCAGAATACTATAACAAGCGTCTATGCTGACGATTGACGGTGAACCTGAAGGGGGTGAGATGTACCACCTTATCGTGGTACTGATCATTTTGGAAGAAGATATTGTAGGTTGCTTTTACTGAAATTTACGCATTATATTGTTCCCTAATCCTTTTAATTACCATCGTCCCTTTAATAATAAATTGTTTGGCGGTTACCCTACGGTAACCGCTATTTTTATTCATGGAGACTTTTTTTGAGAAATATTTTTTTGGAACTTCTATTGTTCCCAAAAAATAAATACATTCGTTTTATCTATGGCTCTTAATCAAATATCAAATGAAATATTAACAGTTTTCGATCGGGAAGTCGATCTGATCGTCAATCGGATTGACAATAGAAAATCCAAAAAAGATATAGCCAGATGGCTGGATAACTTTGACGATGAGGATAAGATAGATGCGCTGGAAATACTCGAGAGGCTAACCTATGTTGGTGAAGATGAGTTGAGATTTAGGGCTGATGTAATGGTAAAGCAAGTGGATCTTCTGGTTCCACAGTCGCATGTGATCTATTTTTACCCAATTGGTAAATTTGGGAAGAGTTCCTTTCTTTTTAGTTACTATATCAATAAGTCCCCACTTTTTAGTAGGCTGGAAAGAACTAAGAGGGTGAAATATATATCCAACAAACTATTGGCAAAAGAAGCCAGGTTTGATGGAAATGTTTCTATCGTGTTCTTTGATGATTTTTTCGGGACAGGAAACAGCTTTATCAAACACTATAGGTACATACAAAGTATATCCCCTGCAGGATTTAATGATGTGGAAACGGTTTACCTGGCAGGTGTTTATTACATGGAAAGTGCCAAACAAAATATAGCAGCTGTAATACCGAAAATAAAATTGATCGGTGAGGTTCACCATAAGATCTTTGATGATGCCCATCTGTTCTTTTCAACCGTGCCCCAGAACGGGGTAAAAAGGAAGTTGACATTGGATTATGGAGCTTCTAAGCATCTTTTTAAAGAAAAGGGCAATGATTTTAGTCTGGGTTATGAGCATTCGGAAGCATTATTGGCCTTTTCTTATGCACCGCCCAATAATACACTGCCTATAATCTGGTCAAGCAAATCAAAATGGAATCCGCTTTTTCCCCGTTCCAGCGAGAATATTTTTGCGGGACTAAAAGAATTCAGGCAGCAGAATGCACATATGGCCGCCCAGATGCAGCTCGAAATTCCCCCTGAGGCATTGGGGATTTTGGGTGGAAATCAGGTAAAGACTATAATCATAGGGATTATGAGGATGTTGCACAAAAAGTTACCGATGCCTAAAATACTATTGATTTTGAATTTAAAGAGTGATGAGTTATCTGAATATCATAACATTGGAGTTCAGATGGGGTATCTGACTGGAAAAATGGAAGTGACAGCTGCAGGCGAGTCGGTATTGATGAAGGCCCTACAGGAAATCTGGGTGTTTAAATCGGCAAATAGTAAGACGGTGATAAATTCAAATGTAAAATATATGCCAAAAGTAATCTCCGTGGAATGAAGCGATTACCGCTAGTGAATTTTGCGAAAGCAAAGCTCAGTACCACTAGGGCTGGGTTCATGAGATGTTCCTATAAAAAAGGGGGATCTTTATTTGGACTGTATTGATGTTATTATTCTGTATATAGCGTAGCGATAAAAGTGGAATTTCACGGAGATTATTTATTAGAATGGGCCCAGGAGCTTGGAAAGCCAGAGGATTTTACAGTGCGATTGATGAAATATTCAGGGCGCCTGGAGGAAGCTGGCCTACCTGTATTGTTTTCGCCTTTGCACTGGGCAGCTTCAATGGGGATGGAATATCGTGCAGTGGTGGATATTTTGGACAATAGGATGTTATTCTATAATGAGTTTAGGATAAGAAAGAAACGTGGCGGATTTCGGCACATTGATGCGCCCAATCCTGAGCTTTACCGGATCCAGAACTGGATAAAAGAGTTTATTCTCGATAAGCTAAACTTCTCTTCACAGGTTACCTCTTATCAGAAAGGGAAATCTATAATTGACAATGCCCTACCACATGTGGGCAAGGAAATCATTGTAAAATATGATCTCAAAGACTTCTTCGCATCCGTCACCGAAGATAGGGTATTTGGAATATTTAGGATGTTGGGCTATAATAAAGCGGTAGCGATAGATCTCGCAAAGGCTTGCTGTATTGATATTCCACATCAAAATAAGAAAATGATATTAACCTATCAATTTGGATGTTTACCGCAGGGTGCCCCTTCGAGTCCCTGTCTTTCAAATCTGAGCGCAACGAAGCTGGATTTTAGGCTTGTTGCCTATGCGGAAGAAAGAAAATTAAGTTATACGCGATATGCCGATGACATCACATTTTCAGGCAATATCGCTGACAAGCCCTCTCTGTTTGCTGTTAAGCAGATCATAAAAGAAGAAGGCTTTGAGTTGAATAGTTACAAAACAAAATATGTTCACCGTTCAAACCAGCAGATTGTCACGGGACTGGTGGTGAATGAAAAACTCAGCATCCCCAAGAAAGAGCGCAAGCGAATACATTCCCATCTGCACAATTGCATAACTTTCGGACCTTATAAACATATTGCCAGAAAAAACATCCAACATCGAAATTATCGGGAGTGGTTATTGGGAAACATTGTGTATATCCAGATGGTACATCCTAAGGAGGGCAGATTGCTCCGTGATAAATTTAACCTGATCAATTGGTTCGATGACAGCGAGTAAACTTTTTTTACCAGCACATTAATTTGTTTTCAATGAGTATCTTAAATTTTAAAAAACAAATATTTCTATGCAACTAAGCGACGCACTTGCGGCAGGCGCCCTGGTTATTTCTATTTTAACGTATCTAGATAGCCGAAAAGCCATAAAACTTGTCAAAAAAACTGAATCACAGGCGGAACAACCTGAACTGGCTAAAATTCGGGAGTTGCTATTAATGGCCTCAAAGTTGGATTTTTACCCTAGCGCTGAGATTTTTTCATCTGAGCTGCAGGAAAAGATCTTAACTTCTATGACTGGATACGCCAAGTCGGTGGATCAAACAAAAGTTCCAACCTATATTGCCGCAAGGTTGGTCGATCTGGTTTCGGATTTAGATCAGATCCAAAGCCACGAAGAAATCAAGAAAAACCTATACTGGATTTGTATGGGCGTCTGGTATTTTCACTTTGGATGCTTTGGAGGTATATCGAGGAGTTCCACCACAAATTGATTTCGCAAAAATCTGAAATGATCAATTTTGGAGAACTGTATTTGAACCATTCAAATTTTAGAACTAAAATAATGTTTAGGCCGATCGATGATCTACTTGGGGAAAGCCGCCAGCTACTCGAAGAATTGCGTCGAAATACACCTAAATAGTATCTGGTTAGCAGATCTCTTAAGTGTTTTTTGGCAATTGTCAATTAATACTATTCAAATAAGAGGTGTTTCCAATGTATCTGATTTTTTAGTCAAACATCGTCAGAACCTTGATGACTTAGGTTTATATTTTATTTATTAGAAAACGTAAATCTTATTTTTAGAACCATTGATATAACTTTAAATTTATTGATCAGCATTTACCATTAACCGGATTATGGGCTCTAGAACACAGAATCATATTCTTGAAGATGAATCAAGACGTTTTTTTAGCGGACTTTTACCCAAACATTGGGTTTACAGGGATAAGCATCAGGATTATGGGATTGATGCTGAGGTTGAGATTTTTGATGCCAGTGGCAATGGGACGGGTTTGGTTTTTTGGGTACAGCTAAAAGGGACTGCAGCAAAGGATTCTAAAACCATCAGATCTGTTAGCTTTAAAAATGAAAAAATTGGCCAATTCAAAAGTTACGAACTGCCTGTATTGATTGTGAGGTATTCTTCGGTAATGAAGATGTGTTATTTCAAGTGGATTGGTAGTGTTGTTCAGTCAAATGCTAATGTAAAGTCGACCAATATTTATTTCGCTGATGAACATCTCTGGAATGATGGATCTGCTGATCAAATTTGTAGTTATTTAAACCGGCGTGGAAATATTAAAAACGGGAATCTGAGATTTCCGGTAAAGACGTTTTTAAAAAGGGTAGCTAGTAATGGTAAATCTAAGGTTCCCTATTCCCGGATAACATTTTTAAAGAATAGCCTATCTACATTGCCCAAGTACTTTTCGTTGACAAATGATGAAAAGGAATCTTCGCTTCAAATTTTGGTGGAAGATAGGCAGCTAGTTTTTTCGGTTACAGACCTGGCATTTTCGGGCTTGGGATTTGGCGAGGTTTTCATCAACTCGGAGGATATGGAAAAGGTAAGTAAAGCTATTTTACTGACTTTTTCAGCTGCTTTGTTCGAATTGAATAGGGATGATCTGGGCAGTGATGTCTTTTTTAAAAACGATCTTTTTGCTTTGGCGAAAAGAGATTCGATTTATCTCACTCATTTTCTTTCGCGGCTGTTATTGGGCAAAGATTTTTCCAGGGCAATGAAGCTTCTAAATGATCATTTATCAAGAGAGCCTCAGGACAATAATTTTTTGGAAACGATTATCAATATGATCATCCTTCCAAGGAGGGGGGAATATGATGAGCGTGAGCTCGGTCTGGTAGAGGATTTTCTGCTGCTTTCCTTTAAACTGAATATTGCTGGCCATGATTACGGCAAAGCGACAAGCTGTTACAATTTAGGGAATTTCTATCGCGGTATGGGTAATCTGCCAGTAGCTTTTGGTTACTTTCTAAGGGCAAAGCGGTTGAATCCGGGTTATAAAAAACAAGCCTATTTCCTTGAGGAGGTAGCCTTCATATTATTTCAGCTTGGCAGATGCTATTTGGCGGAACAGTTATTTAGAAAGGCAATTTCACTTGGCGGGGCATCTGAATTTGTCAAAGCATACATTGGAGATTGTTTGCTTTTTCGGGGACGATATCAGGAGGCCGCAAATGTTTTCGATGAATTCTTAGCCGACCAGCACCAAAGCTCAGATCATCTAGATGAGTGGTCTTTAAAATTCAGCTGTATCAGAACTTTGCTCGAGCATGACTATCCGGTGGAGCAGAAGAGGAACATTGCCTTAGGTAACAGGTGCGCAGAGGCAGGAAAATATGATGAAGCCCTAGAAGCAGATATGCTTAATGCCAGGGCCTGGTATGAGATGGGGGTGGATTTTAATGCAGAAAATGACCAGTCTTCGGCATTTGTCGCTTTTGTGATGGTAGGGATACTTAAAAAGGATTTTGTAGCGGCATGGGCAAATGCAACGATGATCGGTTTCACGAGTGACATCCATCAATTCCTTGTGATCAATACGATCAAAATCGCTTTTTACTATAATGGGCAAAATTATATCAATCTGGTCTCCCAGGTTCTGGAAGATTCAAAACACCCTGGTCGCGATGCGTTATTGGAATGGATGGATAAGATTTTGGTCAAGCTTCACAAGCCACCTATTACGATCAGATTTTTCAATGGTGAGGAAACTGATGATAGAGCTGATTTTCAGGGCTGATATGATCAATTGTCTTGCCATTTACGGTTTTAATGGAACAGGGGATTTACATTAATAATTGTACCGGGTGTTGAGGTCTGGATCAATTTTGAAGGTGAGCCAGTTCATGTCTTCTTTCCAGCAAAATTCAAAGCAGCATTTCCACATTTCTCGGCCTCTTTCCAGTGCTGCTCCCGTACAGAAGCGGTAGTCGAAACCAAGCCTCCTCAGTTCATCTTTTCTGATATGGCGGATTTCTCCTTCTTTTAAATTGTTAAGCCGGTATTGTTTCAGGACCCTGTAATTATTTTTAATGGTTTTGATGACATCGGGAAAACGTTTGTTTTCTTCGGCGCGGTCTACTGAGCGGATACGGCTATTGTAGTTGTTCTTGCAGTCTACGTTACAGAAGATTTTTCCCGCCCTGCCGTGTAGTATTTTATCGCAGTAGCGGCAGCGCGGTTTTTCGTGGGTGGGTGTTTCGTTGCTCATGGAAGTTGGTTTTTCAAGAGTTTCCTATATCTAATATCGGATAATTTTTTGTTGAAACCGTTATGTTGTTTGGTTATCAGATAAGATGTTTTTTTCTGCTGTTAATTTTTAGCACAGCGACCAACTTTGATGCGGATTAAAAATTAAAGGCATTATGAAAAATAACATTTTGACATCTGAAAGCTTCTCTAGGGGAAACAAACACTATTTTTTCGATTACAAACGGGCAAGTAACAGTAGCAACTTTATCAGTCTTACCTTAAGTGAGGCACAGCATTGTGGTGGCTACGGTCGCCAGTCGATTCCTCTGTTTGAAGAGGATTTTGGGATATTTATCGAAAGCTTTTCTTCTCTTATAACCTCAATCATGCATTATGGTAAGGCATATGAGACGGTTCAGGATATGTGGGCTTTAGGGCAATATAAAGAGCGGTTAGGAGAGCATGGGATCAAGGGAATGCAGGAAGGGGAAAGACTAAGGGAAAAGATGCTGGAGCGGGGAGCAGGTATGATGACAGATTCTGAACTGCTGGCCATGTTGATCGGCTCGGGTACGCCGGGTGAGAATGCGATCGAGCTTGCCCATAGGATATTACAGAGCGTGGAATGGAAGCTCAAGGGACTTGCTGCGCTGGATTTTTCCGGACTGTGCCGGTTTTCAGGAATGGGGATTGCCAAGTCTTCTTCGATTATGGCAGCGATGGAACTGGGCAGGCGCTTGGGGCGGTATTGATTATGCTTAAGTCTTATCCATCCTTAACCTTTTATTGTGGATTTTTGATGCTTTTATTTCAGGCTGATTTGTATTTAAAGCGGAATATTTCCAATAGATAATCTTTTATAGCGGTAGTTGTTTTTGATCCTTTTATCGAGAACAGTACCGCTATTTGGTCGGTATTGCCATCCGGATTTTGGTTATGTGAAATTTTTCCAGGTGCCCCATATGTCCTGTTTTTTGATTTATTTCTCCATATCTGCTGGGTTTATTGTTGCAGAATATATAGTTTTACGCAAAAACGCTCTACATGAACCAGCACCTTAATATTTTTCGTTATTACAACGAAAGCAATTCTTCGGAATTTATCGAAAACAATCTTAGCAGGGCCTTTGCCATCTGTTTGGAAAGTGATTCCCTCTTTTTTAGCAAATATATTCAGTCTATTGTTGAAAAGGATGATTATGATTATCTGTTCAACCACTATGAAGCTGGGTCGGCCTATCAGATTGACCTACAGGTGAACACGAATTCTTTGGAATCATCGGGCTTAAAGAAAGTGTATGCAGTTGCGATGACGGCGGATAGAAATCTTGATATGGGTGATTTTCTCTCGCTTAAGGCTTCGGTTTCAAAAGAGATCAATCTGACGGATGTACTCATTACCATTAAAGATATCGCTATATTAATTGAGGTTAAGCGGAATTCTTTTGACTGTAAACAGCAGCTTTTTGACCAGGTTGCTCCACTTGTTGCCTCTGGAAAGCAGATAAGCGTCGTTCCGGTAAATTTTTCCTGGAAACATACCATGGTGCTGATGGAGCAGGTGGCGAATCTGATGCTGTTCAGGCGCGGGAGGTCGAGGATGCTGGGCGACTTTATTGCTTTGGCCGAGATAAGGTATCCTTACTGGTTTTCCAGCCGTGCGTTTCATCAGCTGCCAGCTTTATCCGATAGTTCTCAAAAATCTGTTCATGCAAGGAATCTCCGGTTAAAGCAGATCATTAATCATTCGGCGCAGAAAATATTGGATTATTCAGACCGTATGGCCATCGGCATTAGTTTTGGATGGGCGAGTGAAATCATTCCTTTTTTTCAGCAGCACCGGGGAGAGGACTATGTGATTTTTACGATCTGGCCGGGTAATACCAAATCCCAGGGCTATCATATTTATAGTAAGCCACTTGACTGGACTGAACGGAAATCCTTAAGTGTAGGGGATAAAAGTTTTGAGCTTGATTTGGAGTACCATATTAAGTTTTGCCATTTTAACCGCTTTGTAACCTCACTTGATTTTGGTGCTGATGAGCTTTTGAAGCCTTTGAATACGGCTGATAATTTTTATAATAAGTCCGGTAAATGGGATCTGAAGGATTGGGGCGAATTCAAGTTGATAATGGATGAGCACCTGAGGCCGGAGTTCAATTGGCGGGAGAAATGTGGTTTTGATCAGCATTTCGTCAATACCGATAGAAATTATTTCACGGTTTCCTTCGGTTTTATGGTTGATTTGTATGTTCCCTATAAGATTTTTCAGCAATTGGATACTGATCTGAACAATTATTCAGCGCCTTCGGGTTTTATCGATCAATTGGTAGATGCTTATTCCCATTTATTGGACCGGTCTTAAACAAGTTATATTTCTTATGCAAGAAGTTAATAATAAATCTGAGGAAAGAATTCCCATAGATGGTGAACTGGAGCGTTTTGCGCTACATTTATCTCCTGTGGATAATAAACGGATTATGTTTTCGGCTGGTTTTGGTGCCGGTAAAAGTTATTTTCTGGATGCCTTTTTTGCTGCACGTAGTGATAGCTATTACCCTCTTCAGCTGTATCCGGTAGATTATTCGGTGAGTTCGAACGAGGATATTTTTGAGCTGATCAAGTTTGATCTGCTTGATGCGCTGTTGAAAAGATATGCTGATAAGATCAAGCTTAGCGAAGAAGATATCAGCCAGGGATTGATCACGCAGGAATTTCTAAGGAGTGAGGTGAACTTTTATAAGGTATTCAAAGTTTTTGCCAAGCATTTTATTCCTTTTGGTGAAGCGGCGACTGATACGCTGGATGCCCTTAAAAAGTTGTTTGATGCCCATAATACTTTTTCGGGGGAAATGAAGCGCAGCGGGACTGACAGTGCGGCGGAGTTTATGAAGACATTCCAGCAGAAGAGTGGTAGCGTAAGGGAATTGGATGGTATTACGCTGCTGATCCGGGATTTTGTTTCCAGGGTACGCGGGGCTGAAGATAAACCGGTTGTACTGGTTATCGATGATCTGGATAGGCTTGACCCGGAACATATTTTTAGGATTTTTAATGTGTTCACCGCGCATCACGACAGTCGATCTGAGGAGAATAAGTTCGGTTTTGATAAAGTGGTTTTCGTGTGTGATGTAAACAATATCGAACATATGTTCCATCATCGGTTTGGGCAAAAGGCTGAATTTTCAGGGTATATTGATAAGTTTTATTCACGCGAGATTTTTCAGTTTCGGCACCGGGATTTCCTGAAACAGCTTTTTCATGATGCTTACCTGCGTCCTAAATTGAACCTGGCCCAGCAGGATGAACTGGCCAACGTTTATGTTCAAATGCTAGATAAGGGTCACAAATTCCAAAAGGTGCTCACACGTACCGTTAGTGAGATGATTGATATCGATACGGTCAGGATCCGTAGTCTGGTCAAGTTTTCTGCTTATGAACTGGCAGCATACACTTTTAGTTATAATGGACTGAAGATAAATGCTTTTGCTTACCCATTGCTTTCACTGATCCATCTACTCAGGCAGCTTTTTCCTAGACTAGAAGATCTCGAAGCCGCTATCGCTGAGCTTGCTGAAAATTACCATTCAGATTATTCGCTAATGCCGAAGGCTTTTGATGATGGGGGCTATACCAAGGAGCTCATCCATTATTCGCTTCCCTTCATTGATGCAGATACTACTTTTAATTACAATGTTACCTCTGGAGAGCGGGACATGAATGTGCTTAATGAAAAGGGCAGGGGGTACGCGGTTAGATACCGATTAACTGAAGACTTTGAAAATGGAGGTGGGAAGCTGGAGTATCTTAAAATGTATGATCCAGGAGAGATGGGAGTTGTTTATAAGCCAAATCCCTTTCATCTGTTTTTACACGCTTTCCGTTTTTGCCGCGAAAATGGGCTTTTGTATTCGGTTTAGTAAGTTAAAAAATAGGTCTGAGAGGTAGGATTTATTATTTGCTGAATTTTCTAAATGCGCTTACCATCTGGAAGATAAAATAGGAAACAACCACTCGGCTGAGCAGGTCAAATAGATAGATGATTTTGGGATATTGATCTATGTTCTCATTCAAGTCTTTGATTCGGTGGGTGGGGTTGAGTAGCACGATCCACATTTTCAGATTCTCCCAGATAACCCAAAAACTGATCTCCAGGTCTTTCCAACTGGAGGCGAAGTGGTTGTAGTCAAGTTTGCTTGAGGCAAGAAAGCCCACAGGGATATAGCTAGCCAGTGAAAAGACGGCTAGGCCGGTCAATGCCCTAAGCCAGCTCTGTTCGTAGTTATTGCTTGCACTGCTCCACAGGATCAGGTATTCGCTCCACTGTCTGGGCCGCTGGTGGGTCACGGCCCGCTTGTAATAGTAGAGTTCATTGCGTTGAAATTCTAAGGACTGTGGCATATCTCCCTGTTTTTGTGAGGAAAATTTTAGTTGGCGGTAAATTTCTCTCACTGCATTCAGCCGCTGGTAGAGGACGTCTCTTGCAGTAGTAATTTCGTGTTTTTTGCCGCTTCGTTTTGCTGATTTAAGGGTTTCATTGGCAGAATCGATGCGATGGTTTTCCAGTTGCGAAGGACTGAACCAGGTGAGGTTGGAGGTTGATATATCGGTGAGCACGACGTTGTGCAGGTCTATAAGATCGTAGGTGCTAAAGTCACTTTGGAAAAAAAGTGCTTTGCCCAGATGGGTGTTGTTCATCTTTATGGACGAGCTTCTGATCAGAAACGGATCTTTATCGTCCTGCCATTGGATCTTGGAAGCGCGAAGGCCTGAAAAGATAATGCCACCCTGGTTGGTTGTTTCACATATCGAGAGTTCGTTGACTGCTACATTGGTGAAACTGATATTGGCGCTATTGTTATAACCCTGCATGAAAACTGCCCCCACATCCAGGTCACCAAAGTTGAGGTTACCGCTGAGGTTTGGTGTTAGCTCCAATATGATCATTTTGATAGCAGAAATGTTTTTGCTATCGCCTCTTGCTCCTTTTACGATCAATCCGGAAGAAAATCGGCAGCTGTCTATCGAATATTGCAGGATCCCAGAATAACCGCTATAAACTATAGAATCGTAGTTGATAACAAAGGCGCGTTCAAAGTGGCTGCCAAAAAGCCTAAGTCCTCCATGTTTAGTATGCAGGCCTTTGATGTGTACCTCGCCCCGGAAAAGTCCATCATGGAAGAGGATATTATTCCTAATGATCTTATTGTAGATTTCCAGTCCCTTGGAAAATGTTCCGGATCCGCTGAATTTGAGGTTTTCAGCACTACCGTACTCAATTAAAGCCGTCTGTTGTACCTGGCAAGATGCGAGATGGATATCCCCTCTGGTCATGCATTCTCTGATTAAAAGTGGCCCCTCAATGGTACATTTTTCAAGTATAATGCCTTCATTCTCAGTCCTGATTTTTTCCAGTATCAATGGACCGGAGAACACGCAGTCTTCAAAGCGAATTCCCTGATGTAAATTAGAATCTTTTAATTCTAGTTGGGCCTTAAAGACACAGTTTTTAAACTTGATGCTAAGTTCTTCGTCCCAGATTAGTTCTTGATAGGCTTCAACCAAGAGGGATGAAAAGCTGACTGACTGGTTAAAGGTACATGCCTCAAAATAAATGCCCAACCCTAGGTTTGTCCGGTGGAAATGAACCTGTCCAGTGAATTCAGCCCGGTGGATGTGCATATAGTCGGCGTTATATTCGCTTTCGTTGACCTCTAAAAAGTCGACCCGGATGTCTTCGATCGTATCCTGAATGATTGATTCTGAAAACTTGGATTTAAGATCATAAAAGGAATCGGCGGGCATGAGCGTAACTTGTGTTTTATTTTTGAATTGTGGTGAAGATAAGAAATTGAATAATTTTAATTAGAGGGTAACGATGATATTTTTTTGCTAGCTAGATAATATCGCCTTGCCAGTCTTTTGTTCTGCTTCTGGAAGAATCTCGTCTAGGCTGGTGGGGTAATTTCCACAGGCTTCGAAAAGTATCGAGCGTTTAAAATATAGATTAGGTTTATTTATCTAAAGTTTATTAGTTAAAATGTGGTAGAAAAATTTGTATGCTATCATAGGTATCGATATCATTGCCAAAAAAATCAAAATTATGCTTTATCAACACAATGGCTATTTTAACCGCCCGGGGGTGGAAAAATTGGTAAAAGAATTTGCAACCAAATATGGGTATGATTTGGGGAATAACACCGAACAGGGAATAGATGTAATTAATATAATCGATAATACAGATGCACATTCAGGTGAGCTTATCATTGAGATGAGACCGGATGGTTTCTGGATAGAATTACAGCAGATCGATCATGCAGATGAGGTTACCGGTGAACTTCAAAACTGGGCTCAGGACGGTACGAAGGTAGCCGAAATTATCAACACTTTAAAGGTGTTTTCAAGCGATTATGAGTTTGACCGAATTCTTCAACAAAATGATAACCTTATTCTTTTTTGGGTAAGGAGGAATGGGCTAACATTAGTAATAGCAGCTCAAAAACATCAGCTGGGTGTTAAACTTACACACCAGGACACTCGGGGTGGGGTGCTGACCACTATCGAGAAAATGGCCTTAGATTCTCATCTTTCTGATGTAGAAACTGTAGTCAATGGAGGGTAGAAAAGCGCTGCAGCCGAATTTATATTAGTTAGCAAAGATATTAGATATCCTTTGACATTCTTCTATGCTTTGATAGGAGGTGCTTCACTGGAGGTTGCCCCGATTTGATGGTGACTCTAGCCAATCAATCTCTTTAAACTTTTTCATTTTTTTCCTAATATGGCTTTAAGTTGTTCAAGGCTTAAAACCATATTTTTTTTTCGATGAACCATCGAATGACAGTTGGGACACAGCACTATCATGTCCTCTTTAGGGGATACCTCGCGGACTCCTTCAGCTACAGGCTTGGTGTGATGAACGTGGATAAAACCTTCTCCCCATTCTCCATAAAGTTCCCTGAAATTGATGCCACAGGCCATGCAGGTTAACCCGTGGATCTCAATGGCCCTTGAGCGAAGTCTGGCGTCCCGCTCATAGGTTGTGGTCATCACCAATTTTTTTTGACCTTCGCTGCTAGTGTAGCCATCGCTTTCTCCTTGGTTTTTGTCATTGGTCTGATTTTCAACTGCCTGATCTGAAAGAGAAATGATCCGCTGGTACACTTCTTGAGAGATACCGCGTACTCCATTGCGCCAGTAATTGGTCTTTTTGGATTCAGGAATAGACTCGAGATATGCTCCATTTTGGCTGATTTCAATTGGGTAGGAGAAACGGGAAAACTGCTCGATATCTGCATACAAGTCACCTTTGGTTGACTCGGGATCCGGCGATAAGTGACCGATGACTGCTGTTCCGAAATAGTGGGGAGCCGGGGTCATGCGTTTATCTTTAAAGGATTTTTTTTGCATTCGTCCCTTATAGTAAATAATCTGAGTACCGGGAAGGAGAAGTTTTTGATAGGTTTTTGGAAAGTGATAGGTTTCCCCTGTTTGGTCATGCCAGAGGGATTCATCATTTTCGGCAATGATAGCGTAATTCATGTTTTTTATTTTTGAGCGTTAGATTTGAGTTGTTTATCGGAAAGCTTAATCGTGATCGGATGGTGATGAAGCTTGGGAGCAGACTACAGATAAATCCTGGTCAAGTGCGACACAAATTTCAAGTAGTGTTGAAAGCATAAAATCTTCCTTCGCATTCTCGATATCACTAATTTTAGAACGGTCGATGCGTTCGCAACGGTTAGCCAGCTCTTCCTGAGAAAGCCCCTTTTCTTTTCGGAGCCGTCTGACGTTATCGCCGATGAGCTGATAGGTAGATTGGTGCACAATTTTCATTGTCGTGAAAGTCGGAGATTGTGTAGATATATTTCGTGGCAAAATTGCCACGTTTTAAGGTTTTTGAGAAAGCATGTGTGGGTAGCTAGGTATGCTTAAAAACGTAACTTAAATCTTAAACTAAAGGTTACAGTTTAGTTCAAAGAGACTGTGATCTTTATCCTGGTAAAAGGCATTTCTCACTAAAATCTTAACAAGATTTTAGTGAGAAATTTTGTTTTTAGAAAGTAAATTTTTACTATTGTAGTAGGTTGGAATAGTCTTAAAAAAGCTGTTGCGTAATTGTATCCTTTTCTGTTTAACTGTTTGATTTATAGGTTTTTATACTTTCTGTATCGGCAAATAAATACCTCAATTTCTGCTATTAAATTATAATCACTAATAAATTAGTTTCTTTATTCTAAAGATAATATTAGGATATAAAACTCACTATTTCAATTCATTAACTTCCAATTGTTTCGGTTTTCGTAATAAATTCACAGATACAAAAATTATAAATCCGAATAACCATGTTGAGAATAGTACGATGAAGAAAATCATTCTGATGGACGAATGAAAATAACTTGGCTGGTAAAAAAGCCGGTTCAGGATTTTGATTTTTTCAATTAAGGCATTTCTGTCAAAGTTGTTTCGGATCTGATTTAACTCTTGCTGATCTTTATCCCGAAAACGAAATACATCCTGGGTAAGAGCTGTTGGATTAATAGACGATTCAATCTTATATCTTTTAAATAGTGTATCAAGCTTTTTAAAAGACTGCAATAAAGAATCCTTGTTTAATTTATAAAGTAACCTATACCGTTGTATGGCATTTTGACGCTGCTGTTTAGGTACATTTTGATCTTCAATGGGACTGATCAACATCTTGTTTTCGAGAAAAATGCAAATGTTGTCATCGTATTGCGGATTAACTTCAGATCCTCTGTATATAATTTCTGTGCTGTCTTTTCTAACTGTTTTTGTAATAATTCTTTTCAGTATTTCTTTCTGATCAAAGCCAAAAAAATCAGACGCAGAACTGGTCGCGCCCTTTAACTTTTCATAATCAGAAGTAAGCATTTTTAAGGTATCGATGCTGTAGTAGGCAGTTTGCAGACTAAAATAATCTTTATTGGTTAAATCGTAAAACACAGTGTCTCTCACCTCAACCACGGGGTAGGGCTTTGGATAAAGAATATTGGTTACATTAAATAATGTTTCTGAATTGTAGGCAGAACCAGGGTATAAAAAAGGATTTAGAACATTCAATAAAGTTTTATCAGCGTTGAATTTTTTCTCAGGTAATTCTTGCCTAAGCTTGGCATTTAAGCCGAAACTATAACTGATAAAGAAAGTTAAGGATAGTAAGACTATAGCAAGTAAAGCAGCCCCGATAGTAAGCAGATTTTTAGCAGAGTACTTTTGTTTAGTGTGATTTCTAATTAATAAAATAAGTATCGTTAGTAAAAATAAACCCGTTATAAAGAAGTGGGAAATGGATACGTCATCATAAAACTTAAAACGATAAAATTCAGTATAAATATTGATTTCTTTTATGCCCGCAAATTTAAAATATCCATAAATAAAATAGGCAAAGTGTATAACAGCAAGTACAATGGCAGATTTTAAGAGAAACTTTTTTAGATTATGGCTCATATGGTTTAAAGCTGATTTTTCGGCTAAAATTTTTAGGTTCGGGATATAATGAAACGTTAGAAAATTAATGCTAAAAACACACATCTTATCGTTATGATTTGTGCTTTTTATGCTAAAGTAGTTTTTTTATTTTCTTAACAACTGGCAAAAGATTTCTTTCACATCATTTAAAGCTAAAAACGGCAGATTAAATAATCATAAGATTAAAAAAGAAAGTTCATTTATCTTTTAAATAACCTCACAGATTTTACCTTTGTGATCAACCACAAATTCTCCAATCCTTTTTACAACCTAAATATGAAAAAATATTTCAATAAAGTTTTACTGCAACTGATATTTACGGTTTCCTTTTTATCCCTGGCCAATGCGCAGGTAAAAAAAGAAGCCAGTGTAAACATTACCGGCGAAATTACAAAACCATACGTGCTAACTTTATCAGATTTTGCCAAAATGCCAAGGGTAGAAATAATTCGGAAAGATCGTGATGATAAAGACCATCAATATTCTGGTGTACTATTGACCGATTTACTCATAAAGGCGGGCGCAACAATGGGGAAGGAGCTTAGGGGGAATAATTTAACTAAATATGTAATGGTAGAGGCCAGCGATGGATATCGGATTATTTTTTCACTGGCCGAATTAGACCCGCAATTTTCTGATGATAAGATTATTTTAACAAATACAATGGATAAAAAACCACTTCCTGTTGCTGATGGACCTTTCAGAATTATTGTGCAAAATGAGACAAAGCCGGCAAGATGTATAAAACAGGTAACCAGCATTAAAATCGGCTTTGCAAAGTAACATTCACTGTAAATTGTTAATTTAATAACATGAATCCATTTAAAATTGTCCGCATTGGGTTTTTATTGTTGATTTTTCTTGCTGTACATTTCTGTGCATCTGCTCAGAAATTGCGGATTGCCGTAGCGGCCAATGCACAAGGACTGATCAAAAAACTTCAGCTCGATTTTAAAAAACAAACAGGGATCGAAACCGAAGCCATTATCGGAGCATCTGGTAAATTAACGGCGCAGATTATGAATGGTGCACCATATGATCTTTTTCTTTCAGCTGATACCGAATTTCCGGAGAAACTTTTTAAAGCAGGTTACGGAATCAAAAAACCAAAAATTTATGCCCTCGGCAGCCTGATTGTTTGCAGTACTTTTGATGGTGATATCAGCAACTGGCAGGCCATGATTAAAAGTGAGCAGGTTAAAAAGGTGGCTATAGCGAACCCAAAAACTGCCCCATATGGAAGGGCTGCTCAAGAATCTCTAAAGTTTTACCAATTGGAGGGCCAAATTGCACCTAAATTGGTATTTGCAGAAAGTATTTCTCAGGTAAACACCTATCTCCAAACAGCTGTAGTAAGCATGGGTTTTACAACTGAGGCTTTTTTATATGAAAACAGCGATAAAACCAAACTTAAATGGACAAGAATTAACCCGGAAAGTTATGCCAGGATTGAACAGGCTGTTATCTTATTGGCTAATGCAAATAAGACAGGTTTGGCAAAAGCGAATAAATTTTATGATTATCTTTCATCGGCATCAGCCAGAAAAATAATAGCAAGCAATGGTTATCATCTGCCAAAATAGAAAAAAATGGATATGGAACCGATTTGGTTAAGCATCAGGCTAGCCATAATTACAACAATCTTTCTGCTCATCATCGGTATTCCAATCGCCTATTGGTTATCCCGTAAACAAACTATTTTTAAGATCATTATTGAGGCTTTTATTACCATGCCTCTCGTGCTTCCACCTTCTGTACTCGGCTTTTACCTGTTATTGGCTTTTAGTCCAAACAATGGTTTGGGCAAGTGGTTACATCAGTATTTCGATTTACAGCTTGTATTTTCTTTTAAAGGACTGGTATTTGCCTCTATTATTTACAGTTTGCCATTTATGGTAAGTCCGATTAAGGCTGCATTTTCGCATCTACCGAGGTCGCTTGCAGAAGCATCTTATGTAATGGGCAAATCAAAACTAAAAACGTTTTTTTATGTCCTTTTACCAAATGTTAAGCCATCTATTTTTACTGCTGCGGTGCTTACATTTGCACATACCCTTGGCGAATTTGGTGTGGTATTAATGATAGGCGGTAACATACCAGGAGAAACCAAAGTAGCCTCTATTGCCATTTACGACGCCGTAGAAACGATGGATTATCATTCAGCAAATTCATATGCACTGGTGCTCTTCGCTATAACTTTTATCATCGTAATTACAGTATTTTTGATTAACAGAAATGCAATTAAAAGCCCTTTCGAATGATAAAGATTGCTATTGGAAAAAAAATCGACGGGCGATACGGCAATTTTGAACTTAAAGTAAACACAGCCTTTAATTTAAACGCCATCACCCGAATAGCAGGCCCTTCCGGAATAGGAAAAACAACACTATTGAAAATTATTGCCGGATTGGTTTTACCAGACAGTGGAACCGTTAGTGTAGAAAATGTGTTATGGTTTGATCAAATAAGTGGTTTTTCAAAAAAAGTTCAAGATAGGCAAATTGGTTTTGTTTTTCAGGATTATGCGCTTTTTCCAAATATGACGGTAGAAAAGCACCTTAAGTTTGGAACGGATGATGAGAGCTTCATTACTCATTTGCTGGAGCTTGGAGAAATGACTCAGCTGAAAAACAGGCTGCCAAAACAACTGTCTGGCGGTCAACAACAACGACTTGCGATACTGAGGGCATTATCAACCAAGCCAAAATTGCTTTTAATGGATGAGCCCTTTGCCGCGCTTGATCAGGAACTAAAAAGCAGGTTGATTACTAAACTTAGCCATTTTTTTGATGAACAGCAAACTACCGTTATTCTGGTTACCCACCGAGATGATCAGTTTATCGATTACAATAGTTACTCGTTTGAACTTAAGGGTATTGGAGATTAAAAGTGTAAAAACCCTTAATATATTGCTGTTTTTCACTTAGATGGACCAAATTTTTATTGAATGAAGGCAGTTTTTGGTGTTTTAATTAAAAATCTTAAAATCATCATTTGCTACTGCAAAAATTGTTTTTTGTTAATAAGCTCACCACTGCATGTTAACCGGATTATTTTTGCCCTGGTACCCTTCAGGTGTTCCTATTTGGAATGGATGGCTCCAACTTAGTTAGGTTGCATCTGCAACCCGCCATTTTAGCTTGATCTCTGAAATAATTGTGGCCATAAAAATTAAGCCTCCTCCAATGATAAGCCGGGTTGTAATGTGCTCACCCAATATAAAATGTGCTGCAAACGCTCCAAAAACAGGTTCAAAAAGATAGATGATGGAAACGCGTTCGGCACTAATGTATTTTTGCGAGATATTCGAAATCGTATACATATAAGCAGTTGAAAATATTGCACAGAAAACAATGCCCATCCAAAAGGTATTTTCCTGAGGAATCCAGATCATGTTCTGTTGGTTCAGACTTAATAAAAATGTCAATATTGCGCAGCTTGCAAACATGGGAACAATGGTTGGGATAATATCCCTGGTTTTCGATTCACGTTCGATCTGAATTAAATATATTGCAAAGAAAAACGCACCAGCAATGGTATAAAGATCGCCTGAACCGATGTTAAAGTTCTCTTTAATCGAAATAATCGACAAGCCAATAAGCGCTACAACCGTAGCAAGCCATATTTTTAATGGAGCTGCTTTTTTGTAAATGATCAACTTAAATACGGGGATCATCACTACGGTAATTCCAGCTACGAACGAACATTGTGATGCAGAGGTATGCGTTATACCAAGCGTTTGTAAGTAAATACCGAGCATTAATGGAATAGCCAAGCCAGCACCGGTTTTAAAGGCAGTTAAATTCAGATTTTTTACATGTTTCCAGAAAATAATTGATAAAACGAATGTTGCCAGCAGGAAGCGGTAAAATAAGAAGAGCGCGGAAGGATTTTGTCCGATAGCGAGTTTAGTTACAGAAAAGGAAATTCCCCAAAAGGCAGTTCCAAATATTAACAATATAAGAAAAGTGTTTTTCTTTTCCATTATGATTTCGATTCACTAGTTAATACCAAAGCTTTTTTCATCATCAGGTCCGTCTGCTCATCATCACCCAGCCAAAAGGTATGCTTGCTAAAAGTTTCAAAACCGTTTTTAGTGTAGAATCCTATCGCTCTTTCGTTTTGTTCCCACACACCAAGCCATACATATGATGCACATATTTGATGCGCACGATCAATGGCTTTTTGATAAAGAAACTGTCCAACCTTCTGCCCGTGGAATTCTTTAATGACGTAAATGCGCTCAATTTCAAGCGCATCCAGATCTAGTTTTTCTGTTTGAGCTTCTTTAAGATTAATCTTTAAATAACCGATTATATTGTTGTCGAGTATGGCAAAGTAAATTTCAGAGTCTTTATTGCTGAGCTCCAGATTTAACTTTTCTATCGAAAAACTTTCCTGAAGGTATTTTTGCATATTTTCCTCACTGTTGAGTTCGGCAAAGGTTTGGCCAAACGTAGTTTTACCTATTTGCTGAAGTTTTATTACATCCTGAAGTGTTGCCCTAACAATTTCGATATTTTCCATGGCACGAATGTAATTACTTATTAAATGTGTTAAAATGCTATTTATTCATTTATTAATGCATAAATTGCATTAATGGATTTACAGCGGATTAAATATTTTTTGGTGCTTTCAGAGCAGCTTCATTACTGGAAAACCGCAGAGAAAGTTAACATTACACAATCTGCGCTTAGCCGACAGATCCAGTCGCTCGAAAATGAACTTGGTTTACAGCTTTTTGACCGGAATAAGAGAAATGTTAAACTCACACCTGCCGGTCAGTTTTTAAAAGAGAAATGGGAAGTAGAGCTGAGTGAGCTCGATTATATACATCAGTTTGCAAAACAGATCCATTTAGGCGAACGTGGTGCCATTACCATCGCACATCCTGATTCGATATCAGCGTCTATAATGCCCGATATTCTGGTGAAAATCAGTCAGGTATTTCCTCAACTTCAAATTAAACTGGTGCAGGTTTTATATGAGAATCAGCTGGATTTTTTAAAGAACTATAAAATTGACCTGGCCATTACCAGAGACATTAATAGTGAGGCGGGGATAAATTCGAGAAAATTGCATTCTGATCATTTGGCTTTGGTGGTTCCGGAAGAACACGCATTAAAATCATTTGGTGATTTATCGGCCGAAAGCCTCCGCAACGAAAAATTTATTCTGCCAACCAGGGATGAGGGGAGTAGTTATAGCGAAATTATTCATTCCCTGTTTAGGTCTTACGGTTTCGTGCCGGATGCATTTCTGCACTCAGAATTTGGTTCAACAATTATAGCATTGGTAAGGAGAGGGCTTGGAATCGCAATTTTACCAGATTCTTATCTTTTTCATCAAAGTCCGGGTTTGCGGTTTATTCCTTTGCCTTTTAAAACTGATATATTCATTAATTGGCGTGCTGATGATCATAATCCGGTGCTTGCCAACATTTTAAATCTACTGATTGAACATTATGGCGGGCATGAAGAACGCTAATTGATGCTTTTTTAATGTAACAAAAAAAGGTGCTACCTTAACGATACCACCTATTTTTTTTATGGATAATATGATTTTATTTACTTAAAGAAGCAGTTTGTAAGATTGTTTCAGGAGTATTCATTTCTGTTTTTGAAGCAGAAAAACGATCTAAATCCAATTTTTGTGTTCTACCCATTACCAGGTTATGGTTTTGTGTTGCTCCGCTTAATTTAAGGTCAGAATGATCTTCGATAACGGTATATAAGCTTTCTGTATTGGAGTTTATTTTAGCTACAGCATTTCCTTTTAAAAATACCTGAAGATATTTTACATCAAGTTTACCTGCTGTTTTTACCACAACATTATCTGATGCCTGTACGCGGTAAATATCATTTACAAAAACGGTAACTTTTGCCAGGCCTTTATCTGCCGAAGATATTTTAAGGTTATAACCATCCTGTATAACTTTTACTTTTCCGGTATTGTCATCACTATAAGTTATGCCTTCAGTTCCGTTTTGAATAAGTGTAACTTCTACATTGCCACTTACCATAATTTTATTAAAGTTTTTTGGTGCAGAGATTTTAACAGGTTGTTTTTCGTTTGCTGTTACATTGGTAACAAAGATTGATGAAGTTAAAACGATTGCTGCGAATAAAGTTTTTGCGAGGGTTTTGATAGCGGTTTTCATAATATTGTTGTTTATATTTTTAATTAATATTTTGTGATTGTTTGATAATGAGACGCTGTTAGTTACAAAACGTTTCAGTGATTATTGGTGCTTTATACCAACGCAGCTTAATTGTCGACGTACAGGTTTTATAAATCGGCCAAAATCAGTTCATTTTATCTTCAGATAGGAATTTATGGATACAACCAGCTGATCAATTAGACGGTAAACGCTGTAATTTTAATTAGCGAATGCAGTAATCATTTGGTAACTTTATATCAACTTCTATTCACTTTGATATAATACTTAATCGATTTAGGAATAAACGGATTAATTTGTGTAAAACAAGTGTTAGAAGATTAAACAACAGTTTTTTAAAAAAAGAAATATTCGTAGATTGGCGAAATTATACATCCCTACATTGCAAAATTCTAATAAATTAATCCTCTCTGATATGGAGGCAATAGGCAAAATACCCGCTGTTGCCAATATTTTGGAAATTGTTTGCCGAACAACTGGTATGGGCTTTGCCGCTATTGCCAGGGTAACTTCTGATAAGTGGATTGCCTGTGCCGTACTTGATGAAATTAATTTTGGCCTTGAGGTTGGTGGCGAACTGAATCTTGAAACAACGATTTGCAACGAAATCAGGCAGCATCATCAATCTGTTGTGATCGATCATGTAGATCAGGACCCTGAATTTAACCACCACCATACGCCTTTATTATATGGCTTTCAAAGTTATATTTCGACACCTATAAAGTTAAAAAATGGTGATTTTTTCGGAACGCTTTGCGCGATTGACCCTAAACCTGCTAAATTAAAAAATCCAACAATTACGGGCATGTTTGCCATGTTTGCCGATTTAATTGCATTTCATTTAGATGCGCTTGAAGAACTTGCCCAGGCAGAAAAAAAATTGAAGAAAGAGCAGGAAGTAGCAATTTTAAGAGAACAGTTTATTGCTATTTTAGGTCACGATTTACGAAACCCATTAAATGCAATATCAAGCAGTGCACAGCTTCTATCCCGTTTAAATTTAGATGAGCGAGGTGGCCGGATTACAAAAATTATTAAAGATTCATCTTTTAGAATGAACGGGCTGATTGAGAACATGCTCGATTTTGCTACTGGCCGCTTAGGTGAAGGCATTACGCTTAACAAAACACCGGATGAAGATTTGGAAAAATTGCTGGTTCAGGTGGTAGATGAATTGCAAGCCATTTGGCCGTCAAGAAACGTTAAACTGAATTTTACGCTAGATCATCCTGTTAATGCCGATGGCAAGCGTTTGGCACAACTTTTTTCTAACCTGCTGGCCAATGCCTTAAATTATTCTCCGGCAGATTCTACGGTAGAAATTACCGCATATAGTAATGCAGAAGAATTTAACCTGTGTGTAGCAAATAAAGGCAAGCAAATTCCTGCTGCTGCTATGGAGCGTTTATTTCAGCCTTTTTCGAGGGGCGAAGTAGAACCTAATCAAAAGGGGTTAGGCCTTGGTTTATATATTGCTTCAGAAATTGCAAGTGCGCATAAAGGAACCCTTGATGTTTCATCCACGCCCGAAAAAACCTGTTTCACTTTAAGTATACCTTCAGAAAAATGACCATTGTTAGCGATAGCCTCCCAACATCAACCCTCTTAGATTTGAAGGTTGGAAATGAAATTTCAGATAATCAGCATTCTGGTATTATTAAAAGTATTAAAATTAGTGAAACGGATGAATTTTTAATGTTTCTATTTCAACTGGAGCATAAAAACATCATCGTAAAAAAGCTTAAACAAATCTGCTAGTTTACATTAGCCGGAAGATACCTCAATAGTAATTAAGGTAAATTATAATCTCATTCAAAACTGTATGTTTTTCCTGCCTGCGTTTTAAAACTATAAACAAAGTCTTTTCCTGATTTCTTTTCTTCTATACCTTTACTTTTAAGTGCATTCGGACTTCTAACTATGCAATCTTCACCAGATAATGATTTGATGGATAACTTCACAATTTTACCACTTTTCCATTGCAGGTTAGCGATTTCGAAATTGCCTCTTGCTCTTAAGCCCTGAATACTTCCTTCATCCCATTTATCGGGTAGTGCAGGTAAGAACTGCAATTCTCCGGCCTGGCTTTGTAATAACATCTCCGAAATGCCCGCCGTATATCCAAAATTTCCATCGATCTGGAAGGGTGGATGTGCACAGAAAAGGTTTGCATAAATACCTCCACCTTTATTGTAATCAGTACCCGATCCGCCCACCGGGGTAATAAAATTCTGTAAAATTTTGTAGGCGTGATTGCCATCCTGTAACCTTGCCCAGAAGTTCATTTTCCAGGCCATAGACCAGCCTGTTGATTCGTCGCCACGGGCAGTTAAAGTAACGCGTGCCGCTTTGGCCAGTTCTGGTGTTTTAATGGTGCTGATCTCCCTGCCAGGGTGAAGGCCAAAAAGATGAGAGATGTGTCTGTGCTGATCTTTCGGATCATCGCGATCGGTTTCCCACTCCTGTAATTGTCCCCATTTTCCAATTTTAGGTTTCAGTAAATGCGCTTTAAGATCGGCGATGTGTAGTTTATATTCTTTATCTATTCCTAAAATTTCGGCTGATTCAATGTAGTTGGTAAATAAATCATATACAATCTGCTGATCGTGCGTAACCCCATCTTCAGTAGGGCCATGCTCAGGCGACCAGCCCATTGGCGAAACCAAAGTACCATCTAATCTTCTTTTTAAATGATCATCCCAAAACTCAGCGATTTCTTTAATAATCGGGTAAGCAAAATTCTTTAAATAATTTTTGTCTTTCGTAAAAGCATAATGTTCCCAAAGGGCCTGTGCATACCATGCGCTTCCAGGTGTATTCCATAAAAAGCTCATTCCGCCAAAAATATTGTTCTCGGTTTTAACTGTCCAGCCCCTTGTATTAGGGTATTGTTTGCGTGTGGCGATAGCACTTACCTCCCGCATACTGTTAATGTAATCAAGATAGGGGATTTGACACTCTGAAAGGTTTGTAGGTTCGGCAAGCCAGTAATTCATCTGGATATTGATGTTCGAATGGTAATCGCTTCCCCATGGTGGCGTGTTGCTTTCATTCCACAAGCCCTGAAGGTTTGCCGGTAAACCTCCTTTTCGCGATGAACTGATCAGTAAGTACCTTCCATATTGAAAAATTAAAGATTCTAATCCCAAATCAGCCTTCTTTTTATAATCAATTAACCTTTGGTAGGTTGGAAGTTTATTTTGCATTAAATCGGCCTGGCCTAATGTGATAGCAACACGGTTAAATAAAGATTGATAATCCTGAACATGGTTTTTTAATAATGATGAATAAGATTTAGTTGCCGTTTGTTTAAGAATCGTTTCTATTTTTGTTCCTGGTTCTTCACCTTTCCAATTTTGCTCGCGTTTGTTGCTGTAATTTGTCGCTCCGGTTAAAATAATCGTAATGGCATCGGCACCATCTACCTTTAGTTTGTCACCGTCATTATCTTTAACCGAATGACTGCTTCCATTTTCAATTTTTACTAAGGCAGTGGCCTGGTAAGACATTCCGTTAGGTAATTTACCCGTAAACTCAATGGTATTCCCTTTTACTGTAATATCGCCCTGATGTGCATTTTTAAGCCTGATTACAGCCGAGTAGGCAGCTTTTTTACCAGCCGTTAGCCTTAAAACCATTACTTTATCCGGGAAGCTGCAAAAATATTTACGGTTATAATTTGTTCCATTTTGCGTGTAACTGATGGAATGTATGGCATCAGCAAGGTTGAGTTGACGTTTATAGGCTGTAAAGTTTTTATCTTTTTGATCAAAATCTATAAATAAATCACCGAAGGCCTGATACATCCCCCGGTCGTTTTCGTCACCTGTCCAAAGTGTATTGTCGTTAAACTGAACATGCTCCTGGTTTACACCTCCAAAAATCATCCCGCCGATGCGGCCGTTTCCGATGGGATATGCTTCTGTCATCCATTTTGTTGCAGGCTTATCGTCCCAAAGTAAAAGTGGTGATATAGTTTTCTTTTGTGCGGAAACACCATTTGAAAAGCCAATGGCCAACAACAAAAGTAAAGTGCAATGAATAATTTGCCTGGATTTAAAAAGCATAGAACATTTGATTAGTGTGTATCCAAATATATAGATAATCAAGTGATTGTACTGTTATTTGCATATGGGAAAGCATATTGATAATTGGCATTATATTCAGTTATTTAAGCATCGGTATTAATGACATCAAAACTTTATTTGGCAACTATTGTGATATTTTAAGTTGGATTTTAATAGATTTTATATATTTGATAGTACATACTAAAACGTTTTATGTAAATGAAATCGCTAACCAAATTTATCTTCCTGTGCTTATTTTTAAACGTAGCGGGCATATATTATGCTCAGAGCCAAACGAAAACATCATTTACCAAATATGTAAATACATTCATTGGTACAGCACCTTTAACCGACCCTAAAATTTTGGGTTACGAATTGCCACAGGGCTGGCGATCATGGGCGGGTTTAACCTTTCCTGGGAGTTCCCTTCCAAATGCAATGGTGCAACTGAGTCCGATTACCGAATTTGGATCTGGTGCAGGCTACGAATATGAAGATGATACGATTTATGGTTTTGCGCATACCAATAAGGGGCATTGGAACCTGTGCAACATTCCGATTTTACCGTTATCTAATCCAGGAGATAAATATGGATCTAAATTTTCGCATAAAAATGAAAGTTCGGCACCTGGTTTTTATCAGGTTTACCTTGATGATTATAAAGTGAATGTCAAACTTACTTCTACTTTAAGGGCTGGATTTCATCAATACGACTATAAAAATAACAGCGACAGGCAAATTTTATTCCTTTTGGGCAAAGCAAACAGTGGCGTTTCTACATGGAATATTGAACAGGTGGGTAATGCTGCGGTACAAGGTTTCCAGGGAGGTGAAAACATTTATTTTTATGCTACGGTTAACGGAAAAATCGAAAAGCTCGATCAAACGGATAAGGGAAAACGTTCGGGATTTGCCATATTACACCTTGCCGATGGCAGCAAAGGACCTGTTGAACTTAAAATAGGCTTGTCGTTTGTAAGTACCGCTAATGCCAAAGAAAACCTTGAAAAGGAAATTGGTGATAAGACTTTTACGCAAATCCGAAATGAAGCAACAGCTAAATGGGAGAGTCTGTTAAGTAACATCGAGGTTAAAGGTGGCTCTGAGAAACAAAAACAAATGTTGTATTCTTGCTTGTACCGTTCTTTTTTATGGCCTGCGTTGAGGAGCGATGTAAATGGCGAATTTAAAGATGCCAGGCATAATGTAGTGAATGGTAACTTTAATTATTATACAGAACCTTCACTTTGGGATACTTACCGAAATAAAGATGTGCTTTTAGGCTTAATTACTCCTAAAGTTACGTTAGATGTAATTAAATCGATGAAAGATGTTGGTGACAAAACAGGATTTATTCCAACTTTTTTTCATGGTGATCATGGTGCATCATCTATTGCCGGAGCTTATTTAAGGGGAATAACCGACTTTGATATTAAGGGCACTTACCAGATTTTATTGCGCAATGCGAATGTAGAAGGTGGTGCGCGTCCGTTTATAAAGGAATACATAGAGAAGGGTTACATTTCTGACCCTGATGTTAAAAATCCACATGTAGAAACCAAAGCAAAAGCCGGGGTTTCTAAAACATTAGAATATGCGTATGATGATTACTCGCTGGCACAGCTTGCAAAGAAATTGGGCGATAGCAGCAATTACCGTATCCTGATGGCCCGATCTAAAAACTATAAAAACATGTTCGATCCTGGTACCCGTTTTATGCGGGGCAGGTTGGAAAATGGCGATTGGATTAAACCTTTTAATCCACAGTACCCTTATTATGAGTATATGTACAGGGAGGCAAATGCCTGGCAAGTTTCTTTTTATGCCCCACATGATATGCAAGGTTTAATTGAACTTTATGGTGGTGCGAAAGGTTTCGAATCTAAGTTGGATTCGTTGTTTACTTTGCCATGGAACCCAAAATATATTGCCCGCAACGTAGAAACCATGATTGGACAATACTGCCAGGGCAACCAGCCAGATCATGAAGCGCCTTTTGCCTATACATTTATCGGAAAACCTGAGAAATCGCAAAAAATAATCGATAGAATATTGAATGAACTGTATGGAATAGGAAGTGACGGTTTAGCATTATCTGGTATGGATGATGCCGGCGAAATGTCGGCCTGGTATGTATTCACTTCATTGGGTTTATATCCTTTCTCGGCTACCGACCCAAATTATATTGTTACAGCACCTCTTTTTGATGAGGTGAAATGGAAAACGAGTAGCGGTAAAGTATTAACCATTAGTAAACCTGGAAAAGGAAGGGCAATAACTACCATTAAAGTAGATGGAAAGGTAAATCAGGGGTATTTTATTTCTCATGATTTGTTTAAGAATGGAGGGAAGGTTGAGGTTGATACGAAGTAATGTTATCAATTATTTTTTTGGTTTTTAACACGGTCGTCATTCTCGCGCATGCGGGAATCTTACTGCGATCGTTATTTTTGCTTTATCACATCCGCCACTGTGAAGGCACAAAGCAATCTCATTAGTTATTTTGGTTGGCTTTTAACACGGTCATCATTCTCGCGCATGCGGGAATCTTAATGCGATTGTTATTTATGCTTTATCCCATCCATCACTTTGAGGCAAGAATCAATCTCATTAGTTATTTTGGTTGGTTTATAACACGGTCGTGATTCTCGCGCATGCGGGAATCTTAATGCAGTCGTTATTTTTTGCCCTTCAATACGTCCATCATTATGAGGCACAAAGCAATCTCATTAGTTATTTTGGTTGGTTTTTAACACGGTCGTCATTCTCGCGCATGCGGTAATCTTAATGTTTTCGCTCCGCTCGGGCTTGCCTCGGTTAGCCACCGAGGGGCTCTTACTTTTGGCTTGGCCCAAAAGTAACAAAAACCCAAGGCTTGGAACTGATGTCGGATAAATTCGTTAAAGCTTTTTGGTCGTCAGCACAAGTTCCGCCGAAGGAGGCGGAAAGTGTGTGCTGCCTCAATGCAGTGATGAAGGAAAAGGTATTGATAAAGCTTTAACGTTTTCTCCTTCCATCATTTCCTAGGCCGGATAACAGGGAGCAAATAGCAGGGTGCAGATAGCGGGGGTTTAAATAGCATGATGCAGGGAATGCGTTAAATCCGTCATTGCGAAGCTGGGGGAGAGCGAGCTGAAGCAATCTTTTCAGTTTTAACTTGCGGTCGTCATTCTCGCGTATGCGGGAATCTTAATGCGATTGTTATTTTGCTTTATCACATCCGCCACTGTGAGGCAAGAATCAATCTCATTAGTTATTTTGGTTGGTTTTTAACACGGTCGTCATTCTCGCGTATGCGGGAATCTTAATGCGATTGTTATTTTGCTTTATCACATCCGCCACTGTGAGGCAAAATGTAATCTCATTAGTTATTTTGGTTGGTTTATAACACGGTCGTCATTCTCGCGCATCCGGGAATCTTAATGCGATTGTTATTTTGCTTTATCACATCCGCCACTGTGAGGCAAGAAACAATCTCAGCAGTTATTTTGGTTGGTTTTTAACACGGTCGTCATTCTCGCTCATGCGGGAATCTTAATGCAATCTTTATTTTTTCCCTTTAATACATCCGCCACTGTGAGGCAAGAAGCAATCTTAATGCAATCGCAACGTTCCATATACTTTCAAAAAAAGCCATAAATAGCAAAATAGTGTTCTTTCGTATTATAATTCTGACAAATTTGCTTTATTCTGTTAAATATGAGCTCGTTTTGACTAATAATTCTGCTTAATTTGTAGATTTGACGAAATGTCACCCGACAAACTGCGCGATAAGGAAGAATTAAAGTATCTAGAAGACCTTAAAAATGGCCATCGCCATGCTTTTGACTTTATTTACGCCAGGTATAGTAAAATGTTGTTGCCAAAAATGCAGCGCATGATTAAGCTCAATGAAGTCGTTGATGAGCTTATGCAGGATGTTTTTTTAAAAGTTTGGACGAGCAGGGAAGAAATAGACCTTGATAAATCTTTCAAAGGTTGGATTTTTACCATTGCACAAAATGTTATTTACGGCTATTACCGAAGGTTAGCACTTGATGTAAAAATGCAAAGGCACTTGATTAAAACTTTTGCTGAATTTTATAACCAAACGGAAGATTACATTTTCAACAAAGAAAGAATTGAATTACTTAATCAAGCCATAGAAAAACTCCCTGCGCAACGTAAAGAGATATTTAAACTTTGCAAAATAGAAGGTAAAAGCTACCAGGAAGCTGCCGAAATCCTATCATTAAGCCCATCTACCGTAAGCAACCAATTGGTTAGTGCTACAAAATACATTAAACGTTACGTCTTTTTTCACGCTCAAGAATTTATTATTTTCTGTATTGCAGCCTATTTAAAGGGTTAAAGAAAATATTTTTAAAAAAAAAATCAAGGTGCGATAGTGTGTTTGTCCAGCTCGTGCATATTATATATTGACAACGATGGAAAAAAAACCTTTAAGCCCAGAATTATTTGAAAGATTTATTGCCAACAAAAGCAATGCTGCAGAACTTGAGCAACTGTTTGATTATTTTGGAATTGCAGAAGAAAGGGAACTGCAAAAACTGATTGGTGCTAGTTTTGAACAAAACGACACCTTGTTTGATGGTGCTGAAGATGAACGCCTTGCTACCATCCATGCCGGATTATCTGATAAACTTTTTCCAAAGCCTGAAAAAAACAGCTTAAAAGTGTTTAAACCTAACCGCTTTATCAGGGTGGCAGCAGCAATTCTGCTAGTGGTTTCTGTTACTTTGCTCATTGTTAAGTTTTGGAATTCAAACCAAATGGTTGTTCCGGGTTCGGCTAAGGCCATGTTAAACCTTAGCGGAAAAGCAGTGTTGCAAGCTGGTAAAAAAGACACGGTATTGTACCACGGCGTAGGGATTACAGTGAGCACAAAAGCAGATGGAACAATGGTTTTTATGGCCAATGGTGCAGATTCTACCGAAGCATCGAAGCTGAACACCTTAACTACTCCAAACGGTGGCGAGTACCGTGTTACTTTGAGCGACGGCTCAATTGTGATGCTGAACGCTGGCTCGAAACTTAGTTTTCCAACTGATTTCCGCGGATCAGAAAGGAGAGTTTACGTAGAGGGCGAGGCTTTCTTTAATGTGGCCAAAAATCCGCTCAAACCTTTTGTTGTTAGTGTGGCAGGCAATGAAATCCGAGTGCTGGGTACGCAGTTTAATGTAAGCAGTTATCCTGAAGATGAAGGTACGCAAACCACACTGCTGGAAGGAAGCATCCGTTTTACAAATCCAAACAGGGATGAGGTGGTTTTAAAACCAAATCAACAGGTTATTTCTCAACATGGCAAACTCGCGCTTTACAATGTTTCGGCAAAAGACTTTAATGCCTGGACGAATGAGGAGTTTCTGTTTAATGATGTGCCTTTATCAATTGTGATGCAAAAACTGGCAAGGTGGTACAATGTAGCTGTAGATGTGAAATCTATCCCACAGAAAAACCTGTACCTGAAAATATCCCGTAAGGCGGATATTGATGCGGTATTGGATGCCATTTCTACAGCAACAGCTTACAGGTTTAAAATCAGAGAGAATAAAATTGTGCTTAAGGAATAAGGTTGCTCCAACGTTGATCAATTAACCAACCAAACTAAATTTTTATGACAAACCATTACTTTCGCCTCGTCCGATCTGGATGCAGGTATTTACTGAACTGGCCAATTGTTTTTTGTCTGTTTGCAATGTTATCAATGCAGGCAAAAGCACAAAATATCCAGTACACTTTTAAACAAGCCTCTCTAAATACCGTTATATCGCAAATTTCGGCTAAAACAAACTATGAATTTGTTTATGATGCAGCTTTGGTTAAACAAGCCAAACCCATCAGCTTTAACTTGAATACTGCCGATATTAAAACCATAATGGAAGCGGTTGTTAAAGGCCAGGATTTCGATTATGAAATTAATAACAACCGTACCATCATCTTAAAAGTACCCAAAGCGGATACTGAAGATGAATATGTGCTGCATGGTATGGTTACCGATAGTTTAGGTTCTCCATTGCCTGGTGCCTCAGTAAAAATCAAAAATACCAACAAATATGTACTTACAGACGGTAACGGACACTTCAATTTAACTTTATCCAACCAATACAATACGCTCGAAATCAGTTATATCGGTTATCTTTCGAGCACCCGGCGGTTTGATAAAAATGCCGCTTTAAAGGTGGTAACTGTTAAGTTGGGTGCCAACGCATCTTTATTGGCAGAGGTTATGGTAAATGGTTTTCAGTCGCTTCCGCTTGAAAGAAATGCAGGCGCATTTGCGATTGTTGACCAAAAGAAGCTGAATGAGCAAATTAACCCTGATCTTGTAGGTGCTTTAGAAGGTCGTGTGGCGGGTTTGGCTTATAATAAAAATCCTTATGGTATAGGTGCCGATCAGCAGGTGATTAGGGGGAGAGGTACATTTTCGATATCCCAAACTGGGGTTAGAACTGATCCTTTGATTGTTATTGACGGATTGCCATCTGAAACCGCTTTGGAAGATGTTAATCCTTACGACATCGAATCGGTAACGGTTTTAAAGGATGCTGCAGCAGCCTCAATTTATGGTTCAAGATCGGCCAACGGGGTTATTATCCTAACCACTAAAAAAGGAAATACCCCTGCTAAAATTTCCTTAAACACCGATTTTTTTGTTGATGCTAAGCCGAGTTTTAATTCAATGCATTATGCTTCAACAAGTGATATACTCGATTTAGAAACCGATGTATACAATAAGGAACGTGCCAGGTACACTACAACAGAATCGATGTTTGCCGCATATGGAACCGCTGCAAATGGTTCGATTAAATATTACAGTCCGCTTTACCAACTGTACCGCGATCGTGACGCAGGTAAGGTTACAGCCGATCAGGTAAATCAACAATTGGCCTCCTGGCGCAATGCAGATTATTACGAGCAGTACAGAGATAATGTTTGGCAGAAAGCTTTCCGTCAGCGTTTTAACCTGTCTTTCAGTTCTTCTAGTGCAAAATCAAATACTTTCACATCGATAAACTTCGATAATTCGGCACAAAAAATAATTCATAACAATGATCAGAAGCTGAACATCTATTTTAAGAACACTTATAACGTAAGCAAGTGGCTAACCACAACTTTGGGCTTTAATGGCACATACACCAAATCGGTAACTACTGATGGTTCTTATGATGCTTACACCACGATTAGCCCACGTTATGCTTCTATTGTAAATGCAGATGGCAGCCTTGTTTATGCAGATTATGTAAACCTGCCAGATGGAATTGCTGGCGGAAATATTAACGGTGCTATGGTTGATGCGTTGAAAAATAATGCGCAGTTCCGTTCATATAGATTCAATATTCTGGAGTCGTTAAACGAAGGACTGGTCAATTCTACCAATATCTCATTAAGGGGTTTTGCCAATGTACAGGCCAGGCTTATGGAAGGTCTAAGTCTTTCAAGTCAGTTACAGATCGAAAATGAAAGTGCAAAAACGGATCAGTACTATGATGTTAATTCTTATAAAATGAGATCTGCCTACAATGCATTGGTTGGTTACACGCCTGCCACAAATGTATATGCTTTCGGACTTCCTACAGGGGGCAGGTATAGTCAATCGGATAGAGGAAGTAACAGTTATACTTTTAGAAACCAGTTGAGTTTCGACCGTTCTTTTGATAAAGGAAAGCATGCCATATCTGCCATTGCAGGCTTTGAGATGCGCCAAACCTTTTCGCCCAGAGGCATTGAAGATTTAAGGTATGGTTATGATCCGATAACGCTTACCTCTACACTGATTAATACGCAAACGGCAAGCCAAACAGGTTTTCCGAGCTACATTTATGGTGGTACCAAAACATTATCTACTGTAGGCCGTACACAGTTAGAAAGTAAACACCGTAACCTTTCTACTTATGCAAATGCAGGTTATACTTATTTAAATAAATATAATATTACGGGTAGTGTGCGGGTAGATCAGGCTGATTTTTTTGGTGTAGATCCTGAATTTAAAAACCGTCCGTTGTGGTCAGTTGGTGGAAGCTGGAATGCCAGCAATGAAGCTTTTATACAAGAGCAGAAATGGATCAATTTGCTAAAACTGCGCGCCACTTATGGCGTAAACGGAAATCAGAACTCCGAAAGCTCTAAATATTTAACTGCAAGAAGAAGAAGCGATAACCTTTTTACATCATTGCAATATATTGATATTACTGCATTACCAAATCCCAAATTGCGTTGGGAAAAAACAGAGACATATAATGGTGGCGTAGATTATGCCTTTTTATCGAACCGTTTAAGGGGAAGTGTTGATGTTTACTATAAAAAGAGTACCGATTTAATTGTAAATGCAGAGTTAGATCCTACTGTGGGTGTAGCCACACGGATGATTAATAATGGTACATTGATTAACCGTGGTATCGAATTCACCCTAAATGGCGACTGGTTAAAATCAGGCGATTTAACTTTGAGTTCTACCTTTATCCTGGGTTTTAACAGAAGTAGAATTGGTAAAGTTAACAGCTCACTTTCCAGCGCAGGCAATTACGTGTCATCTCCGGCAATTTATTACATAGAAGGTTCTGCCTATAACACTTTATATGCTTACCGCTATGGAGGGATGGTAAATGGCTATCCGTATTTTTTGGATGAAAACGGTAAAGCGAGTATCGATTTTGATGCAAACGGCAACCCCATTGTATCAAGCATTAAAAGCTTTAACAATTTTGGCAGTTTGGTAAACATGGGCAGCTTAACGCCAACGTATACAGGATCGTTTTCTCAACGGGTTTCGTATAAAAGTTTCGAACTAGCCGCTTTACTGGTATTTTCTGGTGGCAATGTAATCAGAAGAGATGTAACCAATATCAGTGTTTACGATGTTAATGATGAAAACATTACCCAACGTTTTAAAAATGGAAATGTACCTGATGTACCTCGCTTATTAGTCGATTATCCTGAAGCTTTAATTAACAGTGCCAGTACCATTAATACCATGTGGCAAGCTGCAGATGTAAATGTGGTGAAGGGCGATTACATTAAACTCAGAAATATTTCGCTATCGTACAATTTGCCTAAAAGCCTAACCGGCAGGTTCAAACTTCCATCTGCCAGGTTTACTGCGCAAGTAAACAATCTGTGGTATGCAAGTGCCGCGGGTGATGATATCGATCCGGAATCTTATTCGGGCATTACAGGTACCAGAGCCCTTGAAAATCCTAAATCATTTGTATTTGGCCTAAACTTAACCTTTTAACAAAATGAAAAGAAATATCATATTTATAGCATTTATCTTCCTTTTTGCAATGGGCGGATGTAAAAAATATACCGATTTAACACCAACAGGCTCATTGCTTGTAGAAAATGCACAGGATTATTACGACCTGGTTTCTTATCCAAACAGGGCTTACATCATCAGCAATTTCCAATACCTGGTTGATGACATGTGGATTAAGGAATCGAATTTTATTGGCGTAACACCTAATTTAAACACGGTACATTTTAGTTTTAACGAAAACATCGATCGTGTTTCGTTGATACAGAGTTCTAATTTTTATGAACGGGCATACGTATACATCAACCGTTGGAATACCATTATATCCCTAGTTGATGGCAGCAAAGGCGACGACCGGGTTAAAGCCTTGGCCAAGGCAGAAGCTAAAGTTTTAAGGGCTTTCGATCACTTTTTATTGGTAAACGTATATGCCAAAGCTTATAATGCGGCAACAGCAGCTACTGATGGCGGCATCTGCATTATGGATAAATACGATTTAGAGGCACAGCCGGTAAAATCGACTGTAGCCCAGGTGTATGATTTTATCCAAAAAGATTTAGATGAAGCACTTCCATTATTGCAAGAAAAACCAGCAGATCCTTACCACCCCTCATTGGCTTTTGCCTGGGCACTAAAGGCTAAAGTGCATTTGTTTAAAAAGGAAATTGCACAGGCTAAAGCAGCGTGCGAGAAATCACTTTCTTATAACAACCAGATTTTTGATCTCGTTAATTATACTACCAAACAAGGAGGCCCTTCGGTAACTCCAATTGTTGCGCCCAATAACCCTGAAGTATTAAGTTACATGTACATCCAGGGCTATAATGAAACCAATTTTGGTTATACCTGGCTAATCAGTCCCGAATTAAGAGCATTGTTCGGTACCAATGATGCACGTTTCAATATGTTTTTTAACACCACCAGTGCAAGCTTTTTAGATATTGGTGCTAATGCAGCATATTATAGTATAGCGTATACCAGGTTTTTTTATCCAACTGTTGGTTTAAAAACAACAGAAGTATATTTAATGCAGGCCGAATGTTTGGCCAGAGAAGGTGATTTTGCTGGTGCAATGGCAGTGGTAAACAAACTCCGCGAAAAGCGCATCCTTTCGGGTACAATTTTACTCCCGGTACCGGCAACCATGAAAGAAACCATGGATATTATTATAAATGAACGTAGAAAAGAGCTGTTTTTAGGTTTTAACAGGTTTATGGATTTAAAACGCTTAAATACCGAGCCTGAATATGCTAAAACGGTAGTGCGGAAGTACCCGATAGTAAATAAAACGGTTCCACAACAAACTTATACGCTATTGCCTACATCAAGGTTGTATATTATTCCTTTTCCGCTTAACGTACTCAAGAAAAATCCCAATCTTACTTTAAATACAGACGAAAAGCTCCCGTTTTAACATGAATATTAAACACATTATATTTCCAATCGCACTCTTACTCTCTATAACTGCTTACGCACAAAAAACACCTGTTGTTAAGGCTGATAGCACCAGCCGTAAAGCACCGGTTGATTACAGCAAGCTGATTCCTGCAAATTCTTTTAGCGAAACAGGGCTTTTTGATGTTAAGCGTGTAGAGCAGAAATGGTATTTCGAAATACCAGATAGTATGCTTAACCGCTACATTTTAGCTGTTACACGTTATGTAAGCACGCCACAGGGCATGGGGAGTTTTGGTGGTGAAGCGGCCAATGAGCAAACCATTTATTTTGAAAAAGGGAACAACAATAATTTATTGCTAAGATCGGTGCTTTACAGGCAGGATGTTAAAAGCAATGATGAAGCCATTTACAAAGCGGTGCTGCAATCGCAGGAAAACCCAATCGTTGCTGCTTTCGATATCAAGGCAAAAAATCCCTTAACAGGAAATTATGTAATTGAGGTTACCGATTTTATTAAAAAAGACAATCCTGTTATTTCAATCGCTGCTGATGAAAAATCGAACAAGAAACTGGGAAGCGTGGCTGATGACCGTTCTTTTATCGAGAAAATAAGCACTTATCCCATTAATATTGAGATTAAGAGTACTAAAACCTATTCTACCTCTGCAGGCATCATCCCATCAGGTGCACTTACGGGGGTTGTAACACTAAGGTTGAACACCTCTTTTGTGCTTTTGCCTAAAATACCCATGCGCAAACGTTTTGCAGATGACCGAGTAGGTTTTTTTAACAACAAGTACATTCTTTTTGATGAGGAAAGGCAACACGCTGATGTTAAATATTTTATTGAACGTTACCGCTTGGAGCCTAAAGCTGAGGATTTGGATAAGTATAAAAAAGGCAAACTTGTTGAACCAAAAAAGCAGATTATTTATTACATCGACCCGGCAACACCAAAAAAATGGCGACCTTATTTAATTGCAGGCATTAACGATTGGCAAAAAGCTTTCGAAAAGGCGGGTTTCAAGAATGCCATAATTGGCAAGGAATGGCCAGAGGCAGATACCACCATGAGCCTTGAAGATGCACGTTTCTCGGTAATCAGGTATTATGCTTCTGAAACGCCAAACGCTTACGGACCAAGAATTAGCGACCCCAGAAGTGGGGAAATTATAGAAAGTCATGTAGGCTGGTACCACAATGTAATGAAGCTGGTGCAAAGCTGGTACATGATCCAGGCGGGTGCGCTTGATGAGCGGGCAAGAAAGATGAACTTCGACGATGAGCTGATGGGCCAGCTGATCAGGTTTGTTTCTTCACACGAAATTGGACATACACTTGGCTTAAAACATAACATGGGAGCTAGCAGCCAAACTCCCGTTGAAAAACTTAGGGATAAGAAATGGGTAGAGGCAAACGGACACACGGTTTCTATAATGGATTACGCACGGTTTAATTATGTGGCGCAGCCCGAAGATCATATTTCGCCTGCTGGCATTTACCCGCGTATTGGTGCTTATGATAAATGGGCAATTAATTGGGGCTACCGTTATTATGCTGGAATTAAAGATGAATATTCGGAAGAAAAAATCACTAAGAAGATGATTCTTGATTCGCTTTCTGCCAACCCTAAACTTTGGTTTGGTGGCGAAGGGAAAGAAGAAGATCCGCGCAGCCAAACAGAAGATATCGGTGATGATGCCATTGCCGCAAGTGATTACGGGATAAAAAACTTAAAGCGCGTGGTGCCCAACCTGGTTAAATGGACTTATGAACCTGGCGACCTTTACGATAATTTAAGTGACATGCATAAAGCGGTTGTTCGCCAATACAGCAGGTACCTTTATCATGTAATGAAAAATATCGGCAATAGTTATGTAACCAAAAGAAGTGCTGATGAGGCTGGAGTTGTAATTACCGAAGTGCCAAAAAAACGTGTTAAGGCTGTTGTAGATTATGTAGGCCGACAGGTATTTGAAGCACCGTTGTGGTTGTACCCTAAAGATATTACCAGCCGGATTAATATTAAACCGATGGATGAAATGGTAGATCAGCAGAACCAAATGCTGAATATGTTTTTAAGTCAGGGGCTATTGTACAATTTAAGCCAAAAAGCACTTGCCTCAGCAAATCCTTATCCGGTAAAAGAATTTTTAGTGGATTTAAAGCATGCCACCTGGGTTAAGTTTACCGGAGTGGAAAGCAGTGATGTTTACCGCCGCAGTCTGGAACGCTCATACATTGAAAAGTTAAACACGCTGATTAATCCGAAAGATATAGCTGATGGCAAAGCGATGACTACAGCCCAAAGGAGCGATGTAAGGTTGGAAGCTATTGTACACCTTAATGATGTAAAGGAAACAATTAAGTTGTTAATGCCGCAAACTACAGGCATTAACCTGTTGCATTTGAAAGATATGCTTTTAGAAATAGAAAAAATTAACAAGAAATCAAACACAATCTCATAATATGAAAAGTTATTTAATTGCTTTGCTGGGTGCAGCATTACTTTTAAACTCAGGATTAAAAGCACAGGTTAAAACATCGGCTCAAGAAGTGGCCACGCCAGAACTGGCGCAGAAAAGAGAAGCTTTAAAAGAAGCGATCATCTCCAATTACCTGGGTATGAAAAACAGTCTGGTAAAATCCGATTCGGTACAAGCGGCTAAATCTGCCACAGAGTTTGTTGCTGTATTAAACCAGTTTAAGTTTAAAAAACTCTCGTTAGCTGAAATGAATGCGGCCACAACAACACGTGAAGAGATTAAAACACTTGCTTTGGCTATTGCTGCTACAAAATCAATCAATAAACAACGCAGCGAAATGGATAAACTTTCTGTTAAAATGTGGTCGATTATTGAAAGGTTTAAACCAGAGAAAACCACACTTTACAAACAGGTTTGCCCTATGATGGGTACTACATGGATTAGCGATGAAAAGGCGATACAAAACCCTTATTACCCAAAAAACATGCTTACCTGTGGCGAAGTAAAAGCAAGTATTTAATACGACATCAAAATAATAGTTAATGATTAAAAGCGGTTTCCCGGATAGGAACCGTTTTTTTTGTTTATCATAATGATGTTATTTGGTTGTTAATTACACTTTTATTAAAATAAGCTAATTCTTAAAAATTAGTCTTATAAACATCATCGAATATATATTATAACGTTTTGAGATTAAATGCAGCTAATTTTTCCCTATTTCTGAGCAAATGATGATGAAATTTTCAAAACCTTTGCGTTTTCAATATTATATAATCATTTTTATGGCTATGCTTTTATGCTGTTCCATATATAATGAGGTTATATGCTAAAATTTTTATCAGATTGTTAATATGACGGAAGAAAGCCCATATTTTACGCCTGATTATTCGGTTAATATTTATGGATTGAATGAGCAATCGGTTACCGTTGAGTTCGGAACAGTAATTAGTGAAGAAATATTGCAGCTTATTACAAGCTACAACCGTGTTTTAATGCAAAATCCTTTTCCAGGTTTAATCACTACGGTGCCTGCATATTGTACACTTACCGTATTTTTTGATCCGCTTTTAGTACACACATCCAATCTTCCGGGCGAAACTTGTTTTGATAAAGTATCGTACTTCCTGAATCACATTAAACAGTCAGAAAGCAGACAAGCTATAAATAAACCCGTTGAAATCATTATTCCGGTATGTTATGGAGGGAGTTTTGGGGCTGATATTGAAACAGTTGCAAAAATAAATCAACTTAGTATAGCAGAAGTTATCGAAAGGCATTCCTCCATGCAATACATTGTGTACATGATAGGTTTTGTACCTGGTTTCGCCTATATGGGTGGCATGGATGCAAGTTTACAAACCCCACGCAAGCAGGTGCCAGATGCAACAATACCAGCAGGATCAGTTGGTATAGCGGGGATGCAAACGGGTATTTACCCGATTGAAACACCCGGCGGATGGCAGATTATAGGGAGAACACCCTTAAAAATGTTCGATGTAAACAGGGCCGAACCTTCATTATTAAAAGGGGGCAATTTGGTTCGCTTCAGAGCCATCAATATTGATGAATTTAATACTTATGGCAAACAATGAGTATGAAAATCAGTATCCTAAAAGCAGGTTTGTTAACCACAGTACAGGATATGGGCCGATATGGCTACCTTTCACAAGCTGTACCCATTTCTGGTGCGATGGATCAACTCGCTCATCGGCTGGCCAATAAAGCGGTTGGTAATGATGATGATTTGGCAACCATTGAGTTTACTTATGCTGATGCTTCTTTTAAAGCAGAAACCGATCTTTTGCTTGCATACTCTGGCGATGGGGCATTTCTGGTTGATCATGATCAGGTGATGCCTGCAGAAAAGCCGTTATTTATCCGCGCAGGTTCGGTAATTAAATTAATCAATAACCCTGTAGGGATTAGAATTTACCTTGCAATTGCCGGTGGGTGGGAGGTGCCCGAAGTAATGGGAAGTAAAAGTACATTTCTTGCTGCTGGTTTCGGCGGTTTTAATGGAAGGGCACTAAAAAAGGGCGATGTATTGAGCAATAATCTTTGTTTAGCAAAGGTTTCGGAAGCGATATTTAAACAGCTTAAAAATAATCAGTTAAGCTATCCGAACTGGCGTATCTCCCGCGAAAGTTTAATACCCGAAAACAGGCACACCATTAGGGTGGTATTGGCTAACGAAATCAATTGGTTTGATGCCACATCCATTATCTCTTTCCTAACCAAAACATATCAAATAGATAAAAGAAGTAACCGGATGGGATACCATTTAAACGGCAAAGCCCTGGTTAGAAAAGTTAAAAAAGAATTGCTCAGTACCGCTGTAACTCCCGGAATAATCCAGGTTACAGGAAGTGGCGATTTGGTAATCCTCATGGCCGATTGCCAAACAACTGGCGGTTACCCGCGCATAGCCCATGTTGCTGCTGTTGATCTACCTTTGTGTGCACAGTTAAAGCCTGGCGATGAAATTCGCTTTTCTGAAATATCCAGAGATGAAGCAGAAGAGCTATATCTGGAACGCGAACATGATTTATCGTTGATTACCACAGCGATAGGCCTTAAATATTTAAATTTATGAAAACAATAGACCTCAATTGCGACATGGGGGAAGCATTTGGAAATTATGCCATGCCCAATGATGAAAAACTGATGGATTATATCTCTTCAGCCAATATTGCATGTGGTTTCCATGCAGGAGATGCATCAGTAATGCAGCATACTGTTGCTTTGGCGGTAAAAAAAGGAGTTGCAATAGGCGCACACCCGGGTTTGGCAGATTTACAGGGCTTTGGCAGAAGAGAAATGAAGATATCTGCAAATGAGGCTTACCAGCTTACCTTATATCAAATTGGCGCATTAAGTGGTTTTGTTAAAGCTGCAGGAGGCAAACTCCATCATGTAAAAACACATGGTGCATTGTATAATATGGCAGCAAAGGATGAGGTTTTGGCCAAGGCAATTGTTCAGGCAGTTTACGATTTTGATCCTGGTTTAATTCTATATGCACTTGCCGGTAGTAAAATGATCAGCGAAGCACATAAGAAAGGTATTGTTACTTCATCAGAAGTTTTTGCCGACCGTACCTACCGGGATGATGGTTTGTTAACCCCGCGTACAGCTACCAATGCGCTAATTACGAGTGATGAAGAGGCTGTTGCGCAAGCACTAGGTTTCGCCATTAAACAAGAGGTGAAAAGTGTAAATGGAAATAAGATTACTGTGAGTGCAGAAACACTTTGTTTGCATGGAGATGGTGAACATGCGGTTGCTTTTGCTAAATTAATTTCTGAACGCTTAACAAAAGAGGGCATATCTATTAAAGCACCCACGGCATGAAACCAAAATACAATTGGAGTGTACTTTTAGGAGCTGCTTTTTTAATGGCTTCATCGGCTATTGGTCCGGGGTTTTTAACGCAAACGGCCGTATTTACCCAACAATTGGGTGCCAGTTTCGCTTTTGTAATTTTGTTATCCATCATACTGGATGCCATTGCACAACTAAACATCTGGCGGATTATTGCTGTTGCAGATAAACCCGCACAAGATATTGCAAATAAGGTATTTCCTGGCTTGGGCTATTTTATATCATTCCTCGTTTTTTTAGGTGGCATGGCATTTAATATCGGCAACATAGCCGGGGCAGGTTTGGGTTTAAATGTGCTTTTTGGCATTAGTGTAGGTAAAGGTGCAGTAATCAGTGCTATAATGGCTATTGGTATCTTTATTTACAAAGAAGCCGGTAAAGCCATGGATGTTTTCGCCAAAACCATGGGCTTAATCAAAATCGTACTGGCTTTAGTTATCGCCTATACCAGCTCTCCGCCTTTGGCCGAAGCTGCATTAAGGGCGATAAACCCAACGCAATTTAGTTTTACCGCGGTATTAACCATTGTTGGGGGTACGGTTGGTGGCTACATCACCTTTTCAGGCGCACACCGTTTATTGGATGCCAGGCAAACAGGTATACAAAACCTGGCTGCGGTAAATAAAGGCGCATTAAGTGCAATCGGCCTTGCGTCAATTATGCGTTTATTGTTGTTTATTGCCGCTTTGGGGGTGGTGAGTAAAGGTTTAGCCTTAGATCCTGCCAATCCGGCTGCTTCGGTTTTTAAACTGGCCAGTGGTGAAATTGGTTATAAAATTTTTGGTGTGGTCATCTGGGCGGCAGGTATTTCATCTGTTGTCGGTTCGGCCTATACCTCCATATCTTTTATCAAAAGTTTCCATCCCATAATCTTAAAATACAACAGGGAAATTATTATTGCTTTTATATCCATCTCCTGTGTTATTTTTATCCTTATTGGCAAACCTGTTAAAATATTACTTACAGTAGGGGCCATAAACGGTTTTATACTGCCAATTGCCTTGGGCATTATGCTTATCGCTGCTTATAAAACCAAAATTATTGCCAATTATAAACAACCGCTCTGGCTTACGCTTACTGGTTTGGCTGTGGTACTTACCATGGTTTGGATGAGTTATGGCACCATTTTACAAATGGTTAACGGAGAATAAAAATTTATACGATGAATACGATTACAAAATATACCTGCCTTTTTTTATTATTGAGTGCTTCCTGCTTTGCGCAAAATAACACACCAGCTATCCCTGTAACACCAGGGGTTTCACTTGCGCTGGCAACATCAAGAAGTGCTTCCATCAGCAATATTCAGTATAAACTTCATTTTAACATTCCTGCAGAACAAACAGCAATAATAAACGCTACAGAAAGTATTGTTTTTAAGTTAAATAAGCTGGCTCAACTGCAAATAGACTTTAAGCAAAATGCCGATCATTTAAAGCAGGTTTTAGTTAATGGCAAAGAGATAACGCTTAATTTTAAGGAAGAACATATTCTGATCGATCAGCAATACCTAAAAGCCGGAAATAATACTATTAAAATCGAATTTGTTGCAGGCAATGAATCATTAAACAGAAATAAGGATTTTCTTTATGCACTCTTTGTTCCCGATCATGCCCGAACCGTGTTTCCCTGTTTTGATCAACCTGACTTGAAAGCTAATTTTTTACTTTCATTAACGGTACCAATTGATTGGAAAGTAATGGCCAATGCAATTAAAAAGGATTCACTGGTAAATGGAAATGCCGTTACGTATCATTTTAAAAATTCAGATAAACTGCCTACTTACCTGTTTTCTTTTACAGCAGGAAAATATGCTTTTATTAAAAATAAGATGAATAACCGCGACATGGAATTTCTGCACCGCGAAACCGATTCTGCTAAAATTAAACTCAGTGTAGATTCTGTTTTTGTGGCACACCGTGATGCAATTGACTTTTTGGAGGAATGGACGGGCATTAAATATCCTTTTCAGAAAGTGGGTTTTGTAGCAATTCCTGATTTCCAGTTTGGCGGTATGGAACATCCCGGAGAAGTACAGTATAAAGCATCGGCCCTGTTTCTGGATCAGGGAGCAACCAAAGATCAGTTTATTTCGCGTTCCAACCTCATCTCGCACGAAACGGCACACATGTGGTTTGGCGATCTGGTTACCATGAAATGGTTTAACGATGTTTGGATGAAAGAGGTTTTTGCAAATTTTATGGCTGATAAGGTGACAGAAAAACTGATGGGTAAAAGTACTTTTGACTTAAAGTTTTTGCAAGACCATTACCCCGCAGCATATGGCGTAGATCGAACATTGGGTGCAAATCCCATCCGCCAGCAATTGGATAATCTGCAGGAAGCAGGTTCAATGTACGGAAATATCATTTACCATAAAGCCCCGATTATGATGCGCCAGTTGGAGTTATTAATGGGAAAGGAGAGTTTTCAGAAAGGAATACGGGAATACTTAAAAAAATACAGTTATGGCAACGCTACCTGGAACGATCTGATAGCGATTTTAAGTAAATATAGTAAAAGCGACCTGTACAGTTGGAATAAGGTTTGGGTAAATGAACCTGGCAGACCAATTTTTAGTTATGATATTAAGTTTGATGGCGACAAAATAAACGATTTAACCATCAGTCAGAAAAGCGAAGTGGGCGCGCAAAGAATATGGCCTCAATCTTTCACAGTGAAACTGGTATATGCCGATAGCAGTAGGGTATTAATGGTTAATTCGATGAATGCAAAAACGTTTATAAATGAGGCAAAGGGACTTTCGAAGCCTCAATACATTTTGTTTAATGCGAATGGTGCCGGTTATGGTCTTTTCCCAATCGACCAGCCCTTAACCGCTAATCTTTATAGTTTGGTAGATCCTTTAGAAAGAGCATCAGCCTATATCAATGCATATGAGAATATGCTTTCGGGCCGCGGCAATAAACCTGATGCACTTTTAAATGTTTTGCTTAAAGGACTCAATGTAGAACAAAATGAAATGAACCTGAGGTTGCTTTCAGGGTATTTAACAAATATTTACTGGACATTTCTCACCCCAGCTAAAAGAAATGCCTTACATGTTGGTGTGGAGAAAACAATATGGACCGCCATGGAGAAGCAGCAAATGCAAAACAATAAAAAGATTTTATTTAATGCTTACCAAAATGTTTACTTGAGTGCCGAAGCAGGTAAAAAAATGTATAATTTCTGGCTAAAACAATCTGCACCTGAAGGAATTAAACTTTTGGAAGATGATTATAGTGCCTTGGCTTTAACTTTAGCCCTCAAAACGGATACAGCGAACAGCATTTTAAAAGAACAGTTGGCAAGGACTAAAAATGATGACCGTAAAAACCGCCTACTTTATTTAATGCCAGCACTATCAACCGATATTAAAGTAAGAGATGGTTTTTTTAATAGTTTGAAGGAGCGGAAAAACCGTAACAAAGAAGCATGGGTTACAACGGCGTTATTTTACCTTCACCATCCAATCAGGCAGGCTAGTTCAGTGAATTACCTTGCCGAAAGTTTAAATTTATTGGAAGAGATACAAAAAACCGGGGATATATTTTTCCCTCAATCATGGCTGGCTTCCATATTTTCGAATTACAATACCAAGCAGGCAAATAGAATAGTGAAAGATTTTTTAAACGCGCACCCAAATTACAACCCCAAATTAAAGGATAAAATTTTGCAGGCTACGGATAATTTAAGGCGAGCACAGTTTATCGTAAACTAAGTATGCTGTAATTAAATTATTCAAACGTTCTGAAATAAATTCAGGTTGATAAGTTAAATTTATTCAATTGCTGCAAGTCATTTCGAGCGGAGTGCAATGAAACCGAGAAATCTTTTAAATTAGATTTCTCCGTTCAGCTACCTAATGAAAAATCGACTTGCTAAAATCAAAATAATGATTCAAGTATTTGTTAAACCTAAAAGCTTGTTGCGCCCTAAATTTCACAAAATAAAACCTATGAATTACTCTCTAATTAATGATTCAGTTTCGCTGTTCAGGTTATCTAATAAACCATTTAATAAAATTTCTCTTTTGTCTTCGATCGAATGATCATCCTGGATATAAACGGTTAGGTTCGTGTTTTCTGTCGATTGAGTATACATGGCTTCGGTAATTTATGTTTGTCAATTAATTGTCTACATTTATTTAACGTAGCTTTTTAAATATAGTTTGTAACTTTTTTATTCGAACTTAGGGTGAGCACTTTCTTTCGATTAATCAGATAATAACTAGCCATGATCAAACATTGAGCTGGCTATTGAGGTTATAAGTGTCAGAACAAAACAAATCCTTTTAACCTAAGAATCAATGAAACATTATGATGCAATAATTATTGGAGCAGGGCAGGCTGGCACTCCATTGGCTAAAAAACTGGCCGAAGCGGGTAAAAAAACAGCCATTATCGAAAAAAGGCTTGTTGGCGGTACCTGTATAAACGATGGTTGTACACCAACCAAAGCTATGGTAGCCTCTGCAAGGGCCGTATACCAGGCAAAAAAAGCTATTGATCTAGGTGTTGAGGTAGGTACTGTAAAAATTGATTTTAAAAAAATTAAACAGCGTAAAGATGATATAGTAACACAATTTAGGTCTTCATCAGAAAAAGGCATTAAAGGCACTAAAGGACTTGACCTTATCTTCGGTACAGCCAGGTTTAGCGGAAAGAAAGAACTTACCATATCACTCAACAACGGCGGTGAAGAAAAACTGACTGCCGATTTAATTTTTATCAATACAGGAGCAAAAACCTCCATACCGGATATTGAAGGATTAAATGAAATTGATTTCCTCACCTCAACAACAATTTTAGATCTCGAATCCGTTCCAGCGCATTTGGTGGTTATTGGTGGAAATTACATCGGCCTCGAATTTGGACAAATGTTTAACCGTTTTGGAAGTAAAGTAACCATTCTCGAAAAATCAACCGGAATATTGGCTAAAGAAGATCAGGATATCTCATCAGCGTTAACCGAAATCTTAACTGATGAAAAGATTGAACTCATTACCGGGGTTGAAATCGATAAAATTGAAAAAGACAAAAATCAGATTCACATTGAGCTCCTTTCCGGTAAGCGCAAGAAAAAAATCAGTGCAACGCATTTGTTGGTTGCCGTAGGCCGAACGCCTCAAACAGCAGATTTAGGACTTGAAAACTGTGGCGTAAAGCTCGATGACCATGGACATATTCTGGTTAATGAAAAACTGGAAACCAACATAGAAGGAATTTATGCGCTTGGTGATGTAAAGGGAGGTCCGGCGTTTACCCATATTGCCTATAACGATTATACCATAGTTTACCGCAACCTGATTGAGGGCACCGATTATTCTATTCACGATCGCCCGGTGCCTTATTGTATGTTTACTGATCCACAACTTGGACGAATTGGCATCTCGGAAAAAGAAGCAAAAGAAAAGAAACTGAATTATAAAGTAGCAGTCCTTCCGATGACGAGCGTGGCCAGGGGCATAGAAACAGGTGAAACACTTGGCCTGATGAAAGCCGTGGTAAATGCCGATACAAAAGAGATATTGGGTGCTGCCATATTAGCTTCAGAGGGTGGAGAAATTATGTCGGTTTTGCAGATGGCCATGGAAGGCGGAATCACTTACGATAGGATCAGGTATTGTGTTTTTGCGCATCCTACCTATTCAGAATCGGTGAACAACTTATTTATGAAACTCGACAATTAAATATGATCGAACTCAAGGAGATAAGCAAGAAATTTGGCCATACTCAGGCTGTAAATACCATTTCATTTAAAGTAGAAGAAAAAGAAACGCTCGTACTATTGGGTACAAGTGGTTGCGGTAAAACAACTACCTTAAAAATGATTAACCGTTTGATTGAGCCAGATACCGGGCAGATTATCATCAATGGAGCCGACATTACCAATCAAAACCCTGATGAATTGCGGAAAGGCATTGGTTATGTGATGCAAAACATCGGGCTTTTTCCGCATTATACCATTGCCGAAAATATTGCTGTAGTACCGAAACTGTTGCGGTGGGAAAAGGAGAAAATCAAGAGCCGTACACAAGAACTTATTGGTAAACTTCATCTTCCTGAAAATGTACTAAAAATGTTTCCCCATCAACTCAGTGGCGGGCAGCAGCAACGGGTTGGCCTGGCACGTGCTTTGGTTACCAACCCGGCTGTATTGTTAATGGATGAACCCTTTGGTGCACTTGATAATGTAACCCGGAGCAGCATTCAGAAAGAGTTTAAAGCACTCGAGGAGTTAAAACGTAAAACCATTGTTATGGTTACACACGATGTTCAGGAAGCTTTCGAACTGGCAGACAGGATCTGTTTAATGGATAAAGGAAAAATTATTCAGATCGGTACACCAAAACAATTGCTCTATCAACCGGTGAACGATTTTGCGAAGAAATTCTTAGCCAGTCAAAAACTTGCTTTAGAATTTAAAGTGGTTAATATACAGGATATTTGGTCGTTTTTACCTAAAGGAACACTTCAAGATGGAAAAGCTTTTCCGGCAAACCTTAATATATGGGAAGCTATGGAGTTGCTGAGGAATACCGACAGGCATGAATTGTTAATATCTGCAGATAATAAGGAAAGCAAAACGGTTACTTTTGAGCAATTGACACAAGGTTTTAATCAGTTTCAAACTTCGCAACCGCATGAATGAACAACAGCAAACCTTATGGCAGTTTATGCAGGGGCAATCTGATAAATTGCTTAACCAAACCTTGCAGCATGTAGGTTTAACTTTTATTTCGCTTTTACTGGCCATAGCCATTGGTTTGCCCTTGGGTATCTTAATAGCACGAAAAAGAAAGCTTTCGGGTACAGTTTTGGGTATTGCAGGTGTGCTGCAAACCATTCCAAGTATTGCCTTATTGGGCTTTATGATTCCTGTTTTGGGTATAGGTGCCAAGCCCGCCATTGTGGCCTTGCTTATTTATGCCCTTTTGCCCATTATCCGCAATACTTACACTGGTATTATTGGTATTGATCAGCATATAAAAGAAGCTGCAAGGGCTATGGGGATGAGCAGAAGTCAGATTTTATTAAAAGTAGAATTGCCTTTAGCCATGCCGGTAATTTTGGCGGGCATCCGTACCGCTACGGTAATTAATGTTGGTGTAGCCACATTGGCCTCTTTTATTGCCGCCGGCGGATTGGGAGAGTTTATTTTTGGAGGCATTTCGCTTAATAATACCAACATGATCCTGGCAGGAGCAATCCCCGCGGCACTGCTTGCAATTATTCTGGATGCTTTACTTTCATTAATTCAGAAAATGGATTTTAAAAAGTTAAGGCGGGCACTCTATGTTTTTCCTGTTGTAATTTTAATTTTAGGTGGTTTTTACGCGCTCCCATCTGCTTATGGTTCTACGCTAACAGCCGGATTTACCCCCGAATTTATGGGTAGGCAAGATGGAGATCTAGGCTTAAGATCGGTATATGGTTTAAAGATTCATACCATCGTAATCAGTGATGCGGTAATGTATAAAGCAGCGTACGCTAAAGAACTCGATGTAATTAGTGGTTATTCTACCGATGGCCGTTTAAAAGCTTTCGACCTTAAAATTCTTAAAGATGATAAAAACATTTTTCCACCATATTACGCAGCACCAATAGTTCGGAACGAAGCATTAAAGCAATTTCCTCAGTTGGAGGAAACATTAAATCTCCTTGCAGATAAAATTACGGATGCTGCGATGACCGATCTAAACTATAAAACGGATTACCTGCACCAGTCTCCAGAACGGGTAGCTAAGGATTTCCTGATCAGTATCGGGTTATATAAAGCCCCTAAAAATGGCCATAACGGCACAATAAGAATTGGTTCCAAAATTTTTGGTGAGCAATATATCCTCGCAGAAATGTACAGTATGCTGATTAAAGGCTACACAGATTACGATGTATCAACCAAAACTGGACTTGGTGGAACAAAGATATGTTTTGATGCACTAACCAATAACCAGATCGATTTTTATCCTGAATATACCGGAACAGGCTTGCTGGTTTTGCTGCAGCCAGATGCAAAAGTAGCAAAAGAAATGGCCCACGATAAAGAAAAAACCTACAATTATGTATCGGCAGAATTTGAAAAGAAATTCAAAATCAAATGGCTTAAACCTATTGGTTTTAACAATTCTTATGCATTAATGATGCGGCGAAAACAATCAAAAGATCTGAATGTTAATACCATCACAGATCTTAAAAACTATCTAGATAAAAATTAATGACACTGGCAGAAGAATACTTGGAGATAAGGAAATGCTCCGAACAAATTTGCGAACCGCTGCAAACAGAAGATTATGTGGTACAGCCTGTGGCAGATGTAAGTCCTCCGAAATGGCATTTGGGGCATACCACCTGGTTCTTCGAAACCTTTATATTAAATCCGTTTGCTGTTAATTACCAGGTATATAACGATGACTATAGTTTTGTTTTTAATAGTTATTATGAAACTGTAGGCAATCGGGTAATCCGTACAGACCGCGGAAATTTAAGCCGCCCGAGTGTAAATGAAATTTACCAGTACAGGGCTTACGTGGATGAAGCCATGGTAAAATTTTTAGCTCAACCAATCGCCGATGAAATTAAAGCTTTATTGGTTTTAGGTTTTAACCACGAACAACAACATCAGGAACTTTTGCTTACCGATATTAAATACATTTTAGGCAATAATCCACTCTTTCCGGTATATTCTACGCTTAAAAAGGAAGTTTTGCATCACAGTAATGGGGATGATGGTTTTATTGATATTAAAGAAGGTATTTACGAAATTGGCTATAACGGAAATGATTTCAGTTTCGATAATGAACTGAACAGGCACAAAGTTTACCTGCAAAATTTCTCCATCAGTAAAACACTGATAAGCAATGCCGAATTTATTCGATTTATTGAAGCCGGAGGTTATGAAAACTTTAATTACTGGCATGCTGAAGGTTGGGATTGGTTAAAAACCAACCACATTGCCTCACCCATGTATTGGCACTTAATTGATGCAAAATGGTTCAATTATACATTAAGCGGCCTTTTACCTGTTGATCTAAATGCCCCGGTAACGCACATTAGTTATTACGAAGCCTATGCTTTTGCAAGCTGGAAAGGAATGCGTTTACCCACAGAGTTCGAATGGGAAATTGCCGCACAAAACTTCAACTGGGGCGAACGGTGGGAGTGGACAGAAAGTGCATATCTGCCTTATCCCGGTTTTAGCAAAGCACCAGGCGCAATAGGCGAGTACAATGGTAAGTTTATGGTTAACCAAAAAGTACTTCGGGGCGCATCAATAGCTACACCCGATAACCATTCGAGAATCACTTATCGAAATTTCTTTCACCCACTTTTAAGATGGCAATATACAGGCCTCCGCCTGGTAAAATAGTATAGATATGACCACCACCACTATCGAAACAACAACCGACCAAAAAACACAGTTTCTCCAAGAAACCTTAACGGGTTTGCAATCTGAACCGAAATTTATGCTTTCCAAGTATTTTTATGATGCTACCGGAGACCGTATTTTTCAACAGATTATGGATATGGAGGAATATTATTTAACCAATGCCGAAATGGAGATTCTTCAATATCAGGCCGATCAGCTTTCGCAGGCAATTGCTGCAGATGGAAGTTCTTTTGATCTGATTGAATTGGGAGCCGGGGATGCCACAAAATCTATACATCTGCTTAATTCATTGATGAGCAGTAATTTGGAGTTTAGTTATTTACCCATCGATATTTCAGCGCATGTAATTGATGATCTTGAAGAAAACCTTCCGAAAAAGCTTCCGGGCTTAAATATGACTGGCTTAAATGGCGATTATTTTGACATGCTCAAAAGGGCTGCAGAACTATCAAACCGTAGGAAAGTAGTATTGTTTATGGGTGCAAACATCGGAAACATGAATATCGCCGATGCAGAAAAATTCTGTATTTCATTAAAAGAGATACTTTCGCCTAACGATTTTTTAATTATTGGTTTCGACCTGAAGAAAAACCCGCAAAAAATCCTTGCAGCCTATAATGATCAGGCGGGTATTACAAAATCGTTTAACCTTAACCTGCTAAACCGCATTAATAAAGAACTCGATGGTAATTTTAATCTTGAATATTTTGATCACTATGCAAGTTATGATCCTGCATCAGGTGCCTGTAAAAGTTACCTCATCAGTTTAAAAAACCAGATTGTGAACATTGGGAACCAGGCCGTACATTTTGCTGAAAATGAACATGTTTACATGGAGATATCACAAAAATATTCACTTGCTGATATCGATCAATTGGCTGAGAAAACAGGTTTTAAGCCGCTTCAACGCTTTTTCGATCAAAATCAATACTTTGTAGATGCCATTTGGAAGGTAGATTAATTTCTGCCATCCAAAACTGTTAAAAGGCGGTTTAAATCTTCCTCTGTATTGTAAAAATGGAACGAAATCCGGGTTCCCGTTCCCCTGGGTGAACATATTATTTTTGCCTCGGCAAGTTGGTTTACTTTGTTTTCATGCAACGGCATACTCATAATAGTTGATTGGTATTTTCTATCCAGCATCCAGTCTGGAATTAACCCCCTCGAATTTAATTCGAATCTGGCTTTGTTGCTTAACGTTTGTGTCAGTTTCTCAATCGAATCGAAACCGATTGCAGCAAGCTCCGCTAAACTTTCGTTTAATGCACCAAAGTTTAACGTATCCAAATGCCCCGGTTCAAAACACATTGATAAATGGGTTTTTCCCTTCAAAAATGGAGTATTTGGTAATTCTGCCAGTTTCTTTTGGCTGTAAACTGCCTCTTTCATTTGATCGGAAAGAAAAACATATCCATTTCCAAAGCCACCTAAAAGCCATTTATAACCACTTCCAATCAAGGCATCCAATCCTGATTTTTCAAAATCAAACGCTGTTGTGCCTGTAAACTGTGTGCCGTCACCAACTAATAAAAGTTTAGGGTAGTTACTTTTAAGTTTCTGAATAAACTCATCGTCCATTCTTAATCCGCTGATGTACTGCACCATGCTAAATGAAAATACTGTGGGCTTAAAAGTATCAATTGCATGGATAATATTTTCCTCTAAATTTTTATCAATTGCCACTGTACGGTATTCGAAACCACCACTGCGCACAGGATAACTCACTGATGGATATTCTTCTTCCAATAGCAGAAAACGATGGTTTTTATCCAATCCGGCCAACAAAGTATTAAACCCGACCGAGAAATTTTGAACAAGAAAGGTGTTTTCAGTTTTTGATCCGAAAAGGCCGCTTATAGTATTTCTCAGCTTATCGATTAATGGCAGGTTTTCCGTTCTGAACATGCTTCCTCCGGCAATAAAATCGTCATCATGTTTGGTTCTCCAATCAGCAATATTTTGAGATAAGATACCAGCGTTTGCAGTATTGAGGTAAGTATAGGCTTCGAGGATCGGAAAAGATAGGTTCATGCTCAAAATTAGCAGAAATACGTATAAAACAAACAGTCTAAGTTTTTAAACTGAATTTTATACAAACCTATGAGAAACACGATTGTTATTTATACAATTCGAGACGTTACTATGGACAATCAAACATCAATACTGATTACAGAACTGAAAAAGCTATTAAATGGAGGAGGGGCCCATGTAGGTTTTAAAGATGCCGTTGCCGATCTGCCATTTAATTTATTAGGAGAAAAGCCCCATAATTTGCCTTATAGCATTTGGCAACTGGTAGAACACATAAAAATTGCCCAATGGGATATGCTCGAATTTAGTAAAGACGGTTCGCACCAATCGCCAAAATGGCCCGATGAATATTGGCCTAAAGCACTTGCTCCAACAGATAAAGCAGCCTGGAACAATACACTGAAGCAGATTGATAGTAATTTAAATGAATTTATTGCGCTTTTGGATGCTGCTGATTTATTTGAGGCAATTCCACATGGCGATGGACAAAGTGTATTGCGTGAAGCTTTGCAGATTGCTGATCATAATGCTTATCATGTTGCTGAAATTGTAGTCATCAGGCGTTTATTGGGGACCTGGAAAAGTTAGGTGTTTCAACACGGATTTACATGGATTTAAATTTGTTTGTATTTCACAACAACATCGCTGAGAAAGATGTCTCATTCAGGCCTTATTATTGACGCTTATGCAACCAAAATTTGTAAAAATAACCCGCTACATTTAATCATGCGATTTTACATAACTGAATTAATTAAATAACTATGTTACAAAATTCCAAAGCATTCAGCTCATTTTCTGTAGATGATTTACAGAAAGCAAAAGATTTTTACCAGGGTATATTGGGTATTGAGGTTAAAGATAACCCGATGGGATTGATTGAGTTAGTAATATCGGGCTCAACTAATGTATTACTATATCCAAAGCCCAATCACGTTCCGGCAACGTTTACTGTGCTTAATTTTCCGGTTGATAATATAGATCAAACAGTGGATGAACTTATAGCAAAGGGGGTGCAATTCGAGATTTACAATCAGGACACGATTAAAACAGATGAAAAAGGTATATCCCGCGGAAATGGAGGACCAAATATTGCCTGGTTTAGAGATCCTTCCGGTAATATATTATCTATTCTGGAAACGGCTTAAAAGCTTTAACACTTCCGAAGTTCGCACAAGGCCAACTTCGGATTCATTATGCTAAAAGTTCAAAACACTGATAAGCAATTTCATATTCTTCATTTGTGGGTATTACCAAAATCTTAACTTTCGAATTAACAGTATTAATTTCTTTTAATTCGCCTTTGTAGGCAATATTTTGATCTTGATCCAGTTCAATACCAAGGTAATTGAGTTCAGCACATACAGCCTCTCGCATATTGCTATCATTTTCGCCAACCCCCGCAGTAAATATCACCGCATCAATACCATTTAACACTGCTGCATAAGCACCAATAAATTTCCTAATCCTGTAAGCGTACAGTTTTAGGGCTAAAACAGCCGCTTGATTTCCTTCGCTTACCAATTTTTTGATATCACGCATATCGCTCGAGCCACCTACACCTAAAAGCCCTGATTGTTTATTAACCAGTGTGCTCAATTGCTCCAATGTATAACCCGCATGCTCCATTAAATGGAAAATAACCGAAGGATCAATATCTCCGGAACGTGTACCCATCATTAATCCACTTAACGGGCCAAAACCCATACTGGTATCGATAGATTTACCGTCTTTTATGGCTGTAATGCTGCAGCCATTGCCCAGATGGATACTGATAATTTTACTGTGCAACTTGTTTAACCATTTTATAGCCTGTTCGCTTACATATTTATGGCTTGTACCATGAAAACCATACACCCTGATGTTATGCTCTTTATAATACCATTCCGGAATGGCATAGCGGTAAGCCTGCTCGGGTATGGTTTGATGAAACGCAGTATCAAATACTGCAATTTGCCTTGCATTAACAAAAGTTTGTTCTGCTACCTCTATGCATTTGTAATTAACAGGATTATGGAGCGGTGCCAGCGAAAATAGCTTTTTGATCAGCTTTTTTACATCATCAGTTATAATTACCGGACCCGAAAAGTTTTCGCCACCATGTACTACACGGTGTCCAACGGCATCAATATCATCCGGACTATTAATTACCGCATGTAATCCTTCCGTTAATAAGGAGAGCACTTGTTTTAAACCTTCTCCATGGTTGGCAATAAAACCAGTTTCTTCAATACTGTGTTTTTCTGCTCCCTTGTAAACGGTGTGTTTTATAAATGAACCTTCAATGCCAATACGTTCTACTAAACCACTGCAAACAGGGGCTTTTTCTGGCATTTTAAAAAGCTGGTATTTTAAGGAACTGCTTCCTGAATTAATTACTAAAATGTTCATGTTAAATATCTTGACATTGGATCGCTGTAATTACAACGGTATTAAAAATATCATCTACAGTACAACCACGGCTTAAATCGTTTATTGGCTTGTTTAAACCTTGCAGCATAGGGCCAATGGCCAATGCACCGGTTTCGCGTTGTACGGCTTTGTAAGTGTTGTTACCCGTATTTAAATCAGGGAAAATGAGTACACTTGCCCGTCCTGCAACCTCCGATCCCGGAAGTTTTTGCTTACCCACGAGTGGATCAACCGCGGCATCATATTGTATTGGGCCTTCTATTTTCAGTTCCGGATGTTTTGCTTTAACAATGGCGGTGGCTTCGCGTACTCGTTCTACATCTTCACCCTCACCAGATGTTCCGGATGAATAAGAAAGCATTGCAATGCGCGGCTCAATGCCAAATTTCGCACTGCTCTCTGCTGACGAAATGGCGATTTCTGCCAGTTGCTGCGCAGTAGGATTGGGGTTTACCGCACAATCGCCAAATATGGCCACACGCTCGGGTAAACACATAAAGAATATCGAAGAAACCACTGAAACTCCCGGTTTGGTTTTAACAAATTGCAATGCAGGCCTGATGGTGTGCTGGGTAGTATGCACCGCTCCGGAAACCATTCCATCAGCATCACCTTTGTAAACCATCATGGTACCAAAATAAGAAACATCAGTCATCATATCCCTTGCCATTTCCAGGTTTACATTTTTGGCCTTACGCAACTCATGCAGCGTATCTACATAATCATTGTAATGCGCAGACTGACCGGGATTATGGATTTTTATCGCATTGGTATCTAAATTCAATCCCAATCGTTTAATGCTATTGGTAATTTCAACCGGATCGCCCAATAAGGTAAGGTCTACAATGTCTTGCGCAATTAATTTTTCTACCGCTTTTAAAATGCGTTCATCATTTCCTTCAGGCAAAACAATATGTTTTTTATCACGTTTGGCCCATTTAACCAATTGGTATTGAAACATATGCGGCGTAATGCCCTGATAGCTAAAGGTGATAATTTTATCGTCTAAAGCTTTTATATCTACATATTTTTCGAAAAGCTCAATCGCTGTGGCAATCTTTTTCTTGTTTTCAATCGTTATTTTTGAATGGATACCACCAATTGTAGTGGTGGTTTCGAAAGTGCCTTTCTGTACCGAAACAATCGGAATAATGGTTTGTAAACCTTCAATCAGTTTAATAATCGGTTCATCAGGTAAACTGCCCGCTGTTAAAACAATCCCTGCAATTTTTGGGTAATTGGCTGATAAATTAGCCTGTAAAGCCCCAATAATGATATCACCACGATCGCCGGGCGTTACAATCAAGAGATTATCTTTAATGTGCCTTAAAAAGTTTGGCAACATCATGGCTCCGGTAACAAAGTTATCAACCTGGTTATCGAGCAATTCAGATCCGAAAAGTACCTCGCCACCCAAAGCCAACGCAATTTCTTTCATGCTTGGGCTTTGCAGTCCTGTTTCGGTAGGGATTACTGCAATTAGCAATTCAGCAGGCAATTGGTTGGTTAAAGCCTGTTTTATCCGATCGGCTTCCTCAGGATTTACCATATTGGCCACCACGCCCAAAACCTGTACATCGCGCAGTAAAAAGTTACGGTAAATGTTAATGGCAGTTTTAAAAAGCTGGCTCGCCGTTTTGTTTTTTCCCGATACCACAATTAATACAGGAGCACCAAGGTTTTTGGCCATTAAAGCATTCGATTCGAATTCGAAAGCCATGCCTTCGCCTAAAAAGTCGCTACCCTCAATTACTGTAAAATCATAATTATCTTCTAGTTTTTTATATTTACTAATGATGGTATTGATAATTATTCCGCTATCTTCTGATTGATGCAGCATTTCTTGCCGGGTAAAAGCAAAAGCATCCTCATATTTAACAGGAAGCGAAAAATAATCAAGCATGGCTTCTACATGTTCATCTTTTTGATTTGGGTCATCCTGTGCTATAATAGGCTTAAAATAGCCCACTTTTTGAGTTTTTGCCAACAACATGTTAATCATGCCGAAAGCGATTACTGATTTTCCGGTGTAGGGTTCGGCTGAAGCAATAAAAATATTTTTAGTCATAAAATAGGGATCAATTATAGGAATAACCAACAATGGCCAATATAGTTGGAAATATTTATTTTAAAAACTAAAGCAGCTTAAGTTTTAAATGCAAATGAAAAACTGCCGTTAAAATGACTTTAAAGATATCGCCACAACAATAGATTTAATGATCAAAAAGGGGAGAAGCTATACCTTTAAGCGTTCGATTCGATAAGTAACTTCAGCATTTTTAGCCTGTGAATAAGCGGTAAATTCACTTTTGCATCCGGATTAAGCCGAAGCGGCATAAAATGGCTTTCCAGGAAATGTTCATAATCTGTAATTATGGTAGCTTGGTTAAGATAAATAGGAACCTGTTGTTTTCCGGCCTGTGTAAAAAAATCCTCTAACTGCTGTACTTCTTGGATGGTCATAACGCAAAGTTATCATTATGAAACAACTGATGTGAAATAAAATGAAGCTTTATCGCTTATCTGTCTCGGGTTCATCTAAATAAATTTTAACAGGAATTCCTGTTCTGAGTGATTGCTCTTCTAATGGTTATTTTTTTTAAATGTTGTTTGGTGCTAAAAATTTTAGTTTAAATTTGCAATTCCCTAATTAAATTATCCAGCATTCTAATCCTTAATGAAGAATGAACAAAAGTGAAGTGAATAAAAATATCCCTCATCCTGAGATCATTCAGGATGTTTCATCACTTGGAAAAGTATATTACCGCAAAGAAACCGCCTGGCACCGCGATTGGAAACTGGCTTTTCCACCCTCATTCAGAGAAGTTGCTTTTTATGATGCCGCCAATACCGATATTCATCGCGCAGATGTTTTTACACCATCAGGGTATACCATCGAATTTCAAAATTCGCCAATTACAGTTGCCGAATTAAATAGCAGGGAAGCCTTTTATCCAAATTTGATTTGGGTATTAAATGGCAAAAAGTTTAAAGGATTTAAAATTTTGAAACATTTACCTGATGTAGATGATCCGAAACTTGCCGATTATGAATTTTGCCATTCCGATCATTTATCGATGGTAAGGAAAAACGATGTATTACAGGGTGTTATAAATCCTAAAATACTCAATTTTTATCATCCGGAACTGAAGGATATTAAATTCACTTCTGATTTATATTCTTTCTGTTGGAAACAACCGCATAGTGTATGGTATTTAGCTACTGCGAAAATAATTGTAGACTTAGGTGGACATTTTTTATATGAACTTAGACAAAGAAAGCAATCAAATGGAAATTATCCATATTTAAAAATGATTAGCAGAAAAACTTTTATCAATTGGCATACCCCTCCCGAACAATAAGAAATGATCGTGTTAAGGTGTATTAATACAAATTTGTAATTTTTTAAGTACATAATTATTCGGTAAAAATGACTTTTAACAGAATTTTTAATGGATTCGATTTTAATAAATAACTATAAAATCGAATTTTAAAATTATTCTTTACACCTACAGGCTTTTTTGAAAAGATTTAGGCATGTTTCTTGGCTTATTAAGCAAAACGCTTAATCATAATGCACTCAATTAATGCCGCTCAACAAACATGCATCATTATAGATGATGACGAAATTAGTATCAGTATTTTAAATAATTTTATCGATCGAATTGAAAACCTAAATGTTACCGCCACTTTTACAGACCCAATTGATGGGGTTTTAGCAATTAGAGAAATGCAGGAGATAGATTTTTTGTTCCTTGATATCGGGATGGAAGTTTCAGGATTGGATATTGCGAAACTATTGAGGGATCATGTAAAATACCTTGTTTTTATTACCTTCCACGAAAAATATGCGCTTGATGCCTTTAATGTATATTGCGACAGGTTTATTGTAAAACCCATAACCTTTGAGAAAATAAATTCGACAATTTTGGAACTGACGAGGAGAGATAAGCGATAATAAAAATTAAAGTGGTTGTAAACAACCACTTTAAAAGGTAAGAATAGCCTATTTCATGCTATCATTAATTTTGTTAATCATCACCAAGTGGGTTTGTACAATTGGTGCTGTTTTGGTAGCAAATGCTTTTAGGTCGGCATCTTTTCCATTTTTGGATTCATCTTCCATTAATTTAAGGGTCGATTTGTGTCCGTCTACCATTGCACTTACATAAGCTTTGTCAAAATCTGCTCCTGTTTTTTTACTCAGGTCGTCCATTTTTTTCTTATGCTCATCATCAACAGTACTTGGTAATGTAATGTTTTTTTGTTTTGCAATGGCCATCAGTTCTGTATTTGCCATACCATGATCTTTAACCATCATGGTTGCAAACTCTTTAACCTGTGGGTTGCTGCTTTTTTCTAATGCCATTTTACCTAATTCCACTTCGGCCATACCACCTACGGCTGCCTGAGTGGTAAATTTAGAATCGGCTTCATCTACCGCAATTCCGCCTGTTGCAGCAGCATTGGTGGTGGTATCTTTTGCCATATTCAAACTGTCGGCACTTTCTTTGGCATCTTTATTTCCGCCGCCACAGGCCTGAAAAGCCAGGGCAGAAATTGCCATTACATACATTAACTTTTTCATATTTACTGGTTTTGTTGTATGTACATAACATACACATGCTGTAAACGGTTTTTAACTTTTTTCTAATTATTTAAGGAGGAGTAAAGTTCAGTTTATCAGCTGTATATAATCTTTTTCGCAGGTAAAAGGCTTAAACAAAACAGATATGTTGCAATTGTTATTTGGACTTGATCTAAATAGAGGCTATATTTGCCAAAAATAAAAATGCCACACGGTTCGGACCCGTGTGGCTAACCGGAAATCCGGCTCACCTTTAATCTCCATTAAAAGCCATGCAAATTAAGAAAATTTTGCTATTGGGCATGCTATGTGCCTGTGTAATTTTTGCTTCTGCCCAAAATCGACTCTCGGGTATCTCGGGGCAAATCAAAACCAGTGATGGAACTCCGCTTCCAGGGGCTACAATTAAAATCCACAAAAGCAATTATGGTACTTTAACGGATCAACGAGGTGAGTTTAAAATCTTAAATATCGTTTCTGGTCGCTATACGCTACAGGTATCTGCCATTGGATTTAAAACGCAAAAAAAGGAAATCACTATTACTGAAGGACAAACAATAGCTTTAAATTTTAGCTTGTCAGAATCCTCAGAGCAGATGGAAACCGTAAACGTTATCGGCAGAACATCCAGTCAGGAAGTGAACAGGCAGGCCTTTAACGTAACAGCTGTCGACGCTAAGAAGTTGTACAACACCACGCTTGATATTTCTGGTGCATTAGATCGTGTAGCGGGTATAAGGGTGAGGGAATCGGGAGGCGTTGGTTCGAATTTTAACCTTTCATTAAATGGTTTTTCAGGTAATCATGTGCGCTATTTTATCGATGGCATCCCGATGGATAATTTTGGCTCATCATTTCAGATCAATAATATTCCAATCAACATTGCTGATAGAATTGAGGTGTATAAAGGTGTGGTGCCGATGTGGCTGGGTTCAGATGCTTTGGGTGGTGCTATTAACATTGTAACTGGCGATCGTTACCGCAATTATATCGATGCTTCTTACTCTTTTGGCTCATTTAATACGCATAGGAGCGTAATTAATGCAGCAGTAACATCAAGAAGTGGCTTAACTTTTCAATTAAACGCTTTCCAGAATTATTCGGATAATGATTATAAAGTGAATGTAGAAGCATCTGACATTTATACTGGAGCTTACGCGCCAAAAGCTGCTTTAAGAAGATTTAATGATACTTACCATAACGAAACCTTAATTGCAAATGTAGGTGTTGTGGGTAAAAGTTATGCAGATAAGCTTTTGTTTGGCATAACAGTAGGTCAAAATTATAAGGAAATTCAAACTGGCGCCAGGATGGTTTCTGTTTTTGGTGGTTGGCACCGCAGGGGCAACATTCTTATGCCTACACTAAAATATAAAAAAGAGAACCTGATTAAGGGTTTAGACCTAACAATTAATGCCAATTACAATTTAGGTACCGAACAAAATATAGATACTTTAAATGTACGCTACGATTGGTACGGAAACAGTAAACCAAACGGAACAAATGGCGAGCGTTCGCGCAGTTTATACAAATACAAAAACAACAATGGCCTGGCAACAACCATGTTGAATTATAAAATAGATGATCACCAATCGGTAGCCTTAAGTAATGTATTTACAACCTTTAACCGTAAGGGAAGTGATGAGTTAAATCCCACAAATGCAGATTATGAAAGGCCCCGTAAAACCAATAAGAACGTATTGGGCCTTGGTTATAGTTTCGATGTTAGAGACCGTTGGAGTGCAACATTGTTCGGGAAATACATTAACCAGGCGAATGTTAATGGAAATGGCAGCACAGCTGGTAAAAACAATATTGAGCGGTTGGGTTATGGTACAGCGGTAACTTATTTTGTAAACCGGAATATGCAGTTAAAAGCATCCTATGAGCTTACCAACCGGATGCCGGAAGCGCAGGAGATTTTTGGTGATGTAGAAAACCAGGATGCAAACCCAGGTTTAAAACCAGAAAAAAGCGACAATTTTAATTTAGGCCTCAGCTATGGCTTTGCTTTAAATAAAGATCACAATTTCTCTTTTACCGCCAATGCCATATACCGCAATGCCACTAATTTTATCTACAACAGGTTAAATCAGAATCAATCGAAATTGGTAGCCGATAACCGCGATGGGGTAAGAACGGTAGGTGGTGATGCCGAAATCAGGTATTCGTATAAAAACTGGTTAAGCGTTGGTACTACCGTAACCTATCAGAATCTTAAAAATCTGCAGAAGTATGAAATTAATCCAAGCACAGGCGAAAAGTTTACCAATGTAAGTAATGTGTATCTCGATCAGATGCCAAACATTCCTTACCTGTATGGCAATAGTGATGTTTCTATTTCATTAAAAAACGTTGGCCACAAAGGCAATAACCTCTCTATTGGCTATAACCTGTTATATGTTCATGCTTTTTGGCTTTATTGGCCAAGTCAGGGAGCTGTAGGTGATAAAAAAGTGATCCCACAGCAGTTTAACCATGATTTAAACTTTGTGTACAGTTTAAAACAAGGCCGCTATAATATTGGCCTTGAAGCCAAAAACATTACCAATGCCGAACTCTTCGATAATTTTAGTCTTCAAAAACCAGGTAGGGCATTCTACCTCAATCTTAGATATTTCATTAATAAAATCAATAATTAAAATAAAATCAGTTCATATGAAAACAAACTTTACAAAAGCGTTTATTGCGCTTGCTTTCGCTGCGGTACTTAGTTCTTGTTCAAAAAAAGAAGAAGGTGAAAATGTACCCGAAAACCCTGGGAATTATATTTTGGCGGTAACTCCTGTTGCTTCTACCGGTGTTGCAGATTACTTGCTTACTGCCAGCGATTTGGATAAAGGAACCATTTCTACTGCCGGAAACGGTGTAGAACAAGATGGAACTTACCGTTACTATGTTACCCACAACAATAAGTTCTTCAGTATGCTTTACGGACAGGGAAATCCTGGAGCAGTAACCACTTACAATATTTTAGCTGGTAAATTAAATAAGGTTTCAAATTTCCAAACCGAAACCGTACAGGCTTTTGCACCGGTTAATGATGACTTATTATTGGTTAAAATTCCCAGAAACCTAACCGCCCCAACAGCTAATTTTTACCGTGTAAATACCAACAGCCTTTTAATTTCAGGCGAAGGTACACTAGATGCCCTGGCACCTGCAAACAATGGAGAAATTGCTCACTTTAGCTGGATTAAACAGGTTGGAAATAAGGTTTATGCGCCGTTTTTCTGTATTAACGGAAGCAGATTCTGGACAAAATATCCAAATACGGCATGGATAGCTGTTTATTCTTATCCAGATATGAAATTGGAGAAAGTAATTAAAGACGACCGTACCAGTTTTATAGGAAGATATTTTACCGATGGATTGGGTGTAGTAGAAAATGGAGACGTTTATGCGTTTTCGAGCTCAGTAGCTGTTGACGATAATACTGAAACCCCTGATGTGCTTACTGATTCTAAAATCACCTCTACCAAACCATCTGCCATTACAAAAATCAAAGCTGGTACAACCGAATTCGATTTAACCTATTTCCTTGATTTCGAATCTGTATCAGGTGGTTATGTAATTACCAACTGGATTTATATTGGTGGTAATAATTTCATCGTAAATGCGGTATTAAAAGCCAACAAAGGTGCCTATGTAAATGGAAAAACGATTGGCGTTTTAAACGTGGTTGATAAAACCTTCAAAAAAGTATCTGGCCTTCCTGCAGAAACAGCCATATCAAGCATTACTACAAACAACTATACCCCAAAAGATGGAAAACTGGCCTACCTGGGTTTCAATTTAACAGATGGTACCAGCTACGTATACAAAATAGATGCTGCTACAGCAACTGCAACCAGAGGCTTAAAAGTTGAAGGCGGAGTAATTACAGCTGTTCAACATTTAAAATAACCGCAAAATTATCACCTCAACAAACAAAACAGAACAATGGCAACGGTAAACAAAACTACTCCAGCAAAGAAAAAAAATAAAGATTCATTATTTAACCGGATCAATAAATGGCTTCACCTCTGGCTTGGCCTTATATCCGGAGTCATTGTTCTTATTGTTTGTATAACAGGCTGTATCTGGGTTTTTAATGAAGAAATTACAGGTTTTTTAGAACCCGAAACCAAAATAGAAAAGCAGGATAAGCCTGTTATTACACCTTCGCAGCTCAGTGCGATTGCTTTTAAGCTTTATCCTGAAAAAGTTCCTGCTTATGCACAGTATCAGCAGGGTAGAGCAATTAACTTGAATCTAAGAGGGAAGAAAGACGAAGGAAGAAGAGGCGGTGGCACAAGTTTGAAGATTAATCCATATACAGGGGAAGTAATCAGCAAAGTGGTGCACAAAAAAGGAGAGGTTGATTTTTTTAGATTTATCCTTAACGGTCATCGATTTTTGTGGTTACCTTTTGGCATCGGGCGGCCGATTGTAAATTACGGCACCATGGTGTTTGTTGTTTTATTAATTACCGGATTGATTTGGTGGTATCCAAAAAAATGGAACAAATCTACCCGTGATAAGAGCTTTAAAATTAAGTGGGGTGCTTCATTTAAAAGGGTAAATCTTGATCTGCATAATGTTATGGGCTTTTATTCTTTGATTTTTTTGCTTTTTATCGCTTTAACCGGTATGGTATATGGCATTAAATGGTACAGTGAAGGTTTATATTGGGTAACTTCAGGAGGCGAAAAACTAGGCGATTTCCAACGTTTGGAATCTGACTCTTTAGCACTTGGAAAATTCTACACACCACAAAAAGCAATGGATTTGGCCTGGCAAAAAGTGATTACCCGTCATCCTAAATCGCAGGGATTCTATTATACATTTCCAGATACATCAAAAGCAAAAGCAACGATTAACATTACAGTTTATCCCAATACCGGCCAGTTTTACAACAACCAGGGTTATACTTTTGATCAACACACTTTAAAAGAATTTAAACGCGAAGGGGTTTATTCAATTCCTTATGAAGAAGCAGATTTTGGTGGCAAACTTAGAAAAATGAACTACGATATTCACGTAGGAAGTATTTTAGGCTTTCCAGGCAAAGTACTGGCATTTTTAGCTTCGCTTATTGGTGCAAGTTTGCCAATAACGGGTTTCCTGATTTGGTATGGTAGAAAATTTAAGAAAAAAAAGAAGAAAGAACCCGTTTTAACCGAAGGTGATAATAAAACTGGGGGTTTTAAGCCAAGGGCGAAAATCCCAGTTAAAAAGGTTGAAGAAGTTTTGCAATAATGTCTTTTGCATTTATGCAACCGTATTGTTGTTGCGAATAATCGGGATCAGCATATTTCTCGCTGGAACCTTAAATAAATTCAAAGTGATTAAAAAAGAAAACCCGGAAATGATTCGGGTTTTCTTTTTTAATGTTTTTTACAATTTTACCTTTTTTGCTTTAGGTTCAGGTTTTTCGGGTAATTGGATTGATAAAATTAAATCAATGCTTTCCGAATTGGTTTCATAATCGGCTGCAATTTTTTCCCATCTTTTTAATTCTGCCTGTAAGGTTTCAATTTCCTTACCTAAGGATTCGATCTTATTTTGGATTGATTTTCTAACATTTGTATTTGCCATAACACAAAATTATGATTTGGAGGCTTATGTTTAAACTTCTTTATGCAAATTATGGATGTAAATAACGCTAAGTGTTCTATTTCAATGAGTTTTATTCTTAAAAAATTTTCAACAATAGTGAAGAACAGATAAAAAGCACAACCCAGGATAAAAATGTGCAATCATTTGTTATTTTTACCCTACATCCCTAACAAACATGAAGAAAAATAACAGCTGCGATCTTAAAACCTGTTTTATGTGCCAACTTTCTTTAAAAGAATGGCATCCTGCTATTGCAAATCATAAAAGAAATTTCATTGCAAAAAAAGGGGAGGTTATAATCAGGGAAGGCGATCCGGTAAGTGGGGTATATTTTGTTACTTCAGGAAATGTAAAAGTGCATAAACAGTGGGGCGACAAAGAATTGATTTTGCGTTTTGCCAATGATGGGGCTATATTTGGTCATCGGGGAATCAGCAGCAGCATTGATATTTATCCAATTTCAGCAACCGCTTTAGAAACCACTAAACTATGTTTTGTTGACATCGATTTTTTTAAAGCCACAATAAAGGTAAACCAGGAATTTGCTTATAGTTTATTAATGTTTTATGCTGATGAGTTACATTCTTCAGAAAAGAAAATGCGTAACCTGGCATTAATGTCTGTTAAAGGCAGGTTAGCGGTTGCCATTTTAGGATTGAGGGATCAATTTGGCCTGGATGCAGATGGATTTTTAAACCTGGCATTAAGCCGTCAGGATTTAGCCGCATTTACCGGTGCAACTTACGAAACCGTTTTTAGGACGATGAATGAATTGCTTGCAGAAAAATTAATTATAGTGAACGGCAAACAGATTGGTATTTTAAATGAAGTTGGCCTGATTGATTTGAGTAGTAAATAACGATGGTTTTATATCTTTAGATTTTTAAATAGATTGGTGCCACACTGAGGGATAATTTATTTTATAAAAATCAAATTAAGTGATAGTTGCGCTTAAAAAATTAATTATCAGCATCTTATGTTAGGAATCATTTTATGTGGAGGGCAAAGTTTACGAATGGGCACTGATAAAGGTTTACTCTGCCATCAAAATAAGCTTTGGGCACAAATTGCATACGATAAATTGAGTACTATGAATTTATCGGTTCAATTTTCTGTCAACCCATTGCAGCAAGAAACCTATACCGATTATTTCGGAAAAGAAAATCTAATTGTAGATCACCATTTTTCTGATGTAAAAGGGCCATTATTGGGTGTGCTTTCCGCTCATTTATCCAATCCTGACGAAGATTTATTTCTCTTAGCTTGCGATATGCTGATGATGGAAACGCATTTATTGCAACAACTTATGCAAGCGTTTAAAACTGATGATGGTTTCGATGCTTACGTTTTCAGTAAGGATGCTCAGCAAGAACCCTTATGTGGAATTTATAAAGCTCAAGGCTTAAAAAAAATTATTGAACTATTTAACAGGAGAGGTTTAGGCAGGCACAGCATGAAATATGTTTTAAGCAAATTACATGTATGCGAAATTGCTATAGCAGATGAGGATTCCCATTATTTTGGAAATTTTAATTCAAAAGAGGAAATAAACGACCTAAAGTAATCCTGACTTTAGTTAAATGACTATTCATAAGAAAAATGCCAACTAAGTTTAAGTTAAACGTAATTTCATATTTACAAAATCTGCAAAACCGATTGATCAATTTTTGTGAAGTTATTTTTTTCACCTTCGCAAAGTGCACAGCAATAATGTGCTGGTAAATCGCTAAATGCGGTGCCAGGGGCAATGTTATTTTCAATTTCGCCAACGCTTTCGCTGTAAACAGTTAAGCAGCTATTGCATTGGTATAAAAAGCCAGCATCTTTTTTTTGATTTTCTTCTGCCTGGATACTTGGTACTTGTTTACCGGTTTTGATGGCATTTAAGCGGTATTTGTAAAATTTAAATATCGCACGCCTGAGTTGTTCGGGTAAGAGAAAACCGGGGTTGCTTCGGCTAAAAATTTCTCCTGTACGCTCATTCGGATTAAAATCCTTTGCACATAAAATATCATAAACGGCAAACAGTTTTAAGCCTAAAAAATTAATCAGATGGCGTTTTTGAATTAATATGCTGCTAAAAACCTCACTTTTTTTACGGGTTTTAATGCCAAAACAAATTCCAAACGTTCGGGTATCGTCGATACTTAAATGTTTAACCAGTACGCTTTTCAAAGCTAAACCTTCATTGCAGTTGTCTTCCACCTGAAAATTAAGCTCGTTGGCTGCATGCCGCATGTTAACCTCAAATTCTTCGAGCAAAGTATTCCAAAGGCTTTTATCTTTTTCATCAATCCCCTTTACAATGATTGTTTTCCATGAAGTGCAACACAATTGCCCCAGTTTGGTATCTAAGCAAAGCTGACAGAGTTTTTTTAAAAATGCAATGCTAAAAAGTTCATCGCGCCTGTAAATGCCCAACCAATATTTGTTGTTGTAGCGGTTTAAACCTTCGTAATAAGGCAAGTTGAATGAAGAGAGTGAAACCGTATTTTCAGCAGGTTTAAGGATAAAGTTTTTCGGTTCTAAGCGTGCAAAAAGATCTTCACCACTTGCTAAAGCATTATCCACAAAATCTGCTGCATTATTTTTAATGATGTTATCCAAAGCTTTGGTAACCTGCGCAATGTGATTGGTGTAACAGAGTTGGTTCCATTCGTAGGTTACATTGGTTTTTGGGAACCGGATAATTAAATGCCAGTAATGTTCTGATTTCGAAGAAGCAATCCAGTTGATGTTGCCAGTTAACATTGGCGTAAAACTCTGGTCGCTATCGCAAATATTCACCTTTATTGAAGGTTTAAAATCAATTTCATCTAAAATATCTTTATAAACGCCTTCAGTAAGCCAGGTTTTGCGGATAAAAATCTCTTCAGCAGGATAGGAGCTAATGATATTTGGATAATTGATGGCATCAACTTCGAAATCAACACCCAATTTATCCAGTTCGCTGGTAAAAATTTCTATGTTGTAGGTGGTGGTATCAAGTAAGAGTTGCTGCCGTAAACCAAAGCGCACATATTGGATCCTAGCTTTTGCTGCGGCCACAAGAATGTTGTAGAGGTTACCAGGGGAGATAATTCCGCCAGGGAAGTTTATAAAAACAGTTTGATACATAGCTTTAAGTATTTAGCAATCCAAATTCTGCTATGGCTTTAGCAAAATTTTTGTTTTCGTGCCCAGGTCGGCATAATTTCAAAAGTGCAAATCTTTGAATGTTAGTGAGTTTACGCCATTGTTCAATGGTTAACTGGAAGGCTAACGCTGCTGATTTATCTTGTAGCATTGCAGGGATTTGATGCAAATTACCCCAGTCGGGTAATAGATCGATAGGTATTGTAGTGGCCTGGTTTCCGGTATATTTAGCTATAAGCCCGATCAGATACTGATGATAGCGATCTGTTTCATCCTGTGTAAAAACAGGCATAAGTGCCAGCTTAACCCGCTCTGATGAATGGAATTTGCTCCATTCGGCCAATTTTAGCTTTATTCCCGCTGCATCCATCTTAAAACGGACTACCATAGGGATGCAGCGCATATTTTCTTCAATAAAATCTTCTTCGAACTGAAAATATTCAATCCCTTTAAGGTTTATAAATTCAGAAGGGGTGAGTTTTACTTTCATCATTTTGTTTAATTTTTAGGTTGTTTTTGGTCACTTTGTCTAATGCGATCTCAGGCTTAGGCTCTGTTTTTAATACATTTACAAACGAATCTAAAATCGCTTTCACTTCGGGGCGGCAACTGCCACAACCCATTCCGGCACCCGTTAACTGGCATAACTGCAAATGATCTTTACAGCCATCCTTTATTTTGTTAATGAGATTTCCTTCGCCAACATTGTTACAGCTGCAAACCGTTTTGCCAATAATTGGTTCAGTTGTTTTGCCGCTCCTTAAAAGTTGAAGCCGCTTTTCGCTAAGCTCCATTTTATTTTCAATCAGGTTTCTGAATTCCAAAAACTCACTTTTATCTCCAATCAGTATTGCGCCAACCAATTTGTCATTGTGCACAATACATTTCTTATAATATCGCTTTGCTTTGTCAATAAAAACAATTTCTTCATAGGTAGGATCGTTATTGGGTATTTCTGCCAAGCCCAAAGAGCAAAGTTCTAAGCTGTGCATTTTAAGAATGTTCATCAATAAGCTGCCTTGGTAAAATTTGGCAATATCACCACAGAGAAAGCGGGCAACAATTTCTGCCTGTTGTTCTGCTGCTGCGGTAATACCGTACATTTGTCCTTTAAATTCTGCAATTTCACCGATGGCATAAATGTCTTTTTCGCTTGTTCTCAAGTACTCATCAACCACTACTCCCCGTATACATTCAATACCTGCTTCTTTAATCAGTTCTGTATTGGGAACGGTGCCGATAGCAATTACCAGTGATTCGCAATTGAGCAATAAACCGCTTTTTAAACGGATGCCAGCAATACTTTTTTCTCCGATAATGCGGTCTACCTCATCATTATAGAAAATTTCGATGCCTTTGCTGATCAATTCTTCGTGCAATAACTGACTGCCAAGTGCATCTAACTGGCGGCCCATTAATCTTGATATCCTTTGAATAATGGTTACTTTTGATCCTGTTTCGGCTAGGGAAGTGGCCAGTTCTATCCCTAATAAACCTCCGCCAACAATTACCACTTTTCCGCTTGTGCTATCAACATGTTTTTTAAAACTGTCGGCATCGTTACGGCTGCGCATGGTAAATATTCCATTTATTTTAGGAATGTCTTTAAGCGCAAAAGCCCTGCTTCCGGTTGCCAGAAGCAGAATATCGTAATGATGGGTTTTGCCATTGCTATCGGTAACGGTTTTATCCCCTTTATTAATTTTATCAATGCCTAAACCGCGGTGTAACTTAATGCGGTAGTCGGTTTCTTCGCTATCGCTCATTTTTATGAGGTTATGCCAGGGCAGGGTGCCGATAATATAATCGGGAAGAAGTACACGGTTGTAAAAAGGAAAATTTTCTTTACTAAAAATCTCAATATCATCTTCGGTATTTAAGGCCCTGTAGCTTTTAACAAAACCACAAGCTCCGGCACCTGCACCTATAACAATAATTTTTTGCTTTTCTTTTTGATATAGTTTTACCTGTACCGCACTAAATTTGAAATCAGGCTCTTTGCTCTGCGGATCAACCAGGTTATTGGTGAGGTTATTTACACGATTTAAATCACTTATTAAGATTTTACCCCAATGCATGGGCATAAAAACAACTCCTGGTTTAATATCTACCGAAAATTTTGCCTTTACACGTACATTTCCACGTAAACTCGAAATTTCGACTATTTCATTGTCTTTTATGTTCCTGTTTTCAGCATCAATCGGATTAATTTCTAAAAAAGATTCACTGATGTGTTGATTCAGCTTATTTACCTTACCCGTTTTACTCCTTGTATGCCATTGATCTCGAATTCTTCCAGTAGTTAAAATAAGTGGATGTTCTGGTGTTAATGGTTCTGATTGGTTCTGGTCATCAAATGATAGGATATTTGCTTTTTTATCTGGAGTATAGAATTGATGATCGGTAAATAATCTAGCCGTACCAAAAGTGTTTTCTTCTTTGGTGTAGGGCCACTGAACGGCTCTTTTTTCTTTTAAGATCTCATAATTAAGGCCGCTGATATCGATATGGGTTCCGGCCGTTAAGGCAGCGTGTTCGTGATATATCTCAGCAGCATCTTTAAAATCGAAGCCATGGTAACCCATTTTTTTTGCAAAGCGGCAAATAATTTCAGAATCTGGTAAAGCCTCGCCCGGTGCTTCTATCACTTTACTGAGGTAAGAAATATAGCGGCCGGCATTGGTCATGGTACCTTCTTTTTCTACCCATGCAGCCGCAGGCAATACTACATCTGCATATTTTAGGGTTTCAACCGTATTGCTAATGTCTTGCACAACAACAAACTTTGCCTTTTTTAATCCTTCTTCAGCCTTCCTCACATCGGGTAAACTAATTAGCGGGTTGGTACACAAGATCCATATTGCTTTAAGTTTTCCGCTATTCAGTTCATCAAACATTTCAGTTGCGGATAATCCCGGTTTAGCTTGTATGGTGCCTAGTGGAATCTGCCAAAATTTTTCAACTTCATTGCGGTGATTTTCATCGCTCAATATGCGGTGTGCAGGCAATAAATTACTCAAGCCGCCAACTTCACGTCCACCCATGGCATTAGGCTGGCCGGTTAATGAAAAAGGACCACTGCCCGGTTTGCCGATGTGCCCGGTAATCAGGTTTAGGTTAATGAGCGAAAGGTTTTTATTGGTGCCTACTACGCTTTGGTTAAGTCCCATCGTCCACATGGTGATAAAACCCTTTGCTTGGCCAATGTAAGATGCTGCTAAGCGAATATCGCTTTCCGTTACCCCACAAATTGCAGCTGCCTCTGCCAAAGAAGTTTTAAAAACTGTATGATGGTACTTCTCATAGCCATTGGTGCTGTTTGTGATAAAATCTGCATCCACTTTTCCATCTTCAATTAAGCATCTGCCAATGGCATGGTGCAGCGTAATATCTGTGCCTGGATTAAGCTGTAAATGAACATCTGCCAGCGAGCAGGTTTGTGTTTTTCGGGGGTCGCTAACGATAATTTTCAGATTAGGATTTTTCTGTTTTGCGGCTTCAACACGGCGCCATAGGATAGGATGGCACCATGCCGGATTTGCTCCTACCACAAAAATACAATCGGCAATTTCTATATCATCGTAACTAATGGGTACGGCATCTTCACCTAAACTCATTTTATAACCAACAACCGCACTGCTCATACATAAGCGGCTGTTGGTATCGATGTTATTGCTACCGATAAATCCTTTAATTAATTTATTTACTACATAATATTCTTCAGTTAAACATTGGCCACTGGCGTAAAAAGCTACACTATCCGGACCATGTTTTTTAATCAGTGCTTTAAAAACTGCTGCTGTTCTTTCTAGCGCGGTATCCCAACTTACCCTTTGGAGCGGCATATTTTTATTATAGCGCATTTCCGGGTAAAGTAACCTATCGCTTTTATCATTTGCCGTATAGTGAAGGTTCATCCCCTTGCTGCATAACATCCCTTTGTTTACCGGATGGTTTTTATCTCCTTCAACTGTTATCCGCTCGTGGATATCCTTATTTACAACAATCCCACAGCCCACGCCGCAGTAGCAACAGGTGGTTGTTTGGTTGGGCGATATGTTTTTTTCTTCTTTCAAATCAGATCAGCTGGTAGGGTAATTTCGTTGGTGTTTTTTATTTGCTTGGTGTAAGCACCAAATCTTCAACTGCCGATCTTTTCTGCGCCATAACGGTTCTGAATATGAAAACCGCAATCCCGACCCCAAGTATAATAAAACCAAGAAGTGTAAATGCACTGGTATAATCAATCAGATCTTTTTGAACGTTAATTCCGTTTTCAATAACATTTTTGGTAGCATGATTGGCTTTGGCTTTAAACATGAAGGCTATTAGCATGGCACCAATGTTGCCGCCAGCACCAACAATACCAGCTACACTGCCCACAGCAAGTGGGTTAATGAATGGAACAAGGCTATAAGTTGCGCCATTGGCCATTTTTAAACTTAGGCCGAAAACAAACATCATGAAAATGGCCATTCCGATATTGCCTGATTTTGCGAACCAGATTAAGCCGATTCCCTCTACTAAAAGCAATAAAGCGAGTAAAAGTGTTTTGCCATCAAATCCCCAGGTTTTGCCAATTTTATCGGCAACAATTCCACCTAGTGGCCTGGCGAAAATATTAATCCAGCCAAAAATACCTGCAACCATACCTGCAATAGCTATTGTTGCGCCAAATGAGTCGGTAAAAAAGATCGGTGCAAAGTTATCTACGGTAATTTCTACGCCAAAACAGGCTGCATAAGCAATGGTTAAAATCCAGGTGCGGTAATCTTTTGCGGCTAATAAAAAAGTGTTTTTGGTACTTTTTACGGTTTCATCCTTCACGTCTTTAAAATCGCCCTGTGGTGTATCCAAGGTATACCGGTTGTATAAGAATGCACAGATAAGCAGCATTACACCAGGAAAAATCATGGCATATCTCCAGCTATCTTCTGTACTACAAAATCCCAGGGCTGTAAAACCAGATGCAATTAAAGGCATAAATAGATTGGCAGCACCACCACCGGCATTGCCAAAACCACCTGCTGTTGCATTTGCCGTTCCTTTAATACTGGAAGCAAACATTATTGAGGTATGAAACTGGGTGATTACGAATGATGCGCCGATTACGCCAATCGCTAAGCGGAAAAGTAAAAATGATGTATAAGAATGGCTGGTGCCGATTAAGAGTACCGGAATGGCGCAAAGCACTAAAAGCCAGGTATAAATCAGTTTAGGCCCAAATTTATCAATCAACCTACCTATAAGTAAACGGGCAATTATGGTGGCCGATACTGAGGCAATTTGAATATTGCCAACCTGATCTTTAGTGAGGTGAAGCTGCTCTCTTGCAATCTTCATCAAAGGGGCCATTCCAAACCAGGCGAAAAAACAGAAGAAAAATGTAAGCCAGGTAATGTGGAAGGTCTTCATCTGAACACCCTTAAGCGAAAATATATTAAGTTTATCCAGTGGTTTAGTTGTGGTATTCTGTATCATAATGTTCGGTTTTAGCGTGAAACGGTTCATGTTAAAATTTATAGCCTAAGCCTACACCCGCGTTCCATTTACCATTTTTTACGGCAGTTTTAGGATTATAATATAGCGGAACCTGTAGTGCGATATGCCGGAATGCTGCCGTTAAGCCAAAACCAAGGTTTGGCGTAAGGGCCGCATTTTTTGGGGCACCGGCAGCAACTTTATCTTCTTTGATTCGTAAGCTTGGAAGTAGCCCCAGTAATATGGTATAAGGTTTTTTGCTAAATTTTATACTCGGACCGGTACAGTTGATAAAAGCACCGTGATCAACATAACCTGCAACGATGGTACCATCGAATAAAACAGCTTTAGTTTGCGATTTTGCCGAAAAAAAGAACAAGGTAAGTGCGAGGCAGCCTGTTATGGCTACATAATTAGATATTTTCATAATGTTTTGGTTTGGTTAAATTTTTAATCCGGAAAAGTTTAAATCTTACTGGGTCAGGTTAAGATTTTGGCGTTGTGCCAATGTAAACAGTTCCGTTTTCTATCTTTACAGGATAGGTTTTTATGGCGCATTCATCGCCGCTTAAACATTCGCCGGTGCTCAATGAGAATGTTTTTTTGTGGAAAGGGCATGCTACCTTAGGTTCATCGGTAGTAGAGCCAATCATGCCACGGCTTAGTGCCATCTGCTTTTTATGCGGGCATTCATTTTGAGTGGCATACCACTCATTTCTTCTGGTGAAATAGAAAAGTGCAATCTGCTCTTCACCATGTTTTATACACACGCCACCGTTTTCAATGGCATCCTCGACTCGGCACGCTGCCAGCCAATTCGATTGTTCTTTCATAATTTTGGGTTTTATAAAGTTTGTAAAGGATTAGTTTATAAGGTTTTCCATTCTGCGGTTCTTTTTTGTCCGCGCATTTCAACAAATTCGATTGTTGGGTCTTTATCTTCAGGTGCGTTTACAAAATGAGAGAATCTTTTTCTGATTGCAGGGTTCTCAACAGCTTCTTTCCACTCACATTTATACGAGGCAATTAAATTTTCAATTTCATTTTCCCATTGGGCCGCCATACCCAAACTATCATTGATGATTACATTTCGCAAATAATCTATTCCACCTTCCATTTTGTTCAGCCAGGTTGCCGTACGGGTAAGTGGATCAGCGGTACGGATGTAAAACATTAAAAATCTGTCGATGTATTGGATGCAGGTTTCGCTATCCAAGTCTGTAGCCAGCAAAAGGGCATGTTGTGGTTTGCTCCCTCCATTACCACACACATACAAATTCCAGCCTTTTTCGGTGGCAATAATGCCAAAATCTTTACTTTGGGCTTCTGCGCACTCTCTTATACAGCCACTTACAGCCGACTTAAATTTATGAGGCGCCCGTATGCCTCTGTATCTTTCTTCAATCCTGATGGCAAAACTAACACTGTCGTGTAATCCAAACCTGCACCATGTGCTACCCACGCAACTTTTAACTGTTCTTAAACCTTTTCCATAGGCGTGCCCGCTTTCAAAGCCGGCCGCAATTAATTCCTCCCAAATGATGGGAAGATCGTTAAGGTGTGCGCCAAACATATCTATCCGTTGCCCGCCGGTTATTTTGGTGTAGAGGTTGTATTTTTTAGCAACTTCGCCAATTACAATCAATTTATCAGGTGTAATTTCTCCACCCGGCACCCTTGGCACTACAGAATATGAACCTCCTTTTTGGATGTTGGCCAAAAAACGGTCGTTACTGTCTTGCGCTACATCGTTTCCTTTTTTAAGGATCATTTCGTTCCATAAGCTGGCAAGGAGTGACGATACCAGTGGTTTGCACACTTCGCAGCCATCATTTTTGCCTAAGGCATCCAGCACCTCATCATAACTTTTTAATTCGTGGATATGGATCAGGTCAAAAAGTTCTTGCCGGCTATAATTAAAATGCTCGCAGATTACATTTTTAATGTATTTGCCTTGTGATTTTAAGGTGTAAGTCATTAAATCCTTTACCATTGGTAAACAACCACCACAACCGGTACCTGCTTTGGTGCATTTTTTCAGGTCATCGATGTTTTCGCAAGAACCATCTGCTACCGCAGCACAGATATCGCCTTTAGTAACACCTTCGCAACTGCATATTAATGCACTATCCGGTAAACCGGTAATTCCGGCCCCGCCAGCTGGTTCACTTCCTCCCCGTGCACCAAGTATCAGTTCTTCAGGGTTTTCTGGTAAAACAATTCGGTTATTAGAGGTTTGCAACAGCAGGTTGTACGCTGTTGCATCTCCAATTAATATACCTCCTAAAAGGTATTGCCCGTCATTACTAACATTTATTCTTTTGTAAACTCCTTTGTGTTTGTTTTCGAAAATGATGGTGCGGCAATCTGGTTCAGTAATAAAGTTATCGCCGAAACTCGCTACGTCGATGCCGATGAGTTTGAGTTTAGTGCTCATGTCAAATCCGGTAAAAGCTTTATCGCCTTGGCAAAGGTTTGTGGCCAATACTTCGGCCATTTCATAACCTGGGGCAATTAAACCATAAATCATTCCATCGTATAAAGCACATTCACCAATGGCATATATGGCAGGATCGCTGGTTTGCATTTTTTCGTTAACGATAATTCCCCCTCGTGCACCAACTTCAACACCGCAGGCTTTTGCCAGTTCATCACGTGGTTTAATACCGGCAGAAATCACCAGCATATCAACATCTATAACCGTATCATCGCTAAATTTTAATGCGGTAATGCGGCCGTCGCCTTCAATACTGGTGGTGTTTTTATTTAAGTGGATGTGTAAACCTAAATCTGCTAGTTTCGATTTAAGCATGTCGCTACCGGCCGCATCAATTTGCCTCGGCATTAAGCGGGGAGCAAATTCAATGATACTCGTTTTCTCAATTCCCAGATCGATTAACGCTTTAGCGGCTTCTAAACCCAATAAACCGCCTCCAATAACCGAAGCCGTTTTAGCCTTTTTTGCATAACCACTAATCAAATCCAGATCTTCTATTGTGCGGTAAACAAAAACGCCATCTTTTTCAATTCCGGGTATATTGGGTACAAAAGTACCAGAACCCGTAGCGAAAACTAAAATATCGTAACTGTAGTCTGCTCCGTTAGCGGTGTAAACCTTTCTATGTTCACGGTCTATTTGTGTTACCGGATTATTTAAAAATAAGGTAATATCCTGTTCTTGATACCAGTTTTCTGTAGAAAGTGAGAGATCATCAGCTGTTTTGCCGTTAAAGTATTCGCTTAAGTGTACACGGTCGTAAGCCCTGCGAGGTTCTTCGCCAAAAACAATAATTTTGAAAGATTTTGTCTTTGATCTTAACTTTTCGCAGAATTTATATCCCACCATTCCATTTCCTATTACGATTATCTGTGGTTCTTTCATAAATCTTAAAGGTATTTTGAGTTTGTTAGTTGTATCAGTCGTTTTATTTATTCAATTATTCATCACACTATGTTTTTCAACGTAAATAATTGGTTTTTTAAATCATGATATTGTTTTTATATGATTTTTGATATTCAAATATAGATTATTATTGAGTAAAAAGTTATTTAAAAGTGATATTTATCATAAAATATTTACTTTTTTAATAAAATTTAATCACTTTTATCATTAAATAGTTAAATCATTAAAATTATGGTAGAAAAAACGACTGATTTTGGGCTTTTTATAATGGGTGGAGGTCCTGGTGATCCAGAATTAATCACTATCAAAGCATTTAATGTGCTAAAAAGGGCAGAAGTTATACTTTACGACAACCTAAGCAACGAAGAATTGCTAAAAATTGCTCCAAAAAACTGTAAAATGATCTATGTTGGTAAACAACCTTATGGAAATTACACCCCACAGGAGAAAATAAACGATTTAATTGTAGAAAATGCTCAAAATTTTAAAGTTGTAGTGCGATTAAAGGGTGGAGATCCATTTATTTTTGGCAGAGGGTTCGAAGAATTGATTTATGCAGAAGCCAGAGGGATTACATGTCATTATATACCAGGAATAAGCAGTATGCAAGGTGCAGGTTTTATAGATGTACCTTTAACCCACCGTGGGATAAGTGAAAGTGTTTGGATTCTTACCGGAACCAAGAAAGACGGAAGCTTAACCAACGACCTAAAATGCGCCATGAAGAGTTCGGCTACAGTTGTGATTTACATGGGTATGAAAAAGGTTGGTGAAATTGTTAAAGCCTATTGCGATGCTGGTTTAGGTAATATGCCAGCTGCAATAATTCAGCATGCTACCTTGCCTCATCAGAAACAGGTAGTATGTACAGTGCAAAATCTGCAAAAATCGGCCGAAGAAGCAGGATTAACTTATCCCGCTATTATTATTATAGGTAATGTGGTGCAGGCCAAAGCTTATGCGAATTTAAACCAGGGTGAATTGTTATCTGCATAAATAATTTAGTAGTCCAATGTTTTATTTGTGATATACAACAATGTAAATAACCTTTGGGCTTCCCTAACCAACTGATCTTAGTAATCAGTTTAATAACTTAGCTAAAAGTACTTATCCAATGTTAAACCATAAGTAAGGTTTAAGTTTTCACTTTGGGTTATATTAAGCTTATTGTAAGTAAGCGCAGTTGTAAGGCTTATCCATTTGCGCAATTTTAAGCCAAGCGTGGTGCTTGATCGGATGATATAATCGCCTTTTCTGTCGAAAGAATTTTGTAAAAAATGATTTCCATCAATAGTAATCAATTCTTTAATAGCGAAATGATATTGTAATCTCAAAGAATTCCTATAAGTATGGTAACTATCGCCAACAATGAGGCTACTTTGATCAAAAAGCACACCGTTGCTTAAATTAATATAGGCATTTGTTCTATCTAAAATACTATACGCAATTCCTCCTCCGGCAAGCAGCTGATTTTTAAGTTTTAGCGAGTAGCTGGTATTGTAATTTACCAAACCCCAATAATAAAAGTGAGGAAAAGTTTTGTACAGGTTGAAGTTAAGCGTGGTAGAAAAGTCGTTATTGGTTAAATTGTTATTTTGTTTGCCATAAAGCCAGGCCGAACTGGAGTTTAAAACAAAACTTTTCTTTTTCATGCCGAAATTTAATGCGTTGTTTAGTAAATAGGCACGATCTTCATTTGTTCGGTTAATTGATCCTGTTGAGGTAAGCAATACATGGTAATTTGTACTATCTGTATACTGGGCAAAGGATGTTACATAACAGGAAAAGAATAAAATTAGCAGGACAATAAACTTCATAATTATTTTAACATCATTTGGCATCAATATGTTTAATATGATTTAATTCAGATCGTACCATTTGGGCACCGGGATATACTCCTGATTCCATGTAATTTCATTGTGCTCATTTTTATAACCTGCAGAAATCCATCCAATATTGGGTTCTTCCTCTGCAATTTCTCTTTTAAATTTGTAGGCATCTATCGTTAAATAGTGATAAAGTTTATCCTGATCTGTTTTGCTTTCGGCTAGGAGGATTAAAGCTTTTTCACCTGTTTCGAGAGGGTAAACAAATGCACCTTTTACTTTCATAATGTTTTTATTTGTAGACAATAAAATTCTGAGAATGTTTTGTTCATTTCCGGATAAGGTTTGTTATGCAGTTCAAAAAAAACAACCCGCAAGAATTAACTTACGGGCTTAACTTAAAAATAGGTAGATTAATTTAAAGTCAGTTCGATTACCGGAATCTCAAAATCAGGTTTCCTCTTCGGAAGTTTTAAAACAAGGTTATTCCCGGTAGATTTTTCCACATCGACCTGTATTTCTGAATTATCATGTAAAAACTGGGCATATTTTGTTTTGTCTTTATATCCCTCTAAGGTGAGGTATCCAGTGTTGGGGTATTCGAAAAGGTGTACATAAAGCTTTTTAGTATCCTTATTATAGGTTAGTTTTATTCCGTCGGCTGCTTTATATCCGGCAGGAGCAAAAGTGCAATGGTAAATAGATTTCGAGTTGGCATGCATCCATAAGGCCAAACTATCCAATGCGGTATTGGCTCTGCTATCGAATTCTCCGCGGGCAGTCGGACCAACATTTAACAATAAATTGCCGCCATTGGCTACTGAAGTAATGAGCAGATCCAATAATTTTCTGTTGCTTTTCCAGGTGTTTTCGTCGCGGTGATATCCCCATGAACCTGAAAAGGTTTGACAGGTTTCCCAAACTTTACCGCGGTATTTTTCCAATTCTTTCGGACCAACCTGCTCAGGGGTTTCAAAATCAGTACCATCTTCATAATCATTAAGGTCTAAACGATTATCTACTATAATTTGCGGTTGCAGTTTCCTAATCTGCTTAAGCAGTTCTACCGAACCCCAATCATCACGGCCTTTGCCATACTTGCCGGGATAAGAGAAATCGGCCCAAAGAATATCAATTTTTCCATACTTGGTTAGCAATTCTGTTACCTGATTGTACAAATACTTTCGATACTTTGCCATATCACGGTTTTTATTTAGGTCAGCGTAAGCTTCATCACTTTCTGTCTGTGGCCTTAAAGGATGGTATTTGTCAACCGGAAAATCAGGGTGGTGCCAGTCTATCAGTGAATAATAAAAGCCAACTTTAATACCCTCTGCGCGAAATGCATCTAAAAACTCTTTTACTAAATCTCGTTTAGCCTGAGTATTGGTGGCCTTATAATCGGTGTATTTACTGTCGAATAATGTAAATCCTTCGTGGTGTTTAGTGGTTAATACGGCATATTTCATTCCTGCCGCTTTAGCTTCCTTTGCCCATTTTTTAGGTTCAAAGAGATCGGGATTAAACTGATCGAAATATTTCTGATAATTTTCGTTTGTTATGCGTTCTGCATTTCTTACCCATTCGTGGCGCGCAGGTAAAGCATAAAGCCCCCAATGGATAAACATTCCGAAGCGAGCATCCGTCCACCATTCCATTCGTTTGGTTTTTTGAGCAGCAGTTTCGTTTCCCAATCGCTTTTGGGCCAAGCCTGGTAAGGCAAAACTAAGCAGCAGCAAAGCTGATAAAAATGTTTTTCTCATTTTGTGGTTTCTTTTGGTTAGGGTTTAAAAGACTAATTTACCGAGCAATTGGCATTAAAAATGTTGGTGTATGAGCAAAATATTAAGGGAAATTGGTTTAAATTTCCTTTAACTTTAACCAGAATTAACTGTTAATATGGCATCAAACCCCTCAAAAGATTGGCGTTTCAAACTACACGAAATCATTTACGAATCGAACACGCCCGCAGGTAAGGCTTTTGATGTTGGCCTATTGATTGCCATTTTTTCGAGTATTATTGTGGTAATGCTCGATAGTGTGGTGAGTATTCATCAGCAATATGGCAAATTATTCAATATTACTGAATGGGTTTTTGCATCGCTTTTTACTATAGAATATATTTTAAGGCTGGTAAGTATCAGAAAGCCAATTCGGTATGTATTCAGTCCGTTGGGTATTATTGATCTGGTTGCACTATTGCCCTCATATTTAAGTATCTTTTTTATCGGTGCGCAATCGTTATTGGTATTTAGGGCTTTGAGGTTACTTAGGGTTTTCAGAATATTTAAACTTGGCCATTTTTTAACCGAGATTAATTTCTTAACGCAGGCACTGAAAAATAGTGTTCGGAAAATAAGCATTTTTCTGCTCACTGTATTAACCATAACGGTTATTCTTGGATCGATAATGTACCTGGTAGAAAAACGTGAAAATGGTTTCTCTAATATTCCAGAAAGTATCTATTGGGCTATAGTTACCATAACTACAGTAGGATATGGCGACATTTCGCCCATTACACCGCTGGGCAAGTTTGTAGCTTCGGTTGTAATGCTAATCGGTTATGCAATTATCGCTGTACCAACCGGAATTATCACCCACGATATCGCAGTTGCTTCCAGGCAGAAAAAAGAACTACCAGAATCTTGTCCAAATTGCAGTAGGGAAGGGCATGATAATGATGCACTGTTTTGTAAATATTGTGGCTCATCTTTATTTAAATAAAAATGCCAGACTGGTTTTCAATCTGGCATCTTTTTAATGCTTTTTTTAATTTACAAAAGCTCACTGTCATCCTCATCATAAGCATTCGGATCTTTATCCAGCTCTTCTATATCTGATTCATTGTAGTCGTCGCCTTCTTCCACTACATCATCATCGCCCAAATCCTCATCATCTTCATCATCAGGCCCTTCAATTTCATCATTTAACAAAGTACCTTCTCCATCTGCAAACGGCACTTCATCTTCAGTGTATTCATCATCATCTGGCTCAGGAGTATTGTATCCTTCAGCTGCATTTCCTTCTGAGCGGTTAATCTGAAACTGCTCAATATTTTGAATTTCTTCCTCTTGGTGATTGTTCTCTTGATTTTCCATAATGTAAATGTTTTTATTATAGAACAGGATGAAAACAAATTAGGTTTAGGAAAAAATAAATTATTAAACCCTGTATGTTGTGCGGTATTTGAATCAACAATAGCAATCGATGAAACTTTTTAAGTATTAATCGGGTTATAGTAATGCATTTAACCTTAATTAATTAACCATGAAAAACCATTTTAATACCAAAAAAATAGCAGTAGTGGGAATGATTGTTTCAGCCACATCATTTAACGCAATTGCAAACACTGATTGGCACTATGCTACAACATTTGATTATATCCAGAAAGCGGATAGTTTAACAACTGAACAGTTTTTGCAACAAGCAGCGATTGCCGGAATGAAAGAGGTATTAACAGGAAAACTTGCTGCCGATAAAGCTGCCGATAAAAAAGTTAAGGCATTTGGCCGAATGATGGTGGATGATCATACCAAAGCCAACGAAGAATTAAAAGTTTTGGCAAAGCTTAAGAAAGTTAATTTGCCAAATAGCACGCCTGATGATGGTCAAAGACCTGATGGAAGGGTAGACTCGGCCCCAGAAAACTTGAAAGATACCTCAAGAGTGAAAAATACCGGTGGTGAAGCTGGCAATACCGGCCTAACTACTAAAGGAGGAAATGAATATGATGTAACAAATGCTACAGAACAACTGAACAAACTCAGCGGAACTTCATTTGATAAGGCTTATGTTCAAATGATGGTTACCGATCACCAAAATGCAGTGGCATTATTTGAAAAAGCATCGCAATCAACAGACGCGGCAGTTAAGGCCTATGCCAATAAATATTTGCCAGTTTTAAAAAAACACCTAAAAGAGGTTAGTACTTTAAATAAATAATATTGATTTAAGCAATTAAATGAAAGAGTCGGCAAACGCCGGCTCTTTTTTTTCGTGCGCCGGGCATGGCAATCGACTATAGGGTTCAAGTCCCGAACACGCTTAGCAGTAGGAAGTGTTAGCTCGAGACAAGGGTGTCGTGGGTGACTGCGAATCTGAAGGAAGTCCGCGGCAAATATGGGGGCTTACGAACAGAAACTGTATACGAGGCGGATTTAGTCCGGGTGATGTTGCGAAACAAACAGAAGCCCAATACTGCACGGGGACTATTACGCAGATACAGAGGCCACATCCATAGGAAGTAGATTGTCTTACCCCGGGAGATCTGAATGAGTTCTGTCAATTGTAAGCGCGATTACAGGAGAAGAAACATTTGGCAGAGATGTTAAATGCCTCAATCAGAAGTCAGCAGCGGTCGTAGTACTGCATTTTTCGGATGCAGAAAGGACCAAATGTTAGGATGGCAAAGGAAACAGGAAGTTTATGGCAGAGCGTTTACAGCGGAACCACATTAGAGAACTGCTTATATGAGGGTAGGACGGAATCCGAGAGTAAATTATAAGAGGAGCTGAGCCGAGCCGTGCAACCAATGTACACAATGCCTGGGAAGGAGTTTTTTTAGTATTATGCTTGAAGAAATATTAGACATCCGAAATGTACAAAGAGCCTTTAGGCAGGTTACTGCCAATAAGGGTGCTGGTGGTATTGATGGTATGCAGACCGATGAACTTCGCGACTACCTGAATGCTAACTGGCAGGCATTACGGAGTGATATTTTATCAGGCCATTACCGACCGAACGCTGTAAGAAAGGTAGAGATTCCCAAAGGCAGTGGTGGTAAGAGGATGCTTGGCATCCCAACGGTCATTGACCGGTTGATCCAGCAGGCCATCTCTCAATGGCTGAGCCCCAAGTACGAGGGCGACTTTTCCTCTGATAGTTATGGTTTCCGGCCAGATCGCAATGCCCATCAGGCAGTGTTAAAGGCTCAGGAATATCTTAACACAGGTTACACCTGGATTGTGGAACTTGACCTGGACAAATTTTTTGACCGGGTAAACCATGATAAACTTATGCATCTGCTGTCAGTAAAGATAAAGGATAAGCGGACATTGAAGCTTATCCGTCTTTATTTGAGTGTGGGGATCATGGAGAATGGATTGGTCAGCCCAAGAAAAGAAGGAACGCCACAAGGCAGTCCATTAAGTCCGTTACTATCAAATGTTATCCTTCACGAACTCGATGTTAAGCTCGAGGAGCGTGGGCACAGGTTCGTGCGATATGCTGATGATTGCAGTATCTATCTAAGAAGCAGGAAATCAGGACACCGGGTAATGAGAAGTATTTCAGTATATCTGGAAGACTGCCTGAAACTGAAGGTTAACAGGGAGAAAAGTAAGGTTAGCAGGCCAAGCCAAAGTAGTCTGCTCGGGTTTTCATTCTATGGTAGCAAAGAGGGATGGAAGATGCGAATTTCATCCAAATCTCTAAGAGCGATCAAGGAGAAAATCCGGGAGCAAACTAAACGTAGCCAACCAGTTCCATTCCAAGAAAGAATATTAACGCTTAAGGAAATCATTCATGGTTGGGTTAATTATTTCTCTATTGCAGAAGCAAAGAGTCATATGACCAGACTGGACGAGTTGATGAGGACCAGACTGCGGATTGTTCTTTGGAAGCAATGGAAGAGTATAACGGGTAGAGCGCGGAATTTAATGAAGATGGGGTTGGTAAAATCAAGGGCCTATCAATTGGCCAATACCCGTAAGGGGTACTGTAGGACTGCAAACAGCCCGATATTACTTACAACCCTTGACAAGAAGTTCTTTTTGAGGCATGGACTTGATGGATTTACCAATTATTACTATTGGAAAACGACACACCAAACGAAGTTATTCTAACAAACCGCCGTATACCGAACGGTACGTACGGTGGTGTGAGGAGACAGCAGGGAAACTAATTCCCTGCTTCTTACTCGATTTAACGTTTTTTAAAGCAGAGTTTTTCTTCAAAAATGTTGTTAAATCCAAAACTGTCATTAACTTTAACTTACTAAATCGTTTTATCGATTGATTTAATAACAATAACCAAGTAAATTCTCACAAAGAAAACCTAATCAAACATGAAAAAACCATTATCAATTGTTATTTTATTGCTGGTATTTGCCATTAAACTTTTTAGCGCGCCTATTGAGCTGGTATCGCCCGATAAAAGGATTAAAGTTGAGGTAAATATTAAGGAAAAGATTGCCTATTCGGTAACCTTTAACGGAAACCCTTTTTTAACCAATTCATATTTACAGTTAAACCTTGAGCAGGCAATGCTTGGCGATCATGCTAAATTGTTGAAGAAAACACTTTCTTCTGTAAACAGCAGTTCAAACCCAATTGTTCCACTTAAAAACAGTACTGTAGAAAATCGTTATAATTTGTTAAAGCTTGATTTTAAAGGTGATTTCAGTGTAGAATTCAGGGCCTATAACGATGGCATAGCATACCGTTTCATTACCAATAAAAAAGATTCGATTATTGTAAAAAATGAAGATGTACACATCAATTTTAATGATGCAGTTAAAGCGGATTATTTGGAAACAGGCGAATTTAAAACTTCTTACGAAATCCTTTACCGCCAAAACGAACTTGGTAAAGTAAATAAGGAAAAAATGAGTGTACTGCCGATCCTTTTTGATACCGGCAAGTATAAAGCATTGTTATCAGAAGCCGATTTATATGATTATCCATGCTTATTTGTTAAAGCTATTGATAATAAATCCATTGACGCAGTTTTTCCTAAAGTGCCACTTTCTTTTGGAGAAGATGGAGACAGAAGCAAGAAAATTTTAAAAGAGGCCGATTATATTGCAAAAACCTCAGGTAAAAGATCATTTCCGTGGCGTTTTTTAGTAATTACAGATAAAGATACCCAATTAGCAGCAAACCAGATGGTGTATAAACTCAGTACACCCAACCAGTTGAAGGATACAAAATGGATAAAACCCGGACAGGTAACTTGGGAGTGGTGGCACAATGCCTATGTTTATGGAGTAGATTTTAAATCAGGTTACAATCAGGATACGTATAAATATTACATCGATTTTGCCTCGAAATTTGGCATTCCATATATTATCATGGATGAAGGATGGGCAAAAACAACCTTAAATCCCTTTGAGCCAAATCCAACAATTAACCTACAGGAGCTGATTGCTTATGGTAAGCAAAAAAATGTAAAAATTGTACTTTGGTTTACCTGGCTGGCTGTAGAAAATAACTTTAACATTTTCGAAACTTTGGATAAATGGGGAATTGCAGGGGTAAAGATCGATTTTATGGATAGGAGCGATCAGTGGATGGTTAATTACTACACCAGGGTTGCAAAAGAAGCAGCAAAACACCATATTCTGGTCGATTTTCACGGCGCATTTAAACCGGCTGGTTTGGAAGTTGCCTATCCGAATGTACTTTCTTACGAAGGGGTTATTGGAATGGAGCAAAATATTGGCGGCGGATTAGCTACCCCAAATAATAACTTATTTCTTCCTTTTCTACGTAATGCAGTTGGCCCTATGGATTATACACCTGGAGCAATGCGTTCGGCGCACAAGCAAGATCATAAACCAAGTTGGGTAAATACCATGAGCATTGGTACAAGGGTACATCAGCTGGCCATGTATATTGTTTTTGAAAGCGGTTTTCAGATGCTTGCAGATAATCCGTTCAATTATTTAAGAGAGCCAGAAACCACTTCTTTTATTACCAGTGTTCCGGTAACCTGGGATGAAACTAAAATTTTGGATGCCAGTGTTGGCGAATACATTGTTACGGCAAAAAGAAAGGGCGAAAAATGGTTTATTGGTGCCATGGGTAACGATCAAAAACATGATTTAAAGGTTGATGCAAGTTTTTTAAAAGCAAATACAATTTATCAGATCACGCTGATTAAGGATGGTATCAATGCCGATTTCCAGGCGATGGATTTTAAGCGAATTGTTAAACCGATTAGAGCCGGAGAAACAATTGATATCAATATGGTTAAAGATGGTGGTTTTGTTGCTGTAATAGAAGCGTTGAAATAACATAATCGATATTTTCTTCTTGCCGTCGTTCTCGCGTATGCGTAAATCTTAATGTATGGAAGCTTTAAGATTGCCCATTTTGGAGAGTGACGGTTGTACATATTATCTCGATCAATTTTAAAAGATAAAAATTTCAACTATACCAAAGGATAGTGCTATCCTTTGGTATAGTAATAGCTTTTTGATATTTCCTATCCATAGTTTTGCCAGACAAAAAAAGGCAAAAAAATGAAAATATTACATCTTATATCGAGCCCAAGGGGCGGAGCATCTTTCAGTATTAAATTGGGAAATGCAATAGTCGAAAAATTACAGGCCGCAAATCCTGGCAGCACGGTAACCGTACATGATTTAACCAATACACCGTTTCCACATTTGGAAGAAGTGCACATCAATTCTTTTTTTACTCCGGTAGAGCACCATACACCAGAGTTTACACAAGCCATAAAACATTCTAATGAGGCCATTGCCGAACTTAAAGATGCTGATGTGATTGTTATCGGTGCGCCACTGTACAATTTTGGCATTCCATCTACTTTAAAATCATGGATCGATCACATTGCACGCGCTGGGCACACTTTCCGTTACTCAGAAAACGGACCAGAAGGCTTGGTGAAAAACAAAAAAGTATATCTGGCAATCTCTTCCGGTGGTGTATATTCAGAAGGACCAATGAAACCTTATGATTTTACAGAATCTTATCTTAAATCGGTATTGGGTTTTATGGGTATGACTGATATTACAACCTATAGGGCCGAGGGGGTAAGTATTCCAGACCTAAAAGATAAAGCTTTGGATAAAGCAATTGAAAGCATCTCATTTAATTAATTTTTAAGTTAAATTGTCATTAGTTCATCGGTAGTTGGTAAATCTTAAATGATTAGCCATAAATGAAGTGAACTAATGACTTTTATTCTTAAACTAAGCCGCTAGATATTTCTCTATCCGGCTCGCAAAATCATTAAGGTCAAATGGTTTATTGATGAAATCTTCTGCATCACATTTAGCTTTCACAGCATTTAAGTGGTTATTAGCCGACATCATCATAACAGGGATATCATGTGTTCTAATGTTCCGTTTCAAAGTATTGCAAATGTCAAGTCCATTTCCATCAGGTAGCATAATATCCAAAATCACCATGTCTGGTATCTGTTTATCCATCTGAAGCCAAAATTCATTTGTATTTGGACAGGTTCTTACTTCATAAAGTTCTTCAATTAGTAAGAATTCGATAATCTCCCTGATATTTGGATTATCTTCCACAACATAGATGCACTTTTTCATAAGCTCTACTTTTATATTAGGATAACTTATCTTACTATCAGATGTTTATAATATTTATGCACATATTTAAAGTTATCAACTTCCCTATAATTATTGTCACACTTATGGCATAGTTTAAATTTTACTAAAAAAATGCATTAAAAATTTTAATTACTAATATTTTTAGCATAAATTTGTTTGAAGAGCATGATACCTTAATAAAGAGTCGGCAGACATTTTTAGTTTAATAACAGATTAAATGCTTTTTAAACCGTTGCTTGCTAATATATTTTTATGACAGTTACCGTTTTACCTATATTCGAAACTGATTTTAGACCAGACGCATCTTTGGGCAAAATTATGAATGAGCGACTGAGGATTGCTGCGGCAGATCTTCAGGATATTCATTTGCAACATTTAAACGCCATAGGGCAGCGCAAAGATGATTTGGTTGTGTATATCAGTTATAATCCTAAGTATACCATAAGGTGGCGCGTGGTAAATGATGTGCCAGAAGAAATCGAGAATTTTGTAGCACAGATCTGTGGTAATTTAGGCTACCTCCAATGGAAAACAGCTTCAATTAATATATTTAAAGGGAGTGAATAATTTTTTTGTAGTTATCGTCACCCTGAATTTATTTCAGGGTCTGTGAGGTAGAGCCACAATTATAATCTGCCGATTATTTTAATTTTTACTTATCAAATAGAATCGGAAAAGATGCTGAAATAAATTCAGCAAGACGGTTCTTTATGTGATACTTTATTTTTCGCTCGTCACCCTGAATTTATTTCAGGGTCTGAGAGGTATAGCTACAGTTATAATCGACCGATTATTTCAATTTTAACTTATCAAACATGATCGAAAAAGATGCTGAAATAAATTCAGCAGGACGGTTCTTTATGAGATACTTAATTTTTCGCTCGTCACCCTAAATTTATTTCAGGGTCTGTAAGGTATAGCTACAATTATATTCGGCCGATTATTTTAATTTTTACTTATCAAACATGATCGAAAAAGATGCTGAAATAAATTCAGCAGGACGGTTTCTCTTGTGATACTATATTTTTCGCTCGTCACCCTGATTTTATTTTAGGGTCTGTTAGGTATAGTCACAACTGTACTCGACCGATTATTTTAATATTAACTTATCATATATAATCAAAAAAGATGCTGAAATGAATTCAGCAGGACGGTTTCTTTATGAGATACTTTATTTTTCGCTCGTCACCCTGAATTTAATTCAAAATCAATCTTCCTAGAATAACTCCTAATTAAAATTAATTAAACTAAGAAACCTCCGCCCAATAAATCATTTCCTTCATAAAATACAGCCGATTGACCAGGAGCAATTGCAGAAACGTTGTGATCAAACACAACCCGCATTTTATCTTTTTCCTGCACAATGGTACTTAGCATACCTGCATCTTTATAACGGATTTTAGTAATTACATCATTCATCGGTTCTTCAATACTTGCGTATTTTACGAGGTTTACATTACGAACCATTGCTTCCCTGCGTTCCAGCTCCTCAGCTTTACCTAATACTACCGTATTGCTTTCTGGCAAAATTTGAGTTACGAACATAGGCTCGCCAAAAGCAACGCCCAAACCTTTACGTTGGCCAATGGTATAAAAAGGATAACCTTTGTGTTGCCCAACAATCATCCCATTGCTTAAAATGAAATTTCCACCGGCAACCCTATCTTCAAGATCTTCTACTTTGTGTTTTAAAAAAGCTCTGTAATCATTATCCGGCACGAAACAGATTTCGTAACTCTCCGATTTTTTGGCCAGTTCTTCCTGACCCATATCTAAAGCCATTTGCCTGATGTCAGATTTAGCAAAACTGCCCAATGGGAATTTTGTGCGCGAAAGGTTTTCCTGAGAAACACCCCACAATACATAAGATTGATCCTTGTTTTCGTCTTTACCTTTCGAAATTACATAACGGCCACTATCTTGCTGGCGGATATTGGCATAATGCCCGGTTGCAATAAATTCGCAATCCAGTTTATTGGCACGTTTTAATAGAGCTTCCCATTTAATGTGGGTGTTGCATAATACGCAAGGATTTGGTGTTCTTCCCGCCAGGTATTCATCCACGAAATTATCAATCACGTAATCGCCAAACTCATCGCGAATATCCAGTATATAATGTGGAAAGCCATAGTTTACGGCAAGCGTACGGGCATCATTAATACTATCCAATGAGCAACAACCAGTTTCCTTGCTGCTACCACCAGAACTCGCATAATCCCAGGTTTTCATAGTTAATCCAATAACCTCATAACCCTGCTCATGCAACATTACAGCCGCTACCGAACTATCAACCCCGCCACTCATGGCAACCAGAATTCTACCGTGTTTACTCATCTTAAAATTATTGGTTGCAAAAATAAGGTTTATTTAGCTGAAATTATTTAAAGGAAGTCAGTTACTTGTAAAAAGCGGTAGCTAAATTGTATGAGCTTATCACTTAGATGTTTTAAGGTGACTTAGGTGGTCAATAATATTTGAAAATGATTGGTTCTGTGTTAATGGCTGCCCGTAGTTTTGCTATCACTGCAAGTCCTCACGCGATGAAAATCGGGTTGCGGGCTTTCCGTTTCATCAGATTTATTAACAAAGTCTGTCGTTTAAGCACATAAACCTCGCAGGTTTCGAAACCTGCGAGGTTTAAATCACAATAAATTGTATCTTCATGCTCCTATATTGTATTTTTTGTTTTACTTAAACGTTTTAGTCTCATATTTTATTGACATTTGGAGTTTAATTAATACCTTAGAATTTTCAAACAAAACAAGCTAATTTTTAAAAATATGTTTAAAAAAGTTATCCTGCCTTGTCTTTTGCTTTCATCCATAATGGCATCGGCACAGCAGAATTTGGTACAGTATGTAAAACCAATAATCGGTACATCAAAAATGGGGCATACTTATCCGGGTGCCACAGTTCCATTCGGTTCGGTACAGTTAAGTCCTGAAACAGATACCTTATCTTATGAAGTAAATGGAAAATACAATGGTGATGTTTATAAATACTGTGCTGGTTATAAATACGAAGATAAAACCATTACGGGCTTTAGCCATACACATTTCAGTGGCACCGGGCACTCAGATTTAGGCGATTTCCTAATTATGCCTACACAAGGCAAACTTCAGTTAAATCCGGGTACGGCTTCAGATCCTAAAGGTGGCTATCGCTCAGCATTTTCGCATGCCAATGAAGTTGCAGAGGCCGGTTACTATAAAGTAAAACTGGATGATGATAACATAACAGCAGAATTAACCTCAACCACGAGGGTAGGGATGCACCAATATACTTTTCCTAAATCAGATCAATCGCACATTATACTCGATCTGATGGCTGGCATTTACAATTATGAAGAAAAAACCGTGTGGACTTACGTTCGTGTGGTGAACGATACCTTGATTACAGGTTACCGCCAAACCAATGGTTGGGCCAGAACCAGAACCGTTTATTTTGCGATGAGTTTTTCTAAACCTTTTAAAAGCTACGGAAGAAAAAGCTATGATGCAAAACAAGCCTACAGAGGCTTTTGGGGTAAATTTAACCAGGAACAAAACTTCCCGGAAATTGCAGGCAAAAAGTTAAAAATGTTCTTCGATTTCGATACCCAGGAAGGGGAGAAGATTAAAATTAAATTTGCTTTATCTCCGGTTAGTCAGGAAAATGCTTTGCAGAACATGCGTGCAGAAATTTCGGGCTGGGATTTCGAAAAAGTAAAAGCTCAGGCGCAGGCTACCTGGAACAAAGAACTTAATAAAATTCAGGTAACTACATCAAACGATAATAAAGTAAATTTTTATACCGCTTTATATCATGCTTTCATTAACCCAACTACTTATACCGATATTAACGGAGAATATAAAGGTTTAGATCAGGGTGTACACAAAGCTGATGGTTTTACCAATTACACTACATTTTCACTTTGGGACACTTATAGGGCCTTACACCCATTTTTTAACATTGTACAACCTGGTCGTAGCAACGATATGGTAAAATCGATGTTAGCGCATTACGATCAAAGTAGTTTGCATATGTTGCCAATCTGGTCGCATTATGCCAACGATAACTGGTGTATGAGCGGTTACCACAGTGTTTCGGTAATTTCTGATGCCATTATAAAAGGTACTTACAACGGAGATGCAAATAAAGCGTTGGATGCCTGTGTTGCAACGGCTAAACACCGCGATTATGAAGGTATTGGTTATTACATGGATAAAGGTTATATCCCGGCAGAAAAATCGGGAATTTCAGTTTCCAATAACTTAGAATATTCGTACGATGACTGGTCTATTGCGCAATTGGCGAAAAAATTAAACCGTATGGACATTTACAACGAGTTTATCAAGCGTTCTAACAACTGGAAAAATAACTACGATAGTGCTTCCGGTTTTATGCGTCCGAAGTTGGCTGATGGAACTTTTAAAAAGGAATTTGATCCAAAAGATACAGAAGGACAGGGTTTTATTGAAGGTAATAGCTGGAATTATAGTTTTTTTGTGCCACAGGATCCTGCTTCGCTGATTGAAATGATGGGGGGTAAAAAGAAATTTGCAACACGATTAGATACCTTGTTTACCATGCATTTACCTGATGAGTTTTTTGCACATACAGAAGACATCACCCGCGAAGGTATTATTGGTGGCTATGTGCATGGCAACGAACCAGCACATCACATTGCATACCTTTACAACTGGACCGATCAGCCATGGAAAACACAAGCACAGATCCGCCATATATTAAATATGCAATATAAACCTACCGCTGATGGTTTGGGTGGAAATGATGATTGCGGACAAATGAGTGCCTGGTATATGTTTTCTTCATTAGGTTTTTATCCGGTATCACCTGGTTCTGATGTTTACTCTTTAGGCAGTCCGTTGGTTAATAACGCTATCATCAATTTAGAAAACGGAAAAACCTTTACGGTTGAAACGATTAAACAAAGCGATAAAAATGTTTACGTAGAAAAGGTTTTATTGAACGGCAAAGAAATTACCGATCATAAAATTAAACATTCAGACATTACCAACGGTGGAAAGCTTACCTTTTACATGAGCGCAAAACCAAAGAAATAATTTTCTTCATCCCTATATAAGTTGAACCGTTGACTAATTTTAGTTAACGGTTTTTTTTAGCTTTTGAGATTCCTCATTTGGCTATGATTTATGATTGAAATAAATTTTGATTTCTGATTCTTCTATCGTAATATTGCGATATAAAATTATGGGACTTACCAAAGCAGAAATCTTCACTGAAGAGCAGAACCAGATGGCAGCGTTGTTAAAAGCAATGGCTCATCCGGCGCGGATTGCGATTCTTCAACGCATCCTTAAATCAAATACCTGTATTTGTGGCGATTTGGTTGAGGAATTAGGTTTAGCTCAGGCCACCATTTCTCAGCATTTAAAAGAACTTAAAAATGCTGGTATAATTCAAGGCACTATAGAAGGTGTGAGTATTTGCTATTGTATAGCACCTAAAACCTGGAAGTTACTAGAAACACAGCTAGGCAATTTCTTTGCCTCATATAAAGGCGGGCAAAACTGCTGTTAAAATTTTTTACATAAATCAATCGTTAAATTGCAATATTATGATTAATACATTTTCTATTGAATGGAGCAGCTTTAAGGCTCACCTTCAACAACATCCCGAATTAACCTTACAGTTTCAATATGCTCCGGGTAAATGGGTAAATGCCAATTATCACATCACCGAAATTAAACAAGCGCCCATCGTTTCAGTAGATTGTGGAGGCGTGATGAACGCCTGGACGGAAATTATTGTACAATTATGGGAACCTGCCGAGGAAGAAAAGGATAGGGCTATGGAGGTGAAAAAAGCATTGTCCATTATCAATCTTGTAGAAAGTAAACTTCCACTAAACCCGAATGGAATTGTAAAAATTGAATTTGGTAATTCTGCGTTCGATACGAGACAAATGTTTCCGGGGGAATTTAATATTGAGGGAGAAAATCTGGTTATAGACCTAACACCCGATGCTACCCAATGTAAAGCCATTAACCGGGGCGGGAGTTGTGGTACCACCGAAACTGGCGAAGAATGCTGCACACCAGCCCAGCCAGAAAAGAAAGAAATAAAACTTGTTAACCTTACAGCAGGCCAAAATAGTTGTAGCCCTGGAAGTGGCTGCTGTTAATCATTAAAAATTTACAGTCATGAAGAATATATTGGTGCTTTGTACCGGAAATAGTTGCAGAAGTCAACTTGCAGAAGGTTATTTAAAATTTTTCACACAAAATAAAGCTAAAATTTACAGTGCTGGTATTGAAGTACACGGCGTAAACCCCAGGGCAATAAAAATAATGGCGGAAGATGGAATCGATATTTCCAGCCAAACATCAAACAATATTGAAGAATATTTTGATGTTCCTTTTGATTATGTGATTACGGTTTGCGATCATGCGAAAGAAAGTTGTCCGTATTTCCCAACTCAGGCCATAAAATTGCACCATAATTTTCCCGATCCGGCTAAAGCGGTAGGTACTGAGGCAGAAATTATGGCACAATTCAGAAGCACAAGAGACATGGTTAAAGCTTACATGGAGGATTTTGTAAACGAAAACTTAAAAGGATAAAGATGTCGGCAAATAATTGTGCGCCTGTAGTTAAACGAAAACAGCTCAGTTTTTTAGACCGGTATTTAACGATCTGGATTTTTTTTTCGATGCTTTTAGGCGTATCGCTAGGCTATTTATTTCCTTCTTCTGCGGTATTCATCAATTCATTTTCCAGTGGAAATACCAACATTCCCCTGGCAATTGGATTAATACTGATGATGTATCCGCCCTTGGCAAAAGTAAATTATGAAAACTTGGGGGAAGTATTTAAAAATACCAAGGTTTTGGGGGCTTCGCTGGTTTTAAATTGGATTGTTGGCCCATTTTTAATGTTTTTCCTGGCGATTATCTTTTTACATGGTTATCCTGAATACATGGTCGGTTTAATTATGATCGGTTTAGCCAGGTGTATTGCCATGGTGGTGGTGTGGAACGATCTTGCCGACGGAAACCGTGAATATGCTGCTGGTTTGATTGCCCTGAACAGTATTTTTCAGGTATTGCTTTACAGTGTGTTCGCCTATTTCTTTATTACCATTTTGCCACCTTTATTTGGTTTAAAAGGCTTGGTTGTATCCATTTCTATTGTAGAGATTGCTAAAAGTGTAGGGATTTACCTGGGCATTCCATTTTTAACGGGCATTTTAAGTCAAAAAATACTGATTAAATGGAAAGGCGAAAAGTGGTTTCGCACAATTTTCATCCCAATGATTTCTCCGATAACCTTAATCGCGCTGTTATTTACCATTGTGGTGATGTTCAGTTTAAAAGGAGAATTAATTGTGCAGATCCCAATGGATGTGCTGAGAGTTGCCTTACCATTGGTAATCTATTTTGTGGTAATGTTTGTGATCAGCTTCTTTGCCGGCAAATATTTTGGTGCAGATTACAGCAAAAGTACCGCTATTGCTTTTACCGCTACCGGCAACAACTTCGAATTGGCCATCGCAGTGGCCATTGGTGTATTCGGCATTCATTCGGGTCAGGCATTTGCTGGTGTAATCGGTCCGTTGGTAGAGGTACCAGCATTAATTGCGCTGGTTAGTTTGGCGAAATGGTTACGGAGGAGATATTTTGATGTGTAAGATCGAGTAGAAAAGTCGTCACTGCGATTCACAAAACAATCTTAAAGCGGATGCAAAAAAGCGATCGTTTAAGATTGCTTCGTCGGCTGAAAAAGCCTTCTCGCAATGACGATTCATTTTGACCGCCACTGCGATTCACGAAGCAATCTTAAAGCGGATGCAAAAAAGCGATCGTTTAAGATTGCTTCGTCGGCTGAAAAAAGCCTTCTCGCAATGAAGATTTATTTTTGTCAATTGATTTTAGATAATTCTATCCATAATTAAATTAAATACTAAGCACCAACCTCTTCAAAATTCGTGGCGGTTGCCAAAAACTTCCAATTGGCCATATCTCTTTGTACATCAGTAATTTTTGCATCAGCTACCTGATAAGCATCTGGGCCTAGGAACAAATGTAGTGGTGGGTTTTCACTTTTTGCAGCTTCAATAATTACTTCAACTGCTTTTGCAGGATCACCTGGTTGTTGGTTATTGATGTCGTTCTGGTGCGCTGCCTGCGAATCGCGTACTTCTTTATAAGCATCGATAGGAGAACTTGGAACAGCTAATGAGCCTTCTGTAAGAAATGCAGTTCTAAAATAACCAGGTTCTACAACAGTAGCCTTTATTCCTAGTGACTTTACTTCAGCTGCCAATGATTCGGTAAAGCCTACTACTGCAAATTTTGTAGCACAATAGATTCCAAAACCAGGGAAGTTGCCTGAAAAGCCACCAATAGAGGAAATATTAAAAATGTGACCAGATTGTTGTTTCCGCAATTGAGGAAGTACCTTTCTGATTACATTTAACGAACCGAAAACATTCACATCGAAATTTTGGCGTGATTCCTGATCGCTTAATTCTTCTAAAGCACCAAGCATTCCGTAACCTGCATTGTTTACCACTACATCTACTTGGCCGAATTTGCTAATTGTTTGACTTACCGCTGCTTCTACACTGCTCTCATCAATAAGATCAACTGTTAAGGGTAAGAAGTTTTCGTGTTCACCAACCGCTTTTATTAAATCATTTAGATTTCTTGAGGTGGCGGCAACGTTATTGCCATTGTTTAATAATGTTTTTACTAATGTTAATCCCAGACCTTTGGACGCGCCTGTTACAAACCAAACTTTTTGATTTTCCATGTTATTATTTTTATAAGTAAAATGATTGAATGGCAGGCAGTCGCGGATAATTTCCTGACTGCCGCCTTTTTTGATTGCTAATGTTAATATAGCATAGGTTAGTTGTCGAAATCTGTCGAAATCGTAATCGCTTTCCAGTCTTTAAATTGCTTTTGAAGTGCTTCCAGCTTACCATTAGCTCTTTGGAAAGCATCATTGCCAAGCAGGAGGTGAACTGGCGGATTTGGCATACTTGCCAAAGAGATCATAGCTGCAGCAGCTTTCTCAGGATCTCCAACCTGTTGTCCATCCATATTTAAATACTTTGCATGTATTGCCCTTACTTCTTCGTAATCTGCTATAGGGTTAGTTGCCAGTATCAGTGAATCAGCAGTTAAGAAACTGGTTCTGAATGCTCCTGGAGCAACCACAGTTACTTTTACGCCAAATTCTTTTAAATCTTCGGCCGATACTTCTGATAATGCGATTACTGCAGATTTAGTAGCTGCATACACTGCCCATCCTGTTGCCCCGGCGATACCGGCAATTGATGCAATATTGATGATGTGCCCCGCACGTTGTGCCCTTAAATAAGGTGTAGCTTTTCTGATTACATTTAATGTTCCGAAAACATTTACATCGAAACTGTTGCGTGTTTCTTCATCACTCAACTCTTCAATGCTACCTCCAATGCCGTAACCTGCATTATTGATCACAACATCAATTCTTTCAAATTTTGCAATGGTAGCTTTAATTGCTTCTTCAACACTTTTTTCATCGGCCAGGTTAACCGCCAGCGGAAGAAATTTTGCGGCTTCACCGGTTACTGCTTTCTTAAGTTCATCAATATTCCTTGAAGTAGCCGCAACATATTGACCAGCCTTAAGCAATTGATGAACTAAACTTAATCCTAAGCCTTTTGAAGCTCCGGTAATAAACCAAACTTTTTTCATGCCCATAGTTTTATCCTTTTTTGTTAAGACAAAATTACAGTAGAAATTACTTCAGCTTATTACGTTAATCAAACTGATGATTACGAAATTCAAACAATTCGATAAGAAGTAGGGGTATGTTTGGTTAGTTTTTTGAAAAAGTTGTTAAAATGAGTAGGCTCTTCAAATCCAAGGCAGTACCCAATTTCTGATATATTCCAATCCGTGTGTTTTAAAAGTGCTTTTGCCTCACTCAATAAACGTTCGGTAATATAATGTGTGGTGGTTTTGCCAGTTGTTTCTTTTATTGCGCGGTTTAAGTGGTTTACATGTACCGAGAGTTGTGTTGCGTAATCTTTAGCAGAGCGCATGGTAAACCTTTGCGTAGTGGTTTCTATAGGGAACTGGCGTTCCAATAACTCCGTAAAAACAGAGGTAATCCGAGCGTTGGCATCAGTATGTTTAAATAAATTTTCTGATGGTTCTGTTTTTAATGCGAAGTGAGTAATTTCTGTTATGTAATTGCGGAGCAAATCATATTTATAAATATAATCGGTATTAATTTCCTCAAACATTTTCGCGAAAATAGCTTCTATCTGTTTGTCTTGCTGAACATTAAGAATGTAAGCGGGTTTTCCACCTGGTGTAAACATAGGTAAATCGCCGATGTTGCCTCTAATTTTTTCTTTAAAAAAAGCCTCTGTAAAAATGCAGAAATAACCCGTTACCTCGCTTTGTTTGCCACTGGCAAGTTCCCAGGTGTATGGCACAAGCGGATTGAAAAAAATTAAGGCAGTTCCATCAATCTCAATACTTTTATCTGCATAATGATACACATTATGTCCGCGGGTTAAGCATATTTTATAATAATCCCTTCGGTTGTAACTCATTGGTTTGTGGTCATCCCTCAAGCAGTCTTCCAGCTTAAAAACATTAAAATGGCCTACGCCATTTTGAAGGTTGTCTGGTAAGAAACTAAATTTATTCTGATAAAAATCTTCAATGGTTTCTGGCTTGTTCATAAAGCAAAGTTACAAAATTCAAACTTAATTCAAATATTAGCTTTTTTAAGCATTATTCATGGTATCGCAAAAGGAGATTGCCATGATAAATAAATTTGTTTTTAATATACCGATTGGTATATATTTGCATCGTCAATTTAAAAGAACATGAGCAAAGCAGAAAAGACAAGAAATTTCATCGTAGAGAAAACAGCACCCATTTTTAATAAAAAAGGTTACGCAGGTACTTCTTTAAATGACATTACTGCCGCTACAGGTTTAACCAAAGGAAGCATTTATGGCAACTTTGCAAACAAAGATGAGGTGGCACTGGCCGCTTTTGATTATAACTTAAATAACGTTTCATCCATAATAGATGCTGAAATGAACCGGCAGGTAAGTGTTAAAGATAAGCTGCTGGTATATATTAATGTTTATCAAAAATTTATCGATGGTTCAGTTGCAGAAGGGGGTTGCCCTGTTTTAAATACTGCTGTTGATGCGGATGACACCCACCCTGAATTGCGTGGAAAAGTTTTGAAAGCGGTTATTGGATGGAAGAATAAAATTGCCAAACTGGTTGAAGATGGAATTGCAAATAAGGAGTTCCGCGCAGATAATAACCCTGAACAGATTGCTTTAACCGTTATTGCCATTGTTGAGGGAGGCATTATGATTTCCAAACTCACCGCTAATACCAATTATTGGAGCCTTATCATGGACTCCCTAAAAAAATATATAGATAGCCTAGGCTAAAAAATTTTAATTAAAAATATACCGATTGGTATTTTATATGAGCAGAACCAGAACAATAACCTGGCACGACCCGATGGAAGGTGCGAAGGAGGCCATGCAGATGGATGGCATCGATTATCTGCAGGCAATGAGCGATGAGAAGTTTTCAATGCCACCGCTTTTGCATACGCTTGATTTTACTGTAACCTTAATTGAAAAGGGAAATGTGGTTTTCGAGTTTGTGCCTCAGGAATTTCATTATAACCCAATTGGAACCGTTCATGGAGGCGTAATCAGTGCAATTTTAGATTCTGCTATGGGTTGCTCTGTGCATTCACTATTGCCTGCCGGAAAAGGCTATACCACTTTAGAACTGAAAGTCAATTTTTTGAAAGCGATTACCATTAAAACGGGAAAGCTAAAAACCATGGATAAGGTAATTAACCTGGGCGGGCGTACCGCTTTGGTAGAGGCTCAGCTCGTGGATGAAAATAATACCATTTATGCTCACGCGGTGAGCACTTGTTTAATCTTAAATTTTTAAAAAATAATATAAATGAAAACTTCAAAAAATACCGTTTTATTAATCGGTGGAACAGCTGGTATCGGCTTGGAAATTGCAAAACAATTAACTGCATTGGATAACCATGTAATTATAACCGGCAGAAATCAGGAAAGGTTAACTGCAGCAGCAGCTTCATTGCAAAATGTAACTACCATACTATCTGATGTAAGTAAAGCTGAAGATGTTGACCATTTGGTGAATACAATTAAAGAAGATTTTCCTCAACTGAATATCGTAATCAATAATGCTGGTAGAGCAATACTGTACGATTTAGCCGATCACAATCAGGATGCTTTTGCAAATGCAGAAGATGAAATGTTAACCAATTACCTGTCTATCATCAGAATAAATCAAAAGTTATTACCTATTTTAAAGAAACAGGCAGCATCGGCAATTGTAAATGTATCATCAGTTGTGGCTTATGTGCCAGGGGTTACTTTGCCAACTTATGCCGCTAGCAAAGCAGCACTACATTCATACAGCACTTCCTTAAGATTAAGTTTGTCAGAAACAGCGGTTAAAGTTTTCGAATTAATGCCTCCACTGGTAGATACCGAATTTTCGAAAGAAATTGGTGGACATAACGGCATCAAACCTGCTGTTGTTGCGGATGAATTTTTAGCTGCATTAGCCAACGATGAATTCGAAATCAGGGTGGGAGATACTGCAAAGATTTATGAATTATTCAGACAATCGCCTGATGATGCTTTAAACCTGTTGAACGCAAATAGACAGGCCTGGATCGATTCTGTAGAAAATTAATCACTTGGCAGGAATGAAAAAGAAGGTGGCATTTGCATTTATTATGGCGGTTTTTACTACAGGAATAGTTACTTTCGCGGCGATAAGTGTTAATCTTGGATTTACATCGGCTTTTATGAGGGTTTGGTTAAAATCGTGGGGCATTTCTTATATCGTGGCCATTCCTGCCATATTAATTATTTCCCCACGCGTACAATCATTGGTCGATTATTTATTCAGGAATGTTGACTAAAAATTATTAAAATGAATAGAGTAGTAGTAACAGGTTTGGGCGCTATAACCCCTTTAGGCAATAGTGTAGAAACGTTTTGGCAACAAATATTAGCCGGAAAAAGTGGCATTGGCCCGATTACAAAATTTGATTCGAGTAAGTTTAAAACGCAGTTTGCTGGTGAAGTGAAGGGTTTCGATCCTGAAAAATACCTGGAGAAAAAAGAAATCAAAAAGTACGATCTTTTTACGCAGTATGCAATTGGCTCAACCGATCAGGCGATTGCAGATGCAGGATTGGATTTTAGTACAATGAGTAATGATGAACTTGCTGAAGTTGGGGTAATTTGGGCCACTGGTAATGGTGGTATTGGTACTTTTGAGGCGCAATTGGAAGAGTTTCATGCAGGAGACGGAACGCCAAGGTTCAATCCATATTTTATTCCTAAAATGATTGTAGATATCGCAGCAGGGGCCATTTCTATCCGTCATAAGTTGCGTGGCCCTAATTATTGTACCGTATCTGCATGTGCATCATCAAATACAGCTATTATTAATGCTTTTGATACCATTCGATTAGGTAAAGCAAGTGTAATGATTGCCGGTGGCTCAGAAGCTGCATTAACGAAATCATCAGTAGGAGGTTTTAATGCAGCGCAGGCATTGTCTAAAAATAATGAAGATCCACAAGGTGCATCCAAACCTTTTGATAAGGATAGGGATGGTTTTGTGATGAGTGAAGGTGCAGGTGCCCTTATTTTAGAGGAGCTAGACCATGCATTGGCTCGTGGTGCGCACATTTATGCAGAGATTATTGGTGGTGGAATGGCTGCTGATGCTTATCATTTAACCGGCACACCTCCTGATGGAATAGGTGCTGCTTTAGGGATGACAAAAGCTTTAAAAGATGCAGGAATTACGGCTGATAAAATTGATTACATCAATGCACATGCTACTTCAACTGGTTTGGGTGATTTAAGTGAATTACAGGCAATTAATACAGTTTTTAATGGATTGCCAGTTGTAATTGGTGCAACAAAATCGATGACAGGTCACCTGCTTGGTGCGGCCGGAGCAGTGGAAAGTGTAATTAGTGTTTTATCCATTAGGGATAATGTTATTCCGCCAACAATTAATACCAAAAATTTAGATGAAAGTATCCCTAAAGGATTGAATATTGTGTTGGGAGAACCGATTGAAAAAGAAATAAATTATGTTTTGAACAACACATTCGGTTTCGGTGGACATACGGCCAGTACGATTTTTAAAAAGTACGAGGCTTAATTGATTTGTTGTTCCTAGTTGTTTAATTAGGGACTTATAAAGTGTTTGGTTAATCACCAAGCACTTTTTTTGTTTTAGATTTGTTTTGAGTCGATGCGTCATTTTCAACTTGATTGGGAATTGTAATGCAACAAGCTTTAAGATTACCACCTGCGTAAGAATGACGATCACTAAAAAATTTTATACTGTTCTCGGCGTCTCGCTAAGACGCTAATAATTTTCTTCCACGGAAACAAAGAAGCACTGAAATGTAATATAATAGCCTTCAACTACGCTCAGACTGATAATCGCTTAAGGTTATCCCAATGGGTTAAAAACAATGAACCATTGTTAGTGAACAAATGAACTACTTATCCATCAGTAAATTAACCAGTTCTTTTAATTCCTCTAATTCAAGTTCCAGCTTTTCTATCCTGTTTTCCAGTTCAGTTGAATCAAAGGTTGCGGGTGCAGTTACATCAGTTTCTGGCTCAGTAGTGGTTTCGGCCTGCTCACCCAATAGATGAATAAAACGGGCTTCCTTTTGTCCGGCTTTTTTAGCCAGTTGCTTTACAAAGGCAGGTTCCTCATCGGCTAATTTTTGAAGTTGTTCCAGAACTTCTTCAATGCTTTCAAATTCATACAACCTTCCTGAGTTGCTGTTAATTTCGCCTGGCGTTAGCGGTCCACGTAAAAGTAATAAACAGATAATGGCCAATTCGGAAGGCACTAAAGGATATGCTATTGCAAGATTATGCTTGTATTTAGTTGCCCTGCTCGAGCCGCCTGTAGCAGTGGATATTAAGCCTTTTATTTTAAGTTGGTTCAGGGTTAAGGAAATGGTTTCTTCATCGTAATTTACCACTGGATTTCGTGAGCTTTTTTGGTTACAGGCAGCCGTTAAACTATTTAAAGTCATTGGGTAATAGTCGGGCGTAGTTCTGCTTTTTTCTATTAACGCACCTAAAACACGTTGCTCTTCTGCTGATAAATCGGGTAGTGGTTTTACATTGTCCATTTTATAAAAGTATACATTGGTTGAAGATTTTAAAAATTATTTTGCTAATGGTTTACGCTTAATGAGTTATATGAAAATATTACTGAATAGAACAATTCTAAATTTCTGATTTACTAAAATTTGAGGTTTAGAATTGCGAACTTAGAAAAAATCCCTTATCTAAATATTAAATTATGAAATCTTCTGATCAGAAACCAAATCAGGGCGATAGCAGACGCGATTTCCTTAAGAAAAGCTCTGTGATCACTGCGATTGCTTTAACACCTGGCGTTGCAGTAAAGGCTGCAGAAAACAATGCTGATGAACGTTTTGCCGAGCTGTTTGAGAAAATTCCCCTAAACCTTACGGTTAATAATAAAGCCTATAAAACCTCGGTAGAGCCAAGGGTAACGCTTTTGGATTACCTGCGTGAAGAATTGCACCTCACGGGAACTAAAAAGGGCTGCGACCATGGGCAGTGCGGTGCTTGTACCGTTCATGTTGATGGGCAAAGGGTAAATTCGTGCCTCAGTTTGGCCGTAATGAATGAAGGCAAAAAGATTACTACAATAGAAGGTTTGGCAAATGGGGATACCTTGCATCCTATGCAGGCTGCCTTTATTAAACACGATGGTTTTCAATGCGGATACTGTACGCCGGGGCAAATTATGTCGGCGGTGGCCTGTGTACGCGAAGGGCATACCAATTCGAGAGCAGAAATAAGTGAATATATGAGTGGAAATATCTGTAGGTGTGGAGCTTACCCAAACATTGTTGATGCAATAGTTGAAGTTAAGGAAGGAGGAGCAACAGTATGATCAATTTTCAATACTTACGAACAACCACGGCAAAATCTGCAATTGCTTTATTGGGAAAGGATAAAAATGCAAAGTTCCTGGCCGGTGGTACAAACCTTATCGATTTAATGAAAAGAGGGGTTTCGGCACCCGAAAAGCTTATTGATATTAACCACGTTCCGCTGAAACAGATTGAACAGGTAGGAACTAAAATCCATATAGGTGCTTTGGCATCAAACACAGCCGTGGCAGATAGCGCATTGATTAAAGAAAAGCTTCCTTTACTTTCTTGGGCCTTACAGGCAGGTGCATCTGCACAATTGCGAAATGTAGCTACTGTTGGTGGTAACATGATGCAGCGTACCCGTTGCGGCTATTTTTATGATACTGAAATGCCTTGCAATAAACGCCAGCCAGGTACAGGTTGTGGAGCCATGGAAGGTTTTAATCGCATGCATGCAATTTTCGGAACTTCAGCACAGTGTATTGCCGTTCATCCTAGCGATATGTGCGTGGCTTTAATTGCTTTAGATGCCGAAGTTGTGCTGGCTAACAGTAAAGGAGAACGTAAAATTTTATTTAAAGATTTTCATCGCTTACCCGGAGATATGCCCCAGTTAGACAATAACTTAAAGGCAGATGAAATGATTATCAGATTGGAGATTCCGACAAATAATCTTGCTAAAAACTACCATTATCTTAAAGTCAGAGATCGTGCATCTTATGCCTTTGCACTGGTATCAGTAGCTGCAGCATTCGAAATTAACAATAATAAAATTACCGATGTACGCTTGGCTATGGGAGGTGTAGCACATAAACCCTGGCGCTTAACGGCATCCGAGAGTTTTTTAAAAGGAAAGGAAGCTACCCAATCCAATTTTGAACAGGCTGCTCAGTTGGCCATGAAAGATGCCAAAGGATTTGGCGGAAACGATTTCAAACTTAAACTTGCACCAAATACAATTATCGAGGCCTTAAATCTTGCAAAATCGAAAGCTTAGTTATGGAAAAGAGAATTTTAAAAGACGATAACGACCGTGTAGATGGCTTTTTAAAAGTTACCGGACAAGCTAAATATTTTGCCGAATATGAACTGCCCGGCCTAACATATGGTGTTTTGGTTACAAGTACCATAACCAAGGGTAAAATTACGGCATTGGATACCAAAGCAGCAGAAAAAGCCCCGGGTGTTATTTCCGTGGTTTCGCACCTTAACAAACCATCTGCAGCTGCTTACGAGCAGGAGGGCGGACCACAGATGAAGATTTTTTATACAGATAGAATCTTTTATAACGGCCAGCCGATTGCCATTGTAGTGGCCAATACCTTCGAAAGGGCAACTTATGCGGCTTCGCTGGTTAAAGCAACGTATGCAAAGGAAGAATTTAATACCGATTTCGAAAAGGCTTTAAAAGATCCGAAAGCGAAAAAATTTCAAGGTCAGGCTGATTACAAGCGCGGTATCGAAAACGCTTATAAAACGGCAGAAGTAAAGGTAGAAGAAAGATATTTTTTACCCATTGAAACACATAACCCAATGGAGCTCCATGGCATCATTGCCGATTGGCGGCCAAATAACCAATTAACCGTTTATGCTAAAACACAGGGGGTAAAAGCTACTCAGGGCACAATAGCCAATGTTTTTAAAATCCCGATGGAAAATATCCAGGTCAACTCAGAATTTGTGGGCGGTGGCTTTGGTATGGCATTGCGTACCTGGCCATTGGAAATTGCAACTGTAATGGCTTCGAAACACATTGGTAAGCCAGTAAAGCTTGTGGTTACAAGGATGCAGATGTTTACAATGGTTGGTAACCGGCCAGCTGCAATACAAACCATTGGTTTAGGTGCAAATAAAGATGGTAAACTAACCGGCATTACCCACAGGGCATATGGCGAAACATCCAGCTATGAGAATTTTACTGAAGGAGTGGTAAACATGGCCAAGTTTATGTACCAGTGTGATAATGTAAATACATCTTATGCCATTGTACCGGTTGATCTTGGTGTACCGATCTGGATGCGCGGACCGGGCGAAGCAACGGGGGCATTTGCTCTCGAAAGTGCAATTGATGAAATGGCACACGCTTTGGATATGGATCCATTGGATTTCAGAATAAAAAATGATCCGGAAACCGATCAGCAAAAAAACAAACCTTTTTCGAGTAAGAATATCAAAGAAGCTTATAAAATTGGTGCTGATAAAATAGGATGGAACAATAGAAAAAATAAGCCGGGAAGTTTAACTGAAGGGCCATGGCAAACGGGTTATGGAGTAAGTGTGGGTGTATTTAATGCGAATAGAGGTAAGGCCAGTGTTAAAGGGATTTTGAAAGCAGATGGCTCTTTACTGTTGCAAAGTGCAACAAGTGATATTGGGCCTGGTACAGGTACTGGTATGACTTTAATTGCAAATAAAGTGATGAACATCCCGGTAAATAAAATCACTTTCGAACTTGGCGACTCATCATTGCCGCCTGCACCAAGCCAGGGTGGTTCGGCAACACTTTCTACCGTTGGTTCGGCTGTAAACGATGTTTGCGTGGCTTTAAAATCAGCGGTTGCAGAGTTAGCAGCAAATTCAAATATGGATGCTACAGCTAATTTTGTTGATGTACTGAAAAAAAATAACCTTCCTCAGATAGAGGTAACCAAAGAAAGCCAGGGAGGAAAGGAGCGCGACAATTACTCAATGTATTCTTTTTCAATTCATTTTGTTCAGGTTAAAGTGCATTCGCTTACAGGTGTGGTTAAAGTAAGTAAAATTGTTTCAGTGGGCGATTCTGGTACAATCGTTAGTCCTAAAACGGCCCGCAGTCAAATGCTGGGTGGTGCTGTTGGGGGTATTGGAATGGCTTTAACTGAAGAATCGATTGTTGATCACCGCTATGGAAGATACATTAATAATAACTTCGCCGATTACCATGTTCCGGTAAATGCTGATGTGCCAGAAATCGATGTTAATTTTATCAATAAGCCCGATCCATACATCAACCCAATGGGTGCAAAAGGTATGGGCGAAATTGCTTTAATCGGCTTTTCTGCCGCAGTAGCAAATGCAGTTTTTAATGCAACAGGGAAAAGAATCAGAACTTTACCAATTACACCAGATAAGATATTAGCGTAGTTTATTTAGTTACCGGTATATTATTAAGAAGCAAATTTTTATTGCCTTACTATTGGTAATACCTGGAAAAGATTGCTCTTTGCCCCAGGAAATGATGTTTATGATGCTATTAAATTGATTTAATTAAAAGCAGGGGCGTGATTAGTGAATGCACAGGCGATAATATAAAAAGCAGGGGCGTTATTATTAAAAGCGGGGGCATCATTATAAAAAGCGGGGGCATCATTATAAAAAGCGGGGGCATCATTATAAAAAGCGGGGGCGTCATTATAAAAAGCGGGGGCGTCATTATAAAAAGCGGGGGCATCATTATAAAAAGCGGGGGCATCAATATAAAAAGCGGGGGCATCAATATAAAAAGCGGGGGCATCAATATAAAAAGCGGGGGCATCAATATAAAAAGCGGGGGCATCAATATAAAAAGCGGGGGCATTAATATAAAAAGCGGGGGCAGTAAAATAGAATCCATAGCGGTATTTATAGATTAATTGCAACAAAATGGCACCTGCTGAAATGAACCGGCTATGACGAAGCCTAAATGTTAATCTCCTAGATTTGGGCAAAATTTAAGATATTATGATAGCTGCAAAAGGATATGCTGTTCACAGCAAAACTGATAAATTGGCTCCATGGAATTTCGAAAGAAGGAATGTTGGGCCGAAAGATGTATTAATTGAGATTTTGTTTAGTGGCATTTGCCATTCCGATATTCATCAGGTGAGGAGCGAATGGGGACCTGCCCGTTATCCGATGGTTCCGGGACATGAAATTGTAGGCCGGATTACAGAAGTGGGATCTGCTGTTTCAAAATTTAAAGTTGGCGACCTTGCTGGTATTGGTTGCATGGTTGATAGCTGTAAAGAATGCCCAACCTGTAAAGGCGGCCAGCAACAGTTTTGTGAAAAAGGAGAAACCGTTTGGACGTATAATAGTGTTGAAAGAGATAAAACTACGCCAACATATGGTGGTTACTCAAATAAGATTGTTTGTACAGAAGAATTTGTGGTACACGTTGCCGATAACCTTCCACTAGCGGGTGTAGCACCATTGTTATGTGCTGGTATAACTACCTATTCGCCAATTAAAAGATGGGGAATTACCAAAGGCCATAAAGTTGCAGTATTGGGTTTAGGCGGTTTAGGCCATATGGCAGTTAAATTTGCTGTCGCTTTTGGTGCAGAAGTTACGGTATTAAGTACTTCGCCATCAAAAGAAGAAGATGCAAGAAAATTAGGCGCGCATAACTTTGTGATCACCAAAGATCCTGAACAGTTGAAGAAATACGCCAAACATTTCGATTTTATCATCGATTCAGTTTCTGCACCGCATGATTACGAAATGTATTTTAAGTTATTAAATGTTAACGGTGTACATATCTGTGTTGGCATACCTGCCGAGCCGATAAAATTTCCAGGTTCTGGTTTAATGCATGGCAACAGGGTTTTAACCGCTTCGAGTATTGGTGGGATTGAAGAAACACAGGAGATGCTTGATTTCTGTGCCGCACATGATATTGTTTCAGAAGTCGAAGTAATCAATATCAACTACGTTAACGAAGCCTATGAGCGGGTATTAAGCAGCGATGTAAAATACCGTTTTGTAATTGATATGGATACGGTATAAATAGAGAAGTCAAGTTTAATGGGCAATATGCCTATCAAAATGACTTCTCCGAATGTTATATAAAAAAGCGTCCTGATTTTACATCAGGACGCTTTTTTTGTTTTAGTAAATAATGGCTGGAAGATTCTTCGACTTGCTCAGAATGACAAATTGAGATAAAATACTCCGTGTTTCTGTGATTCCGTGGCAAAAAATAAACCTACTATTGACAGGTCGTCTTAGATAGTCCTCGTTTGTAACGAGGATTTTTGAGGTCCGCATTTGCAATGCGAAAATAATTCCTTTAAGAGCGATAAAATCGCTTTACTCGTACATCCTCGTTACAAACGATAACGATGTAGAAGATTGCTTCGTCGGCTGAAAAACTTTAATAGTCCTCGTTTGTAACGAGGATTTATGAGGCCCGCATTTGCAATGCGAAAATAATTCCTTTAAGAGCGATAAAATTACTTTACTCGTACATCCTCATTACAAACGATAACGATGTAGAAGATTGCTTCGTCGGCTGAAAAAGCCTCCTCGCAATGATGATAGTCAAAGGATACTCCGTGTTTCTGTGATTCCGTGGAAAAAAAAATCAACCTACTATTGATAGGTTGTCTTAGATAGTGCTCGTTTGTAACGAGGATTTTTGAGGCCCGCATTTGCAATGTGAAAATAATTCATTTAAGAGCGATAAAATCGCTTTACTCGTACATCCTCGTTACAAACGAGGACGATGTAGACTTCAGTAAAACTATCGTCATTGCTTCGTCGGCTGAAAAAGCCTTTCCCGCAATGACGATACTCATAGGATATTCAGTGTCTCTGTCATCCGTGGCAAAAAAAATCAACCTACTTTGCAGTTGCTTTACCAGTGTATGTTGCTGCTAATTTTAATGCATTATAAGTATTTACGATACCACCGCTAATACAAAGATCAGAGAAAGGAACCGAAACTTTTTCTGCTCCAGGCTCTTCACCTTTTGCGTACTCCACATTGTGGTTCACTTTAGTTACCGATTTAACAATGATTTCTTTAACCTGTGCTGCCGTTAATTTTGGATAATACGAACGGATTAAACCAGCTAAACCAGCTACAACAGGAGAGGCCATACTGGTTCCATCAAGATTTTTGTATTTAGAGCCTGGCACGGTAGAATAAATCTGAACACCAGGAGCGAAAACATCAACCTGTTGTTTGCCAAAGTTAGAGAAGCTTGCTTTAAGCGTTTCATCATCTTTCGGACCAGAAGCACCAACAGTGATCCATGAAGCAATGGTTTTTTCGTCTAAATCTTTATGGTTAGGAAAGTTGTTTTCTACATCAATATTTTTGTTTTCGTTACCAGCTGCCTGTACAATTAATACATCTTTAGAAGCTGCATATTTCATCGCTTCGTTTACAATTTCCTTGTTCCAGCTGTAAGCTTTACCAAAACTCATGTTGATCACTTTTGCACCATTATCTACCGCATAACGGATGGCATTAGCAACATCTTTATCCCTTTCATCACCATTTGGCGTACAACGCACACCCATAATGGCAACATTATCAGCCACACCTAAAATACCAAGTTTATTGGTTCTATCAGCAGCTATAATACCTGCTACATGCGTACCGTGCATGGCATCAGGTCCGGCTACATCATTATTGCCATAAAATTTCTCTTTTACATTGTTCGGGTCATCACCAACTATGGAACGAGGATCGTAATCAAGATTTAAGTTGTAATTGGCCTGGCGGGTATAGTAGTCTAAACCTTCAACAATCTGATCTTCATAAAAATCTTTAAAGCTGCCTTTTTCAAGCTGTTGGGTTAACACACCCTGAATTCTGTCTTCAATTTCTGTAGCTGGTTTAAAGTTTTTAAAGTCTTCGATAGTTGGGTTTTCCTTACCAATTTTCTTTACCACAGCATCTAAAGCGGTTTTAAAGCTAGTTATGCCAGCAAGATTCTCTTTAGCTTCAGCCAATTGTTTTTCTAAATCTGCTCGTTCCGCCTTAAAAACTTCCCAATCTTTTTTATCTTTTTCAGCAACATTTGCATCCGTAGTATTTGCAAATCGAGCCTGATCGCGACGTACTAAACGGGTTAACTCCAGTGTTTCGAAGTTTACGGATTCTTTTGGTCCACCAATAAAATTCCAACCGTTAATGTCGTCGATATAACCATTTTTATCATCGTCTTTTCCATTGCCCGCTATTTCTTTGGTATTAACCCACATAATCTTTTTCAGGTCTTCATGCGTAGCTTCAACACCACCATCATTAACTGCAACAATAACTTTTACTGATTTTTTACCTTTTAAAAGTTCTTTATAAGCTTTTTCGGTACTGATCCCAAAAGTGGTATCACTTTTAAGGTCAAGGTTTTGCCAGTTGGCTTTTTGCGCATTGGCTAAAGTTGGCAACGCACTTAAGAAGGCTGCACTTATAAGGGCGCTAAAAATTCTACTCTTATTCATTTATGTATTTTTGTATTAAACGTCGAAAGTTAATTTTAATTTTTTTATTGAAAGAAAATGTATTAAAAATAATGGTTTTGGCATGTTTTGTTGTTGATTCCGATTTTATTTTTCTTAAATGAGATCGTCATGTTCAATTTATTTAAGCGTCTTTTATGCAAAATATATCCGGAAATAAATCCGATAGCTATCGAATCAGGGTAATGCCTGCCTGCGCCTAAATGAAAGAAATTTGGGTTAAAAAAAAATCCTGAAACGTTTTTCAGGATTTTCATCTATATAAATACTACGATCTACTTCAAATTGACCACAATTTTTTTGGCCATTTCATCATGCGATTGTATTACAGTTAAAGTATTGGTTGCCCAGGTTTTTACTGCCTGATCGCGGTTTTCAGTTCCCTGTTTAAAAAGTGCAACGGTTTTATCATGGTCGGTAACCATCATATCCATATAATGTTTATCAAAGGCTGCTCCAGTCATTTTTTTCATTGCATCGATGTGGATCTGATCTTCGGCCGGAAGTGCATCAGGAGTAATGATCTTTTTATTTACAGCCAAAGCTTTCAACTCGGTATTTGCTTTGGTATGATCGGCCAGCATTTTAGCTGCAAAATCTTTCACTTCGGCACTTTTGGCATTTTTTTGAGCAATCTTTGCTGCTTCAACTTCCATAATACCGCCAACGGCTGCTTTTCTTAAAAAGGTTGCTCCAGCTTCGTCAACCCCAGTTTCTGTGGTTTCTGCACCAGCAACATGGTTTCCGTTTACCATGGTGGTATCGCCCGAAACACTGTCTTTTGTAGTTGCTGATTTTTTATCCGCAGTTTGGCAAGCCTGGAAAGAAATGGCCAAGGCAAAGGCTGTAGACAATAGAAATATCTTTTTCATGTTTTCTTTTATTTTGATGTGTATTGAAAACAAAAGAACTTAAAAAAGGTTTTTACCGTTAATCCTGCACTTGTTTATAGATGTTCGGATTGGCGATAGCCATTTGTCTTTCAGGATTTTGGATGTGTGAAAAACCAAACTGTTCATATAAACCATGCGCATCCAAAGTAGCCAGTTGATAACGTCTTAAACCCTGCAAATCGGGGTGGAAGATCATAAATGACATCAATTTTTTTGATAAACCCAAACCGCGGTAAGTTTCTTTGATATACACATCGCAAAGCCAGCCAAAAGTAGCCTTATCGGTTATCCACCTTGCAAAACCAACCTGCTCAGGGCCCTTGTAAATTCCAAAACACAATGAATTTTCTATAGAACGTTTTACCGTTGCAAGCGGGATGCCTTCTGCCCAATAAGATTCTTCACTCAAATATTGGTGTATGGCTTCAATATCCAAATGCGCTTTATTATCTGAAAATATGAATCCGTTTTCGCTGATTTCCATTTTGATGCTGATTGCCGTTTAATTGTAAAAGTTGATTATCGTAAATCAGTTTACTGGTTAATCATATGATAGGCTTATCGCATGGATAAGTAACCGATTTACCAGTTTACGCAATTAACCTTATTAGTTACGCATATTTATAAACTGCAGGGGTTGACCAAAATCTTCATTTCTGCAAAGATTGATTACAGCTTGCAAATCATCAATTTTCTTTGCTGTAACACGAACCTGATCATCCATAATTGATGGCTGCACTTTTAATCCGCTGGCTTTAATTTTTGCCACAACTTTTTTTGCGGCTTCTTTATCCAAGCCCTCTTTAATGCTGATTTCTTTTCTGATCATGTTGCCAGAAGCCTGGTGCTCATCACCAAAATCGAGACTTTTTGGATCTAAATTCTGTTTCATCATTCGCGAAATAATAGAACCTTCGATGGCTTTTAAACGCATATCATCTTCGGTTACGATGGTAACAACGTTTGTTTTTTTATCCAGATCGATGGTGCTTTTTGAGCCGTTGAAGTCGAATCGGTTTAAAATTTCCTTTTTAGCATTGTTAATCGCGTTGTCTAATGTTTGCGCGTCAACTTTACTTACTATATCAAAAGAAGGCATGGTTTTAGCTTTAAAGTAAAAAAATAAGTAGATTTAATAGAAATTAATCCATCCTCACAAAAAAACGAAAAATAATATGAAAACCACTAAGCCGAAGTCTCAAAAAAAAATCACCAAAAAAGAAGTTAAGAAACAATTGGAGCAATCTATTACAGATAAGTTTCTGGATGTGATTAAAAGCTTAGGTCATGATGTATCTGAAATTAGCACAGAGGTTGGGAAAGCAAGTAAGCGTGTGGCCAAAAAATTAACTAAAAAATTCACAATCGTTAAGGCCGATGTTGGTCAGAAAATTGATGATTTATTACATGCCTCGAAAGAAAAGGCAAAAGAGGCTAAAAAACCAGTTGTTAAGGCAACAACAAAGGCAGAGAAATCTGCAGCAAAAGTGGTAAAAAAGGCAGTTGCAAAAGCCAAACCTGTGGTACAGAGCATTAAGGTAGCTGCCATAGAAACAGAAGAAAAGGCAGAAAAAGTATTGGCAAAGCCAGTTGCAGCAGTAGAGGAAGCCGTAGCAGCATCGCCATCTGTAGCTAAAAAAGCAGTAACTACAGCAGCTAAAGCCCCGGCAAAAGCAGCAGCAACTGTTAAAAAAGCTGTAGCACCTGTGGCTACACCAGAAAAAGCAACTTCGGTTGTTAAAAAAACAGTAGCTAAAGCTGCGCCAGCGGTTAAGAAAGAAGTGAAAACACCAGTTAAAAAATAGATTTGTTAACATTAAAGCGTGGATGAATTAACATCGATTTAACAAATTAATGTGCAGTTTTGAACATCCCTGTTATGGCAGGGATTTTTTATTTTTTTAAATGAGCAATAAGAAGATCCCATTTTTTAACCGAGAGATAAGTTGGCTTTACTTTAACGATCGCGTATTGCAGGAAGCAGCCGATGAAACCGTGCCGCTCATCGAAAGGATTAAGTTTCTATCAATATTTTCTTCCAACTTAGAAGAGTTTTATCGGGTTCGTGTGGCTACAATGACCAGGTTAACGAATTTAAACGATAAAGCAAAAGCACTTTTGGGCTTTAATCCCAAGAAAATTCTTAATGAGATCAAAAACATTGTGGTAAAGCAGGAAAGAAAATTCGACCAGCTTTTTCAGGCCACTTTGATCAATGAACTTGCGCAAAACCGAATTTTTATTCTAAATGATACGCAACTCAACGTAAGCCGGGGGGAGTTTGTTAAAAACCACTTTAGAGATAAGATTTTATCCAATGTAGTGCCGATTATGCTGGATATGGAGAAGCCTTTTCCAGAACTTAAAGACAGGTACCTTTATTTCTTTGTTAAACTTTCGAAAAAAGATACAAAAATTAGAGAAAAGTATGCTTTAATTGAAATTCCACCGAATTTGCCAAGGTTTTTGGTGCTGCCAGAAACCAACGACCTGAAATTTATCATCCTTGCTGAAGACATTATCAGGTATTGTTTAGATGATATTTTTTATGTTTTTACCTACGATAATTTAGAGGCTTATTCGATTCAGTTAACACGTGATGCCGAACTGGATATTGATAAAAATATCAATGATAAATTTATTGAAGATTTAAAAAGCAGTTTGGAAAAGCGAAAAAAGGGGAAACCCATGCGTTTGCTTTATGATTCTGCTATGCCTTTAAATATGCTTACTGTTTTGGTAAATAAACTTAAACTCGAAGCCGAAAGTTTAATTCCAGGCAACCGTTACCATAAATTCGGCGATTTCATTGCTTTCCCTAATGTGGGTAAAAAGGAGCTGGAATATGCGCCAAACGTGCCGCTTAAGGTACACGATCTGCACCGCACACAAAGCATGTTTAATAAGGTGGCCCAACGGGATTACCTGGTTAATTTGCCCTATCAATCGTACGATTATATCATTCTGTTTCTGCGCGAAGCGGCCCTCGACCCGAAGGTAACCGAAATACAGATTACTTTGTACCGCCTCGCCGAAAATTCTAAGGTGATTAACGCACTGATTAATGCCGCTAAAAATGGCAAAGCTGTTTCGGTTTTACTAGAGTTAAAGGCACGTTTTGATGAGCAGGCGAATATTTATTGGACTACCCGTTTAATGGAAGAAGGGGTGAAAGTAAATTATGGTTTAACTGATTATAAAGTGCATTCTAAAATCTGTTTGGTAAAACGAATGGAGAAAGAAAAACCTGTTTATTATGCCAATTTGGCCACAGGTAATTTTAATGAGAAAACAGCAGGTTTATATTGCGACCACAGTATTTTTACCGCTAAAAAAGAAATTACAAACGATTTGGTGAAGCTTTTTGATGCCCTGAGCAAAAGAACAGTAACCAAAGGTTTTAAACATCTGATCGTTTCGCCTTTAGAAAGCCGTTCGAAACTGGTTAATTTTATCAACCGCGAAATAAGAAATGCCAAACAAGGAAAGTTGGCTTACATCTTGTTAAAAGTGAATAGTTTAGCTGATGAGGGCATTATTGCAAAACTGTACGATGCCAGCAATGCAGGGGTTAAAATTCAACTCATTATCCGTGGTATTTGTTGTTTAGTGCCTGGTGTGAAAGGATTTAGCGAAAACATTACAGCCATCAGTATTATCGATAAGTTTTTAGAGCATGCCCGTGTGTATATTTTTGGCAATAATGGAAAAAACGATATGTATTTATCGTCTGCCGATTTAATGAGCCGAAATTTTGAACACCGTGTAGAAGTGGGTTTTCCGGTTTTAGATCATGATGTGAAGCAGGAAATTCAGGATATTATCGATCTGCAATTGCAGGACAATACAAAATCGCGGCAGATAAACGCCTTAAATAACAATAAATACCATAAAAACAGGTTAAGCAAAAAAATAAGGGCGCAAGTAGACATTTATAACTATTTAAAAACCAAGCATCAATCATAATGTTAAGATACGCAGCTATAGATATCGGTTCGAATGCCGTGAGGTTACTCATTGCCGATATCAGTAAACAGGACGGAAAATATAAATACAAGAAAAATACTTTAATCCGTGTGCCTTTAAGATTGGGTGATGATGCATTTTTGGATCAGTACATTTCTGATAAGAAATCTGCAGATCTGGTGAAAACGATGACTGCATTTAAAAATCTGATGGATGTTTATCATGTTTCAGAATATCTGGCCTGTGCAACATCTGCCATGCGGGAGGCTAGCAATGGTCAGGATATTGTTAAGCTGATTAAAGAACAAACAGACGTTACTTTAGAGATTATTGAAGGGCAGCGCGAAGCAAATATTATATATGCCAATCATATTGAAGAAGAATTGGACGAAAATAAAACCTATTTGTATATTGATGTTGGTGGTGGCAGTACAGAGTTGTCGGTTTTTGTAAAAGGAACACCTGAGGCCTCACGCTCATTTAACATTGGTACAATCAGGATGCTTGATAACCAGGACAAAGAAGAAACCTGGGATGAGATGAGAGAATGGGTGAAAGAGCACACAAAGGCTTATAAGCACCTTGCAGGCATTGGTACTGGAGGTAACATTAATAAGCTATTCCGGATGTCTGACGAAAAGGAAAACGCGCCTTTATCTTTGCAGAAATTAAATTCGATGTATAACAAATTAACCAGTTATTCATTAAAAGAAAGGATTAACACATTAGGACTAAATCATGACCGTGCGGATGTGATTATCCCTGCCTGCGAAATTTATTTAACTTTAATGAAGTGGACAGGCATTAAGCAAATTTATGTGCCTAAAGTGGGGATGGCCGATGGGATTATTAAATTGCTGATTGAAGAGAAGCTGGATTAGATTGTAGTTATTGGATTGTCAATTCAAACGAAACGGAGGAACGAGAAGTTTTATTAGGTAAATCGTCCTCCTGAACTTGTTTCAGGATCATTACGGCTTAGTATATATCATGGATTATAGGCCCTGAAATAAATTCAGGGTGACGAGTGTATTAGGTAAATCGTCTTCCTGAACTTGTTTCAGGATCTTTTTGCTTTGAATGATTAATGGATTATAGGCCCTGAAATAAATTCAGGGTGACGCGTTTATTAGGTAAATCGTCTTCCTGAACTTGTTTCAGGATCTTTTTGCCACGAAATAAATTTAAAGATAATAGGCCCTGAAATAAATTCAGGGTGACGCATATTTTTCAGGGTTACGCGCGTGTTTTAGGGTGACGTATACTTTTGACGGTGACGCACGTATTAGATAAATCGTCCTCCTGAACTTGTTTCAGGATCTTTTTGCTACGAAATAAATTTATATGTAATTGGCCCTGAAATAAATTCAAATTCCACAGCGCTTCATTCGAAATAGTGAGTGCTGTCAGATGTATCTATCTGCTAGTAAATTTATTCTTACTAAGTTTCAGAAACATCCGACAGCACAAAATAGGAAAGATTTTTAAGCTTATTTAAGATTCTAAAAGCGACACGGCCTTATCATCAACAAACCAGGTTAATTTACCATCAATTGGGTTAATTAACTGAGAAGGGTAGGTATCTACATCTTTATGTTCATCGCCGATTACATGTTTCAATGCTTCAGCTTTGTTTTCGCCAAAAACTAAAAATGCCACATTATCAGCTTTATTAATTAAAGGTGCAGTAAAACTGATCCGGTAAGTATCCAATTTTTCTACATAAACAGAAGCGACATTTACTTCTTCATCTTTTACCAGTGTAGTATGAGGGAAGATAGAAGCGGTGTGTGCATCATCGCCCATGCCTAAAAGAATCAGATCGAAAACAATGTCTTCTCCGTTGAAATGCTTGTCAATCGCTTTTTTATATTCAATCGCTGCTTTTTCTGGAGCTAAAGTTGTATTTACATAAAAAATATTGTCTTCTTTAATTCCTAATGGATCTAAAATGGCTTTTTTTGCCATTAAACCATTATAATTATCATCATCTGCCTGAACATTGCGTTCATCTCCAAAGAAGAAATATACTTTTTCCCAATCAATTCTATGTTGACCTTCGGTAGCAAGTAAATGATAAAGTGCTTTAGGAGAACTACCGCCTGTTAAAACGAAATTAAAACGGTCGTTTTCTTCGATAGACATTTCTGCAATTTTAATTACATAATCCGCCAAATCCTGATTAAGTTCTTCTAACGTTTTATATATGAGTAGATTCATGTTGTAGTGATTAATAGTTAATAGTTCATGGCTAGAGAGTATCAGGCCATGAACCATCAACTTATTTATTCTTTATTCTTCAAAGGCAGGTTAAACCAATGGAAACCATCTCTTGCAATAAGTGCTTCTGCTTCTTCCGGTCCCCAGCTATCGGCAGGATAATTAGGGAAGTTGATTGATTTTTTGCTTTCCCAGGTATTTAAAATTGGCATTACCAACTCCCAGGCTGCTTCTACCTGATCGCCACGCATAAATAACGTTTGATCGCCCATCATCGCATCCAGTAACAAGGTTTCGTAAGCTTCAGGTGTATCACCTTCGTAAGTTCCTTTGTAATCGAAAACCATATCAACAGGATTTAGCACCATATCCAAACCTGGTCTTTTGGCCTGTACCTGCATACGGATACTCATTTCTGGCTGAATACTGATTACCAATCTGTTTTGCTGCCAGTTTTCGGTTACACCTGATGAGAAAATCTGATGTGGTACATCTCTAAACTGAATGGTAATTAATGATGAAGTTTGGTTTAAGCGTTTTCCTGTTCTCAAATAGAAAGGAATGCCCTGCCATCTCCAGTTATCGATATGAAATTTAACTGCTGCAAAAGTTTCGGTGTTGGAGTGAGGATCTACACCTTTTTCCTGGCGGTAGCCCGGAACTTCTTTGCCTTCTACCCAGCCTTTACTGTATTGGCCCCTAACGGTATGGAAACGGATATCTTCAGCAGAAAAAGGACGCATTGCTTTTAAAACCTCTACTTTACGGTTTCTGATTTCGTCGGCATCGAAGTTAATCGGAGCTTCCATTCCGATTAAACAGAGTAATTGCAACAGGTGATTCTGAATCATATCTCTTAACGCACCAGAACCCTCGTAATAGCCACCACGATCGCCTACGCCTAATTGTTCTGTTACCGAAATTTGAACGTGATCTATATACGATCTGTTCCATAAAGGCTCGAACAAGGCATTTGCAAAACGGAAAGCCATCATATTTTGAACGGTTTCTTTACCTAAATAATGATCGATACGGTAAATCTGTTTTTCAGTAAAAATGGTAGCCAATAAAGCATTAAGCTCTTTTGCCGATTCTAAATCATGGCCGAAAGGCTTTTCGATAACAATACGGCTGTTGTCTTCATCCTGGGTAAGTTTGTATTTTTGCAAGCATTCTGCAATAATAGGGAAGAAGTTAGGGGCAACTGCGAGGTAGAAAATTACCTGTGTACCTGCACCATATTCTTTTTGATATTTTTCTACAGCTGCTTTTAAATTTTCGAAGGTTTTTGGCTGCGCAAAATCAGTTGGGCAGTAATGCATTGTTTTTGTAAAATCGCCCCACTTATCTTTTTTTACTTTTCCACTGCGTGAAAACTGATTTACGGCATCTTCTAAGGCAGCTTTATAGCTATCGTCGGTAAATTCGGTTCTACCTGTACCAATAATGGCAAACTTATTTGGCATGTAACCCTCTATAAACAAATTATATAGGGCAGGTGCTAATTTTCTTTTGTTTAAATCACCTGTTCCACCAAATATTACAAAAATGGTAGGGTTTAATGCAGTTTTGCTTTTCATTTTATGTTGTTGTTCGTGAATCTATTAGGGTTATGATAATTTATTCCAGTCAGCATGGAAAACACCATCTTTATCAATACGCTCAAAAGTATGTGCGCCAAAGAAATCTCTTTGTGCCTGGATTAAATTAGAAGGCATGCGGCCTGTGGTAATGGTATCGAAATAGGTTAGGGTTGATGCAAATGCAGGAATACCTAAGCCAGAACTGATACAGGCACCGATTGTTTTGCGTGTGCCGCTTAATGTTCCTTTAATGATGTTTTGAATACCAGCATCACCGAATAAATGTTCTAATGAATTGTTTTTCTCGTAAGCCTGATAAATATCTTCTAAAAATTTGGCCCTGATGATACAGCCACCACGCCAGATTTTTGCAATTTCCTGTAACTGTAAATCGTATTTATATTCTTTTGAAGCCTGAACCAATAAGTGCATACCCTGCGCATAGGCACTGATCATAGCAAAGTAAAACGCATCTTCAAGTTCTTCAATGGTAACTGCTATCTGGGTATCTTTTTTGCCAAAAGCCTCTTCTAAAGAAACCCTTAATTGTTTAAACTTGGATAAATCGCGGTTTGAAACAGCCTCGTTAATGGTTGGAATTGGCAATTGAAGTTCCATTGAAACCTCTGAGGTCCATTTTCCGGTACCTTTTGAGCGGGCTTCATCTTTAATCTGATCTAAAAGATCATTTTGAGTTTCTGCATCTTTAAAAACAAAAATTTCAGCAGTAATTTCTAATAAGAAAGATTGCAACCTGCCTTCGTTCCATTTTTTAAATACTTTGTATATATCATCGTTGGAATAGCCTAAACCATTTTTCAGGATTCCATAAACCTCGGCAATGAGTTCCATAATGGCATATTCAATTCCATTATGTACCATTTTAACAAAGTGACCGGAAGCACCCGGGCCAATGTAGGTTACGCAAGGATCGGTTCCAACTTTTGCTGCTACCGCATCAAAAACATCTTTTACTACATTGTAAGCTTGTTTATCGCCACCTGGCATCATACTCGGACCAAAACGTGCGCCTTCTTCACCTCCAGAAATACCCATGCCGAAGAAATGCAAACCATCTTTCTCCAGTTCATCAACGCGGCGGTTGGTGTCGGTAAAATGAGAGTTACCGCTATCAATGATAATATCGCCTTTGCTTAACAATGGTTTTAATTCTGCAATAACACTATCAACAATTGGTCCGGCAGGCACCAGTAAAATCAGTGTACGTGGCGTTTGCAAGCTTGCAATAAAAGTTTCAATATCATCAAATCCTTCCAGATTGTGCGTTTTGCCTTCTTCTTCAAGTTTCGAGATCATTTTTCTGTCTTTATCGTAACCTGTTACAGAGAAGCCTTTATCAGCCATGTTTAACAATAAGTTTCGGCCCATTGTGCCTAAACCGATCATTCCCAATTTATATTTTTTTGAATCGTTACTTGCCATTTTTTATTTTTTAGGTTGCACCCAAAATTAGGGTTTACAAATTAATATTGCAGATATTGTTGTTAAAAGATTGTAATAAAGATCAATTATTTTTCAGGCTCAACAGTGAAGATGTTGTACTTATCGGCCAGTTTCCAAAGCTTGGCACCACCTTTAATTCCATCTCTGTTGGTTACAATTCTAATATTGCTTTCCAGTTTAAAATCTATCTGTTTAGAATTACCGCCACCTATATATAAGGTATCGTAATTAAAAACTGTTTTGTAGATTTCGATTACTTTTTTAAGCCTTTTATTCCAACGTTCTGAACCGATTTTTTCGAAAGCTTTATTGCCTATATAATCATCGTAATCTTCATCCTTATTAATTGGCAAGTGTGCCAGTTCTAAATGTGGCAACAATTCTCCATCAAACAACAATGCAGTACCAAAACCGGTACCCACTGTAAACACAATTTCAAAACCTTTACCTTCTACAACGCCCAAACCTTGCTGATCGGCATCATTTACCAGCCGTACCGATTTGCCCAGTTCGTTGGCCACGCGTTGGGCAAGGTCTACATCAGCCCATTTATTTTTAGCCAGGTTTGGAGCGGTTTTAACTATTCCGTTTTTTACATAGCCAGGAAAACCGATTGAAACACGGTTGTAGGTGTTCGGAAAGGGGGCAATTAGTTCAACAATACCAGAAACAATGTCTTTAGGTGTAGCTTCGGGCGGAGTTTTACTTTTTATATATTCGGTAAGCATGTTTCCGCTTTCATCCAAAAGAACCGTTTTAATGCTTGTGCCGCCAATATCGATTGATAATATATTGTTTTCAGCTTTTTTCTTTTCAGCCATAGTAGTGTATTTATAATTTCGAAGTTCTACAAATAAATTAAAACGACAAACATTAAATCACTATCGAAGTAATTTATGTGTAATAATATATTCTATAAAATCTATGTATTTAATAGAATATATTTAAGTTTGTTCCGTTAAACTAAAATTAGACCAAAGTTGTTATGACGGTAAATTACCTTGCATTCGCTATTCCGGCGTTTTTTATTTTTGTATTTATAGAGTTTAAAATAGCCCGGCATCAAAAAAGGGCAGAGGTATTTAAATATGAAAGTACGGTAGCAAATTTTAGTGTAGGGATTGCCGAGAGGTTGTTGAATTTATTTATTGCAGCCAGTTTTTATCAGATTTATAACTGGGTTTACACCAATTATGCCATTTTTGATATCAGCACCAAATGGTACGTATGGATATTGCTATTGTTGGCTACAGATTTGGTTTGGTATTGGTACCACAGGTTGGGGCATGAAATTAACTTTTTATGGGCAGCACATATTGTGCATCACCAAAGTGAGGAATTTAATTTATCGGCAGCAGCAAGAATCACCACTATCCAGGCTATTTTTCGGAATGTATTCTGGTGTATTCTTCCATTGATCGGCTTTCATCCGAATATGATTATTGCCATACTATTGGCACATGGAGCCTATTCTTTTTTTACCCATACCCAATTGATTGGGAAGCTGGGCTGGTTGGAAAACATACTGATTACACCTTCCTTACATGGCGTTCATCATGCTTCTGATGAGAAATACCTGGATAAAAATTATGGAGATGTTTTTGTGTTTTGGGATAAGCTTTTTGGTACTTTTCAAAAGGAAGAAGAAGCTCCGAAATATGGTTTAACACATCCCATTAAAAGTTATAGTTTTTTATGGCAGCATTTTCATTATTACCTCGAAATTGCAGAGGCTTACAAGCGTGCGAATGGTTTTAAAGCAAAATGGGATGCCGTTTTTGGTAGTCCGGCTTTGATGGATCAGAATATCCGGCCAATTTTAGAAGCGCGCTATTATCAGAACAAAAAGCAGGAAGTGGCCAAACCTAAATTTAAAATTTACTTAAATATCCAGCTGTTTATTGTGGTGGCCATGCTTACTACAGCAACTTTATTTTATGGCTTTTTAACACCAGTAAACAAGGTTGCGATCCTTATATTTATTTTGGTTACGCTTATAAATATAGGCGCACTGTTAGAGCAGCGCAAATGGATTTATTACCTGGAATGTTTCAGGCTGATCTTAATATTTGGCTTCTTTTTTTACACTTATAATCTACTTGGTTTTTTAATATTTCCCGTTATTATTTTAATTACACTTGAGCGGGCATTCTCTTTACGTAAACTTTACATGAAACATGTTTTTGAGTATGTAAAAGCCCGTTAGTGTTATTTCTTTAGCTTTCGATTTTAATTTATACATTATTGTTACAAGATGCTGTTTCGTTTTGTTGCATTATATAGATGCGTATTTATTTGATGTGTAATGAAATTATTACGCGTGTTGGTTAGCTTAACTTATATTGATGCATTGAGATCAAATTTATTGCTTTAAACACTCTTATTTGGCTGATTTCTATTTAATCCTTTTCAAAATATCTTTTCCGGATTTTCTTCAATCATCTTTAATTCTGTCTTTTTAATCATTCAGTTATTGAATGTTTGCTGTTCGTGTGTTTTATTGTTTTTTGTTTCGATTTGTTTTTATAATTTTATATAACGAAACTTATAATAAGTAAAATTAAACTAAACGCAACATTTTAGTGAGGCTTTTAATACATTAATATTTACTTAACATAGTTTTAACATAAACAGACTTACTTTGCCCGCAAATCCGGTCGAAATAAATCGAAATTATGAACCCTATTACTAACCGGATATATAAATAATTATGATTAAAAATTTTACTCAACAGATTTCGTGGTATCAGTGCGTTCTGCATGTAAAGAAAAGCAATCCCGATAGCTTTAAAACAATTACCCCTTTTTTTAAAGGTAGGCTAAAACGCTTTAGTATTTTAGTGTTTGCATTGGTATTACAATTGGTTTGCATAAACCAAGGTTTTGCACAAACGCCAACCCAAAAAATTGTTATTAAAGGTACTGTGTTAGATGATGCGGATGGACAGGTGTTAATTGGTACTACCATCACCGATAACAATAAGAAGTTTTTGGCAGTAACAAATGAGAAAGGAAATTACTCAATCAGTGTTGCTAAGGGAACAACCATTTTGTACAATATGGTGGGTTATAAAACTTTAGCTAAACTTTTTAATAACAACGATAATGATGCTGTGGTAAGGTTACAATCTTCTACAAGTGCTTTAAATGATGTTGTGGTTACGGCCCTTGGTATTAAACGTTCTGAACGGGCACTGGGTTACTCAGTTGCAGTTTTAGATAGTTCTGCATTTACCAATGCGGTTTCTACCAACTGGACTGATGCTTTATCGGGTAAAGTTGCAGGCTTAAACCTGGTTCGTAACAGCGGTTTGGCTGCATCCAATAAAATTATCCTTCGGGGAGAAAATAATTTAACCGGCGATAACGAAGCGCTCATTGTAATTGATGGTGTAGTTGCCAGTAGCAGTGCTAAACGTACAGCCGGAACAGGTGGAGGCGTTTATGGTACATCAGGAGATATTCTGCCTACAGATTTTGGAAGCGCGCTGAATGATTTAAGTCCAGACGATATTGAGAATGTAACCGTATTAAAAGGACCTGCGGCATCTGCACTATATGGCCAGCGTGGAGCAAATGGAGCCATTGTAATTACCACTAAATCTGCTGGCAGCAGCAAAAAAAAGTTTAACATTACGTTTACTTCCAATACAGCATTTGAGCAAATTAACAGAGGTCCGGATATTCAGCAAGAGTATGGAGCAGGCGTAAGTGGTGCAAGCTATTACAGTTTTGGAACCAATGCCGATGGTGCCGATACCCATGCAACTAGTTCTACCTACGGACCGAGGTTTGATGGCACGAGCATGTTTTTTCAATATGATCCAACTACACAAAAAGGGGGCACCACCCGTACACCTTGGGTGGCTTATCCAAATGCTTTGGATGCGTTTTTCAAAACAGGTGTCGAAACTACCAATTCTGTAACATTAGATGGAAACGCTGGAAAAGTAGGGTTACGTTTTACTGCAAACCATGGCAACAATGATTGGATTGTTCCCAATACAAATTTAGAGCGTACTTCCCTTGCGCTATCTGGAAATAGTAACATAACCAAAAAACTAAACATTGTTTTTAAAGCCAACTACAATAATAGGCATAGTGATAATTTACCAGCAACCGGTTATGGTAATCAATCGTTAATGTATTGGTTTATGTTTGCGCATCCAAACATGAATTTGGATTGGTTTAAGAACTATTGGGTAGCCGGACAGGAAGGTCGGAAATTTGTTGATTTAACATCCAGCTTTCCAGAAGGTCCTTATGCAATTTCTGAACAATATTTAAACGGACAGAGAAGAAATGGTATTTTGGGTAATATCCAGGCGACTTACAAGTTTACCAATGATTTAAGTTTACTTGTGCGTTCTTCTATTGATTATAATCATGATATCCGCGAAACTAAGCGTCCGTGGGATGCTGCAGGAGCGAAATTTGCTCAGGGATCTTTTCGTGTTCAGGATATAAATTCTTATGAAGTAAATGCCGACTTTTTATTAAGATACAATAAAGATTTATCTAAGGATTTAAAACTTTCTGCTTCAGTAGGTGGTAGCCAATTGAGAAATCGATACAACAAATCAGAATTGCGTGCTGATGGATTGGTTGTTCCGGGAGATTACAGGTTAGAAAACAATCAAAATCCACTGATTTCTGTTCCGGATACTGCCCGTTTTAACATTAACAGTTTGTACGGTACAATGTCGCTTTCACTAAAAAATTATTTGTTTTTGGATTTGACAGGCAGACAGGATTGGAACAGTACTTTGGCATCTCCGTTACGTACCGATAATGTGGGTTTCTTCTATCCATCTGCAAGTTTATCTTTCATTGCTTCCGATTTTTGGCAAATGCCTTCACAAATTAGCTATTTTAAACTTCGCGGATCAATTGCTCAGGTGGGTAGTGGAGGTACAACACCATACCGAACTGCATATAACTATACCCTTGCCGCAAACGGAATTTATCCTGGCGGTGCAATGACAAACCCAAGTGTACTCCCAAACAATAACTTAAAGCCATTATCTACCACAACAATTGAAGTGGGTGCGGAATTAAAATTGTTTAAAAACAGATTGAATTTTGATTTTGCCGCTTATACCGGAAATACAAAAAATCAGATATTAAGTCGCTCAATTGATCGTGCAACTGGTTATTCTATTGCCGTATTCAATGCAGGACGAGTAGATAACAAAGGTTTGGAAATGTCATTAAACGCAATACCATTGCAAACCAGATCATTTAAATGGACGGTTAACGGAACTTTTTCAGCAAACAGAAACACCATTAAAGAACTTGCAGATAGCTCAGTGATATTGCGTACCGGCCCAATTGGAGGTACTCAAATCGTAGCCAATGTAGGAGGTAGTTTAGGCGATATTTATGGTTTTGGCCTAAAGCGTTCACCTGATGGACAAGTAATATTCGACAATACGGGTAAAGCCATTCCAGATCAAACCCAGTTAAAATACCTGGGTAATACTATGCCTAAATTCAGATTTAGCTTTGGTACTGGTGTAACTTATAAAGGCTTTGCTGCCAATGTTTTATTTGATGCACAACTTGGTGCTTTTGCCCATTCTTTAACCTTTGCAAGAATGGCCGGCCTTGGTAAATTGAAATTAACCTTACCGGGAAGGTACGGCGGTTTAATCGGGGATGGTGTAATGTTAAATCCTGATGGTGTTACTTATAGTCCTAATACCACAGTTGCAACTGATGTGGGTGCATTTTATGAAGCCATGTACGGCTCAACCAATGCAGAAGGAAGTACATTTAGAACAGATTATTTAAAATTCAGAGAGGCTAATATTAATTATACATTCTCAAAAAGATTGGTTTCTAGCTTAGGCCTGAGCAGGATAACCATAGGCGTGTATGGCCGTAACCTGTACACCTGGTCGCCATGGCCTGCCTTCGATCCGGAGTTTGGTACACTGTCGGGCAACGATATTGTACAAGGTTTTGAGGTAGGACAACTGCCATCAACCAGAACTTTTGGTGCACGTTTAGTAGTGGGTATAAACTAATAAGAAAATGAAAAAGATTAAAAATATTACAGGTTATGCTTTCTTACTGGTGATGGGGACTTCATTTTTCTCCTGCAAGAAAGATTTCGATAAAATTAATACCGATCCAATAGGTGTGCCAGAAGTTACCGCAGATAAATTGCTGGCACCTACGTTAACCAATGTGTTGAGTGCAAACTTAATCCGCAACAGAACCATTAACAATGAACTGATGCAGGTTACGGTTTCTACATTGGATGAGGTACTGGAAGGTAGGATCTACCGCTATGATATCAGAAGACAATTATCTGACGCAATGTGGAATTCATGGTATTCTGAATTGACTAACATTAAAGATATCAATACAATTGCCAGTAAACCAGGTGCGATTAATACTTCCTATCAGGGAATTTCGAGAATTGCAGAAGCATGGACAATGCAATTGCTAACCGATACTTACGGAGATGTACCTTACACCCAGGCAAATCAAGGTAGAGATGGAGTGCTGGAGCCAGCATTCGATAAGCAAAAAGATATTTATGCATCACTATTAAGCAAACTGGAAGAAGCCAATACATTGCTAACAGCGGGGCAGAAAATTGAAGCAAGCAGTGATCCGGTATTTAACGGAGATATTAGTAAATGGCGCAGATTTGGAAATTCGCTGTACTTAAGGCTGCTGTTACGTATTTCTGGCAAGGCAGAAGCAAGTGCTCAGGCCATTGCAAAAATTAAAGAAATTGTTGATACCAACCCTGCCAAGTATCCAATAATGACTGACAATACACATACCGCTAAAATTCTTTGGAATGGTACAAATAGCAGTACTGCGGTTTATTCGTCTCCATTTATGGTAAACGTTAGGCCAGCGGATTTCAGGGGTTCGGCCATTGTTGATTTTTTTATGAATAACCTTACCAGTTGGAACGATCCAAGGATAGATCCAAATCTTGGAAAAAATGGGGTAAACAGGTGGAGCATAGCTGCTGGTCCGGCAGGATATATTGGTGTACAGAGTGCTTATCCAATAGGTAGCGGGGCACCGGCAAAACAAGCTTACTTTTATTCAGATGCACAGTCGGGTAACCCCACAAGTTTACAAACAGATGCATCAACAGGTGTGATAATGAACGTGGCTGAAGTTGATTTTATTTTAGCTGAAGCAGCTGCCAAAGGTTGGATTAATGGAACGGGTGAAAATTATTATTATAAAGGTGTAGCCGATGGAATTAATTATTGGTTGCCAACTTTATATGCAAACAGTAATGATGCAGCTGTAAGAAATTATGCTTTAAAAGGTGATTTTAGCTGGAATAATGCATTGCCATTGGATAGTAAAACAACAGGTGCAAACAGCAAACTCGAACAAATTCACTTACAAAAATATTATGCACTTTTTTTGGTTGATTTTCAGCAATGGTTCGAATATAGAAGAACAGGCCATCCGTTGCTTCCGAAAGGATCAAGTTTATTAAATGGAGGCAAAATGCCGGTTCGTTTATACTATCCTATACTTGCACAATCAACCAACCCTACCAACTATAAAAACGTTTTGGCCGCTCAAGGTCCGGATGATGTAAACACTTTAATGTGGTGGCAAAAACCTTAAATATTATTGACGATGAAAAATAAATTAAAATATTTTTTCTTGCTTGCAATTCTTGTAGTTGTTTACGCAAGTTGTAAAAGAGATGACGACTATAAATATAAATTTTCTGAAAGTGGTTTCATTTCTAACTTTGATTTAAGGAGATACTATAAAGGCTCGGATCTTTCACTTAATCCAGATGCTATAGGTGGTGCCACAAGCATAAGAGGTGTGGTGGTTTCTGATTTTAGATCGGGCAATTCGGTAACAGGATTAATTGCTTTGCAAAACAGCCGCATTAACGGTACTGCAGATTCGCTTAGAGGGATTTCATTCAATATCGGAAATGCTGCCTCAAATTATATCCCAGGTGATTCTTTGCACATTAAATTGGATGGAGGAGTATTAAAAAGGGTTGATGGAATTCTACAGATCACTGGTTTAACGGGTTCGGCGATAACCAAAGTGGCATCAGGAAGAACAATTAAATTACAGGCGGCAAATACGAGTGCTATCTTAGCCAATCCAGATCGTTATGAAAGTACGCTGGTTGCAATTAACAATGCGGTTTATGATCCGGAACCTGCAAGCGATGTGGTATATTCTGGAGATAAAATATTAAACGACGGTTTCGGCCTGGCAACATTGCGTACCAGTACCAATGCAACTTTCGCCAATGCAATTGTACAACCTTCAGGAAATTTTACAGGCATTGTTTACGTTACAGGAACAGGAACTTCGAAGAAGATCGAATACCGGATGCGAACTGTTGATGACTTCTTTTACGTTCCTATGCCTAAACTATCACCAGCAATTATTTCGGGCTTCGATGTAGATCCAAATGGTACGGATGGTAATTATGAATATATTCAGTTTTTAGCTACAAGGGATATTGATTTTGCAGTAACTCCATTCTCAGCGTATACGAGTAATAATGCCGGTGCAGCTTCTTTCCCTACGTTAGGATGGAATACAGGCGGCGTAAGAACCTACAAGTTTAACCTCATTTCCGGAACCGTAAAAAAAGGTGAGTTTTTCTATGTTGGAGGCGCAGGTCAACGTATTAATGGCTCAGCCTCAACAGTTATACCTGCTTCAAAATGGATAGCCAGTTTAGATTATAGCGTGTTAGCAGGTGCTAATGGTATTGGCGATAAAACAGGTAACCTGTTGGCCAATAGCGGTAATGTTGCCGGTATCGCATTATTTGAAGGTACAAATGTAACTCCAGCTTCAACACCTTTAGATGTTATCTTTTATGGAGGCGATAAAGGAAGTTTTTATACTGCCGGTCCGCCAGAGTATGGATTGAGGATTACCATTACCGATAAATTTGCCACCTATGCAGGAAAAGTTCCTCAGGAGTATTACGGAAAAGGAACCAATGATGTTTCTAAACGTTTTGCTGGTTTTCCAACAGCAACAAGTTTTGCAAAATTAGGAGGCGTTTACAAAGCCACCAAAGGCGGCTGGGAATCGGTTAGAACTATGACAAGCGTTCCTTTAACCAATACTTCTGTACTCAGTGCAATCGAAACAGGTGGCGTTACCACTTTAATAGATAAGTAAAAACAGTGAGAGGGCCAGCAAGTACTGGCCTTCTTTATATTATAGAATTTAATACGATGATTTAATATCCTTAAAAAATCATGAACAGAAGATCATTCATACAAAAATCTACTTTATTAACCTCAACAATCTTCATCAGCTTAAAATCTTTTCCATCATCCTTATTTTCTGTTGATGGATTGGTAAGCGGAACCGTAACCAGTAAAGGTAAAGCTGTAGCTGGTGTGGTAATTTCGGATGGCTATAGTGTAGTACAAACAGATAAAAGCGGCAATTATCAAATCCAATTGCATGAACTTGCCCGTTTTGTTTGGATCAGTACACCATCTGGTTACGAATTTAAAACAGAAAGCAGTATAGCACGTCATTATTATAAACCAGATACAGCTGGCAAATTAAACTTCGACCTTAAACCTTTAAAACAGAACGATAATAAACACAATTTTATCATTTGGGCAGATCCGCAGGTGAAGAACAAAAAAGATGTTCAGCAGATGATGGAAACTTCTGTTCCCGATACAAGAGAAGTGGTAAAAAGTATGGGTAAAACACCAGTCCATGGAATTGGTGTTGGCGATTTAGTTTGGGATAATTTCGACCTTTTTCCTGCATACGATGAAGCCATTGCTAATATCGGAATCCCGTTTTTCCAGGCATTGGGAAACCACGATCAGGATTACAGACAAGGGGGAGATGATACCTCAGATCGTACCTTTCAGGCGCATTACGGACCAACATATTATTCTTTCAATAGGGGGAAAGCCCATTACGTTGTTTTAGATGATGTTCGTTATTTGGGTGTAGAAAGAACTTACGATGGTTACATTACCCCAACGCAACTCGAATGGCTGGCGAAAGATCTTCAGTTGGTGCCAAAAGATTCATTATTGATCATTTGTCTGCACATTCCGGTGCACAATTCGGTTAAAAATAATGAAGATTTTTATGCAGTATTAAAAGATTTTAAAAACGTTCACATTATGTCGGGCCATACACATTTTAATAAAAATGTAATCAAAAACGGCATTTATGAACATAATCACGGAACTGTTTGTGGTGGCTGGTGGACAGGCCCAATTTGTGAGGATGGAACGCCTCGAGGTTATGGTGTTTATGAAGTAGACGGTACCAATTTAAAATGGTATTATAAATCAACAGGCAGAAACCGTAAAGAACAGCTTGATATTTATGTAGATACACTTACCAATCAGAAGAGATTAATTGCCAATGTTTGGAATTATGATCCCGAATGGAAAGTAGAATATTACTTGGATGGTAAAGCAATGGGTGTGTTGGCACAAACAGATGGGTATGATCCGTTAGCGGTTAAACTATATAAAGGAGATAAATTACCAAATCCACGGCCATTTGTAGAGCCCAGGTCTACTGATCATTTATTCATAGCACATTTCGAACCATCAGTAAAAAAAGTTAAAGTTGTGGCTACCGATCGCTTCGGAGAAAAATTTGAAGCTGAAATTAAAGCTTAATCCATTCTAAATATGAAACTTAAAACAACAACAATTTTTATCTTATTTTCTGCATTTGCAGCTAAATCATTTAGTCAGGAAGTTAAATTCCCTGCTTTTAGTGCAGAAGCGCACCGTGGAGGAAGAGGACTAATGCCCGAAAATACAATTTTGGCAATGTTAAATGCCATGAAAATTGATGGCATTACCACACTTGAAATGGATACTCATATTTCAAAAGATGGTAAAGTAGTGGTTACCCATGATGATTATTTAAGTCCTGCATTTATGCTAAGCCCTGATGGTAAAGATATCCCAACAACAGATGCGAAGAAATATCCCATTTTTGGAATGGACTATGCTGAAATTAAGAAATTCGATATCGGCACAAAGTATTATGATTTGTTTCCTCAGCAGAAAAAAGAAAAAACGCATCTTTCATTATTAGCTGATTTAATTGATGCCGTTCAGCAGGATATAAAAGCCAATAAAAGGAAGCAGTTCTTTTATAATATCGAAACCAAATGCAGCGAAAGCGGTGATGGAATTACCAACCCTAAACCTGAAGAATTTGTTAAGCTTTTAATGGAAGTAATAATTAAGAAAAAGGTAACTGATTTTGTTGTAATCCAATCTTTCGATAAAAGAACAATACAGATCATCCATGAAAAGTATCCAAAAATGAAAACATCTTTTTTGGTGGCCAATAAAAAAACATATGAAGAAAATATTGCTGATTTGGGTTATAAGCCATTTATTTTAAGCCCGTTATGGCAAATGGTAAATGAAGAATTGGTGAAAAAAGCACATGCTGATGGTGTAAAAATTATTCCCTGGACAGCAAATACTTTAGCTGATATTCAAAAATTAAAAGCTTTAAATGTTGATGGTATTATTTCTGACTATCCGGATATTTTAGTGCAGGCAAAATAGTATTTTAGTCCCTAATAACTAAATATAATATGAAAGCACACTTTAAAAGGCTATTACTAGCTGCCTGTACATTATTACTGCTTAATTTAACAGGATTACAAGCGCAGGAGGTTAAATGGGACAGTACTTACCGACCAGGGAAATATGTAGAACTGGTTGCAAAATTTAAAGCTGATCCTGCATCAAAGAAAGATTTCATCTTTTTAGGCAATAGCATTACAGCCGGTACCGATTGGGCCAAACTTTTGGATCTTCCGCAAGCAAAAAACAGGGGAATATCAGGCGACATTACTTTTGGCGTTTTAGAGCGCCTGCAAGATGTGATAGATGGTAAACCGGCAAAAGTTTTTATTTTAATTGGAATAAATGATGTTTCGAGGAATATTCCCGATAGTGTAATTTTAAGAAATTATAAAACCATCATTGCCCGGATTAGGAAAGGATCGAAAAAAACACACATTTATTTTAACACACTTTTACCTGTGAACAGTGCTTTCGAAAAATTTAAAAATCATTATGGTAAAGACGAACATATTCTTTGGTTAAATGATGAAATCAGAAAATTTGCGGCTAAAAATGTTACCGTTATTGATTTGTATCCAAATTTCACCGATCAGGACAAGCATTTAAGGGCAGAACTCACTAAAGATGGTTTGCACCTTATTCCGGCTGGATACCAGGTTTGGGCAGATTTTCTTAAAAAAACTGGTTATTTAACTGAGAAATAATATGATTTGGAAAGAAGTCAAGTTTCAAAAACTTGACTTCTTAGGAGTTAAATAGAAAGGTTTTGGCCAAGAAACTGCACTTTTTCTTTATCAATATTTTCTAAGCTAGGTACACCACCTAGCTTTTTTATTTTCGAATATTGCAATATGTATCTTTCTGTTTCTAAATTTTCATCGCCATTAAAAATAATGCCTTTAATAGGAATTTGATATTGTTTAAGCAGATTAATTGATAAAAGCGTATGGTTAATGCTGCCTAAATAATTTTGAGAAACCAATATCACTTCTACATTCAGTTTTTTAATTAGGTCAACAATCAATTCATGTTCATTTAACGGAACCATTAAACCTCCGGCACCTTCAATAATTAAATTATTATCGGTTTCAGGAATGTTGATGTTGTTGAGGTCGATTTCAATGCCATCCAATTTTGCTGATAAATGGGGGATAAAGGCTGGTTCAGTCTATAACTTTCTGGATGGATAACCGTTTTGCTGTTGCTGATTAAATTTTCGATAGTTAGACTGTCGCTTGTTTCTAAGTCTCCAGATTGGATCGGTTTCCAATAATCTGCTTTTAATTTTTCAGTTAAAATGGCGCTGATTAAAGTTTTTCCAATTCCTGTTCCTATTCCTGTTATAAAATATTTAGCCATTTAATTTAATGCTTTAAGGTGATTAACCAACGAAATAATTTCTTCATCGGTATTAAAAGTGTGCAGGCAAATCCTTAATCTTTCTTTTCCTACTGCCACGGTTGGGCTTAATATTGCCCTTACATCAAAACCCTGGTTTTGCAATGTAGTTGCAGCCATTTTTGTGGCTTCATTGGTTTCGAATAAAACCCCCTGGATAGTGCTTTCGCTGTCAAGGGTATTAATATTCAGTTCTCTTACGGTTTTCCTGAACAAGGCAATTTTTTGATGAACCAACTCATGATCAATTTTCGGTAATAACTGATAGGCAGATTTTATCGCTACAATATTATGAACAGGTGCTGCGGTAGTGTAAATAAATGATCTTGCGTAATTAATCAGGTATTGGCGCAAATTTTTACTCCCTAAAATAATTGCTCCGTGTGTACCCATGGCTTTTCCGAAAGTTACAATGCGTGCAAAAACCTGACCGGTCAAATTAAGCTGATTGATTAATCCGCTTCCGTTTTTACCGAATATACCTGTAGCATGAGCTTCATCCACAATCAGATTTGCATTGTAAAGCTTACAAAGATTCGATATTTCAATCAAAGGGGCAAAATCACCATCCATGGAATAAACACTTTCTACCACCACAAAAATATTTCCCCTGGCAAGTTTCAGTTTGCTTTCTAGATCATTTATATCGTTATGAAGAAATTTGTATCGTGTGGCATAACTTAATCTACAGCCATCTATAATACTTGCATGGATCAGCTCATCTGTAATAATAGTATCACCACGTTGTGGAACAGATGATAGGAGCCCCACATTTGCATCGTATCCCGAATTGAAAATCAATCCGCTTTCAGATTGATGAAAATCGGCAATAAATTGCTCAGTTTCTTCTATAAACTTGGTATTTCCGCTTAAAAGGCGCGAGCCACCTGCACCACTTAGGTAATTTGGTAGTTTACTTAATGTTAGATCGATCAAATCTTTTAATTCGACAGACCTGGCAAAACCGAGATAATCATTAGAACAAAAATCAAAAGGAGGGAAGTTCGTTGATAAATTTCTGATGGAAAAATTATCTTTTCGCTCCTGAAGTTTGCCATTAAGAAATTGCTCTATTTTGCTCATCGGTCAAAAGTAAAAAAAGCGTCCCGAATAATCGGAACGCTTTCAAAAATATAATTAATTACTGTTTACTCAATTTATCCTTGTGCAGGTGGATTTGAAACCACAGGGGCTTTATCTTTTCTGCCTCTTCCGCCCATTCCTTTTCTCATTTTTTCACCTTTTTCTTTGGCTTCTGCACGAAAAGCATCCAGCTTTGTTTTTTGATCGGCGGTTAAAACAGCATCAATTTTAGTTTTTTGCTCATCCATGGCTGCTTTACGCTCTTTCATCTTACCTTTAATATCACCTTGATCAGCAGTTCTCCAAGTCTCCATTTTTTTTGCATTCTCTAATTGAATGGCATAAATTTTGGTTTTCTGATCAGCTGTAAGGCTTAATTCTTTCTCCAGTTTGGCGGTTACTTTTTCAGCCCTTTGTTCTGCGGTCATTTTAGGCATTGCCCGTCTTGCACGCTTTGTAGTGTCTTGAGCAAATGCAGCGGTTAATCCCATTACTGCAATTGCTATTGTTAAAATTGCCTTTTTCATGTTCTGTTTTTTTATGTGTTTGTTAATTCAATAGATACATAAAAACGCAAACGGTTTAATCGGCTGTTGTTAAAAAGTGTTAATTTTTATTTAATTGCGAAATTGATTTCTGCATTTGGGCCATCATCTGTGTTAATGTTTCCATGGTTGGGTCTGGTGCAGGTTCTGGTAATGAGGTAGAGATATACGCTTTAGCTTTCCAGATTTCCAAAATATCTTCTGCAGCAATTGTATAGGCATCGTATACCTTATTATCAGATATTAATTTTAAATCTTTATTTTCTCTGAAACGGTTGCCAGCCCTTTTATAAACAACGCCTTCATTTTTACTGATTACGATATACGTTTCTCCGGTTTTTACTTCGTTCCAATTGTCTAAATACTCGCCAATAATTACGCTACCTGGCTGAACGGGTAACATACTATCGCCCATAATTTCAAATGCCCTAAATGTACCCTGCCTTAAGGCAGCAAGAGGAAGCTGAAATTTTGGAAGATCACTAATATATTGTGGGTCTGAAAAACCATTTAAATAACCAGCACTCGCTTTAACCGGAACCAATTCGATGTTCTCACGATCATTTTGATCTACAGAAATGCTAAGCACCCTTAGGTTAGATCCCTGGCTTTTCGGCTTCGGTTTCCAGCTGTCAGATATCTTCTCATTAATAAATTCATCGATGGTCAGGTCAAAGTATTCTGCTATTTTTTTTAGTAAATCATACTTCGGTTCTGCCCGGTCTTCCTCATAAGCGCCAATCAGCGATCTTTTGATTTCCATAATATCAGCGAAATTCTGCTGTGTATGGCCTTTTTTCTTCCTGAGGTACTTTAAATTATTTGAAATATTTGACATAAAAATAAATTTTAAAATAAATTTGGAATTACTAAAATAGTTAGTAATTTTATGCTCATAAAGTTAGTAATATTATTTTGATTTGCAAGAGGGTATACTAAATAGTTTAGTTTTAATTTTTAAACACAGGATCATGAAAAAGTTTGTTTATATCGTTACCGACAGAAATCGTACAAGTATGCACGTGGGCATGAGCTCAGATTTGATTAAGACGCTGGATTTCTACAAGCAGATGCCAAACTTATTTTTCGATAGCGGGCAGCAATTAACGCGGTTGGTTTATTTTGAAGAGTTTAAAACGGAAGCACAGGCATTAGGCCGATTCAAAACAATAAGCAGGTTTACCCGTATGCAAAAAGAGCGATTGGTTAGATCTTGTAATCCAGATTGGATTGATTTAACAATTGGTCTTGATTTTGAAAATATTCTTTTAGAAAGAAATATTACCAATCAGGTTAAACTCTCATTTTCCAGTTTATCTTAACCAGGTTTTAAGGTATAGATATTTAATAAAAATACGAATGAAATTTAGGCTTATAAAAAAAATGCTTGAATGATCAGAATAGTTTTCCAATCATTCAAGCAATCTTTAGCTTTATATTTGTTTTGTTATTTAATTATTCTCACATTAAATATTGAATAGATCTCTCATTCCATCATTCTCTATTTTAACCCGTAACCTACCATCCGGGTGCAAAAGTTAAACCAAATACCCCGGTTTTAACATCTTTACGCTGAAAAGGAATGGCATAATAAGGTTCCAGTACGAAATAACCGAAAACATTTACACGCAACGATATACCAACGCTCATTGCCGGCACACGCTCAGTTGTAGATTGATAGGTAACAGGCTTTTGCTTATCATCCAGCACAGGTGCCCCATTATTATCCAATAATGGTAAAGTGGTATAAGTTGGCTCACTTTTAAATTTAACCTTAGTATCATTTGTCCAGGCTAAACCCGCATCAAAGAATAGATTTAAATCAGAAAACAGAAATTTAGAAGGAATAGCGGCTAATTTTTTCGGACCTGTAAATGGTAAACGTACTTCAAAATTAAAAACTGCAATTTTACTTCCTGTTAACTGGTTAATATCAAAAGACTCCGAAGATTGAGCTGAAGTACTCTTGTAAATAGAATTGGATTCATAACCCCTTATTAAATAAGGATAACCAACATACAATGGATAGAGCCTGTCTGCATCTTTACCAATCCTTAAAGTATTGTAACTTCTAACCGCAAAAGTTACTGGCTTAGCGCGCCAATATTTGCGAAGGTCGGCAGTTACTCCGGCAAAATTATAGGTTCCGAAGTATTTTTCTCCGCTTACACGATACCTAAAACCATCAAGCGGACCTGTTAATCCGAAAATTGAGTTATCACCAACAAAACCAGCATTTAATTGATAAAGCGTGAAGGAATTAAATGGAATGCCATAATCCTGAGAAGCAACATCATTAGAGATTCTGGTTTTATCTTGTCCAATGAAATTTCCGGCTGAGTTATAATAATTGCTATATCTGTCAATGCGATAGCTGTAATGAGAAAACGATCCGCCCAATTCAAATCTATGTATTTTGCTGAATGGGTATGCGCCGAAAACCTGAACTTGATCTTCAAACGTTCTGATAATATCTGTTCTATCTGCTAAGGCTTTAATGGTAGAATTGTCGCTGGTAGGCAGATTTTCATATCCGTAAGACCTAAAACCAGACACATATGGAATGTGCGACACAGCAGCACCCCAGTTTATCCTACTTTTTTGGTTGATATAACCTACCAAACCACCAGCATCATAAATCTCGCCATTTACAGATATATTGGCAATAATCTGATTGGTACCTAATATATCGCTAAACATGCCCACAATACCACCAGAAACCCCTGTGCCAAAACGGCTAGTTGAAACACCTACACCACTATTTGCCAAATAATCTAACCTGAATTTAGGTTTGTAAGGTACCGTTCTCATCGAATCTGCCACAGTTTTTTCGAAACGGTCGAAATTATTTAGGTTGGAATTGATGATATTAACTCCAATATTTTCCATAGGAGGGAGGATAGCTGCATCAAAGTTTTCTTCTTGATTGCCAATTCGCTTTGCTTTAAAACTGCTCAATTTAGCATTGTACAAAGTATAACGCTGGTAGCGGTAGTAGCTGTATACAATTTCATCTGTGGTGGATACAGATATTGCAGGTGAAAATTCAGTAATTCCGCTTATCCCTGTAAAATAATCCGTTAACTGATCAACTGAATTGTCTTCAAAATTGTATTTATATAAATTTCTGAAACCATCTCTGTTAGATAGGAAATAAATATTTTGACTGTTAGCAGAAAATTGGGCATTAAGGTTATTGGCACCCGGAAAAACATTAAGGTTGCTTACCGTTTTGGAAGCAATATCGTAAACGGCCAAATTAATTGGCAAAACCGCATTTACAACATTTGCCTGAATGGCAGCTCTATCTGAAGAGAATACCAGTTTTTTGCCATCTGGAGAATAATTCGGTGCATAGTCCGAATATACATCATTGGTAATTTGTGTTACCACTTTGGTATCCAGGTTGTAAGAGAAGATATCACTTTGTCCCTCAACCATACCCGAAAAGGCAACATCTTTTCCATTTGGCGACCAGGTTAAATTACCAAACTGCTGCACCTGATCCATTGCTGTTTGCGAAACAGTAGAGCCGTTTGCAACATTAATAATCATCATCTGGTTTTTACCATGACTGAAAATACTAAATGCAAATTGTTTGCTGTCTGGCGACCAAGCTCCTGCTGATTCGATAAAGTTAAAATCGTCAATGTGACCATTGGAAATCTGACTACTTAACTTTCTGATAATCCGCCCGGTTTTTGCATCTGCCAAAAATAAATCTATGCCAAATAAATCTTTTTCAGACATAAAGGCCAAATATTTCCCATCAGGACTTAGCGCAGGGGCAACATTCATATTCCCAGCATTTTTATTATCGATAATTTTTGTACCTGTAATTTTAATCTGCGAACTATCGGCTTTCAACATTGGTTTATAGTGCGCATCTATTGAATTTTTCCAAAGTCCTGAAAGTGTTTTGTCATCATAACCAAAAGTATATCTGATCGCATTTTCGTAACCGTATTTTGCGGTGTTTTTAAATAGCGGTACAATGGTTGTATCTCCATATTGCGAACCTATATATGTCCAAAATGCTTGTCCGTAACGGTAAGGGAAATATTTGTTTGAATTGGTTAAGTCTTTTAATGAAGGAATATCGCGGTTTAACATGGCATCACGCATCCACATGGAAGTAAATGCATCTTTTTTTCCTATGGATAAATATTCGGCCATTCCTTCAACCATCCATAGCGGTGTTTGACCTACATTTTCAAGGCTAATAGAATCTTTTTCAAGCAGCAGATGGTATTGAAAAGCATGTACAAGCTCGTGACCTAAAACGTGTCTGGTTTGGCTGTTAAGTTCCATTACCGGCATAATAACCCTGTTTTTCAATGCTTCGGTAACCCCACCTGTTCCGATTCCTATTTCTCCGTTTAAAACAGTTGTTTGCTGAAAATCAGGATGGTTATTGTATAAAATAATAGGATTTTTCTTTAAAAAAGTATCTCTAAAAACTTCCTGATGCATTTTATACCAGGTTTCTGCATCCTGAGAGAAGCGTTTTAAAAGTTTTTCATTTTTGATGTAATAGTATATTTCAAAATGGGGAGTTTGCAAAACTTTAAAATCAAGTGTTTTGTATCTCACTTTATTTTGTCCGAAATATTGAGCTTTAACCGAAAAGGAAAGAATAAGCAGGAGTAATAGAGAAAAGTATCGCTTTAATAAAGTAGAGCCTATTTTCATATGTTTGGTTTTAGTATTGATGTTCAGTAATTTACGAAAATTAAATAGTGAAAGATTCAGAAACTAAAAATAGCAATAGTTTAAAATACTATTGAAATTTTAACACTTTTACAAAGTTTTCTATCATTAAACTCAGATATGCAATGGATCTGAGCCATTTATTCAGAAATAACGTCTTATTGTTGATTATTTTCGTTCTTTTTCTTTTCCTTTTCTTCCTGGCGCTGTTTTCTTCTCAATTCTCTTTCTTCTTTTCTGGTTAGCGGTACAGTAGTTGCGGGCGTGGTTTGTGCAGGATCTGTTTTCTTTTCATCCTTTTTAACTTCCGGCTCAACTGTTACAGGAACTTCTGTTGCAGGTACTTCCGGTACTGTGAATTCTGTAGAATCGACGACAGCACTATCTGTTGATGTAGTATCCCTTATAATTTGAGGACTAGGGCAATTGTAAGTTCTGGTGATATCAACAGTCGCTTTTGGAAAAGCACCATAAGTATAACCTGATTTGGGATCAAGATAAACCTTCTCCATAAATTTGGCAAAAATGGGCAATGCCGTTCTTGAACCTTCACCTTGTTCGCCATTTTTAAAGTGCGCTGTCCGCTCATCACAGCCCACCCAAACACCTGTAACAAGGTCTTTAGTTAATCCCATATACCAGGCATCAACATAATCAGAAGATGTACCTGTTTTACCGCCAATCTGGTTGTTTTTCTTAAATAGGTTTGGCCATTCCCACAAGGCTTGCGATGTTCCTCCGGGTTCTTCCATACCACCACGGAACATATATGTCATTAACCAGGCAATTTCTTCGGTTAAAACCCTTTTCGTTTTTGGCTTAAACTCATCAATTAATTTATTGTCTTGATCGGTAATTTTTTCCACCAAAATTGGATCTGTTTTAATGCCCTTATTCATGAAGGTGGCATAAGCTTTCACCATTTCGTATACCGTAACATCATTAGAACCTAAACTTACTGACGGAACAGACTCTAAATGACTGTCAATACCACATTCGTGTGCAGATTTTACCACATTATCCCAGCCTACTTTTTCGGTAACCTGAGCAGTAATGGTATTCACTGATTTTGCCATGGCCCAACGCAGGCTCATTTCACGGTATGAAACACTGTAATCAGCATTTTTAGGCTCCCAATATTTGGTTTCGCCTTTATCTTGATAGGCTATTTTCACAGGTTTATCTGTAAATTTATCACATGGGCTCATGCCTTGCTCTAGTGCTGTTAAATAAGCAAAAGGTTTAAATGTAGATCCGGCTTGGCGCTTAGATTGATTAACGTGATCATATTTGAAAAATTTATGGTCGATACCCCCCACCCAAACCTTAATTTTTCCACTCGCTGGTTCCATGGTCATCATCCCTGTATTCATGATTTTTCCGTAATAACGGATAGAATCTAGAGTAGAAAATGAGGTATCACGGTCACCTTTGTAGGTGAAAATCTGCATCCGTTTCTTTTTATTAAAATAGGCTTTAACAGAATCTGGATTATTTGGGAATTTCTTTTGTAAAAGGGCATAAATAGGTAGGTTTTTCATTGCTCTGTCCGGATAATCAACTTTCTGCTTTTCCGAATCGTACCATGGATCTTCATTGCCCCAAACACTATAAAACCTGCGTTGCAGAATTCTCATTTGATCTGCAACAGCTTCCTCTGCATACCCCTGAAGTCTGGAATCAATAGTGGTATAAATTTTAAGTCCATCTTCGTAAAGGTCATAACCATTATCCGTGCACCATTTTTCAAGATATTTGGCTACAGCAGCACGTAAATAGGAATCGCCATCACTACCGTCCTGTACTTTACCTTCTTTTAATTTAATCGGTTCTTTTGATAATTCAGTTAAACTATCTTTACTCAGGTACTTATATTTGTTCATTTGCGCAAGCACTACATTTCTTCTTTCTAATGCTTTAGCAGGATTTTTAGTCGGGTTATATAAGGTTGTGCCTTTAAGCATTCCTACAAGCATTGCAGCATCAGTAGTGGATAAATCTTTTGCTTCTTTATCAAAATAAATGCGACTTGCGGTTTTAATTCCATAGGTATTGTTACCAAAAGAAACGGTATTGAGGTACATCGTAATGATCTCATTTTTAGAATAGTTAGATTCTAACTTTACTGCCGTTTGCCATTCTTTTAATTTTACGATCAATGTTCTTACCAGAGGGATTTTAATTAATAAGCCCTGAGATTTATTATACCTTGTGCGGTAAAGATTTTTTGCCAATTGTTGTGTAATGGTACTGGCCCCACCATCTTTTCCAAAACCTACAACTGCACGGCCTACAGCTTGTACATCAATACCCCAATGTTTATAAAAACGAACATCTTCTGTTGCTACCAAAGCCTGTATTACACTAGGCGCAATTTCTTCATAATTGATAGGTGTTCTGTTCTCTTTGAAGTACCTGCCGATCAGTTTTCCATCTGCAGTGTAGAGCTCAGAGCCAACGCGAAGGGTAGGGGCTTTAATATCATGAACACTTGGTGAGTAACCAAATAACCATAAAAAGTTTAATTGTAGTGCTGAAAAGAAAATTATTATAAAAAATAAAACAATTGTAGGATAACGTAAGTACTTGTTTTTTATCTCTTTAAACATATTGAATAAGATGATCTTTAGGTAAAAGCTGTGGCGTTAAATATAAAAAACTCTATATGCAAATTAACGTATTTAATTTACTTATTTTTTAGTTCTATATTTAAATTACAGATGCATCAATTTAGCCAATATAATATACGATTATGAAAAACGAATTTAAGGGACTAATTGTACAGGGCGAGAAGAAATTTTCATTAAAAAACCATAAAACAGATTTTACCGGAGGCTACAATAAGGAAAAAGCCAAGGATGCATTGGTAAATTCGAAAATAGAGCTTAACCACTTACAGGAAAGATTATACGCATCTGGCAAACATTCAGTTCTGATAATTTTTCAGGCGATGGATGCCGCAGGGAAAGATAGTGCAATAGAACACGTTATGAGTGGTTTAAATCCTCAAGGATGCCAGGTATATAGTTTTAAGGTGCCAACTTCCGAAGAATATGAACATGATTTTTTATGGAGACATTATAAGGCTTTGCCGGAGCGTGGGCGCATTGGAATTCATAACCGTTCTCATTATGAAAACGTGTTGGTTTGTAAAGTACACCCAGAATATATTTTAAGTGAAAATATCCCGGGTTTTGCAGACGTAAAAAAGATAAATAAAAATTTTTGGCAGCAACGTTACAAGAGCGTAAGGAACTTTGAAGAACATTTAACAGCAAATGGAACTGTAATTCTAAAGTTTTTTCTGAATGTAGGTAAAGATGAACAAAAGCAGCGTTTTCTAGACCGGATTGACGACCCCACTAAAAACTGGAAATTTTCATCAGGCGACATTAAAGAAAGGGCGCTATGGGATAAATACATGAACGCTTACGAAGATGCCATTAACGAAACCAGTACCGAAGATTCACCATGGCATATTATACCTGCTGATAAAAAATGGTTTGCAAGGTTGGCAATCAGTGAAATAATTGTAGATAAATTAAAAAGTTTAGACCTTAAGTTTCCCGTATTGGGCGAAGAAGAAGTTGCAAAGCTCAACGAAACAAAAACAATCTTATTGAACGAATAAAAAAATGCAGGTCTATAAGCCGGGTTCTGTTTCCTGATTGCTCAGGATTTCTATCATTTATCCACTATAAACGTTGCCGTTTATCTCTAACGACCTACCCACTAACATCGGACGGGCAGCCCTTTATCCCGACGTAAAGTCGGGATGTTAGCCTATTTGGTCTTTCAACTCCCGGGGTTTACAAACCACTACAGTCGCCTATAATGCTCGTGCGCTCTTACCGCACGTTTTCACCCTTACTCCGACAAAGTCGGGGCGGTATATTTTCTGTTGCACTAATCCGTAATTCAGGTTTTCATTCCTAAATCCCTTTCCGTTAGAAAGCGGGATGCCCTGCGTTGCCCGGACTTTCCTCTCCTCCGGTTTTATCCGGAACAGCGATAGAACAACCTGCATTTTGCGCAAAGATGGGTTTTTTATTCATATTATGCGAATTTGCATTGTACTATTCATTTGCCAGTAAATATATTTCATCAAGCACTTTTTTAGAAAATCTAAAATTTGTTTGTTGTATTTTTTGAAAAATAGGTTTAACTGAAGTGATAAGTCCGCAATTTTTTGCTTTCAGAATGATGCCTAAGGTGCCTGTATAAACAAGATTAAACCGCTCAGCTGCTTTTCTACCTTTGTTATCATCTAAAATAAGTAGTGTGTTTTCTGATTCCATAGCTAATGCAATAGCACTTGCTTCACCAGCATCAATATCGAGAGAATTTTGAAATGAAATGTTCTTTGGCGTTTTGATCTCAATCCACTCAGGTAAGGGAGACCCAAATTCAGAAGCAATGGTTGTTGTAGTAATAATTTTTGAGAAAAGTAATTTTAAAAGGCCGAGTTCTCCAACTTTTTCCAGAAGAATGAAGCAACTGGTATCAGCAATTACTAGCTCATATTTTTTCTGCATCACTTAACATTTCTGAAACCGGATAGTTAAGTATTGAAACACCATAATTAGAAAGCAAATCAGAAAAAGTACGTTTAGATAGGCCCACCATAGATGCTGCTTGACCTAAAGATAATTTTCCAGATTCATATAACTTTGCTGCGATAAACCGCACGGTATCATGCTCATGTTCGCCTAAGCTATCTGGAACTTGTAGGGTTATCGTTGTCATAGATTAAATATACGAAATTATATTTATTTACAATTCTGCAAATCTTGTGATACCTTTGAATAAGGAACAAAACCCTGATTATTTCCAAATGAATTGGTTATGAATACCATAACCTGTGCCACATCAATATCGGCAAGTTCGGAGAAAGCCGGCATTTTTTCCTTGTATTCTTTACCATGAATAATCAATGATTCGTTTGCACCATTTTTAATGAAACAGGCCAATCGGGATTTATTTGCCTTTAAAAATACCGAATCAGTGAGTGGGGGCGCTAGCTGGCCTAATCCTTCTCCATTTTCACCATGGCAGTTCTGACATTTGGCTTTATAAATATCTTTACCATTAGACATATAATTCTGAAGATCAATAGTTTCCTGGTTTTGGCAAGAAACAATAATGGCGATAAGTGAAAGTAAAAATAAAGCGTTGATGATGTACTTGCGCATAATGTTTTTTTATAATTAACCACTGATAAAGAAAGATAAACACAGATTTTGTTGCTTATCTGTGTTCATCCTATATAGCTGTGGTAAAAAGGAAATAGCTTATTTTGTCGTGAAGACACTTTTTTGCTTAATAAGGATTTTTATTCCTTAAATCGGTGTTTTCGTGGCTAATAATTTTACTTTTTATATTCAGCCAATAAAACAGGAATATCCTTTTTTAATTGTTCTACCTGTTCTTCTTTCGTGCCGTCGTAAGCACCACGGATACGTCTGTCTTTGTCGATCAAAACTAGATAACCCTGGTGGATGTAACCATCTTTAGCAGTACTATCTTCGCCCACAGCCACTAAATAATTTTTCTCAGCCAAAGTATATACACTGTCCTTACTTCCATAAAGAAATTGCCATTTTGGTCCATCTACACCTAGTTTTTGAGCATATTTTTTCAAAACGTGAGGTTTATCGTATTTAAAATCTATCGTATGTGAAACAAACATCACATCTGGATTTGCTTTAAATTCATTATAAACCGTCATTAAATTGCGGTGCATAGTAGGGCAGATGGTTGTGCAGGAAGTAAAGAAAAAATCTGCAACATATACTTTACCATCAGTAGATTTATTGGTGGTGATTATACTGTCTTGATTCAAGAACGACCAATCTGGAATGGTTTGATAAACCGTATCAACTTTTTCTACACCAGCTGCATCTTTGACCGTTTCTGCATGACGCTCACCATAAAAAGGGAGTTTTTTTTCTTGTTTACAAGCAGTAAATATAGAAATGGCTGATAGGTAGACAGCCAGGTAAGCAGTGATTTTATTCATGATTTTATTTTAAAATGTAAATATACAACGTATTTTGTTTGAGGTATCTTCGTGATGAATTTATTTCAGCATCCATCCGGCATTAAAATCCCTGAAATAAATCCGATAGCTATCGGATCAGGGTGACGAAAATAAGCTCCCACTAATTATTTTTTATATACTTTGCCGGCTCTGCCACAAACTTTTGCTTACAGCTTTCTGAACAGAAACTATAGCTAACTCGATTATAAACCGACGTTTTTGATGCATTGGCTTTTATTTTCATTTTGCAAACCGGATCTACTACATTCTTTTTTACAGAATCGGTTAAATTTGTTTTTGAAAAATCCTTTACGGAGTTTGCATTTGATTTTACCGCTATTATTGTTAATCCAATTAGGATTATTGCTAAGATTGATTTTTTCATTTTGAATTTATTTTAAGTTTAAAGCTGGTAGTTAAAAGACTAAAGTTGGGGTGTTTAACCGCTAATTCCCTATCCTTCGACTCCAGTCTTCTAACACCCGAATTGTTGACCATTTATTTTACCTGATACATCCTTATTAACGAATCCGATTCTCTGGTAACTTTAATGTAACCATCTTCCACAGCCCTGATTTTAATCATTTCAGATTTATAATAATCAAGATTTTCCTGTGCTGTTTTCCCTTTGAAATCATCTTTAAAAAAATGCATCCAATCCATCATTTTTTCATCTGCAGCATTTAGTTTAATTATTAAGGTATTAATCTCTTGCTTACGCATGGCTGAATCCGGAGTGTTTTTAATTTTGTCAGAAACCATCAAGGCGTCCAATTTCATTTTGTTTTTGATTACTTTTTCACCATCAATCATTAACTTATCATGGATATTTAATACTTCCTGCCGTACAGCTTTTGAATCGGGTTCAGTTTTGCACGAAATCACAAAAACGGTTATCAGGCATAACATTGCAACATTTAATCTGTTCATATTCCTAGATTTAAAAATTATAGGTAACTCCAACATAAGCTTTTCCAGCACTCATCGGGTGATCGGTTTCTGCTTCCCAAATGTTTTTTTGTACTCCAACATTTAAGGCCACATTTTTATAAAAAACATCAACACCAACGCCACCCATCAGGTTATTCATCACATGTTCTCCTGTTTTTTGGCCTTTATATTTTTCTCCGCCAGAATATTCATAAAAGAACTGTGCCGATGGCATAATTTTTACATCCTTACCAATACTTTGCGTATAAAAAATATTGAGAAAACTGGTTGTACTATTGGCAATGCCCTCATCTCTGCTATTGGTTCCATTAACCTTATAAGAGGTGTTTAAACTTGCTCCAAACTTGCCCAAACCAACCATGTAATTGAGATAAACAAAACCATCTGTACTTCCTGTTCCTGCCTGCATTAATGATGAATAACGGATACCTGCTGTATTTTTAAAATCATTTTTACCAGTAGGCAATTTTATTCCGGCCCCCGCAATTAGCTGTTGCTTAAAATTATCTTCCAGTTTCTGAACAAGGTGGTAGCCTGCATATAAATTGATATCACCAATAGCCGAAATTGAAGAGGTGTAGCCATTGTATCGCTCACTGTTGGAAACATAAGGTAAAATGGCATTGATTTCCAGTTTGCTGTTAATGAAGTATTTTCCCCTGACCTCCAAGGATCTGTAAAGTTCATAATCGGTAGGGTTGCCGGCATGATTGGTAATTGGAGCATCCTGACTTCTGGCTGGAATAAAGAAACTTCCCCCATTCGGAAATAGTGAGTGTGATTGTCCTTCGTATCCATTAAAAGAGCGGTAACGGTACAATAAGCTGATGCTGTTGCGGTTGTAGTAGGGGGTAATACCCATAAAACAGCCACAGATATCGCAGGCAAAAACCTGACTGCTCATGAGTACGAAAACTAATACCAAGAGTTTACGACTCGCTGTATAGTGTGTTTTTGATAAATTCATTGTCTGTTAATGTTTTTAAAAAAGCTTTAATCTGTTCTTTTTCAGTTGTATTTAAAGGGATACCATTTTTAAGTTGGGCATCGAGGTTAGTTGATGCTTTTACGCCTGAATTGTAATGTTCCAGAACTTCATCCAGGCTGTAAAATCGGCCATCGTGCATATATGGGCTGGTATATTCGATGTTTCGTAACGTAGGTACGCGGAACTTTCCAAAATCTGACGCAACTTCGGTAATATGCGAACGTCCTTCGTCTGCACTTACTAAATCCAACCCGTTACTCCGGTAAGAAAAATCTGTAAAAAATGGTTCCGCATGGCAGGAAGTACATTTTTCTTTAAACAGGTTGTAGCCTGCCAGTTCTGTAGATGTAAAAGAAATGCCGCCTTCTTTACGCATTACCTTATCATATTTGGAATTTCCTGAAACCAATACTGCTGTAAATTGTGTAATCGATTTTAAAATGAGCTGTGAGTTGATTTCCGTTGAACCAAAAGCCTGTTTAAATAAATCTGGATAAGGTGCCGTATTTTTAAGAAATGCAACAATGGTTTGTATATCTGTACCCATTTCGCAAGCGTCAGTAATGGCATTTAATGGTGAAGTTTCGATGTTTTTTACGCCACCATCCCAAAAGAACGCCTTTTGCCAGGCCAAATTAACAAGTGGAGGCGTGTTGCGCTTACCCTGGCAGTTATTTACCCCATGGCTTACCTTATGATCAAGCTGTGTAAAGCCGGCAAACTGTTGGTGGCAGCTTCCGCATGAAACACTTTTATCTGCTGATAGTCTTGCTTCATAAAACAGCTTTTTACCAAGCGCAAAACCTGCGTTGGTTAACTTATTGTCTTCGAAATTGTATGCAGGAGCAGGAAAGTTAGCCGGTATGGAAAAGGTTATCTTCTTTTCTTCCTGAGCAACCTCATCTTCATTCTTACTACAGGCATACATCAACGCAATGCTTAAAAATAGCATTGCGAAGACAGTTATTTTCCTTAACATTAGTTATGGATATGATCTAAACGGAATAAACCATTTGCATAATTATTGGCTACGATAACCGAATTTGTTCCACCCATTGTAAAATTCAAAGTAGCGAAACTCACATCGGTTTTACCGGTAAATAATGCAGCTGCATTTACAATAAAGTGCATATTCGGTTTGCCATCTGCTCTAACACGAAGTGGATTTGCTGAATTAATTTCTGTAGCAAACGTTCTGATCGTATTATTTGGATCGGTTACGCCGCCAATGTGAAACGTTAGCAAATTTTTGTCGGCTGTAGATTGCGGCGAAGTTCCTTCCAGTTTAACAAAAATATAGCCGCTGTTCCATGTCCAGAACATGCCGTTGATGGGATCTAAAGCACCGGTTTGTGCACCAGCAAAATTACGTGCGTAATCTACGCCAATTGTATATTCTATTTTTGTATAATCACCTGTTGGCACATCTTTTAAGGTGATATTGGTCGATTCTGATTTTGAAGCATCAATCAAGAAATAACTTTCCGGAATAAGGTAAGTTGTGCCATCTGCTTTGCTTAATTTAATATTGCTTACATAATATTTAAATACGTTAATCTTAAAATCTTCGCCTTTGGCATTTTTGTAAGATGTAGTATTTAAAACCAGCGGACTTCCGTTTACCTGATTTTCGAACTCGATAGAGAAAGTGGATTTAGTATTGGCGGTTACTTCTTCTGCATCTTTTTTGCAAGAAGATAAGAGTATAACAGGGCATAACAAGGCCAAAAAGTATGTTGAAATTTTCATTTTAAGTAAATTGAATAAGTAAAAAATGGATTAGCCAGTCGCTATGATTCGTGAGGGCACAAATCAAGGCGAATGAACATTAAAATATTTAAAGAAATTCTAATACAGTCGTCATGCTGAATTTATTTCAGCATCTAATTAATAGTATACATGAATACCTCCTGATGACCAATTATTTGGACAAGGTGATAACCACAAAAGAAAGACTGCCCTAAACCGTTTTCGGTGGATGAAAAATTGAGATTGAAAGATCTTTAACAGGTTTTTCGATATAAAGATTTTCAGAAGTGATAATAAAATAAGAAAGATGGTGATTTATGGCTAAAGTTTGAAATTGAGGCTCAGCTTCTGCAACTCTTTTCAGGTTTTCTTGAGCCTGCTTATTTTTACCATCAAGATCTTTTAATTTTTTTGCTAAAAAACACTGGCCATCACAATGTAGCTCCGGATGTTCTTTATTGATACAGAATACACTTGTAATGTATTCTTTATTCATCTTATAACCAGAATAGATAACCAATTGCATGAAACCGTTGCTCACGGTACACGTAATGATTAGATATATTAAGATTTTTTTGAACATGGTATTGCGATGCAAAAGTATTAAAGAAATTGATTGCAGCAAAGAAAAAATATAAAGGTGTGTAAATTTCTTAAAACCCTAGATCGGATTGAAATTCAATATAAAATATGATTAATTTATTAAAGAACGCTAAGCTTCCCTTTACCTGTATTTTTAGTTATATCATTTTTTTATTTATCTTGCATAACACAAAAAAATGAAACCTATGAAATTACTTAAAACTATTGCCGTAATGATGGTATTATCATCATGCGCTAAAAAAGAGGTACCGGATGTTCCGCCAACATTTAACGATCCAAACTGGACAAGGATTGAAATTGCAAATGGGAGAGAAGCCCATGCAGTTTATGGGGACATTGACGATACTTTAATGGTATCAACACTTACCGAAATTTATCAAACGACTGATAAAGGCAAAACCTGGCGAAAAACGAAAGTAAATCATCAGCCTATATATGGTTTTCTTTCGGTTAGGGACACCATCTTTGCTTTGGAAGCAAATAGCCTGAAAGATAAAGCAAATCAGCGATTAGCAACTTTTAGTCAATACTTTAGTTTGAATAAGGGATTTACCTGGGAACGGTGTTCTACGTATAATATTTCAGAACAAAGGTCTCAAGAGTATGCAAGTCTCCTCCTGGATAATCAGGTTAAAATAAAAATAAAAGAGAATTTAGAGCCAATTAACGGAAACCCCGATCATAATTATATTTTAAAAAGTGATATCGAGGTGGTGAAAAACGGATTTCCAGAAATATTGAAAGTTCCATTTGATAATCAGCTTACCAATATACATCTGGATAAATTAGGAAGGCTTTATGTTTCTGCAACCAGGGCTATTCATGATAAGAAAACAGGGAAGGCTTTATCTGCCGAAAAAAATGAACCCGCTATTATTTATATTTCTAAGAAAAATGTATCGCAACTGATTGATTAATCGTTAGCAGATTTCTCCGTGTCAATCTGTGTTTCCGTGGCTGAAAAGCGATGCTCCAGTCAAGACAATACTAAATAAAAAACACAGATGAATGACTTTCATCTGTGTTTATCCTTTTTATCTGTGGTATCTGTACTGAAAAACTATGCTTGTAAATCAGCCATTACTGCTTTAATTTTATCGCCCAATTCTGCATTTACTTTTTCAAAATCAGCTCTGTCTGCCAGCGGTGCATTTACACTGCAATAGAATTTAATTTTAGGTTCTGTACCACTCGGACGGGCCGAAACAATACTTCCATCTTCAGTAATGAATTGTAATACATCCGAAGTTGGATAATCCAGTTTGCTTACTTTTCCGGTTGCTAAATCCGTTTCCTGACTCAATTCGTAATCTTTCAGTATCGAAACTTTAGATCCGCCCAATGTTGCAGGAGGGTTTTCTCTAAATTTAACCATCATGGCTTTGATTTCTTCCGCACCCGATTTACCTTTTTTGGTTAAAGAAACCAAATCTTCTTTATACAAGCCATATTCTACATACATATCCAATAATGCGTTGTATAAACTTGCACCTTTATCTTTGTAATAAGCTGTCATTTCAGAAATAAAAGCAGCAGAAACCACTGCATCCTTATCACGTACTAAATCACCGATTAAGTAACCATAACTTTCTTCGCCACCGCCAATAAAGTATTTTTTACCTTCCAATTCAGTCATTAACTGACCAATGTATTTAAATCCGGTTAAGGTATTGTAATAGGTAACATCTTTCTTTTTTGCAATTTCTTCAATCAGGTTAGAAGTTACAATGGTTTTCACAATAAATTGATTGCCATCCAGTTTTCCGCTTTCTTCCCAGGCAGATAAAAGGTAGTTAATTAACAAACTTCCTGTTTGGTTACCATTAAGCAATACCCATTCGCCATTGTTATCTTTTACAGCGATACCAACACGGTCTGCATCAGGATCGGTAGCTAAAACCAAATCAGCATCAATTTCCTTTGCTTTATTCATCGCAAGGGTTAATGCATCTTTTTCTTCAGGGTTAGGATATACCACTGTAGGGAAATTACCGTCAGGTGTACTTTGCTCTTCAACCAAAGTAACGTTGGTAAAGCCGAATTGCGCCAAAGCTTTAGGTACCAAAGTAATTCCGGTTCCATGAATAGGCGAGTATACAATTTTTAAATCGTGTTGTCTTTTAATGGCTTCAGGGGAAATTGAAAGTGCTGTAATGCCATCTAAATATAATTTATCTACATCTTCGCCAATCAGTTCAACATTCGCCTCAACACGGTCGAATTTCACTTCATCAATACTTTTAATCTTGTTAACCTCATCAATTACCAATTTATCATCAGGAGAGGTAAACTGGCCACCATCGGCACCGTATGCTTTGTAACCATTGTACTCTTTAGGGTTGTGCGATGCAGTTAACATTACGCCGCTTTTGCAACCGAAATGGCGTACAGCAAAAGAAAGCTCAGGTGTTGGCCTTAACGCAGAAAAAAAGTAAACGTGTATGCCGTTTGCAGAGAAAACATCCGCAGTAATTTTGGCAAAGTAATCAGAATTGTTGCGGCTATCGTGCGCAATGGCAACTTTAATTTTCTCGTTAGGGTATTTGTTGTTCAGGTAGTTGGCTAATCCCTGTGTAGCCGTTCCAATGGTATATTTATTAATCCGGTTAGAACCAGCACCCATAATGCCGCGTAAACCGCCTGTTCCAAATTCTAAACTTCTGTAAAATGCATCTGTTAGTTCTGTAGTTGCATCTTTGTCTACAAGGGCCTGTATTTCTGCCTTGGTATTCTCATCGTAATTTCCACTTAACCACTGGTTGATTGTAGCTTGTGTTGATTGGTCAATTGCCTGCATTGAGCTGTTTTTTTAATTTAATATCTGGTGTTGAACAAATTTTAATGAATGATGTTTTGCTGAAACGTATTTATTTCAATCCATCCAAATTTTATTTTGTTGAGGGTGTTGCTTTTAAGCTGCTTTTGTTTAATTTCACGCCCCGATACAATAATAAAGAAAATCCATTATTAATATGATGTGATTGTAACTTTTTTAAAATAGTTGTAAAGCTTTTACAGTTACCGTCATATAATCAATGGGTAAAAAAACAATTACTAATAGATGAAGATATTAAAATTTGGGGGTACTTCTGTAGGTAGTCCTGAGCGCATGACGAAGTTGTTGGATATCGTTAATCCAAATGAAGAGCAGATTGTAGTGTTATCAGCAGTGTCTGGTACTACAAATAGTTTGGTAGAAATTGCAAATTATTTTTTAGCTGGAGATAAGAAGAAGGGTAGCGAGTGTGTTGAAAATCTATATCAAAAATATAAATCCTTTGTTGTTGAGTTATTGCCTGCTGCCGAATTTCAAGAGCAAGGAAATGAAGTGATCGATTACCATTTTGGCTTTTTAGCTGGCCTGGCAAACGATATTTTTACTTCAATAGAAGAAAAAGTGGTATTGGCACAAGGCGAATTATTGTCTACAACCCTATATCATATTTATTTAAAGTCGATCGGTGTACCTTCCGTATTGCTGCCCGCTTTGGATTTTATGAAAACTGATGAAGATAATGAACCTGATATTCCTTTTACTACAAAACATTTAATGCCGCTTTTAGAGCAGCATAAAGACAATAAATTATTTATTACGCAAGGTTATATCTGCCGCAACAGTTTCGGCGAGGTAGATAACCTGCGTCGTGGTGGAAGCGATTATACCGCATCATTACTAGGTGCAGCAATTTTGGCAGAAGAAGTTCAAATCTGGACGGATATTGACGGAATGCACAATAATGACCCCCGTGTTGTTAAAGGAACCAAACCGATTGCTCAATTATCTTTTGATGAAGCAGCAGAACTGGCTTATTTCGGCGCAAAGATTTTACACCCTCAATCTGTTTTTCCTGCACAGAAGTATAAAATTCCTGTTCGTTTATTAAACACAATGGAACCTTCTGCAGCGGGTACTTTAATTACACACGATAGCGAAAAAGGTAAAATTAAATCGATTGCGGCCAAAGATGGTATTACTGCTATCCGCATTCAGTCAAGCCGGATGCTACTTGCTTATGGCTTTTTGCGCAGGGTTTTTGAAGTTTTTGAGCGCTATAAAACGCCTATCGACATGATTACCACATCTGAAGTTGCGGTATCGTTAACCATTGATGAAACTGCGCATTTACCACAGATTATAGCAGAACTGGAAAGTTTTGGTACTGTAGAGGTAGATACCGATCACAGCATTGTATGCGTGGTTGGCGATTTCGGATCAGAGAAACATGGTTTCGCCAGCAGGGTTTTAGAAGGTTTAAAGCACATCCCAATCCGTATGATTTCTTACGGAGGTAGCAATTATAACGTATCGCTTTTAATTTTAAGTGAATATAAAACCGAAGCGTTAAGAAGTTTGCACAACAGGTTATTCGAATAAGAGGAAAAAGGCACCTGTTATTACTAGCAATCCGATGAGGAAGTGAAAAGCCAGAAAGCTTGAAGGTAATAATCCGTTTTTATATTTTTTGTATGAGTTATACAGTCCCGCAGAAAGAATAAGAACGATAAATATGGCAGCTGCTATCTTCATTTTTTGATAAATAAAAGGAACAGTACGATGAAAAGTAATACGATAAAAAATCGGATTTTTCCATTGTATTGTTTCTGGGTAATTCTTCCATGCTTTCAATCCAGGTAGTTACCCAAATAAATTAGCCCAAAGAATAAAATTAAAATTATAATAAGGAATTTGAACATGTTCGCCGATAAAGATATATCAAAGTTTAACAATATTGAAACGCCTTTTTACTACTATGATACCGATTTGTTGCAAAAAACCTTGCGCACCTGTGCAGATGCAGCGGCTCCGTATCAGTTTCATATCCATTATGCCCTAAAAGCAAATTTTAACAGTGTGCTGTTAAACCAGATCAAAGCGATCGGTTTCGGTGCTGATTGTGTGAGTGCCGGTGAGGTAAGGAGAGCAGTAGAAGTTGGTTTCGACCATAAAAAAATTGTTTTTGCCGGGGTGGGTAAATCTGATAAAGAAATTAACGAGGCCTTGGATCTTGATATCTTCTGCTTCAATGTAGAATCTATCCAGGAGTTGGAGGTGTTAAATGAACTTGCGGCCAATAAAGGCAAAACAGCTCAGGTGGCCATCAGGATCAATCCGAATGTAGATGCGCATACACACCACAACATCACCACAGGTTTAGATGAAAATAAATTCGGAATCAATTCATGGGATTTGCCAGAGTGTGCCGAAACGTTAAAAGCATCGCCAAACCTTAAGTTTATTGGCATTCACTTTCATATTGGTTCGCAGATTACCAACCTGGATGTATATAAAAACCTTTGTGTGCGTGTAAACGAATTTGCGGCCTGGTTTGAAGATAAAGGATTTAATCTTCAGGTATTAAATGTTGGCGGTGGTTTGGGTATTGATTACTATAACCCAGATCATCAAATTCCGGATTTTGAAGCTTACTTTAAAATTTTTAATGAATTTTTGGCCGTTAAACCTGGTCAGGAAGTACATTTTGAACTGGGAAGGGCTTTAGTCGGACAATCAGCTTCATTAATTACCAGGGCACTTTACATTAAAAAAGGGAAGAAGAAAAACTTCGTGGTTTTGGATGCAGGCATGACAGAATTGATGCGCCCGGCATTGTATCAGGCTTATCATAAGATCGAAAATCTTAGTCAGTCGGAACTTGGTAACCAGAAATCAGAAGTTGTTAAATATGATATCGTAGGTCCGATCTGCGAGAGTACTGATTGCTTTGGAAAAGAAGTAGAACAGCCAGAATCTTTCAGGGGAGACATTTTTGCCATCCGTAGTGCTGGGGCATATGGAGAGGTAATGGCTTCGAAATATAACCTAAGGGATGCAATAAGATCAGTTTATAGTTACGAGCTGTAATTTACAAAGAAAATATGCATAATTGAATCTGTTATTGATGCCTGGGTTAGGTATCAATAACAGATTTTTTATTTTTATGGCAAATCAAAGTATATATTGAGGCTTTTTTATAAATATTTAAAAGTTATGATCTTTAAAAGCCGGTTTATTTTCTAATTTGTGCTCCTGCAACATTTCTACTAACAATTACACGCGATTTTGGTCTCATGCAACCTTGCGGCTAACAATTACACGCGATTTTGGGCTCCCGCAGAAATGTAATGCCCAATATTACACGATTTTGGTCTCCTGCAACTTTGCGGCTAACAATTACACGCGATTTTGGGCTCCTGCAACTTTGCGGCTAATATCTGCACGTGATTTTAGTCTCCTGCAGAAATGTAATGCACAATGTTACCCGATTTTGGTCTCCTGCAACTTTGCGACTGGCAACTCCCTACTATAAAGGAGTGTTATTTTTTCTTAGCAGCCACAAAAACTATTACCCCGGCCACCAGAATAATTCCGCCAGCGAATGGGGGCCAATTAACGGATTTTTCCTTATCAGCAGATATTTGAATTGGGCCTGCATCTACAATTTTTTTTTTTTGTATAGCTAAATCCCGTCCAGATGAGCATAGCGATACCCACAACGATTAATATAAGTCCTACAGTTTTGTTCATGGTATTTAATTTATAGCAGAACAGCAATAGGTCAATTATGTTTTATCTGAATGAATATCCTAAACTTAGTTTTTCTGAATAGTTTACACTGTTGGCAAGCTCAAAACCGAGTGAAAACCGCTTTATGTAAAGGAAGTAGTTAAAAGCCCAGCCCAATGAATTTTTATCACGGATATCAATAGCGGCTTCACTTCCGGATCTAAAGCTCTTTACCAAATCAGGAGTACCACCGATAAAAAGCCTGAATGCATGTTTAATCTCGTGTTCCTTTCTTGCCCTCCAAATTATCTCGGTAGATAGCCCCGTTGTCCAGATTACTTTTCTATCGGTAACACCTACATGATCAGGAATTTTGCCGTTAAAAATTTGCTTCCTGAAAGCAGTATAACTGCCTCCTTCAAAACTTACTGCATTCTCAAAGTTGACGAACCTAAAGTCTGTATTTCCATTTGCAGAAGTGTGATGCAAACCTGTGGAAAGCCTAAACCCAATGCCGCCGATTGATTTTTTAAAGGATGGCAGGTAATTATCAGAATTGTCTACCACGGTAGCGTCGTTTCCACCTTTGGCAACGCCCGCGTAACCAAAAATTCCATATGAGATGTTTGCTTTTTCAAAAGTATGTGATCGGCTGATGTTCGCCATTCCAAATTCAAAGCCAACATTGGCATCCGGTGATATGGAAGCCGCATAACTTCCCGATAAGGTGGTTAACGTTTTAATAGAATCTGCACCCATTGCTTTGGGCATGTAGCCCATATTGTTGCCGAGGATGGCCGGGGTAAGAAATGTTGTGCAGGAGCTGAATGAGATGATAAAAAGTAAGCTGGAAAAGAGAGCGCTAATTTTAGTTTTCATATTGATGTTTTGTTTATTCGTCAAAAAAATCTACCAGTCCACCCAGAAAATATTCCTGAATGCCCGAGGTAAAATCTTCATAATCTTCATCAGGAATATTAGTTTGTTTAAACTCCAGTGAAGTGCCTTTTTTATCTTCGTGCAGTTTTATGGTTACAATAGAAGCTTCGTTATCTTCGCCAAAATACCATTGTTGAACAATCTGTTTACCGTAAGTAAATTCTATGTTTTTGCCGGTGATATCGCCATCCCAAAAAGAGAATTCAGTGCCGGGTACTTCTTCAAATTCAACATCGGCACCAGTCCACAATTTTATACTGGTTTCTTTGGTGAGTGCTAAATAAACTTCTTCGGGTGGGGCAGGGATGTAGGTGTATTTTTTAAAGTCCATTCTGTATCATGATTTTTAGGATTTAAAGATTTTCTTGATTATAGTTCGAGAAAAATCATATCCTGATGTTTTATTAGTTAGTATTAATCTTTGTCTCAATCCTTAACTCTTGTTTAACCCTGATTTATATTTATTTATTATCGGGTTATAAATCTTTTTAAACTGAAGGCTTGTGGCGCCAAAATTAATTAATAATCCGACATTGAAATTATAAGCGACAATATAATTTTTCGCTTGGGCTAAATGATGATTTTCCAGATTAATACAGGCCTTAAGCTCAACAGTTAATAAATCTTCAACAACAAAGTCTGCACGTCTTTTCCCAACAACCAGGCCGTCGTAATAAATCTCTTGTTCAACTTCCCGTTTAAATTTTATGCCAGCTTTTTCCAATTCAATTGCCAGGCAGCGTTGGTAAATAACCTCCTGGAAACCGTTTCCTAAAGTATTGTGCACCTTCATGGCACAACCATTTATGGTGTAAGTTATCTCCTCTATTTCCATCTTGTAAATCTTGTTAAGACTTGGTTTAGGTAATAGTTCGGGATAAAACTATTTATTTTGCCAACATCATTTATAATTTATGGTTTACAGTTTGATTTCAGTATCCTGAAAATCCTTTAATCCTGCTTTTATTTAAAAGCGTTTAATCCTGTAACATCCATTCCGGTAATCAGTAAGTGTATATCATGTGTGCCTTCGTAAGTTACTACAGATTCCAGGTTCATCATGTGGCGCATAATCGAATATTCACCTGTTATGCCCATTCCACCCAGCATTTGGCGTGCATTTCGGGCAATGTCCAATGCAATTTCAACACTGTTCCGTTTCGCCATCGATATCTGTTCTGCCGATGCCCTGTTTTCACTTTTTAATACCCCCAATCGCCAAACCAGTAACTGGCCCTTTGTAATTTCAGTCACCATTTCTGCAAGTTTCTTCTGTTGCAGCTGAAAACCACCAATAGGTTTGCCAAACTGAACCCTTTCTTTCGAGTAACGTAAAGCAGTATCGTAGCAATCCATTGCAGCCCCTAATGCGCCCCATGCAATACCATAACGGGCCTGGTTTAAACAACCCAACGGACCTTTTAATCCACTTATTTCAGGGAAAATATTTTCTTTTGGCACTTTAACGTTGTCAAAAACCAATTCACCCGTTGCCGAAGCACGCAAACTCCATTTATTGTGTGTTTCCGGGGTAGAAAATCCTTCCATCCCGCGCTCCACCACCATACCTCTTATTTTTCCAGCTTCATCTCTGGCCCAAACCACCGCAATATCTGCAAAAGGAGCATTACTGATCCACATTTTGGCACCGTTTAATATATAATGACTTCCAGCATCTTTAATATTGGTTACCATTCCGCCTGGGTTAGAACCATGATCAGGCTCTGTTAAACCAAAACAGCCCATCATTTCGCCACTGGCTAACTTAGGAAGGTATTTTTTACGTTGTTCTTCTGTGCCATAAGCATAAATCGGGTACATTACCAACGAGCCTTGTACTGATGCCGTAGAGCGGATTCCAGAATCGCCGCGTTCTATTTCCTGCATCAAAATTCCATAAGCAGTATAATCCAATCCTGCACCACCATATTCAACAGGGATTGTTGGTCCAAAAGCACCAATATCAGCAAGACCCTTAATCAGGTGTTTCGGAAATTCTGCCTTTTGCGCATAATCTTCAATAATCGGACTTACTTCTTTTTTTACCCAATCTCTGGCCGTAGCACGGATTAATTTGTGCTCATCGGTTAACAGTTCGTCCAATAAATAATAGTCTGGCGCTTCGTACAGGTCTTTTTTTGCTGATTTGCTCATTTAATTTCGTGTTATCTGGTTAAGAAATCGCGTTAATTTCAAAGGTAACAATTTACCGCAATGGGCATTATATTCATGAATAAAAATTTAATTTTGCAGCATACAAAACATACATGAGCCATTTTAAACAAACCGTAGCTTTAAAAGATGTAAAGTGTTTCGCTTTACACGGGTATTATCCCGAAGAACAACTTATTGGAAACCATTTTGTTGTTGATTTAGAAACCACGTTTGTACCAAAAGGCTTTAACGATGAACTTGCTCAAACCGTTAACTACGAAGATTTAAATGCAGTTATTCTCGAAGAAATGAAACACACCCAAAAACTTTTGGAAACCGTTTTAAAAAATATTATTTCGAAAGTGATTGAACTGTATCCCTTTTTGGAAACTGTTGATGTGAGCATTAAAAAATTAAACCCACCTATGCCAGGACAGATTGGCCACTCTTTTGTTAAATTAAACTATACATCAGCAAACTAAAAAATGAATTTTACCAAAATAAATCCTGAAATTTTAGCAGAAATCAAGGCTGCTATCGGATCAGATAAAGTATTTACTGATGCAGATAGTTTAGCAAATTACAGTCATGATGAAACGGAAGATTTGCGTTACCAACCAGAAGTTGTAGTAAAACCGACTACGCCCGAAGAAGTTTCTGCTTTATTGAAAATCTGTAACGCACACCACGTTCCGGTTACGCCCCGTGGAGGCGGTACCGGTTTAAGCGGTGCTGCTCTGCCTATATATGGTGGCATTTCCTTATCCATGGAGAAATTTAAAGCTGTTATTGATATTGATACAGAAAATTTGCAGGCCACAGTAGAGCCCGGCGTAATTACCGAAGAATTTATTAATGCCGTAGCCGAGAAAGGACTTTTATACCCGGTTGATCCGAGTAGTAAAGGATCCTGCTTTATAGGTGGTAATGTGGCTCATGGTTCTGGCGGGCCACGCGTTGTAAAATATGGAACAATACGTGAATATATTTTGAATCTTGAAGTGGTTTTGCCTAACGGAGAGATCATTTGGACTGGGGCGAATACTTTAAAATATGCTTCAGGATATAACTTAACCCAGTTAATGATCGGTTCAGAAGGTACTTTGGGTGTAGTAACGAAAATTGTAACCAAGCTCTTGCCAAAACCTACACAATCTGTATTAATGATGGGCTCTTTTAGTACCAATGAAGATGCCTGTGCTGCGGTTTCGGCAATATTTAGGGCAGGGGTAACGCCATCTGCCTTAGAATTTATGGAACGTAAAGGAGTGGAGTGGGTAATTAAATTCGATGATATTAAATTCGATTTAAAAGATGATGTAGCCGCGTTGCTTATGATAGAATTTGATGGCGATGATTTAGACGATATTTTTAAAAATTGCGAAAAAACAAATATCGTTTTAGAAGCGCATCAATGTACCGAGGTTTTATTTGCAGATACAGCTTCACAAAAAGAAGAATTATGGCGAATGCGTAGAACCATGGCCGAATCTGTTAAATCCAACTCCGTTTATAAAGAAGAAGATACTGTAGTACCACGCGCCGCTTTACCAAAGTTAATTAACGGAATAAAGGAAATCGGTGCCAAATATGGCTTTGAAAGTGTTTGTTATGGCCATGCAGGCGACGGGAACCTTCATGTAAACATTATTAAGGCGGGTATGAGCGATGATGACTGGAAGAATAAACTTAAATTCGGGATTGCGGAGATATTTGAGCTCACCACAAATTTAGGAGGAACACTATCTGGTGAACATGGTATCGGTTTGGTACAAAAGGAGTTTATGCCGATCAAATACTCCGAAATTCACCTTAATTTAATGAGGGGTATTAAGCATATTTTCGATCCAACAGGAATCTTAAATCCTGGTAAAATTATGCCTGATGAATTAAAGAAGTCAAGTTTTTAAAACTTGACTTCTTAACCCAGTTGCTCAAAACCGAGCATTTTTTGTTTTTCATCTTCAGGTATTGTGGTTGGTTTGCCTGTGGTGTAATCAACTGCAATGCATACCGTTTTTCCTTTGCTGCAAATAACCTCTTCGCTTCCTTTTAATTTAACGATCTGGTAATCAAGATCAAAACTTGTATTCCCAATACGCGATGTTTTTACATGAATTGCAATCTTATCATTCATAACGATGGGTGAAATGTAATCCAGTTCAGCATGGGCAATAACGATTCCGGTTTTTTTCCAATCCCATTTAATAATTTCTTCCCAGTATTTAGTCCGGGCAATTTCTAAGTAGGTAAAATAGATGGAATTATTCACGTGGCCCATCATATCGAAATCAATAAAGCGCAAATGAATATTGGTTTTGTAGTTGAATTTGTCTGAGAAATTCCTTATTTCTGCCAATTTGTCTTTTGATTTGGATTTATTTTGCCAAAATGTCTTAAAAATCATAAATTTTTGCTTTGGTATGTAAGTTGAATATGGTGTATTATCAATTTAAAAATAAATAATAAGCGATATGACAATAGTAAATTTTAACAACAGAACCCGTAACACAGCTCCATACTTTAACAATGTTTTCGATTCATTGTTTAGCGATGCCGTAACTAAAAACAAAATGGTTGATAAATCACCAAATGTGAATATTTACGAAAATGAAACTGCATATGTAATCGAATTGGCTGCTCCAGGTTTGAAAAAAGAAGATTTTCAAATCAATTTAAAAAAAGATAACCTTTCTGTTTGGGCAGAAGTTAAAAAAGACGAAATTCAGGTAGCAAAAGATTTTACACGCAAAGAATTTGATTACAGCTCATTTGCAAGATCATTCAATTTGCCTGATAGTGCTGATGGTGATAACATTACCGCCGAATATAAAGACGGTATCTTATTGATCAATATCAGTAAAAAAGACGATGCTAAATTACAGCATAAAGAAATTGTAGTATCGTAAATAAGATTTTCTCGAGAGAGGATTTTCATAATAGTTTAGTTTTTCAAAGGTTATGAAGCTTGCATTTAGTGGTTTTGAATGAGAGGTAAGGAATGGTGCAGGCTTCATAATAGTTTAAGTTTAGGTTTTATAAGGTTAATGCTGGATGGCATTAACCTTATTTTTTTTAAGAAACCTTTATCTCGACCCGAGTAAAAAAATCTAACTAGTTGAATAATGGTAACGGATGTTTTAAGTCTACTGAAAGTTAATTGATATGAAGAATTAAGGATTTCAGTATTTAGATTGATTTTAAGTTGCATTCTTAAAATCACCTTAATCTCATTTTTTGTATTTTTGCGGCATGGAGAGAGAAATTCTGGATACGAAACGCAAAGCACTTAAAATAAACCTTGACCCAAGAATCTACGGCACTTTTGCCGAAATTGGTGCGGGACAAGAAGTTTCCAGGAACTTTTTTAATGCTGGTGCAGCTTCTGGAACCGTTGCAAAAACAATGTCGGCTTACGATATGACTTTTAGTGATGCCATTTATGGCGCAGAAACTAATGGTCGGTATGTAAGTCAGAACAGACTTTTACAAATGCTCGATCATGAGTTTGGTTTGCTTAATGAGCGTTTATCAGGCGAGAAATATGAAAGCCGTACCTTTTTTGCTTTCGCAGATACAGTGACTACCCTCAATTATAAGCGTACCAATGAGCCTCATGGTTGGGTTGGTATCCGCTTCCAGAACGAACCAGGAGGTTTACCCAACGAAATATTTTTCCATGTCAGGTTGTTGGATACAGATGTAAACATGCAACAGCGTGTACTAGGTATTATTGGTGTAAACCTACTTTATGCAGCTTTTTACCATTATCAGGATCCCAAAATGATGGTAGAATCCTTGGCTGATAATTTAACTATCGGATCAGTGGAGATTGATTTGATTTCGGTTAAAGGACCAGCTTTTCCAGATGTGGATAATATTTTGCTTAATCTGTATATGATTATGAAAGATTTCTCTGCCGCGGCAATATTCGATGCAGATGCGCACCCACGCCAGGCTAAAGATCTTTTATATAAAAAGGATATTATGATTTTAAGAACCAAGTATGGTCAGAAATCATTGCCTAACTTTAACTTATTCAATAAAGCTACCGATCAGTTTAAACGCACAAATAAGGTAGAAGATGGGAATTTAGCCGTTATGATTGAGGTTTTATTAACCAATGTTTTAACTGATGCCCAGGAAACACCTGATGACATCGACCTCGAAACAGTAGCCAAACGGGCCCAGGAAATGTGCGATACAGGAAATATTGTGATCGTTTCTAACTTTACGCGCCATAACCGCCTTGCTAAATATTTGGCCCGGTGTAAGCCAAAAAGCGTTGGTTTAGCTACGAATATTAATAACTTAAAATTTGTGTTCAATTCCAAAAACTTCACCGGAGAAAATTATTCAGGTCAGTTATTGAGTTACGTAAATGATATGTTTAATACAAATGTTAGGTTGTTTGCCTATCCTTTCTTAGATAAAAAGACAAATGAAGTAATCACAACTGCAAATATGCCGGTTACTCCGGATGCAAAGCCATTGTTCGATTTTCTTTTAATTAATGGTTATATTACTGATATTAAGGATTATAACGAAGATGAAGTGAAAACGGTTTAATTTATTTATCTCCGTAATGGCCAAGGGCGGAGATGATGGTAACGATTACTAAATTATCTTCTATTCTGTAAATTAACCTGTCTTTTCTATTTATTTGTCTTGACCAGTAACCAGATAAATCAAACTTTAGTCTTTCCGGTTTACCAATTCCAACTTCCGGATGTTCCGAAAGTTCTACGAAGATTTGGTTTATTCTTTTAATCGAAGCTTTATCTCCAGATTTATATTGCGTTTCGAGATCTTTTTTTGCTAGTTTTTCAACTTCTATAAAATACTTTCCCATATATTTTTTGGATCCTTAATCCTGGTTACATTACCATTTTCAGCATTGGCCGATCTTTCTTTTATCTTTGCAACAAATTCAGGATTATAAGGGCTTTCCTCTTCTTTTTGAAAAGAAACATTTAAAGCTTTTAAAACAGCCTCCACTGCAGCCTCTTGTTTTTTGTTTTTAGGATGTGCGATTATAGTCATAACAATTATTTTATATCAAAAATACGAAATTATTCGATCAACTTTCCTGCCAGTCTGCTTTTAACTATCGCTATGAAAAAATTATCCTTTGAGTTGAAATCGTTTAACACTAAAACCCAAAAAGTTTACCAAGTTAAATTGTGCGTAATGTAGAGCCTGTTTCGTTTACGATTAAAGTATGGTTTACGCCGCATTTTAAAGCGAAGTTATTTCTCTGATGCCCTACAGGGAAATCAAAAGCAATTGGATAACTGTATTCCTTTACCTTTTCTATAACAATATCATAAATGGTTTTGCCAAATTCTTCACCAGCATCATCAGGTTTAACTTTAAAACCACCTATAATTAATCCTTTTAAGTATTTTAGTTTGCCACTTCGCTTCAGGTTCCATAACATTCTATCAATACTGTACAGGTATTCGCCGGTATCTTCAATAAAAAGTATTTTACCTTTAGTATCTAAATCAGAATCGCTACCAGATAAGGTTTCGATAATGCTGAGATTTCCACCAACTAAAATTCCATCAACTTTTCCAAGTCTGTTATTGCTATTGGTGGGAGCGGAGTAACCCATTTGCTCACCAATTAAAGCATTTTTTATGGATAGAATAGTTTCAATCTGAATGGGCTCGGCTTTACTCCAATCATCAGGAAAACTGTTGCACATTTTGGAATGGATAGAGGCAATATTATAATTTTTTGCCAAATGACAGTGCAAAACAGTGATGTCACTAAAACCAATAATCCATTTTGGATTCTTTTTGAAAGATGAGAAATCAAGTTTATCAATTATCCTTACAAAACCATAACCACCCCGGGCACACATAATGGCCTTAATGGTTAAATCATCAAGCATTTTTTGGAAATCAGCTAATCTTTCTTCGTCCGTTCCGCCATACGTAAAATCACGCTTACCGATTGTATCACCTATTTTTATGTTAAAACCCCAGCTTTGCATCTGTAAAATAGAAGGTTGAATCTGCTCTAATGTGATATAACCTGCAGGACTGGTAATTGCAATAGTATCTCCAGGTTTTAAATATGGAGGCATTTTAAATGATAGATTTTCACTTTCTACAGTATTGGCTAATGTTTTTAATGCAGGAAATGCAGTTGCTGCTGCGATAAATGAAGAAAGGAAGTGTTTTCTGTTCATCTAAAATGTGATGTAATGTTGATTTTGCTAAGATATGATTTAAAATTTTTGCATAAAAGAAAAGGGATTTATATCCATAAATCCCTTTTTTAAACCAAACAAATTAATCTGTAAAAGATTAGTATAATGTGAATTATATAAATAACCCAGAATGAAATAAAATGTTTTGGGATTTCTGAAAAAAAATGAATTCTATTTCATTCCTTATTAATAAAAATAATTTTCAATCATTGCCATTACTGAATAGCCCTTATGCGAGCAGAAATAATTTGGTAATGTTGTCATATTTAATAGATTTTAAAAATAATTTGCTTTAAAAGGAAAAGGCTATTCATCGCGAATAGCCTTTGCTAACAACAAAACAAATATAAGATAACCAAATCTTGCCTGATTGAGCAGAATCAGGATAAAGTGCTATGAGATACACTTTGCGGCCTAGTAATGGATTCGAACCATTGTAAAAAGTTTATGAAACTCCAACCTTCCAATCGGTCAACTGGCCAATTTTTATAACTGTTTTAACGATAAATAATCTCTTAACTCTAAAATCTGATCCTTAATTAAGCTATCTTCATCCCTTAATATCTGATGATCTTCTTTTTCGCTATTTAATGGAAAAATCTGGTTCGGATATTCGCTTATTGCAGGATATTGAAAATATATGGACATAATTTATTGGTTTAAATGATTGACATATTATTTCTTATTATTACCGTTGAGCAAATATATAAATAAGTATATAATATCTATAGATTTAGTAGTTATTAATTTAAATTATTTCTTAACTTATTCATTTTCAGTTTAATAATTTTTCATTGAACTTAAAATTTTGTTTTTATTTTTAGTATTTCGGCTCGAAAATTAAAAATAAACCTTCTCATTTTTATTATAGGTTTGAAGAAGAGCATAACAGAAATTCATTATAACCCTACATCTTTTCCGGAGCAGAAAATTCAATTTCAGAAAAGCTAATTATTTTAAGGATATTTGCAGTTCAAAAATTAAAATAGTAATTGTGTCTTTAGATAAATTAAAACTTAGCAAACCACTTGTTGCAGCCATGACTGACGCAGGATTTTTAACACCAAAAGAAATCCAGTCCAGAACAATGTCGCGCATTTTAGGTGGTCAAGATGTTATAGCGGTGGGACCAGAGGGTTCGGGAAAAACGACAACTTATGTTTTAGCTACTTTAATGAAATTGAAGTATGCTTTTGAAGAAGCACCAAGGGCTTTAATTTTAGTGCCAGATGCACAACATGTTGATCACGTTCTGGAACAGTTTAAATTATTAAACCGCAATAGCACTTTTAGGATTTTGGGTATTGATAGCCGCGGTGCAGTTGATACGCAGATGAACGAAATAACAGATGGCTGTGATATTATTGTTGCAGTACCTGATCGCGCACGTGCTTTATACTTAAAACTGGCACTTAATACCAATAAAATTCAATTGTTTATTGTAGATAATGCAGAGCTTATCGTTAAAAAAGGCTTGCAACTGCCCGTTGTAGAATTGGCCAATAGTGCTTATAAATCTCAGCATGTAGTATTTACTGAAGTATTGCATGAGAAATTAAACCATATGATTTCTCCTTTCATGAAAGATTCTACCACAACTATAGAGGTAGATGAAATTGGCGAAAAACAAGCTGAAGTATATCAGCAAATGCTTTATCAGGTACCAAATTTCAGAACAAAGCTTAACCTGTTAACCCTATTGTTAAATGATGCTGAGGTTTTTGATAAAGTTATAGTATTTGTGAACACCCGCTTAACTGCTCAAACAGTTTATAAAAATTTTAATCATACCAAAGAAAACGAGATTACTATTTACCGCTCATTATTTTTTGATGATAAAGGTTATGATGATATTGAAGACTTTAAAGATAATCCTGAGGCCAGGGTGCTAATTGTTGCCAATGAGAACCTGGAAGAATTAAATATTAAGGGAATTCCTTTTATTTTGCACCTAGAATTACCTGAGCAAAAAGAAACTTTAATTCAGCGTATTGTTAAACACGATGATGAGGATGTGGTAGCAATTACTTTTTCTACAGATATTGAATTAATCGAGGTTAAAAAGATTGAACAAGCCATTGGTCAGAAATTAGAGGTAATGGAATTACCAGAAGATTTAAAAGTTGTTGATGCAGCAGCCAAGCCTAAGAAAAAGAAAGGCGCCGATGAGGAAGAGGATACCGATCGGGGCGCGGCCTTTCATGAGAAGAAAGCCAGTAACTTAAAAAATTACAACTATAGTGCTGGTACAAAAGCCAAAATGACTTATAAGAATAAGAAGGGCTTGTCTTAACTAAATAATTCTTTTTATAAATCGCCATCCTGAACTGGTTTAAGGATCTTTTAACTTTAGCTCAATTTAACAAGTGTGGTGTTATACATGGAGTATATGGATCCTGATAAATTCAAATTGACGAAAAGTTAACATAAAAAAAGCTCCTCAGAAATTAATCTGAGGAGCTTTTTTGTTAGTCGTTATTTACGATTAGTATAAAGTAAACTCTACACGACGGTTTTGTTGACGACCAGCTGCAGTTTTGTTGGTTGCAATTGGTTGGTCAGGTCCGTAACCTGTAGCTTCAACTCTTGATGCATTAGCACCTTGAGATACTAAGTAAGCTTTAACCGATTCAGCTCTATCTTTAGATAAACGTAAGTTTAATTCTCTACCACCGGTATTATCAGTATGGCCAGCTAATTTTAAGCTAAAGTTTTTCTCAACTAATAAAGCAGCAACACGGTTTAAAGTAGCATAAGATTTAGAACGGATAGTTGATTTACCTAAATCGAATTCCAAATTAGAAATTGCATCTTTAACAACTTTACGATCTTCTTCAGTAATTACTCTTGTTTCTTTAATTACTTCACGTTGAACTTTAATTGGGCAACCAGAACCATCAACAACTGTTCCTGATGCAGTACCAGGACATTTATCGAATTTGTTTGCTACACCATCATTATCATCATCACCAAGATCTTTTGCATATTGCTCTCTATCACGTTGTGCATTTTGCTCAGCAGTAGATAATGCTCTTCTTAATTCTGAACTTTCTTCAGCACTTTCTTTACGTAAGTTTGCTAATGAACTGTAGTTTTGTAATTGAGGTTTTTCTTTGCTACCCAATGCAAATTCAACACCTGCATGTGCATAAGCGAATCTACTTTTAGGTAATGATTCTGGCGATTTGATGAAATTTACATCGTAACCTAAATCAATGTTGATACCTTTTGCAACACCTAATTTAACACCAGCACCAACCGGTATAAACCAACCTTCTCTATTGTTGCTTTCGCTTACAATTGCGCCACTTGTGCTATAATCAGACGACATGTAACCAGCACCACCTTTTAAATAAGGAATTAACACTGCATTTTCGTTATTGATGTTGATGTTAGCAACATTAAATACTGCTGTTAAAGCTCCAGACCATTCAACGCTTTGTTGAAAATCAGTTGCTCCGTTGGTAGATTTAATATCACCTCTTAAGAAATCAGCCTGGATACCTAAAGATGGTAAAATTTGTTTTCTAATGTTTGCACCGTAACCGATACTTTTAAATTCTTTTGCTCTTACACTTCCTGATCCGAAGATGGTGTTAGGAGAAAGTATTCCTCCGTGTACACCTACAGTCCATGTGCGGAAAGATTTTTCTCCAAATCTTGTTCCTGTTGTAGTACTGGTTGTAGTTGGCGTCTCCTGTGCAAATAATTGTGATGATAAACCTAATAAAGCAACCAACATTGTTGATTTTGTAATTCTCGTATTCATTTTCTTCTATTTTGTAATTAATAGTCTCTTAACAGTTTTTATATCGTACTGTTTTGCATCGACTAAGAAAAAATCTTGCCAAAGGAGATATTTTACATACAAATAGCATGTTATCAGAAGATTAGCATGTTAAAATAAATTCACAGAAATGTTACTTAGCATTAAGAAATACTCATTATTATGTATATTATTCTATACATTTTTACCATTGCGGCCTAAGGAAAGAATTGTTTATTTATTTTTCGGATGGATTTTTCTTTCCGTTTAAAAGCATTTCCAAGGTTTTTTCGAGCCTGTTTAGGCGGGTTTTTTCTTGTTTTGCTGATATAAGCCATAGCACATATTCTTTACGGTGTGAGTAAGCGAGTTGGTTAAAGTAAGCCAATGCTTTAGGTTGGTTTTCAAGAATACTTTTCAAATCCTCTGGAAGTTTAACCGTTTTGTTTACGGGATCGATGTATTCGCCAAAATCGTTTGTTTTGATATGATCATTCCGCATGCCTGATGGCTTTACTTCAGTGATCAGCTTTAAGCGTAAAGCCGTCCATGTTTCATTTACACCAGCTGAGGCACAAGGTGTTAAGTCGTAAACATTCAGTTCTTCCCAACTTTTCATCAAATCCAGATCAGATTTGATTTTTGATGTTTTTTTTGGATAGAAAATCCAGAAAATGGTTTTTGAATTTATCTTTTTAAGATGATTTTTAATCTGCTGATTGAGTTGATCTCTATTTATCGTAAATGTAATTAATACATTAAAGTCAGTTTCTTCGCTAAATGTGATGTAAGTAGGAACATCACCAAATATTGCAGCTGAATTTTCTGGCGCATCAACTACCTTAATTACATAACCTGGCTTTACCTGAAGCTTTTTTAGTAATAGATTTTCCATTTGTAGCTTAAAAATTCGACTTATTTAAGTAAGACTAATAGATGTTATCCTTTCGTTGCCTTATAGTTTAAAAAATGGCATTACAGCCTCAATTTAGCAAAGAAATCCCAAAAAACAATGCCCGCAGAAATCACAATGTTAAAAGAATGCTTGGTTCCAAATTGCGGAATTTCGATACACTCATCAATTTTAGCCATTACTTCATCACTTACACCATCTACTTCGTTTCCAAAAATTAATGCATATTTTTTATTGGGATCAGGGTTAAAAGTGTTTAACATGGTGCTGTTTTCAGCCTGCTCTATGGCCACAATCTCATAGCCCAGTTCTTTTAGCGTATCAACAGCCTGTAACGTATCTGCATAATGAATCCAATCAACCGATTGTGTTGCACCAAGGGCTGTTTTTTCAATTTCGCGGTGTGGTGGTTGTGCGGTAATGCCGCATAAAATTACTTTTTCTAAAGCAAATCCATCTGCGGTTCGGAAAATCGAACCTACATTGTGCATGCTGCGAACATTATCCAATACTACTACAACAGGCAATTTTTCCTGTGCTTTAAATTCTTCAATATCAGGACGGTTTAGTTCGTCTAATTTTAATTTTCTCATTATTTTTTAAAAAGGATTAAGCAGTTGAGGGTTTACATCGATTAAATGTAATTTATGAAACTGTGTTTATCCTTGTGCATTTGTTATTAAATATGGGCCATTGCCAATTTCGCTGATGTAAATCGCAGCTGGATAACCAATTTTATCTACATAATAATCTGTAAGGTGCTTCGCAAAATCTTCTTCATAACCTTTTTCCAATAATGCTATTGCGCAACCACCAAAGCCAGCACCCGTCATTCGTGCGCCGATAACATAATCGTAGCCGCTACAAAAATCAACAACTGCATCGAGTTCGTTTCCGCTTACTTCATATAAATTTCTAAGAGATTCGTGCGAGGCATACATCAATCTTCCAAATTCTTCCAGGTTTCCGTTGTTTAAAGCTTTTGCTGCCAAATGCACACGGTCGTTTTCTTTTACCACGTGGGTTGCGCGGTTTAAAATAGTTTCGTCGGTAATTAAGTGGCTATGGAGCGCAAGTTTCTCTGCAGTTAATTCACAAAGATAATGCAGTGTTATTTCCTGGTTCAATAATTTTAAAGCCTGCTGGCATTCTGCAACGCGCTCGTTGTATTTAGAATCGGCAAGTTCACGTGGTTTGTTGGTATTGATGATGGCAAGTACATAGTTGCCAAGCGTTACATCAACCATTTTATACTTTAAAGTTTCGCAATCCAATACTATTGCTTTGTCTTTTTCGCCAAAAGCAACAGCAAACTGATCCATTATGCCCGAATTTAAGCCAATAAAATCATTTTCAACACGCTTTGCAATTTTAACAAGATCTAATTTGTCATAACCAAGATTATAATAGCTGTTTAATGCAAAAGCGGTTGCAATTTCGATAGATGCTGAGGAGGAAAGTCCAGATCCGATTGGAATATTACCGTAAAATAAAAAATCGAGGCCGTTAATTTCTTTCCCGTCTCTAATAAATTCATTGATTACGCCTACGGGGTAATTGGCCCACGAACTCCCGTCTTTACCATTTAAAACATTGCTGTTTACTTCTACCTGATTTTCAAAATTCAGGCTTTTAAATCTGAATTTCTGATCATTGTTTGGGGCAATGGCAACCCAGGTACCTAAGGTGATGGCGCAGGGCATTACCAAACCGCCATTGTAATCGATGTGTTCGCCAATTAGGTTAACGCGCCCGGGAGTAAAATAAACCGCATCGGCTTTTTTATGGTATTCTGCTGCAAATTTTTCCTCAAGGTTAATGTTCATTTGGCTAAAATATATTTATAAAAAGCATTAATAATGTTATGTTTGCTTAGGAAACAAAAGCCCTAAGTTACAATTTATGAGCGTTCAGCAAATACCTACAGGAAAAATTATTGATGGCGAAGAAGTTATCGCAATCGAACTAACCAATAGTAAAGGCAGTTATGTTAAAATATTTAATTATGGTACCATTATAAATAAGTTTGTAGTAAAAAATGCCAGTGGTGAAATGCAGGATATTGTGCTGGGTTTTGATAGTTTTGAGCAATATCTTGATCCGGCTTATTTAGAAAACTACCCATATTTCGGTGCCATTATAGGCCGCTATGCCAACCGCATTAAAAACGGGAAATTTACTATCGGCGAAGAAACATACCAATTGGCACAAAATGCCGGCACCGATACGCTGCACGGTGGCGTGGTGGGGTTCGATAGAAAAGTTTGGGATATTGTGGATATCAGCGAAGGGCCGCAATCATCGGTAACCTTTCAATACGAAAGTGTGGATGGTGAGGAGAATTTTCCGGGAAACCTGATTGTTGATTTAACCTTCGAGCTTACTGAAAATGATGAGTTGATTTTAAGCTATGAAGCAGAAACGGATAAAGCTACAGCCATTAACTTAACGCACCATAGTTATTTTAACTTATCGCCAAAAGGTGGCAATGTTAAAGATCATAAACAGCAGATTTTTGCTTCGAATTATTTAGAGCAGGATGATAATTATTCAGTTACAGGTAAATTAATCCCTGTGGCGGGAACTGCATGGGATTTTACAAAATCAAAAGCAATTGGCGAAAACTGGAATGAAGAAGAGGGCTACGATCAAACCTTTGTGCTGGATAAAATTTACGGCGATTTATCTCTGGCCAGTAAAACAATTGAAGATGAAAGCGGTTTAGTTTTAAGTGTGTACACCACAGAGCCGGTAGCGCACTTGTATACTGCTAAGTATTTAGCTGTTAAAAATGGAAAAGGCGGTCAAGATTACGATAGTTACGGTGCTTTCTGTGTTGAGACCCAACACCATCCCAATGCTGTAAATATACCTGAGTTTCCGACTACCATTTTAAACCCTGATGATTTGTACACGCAAACTACAATATATAAAATTTCATTAAATAGATAACTTATGTTCACCATTGAAAACATCCAGGCGGCAGAATCAAAAATTAAAACTGGTGCAGATTTCCCTCAGTTTGTTAAAGAAATTAAGGAAATGGGTGTGATACGGAACGATGTCTATGTATCTAATGGCTTGTCGATTTATTTTGATAACGAAGATAATGCGCAACAGGGAAGTCCTGAAAATTATCCGGCTTTAATTATAAATGATGAAGCATCTGCCGATAAGTTAAAGCATGCATTAACTATCCATCAGCAAGGTGAAACAGATTATTTTACGTTTTGTAAGCAGGCTGCAGATGCAGGAGTAGAGAAATGGGTGGTTGATCTGGAAGAAATGACCTGTACATATCTGGATGCCGAAGGGAATGAACTTGTAAAGGAAACGATAGCAAAAAAATAATAGATCATTAAACAATAAAGGCCGAAATATCGGGCCTTTATTGTTTAAACCAAATGGTAATGTTTAAGGTTACCATCTACTTTGAATTTTTAATATAATGTTGCTGTTTTATTAGTTTAGGCTGATGTTACTACCTTACATCTAACAACTTTTACTTTAAACTCTTTCCAACACCATTTTAATGGCCTGCTCTACAATTTTGTTTGGCTCTTTGCTAAATTCAAAATTTACCCTGCTGGCCAGAATTGCATTAATGGAGAGTGCGTGGTGACCCAACACTTTCGCCAGTGCATAAATTCCTGCGGTTTCCATTTCTAAATTGGTAATCCGATGTTGGTTGCTCCTGAAGATATTAATTAGTTCGATAAAGTTTGGTACAGCATTTTTTGCACGCACTATTCGGCCTTGCGGTGCATAAAACCCAGGTGCGGTAATCGTGATACCTCTCGGCATATCCTTGCCAATGGTATTCAATAGTGTTTCGCTGCCTGCCGTTAAATAAGGATTAATGTTTTTAAGGTGGCCGAAATGGGTTTTAATATCATCCATTAAAAGTTGCTCATCTCCAGAAAGTTGCTGAAGATAATAATTCATTAAGGCATCCATACCTAAACCATGTGACGAAGCCAGTATAGTGCCCATCGGGATATCGGGTTGAACTGCCCCTGATGTGCCAATGCGGATAATATTTAAGGAAGTAAGCGATTTTTTAACTTCACGGGTTTCAAAATCGATATTCACCAGTGCATCCAACTCGTTAAACACGATATCGATATTATCGGTACCAATCCCTGTTGAAAGTACTGTAATGCGCTTTTTGCCCACATAACCGGTGTGGGTAATAAATTCACGTTTACCTTTCTTATACTCCACCGTATCGAAATGTTTACTTACTTCACCTACGCGGTCAGGATCACCAACAGTAATTACGGTGTCTGCAATGTCTCCGGGCAAAAGGTTCAAGTGATAGATACTGCCATCAGGATTGATGATTAAATCGCTTTCGGATATTTTCATATTTGGTTTGTTTTGCCTGCTGATTTCGGTTCACGCATTAGATAGTATGGAGGTATTTTAACTTTACGCCATCTATTTTATCAAATTTACTTAAAACCTGGTTCAGTTGTGCCTTTCTGATCTCAAATTTAAGGATACAGTTGCTATCAAATTGTTGATTTAGAATCTGCAGGTTTTCTTCCTTACATAATTTCATTACATCATTCATCTGTAGATATTCAAAATGTGCCTCGTAAACATCATTTACCGTTTTGCTAACAATGGTAGCGGCTTTAATGGCTTCAATACCAGCGGTTTTATATGCGTTGATTAAACCTGGCACACCAAGTAGTGTACCGCCAAAATAACGCACTACAACAATTAATACATTGGTGATATCTTCTGATAACAAACAGTTTAATATTGGCCTGCCTGCTGTACCCGATGGCTCACCATCATCGTTCACTCTATAAACAGATCGATCAGGAGTTAAGCGGTAAGCATAGCAAAAATGATTGGCCTTAACGTGTTCTGCCCGGAGTTTAGCAACTATCGGTTTTAATTCCGATTCGCTGCGCATAGGGTAGGCATATGCAAGAAACTTGCTTCCTTTATCACGAAAGATACTTTCTGAAGCACTTTCGATTGTTTTATAAGCATCATCGAACAGCATTTTGCGATAGTGTTATGAAGATGACGGCTGCAATAGCCAAAATGATACCTGCGTAATTTAATTTACTCAACTTCTCTTTAAAAGCAATGATTCCAATTAACGACGCCACAATGATTACCCCTAAATTCATAGCAGCAAAAACCGTTGAGGGATTTTCTGCCAGTGCTTTATGGGCTTTCATATAAAAAAGAATGTTTCCGAAATTGAATAAGCCTAAAATAAGTCCGCAAACCAGGTTGATGAGTTGTAATTTGATTTTTCTGGCAATTACCAAAGCAATTACTATCAGCAATGAAACCACAAATGCAAGCGCAAAAACCGTGAAAAGGGAAGTGGTGTAGGGCAGATCTTTATATAAGGCAATCTGTTTAAAAAGCACATCAATAACACCAAACCCAATAAAAACCACCACAGGGTAAAGCAAATTTCCTTTACTGTTTTCTACCTGATCGGGTTTGCGTATAAAAGTTAGAAAAATAGCTGCGAAGCCAATGCATAATCCGGCTATTTTGAAACTGTTGAAATCTTCCTTAAAAATGAAATAGGCAGCCAGTACAGGGATAAACAACGATAAACGCTGGGCAATATCAGTTTTAACAATGCCCAGGTTTTTAACGGATGCCGCTAAAAATAGAAATATAGCTGGCAATAAAACTGCCAGTGCAATATAAGCTGGCCATGGTGCGCCTGGGCTAAGCTGACTTACATCTGGCCTGAAAAACAGGAAACACAAAGTTAAAGCTGCCAGGTAGTTAACGGTAACCGCTTGAATGATGCTGATTTGATACCGTTTTGCCAATTTTAATAAAATAGCTACAGTAACACTACAGCAGATACTTAAAATAATGTAAATCATTTATTTAATGTCGTTAAGGTAGATAGAGAGTTTATCATTTCCAATTTGTACAGCTTCCTTTAAATTGCCATTAATGGTAGGTGAAGGTACACCATCGGTCCAACTGTTTGATGATGTGAAAATACGCGCCTCATCCCATAAGCCTGTGCTTAAAAACTGGTTTAATATGTTTGCACCGCCTTCAATAATTACGGATTGAATATCCATCAGGTAAAGCTGAAAAGCAATTTTTTGTGCTAAATAGAAGTGCATATCTTCCATTTGGATGTAATGCACATTATCAATTACATCGGTTTTAACTTCATTAAAGATGATGGTTTTGGCTTCAGTATTAAATATATGGTTGCTTAAAGGCACTTGCAGGTTTTTATCTATAACCAAACGTACAGGGTTTTTACCTGGCCACTCGCGGGCCGTTAACTGCGGGTTATCCATAATGGCGGTTTGTTTGCCAATCAGAATTGCATCTTCTTCGGTACGCCATTGGTGCGCCAAACGCTTGGCCAAAGCCCCGCTGATCCATTTTTGATGCCCATCTTTTGTGGCAAAATAACCATTAGCTGTTTCTGCCCATTTTAAAATAATATAAGGCCTTTGTTTTTGTATCCGTGTAAAAAACCTTCTATTAAGGTACCGGCATTCATCATCCAAAATTCCACTTACTACAACAATACCAGCATTTTCGAGCTTCTCAATGCCTTTTCCGTCCACACCCGAAAAGGGATCTCTATTACCTATTACAACTTTTTTTAGCTGATGTTTAACAAATAAATCCGCACAGGGTGGAGTTTTGCCAAGGTGGGCACAGGGTTCGAGACTAACATAGGCTGTAGCTTGTTTAAGCAGGCTTTCTGCCGCTGTTCCATATTGATCGAATACTGCCTTTACCGCATTGGGCTCTGCATGGGCCTTTCCATATTGCTGATGGTAACCTTCGCCTATAATTTTGCCATTTGCCACAATTACGCAACCAACCATTGGGTTTGGACTTACGTTCCCGATGCCTAAGGCTGCTAACTCCAAACAGCGTTTTATATAAAATTCATCGCTCATTGGGGCAAAAGTAGTAAAAAAAGAGTCACGGACTTATCAAAAGAGATCTGTTGTCATCTCAATTAAGTAATTTTGTGCGCATGAAGATCGGAGAATTAGCGGCACATTACCAGGTTGAACTAGCACCTTTGTACGAAAGCAATGAAGCTAAAGCACTATTCAATATTGCTGCTGAACATGTTTTAAGCCTTTCTCCAAATCAACAGGTTATGCAGAAGGAAACGGATATCCCTTTCATCAACATGCAAAAACTACTGAGTATCTTAAACGACCTTGAGATTGGTAAGCCTATACAGCATATTTTAGAAGAAGCTCATTTTTATGGTTCGGTATTTAAGGTTAACGAGCATGTGCTCATCCCAAGGCCTGAAACGGAAGAACTGGTGGATTGGATGATTTCAGTTTGCAATTCACAGCGCTCGGTTCAAAATGGTAAGATAGTTAGTGTACTTGATATCGGAACAGGATCTGGCTGTATACCTATAACGCTTAAAAAGCATTTGCAAAATGCCGAAGTTTCTTCTTTGGATGTATCTGCCGATGCAATTGTTGTAGCCAGGCAAAATGCTTTAAAAATGGGAGTTGAAATCAATTTCATCGAAGCAGATATTTTAACTTATAGTACTGAACAAAAATTTGACATCATTGTAAGTAACCCACCTTATATCAGAGATTTAGAAAAAGCCGATATGCATCACAATGTGCTATCACACGAGCCACATTTAGCCCTGTTTGTAAGCAATGAAAATCCGCTGATCTTTTACAAAGCGATAGCCGACTTTGCCAAAACGAACCTGAAACCTAAGGGATTATTGTTTTTTGAAATTAATGAATACCTGGGGAATGATACCGTTGACATGCTAAAGGAAAAGGGCTTTTTACATATTGAGTTGAGACAGGATATGCAGGGCAAAGACAGAATGATAAGGGCGGAAATTGGGATGGTAGCCGATAGAAGATTGGAGTAACTGAACAATGATATAAATTTGCTCCATTCGTCCTTCTGAACTTGTTTCAAGATATATTCTCACTTAATTCGCCTGCAGTAAGTTGTTTAAGGATCTATCCTCACCTCATTCGTCCTCCTGAACTTGTTTCAGGATCTATAATCAAAGCATTTGCTATTCTACATTTCTCTATGCTCTCGGATGAAACTGCGTAATTACCTCTCTTAGGTAATCTCTGTCCATATGCGTATAAATTTCAGTAGTGGTAATACTCGAATGGCCCAGCATTTCCTGTACAGCACGTAAATCGGCACCACCTTCAATTAAATGCGTTGCAAATGAATGCCTTAAGGTATGCGGACTGATTGTTTTCTTTAAACCTGTGGTTATTGCCAGGCTTTTGATCAGGTTAAATATCGAAATCCGTGATAATTTAGCACCAAAGCGGTTTAAAAAAATAAAATCTTCATTCCCTTTTTTGATGCTGGCATGTACCCGTACTTCATTTATATAAATATCAAGCAGTTTTAAAGCCACACCACCAATGGGTACCAAACGCTCTTTATTGCCTTTTCCAATTACTTTTATAAATTCAATTTGTGGGAATAGGTTAGAGATTTTTAGTTCGGTAAGTTCTGTCACCCTTAAACCACAACCATAAAGTACCTCCATAATGGCTTTGTTGCGCATTCCTTCAGGCTTGGAAGCATCTATTGCGGCAATGAGTTCGTTTATCTCATAAATGTTCAGCGTATCGGGGAGTTTCCTGCTTAGCTTCGGTGTTTCAATCAGGGCTGTTGGGTCGTTTGTAATCACCTCCTCGAGCATCAAATAAGAAAAAAAAGCCTTTAAACCCGAAATTACCCGCGCTTGTGTACTGGCTTGCATCCCCAATTCGTTTAGCCACGTAATGAATGATTTTAATTGTGCAATGCTAATATCTGTTAGTTTTGGTTCTTGATTTATAGATTCGAAGTATTGAATCAGCTTATCTATATCACTAAGGTAGGCCTCAACAGAATTGCCAGACAATGAACGTTCGAGCTTTAAATATGATTTAAATCCTTTAATATATGATTGCCAAAGCATGCTTTTATTTGAGATTTTTTATAACATTGCAACGTTACAACATTATATTATGAAAATACAAATTATTAACGGCCCAAACTTAAACTTATTAGGCGTGCGCGAACCATCTATTTATGGTAGCACGAGTATAGAGGATTATATTAAAGAATTAAAAACCGTTTACCCAGCTATCGAAATAAGCTATTACCAAAGTAATGTAGAGGGTGAAATTATTAATAAGCTGCACGAAGTTGGTTTTAGCTGCGATGGCATAATACTTAATGCCGGCGGCTATACGCACACCTCTGTAGCCATTGCAGATGCTATTGCCGCAATTGTTACGCCTGTTGTTGAGGTGCACATTTCTAATATTTATGCCCGCGAAGAATACCGTCATGTTTCTTTAACAGGTAAAAACTGCCAGGGTGTTTTAACAGGCTTTGGTATGAAGGGTTACCGTTTGGCTATTGAAAGTTTGCTGATCTGATTTTGAGCAGCTGATTAAAGACCTGATTGTAATAGTGCTCATTTTTAGTGGAGTGTAAGGCCCCCGCTTAAGATAATAGCTAAATTTTAAGGTGCTCACATTTGTGCAGGAGACCAAAATCGCGTGTAATTATTAGCCGCAGGGTTGCAGGAGACCAAAATCGCATAAAATTAGCCTTTACATTTGTGCAGGAGACCAAAATCGCATAAAATTAGCCTTTACATTTGTGCAGGAGACCAAAATCGCGTGTAATTATTAACCGCAAGTTTTCAGGAGACCAAAATCGCATAAAATTAGCCTTTACATTTGTGCAGGAGACCAAAATCGCTTGTAGTTGTTAGCCGCATGGTTGCAGGAGACCAAAATCGCACATAATTGGTGTCGATTTTACTTTAACTGAGTGAAATACTTAATTTTTTTGATAAAAAAAGCCCAAACAATGCTGTTATTGTACACACCGGTATGTTGGGGGTATGCTTTTTGAAATGCTTTACGCTTTTTGTTTGTTTTGAATAATGATTTAACAAAATGCCAATGCCCTTTGCTTACCGCCAGGGTAAATTTAGGTTTCCCGCTCAGCAAAAAGTGCCACCAGGCAATAAAATCAATAAACATTCTGATTGTTATCCTGAAAACAGCATCACCAGCAGGCAGGTTTTTTTGCATAATAATCAGGTTGTTCCTAAAGTTGAGGTATGTTTTAAAAGGATTTTCTGTTTGTAAAGTTCCACCGCCAACATGGTAAACTTCGGCATCCGGACAGTACATTATCTTATAGTTCAGGTTTTTTAAACGCCAGCAGAGATCTATTTCCTCCATGTGTGCAAACAAATCTGCATCCAAACCGCCTGCTTCTGTCCAGCATTTACTTTTAATAAAGAAAGCCGCACCACTTGCCCAAAAAACCTCTTGTTCAACATTGTACTGGTCGCTATCTAACTCATAAACATTAAAAATTCTTCCCCGGCAAAAAGGGTAAGCATAAATATCCAGGTAGCCACCGGCCGCACCTGCATATTCGAACTGATTTTTGTTAAGCTGCCATTTTATTTTTGGTTGCGCGGCTGCAATCTGTGCATCGCTTTCCATCAAGTCAATAACTGGTTGTATCCAATTCGGGATCACCTCAACATCCGAATTGAGTAGAATGAAATAATCGGCTTCAACACGTTCTAAAACCTTATTGTAGCCTCCTGCAAAACCATAATTCTGGTCGTTAAGAATAATTTTAACCGTTGGAAAGTTTTCTTGTAAGTATGCCACAGAATCATCTGTTGAGGCATTATCACCCACAATTATTTGCAGGTTATCATATTCGGAAAGTAATATTCCGGGCAAAAACTGTTTTAAATATGCTTTTCCATTCCAGTTTAAAATTACAATGGCTACTGATGGCTTCATTCTTTGTTATTCGGGTTTAAATTTCCAGCGTTTATGGCTCCAAAGCCAGTATTGAGGCTGTTCTTTAATAATATCTTCTAAAAACTTAAAGTGTAAGTCGGTAATTTCGAAATCCTGCATCAGCTCTGGCTCAAGGCACATCGGCAGCACATCAATATGGTAATAACCCTTTTTAATTACTTTAACCTTAAAGTAGTAGATGGGCCTTTTGGTCGATTTTGCAATTTTTTCTACCCCCAGTAAAGCAGCGGTTGGCTGATTTAGAAAATCTACAAAATATTTTGTTTCCTCTCTTGTTGGCGATTGATCACTTGCAAAACACAATAGGGTAGGTTCATTTTTATAGGCTGCCAAACCACGAAGCGTTTGCCGCATTGCGATAAAAATGTTGCCATATTTTGTTCGTGCATAATCGAACCACTTGCCAAATACTTTATTCGATATCGGTTTAAAAATAACCATTGTTTTGGCAGAAATGTTAAGTCCTAAAGCTAAGGTACCCAACTCCCAGTTGCCATAATGGCCCGTACAGGCCAAAACGCTTTCGCCCGCTTTAAAATGTTTTTCCAGTTGCTCCAGGCCCGTAAACTTTATGCGCTTTAAAGTTTCTGCTTTGGAGATGCTCGTCATTTTAATGATTTCAAAAATGAGCTCGGCGAGGTACAGAAAGAATTTCTTTTCAATTACCCTGATTTCTGAAGGTGATTTTTCAGGAAAAGAACAGGTTAAATTCTGCCTGACAACTTTTTTTCTATAGCCTATTACGTAATAAAGCAGATAATATAGTAATCTTGCAAAAAAAAACAGCAAAGGCAAAGGGAGCAGCGACAACAGGTATAAAAAAAATACGCCAACGTGCGCAATCCCTCTTTTAATCATTATTTTTAAAACGTTTCAGCTACAAACATAAATTTTCAAATGCAGAATACAGCTATACTTCCATTATTTTATCTTCCACCGGTGGGTTATTTTAGTTTATTGCAAAAACTGGGAACAGATTTTTTAATCGAAAAACATGAACATTTAGCCAAGCAGACCTACCGCAACAGGGCCAGTATTTATTCGCCCAACGGAAAATTGGATATCACTGTTCCGGTTGTTAAAGGCTCTAAAACACATACGAAAATGAAAGATGTGAGGATTAGCTACGATTTTAAGTGGCAGCGTTTGCATTGGTTAAGTTTGGAAAGCTGTTATAGAAGTTCGGCCTATTTTGAATTTTACGAAGATGAGTTGTCGCGTTTTTACAATAACAAATTCGAATTTTTATTCGATTACAACCTCGAACTGGTAGAATGGTTAAGTAAAAAGTTAAAACTGAACAAAGCTTTTGAGGTTACGCCCGAGTATTATGATGATATTGCTCCTGAGCTGGATTTCCGCACGATTATGAATCCTAAAAAAGAAGATGATATTGTAAACAATAAGCCATATTATCAGGTTTTTGAAGATAGACATCAGTTTCTGCCCAACTTAAGCGTGGTTGATCTGTTGTTTAACCAGGGCCCGCAGGCCAAACTATATTTGTAGCAGATGGGAAAAAACAAACCTCGTAATCGACACAAACACTATAAAGTTCCAGCTCCGGGTACCAGTCCGGGCCTGTACGCTATAGATGAAGATGCACTAAAGCCAATAATTGTACTGCATACTTATAACGATAAAAGTTACAAAAAAACGGAGCTTGAGAATATCAACAATATTGATAAGCTGACTGAAAATACTGATTTTTATTATTGGTTCGATATTAAAGGTTTTGCCGATCCCAATATTTTTGAAACGCTGTATACCAAGTTGGATATCAGCAGGCTTGTTTTGGAAGATATTACAAGCTCTTACCAACGACCGAAGTTGGATGAGTACGATAATGATAAGTACATCTTTTCGGTAAGCAGACATCTTTTTTTAAATGATGAAAATGTGCTCAGTAACGACCAGATTTCTTTCATTTTATCTGAACGAACGCTTATTACCTTTCAGGAAACGTATGCCGATTGTTTTGAGCCGGTAAGAAAGCGACTGGAAATAGGGAAGGGCAATATCCGGATTGGTGGCAGCAGCTATTTAATGTATGCCATCATGGATGTGATTGTAGATAATTATTTTACACTACTGAATTTTTGGGGCGAAGAGCTGGATGCGATTGAAGACCGTTTATACGATCATCCTGATAAACGGATTATGTATGATACACAAGCCATCAAAAGATCGTTGATTACCATTAGAAAAGTAACCTGGCCCGAGCGCGATAAACTGAATGATATTATCCGCACCGATAGTCCGCTAATTTCCGATCTCACAAAAACCTATATGAAGGATGCTTACGATCATTGTATCCAGATTATTGATTTCATAGAATCACTCAAAGAGATTGCTTCGGCAAATATCGACATGAATTTATCCATCATCAGCAATCGGATGAATGAAATTATGAAGGTATTAACCATTATATCATCCATATTTATCCCTTTAACATTTATTGCCGGTATTTATGGAATGAATTTTAGCAGGGAAGACCCCGCAACCGGAAAAATATTGAAAGATAACATGCCGGAACTATATGCCGAACATGGTTATTTATACACCTGGATTGTGATGGCTGTGATAGCTGTTATACAGGTAATTTACTTTTGGCGTAAAGGTTGGTTTAAATAATTTTTAATTTTATAATGTACCAATTTTTGGTAACTTTAATTGAATTAATATTACAACGATGGCACGAAATACATCTATGGCTTTAGGAGATCATTTTGAAAAGTTTGTTGATGAAAGGATTTCTGAAGGAAGATTTAAAAATGCAAGCGAAGTTGTTCGCGCAGGATTAAGGTTATTGGAAGAAGAAGAGAATAAGATTAAAATTTTAAGAGAAGCCCTTCAGGTTGGAATTGATAGTGGAATAGTGAAGGATTTTGATCAGAAAAAACACCTTGAAATGTTGAAAGCCAAAAAAAGGAAAGATGGGTAGCTTTTCTTTTAGTAACAAAGCGCTTGAAGATTTAAGTGAAATTTGGGATTATACTTATGATGTTTGGTCTGAAAATCAAGCAGACAAATACTATAAACTACTAATTGGATTTTGTACTCAAATTGCTAAAAAACCAGGGGTAGGTAGGAATTATAAGGAAACAAATCAAAATGTATTAGGATTCAAATCAGGTGAACATATCATTTTTTATCGGATAATTGAGAGTGGAGAAATTGAAATAGCTAGGATTTTACATGCTAAGATGGATTTAAGGGCTAAAATGTCAGAACTTTAATTGGACAAAGGTCAAATTTTTATAAAATCAATTTTTAATATTTGTAGCTTTAGGGCATTTTGGTAAGGTTATAGATGCAGTCATTCGAAATAGATAAAAGCGACGTTCTCAAAGTTAAAAATGCAATTTTAGCTGGTGATGAGACATTAAAAATAGTTTTAGAGGAATACCATGCGTCAGAAATTGCGATTCTTTTCGAACGTCTGGATAAATCCGAACAGCGGCATATCATAAACCTGCTTCCTGCGGAAATAGCCTCGGAGATCATTTCGGAGATGGATGAAGAATCCCATCCGGAAGATTTACTTTTTGAGCTCCATCCCGATAAACGAACCGAAATTGTTGAAGAACTGGATTACGACGATGCAACCGACATCATTTCTCAGTTGGAGGATCATGAACAGAAGGAAATTTTACAAGATCTTACCGAAGATCATGCCTCCGAAATCCGCAACCTTTTAACTTACGACGAAAAAACTGCCGGTGGTTTGATGAATACAGAGTTGATCTGTGTAAACATCAACCTAACAAAAAAAGATGCCATCGACGAGATTATCCGCCAGAGCGAAGAAATGGAGGAGTTTTATACCATTTACGTAGTGGATGATGAGGAGATATTTAAAGGTATAGTTTCGTTAAAAGATATTATCAAAGCAAAACACAATGCTAAAATAACCGAACTGGTTAAGATAGATGCTGTGTATGTGCATCCCGATACCGACCAGGAAGAGGTGGCCAACCTCATTTCTCAATACAATTTAACCAGTATCCCGGTTATTGATGATCATCAAAAATTGCTCGGCAGGGTAACATTTGATGATGTGATTGATGTGATGGAGGCTGAAAGTACTGAAGATATATTGAAAATATCAGGGGTATCAGAAGATGAGGAATTAAGCGGGAACTGGGTAGAAGCTGTAAAATCGCGTTTGCCATGGTTAATTATTAACCTCGGAACTGCCTTTTTAGCATCATCCGTGGTGCGTTACTTCGATCCAACAATTAAGTTAATCCCTTCTTTAGCAGCATATATGACTATTATTGCAGGGATGGGCGGTAATGCCGCTACGCAAGCGCTTGCTGTAACGGTTAGGCGTATTTCTCTTTACGATTTAACGGATAAACAAGCTTATAGAACGGTTTTGAAAGAATTTACGGTAGGCTTGATCAATGGTGCTTCCAATGGATTAATCGTATTTATTTTTGCTTACTTTTTCGACGGAAATCCACTGCTTGGATTGGTTATCTTCCTGGCTATGACGGGTAATCTGGTTATTGCAGGCATTACCGGTGCCGGAATTCCGCTTATTTTAAAACGTGTGGGTATCGATCCTGCCATTGCATCATCTATAATTATTACTACTTTTACCGACGTTTTTGGTTTCCTATTGATTTTAGGGCTGGCCAGCAAACTTTTACTATAATTAGGGTTTACTTAATTTAGGTGCAAGAATTAACGCTTGCAAACTGAATGGAGCCCTTGTAAATTTAACTAAGACTACATAAATTAAATCTGTAAAATCTGATCCCGATGCAAACAACAAGACACGATTGGACAAAAGAAGAAATATACGAAATTTATAATAGACCATTTTTAGATCTGGTTTATGAAGCTGCCAGCATCCATAGAGAAAATAAAGATTACAATGAAGTTCAGGTAAGTTCATTAATCTCTATTAAAACCGGTGGCTGTGCAGAAGATTGCTCATATTGCCCACAAGCGGCGCGTTACCATACCGAACTGGAGGTACAGCCATTAATGCAGGTTAGCCAGGTGGTTAGTGCTGCGGTTAAGGCAAAAGAAGGTGGTGCATCTCGTTTATGTATGGGTGCTGCCTGGCGCGAAGTACGCGATAACCGCGATTTTGACCGTGTTATTGAAATGGTTAAAGCCGTAAACGATATGGATATGGAGGTTTGCTGTACTTTAGGTATGCTTACCGAAAATCAGGCGCAACGTTTGGCTGATGCAGGTTTATATGCATATAACCACAACATTGATACCTCAGAAGATGATTATAAAAGGATTATTTCTACCAGAACTTACGATGATCGCTTAAATACCATTAAGAACGTACGTAAAGCTAAATTAACGGTTTGCAGCGGTGGTATTATTGGCCTAGGTGAAACGGTAGAAGACAGGGTTTCGATGTTGCAGACACTTTCCAACATGGAAAAACACCCTGAATCCGTACCAGTTAATGCTTTGGTTCCGGTAAAAGGAACACCTTTGGAAAATCAACCTCGTGTTCCAATCTGGGATATGGTGCGAATGATCGCTACAGCGCGTATTGTAATGCCAAATTCAGTAGTGCGTTTATCCGCAGGCCGAAACGAAATGAGCACATTGGAACAAGCTTTTTGCTTTATGGCAGGTGCAAGCTCTATTTTTGCAGGAGATAAATTGTTAACGACACCAAATCCTGCTTTTGTAGATGATATGGCAATGTTCGAATTGTTAGGATTAAAAACCCGCGACGCTTTTAAAAATGGCAGACCAGCCAATACAAGGGTTGCTGAAGAAGCTGTTTAATAAAGAAATAAATTAATTTTGGTGTGCAATGATGATTCAATGCCACGTATAATATAAATGGTGTCAGATGTTACCATCTGACACCATGTTAAAAAGTAAATCAGTATCTTTTTAAACTGCTGTTACTCTTACCTCAATATTTCCTTTTGTTGCTTTAGAATATGGGCAAGCCCTGTGTGCTTTATCAGCCAATGCTTGTGCTTCTTCATGAGAAATACCCGGAATATGCACATCCAGATCTGCAGATAATACGAATGAGTTTCCGTCTTTATTAAATGAAACCAATACTTTCACATTTGCTTCACTAACATCAACACCTTCACGTTCTGCAACAGAGCCTAATGCACCTAAATAACATGGTCCCCAGGCTGCTGCAAATAGTTCTTCAGGGTTAGTTGCCCCGCCCTGGCCACCAAGCTCTTTAGGTTTGCGTAATTCAAAATCTAAAATTCCATCACTTGATTTGATGTGTCCGTCTCTTCCTCCAGTAGCTGTAACTTCAGCTGTATATAGCTTTTCCATAATGATATATTAATGTGAAGAGTTAACAAATCACAAAGGCCTTTGTTTGATGCGGGTTTTGTTACCACAAAATTTCATCCTGGCTAAATCGATTTGAAAATGGTTAATGGAAGTAATGAAATGGTAAATTAAATTTTAATTTTTACCGATAGTTTATAGATATCGTACGCTACCTTTTGAATCAGGTCGAACTGTTCAGGTACTAAATCTTCACATTTTTTTATGGCTAAGCCAGTATCATTTAACCTGATGAGTGGAACATTATCTATTGTACTGGTGCCTTGTATCAAATTATCAATAGCAGTATCCAGCAGGTAATTTGTGTTATTGGCAATTGGCTTTAAAGCGTCGAAACTTTCAAAAATGAACTGATGTTCTTTATTATATAAAGAAAGTGTTGCCACATATGATGACAGCAGGTGGCTTAATGCAGTAAATTGATGCACCTCCTTAATAAATAATTGTTTGCTTTTTGGTTCTGAAAACATTCTTTGAAATAGAGAAGCCAGGTTTGCGGTGCTAACATAAACTTCTTTGCGGGCAAGCTTGTATTCGGTTCTGTTATAATTCTTTTCGAAATAAAGTTTAATTACCTGCGCATAATATGCTTTATTGGCCCTTAAAATATTCAGCATGGCTTCTTTTAGTTTTTCATGCTCCCAGGTTGGGAACAAAGAATAACTGGCTATTAGCGCAATTCCTGAACCTATAAAAGTATCGTAGATTCTCTCGCGGGCAAGCGCAATTGATCCCATACCCAAAAAATCGAAAAGGATTAAGATATAAGGTGTCATAAACAGCACACTTACTACATAATTTTTCCTTTGGAAACTGTAGCACCCCACCATGCAGATCAGCAAAATTACAAATAAGGTGTGTCTGTCATCAATATAAGTCAACACGCCCATCCCAATAAACGCACCTATTGTAGTACCAATTAAACGCTGATAATTGCGTTCTTTTGTTAAACTAAAGCCTGGTTTTGAGATAACCAGGATGGTAAGCAGAATCCAATAACTGTGTGAAAAATTGAGGATCAGCGAAACAATAAAGCCCAAAAGCATTACCACGGTAACCCTCAGCGAATGCCTGAATGTGGAAGAGCTATAGGTTAAATTCTCGGTAAATAGTTTAAAATCAAATTTCTGCCGTGTAATAAATTTCTCTGTATCTACCTCTGCCTGCCTGATATCTTTGCTGTTTCTGATCTTAAAATAACTGAAGATGGTTTTAACCCTGGCCAGTATATTTTCAATATTTACTTCTATGTTTTTAAGTGCAATAATGCCAAGAGTGTTGTACTCCTGGTTTTGATTGTTTTTCTCCAGGTCATTGATCTTGATTTTCAAACGTTCAATCTCAATTAATAAACGCTTTGATACAACAGGCGTGCCACCGCTTTTTAATGCGAAAGCAATATCATCAAGCGCATAAGAAATCCTTTTAATGGCCATTTCATAATCAGAAAGTATCCCGGCCTTATCAAACTGATCATGCAATTGCTGGTAATTATAATAGGTAGACATAACCTGCTCGAAAAGATCAACCATATCTACAAAAACAAGGAGCAAAAATCTACCTTCGGGAGTAGAATCCCTTACAATTTCGCGTGTTCTAAACAATAATTCCCGTACTGCATCCTGTTTTTCGTGTACAGAAACCTGGAGTTGTAAAAGATCGGAATACGTTTTATCGTAATTGTTGTTCTGATGGTAAAACTTCGCCTTCTCCCGCAGAAATTCTGCCACCTCCAATATTGAATCGCTCAGCGATTGCTGTACCAAACGGAAAGGGCGGAGGCGGTATACAAAATAACTCAAACCGGTATACCAAAGGCTTCCGGCAAGCACCATAACGGCATGTAGTAGCACATCCTGCCAGGGGCGTACATCATCGATACCTAAAACCATAATCAGCAGCACCGCAGTGCCAACCGATGCAGCCCTGAGCCCGTAGATATAAAACATTGAAAATACGAAACTCGATACCACGAGTAAAAACCCGATGAAGTAATGGTTTTTATTGGTTAGGCCTGTAATAATCGAAAAGATGAAAATTAGCGCGGTAGTAACCAGCATTGCATTTCTCCTGTGTACCATAGGGCCGGGGCTATCAACCACACTTACACATAATGCACCAAGCGATAAAGTCATGCCGTACTTAAGCAAACCGAACTGGGCCAGTATTAAAGAGGGGAGCAGTACACCAATGGTTATTCGGAGCCCGTCGGCAAAATACGTACTCAATAAAAAGTCTTGTACATTTCTAATGGGTTGCCTAATCTGCATGTACAAAAATAACATAATAGCGAAGTTTTTTGTTGCGATTAAAATTAAGTTTTATGCTTTTTTTTAACTTTTAAGCAGAAATACTTTAATGCGTTGACTGCTAGAATGATAAGAAATGTTTGTAATTACATTTTTAATAATTGTTAATAAGATGAAACAATATGCCATTAGATTAAATAAATAGCTATTTTAAATATTTAACATGTTGATAAACAGTGTTTTTAGGTGGATAACTTTGTGAATAAAAACGTTCATTTTTCTCTTGACAAAAGAACGTTTTCATGCTAAATTAGATCATATCAAATACGAAGTACTTTGAATTCTGATAAAACAATCGAAAAGAGATAAAGAACCGAAAGGGAAATTGTTTCGGATAGTTTACAGGGAAAACGATTAATTTCAGAAAGGGTTAAACCGAGTAAGAATATATATAACCATCGAAAGATTGGACGATAAGAAAATCGCACAGGCCCAAACAGAGCTTATTGAAAACTTAGAAGTTTACGGACGGAAGAGTTGGAAATAAATTTTCACGGATCGCAAAAGTTGCAAAACCTAACGATAACGGAAAAATCAAAGTAACAAGAATTAGATGCTTTAAAATACGACTAAGGTTGTTTTTAAAGTTAAAACGGGGAACTGAATCGAAAGAAGAAGGTCCCCGTTTTTATTTTGGTAAAAACTTTCCAGCAATCAAAAAAGAAGCACTCATTTTTCTGCTTATTATTCCTAAAGTATTAAATTTACCAAATGGCCAAAAAAGGTAAATCAATCTCCGCTCCATCAAAAAAGATCTTCGTTTTAGATACCTCTGTCATTTTATACGATCACGATGCAATAAATAATTTCCACGAGCACGACGTAGCTATTCCTATCCAGGTTTTAGAAGAACTTGATAATTTTAAAAGTGGTAATGACACCAGGAATTTTGAAGCCAGAAGTTTTATACGCCTAATTGATGAAACATCTAAACAAAAACTCATTAGCGATTGGATTGCACTTAAAAGTGCCGATGCAGGTAAGTTTAAAGTAGTTTTAAATGAAAAACCGCTTATTGTTGATGCTGAGGAAGTGTATGGGAAAGGAAAAACCGACCATAAGATTTTAAATGCAGCGCTAAGTTTAAAAGAGGAGCATCCTGATAAAAAAGTGGTTTTGGTATCGAAGGATATATGCCTGAGATTAAAAGCCAAAGCACTCGATTTAAATGCTGAAGATTACGAAACTGGTAAAATTAAAAACGTTGATGAACTTTATGCCGGGAAAACTGAGATAACGGATTTTCCTGTTGAAGTTATAGAGGAGATAAAAAAACACCCCTTTATCGATGCCAGCGAAATTGAGTTGCCTCCAAAAAATGCCAACCATTTTTACGTTTTAAAAAATAAAAGGAAAACAGCGAATGTATTCTATAACAATAATTTAAAAACGATTTCTGCTGTTTCTACCGACCCTATATTTAAAATTAAACCAAAAAATATAGAACAGGCCTTTGCAATTCACGCGCTTTTGGATCCGGAAATTAAGCTCGTAAGTATTCAGGGGAATGCCGGTACAGGCAAAACTCTTTTGGCTCTGGCCAGTGCGTTAGAACAGCGCAAAAACTTCAGGCAGATATATGTTACGCGGCCAATCGTTTCATTGAGTAATAAAGATATCGGGTTTTTGCCAGGGGATGCAAAATCTAAAACCGATCCCTTTATGGCACCTATATGGGATAACCTGCGTTTTATTAAAGAGCAGTTTATTGGCGATGATAAAATGACTGAAAAGATTGATGAGCTGATTGCAACCGAAAAAATAGCCATTGCTCCTTTGGCTTTCATCCGTGGAAGAACCCTTACCAAAATTTTCTTCATTATTGATGAAGCCCAAAATTTAACACCCCATGAGGTAAAAACAATTATATCGAGGGCAGGTGAACATACCAAAGTTGTTTTTACTGGCGATATTTATCAAATCGATACACCATATCTCGATTCGGAAAGTAACGGGCTTTCATACTTGATAGAAAATGCTAAAAACCACCCGCTTTATGCACACATTACCTTACATAAAGGCGAAAGGAGTGAGTTGGCAAATTTGGCAAATGAGTTGTTGTAAAGGATACTTTATTACGTAAAAACTAAGTTGATCGTCATTCCTAATTTGTTTGGGAATCCTAATGCTTTAAGATTCCCGCCTGCGAGGGAATGACGCTTGTTTTCAATTTAATGGTATTTCTTCAAGCTTCTTAAACAGATAAACAAACCGATTAAAGTTAAAACCGCACTCAGTATAAATGGTGCGCCCGGAAAGTAAACTGGTGCTTTCCCTTCAATAAAATAAGCGAAAATATGTGTCATTACCCAAGGGGCAAATATGGCTGCTAAACTTTGTAATCCTGTTAAAACGCCCTGCATTTCACCTTGAGCATTTGACGGAATTTGATTGGAGATTAACCCCTGCATCGCTGGCCCACCGATACCCGCCAAGCCATAAGGAACCATAAAAGCAAACATCATCCAGCCTTTACTGGCAAACGCAAATGCAACAAAACCGATTACATATAAAATCAATCCGAAATAAACAGCTTTCTTTTCTCCAATTTTTGGAAGAATAATCCGGATTAACCCACCCTGAACAATACCGATTACCAAACCCACAAAGCCTAACGAATAACCAACCCATGCAGCATCCCATTTAAATTTTTCCATCGTGTAAAATGTCCAGTTGGATTGAACAGAGTGGCTAGAGAAATACAATAAGAATAATGTTACCATTAAGCCTAATAATGCAGGATATTTACCAATACTCAACAATGAACCAATCGGGTTTGCTCTTTTCCAGTCGAAAGCCCTTCGTTTATCCACAGGTAAAGATTCTGGTAATATAAAATAACCATAAAGCCAGTTGATTAATGATAAACCAGCAGCAATCATGAAAGGAACCCGAGTGCCGAAATGACTAAAAACACCTCCTAATACCGGACCAAGGATAAACCCAACGCCAAATGCTGCTCCAACTAAACCAAAATTCTGCGCTCTCTTTTCAGGCGGCGAAACATCAGCAATGTAAGCTTGCGCTGTAGTAAAACTGGCACCGGTAATGCCAGCTATAATTCTGCCTACAAATAACCAGATGATAGAAGGGGCGAAGGCTAAAAAGATATAATCGATACCGAGGCCGAATAAAGAGCTTAATAATACAGGTCTGCGTCCATACCGGTCGCTCATTGCTCCGATAATTGGCGAAAATATAAATTGAACCGATGCATAAGCCAATGTAAGCCAACCGCCATACTCTGCAGCCAGGCCGAAACCGCCTCCGGTAAAATCCTGTATAAGTTTTGGTAAAACAGGAATAATCAACCCAAAACCTGTAAAATCAATCAGGAGGGTAACCATAATAAAACTCATTGCAGATTTCTTCGTATTTGCCATCGTAGATCAGGTTGAAAAGCAAAAGTATCAGAATTAGTTAACAATGTAAATTTTAGTTCTCTACAAACTCAATTACAAACCTAGTAGGTTTTTGAAACCTGCGAGGTTTAGATCTAAATATGAAACTGTCCACTGTTTATAAACCTGATATAGCGGAAAGCCCGCAATGAGGTACGAGTGAGGACTTGCAGCGATAGCAGGACTGCAGACCGCCACAGAAAATAGAACCTCACATTTAAAAAAAAACTTATAAACCATTTTTTTTTGTAAATGCTGTAAACTCGTTAAACTGGCCTTCAATAAATTAAAATCTCACCGGGAATAAAAAACCTATAACAAAGGTCAAAACTTTTCCACAATGCCTTAATTCGGCTAAATTTTGTTAAATTCGCAAGGTTATAGTAATACCCTTTTTTAATATCGTTTTAAGTAACGAGAATAATAATTTATGGCAGAAGATTTAGAAAATCAGCAGAACGACAAAATCATTCAAATTAATATAGAGGAGCAGATGAAATCGGCCTACATTGATTATTCAATGTCGGTAATCGTATCGAGGGCTTTACCTGATGTACGCGATGGATTAAAACCGGTACACCGCCGTGTTTTATATGGTATGCTCGATCTTGGTGTAACCAGTAATAAACCCCATAAAAAATCTGCCCGTATTGTAGGGGAGGTTTTGGGTAAATACCACCCGCATGGTGATGCATCTGTTTATTTTACCATGGTTCGTATGGCTCAGGATTGGAGCTTGCGTTATCCGATGGTAGATGGACAGGGAAACTTTGGTCACATTGATGGCGACTCTCCGGCTGCAATGCGTTATACTGAGGCACGTTTTTCTAAAATTGCTGAAGAAATGCTTGCCGATATCAATAAAGATACTGTAGATTTTCAGTTAAACTTTGATGATACCTTACAGGAGCCAACTGTTTTACCTGCAAAAATTCCTAACTTATTGGTTAACGGATCATCAGGTATTGCTGTAGGTATGGCCACCAACATGGCACCACACAATTTAACCGAAGTAATTGATGGTGTTGTAAATTATATCGATAATAGAGATATCACTATCGAGGAACTGATGAAGTTTGTAAAAGCTCCTGATTTTCCTACTGGTGGTATTATTTACGGTTATACAGGTGTTAAAGAAGCTTTTGAAACCGGGCGTGGCCGTATTGTAATGCGTGCAAAAGCCGAAATCGAAAGCATTAAGGAACGCGAAGTAATTATTGTTACTGAAATTCCTTACCAGGTTAACAAAGCACAAATGATTGAGCGTACTGCTGAGTTGGTTGGCGAGAAAAAACTGGAAGGGATTTCTAACATTAAAGATGAATCCAATAAAGATGGTATCCGCATTGTTTACGAAATTAAACGCGATGCAAATGCCTCTATCGTTTTAAACAACTTATATAAGTATACTGCTTTACAAACATCTTTCAGTGTAAATAATATTGCATTGGTAAAAGGCCGTCCGCAAATGCTAAATCTAAAAGATTTAATTGTGCATTTTGTAGATCACCGCCATGATGTTATTGTTCGCCGTACCCGTTACGAATTATCAGAAGCCGAAAAACGTGCACACATTTTAGAAGGTTATTTAATTGCTTTAGATCATTTAGATGAAGTTATTAAATTAATCCGTGCTTCCGAAACACCAGAAGATGCCCGTTTAGGCTTAATGGAAAAATTCGGATTGAGCGATATTCAGGCCCGTGCAATTCTGGATATGACGCTTCGTCGTTTAACAGGACTAGAGCGTGATAAGATTAAAGAAGAGTATGCTGAGTTAATGAAAACCATCGAACATTTAAAATCTATCTTGGCTGATGAAGGTTTGCGTATGCAGATCATCAAAGATGAGTTGGCAGAAATCCGCCAGAAGTTTGGAGATGAGCGTAGAACAACTATCGTTCACTCGGCTGAGGATATGAGCATGGAAGATTTCATCGATGATGAAGAGGTGGTAATCACGATTTCTCACGAAGGTTATGTTAAACGTACACCGGCAACCGAATTCAGGGCACAGGGTAGAGGTGGTAAAGGATCAAAAGGCAGTACTTCAAGAAATGAAGATTTTATTGAGCACATGCTCGTGGCTACCAACCATAACTATATGTTGTTCTTTACTGAGGCAGGAAGATGTTTCTGGTTGAGGGTTTACGAAATTCCGGAAGGTTCAAGAACCAGTAAAGGAAGAGCGATCCAGAACATCATCAACATTCCGAAAGAAGAGAAAATCAAAGCGTATATTAAAGTTAAAAACTTAAAAGACCAGGAGTATTTAGAGAACAATTTCATCATTATGTGTACTAAAAAAGGTACCATTAAGAAAACTTCTCTTGAGGCTTATTCACGTCCGCGGGTAAACGGTATTAACGCCATTAACATTAATGATGGCGATGTATTATTGGAAGCATGCTTAACCAATGGCGAAAGTGAGATTGTAATGGCTTTAAGATCAGGTAGGGCAATCCGTTTCAATGAAAAAACCGTTCGTCCTATGGGAAGAACTGCAACGGGAGTGCGTGGTGTAAGGCTTGCACACGATCAGGATGAAGTTGTTGGCATGATTGCTGTAAACAATCCTGAAGTTACGGTGTTAGTAGTATCAGAAAAAGGTTATGGTAAACGTACCGATATTGAAGATTACCGTGTAACCAACCGTGGAGGTAAAGGGGTAAAAACAATTAATGTTACTGAAAAAACCGGACAATTAGTTTCGATTAAAGACGTTACTGATAGCGAAGATTTGATGATCATTAACCGTTCGGGCATTGTAATCCGGATTCCTGTTTCAGCTTTAAGGGTAATGGGCCGCGCCACACAAGGTGTTCGCCTGATATCATTAAAAGGTGATGATGAAATTGCTTCGGTAACGAAGATTGATCATGAAGAGGATGAGGAAGAAACAGTGGATTTAGCAGATGTTGTGGTTACGGACGGAGAAGAAATTGAAGCCGATACAACTCCTGAAGCCGAAGATGCTGACGAAGAAGAAGGTGATTCAGATAACGAAACGGAAGAAGAAAATTAATTAAAATTAAGATTAGAATAAAAATTATGAAAAGAGTATTTCTAAGTATAGTTCTAGCAGGTGCGGTGAGCTCTGCATTTGCTCAGAAAAGTGAAGTAACCGCGGCGAAAAACGACTGGGGTTTATTCCAGCTAACTTCTTCAAGTGCATCAACACCGTTGGCAAAAAAGCTTGAATCTTTAGCAAAAGGATTGGCACATACAGATAAAGCCATTGCTGATGAAAAATCTAAAGTAATGCCTGAGGCATGGAGTTATCGTGCTTTATTTGCTTCTTCTACTGCTATTTTAGATTCAACAAGTACAGCAAATGCTGATAAAAACTTAAAAATTGCTCAGGAAGCAGTTGTTGAAGCTAAAAAATTAGATACAAAAGGTGGTGAAAAAGAAAACATCACTTTAGCTGAAACCAATATTAGCAATGCTGTTAGAAATGGTGGTGTAATTGCTTATAACAAAAAGGATTACAAAACTGCTTACGAAAAATTTGTTGCAGCAACGTTAATCAATCCTAATGATACAGCAATGTATTTAAATGCAGGTATCGCAGCTAGAAACATTGAAGATTATCCTAACATGATTACTCAATTTAAAAAAGTAATCTCGTTAAATTCACCTCAATCTAAAGATCTTTACTCTGAAATTATTAATGCTAATTTGAGCAAACAGAAAGATACAACTGCAGCATTGGCAACGATTAAAGAAGCAACCGCTAAATTTCCTGACAATGCTGAGTGGATTAAAACTGAAACCCAGATTTATATTAATAGGGGTGATGCGGCAAAATCAGAGCAGATGTTAAATGCTTTAGCAGCAAAAGAGCCAAATAACCCAAATTATCAGGTTTTATTGGGAAATATATATTTTACGCAAGCTTTGAAATTACAAGCAGACCGTAATAAAATCGATCCTAAAAAAGTAAAAGAATTTAATGAAGTTACCGGTAAAATGAATGCTTTATTAGATAAATCTCTTCCTTTTTATAAAAAAGCCTTAGAGGTTGACGCTAAAAACCAAGGTGCATTGGAAACGTTAAAAACGATCTATGCATTTAGAAATGATACTAAAAATTATGATGACATTAAAAAACGTTTAGACGCTTTACCTAAGCAATAATTATTCATCATCGATTTAAAAAAAGAGCCCTGAAATTTCGGGGCTCTTTTTTTTATGTTTATTTTTATCAATTATTACGGTTTTACAACATTGTTCAAATTATGCAAAATTGCCTTAAAATATCATTGACCGCTTTAATTTTCGTCTCTTTTAATGCTATGGCTCAAAAAAGCCAGATTCTTATTGCCAGGAATTCAGTTGGTAAGCTTCAGGCATCAATCGCGAATAAAGAAGATGAAAAAAAGCAGTTGTCGATTATTACAGAAGGCTTAAAAGCAATAGAATCAGCAGAAAAAGATAATAAAACCAAAAATTGGGGCGAAACCTGGTCTATAAAATCTTATTTAACATCTTTTGCTTCTTTAATAGATACTGATCCGAATAATGCGAACAAATTTTATGATGCGGCTATTGAAGCGGTAACAAAAGCAAAATCTTTAGACCGCTATGATGACAATGGAGGCCTAATTAAAGCATCAGATCATAATATTCTGATAAAAAAACAGGATAAAGGCAATGAAGCTTACTTCAATAATGATTTTAAAGAAGCTTATGCGGATTTAAAAGAAGTTTGTGATAATTTCCCAGCAGATACCACATTAGCTTTAAATACCGCAATTTGCGCGCTGAATATTCAGGCTTATGATGAATCTTTAACGTATTTTAAAAGGGCAAAAGAAAATGGCATCAGAAATCCATCTGTTTTCCAAAAGATGGCACAGATGTATGTCGTAAAATCTGAAAACGAAACTGCAATTAAAACTTTAGAAGATGGTTTAGTGCTAAATCCTTTCAACCGTTTTTTAACCAATGATTACATTAATTTATTATTGGATACCGAAAACTATAACAAAGCCCAAGGTTTAATTGAAAATAACCTGAAAGTTGAGAAGGGAAGCAAATTGCTTTATTTTCTATATGGTTACCTGCAACAAATTGGAGGAAACAATTCTACAGCAATTTTAGCTTACGACAAAGCATTATCTACCGATCAGAACTATTTTGATGCCTTGTATCAGTTGAGTTTAGCTTATATCAATACAGCGAACGAAACTTTGAGTAAAAACGATGCCGATAAAAATGAAAAATATAAAGGCCTGATTGATCGTGCACAATTTGCTTTACAGCGTGCAAATGAAATTAATCCTAATGATAAAAAAACCGTACAGTTGCTAATCGATATTTACGCCAAAAAAGGAGCAACAAACAAGGTACAGGAACTTAACCGCAGGCTTCAAGGACTATAATTTATCGTATGATTTGTTGGAAAGGAGTGGTAAAAGAAATATCAACTTAACATAATATTAATTATAAGACATAAAATTATATATTTTTGAATATGCCTTTTGTATATTTACTTCCGTAAGCATTTCAATTACTACTTTGAACGATATGGATATTAATGATAATGATTTTTCAAAAATAACTTCTATAAAATCAAATAACATAACTTTGATACTGAAAGCTTTAGGGGCATTTATTTTCGTAAGTATAGTCTTAGGAATAATTAATTTCAGTATAATAATTATTAAGTCTGTGGAATTATCTGATGAATATAAAATTTCTACTTTCGTTTTATCAGTAATTCTGTTATCTCTTTTAATATTTCTTGCATTAAAAGGCATAAATACGCTAAGTAAAAACAAAATAAATAAGGTTACGGTCGATAAGTACGGTATACATCATTATATAGATGAAATAATTATTGAATCCATTACATTTGAGTCATTGTCTCCTAATCCAGATACTAAGAATTACGATGTAGTTTTATCCAATGGTGATGATGTAAGCTTCGATATTTGTGTGCATTATTTTGATAATGATAGTCAGAAAATACTTTATAAAGCAATGATATTCAATACACCATTTTCAATAACCAATAAAAACGAATTAGAAAGACATTTCATAAATGGTGTTTTGAAGTTCCGATCTGATTTGAAAGTCTCACCAAGAGTTCTAGACCTATTAAATTTGAAGTATTCATCAGCTTTGCAGGACTAGATTTAACTAGATCAATATCTGTATATAACACAAACAATTTACAGCCAGCCTTGTACTAAAATCATGTACGATCACTATAGCTTTGAAGATGCTACCGCATATCAAAATGAATTAGCCAAACAGTTAAAGTTTCAGCCAATTAACAAAATAGAAACCATTGCCGGTGCAGATATTTCATTTAATAAAAACAGTACAACCATGTACGCTGGAATTGTGATCTTAACTTATCCAGGAATGGTTGTAAAATCATTTGCATTAGAAACTTACGAAACCAGTTTTCCCTATAAAGCAGGGTTTTTAGGATTTAAAGAAGTTCCGGCGCTATTAAAAGTTTGGACCTTGATAAATGATAAGCCCGATGTTGTTATATTGGATGGTAACGGAATTTTGCATCCACGCCGCATGGGTGTTGCTTCACATTTTGGAATTTTAGCAAACCAGGCTTCAATTGGTTGCGCTAAAAGCCTTTTGTGTAGCGAAAACCATGTTCCGGAAAATAAGAAATTAAGCACTGCTGAAATCATCAGTCATGGTGAAACCTTAGGTTTTGCATTGCGTACAAAAATTAATTGCGAATCCGTGTATGTTTCTGCCGGTCATTTAATTACGGCTGAACAAAGTTTGGAAATTATGAAAAATAGCGTTGGGAATTATCGAATTCCTGAGCCAACGCGTATGGCACACAACATTGTAAATGATTTTCGTATGGGGAAATTAAAACCTGGTTTTCATAAGGTATCGGCACCGCTTATTTTATTTTGATCCTAAATCCAATTAATTCCTTTTTTTAGCAGTTGCTGGGTTTTATATTCATCAGAATTGATCTCAGGCTGAACATTATAACCCCAATTGGCCTGCGGCGGTAAACTCATTAAAATAGATTCTATCCGGCCGTTGGTTTCTAATCCAAATTTGGTCCCCGAATCGTAAACTAAATTAAACTCAACATAACGGCTACGGCGTTGATATTGCCATTCTTTCTGAGCCTCGGTAAATTCTTTATCACGGTTCCGGTCAATCAGTTCTGTATAAATAGGTAGAAATGTTTCACCAATATTTGCAGAGAAATCTAAAATCTGTTCCCAGCTTAGGTTGGTATTTTCTGGTTTTAGTCGGTCGTAAAAAATCCCACCAATTCCACGGGTTTCTTCACGGTGTTTAATAAAGAAATAATCGTCGGCGTGCGTTTTAAATTTCGGATAAAAATCAGTGCTGAAATCGTCGCAAGCTTGCTTTAGTTTATGGTGAAAAAAGCGGGCATCATTTTCAAACACATAATGCGGCGTTAAATCTATTCCACCACCAAACCAACGTGTTTCTTCATTTAATTCGAAATAGCGGATGTTCATGTGAATAATCGGAACCAATGGATGATTCGGATGAATTACAATCGAAACACCAGTTGCAAAAAAATCATCTTCAGTAACATTAAAAGCTTTTTTTACTGATTCGGGCAGTTTACCATAAACGGCAGAAAAATTTACACCACCTTTTTCAATAATTGCTCCTTTTTGCATAATCCGCGTACGGCCGCCTCCCCCACCGGTTCGCTCCCAAAGTTCCTCTTCAAATTTTCCCTTGCCGTCGGCAATTTCCAATCCCCTACAAATTTCATCCTGTATTTGCTTATAACGCGCTGCTACTTCTTCTTTGAACATGATGGCTCCTTCTATTTCCATACAAATTTAAGGCTATTAAAGCAGCTATATTGATTTATGTTTAGATAGTACATTTTATTGACATTGGTTATGGCCGATCAATTATTCTTCTAAATAATTGAGATCTTTATTAAAGCTTTCTTTCAAATAAGAAACTGAAATCATAGCAACAACTGTTACAATACCCATTACGATAAATGCGGCTGGGACTATACTGTAATGGTGAACAAAAAATTCGAATACGAATGTGATTGGAATTAAGGCCCCGCGTACAAAGTTTGGAGCTGTTGTGGTTACGGTAGAACGGATATTTGTGCCAAACTGCTCAGCAGCGATGGTTACAAAAGTTGCCCAATAGCCAACGGCAAACCCCATAAACAAACAAATTAAGATAAATGTGCTTTCAGTTAAACCTGTGCTGGTAAGGTATATAATGACGGTAACCACAGAGAGACTTTGGAAAATTAATACCGTTTTTTTTCTTGATTTTAATACCTGTGCTAAAAAGCCACAAACCACATCACCAATGGCAATACCGAAATAGGTATACATAATACCCGTACCTGCATTAAGTAAATCTTTCGCCCCCAATGCTTTTCCAATTTCTGGTGATTGGGTTACTAAAATGCCTACAATAAACCAAAGTGGAAGACCTAAGCAAATACAGGAGAGATATTTCAAAAACCGTTTTCGATCAGAAAAAAGCATAAAAAAATTACCTTTAGAAACTTCAGTACTTTGTTCGGCGTGTTTAAACATGCCCGATTCGAAGGTGCCTACACGCAAAAGCAATAATAAAAGGCCCATGCCCCCTCCCACAAAATAAGAGGTTTGCCAGGTGAAATGTTTGCCTATTGTAGCTGCTGCTGCTGCGCCTAACAAGCCAATCCCCGCAACAACCATTGTTCCGTAACCACGTTTTTCTTTATCCATAGTTTCGGTAACCAGTGTAATTCCAGCACCTAGCTCTCCTGCAAGGCCAATACCAGCTATAAGTCTGATAATGGCGTAAGTATGAACATCAGTTGCGAAACCATTGGCAATATTAGCAACAGAATACATTAAAATTGAACCAAACAGCACTTTAATTCTTCCAAATTTATCGCCAATAATGCCCCATATTAATCCTCCGATCAATAATCCGAACATTTGCATGTTGATTACATATTCGCCTTCAGTACGCATGTGTTCTGCGGAAACACCGATATCTGTAAAGCTTTTTAAACGTACAACAGAGAATAAAACGAGGTCGTAAATGTCAACGAAATAACCCAGAGCGGCTACAATGACTAAGAAAATTACATTACGGTTGTTGGTTTTGGCTTGAGAATCCATTTAATATTTGGTTTAAAGGCTGAAAGTACACAATAACCCAAATATTTGAAATAGATTTTATAAAAATAAAAGCCACTCTATTTCTGGAGTGGCTTTTATCATCCTACATTGGAGGATTTTTTTTAGTAGTATCAGGTGGCATTTTTGTTGTGGTATCAGGCATTTTTTTCGATGCTGTGTCAGTCATCGTCTTTGTGCTGTCCATTACTTTTGTAGAATCCGTCATTGTACTGTCTGAAGAACCAGCCATATTTTTTGACGAATTGCATGCTGAAGTGGCTATCATAAGAGAACCCGCGAAAGCAAGACTTAAGATTATTTTTTTCATAGTTTTTTATTGTTATCTATCAACCAAACAACAATGCAATCATTTGGTTTTAATTTTTTTACTTCTTGTTGACTATTTTAATTCTACATCGCTCGTTGATAAGTTCGCGAAGGTGAATGCCAGCTATAATAACATTCAACGCTTAATTACCAAAATATTACCAAATCAAGCGGTGTAAGACTTTAAAAGGTGGCAAAACTTTCTGATATTAGTATGTATGATTATTTCTCAAAATACCCTGAAATGGGTAATGCGCCTTTACCCTCCATTGTTTTTTCAGCGCATTTGGGTTCAGAAATTTGAAAATGAATTTAGAAGCTGCACAGTTAAGCTGAGTAAAAGTTTTTTAAATAAGAATTATAACGGATCTATTTTTGGTGGAACTATTTATGCCGCAACCGATCCGTTTTACGCCCTATTATTCGATCAGTTGATGCAAAGGCGGGGTTTTAAAGTCCGTGTTTGGCTAAAAAGTGCTTCTATACAATATTTAAAGCCGGGCCGTTCTACTTTGTATTTTACCATTACTGTAAGTGATGAGATGTTGAATGAAGCAGAACACGCATTAAAAACCGTTGGAAAATTTGTAAAAGCTTATCCAATGGAAATTACCAATAAAAACGGTGAGCTTTGCGCCACTGTTATGAATGAAGTATATATCCGAAACTTACATCAGGGCGAAGCGCCCAGAGTTGCTTACTAATTTTTAGATTATGCCGAGTATTAAGAGTTTAATTTTGCAGGGCGAAGGTGTGATGCTCGATTTTAAGAAAACCATTACCAGTACCGAAAAAATAGCGAAAAGTTTAGTGGCCTTTGCCAATAATAAAGGTGGTAAATTATTAATTGGTGTGGCCGATGATGGATCTATAAAAGGTGTAAAATCAGAAGAAGAAGAAAAATACATGATTTTAACTTCTGCACACCAGTTTTGCAAGCCAGCTATAGAGCCTTATTTTGAAGAAATTTATGTAGATGATAAATTGGTGCTTGTTGTAAATATTCCTGAAAGTGATACAAAGCCACATTACGCGCTTGATGACCAGAAAAAGTGGTGGGCATATATCCGTATTGATGATAAAAGTGTTTTGGCCAGTAGAATAATTATTGAAGTGCTTAAACAGGAATATAAAAGCAATGGTGTACTGATTTCTTATTCAGAAAATGAGAAAAAACTACTCGAATACCTGGAACAGAATCAAAAAATCACATTAAAAGAATTTAGTAAGCTGTTACGAAGTTCTTACCGGAAGGCACAAAAAGTATTGGTTAATTTAATTCTGACCAATGTGATCAAATCGCACACCTCAGAAAAAGAGGAATATTTTACTGCTGTAAGGTAAATATTTACTAAAATATTTTTATAAATCGTCTTCCTGAACTCGTTTCAGGATATTCAATAACAAAATTTCTTTTAGTAAAATCGTCTTCCTGAACTCGTTTCAGGATCTTTAAATCGATTTGTTCTTTTGAAATAGATGCTGAAATAAATTCAGCAAGACGCATACGTTGAAAACTAAGAATGGAAGATAAAATCGTTTTCCTGAACTTGTTTCAGGATCTTTAATAACAAAATTTCTTTTAGTAAAATCGTCTTCCTGAACTCGTTTCAGGATCTTAAAATCGATTTGTTCTTTTGAAATAGATGCTGAAATAAATTCAGCAAAACGCATACTTTGAAAACTAAGAATAGAAGATATAATCGTCTTCCTGAACTCGTTTCAGGATCTTTAAATTGCTTTGTTCTTTTGAAATAGATGCTGAAATAAATTCAACAAGACGTCTACTTTGAAAACTAAGAATGGAAGATATAATAATCGTCTTCCTGAACTCGTTTCAGGATCTTTAAATTGATTTGTTCTTTTGAAATAGATGCTGAAATAAATTCAGCAAGACGCATATTTGGAAAACTAAGAATAGAAGACATAATAATCGTCCTCCTGAACTCGTTTCAGGATCTTTAATAACAAAATTTCTTTCAGTAAAATCGTCTTCCTGAACTTGTTTCAGGATCTTTAAATTGATTTGTTCCGTTGAAATAAATGCTGAAATTAATACAGCAAGACGCATACTTGGAAAACTAAGAATGGAAGATATAATCGTCTTCCTGAACTCGTTTCAGGATCTTTAAATCGATTTGTTCCGTTGAAATAAATGCTGAAATAAATTCAGCAAGACGCATACTTTGAAAACGAAGAATGGAACTCCACCCCTTCTATATTAACTTTTCTACATAGCTGTAATTTCAACATTAAAAACGCGACCTTTGCAATCTTATGTTTTCTAAAATTTACACCAAGTATAAACCTTATTATAAAGAAAACCTTCATTTGGCCTTACCAATTGTAGGATCTCAGGTTGGCCATACGCTGGTACACATGGCCGATAGTATTATTGTAGGTCATTTCACTGATACCATTCAATTGGCAGCTGTATCGTTGGTTAATAGTATTTTCATGCTCATTTTAGTAATTGGGCTGGGTATCTCCTATGGATTAACACCGCTTATCGCACAAGAAAACGGACGGCAGAACTATGATGAATGCGGAAAACTTTTATCCAACAGTTTAATCATTAATATCTGTGTAGGCATATTTCTGTATATTTTGGTTCAATTGGGTATATTTTTCGTGATCGATCGCCTTGATCAAACTCCAGAAGTTGTACGTTACGCAAAACCCTACTTAAATCTTTTATCAATTTCAATTATCCCATTGTTGATTTTTCAGACTTTTAAACAGTTTGCAGAAGGATTAGGCTTTACCAAACAAGCCATGTTCGTTTCCATCTGGGGAAATGCGCTCAACATTATCCTGGGAATTATTTTCGTAAAAGGAATTTTCGGGATTAAATCTATGGGGGTTAGCGGCGTAGGGTTAAGTACATTAATCGACAGGGTTTTAATGGCAACAGTAATGTGTTTTTATGTATTACGCTCTAAGCATTTTAAAAAATACCTCATCAGTTTTAAAGCTACTTTTATTGATAGGCTAAGGGCTATCAAAATTGCAAAAATCGGAATGCCTGTTGCGATGCAATATTCTTTCGAAATTAGTGCTTTTAGTGGTGCAGCAGTATTAATTGGCACAATTGGAGCTGTAGAGCAGGCTGCGCATCAAATTGCCATTAGTTTAGCCGCTATGACCTATATGATTGCCAGTGGGGTGGCATCGGCCGCTACCATTAAAACAGGTAATAACTTTGGAAAGAAAAATTTTGATGATTTACGTAAATCTGCAATTGCCAGTTATCATGTTATTTTATTGTTCATGTGCTGTACAGCGGTAATTTTTGTTTTAGCAAACAATATTATGCCATTCATTTATACAGAAGATGCTGCCGTTATTCCAATAGCAGCGCAGTTATTAATTATTGCGGGCTTTTTTCAATTGTTTGATGGTACCCAAGTAGTAGGTTTAGGCGTACTGCGTGGTATCGGTGATGTAAATATTCCTACTTTTATAACATTTCTGGCTTACTGGGTAGTAGGAATTCCTATCGGATATGTACTCGGATTTAAGTTTGATTTAGGTGTTAATGGCATTTGGTACGGATTAACCCTGGGTTTGTTAACAGCTTCTATCCTATTGTTTTTAAGGTTTCAGAACAAGACGAGGGCACTGAAGGTTGATCTTTAATTTATTTAATAGCAAATGAGTTTTTAAGCGTTGATCATTATCGAGTGATCGTCATTCCAAACATGATTCGTAATGCAATAAGCTTAAAGATTTCCTCCTGCGCGGGAAAGATGATAGTTCTTTGCAATCTGTATGTGATGGTCTATAAAAAAAGCCTTTACTCATCGTCTCTTTATAACATTCAGTATGACAGCAGCTATTACTTTCCACCAACATTAACCACAACACCAATAGTAAAGATCGAATTTCCTGCAGACATGTATTTACGGTTTTTCAAACCGATATTACTACTCGTGGTATATTGTAATTGAAAGGTTTTACTCAGCGCCATGCGGGTAAAGAAAACTGGCTCAAAGAAAATATTATCTTCTTTTGGCTGAACAACGCCATTTAAAAAGAACCTATCCATTTTAACATGGCTAATTCTTAGTGCAGTACCATAATTGATCGGGAAATCTGTGCCAAATAAACGAAGGTTGTTTTTCTTTTTCGAGCTGTAGTTTACCTGTAAAAATGTTTTTCTGTAATCTACTTCCTGTAATTCGCTGCTAATCAGTACATCATTTTTATAATCGCGGAAGGTAATGTCACTCCATCCTTTTCCTACACCTGCATAAACCTCAATAATCCGATTGTTATCCGGACCAAAAGTATCGAAATATCCGCCGCCAATCTCAATTAGTTTGTGTCCGAAATCTTTACTTTTTCTTTCACTGTTCATTCTTGAGCCGCTAAAAAGCACACCAATATGATCGGAAACGGCATAAGCACCATTAACACTGGCATTGCCTTTTAAAGAGATGTGTGCACCACCACTAAATTCACCCTGTTTGCTTAACATTGGTGTATTTGGAACGTTTGGCATATAAACTGAAGAACAACTTGCTGCAAAAAGCGCTAAAACTGGAAGTGTAAAACGTAAGTATTTAATCATAGATGTTATATAAACAGATTTTAAGGGTAAAAATTGTGTTAGTAAGCCATTTTCATGAAATCCATTACCCGCTTAAATTCATCGTGTATAGTGGCTTTTAAATAGATTCTTTCTTTGGTAACCGGATGCGCAAACTCCAATTCAGATGCGTGTAACAACATGGTGGTCATTTCCCACTGATCTTTAAAAAATTTATTCTGCTTGTTGCAGCCATGTGTCCTGTCGCCTATAATTGGATGCAGAATATGACTGAAATGCCTTCTTAATTGGTGCATCCTGCCTGTTTTTGGTGTGGCTTCTATCAATGAGTATCTTGAGGTTGGATGTTTGCCAAAAGCTACTGGGATTTCTGCTCGTTGTAGGGTAATAAATGAAGTGAAAGCATCCTGCATGGTGCCATTTTCTTTTGCAAGAGGATAATCGATATCCATAGCATCAGGTGCAAAACCGCGTAAAATAGCTAGGTATTTTTTATTTGTTTCAGTATTCATAAATTGCTGATGCATAGCAATTTCAGATGGCTTATCGAAAGCAAATAACAATATTCCGCTAGTCTTTCTGTCAAGACGATGAACCGGACTCACATGTTTACCAACCTGATCTCTTAACAACTGAAGGGCAAATTCTGTTGCATCTCTGGCAATTGGTGATTGATGCACCAACAATCCATGAGGTTTGTTAATCGCAATTAAATGCTCATCCTGATAAATAATCTCCAACATATTGCCGCGAAGATAAGGATATTATGGTTTTTGCGTCATTGCCTAAGTAAATAAATCAAAAGCCAGGCGATAGGTGTTGCAATGTGCATCTACAATATCCTTAATTTCTGTAGAATAACCACCGCCCATACTTACCTCAACCGGCAAATTTTTATCCTTACATGCTTGTAAAACTAACCTATCACGTTCTTTACAGGCAGCCTTGCTTAATGCGAGCTTACCCAACTTATCTGTAGAAAGAACATCCACTCCTGATAAATAAAACACAAAATCTGGTTTGGCACGTTCAAAGGCCTTTTTGAGGTTTACTTTTAAAATGGCAAGGTATTCATCATCCTGCACACCATCGTTTAAAGCAACGTCGAGACTGGAAATTTCTTTCCTAAAAGGAAAATTTTTATCTCCATGCATCGAAAAAGTAAATACTTTAGGCTCTGATTGAAAAATTTCTGCTGTTCCATTTCCCTGATGTACATCTAAATCTATGATTAAGATCCGATTTGATAAACCATTATTTAATAAATAGTTAGCTGCTATTGCCTGATCATTTAACATGCAGAAGCCTTCGCCCCAATCGCTACCCGCATGATGCGTACCTCCTGCCACATTAAAGGCAATTCCATTGTTTAATGCATAATGTGCAGCATCAATTGTACCTTGTGTAATCCTTAATTCCCGTTCCAATAATTGCGCATTAAGAGGGAAACCGATCCTTCTTTGATCTTTTGCTGAAAGTGTCAAGTCTCTTAACTGCTCCCAATAGGCTTTTTGATGCGTCAATAGAATGATATCTTCCGTAACTGGCTCAGAGCTGAATAAATTGTGCTCATCTATCGTACCTTCATGCAAAAGCTGTTCAGGTATCAATTCGTATTTCAACATTGGGAAACGATGGCCTTCAGGTAGCGGATGTGCATATAACGGATGCCAGGCAATTTTAATCATCAGCCCAAAATCTCCCCTACATGTTTTTCAATATTCGTGCAGATCTGATCCACTGGAAGATCGTTTGCATCGTAGCCGAATGGGTTTTCTATTTCTTCAGCTATCAGCTCCAAACTTGCTAATACATAGAGAATAAAGGGAACAATTGGTATAACGAAATAGCCTAAACTGTATACCCATCCAAATGGTAGCGTAACCACATAAATGAAAATAAATTTTTTGATGAAAGCACTGTACGAAAATGGAATTGGTGTATTTTTAATCCGTTCACAAGCACCGCAAATATCCGTAAACTGGTTAAAATCGCTTGATAGCACGATGAATTGTTCTTGTGAAATTGCACCCTTTTCCAATAAACCATATAGTCTGTTAATCAGGCTTCCGGCAATTTGGTTTGGGATATGTTTTCCTTCTTCAACTTCGATTAAAAGACTGTTTTTTCCGAAATATACTTTTCCACGCAGGTGCTCTTTTAAACCGAAAGCATATTTAGGAATACCATATTCGAAAAATTTAACATCCTCATCTGTTAATTTAAGTGCCTTAATCTTCATTGCAAGGTTACGGCTTACATTGGTTAAAGATCCGAGCAACTTTCTACCTTCCCACCATCTGTCGTAAGCTGTATTTGTTCTAAAAACCAGTAGCAATGACAACACGAAGCCCAATAAACTATGCATCATTCCAACATTGGTTACATAGCTGCTTTTGGAAAGTTGGAAAAAACTCAATTCGGCAAAAGCAACCAATCCCGAAAAAATAGCTACAGCAAGCATCAATGGCCATAGTTTTCTGAACGTATCGCTTTTGTGAATATGAAAAATGAATGTACTCCAGTCTTTAGGGTTGTAGTTGATCATTTTTTAAATTTTTATTTTCAAAATATCTAAACTGACTTTCAACAGTGCTTGGCCTGCCAGAAAAACATCTTCAAATGAATTATATAAAGGCACGGCACTTAATCGGATTACATTTGGTTCGCGCCAGTCGCCAAGTACATGATTTGCCATCAGGCCATCGAAAATCAGTTTACCTTCTTGCTGTGCGATAATTGAAAGTTGAGCACCCCGATCTTCTGGTGTTTTAGGGGTAATAATTTTATATTGCGCAACTCCTAATATTTTATTTACTTTATTAATAATGAATTCAAGGTATTTGGTTAAAGTTATACTTTTGATCCTTAAAGGCTCAATAAATCCAGCTTGTTCAAAGAGTTGAAGTGAGGCATGGTATAAAGCCATGGGCATTACCTGCGTGCAGCTCACTTGCCAACCATCTGCCCCAGGTTCAGGAATAAAGCCTTTTTCCATCTTAAAGCGTTTGTTCTCCTGGTAGCCCCACCATCCTGCAAAGCGATTTAAATTGTTATTGTTAAAATGCTTTTCATGAACAAAGATACCACTTATGCCCCCCGGACCTGAATTTTGGTATTTGTACGAACACCAGCATGCAAAATCTACATCCCAATCGTGCAATTTCACAGGTACATTTCCAGCCGCATGTGCTAAATCCCACCCCACAATGGCACCTATTTCATGGCCGGCTTTGGTAATGGTTTTCATGTCGTACCACTGGCCCGTATAATAATTTATTCCGCCAAATAGCACAAGAGCTATATCATCGGCATTTTCTTTGATTTTAGCTAAAATGTCATCAGTATGGAGTATTTCTTCGCCTTCCTTAGGGAAAACCTCTATAATCGCTTCTTTTGGGTCGAAACCATGAAATCTCACCTGGCTTTCTATCGCATACTGATCTGAAGGGAACGCGCCCCCCTCCATAATAATTTTAAAACGTTTTCCTTTTGGTTGATAAAAGCTTACCATCAACAGGTGAAGATTAACCGTTAAGGTATTCATTGGGCAAACTTCAGCCGGTAATGCACCCACAATAGGTGCCATTAATTTTTTTAATTCCTTATGGTAGAACATCCATGGCTCATTTCCATCAAACCAGCCTTCTACGGCATAGTTGGCCCAGTTATCAAGCTGCCCTTTTAAGACATCAGCTGCAACTTTAGGTTGTAGCCCTAAAGAATTGCCACACAGGTAAATAAAATCTTTATTATTATGCTTTGGAAATATAAATTGAGACCTGAAATGACGGAGCTGATCAGCTTCATCAAGTGTTTGCGCGAATGATAAGTTATTTTCGAAATTCATTGGCTCAAAACTACAAAAAAAGCAGGCATTGTTTCCAATCCTGCTTTTCTATTTATTTAATGATTATTAAAATTTAATTGTATCGTGTTTGCCTAAATCTGGCGTATCGCCGGTAACAACTGCTTTTAATATACTGAATAATACCACAATTTTTGAAGATGAAGCATCCCAGTATTCGGCCTCTTCTGGTGTAACTTTTATCAGGATTAACCTTGGGTCTTCAACTCCATCAGGAAACCATGCCTTAACAAATGGAGAGAAATATGCTTCTTTCCTAACCTGATCATCAACTAGCTCAGCTTTTCCTTTAACAGTAAGGTATGTATTATTCGATGGATCGCTGTAAGCCAACAGCACGTTATTTTCTTTTGAAATTTCTTTTGATTTAGGCGAATATTCGTTCGTGTAAAACCACAAACTGCCATCGTCTTCAATTTTTGCAGTTCCCATTGGTCTGCTACCCAATTCATCTGATGAAGAAAATGTGGTAAACATACATGTTCTCACACTTTCGGCCATTTCTTTAAGGATTGCTATGTTTTTCTCGTTTTTCATCTTTATTTTAGTTTTATAAAGACAACAGGAAGTGTGCAAAAATGTTTCTGTAAATTAAGCCTTATTTGGTTTACTTACATATTTATTACCTTTAACATAAAACCGCCATGGCAGCAAAGCGTGTTCTTTGGCATATGCAATTCCAACGCGTGGGCTTGCAACGATATCTTCTTCTTTATAATTTATGGAATGGTCTTCTATCCAGATCTCATCCCCATTAAGGTCTTTTGTGTTAAATGTCCTGTCAATTCCCAATGCTTTTGCAGCTGAGCCGGGCCCGGCAGAAATAGCACCTTTTGTGTACGGCATATTCCTTCTTTCCTCAATAATAGCTATGCCAATTAAAGGTTCAATTCCTCTAATAAGTACTGCATGGGGATCATTTTCCTTTGAACTTACAATGTTGAAAAGGTTGTGCATGCCATAGCAAAGGTATACATAAGCAATTCCGCCCTTGCTGTACATGGTTTCAGTGCGGTTTGTGCGTCGGCCACCATAAGCATGAGATGCTTTATCTTGTATTCCAAAATAAGCTTCGGTTTCTACAATAATTCCGGCAGTTATTTCATTATCTATTTTAGTGTACAAAACCTTTCCGAGCAGATCTTTGGCCAAGCCAACAACATCTTCATTGTGGTAATATTCAGGGTTTAACTTCAAAATAATATTAACTATCTGTTTAATATAATTGACATAACTTGCTCTAAATAAGCTCTATCCGTATCATTGAATTTATTTAGTACTTCACTATCCACATCTAAAACGCCAATAACTTCGCCATTTACAATGAGTGGCAAAACAATTTCTGATTTCGAAGCAGATGCACAAGCAATATGTCCAGGAAACGCATCAACATCAGGCACAATAATGGTTGCTGCCTGCGCCCACGAAGTTCCGCATACACCTTTTCCTTTTTTAATGCGTGTACAGGCCACCGGACCTTGAAACGGACCCAATACGAGTTCATCATGTTTTACCAGGTAAAAGCCTACCCAAAACCAATTAAATTGTTCTTTTAGCGCAGCAGCAACATTTGCCAGGTTTGCAATAAAATCTGTTTCGCCATACAGCAGTGCTTCAATTTGAGGGATGATGGACTGGTATTGTTCTTCTTTTGATGTGTTCCGGGTAATGGTTAAATCTTCTGCCATATTTAATGCGTTTAAGTCAAAGTTAATCATGATTTGCAAAATGCATGCTTAAAGGTGATTTAATGACGAAAATTTGAACGACAATCTATTTTTAAAATTATTAGTTTTGAGCCTTATCAATTCAATTAATGATTGTAGCCCTAACCATCACGAAATTTCATCGCTTAACCATTCCTTTTGCATTTATCGGCATGGCTGTTTTAAGGTTGCCTTTATGGCTGACAAAAACATGTAGATTTTGGAAATTAATGGGGAGTGGAAAAGATGCCCAGGTTGATCTTGCGCCAGATTATAAACATTGGGCGGTACTCACTACCTGGGACAATAGAGCCGATTGCGATCATTTTTACCGTAATTCTTTTGTAGTGAAGTGGTTCAGGTTTTTTGGAATAGAGCATTTTACAATGTTATTAGATCCTTTAGCTAGTCACGGCTTATGGTCAGGTAAACAGCCATTTATTATTTCAAAAAATAAAAGCCAACATCAGGGTAAAATAGCAGTGATTACCCGTGCTGCCATTAAATTTAATAAGTTAAAAGAGTTTAGGCAAAACATAAAACGTGCAGCAAATGCGATGAGAAATGCTCCGGGATTTGTGCTCTCTGCCGGAATTGGTGAAAACCCATTTTTTGATCAGGCTACATTTTCCATCTGGACAGATGCAGATAGCATGAAAAATTATGCTTATAAATCATTTGATCACTCGGATGTGATTAAACTCACCAGGGAACGCCAATGGTACAAAGAAGAACTGTTTGCCCGTTTTGCTATTATAGATAGCTGGGGAACATTAAACGGGGTTTCTATCGATATATAAAAAAAATTAAATCATAATACAATGAGAGTAGTAGCGGAGCTTCCACACCCGGAATGTAAGATTACCATTTTTTCAATGAACCAGAAATTCATCATCAAGTTTGAGCAGGGTACTTTTGAGCAAAGTTATAAACTGGCCGAACTAGACTTGAGTGGAGGGGGCGTTAATGATGTTTTCGAAATTATTGACGAAGCGTTTATACAAACAGTAGTGTCTAAGTTTAAACTCATGCGCGCTGATTTTACTGCTGCGTATAACAGGCATCAATACTAATGGATTAGCGTGTAAGTTATTGATTTATAGCGTCTTTTGTGTTGTATCAGAATTAAATTCTGACTTTTAGCCTTATTCTATGTTAATATTTGACTTGTAAGGTCTAAATTTGTTTAATTGAACGAATTTAACTGATTGATATAATGATCATTATTTTATCTAACAGAATATAATTTTCTAATGCATTTTTGCCAAATAAATGGGAAGTTTAGAGGATTTTGGACTTGAATGGTAAGTTTTATTTGTATTTCAGTCTTCAACCTAATTTTGAAAGATTTTAGGCCAATTAAATGATTTCTCCGCTACGGTTAAATGACGATTCGATCGAAATAAAATTTTCTCAAATAGTGATTTAGAATAAATAGTTTTAGTATAGTTAAAGATTTCTCCGCTACGGTCGAAATGACGGATTTGTCGATATTATATTATTCTTAATGGTAATTGAGTTTAGTTTAAAGATTTCTCATCTATGGTTGAAATGACGGATTTATTGATGGTTTTACAAATCTGTAAGTCAATTATATAATACAAAAAATGCGCATAAATAAATCTGTGTTTATCTGTGCGCATCTGTGGTTAAAAGATTAAGAAAGCACAGTATCGTGCACCACCACTCTATACCAGTTTTTAGAGAACTTCTCTACAGCGTCTAAATGTGTTTTATCTTCCTGATAGGCATTATGATCTGCAATATTGGCAAAGGTTATGGTAAGTGAATAGGTAAATGAGTTATCGGTAACCGGGCGTACAGGTGTATTGGCTGCCAAGCCGTAACTTATGGTTTTAATGTATTTAATTGGTTTCAAACTTTCGAAGAAATGGGCGAAATCTGCAATTTCAGTTTTAGTGAGTTGAGGTTTTAGCCAGAACATTACGAAGTGTTGGATCTGACCTTTATCAATGGTAGGGATTTCTGTCATGCTTTTTTTTTCTTTAAATATATCAATCATTTTTTATTGGGCATAAAAAAAGTCCTGATGTAAATCAGGACTTTTAATATCTTTTAAAAAAGATTAGTTTTTAGGTTGTACCCTACCAGATTTTCTGTCTTCACCTCTACCGATTAAATAACCGCCACCAGCTCCAACTAATCCACCTATAATAGCACCTCTACCTTTTTTCTTATCAATTAATGCACCACCAACTGCACCACCAACACCACCAATTACAGCACCTTTAGCTGCATCGCTCCATCCTTTTTTCTTAGCTGTTGGTTGTGTACCACCATATGCAGCACTTGAGCTACCACCTGAACTTGCATAAGATCTTGATGAATTTGCACCTGCTCTTCTTGCTGCTGCTAATTCTGCCTGATGCTTAGCTTCTTTTTCTTGTTCTACTTTAGCTACTTCTGCTTTTTTAAAGCTATCTAACCTTAAACTGTCTTTTACTGCTTTAACTGCTAATTCCTTTTCGGCCTGTTGTTGCTTTAATGCAGCTTCTTCTTTTGCCTTGTTGTTACAAGCAAATAAAACTGAAGAACTTAATGCGATTACTACCAATATCTTTTTCATAACTTTTAATTTTTTAAATGACACTTGTTCAGCTACCTAACCTCGCTAAACAGGTTTCAATTGGATGTGTGATTTAGTTAATTACTTGTACTAAAGAAAAAATGATGCCAAAATGTTTTGGAAATGGAAAATTATTCCTCAAGGTCGATATACCAAAAGCCAGAAAGTGCTGTGGTTGAGCATGGTGAATCTTCATTTTCTTCTTTTTTTGCTGGTGTATTATAAGTCCTAAATACCTTCTCACCTATTGTAAAATCGATTTTATTCCTGAAAATTGGTCCCTCAAAGGCAAAAGTATGAAATTCTCCGTTTTCTCCGCAGGGGTCAATTTCGGCGGGCAATTGATTAATTAAATCTAGGCTGATTACTTTTCCACAAAAGTTTTCGAGATTTTGCTGGGTGCAAACAATGATGGTTTTATAGCTCAGGTTTAAGAATTCTACAATTAATTGTTTGGTATCTTTTTGCCACAAAGGGAGAATTGCGGTCATTCCTATTTCTGCCAATTTATTTTCACGGTATGTACGTAAATCTTCCAGAAAAATATCACCAAAAATGGAATGCGTAATGCCTTCTTCTTTAAACCTTGTGAGGTGATGCTTCATTGTACTATCATAGGTTTCCATATCAGGCATTTCGCCCAAGCGGATCTGGTACAACGGAATACCTATGCTTTCAGCCTGTTTAATCAGCAGGGCTTCTCTAACACCGTGCATGGAAACCCTGTTGTATTTTTCGGTAACCGTTGTAATGAGGTAACGGATTTCTATAGTTGGATCTTGCAGGGCATAATGAAGTGCCAAAGTACTGTCTTTACCTCCGCTCCAGTTAAAAATGCAAATCTTTTTACCTGGCATCTGATAAGATATCTTTTAGTTCTGCAACGCCTTCTACTGCGTTTTTTTCGATATTAATTACGTTTTTATAACGTTTTACATCTGGTGTTTTCGGATCAATGATGTATTTATCTATAACAGAAGGTACAAAATCTATCAGGCCTGCTGCCGGATAAACGGCCAATGAAGTACCTATAATTACAAATATATCGGCCTGTTTGCAAAGTTTGGCTGCTACTTCGATCATTGGAACGGCTTCGCCAAACCAAACTACATGGGGCCTTAGCTGCGAACCAAGTTCGCACAGTTCGCCCATTTTAATTTCAGCTCCCTCAATGGGATATACTAATTCAGATTTGATATCGGATTGCGATTTGGTAATTACACCATGAAGGTGGGTAACTTTGGTTGAACCTGCCCTTTCGTGCAAATCATCAATATTTTGAGTAATAATTTCAACATCAAAATCTTTTTCCAGTTCAGCCAGCAGATAATGTGCATGATTGGGTATTGCCGCTAAAACCTGACTCCTTCTTTCATTATAAAACTGCTGAACGAGTATTGGGTTTCTTTCCCAGGCTTCTGGCGTAGCCACATCGTATACATTATAACCTTCCCAAAGGCCATCAGCATCCCTAAAAGTTTTTAACCCACTTTCGGCACTGATCCCTGCTCCTGTTAAAACAACTAATTTCATAAATGTGATTGCTGTAATTTATATGGTTACACTATTTTTAGTGTTTTAACTGATTGATTGTAATTGATGAATTTTTTGGATAGGTGTTTGTCCGCCTTAAAAATTTCGGGGTGAAACATGCATGCAAGTGCTTCAATACCTTCTACCAATGTACCTATGCTCGGTTGAGTAAACATATCAAAATCGGCAATGTATACCTGCTTGTTTTTTACAGCTTCAAGATTATCCCAGCCAGCTTTCGAAGTCAACAATTGCACTTCTTCCAAACTCCTGATCTGATCGAAACCGCAAGGGGCAATTACCAAAACTTCCGGGTTGTATCTTACTACTTTATCCCATTGGGTAACGATAGAGTCTCCTGCGGGATTGGAAAGCATATCTACCCCACCGGCTGCAGCAATCTGAAATGGAATCCAGTGGCCGCAATTATAAATCGGTTCAATCCACTCCATCAGCATAATTCTTTTTAAAGGTGCGCGGTTGGCCCTAAGCTGGTCTAATATGTAATCGGTTTTAGTTTGTAGGCCTGCAAGGTATTTTAATGCTACTTCTTCTTTCCCCAGTGCTTTGGCAATGGTTATGGCACATTCGAAAACATCTTTTAGGTTGTTAGGTGATAATGGTACCAGTGTAGGCTGCTTACTGAGCTTCATCACTGCAGTTTCTGTACAAACGGTATCAATATTACATACCTCGCAGATATCCTGTGTAAATACCACATCAGGTGCAATGCTTTCCAGTAATTCGTCATCAACCCAATACAAGCTTTTACCCTGTGCTTTTGAAGCTGAAAATATCCGATCGATCTCGATACTCGAATAGTTTTTACCTTCGAGTATGCAACGTACTACCTTTGGCTGATCTGCAGCCTCTTTAGGGCATTCGAATGTTACGCCATGCAAATATTCCTGCAGACCCATATCGTAGATCATTTTTGTAGCGGCCGGTAAGAAGGAAACAACTTTCATATCAATATTTTTTTTGCGTTATCCTGTTTTTGTTTAACATCAGGATCAGAAACCTATAGTCTTTATAAAATGCTGATCCGGATTGTTCAGAAGAGCGCGACGAAAGTTCTAAGTTAAAAAAAATCCTCTTTTGAATCGAATCAAAAGAGGATTTCTATGTTGTTTTTTAATATTTAGTTATACCAAATATTGAATATTTCTACAATTCTTGTGTTTGTAATTTCAATACCGGGTACTTTGCCTTTAGCACTTCAAAAGCACCGAAAAGCAATGCGCCATAAATAACTGTTCCTTCAAGGAATCTGATTTCGAAAGGAATTGCCTTTACCAAACATGCCCAAAAACCAGCTACATCTTGCGTGTATGCAGGATTGTTATACCAAACACCGATATCGCTTACAATCCAGTGGATAAAAACAATAACCAGGGTTGAGGCCAGCAGATTTACAACAGTAACATTTTTTAACATTGTTCTACCTACCAACACCATTAAGGCAAAGGCAAGATAAGTCCAATACCAGCCTTCATAAAGAAAACCACTGCTGTATTTGCTGAATATAGTGGCCGATAAAATAAAATCACTTAAGAATAAGCTTAATAAAGGAAAGGCAAATGCTTTTAAATTATCTTTAAAATAGGCTCCTCCAAATAAAGCTACAGCTCCTATTGATGAGAAATTAGCAAATTTTAATTCATCTGAATTGAATGTTACCAATAAACGGAATGCCGTTATGGCCAATATCATCAACAGCAAAATTAAGGTGCGTGGATTAAATTTTAAATGAGACATTTTATTTTGGTTAATATTTATAGTGCAAAGTTAATTCTTATTAGTGTATATTAAAAATTACACCGGTATTAAAGTTGAAACCTAAACTATTGTAGCCAATAATTTCGTTATATTTTTCGTTAAGAATGTTCTTCGCATCAAAAAATAACTTCACTCGTTTTTTAGCCAATGCATATTCTGCGTAAGCATTAAATAGCTTGTAACCCGCTAAATCATCAACGGTATAGGTTACAAAATTTCCATCTTTACGTTTACCAAAATAACGGAAGTTGGCACTCACAAATAAGTTGCTGGTGGCTTGTGCCCCTGCAGTGATACCAAAAGTATGCTTTGGTCTGCGGAAAAGATAGTTGGCAACAGCATTATCTACAAAGTTAAACTCATTACCTTCTACATATGCGTAATAACCGTTAATTGTAAATACACTAAATTTAGTTGCTGGTTCTACTTCAAAACCTTTGGTTTTCTGACTCACCTGATTGATGTATCCATTTGGAAAAGCATAAAGAATTGCATCCGTTAAATCGCGTTTGTAACCTGCCAGGCGCAAGCTAAACTGATCATCAGCAAAACTAAAGTTAACTCCTGCCTCGTAATTTTGTGATTTCTCCGGCTTTAAATCAAGGTTGGCTCCAAACTGACCAAAAAGCATATTTAGTGTAGGCACTTTAAATGCAGTTGAAACTGTTCCGAATAATTTTATCTCTTTAATAATATTAATGCTTGGGGTAATTGAGTAGGTATAGTTTTCGCCATATTGTTTGTGTTTATTGTAACGTCCGCCAATTTCAAGATTAAAAACACTTAAATCATGTAAAAATAATGATCCGTATGCGGCAAAAATATTAGTTTCGGGCTTGTTTGCTGCTGATGATAATTTCATCACGCGATTATCAATCCCTACTAATAAATCGAGTTTATTGTTTATTTTTTGGTTATAAAATAAATCCAGCAATGATACCCTTCCCTCATTAAGGCTCGAAAACTGACTATGTGCATCGTTTCTTGTACTCTCAAAACTATAATTTAATGTTACTTTACCTGTAGCAAATTTGTACTTTGCATTTGTACCTGCGGCAAAGTTTTTAAGGATAGAATAGTTGTTTGCATCGGTAAATGCACCACCATCAAACTTATAATCGCCATAATAATAACGTACAAAAGGATTTACGGAAAAATGGTTATCTAATTTAATTCCAAAATTTGCGTTTAAGGCATCGGTTTTAAAACCGTCTTTATCAAATGCAGCATTACTTGTTGCAGGTGTTGCCGCTTCAGAAATTCCATCTGTTTTTGCGTGGGTATAGTTGATGTTATAAGTAAATCCGTCAACACCACCGTTTAAACCAATTGTTCCTTTATAAGTTTCGTAACTGCCAGCACTGGCTACGCCGTAAATGGTATTTCCTTTCGGACCAGCTTTTTTTGTAATGATATTGATTACACCTGCAACAGCATCAGAACCATAAATGGTAGATTGGCCACCTCTTAAAATTTCGATATGGTCAATCTGATCGATGGAAATCAACCTTAAATCGAAAGCGCCTCCGTTGCCTGATGGATCGTTTTGTACAATACCATCAATTAACACTACAGCATAAGCACTTCCTGCACCCCTGAAAAATACTGATTTGTTTAAACCTGGATTGCTGCTTGCACCCGCAACAATAATTCCGGCTTGTTCGCTAATTAGTTCCGGCAATGATTTACCATTGCTGCGTTCCAATACCTCGCGACTGATAATGGTAACAACTTTACCTGTTTGAGATTGTTTCTGATCGTTTTTAGTTGCAGAAATTACAACATCTTTAAGTTGCAAACTATCTTGAGTTTGCGCATTAGCCACCTGGCTAATCATTAACTGTGCAAAGCCTAAACCGGCTACAGTTAGCATTGTTTGTTTGTTCATTTGATTGTGGTTTTGCCCACAGCCAACAGATTAGAAAAGGAAATGAAAATACGAAAAACGTTAAGTACCTCAATCCTAGCTTCAATCCCCGAAAGCTATGAAATTAAACGCTAAAGGCAGGTCTTCTGACTTACTCCCGGTTTTCTGTCTTCCCGTAACGGATACCGAAACAGTGACTTATAGATTGAAAAACGTTATAGAGCTTACAGCTGCGGGACAGTTACAGATTTACACTGTATTCCCTTTTAATTCCGGGTGTAATGCCGGAAACCAAAAGCAGCGCAAATGTAGTAAAAAAAGTATAGAGCAAAGCGTAAAAAACATGGACTAGCTTTGTTGGCATTTAAATCTCTTAGGATACTGTAGCTCCGATGAAAAAAATCGGAAGCTGCCGCTACTATCGGGTTTATATAGGAGGGCTTGCAGTATTAAAATCCAGCATCATAAAAAAGGCCTGCAATGATGATTTTGCAGACCTTTAAGATTGAGGCATTATAATTTTTTAGTGGAAGATAGCCAAATCATTAAAAAATATCTTTGTAAAATCGGTAGTAACGCCATCACCACCATATTTAATTCTTTTTACCAACGCACCTGTAGAGGCATTGTAAATCAGTAAGTAGTTTACGGTAGCGGCTGCGCCATAATTTTGGATTCCATTAATTACGATATAATCTTTATTTCTATCGTAACGGATCGCTCCGTAAACCATAAAAGGATCTTCAGTAATATTGATAAACGGTTGCGATAACGATGTTTTATCACCATCAACGTATTTATAAATAGCCTTTCCTGAATGGTAGAAAACCGCATTTTCTTTTGTTGAAGCGGTAATGCGTGTTGGTGCATCCAGCCCAAAGGTTCCTATAGACACTGGTAAAGCCACTCCTGTAGTATCAAGGTTATTATCTATAGCGATTAACCTGCTACCTGTAGAAGCCCAAACTTTGCCATTTGGTGTTTGTGCAAACCCACGGTTAATATTAGAGAAACTTTTTACCAGTGAATAATTATTAGCGGATACAATTTTTGCACCATTGCTCTGTAAAAGATACACATAATCGCCTTTTTTCCACATATCACCGGTATTTACAGCACCAACAGAAGTCAGTTTATTTTGTACTGCCAATGTATTTAAATCAATCTGGTAAACACCATCATTGGCACTTACCAATCCCCTGTTTCCATCAACCTTTATAATGCTTCTCCAGTTACTGGCTTCCTGTACATATCTGGCCTCTTCTTTTAAAGTGTATTCGTTTATTTTTACAATTGGGCCATTCACCTTGCACATTAAATAAATGCTTCCGTTTATTACCGATGCAAACTGCAATGTACTCGTTTTGGCTGCATTTGATAACAGCTTACCCGGGTTTTCCTTCTCGTATGCCCTAATGTTAAGGGTATCATCACCGTAACGGTAAAAGCTTACTGCGCCTGCGTTTTGTCCGTAAGATCCTTCCCCAATTACAAAAAAGCCATTGTCGTATTTACCTGCAACCGGATCTATTTGTATGTTTTCTACAGTGTCCTTTTTACAAGCGTATAAACCTGTGGTTAAAATTAATGCCCCGATCAGAAGCTGTTTAAAGTTTAATTGTTTCATTATAATATATTGTGTTATTTATTTTTTTAAAATTTTAAGATCAACTGCCCCACCAAATTCTGTTGAGATTTCTCCCAAATAGCGCGACCGTTCATTGTCATTATCAGGGCTAAAAGGATTCCCATTATTATTTTGTGCAGTGTATACCTTTACAAAATCGACTGAGCTAAGGCTTACTTTTTTACCTGCATTATCTACCGCCCAATCAATATCAAAGGTGTTATATCCCCTTCCTAATGATTCCTGCAAAGTAATGTACTCGCTCGATCCGTTATCTGAATAGCCAAAAGCAAAAGGTTTATTGGTTATGATATCTCCGGGATTTAATGTGTTTTTAAGTAAAGTTCCGGTGAAAGAAATTTCGTTTTTAGTAGCCCATGAAGGGAAATAATCTTGCGTATGGAACTGGTTTTTCAATATAAATCCCTCCTTACCCTGATTATCTGCCCAACGGATATCATCTATTAATTTCGCAGGTTTATAATAGGTAATTTTATAATTTTTGAGGGTGGTTGGGGCATTGTATTCACTTCCCGCAAGTTCATACCAAACATCATCCGGAATTCCATTTTTGTTTACATCCTGCATTACAGACACAATGCCTGGTTCAGAAAATTCCATATCCACTCCAATTAATGGATTACCGTAAATGCCCAGATCGGCTCCAGCTGAATTGGTTACGCTATGATCAAAACCAAATACGATAAAACCCCCATAACCACCAAGTGAAATAAGACCATTGCCAGCACTACCAATTAAGATGTCGGTTTTAACCAGATCATTTGTAAACTGCCCTGGAGCTTGTTTAAATTCGTATATTTTACTTAAATAAGGAGATTGATTAGCAACGGGTTTATCGCCTCCGTTATCTTTTTCTACCGCGCTTTCCTTTTTACAGGAAAATAACACAGCTGATAAAAGTGTTAAGATTATTGTAAATTTTGTATTCATATTCAGTTAATTAGGTTTTTAAAAAATTCTTCATGGTATATATTTAATTTATAAATGCAATGTGGGCTGGGATATCGCCAGTAGTAACCGACCATTTTAAGCGACCTTCTGAGCTGTAACAGTGTAATTTTCCGGGGGTAACATAATCTTTAGCGTCGGTTACATATACATCTTTACTGGTAGGGTTAACCGCAATTCCGTAAGGGATTTTAATGTCCTTTTCAGTACCATCCGTAATAAATTTGCGATCCATTATTGTTTCGTCCTTTACGTTGATCATGTTGTAGCTAATTTTGTTTTTACCCGCTATATAGTTCCATTCTGTGCTGTAGATATAAGCGTAATCATCATCAATAACCAGGTTACCAGCGGCAATATTGAATACCTTTTTAATTTGGTCGGTTTGGGTATCAATTACAAAAAGCTTTGATGGGATGCTATAATAATCTCCACGTGAAGTCACATACAAATCACCATAACGATCAGCTTTAACGCGATGCAGATTTATAGCAACCTCGATGCGCTTGATTTCTTTAAAACTGGGCAGATCAATCACTGACAGGGTATGCTCATAATCGGGCGGACTATAACCACCTGAATTTGCTACATATAATTTACTGCCGATAATGGCCATTTCTTCTGGCTGTCGGCCAACCTCAACTGTACGGTTTATGCTAAGTGCCGCAGTGTCTATCTCGGCCACAATTCCATTAGGTGCCTTCGGATCGCCTACTTTGCCTAAATAAGCACATATATAAGCTTTCCCTCTATTGAATGTGATATAGCGGCAATTGGTGATGTTGATCTGTCCGATTTTCTTTCCTGTTTTTACATTCAACACTTCAACCTTATTTGATACGTTAACCACTACGTAAAGCTTGCTACCATAACGGCCAATATCATTACCTACATCTCCCAAACCTTTGGTAACCTCTGGGTTGACCTGATTGTATAGATTACGGGTATAAATGCCATTAACCAGGTCCATATAATCCAACGAGGCCTTATTCATGTTCATATTACCTTCGTTAACCAGGTAAAACCCTTTCACAGCAGAAGTTGGATCTGGTTCTAACCTGCTAATTTCTGAAGGCAAAGGCTTGGGGTCTTTTCTACAGGAGGCCAAAACCACCAAAAACAATATGTTTATCGTAAATTTTAAATGCTTCATAGTTTATAATTTAACGTTAGCCTGTAATTTCTACCTGGCATAGGGAAATTTGGAATAAGGTCGTAATATTGGTTTAGCAGGTTATTTACTTCTCCGTTGATATTTATACTTCCGTTTTTCAGCTTAAATTCATAACCAATGGCCGCATCATGCGTGTACCAGGGTTCCATATAATTATAAATGTTGTTCGCTTTTTGATTGTAACGGAAGCCGGTATAGATAAAACCGTAGTTGGCGTGCCAGTTATGGTAATCTATCCGGGCTAAAAATGAACCACTGTTTTTTGGGATGTAAGGAATCTGATCTCGATAAGTTTCCTCCTGTTTTGAAGTCACATCAACCGCCTTTTGATATGTATAATTTAGCCCTATATTAACCAGTAATGCAGTACAAGGCTCAAATGCGGTTTTGGCATTAATTTCCAAACCATGGATGTTTACCAAACCTATATTGTACATTATCCAGCGGTACAGGTTTGCACCCGGCTGTGCCACAATTTTATCTTTTATCCGGTTGTAGTAAACATCAGTTTGGAAATCGATAAATTTTATTCGCTTATCATTAAAATTTTTAAAATATGTTATGCCAACATCATATTGTTTGGTGTATTCAGGATTTAAAAGCGTATTGCCAATGAAAGTATAAAACAAGTCGTTAAAAGTAGGCATCCGGAAAATGTCTTTATAAAATGCCCTTATTCTGATGTCTTGATTATTTAACAACTTCCACGAAAGCATAACTGTTGGACTGAAAACTTGCTTATTACCCGCCGAAGAATATAATTTTACCTTCTCAATTACAGTGGTGCTCAATACATTTGCCTGGATAGTGAGCTTTTTTAACGTTAGTGATGAGCTTAACACATTTAAAAAGGTATTCCTGTTTGGATAAGGAAAACGGTAAATATTGGCATCTAAAGTTTGATAGCTATAATCAGCTGCATAAGCTGCTTCCCAAACCGAATTGATTTTATATTTCCCCGAAAAAGATAAGTAAGCTTCCTGCTCTTTAAATCGGTTATCTAAAAAGCCAGTGGTGGTTACATAATCCGGGTCTAAATAACGCTGATAAACGTAACCATATTTTCCATTTATAAGAATACTGAATCCATCGGATAGTTTTTTCTCCATACTCCCCTGGATAAAGAAATCGCGGTCCCATATTCTTTGCGTAAACTCAAACCTATTGGATACAATTGCACCGGGTAATCCCCTATCTGATAAAAAGGAATACGCTTGCGCATGCCATTTTCCGTTTTTAAATTTGCCAAACAATGCAGCCTGTAACCGAAAACGTTCTACATCGCCATTATTTCTTACCGCAGTGGTATCAAAAACTCCGTTGGTGTACCTGAATTTATATTTCCCATCAGCATGGATATATTCAGTATTTATACTTGCACTTAAATTCTCGCTAACCTTATAGCGGTAAATTAAAGAAGGATTGATCAATCCAAACGAACCGCTTTTTAAAGTTAGCTCAACCTGTTTGCGCTGGTTTTCTTCAAAATCAGGTGCTTTGGTTTTTAAATAAATGCTACTTGCAGAAGCATATCCCTTAGCCGGAATAAGCAATTCTGGCTTTTGTCCGCTATATAAGGCAATTTCATCGAGATTACTGAGTGAGAATTTCCCCAAATCTACCTGTCCGTTTTGGGCGTTGCCAATCTGAATGCCATCTAAAAAAACTGCGGTATGGTTAGTGCCCAAGCTTCGTACATTTACTGTTTTCAAACCACCTATGCCACCATAATCTTTTAATTGTACACCCGAAAAGTAACGGATAGCATCAGCAACGGATAAACTGTTAATTCTTTTCAGATCTTCGGATGATAAGATCTGAAGCGGTGTTGGCGATTTGCTTTGCTCCGTTAATCGGTACTCCCTGATCTGAACCTCTTTCAGCTGGGTTGCTTTTTTTGTACTGTCAGTTTGTGCCCAGGTATTTAAAGGCCATAAAAATCCTGTCCATAAAATGGAAGAACATAGAAAAAACAGCATTGTGCCCGCATAGGCAGAATGTTTTTGTGTCATTTTGATTGTGAGTTTAACCCACAGCCAACAGATGGAAAAGAAATGAAAATACGAAAACCGTAAGTACCTCACTCCTTAGCTTCAATCCCCGAAAGCTATGAAATATATTGCTAAGGCAGGTCTTCTGACTTACTCCCGGCTTTCCTGCCTTCCCATCCCGAGGTATCAGAACAGTGGCAAATTGATTGGAAATCCGTTAAGGAGCTTACAGCTGCGGGACAGTTACAGATTTACACTGTATTCCCTTTTAATTCCGGTTGTAAGGCCGGAAACCAAAAGCAGCGCAAATGTAGTAAAAAGAGCGGATAGCAGAAATTTTGTTGTTTAATTGCGATGAATATTGAAAATAGGGTAAGATATACAACATCCAAGTTATCGTCAATTAGAACGGGTTATAATGTAAAATGCATGATGGAAAATGGTGCTATTAACAGAAAAACCTAAATTAGGAATCAAAATTTACATACATGAGCAGGATTTTAACCCTAATATTTTCGTTATTCAGCTTGAACACTATGGCACAAAAAACCGATACCGTTTTTCTGAAAAAGTTAATGGAAAGCAAACCAGAACTATTTTCTGCCATTCTTCAACATCCAGATCATAACCAGATCCAGGTATTATATACCCAGATTAACCGCGATGTAAAGAATACTGCTACGTTTAAAACCTTTAGCTACAATTTAAATCCGCACCATTACTTTTATCCCGCCAGTACCGTTAAACTCGCCGCTGTAATTTTCGCTTTAGAAAAAGTGAACCGATTGAAAAGTACAGGACTAACGCTTAACAGTACAATGATTACGGATAGCGGCTATAAAAATCAAACAAAGGTTTTAGCAGATACGAGTGCGAAAAACAAACTTCCCTCAATAGCGCATTATATTAAAAAGATTTTGCTTACCAGTGATAATGATGCCTTTAACCGGTTATTCGAATTTATTGGCCGTGCCGAAATTAACGAAAAACTCAAAGCAAATGGATTTAACGATAGCCGTATTCTTAACCGTTTGGCCATTGGCGATGCAGGAGAATCGGCTAAGCATACCAACCCAATTAAATTTTATAACGGGCAGCAATTGGTGTACAATCAGCCTGCGCAATACGACCCTAAAGAATATGAACTTAAACTAAATAATTTGGTTATGGGTACGGGTTACCTGGACAGTACAGATAAACTGGTTAATAAACCTTTTAGTTTAGCAGGCAAAAATGCTTTCGCCATTAACGACCAGCAAAAATTAATGCAAAAATTGATTTTTCCGGAAGCTTTTCCAACTAAAGAAAGATTTAAACTTACCGCAGAAGATTATAAACTCATTTATACTTATATGAGTAAATATCCAACAGAAAGCGATTTCCCTAAATATGATGCTAAAGAATTTTGGCCAACTTATGCTAAAATGCTGTATTACGGAAGAGCGCAGGTTAAACCTGATGCTGATATTAGAATTTTTAATAAATATGGCGACAGTTACGGTTTCATTATAGATAATGCTTACTTCGTCGATTTTAAAAACGGAATTGAATATTTCCTTACAGCCGTGGTTCAAAGTAATGAAGACGGTATTTATAACGATAATAAGTACGAATATGATACCGTGTGCTTTCCGTTTATGAAGAATTTAGGACGAACAATTTATGATCTTGAATTAAAAAGAAATAAAAAGTTTAAACCTGATTTAACTAAATTCAAAATGGATTACACTTATTAAAACCTTTAAGGTGTTTTAGGGTTTATAGCCTATAATTGTATAAAAAACTATACATTAATTAAAAAATAATATATTCGCATCTGAAATATAGAATACATCTCTAATGGCTAAATTATTAATAATTGACGATGAGCGTGCGATAAGGAGTACCTTACGCGAAATTTTGGAGTACGAAAATTACGATGTTGAAGATACTGATAACGGTATCGATGGACTCGAAATGATTAAAAAAGGGAATTTCGATCTGGTACTTTGCGATATCAAGATGAATAAAATGGACGGTATGGAAGTGCTCGAGCAGGCACAGATCATTAAACCCGATCTCCCTTTTATTATGATATCCGGGCATGGAACAGTAGAAACTGCCATTGAGGCCAGTAAAAAAGGAGCTTTTGATTTTATTTCCAAACCACCAGATTTAAACCGTTTATTAATTACTGTTCGTAATGGTTTAGACCGTGGAAACTTAGTTACCGAAACCAAAGTATTAAAACGCAAAGCGAGTAAAACCCGCGAAATATTAGGTGAATCGGATAGTATTTCTAAAATTAAAGAAACTATTGAACGTGTTGCACCAACCGAAGCCAGGGTATTAATTACCGGGGCAAATGGTAGTGGTAAAGAACTGGTTGCACGTTGGCTACACGAAAAATCCAACCGTGCTGATAGTCCTCTAATTGAAGTAAATTGTGCTGCTATTCCTTCAGAATTAATTGAAAGTGAATTATTTGGCCACGAAAAAGGTTCATTTACCTCTGCTGTAAAGCAGCGTATCGGTAAATTTGAACTGGCCAACGGTGGTACATTATTTTTAGATGAGATTGGTGACATGAGCCTATCTGCACAGGCAAAGGTTTTGCGTGCTTTGCAGGAACACAAAATTTCGCGTGTTGGTGGCGAAAAGGAAATAGAAGTTAACGTACGTGTTTTAGCGGCAACCAATAAAGATCTGTTAAAAGAAATCGAAGATGGTAATTTCCGTATGGATTTGTACCACAGGTTGAATGTAATTAATATCCATGTGCCACATTTAACAGAACGTACCGATGATATTCCTGTTATTGCACAAAACTTTTTAGAAAGCATTTGCAGTGATTACGGTATGCCTGTTAAAAAGATAAACGAAGGTGGTATGGCAGCTTTGCAGGCTTTACCATGGACAGGTAATGTACGTGAGTTGCACAACATGATTGAGCGTTTAATTATTTTGAGTGATAAAGTAATTACAGAAAACGATGTTCGGGCATTTGCCAACCCAGGCGGTGGAACAAATATTGGCGCGGCAAGCAGTGCTCAAATTGCAGGTGCGGGCGGTTCAGCCCTAGCTTCTTCTTTCGATTCATTTAATAACTTCCAGGATTATAAAGATCACGCTGAACGTGAGTTTATAAAATTTAAATTGGAAAAAAATAACTGGAACGTATCAAAAACTGCTGATGAAATTGATATTCAAAGAAGTCATTTATACAGCAAAATTGAAAAATTTGGCTTAAAAAGAGCTGAGTAAGAATATAATAAGATTGGAACAGAACTACAGCAAAGAAGTCAAGTTTTTAAAACTTGACTTCTTTTATAATGATTAGATGGAATAACTATTTAAATAATTCATCTATATAGCAAAATCGAAAAGTTTGGCTTAAAAAGATTGGAATAGAACTATAGCAAAGAAGTCAAGTTTTTAAAACTTGACTTCTTTTTTTTAAAGATTAGATGAAATAAATATTTAAATAATTCATCTATATAGCAAATTGAAAAATTGAGCTTAAAAAGATTGGAATTGAACTACAGCAAAGAAGTCAAGTTTTTAAAACTTGACTTCTTTTATAAATATTAGATGAAACGAATATTTAAATAATTCATTTATATAGCAAATTGAAAAATTGAGCTTAAAAAGATTGGAATAGAACTACAGTAAAGAAGTCAAGTTTTTAAAACTTGACTTCTTTTATTAATGACATTTCTCCTCTATTTATGGATCACAATTAGCCCATGTAATCATTCTGTCTCATCAGCAATGCGCGGTATTTGTTAAAAATTGCTGTTTTAGATACAAAACCTAAATATTGGTTTTGCACATTTAACACTGGCAAAATCCAAACATTATTTTGTTCCATTTTTTCAAGAACCATTTTCAGGTCATCATTTTCATTAATGGTATTTGGTGCCGGCTGAACCAATTGCGAAGCCATTAAATGCGCTTTATCAGGGTGGTTAATCATCTCGTTAAATAACTCTTCGATATAAATTACACCTTTAAAGTCGCCCAACTCATCAGTTACTGCACAAATGTTTTTATGCGACTGCAGAATTTCATTCATCTTAATCGAAATCAAATCGTTCATCTGTAACTGAGGATAACTTTTCTCAATCAGATACCTTAATTTCATTTGGTTCAAAACTGTAGTATCTTTATCCTCGTGTGATAAGAGCTCGCCCTTATCTGCCAATGCTTTAGTATAAATAGAATGTTTTTGCGAGCTGCGGTTAATCGCATAAGAAATTGCTGTGGTAATCATTAATGGAACCATTAATATATAGCCACCCGTAATTTCTGCAATAAGAAAAATGCCCGTTAAAGGCGCATGCATAATTGAGCCTAATGCAGCCGCCATACCAGCAACGATAAAGTTAGAGACATTTAATTGTGCCAGGCCCGATAAATTAACAATATAAGCGAAAATAAATCCGATTAAGCCGCCCATAATTAAACTTGGTGCAAACGTACCACCATTACCCCCTGCACCTAAAGTTACCAGGGTGGCTATCGATTTCATAAAAATGGTTACCACCGTAAATAACACAACCAATGCCGGGATGTTATTGTAATCAGCAAAGATACTGTTGTTTATAACCGTTTGATAATCACCCTTTAATAAACCTTTAATGGTAATGTAGCCTTCGCCATATAGCGTTGGAAAGAGGAATACCAATGCCCCAAGCATTAAACCGCCCACCACAACTTTGGTATAAGGATGTTTAATTTTATAAAATAACCCTTTAACAGCGTAATTGGCTTTTGTAAAATAGATAGAGAATAAGCCAATAAAACAAGCGAGTATTACATAATAAAATAATGCATTTACCTTCCACCCTTCTGTAACCAAAAAGAAAAGTTGTTGAGTATAAAATAACCTTGCCACCACAGCTGCGGTTGCTGCTGAAAGCAATAAAGGAATAAATGCAGGGATGGTAAATTCAGGCAATAGAATTTCAATAGCAAAAACAATTCCCGCAACAGGACTATTAAAAGCCCCTGCTATACCTGCAGCAGCACCACAGGCCACCAACATGGTAATTTCCCGGTAAGATAACCCCAATAAACGTGCTAAATTAGAACCAATTGCCGACCCGCTGGTAACAATTGGAGCTTCCAAGCCTGTTGAGCCACCAAAGCCTACTGTTATGGCTGCGGTAATAATCTGCGAATAAATATTGTGTGCTTCTACCTTGCTCGATTTTTTTGAAATTGCATAAAGCAAAGGTGTTAAACCCGTTTCGAACTTTGATTTGCGAATAAAATATTTAATGTAAAGTACGGTTAAGAAAATACCGATCATCGGAAAAATAAAATACAGGTAGTATTTATATTTCCAGTGCCAATCTGATTGAAGAAATTCTTCGATATGATGGGTTAAACTTTTTAATGCGGCGGCTGCGAGGCCAGCTAAAATCCCAACAATTACAGCTAAGATAATTAAGAAATTACGGTTTGATATTTTAGATTTTCGGTATAGGTTAATCTGATCAAGGTAATTTACAAATCTAATGTACATTCTATTGTTTTTTAATAGATAGCGAATAAGCCAAAAGTAACAAAAACAACGAAAAGAGCCAATTTAAAGGCTTGTTTTATGCATCAAATTTATCTAACAGCTTTATTAGTGTAGCAAAATCTTTTGGGTATGGTGCATCAATTACAATATCCTGATCATTTAATCCCTTAAAAACCAGGTGTCTGGCATGTAAGGCAAAACGTTTCATGATGGGTTGCTCCTCTTCGCCTTTGGCTAATTTATAGCCCCTCTTAATTGAAGAAAGAAAAACGGGTTTCCCTTTATACATGTCATCACCCACAATAGCAGCCCTTTGTGTGGCCAGGTGGATGCGGATTTGGTGCATCCGGCCAGTTATTGGTCTACACTCTACCAAAGTATAATGTTTGTAGTATTTTAACGAATCAAAAATGGTTTCGGCCCTCTTGCCTTCAGCCCGATCGATGGTTACATTTTTATTTCCATCGTTTAAGATTGGTAAATCAACCGTAAGCTGATCAAAAATTACATGTCCATCAACGACGGCATGATAGGTTTTATTTACCTTTCTCCTTTCAAACTGCATGGAAGCGTGGCGGTAACCTTCTGGGTTTTTTGCAACAATTAAAGCTCCTGATGTTTCTTTATCTAAACGGTGACAAACCTGTGCATCATCGCTATACTGTTTAGCAAGGCGTAATACATTGGTTTCTCCAGATCCGCCACGCTCATCAAGTGAGGCTAAAAAAGGAGGTTTATTGATAACTATGAAATCGTTGTCTTCGAAAAGAATAAGATCTTTAAAATTTGGAAACTTCAAACTGTGCTGTAATTAATGAAGCGCAAAAATACGATTTTATTTTTTTAAGCTGGTCGTCACACTGAATTTATTTCAGGGCCTTGCTTGAGAAAGTCAGTAAAATGAATTCAGCTGGACAAATTTGTTACCGGTATCATACTCCTAAATTTGTTTCAGAATCTAATTAACGAAAGCAAAAAAAACACAGATTAATCACCAGAAAAGATCTGTGTTAATCTGTGTTTATTGGTAATGAAAAATTATTTAAGATAGCTCAAACTTATAACCTACTCCTTTTACGGTTGATACATAAGTTTCACCTAATTTTTCTCTTAATTTACGGATATGTACATCAATAGTTCTGTTGGTTACTACTACCGAGTCTTCCCAGATGTTTTTAAGAATGGATTCACGGGTGTAAACTTTTCCAGGTTTCGAAGCCAGTAAGTATAAAAGCTCAAATTCTTTTTTAGCCAAGACCACTTTATTTCCACCTTGAAAAACCAAATAAGCTTCACGGTCGATCACTAAATCGCCAATCTCTAATTTGTTTTCAGATATTTCTTCCGTTCCGGTGTTTCTCCTCAAAATTGCATTGATTCGGCTAACAAGTGCACGTGGTTTTATCGGCTTTGCAATGTAGTCATCAGCACCAACGTTAAAACCTGCAATTTCAGAGTATTCCTCACTTCTGGCGGTTAAGAATACCATAAATGTATTTTTGAACTCGGGTATTGCACGCATTAAGCGGCAAGCCTCTATCCCATCCATTTTAGGCATCATAATATCCAGTATAATTAAATCCGGATGTACCTTTTTCGCAACTGTAATTCCTTCCTGGCCATTGGTTGCTGTGAAAACCTGATAACCCTCTTTTTTAAGGTTATATTCAATAAGCTCCAGAATATCTGGTTCATCATCAACAATTAATATTTTCTGACCTGCGTTGTTCATAGTTAAATATTTGTTACGAAAGTAGTGTCTATGATGCAATATATAGTTAAGCCTAAGTTAAGAAATTGTTAATTACTTAAATTAGTTTAACATGGAATTTGTTTTAACGTAACGTTTTAGCTAAAAATGCCTCCAGTTCATCGCCACGCAGGTTTTTAGCAACGATTTTTCCGGCAGGATCAACAAGATAAGAAGTTGGTATGGCTTGCACCTGGTATTTTTTAACCGTTTCGCCATTAAAATCTTTCAATTCCGAAACATGTGTCCAGGTTAGTCCGTCAGCTTTTATTGCACCTAACCAGGCTGCTTTATCTGTATCTAAAGAAATACCGATAATGTCGAAGTTCTTTTCTTTGTATTTATTGTAAACTTTAACCACATTAGGGTTTTCCTGGCGACAAGGCTGACACCATGATGCCCAAAAATCAATTAATACGTATTTACCTTTATAATCAGATAAATTTACGGGTTTATTGTCTGCCGTATTGATTGTAAATGCAGGCGCAACCTGGCCTACCTGTACAGCCTTTAATAAGGCCATTTGCTTAACAAAAGCGTCTACTGTAGCATTTCCTTTAATTTCTTCTTTAACTTCATCAGCAAATTTTACCAATTCAGCTTCATATTCCTGCGGACTTAAAGTGTTCATTGCATAGAAACTAGCAAGCGTTCCTTTGTTATCTTTAGCAAATTTAATAATCTCTGTATTCAACTGGTTAATATACGATTCATACTGTGGCTTCATCGATTCAAGCACAGCAGCCCTGTTCTCCGGCTGTTTTGATACTTTGGCTTCAAAATCAGCCTGCAGTTTTTCTACTTGTTTTGCAAAATTGTTTCTAATGGCATTTAACTCTGATAATTTATCTACTTCATTTGCGCCCGAAATTTTATATGCCATAGTTTTATCAGCCAAATCAGCTTCCAATTTAATGTCATCGCCATTTTTTGCAATCAGCATAAATTCGTGGTTACCAACTGATACCCTGAAGAAATCGACAGATGGTGTTTTACGGATAAATTTGAATTCTCCTTTTTCTGATAAATTGGTCGAATCAATTGCAACCATATTACTGTTCTGCATGCCGTATAAAAAAACTTTCTTTTCCGTTCCGGGATTCTGAAAAGTTCCATCAATGGTAAAGCTATCTTTAGGTTTACATGCAGTAAAAGCAATAGCGATCAGCATGATAATGCTCAATTGTTTTAGTCTCATTATTTCAATTTTTCAAGTATTAATTCATTTAATTTTTTGGCGTCTGCTTTACCTTTGGCGAGTTTCATTACCTCACCAACAAACAAACCTAAAACGCCCTTTTTACCTTTCTTGTACGCTTCTACCTGTTGCGGGTATTTATTTAACACTTCATCAATAAAAGTGCTTAATTCATCTCCATTTTCGGTAATAAGGAGATTTAATGACTGCGCCAAGTCTGCCACTTTTGTATTTTCATGCAATTCAATAGCAGGTAACAACTGTTGAATGGCAATTTGTTGTGTTATTTTTTTATCATCAACCAAATTAATGGCTTCTGCCAATTGCGGCGGATTTACCTTAAAATCTGTTATGGTGATTCCTTTTTCATTTAGCACAGCTCTTATCGGGCCAATTAGCCAATTGATCAGACTTTTTTTATGGTTAACAAGGGGTTGTGCCTGATTGAAATAATTTAAAAGTTCTAAATCCTCAGCAAAAAGTGCTGCATCTGCCTTACTTATTCCAAATTCTGAGATCATTTGTTTAGAAATTTCATTTGGTAATGCAGGCATCAACGATTTAATTTCTGCTAACCAGGTATCAGAAATATAAATCGGTTGTAAATCCGGATCTGAGAAATAACGGTAATCGTTAGCTTCCTCTTTTGTACGCATTGGTGAAGTGGTGCCTTTATCAGCATCAAAATTCAATGTGCTCTGAATAATCCGGCCTCCATTGCTAATCACTTCTACCTGACGGCCAAATTCAAAATCCATGGCTCTACGTACGTTACGCATTGAGTTTAGGTTTTTTACTTCACATCGTGTACCAAATGTTGTAGTACCCTTGGCACGGATAGAAATATTGGCATCGCAACGCAAACTGCCCTCTTCCATGTTGCCATCACTTACGTTTAAGTGTCTTACCAGTTTTCTGATTTCACTCAGCAAAACTGAAGCTTCTTCCGAACTGCGGATATCAGGCTCGGTAACAATCTCAATTAACGGAACCCCGGCACGGTTTAAATCAACTAGAGAGTAATTTTCATCCTGATCGTGGATACTTTTTCCTGCATCTTCTTCCAGGTGAATGCGGTTGATCCCTATTTTTTTTGTAGAACCATCTGCCAATTGAAGTTCCAGAAAACCATTTATACAGATAGGTTGATTATCTTGTGTAATCTGATATCCTTTAGGCAGATCAGCATAGAAATAATTTTTTCGGTCGAAATGATTAACCTGGTTAATTGTACAGTTTAAAGCCAAGCCGATACGGATAGCTTTTGCCACTACCTCTTTGTTCAATTTAGGCAATGCACCTGGCAGGGCCAGCGAAACAGTAGATATATTTTGATTAGGCAAAGCCCCGAAAGATGCACTATCAGCTGAAAATATTTTTGTATTTGTATTTAACTGAACATGAATTTCCAGTCCTGAAACGAGTTCGAAAGTATTTTGGGGGCTTGTTTCTTGTAAAGGCATTTAAAGCTTCGTGATGTTATAAGTTTAATCACCACAGTTTTCAATCTGTGGTGAATATTAATGTGTCAAATATAGTTATTATTTAGTCTTTCGTTAAAAAAGGCTTGAAGGAGAAATTTTTAAAAATTCATGCCATGGCAATTACTCAATTTATTGAGTAAATGAAAATAATCATAAATTTTAGTGATTAATTGTTAAAAGCAGCAAATTAAAAGAATTTGTAGTATAAATTATTTAATAAACCGCTGTAAATATGGTTTTTACAGTTGTTTCTGCATTTTACTCAATGGGTTAGGCAATCGTTAAAGAATGTTAAATTATGATGCTACAATTAAACTTGGTTATGTCTGTTTTGTCTATCTCAGCAAATACACACAAAGAAACCTTTAATTTAAATGTTATGAAAAAGTTAGTTTTATTTGCTGCAGTTTTGATGGTTTCATTATTCAGCATAAACAATGCAAAAGCACAAGTTAGCTTAAATATCAATATCGGTTCTCAACCAGTTTGGGGTCCTACAGGATATGACCATGTAGACTACTATTATTTTCCTGATATAAATGCATATTACTATGTACCATCCGGCCAGTATATTTATGCTAACGGTAGCCGTTGGATTTCAGCCAACAACTTACCACCTCAATATGGAAACTTTGATCTATATCGTGCCTATAAAGTGGTAATTAATGAGCCAAAACCATATTTAAGAAACAATGTTTATGCAGCGCGGTATAGCAAATACAAAAACTATAGTGGCCGTCAAACTATTATAAGAGATAGTCGCGATGCTAAGTACTATGTGGTTAAAGGCCATCTAAACTACAATCAACGGCCAAATAATAATGTTGTTGTAGTTAGAAATAATAACCGTTCTACCCGAATTGTAGAAAGAAATGTTACAAGGCCAGCACAAAACAACGCCCGTCCGCAACGAAACAATAATGGCAATAGTCGCTCAGAGGGAAATCGTAATGATAATAGAGGTAATGATCGTCATTAAAAATAATATCTAATTGTGAAAAGGGAGTTTCGGGAGAAGCTCCCTTTTTATTTAATATTTTTTGGCACGTGTTTAGTACTAAACAAAAACACACAAATTAAATTTTTATGAAAAGATTATTTTTAATTGCTGTAGTAATGATGGTTTCATTGCTAAGTACTCAAGTAAAAGCACAGTTAAATGTAAATGTTAACATTGGCTCACAACCATTATGGGGCCCTACCGGGTATGATCATGTAGATTATTATTACCTTCCGGATGTAGAAAGTTACTACAGTGTTCCGCGCAAACAATTTGTTTACTTAAATGGAAATGATTGGGTTTTTTCAAATTCTTTACCGGGCAGATATGGTAATTATGATTTATATAATGGATACAAAGTTGTTGTTAATTCGCCAAAGCCTTACCTGAATTTTAAAAATGATAAGGTAAAATATGCGAAGTACAAAGGCAATAAAGGTCAGTTAATTATTAGAGATAGTGATGACAGTAGATATTACGTTGTTAAAGGCCACCCTCATGGTATGCCTCCCGGACAAGCAAAAAAAATCTACGGGAAAGAAAATAAGGGACATGGCCATGGAAAAGGTAAAGACAAACATTAGGCTACTGTTTATAGGTTAAAAGGTAAAGGAGTTTCGTTAGGGAGCTCCTTTTTTTATATCTCTGTTACAATAGAAATTTTGGCACAGCGTTTGAATTACTGAAGTACACACAAATTAAATAGATTATTATGAAAAAGTTATTTCTCATCTCCGCGATTGTAGGTATCGTGGCTTTAACATCTAATCAATCTAACGCTCAGGTAAGTATTAATGTAAATATTGGTGCTCAACCTGCCTGGGTTCCGGCGGGTTATCAAGATGTTAATTATTACTATCTCCCAGAAGTTCAATCTTATTATTACGTTCCACAAAGGCAATTTGTTTATTTAAATGGAAACAGATGGACCAGATCGAGGTATTTGCCAGCCAGATATAGAGGATATGATCTGCATAGAGGTAGAAAGGTAGTGGTATATGGAAATAATCCTTATCGCAATTACAATTCTCATCGGGTAACTTATTCTCATCATAACAATTATTACCGTTCATCGTACGGTGGCGGTGGTAATAGAGTCAGATACAGTTCGCCAAGAAATAATTATAGATCATACCGCGTAGATAACAGGTATCATGACAGAAGAGTAAATTCCAGTTTATTCTCTAGAGGACACCGTGAAAAACATGGTAGACATTAAAATAAAAAAGAGGCTTTAGGGCCTCTTTTTTATTGCTGTATCATTGTGCTGAACTTATTCTAACACTTTAATGTTTATTAGGTTAGTGGTGAGGAATAAAACGCTCCGCTTTTTCCAAAACTATCGGTAAACCTGCTGGGTTTTTACCTCCGGCTGTAGCATAAAACGGCTGACCGCCTCCACCTCCCTGAATTTCTTTCCCAAGTTCGCGAACAATATTTGATGCATTTAATCCTTTTTTAACCAGATGATCAGAAAGCATTACCGTTATTCCTGGTTTGCCATCAATTTCTGTGGTAAAAACCAGGAAAAGATTATCGATCATATCTTTAAGAGAGAACGCTAAGTTTTTAACTGCGTCAGCACTTTGTAAATCGATGTGTTTCGCTATCAAATTAATACCGTGAATGCCTCTAACATGGTGTACAATTTCGTGTTTTAAAGTATTAACACGCTCTAAAGTAGATTTTTCTATTTCTTTTTTCAGTTTTGCATTTTCGTCCAATATAGCCTGAACAGATGCTGATAAATCTTTACTTCCGTTTAATAAAGCTTTTAAATGTCCAAGTTCTTTTCTTTGATCCAAGAAATATTGCTCCGCTTTATCGGCAGTAATGGCTTCGATACGGCGAACACCAGCAGCAACTGCACTTTCAGAAATAATTTTGAAAGATCCGATTTGTCCGGTTGCTTTTACGTGGGTACCACCGCAAAGTTCTTTTGAAAAATGATCGTCAAATGTAATCATCCTTACAAAATCACCATATTTTTCGCCAAATAAAGCGGTTACGCCACTTTCTATTGCATCCTGATAAGGAACATTGCGTTGTTCTTTTAATTTGATATTTTGTCTAATCTTTTGATTTACAATTACCTCAATCTGCGCCAATTCTTCGTCAGTTACTTTAGCAAAGTGAGAAAAATCGAAACGTAGGTAATCTGCATTAACCAATGAGCCTTTCTGGTTTACATGTTTACCCAAAACCTGCTTTAAAGCAGCATGGAGTAAATGTGTTGCAGAATGGTTATCTTCTGTTAACACACGTTTATCTTCGTCTACAACAGCCCAAAATTTACCTTCCAAATTATCGGGTAATATATCTGCAAAATGTACAGTTAGTCCATTTTCCTTTTTTGTATCGGTAATATCAACCCAAAACTGGCGGCTGTGATCTTCCAAACGGCCTGTATCTCCAACCTGGCCACCGCTTTCTGCGTAAAAAGGTGTTTGGCGTAAAACAATCTGATATTGCTCTTTTCCTTTGGCTTTTACTTTACGGTATTTTAAAATCTCCGTTTCTACTTCCAGATCATCATAACCCACAAATTCACTCTGATCTTCTGTATTCACAACAATCCAATCACCAGTATCAATTGCGGTTGCAGCACGGCTATCGTCTTTTTGTTTTTTCAAAGCTTGATCATAGCCAGCTAAATCGACACTCCAACCCTTTTCTCTGGCCATTAATTCTGTTAAATCGATCGGAAAACCAAAGGTATCTGATAACTCAAAAGCAAAATTACCTTCAACAAGATTATTAGCAGCCTGATATTTTTCGAAACGCTGAATTCCTGTTGATAAAGTTCTTAAAAACGAAACTTCTTCTTCCAGAACTACTTTCTGTACAAAATCCTGTTGCGAAATCAATTCATCGAAAACGCCTTTAAATTGTTCAGCCAATAAAGGTACCAACTGATTTAAAAAAGGCTCCTTGAAGTTTAAGAAGGTATAAGCATAACGAACAGCGCGACGCAAAATCCTGCGGATAACGTAACCAGCTTTGTTATTTGAGGGTAACTGACCATCGGCAATAACGAATGATATGGCACGAATGTGATCGGCCATTACACGCATTGCGATATCTGTTTTCTCATCAGCACCATAGTGAATTCCAGATTTTTCTGCGATAAACTGAATCATCGGTTGAAAAACATCGGTGTCGTAATTAGAGGTTTTTTCCTGTAAAACACGTACCAAACGCTCAAATCCCATTCCTGTATCTACATGTTTAGCAGGCAAACTTTGCAGCGAGCCATCCTTTAAACGGTTAAACTGCATAAATACATTGTTCCAGATTTCGATAACCTGAGGATGATCGGCATTTACAAGTGTAGCACCATTAACGGTAGCCTTTTCCTCGTCGGTACGGCAATCTACATGGATTTCAGAACATGGTCCGCATGGTCCTGTATCGCCCATTTCCCAAAAATTATCTTTTTTATTTCCTGGTAAAATGTGGCTTTCGTCAACATACTGTTTCCATAGATCGTAAGCTTCTTGATCTTTTTCCAATCCCTCTTTTTCATCACCTTCAAAATAGGTAACATATAACTTATCTTTTGGAATTTTATAAACTTCAGTTAATAATTCCCAGCTCCAGGCAATGGCTTCTTTTTTGAAATAATTGCCAAAACTCCAATTGCCCAGCATTTCGAACATGGTGTGGTGATAAGTATCAATACCTACTTCTTCCAAGTCATTATGTTTACCCGAAACCCGTAAACAACGTTGAGTATCAACCACCCGGGCATATTTTATAGCAGCTTCTCCAAGAAACAAATCTTTAAACTGGTTCATCCCTGCGTTGGTAAACATTAATGTTGGGTCGTTTTTAACCACAATCGGTGCGGAAGGAACAACATGATGTTGTTTCGATTCAAAAAAACTAAGGAATGCCTGTCTAATCTCTTTTGCTGTCATTTCAATAATATTGGAGGGAACAAAATTAAAATTTTATTGCGTTAATAAGGAAAATTCGAGCTACATTTGAATACTTTAATTAATCGATATAAGACACTCATAATCAAGCACAAAATATGCCGTATAAAGAAAGAGACATTAATAAGATGTATTATACCATGGGCGAAGTGACTGAAATGTTTAATGTAAACGCATCCCAAATCCGTTTTTACGAAAAAGAATTCGATATTCTTCAGCCTAAAAAAAACAAAAAAGGCAACCGTCTATTCACTCCTGAAGATATCGAGAATTTAAAAATTATCTTCAATTTGGTAGATGAAAAAGGCTTTACTTTAAAAGGTGCCAAAGATTACCTTAAAAATAATAAGACAGGCGTACGCGAAAATCAAAAAATTATTGACTCGTTAGAAAAGCTGAAAGGTTTCCTGGTAAATCTAGCTGATGAGCTTTAAACCATCCGCTGCTTTATACTACAATAAATAATATTCAAAAATACTTATATTGTAGTTTAGTAATTATTTTCTGTATACTTGCACAAGTAATACAATAATCTCCCCCATTTTCTTTAATAGTTTAATTACTGCTTATGAAAATATGGTATTTATTGTTGCTTGTCTTTTTTTTCCTGTTATTAACTACTCTAAATAACCTGATTTATCGTTTAATGCGATGGATTGGTGAAATCTCCCGGTTATCAAAACCAGGATATTCCTGGAAAATCTTCTTAAAAACATCATGGTTAAAATTACGGCCTAAACTAATGGTTGTTGTTTTTGTAATTGCTGGCTCCAATTTAACTTATGCGCAGAGTAATGGACAGGAAAATGATATCCGCGATATATTGGAGAGTATGGCTGAAAATCTTCCTGAAGATTACGACATGAGCGAGCTGATTGATGTTATGACGAAGTATCGTAAACATCCCATTAATTTAAACCGCACATCTCCCGAAGAGTTAAAAACGTTTATTTTTCTATCACCACTGCAAATCAGTAATTTTTTCTCTTATGTAAAAGAAAACGGTCAATTTGTTGATGTATTGGAATTACAAAGTATAGATGGCTTTGATGCCAAAACTGTTCAAAGTTTATTGCCTTTCGTAACCTTAACAAATAACAGTGAATATGAGCAAATCACCTTAAAAAACGTTTTCAGAGATAGTGAACATGATTTCATGATGCGCTTTGCTCAAAACCTCCAAAAACAAAAAGGCTTTACCGATTTACCCGGGAACAGATATTTGGGTTCACCCGAGAGGTTTCAGGCCCGTTATAGGTACAATTATAGCACAATTTTATCAGCAGCAATTACCTTGGATAAAGATGCTGGAGAGAAATTTGGAGGCAAGCCTTTTGATTTTTACTCAGGAAATTTGGCTTTGTTCAAATTAGGTAAGTTAAAAAAACTTATCCTGGGCGATTATACTTTGCAATTTGGACAGGGTTTAACATTATGGTCTGGCTTTTCTTTTGGAAAGGGCCCTGATGTGACGAGTGTGGCTAAAAAAGATTTGGGCTTAAGACCTTATAACTCTACAAATGAATATTCATTTTTTAGGGGAGCCTCCGCAACAATAAACCTGTTTAAAAATATCGACATTACCCCTTTCCTTTCTTTTAGAAATCTCGATGCCAGTCAAAAGAAGATAGACGGGCAAGGTGATTTGGTTCAGTCAACAATTAATCAAACCGGGTTGCACCGAACGCCGTCTGAAATTAAAAATAAGAATGTGCTTTCGCAAAGAATTTATGGCGCAGTAGTACAATATGCTCAAAACGAATTTGCAATCGGTGCAATTGCATATCGAAGTAATTATGGAAATAGTTTCATTACGCAAACAGCTGCCTATGATCGATATAGTTTTACCGGTAAATCATTAACAAATTTGGGTTTGTTTTACAACTACACGTATAAAAACCTGTACCTCTACGGTGAAGGTGCGAAAGGTTTAGGTGGTGGTTTTGCATACGTTAGTGGTGTACTTATCAGTTTGTCAAGGTCCTTTTCTGCTGCTTTAACTTACCGTAATTATGCTAAAGATTATCACAGCTTCTTTAATCAAGCCGTATCCGAATCCAGCGAAGCGATAAATGAAAAGGGCTTGTATGCCGGTTTAAATTTTAACCCGAATCAACACTTCGCGTTTTCATTTTACGGCGATTATTTTCGGTTTCCGTGGTTAAAATACCGTGTTGATGAACCTTCAAAAGGTTATGAAATACTCGGACAGGCAGTATATATGCCATCTAAAGGTTTTAAGGCTCTGGTTAGATTTAAAACTGAGCGAAAACAACAAAATACCGATTTAGATGTGCCTGTAAATTTTCTGGATAATGTAATTAGGACTGGATACCGGGCCGAAATAAACTGGCAATTGAACAAAAGCTGGAGTTTCCAGAACCGTGCTGAGCTTTCACAATTTAAAAAAGGGAATACTAAAGGCGAGTTTGGTTACCTGATTTATCAGGATGTTGATTATTCTCCCATGTTTTCTAAACTCACTGGGAATATACGGCTGGCATATTTCAACACAGCGAGCTACAATAGCCGAATTTACGCCTATGAAGATGATGTTTTATATAGTTTTAGTTTCGGAATGTATAGTGGAAAAGGATACAGAACTTATTTAAACCTAAAATATAATGTGGCCAAAAAATTAAATATCTGGCTTCGTTACGGCTTGTTTATTTACAAAGATGTAGAAACCGTTGGCACCTACCTTGATGAAATTAAGGGCAATAAAAAATCAGAATTAAAAATGCAGTTGCGGTACCAGTTTTAGCATGTTAAAGGCTGAATATGTTTTTGTAAGAATTCTATTGCCGTTTGTAACTGGAATTGTTGTATGCTACTTTTTTGCGACAAAAAGTTGTTTGCAGTTTTTGCAGATTATTACAGCATTATGCTTTGCAAGCATTATAATCATAAATTCTACCTACAAAAAGTTTAAAGCATATCAGTATAAAGGAACAATTGGTATTTTATTTTTTGTGTTTTTTTTCAACCTTGGAGGATTACTCTGCTTGCATAATAATGAAACGCTAAAGGATAATTACTTTGCAAATAAAAAATATACCAATTTAAGGGTATGGGTTAAAGATGAGCCCCAGATAAGCAATCATATTTTAAGATTTAAGGCAGAAGTAATATCAGGATACCAAAATGAGCAACACATTAAACTGTCAGGCCATTTGCTTTTTGCAGTAAGATTAGACAGTGTAACTCCCCTCACGATAAATTACGGTGATGAAATTATGGTTTCGACCCAATATGCTGAAGTTGAGCCACCTTATAATCCGGCAGAATTTAACTTTAAAGCCTGGTTAGCCAATCAAAACATTTACCATCAGGCATTTATAGATGATAGCCATTTGATAAAAACAGGTAAAAACAAAGGTAATGTGCTTATAGCATTTGCATTGAAGCTAAGAGAAAAACAAGTTAGAAAATATCGAAAATTAATTAAGAGCGATGAAGCATTTGCAGTAGCCTCTACGTTAATATTGGGGTATCGAGCAGATTTAAATAAAGAAACCCTTTCTGCTTATAGCAAAACAGGAACAATCCATGCACTTTCTGTATCGGGCGCACATGTTGCAATTATTTACGTTGTATTAGATTTTCTATTTCTTTTCATGAATAGGAAACGCCCTTTAAAAATTCTGAAATTAATATTAATCTGTACATTAATCTGGGGATATGCTTTGTTAACGGGCTTATCTCCTTCTGTTGTTCGATCGACAATTATGATCAGCATTTTAATTACAGCAAAAGTTTTATCCAAAAACACAAATAGTTATAATATTTTGGCTTTCTCCGCTTTTTGCCAACTGATTTATAATCCATTTCTAATTTGGGATGTAGGATTTCAGCTTTCTTATCTCGCGGTTTTTGGATTGATTTATTTGCAACCTAAGATATACAACCTGATTTACGTTAAAAATAAATGGGTAGATAAATTGTGGAATTTTACAGCCATGTCATTATCTGCACAATTGGTTACATTTCCATTAAGCATTTACTATTTTCATCAATTTCCTGTTTATTTTCTTTTTGGAAATCTTTTTATCACCATTCCCCTCGTATTAATGATGTATTTGGGAATTGCGATACTGGTACCATGGCTTAGCTTTTTAGCGCCAATTTTCGAATGGATAATCAATTTTACAAACTCAGTACTCAGGTGGATCGCTGAACTCCCCTACGCAACCTTTTCATCAATATGGATTGATCTCCCTGAATTTATATTGCTGAGTTTAGCTTTAGGTTTATTTATTTATGGTCTGGCAAAATTTAACAAACAGTTTATATTTTCATCACTATTCTTTTTTGTCTGCTATCAAACCTTAATTATAAACGATGATTTGAAGACTTATCATCAGCAAAAGATCATTTTCTTTTCACTCAGAAAAAATTATGCAGCTGCATTCATTAACGGAAGAAATTGTGTTTTGGTTACAGATTTAAATGAGGCTGACAAAAACTATGATTTTTTTGTTAAACCAGCATTGTCGCAACTACAGATTGATAAGATTTCTTTAATTGATTTAAAAAGAGATACCATTCAGGGCAATTTTATATTAAAAAATAATCAAATTGTATTTGCTGATTATAGAATATTAATAATAAATGATGCATTAAATTATAAAAAATTAGAGGGGAATGGAGATTTTTCTACCCTGTGGATCAGTGGAAATACAAAATTTAAGCTGGCAACATTAAGTACCAGCATAAAGTATAAAAATGTTTTAATTGATGCCACTAACAAAGATTATAAGATTGAAATTTTTAAAAAAGTTGTGAAAAATAATCATTTGGGTGCCTATGTTTTAAAGAAAAATAAAGCATATTTGGTGCAACTAACTCAATAACATGGAAAATCTGGTTTTATATCATGTTGCAGATAGAATTGCAACAATAACCATAAATAGACCTGAAAAAAGAAACGCCCTAAATCCTCAGCTCATTGCTGCACTAACGGAAGCCTTAATCATTGCATCAGAAGATGACTTTGTTAAAGTTGTTGTATTAAATGCCAATGGAGATTCGTTTAGTGCCGGCGCAGATTTAGCTTACCTGCAACAGTTGCAACACAATACCTTCGAAGAAAATGTTGCTGATTCCAATCACTTAAAAAAACTCTTTACAACCATTTATTATTTGCCTAAAGTTGTTATTGCTCAGGTAGAAGGGCATGCTATTGCCGGCGGTTGCGGTTTGGCCACAATATGCGATATTGTTTTTGCAACTCCTGAAAGTAATTTTGGCTATACCGAAGTTAAAATTGGTTTTGTTCCGGCTATTGTATCTTGCTTTTTAAAACAGAAAGTCAGCGAATCTGTGGCTAAAGAAATATTGCTTACCGGAAAAACCTTTTCTGCCGAACAGGCATTAAAATATAATTTGATCAATTTTGTAACAAATTCCTCCGAAATTCATCAAAAAGTAAGAGAATTTGCACTAAGTTTGTGTAACGGAAGCTCTAGTAATTCGTTAATGATTACTAAACAGCTCATTACGCAAACGGCCAATCCGCTTTTGGAAAAATGCCTTGAAACTGCAGTGCAAATTAATGCCCGTGTTAGGGAAAGTGACGATTTTAAGAAAGGGATCTCTGCCTTTTTAAATAAAGAGAAAATTAACTGGTAAATAACTAAACAGAAATAAAAAATGTTCAAATCAATCAAAACAAGCGTTGTTGCTTTAATCCTGGTAAGTAGTGCAATCATCGCCCATGCGCAAAAGAAAATGACTGAAGGTACAATTACCTACGGCCTGACTTACAAATTAACAGAAGAACAAAAATCAGCAATGGGCGGACAAGAACCACCTGCTGAACTGAAAATGAAATTTAACAATGGTTTAACCAAAATTGAAATGGAACAAGGTCCGGCTTTAATTGGGATCGTTTCTGATAACAATGAAAAAACTGGCTTACTTTTAATTGATGTGCCAGTTGCTCAAAAGCAATTTGCCGTTAAACAAACTAAAGCTGATATTGAAAAAGCAATGGGTGCTATCCCGAAATATTCTGATTTTAAAGCTACTGGCGAAAAACAGACTATTGGTGGTTTTAGCGCAGAAAAATATACTTTTAAAGATGAAAAAGGTACTGCACTTGAACTTTGGGCTACAAAAGATGTCGAATTACCAAATGTAGGTTCTCAAAACTATTTCCCTGGTTTAGCTGCTTTTCCAGTAAAATATACTTTGGTTCAAAGAGGTGTAGAAACCACTACAACATTAAAATCTGTTGTCGAAGGTAAAGTTGGTGTAATTTCTAAAGAAGTACCAACAGGTTACGAAGTGGTAACAATGGAAGATCTAGCAAAAATGCAGGGTGGCGGTGAATAATTAACCAATTACTGCTAATTATTAGCTTTTTAACTGCAGGCTTTTTATTTAAATTAGCCCGAAAGTTGAAAAGCTTTTTTTATGTCCAAAACTTATATATGATTAAAAATTTATTATTCAGATTATCAGTTATTTGCATGGTTTTTTGTGCATTAACTGATGCAAAGGCTCAAAGTATCAACTGGGCTAAAGACGGTAACGCTTACTATCAGATTGCAAGTGGAGAAATTGTTTCGGTAACACTTCCTAAAAGCGATCGGAAAACTATTATATCAAGAGCATTATTAACACCCGCAGGCAAGGATAATGCAATTGCGGTAAGAAGTTTTCAGCTCTCAGATGATGGCACCAAAGCTTTGATTTATACCAATAGCAAAAAAGTTTGGCGTTACGATACCCGCGGTGATTATTGGTTGGCAGATTTAACAGCCAATAAAATTACCCAGATTGGAAAAGATAAGCCGGCCTCTTCACTAATGTTCGCAAAATTATCTCCGGATGGAAGTAAAGTGGCTTACGTTAGCAAACACAATTTGTATGTAGAAAATATTGATGGGTCAGGCTCCAAAGCCCTAACTACAGATGGTACCGACCGCATGATTAACGGTACTTTCGATTGGGTTTATGAAGAAGAATTTGATTGCCGTGATGGTTTTAGATGGAGCCCTGACGGAAAATCGATTGCTTATTGGCAAATTGATGCAACAAAAATCAAAAACTTTTTAATGATCAATAATACTGATTCTATTTATCCATACACCATTCCTGTTGAGTATCCAAAAGTTGGCGAAAATCCATCTGCTTGTAAGGTTGGTGTAGTTGATGTAGCAACCGCCAAAACAAACTGGCTGGCTGTTCCTGGTGATAATATTCAGCATTACATCCCGCGTATGCAATGGGTACCAAGTAGTAATGAAATTATTTTGCAACAGCTAAACCGAGAGCAGAATGAAAGTACAGTTTTTATCTGTAATGCAGCTAGCGGCAGCGCAAAAGCAATTTATACTGAAAAGGCCAAAGCTTGGATCGATCCGCAAGATGAATGGAAATGGTTAAACGACAATAAAGAGTTTACAATTGTATCTGATAAAGACGGCTGGAACCACCTTTACAGAATCAGTATTGACGGAAAAAAAGAAACATTAGTTACAAAAGGAAACTATGATGTAACTGATGTAAAACTGATTGATGTTAAAAATAACATGGTTTATTTTCTTGCCTCACCAACAAACGCAACCCAGAAATATCTTTTTAAAACCAAGTTAGATGGAAAAGGAAAATTAGAGCAGGTTACCCCTTCTATTTTACCAGGTACACACAGTTACGATATTTCTCCAAATGCCGCTTTTGCCCGCCACACTTATAATAGTTCTATTGTTAAACCGATTACAGAATGGATGAACTTTACAACTGGTAATCCATTTACTATGGACGGAAGCATTACTACTCAATTGGCCAAACAAGAAGCAGCTAAAAATAAGGTTGAGTTTTTTAAAGTAACTACTGAAGATGGCATTGAAATGGACGGTTGGATGAAAAAACCTGATAATTTTAATCCTGATAAGAAATATCCGGTTGTATTTTATGTTTATGGTGAACCTGCTTCGGCAACAGCATCTGATACCTATGGTGCAGGAAGAAATTTCCTTTATGCAGGTGATATGGCAAAAGATGGTTATATCTATATCTCGATGGATAACAGAGGTGCACCGGTTCCGAAAGGCAGTACCTGGCGTAAAAGCATCTATAAAAATATTGGTGTAATCAATATCCGCGATCAGGCCATGGCCGCTAAAAAATTATTGGCTACCAATGCTTTTATGGATAAAGACCGTGTAGCTGTTTGGGGCTGGAGCGGTGGAGGTTCTTCAACTTTAAACCTGATGTTTCAATATCCTGAAATTTACAAAACAGGTATTGCAATTGCAGCAGTTGGCAACCAGTTAACTTACGATAATATTTATCAGGAACGTTATATGGGTACACCTTTTCCAAGTAAAGAAGCTTATGTAAAAGGCTCTCCTGTTACTTATGCTAAAAACTTAAAGGGTAATTTATTGTACATCCATGGTACTGGCGATGATAATGTGCACTATCAAAATGCCGAAATGTTAATTAATGAATTGATTAAAAACAGAAAAGTTTTTCAATTGATGAGTTACCCAAACCGTACCCACAGTATCTCTGAAGGAGAAGGAACAAGCGAGCATTTATCCTTAACTTATACCAAGTTTTTAAAGGAAAACTGTCCTCCGGGAGCAAGATAAAAATTTTGAAAAGCAGCTTTCGGGCTGCTTTTTTTATGCAATAAACATTTGAATAAGCATGGCAGTTACAATTGCAATTCCAAAGCTTAACAAAGTTCCAATCAATACATATTCTGTTAATTTGAGGTCGTGTGCTTCTTTCAGATCTCCAAATCTAAAAATTGATTTAGCTGCAAGTAAAAAACCGACAGCCTCAAAATGGTTGGTAAGAATAAAAAGAAAAATAAGTACCCGTTCTAATATTCCAATGTACTTACCTGCATTCTGTAACGATTTTGGGCTATCTGGCTGATTATCCGGAATCCATTTATCGATAATCACTTTCATAATGATTGAGGTGGGCATGGTTAAAAACATTGCACCCGAAATTAAAGCCCATGTGCGGGTTTCATTTAAAAAACTGATATCTAAACTTCCTTTGTAAAAAATATGCCATACCGCTACTATGGAGGTAAAATGTAAAACCTGGTCAATAAAAAACAGTATTTGTGCATTTTTCTTCGTCTGAAAAATTGATTTTAGCGCATCGATAAGCAAATGGATAACTCCGATCAATAAAGCAACTTTCCATACGCCAAAACTCAAGAAAATAAGAAATATCAAAATTACATGGATGGCCACATGCAGGTATAATTTTGTTGATTTCAATTTCTTGCTTTCCTTATCTTTTACCCAAGTGCTGGGCTGCAAAAAGAAATCTCCAATTAAATGGGCAATAATCAGTTTAATCAAATATATATCCATTATTTTAAAATCATTTGTTTCAATTTTTTACGGTAAAGCCTATCCATATCCATAATTTCGATATAACGTGCTCGTTTAAGTGCTTCACTTACTGATGATTGTGTTCTTCCAGAAATAGCTGCTAATTCACTTTGTAACAGATTTTCATTTTCCAGGGCAAGTTTTACCATTTCTGCAGCTACCACTCCCCAGTTATCCATTGCAATTAACGACAGTTTAATCATTATATTAATCTCTTCATCAAAATCAGGAAAATCTGTTTTAATGGCTAAGTTAGTTTTCGCCTGTTTCAAACTGTCGAATGCCGCTCCTGAGTTAATAAAAGCCTCTCCACTGGATTCTGAAAGCTTTTTCCTTTTATTTTTGATGCCTCCTATACCTATTCCCATTCTTACATCCGCAGGTTTATTTGTCCTGACACATGCTTTTAAATAAGCAACAGTTATAATTGCATCTTCTGGGAGAACCTCAACCTGGAAACTATCCCCACGAAAGATTTCCCACTTGCCATGCTGCCCCGAAACTACTTTTAAAGCATTTTTTAAACTCAATAACCAGCTATCTTTAATCTTTCTTGAGCCTATTATATCGCCTGTTATAATACAAATCATGATACAATATCGTGCTAATTATTCATATTTCAAAGTTCATATCGGGTAATTAGCCGATATTCCGTTTTATCGGGTAATTAGCCGATATTTTAAATTATCGGGTATTTAGCCGATATTGATTTAAAACTAATCAACAAATTTATTGTTTAGTACCTATGGCATTAATCGAATTTACTAAAAGAGGCATTTATTGTAAACAAGGTGATTTTTATGTAGACCCTTGGTGGCCTGTAGATTATGCTGTAACTACCCACGGACATAGCGATCATGTTCGCTTTGGTAATAAATATTACCTCTGCCACACTTTAACCAAACCTATAATTAAACGCAGGATAAGTGAAGATTTAAACGTAGAAACTTTAGAATACGGTGAAAATATAATTAGAAACGGCGTTAATATTTCATTTTTTCCTGCCGGACATATCATTGGATCAGCACAGGTTCGTTTGGAATATAAAGGAGAAATTTGTGTGATCTCTGGTGATTATAAAATTGAAGATGATGGCATTACTACGCCCTTTGAGCCAGTTAAGTGCCATTCTTTTGTATCCGAAAGTACTTTTGGCCTTCCTGTTTACAAATGGCAAAAGCAGGAAATGGTATTTAATGGTATAAAAAGTTGGGTAAATGATAACATTACTCAGCAGAAAACAAGCGTATTAATTGCTTATAGCTTGGGCAAAGCGCAACGTTTAATCAAAAACCTGGCTGGCGATATACCAATTTATGTACACAATAGTATTGCGAATTTAAATGAAGTAATTATTGCTGCCGGTGTTAATCTTCCTCAAACCATTAGGATTACACCAGAAACCACAAAAGATGAATTGCAGAAAGGCATTGTAATTGTGCCACCTGCCATGCGCGATAGCCGATGGATTAAAAATTTATCACATCCGGTTACCGGTATATGCTCTGGCTGGATGCAGGTAAGAGCACACCGCCGTTGGCAAAGTGCCGATGCAGGTTTTGCGCTAAGCGACCACGCAGATTGGCCTGGCCTAATGGAAGCCATTACTGCAACCGGAGCCGAAAAAGTATATGTTACCCATGGTTTTACAGCTGCATTTAGTCGGTTTTTAAATGATGAGGGCATAGAAGCTGCTGAAGTATTAACCAAATTTGGGCAGGAAGACGATGAAGAAAATAAAGTGGATTTAGCCGATCAAAACGAAAGTAAATAACTATGAAACGTTTTGCAAAACTGATCCAACAGCTCGAACTGAGTAATAAAACCAACGATAAAATCGCAGCATTGGTTGATTATTTCAATTATGCCGATGATAAAGATAAAGTATGGGTAATTGCCTTATTTACTGGTAAAAAACCCAAAAGGCCAATTAAATCGGCATTACTTAAGTATTGGGCGATAGATATAACCGAAACTCCGGAATGGTTATTCGCCGAAAGTTATTCGAATGTTGGCGATTTAAGTGAAACCATTGCATTGTTGTTGCCACCAGCCGAAAACACCTCAGATTTTCAGCTGCATAAATGGATAGAAGATCTGCACAATCTGGAAGGTAAAGACGACGAAACAAAAAAAGATTTTATTTTAAATGCCTGGAACAAACTCGAAACCCAGGAACGTTTCATCTTTAATAAATTAATCTCCGGTAATTTCAGAATTGGTGTTTCCAATAAAATGTTGGTAAATGCATTAGCCAAGCAAAGCAGTTTAGATAGCGCGCAGATTATGCACAGCATCATGGGAAAATGGAATCCTTACGAAATTACCTTTAATGAACTGATAAACGGCATTCATGTAAATACCGATAACTCCTGGCCTTACCCCTTTTGCCTGGCTTATGCTTTAGAGCAAGAACCGGAAAAGCTGGGGGATGTTTCAGAATGGCAGGCCGAATGGAAATGGGACGGCATCCGGGGGCAAATTGTAAAAAGAAACGGCGAACTTTTTATTTGGAGCCGTGGCGAAGAACTGGTTACCGAACAGTTTCCTGAACTGCATTTTATGATTGATGTTTTGCCGGATGGAGTGGTTTTAGATGGGGAAATATTGGCTGTACAAGATAAACAGGTTTTATCATTCAGCACTTTACAACAACGTTTAAACCGTAAAACAATTAGTAAAAAACAACTGGAAGATGCACCTATTGGATTTTTTGTTTATGATATTTTAGAATATGAAGCCAAAGATGCCAGAGAGGAACCTTTGAGTGAAAGACGGAAAATACTTGAAAAGTTAATTGGTGGCTTAGCTGAAAGCCCCGTAATAATATCTCCTGTAATTAAATGCAGTTCGTGGAAAGAACTTGCCGAATTAAGGCAAACTTCGAGATCAATCAACAGTGAAGGGATTATGCTTAAAAAGCTAACTTCTCATTATCATAGTGGTAGAAAACGTGGTGATTGGTGGAAATGGAAGATTAATCCATATACGGTTGATGCCGTAATGATATACGCACAAAAAGGAAGTGGCAGAAGGGCAAATTTCTTTACTGATTATACTTTTGCGGTTCGTGATGGCGAAAACCTCGTGACGATTGCTAAAGCTTACTCAGGTTTAACAGATAAAGAAATTAAAGAAGTAAATTCGTTCGTAACCCGAAATGCAATTGAAAAATTTGGACCTGTACGCACAGTAAAACCCGAATTGGTTTTCGAAATTGCATTTGAAGGAATTGCTGAAAGTAAAAGGCATAAAGCAGGTTTGGCTTTGCGCTTTCCACGTATATTGCGGTGGAGAAAAGATAAAAAAGCCGATGAAATTAATACTTTGGAAGATTTAAGGCAGTTGCTGCAATCTACTTTATAATGCGATTCCATGGTTTGTGTCTATACGGACCTATTAGTCGAAAATTGAAAATTTCGGTCTTTGGGGACACAGACCGAGGAAATAGGTATTTTTAAACCTGCGAGGTTTTGATAACACAGACTGAGGGGGTGGTTTAGCTTGAACAGCTTGCCTCGCGATTTTAAACCCGATAGTAGCGATACCCTTTTTTGCTGGAATATAGTTGATGTTAAAAGAAAAATCACAAAAAAGGTAAAGCGTATGGCGGGGCTGCTGTAACCGAAGGACTACTATTATTGCTTTTCAAAAAAAAATAAGCCATGCTTTGTGTCTGTACAGACTATTATTTATAATTTGAGAATTTTCGGTCTGTGATTACCCAGACCGAGGAATATAACTATAAGAAACAGTATTTAATCATGGACCAAACCAAAACCAAAGGTTATAAAAAGATAAAAACCTGGCTAAAGACTAAAAAACGTAAGCCATTTCAGTTTCAGGAAGATGCCTGGCAATATTATCTTAATGGTTATAGTGGTTTGGTAAATGCACCTACAGGTTTCGGTAAAACCTTTTCTTTATTTTTGGCAGTGGTTATTGAAGCTTTAAACGCATCAGAAGCGAATAATAAAAAAGCGAAAGACCGTTTACAGTTAATTTGGATTACCCCTCTCCGCTCATTAGCAAAAGACATTGCAAGGGTAATGCGCGAAACCTTATTGGAGTTGGAACTGGATTGGCATGTTGGTGTACGTAATGGCGATACTTCTCAGGCAGAAAAATTACAGCAGAAAAAGTCGATGCCGGAAATTTTGTTGATTACCCCCGAAAGCATGCATTTATTACTCGCACAAAAAGGTTCATCAACTTTGTTCAGAAACCTTAAATGTATTGTAGCTGATGAATGGCATGAACTTTTAGGGAGTAAACGCGGCGTACTGGTAGAACTTGCGGTATCTCGGATAAAAGGGTTACAAAAACTAGAAAAAAATCAGTTTTTAAGAATATGGGGCATTTCTGCCACTATTGGTAACATTGATGAGGCTCTGGATGTATTAGAACCCAATTTAGAGGCTAAACGCATCATTGTAAAGGCCGATTTAGAAAAGAAAATTGTAATTAAATCAATTTTACCTGATGATATTGAAACATTGCCATGGGCAGGCCATTTAGGTTTAAAACTCGCTTACAAACTCCTGCCTATCATTGAGAAAAGTAAAACTACCCTAATTTTTATCAATACCCGTGGACAATCAGAAATGTGGTATCAACATTTGTTGAATATCGAACCTGAACTGGCCGGACGGATTGCCATACACCATGGATCTATTGATTTTGAGCTTCGAAACTGGATTGAGGATGCGCTACATACAGGGCAGCTTAAAGCGGTTATCGCAACCTCATCGTTAGATTTAGGTGTAGATTTTAAGCCTGTTGATACTGTTGTTCAGGTGGGTTCGCCGAAAGGGGTTGCCCGTTTTTTGCAAAGGGCTGGCCGCTCTGGTCACTCCCCGCATGAAACTTCGAAAATATATTTTCTACCTACTCATGCTTTGGAATTGGTAGAAGCTGCTGCGATTAAAGAAGCGGCCAAAACAAACAATATAGAGAGTCGTGAGCCCTTTATTATGGTTTTTGATACCCTGGTTCAATATCTGGTTACATTAGCCATAGGTGATGGATTTGATGATAAAATTATATTTGAAGAAATTAAAAATACACACGCTTTCAAACTTATCTTACCAGAAGAATGGACCTGGGTAATGCAATTTATTACCTCGGGTGGTGAAAGCTTAAGTGCCTATACGGAATTTAAAAAGGTAGTAAAAGACGAAGATGGGCTTTGGAAAGTCAAAAGCAGGCAGTTGGCTATGCGGCACAGGTTGCATATTGGCACAATTGTAAGTGATGCAATGCTGAAAGTTAAATTCATTTCTGGCGGTTACATTGGCATGGTGGAAGAATATTTTGTTACCCGTTTAAAAGCCGGGGATAATTTCCGTTTGGCTGGCAGGGTTTTAGAATTTATCCAGGTTAAAGATATGACAGTTGTGGTGAGGGTGAGCAAGCAAAAAAATGCAGTTTCGCCAAGCTGGAATGGTGGCCGTTTGCCTTTATCCTCTAACCTGGGATCGGTTTTGCGGAAAAAATACAATGAAGCACTGGATAAAACGCACCAGGATGAAGAGTTGGATGTTATTTACCCTTTGTTTCTTCTACAGGAGGAACGCTCGCATGTACCCAGAAACGATGAGTTGTTAATTGAGCTGATTAATAACAAAGAAGGTTTTCACTTATTTGCTTATCCTTTTGAAGGCCGGTTGGTACACGAGGTTTTAGCAGCATTAGTAGCCTATCGTTTAAGTAAACTTTTACCAATCAGTTTTTCAATTGCCATGAACGACTATGGTTTTGAACTACTTAGCGAGACAGAAATCCCTATGGATGAATCAATTGCGTATGAAGTTTTTTCGCCAAAAAACTTAACTGAAGACATTACTTTAAGTATAAATTCTACTGAAATGGCCCGACGTAAATTCAGGGATATTGCTTGTATTTCCGGACTTGTGTTTCAGGGTTATCCTGGTAAATATGTCGCAAATAAACATCTCCAGTCATCGGCAGGTTTGTTTTTTAATGTTTTTAGCGATTATGATAAACAAAATTTACTTTTGCGTCAAGCTTACGATGAGGTATTTTATCAGCAGCTGGAAGAGCCAAGGTTGGCAGCAGCGTTAAACCGGATACAGGATGGTGCGATTGTGATTACCAACCCAAAAAGTTTTACACCATTATCGTTTCCAATTAAAGTAGATAGCTTACGTGAAAACATGAGTTCGGAAGAATTGGAACAACGGATTGCCAGGATGAAAGCCGAATCTGAAAAATTTAAATAGAGATTTGAAGCTTTCGAATAAATATTTCGAAAAGCTCAAAAAAACAATAATTACAATAAATGACCATTACAAGCCAGGGTGAAGAATTGATTTTAGATAAAGAAAGGGCTTTGTTTTTACCAAAACATCAACTTTTAGCCATAAGTGACCTTCATTTAGGGAAATCGGCTCATTTCCGTCAGGCGGGATTACAAGTACCGGCCACCATTGCCCAAACTGATCTACAACGTTTAAGTTTGTTGATTAAACATTACAAGCCTAAAACATTGTTAATCAATGGCGACATGTTTCACCATGGACTTAATACGGATATTGATGAATTTTCTGCCTGGAGAAAGCAATACCAGGAGCTTAATTTTTTATTGGTAAAAGGCAATCATGATCGACTTTCGGATGCAAATTATGCTGCAATGAATATCGAAATACACGAACCAAGTTTTTGTTTAGGTCCGTTTTGTTTTATCCACGATGCACCTAACTGTACTGAAGAAGAATTATACCCAATTAGTGGACACATACACCCCGGAGTTACTATTGTTGGAAAAGCAAAACAACGGTTAAAATTTCCATGTTTTTATTTCGGTAAAGAATATGCTGTTTTGCCGGCGTTTAGCTTATTTACCGGACTTTATAACATTTACCCAAAAACTAGTGAACGTATTTTTGCGGTAACGCCCAAAAGTGTTTTAGAAGTTTAGGAATGGTTATCAATTACCTGTTTTAACTGTGCAGCTTGCAAAACACCGCTTTGCCTCCACACTTGTTTACCTTTTTTGAAAAGAATTAAGGTGGGAACGCTCTGAACATTAAATGAAGATGCAGCTGGCTGATTTTTATCGATATCTACTTTAATAATAGAAACTGAATCACCCACCTGCGATTTTAATTGTTCCAAAATTGGTTTCATCATTTTACAGGGACCACACCATTCAGCAAAAAAATCGACCAAAACAGTTTTATCGCCGTTAATTAATTCTGAAAATTTAGCCATGATATTTGTGTTTATATAGAAACAACAAAGAATTAGATTGGTTTAACTAAAATTAGTCTGCTAAAAAACCTTCTCGTAATAACGACTATGAGAGATTAAGCACTCACAGGCAATTCAGCAGCTAAGGAAGTAACCCAATCCTCAAACAATGCTTTTTCGATTTTTATCACCTCGGCCGCATGATTTTCCCAATCGTCAGAAAAACTTACCAATTGGTTCATCATTTCTTCCAAATGGCCCTCTTCTTCAAGGATAATCGACTTTACATTCACCTTGCTTTTTGCTTCATCCAAAGCAGCCTGATAAATTGGATACAATTCATCAGCACGAACTTCAATGGCATAAGTAACAAATAGATAGGCTGCGAATTTTAATTCGTAACCAGATAGATTAAATTCAGCTTTTAAATAACGGCAAACTGCAATATCTAAAGCATGCAGATAATATTTTGTATGGTTTGGAGATAATAATTCGGCATTGGTATAAGTTTTACAAAGTGCCTCATCAATTTTCGAAATCTGCTTTTTTAAATAATATGCATGGCGATGCTCTTCAGCAGCATGTTTAAGAATAATCAGATTTACATTCTCTTTGTGCTCTGAAGCTGAAATCTTCTTTGCACCTGCATTTTCCATATAAGACAATGTATTTAACCATTTGGCGTGCAATACATTATCTGAAACTATTGATTTTAAATTTGAAGCTAACATTCTTAATTATTAAACTTGTAAATTGTTTAATTGTTGGCATTAATCCAACTTAAAACTTTTAATTGCAAACAGACTAGATTTCCCTGTTCAGGTCCCAACCTTCTAAATAATCTGCAACTCTACGCACAAACATCCCACCTAATGAACCATCCACTACCCTATGATCGTAAGATAAGGACAAAAACATCATGTGCCTGATCGCAATCACATCGCCATGTTCGGTTTCTAAAACAGCTGGTTTCTTTTTAATGGCACCAACTGCTAAAATAGCCACCTGTGGTTGATTAATAATAGGTGTACCCATTACATTTCCAAAGCTACCCACGTTGGTTAACGTAAAAGTACCACCTTGCGTTTCATCTGGTTTTAACTTGGAGTTTCTAGCTCTGCCTGCCAAATCGTTAACCGCTTTTGTTAAACCAACCAGATTTAACTGATCGGCATTTCTTATTACCGGAACGATTAAATTTCCGCTAGGTAAAGCCGCGGCCATACCGATATTGATATTCCCTTTTTTGATAATCTGCGTTCCGTTTACAGAAACGTTAATCATCGGAAAATCCTTTATTGCTTTGGCAACTGCTTCCACAAATATTGGGGTAAAAGTTATCTTTTCGTTTTCGCGTTTTTCAAAGCTGTTTTTAACCTTATTGCGCCACAATACCATATTGGTAACATCGGCCTCTACAAACGAAGTTACATGGGGAGAAGTTGTTTTACTCATTACCATATGATCGGCAATAAGTTTACGCATTCTATCCATCTCTATAATTTCGTCAGCGCCATTAACGCTTGTTGTAGATGGTTTATTTGCAATCGGAGCCTGGTTGGTTGCTTCTGTTTTATGTGCTGCAACTTCGTTAACCGGCGGAACGGGTGGCGTTATTACAACTGTGGCCGTTTTTACCACGTCGCCATTTTTCCTGGCAATATAATCCAACAGATCATCTTTATTTAAGCGCCCATCCGTACCAGAACCTTTAATTGTATCCAGCTCAGCAAGTGAAATATTTTCCTGTGCGGCTATACTTTTAACCAATGGAGAATAAAAGCGCTCAGAGGTACTGAAATCAGTTGTTGCTGCAGGTTTGTTTGCTATTGGAAGTTGTTCAATTCCAGGTATTGTTTCAGTTTTTTCTTCTGCTACTGGCTTTTCTGCAACCGGAGTTTCATCTGTTGTGGTATCTCCACCTTCAGTTTCTATAATTGCTATTACATCGCCAACCTGGGCAACCTCATCGGCTGCGAATAACTGTTTTACCAATTTACCAGCAACAGGAGAAGGCACTTCAGAATCTACCTTATCGGTGGCGATTTCTAAAATGGTATCATCTAACTCAATAGAATCACCAGGTTGTTTTACCCATTTAATCACTGTTGCTTCCGCAACACTTTCACCCATTTTTGGTAACAATAGTTCGTATTGAGCCATATTAAATTACAGTATTTTATCTTGGTAACGCCACAAAAATACAGTTTTTATTCTTTCTAAACTGTTTCTTTAAGTAGATTTAACAACAAGGTTAATGCCGAGGCTGCCGACCGTTCGATGTTTTGAATGCGTTTGTTGCTGAAATTAAACACCTTAGCCACTGTTTTATCTTTAGAAGATATGGCTATCCACACTGTGCCCACTGGTTTATCTTCCGTTCCACCATCAGGACCAGCTATTCCGCTTACCGCAATTGCATAATCTGTTTTAAAGTGTTTTATTGCACCTTCGGCCATTTCAGTCACGGTTTGTTCACTTACAGCACCAAAGGTAGATAAGGTATTTTCTTTTACGCCGAGGATTGATTCCTTTAATTCGTAAGCATAGGCTACAGCCCCGCCCCAATATACCGAAGAACAACCAGGATGCTGAGTAATAAGATGGGCAATGTAGCCTCCTGTACAACTTTCGCCTGTAGATAAAGTTAAGCCTCTGGCTTTCATGATATTCAGTATTGCTTTTTCCAGCGGAATATCTTCATCAATTACCACAAAATTATTAACTTTTGAAATAATCTGTTGTGCGTAAGTCTCCACTTCTGCCTTTAAAGCGGCTTCATTGTCGCCCTTAGCTGATAAACGCAATCTTACCTGACCTAGCTTTGGTAAATAGGCTAATTTGATGTGTGGTGGCAAACTATCTTCAATCTCTTCAATTTCCTTTGCCAGAAATGATTCTCCAATGTTGGCCGTAAGAATGGTTTTATGTACAATTGAGGGTAACTTAAATCTGCCGGTTATTCTCGGTAAAATTTCGTCGTCCATGAGGTACATCATCTCGTAAGGAACACCAGGCATCGAAACAAAAATCTTCTCATTTTGCTCGAACCACATGCAAGGAGCAGTTCCATTTTTATTTACAATTACTTCGCAACCATCAGGAACATCTGCTTGCTGAATATTGATATCCAACAACGGGCGTTTGTATTTTTCGAAAATCTGGCGGACCATCGCGAGTGCACCGGCATCATTTCGGAAACCCATGTTGAAATATTTCGCCAAGGTTTTTTTGGTGATGTCGTCTTTCGTTGGGCCTAAGCCACCTGTAATTAAAATAATATCTGCACGTTTTTCTGCCTCACTAAGCGCTTGGATAATGTGTTGTTCATCATCCGAAACAGAAGTAATTTGTTTAACTGAAACACCAATTAGATTTAACTGTTTGGCCATCCAGGCTGAGTTGGTATCAACGATCTGGCCAATGAGAATCTCATCGCCAATGGTAATAATTTCGGCTAGCATAATTTATTGGTATGTGCTGTAAAAACCTTGTCTTTTACTCAATTTCAAATCCTGTAATATCGATGCTTTAACTTTAATGGTTACAGAGTAACTTTTGTAAGCACCGTACGGCACCCAGTTTACACTCATATCCCAACAGTGCAAATCGCGATAAATTGCCAGATTCATTGGTGTTAAACCGTTATTTTTAAAATCATAACCTGAGTTAAAAGTAACCTTCCATTTTGGGGTTAAATTAACATCGCCATTAAAGTTTAAAGTATTTGAAGTTGTTGTGGTATTTCCATCGTTCGTATATTGAAAACTATAAGAAAATGAGAAATTCCACGGAATATTAAAATCGACAAATGCATTTGGATCGCGGCTGATTGCTGCCAGTTGTTCGGATTGAATATCGGTTAAACCTTTTTTATTGGCTGCTTCGCCCAGTTTATCATTGGCTTCGTTCTTACGTTTTAAAGCTTCTGGATTTAAACTATAATCAAATGAGAATCCAAAATTGGCCAGGCGGGGTAAAAATTTACCACTTTGCCAAAAATAACGGTCCTGCCTGATCCTTCTTGTAGAACCCGGTATCGTATCGGCAGCAAGAGAATAAGGATCTAATGTTCCATTATAGTTTATACCCAGTTTGTCGGTAAATTGTGATCGTCCGCTAAAGCCAATGGTTGATAGTTTATAAGATGTTGCCAGGAAATTATAAGATCCACTAAAGCTCAAGCCTTGAATAATCGGGATTTTTTTTGAACCCGTTCCTGTGGTGTCGTTTTTATTCCTCACTTTTAATTCGACGGTATTGTCTAATCCAAAGCCAATCGAAGCATTTGGCCCACCAAAAGAGCCTGGTTGAGCCATACCGTCAAAAATGGAATATTTAAGCGGTAATCCATTGGTTAAAATCGGATCTCCATTTTGGTTTATTGCCGGTCTGTAAGGCCCTGACCCCGCTTTGGTAAAATCTGGTGAGTAAGAGAATGAAACATTGGGTGTCATTACGTGCCTCAATGCCTGAATTTTCCCCTGTGGATTGAAATCTCTTCTTCCGTATATTTTTGTCGATAAACTGGTTGATAAGCTATAACTACCAGCCCTTTTGAAACCGCTTAAGGTATCTTCTCTAAAGCTAAAAGTATTATCAGCATATTCAGTATATCTTCTATTTACACTCTGGAAATTCCAAACCTCGTTGTAAGTACCACCTACACTGAAATTTAGGTACTTTAAGGCGGTAAATGACATATTTACAGGTATACTATGAGAAAAACCACTTCTTAAGCGCTTTAAACCATCATTTTGGAACAATAAACTATCAAAAGTATCAATCCGGTTTGTTCCTTGTAAGCTGTAACCAACGGTAATTTTTTGATACCACTTTTGATCCCCCACTGCATCTTTTGCTTTAAACGGATTAAATGTAGGCACATTAAAAGTCATCTCTGGCAACCTGAGCGATATTGCCCTGGTACTTAAAGTTTGGTCACTTGATGCCGCCAAAGAGAAGTTCATTCCATTGGAATAGGATTTGGCATAACTTATACTACTACTTGTTGAGTTGGTTGCAATGGTATTAATATCATAAGTAGTACCAGCTGCTGTATTTTTGTAGTAGCCCTTGCTTGCGGTTGATACCAATCTGACGCTTGCACTAAAGGTAGTTCCGGGGTTGGCATTGGCATTTTGGCTATGGCTCCAGTTAATACTAAAGTTTTTTGTAGGGTTAGCGAATGCTTGGGTACCTTCCAAACCATCTTTAAAGCTAGAATAAGCTAAATTGATGTTACCATTATATTTGTATCGTTTGGTGTAGTTACTTAATACACTCGTTTCATACGAGCCATTGGTATAAATAGATCCCATCAATTTGGCGTCCCAATAATCGTTCAAACCGAGATAATAACCACCATTCTGAAGAAAAAATCCCCTGGTGGCATCCTCACCGGGAGTTGGTAAAATTACACCTGATGTTCTTTTATTCGGCTTTGGAAAAAATGCAAATGGAAGCCCGAAAATTGTAGGTACATCCTCAATAATCATGTAAACCGGACCTGTAATAATCTGTTTTTCGGTCACCACTCCTTTTGATATCATTAATCCAAAGTGCGGATGAGGAAGATTACAGGTGCTGTACATTACATTTTTGATGTGCAGCTCATCATCTATTTGCTTTTTACTTTGTCCACCGGAAAAGAATCCTCCCTCTTGTTCAGAAAAAACGCCATAAACTTTCGCACGGGTTGTTTCAGAATTGTAAAAAATCGAATCTGCAATTGCGGTACCATCTGTTCCTGATTTAAAAATCGGCCTGCCAGTGTATCTTCCTGTTTTAGGATCTTTTATTCCTCTTGCAAATATGGTATTTTGCTTTTTATCATACTTAATATAACTTGCATCTAGCTCAAAATCACCATAGGTAACTCTGGCATTGCCATATAAATAAACAATGCTTTTATCGGCACTCATTTTAACGGAGTCGTCCGCTTTGTACTCAACTTTCTGATCAATGCTACTATTATTTTTACCTGTCTTTTTAGTAGTATCCTTTTTGGTTGTGTCTTGCTGAATGATTTGTTGCAATGAAAAATGAGAAAATGCGTTAGCTTTACCAACAACAAGTGTTAATAAAATGACAGAAATTAGTAAAATAGAGCTCTTAAGAAGTTTCAAATTCGTATTTGAATGTTATTTTTGCACAAATGTTTAATCAAAAACGTTCAAAATTAGTGAAAAATATACCATTGATGTATCTTAAATCCATTTTAACATTTATTATTTATCTAGTACTGTCAAATTCAGTTGATAATCAGGTGTTTGCGCAAGAATATAAAATCAAAACAATTGTGATCGATGCTGGTCACGGTGGTAAAGATGGTGCAACACATGGCGTGTATTCCAAAGAAAAAGATGTAGCCTTAAAAACTGCTTTAAATTTGGGCCGCGCACTTCAAGACAGCTTAAAAGACATAAAAGTGATTTTCACCAGGCAAACTGATGTTTTTATCCCTCTATATGAACGTATAAATATTGCAAATAACGCCAAAGCGGATTTATTTATCTCTATCCACTTAAATGATATGCCGGTTCGTGTTTCGAGAGTGGTTGATTATTATAAAAAAGTTCGCGGACGGAAAGTTCCTGTTTATAGAACGGTTACTTCAAAAAGTACATCAACAAGAGGAACTGAAACCTTTGTATCAGGAACAGGCCGCTTGGGTGAACAGGATGAGGTAATTAAAAGGGAAAATGCTTCGATGTTTTTGGAGGATAATTATCAGAAAAATTATGAAGGTTTTATCGCAAATACGCCTGAAAGCGATATTATGTTGTCGTTAATGAAACAAACCAATAGAGATAGGAGTTTAAAGTTTGCTTCTATGTTGCAACAAGAATATGTAAATGCCGGGCGGACTAATCGTGGCGTACAGGAAAAAAGCCTTGCGGTATTGGCGCGTGCAGCCATGCCGGCAGTATTAACTGAAATTGGTTTTGTAAGTAATCCTGAAGACGAAGATTATATGAATTCGGAAGATGGGCAAAAAGAAATTGTGAACGGCATCATTAAGGCAATTAAAAATTACAGGCGCATTGCCGAAACCTCATTTTAATATTTTATAAATGAAGATTAAACTTCTGATTATACTGATTTTATTTTCATTAACCATTGTCAATCAATCGTTTGCCCAGGGATACAAAATTAAAACCATAGTAATTGATCCAGGTCACGGTGGTAGAAAACCAGGTGCTTCCGGCAGCTTTTCAAAAGAAAAAGATATATCATTAAAAGTTGCATTAAAACTTGGTGAAATTATCAAAGAAGAATTGCCGGATATTAAAGTAATTTTTACGCGTAAAACTGATATTGATGTTGATTTATACAGACGGGCAGAAATAGCCAATGATGCCAATGCAGATCTTTTTATATCTGTACACTGCAATTCTATGCCGCCCGGAAATAAACACATTAAAGGTGTAGAAACTCTGGTTGCTGGCTCCCATCGGTTAAAAGAGCAGGATGCAGCCATCAGGGAGAATGCCGATATTAAATTAGAAAAGAATTACAAAAGCAAATACGATGGTTACGACCCCAATAACCCCAGTAGTTTCATTCTTTTATCATTGCTAAAAAATACCTTTCGGGATAAAAGCATTAAATTCGCGAAATTAATTCAGAACAGCTATGTTAACAGAGACGATAGATTTAGTCGTGGAGTTAAAGAACAGGGGGTTTTGGTATTGCAAAGATGTGGTATGCCTGCTGTATTAACAGAAGTTGGTTTTATATCAAATACTGACGAAGAAAAGTATATTAATTCGCAAAAAGGACAACGTGAGATTGCGAATTCTATTTTTGAAGCAATAAAAACGTATAAAAAAAATATTGAGGTTAAATAAGTGGCATTATAAATGATAGTTATTTTACCTTTACAGAAAATATAAAACAGATACCAAACAATTGATGTAAGCTTTGTGTATTTATAAAGTTTAACATTGAAAAAGAATTACGCTCTAGCAGGTTTTAAAAATGCTTTAAAATCTGCAGCCATAAAATAAAACACTCATGAAGATTAAGAACGAAACCAAAGTAGGTATTTTAGCTGCATTTGCCATTGCTTTATTGATTATTGGATATAATTTTTTAAAAGGGAACTCCATTTTTTCAAGCGAAACAACATTATATGCAAAATATACCCGTGTTGATGGTTTAACAGTATCAAAACCTATACTTATTAACGGTTACCAGATTGGCCGTGTTGCAAAACTGGAATTACAACAGGACGGTACGGTAATTGCAACTTTAAGTGTAAACAGTAAATACGAAATTCCGGAAAATAGTATTGCCCGTTTAGAAGGTACTGATCTTTTAGGAAGCAAAGCCATTGTAATGTCGTTAGGCGATTCAAAAAAAATGGCTGAAGATGGTTATACCTTAAATGCCAACGTTGAAAAAGGATTAATGGAACAGGTTCAGCCAGTTCAAAAGAAAGCTGAATTAATTATTGGTAAAATGGACTCTATTTTAAGCAGTGTGAATTCCATTCTTAATCCTAATTTCCAGAAAAATGTAGATAAAAGTTTTAACAGTATCGCGGGTACACTGGCTTCATTAGAAACCACTTCGAAAAAAGTTGATGGTTTGGTTGGTTCAGAAAGTAAACGTATAGAAGCTATTTTTAGAAATGTTGAAGGGATAACTGCCAACTTAAACAATAATAATCAGAAAATAAGCGATATTTTAACTAATATTAATACGGTTACCGATAAATTTGCAGCAGCCAATTTTAAACAAACTTTGGATAACGCGAACAATGCAATTGCTGATTTGCAAAGTGTAATTTCGGGTATTAAAGATGGAAAAGGAAGTTTAGGTTTATTGTTAAATGATGATAAAATGTATCAGAATTTAAACAACGCTTCAAAAAATCTTGATGAGTTGATGATTGATTTAAAAGCTAATCCTAAACGTTACGTTCACTTCTCTGTATTTGGTGGTGGAAATAAAAGAGATAAATAGTAAATTTTTAATTTATGAAAAAGCCTTACATTTTTAAATTGTAAGGCTTTTTTTATGCGCTTTTAATTTCGATGCGCTTCAGTCGAGAAGGACGGCAGTACTTAGAAATGTGGAATTCTCAAGTGCCATTTTGAGCGGAATTGAAGGATAATTATTGGAGAAAAGTATTATTCTAAACGCCAATTTATTTTATAAAAATCAAAAGCATTAGGATTCCCGCATGCGCGAGAATGACGATTTTGCTAAGTAAATTTGTTTATGATACTGAATGAAACGTAGTCGAGAAATGTGTTTAAATAAATCTCCCGCTTCGCTTAAGCAAATATAAGTTAAATCGTCATTGCGAGAAGGCTTTTTCAACCGACGAAGCAATCTTTATGGCAAGGCTCACTAGCATGAAAGATTGCTTCATACCTGGCACTGACGACCGCTTTACTCAAGCCTGTTAATGGTAGCGGAGTCGAAAGATAATTATTGGAGAAAAGTATTATTCTGAACGACAATTTATTTTATAAAAATCAAAAGCATTAAGATTCCCGCATGCGCGAGAATGACGACTTTGTTAGATAAATTTGTTGAAGATACTGAATGAAACGTAGTCGAGAAATGTGTTTAATAGATCTCTCCGTTTCGCTGCGCTTCAGTCGAGATGACGGCAATACTTAGAAATGTTTCATTCTCAAGTGTCATTTTGAGCAAGGTAGAAGGATAATTATTGGAGAAAAGTATTATTCTAACCGCCAATTTATTTTATAAAAATCAAAAGCATTAAGATTCCCGCATGCGCGAGAATGACGACTGTGTTAGGTCACGCAAAAAAATCAGTATGACGAATGGCCTTCCATCCTCTCTGTGCATTCCTCTGTAAACTTTGTGGTAAAAAAATTATAACTGGAAAGTCCTGCCTTCAACCGCCAACTCCGTATTTTCAAAAACATATTGTGCTTCTTCCAAGAGCATTTGTAAGGTTTTGTAACGCGAAGAAAAATGTCCGATGAGTAATTTCCTTACCCCGTTGATTTTAGCTACCTCTCCTGCCTGCAAAGCGGTAGTATGATGTGTTTCATTAGCTCGATCTAAAAGCTCGTGTAAAAACGTTGCTTCATGATATAACGTATCGCAGTTTTTTATAGAAGAAAAATAACTTTCGTCAAACAAAGTATCAGAACAGTAGGCATAACATCTCGGTGGATCAGCATCTGTGGTATAATCTGCACTTCGCAGGATCTCTCCATTTGGCAGTTCTACATCCACTCCTTTTTTTAAGGCCGTGTAATAAGCAACGGGTACATCGTTTGTTTTTTCTTTAATTAGCTTACGTTGACGTTTTTTTTGCTGAAAAATGAAGCCCGTGGTAGGGATACGATGATTTAAAACAATTGTTTTAACTGTTAAATCACTATTCTCGAAAATTTGTACCGGTTGATCTGCTTCGATTGGAAAAAACTCGATTGGATACCTCAATATGGTATCGGAATATTTGAATTGAACTTCAAGAATTTCCAACAACGGTTTAGGTCCAAATATCTGCATGGGCTTGGTCCGGCCGTTTAAATGCAGACTTGATAATAACCCGATTAATCCGAAATAATGGTCGCCATGTAAATGACTGATAAAAATATAGTCAATCCGGGTAGCCTTTAAGTTGTATTTGGTTAATTGTTGCTGTGTGCCTTCCCCACAATCAATCAGGTAATATTTTTCATTACAATTTAAAAGCTGTGCCGATGGGTTCCTGTTGAATACAGGTGTAGCAGAACTGCTTCCTAAAATTGTAACTTCAAATTTCATCATGGTAAGATATAAAAAGCCTCGTAGATTTTTATAAACTACGAGGCTAGAATGTTATGTAAATTATAGTTATTTAGCGCCTCTGAACTCTTTCTCCAACTCATCCATAAAAATGAAATCAGTTGCTTCCTCTAATGTATTAACAAACGTTACAGACTGGAATATGTTTGATAATTCTATAATTGAAGCAAGCTCGTCGTTAATTCCGGTTACAATAAATAAACCTCCGGCTGATTTACAAAGTCGATCACCCACCAATAAACAGCTTAAATCCTGCGCATCATTACACTCGGTAACATGACTTAAATCAACGATAATATTCTGAAATCCTTCTGCATTAAGTAAATAGAATTCGGATTTTAAGCCGGGTGCATTATCGTTTGTAAACTTAGTTTCTTCTAACTTTAAGGTTACATATTTATCGTGTTTATCTACTGAAAATTTCATCTCTCTGATCTTTATTTTACTAATGTATAAATTTCTTTCGAATTTAAAGTGTTTCTAAAGCCTTTAAAACATTCGCTTCAATACGACTTGAAATGGCATCAGCATCAGCTTTTATAAATGTTTCTCTAACAATTTGTTCGTAAAGTTCAATGTACCTTTCTGAAATTGAATTAACAATTTCTGGTGACATTTCTGGCACAACCTGACCATCTTTTCCCTGAAAACCATTTTCTATCAGCCATTTTCTTACAAATTCTTTCGAAAGTTGTTTCTGAGGCTCATTACTGTTTTGGCGATCCTGGTATCCTTCTTCATAAAAATACCGCGATGAATCCGGGGTATGAATCTCATCTATCAGGTAAATTACACCATCAGCAACTCCAAACTCATATTTTGTGTCTACCAATATCAATCCACTTTTTGCAGCAATCTCAGTTCCACGTTGATACAATGCATAGGTATAATCTTCTAATTTCTCGTAATCGGTAATAGAAACTATACCCTTTGCCAAAATATCTTCTTTTGAGATATCTTCATCATGCCCTACTGAAGCCTTTGTTGTTGGGGTAATAATAGGGTTAGGCAATCTGTCGTTTTCTTTTAAGCCATCTGGTAAGGCAACGCCGCAAACCGATCGTTTTCCAGCACTGTATTCTCTCCATGCATGTCCGGCTAAATAACCTCTGATAACCATTTCTACCTTAAATGGTTCGCAAATACGGCCAATGGTAACCATCGGATCTGGAACAGCTAAAACCCAGTTGGGAACGATATCTTGAGTGGCTGCTAAAAATTTAGCTGCAATTTGGTTTAATACCTGTCCTTTAAATGGAATGGCTTCGGGCAATACAACATCAAAAGCAGAAATGCGATCTGATACTACCATAACCATAAATTGATCGGCTATTGTATATACATCCCGAACTTTACCTTTGTAAAAATTACTTTGATTTGGGAAATTAAAATGGGTTTCTTTTAGTGCTTTCATGAGGGGATAAAAATAGGAAAAAAGTACGAAAGTCCGAAGAATGGAGTCAGATGATAAAAGGTGTAAAAAGCAAAAGTCCGAAGTCGACCTGTTACAAAACTTAAACTTCGGACCTCGGACTTTGCTGGCTGCTAACCTTTAGCTTACTGAATATCTCCGTAAGCTTTCAAAATATCTTTTACCAACTTATGTCTTACCACATCTTCCCCACTTAGGTAGATAATGTCAATTCCTTTAATATCCTCCAAAATTCTCAAGCCGTTAAATAAACCCGACATTTGTTTCTTAGGCAAATCAATCTGGGTAACATCTCCCGTTACAATAAACTTAGCGGTTGGGCCCATACGTGTTAAAAACATTTTTAACTGCATGTCTGTTGCGTTTTGGGCTTCATCTAAAATCACAAAGCAGTTATCTAAAGTACGGCCACGCATAAATGCCAATGGAGCAATTTCAATTGTACGGTTTTCGATATAGAATTTTAATTTTTCTGCAGGAATCATATCATCCAGCGCATCGTAAAGCGGGCGTAAATACGGATCAATTTTTTCCTTTAAATCACCAGGTAAAAAACCAAGGTTCTCTCCTGCTTCAACAGCCGGACGGGTTAAAATGATGCGTTTAATTTCCTTGTTTTTTAAAGCCCTCACGGCTAAAGCTACTGCGGTATATGTTTTTCCTGTTCCGGCAGGACCAATGGCAAATAAGATATCATTTTTGGCAATACTGCTCACCATTTTACGCTGATTTGCTGTTCTTGCCTTAACTAAAAGACCATTTGTACCAAAAACAATAACTTCTCCACCGCCTCCGGTAGGTTGTTCTACATCTTTTTTTACTACACCGGCTGCTTTTGCACCAAGTATAGATTCTACATCATTATTGGTAAGTGAGCTATATTTTTCGAGGTGTGCAATAAGCTGGTTAAACTTATCCTCGAAAGCCTTAAGTTCCTGTTCATCACCGAGAACCTTAACATCACTTCCTCTCGCTACCAGTTTCAACTTCGCGAAAGCACCTTTAATCATTTCGTAATTCTCGTTATTCGGGCCCCAAAAGTGAGCGGGATTTACGGTATCCAGGGTTAATTTTAATTCGTTCAAACTGTAGTATTTTAAAAAGTTATCGGGGTATATTAATTAAAATTTGAATATTTGCAGACGCTTAGGCCTGTACACAAGAATAAGCAATAATAATGAATTTTTAATGGGGATAATTACTTTAACAACAGATTTAGGTTCAAAAGATTTTTACCAGAGTGCCCTTAAAGGTAGTCTGTTGAGTCTTATGCCTAATGTTAATTTAGTTGATATTACCCATGAGGTTCCATCTTTCAATATTTCATACGCGGCATTCGTATTAAAAAACGCATATCCCTACTTTCCAAAAAATACGGTACATTTAATCGGTATCGATTCTGTTTACAGCGAAAACACTAAATATATTGCCGTAAAGCACCGGGATCATTATTTTGTAGGTGCCGATAATGGTATTTTTTCACTTCTTTTTGATGACATTCCAGAAGATGTAGTAGAGCTGAATATTATGCAGGATCTGAAATATTTACACTTTCCGTTGGTTGATATTTTCGTTAAAGCAGCCACACATCTTGCCAAAGGCGGGAAGCTGAAAGATATAGGTTTACCTGTAGCAGAGATTGAGCAGAAGATGCTTTTACATCCTGTTATTGAGCGTGATGTGATCCGTGGAAGTGTGGTTTATATAGATACTTTTTGCAACGTAATTACGAACATAACGAAAGATCTTTTTACTAAAATTCAAAAAAACAGGGATTTTACTTTGTACTTTAGAAAGAGTGAAACCATTACCCAGTTGAGCTGGCATTACAACGAAGTGCAGGAAGGTGAAAAACTTTGCCTTTTTGGTATAAGTAACCATTTGGAAATTGCCATTAACAAAGGAAAAGCCAGTGGATTATTGGGTTTACATTTAGGTGATATTGTACGGGTTGAGTTCCATCCTTAACAAGCTGAAAGCCCAAAGGTAAAAAACCAAAGAAAAAATTGAAAAAAGGAAATTTCTCCAATTGCCGTCATTTTGATTGGATGAAATAGCGATCTTGGCCAACAAAGTCGAGAATCTGTCTAAATAGATCTCTTCGTTCTGATATCGCTACCGTCCGAGACGATCATTTTTTTGAGCCAATTAACCAATAAAACAACTTCTACCCTTTTCGCGTTTATATCCACATGAAGAAATATTTTTATCTGCTCTCGGTTATCTTTTTTAGTTTTCAGGCTTTTGCACAGCAAGATACAGTTGCTTATGCAGCTCAACGCGCAAAAGTAAATTCTTTATTAACGGAAAGGAGTACAAGATTTGGACAATATGATGAAAGTTTAAATCAACGTACAGGCATATTTGGCTGGCAAACAAAAAGGGATATCAAAAATTCAAATGAGATCCTCCGTCAGGTAGTGTTAACCGATAATAATATTTTTAAGGAACTTAAGACCTTAATGGATTATAAGGATTTGCAAAATCAACAGAAAGTAGCGGTAGCTGATCATTCGCAAGAACGCATTGAACGTTATATGCAAACCATTAAAAAATTGCAGGATCAGAATGCACAGCTTAAAGAAGATTTAGAAAAAAAAAATAAAGGCGGCTTATCAACCTATATTATTGCTTTTTTAGTTTTAGTAATGGCAAGTGGGTTTTATTTTTTCAATAGAAAACTACAGAGGTATGAAAAAAGGACTGTTTAAAATCTTGGCAAAGATAAACAAGGCTGTTCTGCCAAGCTTGTATAAAAAAGACCCGAATAAGCTCACTACTTTTCAGAAAGCGATTTTAGGCTATCGGTATTGGGTTACAACAAACGCGTTAGACTAATTAAAAAACCCTCACAGGTTTAATTCGTAGGTATTTATGTTTTACAACGGCCTCATTAAGGGCTGTGCCGTTTTAAAACCTGTGAGGGGTTAAAATATTATTATTTCTTAAAATGCTCAATAATCAATGTAGCCAATTCCGTACCAATACGTTCTTGTGCTTCGTTGGTTGATGCACCAATATGGGGTGTCAATGAGATTTTAGGATGTGTTAAAATTTCTGCCAATGGAGTTGGTTCGTTATCGAAAACATCTAAGCCAGCAAAAGAAACTTTGCCAGAATTTAAAGCTTCGATTAAAGCAGGCTCATCAATCGTTCCTCCACGAGAACAGTTTACAATACCAACTCCGTTTTTCATTTTAGCAAATTCTTCTGCACCTAAAATTGGTTTATCCGCAAATGGGGTGTGCAAACTAAAGAAATCACTACCTGCAATTACCTCGTCTAACGAAACAGTTTTAATTGGAATACTTACTGATTTTCCGCCTTGAAACTCTAATGTAATTTCAGATTCTGAAGGATATAAATCGTAAGCCAACACATTCATGCCTAAGCCTAAAGCCACTTTAGCAGTAGCGCGACCGATACGACCGAAGCCGATAATACCAATGGTTTTACCACTTAGCTCAGTTCCTTTGGCATAGGCTTTTTTGAGGTTGTTAAATTGTGTTGAACCTTCTACAGGCATTTTACGGTTAGCATCCTGTAAGAATCTGATACCTGTAAACAAGTGTGAAAATACCAATTCAGCAACTGATAATGATGATGCAGCTGGCGTATTTACCACATTAACACCTTGACTGCGTGCATATTCCACATCGATATTATCCATACCAACTCCACCTCTTCCAATTAATTTGATATTTGGAACGGCATCAATTAACTCTTTCCTAACTTTTGTTGCACTACGAACAGTAATTGCATCGTAGTTTTTTAAAGCTTCTGCTAATTTATCTTGAGGAACGGTTTCAGTATCAACCTGAAAACCGGCTTTTTCTAATAATTCTTTTCCGATCGGATCAATCCCATCGTTTGCTAATATTTTAATCATTTTATCTATGATTGCACAGCGTTAGTTGATTACTTCGACTAAAAAATCGCAGTAATTATCTGTGGTTAAAATTTAAATTAATTTGCTTTTGCTTGTTGTTCTTCAAATAGTTGCATGGCATCAATTAATGCATGTACACTGGTAATCGGTAAAGCATTATACATAGATGCTCGGAAACCGCCAACACTTCTGTGTCCTTTAATACCCACTATACCTTGCTCTTCAGCATATTTTAAGAATGGTTTTTCTAATTCAGCATTTTCCATTACGAAACAAATATTCATTCTGGAACGGTTTTCAACTGCGCAAGTTCCTTTAAATAATGGATTGCGATCAATTTCTCTGTAAAGTGCTTCTGCTTTCTGTTTATTTTCTTTTTCAATTTCAGCAACACCACCTTTTGATTTTAACCAGCGAAGATTTAACAAAGCCACATAAATTGAAAAAACAGGAGGTGTATTGTACATTGAATCATTATCAATATGAGATTGATAGTTCAACATTGAAGGAATTTTACGGTCAATTTTACCTAAAGCATCATTTTTAACAATAACGATAGTTAAACCCGCCGGACCTACATTTTTTTGTGCTCCTGCATAGATTAAATCAAATTGGGAAACATCAATTACGCGGCTCATGATATCAGATGACATATCGCAAACAACAGGTATATCCGTTTTTGGTACTTCAAAAAGTTCAGTTCCATAAATGGTGTTATTCGAGGTATAGTGGAAATAAGCACTATCAGCCGGAATTTCGAAATCTTTTGGAATGAATGTGTAGTTTGCATCTTTTGAAGAAGCTACAACGTTTACATTGCCAACAAATTTAGCCTCTTTTAATGCTTTGGTTGCCCAAACACCAGAATCTAAGTAACTTGCTGTTTGTCCGTCTCCCAATAAATTCATCGGAACCATTGCAAACTGTAAACTTGCACCACCTTGTAAAAATAAAACGGAATAACCCGACGGCACATTTAATAATTCCTTTACCAACTTCTCAGCTTCAGCAACAACTGCCTCAAATTCGGTTGTTCTGTGCGAAATTTCTAAAATTGATAATCCATCGTTAAAATCTAAAACAGCCTGAGCTGCTTGTTTAAACACTTCTTGAGGTAAAATACAAGGGCCTGCGCCAAAATTATGCTTCATCTTATTATATAATGTTTTATGGCCGTAAATGTAAAATTTTTAAAGCAGTTATGCCTATAAAATCGTATCATAAAAAATTAAATTTTGTTAAAAAAAGCCCGGAATTCATAGGATTTATTGCAGTTTTTGCAATTAAAACGTTTAACTAGAAAACTTGCATTTCTTTTGATTTTTGGAAGGTTATAGCCCCGGCTTTATCGATTTACACATCCAAACTCATAGATTTTTTTGCCTGGATGGTTCGCAATAAAAGATCTTAAAAATTCAAAATCTAAAAACTACGGCTTGTTCTTCAACTTCACGATCAGTTTTAAGTTAAACTGCCTGCCTGTTAAATAATTAGGAATTGCATATTGTACGTTATCTACATCTTTTAGCCATAGATAAGAAACCGTATTGTCGATATTAAGCATGTTAAAAACTTCAATAAACAGAATAACCGAGCTGAAATTTTTATCTAAAAATTTAGGTTTATGCAATGCAGCATCATCCAGAAAATCTTTAGAAAAACCAATATCCACACGTTTATAAGAAGGAATAAAAAATTTGTCCAAATATCTTGGCGTTTGCGATGGCCCAATGGGTAATCTTGAACCATAAAGTGCATTGAGGTGTACTTTATAGGTTGGACTATTCAATAACCTATCCTGAAAAAATATTGAAAAATTTAAACGCTGATCAGTTGGTCTTTTTAAATATCCCGGATAAATTGTTGTGCCATTCTGAACATAGCTATCGCCGATAATATCCTCATTGGCATGCATTACCGACATTCTGAAATAAGATACCAAATCCTTAACAAACTCCCCTCCTATACTGAAATCCGCACCATAAGCATAACCTCTGGAAACTTCGTTAGCCAGATACTTAATTCTTAAATTATCGATTTTATAAGGAATTAAACGATCAGAATATTTAAAATAAGCCTCAGATGTGAATTTTAACCGCGTACCAAAAGCATCAAAAGCATACTCGTAACCCAAAGAGGTGTTGTAAGAACTTTGCGCTTTCTGATCGGTATTCAATATTCCAGAAAAATCTCGAATGGTGCGGTATGATGGTGGCTGTTTGTAAACGCCAGCTGAAAATCTCAATATTTTGTTGTTGGAGTTCGGCCTGTAGGCAATTAGCATCCTCGGACTGATTAATAACTGCTTACTTAATGAACTGTAAGTAGCACGAGCACCAAGCTGTAAATCAGCAGAATTTGAAAGGGAATAACTATCTTGTATGTAGGCACTAAAGTTTTTAATGTCTAAATTATTTTGGACATTAATTACATTTTGCAATGTGATATTTTTTGAATTGTTTGGAAGAATAAAACCGGCAGAATCCGTATAGTTATATTCATTCAACTGATCATTGTATTTGGAGTTGTCAAATTTTAAACCCCAGGAAAAAACATGGTTGTCGAAATTCTGATCTACCTTAATTTCTGAAGCAAAAATCTTCGTATCAAGGCTATTTCTTCCATAGTTATAATAGCTGCCAAGGCCCCTGTTTTTATTGATTACGCCAAAATTTTCTCCCGGAAAAGTATTATCTATTTCGTCAAAAATATAAGTGCCGTTGATATCGAACCGCTCTCTCTCAATAGTATTGAAATAACTGTTAATAAACTTAATTACGAGGTTTGGTTTGGGCGAATAGGTTGCTGTAACCGCACTTCCTAGCGTTTGGTAATCATCAATCTCCTGGCCAGTATAATCAACATTTAACCTTAGTGTAGTACTTAAAGTTCCGAACTGCGTTTCCCTGTTGGTGGGCACCAGCTTAAATTGACCGAGATTAAAACTGCCCAGGAAACTGATATTGAATTTTGAAGAAAAATCATATTGGTAAAGTAGTTGTGCATCGGCAAAATTTGGACTGTAACTGCCTTTCTCGTCTTGTTTGATTAATACGCTGGAATTGTTTTTATAGCGTAACCCAGCCAATAGAAAACTATTTTTAAATATTTTTTTGGTACTTAATGAAGTATTTAAGAGGCTTGTGCTGAAAATAGTTTGATTGCTATCCGGTTTGTCGTATTTAATATCTAAAATAGAAGAAAGTTTATCACCATATTTTGCCTCAAAACCTCCGGCAGAGAATTTAGCTTTACTCACCAGATCTGAATTGATGAAACTTAATCCCTCCTGCTGCCCATTGCGGATCAAAACCGGCCGATTGATTTCTACATCATTGATGTAAATTAAGTTTTCGTCGAAATTACCGCCTCTAACACTATATTGAGCACTTAATTCATTATTTGTAGATACCCCGGGAAGCGTTTTGAGCATGGTTTCAAAATTGCCAGAAACCATGGGCATTGCAGCAACATCAGCAATGTTAATCGTGGTGGTATTGCTTAACTGATTTTGTTTATTTGTAATATTTACTTGTTCTAGTTCGTTGATATTGGCTGTTAAATTTACTTGTTTGATAATTCTTGCCCCCGAACGTTCACTGAATTTCAACGTCTGCGGCTGATAGCCCAAGAGGGAATACTTAATGCTAAAATTTTTCGATTTGGAGTAAACAGTATAAACCCCGAATTCATCTGTTACAGTTGATTGTGCCTGCCCTAAAACAATTACCGTAACTTGTGCTAAGGGTAATTTTTCATCACTATAAACTATCCCCGAAACCCTAACTAATGGCTGAGCAACAGCAAAACTGCAACCGGCAATTAATAGGAACAGGATTAGCCGAAATTTGAGCATGGATTACGCGTAGAGATTTGGTTAATAAGCCACAGATAAACACAGTTATTTTACTTTAAAATATAGTAAAAGATTAATTTGAACCAAAATAAATGGCTTAAATCATACTTTAGCGCTAATATCTGTGTTTAAAATTTATGCGTTTACGCTTGTGGTAGTTAAGCTTTTCATTTTAGAAATGGTTTCCATTGGATTATCTGTTGCGAAAATTGCATTTCCAGCTACAAAAGCGTTAGCACCTGCGGATACTAATGTAGCAATATTTTGTAAACCAACACCACCATCAACCTCGATAATTAAGTTTTCGTTTACGCCTTGAATCAATGCTTTTAAATCCTTTATTTTTTTGTAAGTATTGTGGATGAATGCCTGGCCACCAAAACCTGGATTAACTGACATAATCAGTACCATGTCTAAATCTTCAATAACATCCTGCAGTAAAGTTACCGGAGTATGCGGATTTAGTGCTACACCCGCTTTGCATCCAGTTGCTTTGATTAACTGGATAGTTCTGTGCAGGTGAGTACAGGCCTCGTAATGCACGGTAATCCTATCCGCTCCTGCTTTGGCAAATTCATCTACGTATTTATCTGGCTCAACAATCATTAAATGAACATCCAGCGGTTTAATAGCATGTTTTTTTACAGCAGCCATTATAGGGAAACCGAAGGATATATTGGGAACAAAAACACCATCCATCACATCAACATGAAACCAATCGGCATCACTATGATTAATCATTTCAATATCGCGTTGTAAATTGCCAAAATCGGCAGAAAGTATGGATGGGGCAATGATGTATTTCATTTAATGATCTCTTAGTATTAAAGTAACATTTTAAAACGACCGTCACCCTGAATTCATTTCAGGGACTTATGATTGGGTAAGATGCTGAAATAAATCCGATAGCTATCAAATCAGCATAACAGTATGTTGCAAGTTACAAAAGAACTGTGAAAATTTTTAAATTAGAAACAAAGATGCTGAAATAAATTCGGCAAAATGAAGCACATTAATTCCATTTATAAATAAAAAACCCTTTCAGCTAAAAACTGAAAGGGTATAAATATCTAAAAGTCCCCTTTAGGGGATTTAGGGGTTACGCTTGCGGAGCAGCTGGTTTTTCTGGTCTTGGCAATAAAACTTTGCGCGAAAGTTTCATTTTACCTTGTTTATCGATGTCTAATAATTTAACCTCGATTTTATCACCTTCTTTTAGCACACCATCCATAGTCTCTAAACGTTCCCATGAAATTTCAGAGATGTGTAATAAACCATCTTTACCTGGCATAACTTCAACAAATGCGCCAAATGGCATAATTGATTTTACCTTACCTTGGTAAACTTCGCCAATTTCTGGCTTAGCTACGATGTTACGGATACGGGTAACTGCTGCATCAATAGCTGCTTTATTATCAGCAAATACTTCTACAATACCTTTGCCCTCAACTTCTTCGATAGAGATTGAAGCACCGGTTTCACGTTGCATTTCCTGAATAATTTTACCTCCAGGGCCGATAATTGCACCAATAAATTCTTTATCAATAGTTAAAGAAACAATACGTGGAGCATGCGGTTTGTAATCCTCATTAGGTGAACTGATCGTTTTCTTCATCTCGTTTAAGATGTGTAAACGACCTTCTTTAGCTTGTAACAAAGCTTTTGTTAAAACTTCGTAAGATAAACCATTGATTTTTAAGTCCATTTGACAAGCAACAATACCGTGTTCAGTACCAGTTACTTTAAAGTCCATATCACCCAAGTGATCTTCATCACCTAAAATATCAGATAGAATTGCATATTTACCAGTTTTCTCATCAGTAATTAAACCCATTGCAATCCCAGAAACTGGAGATTTGATTTTAATACCTGCGTCCATAAGTGCCAATGTACCAGCACAAACTGTTGCCATTGATGATGAACCGTTTGATTCCAAAATATCAGAAACGATACGGATTGTATATGGATTTGCTTCGCCCTGAGGCAATACTTTCTTAAGTGAACGTTGCGCTAAAGCACCGTGGCCAATTTCGCGACGGCCAGCACCTCTGTTTGGTCTAACCTCACCAGTTGAAAAACCAGGGAAATTATAGTGCAATAAGAATTTATTGTAACCATTGAAGAATGCACCATCAATCATTTGCTCATCATCTTTGCTACCTAAAGTAACTGATGTTAATGATTGTGTTTCTCCACGTGTAAATACAGCCGAACCGTGAGCAGCAGGTAAATAACCAACTTCACTCCAGATCGGACGGATTTCTGTTGTTTTACGGCCATCTAAACGGATACCTTCATCTAACAATAAGTTTCTGATGGCATCGTATTGAACATCATGGTAATAATGTTTAGCCATTGCTTTGGTTAAATCTGCAGTATCTTCTGGCATTGCCTCGAAGAATTCATTAATGATTGCAGTAAAACCTTCTTTACGAACATCTTTATTGCCACCAGCTTTAGCTACAGCATAAACTTTATCATAAGTATCAGCATAAACTTTAGCTTTCAAATCAGCATCGTGGTCTTCGTGGTTATATTCACGTTTAACGGTTTTGCCTGTAGCTTCAGTTAATTCAACCTGAATAGCACATTGAACTTTAATTGCATCGTGTGCAAATTTTAAAGCCTCAACCATTTCATCTTCCTGAATTTCATCACACTCACCTTCAACCATGCCTATATCATTTGCTGATCCGGCAACCATGAACTCTAAAGTTGCACGCTCTAATTGGCTAGCTAATGGATTGATTACCAATTTGCCATCAATTTTTGCAACACGTACTTCAGAAATCGGACCGTTGAAAGGAATATCAGATACTGATAATGCAGCTGAAGCTGCTAAACCTGCCAAACAATCTGGCATAATATCTTTATCAGCAGAGATTAAAGAAATCATCACCTGTGTATCAGAGTGATAATCACTTGGAAACATTGGACGTAAAGCTCTATCTACCAAACGTGAAATTAATACTTCGTAATCAGATAATCTAGCTTCACGGCGTAAAAAGCCACCTGGAATACGGCCAGTAGCCGCATATTTTTCCTGATAATCAACCGATAATGGTAAAAAATCAGTACCTGGTTTAGCACCAACAGTTGAAACTACAGTTGCAAGCAACATCGTATCACCCATTTTTACTACAACCGAACCATCAGCCTGTTTAGCCAATTTACCAGTTTCAATTTCTACAATTCTGCCATCGCCCAAATCGAACGATTTTTTTATTACATTCATTTAATTAGAATTATGGTGTGTTTTCCTCTTTCTACACACCGTTGTTTATATATGTTTTGTTTTTTGCAAACGAAGATAGTATTAAAAAAGCCTATCTATAATAAAACCCGTTAAAAAAATTAACAGGGAATTAAAAAGCCATTCCCTGAAGAATGGCTTTTAATGATAAACTTGCGCTTATTTTTGTTTGATGATATCACGAAGCGATAAAGCTTTGATGATAGCACGATAGCGCTCAATATCTTTTTTGTATAAGTATGCCAAAATACCGCGGCGTTTACCTACCAATTTTTGAAGTGACAACTGAGTAGAGAAATCTTTACGATTTTTCTTTAAGTGTTCTGTTAAGTGCGCAATACGGTATGTAAATAACGCTACTTGACCTTCTGCAGAACCCGTGTTGGTTTCTACCTCGCCGTGCTCTTTGAAGATTACAGCTTTTTTCTCTGGACTTAAATACATTCTTGAATAATATTAAAGCAATAAAAATTAATTAATTGTGGCGCAAAGATAAGGTTATTTTTAATTATAAGCAAGTGTTTAATTAACGATAAAATTAACGACATCAAATTGCTGAAACGTTTCCAATAACAAGAGCATCTCTGGATTTTCCTTATCGAACGACATATGAAAATTATCTGGTTGGCTTGCGTGTAATAATACCTTTTCCTTGTGGAGATTTTACAGGCTTACCACCATTCATGACAACGGAGATGTGGTTAAGTTGCAGAACATCGAAAAAGCGTTGCTCTGGCGTACGCCTTAAATAAACGTTTGCACGCTCCTCAATTATTGTTTCGCGTGGAAGTGTAATATCACATAAAGTGAGCTTTCCCATTTCATATCGAAAATACGAAAAATAGATGATATATCTTTACATCAATACATCTTTATATAAAGCCATCAAAAGCTTACTTTTGCACAAAACATTTAGACTTGGAAAAGAATCAATATAGCATTTTCGAAAGCGAATTACGTGTCCGTCCGGATGATATCGATATGTTTAACCATGTACATAATAGCAAATACCTGGATTATGTACTGGCTGCACGTTACGAACAAATGGAAAAGTTTTATGGCATGCCTTGGGAATATTTTACTAAACAAGGCTTAGGCTGGGTAGTAAGTCATGTCGATATTAACTTTAAACGACCACTTCTGATGAACGATTTAATGCTGATCAGGACCGGAATTTTAACAATGAATGATAAAGGTTGCGCTGTTCAATTCGAAATTATTAACCAAAAAACAGGCAAAGTGGCATCTGATGGTATTTTTGATTATGTTTTAATTGATTTGAATACAGGCCGTGGAACAAAGGTTTCAGAAGAAATGATTAAAGCCTACAGTATTTAATACTCATTAAGCAGATTATAATTCTGAGAATTCTGTGTTTCTGTGGCAAAAAGAAATCGCAAAATTTAATCAATCCTTTGAAAATTGGTCATCAAAACTTGACAATTCAAAATTTTAGCTATCTTTGTTACATCAAAAAGACCAGAGCCATGATAGTATCTGCAATCCGTTTTAGGTTCTAAACAACCGAGGATTTCCTTCCATTTCAATTTTAGGTATGTGCGCTTAATGCGTAACATTGGTTTTATACATTATACTTTATTATATATTATATGTCACAGTCTACAAAGACACAGGGCAAACTTTCGTCTTTTTTCGATATTCTCCTGCAATCTTTAAAAGGTCATGAGGTTGACTTAACTTCAATCAGTATTAAACGTGCAATTATTTTATTGGCCATTCCGATGATGTTGGAAATGGCTATGGAATCAGTTTTTGCCCTGGTCGATTTATATTTTGTTGGCCATTTAGAAAATAGCAGTTATGCAATACAAACCGTTGGCTTAACAGAATCGGTTTTGACTATTATTTACTCTCTTGCCATTGGTTTAAGTATGGCTGCAACCGCGGTGGTTGCCAGGAGAATTGGTGAAAAAAATCCAGAAGCGGCGTCAAAGGCTGGCATGCAGACGATTGTAATTGCGGTTTTCGTTAACATTATAATTAGTATTCTAGGCTTAATTTATGCAAAGGATATTTTACTGCTAATGGGCGCTTCAACTGAAACGGCGAATCATGGTACTACTTTCGTTCGGATAATGATGGGTGGAAGTATTATTATTGTACTTTTATTCCTAATCAACGGGATTTTTAGAGGTGCAGGCAACGCAGCAATTGCGATGCGGAGTTTATGGATTGCCAACATTGCAAATATCATCCTCTGCCCTATTTTTATTAACGGTTTCGGACCTATCCCGGCTTTTGGTTTAACAGGTGCTGCAATTGCCACCACAATCGGACGAGGTTTGGGTGTTATCTACCAGGTTTATAGTCTGTTCAGTGGAAAAAATGCATTAAAAATACGCATCAGTCATTTTGTACCTGATTTTACACAAATTAAAGCCATTATAAAGATTGCGGCCCCAGCTATTTTCCAGTTTGTGATTGCGAGTTGTAGCTGGGTATTTTTAGCGGAGCTGGTTGCTACTACAGGCGGTGACGAAGGTTCTGCAGGTTACCAAACTGCATTGCGCCTAATGATGTTTTTTATGTTGCCCGCATGGGGATTAAGTAACGCAGCTGCAACATTGGTAGGTCAGAATTTAGGTGCAGGCCATGTAGACCGTGCTGAAAAATCGGTTTTCCAAACCTTAGAGTATATTTTGATATTTATGGCAGTTGTAAGTGTAATTTTTCTTACCTGCGGACATCTTTTTGCTGCGTTTTTCACTTCCGATGAAAATGTAATTGCCATAGCAAGTAGAGCGTTAAAAATTTTAAGCATTGGTTTTGTAATTTACGGAGCCGCAATGGTATTTAGTAGCGCATTTAATGGTGCTGGTGATACCTGGACGCCCACTAAAATTAATATTTTTGCATTCTGGCTTTTCCAGATTCCATTGGCTTATTTTTTAGCTAAATTTTTAGATATGGGCCCAACAGGTGTTTTTATTGCCATTCCAACCGCCGAGGCAGGTATTGCAATAGCAGCTTTTATCCTGTTTAAAAAAGGTAAATGGAAGAAAACAATGGTTTAATTTTTTTATGGAATAAATAATAAAAAACTTCATAAAATTTCGCCATTGCGAGGCACGAAGCAATCTTAATGCACACGCAAGGGATGGTACTCACTCAAAATATATTTTACAAACCATCTCTTCGATAATAGAAAAGTCACTGTATTTGCTTTTCAAATCAAAGTGTTTTGTAGCAATATTTTCTAGATTAAAAATTACCTTAAAAAACATATCTTTGCGCAAAGATGAAGCATATACGTAATTTTTGCATTATTGCACATATCGACCATGGTAAAAGTACTTTGGCTGATAGGTTATTAGAATACACCGAGACAATTTCTAAGCGCGAAGCGCAGGCACAATTGCTCGATAACATGGATTTAGAGCGTGAGAGAGGTATAACGATTAAAAGTCATGCCATACAAATGAACTATAAAGTTGGTGATATTGAATACAATTTTAACCTTATTGATACACCCGGACACGTAGATTTTTCTTACGAAGTTTCGCGTTCGATTGCTGCCTGCGAAGGGGCATTGCTTATTGTTGATGCTTCGCAAGGTATTCAGGCACAAACGATTTCCAACTTATATTTAGCTTTAGAGCACGACCTTGAAATTATTCCGATTTTAAATAAAATGGATTTACCGGGGGCAATGCCAGAAGAAGTAAAAGACCAGATTATTGATTTGATCGGATGTAAACGGGAAGATATTATTCCAGCATCTGGTAAAACCGGATTGGGTATTCCTGATATTATCCAGGCCATTGTAGACCGCGTTCCTGCACCTATTGGCAATCCGGAAGCACCCTTACAAGCTTTGATTTTCGATTCAGTTTTTAACTCTTTCAGGGGGATTATTGCTTACTATAAGGTTGTTAATGGCGAGATTAAAAAAGGGGATAAAGTAAAATTCATCAACACAGGAAAAGAATATTTAGCTGATGAAGTAGGTATTTTGAAACTGGATATGGCACCACGTAATGTGGTTAAAACCGGAGATGTGGGTTACATTATTTCCGGGATTAAAGAAGCCAGAGAAGTAAAAGTTGGTGATACAATTACAACAACAGCAAGACCGTCACTGGATGCAATACAAGGATTTGAAGAGGTAAAACCAATGGTTTTTGCAGGTATTTATCCTGTTGATACTGATGAATTTGAAGAACTTCGCGAGGCAATGCACAAATTGCAACTCAATGATGCATCTATCGTTTTCGAACCTGAAAGCTCTGCAGCACTAGGTTTTGGTTTCCGTTGCGGATTCCTGGGCATGTTGCACATGGAGATTATTCAGGAACGTTTGGAGCGCGAATTCGACATGACGGTAATTACTACCGTTCCCAACGTATCTTACATTGCGCATACCACTAAAGGTGATGAAATTTTTGTAAATAATCCATCTGATTTACCTGATCCAAGTAAATTAGATTCTGTTGAAGAACCATTTATCAAAGCCAACATTATTACCAAAGCCGATTTTGTTGGCCCTGTAATGTCACTTTGTATTCAGAAAAGAGGAACAATTGTAAATCAATCCTATTTAACATCTGACCGTGTTGAATTGGTTTTTGAAATGCCAATGGGCGAAATTGTATTCGATTTTTATGATAAATTAAAAACGATTTCAAAAGGCTACGCATCTTTCGATTATCATCAGATTGGTTACCGTAAATCCGATTTGGTTCGTTTAGATATGTTAATAAATGATGAACCGGTTGATGCACTTTCCTCATTAATCCACAGAAGCAATGCTTACGATTTCGGAAAGAAAATTTGTGAAAAATTAAGAGAATTAATCCCTCGTCAACAGTTCGAGATTAAAATACAAGCCTCTATCGGTGCGAAAGTTATTGCGCGCGAAACATTAAGTGCCTTACGTAAAGATGTAACCGCCAAATGTTATGGAGGTGATATTTCACGTAAACGTAAATTACTGGAAAAGCAGAAAAAAGGTAAAAAACGTATGCGCCAGGTTGGAAATGTAGAAATTCCACAAAGTGCATTTATGGCGGTTTTAAAATTAGATTAACCCCCTAGCCCCCTGAAGGGGGAATTATTGGTGAGTTTTATTAAGTTAAATCTTAAATTATAAAATTATAACGAAGCAAGTTATATGAGCGATGCAAATTCAAAGTCCCCTTCAGGGGATTTAGGGGTATTATTAGACGGTAAATACGTATCAGAAAAAGTTAAAGTTCAGATTGCAGAAGAAGCTGCAGAATTTTTGAATAAAAGTGGTCGCAAACCACACCTAGTTGCCATTTTAGTGGGTAATGACGGTGGTAGTGAAACTTACGTAGCGAGTAAAATGAAAAACTGCGAAAAGGTTGGTTTTAAATCTTCATTGCACCGCTATGATAATTCGGTAACTGAAGCAGAATTGCTGGCAAAAATTGAAGAAATTAATCAGGATGATGATGTGGATGGCTTAATTGTTCAATTGCCTTTGCCAAAACATATTGATCCGGAGAAAGTAACCGAAACGATCGATCACCGAAAAGATGTGGATGGTTTCCACCCTGTAAATTTAGGTAGGATGATGCGCAATCTTCCATGCTTTATTCCGGCAACGCCCTATGGCATTTTACTGATGTTGCAAGAATATGGCATTGATACAATTGGAAAACATTGTGTTGTAGTGGGAAGAAGTAATATTGTTGGTAGCCCAATGAGTATTTTAATGGCTCGTAATGCTAATCCCGGCAATTGCACGGTAACACTCACCCACTCGCGTACAAGGGATTTGAAAGAGCAAATTCTTCAAGCTGATATTGTGATTGCAGCTATTGGTAAAAAGAATTTTGTTACTGCTGATATGGTTAAAACCGGGGCAATTATAATTGATGTAGGCATTAACCGTGAAACTTCTACCGAAACGAAATCTGGATTTAAGTTATATGGTGATGTAGATTTCGAAAACGTTGCACCTAAGGCTTCTTACATTACGCCTGTTCCTGGAGGAGTTGGTTTGATGACCATTGTTGGTTTATTGAAAAATACACTGGCATCTGCACGGAAAGAGATCTATTCTTAAATTAGAATCTTCAGGGCTTAAGGTTAAAGCCATAGCCCATAAAAATATTAAAGCGGTTCAATTAATTGAACCGCTTTTTTTACGTATGAAATTTTTTATTATCACGTATAATATTTATTTTTGAATAAATACATTATGATATGGATACCAAACTAACTTTAAGCTTTGATCAGGATGTTGTAGCAAAGGCAAAAAAATATGCTTCCGATAACAACATTAGTTTATCGCGTTTAATAGAGCATTTACTAACGCAGGTAACCGCCAAAGAATACAAATCTTTAGAGGATTATCCTATTGCAGATTGGGTAAGTATGGTTGCTGAAGGTGAAGTTGAGTATAAAAAATCACCAAAAAAAACTCGTCGGGATTCGAAAGATGAATTTTTTGCATCTAAAAAATAACATATGAAGATCTTTTTAGATGCTAATGTTTTAGTTTCAGTATTAAATAAGGAATATCCACTTTATACCTACTCCTCCAGAATTTTAAGTTTAGCATCTCACCCAAAATTTGAAGTATATACCTCTCCGCTTTGCTTAGCTATTGCATTTTATTTCGCAGAAAAGAAGCACAATGCACAACTTGCAAAACAGAAAATAGATTTACTCTGCCGATATATTAAAATTGCTCCCAACGCTTCTGAAGGGGTTTCAAATACCTTGAAAAATAAATCAATACATGATTTTGAGGATGGTTTAGGATATTATGCCGCTAAAACAGTTGGCAGTATGTGTATTGTAACTGAAGACATAAAGGATTTTTATTTTTCAGAAATAGAAGTTTTAAATTGTCAGGATTTTTTTAAAAGATTCTTGCTTAATTAGTTCTTCAGCATCTAATTAAATGTGAAATAGCTTTTTATATTTATCCCCACAGTTTACTCCACCAGCTTTCTTCAAAACCTATATATAATCCATCTTCGCGCAATTCTGTCGGGTAGATATTAATATAATCTCCTTGCCCTTCTGCACCCCTTCCTGTGCTTAAACTGTACTCGTACCGATGGATCGGGCAAACCAAATTTCCATTTTTGCACCAAGCACCACTAAAATGACCGCCTGCATGAGGACAATACGATTGTGTTGCAATAATCTTGTTTTCATTATTAATCAGACAGATCTGCTTCCCGGCAACTTCAATGGTTTTGATAGTCTCCAGATGGGGAATCTGATTATTATTTAGTGCCTTAAACCACTTCATGTTGCTAAAATACAGCAAATAAATATCACTCTTATTTCATCTTTACATTAAATTTCAAAAGAGAAACTGCTTCACCATATTTTTTTAAGATATTTGCATCCTCAAAAATGAAACAAGACATACCAGAAGACGGCACATTACTTCCTTTAATGGAAGAGTTTTACACCATACAAGGCGAAGGATTTAATACTGGTAAAGCAGCGTATTTTATCCGTTTAGGGGGCTGCGATGTAGGTTGCCACTGGTGCGATGTTAAAGAAAGCTGGGATGCTGAGATGCATCCGCTTACCCCATCAGATGTTATTGTGGAAAATGCAGATAAATTTCCGGGCAAAGCAGTTGTAATTACTGGCGGTGAACCTTTAATCTATAACCTGGATTATTTGACAAGTAAATTAAAAGAAAGAGGTATTTTAACTTTTATAGAAACTTCTGGAGCTTATCCGCTATCGGGCAATTGGGACTGGATCTGCTTATCTCCAAAGAAATTTAAAGCACCGAGACCAGATATTACGCCTTTTGCACACGAATTAAAGGTGATCGTTTTTAATAAAAGCGATTTTAAATGGGCAGAAGAATATGCAGCGATGGTTTCCCCTACCTGTAAACTCTATCTTCAGCCAGAGTGGTCTAAATCAAAAGAAATCACGCCTTTAATTATTGAATACGTAATGGCTCATCCTAAATGGGAAATTTCTTTACAAACGCATAAATTTTTAAATATTCCTTAAAAATAATACATTAGCTTTATAACCAAATGTTAATGTAATGAAATTTCGTCTCTTCCTCATCTTTAGCATAATGAGCTTTTATTGCTTTGGGCAAAGCTCATCCAATAAAAAAGCACAATCTTTTTTCGAAAAAGAAGGTCCGCTGATTGAAAAACTCGATTATGCAGCGGCAGAAATGGCATTAAAAAGTGCGGTTGAGGCCGATCCATTGTTTCAGGGCGCTTACATTGCACTTGCTAATGTTCAAAAAGCACAAAAGAAATATCCTGATGCTAAAGCTGCTTATGAAAAAGCAATTCTGATCAATAAATCTGTAACTCCCGCAGTAATTTATGGCCTTGCTGAAATGGAATTTGCCACTCAGGATTATACAAAAGCAAAGCAACATTTTGTAGAATTTTTATCGTTGGATGCGTCTTCAGAAAAGGCGAAAAAATCAAAAAAATATCTTTTGGATTGTGATTTTGCACTTCCGGCAATTGCAAAACCTGTCAAATACAGTCCTGTAAATTTAGGTGAAGGTGTGAATACGGCTGATGCAGAATATTTTCCTGCATTAACTGCTGATGGAGAAACAATGGTTTTTACCCGTCAGATAAATGGAAATGAAGATTTTTGGACGGCTCAGCTCAAAAATAATAAATGGGAAACTGCTACTCCTTTATCTACTAAAATAAATACAGCACGTTACAATGAAGGCGCACAAACAATTTCACCTGACGGAAAATATTTGTTTTTTACAGGTTGTAACCGTCCAGATGGTTTAGGGCGATGTGATATTTATGTTTCACATCGTGAAGGAAAAGACTGGGGCGAACCTTACAATGTTGGTAAACCCGTTAATTCCGAATTTTGGGAGTCGCAGCCTGCAATCAGTCCAGATGGAAGAACTTTATATTTTATCAGCAACAGGCCCGGCGGATCCGGAGGTTATGATATTTGGAAAAGCACCATTACAGATGATGCCAAATCGGGACCGGCAATTAATTTAGGACCGGATATTAATACCGCTTTCGATGAAAATACGCCATTTATGCATGCTGATGGCAGAACCTTGTATTTCTCGTCTGACGGTTGGCCAGGTTTCGGAAATAAAGACATTTATTATAGCAGGCAGGAAATTGATGGCAAATGGCAAAAACCTATCAATATGGGTTATCCGATAAATTCTTTTGAAGATGAAAGCGGTTTAGTGGTCAGTGCTGATGGAAATTATGGTCTTTTTTCTTCCAATTTAAAAGGTGGATTTGGCATGCAGGATATTTACAGTTTTGGCATACCTGAGGCGGCAAAGCCTATGAAAGTTTCATACGTGAAAGGAATTGTTAGGGATAAGGATAGTAAAAAAACGATTGAAAGTAATGTACAGGTAGTTGACTTAAAAACCAATAAAACAGTTTTCGACGATTATACTGATCCCGAAACAGGTCAATTTCTCGCTGTAATGCCCGTTGGAAGTAATTATTTGTTTAATGTTAATGCCGAAGGTTACATGTTCTATTCTGAAAATTTTGAACTTAAGGCAGGCGATATCAATAAACCTTATCAGGTAGAGGTTTACATCGAAAAAATTAAGCAGGGTGGTAATGTAACCTTAAGAAACATCTTTTTCGATACCAATAAATTTAACCTTTTACCAGCTTCAATACGCGAATTGGATTTGTTGATTGAATTTCTACATCAAAATGAAAACATTCAAATCGAAATTCAAGGCTATACTGATAACGTTGGAGACGATAAGCTGAATGAAAAGTTATCATTTAACCGTGCAAATGCAGTTTACGAATACCTGATTAAAAATAGTATTGATGGAAAAAGGCTAACGTTTAAAGGTTTTGGAGCCAGTAAACCAATTGCCGACAATAAAACTGAACTTGGAAGAAAAAACAACCGTAGAACATCATTTGTGATTACTAAAATATAACAAACATATTTAAAATCAGAATTGAAGGTTTCAAGTCGGATTGATTAGATTGACATCAAGACCTTACTAGAAAACTCATATTAAAGATTAATTAAAATAACAATGTCTCAAGATTATAAAAATCATAAAAGGTTTTATCCATTATTTCATTTCTTCACAATACCGTTGGCTTTTTTAGCCTTAATTTTTACACTTTATTTGTGTAAAACCACTCAAAATCCATTTTTGTGTTTAATTTTCTTTGCATTTCTATTAATAACCATCGTAGCAATTATGGCGAGAACATTCGCATTAAAAGCACAAGATAGGGCAATACGTGCTGAAGAAAGTCTTCGTTATTTTATCCTTGCTCAAAAATCATTTCCCATCAGTATCAAATTGAGTCAGATTTTAGCTTTACGTTTTGCAAGTGATGAAGAGTTTTTAGCTTTGACAGATAGAGCTGTTTCAGAAAATTTATCTTCCGACGAAATAAAAAAAGCCATTAAAAATTGGCGTGGAGATTACCATAGAATATAATTTTGCTCCTAAATGCCCTTTTATTTTTTAGAAGTAGGAAAAAAGGTTTACAATCTTAAAACTTCTTCCCTTTCAACACCCTTATTTCCGAACCTTCTGCCAGCATTACCGAATCTGGTTTTGCATGGTTGAGGAAAGTAAAATCAGCTCCGTAATTAACGCCAAAATCAACATTTATTGTGTAATCTCTCACCGGGTAAGCTTCCCAGCGTGGGTGCTCAACGCCATATTCAGAGGTGCGGTTTAAACCTATTTTTGTGTAACCCCAATAATGTTCGGTAATAAATTCTTCCTCACTGTCTATTAAAATTTCCTTTGCTTCTGGATCTGCCGTGACTGAAAAGTTATGCCAATTTTTATTTTTCCAATAATAATTTACCTCCAACTGATGCTCTTGTTCAACCCAGAGATGTTTCATTGGCAATGTTTGGTAATTTTCTTTATAAAGTGTATTGGCAACAAAAGTAATTGCAGGTTTAGGCACAATTTCTTTTATAAATACCACTCCACGCTTCCAGATATTTCCCTCTTTAAACTTTACATAAAACCTCAGATTCACCTCTTCAAAATTGGTATGAAAAGGGATATTAAAACCACGCAGTTTAACATCAAGAAACATAAACCCTACTAAGCTGACATAATATTTGCCCTGCCAATCGTCGAGAACTGTATTTGGAGGTAGGTATTTTGAAAGTATTTCTTGCGGTACAGCGTACTGTGCCAAAGCAAGTTTGCGCCATTCGGCTGTGAGAAACACTTTGGAGTTATTCAAAATTATAGTATTGCTTGTCTGATTCTGATCAGCTTGGTTAATGTTTCTTCCAGTAAATCTAAATGCAACATGTTAGCCCCATCTGATTTTGCATTTGCAGGGTCAGGGTGTGTTTCGATAAATAAGCCATCCGCTCCTACTGCAATCGCAGCTTTTGCAATGGTGGATATCAATTCAGGTTTGCCACCTGTAACGCCGCTGCTTTGATTGGGTTGCTGTAAAGAATGGGTACAATCCATTACTACCGGAACGCCAAAACTCTGCATTTCTGGTAAACCACGGTAATCAACAATTAAATCCTGGTAACCAAAAGTATTGCCGCGATCTGTTAAAATAACTTTATTGTTTCCGGCTTCTTTTACTTTTTCTACAGCAAATTTCATCGAACCTGCCGATAGAAATTGCCCTTTTTTAACATTCACCACTTTTCCGGTTTCTGCGGCAGCAATTAATAAATCTGTTTGCCGACATAAAAACGCAGGAATCTGCAACACGTCTACGTAAGCAGCAGCCATTGCAGCCTCGCCACTTTCGTGGATATCGGTTACCGTTGGTACGCCAAATTCTCTGCCTATCCGCTCCAGGATACGTAAAGCCTTCTCATCGCCAATGCCAGTAAAAGAACTTCCTTTACTCCTGTTTGCTTTACGGTACGAGCCTTTAAAAATATATGGAATTTGAAGTTTATCAGTTATGGTAATAATTTTTTCAGCAATTTTCATCGCAATGTCTTCGCCTTCAATCGCGCATGGACCTGCCATTAAAAAGAAATTTCCTGAATCTGTATTTTTTAATTTATCTAAGTAGTTTAACATAGTTGAGATTTGAGAGGAGAGATTTGAGTTTTTCTCATGTCTCTCATCTAATTTTTAATTTCCTAGTTCTGACATGAATTTAATCCGCATCAGTTGAATTTCTTCACGGGTATAGTCGGTTTCACCCAGTTCATTAAGTGCTTCATCAATAGAATCACTTTCTGCAGCCCTGAAATAGTCAAAAACTTCATCCTGACGATCGTCATCAATTACTTCATCGATAAAATAGTTAAGATTAAGCTTTGTGCCAGAGTTTACAATAGACTCTACTTCTTTCAGAATTTCCTCGTAAGTAATGCCTTTTGAATCTGCAATATCTTCCAAACCAATTTGTCTGTCTATATTTTGGATAATGGAAACTTTCATCTGCGATTTATTCGCCTGGGTTTTAATAATCAGGTCGATAGGACGTTCGATATCATTATCTTCAACATATTTTTTGATTAATTCAAGAAAGGGATTGCCGAATTTCATCGCTTTTCCAGAACCTACACCAGAAATCTGACGAAGTTCTTCCATAGTAATCGGGTAATGCGTACACATTTCCTCTAAAGATGGATCTTGAAATACCACAAATGGGGGTACACTTTTCTGTTTGGCGATTTTTTTACGCAGATCTTTAAGTAACGAGAGCAGATGCGTATCTAATGCACCTGTACCTTGTTTTACATCGTCATCATCATCATCAGTGCCGCTTTCTATCGGTTCATTTAAGATGAATTTAAGGCTGTAAGGATTAACGATAAAATCTCTGCCTTGCTTTGTTAACTTTAATAAGCCGTAATTATCAATATCTTTATACAGGTAATTATTTAAAACAGCCTGGCGGATAATTGATTTCCACATCAGTTCGCCTTCTTCTTTTCCAATTCCAAATTCAGGAATTTTACTATGTTCGTAGGCGATGGTTTGAGCGGTTTCTAAACCCAAGAAAACGTTAAGCAAGTGAGCATCATCAAACTTTTCGCCCGATTTTTCGATAAATTTTAAAACAGTTGATAACTGACTTTCTGCATCGAATTGTTTTTTAGGCTTTTTGCAATTATCGCACATGCAATTACAACCCGTCTCATTAAAATTCTCACCGAAATAATGAAGGATTTGCTTACGTCGGCAAACGCCGGATTCGGCGTAATCGATTACTTCTTTTAATATTTGCGTGCCAATTTCGCGTTCAGAAACTGGTTTATCTTTCATAAACTTTGCCAGCTTATCTACATCCTTTTGGGCGTAAAAAGCAATACAAACACCTTCGCCTCCATCACGGCCTGCCCTACCTGTTTCCTGGTAATAACCTTCCATGCTCTTCGGTACATCATGGTGAATAACGAAACGGACATCTGGTTTATCAATGCCCATACCAAAGGCTATAGTAGCCACTATAACCTCCGCATCCTCCATTAAGAACCTGTCTTGGGTTTCTGCCCTCACTTTTGGATCTAAACCGGCGTGATAGGGCAATGCACTAATTCCGTTAAGATTTAGTGCTTCTGCAACTTCCTCTACCTTTTTACGGCTCAAGCAATAAATAATACCCGATTTGCCCGGATTAGACTTAATATATTTAATGATTTCTTTAGTAATATCTCTTTTCGGGCGGATTTCATAAAACAGGTTTGGTCTGTTAAATGAAGATTTAAACAAAGTCGCTTCCGTCATTCCAAGATTTTTCATGATATCCTGCTGCACTTTTGGTGTAGCAGTTGCGGTTAAAGCAATAATTGGAATATTGTTGCCTAAACCAGCAATAACTTGTTTAATCTTACGGTATTCCGGTCTAAAATCATGTCCCCATTCCGAGATACAATGTGCTTCATCAACTGCAACGAAAGAGATTTTAATCAGATTTAAAAATTCAATATTGTCTTGCTTCGCCAAAGATTCGGGCGCAACATACAATAACTTAGTCTGTCCGCTTAACAGATCAGATTTTACTTGGGTAATTTCAGATTTATTTAGAGATGAATTTAGAAAATGAGCAATACTGTCATTTCCACCAAAAGCCCTTAATTGGTCTACCTGGTTTTTCATCAATGCAATTAACGGAGAAATTACAATTGCCGTTCCCTCGCTCATTAAAGCGGGCAACTGATAGCAAATAGACTTCCCTCCGCCTGTTGGCATAATAACAAAAGTGTTATTGCCTTCTAAAATATTTGTAATGATCGACTCCTGATCACCCTTGAAATTATCAAACCCGAAGAAATTTTGTAGGTTATCAAATAACGACTTTTTCACGTCCATTTTGTGTAATAAAATATGCGATGCTATTTTTGTATCCAAAATAACATAATTTTACAAGAATTTCAAGTATTAACAGACAATTATTTTCTCTTTGAAAAGTAAAAAATCAATTATCCAATCGGCTGTAAGCACATTAGAGCTTGAAGCAGCGGCAATATTAAATGTTGCGAAGAATATTAATTACGATTTTGAAAAAGTCGTATCGAGCATTTTACATGGCAATGGACGGGTAATAGTTACGGGCATTGGAAAAAGTGCCATAATTGCACAAAAAATTGTGGCCACTTTTAATTCTACAGGTACACCGGCAATTTTTATGCATGCTGCAGATGCCATTCATGGTGATTTAGGAATGATCCAGACGGATGATATTGTTATTTGCCTATCTAAAAGTGGAAACACGCCCGAAATTAAAGTGTTGGTTCCCCTATTAAAAACGGCCAACAATCTTTTAATCGGAATGGTTGGCGAATTAAATTCTTTTTTAGCAGAACAGGCTGACCTAATTTTAAATACATCTTTCGAAAAAGAGGCTTGTCCGCATAATTTAGCCCCTACTACAAGTACTACTGCACAATTGGCCATGGGCGATGCATTGGCGATCTGCTTACTTGAGTGCAGGGAATTTAACGAATCTGATTTTGCCAAATTTCATCCAGGTGGATCATTGGGTAAAAAACTTTATTTAAAAGCAAGAGATTTAGCGCTTTCTAACGAAAAGCCTTCCATTAGCCCCTCTGCTCCGGTAAAAGATGTATTGATAGAAATTAGTAAAAACCGTTTGGGTGCTGTGGTTGTTGTTGATAACGAAAATAAAGTATTGGGCATAATTACAGACGGCGATATTAGAAGAATGTTGGAAAACAATAATTCCATTTCTGATTTAAAAGCCGAAGATATAATGGGGAGAACACCAAAAAGCATACAGTTTGATGCCCTGGCAGTTGAAGCATTAGACATTATTAAACAAAATAACATTACACAGTTGTTAGTTCTAGAACAAAATACTTACTTTGGCATTATTCATTTACACGATCTCCTTAATGAAGGCATAGTGTAATTTTTAAAATAAAAATGAACAAAAATTATTATGCATTAATTATGGCTGGCGGCGTAGGTAGCCGCTTTTGGCCAGTAAGCAGAACAGAATACCCAAAACAATTTATTGACTTTTTTGGTGTTGGAAAAACGCTGATTCAAAGTACCTACGAAAGATTTTTAAACATCTGCCCTCCTGAAAACATATTTATCGTTACAAACGAGATATATTCAGATCTAATTAAAGAGCAATTACCCCAGTTAACAGATAATCAAATTCTGGCTGAACCTTTAATGAGGAACACAGCACCTTGTGTGGCTTACGGTAGTTTAAAAATTGCGGAGTTGAATCCAAATGCCACTATTGTGGTTGCACCATCTGACCATACTATTGCCAATATTGACGGTTTCGTAGAATCTATTCAACAATCTTTAGAGGCAGCATCTAAAAACGATTGTTTAATCACACTGGGGATCAAACCAAATCGTCCTGATACTGGCTATGGTTACATACAACATACCGATTATGTACTTAATACGGATACCGACCTGCATAAGGTTAAAACTTTTACAGAAAAACCAAACCTCGAACTGGCAAAATCATTTTTACAAAGTGGCGATTTCCTATGGAATGCCGGTATATTTATTTGGTCGGCAAAATCAATTTTAAATGCTTTTGAAAAACACCTGCCTGATATGTATGAAATATTTAATGTTGGTAGGTCTGAATTAAATAATGCAGGTGAAAAAGAATTCATCAATAATGCTTATTTCCAATGCACAAATATTTCCATCGATTTTGGAATTATGGAAAAAGCCGAAAATGTTTATGTTTTACCTTCCGATTTTGGCTGGTCTGATTTAGGTACCTGGGCTTCTATTTATGAAATGGCCGAGAAAGATTATGTTGGTAATGCGGTTATTCCATCAGAGCAGGTAATCATGTTCGATTCATCAAATTGCATGGTAAACGTACCAAAAGATAAACTTGTTATTCTCCAGGGGCTTCATGATTATATTGTAGTTGAAAATAACAATATGCTGATGATTTGTCCACGCGATGAAGAGCAAAAAGTTAAAGAATTTGTTGCAGAAGTTAAATCCAGATTTGGAAATAAGTTTATATAATGCAAATAATTTAGGAACAAAAATGGATGATTAAACCTTGTTTAATCATCCATTTTTGTTTTAGACTATTTTTTTAAGATCTCAAATTATTTATTTTTTTTAAAAGATCCTGAAACAAGTTCAGGAAGACGAGTTTTTTAGGGGATGAAATTTTTCTGGAAGCCGAGTTTTCTGGTCGGATGAAATTTCAGGAAGACGAATCTTCGTGTTTTTATCACAAAAACCTGTATTATTTACATTAAACAGTTCTTTGTCTAACTGCTTCGTATAAAATTACACCGGCAGCAACCGAAACATTTAACGACTCAATTTTACCTGCCATTGGTATTTTGGCCAAGTGATCTGCAACCCTTAAAAGATCGTTTGATATCCCTTCATCTTCCGATCCCATCACAATTGCGGTTGGCATGGTATAATCCGGAGCATAAATAAAGTCGCTTGTTTTTTCGGTGCAGGCAACAATCTGTAAACCACTCTCTTGTAAAAACAAACAGGTTTTATGCAGATTAGCATGTCTGCAGATTGGAATACTGAATAAAGCACCAGCCGAGGTTTTTATGGCATCAGCATTAATTTGTGCAGCATTTTTTAAGGGTACAACAATGGCATGAACGCCAACACAGGCCGCGGTGCGCGCAATGGCACCCATATTACGTACATCGGTTACGCTATCTAAAACCAAAATTAGGGGTACCTCTCCTTTTTCAAAAACAGCAGGAACAATATCTTCAATATTTTGATAAGTTATAGGTGAAATTACCGCAATTACACCTTGGTGGTTTTTTTGCGACATGCGGTTCAGCTTCTCAATCGGAACTGAATTTAAAGGAATTAAGGTATCTTTTAAAAGTGCCTTTAGTTCTAAAAATAATTCACCACCCAGACCGCGTTGCTGATAAATTGTTTCAATATCTCTGCCTGCTTTAACGGCTTCTATTACGGCTCTAATGCCAAATACAAACTCATTATTCTCTTTTGCGCGTTGCGGTCTTCTAAAATTATCCATGTTTTGAAATTGTTAGGCAAAAGTATTCAAATAAATGTTTTAGCCCTAATCTATATTGATCCTTATTAACATTTAATTGTTTAAAATTTTTTTGATATTTTAAAATCCTATAATATTTAATCTGATTATGCTTCAATTTGTTAACAAACAGCTAGTAACTAATTCAAACAACCACGTCAAAATTTAATTACTTTTGTAGCATGAGTAGCGATAATGAACAAGGCGGAAAGAACAGTATGACTGCTAGAAAAAGCAGATTAAGCAATACGATTAGTTCACAGGGTAAAATCCCACCTCAGGCTTTAGACCTTGAGGAAGCTGTTTTAGGTGCATTAATGCTCGAAAAAGATGCCCTTTCGGCCGTAATCGACGTTTTAAAACCAGAAGTTTTTTATAATATTGCCCACCAAAAAATTTTTGAAGCGATCCATATTTTATTTCAGAAATCAAGACCGGTTGATATTTTGACCGTAACAGCCGAGCTTCGTACCTTAGGTTCGCTGGAAATTGTTGGTGGTGCTTATTACATTACTAATTTAACAAACCGTGTTGCCTCTGCAGCCAATATTGAGTTTCACGCCCGTATTATTTCTCAGAAATATATTCAGCGTGAGTTAATTCGGATCTCAACCGAAATTATCACAAATGCCTACGAAGACACAACTGATATTTTTGATTTATTGGATCAGGCAGAAAAAGGTCTTTTCGAAATTGCCCAGAATAATTTGCGTAGAGATACACAAAAGATGGACGATATCATTAAGCAATCTTTAGCTACCCTCGAAGAACTTCGTACCAAAACAGATGGTTTAACAGGTGTACCAACAGGTTTTACTGGGTTGGATCGGATTACCGGTGGATGGCAAAAGCAGGATTTGGTAATTATTGCAGCTCGTCCGGCGATGGGAAAAACAGCATTCGTACTAACGTGTGCAAGAAATGCAACCGTAGATTTTGCTAAACCAACCGTAGTATTCTCACTGGAGATGTCATCTGTACAGTTGGTGAATCGTTTAATTTCCGGTGAAGCAGAAATTGAGCAGGAAAAAATTAGAAAAGGAAATTTACAGGAGTGGGAATGGCAACAATTACACAGTAAAATAGGCCGTTTAACCGAAGCTCCCCTATTAATTGATGATACGCCTGCACTAAATATATTCGAATTCAGGGCAAAATGCCGGAGATTAAAGTCTCAATACGATATACAACTTGTAATTGTCGATTACTTGCAGTTAATGCATGGGAAAGGCGAAGGAAAAGGTGGTGGTAACCGCGAGCAGGAAATTGGTAGTATTTCGAGGGCATTAAAATCCGTTGCGAAAGAACTTGATGTTCCTGTATTGGCCCTATCGCAGTTAAGTCGTGCGGTAGAGAGCAGGCCAGGTTTACAAGGGAAACGACCAATGTTATCCGATTTACGTGAATCGGGATCCATTGAGCAGGATGCGGATATGGTATTGTTCCTTTACCGCCCCGAATACTATGGTATTACAGAAGATGAACAAGGAAGATCGCAGGCCGGTATTGGTGAGGTTATTATTGCAAAACACCGTAATGGTGAAACCGGAATTGTACCACTTAAATTCGTTGGTAAATTTGTGAAATTCGTCGATTTGGAAGATGATTTTAATGCACCGCCGAATTCATTTGCTGCAGATCCATCAGCAGGAATGTATCCATCTCAAGATTTTGAAAAACAAAGTAACGTAATTATCCGTCCTTCAAAAATGGACGATTACAGCGATGATGATCCTCCTTTTTAGTAGTTATTGTTAAGTTTTAGCTTTTTTGCCCTTTAATAATCTACAACTATATATTCTAAAATTTAAGGATCGTCATCTCAATTGAAGTGCAACGGAATGGAAAGATCTTTGAAGTAAACTATTAAAATTGAATTACCATAGATATAATCCATTAGCAGGGTCGTCATTCCCGCGTAGGCGGGAATCTTAAAGCGTTTGATTTCCTAGCTTTTTTTCCATTCCACAAGCTACAACGACTTATTCTACAATAAAAGAATCGTCATCTCGACTGAAGTGCAACGGAATGGAGAGATCTTTAAAGCAAACTATTAAAATCACATTTAAAGATTTCTCCACTACGGTCGAAATGACGATATCTTCATCGGAAAAGCATTAATAGCTGACAATATTAATCTTATCTGCTTTCCTGATGATTCATATTGTTAATTTAAAAAGCAATACTAAAACAAATACCCAATCAAAATTCCAGCAAGTACAATAATTGGCGGACTTACCTTAGTGAAATTAAGCAATAAAAATGTTGCCAGCATAATGCCTAAAAATACCCAGTTAAAGCCCATGGGGATTAACAACAATACAAATGCAGCAATTATAAAACCAACACTAACTGCATTTATTCCCGAAAGACTATGACGGATTCTTGAAATCTTTTTAAGATCGTCCCAAAAAGGAACAATAAACAAAACGAGGATCAATCCTGGTAAATTAATGCCGATTACGCCAATTAATCCACCTAAAATCTGTCCCCACATCCCATAACCGAAATTTTTCATGCTCAACGCCCCTAAATAGCTGGTAAATGAAAACGTAGGTCCAGGCAAAGCTTGTTGCAGTGCGAAACCAGATAAAAAGCCTGATGAAGGTAAATAGTGTTTCATTTCTACAAACTCTGTAAACATCAGTGGTACAAGTACTTGTCCGCCTCCAAAAACAAGTATTCCGTTACGGTAAAAATTTTCGAGCAAACGGATAGGTAAGCTGAAAGGAGAAGTACGGTTAATAATTGCACCCACCAAAGCAAATAACAACAAGGCACCAATAAAGTAAATTAGTTTTTTAGGGTTGATGTTTGAAAAAAGTTTAACCCTTAATTCCGTTTCTTCTTTTGGTGTTTCTATGGCAGATGAAATCATACCCCCGATTAATATAGATAATGGAAATACATAAGCATTTCTCAACACCAAAGTGGCAATAACTGAAGCTATGGCTAAAAATATAGAAACCTGGGATGATAAAACCTTTTTGCCTAGTTTCCAGGCACCATAAGCCACAATGCCCAATGCAATTGGCTGGATATATTCTAAAATATCATTAAACTTTTGCTTCTGATCGAGCAATGCATAACTTATGGCCGCAAAAGTCATAACAGCTGCAGTAGGTAAAATCCAGATGAGGAAAGTAATAATGGCGAGTTTCAGTTTCCCTACTTTCCAGGCTATACCCACCAAAGTTTGTGTAGAGGCTGGCCCTGGCAGTACTTGTGCAAGGGCATTAAGTTCCAAAAGTTCTTCCTCAGAAATAAACTTAGTGTTATGAACAAAATATTTAAGCAACAAGGCTAAATGGGCCTGCGCACCGCCAAAAGAAGTAAAGGTAAAAAAGACTACGTTTCTAATAAACAGCCACTGTTTTTTAGCGGCAATGGGTTTGGTCTGCATGGGTTCAAACTGAAAATTGATAACTGCAAATGGAATTAATCATCTTCGTAATCCAATCCTGCGGCAGAATTGTATGCACCCTGCAATTCTGAAAATGCATGCATATCTCTTTTATTTCTGGCTACCTGCATTCCCTTTTGATAAATTTCGATTGCTTTCTCTTTTTGATCGTCTTTTTCCAATAATTTGCCAAAATGATAGTAAGTTCCAACATAATCTGGATGTTTATCAGTTAACTGAAGGTAAAAAGAATAGGCTTTTTCCTTATCATTTTGAGCGTTATACTCTGTAGCTAAGGCATATAGTATAAATGGATCGTTAGGATCACTCTCTAAAAATTCTAATAACTTACTTAAACGGGTGGATGACATTTTAATTCCTTGCTTTTTTAATTAAATTTGCAGAAAGACCTTATATAATAATGATATCATATATGAACCGATCAACAACTAAACAATTACAGTTCTAGATCGTTCATAGCAATAAAAACCACTATTAACATATGAAAATATTAGTTTGTATCAGTAACGTGCCAGACACGACGACAAAAATAACTTTTACTAATGATAATACCGAATTCAATACGTCAGGAGTGCAATATATTGTTAATCCATACGATGAAATCGCTTTATCACGTGCAATTGAGTTAACTGAAGGTGGTAAGGGAACGGTAACGGTAATTAATGTTGGCGAAGCGGCTAACGATCCAACCATCAGGAAGGCACTCGCAATTGGTGCCGATGATGCGGTAAGGGTAAATGCTGTACCTAGAGATGCTTATTTTGTAGCGAAACAAATTGCAGAATACGCAAAAGATAAAGATTTTGACCTGATTTTAACTGGTCGCGAATCTATTGATTATAATGGTAACCAGGTTGCGGCTATGGTTGGCGAATTCTTAGACATTCCATCGGTTTCAATCATTAAGAAACTAGAAATTGATGGTGATGTTGCAACAATAGAAAGAGAAATTGAAGGCGGTAAAGAAGTTTTAACTGTTTCTGGCAAATTTGTTGCCAGTTGTGCAGAAGGTGTAGCGGAGCCAAAAATTCCGAATATGCGCGGAATCATGAGTGCCAGAACAAAACCTTTAAACGTTGTAGAAGCAGTTTCTATAGAAGAAGTAACCAAGGTAACCAAGTATGAAACCCCTGCCCCACGCGGAACTGTTAAGCTTATTGCTGCCGATCAAACCGAACAGTTAGTCAGCTTATTACACAGCGAAGCCAAGGTAATTTAGTTGGCAGCCAGGAGTTTTCAGTTAAAAAAGAGATAGTTAATCGAATTAATTTAATGTAAATTCCCATATAAGGGAATCTAGGGAATAAAATATATGTCAGTATTAGTATATGTAGAACAAGCTGAGGGCAAATTTAAGAAATCTGTTTTCGAAGCAGTATCTTATGCCAAAGCCATTGCCGATCAGCAATCAACTCATTTAACCGCTATTTCTATTGGTGATGTTGCAGAAACAGAATTAAAAGAACTAGGTAAATATGGTGCATCAAACGTTTTAAATGTAAGTACCGAGCAATTAAAAACTTTTGTAAATCAAGCGTATGCAAGTGTTATTGCTTCAGCAGCTGAAAAAGAAGGTGCTGATATCGTTGTTTTATCTAATTCATTCTCTGGTAAAGGTTTAGCTCCACGCATTGCAGTAAAACTTAAAGCTGGTTTAGCCGATGGTGCAGTTGAGTTGCCTAGCAATGATGGTAAATTTTCAGTTAAGAAAACCGCATTTTCAGGTAAAGCATTTGCCATCACTGAATTAACCTCTGCAAATAAAGTTATTGCCTTAAACCCAAATGCTTTTGGCATTAAAGAAAATGCAACTGATGCAACAATAGAGAACTTTACAGCTGATATTAAACAATCAGATCTGGGTACTGTTATTAAAGATATTGTAAGAGCAGCTGATAAGGTATCGTTACCTGATGCAGAATTAGTTGTATCAGCAGGCAGAGGGCTTAAAGGACCGGAAAACTGGGGAATGATTGAAGAATTAGCAGGTTTATTGGGTGCAGCTACCGCTTGTTCAAAACCAGTTTCGGATGCTGATTGGAGACCACATTCAGAGCACGTAGGACAAACAGGTATTTCAATCAGTCCTAATTTGTATATCGCCATTGGTATTTCAGGAGCAATCCAGCATTTAGCGGGTGTAAGTTCATCAAAAGTTATTGTAGTGATCAATAAAGATCCGGAAGCACCTTTCTTTAAAGTGGCAGATTATGGTATTGTTGGTGATGCTTTTGAAGTTGTACCAAAATTAATTGAAGCATTAAAAGCGCATAAGGGATAAAAATAAACCTTTAAATCTCGCAGTTTTTAAAATGGCGATAGCCTTCAATGAGTTAGAAAAAAGACTTATTAACCAGAATTAAACCTGCGAGGTTTGAAAAACAGATATGAAAAAAGTAAAATTAGATATTGTAGGTTTATCTTACAGCCAGACTCAATCTGGTGCTTATGCCCTTGTTTTAGGAGAAGTAAATGGACGTCGCCGGTTGCCAATCATCATTGGAGCCTTTGAAGCACAGGCCATTGCTATAGAAATTGAGAAAATGACTCCAAGTAGGCCATTAACACATGATTTATTTAAATCTATGGCCGATACTTTTCATATCAATATTCAGGAAATTATTATCTACAACCTCGTTGATGGTGTGTTTTATGCCAAACTGATTTGTAGCGATGGTAAAAATACACATGAAGTTGATGCCCGGACATCTGATGCAATTGCTTTGGCAGTTCGCTTTAATGCCATGATTTATACCTACGAATTTATTTTGGCTTCCGCCGGAATCGTTATTGAAGGAAATGACTTTCTTTTTCTCGAAAATATGGATTCTATCGCCAAAGAGCCTGAAGCCGATAGTTTGCCAACCTCTACCAAACAACAAGGCTATGGTGACCTTACCTTAGAAGAACTTCAGCAAAAATTACAGGAAGCCATTGCTGATGAAGCTTATGAGAAAGCTGCACGCCTAAGAGATGAACTTAACAAACGCGGAACTTCTTAAACTGTCTAAAAAAGACATTTTCTACAAAATCCAATGAGATTTTTTCTAAAAATCACTAAATAAAAAGCCAAATCTCAAAATAGCCCAAATTGTTTAAAATAATTTGGGCTCATTTTGGATTATGATTCAAAATAGTTCTATATTCAGCTTTTACTTTCAATAAATCAAACTAAACTATTATTATGAACGTTAAGTTTCGCTTAACTATAATGAGTTTCATGCAATTCTTTGTGTGGGCTGCCTGGTTAATTACGATTGCAAATTACTGGTTTGGAACCAAACAATGGGATGGTGCAGATTTCGGAATCATCTTTTCTACAATGGGTATTGCTTCGTTATTTATGCCAACCATAACCGGTATTCTTGCCGATAAATGGATTAATGCAGAAAAACTTTACGCCATTTTACATATTCTATATGCTGCTACCATGTTTTATTTACCTCAGGTAGAAAATCCGCATACTTTCTTTTGGGTAATGCTGGTAGCCATGTGTTTCTATATGCCAACCATAGCATTAAGCAATTCGATTAGCTATACAACCTTAAAAAATGGCAATTTTGATGTAGTTAAGAACTTTCCTCCTATTCGCGTTTGGGGTACAGTAGGCTTTATTGCTGCCATGTGGCTTACCAATTTAACAGGAAATAAAGCAAGTGCAAATCAATTTTATATCGCCGGCATAAGTGCCTTATTTTTAGGTGTATATTCATTTACACTTCCGGCATGTAAGCCACTTAACTTAATTAGCGAGAAAAAAACATTTGCACAAAAACTCGGATTAGAATCTTTTAAATTATTTTCTGATTACAAAATGGCATTGTTTTTTATCTTTTCGATGTTTTTGGGTGCGGCTTTGCAATTAACCAATGCATATGGAGATGTATTTTTAGATGAATTTAAACTTTTTCCTGTTTTTGCAGAATCATTTGTAATTAAATATTCTACAATTATTTTATCCATCTCCCAGATCTCTGAGACATTGTTTATTCTGGCAATTCCATTTTTCTTAAAAAGATTTGGGATTAAATGGGTAATTGCAATCGCGATGTTTGCCTGGGTATTACGATTTGGCTTATTTGCATTAGGCGATCCTTCTACCAATTTATGGATGATCATTACTTCATGTATTGTATATGGTATGGCTTTCGATTTCTTTAATATTTCAGGTTCTTTGTTTGTAGAAACATCAACTACGCCTAAAAATCGATCATCAGCACAAGGTTTATTTATGATGATGACCAATGGTTTTGGTGCTGTATTTGGTAGCTTGGTATCTGGATGGATGATTAATAAATATTTCACCACCTATTACAGCAATATCGGTTCATTATCAAAATATGTTAAAAGCGAAGCAGACAATGTGCACCTGCTTAAATTTTTAAATAATAAAGGGATAAGTGTTTTACAAAATGGAGATTTAAGTCGCGCTTTGGACGTAAAAGACTGGCACAACATCTGGTTGTCTTTTACCATTTATGTACTGGTTATTGCAATAGTTTTTGTAATTATATTTAAACACAAACATACGCGAGCCGAAGTAGAAGCCATTAACCATTTATAAGATCGATTTATCCCATGTCAGCCGGTAAGTATAGAAAAGAACACAATTGCTTAAACTGCGGTTCGCACGTTGAGAAACATTATTGCAGTGATTGTGGCCAACCAAATTTAGAATTAAAAGAGAGTTTCTGGGGCTTTATAAGCCATAGTATTGCACATTATTTTCATTTCGACAATAAATTTTTTCAAACCCTCTCTCCTCTTTTAACTAAACCTGGGCAGGTTACACTTGATTACCTGGCTGGTAAAAGAGCCCGGTACATTAACCCGGTAAGCATGTATATTTTCGTATCGATTGTATACTTTCTCGTGGTTTATTCTCCAAAGCATGTAACAAAAGATTCTGATGAAAACCATGTCAATATTGTAAAGAAAAAAGACCGGAATGTTACCGATAGTGTAAAAAAAGCATTAAAACTGAGTGGAATCTCAAAAGAGATTGCTACTAAAGCAACAACTACAATAGATGAGGCCATTAAAAAGCAAGAATTTGTAAAGCTTGGTTTTGCTGATCAGGAAAAAGAACTGAGCAGATTACATGCAGAAAATGCAAAGTTAAAATCAGACTCACTTGCGGATATTATTGAAGAATACAATGATATCCATATCGAAAGGAATGATAGCACTTATGCTGCTTATTTATCCAGACAGAAGAAATTGCCGCTTTCTGAACAAGATGGTTGGTATGAGAAATTAATTAAAAAGAGAGCAATAACAATTGGCGAAAAATCGGAAGTAATTCAGGAAACTTTGGAACATAACCGGCCAAAACAATTTTTCTTGCTTATGCCATTATTGGCGTGGTTTATTATGCTCAATTTCAGGAAAAACCACATCTATTACCTTGATCACCTGATTTTTACCATTCATGGCATGATGGTTTACTTTATCGTGTCTATTTTTACTCAGCCCATCATGAAACATGTGTTTGGTGAAAGTTCTTTAATAAGTAATATTATTGAAATTGCAGTTACTGTATACTTATTCTGGTATATGTTTAAGGCACTTACAGTCTTCTACCAGCGTAAAACATGGAGTACAATTTTTAAAATATTCTGGATATTGATCCTTTATGCGGTTGCTTTCAAATTATCAGAAATGGTGATGATCAACCTGATTTATTATGTAGCTACATAAATTGTAATACTCATCAAATGTAACCATTGGATTTATTCAAGGCTCGATGAAGCAAGATGCTTAAATAAAATCAGCATGAGGATTGCTTGATAAAAAATAACACAAAAAAAACCACTCGAAATATCCGAGTGGTTTTTTTTATATGTTTTACAGTATTATTTTCTGTCTTTCAATTCAACAAATTCTCTATCCGTTTCGCCAACATAAATCTGACGGGGACGACCAATCGGTTCCTTGTTTTCATGCATTTCTTTCCATTGTGCAATCCATCCTGGTAAACGGCCTAGCGCAAAAAGAACAGTAAACATTTCTGAAGGGAAACCTAAAGCACGGTATATAATACCTGAATAGAAATCTACGTTTGGATATAATTTACGATCGATAAAATATTGATCAGTTAAAGCTGCTTCTTCTAATTTTTTAGCAATTTCTAAAATTGGATCATCGATACCTAAATTCTCTAAAATATCGTCACAAGCCTTTTTAATGATTTTTGCTCTTGGATCGAAGTTTTTGTAAACACGATGACCAAAGCCCATCATACGGAAAGGATCGTTTTTATCTTTTGCCTTTGCAATCCACTTTTCTGTATCACCACCGTCTGCTTTAATTAGTTCAAGCATATCGATAACAGCTTGGTTAGCACCGCCATGTAATGGCCCCCAAAGTGCAGCAATACCTGCAGCGATAGAAGCATATAAATTACAATCAGAAGAACCTACAATACGTACTGTAGAGGCTGAACAGTTTTGCTCGTGATCTGCATGCAGAATAAGCAATTTGTTCATCGCATTAACAACAATCGGATTTACATCATAATCCTCTGTACGTTGTCCAAATGTCATCCAAAGGAAATTGGTTACATAGTCATATTTATTTTTTGGATAAATAAGCGGATGACCTAATGATTTTTTATAAACAAAAGATACAATGGTAGGGAATTTAGCCAAAAGTTTAATAATGGTTAAATCCTGTTCTTCTGCAGTTTGATTTGGCTTTAAACACTCTGGATAAAAAGTAGATAAAGAGAAAATTAACGAGCCCAGTTGCCCCATTGGATGAGATCTTGATGGATAACCATCAAAAAATTTCTTCATATCCTCATGGATCAACGTATGCTTGCTGATATCAGCCTGTAAATCTTCCAATTGTTGTTGCGTAGGAAGATCACCATAAATGATCAGGTAAATTACTTCTAAGAAACTTGATTTTGCGGCAAGTTCTTCGATAGAATAACCTCTATATTTTAAAATGCCTTTTTCACCATCTAAAAAAGTGATTTTACTTTTTGTAGAACCAGTATTTTTAAAACCAGTATCTAAAGTTACAAAGCCCGTAAGATCTCTTAATTTTGAAATATCAATGGCTTTTTCATCTTCTGTTCCTGTTATTACTGGCAATTCTATTGTTTTACCATCAACTTTAATCTCTGCAATATCTGACATATTATTGTATTGTGTTTATAGCTTCTAAATTATATAAAAATTAATATACATGCATAACAAATCTGTTAAATTAATATGAATAATTGGTCAAAATGACGTAACAATCATGCTTAATTTAACGGCTTCTGCAATCTATTTTGACTTGATCTCTTCTGCAACCCTACCACACTCCAGCATTTCATTTCCGTAATAAGGATTTCTGATTTCCTTTTCTGTTGATAACCAGTCTCCTCCATCACCTTTATTTGCCATCGGGCAGTGTTGAACATAAATTGTGCCTCTTTTCGATTTCAGCATTTTTTAACAAAGCAATTAAATCGGCACTTAAAACGGTAAAATCTTTTCGTTGGGAACCAATGTTATTACTGGCTGCAATTTTACTGGCTACACCAGCAGTGGGTTCGCAACCTTTATATGCAGCCAAGCTGGTTTGTAACTGAGAAGCAGATTTTTGGGCAGCGGCAGAATCTGATTTCACCAATGCATCTTTTAAGGTTATATATTGGCTAAATATTTCAGATTTTTGTTTGTCTTTTATCGAAACCTCATTTTTAACAGTTAATGAATCTGTTTTTGTGGATTTTTTATCAACCTGATTGCAGGCCATTAAAACGGTGAGTATTGCTATTCCGAATATTCTTTTCATTGTATTTGGTTTTCGGCTCAAATTAGCAATTAAAATGGTAAATAAACAAAAAAGTCCCGATTTTCATCGAGACTTCAATATTATATGATCTTTTAATTATAATTTAAAATTATAAGCTAACCTCAGGTTAAATTGTCCTGTTTTCATGAAATAAAGATCTGAAGCGCTATTGTTTACATAACCTTCATATTTCACGCCAAGGTCTAAACCGTTTTTCCATTCGTAACCTAAACCACCTGTGTAGATAAAGTTCATGTTAGCACCGTCTTTAATTGCTAAACCAGAACCTAATTCAGTAGCAAGGTACATTCTTTCGATCGGGAATACCCTTACACCACCTAATAATGGAATAAATTCGAATTTAAGTGGACTTCCTTTCCATTTTAAGCGGGTATAACCACCAGATGCTGTAACAGCTACATAAGGGCTTAAATCATACTGAAGTTTAACATCAGCACCATAACCGTAATCCATTTCAGATTTATCAGGAAATATACCATAGTTTACACCTACACCAATTTTGAAAGCCATACCACTTCCTGTCGTCATAGGCTCGGTAGAACTCATTGTTTGTGCTTTTAAATTAGATGTGGTTAAAATTGCAAGAGCTGTTAATGTCGTTGCAAAAAGTTTAGTAACTGTTTTCATTTTAAGATATTTTAAGTTATTAATTAAGGGTTTGGGTTATATACGATAAAATATCTTAAACGGATTTTTAAATTTTCATTTTTTTCAGAATCTTATGAAATAAAAAAAGCCCCCTTAAAAAGGAGGCTTTTAACTATTTAGTGAGTAAGTGATTACAAGCTAAATCCGTAAGCTAAACGGATACCTGCAAAACCAATACTACCATTATTTGAATAACCTTCATATTTTGCTGCTAAATCTAAGCCGTTACTCCATGCATAACCAATAGCTGGAGAATAAACAAATGAAGTACCTGCACCTTTATTAGTGCCAAAACCTGCACCTAGTTCAGCTAAACCATAGGCACCTGCGCCAGAATCGTTAAAGAAATACTTAGCACCTGCTTTAACTGGAATAACTCCAAAGCTTCCACCTCCGTATGAATCTTTAATTGAAAAATTATTGTAGCCAGCTGTTACAGGTATAGATAGTTGCTTATCTACGTTAAACTGATATCTGATATCTCCACCAAGGACAAGACCATAGCCAGTTGAAGTACCTGCACCAACGTTTAGTCCGATTCCTAAATTACGAGATTGTGCATTAGCATTTGTAGAAAAGAAAAGTGCCACTACAGCTGCTGAAGTAGCAAGAATTTTAGTAATTGTTTTCATTTTTAAGGATGATTTAATGAGTTAAATATATTATGCCTCAACAATTACAAAGGCTGTGCCAAAAGCTAATTTACACAACAATTTAGGTGATAAACCAACGCTTAAATGACTAAAAACAGCTAAATTGTTTTTTATCAAACTTTTTCTATTACGAGGTGTTTTAGGTTGTTCGTTTGTGATGCCGCATCAAGCCAAATAACGTTTACACTGTCCTTTTCCATCTTCCTGAAAAAAGTATTTTGCCGTTTGGCATATTGGCAAATGGCTATGCCAAGTTTTAATTTTAACTCATCTAATGTATATAGGCCATCCAGATAGTTTACAATAAATTTATATTCTAACCCATAAAAAGTCAGAATTTCTTTGCTAATTCCATCTTTAAGCAGTTGTTCTACCTCCTCAATCAAACCAGAATTGAATCTTTGATCTAATCTCGCCAAAATTTTTGCCCGGGTGATTTCCACTTCATTTTTTAATCCAAAAACGATGGGTTTTAAAACCGGTCGGTCTATAATTTCGAGTTGATTGTATTTTAAGAAATCTGATATTTCCAGTGCCCTGATCACCCTCTTTTTTGATGATAAATCAACATGACCCAGGCTTTTGTGGTTATTGCTTTGCAATTGATCTATAAGTTCTTCTTTGGATAAAAGATTCAATTGATTTCTTAATTCTTCATTTACCGGAATGGCTGTAAAAGTTTGATTTTGCAAAAGACTATGGATGTACATGCCAGTACCTCCACAAAGAATTGGCATTTTATTTTGCTGTGTTATTGATTCGAAGGCTTTGTAAAAATCATTTTTAAAAGCATCAACATGATAGCGTTCACCTGGTTCCAAAATATCAATAAGATGATGGGGAATTGTTTTATGATGAATCTGATATTCCTGAAGATCTTTCCCGGTTCCAATATCCATGCGTTTAAAAACCTGTCGGCTATCGGCACTTATTATCTCCCCATCCAGTGCATCAGCAACCTGTACAGCAAGTTTGGTTTTACCTGATGCCGTTGCGCCTAAAATGATGACGAGATTTGCCTTTTCCATTAAAACCTGAGAATAAATTTTAAACTTCCTGTATTAAACACCTCTTGTCCAACTGTTTGATTATCCTTTTTTATTAACCGTTTCAAATTTTCATCCAATAAATAAACCATAGGTTCTAAAATATCAGTTTGTTCGAATCCCAATTTGGTATAGGCCTCTCCTGCCGACCAATCACGGTCTGCATAAGTCATTAAATCATTCGGTTTGTAGGTTTCTGAAAAATGGGATATTAATTTACTCAATCCACCGGTTATGGAATAACCCGCTTTAACACCAAATCTGATCAGTTCTGCTGAGCGGTAATTTTCGCTATGATTCATTTTTCTCAAAGCTGAAAAAGTGGCCACCGCAACCAACTCTTCCTTTTCGAATAAGCCAAGCTTATAACGGCTGCTTACAGAACCTTGCAAATGGTTTTGATTTAAAAACTCATCTGCTTCGGGCTTTGTTACTTTAAATATTTTTGTTTTTCTTCCGTGAATGCGTACGTTTTTTCCAAGTAAGGATTTAATGCGTGCCAACACTAAAATAGGCCTGGAGAGCCAGAGATCTTCCCAAAGATGCACAAGCTTAATATTATTGATGGCGTAAATTTCTTGTAATTGAATGAGTTTTTCTGCTGAAAACGGATTTTGCAAACTTACCAAATGAATAATAATGTGCTGGTTTAATTGCAAGAGTTGAAATCCATCTTTTAAAAAATAGCGGCACTCAATTTGGTTGTTGGCTAGTGCTATGCTTAAATGATGATGCCAGTTATCTTCAGCGTTTAAATTATTCAATCAGCAGCAGGTTATGGAGAAATTATTTGCCGCAAATTTAACGATCAAATCATTAAATCCATTGTTTTTCTTTAAAGTTAGTGTGGATAATTTCGATTAGCGTTTCTACTTCCTTTAACTTGTTATCATCAAGTGTAGTAATTTTTAAGCCAGCTGTATCGCCTCCAAAATCAACCAGCTGTTCATTTTTTGAAGTAAATTCTGACGTATTTATTTTTACTTCCACCTCGCTCCCGTTAATGTAAACGCCAGTAAAAAATCGTTCTGTGATTTTCTTACCATCCAGCTCGATATTTTTTTCACTATATAAATCGTAACCGGTTTCAGAATTTTCATGCACTGTATAACCCATAGCTGCGTAAGGTTGTATGCTTGCCCTAATGGTTTGAAAAATTTCTACAAGATCAGTTTTCATAATTCTATTCGATTTTAGAAATTAAACAGCGTACAGCCATTATTGTTTAGGTTTATTGTTCGAGCCACCAGTTTTCGGTAGGTAAATATTCATTTAGAATCACTGTTTCTCCTAATCTGGGGGTAACTAAAGGCAATTGTTTCAGTGAGGCGGCCTCTACAATTCTTTTTATTGGCTCGTTCCATGGGTGCATGGCCAGGCTAAATTTACCCCAGTGAACTGGCATTAAAACCTTTGCTTTTAAATCGATCGCCGCCTGAACGGTTTGTTCAGGAAACATATGGATGTATGGCCAATATTCGTGATATTGCCCACATTCCAATAAAGCGAGATCAAACGGACCAAATTCTTCTCCAATTTTGGCAAAATGTGTGTCATAACCCGAATCTCCACCTAAAAATAGTTTGTAGTTGGAAGTTTTTAGCACAAATGCAGACCATAGGGTTTGATTTCTTTTAAACTTCCTGCCTGTAAAATGCCTTGCAGGAACAGCCGTAAAATTAAGCTTGTTAAATAAAGTAATGGATTGATTCCAACCCAATTCGTTGATCTTTTCGGTTATAATGCCCCATTTTTCTAAATGTTCTCCTACACCAAGTGAAGTAACAATTGATTTTGCTTTAGGTGCGATTTTAAGGATACTTTGATAATCAAGATGATCGTAATGGTCATGTGTTATTAAAAGGATATCGATATTTTCAAATTGATCTGCATTTACCACATCTGTACCCAAAAAAGCTTTGCCACCGATAAAAGAAAACGGAGATGGCGTTTTACTAAAAATCGGATCAACCAGTATTCTAAATCCATCCACCTTAATCAGGTAAGATGAATGTCCGAACCAGATAATTTCAGGATTGTTGTTTTTGGTTTTTCCGGCAATATCGGGTGTAATAAATGGTAGTGCTTTATCTGGCGATTTTCCAGGGTTTTTCTGAAAAAAGAATGCTTTTAAAATTGTAAAAAAACTCACCCCTTCAGGCTGCATAGGTGTAATTGAAAGGTTTTGCAAAGCACCATCACGGTAATTAGGCATTTGATGGATTTTATTCATCCGTAAACCTTTAGGTAAGCGACCGAAAACCGGTAAATTTATGATGATGATAAAAAGCACTACTATGGAAAGTAGGATATATATAATAGCCATTTTGAAAATTAATGCAACCAAAGTAGCAATATGATTTCAGAAATAAAGCGTGGCGAGTATATATGACGTATGAATTACTTCTTCTTGAGTCAGAAATTCAAAATGTTTACACATTCAGGCATGATAATACCACAAATGGAGCTATTTTAAATAATCATTTAATTAAAAATGATTTTATACCTTTGAAACGGGTTAAACATATAGCTTAGATAACTTATTGTACCTGCATGCAGGAAAATAACCCAAATTGGCGAGGAGTGGTACGAACACTTCTCGTTTTTTGTTTAAATACCCCTCCCAACCGGAGGGGCATTTTGTTAATCATTGGGGTATGTTTTATCGTAATGTTAATTCAATTTTCGAGTGCTGGAATTAATTTATTTTTATAAAAATTCTAATCTAATTTTTCAGTCGTTAAGAATTGATTATTTGTCGAATGTATTGATATTTACATCATGAAGGAAAGAATCGACAAAAAAAAACAACGCAAACGTTTGATTAATTTTGTATTATTACATATTGAAGAAATTTAATGTAGTTTAGCAATTACAATGCAATCGAAACCAACAACCATTAAAGAAATAGCCAGAATTTTAAACATTTCTCCTTCCAGTGTTTCCAGGGGATTGCACGATCATCCCAGCATCGGAGCGGTAACAAGAGAGAAAATTAAACAACTGGCGAAGTCTCTAAACTATGAGCCAAATAACGCTGCGATCTTATTTCAAAAAGGAAAGACTTACACTATTGGCGTAATTTTACCTGAACTTTCTGAGCATTTTTTCTCTATTGCCATTTCTGCAATTGAGGATGAAGCAATTAAGAAAAACTATACGGTTATTTTTGCGCAATCGCATGATAACTATGACCAGGAGGTTAAACTCGTAGAAAAGATGAAAAATCAGCGGGTAGATGGTTTATTGGTTTCTATCAGTAAAGACACTTCAAAGTTCGATCACTTTGAAAAGTTAAATTCTTTCAATATCCCAGTAGTATTTTTTGATCGCATCCCTCCTTTTAAGAACGTTCATTATGTTGCTTGTAGTTTGGAAAGTGCAACCATTAAAGCAGTTAATTATTTGCTAAAAAAAGGACATAGAAGTATTGGGATGATTAATGGACCAACTACATTGTATGCCAGCGAGGAACGTAAGGATGGATACATGCAGGCCATTACTTTTAATCGCTTAAAGTTCGATCCTTCATTGGTTGTAAATTGCGATTTAACTGAACAAGGGACTATTGAAGCTGCCGACCATTTTTTAAACCATAAAAGAAAACCTACGGCGATTGTTACTTTTAACGATTATGTTGCGCTCTTTTTAATTAAGTATTTTAAAAAGCTTAATGTAATCAACGATTTTGATGTGGTGAGTTATGCAAACCTGCCCATTATCAGTTATTTAGATAACTCGCCTGTAGCATCGGTTGAGCAATATCCTTATCTCCAGGGACAAAAAGCCGCAAACATTTTGCTGGATCTTATTCATAGTCCGAATTCCGAAAATCAGGCTTATTACAATACAATTGTAGAATCTGACTTAATTGTGAATGAGGTTAAAGATTAGAGAAACAAACGTTTGCGCTAAGTTTTTAGTTTTTATTTAAAATTCCGGGTAAAATTTGATACTTTTTTTTGAAAGCTACTATAAAATGCTGTGCGTTTTTATAGCCTACAAGAAAGGCCACTTCGTTTACGGTTCTTTTTTCTTTTGCCAGCAGATCATGGGCTTTTTCCATCCTGATTTTATATAAATAACCAAAAACAGTATGTCCGGTTAATTCTTTAAAACCCTTTTTAAGTTTATAATCATTGATTCCGGCTTTGCGCGATAACTCCATTAATGAGTACGGCTTTTGTACATCCTGTTCTACCAGGTATTTAGCCAACATAATCTTATTCACATCTTCTTTTTTTAAGCTAAACTTAGGCTGCTCATGCTTTTGATTCATGTAAATGATCAACAGTTGAAATATTTTTGCTTCTATAAATAAGCGCTTTGCCCTTCCCTCGTGGTTATGGAACATCAAATCCTTTAGTAATAAAGCGATCTCTGGAGAAATTGATTGCTGTTTATGGAAAGATGTAATGTTATCGAATTGATAACCTGTTATTTGATTAAAATATGTTTTTGTAAATTGTAGATATAAATATTTGCTGTTTTCAGTCAGGCTAAAATTGATTGCAGAAATTTTGCCTCCATTGATATTTTGTTGATCCCTGGTGAGGGATAAAATACTATCTTCCTGATGGTTAAAATAATAATCGATTATACCATTTAGGCAGAATAAAAAGCCAACATTCGAATTGGAAGTTTCGAATAAAAAAGCTTCCTTCTTATTGGTTTCAACCTCCATTATACTCATGTGGACTCCATTAAACCACTTTTCTTTTAAATTTAATGCTGCATTTCCCGTGCGTAGGTCTGTTTCCTGCTCACCGATATCTTCATTACTATCAAAATTTTCAAGGTAGCTTTTTTGGTAAATAATATTTCCGTTTAAGCATGTTGAGAGTTTAAATTCCATAAATGATTTAATCCGTTTGGCGGTATTAATTATCCGTTTAGCGTTATCTGCTTTTTGTGATTATGTACAAATTTGCACAATTATTTATAATTAGTCTAAATAAATGAAAATATATTTATCAATTGCTTTATCGCTTTTTGGATTTGTAACTGTTGCTCAGGAAATTAAAGTTGATAGCACGAAGGCAAATGATTTAAAAGATGTTGTGGTTACGGGGCAGTACAACCCGCAAACATTAAAAAATTCGGTTTATAACATTAGAACGATCACTGCTGAGCGGATAAAACTTAGAGCTGCCAACAATGTGCAGCAGATATTAAATACTGAATTGGGTTTTCGCTTTAGTAATGATTTAACCTTAGGAACTACTGAAATACAGTTAATGGGGATGACGGGTAGAAATGTTAAAATCCTTTTGGATGGTATACCTATGGCCGATCGATCGGATACGCGTGAAAGTTTAAACCAGATTGACATCAATACGATTGAGCGGATTGAGATTGTGGAAGGACCGATGTCGGTAATATATGGAGCAGATGCACTGGCGGGAGTGATTAATATTATCACCAAAAATCCGGATAAAAAATCACTAAACCTTTCTGCAAGGATTCAGGAAGAAACCGCCGGCGAGGAATATGAAGCTTTAACAGGGAAAGGAAATCACACGCAAAATTTTAGCGCGAACTGGAAGAATAACCATTGGAGTGTGTTGGCCGGCTTTACGCATAACGATTTTGGCGGCTGGAATCTGGCAAGTAAAACAGCAACTATAGATGAAGTGAATGCTGTTACAAACCGGTGGAAGCCTAAGCAACAAGTATTAGCCAATACTAAAATTGGTTACCGGTATAATAATTTTAATATCTGGTACCGTTTAGATGGCCTAAAAGAAGATATTGATGTACGAAACGGGCTTAACCCAAACAATTACAAAGGTTTACTTCAAACATATACCACACATCGCTATACACAACAGCTTCAATCAGAATATAAAATTAGCAATAAGCTGTTTCTTTCTGCCGTTGCGGGTTTCACCAAACTTGATCGTGCAACTAAAACAGTTATTCATGATTATGCCAATAATACCGAAGAATTATCAAGTGGCGCCGGAGCGCAGGATGTTGCAAAATTTAATGCGACTAATTTCAGGGCAACTGCAATTTATAATTTAAGTCAATCAGTTTCATTTCAACCAGGCATCGAATATAGTAGAGATGCAGCAAGTGGGCAGAGAATTAAGGGTTCGCCTGTAATTAATGATTATGCGGCATTTTTTACTGCTGAAATTAAATTGGCTGAAGCGATAAATATCAGACCAGGAATAAGGTTGATCAAAAATTCAGTTTATGATGCTCCTCCTGTTATCCCATCACTTAACGCTAAAATCATCCTGACTAAAGATCTTGATTTTCGTTTAGCATATGCAAAAGGTTTTCGTTCACCTGCGCTAAGAGAATTATATTATGATTTTGTAGATGCCAGTCATAATATTTTAGGTAATCCAAATTTAAAAGCAGAAGAATCGAATAGTTTTAATGGCTCGCTTGTGTGGGTGGTTAATCACGACCGCGATATTGAGTTCCGTTCTTCTTTAACCGGTTTCTACAACCTGGTAAAAAACAGGATTGATTTTGGCCTGTCTCCAACAGATAATTCAATTACCACGTTAATTAATATTTCTAAATACAAAACCACTGGTGGTACTCTTGATAATGTTATCACTTATAAAAAGAATCTACAGGCTAGTTTAGGGCTATCTTACATTGGCAGGTATAACGATTTAAGCGGAAACAATACTATAGAAACTCCTCAATTTGCCTGGGCTACAGAAATAAATTCGAATATTACTTATACACTTGCCAAACTACGCGGAAGTATCAGTTTGTTTTACAAATACACAGGCGCACTGCCTAGTTACCAGCTTATTACCGAAAACAGTACCAGCACAGTTAAACTGGTAAAGATCAGCGGTTTCCATACAGCTGATTTAATGCTGAACAAAAATCTATTTAAATCTTTAACCATTAATGCTGGTGTTAAAAATCTATTTAATATAACACAATTAGCCAACAGCTCAACAGCAAGTGGCGGGGCACACAGTACTGGTGGTGCAACTGTACCTTATAGCTATGGCCGCACTTACGTTTTGGGCTTAAGTTATAACCTGGATATAATTAATTTATAATAACATAATCACAATAAACATGAACAAATTTAACTCAATGACCGCTATTGCTTTTTTAGCAATAACATTTACAGCTTGTAAAAAAGATTCGGATGAACCTATTATAGTTGTACCGCCATCTGATGGAAGTACTTTAACACTTAACGGATTAATTGGTGCTGAAGCAGGAAGTGCTGCTGGTAATAGTGTTTATGTTGATTTTAGTGCCGATAAACAAACTTCAGCAGCGAGAGCATCGTGGGATTTAGGCTTTTACAGCGGGGCCGATTTCAGGGTTATTTTGAACAATACTACTAGTGCAGGTGCAAAAGTAATTACTACTGCAAGTGCGAGCCTTGCCACAGTGGGCGAAGCAGATACATTAGGTTTAACCCTTGCCGTTAGTCAGGCAAATCCAATACCTGCACACTTTGCTTTTTTTGATGCCATTGACGGTAATCTTTCTAACACGGTAATTCCTGCTGTTTCAGCTACAGCTGCAGATAATAAGGTAATCATTTTAAACCGTGGTACAGGTGGTGCTACTCCGGCAAAATCATGGATAAAACTTAAAGTTACCAGAAATGCTTCAGGAGGTTATACTTTACAATATGGTAAAATCGAAGAAACCACCAATTTTACAACAGTTGATATTCCGAAAGACGGAAACTTTAACTTCAAATTTGTATCACTTACAAACGGCACTGTTGTAAATGTAGAGCCTGAAAAAGCAAACTGGGATCTGGTATGGACATATTCTGTTTATCAGACATTATTTGGCAGCGATCTTGTTCCATATAATTTTTCTGATTTAATATTCATTAACAAACTTGCTGGTGTTACCGCAGCTGTGGTAAATACCAAAACAACAACGAAAACTTACGCCGGTTTCACAGAGGCTGATATTGCAAGCGCTACTTTCTCTGCTGACAAGAACACAATCGGTTCAACATGGAGAACTTCTCCAAATCAGCAAGGTGTTGGAGGAGGCGTTAGCCCAGATTTTTTCTACTTAATTAAAGATGCTTCAGGTAATGTTTACAAATTGAAATTTGTAAGCTACATTTCTAGCGATGGTGGTACACGCGGTAAGCCGGTTATCGAATATAAATTGATTAAAAAGGGATAAATAAGATTACCGCTCACTGAATTTAAAAATATGTTTTGTTAGTTGGATAAAAGCTCTCCGCGATGGGGAGCTTTATCTTTTTGGGGCCAAGCTATAGACTTTAGAGGTTTGATATTCATGTTGCTTTTTAACCACAGTAAGTATGGCTCAAGATAGATACCAATGCATTAGAGCGCAAAAGTTTATATTCTGTTTAGCGTTAGCTAATTAAGATCCTGAAACAAGTTCAGGAAGACGATTGGTGGCTTCTTGAGATTTTGGAAATATAAATGGTACGGCTCTATCGACTTCATAAGTCAATTTTGCCCTAAACGCAAAAAGGGCCCTGGCATACCAGAACCCTTTTTGTTTCTTACTCGCGAAATATTATTTTCCAGAGTTTTTCTTGTCAGTTACTTCTGCACGGATTTCTTGTGCTAAAACTTTAAGATCTTGCATTGCTTTACGCACACGAGTACCAGCAGCTGCATTGCCAGCATTATAAAATTTTTCTACATCTGCTTCAATAGCAGCAACAGCAGCTTTAACTTTTGAGAATTTTTCCATCGCTAATTGATGTTTTTAAGGTTTAAAAAATTTATTTTTTTCAATAATACATATTTACCTTGAATTAACAACAGAAAGCAAATATTTATTTGAAAGAAGTTTTGCACATTTACACAATCAAAAAAATGCCCTGGAAGTATTATAGACGTATTTTTTTGAATTTCAACGATAAATTACAACAACTTAGTTGAGCTGTTTGGATAAGTTGATCAGGTTAGCGAAGGTTTGGTTTGCACTATTAACGCAACGTTCGTAATCTGCTTCTGGAACACGTTCGTTTATTACTGAAACAAATTTTTTCCATTTTGCGCTAAGTGCTTCACCATAAACCCCGTAATAATTTAAACCACTTTCATGGTCATTAAAATTTGGGTTGGCCAATATATGCTTCTTAATCACGTTTCCGCCCAGTGTTGCCCCTTCCAGCACATATAATGCACCCAGCACTTCTGCCGTATTCTTTTGAGGTACAAATAGTTCGAAATTTAAACCAGGTAATGTTAAACTATCGATTTCCCAATAATTGAGGTCGCTTTCCAATGCAGATAATTTTAACCTGCCGTTCATTTCCAGCTCTGCTGCAATTTCCGCATCGAGCATATTGGCGAGCATATTTTCTAATTTCTGGTGGATGATGTAATTGATGGTCAGGAGTTTTTTATATTGATCAACTGTTAATGAATTGTTCATAATCTCATTCACAAACATTAACGATTCTAAAGCTTTGTGGTTTTCGGCGGTTTCTGTTCTCAATAAATTGGCAATCATATCTTTCAATAGTATTATAATAAGTTTAAAAAGAAAAGATCCGGATAATGATACCCGAATCTTTCTATATTTTTTATAAATCTAGTTTAACCTTAAATGTTGATTAAACCAGAAATCGTGGACTGAATGTACACATTTTACGAGGTTTTCATATCCGGTAGGCTTGGTTAAATAAGCATTGGCACCAAATTCTATCGAGGCTTTAACATCATCCGGATTATCGGAAGTGGAAAATAAGATAACCGGAATTGTTTTAAGGTAAGGAATATCCTTAATGAATTTTAACAGATCTAAGCCTGATAAACCCGGCAGGTTAAGGTCGAGCATTATCAATTTCGGTTTTGTTTTAGTATCGGCAAAACTTTGAAGTTTTTGTAATGCTTCTGCCCCATCTTCAACAATAGTTAGGTTAAGCGTATCTTTTACTTCCTGCACGGCACTTTGCATAAAAAATGCATAGTCCACATCATCTTCAACATAAAATATATCCGGCGTTTTCATTTTTATCTATTTTTAAAAGCTACATAAAAGGTAGAACCGATGTTTAACGTACTTTCGAACCAAACTCTTCCGTTGTGTTTTTCTACAATCCTTTTTACTATAGCAAGCCCTACTCCTGTTCCCTCAATTTCTTTAACATTGTCCATACGTTTAAAAAGTTCAAAGACTCTGTCGTAATATCGGTTATCAATTCCTATACCATTATCTTTAACGGCATAAATAATCTCACCTTCATCAATATAACCAGAAACCTCAATCTGTGGTTTATCAACCTTTGCAGAGTACTTTACGGCGTTACCAATGAGGTTTGTAAATAATTGAGGAATCATTGTCTTATCACCTTTTAAGTTAGGTAATTGCCCTAAAATAAACTCAGAATTGTCTGCTTTAAAAGCCGTCCACACTTCTTTTTTTATTTCCTCTAACAAGGATGGCATATTAACAATTTCAAAATTAAGTTCTGAGCGGCCCACTCTGGCCAGGTTAAGAATTTCTTTGATTAAAAAATTCATTTTATCTGCCCCGGTTAAAATGCGCGATAACATTTTTTTACCGTTTTCATCAATGCTTTTATTTTTCAGCATCAATTCTGCATAGGTTTTAATAGATGTTAAAGGCGTTCTTAAGTCGTGAGAGATGGTATAACTAAAGGTATCCAATTCCTCGTATGCTGCGTGTAGTTTTTCGTTAAGCAACCTAATTTCGTTTGCTTTTTTATTGATATCGGTAATAATGATCTCCCTAATTCTTAAAACAGATGCAATTTCTTCGGGCATCCATTTATCGGAAGTATTATTTACCACTTCAGACCAGGTTTCGAAAGATTTTCTTGGTGATAAGTTTAATAATCCGTTTTCTGATGGTGTAGCCGGCTTTTCGGGGTTTCCTGCCCAGTTTACATTGCTGATCATTTCGGGTTTAAACCAAATAATCATTTCGCCAAGTTCTTTATTTAAGATACAGGAAAGTATTCCGGAAGCCGTTGATTTGTATTTTTTTGCCTGGGAGTGGATTTCTGGCAAACGGTGCGTATAATAGATGGATTCGTCGCTATTAATTTTAAGCCATTCGGTCAGTTCCCATATTTCATCTACCGTTGGAACATTTCCAAGGGTTTTAAGTTCGTTTTCAAAAATAACAGCTACACCTTCAGCCTTTGTTACATCTAAAATGCTGGTTTTATGCGTTGTTATGGCTTCCAGGAGGTATTTATCCCGTGTTAAATGATCCGTTAGTATATTTGCAGTATCCTTAAACTGTTCGATCACTTTGGCATCTTCTTCTTCTTCGCGGTATTCTAAGGCAGAAGAAAGTATCTGTCCGATTAATTTTGAACCTTCCCGGGCTTTATAATCTATAAATTTTGGACTATAGTTGTGGCAGGCAATCAACCCCCATAATTCGCCATGTGATATTAGTGAAATACTAAAGCTGGAATGCACGCCCATATTTTTAAGGTATTGTATATGGATGGGCGAAACTGCACGTAAGCCGCTATTTGTTAAATCGAGTGGTTCATTTTCTTTAAAGGTAATAATGGCCGAGTCTTCAGCATTAACATCAGCAATTAACCTGGTTAAGTTTAGTTTATAAAGTTCCCTGGCTTGTTTAGGAATATCGGATGCGGGGTAATGGAGTCCGAAAAATGGTTCTAAACGATCTTCTTTTTCTTCTGCTACAACTTCGCCATGTCCATCATCTAAAAATTTATAGATCATGATCCTATCGTAGTTGATCAGCTTTTTAACTTCCAATGCGGCACCGCTTAATAAAGCAGAAATGGTTTTGCCCTGCAGCATGGATGATGCCGAACGGCCTATCATACTTTGGATATCATATTGAAGGGTAACGGGTTCGAATTCCAGTAACCAATCATTTACAGCCGCGGAGATAATCAGATAAAAAGGTTTGCCATTTATCTCGATGGGATACGGACTGATGGCATCAAAGCTTTTCCGGATAATGCCAAGTTGCAGCAGATCTTCAATGTTAAATGCCACATCCTGCTGTTTAATTAAGCTGCTTAAATCGGTGAGGGTTTTATTTAAAAGATCTTTTGCCTGTTCTTTCAGAAAATCTCCTGTATTTTCACTAAGATAGGTAATTGAGAGGTCGGTTTTATCAACAGCGATAAGAAAACCATGTGATTGAATCTTACCAGGAATGTGGATGGGTTCTTTATCACAGTTGGTTAAATCTACAGAAAATTTGATCATATTAAATTTTGATATTGCAAAAGTATTAGATTTTAACGATAAACAAATATTGCGCCCATTTTAGAATGCCTCTAATTTGACAAATTCGGTTTATGAATTTACTTTTTATTCTATATTTGTTAGAAATTTAACAATTATCCCAAACTTGGCAAAGAAAAACATTTTGGTTATCGAAGATAATCATGCAATCCTAGATGTTATAACCCTTATTTTAGAAAGTGAAGCTTTTAATGTTGCCGGACTAAACAAAGGTGCAGAATTTATAAAACATGTACACGAGTTTAAACCAGACGTTATAATTATGGACATTATGCTGCCGGATACCGATGGAAGAACATTATTGAAAGAGCTTAAAGATACTGCTGCAACCCAACACATACCCGTTCTAATGATCTCGGCACGATATAATGCATCTAATTATTCATTAGATGGTGTTGAAGCTAACGACTTTATGTCTAAGCCGTTTAATATTGATGAATTAATGGATAAAATTTACGCACTGCTCAAAAATTGATTATTTAATCGGGCATTCCAGGTAATTTTATTCCTCCAAGCTTTAAGTTTTTCATTAATACTTCTAAAAACGACAGTTTAGTATCGGTAAAACCATGCGAATTTACCCAAACATTGAGGTTTACTTTAAATCCGCTGTCTTCTAAAGCGGATACTCCTACTCTTCTTTCAGGAGTTTTAAGGCAATCTTTAAACTCATCAACAGTTTTATTAAAAATACTTACAATTTGGTCGTAATCTATACCATAACTAAACTTCATTTCAATATCCAATCTTCTACTTCCTTCCCTGCTGATGTTGATGATTACCTCGTTGGATAGCTTACCATTGGGGATTACAACCGTTCTGTTATCGAAAGTTTGAACAATGGTATAAAATATCTGGATGGATTTTACGGTACCTTCCTGGCCTTGTGCAATAATATTATCACCAACCACAAAAGGTTTTAAAAGTAATATCAGTACTCCGCTGGCAAAGTTTTGTAAAGTGCCCGATAGTGCTAAGCCGGCTGCAACGCCAATACCGCCTATTAATACGGTTAAAAAGGTAAGCTGTATGCCGATTATTTGCATTACAGTGAGTACCAGTAAAATGCGTAAGGTAATAAGCATTAAACTTGTAAGAAAAGGCCTTAAAGATGGGTTTACATCTTTACGGTGCATTCCATTCTGCATCCACTTTCCTAACAATTTAATTAACCAAAGCCCTAAAATAAGTATCGCTATACCTAAAATTACAGCTGGTCCTTTATCAATTATCCAATCGTATGCTTTATTATAGAAATGATTAATATTACTGGCATCAGCTTTCATAAAACGGCAAATTTTTAACTTTTATGATTTTTTATGTTTAACGGGAGCATCTTTAGTTACATTTACTTTTTTTGCATCTTTTGCCGATGTTACATTATCATCAGCACCTTTTGCTTTTGTATTTTTTGGAGCGGTAGCCTTGCTACTTTCCTGTGGTGTTTTAGAACTTTTCATAATCAATTTTTGTTTTAGTCTTCGGTATTGAGCCATGCTTTGGCTTCTTCTATTTCTTCGGGTTTAAATCCTTTTGATTTACCCGGTGTGGCGATTGTAAAAACATCAGTAAACCACTCCACTCCTTTTTCTGCACTTACAACTGCAATTTTTTTCCATTTGGTAAAATTTTGTAAACCCGCTTTAGCATCCTGAACCCAGGCACCAGCAGTAAAATTTTTAACATCGGTTTCCAATACGAGTAGATATCGGATTTCTTTAAAACGTTGTGCTGTCCGTTTCAGGCCTGTTAACAATACATCTTTAATATCGTCGCTGGTTACTTCACCTGTAGCCCTTACGCCAAAAATATGGTCTGGCAGCCCTGTTATTTCTGTTAACATACTTAGTTGTTTATGTTAGAACATACTAAATCATAAAGATGTTTGCTGTTTCATTAAATTCTAAAAAGTTGTAGAGATGCAAAAACTGTATCTCACTGATACTGTTATAGAAGCATATCATTTAAAAAACAAAAAAAATAACCTTATGAAAACCAACTCATTAAAACTTGGTGCGCTCATTTGTGGTGTGGCAGTTTCGCTCGCTGCTTGTTCTGGTGGAACTAAAACCACTACCACAACGGATTCTACAATAACTGATTCTACTGCTGTAGCAGGATTAAAACCTGGTGGACCCGCACCAGAGTGGGGTAAAACCATCAAGCCAGAAATGCAAACGATAATCGAAAAATTGAGTACTTATGGTGATAAACCTATAGAAACTTTAAGTGCGACCGATGCCCGTAAAAACCATACACCAACTGATGCGGTGATGGATTTAGTAAAACAAAATAACATTAAGGTGCCAACACCAAAGGTGGATACAACCGGGAAAGATATTGATGTGAGTGGAGGCAAAATACATTTAAGGATTTATACACCAAAAGAAGGAAGCGGCCCCTATCCATTAATTGTTTATTATCATGGTGGCGGTTTTGTTATTGCTAATTTAGATGTTTACAATGCTTCTGCACAAGCGTTAGCCGAGCAGGTTGGTGCAATTGTTGTATCTGTAGCTTATCGTTTGGCTCCGGAAAATAAATTTCCGACAGCGCATAATGATGCATTTGCTGCTTATGAATGGGCTGTAAAAAATGCTGTAAGCTTAAAAGCTGATCCTGCTAAAATAGCGGTGGTGGGCGAAAGTGCCGGGGGAAATTTAGCTGCTAACGTATCGATTATGGCTAGAGATAAGCACATTATGATTCCGGTACATGAGGTTTTGGTTTATCCAATTGCTCAAGCCGATATGAATACAGCCTCGTATAAAATGTACGAAAAGGCGAAACCATTAAATAAAGCGATGATGGGTTGGTTTACTGAAAAGTATTTAAATACCATGATTGAGGCACAGAATCCTAAAATTTCATTGGTTAATGCTGATTTAAAAGGTTTACCCCCAACTACAATTATCACTGCAGAAATTGATCCTTTACATGATGATGGTGTAATGCTCGCTGATAAATTAAAAGCTGCCGGCGTAAAGGTAGACAGTAAAAATTACGAAGGTGTTACTCACGAGTTTTTTGGAATGGCTATCGTTGTACCCGAAGCGAAAGCTGCGCAGGCCTTTGCTGCAGATCAGTTGAAAGCTGCATTTAAATAGCAAAAAGGCATTGAAGTGGTAAACACTTCAATGCCTTTCCTGTATAACGTTTATTAGAACCTTTTTATCTCTGACTCAAACGCTCAACTCCAGCTGATTAAGCACCTTTTTTCGAGCTTAAACTTTGCATCAATTGATCGTATAAATCATCGCTGGTTGCTTTTTGAGGTTTCATCTTTTTAACGGTGGCTCGTTTTCCTTTGGCTTTTGCTTTAATTATTTTTAATAGTTCGGAACTATAATCATCTTTAAAAGCACTTAGATCGAATTTTGAACTGTATTGTTTAATAAGTGCCAAACCTACATCCATTTCTTTTTTTGTGATCGTAATATCATCTACCTTATTAATTTCGGACAAGCTCCTGATTTCTTGTTCAAATCTGATTTTAGTAATTACCAGAACATGTTCCATAGGATGGATTACACAAAGATTTTCAGTATTTCTTAATACAAATCTTGCTACCCCAGCTTTACCCGATTTTTCTAAAGCTTTTAATAATAATCCATAAGCTTTTTTGCCTTGTTTTTCGGGCTCGGTATAATACGAAGTTTCGTAATAAATAGGATTGATATCTTTTATGTCTACAAAATTTTCGAGTTCAATGATCTTTGTTTTCTCAGGTGCTGCTTCTTCAAAGTCGTGCTTATCCAAAACTACATACCTATCATTTAAAAAGTAGCCTTTAACTATTTTTTCATAGGGCACTTCTTTATGGGTATGTTCATTTACCCTTAAAAATTTAATTCTGGCCTGATCGCGTTCGTCAAGCATGTCCAGATCGAGATTACTGTTTTGGATACCAGAAAATAACTTAATTGGAATGTTTACCAAACCAAATCCAATCGAACCTTTCCATATTGATCTCATAGCTTAATTTTTACTTACTAACAAGCACCCAAATCAGAATGTTTTGGCTTTATTAACTGCAAATTAATGAAATCACAAACTATTTAGCTGATATAATGTTGTTCAAGTATCAACTCTATTGAAATACTTATGAAAATAGCTTATATTTCGACCTATCCCCCACGCGAATGCGGTTTAGCTACCTTTAATCAAAATTTGGTTAATGCTTTAAGTTTAAATCCAGATTATAATCCGAAAAATAGCTTTGTTGTTGCTTTAAATGAATCGGATGATATCAATGAGCATCAATACCCCGATGAGGTAAAATTTGTGATCAGCCAGCAAAACCAGCAAGATTATATCGAGGCGGCAGATTTTATTAACAACAGCGATGTAGACAGTGTAATTATTGAACATGAATTTGGTATTTATGGAGGCAATAGTGGCGTATTTTTACTTTCATTAATCAATAGATTAAAGAAACCATTTATCACCATTTTGCATACGGTTTTAAAGGAACCGAATTTTATGCAGCAAACTATTATTAAGGAAATTGCTGTAAAATCTGCCAAAATTGTGGTGATGAGTAAAAAAGCTGTGTTATTTTTAACCAGCATCTATCAGATTCCAAAAGCATCTATTCAATTGATAGAACATGGTGTGCCAGATTTGGAACCAGTTTTAAACAATGAAATTTCCCGTAGCGAACTTTTTAAAAACCGCAAGGTACTTTTTACTTTCGGTTTAATCAGCCGCAATAAAGGCTTAGAAACTGTAATTAATGCCTTGCCTAAAATTGTGGCGCAGCATTCCGATGTTTTATACGTGATTTTAGGGAATACACATCCAGGAGTTGTAAAACACAATGGAGAAGAATACCGCGACAGTTTAAAAGCACTAGCAAAAGAGCTAGGTGTAGAAAACAACATTGCTTTTGTTAATAAATTTGTTTCTGAAGGCGAACTTCATCAGTATTTAACTGCTTGTTCGTTATATATTACACCATATTTAAATGAGGCACAAATTACCAGTGGTACATTATCTTATGCGATTGGTGCAGGTGCAGCAGTAGTTTCAACTCCATATTGGCACGCACAAGAACTTTTAGCCGAAAACAGAGGTAAATTATTCGATTTTAAAAATGATGATCAGTTGGCAACAATTGTAAATGAGCTTTTAAACGATAATGATAAGTATCAAAAACTTAGACAAAATGCTTATGAATATGGCTTAAAGTTGCGTTGGCCAGCCATAGGTAGTGTTTATTTAAAGGTATTGAAAGATGCCGTAATTACAGGTAAAAAACCAGAAAGGGTTACTCCACCAATTATTGATGTTGAAAGTATGCCTGCTTTAAATTTAAATCATATTTCGTTATTAACAGATGATACCGGAATTATACAACATGCACGCTTTGGGATTCCAAATCTTAAAGAGGGTTATTGTATAGATGATAATGCCAGAGCATTGATCATGGCGTTAATGGCTACAGAAAGGGATAAAAATCCTAAAGCCTTAAAATTTATGCCTGTTTACCTTAGTTTTATACAGTACATGCAGACCGAGGATGGTAACTTCAGGAATTTTTTAAGTTTTAACCGTAATTATCTTGATGAAGTAGGTTCTGAAGATTCATTCGGAAGAACGATTTGGTCACTTGGTTATTTAATTAGTGCAGCACCAAACAATTCATACCGCGAATTTGGCCGCGAATTGTTTTCACATTCAATTCCACACTTCAAAGAATTAAAATATCTCCGTGGAAGGGCAAATACAATTATTGGTCTTTCTTATTTCTTATGCGCTCATCCTGGTGATGAGTTGATTGTTAAGGAAATTAATATGTTAGCCAACTCGTTGGTAGCCTCATACCAGGAAAACAAAGACGGCGATTGGCATTGGTTCGAGGATATTTTAACTTACGATAATGCAATATTACCGCTTGCTTTGCTTCATCATTATGAAGTTACCGGTAATGCTACCTCTTATAAAATAGCAATGGAAAGCGTTGCATTTTTAAATAGTTTTTCTTTTGAAAATGGTTACTTAAATCCAGTTGGCAATGCAGGCTGGATGAAAAAACATGGGAAAAATCCTATTTACGATCAGCAGGCTATAGAAACGATGGCCATGGTATTATTGTATGCCAAAGTTTTCGAAATTACGAAGGATAATCAGTATCTGAATTTAATGCATATCAGTTATGAATGGTTCCTTGGTAAAAATAGTCTGCATATTCCTTTGTACGACTTTGAAACCCATGGTTGTGCCGATGGGTTACAATTTAACAGTGTAAATAGAAACCAAGGTGCAGAAAGTACGTTGGCATACTTTATCTCCCACCTTGCTATTTTAAAGGCTGCCGAAGCTGAATATGAAACATTATCCTCCCCCTTAGTGGAAGCAGATAAATGTAGTTAAGAATTAATTTGTCTTGGAAATATTAAGGCTGTTTCAGAAATGAACCAGCCTTTTTTTGTGTTGTTATTGTGTGAGGTAAGATTTTATGCTATTCGTCACCCTGAATTTATTTCAGGGACTAAACTTAATTGCATTAGATGCTGAAATAAATTCAGCAGGATGACTCGATAAGTTCAACGCGGATAGTTTATACTATGCGTAACCCTGATTTATCTCAGGGACTATCTCATAATATTAAATGCTGAAATAAATTCAGCAGGACGACTCGATAGGATCAACGCGGAGACTTTATGCTATGCTTCACCCTGAATTTATTTCAGGGAATAAACTTAATTGCATTAGATACTGAAATAAATTTAGCAGGACGATTTACTATAACACATGTCATCCTGAATTTATTTCAGGGACTAAACTTTAGTTGCATTAGATGCTGAAATAAATTCAGCAGGACGACTCGATACGTTCAACGCGAGAGTTTATACTATCCGTCACCCTGAATTTATTTCAGGGACTAAACTTAATTACATTAGATGCTGAAATAAATTCAGCAGGACGACTCGATACGTTTAACGCGGAGATTTTATACTCCGCGTCACCCTGAATTTATTTCAGGGACTGAACTTTATTTGCATTAGATGCTGAAATAAATTCAGCAGGACGACTCGATAAGTTCAACGCGGAGCGTTTATACTATGCGTCACCCTGAATTTATTTCGGGGACTAAACTTAATTGCATTAGATACTGAAATAAATTCAGCAGGACGATTTACTATAACACACGTCACCCTTAATTTATATCAGTGCGTTAACTTTAATTGCATTAGATGCTGAAATAAATTCAGCAAGACGACTCGATAAGTTCAACGCGGAGATTTTATACTATGCGTAACCCTGAATTTATTGCTGGGTCTAAATTTAATTGCATTAGATGCTGAAATAAATTCAGCAGGACGACTCGATAAGTTCAACGCGGAGAATTTTTACTATGCGTCACCCTGAATTTATTTCAGGGCCTAAACTTTAATTGCATTAGATGCTGAAATAAATTCAGCAGGACGACTCGATAAGTTCAACGCGGAGCGTTTATACTATGCGTCACCCTAAATTTATTTCTGGGTCTAAATTTAATTGCATTAGATGCTGAAATAAATTCAGCAGGACGACTCGATAAGTTTAACGCGGAGATTTTATACTCCGCGTCACCCTGAATTTATTTCAGGGCCTAAACTTTAATTGCATTAGATGCTGAAATAAATTCAGCAGGACGACTCGATAAGTTCAACGCGGAGCGTTTATACTACGCGTCACCCTGAATTTATTTCAGGGCCTAAACTTTAATTGCATTAGATGCTGAAATAAATTCAGCAGGACGACTCGATAAGTTCAACGCGGAGCGTTTATACTATGCGTCATCCTGAATTTATTTCAGGGACTAAACTTTAGTTGCATTAGATGCTGAAATAAATTCAGCAGGACGATTCATACGTTAAAACACGAATGATTATTTATTATCCAATAACCTATCTAACAGCAATTCTAAATTAACAGTTGCGAATGAAGAACTATAATCAGATAGGCCGTAAGGAATAATCAATTCGCCATTGCTGATGATTGATCCGCAGGAGTAAACCACGTTCGGTACATAACCTTCACGTTCTTCGTTGTTTGGCATAATTAGTGGCTCTTTTAAGTGACCGATCTCTTTGCTTGGGTCGTCGAGATCTAATAAACTCACGCCAATACAATATTTGCGCATAGGCCCCACGCCGTGTGTAATTACTAGCCAGCCTTTCTCGGTTTCTATTGGTGATCCGCAATTGCCAATCTGCACGAGTTCCCAATCATATCGTGGTTGTTTCAGTAAGATGGGATTTTCCCAAACGTTCACTTTGTCAGAGAACATGAGGTAATTGTTCCAGCCATCAATCCTGCTCATCATAACATATTTGCCATTAATTTTCCGCGGAAACAAAGCCAGGTTCTTATTCTGGGCACCATCGCCATAAAGTGGAATAACTTTAAATTCGTAAAAATCTTCGGTTTGTACCAGTTTCGGTATAATTAATGAACCATCAAATGCAGTATATGTGGCATAATACAATATTTTGCCATCATCTTTGATGAATTTCACAAAGCGGGCATCCTCAATCCCCTTACGTTCAAATTCTGAAATTGGGAAAATTACGCGGTCAGAAATATCAGTATCTTTAGAAAAAGTGATCGTATGGTAAGTATCAGATAACCAAAGCACTTTATCATATTCAATTAAACGTGCGGGATTTTCTTTATTCAGTACTTTGGAATCTTTAATGATATTACTCAAACTTGTATATTCAAATTTGTCATCCAGTTTCGACTCAATTTCTTCCAGTACTGAGGTATCAATCTGTGCGTAGGCAGCTTTTTTTAAAAATAATTTTTTTACGTAAATGGCATTCTTAACTACCTCTGCCTCATCTACATAATTGCCTACAGGTAAAACCTGGATGTTGTTGTTTTTATCAATAAGTGCCCGCCTGAAAACGATTGATGAAATATGGCCCTCGCCTACCGCCCTAAAGCTAATAATTACACGTTTTTCTCCCTCAACAAGGTCAGACTGGTCTGGATCATCAACGATACTTGGATTAAAAAATGCTGCTGATTCTATTGAATATTCGTGAGTAAAATAGGCACCGATTAGTAAACGAGTATATTCGTCGAGATCTTCAAATTCGGTTCCAAGGGCAATAAACTGTTTTTTTAATTTTTTGCAGTGGCGGGTTAGTATTTTGGTAATATTTCTATGCCGTTTAGAATATTCTTGTAAGATGGGTGATATCAGTGAAAATACTTTGTCATCAGAAAACTCTAAAACCTTTTTTATTACTTCTAATGCGCGCTCCTCCCCGTTAAAAAAAAAACGGGCAATAACTCTTTTCGTATCTGGGTTTACCTTAACAGGTTTACGTTCTATATATAATCTCATTATTTAAGTTATTTGGGTGATAATTTTAACGCTTATCCTCAATCGCCTACAAAATATACTAACGGAATTTACGGTTGAATTGTTTATATTATTTACTTATTAATCATAATCTTTACCTTTAGTGTTTCATTGCCACCGAATAAATATATAGTAAATGCAGATTAAAAAAGCCGAACCGATTAAGCATACAGATAAAGATATGCTTTTTACCAAATTAGCATCCTACGAAATTCTGAATACCCCGGCTGAAAGTGCTTTTGATCGGATAACACAGCTTGCTGCTCAAATATTTGATGTGGCGCATGCAGGAATAGGCTTTATGGCAGTAGAACAGATGTTTGTGAAATCACAATATGGTTTACCTGCAAACCATGCATCCGCTTTTTACAAATCATCGCCAATTGTTACCGCAGATGGTTATGCTATCGGGTTAATATATGTGGCTTCCGATTCGGCCCAAAATGCTGATGAGAAACAATTGGAGATGTTAGGTACTTTGGCCGATATGGTAATGGAGAAGCTTGAATCCAGAATCGCAATCAGAAAAACGTTCAGGGCTTATGATGACCGCCTGCATGTATTGGTTCATGATCTTAAAAATCCTATGACTACAATTTCATTACAATCGGAACTGCTGGGAAGAATACCCGGTATTGATGAGCGCGCAGCGGTAGTTGCAGGTAAAATCAATATGCAATCGAAGCGGATGATTGATAATTTAAATGGAATTTTAAGCAATGCACGTAAAGAAAGTCATTCTTTTAAACCGCAAAAAGCAAAGGTAGATTTAAAAGCAATTATCGAACAGGCAATTGATGATCTGAGATTAAAACTCAACCATAAAAACCAGAAAGTATTGATCGGTATTGAAAATTCTTTGGAAGTTTTTGCAGATGCTGATAAAGTAAAAGTTGTTTTTGAGCATATTATCGATAATGCAGTTAAGTTTTCTCCTCAGGGGACTGAAATTGTTATTTCTCATCAAATCCATGAAAATGAAATAACCGTTGCGATAAAAGATAGTGGTGTGGGTTTAACTGAAGAAGATCTTGATAAAATTTTCTTAAAATTTGCGCCATTGAGTGCTAAAGCGACCAATAATGAAAATAATTACGGCTTAGGATTGATTGCCGTAAATGCAATAATTGATATACATAAAGGAAAACTGTGGGCAGAAAGTAGTGGAAAAGATTTAGGTACAACTTTTTATGTTACGTTACCCATTAAATAACTTTAAATCAGATAAATCACTGAGTTTCATTTCTTCAAGTAATATTCTTTTTGGGATATCATTTTCATGGTACGACCACTTTATCAGCCTGATCATACCAGATTCGATTTCAATTCCGGTAATATCTCCATCGTTAAAACAACAACAGCCGCTGTTAAAGTAGCTGGGCTGGTACTTCCCTAAACGTGGTGCTTTATCGCCTTCTTTAATGCGTTTATGAAGTTCTACTTCCAAAAACTCGAGATCTTTTACGTTTTTCTCTTTTTGAGCCCGATCTAATTTTACATAAATCCGCTCCAGGTGCGTTAAAGATGCAAATACTGGCTGGTGGGTATGTCCGGTAATCAATGCCATATTCTCCTGTTCAGCAATCCAGCTGTACATCATGGTATTGTGCACCGTTTTAAGCTGATTATCGTAAGCGGGTGTATTTGGGTTAATTTGTAGGTAGGCTTGCAGTGGTGCCCAAATGGTACTTACAAACCATTTACTAAACCAATTACCATCGCTTTGCAAATCACCCTGATGACCGTGTGTAAGGAAAATATCCAGTTTGTTTTCTCCAATTTGCGCCCGGAGGATTGCGCCTTCATAAATGCGGATTTTTTTTCCATAAATTCTGTTCAGGTTAAATCCTGCCAGTGGATCATTGTCCCAATATAAATCGTGATTGCCGAATATTTTTGTGAAACGGTTTTTATTAATAAATAATTTTTCTGCTTCAAAAGTATCTTTATTGTGTTTGATTACCGATTCCATTAAATTTTCCCAAAGCTCTTCACTATCGCCAAGGTTTATATAATGGAAATCCTTTTCGTTGTAATATTGGAGTGCTTTTAAGTAATTTTTTTCTGATAATGAAAAATCGTCAGCGTAATCACGGGCACCTTTATGTTGGTCGGACAAAATGATAAATTTATCTTCATTGGTGATTTCAAAAATAAGTCCTCGTTTACCAGGGTCCTGATTAATGGTTTTGTATAATTTGCTTAGGGCTTCATGAATACGTTTGCGATCTGGTCTTGAACCGAATCTATTCGACATGCGGATGATCCAGGCACTCAGTAAACGTTGTAAGAGTTTTCGCATGTATAATTGGGAACTCGCTTTAATATTGGGTTGTGTATCAAAGTAACAAAAAATATTGTTAATCGTTTTATTTCATTGTAACTGTGGTTCCAAAAGATAATTAGGGCAGAAAACCAAAAGAATTTGTAGGGTAAAAATCTTTTCAAAGATTAGCAACCATTTTACAATATTCCATTTACACAACTAAAACATTTTCTGTAATAGAGAATTAGCTGATTAAAATTCTATAAATAGTTAAAAATATTTTACTAAATTTGTTAGTATTGAAAAGATCAGGAAGTGCAGATTTACCCTTACACTATGGCCATGTACCACCATGGTTGGCTCAACGCATGGCTACACTCGGCCTGGCCATTACTGAAGCGATATTGTTAGAGTATGGCAAGGCAGAAGTTATCCGCCGTTTAAGCAGTCCGTTTTGGTTTCAAAGCCTCGGGGCTGTTATGGGTATGGATTGGCATTCATCTGGCATTACCACATCGGTAATGGGTGCTTTAAAAAAATCAATCAATCCGTTATCTAAAGAATTGGGCATCTATATTTGTGGTGGCAAAGGGAAATACAGCAGGGAAACGCCAAATGAGCTATTAAAAATAGCCGATAAAACAGGTTTAAACGGAACAGAATTGGTACGGGCGAGCAAACTCAGTGCTAAGGTAGATAATACTGCCATACAAGATGGATTCCAGTTGTACCTTCACAGTTTTGCTTTAAGCAATGAAGGCGATTGGGCTGTGGTGCAGCAAGGCATGAGCAATAGCAGTTCTACTGCAAGAAGATACCACTGGCATTCTGAAAACCTGAAATCTTTTGTGGAGGAACCGCACACCGGAATTTGCGGAATAAACCAGGGCCAGATATTAAATCTGACTTCAAATGATGCAGGTAAAACAAGGCAGAGCATGATGGATATCACGGCTGAATCGCCCAACAGGATGCTTGCCGAAATACAAAAACTGGTCATGCCGAATCACCATGATGTAAAATCGAAAGATGTAGATTTAAAACGTTTAGGAAGTATTTTGTGGCTGGCGCAAGAAAAAAAGCCGAGTGATTTTGAAGAATTGTTGTTATTAGAAGGTATGGGCCCTCGAACCTTGCAATCAATGGCTTTGGTGAGCGAAGTAATTTATGGCACGCCATCACGTTTTACTGATCCTGCACGTTATTCTTTTGCACATGGAGGTAAAGATGGACACCCCTTCCCAGTTCCTGTAAATGTATTTGACGAAACAATAAGCGTTTTGCAAAAGGCAATTGATAAAGCTAAAATTGGAAACTCAGATAAACAACAGGCAATAAAGTCATTGCATCAAATTGCACGCAATGCAGAAAATGATTTTATTCCCAATATGGATTTTGATAAGGTAATTCAGAAGGAGCGTAACGAAAGCTGGAAATATGGTGGCAGAACGGTTTTTGGAAAAGAGCAACCACCAAGAGACGAGCAGTTGAAGTTGTTTTAGTATTGTTTTTTAGACTCAGAGGCACGGGATTTTATTAAAAATCTTACAGGAAGCATAATTGATGAGTTTTAGGGGCGATACAATCGCGTTTCTCGTTCATCCTCGTTACAAACGAGGACGATAGACCAGTAGATACTGAAACAAGTTCAGTATGACGACTTATATATATTGAAAAAAAAATAATTCCGTGTTTTCAGTGTTTCCGTGGCAAAAAAGTCAATAGATAATGATCTATTTAGATAGCTGCTGAAATAAGTTCAGCATGACGACCTGCTCACATACGGATCGCTACAACAGAATTCAAATCCGTGATTTCAGTGTTTCCGTGGCAAAAAAATTAATAGATAATAATCTAGTTAGATAGATACTGAAACAAGTTCAGCATGACGACCTGCTCACATACGGATCGCTACAACAGAATTCAACTCCGTAATTTCCGTGTAAAGACTGCATGAAAACAAAAAAGGTCGTGATTTGCACCACGACCTAAAAAATATAGAATTTAAACTTAATTAAGCATAAGCGACAGCATCTTTCGATGCCAGTTTGGTTGTTCCCATTAAGTATTCGTCTACCTTGCGGGCAGCCTCTCTACCTTCAGATATGGCCCAAACCACTAATGATTGTCCACGGCGAACATCACCTGCTGCAAAAATCTTTGCAATATTTGTTTGATAAGTATGTTCTGAAGCCTTTACGTTTCCGCGGTTATCAAGCTCCACCCCTAACTTTTCAATTAAACCTTCTTTTTGAGGATGTAAGAAACCCATTGCTAAAAGCACCAGTTCGCAAGGAAGATCTCTTTCGGTACCTGCAACTTCTTTAAAAGTAACCGGCCGTCCGTTAGCATCAATTTCCCATTCAACATCCACCACTTTTAAAGCCTTAAGATTTCCATTTTCATCAGCAATGAAGTTTTTCGTATTTACCGACCATGCCCTTTGTGCACCTTCTTCATGTGAGGAAGTATTTTTTAGCAACATCGGGTAATTTGGCCAAGGCATATTTTCATTACGTGTTTGAGGAGGCATTGGCATAATTTCAAACTGTGTAACAGATTTCGCACCGTGACGGTTTGAAGTACCAATACAGTCTGATCCGGTATCACCACCACCAATTACAATTACATTTTTACCTGTAGCCATAATCTCTTCCACTTCGACAGCCCTGCTTGCAACGCGTTTATTTTGCTGTTTTAAGAAGTCCATAGCATAATGCACTCCTTTAGCCGAACGGCCAGGGATTGATAGATCGCGAGGAATTGTAGAACCACCAGCTAATACGACGGCATTAAAATCTCTAAGCAAAGTGCCTATTTCAACATTTTCGCCAACGTTAGCATTACATCTGAAGATAATTCCTTCTTCTTTCATCAAATCGATTCGGCGGTCTACCACATTTTTCTGCAATTTAAAATCCGGAATACCGTATCTCAATAAACCACCTGGTGCATCATCACGTTCGAAAACGGTTACTTCATGCCCAACTTTATTTAACTGAGCAGCAGCAGCCATACCTGCAGGGCCTGAACCGATAACAGCTACTTTTTTACCGGTTCTGATTAATGGTGCTTTAGCCTTTATAAAACCTTTTTCAAAGGCAATTTCAATTATGTGTTTCTCAATCTCCTCGATTGAAACAGGCGGACGGTTAATGCCTAACACGCAGGCAGATTCGCAAGGTGCAGGACAGATCCTTCCTGTAAACTCAGGAAAATTATTGGTACTTAATAAAATATTTGCTGCCAATTCCCATTGACCCTGATAAACGGCATCGTTAAATTCTGGAATTACATTGCCTAATGGGCAACCTGACTGACAGAATGGAACGCCGCAATCCATGCAACGTGCAGCTTGATTATTTAATTCTTGTGTGGGCAATTCATTTAAAAATTCCCCATAGTGTTTTACACGAGTTGCAGCCTCTTCTCTAGTGGGCGCAACTCTATCGTATTCTTGAAATCCTGTTACTTTTCCCATGGCTTAGTGTGTTTTTACTTGTTGATTACGTTTGCTTAAAACTGCTTTGTATTCTTTAGGGAATACTTTAACAAAATGTGCAGATTGAGATTTCCAATCACTTAAGATAAACTCTGCTACTCTACTATCTGTTAAGCGAATATGTGTTTTAAGTAAAGCTAAAATACGTTCTTCATCTTCAGCCTGTAGTGGATCAAGATCTACCATTTCCTTATTGCATTTGCGTGCAAAAGTTCCATTGGCATCATAAATCCAGGCCACACCGCCACTCATACCTGCTGCAAAATTACTTCCGGTATCGCCAAGGATCAGCACTTCACCACCTGTCATGTATTCGCAACCGTGATCGCCCACTCCTTCTACAACAGCTGTTGCGCCAGAGTTACGAACAGCAAAACGTTCACCTGCCTTACCGCGTGCAAATAATTCGCCCGAAGTTGCACCATAAAGTGCCACGTTACCAATAATAATATTTTGCTCTGGAACAAAAGTAGAATTAGCAAAAGGATAAATCGCCAATCTGGCACCTGATAAGCCTTTACCTACATAATCATTAGCTTCACCTTCTAATGATAGCGTAACTCCACGGGTATTGAAAGCCCCGAAACTTTGTCCGGCTGAACCTACAAACTTAAAGTTGATGGTATCCGGAGGTAAACCTGCACCTAAATGAACTTTCGAAATTTCATTCGATAACATCGTTCCTAAAGCGCGATCGGTGTTTTTAACTTCGAAACTCGCAAATACAGGCTCATTATTAGCTATGGCTGGTTGTGCCGCTGCTATTAATTTATGATCTAAAACATGATCCAAACCATGATCCTGACCTTCTGTATTAAATAAAGGCAGGCCATTGTCTTCAGCTTTATATAATATTGCTGATAAATCAAGGTGTTTCAATTTCCAGTCTTCAATAGGCAATTCTCTTACTTTTAAAATATCGGCCTGGCCAATCATTTCGTGGATGGTTCTGAAACCCAATTCAGCCATAATCTCACGCAATTCTTCAGCAAGGAAATAAAATAAGTTAACCACATGATCGGCATCACCGGTAAATAATTTTCTCAATTCAGGATCTTGCGTTGCAACGCCAACCGGGCAAGTATTTAAATGGCATTTACGCATCATGATACATCCTGAAGTTACCAAGGCAGCTGTTGCAACCCCCCATTCTTCGGCGCCCAATAATGCAGCGATAGCAATATCTTTACCAGTTTTAAGCTGTCCATCAGTTTGTAACACAATGCGGTTACGCAATTTATTTTTCACCAATGTTTGATGCGCTTCTGCTAAACCAAGTTCCCATGGTAAGCCTGCGTGTTGAATTGATGTTAAAGGAGAAGCTCCTGTTCCACCATCAAATCCCGAAACCAAAATTACATCGGCATGTGCTTTAGCCACACCAGCTGCGATTGTGCCAACTCCTGCTTTTGAAACCAGTTTTACATTAATTCTGGCAGCACGGTTCGCATTTTTTAAGTCGAAAATCAGCTGTGCTAAATCCTCGATAGAATAAATATCATGGTGAGGTGGAGGAGAAATTAAACCAACTCCTGGTGTAGAGTGACGAACTTTTGCAATCCAATCATCTACTTTATGCCCCGGCAACTGGCCACCTTCTCCTGGTTTAGCACCTTGAGCCATTTTAATCTGTAACTCGTCAGCGTTGGTTAAATAATAACTGGTTACACCAAAACGTGCTGATGCTACCTGTTTAATCGCTGAGCGCATACTGTCGCCATTTGGCAATTTAGTATAACGCATTTCATCTTCACCACCTTCACCGGTATTGCTCTTTCCGCCGATGCGGTTCATTGCAATGGCTAAAGTAGAGTGTGCCTCGTGAGAGATTGAACCGAAAGACATAGCCCCTGTTGCAAATCTTTTCAGAATTGATTCAGTGGATTCAACTTCGTTTAGCGGTACCGACGGACGGCTATAGTTAAATTCAAACAATCCGCGGATGGTATAAGCTTGTTGCGTTTGCTCATTAACCAGTTTAGAGTATTGTTTAAAGATATTGTAATCGTTTTTGCGGGTTGCATTTTGAAGCAAGTGGATGGTTTGCGGATTAAACAAATGCGCCTCACCTTTACGACGGAATTTATAAGTTCCTCCGGCAGGCAATAAATGCTCTGTTTCAGTCAGCGGACCAAAACTGCGGTGGTGTTTGATTAATGTTTCTTTAGCAATTTCATCCAGACCTAAGCCACCGATACGGGAAACTGCGCCAGTGAAATAAGTGTTTACCACCTGTTTATTTAAACCTAAAATCTCAAAAATCTGCGCTCCCTGGTAAGATTGCAGGGTAGAAATACCCATTTTAGAAAAGATTTTAAGCAAACCACTGTTTACGGCGTAAATGTAGTTTTTTGTTAATTGCTCTGCTGATAAACCAGATTCTTTTTGAAAACCGTTTATGGTTTCTAAAGCTAAATATGGGTTAATTGCAGTTACACCAAAACCTAATAAAGTAGCAAAATGGTGTACCTCCCAGATGTCGCCCGCTTCAATTACAATACCTACAGCACCACGATACCCTTTGCGGATTAAATGGTGGTGTACTGCAGAAACCGCCAATAATGATGGCATAGCAGCATGTTCTGAATCGATTGCCCTATCTGTTAATACAATTACCTGGAAACCATCTTCCACGGCATCAACAGCGTAACGGCACAAACGGTCTAAAGCTTTTGCCATTGCACCTGGTTTGCCATCAGCCCTAAAATAAGTCTGTAAAGTTTTCGCCTGGAAAACTCCGGTATCAATACTTCTTAACTTTTCAAGCTCCTGATTGGTTAAAATTGGGTGTTTAATGGCTACGCAATGCGATTGTAATGGATTTTCTTCTAAAAGATTTCCGTTACTGCCCATAAAACTTGCCAAACTCATTACCACTTTCTCGCGGATAGGATCAATAGGCGGATTGGTAACCTGTGCAAATAACTGCTTAAAATAAGAGGATAAGTGCTGAGGACGCTTAGATAAAATGGCCAGAGGGGTATCAGTTCCCATTGAACCAATTGGCTCTTTGGCTTCTATAGCCATTGGTTTAAGCAAAAGATCAACGTCTTCCCTGCTGTAACCAAAAACCTGTTGATATTTAAAGATAGATTCTTCAGATAAGCCGGTAAACATTACACGTGGCTCAGGCAATTCTTCCAAACGGATCTGGTACTGATTAATCCAGTCAGCATATGGGCTTTTACCACAAACCTGTTGTTTAATTTCGTTATCGCTTATAATTCTACCCTGCTCCATGTCTACTACGAACATTTTGCCAGGCGTTAAACGGCCTTTTTCTATTACTGTACTTTGATCTATCGCAAGTGCACCAGCTTCTGAACCCATGATTACACGGTCATCAGAGGTGATGGCGTAACGCGATGGACGCAGACCGTTACGATCTAAAGTAGCACCAATTAATTTTCCATCTGTAAATGCAATTGCCGCTGGTCCATCCCATGGTTCCATTAAAGTAGCATGAAACTCATAGAATGCCCTTTTAACAGGATCCATGTCTTCATTGCCATCCCACGCTTCCGGAACCAGCATCATTAGTACGTGTGGTAAAGTTCTGCCTGCATGAAGCAACAATTCAATAACGTTATCTAAACATCCTGAATCTGAGTTGGTTTCATCGATAACTGGCAATAACATATCAAGTTCTTCCGGAGTAAAATATGCCGAAGCAAAAGATTTAACACCAGCCCTGAACCAGTTTAAATTTCCCTGTAAAGTATTAATTTCACCATTGTGGGCAATAAAGCGGAATGGCTGGGCCAATCTCCACGAAGGGAATGTATTTGTGGCAAAACGTGAATGTACCAAACCTAAAGCAGAAACCATTCGCTTATCGGAAAGATCGGTAAAATAAGTACGAACCTGCAATGAAGTAAGCTGACCTTTATATATAATGGTTTGCGCAGAAAGCGAAACAATATAAAAATCTTTACCGCCATGAACGGTATTGACGATTAGCTTAATGAGGTAGTTTTTAAAAATATAAAGTTTTCGTTCGAAATCTGCTCCTGGAGCAACTGTATAAGGGCGGGCAATAAATACCTGCTCAATTTCGGGTTCTACAGAAAGTGCCATATTGCCAATATCTGTTGTATCAACATCAACTTTTCTGAAGCCTAAAATTTCAAGGCCAAGTTTTTCGGCGGCACGGTAAATTAATTCTCTGCACTCTTCTCTGGATCTGATATCCTTTGGCATAAATAACATACCTACACCATAATTATTGGTTTCAGGTAAGCTAAAGCCAGCTTTTAAACATTCATCATAAAAAAATTCATGGGGAATCTGAATCATTATACCAGCACCATCGCCAGTATTCGGTTCTGCTCCACATGCCCCTCTATGATCTAGATTTTCTAAAATAGTAAGTGCATCGGAGATGATTTGATGCGATTTTCGCCCTTTCACATGTGCAACGAACCCAATACCGCAGGCATCGTGTTCAAATTGCGCATCGTACAATCCACTGTTTGGTTCCATTCTTTGCTCGTTAGTTGTTAGTGTATAGGAAACACTAAGATACGAAAAACAATCTTTAAATTACAGAGTTGACATGTTTTTTAGAAAAATTTTAGCCCTTATGTAATTTAAAGTCTTAAAATTAAAATAATACTAATATAAGCTCAATATAATTATCATATTAATAATGGTAAGATTATACAATAAATTCAATTTTAAACGCAAAAATCAGCCTAAAACGTTTTATTTAAGTATTTACATATAAACAAACTATTTATAAATGAAAATATTAAACCTGCCTGCTTAGACATCTATATTTTTAGTGCATTTTAAATTTACACATTTAAATTTTATTAATTTACTAATCAACAAGATAGCGCATTTGATAAAAAAAATAGAAAAATGCATTTCGGGAAACAACTTCTTTTTCTACCTTTGTGGCCGGGCAAGTCTTTTACGACCAGCTCCCTTTGAACTCCCCCAGGGTGGGAACACAGCAAGGGTAGAAGGTTGTAGCGGTGCGATAGAAGGTGCTTGCCCTTTTTTTTACCCCCTTACCCCCTGAAGGGGGGATATTAAATTCTTCAGGGGTTCTTGTAACAGAACCTAGTAATCATTTTAAGAATTTATAAGCATGAAATTTTTTATTGACACAGCAAATCTTGATCAAATCAAAGAAGCGCAAGATCTTGGCATTTTAGATGGAGTAACCACTAATCCTAGCTTAATGGCTAAAGAAGGTATTACCGGCGAAGAAAATGTAATCAATCATTATAAAGCCATCTGCGATATCGTTGATGATAACGTTAGTGCTGAAGTAATTTCTACAACTTTCGATGAGATTGTTAAGGAAGGTGAAGCTTTAGCAGCTTTAAATCCAAAAATCGTTGTTAAAGTTCCGATGATTAAAGATGGTGTGAAGGCCATTAAATATTTTTCATCTAAAGGAATTAAAACCAACTGTACTCTAATTTTCTCTGCGGGCCAGGCTTTATTGGCTGCAAAAGCTGGAGCTACCTATGTTTCTCCGTTTTTAGGTCGTTTAGATGATATTTCAAGTGATGGTTTGGTTTTAATCGAAGATATCAGAACTATTTTTGATAATTACGGTTACGAAACTCAAATTTTAGCAGCATCAATCCGCGGACCATTGCACATTGTAAACTGTGCTAAATTGGGAGCTGATGTTATTACTGCACCATTGGCAGCGATAGTTGGTTTATTGAAACACCCATTAACCGATAGCGGTTTGGCTACATTCTTAGCTGACCATGCTAAAGCAGCTGGTAAATAAGTTTGGAGATTTTAGTTTGGAATGTTGAGTTCCAAATGTATAAAAAAGACCTAAGTTAGTATTTAACTTAGGTCTTTTTTTGTGTTATAGAAAGTGTAACTGGACAGGTACTTAATGTGTTTTATTGCGTTTGCCACGGAAACACAGAATTCACGGAAATTTATTATGTTTTCTAAACGCGTTACTCAATTTGGTGATTTCATCCTAAGCCCTCACGCGTCTTCCTGAACTTGTTTCAGGATCTTAATCATAAGTTGACCACAGTTACTCATTAAGAAGTTAAGATCATATGGCAGTTTGCTTATTCCAAACTCCAAGCCCTAACCTCCAAACTAAACTAAAGATTCCCGGCTTAAAGCTTCCTTAATCTTTTCATAACTAATATGCTCATCCGGCGCTATCAAAATTCCCTTCACTCCTGCCCCGTTTGCGGCTTCAACATCTCTAGGTTTATCGCCAATCATGATAGATTGTGCAGGGTCGATATCGTACATTTCAATTGCATCCAAAATCATACCTGAAGCTGGTTTTCTGCATTTGCATTCGCCGCCTACTGTTGGGTGATGTGGACAGTAATAAAACGCTGCAATATCTGCCCCTTTTGCTAAAAAAGCATTTCTAAGCATTTGATGCATTACCCCTAATTCCTGTTCTGTATAACGTTTTAAGGCGATACCACCCTGATTTGTAATTACAATGAGGAGATAACCTTCATCGAATAGCTTTTTTAGTACTGGTATCTGATAGTTTAATATTTCGAAATCTTCTACGCGGCAGATGTAATCATATATTTCGTGGTTGAGTACGCCATCGCGATCGAGAAAAATAGCTTTATTCATTATTGTGGTTTGAGATAAGAGTATTGTGATTAGAGCATGTATCATAAAGGTAGAATTGTCACCCGCCCTATCAATGACCTGTTTAAATGCCTATCAGCATTTAGACATGCTCGACGTGACATAATTTGAATGGAATTGCTACAAATGATACATTTTCTTTATAATCGCCAAAATAAGGAAAAATTAAGGACAAAAGAAAGCCCAATCTTTTTAGAGACCGGGCTTAATCATATAATTTATTTGGTTGGGTTTATTTTAAATTCAATCCGGCTTTGTGTCCTTTTATGGCGAAAAACAAGATATATAAATAACAAGGCAATACGGTTAGCAAATAAGCCAACTGGAAGTTTACATGGAGTTTTTCATTTAGAAATGCATATAATAACGGCATAATTGCACCGCCGGCAATACCCATTACCATAATAGCTGAACCGATTTTAGTAAATTTACCTAAATGGCTGATGCCGAGTGGAAAAATCGCAGGCCACATTAATGAATTCGCCAATCCTAATAAAGCCACAAAAATTACAGCGAACCAGCTCGAAATCGCAAAAGATAATACCGTGAATATGATACCTAATATTGCACAGATCCTCAATGCTTTTTGTTGTGAAATGTATTTTGGAATGGTAATTATACCAACAATATAACCAATTAACATACTAAATAGCGTAATTGAGGTTAATTTCCCACTAATTTCGGTACTTATTCCCAATTCGCGACCATAAATACCAATAATATCACCTGCCATAACCTCAGCACCTACATATACAAAAATACAGAGTGCGCCTAAAAATAAATGCGGAAACTGAAATATGCTTTGGTGTTTAACAATGGCTCCTTTACTTTCGTCAACAATATCTTCTTCTACCTCAACTTCCGGTAAATCAGTAAATTTGATAAAAATGGCGAATAGCGAAAAAACTATGGCTAAAACAATATATGGCATGTTTACACGGCCTAAAACGTCGTTTAATAAGTGCTCGTGCACAGCACCGGTAGCTGCCTTAATTTTCTTTTCTACTTCAGATGCATTTTTCAAGAACAGGCTTCCCATAATTAAAGGCACAATCATTCCTGCAAATTTGTTGCAGATACCGGCTATGCTGATGCGTTTTGCCGCACTTTCTATGGGGCCAATAATTGTTAAATATGGATTTGAAGCGGTTTGAAGCAAGGCCAATGCAGCACCCTGAACAAAAATCCCTGTTAAAAATAAACCAAATGTTCTGGTTTGTGCAGCCGGAATAAAAATAAGCGAACCTACACCCAAAATTACCAAGCCTAACACGATACCATTTTTAAATCCCACTTTTTTAAGTATCCATGATGATGGTAATGCCAAAAAAAAGTAAGCCATATATGAAGCAAACGTTACAAAAAATGCCTGTAAGTTTGATAAGCCAAAAGATAATTTAAAGAAAGGAATTAATGTTCCATTTGCCCAGGTTACAAAGCCAAAAATAAAAAATAGGGCACAAATAATTAGGAGTGGTTTAGGGCCCTGTGCTTGACCCGATTTTGTTGTTTGTTGCATAAAATTTGGTTCGGTTTAAGTTGTAGCGACCAAACTAAACAATAATATTAAATAATGTGTAGGGCAAACGTTTGCGTGATTTCATCTTTGATTGATAAATAAACTTAATTGGTGCTTACGCATCTGAAACCAGTATGTTCAAGGCCGGTATCTGCTGAGGTTTTCATTCTTGAAGTTACACGATATCCTTTACAATAAGAGGCATTACACATAAAAGAACCGCCCCTTACAACCCTTTTGGGTATAGTAGGCTCCATAGGATCGTAGCTATCTTTTGGCCCTTTTGGATTGTTGGTTAAGCCGGTAAGCGTTCCGTAATAATCAGGACGATACCAATCACTGCACCATTCCCAAACATTACCTGCCATATCAAATAATCCGTAACCATTCGATTTAAACTGTTTTACAGCTGCTAAACCATTGTATCCGTCCCAATCCGTATTTTTAACCGGGAAATTACCTTGCCAAGTATTGGCTTTCGCATTACCTTTTTCTATATCTTCATTTCCCCATGGATACTTTTCGTTTTTCAAAGCACCTCTTGCTGCATATTCCCACTCTGCTTCTGTTGGTAAACGTTTTCCAGACCATTTGCAATAAGCCATCGCATCATCCCAAGAAACATGTACCACAGGATAATTTTCTTTTCCTTTAATATTACTTTTAGGTCCGTGAGGATGTTTCCAGTCTGCTCCTTTTACCCAGCGCCACCATTGCGAAGCATCGTTTAATGAAGTAATGCTTTTTGGTTGGTAAAAAACCAGAGATGCAGCAACAAAAACACTATCTGGTGGTTTTGGCGTGCCTGCAGGAAGCTGTTTTTTCATTTCTTCCCAGTCTGGTTTGCGTTCGGCAGTGGTTTTATATCCGGTTGCATCAACAAATTTTTTGAAACTTGCATTGGTTACTTCAGTTACATCAATCCAAAACGAAGCAAGTTTTACCTGATGTTGCGGATATTCATCATCTCTACCCTCTTTATCGGATGCACCCATGGCAAATTCTCCGGCAGGGATTAAAACCATCCCTTCATGACTAACCTCATTCGAAGCAAAACTCGAAGAATCTTTTACTGCACCAAAACGGCTTGGCATATTTTTTTCGCAGGATGCTAATGAATCTTGTTTGTGCTTCGCCTGTTCTTCTTCTTTAACTTTATTGGATTGGCAGGAAAATATAGTGAGCATCGGCAAAAAAAGTAAGACGGCAAGAGATCTACGCATAGGATAATATTAAATTATGAGCCATAAAAATATCAATTCTAATTAAAAAAGAGAAGGTAAATAATTAATTCGCCTATAAATCAATACACTAACGCATTTGATGATTTTTTATTTGCAGGAAACACTCCATAACCCTATATTTGCACCACTTTAAATGAAACGGATAACGTTTTTAAACAAAGTAGATTCCGTAGCTCAGCTGGTAGAGCATTACACTTTTAATGTAGTGGTCCTGGGTTCGAATCCCAGCGGGATCACAAAGTCAATGTCAAAAACGCTAAAAACCTGCAAATCAAACATTTGCAGGTTTTTGTTTTTTACGGAAATGTCATTTTATGCATCGTTTATGCGTGTTTTGGCATAGTCTGGTGAGTAATCTGGTGAGTTGAGCTAAATTTCAAATTTACTCACCAAAACGGCTTAACGAATTGAATTACAAGCCGTTCAACTCCCGCACATCTTGTAAAGGTCTTACTGCAATGCTAATTTTGTTTCACTCTTAATGTTATCATTATGAAAACCAATTTTAGTGTGCTTTTCTATCTGAAAAGACAAAAAAACTATGAAGGTGATGTAGCACCGATTTACATCCGACTCACACTCAACGGTAAACGGGCAGAGATTTCTACTGCACGTTCCTGTCATCCTAGCCTGTGGAACTCGTTTTCCGGTAGAGCCAGTGGTAAAAAAGAAGAATCAACGACTCTGAATTTTCAGTTAGACCAGCTGCAACGAAAGGTCTACGATGCATACAAGTCGCTGTTAAATGCAAATGAAGAAATTTCAATTGCTTCAATCAAAGCAAAATTCCAGGGCAAGGAGATTAATATGTTGTCCATCCTTGACGTTATCGATGAACACAATGATGAAATGAGGTCTCTGGTTGGAAAAGATTATGCGCCAGGTACGCTCAAACGTTTTCTAGTCCTTAGAAAACATGTTCAAGAATTCATTCAAAGAAAATACAAACTGGATGATCTTGATCTGAAAAAGGTAGATCAGAAATTTATAAGTGATTTTGATTTTTACATCCGCTCGGTAAAAAAGTGCTCGAACAATTATACTGTTAAAGTATTAAAAAGCGTCGGCAAGATCATCAACATAAGCCACCACAATAAACTAATTGAAAATAATCCATTTGTAGGATATAAAGGCAAAACAAAGAAGACCGACAGATTTTTCATGGACGAGGACGAACTTCAAAGAATTACTGAAAAGGAATTTTCAACTCAAAGACTTGGCACGGTTCGCGATGTATTTTTATTCTGCTGCTATACTGGTCTGGCGTATACAGACGTCAAAAACTTAAGAAAAAACCATATCAATAAAGGTATTGACGGTGAGCAGTGGATAGTCAAGGTAAGGCAAAAAACTAATACTCGTTCTGCAATACCGATTCTCCCGCAAGCACAAGTCCTGATAGACAAATATGCTGATCATCCCATGTGCGATGGGAATATGCTACTACCGGTTCTCAGTAACCAAAAAATGAATGAGTATCTGCACGAAATAGCGACGATATGCGGGATAAATAAAAACCTAACCACTCATATTGCCCGCCATACCTTTGCAACAACTGTAACGCTGTTAAATGGGGTCCCAATTGAAAGCGTGTCCCAGATGCTGGGCCATACCAATATCAGAACCACTCAGCAATATGCGAAAGTTGTGGACATCAAGGTTGGTGCCGACATGGCCAAACTAAGAGAAAAATTATCTCAAAAATTAAATAAGAAAAGATCAGATGGATAATCACATAATTACTGATGAATTGGTGCTTAACCGGATTTATCTTATTAGAGGTTACAAGGTAATGATTGATTCAGACCTTGCTAACCTTTATGGCGTAGAAAATAAACAGCTTAAAAGACAGGTTAGAAGAAACATTGAACGTTTTCCTGATGATTTTATGTTTGAAATCACGGCTGAAGAGTATTATAATGCAAGGTGCCAATCTGGCACCTTGGAATCTGGGACTAATCTGAAGTACCTACCTATGGCCTTTACAGAGCAAGGCGTCTCAATGCTTTCGAGCGTATTATCAAGTACAAGAGCGGTACAAATGAATATTCAGATTATCCGAATTTTCACAAGGGTCAGAAACGTATTACATGATAACATCGAAATTAAACTCGAAATCGAAAAGATAAAGAAGAAGTTGGATAATCAGGATAAGAATATGGAGATAGTATTTAAATATCTTGATGAATTATTGGATAAGCCAGAATTACCGAAACCAGTCAGGAAGCGAATAGGATTCAAACCAGATGATTTATAAAATTCACCTAATTTTTAACGGCCAAAAGTCTATGTCAAAAAAAGCAAAAGGGCTTATCACAATTTGTGATAAGCCCTTTTGCTTTCTAGTTTAAAAACGTTAAGACTTCTTTAGAAGATCGATCTTTTCACGCTCGCTTGCTAATAATCTTTCATATAATTCGACGATTTTCTCTATAGTATTAAAAGTAGGCTGATAATTCAGAGAGCTAGCAATTAGGGTTGAGTTGTCACTGCTCGTGTTATGGAAAGTGTTAGATATAACATTGAATACTGCTTCATCAGAATATTGTTTAATTCCCTCGGCAGTTACACCCAAAACTTTAGCGACTTTATCTAATGTCGAATCTTCAATATCTTCACTCTGTTCAAGTTTACTTATAGCTTGTTGACTAACCCCCAATTCATTGGCAAGCGCTTCCTGTTTCATACCACGTAATTCACGTATACGAGAAATTTTACGTCCTAGGTGCATTCGAGTGTTTTTTTCAGATGTTTCCATAACCAAATATACCTATTTTTTTCTGACCGTTAAAAACAACTCGTTTTTCGTATTTAACAACCCACTTGTGGTTCGGCACACTTGGATTGATTTGCAAATTCGATGCAACTTAAAAGTCGTATAGTAATGAAAACAAATCAATCTACACCTACCCATCGAGTTGACAGCATCATGGATATTGTAAAATTACTGGTTGAAAAATTCAAGCCAATGTATATTTACTGTTTTTGCAGGATTACCAAAAGCGCTACCAAATCCGGATGTTTTGGTTCCAACTATATTGTAACTGAACACCATTACTTTCTCCTAATGGTTATGGAAAGTAAAACAAGAAACGAGCATGAAGCGCAGGATTTTTGCAATACAAGATTTTATTCTGGAAAAACCACAATATTATCGCATAGCATGGAAACCATTCAGGAATGCATTTCAAAAAACAACCGTTTTTTCATTTCCATTATAAATAACTCACAGCAATTGTATAGCGCTAATGGTATTTTCAATATAGCCGAAAAAATTAATTTTGATCCATCTAAAGATTTGGAAAAGGCAACTAAGCATTATGCCCACAGAATTAAACTGGCTTCTGGTTTTTTGGAAGGCGCAGCAGACTGTTACAGCAATGAACATTTTGCGGTCTCACTCTTTATGGCGCATCAGGTAATAGAGCAATGCACTATAGCATTATTACGCATTCATCTATCGTACCGCTCAGACATCCACCATCTTGGACGACAGCTTGACTTATGCTTGAGCTTTTCATCATTACCCTACGAAATGTTTAAATCAACCGCTGAAGATCGAAGACTATTCGAAATTTTGCTTAAAAGTTATTCTCAGGCCCGATATAATGATACGTTTAAAGTCGAACAGGATGATGCTGATAAAATTCTATCTAAAGCTTACGCTTTTGAAAAATTGACAAGAAGTCTGTGCGAGGAAAAGATAGCAGAATTTGAAAGACAAGAAAACATTGTAAATGAAATTGATTTTAGCAATAACGTTCAGATGCATGAATTTCAGAGCACTTAAATATTTATTAAATGAATTTTTATTTATTCCAATTAAACCAATAACTCTTCATTTGATTAAAAAAACCTTCCTAAATGATCTGAGTAAATCAACTATTCTTCATATAACAGCTTACGAACAATGGCTTTGATGATAGAACCACAATAAAAAACATCACTATGAAAACTAAGATAAAACAAAAATGTAAGAACCGGATTAATTTCCTTGAAGATAAAGAAATAGACATGCCAATGAACCCCATAACAGCTTTCTTCGATGCCGCATGGTTGCCTCAACATTTGGAAATGTTAAGGGATTGGCGAGATGATGTTTCATTTGAATCAAGTCATCCGATCAAAAGTAGTCCGTCAGACAGGTTATATGATCATGAACTTACCATGAAGCTTATTGAAGCTGCCTGGTTAATTCGAAAAAAAACAATTGGAAAACTTGATATTGAGAATGATGAAGATAATGTGATTAAAGAATGGTGCATAAAAAATGAAAGGAAACAATTACGGGATTACCCAAGCCATCTGGAGGCAGATGAAATTATAAATCCTTCTACGGTGATTAAAAAGTTTTTTAAAACCAATAAACTGCGCCACTACAAATCTATTCTGAGAGACTGGCTATATGATGCTTTAAGTCATAATTATATGGAGGAAAGTCTATCCAAAGAACAAATTATTCCCATTTACGAAAACCTAGTTTGCCTGTTTGAAGCAATGTGGTTAATTAGTGAACGAAACAAAATACGTTCTTAAAATTTGTTCGATTGCTCTCGGCGAGCTTTGTAAGCGGGGTATTGTTGAGGATATTCATTTAAAATCCTTACTAGCTATGTATTATTTTTCAATAACGTTATTTATTGAGCAATCACGGTAGTAGAAAACACACTAACAATATGTGGACAATACTTTCTGTTTTAGTAAATATGATGGCTTGCAGAAAGATTTAAGTTGTGAAATTGTTTATTTTTTCTGACTACAGTAGTAAAAGCAATTTTGGGGAATATAGAACTAATATCAAAAGAGCCAATCGATGGCCCAAATTTGTTTGATTCAGGAACCTATCTTCTCTTCTTAATATTATTTGGCTTTAGAGCTTTGGTTTCAGCTTTGGCTTTCTGATAGGCAGACTTTGCATTCCGTTCTTTTTCGAAAGCTAGTATTGCCTGCTTATGCATTAAAATTTGCTTATCAGCTTCTTTCATAATGTTATCTCGATCAATCAGATATAGTGAATCAATTATCGCAGCTAATCCAGGTTCACTACCTCTTATCACTTTAAACTTATCAGCCTCAGCTGAGATATTCCAGTTTTGAGAAAACATATAGAGAGCGAAACCAAATGAAAAAATGGAAGCAATTATGATAATCGCTAAACCGGTAAAATAAGGTTTTGATCTGAAATCAAAATTATGATAGTGCCTGACTGGAATTACTGCCGGCACCGAAGCTGATTTGTTAATTAAAACTTCCATGCGGTGATTTAAAACAGAGAAGTCCCCTTCATGTTTCTGCTGTAGCAAAATCTCTATGATCTTTGAAAAAGATTTTTCGTAGTTGACCGGCTCATTGTTAATAAGCACATCCAATTTTTCTTCGTAGATTTTTTGTTTACTGATGAAAAGCTCAATCAGCTGCTCTATGTTTTCTAATTTTTCTTCAGTATTCTCCATAAGTTTATTTTTCTAGCGACCTCTTGCCTGACTTTGTTCTTCTTCCTCTTCACCATCGTAAATTCCTTTTTTTCCTTTACCTCTTGGGTCTGCTTCAGGTTCATTAGCAGCTACTGGAAATGCCGAAGGAGAAAAAAGGATATTAACTGCTTTAAGCAATCCCATCGGCTTAGGCAAGGAATTTATTTCAGGCGAATAGCCAGATTGCTTCCCTCTGGTTTTTGCACTCCTAAGTATATTGGATTTTGATATAAAGTGGTCTGAGAGCTTACCAAAGCTCAGTGACCTGTCGATTTGGGAGCCTTTAAATGTATAATTTCCAGACTTGAAGGATATTCCCTGAATTTCTGCGCTGTAAGCTTTATATTTAAAAACCACATCAATACCTGAATTTGATAAACCCAAAACAAAGTCGTGCCAATCCTTACTTCTTTTTTGCGCTTCCTTTATCGAATCAAAAAGTTCATATTTTATTTTATCGCTTCCCTGCAAGGCCTTGCGATTGACCATATTTCTATTATTTGCTACAAATAAACCGTGGTTTAAAGTTATGCTCCTGCACGCCGCTACGTTTTTTTTAAATTGAAACTGATCCGAAATCACCTTACCTTCATTACTAATCCTATTGTAGATAATATGTAAATGAGGATGATGGTTATCATGATGCCGAACTATTAAGATTTGTGTATTTCTAATCCCCATCAGCGCCAGATACTCTTTTGCCATTACCAGCATATTCTCATTATTCAGTTTATCCGAATCCTCTTCACTCCAACTAAGGGAAATATGGCCAACTGCTTTTGAAAGCCCTGGATTCATTTGCCGCTGCAAATCAAAATCCTTGACAATCAAGGATGGATCAGCTAACCTTATTCCATCCCCATAAAGTAACTGTGCATCCTTTTTATTGACCACATAACGAACGCAGCCTCCAAAACTTTTCCCAATAACCACCTTACCGATCATTTTTAAAAAGTTTAGCTATTATTTCATTTATCTCATCAATAAGTACTCTGCACTTTTTCTGAAACAGCAACAGACCCTGCTCATGAGATAACTTAGTTAACTGATTAAGATTATTAGCCATACCGGCTAGTATCCTGAAGATTTTGAGTTCTTCGGGATTCAGTCTAGGAGAAACCTTGGCCGATTTTGCTGCTTGGCGAAACCAATCGCTGATTCTCATACCGGCCTGTTTTGATTTCTGCTCAATCATAAAATACTCTGTTTTACTTAACCTCACTCTTACTCCTGAATCTTTTTTTACTTTCTTTACCGGCCTACCGCCTTTGGATCTTAGAGATCTTTCTGATGTATCTAACTCTTTCATACGCTTTGTTCTTCCTACTTTTTGCGACCATCGGGAGTAAAAAGACAAGTTCTTTTTCGCTCATAGCGGAAAAGGTTTTTGTGTAACAAAAACACAAACTTGCTCCCTCATAGTTTTAAAAAAACTACAGTCTCCTAGTTCAGCAAAAAATATCAATTTTTACTCCGATTACCCCACGTCACAAGACTACCTTTTCTAGGATGAAAAGACGGCTGATAAATAATATAGCCAAGCTGATCTAATTCTTTAATGCATTTGTGATATGTAGCAATTGAAGAAATTTTGGAAAATGACATTAATATTTTCCGGGTTATTGAAAACGTATTTTTTTGTCCTTCTTGAGTCCAACAAATAATTAAGCCGGCAAATAAAGCTAGGTGGGGCATCTTAATCTTATCATCCCTACTGATACGTTTTATTAAAAAATCATGATCTGCTCTGATCTCAGGTTTAGAATTATTCATTTTTCTCTCCTTCCATTATGGCATTAATGTCGTCCAATCTGTAATAAAAAATACTGCCCACTTTTGTAAAAGCGAGTACCCCGTTAATTCGCAGGTTTTGTAAAGTCCCTGGCGAAATCTTCAACATCTTTCTGACCTCTGCACTTCTTAGCCATTTCTTTTGCTGTGTACTGCCGCCCTTTAATAATTGTTCAATTGCATTTATCATATCCACTTTGAATTCTGATAAATCTTCTTTTGTAATAAGGTCTAATCTCATTTTTTAAAAATCTAAAGTTTGATTTCTTGCTGCATCGCATTAACTATTTCGCTGCGTTTAAAATAAATTCTTTTATGGAGCCTCAAAAAAGGAAGACCTTTCTTCATCCAGAGATTTAGCGTTACCAGCGAGATACCCAGTTCGTCTGCCAGGTCAGTCTTAGATAAAAGCCTTTCTGAAATTTGAATATCAATGTTTTTTGTAAAGTGTTCGTGTAGTTCTGTGCGTACCGCGTCACGTATACATGCACTGAGATTTTTTTGATTGATAATTTCCATATGATTTGATTTTTGAATCAAAAGTGTGGTTTATGGAAATTTAAAGATTACCATACGGAATCGCATGGTAAGAATGGTGCCTTATGTAATAAGAAAATTTAGTTAGCCACATTAACGAAATAACATAACTGACCACGAGAATGAAAAGATAGACCTTAGGACCGTTTATTGGAAAGGCTTATCTGAAATACTCTATGTTTACCAGGAATAGATGCTGAACGCCTGCTAGGATCGCTTCTATTGGCGGGGAAATACCTTCGAACGGTATCGAAATTTATTTCTTTATGATTATGTCGGAAATATTTACAAATCATCTTTACCCAGACAATCTGGGTTTGGGAAAATACTAGCTCTTTATCTCCATCAATTTTGATATCCTGTATCTTATGAAAAAGATCCAAAAGTTTGAGTAAGTGGCCATCAGAGATGTTAACGTAATCTCCAGTCTCATGCCTTCGAGCTTGATCAAGTTGTAATTTTAACTCAATCAGATTCTTTTTAAGGGATTCTATTTCTAAAGTTTGCCTTGAAATTACCTCGTCTTTTGCCTCAAATGCTTGGTCGTCATAAAAACTGTTATCTAGATAATCAAGGAAAGCACGTAGTTTAATTTTACTTTCATTTATCTTACCATGCCTATTAAAAAAAGACCCCGGTTTATCATTCTTTAACAGGTCTGTGATACCATCTTTAATCAAATCCCTCACATGCTTATAGAATTCAGAATCGTTTGAACCTCCATTCACCAATCTGAAGTATTCCAAATGATAACTATAAAGAGCATCGAATTCGTGGTTTTCAGTATCGTAAACGACGTTTAAAAAATGTTTATCATAGTGGGTTTTGTACCAAGAATATGAATTTCCGATATCATACGGATGCTCTCTTTTTCTAAATGGCTGAACAGGTTTAAAGTATTCCTTCATAAGATAAGTTTTGTAAAAATAAAGTAGATGCTTAAGAATTAGACTTCCATAGTATACATTCGTTACAACACTCGTATTCAGCTAATGTAGTCGATAAGACGTTGATGCATTTTTGGAACAAAATAGCCTGGATTTAAGTTTATGGGAGTAAACCAATGATGTCACGAAAAATAGGAAAAATATTAACTGTTTTGACAAACAGCTTTGAGATAACAATTTGCAAGGTTAATGTTAACTGTGTCTCGAGGCGCGGGAATCTGCCGAAATTCTCCAAAATCGACGTTTGGTGCAGTGACTGTATAAACCGTAGCCCTGAAATAAAGACGACCCGGCAACTTTTTTGAAAAATCCTTCTCCACAGAAAGCATGAACTTGGGATAGTTCTTTTCAGCCCCAAGGAAACAAAATAAGGTAGATGCCTCCATGTGTTCAGATATTTGCACATCTCCGATTTGACGAACTTTTGGTACAGCGGATACTTAAATTTAAAGGCATCCTGGCTAATTAGTAGACTCCTTGGTGAAAAGCTCTCGATACTGGCCCTTCACTCGTTCAAAAAACCAAATCGTTTGCTTGTTGTGATCACAAGGATGACTAGCATAGGTAGTCCTCGAAAGCTGCTCTATACGCTGCAAAAATGGATGATTGGAAGAATGATCAAGATCGGAAACCCTGTTCTGGGTGTTAGAAAATCTTGAGATATTAGGAACCTAGTTTACCCTTTCAGTGCGATCAATTTCAAAAATTTATCGCCAATGTGCCACAAATATAATTCGGGAAACAAAAGTTCCAAAGATCCCATTGAGCATATCAATGGCAGAAAATTGGCTTTTTATCCTTACGTGAGCCAGCACCCGGAAATCGAATTCAGTTTCAAACTCACTATACCAAGGATTGTTGGCAAACTCTCCCCTTCAGATTATCAGCTTGTGATAACCTGAGCGGCGGGCAGTGAAGAACTTGAGTCATGGAAACGGCTTTTCAAAATCGAAACCGGCTATAAAAAAGATGGTTCTATTGATTTTTATAGACGTTACGATGAATTTTTTTTGCAATAAACACAATGCCAAGGAGTGGTTTGAGGATATTTATGAATATTTTGGAAATGCCAGTATGCTCGAAGGGATCGAGCAGGCAGAGCAATATTTCAAAAAGGTGCTACGGGCGACCACAAGGAATCCCCGCTCGCCAAAGGATATCCTGAAAAGAAAGTTCCTGGAAGAATGCCGTTCAGCGGGTTTACTTTAAGGATCGGCTGAGGGGATTTCAACGGACTGTTACCACAGCGTCTTGTTGAACAATGCGTTGCCGCAAACGCAAATGACGCAGGCCGGCGGCCTTTTTACACAGCCTTTCATGCGGTTTCCCAATTTGTTGTTGTGCTTTCTCCCTGGCTTGGAAAACATTCAGGTTTTACTTACAGTAATACAGTTCCCGATAGGCAATTCTTGGAGTCCTGTGCTGATCCAAAGGGCCACAAACGGCTCAAAAAACAAATCTTGGATAAACTCACCGAAAACTTCTATCTTGTTGCTTAAAACCAAATTAACCTCTCTTTATGCAAAATCAAGAACAAAATGCCAGTGTTAACTTAAATATCTATGTGATCCGCTTTAAAGCCAAGGGTAGTTCAGATAAGGAGCTGCTAAAAATCAACGATGTCCTGGGCGATAAAACCTTTGGTCAAAAAATGCAGGACCTGATCCGTCATTTTGATACGCCATACGTTTCCAGTGGGAACGAGCGTATGCTTTACTTCCAACAACTGGATCCGGACTACAAGAAGAACACCCTTTATGGACTGATGCGCAAGGGCATCAGCAGTGAGGAAAGATATGTGGAAGAGGTGAAAATGGTGGGCCGGATAAGGAAGGCTGCTCAGGTTGCGGTAATTAGCACTGATCAATATACCTCGAGCCATTTTTTCTTTAGTCTGTGCCAACCTGAAAAGGATTCCAAAGGAATCCTGCTGATCGCGCAAAGTTTTAAACAATACGGCTTCAAGGAGATTTTTGAAGAATCTTTCAAGGATTATGTTGCCAGATTCAATCCCGATGTGAGGTGTTTCATTACCCAACTATCGATTCCGGCGCTCTATGACAAGATCATTGATGAAAGCACAATCAAAAAACTGACTTTTAAACGCCATGGCCTCTCGCCTGAATTTGAGGACTCCTTTATCACCAAGGCTGCAGAACCGGGGAAGAATTTGAGGTCAGTCTATCCGTTCAGGCAAAAAAAGGTGGATTCATGGGCTTCAAAAAAACCCTGAAAACATTCAAGGATAGCGATACCACTTTCATGGAAATTTTTCCGCTGGAAAAATTCGATTACCATGACCTGAGCGCCGAGGTTTTTCTCGGCGGTAAGAAACGTGTCCTGAACATGAGCCGGCCGCAGGACCTGGGCACTTATTATGACATTACAGCGGATATCGAATTTGATGATAAAACCAAACATCCCGTTTATGCCAGCATCAAGGATCAGGCGAAAGCGATCATGAACGATGACATCCTGCCCAATGTTAAATTATGATGAAATTCATTAAATCAGTCTTCAGCAGGGTGAATGTTTGGCCTATCGTATCCGACCACCTGAGCGCCTTTTATGATCATAACATTTTGATCAATCAGAACCGCAAGGTGATTCCGCGGACGGATATTTTCCTGTTTCTGATCCTGCCCGGGCTTTTAGCCGGTGCATTGATCGGATTGTTCCATATTTCTTTCGATAAAGATGTGATTAATATCCTCATCACCTCGCTATCTATCTTTCTGGGATTATTGCTGAGTTTGCTTGTGCTGGTATTCGATCTTGGCAGAAAGGAAAATGAGCAGCTCAACACTGCCGATCCAGAGAAGATCAATCTGGTAGGCAAGATCAAGGATAAGATCAAGCTGGTAAGGGAGATTTTCTCTAATGTACTTTTTACCATCCTACTGGCAAGTGTTGCAATAATCAGTGCTCTGGGTACCCAACTGATCACCCTGGATTCGTACATTGTGCTGCCGGCATCCAAAATATTGGACGGGATTACGCTTGTCTATTTTTATCTGTCACATTTTATAGCGCTGTTTCTGATTATTGAGTTCATGATTTCATTGCTGATGATTTTAAAGCGTTTTAAAATTCTCTTTGAGATTGAGTTTAAGTCGATGGACTGACCTTGTTTGCGAAAAAAAAGCCTGGTCCATTCGTCAAAATTAGAAGTCTGAATTTCTCCTTTTTAATGATCTAAGTTTGCAAACTGCGAAATGAAAACAAACCGTATAAGGGGAATTCCAATGGGTTGCGGCCATTGATCAGGGGCTGATTGGGATAAAAAGCAGTGTGTAGGATTTGGCGCCTGAGTGGAATTCAAAATGTGGGCCAACTCAGGAATTCTGTAATTTTTTAGTTAATATTGTCGTTGAACTTAAATCGGGCTTACTTACATCTAAATCTCGTATAAGACCAGCAAGTAATCTTGAATAGGCTCCCCCTTGGGATCGCGTTGCGCACTTGAATTTATTTAATTTTAACAAACGATGAACTTACTAGAGACACATTTTAACAATTTCCGCTGTTTTACCGATTACTCTATTCAATATGGCAGTAAAACCACTGTTATTATCGGGAAGAACGGCACGGGGAAGTCCAGCATCCTCTCTGCCATCAGAAGGGGGATGAGTTTCATGTTTGCAAAGCCAAAGGCCCTGAAACTGAACCTTGCTACATCCAACGGTGCATCGGTTAAATCGTTTACTGAAATTGAGGCGAACTACGACCCATTGTCAAGATCCTATAACTATCCAATTAGAAACGATTTCCGGGCAATCTTTAACGATGGCGAAATCGAATGGTCTATGGCAAAGTTGAGTATGAATGGTGGGCTGGCTACGAGCCAGTATGCTCAGGCATTGAACACGATATTAGAGCAGTACAACAGCGATTTTACGATGCCTCTGCCCGTTTTGATGGTGATAGCAGACTCCTTTCCGCACCGAGAAGCCCTGGCTGGTTCAAGGATAAAAGAAATATTTGGCTTGGATTCCCCGCCACGGGATCTGGGCTATTATGCCTGGGACGCTCGTAAGGATTGCAGTGAGCTGTGGATCGACCGGCTTTTTAAGATCAGTGATTTTGAAAGGGGACTTAAAGATGACATCGACCAGGTAGAGGAACAGATCGCTTTCTATCAGGCACAGCTCAACGATAGCAAGAGCGTTAATACACATAAAATAGCTGAATGGTATGATAGTATTGATGAACTTTCAGCAAATCTGGAGCGATTGCGCAGTGACCAAAGACTGGAAAATTTTTCAAAGGAAAAGGATTTTGTGTTTCAAAAACTGATTAATTTTACCAAGCCTCTGAGAAAAGAATACGATTTTATCAATGAGAATTTTGAACTTTTCAGGGTAAACATTGCCCGGCCGGATCAGAAAGAATACAGTCTGCAGTTTTCTTTCAACGATGGCCGCTCGATTGCCTATAATGGGCTGCCGATGGGCTACAAAAGAGTGTTCTCTATGGTCCTGGATATTGCTTATCGTAGTTATGTATTAAATGGGGAGAACCAGAGTTCAGGGATTGTGATGATTGACGAAATAGAACTTCACTTACATCCAAGTCTGCAGCAGGAGATTCTGCAGCGGCTTAGAAAGAGTTTCCCCAAAATCCAGTTCATCATTACCACCCACTCTCCCCTGGTGGTTTCCAATTACAAAGTAGACCGGGAAAACGTGCTGCTTAATCTGGAGAATAGCGGAAATAAATATTCAAATGAAAGGGTTGAAAATGTTTTTGGCTTAGATTATTCAACCAACCTGACCGAGGTAATGGAGGTGTCCTCCCGTCCCTCGACTATCGATAAATACATCAATGGATATCTATTTTTGTTCGGCAAGGGCAAAAACAAAGAGGCAGATGAAATACTGCAAAAGCTGGAAGCTTATGTTGGTGGTGAGCTTCCCCCGGCTTTATTAAAGGAAATTGAAGAGAAAAAGCAAGAGTACCTTTAAATGAATTACATTAACAAAAAAATGCACCATGCGCAAGGCAATCAGGTCATTGATGAGTTGCTGGAACATTGTTGGATTGACGCTCAGGGACAATATCTAAATGCTAATTATGATGACGGTCTATGCGATAGCCGCGAGACATTCCGCCAACGGCTAACTGAGGTTCTTTTGGAAAACCAAGGATCCTTATGCTGCTATTGCATGAAATTGATTTCCCCGCAGGACGCCACCCTGGAGCACATCATTCCGCATAAAACCAAATCTCAGTCAGAATTTGACACCTATCTGATTTGTGATGAACTTCAGCAAAACGTCGTTTTTGCCAGAACATTCGATAAGCTGATCAAGATCATTCCACCCAGTAAATATTCGCATGAGATTGCCTACTACAATCTGGTGGCGTCCTGTGCAAAAAATGCACATTGCAACCATTACCGGGGAAATAGCTATATCAGACCATTATTCTATGACCTTGATATCAATATCCTTGTGGAATACGATAAGACAGGCCGAACCTACTCTGCGGCTTATGAAGATGAACTTCAAGTGCTTGGTATTTCGGGCAATGCTGACCTCATGTTATACCGAAGAATCTGGAAGGAACTGGCCCTGAAATTCGCAGCCGTGGAGGAAATTACGGTTGAAGTTCTCAAAGAACTTGTTTTGTCAGCAACCTTTGGGACAAACTTTGAGAAACAACTCAATAATTTTATTGATAGCCCGAAAGTGGATGATTTCTTTGAGTATCGTTGGTTTTTTGACTACTATAAATCGATGTAAACCGAATCTGACACTGATAGCTTAATGCAAAATTCGCATTAGGTTCACAACAGTCAGAAAATCCATTCCACTTTAGCCATCAACCGCCGATTTGCAATTTTGAAGGCTCCCACAGGCCCTAGGCACGGCAAGTCCGATTTGATATTAGTCATTTTGTTAAAACCAAGTTGGTTTCACGCCAGATATATGGCGTGAAACTTTTTGTTTGATTTGCACGTTTCCAAACAGTATCTACCTGGTCAGCGAATCCGAAACCCAGTCCAATGTTTTCGAGTATGCACGCAGCCGTTTAAAGGTGATGGAGACATACAGGCAAAAGGTGGTGAATGCAGCAGCGTAGATGGCCAGATTTAACGAGGCCTGTTTCCAGGCAGACTTATCATCCAGCACCCATGCGTATGCTAGCCCGCTAAAAAGCATAGCGACCAGCAGCCAAATGATGTGCGCATCTAAAAACGCTGATGCAACAGGATTTTTGCGCTGAAACAAAACGCCATGATAACCCAGAAGGTGTTGTTTTTTATGTTCCAGTTTAGGGTGTAGCTGCTGTTCAATATCATTATAGGTCAGGATTGGAAACGTTGCCGTCAGGGCCTTTAGTTTTCCGTTGGAACGTTGCATATCGATACTGAATGGACAATCTTTGGTGTGAAAGCCATCAAAGTCGTTATGCACCTTTTCGATAACCAACTTACCGCGAAGTTCTATGTTCACTTTGTGGTGTCTGATACGGAGCTTGACCGATTGTGAGAACCTGATTTTGCCAGTAATGCTTAGGTGCAGCTGGTCGTGACTTCTATACATTCCACGTACGATATGAAGACTCGTCTCATTGATACCCGCCATCAGGCTTGACTTATATCCCAGGCCAAAACCCTCATCGGAATGATCAGAGTTTGAATGTTCAGACCGGTACAGTGCCAGAATTTTATACAGACACTGGTTAACCTTCGAGGAGTTGAAAAGTTTCCTTCTTGCTTCTATTACATATTCCCCGCCTGTTTTGGAAATTGCCCGCAAACCATAAAATTTTGCCAACACGACAAATTGAATGACCAGAAGATCATTCTTCCAGTCAGCGGGCTGAAACTCATTTTCAGACAGCCATATTTTTAACTGGTTGCAAACCAAAACGAGCGTCTGCTGGATAAGCGTACATATCTCATCAATAAACGGGTCCGCTTTTTTGATGTAGGATAAATCAATTCCGGATGTTTCGTTGTTCTCAACTAAAGTGATAAATCTATTCAGCTCAAGCTCGATTGAGGATTCTTTGATAAGCACCTGACAGGATCTTCTCAAAGCCTCAAGCTCAATGCCGGCTGCTGAGATGACTAACCATCTGGTAAAGGAAATCTCACGCTTCAGTGATAAGGCAGACTTCAATGCCGCCACTCGGTGATCAATTGCCCGGGCGATATTGATGGCCTGGGTTGCAGCCACATGCCTGTCGTATAATTCCCCCCACGATATCTCTTTCCAGTAGTCCATCAAAAAAGGCTCCAGGTACAATTCACTATCTTTCAATTGCCTGACGACTTGGTGATGCAGCATTCCGAATGCAAAGTCGATTAGCGCTTCGCTGCCGGTAAAGTTTTTCGCCAGATAACGCTGGATTTTGAGGTCAATGCTCCACAGGATATTAAGGACTCGCTTTTCGGGGTTGCTGATTGCAGGATGCAGGTTTATGGCAGCTTGCAATTTCGCCCATTCGTGTATCTCCTCCAACTGATATTTGGTTAATGCGTAACGCAAAGCGGGTACCGGGCGGGTGGATTTCAAAAGAATGTCCGATAGAACACGTCCCTGAGCAATACCAATAGCCTCTATACCTTTTGGAGAAGATGTCCTGATCTGAATAAATTCTTGGACCGCACATCCTTTTGACTGTAGTTCGAAGAGAAGCAGCCCCAGGGTTTCAATGAGCCATGCATCGGCCTGCAGGGTATGGTAAGCGCCAGAGCGTCCGACAAATCGCCTTTCGGAACCAATGGAAAGGCCTGTGAGTCCAGAGCGGAGATTCCCCTGGGGATCGATAAAAATGGTATGGAGCGTGGGAACCGGGATCAAAATATGCTCACTAATTTTTCTCAGCACCCTTCGCATCGAATCCACATGGGCGGAGATCTGGACCAGGAGTTGATAAACAGTGTCCGGCTCATTGACCCCTTCGGTCATAAAATCAAAAAGACTTTTTGTTCCCTCAGGCAAAATGGTCTTGATCAAGAGTTTTCCCTCACCAGCCCGGAGTTCGGTTTTAGCCTCTATCAAAAGATCAGCCCTTATAAGTTCATTAAAGGCTATTAAATAGGAATTGATGTTCCTTCCCGACTTTGCCAGTTCCTGCTCTTTAACGAGTTCGTGAAAACAGGCGGTGCCGGTAGCGGTTTCCCTGGCTTTCTGTACAAAGCGGTTGGATTCGAATAACGGTCCCAAAATCTCCACGCCGGAAATAACAGGCTCCGAAAATCCTGCATAGTCCTTTTCGTTGCCCGTTTTCTGGAATTCCAAAAATTCATCGTTATCCTTTAGCCATTTCGAATATTTGGCAAACTGATACAGCTCAAAGGCAATGGTGACTTCTCCGGTCTCTTTGAGAAAATCAAGCAGGGTGATGATACTGACGCCGATGCTTTCATCCGTGACGAGATCCGAGATGAGCTTATCGGCAATGTAGTTGGCAAGGGTTCGCTGATCTTTTTGAGCATTGAGCTGCGCAAACAACTGCGTGCCCTGCCTGTCGCGGAGCAATATCCCCTTTCTGACCAATAACGGCAGGCAAAGCTGAAAGGTGGGCTTGCTATGGGTTAAACGAACCAGTTCACTGAAAAGTCCGTGTGAGGATTCGCTGATCAAATTTCCGTAAACCTCCAACTCAAACAGCGTTTTCACGCTGATTCTTGCCAGTGAACTCTCATCGATCTCCTGAAGGTGAAATAGCAGCGCAATCACCCGAGGTGCCAGCATTTCAAAAGTCCCGAAGCCTATCCCTTTTAAAGTGCTCACATCCAGTCTTTTCAAGGCATGCGGTTCTATGACCAACAACGTATCTATGGCAGCGGCTGCTGCAACGGGGCGTTCATAATCGAGCGCAATGCCGCAGAGTTCGTCAACAATTTCCGCCCTAAGGGTAAGTCCCTGGGCGGTTTGCAGCAATGCGGCACATTCCTGAGCAAAAACAATCTGAATATAATCATCCCCCCTGCTTTGCATCAAGGATTTAAAGGAGGGCCAGTTGCTCCCTTGGGGTTCATTACTGGCCTTTATCAGGGCCCGGACGGCTATGCACGTCGCGTTATGCCTAGGACGGTCTTCTTCCAACAGGTACTCGGCAACCTTATGTACGGTATTGGTCAGTTCCGTGCTTGCTAGGTGCTCGGAAAAGCGTACATAGAATCCAAGGGACTTGGTCAGTTTCTTCGTATCCTCGTCAATATTGCCTGCGACCTTGGTTAACGTTTCAAATAACTCCTGCTTTTGGGTCTCCGTGATGTTCGAAGTATTGCTTACCCCGGAGCGAACGAAGTCATATTTCACCCGGTCCAGCCATGTACTGAGTTTTTCATTATCGGTTATGCGCAGTGGGCCAACAGTTTTTTCGGTATTCAGGCTAAGCCCATATTCCAGAGAAAGCATTTCTTCAAGTTCGTGGAGTACAAGGTCTGCAGTCTGTTTGTCCTCGAAAAGTATGGCCAGATCGTCAACATACCTGACAAAATCGATACAGCGCTCATCAAGCCAATGATCGACCTGGTTTAGGTAAAGATTGGCAAGTAGTGCGGATAATGCCGGCCCCTGGGGAATGCCCATTGTTTTCTTTTGACCTTCATATTCACTCGTGGTGCGTTCCCATGGCGCCTTGATGTACTGTTCGATAATCTCCAAAATAAACTGGTCATCGACGAACTGACTGATTTGGAGCAAAAGCTTTGCGTGTTTGATAAATTCATAAAACTTTCTAATATCGAGTAGCACATAATGGTTATGCGGCTCATATTCGGAAAAACTGGCTTTTTTGAATTCCCGGATCGCATTTTGTTTGCGCCAGTCCTGAAAGATCTGATCATCGGTCTTGGGCGATATCGCCAGTCGGTTACCGAGCGAACGCCGGTGAAAACGGGAATCGATTTTTGGGCCGATGACATTCATGACCGCCAGTTGCACGACGGATTCTCTTGCGCTCACCGAACAGAAGGGCCGCATGGAACCTGTTGCTTTATCCTTTGGAATTTTAATGGACAGGAAATTGTTATGTTTCCACCTTCGCTCGCTCAACTGAAGACCCAGCATTGCCAGATTGTTCCAGATATCCCGCCCAAAAAGCTCAAAGCCCATTTTATCATGAAATACATCGCGGTCCAGCGCCTGTTGCTGAGCTTTCTTCCAGGCGTTCGAAAGGTTTGCGATGGAGGCTACCTGAAAGATATCTTCTTGCACGTCGTCCAACGGGATTTCTTCTCTGGTTTTGTGCAGATCGGCAAACCACACAGGGCTTGGCTGTCTCCCATTTTCCGCGCTTTGTTTAAATTTCGTGTTGCACCAGCCCTTGCAAATGCCGTATGAGGGGCTTTGCAGTTTTCTACAGGACAGCGCGCAGCCCTTGATTGTGCCAATCTGATAGCTGGAGCGTTCCAGGTCGTAATTATCGCAGTTGGAGAGTATCTGATGTAATAGCGGCTCTCCGTCTTGAAAGTTTTTTAGTATCGCGGCAAGTGCAAATCGTTCGTGATGCTTGAGGTTGCCCTCTTGCCTGGCCTTATCTTCAAGATGCAAGAGTGCGGGACACCTGGAGATCAGCTCTCCAACTTCCCCAAGGTTTACCACGGGCGAATGGGTAGTAGAAGATCGCTTTTCTCCTGCCAGTCTAGCCGAGTGCTCAGCCTTGCTGGTAATTAAACTATTATATCTGCCCTCTGCGATATCAAGCACTTCCATCGGCAAATATTTCAACGCCGCAAGTTCCGCAGGAAGATCCTCCAGGGGTATCGGCTCAAAGCTATGGGGATCAATAAACTCACTCCTGGCGTTGCCATAAGCCCGGTGCAAACCCAGCGGGAGACGCACCAATGACTTACTAAAGCCTTTATTCCCCTGATTGAACGCTGGCGGAAATATTTCCAGTTCTGGGAAACCACAGTTGAGCTTTACATCATTCAGAAATGTTACACACCTTTCTCCATCCACCGGCTGTGAAAAGAATGCCCAGATGTGGTATCCACGTCCGCCGGTGTCCTCTATGAGCAAATGCTCGGAAGAGAGCTTATAAATATCCCTTAGATAACTGGTGATTTTGTTCACTTCGGGCAGGAAGCTCTCGACCTTTACCTGTTGTCTCTGGATTTGGTTATTGGGTATTTCAATTTTGGGGATATCGATATCAAAACAGATCGTCGAGCAATACTGGGCCTGGTCCAGCAAATAGATGGCATTGCTCCTGGTTCCATTTAGATGATCGACGATATCCTGTTGGGACAGTGGTCCCATATGACTGGTGCCATACCCTTTTGAGCGTTGCTGCATTACTTTTCTGTTATCTCCCAGAAAAAGAGTTAACATTTTGGAGGACAATTCGAGCATTAAGTTGGATTTTAAGGTCTAAAAATAGCTTTTTCTTTTTTAAAAATCCCAATGTACAGCAGGCTGCTGGGCAGAATATGATCGCGTGTAGGATGGTTAAACGACGCCTGCTTGGGTAAGATAATGAAGATTTTGGATCCTGTTGTGATATCAGGACTCCCCTTGGGCAGCAGCGATTATGGGGGAAGTACCTATTTCAGTGCTGGTAATTTTTCGCACAGGATCGTTATTCCGCTACGATGGCGACTATTGTCGGTGAGGAAGCAAACGACTTCCTCACATCAGTCCGTAGATCTTTATGGTTCGGCAGCGATAATTGATTTCAGAACATTACAAAACCTGTCAATCTCTTGCACATTGCAGATAAGGGGTTCCGTGAAACTTTCTGCCTTTTACTTTGGGATCTTTGCCGTAGGTCATAAGAATGATTTTTGGTACGAGTCAAAGTTGGAAAGGTTAAAAATGAGTTTATGTCTAATAGATATTAATAAATAATGAAATTACGGATATAATAGTTTTCATCATTGATCTAAATTCACAAATCCAACTGAGTCTATTTGATACTTTGCACCATATTGAATCAACGACATGTTGTTGCCGTCTTTACCCTGAAGACCTTCAGCAGTCAATATCGTATCTTTGACAAACTCACCTGATTCGATTTCTGCATTTGCATATGGGTGTGCATACGTTTGTCCCAGGGTACAGTTTAAAATTGCCTGAATCAAATTTCCGATGGAATACCGTCCTGGCATTTTCGTCTTCAGCCATTCGAATAAAGCGACCAAATCGCTATGTCCCCATTTGATCATAGTTTCCCTAGAGGTGGCTTTAATAAAGTCATCAATTTGATCCAAAGTACAAACACTGCTGAGCTCATCTTCAAAAGGTGAGGTTGACCACTTATGAAAAAACATCTCAAAGCATACAACACCTTTATGGCGTCGGCGTAACTCACGTTGCTTTTCTAATTGCACTATAAATCGTCCGTTATCAAAACCTTTTTTTTCAATCTTACACTCAAGGAAAGCAATCTTGTATTGGTTATCATACTTAAAAACTAATACAGCATCCACACCATTTCTTCTTTCGACACGATCTGTAACGCATTGTGCCATAAAAAGCCCTTCACATCTTTTGCCTCGAGTTTGAGTTGGGTAATTTACCAATGTAAGAAACCTACTTTGGTAATCTCTTTCATTTACAACCCTTGAATGTTCAAAGTCTTCTCTTGTACGCTTATCGGCGCTGAGAAATATTTTCCTGATTTTATTTATTTTTATTTTTGGAACCCATGAAGACCTCATTGACATTACAGTTAGGTTGAAAATTAGTGACTATTTATTTTTCGGGGATACGAATATATGCTTTGTAAACAACTGGTTGAAGAAGCAGCTTGATCAAGGGGTTATCCAGAATGTAAAAATCTGCCGTATTGGTTTCCTCATCGAAACCATAAAGTCGGTAGATGGCATAACTATACGGATTTCTTTCTGCATATAAATACTCATTAAGCGTATAATAAAATGGGCTCAAAGCGCCGCCAGCAGTAGTTTTGACTTCTATGTGCTTTGGAGCACCTTCCGGAGAATAGGATAATATATCATATCCTTCGCCGTCCTTTACAAAATCAACTTTTGATGCCAAATCCTGCCTTCCAGCTGCAATAAGAAATTTCTTTTCATATTCCTTGACAAGTTCTTCCCCTGCATCTCCAACCTCTCTATTTTCAATTCCTTCTTTTACATAATCAGTTTCGGTTCCCGTAAAACTCGGAGAGAGTGGAGGAAGCATGCCAAATCCTCCAAGAGGTACTTCCCTTTTACGCAAGGCATTATTGAAGACCTGCTCAGGTTGCGCTTTGCCCCATGCCAGGCTAATTAATCTATCATAAGTATCGGTATGCTCCGCAATAAAATTACGGGTCAGTTCGATCAGCTTTGCCCAGTCGTAATTACCAAATTCCGACAACGGAATGGCTACCTTTCGGAGTTCTTGGGGAATGTTTTTGTTAATGATTTCTTTTTGTGCCGCAGATAAATTTGAATTGGCTTCAAAATAATAATCGAGTTTATAAACAAGTTCTTTATAATAACCATCAAGACCAACAGTAAAAAATATATCCCGATCTCCATCACCTGTTTTGTAAATCCTTGCCCAAGTATATCGCTTAAATCTTGCCACTTGTTTATTCCCTTGCACAGTCTTTTCCCACCCTTTCTGACTCCACATACGCCAGTTGAACGTTTCAAAGCCAGGTAGCAACCTGATCAGTGCTTTTGACCAAAATACCGTTTTGCTTCCGGCGCCATTCATGATATAGTTTTTAGCTGCCACGTGTTCAGCATTTTCTTTATCATATACCATGCCTCCCCAGCTATGTAAAAAATCAGTTTCAGCAACGTTGAAGAATGGGTAATCATAACTTACAGTTGGTAACAGACCATAATAGCGCTGATAATTATCGTCCTTTAACCAGAAATCTTGGCATTTGTTCATTTCCTGGAAAGCGAACAGGCTTTCAGTGAGTGATTTCTTATCTCCGAAACCAAAATCTTCTGCCAATTCGTAAAATCCAGGACCATGATCAGCTAGCCCGGAATACATAGCCATTGAACTTAGTAAAGGTCTCCCGTGACTATGCTCAAAGTTTGAAATAGCATAGAGTTCATTACTAAGATTATTTCTGTGATCAATATTGCCATGGTCTAGTCCCAGCCTTTTCATCACACCCCCGTAGGTGATTGGCATTCTTTTGCGTGCTTGATCAATAAGTAGCGTCCTGATTTGATTATTCATTAAATGGGAGGTTTAGTAAAAGACAGATGGAACTTTAAAAAATTGAGCATCCAGCGGGATACCAAAAACTATGCTAGATCAATGGCCTCATATTCACAGCCCCCATAGCTAGCCTCACAAAAGTAATCAGTAAACAGAAAATGTTGTCCTACAAATGCACCACAATTGGGACAGGTATTTGCATGATAGCTTTCCTGTCTAGTTGCTGAAAATTGTTCCTTGATAAGAACGCCATGCTCTTCGGCCAGTCTCATTTCTTCTTTGGTGAATTCCTCTGGCCCGTAAATCTGCCCAGTGCCCACTTCCTCATTTACTAATGCAACATTGAACATTTCCTTGCATTTATAACAAGATGATTTGACAATAAACATCTGTTTTTGAATTTGCTTACCCATGAGCGTGAATATTTAATTACTTAACTAAGGTAGAAAATAGCTGTCAGAAAATCTAACAATTAGAACTCATTCTTGCCAGAATTAAATCTCATCTACTAGTCATAAAAGATTAATCCGGATAAAATATTTATGCCTACTAGGGTAAAAGAAATTTGGAGATGCACCATGTTTGCAGGGACATAATTAAAATCCCATGGTACCTCAATACAGAAACGAAAAGCGCAACTTCACACCGTAAAGGCCCGGTGCATGCTCGCAGAATATGATACGTAAATCCGTGAAATAGTCCCCAGTTTGTTTTGTTAGCTAGTTTGGGCAATCGCAATGGAATTTGCAGAAATAACATCACCGTAAATCCGGTCGAGCTTTCTCATCAGGTTACAGGTGGCGATTACAGCAGCCAGATAGCTGTTGCTTTTCCATTTTTTATTGTAGGACTCATAGCCGCCATGGATCATTTCATTGCGGTCATCCTTGAACCTGCGGACCAAAAACTGCAGCTCAACTTTGATGGATACGTAAATAGGCTGTTTTTCAAAACCCACCCATGACGTAATATTCTCAAGGGCCGAATTGGTAATTTTCATTGCGCGGTCCTGTTTGTCCTGATCGGTTAAAGTTGGATCTGCTAATACCTCAGCCACACGGGCCGAGCGGCTTAGGATTTCCTTTTGAAACTTTTCTGCCGCTCTTAGTGTTGCTTTGGCCTGGTCCAGTTGGGGATCGTCAGTATGTTTGGCGAGATTGATTGCGGCAAAAAAATCGTATTGGATATCGTTTTTCCAGTTTGGCTTGATGATCAGGGATTCCATGGACTGGTATTTCCTGACAAATTTTGTGGACTCTTGTTGAGTAGCTGTTGGGTTCTGCCGGAGGTAAAGCTTAGCGCACATGGCCCGCAACATGCCCTCAATGACCACCATAAGAAGGATGTTGCTGTTTGCAGGCTGCTGCTGATCAAAGTTTATCAAAACACTCTCCAGCAAATCTACATTGTAGTCTAGGCAATCTTTAAGGTATGGAAGGACAGTTTCCTTTATATTGGCGATCTTTTCGCTGCAATACACCCCAAAGGTTTCGGGATCTCGGATGCCCAAGGCAACTTCGTAGTGATCCCCTATTGTGCCGTCTTTGGTCCAATAAAAATCGTTTTCAATCGAATAGTTCAGTGAATATCTGGCGATTTCATACAGCACCATATTTTCAGTGAAATTTTTAAGCAGGTTAGCACCGATGGATTTTTTTTTGGCCTTTTTGTGGGACATTAGCTCAACCAAGGCCTCTTGAACGTGATCTTTGATGACCTTTTCGCTGAGTTCTTTATTTAGGCCGGTAATAATTTCCTTTAGGTGGACTATGTTGCTTTCCACCCGCTCCTGCTCCCATTTAACAGTCAGTTGCGTTTTTATGGATATATTTTCTTCGAGAAGACGGTTGGCCATTGCCTTTCTTTCTCTGAGCTTTTTTTTCCTTTCGTAAAATAGCGTTGTATTTAGATCCATAGGAACTAAAATAACAAGTTAAATCCATAGATAAAAACAAGCTACAGCGCAAATGGTATTATTTTACGCCAGAGCCTTTTAATCTTAGTTATTCTTGTTGGATTAAAAACTAAATCTATCGAGATATTCCTTGCTCAGCGAAAAACCCTGGGCAAGATCCACGGAAGGCTCAAAAGAAATTTTAAGTATACTTTAAAATTGACGTTTGTACACTTGGCCATTCTTTTCTTTATAAAAAGAAAAAAGAATACCATCAACGAACTTAAAATACTTTACTGAATCCTTCTGTGCTTGAAAATCTTGAAATAGAGATTGTAGCGGCAAATAACTGCCAACTTGGATATCTATCACTTCCTGATTGATGCCTTTTGAAAAACTACCTGTCAAAGTTTTTACTGGTTTCACATTCTTCAGAATTTGAAATGAAGACCCATGGCTATATGGATTTCTTATGTTCAGTATATAATCCTTAATTTGCTTGTGCTGATCTTCAGAAATTATCTTTAATTTGAGTGCCTCGTCGTTAAGGTTATCCAATTTACTACCATTTCGTTTTTTGTAAGCCGCTTTGATTTTACTCTGGTTTTCAGGGATCATTGTTTTAATTCCAGATTCTTCTATCACAATCACATCTCTAAGAAATTTTTCGAGCAAATGATTGGTTAGCATAATTGCAGCCTGGTAAAGTTCGTTGACTATACAAACAGCGATTTCCTGCCTAATAGAATCCATTTGGTTTTCAAAAACGATAGAGTAGTTTTCAAATATTTCATCAAAATTCTTCTTCGATGGTTTACGTAAAGTATTGAAGGCCTTGTTAATCTCGTGTTCCATATACTCAAATATACCCTTTCCGATATCAACACAAAAATCCTATGCTTGTAATCCACCCTCGAATATTAATTAAAAATATTCGAGGGTGGTAGAGTGGCTGAATACGACAGACTTAAACTCCGTTAGTTCCTTTGGGAGCTCGGGGGTTCGAATCCCCCTCCTTCCACTTGAAGGGTGTTTTCGTTAGAAAACCTCTTTTTATTATAAATAAACAGCTGGTTACTACTCATTTTCAAATAGTTACACGATGTTACACCCCTCATTGTCGGAGTTCGACAAATACCCCCGTCAGGGAACAAATAGCTATCGAACCCAATTCTAATGAATTGTTGTTTGTCTAATTTACCAGCATATTGGTATACATAATTGATATCTGTGAACTTGTGTATATTACGGTCGAGTGTATTGAACTATCTTCTTTGGATAACCGTTGAATAGCGCCTGTATCCTCAAAGCCATCCATTATTAAATAATCTGTAACTTTAAAAAAATAAGGGTAATGAAATAACCTTTAATCTAGCACTAAGTAAACATTTTTAGGCTAAGCATAAAATAATGGTATGATATTCAATCCTAACACTCTGCTTTCTAGCGATGCCAAACAAGTGCAGGAATCTTCATTTAAATTTCTTGAAAGGTCGGCCTGGAATCGTTGTAAATTGGCAAGAGACATTATTACTTCTTGGGCTGAAGCTATAACCCCTGATGATGAGTTTATTAGCAAAATAAAATCAAAAAATGACAAGCAACATTACGCTGCAATTTTTGAGTTGATCGTTTTTACCTTTCTCAAGAAAGTAGGATTCGAGGTAGAGAAACATCCAGTGCTAACAAAAGCAACGACTCCTGATTTTATGGCTGTTATTAATACGATAGCAGTTTATTTTGAATGTACTCTTTCTGGCAATTCCTTCGAATCATCGGAAGAGGAAAAGCGAAAAGGGGCTGTAGAAGATATAATCCGAAAAATTCATTATTACCCTTACTTCATTAATCTTGATTTTAAAAAGCTCTCTGCCATAAGCGTTTCCCCAAGAAAGCTAAAAATATTTATAGATCAGGTCAAGGAACTAAGCGAAGGGTTTGAAAACGAAGAGCTGTTTCATCGTCGGTTTCTATATCAAGAAAATGAATGGGAAATTGAAATTAGCTTATTAAGAAAATCCAAAGAAGGTATAAAAACTAGCTTAGGTGCGATCTCACAAGACGCAAAAATAATTGACAGCAAAAAAGCCATTCTTACTGCGTTAAATGACAAAAGACCATCTAAATATGGTATAGAGGATAAACCATATGTAATTTGCATTTGCAACAATGATATGTTTTTTCATACGGACGAAATGTATAGTGTCTTATTTGGGACTGATAGCGGCACATATATAAATTTATCTTACCCTGGTAATGGAGGTTTTTTTTACCATAATCAGCCGGTAAACACTTCAGTATCTGCTATTTTTCTATTTAAGAGTACAGATATTTTAACTATCGGTAGCTCGGAATGGAGTATCTGGCATAATCCCTTTGCAAAATGCCCTCTCGACTTGAATCGGTTCCCGATAAGTGAATATTACTTTCACATCGAAAATGATAGGCTCTATAAAAAGGACTTGCATAAAAGTTTGGACATTTTCGATTTACTAGGAATTGATGAGGTTGCTTATCATACAAATCCAAAAGATAACGACGATTCCTGATTAAATACAATAGCAAATGCCATCGTGTCAGTAAATTAGTTAGGGCACAATTAGTGTTATTTAAATCTTACGACCAATCTTTTCTTGTATGATTTTAGACACTCATGAACTTACAATCCATTTTTTTGATGCTAGCGGCGGGGATGCCATTTGGATACGTTATTACGGAGACGACGATCTTTGGCACAATATTTTAATCGACGGTGGTTTTATAGGCTCTTACAATTCTATTTTCCAACCTGTACTGAAATCAATTGTTGTTGCCGAGGAAAAGGTAGATTTATGGGTAATCACACATATTGACCTTGATCATATTGGTGCCGTTACCAGTTTTATTAAAGACGACACTATTAGGGAAAAAGACAAACTGGTAAAAGCTTATTGGTTTAACCATTCTGTTTTTAAACTTCCTGGAGAAGATGATAAGATAGGCTTCAAGCAAGGAATTGATCTTAGAACTTACCTTGAAAAATTTAATAGCCTGACCATAGAGAATATTACCAATAAATCTGGTCAAAAAAACTTTCATGGCCTAAAGCTTACCATATTATCTCCAACCGAGGAAAAAATGGAAGCAGCTGATCTTGATTGGTTAGAAAAAGAGAGAAAACAGGCGGCAAAAATTGGACGTACGGAAAGTGATCATAATAAAAAAATTGAGGATTTCAGGTATAATCGCTTTGAGGAAGATGATGATACAACAAATGGTAGTTCCATTACATTTCTTTTAGAGTACAAGAGAATTAAAGGCTTATTCCTTGCAGACAGCCACCCCACCGACATAACTGATTCTTTGAAATCCTTAAGTTACAGTGAACAATGTCCTTTAAGACTTAGCTTTCTCAAAGTTGCCCATCATGGGAGCAAGAAAAACACCAGCGCCGAACTATTAAAACTAATTAGCACCAGGGTTTATGTGTTTTCTGCAAATGGAATTACTAATAAGCATCCTGACAAGGAAACTTTGTCTAGGATTTTAACACATCACCTTTCAATCGGTCAGCCACTAAAAGTACTCTTTGCATCAAACACTACACAAATCAAGTCGCTATTTAATGTAGATGGAAATGCGGAAGAAAGATATAATTTTATTCAGGAGTTTGTGAAGGATGATCAATCACAAATCACATTAGCTTACCTCCCAATCCCTGTAAAATGACCAGTGACCATATATTTCAATATGCAACCGTTAAAATAAAGTGTAAAAATGAAACGGGGACAGCTTTATTATATTCGCCTGGTGAATCGTTTGATTATATATATATCCTTACTGCCAAGCATTGTCTGGCGGGGAAACATTTTGATCAGGAGTTTGTAAACACAGATATTAGCATCGAAAAAATATTTAATCCTACTTCCAATACTTGGCATTCATGCAGTATAACTGCAACAGATAAGGTTATTTGTACGGAAAGTAATCAGTTAGATCTTGCATTAATTATTATTCCAAAAGCACGTATCGAAGAACTATCTGGGATATCTTATTCATTTCAAGTTGTTGATGAACCCGGCATCAAAGGTGAATGTTTAATTAGAGGTTTTGCGGATTTCAATAGTGGAGAAGAAGACCGCCCTTATGAACTGAATTTTGCAGAAAATGTCAAGGACAAGCCAGAAATTCTTACTCTTAGTTTCGATGGTTCGCTTGACACTCGTTACCAATCTGCTGTAGCCAATGTTCAGGGATTATCAGGAAGTGGATTATTTACTATCATAAAAGGAGTTTCATTTTTACTGGGCTGTATACATACCTATGAAGAAAAAAGTAGATTCTTTGCCACTAAAATCACTACGTTTAATTACTTGGTTCCCCAGGGTCATGTCGGTTTTTTTCCTGTTCGACCAGAGGAAAATGACGATGTCATTAATACTTTTAGTTTGATTGACATTAACAAAAATGCAATTAAAGTCAGAACTAGAGATAAAGTTGGAGATGTTCATATTCCCAGGCAAATCGGCGATGCAAAAACGATGTTGGAACGTGAACGAATGATTGTTTTTCACGGTAAGGCGGGTGTAGGAAAATCGGCCCTGGCAAAAGCCCTAGTTGAAGATATAGAAGCGAATTCTGATAATACTGTGATTACTTTCACAGCTGAGCAATTATTTCATCCTACCTTAAATGGTGCTTTAAAGAACGCAAATTATACCGTCGACGTTCATCAGATAATTAACAGTCCTCTTTCTAGAAAAAAGATTGTTTTTTGGGTGGAAAGTTTTGAAAAATTGGTCGAAGCCGGATTCGGAGGAGCCTTTACAGAGCTGCTCGCTTTAATAAAAGCTAATCAACGATTATATCTGGTGGTCACGATAAGAGGTTTTTTCTTGCAAAAATTCAAGATATTCTTTCAGTATGAATTGCCATCATTAGATGTTTTCTATGGGGTTCAAGAATTTAGCGACGCTGAAATTCTATCAATCAAAGAACAAATCCCTGATATAGCGCCTTTGCTTGATAATTCAAAATTGAGTCATCTACTTCACACGCCATACTATCTCGATAAAGCAGTACGTATATATCCACAACTCTTAAAAGTTGACAATCTTGATGAAGCTGAATTTAAGAGATTAATGTGGGAGGAAATTGTTGAATCAGGAGATAGAAACCGCGGTATCACATTTTCTAAAATTGCCTTACAACGTGCAAGAGCGATGGAGCTCTTTACTCAATATGAACCGGATTCGACAACAGACGTATTGGTCAGTAATAATATACTTCAGGTTGAACAAAGTGAATTAAGAAACAGGTTTTCACCAGCCCACGATATCCTCGAGGACTGGGCGCTCATTCGATATATAACGCAACAACGTCAGGAAGTGGAAACACCTCAATTATTACTGGAAAGACTAGACAAAAGCCCTGCGATACGACGAGCATTCAGATTGTGGCTTGATGATTATTATAGGCAATACCCGACAGCAGCTGACGATTTTAGCAGCGAAATATTGCTAAGCTCGACGGTTGATCAGTCCTGGAAGGATGAACTTGTTGTATTTATACTCAATTCGGAGAACGCATATCCACTCTTCTTGTCACTAAAGGATCGCCTATTAGAGAATAATGCGGCATTGTTATCAAGATTTATTCATTTGTTACAAACATGCTGCAAGGCATTGAAAAATGGAGCATTGGATTTTGAAGAACTAGTTTCAACAGGTTCTGGTTGGGATGCCCTCATAGATTTTCTTGCGAAAAATAAAGCTGTAATAGAAAAAATACCGGAGCTGGAATATAGGGTCATATCTGTTGTATTCGACTGGAGTAAACAATTGCCTGAATTTAATGCTGAAGTTTTGCCTGCTGCTGCTCGCAGTGCAGCTTTACTTCTAATTGACCATGTTGCTAAGTATCAATCGCAATTTAAAACCTATCGAAGAGGAATCAACACTCTTGACACCTGGAACGAAGCACTAAAACTTATATTCACGCTGACTTCGGTTGTAAAGGAGGAAGTAAAAAAAATGTTGGAAGCAGCGATTGCGTTCCAAACCCAAACTGACGATCTTTGGATCGACAAAAATCTACTTCTATCTGTACGTAATTATCTTGTTGATGGTGTTGTTGCAGATCAAATATGCAAATATTTTCCAGATGTCGTGATTGCCCTGGCAAAGGATAAATGGCTGGAAAAACCTAAGTCTGAAGGTAGTTTATTTAAATCGATGACTGTTCAACACGGCCCGGATTATTGGGGACTTGATGACAGCTTGGATCATTATTATGAGGCCGCCAGCGCTTATCAAACTTTTTTCTACTGGTTGTTTCTTTATCATCCAGAAAAGGCCGTCTCATTTTTGACTTCCTTTTTAAATTTGTCTTTTGAAAAAAATCAAAAAGGACGTCCCCGTGGCGACGATCAGTGGCAGGATATCATTTTGCATTTCGAAGTTGCTGGCGATGTGAAATACTTTGGAAGTCAAGATTATTGGAACCTGTTCCGTGGCCAAAGTGCATTTCATGCAGTAATTCAGTCTTTGTTAATGGCACTTGAAAAAGGATTATTGGATTTGACCGAAAAGGGAGAAGAAAATCATTCGCAGGTTAGCAACTTGATAAAAGATTTACTTTATAATTCAAATAACGTTTCTGTTTTAGCTGTGATCGTAAGCGTTATACAAGCTTATCCTAAGTTGTTAGATGATACAACTGTCGTTATTTTAGGCAACAGGCCGTTATTTGAATGGGATGGGACAAGATTTAGCAACGATATGTTGCCTCTCGGATATTACGGTACAAACAAATTTTTAGCAAAGGAGAGGATTCAGTCCGATAAACTTAAACATCGCTTAGCCTATTTCCGAGGGCTGATTGGTTTTGTAAGTAACTATATGTTCTCTTACCAGACGCTTAACCAAAAGCTATTTGAACAAATAGATGCCATGTGGGAACAGGCAAAGGCAAAAGATACCTATTGGCGTAAGGCACTATTCGATATGGATGCACGTAAGTGGGATTGGAAAGCAATAGATGTACCTGGGTATGAAAATTATGTTCAGATAGCACCACATTATGACAATGATGTTGCAGAAGCAGTGAATTCATATCAAAGTGAAGAATTGCCGAGTGTCGGCCTTGTATGGGCATCAAATATTTTTGAAGGAAAACCGGAAAAGGATCAGTCATATGATACCTGGAAAAAGGGATTCGAGCAACTTCAGAAGCCAGCAGGCGGCTTAGGGTTTATGCATGCTCCCGGAATAATGGCATGCATTGGACTTCGGGATTATTTTGATCAGTTATCGCAAGACGAAAAGGATTGGTGCCGGGATCAGATTATTGGTCAGGCTGATGAAATGCTAAATTCCGATCCCCGTGATATTTTTTCGATTGGAGGCAGTTCGCATTTTGATAAAAACGCTGTCCTATATGGTTTGCCTTTAATACTTAAGTTATCATGCGACACATTTTCGGAAAAGAATGTTAAATCCTTGATTATAAAATTGCTGCTTTCTAAAGCCGATGATGAACCAAGAAAATATTTACTTCTGAGCATATCTGAAAACCTGTGGAATTCAAACCCAGATTTTGCCTTGAACTGTTGGTTGGCTTTGTTTAAACAAATAGAAAACAAGCGTTTGAGAAATCCCGATTACAACAGCATCGATTTTAATGATGATGATTGGGAAGATAAACAGGAATCGCCTCTTCTTAACGAACATGAATGGGAAGATACGCTGATTAAAGAATTGACATCAGAAAATATTATTCAGGTCGAAACATCAAACCCTCGTCTGGAATATCTTACTCATTGGTTATTGGACGATGCCATAAGGATGCTTCCAATCGATGCAAAACACATACTTCACATAAATTTTATTGGGCAAATCCTTGAAGAACATTTCAAAAATTTAGGTGGCTTAAAAGAGTATGACAGAGATGATTTTCAGGAAAGTCGTGATCTCTTCAAATTTTTCTATGCAAGGTATTTACTTAGTTGTGAAAGAGAGGTTGCCGAAAAATTACTGAAGCAGTTACTTGATCGTACTTCGGTAATTATTGAACTCGTAAACAATAGTAAAATCCTGAGCTTCATTTATGCGATAATCAAACAAATAATATCAGCTATAAACAATTGGCAATCAGATTCAAAAAAAGTGAAGAGGTTTTGGTCATTGTGGACAATCCTTAAAGATTGGATTATTGAGACGAAAAGGGCATATCTTATACCCTTATTATTACTAGAACTTGGCTGGAACGAAACAGCCGAAGACTGGCAGGTACTTGAAGGGAAGAAACACTTTTATAAAGAGTTTATATTAAATTATGGATTTAATCATATCAACGTTGCCATTGACTTAATTTCAGGGATTGGTTTAAAAACCTTTATGCCGGAAAGTATAAAATGGGTTGCATCTATGTTAAAGTCTAATTTAGCTTACAAGACTCAATCGACACGTTTGGAAAAATTTGTTCACCGTGCATTTTTTCAATATGGTAAGGAGATAAAAAGTGATAAATCTTTAACTCAAGATTTTCTATTCATTCTTGATTTTCTAATCGAGCGAGGGTCGCCAAAAGCGTACATGCTTAAAGAAGAAATGATTCAATATAAATAATACTATGATTGATGGCATTCCGTTGCATTTGTATAAATATCGTGGTGGTAGCGAGGTTGTATTTGAGCGTGATCTCAGGTCTCTTATCGAAAGTTACTATTGGGCTGCAGCAATTCCAACGCTGAATGACCCTTGTGAAGCTCTGATTAATACTGACAATTATTTTAGGGATTTAGATGGATTTGAACAAGTTGTCAATTCGCTAGTGGACAAAAATATTGATGTATCAACAATCAGAAATGCCACCAAACAACTTCTAGATAAAGTGTTGACGACAGGAATTTTTTCTTTAAGCAAAAACCACGATGATGAATTAATGTGGTCACATTATGGGGCTGCTCATCATGGTTTTTGTGTCGGATATAATATGCGCCATTTGCAAAAAAATCTAAAACCTTACTTCTATAATGTTATGGAAGTACGCTACGAGGATTCACCGCCTGAAATGAGTCTAATGGAGCAGGTGATTTCTAAAGAAAAGGAGGTCGCAATACTGCAACTTATCGGAACCAAATCAACAAAATGGGCGAATGAACAGGAAGTACGCATTGTCGCTGATGAACCTGGAACGAAACAACATGATTTCAGGGCAATTGATGAGATATATTTCGGTTTGAGAATGTCTCAGGATCATAAGGATCGGTTGATGTTTGAGCTAAAAGGTAGGAAGATTAAATATTTTCAAATGGAAATGGCTAAGGGAGCCTACAAGTTCGATGCTTTTCCGATTCCTGATAAGTATGAAAGCGCTCCTGCATACCTATATAAAATATCGCCAGTGATGGACGGAGCAGTTGATGAAAAGAGTGTACAGCCTAGGTTTAAGCATCTGACTGCTTATCTGCAAAAAGCCATCGAAGTTGCGCGACGTGAACCCTATTGTATAGAGGTCGTGATGGCAGATTTTAGCTATTCTTGTCCAGATGATGCACCGTTTATTTTCGTCCACTGCAACCGTACTGATTACGAATACATGAATTTCGAATATTCTTTGGCAGAAATTGATTCCATATACAATACGATAAGAGATTTTGATTGATTCATCCAAGTCGTTTAACAATGTTATATTCGTTAAAAGAAAATTAAAATGACTGAAGCGATTTTTGGCTTAATCGGTGTGTTGATTGGCTCTAGTATATCTTGGCTACAAACTTATTGGGCAAGTAGGCGACATGAAATTAAGAATGCAAAGTATTTGGCAATACGGGTGGTTTGCGTACTTGATAAATATCTCGAGGATTGTGTAGATGTTGTTAAAGATGACGGACTCTCTGAAGGCCAACGCGATAGCGAAGGGTGTTTGCGACCACAAGTTAAATCTCCCGGAGCTCCTATTTTTCCGGGAGATGTGGATTGGAGGAGTATTGATCATGATTCAATGTACCAACTGTTGTCATTTCCATCCGAAGTTGAAGCAGCAGACAGAATGATTAGTTTTTCTACAGAGATTGCGGTTCCGCCTGATTATGATGAATGGTTTGACGAAAGGAAATTTTATTACAGTCAATTTGGTTTAACAGCTTACAAATTGTCGACGGAACTGTCTGAAAAGTATAATATTAAAAAGAAGATATATAATAATTGGAGCCCGGTTACAGATTTGCAACAAGAATTAAATGCAGTCTTATTGAAACGACAAAAAAGCTTTGAAAGTCACCAAAATTTTGTTCAACAGGTATTAGGGGGAAGATAATATTATAACAATGGAATGAACAGAAGGGAATATCAACGACTGATAGAAGAAAATCTGAAACCGGTGGTTAGAGAGGGTTATCGGTATCAAAAGAACAGTACAGAAATGTACATTCTTTTGAAGGAACGGGGAAGTATTGAAAATGTGATCAGAAATACCAATAGGCTTGCAAATAATTATCCGGGTAGGGAAGATTATGCCAACCATAATCCAGGCACGATGGTACACAAATTAGTAGAAGAGTTATTAACCTTAAAGGAACAGGGACATTAATAAAAAACAATATGGAAAAAAATTTTTTACAACAATTTCTTGAAACAGGCCTATTTGATGTAGGTGATAGCGATTCGCGTTTGGCTAATTTAGAGTCATCCATATCGGATATCGAAAAGAACTTAACAGCTAACATCAAGCTAATTCCAGTTTACACCCTGGTAGCCCTCGATCCATCCATCAATGAAGACGATCAGGTGCTTATTGATACAGAGACGGTGGTCACCACCCATTGGCGAGCGCTCAGAACTAAATATGCGGACCGACCTGTTCCGTTACTCAGGGGCGTTATTTTAAATGCACTTTACAACTTAGGAACCAGTAATACGAAACACGCAACTATCATCAGCCTTACCGCATCGAACTTCTATCCTTTTGCAAAACTGAACAGGGAAGCCACAATGGTCCAAAAGTTATTGACAGAACTGACCGATTCAGCCGAGAAGCACGCAATTGAAACTTGGGCGCTGGCAAAGGAAGAACCAAACATTAAGTTACCAACCTTGAAAATTGCTGGATTGAAGTTTGGCGAGGTCAAGATAAATAGGGAAGCACTTGACGCTGGAATGCTTGCGGCTGCACAAACCGATCCTAACACAGGCCATGGACCTCAACATGGTAGTCAACACTGGTCACCCCATTTTGGGCGTACTTCGGCAGAAACGATCTTTAACACACTAACTGAAGCTTTCAAAGCCTTTGGCACTACCCTTTCACCAGAAACACTGGAAACGCCAATCAACAAGTTTTTTACCGATTTCAAAAAATCTTTGGATGTAACACTTAAGTCCTCATTCAATTCGATCAATGCGGTTGAACAACGAAGCAAGTTATTATGGTGGAAAGAAACATTGTATTCCGCTTCGCTTAAAAAGGGCTACAGAGATATAGATACAATATCTCAGCCGTTAATGATAGCCTATGACCTTTTTATGTTGCTGCCAAGTTATGCGCCAATAAGCGTTGATTATTTGCTGAAAGATACACTTCATTTAGTTGCTGGCCAGAGTGAAGGAGAAGCGGAATTTAGCAAAATACTAACGACAATAACCCAGGCACCTTCCAAAGATCTGCTAAAGACATATTTCGCAGATAAACCAGAGCTTACAGGCAGGGTAACGGTCACTGATTTTTTAAGACTGCTAATCAACAACCGAGTAAAAGTCACCGATTTTACGCTCTGCACCGGAATAAACTCAAAGCAAAAGGTAGACTTGAGCTATTTCGCTGTAGCAACATTACACGACAGGATGGTTGAACACTTAATAAAATAGTTATGGCAGGAAAATGTTCACAGGATAGTTGTTTCCCTGACGAAACAGGTTGCAATGTAGAAGGATGTTTGAGGGTAAAGGAATGTAAATATTACAATAGTGCTGAAGAGGAGCCTGAAATAGCAAGTCAACCTTCTGAAGATGACGAATTGCTCCACATACCCTGGACCGGCAGCGCTATGGGATTGGAAGATTTAAAATTCCTTACGGCCAGTTCCTCCCCTGTCCTGATCGGGATAACGGGGGTGGCTAGTGCAGGCAAGACGACTTTTTTGGCCCTGCTATATTCCCTTTTGCGCCATGGCTTTAAAATCGGGGACTATTCATTTTGCGGTTCAAAAACACTTATAGGCTGGGAAAACATCGCCTGGTACCTAAGCTGGAAAAGGGATAACGATATTCAGTTCCCGCCTCATACCAGCAGCAACGCAGGGCGTGTCCCAGGCCTGCTGCATATCGCGCTGAGAAATAGTGCAGGTGTAAAGAAAGATTTGATATTGACTGATGCACCCGGAGAATGGTTTGATAAGTGGTCTTACAATAAAGACGACAGCAATGCTATAGGGGCAAATTGGATACACCAAAACGCAGATGCGTTTTTACTTTTTGCAGACTGCGATCAACTTTCGGGAGAAGAACAGGGTGCCTCTAGACGGCAAATCAAGTTGGTTGCCGATCGGCTGTCCGATAACTTGGGAAGTCGACCATTGGGTTTGGTCTGGTCAAAATCTGACATCCAGATGGATGCAGACATGAAAAATCAGATCTCAAATTATATGCAGCGTTTTGGAAATGCCAACTATGGAGAATTTATGGTTAGCGTTAAAGAAGGCAATTCAAAAATGTACCATCTTGACATTTGCCAAAGCATTTCGTGGATACTGGACGTATTAGAAAACAGAATCAACATTCCTATAACGGTTAAGGTGTATGATGATGATGACCTGTTTCTATCTAAAAGAAATTAAAATGGATCAAAACAAAAACACTCAAATACTTGTAATTGGAGGACCAAATGCCGGAAAGACCCATTATGGCGGACAGCTTTATGGTCGTCTAATGGATAGATCGGGCCATTATAGTATCACTACCCCACCAAACGACCTTACCATATTTCGAGAGGTGCTGGAATGTTTGAACGATGGCAAGTCTGCGGGTCATACAAGCGTTGGTTCCAATACAAGATTGGAGCTTGCACTTGAAGACAAACAGAAAAACAAAATAGTCTTTTCTTTCCCCGATTACGGAGGTGAACAGGTACTGAAAATTGTGAATGATCGTAAAATCACATCAACCTGGCAGCATGATATTGACAATTGTGATTCCTGGATGCTGTTTGTCAGATTGGATGAGATATTGCCTGTGGAAGATATAACCAATCGTCTACCTGATGAGGCCATCTTAAAATCTAGAACCAAGGGAGAAGTTGCCTTTGCGCTCTCAGAGCAGGCTTTTTTTGTCGACCTGCTCCAGATTTTGATGCAAGTCAAAGTGGTATCGACACATATGCACGTCCAAAGCCCAAGACTCACCATAGTGCTGTCATGTTGGGACCTATTGCAAGATACCGAGAAAAAACTACTACCTGAAGAGGTTCTTATACTGAGGATGCCGATGCTCCATAGTTACCTTGTCAACACCTGGGCGGTTTCGTCGTTAAATGTGATCGGACTTTCATCCACAGGCAGAACACTTTCTGCTGAGATCGGAGACAAGGAATATATTAAAAAAGGTCCTGAGGCCTTTGGATTTTTGATCACACCTGATGGCAAAGAAGAAACCGACTTGACCATCACAATCGCACAAGCCATTGGAAAATAGTAAGGATATCCAAATCCAGCAAGCTTATTTTGGCGAGTTCAGCAGATCTCATGGTTGTCTTTTTGCAACCCTGAAAGATGATAAGCTGAACGCCTATTTGACCGCATTTTCAGATAAACCCTACCCCATTCCGATGGGTATTATGCTTAACACATATTTTGCCTCAACAGTATTCAGTGATTGGTTCATTTTCACAAAGACAATTCCAGATGTTGCTGCCTCCAGAGCAGGAATGGTTTTTACGCATGCATTGATCATAAAATTAGCTGATGTTGAAAAAATCACTGACCTGAAACTACTATTTTCATATTTCAAAGATGCAATACCCAACAAATCGTTGACCCTAAATCCAATCTTATATACAAGTAGGGGCCAAACACATTTGCCAATCAGGGAATCATATCCAACTTATGTACAAAATACTGTTGGACAGATGATTAAGGGTAAAAAGGTGGCGTTCTTTGGGGAATTGGACAACTTTACTGACACCTTGTTCGTCATTTGGAATGGATTACCAGCTCAATTAAGAAAATCGATGACTTTCAACGTCGGTTTTAGCCTTGGCGACATCGAAAATAAGAAGGATCCCATCTTATATTTTCAAAAACGACTTAGTGCCAAAATTGCTTTTTCTGGGTCTATCAACGACGACTCATCTGAGGAAATAGTGGTTACTGATAGCGTTAAAAAGCTTATACTTGGTGACGGTCAACTTAACGACTTTGAGCATTTTTTAAATAATCTAAACTGTAAGCTCACAGATTTCAATCAGCTGACTGTTGCTGAAAAGGCATATCGTTTGCACAGGCAGTTAGAAACGCTGGCACCTGATGAACTTAGGCAATTATTGAGATTGATTGCAAAAATATCACCCCAGGCACAAAGTGGTATTGATATAAAAAAGACCGTGCTGGAGAAACTCTGCAACTTGATAGACCAGGGAAAAGATTATAAAATCAAGGCGCTAAGAAATCTAGACCTAGAAGGCTTTCCAAACGCTGAAGCTTCACTGTCATCCTGCACCAGCTCATTTGTTAGCAACCAATTTTTAAGGATCATACCTTTTGACACTGTAGCTATAAATGGGCTACTAGAGTTAACAGCAGAATCTGAAGGTTCGAATTGGTGGACAAAAAGTATCAAAAAGGGATTGGATCATTCAATCGCGGACCCAAGATCAATTGAATCCATCTGGGAACTGCTCAAATCGGCTACAACAAAGTTAGCTGCTTTGTTTGCACTGTTTAAAAGCGACCCAAAACTAGAGCACAAACTGACTGCATCTATTCCCCAGCAATTAGACACATCGGTAATATTGAATCTCAAACCCTTTGTAAAAGAAAAAAAATGGAATACACTATACGCCACCGTTAGCTTATCTCACCTTCAACCTCAGGCTGCCCTGAAAGAACAGCTTGAGGTGGAAAAGGATCTGACCCTAAAACAATCTTTTGGGACGTTGCTAATCGCTCCAAAGATTTCTGACGAAAAACTATTGGGACTGAGCTTAGCGAATCCAGACGCCAGATTACTTGAGCTGATTACGCCAAGAATAATCAAGCAACCCCTATTGATGAAGAGTTTGGATGTTTCTGATGGCCGCTGGATTGAGATTTGGAATGCTACATTACAACAAAGTAAAAAACTTGAATTCGGAGTAACAGATATCGCAGCTAAAGCAGAACAACTTTACGATCTTATTCTACAGAAGACATTTTTGCCTGACCAACTAATGACCCTTTTCAGTCAATCCGCTTATTCAGATATTACCGATTATGCTAACCGGACAGAATTTTGGAAAGCCGTGCCATTGCCTTACAGACCATTTTTTCTTCAAGCTACCGCACTCGGTATGGCAGAAAAGATTGCAACTAAATCATCTTTCGCAGAACGGATTGAGCCAGAACTTCTATCAGTAATGTCTTCAGATGGATTCGTAACCACGTACCTTTCTAAATATAGGGCAGACTTGAATGCAGGAATTAACTATTTTGAGATCATTCCAAATCTTAAAGACCAATTCCTTGCAGACTATATTAATTACTACGTAGGCAGCATTGCAGAAATAACATCTGCAAGATTAGGAAATATGGTATCATCTAGAAATTATGCCAAAGCCGCAGAAGCTATTTTCCAAAAAAGCAAGGGAAATTCTTCATTCAAAATCGCATTGAATAAAGTTCAGGGAATTTTACACCTGAATATTTTTGACAAGCTTTTGCACGGGCATCTTTTTGGAGATAACATAACCGATGATACTGCATACACTGCATTGTTTGAGACTGTGAAAAACTTATATAAGAAAGGGCCTGAAGATGAGGAAATATGGGAGCGTGCGGGCGGTGATACAAGCAAACTGGTCAATCAGAACAGTAGAGAAGAAAATTGGCGACGTGCAATACACTTATTAAGATATGGCGGTGGCGGCAAGAATATTAACGTCAAAAAACTGATTAAGGAAATCAATGACGAATTTCCTGGAAATTCAATTGTTAAAGAACTACAGAATTATTTTAAAAACTGATCATGAAAATATTAATCATAACAGCATTAAGCCTTGAATTTCAAGCGGTAGAAAAATACCTGAAAGAGACGGACGTCGATACCCATCCGTTAACGGGCTCCAAATATAAAAAAGGACAGTATCTCAACGAAGGTCACCCATTCGATGTCATGATTGTTGAGGCAGGAGCAGGAAACAACCGGGCCGCGGAGGAAACTGGAAGGGCCATAGCACATTTCAAACCAGATTTCACCTTTTTTGTTGGTGTGGCGGGAGGGATAAAAGATGTGGAAATAGGTGATGTAGTCGCCTCAACCAAAGTAATTGGCTTTGAGGTAGGCAAAGCTAAAGACGAGTTTATGCCAAGATTTGATACTATGCCAGCATCCTATAGATTGGAACAGATCGCAAAACATCTGAAGCGTGAAGGCTCCTGGGCAAAAAAACTGGATACAAGTGCAAATAGAGTTCCAAATGCATTTGTCCAACCCATCGCCGCTGGAGAGAAAGTAATTTCATCAACCCGATCGGAAACCTTCAATATCATATCGAAATATTGCAGTGAGGCAATAGCTGTAGATATGGAGGGAATTGGTTTTCTGGTAGCAGCCAGGCCCTATACCGTGAATGCGATAGAAATAAGAGGCATATCAGACCTGTTGGACAAAAAAGAAGACGCTGATGCGACCGGCTCACAGCCAATCGCCGCAGCCCATGCAGCTGCATTCACCTTCTCGATGCTTGACGAGTTGATGGTAGATATGCCCGCTAATAAAAACATATATACTACCGAATTTAAAAAACAGCTTGTTAATACTTTGGGAGAACTGTACCCACAGGGACCCGATCAGGACGATATTTGGAAACGCGCAGGCGGTGATCCAAGCATACTTGTAAACGCAAATTCACGAAAGTCCCAATGGTATAATGCAATCGACAAGTTAGCCTTGGGGGGCGGAGGAAAAAATATAAGTATGGAATCGCTGATCAATGAAATAAAAGAAGATTTTCCATCCAACGTGGACGCCATATTTAACCAATAACAGCATGAAAACGGGGAATTTAGCCAATGCTTAGGGGTAATTGTTAGTTCTAAAAGCCATGATGAATGTTTACCTATCTTCAAACCGATAAAAAAGTAATGAGAGTCTTGGGTATTCTATGTAAAATATACATCACTACCGCAGATGCAAGGTTCATTTCTATTTATTTTTGTCGTGCGAATTCATTGGATGTTTCAATGCTGGTGTCCCCTATTCTTAAGTTGATCCGCCGTATAAGTTTCACCAGTTTGTGCCGCTTCCCTTCTCCCTGCCCAAGCTTTTAAGGCCTCGTTGTTGCCTAAAAAGTATTGCTCGATGACCTCTTGATCCGCACCCTCTACTTTTCCATAGCTAAAAGATTCCTGACCTGGCCTTAATAACCCTGTCCGAAAATGCTGATTGATAAAGGTCTTACCATTGCGAATGTCGACTGAAAGTATCAGCGCTTCCTCCAGTTCCAAACAAGTATCGACAGCTTCGGGAGTAAGTGCGACGTTTGTCCCCTCAAATTCTGTTTGCACACTTGGGTAGATAACACCTTGAATACCCTTGATTTTACATATCTGATCCGTAAATGCTGCACTAATCTTATAATCCTGATGATTATCTGATCGTTTCGCGAACTGTTCTGAATAAAATTCAAGCAGCGTAACCAACTGTTTCAATTGAAATTCAGTGTGATTTTTTGCCAGATTTTCAAGTTGCGTCTCATATGCCATCTTGGTATCATCAGATATGGTCGCCGCTTGTCTATTGAATACCAACTCTGCTAAAATCAAATCCTTTTTTACCTTCCATTTGCCAAGCGTGATCAGCATTTTCTTAGTGGACACTCCTTTATTTATTCCCTGAAGTTCAGTCACGGTTTCTGCAAGTGCGGGAATCATCGGCAAACTAACCCTGCTACTCATCACCGAACCGTAAAACATTGACATTCCGGGTGCATTCGCCCTTCCGAAAGTTTTGATTAACGCAGGATCATTGATATAAGATATCTCATCCTTCCTGGTAAAAGCTTTAGGCTCAGAATTTATCCTGATTCGCTCCACATATTGGCCGGAATGAATTTGCGCTATTGTCACCGGCAACAAAAAATCCTTACGTACTATATCCAGAACTTTTGAATAGGGCGTCATGGCGAGGTTCAACTTTGAGAACGCTTTTAATTTTCTTTGGAGTTCACGCTGACTTAAGAAATATAGGCTCATATAATAATGTGTTAATCTCCAAATCTCATTTACTTGAATTTAAATGCAAGCAAAAACTAATAATGTTAGATTTTGATAAAGTTAATACATTTTTAAAAACAACATCTCGGATACTGTATTACGTTAGCAGTCGTATTTTTTATTTTGGAAAAACATCGCTATCCATTTAAAGTCATTTGAAGATAAAAGCAATGATAAACAAGGCTTTAACAGGATTCGAAATTGGCTAAGCTACCTAAAACCTAACACTTCCACCTCTTGTAAGTTTTCAAATTTTGGTCTTTGTCCTTAATATTCGCGTATACAACTACTGCTTAATCTCTTTAATTATTTATCTCTACTAGAGTATTTCCCAATCTACTATAATGTAACCTTGCCAAGATTTGGTAAATGCATTTCGCTGTGTAATCATTGCAAGAAAATTAATATGAAAACAGCAATTTTATACCTCTGTGTAAGTACAGATGAACAAGCATTAAGGGGTTATTCATTAAGAGCTCAGCAGGAGATGCTAACTAACTACTGCAAACTGCATGACATTAGCATTTTAAAAATTTTCACAGAAGACCATTCTGCGAAATCTTTCAAACGACCAGAATGGATTAAGCTTACCACCTATTTGCGTAAACACCGTGATTATTCCGAACAAAGTACACCACATTCCGAGGCATAGTGCACCAGTTTGGTTCTGGCTTTAGCACTAACTTTAAACCATATCACTTTTGGACAAAGCGATATTCTGTAAACTTAATGATTTTTTTTATTTCTCATGGATTTGCCCGTAAGTGCAATTCTGTGAGCAGATGCTGACAGCCTGTCCATAATTGCATCTGCAAGTGTGGGTTCATCTATAAAGTTATACCAGTTATCCACTGGCAGCTGCGAGGTTATTATTGTCGCACCGTTGCCATATCTATCCTCCAGAATATCAAGTATTGCAATCCTGGCATCATTGCTCAGGGGCTTAAGCCCGAAGTCGTCTAATATCAGTAGCCTGTTTGAGGATATCCCCTTAATCCATCGGAGGTAAGTTCCATCGAGCCTTGCCTGGGCAAGAGCATCCAGAAACTTATTCATACTGAAATATAGCGTACGGAATCCAAGTAGGCAGGAACTGCGTCCCAGTGCACAGGCGAGGAAACTTTTGCCGCACCCGGTAGCGCCCGTAATGAGCACATTTTCACCACGTTCAATAAAAGTGCCGTCCGATAGTCTTAGTACCTGTTCACGGGTAATGCCACGCTCGGAGGTACAGAGTATATCTTCGGGAAGTGCATGATATCTAAGTTTACTGAACCTGAGATATTTTTCTGTTCTTGCATGCTCACGGTACTCGATTTCTGCCTGGACAAGCATGGCAAGCATTGAATGTGGGTCTTGGATTTCGTGTACTGGCAATTGTAGTGTTGCCTCATAGCGCCTGGCCATTCCGCTGAGCCTTAGGCTTTTCATCTGATCTGCTGTGTTCTGTGTATTCATATTGATCTTTATTAGTTGGTTTTGTATGCTTCGGCTCCTCTCACGTTCTGGTGTAGTGGTGTCTTATATTCTTTCTGTTCTGTTTCCTTGACCATGTCCATATTATTGTCAAGGATGTTTTTTATTACAGTGTATTTAAACCTGTGCCCGGTGAGTGCTCTTTTGCAGGCAGCTTCCATTCTTGCCGCCCCGTAGGCTTTCAAGAGCCGCATCAGTCCAGCGCAGCCAGCATATGATTGATGGATGACGGGATTGCTCTGCATCAGCTTCTGAATAAAGTCATAAGTGTTCTGACCTGCTTTTTCAGCCTGTTTCAGATAATATTCAGGATCCCATCCCTTTTCATCCGAAAAGGATTGATGAGCTTCAGGCATATGTTCCCTTACCGTGGTGAAATGGTGTTTTCTGAAACTCCGGACGTGTATGGCAATCCGCGTGCAATTATGAAAGATCTCAACGCTGTCCATACAATATGATATCCTGACCTCTTTGCCAATATATCTAAAGGGAACGCTGTAATAGTGCCAGTCCTCACCAATAACCACATGGTAATTCTTCTGAACTTTTGCCCTGGTGTAGTGCTGGATAAAGAAAGGTGATTCGGGAAGTGGCTGCAAAAGTGCGGACTCATTATTATGGAAGAGCTCATAGCGGCTGAAACTTTTGCGCTGGAAGCTAAGCTGGTGATGTTCATTCAGCTTAATCATGATCGCTGCATTCAATTCCTTAAGGCTGTAGAAGGTCTGGTTCCTAAGTTTCGCATAGATGCGCATGTAGGCTATCCTCACAAAGTTCTCTACGCTTGGCTTGTCCTTTGGCTTATACGGGCGTGCAGCAAAAAGCGCAATCTTGTTATGATTGGCCCATTGCTCCAGCATCTCGGTAAAGACAGGTTCATACTTTGAGCTTTTGGATACCCACTGCCTCATATTATCCGATTTTACGCCTTTGGGTACACCACCAATATAGATGAGTGCTTTGTTCAATGCTGATACAACCTGGGGTAACTTCGCATCTACAAGTGCTTCCACATAACCGTAACCGCTAAAGGGAAGAATGGCAAGAAACACCGGACAGCTAACGAGTTCTCCTGTAGAAGTATCCAGATAATGCAATGGCGCACCGGCAAAATCTACCTGCATCATCTCAGCTGGCTTATGCTCAAAATGCATAACGGCCTTCGAGGCCCGGTTATGTTCCTGCAGCAGATCACAGAATCTGGAATATTGAAACCCTTCCGGATAATTGGTAATATACTCTTCCCACAGCAATAACCTGGTTACGCCTTCTTTGGAGGCGAGCTGTTCATTGTGATATTCCAAATGTTCAAGGAAATGAACCCGCCTGGGGTCAGCATCCTCCATTACCTCTTCCTTTACAAGGCCAAGAATCTCATCGATATCCCTATCAGATAGCTTTAGCAAGCCATTAAAGGTCAAACCTGTCGATCTGAACTTTTCCAGGTAACTCGCGATCGTACGCCTGTTGACCCGGACCTCTTTTTCTATTTTCCGTTGGGAGACGCCCTGATCGAGGAAAATGAGTATCTGTCTAATCTTATTCATGCTGAGCAGTTTGTTCGCCATATCTACAGGGGTAAGCTTGATGCTTACCAAACCTATATAATTGACGGGTTAAACTATGCCCAATTGCATGATATGGTTAAATATAGTGGTGCAGTATGTGTCGGAATGGCAGAGAAAAATAATCCTGAAATGAACCAAAAATGGTGCACTTTGCCTCGGAATATTTTATTACCTCAAACAAAAACTGGTGTACTTTGGCTCGGAATGACTGGTGCACTATGCCTCGGAATGGGTGGTGTAGTATGGGTCGGAATATCCACACCGGTCGGATTTCCTCCTTTTTACCAAATCGGACAGATTTAGCCGCAACACCTGTGATGCTTATCAGATGATGGCAAACTTAAAAAGGATGGGAACTAACCCACAGGCGGTAGAGCAGCCTTTAGACTTAAATGTCCCTGAGAACAAATTAATGTTTGCGTTGTACTTGGCCTATACCGGAAATAGAAAATGATCGACGAAGCATGAATACCCAAATGGGTATGAGGCGAGCTAAAAAGGAAGTGTTAATTTACGACAAAGATGGGTATCGAACCATGTAAGATTATTTACTAACAAATATTGAATACCTGAATAATTATGCAGCAAAGACAGCTGGTGTCTAGAGAAATTGAACTACTAAATCCTAAAAATCCCAGAGATTGATCTTAGATGAATTTTAAAATATTGCTTTAAGATTCAAAAATAAAAATTACTTTTATACTAAAGTATTTGCAGTAAAAAAAGAAACAAAAAGCGGTGAGTCATTAGGTGAGTATCGAACCTAAAGACCAATAAATATTGATTAAACGCATGCTTTCGGACTATGTTCGAATCCCAGCGGGATCACAGAAAAAGGAAGATCAATTTGATCTTCCTTTTGTTTTTAAAACAAATTTTCTCACCATATCTTAGAATAATTTCAATCCCATCGAAAAAATCCTAACATTGAGTTTTAACTCTGTAAGCTACATCATAAATGAAATCCAATATCGGATGTTGAATTTCCTCTACAAACTTTAGCTATAATTACAACAATTATTAAAACTACCATTTTGATAATTTGATGTTGATGATCAATTTTCTTGACGGTCTTATGTATCTTTAAAGCGTTAAATCTTAATCCAATTTCACTTAAAAGCCTTAAAAAATGAAAGATGCTGATATCAAGCGAATATCAAGGCTTACGGCAATTATCACACAAATGCAGAGCAAACGATTGTTGACCGCCAGCGAGCTTGCCGACAGGTTTGATGTAAGTGTCAGAACTATTTATCGTGATGTAAAAGCGTTGGAACAAGCAGGTATTCCCATTAATAAGGAGGAGGGCAAAGGCTATAGTCTAATGGATGGATATAGGGTTCCACCTATAATGTTCACAGAAAATGAAGCCAGTGCTTTAATCACTGCTGAACAGATTCTATTTAAAGGTTCCGACACATCACTAAGCAGAGAATACCAGGCAGCGATCAGCAAAATAAAATCTGTACTCCAACATTTAACAAAAGAAAAAGTGACATTGCTATCTGATAGAATAGCGATTAGTCCAGCAATTTTTCATAATCATCAAAGTAATTCACTGACATTGATTCAAAATGCGCTCACCTCTTTTAGTCTGCTCGAAATCACATACCGATCAAATCTTAAAGGGGAGCTTACTCAACGCGAAATTGAGCCATTTGCGCTGTATTTCAGCCTAAAAGAAAGTTGGCTGTTGATTGCTTTTTGTAGGTTGAGAAAAGATTTTAGAATGTTTAGCCTAGAGAGAATTCAAAAAATTAAAAAGCTTGATTCGAGTTTTCAACCACACAAACTAACCCTGGCAGAGTACTTAGAAGAAAAGAAAAAAAACTTTGATACCCCTGACACACTGTTGTCTTAACCCTAATTTATCTTTGCAATGGCGAAGGCCAATACACGATTACACAAAAATTAGGATTATGAATTTAGTTTCGATTAGAATTATTACTGAAGACGTCAAATTGCTAGTTAACTTTTATGAGCGATTGACAAAGATGCCGGTATTACAACACACTGATGATTTTGCAGAGATAAAAACCAAGGCAGCAACACTTGCGATAGGAAGTACAAGAACCTTACAGTTTTTTGGAGGTGAGGAAGTTGCAAAAGCTGCCCAAAATAGAACGGCAATCATAGAATTTATGGTTGAGGATGTAGATAGTGAATATCATAGGCTAGCCGACTTTCTTCAACCTTACATTGTGCAAATGCCTACAATAATGCCCTGGGGAAATAAATCCCTATTGTTACGTGACCCGGACGGTAACCTCGTAAATTTTTTCACTCCTGTTTCTACCGAAGCAATTAAAAGATTCAAGAATTAGTAGCATATGCCAATAACTTATTCTGTTTTATATTTTAACTTTTGAGATAGTGGTTCCTTAAATACCTCGAAAATTCGAATATTGGTTGTTATTAAGGGAAGCTTAAATTGTTTAACATCAATTGTTTGTACATTTTTAAGTGCCCCACATTAGGTGCAAATCCTAGCTGGATTATAGAAAAAGGGAGATCAATTGATCTTCCTTTTTGTTTTAAAAACAGTTTTTTTTCTCCCTATTATAAGTCATAGTATTCATTTCTTATTCGGTACGGAAAAAAGCAACTTGTATTTAATGTACACTTAAGTATTTCCAACACGGTTTTTTCAATTTTTATTAAAATGGATGGGCATCCGATAAAAGTTACTATTTAGAAAAATCCCCCTATTCCTTTATAATATTACCCCTACTGTAAATTTTATGTTCGGTAGATTTGGATAACCACTTATAAATCAATTACCAATATGAAAAAAATTCTATCAACACTCCTTATCGGAGCATGTTTGTTCAGTTGTAAAAAGAGCAATCAGGAAAAAACCATTTCAACCAAAGAAAAGATTTCGGCAAAGGCACAAACCGAATTGACTGCCAGCTCCGTTAACCTTGATGATTACACGTTAACATTGGAAGATAATTTTGATGGCGTTGGTCCACTTAATGCCCGCTGGAACTACAGGGCCGAAAATACGGTTAGAGGATATGCAACAATTCTGCGTTCAAATGTATCGTATGCAGTAAGTGGGGCCGGCATTTTAAGGTTAGCGGCAAAAAGAAACGGTGATAGCTTTACCGCGAGTCAGATTTCGACTCAAAACTCGTTTTTACAGAAATACGGTTATTTTGAATGCCGTGTGCTTGTAAATCGAACAGTTGGTCCGCATTGTTCTTTCTGGATACAATCACCCACCTATGGTAATACAAATGATCCAGGTGTTTCTGGAACTGAAATTGATGTTTTTGAGCACCATATGGCTAATGGAGCTAATATTGCCCGCCACAACCTACATTGGAATGGTTATGGTGCTGATCATCAAACTATTGGATCATTGGAAACCATAAGCGGACTTCAATATGGCTTTCATACTTTTGGTGTGGAATGGACATCTTCGGCTTATATATTTTATGTTGATGGCGTGGAGAGATGGCGCACCAGTACTGCTATTTCTCATACGAGCGAATACCTTATTTTTAGTCAGGAAATTACCGGATTTGGTGGAGATCGTTTTACAGGAACCTACCCTGATTTTATGGATATTGACTGGGTAAGGGTTTACAAAACCAGAAAAGCATCCGTATTTCAAGAATGCCAGTATAAAGGCTGGGCAAAACAACTCCCGATAGGAAATTATACCACAGCACAGTTGGCTGCTCTTGGTGTAACAAACGATGCCATATCTTCTATTTCAGTTCCTTCGGGTATTAAAATACAGCTTTATCAGGGCGACAATTTTACAGGGCCATCAATAACACTTACGGCCGATAACACTTGCTTATCAGATGAAAACTTTGATGATAATATTTCTTCGATAAAGGTGAGCGCAAATTAAGTTAGTACATATTAAGATGCGGCACGGAACATTTCAGTGCCGCATCTTTCTCTATGGCTATTATTTGGGCTGTAATTTACTTCGCAAAATTCCATTTACTGCTAGTATTTATATAACAATTACTTATAATTCTTTAAGATCAGCAAACTTGGTCACATTCTTCTCGAAAAAACACATCCATACTATATAATGATGAATATATAAATCAAACTTATATATGCTATATCCACTTACAATCAAGCTTTCGGATTAAAAAATCAATTAAATTTTTTAATTCAAATAAATAAACGTTAATTAGACATTTATTTATTGTTATGAGCACAGCAAATTATGTAATTGGAGTAGATTACGGGACGGATTCTGTCCGGTCTGTTCTAGTCGATACCGCAAACGGAAAAGAGATTGCCTCATCTGTTTTCCTCTATCCACGATGGCAGAAAGGTTTATATTGTAAGCCCGCTGTAAATCAGTTTCGCCAGCACCCCTTAGATTATATTGAAGGTTTAACCCACACGATAAAAGATTGCCTTGAAAAAGCCGGTGGAGCAGAAATTGCACACCTGGTAAAAGGAATTTCAGTTGATACAACAGGTTCTAGTCCTGTGGCAGTTGATGCAACAGGTACTCCCCTTGCATTGACTAAAGATTTTGAAGAGAATCCAAATGCTATGTTTGTGCTTTGGAAAGATCATACATCGGTTAAAGAAGCAGCCGAGATTAATGAACATGCTACAAAGTTCAGCACCAATTACCTTAAATACGTGGGCGGAATTTACTCGTCTGAATGGTTTTGGGCTAAATTATTACACATTTTAAGGATAGATTCTACTATTAAAAAAGGTGCAGCATCATGGGTTGAGCATTGCGACTGGATCCCATTTTTACTTTGTGGTGGAAACGACATTAAGGAAATGAAACGCAGCCGTTGTGCCGCTGGGCATAAAGCCTTATGGGCCGAAGAATTTGACGGTTTACCTCCAGAAGATTTTTTTAGCAGCCTTGATCCGCTTTTAGCTGGATTTAGAGAAAAATTATTTAACGATACTTATACTTCTGATATTGCTGCTGGTACCTTAAGCGAAGAATGGGCAACAAAACTCGGCTTAAGTAAAGATGTTATAGTTGGCGTTGGTGCATTTGATGCACATATGGGGGCTGTTGGCGGGCAAATTGAGCCCTATTACCTCAGTAAGGTAATGGGTACAAGTACCTGCGATATCCTGTTGGCACCGAACCAGGATTTACACGGAAAATTAATCAATGGTATCTGCGGGCAGGTAAATGGATCTGTAATACCAGGTATGGCTGGTTTAGAAGCTGGTCAATCTGCTTTTGGTGATGTTTATGCATGGTTTAAGAATTTAATCAGTTGGCCTCTAAATCATTTACTTGCCGAATCTGAAGTGATTGATGAAGCTACTGCTCATGCATTAAAGGCAGAATTGGAAGGGAAAATAATTGCAAAGTTAAGTACCCAAGCTGCTGCCTTACCCGATGGCGATTATGCTGAGCTGGCAATAGACTGGTTAAACGGTCGCAGAACACCAGATGCAAACCAGGAACTTAAAGGCGCAATTACGGGTTTGGGTTTAGGAACCGACGCTCCACGTTTCTTTCGTGCATTGGCTGCCGCAACATGTTTTGGTGCCAAAGCTATTGTAGATCGTTTTAAAGAGCAAGGTGTGCCTGTTAAAGGCATTATTGGTATTGGTGGTGTAGCTAAAAAATCGGCCTATATTATGCAAATGATGGCTGATGTATTGGAAATGCCAATCAGAATTCACCGTTTTGAGCATACCTGTGCCTTAGGTGCAGCGATGTTTGCAGCGGTAGCAGCCGGTGTGTATCCAAACATTGAAGCAGCAATGGCGGCCATGGGAACTGGATTTGAGAAAGAATATAAGCCTAATATTAAAAAGCAGAAACTTTACCGCCAGCATTACCAACAATATTTGGGATTAGGCAGATACCTGGAAAAATACAATAAAAAAGATGTAAAACCTTATCTATCATGAGCAACTATCAGGATATAAAAGAACAGGCTTACCAGGCCAATATGCAGTTGCCAAAATTGGGCTTGGTACTTTTTACCTTCGGAAATGTGAGTGCTGCAGATCGGTCGAAAGGTGTTTTTGCCATTAAACCTAGTGGTGTACCTTATGAGGATTTATCGCCAGAGAAAATGGTCATTGTAGATTTTGACGGAAATACCATGGAAGGAAGTTTACGCCCATCATCAGATACTAAAACCCATGCCGTTTTATATAAACATTGGGAAGAAATTGGTGGAATTGTGCATACACATTCTACTTACGGTACAGCATGGGCACAGGCACAAAGGGCAATTCCAATATTTGGAACAACCCATGCCGACCATTTAACAGTTGATATTCCATGTGCACCACCAATGGCTGATGAAATGATCAAAGGAAATTACGAGTACGAAACGGGTTTCCAAATTATGAACCATTTTGAAAGTTTAGGTTTAAGTTATCAAGAAGTGGAAATGATTTTGGTGGGGAACCACGCTCCTTTTACCTGGGGAAAAACGGCCGAGAAAGCGGTTTACAATAGTGCTGTTTTGGAAACTGTAGCGCAAATGGCTTTGTTAACCGAACAGATCAATCCGAAGGCACCGAAGCTGAAAGATTCGCTGATTGAAAAACACTATGAGCGAAAACATGGTGATAGTGCTTATTATGGACAGCGTTGAGGTAGTTTTTAGTCACGAGTCTAAAGTCTTTAGTCTTGGGTGCAGAAATAGCGTTGCATAATAAGTTTTGGAAAGCAGGTACAGTAGTGCTTGGGGAACGAAAGCCCCGCCATTCGCTATAGTCCCGATAAAGAATCGGGAGCTGCCGCTGCTGTCGGGTTTAACAGGGTAAGGTTTACCTAAGTAACCTAAACCTGATTGGAGTGAGCATGAACCCAACCGCAGGTGGGTGAATAAAACGGAAAGCAGGACTACCCTAACCGATGAAATACAGAACCTTGCTTTTCAAAAAAAGAATATGAATAATGGTCTTTAAGGATACAGACCGAGGAAGAAGAGTGGTAGGCTTTAAAAGATATACATAATGGTCTGTGAGGACACAGACCATGGCATTGAATAAATTAAAAATAACATAAATAGTAATGATTGATTTAAAAAAATTACAAGTTTGGTTTATTACAGGTACTCAACATTTGTACGGTGAAGAAACCTTAAAACAAGTAGCAGAACACGCACAACAAGTGGCCGATTCGTTAAACCAGAATGGAAAAATTTCTGTTTCGGTAGTGTACAAGCCAATTGTAAAAACAACCGAAGAGATTTTCGAAACCTTGCAACAAGCCAATATTGATGAAAATTGTATTGGGGTAATTACCTGGATGCACACCTTCTCTCCTGCTAAAATGTGGATCAGGGGTTTAAATGTTTTGCAAAAACCATTATTGCACTTACATACGCAATTTAACCGTGATATTCCATGGAATACCATTGATATGGATTTCATGAACCTGAACCAAAGTGCGCATGGCGACCGTGAGTTTGGTTTTATGGTTTCGCGTATGCGTAAAGATCGAAAAGTGGTTGTAGGCCATTGGCAGGATGAAGAAGTAGCTAAACAGATTGATACCTGGTGCAGGGCCGCTGCTGGCTGGCACGATTGGCAAGGGGCTAAATTTGCCCGTTTTGGCGATAATATGCGTTATGTTGCCGTTACAGATGGAGATAAAGTAGAAGCTGAAATGAAATTTGGTTTTGCCGTAAATACTTATGGGATAGGTGATTTAGTAGCCGTTATTAATGGAATAAGTGAAGATTCGATTCAAACATTAGTAAAAGAATATGAAGCTACTTACGAAATGGCCGACGATTTAAAAGTTGGCGGTGCCAGACATTCATCTGTTTACGAGGCCGCGAAAATTGAATTGGGTTTAAGAAAATTCTTGACAGATGGAGGCTTTAAGGGTTTCTCTGATACGTTTGAAGATTTACATGGTATGATTCAATTACCTGGGATTGCAGCACAGCGTTTAATGGCCGATGGTTATGGTTTTGCAGGTGAAGGCGATTGGAAAACTGCAGCTTTAGTACGTGCCTGTAAGGTAATGGGCGCAGGTTTAGCAGGCGGCAATGCATTTATGGAAGATTATACTTATCATTTCGATCCGGCAAATTCGATGGTTTTAGGTTCGCATATGCTCGAGGTTGATGCTTCATTGGCGAGTGGAAAAGCAAGTTTAGAGGTACATCCATTGGGTATTGGAGGAAAGGCAGATCCTGCACGTTTAGTTTTTAATGTTGCTGGTGGCGATGCATTAAACGCATCTTTAATTGATATGGGCAACCGTTTCCGTTTATTGGTAAATGAAGTAAAAGCTGTTGAGGCTGAACATGATTTACCAAACTTACCGGTAGCCCGTGTATTGTGGAAACCACTCCCTGATATGAAAACCGGTTGTGCCGCATGGATTTATGCTGGTGGTGCACATCATACTGCTTATAGTCAGAATTTAACTACTGAACATTTATTGGATTTTGCCAATATTGCTGGTTTAGAATATGTAAATATTGGAGCTGATACCAAGATCAATCAATTCAGGAATGAATTGCATTGGAACGAGGTTTTTTATAAATAGTTTTAACGATGTTCGATAAAAAAGCCGGTAATTAAACGATTATCGGCTTTTTTATTACATATGTCCCGTCCTAAAATAAGTTGACACACAAGTTGACTTATTATGAAAAAACACAGCAAAAAGATCATCAGGCGCAGTCAGCGCGATTACAGCCTTGCCTTTAAATTGCAGGTTGTTCAACAGGTTGAAAAAGGCGAGCTCACTTATAAAAAAGCCCAGCAACATTACGGTATCCAGGGGCGGAGCACTGTTTTGGTTTGGTTAAGAAAACATGGTAACTTAGATTGGACCCTTCCAAAACAGTATAGCATGGATAAGGATAAAGAACTTACCCCGGAGCAACGAATCAAGCAACTTGAAACAGCTTTAAAAAATGAACAGGACCGAAACCTGATCTATACAACCATGTTTGATATCCTGCAAAAGGAACACGGCATCCCTTTGCCAAAAAAGCCTTTACCCAAGCAGTCCAAAGGCTCAAAAGCCAAGGAAAAGTAAGCCTTTTAAAGGCCTGCAGATTGTTTGGGATCAGTCGCCAGGGATATTATCAGCGGGAACAGCGTGCCAACATAAGGCTTAAGAAACTGCAACAAGTTAAACTTGCTGTTGTGCAAGAACGCATGAGTTTACCCAGACTAGGCACTAGAAAACTGTACCATCAGCTTAAGGGGGTATTTGTTGATAAAGGGATTAAGATAGGTAGGGATGGGTTGTTCGCCTTTCTGCGTTCGGAGCATTTGCTGATTAAGCCGAGGCGTTCCTATCAAAAGACAACAAACTCAAAACATTGGTTACATAAACACCCTAACTTATATAAAAACCGCAAGGCCGTTCGTGCAGATGAATTCTGGGTTAGTGATATAACCTACATCGATACGGCAGAAAAAACGGGCTACTTAAGCTTGGTTACAGATGCATTCTCCAGAAAGATAGTTGGTTATCACCTGCATGAAAGCCTCCATACCGACGGGGTGTCGGTAGCATTGAAGATGGCAATAAAAGGACGTACAACTACTCAGGAACTGATTCACCATTCTGATCGGGGACTACAGTATTGTTCTTCGCAATATCAGGAGATACTATCCAGCAACGGAATCCTTCCATCCATGACCGATGGATACGATTGCTATCAAAATGCTTTGGCAGAACGGATAAACGGGATTCTCAAGTATGAGTTCATTATCGTCAAACCCAAAAACATTGATCAGGCCAGGACATTAATCCGAGAAGCAATAGGTCTTTACAATAGCAGAAGGCCACACCTCTCATTAGGTTACAAAACACCCGATCAGGTATACAAAAAATCCTTGCCGATATTACTCAACAAGGATTATATTTGACCTTAAATAAGTGTCAACCTATTTTAGGATTAGTCAATATCCTCATTATTGATCGTATTCCCTGTGATCGTTCTACCTTTTGATCGTCATTCGCTGCGATAGTCCTCGCCTTTGATCTTCCTCGCCTTTGATTCCTTCCCTGCGATCGTCCTCCTGAACTTGTTTCAGGATTTTACTTTACATAAAATAACTTATTCATTATTAAGTATTTGTACAAATCATAAAGTTAAATTGCTGAAGGCGATACAATCGCCATTTTCGTGCATCCTCGTTACAAACGAGGACGATTACTTTTTATGCAATCGTCTTCCTGAACTTGTTTTAGGATCTTACTTTACATATAATAACTTATTCATTATTAAGTATTTGTATAAATCATAAAGCTAAATTGCTTTAGGCGATACAATCGCCATTTTCATGCATCCTCGTTACAAACGAGGACGATTACTTTTTATGCATCGTCTTCCTGAACTTGTTTCAGGATCTTTTTAGGAGTGCCTAACAGGATAGATCCTGAAACAAGTTTAGGTGCACGCGTAACTAAAATATCACTTACATGTATTTAGTTGATAAAGTCGGCAAGTGCTTTAAAATTTCCGCCTGCGCGGGAATGAAGACCGTGTTAGAATTAGATAGATCATGTCAGTTCATACTAACCACTGTTTTAATCACACCATTTTTTGGATCTAACCAGCTTTCAAACTTATCTTTCACTTCTTCAAATTTTACCTGGTGCGTAATGTAATTGGTGGGATTAACCAAACCAGCTTTCATCGATTTAATTACATGCTCGAAATCTTCAATGGTAGCATTCCTGCTGCTCATTAATGTCGATTCCCGCTTATGAAACTCAGGATGATTAAAAATTAAATCCCCTTTCTGAAGTCCGATTAAAACAAACCGTGCGCCATGAGCCATGTAATTTATGGCGTTATTGATTGCTTTTTGATTACCTGTAGCATCAATTACTACCGTTGGCATATCGCCATTGGTAATGTTGCTAAGTTGTTGTGTTACGTCAGGTGATAATGCATTAACTACATGTGCAACTTTTAATTTATCTTTACAGAATGCCAAACGGTCTTCATTAATATCCAAAGCGATTACATTTGCTCCTGCAATTCGGGCGAATTCCATCGTACCTAAACCAATTGGCCCGGCACCGATAACCAGTACAAATTCTCCAGGTTGTACATCTGCCCTGCGAACACCATGCGCCCCGATGGCTAAAGGTTCTACTAAAGCCAGTTCATCATAACTCAAGCCTTCGCCATGTAAAAGTGTTTTTGATGGAACCTGTAAATATTCGCGCATACCACCATCTACATGTACCCCGCAAACCTGCATTTTAACACAGCAGTTGGGTTTATTAATCCGGCAGGCAATACATTCGCCACAATTAAAGTATGGAATAAAGGTAACAGACTCTCCTATTTTGAAACCTGTGGCTCCATCGGCTTCAACCAATTCGCCAGATAACTCGTGACCTAATACTCTTGGGTAATTAAAGAAAGGTTGGGTACCTTCAAAAGCATGTAAATCGGTTCCGCAAATGCCGATTCTTTTAATTTTTATAATCGCATGGTCCTTTTTAAGCTCAGGTTTTGCTGTTTCTGAATATTCGAAAGTTCCGGGTGTTGTACAGGTAAGGGTTTTCATTTTAATGAAGGTTAATTGTATAAATTAATTTATCGGTTAACTGTAATTGGGAACTGTTAACTGAAAACTCGCTATGCGTTTGCCAAAGCTCGGTCTAAATGTACATAACCGCCATCAACATGAATAATCTGTCCGGTGGTATGGCTTGATTTATTCGACATTAAAAAGGCCGTCATATTTGCAATTTCCTCAGCGGTTGTCATTCTATTTTCCAATGGAATTTTAGAAGTAATTTCTTTTAGTTTCTCTTCCGCGTTATCCAAAGTTTCAATCCAGGTTTCGTAAGCGGGTGTCCAACATTCGGCAACCACCACTGCATTTACACGAATGCCATATTTAAGCAACTCTACGGCCCATTCTCTTGTTAAGGCATTTCTACCTCCATTTGCAGCAGCATAGGCCGAGGTATTTCCTTGTCCGGTTTCTGCAGTTTTAGAAGTGATGTTTACAATTGCACCTTTGCTTTTAATTAATTCTGGCAGTGCATGGTGTGCCATCAAATAATAATGCACTACATTTTTATGTAATGAGGCCATAAAATCTTTATAATTTCCACTTTCTAAGCCCACGCCATCATTAACGCCTGCGTTATTCACTAAACCGTCGATTTTGCCAAATTTGGCCATGATATTTTTCACAACTGATTCGCAATCGTCAGGGTTTGAAAGCTCCGCTACAAATTGCGCTGCTTTTCCTCCATTTGCGGCAATTGCATCAACTACTTTTTGATTGTCTTCTGCTTTTCTACCTACGATTACTGCAATTGCATTTTCCTTTGCAAAAACTTCTGCAATACTTCTACCAATACCCTTTGCAGCACCAGTGATGATGATCACTTTTTCTTTTAATTGTAAATCCATTTTTTTATTTTTTATTGTGTCGTATCCCTAAATTCATAAAAGCGTTTTTCATGCTGATTAAGTCCTGAAAAAAGTTCAGGGATGAGGATACCGATTAGTTAATCATATTTATTATATCCGCTTTCCTTGATGCCGGCAATACTTTTAAATCTATCAATTTTCCATTCTTTAAGCTGCCTTCAACGGTGGTTTGATATGGCGCATAAAGTTTGAAATGAACATCCCAATCTTTTGGCCATGCTGGAAACAGATATATTTTCTTTCCATCAACCTGCATCAGCATTTCCTGTATACCGATCATGCCTGATCCGCCCCAATTGTGGTCTGGAGTCCAGTCGAAACCTGGCCCCCAAAATGCAGGAAACCTTCTCCCTGAATCTTTTAGTTTAGCAGTAGTTAATTTTGCAGCATCTTCTGTTAAACCGAGCCTTGCCGCAAATATATTATCCTGTTTCCATCCAACATGACTTCGGAATTTAAGCACATCGGTATCATATTTAAAAGTATTAATTGCAGTATCTAAACCAGGCTTCCGTATCCCATACATGCCCCAAGGAAATACAGGGTATAATTGCGGACTTTCAGTATTATTAATGCGTTCCCAAAGTTTTGCTGGAGAAATGGTGGTATGTCCGTCGAATGCCCTGAAACTTATTGGCGGAATGGTTTTCAGCATGGCTTTCCACTCCGTTTTCTTAGCTTCAGATAAAGAAGGTTGTTCTATCACTCTTTCTAAAACCGTTTTCAAAGCCGCAACTGTAGAGGTAGAATTGTAAGCCATTTTATAAGTTTCGGCCCCTGAACCAGGGTATAAAACCAAATGACCATCTGCATCTAAAGCTTTTGCCCCTCTTTGCTTGGCCAAATAAGTATAATGTTCTTTAAAAAAAGTAAGTGAGCTTTCAATTAAAGGGAGGTATTTATCAATATTTTTGCCGCCATAGCTTTCGGTTTCCAAAATCATCATACAAAACTCCAAAACGGTATCCCACTCGTATTCTAACCAGGCATTGTATTCCACGCCTTTATTAAAATCGGCAGGGCGTTTCCAACCATACTCAGCAGGGTTTGGTAAGCCGAAATTTTCTAATTGCTCGGTAAAACTTGCGCCTTTGTGCCCCCAGGCAGCTTCTGTTCTGATTTCTGCATTTTTTAATAAATTCAAATAAAAATCGAATTGAGGCTTCATCAGGTCGATATCCCCGCTCTTTAACATAGGCCAATATACCAGGCGTTGGTTTTGAGCGGTATGCGTTCCACCGCCCCAGTTTCTAAAATCGGGCGTATATTTTAACGTTGTGTCGGTTAACTGAGGGTCGAAAGTGAAAAGGCCACCATTAAACTTTGTTGGGTATTTGCCAAAAGCGTTGCAGCCTAACATATAGCGGAACAATTGATAGTTTTTTGCTGCTTGATTTGCTGTTTCATCTTTAGCATTGATGTAAATGAAACTCTTTTTAAAGTAATCATTCCACCATTTTATACTGGCTTTTTGGTCATTTTTGTAATTTACAGCATTCAAGCCCTTTTTCCATTCAGCAATTGATGGCGTGTTTAAAGTATTGAGTGTAATTGCAATCTGATTTGAAGTTGAAGGTGTTTTACTTCTTAATTTCCAGGCTTTAAAAGGTGTATTTAAGTATATTCCGGTATAGTTTCCGGCGGGTAACATATTCTGGCCTTCCATTAAGCCTCCGAAGATTAAATTTTTCAAAGGATTAAATAATTCAGCCTTTCTTTCTTCCAACCCTTGTTGCTTTACAACAATATCAAATACTGTTTCAGGTTTATTTTGGTGATAGAATTGAATCGTATTGTTTTTAAAGGCTATTTCATCTTTATATGTTTTTACAATGCCTTGAGGTGCCCATTTATACGAATTTTGGTTATTTTCTTTGCCTTTTGTGATGCGGTCTTCAAAACGCCAGCTTTCATAACTTGCTTCGGTTGTAATTTTTTGATTGCATTTAACATTAAGGTGGATTACCGGATTAAAAACATCAACCCAGACTTTAATTTGAGCGTTTAATTTTCCATTTTCGCCTGAAATCTGCGCATAACCATCTTTTAAAATCAATTCTTGTTTGAATGATTTTCCTTCGAATGGATTTGGAATTAAATTTAGTTTTACGCGCCCCAGTTTAAGCAAAGTATTGTTTTCGTCGAATGTTCCGCTGCGCGATAAGAAGAGGTATACTTCACCCTTTTCTACCCAGAGATTTAAGCCAATATCGCCACCTCCTACGGGCATTGATTCGGAGGAGTTATTACTTTGGGAAACCCAGATTACGTTGTCTTTTACTTGTGAAAAAGCATTTGGGGTTATGAACCATAAAGACACAAATAATACCAGAAAAATGGCTGATTTTTTTAAGTTAATGTTATTTGTCCAATTAATACCTGTAAGAACATTAAAGTGCTTAGCCAAAAAACTTGTTATTTGCACCTTGTTGGTTAAAATCATATTAGTTATTCCAATTATCAGTACGAAAAGAAGAAACTGGTAGGCCATCGTTTCCAAATAAGTCGCCGATTACAAAATCTTTAAATGCGTAGCGAACCGCAACAGGAACTTTAACTTCGGGGGCCGAAACCACTATACTACTTCCTTTTATAGCTGCTTTTGCAGGGTAAAATTTTTGATCGATACCTGCAATTTCGAATAAAGACAGTTCTTTACCAAATGAAGTTAAGCCATTCGGCACATTTTGAAATTTGACTACAGCTGTATTCTTTTCAATTGTTAAAGATTCGTAATTTGGACTTGCAAAACCAAAACCTTTAATGCCATAAGTTTGTGCCAAAGCAAGGTAAGCCAGTCTTTCTCCGCCTTGTTTTTTATTTGCTGGATGGATTGATTTTTCTTCGCCGATATCCAATAAAACAGCCATTCCGGAATTCGGTATTTTAGTTAAGGATTTACGTTGGGCATCTCTCAGGTATGCAGAATTATTATTTTTACTTCCTTTGGCCAATGATGAGAAATTGTAATTATAAGCTGCAATTTGGGCATAATAAAAAGGAAATTCGCCATTTTCCCAGTTTTTTCGCCATGAGGAAACCATCGCTGGAAATAAATCTTCGTAACGATCAGGACGGTCGAAATTTGATTCCCCCTGGTACCAGATCGCCCCTTTTATGCCATAACCAATAACCGGGTAAAGCATACCATTGTATAGCGTGGTTGGTGTACGGCTCACTTCTTTTATACTGTCTCCTTTTATTGGAATTTTGATTTCAGTATAAGGTTTTAAATCTTCCGGCGACATCCATGCCTCAATAGTTGAACCGCCGTAACTGTCGTTAATGATTCCGATAGGCACATTTAACATTTCGCTCAATAATGAACCGAAATAATAGGCTGTAGCGCTAAAATTAGAAACAGTTTCTGGCGCAGCCAATTTCCAATCTGATGGCTTGCTATTTTCTTGTCGTTCGATAATTGAAGAACGAGGAACCGTATATAGCCTGATATTTTTATTTGATGATTTTAGGATTGCCTCATTTGAACCAATAATTGGCTGGCTTTTAAAACCTTTCATGGGCATTTCCATGTTTGATTGCCCGCCACAAAACCAAACTTCTCCAATCAGGATATCGGTTAAAACAAGTTTTTCACCATCATTTAATTCAATTTCATAAGGGCCTCCAGCTGATGGCGTTGAAACTTTCACTTTCCATTTACCACTCTGGTCAGCGGTAACGGTATAACTTTGTTTATTCCAGGAGGTATTAATTTTTACTTTACCCGAGGCTTTTGCCCATCCCCAAATGGCTACGTTGCTTTTTTGTTGCAACACCATGTGGTTGGTAAAAATTGATGCGGGTTTAACCGTTGCAGATGCAACAAGGCCGCATGTTAAGTTTAAAAATATGAGGAGTTTTAGTTTCATTTTTGTTTTTTTAGTAGCCGTCAGCATGAATTTATTTCAGGGTCTAAATACACAAATAAGACCCTGAAATAAATTCAAAGTGACGATCGCGTTTAATGTTATCTACTTACAGGCAACCATACCGACATTTCTGAATGTCCTCTATTGCCCCAGGCAAAATACGGCACCAGTTTAATTGTTGTTTCTTCATTTTTACGATTGATTGGGAGGTAAAGTACATTGTTCCAGCTGTTCGGCTCTACTATCTTTGCTTTACCGATCAGGCTCATCATTTCAGCTCCATCAATATTGATAGTTTTAGCCTCGAATTTCGTTGAAGTGGGTATAAATGCATTAAAAATTCGTTTTCCGGGTAGATCGGTCGATTCCAGACAATATACAATCGGTCCACGTTTTACAGCTACCTGATTTCTGTTTTCTTCTACCAAAGGATTTGCCTCAATCAATGTTGCCTCCATCGGAAGGTTTAATTCTATTACATCTCCCTTTTTCCAAACACGATTAATTTCTGCATAGGTACCAGAATTAGCTATAATATTTTCAGTTTTCCCATTAATCGTAATTTTTGCATCATGTGTCCATGAGGGAATCCTTAAAAACATCGAATAAGCTTTATTAGCGGTCTCTTTTATGGTGATTGTTATCTTTCCATCCCAAGGATAATTTGTTTGTTCTGTTAAAGAAATTTTGCTGCCATCAGCTAATTGAGTACTTAACTTATTTCCACCATACAAATTAAACCACAGCCCCTTATCAGAAACACTGTAAGCATAATCGCTTACTTCGGCAATAGTGCGTACCACATTCGGCGGACAGCAGTTTGATAATGCAATATAGGGCACTCTATCTTTCGACCATCGCTGTTTGAAAGGCAAATCATTTGATTGCGCCAGTGGATTGGTATATAAAAAATTCTTACCATCCAAACTTATCCCAGATAAAACGCTATTGTGCAAAGCCAATTCCATTACATCGGCATATTTTGCATTACCAGTAATTTGTAACATGCGCCAGTTCCAAAGTACGTTACCAATGTTGGCGCAAGTTTCATTATGAGCAGTGAAATTGGGCAGCTGGTAATCGCGACCAAAGGCCTGATGGATTTTCTGTACATCTGCAGGATTGTAAGAAGTCCCATCTGGTGAAGTACCGTCATAAAGTGAGCCACAACCACCTGTAATGTACATTTTGTGCTGATTTACATCATCCCACATTAAATTTAAAGTATTTAACAAGGAGTCTTTCCCGGTTTCGGCATAAAGATCGGCCACACCAGCGTATAGATAATTGGCTCTTACGGCATGCCCCATGGCTTTGGTTTGCTGCAAAAACGGAATCCGATCCTGGTTATCATCTGTTCCATCGTCGATTTTGCCTTTAATCGCAATTAAATGTTTCGCAAGTTCTAAATATCTGGGATCTTTTGTGGTGCGGTACATTTCTATCACGCCCATATAATGGGATGGACAAATGGCATTACGTGCCAAGGTTGGTGAGGCCGATTTATAAAAGTTGTATAAATAATCGGTTGCTTTTTTAGCGATGTTAAGTAAAGTGGTTTTACCTGTAGCGCGGTAATGGATGCAACCGGCTGTCATTAAATGGCCAATATTGTATGATTCGAAGCTTAGGCGATCCTGAAATTGATTTTTTGAACCGGTTTTCCGTTGCTCAATCATCGCTTTGGTGTAAATGTATCCATCCTCACGCTGCGATTTACCGATTACTGAAATAGCCTGGTCCATCATTTCGTTCAACTTTGGATTTTTAGTTGAAGCATATAAAACAGCGACAGCTTCTAAAGTCTTGTAATAATCGCCATCATGAAAGGACGGCCCTGAATGAGACCCGGTATCTAATCCTGCAGCTATTCTGAAATTCTCGAAAGCATGGCTAATTTTTGGATCGTTATAAATGGCCCACATATTGGGCACCATCGTTTCTGTAGCTACCTTGAAACGATCGGCCCAAAAACCGTTTGTCCAGGTTACATCAGCCATATTGATACTATGCAATTTGGCATATGGTGATTTTGATGTATTTACCAAAGCTTTATCCTGTGCATTAACACAGAACGAAACTATAGAAAATAGAATTAATAAATTAATTTTTAAAATGCTCATATCTTATTTCTTCTCCACTTGTATTACTACCGGTCCAAGCAATCCCGCAGGATTTAAATGTTTGCCTTCTAATCGGAAAGGTGCAGTTGTTTTGGTAATTCTTTTATTTTCTGGCAGTTTGCTGTCACCAATTAAACGGTTGGCCCAGGTATTGGTTACTTCAATGGTAATTTGATTTTCTCCATTTTTTAATGCTTTGGTAATTTCCAGGCGATGCGGGGCTGTCCACAAAGTGCCACAATTTACACCGTTGATTTTAACATCTGCAATACTGGAAAATCCTCCTAAATCAAGCCAGATTTTAGCTTTAAGATCTCCGTTAAAGGTGAAGTTTTTATTATATGTAGCTGTGCCTGAATAATATTTTACCAGGCTATCGGCATTAAGCGTCCAATCGGTTAATTCATTAAAAACGACAGGTTTTGACGGCCCGGCATAAGCCGTATCGAATTTCACTTGCCATGATTTGGAAATATCCTGAATGGTTTTAAAGTTAGACAAGTTAATTCCACTGTTAGAATTAGTTTTAAGAGTTTCCTTTTCGAAAAGAAAAAACAAACTTTGATTAGCAGCGATTTTATAAGTAAAGCCTGTTCGCCCCCGTAGACTTGACCAACCATTAATATCAGTTAACTTATCCGCAACGGCATCATAAACTTGTGGTATTTTATTGGCTACACGAAATGAAAAATATAGGTCTCTTTCCTTATTTTCTTGATTTGAAATAAAGTAAATTTCTTTTTTTTCACTCACTCTGTGTGTATAGGCAATATTATTTGCAGGTTGAATTTCAACATCCTCGATTGGCACAATGTCATATATCTCAATATCTTTTTTAACTCCTATTTTATCGAAATTCTCACCATAATAAGGAGCTTTAATAACCGTACCTAAAGCAATCTTTTTGATAAAATTAACCGCACTATTTTTATCCCAAATTTGATTTACAATAGCTTTAAACTCGGAATCAGTAACTCTTTGTAAACCAATTTGATACAAAGGCTTATCTCCAACAATTATTTTAGCTCCAGCTTTAATTAATTCCAGCAGTTTTTTAACAGTTCCATAACTCATATACTGATAATTCGGATTCATTTTCATGTTGCCTGGGATTACCAAAATTTTATAAGATGCACCACTTTCGAAAACAACATTACCATTTTTAACGCTTGCTGTTTTCAATACATCAGGATTAAAACTATCGTAAGCATAGCCCCGTAACGGATTTACCCAATTTTCAGGGTCGGCCATGTTTGCTGAATGGGTTACACCGGATGGGATTTGCCGTAAAGGTTCACCAACATTTGCGAGGCGTTTCTTTTCAGCTGCCACTACATCTGCACCAAAGATTCCGGGCAAGGTTTCGACCAAACGATCTGGTAAAACAGAACGGCGGGGTAATTCTTCACCGGTAAAAACGGCTATATCTACAACTGGTTTTCCTTGTTGTAGTAAATTTTGAGTACGTTCTGCATATTCTATCCATGCTTTTCCTGGCTTCCACCAGGTTTGGTCGCGTTGGAAGTATAAGCCAACACCATCTAAGGTCATCCCAGGTTTCCGATCTGTCCAGGGGTTATGGGTAAAAACGTGATATACCAATTTATTGATTCCGAGGGCATAATTACGATCCTGTAAGGTTTTCATATTGGCTGGACTTTCGTTCCAATCCATACGGACGGTAGTAAAAGCTTCGGCCTGAATTATGTTTTTCCCATAAATATGTGCGCCAGAAATGGCATCTAACATATCGTTCGGTTTATCATGTGTAGGGCTGTTTAACCAAAACTCACCCATGGGAATGTCGACAGTTTTGTAATGCATTAAACCATCACTAATCATGGTTGGTGCAATACTTTCGGCCGTAAATATTACACCTTTTTCTTTGGCCAATTGCGCCAAAGTTTTATAAAACTGATCAACCACCAATTCTGAAATGGTTTTTCTTACATCGTAAAGGAAATTTTCAGAAACTGCGGCACTTTCTACCGGTAACCCGGTCATAATGGGTAAATAAGGCGTTAAATCGTAACCTCTACGTTTTAAAAATTCAGCATTAAACACTGGCGACCAATTCTGACTGCCACACTCCCAACTGTCTACATGGAAAACACTCAAAACTTTTTTAGCGATTTCGGGTCCGCCATGCTTTAAAGCTTCACCATACCAGTTATCGAATTGTAATTTTACTGCATCTGGATTAAATTTATCACATTCCAATCCTTTTCCACCGCCACCGGTTGCGTTGGTATGTCCGGTTGAAGTATGGCCAATTCTCAAAATTGTCCAGCTGCCTTTCGGTGCTTTCCAGTTTAAAGTCCCGTCTTTATTTAATTTACGGGTAAGATTAATAATTTTATTCAACGGCACGCATAAATTCCTGGCAATTTCAGCGTCGGTACTTCTTTTGCTTACCCGCCAAACTGATCCGTTTTTACCTTCAAACTGGTTGATTTTCGCTTCTGATGATAGCTCCAGATTGACCAGTTTTAATGATGGCTTCCATTTAGCCGCATCCAGATCTTCTGAACCTGGTTCTGATCCTTTTTTATCATAAATAAAACGGAAAAATTTGGCTGTAGTTGGCTTGATGGAGTGTGTTACATCTTCATCGGTGTCTTGCCAGCCATGACGAGGTGGTTCTAACCTCCCAATCGAACGGAAAACTTTGCCGTCATTACTTACTTCGATGGCTAAACGCTGTGCCTGATAATTGTTGCCACTAACTTTGATGGTTATCGTTTTGCAAGTAAAAGGCTTGGCAAATTCATATTGGATGTAGCATGGTTCATTTGAACCAAAGTTTTTCTTATTTCCGGGTTGAACCAAACCAGTGGCATCAGCACCATTGCTTGCTGTAATTTTTGGGATAACCGTTCTGGTAGAAATATTTTCCCCTACGGGAGATGGATACGCATAAACCGCTATATCCTTGTAATAATTTTCTTTTGATTCAGGTTGAGGTAAAATGATTTTAGTATTTGAATTATTGATAGTTATCTTCGACCATACCATCTTCTGCATGGAAAGTTCTGGTGTAATCCAAGGTCCACCGGCCAGGGCGAAACCATCACTCACATGCATACCTAATTTCAGATCTAACCTTTTCGCCTCACTCATGGCAAACTCAACCATTTTCCACCATTCGGGTGTGAGTTGTACGGCTGGCGGCGAATAAACAGGCATTTTATCGGGTCCCTGGATGCTCATTAAATAAGCACCCGCGAAACCGTTTGATTTCATAGCTTCAAGATCGGCTGTTATGCCGGCTTTTGAAACCGCACCTTTAACCCAATACCAAAATACCCAGGGTTTAGCATTTTCATTCTGTTGCGCATGAACATTTGCAGCCAAAAAAAAGTTCGACAACAGCATGAATATTAAAATCTTGCTAAACCTAAATTTCATTTTTAATTTTCTTTTAAATACCAAGGTGCTTTTAACCCTCGAAATAATCTTTATTAGAGAACAGATTGCTTTTAGCTTCTCATGCAATGATGATATTATCTGTGCGCTATTTTATACCTTCTTAAACCGAAATAAAGAATAATCACAAAACACACCAGTGGAATGCTGTAACCGATCTGAATATTATCTCCATACATATCGATTAAACTTCCCATTCCAAAGGGTAAAATAGCCCCACCCACAATAGACATAATTAACCATGACGAACCTGGTTTGGTATCGTCTCCAATACCCTCAATTCCTAATGCGAAAATGGTTGGAAACATAATCGACATAAAAAAGCCTATCGCACCCAAGGCATAAACCACATATGAACCTTTGCCTAATATGGCCACTAAACACAATAAAATTGAGATAACGGCATAAATGGTGAGCAATTTATGAGAAGATATAAATTGCAAAAGCGCTGTACCGGCAAAACGGCCTGCGGTAAATAGAAATCCATAAACTACCAAATATGATGCAGCGGTTTTTTCATCAAAACCTCCTCCCTGTTGCGCCATTCTAATAAAGAAACTGGTTACGCAAACCTGTGCGCCTACATAGAAAAACTGTGCTATAACAGCCCATCTTAAATGTTTGTGGCGTAACGAACCGAAAAAGCTTCCCTTTGCCTCACCATCAATGCTTTTCGTTTTAATTTCGGGAAGATTTATAAAGTAGAATATCGCGGCGATAACCAATAGCACTATTCCTAGTGTTATATAAGGCGTTTTCACCGATGCAGCCTCTTCCAAGAAGTAGTTATTTCGACTAACGTCGGTCATAGCAGCCAGTTCATCTTTTGTGTGAGATTTACCCGAGAGGATAAATAAACCACCAATCATTGGGGCAACCATTGCTGCCAATCCGTTAAAAGATGCAGCTAAATTTAATCTGCTTGTTGCCTTTGCAGGATCGCCCAATACGGCTGCATAAGGATTTGCTGAAGTTTCGAGCATGGTTAAGCCACAACCAATAATAAAAAGTGCTATCAAAAATGTTATGTAAGATAAATTATTTGCAGCAGGCACAAATAGGAATGCACCGAAAGCAAATGCCAATAAACCAGCAATCATAGTGGCTTTATATCCCCATTTTTTTAAAATCATTCCGGCTGGAATAGCCATTAGAAAATAAGCGAAGAAAACAGAGGTATCAATTAGGGTTGATTGTTTATTATTTAAATTACAGGCTTTTTTTAGGTGTGGAATCAGAATTGAATCGAGGTTATGTGCCATTCCCCAAAGGAAAAACAAGCTGATTACAAGTATAAATGGCAATAAATACTTCTTCCTTGATGAGGAATCGCCTTCGGTTATAATTTCTGGTTGTGTGCTGTGGTTCATTATATTTGGTTTTTTGATGAATTGACAAAAAAGATTGCCGCGTCGTTCCTGCTCGCAATGACGATTTATCTTACTTTTTCTTCACTACTAAAAGGTGGTCGCATACAAGTACCACTTCTCCGTGTTGGTTGATGATTTCAACGTGCTCGGTTACGGTGCCATATTCTGGCCTTTTGCTATCTCCTTTTTCAGAAATGGTTATTTCGGAGTGAATGGTATCGCCAATAAAAACTGGCTTTACAAAACGTAGTTTATCATATCCTTTGCTCATTGCCTCCGGATTGATTTCTGAAGCTGTTAAACCGATTCCGATGCTAAAAATCATGGTTCCATGTGCGATTCTTTGCTTAAAGGGCTGTGTAGCACACCATTCTGCGTCCATGTGGTGCGGAAAAAAATCGCCGGTATGGCCTGCATGCACAACAAAATCGGTTTCAGTTATGGTACGACCTAAGGTTACGCGCTTATCCTGTAATTGGTATTCTTCAAAAAATGTTGATTTGAAATACATAGTTTTAATCTTTTTTACGAAACCTCGCAGGTTTTAAAAACCTGCGAGGTTTAAGCATTTAGTTTTTTAACTGCTCTTTAACTTTAACCCCACCAATATCACTCGATTTATATGCACTTTCTACAACTGCCATGGTTTGAATTACATCTTCTACACTGGTATGCAACACATCAGTTGAACCTTCATTGTACCGCATTAAATTGGCCATTGTGCCGATAAAAGCTTCAGGAAACCAGGAACCTTCCAGTTTAACGGTTTGCCATTCTGCTTGTTTTCCATTCTCTACAATGCAATATTCAAAAACATCAGGCACACCATGCGGATAATCCATCAGCAAGCCAATTTTAGCTACGATTGCCCCCTTTGTTCCCTCCCATTTAATATAACTTTCCTGGTGATTTGGGCCGAAATCGTGATCATGATTGGTGTTGATTACGGCATGCATGGTATCGCCATAATCGAATAAAATGGTAGAACGTGATGATGACAAACTTTTAGCCGGATGTTTAAGGGTTTTAGCCAGAATACTTTCCGGATTACCCAAAAACGAGCGGATTAAATCTACATAGTGAATGCTATGGTACTGGATTTCTAACCGGGGGTGAATAATTACGTGAGGGAAAATCTCCCAGGGCGTTTTAATCGTTACACGAACTTCCATATCATATAACTCACCTATTAATCCTTTATCGATCAGGTATTTTGCAGCACTTACAAATGGGGCAAATCGCAATTGAAAATTTATAGCTGCTTTTAAGTTTTTGGATCTGCACAGTTCGAGGATTTCCTTTGCCTGAGTAAAATCATCACCCATGGGTTTTTGGATCAGTACAGCACTGCCATCAGGCAACTGTTTTAGCGTTTCAATATATTGTTCGGGCATGATGGTTAAATCGTACACAGCGTTTGCAGGTGCAAGCCTTACCGCTTCATCAACCGAATTGTACACATTTGGAATATCAAAGGCATCTGCAAGTTTCTGCGCCCTTTCTTTGGTTCTGTTTACAATGCCGTGAACCTCAAAACCTGCAATTTTATAGGCAGGGAGATGTGCATCGGCCACAATGCCGCCAGCACCAATAATAATAATCGGTTGTTTGGTTTTCGGTAATTCTGGTTTATATTTGATATCAATGCTCATTTGTCAATTTCATTAATCTGGTTTTGTGCAAGCTGAATCAATTCTTTGGTAGTTTGATCGGTATTTATGGCCTGCAGAACCATCTGATCGATTATAGCCGCTATTGCAGCCCAGTTTGTTTTTTGAGGCAACATGTTGGCCACCTCATGTAAAGCTTCTAATTTGTGGTAATATGGAATAACTTGATTGATTTGCTCATCTTTCCAGGTTGATATCCGGCAACCGATTCCGCCTTCTAAGGTGAACTGTTTGTCTTGTTCTTTATCTAATGCAAAACGAAGAAAATCGTAAGCAATATCTTTGTTTTTACTTCCCTTCGCAATAGTGTAAAGCCAGTATACATTTAAAGAAGCTGATTTTTGATTAACAGCTGAAGGTAAAAGTTCAACATCAATTTTGCCTTTTACTTTTGAATTTGCATCTACTTCGCACATGGCCGCAAAACCAAACCAATTAATCATCATGGCAGCTTCACCTTGTGAAAAGGCTATCCCTGCAGCAACAGATTCAAATTGTGCAGATTTTGGATGAACAGCAGTTTTGTCGTTCACTATCTTGCGGTAAAAGTTAAGCCCATCAATCGCCGCTTGTGTATTGATGTCAATGCGGTTATTTTTATCAACCAGGCTTCCTCCTCTAGTCCACAATTGTAAGCAAAAGTCGAAAACGGTATTGTGGCCATCAGGATAACAAGCGAAGATACTTCCGTAAAGGTTATCTTGTGGACGGTTAAAGAACCTGGCGATCTGATGAAAATCTTCCCAGGTTTTCGGTACTTCCAATGCTTTACCGTATTGTGCTAAATAATTGGCTTTTTCGGTATCATTTTCAAACAGATCTTTGCGGTAAATGAAACATTCGGGCCCATCATGAAAAGGCAGACCAACTACTTCCCAGCCAAAACGCTGTAAACTTAATAGCGACTTGCTCCAGCCTCTCGGAAAATCGTCGGGTTTATTTTTATTGATGTAAGGATTTAAAACTTCAAAATCATGATCGGTATAACCTTCTAAAACCCAATCGGTGCTGATTTGCGCAATATCGAAATCACCTTTGGCTAAACCTTTTTGAGCAATGGTACTGTTGTAAAGCTCGTGTAAATCCATCACTACCATTTCCAACTTCATTTTACAACCTGAAACCATACAATATTGATCCCAGAATTTCTGCATGGCAGATTCAAAAGGCGCAAATTTACGAACGGCTATTCTGAAAGTTTCTATCTGGTTATGCATTTGCAGTGGTATGCTGTGTTATAAATTCTTTGATAATTTTTTCATTATCCTGTCCTAATTTAGGCGATCCTTTTGATGAAATAAGCAACTCGCCATCAATACGGATCGGGCACCTGGTGGTTTGATATTTGTAACCATCTACCATTTCCACCTCCTGGATCATGTTCAAAACTTTAAATCCGTCGTGTGCCATCAACGCATTCCAGTTTAGCACATCAGCGCACCAAATATCGGCTGGCTCGAGTATAGAAAGCCACTTTTCGGTAGTTGCGGAGAGAAGATGATTGGCTAAAATAGCTTTAATCTCATCCCGTTTATCAAATGCTTCGCTCACTTCAACGTAATTTTCCAGTTGCTCGCAAATTAGTAAATTGCCTAACTGTGGAATTGAACCCATTGCCAAAGCTAAATATCCGTTTTCTGTTTGATAAATCCCATAAGGAGCGCCTAAATATGCATTTGCATTGTTCTTTTTTGAACGCTCGGGTAAGCTTCCTCCATCATTCATAAAAGTGGTAATGGTTTCAAACTGAAAATCGTAGGCCGATTCCATCATGCTTACCTGCACAAATCCACCTTCATTTTTGATGGCTTTCCGATATAAACACGCTAAAAGTCCTTGCGCTAAATGTGCCCCAGCCAACATGTCTACAATTGATAAACCCATGGCAACAGGACCACTATCGGCATTCCCAGTTAAAAAAGTTAGGCCGGTAACTGATTGTAATAGTAGATCCTGGCCTGGCTTATTTTTCCATTCAGTAGCGGTTCCATAACCTGATATTTCGCCATAAATAATTGAAGGATTTAAAGTGGTTACCGACTGATAATCGAAACCCAGGCGTTCCATCACACCGGGTCGGAAGTTATGAATCATTACATCTGCCTTTTTTAGCAGTTCGCGGACCATTTCGCAATCTTCTTCGCTTTTTAAATCTACTTCAAAGCTTTCCTTATTCCTGTTAATGGCATGAAAAACTGATGATTCGCCATTCATAATCAGGTTTGAGGTGTATAGTGTACGGCAGATATCGCCAACACCCAATCGCTCAATTTTGATTACGCGCGCACCCATATCGGCAAGGCGTAAACCTGCCGATGGGCCAGAAAGAAACTGGCTGAAATCGATAACTAAATAATCTTCAAGCGGTAGCATAATTTTATTTTTTTATTCTTGACTCGTCATGCTGAATTATTTCAGCATCTTTACTAATAAGACCCTGAAATAAATTCAGGGTGACGAATTGATATAATTAATTTAATTCAAACTCCTTATTAATTTCTACAGTATTCTCACCAAGTTTTGGTGCTGCTTTACTGGCAAATAACTTTTCGTTATCCAACCTAATCGGGCTAACGGTTGTCTTTATTTTTTTACCTTCATCTAAAACCAATTCCTGTTCAATCTGTAGGTCTTTATAAGTGCTTAAAGCTGTTGCCTTTTGATAGTTCAGTACCTCAGCGCACCAAATACCATGATTTTCTAACAGTTCGACCCAGGTTTTGGTATTCTCATTTTTAAAAGTTGCTGCCAAGCGAACAATCAACTTATCGCGATTTTCGAAGGCTGATCCTGCTTCTACGTATAAATCGGTAATATCACAATTAATAATGGCGCAGATATTTGGAAGATTGCCCATTGCCATCGCAATATAACCATCTGCGGTTTCATACATGCCATAAGGCGCACTTAAGTAGGCGTGTGCACTTCCCTTCGCCCCGCTTCTATCAGGTAATTTTCCACCATCATTTAGGTAAGTGGTTAATACTTCAAATTGTACATCTAAAATTGATTCCAATAAGCTTACTTCCACTAAAACACTTTTGTTGGTTTTTGCTTTTTTGATTAAAGCTGCCATAATTCCCTGCACCAAATGGTTACCACACATGATATCAGAAACGGAAAGACCAAATGGAACGGGTCCATCTACATCAACTCCTGATAGAAAAGTTAGACCTGATACAGATTGAACCAATAAATCTTGCCCGGGTTTGTTTTTCCAGGGGCCTTCGTTGCCATAACCAGTTACCATACCATAAATAATTTTAGGATTTACCCTTTGAACTGTTTCATAATCCAGGCCAATTTTTTCCATTACCCCCGGACGGAAATTATGCGTCATTACATCGGCCTTGCTGATTAGTTTTTTTAATCTTTCTAAATCGCCAGGATTCTTTAAATCGGCCGCATAACTTTCTTTATTGCGGTTTATCGTATGAAAAAGTAAGCTATCTTCATCTATAAAAAGGTTTTTGATGGATAGTTGCCTGCAAGCATCTCCCGTTTTTGGACGTTCAATTTTGATTACACGTGCGCCTAAATCTGCCAGTTTTAAACCAGCCGATGGTCCAGCCAGAAACTGGCAAAACTCCAAAACCAAAAGTCCTTCTAACGGCCTGTTCATGATAATACTAAACTTTTAGATTTTTGATATAATTTATTCATTGCTTTTAAAACCTGTATTTCATCTCCACCATTCATTAAATAATCGCGAACAACATCACCTGCATGGTCTTGAAAATACATGGAGCCATGGTAGCGTGGACGAAGAAAAGCTCTTTGTAGAGCCAGTAAGGTATTTGAAAAATAATTTTGACTCTGACGGTTTACTTCTTCGTTTTTCCAGGCTGCCAGATGCCCAGGCTGCCCACCACTTTCAAAGAACAAGGTTGATTGACAAGCTGGTGAGCCAACAAACGCTACATATTTAGCGGCCATATCGAGTGCTTCGCATTTAGCAGAAATGGCTAAACCAGTTCCGCCTAATGTGCTTCTCAGGTTGGTTATTCCATTTATAGAAATCATATCGTGAAAATGTATGGTTTTGCGTGCGTAACCGTTACGCGAGTAGTTTGAATAACCATAAGCGAAAGGACAATAAGCAATTTCATCGTTTAAAGTCATTGCTTCATATAATTGAATGGGGTTCCTGTTAAAATTGGCCTGATCCATTTTTGAAGCCAATTCACGGTACATTTTCAAAACCTTTACTCCTGTTTCAATGGAAACCACTTCTTCATCATTTTGGCAAGGATCTTCTCCTACGGAACAGCAAAGCGTATAAAAATTCATTAAAACATCAATTTGAATACCAGCAAAGGCCACTAAACCTTTATCTGCAAGTGCCAATAAATCATCAAAAGACTGAGGTAGTTGCAGTCCTTTTTCATCAAGTATATCAGGCCTTGAAGCAGCCACAGGTGTTGCCGCATCTATTGGTAAGGCCCATAAATGGTCATCATAGAAGTAACTCTCGTAAGATTGCCCAACAGAATTTTCTTTTTGATCTTTTAAATATTCTGGAGATAGGTAAAAATCCAAAGGCACTATTGATTTTGTTTTTGCGGCAAAACCTGCCCAGGGATGATCAATTACCAAAAGATCAAATCGCTCGGCCAATTCCTGGATTGAAAAATCTGCAAATTGCTGTAAACTTCTTTTCTCCCAAGTGATGTTCACGTTTGGGTGCAATTCAGAAAATCGCTGTGCCGTGGCCACCATCGGCAAAAGCCCACGACTGTGGTTCCAGGTTATTCCTTTTAAATTAATCGTCTTTTCCACTTTATTTATCTTCTAATGGTTGGTGTCTCCATCGACCATGGTTTTATTTTACCTATTTTCGGTCGGTGAGACACCAACCGATAGAATAATTTTAAATTGATCGTCTTCTCCACTTATCTTATTTTAATTATTCTTCTAATGGTTGGTGTCTCCACCGGCCATGGTTTTATTTTACATATTTTCGGTCGGTGAGACACCAACCGATAGAATAAAAGCTTAGTGTTCTTCGTGTCTTTGTGGTTAAAAATTTGTACGTGCTCATTATTTTCCAGTGTTAATTGTGAATGACGAGGAAACTAAGCCAGCTGATGATGCTGTCAAGTTAATCGTTCCGGTTTTTTCTGTTGACTGTACAATGGCTAAGCATAAACCATGAAAAGCTTTGCGGTAATTGGCTTTAAAAGGTTCTAAACTTGCCTGAAACCCATTATCAACGCCAGCAATGAAGCCAACCCCATCTACTTTAAAATTTACCAGGTTATCAGCATTCGGCACTACATTTCCGGCAGCATCTAAAATGCGTACGGTTACAAACGAAAGATCTTTACCATCAGCTTTAATACTTTTCCGATCAGCTATTAATTCGATTTTTGCCGGTTCTCCTGCGGTTTTAACCTCTCGTACTAAAATATCTTTCCCGTTTTTGCGTGATACCGCTTTTAATGTTCCAGGCTCAAAAGCCACATTCCAAAGCACATGTAAATCATCATTATGCTTTGATCTTTTACCTAAAGATTTCCCGTTCAGGTAAAGTTCTACTTCATCAGCATTATTGTAATAAGCCCATACCTCAACTGATTTTCCTTGCTTCCAGTTCCAATGAGGCAAAATATGTAATACGGGCTCATTGGTCCACTCGCTTTGGTACATATAATAGGAATCTTTTGGGAAACCCGCTAAATCGACGATGCCGAAATAAGAACTTCTGGCCGGCCACGGATATGGCAGCGGTTCGCCAAGGTAATCGAAGCCAGTCCAAACAAACAAACCAGATACATGATCGTATTTTTTAGCTGCTGCCCAGGTTTCTTCGTGTGTAGAACCCCAATATGCCGAAACATTATCGTAAGCAGATGCCGACCATTCCTTATTTCCTTCAGTAAATTTAGTTTTACCATCCTTTGGCCAGCGGCGAATGGTATCGGCTGTATCATAAAAACCCCTGGTTTGTAGCGCAGAAGTAGTTTCTGTAGCCAAAAATTTAACACCAGGATAATTATTAGGGAAATCTTTATACAGCTTATGGTTATAGTTTAATCCATAAATATCAAGCGCATTGGCCTGGTAGATAAAATTCTTTTCGGCTTTTGTTTCGGTCAATGCTGAAATTACGGGGCGGGATTTGTCGAGATTTTTAACAATACCCACTAATTCTTTTGTAATGGTTACACCTGTACTATCGAATTGCTCACGGATTTCATTACCGATACTCCATAGAATAATGGATGGGTGGTTGCGATCGCGTTTAATCATTTCTTCTAGATCTCTTTTGTGCCACTCCGGAAAATCGAGGTGATAGTCATTTTTGGTTTTCTTTTTAACCCACATATCAAAGGCTTCATCCATAACGAGGAAACCCATTTTGTCGCATAAATCTAAAAACTCAGGAGCAGGTGGATTATGGGCAGTACGGATGGCGTTTACTCCCATTGCTTTCATAATTTCCAGCTGCCGCTCCATTGCCCGAACATTCACAGCAGCTCCCAGGGCACCTAAATCGTGGTGCAGGCAAACACCTAAAATTTTCATTGATTTTCCGTTTAAAGAAAACCCTTTAGTTGCATCGAAATTGAATTCACGAACCCCAAAAAGTGTGGTATAAAGGTCGATAATTTTTCCATCGGCTTGCATCACTTCTGTAACTAACTTATACATCACCGGCCGTTCAACCGACCATAATTTGGGGTTTGCAATGCTTAACCCATTTATGACTAATTTTGAATTGGCTTGATTAATAGCCATTGGCCATTGCTTTTGTTGAAGTATCTTTCCTCTGTCATCGAAAATGGTAGTCAGGATTTTATAATTTCCCGCTGTTTTGAATTTATTTTCAAGTTCGATATCAACAGCTATTGATGCCAGGCTTTCACCAGGAGATAAAATCCGGTTTTCAATGCTTTGACCTTTATCGCCATTTATAACATCAGTTTTAACAAAAACACCATTTCTTTTAACTGAAACTGCTGCAGCCGAGGTTAACCACACATTTCTATAAATTCCTGAGCCGGAATACCAGCGAGAATCGGGCTGTGCTGAATTATCCACCTTAACCGCGATACTATTTTTTCCGGATTTTAAAAATTTGCTGATCTCGTAAGAAAATGAGCTGTAGCCGTAAGGTCTTTTGCCCAGATAGTGTCCGTTGATCCAAACTTCACTATTTTTATATACACCATCGAATTCGATGCTAATCAACCTGTTTTTAAAATTGGCAGGGGCAATAAATTCCTTTCTATACCAGCCTATGCCCGTGGGTAAACCACCACCTTCTGGTTTTGCGGGATTTTTCTCGTCGAATTTCCCTTCAATGCTCCAATCGTGCGGTAAAGTGAGTTTTCTCCAATCCAAATCGTTAAATGAAGATGATTTGGCATTTGGTTCGTCCCCTAAAAAGAATTTCCAATCTTTGTTAAAGCTGGTTCTAGTGCGGGGTTCCGGCCTAATCTTATCTTGATTGGTCGTCATTGCGAGGCACGAAGCAATCTTACTACTATGGGTTGGCCGTTCTTTCGCATTAGGATTGCATTCCCGAAAAGTCGGGACAGGCAGTGCCTCGCAATGACGTGATGCCCACAAACCGAATGTCAGAAAAATTACAACTTTAAAATTAGGTAGCCTTTTCATCTTAGTTCTTCGTTTCACTTACAAAATTCAAATTACTTTTACCTAAATCTCTGGAAGTAGCCACGGCAATGCCACGCTGATCTTGCTTGTTAACAGCGCAGTAAAAATGATAAACAATGCCTTTGTACTTTAAAACAAAAGATTTATGGGCATACAACTCATCATACTTTTCTGATGACTCAATCAGGTTTTCACCTGTCCAATCGGTCCAGTTTACCAGGTCATTAGAGGCAGCAAAGCGGTTAAATGAACCCTTTCTATCTTGCCAAAAGGCACCAAAGTAAAACATGACCCAGGTATTGTTAATCTTCTGGATAACAGCATCTCCGGTAATACCAACTGGATGATGAACTACAGGATTTTTATCAAAACGCCGCCAATGAATCATATCGTCAGAAACGGCCATTCCAATTCGCTCGTACCAGCGTGTTTTTTTGTTATTCACCAGCGAATCGCCAACAGCATTGTAGTACATCACAAATTGATGTCCCGTTAACTTTTGTTTATCCTCAATTACGGTGCTTTTAAAAAGTTTGTTACGGTTTTCCCACCAGCGTACATCAGCATCGCCCGAAGCTAAAACAGGTTTATCTAACCGGCTCCACTCCTGAATTTTGGATGGATCTTGTTGAGTATAGGCCATGCCGATGGATAAAGGCTCCACTTCATATCCTTTTTCCTTACCACCGAAATAAGATATCCAGTACTTGCCATCGAACTTATTTACACCATAACTGCCACCCCATTTGGTATCCAATAAAGCATTATAACCTGCTTTTTGATTATCATCCCAATGGCCTGCATCGCCAAACGACATGAGTTTGCCTTGATTTTCCCAATGCAGTAAGTCTCTACTTTTTGCTAACCAGGTTTCGTAACCGCGACCGCTAAAAATCAGGTAAGTCATGTACCAATATTTACCCTTTTTAAAAATAGTCGGGCAATCCATTTTATGGTCTTTATCTGTTGGCACCATCACCAAACCATATTTATAAGGGGTTTTAACTTCCTGATAAATTTTTTCCATCGTTTCTGCTGAAACAGGATTTAGGGTTTGGGCATTCAAATTCAATGCACTAACAAAAAGAAAGAATACGAGGATTATCTTTTTCATTTGTACGTTAAATTAAATTTATAGTAACCAGAACCGATAGCTATCTTGTTCTTGCCATTTTCTTTTCCTGCTTCCTTAAATGATGATTTAAATTCTTCTGAGATAGCATAATTCGGTGAAACAGGTAAATAAACGGTAGCTTTTGAGTTTACAGGAATGTTAACTTCTAAAGTAAAATTTTTAGCGGTTTTAGTCCATTTGCTCGATATTTCTCCATAAGGGCCATTATAGCTTACCTTAGCTGATGTTAAATCGCCAACTACTTCCGGTTCGATTTTAATGTGGTTAAATGCAATTGAATTTTCTTCCTGGCGGATGCCACCTACGCCACTGTACAGCCATTCCATTAAGTGGCCCAGCATAAAATGATTATTGGATACGGTTGGTAAGGCTGCCCACGATTCGGTTAAGGCTGTTGCGCCTTTAGCCAACTGCATGCCATAGCCAGGTACATCAGAACGACTGTTCATGTCGAAAATCAAGTCCGATTTCCCCGCATCTTCTAAAACGCGTAACACATATCGGTAACCAATATCCCCTGCTGTTAAGCTGTTTTTACGATTTCTTATGTCATTAACCAAATTCTCAATTACTGAAGTTTTATCTTTTTCTTCAACCAAACCCATATAAACTGCCATCGCATTCGCTGCTTGCGAACCTGTTGCGTATTGCTTGGTTTTGGCATCAAAGAACTTGTTATTGAAAGAATTTCTCACTTCTACAGCGAGTTTTGCATAAGCAAGTGCATCAGCTTTTTTACCTAAAAGCGTGGCAATATTTTCCATGATATTTAAATCATAATAATAAATGGCTGTTCCGGTAACGCCCATTGGGGTTAATTGGGAAACACCAGGTGGATTCGGGCCTAAATCATACCAATCACCTAAACCTTGTGATAAGATGTGATTATTGGCCTTATTATCAAGGTATTTAATGTAGCGCTGCATCATCGGGTAATAATCATGCATCGCCTGTTGATCACCATACCACTGATATAAATACCATGGCATCAAAATCCCGCTACTGCCCCATTCAGGAGAATCGCGGAACATATCGCCCCCATATTCGAACTTTACGTATTCTGGGGAAATTTCAGGGATTAATCCGTTAGCCAGTTGGGAGTTTTTCATATCCTGCAAGGCTTTTTTAAACAGCGGTGCGGCGTTGTAATTGTAGCGTACAGAACTGCCCATTAAATGCAGTTCTTCTAACCAACCAAGTTTTTCGCGGTGCGGGCAATCGGTAAATACGCTTACCATATTGCTTTTTATCGCCCAATTGATCAGGCTAAAAGTTTTATTAAATAATTCGTTTGAGGAGGAAAATTTACCCACTTGCTCAGCTGCATTTCTAATGTGTAATGCTTTTAAAACTTCTATTACAGCTTTGCCAGTTTTGTTTTCCTTACCAATTGGTACCCCACCTTTAACCTGTAGATAACGAAATCCTGTATAAAAGAATTTTGGTCGCCAGGTTTCCAAGCCTTCTCCTTTTAATATGTAGGTAAAATAAGATGGCCCTCCAATATTTTTTTGCGTTACCGAACCATCAGCTTTTAATAATTCGGCCGGTGTAATGCGAATGGTATCTCCTTTTTTACCGCGGACTTTTAATTCGATAATGGCTGATGAATTTTGCCCCATATCATAAACCCATTCGCCATTGGTAACTTGATTGATATTTTGAGGGACAAAATTTTCGAAGATTTTTATTGGTTCTTCTTTCTGCGCATTTAATTCCGGACCATCAACCAGTAACGATAATTTCCATTTTCGATCGTTAAAACCAGCTAAATTCCAGCCGTTTTGCTCAAGATTGGCATTGTAATCTTCCCCACCGTAAATGCTCGAAAAAATTATGGGCGATGGTGCGGTTTTCCAACTTTGGTTACTTATAATGTTTGCATTGGTACCATCTGTATATTCAATCAATACCCGGCAGATCATTTTTGGGTAACCATTTGCAACCTTTAATTTTCTATACCTTTCTTTAACTGGAGGAATATAATAAAAACCATTGCCCAACACCACGCCGATAGCATTTTCACCCTTTTTAAGCTGTTTAGTTAAATCATAAGTGAGGTACAATGCCTCTTTATCATACTTTGTCCAGCCCGGTGCCAAAAAATCATCGCCAACTTTAACACCGTTTAAAGTCATTTCGAAATGGCCTAACCCAGAAATAAAAGCGGTGGCTTTCTTAATTGTTTTTGTTACCGTAAAACCCTTGCGGAACATAGGCAACACGTTATTGCCATTATATTTGTCTTTTTTGCCATCTGTTGGCAAGCTGTTTATGTTAGAATCAGCCAGTTTTTCATAGGCAATCCATTTTGCGCCTTTCCAATCCGCTACGGTTAGCAATCCCATTTGCCAAAACGCCAGGCTGCTCCAGTCAGACTGATGACCGAAATTATCCCAAATACGGGCTTTCCAATAGTAGGTTTGAGTTGATGAAAGCTTAACTCCCTTATAAGGTATTTGAATAGATTGACCTGAATTGACTTTTTTTGTGTCCCAGATTTCGCCAATATTCTTATCTAAATTGCTTTTACTGCCCGAAACTAAAATTTGGTAAGCCGTTTGCATCACATTGTATTTTGATGATTGCAGTTTCCAACTTAAACCCGGCGATTGTACATCAATTCCAATCGGATTATTACGATACTCACAATCCAATCGGGCAACCTTAATATCTTGCGCAAAAAGCGGAATGCTTAACAGGTAAAGCCAAGAAAAGATTACGAGTTTACTCATCAATTTTTACACCATTCAGGTGCTTGCTTAGGTTTATAAATGGTTATCAGCGATACAACTATTTTAGAAATAAATACCCAATTCTTTTTGAATTAAACACTTTAAATTTCGTAACTTTAAATTGCTATCTCTAATTCAAATATAAATGTTTTTTTTAAATATGAAAACATATATTCGTATTTAAATTATGCAAAATCTTCTGTTGTATAAATAAGAAAGCATTTTGTATGTTTGATATTGTAAAAAATACGCTACAGCCAAATTTAAACCCGTATGAACGAAAAAGAATCGAAGTACCAAGCCCCTGCTTTGGATAAAGGACTTGATATATTAGAGTATTTATCAGCACAATCTATCCCATTATCTCAAACTGAAATTGCCGTTGGTATTGAGAAAACACCTAACGAAATTTATAGGATGTTGATGAGTTTAGAAAGTCGGGGTTACATATTACGCGATGAGGTTTCGGGTAAGTACAGGCTATCGCTTAAGCTTTTTTACCTTTCGCACAGGCACTCGCCAATTGATGAACTGCGTAAAGCTGCACAATTTCCGTTAGAAGAACTGGCCAATACCATTCGCCAATCGTGCCACCTGAGTATTTTATACATGAATCAGGTAATGGTAATTATCCATGCAAAAAGCCCCGGCCCCATTGCACTTTCTATTGAAGAAGGTAACTTATTCCCACTACCATTAACTGCATCAGGCAAGGTTTTATTGGCATATATGCCTGATGATGAACGTAATACAACCTTAAAAAACAATTATATTTTTAAAAAATATGCCAAGGCACAACAAGAAGATTTCTTGAATTCGTTAACGGATATTCAGCAAACAGGTTCTTATTTTAAAAATAGTGATTCGGTTTCGGGCGTTACCGACATTTCTGTGCCAATCGGTGTAGCAAGCAACAACGGCATTATTGCCTGTTTAACCATTTCGATGTTAAATGCGCTAAATGTAGATCAAACGATTGCCAATGATGTGATTCTTGCTGAGGCCTACAAATGCGTTAAAAAGATTGAGCAACGGATTGGAGTTTAACCCCCAACCCCCTGATGGGGGCTTTGATTTTCTAATCGTTAATATAACTGCTAACTGCAATTGCCAACTGATTTGGGCGTTCCCAAGCTACGCAAGGAGTCGGGCTTTTCAGGGCTCCGCTTCGCTTCGGTACCGATGAAGGATCGGTACTGAACCCTTACAATCCCTAACGCAGTATTTGCTGCAGTAAGCTATAGATAGGGAGATGTATAGCCAAGAACAACTGAGTTTGGTTAAATAAACCTGATAGAACGGAAAGCCCGGAACGAAGAATGAGTGAGGACTTGGAGGGAGAGCAGGGCTTTCATAACCTAAAAGCACCGAACCCCGCTTTTCTAAATAATATGACCGGCAAAATAAAACCTCCACTTCGCTCCGGTACCGATGAGGAATTGGTACAACCCCCAACGCGAAACTACCGTATTGAGATTTTCTTTTAAACCTCGCAGGTTTACCAAAACTGCGAGGTTTAAGGTTTCTAGCCCGAATACTTCACCTTATACTCTTTTCCCTTTTCAATCGTTACCTCATAAATTCCTTTCGAAATTTCTTTCACTTCTGCATCTTTTACAATTGGTTTCGATTTACTTTTAATACGCAATTTTCCTAATCCTGTTGCCGAAGACACTTTGATTTCTTTTTTACTGCAAAAAACAGCAATATCGCCATTGGCTGTTGGCACCTTACCTTCTATCCATTCCAATCCGCCTAAATTGGGTTCAATGGTGTAGTTTTCGTAACCAGGGCTGGTTGGCTGAATTCCTAAATAGTATTTTCCCAATAAGTAAATCGGACTCGCACCCCAGGCATGACAGAGGCTTTTACCGAATGGCCTGCCATACATGGCTAAATGTTCAGTTCCCTTTTTATCGGGGTTGTATTCCTCCCAAAAAGAAGTGGCGCCCAGTTTTAACATTCCGCCCCAATAATTTTTCATTTCCTTAAGTACATAAGGTTGTTCGCCCATGGCACATAATGCTTCCAATTCATAAAAACGCATGTAAGGAGTAGTAATTTTGGCGATCTGATCGTTCAGCAATACATTCTTTTTAACAGCCAGTTTTTGTTCAGGTGTAAAATAATCAAAAAAGATCCCAAACATATTGGCATAACGGGTTACATTATCGGTTTGCTTATCGTTAACGCGACTATGCACCAATGCACTCTTATTTTGGTTCCAGTAGAGTTCGAAAATCTTGCTTTTCAGTTCTTTTGCCTGCTTATCGTATTTTGCCATGCCTTCGGTATCATTGGCCAATTTGGCGCATAAAGCCATGGTTTCTAAACTGCGCGCATACAAGAGCTGCTCAAAACTCACTTCTCCATCTTTACTTAGTTTATCTGCCCAATCGATAAAAATCCAATCGCCAGGCATCCATTCCAACAAGCCGTTTTTATTCTTTCTGCCATCAAAGTAGGTCATCAGCGATTGCATTCGCGGATAAATATCCTGTACAAATTTCTGGTCGCCTGTAAATTTATAGTAATCGTAAATCCCTAAAAACCAATAAAAAGAATAGTCCATAATGGTATTGATGTGTGCCGTTACCGGATCTTTACCACGCTGAGCAAGCAATGTGCGTTTAACTGTTGGCGCATCAAAAAACGAGTAATAGTTCATTAAATAACTTTGATAGGCATCACCACTCCATACCCAACGGTCGCGTTTTATGCCATCAATAAAAAACTCACGGGTATTTAAGTGAAAAGTGTATTTAGCAACATCGTAGATTTTATTGAGTTCGCTATCCGAAGATTTGAAACTTCCTTTTTCTGTTACAGGAGCATACTCGTACAGCATGGAAACAGAATCAGCCGATGCCGAACCTTGAGCTTGATAATTGACATACCTGAAAGCTTTTGAAAGCGGCATAATGGAATCCTTTTTCTGAGCCAGGTCGATATCCAGATCATCCAAAGTTTCACATTTATCTGTTGATAAAGCCTCCTCTTTCGATTCTCCATAATAAATACTCAATCGTCCTTTTCCTTTCAAACCGTGTACTTTTATAAACCCAAAAGTTTCCTTTCCGAAATCAGCAACTGCACCCTTATCTACTTTTTCGGTTTTAACTGCCGATTGCGCAACTACCGGCAATTTAAATTGTGAAGGCAATTTAGTCGGATCAGATAAGTTCCATGATCCTGCCGAAACAAAAGTAGTTCCTGATTTATCAGAGGTTTTTCCACTGGCATCTATCCATTCTTTATCCTCGAAAGTACTTAACCAGGTTTCATCGGAAACTACCGTTTTGCCTTGAACAAAAATTGCTGGCACATTAGCCTGATTATAAACTTTTAAGCTCAATTTGTGCTTTCCAGCGGGAATCTGGATACTTTTAGGGAAACCGGAAATCGCCTGTCCATCTATTTTCACATTGTAAGTGCCTTCTACAAACAACTTAACTTCTTCAGGCTGAGTAAGGGTAAATTCTTTATGAAAATCGACCAGCACATAGTGGCTATCCATTTTCCAGAATACTGGGAAAAATGATCCTCTTTCGGTTCTACGGTTCTGCATTACATTGCTCATGTAGATATCGAAATCTCCAGGGTACCAGATCCATGAGGCTTTTTGAGCAAAAAGCTGTGCTGCCGAGCTTGCGAAAATGGCAATTAGGATAAGTTTTTTTAAGTTTTTCATATTATTGAATTTTTTAACCACAGATTAATACAGATGAGCACAGATCTTTATATCGGTGTGCATCCTTTTCATCTGTAGTTCATTATTTTTAATGCCCATTAAAAAAAAGGTAAAGTGCAACCATCACTATTGCTAATGCAATCCATGAGATCCAAACTGTTCGATCAGGTTTTTCGATGTTGGCCTCATGTTCCTTATTAACCGTATATATACTTGGTGATCTATCCAATAAAGAAATTAAAATCGCGATAATCAATAATCCTGCAAAGATGAAAAATGATAACATCAGGTAATGGGGCCAAAATGTATATTGATCTGAAGGCAAAATCCATAGGTAAGTTACCCCCACACCTAAACTTAAAACAGAGCCGATTGACAGGGTAAAATTTACCGCTTTTCTCGTCGTTCTTTTCCAGAAAACGGTAAGTAAAAATACTACAGAGAGCGGTGGTGCAATAAAGCCTAAAACTGATTGAAAAACGTCGAATAGATTTAGCCCTTTAATGTTATCGATAGCCAAAACAACAATAACAGCAAAAATACATCCTGCAACAACTGCCAAACGGCCAATACGGATAATCTGTTTATTACTGGCTTGGGGGTTAATTTTCTTTACATAAATATCCATGGTAAAAACGGTACTTAATGAATTTAAGGAAGATCCGATAGTGCCCACCAACACGGCAATGAGTACTACGATAACCAGGCCATTCATACCTGGAGGGAATAAATTGGTTACCATTGTCATATATGCTTCATTCGGATCTTTTAAACCTGGAAAAAGCACATAACAAAGGATTCCAGTACCAATAAACAAGGGTAAGGAAAGGATTTTTAACCAGCCGATAAAACTTACACCCAATTGCCCCTGCTTTAAATTTTTAGCACCGAGAACGGATTGAACCATTGATTGATCAGTACAGAAAAAGGCTACAGCTGCAACAGGATAACCTAATAATATGGCGTACCATGGGTATTTTGGATCGCTGGCGGGCTGAATTAAATTCCAGAAGTGATGGGGTGTTTTTGCATACAATACAGAAACTCCACCAACTTTGTTTAAGCCTAAAAGCATCAGCGAAAGCGAAACGGCAATCAATAAAATCATTTGAAAAACGTTCACTTTGGCAATGGCCTTTAATCCACCGAAAAAGGTGAACAAACCAGCAAAAGCCACCAGTACCGTAACAGATTGCCACATGGGAATGCCCAAAATCTGGCGGACTAAAAAGCCGCCTGCAAACAAACCCAATGATAACCAAGAGATTAAAATTTTAACCAACGCATACCAGGCGAGGATATTTTGCGTAGAATCGCCGTAACGGTTACCCATAAATTCGGGCATGGTGCTAACCTTAGCGGCAAGGTATTTTGGCGCAAAAACAATTGCAAGTAAGAATAAAAATATAAAGGCATACCAATCGAAGTTGACGGCCACAATACCGGTGCTATAACCAATGCTTGCAAAGGCCAATAGCATTGAAGGGCCAACGTTTGTGCCCCACATATTGAAACCAATGCTGCTCCAGTTTAAAGATTTATTGGCCAGAAATAAGGTTTCATCATCATTTTTCTTTTTAGAGAAACTGGCGCGATACCCAATGATTATCAGCACTATAAGGTAAGCGATTACGATGAAGTAATCTAAACTGGTTAAACGTTCTACAATGTTTCCCATTAGGTTTATTTTGGTTAGTTTTATTTATTGCCACGGAAACACGGAATTCACGGAGCCCAGACGACCATTTTTATAGTTACGTCATGCTTAATTCATTTCAGCATCTATTTTACCAAATAGATTGCTTTGTCGTTCCTCCTCGCAATGACGATTTTTCTTTTACAATCCTATCGATTCCCGTGTGATGTGATTTGCTTTCAAAATTTCATCAACTTTTACAGGTAAACCAGTTTCTAACGATTGATCCATTGCTTGTAGCAAAGCCACAGTACCAATTCCTTCCTTTAAATCGGGATAAGCGGTAAAGTTGTTGTTGATGCTATCTGCAAAATAATCCAGGTAATTCTGGTATTCTCCCGCATGGTGGCTTTGTCCTTCAAAACGGAAATAATGTTTTAAGGTCGAATCTCCCCAGGTTATTATCTTTTCTTCGCCGGTTTTTGTCGTAACCGAATAACGCAGTTCATGGTAATCGGCCTGGCTTGCCCCTTCTGTTCCGCGGAGGATGCAGCTCATGCCACTATCGCGACTGGCAGGTTGTGTAGGGCCTGTATACGCACCGCTAACCCTTGCAATCCGGCCATCTTTTGCCTTGAAAATAAAGTGCATCGTATCCTGATTTTTCAGTCCGGCTTTTAAGCCATTGCTACTCAACATGCCATAGCCCATTACTTCTTCAATATCAGGCATGTACCACCTGATAAAATCTACCGGGTGACTTAAGCCTCCATACAGCCATTTAAATGATTGTTTTAAAGACCAGCCTTTCTCCAAAAACCAACGGTGATCTGCATGGTAATGACTTTCTATTGTGATTAATTCTCCGATTAACCCTTCATCAAAATCTTTCTTTTGGCGCATTGCAGGCTCGAAAAAGCGTGAACTTTGTCCTACAAAAATCTTTTTTCTTGATTTCTTTGCTAACTGCAACAGGTCATTGGCTTGAGCTAAATCATCTATAAATGGCTTGGTACACACCACATGTTTTCCGTGCTCCAATGCCAATTTAATGTGCTCAAAATGCAGGTGATCTGGCGTATAAATCGCAATCATGTCGATTTTATCGCTGGTTAACATATCCTCGTAATTGGTTGTCCAGTTTTCAAAATCGAACTCCAAAGCCCGTTCTTCGCAAAGCTTTTTATTGGCATCGCAAATCTGGATGAGCTTAAATTTTCTACTTGATAGTGATGCTGAAATTGTGCTTCTGCCCTCTCCTAAACCTAAAATCCCTAATCTTAACATGATATTATTTTTTCTAAGCGTTTAATATTTCCTCCCATTGCCCCCTCCAAAAGGGAACAATAATGCTTCTAACCTATCGGTTTAAAGAACACCCAAACCTCATCGGGTTTTGTGCCTTCAATTCCTTCCTGGTATTTTTTCATAATGGCATTCCATTCATCCACCTTTGGATTGTTCTCGGTAGTTTTTGGATTTAAATCATCTAATTTTTTCCCTTTTGGGATGCTAATAATCAGCATAAGCTGCCGATCATTTTTAAAAATGGCCAATCGTTGAAATTCTGCATTACAAAACCCCTTTGATATTTCGGGCCATTTTTGAAATTGTGTTTTATGATAATCTAAATATTCTTTTTGCATTTTTCCATCCTTAACCAGGTTGGCTGATAAAATGATGTTATCCCATTCTTCAACTGGCTTATCTCCGCAGTTTTTTTCTCTGTTGAAATCATAAAACAGGTTATCGTATAACTTAATTTCGGATGCGTTCAGGCGTTTTAGGGTTTGTTTTAAGCTCTCTACTTTTAAGCTAGAGGTGTAAATCACCAATCGGTTATTCCACTTATAAATTGAATTTGCCAAAAGGTTATTTTCTTTTGCAAAAGTTGTTAAAGTGTTATTGCCTGGAAGATTATCCGACTTAAAAACCAATTCAAATACAACTGACTGATCTACAGCCTGGTTAATCCCTCTTTTGGCATAGTTGGCTTTTTCCTTTAATAAATATTGAAATGCGCTTTCTAAGCCGGCATTTTGCTTAACCTGATCTGAAACTTTTGGTCCGTTGGTTTCCCAAACATTACCTGGTCCGTTGGCATTTTGGAGATACTTTTCTGTTGGTGTCCAATTGTTTTTGATGGTAAAATCAGATGATCCTTCATCGGTATACAGATAAAACCAATGATCTGGCAAATGCGCGTAAGGCGCCTTATAAATGCTGTCGACTACATTCTCTGTTATAAATGATCCTGGTTGAGCAGACAAGGTGTAAATCCCTGCAACATCATACATATGTTTTCCGTAATGGTTTATGTTATTACCGCTAATTGTGTTGTTCGCCATCGCGTTTTTGGTTTTCGTCCAACCCCAACCCATGCTGATGCCCGAGTAAGAAACATCACTGATTTCGTTATGAAGAATTTTAATACCGCTAACATAACCTGCCCCAATACCCACTGCGCCCCAATCTTCATTGGTAACATCTGTAATCAGGTTGTTTTCGATGTTGTTATTGCCCGAAATTTCTCTTTTATCAGTCGGATTGTATGGCAAATGCACTTCAACAGCTTCATCGGAGAAAGTTCCCATCAAAATGGCCGAACCACCAATATCTTTGAATAAATTTCCTTTGATTTTATTTTCTGTAGTTCCTTTTTTATAATCCAAACCTGTAGATGCGAGGTGGACGAAACGGCAGGATTGAAATGAGGTATTGTTGGCATAACTAACCTCAATAGCAGCTGCCGGGCGGCCAACCCATGCCTGATTTTCTAAAGTTGGTTTATCCGGTGTGCCGGCTTTATTTAATTTGTAAGCATCGAGCATATACATACCCGCCTGATGTGGCACATGCCCCTGTTTTGATGGCCTCAACCAGGTAGCATGTTCGAAAGAAATGCCTTTAAAGCTCACAAAAGAAACTGGTTGATCTATCGTTCCTTCAATTTTAATAAGTGTCTCCAATGCTGGGGCAATTACCTCGGCATTCTGCATATTTTCTGAAGTTTTTGGCCAATAATAAAGTTTATGATTTTGCAGATCTTCATACCATTCGCCAGGTTCATTTAAAAACTGGATGGCATTGCTGAGGTAAAATGCTGAATTCCCTGTTTTGTCTGAAATCCATGGTGCTGGCCAGGGATGTTCGGATTGTATTCTGCTCTCAGGTTGCATAAAAGAAAGCTCAGCTGTATTGCCAATTACTTTAACCGATTTAACACGGAGATTTGCAATAGCCCACCATTGATGGATCAGCATTTCCATTCCTTTGATATTGGTTAAATTAATACCTTTTTGCATTGGAATTTTACAGGTTTGTTTCTTGCTATCCCATGACAAAATCCTTCCCATTTCTTCGCCACTGTAATTTTTTGCGCGGATGGCCTTTTTATTGTTTACCCAGAGCTGCCTGAATTGCAGATCGCTCCCATCAAAATTTGGAATATCTGTAACCCAAACTTTGCCCGTTGCTTCTTTTGGTAAGCCTGGGATGTTTCCATATAGTTTTTTCCATCCTTTAATTTTTACACCACCACTTAAAACAACCTTCTCATTGGCAATTATCTGTGTCGGACTATCGTTTGTACCTGAATCTTCCGGTCTAAGTACTATCGGTTCATCCAATTGATAAAAACCTTTGCCAATTATAATTCTAATACCACCTTTAATTGATGTATCGTTTAATCGTCTGAATTCGCGCGCTTTACGTAGGGCTGAATGAAGTGTTGCTAAAGGATTTTCTTTAGTACCTAAATTGGTGTCAGATCCATTTATTGATACATAAATATCTGTTGCATTAGCATTAAAACACAATAAAGAAAAAAGAATCGAGAGGCTAAAAAGTGGTAGTTGTTTGGTTCGTGGAAACCCGAACCAAGGCGTTAGAGATTTAAATTTTAGCATAGATAGTTGGTTGGTCTGTGAGGACACAGACCCAGGAGCAGGTAAAGAAGATATGAACCAAGGCATGGATATACCGCCCCAGTACTTGTCTCCACGTACCGACCGGTTATAAAAACTAAAAATTCTTCTCAAAAAGCACTTCATTATATTTATACTATTTCGGTTGAAAAACAGATTTCAGGTAGCTTGTATTTGCACTGAAATTATATTTTACATTTGTTGGCTGTTTGGCATCCCGGCTTCTTTCTACAACGAGCCAACCGCTCCAACCCATATCAATTAAAGTTTCTTTAACTTTGTTCAAATCAATTTTTGGATCGTTCTGTAACCAAACCCCATCTTCATTTGTAGCATGGATCTGAACGATGTTTTTCTTGCCCAAAATCATGAGTTCATCGTTTAAATCTCTTCCATTCTTAATGGCATTAGAGAAATTAAAATAACTTTTAACGTACTTACAATTGATATCTTTTAATAATTGTAATTCTCCTTTGGCATCTAAAGCACTTTCAATTCCAATTGTAATGCCAGCTTTAGCAGCCATTTTTCCAGCAACTTTTAACCTTTCTACAATAGGTTTGCGCAGTTCTGGATTTTTAATTAAATCGCCTTGAATACCCAATGGCAGAAAGACTACTTTAACATGCATTGCTTTAGCAGTATCTAAACAATCCTGAATCATTTTCTGATAAGTTGGTCGTTTGGCAAATGACTGCGCATAAAAACCAGTCATCGCTAACGAACATATTTCGAGATTCAGTTCTTTTGCTTTATCCAGATATTCCTGTCTGATTTTTGGATCAGCCAGTTTATTGTCGAAAGTTTCGCGATCACCCAAACCACCCATGTCAATTTCAAGCCCATCGGCACCAATTTCTTTTGCAAGTGGCAAAGCACTGATTTTCTGACGTTTTAAAATCATTAAATCAATAACGGCAACTTTAAAACGGTTTTTTTTATCTGCGGCGAAAAGCAATTGACTGGGAAACATAAAAGCTCCCGTTAACAAGGCCATGCTACCAATAAAAGATCTTCTGTTTTGATGTTGCATATCCAGTTATTTACTCGTGCTTAGTGGAAATAATTTTTCTAAATTTTGAAAGCCCATCACCGCATTTTTAGGCAATTTTTCACCTTTATCGCCAAATACATATAAAGCATTCTCCTTTTCGATCGTTACCTTACTTTCATCATATTTACCGGTTTTATCTTTAACTCCAGCAGCATTTAATTTGAAATTTTTAATTAGGAAATCGTATAACGCAACGCGTTTATTGACACCAAAATCGTGCTTTTCATCAGGAAGATGAACATTCTCCACTTTATCTTTAGCACCATAATAACCGTACATTTTTTGCAGGTAAGGAAAGTCGTGTTCTGGTGTATGTGCTGTCCAATCGCTACCGTCTGACACCAGTAATTGCGGACGTGGAGCAGCCATTGCGGCTAATTCTACGTTATCGGTACCTCCACCACATTGATGGATTGGCATTCCGCTTTCGCATGGACAACCGCCATAAAAGTATGATGACATGGCAACCACAGGCGCACTCAATTTAATCCGGTCATCCATGGCTGTCATTAAAATAGAATGACTTCCGGCACCCGATCCGCCGCTAATTCCGATCCGGTTGGTATCTGTTTCTTTTAGCGAGCCGAAATAATCCAAAATTCTGATGCCGCCTAAAGCTTGAACAGTTTGGGCCAGGCTTTTTCTATGGTCTTCGTATTTAAACTGCAACATCGATTCGCCCCAGGCAAAAAGATCATAACTAAAAGCCATTGCTCCCATTTTGGCAATCATTGCACAGCGGATCTGGCAATCGGGCCTATAACGTTGTTTTTCCCAGTGTCCGTCAGGGCTAAGCACCACAGGAATTTTTCCTTTAAAATTTAATGGTTTGTAAAGGGAACCGTTAATCCATACACCTGGTAAGATTTCCAATGCAATGTTTTCTACCGAATAGCCATCAAAAATTCTTTTTGCCGTTACAATCGGTTTTGAATTTGGTTTTGCAGGTAGCGGTGATAGCAGTAAAGCTTTGTATAGTTCAGGTTTAATTTCTGCTTTACGTTTTTCCCAACTTGCCTGATCATGATATTTTGTAGCCAATTGATCTAAATATGCCCATCCATCCTGCACTTCCCATCGGTAATATTCATATTCTTTTAATTTATAAACACCAGGCTTTTCTTTGTTTACCTTCATATCCAAAGGCATAAGCACATTGGTAAGTGTTTCGTCTACATCAGCCCGGAAACGCCAATCAGCATAGTTTACCCATTTATCTTTTACCTGAGGTTCTGAGTATTTAATTTGTACTTTGAAACGGGTTTGAATCTCTTTCAAAACATCAACAAGCGGTTTTTTATAGAGATTATCAGTGTTTTGAATTTGGGCGGAGAGGTTGTTTACAGGGAATATATAGGAAATAAATAATACAGCAAAAAATCTCAGCACCCTGGTCGTCATTGCGAGTGCTGATTTTTCATCAGCCGAAGCAATCTTTCTTGATAGGATAGATTGCCGCGTCGTGCCTCCTCGTAATGACGATTGCAACGAACTATAAATGAATTTTTTAATTGAATTTATCATCTTAACCCTCCTCATTTTTAGTTTCAGTAATTACTGGTGCCTTATAACCTTTAAGTTTCGGCCAAACACCATTTTTAATTTTCTTCAATTTTAACTTTGAAGGATCTACCACCACATGTTTAATTTTTTCCCTTCTCCAGGTATAAATAAAATGTAACATACCATCAGCAGTTTGAATAACAGCCGGATAAGAATACTGGCTGATCGGTGAATCTTCTAAGATCAATGCTGCAGCCCACTCTTTTCCATCTTTAGAAACCGATACATTTAATGGTGTTCTAGGTCCTTTAGCTAAATCACCCGGAGGTAAAACATGGTTGTACACCAATACCTGCCGCCCATCTTTCATGGTTACTGCATCTGTGCCAGAGTTATTGTTGGGTAATGTGGTTTTGGTTAATGCCGACCAGGTTTCACCATTATCGTTAGACCATGCCTCTACAATTGCACGGTTGGCGGTTCTGGCCAAAATCTGTAACTTTCCGTTTCCATATTGCAAAATGCTTGGTTGAATGGCTTTTATACCGTTTTCAGGAAGCGGGCCAACCTTCCTCCAGGTTTTACCATTGTCTTTTGTTACTTCAAAATGGATTTTCCAACCATCGCCCTCTTTGCTTGATGGTGCAAAGAGATTTCCGTTGCTCAATAAAACCGGTTTGTTTTTTACAGGTCCAATATAACCATCAGGTAGTTTTGTAGCATCCGACCAGGTTTTACCATCATCTTTCGAAGTTTTCATCATCCCCCACCATTCAGATGGTTTTGGTCCGATTTTATAAAATAACAACAAATCTGCGCCAGGAACCTGATAAAGAACAGGATTCCACGTTGGTAATCTTTTACCATCAGGCTGAATACCATTGGCAACCGAAAACGGAGCCAACCATTTGCCATTAACAAAGCGGCTGATGTAGATTTCTACATCGGGATTCCGCTCTTTTGTGCCGCCAAAAAATGAAGCGACCAAACCTGTCGGCGTTTCTGCTATTGTAGCTGAATGGCATGAAGGAAACGGCGCTTTATCGTATAGGAATTCTTGTTTTACGATTCCGGTTTGCCATTTTTCTACCTGGGCATTGGCGCTGATTAAGGCACCAAATATAAAGACCAATGTAATTTGTATTTTTCTTTTTAACATCATATTTATTTATTAAAAAAGGTCGTCATTGCTAGGCACGAAGCAATCCTAATGCTATAGCTACCGTAGTAAGATTGCTTCGTGCCTAGCAATGACGATGAGGTGAAGCAAATTCACGTTATTGTTTTGCTTTCGCTGCTTTCTCTTCTTTTATTTTTTTTGTATAGGCACTATAAAGTGCTCTCCAGCTTCGACCATTATTATTTAGCATTTGCTCCGATTTTGTTTTGTAAATTTCGAAAATGGCTGAAATCTGCTTCATGTTTTTATAATCCACAGCTTGCTCGCGGGCCTGTTTTAAGTAAGCCAAAATCTTGGCTTCCTCATCAGCAGTTAAATCCGGAACAATGGCTTTATAACCTTTCATGGTGAACTCTACTTTACCAATGGTGTATTTATCTAATATGGTTTCTACCTGCTCTGGTGTTAAGTTTTTTCTCAACCCATCCATTAAAGCCTGGTGAACGGTAGAAGGTATTGCAGAATCGGCAATAATCTGTTTGTCTAAATCGCTTAATTTATTGCCAGTAACCGGATTTATTCCATCAGGAACTGTAGATGATGGATGATCGTTATGCCAATCCCTAATTGTTGTTAAGTGAACTGCAATTGCATTTTCTACTGCTGATTTTTTCGCTGCATCAGTTAAATTTAATGCTGAGGTCCATTCTTTGGCTTTGGCTACAATTTCTTCCGGCACCGCAATGTCCTTCGTTTGACTGAATGCGTTTACTGTGGTTAGCAGTAAGGTTATCAGTATAAATGGTTTAAAAAACTTTCTCATAATTGTGTTTTAATTTATTCGTCATTGCGAGGCTTGATTTTTCATCAACCGAAGCAATCTTTCTTGGCAGGATAGATTGCTTCGTCGTTCCTCCTCGCAATGACGACTTATTTCATTTTTATTTCCGCTCTACCACAAATGAATAATCTCCAGAGCCGAGCTCATAAACGGCCCTGTTATTCTCCATTTTTATAAATTTTAAATCTTTTATTGATTTCGATTTTTCTGAAACCTCATTTTTATTATTTGCAGGAATATAAATCATTGCAGTTGTATTTGCCGGAATGGTGATATTCCAGTTAAATTGCTTTGCTGTTGTATTATAATTGCTTTTAATTAGTCCATAAACCGAATTGTAACTTGCATTTACAGCGTTTAAGCCATTAATTATTTCCGGTTTCATGATGATCTTTTTGAAAGCTGCACTTTCGGATTTTATTCCGGCCAGATTTTCATAATACCAGATCAGTAAGTCACCGAGCATCATCACATGGTTTTGCGAATTCATTTTTGGATCGGCTGTATTCCCATTCCACAATTCCCAAATGGTGGTTGCGCCGTTATCTACCATGTAGCCCCAACTCGGATAAGTTTTTTGGGTGGCCACGGTATAGGCCAAATCTGGTCGGCCATAATCGTTTAAACAGCGCATTAACCACTGAATTCCCACTAAACCATTGCTCAAATGCCCCTTATTTGTAACCTCTACCGTGTAAGTAATGCTCTTAAAAACTTTATCTACATTGTTTTGAGGAACCATCCCAAAGTAAAGCGGAATGATGTTATCGGTTAGTGCATTTGAGGCATAGTAGCCTTTGTTGTTATAATATTTTTGATTAAAAGCATCTTTGATTTTATTTCCCAGAAGCTCATATGCTTTTATATCTTCATTGTTGCCGCTTACCTTGGCAAATTGCATCATCAATTGGGTGAAATGATAATAATATGCTGTCGAAATCAATTCTGACGGATACTTTTTATCTGCACTTTTACCACGGCCAAATTCGATGGTAATGGGCGGCATGCACCAATCGCCATAACTATCTTTGGTCAAAATATAATCTTTCATGTAACGGTTTTGCATGTAAGCAAGCCATTTTTTCATTGCCGGATAGTTGTCCTGTACGACAGATACATCACCAGTTTGCTTATATAACATTTCGGTAACCAAAAGCATTGCTCCGGGCCAGGTCATGTTGTCGCTGTAGTAGCGCCAAAAAGCTGGTGCAACATCCGGAATGGCACCATCTTCTTTTTGCGAATTTCTAATATCTTGCAACCATTTGGCGTAGAATCTACCGTTATCAAAAAGAAAACTTTCACCATAAGCCACTGCGCCTCTATCGCCTAACCAAGGCATGCGCTCGTTGCGTTGCGGACAATCAACCGGAATCCCTTTGTAACTCCCGGCAATTCCCCACCAGGCATTTTTTACAATCTGATTGGTCAAAGCATCCGAAGTTTCGAACGTTCCGACCGTTTTTATGTTATCGTAAACCATTTTACCAACGAAATCGCTTAGTGATGGCTGGTAGGTATAGCCTGTAAGTTCTACATATCTAAACCCGCGGTAGGCAAATGTTGGTTCCCAGGTTTCTAATTCGCCACCTTTTAAGGTGTATAAATCGGTACATTTTGCATTGCGAAGATTAGCGGTAAAGAGTTCGCCATTATCTTGTAATGATTCAGCAAACCGCATTTTAATCTGGTTGCCTTTAATACCTTTTACCTTGATTTGCAGCCAGCCCACCATGTTCTGACCCATATCCAAAATATACCGGCCACCCGAAATTTTAGTGATTGAAACCGGCTTAATGGTATTCATCACTTTCATGTTTTCATTCATCTGGGCCTCAATTGTTCCCATTGGTTCCTGTACAAATTCTGCCTTTGCCCATTTACTATCATCAAAACCTACCTTATTCCAGCCTAAAGCTTCTTTTGTAGCATCGTATTCTTCGCCGTCGTATTCGTTATTAGCTCTGATCGGTCCATCTGTTGTGCCCTTCCAGCTATCATCGGTATCAATATTTGCCGTTGTTCCGTCGGTGTAAACAATGTTGATGTTCATGAGCATTTTCGGAAAACCAAACGTTTTAATTTTATACGGTTTTTCATTTTGGCGCATTGCGAAGAAACGGCCATTTCCGAGTATCGTACCCACTGCATTTTTACCATTTTGAATGTAACTGGTTACATCATAGGTATTGTACTTTACATTTTTGGTATAATCAGTAGGCGACGGCGATAAAACATCATTCCCCACTTTTTTACCATTAATATAGAGTTGGTATAAACCTAAGCCAATGATAAATGCGGTGGCAGATTTGATTTGTTTTATAGACTGAAACTCCTTTCTAAAATATCGTGCTGATAAACGGGAATCCGTTTTAATGTTATCCCATGGGAAAGCCCGGTCGAAACCAATCCAGCCCTTTGGCCAATCTTTATAATAAAGTAAACCCATAGAGAAAGCGTTGTTAGCCGACCATTCACTTTGACCAGCAGTTGTCCATACTTTAACCTTCCAATAGGCTTTCATACGGCTAGTTAATGCCATACCGTTATAGCTTACATGGATAGATTCTGGTTGGTTAACCTTTCCTGAGTCCCATAAATCGCCTTCATTCGCCTTTAATTTTTCTGCCGATGATGCAACTAAAATTTGATAAGCGGTTTGCATTACATTACGCTCATTAGAAATGATATGCCATGCAAAGCGGGGTTTTACAACATCAATGCCCAACGGATTTTCGAGCATCTCGCAGGTGGTGTGCTGCAACGAGATTTGCGCCATCACTTTTGTAAAGGATATGAGGCAAATGCTGATGATCGCTAGGTGGAGTTTAATGTTCATTACGCTTCGCGGTTGATTGCACAGATTTATTGATTATACTAATTGTATTATTGTTTTTTAAAAAAATTCGTCATTGCGAAGCTTGGCCTGAGCGAGCTGAAGCAATCTTTTTTGCTAATGTTATTGTGTTCCATAATTTCTTTATTGAGATTGCTTCGTCGTTCCTCCTCGCAATGACGAACTATGGAGCGAAAAATCAAAATACAAGGTCATATTCAATGCCCTACTTGGATCTTTATCAAAATCGTAATAAATATTCTTCATTCCCATTGGCCCTGTTGTTTCTGGTTTTTGGGTTTTTGTACCAATTGCCGAAATGGCATTCATAAAGGAAATATCACCATTCGGAAATGTCGGACTCATATTATCGTATTCTGTATCCTTTGATTTTTTTGGTGTAAATAACCTTAAAAAAACATCTTCCCGATCTGTTACAACTTTGAATGATTGTTGCTTGCCAATAAATTCGCACCAGTACATATTTGAATAATAGCCTTTAAATTCTGGATATTGCCATGGTGCTTCTCCTGTTGCCGAATTGTTATAATCCTTTTTCCAAATGCCAAACTCCGTTCCTTTCATCCTGTTTTTCCAAACGCGGTATGGCCCATTACCTTTGTATTCAACGGCTTTAATTTCTGTTTCTGGATAAGAAAAGTTAACACCAACGAAAGTGGTAAAGTAATCTGATGGAAAATATTTTACTTCCATTTTTAACCATCCAGATGGGTAAATCGTCCATTGTAGGGTATTCCAGCTTTCCTTTTTATCAAATTTAGATGAAATCACTAAATTTTCGCCATCCATTTTTTGAGTAAAACCTTTAAAGTTATTTACACCCTCCTGCAAAATAGGACCATTAGCAAAAGGAATTATCCCTTTAGCATTCCTGGCCTGTTGCAACAAACCAGTTGTTTTGTCGAACGTTAAATCAATACCATTGGCAGAAACAAGGTATAATTTAGCCTCTTCTTTCAGATTTATTTTTGAAGAACCTGTTTTTACGATAATTTTCTCAGCATCATCTGTAGGCAAAGCGATGGGGAAACTCCAGGTGAATAATTCTTTACCATCCGGTCCATTTGCGCTAAGATAAAGGGCATCAAAACTTCTCCAATCTGCTGGAAGATTAATCTGTAATTTTCCTTTTTCGAAGGGTTTGATGTTTGGTGCATCGGCTTTGCCAGATTTGAATGCTGCATCATCGCCAGCTTTTAACTTTTTTAACTTCCACTCAAAAGTACATTGATTGAGGTTGGTAAAAGCATAGCGATTTTCTAATGTAAACGAGCCATCAAAGCCAATTGTCATTTCTCTTTTTGCTATAAAAACCGGACTCCAAACTTCCTTAATGGTGAAAAAACTGCCTTCTTTTTCATGGTAAGGCCCAACAATTCCATCTGGGCCATGATTTCCATCGGTATCCAATTCGCCATTTTTATCGGTACGCACCACAGCCTGGTCGGCAAAATCCCAAAGGAAACCACCAGCCGAAAGTGGATTGTTCCACATGGCATTCCAGTAATCTTCAATGCCTGCACCATGACCGCCATCCCACATACCATGCAGAAACTCGGTAGGCATTAAAATATTGTGCCCATGATCGTAGTTGCCAATTCCGTAATTAAATTCACGGTAGTGTGTGGTTTCAAAACCGTTAAAAACTTCCCAAGGGTGAATTAAAGGTCTTTTTTGAAGATCTTCCTCGCCAAAAAGATGATCAAGTTCGCGGTTATGCCCCCCTTCGTTGCCATTGGCCCAAAATATAATCGATGGATGATTTTCATCATTCAACATCATTTCTTTCATCAACTTCGTTCCGGTAGGCGTATCATAAGTGCCGTGCCAGCCTGCCAATTCGTCCATTACAAATAAGCCAAGCGAATCGCAAACGTCTAAAAAATGGCCATCTGGTGGGTAGTGAGACATCCGGACGGCATTCATATTCATTTCTTTCATCATCAAAACATCGGCGATGCTGATTTTTTTACTGGTTGTTCTGCCCGATGACGGATAAAATGAATGCCGGTTTACACCTTTAAACTTCATTTTTACTCCGTTAACATATACACCATCACGTTCTTTTACTTCAACTGTTCTAAAACCGATTTTTTTGGAAATCTGATGGATCTCTTTCCCATTTTTAATTAATGTAAAGCTTGCCGTATACAAATTCGGAAACTCTGACGACCATAAAGCCGGATTGGAAAACTGATGATTGAGTAGTATGTTTTTATTTCCTTTATTTATTGAAGTTGTAAACCGATCACCAAATCTTTTCCCATCTTTTCCAAAAAGCTCCACTTCAATTTTATCTGCATCACCAGTATAATTGATTTGCGCATTTAAATTCCCATTAGCTTTGGCATCGATCTGAATCCGATTGATATGGGTTTGCGGCAGTGACTCGAGATATACAGGTCTGAAAATGCCACCAAAAATCCAGAAATCAGCCTTGCGTTCGGCATTGTTAACCGATTCATTAGCAGAATGCTTGGATACTTTTACTTCAAGTAAATTATCGTCGCCAAATTTAATCAGTTTGGAAATATCGTACTTAAAAACATAAAACGAACCCTGGTGAATCTCACCGGCCAACTGACCGTTAATTTTGACTTCGGTATCGGTCATTGAGCCTTCAAAAACGATATTGATTTCCTTATTTTTCCAGGCAGTTGGAACTTTAAATTTATACTTATAAAGCCCTTCTTCCTTTCCCTTATTGTCTTCTTTGTTGAAACCATAATTATATTTTCCGAAACCTTGCAGTTCCCAGTTTGAAGGAACTGGTATAGTGGTCCATTTGCCCGAATTTGCGCCAGCGGTACAGAAAAAATCCCAGTTCACGGTATTGTCGTTCCCTGTTCCCGATAGGTATAATTTCTCCGTTTGCTGTGCTTTTAGCGAGCAGAATAGGGTTGTTAAACACAAGAAAAGTATAAATCTGCGTTTCATTAATTGGTTTTAAAAGTTTTAGTTAATGGATTATCGGTTCGGAAAGGCAAAGCAGGTAAACCATTGCTATAAAAGTTTCCTGTTGGGTTTTCCGTCCAGTTATAACGCACGGCTACAGGTGTCTTAACTTCTTTTGAAGAAACAACAACTTTTCCATCTTTTATCACAGCATCAGCATTTACAAATTTTCCGTCATTTCCTGCGATGGTAAAACCAGTAACAGGACCGGATGAAGCTGATTTTAAATAATCGAAATTCAATTCGGCTTTCTCATTTTTAAACAATACTGATTGATAAACAGGCCCCGAGAAATCATTTTTTTGATTATAGGTTTCGGCCAAAGCCCAAAGTGCCAATCTTCTACCTACCTCCCATTTATATGTTGGGTGCAAATCTTCATTCGAGTCGGTTAAATCGTTTGTAGAAACCATTCCAGTGTTCGGTAAACGCAACAATTGTGTTTGCGCTTCCCAAAATTCAGGTTCGGTATTTTCATCAACAGGTACTTTGCCTTTGGTTTTGGAATAGTTAAAAGGTGCAATCTGGACATAATAAAAAGGTAGATTCTTTTCTTTCCAGGCTTTTCGCCAGCTATTAATCAATACCTTTATTTTATAGACGTAATTGATCTTTTCATTCAAAAAGCAATTGGTTTCGCCCTGATACCACAAAAAACCACGGATTTTAAATTGTGTTAAAGGTTCGATCATCGTTGAATAAAACTTACCCGGATCGTTACCTATTTTTTGATTTTTGAAATAATCCTCCTGTGTAAATGCATTTTCTGAAATCCATGGCTCAATTGCACTTCCCGGAATGGCCGAAGAGATCATGCCCACTGGAATTCCTAATTTTTCCTGAACTTCTTTGGCGAAGAAATAACCAACGGCTGAAAAAGAACGTAATGCTGAATCTTGCGCCATTGCCCAGCTTTTATGAAGCGAATCAGGTTTGATTAAAGTTTTTCGGTTAACCAGAAAAATCCTGATCTGATCATTTTTTGCCTTTGCAACTTCATCAAACGGGAAACCTAATTTTTCATTTTTAGGTTTTGGGATTTTGGCCAGTTTGCGCATGGCATATTCCATATTGGATTGACCAGAACATACCCAAACCTCACCTACCAGAATATTGGTAAGCTGAATTTTATTTGAGCCACTAATGGTCATGGTTTGGGGTTTTGTAGCTGTTTTTAATGGTGCTAAAACCACCAACCAGTTTCCATTTTTATCGGCAACTGTTTCTTTTTTCTGACCTGCGAAAACTACTGCTACTTTTTCATCAGGTGAAGCAAACCCCCAGATATTGATTGGTTTTTCGCGCTGTAAAATCATATTGCTTGATAAAATTTGAGGCAAAAGGATTTTTGCGTTGGCGGAAAAGGAAAATAAAGAAAGAAGGATAATTAGTGCCGTCATTCCCGCGGAGGCGGGAATCTTAATGCTACAGGTGCTAGGAATCTCTCCCGTCATTTCGATCCGATAGCTATCGGATGGAGCGCAGCGAAACGGAGAAATCATTTCAGCCTGGATCAAAGATTTCTCCACTACGGTCGAAATGACGCTTAGGAAAGATTGCCGAGCCTTGCCCCCTCGTACTGACGATGATGTGGCCGGAATGCCGAACGCTTTAGCACGCAATAATGGGAAAACTCCAAACTCCAAACCCAAAACTCCAAACTTTCTCATCTAAAATCCCTCCGTTTTTAAATACTTAATCGAATAAACGGCTTCCTTCTTCTCTGCTTCTCCGGCATTTTTCAAATCGTAGGTTTGATCCGCGGGTGTATCTACATCAGGAAAACGACGAACATCGCCGGTGCGAAAAACAATTCTGGAAACATCAGCAACAGGTTGAAAAGCCAGGCTGGTTAATACATCTTTGCCGTTTACAGTGATGGTGTAAAAACGCGTAAAGGCATCTAATTTTAATTTGATGTCGTAACTTTTACCTGCCTCGTATTTCATGAAATTTTTATACCGTGCGCCTGCCTTTGCGCTTAAAGTTCCTGCGGTATCAAAAGTAAGGCGCACAGTAGCTGTTCCTTTAGTATCCTGCAATTCGATTTCCAATAAACCGAAGTCATTTTGCTTCGGCGTAACAGAAAATGAAGCGATTATTTTTTTTGCTGCTGGAAACAACCTTTCAACTTTGGCATAATCAAAAGGATCTTTGTCTTTCAATACTAAAACGCCGTTTTCAACCTTAACAGGGGCCCAAAGCGGACTGTAGACATTCCATGTTTCGAGTGCTTTATCAGCAGGCATCTTACTGAAATCATCGTTTACATGTTGTGTTGCTTTATCATTAAGGGGTACCGGCACAGAAGAAACCCAAATATCTTCTTTGTTCATGCTGTAGGTTACCCATAATTTACCATCAGCAGGTTTGCCATTACCTTCGATAATTCCACGTACATATTGTGGCCCGTACGATTTATAATTGCCTCCATAACGCATTGGCGTAATTTCACCGTGTACGAGTAGAAGGTTGGTATAATCGAGTCCGTTTTTACTTGTTGATATGGCTAGCGGCCACCGGTACTCAGATGGATTATAAACCGTTGCGTAGTTGCCATCAGAAGTTTTTTGTCCCCATATTTTGGCATTACTATTCACGAAACCAGGTGCCCTCGAAGCATTTTCCGGCCAGCTCGTACCGTTATCATTGCTAATGGCTGTTAAGGCATTTTTCCATAAACCCACTACTCTGCCATCAGGTAAATGATAGTAACTAAACGCCTTATATTGCTTTTGTAAAGTAATTAACGGATCTTTTCTATTTGCTTCCTCATTCCATTGCTGAGTCATTAATTTATTGACTAACAATTCATTACAAGCTTCAATAAAAGCTTTACTTTTACTTTTGGTGTATAATGGGTATTTTGTATTTTTCTCGAAGTAGCCGGGGTTGTAGTGAATAAAATAAATAGGGCCATATTTGCCGTCTGGCTGAATTTCTCTTACGGCCCTGCCAATTCCATGGCCATCGTTCGGATCGTCTTTAGCATCAAAACTGATCGCATAGAAACCCAAAACCAGGAAAACATTTTTCTTTGAAACATAAAAGCCCATGCGTTGATGCATCACGGCATCTAAATCTTTAGCTACATCGGTTCTACCCGCTTTTGTTGTACCATCCGGAATTCGGTAAACCGGAAAAATAACATCCGGCTTGCTCCAGGTATAGCCATCATTTGAAGATTGTAATAATGTTTGACCTGGTGGGATGCTTTCGCCAACTTTATCACTCAGGTATTCGATGTAAAATTTATTGTTCCAATAGGCCAGCATTGGGGCATGGTTGTAAGTCCAACCGAAGTTTTCGGCCAGTTCAGGGTGTTCTCTGTTCGCACGGAAAGTTTGGATATTATGCACACCCATTACCGGCGAAAGCTGACCGTGATGGTAATCTGCATTAACCAGGGTTTTACCTGTATAACGCACCGTATCTTGCGCATGCGAAGTGGTTATCGCAAATGCAAATGGTAAGCCTAAACAAAGTATTTTAAATATTTTCATGTTTATGTTGCTTTCTTTGGTGCGTCACTCTGAATTTATTTCAGAGCCTTTTTAGCTTTCCCATTAGCTGCTGAACTAAATTCAGCATGACGACCGTATTAAAACTCATTTATTATTTCTCAATCTCTCTATCACTTTTCTTTTCACTTTTATAATCGTTCCGTGTTTATGCCCTTCGGGGATTGAAATTGATGCTGTTACATCTTTAAATGTCTTAAAATCGGAAGTTTTATAGGCTGAATAAATCTTTTCCCCATAGGCATCGAAATAAATCAGCCAATCATTTTTTACTTTTACCACCGTTGGTCCTTCTGTTAATTTCGGACTAAAAGTTTCAGAAACGTTTTCGTAAGGCCCCAGTGCATCTTTTGCAAAAGCAACTTTTAAATTCCTGTTCGGTCGGGTATTGTCTTTCAGTACCAATACATAATCTTTAGGAGCGCGTTTTACAATCACCGCATCAATTACACTAAAACCAGGATCAAGAAATAGTTTAGGTTTAGAGAAGCTAACAAAATCTTTCGTGGTAATGCTGTACATCCGATGGTTGTTCTCTTCCTCTTCTATTCCTTTAGTAAAACGGAATGGTATAGTTGAAGCCCAAATGATTATATATTCCTTTTTCTCGTTATCGTAAAAAATCTCTGGTGCCCAAACATTAACTGTTTTTGGTTCGCTTTCCATTACCGGAAGGAATTTTTGTTCGCTCCAATTGATCAGATCCTTTGAACTGGCATAACCAAAACCTTTGTCACCCTTCCAACTGCAAGTCCATACTAAATGGAAAGTGCCGTCTGGCCCTTGAGCAATTGACGGATCGCGGAGTACTTTTTGCGTACCTACTGTTGGTTTCAAAAAGGTTTTATTTAAATCTGTCCAATGGTAAGCATCATAGCTGTATAAAAGCCTTAACCCTTCGTTTGCCGGCTCGTGGAAAGAGGTAAATAGGTAAGCCTGTTTTGAACAGGAACTTAATCCGCACAATAGCAGGCCAATTATAGCTAAGCGAAATGATGATATGGAATTGGGTTTAAACACTTTTTTTATTGTTATTTTCTTTTCGTTTGGTTGTCATTTCGACCGAAGTGGAGAAATCTTTTAAAGTTGTTGTAAAAGATCTCTCGATTCCGCTGCGCTTCACTCGAGATGACGATTTATTCTCCTATATCTCTTCCAAAACCAATACCCAGTCATTTCCATTTCCAGGTTCACCTGGGGGATTGAACTCCTTAATGCCTTTATTTTCAAATTCTCCAATCAGCGTAGTTTTTCCTGTTCTTGGATCAAACCATGAAGCTTTTACTTCGTCACCATCAATTTTACCCATTTGTACACTGAAATTTTTACCAGTATAGGTGTATAACATTGCAAACTCTTCGCCTCTTGTAGCAAGAACGCGCTCGTACTTTTCTCCATTTTTACCAGCAACTAAAGTTTGGTCGGGTACACGGTCGAAATAAGAGTGCGAAAGCATTAAATCTTTCAAGTATTGCATCTGTTTTGCACCTGGGGCATTAATTGCCGTTATCCATTGATCTTTAGGACCATAAGCAGGTTTTAAATCTGTCTTTTTATACATCTGCATTACCGAATTGTGACCATAAGTATAGCCAAATGCCCCTGCAAAGACAGACCAATAACCGTATCTTCTAACATCGCTATCTGTCCAGCGCGGTTGCAGTGTATCATGTAAACCTTGTGGAATATCCTCGTATGATGGTTCTCCATCAATAGTTGGTTTAGTTGGTTTTAATTTATAATCAGCTTCGATGTATTTCCAGTTATCCTCTCCATAATGCAGTTGCTCATTTTTAGAAGTGTCTTGGTCGTAACGGCGGTGGCCTGACTGTACCATATCGAAATCGCACCATTTTGCATTTTGAAACCACTGTGATGAAGCAGTACGGCCTCTTGGATGAAATGTAATTAAATGATTCGGATCATTTGCTCTTAAGGTTTCGCCGATGGTGTTCCAAACAGCCGCACCTTCACTCCCTTTAATGTCGCCACCATTTAACCAGATAATATTCCATTTTTCTTTATAACGTTTGGCTAAAAACTCTGAATAGGCTTTTGCCTGCTTTTCATTTACTTTTTTGGCCTTTACATTGGTTCCCCAAACCGGAACTAAAGCCATATAAAGACCTTTTTCTGCGGCCAGATCTACGATATAATCTACATGGTCCCAATAATCGTAAGCCAAGGAATCTTTCGGATTGTTGCCAGGTGTGAGCATTGGTTTGGAAACATCAGCATGAACAACTGACGAATCTCCATATACATTTTTCGAAGGTACATCATGTAATAACATCACCTGAATAACATTAAAGCCCTTTTTTTTACGGTCTTGGAGATAGGTATTTGCTTCTTCGCGGGTTAAACGCCCGAACAGTAACCAACCTGTATCGCCAAGCCAAAAGAAGGGTTTGCCATCCCCTGTGGTTAAATATCTTCCGTTTTCTGATACCAAAAGGCTTTTATCCCCAAAATGAAATTTCTTTTTACAGCCAAAAGCAAGGCAAGAAACTAAAGCAAGTAGATATAGTATATATTTAATGTTCATATTAAATTTTATTGATGATGAGTACCTCGTCGCCTGCTGCCACTTTATTCAGTTTTACAATTGCACCTCCGTTAATTTTCTCTTCTTTTAGCACTTTACCATTTCTGGTATTGAGCACTTTTACATTGAATTTCCCTGTATTTTTACTTAGATCGAGGTCTATTGCATTTGGTGAGGCATTGTATAAAATATAAGCTTTACCTGCATTTTCCAGCCCATATTGTTTAGCCGATTTACCTGCAAGAAGAAAAGGTTTCATTGAAGAAGCAGCACTTAAAACTGTTTTATCTATATCGTTAACGTTTGATAAAGAACCACCTGCCATTAAAATCGCCCATCCAAAACTATCAAAGCTATCTCCCGAATACATTACAGCTTTTTCAGGGAACTTATTCTTATATTCGGAAACGGCATGGTAAACTTCTTCGAAAGATGTTTTCTTAGGTTTTAGCAAACGGGCATGTTGTCGCGGTGCCAAACTTAAACCACCTTGCGGTGCGTAAGCTGTTCCATCGGCCTGATAATGCCAATACCTGATATCAATTAAATTAATCACACTTGCACGTTCAGGATCGGCTAAAATGGCATCCTGCACATCTTTTGTTACACTCAAACCAATAATTGGGTGTTTGCCTGTTTCTTTCTCCCATTCTTTTATGGTATCGATCCAGAATTGAACGAAATGAAGCGGACCGGTAAATTCGGCACCGATTAACTGAATTACACCAGTATTTCCATTAAAATTTTCCAGGCATTTTCTGATGTAAGCCTTATGGATTGCTTTACGATGCTCATTGCTGATGTCGTAAAATTGCTCGGCCATAAAAATGCGTTTATCGCCAGCATATGGCACAGGCTCAGGAAAACCCGTATTGTTGATGTTGTTTGCGGTACGCCATGGAAAGTCGGCATAATGTGCTCCGGCTTCGATAATGTTGTGCTGAAAATAATTTTCGTGGATTAAAACCAGGCCTTTTTGATCGGCAAGGTTGGCGAATTGCTTTAACCTGTCCCAATACCATAAATTGTATTTGGTTATGTCGTATTTGCTTAAACCATCCCAGGCTTTATCCTGGCCACTACGGGCAAAAGGCAATTCGTAAAAAGGTGCCCAAACCTCGCCATCCATACGGCGGATTCGCTCATGATCATCTCTTCTTCTGTCGTACCAAAGGCCATAATTGTGATCAAGCACTTTAACAGTGCCATTTTTCATCGCATCTGTGATCGAATCCAAATCATCCGTTAAGCCATTGCCTGAACGGCCAGGAACGAAACGCGTAATATGAAATTTAGTATTTTTCAATCCATACGGACGGGCACTCCCATTCCACCAGGGAACATCCTGGCGATTACCCACCACAACTTCATTGCCACGCACCAACCAGCCGTTTTTAACCGTCATTGCATCAGCAAGTGCAGGTTGAATAACTTTATCAAGACCAATTTTATCAATACTTTTTGCAGAACCGGCATCGGTTATGATTTTATCCCGATCGGTTGCGGCATCAATATATTCCGAAACTGTTAAAGCAGGTTTATACGCCAGCTTAGTCAGTTTTAAAGCTACATCAACAGGCGGACTGCTTGATGCTTCTGTTTCTACAGGAAGTACAAAATTTCGTTTTTCTGCTTCATTACCCAATCTATCTTTTAGTTGGGCATAATATAAACTTCTAGGCTGGATCTGTTCGTTTGACATATCCCAATAACCGTTCCCGGCAAATTGCGACCAGGTTCCAAAAGCCCAGTTTTGAGCCGTTGGTGGTTGAAAATTATCAACTCTTGCAGCGCTACATTGCCAGAATACACTATTTGCAGCACCCCAACCGGCTCCTTGGCCATCTTGTCCACGGTTTAAATAACTTAAGGCCTGTCCGTCAATATTTACTATATCGAATAACACACCTGATGCCCAGCTATCAATAGCACCACTAAAACTGAATGGCAAATAAGATTGGCATTGTACAAAAACATTAGGACCCGGGGCACAAAAGCCTACAGCAAAATCATGGTAGCCATATTCTGAGTATAACCTTTGAAAAAGCGTTTGCTGACCAGTGGTTAAAAATGTAAATCTTCGTTCACCACCAATTTCAGAAACTGGGGCAAGTGATTTACAATCTTCAACTGTAATTCTTTTAGCGGTTTCAAGTACATTAACGGCAGAGCCGGCAAAATGCTCAAAAACAACCTGACGAACCCATGCATCCTGGGTATTTTCTACGCAGATGGCTGTCCAGCGATGGTATTCATCCTTACTATTTTCCTTATGGTAATCTGATTCGATTTTTAGATTTTCGATACCTGTTTGTGAAATTCTACCTTCCCATTTGTATTTAGAAATGGTTGCTCCACCAAACTTAGCATCTAAAGCCGTGGTAATAGGTGCATCAAAAGTAATGGTATTGCCGTTCATGGCGATAATCTTTCTATCCCAATGGATGTCTCTTGTTCCAGGTTTCCAGCCTAAAGCACTTTCTCCTCCACCAAACTCTACCGTTTTTAGCGTTTCGATCCACTCTTTGGTTGATGGACGGTGAATCAAAATTTCATCACCAACCTTTAATCCGCTGGTACTTGCTAAGGTTACTTTATTTGCATTAACAGGTACTAAAGGATCAGTAATGGCGATAGCTTTTTCTTCCAACTTATTCTTTTGGCCTAAAATTCTGATTACGCCAATCCGGTCTAAACCTGTTGCAAAAATCTTTGTGCCGTTTTCGCCCATTCCACTACCACGGAGTACCACTCCGGAGGCTGACAACCTTAATGTTCCTGCAACTTCGTAAGTGCCTTTTTCTAAAAATACTGCTCCACGTAAACCATCTTTACCGATTGGCAATTTAGCTACATAATTTAGGGCTGATTGAATTCTTAAAGTGGCATCGCCCTTTGAAACAGGAACAACTACTTTTATTGTTGCATTGGGTATTGCTTTTTCGCCCGCCATGTAACCTGCGTAAGAAAAATCGGGAATCCGGTTTCCTTCTGCATCTGGAGTATAAGCCATTTTGCCATCTTTTCCTTTAAAAATCGGCTTTGGAGGCTCAACAGGCTTTATTTTTTGTGCATAAGAAAAGTTAATCGCCAAAAGAGCCATTACCAAAATCGGTAAGGCTTTTATTTGTATGGTTTTTAATATATGGTTAGTTTTTGGCATTGATGTTTTTTTAATCAACTTTCTACAAACACGCGTCAACTGAATTCATTTCACGACAGAAGAAAAGCAAAATTGCTATCAAACTGCCAAGCCTTTGCGCTTTCGGCTTTAGTCTTTAACCTTTACCTGGCCTCACCTTATTAATATCGACCAAGCTATTTAAATAAATTTCAATATTGGCATAACCAGATTTCGACAGTTTTGTGGCATCTTTGGCATCTTTTGGGTTAAGTCCATTTTTGGTTTCCCAGGCATCCGGAATTCCGTCATGGTCTGTATCTACATACGGTTTTCCTTTATATTCCGGGTAACCACCTACTTGTGCAATATCAGAAATAATACCTTTTTTATACGAATCAGCAGGTAACCTACGCTTTACATAACTCTGTTTAGCAGGCAATTTCCCATCTTCAACATGTTCAATTTTGCCTGTTGTAACCTGTTTAATAATGCGTTGGTCTACCGCATCGCGAACAGGTAAAGATGCACCGGCATTGGCCAGCACAAAATCGTATGCTTTTTTAGTATCGATGATTGAAACTTTTGCCATAGGCAATGGTTTATCCACTTTTATCGAATCTAATAACTTTTGCTTATCCCGCTTACTTTCTGGCTGAATGCCGCCATCCCAGTTGTTTTTAGTTACTTTTTCATTCCCTTCGATAATGTTTCCGGTTACATAAGCCCTGCCAAATTCGTTAGCAAACTTTTTGTCTCTTCCAGACTCTGGCTTTAAGATACGATAAGAAATCGGCTCGCCTGCAGGAGTAATTGGTCCGGGTTTGTAATAATTATTAATGAAACTGTAAAACGAAGCATTATCGCCACCATCTGCACTTCTGTTCCACCAGTTAAAGATCACGTTATTGGCGAAACCAAAATCGCCATACATGCCAACAGATGGATTTCGGCTAATGTTTGATGCCCAAAGGTTACGCATAAAAGTTGAATTTAAACCACCAATGGTGCTGCCGAAAGCATGGTTATAGGTGTCTAAAGCTTCAGAAAAAATCGAATTTTGAATGGTAACATTTACTGTTGGTAATTTCTCAGGTTTGGAACCGTCTTTTTTGTCGTAAACATGGCGATAGATGGACATATTTTCATCTAATCCCCAGCTCGCAGAAACGTGGTCGATAATAATATTCCCCACGGGATTACCGCCAATTGCATCATCTCTACGGGTAACATCAGTTGCCCCACGGCGGAAACGCATGTAACGGATCACAACATCATGGGTATTGATCCAAACAGATTCGCCAGCCACACAAACCCCATCACCAGGTGCGCTCTGGCCAGCGATTGTAATGTAAGGTGCACGGATAATCAATGGTGTTTTTAACCTGATAATACCAGAAACATTAAAAACAATAATTCGCGCTCCACCTTGTTCACAGGCCTCACGCAAGGTTCCTTTGCCCGAATCATCAAGACTGGTTACAACATAAACTTTCCCGCCTCTACCGCCAAAAGAATAAGCACCACCACCTTCTGCACCAGGAAAGGCAACCGTTTTGGCTTGTGGCAAATCACTTGGTTTGGCCGCCCATGGGATATAAGGTTTACCATGTTTAGCCTCTTCATCAACAATATGTTTCACTTTCAGAAATTGAAGTTCTGATTGTTCTTCAATGCTTTTTAATAGTGAATCGGCTTTTTTTTCCATTGCCTCAGGGATAACCGGATATTGCGCAAAAGCAACATTTCCTAGCCCGCATAAAGCAATTATGCTAAAAATTGAATTCCAGGTACTCATATTAGTTAGGCTTTACAATGGAAACAGGAACAACACTATTTAAATATACTTCGATGTTGGAATAGCCGCTTTTAGTAATCTTTGCGGCATCAGCTGCATCTTTAGGGTTTAATCCGTTTTTCAACTCATAAGCATCAGGCATACCATCATCATCACTGTCTTTATATGGCGCTCCTTTATATTCCGGATAACCTCCTACCTGAGAAACTTCTGTAATGATACCTTGTTTATAAGAATCGCCAGGTAACCTGCGGTGTTCGAATTGAAAAGCAGATGGTTTAGCATTAGGATGAACTTCAATTTTTCCGGTAGCAACCTGCTTAACTACACGGGTATCAACCGGATCTCTTTTTGGCAGGGTTGCACCAGCATTTGCCAATACATATTCTTTAGCTTGTAGGGTTGGAATGATGCTAATTTTAGGCATCGGAAACGGATCTTTTGCTTTCATCGCTGCAAAATACTTACTTGCAGCCTCATACGACATGAGGTTTCCTTTTTTATCCTCCAATTGCACGCCTCCATCCCAATTGTTTTTGGTTACTTTTTCATTGCCATCAATGATATTTCCGGCAACATAAGCCCTGCCAAAAACCACATATGGCAATTTACTGCGGCCAGACTCTGGCTTTAAAATGCGGTAACTGATCGGGTCTTTTAATTCAGTAACCGGACCAGGTTTATAAAAGTTGTTGATGATGTTGTACTGTGCGGTATAATCGCCACCATCTGTTGAGCGGTTGTTCCAGTTAAATACTACGTTATTGGCGAAGTTAAAAATACCGTTCCACCCGATTGATGGGTTACGGGCACCGTTATCGGCCCAAAGGTTACGGACAAAGGCACAATTTTCGCCACCTAAAGTACTTCCGAACGCATGGTTCCAATAATCTAAAGCTTCAGAGAAAATTGAATTTTGGATTGTAATGTTAACCGTTCCTAATTTCTCCTCAGTTTTTCCTGTACTATCGTTGTACATGTGGCGGTACATCGACATGTTTTCATCCAAGCCCCAACTTGCCGAAACATGGTCGATCATGATGTTTCCAACCGGATTTCCACCAATGGCATCATCACGGCGGCCTACAAATGTTTCGCCTCTTCTAAAACGCATAAAGCGAACAATAACATCGTGAGTATTTAACCAAACCGACTCGCCAGCAACACAAACACCATCGCCAGGTGCTGTTTGGCCAGCAATTGTAATATATGGGGCACGGATAATTAAAGGAGTTTTTAACCTGATAATACCAGCCACATTGAAAACTACAATCCTTGCACCACCTTGTTCACAGGCATCGCGCAAAGAACCCGGCCCCTTATCATTTAAATTTTTGACTACAATTACCCTACCGCCATGGCCACCAAAACTGTAGGCACCACCACCCTCTGCCCCAGGAAACGCCAATAATTTAGATTGAGGTAAATCTGTAGGTCGGCCCGCCCATGGAATATAAGGTTTGCCTTCGCCTGCTTCTTTTGCAATAATAGGCTTGGCTTTTTCCCATGCTATATCCGATTGATGATAGGCTTCTTTCATCATCGAATCAGAAGATTTTTTAACGTCGGCCGGAATATTCGGATATTGTGCAAAGGTATAATTTGCCGAGAGGATTAATGCTGTTGTAGCCAACAGATTTAAAAAGTTCTTTTTCATTTTGTGTTTGCTCGTGGGAAGATAAAGAAGTTACGGAATATTTTTGATCAGCAGAAAAACTGATCTTTAATATCGAATATCGTGGCTCATTTCTATATCTATCCTTGTAAATAATTTTGGTTAGAAAGTATATTATCTTTCAAATTTGCACGCAATAAGCGGCTATTTTATGTATAATTTTGGCTAGCTATTGTATCATCTTATCAATTGGCTAAAATGGCTGTAACAAATTAAATTCATTCTCTCAGCCATGTTACAAGATAGAAATAATATTCATATATAAATGTAACATTCTTGAATAAAAAAAAAGGAAACAAATTAATGTTCCCTTTTTCAAACCAAATTTAAAAAACCAGGACGGTGAGCAAACCGCCCCAAAAAGTTTTATTCATTTATTTTAAGGGATCGAAAGCTCCACCCCATGTATTGTTTTGCACTAAGTTGATATTATTATTTAAAGATACCGTGGGAATTCCAAAGAAGTAAACTCCAGGCTGATAGGCGATGTTATAGGTATCCAATTGTTTAGTAGTTACGGTAAAGTTCGATGTGTAAAGTGCATCCAAATTGGTGCTTGCAGCGGCATCACGCGAGCCTAATAAATAATCGGTATTAGTGCCGGTATTTTTTAATGCAATGGTTACCCCCATTCTTCTTTTACCATTAAGTACTGTTTCCAGTAATTTACGGCGTCTTAAATCCCAAAAGCGCTTGCCTTCAAATGCAAGTTCTATTTGCCGCTCTCTAATTACGGCTGTAACCAATTGTGGACCGTTAAGCCCGGCCGTTAATCCATAAAGCCCATCTGTACCAGCTTCTATCCCTGCTCTTTTTCTTATTGCTATGATGTTGGCATAAGCTTCCTGGCCTTGCCCTATATTGCCAATTTCGGCAGCACATTCTGCCTGGTTCAGTAATACCTCTGCATAGCGGATTTCCAACCAATCTGTACCTGCATTTAAAAACGTTGCAAGCGTAAGTGCTGGATCTATGGCTTTTCGTAAGTATAAACCACTTGAACTAACAGAGCTTTCTGTTGAGGTTAATACGTTATTTTTACTGTAATAATACGTCCACAAACGGTAATTCGGGTTAGCAGATAGTGGCCAGTTACAGCCGTTATAAGCAATTGTTTGTTCAAATCTCGGATCGCGGTCTTTATAAAATGTGCCCAGGTTATATGGATATTTTGTAGATACACCTATATCCTTACCATCTTTCATTGGAAATGCCTGTGCCATGTCCCACGTTGGAAGATTTGATCCTCCGGTGGTACCTATATATTTAGGAACAGTTGCATTTGGATAGGTATTATTATTTTGGCCGATATCAGTTGTTGCCGCATTGTAAAGCGTTGCTAAAACTGCTTCAGGGTTACGGGGGGTACTTCCGCCGTTACTGCCTTCAGTAGTCCACATGGTTACATCAAATTTAGGATACAAACCAAATCCATTGGCAGATAATGTGGTTATTGCCTGGGTATTGGCTGTATATGCATCCTGCCACCTCGAAATTAAATTACCAGGATTAAATTCCGGTGAAGCAAAAGTGAGCAGAACACGCCCTTTAAAAGCTTGGGCTGCACCTTTGGTTATGCGTCCGTAATCATCATTTTTTGGCCATCTGGCAGGAAGATATTTAATGCAGGAATCTAAATCCTTTGCAATTTGAGCAAATGTTTCGGTTGTTGTATTTCTTGGTAATAACGCAGCTTTTTTTGCATCTTCACCAACTGCATCAAGCGGAATCAATACAATCGGAACACCGCCATAAAGCTTTACCAATTCAAAATACCTGAAAGCTCTCCAGAAATATGCCTGTGCAATAAATCTATTTTTCACGGCCGGATCTAAAGTACCCGCGTTAACATCCCTGATAAACATATTTATGGTTCTGATTTTCACATAGTTTCCTGCTGTATTTGTGTTGCCCAAATCGGTTACTGATTCGATTGTTGCGGTGCCTTTAACAAATACATTGTCGCCATATTGTTCTTCAGAAAGCGAATTTACAGATGCGCTTAAACCACCTACATTGCCAAACCAGGCTGGTTGATTTTGACTATAAATATAATCTATACTTAATTTTGTTGTGGTAGAATCATTGTAGACCTGATCGGCAGTAAAGCTACCTAAATCTTGTTCTTCAAGAACCTTTTTACAGCTAAAAATAAGTGTTGCTAAACAGGCTGATGCTATTAATATTGAAATCTTTTTCATGACAATTAATTTTAAAGGCCAACATTTAAACCGAATGAATATGTTTTAAGCGTTGGGTATGTACCCACCGGGCTTGAGAAATCTCTGTATTTACCTGGAAATGGATTAATAAACTGAACAGGATTTGTAGCCTGTGCAAATACCCTGATACTTGCTATACCAAGCTTTTCTGTTAACTTACTAGGTATTGTATAGGCCAGGTTGGCATTGGTAATGTTAAACTGCGTGGCAGATACCAGCCAAAAATCGGTATTTTCGTAAATGCTGGTAAAGTATGGATTTGGATAAGCGGCATTAGGGTTGGCAGGTGTCCAATGATCGGCCCAATAGGCTGGCCTGTTGCCATATACCGATGGGCTTGTACCACTCGGTTTTAAGCCGCCAATACTTGTTTTACCACCCCATGATAAGCCCATTACCACATTTAAACTTAAGCCACTATAACCTACATTAAAGTTTAGCCCCAAATTGTTATGGTTGTTTTGTCTGGAGCTAACAAATTGCCTGTCTTTGGTATCAATAATACCATCACCGTTAACATCTTCATAATTGATCATTCCAGGTTGCAAAATATCATTGAGTACTTTGACCTTTTTAGGATCGTTTTGCACCGCCGATCCGTTAATTCTTTGTGCAATAATTGCATCAGCTTCTGCCTGCGTACGGATGATCCCTAAAGATTTATAACCAATATAACCTCTATCACTTGAGTATCCTGTATTATCGTCTATCGTGCCTAACTGTGCTGTAGAAACATCATACTTTATGTTCCGATTATCGCTCCAGGTATAAAAAGGAGTTAAGCTATAGTTGAATTTACCTACCTGATCGCGATAAGAAACGCTAAATTCGTAACCGAACATGTTTGCTTTAGCAAAATTCTCTGTTGGTACCGCCGCCCCAATAAGTGCAGGCACAGATGAGGTTAAGGTAGACAATAAGCCATAGCCGTGTGTCCAGAAATACTCTCCAGAAATGGTTAATTTATTTTTAAGAATACCCAAATCGAAGCCATAATTGGTTTTCAGGTATTTGTCCCACACTACCAGCTCGTTCGGAATAGCAATATTCGTTCTAATCGCAATACTTCTGTCTATCTCATTAAAAACAGCACCGCCGCTACTTCCTGTACCTAAATTATATGATGGCAGGTATTGATATGCTTTAGTTGCATCAGTACCGGTTAACCCTACTGAAGCCCTTAGTTTAAATAAGTCGATAAATTTGAAATTATCCTTAAAGAATTTTTCCTGAGAAACTACCCAACCAGCTGATGCTGCAGGAAAGCCACCCCAATTATGACCCGGGGCAAAACGCGAACTTCCATCCCTGCGGTAAACCAGTTGCAAAAGGTACTTATTGTCGTAATCATAATTTAAACGGGTAATTAAAGATTGAAAACCTGTTTCACTTACCTGGCCAGATTGATTTGATGTTTGTGTGCCTACCGTAAAGGTTTGGTAAGGCAAGCCACCCGCAACAATGCCTTCGGCTTGTGCTGCAACGCCTTCTGATGAAAGTTCTCTTTGTTCAAAAAGGGCTAATGCTGAAATGTTGTGTTTACCGAATGAACGATTATAGTTTAAACCAGCATTTAACTGATAATTATCTGCAAATATTGGATTCAGCCTGATTCTATCGCCATTTTTGATTGGAAAAACACCTTGAAGCGTGCCTCCCGGAATGTGGTTGTTAGCCCCTAAGCCAGAATACTTATAATAGTTAAAAGTTGTTCCGTATTGTTTACCGTTAGAACTGTTAATATTTTTATTGATGGTGGCAGTTGCCGTTAAACCCTTAACACCGGGAATTTCATAAGTAACCTTGCCTAACATATTCATTACGTAAGATTTTGAACTTGTAAAATTATCTGAGTTTTGAATTAGGAAGAAATTGATGTTCTCCAAACCTCCGGTATTACTGGCTCCTAAAACTACAGGATTGCCATTAATGAAGTACTCAGACCAGGGATTAATGTTCTGTAATGTTGCCACATCGTTATCTAAACTCTCTGAAGTACCATTTAATTTATAATAATAACTTCTTGAAGAGGATACATCAGCACTTACTGAAGCTGAAACCGTTAAACGTTTAGATAATTTAGCATCGATACTTGCGCGTAAACCATATTTACTCGAGTTTACCCCTTTAAAGTTTGAATTTTGCGTAACATAATCACCGCCAACAAAATATGTCACTTTATCGGTACCACCACTAATATTTAATGATTGACGGTAGAGATTTGAGGTTTTAAATGCATCTGCAAGCCAGTTATGGTTGTTTTTTGAATAATAATCCAATTCATCGGGTGTATTCCATTGGGTAAGGGTCCTGGTTAGCTCAGGCACGCCAGCAGTTTCGATATAACCATTGGCATTTACAATTTTATTGGTAAGCACTCCTGCACTTGTTTGCTGATAAACCTGTGCATTCAAATAATCGTTTACAAAATTCCCTAATTCTAAACCCGACATCATTTTGGGTAATTGTGTTGCATCCGAGAAACCTACCGAACTGCTAAAATTAATGCGTGGTGCACCTAATTTTCCTCTTTTGGTTCTAACAATTACCACACCGTTGGCACCAGAAACACCATAAATGGCAGCCTCTGCATCTTTTAGGATAGAAACACTTTCTACCACGTTTTGATCCAATAGATCAAAATCTGATTGTGTTCTGATTACATCATCGATTACAAATATTGGATTTGTACCTTGTTGACTGTCTTTAGAATATACAATTGGATTACGCACCTGAATGGTAGTTCCCTGCCCAGGCCGCTGTGTACCTCCTGATACGGTTAAACCAGGAGCAGTTCCGCGCAATGCCGCACTTAATGATAGGGCTGGCACATCTTCAATGGCTTTCATGTTCACTGTTGAAACAGCTCCCGTTAGTGTTATTTTTTTCTGGGTACCATAACCTACCACTACTACATCCTCTAAATTCTTATTGTCTGAAACAAGTTTGACATTAATGGTATTTTGTGTACCAACAGGTATGGTTTGCCTGGTATAACCAATGTAAGAGAATACAAGTACATCGGCATTGGATTTTACCTGAATGGTGTAAACCCCATCTGAATTTGTACTTACATTACTTGGTGCGCCTTTTAAACTTACGTTTACTCCAGGGATTCCCTGGCCGTCGGCCTGATCTACCACTTTACCGGTAACCTTCCTGTCTTGAGCAAAAATTATAGTGCTTGCTAAGATCATAATTAGCAATGACAATGAAAATTTGCGTAAAAATTTTAATTTCATCTTAATATTTGGTTAGTTTCAACTCAATTTGCGGCAGATTTAACCTGCCATTTTACACTACAATTTTTCTCAACATTTTTAAATGCTAAAATTATACTGATGTAATAACTTGTAAACTTTTTAAGTGGAGGGCGTTAACGGTTTGTAAATGAAATACTCGGTATTTCACCTGATGTATATGGCTTAATGAAAAACTAAGTCATTAACTTTGATAGAAAAATTAATGTAAAATGGGAAATTTGGCTCATTCTTTATTTTGATCTGAATAATTATTTTTGGTTAGAAAGTATATTATAATTCAAAATTGCACGTAATATTAAACTATTTCATGTATAATTTTGGCCAGGTATTGTATCATATTATCATTGAATAAAACGCAATCTTTCTGATTTATGCTGAACAATAACCGAGATACAAGGTAAAAATTATATTCATATATAAATATAATATTTAAATAAAAATATTGTAGAATTTTGTTCGCTACTCTATTATTACACAAAAAACGTTGTTTTAACGTTTATTTTAAGGTTTTGGTAAGGAAATATTTACATAAACACTTGCAGGGTTATTCATAAATACCTTTATTCTAGCTCCCAAAAAATGCTTATCCCAAAAAAAAAGAGAGCATTTCTGCTCTCTTTTTAAACCAAATACATAAAATTTTTAAATTTTACCGTTGAACTTTTATACTCACATTAACGTAAGGCCTTTTTTGCAGATCAGCAGTAACTGCATTAATATACATCATACCATATTTACCTTCTGGCGTTAGAAAAAACACGGCGTTACCCGCTGCAATACCATTAGCAGGAAGTGTTTGAGTAGTTTCGTTAAATGTAATTGCCCTTGCTTTGGCCAGGGTTTCTATAGAAGAACCCGAAATGGCCGTTGTAAGAAAGGCAGTAGCCTGCCCGGTAACCGGCTGACTAAATTTAGTAGTCCTTTTTGGGCTAAAACCACTAATATCATAAACCGTTAGTGGATTTGTAGCTACGCTTGGAGAATATAAATTAACCACCCAGGTTGGCGTTTGAGCTGTTGAATTGGAACCTGGTTTTCTATAAATTCCAAAATCTATCTTAGCCGCATTTGCTGCTGCATTTGTGTAACTAAAACCTGTTGCATCGGTAAGTGAAAAAAAGCTCGGTAATGATTTGGCAACAGTATCCGGTAAAAAGATATCTCTGTTTGCATAAATCATAAAACTTGGATTTACATCAACGGTTACTTTTTTGTATCCATCACCAATGTACACTCCTTTTTCGTTCAAAGCACAAATGCGATAGCTTTGTTTACCATCACGAAGCGCTGCTGCCGGAAAAGTTGTATTTGGAAGTTTAATCACTGCCGAAAAATTTCTGCGTTGGGTAGGATCAGTAATTGCAATGGTATAACGTGTAGATTGTTGTGTACCTGCAGAAACCTCAAACACATAAGAATACATATCCTCTTTAGCAGAATTTAAGGTGAAATCAATCCATACCTCTTCCTTGTCGTTAATTACTTTATAATCGGTAACACAACGTGGATCGCTGTTGTTGAAAGTCACTGTTACATCTTCGAACATATTAAATATGTTTGCCGACTCTTTTTTACAGGATGCGCAAAAAACTACGCACAGGCCAATGAGTACCTTATAAATATATTTAGTTTTCATTATTTTAATTTTTAATCAGATCAACTGAACATTTATTCTTTAATATTAATCAAGCGGGTCAAATGTGCCACCAGCCCATCCAACTGTAGGAAGGATTTTATTGCCAAAACTTACAAAATCATTATGGAAGGTATAGAAATAATGAAATTCGGGTACATTATATGGTAGATAGGTTGTATTTGTAACCACCACATTTTTAAAATACTTGGTATAAGTGGCTTTATCATTAATATTTAAAGTTTCTCTGAACAATGTTGTACCTCCTGGAACTGTTGGATCTTCTAATACCTTTTTATCTTTTTGATCTGATCCTGATGGTGGATTTACCAGCTGCACTTCCAATTTAGCCATATTCCCTGTTAACAAATGCATGGTGCGCGATCTTCTTAAATCTGAATTACGTTTGTTCTCGAAAGCGAATTCAATTTGTCTTTCATTCAGTATTAAGTTGCGCAATTGTGGCGTACTGCCAGCCAAGGCAAGTCCATAATCAGAATCGCCTGCTACTACCCCAGCTCTCGTGCGGATCTGTCGTACCAGGTCTTTTGCACCAGCAATATTTCCTGTTTCATTCAAGCAATCTGCATAATTTAACATTACTTCAGCAAATCTAAGCTCAATCCAATCCATCCCGCTTCCGCCTCCGATAGAGTTATTGTAAACAGATGCACTTGCTGTTAAAGTTGGTGTAGAAAAACGCTTAACATATACAGCGTTTCCACTGCTTTCTCCGGTAGCTAAATTGTAAGTCCATTGTTTTCTATTTGCATTTCCGCTTAAAGGATATACCGATCCGTTTGTGGCAAAAGTAGCTTCGAACCTTGGGTCTCTGTTTTGCCAGAACATGGTAGCATCATATGGAAAAGCTGTAGAGGTATTTAATGGTTTCCCATCTTTCATTGGATAAGCATCCAACATTTTTGTAGTTGGCATATAAAACGTGTTCGGACTTCCACCTTCAGATGATGGTCTAACACGTTGTTCGGTTCCATTGCCCCTGTTTGGTATGGTGTTTGAATAGGTTCTAACCAGAATTGCTTCTGTATTGGCGGTACCTTCTACCCGGAAAATATCCAAATAATTCGGCATTAATTTTTTACCTGCCGAAACACACATATCATAAGCTTCTTTATTGGCCGTTAAAGCATCAGCCCATCTTGATGCCTGGTAAGGGTGCTTTGCATCATTTAAGGGGTTAAACTGCGGACTGGCCCAATACAATAACACTTTCGCTTTTAGGCAGGTAGCAATTAGTTTAGTAATTTTACCTCTGCCATCGGCATCATTTGGTGTAAAACCTTCGAGTAGAATAATTGCGTTATTTAAATCGCTTAATATTGCTGCAAAACATTCTTTGGCAGGCCTTCTGCCCTCATCATAAATGGTATCATCTCCCTGCGGTTTTAACGGAAGTGGAACACCGCCATAAACCTTAACCAGCTCGAAATAGGTAATTGCTCTAAGCGCATAATACTGCCCAAGCAATTCATTCTTTTTTTGCGTGAGCATTGTACTCGTTGGAAGATTGGCAATTGCATCATTACACCGGGCAATATCCCAGTATTTATTTTGGCCTGGGTTACCACCATAGGTATTACCGGTATACCTCACATCATTATTTCCTAACACACCCTGCAGCCCGAGTGCTGCTTTTGCATTTGCATCACCATCCGGAAAGTAATTTTCATCACTTGCATAATGAACACCATAACGATCAGGAACCAGTTGCAAAGGAAATTGATACATGGCTACATCGTACACCCTGTTAAGGTGTAACTGTACTGAACCATCATTATCCCAAATGGCCTGATCGATACCGCCAGTATCCGGCAGTAAGAAAAACTCATCTTTATTTACACAAGCGGGTAAAAGTGCAGCTAATGTTAAAATAGCTATGGCCTTTTTTATATTGTTTTTTAATTGATTAATCATTGCTCAAAAAATTATAGGTTAACACTCAATCCTAATGATATCGTTCTCAACATTGGATAATCCCAGGCACTTGAGGTGTATGGATCTTTATATGGTAAAGGATTTACAATGGTCCAAAGATTATTTCCTGTAAGTAGAATCCGGGCTCCACCAATTCCTAATCTGCTTGCAAACGCACTAGGTGCCTTATAACTTAAAGTCATGGTATTGATCCGGATCATGGTGCCATCAACAGCCCAAAAATCAGAGTTTATGCCTAATGATGGATCATCAAACCTAGGATATTTACCTTCTGTTGGATTTTCTAAAGTCCAACGATCTGTCCATATCGTTAAAGTATTTCTAGTTTTTGAGGGTGCTGTTCTTGCTCTGCTATCGTAGAAAATTTTGCCACCAAACCTTGCATTGATATTGGTGTTTAAACTGAAGTTTTTATACGTTAAATTTAAGGAAATACCAGAAGCAAAAAATGCATTTGTGTTATTGTACAAAGGAGATAAATCACTATCTGAGATTACGCCGTCAGCATTTGTATCTTCATAATATAACCATCCGGGTTGTGGAATTCTATCGTAAACCCTATAATTCGGATATTTTGCCATCCAGGCATCCACTTCTCCCTGCGTTCTGAACATGCCCAGGTTTCTTAAACCGTAGTTGCTTGTATTGTATTTGCGTGGGTCGGTACCGAATAATTGTAAGTTAGGAAAGGTGTTGTTAATTAAGTTTCCTGGTGTGTAGAGGATTCTATCTGTAACAGAATTTCCATAAGAAAAATTCATGCTCGCGCTTAGGTTCCAATCTGTAGCAAGTTTTGCTTTATAACCAATACTGAACTCAGAACCCCAGTTATAAAGTTGCCTGTAGTTTAATACTGGTGCTTGTGTGCCAAAATATTGTGGATATTGATTGTTTGCACCCAACTCAAAACCATCGTAAGTATAATTTTGAAATGCCTCAATACTAATATCCAATTTGTTGTTAAACATCGAAGTTTCTAAACCAACATTTATTGTTCGTTTCTTTTCCCAGGTAATTTCAGGGTTTGCCAAACGTGAACGGTTTAAACTGTTCGAATTAGCATTGCCGTACACGTATCCATTGGTTACATCAATCTGAAAACGATCTTGCCATAACCGTACACCAACACGGTCATCACCAGTAATACCAACGTTTGCTTTTAATTTAAGGAAATTGATAAAGCTGAGCGCATTGCTGTTTTTAAAGAACTTTTCCTGACTCACCACCCATCCTATTCCAATGTTTGGCGATACACCCCAACGGTTGCCCAATGCAAAGTTAGATGAAGCATCAATACGGGCGATACCTTCGATGAGGTATTTTTTATCAAAATCATAACTAAAACGAGCAAAACCAGAACGCTTTGAAACTGCTGTTTTATCTAAGTTTGATGCCACCAATGTATTAATATCATAAGCAAAATATTGATCAACACCTGGGATGAGCTGATTGGTGTAACGTACAGTTGAATTTTGTGAATTGCCTTCACTTTGCTCCGCACCAGCTAAAAAACTAAAACTATGTTTTGCAATTGTTTTTGCATATTGAAGCGTTAGAAAAAACTGATAGCTGTTGTTATCAATTAAGCCTGGGGTATAACTTGAATTAGCTGCACTTGTTGGCTGAAAGGTGGCCGCAGTACCCACCGGTGATTGATTGGTGAACAATTCGAGGTTATTACCTCTTTTAGCAAAATTGTAAAGTGTAAAAGGTGGTATATATTGTGTATTTTTTGATGAGCCACTTGATTGAGAAACCTGGCCTTTAATTACAAGACCTTTCAAAAAAGTTGGCTCATATGTTAATGCCGCATTGATTCGGTAAGATTTATTGGATCCATTATTGTAATAACCAGATTCTGAAACAGCTAACGGGTTGATATTACTGGTGTTAACCCCATTAACATTATAATTTACAAATTTACCATCAATACTAATCGGAACCCATCTTGGAACAGTTATCAGCCTTTCAAAAAAGGGAGCATCATTATCTTGTGCATTATGGTGCAGTTCCTTCGTACCATAATCAACATTAAAGTTTACATCAGCTTTTAAACCGTTGGCTAATGTTGCAACTACACCACTTCTAAATGAATATTTATTAAACTTCATCCCTGCATAGTTTCCATTTTCTCCCTGGTAACTTCCTCCAGCAAAAAAGGTAATTTTATCACTCCCGCCAGAAATACCGATGTTATGTCTTTGTGTAGTAGCTGCTTGCCAAACTTCATCGTACCAGCTTTTATAATCCAGCGTTTTGATATATTCCAAATCCTCAGGAGCAAAATATTCCGATGCAGCAGCACCTTGTGAGCGGAAGGTATCATTTAACAATAAGGCATGCTCATAACCAGATAACATTTTTGGAACTTTAATCGCATCAGAAACGCCCACATAGCCGTTGTAGGTGATGCTTGGTCGGCCTATTCTACCTTTTTTCGTTGTAACCAGTACAACCCCTTTAGCACCGGCTGCGCCATAAATTGCAGCTGAGGCATCTTTTAAAAATGTTAAATTTTCTATCATTGAGGCGTCAATATTATCAAAAGCCTCTCTTGTTACCGTAATATTATCTACAACATAAAGGGGTTCATCAGTGGTACCAGCCGCTGCTGTAGTGGTGGTAGAATTTCTAATATTTAATGTTATTGGCGAACCCGGTCTACCTGAAGATTGACTTACACCAACACCAGCAATCCTGTTTCTCAATGCTCCTGCTAAATTTGGCGCAGGAATATCCTGAAGTTCAGCCCCGCTAATGGTTGCTACAGCTCCTAAAATTTCTGATTTTTTCTTCGTTCCGTAACCGATAACAACAACCGCTTCATTATCTAAACTCTGACTATCTTCTACAAAGCTTACGTTTATATTGGTTTTACCTGCCAGTGCAATTACCTGTCTAACATAACCTACATAAGAAAATACAAGTGCATCTGTTTCAGGATTTGCAATTAAAGCAAATTCACCTTTATCATTGGTGCTTACATTATTGGTTTTACCGCGGATCCCAACGGTAACTCCGGGAACGGGCTGCCCATCTTTTTTGTCTACCACTTTACCTGTAATCTGCTTTTGTTGGGCAAAAACAGCGGTATATGTGAATAACATGAGCACTAAAACCCATGAGGTTTTTCGTAAAAATTTTAAGTTCATATTTGTTATTTGGTTAGTTTTTTATACTAATTAGATTTATTTTATCCTTAATCGAGCAGCATTTGCTTTATTAAAGAGTAACATATCCATACCTGGCAAGCTTGATGTTGCCAGTTAAAGTTTATCCAATAAAATTTTCCGGTTAAGGAGGTGTTAGTTGGGATTCTTTTTGCTCATAAAGCTTGCTAGTTAGGCAAAGAATCGGATAGCGTTTTAAATTTTCGGCGAACGATAATTTTTTAATTTAGATTTCTCATATCTTTTTTTTTTATAAAATTTAATTTTGGTTAGAAAGTATAATTCAGGGCTTACTATAACCTTGAATATGGGTATTTTATTAATAAACAGTTAAATATTATATCATTTTAGCAAAGGATGTAATACACTAACTATTAACTATTTAATGCGTTATTTTCTTTAAACAAGATACAATAAAATTCATATATAAATGAAATATTCTTAAATAAAAAAGAAAAAAATAATGGAGCATTCAAATCTGCTCCATTATGTATACTAATTTACTTGTGCTTTCGCTTTTCTTCGCTTCTCCCACTCTGCTCCTTCTTTCTTCAAATCGTAGCCAGCAGCAGATAGGTAATTATTAATTCTACCTTTATATTTACCAAACCAGGCATGTTTTTTATCTGATGATTCTGCATCCATTGCATGCTCCCTGGCCTCGGTTAACCAGGTTAGAATTTGTTTTTTCTGATCATCTGTTAATGTTAAAATTTCTTCCTGATAAGCCTTGTAAGTAATGGGCAGTACATTGTAAGTCATGCCGTTTTTAACAAGTTCAACCTGCTCATTTGTTAATTGTGCAGACAATTTGCTGATGTATTTTTTGTGGAGTTTTGCAAGCGATGTTTCTACAATGCGGGCATCTTTTGCAAGGGCCGAGTCGCGCGCTACCTTATTTTCTTTGTTTTTCTCTTTAATCTCTTTAACACGAATATCCCTTGCAGCATAAATATCGTTTAACGCACTATACTGATCCCTGATAATCCCGGTAACTTTTTCAGTTTTCTTGGCATCGGTAATACCTATATTTGTCACAATTTTAGCAGAACGCTCAGTAGTCATTTTGGTATAAGCCTCTTTATCGGCTGGGGTATTATTTTGCGCAAAAATTGCCGTAATGCTCGAACACGTTAACAGTAAGGCTAAAATTGATGATTTCATGTTGCTAATTTTAAATTAAATTTCTTTTTTTATTAAGGTTCACATCTCCGCAGAAATGTACTTTTAAGCCAAGTTCATCTAATGCAGCAGCTTTTATCCTGCAAGCCTCATGTGCTCCGGCTTCATAATTTGTGTAAACTACCTGTATGTGGTTGGCTTTATGCCTGGCCATCAACTGGTCGCGACTCACTCCTTTTAAAATGGCGTGCATAATTGGCCATTCAGGTGTTGTTCCATCCCATCGTCTTTTTGTTTCTTCCTCAGGCAAAGCTACCACTTCGCCAACACCTAAATCGCAATGAATTTCATTATCCATAATGTATACACGGCTCCAAACAATAAAACCGGGTTTACTGATTCCTTTTAACGAGCCGCCACCTAACCTGAAATACATGGCAGGTTGCCTATCGCTGCTTGCGCCTGCATAACCATTAATAAAATGTGCTGATGGTGCTGCGCCCGAAATCAGGAATAACCATACAAAGCCATCTACTTCCTCATTTTTATAATATTCGCCCCAACGGATATCATGTAAAGTGTTTTCGCCAGTCATGCCCAATTCTTTCCAAAGATTATAGGTTACCAAAGCATCCAAACCGGCACATTCATCAACTTCGTTAAAATGTGGTATTGCGCGTTTGGGATAAAGCGCTTTCCCCTCTATAGAAAATACAGGTGGCCGGTCTTCATTATTTAATAAACCCTCTACCAAATCGCTGGCCACGGTTAAATCTTTTAAACCTTGTTGGTATTGTATGCCAATGGTGTCGCAGCTAAATTCATCAGCAATTCTTACCGCTGCAATGTACATTTTGCACTGTTCAAGGGTTTGTCTTTTGGTTAACTCGGTTTCTTCATTGGTGCCCCAGTTAAAAGTCATTCCCTTTTGTAAAAGCCAGTCTAAAACAGACTCAGCTTCTACATTTGTTACTTGTAACATGGATGCGTAAAGTGCTGATTGACTTAACCGTTCTTTAAAGAATCCGGTTTTATGAAGCAGTTCGTCGGGAATGATAGCATTGTACATACCCATGCAACCCTCATCAAACACGCCCATAATTACTTTGCGTGCTTTTAAATTTCTGGCAAAAGTTCTTCCTATCTTATCATCACTGGTTGGAATTTTACTGAGGGCAAAACTTTTAACATGGCTTTGATCGTAGCTAACTTTACCTGTAGATAGCCATTCCTGTAATCCATCAGTGAAAAAGTCGTCAGTAAAATTTTCACTCCACAAAGTGCTGTAAGGGATAGCTGCTTTGGTTAAACAACCATTCAGGTTTAACATGCCCACTAAACCCGGCCATTGGCCGCTCCAGTTTGCTACTGTTAAAATAGGTCCGCGGTGCGTGGTAAGCCCAGCAAGTACGTGATGAGAGTATTGCCAAACACTTTCTGCTACAATTAAAGGCTGCTCAGGATCGATATCGCGAAAAATATCCATACCCATTCTTTGCGAATCGATAAAGCCATGTTTTTTTGTTGAATTGTAAGGATGGGCGCGTTTAACCTTCCAACCAAACTGCTCGATTGCTTTAGTTAGTTTTTGCTCCATTTCCAATTGGGCAGGCCAGCAGTTTTGATTTGCCGAAAGCCTTAAATCCCCGCTAGAAACCAATAGAATTTCTCCTTGTTTACCCTGTCTCATATTTTATTAATGAACAAATTATTTATATAAAAATAATTCGTCAGCTTATATTTTGGTTAAGCCTATAAGGCTATATACAAAACTCAACAATGAAAAACACAATTTTCTAATGGTTTTTATCAAATTAATATAGGATGTTATCATTAAACTAATTAACTTTAACCCGCTGTGGTACAATTTATATCGCAATATATACAGCACTAACCAAATATTTACAAGTAACATGAAACCTCATTTTCATAAAGTTCCGATTACCTTACAAAGTTCCTTTAGCATCCGGCATGATATCAAACCTGATTTTGGTAACATCTGGCATTACCATCCTGAACTGGAATTGCATTATGTAATAAAAGGTGAAGGCGTTCGATTTATTGGCGACAACATCAGCAATTTTGTGCCTGATGAGATGGTGCTTTTAGGTGAGAACTTGCCACATACCTGGCGCTGTAAAGATGAGTATTTTCAAAATAATCCAGATTTAACCACTGAAGCCATGGTGATTCATTTTTTACCCGATTGCCTGGGCAAATACATGCTTACTTTACCTGAAGCTTACCTGATTCCGAAGTTATTTGAAAAAGCGAAAAGTGGCATGGTGATAAAAGGCAAAGCCAAAGACAAACTGGTTGATTTAATGCGGGCTGCTGTAGATGCGACAAATTTAGACCGCATTATCATTTTGTTATCCATTTTAAAAACCTTGGCCGAAACGGATGAATATGCTACCATTGTAACGAGTAAAAATACCTTTTATCAAAGCAATGAATCTGAAACACTCCGCATTAATAAAATTTGCAATTATACGCTGAGCAATTATAAAAAGGACATCACACTTGAAGAAGTAGCATCATTAAGTAATTTAAGCGTGACTTCTTTTTGCAGGTATTTTAAGCTAATGACAAAGAAAACCTTTTATGATTTTCTGATCGAAATAAGGGTGAGCCATGCCTGCCGTTTCCTGATTGAGAACAAATTACCCACCGAAATGATTTGCTTTGATTGCGGTTTTAATAATGTTTCAAATTTTTACAGGCACTTTAAAAAGGTTACCGGAATGACACCTTTGGATTATAAAAGGAAGTATTTGAATTAATAGATCCTGAAACAAGTTCAGGATGACGACCGCGCTAAAAGAAGATGAATAAGCAAGAAATCCGCAATAATTAGGTCCTGAAACAAGTTCAGGATGACGAGCGCGTTAAAAGAAAATGAATAAGCAAAAATCACCAATAATCAGGTCCTGAAACAAGTTCAGGATGACGACCGCGTTAAAAGAAGATGAATAAGTAAGAAATCACCAATAATTAGATCCTGAAACAAGTTCAGGATGACGACCGCGTTAAAAGAAGATGAGTAAGCAAAAATCACCAATAATCAGGTCCTGAAACAAGTTCAGGATGACGACCGCGCTAAATGAAGATGAATAAGCAAGAAATCATAAATAATTAGGTCCTGAAACAAGTTCAGGATGAAGAACGCGTTAAAAGAAGATGAATAAGCAAGAAATCAGCAATAATTAGGTCCTGAAACAAGTTCAGGATGACGAACCGACAAAAACTTATATAAAAACCTTAATATTCAAATTATTGCGAAGCAAGGTATAATCATCAAACAAAGTTTCTACCTCTTTTACTACACTTGGCGTAAATGAACCTACATTTCTGCGTGTAAAAGTAGAAATATTGAGTCCGCGTTTTTGCAGAAAATATTTCGAAACCACAGGATAAACATTATGCATTACATCCATATTATCAATCAAGAATTGTTGCACCACCTGTACTTCATCTTTAAAAGCTTCATCATTGTAATGGTCGCACAGCCAAACAATTAATTCTGGAAAATAATTTCCTTGAATGCATGATAAACCAGATGCACCAGCTTTTAACGATTCTACCGCATGAACGATATAAGCGTCATATAATCCAAATGTGCTGCCTTCTGTCAGTTTCAATTTTTCTTTAATCTGATTCAGATCCAGGCAGGTGTCTTTATGGTAAATTACCCTTCCAGTTGATACGAAATCGGCCAATTGTTGTGGTTTCAATACTCTTTTATAAGGCACCGGGCATTCGTAAAATCCCAATGGAATTTTATCTGTTTGGTTTAAAAGATCAAATACCCTTTCGTTAAAAATCTCATCAGATTCCGTTTCATCGGCCAACAAGCTGGTAATGGCAATTACCGCCTCTACACCTGTATCGCTTACTTCTTTTACAAAATCTGCCTGTTTAGTTATTTCTCCTCCAAATGTTCCGGTAGCAACAACCGGCACTGCTCCATTAACTACTTTAATTACATGTTTTATAGCCTGGATTCTTTCCTTATCATCTAACTCGAACATTTCGCTCGATAAACAATTTGCGAATAAGCCCGATGAGCCAGCTTGCAGGTAAATTTCTGTCAACTGTGTAAGCGCCGGGTAATCTATGTTCCCGTTATTTAAAAAAGGCGTAAGCATGACCGGGATGAACCCTTTTTGTGAGTTTTCCATTATAATATGATATGGTAAAATTTTCTATATAATTTGCCTGGATAAGTTCTAAAAGAATCTTAATGGGCGGTTTTAGTTTTTTGTTTTTTAATTTTCGACAGGAAAAGTCCTGTTAAAAAAATGGTTAAAGTGCCAATCACGATAATCATATTTTTATGTAAGGGATTTCTAAAAGCTTCATATTCCGGAGGAAGAAGTGAAGAAAATGTCATCCATATAATTACGGCTATTCCTATTATAGTTGCAGTGATGGCTTCGTGATTTTTAGTTTGCCTGCTGATAATCCCCAGGAGAAATAAACCAAGCATTCCTGCGGCAAAAATCCCCGATAATTCCCACCAAACGTCTAAAATGCTTTTTACTCCAATCATGGCGATGCCGGCAATCATACCGAGTAAGCCAAAGCCAACAGTTGCCAAATGCAAAAGTGATAAATTCTGCTTTTCGGTGATACCCGGCTTAAAATACCTTTTATAAATGTCGACCGAAAATACCGTAGCCGAGGCATTCATCCCAGAACTGATGGTACTCATTGCTGCTGAAAGAATGGCCGAAACAATCAACCCAACCAATCCTATCGGAATTTTAGTGACCATAAAATGGGGCATAATTTTATCACCATAATCTGCTGGTTGTAATGCGTTTTGTACCTTCAAAACCTCAGCGGCCGAAGCATGTAAAGGCAAACGCTCAATCGCTACCTGGTGTTTAATCGATTGTACCAGATCAGGATTAATCTCGTAATAAGCATATAAGCAAGATCCTATAATAAAAAACAGCAAGGATGCAGGTATATAAAGCCAAACGCATAACCAGATCGACTTTGAAGCGGCTTTACTTGATGATGCTGTATGGTATCGCTGAATGTAGTTCTGATCCATCCCGAAGTTATTCAGGTTGATAAAAAAGCCATAAAGCAGCACCACCCAAAACGAAGAACCAACAAAATCAAGCTTAAAACTACCTAAATTGAATTTTTTGGCCGATTGTCCGATCTCTACAATTTTCGAAACCCCTCCCGGCATATTTGAAATGATTAAATACAGAATCAGTAATGCGCCAAAAGTTTTCACTACAGCTTGTACCACTTCTGTCCATATTACCGCTTCAATTCCTCCTAAAACGGTATAAACAATGATACAAATGCCCATTACAATCATAATCATCTGCATGGAATAACCTGTAAGTGCTTGTAAACTCAAAGCGATTCCAAAAAATATAGATCCCATTCTGGCCAATTGCGTTAACAAAAAACACACCACTGCGTATACTCTTGCCCATGCTCCAAAACGTTTTTCTAAATGAGTATAGGCCGATATTTCACCCGTATTCCGATAAAAAGGAACAAAGTATTTTGAAGCAATCCAGGCGGCCAACGGCATTGAAATACTGAACACAAATGCATTCCAGTTACTACCAAAAGCTTTTCCAGGTACGCCTAAAAAAGTGTTACTGCTTAAAAATGTTGCATAAATAGATAAACCTATCGCCCATCCGGGGATCAGGCCCGAAGCTTTTGTAAATTGCTCGGAGTTTTTATTTTTCCTCGAAAAATAAACCCCAACTAATATCATTCCAACAAGATAAATGAAGATAATTGCAAGATCGACTACAGGAAGTCCTTTCATTATTTGTTGGCTCGTTTATTAATTTGGTTAAAACAAATATGCATGTCTAAATATCTACATTAATATAAGATTTTGGCCACATATTATATAATCTTATCTTATTGAACATCCAATGCATCAACCGCTAATCCTTTAGCATCGATGGCAATCAATTTTAGTTTATATGTTCCGGCATTTATCATGCTCCCAGTATTGGTGCTCAAATAATTCCATTTACCAGTTTTGGTTGGCGCAAATTCAACATTTTCCGTCTTCATCAAGGTTTCATCTGCTAAAGAGAAAGTTAATTTTCCTGTTAAAGGCTTTTCGGATGGATTATGGTATTTAATCGTTAAGGAATAGGTGTCGGCAACGCCAACTGAAATCTGCCAGGTTAAATTTCCCTGATCAACAGCATTAAAAACCACACGTTCCTTATCCATAAGCATCGATTTCATTATACCCTTACCTGCTAAAATACCCTCGGTAGCTTTGTAAGTGGTAGTGGTTTTTAAATCGTAAGCGGGTTGTAAGTGGGTAATTGGCAGTGCGAAAACAGTTACAGTTCTATTATCGAAAATAATTCTTTCATTGGGAATAAGCCGTTTGCGATAAAGATGGAATATTTCATCCTTACTATTTGTTAGGGAAGTTTTAGTGGCTTCGAATCCCTGTGGTATGCTGCTATTTATGTTTAATGCAATAAAAGCATCCAAACTATCTGTAGCGGTAAATTCGATACTTTCTTGCCCGCGGGTGGCTTTTAACCATTCGGCACCGAATAAATTGGATGGAAGTTCCGAAAATGTTAAATTTTCACCTTTAAACTGTTCATCTCCAATATCCAGCCAACTGTTAAGTTCAGCATTTTTAATTTTTGCTAAAAGTGATTTACTTGATTCAGCAGGTTTAATAGCCGGATTTAAACTGGCAATTGCAATAGCTGAGATAACTGCCTGACCAACTTTTACATGCGGGAAATTAATATCCAAAAAGCCACCTTTAACAGTTATTTTAACCGTTTTTTTTAATAAATTGTTGCTTCCGGATGCCTTCCAGATGTCTAAATCTTTTATAACCGTTTTACCATTAAAAGCGACATCAAATAAACGCATGTCTTTGGCATCAAAACCTCCACCAATCCCCATCCAGGGTTCAATAAAATAAAGTTCGACCAGATATTCCCCATCAGGAAGTGGAAAATGGTATTTCAACTGATCCCTGCCATACCTGAAAGTTTGAAAAAGCTTCCAATCTTTAGTACCATCAATGGGTTGGAATGTGCGCCGCTGACTGGCAAAAAAATTAGGAATACCCGTGAAATCTTTTGTCCAGGAGGTTGAGCCAAAGTTGTTAGATGAGGTTAAATTTCTGTCAGCATACCATTTGCTTCCATTGGTATCTGTATAGTCGCCACCGCCACAGTTTACGCGATATACATAATTATATCCCTGAGCAGGAACGGTTAATTTTTTATCATTAATTAAAGTATTAAAATTTGGACTTTGAGGCAGGTTTTGCAATACAATTTGATCTTTAGCAACTGCTTTCCCGTTTACATAACCTACTGCATATAATACGTTATATTTTATATCTGGCTTATTCCATTGGAAGTGCGTGCCTATTGCGCCACGTTTTCTTCTGCCTAAAGATTGGCCGTTTATATCATTAAAAAGTTCTACCTCATCACAGTTAGCATACACCACAATACTATCTTTAAATCCCGGTTTGTTCCAGCGGTTTGGCCATGTATGTGAAACAATGTACACCATTGGCTCAGTTTGTTTTGGTGCATAATTTGCCCTGAACATGTAAAATACATCTGTTGGCTCCTCCCAGGGGGTAAACATGCCCTTGTAATTTACAGGCCCTACCCGATCAAGATCTCTCAAACCTTCACCGCCCTGTACCCTGCCAGGGTTATCGTGCGAACTGTATAACCAAAAGAAATGACCTGCTGTTTTATCTTTTACCGATTCGGCCAGGCGCACTTTGGTTTCCATTAAATCGGTCATTTTGTTTTCGGTATAACCTTTTCCATTGGCATCGGTTGTATGAAGATCAATTGTTCTCCATGCACCGTATTCACCAACCAAAACCTGCCTTTTTAAATCTTCGCCATAAGCGAGCGGATTGCCGCCATAAGTGCCTGTCCAGTTTTGAGGCACATCCCAATCTGTACCTTTACCACCATTGCATGTAGTTACTTTTCTTTGTGATGAAGCGGTAGGATCTAATTTTCTAATCAGCTCGGTACATTCTTTAGCAAAATCTTCTGGTAGTGTACTTTCATTTTCCAAACCCCACAACACTACAGCCGGACTGTTTCTGCGTTCTTTTACCCAATCGGTTAAAAGTGCTTTAAAGTTCTTTCGAAATTCTGGTGTATCATACCAGATATGTGCGGCCATTTGTGTCCAGCATAAAACCCCTTCCTGATCCCAATAATCTGAATACAATAAATTATGCGGCTGGTGTGCATCGCGAAATGCATTAAAACCTGCGGCCTTAATTTGCCTAACCCTCGAACTAATCTGCTCATTGCTAAAAGCATGGCTCTGACCAATTAGATGCTCATATTCTGCAATGCCATTGATAAAAACAGGGTTTCCATTTAATAAAAACTGTTTTTGGTTTGCCTGATTATCAATCCGATAGCTATAGGATGGCCAACTGATCCAGCGGATACCGTAAGGTGTTTTCAGCTCATCTACAATTTTCCCGTTTTCGATTATGATAGTTTGAACCGTGTACAAATATGGATTTTCTAAAGACCAAAGTTTAGGATTGATTATTTTATCTGTTTGCTGATCAATTTGAATTTCTTTGCCACTAAGGATAGTTATTACTTTCTTTAATTCTTTAACCTGTTTTCCGGTTTTATCTAGTAACGTGTTGATTATGGCTATATTTTTAGGCTTCGGACTGTAATTTTTAACTGTGGTACTCAGATTTAAAATTGCTGCCTTTTCTGAAACTTTATTATCGTTCCAAATGTGTACGCCAAAAGGTTCAACCCGAATATCATTGGTTACAATTAAATGAACAGGGCGAAAAATCCCCATTGGCTGAGAACCCTCTGAAAAACCGCGTTCGGTAGAGCATCCTCCATCAACCCAAGGTAAATCCTGAATATTTGCAGGATGATCGGCGCGGATAGCCAAAATATTTTCCTGGTTATTTAGTTTAATCGCGCTGGTAATATCTAATGTAAAAGTTGTTCTGCCGCCAGCATGATAGCCTACTTTTTTGCCGTTTAACCAAACAGTAGCATAAGAACCTACCCCTTCAAAATATAGAAAAAAGCGTTTTCCCTGTTTAATTTCAATCGTTTTAAAGGTTCTTCTGTACCAGGCATAACCATGCTTATTGCCGTGAAGTTTCCGTTGATAACCCTCATATTGATCCCAGTTGTGCGGAACATTTACTGTTTTCCAATCTGTTGTTTTATAATTGGCCTGCTGAAAACCATCATAAGTATTGCTGCTTTTTTCGTCGGCAATGGTTTGCCAATTTGAGTTTAATAAAATGTCTTTTCTGCTATGATTTTGCGCATAAAGGGAATTAGACCCATATAATGTGAGGAAACAGAATAGATATAAAAATAAATGATTTAAATTAATCCATTTTGTTTCGTGAATACATGATCCGAGGCTACTGGGTAAAATACCTTTTTCCACGTTCCTACTTGCGAAATTTCGCAAAGAGGGCTCAAACCAGCCTGATACTGGCAAAATATCCCTCCACTTCCTTTTAGCTTTTATAAGTGAATTCATCGTGCTATCAAATCTCCATCCAATTGGTAACTTTCACCTGCTTTTGTCTCAATATTAGCGTTTTTGTTTTTGTAACGGATTTTGCAATTTCCTCCTGTTCTAGATTTTACCGTTAATGAGGTTAATTGTCCCCTATCCCAGGTTAAATTCAGCTCAAAACCACTTCTGGCGCGTAGTCCTTTAATTTCACCTTGTGGAATGGCACTTGGTAATGCGGGTAAAATATCCAGATAGCCTTGATGACTTTGCACTATCATTTCGGCAATTCCGGCTGCACCTCCAAAATTTCCATCGATCTGGAAAGGTGGGTGTGCATCAAAAAGATTTACATAAGAACCTGCACCGTTATTGGCTGGTTTCATCAGCATTTTTACCAATTTCATGGTATGATCGCCGTCTTTAAATCTTGCCCAAAAATTGATCTTCCAAGCCAAACTCCAACCTGTAGCATCATCTCCACGATACAAAAGCGATTGTTTTGCTGCCTGCATCATTTTTTCATTGCCATCCCATGTAATGTCGTTTCCTGGATAAACACCCCACAAATGAGAAACATGACGGTGTTTGTTTGTGGTATCGTCTTTATCTTCAAGCCACTCTTGCAATTGCCCGTGTTTACCGATCTGATTCGGGGCAATCTGTTTCACTTTCTCGATTAATGTTTTTCTAAAATCTGCATCTGTGTTAAGTGCTTCTGATGCTTTAATACAATTATTAAACAGCGATCTGATGATTTGATGATCCATTGTTGGCCCTGCAACTAAACCACCATTTTCTGGCGAATTAGAAGGTGTACTGATTAACCATCCCGTTTTAGCATCTTTAACCAAAAAATCTTCATAAAATAAAGCAGCTTGTTTCATTAATGGATAGGCCTCAGTTTCTAAAAACTTGCGATCTTTACTAAACTGGTAATGCTCCCACAAATGCTGACTTAACCAGCCACCACCACTTACCCAAATGCCATGATTTGAAGCGTTAATTGGTGCAGTTCCGTTCCATAAATCGGTATTGTGGTGTAAAACCCAGCCACGGGCATTGTAATATTGTTTAGCCGTTTCAGCACCAGTTTTTGCCAATCCTTTAATTTTACTAAAAAGAGGTTCGTTAAGGGCTGATAAATTGAGAATTTCTGTTGGCCAATAATTCATTTCCAGATTTATATTGGTGGTATATTTACTCCCCCATGGTGGTGTTAAAAGATCATTCCAGATTCCTTGCAGGTTTGCGGCTTGTGTACCGGGCCTTGAGCTCGATATTAGCAAATACCGCCCATATTGCATGTACAAAGCAGCAAAAGCAGCATCGCTAGTTGTTCCAAACTTTGCTAATCTTTCGTCAGTTGGTAAACTTTCATTCTCCGAACGACCAAAATTAACGCTAAAGGTGTTGTAGTAGTTTTGGTATTCTTTAATATGGTTTTGCTTAATCAAAGAATAAGGTTTACCTTTTAAGCCGGTTAAGGCTTTAGTATTCGCAGTTGCGGGATTTCCGGAAACATTTTGAGCATTGATAAAGTTAGTTCCAGCAGTTAAATAAAGTGTTACTTCATCTGCCTGATTGATGCTTATTTTTCCATTTATGACTTTAACCGATCCATTTTTAATCACCACAGTCAATCTGCTTTCTCCCATTAAAGCACCATCTTTTACCTTAACCGATAGCGCAATTACATTATTCCCCAACGTTTTAACCGACGATTTTCGATGAACGCTGGAGAATTCTGCATCAAAACTGATGGCCGATTTTTTATCAGCAGTCAGGTGAATAACAATAGATTGATTTGGCTGACTCGCGAAATACTCCCGTTGGTAGTTTACACCATTTAAAGTATAAGTAGTTTTAGCCACAGCTGTACTGATATCCAATGACCGTTTATAATTTGTAACAATCGATTTTGTTTGTTTAAAGTATAAGTTTAAATCGCCAAAAGGCTGATAACTTCCCTGATATTGCGGTACAGCAGGTGGATTTTCATCCTGAATTAAATATTTCCATTCCTTTACAAGCGAAATACCCTGATCTATGCCAGTTCCTACAGGGTAAATCCCTATTTTTTTTGAGGTGTCTTTATAACCGACCAAACCACCTTTATCGAAATAATTTAAAACCTGGATAGCAATTGTATTTTTGCCTTTTTTAATCAGTTTTGCAGGAATGGTATATTTTCTTGGCTCTGTATTGTCTGTATTACCAACCAGTTCCCCATTGATGTAAGTAAAATCCTGATCGCGAATGCGGTTAAGGTCGAGTACGAGGTCTTTTCCAAGCCATGTTTCAGGTACATCAAATGTTGTTCTGAACCAAACTGCACCATCTAAATTGGCTAAACCTATAGTTTCCCAACCTTCATAAGCTGGTACTTTAATGTTTTTCCAAAGTTTGTCGTCGAAGTTTGCAAGTGAAGGATTTCCTTTGATGCCTTTCCTTGCTTTCATATCGTTTACCCAAACTTTTCGATCTCCCGAACTACTTTGCAAGCCCATAAAATGTTCCTGAGCTAAAGCTTCAGCGGCAGCCTGTTTTCCTTCAGCAAGTAGTTTTCTAATTTCCGGCAGGTATTGGTAGGCACCTTCTCGGTTATAATCTCTTGGCGCACCTGTCCACAATGTTTCTTCATTAAATTGAATGTGATCAACAGCAGTGCCGGCAAAAATCATCGCCCCTAACCTGCCATTGCCTATGGGTAAGGCATCCGTCCACTTTTCGGCAGTTCTATTGTACCATAGAGTATGGTTATTTTCTTGCCCATAGCTGCCAAAGTGAGCTGTTAATATTAAAAATGATGTACTTAATAAAAGTTTAAACCTCATATTATTGTCCTTTATCGCCTGAAATGATTTCGATGCTACCGTTTACTTCCTTCTCCTTTTTAACGGCCTCTTTCATTCGCCTAAAATTATTGTTTCCTAAGAAAATGTTTTTTGTCTCAGTGCCGCTTAATTTCAAATAAGTAACCGTTTCTTTCGTCGGGAAAGCATTGTACAGGAACAGATCAGACACATTTGTGAGATCAATTACAGCAGCATTGGCATTTGGTTTATTACTTTTTAAAGCGTCTACAATTAAATTATTCGTTTTTAGCACTTTTAACGATGCACCCAACTCCGTATTTACAGTTACATTATGAAACTCAATATTACTTGAATTTTGGATAGAAAAGCCAGTTTTGGCATCCATATTAATGTCGTTGAAAGTAATATTATCGATAGGCATTTCTTCTAAACCATTTAAATAAGCGGCTTGGTTCACCTCACCAGTAATGTTGCTAAAATGAATGTTCCTGAAAACCGGTGTACGCTCAGAAACAGCTTCGACATTTGTTTTGGCGTATTGCATATCGAGTACAATTGCCTGATCTTTAATGTTTTTCATAATAATATTGCTCACACGAATTTCTTCTACTACACCACCTCTTCCGCGAGCAGTTTTAATGCGGATACCACGATCAGTTCCATCGAAAATGCAGTTGGAAATCGCTATTTTGCGTACATCACCAGACATTTCGCTGCCGATAACCACACCGCCATGACCAGACAGCATAGTACAATTGGTAATTACATAATTTTCTGCCGGAACTGCCATTTTTCTTCCAGGTGCATCTTTGCCCGATTTAATGGTAATGCAGTCATCGCCAACACTGATGTGGCAATCTGAAATGTGTACATTTTTGCAAGATTCAGGGTTAATTCCATCTGTATTGGGCGAATGTGGGTTATTAATGGTAACTGCATGGACCTTAACATTTTCGCAAAACTCTGGATTTATAGTCCAGAAAGGCGAGTTGCGGATCGTAATGCCATCGATCAACACATTTTTGCAGAACATAGGTTGTATAAACGGCGGCCGAAGAAAGCCACGTTTCATCTGCTTAGGATCATCTGGCAAAATAATATCTTTATTCAAACCGTCAAAAGTAGTTTGCCATTTAGAACGTGCTTGTCCTTCTTTATAACCTTCTACAAAATCCCACCATTTTTTGCCATGCCCGTCAATAATTCCACGCCCGATAATGGAGATGTTTTCTACTTTATAGGCATAAAACAAAGGCGAAAAACTGGTAACATCTACGCCTTCATAACGGCTTTTTACCATAGGCAAATAATCGTTGAAATTATCGCTAAAATGCAATTCAGCACCGGCATCAATCAATATAGTTATGTTACTTTTTAAATGGATAGCGCCGGTCAGGTATTTTCCAGCAGGAAAATAAACTGTTCCACCACCAGCTTTTGATGCCGCTTCTATCGCATTTTTAATTGCAGTTGTGGCCAGTTTGCTACTGTCGTTTTTTGCACCGTATTTAATTACATTATAATAAGATTGGCCGCTGGCAGTTAAGCAAGTGCTCATTGCAATTAAAAAAAATGAGGTTTTGATTATATGGATGTAATGTTTCATTTGGTTATATTTTATCGCTTTTTCGTCATGTCCACCGTAGTGGAGAAATCTTTGAACGTTACTAAAAAAAGTTTAAAGATTTCTCCGTTTCGCTTCGCTCCAGTCGAAATGACGACCGATTTAATTCATTTTCACCATTCATCGTCCCCGTTTGTAACGAGGATGTTCGAAAACAGCGATTTTATCGCTTCTTACTCAATGGATATCCGGTATGTGAGGACACAGACCAAGGACTTTCCTTTTAATTCATCTGCACTTTTAAAGGCTTCAAATCTTTGCCTTTATAAATTTCTTTACCATCAATAAACACCAATAAGCCCTTACCCTTATTATATTTTTTTCCGGTTTTATCCCACAAAATAGTCAGGGTTTTATGGTGATACGAAACTTGATCTAACATAAACCAATCCCACTGGTTCTTAGGAATTAATGGTGAAATTTCAAGTACATTATCCTCACGTGGTTTTATGCCAATCAGGTCATTGATCATTAAATCATTAAAGGTGGAGTGATTGTAAAAACTGCTCCGCGGGTTATCGCCTTTTAACCATTCCCCGGTTTTTTCATCCTGGTACTCACCAATGTAAGGTTTACCATTTTTTACATGAGATGCAGCATACTGATGTAGTTCTTTATAAAAAACTTCGGCAGTCATTTTACCATGTTTTTTATAGTTGGTGAGCAGATTTGCCAAACCTTTTAGCGTTTGAGTGCTTGCAAAAGGCCAAAGTGCACCATCCCATTCGCAGCTATGCCCTGTACCTCTTGTTCTAAAAGTTGGGTTTCTTCTTTCAGCGGTGGTTAATCCCCATGGTGCTTTAAATCCAGCAGTATCAAGCAACTGATCCCAGGCTTTTGCATATTTAGACTGGTCATCAGGCAGGTTAAACTCCCAAGGGGTAAAACCGATGGCTTCTCGCACCTCTGATGAGCCACCTTTGGCTTTTCTGGTTTCAAAAAATGAGGCAGAAACATTCCACAAACTGTCCTGAACCAACTTTTTGAGCACCATTGCTTTATTTCTATATTTATTAGCCAAGGTTTCATCACCTAAAAGTTTGGCAATTTTAGCTAAAGCCATGGCATTACCGTACATGTAACTGTTTATAGTTGGCCGCTGGTTTTGATCTTTCCTCGATCCGCTGATTGATTCTTCCATGCCATCTTTAACATCATGCTGCCAGAATAAACCATTTTTAAGTTGCCTTTCGGCTTCCCATTTGCCGTAATCTTTATCCAATGCGGGCAAAATTTCCTTTAAAAAGCTTTGATCAGGTTGTACAAGGAAATTCTGAAAAACAGCATCATCCACCCAACTGCTAAATTGATGGAAACGCTGTTTGGTTTGACCAACATCGGCATGGTAGAGCCAGAATTTGATATAATCTTTTAAATAACTGTTGTCTTTTAACCACCTGCCCTCATAAATATGATGGCCTAATGCACAACTAATGGAATTGTATTTGCCGGCATGTTTAACCGGTTCGATAAACTCCGTAAAAATAAAACCCTCAGGCGTTTTAACAAGATGCTTGCGGTATGTCCACCAGCGGTAGTAATAATTTTGCTCCAATACCGTATCAGGGCATTCAAATAAAGGTGCCTGTTCAGCAATCCATGTAAAAGCTTCGGCATTGGGAATATAATTTTTTACAGCTTCTGTATCGATAGAATTGAAATAGGTAATATATTTCTTTAATTTATCAGTTCCCAGGATTGATTTCTGCTGTGCAAATCCCGCTATAGTCAATACCGACAATGAAGCTGTTGCAATAAAATTTCTTGTATTCATCATTATTCAAATAACCAGTCTATATCTTTTCCTCTACCATCCAAACCTGCATTAAAAATCCGCAATTCTTGTTTATCATCAATAAAACCCAAAACCAGACAAGTGCCTTTACCCAAATTTAAAGTATGTGTTCCTGGCGCGAAAGAATAAGCATGAACATTTACCGGCGGAAAACCATTGGCTACCAGTGCATTCGATATCTTAATTTCAGACTGACCATAATTATTGGCACTTGCATCAGTTTCCAGTTGTGGTGGAGCAAGAAATTGAGGATCTTTCTGGTTAAAAAAGCCAACTAACAATTTTACAGGTGTTTTTGTCGTAAATTTGATTTCGGTACCAATTTTAATTTGCTTTTCTTTAGAAAGTTTAATTCCTTTTAAACCCAGCAATTGTGCGGCAACTTCTTTAATTTTAATGGCTGTATCGGCAAAAAGCTGTGCATCTTTTGCAATCACATAGCTTTCAGTTTCATTTAAGATTTTAACATCAGCATTTTTATAAGGAACAATTGCTGTAACTGTGCCTTGTTTTATCGATTTAAGTGAATCGATGCTATGTTTAAAATGTTCGAGTTCTTTACTAAAAACAGGCAGCATTTCTTTCCAATGGATAAATGTTTTATCTACACCACGCATCGGGATTTTGCGTTGCTTGGTTTGCATACTGTTGGCATACAGGTAACTGTGTTCAGTTAATTTAACCAGTTTAGCATAGTGGTCTACACTTTTTTGTAAAAATGGTAATGCCTGTTCTAAATCGGCTACCTGATTGGAATTTTTATACCGCAGTATCCATAAAGCTGCCTTAACTTTTTCAGCATAAAAATTGGCCATTTCATCATAGCAATCAATATCGTTTTTAAGTCGCTTAAATTCCGCAGTATCTTTTGTTACAGTTGGTGCAGCTTCGTTAATAGATTCTATTGCTTTTTTGCCATGCGCTACCACTTCACGTGCTACCTGTACTGGTGTTTCGCCAATATGGCCTTGTTTCTTCCACTCCTTCTCAGCGTATTCAATAATCATTTCGCCTTCAGGCGCTTCCGATTCGTACATTAAAGTGAATAAACCATAACGGAAAGGGTTGATCAACTGAGTCATTAACATGCCAAGGGTTAACGTTTGGCGGTTTCCATCTGTAATGCCATATCTGCGCAAAAGCTTTGGCGATATTTCTCCAGATTCTTCGTAAGCATTCAGAATGGCTTTACCTGCGGTTAAATGAACACCATACTTATTGGCCAGTTCATTTCCCCAATAGTTAATTTCCTGACTACGGTCTCTTTGCGAATTCCACGAGTACCTTGCCCATTCCTTATACCAAATCCAATCGCGGTCTACCTCTAACAATCTTCCTTTTACATCATCTGCAGAATATGGCCAATCCCAATAACTCGCTTGCGGATATAAATGCAATCCTTTTGCGCCATAAATCTTATTCATTGCCTGAACTGATTTTTGGATAAAATCTGCAGAACCATAACGAAAAGGTTCCAAGTTTGCTAAAATATGCACGTTAGAAATGTTAACTGTACCAATAGCAGCTAATTTTCTATTTAAATCGGCCCAAGCTCCACGCGGTGTGTAAGTTGTTAAAGCTTCGCCGTTAAACTTATTTTCAGTGTACAGGTTTTTATATAAGGGAAGCGCGGCTTTCATTACACTTGGAGCATCGGTATCATGGGCGCGTAGTACAATCGGAGGCTCTTCCTTAATGCCTGCGGCTTTTAATCCATCTTTAACTCCTGGAATTATTGTTTTGGTAAACCAATCTATATCATCCTGGCCAACACCCTCCATTGCTTCGCCTAAGGCCACCATTAAACCCACATTCGGATATTTTTCTACAAAAGAAGCAATAGATTTTCGGGTATAATCGGCAATTAACGGTATAATCGGACGGTTTCGATCCTGCGTTTTTAAGCCATGTTTATCGGCAAATGGTTTTGGAATAATAATATTGTAAAACATCTGAATCACCCATATACCGCGTTTATCAGCTTCTGTGGTTAAGAAACTGAAAATTTCCTCATTCTTTTTTAAAGTGGCATCATCAACCTCCACTGCATATGGATAATCTTTTAACCTCAATAACGACGAAAAAGGATGTCCGTTCCACAAATAAAGCGAATTATACCGGTTTTCGACCATCATATCCAGGTACTTGATCCATAAAGCTTTATCATATAACCAGGGGAATGTTTCTGGCGTGTAAGGATATTCGTAAACATCATGGCCAGGTAGGTAATCGGGTTTTTGCAAGCCGATACATGTGCCTCTCAATACCATTTCAGGCTGGTCGGACAGGGATATCTGCGTTGGCAGTTTTCCAGTGCTGGCAATCTGGTCGGCCAATTCAATACAGCCATATAAAGCACCCGATGCATCGTTGCCAATTACATAAAGCACCCCATTTTTTCCATTATAAATATGAAATCCCTCTTTTTTAGTAACTGAGATTTTATTCTTAATCTCCAACGGAAGGTTACTGGCAAATAGTTTGTCGGAAAATACACCAACCGCAATAACGTTCTCCGTTTTGCCAAGCTTATCTCTTTGTTCAATTGTAAATGAATATTTTAATTTGGCTAATGCTTTTGATAGCTTTTCGGCACCAAAACGCACACGCACATGCTTTTCTGTAGAAATTACAATCGTTTTTTGTGTACGGCTTGAAGCATAAACAAATGATAGGGATAAAAAATAGCAGGAAATAAAAATTAGAAAATTTCTCATTCAATTGGCTCTGTAACAACACCTGTATCAGGCAAGTTGGTGCAATATCTGGTTAAATATTATCTTTAAATATAAAGACAATATTCAAATATAAGTAATTTTTGCGATTGCCTTTGTAAAATTTATGCAAGGTAAAGCGGTTTATATGTTCAAAACAGGTTATGACAATATCTGTTAATATTTAGGCAAGAAGATAAAATTTTTAATCAACATTATTTATTTTATTTGTATCCTATTCTAATCAATTATAATTTTATAAGCATATACATGTTTTCACTAAAAAACAAAAAAGCCGTTGTTACCGGTGGCGGCAGCGGCATTGGAAAAGCCATAGCAACCATTTTAGCCAAACAAGGTGCTGAGGTTCACATTATAGAGCTGGGTACTGAACATGCGCAGGCTACCATCGATGAAATTAAAACAAATGGTGGCGAAGGCTTTAGTTACGGTTGTGATGTTGCTGATCACAATGCTGTACATGAAGTTTTTAAACAAATTGGCCAGATTAATATCCTGATTAACAATGCAGGTATTGCGCATATTGGCAAGGCAGATACTACTGATGAAGCCGATTTTGACCGTGTAATGCGTGTTAATGTAAAAGGCGTTTACAATTGCCTGCATGCAGCCATTCCGCAGATCCGTTTAGCTGGTGGAGGTGTAATTATTAATATGGCATCAATCGCTGCGTTAATTGGCCTGCCGGATCGTTTTGTTTATAGTGCTGCAAAAGGTGCGGTAAAAGCAATTACGATGAGTGTGGCAAAAGATTATATTGGCGAAAACATCAGGTGTAACTCCATTTCACCAGCGCGGGTTCATACGCCTTTTGTGGATGGATTTTTACAGAAAAACTATCCGGATAATATCCCCGAAATGTTCGAAAAACTTTCTAAAACACAACCTATTGGCAGAATGGCAAAACCAGAAGAAGTTGGTGCCCTTGCTTTATACCTATGCAGCGATGAAGCCTCTTTTATTACTGGTTGCGATTACCCGATTGACGGTGGATTTACTACCTTAAACAATTAATAATATTTTCAAATACAATAAAGCATTTTATAATGAAATTAATACGATTTGGCGAAGCCGGAGCTGAAAAACCTGGAGTAATTATTAATGATAACTATTTTGATGTTTCTGCTTTGGTTAATGATTATAACGAAGAATTTTTTGGTGGTGATGGCTTGGAAAAATTAAAGACCGCTATTCAAACCGCTGATTTACCTCAGGTTGATAAAGGTGTGCGCCTTGGTCCGGCTTTGGCCCGTCCTTCAAAAATTATTTGTGTGGGCTTAAACTATAAAGATCACGCAGCAGAAACCAATGCTCCTATCCCATCAGAACCAATTTTGTTCTTTAAAGCTACTTCAGCTATTGTTGGGCCAAATGATGAATTAATTATCCCAAAAAATAGTAAAAAAACCGACTGGGAAGTAGAATTGGCAATTGTAATTGGCAAAAAAGCGAGTTATGTTGCTGAAGAAAATGCTTTAGATCATATTGCGGGTTATGTTTTGCATAATGATTATAGCGAGCGCGAGTTCCAGATTGAAAGGAACGGACAATGGGTTAAAGGAAAAAGCTGCGATACATTTGCTCCTATCGGACCATTTATTGCTACCCAGGATGAAATTGCCGACGTACACAATCTTCGCCTTTGGTTAACCGTAAATGGCAATACTTTGCAGGATGGCAATACCTCGAACCTGATTTTCAATGTGCCATTTATGATTTCTTACATCAGTCAGTTTATGACGCTTTTACCTGGCGATGTTATTACCACAGGAACACCGGCTGGTGTAGGTTTAGGTCAAAAACCCGAGCCATGGTATTTAAAAGCTGGTGATGTGGTTGAATTGGGTATAGACGGTTTAGGCTCTAGTAAGCAAAACGTTAAAGCTTATAGTGAAAACTAAAATGGAAAGATACTGCTTAACACTCGATCTTGTAAATGATGAAAAGCTTATAGAAGAGTATAAGCAGTATCATAAAGCGGTTTGGCCTGAAATTAAAGAAAGCATCAGCTCATCGGGGATTGAAAAATTAGAAATATATCTGCTTGGCAATCGGCTGTTTATGATTATGGAGGTGAATGAAAGCTTTTCTTTTGAACAGAAATCGAAAGCAGACTTGGCTAACCCAAAAGTGCAGGAATGGGAAAATTTAATGTGGAAATACCAGCAGGCATTACCTGGTTCGAAGCCTGGAGAAAAATGGATTTTAATGGATCAGATATTTAAACTTTAACCTCTTTATATATGATTGATACACACGTACATTTCTGGAATTTTGATCCCGTTAAAGACAGCTGGATAAGCGAGGAAATGATGGCCATCCGCAAAGATTTTTCTCCAAAAAACCTATTGAGGGCGTTTAACGAACTTCAAATTACTGGTTGTATTGCTGTGCAGGCCAATCAATCCGAAGAAGAAAATCAGTTTTTACTCCGACTGGCTGATCAAAATGAAATTATAAAGGGTATTGTGGGCTGGATAGATCTGCTTAATCCTGATTTGGAAGAACGTTTAACTTATTGGGGTAATTTTAAAACCATTAAAGGCTGGCGACATGTTCTGCAAGCTGAAAACAGTGATTTTATTCTGAACAAAAAGTTCATTGCAGGAATTAATTTGCTGAAAAAATACAATTACACCTACGATTTATTGTGTTACCACGATCAATTGACAGATATTATTAAAATGGTTGATCAAATTCCTGATCAGCCATTTGTACTGGATCACTGCGGTAAACCCGATGTTAAAAATCAGGATTTACAAGCCTGGTCGGCAAATATTAAAACCTTGGCTTCAAACCCAAATGTAAGCTGCAAAGTTTCTGGCTTACTGGCAGAAGCAGACTGGAAAAATTGGAAAGAAAAAGAACTTTTTAATTGTTTCGACTCAATTTTTGAGCATTTCGGTGTTGAAAGAGTAATGTATGGCAGCGATTGGCCGGTAATGTTAATCAGTCGCCCATATGAAGATTGGTTTAATTTAGTTACTAAATACGCAACGCAATTTTCTGCAGCTGAAAGGAAATTAATTTTCACTGATAATGCTAAAGCTTTTTATCAGGTTTAATACGCTATCGTATTTTACGGTTTGTAAGCACAATTATTCCAAGCGAGGGTAAGCAAATGATTAATGATAGCCAACATAAAACGATAATTGCAAAATAGCAGATAGAGCAGGATGGAAAACATAATATAAAACATTAGTTTTCGCTTTTTAAAATAGAATCTGACCAATACAATATTTAAATATGAGTAAAAAGATTACATTCCCTTACAATCCTCAGTTTCCTTCTGTAGCCGACTTAAGAAGCAAAGCAAAATCGAGAATTCCAAAATTTGCTTTTGATTACCTGGAGGGCGGTTGTAATGAGGGACTTAATTTATCGCGGAACGAGAGCGATTTCGACAATATTTACCTTAAACCGAATTACTTACGCGTTGGTGGAGATATTGATATGTCGGTCGAGTTGTTTGGCCGCCGTTACAGTGCTCCGTTTGGGATATCTCCTATCGGCTTGCAGGGTTTGATGTGGCCTAATGCACCCGAAATTTTAGCCAAAGCTGCTGCTAAAGCCGACGTTCCCTATACTTTAAGCACGGTATCTACCAGTAGTATCGAACGAATTGCCGAAGTATCCGAAGGGAAAGCATGGTTTCAGTTGTACCATCCTACTGAAAATAGTTTGAGAGATGATATTTTAAATCGCTTAAAAGCTGTTGAATGCCCTGTATTAGTTGTTCTGGTAGATGTACCTGCATTTGGTTTGCGGTATAAAGAAATTAAAAGTGGTTTATCTATTCCACCAAAAATGTCAATCAATAATATTTTGCAGGCTTTTGCCCGCCCGCTGTGGGGCATTAAAACCCTGCAACATGGAATTCCATCATTTGCAACCTTAAAGCCTTATATGGAAAAAGGCCTTGACATGTCGCAACTTGGGCAGTTTATGAACAAAACATTTACCGGCAAGGTTGATATTGAGAAAGTTGCAGCCATTCGTGATCTCTGGAAAGGGCCACTAGTACTGAAAGGAATCACAACTGACGAAGATATGCAGGCTGCTATCCAGATCGGTGCGGATGGTGTAATTGTTTCCAATCATGGTGGCAGGCAAATTGATGCAGGTGAATCTTCAATCAATTCACTGATTAAATTGGCAAACAATCCACTTTATAAATCAAAATTAAAGATCATGTTAGATGGTGGTATCCGTTCGGGTGTTGATTTAGCAAGAGCGCATGCCGTTGGATCTGAATTTAACTTTATGGGCCGGCCTTTTATGTATGGAGTTGGTGCGCTGGGTAACGAGGGTGGCGAGCATACCATTAATATGTTTAAAACTCACCTATACCAAATTATGCAACAATTAACCATTGAGAGAACTACTCAGTTTCCTGATCGGTTATTAACCCCTTAAAATTGAATTTTAAAACAAAAAAAGCAAGACCAAAAGTCTTGCTTTTTTTGTAGTAATACGGATATTCAACTTATTTAATTGATGCTTTAGAAAACTTATAAGTTGTACTTGTTTTATAAGTTTCGCCTGGTTTAAGCACTGTAGATGCAAAATTTGGATGATTTGGTGCATCAGGAAAATGCTGTGTTTCTAAACAGAAAGCTGAACGATGAGGATATGCTTTTTTACCTTTACCATCCTTATCTGCACCGGTTAAAAAGTTTCCGCTGTAAAACTGTAAACCCGGTTCTACCGTGTAAACCTCAAGGATAATACCCGTAACCGGGCTTTTTACGGTAGCTACAGGTGTTTTGCCATCGTGATGGGTTAATACAAAATTATGATCGTAGCCTTTGCCAAATTTTAACTGCTGATCATTTTCTTCGATGGATTTTCCGATCGTTTTAGCTTTGTTAAAATCAAATGCTGTTCCAGCTACAGGTGTTAATTTCCCGGTTGGGATTAAAGTAGAATCTACAGGTGTATAAGCATTGGCATCAATAGTTAATTCATGATCAAGGATTGTGCTGTTTCCTTCTCCATTTAGGTTAAAATATGCATGGTTGGTTAAATTTACAACGGTTGTTTTATCAGTTGTTGCTAAATAATCAATCTGCAAAGCATTATCATCAGTTAGGGTATAGGTTACCTTTACATCAAGTTTTCCAGGGTAACCCGCTTCGCCATCATTAGAAACGTAATTTAGTTCCAGTTTTTGACTATCCACCTGTTTGGCTTCCCAAACTTTCGAGAAAAAGCCATCAGTACCGCCATGTAAGGTATTTACTCCATCGTTGAGTTGCAAAGTATATTCTTTTCCTTCCAAAGTAAATTTGCCTTTGCCAATTCGGTTTCCATATCTCCCGATTAATGCACCAAAAAACGGCTCTCCTTTTTTGCGGTAAGCACCTATGCTATCGTACCCTAAAACAACATCAGTTAACTTATTATCTTTATCAGGCACTAAAAGTGATACTACCCTCCCACCATAATTGGTGATGGAAACGGAAGCCCCTTGTTTGTTTTTTAAGGTGTATAGCTTTACACTTTTTCCATCAACGGTTGTGCTGTATTTTAACGTATCGGTTTGCGCAGTGGTTTGTGCTTCCTTATCAGATTTAGGATTACAGGAAGAAAAAGCAATGGCTAAACATAATGTAGCGAAAGGCAAGGCCTTGAAGAATATTTTTTTCATGGATTAAAATTTGAGGAAGCAAACCTGAACCTGCATTCATTTACAGGGTACACGCGACTTCATATTGATTTATTTTTGGTTAAAGCTAAAGTAGCAAAAAATTATTAACGTCAAAGTAACGATTATAACTATTATTCTTATATTATTAATGATGATTCTAAACAGTAAAAAAAATCACATATTTTAGCAGTAATATGCATCATTTTAATTTTAAGCCTAAAGCCTTTCTTTTTGATTTAAATGGCACCATGATTAATGATATGGAGTACCATACTATGGCCTGGTACGGTATTATGACGGAAGATTTGGGTGCCAAGCTCGATTACGAAAGTGTAAAAAAAGAAATGTATGGTAAAAACCATGAGGTTTTGGAACGCGTTTTTGGGAAAAATAAATTTACCGCCGAAGAGATAGTACGGCTTTCTACCGATAAGGAAAAACGTTATCAGCAAGGTTATATGCCTCACCTGGCACTTATTAATGGCTTAGACCTGTTTCTGGAGCGTTCGAAAAATGCCAATATTAAGATGGCAATCGGCTCTGCGGCCATACCTTTTAACATCGATTTTGTAATAGATGGACTCAATATCCGCCACTATATGAATGCCATCGTAAGTGCGGATGATGTTGAAACCAGTAAACCTGACCCTGAAACATTTTTGAAGGCAGCGGCGGCTTTAAATATTGAACCCGCAGACTGTTTGGTGTTTGAAGATGCACCTAAGGGTGTAGAATCGGCCTTAAACGCAGGCATGCAATGCATTGTTTTAACAACTACGCACACCATCGAAGAATTTGATGGTTATCCAAATATCTTAGGTTACATTACAGATTATACTGACGCTAAATTAAATACGCTTTTTTAACATGGGAAAATATTTAAATCAAAAACCTGTTCTTGTTGCAGTAGACTGCATTATTTTTGGCTACGACGGTGAACAGCTGAAACTTTTGGTGATTAAAAGGGCCATTGAGCCAATTAAAGATCAATGGAGTTTAATGGGTGGTTTTATTGGCGAGCAGGAAGACCTCGACGGTGCTGCAAAAAGAATTTTATTGGAATTGACAGGTTTACATGATGTTTATCTGGAACAACTTCATGCCTATGGTCGCCCAGACCGTGACCCTATTGAACGTACGGTTTCAGTGGTTTATTTTGCCTTGATTGATATTAACAAATACAGCAAACAAATTAACGATCAATACCATGCGGAGTGGTTTAAGCTGAAAGAAGTTCCAGAATTAATTTTTGACCATAACATAATGGTGAAAGCGGCAATGGATAAAATCCGTTATCAGGCTGCCCTCCACCCTGTTTTATTCGAACTTTTACCTAAACGCTTCACAATACCACAACTTCAGGCTTTATATGAGCAGGTTTACGACTCACCAATAGATAACCGGAATTTTATACGCAAGATTACCGCAAGTGGATTATTGATTAAACAGACTGAAAAGGATAAATCAAGTTCGAGAAGAGGAGCCTTTTACTTTAAACTTGATAAGAATAAACACAAAGCTCAGTTTCAGTCTTTCCTTAATTTTATCCCTAAAGCTAGCAAATAGCGCTCATTTATATGAATTTTATAGGTTAAGAAAAAATATTTTAAAATTAATTAATGGCCTATAAATTTTAAAATCAGCAAGTTATAAGTAAGTATTTTAACCACAGCAAAAAACAGCTCAAACATTTTAAAAAATTATTTGCAAGAAAAAGATAAATATCTATATTTGCACCTCCTTAAACAAAGGGAAATGATTCCGTAGCTCAGCTGGTAGAGCATTACACTTTTAATGTAGTGGTCCTGGGTTCGAATCCCAGCGGGATCACCAGAACGAAACTAAGCCTCTGTAAGTCAATAACTTACAGAGGCTTTTATTTATTACAGTCAATATTACAGTCAATAATTTGTTGGTATCTTTTTTAACTGGTACTTTAGTAAATAATTTATTATTGACTCTCAACAAATGTTTTCTATCTCCCCTACAGATAAAAATTGGTTTTATTTTTTGAAAAGCCAAGAACTCAACTCCTTTATTAATTTTTGGACTCCCACGCCTTGGAATTTAAGAAAACCAAAGCAAGGGGAAAAATTTTACTTCTTACTTAAATCGCCTATAAGGCGAATTGGGGATCAAGCGGAAAAGTTGGGGGGAGTTAAACTTTAGGCATATATTTTCGATAATCTGAATAAGAAGAACTTAATATCCCTTACACCTCTCGATGTTGCTCTAAAGGCTTTGATCTTGGCATTGAAAGATTCTGCAGAAGCATTTGTAGCCCTGTTAATAAAGAAGTTAAGGATATACAGGTAATGCGATTGAATTGATCTGGCAACAGTCCTAAAGGAATCAATTCCGCATGCTTCGACCTCATTATACCAGATTGCCAATCTTTTAAAGGCCTGTTCCTTACTTTTGCACAATCTGAATATATCTCCCAATTTTTGGGCAATATTATATGCATTCTTTAATTTGGGATACCTTTCGAAAAGTAGCTCTGCTCTAAGTTCTTGATTCCGTGTCCATTTTGAGGGATGTTTAAACAAAAGATACCTGCTCCGCGCCAGCAATTGCTTTAAAGTATCTCCATTAGCCAACACTTCTGGATGGTAAGCAGTTTTGTTCTTTTTTGCCGTTGCGATGTCCTCATTTTCTGCATCGATAGCCTCCCAACGATACTTTATCCTAACTTCCTGAACTGCATCATAAGCCAATTTCTGAACATGGAAACGATCAATTACCCGATGCGCGTTTACAAAACATCGTTTTATGGCCAATTGCATGTTGGCAGCCATATCCATGGTTACTTCCCGCACCCGTTTTCTCAGTCTTTCCGGAATCTTTTTCAGTATAGATATAATGTTTTCGGCCACCGTACCCTTGATCATCGCTACAATAGCACCCTTTCTACCTTTGGCTTCCTTATTGGTTACAATAGTATAAAGCTCTCCATTGGATAAAGCTGTTTCATCAATACTGAGCCTGGGGCTCACATTCTTTACAAAAAGCATCCAATCATCCGCATGCCCTTTCTGATCCCAACTACTATAATCACTGATGTGCTCTTTATATTGCTCCTGGAGTTGTTTGCCGTCTATTTGGAAATAATGCCCTAAATGATAGCAGCTAATGGGGTGGTTATCCAAATATTCCTTTTAAAAAAAGACCGAATTCCGTAGTCATCCGAGTCCCTTTTCTTACTAAATCCCAATCTCTACCAATGATATCCCCAGTCTTTTTTACCGTCCATCTACGTCTCTTGATACGTAAGGCAACTTTTTGCCCACGAATAGGAAAATCCTGAATGGAAACTTCTGGAAGAAAGCCCTTTGATTCGAGCTCAGTTATCCCGTAACCAGAGGGAGCTATATTCTTCTCTTCAAGAAAGATCTGAAGCTCTTTCGACTCTTTTTCGACTTTGAGTATTTCGAAATAATCCAGAATGCCTTCTGGTAATAAAAAACTGATAAGGGTTTGTTCGGCTGGATTCAAGGGAATTTGTAATTACTATTAACTACAAAAGAAACAAATTATTCGATTACCCCCAACTTTTCCGCTTGATCCCGAATTGGTGGGTTCGCTGAATATCTGGAATATAAAAATTTGACAGCAGAGCAAGCATGGAATGAATATGGTATACGTAACGGAAGGAGTACAAAAGAGCTCTTCTTGAATAGCATAAAATCTTATTTAGATAAAAATAGCAAAAAATATAGAGGCAAAAACATTACTCCTGAAAACCACATCATTGGATGTATCATACTAAAAAATTGTATTTTTTTTGATGATGAAGGATTTCTAAATACCGAAGATTACGGCTTAAAATTCCCTACCCAAATAGTTAAAATTAAGTATGTCAATTCTGTAGATCCTTTTTTTTCAATTAACAACGATAAAAAATTATTTACTCCCATAAATGATGAAAAAATTAAAAACTATGTCCTGACAAACACTCGAATTGGTCAGGGACTTTTTAGCGGCATAATTAAAAAAGCATATAACAATCAATGCTGTGTTAGTGGCGAAAAAATTCCCGAACTTTTAAACGCTGCTCATATTCAAGCCTATATCAATAAAGATTCGCATCATGTACAAAATGGATTGTTGATGAGGGTTGATATACATGCGCTTTATGATGCGGGGCTAATTAGCATTGATGAAAATTACACTATTTTGGTTAGCCAACAATTGAACTTTACCGATTATTACAAATACAAGTCTAAAAAGATAACATTACCAGTAAAACGTTCTGATTTTCCATCAAAAGCCGCACTTAAACTTAAACTAAAAGGCTTCAGATTATAAAATGCCGAACATCAACGTCAAAAACTATTTTGCATCAAAAATAAATGAACCAAGCAACTAAAAAAACCTCTCTTAAAGAAACTGTCATGTCTGCAATAGGCGAATTTCTTTATGAAGAGAAATTCGCCAGCTCTGGAGAGCTCAAGGAGGGAGTTCTAGAATTGATAAATTCAATTTCTGATTATTATGAAGAGGGACAGCACCTTTTTCCAGAGGTGATAATTGTTAATGATATAGATTTTTTCAAAACAATTTCTGATCGAAAAATAATTATAAAAAAAGTTCCTCTGAAGAAAGCAGAGTTTTCAAATATCTTAAAACTTTGCGCACCCCTTGCAGTAGGTAGTTGGAATATTTTCATCGAAGTAAAAGACGAAATAACTTTTGGGCTTATTGATGCAGAAATTACAGAGACAAGTCCATCGTTATATGAGCAAGCAGTTGGCAAATTGGCTGTCAAACCTGATAATATTTCTGTTGCATATATCCAAAATATTGGCATCAAAACTGTTAAATTAATTGGCCTAGAAAGAAAGCTAATAGTTTCATTATCTTTAAACGATATTGAATATGATGAAGACAATGCCACATCTTCGATTTCAAAAGATATCACCGAAAATTGTCCCGAAGAGCATAAAATAAATATCACAACATTGTTAAATAAAACTATTAGTGAGGCTTTAAGGATTGGGCATGGTAATCTGATTGGGCTTATTGATGATTCGCCAGATTCAATTGAACAAATAAAAGCTGAGTTTTCCGACTGTATATATTTACAAGAATCAATAGACCTAGCCGAATTCGTTAGGTATGCTGAAAGTGAGAAATCTGGGGAAGCTTCGGTAAATTTAATTTCTTACACGAAAATATTAATATCCATGCTAAATCATGATGGAATAACAATTTTAACAACTACCGGAAAAATTATTGGCTATCATATGTTTATACCACCTATTGTTAGCGAAGACAATCCGGTAATAATTGGGGGAGCTCGAACACGGGCTTACCAATCAATGGTAAACTCGGGAAAATTTAGTTCTTGTTTTTATAAATCTCAAGATGGTAAAACACAATATTGGAAAAAACAATGACAGACTTACAACTTTGGAAAGGACCAGATGGAGCCCTTATCCCAACTGATATTAGTGAAGCTCAAGATTTAGTAAAGTATGCAGAAAGTTTAACTGATCGTCAAAGATTGCAAATTGTTGCAGCTTTCGAAATTAAGGCATACGATATGGCTGCTGAATTCACTTGGAAAAAAGCAATTGTAAAACTTAAAGAAACGTTAAGTACCCTTGGCATGAAATTCATAGGCGAAATGCTAAATCGTGAAGATATTGACGAATATGCAACGCTAGATCAAGTGCTTACTGATTACACTACGATTAATTTAGCAGAGCAGCTCGGCGTTGTGAGTAGTACCGCTGCTTTGAAGCTCAAACATGCTAACGAGCTAATTACTCACTATTTTTCTAATAAAGCATCTGAAGACTTAGATAAGGTTTCAGCAATACAAATTGTGAAATCAAGTGTTCAGTATGTTCTGGCAGAGTCAGATATATCAATTGCGATTGAATTTTCTCAATTTAGAAACAGGCTGTTAAGTGAGTATCTTTCTTTGACTGATATCGAACTAGACCAGCTGATTCACGCATCGCTGTTTTATTTGCGAACAGTTGTTACTATTCTAACTTCTGCAATTAAAAATGATACTGGGGCAAAACTAGAAAATGCTTTGGCTAATTTTAATTTAATTCTTCCGCACATTTGGTCTACTCTTGGCGAAAATGATAAATGGAATATAGGTACAGCATATAGGGATGTCACGGCATCGGGTAATGTAAGTGCATCTTCGGGTCTTAAAAATGCTCTATTAAAAGTTAGAGGATTCGATTATGTTCCCGAAAACTTGAGGTCAAATACATTTAAAAAAGCAGCGAGTAATTTACTGGAGGTTCATTTTGGACAAAACAACTTCTATAATGAACCAGCTGCAATTAAAAGATTAGCTAACTTGGGTTCTACTATTCCAAGTGCTGCTTTCTTGGAATGTTTACAAGCATACATAGCCATATACATCGGCAATTACTTTAATTATTCGTGGGCAGCCGCGGAAATTGCTGAGCGGAAATTGTCTGAGATTTCAAATGATAGATGGCGTTATTATTTCGAAAAAGGTATCAATACTGATGAGATAATTCTGTCAAAGTTAACTGACCTAAAACCTTTCTCAAGATTTAGAACAATTCTGCAAAGATTCAATTCTGAAGAATTTGATGATTTGCCAAAAGCTAACAGGGAATTACTAAAAGCAGTTCTGGCAAATAATTATACACGAACCAAAAATATTGCAGAAGCAATGTTAAGAGCTATAAAACCAAAGCAAGATTAATCTTTAATTAATTCTCGGGTAAATTTACCCGAGAATTATGATTTTATATAATAAAATGTTATTTTTGAGGGTAAATATACCCTAGATGCAAGATAAAAAAATAAACATAAACAGTCTTTTAAAAGCATCATTAGATTCTGACGAGCCGAAAATTGACCTTTATCAATTGTTCGAAGCTCGAACTACCCAGCTCGGAATCACTATGACCCAAGCAAGTGAACTGTTAAGTATAGAAAGAAAGTCATTATTAGCTTTATTGACTGGAGAATCTAAACAGCCAAACATGCTTAATGTTCTCAAAATTGCTGAATTTCTTGAAATTTCATTGAATAACGTATTAAAGTCAATCCTTTCGAAGCAAAGCCCCGAAAATATTGCCAGCCTTCAGTCTGCAAATAAAATGACATTTCTAGCAAAAAACTTCGATATTGATAAACTCTATAAAGAGAAATTTATCACAACCAAGAATGATACTGACAGTATAATAAATAGAGTCATTTCTTATTACGGGTTTCGTGAAATGCAAGAATATGAAGATTATGAGAAAAATTTAAGTGCGATACTCTTCAGTCAACCAAAGCGAAATTTTACCGATAGAATGAGAGACTTTGCGATCAAATCGGCTTATAGGCTTTTCGAGCTGATAGATAACCCTAACACATATAATAGAGAAATATTAAAGGATTTAATACCAAAAATAAAACCCTATTCACGGGATGTTGAGAATGGATTATATATAGTTTGCAAAGCTCTTTATAATCATGGAATTACGGTGATTTTCCAAAAACACTTGACCACTTCTCAATACAGGGGAGCTACGTTTATAGTTAATAACAAACCTTGCATTGTATTAACCGACTTAAATAAAAGCTATCCTACTGTGTGGTTTGCACTGCTTCATGAGCTATATCACGTCCTATTTGATTACGAAATAATTGCAACATGGGGTTATCATCTCACTGGTGAGCCAAGTTTGATTCTCATCAATGAAGAACAAGCAGATGATTTTGCGCAAAACTTTTTCTTCGGTATTGATATGTTCAATTATATCAAGCCGCATATAAATAATAAAATTATGGTTGATAGATATGCTAAACAAAATAGTATTGACCCATCCTTCGTTTATAGAGGTTTTCAATTTTTCTCTAAACTTTATGACAAGAAGGATTATTGGAAAGCTTTTCACCAATTCATGCCAGAACTAAGTAGTGCTACTAAAAAATTAAATCCAATGTCTTGGAAAGATGATGTTACACTGCCGAATATTGCAATACAATTAAAACAAATTTTCGAAATAAATTAATATGAAGGATAAAAATCAGAATTTATCAGAAGCAAACGTTGATGATAAGCACCACTTAGAAAAATTAGAAATTTTACAAAAGTCAAAGGAAATTGTAGGAAAGCAACTTTTTATTGATGGTTCAGACGGCTCTTTGAAAGTAGTTGATGAATTGAAGGAACTCGTAAATAGGCAAATCGAAGATCCATCGGAAAAATATGATCTATACTATAACAAAGTCAAGAATTTACTACGTCGGTATCTTCCTAAAGGCAAAGGGTTTGAAAGTGAGCGCAAAATAATTTATGAAGAGCAAAACATCTTTTTAACTAGAGGAAAAGCTAAAAATAAGTCTGGAAAAAGAGGTGCAGATAGCCGCATGAGCTATAATGATGATATGGGTGAAATGGCTGTTATTGTGACGGAATGGATTTTGACAAATATGGATCCAGTTGACCTCTATATTTCACTTTATCAATTGAACAAAAAATATGGTTACGGTCACCAGCAGTATGACGAAACTAGCATCTCTTTCCAAAATAGCATGGATGGGTTGTAGTATAAAGTTATTATCTAACTTGATTGATAGAAAATCATTATTTTTTGAACACGTTGGAATTCGCCTATAACATACTCCAACGTGTCCCAACTATGAGACTAACTTTACCAAATTCTACTTGCTTTGCTTTACTTCCTCTGTAAACTTCAATATGGCGTTTATATAAATTTGCACTTTCATTTTAAAGCGTTTTAAGCAACTTTACCATTTTAAACATGTTATTGGCGTTTAAATAGCAAATCGTTGCTCTAGCGATTTAATAAGCTTATTTAAAGAATATGATACCAAATCAATTATGCACTATCCTGTTCAGGCGCGCTTTACAACCAATAATGTTGCAATAGCACCAAGCAACACCACCATTTCGCAAGGCGATATTAATTATGTGAAAACGTATTATCCTGGAAGAGGATAAAAATATTGAAAAAAGATAGTTTACTTAAGAGATGCTAAATTTTATTTAGCATCTCTTTGCATATTGATCCAATAATAAATTGAGTAAAGAAACGTGAAAAATGCTTCGTGCCTAACAATGTAGACCGCTCCAACGTAGCCGAGAAATTAACATAATAGATCTCTCCATTTCACTGCGTTCCAGTCGAAATGACGACGCTTTTTATTAGAATCTGTCAATGGTAGCGTAGTCGAAGGCCCTTAGCCAAATCGTCATTCTAGAAGCCTTTTCAGCTTAGAAAGTTATCTCTAAAACAATGACTAGCATGAAAAATTGCTTCATCGTCCTCCTGGCAATGATAATCGCTCAATTTTACTTCACTTCCTCAAACTTCAGCACTACACTGGTCCTATCCGTGTTTAAAATTGGGTTAAAACCTACATTCATTAAGAAATCTCCTGTATAAGTTTTACTGCCATCAATTGGCGATTTCGTGCCCGGAAAAAGATTAATTTCATTAATCTGATATTTTTTATTGGCATCCAAACCGTTTAATTTAACCGGATACTTGCTGCTTTCACCATAACGGTAATTTACTTGGTAATTAAAAATTACACCTTCGGTTTTCTCTTCGTTAACATACAACATTGATGCTACACTCCCGGAACGTGGATCGGCTAAACGGTACTGATCGCCCTGCCAGATGATTGCTTTCACATCGTTGTAATTTTTAATGGCTTCCTGACAAAACTGAAGTTCTTTTTCGGGTAATTTACTCACCACAATATCGAAACCCAGCTTTCCCATCATGGCTACATCTGTTCGGAACTTGATAGATTGTTTGCCCCAATCGGTAACATGGTTTGAACTGCTCACGGCAGGATAGAAATAAGAATATTCCCATTGCATAAAAATCCTTTCTAAGGGATCGGTATTATCGCTCGGCCAAAATTCTGTAAAATACTGTAAAGCACCATAATCTACCCGGCCGCCACCACCAGAACACAACATCATTGGTACGGTTGGGTATTTTGCACGAATGCGTTGTAATACACTATATAATCCCCTTACATAATCGATATAAAAATGCGACTGGTTTTTTAAATGTGAAGAATAGGCATTATAAATTACCGCATTACAATCCCATTTTATATAAGCCAACTCAGGATTTTTGGTAAACAGACCATCAACCACGCTAAAAACAAAATCTTGTACTTTGGGGTTCGAAAGATCAAGTTCCAATTGGTTTCTGAAATAATGTTCTGGTCGGTTAGGTTGTTTTACTACCCAATCTGGATGCTTCTCATACAGTTCGCTTTTTGGGCTTACCATTTCAGGTTCAATCCAGATACCGAATTTAGTACCAACATTATCGGCTTCCTTTACCAGTGAAGAGATGCCGTTTGGCAATTTCTTTTTGTTTTCCTGCCAGTCGCCCAAAGCCGCATGGTCGTCGTTTCTTGGATATTTATTTCCAAACCATCCGTCGTCGAGCAAAAATAAATCAACACCTAATTTTTTAGTATTCTTTAATAAATCAGCGAGTTTCTGTTCGTTAAAGTCGAAATAAGTAGCTTCCCAATTGTTCAGGAGTGTTAATCTACTGCCATTACCCTCAAGTATTTTATAGTTACGTGCCCAGTTTTGTAATTTTCTACTGGCATCTCCTTTACCCTGGTTGGAAAAAGTGTATAAAAATGCTGGTGTAGTAAATAATTCACCAGGTTTTAAGCCATAAGGTGAAGCATAATTGTTCATTCCGGCAATAATGCGCAGGTTATTTTGATAATCAAGCTCCAGGTCGATTTTAAAATTTCCGCTCCATTCCAAAGCGCCATACAACACATTACCCTCATTTTCTTCTGCAGGTTTATCAAGCGAAATCATAAAAGCCGATGGCTGGAAAAGATTGGCCCTTGTACCAAGTTTACTATCCAATGTTTTAATGCCGTGTGTAAGTTCACTTTGTTCAGGCTGCATTTCCTTTGCCCAATCACCATGGTACTGGTTAAGCCAAAAATGTGGCGATTTAAGGTGCAAATTGGCTGATGCATACTTATTTAATGTCACTATGCCTTTTTCGCTGTGTTTAATTTCTGTCCACTGTTCAATTACATCCTGCTTGTAAAAAGATTTATAAAATAATGTTACCTCAAAATTATATGCAGGATCTTTCAACCTTATTTTTAACAGGCTTACGTTATCATCAATGGCAGTAACAGTATGATCAACGTAACTTAAATCGAGCGAATTGTTGCCATCGGCATGTGTAACACTTATGGCAGGCTCCACCAGGTTTCTCGATCCCGAAGGAGTGTAGGCAGCATTAAGTTGTTCACTATAATCGTCTGTCTGCTTATATTGACCGCTAACCTGGATATATTCTTCTTTATTGGCTAGTTTTTTACCAAAGAAAATAGTTTTAAGATCTTTTTTTGCATCTGCCTGTAAAACCAACGCATTATGAGCGGTTTCAATAGGAATTATGGTTTGCGCATTAACAGTTGCGAGGGTAAAAAGTGAAACGGCGATTGCCACTGCGCCATGCTTAAAATAACTGGTAAGTTGATGTAATCTGTTCATTTCTTTCAATAGTAATTCAATAATGTTTTATAGATATTTGGTTGATTTTAGGGCTTAAGTTTTATTTTAAAAATAACAGCATCTTTGGCTTTTAGGTTAATTACCTGGTTATTTTTAAGGGGATTAGTTTCTTTGATTAAAAGGTTTTCTGAAAGGTAAACTTCTGTTGCGTTTAAGCCTATTCTCGAAAAATCGATTTTGTAACCTTTCGCTTCATTTTCGTAATTAAAAATAGCGAGGTATTTTACACCGCTAATATCTTTTATAAAAAGTTGCGAAGCAGATTTACCGCTATTACCTTCAACGGGAACAAATGCCTTTCCATCTTTCAAAACATTTAAAATTTCGCTGTTGTTCAGCAAATGCTGTGCGGTGTTGGTCCATTTACCCTTGCGCGAAAAATCATCGCCGGTAATGCAGGTTCCGGTAACAATGGCCGATAAAAACCTTGCTGTATTTTCACCTTCAGATTGATCGCCAAAAACCACATGGTCGGCATCAATATAATCGTAAAGGTAAGTTTGCCACCAGCCGTTACTTACGCTATTTAGAGTATATTCGGTATCTTTTATTGATTTAAATGCATCACAGGCAATTCTGCGTACATGTACATAACGTCCTGAAGCCAAACTTGGCGATATGGCTGCGTACACCAGCATTTTACCATCCAGCTGTTTGAGCAGAAATTCCATACCTGCTTTGTAAGCCTGCATACCTGTTTTAATTTTGGGATCGTAAAAACGGTCTGATTCTATTGCTGCATGACCTAAAAAATCAATCTTGATCATTTCGAAACCACATTCCTTAAACTTATTAATTACGGTTTTAATGCGCTGTTGGGTACCAGGATGTGTGGGATCCAATGCCCGGGCACCATCAAGATCGTGGTATGCGCCGCCAACTTTTGTCCACATGCCCTCAAAAGTATAAAAACTGCCATCTGCTACACGTTTTCCACCCGCAGCAAAGCCCCAATCAACAAAAGGCGCCCAGTATATACCGGGTTTCAATCCTTTAGCCTTTGCATGGTCGGCAAAGGCTTTAAGTTTTGAGTAATCGCCATGTAAACCTCCATTTAAAAGATTGTCCCAATACGAATCCAGGTCGATATATGCCACATCACCAATTCTGAAGGCCTTCAAACTATCGGTAAAAAAATCTGTAACCTGGTTCGCCTTTTCTAGGGTTATCTTTTCTTGCATGGCACCCCAGCTGTTCCAGCCTACAGGTGTGGCCGCTTTCCATTTAAAAACAATTGGTGGTTCAGCTATACGGTTTGCTTTCGCATAAGTTTCCATTCCCTCGCGCCAGTCAACAAAAACACCAAAAAACACCTTTGGCGAACTAATGGCATCTCCTTTTAAATAACCATGTTCAATTTTATCGCGGGTAATTTTTTCATCGGTAAACCCGGAAATGGCTTGCAGACTTATATTTTTATCCTTATCCATAGCCGTAATGATGCCAGTTTTCCAATTCTGATGTTCTACTGAGCCAATTACAATACCTTTTCTAGATAAATCATGGTATAAAACTGTAACTTCTGCACTTTGGTTGGTTGTATTACTTTTCAGCGGGCTGGCATTGTACGAAATAAAGGTATCGTTATCAAAGGGAACAAATAAACTTGTGGGTGTATCCAAAGTGTCGTCATCAATCAGCGATCCACTTAAAGGTACCATGTGGTTACTCGATAAATCAGCTCCTTTTAATGTAATTTCGATCAAAAAATAATCAGCATTGCTATAAGTATAAAATATTTGAAGCATATCGGGTAAACCTTTCTGCTTTAAATGAAAACTATATTTAAAACCTTTTCCAAATCCATCTTTAATTGAAGATTTGGTATAGCTAATTTGTTTGTATTCTTTCGAGCTCACTATCTTTTGATTGATATTTGCCTGAGAAAAACCGTTTAGCAACAGGTTATTGCTTCCATTGTACACATTAAAAGTACCGGTTTGCAGGTTATAATCTATTTTTCCGGCTTTGCCATAATTTATAACCGTAGCAAAAGCCGGATTGATTAGAAAGAGCAATATGCTTGATATTAAAAGCGACTTATGCCTGAATAAAAATTTAAAAATCATGTTCAGTTTTAAAGTTTAACCGATGTGATGGTGGTCAGTTTTCCGTTTATTTTAACTTTTACCTTTTGGGGTAATGCCGAAGCTATTTTATAAGAAGTGATTTTACCATTTTTCCAGTTCATATCCACTGTAAAATTGCCTCTGGCTTTTAATCCCTTTATTTCGCCAAATGTTTTCCAAGCATCAGGAACGGCAGGTAGCAATTCGATAAAACCATCATGACTCTGGATCAGCATTTCGGCAATGGCCGCAGTGGCACCGAAGTTTCCGTCAATCTGAAATGGTGGTCCGGCTGATAACATGTTCGGATAAACACCGCCACCGGCTCCATAATTGATATCGGTGCGTAAAGTAGGTTTTAAAATCTCCCTAAAAAGTTTAAATGCACGGTTACCATCCTGTAATCTTGCCCAAAATATCTGTTTATAGGCAATAGACCAACTTGGGCCGTCATCTCCTCTTACTTCAAGTGTTTTTTTAGCGGCTTCGGCCAATTCCGGCGTTGATGTTGGTGTAATTAATCCGGCCGGATAAACGCCATATAAGTGTGAAATGTGGCGGTGCTGTGGATCGGTTTCCTTATAATCTTCCAACCACTCCTGTATACGGCCATCTTTACTAATTACCCCCACAGGTGGAATAGATTTTAGTTTTTCTTGTAACGATGCACTGAATGCTGCATCTACCTTAAGCAGTTTTGCTGCGGTAATAACGTTATTAAAAAGCTCCCTCACAATTTGGTTATCAATGGTTGGTCCCATTGAAATGCTTGCTGTTTTCCCGTTTGGTAAATAGAAGCTATTTTCGGGCGATACCGATGGAGAGGTAACCAACCAGCCCGTTTTCGGATCTTTAACCAATGCACTCTGGTAAAATGCTGCCGATCCTTTTAAAATTGGGTAAATGCTTTTCAGGTATTTTAAATCGCGACTGTAAGCAAAATGATCCCAAAGGTTGCTGCATAACCAACCCGAACCTGCATTTGAAGCACCCCATGATGCACTTTCTCCGGGCTCTGTAAATCCCCAAACATTTGTAATTACATGTGCAATCCACCCATCAGCATTGTAATAAGCTTTTGCTGTTTTTGCACCATTTGCAGTTAAATTTCGTACTAATTCTGCCAGTGGAAGATTAAGTTCAGAAAGATTAGCAGGCTCAATAGCGAAGTGGTTCATCTGTACGTTAACATCCAGGTGGTAATCTCCATTCCATGGTGTGTTGATCTGATTTGCCCATAAACCCTGAAGATTTGGAGGTAAAAGCCCAACCCGGGTGCTACTGATGCTTAAATACCGGCCAAACTGGAAAAATAATGCGCTAAGTGATACATCGTTTTTGTAATCTTTATAAAAGCGTTCTAACCTAACATCTGTAGGCAGTTTTGCTGCATCACCTTCACCCAAATTAATTTTTAAGCGGTTAAATAACTTACCGAAGTTTGCACGATGATTGGCCAGTTCAGTTGCAAAAGCTTTCTTCTTTGCTGCCTGAAGTATATTTTTTACGTTTGATTCGAAATCAGAATGAATAAAATCAGTTTCAGCGGCAACATAAATGATAACTTCGGTTGCATCTTTAATTTTAAGTATGTTGCCCTGGCTCGTAACCTCGCCATCTTTATGTGTTGTGCTCACCCGGCTCATGTACTTCATGCCTTTTCCATCGGTTCCGTTATCTAACTGACCGAACATCAACAATTCATTGCCCTGGCTGGCAAGTGTTGCCTTTTCGGGTCTGTTAATGGAAATGTTGCAATTTAGTTTTTTAGGCTGATCGGATGTTATGCGGATAATAGCAACATCATCATCAAAACTGCAAAAATATTCCCGCTTATATTTCACACCGTTGAGCGTAAATTCAGTAACAGCTACTGCCTGATCGAGTGATAAAGTCCTTTTATAGGCTTCGGGGTTTGTTTCCTTAACTCCAGGATATTCGTACTCAAGCTGTAAATTGCCCAAAGTTTGATATTTACCCCAGTTTCCCCCTCCTGAGCCCTGCCCTTTGCATACAAAATTGCTGTTAACCAATTCTTGCGCTTCATCATTTTTGCCTTCAAGAATGAGTTGTCTGATTTTTGGCAAACTCTTATAGGCTTCATAATTATTGGCATCCTGTTTTCCTCCACTCCACAAAGTAATGTTGTTAAGTACTATGTTTTCTTTATCGACGCCTCCATCAGGCGTCATACCGAGTTTACCGTTGCCTAAAGGAAGGGTTTCTTCCCATATTTTGGCAGGTTTATCGTACCAAAGCAATAGCGGCTTTTGTTGCGCCATTGCATAGTTAGCCGTTAAAAAGAAGAATAGTGAAGTAATGATCAGTAACTTTCGATGCATATTTGAATTTGTGTGTTATTGTAATTTGTAATGGATTTAAGTTAATAAAAATCCTCTTGCTGAATTCATTTCAGCATCTATTATATATCGTACACCCTTTAATAAATTCAAGGTAACGACAATTAATTAATCCCTTTCTACTAAGGCAATCGTCATTTCGACAGTAGTGAAACGAGGAAGAGAAATTTATTAAGACAGCTCTCTCCTATCTTAACATCCGGCTGCGTTACAGTCGAAATGACGACGCTTGTGTTGTTACTGTTTGTTCCAGAACCTGATTTCACTCATATTGCTATAATTTCCATCTCCAGTTGTTACATGTTTAATCCTAATGCGAATATAACGAATCGGTTTACCTGCATTATCTAACTCAGCAGTAAAAGCATTTTTCCCGTCATCCGTTCTGGTTACATCTTTTAATAAAGTCCATCCTTTGCTTATTGCTTGTGCAGGCCAGCCATTATCACTTGCCGATAATGTTGTGGTGGCGTTGCTTAAATCGGCTGTGCCCCAAACTTCGAAGCGATCGGGATTATTACAGCAATCTCTTCCGGTTTCTTCTATACGCGATAAATTAGTATAAATTTTACCTAAATCGAAGGTAATTACATGTGGCATACCGCTGTTACCTGCACTGTGAAAAATATTAGGATAACTCTGCGGACCAACACTTCCATCCCAAAGCTTGCTGATGCTTGTGCCAGACTCATAAGTTTGTGCATCGCCAGGCAAACGTACTTCTGCAAAAAGCGAACGGTCGCAAAGTACATAAGTAAAAATTTGAGGAAAGGTAGAAAAATCGCTTACGGCAAACACATCTAATGATCCCTTACCTGGAATATAAGATGATTTGTACAATATACTTGTTCCTGCTTTATAATCGGTTAGCGTAAGAGCTGTATCTGCGGGCAAAAGTGTTTTATCTATGGTAGCACCCGTGGTATTGGTATAGCGAACAATGGTATTTACATTAATGGTATCTGGCGTTTTAAAATTTAACTGTACAGATCCGTTTCCATTTAGAACATAGGGATTTGTTGCGTTATAAGGCCTGTTTAATAGTCCTGATTGATATAAAGGGCCATATACCCTAACGTTTCTGGCTTCAATCGGGATCGATTTATGGCCTTGTGCGTCGTAAGAATATACGGTAAAAGTATATGTATATTCTTTTAAGTTGGGAATGGTTACTTTAATGGTATCTAAAGGATTGTGGCTACCAGAATTCACCACTACTGAATCGACATTGTTGTTCCAGTAAACCACATATTTACTAATGCTTGGATCCGGACTTGGGTTCCACCATAAAGCTGTTCTTAAATTACCTGGTTTGGTTACAATATTGGCTACGCGACCAGGATAAACAATCTCACCATCTTTTAAATAGTCTTTAAAGGCAAGGTCATCTTTTGTGCAGCTGATGATTATTGTTATCAGTAACAATAGCAACCCACTAATTTTATATATATTTTTCATAACTGAAATTTATCTTTTGTATTCATTATTACCGTGGATCGCCATAAAATGCCATTTCCATTGCGTGAGCAAAAGTACCGTTAGACCATGTTGTGCTTACAGACAAACGGATATAACGCGCTTTAGGGGCGGTAAGCGGAAAATTGAAGCTTACACCTGCTTTTACAAAATCATTATCTGCGGTGGTGTGTGCTACAGGGGCTAAGCCCGAAGGTGGATTTGGAAAATTATAATTGCCCATGTTAACCCAATCTCCGATTACCGTACCAACTGGTGCTGATAATGGCAGTTGCGCATCTCGTGGGTTGGATAAATCAGATCCCCAAATTGAAAATACTTTTGGGTTTCCATGTCCGTAGGCATATTTATCTCCACCATCTGGTCGCTCCCATAAAATAAATCGGCTTAATTTTGCACTGATGCCTAAGCCAAAGGTGGCTATTGCAGGCATTGCACCACCTGGCGCGGTGTGCCATCCGTTCGAGTTGCCATCTGTTTTACCATCCCATAAATAAGGAAGATCCCAGCCATATGCAATCTCACCATCCGAAGGAAGTTTGTATTGAAAGAACCTATTCCGATCAAGTATGGTTTCAAAAAATGGTGTGATCGTTTTGTACGTTGTATCGGAGATATTTCCAAAATTATCAGTAACATAATAGCCGATTTTCTTTGGAATTGGTGCATAACCTCTTACTGAATAGGATATAGTATCGGTTTTACCATAGTGCTGATCAATCACATCAGATACATTGGCATCATTTACACCTAAAACAATAACACCTAGATTGTTTTTTAATGGATTAAAGCCGGTAATTTTTATCCCGCCAAAATCTGCCTCAGCGTTAATGGTTGGTTTGGCTAACAAATATGGTGGTGTATCAGGATTTACCTTTACCACTACAGGATCTGATTTAACCTCTGCCCTGCTTACCGCATACAAAGTAACCTCGTAACCTTGCTTTTTCGCGAAACCATCTACCATAATCGAATCAGAGTAATAACTCGATTTTGTTTCTCTGGTGGTTACGCCATTTATTTTGTAACTGGCCAGTACATACAATAGATTTTTTGAATTTGGCAATGCATAGGTAATGTATGCGCCACCGTTAAAATTTTCAACTTTAATATTGGATACTACACCTGGTTTCGTCATATCTGAAGAAGCAGGATCGTTATAGGTTTCCATCTTTTTGCAGGCAGCAATGCTCAATGCCATGGAAATTATAAGGACTAAGTAAATACTATTTTTAATATTCTTCATGTCTTTAAATATTTTAAACTACCAGTAAGGGTTTTGAACTAAATTTGGGTTAACCACCAAATCGTAGCTTTTAATTGGCCACAAATAATCTTTTAAGCCAAAAACCGGAATAAACTGCGTTGTTGGACGATAATAGTTAATTGCTTCGGCATTATTAATGCTCCAACCTTGGATAGGGTTGTTCAATACCGCCTGAAGCTCTTTCCATCTTCTTAAATCCCAGCCACTCTGGCCTTCAAAGCACAATTCAATCCGTCTTTCCTGGTGAATAATCTGCCTTAAACCATCTTTGGTGCTAAATTTATTGGGGTTTCTTGAAAAGTTGGTCCATGAGGCCTGTACACCTTGTAAACCAGCCCTTTGTCTAACCTTATCAATATAAGTGAATACTTCTGCTGTTGGTCCGTTTACTTCATTTAACGCTTCAGCGTAAAGGAGATATAATCCCGCTAATCTAATCAATGGCAAACGGAAGGCAGAAGGCTGAAAACCATCATCATAAACTGAAGCATAGCTTACCAATTTTTTAGGCCAGTAACCTGTAATGTTTAATCTGATGTTATCACTCGGTGCAGCAAAACCGTTACCTCTTGCTGATACATAGTATAAAGGATTTGAAGGATCATCCTGATTGTTTCGTCCGTTTCCGAACCAAATTCCACCATCGAAAGCAACATCTGCGTAAAAACGGGTTTCTCTTGCAAAATGACCTTTTATCGTTTCATATCCTTGTTGTATATAGTATCTACTGGCATTATCGCCAGCTTTTATAGTATTTCTACCTGCATAATCCCATGTTTTATCTTCAGTAATTGGCACACCATTTACGGTATAAAACAGCTCTTGCGTACTTATTGGAGCAGAAAATGTTGAAGGATTTGAAAAATTATTTACTGCTGATTTAGCAGTTAACCTCGGAGTTGCAAATCCCTGGTAATTAAACTCAGGGTTTGATGCCCAGATGATTTCTGAGTTTAACTCCCATCTTTCTGCTACAGCATTTTGTACATCAAGCTGTCTTTTTATTGAATCAGATAATTTGCCAACGGTTGATGGTGAAGTGAAAGTATATAACTTAATTCCCTGTGCTTCTGCTGCAGTAATGGCAACTTTGGCAGCATCAGCAGCTTTCTTCCATTTTTGTGCATCATAAGCGGACGGAAAAAGACTTATTCCTTCTTTATCTTTAAAGCTTATATAATCAGGATTACCGTTAAAAAGTGGACTAGCTGCTGTTGCCAACACATCTGCCTTTACCGAAAGTGCAATTACGCTGGTTACTCTCCCCAACTCTGTAGCCTGGCTGGTAATTACTGCTGGTAAATCAGGAATTGCTTCGTCTAAAAGCGATACGATATAATCAACCGATTCATCAACTGTAGCACGTTTGATTCTTACCTCGTCAGTAGCACTATTTATAGCTAAATTGTTTTTAATCAGCGGTATTGGGCCATACATTTTAAACAAAACATAATGATAATAGGCTTTTAAAAACTTAGTTTCGGCGGTCCAGCGCTTTTTTTCTGTTGCACCTAAATCAATTGGCTTGTCAATATTTTCCAGCATGATATTACAAATCCTGATGGAGCGCCAAAGGCTATAGCTTCCTTCTTCACCATCCCAAGTATTTAAACCTGGTTTTGCAGCTGTCTGAGTTCCGCGCAGCAAATTAAAGCCGGTTCTGTTAAATCCTTGGAAATTATCAAGAGTATTGGAATATATCAATTCTGAGGATGTAGTAAAACTTGGATTTGAAGCTACATCGTTCATCCTTTGTAAATAGGCATAACATGAGTAAAGGTAATTTTCTGCTTCATTTCTATTCCTAAAAGCATAGTCAAGCGTACCAATATCATCAGGGGTTACATCCAGGTATTTTTTACAGGATACAGTGCTGCAAAGGATTAAAACAATGCAGCTGTATTTGAAATATTTTTTTATCGTTTTCATTATAACGTTACGTTAAGACCAACATTGAATACCTTTTGTATCGGATAGGCAAAGCCGTTTCCACCTTGTTCGGGATCCCACATTTTAAACGGACTCCAGGTTAGGAGATTCAGTCCATTGAAGTAAATCCGGCAGGAATTAAGCTTAATTTTTGATGAAATTCGCTGAGGGAGGGTATAGCCAAACTCCACTGATTTTAACCTCATCAACCGCCCGTTTCTCATCCACCAAGTACTGGTTTGTGCATTGTTTTCTAAATCGGCACTGTTTACAGCCAATCTTGGATAAAGGGCATAAAGATTCTGGTTTTCTGGCGACCAGTGATTATCGGCAAAATCTTTAAGCAATTGGGTATTTCCTATAATGTATTGCTGGTTACTGGGAACAAATGGACTTACCCGTGTTGGATCGATAAAGAAAGTCATTCTATCCTGACCAGTAAAAAAGGCAGAAAGATCGAAACCTTTGTATGATGAACTAAATCCAAAACCATATACTACTTCCGGAGATTGAGGAAAACCTATATAAGCCTTATCCGCCTCGTCAATTCTACCATCATTATTTAAATCTCGGTATTTAATATCGCCGGCACGGGGAGCCTTACCATTTGCAGAAAAGATTTGTGTGGGTGAATTTTGTACTTCTTTATCATCAACAAACAAACGTTCGGCAATGTAACCATAGTTCCTGCTAATGGGCTGCCCTGTAGTATATCTATAAGATTCTGCCCATTGCGGTTCTTCATAATTAATGTACTTATTTTTAGCAAAAGTTAAGTTAGAGCGTACAGCAAACGAAAATGCATTTACATTAAACTTGTAATCTAATGATAAATCAATACCTCGCGATCTAGCCTCACCAACATTTGCTCCCACACTGGCTTCTAAACCAAGTGTAGTTGGCAGATTTGCACGGCTCATGTAAATATCATAACGATAGTTATTGTATACCTCTGCAATTAAATTCAGGTTTTTGAACAGTGTAGCTTCCAAAGCTAAATTGGTTTGTTGTGATGTTTCCCAGGTAACATCTTTATTTTCATAATTTTTAATAAATACCCCACTGCGGTTAGAGCCACCATTGAAACCAAACTGAGCATAATTTCCGCCACCGTTTAAATTCACATCAGAGATATAAAAGAAACGTTGTGCTCCAATAGCATCGTTACCCACAATACCATAACTACCTCTTAATTTTAAGCGATTAACTACATTGGAAATTCCACCCTTCCAGAATTCTTCATTAGAAAGCACCCATCCTGCACCAATGGTTGGAAAAAAACCAAACCGATGATCTTCCGAAAACCTTTCAGATCCGTTATAGCCAAAATTGGTTTCAACAAAATAACGGCTCTTGTACGAATAAGTTAAGCGTCCGGCTAAACCCAGGTTTCTGTAGGGAAGCGAATTTTGTAATGAACTTGCATTACTAAACACAGTTTGTTGTGCGGTACCGATTACTGTGCCACTTACATTATGGTTGCCAAAAGCCTTATCATAATTTAATGATGCCTGTGCATACAGGAAAGTATTGATATTGGTATTGCCGGGGTTATAAGACAGGTATTCTTGTGCAATATTGGGTGCACCATCAGTTACAGATGAATTAAGCCAATTTAAAACATAGGTATTGCTTTGTTTATCATAGGAACCAATATTATAGTAAAAAGGTGAATAGGCTCTTTGCGAATCAAAATAAGAATACCGGTTTGTGCTAAAAATAGATTTGAATGAAAGACCTTCTGTAAAAAAATCTAATTTTTGATTAACTTCAAACTGGGCAGACATGCGCGATTCGGATGAATTCTTGTGGCCGCGTAACATAGCAGCATAGGGATTATTATCCAGAATACTGTTAACTCCCGCTCCACCTCTATTTCCGAATAAAATATGCTGAGCATTCTGATTGGCCGCATCAGCTGGATAAAATGCAGGAAATGAAACTGGACTTGTATGTACAGCGATATTGTATAAATCGGTAGAAAATCCGCCATCTGTAGCCAAAGGCCCGTTATACTCACTGAAATTACCGGATAAACGCACCACCATTTCTGTTGTTTTGCTTAAATCTATATTAATGTTAGACCTAAGTTGATAATTGCGGAACTTCACATTATTATCGTTGTTATTCCGCTCATCTTCTTTAAGTATGCCATTATCAAGGTTATAAGAGCCTGCAATATAATAACGGGCTACGCCACCGCCTCCGCTAATACCAAGATTAGCCCTTTGCGTACTCGTGCGTTTTTTAAACAGCATATCAAGCCAATCAACCGCTGGGTAAACATATTCGTTATAACCAGGGCTTTTATTAATGGTAGCCTGGGTATTTATAATCTGGTTAGGCGTAAACATAGGATCCATTCCTCTTCCAATAGTGGCTTCATTAAAAAGCCTCATGTAAGTAATTGGATCTGCAAGTTGTAAACTCTGAACTGACTGAGATGCAGAATTCTCCAAACGGAAACTAATTTTCGCCTTCCCTTCTTTACCTGATTTAGTTGCAACCAAAATTACGCCGTTTGCTCCCCTTGCGCCATATAATGCTGTAGCACTTGCATCTTTAAGGATAGAAAAACTTTCAATATCATCTACCTGAAGCCTTGCAAGGTCAGAACTTGTTAGTTCAACGTTATCAATTAAAATTAGCGGATCTTGTTTATAACCAAAAGTAGTTACCCCGCGGATAAAGAACTGCGAATTATCTTGTCCCGGCTGTCCGCTACGCTGGTAACCGATTACACCTGCAATCTGTCCCGAAAGTGCATTGGTTAAATTACTTGAAGGGATTTTAAGGTTACCTACTTTTACTGTAGTAACCGAGCCTACTAAAGCTTCTTTGCGTTGCTTTTGGCCAAGGGCGGTAATAACAACCTCTTCAGAAAGCATGTTTTCTTCTGCCAATTTAATGTTTAGTACGTTAGCTGTACCAACAGTGGCTCTTTGTTCGCGATAACCCACGTATGAAAACCGAAGGATTTCTCCCGGAGCTACGTCGAGTACATATTTACCATTATTATCGGTTTGGGTACCCACATTAACCTTGTTCACTACTGCCACGGTTACACCCGGAAGCCCTACTCCCAAAGTATCCGTAACTTTACCTGTAATGGTTTTCTTTCCCACCTGGGAATAACCTTTTACAGGCATAAAAATCAGGAAAAATACAAGTACCGAACCTGCCGATACCAATGCATTTTTTAGCCTGCCAGACACCGAAAGGTGCCTAAAAAACAAAAATAATTGCTTCATTTGCCAATTAGCTTTTAAATGATGAATTAAAAAATTGTAGATAGATGTGAATAGACAGGAATTAATCTCTTTTAAGATTTTGTAACTCTGTTCGCCATCTTTTTGCAATCGAAGCAAAGGTTTGCATTGCTGCACATGTAGTAAAATTTCTCATAATTTTGGATTATTTGGTTAATAGAAAATATGCTCAGGATTGAAGAACAGTTACTTAAACATCTTATTTGCCCTATGCCCTTTTTTTAAGGAGAAACAAAATGGTTAAAGAAAGATCACAAATTGTAATTTTTGACCTATCCTATCCTATCCTATTATTTTCTGATACAATGATAAACAAAATAATTAATAATCCAAGTTTCTTAAATAAAACGTTTAAGAATAATCAATCAGCTTAGGCCAGTATGTAGCTTGAAAAAATGAAAAAGACGAGTGCCATGAGCGAAATTAATACTGCATGGTAATAATGCCTGCTGCGCCATGGAATTATTTCTATTTTATTATCCAATACCAATGTGTAAGGACTTTGATTGGGATGCATTTTGGAAATAATGAGCATTAATGCGATGGTGATTAAGAAAATAATGGCAAGTGTGTGCAGGTAATGAAGGTGAATGGTAAATACCCATTCGCTTAATACGTAACAGGTGATAAAGAAAATCATTCCGATTTTAGCCGCTATGGGGGGCATTTTTTTGGTAATAAAACCTAAAAAAATGATTGTAAAAATTGGCAGACTAAATATTGCGCTTATTTTTTGGAGGTACTCGTAAAAACCATGTTTAGAGAAAATTATAAATGGCGCAAAAACCATTGCAAAAAGTGAAACCGCAATTTGAAACAACCGCCCTGTACGCAATAAACTTTTATCTGAAAGGGTTTGGCCTTGTTTTTCTTTAAAGGGTTTGTATAAATTTAAAAGAAATAAAGTACTCGAACTGTTTAACCCGGCATTAAAAGTGGTAATGGCAGCACCGAAAAGCACACAGGCCGATAAACCGGTTAATACCGGAGGCAACACATCTTTAATCAGCAGCGGAAATACCTGGTTGGTATTGCTCAAAATGGGGTACAAGTGTACAGCGATTAAACCCGGTATATTAATCAGTAACGGACATAGCAATTTGGCAAAACAGGTTAACGCAATTCCTTTCTGCCCCTCTTCCAAACTTTTGGCCGCCAGCACCTGCTGAATAATGTACTGCTCCATCCCCCAGTAATATAGATTAACAATCAGCATTCCTGTAAACAAGGTCGAAAATGGTACGGCATCACTGCTATTCCCAATTGAGTTTAAGTGTTCTTTTTTACTAGAAAGTACGGTAGAAAGTCCGCCAAAGAAATCGCCATTTCCCAAATAACGCAATCCATAATAAGGCAGGGCTATAATTAAAATGAGCATACCGGCACTCAGCACAGTATCAGAAATGGTAATTGCTTTAAAACCACCTAAAATGGTATAAACCGAACCGATTAAACCCATTACCCATACAAATATCCATATACTTTCCCAATACGACAGGTGAAAACCCGAAAGGTTAATCAGGTTACTAAAAGCAACGGCCCCACCATAAAGTACCGATGGAAGCAGGTTTATGATGTAACTAAAGAGAAATACGACCGATACGAGCGTTTTTGTTTGCTTGTCGTAACGTTTCTCTAAAAAATCGGGAATGGTGCGGATGCCAGTTTTGAAATAAATAGTAATAAAAAATTCGGATACAATGATCATGGCCAGAATAGAAGAGATTCCCCACCCTATTACCGACATGTTATTGATGTAAACCGATTCGTTTTCGCCGATAAACTGATTGGCGCTGATGTTGCTAAAAAAAAGCGAAGCCCCAATAATAATAAAACCGTTTGTTCGGTTGGCGAAGAAAAAGCCAGTGATGGTGGTGCGCTGTGTTTTCCTTGTTTTAAAATAGGATATTGCTGCGGCAAGTACCGTAAACAAAATAAAGCTGATGATTGCTGTAGTACCCACGCGATGGTGTTAAAGAGAATTTCTTCTGATAAGTTTATTTTCCATTACATGTTTTATAGGCTTCAGGTTGAGCACAAATTCGGCTGCTAAACGGCCCATTTCGGCAAAATCAATCGAAAATGTGGTAATTCCATCAAAAATGATCTCTTTTACGTTATCATCGTTATGAGAGAGAATGCCTAAATCTTTGCCCACTTTCAATCCCTTCACCTTGGTATCTTTAAGCATTTCCCAAAGTTCGAGGTTGTGAATGGTAAAATAAACCTTTCCGCGCTCAATGCTGCCCGGTTCATAACTGTTTTTAATTACCCCGTTAATTTTAAATTCTTTCACAAAACGTTTAAAAGAAAGCAGTACTTCATTCGGTTCGGCCGATGATGGTTTAAAGAAGAAAACAAACTGAGAAAATTCTTTGATCCTGGAGGCAAGTTGTAAAAAAGCGTTGTATGATGCTTTCTTAAATTCTTGAACGATGTACGAATATTCGCCTTTAAGTGCTATGTACCGATCTACGATGAGCAACTTTTCTTTAGGTAACTGTTCCAATACCGCTTTGGCAGCCTCACTTTCTATCGGGGCTACAACATACAGGCCGTACTGCCCTTTATTGCTGTTAATGATCGATTCGAATACACTAAAATTGTTGTGGTGGAAATATACATCAACCTGGATGTTTTCGCCTAAATGATCACGAAAATTCTGGTAAAAAGTCTCCTGGAAAGTATCAAATGCATAAATTAACAAACAAACTTTAAGGTGTTGCTCGGTATCATCAGTAGCTACAAAATAACCCATCCTGTTTTTCGACTCCAAAATACCTCTGCTAATCAGCTCCTTATAGGCCTTACCGATGGTTTCTTTAGCGAAACCGGTTTCTCTCATCATTTCGTTTACCGAAGGCAAAATATCGCCCTTGGCAATTAACTTATGGTTTAAGCCATTAATGATTCCCTGTACAAGCTGTTCGTGCTTCGAGAAAGAATTTATGATGCTCAACTCTTTGATTTCATTGAACAGCTTTTCCTTATTCATGCAGCAATATTTGGTTTAATCGATTTATAAGAGGTTAATTAGGCCGAAATATATAAATTTAATCATGATAATGTATGTAATATTTATCATGCAAGCCGATCTTGCAAGGCTGATCTATTAAATGATCATTAATTTTTAAATAGTAATTTACTATTTAATGCTGCTATAACCAACGCCATGGTATTTGCCGATTATTTTAAATGTAGCCTAGATAGTGTTATGCTTATGGCTATTAATTGCTAATAAGATAAAACTTTGTAACAACTAGGCTTCAAAATCATCTAAAACTTTTAGTGATTTTGAAATGTTAATTATAAAAAAAAGAAAAGAACATGGGAATTTTAAAAACAGCAATTATTGGCGCTGCAGTATATGCAGGCGTTAAATATATCACCAAGAAAGATCCAATCACAGGACAATCAATCGTAGATGAATTATTGGATAAAGCACCGCAATGGGCTGATAAGGCAAAAGGATATACTGAAGACTTAAAAAACAGGGCAAGCAATGCTGCTGAAGATTTAGCGAGATGAATACCTCGAAAAAAAGAGGAATCTCCAGATGTGAGGTATCTCTTTCTTTGAAGATTAAATAAAAAAAAGCGTTCCGATTTAATTTTGGAACGCTTTTTTTATTGGAATTCTACTTTTACCTTTCATTGATAAAATCTATCCATCAATCGTTATTTTATCCAAAGCAAAGCGGAGAAATCTTATAACAAACCCTTCAACACTATATTATTAGCTGTTTGCAGTGGTAAAGCTATCGCCATTGCGAGGAGAAATTTAGAAGCAATCATAAAACGATCGCTACTAGCCAGCGCATTAAGATTGCTTCGCTCCTCGTAATGACGTAAACCTATCTGTTTAAGATATTCATGTTACTCACCATTTAATTAAAAAGCATCAAACCAAAGTTTGGTGGTTAATAAATCTGGTCCTTGGTTGCTCACTGCATTTTTATAATTCTGACCGTTTAACGATTGCTCGGTACCCGGATAAATAAAACGTACCGGAATTTTACCGTTCAACACCGTATTTACAGAAGCCGTTAACTGCGGATAATCCAATCTTCTTTGTTCTGCCCAGGCTTCTAAACCCTGACCAAATAAAGCAATCCATTTTTGCTCACCGATAGATTTTTTGTAGTTACCAGCATCGTATTGTACTGCTGCTTGGTTAAGGTAAGCATCTACAGGGCTTCCTGTTATGCCATACTGGTTAAACGAAGCTATAATGGCCTGTTTGTATAAGTCTGCTGCATTTTCTGAAGTAAAACCTCGTGCTGCTGCTTCTGCCCTATCGAAAAGCACTTCGGAATAACTTATGATTACTGCTGGCGCAAGTGGATTTAAAAAATAAGCTCCGGGTTTTGAAGAGTTTGCCAAACCAATCGCACTCGCTTCAGAGTTGGTAGAGCCATTCGGTATACCAACATATCCTTGTGGCGCATTTTCCGTTTTACTGGCATAAACTGGCAATCGTGGATCATTTAAAGCAATAAGTTTATCAACAATAGTTTTACTGATCCTGTAATCATTACGGGTTTCGAATGATGCAGCCACCGGATTTTGTTGTGGCGAAGCCTGGTAAACAAGTTTTGCATTAAAAACATTACTATTGATATAGCTTCCTCCTTCGGCATTAATCTCGTCGATAACTGCTTTGGATTTTGCAGGTTCCTTATCTGCAATACGCAGTGCAATTCGTAAACGCAATGAGTTGGCAAATTCTTTCCAGTGTGTAATGTTTCCACCGTAAAGGATATCTCCAGAAATTTTTGGTGCGCCTGAAGTAGCGTTTAATACACTTTGTGCAGATTTCAAATCATTTAAGATATTGAAGTACACATCCTTTTGTTTATCATAAACAGGCGTAACAAACTGTTTAATTTTGCCGGCCTGGGTATAAGGGATATCGCCATAAGCATCAGTAAGCAATAAAAATACCCACGATCTAAGCACAAGTGCCACACCTTTATAATTCGGGTTCGCCTGTGCATCGCCCAGCTCAATTACTTTATTTAAACCTGCTATACTCTGCGCATATCCGGTAGCCCATAAGGCGGTAAAACTGCTGTTCGAATAGATAAACCGATCTTCTTCTGTATATTGAACTTTAGCCCAATGTTGTACGAAAAGCAAACTCGAATTAAGATTATTGGTAGTTCCCCAATAAGTATCTGACGTGTTTTTGATGGCTCCCGTTAATAAATAATCTGGTGATGGAATTTCCGGAGCATTCGGGTTGATATTTACTTCATCAAGCTCCTTATTGCAAGATGCAAATGCAATAGCTAAAATGGCCAGTATATATAGTTTTTTATTTTTCATGATCGAAATATTTAAAATTTAACATTTAAGTTGATGCCGTAACTGCGTGTGCTGGGATTAGATAAACTCTCTAAACCCTGACCGTTACCAGTATTAAAAGCCACTTCAGGATCGATATCTACTGTATTGCGGTGGATGATCCACAGGTTACGGCCAACAAGCGATACAGAAACGCCTTGTAAACTTAACGGACGAAGCCATTTGGCGGGCAGGTTATAACTTAACTTCACCTCACGAAGTTTAACATAAGAAGCATCGAATATGCTTGATTCATCAATATTTCTGAATGATTTATAATATTGTTGAGCTGGCAATATCTTTTCGTTGCGCTTACCATCAGCTGTTACGCCATCAAAAATAACCCCATCATCATAAACAGTAACCCCCGCTGGTGCAGTTCCATTTACCCTAACTGTTCCATTCTCTTTTTTGTTATCCGGATAATAATAAGATATACCACCATATTCTGCCGCCCTGCCAGGCAATGTAGAAGCCAATACACCGGTATAGGTACCAGTTGAGTAAGTACCATTGTAGATAGAACCACCAATGCTTGCATCAACCAAAACACCTAAACTTAAACCTTTATAAGTAAAAGTATTGTATACTCCACCAATCCAATCTGGTGTATATTTTCCAAGCACTTGTTTATTAGGATTGGTAGCGGGTGCTCCTGTAGCATTAACAATAATGTTTCCGTTTCCATCTCTTAAAAAGGCTGTTCCGAAAAGCGAACCATAAGGCTGCCCAACAGTGGCAATTACCTGCGCTGTGCTTGATGCCACAACATAGTTGGTTAATAATTTTTCGGCATCCAATTCTATTACCCTGCTTCTGTTTGCTGCAAAGTTGAAATCAATATCCCAGGTAAAAGCTTTTTTTATTGGTGTAATACCCAACTGTGCTTCGATCCCTTTATTGTTAATTTTTCCGGCATTAAGTAGTTTTGAACTGAAACCTGTACTCTGGCTTACATCGGCCGCCAAAATTTGATTGTAACTATTTGTATTATAAGCACTTAAATCGAAACGTAACCTTTTGTTAAAAAACACAGCTTCAACACCCAGTTCGGTAGAAGTTGTAGTTTCTGGTTTTAAATTGGGATTTAAATCTATCGATCCAGGGCTTAACTGAGGGTTAGCACTTACAATATCAGGGTATAACTTAAGTAATTCGGGATCGATATTAAATGGCGCACCAAATGCATAAGTATTAATCAATCGGTAAGGATCTGCATCTTTACCCACTTTAGACCAGCCTCCACGGATTTTTAAATAATTAAGGGCTTCACTTTTAATATCAAAAGCTTCGGTAGCTACAAAACTTCCGTTAAACGATGGGTAAAAGTAAGATCTGTTCTGTGCAGGTAAAGTAGATGACCAATCGTTACGGGCGGTGATGTTGGCAAAAAGGTAATTTCTAAATCCTATCTGCCCGGATGCATAAACACTATACGATTTTAAGCGCGATAAATTATTTGAAGAAATTAAAGGATCACGTGAGTTCTTAAGCGTGTACAATCCGGCAATGGCCAATTTAGGCGCACTCTGATCGTTTTGTTCAATAGATTGTTTACGGATGTTACCACCACCCAACAATTCCAGACTAAAATCTTCATTTAGCTGTTTGTTGAAGTTTAATGTTGCATCGGTATTGTTTTCATTCACCGCAAACGCACTTTCTGTATAGGAGCCGAATGGCGTTCCATTGGTACCATAAGCAATTCTTACTTTACGTCTGTCGGTATAATAATCGGTACCCGACCGGAAATTAAAATCAAGGCCATCGATAATTTTATAATTCAGTGCCAAGCTTCCAATAATCCGGTTACGGTTTTGCGAAACAGTATTCTCATAAGCCACCCAATATGGATTGCTATAGTAACTGTTATTCCAGTTAAACGTTTTTCCATTTTCGTCTAAATAGTTTTTCAACTGGTTAATATCAACCTGCCTGCCAAACCACGTAAACTGCAACATCGTACTTGTTGATCGTGAACCACCTGTGCCAGGTAAATTATCTGAATTGAGTTTGCTATAATTGGCATTAGCCGTTAACGTAAGCTTTGGTGTTATTTTTAGAGATGTATTTAATACAAATGAATTTTTGCCCTGACCTGAGTTTGGCACTATGCCTACCTGTTTAAGGTTATTGTACGAAATCCGGTAATCGTATTTTTCTCCTGCATCAGCAACAGATACACCATTATTTAATGAATATCCGGTTTGAAAAAAGTCGCGTACATTATCCGGGTGTGCAACAAATGGAACAGCAACTCCTTTAGAAAAGAATTGAGGAATTAATCTTCCATCCAATTTTGGACCCCAACTTTCATCTACCCCATCGTTAATGCCTTTACCCGCACCATCTACATAGCTGAATTTACCTTCCGATCCCTGACCAAATGCATTTTGATAAACAGGTAGTGTTAATAAGGTTTCTAACACAGCGTTTGAGTTAATGGCAATCCCTAATCCTTTTTTTGATTTTCCGGTTTTGGTTTTAATTAAAATCACCCCTGCAGCAGCCCTGGAGCCATATAAAGCAGCCGCATTTGGGCCCTTTAAAACACTGATCGATTCTATATCTTCCGGGTTAATATCCGAGATGGTATTGGCATAATCTCTTGCCCCGGCAGAATTTAACTGCGAATTATCTACAGGAATCCCATCCACCACGAATAAAGGTTGGTTGTTACCTGCAATTGAAGTTTCACCTCTGATTACCACCCGCGAAGAACCCATACTGCCCTGACTGTTGGTTACCCTTACACCGGCAATTTTACCTGCCAATGCATTCACCAGGTTAGATTCTTTCGCTTCAGCCAAATCCTGTCCTTTAAGTTCCTGAACGGCATAACCTAGAGATTTCTTTTGTCGCGAAATACCCAACGCAGTTACCACTACCTCATCAAGTGCATTATCGCTCGATTGCAATACAACCCAAATCGGTCCATTTTTGCTGATTTGTATTTCCTGGGTTTTAAAACCAATGTAAGAGAATACTAAAGTACCTTTATCGGGTGCATTTATAGAAAAAGCGCCCTTACCATCAGTAATTGATGTTTGCTTGGTCTCCTTTATAAGAATGGAAACACCGGGAAGTGTTTCTCCATCTGCCGATTTTACCGTACCGGAAACCGTTGCATTTTGAGCGGATAGCTGCTGTGCTATAAAGAGCAGCAGAATAAACGCTGTTGATTTAATAAATTTAAACATGTGTGTAGTTAATAATTAGTAAAAGGGATAATAATTGGGCAAAACGATTCCACCACGATTAAACCGTGTTAATTTTCATATTACTAAAGGATTGGTTAGCCTAGAAAAAGCCTGTTAACCTGGAGCAGTGCTAACAGGGCTTACACATTCGGATATATGTGCAAGGATTTAAATGATTTAATTTTTGCTCGTCTGTTTCTTCCATTTGGATGATTTTATTTATAACATTTTTACTAATCAAGAATGCAGCAGAGCAAAAAAAGCACCTCTTAAATCAGAAGTGCCCCATATATTTTGATAAGGATATGCAAACAACTGACTTAACTATCCCAGATTTATCCGGGATGGATTTAGCACCATTTCTAACAAATAGCTGGTTGCTAAGGCTTCATAGGGCCATTCCCTCCGCCTTTCTTGATAAGTATTTTAAAATAACTGCAGCAAAGGTATAACTAATTCCATTTATCCTATAGTTTTTGTAGATTTTTATTGAAATATTTTTTCTTTGCTCAATATACCCGTATATTTGTCGACTAATTTAGTCGATTAAAACAGTCCTAATGAATTCGAAAATTATTTTATCAGCCTTATTGGCCATATCAACATCAATTACATACGCTCAGGAAAATACCGCTTTAGCAAATAGCCAAAAGCTAAAAACCAGCGCAAAAGCAACTAAAGCCTTTGTAGCATTGGGTAACTGGCGCGGAATAGCGAAAGTAAAGGAAGGATTAGAAATTCCATTCAACTTTGAGATTAATGAAAAAGGCGGTCAGCAGAAATTATATTTTCGCAATGCTGAAGAAAGTTTCGAAGGTGGCGTAGTAACGCAAACTACAGATTCTCTTTTTGTTAAACTTGATCAATTTGATAACGAACTGGCCTTTGCGATTGATGGTGACCAGCTAAATGGTACATTACGGAAACAGGATAAAACAGGTAAACCTTTAACAATTGTTGCTGAACGCAAAAACTTCCGCTTTAATTCCAATAATAAACCTGCCACAGCAGATTATTCTGGCAGTTACGATGTGGTTTTTAAATCGCCTAATGGCAAAGAAGAAAAAACTGTAGGGCTATTTAAGCAAACAGGCAATAAACTTACAGGTACTTTTCTTCGTGTAACCGGCGATTCGCGATTTCTTGAAGGCGTAGTAGAAGGAAATGAATTTCAGCTATCCAGCTTTATTGGTTCTTCACCAGCTTATTACAAAGGAACTTTCCAACCTGATGGTACTTTAACAGGCGAGATTCTAGGTGCAAGAGGAAGTCAGCCATTTACAGGAACTAAAAATAAGGATGCTGCCCTACCCGATCCTTATAAACTTACTTATCTCAAAAAGGGTTATAAAACACTCGATTTTAGTTTCCCTGATGTAAATGGTAAAAAGATTTCACTCAAGGATGAAAAATACAAAAATAAGGTTGTGGTATTAACTATTACAGGGAGCTGGTGCCCTAACTGTGTAGATGAAGCTACTTTTATTGCACCATGGTATAAAGAAAACAAGAAACGGGGTGTTGAAATTATTGCCTTGCATTACGAGCGCTCTACCGAGCCTGAATATGCTAAAAAAGTAATGAACCGCTTCCGCGAACGCTTTGGTATTGAGTACGATCAGGTACTTGCCGGTACTGCGGATAAACAGGTGGTATCTGAATCTTTGCCAGCCCTCGATTCTTTTCTCTCTTTCCCAACCACAATCATTATTGATAAACAAGGTAATGTAGCACAGATACATACCGGTTTTAATGGCCCTGCAACAGGGAAATTTTATGATGAGTTTGTGAAAGAATTTAATACGGAGATTGATACGCTGTTGAAGAAATAACATTAATAAATGGTCGGTGAGACACCGACCATTAGAGAAAGTTTTCTTCCTATGGTCGAATTGACGAGTAAACGAATATTTTATCCCGGTCCGTCATCCTCGCGCAGGCGGGGATCTTACAACAAAAGCATTATAGGCATTAAGATTCCGAATCAAGTCAGGAATGACGATTAATTTTCAATCGTCATTTCGAGCGAAGCACAGCGTAGCCGAGAAATCTTTGAACTATGTCTAAAGATTTCACCACCACGGTCAAAATGATCAATAAACGAGTATTTTATCCCGTTCCGTCATCCTCGCGCAGGCGGGGATCTTACAACAAAAGCATTATAGGGAATTAAGATTCCCAATCTAGTTGGAAATGACAATTAATTTTCAATCGTCATTTCGAGCGAAGCACCGCGTAGCCGAGAAATCTTTGAACTATGTCTAAAGATTTCACCACCACGGTCAAATGATCAATAAACGAGTATTTTATCCCGTTCCTTCATCCTCGCGCAGGCGGGGATCTTACAACACAAGCATTATAGAGGATTAAGATTCCCAATCAAGTCAGGACGATTAATTTTCAATCGTCATTTCGAGCGAAGCATAGCGTAGCCGAGAAATCTTTGAACTATGTCTAAAGATTTCACCACTACGGTCAAAATGATCAATAAACGAGTATTTTATCCTGTTCCGTCATCCTTGCGCAGGCGGGGATCTTACGACACGAGCATTATAGCACATTAAAATTCCCAATCAGGTTCTGCGATCCTTCACAAAATCCCTATTGAACAACCTTCGCAATAAAATCAACAATTGTCTTTTTAGGCACCACAACTGTGGTTGTTCTGCTAAACCTCGCGATATTGATTCCATAAAAATTACCTTGCCAATCGAAAACCGGAGAACCACACTGGTTCGGTTTAATGGCTGCATCATGAGTAAAAATAGCATTAAATCCATCTCTTCTCACAGATTTACCGCCTTCAAATTTTTCTGCCGGGTGATTGAAAACCGATTGGCCCCGGCCATCCATCTTAACCGTTTTATGCATTTTACCTGTATCATTTTTCCACTCAAAAGCAACTTCATCATCTGCCCAAAATTTAGACATTTCAGGTGCAAATTCCTTTGCGGTAGTTACAATGTTTCCGTTAATGCTGATCAGTTCATCTCCAACTTTTATACCTGCTTTTTCTGCCGGACTTCCCTCTTTAATTAATGAGAATTGAGCTGGACTAGAATTGTACACCACCATTGCACCTAAATACGGCTGACTATTTATTTTTGGTAAATTAAAAAGCGAACTACCTAAAATACTTTGCATCAGCTTGCCATCATAGTTAATGGTAAAAAGGAATTTACCCATTTCTATTTTAACAGAATCAGCCAAGTTTAATTCGATACCACCAGCCACTTTTTGTTCCATTTCCAGTAAAACGAGGTCATTTTCCTGATCTTTCTCAATTGTTTTTAGTATCACAGCAACTCCGTTTATAAAAAAAAGCGGATTTTCACCAATTAAAGTGTTTTTAGCTAAAACAAATTGCTTTTTGGTTCCAGCCTTAGTTTTAACATTCAATAATGTGCCCGCTCCTTCCTGTTCAATCCCTTTTAATTTACTTTTTATTAAAAACGTACTATTAGTGATTTTGGGTGAATCGAAATCCGGGTGCAACGCTTTCTGTTTGGTATCTTTTTGAAGCACCTTTGCTAAAGGATCAACGGCAACAGTATCTTTTTTATCCGGAAATGCAGTGTAAAATACCTCTTGGTTTAAGGCTGTCCAATAACGGCGATAAAGATCAACAGGGATTTCAAAATTCATATCTTCTGAAACATCAATGGCACTGTGCAAACCAATTACCCGGCCATAATAATCAAATAACGGTCCGCCAGAATCGCCGGGTTCCATTTTACAGGTTGAGCGGATAAAGCCATATTCGTTTTTTACTTCGGCAACTTCCCCTAACCTTAAAGTTGGCTTAGTTTGATCTAAACTTTCAGGATATGAAATGCTGATACAAGGTTCATTTTTGACCAAGCTTGCCGAGTAACCCATTTCTGCAAAGGGATAAACACCCTTATCTATTATTTTCATCATGCCTACATCAGGTATACCAGGCATATTTTTATTGTCGATTTTACCTAAAGCCAGCGCAATGCATTCACGTCCATCAGGGAAAAACACTTTATAGTTTTTTCCAGGTAAAATGGTGTGTGCGGCTGTTAAAATATAGCCATCGGCACTTACCACCACGCCACTAAACTGGCCGCTGGTTCTTTGGTTCTGTTGCACATCAAAACCCCACATCCTCACACTTGCCGGGTACGCTTTTTTTAGGGCTTCGGTTATGGTATGCTCAAATTGAGCAACTTGTTTCTTCTGAGCGCTGGCATTGAAAGTAATCAATAGCAATACGCTTAATGCGATTGCCCTTATGTTGTTTTTCATTTTACTTATGATTTTTAGCCAAGCTGATCCTTTCAGAAATTTCTTTAAGTGCAGCGGCATCTGTTCCGGTAAAGCCGGTAAGTTTAAATACAATATTCCCTTGGCCATTTATTACAAATTTTGCGGGAATGGCATTAACGCCATAAGCTTCAACAGCAGTATTATGCCCCAAACCATCTTTAAGATCCATTAGCACCTGAAATTTAAAACCAGACGTTTCTATATACTTTTTTACATCTTCAAGCGGAGTTTTGGTTGTTTCCCAGGTATGGATAAACAGAAACCTCACTGAGGGATCATTTTTATAGGCATTAACAGCCAATTGCATGGCTGGAAAAGATTTTTTGCAGGGCACGCACCATGTAGACCAAAAATCGAGTACAACTACCTTACCTTTCAAATCTTTTAGTGATACGGCATTTCCATCCAGGTCTTTTAAAGTGAAACCAGGTGCTGGCTCTGCAATCATTTCTGATAAAAGCTTATTGCGTAAGGAATCGGATTTATTTACCGGGCTTTGTGCCAATGCTGAAAAACATACAAACAGGCACAGCGGGGCTAAAAAGCAAAGCTTTAATGAAAATTTCATATTTTATTAAGGAATTTAAAAACGGCAAGGCCATTTTACCGGCCATGCCGAGCGCATAGGTAGATTAAATAATTATTTCCAATATTTTTTCTTTCGGTGGATAACACTTGGTCTCATCACATACCTGGTAATACAAACCACATTTAATTTTAGTACCGGCTTTTGCCTTGCTGTAATCCACCATAATCCTAAAGTCTGCCTTTCCTTCAAAAATAAACATACCTTCATTACCAGGGTATGGCACAGCTGCTGTTGTTTTCCATTCGTGATCGGCTACTGCACCTTCAGGAAGCTCGAGTCTGGTTTCGGTAACTACAAAAGGATTATCTTTTGCTACATAAGCATAGATATGCCAGCCTTTTAAAATTTTAGCCTCGATAAGCAAACTATCCTTTTTATCGCCATTACCTGGAATAAACTTTGCAGAAACAGCTACAGGATCAGCCGTTGTGGGTTCTGCACTCAATATTTCTTTTGGTAAGTGATAACTTTGCAGCTGGTTTTGAGTAACATTTTTGCCGAATGTGTTTACCATAAATTTAAAGCCACCTGCTTCGGTATAAAACAGATTATTCCGGTTTAGATCAAGCCATTTTCGCCAATCTCCTGCCTTATTAAATTTTTCTACAGTATAACGTTCCAAAAGGCGTTGGGCCATTGCAACATCTGTATTGGATTCGAGCAGGCTTACGCATTTATCCAAAAGGGCAACTTTTCGGTTGGAAATCCCCAACTTTTGTGCATCGCGATCCAATTGCAAGCTGTACACACCCGAAGGATAAAAATATTCATAATTTTGGCGGTAATACTTGTGGTATTGATTGATATTGGTACCATAAATGTTGAATAAACTATCGCCAGCAAATCCTTTTACATAATCTTCGAACGATTGCGTATCGTTGGTGATCGGCATTTTTAAAAACATTTCGTTGCCATGGCCAATGTCTTCACCTTTTGCCTTTTTATCTTTTAATTCCTGTTGCATTTTCAGCATCCGAAGATTACCTTCCTTTCGGGATACTATAGCCTGATTGTAAAGGTCTTTGTTCAGGCGGTATACCAATTCATCAATCCCACTCCTGGTTTCAATCTGCACTTTTTTAACAATAGCTGATAAATGATCGAACTTTTTAATGTAACAGATGCTGTTTACAAAAACATCCTTCGCTTCATCCGTCATATAATCAGGCGAACCTGCAAAACCCCACATAAAATAATTTCCCTGGCGACCCAATGCCACGGCTTCAGCATTTTTAAGGCAAACCCCTCCCGAAATCGATTCAGCATCAGGAGAATCGTTAAAGCCTTCGCCATGCGAAACCATCCCGATTAAATAAGGCTCTTTGGATGAAAAACCCTGCTTTACGACCTGCCACATATCCATTTGCTTTGGCGTTGTGGCAGCCTGGTGCCCATTAAAAAAAGAACCGGGAGTTGTTTTTTTTACTAAAGTTAACTTAACTGCGTTTGGCGTATTAAAAATAGGGTGACTGGTTTTAATGTTCAACGCTTCATTATCCAGACACTGGCAATACCAATCAAATTTTAAACCTAAGGGCAAACCTACATTCGGTGCCATGGCATGCATCAAAACCATCGGACGGTTAAAATTTGCAGGCAGCGCAACCGGACCAGCATCCATTAAGGTAACATCAACCTCATCAGACATTTCTACCTTATAATCAGCCACATCCACCACGCTTACTTCAGTAAACCGCTGCTCAAGAAAAGCTTTAAAATCTGCCATTCTTGTTTTGTAAACTTTATCTACTATACCTGGTGTGGTAGAATAGTAAACCACATTTTCGGGCATAGGTTTATCGGGATTATACCCAACGTACAAAACCCTTAAAGCAATTTTATCATGACGTTTTCCGCTGGCAAATGTGAGCAGCGAAATTAACATGAGGCATACCGTTAGTATCTTTTTCATCTTTACTTGTTTGGCCTTGATTTAATTAAATATTTCTGCCAGTTTCTTGTTTAAAGGTTCGCCACGTAGGCCATTGCCAATAATTTTACCCTGGGCATCAACCAAAAAACTTGCAGGAACTGCACGTACACCATATAAACGGCCCACTTCATTGTTCCAGCCTTTTAAATCTGATACGTGGATCCAGTCTAAACCATCCTTTTCAATGGCTTCAAGCCAACGTTCTTTTACATTATCAAGTGAAACTGAAATAATTTCGAAGCCTTTATCCTTATAAGTCTGATATTGCTTAACCAGATTTGGGTTTTCTGCCCTGCATGGACTGCACCAGCTTGCCCAAAACTCTACCAATACTACTTTACCTTTTAAACTGGCTAATGAAACTGGTTTGCCTACAACATTATTTTGTGTAAAAAGTGGTGCAGCATTTCCAATTGCCGTAATGCCACTTGCGGCAATGCGCTGCGCCAGTTCTTTTCCCATGTCAGTTTCGCGATATTCTTTATTTAAGGCATTAAACAGCGGCTGAACTTTAGCTACATCAACCTTAGTTCCGGCAGCTTCTGATAGCGCTACTAATGAGAAAAATGAAGTTGGGTGTTCTTTTGCAAACAAAAACTGCTTATCGGTTCTGTTCTGAATGTTTTTTCTATAGCGCATATCCACTGCTTTCATGTATGCGGTATCTTTTTGCTGTTCAGGTGTGCCACGGTTAAAATCGATGTTTACAGCTTTGGTAAGTGCCATAATGGTACCTCCAATTGCTTTGTTGTAAGCATCATATTCCTGGTAAACTTTTGAACCTGTAAATACGGCATTATCCAGCGAATCTTTAGAAGTAATGGTCACCTGTTCTTTACCAAAATAAAAATAAATCACATCGCCTGTATAAACAGCCTTTCCTTTGCCACCACCAGTATGATCTAACGCCATACGCGCATAGGCATTGCCAGTAATATGGCCCGAAAATTTAAAATTGCCATTAACCAGTGCTACAGAATCTTCATGGCTTACGCCATTATCCATGTAATCGATATAGGCTTTGGCAGGGGCACTCAAAGTGCCTATTTTGCCTGTTAAGCTAAAATTAGGTGTTTGCGCCCATAGCAAAACCGGGAACAATAACGCCAATAGTGATAATTTTATAGTTTTCATCTAAATGTTTTTATAAGTTGAGTAAATTCATGCCTAAGGGTTAAGGTACTCAGGCATGAAATAATTATTTTCTGATTATAATATCTACAGGGGCACCTGGAATTCCGGTAATGGTTTGTGTGATAATCCCGTTCTTGCCTACACTAACATCAAGGGTGTAAATTGAACCGGTTGTGCCAACTGTAAGGGTGTTATCATCATTACTGATTTTTAACATTGATACTTTTTTCCCGCCAAAATCAGCATCCAGTGCACGTAATTCTTCGTTAAGTGGGTTATAACGATATATTTTATCATTGGAGGTAAAGTAAAAGACATTTAAACTATTACGTTGCCATTTAGTATCTACTGTTACAAGTGAAGCCCCTTTAAATACGCGTTTATATTCTGCTTTGATTTTTCTATTAACGGAATCGAACTGATAGGTGAAGCTTAATTCATAGATTGTACCATCTGTTGCTTTGAAATATGCATAATATGTACCTGCTGGACCAGTTTTCATGTAAAGCAAATCCATACCAATATTTTTAGGATCGAAACTGGTTCCGGCAGGATCCACAACATAATCCTTACCAAGATAACTTCCATCACCGGCAAAAGTTACAAACCCTTTAGTTTTGATGTCAAAGGCAAAATAGAATGCGCCAGTGAAAGTAAAATATTTAGATAAATTATAATCACCCGCCTGTTCATTTGCAAATTTGCCATAATCTGGTGCAAAAGGTGCGGTAGAAACCACTCCCACATACATTTTGCCGTTTATTACACCTGTTGGCACAGTTCCCTGGTAAGATTCTATATGTCCGGGAAAGATGGTAGCCGGGGGGGTAAAAAACTGATCATTGAGATAGCTTTTACGTAACAAAGTACTTGCATCCAAGAAGGGGCTTTTCTTATTTTGATCATTACATAATACCCAAAACTGTTGCTGTGTAATTGGTTGGTAAGGAAGTGGATCGGCAAAATAGAGCTCTACAGGGTTTGATGGTAAAGTTTCTTTATGAAAGGCGTTATATATATCCGCAATAACAGTCTTGTTATCTGGTTTCACAAATGAAAGTTTGGTGGTTCCGTTATCATCACTCAACACAATTTTTCCTTTGGTAAACTCGGTACTTCCCATAATGTTAAAAGGAATAACATACTTTAACCCATTGCGTTTATCGGTAATAATCAATTTTGAAGAGCGCAAACCTGGACCAAGATTGTAAACCAATTTTAATGGAAAACCAGTATATACCGCTTCTCTTGCTTCTTCCTGAACATTGATTTTCCACTCATATGACAAATCAGTTGATGGATCGGCATCTGCCAATATGATTTTCGGATTTAAGATCAATGAATCACCCAAAAGGGCTGAAAAAGTAGAATCCTTAAATTTATTAAGGGTAGGTTCTGAGGGCGGATGGTAATCATAATTACCAAGATCCTTTTTACAGGCCGTGTATAAACCGGCCAATATGGCCAGTAAAAAAAACAATTTGAATTTCATCTTCATTTCTTTTTAGCTGTTAGATAATAATCTGTTTGCCGTTTTCATCAATAAAAAAATAACCATTTACCAATGAAAAATATTTTACGGTATAACGTTTGCTCGGCGAGGCCGTATTGTAGAAATCGTAATCTTTGCTCCCATCAGTTTTTGGTGTAAATACGAAACCTTTATCAGGATTTTTTAAAATCCAGGCAGCTGGGTCTTTCAAGAAAACTCGAAAATTTTCGATGTAGTAAAGTGTACGGGGAATTTCTAAATAAGCATTGGGTTTAGACATATCAACCAGATCGACAGTACCTGACGAAATTAAAAACAATTGATGCTTTAACCTTCCATACTCGCCAAGTTGAGACTCCCAGTAAATCCACCAGCTTGGTTTCTCTAAACGGTTAGAAAAAAGCACCTTTTTACTGCGTAAATACAAAGGAAGATTTGCCTGAAAGTCACCTCCACCAATAGTACTGAAGCCTAATCGAACTGATTTATTAGCCAAAGCTTCATCAGTATTTTTCAGTATAATAGGAATCTTAAGGGTACCTGAATCTGCAGGTAATGTATAAAATGGCTTTAATGGCTCATAATGTGTACCCTTTATTGCAGTGGTAACTGAATCTACGATAGACAGTGAAAACTGGCGGCTGTGAGAAACCCTTGGACCAGTAACAATAATTGGTACCCAAATGGTATCTTGAGCCAAACCTGGCCGATAGGCAAAAGAATAACTGAGTGTGGTGGTATCCTGATTGCCATCTTTATCTAGATAATGCAAATAAACGTTGTCATTAGAAATATAAGGCAACATTTCGTTCTTTTTGCAGGCAAAGAAAGTCATGCTCAAAAGCAAAATATAAATAATATTATTTTTCATCTTTGTGTCTGTTAAATTAATTTCTGTAAGCCTGTTCATCAATGGGAAGTGGAAAAACGAAAAGCTTATCCGAAGGAGCATATATCAATCCTGAAGTAGTAACAATATTAAGGTTTAAGCGCTTATGCATGTAAAAGTTCTGACTCTCACCATAAAACTCCTTGCGGTATTCTCCTTCAAGTTCCTTTACAAAATCTGTTTTAGAAATACCTGCTGATAATCCTGTTCCGATACCGCGGTGAACCCTAAGTGTATTAAAATAGTCTAATGCTTTTATAGCATCTGTATCAAAACTTGCTTCTGCAGCAATAAGGTACATTTCGCTCAAACGCAAAGCAGGTAACACCATAGGGTGCAGGTTTTCTATCGGAGAAGAATTAACCACATATTTCTGAAGATAGAACCGATCGGAAACATTCGCTGCTTTTATTAATCTAAACCATTGTTTATAACGCCAATCGTCTGCACCAACAGTGCCCAAATTATATATGGTATTAATCTGGTCTGTTGTGGCCGAATAATCGGGATTATCTTTTGCAAATAATCCGTTAGCCTGATCTATCGATGCTTTAGATGCAAACCAGCCAAACAAAATCTCATTGTAAAATATCCGGTCGCGTTTGGCAACATCAGCCGCAAAGAAATCCTCTTTAACCGTCCATGGAAACTTTAAAGACTCTATTACTTCTTTTGCATTGCTTAAACTATTTGTCTGATCTCCTTTATACAGGTACACCCTTGCTAATTCTCCGGCTACAGCATAATAATTAATATGGTGCCTCCTATTTTGTAGAAAAAGAGAGCTATTTTTAAGTTCAGTTGCCTTTTCGCCTTTAGGATAGCCCACCACATAAGAAGCTGGAATAATTGGATCGCTGGTTTTAAGCAAAGCTTTTGCTTGTTGCAAATCATTAATAACCCGATTAATAACTTCACTTACAGTAGAATATGGTGTGGTTTTGGTCGAAACTGTAGTAACATAAGGGATTGCCTTAAAAGTTGGGTTGTTCTTATAGGATGGCCCGAACATACGCAACAGATCGAAGTGCATGTATGCTCGTAATGCCAGTGCCTCACCCTTAATAATATTATAATTACCATCCCTAAAAATGCCTTTTCGCTCATCTATAACCTCCAGGATCTGATTTACGTTACCAATTCCTTTATAAGAATTGTTCCAAATGATGCTGATTTTGCTCATCCATGCAGGAACGGTATAATCAAATGCAGCTACTTTTTGCAAAATTGCATCGTTAAACTGATAATTCTGTGCAATTATATCCAAATTGCTCACGGTTAAGTTGCCTCCATATAAATTTGGACTAGCAAAACCAACGTAAGCTCCGTTTAAAGCCTCCTTAAAACCCTCTTCAGATGTAAATAATTCTTCTTTAGATACATCGGATTCCGGCTGAATATCCAAAAATTTCTTACACGATGTGCAGGCAATGATGGCAAAGATGATTAACAAATATTTTTTCATTTTCTTAGTGTTTAGAATGAGGCCAGCAATGAAACAGTTAAACTTCTGGCAAATGGATAACTCGTTCCCCGCTCCATTTCTATGCTGGAGGTTCTGAAAATATCGTTCATAGTCAGAGCAGTACGGAGATTTTGGAAGCCAAACTTTTTGATCATTTCCCTTTTAAAATCATACGAAAGATAAATGGAACGTAATTCCATCAGATTATCTTTTTGAACAAATCTTGAGGATACATTTGTAATGGACAAATCAGCTATATTTTTAAAAAAAGTCTGGTCTCCAGGTTTAATCCATCGTTCGTTTAATACCCTGCTATCCACATTAAAACGTGGATCTGCATTCTCAATCCGGTCTACCAATGTTTGATTGTAGGTATATCCTCCGAAACGATAATAAAAGCTTAAGCTTAGCATAAAACTCTTGTAACCAATATTTGCAGAAACATTACCCTCGGCTTTAGGTGCCCCATCTGCAACAGGCATAATGTCTTTTACGTCCCAGTCATAGGTAATTGACCCATCTTTTTTCACAAAAATTTCTTTTCCGGTTTGAGGATCAATACCTAACGATCTAACTGCATATATAGAAGTGAGGGATTGGCCTTCATTATAGCGCAATAAAGGTGTAGATTGTGCTTTTTTATCAGGGTTCGTCTGATATTGGTCAATTTTATCATTTAAAGTTTTTAACGAATTGGAAAGTTTTACTAAAGTATTTACGTTATGTGCTAAATTTCCAGTAATGTTGATATTGAAATCCTGTGATCGATAAGCATTAGCAGTTAAATAAAGTTCATAGCCTTCGTTTGCCATATCGCCGAGGTTTTCCTTATATGTAGTAAACCCAGTTGATGGAGAAAGATCAATATCTGTAATTAAACCTTTGGTCAACTTATAATAGTAACGTGGAGATATTACAAATCGGTCCTTAAACAGGCCTAAATCGATGCCAACATCATAAGTTTTTGTTTTTTGCCACTGCAGGTTGCTGTTGCCGTAACCTAATACTTGCGCACCCAAACCGGTAGAATACCAGTTTGATGGATCATATTGATAAATTGAGCGTGATAAATAGGCCGGAAATGATACCGAACCTACAATACCTGTACTGGCCTTTAATCTCAGCTGACTGATTACTTTAGAATCTGCAAGAAAAGCCTCACGATGCATATTCCAACCTATACCTGTTGACCAAAAAGGCGCAAAGCGTTTATTTGAGCCAAAGGCTGATGAACCTTCATAACGGAAGGAAGCATCTAAAAGATATTTATTTTTAAAGGAGTAATTGCCTGAAAAGAAAGCACCAGCCAATCGATTTTCTGAAACGTTGCCCCCTGGTGCCGAATTTTCCTTATAAATACGTGCGAAACCAATATTTGTAAAACGATCGTTAGAGAAACCTTGAGCTTCAACCAATTTATCATCACTTCTTGAGGTTACCACATTTGTACCCAAAACCAGATTGAAGTATTGATCTCCCACCTGTTTATTGTATCCCAAAGTAGCTTTCCCATCAACAGCCAAACGATCACTTTCTACAAGAGTATAAGATCCTTTATTATTCAATTTGTCTGCTGCATACTCGAAAAACACATTACTTAAGGGCGAAACAAATTTATCACCAGTGGTTTTGCTCTTATTTAAACTGATCTGACTTTTGAAGGTTAAACTAGGACTCAATTTCCAATCCACAGAAAAGGCATCAATAATTTCCAAATTTGATGATTTATCAAAGCTGGCTAAGTTACCTTCGTAAAGTGGATTAAATACGTATCTCGGTTTAATCTGTGGCCCGTTGTTACCGTCGTGTGTATCCACTTGCCAGGTGGCAAGTTCCTGAATCATATCTCCGTTTGCATTTGTTTTAGGATAGTAAGGATTCATACGTACATAGGTAGAAAAGTCGCCATATGGAGAGTTGTTACCATCTACCTGTGTAATGGTAACCTCGTTCCGGAAAAGCAACTTTGATGTTGGATTGTAAGTAAAGTTCATTCCTCCGCTATATCGGTTACGATCTGATTTCAACATTACTCCAGGAGTAGTTTCATAACGAAGATCTACCCCATATCTGAATTTCTGATCCCCCCCCTGTACATAAAGGGAATGTTTTTGCCGATAGGCATTCCTTAGTGCCTGCGATAACCAATAAGTATCTACCCCACTCGCTACATTTTTTAACCTGGCAAAATATTCTGCATCCAATTGATCTTGATTATAGCCCGCATTATTACTGGCATCATATAAGCCTGCTAATTTTTCGTAGTTAAGTTTATCGCTGGCGTTTAAAACATGATAGTCGGTTAAATCAGGAGCATTTACAGTAAGTTCATAGTTATAGGAAAGCTGTAATTTTCCGGCTACGGGTGCTTTAGTCGTAATAACGATTACTCCATTAGCGGCCCTAGATCCATAAACTGCCGTTGCGGCAGCATCTTTTAATAACGTTACCGATTCTATTCTATTAATATCAAGATCAGTTACCTTTTGCAGCGTAACTTCAAAACCATCCAACATAAAGGCCGGAAGATTGTAATTACTGGAAAGATTATTCCGATCTAGTATGTTTTCCGTATCCTCTATAGATGGAAGCGCAGTTGCACCCCTCACGTTAATTTTTGGCAAAGCATTTGGATCTGAACCAAATAAATTATTATCCAAAACCTTGAATGATGGATCAAAACTCTGGATACTTTTCAATAAATTTTGTGGATTGTTTTTCTTTAAGTCTTCGCCTTTGATTGTAATCGCATTACCGGTGTAATTATCTTTTTTAATGGTTTGATAACCCGTAACCACCACATCGTTCATCTGTGTTAATTTAGGGCTAAGCTTAATGTTAAACGTTTTACCGCTTATGGCTTTTTCTTCTAATACATCGTAACCTACATAACTGAAAACCAAAATACTGCCTTCATCAACATTAACCTTAAACTCACCCTTATCGTTTGTTAGGCCAACACTTGCTCCATTTTTAACAGAAACATTTACACCAGGAATTGTTTCGCCGGTGGCTTTATCAGTAACTACCCCCTTTACTTCAACTTTTACGGCTGCACGTACTGCAACAGCTGGTATATTTTCCTTGCCGCTAATTACGATGGTTTTGTTTACGATATTGTAACTTAGGTTTTGATCCTTTAAAGTGGTATTAAGTGCTTCCACTAACGAAGCCTTAATTAACTCAACAGTAACATCAGGTTTATCTTCCAAAACCTGGCCTTTGTAGAAAAAGAAATAACCCGTTTGCTTTTTAATCTCTTTGAAAACCTTTTTTAACGAAGTTTTTCTCCGGGATATGGTAACGGTTTGAGAAAAAGTGGCTGCCGACACATGTAAGGCACCAACAAGTAATAAGATTGTAGTCAATTTCATGACCAATAAAAATTTAATCTTTACCCTCCGCACTTCGCATGCAGGGTTGTAAAGGGTAGTTAATTTCATACCTTTGTAATGAATGAGGTTAAAAAATAGCAGCTGGGTTCGAAGCAAGCTGCTTGTCCAAATTTCTACCGGAAGCGTTGTCGCGCTTTCGGTTTGTATTAAAGGTATAATGCTAAATTTCTGGTAGTTTTTTCATCATAAAGTTTAGTTAGTTTGTAAATTGGTTGGTTGATTTTCTTGGCTGTTTATAGAAAAGCCCTTCTTATTTAATTTCCTGATACCGTAAGTACTTTGCCCTTTACTTCAATATGCACGTGGTTAAGCTCCAATATTTTAAAAACCTCGGCCAGGTTGCTATTCCTTGGTATCTCTCCCACATATTTTTCAGGCGCAATTTTGCCCTGGTAAACCACATCTACATCATACCAGCGTGAAATCTGACGCATAACACTCTGTAAATCATCATTATCGAACGAAAAAATATTATTTTTCCATGCCATTTCCTTATCTGTATCCACTTGCGCATTAAGCGTTAACTTTGCGCTGCTTGGAAAAAATTGCGATTGCTCTCCAGGATGTAAATTTACCATACCTGTAGCCGCACTCACTTTTACCGCACCTTCTAATAAGGTAGTTTTTATGGTCGATTCATCCCCATAAGCGTTAATATTGAAATGTGTACCTAAAACTTCTACCGTTTGTGCATCTGTTTTAACCCTGAAAGGACGTGTATGATCTTTTGAAACCTCGAAATATGCTTCACCACTTAACGATACCAACCTTTCGTTTTTAGCAAAGGCATAAGGATATGTAAGTTTTGTGGCAGCATTAAGCCATACCTTTGTACCATCAGGCAAGGTTACCTCGTATTGCCCGCCACGAGGTGTGCTAATTGTATTTACCCCCGCAGTGGATGCGTTAGGATTTTCTTTAATAATGTATTCGAGCTGACCATTTTTAGCCTTACGGATAATGATGCCATTCTGATTGGCAATCTGACCATTTTTGGCATCGTCCAGATCAACAACAGTACCATCTGCCAGTGTTAACATAGCTTTTTGACCGCCAGGCTGAATATCTTTCAGTTCCGTTTTGGCCACTAAAGGCGCATCCTTATGCTGAATGAAATAAAAAGTTCCAATGGCAAAGCATAAAACAATACTTGCTGCAATGGCAACATTTTTAAACGTAATTAATTTTACTGCCTTAGGCCGTGGATTTAAACTATTCCAAACTTCTGCTTTATTGTTTTCGATGGTTGTATGTGCCGGAGCAACAGCTTCATTAGGCAGTTGGAGATACCAATCTTCTACCACAGCAATTTCTTCTGCTGTACAGTTGCCCGCAAGATATTTATCTAAAAGCTTTTTTGCGTTTTTCTCCATTAAAAAAGAAATCTAGTTTGGTTGATTATTGTATATACGGCGAAGCCATTACGCTGGGGGTAGACGAAAATCACTTTTATTTATAAAGAATCTGACTTTACTCTTTTTTATTGAAAAAACAGCACTATAATAAGGAAGTATTATAGCTATCGGTATGTTTTAAATAATAAAGCAACGTAAACAACCAGTCCTAGCCTTGTTTTAAGAATTCTCAGTGCATTTTTAACCTGAGTTTTAACAGTTAACTCCGAAAGCCCTAACTGAATGGCAATTTCTTTATGCGATTTATTCTCTTTTCTACTTAAAATAAATATTTCGCGCATTTTTGGCGGTAAAGCATCAATTTCTTTCTCGATTAATAAAGCCATTTGTTTTTCGCGAACAAGATAATCCGTCAAAACATGGTCCTGATCGATATAATCCTGTAAAGAATCGACATATTTATTTTCTACCTTTTGATGGGCAAACACATCTAAAACCCTATTGCGGACGGCAGTATATAAATAGGCGGATAAATTACCGTCGGGTGCTACCTGCATGCGTTTTACCCAAAGCGACTCAAATAACTGATGGAGCACATCCTTTGCTTCTTCTTCGTCGTTTAACCGTTTGCTGGCATGAATAAAAAGAAGCCCATAAAAGCGGTTGTAGATTTCGGTAAATGCAAGTTCATCACCTTGAGTTAACAAGAATGCCAATTCGCTGTCAGAATATGAACTGTAAATACGCATAGGGATAACACAAAGATAATATAAATACAATCGGTTTCATTGCGTTATTTGGGGCTTATCTTACTTATATCTTGATATTTGCAAATTTCAATAAGAAATATGTAGAATATCCTATGAAATAATTAAGCTCTACAGTTATTAGTGCTTTTGTAATTGGAATAAGTCTATAAATAACTAAACACAACATTAGTATGATAAAATTACAGCCTCCGTGTTACGTAATTCGTATTCAAATTATCCAAAAAATCAGGAATTAAAACTTTTAATGAAAAATCAAAGATATTAATGCAAAAGAAATATCCTCAAATGTTAAAGCAGCGTTTATTCTTCATAAAACCATAATGAAGCCGAGCGGCAAATACTCAAAGAATGAACCATTGGCTTTTCAATTTTTGCCAATATCCATATCTAAAAGGAGAGCATCAATTTAGATAGGAAAGCACATTAATTAGGTATTGATAGGTAGATGTTGAGCGAGCATTATTTATGTTAAGCTTAGCCGAACAGAGGTTTCGGTTAGATTATTTTGTTTATCTGTAAAAACCGAAAGCGAATATCGCTTGCCAAGAACATTTTAAGAAATTGGTTACACAGATCGGTATATTTTCGTTATAAATCGGTTAAAATACCAGTTAGTAACTTAATTTAGCACCACAATATTGGTAGCCTGACAGCCAATATTACCTCTTTTAAGGTTAAAACGCACTTTTGTACCTACCAATAATGATGGTTTAAAAATTCCTTTCAGCTGTTGATTGTCGGCATAAACCATCTCTGCACCACTTTCAAGCTCTATAAACCCGAAGCCGCGTATGGGGTTATACCATTTAATAATTCCTGTATATTTCATAAGACATTTTTTTACATTAATTTAGCCAGGAAAATGAAATTTTGAAACTAATGAGGATAAAACGTACTATTTTCGTTATGAAAAGGTGTAATTTCGTTATGGATGCAAAAGAACGATTAGGAGATGATTAAGTGTATAGCCATTGATGACCAGTTAAGTTCTATAGCGGGACTTGAAAAATACATTGAAGAAACGCCAAATATGAGACTTGTAGGAAGCTATACAAATCCATTAACTGCATTAAGAGAATTGCAAAAAATAGAAACTGTTGATGTGATTTTTATGGATGTGCAGATGCCTCAAATTTCTGGTTTGGAGCTGGCAAAAGCAGTGAGATCAAAAACCCGGAAGCTGATATTTACAACTTCGCACCAGGAATATGCTTTTGAAGCATTTGAAGCTGAAGGAGATGCCTACCTGCTTAAGCCTTATGGTTATGCCAAGTTTGTTCTAACGCTCAACAGGCTTTTTGGCGAAGAAATGGAAAATGCTGAAGAGGATACCTTTTTCCTGGTAAAAAATAAAGCAGAAGACCATAAGGCGATATTGGTGCGTTATGCGGACATTATCGCTTTCGAAAGTTTTCATAACTACATCAAAATCCACACAAAAGATAAAGTAATTATAGCTTACCTGAGTTTAAAAGATGTAAAAGAACAGCTTAGCATTAAAAAGGGATTTATACAATTACACAGGGCCTATATTATTGCAATTGAACACATTACACATATAGATGGAACAAGAATAACATTATCAAACCAGACTACATTTTCTGTAGGGGATATTTATCACAACGATTTTCGTGATTTTATGTCAGAAAAACTCATTATCAGCAGCCGTAAAAAATAGCGGCTGCTGATAGTAATATTATTTGTAATGCTTTAGATTATAAATACCAGTTAGTGAAGTTGTGGAGGTACCTGTAGGATCAGATGTAGTGGGATCTGATTTGATATCGAAATAAACATTTTTTTTAAATACAAATAGTGTTCTTTTAACAATCTTCTTAGCTCTCATATCATTTTTTTTATGAAAACTAGAAGTGTAGAGGCGCTGTAACGTTATTGATTACATATATAGTAAAGAAGTCTTTATGGATAGTTTAAACGCGAGTAAAAGCTCATTAGTAAACTGGCTAAGTAAATATAAAATACACCTGATTGCATGGTGTGTATTTATATTTTGGGAAACAATTATGGTTTTTGCTTTTGCTGGAGCTGTAGGAACGTTTAGTAATTACGTTATACATTATTCATTTAATATCTTTCTATTTTACGCACATACATGGTTGTTAGAAAAGGTAACAGCTTTCCCCAACAGTTCCTTATGGAAAATCCTACCTATTGTTGCACTTGAAATATGCATTTATATTGGATTGATTTTTGGAATTGACCACTTACTATATGTATATACTAATATATTAACAGGGACTCTTCCAACACTTACGGTTAGAATCTTTAAACTCCTTTATAGAAGTACATATTTTATGCTCTTTTCAACTGGTTACTTCTTCATAAAACGTTACTTAAACGAAAGAGTTGAAAAAGAACGTGTTGAAAAACAGCGTTTTAAAATGCTTATTGATAAAGAAAGAACCGATAAAGAACTTTTAATGTCTAAAAATGCTTTTTTAAAAGCACAGATCAATCCCCACCTTTTGTTTAACACATTAGAATTTATTCATCAAAAAATAAGACAATATGATCCTGAGGATGCCCAGGTTATGGTTTATTTATCGGATATGATGCGTTTTGCCGCCAATACAGAGCATAATGATGGTTATATAAAATTAAGTGATGAGATAGCACAATGCCAAAACCTGATAAAGCTTCATCAGCTCACCCAAGGTCAGGTTTTTATAGAAATGGCTTCCTCACCTGATGTACTGGATATAAAATTTATTCCATTGGTATTGTTAACGCTTCTGGAAAACATGTTTAAACATGGTAATTTGTTTAATAGCGATAATAAAGCCACTATCGATCTGTATATGGATAACGATACCTTAAAAATTGAAAGCAGGAATTTGCCTGCATCAGTAAAAAGCAAAGTGGGTTTTGGATCAGGTTTAGATAATATCAGAACAAGATTGAATTATACCTATGGTAACCATGCAGAAATGAATGCTTATGTTGATGAAGATGGTTTTTATACTTTAACAATAGCGATTAAAGAAAAAGCTTTACAGGAAGCATTCCCTACCAATATGGAAGCATTAACTTATTAATTCCTTTTAAAAATAATTATACAAACCTGTCAATTGCAGGGGCTTTGGTTACCTCATAAAAACTGGAATTATTGAATGAAGATACTTTGAAAACAATCTCTTCTTCCCTTCTGGCCAGCGCATGTATTCCTGGAATAAACCGTTGCTTAAAGCGTTTAATGCAAATATTTTCCTTGCAAATAACTTCATAGTTGTTTTTGCTTATAACGGTTACTTCCAAAACGTAATCCAGCCATTGTTTTTTAACTAGGCCGGGTAACCAACTAAACTGCTGCTTGCTGATTAAGTTACCCATACCGTTTATTGCCGCTTCAGAAACTTCGTTGCCCGCTACCTGCACCCAACAATCATCTATCCTATCAATAATACCAAGTACATTACTGCCGGAGAGCACCAACCATGGATCTTCCATGCTGGCACGGATTAACTGATATAATATATCTGCTAAACCTTCTTGTTTAAATACGTAATTAAGTTCGATCATAAGTTTTTGTATCAGTTCGATATCGGGAGATTGTTGATGCGTACAAGTGTTTCGATAGTGCTGGCGAAACGTTTCATAGATATTGGTTTGCCAAGATAACATTCGAAGCTAGAATCGAGCATTCTAACCTCATGCTCTAAGTTTGATGAAGCATAAATCATAAAACGTGCCTTATCCCTTAAATGTTTTGATAATTCGGTACCTGCCATTCCGTCCATATCAATATCCAGAAAAAGAAAATCGATCATTTCTCCTTTCCCTATTGTATTTAAAGCATCTAGCGGGTTATTAAATATACTGGTGACCTTTAAAAAGTCGATCTCTTTGATATAATCGTTCAAAGCCTCAATTGCATGCTGCTCATCATCAACTATAGAACAGTTGTAATACATATTTGTAAATTAAAATAGACTCTGCAAATCTTGCTAAAATCTATATCAATTACAATAGCTATGAAAAGAAAAGGTAATATTACGGTAATGGATGTCTTATTAAACCCAATAAAGTATTTGTGCAGATTTACTTTACGTATTTATACTTAAAATTTACTTTAAAAAGGTTGCATTTATTGTCAATTGGCTTTAAGTATTAAAATCCACTAACAGATCCTTCAGTTAAACCTATAAATTCTAATATTGCAGGTAATAGCAATCCCAATTTAGCCTTACTAAAAAGTTTTTTCAGTTTAAATGTAACCACCGTACCAAACAGGAAAGAAATTAATTGTAAAATGCCAACCATTGCGGCTAACAGTTCATTGATGGAAATTCTGTTTTTATGGGTGTTTAAGCCTTCGGCAATGTGTTCAATAAAGGGAAAAAGATTTTTATCTGCGGTGAAATATCCTGTTGGTGCTTCACTATCTTCTATCATGGTGCCGCTAAACACATCATCAATGCTGATAGAATATGCTCCACCGGAGCTTGTAACATCTATAATTGAAATTTGATCGTTTTTTTTATTGTGGATTTCGAATGTAAAACTACTCATAGCATCGGGATCATATAAACGGTTTAAAATACAGGTATAAATAAGTTATCCGCGTTGTGTATTGCAGTTTATAAAAAACAGCTATTAGCGCTTGAATACGATAAACATTGTTTGTTCGCATTTTTGGTAATTAGGACGGGATAATAGACTTTATCAGGTTGACCTGATTGATGACAAAAATAGTTATTCTATCGGATTTGCAGAAATATTATCATTTTCGGAAACTTTAGCAAAAAAATTAGAATTTCAGAAAAAAAATACATTTTTTATTGGTTTACTGCTATCAGGAATTCATTCAAATTCAATATTTAACATAAAAAAGACGAATTTTAACGGTAAAGTGATTTTTAATGAACTATTATCGTAATTAAAGCAAAGGGGATCTAACAAATTTAAAGTAACAATTTTGTTATAAACCGACTGATTTTTAATTTATCACAAAATTCAGGTTAAAAGTGAACATAATTAAGCCAAAAAAATAGCACATAAACTTGGGTTAGAAAGATTACTTATGATATAACCATTTTAAAACTGGTGTATATAAGTTATTCTAATTCAATACAATGCTGTTCATCCCGTTCAGCTGAAAATAATTTAAACTTCTTTAAAGGAATACTGTTCCCTAATAAGATCTACATTATTCGCTGCTAAAATTGTCCAATAGTTATGAATCTTAATCCTATTTATGATGTACTTAGCTCGCTATGTGTTGATCTTGTTTTTATTTCTGCTCAGTCGAAATATAAACGCACAAATAAATTCATCAGCGCCATCGCTTCTAAACCAAAAATCTGTTCAGCTTAATGTAGGTACGCAAGGTATAGGTGCCGAGTTTGCTTATGGTATTTTACCTGAACTTGCCCTCCGTGGTGGATTTAATTTCATTCCTTTTAAAGCAAACGACGTTTTTAAAGTTTCGGGATTCAATTCTACTTCTAATTTATCTGCCGATTTTTATAATGTGCATGCACTGGCAGATTATGTTCCCATCAAGAAAGCAACCTGGTTTAGATTGGTCGGTGGTTTTGGTTATTTCTTTAAAGCAAAAGGCGACCTTCGGATAATCCCTTCTGATGATTACAAATACGGTGATCTGGTACTTACGGACGATCAGATTGGTTACGTTGATTTAAATGTGAACTGGAAAGGCCTCGCCCCCTACCTTGGGTTAGCGTTTGTACACGCTTTCCCACAGAATAGGTTTAATGTTAATTTCGATCTGGGCACATACTACCTCAGTAAACCTAAAGCCGATATTACGGGTACAGGCTTGCTGGAAGGTAATTCATCTCAAACTCCTCAGTTTCAATCAAATATTAAAGATTACCGGTGGCTGCCCATCGTTCAGGTCAATTTCAGTTATAAACTATAAATGCTAAGGATCATGTTTACAATCAAAAAACTGCAAATGGGGTTAATTATGTTAACATTAGCTGCCTGCACCAAGCCTACAGAAAACATTAAAATCGTTGTCGATACCGACGTAATAAAATATACCGCATTGATAAATGTTACCGATGGAGAAAATGGTAATCCTGCTCCTGCCAACGCTACAATTACACTTTCGGGTGCTGCTGCGCAAGACATTTACGAACTTTCGGGCAAAAAAGAAATTAAACTCAGCTCGGGAATCGTAACTATTGGCCTTCGTCCTACCATTGCCCCTACGGCCGATCAACCCATTAATGTTAACGTAGAAATTAATGCACCAGGTTATAATAAAGAAACGCGGCAGGTTATTTTTAAAGCAGAAAACAAACAGCAGCTGGTAAATATTCAGCTTACAAAAATTGGCTCAACCACGCCTCCGGTTGTAACGCCACCGCCACCAGTGTATAATAATGTAGCACTCACTTTCACAGGCAGATGCCCAAACCGTACAGATTTGGAAATCAGACCGAGTGTTTATGTATACTTTAAAAAATCGGGGAGCAATGCTGCTTTTCAATACCTGGGCTATATGGATAAAGGAAAAATTAGCACAAATTTACTCGAACAGAACGGAACATATGAATTTCAGATTGTATATGGTGCTGAAACTTATAGAGTAACGCAGAAGATTGACCAGACAAATTATAATTTAACGATTGATATGCCTGCAGCCTGTAACTTTTAATAAGTTAAATTGAAACTGCAAAAAAAAGCCGTTCAGATTCGAAATCTGAACGGCTCTTTATTTATATCTTCAATCTTACAATGCAGCATGCGCATCTCTTAATGCTTTAATTGCATCATGACTGGCATTAATTCCTTCTTGTTGTTTCAACAATACAGATCTAATTGCTTCGCCAAGTTCATTCTCCTGAAGTGCATCACGGTAGGCTTTTTTAATGGCATCTTCACCACGTTCACATTCAGCTAAAATACTGTGTCTGTCGTCGCCACCAAAGCTTGCCTTAATGTCGATCCATGCACGGTGTAAGCTACCTAAGATGGTGTTGCCTGTATCAGGGTTTTCACCGTTTCTTCCTACCAAACCGGCAAGTTCGGTTACATTAGCTCTACTATCAGATGAAAATTTATCAAAAGTTGCTTTTAAATCAATATTTACATCTTTTAAATCTGCACTTGCTTTATCAAAGCCATCTGCTCTATCATTGTTAATTTGAATCAGGTCGTTAAGTACCTCTACTGTTTTTTCTTGATTTTCCATAATATATATTGTAGATAATTTAAAGTAACAACAGCAAATTGAACAGATAGTTTAAGTTATTTTACAACCAAATTTATTTTAAATTATTGAATGGAAATTCGCGGAGACATCGCAAAAAAAAAACGTGTAAAAAGAGAAAGCCCCATATTACTATGAGGCTATATAATTATGTTTTATAAGCATCCACCGATAAAACTAACCAAACAAACTATATACTAAACGCAACTGGTTTTAAATTGTTTTAAAAAATCAGACAAAATTTTTTATTTATTATAAAGGCAGCTTTCCAAGGATAATGATTCAATGTAGAACAGATATATCGGCGAGGTTGTAAGAAATATATAAGGCGCGAAAAAATTATAAAATATTAATTATCAATTATTTACATAAATTAACAACTACTTTTGTTTAAAACACCATGTTTGTTGATAAATCATTTAAAACATTTGCCTGTGTTATCAGATTGTATAAAGCATTAAACTATCAATATGAAAAACACGAATACTCAAATTAGTACAGACTTAGAAAAGTTTATCGAAAAATTCGAGCCTAATAAATTTAAGTTATTGGCGCGTGGAATTGAAATAAGAGGCAATAATGATGTACACCGCAGTATCACTTTTGCTAAAGAACTGATTGAACGCATGAAATTAAAGTTAACGGTTCATCATTCTGCAGAAATGGCCATGTATGGAGGTTTTGAAGTGGTAAACAGCTAAACGAGATTTTTTACGAGAAGTTGAGCATCTGGATTTATTAATTTGATTTTCATATCCACTGGATAACAATTTAATGTTATTCAGTGGATATAGAATAATGTTTAACCTGTGGAGTTATTTTCGGGGCAATTAAACAACCAACTATTCGCCATTTGCATCACCACTCAGTACACTGCTCATGTAATCAAAAAATGGCCTCATATCTTTAAATCCCTTTCCCATTTGGTGCACAAAATCATCTTTTAATACCGTTTCGTCATCAAATCTTTTAATCAGTAAAAATTGCTTAAAGCGTAAAAGATCGATAGCTGGATGTTCGGCTTCGAAACCTTTTGGTGTTGTTTTTAATTGCTCACCTGCTAAATTGCCGAAGGCAGCCATAAAACTTTTACTATTTAAAATATCGCGCAGCGGCTGATTATCAAAAGCAATGTCATCCCTTATTAACTTTAAGTCAGCCGGAGATGGCCCCCAGAATCCGCCACCAATAAAACTGTTTCCTTTTTCAATATGGAAGTAATAACCTCCACGCCTACTTTTACCTGCACGTTTAAAACTTCCGCTCCAATGTGTTTTGTAAGGTGTTTTATCTAAAGAAAATCTGGTATCGCGGTAAATGCGATACAAACTCTTTTTGCCCGAAGGCGTTTCAATTACATCGTGCAGATTGAGTGCTGCTAGTAATGCTGAAGCAAAATTTTCGATGTGGGCCTGTTCTTCCTGATATTCGGATTTATGCGCATTAAACCAATCGCGGTTATTGTTGCTTTTCAGTTTCTCCAAAAAACCGATACTTGAGGGATATATTTTTATAGGCGTTGCAGGCATTGATTTATTGTTGGCTTTACAGGATATTGAATTTCAAAGATAAGGTTTTCCATTCCTCAATTATTCACATTCAATTATTCAAAATCAATAATTTTTCCCTCGTATAAATACCCTATTTAAGCTTATTCGATAAAAAAACCAGTTATGGGTAAACCAAATTTAACTTGTTTTGTTGCTCCTTCAAGTGATCATATTGGAGTTAAAGTACAGTACACAATAGATCTGGCATACCAAATTGATAGTTAAGGTCTTAAACATTAAAAAACAATGAATCAAAATGAATTCAGCTTAGCGGCAAATTCTCATGCAACAGCACTTCATTCGCATGCCATGCAGTTTACAAAAGATCCCGACGAGGCTAAAGATCTGGTACAGGATACGTTGCTAAAAGGCATCCGTTTCTGTCATAATTTCGATCAGGGTACAAATATTAAAGGCTGGCTTTATGTAATTATGCGCAATACTTTTATCAATAACTACCGTTCGAATAAAAAACGCAGTGAAACGGTTACTACGGAAGAAGAAATTTCCAGTGCGCATTTGCTAAAAAGTTCTACCCGGAATGCTGCCGAATCCGGTTTTGTGATCAACGATATTCAACGGGCACTTAATAGCATAGTACCCGCGCTTAGTATTCCATTTCAAAGATATTTTGAAGGCTATAAATACCATGAAATTGCCGAAGAACTTGATTTGCCGTTGGGGACAGTAAAAACACGCATTCACCAGGCCCGACTGGAACTTAAGAAATACTTGAAAAATTACCGTGGAAACTATCAGCTTTAAGCAAACGGGATAGTTCTTAAAATTATCCATTACAACCCGTTTTACATTTATAGATTTTACATTTCTAAAAAGCTTAACAACTAGCCTGCATTAATTAATGTGGGCTATTTAAGTAATCAACAAGAGCATAGATATTACTCTCGCAAGAATTTTGCCCTCCAATTCAGCTTAAAAGATGGATATTGCAATTCGAGTATTATACCATAGTTAATATTTCATTCATTTTCAATCGAAAATCATATTTTTAGTGTTCTAAACACTCTGTTATGATGAAAAACTGGTTAAGCAATAATGCTATACATTTCCTTATTGTATTTTTACTTTTTGTTGTTTGCTTTCTCTTTTTCAGTCCATCTTTTATGGGTAAAACCTTAGGACAAAATGATGTAACCAGGGCACAATCTACCCAAACCGAAATTAACCACTACAAAGAAAAAGGAGAAACCATTTTATGGACGAATCAAATTCATGCGGGTATGCCCACCTTTCAGATATGGGCACCCTACCCGGCAAACATTACCACTTGGGTTGTTAAAGTAATTAGCTATGCCATGCCTGCCCCGACCGGAATTTTTATGGTATTGCTGCTCGGCACCTACTTGCTTTTCTGTGTGCTAAAAGTCAATCCATGGTTATCTTTCGCCGGAGCGCTTGCATTTGGCTTTTCATCTTACAACATTATACTTATCGGTGCCGGCCACTCCAGCCAAATCTTCGCCATCGCATTTTTTGCCCCCGTTTTAGCAGGCGTTATTCTAATTTTTAAACGATCGTACTTTAAGGGAGCAATTTTATTGAGCACCTTTCTCGCTATGGAAATTAGGGCAAACCATATCCAAATGACTTATTATCTGATGATGGCAATATTGCTGTTCGTATTGGTTGAATGTTACAAGGCCTTTACCGATAAAACGATTCCATTATTCCTAAAATCAGTGGGATTTTCAGCCGCGGCTACCCTGTTGGCCATATTGGTAAATACATCTTCTTTATGGAGCACTTATGAGTATGGAAAAGAAACCATCAGGGGTACTTCGGAGCTGAGTAGTACAAGCACTAAAAAAACAACCGGATTGCCCAGAGATTATGCATATGAATGGAGCCAGGGTATTGGCGAATGCATTACTTTCTTAATTCCAAATGCGTATGGCGGAAGTTCCCGACCGAATACAAATCCGGAGTCTAACCTTATTAAATCACTCAAAACCTTAGGAGCTGATGACAATCAGGCATTAGGCATTGCCCAAAGTATGCCGGCACTTTATTGGGGCGAAAAACCTTTTACTGAAGGCTCTTTTTATTTTGGTGCAATCATTGTTTTCTTCTTTGTACTTGGCCTTTTCATTGTTAAATCCAGTATTAAATGGTGGCTGTTATCAGTTGTTATTTTTACCATGCTACTTTCTTTTGGCAAAAATTGGCCATTTTTATCCGATCTGTTTTTTTACCATGTACCTTTATACAACAAATTCAGGGCGGTAGAATCTATCCTTGCTGTGGCTGGCCTATGTTTCCCGATGCTGGCCATATTAAGCCTGCAAGAAGTAATGAATACCAGCGATAAAAAAATATTGCTGAAGAAAATATTTCCGGCTTTATACATAACAGCTGGTTTTACATTATTGATTGCCCTAGTGCCCACCCTCTTTTTATCATTTAAGAGTGCCAACCATAATGAAATGCTTAATCAGATTGCTACTGCATTTAAAATTGGGCCACCCGAAGCCAATACAATCGGAAATGCACTAGTTGAAGACCGTAAATGGCTAGCACAAAGCGATGCCATTAGATCATTGGCTTACATTATAGCGGCTTTTGCATTGCTCTGGTTATACCTAAAAGATAAAATAAATCCTGTATTTTTTCCAATTGCTATAGCATTAATTGTGTTAACTGACCTTTACACGGTTGATAAGCGGTACGTAAATAAGGAAAGTTTTGTGGCAAAATCCATTACCAATACCCCTGAGCCTAGAACTGTTGATTTAGAAATATGGAAAGATAGCGACTTGAATTATAAGGTTATCGATTTAACAAAAGACATTTTAAGTGATGCGACCACACCGTATTTTCACAAATCGATAGGTGGTTATTCTGCAGCAAGGCTAAAAAAATTCAATGAAATTGTAGAAATACAATTTAAAAAAGGTGTTAATCTCAATATCCTGGGCATGTTGAATACCAAGTATATAATTACAGCCGATTCTGCACAACAGCTTAAGGTAATGGCCAATCCAAAAGCCTGCGGCAACGCTTGGTTTGTGAACCATATTACTTTTGTAAAAAACGCTGATGCAGAAATGGATGCACTAAGTACGCTAGTGCCACAAACAGATGTAATTATCAATAAAAAATACAAAAGCCTCATCATCCAGGAAACCCCTAACAATGAGCTGCCTGCCGGACAGATTAAAATGACCAGTTATTCGCCTGATACACTTGTTTATGAAAGCAATGCACCAAAGGCCAATACCGCTGTTTTTTCGGAAGTATACTATAATAAAGGTTGGAAAATGTTTATAGATGGTGTTGAAAAGCCTTACTTTAGCGTAAACTATATTTTAAGAGGTGCACAGATTGCCGCCGGAAAGCATAAAATCGAATTCATTTTCCATCCAAACGCTTACTACGTTGGAGAAAAAATCTCATTCGCAGCATCTTTTATACTTGTGTTGTTAATTGGCACCGGAATTTATCTTAACTTCAAAAAGCGATCCACATTGAGCTAAATCATTGCAACCTATTAAAGTAAGGGATTGCCCATCAATGCATTGTAAAACAAAAATGATATCAACAAAAAGTAAATCACCGAAAACAGCACAGCTGATCGGGCTGTTTTAACTTTTGTAAACCATACAAACAGCGGAACAACCTGTAAAGCATGCAGTCCCATAAAATGGGCAATGCGTAAATCGCCGGCAACCTTACTCCAGTTGAGCAGTGGTATCCCCACTCCTCCATCTGCTGCCCCAACGGTATGAGCCAGGCGGGAAGCCATAATACCACCTTCCATAGCGAAAATGGTAGTCATAATAATGCCTAAACGGATGCTCCACAGTAAAGCCGGATTCATGGCAACAGCCTTTACTTTAAAAAACATCAGGCCAATTAATAAGGCGAAAAGCGTTTGCAAAACAATTACAATACCCATGGTACCAAACACTAGAGCATTGTAAGTACTTGTAATGTTATAATGAGATAACTCTCCTCTTGCAGCCTGGGTAGCAATGGCAATCATTTCGAAAGACATGGCAAACACTATAAAGTTAGCGAAGTATTTTTTTAACCGTTCAAAAGGAAAATATTGTAAAAAGAGTGGCCAGGTTAGGCAATATATGGCGATAGAAATTGCAAATTTAATGGGTTTAATCCAGAGATTGATGCCCATTAACTGCCTGTGATCAAATAAGGCAATAAGCAACATCAGCAGAAATAAAATTAAATGACCTAAACCGCAATAATATAAAGCAGGACTACCAATCTTGATCCGCGTGAAAAGATTTTTCATGTTATGATTTTGTTTTTTTAATAATTTGATAAAGCAGGTAACCGCAGGGGCCAAACATGAAAGTGAGGAGTAAACAAGGAATGACCAGCCAATGGGAAATTTTTCTATCATTTGCCGATTTTATAATGGAAAAACCAATCAAGAGGTCGAAAGCGAGGTAATGTACCCAGCCTGCCAGTAAAAGTTGATCATTTGCAAAAAGTGTACGTACTTCCTTTAGAGAGCCAAATCCGCCACCTTCAATGTTAAAGAAGCCTATAATATAAATGCCATAAATTATAGCGAGCACTAAAGGTATAACTGCAAAACGAACGAGCCATACCGTTACCTTCCATTTTGGAGCAACGATTAATAACAACCATTGCAAGGCAGCAAGCGCACTGGCAATAGAGAAAACCTGTGGTGTATCCATATTATTTAAAAAGATTCAGATGTTTTAATAGCACAAAGCTGCCGATAATCATTTGGGTTAAAAATGATATTGCGTTAATAAACACAACGAAATCGTTAACATAGGTGAAGATTAAACCGCAATAATGTTTTACAGCAAGAACATTAAGGTATTGATCTGTGGGAAGCGTTTAAAGGAGGTAGTATAGCTTTAATTAACCAAATAAGTATGCATTTAGAAACCATTAACCAACTTAAAACTACTTTTTGGTCAATTTCGCCCTAATCCTGCTCAGGCTTTGTGGTTGAATGCCCAAATACGAAGCAATTAAATGTTGGGGCAATCTATCTAAAATATGCGGGTTAGTATCAATAAGGTTAAGATAACGGTTTTCAGCAGATTGCGCCATGAGGTTACGTTTGCTCTTTGCGGTTTCAATAAATAAATTTTCGGCTATAATCCGTCCAAAACGCTCAAAGCGCTGACTATGCAAATAAAGTGACTGCATATCAGCAAAGCTTAAAGTAAATATTTCACAATCTTCCAAGGCCTCAATAAAAAAATCGGAAGGTGTTTGAAGTAAAAAACTTTCATAATCGCCAATCCATTCCCCCTCAAAGGCAAAACCTAAGGTTTGGTCGCCTTTTTCATTACGTGTAAAAACCCGCATGCCGCCTTTGTAAACAATTACCATGCTTTTGCAAACCTGACCATCTTTTAGGTAGAAGCTGTGCTTCTTTAAACTTAAAGGTTTAAGGCGTTGCATAAATAAAAAAAGCTCTTCTTCGGTAAAATCGACCAGTTTACTTAACGATTGCGTAATAATTTCGTACATGCTGAAATGGGTATCGAAGGGCAAATTTAGTACAATATTTTTAAGGTTTACTGCAATATATCATGCTATCCCACAATAGGTAAAACAAATGATTGACAGCTCGCTAAAAAAATCATAGCCATTATTTTTTTTAGAAAAGTATCTTACAATTATTCCAGTGGGTTTAATTTCTAGTTTGTTTATATCTCATAATAGGTTTAATCTTACCCCGATCCAATATTTCAGCCTTCCAACTTCTTTTATTAAATTTGCATCAATGATTTTATACAAAACCAACGAAGAAGTAGAACTGATGCAAATCAGTGCACTACTTGTGAGCGATACACTAGCAGAAATAGCCAAAATATTAAAACCAGGCATTACCACTTTGGCGATTGACAAACTGGCCAATGAATATATACTTGATCATGGTGCAGTACCTTCCTTTTTTAATTTTAATGGTTTTCCTTTTCACATCATTACTTCCGTAAACGATGTTGTGGTGCATGGATTTCCGACAAAAGATGAGTTGAAAGACGGTGATATTATTTCTGTTGATGTAGGTACAATCAAAAATGGTTTTCATGGCGACCACGCTTATACATTCATAATTGGTGAGGTTTCTAAAGAGGTTTTAAATCTTGTTAAAACCACTAAAGAATCTTTGTTTTTAGGCATTAAAGAAGCCGTAGTTGGGAAACGCATTGGCGATATCGGTGCGGCAATCCAAATGCATAACGAAAAACAAGGTTATGGCATTGTTCGCGATTTGGTTGGACATGGCTTGGGTAAGGATATGCATGAAGATCCACAAGTGCCAAACTACGGTCGCAAAGGCAACGGCTTGTTGCTAAGAGAAAATTTAGTTCTGGCCATAGAACCCATGATTAATATGGGTAAAAAAGATGTTTTTCTGGATGAAGATGGCTGGACCATCAGAACGGCTGATGGAAGCCCATCAGTACATTTCGAACATGATGTTTGCGTTAAAAAAGGTGAAGCACTTATTCTATCAGATTATGCACCAATTGAGGCCGCAGAAAAGCAGAACAGCAATTTGAATACTTCATACTATTAATTGGATATAGCCACAATGCAAATTGTGGCTTTTTTTTGTCCATTTAGCAATAATAACGGAATAATAAGCAGAAATTCAATTATAATAGATCTATACACTACGCTTTGCTTCAGTGATGACGATTTTTTTGAAATTTGTCAGTCTGAGCGGAGTCGAAGACCCATATTAACTTATTTTCTACATAATTTATAATGAATCGTCATTGCGAGAAGGCTTTTTCAGCCGACGAAGCAATCTTTCATGCTAAAATCCTCGCAATTAAGTCCGCTTTACTAAAGCCTGTCGATGATAGCGGAGTCGAAGACCAATGTTAACTTATTTTCTATATAATTTATAATGAATCGTCATTGCGAGAAGGCTCTTTCAGCCGACGAAGCAATCTTTCCCGAATAGATCAATAACATGAAAGATTGCTTCGTCGTTCCTCCTCGCAATGACGATCGTTTTAAGCAAAGTGGCTAACAAATCTGAAATCATGGCGATCGCATCGAGATTGCTTCGTGCCTTACAATTGCGAGAAGGCTTTTTCAGCCGACGAAGCAATCTTTCCTAAATAGATCACTAACATGAAAGATTGCTTCGTCGTTCCTCCTAGCAATGACGATCGTTTTAAGCAAAGTGGCTAACAAGTCTGAAATCATGGCTATCGCATCGAGGTTGCTTCGTGGCTTACAATTGCGAGAAGGCTTTTTCAGCCGACGAAGCAATCTTTCCTATATAGAACACTAACATGAAAGATTGCTTCGTCGTTCCTCCTCGCAATGACGATCGTTTTAAGCAAAGCGGCTAACAAGTCTGAAATCATGGCGATCGCATCGAGATTGCTTCGTGCCTTACAATTGCGAGAAGGCTTTTTCAGCCGACGAAGCAATCTTTCCTATATAGATCACTAACATGAAAGATTGCTTCGTCGTTCCTCCTCGCAATGACGATCGTTTTAAGCAAAGTGGCTAACAAGTCTGAAATCATGGCGATCGCATCAAGATTGCTTCGTACCTTACAATTTCGAGAAGGCTTTTTCAGCGTAAGCAATCTTTCATGCTAAAATCCTCGCAATTAAGTCCGCTTTACTGAAGCCTGTCAATGGTAGCGGAGTCGAAGCCCCATATTAATATATTTTCTACCTAATTTATAGTGAATCTCCTTAATTCAGCAACAGACGCAATTCATTTTGCTCTTCAGGTTCCAGTTCAATCAATCCATTAAACATTTCCAACAATTGGCTATGTTGCCCCGAGCGCAGCAGCAGATCAATCAACCGTACCAATGTCTTTTTTTGGTCGGTATTTAAGCTACTGAACAGCTTTGGTTCTATTTCATATAATGCCTTTATTAAATTAACCAATGGTGCCTTATGTTGGGCTGTTTCCGTTAGAGATGAATAAGCTGGAAATATGCCATCCTGATCATAACTTTCAATCAAACGGTTGGCGTATTCTTTTAAGAATGGCTTTCTTTTAAGCTTCAGGTATTCGGTAAGCTCTTTAATCAGGAACCGATACTCAGGAGAAGATTTTGCAGCACCAAATATGGCCACCTGACCTTCATTTTCGAAACTCTTAAAATCAAAATCACGAAAGAAATCACTATCAATATAAATGCTGTGGAAATAATCATCGCTCTTTTTGTTAAGCGTGGTATAATCTTTATAGATCTCCTCGCCTCCCGCTAAAAAATAGTATTTGGATAATTCTCTGTGCAGGTTTTCTTTCCAATGAACGTACTTCACCTTAAATGTAACTGCAGAATCGGGATAAAAAAGATTAAATTCTTCTAAAATTTTAACGTTGCTGCTAAAATCCAATGCCTCGCCATTTACAATAATTGCGTATTTTTTGTGTTTGTTAAGCTCAATAAACCAACAAAATTCGTTGATCAGAAATGGAAGCACGGTTTCTTCAACATCTTGCACACTGATTTTCAGGTTACTAAAAGCAACAGTTGTACCTGTTTCGCCAATAGCATGAGGTGTCTCGGTAAAATCATGACTGTAACTGTTCAATCCACCAGTACTGATTTTTATTTGGCCCTGCTGGTAGCCCTGCTCTGTTTTGTAAGAGGTTCGCCAAACGGCATCATGCGCGAAAGTAAAAAAGGTAAGCCGGCCAACGCCATTACGTCCATGCATTTTTGAAGTATGCTTAGGCGCAACAATTTGAATCGATTTCTCAGATTCAAAAAAAGGATCGAACTTTTGTTGCAAGCGTTCGAAGTTAATTCCATAACCATTATCAGCAACACTAAGGCTTTCTAAAAGGCCAAGCGGATTGGCAATGTAATCTATCCTGATGGTATCTGCATTGGCATCAAAGCCATTCCAGATGTATTCAGCGATAGCCTGTTTTTCATTGTAGTTTTTAAGTACCTTTTGAATTCCTTTGGATGTAATGTTAACCTTTACCGACATGATGCTAATTTAATTAGCAAATATATCATATTATTTTTATCCTAAAAGTTAGCGTAGGAATAAGTTTTAAACATCCTCAAAGTAGAATTTATTGTTATAAATACTTAATTAGGTTAATTAAAATGTTGGCATACAATCAAAAATCCTAAAGCAACTAAAATATTAACCAAAAAGATCACTGCTTAAGTAACGGTCACCACGATCGCAGGCAATAAATACTATAGTCCCTTTATCCAGTTCGCCTGCAAGTTTTAATGCAGCGGCACATGCCCCACCCGAACTCATGCCTGCAAACAAGCCTTCTTCTTTAGCCATTCTTCTCGACATTGAAGTGGCTTCTTCCTGTGCAATATCCATCACACGATCTACCCGCTCTGGCTCAAATATTTTAGGTAAATATTCAACAGGCCATCTCCTTATTCCCGGTATAGATGAACCTTCGGTAGGTTGGCAGCCAACAATCTGTATATCTTTATTTTTTTCTTTTAAAAAACGTGAGCAGCCCATAATGGTTCCTGTAGTACCCATCGAGCTTACAAAATGAGTAATCGCTCCGTTGGTATCTTTCCAGATTTCCGGTCCTGTTGTTTTGTAGTGTGCAAGGTAATTATCTGAATTTGCAAACTGGTTGAGCAAAAAATACCCCTCGCTGCTTCCTTTTTCTTCCGCATAATCTCTACAATCTTCAATGCTATCCAATAAAGTTACCTGGGCACCAAATGCCTCCATGGTTACCTTACGTTCGCGTGTAGAGTTGGCAGGCATTACCAGTTCAATATCCAAACGGTATAAACTTGCAATCATCGCCAGCGCAATACCTGTATTACCACTTGTTGCTTCAACCAGTTTTGTACCCGGTTTTATTTCGCCACGTTCTATTGCGCTCCTGATCATATTTAGCGATGCCCTGTCTTTAACGCTTCCTCCCGGGTTATTGCCTTCTAATTTAGCAAATACCCGCACTGCGGGATTAATGTTCAGCTTTTGCAGCTCAGCCATTGGCGTATTTCCGATCAGATCGATTATTCCTGCCATATTATAATATGTTAAATGGTTTCTTTATGGTTTCTTATGGTAATGATTGGCGAATGGTACGCTGTAGAAAACGCCGGAATACTTTCTGTAAGCCAAACATTCCCTCCTATGATACTATCATGCCCGATAACGGTTTCGCCTCCTAAAATGGTTGCCCCAGAGTAAATTACTACCCTATCCTCTACCGTTGGATGGCGTTTGCTGCCTGCCAATGTTTTTTTTACACTCAATGCCCCTAAGGTTACGCCCTGGTAAAGTTTCACATAGCGCCCAATTGTACTGGTTTCGCCGATTACAATCCCTGTTCCATGATCGATGTGGAAATATTCGCCGATACTGGCCGCAGGGTGGATATCAATACCTGTTTTAGAATGCGCATATTCAGTAAGGATTCTGGGTACCAGCGGAATGCCGAATTGGTAGAGCATATGGGCAATCCGATAGAAACAGATGGCATAAAAACCAGGATAAGTTCTAACCACCTCAAACCTGCTCTGTGCCGCCGGATCGCCCTCGTATATCGCAACAATATCGGTATTTAATACCCGATAAAGTTCGGGCAACACTCCGAAAAACTGACCGGCTGCATTTTTGCATTCTGCATTTTTAAGCTTACAGCTACTCGATATAATATCATAAAGCTCTAGCTCCAAAACCGAAATATAAGCCTTTACTTCTTCTACAGTTGCAAATACCTTAGCCGAGTTTTCTGGAAAAAGCACCTGAATGAGTCGTTCCGCCCAAAGGGAGATGACTTCATTTGGTGGGATATTTGGTTGCTCTTGAGGGTTTTTAAATATTTGTTCAAAAAAATGGTCTTCCATAATCGGTGGTCATACCTGGTCAATCTGCTCATCGACTAGGTATATAGATTTAATCGCTAAATGTAAGTTTTGTTTTTTTAAACCAAAACAAATACTGCTGTTTTATCTTAAAAATTGCGCACCAATAACAATGAAATAAATTTAAAGGTGCTATTCCTGATGGTGCTGAACCGAACCAGCAGTATGTTTTCGTAATATTTTATAAAGTACTTTTAAATCAAAAGGTTTACTGATGTAATCGTCGAATCCATATAGCTTATAGTTCAGGTGGATATCAATGTTACAACTTAGCGCAAGTACCGGGAGGTATGGATATTTATTTTTAATGGATTGGCAAATGCAGGTTGCATCTTTCCCGTTGAGGCGAAAATCCAAAATAACAGTGTGAGGTTTGAAATTATCTACCAGTTCCATAAAACCTGGTTTAAAACCGATGGTTCCAAGGGTGATAAATCCTTCTTCTTCCAATGCAATTTTGAGTACCTCTAAAATTGATCCGTCAGTTTCCTCAATTAATATCCGATGCATTATATTGTATTTATAACAATTTATATTAAGATAGGAATTTTGAAGCTAAAACCTTAAGGAATAACCCTGAAATAAAAAAAAACAGGTATAAATACAAAATACTACTACACATATGAGGTTTATACGTATACATTGTGCAATAATATAAATATTTCTAAAACACTGTTCTGAAACTAGTGTTCTCTCTATATGTTTATTACCGATAAAACAACGGCAAAGGAACTGGATCGGGTTTATATCGGTGAAGAAATTACCTTTGAAGAGAAATCTGGCCTGGTATACCGTATTGCAGTATTCAAGTCGATAAGCCTAAACAGCTACGTATTTCAACTTGTGGATGGAGAACTGATTATCATCCGTAGAAATTGGAATAAGAATAATCAGATTTAATAAAGTATTCCGATCGGCAAACCCGACCGGAATTACGCATATAAATTTATTTTTTCTGTTCAGATAAAAAAGTAACTAAAGAAGCTAGTTCTTCGTACGACAACGAATTGGCCAAACCTTCAGGCATCATGGAGTTTTCCATTTCCTTTCTGGTTAAAATATCGCCTGCCTTTATGGTAAATACTTCCCCGGCAATGTTGCGCAATACAACTTTGGCAGCTGTTTCTTCGGTGATAAATCCCATATAGGTATGATCACCTTTGGCAGTAATTAATACCGATGCAAAGCCTTGCGAAATAGAAGCACTAGGTTTTAATATCGATTCTGCAATCTGCTCACGGTTCATGATGGAGCCAATCTGCCCCATAAACGGACCTTTCATTTTTTCACTTTTACTTAAGCTATGGCAAGCAATACAACCCTGGTTATTGAAAATGTTTCTTCCTTTTAGCGGATTTCCCTGTAATTTATTAATGGCCAACAATACATCTTCAATAGAAGATTTGCCTACCTGGCCTTTTTGATTTTTAATTTTTTCCAAATCAATTTTAGGTTCTTCTGCAGCTGCTACTTTTTCCTCTTCAGCAAATTCAGGAATATCCATCCTCTGGCGCGCATTTAAATCTACATAAAACTGTTTGCCCTGGGCACCTGCTTTTGCAGCCTCTGCCTTTAAAAACTTCTCAATTGCAGGAGAGCCTTCCCATGAAACAGCTTTAAAGTATGGGCCATGCGAATCAGGACGTGTACCCCACCACCAACTTGCATCGTAAGCAATTTCCTTTTTATACAAACGGCCCAACGTAACCAAAATCTGTTGCTTTAAATTTTCATCTTTCGATTGATTGTAATTTTCAATCAAGCCATTAACAGCTTTTTCGGTATGGATATAACGTAATGCCCAAAGTGCAAGTGTTGCATTTTCGGTTTTAACAGCAGCAAGTAAAGCATCTACAGCATTAAGATCAACCAAAGCACGAACCGCTAAGTGAGGTAAAATAATTGCAGAGTTTGGCGTAGCATGCGGCCCTTCTGTACCTTTGGCAGGTGCAGTAAACGAAGCCGGAACCTTAGTTTGTAAAAGTACATTGGCTACTTCTGCTCGCCCTAAACGGTTTAAACCAATTATGGAAGTGGCCTGAACGCGTAAAGAAGAATCTTTTAGCCCTGCCAAAAATGGTTCTACAGGAACCTTATCAATGTAAGTTTTACGGTCGGCAAGTGCCTTTAAAGCAAATTCACTTAAGGTTTTATCTTTGGTAAATTCAACTAAAGTAGCAATACCATTTTCTTTGGTGAGTTGTGCATAAGTAAAAATACCTGCCACACGCACATCAAGTGCTAAACTTTGGTCGGAAGCAATTTTTAATGCCGCATTAATGGCCTGTTTATCATTGCGTAACACCAATTCTTGCGAAGCCGTAAGCCTTGCCACTGCGCTATTTGATTTTAGTAATTCTGTTAGTTTTTTAACAGAAGCTTCTTTAACATCTGGAAAAGCTTTATAAGTCCAGTTGTTTGGCACTGCACGAACAATGTATCCTTTATCCGGACTACCAGAATAACCTGCACCATCCCATGCTGAAAGGTAGAGCCTTCCTGAGCCATCAACATCTAAATCGGTAATTTGAGGCAATTTGATAAACTCTTCATCCTTTTGTGTAAAGGTTGGTCCATCGGTTGATACACGGTGGATGTAAAGCATGCTTCTGCCCCAGTCGGCCATCATTGGCACATGGTTATATTGTTCAGGCCAGTTGGGTTCATCCATAAATAATGCACCTGTACCCGATCCTCCACCTAAATCTGCCAGCGCAGGAATAATTTCATCTGTAAAATTCTGAAATAAAACCGGATAGCCATATTCACCTGATTGGATGTGGTGAGAGAAACGCACATTCCAGCCCCCACCATCGTTGGTATTTTCGCGGGTAAAAACATTCATATAAGGATCAATCGCTACATCGTACACATTGCGGGTACCATGCGTAAATATTTCCATTTCGGTTCCATCGGGGCGCACGCGCAATATTCCACCGCCTAGCATGGTTAACTTTTTGCCTGAGCGATCTACCGCATCGTGAAATCCAAAATCTCCAACCGAAATATAAATCCATCCATCAATTCCCATTCTTATGCCATTGGTGGCGTGGTCGGTACCACGTTCGCGGATGTATTTTGCATTGCTAATGTGCTCAATAAGTGGCTTTTCTGGTCCATCTGCCTTTCCATCGCCGTCTTTGTCTTCAAATACGACTAAATTCATACCGGTAGCCTGCTTTGTTTCTTTAGAAAAAGTGGTGTGCAAAACAAATACCTGGTCTCCCTGCACAATAATCCCCCTTGGGTTATCTACCTCTGCAAAATCTACATGCTGGTCCATTTTGCCATCATTATCCTTATCAATTAATTTCAGGATATGTCCTTTACCTGGATCTTTTCCTAAAGAACCGATCATATCAACACCAACATAAACTTCGCCTGTTGGGGCAACGGCTAAACAAGCCGGACTTGGGGTAACATCAGGGCCTGCAAAATTGGTAATGGTTAATTCGGGCGGTAAGGCCTGTGATGCTTTTGGTTCATTGAATAAGCTTTTTAGTCCAAAAAAAACTAATGTAAACGAAATTAAGCTTAAAGAAAATTTAATCATTTGTGTGTGTTATTATTTTCTGGTTAGTTGTCGGGTAAACATACAAAAAAATCTAAATTCTATTATGCCACAATTTTGTGCTGTTTTATGCACTTATTAACCAATCGCGTGTTATTAAATTCTTTTTTTTTGAGTTCAGTTACAGCAGCTGAAGAAAATTTAAATATCTCCTTTAAATTTTAAAGTAAATTAACGCTTCATGCGTCTACCTATTAAAGACTGAGGTAAATCCTTCACAATAGTTACTAAAAAAATTAATTCCAATAAAATAACCCTAAAGCTTGATTTATTATTGCAGTAATGCCTTAAAAAACAAACAAATAGATGAAAAACATAATAAAATTGGAACAATTAAACAGTTTAACACATTTTAACAAATTATTTTTAATAATAGTTGGTTCGAAAAAGATATTTTATTATATTTACTAAATCCAACATTCATTAAATCAGTACGTTATGAAAAATATTCTTTATTTCTTCCTGACTGCCCTGATTTCCTCCATTGCGCTGTTAATCACAAAGGATGCTTCTGACCCTGAATTGGTTTACAGTACAGTGGTGTTAATATGGATTCTGTACATCTGGTACCATATTTATGCTGCTAATAAGAGGAACTACAGTGAGTAGTCTGCATTAATTTTTTTTCTACTTACCCGCATAATATAGCCCGGGCTTTTTGGTAATGCAATAAGTTTTACAAAAGCATTTTCGCCCATCATATTTTTTGTATTCTTCAAATCCCTTTAATCAAAAGCGGAATCACGGTTAAAATGGTAACATAATTTAACATTTAGCTCAGGTACATCAACAACTAAAGTTATTATCTTCGTAGAAAACTAAAACGTAGCAGTTTACGTTTATAACTTAGCCTGGCAAAAATACCAGCATACATATAAAACTTAATGAACTTGGAGTATCGACCTCGTACATGGGGTAGATAAGCGCACAAGATCATGAAATCAAAAGCAAAATTCCCCTGTTTAACGGGAAAATCTTTTTACGCCGAAGTTCGCCGTAGGGTAAATAAAGATTTTAAGGAAAACAACAGAAGTACAAATGCCAATAAGTTAATGTGGTTTAAAGCCTGTTTTTTCTTAACCGTATTCCTGGTACTTTATTTGGTGATATTACTTTTACCCATTAGCACAGCATTACTTTTAGGCTTAACTGTTTTACTTGGCGCAACTTGTGCTTTTATTGGCTTTAACATTTGCCATGATGCTATTCATGGCTCTTTTTCAAACTCTAAACGGATCAATTCATTTTTCAGTTTCCTTTTTCATATGGTGGGTGCTAACCCTTATGTTTGGAACATTACGCACAATGTGGTGCACCATACTTATACCAATATCCCCGGGCATGATGAAGATATTGAAGTGGCTCCAGGTTTAATCCGCATTTGTAATGAGGATGAATTAAAGCCCCACCAACGTTTCCAGCAATGGTATGCTTTTCCTTTATACAGTTTGGCTTCACTCTCGTGGGTATTCCGCAAAGATTATAAAAAATTCTTCCAGAAAAGCGTAGGGGCCTGTCAGCATACACATCCAAAAATTGAATATTTTAACCTCTTTTTCTATAAATTCCTTTATTATTTTGTGTTTATCGGTTTGCCCATTTTGGTAATGCCGCTTAGTTGGTGGCAGGTTGCCATTGGTTTTGTGGTATTGCATATGGCTCAGGGATTAACCATGGGACTTGTTTTTCAGTTGGCCCATGTAGTAGAGGGAACAACTTTCCCTGTAACCAACGCCGATGGTAACATGGAAGAAGCCTGGGCAGAGCACCAAATGCGCACTACAGCAAATTTTGCCACTGAATGCCGCATTTCAGCATTTTTTCTTGGCGGATTAAACAGACAAATTGAACACCATCTTTTCCCAAAAATATGCCATGTGCATTATGGAAGAATTGCAGGTATTGTAAAGCAAACGGCTTTAGACTTTAACCTGCCTTACCATGAAAATGCAACTTTCCTTCTCGCTTTGCGCTCTCATTACCGCATATTAAAGAAAATGGGCAGGCCTGAGCTGGCTGATTAATTTTTCGTGCTAGAAGTATAATCTTGTACAAAGTTAAGTTGATGATCAGTTTAACCACTTAAAAAATTAACGGGTCAACTTTATCAGTTATTGGCATATGAATACTTTTCTATTCACAAAAACTTAACATAAATCCATTTCTTCAAAGGGCAGAACTTTTTATCTTAGCAATATGTACTGGTACGAAGAAGAGGTTAAACAATTGGAGAAAAGGCATCGAATGGATCGCGAGCATCCGGGAATTATTTTCTACGGGAGTTCATCAATCCGCTTATGGAAGAATTTGGAAGATGATTTTGATTTCACTAAAGTTACCAACCTGGGTTTCGGCGGTTCTACCCTAGCTGCTTGTGTTTGGTTTTTCGAACGGATCATGACCGATTATAAACCCAAATCGTTAGTGGTTTATGCTGGCGATAACGACCTTGGAGATGGCCGGAACCCTGAAGAGATCTTTATTTTTTTTCAACAGTTAATGGTTAAGGTAAATTTAAGGTTTGGCCCCCTGCCCTGTTATTTTATTTCTTTAAAGCCAAGTTTAAACCGTTGGCATATGGCCGATCAGTTTAGGTATACCAATAACCTGATTGAAAGTGAAATCATTAAAATTAATGGCAACTGGAGATTTATTGATGTATTTAAAAAAATGCTAAATAAAGCGGGCAATCCTGATCCTGCATTATACGATCATGATGGCTTACACCTAAGCGAAGAAGGTTATCGTTTATGGGCCGAAATTGTTAAAGATAAAATAGGTTAATCATTACCTATAATTAATATCCCGATAACATCGAAGCACTACTTTTCCATAAAGAATTTTAAGCAAATGAACAGGGAATACCATAAATGGTTCAGCCATAACCTTCAAAGGGATATGGAATTATTAGTTTTCGGACAAAGCGGGCGGGCAGTTATCTTTTTCCCTACGCGGATGGCCCGGTTTTATGATTACGAAAACTGGGGAATTATCGCCTCATTGAGCGATCAGATTGAAAACGGCGAACTCCAGGTTTTTTGCGTGGATAGTATTGATGGCGAAAGTTTTTATAATGATGAAGTATTTCCTTCAGTGCGCATTGAACGTCATCTCCAGTATGAAAAATACTTATTGGAGGAAGTAATGCCACTTATTGATCTAAAAAACGGTGGCGGTTATGTAGAAACTGCAGGCTGCAGCATGGGCGCTTACCACGCCATCAATCTGGCCATGAAATACCCATGGTTATTTAAAAAAGCTGTTGGCATAAGCGGCCGTTATGATCTTACGGATAATATTGGTGATTTTAGAGATTTATTAAATGGTTTTCATAATGAAAAAGTGTATTACAACATGCCAGCCCAATACATTGCCAATCTTAATGATGATAAATTACTTTCGGAAGTGCGAAGTTTGGAAATCATCCTGGCAGTTGGCGAAACTGACCCATTTTTAAGTGGAAACCAGCACCTGAGCAGTCTTTTATGGGAAAAAGGAATACCCAATCAGTTTCATACCTGGCAAAGCAATGCGCACCGTCCTCATTACTGGCGAAAAATGGCACCAATGTACATCTAAGTGCCATGTAAATGAATGATTATTGTACAGCAGGAAAATAATATTGTTTAACGTGCACCGTGTCGAAAGGTGTTGTGGTTCCTTCAACAGCCAAAACGACATTAGATTCTACCAACCACTTTTCACCTTGAATACCAGTTTTGGTTACCCTTATACCTTTTACTGTCCCGCTTAAAGCTTTTAAAGATATTGATAAACATGATGGGCAATCACTTACATATTTTACCCTTCCCTCAGCTACGTCCTTATCATTAAGAACAAAATTATCGCCCATCATCGGAGCCAGGAAATAAAATGACCTCGCGCCATAACCTATGTTTTTTGACCAGAAAACGCGGTATTGTCCGGTGGTTAAGGTAATCTGGCGATCAAGCATTGTGGCATTGTTTACATATTGATAATAACAGGTTGTACCCACCGGGCAACCGGTTAAATCTTTATCGTCTACAATGATTTCAATAGGGTCTGCGGTTTTCTTTTTACAGGCGAGCAAAGTGCTTAGCGCGATTAAAAGAATGGCTGTAGGCTTGAAAGCGTTTTTCATGTGGATTTAGTTTTTGTAATCAATACGGGATCAAATGAATTTGCGCTACACCTGATACATTAAGTTTATGTTAAATTATTTTCAGCATCAATTAAACCCGGAATATATTGAACCAGAAAATTCTAAAAACTTTATATTAACATTGATTGAACAAGAAAATATTAAGTTTGCATACAAACAAATTAAATCTCGAAAAACATGAAACAAGGATTATTAATAGATATGGATGGGGTGATTTATAGCGGCGAAGAATTGATATTTGGTGCTGATAAATTTATTAAAAAATTAATCGACGAAGATATTCCTTTCGCTTTTATGACCAATAATAGCCAACGAACCGGTTTGGAAGTTGTGCGCAAGCTTAAAGGCCTTGGCATTAAGGTTGACGAAAGTCACGTTTATACCAGTGCAATGGCTACAGGTAAATTTCTTTCCGATCAAAGTCCGAATGGTACCGCATACGTACTGGGCGAAGGTGGTTTATTAAGCAGTTTACACGATCACGGAATTACGCTGGTAAATACCGACCCAGAATTTGTAGTGCTTGGAGAAGGAAGAAACTTTACGCTAGAAATGGTTCAGAGAGCCGTAGATATGATTCTTGCGGGCGCAAAATTCATCACGACGAACAGAGATCCATCGCCTAAAAAACCAGGATGGAACAACCTTGGGATTGCCGCAACCACAGCCATGATTGAAGAAGCTACAGGCAGAAAAGCGTTTGTAACAGGCAAACCTAGTCCGGTGATGATGCGTTCGGCCCGTAAATTCCTCGGACTCGAAACCAGCGAAACTACTGTTATTGGCGATACCATGGAAACCGATATTCAAGGCGGCGTACAGATGGGTTATAAAACAATTTTAGTTCTGTCGGGTATATCAAGCAAAGATACTTTAGGTCATTATGCTTTTAAACCTGATATGATTGCCAGTTCGGTTGATGAGATAAAGTTTCCTTTAACCTGGTGGGAAGGGAGGTAGTTTTGAGTTGGGAGTTTTGAGTTTGGAGTTGATGGTTTATGGTCAATGGTTCATAGTCAATGGTTCATAGTCAATGGTTCATAGTCAATGATTTATAGTCAATGGCTCATAGTCAATGGTTCATAGTCTATAGTTCATAATTCAGGGATTGGCATTACGAGAGTGCCACGCTTCAGATGAATCTTTTAAAGGAATTTGAAAAAACAAATACAAAGATTTCTCCACTACGGTCGAAATGACGCTAAACAAGTATTTACTCCATATACCGTATAACGGCAAAAGATTATTTACGTCACACCCGTCATCCTCGCGCAGGCGGGGATCTTAATGCGGTGTTTATTTTAGTCTTAAATAGTCCTCGTTTGTAACGAGGATTTTTGAGGTACGCATTTGCAATGCGAAAATTATTCCTTTAAGGAGTGATAAAATCGCTTTACTCGTACATCCTCGTTACAAACGAGGACGATGTAGGTATTTACTCCATACCGCATGACGGCAAAAGAATATTTAATTCGTACCGTCATCCTCGCGCAGGTGGGGATCTTAATGCAGCGTTTATTTTAGTCTTAAATAGTCCTCGTTTGTAACGAGGATTTTTGAGGTACGCATTTGCAATGCAAAAATAATTTCTTTAAGGAGCGATAAAATCGCTTTACTCGTACATCCTCGTTACAAACGAGGACAATGTAGATTATTTACGCCACACCGTCATCCTCGCGCAGGCGGGGATCTTAATGCGGTGTTTATTTTAGTCTTAAATAGTCCTCGTTTGTAACGAGGACTATTTAAGGTACGCATTTGCAATGCGAAAATAATTCCTTTAAGGAGCGATAAAATCACTTTCCTCGTACATCCTCGTTACAAACGAGGACGATGTAGATGTTCATCTTTGAATTCTCCGTGCCTTCCATGTCTCCGTGGCAAAAACTGATCTCTGTGTAAGTCTGTGGTTAAAATAATTAACCCTCAGAAATAAGTTATGTTCTATTTATAATATAAAGTAAGATCACTTAACGCATAACTAACTAGGCCTTTACCAGAAAATGTTCAGGCATTTCGGCTGCTTTAAGCATAAAATTATGGAGTTCGTAGTTTTTAACAAAAGGTTTTAACAGTTCCGATCCGGGGCCGAACATTGTAAGCTCAACATAATCCCCAGTGTGGTTCATACCCGCCCATTGCACATCTGTGTATTTACTTAAAATCTTGCCGTATTCGTAAAATGGAAGGTTTGCTTCGTTATATAACTGGTTAGGAACAATATCTTTAAAATGTGCAAGTAGCGATTTTACGTCGTCGGCTTTCATTTCGATACCCTGATTTTCTTTAATCATTTCCATGATTTTTTGTTCGCTGAAAGATTGGTTCAGTTGGGCAAGCAACCAGGTATTGCTGTGTTTAAAGTTTTGTAAGCTATCAAATTTTTTATTGGCTTCATCTGCATAAAAGAGGCCAGGGTTTGCATTGCCATGGTCTGTAGTAATAATTACCAATGTTTCTCCATCTTTTTCAGCAAACTCAATTACTTTTCCTACCGCTTCATCGAAGGCCAATTGATCGAATATTAATCCACCTAAATCATTGGAATGCGCTGCCCAATCTACCTTTCCGCCTTCAACCTGCAATGCGAAACCATCTTTATGATCTTTCATCAAATCAATGGCCTTAACAGTCATTTCGGCCAATGTTGGCACCGTTTTTTGCAATTCAGCATCGTGCATACGGTCTACCTCGTAAGGGAGTCCATCTTCAGCAAACAATCCCAATACCGGCTTGGATTGATCCAGGGCCAACATTTCATTTCTATTTTCTGCAACTTTATATCCCTGGGATAAAAATTTAGGTAAAAGGTTTCCTCCTGCTCTTTTTTCGCCGAAATATTTACTTCCGCCACCCATCATTACATCGAATTTTAGGCCTAAATAAATTTCAGCGATAATATCCTGGCCACCACGGTTATCCAGGTTAACGCAAAAACCTGCAGGGGTGGCATGGGTAATGGGTACGGTGGTTACACAACCAACTTTTTTTCCTTTTTCTTTAAATTTCTGAAGAATGGGTTGAGGTTTCTCCCCTTTCATTCCAACATTGAGCGAACCATTTCTTACACGTAACCCACCACCCCATGATGAGCTTGCTGCTGCAGAATCGGTAACCATCGAACTGGCAGAAGCGGTATCCATTAATGCTCGAACAGCTTTATTATCACGATATAAACCTAACCATTTACTGCTTTTACCGAAAGTGCGGCTGGCATACAAATCTGCCATATTTAAAGTGCCTATGCTCATCCCATCGCTCACCATCATGATAATGTTTTTTGCTTTTTTTATTCCTCCAACCTGGGCGGCTAATACATCTTTAAACCCAACTAATGGCGCACTTAAGCCGGCTAATAATCCGCCTTTTAACAATGATCTTCTATTCATATTTTTTTAAGGGTGTTGCCCTTTAACTATTTCGTAAATAATGGTTTAGACTGAGCGTAACTGCTGGATGGAAAATTATGGCGAACTGATGTAGGATGATTTGAACGCAGCATTTTCTGGTGAGATAAAGAATCGGTATCAGTAACAGACTCCATTTCATTGGAAGGTAACTTAATGTGGTTACCAGCTGGCGATTTTAGAGGTTGTGGTTCTTTATTCATGGTAAGCAGCGCAACTGCCGGGATAACCATTAACATGCCTATACATGAAATCAATCTCATATCAATTAAATTATTTACACCACGGGGTATTTTGATGCTGATTTTATTTACAAAGATGTGTGCCAGCCATTACCAATGTGGTGATATAGCATTATGAAATTGTTAAAAGTTTAGCACAGTTTTAATTGAATATTAAGGGAATGGCTAAAACTTATATTTGGTTAGCGTCATTTCAAAACTACGGTATTCGACTTTAAAGCCGTTGATTATAGGCATGCAAAAGCAATAGCATGATACAAGCAATTAATAATAACCACAGATTAACAGAATGCACACAGCTATAAGAATCCGTGTTTATCTGTGTCCATCTGTGGTTAATAAATAGAACGTTGCACAAATTCTGTTAATCCAAATCATTTGGAAAGCAGGTTCCAAAACGTTATGTTACGCGTTTGTTCCGGCTTTTCGATGCGATCTTTTTAGCCTATACAAAGGCCTTGCTTCAAAAAGAGATCTCCTCTGCAATCCGGTTTAAAAAAATAGTTTTGTGGTACTATTCAAGGTTGCATAATGCCTGGCATAACACAAATAATTAATAAAACCACAGATCAACATGATGAACACAGCTATAAGAATCCGTATTTATCTGTGTCCATTTGTGGTTAAGAAACAAAATGCAAGGTTGAATAATGCAAATAACCACAGATTAACAGGATGCACACAGCTATAAAATCAGTGTTCATCTGTGTTCATCTGTGGTTAAGAAATAGAGCGTTGGATAAATTTTGTCAATCCAAATCATTTGAAAAGCAGGTTCCAAAACCTTCTGTTAAGCGTTTGTTCCGGCTTTTCGATGCGATCTTTTTAGCCAGTACAAAGACCCTGCTTCAAAAAAGGATCTCCTCTGCAATCCGGTTTAAAAAAATAATTTTGTGGTACTATTCAGGGTTGCATAATGCCTGGCATAACACAAATAATTAATAAAAACCACAGATTAACAGGATGCACACAGCTGTAAAAAATCTGTGTTTATCTGTGTCCATTTGCAAACGCTCCAAACGCTTAGGTTCACCACCACTCATTCTTTTCTCCAATTCTAAAAACTCCTCGGGGCTTTGCCAGCGTTTAATTTCGGGGTCGTAGATCCAATGTTTAGCGGCTTTTGCTTTTTCGTAAATGGTAAAATAAGTTACCGTTGGTTTAGGCGGTTCTTCGTACTTAAAATTCTCCCATTTTTGGTAACGCTCGCTTTTGGTGATTAGTTCTTTGGGTTTCATTTTACAGATGATAAAATATGGTATTCTACTTTTTCTTGCGTGTTTTTGGTTTATCCGTAATTTGGTTTAAAGTTTCTGCTTCTTTTAATAAATAGCGTTTAATCAGTTCTATTAATTCTTTCATCATCATTTAGTTTAATGCATTCCAGCCGTTGGTATCTTAACTCAACAGCGTTAAATTAATACAAAAATACTAAAAATATTAGTAATTACTATCCCAGTTATCAACACTCTTTTGAGTTGTACAACTAAATATTCTAATAATCTCCCCTACTTTTTATAATGATGCCCCCGCTTTTTATAATCCTTTTCTTATTCTCAGGCAAGGAGCGTTAGCCATAAACCACTATACTTCGTTCCTAAACCCGGTAGCAACGAAAATCCTTTTTATTGCTTTAAAAAGAATATCTATTATGGTTGCAGCTGGTAGCATAGTATCTGCAATAAAAAGATTAAAGTGCATAACGGGAATGCAGAACCAATGGAAAGCTAAACGTTCATTTTCAAGCATTACAGCAATTGTATTAAAATGAATAAAACAAAAATTGCGCACCTGATCATTATCGAAAACAAAACATTTTTTCTACAACGAGCTACCTTAAACAGCATTAAAGACCCAAGGTGTAATTTAGATTGAAGCGCATACCTGATGTTATGGTTTTTGCTTAATGCCCAGGCCCAGAAATATGGTGATGCATTGAAATTACGCCCATATTAATAAATTATAAACTTCAATGCTTTATTGCCTATCTTTCAGCACTAACCAAACTTCAGAATTACTTCAGAATTGGAACCTACCTTCGCCATTTATCTACAATGGGCAGCATGCTAGTTTCAGTTTCGATTAATCATTAATTATGAGCATCAAATCAACAACCAATACTTTATTACATAATAGATTTGGACCCGTTTTTTTAGCTACCCTGTTATTATGTGGAATATCGCTCCTCACCAGGCTTGCTTTACTGCTATTTAGTGCCGCATTGGTTGATTGGTCGATACTTAACCTGCTCAAAATATTTGTTATCGGTTTATTTTACGATCTGGCTGCTGCATCTTTTGCGGTAATTCCGATTGTACTATACCTGTGGCTTATGCCTGCAAAATGGTATGGCCGTAAGTTTAACAGGGTATTGCTGTTTATCTATTTTTTCATTGTTGTTTTTACACTCATTTTTAATGCTGTATCCGAATGGTTTTTCTGGGAGGAATTTTCGGTGCGTTATAATTTTATAGCCGTCGATTATTTGGTATACACTACAGAAGTTATCGGTAATATCCGCCAGTCGTACCCCATTAACAGCATTATGGTTGGCCTGGTAATTATTACTGCGGTTGTTATATATCTTTTACGCAAAAAAATTACCTGCTCTACCAACCACAAAACCAGTTTTGGCCAGCGCACAAAAGTTGCGTTGGTGCTATTATGCCTGCCTGTTTTTACCTATTTCTGTATCAGCCATAAATTAAAATACCTAAGTAAAAACCAATATGTAAATGAGCTCTCGGGCAATGGCATGTATGATTTTGGCTTTGCCTTTTGGAACAATCAACTCGATTACAATACTTTTTATAAAACGATTCCGATTAAAAATGCCGAAACAATTTTAAGTCATTTATTGCAGCAGGATACGCTTGCTAAAAACGGAACGTTTAAAAATACATCCAGAAACATTAGCAATGCAGGCACCGAAAACAAAATGAACGTGGTGCTGATTAGTGTAGAAAGTTTAAGTGCCGAGTTTTTGGGCACCTTCGGCAATACGCAGCACATTACGCCCCAACTGGATTCGCTTGCTAAAGAAGGACTGCTTTTTAATAACCTATATGCATCCGGAACCCGCACCGTGCGTGGTTTGGAAGCACTTTCGCTCTGTATCCCTCCTACACCAGGACAATCGATTGTGAAACGGCCTGATAATAAGAATCTGTTTACATTAGGAAGTATATTCCGTGCAAAAGGCTACAACAGCAGGTTTATTTATGGTGGTTATGGTTATTTCGATAACATGAACGAGTTTTTTCGAACAATGGTTACCAGGTTACCGACAGAAGTGCCTTACAGGATTCGGAAATTCATTATTCCAATATCTGGGGCGTAGCCGATGAAGATCTGTTTACGCTTTCATTACGCGAACTGGATAAAGATTATAAAAATAACAAACCGTTTTTTGCACAAATTATGACGGTTTCCAACCACCGCCCATATACCTATCCCGATGGCAGAATTGATATACCATCACACACAGGCAGAGAGGGAGCAGTTAAATACACCGATTATGCCATTGGCAGGTTTATCCGCGAGGCAAGGCAGAAACCATGGTTTGCAAACACCTTATTTGTTATCGTAGCCGATCATTGTGCATCCAGTGCAGGCAAAGTGCAGTTACCGGTTGATAAATACCACATCCCGATGATTTTTTATAGTCCTGCCCACATTGCACCAGGTACATTTGATAAGTTAACTGCCCAGATTGATATTGGGCCTACTATTTTAGGCTACCTTAATTTTAGTTACAACAGTAAATTTTTCGGTCAGGATGTTTTTAAAATGAAAAACAGTGATGAACGTGCTTTTATTAGTACTTACCAGAGTTTGGGTTACATTAAAAACAACAAACTGGTTATACTCGATCCGAATAAAAAGGCTGCCACTTACAAACCCGATTTTAAAACGGGCAGTTCTGTAGCCATACCTGCCGATCAACAGCTGATTAATGAAGCAATTTCCAATTATCAAATGGCCTCTTACCTCTATCAAAATGGTTTATATGGTTTTGAAGCTCAAAAGAAATAATTACGATAACCTACAAGCATGAGCATAAACATTGGATTGGTGATTTGGAAAGAGATGAAAGCAAAATCTTTCAGCAGAGAACAACTGGCCGAAGCTGCAGGCATTAGCAAACACCGGGTGGGCACTTTACTTAAATCGACTACGATTGATACAGGTATTTTAACCAGGATTTCGATAGCACTCGAGGTTAATTTTTTCGAATATTACCGCAAGGATGAAGACCTGGCCAGGTTTGAAACCAACCTGAACACCCAAAGTAATGATGGCGTAAGCTCACTTAAAAACCTGATCAAAGAGAAAAACCGATTGCTCGAACTTTATAGTGAAACCATTAAAAGTCAGAAAAAAATTATTGCCTCGCTAGAGCATATGAAAGAATTGTAAGCAAGTTTTTTATTTGCTGATTTGGAGCTGATGATGCCATTCTTTAAGCATTTCAGCGTGATTTAATATTTCATTCTCATTTAAATCTTCTTCCAGCTCGCTCAACTTAAAATCGATTGTATCGGTTATGGTGCTACTGATATTTAGTAAATGATCTATTTCTTGGTCGAGCAGGTATTCCAGCAGTTCGAATACGGCACATGCCGTATTTAAGGCATAAGTACCCAATGGATCAGTAAATTCTTCAGTATCTGGTAATACCGCTTCCAGTTCGGCTAAAAGTTGCTTTACTTCGTGTTCATCTACAACATTAGGAATGGCATTTTTAGCACATTGAATTGATCTTTTCAATATATCAGGATTCCCCCAGTTAAACTGCGCATGAAAATCAATATAATCAGGTAGCAGTCTATCGCAGATGTTTATGCCAAAAGTAATACGCTGCTTTTTGGGCAAAATGGATAACTGATCGCTCAGCTGTTCGTAAAATTGTGTAGCATTCATTTAATTGCAGGTTAATTGCCCAATCTCGGTAAAAGCAAGGCATTAAGTTTTGCAAAGATATGCGTAATTTTTACAGCTACAATTTAGCAGCCTATTCATATTTCAAAGCCTCAACCGGATTTGCTTTTGCTGCCTTATAGGCCTGAAAACCTACTGTTAAAAAAGCCACCACAGCAGTACCAATAATGGCTATTAAGATCATAGAAAATGAAATAGTTGTTCTAAATTCAAAACCGGAAAGCCATTTATTCATAAAGTAATAGGCCAAAGGCACACCGATAAATGCCGCCACCAATACCATTTTCAAAAAAGATACCGAAAGCAATTGCATAATGCTACTTACCGAAGCCCCCAATACGCGGCGTACGCCAAACTCTTTGGTGCGCTGCTCGGCACTGTAAGCCACTAAACCGTATAAACCAAGGCACGAAATCAGTATTGCAATACCTCCGAACAGATTAGCCAGAATACCGAGTATTTTTTCAGATTGCAGTTTCCTGGTGAACAGATCGTTTACAAATTTAATTTCTACAGGGTACTGTGGATTGATCTGCTTGGCAATTGCCGAAATCATCTCCACATTTTTGCTCAAACTATAGTTGGGATTTAAGCGAAAATTAATGTTGCCATTTTCATTTTTACTAAAATTAATCACCATGGGCTTGCCCGGGCGGTAGGGAGAATCCCATAAGAAATCTTTAAAAACAGCAATCACTTTTAATTTATTACCAAAAAGCTCAACAGTTTTACCCACCGGATTTTTTAACTGCATTACCTTAACTGCATTGCTGCTCAACATAATGGTGGCTGTATCTGAAGCAAAATCTTTTGAAAAATCGCGCCCGTCCAACAGTTGTATTCCAGTGGTTTTAACCAGATCGTATTGGGTTTGAAGCCGGTTAAACACAATCTCTTTCCCTTTCTCTTCCATATCTGGCCACTTAAGTCCGTAAAACCAGTTGCCTACATGTGTCATGCTCTGGCTGCTTTGATTAACTGCTATGGCTGCACCGCTTTTAAGTACTTGTGCTTTAAACAATTCAAACTTAGCCGATAAGTTACCATCCTGAGCCATCTCTGCAAGCAGATTGCTGTTATAGCCTATCGGCCTGTTTTTGATATACTGCATCTGCTTGTAAATTACCAATGTGGAGATGATGAGCATAATGGCAAAACAAAATTGGCCAACCACAAGCACCTGCCTTAAATTAATCGGTATTAACCTGGCCCTTGCCGCCTTATTTTTTAAAGTTTGGATGGGGTTAAACGATGAGAGAAAAAATGCCGGATACATGCCCGATAAAAGGCCGGTAAACATTGCTACCCCTAAAATACCTACCCAATAGCCTACATTGGTATAACCGATTGTGATATCGATATCCAATAAGTTATTGAAAATGGGCAATGTAACCTCTACAATTACAACGGCAAACAATACTGCCACTACCACCAGCACCATGGCTTCGGTTAAAAACTGAATGATTAAAGATCCTCTTGTTGCCCCGATTGTTTTTTTAATGCCCACCTCCTTTGCACGCCGTTCTGATTTAGCGGTGGCCATGTTCATAAAATTGATGCAGGCTACCAGCAAAATACCAAACGCAAGGGCAACAAAAAGATAAATTCGATCAATATCGCCACCTATGCTTTTACCATTTTTAAATTCGCCATATAAATGTAAATTGGACAATGGATACAGGAAATTCTGATTTTTTTGCTCTTTATAGTTTTCATTAAAGAGTAATTTAACTTTTGCGTTAATGGGCGCAATAATTTTAGGATTGTTAACTTTTGCAATCGTAAGAAAACTAAAATCGCCCCAGCCTGGATTTTTAACATATGGGTTGATGCTTTGAAAAAAAGCCCACGACATTAAATAATCGTACCTCAGCGTGGTATTGGCCGGCAAATCTTTCATCACCCCGGTTACTTTTAAGTTAAAAGCATCTTTATAGCGCACAGTCTTATTTAATACCTCAGTAGTACCAAACAAAAGTTTTGCCATGCTTTCTGTTAATACTATCCCATCTGGTGCATTTAATGCCGTATTCGGATCACCGGCAATAAACCCGTAACTAAACACTTTAAGTATTTCCGGGTCGGCAAAAAGATCGGTCTTTTTAAAGCTTTTTTCTCCATTGGCAATTAGCGAATTATCTCCCCCACCGATGCGGGTAATGGCATCAACCTCTGGTATTTTATTTTTAATGGCCATCGCAATCCCATTGCCGGGTACACCTCCGGTACTGGTGATTTTCCCTGATGCATCCTGAAAATTGGTCATTACCTGATAAATCTTATCGGCATCTTTAAAATGACGGTCGAAATTTACTTCATAATTTACATATAGCAGCAATAAAAGGCACGCAGATAAACCAACAGCCAAACCAATAATGTTGATTACAGAAGAAACCTTATTTCTCCAAAGGTTGCGTAAAGCAATTTTTAAATTGAGACTGAACATGGCATTACTGGTTGATCTGTTAAACAAATATAACTTTGCAATGCACAACCAAGTGCGTGCCAAGAGGAAAAAAATGCATTATACGACTTAAATGACGGTATTTATGATTCGACCAATCAAATAGCGTTCGTTATCGAACAGCAAGTGTACACCCGCGGACAGTAAAAAACATATTTATCAAATATGGATAAATGCAAAAAGCCTCACATTTCTGTAAGGCTTTTGATGTGATCCTGCTGGGATGCAAAAAAATTTAATAAGGGTACAGTGTACGTTCCAGCTTCTCTCCTTTTGCAACACTGGAGTAGCCATATCCATAGGTAAGGTTATAGGTTGTTAAATTGTAAACAATAAAACCAAAGCTAACATTTGAAGGAACTTTAATTGATACGAATCCATTTGCATCAGTTACGCCTTTTAATACAGCATCGTTAATAAAAGGTTTAAAGTTACTCGCGCTGGGTAGCCCTGCATTAATTGGATAAGCTACCACTCCTAAATTTTTCATTGGTGTTCTATAATCCACATTCGATAACAGGGTGAGATTTAGTAAACCTGAAAATTCGGAAACTTTAATATTTCTTTTTTTATCAGTTCCTGCTACAACCTGAACAATATCATCCGTAAGGTACTTCACTTTGTTAACCGTTACGGAATCAGTAATTACCACATAATTTTTAGCGCGTAAACCCTGAAAGTTAGCTATACCGTTCGCATCTGTAAACACTGTAGCAACCAATGAATTCTGGTTTTGCACGCCAGCAGTGTAATAAGGTTGGGTATCGTAAAGCGAAACCTTAACTCCAGGCAAACCTTTCCCTGCATCATCGCTATACTGGTAGCTAAGATTGCCTGTGCTTGGCGAATCAATTAACTTTACATTTGTAACCTTTTCACAGCCGCTTATAAAAATGGAAAGCGCTAGTAAAAGCATGATTTGATATTTCATATTCTTATAAAACATAAGTAATTTGTGATCAAACCGTTACTGAAACAAATTAATAGAGAAGTTATTCGTTGCATCTTTTTGTACCGATACAGTGTATGTATTGTTATAAGTGGCATTGGTTACCGTATTATAAAAGTATACGTAATACTGCTTAGATGAAGGAATTTTAAATGAAATTGAGCCTGCATCATTCGTAACTCCCGAGAAATCTGCTACTTTTAAATTAGTGGCTGTAGATGAAGAATAACTGTATTTATTATACGGGATCATAATCACACCTATATTTTTCAGGAGTTGATTATTGTTGTAAGATCTAACCGTTGCCGTGAATGTGCCAGAAAAGTCTGTCACTTTTGTTTCTTTGTTTTTAACTGCACCCGTAATTACCTGAACATATTCCTGAACAAGATAAGCTACATTATTTACTTTAGCAGAATCTGCAACCAAAAGGTAATTATCGGGATTAAGATCGCCAAAATCGGTTAAACCATTGGCATCTGTAACACGCGTATCCAAAAGAATGTTATTACTTTGATAATAATCCTGACGGTTAAAAAGCGATACTTTCACATTTGGCAATCCTTTACCAGTATTATCAGTCAATTTGTAAGTTAGTTTTCCACTGGTAGAAAGTTGAACATCAACATTAGTGGTTTTTTTGCATGACATAAAAACTGCCATAAGCAGTATTAAGAGCGTAAAATTTGATTTCATATTATTTATTTTTTTAAAATTTGCGCAAATATATCATAATGAATAAGAGTTATGATATATTTTTTCAGAAGTACATGTAAATTGACAGCGATAATGACTGCAATCGAGTAAGAAGCAGGGAATTAGTTTCCCTGCTGTCTCCTCACACCACCGTACGTACCGTTCGGTATACGGCGGTTTGTTAGAATAACTTCGTTTGGTGTGTCGTTTTCCAATAGTAATAATTGGTAAATCCATCAAGTCCATGCCTCAAAAAGAACTTCTTGTCAAGGGTTGTAAGTAATATCGGGCTGTTTGCAGTCCTACAGTACCCCTTACGGGTATTGGCCAATTGATAGGCCCTTGATTTTACCAACCCCATCTTCATTAAATTCCGCGCTCTACCCGTTATACTCTTCCATTGCTTCCAAAGAACAATCCGCAGTCTGGTCCTCATCAACTCGTCCAGTCTGGTCATATGACTCTTTGCTTCTGCAATAGAGAAATAATTAACCCAACCATGAATGATTTCCTTAAGCGTTAATATTCTTTCTTGGAATGGAACTGGTTGGCTACGTTTAGTTTGCTCCCGGATTTTCTCCTTGATCGCTCTTAGAGATTTGGATGAAATTCGCATCTTCCATCCCTCTTTGCTACCATAGAATGAAAACCCGAGCAGACTACTTTGGCTTGGCCTGCTAACCTTACTTTTCTCCCTGTTAACCTTCAGTTTCAGGCAGTCTTCCAGATATACTGAAATACTTCTCATTACCCGGTGTCCTGATTTCCTGCTTCTTAGATAGATACTGCAATCATCAGCATATCGCACGAACCTGTGCCCACGCTCTTCGAGCTTAACATCGAGTTCGTGAAGGATAACATTTGATAGTAACGGACTTAATGGACTGCCTTGTGGCGTTCCTTCTTTTCTTGGGCTGACCAATCCATTCTCCATGATCCCCACACTCAAATAAAGACGAATAAGCTTCAATGTCCGCTTATCCTTTATCTTTACTGACAGCAGATGCATAAGTTTATCATGGTTTACCCGGTCAAAAAATTTGTCCAGGTCAAGTTCCACAATCCAGGTGTAACCTGTGTTAAGATATTCCTGAGCCTTTAACACTGCCTGATGGGCATTGCGATCTGGCCGGAAACCATAACTATCAGAGGAAAAGTCGCCCTCGTACTTGGGGCTCAGCCATTGAGAGATGGCCTGCTGGATCAACCGGTCAATGACCGTTGGGATGCCAAGCATCCTCTTACCACCACTGCCTTTGGGTATCTCTACCTTTCTTACAGCGTTCGGTCGGTAATGGCCTGATAAAATATCACTCCGTAATGCCTGCCAGTTAGCATTCAGGTAGTCGCGAAGTTCATCGGTCTGCATACCATCAATACCACCAGCACCCTTATTGGCAGTAACCTGCCTAAAGGCTCTTTGTACATTTCGGATGTCTAATATTTCTTCAAGCATAATACTAAAAAAAAACTCCTTCCCAGGCATTGTGTACATTGGTTGCACGGCTCGGCTCAGCTCCTCTTATAATTTACTCTCGGATTCCGTCCTACCCTCATATAAGCAGTTCTCTAATGTGGTTCCGCTGTAAACGCTCTGCCATAAACTTCCTGTTTCCTTTGCCATCCTAACATTTGGTCCTTTCTGCATCCGAAAAATGCAGTACTACGACCGCTGCTGACTTATGATTGAGGCATTTAACATCTCTGCCAAATGTTTCTTCTCCTGTAATCGCGCTTACAATTGACAGAACTCATTCAGATCTCCCGGGGTAAGACAATCTACTTCCTATGGATGTGGCCTCTGTATCTGCGTAATAGTCCCCGTGCAGTATTGGGCTTCTGTTTGTTTCGCAACATCACCCGGACTAAATCCGCCTCGTATACAGTTTCTGTTCGTAAGCCCCCATATTTGCCGCGGACTTCCTTCAGATTCGCAGTCACCCACGACACCCTTGTCTCGAGCTAACACTTCCTACTGCTAAGCGTGTTCGGGACTTGAACCCTATAGTCGATTGCCATGCCCGGCGCACAAAAGAAGAAACCTCTGTAAGTTTCTGACTTACAGAGGTTTTATTTTACTTTGGTGATCCCGCTGGGATTTGCACCTAGTGCAAAAATCAACGTTTAAATAGTATTTAATGCGGTTTTCGATTTTGACTCACCTAATCGCTCACCATTTTTTTAATACGTTTTAGCTGCAAATGCTATTGCTAAATATACGAAACAATAGTGAATGACACTATAGAAATCGATACGATTTCAAATTAGGCTATTTGGTCTGCTCATCTAACCTAGTTTTGCACATTCTTTAGTGGTTTGCTATTCAGATAGAATATCTGGAAAACATATTAATACCCCAAAGTTTCCATGGAAGTAAAATATTTTATAAATAAAGTGATAGCTCAATAAACATGAGAAAATGAAAAAGCTGGTAAAAGGCTCTAAAAATCTATTTACAACTAAAACCAATAGGGGTGGTAATACCCAGAAAGGCCATTGGAGAATAGTGCATGACCCTATTCTAACAGCAGTACTTAAAATATATTCTTAAAGAGAGAAAGGTTACTACCTCGTAATGAAGTAGTAACCTTAAAATACTGTTAATATCTAATGAACCTCCATATGCCGAACGGCATGGGCAGTGTGAGGGGACAGGTAATCACATAATGATTACCTTCGTACTCTTTTTTTATATTCTAATATATTAAATTATCGATCAATTCTTTAATGGAGGTGCATCTTCTAGTTTCACATTGGTTTTAGGATCAATCATAACTCCATTTCTGTATTTCATCTTTCCAAAAAAAGTACGACCCGACCAACGATAGTCCAGCCTATGATCTTTAATGTCGGAATATCTGTCTAAGTCCCTTGGATTTTCTTTTAAATTTTTCAGATTGGTTATCGATGATTCCTGGTAAAATGATAATATGTAAGAGTCATACCTAATTTGATTTTTATTGCCCAAATTCAAAGCAAAGCTGTCTATCTGTGTCTGAGTTTTTTTATTCTCTGAATAATTTTTTACTATAAAAATTGCAGAATAATATAGTTTGTTGTTTTTAAGTTCGCCGCTAATTTTTGAGCTTTCCAACAGGATAATTTTAATAGGTTGATGGGATGCGCATGAGTTGAAGGTGAAGATTATGCAAAACGTCCAAACTGTTTTAAATATAAATTTTGTCATAGCGTAATTTTAAGTGTTTTGCGTGATACTATTTTAGTATGAAAGGGCTTAAATCCCCTATTATGTTGAAGGACCCACCAAGATTGAAAGCCATGGTGATAAAAATCCTTACTTAATGCATCGTGTTTGTCTAATCCGAAATGATCCATGATCGTTACTTCAACAACAAGAATTATATTATTTCCTGATTTGGAATAACTTTCAAGTCTAACAGTTGTTTGTTCAGTGTCATTAATTAAAATCGTCAATCCATTACGCATATTATCTAATCCGCCAAAAATAGGTCTCCGTCTTCTTAAATCTATAGGAGTAATACTATTAAAATCGCCGTTTGTTCTCCTGAGTTCAGTCCTTAGTAATGCACCAAAATCTTTAAGAAATGAAGCAAACTCTACACTAACCTGAACCCTTTCGTTTAGGGTGGCGTTTGTAATTTCAGTCTGTGTCGTTGTATTGTTTTTAAAAGCATTAATGAAATCATATCCAACTTGCCTCAAGGGAGAACTAGATGGGCTTCCCCATTCGATCAAATCTTTCATTGAAAGCCAAAGCTCATCATTAGTACGACTTAAAATATTTTGCCCAATACCTGTAGCATCATGATTTGTTCCATAGGTTAAATCTTCAACGTTATTTCTATTATTGTTAAATCCAATAGTGGGGTATTGACCAGTTGTTGGATTTAGTGGGGCATCTTCTATTTCAATGCCATTATTGGGGTCTACAACTGCGACCAAACCGTATTTAATTCCAAACTCTTCAAAGGTGATATCGTTAGATGGATCTGCTAAATATTTAGCTGCCCATATTACAAACTGATTGGCTTCAACAGTATGCGCATGCTGATCTAACCAGATGGAAAGGGCTATTTGAATATCTAAATTAGTATATAAAAAATCTTGTAGAGCAGGATCGGTAATACCAAGCGTTCCAATAATATAATCATTTGGGTCCAGTTCAATAAATTCGCGTGTAGGATGGTATGGTGTATAACCACCGCCGCTGCTGCCGCCTAAATTCTCACCATTGGAATACCCTGCCGCGTAGGCTGAATATATCATAAGGCCGGCGCCTTGGTAACCGTTTGATTGAGCATTATTCCGGTCACCAGCTCCACTAGCAAAAACTGCATGCCAATCTACCTCAACTCGCCATCCGTCTAGCACCGTATTTCTATAATCACCTGATATACCCAATAAGCTACCCACCCAACCAGCGCCATCTGCCAGTAAGTCTGTAAACCAGTCCCAAAATCCACTAATCTGTTTATCCTTTAAACCACTAATTGATTGTAGTTTGTTAGCTTTCAGGTTGGTCACGATATTATTGCTTGGGCTATTTCCATACTTTAATAAATAACCAATTTTTAATATGTTTTTTTCAATTTCCTGCACAGCAACAGTATCCCCATTTAAATTCCATTCGTATAACTTTCCCGTCCAGATTCCTTCCTGACCAAAGTCTTCGCTTTCATTTTTGGGTACGAAATTTAATAGGTATGTTTTTAAGGGGGCATTATCATTTTCCTGAATGAAAAAGAGTTCAGGTGGGTGTGAGGTAAAATAGTTGGCGTTGACCCCCCACTTTAGGACGTGCCCCGCTGCTTCCTGGTGGCAGATTACTGGAAGCCAGCATATTTGGTTTTAAAGAAGAGTTGTTTTTTAATAGAGATAGCTTGTCCACATTTAAGGTGGGTACCCTTACCACATTTTTGCCATTTACAACCGCCTGCATGGCTTTGTTCCAGTTTAAAGAGAGGAGTTTAGCGGAAGGATTTGCTTTGATCCATTTAAGAATAGTTTCTTCTTTAATGTTTTGTACTGGTAGCCCATCTTTTTGAGGTAAAAGGTAACCGCGGTCTTTACTACAGCTAGAGACAAGAAGAATACAGGTTAGGATTAGGCAAGCCATCGCTTTGCCTTTGTTGAGCATTAATTTATTCATCGTTAATTTAAATTTATACAATTGAGAGGATGCTTCAGCAAACATACATTAACTGAATTATTACTTAAAATGGTGTGCCTGAAATTTACATCAAACCAGATAGATCGGCCGCTCGTGCCTAATGGGGATATTTTTTATTCCAAAAATTACATGAAAGCTAATAATTGGTTGTGGTGGATGAAAAAAAATGAGGTGTTCCTGATCTAGTTCCCTTACATTGGTACAGGAATGTTAAAATTTGAAATACACTTTCAGTCAGCTGTTTATGAGCATTTTATTATCAACAAAGAACGCATTGAAGAATTTTACTAGCGTCATTTGGCGTATTATCAGAAACCCATCCAGATAGACGTGAAGAGGTATTATTTAAAAACCTTTTGGAACTATTAGGATTTACCGTAAAAAAATCCTTTCTGTAGGGTATGTTTCTGGTATTTGATCCCAATCCTGCTTTATAAAATTTTGACAAGACCAATAAATAAAAAAACCTTCAAATACAAGGCATGAAGGTTTTCGTGATCCGCTGGGATTTGCACCTAGTGCTAAAATCAGCGTTTAAATAGTATAATTGCGGTTTTCGATTTTGACTCACCTAATCGCTCACCAATTTTTTTGATACGTTTTAGCTGCAATTGCTATAGTGTAAATATAATCATTCTCTTTTAAAATTGGAAGTAATTTAAGTTACTAATCACTGCGCGATTCGACTCCGGTACTTAGTACAATCGTTTGTACTACCGAAAGGAAGTACAAACGATTTTTTTGTAGTCACCTCTACAAATTTTACTTTAAATTCACTCGATTGATATCAGTTGAAAAAACCAATATAGTGACCCCACTTCGTCAAACCAAGAATCAATTGACAAGCAAGATTTTATAGCAAATTTATTTTCGGCGAGAGGGAGTATAGTTCATTATGTTTTATCCTGCTGTAATTAGATTGGTTTTTTCAGAAATGCTTAATAAAATAGCTATTTAAATGCTGAAAAAGTAGCGTTCTAGAAACCCCAATATTGGCAATGTGCGAAATTTAATAATGTGGAGAAAAATTGTCGCATTTAAATCTAAAAAAGAGCTAAATTGTATTATTGTTTAATTTAAATAAATAAAATTATGGGTATTAAACCAGGACCGAAAAGGATAGCTGAATCTACTGGGCAGCCTGACAAGCGCCAAAGAGATAACAAGGCAACTCCAGGCAACACGCCTACACTGAAACCTCATGATCATAAAAAAGGAAAATAATATAAACTTTTTAATTTATGATCTATTCCTTAAATTCTGCGAGGAGAAATGATTTAATCTTTGCAGTATTTTTTGCCTAAGTCCACCGAGTTTCCTATATCATTGTTGCTTATCTAATACACTCAACTCTTTGCGAAGGTGATATTTCTAATGAAAATAAAAGCCTAGACTCAAAATCACATTATATAATATACCTATAATCATAAGTTACTCTTTCACGCTTAGATAACAATTTTCCGCTACGTGCAATTTTATTTAAAGCTATTTTCAGTTGCGGGAAGTTGACTGTAAAGATCAAACGAATTCCAATTCATTTTCGTTAGACCAAATATCTCATTCGCAATCATGTTAATATTACTTGAACCAAGCTGTTTGATAACCATTAACGGTACTAGAATATATCTGCCACCTAAGTAATATTCATTAAACCCGAAAAAAGGCGGATACTGTTCAGCCCTGTTAAAGAAAAAAATTCAGAGGACCCAGTTCGGAAATATTAAGGTTTCGCCCATACTCATCCGCGTATTCAACCCCCAGAGAAAATGCATTCCACTAAGCACTTTTAAGCAAGGTTAGTATCCGAAAGCTCTTCATCCCTTTTGATCACCAGATTATATCTTTTCAATTTAAAATATTGATAATCGGCGTAATTTCTTTAGTCGTAAAAAAGTTTGCCCCAATATTCATCAAAGCAGTTATTTATACATGCAAAATCATAGCATTCAATAGCTGATTTAAGTACAGTTGGATTAGCACCGCAGATCATTTTAGAGGATTGCTTGATAATCAGCGCATTTATCATACACGTATCAGAAGAATCAAAAGAACGGATACGTTCAACATTTCGCAAATAAATTTTTGATTTTGATATAGGAATGATCGCGGGAACCCTATTCAAAGAGTAATGATCATAAGGTGGGAATAAAAATAAAAATGGCATATCTCCGATACAGATCTGATCAGTTTCAAAAGCAATAAGGTTTCCTGTAGTAATTTCTTGTGCTTCCATTTCGAGCGCATCACGTAATGCAGACTGGGTAAGGCTTAATCTGGTGAGTTGCTTAAAGCCGGGAATCGTTTTCAGATATTCTGTGTGCTCTTTGGAAAGCACTTTAGTTTTATCGAGCTTGACTGTAATTTTATAGTTTGAATATATATCTTCAAAAAGCTGATCAGAGTTAATATTTCGCCAAAAAAGATCGATGATCAGAATATTAATATGCGCCATCAGCTCAAGAAATATATCCGGGCTAATAAGTTTGGGATCAGCTCGGAGTAACTTTACTGCGGTGGGTAATAAATTGTCAATCGTTCCGTATGCATCTTCAAATAGTGATACAGGCCTCGAAAGCCCAAAGTCCGCACTGTTACGTCCAAGTTCGTAAAACACCCCACCTGGACTTTTCCGATGCTTTTGAATTGCACCCCGCTGCTTGTCATAAACATCCATCTGCCTATCAGCCGCTAAAAACCCTTCAGTAAAATACTGTGGAATGTAATGATGTTTTGAAGACGAAAGCCGTGCCGCTTCTTCTACATCATAATCGGCCTTAGTTTGCTTGCTATCTTCATCTTCGGTTATTGCACTTTTGAGCTTTGCCTGAAGTTTTAAATATGCTTTTAATGGATCGTATATAGTTGTCATTTCCCCTGAAGATAAAAGATTGTGTTTACAGCTAGTCGGTATATGTCGATCTTAGTACAAATCATTCCATTGCAAACAAGATACGTTTAGAGTTTCAAGTGTTTCAAATATTGAAACAGTATCGCTTTTTTAAAAACCGCAACAATCCATGCAGTCCTGTGATCAACGCAAAGCCGTTCAAAATGGCTTCAGCAATCAAGTTAAGGGAATCAATAAAATACATATTTAAACCTAATGATAAATTGTTATAAATCCTACTAAACAAAAAAGCCCTGCTCTTGGGCAGTTATTTGGCTGATTTATCAGAGTAAGGGGTTGGGGTGGTTTGAGGCTGAAATGTGGGTAAGTTGTTTTGTTATCTAAAAAGATTGTTGGCATCTTAGTGCTTATTCATTTATTTAACTGCATCTCATGGGATTGGAAGTCGTTCTGGCTGCTATAGCTAATTTTTTGCCTGCATCTTTAGCGGGATATTTTTTCGAAAAAGGATTAGACCATTTAATTGGTACCGGGCCAGAACTTCAGGATGAGTTACAAGAAGTCATTCAACAGACAATCACTGAATATGCGGAAGGGGATAACCGCAATTACGGTAGAAATCTTCCTTTCTATCATTCTGTAAAAATTGTGGGTGAATTTTTGAAATTCCGGGTGATGTCTCCGGAAGATTTTAAGTATCAGGACCTGATGCAGGCACTAAGTGCCGAACCCGAAGTTACTCCACCAACAGAACAGGAATTAAACAGTTTTTTCTCACTTTTCATTTCGAAAATCAATGCGTCTGAAGCTCTAAAGCAATTAGAAATCAAAGAAACCTATAGCCAGGAAATTTTTAATATCTCCCGGAAGATCAAAGAGCTCAGTTCCAGAATTGATAATCTAGCGTTAGCAAACACTGCTGATTTGCAGCTACAGTGGAAAGACCGCGTAGATGCATATGTGAAAACCCTGCAGGCATTTAAGCCAGCTACTGCGCTCAATCTGTTGGAAAGCCTGGAAAAGAGTTTGGCTTCAAGCTCGACTAAACCAACGATTCCATTTATGGCATTTTTAGCCCATCAGAAAGGCCAGTGTTTGGGATTGATAGGTAGGCGAAATGAAGCCTATCGCGAGAACCTGAGGGCTTTGAGTTTAGATAAAACCAACATAATGTACGGGCAATCAGCGGCGATCAGCCTTCATAGGATGAATGATGCGGCAGAATTGGATAAATTATTAAACGAGCTTGTCCTTTTAGACCAATACAATCCGGTTTATTGGGCTTTGGAAGTCCTTCACGACTTAAATGCGGGTACCAGCTTCGATTCGGCACTAGATAGAGTGCCGCTGTTTGTTAAAAAAGACTTCACTTTCCTGCGGGTATTATATAATGAATCTGATGCCACCGTTCATCAACAGATGCGTGAGCACGGGATGACGCCTGATTGCTTGCAATATGTGGAGCATCCGGTAACCATTGATGGCTATAACAAAGCAATTTTTTGGATCAATTCCACCCTAGAAGAAGTTTTTCAAACATACTTTCTTGATTATTATGTAAACAACCAGGAGCACCGAGAACAGATGAAAGCATTGAATGCCATGTTGGGGCAGTTCCTTTCAGCCGTACGTGGTTCTGAGATCAGTGACAACTTTGAAAAACTTGAATTTTTACATACCTACACCGCGTTCAGCCTTTCTAGCGCCCAAAGAGATGCCCTGCAATTAGAGGCTATCTATTTGCGTATGGTGAACAAAGATACATTGTTTGCCATACAGGCCGCAAACGCACTTCAGTTAACAGATCTGAAATCCAGAGCTGTAGCTTTGTTGGAAAGCGTTAACCAACTAACCAGTGAAGGCCTGCTGTTATTATTGTTCTGTTATCAAAAAATGGATGACATGGATGGTTACCGCACCGCTTCCAAAAGGTTTGTCCAGTCAATCACTGCTTTTGAAGACCGCTTTTTATTGATGTTTTTAAACCTGATAATTGAACTTAAATTATTGGGACAGCTCCAGTTTTTTACCCCGGAAGATTTTCTGTCAGGAAAAACCTTTGCAGATCCAGATCAGGAACAACTCATCAGGGCAGTTGTTTCATTGCTTTTTGAGGGAGCAAACCAGCAGCAATTAGACTACGTTGCTGAATTTGCGAATGAAACAGAGGACACCAGGCTAGTGGACATTTTAGGTTCTGCCTTTTTTGCAGCGGAGCAATACCAGCATGCCTTGGAAATTTTGGGCAAGAATTTGGAAGGAAAACAGGACGGTAGGGAACTTTATCAATATATACATGCCCAAAACAAAACCGGGAATGATTATAAAGAACTTTTAAACCTACTGGAAAACTGGAGAAACACCTCGACCTTTAACCCACAGTTTTTGCGGCTGGAAGCACAGCTCAGACAGGAACTGGTCGATTGGCCTGCTGTAGTTGAAATTTGCGAAAAGTATCTGGAACAACTGGCAGACGATTCTGCCATGTTTGCCCTTTACGTTCAGGCCTTGCACAAGCTCAATACACCTGAAGCAATAGAAAAGATTAAAGGGATTCCCGAACTGGCAAAAAGTGTAGATTTTCATAGGCCAGTACACGTGGTACCTATCAGCCAGATTCTTTCACTCCACGGCATGAACAAGCAGGCATTTGAACTGATCTATCCATTTGCGGCCGATCCTAAAGCAATAGATGTGCGGACTGCCTATACCGGATTGGTTTTCCGAGAAATAGATCTTATTGATGTACTGGCCGAGTACGAAGTGGTTGAGCCCGGACATTACGTTAGTTACATGCGTGATGGGAAAGTATCTTACGTAGAAATGGATGAGCGGGCACAGATCCACGTTGTATACAAGCAGTTCATCGGAAAAGCCAAAGGTGACAAGGTGATTATTCCAAGGAGGATGTCCAACTTGAGTGATGAATACACCATTAGACGGATCATGAATAAATACCTCTCGCTTTTCGACGAAATTTTAAACCAGGCAAAGGATGATCCACACTCAGGCCTTCCATTCGAAACAATCGATATTGATCCTGAACATCCAGGGGGAATATTGGGGATGTTTGAGAAAATGTTTGGCAAAAGGCACCGGGTGGAGGAAAAAACCAAAGACGCAGATTTTAACGCTTATTATGCAGGAACGATGTCTTTTTCGGAACTGGTATCCGCGCAATATGGACAGAAATATATTCAGGGATATTATGGTTTGATAAGATACCGGAACGGTATCAATACGATCCGGCGGATATTTTTTGCCCAACATATTCTAAACGAAAACTCACAAATCGTTTTAGACTTTACGACCCTGGCTCTGTTTTATCAAATGTGGTTATTTCATGGGCATGAGTTTAGGCACAAGTTTATCGTTTCAAAGTACCTTGTGGAACTTTTCAATAACGAACTCAGTGATCTGCAATACCGGACAGACCCTTTTAGCAACACGATGGCAGATCTGGGAAAGGTTGCTATCGATGATTCCCATTTTGATTTTATAAAGGATCAAAAAACATATCTAAGCAGACTTTTGGAATGGATCGGAAACAATTGTGATGTAAAATTATCGGATAATACCATCGACATGATTAAAAAAGCAGGCATAAAAATGGGAGAAAATGCAGTTATCGACGCAGCAATGAGTACTTTGTTGCTGGTAACCGATGATGCTAACCGCATATTGGTAAGTGATGATACTTTTTCGCTTAAAATGCAATTACTGCCTTTAGAGAAAGTGATGAGCACAGAGCATTACCTAAAAATAACGACAGCCCTAGATAATCCAGTTTTCGATGAATTGGTAAGCAACCGCTATATTAAATATTCGCCTACTGCTAAACAACTGGACGAAGAATATCTAAAGAAAATATCTGGACAGTATTCCAATTACGACTTGCTAATTGAAAACCTTTCCTTGGTAAATGATAGGGTCAATATCGATAACGCAATACTGCATTTAAAAGACATCGCATTAAAGCCACTGCTCAGCAGGGAGCAGTTACTAAAAGATCTAACTACTGCTTTAATTTCGATTCTAAAATGCTGTACGCAAGCTGTAATCGAACTTTTTGGCAGGAAAATAATCTTGGAGTTTAGATTGTTAGGAACCCGTCAGGATGACATTCTCTTTGCCTTCAGCGATGCTAAGATAATCATCAGTGAGCTCCAGGAGAGTGCAAAGGAATAACACCAATGAAAAATGATTTTTTGTAGACTGATACAAAGATATGCAGTTTTTAATGCTAAATTTATAACTCATTCTTTGAAATCAAGATATTCAAGATAGCCCTAACTGGGTTAGGAGTGGCAACCTGCAGTGTTTTGTGGCCAATCGCTCTACTGGTATTAACTTTAATAATAATTCAGTATTTATTAATAAGACTTAGAAAGGGGAACACGATTATGGAGACAAGTAATTTGAAAACAAAAGCAACAATGGGATTACAAGCAATAGCGGAAACCGGGTGGGCGATTGGGACATCCATTGCAGGGACCCAGGTCCTTTAATTCATTTTTGGCTCTTTAAGAGTTTTGGCCATGTTCTTTGCTTTTCCTTGTCCGATGTGGAAAAAACCAATCAAGTTGACCCATTTCGCCAAAATAATAACCAATTGACAAGTATGGGTTTATAGCAGATTTATTTCTGATGGGACAGGATCAATCATTCCGGTTTATCCATTTAGGCATCGACCAAAAGTTTTTAAAAGTCGGTTCGATAGTACTCTGGTTGACTTATTTTAAATCTTCCTTGGGAAGTCCTAATCGAGATAAAATCTTTAAATCTTCAATAAATCAGTTCGTTAACACTCCGGTTGAGGGTACTTGGCCCTAGTTAGATCTAATTTTAGATTTAACTAGGGCCTTTTTATTTTGTAACTTGTTGTTTATTTGGTAGATAAGGTGGAATGCAAGATTCATCGAAGCGGTTCGATCTATCTCACCGTCAAAAACGAACTTTTTTGGAAAGATCGAACCAATGATAAATTGCTTACCTCCATATCCGCGTTTTTGTATAGTCCAGCGATATTTTTTAAGTTTTCTATCGCTTTATCTACGATCCCGAATACGTCGAGGTCGTATGCTATTTTTTCATTAAGGTCTTTCAGCTTCGCTTCTAAATTTCCAATTTGTTAATTTGTTAGATTTGATAATCCTGAAAAATCAGGTTTTCGTTGAATAGATTATTTCCTGGTTTATGGTATTAAGTTTCTCTATTAGGGTGTGCTCGGTGATATTATTACCAAATATTACAGATTTGTATTCTACACCCTTAGGGTTATATTGTTTAAATATAAGCCAGAGTACTGCCCGATTTTTCAGAAGACCGTGAATAGATTCTGAATTGATATTTTCTTTTCTGATAGGAATCGCCCTGCTCTTTTCATGGCTACTGAAAAGTTCCTCTATACCAATCACGATCAACAACTTGTAAGGTGATTCGCGATGCTGATCCAACTTTTTTGATATTTTCTCGAGTAGCCGCTTATTTGCTTCTTCAATTTCTTCCCGGATTTGCACATCTGTTTCGATGTGATAATGATTGTTTCCGAATTGCCAGGTCATCGCAAAACTCACATGGGCATTAAATCCTTCCAGAATAGAAGGGTATCTTTTGTAGTTATCTGAATATGTTGATTCGAGTTCAGACTCGAATTTAGGAGTAACCTTTTTTGCCGGGACGCTGATGATACCTTGCCCCACTCTGAAACTTTTGATCAACTTCCCCACTTTCGATTCAAACTCTGCCTTGTTTAATTTAATAGCGGTCGCGTCTCTGCTATGAAATGCAAAATAACCACTTAGCATCTCATGAGGCTGCACCCGATATTTATCTCCGATTTTCCTCAGGATTAGGATTACATTTTGACCAAGATCGACTAGGGCTTCTTTATACCCATCATAATACTTGGTTACTTCGACATTGTAAAAGACATCTTTTACTTTGATCACCATATCTATTTCCTTATTATGCCCGGATGTTGATACATAATGGCGTCCTATCTCCGGAAGTAGCCCCACAGTTGATAGCAGGTAATTTACATAGAGCTCGAAAAGTTTTTCTTGTAGTTCTTTGAAGTTGATTTCACCTTTGTTATTCTTTAGCCTATAGCTCTCTGATCCGTCGAGAGTTTTAAAATACCTGATCAGCTCGGCAATTTCGTTCGCCACGCAGATCGAATTCAACTGTTTATTCCCAAGAATGTGCAGTAGCCAGTTATTCGGGTCAATTTTACCATTGACATCGAAATTTTTGGTGTCGAAAAAATTAGTCAGTTCAGAAAAAATCTGATCCAGGCCGATAAAGTATTTATTGTTATGGTAGCCTTTCTCGAACTTCAATAACCGCATGTGATCATACCACTGCTCAATGTAGTTTTCCTTTTCCATCAGATCCTGGCATTTTGGTTCCTTTTATGTAGTAGCGTTTTAGCTCTTGTACAAACTCCTGCCGCCGGCGAAATTATCACATTCCAGAGCGTTAAATCCATTTAACAAAATTAAATAATTTCTAAAATTGGCGATAAGGTATGTTCTGCAATAGCTTTTAACCATTTTTCTCTGGCAGCTTCGAATGCCTTTTTATTGCCCTGATCTTTTAACCGCTCCATCTCGGCTGGCCCGTCGATAGCGAACTGATGTGTTTTTTTTAGATGATTATGCATTTTAACTTCATCCTTTGCAAAGGCGTAAATCGCCAGGTTGATGATATGCCCGTTATATCCGCTATATTTAAGTAGCAATTTTAAGATTAGGTTATGCAGCTTTAAAGAGATCTCATTCAGCTCAAAAACAAATTTAGCATCTAAAGGAGAGTTACCATGCAGATAAGTATTACGCTCGTTAATTGTTTTAATTTCCTCTTTGGTCAGCGTTATGCCATACAGATCAAACGTTTTAACCAGTTTATCACGGTTAGTCGGCGTATTCAGGTTAACGAGTTTTGCTTCGAGGATTTTCATCCCTTCTGAGCTGATATCTGCGCTAAAGCCAGCCAAGACTGTTTTCAGCTCATCGCTAAGTTTTTTAAATATCTTCTTATCTGGTACCGGGTTCAGTTTATCTTCATTGATTTTACTCAAAAGGCCAGTTATCGTTTCCAAAGCGACCGAATACATGGCTCCTTGCTGAACGGGATTTGGGTTATTCATTGCACTGATGACCAACTCAACGGTTCGCAGGATCTCATCTTCTTTCACCAGTTTAAGGCATAAATTTTCAAATATTTCAACAGGCATCGTACCTCTATAGGAACTGCCTTGAGGTAGCCCTGCTTCAATCTCTTTGCCATGCTGGTCGTAGATGACCATATCTACTATTCTTCTTGAAGAAATCACAGTTGCATCTTCAAAAACGTACCAGAGGCCATCTATGCTTTTAAAATCCTGATCAACGGAAGTTAAGTAGTAAGCTTCATCATCATAGTATTTACCAGATAGAACAGCTAAGCTTTTTCTGATTGCGTTTGAATGTATCCTAAATAGTTCATGATCCTGGATTTGCATGCTGTCAATTACCAAGCAGGAATTTTTTAGTTCGTAAATGTGGTACCGATAGCCTTCAATTTGCATATCTATGTAGGAGATTCCCATACGAAATCTAGGACCCATTGTCGACTCATGAGAATTAAATGCCTCCTTATCGCAGACCAACTGGGCTGAAGATCGAACAATCGCCGCAGGACTAATAAAGTCGGTATCATCTACGGAGACCATTATCCGCTGAAAGCTGTTGTTATAATCGGAAACGGTCAATTTCTTTAAGTTGCCGAAATTCCCTTTGAGTACCTGTGGCTGGTAAGGGTAGCGAGTGGTAAAATTATTTGCGGAATTTTCAGCTACCTCGATTGTTGCTGACCGATTTTTTAAAAGCAGTTGTCTATGCAGACCATAAGACTCTTTGAACCTTACGCCACCAACCTCAGGTATGGCATCCATGACAATGTTAAAGGAAAAGCCTTTCCCTTCGGCATGTTTGATATAGGCAGTGTAGCTGCTCGATTTAACTTCTCCTGCCCTTGAAAAATAAGTTAGGGTAACCTCAAATTTACTACCTGCATTAAAATCATTTATTGCCGCTAGTGAAGGGAGGGTATACTTCAAGATAGCCCCATCTAATAGCTTTCCAGCTGCTATGGGCTTTGCAAGGATTGCAGCTGTGCCGTCATCTTTTTTTAAATGTTTTAACACCTGTTTCTTCCAATTGCGAAGGATTGCTTTCGCATTTGCCGGAAACAACCACAGCGGCAAAAAAGATAGCTGATGTGCAATAGTTCTTTTTCTAACGCATTCTGATGGATGGTTGCTACTACCGTCACTGTTTTTTTTTGACCATACTGGCGTATGCAAGTGAACTTTTGAGCGCATCACGGCAAAAATCATTGTTGGAGCGAAGAAAGGCCCAACCCATTTGTTATCATCATTTAAGTAAAAGTATTTCCCCACTGTTTTGTCGTTTAGTTTAATATTAATCACAAAGGTACTTTAATTCAGTCTAAGGGGGCTGTGATTCTCGATATGGCTAAGTAGCTATTTAGCTACCAGTGGCTGTACTTAACTGCGTGCCGGAGGGTCTACAAAACCAAAATTACGAACTATCATTATATATTCATCGCTGCTATAAAAACTCCAAAAACGGTCTATTAAATTTCTTTTTAGGTTCAGATGGAAATATTCTTCGTTTTTAATATGAAATCCAGCTAGAAATTGATTAAGAACGGATACTGACATAAACATCGGCAACTCCATTTTGTCAAATTTTTGGATGAGTGGTTTGCATTTTTCTTCGCTTAAATAGAGGCTGTCATTGTGGAGGCAGATCTTCAAATTAAACCTACGCGATATCAGCTCTTTTACAAGGTACTGGTCTTCCATTTCAAGTTTTTTTGATCTGATCAATTCGTCAGCACGATTTAGTTGCATTATGGCTTTATTTAAGGCTGCGGTAGATTTATTTGATTTTGTACTGATCACATATTTCGATTCAAAAAGAATGTAAGTGTCCTCTAGCAGCAAAATGAAATCTGTAAATTCAGTACCATTCGCATTTTTTGGGCCGATAAACAGTTCCTTTCCTATCTCGAAATAGGTTCCCAAAATGTGCTTAACAGAAAGCTCCTGGTTGTACCCGTGTTTGCCATTTTCAGAATAGTCACTGAAGTTATAGCCTCTTAAAGATATCTTATCTGCATTAAAGCCTTCAGTGAGGTTAAAGTTAACGTTCAATTTTTCCTGTTTGGAATGGTCATGATTTGCAATGGGTATAGAGAACCCTTTATACAATTCCTGGGTAGTTAATCCTGGACTCGGTTTTAGGAAAAGTAGAGTCGTTGAATCGTTATAATACGCGGCTATCCATTGTTCCCATTTCAGCAGGTCAAATTCCAGAGGTACCACCGCAAAATAGATAGGGATTCGCAATTCATTGTATAGACCTATCCTAATTTGCTGTTTGCCTATCAGGTTTATTGCATCTGGCGAAAAGTCAACATGAACATGATCTTTAGAAGCGTCCTCGACTCCATCAATCCAGGAAGGATATTTTTTATTGTCATAAATTACCAGAGAAAGACAACTAACCGTAAGCCTTGGATTATTAATCAACAATTCCATTGCGCAACCCTTAATTATGCTGTCCAGTATAGCCGCATCAAATTTCATTAACAATACCGGCATAGCTTCATCGTCAAACTCTAAAATAAATCCTTGTGGCGCTTCTTCCAAATGGCGGGATGCTTTATCCCCTGGGAAATAGAATTCTGGCATGAGCTAATTAATTTTACCCATAAATTTACATCTTTTTATCATGTATATTGTGATGCTATAAGAAGGAACTCTACCTGATGATTGGGTATTTCGAGTATATGGCGGATTTTAAATTGACTTTGCACATGATTGTTTACTTATATATTTTCATATGATATTTGATAATAAGGAAAGGCATGATAACAGGCCGATGCGTTATACGGAGGATAGTTTTAGTTTCTATGATCGCTGTGCCTGGCCTGCGATTGAGAACGTGCGTTGTTTGATTAACCGCTGGGCCGAGGCATACCCTGAGACTGAACAAACGGATTTGCTAACTAGGTTACAAACTGATTTTGACTCAACTTTCTTTGAGTTGTTTACTTATAGCTTTTTCTCAGGGCTTGGGTTTGAGTTGTCTTCACATCCAAAACTGGCACACACTTCCAAGAAATGTGATTTTGAGGTACGTGGTACAGGACAGTTATTTTATTTGGAATGTATCAGTACAAGTGGACTTTCTGACGCCGAAAAAGCGAGGAAGAATACAGAGAATTATTTTTATGATTTTTTCAATGAACTGGATCTGCCGGGATTTTATATTAGAATCGCAGAACTGGAATTCAAAGACGCCAGCTATCCGGCATTTAAAAAAATCCGGAATTATTTAAGTACCCAAATTAATGCCATTGATCCTGACTCGATTGAATTTCCTGCAATAAGAGAGTTCAGTGACCTGCCGGCAATTGTGCATGATGATCCTAAGTTTTTGCTCAAAATTGAGTTACTGCCTAAGGACAAAATCGCCAGGGGCAAGAGTGGCCGTGCGATTGGTGTTTTTACTACCAAATTTCATGTTGGCGGCTTTGGACATGTGATTTCGGATGCTATAAAAAGAAAAGCCACACGGTATGGCGAATTGGCACATCCGTATATGGTAGCCATCGATGTTAAAACGGAACTTCCAATTGATGAGTATGATATTGAAGATGCGCTGTTTGGCGAGATAGGACAACACCGAATTCCACTAATCTTAAAGGGGGAGGCTGAGATTCCCTTAACTGTTGAAGCTTCTTTTTTTGCCTTAGGATATCCAATTCACACACGGGTCAGTGCGATTATGGTGACTAATGTAAACCCGACAAATCTCGCTCACGCAAAGTATTGGATCTATTATCATCCCCTCGCAGCAAGGGAATTGGCGTTGGACAAGCAAAATTTAAATGGCTACCGTATTAGTAAGGATGGTATTGTCGTTATCAAAGGTCGTGAAATTAAAGATATACTCTCGATCCCAGATGATTGGCCGGGTGAAAAAAAACTGCCGCCGAGATAGAAGTTAAAAACAGAAAAGTATATTTTTAATTACCCTTTTAGGAGTACTGTATTGCTGAGGATGCTTCCGGCGTAATAATGATGTAATTTGAGTTTAATTAATATGTTCATCCAGCAGCCTTTCCAGGTTTCGCTTTTGATTGTCTATGATTTCATCATAGGTCATAAGGTAGATATCAGAAAAACTATGGTCGTTCAACTTTTGGTAAAGCAAATCCTGATTTGCGTAGAGGTTGTCCCGTCGTCCAACGACTAATGTTACCTTCGGAAATTTAGGATGAAAATTCAATACCTTTTCAATACTAGACTTGTTGTTGTCATCTTTAAAAAAATTCTTATAATTTTTCACCTGCTCTAGGCATTTGAGAAATTTAGAAGTAAATGTTGGATGGAAATTTGTTTTCTGCATGAAGTCCTGGATAGGTAGTTTCAAGTCCATGATCTCCCAGTTTTTACTCAGTTCTCGGTGAAGTTCCGGCTCCATAATAAAATCCGGTTTATAGGACCTATTGCTATTGGGGATATCTATTTTAGGCTGTGACCAGTAGTTGGCGAAGTTGTTTTGAAAGAGAAATTTTGGGTTCCGGTTAAAAAAATCCTGAAGCCGATCTTCCCATCGGGTTGCATCTAATTCTTTCCGACTAAAGTTCAGGTAATCGTTAACCAGGCAATCCAGTTCGTCTATGGAGCTTTCCAATTCGAAAAAATCTTTTTTGAGCCATAGATATGGAAGCCCCTGTTGCTTGATCAGGAATCCATTTGATAGTATCTTGGTATCTGATGATTTGACACGTACGGCGTATCCCATATCTATTTTATCAAACCGGTAATCTAAACCAAGACCTAGTATTTCGAAGTCCTTATAAATTTCTTTTCTCCAGTTCATCACAGTATCTTTTGCAGTCTGAAGAAAGTTTCCGTCCCGTTTTTTCTCGTCCAGATCTGAAATTCGTTCCACGTCGAGCTCATAACCGTCCTGGTCAGCTGCATTGGCACCAGCGACGACCATCATGGGCAGAGCAGATAATTTAAAATTGTTCTGTGAATAGGTTCGGCCATCTTCACGGAAATAGACCAACAAATCATTTGTTTGCCAGTCACGAATTTCCTGGGCGATAATTAATAGATCTACATGCATTTGGGCTGGAATCACAGCATTGTTGAAAAAGTCAATGCATTCCTGCCCGAGGTCAAATATTTGCAGATCATTTTTACTGGATATCGGTTCCAGGATATCGCGGTACTTTTCTGCGTCCGCTTGCTGAAAGCCGGTTAGAATGATATTCATTGTTCGCGTTTTGACGAATATACCATTTAGTGCAAAATTTTTGTACAGTATTCTTTTTCTTGGACTTACATCACGTATTTTTCTGGTATAGGTGAGATTTTTAAATCTACTTGGTTACCACCGTTGCCTTTGATGATTAGTTTCTCTAAGTTTTTCAAAGCGTTCAGGTCATCTTCTAATGGGTGGGGCAGGAATACTACATATTTAAAGTCATGGCCGTTCAGATGGAAATCCAGGTTTACGTAAAGTGCGTGATATGCAGTTGGGGTGGATACCATTCCTATTGGCTGGGTGTCAACCGGTGAATGCTCGGCAAGGAAAGGTATAGGGAATTCTTCTGTCATTTCTTCCTAACGAAGAAATTCCACTAATACGCCGTAGGTGTTTTTACGATAACCTTTGTCTGAAAATAGCAGGTGATAACCGATTTTACCAAATGCACTCAGATAGGCGCATTTTAAAAGTGTGCGTTATCAATCTGTTTTTTAACCTGCCAGATCACATTGAAACTTGTGCCGTCCCATAATTCAAACAATTTTCGATTTTCCAGAGCCTTGATATTATTTTTGGATGTGACGAACTGAAATCTTGGCTTTCCATCTAAGTCAATGGACAGTTCTGAGGTAATCCCATGGAACTGAAGTTCCGTAGAGGAAATTTTAGCTGGGACTGTTCCCTGATGGTATTCAAAGATCAGGCCTTTAAAAATAAAAATCGCTATGGAAAACATATTAAGACTTTTTTATTGGAAAAATTGCTCTGCTCTTTGCAAAATACATCTAAACCCGATACTTTAATAGTGTCAAATAAATTGGTAAGTTGCCAAATATAAAGCTAACGACACAATAATGACGCTCTTAGAAAAATTGTTTGATAGGGACTTTTTAGACAAAGCCTGGTATTTACTCAACAGAGATAACATTGATTCCTATGGCTTTTCCAGGCAAACCATTTCGGATTTTGAAGGAAATCTTGAACAAAATCTAACTAAGATTAGTCAGGAGTTGAAAAGTGGAAGCTATAAATTTTCAAAACTGAGAGCGGCGGTTATACCGAAGCCGAATGGGACGTATAGACCATTACAAATTTCTGAAATCAGGGATCGGGTTGTTCTTAAAGGAATGGCTGTTATTGTTGAAGAGGAGTTCGCGGAATTACTTGCTAAAAACAAACCGGTCAGTTTTGCCTATCAGAAAGGGCGAGGTGTTAAAGAGGCGGTATTACAAATGAAAGCCTTATTTCACAAGAATAAAGCAAGCTACGTACTTAAGGTCGATATTGTCAATTTTTTTGAGGAGGTTAATAAGGAAGTTCTAATTATAGAGAAATTGCTACCTAACCTAAAAGATAATTCAATTGACAGTTTGCTTAATTCTGCACTTGACCAAAAATTAGGTGGCGTTAAATGGCTCAAAAAAGAACTTTGGGATTTATTTAAAAATGCTGGAAAAGGTATACCACAGGGCAATCCTCTTTCTCCATTACTTTCAAATATATATCTATCAGAATTTGATGAGTTTTGTCAAAATAATGGATTTCACCTGGTTAGATATGCTGATGACATGGTCTTAGTGTGTCAATCCGAAAAGGAGGCTAATGAAACTTTTGAGCTTATCAATGAGTTTCTTGTCAAAAAATACGCATTGAAAATTCATCCGTTAGGAATTAATGGAGACAAAACACAAATCATTGCTCCCGCAGTAGGTAACGAACTGAATTTTCTGGGTGTAGATTTCGATGGCGTAAATCTGCGGCCGGATCAGAAATGTTTAGGAGGGCTACTTGGATCAATAAAATCGATTATTAAGCTAAATGATAATCACCAATCAGCTAAAGAAGAGATAACAATACTGTTGAACAGGTGGATTTCCGTATCTTCATATGCTGACATTGACATTTACTTCGATAAAATTGATAGGTTTATTGTTAAGTACTTTCTGAAAAAATATAACAAGCATTATCCTAAGAGCGCTCAATGTAAAAGGATGGCATTCTTGGTTAGAAATCGCCAGAAAGCGAAGGATAAAAATAGCATTTGGAACAACTTGGAATTCAAATTCCTTTTACCTGTGGTGAAGTGGATTAAAAAATGGAAAGCACCGAAGGTAGCATAATTATTTGCCAAGATAATTGTCTTATTTTACAACTCTTAAGCCTAGCCTTCATCCATCAAGAGTTAGTCTTTCCCGTTCCGTTGCCAGCAATGATTCCCGTTACGTTCACGATGTTTGCATGGCCATCCTTGGGCTTTGAGTCATTGAAAAAGCCTCCAATAAAAAGGTGGTTTCTGGTAATCTTCAGTTTTTTCTCTGCAGGAAAATAGTGGAATAGGTATTGCCCTCCGAAATTCAAGTTTTGCGTCGAAATTCCCTGAAAATCCTTAAAGTAGAGATAGAGTAGCTCCATTATTATTTTTAGCATTTATTTAAGGGAGGTCAAGATAGTAAAATAGGTTTTCTGTTTCAAACCTCCTAAGTCTAAATTTGGCACCTTGCCAATCTTTATTATGGTTCGGCATCATTTATAGCATGTCCGTTTCAAAAATCTTTCTTTATCACGACCACCACCTTGCATTTCTGCACCATAAAATTAACGCATTTGATCTTGCAACTACCTAATCCTATTTTTAACCCTCTCTGACAAGATAGTCCATTTTATACTGTCGGTTATTACGATTATTTTTTCTGTACTTCAGATGTAATCAACTAGCCTAACAAATCCATAAAATATAATTTATATAACTTAGTATTTGAACAACCACCTCTAAATATGAATGGCTTAATTAAGTTTTTAACCAAAATACAAACTTTCAACCTCCTTATTGTTACCACAGCTGAACTGAAGATTCCCATCAAAGAAGATGGAAATAAGCCAGCTTATAGCCTTGCCCATGAAACACATTACTATGATTCTTTTACTTTTAAGAGCGAAATCAGGGTATTAAAAGATATGGCCTTAATTGATCTGCTCTCACTTAATGACACCAGTCTAAAAAGAGAATTTGAACAGTTCAAAAAACTAAAGGAAAGGTTCAAATTAATATGGACAAATTTCCACCAACATTACGGTGAGCTTAGAGCTGAATACCCCAGCAACTTCATATTTTCGATCCAACTCAATTACTTGTTTATCGTTAACAACCTGCAATCAGACTACAAGGATATTTATATTGGTGATGAGTTTGTGGAAAGCCTGCACGATACTTTAAGGATCAGGGATAAGTTTCTAAGCGAGTTGGTTAACGAAGTTGATGAAATTCTAAACCCCCGTGAAACGTTCGAGGAATGGATGGCCAAGCAGAAAAGCCCCAAACAAATTGAAGATGCTACGGCAGAGCTACCACCAAAAATTCCATATAATCCCGATGCGGGTCGACCAAAATTCAATCATCAATATATAGATGATTTCTTGCAACTGATAAGGACTTATTTTTCAGAGGAACATTTCAACCAACTTACCGCACTGATAAAATTGGACGAACAACCTGCAAGCCAGTTCATCTTCAACGGAAACAGCAATAAACTGGCCGATGCTTTTAAGCAGCTCTATGAAGCTAACCTGATTGTGGGATGCAATAAAGCAGAACTTGAAAAATGGATTCTAAAACACTTCTTATATAGCAATGGAGATAAAGTAAACGAATATTCGGAGGGCTGGCTAAGTGCGATAATATCTTCCGATACTAAGGTTTGCAAATCACCGATTTTAGAGGTAAAGATAAAAGACAAAGTTCCTTTTCTGGTTCCAACAGTCCGAAACAAAAAAAACAGTAAATATTAGTAGGGAAACGGTAAGGATGCAGTTTAACGTGTTGTAACCCTACAAAACAAGCTGCTAACATTGCGGTATCAAAACAAAAGATACCGCTTATGAAGTACACATTTGAAGAACTACCGCAGGCCATTAGCGTACTGCACGAAAAGGTAGATTGTATTAAAGACCTGTTGCTGGAAAACAGGTTGCAAAATTCCCAACGTCCCCGAGACGATTTATTGACCATCAAACAGGCTGCCGAATTTCTCAGCCTGTCCGTATCCACCCTTTACACCAAAGTGAGCCGGAAGGAAATCCCCGTGAACAAGCGGGGCAAAAGACTTTATTTCTCCACGGTGGAACTGTCAGAATGGGTAAGATCCGGAAGAAAGAAAACCTCGGAAGAAATAAATTCCCCAACTAACGGTGTCATACCACCAACATAACTATATATCCATATAGTCAACTAGATATATCTGCATATAACAACATACACATATATCTACATAAAAAAGGTTTATGTGTAACAATAACCACTGGCACAGCATGATAATTCGGGACAGCCCAAAGGGTTCTGGCGCTTTCAGAGTGCGGTTATTGGCGGTAGAAAGGCGGTTCAGGCAGTCAGCCCCTTTTCGGGGGCTGAGCAAGCGGAAGTTGGGCAGTGGCCCTACTTGCTTGCCCTGAGCTATCGCTACAGGGGTTTCAAGTATCCTCCGGGGATACTTGTTGGCCTTTCAGGCCGATAGAAACAGTAAACGGTATACTTTGAGGTATACCGAATATTTGAATGTAAAAATATATGTATATGTGCATTGATGCATATATCAAAATGAAAGGAGCTAATTATGAAGATGGACATCATTACAATGGATGATCTGCAGCAGTTCAAGACAGAAATGCTGAATGAAATGAAAAATATATTAAAAACTAATAGTGGTGTCTCAAATAAATCATGGTTAAGGAGTGCTGAGGTAAGGAAAATGTTAAATATTTCGCCTGGTACATTACAGAATTTGCGTATCAATGGCAACTTGCCATTTCGTAAGGTTGGGGGAACTATGTTTTACAGTAGGGAAAAAATTGAAAAGATGATGGAGGGGAAATGAAATGACGAAAGATGAAAACTTGTACCACGAAGGATTGCGTAGATACTTCGCGCATGCGTCACAACAGCCACATTTTTTCCCAACGCATTTAAGCATATTAATTGCATTGGTTCAATGTTGTAATTATCAGGATCCAACACTGCCATTTAATGTAAGTAGAAAAACGCTTATGCGGTTTTCAAGGATAAAGTCTGTTTCAACATACCACAAAAATATCAGGGAGTTGAAGGAAGGCGGTTTTATTAAATATAAACCCTCATGGCATCCAAAGCTGGGTAGTGAAGTGGAACTTAATATTGGATTGGAGAAGAACTTTTAAGGATTTGGTAATGGAAGATATCAATGTTAAGTCTGTGCGATACCCGAAATCAACAGATGAAAAACTGGAAAAAATCTCGTTGAAACTGGGGAGACCGAAAAAATTGGTGGTTATACAGATGGTGAATTATTTTTATGGTACAAAAAAAGATCCGATCGATTTCAATGACGAGCTACTTAAGAAAGAGCTGGTAAACGGAGTAAACAGGATAATATCATTTTTCAAAAAACAGGAAAAGGATTTTCTGTTACCCATGTTTACTGACAGTAACGGACTCACTGTCATAGCTAAAGAGCATACAGAATATTTCAAAATAATCTGGCAGCATCTACAGAAAGAGGAAAAGAAAAGTGACGGAATTTCTAACCGCATGGGGCAACTGGAAAAAGAAATTTCCAGAACTCACCAGTATCACAATGAAAAAAGTAAACTGAAGTCCAGTTTTAGAGAGATACTCAATTATTATATCAATCAGAGGGAATCTTTGGGATGGCCAGTATCAGCTGCCAAAAAGGAGGAATTGCAAAGCCATGTCAGAAAATCCCTTGAAAATATTTAGCCTATGTACATCAACATCACAGCATCTGAGACGGGAAATAACAAAGGCAGTAGCGGAGCTTTGGTCAATTATCTGGAAAAGGAGAATAATTCAAAAACTGGAAAAAACTTAGAACAGCATCATGAAAACTGGTTTAACGGTGTTAGAAACAACGTTAAAAGACAGGAAGTCCGTGTAAAAATCGATAATAATATTGCAAAGCTTGGCCGTGATGACAGTAAGTTTTTCCTGATTAATATCAGTCCAAGCCAAAAGGAGCTGGAACATCTTTTTAAACAATATGGAGAGAGTGGTGCAAAAGAGAAACTCAAAGAATTTGCGGTGAATGTTATGGACGAATACGCTAAGAATTTTAAAAGACCAGGTATCCATACCAATACCGATCTTTTATGGTTTGGCAAGGTTGAAAACTATCGTTACTACAGGTACACAGACAAAGAGGTAAAAAATGGAATAAAGCAAAAGGGCGATCGAAAAGAAGGACGACAAATGCACGTTCAAGTGATTGTGAGTCGTAAAGATTTAAGTAATAAAGTTAAACTTAGTCCTCAAAATGCCTCAAAAGGTAAGAATGAAAAACATTCTGCAAAACTAGGGCAATTTAACCGCAGTGCATTTAAACAGTCTGGTGAGGAGGTATTTGATAATTTATTCAAATTCGAGAGAGGGCTCAAGGATAAGTTTTTATATGCAAATGTTATGGAGAACGGAACTCTTGAACAGAAAACCCAGATGCAGATGATCTCCGAACTCTCGACTGACATTTCAAGAGATATCAGTATAGATAGTTTGACGAAAGGAATTTCAGATGGAGTTTTTGCCAATGTTATCGATATGATGACTATTGCAAAGGATGCTGGCATTGGGCTTTTGGAAATCTTGATGGAACCTACCTACGAGCCTCCACATACAGATTCCGCTGAGGAAGCTGAGAAACGGAGGCGTAAAAAGTTGCAACAGTCACAGGGACTTAGCAGGTAGGTTCGGCAAAACAGTAAAACTTATAATTTCAATGATAACCATTCTCACTATTCCACCGTTTTCTGAGAATATACAACCTTGTTCCTGGACATTTCTTCAGGTTTCTCTTTTTTGCAAGCTACAAGAGTCCGCTTGATGATGTATAAAAGTTATATCTTAGAGAAAATATACATAAAACTCCCACAAGCGACCCAATTAAAGAATGTTTTAGGGGGGGATTGCACATATAAATAAGTTATAGGTAAGGTTTAGAAAGATGAATGATTCAAGTTTATATCCGAAAATTAGAACTTTAAGAGGAGTTGGAATCTTTTCTTGTAAAGAATTAAAGTTCGAGGCAGATTTTGAAGCAATTCATTTCCCTCAAAATACTATCATTACAACTGAAATTGAAGTTAATCAAAGCAATTCCCTTTCTTTTATAAAAAGCAACGGATATTGGACATTGGAAGGTTTGACCGACGAAAATTTAAACATTTACGCGGAAAGTTTAATTTTCACACACTTATCTGGCAACAGGTTGACACTAAACTCTTTTAAAGATTTTTCTATTAATAAATCCAAAGTAAGTAGTTTCAGATCTGCTCAATTTCCACTCGTCGGACTTTATGAAGGGAAATTTAATACAAAAATTGAAAATTGGGAAATTAGTATATTAGAGGACAAAGAAAAAATTGAAAAGATTCAGCAAAAAAGTAAAAATTGGAATGTACAATTAGAAGGACTTTGTTTAAAATTGGTTAAGCCGAACTCTTCGAAAGACACATTCCTTTCAAAAGCGAAAAATATAACTTCTTTACTTTCTCTTGCATTGGGAAATGATATAGTTTTTAACAGACAATTATATTATCAAGAAGATGAACTATTCCAAGAAGATTGGAGAAGAATGGTTGACCATAACTTTGGAGCAGGAGCATCTATCCCAAATTTTGACTTAGATGTTTTCTTAAAGAAGACATTGCAGATTTATGAAAATTGGAACGACGAAAAAAAGACGATTTTTTATTCAACTGTTACTGGGATTAACTCTTCCAGCAGAGGATTTTTAGAGGACAGAATTTTAAGAATTTGCATTGCTTGGGAAGGATTAGCTGGAAGTTGGTCAAAAAACAAGAAAAAGTCAAACCCAGAACTAGAGCCACTAAAGAAATTATTATTGGAAACTGTAGAAGGAAGCAATTTACCTACAAACATTGATAAAGAGTTTATTAAAACTAGAATTTCAGGGTCTTTGGAATGGGAAAGACTAATCAACTATTTGAGCAATTTCTCAAATCAGTATCTTTTAAACACAGACAAACTTAAACTAGACTTTAAATCTTTAGTAAAAGTTCGAGATAACATTGCTCATTCAGGTTTTTATGAAAAAAAATATACGACCAACTTTATACTAGATTTAATTTACAATCACAAACTAGCGCTACAAGTGATTCTTTTGAAAGAGTTGGGATATGATGGACTAGTGGTAACAAGTGAGAATAACTGGACAACATATACAAAAATGGAAGAGTTAATAAAACCCAGCCTATAACAACAAATTTGCTAAAAAATGGCTGACAGTTGTTTAAAGTTAATTCATTAGTTATTTACTTAATTTTGTGCGGTGCGATAATATTTCTGCAAGCAATGCCATTTCTGCACAAATTTTCAAACTGTTATACTTAGCAAATTTTTAAGCACACACTTCGCCAAAAGAACCAATTTTTTTCGTCTCCAAGGACTATCATTATTCCCTCGTCTAATAATAATTTAAATTGGAGAATACAAAAAGAGAACCCAACCACATAAAAACCTAGTTGACCTTTTTTTAATTATCATAAACCCATTTCATTAATTAAACTCACTTTTAAGTTTTTGATGATGAGTTTTTGATAATGAAGAATGGCCATTATTGGGTTAAAAATTAATGTGGAGATTTGCATAGTCAATCAAAAGCATTTCAAAAAATGAAGGGATTTTGATAGTGCATCCTATTTAAACTTTGACGCATATCCACTTGCGTTTAGGAACTTTCTAAAGTCTCTTATGTGAAGGATATCTGATATAGCTTTTTTCTTATCGGATGCCTTATTATAATAGGCTTCTGTAATTTTATATCCAATCCAATAACCTAGATCAGGGGGATATCCATTTTTTGGTTTGTAATTATACATCCAATCATGGCTATCCTCCCGATCGTCCATGATTTTCTTGAACTCCAACCATAATTTAGCTTCATTAGCATTGCCATAACTATGTGTCTGTTTATTTGGGCCTCCGCCAGAAATAAGTTCTCCTATGAAATCAGCACTACCTTCATTAATACAAGCAGCAAGTAGATCAAGGCTTTTCTTCGGAATACTATCTTGCTGATAGTGGATAAGTTCATGAGCAACCATATAGGGAACTGTTTCTGATTTAATCATTTCGGCTCCTATGATCAAGCCTTTTGGACTGGAGTGCCCTCCAGAATTAAACCTACCAATCACAAAATAAACATTAGGGTAGACTGCTTTAGGATAAAGATATTTTAACGCCATGAATGCCGCCCGGCATTGCTTCTCATTGTCCAAGATTCTTAGGCTATTAAGCCTAGCTTTTTCATACTCATTTTTCCTCTCTCGAACTGTGTTAAGGAGAGAAGTTGCATTTTCTATTCTGCCTTTCGTAAATGCTTGCACACCAGCGGAGCCTGGTTTTAGATAAATATTTTCAAAAGGGTTGGTCTGCTGCTCTGTATTTAGCTTATCAAACGCTTTCCAAAAGTTATTTATATCCCTCGTTACAAATAATGCCCTCAACGGATCAGAAACAGATTGTGCATAGGAAAAATCGACAAGAATGATAATGGTCAAAAATGTTAATAAAGCATTTTTCATATTAAGTAATTAAATCTAATCTAAGACGATATAAACATAAATAGGTTGCAATAGATCAAAAAACATACTGATATCGATACAAAGCCCGATTATCATTAAACAGTTGTTTTTTAATAACGGGAGTATTAGTAGCGGAATGTCGTCTAAGAAATTCAATATCCATTATCGGACTTCATTTATAATGTAGCCAACGAAGTGAGAGCTCAATATTGAGTCGTTAATAAGAAGGGGAATGCGTTCAATTACAACTTTCTCAGAAGCTCATTTTTTTCTTTTTCGCTTGCCAACAAACGTTCATACAATTCAACTATTTTTTCGATCGGATTGAAATTATTCTGAATTGAATTGTCATGAAAATTGTTGATGTTGTTAAAAATTGTCTCTTCTGTAAAATGCTTAACGCCTTCAGCAGTTACACCTAAGGCCTTTGCCACTTTATCAAGAGTAGATTCTTCAATTTCCTCACTTTGTTCCAGTTTACTAATTGCCTGTTGGCTTATCCCAAGTTCAGCCGCAAGTGCTTCCTGTTTCATTCCACGCAGTTCACGGATACGGCTTATTTTTCTACCAAGATGCATTCTGTTCGTTTTTTCTGAGGTTTCCATGTCCAAATATATTTAAAAAATTCCGACAGTTAAAAACAACCTTGTGCTTGTATTTAACAACCATTGTTGGTTCGGTACGCGCCTTTTCCAATCGAAATTGGTCTTCATAATAACGATGAAGATATGAAAAAGAAATCATTAAAGCCAGTAGAGGGCCGGCAAGAGCCGTTCTCCAATTTTGTTAAAGAGCTTGCAGAGCGGTTCACGCCCTTGCATATTCTTAAGTTCGGTGAAATAAATTCTATAAAGAATTCTTGCACTTCCTTTTCACCACAACAGACGAGCAGCAATTTTCACTATTACTTATTAATGGTAATAGAGGGCACCACAAGAATCGAGCATGGCGTTCAAGATTATGTAAATACGCATTTCAACCATGGCAAGATCACGATTCTGGTTCATAGTAAAGAGAGCGTCGATACAGCTATTGCAGGTAACAATAGATTTTTTATAACAGTGTTTAATACCGGCGTTCAGCTATACAGTCATGATGGTACGCTGAACCTGTTTCCTGAATATATTCTTGATAAAAAGATATCTCTTGAAAAAGCCCGTAAGCACCTATACCATAGGATTCCAATGGCGCAGGGATTTTTGGACGGAGCAGGGGAATGCTACAGTAATGAAAAATATAATGTGTGCGTATTTATGCTTCACCAGGTTGTTGAGCAATCCTGCATCGCAATGATCAGGGTTTTCATGGCTTACAGGTCGGATATTCATCATTTGGGAAGACTACTGGACATCTGCGCATGTTTCTCGGAAAGGCCTAGAGAGCTTTTACTTGGAATACCAGAAAACAGAAGGCTTTTTGAGAAGCTCATGAACAGTTATAGCCATGCCAGGTATAAGGACAATTTCAATGTCGAGATGGGCGATGCTGATAAACTATATAGCCTGGTTCATAATTTTTTAATTCTCGCCAAAGATCTTTGTGATAAAAAGATCGATCTTCTAACTGCCGAATGTGAAGAGGCGGAAGCATCGAAAGGAGAAACTGAAAATGGGTGATGAAATGATACTTGCTGGAAAACCTAAATCCCAGTTCTATAAACTTCCGTTTGATAAGAGTACCCGTATATTGAGGTTAAATGTTTTGGAGTCACACACAGAACTTCGAGCTGGGAACCGACAATATTATATGGTTGAGAGAAAGCCACTTTCATTTAAGAAAGGCGTCTTGACAATGAGGGTTAAGCTTGAAAATGAGCCGCCTGTAAAAGTTTACCTGAAGGTCGAGTATGATCATTTATTGGTAAGCTGCAATATTGATACGGATGAAAATTATCTAGGAAGATATGTCTACCGTACTTTGAGGGCGATGTTATGGAATGAATTTCATGACTTTGAGGAATATTATTGGCCGGAATGCTTCAATGAAGCAACCGGAAAATCCAAATATCTTCAAGTAATCTGTGATAGATATGGAGTGGACATCAGGTTAAAAAAAGAATTTAAGGGTTTTTTCAGGCCGGATGATTATTTCCTGGACATATCCGAACGCAAGGTATTGGAGAGACAACATGTGACTGATGGTTTCGCAACTTTAAACAATGAGTACCTTATTGGTTATTGCCTTGCAAATACCGATCCTGTCAGGTTTCATTCCAACCATTATCCATTTTTGATACCGTACAAATTTTCCCTAAATGCGGATAATAACACAGTAAAATCTTTCACTGGTTTTCTTTTCGAAGAAGACGATAGTTTTGAACAATCTGAACTGTCCGCAAATCAAACTGAGCTGAACAGCATCTGCTACGAAATGAAGAAAATGGCAAGGATTCAGTTTAGGGAATATGGAGACAATAATGAACGTTCTGACGAAATAGACGATCTCAATTTCAGCAATAAGAGGAAGATTTTCGAACTATTCACTAAAGCACTCCCAATGCTATCCAGGGAGCCGTTTACACATTACCTGTTTACCTATGGGCTGAGAAATATTCAGAAGAAACCTATGAAAAAGGATATGCAGGTTGCCAGATTCTCAGGTGATGTACCGAGTTTAAATTTTTTACTTAGTGATAAGGGTGATTATTACGAGCTTAAATTGAGGTTCAAAGTAAAAGGAAAGATTTTTCTTTTTTGCGAAGATAGGATTGCTATGTTTTTCATCTGTTCGTCTTCAAACCTCACTGTTTGGTATCTACTGGAATGCGAAACGGATTCTAGGGTAGTTCTGTTTTTTAGTCGTAAAAATTTTAAGATTCAAATCCCTAAGGGTTATTATAAGGAGCGTTTCGAACCGTATGTAGATGAAATCAAAAAACAGTATGAGCTTGAAATCAAATAGAAATAGCGACATGGAAGAAATTAAAAAACGACTCGATTATCAACCTTCAGGGCTTTCTGATGAAGAAATTGAAAATGCGGATTCTGAAATGGAATACTTTTTCGTCAACTTCCCATTGCATGAGGCAAGGGCAAATTTATGGGAACTTTACAAGGGTTGGGTTCATTTAGAAGCTGAATCTCCGGAAGGTGAAGAAATGACTAACATGCTTTTCTTTTGTAACCAGATGATCAGCTTCATGAACTTTTCTTTTATAGTAACAAGGCAGAAACAAAATAGATGAATAAATAACAGAAAGCAAGAGCATTAGGTGGAGTTGCTTTCTGTTATCATTAAGTTTTTTTTAATCCGTTATTGCATGAGCCGGCCCTCCCGCATTTTCGGCCTGTGAAAACCCACTTCACCACCCCGGGGTTTTCACTATGGTATATACGGAAATGCAATTCCGCCTCTATGTACTACAGTTCATCCGGTCTGAACCCGATCCTATTTCGTTTGGGAATTGGCTTTTCCTTAAGCGATAATAGCTCATCAAGGTATTGAAAAACAATTTCCATGTTCTTATCTTGGTTTTCCAGCTTGTTTTTTATCTTTTCTATCTCCAGACGAATTTGGGTATTATCAGCTACCATATTCCTAAATCTGGCAAATATCCGGATGACTTGAATGTTGACATTAATGGCACGTTCACTATTAAGGATACTGGATAACATGGCTACACCCTGTTCAGTGAATACGAAAGGGGTCGCCGGACTGAATTTTGCCGACTTGGGGAGGTTATCACAAATTGTGATAACCTGCTGCCATTCCTCTTTTGTCAACTGGAACATGAAATCGTCTGGAAAACGCTGAATGTTGCGTTTGACTGCTTGTTTGAGTGCACGAGTCTCAACTTCGTAGAGTACAGCAAGGTCAAGATCTAGCATTACTTTTTGATCCCGGATATGATATATCTTTTCCAGAACAACCTGTTCCTGAATCAGAATATTTGTTATGGTCTTATTCATAATTTTTCGAATTTGCCAGCACCAAAACGTGCTGGCATAATGAGTTTATTAATTTATAGAGAATCGGTTTTGCAGGATCGCCATATCTGCGCCTACCTTTATATCAAGAACCTTTGCATAAATCTGGGTAGTCCTGATATTGGTATGCCCCAGCATTTTGGATACGCTTTCCATGGGAACGCCATTGAGTAGGGTTATGGTTGTTGCAAAGGTATGTCTGGCAATGTGCGAGCTTAAAGGTTTGTCAATTTCACAAACTGCGGCAATTTCCTTGAGGTATTCGTTTAGCTTTTGATTGCTCGAAACTGGTAATGCCCTGTCTTTTGTGATGCAATATGGATGGTCGCTATATCTTTCCAATATTGCGATTGCCGGTGGTAATAGGGGAATAGCAGATCGGGTTCCTGTTTTGGTTCTGTTTGTGAAAACCCATTTTTTGCCATCTACACCTGTTTTAATATTCGATAGGCTCAGTTTTTCTATGTCGGAATACGCAAGTCCGGTAAAACAGCAGAAAATAAAAACATCCCGTACCTGACTTAGCCGCTCGGTTAAGAACTGCTTTTCTGAAATTTTAGTTAATTCATCCTCTGTAAGAAATGAACGCTCTACATTTTTACTCTTTAGTTTGTATCCAAACATTGGATCGCTGTCAATCCATTTTAAGCTCAATGAAATGCGAAGAATTTTACCAAGGCTTTTCAGATACCTTACTGTGGTATTGTTGGCACAACCGTTTACTGACCTCAGGAAAAAATCAAAATCGCGTATAAACGCATGGTTAATATTTTTGATGTTGATGTCTGTTATCTTGTATTTTTCATTCATGAAAGCGACAAGATGCCTTTCCAAAACTTGAAAGCGCTTCAAGGTACCAATGGCATATTCCTTTCCTACCAAAGCCTCCATTTTTTCGTTATGAACTTTGATGCCTTCCATCAAGGTATGCGTCCGGACTTCCCGCCCGATAAATCTGCACTTAATGCCTTCGGCTGAAATAACTTCGCCGGCATCAAAAAGATCCCTGTAAACCTGGTTGATCATTGACTGGAGATTGTCCAGATGAGCATTAAAGCTTCTGACATCTTCCTTTTTTCCATCCTGTCTGCCTGATTTGGTATTCCACTTTTCAGGATCGCACTCAAGCCCGCTGGTCATTTCTGCCCTTTTTCCGCCAACAGTTATTCGTAAATAAACTGGCACATGGCCGCCACGATAGTTTTTCTGCTTTTTAAGATAAAAAAGCAGGCTAAAATTAGTTTTCATATAAACTGAATTAAGGTTAACAAAATTAGCCCTGCAGTCTGAAAACATCAAGATGTTCGATGGCCGAACGACTTGTTAAACAAGTGATTATAAATAATTCGGTGAGTTCTTTTAGTACCTAAATTACTCACCGAATTACACACTTTTAATATGAGAATCGGTGAGTATTTTAGATTTTTCACTAAAACAAAAAAGCTTGCAATCATTTGATTTGCAAGCTTTTACGTATTTTTGATACTATTTTCTGTGATCCCGCTGGGATTCGAACCCAGGACCACTACATTAAAAGTGTAATGCTCTACCAGCTGAGCTACGGAATCATTATGTCCCTTTCGGGGCTGCAAAGATAGAAAATAAATTGATTCACACAAAAGTTAAAGTAAATAAATTTAACAGAAGCTTAACAATAAATAAAAATTACACAGTTAAATATTTATGGATCACGTTGTTAATCGGAGAAAATAAATTACATTATAATCAGTTATTTTTGTCCCTATTCACCTCATACTATAGTAAACTGTAATTATGCAACCCAAATTATTATAATATGCTTAAACCAAATGATTGCCTACGGCATTGGTAAAAGGATTTACATTCTTAATAGTTGTAAAACCTGCATTAATTTTTTATTTTTCAGTTTTATTTTGATTTTTACATATACATTCGCTTTTCCCTAATGAATATTGAAAATATCTACGGTGAAGAGAAGTGGAAAGCCTTTGGTGGCTTCTCTCCTCTTATTGCTGTCTTTAAATCTTACCATCCGCTTAACCCCGAAATTGAAAACGTGATTAACGAATGGACCTTCCCTATCCATTTCGCAAAAAATAAACACATTGCATCGCCCTTAAAACGCAACCGTTACATTTACCTCATTTTAGAAGGTGCTGTACATGGTTACCTAAAAATGGGAAATAAAAAAATAACTACCTGGATTGCTGCCGAAAATGAATTGGCCGGCACCATCCGCAATTTATGGGAAAGTGAGGTTTCTGATGAATACATTGAAACCATCGACCCTGTATTTGCGATTGCGATTCCGCATGAAATGTCGAAACTACTTTATGAAAATTTCCCGATCGCCAATTATGTTGGTCGTAAAATGACGGAGATCTATTTTCAGGGGGCAACTGAGCGTGCATACATTAGCAGGCTCCCGTCGGCATTAAAACGCTACAAACGTTTCCTCGTTTCTTATCCATACCTAATTAACCGGGTTCCGCTCAAATACATTGCATCATTTATTGGCATGCGCCTTGAAACGCTCAGCAGGATTAGGAAACTTGCATCATTAGAAAAATAACAGCTCAATGCTGTAAATCAACCTGTATTAATTCCAACAGGGCAATCTCTTCATTCAGTTCTGAATGTGAAAATTTAGTTCCTGTAACAGGGTATAAATAGCAAAACGGCGCACTGCAATATGTTGGTGCCCCACCAAAGCGCCTATAAACAAAGCAAGCAGGTAAATCTCATTACCTAAAAAAGACGATTAAACAATGTTTTACCTCGCCATATCACTGCTTTACCCTGTACATACAACGCACAATAGAAAAAAAATTACAGGTTGCATCAGTCAATAATACAAAAGAGACTGTAAAACCATTACCTAAGGCTATCATCTCTTTTTAATTAATGCTAAATAAACATGACTACGGTTATTTAAACAATATAAATATGTAAAAGGTAAATTTTTGGATCAAGAGAGCGAAAATGATGAGAATGGAAAAAGATACACTTTGTAGCACACAGCTCATATCTGCAGCCTTCATCCTATTGTGGGTTTACACCGCCGGAAGTAAACTCGTTAATTTTGCCACCTATAAACTCGAAATGGAGCACCAGGTTTTTAGTCTGTTCTTTTCTCACCTGTTAATTATCCTTATTCCAGCCGCAGAATTATTCACAGCATTGCTCTTGTTATTTAGCAAAACCAATAAGCTGGGCTTAATCTTTTCCTTATTGCTGATCTTCAGTTTTACCGTTTATATCGCAATGATCCTGGTTAATTACTTCCCGAAAATACCTTGTAGTTGTGGTGGAGTGATCGGAACCCTTGGGTGGAAAGCACACCTGGTTTTGAACCTTATCTTTTAGCGGCAGCTATACTAGCCTTATTTAATAAACCAAAGCGGGAGGTATGTGACAAAGAGTGAGTAGATAAAAGGAGAATGGCCAGCTCACAAACAAAGAACCACATCGTTTGAAAGGCCAAAAGTAAAAACAAGATGGGCCAGTTGCCTGAGGCCCAACTATCAGGCAAAAAATTAAACTTAAAATATGTCAAAAAAAATTAATTTAGGCTTCGCAGCCCTTTTAGGAGGGTTCGGTCTTATCGCAACACAAAGTGCTTTTACTGCAAAAACACTTTCTTATTACCATTACAAAACAACATACCTTTCAGGCAAAGACAATCAGGCCGTTATGGATTCTCCAGAATTAATCTCTTCAAGAGAACAATAATCGAGTAAGAAGCAGGGAATTAGTTTCCCTGCTGTCTCCTCACACCACCGTACGTACCGTTCGGTATACGGCGGTTTGTTAGAATAACTTCGTTTGGTGTGTCGTTTTCCAATAGTAATAATTGGTAAATCCATCATGTCCATGCCTCAAAAAGAACTTCTTGTCAAGGGTTGTAAGTAATATCGGGCTGTTTGCAGTCCTACAGTACCCCTTACGGGTATTGGCCAATTGATAGGCCCTTGATTTTACCAACCCCATCTTCATTAAATTCCGCGCTCTACCCGTTATACTCTTCCATTGCTTCCAAAGAACAATCCGCAGTCTGGTCCTCATCAACTCGTCCAGTCTGGTCATATGACTCTTTGCTTCTGCAATAGAGAAATAATTAACCCAACCATGAATGATTTCCTTAAGCGTTAATATTCTTTCTTGGAATGGAACTGGTTGGCTACGTTTAGTTTGCTCCCGGATTTTCTCCTTGATCGCTCTTAGAGATTTGGATGAAATTCGCATCTTCCATCCCTCTTTGCTACCATAGAATGAAAACCCGAGCAGACTACTTTGGCTTGGCCTGCTAACCTTACTTTTCTCCCTGTTAACCTTCAGTTTCAGGCAGTCTTCCAGATATACTGAAATACTTCTCATTACCCGGTGTCCTGATTTCCTGCTTCTTAGATAGATACTGCAATCATCAGCATATCGCACGAACCTGTGCCCACGCTCTTCGAGCTTAACATCGAGTTCGTGAAGGATAACATTTGATAGTAACGGACTTAATGGACTGCCTTGTGGCGTTCCTTCTTTTCTTGGGCTGACCAATCCATTCTCCATGATCCCCACACTCAAATAAAGACGAATAAGCTTCAATGTCCGCTTATCCTTTATCTTTACTGACAGCAGATGCATAAGTTTATCATGGTTTACCCGGTCAAAAAATTTGTCCAGGTCAAGTTCCACAATCCAGGTGTAACCTGTGTTAAGATATTCCTGAGCCTTTAACACTGCCTGATGGGCATTGCGATCTGGCCGGAAACCATAACTATCAGAGGAAAAGTCGCCCTCGTACTTGGGGCTCAGCCATTGAGAGATGGCCTGCTGGATCAACCGGTCAATGACCGTTGGGATGCCAAGCATCCTCTTACCACCACTGCCTTTGGGAATCTCTACCTTTCTTACAGCGTTCGGTCGGTAATGGCCTGATAAAATATCACTCCGTAATGCCTGCCAGTTAGCATTCAGGTAGTCGCGAAGTTCATCGGTCTGCATACCATCAATACCACCAGCACCCTTATTGGCAGTAACCTGCCTAAAGGCTCTTTGTACATTTCGGATGTCTAATATTTCTTCAAGCATAATACTAAAAAAAAAACTCCTTCCCAGGCATTGTGTACATTGGTTGCACGGCTCGGCTCAGCTCCTCTTATAATTTACTCTCGGATTCCGTCCTACCCTCATATAAGCAGTTCTCTAATGTGGTTCCGCTGTAAACGCTCTGCCATAAACTTCCTGTTTCCTTTGCCATCCTAACATTTGGTCCTTTCTGCATCCGAAAAATGCAGTACTACGACCGCTGCTGACTTCTGATTGAGGCATTTAACATCTCTGCCAAATGTTTCTTCTCCTGTAATCGCGCTTACAATTGACAGAACTCATTCAGATCTCCCGGGGTAAGACAATCTACTTCCTATGGATGTGGCCTCTGTATCTGCGTAATAGTCCCCGTGCAGTATTGGGCTTCTGTTTGTTTCGCAACATCACCCGGACTAAATCCGCCTCGTATACAGTTTCTGTTCGTAAGCCCCCATATTTGCCGCGGACTTCCTTCAGATTCGCAGTCACCCACGACACCCTTGTCTCGAGCTAACACTTCCTACTGCTAAGCGTGTTCGGGACTTGAACCCTATAGTCGATTGCCATGCCCGGCGCACGAAAAACAATGGTGCAGAATAAATCTGCACCATTGAATTATGGATTTTGTGGTAGATTGGCCAACTCAACTACCCGCTCAGGGATGGGAAGCGTAAAACCTGTACTGTTGGCCAGGAGATTGTAAACTATACCTTTTGAAGTCCTTGTAAATGAAATGCCTGCACCCTCTTTATTTAGCCTTTTAACATCTATCCACCTTAGCCCACGCAAAAGCAATTCTTTCCTTCTTTCAAGCAGGATCTGTTCCAGCACCGCATTTCGATCATTTCCTGTTCTTTCGATAAATCATATATTATTAATACTGATTTTGTAAATGAGATCAGCGGGCATAAAATATCGTTGGGCAAATATGAAGTGCTGATGACTCCACAATACAAAACTGCATTCATGGAATATGTAAGTCGTGGCATCCTGGTATCCAAGCGGCTCCAGTAAATATAATCCTTTTAAACCTACTGTTAGCAGAATAATTTAGGAACAGTGGAATTAATTATTCCCGACAGATTTAGCGTCAAACCTATCTTCATTTAGAAACAAATGTGTGGTTACCGTAGTTACCGCCGTTATTGTTGTCGATGTTGGATCGCCTGTATTCATGATATCATTACGTTGTGAACGAAAAATAGATACCGTTTTCCTTCCTGTTTTTATATTGCTAATTCTTTTCATGGAAGAAAATTAGCTTTCCAAAATGCTTAATAACATCAACTTATGTAATGCAGCATTCTACCGTTGCCAAACCCTATTTTACCTTAATAAAAATGAATAACTGGTTACTTACCTATCGTTGGCACATCATCGCCTGGACTATTTTTATCTTATATGAATACCTTTTTGTTGTTTTGATTCTTCAGGTATGCAGTCCGATACTAACAAACATAATCCATTATGCAATTAATATCTGCTTATTTTATATTCATTCAGATCTTTTATTGGCTAGGAACCTGGAACGTAAAAAACCTGCATATTTAAAACTCATTGTCATTATTATTTTATAGCTGATCAGCTATACGTTTATCGCCCACCTGGCGGATGAGATAAGAATCCGAATTCCTTTAAAACGCAATTTCGAAAAGCGCAATGATTAATTGGAGATTTATATCTTCTACACTTTGGAGGGGAATTTATTTCATGTTATTTGCAACGGCGTATTATTTCTAAAAGCGTTATATGGCTAAAAAGCAACGAACAGCTAAATTGGAAAGGGAAGCTATAGAAAAAAAATTAAAACAAAAAAAGACGGATATTAAATTAGCCAATGCAAAAAATGCTTATCTAAAAGCGCAGATTAATCCGCATTTCCTCCTTAATACGCTTACCTATATATCTAACAATACCCATAAAACAGAGCCCAGAGAAGCTGAAGCGGTATGGTATCTATCGAAACTGATGCGCTATGCAATGGAATGTGAGCATGGCCCTGAAATTATGCCATTGGAAAAAGAGATCAGGCAGGTTGAAAACCTTATGCAATTAAGCCGAATCAGGCAACCTGCTATTTTTATCGAATTTAGTTACGACAGTGATATTGAACAAATACATACCATTCCTTTGCTGCTGCTCAGTCTTACCGAAAACATGATTAAACATGGAAACTTAAGTCAACCAAGCGATCCGGGGAGAATTTCGTTGAAACTAAAGCAGAATATATTGACCATGGAATCATCCAATTTGATTAACACCGGATTAAATGACACGGGTTTTCATACGGGATTGGCAAACATTAGGCAACGGTTACTGCATGCCTATGGAACACACGCCGAAATTATTACTGAAGTAAACGGGCAGTATTTTAAAGTTTTGATCAATATCTAAATGGAAAATATTTTAACTGAAATAAAATCAACTGATCACTAAAATTTAGACCCTTCGCATTAAAACTTTGGTTTATTTACACCACATTTTCACTATAAATTAAATCTACCTTTTTTCCCATCTTTTTCTGGATAACTTCAAAATGATCTAATTCATCAGGACTAACCAGCGAGATGGCTTCTCCAATTTGCTCTGCTCGTCCGGTTCTACCAATTCTGTGTAAATAATCTTTTGGCGATCGTGGCAATTCATAATTAATCACAAATGGAAGCCTATCGATATCAATCCCTCTTCCTATTAAATCAGTGGCAACCAAGATCTTAAGTTTACCCGATTTAAAAAGGTACAAAGCTTCAGTTCGGGCTCCCTGACTTTTTTTACTATGGATCGCTTTTGCATCGAAATTATTTTTACGGAGTTTATTAACCACCGCATCAGCCGCATGAACGGAGGAAGTAAATATCAACACTTGTTGCATTTCGCGACTACTGATCAATTTACGTAAAAAAGGCCCTTTATTTTCATTTGACACAATGTAAGCAACCTGCTGAATCTGCTCAATCGAATCTTCCTGCTCTTCGATTTTTATTACCAGCGGATCGTGTAATATTACCTGGTGAATCAGTTGAATATCTGCATTTAAGGTGGCTGAAAAAAATATATTCTGGCGTTTTTGCGGCAAAAGTGAAATGATTTTATCTACTTCTTCCTTAAAACCCAGGTTCAGCATTTTATCGGCTTCATCTAAAACAAGCGTTTCTATATCCGATAAAGATACTGCGTTGGAAGCCACCAATTCCAATAATCTTCCAGGAGTAGCAATAACTATGTTTGTTCCCTGAAGAGCCGTCATTTGAGGGTTGATGGAAACACCTCCATATACTGCAACTGCCTTTACAGGGACATTGAGCCCTTTGTTAAATATTTTGAAAACATCTTTCACTTGCTCGGCAAGTTCGCGTGTAGGTACCAACACCAATGCATTAACGTGCCTGTTTTTAAGCTTCGGTGCCTCTTTAAGATTCATTAAAAGTGGCAGTACATAGCTAACGGTTTTACCAGAACCTGTTTTAGCAATTCCAAAAACATCTTTTTTGTTCAATATTGCTGGTATAGCTGCTTGCTGGATCGGCGTAGCTAAAGTAAAATGCTGATCTGATAATACTTTTAATAAATCTGGAGACAAACCCAGAGACGTGAATGACATAAATTCGTTTTCGTCAAAATTAAACAAAAATAGCCATTAAATATTACCTCACAAAGTAGAACTGATGTTAATGCCAGCAACAATTTTATTAATAGTTTAAATTAAAAGATGCAAAGGTTGCATACGCAGCCTTTGCAAGATTTATTCATCCCAAAATAAATCCACAGATATTTGCTTTATGATTCAACGTGCATTAAAAAAAACAAATTAAAATTAGGTTTGATTGTATTCGTTTAATCAAATCCTAAAAAGCCAATCAATATTGCTCAGCTTAATAATTTAGGGTGTTTGTTCCCTTTTAGGTTTTTCATCATACTTACTGATGCCTGATAATACATAACCAATCATAGCACCTAGCAGCGTTGCTACAGTTTCGCTTTTGAGCATACATTCTAAAGATAAAATTATAATACATGGGAGAAAAAATGCACAGCAAAGAAACTGTACAGTTCTGGCTCCTATTGATTTGTCTTTAACTATTGCGCGGACAACAAGGCCGATAATGGTGATCAACATGATCAAAACCATTCCAAATTCTATTATTTCTTTAAAATCTTTGGTGTTGAACATAAGCGATTGGGGGTTAAGAAAGTGAAAAACCGATGAATAATATCTAAAGCAATAAGATTGGGTATCGATGGGAAAAACACATAATAATAAGCCCATTAGCGTATCTCAGATTCGCGAGTTCACGGCTTAATCAATTTAAAAATTCTTTCTGATAAAGCAAAAGCCGAATTCACCTGCTAAAACCACGGCAAGTGTTCCATAAAAATCTAAGCTGCACAAAGCATTAGGATTCTGAGGATCAAAGTTGTATTCTGTACCTAGCTTATAATAATACATATTGGCATCTGGCGTATGATCACATCCATTATTACATTTTATTTACATCTGTGAGCTTTATGAAACAGCCTCTACCCGTTGCCTGTAAACATTTAATATCTCTAAAAGTAGACTGGTTACCTGTTCTGCTTTAAAGCGGACCTCCTTTAAAAACACCAATATTTGAGTAAAAGATATTGAACCCGTCTGCTTCAAATGATTTACAGCCAGTTTCGGTTGAGGCTTCTGCAGTAAATACCATAAAAATGAAAGAGATTGCAGCAATGCAGCTTCTATATCCTTTCCACAACTTAGCCATCAGACAAAGGCTTAAGTTCCGCAACACTTTCATGAATAATAAATTAGATAGACAAACAGTGTTGAGTTTCTTCAGGAACGTGTTGATCTTTTTGAGCAGATTTATGCTTATCTGCAACAGGGTTATAGCGCAGAGAACCTTACATACATAAATCTTTTGCTTATGCAGTATCTTTCAACATTTATTTATGCTGAGCGGTTAAAAATTAAATCGCCACAAGATAGCCGCGATGAGATCGAAAAATCAATTCTTTTTATGCAGGAGCATTTAAACGAAACTTTATCTCATTCTAAACTAGCCTCATCTGTAAATTTATCAAATAGTCATTACTCCGCTATCTTCAAAAGAAAGACAGGCTTTCCGCCAATTGAATATTTCAATCACCTCAAAATCCAAAAAGCTTGTAGTTATTTGCAATTTACAAAATTAAGGATCAAGGAAATTGCTTTTAAGCTTGGAATTGATGATGCTTTTTATTTTTCGATGTTTTTTTGATCCCAATTTAAGGCTTGATCGGATCAACTTAGCAATTCCACCTTAAACAAGAAACCCCTTGAATGATTAATTCAAGGGATTTATAGGATTTAAATCCTTTTTTTGTCGGGATGGCGGGAAGCGAAACAATCTTATAACCACCTGTAATACAAATACTTAAAACACTCAATTTTATAATGGTTACGATTTGGGTAAGCTATTTTCTTACTGCTTTTCACACCAAATTTAACTACAAACATTGTAATCTAGAACTTGAAACTCTGTTTTTATTAATGCAATTTAATAAAAAAAGGGGAAATTCAGCCTTTTGCAATAACAAAACTATGTAAATTCCTCCATCTTGCCATCCTTGAGCCACCAGATATCGCAATAATCATATTTTATCCATTTTCCATCGCTTTCCTTTAATTCAATTTCCCTCACTGCAAGAACGAACTCATCCTCAGCAACCAGCCTTTACATTGAATTTCCATACCTAACGACAATAGGGGTAGGAACTTTATCTGAGTACACAATTACAATTGGTTTGTTTATTACTATTACTCCATCGAAAATACTTCCCAGCCGCTAATAGTTGCCCTGTTACATTTCATTACCGACTGTCCATCTTCAGAAGAAATATACTTGCCGTTATTCCCCTTAAATGAGACTTTTCCATTGGCGTTAACCACCCAATCAAACTTTTCCCAATCGCTGATCGTTGTCCGGTTGCAGGTTATCCCGGTTGTAGCCCCATTTTCGGATGATACAAATTTGTTCATGCTTCGCAAAGCAACTTTTCCTCCACCTGCGTCTATAATGGTAAAGGTTTCCCAGTCAGAAGCACTCGCACGGTTACATTTCATGGGTGCTTCCCCATTTTCGCCAGATACAAATAGGTTGTTCGATCCTTTTAATTTTAACGTTTGACCAATGGGCGCTTCAGCTTGTACCTCCAAGCTACCGAGTTCAAGCCATCCATTTTTAAAGGTGCCGGTTACAGCAAGTGCAATACCCGGCTTATTCAAATTTGTTTTATCGATGATGGCTACCCCCCATTTGTAATTACCAGGAGGCAAATTGATTGCCGTTGTGGTAAAATCGTAAGTCATGGGATTATCTTTAAGCCATTTAGAAGGATCACCGTTTTCATCAATAAAAAGTTTTTTTACCGCACCGGCAGTATCCAGAATAGCAAAGGCAACTTTGTACTTATAGTTCCACTGAGGAATATTGTTAGGGCAATACCCCCAGCCCATGTTTTTCCAGCGATGGCTTAAAGTAGCCGTGGCACCATTGGCAATTGCGTTTGGTAACGATAACTCATCAGGATATAACCGATAGCCTCCTTCGGCATTAAAACGTTGTACCAGCGGAAAGCTGGTCTGAAACCAGGAGGTTGTTTCTCCAACCCTAAAATCCATCATGTTTACCGCAGCTTCGGCCGACCTGTTAAATTCGCCCAGCCTTACATCCTCAGGGTGCCCTTCGCGATATTGTCCGCTTGAGTCGATCCAGTAACGATGGGTACCACTTACAATCCATCCGCCCTCCATAATAATCGGACGTTTATGTTTCCAGGTTGCAGCAAAATTTTTCTCCCAGCTTTGGTAGTAATCGGTCATTCCAAATGCGTCATGCCTTAAGCTATACCCTTGATTGATCGCTTTTACCAGTAACCTGTCACTATTGGCGTTTGCTGCCCCCCAACTTGTAGGGTGGCCTATTAACCTGTGGTAATTGATCACCAGCGGTACTTTAGTAAATGTCCTGTTGTATAATGCCATTATCCAGTCTAAAGTCTCTTCTTTAGCCGTTTCTGTTTGCGCAGCAGTTAAAGTACCCGGTTCTGCATACACAACATTGTGTGCTTCTCCCCATTTGCCCAAACCATAGGCATCGATAAAAGAGGTACGAACAGGATCATTGAAGTCTTTTGCCAGTTCTTCAATGAAGGTAGTATAATACTGCCTGAATATCGGATCCTGAGGGTAAGGGGTTTTCTGTGTAGGCGCAGCGGGATTTGACAACCAATATCCAGCTCCTGCGCTGAACACAAAAGCAGGCGTATTTTCTCCCTGATCACGCCCGTCTACAACAATCCGGAACGCGATGGGCAAACCCCTGGTTTTAACGCCATTAATTAATTTACCGATCTGCGAACTCAAGTCTCTCCAGGCATAAACGCCGGGGCTGGGATTAAGGGATCTCCAACTTGTACGGATGTAGCAGGCTGACGCATAATCTATAGCCTTTACGTTTCTCCCCAATTCTGGTACATAAAACTGACTATCCCAGTAGGTATCCAGCGCATCGCGCTTCCCATACATCACCCAGCCATTTAAAGGATTGCGCAATACAGCTGTACTATTATATACAGGCCTGATCAGTACGTTATTGGCGGCACCAACAACAGCCATTTTTTGCGCTCCGTTGCTAAAGGTTTCTAAAAGATCTTCGTCTTTGTTTTTAGTACACGAAAGCATTTGTAAGCATAATACTGCCAGCAAAGCGACCTTTCCGGTCTTTTCTAAATTTAGTTTTTTCATGGTAATAAACATTAAATTATTGGATTAAAAATTCTTTAAGTTTGAATACAGCAAGCTTCTGAAAGCTTAGGACAATTTTTGCCTTTCGCTAAAATTACATGCGCACCAGTTGCTACCTAAATAAGGGATTGACGTAAAGAGACCTATAAATCGAAGCGCGATTGTCGACAGATCGCTATTTCGAATCACAATAATGGGGCTTAAAAAATCGGTGATCAGTGTAAGATGTTACACTGGTTAGGAAAGGCAAAGGAGATCTTTAATGCATCCAATCTGGACTCATTTAATTACACTTAGCCCCCATTTCACCTTGCTCCCGGTTAATGGAACTTAAGATATTGGCTCATAAGAATATAATTTGGTTGTGATAAAAATACACGGCCAGAGTGTGCTGAAGGGTTCGTTTTTGTACGGAAATGGTTCAATTTTGTACAAGAAGAAAAAAAATGCCCTGAAGGATATTAAAACCGAGATTCACCTTCAAAAAATATGGATAAATCATTGCGTATCACCGGATCGAGTAAGAAGCAGGGAATTAGTTTCCCTGCTGTCTCCTCACACCACCGTACGTACCGTTCGGTATACGGCGGTTTGTTAGAATAACTTCGTTTGGTGTGTCGTTTTCCAATAGTAATAATTGGTAAATCCATCAAGTCCATGCCTCAAAAAGAACTTCTTGTCAAGGGTTGTAAGTAATATCGGGCTGTTTGCAGTCCTACAGTACCCCTTACGGGTATTGGCCAATTGATAGGCCCTTGGTTTTACCAACCCCATCTTCATTAAATTCCGCGCTCTACCCGTTATACTCTTCCATTGCTTCCAAAGAACAATCCGCAGTCTGGTCCTCATCAACTCGTCCAGTCTGGTCATATGACTCTTTGCTTCTGCAATAGAGAAATAATTAACCCAACCATGAATGATTTCCTTAAGCGTTAATATTCTTTCTTGGAATGGAACTGGTTGGCTACGTTTAGTTTGCTCCCGGATTTTCTCCTTGATCGCTCTTAGAGATTTGGATGAAATTCGCATCTTCCATCCCTCTTTGCTACCATAGAATGAAAACCCGAGCAGACTACTTTGGCTTGGCCTGCTAACCTTACTTTTTTCCCTGTTAACCTTCAGTTTCAGGCAGTCTTCCAGATATACTGAAATACTTCTCATTACCCGGTGTCCTGATTTCCTGCTTCTTAGATAGATACTGCAATCATCAGCATATCGCACGAACCTGTGCCCACGCTCTTCGAGCTTAACATCGAGTTCGTGAAGGATAACATTTGATAGTAACGGACTTAATGGACTGCCTTGTGGCGTTCCTTCTTTTCTTGGGCTGACCAATCCATTCTCCATGATCCCCACACTCAAATAAAGACGAATAAGCTTCAATGTCCGCTTATCCTTTATCTTTACTGACAGCAGATGCATAAGTTTATCATGGTTTACCCGGTCAAAAAATTTGTCCAGGTCAAGTTCCACAATCCAGGTGTAACCTGTGTTAAGATATTCCTGAGCCTTTAACACTGCCTGATGGGCATTGCGATCTGGCCGGAAACCATAACTATCAGAGGAAAAGTCGCCCTCGTACTTGGGGCTCAGCCATTGAGAGATGGCCTGCTGGATCAACCGGTCAATGACCGTTGGGATGCCAAGCATCCTCTTACCACCACTGCCTTTGGGTATCTCTACCTTTCTTACAGCGTTCGGTCGGTAATGGCCTGATAAAATATCACTCCGTAATGCCTGCCAGTTAGCATTCAGGTAGTCGCGAAGTTCATCGGTCTGCATACCATCAATACCACCAGCACCCTTATTGGCAGTAACCTGCCTAAAGGCTCTTTGTACATTTCGGATGTCTAATATTTCTTCAAGCATAATACTAAAAAAAAACTCCTTCCCAGGCATTGTGTACATTGGTTGCACGGCTCGGCTCAGCTCCTCTTATAATTTACTCTCGGATTCCGTCCTACCCTCATATAAGCAGTTCTCTAATGTGGTTCCGCTGTAAACGCTCTGCCATAAACTTCCTGTTTCCTTTGCCATCCTAACATTTGGTCCTTTCTGCATCCGAAAAATGCAGTACTACGACCGCTGCTGACTTCTGATTGAGGCATTTAACATCTCTGCCAAATGTTTCTTCTCCTGTAATCGCGCTTACAATTGACAGAACTCATTCAGATCTCCCGGGGTAAGACAATCTACTTCCTATGGATGTGGCCTCTGTATCTGCGTAATAGTCCCCGTGCAGTATTGGGCTTCTGTTTGTTTCGCAACATCACCCGGACTAAATCCGCCTCGTATACAGTTTCTGTTCGTAAGCCCCCATATTTGCCGCGGACTTCCTTCAGATTCGCAGTCACCCACGACACCCTTGTCTCGAGCTAACACTTCCTACTGCTAAGCGTGTTCGGGACTTGAACCCTATAGTCGATTGCCATGCCCGGCGCACGAAACAAAAAACGGAGGCGCTTTGCAGCGTTCCTCCGTTAACTAAAACTAACCAATCTTATCTTTTTAGACTATGCCAGCACAACATATTGTAAAATAGCGACTTGCCACAGCATCCATCCACTAGCATAACTAAAAATGGAGTTTGGCAAAGCGGATAAAATTTGTCCAATCATAAACGTTGAGGTCGTGTTTCCCTTCCCTGAAATGGTAACCCATAGCCGAATTAATTATGGGACTGTTCACGGCGGGCATATCTTTAGGAAGGTTAACTTTCTTACCATAGAGATCGTAAACAGGCTTGGCATTCACTAATGACAAAAACGAGCCGTAAGGGTCTGCCCATCGATCTTCCGTAGCATTGGTGGTATACACTGGCCGTGGAGCAATGAGACCAATGAGCATATGCTGATCAACAGGCAGGCTGTTTACATCATTGCTATATTTCTTGTAATTATTGTTAAACCAATAACCAAACTGTTTATTGATCAGGCTTATTGTTTCGCCATATTTACGCCTTGCAAGCGATGCACCTGTACTGCCTGAGCAACTGCTAAACACCATTGCAAAACGTTGATCCTGGGCGGCGGCCCATAAAGCTGTTTTACCACCCCGCGAATGCCCAACGAGTGCAACTTTGTTAAAATCGATTTCTTTATCGGTTTTGAAGTAGTCCATTACCCTGCTTGCGGCCCAGGCCCAAACGCCGATTGCTTTCATTCCGTTATCTTTTTCGAGTTCTGCCGGAAACAAATGTGCCAGTACACCATTCTGATAGCTATCCTTACGGTCAGGAGCTACATCTCCATGATGAAAAGCAGCAATAGCATAACCGCTGTCGATCAACAGCTCTGCAGGCCAAAAGGTACTCTTTTCTACTCTTGTTGGATCCGTATTTCTGCTGCTCCGGTTGTTGATCAGTAAAAATACCGGAGCTGGTTTGTTCCGCTTGTTTGGAATAAAGAGCACTACAGGAAAGGATATCGAATTCCCTTTATTCCAGGAAGTAATCTTTATCTCCTTCAAATGGGCCTTTCCCTGCATGGCATCAGCTTTTTCATTAGTTACCATAAATTTCAAACTATCAAAACTACCGGGTGTTTTTCCATAAACATGTTCCTCAAAAAGGGCTAAAAGCTCAGGTCTTCGTTTCTTCCAAATCGAGGTGTTTTTCACCCTTTCTCCCTTTGTGGTGAGCAGTATTTCAGGTAAGGTGTAGGCAGGAACAGTGCTTTCATCGTAATTGACAATTTCTCCCATAAACTTATCCGTTTTCTGTGCATATAAACTACCTGAAAACAGGATTAGCGCAAGCAAAAAAATCAGTATTTTTCTTACCGGATTGTTTATTAAAAATCTGCCTAGATGGGGAGAAAGTTTTATTCTATACATCATACTCAATACCCTGGATTTTGAATCAGTTTATTTGCTTTATTGATTTCAGACTGCTGAAAAGGATACCAATAATTTTTACTGGTGAAGGTCCTGTTTTCAATTACAAAAGGGCTATAAGTTAATGTAGTACCCACCTTGGTAATTTTTATACCTTTAACGGGTCCGTTAAAATTACTTTCCCCATCTTTCCATCGCCTCACATCAAAAAACCGCTGTTCTTCGAAACATAATTCTACACGGCGCTCATTTTTAATCCGATCGCGCATTTGAGATTGTGTTAAGCCAGATAGTACAGGCATTCCTGCTCGGGTGCGCACAGCGTTTATGGCATTATAAACTTCTGCATTCGGACCTCCAAATTCATTTAAAGCTTCTGCATAGATCAATAAGATTTCAGCATACCTAAACAATACCCAGGGCCTTCTTACGCTTGTGGTACCTGTGATGTTGTAAGTTGCATTACCACTTAGAAATTTACGCAGGTAATAACCTGATTTTGTACTGTTTACATTGGAAGGAACATTATCACGGCCGCCCTCATAAGTTTCTACTGCACGGGTTAAACTTCCCGTTTTAAAATTTGCTCCATTATATACAATAAACTGGTTTAAACGTGGGTCTCTGTTGGTATACGGATTTTGCGGGTCATAACCTGATGCAGGATCTGTTATGGCTTTACCATTGGCCATTTCAAAGGCGTCGACCAGGTTCTGTGTAGGGTTTGTTCTTCCCAACCCTCCGGTGAAACTAATGGGTGCGTTATTCGACTCTATTGTATTGGTATTGCTTGCTGGTGTGGCGAAAATAACCTCGTTGTTGTAAGAAGTAGCGGTGGTGGTATAGTCCCATAAGCTCGGGAATAACGCCGTGCTCAACAAGCTGTGCTTGTTTAAATCGATTAAATCTTTTGCACTTTTTGCAGCATTCTGCCACCGCTGCAGGTCGTTACCCGGGTTATAAAGCGGACTTGCATAAACCAACAGCGCCTTGGCCTTTAGTGCCATTCCTGCAGCCTTTGTAGCACGGCCGTAATTGGCCGCATCCCAATCTTTGGTAGAAGCTGCAGGAATCTGGCTGATTGCCGAATCGCAATCTTTAACAATCTGTTTTACCACATCATCAACAGTATTTCTTGGAAGGTTCAGATCTTCTATCGGCGAAAAGGATCTGGTGGCGAGCACAATTCCGCCATACCGCTTAAATAACTCATAATGGAATAAAGCCCTTAGAAAAAAAGCCTCTCCCCTTAGTGCGGGCAGATCGCTTGCCGGAAAGATAACCGCCGTGGGTGATCGCTCCAGAAATGTATTTACCACCCATAATCCGGTATAAAGATTGGTATACTGTTCATCGAAGGTCCTTAAACTGCTCCAGTTACCATTATTGAAAACGTTTACATTGCTGTTTAAATTTGAATTTACAGCTTCATCACTTCCGCTGGCCATTAATGCGCCCGAACCGTCAACATTGTATCTGGCCAGCATGTAATTGTATCCGTTGTTCAAATACTCCCGCACACGCCTGTCTGTATTCCAGATTGCTTCTTCACTTACGGGGCCTTCACTGTACGAAGGCTCAAAAAATTCATCCTTACAAGCGCCAAGGCCCGTTAGCAAAACTGCCAGAAGGATATACATACCATATAGTTTCTTTTTCATCTTCATTTTGAATTAAAATTTGACATTTATACCCACGGCAAAGGTTTTTACGTAGGGATAAGAGGAAAAACGACCTGCATTCGGTGTTTCGGGATCAATATCCAGCTCATTGAGTTTGGAAATGGTAAAAATATTATTGCCGCTTACAAAAATCCTGGCACCTTTAAAACGTAAGCGCTGGTTGAATTTATTTGAAGTGCTATAACCAATTTCAGCGGATCTAAGCTTCAAAAAATCACCTGAATACAACCAAAAAGTAGAATTTGCGGTATTATTCCCATTATCTGAGATTCCAACGCGTGGATATTTTGCTGTAGCCGCAGTGGCAGGTGTCCAGCTATCTAAGTTCAACTGGTTCAATCCATTAGGACCAGCATACATAATATCAGAAAGATCAATTGTTCGCCCTTCTACGCCTTGAAACTGTGCGCCGAGATCAAACTGTTTATACCTGATGTTAAAACCAAAGCCGTAATATATTTTCGGAATATCGGTATAGTCGCTTGATACAGCATCATTTGCATCTATGAGATTGTCGTTGTTAACGTCTTTATATTTAAGATCGCCAGGTACCACCAGGCTCGACAAGGTTTGCTTTGGACTTGCATTAATTTCGGCCTGGTTTTGAAAAATACCTTCAGCAACGTAATAATTTCCGCCATTTACATAGCGCCCTATTGTAGATTGATTGGGCAATACATTTTCGGTCCTTTCTAGAATCACGTTTTTGGCATAGGTAAAGTTAGCGTTGGTACTGATCAGTACTTCTCCGATTCTTTTATTAAAAGCACCGCTGGCATCAAATCCTTTACTGCTCACCTTGCCAGAGTTTACCTGTGCAATGGCTATCCCAACGATACCTGGTAAATTTGCAGGGCCTAAAATGTCTGTTCGTTTTTCATCAAAATAATCAAAAGAGAAAGAAAGCGCCCCTTTAAAAAAATCTACATCTGTACCCAGGTTTAATCGGTCAACCTTTTCCCAGGTGGTTAACGGGTTACCGGCAGGACTTACCAATCTTGCTGTTGTTGAGGTGGAAAAAGTAGAACCGAGGAATGGCCCTGCATCTCTGGTAAACAGCGTACGGTAAGGCAATCTGACGATATTCCCGCTGGCATCATAAGTTGGCCCGATATTACCCGAACGCCCGTAAGATCCTCTCAATTTAAGGTAGCTGATTGCTGAGGCATCTTTAAGAAAATCTTCTTTGGAGATAAGCCATCCGGCCGATACTGCCGGAAAAAACCCGAAACGTCTTCCTGGAGCGTAATTTTCTGATCCTGAATAACTTGCTATGAAACCCAGCATATAGCGCTGTTTGAAACTGTAATCGGCACGGCCAACAAGCATACGCGAGCGATATTCTAACCGATCTACCGCTGCACTTATATATTGCTGCCCACGCACATTGGCTTTTATTTGATGATCTGCACCAATAGTCCTGTTATAATCGAAGCCAAACCAAAGCTCATTATTTTTGGTATTGGTTTGGAATGCCGCAGTTCTATAAGCAATAACCGCAGGTGTACGATAGGTTTGTATAGGTGTTACTGTTTGATTGAAAACAGCATAATTTTCAGATAGTCCGTCGCCATAATTACCATAGCCATCATAAGAGAAGAATAAGTTGGCAGAAAGGCCTTTCGTTATAAAATCCAGTTTTTGATCGGCCATGATACTGGCCAGTAAAATATTTGTGGTGGTACGCGAAAATCCTGTGCCCTGTAACTGGCCGAGGGGATTATTCTGAAAGAGTGAAGTTCCACCATAAGATCCATCCGCATTTAAAATAGGAAACGCATTTGGTGGCAAATTATACAAGTTGTTAAATACAGTTGCAGTACCATCTCCGACATCGTTCCGTACTTCACTTCTAACCCCTGCCAATAAGGTTAGCGTAAGCATTTTGGTCACATCGTAGTCCAGATTGATCCTGAAGTTATAGCGTTTATAACCGTAATTAGAATCGTAATTGGGCGTTTCTGTTTCTTTAAAAAGTCCTTGCTGGTTAAAGTAACTAACAGAGCTAAAATAACGCACCTTGTTGCTCCCGCCACTAAAAGTAAGTGCATACCTTTGGGTAGCAGCCCGTTTGTTTAGAAAACGATCTAAATAATTGTTATCAGGATACAAATAGGGATCTGTATGATTTTTGTACCCTTCAAGGGCTGCCTCACTGTAAGCTGGTGTTTGCCCGATATTGGTTAAGCCACGATTGTACAGGGTGGCAAAATCGTAGGCATTTAAGGGCTTGATCAGGTTGCTGGCCGACTGAAAACCACCCTGGGCATCGAAAGAGATCAGGTTTTCTCCAACTTTTCCCCTTTTGGTTGTCACCAGAATGGCGCCGTTGCCTCCATTTAGCCCATACCAGTTTAAAGCAGCAGCATCTTTTAATACGGTTACGCTTTCAATTTCGCTGATATCCATGTCTTCGAAATCACGTTCAATTCCATCTACCAGGAAAGCTGGTGTTGAGCCCTGCGCATAAGATGACCTTCCACGGATCTGGTAGGACACGTTGCCACCACCAGGTTGATTACCTGTCCATCGGAACAAAAAGCCACTCAATCTTCCGGCGAGTAAACCAGACAGGTTACTGATGGGCACTTTTGTGAGCTGGTTATACCGAAGCGAACTCTGGGCAAAATTAAGTTCTTCCCTACTGCGTGTACCGAAGGGGATTTCAATCAATTTATTAGTTGAATCTATCTGTCCATCGTTTTCCTTTGTGATAGACACCTTCTGATTTGTATTTTGTGCTAAAGCTGTGCAGGTAAACAGATAGCATATGATGCCCAAAATTATGCCTGAACATTTAGTATATCTTGTCATTTCTTATCTTTTAAATTATATATAACTGAATGGTTACCAGCCTGGATTCTGTTTTAAAGCGCCGCTGGTTTTATTCATTTCTGCTCTCGGGATCGGGTATAAATACATGTTATTGTTGAATACCTTTTTAAATGCAGGCAATTCTATCACACTGTAGCTAAATGATCCATTGGCATTTTTAATCACCTTCATGGCTTTCATTGACTGTGCCACGATTTCCGGTCCTTTTTTCCAGCGGAGTATATCCCACCAGCGCATGTCTTCGAAAGCAAATTCTATGGCACGTTCATTTCTGATGCGTTCGCGCATTTCAGCTTGGCTGAGGCCAGCTGGCAAAGCAGGCATTTTAGCCCGCAAACGAATGGCGTTCACCGCGTTATACACTTCGGCAGTTGGACCGGCTTCTTCATTTAAAGCCTCAGCATAATTAATCAGTACTTCCGCATACCTGTAGAAAACATAATTCAGAAGCGCCGATGCAGTAGAGCCCGAACGCGAAGCTTCAGGCCATAGCCTTTTGAGGTAATAGCTGGTTTTAGTAATGGAGGTAGCAGTGCTGATATCAGTTCCATAGGTGATTATACCATGCGCATTAGGCTCTGATTGCCAGGTTTGTACCGCACGCCCCTGCCAGGTAACATTATTATAAAGGATGTTGACATAAAACCGTGGATCTCGATTGAGATAAGGATTTTGCGGATTGTAGCCTGATGTCACATCGGTAATCGGTTTGCCGTTCGCCATTTCATACAGATCAACATGATTCTGAACGGGCGAAAGATTAGATTGTGCTCCTCCATAACTTGTAGGAATCAAAAAATCGCTGAGGTAGGTACCAATAAATCCACGGCCTCCGCGCGGCCAGATCCGGATGTACTCATTAGAGTTTGCCACAGTGAGTACGTTGGCATAGTTGGCCTCGAGTGAAAATTTATTTAGGTCTATAATTGCTTTCGATGCCTCTGCGGCTTTCTTCCACTTGGCTAAATCATTGTTGGGATTATTTAACGGACTGGCATCGAATAGCAAGGCTCTTGCTTTAAGCGCCATCACTGCAGCTCCTGTAGCCCTGTTAGACTGTGCAGCAGGATTTGGCCAATCGGCATTGGTTAATGGCAATAGTGTGGTGGCCTGCTCCAGATCACTCAAAATAAGCGCCAATGTTTCCGCATAACTCGCACGCGGAAGGTCTGTTGAGGCTTCAGTAAAATCCTGAGGTTGGGTTAATATAACCACCCCGCCAAAGCGCCTTAAAAGCTCAAAATAAAAATACGCCCGGAGATAAAGTTGCTCGCCTTTAATATAATTAGGATTGTAAAGATCTGTCCATGGGGTTTTATCCATGTTGGCCAGCATCAGGTTTGCGTTCCGGATTCCTCTGTACATTTGTGCATAAATACCTGTTACATCTGAAGCCCCGGGGTCTAAAAACTGGCCGCTATTCATCGCTGCTACCTCAATCTGACCGTTATTAACAATAGATTCATCTGTAAATTGCGAAGTCATTCCTTTATAACCGCTCAGGCGGCCATAATCTGAAATGGAAAACGTATAAGTAAAATCGCCGAAACGGGAAGTCAGCAAGGGGTCTTTAAAAACCTCTTCAAGATCGCTCTGGATCCCCACATCGCGTTGTAGAAAATCCTTTTTGCAGGAAAAACCAATTAACGAGGCAACTAAAAACAAGAGATATATGATTTTTTTCATGATTCTACCTTTAATTAAAGTGATAAATTAAGACCGAAATTGAAGACCTTGGTGGTTGGAATGGTGGCAACGGATGAAGCATAAGCATTTCCCGACAAACTATTTTCAGGATCTATACCATAGAAATTAGTCCAGGTTTTTAAATTCTGCCCACTAACAAATACCGTAAGGCTACTTAACCGAAGTCCAGTTATCCATTTTTTAGGCAAACTGTAGCTGAGTTGCACATTTCGCAGTTTGATGTAAGAAGCATCCTGCAGTGTAAAATCGTTCAAACTTTCGTTAGGGTTTGCATTCAGGCCCGGACGGATTACCGGCCAGCTGGCATTGGTATTGCCAGGCGTCCATCTTTCGAGCATCGGTGCATAATACTGGTTAAGGCCACCACTTTGGAACACCACGTTAGAACTCACATTGGTTACCGCATTAAACAATGCCGATAACTGAAATCCCTTATAACCGAACTGCATATTTAAGCTGGCATTGTATTCAGGGATGTTTGGATGCCCAACGGCCACTACATCCTGGTTATTGATTATTCCATCTTCGTTTACATCCTGGTATTTAAAATCGCCTGGTATGGATGGATATGCCGTTATTTTGTTTAGCGGACTGCTGTCTATATCTTTTTGGTCTGCATAAAAGCCAAGCACATGGTATCCGAAATAAGTACCGATAGGCTTGCCAGATACCCGCAGGTTCTCTGCAAGGCCGGGTGCCTCGTCTAGTACCCTGCGCTGGTTACGTGCATAACTCAGGCTTCCGGTGAAGGAATAGTTAAATTCATTAATCTTATCACGATAAGTTACTGAAAGTTCATATCCATGGTTATAATTGATGCCATAATTGGTACTCGGAACCGTAGCCCCATAGGTGGCAAAACTGGTTGCCGATCGGGTAGTTAAAATATCCGAACGCTCATCATCAAAAAGATCTGCCGTGATATTCAGTTTATCTTTAAATAAAGAGAGATCAAGCCCTATATTTCTTTTTAACGAAATCTCAAAGGTGATAAATGGATTACCATATTGCAATTGGGTATAGGTTGGCGCACTGAAGTTGCTGTTTGGGTTTCCAAATACGACGTTTGCCCCTGCTCCAAACCTATTCTGATAATAGAACCGGCTTGTACCTGGACTAGGAATCCCTACCCTACCAATCGAACCACGTATTTTGAGCATACTGATCCAGGTAAACTTTTTCATCCAATCTTCATTGGCCAAATTATAACCTACAGTTGCAGCTGGAAAAAAGCCATAGCGATAACCTTTGGCATAGTTCTCTGAGCCATTGTAAGTAGCACTGGCTGTTAAAAAGTATTTATTGCCATAGTTATAGGTTGCTTCCGAAATAATACCTTGATTGGCATATGGGGCAGCTGCCGCTGCTGAGCCCTGAAGCTCGCGCTGACCGATTAAATTAGCACTCAAGTTATGCTTACCGAATGATCTGCCATAGGTTAAAAACAGTTGTAAGTTCGTTTTTGTGAACCCACTTCTTGAATAAGCTGGTGCGCCAAAAAAATCATTATAAGTTCCACCAACTGGTGTAAGTGCCAATGTTGACCGGTTTAGTTCGAGGTATCCTGTACTTCCCCTTTGCAACTTTCCGGATAACTGCGTAGCATCGTAACCGAACTGCGCTTTTAAGCTCAGCCCTTTTGTTATAAAATCAAGTTTTTGGCGTACCGTAAAAATCGATTCGGCAATATTGTTATCGGTAAAAGCATATCCCCCGTAAGTTAACAAAGCATAAGGATTGAAAGCATTTACCCCACCCAGTCCATAATTTACGATGTGGTTATAGTTTCCATCCAATGCAATTACTTTAGGATCATCTGAGTTGGTGTATTCTTTAAAAAATGGGGCTGCCCACGATGGCATTTTCAAGGCCCTGCCTACAAGCCCTTCTATACCATTGCTCACCACACCAGCAGGGTCGTTGTATTCGCTCATACCTGCCGGGCTGTAGCGGTGCTCGTTCCTGCCAGCAAGGTTAACTTCAAAATTTGTAGTCTTCGTAAGATCTATTCCAACCCTGGCCCTGAAGTTGTAACGGCTATAGCTCGGCGAGGTAGAATAATCTAAAGGTGTTTTAAATTCCTTGAAATTTCCATCTTCGCGCAGGTGGCTAAAAGAAGTAAAATATTTTACTTTTTCGCTACCGCCTGATATGGTTAGGTTCTGCTGGTTCTGCATCCAATGGTCTTTAACCAATTCATCGTACCACATCACATTTGGATAAAGCAACGGATTACCGTTTCCGGCCTTAAATGTGGCTAAATCTTCATCGGTAAATGTGCGGGCTTCACCAACATTAAGCTGGCCTTCGGTAAGCAACATCGCGCTTTCGTAGGCGCCCAGAATCTCAGGACGGGATGTGGCACTAACAATGCCCACGTTACCCGAAAGGGTTACCCTTGCCGGCCCCTCTACTCCCCTTTTCGTGGTGATTACAAATACGCCGTTGGCGCCTTTTAAACCATATAAAGCCGTAGATGATGCGTCTTTTAATATATTGATACTTTCAATCTCATTTGGATCGATATCGCCGAAAGAAGTCCGTTCAACACCATCCACAATAATAAGTGCCGTTGCTAAGGGAGAAACCTGTCCACGGATATATAAAGCTGCGCCGTTAATCCCCGGCCGTCCGGAGGTTTGCTGTACAACCAAACCAGGTACCCGCCCGGCCAAAGCGTTATTAACATTGGTTACTGGTGCTTTTAATAAATCGGCACCTGAAACGGTACTGATGGCAGCGGTAACGGCCGATCTTCTTTGTGTAGAATACCCATTTACCACCACTTCATTAAGCGAATTACTTGAAGATGTTAAGGTTACATTAATTACACTGGAAGCACCTATCGTTACTTCCTTGCTTTCAAAACCAATGGTAGAAAAAACAAGTACCTGACCTCGGTTAACGTTGATTTTATATTTTCCATCCAGATCGGTTTGAACGCCGATGGTGGTTCCTTTTATTTTGATTGTTGCACCCGGAATCGGTTGATTTTTCTCATCCTTAACGGTTCCGGTTATTTCCTGAAACAATAATTTGGGAGATGTAGTAACAGCGCTGGTCGTTATTTTTATAGGTTCGGCAGCAAGTGTATGTGCCTGACACCAAACTGCAATAACCACGAAAAACCAGCTTTTGGGCCTGAGGTTTAATTTTTTTATCATCTATTTGATATATGGTTAGAATTATTTTTTTCGAAAAGGATAAGCCTTCTTTATCTGATTTTAAAGTTGCATCCTCATTTTATTTACACTTATGCTTCAGGCAAAATCAATTGAATTAAATGATCACACTTTTTATCACGCATAATTAACCTTCAGGATACCATACAAGCGTCCTCATAAATCCCAAAAAAGGGTAGATTTATTAGCTGAATTTTAAGAAAAGAGATATGAAAGCATTACAATAGCAATTATTTGATTTTGCCGTTTGGTTTAAACCTTATGCCGTGAAACATCAGTTAAATACCTGTGCCATTCTATTTTACTGACTTGTAGTTTAGACTTTGTGTTTTCCTCGTCGGCAATGGCCGGGATGTTTGAGAAATGGGTTATCATACTTAGTTGGGTTTATTATTTGGTTAACACAAATCTATAGTACTTAGCCCTTACATAGGGTTCACTTTTGTACGGAAATGGTTTGGTTTTGTACAGTTAGCGCATTATTTAGATTAAATTTGCCCTCAGACTGATACTGAGGGCAAAAACTTACGAAAATCATTTGTTGATAGACACCATATTCTTATTGTCCATCATGCGCTTTCCTCACAACTTTGCTAGCCACCTTTTTCAGGTAAGCTGCAAAATCATCAGATACCCGTTGGGGCTTGAAAGAGATGTTTTTCAAATCATCATTAAACAATATGCTATACCAGATTAATCCACCTAAATATTTCCCTGCATCATTGGCGTGGTTAGGGTCGAAGCTTAATTGATCCTTGTTCCAGAAGTACCCGATATTTAGCGAATTGGTCTGATCCGGCAAATTTGGCGCAACTGGATGATCATAATTAAATGAAACATCGGGCTTGAAAGCATATTTTTTATCGGTAGCCACCATTTCGAAAGCATCACCAACTGGTAAAATATGTGCATTGATCCTTTTTGCAAGGAGATGATAAGCTGCACGGGATTTTTGCCACATTTCTTCCTGATTCTTCGCGGTTATGCCTTCACTTATACGCCCAAACTTCTTTGCATCAGAACGGTAAGCCCAGGTTTGATGGATTACGATACGGGCCTGAGGCTGTAGTGTTCTTACATAGGCAACCAGTTTGTTGGCATAGGGATAATAGCTCGAGGAATCGCCCGAGAGGAAAGAATATTGCTGTATAGTAACAATATCCCAATTCCCTTGCCCCAATAACATTTTTAATGATTTACCATTATAAGGTTTGCTCTTGAGATCGCCTACATTGGCCTCTGCTTTTTCTACATAACCCCAGTGTTGTTCGAGTGAATGCCCACCGAGTTCGGCACGCCCGATAATAAGGGTTTTCCCCTTCTCTTTGGCCAGTTGAGGCAAAAAGGCCGAAGCGTTTTGTGAAAAGCTATTTCCTATGATAAATAAGCGTAAGGTATCCTGCCGGTTTTGAGCAAAAAGATCAGTAACCAGGCAGATCAGCAGCAGAAAAAGAGCTGTGGGTTTAGCTAAAGGAGATCGCTCTATTTTGATGTCAATCTTCATTCTTTTTAATTTTTAGGGGCCTTCTCCTGCGATTTTACATATTCATACAATTGAGTTCCTGCCAACAAAAACGCACCCACACCGTAAACCTCTGTACTGTTTGCATTTACAGCATCCGGACTTGCGCCAATAGGTTGCACATAACCCAGCATGCCATCATCATGAACAGCAGATACCAGAGCTTTCCATGATTTTTCTACCACAGGAAGATATTGCTTCTTTTCCAAAAGCCCATGGTTTAAGCCCCAGGCAATTGCATAGCTAAAAAAACCTGTACCGCTCATCTCCTTAACCGGGAAACTCGCGGGATCCAATAATGATGCATGCCAGCTACCATCTGGCTGCTGTAAGCTGGCAACTTTACCCACCATATCTTTATAGAGTTGTACCAATTTAGCCCTGTCGGGATGGTTTTTCGGCGTATTTTCGAGTACCCTTACCAAACCAGCCAACACCCATCCATTGCCCCTCGACCAAAATATTTTCTGACCGTTTTTTTCTCTTTTGTTAAAGAAACTTTCATCTCTAAAAAACAGCTTCTCTGTTGGGTCGTAGAGGAATTCGGTGGTTTTCCACCACAATTTTACTGCAGTATTTAAGTACTTTTCATCTTTGGTAGCAGTGCTCAGATAAGCTAAAGCAGGAGGACCCATAAAAAGGGCATCGCACCAGGCCCATTCTCTGTTTTGGATTTTATTTTTCCAGTTTAAAGGCTCGTTATGTGGTTGATTTACAATGCTGTCTGCCTGCAAAATAAATGGAGCAATCATCTTTTTCTTTTTAAATTTACTATAAAGCTGAGCATAAGTTTGCCCCACACAATAGTCGTCCGCATGAAAACGTAAATGTCCGGTATTCCAAGCCAGCTCATCGCCAATATCTACCAGCGTTTTAAGATAATGTTCATTACCTTTAATGTTGCCAAAAGCGAAAATACCAGTATAACAGGCCCCATTTGTCCAATCGGCTTTTCGATGGTTAAAACCTTTATTTTTCCAGGTATCCAATTGCCAGTCTGCCACCCGTTGCATCATTTTAAAAATGTTTGTCTTTTGCAGAACCGAATCTCTTTTAGCATGCGTTGGCGCAGAAAAAGCGCTGTATCCGCAGCAGCCAGTAAGTATTAATATTAAAAGCAAGTGTCTAAAATTCATGTGTTTCATATTTTTATTTTATTATTTATTATTTTGGTAAACCCTTACATAATCTACTTCGAACCTGGCCGGAAAGGATGTTTTTGAAGGATCTCCACCTTGTTTTCCACCTATTGCCAAATCGAGCAACATATAATGCGGTTGTTTGAAAGGATTAATATTGGTACCATTCTGGTTCACCAGCTTATCTAAAAGCACCTTGTTTAAGAGCTGGTTATCTACATAAAGTGCAATGCTGTTCTCGTCCCAGTCCATTCGCCAAATGTGAAATTGATCCGCCCAGGCCTGACCGCCCAGGGAATCGATATTTTTCTCCGTGCTAAACCAGGCATCTTTTCGATCGGCTCCCATAAAGGCAATATTGGCGAGCAGTTTTTTCCGGTAATATTCCATCATATCAATTTCGCCCGTTGCAGGCCACGATCCTTTTATTCCCAATGTCCACCAGGCTGGCCAAATGCCATCGCGGATATCAATTTTACCACGCATCACAAACCTGCCGTAAAGCCAGCTTTGCAGTCCTTGTGTTTTGATACTGGCGGAAGTATAATCGGCTTCTTTGCGGTTTTTCTTCCAATCGTTGCTTCCTTCCTTAAAATTGGGATTTGTCTTTTTCTCCCTTTTTGCTTCGAGGATTAATTTTCCGTTTTCACATCTGGCATTTTCTGGTTGATACCATTGAAATTCTTCATTGCGTTCAAATCCAAGTTCGTAGGTCCAGTTAGCCGGATCGGGCGCACCATTGCCATTAAATTCTTCGGCCCATACCAGTTTGAAACCATTGGCGGTGAGTGCTGGCGGCATAGGCTGTTTTTGCTGTTGTGCTACTGCAGATAATCCAGCGAAGAGTGTACAGGCTATTAAAAAGGGGGTTCTTAAATATTTTTTCATGGGATTGATTTATTGGTATCCGTTTAAACGTAAAGGCATCAGTGTTGGAAATGTCCAGGCATAATCGTGTTTAGGATACATGATCGGGCGATATGGCGCCAGGTATTTCTCATATTCCGCGTCGGAATAAATGCCGTTCATGGCCTCCAGAAGATTGGCTGGCTAGAAGCCCGTTTCTGTATACACCGCTCCCGTTGCAGGATTTTTGAAGAATTTCCATTCTTCAGGATGCTGGTTATAGTAGTGCAAATAATCAAGCGATTTCTTAAATGATGCCTCGTTTTTTGTTGCGGCAAAAAGATTTTCACCGGTTTGGTTATAGATCACCCAACTCGAAGCCGTTAGCGGAGCCAGCGAAAAATAGGTATACCAGATTCCTTTGCCCTGTCTTTTTACTTCTTCAACCATGTGACCATCTGGTGAAATCTTATCGAAAAGATCATTTTTAATCAGCGCAATATTTTTCTGTAAATCTTCCTGATCATCGAGATAGGTATCAGCCAGTATGGAAGCCAGCCGGGACCAATCGCCTGAGTTATTGTTGCGGAAACGAATGCTATTTGCTGCTTCCCGGAAAACGTTTTTAGTCCACAATTTAAATTGCACAACATCTTGCGGCTTCCATTTTTTATAGTTTTTAAGCAAGTCTGCACTGATCATTAGGGTGGTACCAGAGTAAGACATTACCAGCGAACCATCTAATTGTGAATATTTTTTGTTAATGGATGCCCATGCATTGAGAAAATAAATCGCTTTATCGGCATATTTGGTTTTCCCGCTCAGTTGATAGGCCAGGGCACAACTATAAGCCGAAAAACCATCTACCTGAAGAGCCAGTGAGGTTTTCCGGTGGCCATCCTTGTCCTGGTAAAATCCGGGAATGCTGAAATCTGCTACTGCATGCTGCTCTACCAGCAAGGCAGAATCTGCTTTGCTGATCAGTGCTTTATAAGCTGAGCTATAAGGTTCTTTTTTGGCTTTGAGCTGCCTTTTAACAAAATCAATCTGTTGTTGTGGGTGCATGCCCTTAAGTTGGTTTTGCGCAAGCACCTCCTGTCTTTGCAGCGTACTTAAAAGGAATGTTGTGAGAAAAGTGAAAAGAAAAAACTTTAAATGGTTCATGGTATTTATTTGGTTAAAATGGGATGCTGAAATATGCAACTGCTCCCTTTATTTATGATATTAAATCTTTTTTGCTATGTCCGATTAGGTAGCTTATATGTCCAACGCCTATTATGTTACACTGTATTGCTTTCAGCGCTATAACGTTTTTTATATTCAGACGGACTGGTTTCGAATTGTTTTTTAAAACAAACACTAAAATATTTTGCGTTGTTAAACCCGGTTTGATAAGCAACTTCTGCCACGGTTAAATCTGCATGTTCGAGCAAATAGGCACTTCTTTTCAATCTGATATTTAAAATAAATTCTTTGATAGACATGCCAACAATATCATTGATTTTTTGATAAAGAATTGTTCTTCCTGTGTTCATATCCGACACAAAACCGTCGACCGAATAATTGGGATTGGCCATATTCTGCTCAATAAATTTCATGGCCTTAATCAGCAGTTCCTCATCCATTGAGGTAATGGTAACATTAGATGGATCGACCACCAGGCGCTTGCTGTACATTTCGCGCATTTCTTGCTGGTTTTTCAAAATGGTATCAATCTGCTGAATGAGGTATTCTACTTCAAAAGGTTTGTCGATAAAAACCGTGGCTCCATGTTCAAGCGCTTTGGTCTTGTTCTGGTGCACATCGCCCATACCAGATATCATTACGATAGGGATATGGCTGGTTTTAAAATTCTGCCGCAAATGGCTGCAAACCTCAAATCCATTGGTATTAGGCATCACCAGATCGGTAATAATCAGTTGCGGATAGATCTTTTCGGCCTTAATAATGCCTTCCATTCCATCGCTGCCCATATATACATTGTATTTTTCAGACAGTCGCCGTTCCAGATAATTCCGAAGATTAGGGTCATCATCAATCAGTAAGATGCTGGTGGCTTTTCTGGCATTTTTCAGTGTATGATCGGGTTCTTCAGCTTCTAACAGGATATCGTCTATCTCTGAGATGGTATAATCATATACGCTTGACTGCATATCGCCGGAGCCCGCTTCTTTTTTGAGTGGGAGCATCATGGTAAAAGAAACTTTATTGGTTTTATTCACCATCCAGATTTTCCCCTCAATGGCATCCACAAGTTCCTTGACAATAGCAAGGCCAAGCCCTGAACTTTCTTCAAAAGTTGGCCGGTAAGACGACAAACGATTAAAAGAGGTAAATAAGGTAGCAATCTGCGCTTCAGAAAACCCGATACTGGTGTTCAATACCTCCACAGAAATATATTCCCGGTCCTGATGATCTGGCATAACATCCAGACGCAGTTTTTCTTCCGCTGTAGATTGACAAATCCGTACGCCAACATAACCCTTGTTCGAGGTATATTTTAAGGCATTGGAGAAAAGATTGGTCAAAATCTTTTCGATAATATCGTAATCAAAGGCAACATATAAATGATCTTCATGTGCCGTTATGTTGGTTTCAATCTCTTTTTTATTCGCGTAAAGTTCAAAAAGGCCAAAAACATCGTGTACGAAGCTGATAAAATCTCCAACCTGAGGGTTTAACGTCACTTTCTGGCTTTCGATTTCCCTGAAGCGTAACAATTGACTGATTGTACGCTGGATACGGGCCACATTTTTCTCAATTAACTGCATATAACCAGTGGCATGATCATTTTTTTGCACAGTTTCTTTTAACTGTTTAAGGGGTTCGAGTACCAGGGTAAGCGGTGTCTTCAGATCATGTGAAATATTCGTAAAAAAATCTGTCCTCGCCTGGTTTAAATCCCGCATATTCTGTTCCTTCATCGCTTCTAAAGCCAGCCGTTCCTTAAAAACCTTTTTATTGGTAAAGTAACGCATAATGAAAAACAGGAGCCCCAGTACAATTAATGTATAAATGGAGTAAGCCCACCACGACAGGAAAAACGGTGGATTTACATGAAAATAAAGTTTCGAAACCTCGCTGCCCCAAAGCCCATCATTATTAGAGGCCTTTATTTCAAAAGTATAATCGCCACTGGGTAAATTAAAAAACTGTACAGCATGTTGACTGGTATTGATCTTGAGCCACTTATCGCTCAGGCCGACCATGCGATAAGAAAATTGATTTTTATCGGCCGATAGATAGCTGTTTGAGGAAAACCGGATTTCGATGTTTGACTGATTACTGGAGAGTGAAATCCTTCCGTTTTCCTGATTGCTTAAAGTAGAAATATCTTTCACCAATGGCGAATCTTTGGAAATGTTGCTCACCTGTTGGTTGTTGATGAGCAGGCCAGTGAAAAATACCTTCGGCTTTTGTAGGTTTTTGTTCAGGTATTGCGGATCGAAGAGTAAAAAGCCATTTGTTCCCCCAAACAACATCTCTCCGTTTTTGGTTTTATAGGCCGATCTTAGATAAAAAGAGCCGCAACTGTTTGCCTTATAAAACCTGGCTTTTTCAAATTTTTGATTTTTTTGATCGAAAAAATACAGTCCATCATTGGTACTGAACCAAATATTTCCAGAAGCATCATCTTCAAGAATGCCGAAAACGATCTTTGGAGGGAAGCCATTTGCACCATTGAAATTAAGGTATCGGCCATCTTTCTTTAAAATGTTGACTCCTCTTCCGGAAGTGCCGAGCCAAAGATCGCCATTTGATGCTTCATAATAGCTACAAAGGTGATTAACCGCATATGGGCCATTTTTGATGACATAATGCCGCAGCACTTTTAGGGTTTTGGGATCTGCAATGTACAATCCCTGATGGCTAACAACCCGTAAATGCTGTTGCTGATCAAGCGAAATGGCCTCAATTTCTACATCTATCGGTTGACCGTTTAAACCAATAAGATTCACGATTTCAGTTGCTGACGCTGGCTGGTTTTTCTTCCGGTGAAAGAAGGTTTTATCAGGATCTGTCATCCACCAGGTACCTTCGGCATCACGTACAAAATCATACACGGCTAAGGGCTGTTTACTTTCTGGCGAGCGTATATCCAGGTTGCTAAAGCGCCCGGTCGCCATTTCATAGGCAGAAATGCCACCATTAAAAGAAGATACAAACAGGTGTTTTCGCTCAGGATCAAATTCTAAGCGCTTTACCATGTTGGAATTGATGGAGTTAACTTCGCCTTTGGTGAAATGACGGAAAGTATCCTCCTTTCTGTTCCAATAGTTAAGCCCGCCTCCCTCGGTTGCAATCCAAACATTGCCCAGGTCGTCTTCCTGGAAACCGCTAACTATTGGATGGTTAAGCCCCCCAGGGCTCGGTGTAAAATAGCGCACATATGCATCATAGAGTGAACAATAAGCAATTTTGCCACCATAAGTTCCGATCCAGGCACCCTGATCTGGATCGCTATAAATGGTCCAGATCGAATTATTTGGCAGGGAAAAAGCATCGTTCAGGTTCATTTTGAGCAGTTTGCTTGTTTCTGTCCTCGGATCGTAAAGCAAAAGTCCCGACTGTGTAGCTACCCACAGCATTCCAACCTGATCGATGAAAATCTTTTTAGCCATAGTTGCCTGGTTCCCTCCGGTCACTATTGGAATATTTTTTTTAATGGTTCCCTTCGCATCGGTAATGAATATACCACTGTATTGTGTGAGGAAATAGTAATCGCCATGATAGGCCAGTGCATCGTTAACTACATTTGAGGTTTTGCCCAAATCGACAAAAATGTTAAAGCGCGATGCTTTGATATCAAACCTATACAACAAATTTTCCTGCGAAAGATAAATATTACCCTTCAGGCTAATTACGCTATTGAAATATTTGCTGGTAGGCAGTTTAATTTTTTTGACCGCCTTGTTTTGCTGGTTATACTTTAACAGGCTATCGCCCGAAAGCATATAGACACTACCATCATCATGCAGACAGATTGAGCGGATTTTCCCTGGAAGAATTAAATCAAAATTAAACCGTTCGAAATTAAACCTTAACAAACCGTGGTTGGTTGCCAAAAACAATCCGCCCTTTTTATCGGTTACAAGCGAGCCATAAGCCCACTTTACCTTCGGATTACTCAATGAGGCCAGTTCGTTTAACTGATAAAAGCTGTTGCCGTCGTACATAAAAACAGCATCAGGACCGGTATACCAGATTCGCCCCAGGCTGTCCTTAGTGATGCTCTGAATGCCTCCGTAATAGAATGTTTCGGGCATCACGTGAAAACGATACCTGGAAATATCAATCGCAAATGCACTCTTTAACAGAAATGCATTAAAACAAAATAGCAAACAAATGATTTTCCGGATATCCATAAAGTTGAAGCAGAAGCAGGTAAAGTATTGGATTTTGAAATTACCACTAAAATTTTTATCTATAAATTTATTTCGATTTCTATTCTCTTTTATATTGACGATGTTACACGCCTGGAAGGGAAATCACTAAATGATGGTGTCAATCATTTCTAAATCGAAGTGCTCTTTTACCCAGCAGCAAACAAGCGCTTCGATAAGACCTTCTTATTGAACAGCTACATCTATCAGCTTGAGCCACCCGGTGGAAGTTAAATCGCCATTTACAGCAATTTTTATCCCCGGTTGATTTTCTTTTGTCGTATCAACAATGGCTACTGCCCAGGTATAATTTCCTGCAGGAACACCTGCGCTTAGCTTAAATTCGTATGTAGCAGGGTTATTTTTCAACCAGGTTGATGGTTCGGCTTTGCTATCAACAAAAACTTTCTTCACGTTGTTATTACCATCAAGGAGTGCAAAAGCCACCTTATATTTGAAGTTCCATTGCTTAATGTTGTTTGGAAAGTAACCCCAGCCCATGTTTCTCCAACGGTGTGTAATGGTGGTTTCCCTTCCACTGGCCAATTTTTCGGGCAGATACACCTGATCCGGATATAAACGGTAGCCACCTTCAGAAACAAAGCGTTGTGTTAAGTTGAATGCCTTGGTAAACCAGCTTTCAATTTCTCCAACACGGAAATCCATCATGTTCACTGCTGCGTCTGCTGAGGCATCAAATTCGCCCTGGCGTACATCTTCAGGATGATCTTCCCTATATTTACCATTCGGATCGGTCCAGTAGCGGTGAGTGCCTGTGGTAATCCAGCCTCCTTCCATAATAACCGGACATTTAAAACTCCATGTTTTGGCAAAGTTTTTTTCCCAGCTTTGGTAGTAATCGCTCATGCCGAAAGCATCCTGCCTTAAAATGTAACCTTTGTTAATTGATTTCACTAAAAGTTTATCGCTATTTACATTGGCTGCGCCCCAACTTGCCGGGTGACCTATTAAGCGGTGATAGTTGATTACCATCGGCACTTTATCGAAATTCTTTGTATAGAGGTTGGTTACCCAGTCAAAAACCTGTTCCTTAAGCGCTTCGGTATTTGCATCAGTTGAGGTATTGGGATCTTCATAGATTACATTGTGTGCCTCGCCCCATTTACCCAAGCCATAGGCATCGATAAAAGAAGTACGAACCGGGTCGTTGAAATCCTTGGCCAGTTCTTCAATAAATTTCGTATAATATTGCTGAAAAACTGGATCCTGAGGATAAGGCGTACGGCGGCTAGGGAATTTACTGTCTTCCAGGTAATACTTCGCTCTGGCATCGAATACAAACTGCGGGGTATTTAAACCCTGGTCGCGACCATCCACAACGATCCTGAAAGCAATTGGCAAACCTCTGCTTTCTGCACCTTTAATCATTTTATAAAGTGCTGAACCTGGATTTCGCCATGCATAAACGCCGTTTGAGGGATTAAACGTTGCCCAGCTGGTTCGGATATAACAGGCAGAAGCATAATCTATCGCCTTAACTCTTTTTCCTAAATCGGGGACATAATATTCGGTATCCCAATAGGATTCGTTACCCGAACCCGAGCCGTACATTACCCAACCGTTAAGCGGGTTGCGAAATACAGCACTCCTGTTGTACTTAGGTTTAACCAAAGTACCTTCAGCCTTAGCCGTTTCTTCATCGACATTTTTTTTACAGGCAAAGCCCATAACACCCATCAGGGCTAATAATGCTTGTGAAATCAGTATTTTATAGTTCATTTTTTTCATCTTTTCATTTTTATGAGGTCCCATCAATTGTGGCTAAGGGAAACAACCTGTCATTTATTTTATCGTTTTTCTGCCAGTATGGTCATGTTACGCAGGTCGAATACAATCACATTTGTACCAGATGGAATAGTATAATAAGAATTGCGCTGTGCACTGGTGGACCCTCCAAATAGTGATGCAACAGTGCCCTGCAGGATGGTAAGTTCTTGTGCAGTACCTGTAGCGGTAAGCGGGCAGCTGAATGCGTAGGCCAGGTTTTTATTGTTATCATTACCTCCGTAAACAATAAACTTGGTTTTACCCACCCTGCCTCCGGTGTATACCAAAATCTGCGGATCGGCCAGACTCACCTTACAGTCCATTTTTATCGGGGTTCCAAAACTATTAACAGCTCCGTGCATCCATAACTCAGCGATGGTGGTTGTTTGGGCAATTCCGCCATCTCCGCTCCAGGTTACAACCTTTGGTGCCAAAGCCTGGGCCGGAGAATAGATGATTGCGGTGGCCTTTTGCATGTTTACCACAACGCGGTATTTCCCGGCCGTCTCAATTTTCCATGAAAAGGCAGTTTCACGCATTTTTATGCCAATAGCGGTCCCGTCTTTTACCGTCGTAGCCGCATCAGCAGAGGCGATATAATTTGTTGCGCCATTATATTCGACAGGAATTTGTAGCTCACCAGGCTGTAGGTCGATCAGGTAGGCATACTGATTCAAATTCTCTAAAGTTTTAGGCATTTCAACCTTACTCAATCCCGGAACAGCGCTTCCACCCAAAAATATTTTATCGGCATCAAAAACAACTGTTCGGATAGGCGTTACGTTAACCTGTACTGTTCTCACTTCAGGCGATTCAAAAGTGGCGCCACCCTCCCATTGAGCAACAACCCTGAACTCCAGTGTAAAGGACTTGTTAGTAGGAATGCCCCATTTCTGATTTGCCCAGTTTTGTAACTGTTCAGAAGTGAAACTTCTGCTAAATGTTCCATCATCTTCATAATTCATAATAGCGGTAGCCGATCCGAAGTTGTTCCCAACCAGATCCAATTTGGTGATGTAAGAAACCAAGTGATCATCTGATTGCGGTCTCGCCGGATGCCAGGTGAAGGTGACAATTTCTTTGCTGAGGTTATTTTCATCAAGTGTTATATTCGCCGAAGATAGCTGCAGTGCCAATTGTTCTTCAACTTTTTCAATGTCGCTGACTCCCTTTTTGCAGGCTGTAAAACCGATCAATAAAAACAGTAAAGGCCATGTTTTATATAAAAATCTATTTTTTTTCATCTGATAATAGCATAAGTATTCATTTTAAATTATTCTATTTTAGCACACTTAGCACTACTTACCGTAACCCGGGTTTTGAGGAAATACTGCATCACGGTTTGCATCAATAATTGACTGTGGAATTGGCCATAAGGCATGAAAGTCCATCACCTTATCTTTAATTGCCGTATTATAAAGTTTCACCCGATCTACCAGCTTGTTGGTACGTACTAATGTAAAACGGCGGCTTTCCTCTCCCACCAGCTCCCTGATCCGTTCATCGAGGAGAAAATCCATGGTCATCTGGCCTGCGCCTACTACCGAGGCACCAGCACGTTTACGCACCTCATTTACGGCATCAGCGGCTTTCGCCGGGTTTCCTTGTCCTAAGTAAGCTTCTGCAAGCAGCAGATAGGTTTCTGCCAGTCTAAATTTCACCCGGTCTTTATAACTTCCGGTTAGGCCAAGGTTCTCTGCCCGCCCGTAAAAAAACTTGGTGATTGCGGGAAATAAACTTTTGGTAGAAAACCAGGTTTGTTCGGTAATATTTGCTTTTTTGCCATATAGAGCGGTTTCGCCAGGGTTATTATAGTACCAGTTGCGTTTGATGTTATAGTTGGAATTACGGATATCCGTTGCCTCAAAAATCCCCGGAACATTACCTGTAGCATTTGTACCTGCGGTTCCAACCCACCACTTCATCGGTGTGAGCTGTGCAAGTCCCCTTCCACCTAAGGTATCTGCTAAAACGAAACCCGTCATGGTAGAATAATTTGGACTCCAGGCCCTGCGGCTCCAATCGTCTGAATTGGTACCACCACCTACAGTATTAAATTCGAACTGTAAAACCCAGATACTTTCCCGGTTTGCGTTTTTTAACCTGTTCTGGTTATTCTCCAGAAACAGATCACTGAAAACATCTCCAGCCTTGTCTTTATTTACGCCAAATCGTGTTTTCATTAAGCCATAATAGCCACTGTTGATTACCGCGAGTGCAGCTTGCTCAGCAGGTACATAGGCTTTGTTCAGCAGGTGCATTTCGCTCAGTAGATGGTAAGCAGCCCATTTGGTAAGCTTCCCATCTTTTACCTGATCTGGATTTGCAGGTAAGTGCTGGCTGGCAAAAGTCAAATCGTCAATAATATGTCCCAAAACCTCTGCTTTTGGTGTGCGGGTAAAATTGAGTTTAAAATCGTATAAAATGGTTTCTACATAAGGTACGTCTCCATATAAATATACCAAGGTGCGATAAGCATATGCGCGGAAAAATCTGGCCTCTGCCTGAAAACGTTCTTTATCGGAAGGGGAATCCCAGTTGGTATTTTTTTCCGAATAAATGAGCATTAAATTAGCCGACGAGATAATGCTGTATGCCCAGTTCCAGTACGTGCCAACAAACCTTTCTGATGAGTTTAAGGTGAGATTGGCGAAAGGCAGCAGTGATGCATCGCTGTTGATTACATCAGCAATATCTGTTGCCGCTTGTAAAGCCTCGTAAGGGCATGCCCCATTATGGATATAAGCACCGCCTTCGCCAAAAGTGTTGTATTCTGAGCGGGTAAGGGCGTATAAGCCTGCACTTCCTACTTCGAACCCATAAGTACTGGTATAAGTATTGGTTGGTGCCAATTCTGTTTTCAAATCTTCTACCAGAAATTTTTTACACCCCATTGCCGAAAACAATATGATGAGTGCCAATCCTGTTTTTATAATTTTTTTCATGTGATAAAAAGCGTTAGAAATTTACGTTTAAACCGAACATATAAGACCGGGCGGTTGGATACGAGGCCATCCAGGTATTATCATAATTGAGCACCTGCCTGATGTTCGAAATTGTATTTAGATTGTTAACACTCACGTTAACATCAATACCATTTACACCCAGCTTTTTGGCCAGCTGTTGTGCTATTCGATACCCAAGGGTGATATTTTTTACCTGTACATAAGAAACTTTTTTATAGTAGCCATGCCCGAAGTTGTTGGTATATCCCGGCGAAACAATTGTTGCTTCCGGATTTTCTGGCGTCCAGTAATTGGCATTGTGCACGTAGTTGGTTATTCCGAAAGTCCACGAACCGATATTGGCCATATTATCATCGCGCCAAACGCCAAATACCCCCGTTACCAATGCCGACAGGTAAAAGTTTTTGTAGCTTAATCGGTTGCTTAATGAGGCGGTATACCTTGGCATCTTAGAGCCAATTACTTTGCGGTCTTTAGAATCGATGAGCCCATTACCATCCACATCTTCTAATTTGGCAGCGCCTGCTGCCGCACCTTGTTGAACGGTATAGTTTTCGCCTTTTTGCCAAATGCCGACCATGTTATAATCGTAAAAAACCCGTAGCGGTTTACCAATAAACCAACTGTTATTTACGTCGTCCAGTCCATCGCCCCTGAGTTCTACAATCTTATCGCGGTCTAAGGAGAAAACAGCTGTCGAATTCCATTTAAACTTTTTTGCATCAATATTGAGCGAGTTTAAGGTAATCTCGAATCCTTTATTTTGGGTTTGGCCGATATTATCCCAGATTCTACTGTAACCGTTCATGATCGGAACGGTACGGGTCATCAATAAATCTTTCGTTCTCGACAGATAGGCATCAATTGTACCGCTTAAACGGTTTTTAAACAACTGAAAATCCAGACCAACGTTAGTGGTATAAGTTGTTTCCCATTTCAGATTGGGATTACCAACACCATCGCCAGCAAGGTAAGCGGTATTTACGGCCGTTCCGCCATCGCCCCAGATGTATTTTACGCTCGAGTAAAGGCGATCTAGTGTTCGGTAAGCCGTCATGGCCTGGTTACCATTAGCACCATAGGAAACCCTTATTTTGAGTAAATCGATCCAGTTTAGCTTATCTTTAATAAAACTTTCCTCACCGATATTCCATGCCAGGGCAGCTGATGGAAAAAAAGCATATTTATTGTTTTCGCCAAATACGGAAGCACCATCCGAGCGGCCCGTAAAGGTTACGATGTATTTCCCTTTATAGCCATAATTGATCCGCCCCATATAAGATAAAAGTGCTGTTTCTGATAAATTTGATGACATGGTGAGGTTGCGTGCCGCTGTACTCATCATGTAATAACTGGTGTTATCGGTTACAAAACCCTCACCGCTCTGCGATGAACCAACACTTTTGGTTTGTTGCATACTAAATAAGCCTGTAGCATCAAAACGGTGATCGCCGAGGGTGCGCTCATACTTCAGAACGTTTTCCCAGGTATAATCATTATAATGCCCATTATTGATAGATGCCCTGCCACCAACTAAACCGGCCTGCTCGCGTCCATCAAAGGTATTTCTTCCATAGTAAGTGCCTGTAAAGCTGCTCCTGTAGTTGTAACCGAAATTTGATCGTGCAGAAAGTCCTTTCAATGGTAATTTAATATCTGCATAACCACTGAGAAAAAAGCTACGGTTTATTCTATCCTGGTCTGCATTCACATTACGCATGGGGTTAACAATCAGCGACGATTCCATCGGCTCGGGAACATAATAACCCGCAGCATCTATGTATTTACCATAAGGGCTCATTTTGATGGCATGTTCAATGTTCGGCGTAATGCCTCCATCATTTCTTTGCGAAAACTGGGTACCAAGGCCAACAGTTAACCAATTATTAAAGGTCTGGTCGATATTAGCAGTGACATTCAGTCTCGAAAGCTTCGAATTATAAACCACACCTTCCTGACTGAGCGAAGAAGCTGCCGCCATGTACTTGGTGTTTTGCGTGCCACCAGAGATACTTAACTGATGGTCCATCGTTATTCCCCTTTTAAAGATATAATCTTGCCAGTTATGGGTAATGCCATTTTTATAGTTTTCACGCTCGGTTACACTCATGATGTTTCCGGCAATAGGATCGAGCTGATCGCCGGTATACCCTGATTTTAAACGACCGATATCCTGTTTCAAGCGGATAAATTCGTTTGGTCCCATTACATCAATCCGTTGCATTGGCTCAGCAAAGCCTAATTGCCCGCGATAGGCAACCTGTGCTTTACCCAACATCCCTCTTTTTGTCTGGATCAGGATGACACCATTAGATCCTCGGGCACCATAAATGGCCACCGCCGATGCATCTTTTAAAATGGTCAGGTTTTCAATATTATTGGGGTCAAGGTCTACCAATGATCCGCTGTAAGGTATCCCGTCTAAAACAATTAGCGGTGAGTTATTGGCCGATAATGAGTTCTCTCCACGGATCAGTAAAGCCTGGTCCTGGCCGGGTGCAGCATTTCCTGTTGTGATATTAAAACCTGCTACCTGCCCAACCAAACGATCCATGAGGTTCGGCGTAGAAACCATATTGATCTGCTCCTTTCCTACTACAGCCAAACCTCCGGTCAAGTCTTTTTTCTTGGCGGTACCATAGCCCACAACTACTACCTCATCCAGCTGTTTATCGCTAGCCATTTTTACATTAACTATCCCTGAGGCATTTACGCTTGCTTCCTGGTTGCTAAAACCAACATAAGAAAATACCAGAATAGCAGCAGGTGCCGCCTGCAAGGTATAATTTCCGTCTTTATCAGTAGAAGTACCCGTATTGCTTCCTTTAACCCTTACGGAAACCCCAACGAGCACCTCGCCCTTCTCATCGGTAACTTTACCGGTAACTTTTTTCAGATCCTGCGCATAACCGATGTTTATCATCAATAAAAGCAGCACAAGCACTATAATGTGGCCCTGGAGCCTGATTCGTATTTTTTTTATCATGTAGAATTATATATGGTTAGTATTCGAATTATTATTTTTTCTGCTGCCCGGGCAGGCATGAGCTTAAAGAGATTGGAAGTCTATCATGGGCCTGATGGTTTGCTGGTAACTGTGATGTTTTGCTCAGACTTGGCGCAAATGACAGCTGCCCGAAAATCAATGATCTGTTGAATGCTCATATTATTTGGTTGTGATATCTGGTTAGTACAAAACTACCGCTAAAGCCTATTCCAAAGGGTTCGTTTTTGTACGGAAATGGTTTGTTTTTGTACAAAGGAGGCACTAAAGGGTTATTGTTATAGAAATTTTAGCGAAATAAGGGTTACTTACTCGGGCGCATATTTTTCTGTTTTAAGTAGTTCTGAAGACTTAAAAAATATCCCTCATATAAATGTTTACTTAATGTTTTTGTAATAATCTGCTACGATATACCAGGCTTTTTTGCGGAATCCCTGGTCTGACACAAGGCCCTTTCTATTCCAGCCATCCTGATAAGTTGGATGGAAACGGAAAGGTGATCGAAAATCGAACAATACCCAGGGAGAAATTCCTCGCAGGTTTGGAATGTGTTTAAACATCTCCAGATTGTCTTTATACAGCTGAGCCTGATAATCTTCACTCCATGAGCTCGCTACATCAGCATCTCCGGTTTTTCCGTACAAGGCTTCTGCGCCAAATTCAGAAATAATTAAAGGCTGATTTCTGGCCACATCCCAAATGGCCTTATCAGGTGTAACCGGCCATGGATGATACCAGCCCATGTATTTATTAATGACTACCACATCTAATTCCTTAATGAAAGGGTCGTCCATAACAAAACATTGCCTGTTGCGGTCAAACTTTACTAAATCGAATGCGGCTGTGATTAACCGGGTACTATCAATCTCCTTTGAACATTTGATCAGGTATTTCAAAAACTCATTTCTGGCTTTTGAAGGCTGTGTTTCATTTGCCATGCCCCAAAATGAGAGCGCACACCGGTTTTTATCCCGCATCACCATTTCCTTTATCATGGCTCCGGCCTTTTTTCTGGTTTCCTGATTTTCAAAATCAATTCCCTGCCAGATTGGTGTCTCTTCCCATAACAAAAAGCCCATTTTTTCGGCCGCACGTACCGTATATTCATTTTGAGGATAATGTGCCAAACGGATCATGTTACAACCCAATGCCTTCGCTTCAGACAAAAGCATCACGGCATCGGCCTCAGAAAAAGCGCGACCTTTACGCTGTGGAATCTCTTCGTGAAAGCTGATGGATTTTAAAAAAACCGGCTTATCATTGAGGTAAATCTCCGTTCCTTTTACAGCCAGGTTTCTAAAACCGATCATTTCATTTACCACATCTTCGGCAGTAGATACGCGTACGCTATAAAGCTTGGGCGATTCTGGCGACCAGCGCTGCAGCTGTTTTATATTGTTGATTGTAGCCCTGGCGATTCCCTGTTGATCTGTAATCAGCTTCTCTTTAATTTTCAACTCAGGAATTTCGACAGTTAGCGCTACATTTGCCTGGCTATCAGAAACTTTAACTGTTGCATTGATTTGATTGTTACGGTGTTTATCCAGCTGAATAAAATAATCTTGGATATAAACTTTGGGTGTTGATACCAGCATCACATCACGCGTAATGCCTCCATAATTCCACCAATCGAACGATTTTGCAGGAATGGCATCAGTGGTCCGGGTATTGTTTACCTCCAGGACTAAAAAGTTATCTGTATTCTTGACCAAGTCTGTTACCTCAACCTGAAAGGGCGTAAAACCACCTTCATGCGCAGCAATTTCTTTTCCATTGAGGTAAACCTTACAGCGATAACTTACCGCTGCGAAATAAATAAACAAGCGTCCATTCTGCTCTTTAGGTACATCAAAATGTTTGGCATACCAAACAGTGCCTTCATAGTACTTCAGTTCCGGCAACTGGCTGTTCCAATCAGATGGTACATTTAGTTTTAAGCCGCCATCAAAGGAATATTCATAAAAATCTGTTTTACTTACAGGTTTTTGTTCAGGTAAATCTTGTTCTTTCTCCCCTGATCATATTGATCTACAATGGCATCCCATTTCCCATTAAGAGATTGCGTTTTTCTTCCATATACATTGATCAGAATGTCTTGTGCAAAAATGTTCGACAGCAAGCAGCACAGCAGTATCAGCAAAGAAAAAATGGTTTTGCTTAGCTTCATAAAATTATTGGTTTACTTTTTAACGATTTTCATTGCGAAGCCACCGCCCTGCGCCATAGTAATGGGTAGTTTGCGATTGGCAGGAATACTGATCCGCTCTTTTCTGTAATCGGATGCGATTTTATCGGCGTTTACGCCATCGTGGTAAATCTCTGCAACATAATCTCCTGTACCGAGGAAGCTGAGATCAAGATCCAGCTTGCGGGCATCCCAGTTGGTTAACGAGCCCAAATACCAGGTATCGCCCTTTTTGCGTGCGGTGGTAATATATTGTCCAATCTCACCATTAAGGACGATGGTGTTGTCCCATACTGTGGAGATAGCGCTGATGAAGTCAGTACATTCCTGCTCCCTTTCATAATTATCGGGGCTATCACAAAGCATATTTAAAGGCGATTCAAATACCACATATTCGGCCAGCTGCCTGCAGCGGGTTCCCTGGCTCATCGGTTCATCATTTATTCCCCTATGGCTACGCCTAGTTGCGTTGCGCATGGCTCCCTGGGTATAATCAACAGGCCCTGCAACCATCCTGATAAAGGGCATGGTAACATCATAGGTAACCATATCCATTTCAGGCCCCGTCCATTTCATTTGCTCAAGGCCGTTCACCGCTTCGTAATTGATTACATTCGGGAAAGTGCGGTTCAGGCCTGTAGGTTTATAAGTTCCGTGAAAATCAACAAGCAGTTTATATTTAGCAGCTGTTTCTGCCGCCCGGTAATGAAAATCGACCATCTCCTGGTCATCACGATCCATAAAATCGATCTTGAAACCTTTTATTCCCAGTTGCGAATAATGTTTACACACTTTTTCCAGATCCCGCTCAAAAGCGTAGTATCCAGCCCAAAGGATCAGGTCTACATTTTTAGATTTTCCATAGGCAACAAGCTCCTTCAGGTTAATTTCGGGTACAACCTCGAATAAGCTGGCTTTGAGGTTTACCGCCCAACCTTCGTCGAGAATGACATATTCAATTCCGTTTTTGGATGCAAAATCGATATAGGCTTTATAGGTTTGATTATTTACACCAGTAATAAAGTCTACTTTACTGATGCCCCAATTGTTCCACCATTCCCAGGCTACTTTTCCTGGTTTTATCCATGAAACATCTGTTAACCTACTGGGTTCGGCCAGTTTATAAACCATATCATTGTCAGCCAATGCTTTATCAGTTGTGGTTACAATAGCAATACGCCAGGGAAACTTAGTTTGAGCCTTGCTCTTAGCCAGATAAGGCTGGCGGGAGGTCACCATCTGTTGCAGCTGGTTATGGCCACCCTGTTTTGTAGATTTGGGATAAGGTGCAAAATTTGCTTCCAGGGTGGTGTTGCCGCCAGGATTATAAAGATACATACCAGGATAGCTTTGCAGATCTGCCTCGGCTAAACATACTTTCTTCCCGCCGTCAAGTTCTACCACCAGTGGTGAGAAAGCCAGTTTATCCCTGTTCATTTCACTCAGAAGACTGTAGTCATATGTGTTTTCAAATGAGTTGAAATATTGTCCTTCAAGTGTCTTCTCTTTAGTTTTCACATATGGAATGTAGGCTTTGTGATCTTTAGGAAATCGGAACGATGCCAGTTCTTCATTTACGATGAATTCCTTTTTACCATTGGATACGAAACGATAGGCCATTCCCTCATTATAAACCCTAAAAATCAATTTGAAATCTTCTTTGAAATCAAGTGTTGATTCCGAATATTCATCATTTATCCGGTTTCTTTTGTAAAAGTGCGCGTCAATTTTTTCTTTAACAAGCATGGTTTTGGCCTGCTTCAATTGGGATTTGATCCCAAAGGCGTTTCCATCACCCAGTTTCATAGCGATGGCGTTAGCACTCAGTATCAGTTTGCCATCGTAAAGCAGCTGATAGCCAATAGTATCAGTAAGCAGAATACCCACTTGCAACCGCCCATCAGGCGAACTAACACTAACCTTCTTCTGGGCGATGGCAGGGATTGTTAGGAACATTAAAAGGAATAGGCGTAATATTTTTTGTTTCATCTTTGTTTACCTCTTTTTTGAATGGTTGATTTCTCCTGACCGGGCAGTGGTTTAATTGTATGCTGACATTCCTTCAGTCAGAGTTCTGGTATTTCTATAATGTTTGTGGTATCGGAGAATTTCCAACAGTGTGCGAAAATGTTCCTATCGATCATCTCATAATAATTTGTAGTTTTCGTATTTGGTGAGTCCAAAACTAGCTACCAGTACCTATCTGAAGGGTTCGGTTTTGTACGGAAATGGTTCAGTTTTGTACAGAAAACATGATTATCCCAGATATCAATTCAAAATGAGGATATAACTGAACATTTTGGCAAAAAGGCCTACCACAGAACGACCTTTAGCCAGTAGCAAAACTTACATCCATAAGCAGGAAGGATCGAGCTATCTCAGCTTGATCACTGATGTCACTCCACGAAAATTGTAAGCCGTGAGAGTACTTCCCGCAAAATCCGGTAAAATTGTTGATCATTCGAATCCGCTGTCAGCTGTCAGTTGTACAGAATTTACTTATCGTTAAGAACAAAAACACTGCCCTTAATTAGCGATATACATATTCGATAGGTATCGAAAAGTAGCTGAATAAATTAGAGACAAGAAACTTAAAAGCCTATCCTGTCACCGACGGGATAGGCTCTTTTTTATCTCAATTATTCGCTGGCAGGAGCTAGTCAATATATATGCCGTTAATGGCATTTTCCATGGCACTTTCCTTTATCCCAGGAACTTTTAGCCCTTCAGCGCGGAATACCGTCACATCGGTCATGCCCAAAAAACCAAGGAAAGCCTGTAGATAAGGAGCTACGAAATAATTAGCCCTACCCGGTCCTTCGGAATAGATACCTCCGGAAGACATTGCAATATAAACTTTTTTTCCTGCGACCTTGCCAACCGGTCCGGTTTCGCCGTATCCGAAAGTGATCCCCGCCCTTGTTACGTGGTCGATCCATGCTTTTAATGCTGAATGAATGGTGAAATTGATCAATGGCGCTCCAATAACAATAATGTCTGCGGATAATAGTTGTTTAACCAATCTGTCGGAGAGACTGATAGCAACTTTGTCTTCTGTTGAGAGCTGATCGTCTGGAACGAAGAACGTACGGAGAACATTGGGATTTAGATGTGGCATTTCCGGTTCTACTAGGTTTAGTTCTTCCAGTACGCTGCCAGGATATTTTTCATGGATTCGTTCGACAATAGCATTGCCCAGCTTAATGCTGTATGAATCTTTACCTTGTATACTGGACTTTAGATGCAGAATGCGCTTCATAATTCTTTTTGTTTAATATGTTTAACTTTAACTCTTGAGAGGTCGGTACTGAGATATGCACATCATCTTAGTCCGACCGAAATCATCAGGGCAAAGGTAGAGGACAGTATTGGAAAAAAGCCCGTACTTACTCCAAGGAAAGTACTTACTTCCAGGAAAGTGCTTATCTTTGTTTAATGATAGATCTCATTAAAACATCCCTTCCAAACCGAGACGAGTGTGCAAGCTCACTTAGAAATGTTCTTGATGCCCTTTATGTGCTAAATGGTAAATGGAAACTGGCTCTGATTCTGTCACTGATCCAGTCTTCCAGGCGTTTTGGCGAGATACAGCGAGATCTCGATGGTATATCGCCGAAGGCACTAAATAACGAGCTTAAAGACCTGGAATTGAATGGCTTTATCAGAAGACATGTATATGAAACAACGCCTGTTAGTATAATATATGAGGCAACTGATTACAGCAGAACATTGAAGGGAGTAATAAGTGAATTGAGTAGCTGGGGTGAACAACACAGAAACAGAATCAAAGAAAGCATGAGAAAACAGGCATAAGATAAGAGCCACTTCTCTTTACCATGTATGATCCTCCAAAACCTTTGTGTTATTTTTTTCAAAAATTTTCCAGCCCTCGTTTGGTTGCGTAATACCCCAATTTGGTTTTTTCCTTGCCTGATGACGCAACATTCTATCAACAAAAACCAGAAAAATGAAGATCGTATCAATAGGTTCCCTAGGGAATATAAGTAAACCGCTCACAAAATATTAATCGAAAAAGGACACACAGTTACTGTCATCAGCATAATGCCGGACGTAAAGCAGAAATCGAACGCCTTTCACCCCATTTCGCTTTAAAGTGACCACCTGTTTCGGGGCAAACTGGCCGTTCTGATCTTTCATTCAGCTTTTTTCGCAACTGGCTTTCGGGAATAATTTTTCAATTTCTGCACAAAATAAAGGCTCCTGGGAGCATATCTACTATTCGGGATGGACTACGGTCACTTCGCTGTTTTGAAGGGGGTATGGCGTTTTTTTACGCGTTCCAGTACCTGCGAATGGATTTTGATCGCTAGAAAGGTCTGAATTGAGGATAAATCCGGCAGTAAGATGGATTAAACAGAAAAGTCCTGAGGAAAATGGATTTGGATCCGAAGTGTATATTTGTTCAGAGGGAAAGGAACTTAGATGTGCATCATCCGGTAATCAATTTGGTGGCCAGTTTGGCCCGAAACAGAGGGGTCACTTTCACCGAAATACACAGGCTAGGCCCGTATAACAACTAAATATAAACATATCCCTGATTACTTCTTGAATAGGGTCGGCAAGCGGCAGATTTTTGAGAATATCCAATTCATTATCATCAAGCACCTCCCGGTCTTTGGAAACTATATTTCTTTTAAAATAAATAAATGGGTCTCTCACAATCCAACCAAATTTCAAAGCTAGTCCCATCATCTTTTGGAATCTTTCCATATGCTTCATTACGGTATTGTTGGAACAGACCCTTTGTCCTTTATCAGGTGTTTTGGTACGGAGATAAATGCTGAAATCTGTTAAAAACTTAAAATCTATTTTAATTAGCATAATATCTTTTAATTTTTTCTTTTTTAGAAATTCTAAAATAAAACGCTCAGTCGAATAGTAATTTTTCAAAGTTCCTGTTGCTAGAAGTTTTCCTGGTTCTGAAAAATGATACCTTACGAGCTCTGTTAAAGTTCTGCCATCCTCCTCTCCTTCGATCTTTTCCCTAATCTTTGCGGCTGTTACTTCCTGCTTCTGATACCGCAACTCATCGTACGCCGCGCCGATTTCGTTTGTGAGTTGCCTCATTCTATCCCGAATAGCATTGCTCTCTTGATCAGTACCTCTTAAACGTTGGGATTTTTGATCCCATTTTGATACTTCAACAGTTTTTTTTGTTGCAAAAAAAACAGCCCTTCCATCAACGGTAATTCTAACTGATAACGGAGCCTTCCCAAAGGCCTCCCTGTCCCTTCTAACGAAGAAAGTGACGCTAAAACTGTGGCTAGATTTCATAAAATCTTCTCCTATTTTTTAACCCAAATCTGCACCCAAAAAACAGCTAAAACGGCAACGATCTGGTCTGTTGTCCAAAAATTAATAATTGTAATAAATTTCAGTTTTCGTTGAAAAGACAATGTTAAGAAGAAAATTTGGGTGCAGATTTGGGTTAAAAAAGGTTGATATTCATGGATCAAGCGGAAAAGTTGGGGGTAATCGAATAATTTGTTTCTTTTGTAGTTAATAGTAATTACAAATTCCCTTGAATCCAGCCGAACACACCCTTATCAGTTTTTTATTACCAGAAGGCATTCTGGATTATTTCAAAATACTCAAAGTCGAAAAAGAGTCGAAAGAGCTTCAGATCTTTCTTGAAGAGAAGAATGTAGCTCCCTCTGGTTACGGGATAACTGAGCTCGAATCAAAGGGCTTTCTTCCAGAAGTTTCCATTCAGGATTTTCCTATTCGTGGGCAAAAAGTTGCCTTACGTATCAAGAGACGTAGATGGACGGTAAAAAAGACTGGGTATATCATTAGTAGAGATTGGGATTTAGTAAGAAAAGGGACTCGGATGACTACGGAATTCGGTCTTTTTTTAAAAGGAATATTTGGATAACCACCCCATTAGCTGCTATCATTTAGGGCATTATTTCCAAATAGACGGCAAACAACTCCAGGAGCAATATAAAGAGCATATCAGTGATTATAATAGTTGGGATCAGAAAGGGCATGCGAATGATTGGATGCTTTTTGTAAAGAATGTGAGCCCCAGGCTCAGTATTGATGAAACAGCTTTATCCAATGGAGAGCTTTATACTATTGTAACCAATAAGGAAGCCAAAGGTAGAAAGAGTGCTATTGTAGCGATGATCAAGGGTACGGTGGCCGAAAACATTATATCTGTACTGAAAAAGATTCCGGAAAGACTGAGAAAACGGGTGCGGGAAGTAACCATGGATATGGCTGCCAACATGCAATTGGCCATAAAACGATGTTTTGTAAACGCGCATCGGGTAATTGATCGTTTCCATGTTCAGAAATTGGCTTATGATGCAGTTCAGGAAGTTAGGATAAAGTATCGTTGGGAGGCTATCGATGCAGAAAATGAGGATATCGCAACGGCAAAAAAGAACAAAACTGCTTACCATCCAGAAGTGTTGGCTAATGGAGATACTTTAAAGCAATTGCTGGCGCGGAGCAGGTATCTTTTGTTTAAACATCCCTCAAAATGGACACGGAATCAAGAACTTAGAGCAGAGCTACTTTTCATAAGGTATCCCAAATTAAAGAATGCATATAATATTGCCCAAAAATTGGGAGATATATTCAGGTTGTGCAAAAGTAAGGAACAGGCCTTTAAAAGATTGGCAATCTGGTATAATGAGGTCGAAGCATGCGGAATTGATTCCTTTAGGACTGTTGCCAGATCAATTCAATCGCATTACCTGTATATCCTTAACTTCTTTATTAACAGGGCTACAAATGCTTCTGCAGAATCTTGGATCAAGCGGAAAAGTTGGGGGTAATCGAATAATTTGTTTCTTTTGTAGTTAATAGTAATTACAAATTCCCTTGAATCCAGCCGAACAAACCCTTATCAGTTTTTTATTACCAGAAGGCATTCTGGATTATTTCGAAATACTCAAAGTCGAAAAAGAGTCGAAAGAGCTTCAGATCTTTCTTGAAGAGAAGAATATAGCTCCCTCTGGTTACGGGATAACTGAGCTCGAATCAAAGGGCTTTCTTCCAGAAGTTTCCATTCAGGATTTTCCTATTCGTGGGCAAAAAGTTGCCTTACGTATCAAGAGACGTAGATGGACGGTAAAAAAGACTGGGGATATCATTAGTAGAGATTGGGATTTAGTAAGAAAAGGGACTCGGATGACTACGGAATTCGGTCTTTTTTTAAAAGGAATATTTGGATAACCACCCCATTAGCTGCTATCATTTAGGGCATTATTTCCAAATAGACGGCAAACAACTCCAGGAGCAATATAAAGAGCACATCAGTGATTATAGTAGTTGGGATCAGAAAGGGCATGCGGATGATTGGATGCTTTTTGTAAACAATGTGAGCCCCAGGCTCAGTATTGATGAAACAGCTTTATCCAATGGAGAGCTTTATACTATTGTAACCAATAAGGAAGCCAAAGGTAGAAAGGGTGCTATTGTAGCGATGATCAAGGGTACGGTGGCCGAAAACATTATATCTGTACTGAAAAAGATTCCGGAAAGACTGAGAAAACGGGTGCGGGAAGTAACCATGGATATGGCTGCCAACATGCAATTGGCCATAAAACGATGTTTTGTAAACGCGCATCGGGTAATTGATCGTTTCCATGTTCAGAAATTGGCTTATGATGCAGTTCAGGAAGTTAGGATAAAGTATCGTTGGGAGGCTATCGATGCAGAAAATGAGGACATCGCAACGGCAAAAAAGAACAAAACTGCTTACCATCCAGAAGTGTTGGCTAATGGAGATACTTTAAAGCAATTGCTGGCGCGGAGCAGGTATCTTTTGTTTAAACATCCCTCAAAATGGACACGGAATCAAGAACTTAGAGCAGAGCTACTTTTCGAAAGGTATCCCAAATTAAAGAATGCATATAATATTGCCCAAAAATTGGGAGATATATTCAGATTGTGCAAAAGTAAGGAACAGGCCTTTAAAAGATTGGCAATCTGGTATAATGAGGTCGAAGCATGCGGAATTGATTCCTTTAGGACTGTTGCCAGATCAATTCAATCGCATTACCTGTATATCCTTAACTTCTTTATTAACAGGGCTACAAATGCTTCTGCAGAATCTTTCAATGCCAAGATCAAAGCCTTTAGAGCAACATCGAGAGGTGTAAGGGATATTAAGTTCTTCTTATTCAGATTATCGAAAATATATGCCTAAAGTTTAACTCCCCCCAACTTTTCCGCTTGATCCAGAATCTTTCAATGCCAAGATCAAAGCCTTTAGAGCAACATCGAGAGGTGTAAGGGATATTAAGTTTTTCTTATTCAGATTATCGAAAATATATGCCTAGAGTTTAACTCCCCCCCAACTTTTCCGCTTGATCCATATTCATTACCCCATTATAAACCCAATAAAAAAACAAAACCCCCTAAATGAACCATTTAGAGGGTTTTTGATACAGTTTGTATCTGTTTTTGTCGGGATGGCAGGATTCGAACCTACGACCTCCTGCTCCCAAAGCAGGCGCGATACCGGGCTACGCTACATCCCGAACTTGGTATCGATCTTTTTTTTATCCTGTTTTAAAAGTGGATAAACTTTTTGTCGGGATGGCAGGATTCGAACCTACGACCTCCTGCTCCCAAAGCAGGCGCGATACCGGGCTACGCTACATCCCGAACTTGGTATCTTCTCTTTTTTATCCTGTTTTAAAAGTGGATAAACTTTTTGTCGGGATGGCAGGATTCGAACCTACGACCTCCTGCTCCCAAAGCAGGCGCGATACCGGGCTACGCTACATCCCGAACTTGGTATCTTCTTTTCCCCTCTTTCGGAGGGATTGCAAATTGACGGTTTTAAATTGATAATACCACTTTTATTTGCAATTATTTTTGTTTCTGCGGAGAGGGCGGGATTCGAACCCGCGGTACCGTTACCAGTACGACAGTTTAGCAAACTGTTCCTTTCGGCCACTCAGGCACCTCTCCTTTCACCTTCAAAATTTTGTCCTACCGACCTTGTTTTGAGGTCTGCAAATATAGTAAAACAAGTTATCCAACAAAAAAAAATTACAAAATTTGTTGATAATCTATTCGCACATGATAGATACTCATAAGCATTGTCTTGAATATCAATTTGATAGTCTCGATATCTTTTAACGTTAAATCGCAGTCATCTAACTGATTTTGCTCCAATTTATAGTTAATTATCCTTTCAACGATGTCATTTATGTTCTGAGCATCGGGATTTTTCAGGCTTCTTGAGGCAGCTTCTACCGAATCTGCCAACATTAACACACCAGTTTCTTTACTAAAAGGGATCGGTCCGGGATAGCGGAAAATGTTTTCGTCGACAAATTTTTCGGGAGTATTTTTTAAAAACGATTGATAAAAATAATCAACACGGGTATTTCCATGGTGCGTTCTGATAAAATCAATAATCGCTTCAGGTATTTGATTTTTTCTCAATATTTCAATCCCTTTGTGCACATGCTGAATAATAATTTGCGCACTTTGCTCATATGGCAATTTATCGTGCGGACTTACAGCAGTATTCTGGTTTTCGATAAAATATTGCGGATTATCCACCTTACCAATATCATGGTATAATGCACCAGCCCTTACCAGCACCGAGTTACCCCCTATTTTAAATATGGCAGCCTCAGCAAGGTTTGCCACCTGTAATGAATGCTGAAACGTTCCAGGAGCTTTAAAAGCTAGTTCTCGCAAAAGTTTATTATTGGTATTGGTCAGCTCGATTAAGGCCACATCAGATGTGATGCCGAAAATACGTTCGAAAAGATAGATTAGAGGATAAGCCAGTAGTGATAACAGTACGCTAAACACAAAAGGAATAAAATTGATCCACTCTATTTCACGGAAAGAACCTTCGCGCAATAGCGCAATCCCAACAAATGAAACAAAGTAAGCCATAAGTATAAACAAGGCCGAAACCAGAAACCTTTCGCGCTTAACAAAGTTTTTAATGCTGAATATAGCCACCATCCCGGCCGTAACCTGATAAAACACAAATTCGAAGCTGTTGGCCACAAAAAAACCTGCAATTAAAATCACCAGCATATGCAGGTAAAGTGCCAAACGTGTATCGAAGAGGATCCTGATTATAATAGGCACCACGCAAAACGGAATGTAATATAAACTGGGAATTTCCATTTTAATGGCCCAGGTTAAAGCAAGCAACATCCCCGTGGTTACAATCAGGATTAATGATAACTGGCGGTTATCGGCAAAAATGTCCTTCCTGAAAAGGAAAAGGAACGACATTAAAATGGTTAATACAAAACCCACCAAAACCACCTGCCCTAAATAAACGAGTGCCCTGCTGCCTATGGTTTTGGTTTGCGCATCATAAGTGGCTTTATAAGATTCTAATTTTTGATAAATTTCTTCATCAATCACATCATTTTTGGCCACAATAAGTTCACCTTTTTGTACCATTCCTCTTGTGGTAGAGATGTTGTTAATGGTATTATCCTGTATGGTTTGGGTTAGGCGTTCATCAAAAACAATGTTTGGTGTAATGTGATCTATGGCCAGGTTTGCCACCAGATCGTCCATAACCTGGTTAGATGCTTTAAAGTTTTCTTTGAAGAAATTCAATGCAGTTTCTGCGGTAAAAACATCCTGCGTATTTTTCTCTTGTGCTACATTATTCTCCATTAACGAAAAATCGTAGTTTTTACCACCGGTTTGGTGTTTTACATTTAAGCTGATAATGCCTCTCTGGTAAATATTCTGCAGCAACTTATAAGCGTTGCTTTTATATACATCTTTATCTTTTTCGTTAAGTTGCTTGGTTTTCCACTTTACATCAAACTCATTGGCAAATTCTTCCAAAGCATTGGCGGTAATGCTCCTATCAAGTTGATAAACAGGTAATATATCTTTTAAAGCATTTTTTTTATCGGCACTAACCTGAGGATTGGTTTTTAAGATGGCAAAGCTGAAAGGCGAAATCAGGTCCTTATTTTTCCATACCGCATTTTTTTCAAATTCGTACCTAAACCTGGGTTGCTTGGGCAGAAAGAGCGTGATAATGAAAACAGTAAATATCATCATCACATATTTTAGGTTTGATGAATATTTACGATAAAGGATTTTATGTGAGTTTCTCTTGATTTTAGCCAAAACGATGTATTTATTGTACTGTCAAAAATAACATTTTTATCTAATATACATTTTAGAGATTTTGTTTGCAATTACCAGATTTTATATTTTACTTTATGATATCAAATTAATATCAATTATGTATCAAGAAAAAATTATCAGCCCTCCATCCGGGTATTTAACATTTGCACTATCCATCGCACTATTGGGTGCATCAATTTTCTGTTTTATATCGGAAATTTTTCTCTGGGGCGGGATTTTGCTCGCGGTAGATTTATTTTTAATATTCCCCGGCTTTTTAATTATCAATCCCAATCAATCCATGGTGCTCACCCTGTTTGGTAAATATCTGGGTACCGTTAAACAAGATGGTTTTTTCTGGGTAAATCCGTTAACCACTAAAAGACGCCTTTCGCTTAAAGCCAATAACCTGAACGGGCAACAATTAAAAGTGAATGATAAGCTTGGAAATCCCATTGAGATTGCTGCTGTAGTGGTTTGGAAAGTAAATGAAACGGCAAAAGCTGTTTTTTCTGTAGAAAATTACATGCAATATGTAAACATCCAAAGTGAAGCTGCAGTTAGGCACCTGGCCAATATTTTCCCTTACGACCATGCTGAGGGCGAGGAAACCAGCATTACCTTAAAAGATGGCGCCGAAAAAGTAAGTGAATTATTGGAAAATGAACTGAACGAACGTTTATCAAGAGCAGGCATTGAAGTTTTGGAAGCCAGAATTTCTCACTTAGCCTATGCGCCCGAAATTGCCAGTGCCATGTTACAGCGCCAGCAAGCTACCGCCGTTATTGCAGCCCGTAAATTAATTGTAGAAGGTGCTGTGGGCATGGTAGAAATGGCATTGGAAAAATTATCACAAAAAGGAATAGTTGATCTTGATGAAGAACGCAAAGCTGCTATGGTGAGCAATTTATTGGTTGTTTTATGTGGCGATCGCCATGTGCAACCCGTGGTAAATACAGGAACCTTATACAATTAGGTAAAATGGAATTCGAGGAAAAACAAGGTTTAAAACTTTGGTGGCTTTATGTTTTACTGGCAATCGATGCTGTTATGGTGCTGAGTATTGTGCTTTTTGATAAAGGCGGAATGAGTTTCGAAACTTTAAAATCCACTTACTTTGCTCCATTTTGGGCGGTAATGCTTCCTTTTGCGATCATTTTTATGCTTCAAAAAAACAAATTGACTGTGCAAATCGGGAGCCAAGGCATTTCCTATAAATATTTTCCGTTTCAGAGAAAATTTAAATTGTTAAACTGGATCAACATGGAAAAGGTTTACATCAATAAATATGATGCTTTAGGTGATTATGGTGGATTTGGTGTGCGGAACAGGCTTTGGTTTAAATTTAATGATAAAGCCTATATTTTTAACGATAAAAACAAAGGTTTACAGATTGAATTTAAAAACGGAAAAAAATTATTGTTCAGTTCCAATAAAATAGAAGACCTTGAAATTTTCCTGATTAATTTGAAAAAGAGATATAATATACAAGCAATACAATAAGAATGGCGGAGAAAGATAAAAAGGCTTTTGTATTAAGAATTAGTGCTGCTTTATTAAAAGAAGTAGAAACCTGGGCTGCCGATGAGTTTAGGAGTACCAACGGGCAGATTGAGTTTTTACTTACCCAGGCGTTGAAATCGCGAAAGAAAGGGAAAACGAAAGAAGAATAAATTGCGAATTGTTATTTGTTCACTGAAAACTGGGCAAGTGATAACTGGCAACTGGCAACTGTAAACTGATTATTATCAACTGCAAACTGGTAACTGATTATTATCAACTGTAAACTGATTTGGGCGTTACCCCATACCGATGAAAAATCGATATGGGGTCGGGCTTTTCAGGGCTGCGCTATGCTTTGGTACCGATGAAGGATCGGTACTGAACCCTTACAATCCCTAACGCAAAACCCATCGTTTTAAATAAATTTAATTTCTGCACCTGGCAACCACGTCAAAAGCCCATTTTTTTATCGGTTGAGGAATTGAAAGGATTACAGGACTAAATATTGCCATTTATAACTGGCAATTATTAACTGCAAACTGATTAAGGCTTTTCAGGGCTGCGCTACGCTTCGGTACCGATGAAGGATCGGTACTGAACCCTTACAATCCCTAACGCAAAACCCACCGTTTTAAATATATTCAATTTTTGCACCTGGCAACCAGGCCTAAAGCACACTGTATCAGGTAATTTAAACCTGATAGAACGGAAAGCCCGCAACCCGATTTTTCATCGGGTGAGGACTTGAAGGGATAGCAGGACCGCAGACAGCCATTTATACGGAACCAATCCTTTTCAAAAAAAACAACTAACCAAGCACATTTAACTTTCTTGATTTAACTAATAAAAATGCAATATCAATGTGCTAAATGAATTTCTAATACGTTATTTATAAGCCTTACAGGCTTTGGAAACCTGCAGGGTTTAACTAACTTAGCGGCCTAACCAAAAATTCATAAAAATTTGCACATGAAAGAAGTTGTAATTGTATCAGCTGTAAGAACACCTATTGGCAGTTTTGGAGGCTCATTAGCTCAGTTTTCTGCCCCTCAACTTGGTGGTTTTGCTATAAAAGCAGCCATCGAAAAAGCTGGTTTAAAGCCAGATCAAATTCAGGAGGTTTATATGGGCAACGTATTATCTGCTAATTTGGGTCAGGCACCAGCCACACAAGCTGCAAAATTTGCGGGCTTACCAGATTTACCTGCAACCACCATAAATAAAGTATGCGCATCGGGTACAAAAGCCATCATGCTTGCCGCACAAAGTATTGCCAACGGTGATAACGACATAATTGTTGCAGGCGGAATGGAAAGCATGAGCAATGTGCCATATTACCTTGATAAAGCAAGGAACGGTTACAGGTTAGGCCACGGACAGCTAACTGATGGGCTTGTAAAAGATGGTTTATGGGATGTTTATAATGATTACCATATGGGCAATGCTGCCGAACTTTGTGCAACAGAATGTAATATCAGTCGCGAAGCGCAGGATAATTTTGCCATCACATCATATAAAAGAGCACAAGCTGCACAAACATCTGGCAAATTTGCCGGCGAAATTATAGCGGTAGAGGTAAAAGATCGTAAAGGTGATATTACTGTGGTTGATACGGATGATGAGCCTACAGCGGTTAAATTTGACAAAATACCTTCGCTGAAACCTGTTTTCAAAAAAGATGGAACAGTAACGGCAGCAAATGCATCTACACTTAATGATGGTGCTGCTGCTTTGGTTTTAATGAGTGCAGATAAAGCAAAAGAACTGGATTTAACACCTTTGGCTAAAATTTTAGGCTATGCAGATGCACAGCAGGCCCCAGAATGGTTTACAACGGCCCCATCAAAAGCCATTCCGCTGGCTTTGCATAAAGCAAATGTTGATATTAAAAATGTTGATTATTTTGAAATTAACGAGGCTTTTTCTGTAGTTTCTTTGGCTAACAATCAATTATTGAACTTAAACGAAGATCAGGTTAATGTAAACGGTGGCGCAGTATCGTTAGGGCATCCGCTTGGTGCTTCCGGAGCCAGAATTGTAGTTACTTTACTTTCGGTATTGGCACAAAATGAAGGAAAAATAGGCGTTGCAGGAATTTGTAACGGGGGTGGCGGCGCAAGCGCATTAGTTATCGAAAAGTTATAATTTTGGGTCGGCTAATTATTATGGGCCGTTAATTGCATATGAAACATTACAGCTTTTATATCCTTTTCATTACCGCATTGCTCAGCTTTAACTTAAAAGCACAGCAAAGCCCAAATAAATTGGTTATTTTTCAGGATACGCTGATTAAAATTTCTGCAAATGTTGTTGCAGCGCAAAGTGATGACCAGAAATTAGCAATAAATGGCAAATTTGTAAAAACTTTGGTTGAAGCTTTAAAAGCACCTAATTCTTTTGCATTCGCCTTTGATTCACTCAAAAATGTATCGGTAATTAAATCTCCAGACCAGGCTTTCAGGATATTAAGCTGGTATGTACTATTGGAAAATGGCAACTATCGTTATTATGGTGCCATACAACTGAATACCAAAAGCGGCCCGTTAAAACTTTACCCACTAATCGATCAGACTGAAAATCTGAACGATCCAAATATCATTACCAACAACCAGAAATGGTTTGGCGCGAGGTATTACGAAATTGTTCCGGTAACGAGTGGCAACCGAATGCCTTATTACGTACTTTTAGGCTGGAAAGGAAACACACAGGCAACTACTAAAAAGGTAATTGAGGTGCTTTCTTTTGATAAGGACAACCTTACTTTTGGTGCTCCGGTTTTTGACGGAAAAGAACTGAAAGGAAAGAACAGGATGATATTTGAATATGCAAAATCGAATGCCATGACTTTGAAAACGGATTTAAAAGCGGGCATGATTGTATTTGATCACCTGGCCTCTTTTGATCCTGAAATAAAAGACAAATTCGAATATTATGGATCGGATGGTACTTTTGATGGTTTTAAAATTATTGGCGGAAAATTAAAACTGCAAGAAGACCTGACACTTAACAACGATCCTGATGCGAGCGACGAACTTTATGCCGACCCAAAGAAAAATGTAAAACCCATCCGAAAGTTCTGATTTTTAACACAGCTTAACTAAATCATTACCTTACACATTACTTAAAAATTTGTGAGTTTGCCAATCGCTGACTATATTGCGCCCTGCTAAACTAGCTTAAACAACACACAAATTCTGAATTCATAAACTAAAACCAACAAATGTTTTATGCAAACATCTAATGAAACCATTAGTATTGACCATGATAAGGAACTAGACCTCCATTTAAACAGTCAAGGCGTTTCACCCGAAAAATTATTTAGCCATCCGGTTGGCCTTTTTGTACTCTTTTTTACCGAAATGTGGGAAAGATTTAGTTACTATGGAATGCGTGCCATTCTGGTTTTATTCCTGATTAGTGATTTAAGCAAAAACGGTTGGGGCTGGCCACGGCCAGAAGCCTTACAGCTTTATGCTATTTATACAGGTTTAGTATACTTTACACCAATACTTGGTGGTTTAATTGCCGATAGATTTACAGGTTATAGAAAAGCTGTTATCATCGGCGCTTTTATTATGACGTTAGGCCATGCTGCAATGGCAATGGAAGGCATCAGCACCAACTTCTTTTATATTGGTTTACTATTGTTAATTATCGGTAACGGATTTTTTAAACCAAATATTTCCTCAATTGTAGGTAAACTATATCCACCAATCAGTGATAAAAAAGATAGTGCTTACGCTATTTTTTACATGGGTATTAACTCCGGAGCATTTATCGGCATGTTAATGTGTGGTTATATCGGCGAAAAAGTAGGCTGGCATTATGGTTTCGGCCTTGCTGGTATTTTTATGCTTTTTGGTATGCTACAGTTTTATTTCGCTCAGAAAATTTTTGGAGTAATCGGCTCTGCTGTTGATAAAACCAAAGCAGTCGAAAAGGCAGATCCTACTGTTGAAGAAATTCCTGCAAAGGTTAGAAGTCAACGTTTATGGGTGATTGCTATTTTATCTATTTTTACCATTTTCTTCTGGATGGTATTCGAACAGGCAGGTGGTTCAATGACCATTTTTGCTAAAGATTATACGCTCAGAAACTTAACCGGCGGAGCAGCAACTACCTTTAAATGGGTTGATGCGATTTTAACCATATTTCCATTGGTAGCTGTAACTTTCGTACTGCTTTCGTTAGCTGGAAAAATTTTCAAAAAATATCCTGCAACCATTTTATTTACACTATTGAGTTTTGCCATCATCTGGGTGTTGGCAATCTGGAAGGTAAGCAGAGAAATGGGATCGGTAAGTACCGAAGTTCCTGCTTCATGGTTCAGTGTATTAAACTCTTTCTTTATTGTATCCTTGGCCCCTATTGTTTCAAAAATCTGGGAAACCAAATTTAATCCTAGCGGACCTGTAAAATTCGGTTTTGGATTGATTTTCGTTGGTATCGGTTTTGCAGGTTTAGCTTATGGCGGCTCATCAATTCCACAAGGAGCTACCTCCGCTGAAGTAAGTTTATTCTGGTTAATTTTTGCATATTTCTTCCACACTGTTGGCGAGTTGTGCATCTCTCCTGTCGGATTATCTTATGTGAGTAAGCTTGCACCTTCAAACCTTGTTGGTTTAATGTTTGGTGTATTTTTTACCTGTACCGCTATTGGTAATTATTTAGCTGGTGCAACCGGATCTTTGATTGACAAAATAAGTTCTGCTTATTCAATTTCTACATTCTTCTTAATATTCACCATAATACCAATTGTTGCGGGTTTAATTATGTTTGCTATAAGCCCTATTTTGCGCAAATGGATGCATGGTGTTCACTAATCAAAAATATATTTTTACCAAAAAGCCCGATCTACAATCGGGCTTTTAATTTTTAAACCAATTTAATGGAAAAAACAGTTTCAATAGAAGATATTCAAAATTTTGAGGGTAAATATCCAAAACAGCTCTGGCATTTATCGCTGGTAGAAATGTGGGAGCGTTTCTGTTTTTATGGCATGCGCGGGGTATTGGCTTTCTTCATGGTTGAACAATTGGGCCTGAGCGATCAAAAATCAAATTTACAATACGGTGCCATACAAGCTTTTGTGTATGCTTTTACCTTTATAGGTGGTATTTTTGCCGATAAGATTTTGGGCTTCAGGAAATCGTTATTCTGGGGTGGTTCTTTAATGATTATTGGCAACCTGGTTCTGGCTTTTTCTCCGCACGATCTTTTTTATGTAGGCATTACTTTATCTATTATCGGAACAGGTTTTTTTAAACCCAATGTTTCCTCAATGGTAGGCGAATTGTACCATGAAAAGGATAACCGCAGAGATGCTGGCTATGGTCTTTTTTATGCCGGAATAAATGTTGGTGGTTTGCTGGGCGGCGCAATGTGCATTTACCTGGGCAAATATTATAACTGGCATTTGTGTTTCTTATCGGCTGCATTGGTGATGATGTTTGGCTTGGGCACCTTCATTTTTACTAAAAAACATTTAGGGCCTATCGGAAATTCTCCGTTATTGCACCTAAAAAAATCAAGACAACAGTTTTCAGAAATTGCCGTTTACGCAGGGTCGATATTGTGCATCCCGTTGATTTACATTATGGTAAAAAATACCGCTTTTACCGATTATTTCATGTACACGATTGGCGCTGTGGCTTTAATTTATTTCTTGTTCGAAACCTTTAAAATTAAAGACAAAAAGGCTCAATACAAGCTGTTGGCTGCTTTCGTTTTTATATTCTGTTACTTTATTTTCATGGCTATATCCGAGCAAAGCGGTGGTTCCCTGTCTTTGTTTGCGAAGGATAACCTTGATCATAAAATATTATTCTTTAATATCGACCCCAATGTGGTAAACAATAGTGTTAACTCATTATTTGTAATTGTTTTTAGTCCGATTGTAGGTATTTTATGGTTGGGATTGTATAAACGCAAAATTGAACCGAACACTGTTGTAAAATTCGGGATCGGTTTCCTGCTACTGGCGGTAAGTTTTTATGTGTTTTATGCCACAAGATTCTTCGCAAATGCACAAGGCATAACTTCTTTAAACGTTTTTACCCTCGCCTATTTATTGTTAACCCTCGGCGAACTTTGTTTGGGGCCGATTGGCATGTCGATAATTACGAAACTTTCTCCAAAGAAAATGTTTGGAATGATGATGGGACTTTGGTTTTTATCTAGTGCTTTTGGCCAGTTGGCTGCCGGAAAGTTAGGCGCAGAGATGTCGAGTATTGATCATGCTTCATTGTCTACAAAGTTAATGGCCTATACTGAAGGTTATAAATCTTTGGCCATATATTCTTTAATTGCAGGTTTGGCGCTGATTATTTTTTCACAACTGGTTAAAAGGTTGATGCAGGAAGTGCGGTAGAAAATAAAGTGTTATCCTTAGCGCAGTTGAAGGATAATCTTTTCTATCACTCAGAGAGAAAAATCTTAGCCTTTGCTTAGATCGAGTATTGTTAGAAGAGGTGGGCATTTTGGAAACGAGGGAACAGTAGTTCTTGGAGGCCTGCTATCCCGCCATTCGCTATAGTCCATACGAAAAGTCGGGAGCTGCCGCTGCTGTCGGGTTTAGGAACAAAGGTTTGTACCTAGAAAAATGAAGGTTAAAGCTCGAAGGGATTTAAATAACAATCCGGATTACAAACCCACACCAATGAGAAGCTGAAAAACTTAGTTGAACACGCTAATCATTCCGAATTAATGAATTTTCATAAAGGTTTCACTTTTAATATTTACTTTCGCAGTTTAAAAGCAAAATATAATTCAATTATATACATTCAAAGCTTAATTATTAAATAACCACAAGCAACGTGTCAGATAGTTTAGTCATCATACCTACTTATAACGAGAAGGAAAATATTGAAAAGATCATTAGAAAGGTTTTTTCTTTAACACAACCTTTTCATGTTTTAATTATTGATGACGGTTCTCCGGATGGAACTGCTGAAATCGTTAAATCGTTACAGGCTGAGTACGAGGGGCATTTATTTATCGAAGAACGTGCAGGCAAACAAGGTTTAGGTACAGCATATATATATGGCTTTAATTGGGCTTTGCAAAGAGATTATGCTTACATTTTTGAAATGGACGCAGATTTTTCACATAATCCGGATGATTTGGCCCGCTTGCGAGAGGCTTGCGTAAATGGTGCAGATGTGGCCATAGGCTCGCGTTATGTTAAGGGTGTAAATGTAGTAAACTGGCCTATGGGAAGGGTTTTAATGTCGTACTTTGCTTCGATGTATGTGCGTTTTATTACCCGGATCAACATTCAGGATGCAACTGCAGGTTTTAAATGTTACCGTAGAATTGTATTGGAAACCATTCCGTTAAATAAAATTAAATTTGTGGGTTATGCCTTTCAAATCGAAATGAAGTTTACCGCCATTAAATTTGGTTTTAAAGTGGTAGAAGTTCCCATCATTTTTACCGACCGCACCGAAGGTACATCCAAAATGAGCACCCGTATTTTTAGGGAAGCCTTTTTAGGTGTAATACAAATGAAAGTTTGGAGTTGGTTTAGGAATTATAAAAGGGAATCTTAAGTTTGGAGCCTGGAGTTTAGAGTTCCTAAATGCAGAAAATTTAAATTTGGGACTGGAAAACAGGAGTTGGATTTCTAAGTACCTAGTTGTTTGCTCTTTGCGAGACTCCTAACTAAAAACTCCAAACTCACAACTTACTTTCCCGAGTCTTAAGTTTGGAGCTGGGAGCCGTTCCTAAATGCTGAATAATTTAAATTTGGGACTCGAAAACAGGAGTTGGATTCTAAGTACCTAGCTGTTTGCTCTTTGCGAGACTCCGAACTAAAAACTCCAAACTCACAACTCACTTTCCAGAATCTTAAGTTTGGAGCTGGGAGCCTAGAGTTTAGAGTTCCTAAATGCCGAATAATTTAAATTTGGGACTGGAAAGCAGAAGCTGGGAGTTCTAAGTACATAGCTGTTTGCTCTTTGCGAGACTCCGAACTCCAAACTCACAACTTACTTTCCCGAGTCTTAAGTTTGGAGCTGGGAGCCTGGAGTTTAGCGTTCCTAAATGCCGAATAATTTAGTTTGGGACTGGAAAACAGGAGCTGGGATTTCTAAGTACCTAGCTGTTTGCTCTTTGCGAGACTCCGAACTAAAAACTCCAAACTCATAACTTACTTTCCGCAGTCTTAAGTTTGGAGCTGGGAGCCTGGAGTTTAGAGTTCCTAAATACCGAATAATTTAAATTTGGGACTGGAAAACAGGAGTTGGATTTCTAAGCACATAGCTGTTTGCTCTTTGCGAGACTCCGAACTAAAAACTCACAACTCACTTTCCGGAGTCTTAAGTTTGGAGCTGGGAGCCTAGAGTTCCTAAATGCTGAATAATTTAAATTTGGGACTGGAAAACAGGAGTTGGGATTTCTAAGTACCTAGTTGTTTGCTCTTTGCGAGACTCCGAACTAAAAACTTCAAACTCACAACTTACTTTCCCGAGTCTTATGTTTGGAGCTGGGAGCATGGAGTTTAGAGTTCCTAAATGCTGAATAATTTAAATTTGGGACTGGAAAACATGAGTTGGGATTTCTAAGTACCTAGTTGTTTGCTCTTTGCGAGACTCCGAACTAAAAACTCCAAACTCACAACTTACTTTCCCTTATCATTGTACCAAAATCCTGTCCTTTATCCATCGCTTTAACCGTCATCACAATTCTTTTGGTGCGTGTAGGTTCTGTTTTGGCTTGATTAATCCAGTTGATGTAATAGTTCTGGTGCGACTTAGGCTGTTTTAAAAAGTTATGCATTAAATGTTCTTCTTCTGATAGACAGATGTCGAGATCTTCGGGCATTTCGACCTTGAAATCTTTATCTTCTTCTAAATAAAGCTCAACAACAGCACCAGATTCCTTTTTTAGTTTTTTACGGACTTCGCTTTTTAAAGCTATTATAAAATCACCCTCACCCATGGGAGTGGTTGCCATTCCGGCAACTTCAAGTTGATCTATCTTACCCTTTACCCTAAAACTTTTTTTGCAACCAGGCTTAATTTCGTTTGCCAATGCCGCCGGAACAAACACATAACTCCAGCCAGTTTTTTCACCCATGCTCTCAAAACGTTCTATCTCTGCTTTAAAGTGGATCATGGTTTAAAGATAAATATTATGTTTTAATTTGTAAATGAATAATACTTTAGCAATAGTAGATTACTTTATAAAAAGATTATTAATAACACAGCGTCATCTCGACTGAAGCGCAGCGGAATGGAGAGATCTATTGATATTGGGGTTTCATTACTGCGATGTTTCCGATCGAAAGCATTCTCTAAATGATCATTCATTACAATTTATCACCGCAAAAACCTTGGTTTATATATTTATCACGTTGAGCTTGTCAGAAACGCTTTGAGGGAATTTAAGCAAACCCTTCCACAAGCTTAGGATGACACTTTTGTTTAAGATATGTACTGAATTAATATAAAAAGGTCTGTGGAGACACAGACCTTGGAGTTAGGAAAGATATTATCGACTGAAGTGCAGCGGAATGGAGAGATCTATTGATATTGGGGTTTCATTACGGCGATGTTCCGATCGAAAGCTTTCTTTAAATGATCATTCATTACAATTTATCACCGCAAAAACCTTGGTTTATATATTTGTCACGTTGATTTTTTCGAAACGCTTTGAGGGGAATTTAAGCAAGCCCTTCCACAAGCTCAGGATAACACTTTTGTTTAAGATTTATACTGAATTAATATAAAAGGTCTGTGGAGACACAGACCTTGGAGTTAGGAAAGATATTATCGACTGAAGAGGAGCGGAATGGAGAGATCTCACGATAAAATATCTGAGGCAGATTTCTCGGCTACGCTCGAAATGACGACTTAATTGTTATTTATATTTTCTGAAAAATTAAAAGAAAATTAATTCAACCGCATAACAGAATTCATAAAATTATTAATCGGCTCAAAAACAACCCAATTTATGAGCCGATTAGCAGGATTAATCGGCTCATTATCTTCGAATCAGGTTTTAAAACTACTTAACAGTGTACTTTTTGTTTTAATTAATTAAGGAATTTAGGACTAATTCTGTGAAGGGAAGAATTTTTAAGGGTTACACTTAAGGGGGCTTTTATTTGATTTTATAGCGCATGTTGTAGCGACCGTATAAGATTGCTTCGTCGGCTGAAAAAGCCTTCTCGCAATGACGATACCCATAGGATATTCATTTCTTTAAAACCATGTCACTTATATTTTTATAAATAAATTATCCCTCAGGATGACACCATTGTTTAAAATAGGTAGTGAATAAATATAAAAAGGGTTGTGGAGACACAGACCTTGGAGTTATAAAACAAGCAGATTTCTCGGCTACACCCGTAATGACGACTCAATTCTAAGCTTATTTCCCCTAATGATGCTTAATCAATCGCTACAGGGTTCATCCGGATATCCAGCTTGGCAAATTTTAGAACTTCGATACTTTGAAAGCCAAAATCTTCTACTACCTTTCCTAAAATAAGGTAACAGCCTTTTCCCTTAAAAGGATACATAGGTGTGGAATTGGGAAAGTGGGTGGTATCAAAAAAGTCGCCATTGGTATCTAAAAAAGTACCGAACCACATTTTGGTATTCTTAATGGTATGTACTGTTTTTTCGCATACATAATTACCAACCATCCTTACTGTTTTACCCAAATGTTTATGCATATCTGCGGCCATGGTATCGCCCCTGTAAGGTGTTTTCAGAAAATCGAACATGTTATAATTAAGCGGATAACCCAATAATTCCAATTCCGTGTAGGCATTTTCCAGTTCGGAATCTGCCAGTTCGGGAAGCTGGTAAGTTTTGTAACTTAGTTTAAAAAGTTCGGCATGGTTTACTTTCTTCTGCTTAAAGCCTAAGTAATTGTGCACATCCCAAAGCAGGGTTTTACGGTCTTTGCCTGTAAAACGCAGCGCGCCCAAACGGATTAAAATAATGGCTTGTTCAAGGGAAATGCAGGTGCGTTTCACAAAATCTTCGAGATCGAGATATTTTCCGTTTGCCTTCCGTTCTTGCGGAATGGTCTGAATGTATTTTCCTTCTAAACCCTGGATACCAATAAAACCCAGATAGGCATCTTCGCCATTGATGTTTACCACTTCATCACTACGGTTAACACAGGGTAAATGTACTTTCGCACCAGTTTTCTGCAATTCGTGCACGTACACCCATCTGCTGTAAAAGCCACCATAATTATTAAGCACGGCTACCATAAACTCCATTGGATGATAGGTTTTGAGGTATAAACTCTGATAACTTTCTACCGCAAAAGATGCAGAATGGGCTTTAGAAAAGCTATATCCTGCAAAAGAGGAGATTTGCCGCCATACTTCTGTAATGAGCTCTTCGGAGTGGCCTTCTTTCCGGGCGGAGGCAAAAAACTTTTTTACCAGTTCCTCGAAAGCAAGTTTTGAACGGTATTTACCACTCATGGCTTTACGAAGAATATCAGCATCAGACAGATCCAAACCTGCAAAATAATGGCAAACTTTAATCACATCTTCCTGGTATACCATTACGCCATAGGTTTCGCTAAGCCGCTCTTTCATCACTTCGCAAAGGTATATCACCTTATCGGGTGCATGGTAGCGTTCTATATACGATTTCATCATACCCGAGCTGGCCACACCTGGCCGGATAATTGAACTGGCGGCCACAAGGGTGAGGTAATTTTCGCATTTTAGCTTTTTGAGCAATTGCCTCATTGCTGGCGATTCGATGTAAAAACACCCTATGGGCTGACCTTCTTTAAGGATAGCATTTAATTTCCGGTCTGTTTTAAACGTTTTAAAATCGTGTATATCAATATTCAGGTCTTTATTTTTCTTAATCAGTTGTACGGCCTCGCGAATGTGCCCAATACCGCGCTGACTTAAAATATCGAATTTCTCATAACCAATGGCTTCAGCTTCATACATATCCCATTGAACGGTTGGAAAACCTTTTGCGGGCATATCCAAAGCGGTATAATAGGTAATCGGTTCTTCGGAAATCAAAATCCCCCCGGCATGGATAGATCGCTGGTTGGGCATTCCTTTCATGTATTGGTATACAGCCAGCAGCTTCTTGTAAGTAGCATTCAGCAAGTTTTCGCGCTCTTTTGTAGGATCGGTAAAACCATCAATTTCTCCCTTGGGCAAACCCAACACTTTACCGATTTCCCTGATGATTGCCCGATCTTTAAAAGTGCTCATGGTACCCAAAAAAGCAACATGCCATTTAGGATAGCGGCTAAAAATATAACGCTGTATTACTTCGCGTTCATCCCATGAAAAATCGATATCAAAATCTGGCGGACTGGTTCTTTTTTCGTGGAGAAAACGTTCGAAGTACAAATCAAGATCAATCGGATCTACATCTGTAATGCGCAAGCAATAGGCTACAATACTGTTTGCGCCTGAGCCACGGCCAACATGATAGAAACCACAGGTATTCATGGCATAGTTTACAATGTCGTGAGTGATCAGAAAATAAGCACAAAAGTTTTTAAGTTCAATAATCCGCAATTCTTTTTCCAAACGCTTAACGGCTTCCGGATTGTTTTCGCCATAGCGGTATTTTAACCCTTCTTCGGCCAGCTCGCGAAGCATTTTTTTATCTCCGGCCAAGCCTTCGCTGGTGTAGAAAAGCTTATTTTTAGATTTAGGCACCGCACTATCTTCAAAATAGGCACTTAAATCGCAACTGTTTATCAGTTTTTGTGTGTTTTGAACAATAAAAGGGTATTGTTCAAATTTCTGCGTGAGAACTGCTTCTGGAATGAGGCATTCGTCTGCATCGCATTTTTGTTCTTCGGGTACTTTACTTAAAAGCGTATTGAGCTCAATGGCTCTAAAATACTGGTGCAAACGGTGGGTAATTTTATCATTTACAGTAACGGGATGCCACACCAGCAATTTTTCTTTTTGCTTTAAAAGCGGGTGCTGATACAAAAGGTTAAGCTGTTTGGCGCGGATTCCTACAAATTCATTTTCCTTTAGTGTTTTATTTAAAGTTTTTTGAAAGGGATATACAATGTATACGTTTTCCATTTCGGGCGGAATTTGGGGCAAGGGGATGTGGTTGATGTTGTGGTGACTCAAAAATTCATTTAATTCGCGCATGCCCTCCCTGTTTCTGGCAATACCCACATACAACAACCTGTTGTTGAGCCTGAATTCGATACCTGCTACCGGCTTAAGCTGATATGGAATGTTCCCTTTATGTATTTCATCAGCCTCTTTGGCAATCCCCTGCCTGTAGCATTCACGTATAAATTCTACTGCACCGGTTGAATTGTTGATATCGGTTAATACCATCTGGTGAATGCCAAGCGATCGCGCAGTAGCAATCAACTGCTCAACACTCAGCGTGCCATATTTCAGGCTATATGAAGAATGCACATTTAAAAACATCGCTAATCATATGATTTTGTACCCTTTGTACCTTTTTCGCTCATAAAACTCCTGATTTTGGATCGTTTTCTTACTTCCAAATCTTCTTTCGGCTCTCCTTCTTCCGTATTCCCAATCAGCACTTTCTTTTTTCGGGGATTGTATTTTATCACTTTTCCTTTTTCATCGCGGGGTGGCTGCGTAACTATGCAGGCTTTTACCACTGCTTCGGCACCGTAGTGATTGCGCACCTTATCCATAGCCTGGTAAAGACTGTATTCTTCTTCGGCAATATTATATAAACCAATCTGCTCGTAACCGCTTACCAAATGCGAAAGCTTTACCCCCACCAAACGCAGCAACATCCGTTTTGAATATAATTTTTCGAACAGGTTATGTGCCTTGCTGATCAAAAACGAATCGAGTGAGGTGTATGGAATTCTTTCCTGCTGGGTAACTGTTTCAAAATTGGTATAACGTACGGTTACGGTAATGCAGGCGGTTAGTTTTTTTTGGTTGCGCAACTGAAAAGTTAATCCGGTAACCATACCGGTAATAATGGCTTTCAGTTTGGCCATATCCATCGTATCGCTTTCGAAAGTGGCTTGTGTACCTATTGATTTTCTTTCGCGGTAAGGCACAACCGGCGAAAGGTCGATCCCGTTGGCTTTTTGCCATAAACTTAATCCCTGCTGACCCAATATTTTAAACATTAACTGTTGCGGAATCTGTGTGAGGGTAAGGATTTCGCGCACTCCCATTTCGCTCAGTTTTTTATAGGTGGCATGGCCGATACCCGGAATTTTATGAATGGCCAGCGGATCGAGAAATGGCCGCAGTTCGGGATAGGTAACCTGCAATTCGCCATCCGGTTTTGATTCGTTTGTAGCAATTTTGGCTACGGTTTTGTTGATGGATAAGCCAAAGGAAATGGGCAGGCCCATCTCTCTGATAATTGTTTGCCTGAGTTCGGATGCAAACTTCATGCAACCAAAAAAGCGGTCCATACCCGTCATATCAATATAGTGCTCATCAATGCTGGCTTTCTCGAAAAGCGGAACTTTATCGGCAATAATTTCGGTGATCTCGTGCGAGGCCTTTGAATACTCTTCCATATCGCCTTTTAAAAATATTGCCCCCGGACAAAGTAGTTTGGCCGTACGCCCGGGCATTGCCGAGTGTACCCCGTATTTGCGCGCCTCGTAACTGCAGGATGCGACTACGCCCCTATCACCGCCGCCCCCAATAATAACCGGTTTCCCAATTAAATTGGAATTCTTTCTAATTTCTACCGACACAAAAAATGCATCCTGATCCATATGAATAATCTGCCTTTCTTTTTCCATTTCTGTACAATTGGGATGATTGAGATCAAAAATACTAATATAATTAGTTTTATTAATGATATCAACCTTTAACTTATGAACATAATACTAACAATTTTAGTTTTAATGTTTGTTATCAAAAAGGGTTTTGCAACGGAAATATGGGAAGACAGAAATAGCATTTGTACCTTACCTCCTACATAGATCGAAAAAAAATCAGTATCGATTGCGAGACGTTCACTGTGCTTTGCAAACCTTCCAGTATCAATTGCGCAAGCTTCAGTATCGATTGCGAGGCGTTCACTGTGCTTTGCGAACCTTCCAGTATCAATTGCGCAAGCTTCAGTATCGATTGCGAGGCGTTCAATGTCCTTTGCGAACCTTCCAGTATCGATTGCGCAAGCTTCAGTATCGATTGCGAGACGTTCACTGTGCTTTGCGAACCTTCCAGTATCAATTGCGAGACGTTCATAGTGTCGAAGGACTTTAACCACAGATTAACATGGTTCATTTTTGCCACGGAAACACAGAAAGCACGGAGAATCCATAGATTCTAATCCTATGGTCGTGTCATCCTGCGTCATTGCGAGAAGGCTTTTTTAGCCGACGAATCAATCTTTATGGCAAAGATCACTAGCATATAGTCGAAGGGCTTTAACCACAGATTTACACAGAGATCATTTTTTGCCACGGAAACACAGAAAGCAGAGAGAATTCATAGATTGTAATTCCATGGTCGTGTCATCCTGCGTCATTGCGAGAAGGCTTTTTCAGCCGACGAAGCAATCTTTATGGCGAGGCTTACTAGCATGTAGTCGAAGGACTTTAACCACAGATTTACACCGTTCAGTTTTTGCCACGGAAACACAGAAAGCACGGAGAATTCATAGATTGTAATCCTGTGTCATTTTGCGTCATTGCGAGAAGGCTTTTTCAGCCGACGAAGCAATCTTTATGGAAAGGCTCACTAGCGTGAAAGATTGCTTCGTACCTCAGCAATAACGACCGCTTTACTGCTTTACGATTTTAAACTCCGTACGCCTGTTCAACTGATGATCTGTTTCGCTACACGCTACCCCATTGGCACATTTGTTAAGCAGTTGGGTTTCGCCATAACCTTTGGCGGTGATGCGGTTTTTATCAATGCCTTTTGAGATAATGTACTGAACTGCCGATTCTGCTCTTTTTTGCGATAGGTTCAGGTTGTAGCCATCTTTACCCCTGCTGTCGGTGTGCGAACCCAGTTCGATCCAGATCGTCGGGTTATCGGTCATGATCTTAACCAGTTTGTCGAGTTCAACCGCTGCATCTGCACGGATGTTCCATTTATCAAAATCGTAATAAATGTTTTCAATCCTGATGCCCTTATCAATTACAATAGCTTCCAGATACAAATCCTGGTTGAGCACACTAGAAGTGGTTAAACCAATGGTAGCCAGGTTTTCCACATCAGATCGGTAACCGGTTTTCTCTGCCGAAACATTGTATTCTGTTTCTTTGGCCAGGTTGAATCTGTAGCTGCCGTTTTCATCGGTTTCTGTTTTCAGGATCGAGCCGTTTACTTTCGCCAGGCTCACTAAAGCGCCTGCAATAGGCTGGTTGCTGTTCTTGTCGAAAACCCTTCCCTCCAAGTTAAATGCCAGGATCATTTTCTGATCGATGGTGTAAATATCATCACTGCCCATGCCGCCCTCGCGGTTGGAAGACAGGTAAACAATGCCTCCCTTTTCATTCAGGCTGAAACCGAAATCATCCTGCGGGGAGTTTAAAGGATAGCCTAGGTTTTCAATCCGGCCAATGCTGCCACCTTCCCTCAGGGCCATGAAAACATCAAGTCCACCCATCCCGGTCCGGCCGTCGCTGGAGAAATAAAAGTTATCTTTTTCATCAAATACCGGACTTCTGTCGTTCCCCTCCGTATTCACCTCTTTCAGGTTGATGGGTTTGCCCCATGCGCCTGCATCGGTTTTAAGGCATACATAAATATCTGTAGCACCAACTCCACCGGGCATATTCGAAGCAAAGTAAAGGCTGTTGCCATCTTTGGTAATGAAGGGATCGCCCACAGAATAACCGTTCACATCATTGTATGCAAAAGAAACAGGTTCGCCCCAAATGCCATCCGTACCCTTGGTGCTGCTGTAAATTTCCACATTTACGGTTGTAGGTTTGTTCTTTACTTTTTCCAGTTCGCTGGAGATCCGTGTTAAGGTAAAATACATGGTTTTGCCGTCGCCCGTAAAACTTGCCGAACCTACATGGTACCTTGTGCCCGCTTTTAGAGGGAACAACTGTAAACTGTCGGTTGGTGAAGGTTTTACATACAGTTTCAGGTATCCGTTGCCCGTCCATCCGTAAACCTGTTTGTCCGGTTCCTTCGGTCCGTCGAAACGTAAAAAAGGTTTGTTTTCCTGTTCAGATGTTAGACCTTTGATAGATCTATCAGAAGTAAAAACCACCCCGCCCTGATAGTCAACCGCACCCCAGTCAGACTGTGCACTGTTCAACGCCACCTGGTTCACCAGCTCAATTTTCTTCGGGTTCCTGATCCATTTCAAAGCCGAATCGCAGGAAGAGACCCAAACGGCCTGCTGCTTTTCCGGTACGTCTTTCTTTTTATCGATGTAATTCAGATACTGAACTTTCGCCTCACTGTATTTCGAATTGCTCTGCAATGCCCTGGCATAGCCCAAAATATTTTCCGGTCTGCTGCCCGGCATCTGAGAGGCGATGGCATACCAGCTTTCGGCCTGTTTATAGTTGTAAACCATGGCATAGGCACTGGCCAGACGCTCTGCCGCATGCAGGGATTTTTTCTTTTGATAGGCCTGTTCGTAAAGATCAACCGCTTTGCTGTAGTTGAACAGTCCGTAAGCTTTGTCGGCATCTTTTATTACATACTGCGCCCTGGCCGGAAAACCGGTTGCAAACAGAAAATATGCAGAAAGGCAGGCTCCTATTAAAATTCTTTTCATTGTGATCAGATTACTGGATGTTGTTGTTTAAAATACCCTTGGGGTTGCCATTCTCACGTTCGGTTTGATGAACGAATAAGATAGTGAGATCTCATGCGTTCCGCCGCTGTAACCTTGCAAAGGGCCAACGGAAAAGTCGTAACCGTAACCGATCCTGATCTTTTCCGATGGGAAGATCTGGATCGCGGCCACAGCGGAGTTCCTTGGCGTAAGGTCTTTCTGCAGGTAGCTTTTATCATAAAGTTTAACCCCGGTACGGTAAGAACCGCCCACCCATAAAAAATCCTTGATCAGCAGGAAGGCGTTCACATCCAGACTGGTAGGGCCGCCCCGGTCATCCTTTATCAGAAAGGAAGGCTTGATCTGGAAATCCTCAGATAGCGGGAACAAAGCACCGGCGGTCAGATAATAATGCGGTTTTGGCTGTGGGATAAAGGCATAGCGGTCGATGTTGATGTAGGTGGCGATCAGGTTGTCAACCGAAAAGCCTGCATAATACCTGTCGTTTGCAAAATAAACCCCTGCCCTTGCATCGGGCACAATAGTACTCTGCATGCCCACGGGCTGGTTGGGCTCCGGGTTGTTCGGGTTCAGCATTGAGCCGTCAATCCCCAACTGTACCATGCCAATACCGAGGCCTAAAGCCAATCTTGAGCTTCCGTCGTCGTTCATCCTGATGCGGTAAGCATAGTTGCCGTAAATGCTCAGGTTGTTCTGCGCACCAAGTTTATCGCTGGCCACCTGAAGGGCCAAACCCACGTTGCCGCTGTTGGCAATGGCATCAACCGCGAGCGACATGCTCCTCGGTGCCCCGGTAATGCCCGTCCACTGGCTCCGGTAAAAACTGTGCACATTCAGCACTTCCTTATATCCTGCGTAAGCCGGGTTGATATAAATCCCGTTGAACATATACTGGCTGTACTGGGCATCCTGTTGTGCAGATGCCGGCCGCGAAAGCAACAAAAACGAACCTGCTATTAACAATATTAATTTCTTCATCATCGTAATATCTTAAAGCGCAACCAGGTTGAAACTCCTGGCTGCACTAAGTCTTATCTTATTTTTTAAACGCCCTGATCAATGTGATGTAGCCTTTAAACACTTCATACTGATCGCTTCCTGCTTTTTTAACACGCAGCAGGTAGTAATAAGTACCTTCATTCAACCCCTCGCCCGTCCAGTTGTTCTGGTAACCTTTGGCATGGAACACTTCATTGCCCCATCTGTTCACAATCTGCAGTTCATTAACCTGGTACTGGTTAAGGCCGATGATCTCGAAGGCATCGTTGATACCGTCGCCGTTAGGGGTAAACAGGTTAGGGACGGTAATGCCTGTAAAGTTGGCGGTTAAAGTTACCGTTGCCACATTGGTATAATATCCATAAGCATCTTTTACGCGGTAGGTAAACACATCATCGCCCACATAACCAGGATCAGGGGTATAAGTTACCGTACCATCTGCATTTACTTTTATGGTACCATGTTTAGGCGCATTTACAACCTCAACAGTCAATTTATCGAGGGTAGAATTACCTGGATCATCATTGTTGAGCACGCTGATCACCACTGGCGCATTGGCCACCGTTTGTGCCTTATCATCAACCGCTGTCGGCGATTTAGGGAATGTGGTAACCGTTGGCGTATTGTTTGTTTCTGCTGTTCCTGAAACATCTGTTACGCTGGCTCCGGTAAGTGTTTTGGCATTTACGGTTGCGGTGTTGGTTACCGTACCTAAATCCTTGTCGGCCTGAGTTAAGGTGTACACTTCAACATCAGTTGTGGTTGCACCAGGTGCAAGTCCGCCAGCTACCGTGATCACTTTATTGTTCAGTCCGAGTTTGGCATCTGTTAAAGTAATGGTGTTTAAAGTAATGGTTCCTGTATTCTTGATGGTGAATGTATAGGTTACTTTATTTCCATTAAATACTGATGTTTTAACGAGCGCGACTGATCCGTTGTTCGGAATCAAGGTTACCGTTGGGTTATTGTTGTTTTCTGCCGTACCGGAAATATCGCTCACCGCAACATTTGCCGGGGTCTGGCCGGTAATGCTTGCCGTGTTGGTTACACTTCCTGCATCTTTATCGGCCTGGGTCAACTGGTAAACATAGCTATCGGTTACCGTTGCACCAGGGGCCAGTGTACCAGGGATCACCCTGTTCAATCCAAGTTTGGCATCCACAAGGGTAATGATGTGAAGCGTTACGTTTCCGGTGTTTTTAACACTGAAGCTATAGGTAATGCTGTTTCCATCAGTGCTCACCGTTCCGGTTTTAACCAGGGTGATCATCGAGGCAGGAGCAATTACCGTTACTGTTGCATCATCAACCGCAATTGTGTTCGGATCGTCTGATTTAGGTTTGTTCAAAATACTTCCGCCCGGGGTCTGTGCCGTTGCAGAAGCCTGGTTGCTGAACGTGCCTGCGTTTACCTCGGTTAAGGTAACGGTGTGCCTTGCGGTTACCGTTACACTGCTGCCAGGTAACAGGCTTGCTATGCCCGCAGGGGTAAGTGATCCTGCATCTGCTCCTGCATCGGTTACCGCAACATTTGTTAAAGTTACGTTACCGGTGTTGGTTACAATGATGTTGTAATTGATCACATCGCCCACTTTGCTTACCGTGTTGGTAGCCGTTTTGGTCAGGCTCATGGCAGGTGCAGCTACCAGGGTTACGGTAACCGGAACGGTTACTGTAACGGTGCCACCTTTGCCATCGCTTATCGTTATGGTGAAGGTATCGTTACCTGAGTAACCGGCTGTTGGTGTATAAGTGTAAGTACCGTTCGCATTCACCACAACCGTTCCATGCGCTGGCTGTGCAGTTACCGTAAAGGTAAGTGCATCACCGTCCACATCACTGGCAGTAATGGCTCCGTTAACCGGCGTATTCTGAGGAGTGGTTACCGCAGTTGCCGTAGCAACCGGAGCATCGTTCACCGGAGTGATGATAACATTGATTGTTACCGTAGTTGTACCACCTTTTCCATCGCTTACTGTTACCGTAAAGGTATCGGTACCGTTGTAATTTGGTGCAGGAGTATACGTATAGGTTCCATCAGGGTTTACCACAACTGTTCCGTGTGCCGGAGGTGTAGCCACTGTGAAAGTAAGCGGATCACCATCTGCATCAGTAGCGGTAATGGTTCCGCTTATTGGCGAATCCTCATTGCCTTTAACCGCAGGTGCAGTAACCACTGGTGCAACATTGGTCGGGTTAACCGTAACGTTGATGGTTACCGTGGCTGTGCCACCTTTGCCATCGCTTACTGTTACCGTGAACACATCGCTGCCACTGTAGTTGTTGGCTGGGGTGTAGGTATAAGTTCCGTCGGCATTAACCACAACCGTACCATGTGCAGGTGGCGTGCTTACCGTGAAAGTAAGTGCATCGCCATCTACATCACTTGCGGTAATGGTTCCGTTAACCGGGATGTTTTTATTGGTTACAATCGCTGGCGATGTGGCAACCGGAGCATCGTTCACCGGAGTGATGATAACATTGATTGTTACCGTTGTTGTTCCACCTTTGCCATCGCTTACTGTTACCGTAAAGCTATCGGTACCGTTGTAGTTAGGTGCAGGAGTATACGTATAGGTTCCATCAGGGTTTACCACAACAGTTCCGTTTGCCGGAGGCGTAGCCACTGTGAAAGTAAGTGGATCGCCGTCTGCATCAGTAGCGGTAATGGTGCCGCTTATTGGCGAATCCTCATTACCTGTAACTGCCGGAGCAGTAACCACTGGTGCAACATTGGTCGGGTTGATTGTAACGTTGATGGTTACCGTGATTGTGCCACCTTTGCCATCGCTTACCGTTACCGTGAACACATCGCTGCCGCTGTAGTTGTTGGCCGGAGTGTAGGTGTAAGTTCCGTCGGCATTAACAGTTACCGTTCCATGTGCAGGTGGAATGCTTACTATGAAAGTAAGTGCATCGCCATCCACATCGCTTGCGGTAATGGTTCCATTAACCGGGATGTTCTTGTTGGTTACAATCACAGGAGCCGTGGCAACAGGAGCATCGTTCACCGGAGTAACAGTTACGTTGATGGTTACCGTGGTTGTACCACCTTTGCCATCACTTACTGTTACCGTAAAGGTATCGGTACCGTTGTAATTTGGTGCCGGTGTATACGTATAGGTTCCATCAGGATTTACCACAACAGTTCCGTGTGCAGGAGGTGTAGCAACCGTAAAGGTCAGCGGATCGCCGTCTGCATCGGTAGCAGTAATGGTGCCGTTGATTGGCGAATCCTCATTACCAGTAACCGCTGGTGCAGTAACCACTGGTGCAACATTGGTAGGGTTGATTGTAACGTTGATGGTTACCGTTGTGGTACCACCTTTGCCATCGCTAACCATTACCGTGAACACATCGCTGCCGCTGTAGTTGTTGGCTGGGGTGTAGGTGTAAGTTCCGTCGGCATTAACCACAACCGTTCCATGTGCAGGTGGAGTGCTTACTGTGAAAGTAAGGGCATCGCCATCCACATCACTTGCGGTAATGGTTCCATTAACCGGGATGTTTTTATTGGTTACAATGGCTGGAGCCGTGGCAACCGGAGCATCGTTAACCGGAGTTACGGTTACGTTGATGGTTACCGTTGTGGTACCACCTTTTTCATCGCTTACTGTTACCGTAAAGGTATCGGTACCGTTGTAATTTGGTGCCGGAGTGTAGGTATAGGTTCCATCAGGATTTATTACCACTGTTCCGTTTGCAGGAGGCGTAGCCACTGTGAAAGTAAGTGGATCGCCGTCTGCATCGGTGGCGGTAATGGTGCCGTTGATTGGCGAATCCTCATTGCCTGTAACCGCCGGAGCAGTAACCACTGGTGCAACATTGGTCGGGTTGATTGTAACGTTGATGGTTACCGTTGTTGTACCACCTTTGCCATCGCTAACTGTTACCGTGAACACATCGCTACCACTGTAGTTGTTGGCTGGGGTATAGGTGTAAGTTCCGTCGGCATTAACTACAACCGTTCCATGTGCAGGAGGAGTGCTTACTGTGAAAGTAAGTGCATCGCCATCCACATCACTTGCGGTAATGGTTCCGTTAACCGGGATGTTCTTATTGGTTATAATCGCTGGCGATGTAGCAACCGGAGCATCGTTAACCGGAGTTACGGTTACGTTGATGGTTACCGTTGTAGTTCCACCTTTGCCATCGCTTACTGTTACCGTAAAGCTATCGGTACCGTTGTAATTTGGTGCTGGAGTATACGTATAGGTTCCATCAGGGTTTACCACAACAGTTCCGTTTGCCGGAGGCGTAGCCACTGTGAAAGTAAGTGGATCGCCGTCTGCATCAGTAGCGGTAATGGTGCCGCTTATTGGCGAATCCTCATTACCTGTAACTGCCGGAGCAGTAACTACTGGTGCAACATTGGTCGGGTTGATTGTAACGTTGATGGTTACCGTGATTGTGCCACCTTTGCCATCGCTTACCGTTACCGTGAACACATCGCTGCCGCTGTAGTTGTTGGCCGGAGTGTAGGTGTAAGTTCCGTCGGCATTAACAGTTACCGTTCCATGTGCAGGTGGAATGCTTACTATGAAAGTAAGTGCATCGCCATCCACATCGCTTGCGGTAATGGTTCCATTAACCGGGATGTTCTTGTTGGTTACAACCGCTGGCGATGTAGCAACCGGAGCATCGTTAACCGGAATGATGATAACATTGATTGTTACCGTTGTGGTTCCACCTTTGCCATCGCTTACTGTTACCGTAAAGGTATCGGTACCGTTGTAATTTGGTGCCGGTGTATATGTGTAAGTGCCATCAGGGTTTACCACAACAGTTCCGTTTGCCGGAGGCGTAGCCACTGTGAAAGTAAGTGGATCGCCGTCTGCATCGGTAGCGGTAATGGTTCCGCTTATTGGCGAATCCTCATTACCTGTAACCGCCGGAGCAGAAACCACTGGCGCAACATTGGTCGGGTTGACGGTTACGTTGATGGTTACCGTGGTTGTACCACCTTTGCCATCGCTAACCATTACCGTGAACACATCGCTGCCGCTGTAGTTGTTGGCTGGGGTGTAGGTGTAAGTTCCGTCGGCATTAACCACAACCGTTCCATGTGCAGGTGGAGTGCTTACTGTGAAAGTAAGGGCATCGCCATCCACATCACTTGCGGTAATGGTTCCATTAACCGGGATGTTTTTATTGGTTACAATGGCTGGAGCCGTGGCAACCGGAGCATCGTTAACCGGAGTTACGGTTACGTTGATGGTTACCGTTGTGGTACCACCTTTTCCATCGCTTACCGTTACCGTAAAGCTATCGGTACCGTTGTAATTTGGTGCCGGTGTATACGTATAAGTACCGTCAGGGTTTACAACAACTGTTCCGTTTGCCGGAGGCGTAGCCACTGTGAAAGTAAGTGGATCACCGTCTGCATCGGTAGCGGTAATGGTGCCGTTAACAGGGTTATCCTCGCTGGTGGTAATGGCCGGAGCGGTTGCCACTGGCGAACGGTTATCCCTAATATTAACTGTAGCAGGCGTTGTACTTGCGGTAATCAATGCATTATTTGTTGCTGCATTCATTGTAAGTATCACCGTTTCGTTTCCTTCGTTAATGTTATCATCAAGTACCGGCACCGAAACTATTCCTGTTTTTTGTCCCGCTGGGATGGTTACAGTAGTACCAATTGTTGTATAATCTGCACCGCTGGTTGCTGTTCCTGTTACCGTATAAGTAATCTTCGTATCAGTTGTTGATACATTGCTTAAAGTAAAGGTAAACTGACCAGGAGTTGCTGGCTCAGCACCATCAGCAGTTGCCATTACAGTAACAGTTGCATTTGTTCCATCCAGGATATTGATGCTCGCAGGAATACTGCTCACACTTACCACAGGATTATCGGAAACGGTTAGCGTTGCAATTACAGTTTCTGTACCTTCTACAAGTGCATCACTCAATACCGGAATGGTAACTATTGCAGTGGTTTGACCAGCGGGGATGGTAACTGTTTTGGTTACGATCGCGCTATAGTCGCTGCCTTCAGTTGCACTACCTGCCAGTACATAAGTAAGCTTGGTATCAGTTGCAGATGGCTTGCTCAGCGTAATGGTGAAAGTTCCATTTGCCGGGCCATTTTCGTTACCATCTGTTCCTGCTGTAATGGTTGCTACCGAAGTATCATTGTCAATAATCGTAGTTGTTGCCGAGTTTGTGGCAATGGTTACCAAATTACCTGTTACGTTACTAATGGTTGCATTAAATGTTTCGCTGGTTTCAACGGTGTTGTCATCATTAATCGGAACAGTAAATGTTAAGGTTGCACCGGCAGCAGCACCTGCAGGGAAAGTTAATGTTCCGCTGGTTGCTGTATAATCCTGTCCGGCTGTTGCCGTTCCATTGCTTGTTGCATAATCAACGCTGAATGCATTTTGAACTGCTGCACTTAATGTTACGGTAAAGGTAGCTGTTCCTGCCGATTCGTTAACCGTTGGAGCTGTTGCAATGCTCACCGTTGCATCATTATTATCTGCAATGTTAATGCTTGCTGAAACATTACTTACTGTTACTGCCGGATTTGCAGAAGCAGTTAAAGTAGCTACAACCGTCTCATTACCTTCTAACACTGCATCGGTTAATACCGGAATAGTAATTGTTCCTGTGGTTTGCCCTGCCAGGATAGTAATGGTTTTGGTAACGATTGTTGAGTAATCACTACCTTCTGTTGCTGTACCACCTAAAGTATAAGTGATTTGCGTATCAGTTGATGACGGATTGCTTAATGTTACGGTAAAGGTTCCGTTATCCGGTCCGTTTTCGTTACCATCAACTCCAGCGGTAATGGTAGCTACCGATGTGTCGTTATCAATAATGGTAGTGGTTGCTGTAGCTGTGGCAATGCTGATCAGGTTACTGCTTACATTACTAATTGTTGCACCGAAAGTTTCGTTCGTTTCAACAATGTTATCATCATTTACCGGAACGGTAAAGCTTAACGTTGCACCAGCAGCTGATCCGGCAGGGAATGTTAATGTTCCGCTGGTAGTGGTGTAATCCAAACCTGCTTTGGCCGTGCCATCAGTAGTGGTATATGCTACACTAAATGCATTCTGTACGGCCGCACTTAAAGTTACCGTAAATGTAGCTGTTCCTGCTGCTTCGTTAACAGTTGCTGCTGTAGCAATACTTACCGTGGCAGTATTGTTATCGGCAATGGTAATGGTTGCCGGAACATTACTCACAGTAATTTGAGGATTGCTCGAAGTTACCAATGTTGCAATAACTGTTTCTGTACCCTCTACCAAGGCATCAGTCAATACCGGGATGGTTATGGTTCCGGTGGTTTGACCTGCAGGGATGGTGATGGTTTTGGTTACAATTGTGCTGTAATCTGCACCTTCAGTAGCTGTACCGGTAAAGGTATAACTAAGCTGTGTATCGGTAGCCGACGGATTGTTTAGCGTAACTGTGAATGTTCCGTTTACCGGACCGTTTTCGTTACCATTTGTTACGGCAGTTATTGTAGCAATTGACGAACCGTTATCGGTAATATTCACCGTAGCAGGTGTAGTGCTGGCAATGATCGAACCATTATTTGTGGTGGCGTTCATGGTTAAGATAACCGTTTCAGTGCCTTCTACAATATTATCGTTCAATACCGGTACCGATACTGTTGCCGTGGTTTGGCCAGCCGGAATGGTTACCGTATTTCCAATTGCAGTAAAGTCAGTTCCGCTGGTTGCTGCTCCGCTTACTGTATAAGTAATCTGTGTATCTGTTGTAGCTACCTGGCTCAACGTAAAGGTAAACCTTCCAGGGGTAGCAGGTTCTGCACCATCTGCTGTTGCCGCTACTGTTACAATTGCTTCGGTATTATCGGCAATGGTAATGGTTGCAGGTGTATTGCTCAGGCTTACCAATGGATTACCAGATGTTACCAATGTAGCAATAACAGTTTCTGTTCCTTCTACTATGGCATCAGGCAATACCGGAATCATGATTGTTCCGGTGGTTTGGCCTGCCGGGATGGTAATGGTTTTGGTTACAATTGTGGTGTAATCACTACCCTCAATCGCAGTACCTGCTAAAGTATAAGCAAGCTGGGTATCTGTTGAAGCCGGGTTGCTTAGCGTTACGGTAAATGTTCCGTTTACTGGTCCGTTTTCACTTCCGTTTGTTCTGGCAGTTATGGTAGCTACCGATGAATCGTTGTCGGTAATGGTTACCGGAGCGGTACCATTTGCAATGGTTACTAAACCGCCGGTTACGTTACTGATGATACCGTTAAAGATTTCATCACCCTCAACAATATTATCATCGATAATCGGAACGGTAAAGGTTAAACTTGCACCAGCTGCAGAATTTGCAGGGAAGGTTAATGTTCCGCTGGTGGCCAGGTAATCAAGTCCTGCTTCTGCAGTTCCATCAGCTGTGGTATAATCTACACTGAAAGAATCTTGCACCGCACCACTTAAGGTTACGGTAAAGGTTGCTGTTCCGGCAGCTTCGTTTACACTGGTTTGTATTACTGATATACTTGCCGTTACCGAATTGTTATCAAGAATGTTGATTGTTGCTGGTGTATTGTTTACGGTTACCAGAGGATTATTGGTATTGGTTAATGTAACAATAACAGTTTCGTTTCCTTCTACAATGTTATCGCTAATTACCGGGATAGCAATCGTACCAGTGGTTTGACCTGCCGGGATGGTAATGGTTTTGGTAATCGTGGTATAATCGCCGCCTTCAGTTGCAGTGCCACCAACCGTAAAGGTAATTTGTGTATCTGTTGATGAAGGATTACTTAAGGTAACATTATATGTTCCGTTTACCGGACCACTTTCGTTTCCGTTTGTACCCACAGTAATGCTGGCTACCGAGGTATCGTTATCGGTAATGGTTACGGTTGCTGGCGATGTACCAATGGTAACCACCCCTCCTGTTACACCACTTAATGATGCACTAAAAGTTTCAGCTGGTTCTACCAAATTATCATCGTTAATCGGAACAGTAAACGTTAAGGTAGATCCTGCCGCAGCATTTGCAGGGAAAGTTAATGTTCCTGTTGTTGCGGTATAATCCAATCCTGAATTTGCAGTACCATTGGCTGTAGCATAATTTACACTAAAGCTATTTTGAACAGCATTATTTAAGGTTACGGTAAACGTAGCCGTGCCTGCATTTTCATTAATTACCGGTGTGGTAGAAATGTTTACGGTTGCAGCATCTGCATCAATCACATTGATTGTTGCCGGTGTATTGTTAATGGTAATTACCGGATTGCTTGATGCGGTTAACGTTGCAATTACTGTTTCAGTACCTTCGGCCAATGCATCTGCCATCACCGGAATGGTAATGGTACCTGTGGTTGCTCCCGCAGGAATAATGATGGTTTTGGTAACTGCACTGTAATCGGCACTTTCTGTTGCAGTTCCGGTTAAGGTAAATGTTAATGTAGTTGGTGTAGCCGATGGGTTGCTCAATGTTACATTAAACACACCATTAACCAAGCCATTCTCATTTGCATTGGTACCTGCTGTAATGGTAGCAACAGCGCTATCATTATCGGCAATGGTTACTGTAGCCGGACTTGCGCCAATGGCTACATCAGCGCCTACAACATTACTTAATCCAACATTAAATGTTTCTGAACTTTCTATCAGGTTATCGTCTGTAATTGGAATAACTACATTAAGCACGGTACCTGCAGGTGAGTTTGCAGGGAATGTTAAAGTTCCGCTAGTTGCTGTATAATCCAATCCTGATAGGGCTGTGCCGTTTGCTGTTGCATAATCAACTGTAAAGCCGTTCTGAACTGCAATATTTAACGATACGGATAACGTAACCGTACCAACTGATTCAGGAATGCTTGCCGCATTGATTGAGATACTTACGTTGGCCGTGTTGGCATCAAGGATGTTGATGCTTGCAGGTGTTGCATTTACTGTAACCGCTGGATTGTTTGTTGTACCCAAGGTAGCTACAACAGTTTCGATACTTTCTGCTACTGCATCTACAATAACAGGGATGGTAATCGTTCCGGTAGTTTGACCTGCAGGAATGGTAATTGTTTTGGTTACAATAGTTGTGTAATCGCTACCCTCGGTTGCTGTACCACCTAATATATAAGTAATCTGCGTATCGGTAGCCGATGGATTACTTAAGGTTACAATAAATGTTCCGTTAACCGGACCACTTTCATTACCGTTAGAACCCATTGCAATACTGGCTACAGCGGTATCATTATCGGTGATGGTAACATTTGCTGTTGGCGTTGCAATGCTTATCAAGGTACTGCTTAAGTTGCTCAAGGTAGCACCAAAAGTTTCTGATCCTTCAACAATATTATCATCGTTAATTGGCACAGTGAATGTTAATGTTGCTCCAGTTGGTGAATTTGCAGGGAAGGTTAAAGTTCCGGTTGCATTGGTATAATCCAAACCTGCTGTTGCTGTACCATCTGTTGTTTTATAATCAACACTGAACGCGTTCTGTACCGCTGCACTTAGGGTAACGGTAAAGGTTGCTGTTCCTGCGTTTTCATTTATCACCGGAGTGGTAGAAATGCTTACAGATGCTGTGCTGTTATCAAGAATATTGATACTGGCAGCCGTAGTGTTTACATTAATCAACGGATTATTTGTACCTGCCAATGTAATGGCTACGTTTTCTGTTCCCTCTACCACGGCATCAGTTAATACCGGAATGGTTATGGTTCCGGTAGTTTGACCGGCCAAAATGGTAATGGTTTTTACAATTGGCGTGTAATCACTTCCCTCGGTTGCTGTTCCGCCAACAGTATACGTAATCTGTGTATCGGTTGATGATGGATTACTTAAGGTTACTGTAAATGTTCCGTTAACAGGGCCGTTTTCATTACCGGTTATTCCTGGTGTAATGGTCGCAATTGCGGTATCATTATCAGTAATGTTAACTGTAGCTGGTGTTGTATTTGTGGTAATAGAAGCATTGCCTGTTGTTGCTGCCATGGTTAATATTACCGTTTCAGTTCCTTCTACCAGGTTATCGTTCAATACCGGCACGCTTACGGTGGCCGTTGTTTGGCCTGCCGGGATGGTTACGGTAGTACCAATTGAAGTATAATCCAATCCGCTGGTGGCTGTTCCGGTTACCGAGTACGTAATCTGCGTATCTGTTGTAGATACATTACTCAAGGTAAAAGTAAACTGACCAGGTGTGCCTGGCTCTGCCCCATTTGCGGTTGCTGCAACGTTAACTGTTGCGGTAGTATTATCTGTAATGTTAATGCTAGCCGGGCTATTGCTTACCGTTACCAGTGGGTTTGTAGAAGCAGTTAATGTAGCCATAACTGTTTCTGTTCCTTCTACCAAATTATCGGTTAATACCGGGATGGTAATGGTAGCAGTGGTTTGTCCGGCAGGGATGGTAACGGTTTTGGTTACTATGCCAGCATAATCACTTCCCTCAGTTGCCGTTCCTGTTAAAGTATACGTAATGGTGGTAGGCTGCGCTGAAGGATTACTTAACGTTACCACAAATGTTCCGTTTGCAGGGCCATTTTCATTACCGTTTGTTCCTGCGGCTATTGTGGCCACAGCGGTATCGTTATCGGTAATGTTAACTGTAGCTGGTGTTGTACTTGCCGTTATTGCGCCATTGCTGGTAGTGGCAATCATGGTTAAGATAACCGTTTCTGTACCTTCGGCAATGTTATCATCAAGTACCGGCACACTCACAGTAGCAGTGGTTTGTCCGGCAGGGATAGTTACCGTAGTACCAATCGCCGTAAAATCTGTTCCACTTGTTGCTGTACCGGTTACGCCATAAGTAATCTGTGTATCGGTTGTAGATACGTTGCTTAGCGTAAAGGTAAACAAGCCTGGTGTTGCAGGTTCTGCGCCATTGGTTGTTGCAGCTACCGTTACAGTTGCTATGGTATTGTCATCAATATTAATGGTTGCAGGTGTATTGCTTACGTTTACCAACGGATTGCCTGAAGTAATTAAAGTAGCAACAACCGTTTCGGTTCCTTCTACCAAATTATCGGCTAATACCGGAATGGTAATCGTTACAACGGTTTGCCCGGCTGGTATGGTGAATGTTTTGGTAACAATGGTTGAGTAATCGCTGCCCTCAACCGCTGTTCCGCTTAACGTATACGTTATAGTTGTTGGCTGTGATGATGGGTTGCTTAGCGTTACAGTAAATGTACCGTTTGCAGGTCCGTTTTCGTTACCAGGTGTGCCTGGGGTAATGGTGGCAACTGAGGTATCGTTATCCGTAATGTTAACCGTTGCAGGGCTGTTGCTTGCCGTAATTGACGCATTGTTTGTTGCAGCAGTCATGGTTAAAATAACCGTTTCTGTACCTTCAGCAATGTTATCGTTCAGTACCGGTACACTTACCGTTGCGGTGGTTTGTCCGGCCGGGATGGTTACTGTGGTACCAATTGCAGTATAATCTAAGCCGATGGTTGCTGTTCCGGTTACGGTATAAGTAATCTGCGTATCAGTAGTTGATACATTACTTAAAGTAAAAGTAAACAAACCTGGTGTGCCTGGCTCCGCCCCATCTGTGGTGGCTGCTACAGTTACCGTTGCTGTTGTATTATCGGCAATGTTAATGGTAGCAGGTGTATTGCTTATGCTTACCAGTGGATTACCTGATGTAGTTAAGGTTGCAATAACAGTTTCTGTACCTTCTACCAAATTATCGGTTAATACAGGAATGGTTATCGTTCCGGTGGTTTGTCCGGCAGGAATAATGATTGTTTTGGTAACAATAGTCGAGTAATCACTACCCTCGGTTGCTGTTCCGCCTAAAGTATAGGTAAGCTGTGTATCAGTTGATGATGGTTTGCTTAATGTTACGGTAAAGGTTCCATTTGAAGGTCCGTTTTCATTTCCTGGGGTACCAGCTGTAATGGTAGCTACTGAGGCATCGTTATCTACAATAGTGGCCGTTGCTGTGGCATTGCTAATTAGTACCACTCCACCAGTAATACCGCTTAATGTTGCGGTAAAGGTTTCTGATGGCTCGGCAATGTTATCGTCGTTAATCGGAACAGTGAATGTTAAAGTTGTTCCGGCTGCTGCATTTGCAGGAAAATTTAATGTTCCGGTTGTAGCAGTATAATCTATTCCTGCAAGGGCAGTACCATTTGCAGTGGTATAATTAACGCTAAATGCATCCTGAACTGCATTATTCAAGGTTACTGTAAATGTTGCTGTACCGGCACCTTCATCTACTGTAGGTGTGGTAGCTATACTTACACTTGCCGTATTGGCATCAAGAATATTGATTGTTGCAGGTGTTGCGCTAAACGTTACCAATGGGTTGCCCGAAGCGGTGAGCGTAGCAATTACCGTTTCAATACTTTCCGTAAAGACATCAGTTAATACCGGAATGGTAATTGTTCCGGTGGTTTGACCTGCCGGGATGGTAATGGTTTTCGTAACAATGTTTGAGTAATCGCTGCCTTCAGTTGCCGTTCCACCTAAAGTATAGGTAATCTGCGTATCTGTAGAAGATGGATTGCTTAAGGTTACGGTAAATGTTCCATTAACGGGGCCAGTTTCATTTCCGTTTATACCGGCAGTAATGGTTGCAACCGAAGTATCGTTATCGGTAATGCTTACAGTAGCCGAACTTGTTGCAATGGTTACCAAACCGCCAGTTGGGTTGCTTAATGTAGCAGTTAATGTTTCGCTTGGCTCAACCAGGTTATCATCGTTCACAGGAACGTTAAATGTTAAGGTTGTTCCGGCGGCAGATCCCGCTGGGAATGTTAAGGTTCCGTTTGTTGCAGTATAATCCAATCCCGCACCAGCAGTTGCAGTTCCGTTAGCTGTAGCATAATCTACTGTAAATGCATTTTGAACTGCTGCACTTAAAGTTACGGTAAAGGTTGCCATTCCAGCTGCCTCGTTAATACTTGTTGGGGTAGCAGAAATACTCACCGTTGCCGTATTGTTATCAAGAATATTGATACTTGCCGGCGTATTGCTCACTGTTACCAATGGATTGCCAGTGGTAGCCAATGTTGCAATTACGGTTTCTGTACCTTCTACTATTGCATCGGTTAACACCGGAATGGTAATCGTTCCGGTGGTTTGGCCTGCCGGAATGGTAATGGTTTTGGTTACGATGGTTGAGTAATCACTTCCTTCAGTCGCTGTGCCACCTAAAGTATAGGTAACTTGCGTATCTGTTGATGATGGTTTACTTAACGTAACGGTAAATGTTCCGTTTACAGGTCCATTTTCATTACCAGGAGTGCCAGGCGTAATGGTGGCAATAGAAGTATCATTATCGGTAATGTTAACAGTTGCCGGATTAGTACTTGCAGTAACCGATGGATTACTTGTTGCCGCGTTCATGGTTATAACTACGGTTTCGTTCCCCTCTACAATGTTATCTTCCAATACCTGAACGTTAACTGTTGCAGTGGTTTGTCCGGCAGGGATAGTTACCGTTGTGCCGATTGAAGTATAATCCAGTCCGCTGGTAGCACTGCCACTTACAGCATAAGTAATTTGAGTATCTGTTGTAGATACATTGCTTAAGGTAAAGGTAAATCTGCCTGGTACAGTTGGTTCAGCACCATCTGCAGTTGCCGCAACCGATACAGTGGCAGTGGTATTGTCGTTAATGTTAATGGTTGCAGGGCTATTGCTCACCGTTACCGCCGTATTATTTGTGGCAGTTAATGTAGCAATCACAGTTTCTGTACCTTCTACAATATTATCGGTTAATACCGGAATGGTAATCGTTCCGGTAGTTTGCCCTGCCGGGATGATAATGGTTTTGGTTACAATGCTTGAGTAATCGCTTCCTTCCGTAGCCGTTCCGCCTAAAGTATAGGTTATTTGCGTATCGGTTGATGATGGATTACTTAAGGTTACTGTAAATGTACCGTTTACAGGTCCATTTTCATTACCTGCTGTGCCTGGTGTAATGGTGGCCACCGCAGTATCGTTATCGGTAATGGTTACGCTTGCAGTAGCGGTTGCAATGCTTACCAAATTACCAGATACATTACTTATTGTAGCGTTAAATGTTTCGTTTAACTCTACTATATTATCGTTTATAATCGGAACGGTAAAGGTTAGGGTTGTGCCAGCGGCCGATCCGGCAGGGAAGTTTAATGTTCCGCTTGTTGCCGTATAATCGCTGCCTGATGTAGCTGTTCCGTTCGATGTGGCATAATTTACGCTAAAACCAGCCTGAACAGCGTTGCTTAAAGTTACTGTAAATGTTGCAGTACCATTTGCCTCATTAACGCTTGTTGGCGTAGCAGAAATACTAACTGTTGCTGCATCATTATCATTTATGGTACCAATTCCTTCAGCTTGCGTTATGGTAACCGGAGCAGTTGCATTGCTTAAAGTTACTTTAAAGCTTTCAGGACTTTCGGTAATGTTATCATCCGTAACCGGGATCACTATGGTTTGTGTAGCACCAGAAACAGATCCGTCAGGGAAAGTAACCACACCAGTTTTAGCGGTGTAGTCTGCTCCTGCTATTGCAGTGTTATCGGTAGTGGTATAATTAATCGAAACTGCATTTTGTACATTTCCCGTTAAAGTTACTGTAAAAGTCATGTTACCATCACTTTCTAAAGCAGAAACACTGTTAATGGCTACACTTGCAGCATCATCATCAGTAATGGTTGCCGTTCCTGTTGCGCCTGCCACAGGTATTGTTACCACCGAACCTGCACGTACACTGTTTAATGTTACCGTGAAAGTTTCTGCGAGTTCGGCAATGTTATCATTCGCAACCGGAATGCTGAAAGTTTGTGTTGCCCCACTTATCGATCCGGCAGGGAAGGTTACACTACCAGTTGTTGCGGTATAATCGGTACCTGCGAGGGCTGTTCCGTTGGCTGTTGTATAATTTACTGTAAATGCATTTTGTACGTTACCAGTTAAGGTTACTGTAAATATTGCATTGCCTGCATTTTCTACTACGGTTACATTATTAACGGCAACTGTTGCATTGTCGTTATCGCTAATGTTTACAGTTGCAGGAGTGGTGCTTGCGGTAATAGCCGAATTATTGGTCGCAGCTGCTAATGTTAAAATCACCGTTTCTGTCGACTCTGCAAAAGTATCATCCTGTACCAAAACAGGTACGGTTACAGTGGTTTGTCCGGCCGGGATGGTTACTGTTGTACCTATCGAGGTATAATCTGTTCCGCTTGTAGCTGTTCCGGTTACGGTATAAGTAAGCTGTGTATCAGTTGTAGATGCGTTACTTAATGTAAAGGTAAATAAACCTTGTGTATTCGGTTCCGCTCCATTGGTGGTAGCCACTACGGTTACTGTAGCAGTGGTATTATCGGCAATGTTAATTGTTGCCGTTTTATTAGCAGGTGTTGGTGTTACTGTTACCAATGCGCTGTTTGTAGCTACCAGGGTGGCTACTACGGTTTCTGTTCCTTCTACCAGGTTATCGGTTAATACTGGGATGGTTATCGTTCCGGTAGTTTGCCCTGCTGGGATGGTAATGGTTTTCGTAACAATAGTTGAGTAATCGCTACCCTCAGTTGCGCTACCACCTAATGTATAGGTAATTTGCGTATCTGTTGATGATGGATTACTTAAAGTTAGAGTGAACGTACCGTTTACAGGTCCGTTTTCGTTACCAGCTGTACCTGCCGAAATAGAAACTGTTGCAGCATCGTTATCTACAATGGTTGCAGTAGCGGTAGCATTGCTGATTACCACTACCCCACCTGTAATACCGCTTAATGTAGCAGTAAAGGTTTCATTTGCTTCGGCAATATTATCATTGTTTATCGGAACAGTAAAAGTTAAGGTACTTCCTGCTGCAGCGTTTGCAGGGAAGTTTAACGTTCCGGTTGTAGCCGTATAATCCAATCCTGCTGTTGCAGTACCATCAGCTGTGCTATAATTTACACTGAAAGCATTTTGAACAGCATTATTTAAGGTTACAGTAAAAGTTGCTGTACCATTTGACTCGTTTACTGTAGGCGTGGTAGAAATACTTATGCTCGAGGTATTCGCATCAATAATATTGATACTGGCAGGAGCCGTATTTACTGTTACTGCATTATTTGAGGTGCCTAAAGTTGCAATTACCGTTTCTGTATTTTCGGTTAGTGCATCTGCTAAAACATCAATGGTTATTGTTCCGGTGGTTTGACCAGCTGGAATGGTAATGGTTTTGGTTGTGATAGTGGTATAATCACTTCCTTCAGTGGCCGATCCACTTAACACATAAGTAAGCTGTGTATCGGTAGATGCCGGGTTGCTCAATGTTACGGTAAATGTTCCTTTTATCGGCCCAGTTTCATTGCCATTAATACCTGCGGTAATTGTAGCTACCGATGTATCGTTATCGGTTATGGTTACTGTAGCACTGCCAGTTGCAATGGTTACTAAATTTCCTGTTACACTAGTTAACGTACCATTAAACGTTTCGCTCGGTTCAACTGTATTGTCGTTAATGATCGGAACAGTGAAAGTTTTAGTAGCACCCGCTGCAGAATTGGCAGGGAAGTTTAATGTTCCACTTGTTGCAGTATAATCTAAGCCGGCAATTGCAGTACCATTTGTTGTGGTATAATTAACATCAAATGCATTTTGTACGGCAGCGTTTAAAGTAACTGTAAAAGTTGCGGTTGCAGTTGCTTCATCAATACTGGTTGGTGTTGCAGAAATGCTTACCGTTGCAGTATTGTTATCAAGAATATTAATTGTAGCTGTTCTATCTGCAGGTGCAGTAGTGATACTTACCAAAGCGCTATTGGTAGAAACAAGATTGGCAATAACCGTTTCTGTGCCTTCTACTACTAAATCCGTTTTAACAGGTATAGTAATTGTTCCTGTGGTTTGACCAGCTGGAATGGTAATGGTTTTGGTTGTAATGGCAGTATAATCGCTACCCTCAGTTGCGCTTCCACCTAATGTATAGGTAATCTGCGTATCGGTTGATGATGGATTGCTCAAAGTTACATTGAACGTTCCGTTAACCGGTCCATTTTCATTACCGGCGGTACCTGCAGTAATTGTGGCTACTGAAGTATCATTATCGGTAATGGTTGCCGTAGCGGTTGCAGTTGCAATTGTAACTATGTTTCCTGTCGGATTACTCAACGTTGCCGAAAAAGTTTCACTTGGCTCAACTACATTATCGTTTGTAATGGCAACGGTAAAGGTTTGAATAGCACCAGCTGCTGATCCCGCAGGGAAAGTTATGGTGCCATTTTTAGCTGTATAATCTGTGCCTGCTTTCGCTGTACCATCTGCAGTTGCATAATCAACAGTGAAAGAATTTTGAATCGCTTTGCTTAAGGTAACTGTAAATGTTGCATTGCCACTAGCTTCATCATAACTTGTTGGTGTTGCAGAGATGCTTACGGTAGCTAAATCGTCATCGGCAATGTTCACCGTGGCACTTGAAGGGGTTACCGTGATGTTCGGGTTGTTCGTTGCAGCTGTGAAAGTCAGTACAACTGTTTCAGTACCCTCTACAATCTGGTCGTTGGTCACCGTAACCGGAACGGTAACAGTGGTCTGGCCAGCCAGGATTGTTGCAGTTGCAGGGATAGTGGTATAATCGGTGCCATTGGTGGCAGTTCCACCAACAGTGTACGTAATGGTGGTATTTGTAGCACTTGCCTTGCTCATCGTGAAAACAAACGAGCCGTTCGTACCAGGTTCAGCTCCATCTGTTGCAGCAACAGTGATGGCCGCCACATCGTCATCGGCAATGTTCACCGTGGCACTTGAAGGGGTTACCGTGATGTTCGGGTTGTTCGTTGCAGCTGTGAAAGTCAGTACAACTGTTTCAGTGCCCTCTACAATCTGGTCATTGGTCACCGTAACCGGAACGGTAACAGTGGTCTGGCCAGCCAGGATTGTTGCAGTTGCAGGGATAGTGGTATAATCGGTGCCATTGGTGGCAGTTCCGCCAACAGTGTACGTAATGGTGGTATTGGTAGCACTTGCCTTGCTCATCGTGAAAACAAACGAGCCGTTCGTACCAGGTTCAGCTCCATCTGTTGCAGCAACAGTGATGGCCGCCACATCGTCATCGGCAATGTTCACCGTGGCACTTGAAGGGGTTACCGTGATGTTCGGGTTGTTCGTTGCAGCTGTGAAAGTCAGTACAACTGTTTCAGTGCCCTCTACAATCTGGTCGTTGGTCACCGTAACAGGAACGGTAACAGTGCTCTGGCCAGCCAGGATTGTTGCAGTTGCAGGGATAGTGGTATAATCGGTACCATTGGTGGCAGTTCCGCCAACAGTGTACGTAATGGTGGTATTGGTAGCACTTGCCTTGCTCATCGTGAAAACAAACGAGCCGTTCGTACCAGGTTCAGCTCCGTCTGTTGCAGCAACAGTGATGGCCGCCACATCGTCATCGGCAATGTTCACCGTGGCACTTGAAGGGGTTACCGTGATGTTCGGGTTGTTCGTTGCAGCTGTGAAAGTCAGTACAACTGTTTCAGTGCCCTCTACAATCTGGTCGTTGGTCACCGTAACAGGAACGCTAACAGTGGTCTGGCCAGCCAGGATTGTTGCAGTTGCAGGGATAGTGTAATCGGTACCATTGGTGGCAGTTCCGCCAACAGTGTACGTAATGGTGGTATTGGTAGCACTTGCCTTGCTCATCGTGAAAACAAACGAGCCGTTCGTACCAGGTTCAGCTCCATCTGTTGCAGCAACAGTGATGGCCGCCACATCGTCATCGGCAATGTTAACCGTGGCACTTGAAGGGGTTACCGTGATGTTCGGGTTGTTCGTTGCAGCTGTGAAAGTCAGTACAACTGTTTCAGTGCCTTCTACAATCTGGTCGTTGGTCACCGTAACAGGAACGCTAACAGTGGTCTGGCCAGCCAGGATTGTTGCAGTTGCAGGGATAGTGGTATAATCGTTACCATTGTTGGCAGTTCCGCCAACAGTGTACGTAATGGTGGTATTGGTAGCACTTGCCTTGCTCATCGTGAAAACAAACGAGCCATTCGTACCAGGTTCAGCTCCGTCTGTTGCAGCAACAGTGATGGCCGCCACATCGTCATCGGCAATGTTAACCGTGGCACTTGAAGGGGTTACCGTGATGTTCGGGTTGTTCGTTGCAGCTGTGAAAGTCAGTACAACTGTTTCAGTGCCCTCTACAATCTGGTCGTTGGTCACCGTAACAGGAACGCTAACAGTGGTCTGGCCAGCCAGGATTGTTGCAGTTGCAGGGATAGTGTAATCGGTACCATTGGTGGCAGTTCCGCCAACAGTGTACGTAATGGTGGTATTGGTAGCACTTGCCTTGCTCATCGTGAAAACAAACGAGCCGTTCGTACCAGGTTCAGCTCCATCTGTTGCAGCAACAGTGATGGCCGCCACATCGTCATCGGCAATGTTAACCGTGGCACTTGAAGGGGTTACCGTGATGTTCGGGTTGTTCGTTGCAGCTGTGAAAGTCAGTACAACTGTTTCAGTGCCTTCTACAATCTGGTCGTTGGTCACCGTAACAGGAACGCTAACAGTGGTCTGGCCAGCCAGGATTGTTGCAGTTGCAGGGATAGTGGTATAATCGGTACCATTGGTGGCAGTTCCGCCAACAGTGTACGTAATGGTGGTATTGGTAGCACTTGCCTTGCTCATCGTGAAAACAAACGAGCCGTTCGTACCAGGTTCAGCTCCATCTGTTGCAGCAACAGTGATGGCCGCCACATCGTCATCGGCAATGTTAACCGTGGCACTTGAAGGGGTTACCGTGATGTTCGGGTTGTTCGTTGCAGCTGTGAAAGTCAGTACAACTGTTTCAGTGCCCTCTACAATCTGGTCATTGGTCACCGTAACAGGAACGCTAACAGTGGTCTGGCCAGCCAGGATTGTTGCAGTTGCAGGGATAGTGGTATAATCGGTACCATTGGTGGCAGTTCCGCCAACAGTGTACGTAATGGTGGTATTGGTAGCACTTGCCTTGCTCATCGTGAAAACAAACGAGCCGTTCGTACCAGGTTCAGCTCCGTCTGTTGCAGCAACAGTGATGGCCGCCACATCGTCATCGGTTATTGTAGCCGTACCTGTAGCTACTGCAATTGTGGTTGGTCCGGTAATGCCCGAAAGCGTAGCCGAAAAGTTTTCGTTTCCTTCAATAATATTGTCATTGATAACCGGCACGGTAAAGGTTTGCGTTGCACCGCTAGCGGCATTTGCAGGAAAAGTTATTGTTCCTGTTTTAGCCGTGTAATCTCCAGGCTGAACGGCTGTACCATCAGCAGTGTTATAGTTTACTGTGAAACTATTTTGTACCGCTCCTGTTAAAGTAATAGTAAAAGTAGACAAACCTGTAGAAATATCTTCCGCAACAGTAATATTGTTGATCGCTATCGATGAAGCATCGTTATCGTTTATAGTGGTAATCTGAGAAGTGGTTGTACCAAGTGAGGCAGGGCCAGTAGGCGTACCGATGCTAACCGTATAGTTTTCTGTTGGTTCAGAAATATTGTCGTTTACGATTGTAACCGTGAATGCTTGTGTGGCAATGCCAGATGCGTTAACCACCGTACCAGCAGCAAATGTTACACTTGCAGGTACATTGCTGTAATCGCTTGTTAGCTGGGCCGTAACCCCAACAGCCGATACAGGAATGGTAACCGCTGAACTCAACGTGGTATTCGCAGCTCCTGTAAGCGTTACGGTATAGTTGGCAACAGCATTCGTTCCCTCGGTAACTGTGGCATCACCGCTCAATGTCGCAACAGGACGGTCGTTATCTATGATCGTTGCCGTTCCTGTTGATGTAGCAGCAGGGATAGTAACCTGAGTACCGATGCTAGTGCCGTTCAACGTAACCGTAAAAGTTTCATCAGCCTCGGCAATATTGTCATTGATCACCGGGATACTGATTGTTTGGGTAGCCCCGCTTGCCGAGTTGGCCGGGAAGCTGATTGTCGCGTTGGTTGATCCCGTATAATCCGATCCAGCGGTTGCGGTACCATTTGCAGTTGAGTAAGTAACCGTAAAAGCGTTCTGTACCGCGCCTGTTAAGGTAACGGTAAATGTAGCAGGTCCGTTCGCCTCTCCTACCGAAACGGTTGGCGTAATGGCAACAGTGGCAAAATCGTTATCGTTTATAGTGGTAATCTGAGAGGTGGTTGTACCAAGTGAGGCAGGGCCAGTAGGCGTACCGATGCTAACCGTATAGTTTTCTGTTGGTTCAGAAATATTGTCGTTTACGATTGTAACCGTGAATGCTTGTGTGGCAATGCCAGATGCGTTAAGCACCGTACCAGCAGCAAATGTTACACTTGCAGGTACATTGCTGTAATCGCTTGTTAGCTGGGCCGTAACCCCAACAGCCGATACAGGAATGGTAACCGCTGAACTCAACGTGGTATTCGCAGCTCCTGTAAGCGTTACGGTATAGTTGGCAACAGCATTCGTTCCCTCGGTAACTGTGGCATCACCGCTCAATGTCGCAACAGGACGGTCGTTATCTATGATCGTTGCCGTTCCTGTTGATGTAGCAGCAGGGATAGTAACCTGAGTACCGATGTTAGTGCCGTTCAACGTAACCGTAAAAGTTTCATCAGCCTCGGCAATATTGTCATTGATCACCGGGATACTGATTGTTTGGGTAGCCCCGCTTGCCGAGTTGGCCGGGAAGCTGATTGTCGCGTTGGTTGATCCCGTATAATCCGATCCAGCGGTTGCGGTACCATTTGCAGTTGAGTAAGTAACCGTAAAAGCGTTCTGTACCGCGCCTGTTAAGGTAACGGTAAATGTAGCAGGTCCGTTCGCCTCTCCTACCGAAACGGTTGGCGTAATGGCAACAGTGGCAAAATCGTTATCGTTTATAGTGGTAATCTGAGAGGTGGTTGTACCAAGTGAGGCAGGGCCAGTAGGCGTACCGATGCTAACCGTATAGTTTTCTGTTGGTTCAGAAATATTGTCGTTTACGATTGTGACCGTGAATGCCTGTGTGGCAATGCCAGATGCGTTAAGCACCGTACCAGCAGCAAATGTTACACTTGCAGGTACATTGCTGTAGTCGCTTGTTAGCTGGGCAGTACCCGCAACAGCCGATACAGGAATGGTAACCGCTGAACTCAAAGTGGTATTCGCAGCTCCTGTAAGCGTTACGGTATAGTTGGCAACAGCATTCGTTCCCTCGGTAACTGTGGCATCACCGCTCAATGTCGCAACAGGACGGTCGTTATCTATGATCGTTGCCGTTCCTGTTGATGTGGCAGCAGGAATAGTAACCTGAGTACCGATGCTAGTGCCGTTCAACGTAACCGTAAAAGTTTCATCAGCCTCGGCAATATTGTCATTGATCACCGGGATACTGATTGTTTGGGTAGCCCCGCTTGCCGAGTTGGCCGGGAAGCTGATTGTCGCGTTGGTTGATCCCGTATAATCCGATCCAGCGGTTGCGGTACCATTTGCAGTTGAGTAAGTAACCGTAAAAGCGTTCTGTACCGCGCCTGTTAAGGTAACGGTAAATGTAGCAGGTCCGTTCGCCTCTCCTACCGAAACGGTTGGCGTAATGGCAACAGTGGCAAAATCGTTATCAGAGATATTTACTGTAGCTGTAGCATTAGCAGGTGTTGTAGTAATCAAAACCCCATTATTTGCAGATGTTAACGTAAGGGAGACATTTTCAACTCCTTCAGCCACCACATCATCTATAGGATTTACATTTACTACCACAGAAATACTCCCAGCAGGGATTATTGCCGAAGCGGTTATTGTAGAGTAATCTGAAGTATTGTTGGCTGAGCCCGTAATGTTATAATTAACCGTAACTGGATTTGCATTCGCATTTTGTATGCTAATCGTAAATACGCCAGGGGTTGCACTTCCCTCTGCTGTATTAGGGGTGGTAGCAACAATACTTACATAGTTATTTACCGTAACTCCGCTATTTGCAGTTATGTTATTACACTTATAAGGATTTAAAGGCGCAGAACCTGTTCCTTGTGTTGAAGAGCCTGTACACTCTGCATATGGATCAGTTGGTGTTCCTGTTGTGGCATTATTAGTTGCATCCGGATCAGTAACATCGGCAGGCCGCAATATAGTAGCTTCAACCGTATAACCTAATCCGGCTGTTGAAGCAGCAACAGGTCGCAACACAATTGAATAAGTCACAGTGCTTCCATTTGCCATGTCCAAATTTGATTTAAATGTATTGGAGGTAATGGCCGGATTATTTGCCGTTGCACCTGTTGTAAAAGATGGTGTTGCAGATACGACTTGAAAACCAGTTGGAGCATTAAATCCAAATGGAGCAGTAACCACATCACTTGGTCCGTTATTTTTTACAACAACGGTATAGGTTACCGTACCATTTAAATCAACGGTAGTTGCTGAAGGAGTTACACTTACAACTTGTAAATCTGCTTCTTTAACAATAATATTTTGATTTGCAGAGACAGATTGACCAATAATAAAACTCCATGTATCCATTCCTCTATTGTTACCATAATCTGTACTCCAGGAATGTGCAGTTGAAGATACACCGCTTGGAGAACCTCCAGATGGAGTAGCAGTATTAAACTGACTCCTGTCTAAATTAGCCGGAGGCGTACCCCCAGTTGTAAATGGATCACGCCAATAAACCCGATCAGTAGTGACTACAGCCGGATTAGTTACATCCAATAATTGAATAATAGTTCCACCAGGGTTTTCCTCCATATCTATAAAAGGAAAATGAACTTCAGCCCCTTGAAGCTGAACAGTTACTTTAGCAGGTACAGAGCCAGGGGGTAATTTATTTCCTGCACCATCCTTCCCGTCCCACTGAACAGGGTTTCTTCCAGCAAAGCCACTTCCACTAATAATCCTGGTTACGAAATAGTTTGGGTTTGTCGATGGTACAGTACTTTCAATTGTAACAGTATATCTCCCTGCAGAAGGAGAAGTATAATAAATAATACCACCTTTGCTACTTACCTGATTTGGCTGTCCCTCCACACCAGTTACTTCTACCATTGAAATAGTGGGAGGTGTTGGTGGATTTAATAACCAAGTACTTCCACCAGGTACAGCACCAGTGGAACTTGCGGGCAATTTATCTGTTGTACTAGAATTAGGTAAGGTGTAAAATATCTTATGAGTAATACTTGTTGGGGAATCATCAACCAATGGATTTTTGGATTGAGCAGCAATAGCAGTAGAACTTAAGCCTGTTTGAGCAACACTACTATACAAAGGGTCATCATTTGAATTAATAAATCCTTTATTATTAACAAAAAATGTAAAGCCTAAGCCGTTATTGCCATTATTATTAACTTTATAGATATAACCATCCTTAGTCAAAATATATAATACACCGTAAAACCCATAAGAATTAGTATTAGGTATGTCCAAATTAAGCACATTAGTATATACCCTGCCTGTTATTAATCCGCTATTTGCTGCATTAACAACAGAAACATCCCATGCCGAAATACAAGCTAAAGCACCTGAGGTACCACTTGCAACGCTTGACCCTGTTGTAGCTTGTGTCCAACTATCATATTTCACTTCTTGCCTATCCGTTCCTGTAGCTCCCTCCCCACCCGGACCAACAAATTCAACCTTATAAATACCAGCCGCACCACCGGTTGGCACTTTGTAATAAATTGGTAAATACCTACTCGATCCAACAGCCTGATTTGATCGTCTTGGCCCTGCAACCTCCCCTGCCCTATCCGGAATTAAACCAGTAGTACCATCAGGAGTGTAAGTAGTCACCGTTCCATCTGGCCTGGTAAGCTTAATAGTTGATGAGGTTCCTAATAACATCGCACTTGAAGCCATTGTAATAGTCTCATCTGGCTTAGCATACACATAATGAATACCTAAATTTGGATATGGAAATGATGAAGATGCTGTGGATGTTGTTGCTTTTAATTTAGCCCTACCTTGATTTGCAGCGGCTGTTCCAGGATATAAATCCTTACTACCATCGGCAAATGCTGAATTCAAATTTGTAAAAAGAAGTAAAACGGCTAAAATCAGTAACTGCACAAAATATTTACCGAAAAAGCTCGCTAAATTATTGTTAGTCCTCGAAAAATTTCGCGCAGGGGTACGCGAAGAGAGTAAATTTTTATTCATACACGGGATACTAGGGACTTACATCACTTGGAATGATGCAATTTGCAATAGTTATTTGTCGGTTATCAGCGTTACCTACGTAATCTCAAAACCTATGGTTTTAAAAAAAATGAAAAAATTTAAAACAATTTTGAAATTTTGTTCATTCCATTCATTTCAAGCCGCAAAGATATATTATTCCGTATCATAATTTTTACCTCCCGCCCAAAAAATGTCGTATTTAAAATACAAAAAGTTCCGAATTTGATTTTTATCATCAGTAAATTGCGTTTGCTAGTAATTAGACAGGTTTTTGAAAGTGTTGAAATTCAGAGAAGTTTGATTCTAATCAATTACTTTTCAACAACTTATAGCTATATAATTGTTGTGTCATATTGAATAATTAATTTCAAAATATGATAAGTACCAAATATGCGCAGTCATATTACTAATCCTTTATAAAATTACTTTTAAATCCTTTTAGTAAAACTTACAGGCAGCCACTAATAAAGTTATCAGGCACTCAATATCAAAATGAAAACGTTTAACAAAACTTTGCCTTTTAGAGATTGTTAGTTATACATAAAAACATGATTATGAAAACTCAAAGCAAAGAAAATACGGAAAAAACTAAAGGCACCTCTAAAGAAAAGGCATCATTTGATCAAAATGGAGAGGGTGCAGCGCCTAAATATGGCCAATCAGGCTCTACCCCGAACGAATCCGGAGAGAGCGGAGTTGGTACGACTAAAAAAAATAAAGAAAACTAATGCAATAAGATAAAAAGAGTGCTAACACTCTTTTTATCTTTCATAGATACTCATCTTTTCAGCAAGTTCTATAATGCTCTTTATTTTTAATTTCTGAAAAAGTCTTAGTTTGTAGGTACTTACTGTACCCATTTGAAGATTTAGCTGATTGGAAATCTCCAATACGCCAATGCCTTTGGTAAGTAATTCTGCAACTTCAAGCTCGCGGCCAGAAAGTTTTGTAAATGGATTATCTGCATCATTACCCAATATGCTGTTAAACATATTTTCTTTAACATTTCTGCTCGAATAACGGCTGCCAGCTAAAATGGTAGTAATTGCGGTTACAATTTCCGATTCTTCTGCATTTTTGGTTAAATATCCTGATGCGCCAGATTTTAAATAAGGAACAGCATAAATGTTTTCATTTAATGAAGAAAATACAAGGATTTTCCCATTTGGCTGAACCAATTTTAACTGATCTATAACCTTAAGGTTGTTACCGCCCGGTAAATTTACGTCGATGATAATTAAACTCGGCGACTTTTCTGCTTCTACAAGCGCCTGCTCCATAGTGGAAGCATGAATGATCTCGACACCAGGCCAAAAATCTGATATTAAACCTTTTAGGCCACGACGGATGATTTCGTGATCATCAGCAATGAGCACACTAAAAGTACTTACGGCATTTTTTGTTTTCATTATTTATAAGAATATTTCTGCAAGTTAATAAAAAGTTATTTTTTTGTACGCAATTGTAGTAAATTTTTCGTTCAATTATGTAAATATTATTATACACAAAATTAAAATTCTGTTAAAAACTAACCTAACACCAGAATTACCAGATTGTTTGGAGCCATAAATAATCAATAAAAACCTGTTTTGTTGATACCAAAAACACTCAAATTCCTCATCATCAACTTAACCAAAATGAACTTTATTATGCATCTCTAAAAACTTTCTGCTCTGTATTGGCAGCATTTTAACCATAAATACCGCTTAAGATCATATAATCAAACAATATGTGTAAATTTTGGTAAACCGTTAAACGTTTAAATATTATAAGCTTAAAAATTTGGGCAATAAACCTGTATTAAATATTAGAAATAAAACACATTATATATGTTATTTCTTTACAGAAATACATCATTATTCTAACAAGTACGATTATTGACAAAAATCAACAACAATATTAAAACTATATAACTTATTATACGCGTTTTAACTAAAAATAGAAATGGTGAACTTGGTAAATTGATTATCGAATAACAACTTTACACGAAAATACATTCAAGAGAGAAAATAAATTTAGAGATGAATTTTTAAATTTTAGCTCTAATCCTACTAAGTGTTTCAAGCCGAATGGCTAAAAATGAAGCAATATGCTTTAAAGAGACCCGGTTAATTAAACCCGGAAAAGACACTAAAAATCGCTTATACCTTTTTTCAGCAGATGAAATTCTGCATAAATAAGCCCTTTCCTCAGCCGAGCGGTAATACACTTCCATCATCTTCCTCCCTACAACATTGGCTTCAGGAAAATTCTCGTATAAATATTCTGAAAGTACATGTGGTATGGCAATTAAATCAACATCTTCCAAAGCCTGCAAATACTCCTCCGAATCACTATCTATCCATAGGTTACGAATCGTACCAACCACCTCATTCTCTTTGGCAATCCAGGTGGTAATTTCACTCGTTCCATCCTTTACAAAGCCTCTGACTACACCTTTTACAATCAAAAAAAGGAATTTATTACGGTCTACCGGAGAAACTAAAAATTTATTCTTTTTGTAACTTACAGGAAAAGTGTGTTGATTGATGCGTTTTTCAATTTCAATGTTTAAAGGATGAAATTTTTTGAAAATTGAGACCACGGGAGAAAAATTATTATATTTCTTCCATCTATCTTCATCAGATAAGTTGACTGCGAGCATATGAATACGGTTGGGACAGACAAATCCTGCGTTTTAAGCAGAATAACAATGTAATGATAAGAAGATAGAATTGAAAAAAGAAGTTTTTTTTGACATTTCTCAATTTTTTCGACCTTACAATATCTTTTCTACCCCTAGGCCAAACAAGGCGAAATCATATTTCACAGGATCCGAAGGATCAAATTGTTTCAAATTTTCGGTGAGTTCAACCGCCGTCAGCCAGTCAGTTTGCTTTCGGTTAATCAATCCCAACAAACGCCCTACCCTATCCACATGCACATCGCATGGGCAAATCAAATCCTTTGGTTTAAGCGTATCCCAAATGCCAAAATCCACACCATTATCATCTGCCCTAACCATCCACCTTAAAAACATATTTAGGCGTTTACAGGTCGATTTTTGCTTTGGCGAAGAAATGTGCTTTTTAGTGCGGTGCGGAAAATCCTCCAAAGAGAAAAAATAGGCCCTGAAGTGATTTAAAGCCTGCTCAATGGTGAAAGTTAATGTTCCGGATAAGCAAACTTCTGAAGCGTATTCAATTTCACTTCCAATGGATGAAACCGTTAAATATTCTGATAAAAAAGTATCTTGCTGAGGCACAAATGCCTGCTCCAAACTATCAAAATGCTGGTAATGCTGTTTAAAAAATGAAATAAAATAGAGTAAATCCGTATCGTTAAAAGTACGGTGCTTAAAATTTAGCAACCGCTTTAAATCATCGTCTGTATGGTTAATCACAAAATCATAAGGAGCATTATCCATGCGATTAAGCAATTCCTTACACTTGTTAATGATGGTTTTACGCTGCCCCCAGGCCAAAACAGCAGCAAAAAAACCTGCAATTTCAATATCCTGCTTTTTATCAAAAAGATGCGGAATACAAACGGGATCATTTGCTATAAAATATGGTCGGTTATACTGATCAACTTTACTATCCAAAAAATTTTTCAGCTCTAAAAATTGCATAGGTTATTTTGATTATAACGAAAGAAGTAGCGAACCCCTCGAACTGAATGCAGATGTACGAATGTGCTGGAATCCGTTAATATTTTAAAGGGTTCAATAAAAATTACGTCATTTCGACTGAAACGCAGTGGAGCGGAAAGATCTACCTAAATAAAGATTCCTCAACTTCATTGTACTCCAATCGAAATGACGGCAATTTATTACACTTAGCCTAAGCCAATGCGCGTTCCAGATCTTCCAAAAGATCATCAATATCCTCTACCCCAACGCTTAAACGCAAAAGGTTATCGGTAACGCCTACTTTCTCTCTTTCTTCCTTAGGAATTGAGCCATGAGTCATTGTTGCAGGGTGATTGATTAAGGATTCTACCCCACCTAAAGATTCGGCAAGGGTGAATACCTTAAAATTAGATGAAATTCTAAATGTTTCCTCCAAATCTGCACCTTTTAAGGTAATTGAGATCATTCCTCCAAAACCACGCATTTGTTTTTTAGCGATATCATGGTTAGGATGGTCTTCAAAACCCGGCCAGTAGATTTTATCAACCTTTGGATGAGTTTTTAAATAACGGGCAATGCGCTCACCGTTTTCGCAGTGCGCTTTCATTCTTAAATGAAGCGTTTTAATGCCTCTTAATACCAAAAATGCATCTTGCGGACCAGGGGTTGCACCACAGGCATTGTAAATAAACCAAAGGTCTTTATACAATTGCTCATCATTTGTTACCAACGCCCCCATCACCACATCAGAGTGACCACCAATGTACTTCGTTACCGAATGCATCACAATATCTGCTCCTAAATCTATAGGGTTTTGCAGGTATGGTGAAGCAAAAGTATTATCAACTGTAAGAATTAAGTTTTTCTCTTTTGTAATTTTTGCCACACCTTCAATATCTATAATTTGCATTGTTGGGTTTGTAGGGGTTTCAATCCATACCAACTTCGTTTTATCATTGATATAAGACAACATATTTTCTGGCTTCGAAAGATCCAGAAAATGGAATTTGATGCCATATTTGGTATAAATTTTTGTAAAAATACGATAAGATCCTCCGTAAAGGTCGTTTCCGGTAATAACCTCATCGCCAGGCTGCAATAGTTTTAATACGGCATCAGTTGCACCCATTCCACTCGAAAAAGCCAAACCATATCTGGCATTTTCCAAAGCAGCTAAACAGTCTTCCAAAGCTTTACGTGTTGGATTTGTTCCCCTCGAATATTCATATCCTTTGTTATCGCCGGGAGATTTTTGCCAATAAGTAGAAGTTTGGTAAATCGGTGTCATTACAGCACCAGTTGTTGGATCAGGCTCTTGACCTGCATGTATAGCTTTGGTTGCGAATTTCATTTTTTTTCAGATTTGAGATGCGAGACTTAAGATGTAAGATGAGATCCATTCTCAAATCTAACATCTCAAATCTCATGTCTAATTAATATGCTCTAGCGAACAATACCCTTTGGATTGAAGGCTTGCCTGAATAAATACATACCCCATCTTCCAGTTTATTATCTAAAGGAATACAACGTATGGTTGCTTTTGTTTCTTCTTTTATTTTTTGTTCTGTTTCTGGTGTACCGTCCCAGTGCGCTGAGATAAAACCTGCTTTGGTATCTAAAAGCTCTTGGAACTCTTCGTAACTATTGGCCTCAGTTATATGTTCATCACGATAAGCCAGTGCCTTGTTAAACATACTTTGCTGAATATCTTCCAATAATTTGATGATGTAGATATCCAATCCTTCCTGAGGTACAGTTTGTTTTAACTTGGTATCTCTACGGGCAATTTCTACCGTTTTATTTTCTAAATCCCTACCGCCAATGGCAACACGGATTGGCACACCTTTCAATTCATAATCAGCAAACTTAAAACCAGGTCGCTGTGTATCTCTGTCATCATATTTAACAGAAACGCCCATTCCCTTTAACCGCATGGTTAACTCATTTACATAAGTAGAAATTTTGGCAAGATCCTCATCACTCTTATAAATAGGAACAATTACAACCTGGATTGGTGCCAATTTTGGTGGAATAATTAAACCGGAATCGTCACTGTGTGCCATAATTAAAGCACCCATTAACCTGGTAGAAACACCCCATGATGAAGCCCAAACGTGATCGAGTTTTCCATCTTTACCAGTAAATTTAACGTCAAATGCTTTAGCAAAATTCTGGCCCAAAAAGTGCGAAGTACCTGCCTGTAAAGCTTTACCATCCTGCATCAATGCTTCAATACAATAAGTATCTAACGCGCCCGCAAACCTTTCATTTGGCGATTTACGCCCCCTGATTACAGGAACTGCCAACCAGTTTTCGGCAAAATCGGCATAAATGTGCAACATGCGTTCCGTTTCTTCAATTGCTTCCTGTGCAGTAGCATGTGCAGTATGGCCCTCTTGCCATAAAAATTCTGCAGTACGTAAAAACAACCTCGTACGCATTTCCCATCTTACCACATTGGCCCATTGATTAATCAATATCGGCAAATCGCGGTAAGACTGAATCCATCCTTTATAGGTATTCCATATAATTGTTTCTGAGGTAGGACGAACGATTAACTCCTCTTCCAATTTGGCAGTTTCATCAACCACAATGTTCCCGTTACCGTCATTTTTTAAGCGATAATGTGTTACAACGGCACATTCTGTCGCAAAGCCCTCAACATGAGAAGCTTCCTTAGAAAAAAATGACTTTGGGATGAATAATGGAAAATAGGCATTTTGGTGGCCTGTATCCTTAAACATTTTATCTAAAACAGCCTGCATTTTTTCCCATATGGCATAACCATTTGGCTTTATAACCATGCAACCACGTACAGCAGAGTGCTCTGCCAAATCTGCTTTTAATACAATATCATTATACCACTGGGAATAATCTGCTTCTCTGCTTGTAATTTCTTTGCTCATGTTATGTATTTGGAACGTAATTTGTGTGTTTAAAAGTGTAAAATTCGCTGGCAAATTTATAAATTTATGCCTACAAAATATTAAGAAATTAATATCTATTATTTTTGCTCATTTTTGACTAAATTACCAGTTAAGAATTATTTACCATTAAACTTGTTTATTCATTCGTGAACACACACAACTAAATATAAACACAATGAAACCAATTAAATTTTTACCCATTGTTATGATTGCTGCCGCTGGGTTGGTGGCATCATGCTCAACATCAAAATTGGCTCAAACTAAGCCGGCAGATGATGTTTATAATTCTGTTGCCAAGGCGCGGGAAGTTGAGGTTGCTTTACCTCCTCAAAATCAACAGGCACAAAATCAAAATCGCGGTCAGGAAGAGTACGATGAATATTATGGAACCAGTAATCCTTATTACGATATGGATTATTCTTCAAGGATAAACCGTTTTTACAATGGTTACAGTTTCCAAAGTTATTACGATCCTTATTTCGATAATTATTACTCTGGCAGCAGCTATGGCCCGTCTAACTATCTTGGTTATGGCCTGGGTTGGAGCAGTGGATACGGTTTAGGTGGCTGGGGCGGAGGTTTCGGTTACAGCAACATTTGGAGCAATCCATTCTATTATGGCAACTTTGGCTACGGATGGAATAATCCTTATGGATGGAACTCTTGGGGACCAAACTCTTATTACGACCGTTATGGTTGGGGCGGTGGATACTACGGCGGTGGCTGGGGTATTGGCGGCGGATACTATGGTGGCGGCGGTGTGTATACCAACAGAGGTTACAACAGACCAAGACCAGGTAGTGATGACAGAGGTACACCAAGATATGGAAACGGTAATGGCGGCAATGTAGGCAGACCGAGCAGATCTGGTGTTGGTAATCCAAATGGTGGAGTATCTTATGCACCAAATAATAATGCTGGCCGACCAGCAAGAAATCAAGGTGGCGTTTACACACAAGGTCAAGGTAACCAAAGTGGCAGACCAACCAGAAATGATAATTATTCACCTCAAGGTACACAAGGCAGCAGACCAACCAGAAACGAAAATTATACACCACAACAACCAGCAAGAACTGAAAGCAGACCATCTTATTCACCTCCACCATCAAATGGCGGCGGCGGTGGCTCTAATGGCGGCGGAGGCGGCGGCGGTGGTTCTAGACCATCAAGAGCTGGAAGAGGTTAATTATAAAATCTAAACACACAAATGAAAAAAATCATCCTTGCTTCTCTAGTAGCTACAGTAGCTACTATGGGAACAACATATGCCCAAAGTTATGCACCCGATGCATTCCGTTTCTCACAAACCAATTATGGAAGCTCTTCACGATTTAAAGGAATGGGCGGCGCACAAATCGGTGTTGGAGGCGATATTGGTTCAATCAATGCCAATCCGGCCGGGTTGGGTTTATTTACCAAATCTGAATTCAGCATCACCCCTGAATTTAATTCCGTTTCGAACAATAGTGCATATTTAGGCAAAAATATCAAAGCGAATAAAAGCCAGATTAACCTGAACAATATTGGCGTAGTATTTTATAGTCCTGCTGCAAAAATGAAAGGATCTGATGTAGATAAAGGCTTAGTAAGTACCGTTTTCGGTTTAAGCTATAACCGCAACAATGATTTTTTAAATAATATCAGCTATAATGGTACAAATACCAATAGCTCGATCAGGGATTCATATGTTGATCAGGCAAATAATAACGGAATTGAAAACTCTATTGCTGGCGATGCTTATAATAGTTACATCATCAATAGAAATACACCGACTTTTCCTAATCAATATTCTGCTGAACCCTATAATAACGCCAATTTTAAACAAAACTGGGATGAAGCCCGCTTAGGTTCTACTTCAGAATTTAACGTGGCAGGAGCCCTAAATTTTGGCAATAAGGTATATATTGGTGCAACCGCCAGTTTTGTTAATGTAAAATATACAAGTGATGCTACATTTACCGAATCAGGAATTCTAAATTCTTATAATGATGGTGCAGTTTTACCACAGGTACCAACTTACAACGGAAATGAAAATTACAACCTTACCCATTTCAGAAATCAGGAAACTAAAGGTGGTGGTTTCAATTTAAAATTAGGTGCAATTTTTAGGCCAGTAAGCGAATTAAGAATCGGTTTAAATTTTCAAACTCCTACATGGATGAATATTGAAGATAATACTAGTGAAACCTTACAGGCTACTACGGCTGGAAATGCCAATACTCCGCCAACAAAATCCAATAATCCAACCCAATATTATTCATTCACTTATAACCTGCGTACGCCTTTAAAAGCATCTGCAGGTGTTAGTTATGTAATTGCTGGTACGGCATTAATATCGGCTGATGTAGATTATATTGATTATTCTTCAATGCGTTTTTCTGATTCAAACGGATCTGATCTTTCTACAATCAACAGCAACAACGCTTTCATTAAAGAAGCTTATAAAGAAGCAGTGAATTATAGAGTTGGTGCAGAAGTAAAAGCAACTAATGAGTTAAGTCTTCGTGTAGGATATGGTGTAAATGGTAACGGTGTTAAAGGCGGCGATAATAAATTTTACCAGGGCCAATACTACACAGGTGGTATTGGATACCGAATAGATAACTATTATTTCGATGTGGCATACCAAAGTTACAAAACAAATTTCAACTCAAGCCCATACTTGTTAGATGATTACAGTGAGCCTGTTGCAGATGTTAAAAGCAAAAGGAACAATGTATTTTTAACTTTTGGAGTAAGATTTTAAGATTACATAATAATTTAAAAGGGCGAAGATTTTTAATCTTCGCCCTTTTTTACCTAGCCTTTACCAATATCTCCTTTTCCCCATACACCACTCCCCCATCTGTAACGCCTTGCACAACAATTTTAAACTGTCCGGTTAAATCGCCGGTATTAAAAGTAATTGGGGTTTCTCCATTAACCAATAACTGGTAATTCCAATAAACCGTTGCAAAATTGATGGGTTCATTTTTATTATTTATATCGGCTACATAAAATTCTTTAGGAAGGTTTATTCCTTTTAAAATAGTGATGTTGGGTTTTGATTGCTGATCTGTACATCCTTGATAAACAGTTGTGCCTCCTCTACCATTTGCATAGGCTTTGCCTTTAACCGGACTGGTGTTTTCAAAATCGCCGCTGTGATTAGGGCAGTTTAAAATATTGTACCTGCAAACATAATCGCCGCAGCCATTTGCAAAAGCATTTTTGGCAAAACCGGTTCTGTCATCTTTGGTTTTCTTAATTACCACTTCTTTTAAGCTAATTCCTGCAACTGATGTTATACTTTGTGTATCCTCATTTAAAATGGCTGATTTAGTGGTTAGCGATTCAAAATTTTGCTGCATCAAATACTTTTTCAATTCATCCTGTGGCTCTTTTATTTTAAGGTCGTACTGATCATATTTTGATGTAGCCATACTTAACCAAACAGGTACTTTTGGCGTTGCAGTAATCAGATTGGTAAATGGAATACTAAATTGTCCTGCACTGTCTGTATTAAGAAAATAAAGGTTTTCTCCAGCTATTGTTGATAAACCCATCGGACTTTCAAGCAACTTTTTTTTCCGGGTAATGCTGCCTGAATAATCTAAACTGGAAATAATCTTATTTTTTTCAGTTTCTGCTACCACGCTTTGAGGCCATTTATACCTACTCCATGTTTTAACCAACAAAACATCATTAAGGTATTTCTGATCAACATATTTTACACCCATCGGATGGTTGGGGAGTTTGTTTAAGTATTGCCCTAAATAAAAATAATCAATAATATTCTGATTATTGCTGCCCGAAATCCTGTTATACTGCACACAAGCAACTGATACCACTGCAGCAACATGCTTGTTATCTTTCAAAACATTGAGTTTTAAATTTACCTGATCCCTGGTGTTGTATTCATTTTTATCTGTAATTAGTTCAGTTTGGTTAAGCTGATCATAATGTGCGAAAAAAATTCTTTCTGCAATGGGGCGGTAATTCGCATCTAAAACAGTTACAGTATGCAATCCAATTGGAACAGAATCCAACTTAAACTTTATATTTTGAATTTTATTTGTAGTCAGGTTTAACTCAGTATGAAGCAAAACAGAAGAAAAATTGTGCACCAGAACATGAACTTTAGTATTTGAATTACTTTCTAGCTGAACCCTGAAATAGCCATTTGCAATAGCAGAACCAGCACTTAATACCACACCATTTTGAAGTGGTGTTGGCAAATTAAATTTAACATCAGCCTGATCTTTTGCCAAAAGTTTAACGGAATAAAGTTTTGGTAGTTTTGGACAAATTGAAAATGAACCAATTCCAATCGAACTGGTTTGTATGGTATCAAGGGCCAAATCATTTTCATACAAAACAGCAGTTGTTTGTATTACCGATCCATCTAAATCTTTTATTTCGAAACCTACATTAGATGTTAAATGATCAACAAGATAACCGCCTTCAGGATAAAACTGGACATTATACCGGCTTTGAGTTCTAATTGGAAGCGCAAGCTTCACGTACCTCACTTCTTTTCCTTTTTTAACCCTCACTGTGAGCAGATTATTTGCCGATGTGATCTTTTGGGCGGGGTAACTAATCATCAATTCGCCAATTACACTGCTTTTGGCAACACCAGTTTGCAAGCGTTCTTTATCGCCTCCAATCTGATACTTAACCTCAGCCCCTTCAACAAAACGGTTATCGCTTGATAAAACTTTTAACAAAGCTGTTCCATTTTTAGTTTCTTCATCGTAGGCTTTAAAAATAGAAAGGTTTGCCGTTAACGCATTTACGGTTGTAGATTTAATGGTGATGGGCTGAATAAATGCACCATCGGGTTGATTATTAATTTTAATATTGGTGTTTGCAACGAAACGATAAGCACCACTAGGCAACGAATCCGGAAGTGTTAATGCACCTAATGCAAAACCTTTATCAATTAAAAATTTCTGCTGAAGAACAATTGAGCTGTCTTGATTATTAATCAGTGATAAATATAAAGTATGGTATCCGTCTAAACCAGTAATGGTTTTGAGCAAATAGCCAGTAAACCAAACCTGATCATTATTGGTATATACATTTTTATCATAGTGAACAAACAACTCAGAGGTTGCTGTTTTTGAAGCATAACGATCAAGATTTAGGGCAATGCTATCTAATTTTCTATCCTGAGCTTTTGCTTTTACAAAAAAAAAGAATGCAAGCAATAATAGAATATAGAATTTTGACAGCATAATGGAATGATATGCCTAAAATTCAAAAATTTAATTCAAATTTTCAATTAAATAATTCCTTGCAGGCTTCCTCCGCTTTTTGCCAAAACATCCAGTTTCTTTTCTGTTTCAGCATCTTTAATTAATTCTGGTGCATGGTGGGGCTTTTTCCGTGCATCAATGATCAAAGAACCTTTGCAACCCCAGTGCTTATTGATTGTAAAATCATTAATACCATATATATCTGCTGCCGGATTACTTCTTGTAAAAGCTACCCAAACCAGGTTATCAACAGTAGCAGCCGTAAACTTGGCATCATCTGCCAATACTATTAAAGGCAATCCTGACAAATCCTGATCAATCAACGCCATATTTAGCAAAGCAATTTCAGCCGCAGTTTTTTCAGGATTTAAATATTTATTACTTTCTAAAACAAGTACGCCAGGCATGGCGATCTCAGGCTGATAAAACCCATCACTCAATTTCAATCCATCAGGAATTTTATTCCAAAGTTCCCGCTTTTTATCGCCTGCGGCAGCTATTACAACTTTTGATCCGCTGTTCAGTCCGTCGCCACTATAATCAAGTGTATCAATTGTGGTATTGGTATAAAAATGAACATCACGGGTTAAGTCGATCCGTGTTAGAATATGTTGAATAAAATCTTCAATATGATGGGTATTCAAATGTTGATCATCTTCCTTGGCTGCGATAAACAGGTATTTGGCCAAACTCAATTGGTTTTTACCCAAAATATGATTCGCGATAGTTAAAATTTCCTGCGGTCTTCTTTCCTTTAAATAGGGCGTGTAACGCTCGCTGCCAATGGCAAAAAGCAAAGGATGCACGCCTGCGGCGTCAACAGCATGAACTTCTTTTAAACCATGTATTTCTTGTGGTATTGCCGAACCTGTAATTTCGTGAATTAAAGCACCGAAACTGGTATCCTCTTGCGGTGGCCTGCCTACTACGGTAAACGACCAGATGGCATCCCTTTTATGATACACATTATGCACTTTCATCAAAGGAAACGAGTGCGTTAGGCTATAATAACCTAAATGATCACCGAATGGACCTTCTGGCTTATTTTCATTTGGATAAACAGTACCCGTAATGATAAAATCTGCATCTGCAGAGATACAAAAACCTTCATCATCATAAAAGTAACGGAATCTTCTATCCCCCAGGGCTCCCGCAAAAGTCATTTCAGAAAGACCTTCAGGCAAAGGCATAACAGCTGCTAAAGGGTGTGAAGGTGGGCCGCCGACAAAAACACTTACTTTTAAAGGTAAACCTAAGGCATTGGCTTTTGATTGATGCACGCCTATACCCCTATGAATTTGATAATGCAAGCCAATCTCTTTATCCTGAATATAATCGTTTCCACCTAATTGAATGCGGTACATACCTAAATTGGCATTTAAAACACCAGGTTTATCTACATCCTCAGTGTATACCTGCGGCATGGTTACAAAAGGGCCGCCATCCATAGGCCAGTTTACAATTTGCGGCAACTGACTGATGGTCGTTTTTAAAAATTTGTTTTTTGCAGAAGGTGTTTTAAGTGGCAGCGCAGAAAGGGCCGACATTGCCGTACCTGCATATTTGAAAGGATTCTTCAGAGCCTTCATCGGATCGTTTCGGAGCGAAACCAATTGTTGTACTTTTGGCAAAGTATCCCTAAAAATAAATTTTGACCGTTCTAAGGTACCAAACAGGTTAGAAACTGCCGGAAAAGGACTTCCTTTTACATTTTCGAATAATATTGCAGGCCCTTTATTTTCGTAAACCCTTAAATGGATGGCTGCCATTTCTAAATAGGGATCTACTTCTTCTTTTATTCTGATTAAATGACCGTGCTTTTCAAGATCGGATACACATTCTGCTAAACTTTTGTATGCCATGCCCAAAGATAAATAATTAGATTTTCTGAGAAACAAAAAAGCCCTATATAAGCAGATTTTACAATAATGCTACTTATTTAGGGCTTTCAACAAGATCATTTGACTCTATTTTTTTCCTGCAAAAGAGCGTAACATCCAGGTGTTTTTCTCTTTAAATTGCATAAAGCGGTTTACCATATCATTCGAACCGTCGTCTCCGGCAGCATCAGTTGCATCTAAAAGTTCTCTTTCCAATTCAATCAAGGTAGCCATATCGTCTAAAATTGCACCAACCATATCAAGGTCTTTAAGGCCAATAGTATCAATCTCTTTAATTTTAGATTCTTTAATGTAATCCGCAAAACGGCTATGTGGAGGTTTACCTAAAGTTAAAACACGTTCGGCAATTTCATCAATGGTTAACTGCGCATTGGTATATAATTCTTCAAACTTTACATGAAGTGTAAAAAAGTTTTGCCCTTTAATATTCCAATGGCAACCTCTCAGTTTTTGGTAATGGATGTGGTAATTAGCCAGGTAATCGTTTAAAAGATCAACAACTGGTTTAACTTCTTTTTCGTTTAAGCTTATTTCTTTGGCGTCCATTTTGTTATTATTTATGGTGTATTTTAGTGTCTACCTAACAACCCAAATTTATAAAAGTTTTATCCAATTTTGTCTTTTGAACAATACGTTATTTATTAGATCGTTTAATATTCAATATTACAGGGATAACAATTTTATAAACATTTGTTAATGAATAGCATACCAACATCAGCTTAATAAAGTCATCTTATTTTTACCCTAAAACGAGAAGCATAACATAGGCTGATTAACAATATTATTCGTATAATTGCTCCCTTTGACTTAAAAATTTACATAAAATAAATGCATAAAATATATTTATCTGCTGTGGTGTTATTTGCTTTAAACATTGCAAATGCCAAAGCCAGTACAGCAAGAGACTCTATCGGTGTAGAAAATAATAAAGGCAAAAAACTGATTGTTCACCAAACCGTTGCAAAGGATACTTATTATTCCATCGGACGGAGATATAATGTTGCCCCTAAAGACATTATCGCCTTTAACGATAATAAGTACCTTCAGGTTGGTATAATTATTAAAGTACCAACAAATATTCCTTTCACTGCAACAGGATCAACCGCTACTGCACAAACTCCAGGTGCTGCTACCGGTAATGTGATTGAACATACCATTAAGGCAAAGGAAAATTTAAATATGCTGGCCGAAAAATATGGCACAACCATAAATGAGATTAAAGCTTTAAATAACCTAAGCGGAAATAATTTAAGCATTGGTCAGGTATTGAAAATTCCTGTAAAAAATGGAGAACAAACTGCTACAGCTGCTCCTGTAACGCCGCCGCCAGTAAAAAACAATACAGAAACTCCACAAACCAATACACCATCTGCTGATCAAACCATGATTGAGCATACTGTTGCACCAAAAGAGTTTTTAGGTAAAATTGCCGAGAAATATGGTACTACCGTAGAGGAAGTAAAAAAAGCCAACAACCTTTCGGGAAATAATCTCCGTATAGGGCAGAAACTTAAAATTCCGGCAACTAAAAATATCAATGATAATAAGGTTGTAACAGCAACTGCTGAAGAAAAACCAGTTCAGGAAAATAAACCTACTGATGCATCAGGAACACATACTGTGCTAAGGAATGAAACCATTTTCACCATTGCCAAACAATATGGCATTACTGCTTATCAGATCAGAAAACTAAACGACCTTCCTGATAATGCGATTACCATTGGACAGGTTTTAAAAGTTCCGGGAGGTATTGTTGCCGAAGTTCAGGTTCCGGTAGAGAAACAGGCAGAAACAAAAGTTAAAGAAACACCAGTAACAAAAGAAGAAAGTTTTATCCATATAGTAGCTACCGGAGAAAATATTTTTTCAATTGCAAAAAAATATAACCTAACTGCTTTTCAGATCAGGACAGCTAATAAATTGGAGGATAATAACATCAAAGTTGATCAGAAACTGATTATCCCGAAACCACCACAACCAAAGTCGGTTAATGATGCTTCGAAAGAAGACCAGGAGAATGAACCGGACAGTACCATGGTAAAAGACCCCAAACTGCGTCGCGATCCGAGTGTTTATGGCTTGAGTCAGATCGAGGAAAAAGGTACCGCAGTATGGATTGCCGATCAGGATCTTGATGGCACAAAAATGCTGGTTTTACACCGCACAGCACCTGTAGGAAGGGTAATTAAGATTACCAACCCAATGACAAACCGCACAACCTTTGCAAAGGTTGTTGGTAAATTTACAGAGAACGAATCCACAAAAGATGTTATCATTGTAATGACTAAAGCAGTAGCCGATTCACTGGGCGCTTTAGATAAACGTTTTTTCTGCAATTTAACTTATAGTGCTCAATGAGTTCGAACAAAAAGCCTTTCATTATTGGCATTGCCGGTGGTAGCGGATCGGGTAAAACTTTTTTCTTAAACTGCTTTCTTCATCATTTTAAACAAGATGAGGTAACGCTTGTATCACAGGATGATTATTACATTCCGGCTGGCGACATGACCCAGGAAGAAAATAAGCTTTACAATTTTGATCTGCCATCAACCATTGATAGCGAACAGTTTTTAAGAGACATAAAGCAATTAATGAGCGGTGAAGTTGTTTATAAAAAGGAATACAATTTTAACAATCCATTAGCCGTAGTTAAAATACTCGAAATTAAATCCGCACCAATAATTATCGTTGAAGGTCTTTTTATTCTTCACTTTAAAGAAATAGCTATGCTTTTGGATCATACAATATTTGTTGATGCAGATGAACAGGTTGCTTTAGACCGGCGCATTAAACGCGATGGACTGGAACGCGGTTATCCCGAAGAAGATGTATTGTATAAATGGCACAACCATGTTGTACCCGCTTATAAAGAATACCTACTTCCCTATCGTGAAGCATGCAACAAAGTGGTGATGAACAACACCAACGAACCAGATGAAATTATCGCCATTACTGAAGATATTTCGAACGATTTAAGGAATAGTATTTTAGTAGATATACATTAAAATGAAAGAAGTCAAGTTTTTAAAACTTGACTTCTTTTTTTTCGTAAAGAATCGTTATTCCAACTTGATTTGGAATCATAATGCCTTTATAGCTTTACAGAATCTACTAAGCCCCCCTTCGGGCCAGAGAAGATCATCTTCGTCTGCCTGATTTGTATCCCCACAAACCACCACTTAATCCAACCTCATTTCAGGTATCTTCCCCCTTCGCTATTACCGTGGTTTGTGTCCCCACAAACCACCACTTAATCTAACCTCATCTCAGGGATCTCCCCTTCCACTACCAATCTCCCCGCAGTAGATTTTTGTATAAACTCGATACTCACACCAGGGGCACGCTCCAAAAGTTTAAAACCACCTTCAGGTAAAACATCTAAAACAGCCAGCTCAGTCACAATTTTTTTGATACACTTTACACCCGTTAATGGCAATGTACATTTCGGTAACAACTTGCTTTCGCCTGCTTTATTAATATGCTGCATGGCTACAATAATATTTTTGGCCGATGCCACCAAATCCATTGCTCCTCCCATCCCTTTAACCATTTTACCAGGAATTTTCCAGTTCGCGATATCGCCATTTTCCGAAACCTCCATGGCACCAAGAATAGTTAAATCTACTTTCTGCGAACGGATCATCCCGAAACTCATCGCTGAATCAAAAATAGATGATCCGGGTAAAGTGGTAATGGTTTGTTTGCCGGCATTAATTAAGTCGGCATCCTCTTCTCCCTCAAACGGAAATGGCCCCATACCGAGTAAACCGTTTTCTGATTGTAACACTACGTTAATGCCCTTTGGAATATAATTGGCAACCAAAGTGGGTATACCAATGCCAAGGTTAACATAGTATCCGTCTTTTATTTCTTTAGCAATGCGCTGAGCGATCTCTTCTTTTGAAAACATAAAAATTGTAAATAATTGAATGTTGGATGATGGAATAACTGATTTTTTTTATGACTGAATGTTCGAAGCTGCTACTAAATTTCAGACTCGTCACTCCTCTTCCTCACCGTTCGTTGTTCAATTCTTTTTTCGTAATCCTTACCCTGAAAAATTCGATGCACATAAATACCCGGTGTATGAATGTAATCTGGATCAAGTTCACCAGCCGCTACCAATTCTTCAACTTCGGCAATGGTAATTTTACCAGCCATGGCCATTACAGGATTAAAATTCCGACTTGTTGATCGGAAGATTAGATTACCTGCTGAATCCCCTTTCCATGCTTTAACAATTGCAAAATCAGCATCGAAGGCATGTTCCATTAAATAATCTTTACCATCGAAATTGCGCACCTCTTTTCCTTCTGCCACTTCTGTACCTACGCCTGCGGGAGTAAATATAGCAGGCATACCATATCCCGCAGCCAAACATCTGGTAGCCAAAGTACCTTGCGGAATAAGATCTACCTCAAGTTCACCGCTAAGCAACTGCCTTTCAAACTCCGCATTTTCGCCCACGTAAGAAGATATCATCTTTTTAACCTGACGCTGTTTAAGCATTAAACCGATCCCAAAATCATCTACCCCGGCATTATTGGAAATACAGGTTAAATTTTTCACCTGTTTGGTTACCAAAGCATTTATACAATTTTCCGGAATACCACAAAGGCCGAAACCACCGAGCATGATGGTAGCACCATCTGATATATCTTTGATGGCTTCTTCAGCACCAGATACCACTTTATTTATCATTTTATGAATTTTTGGTTAGTTCGCTAAATTACAAATTGCCTTCATAAATGATGCATTTATAATTTTTAAATCCAATAGGAATACTAATCAATTGGAATTAATCTAAATAACCATTATATTTGTACTGCAATGATTTACGAGAGAGAAGATAGCCTATTCACATTACCCACCGATCCTGAGTTTCAAAAAGGAATGGGTTTTATTTTCAGCTGCACTGCTGAGCACAAAAAATGTTGTGAGAAATTTAAAAAAGGTAAGCGTTGTAAAAAATGCCCCGGAAATAAAAAGAAATAAGCTTATTTCGAAATTTCAATAATTTTATCGTCACTTCCATTACTGGTGCAGATATAAATTTTTCCTTCAGGTGATTGGCATACAGCCCTTATCCTTCCATACGTATTCACATAAAAATCTTTTGTAGCTGTAATTTTTGTTTGTGCCTCATCTAGTTTTAGCTGCATCAATTTGGTACCTTTTAGTACCGCCAACAAAAGCGAATTTTTAAATTGCGGTATATAATCAGAATTGTAATATGTTAATCCACTCGGTGCAATGGTTGGTGTCCAATTGATTAAAGGTTCTGCTACCTTATTCAGGCTGCAAAAGGATTGTTCGTTACTTTCATTGCAAAAACCCTTGATGTTCGGCCATCCATAATTTCTCCCTTTTTCGATAATATTAATTTCATCATCAGAATCCGGTCCATGTTCAGAAGAAAATATTTTGCCACCAACCTGAACTAATCCCTGCGCATTACGATGCCCTAAACTCCAAACCGGATTATTGGGAAAAGGATTATCAGCCGGGATTGATCCATCTAAATTTATCCTCAGAATTTTACCAGCCAGCGAATTTAAATTTTGAGGGTTGGCCGTATCAGAGGCATCGCCAGTACTGATAAACAGTTTACCGCCACTTATTAATAAACGCGATCCATTGTGAATGGAAGCTGCCGGAATTTGATCCATTAAAGTCTGTGCACCCGTTAAATTACCACTACTATAAATATATCGCACTACTTTAGCTTTATAGGTGCTTCCGTAACCATAAATTACATAAACGTATGGGTTTGAAGAGAAATCGGGATGGAGTGCCATACCTAACAAACCGCCTTCTCCATTCGTACGCACTTCGCTTATGGTAAGTAATGGAGTAACCTGACCAGTTGAAGGATTTAAGCGACTAATTTTGCCGGCCTTTTCTGTAAACCAGATAAAGTTATCAGGACCATAAACCATTTCCCATGGTAAACTTAAACCAGAAACTAAAACCTTTGATTTTAACGTTACATCAGGTAGTGTTCCTGGATCTTCATTACCATCATTATCATTCTTTTTGCAAGTTGTGGCAACCATTACCACAAAAAGACAGAGTAAGATTTTTTTCATAACCGTAACGTTTTAAAAATAAAACAGTTACGAGCAAAAAAGTTTTATTATTTATCGCCAGCTCCGTCATTTCGAGCGAAGCAAAGCGCAGCCGAGAAATCTTTTAAGATTTATATAAGCCTATCCAAAGATTTCTCCACTACGGTCGAAATGACGGTGGATAGGAATTCACCTCCATACCGCCATCCTCGCGCAGGCGGGGATCTTAACACACCAGTATTATATCAAGATTCCTTGTCAAATCGAATAACAATTTTCATCGCTCGCTCCGTCATTTCGAGCGAAGCAAAGCGCAGCCGAGAAATTTTTAAGGTTTATTTAAGATTATCCAAAGATTTCTCCATTACGGTCGAAATGGCGATTAGATGGGGATTCGCCCCACTTACTAATATTTAAAGTATTTCACCTCTTTACCGTCATCCTCGCGCAGGCGGGGATCTTAAAGCTATTAGACTTGTGCTTGTGTCGATTGGAAACATTCGACACAAGACTAATACTATTTTATCAATTCAAATATACATAGGTAATTCCATCCCCGCCTCTATCTGCATGCTCATCTTCCATCCGGTTTACCTGACTATACTTCCGCAGATATTCTCTAATCATTTTCCGCAGTATGCCATCGCCTTTTCCATGGATTAATTTAATTGATGGAAACCCAAGCATAATGGCTTTATCCAGGTATTTTTCTACCTCATGCAAGGCATCTTCTGTACGCTTTCCACGAAGATCCAATTCGGCCCTGAAGCCAGAAACTGCATCATTCATGCGCCCGGCAAAAGAGTTTGCGCTGCTTTGAATTACTTTTTTTGCCTCCTTATTGCTCACTTTTTGCACACGGTTCTTTTTAACCGTCGATCGTAAATCGCCAATAGCTAAAATCAGTTCATTGCGGTTAATCTCTAAAACTTGCCCAATGGTTTCGCTATCAGTAAACTTTACTAAATCGCCAACCTCAATCTCTCCGCCAACAACAACTTGTACTGGTTTAGGCCGTTCTTTTGGAACAGTATTTTTTACCAGTTCCTTTTGCAAATTCTGGCGGAGTTCTTTAGTAACCTCTTTATCGGCCTGTTTCTCTTTAATTTCAGCAATGGTATTCTCAACCAGTTTATTGGCATTTTTAATGATGTTCTGTGCCTCCTGTTTTGCCTCTTTAATCAGTATTTTTCTGTTTTCCTCTAAAAAGCTTTTTAACTTTTCATTCTCAGCAACCAGGTTTTTAGCCTTATTCTGCTGATTGGCTAAACTCACTTTGGCATCATAAACATTTTTCTTTTCACGTTCCAAATCAACAAGCATGGTATCTACCCTATTTTGGTTAGACCCTGTTTTCTCTCTGGCCAATTGAATCACCTCTTTGGGCAAACCAATATTCTGGGCAATTTCAAACGCATAAGAACTGCCAGGTTTGCCCATTTCTAAAATGTAAAGCGGTTTCATTTTTGCGTTATCGAAAAGCATAGATGCATTTTCCAAACCTGGTGTATTGCCTGCAAAAAGCTTTAAGTTAGAATAGTGGGTAGTAATTACACCCCTAACTTTTTTATTGTTCAATACCTCTAAAACAGCTTCAGCCATTGGGCCGCCAAATTGCGGGTCGGTACCAGTTCCAAACTCATCAATCAGTACCATCGTTTTTGGCGAAGCGTGCTCCACAAAATAGCGCATCTTTTTAAGGTGCGCACTATAAGTACTTAGATCACTTTCTATCGACTGATCATCACCAATATCTGCAAAAATATTTTCAAAAATCCCCACTTCACTATTGGCATCAACGGGTATTAACAAACCGGTTTGCAGCATAATTTGTAACAATCCAACGGTTTTCATACAAACTGATTTACCACCGGCATTCGGACCAGATACCAATACTACACGTGTTTCAGCATCAATATGAATATTTAAAGGAGTAACGCTTTTCTTTTCAGCAGCAAATGATATCGATAAAAGAGGATGCCTTGCATTGATTAATTTTGTTTTAGGTTCTTTTAACAAACCTGGCATTTCTGCCTCAATATCTAACGCAAACAATGCCTTTGCACGAACAAAATCCAACTTGGTAAGGAAACCATGATATGAAATCAATAATGGCGAATATGGTCGTAAGTCGTCTGTTAAAGCAATTAAAATCTTGATTATCTCACGTCTTTTATCAAATTCTAAATCGCGGAGTTTATTATTTAAGGTAAAAACTTCTTCTGGCTCAATATAAACCGTTTGCCCGGTTGCAGATTCATCATGAACAAAACCTTTCAGCTTGCGTTTATTTTCTGCCAAAACCGGAATACACATTCTACCATCGCGTATGGTTAAACTACCATCGGCAACCCAATTATTTGCAATAGCTTGCTTGTAGATCGAATCCATGCGCTTACGCACATCCTGCTCTGCTTTTGAAATGGCTGAAGTAATTTCCTGCAGTTCTTTTGAAGCATTGGGCTTTATCTTTCCTTTGGCATCAATTACGGTTTCAATTTTACGAAGGATATTTTTTTCAATCGGTAAATGTTCAAATAAAGCTTCGAGCGTTGGGTAAACCTCTGCGCGTTCTTCAAAAAACCGAAGTACGGAGAAAACGGTATGCAGTGAAGTATAAACCTGAAACCACTCGTCTTCCAACAGATAAGTGCCTTCTACCCTGATCTTTTCGACCAGCGATTTAATATCAAAAAAAGTATTAATTTGTAAAGGCTCCTGGTTTTGCAGGATACCCTTAAATTCGTTAGTTTGGCGTAAAAATTTATCAATTTGATCAAAACGGGTCATCACCTGCATCTTTTCCACCATCGTTTGTCCCATTGGGCTCAAACAATGTTTGCTGATCAGTTGCCTGATCTCCACAAAACCTAAACGTTCTAAACAGTTTTCGGGATATAACATATTATTGTACGAGTGCCGGAGCGGAGATTGTACTCATCACTTCCGATTTTTTTATATTTATGAGTGAATCGGCCAGTTTTTTCTTTTTAGCAATTTCTGCCAGTGCCTTTACTTTAGATAAAGAATCTGGTTTCATTTTTTTCCTGATCGCAATAGAATCGGCCTTAAATTTCTTTGCAATCACCAGCGAATCTGCCTTAAATTTCTTTTGTTTAATCATTCTATCGGCAATTTCAACCGCTTTTTTCTGCTTAACCAACGATTTTTGGATATTCTTGTACATGGTTTCCAGCTCTTTAGGATTGGTATTGTACCAAATCAGGCTTTTGTTATATTCGGCAGAATCGGTTCCAAATTTCTTATAAATACCCTTATAATAGGCTGCTGCAACTTTTTTAGCTGAATCTACAACGTATATAGTAGAAATATAGCCATCAACCATGTGCATATCGTATAAAATCTTTTCCATTTTATCAGGTTTAATAATGCCGTCAGGAATACCAGGTTTGCAACCAAACCATAATATAGCTGTCATTAAAACCCATATTAATCTTTTCATGCTGAATTAAAATATTATTTTTTGCCCAAATTGCGGCAAGGTTATTAATTTTACCAAAAATAGTTATAAATGAGCATAGCTGATAATCTTAAACAATATAAAAGCGAAGTTGAATCAGATGGGGTTAAACTGATAGCCGTTTCGAAAACACAATCGATAGAATCAATTTTAGAAGCCTACAATGCTGGTCAGCGCATCTTTGGTGAAAACCATGTGCAGGAAATGGTTGATAAGCAGGCGCAACTTCCTAACGATATTGAATGGCACTTAATTGGGCATTTACAAACCAATAAAGTAAAATATATTGCCCCTTTTGTACAACTGATCCACGGTGTAGACAGTTTAAAACTACTCCAGGAAATTAACAAACAGGCAGCAAAAAACAAACGCGTAATAGATTGTTTATTACAGGTTTACATTGCAGATGAAGATACAAAATTCGGACTTGGTTTTGATGAAGTAATCGAATTGCTACGCGATGAGGCTTATGCCGAATTGAAAAACATTCGCATTGTTGGGTTAATGGGAATTGCCACAAACACTAAAAATGAGAAACAGATCACTATAGAGTTTCATGAGCTAAAAGTATTTTTTGATGGCCTTAAAGTGAGTTTTTTCCGCAAGGACGATGCTTTTAAAGAAATATCGACAGGAATGAGTGCTGATTATAAACTTGCGATTGAAGAAGGGAGTACAATGGTGCGTATTGGCAGCAGTATTTTTGGAAAAAGAATTATCAAACATTTCAAGAACGACATTTCAGCCAACTAATATGGATTTTAACATCAGATTTGCAACTGCAAATGATTGCCCAAGAATACTTGAACTGATTAATGAACTAGCAGTTTATGAACGTGCTCCGGAAGAAGTGACAGTAACTTTAGATCACTTTATAGAAGCTGGCTTTGGCAAGCAACCGGTTTGGAAAGCCTACGTTGCAGAAGTGAACAATACAATTGTTGGTTTTGCCTTGTATTATACCCGTTATTCTACCTGGAAAGGTTGCAGATTATACCTTGAGGATTTTATTGTAACTGAAGAATTCAGGGGAAAAGGAATTGGAAAAGTATTATTCGAAAAGGTTATAGAAGAAGCCAAAAACGGCAACTATAGTGGTATGGTATGGCAGGTATTAGACTGGAACGAACCCGCAATTAACTTTTATAATAAATACAAAGCACATTTAGAGAGCGGATGGTTAAATGCAGCTTTCTCTAAAGAACAAATCAAGGCATTTTAATATGGATATTTTTAAATTTGGTGGTGCCTCGGTAAAAGATGCAGATGGTGTAAAAAATCTGGCAAATATAGTCCGCGATTACAAAAAAGGAAATTTACTGATTGTAATTTCGGCGATGGGCAAAATCACTGATCAATTAGAGAAACTTACCCATACTTTTTTAGCGCAAAATAATGAGGCACATGCCATTTTTGAGGAGATTAAACATTTCCATTTCAACATTATAGATCAACTTTTTCAAGGTAAACACCATCCTGTTTATGATGATGTGGCCAATACATTTGTAGAAATTGATTGGTTGATTGAAGATGAGCCGGATAATAATCCTGATTATATTTATGATCAGATCGTTTCTATAGGCGAAGTGGTTTCTACCAAAATTGTAGCCGCTTGGCTAAATGAAACTGGTAATAAGGCTTTATGGGCCGATGCCCGCAACTATATCCAAACCGATAATACCTACCGCGAAGGAAAGGTAGACTGGCCTAAAACCAATCAGATTATTCAAAAAGATTTATTGCCACTTTTGAGTGATAATATTATTGTAACACAGGGTTTTATTGGTGGCACCAGTGAAAATTACACCACAACGTTGGGTAGAGAAGGCTCAGATTATTCTGCCGCTATATTCGCTTCTTGCTTAAATGCCGCCGCCTTAACCATTTGGAAAGATGTACCCGGCGTATTAAATGCAGATCCAAAATGGTTTGATGAAACCGAAAAAATTGCACAGTTATCCTACCACGATGCAATTGAGCTTACTTATTACGGCGCAACGGTAATACATCCAAAAACAATAAAACCACTTCAAAACAAAGGCATACCGCTATTTGTAAGGTCATTTATCCAGCCAGAAGGATCAGGAACAGCAATTACAAAAGATAATAATCCATTGCCTATTCCCTCTTTTATTTTTAAAGTAAACCAGGCATTGATTTCGATTTTCCCGAAAGATTATTCTTTTATTATAGAAGAAAACCTGAGCAATATTTTTGAACTTTTTCATAAACATAAGATCAAAATCAATACCATGCTCAACTCTGCCATCAGTTTCTCAGTAAGTGTTGATGATCATCCTAAACAGATTGAAAAATTGATTAACGACCTTTCTGATGAGTTTACAGTAAAATACAACAAAGGGCTTGAATTGGTAACCATCCGCTATTATAACCAACAAACCATCGATCGTGTAACGGTTGAAAAAGATATTTTACTCGAAGTGAAAAGTCGCCATACCTGCCAAATGGTGATGAAGAATAAAACCGCATAGCACCTGTTCATTGAGAACATTAAATGTATTCGTCTTTTCGACCGCAATGGAGAAACCTATCTAATTTAGATTTCTCCACTTTATTGCAACCGATAGCTATCGGGCCCGGTCGAAATGACAATCTCCTTTGAAATGATATTTAGATATGAACAATAAACTTTTAGCCAAAACAGTACAAGATTATATCAACGCAAATATAAATGCAGATGTAAATCAGATTGCTTTAGCTAAAAGTATGTTTGAGGGGATTACTCCTGGAGAATTGGCAACGCAAATCGCTGCCAAAAAAAAATCAGAAAAGAAATTACCAACCTGGTTTAATGCCGAAAATATCTATTACCCGCCACTACTCTCTATAGAGCAAACTTCCTCTGAAATTACTGCGCAATACAAGTCAAAACTGGTTAAGGGCAATACCCTCATCGATATTACAGGTGGATTAGGAGTGGATGCCTATTATTTTTCTAAAAAGCTGAAAGCCGTCACCCATTGCGAAATTAACTCCGAATTATCAGAAATCGCAAAGCACAATGCAAATTTATTAAAGGTTTCCAACCTTGAATTTAAGGCTGAAGATGGCATTGCTTATTTATTAAACAATGATATACATTTTGATACCATTTATGTAGATCCGGCACGCAGAGCTGAAAAAGGCAAAGTTTTTATGCTGAAAGATTGTACGCCCGATATTGTAATCAACCTGAACCCACTGCTTGAGAAATCAGATAGGATTATCGTAAAAACAGCTCCTTTACTTGATATTTCAGCAGGATTACAAGAACTCAACTATGTTAGCGAAATCCATATTGTGAGTGTAAAGAATGAGTGTAAAGAACTTTTATGGATTATTGACAAAGGCTTTTATGGGCATACAAAAATTGTTGCGGTTACTTTAAATGCTGATCTCGAGAAAACTTTCTCTTTTAACTTTCCTGCAACACCGGTAGCGGTAGCGTTTATTGATAATTTGGCCATTGACGATTATTTATACGAACCAGACGCAGCATTGTTAAAATCCGGAGCTTTTAATTTAATCGGGACTACATACCATCTTAAAAAACTACATCCCCAAACACAACTTTTTACCTCTACGGAAATAAATGTTGATTTTCCTGGCAGGATTTTTAAAATAGAAGCCATACTAACCACAGGAACGCTGAAACAACAAGAAAATTTAAAAGGCAATGTAATTGTTAGAAATTACCCTGCAAAGCCTGAAGATTTGGTAAAAAAGTACAAAATTAAAGCAGATCAAAATCAGTTTTTAATTTTTACCAAACTCGGCAACGGAGAAAATACCATAATTAAAGCGTCAATCATTCAATATTATTAATGTAGTCTTAATTCCGAGCAAAGTGCTACGCAGTTGAAAACCACGTAGTGCCCAGCGAAGCTAAACCTATTTAGAATAGATTGCTCCAGTACGATGAGACTCTGGCGGAAATCACCATTTTTAGCGTTTAAAGTGACATATCACTTAATGCAAAAAGCCTCCCGATTAGGAGGCTTTTTGTTGGTTCAAAGAATTAATTAATATATTATTGCTTAAACTTTTTTTACGTTTACCGCCTGTAAACCTTTTCTGCCTTCAGCTACTTCAAATTCTACTGAGTCGTTTTCTTTTAAGCTTTCTATTCCACCTAAAACATCTTTAAAATGTACAAATAAGTCTTTATTGTCTTCTTGTACAATAAATCCAAAGCCTTTCTGAGTGTTAAACCACTTAACTTTTCCGGTTGCCATAAAAAAATAAAAAATTGTATAAAATAAATAAACCTTTTACGCTTTGATCAGCATTTCAGTCAACCGATTGAATAAAAATTGAATAAACCAACCAGTTTTAGCGTTAATATTGACACAAAACTACCAAATATAATAATTTACACATGGTATACAACCCGATTTTGGCCATTTAACAATAATGTTGCGTTTAAAAAGGGCATACTATTCTTATTATTTATTCGGTTGTGGTGTAGTACGTAAATAGGATTTAACAACTTTGTGTCCTTTAGGAAATTTAGCAGGAATATCTTCTGTTTTAATGCTGTTCACCACAATTACGTCTTCCCCATCTTTCCAATCGGCTGGTGTTGCCACGCTGTAATTTGCGGTAAGCTGTAAAGAATCAATGACGCGTAACACTTCATTAAAATTTCTTCCGGTTGATGCAGGATAGGTGATCGTTAATTTTACTTTTTTATCAGGGCTAATTACAAATAACGACCTTACAGTTAATGTTTCTGAGGCATTCGGATGAATCATATCATAAAGATTAGCCACAGTTTTATCAGGATCGGCAATAATCGGAAATTCAACCGAAGTATTTTGAGTTTCGTTAATATCATTAATCCAGCCCTTATGCGATTCTGCTGTATCAACACTTAATGCTAAAACCTTAACATTTCTTTTCTCAAACTCATCCTTCAATGCCGCAGTTCTACCCAATTCTGTTGTACAAACAGGGGTATAATCAGCAGGATGAGAAAATAATACTCCCCAGCTATCGCCTAAATAATCGTAAAAATCTATTTCTCCAATAGAGGTATTGGCCTGGAAATTTGGTGCGGTATCGCCTAATCTTATACTCATGATAGTTTATATTTTATATTGATTAAAACAAATTTAAACAATAGTATACTAAATACATAGACATAATATTATTTTAGGACATCTAAATTATAAATGCAACAAAAAACCCTGAAGATGATAATCAACAGGGTTTAAGAATATTAATTTATTTGGGGTATAATTAATTATAAGCTTTGATCATGAATACATAATCTTGTAATTTCTCAATCTGTTTCGTCCGCTTTAAGCCAGATAGGGCACTTTTTTTATTCGCTGAGAGTTTGTTCTTACCTAAGGAATCTTGAGGAATAGCCCTCATTGCCTCTAAAATATATCTAGACTTAACAGCAAATGCCGCACCTTCAGTTTGATCTGGTTTACTACTGATAATTCCAACCAAATTACCGTTATTATCTAAAACCGGTCCTCCGCTATTACCTGGATTTACAGCAATGGCCACCTGGTATTGCGTGGTATCGCCTACAAATCCATTTTTAGAACTAACATAACCTTCGCCCAAAACCGCATCATCTTTCGGATAACCTAAAGTATAAACCATTTCACCAATACTACTGGTACTTTTTTTAATGGTATAAGGTAATGAAGAAAGATTATCGAAATTTTTATCACTGATTTTAAGAATTGCAATATCGTTCTGAGGATCGGTATAAACAGATTTAACTTTAAACGACTCACCCCTGTTGTTTTGTACATAAAGTGAATCTGCACCATTAATTACATGCAAATTGGTTAAGATATAACCATTTGTAGAAATGGCAAACCCGGTACCCCCTACACTATTCTGAACAGCTGGCTTTCCAACGGCTGCAGAGGTGCTGTTTATTTTCCTGATTAAACTATTCTGTGTTTTTATGGCTTTATTAACCTGACTACTTAACAACACCAATTGCTCTTTTTGCCTTGTGTTATGCTGTATAGAATATACTGAAACCAATGACAATACCAGAAAAGAAGCAGCAACCGCTATAGCAGATTTATGTTTACGCCATAATTGAACCACACGTGATGGATGCGGCCTTAATGTTGTGGCTAAATGTGCTACATCAATTTCTGAATGAATTTGATTAAGCTGATCTTTCAACCGCAATTGCCCGGCAAATGCTCCCATAGATTCTAAAAAGAACTTATGCGAAACCACCTTATGATCTACTGTGGCATCATTGCGACGTAACTGTTCAAAAGCTTCAGTTTCCTGTGCGTTAAGTTTACCTAAAAGATAATCTTCAATAATTGCATCTAACTCCAAATCGTTTCTCATTTCAATTATTATGGTTGAAAAAATATTTTCTTTAACCGTTGCAGGCACTTGTATTTCTGTGTTTTTGCGTTATCAGTATTGGTATAGCCAAACTTTTCGCAGATATCCTGCATGGATAAATTGTGAATATAAAAATCCTGAATAATGGTTTTACAGGGTTCGCCCAAATGATCGAGTGCAGACTGCATTTTAACAAATTGCAGGTCTTTCTCTTCATGTTGTTCTACATCTTCTTCTACAGCAAATACATCTTCATAATCGGTAATATTGCCTGCTTTTTTACTATTTAAGCTTAATTTCTTTAGCCAAATACGCCGACAAACCGAATAAATATATGTTTTCAGTTTGCTGCTGAGCTCAAAATTGCCTTCCTTAATTTTGTTATATAAAATAATAATAGCTTCTTGATAAACGTCTTTTGCATCATCTTCATCCCCGTTATTGTTGAGGATAAATTGCAAAATCATCGCATAATAAGCCTTGTATAACTTGTTAAGTGCATCTTCGGAGTTATTTAGGATACCTAAAATAACCTCTCTATCTGTTGGAACTGAACTCTTTAAACTGTTATTCACTAGTTAATACATTTTTCGATAAATAGTAACCCAATATTAGACAAAAAAATATTTATAGCTACTATAATTGCTTAATACAAACTTAACCCATACGGTAACCCAAAGCAGGGGGAAAAAAATATTTTAACTTTTTTAAAAATTATCGGGTTACCTTTATACCTTTGCGGCATTAATAAGAAATTAATTACTTAAAAAAATTCAAAAAATGAAAAATGCATTCAAATTAGGCTTTTTAGCTTTAGCTTTATCTTTATCAGTTGTTGCTTGTAACTCAGAAAAAAAAGCTGAAGGTGCTGATACTACTTTAACTGATTCTTCTACTATCGTTACTGATACTACTGCAAAAGATACTACAGTTAAAGATTCTACAGTGAAAGATACTACTGTAAAAGCTACTACAACTACTACAGAAGAAGTTAAACACTAGTTTAATTTTACTCATAAAAAAACGGCTTGAAGACACCTTCAAGCCGTTTTTTATTTTTATTTCATTTTTTTTTATTTTTTTGGGTTACCTTTTTAAATAACCCGTATTAACAGATAAATTAATTAATTACTTAAAAATACTCAAAAATGAAAAATGCATTCAAATTAGGCTTTTTAGCTTTAGCTTTATCTTTATCAGTTGTTGCTTGTAACTCAGAAAAAAAAGCAGAAGGAGCTGATACTACTTTAACTGATTCTTCAGCTATCGTAACTGACACTACAGCAAAAGATACAACTGTAAAAGATTCTACAGTAAAAGATACAACTGTAAAAACTACTACAGAAAAAACTGAAGTTAAACACTAGTTTACCTTACCCATATAAAAAGCCTCTTGATGTTAAATTAAGAGGCTTTTTTATTTTTTATATAAAAATGGGTTACCTTTTTATCTTTTGAGTATAAACAGTATATTTTAACCTAAAACAAAGATCAAAATGAAAAATGCATTCAAATTAGGCTTTTTAGCCCTAGCTCTATCTTTAACAGTTGCTGCTTGTGGCGGTTCAGACAAAAAAGCTGAAGGTGCTGATACTACGGTTACTGATTCATCTACAATTGTTACTGATACTACTAAAGTTGACACTGTTGTTAAAGATTCTACAGTAAAAGATACTACAGTTAAAGCTACAACTGAGAAAACTGAAGTAAAACACTAGTTTAATCAACTAATTATAATAAAAAAGGTCGCGATATTAATATCGCGACCTTTTTTGTTATCTAAAAACGAATTAATTTTTGAGTATTTTGCATAAATTAGTAAATAATTAATTTTAGAACCACAACAAAACACAAAAACATGAAAAATTTATTCAAATTAGGCTTTTTAGCTTTTGCTTTATCATTATCGGTAGCTGCATGTAAATCAGAAAAGAAAGATGGTGCTGCAGATTCTTCTACAGTTGATTCAACAGTTGTTGATACTACAGTAAAAGATACTACTATGAAAGATAGCATGGCGAAAGACACTGCTAAGATGGACAGCACTAAAAAAATGTAGTTTTAGCAACACCTATTTTAAAGGCTTTAGATTTATCTGAGGCCTTTTTTATTTTAGCTTCATTCTTTAAGGGATAAACCGACCATTTATAGTAAATTTGCGGCAAAAATATAATCCGCATAATGAATTTAACATCACTACAAGCTATTTCACCTGTTGATGGGCGTTACAGAAAAACTACCGAAGGTTTAGCTGCTTACTTTTCTGAAGAAGCCCTGATTAAATACCGGGTTTTTGTAGAAATTGAATATTTTATCGCCCTTTGCGAAATCAACTTGCCTGGCTTGGAAAATTTTGATCGAAATCTTTATGCACAATTGCGTCTGATACATGAAAATTTTTCAGAAACAGATGCTTTAGAAATCAAGGAAACTGAAAAAGTAACCAATCATGATGTTAAAGCGGTTGAATATTTCATAAAAAGCAAATTCGATACCTTATCACTTCAAAATTATAAAGAGTTTATCCATTTTGGATTAACCTCTCAAGACATTAACAATACGGCCATTCCATACTCAATTAAATTGGCTTTAAATGAAAGTTATTATCCTGCAATTGCTACCTTAATTGAGAAAATAAATGCCCTGGCAACAGAGTGGAAAGATATCCCGATGTTGGCCCATACCCATGGCCAACCTGCCTCTCCTACCAAATTAGGTAAAGAATTCTTAGTTTTCGCCGAACGTTTGAGCATACAGTTGGCGGGCTTAAAGGCCATCCCGAACAGCGCAAAATTTGGTGGTGCCACCGGAAACTTTAATGCACACCATATTGCTTACCCTGAAGTAAACTGGGTTGATTTTTCGAACGATTTTGTTAACGGAACATTAGGTTTAACAAGAGCGCAACATACCACTCAAATCGAACATTACGATCAATTTGCAGCGCAATGTGATGCATTGAAACGCATCAATAACATCATTATCGATTTGGACAGGGATATCTGGACATATATCTCTAAAAACTATTTTAAACAGAAAATCAAAGCAGGGGAAATTGGATCGTCGGCCATGCCACATAAAGTTAATCCGATTGATTTTGAAAACGCTGAGGGAAATGCAGGGATTGCCAATGCATTATTTGAGTTTTTTGCAGCAAAATTACCGATTTCACGCTTACAGAGAGATTTAACAGATTCTACTGTATTGAGGAATGTTGGCGTACCTTTTGGCCACACTTTAATTGCAATTAACGCTACTTTGCGTGGATTAAATAAAATTTTATTGAATGAAGCTGCTTTACATGCCGATTTAGATGATAACTGGGCTGTTGTTGCCGAAGCCATTCAAACGGTATTGAGAAGAGAAAATTACCCAAATCCATATGAAGCGTTAAAAGAGCTGACCAGAACCAATTCTAAAATCAATGCAGTAAGTATTGCCGAATTTATTGAAGGCTTAGCTGTTACAGAAACTGTAAAAGTACAATTAAGAACCATTACTCCATTTAATTATACTGGTGTTTTTTAGTTGAATTAAATTGACGTTAAGCAGACAGCACCACAAGGTTTTATTAATGAGTAATTGTTAATTTTGTTTATTCAAATTGATTAAGACATGACGATTAACGTATATACAGAACAGACTCCAAATCCAGCTACCATGAAATTCATGGTAAACAAGCTGTTAATTAATGGCAGTGAGGATTTTGCTACTAAAGAAAGTGCAGAACACTCGCCGTTTGCTAAAGAGTTATTTAAGTTCAACTTTGTTTCTGGAGTATTTTTCGCCAGTAACTTTGTAACCATCACCAAAACTGAAGATGCAGAATGGGCAGATATTGAAGCCATTTTGAAAGAATTTGTTAAAGGTGCTGTTGAATCTGAATTAAAAATTAAAGAAGCAACTGCTGAAGAAGCTCCTGCTTTTGAAGGTTCGGAAACTGAAATTAAAATTCAGCAAATTCTTCATGACTACGTTCGTCCGGCTGTAGAGCAGGATGGTGGTGCAATTACTTACAAATCTTTTGATGAAGGTGTTGTTACTGTAGAATTACGTGGTTCTTGTAGCGGCTGTCCATCTTCTACCATTACGCTTAAATCGGGTATCCAAAACTTATTACAAAGAATGGTACCTGAGGTTACAGAAGTTGTTTCTGAAGCGCTTTAAAATTGTGCATTTTTCATAGTATATATAGTGAAAAGGTCCCGATGAGAATCGGGACCTTTTTTTATTGCAAATTAGCCGTCCTGTAAATATTTGTCATGCTAAATTTATTTCAGCATCTTCAAGACTAGACACTGAACTAAATCCAGGGTGACGACATCAATTAAAAGTACTGCTTAATCGCAGTCAACATTTCAGCACTAAGCTTACCGTTAGTTGCTAAAATTTCTCTTTTTTCAAAGTAATCGTTACCCCCGGAAAAGTCGTAAACTTCTCCTCCAGCCTGTTGAACAATGAAGCATCCGGCAGCAAAATCCCATTGTTGCAGATTAAATTCGAAGAATGCATCAAAACGTCCGCATGCTGTATAAACAAGGTCTACTGCGGCTGCACCAATTCTGCGTACACCATGGCTTTTCTGCATCATCTCAGCCAATAATTTCAAATACTGGGGCTGTTTATCAAATTGGTAATATGGAAAACCTGTAGCGAGCAAACTCGATTTCAAATCAGGATTTACAGAAACCTTAATTTCCTTCTTATTTAGAAAGGCCAATCCGCCTTTATAAGAATAAAACATTTCTCCCCTATTTAATTCATACACTACCCCAATTACAGGCAAACCATCTTCGTAAAGCGCTACGCTTATGCCATAAGCAGGGATACCATGTATAAAATTGGTTGTACCATCCAAAGGATCGATAATCCAGGTGTGTGTTTTACCTGTTCTGTTGATGGTTTTTTCTTCGGTGATAAAACCAGCATCAGGAATAAGTTTTTCGAGGTTTTGAACCAGTTTCTGCTCTGCTGTTTTATCAACATAGGAAACCATATCATTTAAACCTTTGTATTCAATTTTTTGGGCATCAAATTGCATCGCTTCTTTGCGGATAAAGTTTCCGGTAAGTTTTACAATAGAGATTACCTTATTGCATAGTAATTCGTAATTCATAGTTATTTAACAACAAAAATGTGCTGTTGTTGGATTTTAAATGAACTTATTGATCTTATTGAGCCAGTTTATTTTTATTTCTTAAGGCATAAGCACTTAAAGCAATACCGCCAACCACAAGAAATGTAGAAATCATTTCGGCTTGTGTAAAACTTAAACCAAAAACATGGTATTTTGAATTAACACGAATTAATTCGATGCAGAAACGTTCTATACCGTTCAAAATCATATAAATACCAAACATTAAACCAGGTGCTTTTATTTTATCTCTGATGCGCCATAAAAAAGCGAAGAGAATTAAACAGATTATTACTTCATAAATTGGTGTTGGATATACACCCTGCGCAAGTTCGTAACAAAATTTACCATTGCAGCCCGGAATTGGAATCCCTTCTCCTACTACATTGTTTGGGTATTTGTACGACCAGAGCCAATCTGGCAGCCAAGAAAATGGCTTTGGATTATTGTTTACAATTCCCCAGTCTCCATCTCCAGCCAGGTGGCAGCCGATACGGCCTACTGCGTAAGCGAGCATCATGCCTGGTCCACCAACATCAAGCATGTGCAAAGGTTTAATACCGTACCTTTTTGCAATAATTAGTACTGCGGCACCACCACATATTAAGCCACCATAAAATGTAAGCCCACTAAATGATAACAACCTTTCGATGGGGTGCTGAACGAAATCATCAAAATATTCTAAATTATCAAAGAATTTTGCACCCAGGAACCCCCAAATTGCTGCCCAAACAATTAAATTGCTCATGGTTTGGTAAGGGTGAATGGTTACCAGTGTTTCTTTTGGTTTATCCAGTTTATGTTTATTTTTTTCGGTATAATCCCAGTAGGCAAACAGCCCTGCAAAAAACAAACCCCCAATTAAATTGCCTTTGGTAGACATTAAAATACCTTGAGCATCGTTTACAAAAAGTTTGTAATTCAATAATGCATAAACCAATTTGTAGCCAATTAAGAAACCAAAAAGCCCATTCATGATCAGCTCTGAAGTAGTGGCTGGTTTACCAACTGTAATTGTTTTTTTAATTGGGTGGAGTATGCCCAGTGCTTCTTTACGCTTAAGTTCTTTAGTAAAAGCCCAATAACCAGCTACAAAGGCCAATGCCACAAAAACACCGAACGTATTAAATGGAAGTGGCAAATTAATGCCAAATAAATATTCTAAAAAATGTGAAACGGTAGGAAACATACAAATAATTTGTTGCGAAGATAGGAAAGAAAGACCAAAGCTGAAAGCTTAAACACTCGAGGCAAATGAGAAACACTTAAATGGAAAAGCAGAGATAAAAAGACTGGCTGTTGAAGGTTTAAAATTATAAATAACACACTCATTTATAGGTGCTTATCAAATAAACTCACAAGCTTCATCTGTTATTTGAATAAAATAAAAAAATCCCCTGGCGTTATGCCAGAGGATTTAAATTTATTATTATTAAAATAATTTCAGCTCCTTAATTTGAGCATTAATGCTGTAATACTTTAGCGATTTCCTTTTCGATAGATTTTATCTCTTTAGGTTTAAGCTTTTTTGCTGCATCGGCCTTATTACCTGTTTTACTTTCGGGGTACTTTACTCCTACTCTTAAAGCTTTTAAGCCAGAAACACCTTGTAATTCATCCAGTTCCAATTGCTCTAAATCATCATTTAAATAACCCTGAACCTGCATGTATTTAATGTACTCCATATATTCTTTGGCTTCTTCGGGGTTAAAATAAACCATGGCAATTTTATGGGGCTGTGTTAAACGTTCGGTTGTTCCTTTAATTAGAACTTTATCTATTCGTTTCTTAACTACCTCGTAACGGATGTTATATGCACCTTCTACATCAAACCGACGTTCATCATTTCTAAAGCTGATATCGATCGCATTTGAATGGATAAAAATCAATTGGGTAGTTTCCAATGGCCGTGGCATTTCGCCAATTAAGCCTTTAGATAAACGTGCAATATCAACCATGGATGTTAACTGCCAAAGGCGGATATTTTTCAGGTATAAGAGATCAAAAGGTTTATCGGGAGCAATTTCCTGACCGATGTAAATATCATACTCCACACCATCTGTTCTAAATTTGGCGAAATAACATGGATAGGAAGCCTGTAAATTTGCTTGTGATTTTTCTAGATATTGACTAACCTCTGTATTGATCAGTTGCATTGATATTTCCAGTTGCCTGCGATTTGCAAAAGCTGCTCCGGTTTCTGGAATAATGACTTCGAAATAACGGTCGACAAATTCAGCAGTCTGAGGATAATTTCCTTTAATAATCGACAGGAAAGGGTAAACTTCTACCTCTAAAAACTCATTCAGTTTGTTTTCTTCGTTGGATGAAGCGAAATCTCCGATACGTTTTATCCAATCTTTACAATTGAACAATAGCTTATCTGTTAGCTCTAAAGAAACATGTTTACGAATCGATTTTAAGGTATCAATTAAACTGTTCAATTGCACTTCCATATCATCTTTTAAAGCCTTATTGCGCTCAATGGTGGAGTTGCGGATATCAATTGCACCAAATAAAGGATACATGTGTTTAAAAGTGATGGTTTCAATCTCCTTTAACTTATGGTAACTGTTGTTTTGTTGAAGAAAATGCCAAACAGCCTCGTTAAACTTCCATTGTACAGAGGGTTGCAATGCTGTAAATTTATCCATCAATACTTCATCCATTTTCGAATCGAATTCTTCGATACTGTATTGGAAAAGCTGACCTATTAGCGGCATTGCAGGACGCAATCTTGATAACAACTTATCATCAACCAAAACTTCCTCGTTAGAATACACTTCTAAAACACCAGCCAATTGGGTATTGTAATAAATTGGCAGTACGGAATAAGAACAAACGCCTGCTGCTTTTAAAACCCTTAAAAACGGATCTTTATCAATCTGATCGTCGTTTATTGCACTAACGAAAATGGCCCTTGGGTTTTCTTTATATTTATCTACCAGTGAGTAAAAAACTTCTTCTTCGAGATTGGATGATTTAGCGGAGTTGATGAGCATACTCTGCGAAAATTCCTTGTTATCGAAAACCAGCTTATTGTTAACGGTTAAAAAAGGCATTAAACCAAATTCCAGTTTTCCGTTTCCGCTAAGGGTTTTTAAAGCATGGATTACGTGGGTATATGCTTCTGTTTGGTAATTGTGGTTAACCAAGGCATCGCGTATACCATCAATTGCATGCTGTAAGGTAACATCTGTTATCGAAATGATACTGAAACCCTCGAAAAGGAAATTTTGCAATGGTAAATGCTCTACCAGGTAGTCCAATTCGGTTTCATCCTGAAAATGTTTACCAAGTTCTTCAAAATTAAGTTCAGGCAGGTCTCCTTTGTGCATAATATCAACAAACTTTGTATCTGTTTGAATATTATAGTATTGCGTAAGGGTGGTTTCCTGATTAATGTGAGCATAAATAATCTCATTTTTCAATACTGAGGTGAAATTATAAAAACGCCCCAAGATGATATTGTAGATAAATTTAAGCTGTTTTTTCTCAACAGGCTCGTTATCTTTCGTTACCTTATTTTTAGGATCGTGATCCTTAAAAAATTTATAGAATGCATTGGTACTGAAGAAAATCTGATCTGGAATTGGGGTACTTAAAGCCCAAAACAAATCATCTTCGTTATCCATTAAAGGTGTTAGAATGGTAAAAATTAATTCTAAAGTATCTTTATATTGGGATAAATCTTCGGCACTGATGTTGCCAAGCAGCACATCGTCTTTTTCAATTTTTTGAAGTAAAAACCTGTAAAATTCTGATTTTACTGATTTCTCTGTTTTCAACCTGCCTTTTAAATACTCCACAAGGGGGCGAAAAGACAGTGATGATTCTACCTGGCAATGTATACATTCATTTTTGTGTATCTGTATTACATTGGTATTCATTGTATAAGTTTGCTATAGTGTAAAATTTATAGTTATCTATTTAGTTACTAATTCATTGCAAAGATACAAACTCCTCAAAGCAATGTTAGTCTGCTGAACGTAATACTTGGATATTACATCTATTAATATGTTACACAAATTTAGTACCTAAAATTAAGTGATACGTATGGATACCAGCCATCAGTAGAGTGTCCCATCACAAATCGCACAACTGTGAGTGATGCCGGGGCAAAATAAACGCCCCCTCCTACGCCGTGGTGCCATAATGTTGATGCTTCGTCACGTTTCCATACCCTGCCAACATCATAAAAACCCAATAAGCCAATTTGGCCGGGTAAAACATAACTTACTAGATCGCCAAGTTTGGCCCTAAGCTCTAAGTTGTTATAAAAGGTATGCTCACCGGCAAATCTAAACTGGCGATAACCGAGTAAATTGCCTTGTCCGCCAAGATAAAGTGCCTGATAAAACGCTGGTTTGCCAATGGTTACTCCTCCGCCAAAACGATCTGCCAAAATGAAGTTTTTTCTGCCATCGAGGTTTTTATATAAAGCAATGCTTGCGGTAAACTGTCCATAAGAATTGGAATATTTGTTAACTCCTTTATATCCTAAAAGCTTAAAATCTACGTAACTCCCTAAGGTTGGCAATAAATCGTTATCGCGGGTATTGTTGGTAAAGTTTATAAAAGCACCTGCAAACATCTTTTCGTTACGTACTGTTAAAGAATCAGCGGAGTGCAAAAGCGAAGGATTTTCGATAAAGCGGCCATCGTTATCTTCTTTGTTATACTTATAATACTGCCAAGAGGGGCCAACACTAAAAGTAGATTTCGGACGGCGCCACCTGATTGCTGCATCTACCTGATAGAGGTTAAAGCGTGCGCGGTAATACCTGATGTTGTCTCCATCATTAAATGGTGTTTCATTGCCCAGACCAAAGAAATTTTGTGTATTGTTAGGAGCAAAAGCATCAGCTTTTAAAACAAAATCGGCTTTGCCTAATGCTTTTAACCATTCGCCTTTGTAGTTAAACCTAAAAGCTTTTGTAGAGAAAGAATGAAGAAAAGAGATGGTTTGTGAATTGCCATAAGGCTGTTTTCTGAAACCAGGATTGGTTTGTTTGTAAATTAATCCCAATAAAATACCATCATCCTGATTATAACCTGCATTTAACAACCAAGAACTGCGGCGATACATATCTTTTGGGATGTAGCTAAAATTAGAGGTATCGTTCGAAATTATTTTTCTGATTTTACTGGCATCTTCTCCATTATAAGTGGCTTTATCTTTTCTACCGTATAATTTTACCAGACCGTTACTGTTTGCAAAATCATAAACCTTGTTTCCTTTGCCGCCTATAATCCTCAATTTGATGTTCGAATTTTTATTGTTCAGGATTAAACTGTCGTTACCATTGTGCATGTAAACCCTAATTTCCTTTGTTACCTTGGGATCGAATTTACGGTCGAAAAGTTCATCTTTAATATTGCCTTCTTTCGAAATTTTGTTGATTTTAACACGCAAACCATTATCAGCAGCATCAGAAATCTGGATGAGTTCGTTTTTATTGGTTACTTCAATATCCACAATCCGGTTAAAGAAATGATAATACTGGTTCATTAACTTTGGCAAAGTGGCTATCCTGTTGCGCATTTGCGCCAAAAAGGCATCGTGGTGTAGCGAATAACTTGGCTGAGGAAGCTTTTTTAATGCTTTTTCAAAAACGGCATCGTTGTAGTTTGCACAAAAATCTTTTACAATTTTATCAAATTCTTCTTCATCAATGTTTGCCGTCCAGCGGCTGCTTATTTCTCTACCTTCCCATAAAAACCAATTGATATTTTTGATGCCACGTTCATAGCCTTGCATCATTGGCAAAAGTGAAGATGATTGGGTGTAACGCTGTAAAAAGCCGTCTGATCTGAAAAATACCTGGTCGCGATCTCTCGGAACCGGCGAATACAAGGATCCATCTTTGGTTTTGGTCTCTTTCCAACGCCACTGGTCTTCGTGCCTGTCCCAATCGCCCAGTAAAACATCAAATGCCCTGGCTTTAACCCAGGCTGGGCCATCTAGTTTATTGTCATTATCTTCCGTTAGTTTTTTGTCCATTTTTGGCGAACTGTCCGATTCTCCCGTAGGTTCTCTTTCCTCGAATAAACAAAGGGTATTGGCAAATGCGGATTCAAATTCTCCAAGATTATCATCGGGTGAAACCCATCCAATAATCGGGTTACTGTGCGCAATACCGCCAGCTTTGGCCAATTCGGGCACTACAAGGGCCGAAAACGGATGCTGGGCCGACATATTATCTTTAATTACATCTTTAGCAAAAGTTTCGCGCAGGGCTGCTGGCAAAAGCACTTCCGGATATTTTTCTACACTCCGCAGCACATATTCTTTGCCGTTTTTATCTTCCAATCGTAATGAGCGCGATTGATTTCCTCCGCCACGCTGTGTAGCCTTTAAGCCACCCATCATCTGCGAAACCCTTAAAACTGGCACTTTCGTTCGTGCAGCATATTCTTTACGGTAATTTTCACCAAAAACGTAGCGGTGAAAACGCCCAACACTATCGTATTCTGGTTTAACACGAACAAAAATACTATCGGCAGTGAGTGGTTTATCTCTGTTTCTTACCTTTTGAGGAATGGTTTCGAACTTTTTGATGTAACTGTATACTTTTTTAACGCTGGTATCGGAATATATATAATATTCGTAACGCATATCGTTGTTTTTTAGCTGATCGGCTACTACATAGCCTTGTTGCATTTCGTGAAAAAGCGAAGTTTTGCCTTCTTTGTTTGGCGATACTTTTGAACCTGAACCGCTAATAATCTGTAACTGTTTTCCTTTAATTAATTGTAAGCCATGCTCGTGCCCGGCAACGTAGGTAACATTTGGATAATCACCAAATACGCCTGTTATTGATTTGATCATATCCTTATAAGCAGGATGATTTAAATCTTCTGGACTCAGTAATGTTGAACGCAACATTGGGTAAACAGAGCCTAAAACAGGCATTGGGATGTATAGATTTTTATTAAGTGAAGTTAAGGGAAAGAGGTGATTGCGCAGGTTAAAATAACCTCCATGTGGCCCATAACTTTGAAATGGATGGTGAGAAGCCAACAGGATTACTTTATCTTTATTTTCTTCTAACAGCTGCTCCATTTTAACTAAAACCTCATCTTTGCTACGGCAATCGCACTCGCCATTTGGATTGGATTTATTATAAGGAAAAACCCACCATTCGCTATCATAGGCAATAATGGTTAATTTATCGGTAAGTTTAATGGCAACGGGATCAGGACATCCGTTTGCAGGAATTAACTTAAGTAAAGGATCGTTTTGTGCGCTAAGATAGTCACCCTGTGCTTTAATTTTTGCCAAACCTTTGGGGCCGGATTTATCCCAATCATGGTTACCGGGAACAAAATAAACTGCTGCCCCCATTTTACGCATGGGTTCGAATTGTGAACGGAGGATTTTTTTAGTTTCTTCTTCTTCCAAACTTCCCGGAAGCCCCATACCGGTTGGATAAATATTATCACCCAAGTAAACAACGGTGGTTTTTTTTGGAAGAATCTGCTTTGCAGCATTTTTGAGATCCTGCATTTGGGCAGGGTTCATTTCCCCTGCATCCCCAAAGAGAATGACCCGATATTTTACATCATCCTGAGCAATGGCAATGAAATTGATTAAAAATAAAATTGTAAAAAGAGTAAATCTTTTGATCATAGACTCAGCGTTTGTATAAATATAGTTATTTTAAAATTATTATGTTTTTGGATTTTATTCCATAATAACGTCACACTGAATTCAATTCAGGGTCTTTCCTGTGGAAAAGACGCTTACATAAATTCAGCATGACGCAAGATTTGAGGAAACAACACCAACCTTTATTTTTTCAATTTAAACATCAAAATGTTACCGGCCGCCAGGGTTCCGCCTTCATTAGAGATGTAGAGGTTATTATCGCGATCGAAAGCTATCCCTTCTGGCTGGTTAAAAAGGTTGCCATCCAATGGATATGTTGCCTTTACGTTAAAATCGGAATCGGTTACCACAATCATTTTATTTATTGAAGAAAGCACATACCACTCGTTCGTTTTTGGGTTTTTAGCCAGTGCAGATGGGCGGAACCTTGATTTCGAACTTCCTGATGCTTTTTCAATCGCTTTATGCGAAAGGCTAAATTCTCCGGCAGGGGTTAATGTGGCATCAGTTCCAACCTTAAAGCCATAAATACTTGATGCTTTTGCCTTTGAATCTGGCTTGCTATCTTTTGTTAGCACATAAACCATGTTGTTTTTTTCATCCGCAGCCAAACCTTCATATTCTGCCTTTGGAACAAGATCTTTGGTTTTAACAACATTGGCAACCTCGGGTTTGTTAATTTCAGAAATCGGAAATGTATGCAGCTCACCATTACTTTTTAAAACAATAATATAATTGTTAATGATGGTTAGATCTTCGTAATCGCCTTTACCTCCAAATTTGGTGTATTTAGAATCCTTATCGCTTAAACCCAGGTGAAAAAGATCTCCATCCTCATCCTGGATAGCAAAAACTTCTTTTGGGTCGCCGTTATGAAACACAATTCCAGAAATTTCAAAGAGGTTATGTGGCATGTTGTATTTAACGGGCGCAGATAAATCGTAAGGAAAATCTGATTTTGTAGCACTACTTGTTGATACTGTTTCAGTAGAATCACTTTTTTTATCATTGCGGTTACCATTAACGCAGGATAGGCCTAAAAAGGCGGCTGAAAGTAGTAAACTGGAAGCAAGGAAAGTTTTATTGTATTTCATAAGGGTACAAATTAATTTTAATGGTCTGTGTTATCACAGCTCATCAATAAGTAAAATCATGCGTTATTTATTTTTCAATAATGCATAAATATCATGTTGAGACTGGACAAGAATCCCGCCACTTTTTACGGGAATGTTATTCATGTTATCATCTATACAAACTGCCTGCACATTATCTTGTTTTTGTATTTCGATAATGGCTAAAATTTCTTCTTTAATCTGTTCATTGTAAATCGGGAAACAAACCTCTATTCTTCGATAAATGTTCCGGTTCATCCAATCTGCCGAGCCGAGGTAAACATCATTTTTCCCTAAATTATGGAAGATAAAAACCCGTCCGTGTTCTAAATAACGGTCAACAATGCGCGTTACCTTAATGTTTTCGCTCATTCCTTTTACACCTGGAATTAAGCGGCAAATGCTCCGCACAATCATTTCTACCTTTACACCTGCCTCGGATGCTTCGTAAAGTTTGTTAATCAATACTTTTTCTTCGAGGTTGTTCATTTTAATGGTAATGCCCGATGCTTTACCTTGTTTGGCATGTTCTATCTCTTTATCAATCAATTGAAGAAAAACCTGCTGCAGATTAAACTGCGCCACCAATAAATGCTTAAAATTAATGAGATCTGCACTACTTGGTTTAACTCTTTTGGCCAAAAAGATAAAAAGCAACTCCACTTCTCGGAGCATTTCCTTATTGGCTGTCATTAAAATATGGTCGGTGTAAAATGCAGCGGTGCTTTCGTTAAAGTTACCGGTGGCAAACAAACCCGAATAGCGCATTCTATCGCCTATCTGCCTTTTTACCAGTGCTACTTTGGCGTGTACTTTTAAAGCTGTTACACTATAAATAATGTTTACACCAACTTCTTTCATTTTTTTAGCCCATTTGATGTTGTTGGCTTCATCAAAACGGGCTTTAAGCTCTACCAAAACCGTAACTTTTTTACCATTTTTGGCTGCACTGATTAAGGCATTTACAATTTTAGAATCGCTGGCCACGCGGTATAGCGTCACATAAATTTCCTTAACATCAGCATCAATGGCGGCTTCGTTAAAAAAGCGCAATACGCTATCGTAACTTTGATAAGGTGTATGTACAATTATGTCGTTTTTATAAATTGCCTCTGTCAGCGATCCTTCAATTACATCGGTATTGCAAAGTTTTGGCCAATTTTGGTTGGAAAGCTGGGGCACATTTACCGGGAAACCCATAAAATCTTTCAGGTTGTGGTATTGCCCGCCTTCTATCCTGTTGGCTTTCTTTAAATTGAAAAGTTTTTTTAGCAGCTCGAAAACATTTGCTGGTATGCCTGGCTGATGCAGAAAGCGTGTAGCTAAACCTGCATCGCGTTTAAGCAATTGTTTTTCCAATTGTTCTGACAAACTGCCTGAATATTCATCTTTAAGATCAATTTCGGCGTCCCTTGTAATTTTGAAACTGTAGCAACCTGTAACTTCTCCTTCAGGAAAAATACGGTCTAAATGAAAGCGGACAATATCATCCAAAAAAACGATAAAGGTTTCGCCTTCGGCTTCTACCTTATAAAAACGGGGCAGCTGATTGGAAGGGATGTTTAAAATGATAACTTCGGCATCAAGCTCTTTTTTTAGCGTAACCAGGAAGTACAGCTCATTGTTTGAAGGAAAAAAATCGGTGTTTTGATCAACGTAAACAGATTGCAGAAAAGCCATTACCTGACTTAAAAAATACCGTGTGATGCTTTTCTGAATTTCTGCTGGAAAGGGCTGACCATAAATTAAATTTATTTTATTTTCTTTCAGCTGAGGAATGATATCAGACTTTAGAACAACGCCATATCGTTGTTGTTGATCGGAAATTAGCTGATTGGCGGTATTTAGTAAATTATCGTCAATTCTGATGTCATTATTTTCCTTATTGCTCAACTTTTCGAGGGCCAGTAATACAGGCATCCGAACACGATAAAACTCATCTAGATTGGAAGAAAATATAGACAAAAATTTAATTCGTTCGAGTAACGGAACGTTATTCCGCTCGGCTTCCATCAAAATACGCTCGTTAAATTTTAACCAGCTTAAATCTCTGTTAAAAAAAGAGGTTTCTGTAATTTGTTCCATTAAAGTTTACCGTAAGCTGCGTAAGCGATTACAAAAGCCAATACTGCTGCAATTAAGCCAAACATAAAAATGTTATATGCCAGGCGGATTAATTTGTATTTACGGCCTAAAACCACACCCTGCGAGTAAACATCGGTAATTAATGTTCCGTATAGAAAATCTTTATCGTTCATTACCTTAATCATTCCATCGGTATAGCTCGGCAAACTCATTTTATAGAAATTACCGAAAAACAGGAGATTAACTTTTTTATTGTCCATATCTTCTTGAGTAAATTCTCCTTTAGGAATGGATGGACGGGTGGACAGGATGGACACCACTACACAGGTTAAACTCACCATTAATAATATAAAGGTTGGTATAATCAGGTTGCCGTGATCTTCTAACCGCCTTAGCAACAAACTCACAATCAACGATAGCATGATTGAATTTACAGTAATGAGGATATGTGCTTTATTATCGGCCATATCGCTCAAACGCTGGTTATTTGCCGAAGTAATCCTGAACATGGTTTCAATTCCTTTGTCTGGACGGTCGTCTTTATCCTTTTTCTTTTTCTCTTTTACAATTTCAGGTGCAAAGTTTTTAGGTTCTTCGAGTTCTGTGCTGATTTCTTCCTGTGCGGTTAATTTACTTTTCAGCTTATCGATATTTTTCTGTTTCTGATCACTTAGCAACAAATTGGCATAATCGGTATGGTAATGGTGAGATTCCATAAACTGGATATCTTTTTTACGCCAATCGAGTTTGCTGATGTCTTTTTTATAGATCAACTCGTTTTCTTTGTGCATCAGTTTTCCTTTCGCTCGGAAATCAGATAACCCTATATGGAAAAGATCTGCATCGCAAATAATCTTATCGATTTCATTTTTAGGATGCTGAGGAATTTTGGTCGCCAATATGGCGCTTTTAACACTATCACGAACTTCCTGATTTACTTTGTGTTTGGCCAAAAACTGGTCGGCAAGTTCGGCACCTTTAGCCTCATGGTTTAAGGCATCTTCAAAATAACCTGTATCGTGGAAGTAGGCGGCTACAGTTATGGTGAAAAAATCTTGCTCATTTAGCTGGTAGTGGTTGGCAATCTGTTGTGCCGCATGTACAACTTCCTGAGTATGTTCCAGATTATGATAAACCAATCGCGGATCGCTGTGGGTATGGAAGTAATCGCTAACATGCTTTTGTACATCTTCCTGCAATTGTTTATAGTTCATGTGTGGAGCGGGATTGTGGTAATTTGTGGTTATGAGGGAAATGCATTTGTTTAAAATGTTTAAAACTGAAAATTGTTTGGTTTTATGGTTATAAAATTACGCTAATTTTTTAAAAACAACGCTGCTCTGCCTTGAACAATAATAATGCCTTATTTATTTTACAATGAGCTTTAATGGATAAGTAGAAATTAGGGGTTGTGTATTCGAAGTGATAGAACTAAAAAACTGCATTAAAATTGGTATTGAAGTTTGGTATGACGATTTAATGATGGCCTGTTTCGAGCGCAGCGCAGGCGAGAAATCTTTTAAAGTTGCACAAACATGTTCAAGGATTTCTCCACTACGGTCGAAATGATTGTTATGACAATTACAAATTTTATGCGGCTAAATTATAGTTGTTTTTGAACGGTGTTTGTTTTTTTATTACCGAGGCTACCCTAAGCACTATTTTGTTTCTAACGGCGTTTAGAATACTCATGCTATGTTTTCCCTCATCCTTTTTTCTGTTATAATAGTTCCTGATTTCTGGATTATTTTGGATAGCGGACAAGGCGCACAGGTGCAATAGTCTTTTTAGTTCCTTGTTTGCCATCCTATGAACTCTTGGTTTGCCCTTTATGCTAATGCCGCTGCTGTGCTCAAATGGGGCTACCCCTGCATAACAGGCCAGTTGTTTTCCGCTTGGGCTACCTGCAAAATTAGCTGTGCATCCAATAAGGTATATGGCAGTCACGTGTCCTATTCCCGGTATGCTGACCAGAAGTTCGTAATTGCTTTTGAAAGCCCTGTTTTCTCCTATTATTTTTCTGATCTCCATTTCAATATTCTTGATGGACCGGGCTATTCCATCGATGGCTGATTTCAGCGATCTCTCAATGAGCTTCTGATGTGGCTTCTCATTTACATTTCCCAGCTCTTTAATGGAAACTTTTAGACTGGTTATCTGCTTCAACAGCTTTGTCCTGGCAGATATAAAGTCCTTCAGGTGTATCAGAACAGGGTCTAACGGAGGTGTGGCAGTCAAAGAGTCTGATTCCCGATAGGCATAGTTGCATAAGCGAAGGCTGTCTATCCTGTCATTCTTTCCCCTGGCTATCCCAAAGCTCCACTTGATGTGTGCCGCATTGCCAATGTGGATGGGAAGATTTTTCTTGCTGCAGAAAGACCAGATCAGGCGGTGATAGATACCGGTGTTTTCGATCACAACAAGTGAATGTTCATCCATAGTAACCCTATGGCTCTTGAGCCACCTGTCAAAAGCTTTGATCCCTGTGATACTGTTATCAAATCGGGCAGTATCGACAGCCTGTTTTACATGGCTGACAACCGCCATAAGGGAAGCATCGAAATAAGGTTTTGAAACATCGATACCGATGAAGAATTTTGTAGTGACAATCATCTTATTATTTTTATGTTTGCAACAGTTACCTAATTCCAGCCCATCGATCCAAGTCCTTAATAATGGGTAATTCCCTAATTGTTATCTGGTCACTAAGGGAGAAAAACCGGTAGCGGATTGCATCATTCCATAGGCATAAAAACCTTGACGAATCATTAATGTGCCGCTACCGGTTAGGTAACATTTTAAATATTTTAGTCATAGCTAAACTAATCGTAATTTCAATTAATCCCTAAATAAAATACTTAGACAAATCTAAAGGACGGTAACGCGAGGATTTATCGCTCTTTCCGTCATTCGAGCGCAGCGCAGCCGGAAAATCGTTTAAAGATGCACAGAAACACGTTCAAAGATTTCTCCACTACGGTCGAAATGACGATTAGACTAGGATTTATCGCTCTTTCCGTCATTTCGAGCGAAGCGCAGCGCAGCCGAGAAATCTTTTAAGCTGCACAGAAACATGTTCAAAGATTTCTCCACTACGGTCGAAATGACGATTACACTAGGATTTATCGCTTTTTCCGTCATTTCGAGCGAAGCGCAGCGCAGCCGAGAAATCTTTTAAAGCTGCACAGAAACACGTTCAAAGATTTCTCCACTTCGGTCGAAATGACGGTTCGAGGAGGATTTATCGCTATTTCCGTCATTTCGAGCGAAGCGCAGCGCAGCCGGAAAATCGTTTAAAGATGCACACAAACATGTTCATAGATATCTCCGCTACGGTCGAAATGACGGTTCGACTAGTATTTAATTCACCGGTCGTCATCCTCGCGCAGGCGGGGATCTTACAACTCAGGCAATATTTGAGCATTAAGATCGCCAACCGACCCGATAGCTATCGGGTTGGGAATGACGATATATCGCTATTTCCGTCATTTCGAGCGAAGCGCAGCCGAGAAATCTTTTAAAGCTGCACAAATATGTTCAAAAATTTCTTCACTACGGTCGAAATGACGATTAGACTAGTATTTAATCACCGGTCGTCATCCTCGCGCAGGCGGGGATCTTACAACTCAGGCAATATTTAAGCATTAAGATTCCCAATCAACCCAATAGCTATCGGGTTGGGAAGGACGATTACGCGAGGATTTATCGCTCTTTCCGTCATTTCGAGCGAAGCGCAGCACAGCCGAGAAATCTTTTAAAGCTGCACAAATATGTTCAAGGATTTCTCCACTACGGTCGAAATGACGATTACACGAGGATTTATCGCTATTTCCGTCATTTCGAGCGAAGCGCAGCGCAGCCGAGAAATCTTTTAAAGCTGCACAGAAACATGTTCAAAGATTTCTCCACTACGGTCGAAATGACGGTTACGCGAAATGAAGAGTTGTTCAATTAGTGTCCTTCCTCTTCTTCGTTTTTAACTTTGCTCAATAAATCATAAGCTCCTTTTACCACTATTTTCGGTTTGGTAAGTGCTTCTGCAAATGATACCTGAGTAAAGCCATTTTCTGATACATCTGTTTTCACCTCTATCAATTGGTAATGAAAGGCTGATTTTGAAGCAGATTTTTCTATAAATACATATTTTTTACCTTCAAATTCAACAATGGCGGCATCGGGCAAAGCTTCTACCTTATTGGTACCACTTTCTACATAAGCTTTGAGGTACATGCCAGGCAGCAGTTGCGTATCTTCTTTGTCAAGGTGGCAATGCACCTGTACAGTACGCTCTTTACTAATTTCCCTGCCGATCAGGTGCACGGTAGCCATGCGCTCTTTATCTTCGTTCGCTAAAGTAAACCGCACTTTTTGGCCAATTTTTAGTTTGGGTACATCTTTTTCGAACACGGTAAGTTCTGCATGTAAATGTTCGGTATCGGCAATTTTAAAAAGTTCATCCGTAGTACTCGCGAAAGCACCGATATTGGTGTTTACTTGTGTTACGTAACCTGCCATAGGCGCATAAAGGTTAAAAGTTTTTAGAATCTCACCTTTCTCAAGCGCAGCAAAACTGATGTTTATAAGCGAAAGTTTAGACCGCTGACCAAGCAATCGGGCACTTACACTTTGGTATTCGCTCCGGGCTTTTTGCAATGCTTTTTTTGAATTTACGTTTTCTTTGGCCAGTTCTTCCTGCCGATCTAACTCTTGTTTTAAAAATTGCAGCTGACTTTTATAATCCAAATAATCCTGCTGCATCTGAATAAATTCGGGATTTTGCATTACTGCAACCAAAGCACCTTTTTTTACCTTCATGCCCTGAAGCATATCCGTGCTTTTTACAATGCCCTCTAGCGGTGTAGAGATTGAAACCAAACTTTGGGGAGGCAAATCGAGCATTCCGTTTACTTTCGTTGTTCCGCTTAATGCTTTAAGTTCAATCTCACCAAGGGTAATTCCGGCAAGTTTGTGCTGCTCTGGCGTTAAAGTAACCATATCGCTCTCTTGGTGAACAGGCTCTTTTTCTACTGCATTTTCCTCTTTGGGGCTTCCGCATGCTGCAAGGTAAAGCGTTACCACGATTAGAACTATATATTTATATATGGATTTCATGTTTATAATTTTATAGTGATTTAAGGTTACCAGTCAAAAATTCGATGTGGTTAATGCTTTGATTAACCTGTAACAGAGCCATCAGGTTGCTTTCATAAATAGAATTTACCTGTTTAAGGTTGAGGAGATATTCGGAGTATCCAATTTCACCATTTTGGTAGGCAATTCTGCTGTTTTTTAAGATTAATGCCGCATTGGCAAGTGCCGAAGTTTGGTAATAACCGTAACGCTGTTGGTTTTTAAGGTATTCTTGAAGCACTTGTTGAAACTGCCCTGTTAGTTTACGTTCTTGCAATTCAAGGTCGGTGGTGGCGATATCTTTACTTATAGCCGCTGCTTTTGCCTTTGCCGAATACGATTTGTAAAACAAGGGAACAGCTAGTCCAAGCTGGAAACCCTGGAAACGTTTATTTTGATTAAAATACACTTCTGAGCCATTCACATTTTGGAAACCGGTAAGCGATTGGTTAAAGTAGCCCACTGTAATATCTGGCAATGCTTTTGCCAATTCTATCTTTCGCTGTTTATCGGCAATAACGATTTGTTGTTTAAAATAAGCCAATAAAGGATTTTCCTGAACGGATAAACTATCAGTTAAAATGATCATTTTTTGCTCATTCAGATACCTTTCTGCAATTTCTTTAATTGGCCCTCCAATAAGTATACTTAACTGATTTTTGTAAATTTCGATGTCGGCATTATTTTGTTCCAATTGGTTTTGAACATCTTTCAATTGTGTTTCAGCAGCTACTTTTTCTAAGAGATTGCCTTCTCCAGTTTTATATTTTAACGAGGCTGATTTAACAAAGCCCTTGTAAATACTATCCTGTTGCTGTAGCAGTTTTTCTTTAGTGTAGAGGTATTGAAGGTTGGTGTAAACGGTTTTTACCTGGTAAATTAACTCATTTTTAGTAGCAGCAACCTGAAACTGACCTGCTTTAATGCGTTCATCACCTAAAGCTGCATTGGCTGTAAAAAGTGTTGGAAATGGTACCGTTTGAGAAATGGTAAAGTTTTTATCGTTTTTAACCAAACTGTTGTATTGTCCGTAAAGCATCGAAATATCCGTTTTGGGCATTTCGAAAGCTGTTTTTTTTAATTGCTCCTGTAAACCGACGTTGAGGTTTGCACTGTTTATGGTTTTGTTTCGCTCGAGCGCAGATGAAATGGCCTGGTTTAATGTAATATCAGTACTTTGTGCCTTAACGGATGGTAATCCAAAAAGAAACATCATCAAAACAAGCGCCCCTGCAAGAGAAGATGTACCGCGTTTTCTTGTTCCTATTTTATCTACCCAAATGTAGAGAATCGGCAATACCAATAAGGTAAGTAATGTGGCTGAAAGCAGGCCGCCTATTACTACCGTTGCCAACGGACGTTGTACTTCTGCCCCACTACCGCCAGAAATTGCCATTGGCAAAAAGCCAAGTGAGGCTACCAAAGCGGTCATAATTACAGGGCGCAGCCTTATAGTGGTTCCTTTTTTTATAATTTCGATGATATTTGTCATTCCTTCTTTTTTTAAGCGGTTAAACTCGCTGATCAATACAATTCCATTGAGCACTGCTACACCAAAAAGTGCGATGAAACCGATACCTGCAGAGATACTGAAAGGCATCCCCCTGGCCCATAGAGCCAGTATGCCACCTATTGCAGATAATGGGATAGCTGTAAAAATTAACAGCGCATGTTTAATTGATGAAAATGTTAAGTAGAGTAAGAGCAGGATGAGTAACAATGCCAATGGAACAGCAATACTCAGCCTTTTATTGGCCGCCTGAAGGTTTTCGAACGTTCCGCCGAAGGTTGGATAGTAACCTGGCTCAAATTTAATTTTGTGATCTATTTTTTGCTGAATTTCTTTAACAATGCTTTCTACATCCCTGCCACGAACATTAAAACCGACAGTAATACGTCGTTTTGCATCATCGCGCTGAATTTGGTTTGGTCCTTCCTTATATTGGATATCAGCCAGCTGTTCTAAAGTGATTTGATTGCCATTGGGTGCAGTTACGAAAAGGTTTTTTACATCTTCCAAAGATTGCCTGTTCTCCTTTTCAAGGCGCACCACCATGTCGAAACGTTTCTCACCTTCAAATACAAGGCCTGCTACCTCACCGGCAAAACCCGAGCGGATGGCGGTATTTACATCTTCAATATTTAGCCCGAATTGTGCAATTTTATCCCTGTGGAATTTAATAATCACTTGCGGTAAGCCTGAGGCCTGTTCTACATAAATATCCTGAGCACCCTCTATTTTACCTGCAATGGCACCGATCTTTGATGCATAACTGCCCAACTTGGCAAAATCTTCACCATAAACTTTAATTACAACATCCTGTCGCGCACCCGTCATCAACTCGTTAAAACGCATTTGAATAGGTTGCTGAAAGCCAAAAGTTACCCCCGGAATATACTGTTCTAACTTCTGCTGCATTTTTTCGGCAAGTCCATCTCTTGATGAAGCACTCGTCCAATCACTTTTATCTTTCAGGATAATGATTAAATCGCATGCTTCAACAGGCATTGGATCGGTTGGAATTTCACTTGAACCAATCTTCCCGATTACTTCTTTTACCTCCGGAAAGTTGGCTTTCAATACCTTTGCTGCCCGTGTTGAGGCCTCGATGGTTTGCGACAAACTGCTGCCAGTTAATACCCGTGTTTCTACAGCAAAATCGCCTTCTTCCAAAGTGGGGATAAATTCTGCCCCAAAGTTGCTGAAGATAACCAATGAGATTGCAAATAGCGTTAAAGCAATACCTAAAACTACAAGTTTTGCCCTTATCGCAAAATTAAGCATGGGTGTATATACCCGTTGAAGATATGACATGATCCTATCTGAAATATTTCTTTTGGTGCTGATGGTTTTATTCAGGCATAGGGCACTCATCATTGGCACATAAGTTAATGATAGTATAAATGCACCAAGAATGGCAAAAGCCACGGTTTGCGCCATTGGTCTGAACATTTTACCTTCGATGCCTACAAGTGCAAGAATGGGCAGATATACAATGAGGATGATGATTTCGCCAAAAGCGGCACTGTTGCGGATTTTAGAAGCAGATTCAAAAATCTCCGCATCCATTTCGTGTTGGTTTAAGCGGTTCTTATTTTTTCGAATACCCAAATGATGAAGCGATGCTTCTACAATAATTACGGCTCCATCTACAATCAGTCCGAAATCTATTGCACCAAGGCTCATCAGGTTGCCGCTTACGCCAAAAAGATTCATTAAACACACCGCAAAGAGCATGGCTAATGGAATTACAGAAGCGACTATGAGTCCGGCGCGAAAGTTGCCCAATAGCAAAACCAATACAAAAATAACAATCAGCGCACCTTCAGCCAGGTTTTTGGCCACAGTTCCTATTGCATTGTTTGCCAGTTTTGTACGGTCAAGAAAAGGTTCAATTACCACACCTTCCGGCAGGTTTTTAGCAATTTGCGCCATCCTGGTTTTAACATTGGCAATTACCTTTGATGAGTTGGCTCCTTTAAGCATCATTACCACAGCACCTACAACCTCTCCTTGGTCGTTCCTCGTCATTGCACCATATCGGGTTGCGGCACCAATTCTTACTTCTGCTACATTGCGGATCAGTACGGGAATGCTATTGTTGTTGGTTTTTACAACAATGTTTTCAATATCTTCAATGCTTTTAATCAAACCTTCACTTCTGATGAAATAGGCATTGGGTTTCTTATCAATATAAGCACCTCCGGTATTCTGGTTGTTTTTTTCGAGTGCCGAAAATATATTACTGATGGAAATGTCCATACTCCTGAGTTTATCAGGATTAAGTGCAATCTCATATTGTTTAAGGTACCCGCCGAAACTGCTTACATCGGCAATGCCTTCTACACCTAAAAGCTGACGGCGTACTATCCAATCCTGAATGGTACGGAGTTCGGTTGCATCGTATTTTTTTTCATATCCTTTTTTAGGGTGGATAACATATTGATAAATTTCGCCCAAACCAGTAGTTAAAGGTGCCACTTCTGGTGTTCCTATCCCCTTTGGAATGGCCCGTTCCACTTCGGCAAGCCTTTCGCTTACCTGTTGGCGTGCCCAATAAATTTCTACATTTTCTTTAAATACCACCGTTACTACGGAGAGGCCAAACCTGCTAAATGAACGAATTTCTTCAATTCCGGGGATGGTTGCCATGGTTTGTTCTACCGGATAGGTTACAAACCTTTCGATATCTTCGGCACCGTTGCTTGGCGAATTGGTAATAATTTGAACCTGGTTATTGGTAATATCGGGAAGTGCATCAATAGGCAATTGCTTTAGGGAGTATATACCCCAGGCAATTAACGCCATCATCATAATCGCCACCAGTAATTTCTGCCTGATGGAGAACAGTATTATTTTGTTCAGCATTGTTGTAATTAATCAAAAATTAGGAAATAGCGGCATAGCCTGGCACGTAACCTTATGGTTATTGCATAATGCCCACTAAACTAATGGCCGGGCCATGGTGAAGAAATTATTGATTAAACAAGTTTAGGCGGTTGCCAAACATCAACAGGCTGTTTTTTTAAATCGGAACAATAAAAGCCTGGGTAAGATTGCTGAAAAACGGAAGCCATAACAACAACATTTTTTTCAAGAGGAAAATGCCGGGCTACTGAGCAGCAGGCACAACTACAAAACGGCGGACACATTTCGCCTCCGGCATGTTCTCCCTTGGCTGCATCATGATGAACAACGGTTTCGAACTGGTTATTTGTAAGCATATCTTCCCTATCCTGACAAGGCGTAATACCCAGCAAGATCAGATAAAAAGAAAATAGCAATACAAAGTATCTCATTGCCAGCAAATGTAATGATTATTGGGGAAAGGGAAAAGTGGTTGGCGGAGAGCGGACCACATTGGGCGAGAGTGACTACCTTAATTAGAAAAGATTAAAAAGATATTTTCACTTTTTGCAATTAAAACAAGCTTTTTATGCTTAAATGTTTTTTATAAATTTTGCCGGTATGCCACCAACAACTGTATTTGGTGCAACATCTTTAGAAACAACTGCTCCGGCAGCAACAACGGCATTTTCTCCAATGGTTACTCCAGGTAAGATTGTTGCCCCTGCACCTATCCAGGCATTTTTTTTAATGTGAATTGCTTTTGGAATTAATGTATGCCGATCTTCAATTGAGGTAGGATGACCTTCGGATAATACACTAACTTTTGGAGCGATAAATACATTGTCATCAATGGTTATTCCCCCCAAGTCCAGAAACACACAGTCGAAGTTGATGAATACATTTTTACCGATTTTAATATGCTTACCGTAATTTATATACAAAGGTGTGAACACATTAACAGTGCTGTCGATTTCAGCATCTGTAATTTGACTCAAAAAATTTCTGATTTCTTCTGGTTCGGTGGCATTATTCATTTGAACCAAAAGTTTTTTTGTTGCATAAGAAGCCAGTAACATCTTATATGCATCTGGATCGTTTGGCGAAATGGCTTCTCCATTACGTAACTTTTCAAAAATATCTGTGTTGCTCATAATCGTATAATCTATCCGGTAAAGATAGCGGTTACAAAAAAGTGATTAGCTAAATTAATGTCGCAAATCAATCTAATTCTGCTTAGTCCACACCAGTTTATTTGTATCATAACCTAAACTTTGGGCCTTTTTAAGGTAGGTGGCTTTGATTTCATCTGGTACCGCTTTATCACGGGAAAGAATCCATAAATAGCTTAAGTTATTTCCAGCAACCAATGCGTATTTATAATCGGGATCAAGTGCGATAACATTATATCCGGCATAAAAAGGTCCAAAAAAGGACACTTTCAAACGGGCACTTTCCTGTCCTTTAACCAGCTTTGCTTTGCCCTCACTTTCTTTCCATTTCTCTTCAACAAAATTATAACCCTTGTTTACCACACGTATCGATCCGTCAGCATTTTTTGAATATTCAGCAGTTACATGATCCAGATTTTTTTCAAATTTAAAATCCATTCGTGCAATTTCATACCATTTACCCAAATAGCGATCGGTACGGAATGGACTAACGGCTACCGCCCCTTTTGGAATAGACACGCAAGCCGCAAAATTAACAGCCACAGCTGCTGCACCAATTCCGATGGCCAAACCAAGCTGCCATTTTTGAAGTTTAAATATCATAACCCAATTAACAAAATAGTAGCCTCCAGGTTTGAACATTTCTAATATTATAATACTTATTAAAGCAATTAGTGGCGGGTATTACTTACAGTCACAAACAAATTCCTTTACTCATTGTTCAACATAAATCTGAAAACACTCATATGGACCAAAAATACACTCCTGCCGGGCATGCCTCTGCTTCCAGCATTTTAATTACCCTTGGTATAGGCATCGTTGCTTCTTTATTACTTTCCATACTTTATATTATTCTGTCGCAATTAATTCCCAATATCTGGTTTATTGCAATATGTGCGTTTTCATTGGGCATGTTGTTAGGCTTAGCTATTGATTTGGGAATCAGAATAGGAAAAATAAGGAACTTAAAGGCGGCTGTGGTTATTGCTTGCGTTTGTGGTTTGTTGGCATTTTATATGCAATGGGTTTTCTTCGATGCCGTAATGTACAGCCAAAAGGGTTTTACTTTTAACCAAAGTTCTGCTGAGCTGAAACAGTTACTTGCAGATATGGGCTTTTTATTTTTACATCCCAGCATTCTGTTTCGCGAAATAATCGCGCTAAACAACGTTGGCACTTTTAGCATTCAGGGAAGTGGTAATGTTTCCGGGATTTTGCTTTGGATAATCTGGTTGGGAGAATTTTTAGTGATTATAGGCGGAAGTTTGGTTGTAGCTTGGAATGGACAGGTAAGCAAGCCATTTTCTGAGTTGAATGATGCTTGGATGAAAGCAAGAACTCCAAATCCTCTTATTCCATTTGTTGCCGATAAGGACCAATTTTTAAACGAGCTAAGAAATAAAAATTTTGAGATCTTAAAAAACCATCCTGATGCCATCAGACAGCCAGATTATGCAGAAGTGATCATTTATGAATCACAAGGCGACCCTACAAAATATGTGAGCGTTGTTAATGTTACGCCGCCTTCTGGCAGAAATAAGCAGATTAGAAAAAAAAGTGTATTCACCCATTATTTCATCGGGAATAATCCTTCGATATGATTCATCATGAATTGGGTAAATAATTACTGAATCTATTTGAAAACGAGATATTTACATTTAAGAGATTTTCCCAAACATTTTAAAGCCATTTTAAATTCGATATAACTAGGAATTATTTTCTTTTGAACTTTGAATGGCCGATAAATAAATATAAATTTAAGCATGGGCGAGCTTATTCGATCCATGATAACTTAAAATAAATGAACCAGAACCACAAACCATCATTTGGAAACGCAGAAAAGAAATTTACTCAGCTATTAAGCTTTGAAACTTTAGCAGGAAATATTTACAAAAACGGGCCAGATGAAGAAGAAGAAGATGACCAAAGTGACTCTGCCGGAGCTGCTGCCGGATAAATTGAAATAATGCTTTGCCTGGAAAAATCTAACATTCAATTTTTCCAGGCAGCAAATTAAGGTGCATATTTTATTAATACTTAAACCCAAGGTTTAGAAATCAGATTTAACTTCCCCGGTAGGTAGAGTAGCCATAGGCTGAAAGCGTGATGGGAACATGGTAATGCTTTTTGTCATTTATTTCGAACACCACATCAATAAACGGATAAAAGCTCTTGATTTTTTTATTGGAAAAATAATCCTGCACCAAAAATGTAAGCTTATAAATGCCTGTGTTTTCCTGTTGTTGATCTAAAAAATCTTTAATTCTTCCTTGTTCATCAGTAACTTTTTCTGCAACAAAAGTCCACACTTTGGTTTTTGTATTCAACTTATTTAATTGAACTGTAACCCCGGGGGCTGGTAATCCTGTTGAAACATCCAATATATGGCTTGATAACTGGTAAGTTTGCTCTTGCCCATACGCAATTTGGAGCATTGTTGCCAACAGGATACTTAAAATTATTCTCTTCATTTTTTATCTATTTTTGTTTATATCTGAAATTGCATTTAAAGCAGCTTTTGCGATTCTATCATCGTTGTCAGCACTTCCGCCTCCTGCCACACCAATACTTCCTACTACTTTGTTTTCGTACCACAAAGGCACTCCGCCTCCAAGCAATAACAATTCTGGTAAATTGGCAAGGTTTTCACTGTCGTGGTCTTCCCTCACCTTCCTGGCTAGAGCAAGCGTTGCTGTTTTGGTAGAGAGTGCCGTGTAGGCTTTTCTGCGGGCGGCCTCGGTATTATGTGGGCCTACCCCATCACCACGACTAATCAATATGGTAACGCCATATTGATCGAGAATTGCAATACTAACATCTTTTCCTAAGGTTGCTGCTGCATTTCTTGCAATTTCTGTTAAGGTATAAGCTGCTTTTAAGGTAAGCTGTGTATTTGATGTAAAATATAGATTGATAGGTAAAACTGGGTTTTCGAAGTGTTTTATATTCGCGGTTTTAACCTGGGCAACAATTAAATTGTTTAAGGAAATAAGAAAAAGCAGGCATAAAGGATACTTTATTTTCATGCAGCCAAGGTAACTCGCTATTTATGCAAAAACGTTGACCTGGGTCAACATTTACATTCTGGCTTTTATTCGGCTAAGCGTAGATGGAGATATACCTAAATATGATGCAGCCATTTTATTGGATAGCCGCATTAAAAAATCGGGTTGAAATTCAATCGCCCAACGCACTTTTTGCAGCGCATCGAAACCCTGAAAACCATAAATTCTTTTTTGTGCGTTGATAAATCCCTGTTCAAGTATTTCGCGGTAAATCATGGCAAATTGAGGAACGCTATCTACAAGTTCGAAAAAATGCTTGTGATTAATGTACAGCAGTTCTGATTTTTCTATTGCCTGAAGATATTCCTGAGCAGATTTTTGTTGAATGAAACTTGGTAATGCGGTACAGAATCCTCCTTTAAATCCAAAATATCGTGTAATTGGATTTCCATCATCACTATAGGTAAATAACCTTAAACAGCCTTCATTTATAAAATAATATCCCTTACATACTTCATCAAAACCAACAAGTATTTCATTGCGTTTGGCTTTTACAATTTTAAAGTGACTGCAGATTAAATTTAGTGTAGCTTCTGATGCCTCACTTCTTTCTGTAATAAAGTTTTTTAATAAACTGAACATCATTTATTATTATGGACATTGATAATTGGCAATTTATATACTACATTAAAATTTCTTGATGACAACGATTTTACTTATCAATGCAGCCTGTGATCCATCTGTTAGGGGTATAACTGTTCCATTTTTCCAATATTGAGCAAATCCTGAACCTCCATCGCGGTAGCCACCAACAAAAACATCAGAACCCGAAACTGCAATAGATAAACCAAAAGCACTTTCAGGTCCGTTGGATAAAATAACTGGAGATCCGTTTTTCCAGTATTTAGCCATAATTGCACTATTCAAATTTGTAGTGCCTGATCCGCCAACATAAACATCATTTCCACTTACAAAAATCGAGTTTCCCCTCACATCCGGGGTACCATCGTTAATCAGTATTGGGGTACCTAAATTTTTACTGTAGCTGGTTCGCGACTGGCCGGAGTTGTTATAGGTTTCAGACCATAATAAGTATAAATCACTTCCAGATACTGTAATTGCCTGCTCTGAAGCACCTGTAGTTCTGTCGGTAAGGTCAAAAAGCTGGCCATTTTTCCAATATACCGTGATAGAGGTAAGCCAATCGAGGTTTCTCCGCTCGCCGATAACATAAACATCATTCCCGATCAGGGCTATCCCCGTGGCAATGGCCTGCTGTGTATCATTAGTTAAAACAACCGGCACACCGTTTTTCCAATACTTGGCCTGGTAGGTCGATTTGCCGGGAGCAATTTCCTGTCCGGCAATGTAAACATCAGTTCCTTGTACAAATATGTCATTCGCAAAAGCATCACGGCTACCATCGGTAAGTGAGGTTGATACTCCATTTTTCCAGTATTTGGCCACATATTTTCCTTGTGCATTAACTTCGTAACCGGCAATATGAACATCAGTACCAGCTATGGCTAGGGCATTAGCAGCAGATGAGCCGACACCACTACCAAGATTTACAGCTTTACCATTTTTCCAGTATTTGGCTACATAACCCTCTCTCCCAGCTGCATATATATCAAATTGTGATGTAGGCGCAGGTGGATTATCAACTGGCGTTTTCTTTTTGCAGGCCTGAAGAGAAAAAGTTAATGTAATTAAAAGGATTAAAGCTGTTTGTAAATGATGCTTCATATTTTCTGATTTTATTTGGTTGTTCAACAGCCGTAAGAGGATATAGTTTCACATTTAGCCATTTATTTTAATATGTGGAGTAATTTAAATGGCAGTATTCAGAATAGTTGGGATTTTCCTCAATTGAATTGTTTAATGAAATGGATAAAATTTAGCCTGGGAGAGAAATTCCTGTTATGAGGGTAAATCTATTAAGAAGGTAAAAAAATATAGTTTTACATACCATATGCGTAAATGGTTGAGTATGTGCCTTTAATGTATTTGTTTATTCCAACTCTTGGGATATATTATTTGCGCTAGCTTCTGCCATTTTACCTGATTTAAAATCATATCCAAAGGCATCAAAATTATCATTCCCTTCTCCCTTGGGATTATCACCATACTCATTTGGCCCATAATCACCAGCTGCAAAAAACATAAAAATTGCATAGAAAGGAATCAATTGCCACCAGCCCGATTTACCCAGATCATGGCAGCGTTTTGCTCCCTGAGAAATTAACAGATAGAGCGGTAAAAGCAACGTAATTTCAATCCAGCTACCAAAAGTTTTATTTTCTTGCAGGATAATAACAAAAAAGTTAATAATCGTATAGAAAATCTGCGTTAAGGCTAATTCGGTACGGCGGATTCTGCCATAAAAGGAAAAGGGATCTTTAAACATTGGAGAGGCGTTAATCTGTTTGTTGGTTAATTTTGATTAAACATACCAAATATTAAATTTTATCTCAAATTTTTTACTGAAAAAAATCCAATAAACGCAACTGCCTGCTAAACATTAATCATCCTCCAATTTAATTCAGCAAGAGAATTTCTACTTAATATAAGTACCACATAAACAAATGCTTACAACTGATTACTTAACCTTTAATTGTTGTATTAAATTTATCGCTCTATCCCATTTTTTATATACCTGGATGGGTTTTGGATAAGCAGGAATATCGAATATCCATGGGATTAGAACTTCAATATTATTTCCATCCGATAGTTCTGGCACCCACTTCCTGATAAAATCCTGTGCTTTATATTTATTGGATTGATGAACGGGGTTAGTGTACCAAATTTCAAAAGCTTGCATGTGCCAGTTCATCCAGTTTGAGCTTACATCATAATCGATTAATTTGGCTTCGAAATAAGCTGCACCCCAGGTCCAGTTTATCTTTAAATCATGCACAAAATAACTTGCACAGTTAACCCTGCCCCGATTGCTCATGTAACCGGTTTGGTTCAATTGCCTCATGTGTGCATCAATAAAAGGAATGCCTGTATTACCTTTACACCACTTATCAAATTTCGCCTCGTCATTTTCCCACTCCATCGTCTTATTTTTGTAGCCGGTGGTTTTAAAAATCGAAGAACCAAAACGCATGGCCTTAAACGTAAAATAATCCCTCCATACCAGTTCAAAAACGAGCCACCATGTACTCTGGTTTTTTTTGACGTTTTTTTCGTAGTCGATTACCTTTTCATAAATTTCCCTGGCCGAAATGCAGCCTAATGCAAGGTAAGGCGAAAACTTAGAACTATAGTCTAACCCATCCGATTTATTCCTGCTCCAACGGTATCCTGTTAAAAGTTCCGATTTAAAGGTGTAATATTCAAGTCTTTCCAAAGCTGCTGTTTCGCCACCTTTAAGCAAAGGCTTTGCATTTTTATATTCATCCTCATCAAATCCATAAATGCTGTAAACAGGAAAAGGTTTGTTCTTTATATTCGGAACCTCATTTAATTGTGTAGGACGGCTAAAAGTTTTGCGTGGGGCAGCCTGATTACCAACAGGAATTCTAAAAGCTTTGCTTGTTAGCGGGATATTTGGTATTGAAAAAGGAATATCGTCCTGATGATAGAGCGTTTTTCCCCAAAAGAAATGAAAATTAGTTTTAGGAAGCTTATGGATGAGCTTGTTTACCAAATCGAGTTCATAACTTGCGTATTCTTCTTCGGCATAAACATCAGTAATGCCATATTTTTCAATCAGCTCGGGAAGGGTAACAAGTGCCGAAACCTCTCCGATAATTAAATGCACACCGAGAGATTTCAAATTCCTTTTTAAATCAAGAAGAGATTGCTCCAAAAACCTGAACCTCACCACATCTACCCTTCTGAAACCAAGCTCAAGCATTTCAAAATCTTTCTTTTCTATACAATAGCAAAATACAAGCGTTTCACACGCTTCACTCGCTTTGGTTAAAGCTTCATTATCGTGCAGTCTTAAATCATTTTTGAACCACACGAGGCCACATTTCGCCATTTTAATAACTTTAACTTTTTTATAAATAGATTGTATAGCATTTAACTGATGTATAGCACATTAACATCAGTTATAGAAATTTAAAACAGCAAGTTTTGGTTATTAAAGCTGTTTAAATATTGTGGCAGGTTGCTATATGCTGTTGTTATGCTCGGTAATTTGTTCCCCAATTGTCAATACGAGTTGATCATCCAGTTCATCCATGGTGCGCCATTGAACAACACCTTGATCGCCAGGCTCGGCATATACTGTACCGATTTTATTTTCTTCCTGAAGAATACGATAGGTACCATTTTCCTGTGGTTCGATGGTATATTCGCCATCATCCGTAATTATATTAAAGTTTTCCATTTTAAATTGATATGTTTTTTTCAACTGAATAACATAACAACACGGCCTGGTGATTAAAGTTTAAGAATATATGTTAGGCCTTGGTAGATAGCGGCATTTTATTCCTGTTAAGAATGAATATTTATATTTTTGCTCAAAAATAACCTTAATAAATTAGCAAGAATACATATTAATGTATGTGCGCTTCTCCCTGATGTTTGGTTTGGGCACTGTCTGCATCACTGGAAATAATAAACTGCCTGATTTTTCCTTTTTCCCATGCATTGGCCAATGGATCTACCTTTGGCATGGCGATATCTGCCCTTTTCTGCTTAATTTCTTTGCTCGAAACCTTAAAACGCTTGTCTCTTGCAGCTAAAAGATTGGGTTTTAACTGGCCGTTTTTAGTAAAGCCCATCATAATCATTGGTGATCCTACAGGCAGTGATCTTTGTTGATCTGTATGCCAGGTATGTATGGTTTTACCATAAGTTGATACCAATTTCTTCATTAATTCATGCTCGGCAACATCAGGAATTCCCGGTGCGATGAGCGAACCCGATTTTACTTCATAGTGATGCGAGTGCCACAATAACTTTTCCTCATCAGAAAGCATTTTAAATAATTTAGGCGTTATGATATATTCGATCCCCATGAGCTTGGCATCCCGCCCATTTCCATCGAAAATGATGGCTTGGTAAAAGTCTTCATTTAATTGATTAACATAGTGGTGTGCCTCCATTTGGGCATTGAGGTTTCCGTTATAAAAGTGGAAACCATCAAGATAGGCATCAAAGCCCGCAAGTGGACGTTTATCCTGCAGCAAATCGGCACCGCTGTTCAGGGCCTTATCTTTTGCCGTTTTCTGATCTCCCGGACTTTGCACATTTGATTTTGTATTGTTTCCGCCGCAGGCAACCAGAAAAATCACTAAAAACCAATAAACTTTAAGAATAATAGCTTTCATTATCTGTTTAATTTAATATTTGGTAAGTTACAACTGGCAGTGAAGATTAATTTCTTAATAATCAGGATCGATAGCGGTATTTTAGCACCAACATGGTGATGTTTAAACCCAGTGCCAAAAAATTGGTGGAAATAATTGCAATGTCGGATTTATCGAAACCATAGTATACCCAAAGTGCGTTACCTGTCATCATTACAATAAACATAAATACCGAAACCTCTGTAGCCTTTTTCTTTTTAAGTGTTTTTACAATCTGCGGAACAATTGAAGATGAGGTAAGGATGCCGGCTACAATGCCTATGATATCGATTAAATCCATGTATTACGCTAAATTTAAGCTCAAAAAATTATTCGTACGCCGAACTTATATCAGAAATGAGAATTTGATATTCTGATGCCTTTTCTTTTCCTCTTATCCATTAACATAAGCCATTAATAAAGAGGTATTTAACTAATTAAAGAAAAATATAGAGGCCTTGCGTTTCGGTATTTGCTGCGTTACGGTTGAGGATCTTGTTGATCATGACCTTGGGTTTTCACTATTTTATTGTAAATACCCAATAGCAGAAATGGAGCTGCCCATTGGCCCACAAATAAAGCATTATGACGGTGACCGAGGCATTTTAACGTTAATGAAACACCCATAGCAGCGATTGAAGCCCATAAAAAGGTATCAGATGGCAGCTTTGATGTTTGTTCTTCGATTACGCGGGCAATTTTCCCTTCGCTGTGTGATTCGTTTTGCAATTCCATAACAATAAATTAAAGTGAATGAAGTTTTGTAAGTTTTAGTTACCCTTATTTCAGATCTATTATTATGACAAGCGGATTCTGCTGAAAGTTCGGCAATTTTGAATTACAGGTATTTTTGCACCGCCAACAGGTAATTATCGGGTGTAGACCAGTATATATCGCGTTTTAAGGTCGCATTCTGTAAAAAACAGTCAGAATTGGTTAAAAACCAGTCCACTTAAGTTTAAGTTTATATTTCCTCTGATAGGTCTTTATAAATTCCATATGGATGATGTGCTTCAATTTTATCAGCCAGTAAATGAAGCAGTTCTTCATTAAGCCCCGCGGGATTTTGGCAGATGTGAAGAAAATTATTCGGATCGGGCTCAAAAGCTGCTACAAATTTGCCTTGTTGAAATACTTTCACTTTGCAGCTTTGACCATTATGATGCAGGTATTCAATAACTTCAAAATGATGAATTTCTTTATCTGCACTGATATTGATCTGATAATTTTCCATAGCCTTTAGTATTTTATTACAACAATAAGAACAGCAGCTTGGTTTTTTAAGCGGGAATTGGGTGGAATATTCCAAACCATTTCAAGAATCATATGGTTAAATAATTGTAGTTTAAAATTCTGTTATGAAAAATACAACCAACCAAATGCAATCTCTTAAAAATCTGGATGAGCAGGAACTGGAAAGATTTATCTCCGCCCAGGAACGTGATTATGCCAGGGCACTTGATGAAATTACCACAGGAAGAAAACAGTCGCATTGGATGTGGTATATATTTCCACAGATCCAGGGATTGGGGTTTTCAGATACGGCTAAATATTATGCCATCCGCGACCTTCAACAGGCTTCAGATTATTTAGCTCACCCCATATTGGGTAAAAGGCTTATAGAAATTTCGGAGAAACTGTTAAGCCACAAAGACCTTAATGCACACAGGATTTTTGGCAGTCCGGATGACCTTAAACTCTGTTCTTGCATGAGTTTATTCGCTTCTGTGCCTGGTGCACCATATATTTTTAACCAGGTGATTGATCAGTTTTTTTCTGGTGAAAAAGATTTAAAAACAAAACGGATTCTGGAGCTACAATCCTATTATAAAAATTGATTGATTAATGTTTTTTGGAATTTTAATAGGAGCTAAATTGCTTTTGGGATGGGCTATTTTTGGTGTAAAGCACCAATGCTGGCCAACTATAATTTAACCACAGATAAAAAGAATGCACACAGATATGAAGATCCGTGTATATCTGTCTCTAACTGTGGTTAAAAACGCTTAAATTGATGTTGAAGATACTAAGAACAGATATTTCACAATTAACTTGCAACAGCACTTCTAAAAGCTTTCAAACTCAATCCCTTTTGCGATTTAAAGAATTTATTTAAATGACTTTCATCTGTAAAGCCCAATTCGTAGGCAATTTCGTTAATCCGCATATTGCTAAAGCGTAAACGTGCTTCAATAAGTTTTATCCTTAAATTGGCAATGTACTGTTGTAATGTTTCGTTTGTATGTTTTTTAAAATATTTACCGAAATAGTTCTCCGAAATGCCAAATTCTCTACTTAGTTTTTCTGCCCTCAACTTTTCCGGATTATAAATATTGGCCTGAATGTAATTAAGCAAGGCCAACGTTTTTTCTTCAGCATCTTCTTTTACAGCCGCGGGCATGTATTTAGCAATATTTCTGGCTACCACTACAATCATCGTATCAACCATTTTAGTAATCAGCTCTTTATTGTATAAATCGTGGTTAAAGTGTTCTGCAATTACAGCTTGTATAAGTGATTTGATAAAAGGTTTATCTGATTGGTTTTTAAGGATACACCCTGCCTGGTGACTTGCATTTTGCAAAATATATTCCATCCGCTGTACATCACCGGTATTAAAATCTTTGGAGCGGATGTACACATTACCAAAACGGAGAAAGAAAAATTCGGTAGTCGTCTCAATTTCAAACGAATGGCAATCTTCCGGAGTAATCAGGAACATATGGCCAGGCCGGTAATCGAACTTATTGTTGTTTATACATTGTTTCCCTGTGCCTGATAAGATATAAACCAGTTCGAAAAATAGGTGTTTATGGCCGTACTTAGGGCTTTCATCTAATTTTTCGTAAACAATTTCGTAGGGATTATATATAGTTTCTCTATTCATTACGCTTTAATATAGCGCAAATTTACCAATAAAAAGCAAAGTTATACTGAATATGAACACAATATCAGTTTATATTTGCTATATAAAATAATTAAGCATTGCACATTTATATAAGCAAATAATATGAAAGCTATAGGATTTAAAACATCGCTCCCGATTGCAGAAAATGAAAGTTTTATCGAATTTGAAACCCCGATTCCGACCGCACAGGGGCGTGATATTTTAGTAAAGATTAAGGCCATCAGTATAAATCCGGTTGATTTTAAGATTCGCCAAAGCGGGGCTAAGGATACCACGCTTGATACGCCTAAAATAATTGGCTGGGATGCGAGTGGAACAGTGGAAGCTGTTGGAGATGCAGTTACACTTTTCAAAGTTGGCGATGAAGTATACTATGCCGGAGATTTAACCCGCAGCGGATCAAATGCTGAATATCAGTTGGTAGATGAGCGTATTGTAGGTACAAAACCGACTAAACTTAGTGATGCTGAGGCCGCAGCAATGCCATTAACTGCCCTAACCGCATGGGAATCGCTTTACGACCGCATCCGTATTGATGCTGAAAAGGACAAAGGAAAAAGTATACTGATTATTGGAGGAGCTGGTGGCGTAGGTTCAATTGCAATTCAGCTTGCAAAAAAAATAAGCGGATTAAAGGTAATTACCACTGCCTCGCGCAATGAAACCAAAGAATGGTGTAAGGCTATGGGTGCAGATTTGGTGGTTAACCACAACAACTTAATTGAAGAAATACGGCTGGCAGGTTACAAGGAAGTAGATTTTGTGCTTGATTTTGTTGACTTAAACAGCTATTGGGATGCGATAGTAGAATTGATAAAGCCGCAGGGACATATTGTTTCTATAACCGGCTCTGCCACCCCAATTGTACTGAATAAACTAAAAAACAAAAGTGTTACGTTTTCATGGGAACTGATGTATACCCGTTCGATGTACCAAACAGAAGATATGGAGGAGCAACACCGTATTTTAAATAAAATGGCGGTACTACTGGATAACGGAACGCTTCAGGCAACTTTAAACACCACATTAAAAGGGTTTACAGTTGAAAATTTGAAGGAAGCACACCGTTTGTTAGAAAGCGGAAAAACAATTGGTAAGGTTGTAATCGAATATTAAGGAGTAACGATTGCCGCTAAATCGGAGCGTTGACTTCGGATGAAAGCAAAAACGGATTCATCATTGCGAGCCGGCTTTTTCAGCCAACGAAGCAATCCTACAACGATCGCTACCAAGCGTGTACTTTAAGATTGCTTCGTTCTTCAGCAGTGGCGATTGCCTTAATGAAAACCATCGATATTAAAAGTTTGATTTCTTCATGGGTGTTTTACAGGCTTCAGACTGGCAACATGATAGATGTTATTAATAAGTATGGTTGTCATTTACATTTGCCCGAAAACAAGAAAAGGCCACTCCTTTCGGAGCAACCTTCCCGTATATTATTAAAAAATTATTCTACTGTAACCGATTTTGCCAAATTTCTTGGCTGATCTACATTACAACCCCTCATTACAGCTATATGATAGGCCAGCAATTGCAATGGAATGGTGGCCAACAGCGGTAAAAATGCTTCATCCGCATCGGGTATTTCGATAAAGTAATCAACCATATCCCGTACCTTTGTATCTCCTTTAGTTACAATGGCAATTACAATTCCTTTACGTGCCTTAACCTCCTGAATATTGCTGATTACTTTTTCATAAGATGAATTGTGCGTAGCAATAAAAATAACCGGCATTTGCTCATCAATTAATGCAATTGGTCCGTGTTTCATTTCTGCCGCAGGATAACCTTCAGCATGGATGTATGATATTTCTTTGAGTTTTAAAGCACCCTCCAGGGCTACAGGGAAACCACTACCCCGGCCCAAAAACAGGCAGTTGCTCGATTCTTTTATCTCAGCTGCAATGTATTTAACCAACTCGTTGGCCGCTAAAGCCTCCTGAACTTTGTTCGGAATATTTTCCAATTCGGCAAGTAGGCTTACTAATTTCTCTTTACTGATGGTTCCTTTTTGCTGGGCCATGTAAAAGGCCATTAAGGTTAAAACCGTTACCTGTGCGGTAAAAGCTTTGGTTGAGGCTACTCCAATTTCTGGTCCGGCATGGGTGTACACTCCGGCATGACTTAACCTCGGTATAGATGCTCCGGCAACATTGCATATGCCAAAAATGGTTGCTCCTTTTTCTTTGGCCATCTCAATCGCTGCCATGGTATCTGCCGTTTCGCCAGATTGAGAAATGGCAATAACCACATCTTTTTCTGTTATAATGGGATTACGGTACCTAAATTCGGAGGCATACTCTACTTCTACAGGTATCCTTGCGTACTCCTCTATCAGGTATTCGCCTACTAAACCCGCATGCCAGGAGGTACCACAGGCCACAATAATAATCCGGTCTATATTTTTAAGTTTTTCGGCAAATTCTTTAATCCCGCCCAATTGTACCTTGCCTTGTTGCGGGTAAATACGTCCGCGCATACAATCCTGAATGGAACGGGGCTGTTCAAAAATTTCTTTTAGCATAAAATGATCGAACCCGCCTTTTTCCAGCATCTCGAGTTTCATGTTTAATTCTTGTATGGTTGGTGTTTGAATAACGTTATCCAGGCGTTTGATCAAAAGTTCACTTTTACTAATTATAGCGATTTCATTATCATTCAGGTAGATTACATTTTTGGTATATTCTATAATGGGTGTGGCATCAGAAGCAATAAAATATTCGCCACTGCCTACACCAATTACCATCGGACTGCCTTTACGTGCAACCACCAAACAATCTGGTGTCCGCTTGTCCATAACCACAATTGCATAGGCACCTACTACCTCGTTTAAGGCCAAACGCACAGATTCTAGTAAATCGGTACCTTCCATGTTCTGTATTTCTTCAATCAGATGAATCAAAACCTCTGTATCTGTATCGCTACTAAACTGATGTCCTCTGGTTAAAAGCTCTTCTTTAAGGGTTGCATAATTTTCGATTATTCCGTTATGGATGATGGAAAGTTGTTTATTATTTGAGGTATGAGGATGCGAATTACGATCAGATGGCTGTCCGTGGGTGGCCCAGCGCGTATGTCCCATTCCAACATTACCTGTGCAATCGAAATTTTTGGCATAATCTTCTAAAACAGAAACCTTACCTGCCTTTTTGTACATATTTTGCTTTAGGCCATTCATTACAGTAATGCCTGCACTATCATAACCACGGTATTCTAACCGTTTTAAACCTTTTAATACAACTGGCCATGCCGCTCTAAAACCGATGTAACCTATAATTCCGCACATAATTTTTTAATTAGTTGTTATTGAATTTTCTTTATTCCGCAACCGCTTTGCACGGTTATTTTAATAAAATGCTCAACTGGCTGTTACTTTTTGCCGCTCATATCCATAAAAATAGACTTTATACCTTCCAGGAGTTCTTTCCTATCACTGGCCAAAACCAATGGAAACCACTCATCGGTGTGCAGTTCTACCACATGCTCATGAATCAGATAGTGCCGCCCGGATCTAACCCTGCGCCTGTTACCGGAAATAATTGTTCCGGAGAGCATTTTGATTATAATTTTCGTAATCATCCTGATATACTTAGGCGAATCTTCGTATTTGCAGTCGATAAAAAGGATCCACAACCCATTCATGGTATTGTACTGTATACTTGCTTTCATGTATAAAGCGATTAAAGATGATCACTGAGGCGCCTCACCTTTTTACAGGCTGAAGCCCCAGGCAATTCTGAAACCAACAAAGTTGTTGGTATGATCGCAGAGGTAGAATTTGCCATTGCTTTCAAAGCGTAGCCCTGCATCGATATAATTGCTATCGTGCAGGTAAAATATCATTCCAACCTGCGGTGCATAAATAAAGGCTGCATTTTTTCCTTCAACGCAATCTGCTTTGTTGAGCAGGAAGGAAAAACCGATTTCAGATTGGAGATAAAGATTGCTCCGGTAAAAATATTTTAGTCCTGCTTTAAAGGGAACAAGTTTTAAATCGTCTACCAAATGCGCATAGCTGGCAGATGCAAAAATGTTATTGAAACCGGTATTTACGGTAGCATAAAGTATGCTTTCGGTTATTGGAAACTCCGCCTGAGCTGAAACACCCAGCGGAGCTTCATATTTATCAGCCAAATAACCAGTTGCAAGGCCGGTTTCGATACCTACAGAATACCGGATACCTGTGCCACCATAAACCTGAGATTGGGCTTTAGCGCCCTGAAAAATAAATAGTGATAACAGTAGAGTTAACGCGTTAATTGTTTTCATGATTCAAAAAAATTTAGTGAATAGAAATCCAGCACCATAAAAAAATTTATGGCGCATGTGTTTAGAGAGATAAATACTAATTAAAAAAGAGCCTGCAGGGCTGCAAACTCAAAGGAATGTATTGAATTTTTAATGTAAACTAAAAGATTATAAGTTGGTGTTAAGAAATTGTACGGTGGTTGTTTCTGGGCATGGTGTGATGGGCCACTGTTTCAGAAGCGTTTTTTTCAAGATTGGTGTGGCTTAATATTTCATTATATTTTTCCAGCAGCTTAATGTATTTGTTCATCCAGAAATAAACAGAATTGGGATCGCCTTTTGTATAATCTTCAGTATGGGTATCGAAAGCTTCGTTAAGCTGATTTCCACTTTTAGAAAAGGTTTCTGGTAATTCTACAGAAAAATCATGACCGATTACGGTACCCACTTTCCAGATAATTTCAGGGTTTAAGCTTTTTTGATCAAACCAATTGTAAATGGTTCTTCTACTTACATTCAATTTACGGGATAATTCACTTATTCCCATTCTATCCCGGCGTACAACACGCTCAAGAACCTGGCCTACATTTAAACTCATAGCAGTTAATTTAATTTAAAATAAACATTTAAACTCGATCAACAATCTGGGACGACTACTTGATGCAATTTAATAATTATTTAGATAACTAATACTAAATAATTTTATTAGGGTGATTTTACGGTACTTAATTAGCCACCAATAGATCCAACTCTTCGTAACGTGAGTTGTTGCTGATGTAATCTGGTATAATTTCTTTCATTTTCTTTACCATGTTTAAATCATTTCCATTGTTGTTGAGCACAATAAGATCTTTAATAATCTGGTTAACATAGAGGTAATTATATGCTACTTTTTGAGAAATTTTTATTTTAGGATGGTGGGTTGCCATAATTTCTTCTTCCATTAACAAAAGTTCTTCGTAAAGTTTTTCGCCCGGCCTTAAACCTGTAAACACAATATCAATATCGGCATAAGGTGTTAAACCTGCCAATTTGATCATATTTACAGCCAGATCTACAATTTTAACGGGCTTGCCCATATCAAAAAGAAATATCTCGCCTCCCTTTCCCATTGCTCCGGCTTCCATCACCAGCTGAACGGCTTCAGGGATGGTCATAAAATACCGCGTAATTTCCGGATCGGTTACAGTAATCGGACCTCTTTTTTCAATCTGGCTTTTAAACCTTGGAATTACCGATCCGTTGGAGCCCAATACATTGCCGAAACGGGTGGTTACAAAACGGGTACTGGATGCTTGGGTAGTAATTTCGCCATTGGCTAATATTTCAGGACTGTTTAAAGATTGAATATAAATTTCTGCAAGGCGTTTGGATGCGCCCATAACATTGGTAGGCTTTACAGCTTTATCGGTAGAAATCATTACAAATTTTTCTACGTTATATTCCATTGATACATCTGCCATGTTTTTTGTGCCTAACACGTTGGTTAAAACGGCTTCGGCAGGGTTATCCTCCATCATAGGTACATGTTTGTAGGCTGCCGCATGAAACACAATTTCGGGTTTATAAAGTTCAAACAACGTTCTGATGCGGTTTAAATTCTGCACATTGGCCATAAAAATTTTCACGTTGGCCGATTGAAAATTATCTTCGAGTTCGAGTTTTAAATCGTGAAGCGGAGTTTCAGCCTGATCGCACAGAACAACAGTTTTAGGATTATACTGCAAAGCCTGGCGAACAATTTCTGAGCCAATTGAGCCCGCAGCACCCGTTACCAGAATACATTTCCCGCTTAAATCTTTAAGGATATTTTTCTTGTTCAGCTTAATTGGTTCGCGCTCCAAAAGGTCTTCAATTTTTAAATCTCTTAGTTGATGGGCATCCAATTTGCCATACAGCCACTTATCTGAGGGGGGCACCATAATTACTTTAATGCCCTGGTTAACGCAGATGTCGATAATTTTCTTTTTATTCAACGTATTCAGTGCATCTTCAGCAAACAGAATTTTTTTAATGCTGTGTTTATCTTTCAAAAGTTCAACTGAGCACGAATGATAAACTTTTTTCTGTTCGAGGTATTTGTCTACCCGATCTCTGTTATCATCAATAAAGCCAACAACATTCAAATCTGAATCTTCATTCTGCTCTATTGCCTTTTTAATAAGGATTGCCTTTTTTTCTGAACCATAAATTAAAATATTTTCTTTGGTTTCTGATTTAAGCTCTTTAAAAAACAAGAACACCCCTTTTACCAAAATCCTTAAAAGAATAAGTAGTGATGAAGAGATAAAAAAGTTCAGGATCAAGGCCTTATCCATCTGGCTCCAAAGCAATTGAAACCGTTGAGACAAGATTTTATTTACGCTGATAAAAAGCAAACTGGTTACAAAAACAGCCATAAAAACCCGCAAAATATCTTCAGTATTGGAATAGCGGATGATACCGGTGTGGATCCTTAACGACATAAAAACACCCGCCGCAATAAAGCAATATAAGGCTACATAAATGGAGTTGCTGGAGCTAAACACATCTGCATAGCTCAAAGTATTGGTTAATACGATTGATACAAACAATGTCCAAACCACAATTAACTGATCGATCAGTAAAATCAACCATCTTGAGTGCGCTTTATCGGGAAAAAAAATCTTTTTCATAATTGAGAATCATTAAATATTTGTGTAAGGTTTGGTTTAGTGAGGAATCATTCTGTAAAGGGGAAAAAAATCTGCATTGCTTTGCAAGTGGTTACCCGAGTTTTCTACCAATTGATTGTAAACGGCTTTATTGGCAACATAACGCCAACTGTAATAATCTAAAACCATATTGGAAAAGCCCAATTTCCATTCGAAAAGGGAATCTTCTTTAAAAGCAAGGCCACCACCTAAGTGGTAATATTTCATATTCCATTTCCGCCCGAGTTCACTCACTTCATCCACTAAAAACTTGGCCGGGGAGTTTTTAAGGTAAATGGCATTGGTAGCAATTAAGTGGCCTTGTATAATGCCGTTGGTACACATAATAATACTTCCGCAAACAATATCCTGGTTGGCATAAATCAAGATCAGTTTACAGTCGAATTCGGTGGAGTTAATAAGGTTAGTAAAATATGCTTCATCAAAAAGGTAAAAATCTGCCGCACTGATGCGGGTCATGTTTGATTGATAGAGTTTGGCAAAAGCAGCAATATCAGGTTGCATCTTACTTTCTACAGCAACATAACCAAATTTGCGGCACTTTTTAATGCTATCTCTTGTGGTTTGCCTGTATTGTTTACGTTGTTCTCCTATATTTTGCTGTAAATTAATGGCGATGGTTTTTCCATTCTCAAATAAACCCTCAGTTCGCTGCAAAAGTTCATTCTGGCTGAAAAACGGATGCAATTTTGAAAACACCGATATGTAATTGCCTTTATCTAGAAATAAAAAAAAAGCCTTTAAAAAATTATCCATTAAGCCATCATCCAAATCGGCAAACTTTAAGTTCGAAATTGGTCCGGTATAACCATAAACACAATGCAGATCATAATAGATGGTATCCGGAATGGCACGTTCCAATAACGGGATGGCAATAAAATTACCCGCCTCTGCATATACAAATAAAATGGGGTTACCATTTGCTGCTAAAGAATGATAATGCCAGGAATGATAAAAATCATAATCCGCAGCAAGCTTAACATACTTTATCCAATCGTCTTTTTGTTTTAACGTAAATTGTAAAGCAGTACCGGTAGCATTATTTTCAATCTGCATAACAGTGTTTTAAAAAAACTTAATTGATTAAGAAGCAATTACGGGACTACGGTAGAGTGGAAAAAAATCGATGTTTGAGAAAGGATCAAGCGATCTTTCGTTTAATAAACTATTGTATAAATCATTATTGGCAATATAACGCCAACTGTTAAATTCGAAGCATAAATTAGAAAAACCCATTTTCCAGCCAAAGAGGTTATCTTCTTTAAAGTTAACCCCACCGCCCAGGTTAAAATACTTATAGCCAAGCTGCCTGCCGATTACGGTAATTTCATCTGTTAATAATTTTGCAGGAGACTCGAACAGGTAAGTGGTTTTGGTGGCCAGCAAATGTACCTGCATAATTTCATTGGTACAAACCACAATCGCCCCCGAAATGGCTATACCATCTTTGTACACCAGAAAAAGTTTACTGTCAAACTCATCCGAAGAAAGCAGTGCCACAAAATATGCATTGTTAAAAAGATAGTGATCTTTGGCCCCAATGCGGATCATGTTTTCTGTATATATTTCAGAAAATATGCTTGCGTCATTAATATCAGTAGAAATTTTGACTTCGTAATCGCGCTTGCGTAAACGCCTTATTTTTTCTTTTACACTTTTTCGGTAACCTGCACGCTGGCTTTCAATTGTTGTGGTTAAATCAATCGCAACGGTTTTCCCATTTGCATGTACGCCCGAAAACTTTTCCATTAACCTTTCCTGGTTAAAAAATGGATGTAACCTCGAAAAAACCGTTACATTTTGCCCTGTTTCTAAAAAACCGACAAAAGATGTTTTAAAACGCTCCATAAAATCATCGTCGAGGAATTCGAAATCCATGTTGGATATTGGGCCTGTATATCCATAAACAGAGGTAAAATCAAAAAAATCGGAGCCCGGAATATTTCGTTTTAAAAGCGGAAAAGCAATAAAGTTTTCATCTTCTTCGTATACAAATAATATTGGCAGGCCACTTTTATCTAATGAATGGTAATACCAGGTGTGATAAAAATCGTAGTGGAGCGCACGTTTTACATAGTCAGACCATTCTTGCTTATTATCAATTGTAATAATCTTTCTCATTTGGAAGTTGTATTTATTGTTTTTCTTTACAGGATAGATTAATGTATGGTTGCTAGAACTGAAGCATTAATTACCATTTTTATAAAATCTGATTGTTGCGAAACAGGTTGAAAGCCAACTTTTTTATAAATTGAGTATGCTGCCAAATTCTCTGCATGAACTTCTAAAAACACATTTTTAAGGTTAAGGTTATAAAAGGCATATTTAAGCAGCATTAATGATGCATGGTAGCCAATACCCATGCCCCAGTATTTTTTTTCGCCAATAAAAAGATGGAATTCGGCGGTTTCATTTGCAATATCAAGCAGCTGGATGTTGCCTATATATTCGTTTGTATTTTTTACACAAATGGCAAAACGTTTTTCATTTGTTAAATCAAGCTTATTCAGTAACCATTGTTTCTCAATTTCGGCCGTGATGGGTTGTTTAAGCATAAATTTGGTATATAACCATACTTCAGGGTCATTCCGCCATCTGTACGATACCTCTGCATCTTTCAATGCCAATGGCCTAAGGTAAATTTCCGTGGTCATATCAGTTGCTTTAATGCTTTAACTATCAGGGCCATATCTGCTAAGCTGTAGCGATGATCGATTGGTATTGAAACCAGATTTGCCGCCAGGAAAAATTCAAAACTATCGGCATGGGCCCATTCAAAAACATTGGGCCAATACGTAGCCACAAAGATTTTTTGATTGATGAGCTGCTTTTTTATGGAAGGATCTTCTAGCAGAAGCGGATAAACCATCGGAACATCGTCGCCTGAGAAATTTAGCCTTAAAATATTTTCCTCACCTAAATGCTCATCGAGGTAAGCAAAATTGCTCTTTCTAATTTGAGCACATTTTTCATAATCAATGCTGGCCAGGATTGTTGCTGTTAAAACAGACATCTTTTTGATTTCGTTATGGCAAAGCACATTGTTATTTGCAATATAATCGGCATAACCTTCCTCAATATTTAGATCGATACTTTTAATCAGGTGCGAAAAACGGTCTGTAGATTGATCTTGTTTCAAACTTAAACCGAGTTGGGTAGAAATATTGAGGTACGCACCATCGGGTACGCCAAAAAACTTTCTACAGGAATAAAAAGTGTCGCAATTTGCTATAGGCTCACAGAAAAAGGCCTGTGCATTGTCAATAATCAGATGTTTAATCTCTTTAGCAAACCTTTTAACGGTAGCAGTTTTTATCCCAAAATAATTGGTATAAAGGAAACAGCTTCGTTCGCCAATTTCGAAATCAATTACCGGATCTAAATCCTCGTCTATATGGTAAAAATGATACTTTACATTTAATTTTTTTAAGGGCTCCAATAAAACTTCACAGGTAAAGTATGGCAGGTAAATGCTGGTGTACTTTCTTATCCTCAGTATATATTCCAAAGCATTCCTACCTGTGTTAAGGGCAATTAAATTTGGATAATAAACTGCTCCTTTCGATAATTCGAGTGGTATATAGCCTCCAATTGTTTTGGCTGCATGCGTTATTGTTTCCATTGTAATCACATCTATCCCTGATCTGTTTTGTACATTCTGCTTTCTACCGGCCTGTAATATTCTTGTAAGCTGGCTGGCACCCTGGCATTATAGCCAATGATCTGCCTTAAATCGCTATCTATTTTTTCGCCGAATTCGTAACCCAGAAAACGAGGGTAATCGAACTGTTGTTTAATGTAAGGTTTTGTAAAGCCCAAAGTTAAAGCCCTGCGGTGTTTACGGGTAAAATTGATTCCTCCAGCATGCCAGATATTGGAATCAAAGAGGATGATACTCCCCTTTTTAGCAATGGCCTGTTTAGAAAAAGCCTTAAAATGCTTTTCATCAGGCTTAATATCCAGCTTATGAGAACCTGAAAGAAAATGTGTGGCTCCATTGAAAATGGTAAAATCATCAAGTACAATAATCATCTGGATCATAAATTTCGATTCGGATGAAAAGGTGCGCACATCACGGTGGATATTCTGGATATAAGATTTACTTTTTTTGGAGTTAATTACCCCGTTAATGCCATTGAGGATATAGTTACCGCCCAAAAAATCGCGGATTTCCCTGTGGCAGTATAATTTGCTCAAAAGTTCAATTGCAAAATTGTCTTTCTCGAGCAAATGATGCAGCGTGCCCTCCATATTTTCATCAATTCCATTCAAAACCTGTATTTCTCTCCTTAAAAGATAAGATGTTTCAAAACCTGTGGTGATTTCTGAAATTAATTTCTGACTGATTGCTTTTTCATATACAACCCATCCATACTCATCTATAGCTTCTCTGAAATCGGCTAAGGTGGCTCGTTTGTAAATAAATGTATTGTTCACAGTTTAAGGTTTAGTTTATTTATTTGGTTAGTTTATTTGTGTGCCCGGGCTGGTTAGGCCTGTAATTGCATAATCTTAAAAAGTGCTGCATTAACAATGTTTACATCAAATTTTGCCTTTGCAAATTGATGCCCATTGTTTCCATAAGCAATAATATCATCACTGTTATTAATAAAGTACTCCATTTTACTGGCCAGTGCACCGGCATCTTTAACCGGGATAAGAAAGCCGTTAGCTTGTTTAGGATCGTTATTAACCGTTTCGCGGCAACCCACAGAATCGCTGGTAATTACCGCTCTTCCCATAGCCATTCCCTCCAGTACAGATCTCGGTACGCCTTCGCCATAATAAGATGGAAGCACCATTACAGAAGAACCTTCTACTTCTGGCCGCACATCATCAACCTGCCCCATGTACTGTATGGTATCTCCAGAGGCTATTTCCTGATATAAGGCAGGGGTAATTGCATCTATATTGCTATCATAAGGACCAATTAATTTAAAAACAGTTAACGGAAAGCGGCTTCTGATCATTTTTGCAGCATCGTAATATTCTTTTATTCCTTTTGCATTGATCAATCTGGATACCATTAAAAAGGTAATGGGCGATGTACTTGGTTTTGAGTAGTTGTAGTGACTTAAATCTACGCCTGAGCCGTTTACCACATATACCTGATGTTTTTTATTCAGGATTTTTAAATCAATCAATCGCTCAGAATCATCCTTATTTTGAAATATGATATTTAATCTGGGATTGGGTTTTAGACTTAACTTTAACAATAAGCGGGTTATTTTAACAATCAGTTTGTTACTGGTGCCGTTATCTGTAAAATTATAGCCTAACCCGGTGAGCATTGGGGCAATTAATTTAACCTTGCATATTTTGGCTAAAAATGAGCCATAAATAACCGGTTTAAAAGTGTAAGGAAAAAAAACGTCGGGCTTAATTGCCCTGATTAGTTTATAAAGTGAGTAAATAAACCTCAGGTCGGATAAGATAGAAACATTACTGCCATCGAGCTTACTTTCGTAAGTAATTACCTGGAGTTCTTTTAACCTGTTCCGAACCGATTCTTGTTCTATTTTAGGTGTAAAAACATACACCTGGTTGTGCTGCTGCATCTTTTCGATCAGTTTGCCGCGAAAATCGAGCAATGACCTGGAAGAATCGCACACGATAAAAATCTTTTTTTTGGTCATATTCATCATGTCAAAATTTTAATTTAAACTGCAAAGCCACCTATCCAGGTGGCTTTTTGCAGAAAAAATATGAAGATTTTGGTTTACTTATCTGGCACCAGCATTTGCCATAACAATGGCAGGCACACTGGCTGCATCGTTAAGGAATGATTTGTAATCATAATCTGGAATCCAGTTAGAAACTGTCGTCGTTATATTGTTTGCACCACATTTATCGTAAATATTGGTGTTAATGCCGCTAAAATATCCTTCAGGATCGCTTGCTACTTTTGTTGTTAAAGGTTTGGCACAGTTAGAGAAATATTCGTTATCTGTTCGTACAATACCACCAGCTCTTGTGCCGATAGAGTAACCGGCATTGTTAAGGTGATAATTGTTAAACATATGCACACTTCCATAATTCATTGAAGGCTCGCGCTCGGTAACATTGTACCACATGTTATGGTGCATGGTGATGTGTAATTTTCCCTTATCGGATTCATGACCTTCAATACCGCCGCTAATCAGCACAGATAAATTTGTATCGTGAAACTTATTCCATGATACCGTTACATAATCAGATTCTCTGGTAATGGTAATGTCTTTACCCCAATATTCCCAACCGCGTGAACGGTCTGTAGAAAAATCACAATGATCTACCCAAATGTGGTGGGCAGCCTCTTTAATCTGTACCGCAGCTTGTTCTACATAATTTTTAAAGGTAATATTCTGAATTACAATGTTGTTTACCGTATAAATAAATAGGTTAACACCTTCTATAACAGCACCAGATCTACCAATAATGGATTTGTTGGATTTAACATAAACCGGATCGGTACCCGCGCCTTTAATGGTACCATTAATATAAACTGTACGGGTTACATTATCGCCAAGTGCAGCTTTTAACTGCGCCAAAGTGCTTACAGTAGTTTCTACCCCGCCCTGGCCACCTGTTGTTTTACCATTTACCAAAGCATAACCTACCAACGCTGCATTAACTGTGGTGTTTGCTGGTGTGCTGGGTGTTTGTACCTCTGCCGGAGGCAAAGCTGCACTGGTACCGCCTATTAAATAAGTATAAGAACGGCCGTTTGTTCTCGGGTCTGAATTATCAGATGCTGAAAATATAACCGTGGTGCCCCAATGGCTAAACCTTCCTTTACCAATGTTTCTTATATCATCGTGTACGCTATGAGCAGGGCCAATTTCTACACCGTTTTCAAATAACCTTAATACTGATTGCTCTTTTGCGCTTTCACTATCACCACCAGAAATTGATTGTGCAATTTTAAAGGCGTAACCACCTTCTGATTTTAATCCTGAAAGGCTTAATTTGCCAGTACTGCCACTGGTTGCGGCCAATACCGCGCTCGAATCTTTCGAAAACAGCTGAGTACTATCAACCAGCACATCATTCGCTTTCACACTTTTTTTACAGTTACTAAAAAAAATAACTGTCATTAATATTAAACCAATTAAACTCACTTCTCTAAACAATTTTGTCATTCTCTGCATTTTTATTTTTTTAAATTTACAACTTAACGCTATGCGCGATAAATGAGTATATCTAAGAAAATGCAGGTAAAACGCTGATAATTAATTAATAGGAATAATATTTACGATTATTTATACTGTAAACCAATTGCTTACAGATTGTAAAATGAAGATTTAATTATTCAATATATAGTAGTTTATTATACACCTAGTTTACAAATAAATGACAAACCAAATTGCATGTTATGCTGTTTTGAGCGAAACCTGTAAATCTGGGTGGTAAAAAGCTGTAAACCAGTTTACAAAATTCTTCACACCTTCATGCACGGATACTGATGGTTCATAATTGAGCAGGTTTTTAAGATCATCAATATTTGCCGATGTTTCTGCTACGTCTCCATCCTGCATCGGCATAAAAATTTTCTGTGCAGTTAATCCGGTTTCTTTTTCAATTTCTTCTACAAAATCAAGCAGATTAACGGGTGCTCCCCTTCCTATGTTAAATACAGCAAAGGGTGCTGCAGAGGTTGCCGGATCAGGATTTTGATTGTTCCAGTGCGGATTTGGCTGTGCAGGCTGATCGAATATTCTTACGATACCTTCTATAATATCATCCACATAAGTGAAATCTCTCTTCATCTCCCCATTATTAAAAACTTCGATCGGTTTACCTTCCAAAATTGCCTTGGTGAATAAAAAAAGAGCCATATCCGGGCGGCCCCACGGACCATAAACGGTGAAAAAACGCAACGCGGTAGTTGGCAAATTAAATAAGTGGCTGTAGGCATGCGCCATTAATTCGTTGCTCTTTTTAGAGGCGGCGTATAATGAAACCGGATGATCTACATTATCATGTGCCGAAAAAGGCATTTTTTTGTTCAAGCCATACACGCTGGATGAACTTGCATATAATAAATGACCAACCTTAAAATGGCGGCTACATTCTAAAACGTTTAAAAAACCTTTAATGTTGGCTTCAATGTATGCATCTGGATTGGTAAGACTATAGCGTACACCAGCTTGAGCAGCCAGGTTACATACCGCATCAAACTGGTAGGTTTTAAAACAGTTTTCCAGGCTTTCCTTATCGCAGATGTCCAATTTTATAAAAGTATAATTTTCATATTTATCACTAACCTGAGGGATGCCATAAACCAGATCATGATGATCGATACCACTTTGGGCCAAACGGGCATGTTTTAAGTTTACATCGTAATAGTCGTTAATGTTATCAACGCCAACAACAACATCTCCCCTTTCCAATAAGCGTTTTGCCAGGTGGAAACCAATAAATCCGGCTGTACCGGTAATTAAAATTTTCATAAAGTTTGAGTTTGAGAAACTGTTAAGAATTGCCCGTTCAAAGGGCTTAGTTTTCGTTTTTTTCGGGACGCAAGAATGCATCCCATTAGCAATGCGGTAATAATTGTTTATATTTTTTGGGTTTTAGTTTTGTTGTTTTAGCGCACTCAGAATAGATTGCGCAAATATTTCGGGCTTACGGCCATACAAATACTGCATGGTGATTTCAGCATTGTGATTTGCTTGGCCTTTAAGTGTTTTACCCATCGCCTCGGCAAGTGCTTCTACATTGTCTACCTCCACTTTGGCAATGGCCGGAATTTCGTTAATTCCCCCGGCGCAAAGTGTGGCCACCACTGCATTGTTTACCGACATCATTTCTAACAGCACATTTGGGAAACCTTCTTTTATAGAGGATACTACACAAAGTTTAGCCTGTTTAAAATACGGGACCGGATTATCTATTTGTCCTTTTAAAAAAACCGAATCCGTTAAATTATTTTCCTGGATAATGCTGGTGAGTACTGCTCTTTCTTTTCCTTCTCCCAATAAAAGTAATTTCATTTCCGGATGCGCCTGCTTTAGCAATTTAAAAGCTCTTATCAAAACCGGAAAGCCTTTTTCAGGGATCAGCCGGCCTGCCGAGCAGATAAATTCGAGTTTTGCATCACCATTAATCAGCGGTTGGGTAGATTTAGCTATAATTTTATCAAAATCAACCGGATTTGGCTGCACCAGTACCTTACCTGCTACCAGGAACTTGTTATGTTCCAATAGCTGTGTTTTCATCAGTTCGGTTTGGCAAACCACTAAATTTACCGCTGGGTAACCCATGCGGTAAATAATTTTATATATGCGTTTTTTAATTCCGCTAAAACGGGTAAATACCGACGTACATTCACGTACAATCAATTTTGATTTGAGGAAACCGATTCTTTTTAAAAACCCTAAAAAGGCATTTAAATAAGGATGCGTGCTCATTACAACATCATCTTTTTTAAATTTCCTTAGCATGGGGGTCAGTTTTATAAAACCCCAAAAAATGGAATGCTTTGAAAGGTACCGCTTTGTAATCTGTTCAGAAATTTTGAGCCCAGAAAAAGGATGTTTTTTTAAAAAGTACATTTCTCCGCCAGCAGCATTAGCCATCATTAACAGTACATTTTCTGCACCATTTGGTGCATCAGTAAGTGAAATGAGAATTATTTTTTGTGGAGCGATAGTCATTCGGTTGTTTATCTGTTTTTAAAGTTTCTTACAAACTTCTTAAAGGGCATTATGATACTGAGTACTTTGCGTTTGCCATCTATTACGATAATATTATGAGCGAAGCTGATGTTGTGCAATCCCTGGTTATAGGCCTTATCGGGTAATATTTCGAACTGAAGGCTAGTTTTAAACTCCTTATCGTTAAGTTTTTCTATTTTATTGATGATAATTGATCCCCCATAACAATTGCTTGGGTTCTGCGTTGGCCGATAAAGTGATTCACCAACCTTAAAAAGATTGCCAGCAGCCCTGCAAAACTCCCTTTCTACAGGGATAGGATTTAGATAATGCCCAGTGTATTGGCCATCCAAAGTTTTTGAATGGTAAATGTAGAGGTGTTGATGATATCCGGATACACTGGTAAAAAGCCAATAGCTACCGGCATGGTAAATGACAGAACTATCTACAAAAGCTTTTCCGCTCACCAATACTTTTATTTTAATTAATTGGCTGGGGTTTTCCTCATCTATTTGATAGAGCGCAATTTCCTTTCCTGCGGAGGTTTCGGGGATGCAGTACAAAACACCATTTTCTTCAATTAAATAAGGATAGGATAAATGAATCTGACCAGGTTTAATGCCCTTTACTTTCTGTTTATTTTTAAAATCAAAACCATCAATTACCATAATCTCTCCTTTTCCTTTCCAGAAATCGAGTTCTTCATAATAAATCCGAGGTTTATCGTTTACATTTACCACAAAAGGATCTGCAGCATAATCTACGCGGTCTTCTTTTAACCAGTTTATGGAAGGAGCAAGCTTTTTAGTCCTGATCAGCTCTTCTGCCGTTTGGTGCACATAGCCGATATTCCATTTATCAGCAGCAAAAATTTTATTGAAGAGGTTAACTGTTGCATTCATCATATTAGGCTACTAAGGGAATTTGACGGGCGGCTGATTTATTTTTAATCAGCCATTGCGAAAGCACCAACAATTTCCATATTTGAGGGTACCTGTTCCACTTCCCGCTCATGTGTTCGTTAATAATTTCCTTTGTTCTTTTTAGGTGGATGCCAGGAATGTTTTTCAGGTTATCTGCTGATAAATTATCCATTACATAATCTTTAAGCTCATTTCTGAACCAATTTTGAAACGGCATGGTAAAACCCGCTTTTGGCCTATCAAACAACTGTGCAGGCACCCGGTCAAACAATAAATCTTTTAAAATCCGTTTTTGGTTTCCGCTGGTATATTTAAATGATGTGGGCAAACTTCTTGCAAATTCCATTACCCGGTAATCCATTAAAGGAGAACGCGATTCCAATGAAAATGCCATTGATGCACGGTCTACTTTGGTATTGATATCACCATTTAAATAAGTTTTAATATCAAAATCAGAAATCCGCTCCAATAACGGTTTGGATGGATTGGTGAGAATATGCATCAATGGATTAAACTTTGCTAAATCGGGTTGTTTTACCCATGAGTTTTCCATATTGCCGAACATTTTTACATAGAGTTTTTCTACATCTTCCATTGATATGCCCATGGCAATAAGTTTATGGCGATAGCTTGGCGATTGATTGATTAAACCCGCCAACGCTTTTCTTACGCCATGTGGGGCGTAAAACAGGCTATTTACCTGTTTAATCCATTTATAACGGTGGTAACCCAAAAAGGCTTCATCACCGGCATCGCCACTAAGGGCAACGGTAACATGCTGCCTGGTATTTTTGCTGAGCAGCATGGTTGGTATGGCACTCGAATCTGCAAAAGGTTCATCATAGTAACGGTTAAAGTTTTCAATCAGTTTAATTCCGTCATCATAATTGCATTCAATTGTATGGTGATCGGTGCCTAAATGTTTGGCTACCTGTGCCGCATAAGCACTTTCATCAAAACCTTTTTCGTTAAATTTTATAGAGAAAGTTTTAACATGATCGATCTCTTTCGTGGCCAGCGCAGCAATAAGCGACGAATCTATCCCGCCGGATAAAAAAACACCAAGTGGCACATCTGCATTCATCCTGATTTTAACAGCATCGGTAAGGATCAGTTCCAAAGCCTCTTTTGCTTCATCATAAGTGCCTGTAAATTTGTTCTTCCATCCATAATCAAGTGTCCAGTATTCGGTAATTTTAATTTTATGGCTGCCCAGATCGTAAGTAAAATAATTTGCGGCAGGCAGCTGTTTTACTTCCGCAAAAATAGATTGTGGCTCTGGTACATATCCCCAGATTAAATATTGGCTAATGGCATCTTCATCAACAGTTAAGCTCCTATCTATACTAATTTGTGATGGTTGGCTTGCAAATTCAAACGATCCATGGTGATGAGCATAATAAAATGGCTTTTTGCCAAAACGATCCCTTGCACCAAAAAGTTCATTTTTTCGGGTATCGTAAATTACAAAAGCGAACATTCCGTTAAAACGGGTAAGGCAGGCTGCGCCATATTCTAAATAGGCAGCACAAATTACTTCGGTATCAGAACTGGTGCTAAACTGGTAGTTTTTACGTTCTAATTCTCTTCTGATATCTTTGTAATTGTATATTTCTCCGTTAAAAACAATATGAAGATGCAAATATGAAAACGGCTGGTTTGAGCGGGCATCAAGATCGATAATTGCCAGGCGGTTATGCGCAAAAACAACTTGATCGTAGCGTTGAACCCCTGTATAATCGGGACCTCGAAAACTGATCCTTGCCATTTTCTGGCGGATTGTTCCGTCTGAGTAAGGTATAGTTGTGCCGTATATTCCACACATAACAATAAAAATTAAGATGGTTAACTGATTAATTCTTCATATGCTGCACTGATTTTATCGAGTGCGCATTTTTGGTAAACATTTTCTCTTATTTTGGAAGGTTTCCAGTGATCTTTTGTGCAAGCCTGGATAATTTTTGCCCTAAACCCGGCTAAATCGCCTTGTTCTATAACATAGCCGTTAAAACCATCTAAAATTAACCCCGGTATGCCGCTTACTTTAAAGGTTACCACAGGCAGGCCAACGGTAAGGGCTTCTAAAACAACATTAGGAAATCCTTCAGTGTATGAACTCAGCACCATTAAATCATGCTGTACCATTACTTCGTGAATGTTTTTAATTTCTCCTATTATTTTAAGCCGATGATCGAGTTTCAAATCTCGAATTTTAGCGGCAATCTTCTCTTTAAGTACTCCGGTACCTACAAAATCGAGGTGGTAATTTTCGGGCAAACCAGCCATAATATCAACCAATCTTTCCAGGCCTTTTTCGAGGGCGAAACGCGCCACTACCAACAATTTATAAATCTTATCGGGTGTTTTAAATTCCTTTAATTTACTGGTCGGCAAAACCGGATTGGCAATTACTTTAATGAGCTGCTGGTTAACGCGATAGGTATTTACCAGCGATTGTTTCATTTCGTTTGATTGACATACAATCTGTTTATAGCCCCGGTAACTTGCACTGGCAAAAAGTTCGTAAAATCTTGATTTAAAGCCTTCAAACAGCCTTTGTTCGTGCGGAATGTTAGATGCACGGGCAATAAGCATCGGGATTTTTAAAAACCTGCCAACAAGCGAAACCAGAATATTTATATGATCCGTAGTTGAAAAAACAGCATATGGAGATTCATTTTTCAATACATTGTAAAGGGCAAAAAACGACTTTGAAGCTTTTCTGGTTTTTAAATCAATAAAACGTACGCCTGGTAAATCCATCGAGAAACAGTTTACCGTAGAATCGAGGATGATGATGGTTACATCAAAACGGTTTTTATTAAAGCCTTGTGCCAAATTCCAGAATACCCTTTCCGATCCGCCAGAGGTTAGTGAGCTAAGCACAAAAAAGACTTTCTTTTTATGCTTAACATCTTCGTTAATAATATTTTGTAACGCGTACATACTATTTTAGTTGATCACAATTTTATTGATCGTTAGCCAGATAATTTTAAAATCAGTTAGAATATCGTGTTCGTTGATGTACCGCATGTTCTGTTTAATTTTTGCTGGTATAATTCTTTCGATGTAATACGTTTCTGGATCTTCGGCATGTTTAAGGAGTTCGTTTTCATTGCAAAATTCTACTGAAGCCCAATCGGTAATGCCCGGTTTTACAGATAATACATAACGTTGTTCTTCATTATAGAGGTTAACATATTTCCGTACTTCAGGCCTTGGCCCCACAAAACTCATCTGCCCTTTTAAAACATTCATAATTTGTGGCAGCTCATCCAATTTATACTTTCGCAGCCAATAGCCAGTGCGTGTAATGCGGCTATCCCGGTTTCCAATAGTTAACAGGCTATCGCTGCGCTGTGTTACATACATGGTTCTGAATTTCACCAAATGAAAATCTTTCATGTTTCTGCCAACCCTGATCTGTTTAAAAATCACCGGTCCTTTTGAATCGAGTTTAATTAAAATTGCAATCAGAATTAAAAGCGGACTGAACAACAGCAAACAGAAGATTGCAAATACCACGTCGAATATTCTTTTCTTATTTATTTTCATGATGCTACTGCCATTTGTTTGTGTTTAGAAAAACCATCTTCATCTAGTGCTAAATGGCTATTTAACTGAATTTGCACACAACTGATTACTGAAGTGATGATAAATTCTACTTCTGATGCTGTTAACTGCGGATAAATGGGTAAAGAGATTTCGCACGCATAATTTTGGTAGGCCATTGGATAATCTTCAATTTTATAACCTAAATTTTTAAAGAGTGTAAGCATTGGCATCGGGATAAAATGAACATTGCTCGCTATACCTAAAGAAGCCAGATCATCAATTACCTGATCGCGCTGTTCTTCCTTTAAACCGCTCACCCGTAAGGGGAAAAGATGGTAACAGGATTCGCGTTGAGTACTTACTAAAGGCGGGGGAATAAACCAATCTTCATTTTCAAAGCCATCACAATATTGCTGTGCAATTTTTTTCCGTTGTGGCAAAAGTTCCTGATTATATTTCCTGATCTGTGCCAAGCCAATTGCGGCGCAAATATCTGGCATATTGATCTTTAAACCCTGAAATAGAATATCGTAACGCCAGCCTGCACCTCTCGATTTTGAAAGCGCATCTTTGTTCTGTCCATTAAGCGTATACATTTTTAAATAGTTGTATTCTGCCTGAGGATCAAATGCTGACGGAAGATTTAAGCAAATGGCACCACCTTCGGCCGTTGTGATATTTTTAACCGCATGGAAAGAAAATATGGTTACATCACACATCTGTGCAGCAGGCCTATTGTAATACAAACTACCAATAGAATGTGCTGCATCCGAAATCAGTAAGATTCGTTTAAGCAAAGCTTGTTTATCAGATTTACATTTAAATTTTTTCTTAATGTCGAACCGATTAATCAACTCTTTAAGAGCTGCATAATCACAAGGCCAGCCTGCAATATCAACAGCAATTATGGCTTTTGTTTTTGGGGTTATGGCCGCAGCAACCTTTTCAGGATCGATGTTAAAATCATCCAACACATCTACCATTACAGGCGTTGCACCGCAATGCATAACTGCCAGTGCTGTAGCACTATAGGTAAAAGCTGGCACAATTACTTCATCGCCAGCTTTAACACCAAACCACTTTAACATCAATATAGCACCCGATGTCCACGAGTTTACACAGATTACCTCATCAGTACCTGTAATTACTTTAATTTCCTGCTCAAGGGCTTTAACTTTTGGTCCGGTGGTAATCCATTTATCGTTTAGTGTTTCCAATACCTGATCAATAACCGACTGATCGATGTAAGGCGGAGAGAATGGGATATTCATATTCGTCAATTTAATTGTGTTAATTATATTCGACCAGAAGTGGGTCTTCCATTTTTATTTTTGAAAGTTGTAAAATGGCAAAGTAGAGAAATAAGGTAGGCCCGCTTGTAGCCAGCAACCATTCGTTATGAAAAAATGAGTTGATTGATATGGCTATAAATGAACAACTTAAGCAAACCAGCAAAGCATTCTTTTTATCTTTGATGTGCAAAAAAGCGTAAAAAATGATCTTGCCAACCTTTCGGTACAATAAAATAAGCAAAATAATGCCCAATAGTGGCCCTAAATAGGTAATAAACATTAAATAAGCATTATGAGAGGTAATTACGATAGGCCCTTTTTTGTATACAAAATTATGCTGAACCACATCATTCCAGGTTTTACCATAAAACAATAAACCAAAAGGATAATCGGTAATGATTTCGATATTTTCACCCATTAAATCACCGCGTTCTTCTTTTCCTTTTGCGTTTTCGGCACTTTTATTTAGAATATTCTGTTGCTTTTTACCTTCCGAAAACTGCTCTATCGAACTTTGGGCAATAAAAAATACCGCACATAAAGCACCAAAAATTAAAACTGACTTAGCTTTGTAATAGCTTAAAAAAAACAGCCCGGTTACTATTGCAAACGCAACCAGAACCGAACGTTGCATGCCAAAGAAAATCAGGCAGAGCGACAACCCAAATAACAACAGGTTAATTAACCAGCTTCTTTTAAATAATATGGCATTAATGACCAAAAAAGGGGTTAAAGCGGCCATTTGATAACCGAAAGTAAAAATGGTGGTAGAAATACCTGCTGGTGCCTGTAATACATCTTCTTGCACCAATAGCGACCTGATGGGTGCCATATTATACTGGTGATCGATAAACATAATTATTCCGGAGAGCAATAAAACACCAAAGAAAAACCAAACTGCAATATTCATTCGTTTTAAATCGGTGCCGATAACGTAGTTAAAAAGCAATGCAAAACAACTTGCAACGATTAAAAGGGCAAAAAAACCTGTTACATCTGCCTGACCGATCAGGTAAAAAAACAGTGCTGCAATAAAAAAAACAAACAATTCTTTGCCATAACGGAAAGATTTTTCTTCGGTACGGTAGAAATAGATTAGCGGTGCCAGGAAAACCATAGGTGCCGGAATTCTAAATACCCCCGTCATGAAGATGTTGAATGTGGTTGCATAAACATACGCGAACAACAAAAGGAGAAACATTATTTTTTTCGTCATGACATGATGAGTTGTTCCCAATTGGCAGAAATTCTTTCGATTGAATTTGTTTCGTTAATTAACTTTGCTTTTTCTGAAATATTTTTTCTTAATAAATTGTTATTAAGTATTTTAGCTATCGCTTCTGAAAGTGCTGCTACATCTTCTTTATCAACAAGAAGGCCGTTAATTCCATTGTTAATAATTTCTGAAGGACCAAATTCGCAATCCATTGCAACGCAGGCACAACCCATTCCCATTGCTTCTACCAGTGCATTTGGATAACCTTCATTTCTTGATGAAAGCACAAAAACCTCAGCTTGTGTATAATAATCCTGGAGATTGGATTTAAAACCAATTAATTTCACCCGATCTTCCAACTTTAAGGCAACAATTTGCTGCGCTAAACTGGCTTTTTCAGGCCCCACTCCGGAGATCAATAGATCCACATCCGTATGCTGTAAACAGGAATAGGCATCAATTAATAAATCGAAACCCTTTTGATGATTTAAACGGCCAACTGCGAGTATAAAACGTTTTTGATTTACCATTGCAGCAGTAGCCTGTTTAAAATTATTGACCGGATTATGAATGGTTTTAAAGTTTTTAAGTGTTTTAAACAATTTGTTGCGCTTAAACCCTTTGCCCATTTCTCCTGCAGGCAATACAATTGCTTTCGATTTGCTGTAAACCTTGAAAGAAATCCACTGCAATAATTTGTTGTATTTGTTTATCGTGTAGTCGGGTGTAATCCTTTCAGAAACGAGATAAGGAAGTCGCAAAATAAGGCAGCATAATCCCGCCCAAAGGTTGGCTGATGTCATAAAACAAATGGTACAGGCAGGCTTTTCTCTTTTTAAAATCGAGATTAACCTATAAAATGTCAACCAGGCATATTTTAACCTATTGTAAAAATTTTGACTGTTTTTCCTGTTTACCAGATTTACGATTTTCACCCCACTATCCATCTTATATTTAACTTCAGCTGTATTGAGACAAATCATTGTAACAGTGTAACCTTTGCTGTAAAATTTATTGGCGATATTACTGATTACCCGCTCTGCGCCACCACCTTCTAAACTGTTGATTACGAAGCATAATTTAGTATTCATCAGGCGTCAGTTTACAATGGTTTTAATGGTTTGGAAAGCGTTTCCAATCGTTTTATGTTTCACTTCGAAAAGGAAATATTTTTTGAAATAGAAATACAGTAATTTAACTTTCTGTAACCCGGTATAAGTAAAAATCCTGGCGATGAGATAGAAATCACTCAACTGCATTTTCTTTAACGGTACATACGCAACAGGGCTCCAAATGCCCCCGCCATGCCTGCGGTAACAGCTCATCACCTCAGGTAGCACATAAATCTTTTTTCCGCTAACCCATGTTGAATACAACTTTAAAAATTTGTCGCATGCATGACACTTCAAAAACCACTCGTTTTTATATAATTCCCTAATCGCTTCTGTATTGCGGTATACAATGGTTGCCGTACTTGTTTCTACCTGTTTATTAATCATTAAATCACTAAAGCTATACGTTAACGGAACGGGGTTAAAGTTCATGTAAAACAGCTCAGTATCATCAAAATTAATTTCGCGTGTATAATGGCAGCACATAATATAATCAGGATTATTTTCTAAAAAATCTACCTGTTTTTGCAGCTTATTTGGATCTGACCAGTAATCATCACCATCACAAGTGGCCACATATTTACCTTTTGTTGCCAATGCAACCCGGATAACATTTTGCGTGGCACCTATATTTTTCGGTGCTTTTAACCTTTTAATTTTACCAGGATGTTTGGCTGCGTAGGCATCAATAATTTCAGTTGTGCCATCAGTAGAGCAATCGTCTCCGATGATGATTTCGGTATTGAAATTACATTGCTGCATCAAAAAACCATCAAGTGCCTTGGCAATAAATTTACTGTGGTTATAGGTTATGCAAAAAATGCTCACCATTATTTCGGTACTGTCTTCTTTCTTCATTGCAGCCTGGTTAATTGCCGTTAATTGCTATGCCTAAGCTGCCATTAACCAAGGTTCCGTAGTCGGCCAGCTTAACAACTTGTTTTTTGCGGTAATTTTGAGTCCTTAAAATAATTCTGACCACAAGATCCTGATCGGAACTTGTTAGGGTATGATACAATGGCAAACACATAATGCGTTTTGAAATTGAATCGCATATTGGCATATTTATTTTATCAATGTAAGGCAGGGCTGATAAAGATGGGTAGAAATACCGCCTGCAATACACCTGTACCAACTCCAGCTGCTTCATGCAATCAAGCATAATTTCTTCAGATCTAAAGATTACAGGAAAATAAGCATAATTAAAATCGGTATCTGGTTGAATAACCTGAAACTGAGCCTCAATCTTATTCAAACGCATTTCGTAATGCAAACACAGCTCTTTTCGTTTACTAAGGATCTGATCGATGTGCTGCAGGTTGCACAAGCCCATAGCCGCATGAAATTCGGAGTTTTTGGCATTGGTACCCACTTCCGAAAAGGTATCAACCCCACTATAACCGAAATTGCGCATCAGGGCCATTTTCTTTAAAATATCGGGGTTTTGCGTAAATACCGCACCACCTTCAATGGTATGAAACAATTTGGTGGCATGGAAACTTGTTGTGCTAACATCGCCATAGGCGAAAATAGATTTGCCTTTATATTTGGTACCAAAGCAATGTGCAGCATCGTAAATCACTTTTAATCCATGTTTTTTCGCAATGCGGTCTATTGCTTCAATATCGCATGGATTTCCAAACACATGGGTAGCTAGTATTGCGGTGGTATCAGCCGTAATAGCGGCTTCAATTTTATTGGGATCAATATTTAGGGTATCTTCATCTATATCCACAAAAACTGGTTTGCACCCCTGCCAAACAATGCTGCTGGTTGTGGCCACGAATGAGAATGGTGTAGTAATTACCTCTCCTTTTACTTCTAAAGCCTGTATGGCCAACTGTAAAGCTATTGTTCCGTTGGTAACATATAACAAATGTGGCAGCTCAAGGTACTGTTGCAACTTTAACTCCAGTTCGTTTACTAAAGGACCATTGTTAGTGAGCCACTGTCTGGCCCAAATGCTGCTTACGTAGCTTTTAAATTCTGCCTGTTTAGGCAAAAAGGGTTTGGTTACAGGTATCATTGTTTAAGGATTAATTGTTTAAAATCAATTAGTGCAGCCAATCGGAAACTGCTGCTTATACCGAGGTAAAAACTTCCATAGATTATGCTTAAAGCAATAATCCGGAGGAGATTGTGGATGGTGTAGTGTGCTACATACCAATGATCGAGATAAAAGCAGCCCAAACCCAACAGGATGGAGAGCGTTAAAGCAGGTGCGATATCCGAAAGCTGTTCTTTTAATGGATAATTAATGAGTTTACCACTGTAAGTTGAATTGATATAATAGGCGAAAACGGTAAAAAAAAGCTGAAAATATAAGAGTCCCATTATCCCAAAAGGGATAACGCAGATAATCCCGACTACACTTAGCACCTTTTTTACAACTTCGAGTTTTAAAAACTGCCCGCTATGCCCTTTAACCTTTAAAATATTTAAGTTGTAGGCATGTAAAGGATACAAAATGCCTGCTAAGCATAAAATCTGAAAATATGGTACAGATGGCAACCATTTATCGGTTAAAAGCAGCGAGATTAATGGATGGGCAATAAGCGCCAAAAAAATCAGGATCGGTGCATTCCAAAACAGCACCTGTTGCATTAGCCTTTTATATACCATTTTAAGCTTTACATCATCATTGCTGATGGTTGAAAACATGGGATAGGTAACCTTATTGATCGCGGTAGAAATTATGCCGATGGGCAACTGACTTAAACTATCGGCCCTTGCATAAAAACCCAACTGTGCAGCCGCATAAAACCGACCAATAATTACTGTATATAAATTCTGGTAAACGGTATCAAGCAAGCCAGAAAGCGTCATCTTGTAACCAAAATGAAAGTGCCTGCTAAAACTTCTTTTATTAAAAATCAACCTTGGCCGCCAATCCGAATAATACCAGTGCAATGCTGTAGAAATGCTTGCACTCAACAAGCTCATCCAAACCAGGCTCCAGGTGCCATAACCATTTTTAGCAAGGTAAACCCCTAAACATCCGCCCAGAATAACAGCAGGAATTTGAATAACGGTCTGCAGCTTAAATTTCATTTCCTTGGTTAGCAAAGTACTTTGGATGCTAAAAAAGGCATTAATTAAAAAGGTTAAGCCATAAACCCTAACAATATCGGTAAGTGCTGGCTGTTTGTAAAAGGCGGCGATTAAAGGTGCGGCAACAAATAAAACACCGTACACAATGATGCTGCCCAACAGGTTAAAAAAAAATATGGTAGAAAAATCTTTTTGCCCTGCCCTTCTCGTCCTGATTAAAGACGAGGTTAAACCACTATCCATTAAGGAGTTGCCTACGGCGATGAATATGGAGAGCATGGCAATTAAGCCAAATTCTGCCGGACTCAACAAACGGGCCAATACAATGGTTATGAACAAGTTGATGAATTTAACACTAAACTGCTGCCCAATCGACCATATAATGCCCGATCGCGCTTTATATGTTAAACTCATGATGTTACAATCGAACGGTTTCCATTGATGCTGGCAAAACCGATTTAATGTCGTACACCACACATGTCGGTTTACGCAATTCGGCTATATCCAAATCGTTAAAAGCTTTATGTGCTACTGCAAGCACTATACCATCGTACTTTCTGGTTTTAGAGGAGCCATTTTCGCAGATAACCCCATAACTATGACTGGCCTGATCTGCATTTGCCCATGGATCGTGGATAACTACCTTTACTTTATAGACCTCTAAACGCCTAACAATGTCGATCACTTTGGTATTACGTACATCAGGGCAGTTTTCTTTAAAGGTGAACCCAAGCACAAGCACTTCGGCACCTACAATGTGGATATTTCTGGCAATCATTTCTTTAATAATCTGATCTGCCACGTACTTACCCATGCCATCATTTACCCGCCTTCCGGCCAGGATAATTTCAGGATGATAACCTGCTTCCTGTGCCTTTTGTGCCAGGTAATAAGGATCTACTCCAATACAATGGCCACCTACTAAACCTGGTTTAAAATTTAAGAAATTCCATTTTGTGCCCGCAGCAGCCAAAACCTCGCCAGTATCAATATCGAGCTGATTAAAAATCATAGCCAGTTCATTAACAAAGGCAATATTGATATCGCGTTGCGCATTTTCGATTACTTTGGCAGCCTCGGCCACCTTTATGGATGAAGCTTTAAAGGTTCCGGCTGTAATTACAGAGCGGTATAAGGCATCTATTTTTTCTGCAGCCTCAGGAGTAGATCCTGAAGTAATTTTTAAAATATTGGCTACGGTATGCTGCTTATCGCCAGGGTTAATCCGTTCTGGAGAGTAACCGGCGAAGAAATCTTTATTAAAAACCAGGCCCGATCCCTTTTCTAAAATCGGCACACATTCATCTTCAGTTACACCTGGATAAACGGTTGATTCATAAACAACTATATCGCCCTTTTTTAAAACCCTGGCCACTACAGCACTTGCTTTATACAACGGGGTTAAATCAGGTCTGTTATTTTTATCAACCGGGGTTGGTACGGTAACAATATACACCGAAGAACTGCGTAATTTTTCAATTTCATCTGTACAGTATAAACCTTTTAAAGTTGTACATTCAAAAGTGAGCACATCATTCAGTTCCGCTTCATTAACTTCAAGAGTACTATCGTAACCCGATTTTAATTCAGCTATCCTGGTCTGGTTAATATCGAAGCCAAAAACCTTGTATTTTTTTGCAAATTCCACTGCCAGCGGTAAGCCAACATAGCCAAGGCCAATTACCGTCATCTTCAGGTTTTCTTCATTACTATACATAATGTTGTTGGGTATTTGCGGTTAATGTTAAATTACTTAAGGGCACTCTGGTAACTACTGCGCAATCTAAATGATCGAAAGACATCAGCACATGTTTACCTTGAATCTGGATCACCTCTCCTTCCTGGTTATGAAAAAGCCCGTTGCTAATGCGAACACGATCGCCTTTGGATACACCTGTTAAACTCACCACATCAACATCATTGTATGATTCCATAATGTGTTTCAGCTTATCAACTTCGCTATCGCGCACTACCGCAGGCTTACCCATATAGTTGATAAAATTTAATACACCAAGTGTATACCTGATTTTATAGCCATCTCTTTCGTCGATTTTTATAAACACATATCCGGTAAAAAGCGGCAGACTCACTATTTTCTTCCTGTCTGCCCATTGATTTTCCACATTACGCACCGGGCAAAAAGATTCAAAGCCCTGCTCTTGCAGTAACCGGTCTACTTTTTTCTCCCAGCGGGGACGGGTATAAATCACAAACCATTTTTTTGCGAACGAGGGTTTGTAGTTAATTGAGGATTCCATTTTTGAGGGATTATTAATTTAATTTTCAGTCTATTTGGTACAGCTTCGCTATATCACTTACATGGAGTAGGTAACAAGTTTTATGTTTTTTTGAAGGCTAAATTGTTCAATCTGTCCGTTGGATACAGCTTCGCTATATCACTTACATGACGATTGTTTGTTATTATTAAATTGCGGGAACCGGTTTATTGCAACATGCATTTTACGGTAACCAATTAACCGCTTTAAACAGTTAACCAGTTAAAAATTTAAATCGTTTGGGGACGTTTTATTTGGTAATGGGTAAGGTTATTCTCTTTTAAAACAAGGTGATTTTAGTTTGCCATGGCATAACCGTAACCTCCATAACTGTATTTTTGATTTTTTTCCCGTTTTGCGTCGTTAAAAACAACCATTGGGTTTTTAAGCTTATTGTTATCACAAATATCTTTTAATATGGCCAGTTGATACTTATTGGTATAATTATAACGCACCAGGTAAATGCTTACATCGGCGTATTCGGCAAGGCTAAATGCATCCGCTACCTGGCCAACCGGAGAAGTATCGATAATGATGTAATCAAATCTTTCTTTCAGTTCATCAAAGAGTAAATCCATTTTAGGGCTCATCATTACTTCCGAAGGATTTTCGGGCGATTTACCACAGCCAATTACCGAAACATGATCAGAAACAGCAGTTGGCTTAATAATATCCTCTAAAAAAACAGAATCACTGATTAAATAATCTGTTAGCCCTTTAGTTTGCTTTAAACCAACTTTATTTAAAAGATCGGGTTTCCTCAAATCAAATTCGAGCACAACCACTTTCTTATCCAGCATACCCAAAGTAGTGGCAAGGTTAACGCTGAAAAATGTTTTACCCTCTCCTTTCATACTTGAAGTAACCAGCATTACCCTGTTTTCAATATTGTTAGACATCAGCCCTAAATTCATTCTGATATACCTAAACAGTTCTGATATGGTAGAGCGGTTATCTTTTTGAAAAACAATGGTACTTTTATCAAGGTTATGGGAAAGTTCGCCAAGCATTTTAGCGCCGGTTAGTTCTATTGTACTCGCATCTTGAACTTTATTGTTAAACAACCCTTTTACGTAGATTGCTCCTGCTGGTACGAAAAAACCAAAAATAAAGCCACATAAATATAATAGTGGTTGTTTCGGACTATCTGGAATGGTATTGTAAGCCGGTTTATCCACTACCTGAGAGGTTGGCACTGTAGCAGAAAGTGATAAGGCAGTTTCCTCTCTTTTTTGTAAAAGGTATTTATACAAACCAGATTTTACACTTTGCTCGCGGCTTCTTTCTATCAAACCACGTTCTATTGTTGGTACCGACTTAATTTTACTGTCGAACTGAGAATAATTAGCCCGAAGGTTGCTCCTTTCAATAACAAAGCCCTGTTTAATGCTCGATAAATTTTCTAAAATATTGTTTTTTAATGTAGCCAGTTGCTCAGTGAGGTTTAAAACCAATGGATTTTCTGCATTTGCAGTACGCAACATTCTATTTCTCTCCAACTGGAGGTCATTAAACTTAGAAATCAATGAATTAAGGATAGGATCTTTTAAGCCCATCGCACTTGGTGCGAGCGTAAACTGACTTTGCCTGCCTTTAAAATAGCCTTCTATTGATTGTAATATCCGCAATTGTACAGATGAATTTTCGAGCAGCTGGTTATATTCTCCTGAGCGTGCAGCATTCATCTGTGCATCCATATTAATATCCGTAACGCGGTTTTGCTGTTTGTAACTCTCTACATCTTCTTCAGTACCAGATAAATCGGCAACCAGGTATTTTAACCTGTTATCAATAAACTTAATGGTATTTCTGGCAATGGCGTTCTTATTGTTTACATTATTAATGTTATACGTTTCAATCAGGTCGTTCAAAATATCTATTCCCCTTTGCGGAACCGCATCATTAAGGCTGATGGTGATGGTATTGGCATCTTTAACAACAGGAACAATTTTTAACGAAACCAAGCTGTAAGCCTCTGTCATTTTATAAAGGTTTTTAAACTGTAACCTTATTTTACCGAATTCAGTACCAAAAGCTGGTCCTTTATCTATTTTAACCGCATAATTTTTGTTATGAATGGTATCTCCATATTTTACGATATTGGTACTTAAGCTATCCTGAAAAAGGTAAGAAATTTCATCCAGGTAAGAAACATTGATTTTTCTGGCATAAGCACCGTTTTTTAAACTAATGGCGGTAACCACTATCGGAGCAGTTTTACCATACAACTCCTTCTCTCTAAAACCTTGCTTTTTAAAATAAGAAGTTTCCAGCTTAAGTTTTTTTAGTACTTTAAAAATTAAATCCCTCGATCTTAAAATTTCAATCTCATTATCAACAGTTTTAACCGTTTGGAACATGTTTAGATCGCTAAAGGCTGTGCTGTTAGACATTGCGGCACCGTTTTTATCATCAGAGATCAATAATGTGCTGCTTACCTTATATTTTGGCGGCGTAATGTACAAAAACGTATATACCGCAGCCATAGAAACCAATATACTGATTAAAAAATAATGCCAGTTTTTGGCAAACCTGGTTATAGTTTCTGCAAAATCTTTTGCACCAACATTTGTACTTTGTTTAAGCATGATATAGTATTTTAAGAGACGTTAGCGACGAAGAACAGCTGTAATTAATACCGCAACGGCAGATATAGAAGCAATTACTACAGGCATAATACGGGTATTCGGACTATATTCGATGGCTTTCGATTTATCTGGTTCTACGTAAACCACGTCATTTTGCTTGAGGTAAAAGAATGGAGAATTCATCACGTCCTGGTTGTTTAGGTTTAACCTTTTCATTACCCTCTGTCCATTCTGCTGCCTAATTACCAGGATATTTTCTCTTTTGCCATACACCGTCATATCGCCAGCCATACCCAATGCCTCCAGTAAGTTAATGTTATCACCCTGCACAGTAAATGTTGATGGCCTATTAACCTCGCCAATTACCGTTACTTTAAAATTAACCAGTTGTACATCTACCACAGGCTTTTTAACATATTTATCCAGTTCTCTGGAGATGGTGGCCTGCGCCTGCTCAAGGGTTAAACCCTCCATCCTAACATTGCCTACAACAGGCAGGTTAATCATCCCTTCCTTACTTACCCGGTAACCTTCTATTTTATAATTGTTATCCGAACTTGGGTTTTTGGTATTTACGGCAAAAAGCACATTCGATTCTTGGTTTAAACTGTTAATGGAAACACTTAAAAGATCATTCTGCTGGATTTTTACTTCCTGCGCAAGCAACTTCTCCTCACCACTTTGTTTGGCCAGATTACTAAAATATACCAGGTCTCTCCTTGGGGCACAACCCGTATTGATACATATGTATATGGCGATTAATAGTATTACTTTTCTCATAACTGAAGTAATGTTTTAATTTACGTTTGATTTATTGAGAACTAAGCTAGGGAATTAAGGTTCAATGTTTTATATACTCTCCTAGGTTGTATTTAAATTGTATAAATTATAGGCAGCATGCACAACATTTTAAATAACGCATTAACACATTACACACGATTTGTGAATTTTCCGGAACAAAAGATGTGAAAATTATGCGGCCGATTTTTACTCAGAAAAGAGCAAAACAGTTTTAAAAATTACTGCTGAAAATAAAAAAATGCCGAAAAATGATTTAACATTTAAAAAAGCTGTTTAATACTACATTTTTTCTGGTGTGTAAAATCCTTTTTTCTGATAAACACTAAAAAATTTGTCTTTCCAGCAGACTAATTTGCATTATTTTCTATCCGCTGCTGCATTGTTCACTACTTTCTGCCTTACCTATGGCTCAAATCACCAATTGTTGTGAAAGCAGTTTCACATCGCATTTGCTAAAAAAACAATTGGGAAAGATAAACGTGATATCCTGCCATTTTAGTTAAAAAGGAGAATATTAGGAATATGAAGGTGATAAATCGTTTAACAGGCAGGCGAATATGAAAATCAGAAGACCGTGTTACACAATTGTAAAGCTGTAAACAGCATTTTCCAAAATAAGTACAGTATGCTTTTAACCGGTTTAAACAGTGCTTTAATTTATAAATTAGTGAAAACCAAAAAAATATGAAAGTTATTATTTATGGAACAGGAAAAATGGCCGAGTTTATTTGCTATTCATTTATGAACGATAGCAACTACCAGGTTGTTGCCTTTTGTGTTGATGATGCTTATGTTCCGCCAGCCGGAAGCACGCTCTTAAAATTGCCAATATTAAGCCTAAGCCAGGTGATTAAAGATTTTCCTCCAGATCACCACAAAATGCACATTGCCATAGGCAGAAACAGCGCCAGAGAGAGCGTATACAATAAAGTAAGTGATTTGGGCTATACCTTCGCCAATTATATCTCATCAAAAGCAAATGTTTGGCCCGATCTGGTAATGGGAAATAATACCTTTATTGATCAATGCTGCGATATACAGCCATTTGTAACCATTGGCAATAATTGTATGCTTATTGGTGCCCGCATTGGTCACCATTCTACTTTGCAGCATAATGTGCTGTTATCAGGAAATATTTTAGCAGGCAATGTAACCATTGGCAATAATTCTTTTTTAGGTATTAATTCTGCCGTGAAAGAAGATATCACCATCGGGAGCCACAACATTATCGGAGCAGGTGTATTTATCAATAAGCATACAGAAGATTATGCCATTGTATCCAATGCTTCGGTACCACAACGCGTGGGTAACTCCAAACGCTTTGTAATGTTTAATAAGGCGCAGGATGTGAAACAGGCCTAAAATTGACTATAAAAAAAAGGGAAGCCAATTAAAGCTTCCCTTTTTTTATGCGTATAATAATACCTTAAACCTTTGTTCTATTTTCTGAACTTCTTTTCAGCTGCGCATTAATACGCTCCAAAACATCATAAATATCAAATGGCTTGCTAATGTAATCATCAGCAAATGCATCAATAGCTTTTTGTTCGCTATTGTTTTGTGCAGACATTACAATAATCGGGATGTGTTTGGTGAAAATATCCGTTTTTAAATCTTCACAAATTTCTGCTCCGTTTCCATCTGGTAACATTACATCCAGTAAGAAAAGATCAGGCATTGCATCCTGTATATTCTTCTTTAATTCTGCAAAAGATGATGAAAGCTGCAATTCAAAACCCTCTTCCTTTAACAGAATTTCAATAACGTTTCTGATCTCCTGATCGTCTTCTAAAATGTGTATTCGTTTTTTTTCCATGTTCAAATTATAATGTTTGGGATTTACCGTTGGCGTGGAATGCGCTACACGATAGTAACAGTAACACCCAAACTCTCTAAATGTTTAACAATTTGTTCAGAAATTCCTTTATCTGTAATAATATGATCTATTTCTTCCAATCCGCATATCTTTCCAAAGCCTCTTTTACCAAATTTAGTAGAATCGGCAAGTACAATTGTTTTTTGAGATACACCGATCATTTTGCGGTTTAAATGTGCCTCCATCGCATTTGTAGTGGTTAAACCAAAATCGAGATCAATTCCATCAACCCCTAAAAACAGTTTGTTAAAATAAAAATCCTGCAATACCTGCTCAGCATAAGCACCCATTACCGATGATGAACTTTTTCTCAGCAAACCACCCAATTGAATCACTTCTATACTGGGCTCGCGCATTAATTCCAAAGCTACATTGAGCGCAGAGGTTACCACCGTTAAATTTGTAGCTGGTGTAATATTTTTAGCAAAATACAATACCGTAGTACCCGATGCAATAACAATAGAGTCATTATCATTCAATAAAGCCGCTGCGGCAATACCTATCTTGTTTTTCTCGGTAGATTGTATTTTTTCTTTCTCGTTAACAGGCCGGTCTACCGTGTACGGATTATTTACTGTAGCTCCACCATGCGTTCTAAACAACAGGCTTTTATCTTCCAGCAGTTTTAAGTCCTTTCTTATTGTAACAGACGACACTTTCAATTCCTTACATAAATCAACCACGTTTATGTATTGATCACGTTGCAGGCGACTTAAAATAAACTGGTGCCTTTCAGCCAAATTCATCATAGTATATTTAATTAACGTGCCGCAAATTAGCAATAAAAACATTCTTTAAAATATTTTAAAGAAATAATTAATAAATTTTTAACATACATATTATATGATTTCGATTACGATTTCTTATAATTGCGTATTGTTTCGTTTTATTACCTTTACAATCAATAATGAAAAGATTACATCAACCACATATAGCGGAAAACACAAACTGGGACTTAATTATCATTGGTGGTGGGGCTACAGGGCTAGGTACAGCACTTGACGCCGCGAGCAGAGGCCTTAAAACCCTCTTGGTTGAGCAATCGGATTATGCAAAAGGAACATCAAGCCGCAGCACCAAACTGGTACATGGTGGTGTACGTTATCTTGCGCAGGGCGATATTGGATTGGTTAGGCATGCATTAAAAGAAAGGGGATTATTACAGCAAAATGCCAATCACCTCGTTAACAAAGAGGAATTTCTTATCCCCTGTTACGATTGGTTCTCTGTTGCAAAATACTTAACCGGACTTACTTTATACGATTGGCTGGCCGGAAAATACAGTTTCGGCAAATCTAAATATTTTTCTAAAAAAGAAACATTGGCCATGATGCCAGGCATTAAAGCGGAAGGTTTGAAGGGAAGCATCAGGTATTACGACGGAAAATTTGATGACGCCCGCCTCGCCATCAATATTGCACAAACAGCAATGGAAAAGGGTGCATCATTGCTTAATTATACAAAAGTTACCGCTTTGCTGAAAAATGGCGAAACCGTTACCGGCATCGAAACTGAAGATGCAATTACTGGTACGGTAGCAAAATATAATGGCAAAGTAGTTATTAATGCCACAGGGGTTTTTGTTGATGATATTTTGAAGATGAATAACCCCAATTCGAAGAAAATGGTTCGCCCAAGTCAGGGCGTACATGTAGTTTTGGATAAAAGCTTTTTAAACAGTGAATCGGCTTTAATGATCCCTAAAACGTCGGATGGCCGTGTTTTATTTGCTGTGCCTTGGCACGAACATTTACTGGTGGGTACAACCGATACCCCTTTGGATGAACACAATCTTGAGCCAAGGGCCCTAAAAGAAGAAGTAGATTTTATTATGGGTACTGCGGCCAGCTATTTCAACCGTAAACCGCTGGAAAAAGATATATTAAGTGTTTTCTCAGGTCTTCGGCCCTTGGCGGCTCCCACAAATGGTGAAGGGAACAGTACAAAAGAAATCAGCAGAGACCATAAACTGATTGTTTCGGCCAAAGGATTAATTACCATTACCGGGGGAAAATGGACCACCTATCGCCGAATGGCTGAAGAAACAGTTAATCTGGCCATTACACATGCCGGATTGGAACCGAAAGCATGCGTAACCAAAAATTTGAGCATCCATGGCAGCCAGGCGATTAAAGGAGATCATTATTTAGACATTTATGGATCAGATCGAAGTAAAATTGAGGCTTTAATTGTACGAAATCCAAGTCTCGGTGTTAAACTCATCCCAAACTTCCCCTATACTGAAGCAGAAGTACTTTGGTTTGCCAGAAATGAGATGGCAGAAACTGTAGAAGATATTTTAAGCAGAAGATTCCGCATACTTTTTATTGATGCCCAGACTGCTAAAGATATGGCACCAAAAGTAGCTTCAATCCTTGCCAAAGAATTATCGGCAGATGAAAATTGGGAACAAAATCAAATTGAAACTTTTAATAAATTAGCCGACGGTTACATTTACCAGTCGGCAAATAAAATAACCAATACGGCTTTAGCCCACTAACCAAATTTCCAGTTATGAGTAAATACATCCTGTCTATCGATCAAGGAACCACGAGCTCGAGAGCAATCATTTTTAATCACAATGGCGAGATTGTTGCCATTGCCCAGCGAGAATTCATACAGATATACCCAAAAGCTGGTTGGGTGGAGCACGATCCGATGGAAATCTGGTCTACACAATTGGCTGTGGTAACCGAAGTTATCGTTAAAGCAGGCCTTAGTGTAAGCGATATAGATTCTATTGGCATTACCAACCAGCGCGAAACGACGGTGGTATGGGATAAAGAAACCGGAATGCCCGTTTACAATGCAATTGTTTGGCAAGACAGGCGTACCTCTGCCTATTGCGACGAAATTAAAGCGCAGGGTTTAGCACCTAAAATTCAGGAAAAAACAGGATTGATCATAGATGCTTACTTCTCGGCCACGAAAGCCCGGTGGATACTTGAAAACGTAGCCGGTGCCAGAGAAAAAGCTGATGCCGGTAAGCTGGCTTTCGGTACTATCGACACCTGGTTGATCTGGAAATTAACAGCCGGAGAAAAACACGTTACCGATGTAACCAATGCATCGCGAACAATGCTTTACAACATCCACACTTTAAGTTGGGATGAGGAGTTGCTTAACTTGTTTTCTATCCCAAAATCAATGTTACCAGAGGTAAAATCATCAAGCGAGGTTTATGGTCAAACAGCAGGAAGAATTTTAGCCGCCAAAATACCTATAGCAGGTATTGCAGGCGATCAGCAATCGGCATTGTTCGGACAGATGTGCACCGAAATCGGGATGGTAAAAAATACGTACGGAACTGGCTGTTTCATGCTCATGAACATCGGATCAAAACCAAAAATATCGGCAAACAACCTGCTTACAACCATTGCATGGCAAATTAATGGCGAAGTAAATTATGCATTGGAAGGAAGTATTTTTATTGGTGGTGCAGTTGTACAATGGCTCAGGGATGAAATGGGATTGATTTCCAAATCCGCAGACGTAGAAACATTGGCTAAAAAAGTTAAAGATACGGATGGCGTTTATGTTGTACCTGCTTTTGCGGGTTTAGGCGCGCCACACTGGGACCAGCACGCGAGAGGAACCATTACAGGGTTAACCAGGGGAACTAACAAATCGCATATTGCCAGGGCGGCCCTGGAAAGCATTGCCTACCAAACCATGGATGTTTTAAAAGCCATGGAGGCTGATGCAGGCGTAAACATTACTGAGCTTAGGGTAGATGGTGGGGCCACAGCTAACAACCTGCTGATGCAATTTCAGGCTGATTTGTTAAGTTGTAAAGTAATCAGACCGGAAGTTACTGAAGTAACCGCCATTGGTGCTGCTTACCTGGCCGGATTGGCTACAGGTTTTTGGAAAAGTATAGATCAGATCCGCTCCCAATGGAAAATCGACAGCACATTTATTGCCGAAGAAGGGTTAGACAATACAGCCAGGATAAAAGGCTGGAATAGGGCCGTAAAAGCTGCAAGGGTAAATGCAGAAGACTAATTAGCAAAATTTAAACAGATAAGAATTTAATTTTATGAATGTATATCTCGCAGAATTTATTGGAACAGCACTGATGATTCTTCTAGGAAATGGCGTTGTGGCGAATGTTGTGCTTAAAGATACTAAGGGTAATGGCAGCGGCTGGATGGTGATAACAACGGCATGGGCACTTGCTGTTTTTGTTGGTGTAGTGGTCGCCGGCCCCTATAGTGGGGCGCATTTAAACCCTGTTGTTACCTTAGGTTTGGCTATTGGCAAAGGCTTTAGCTGGGCATTGGTACCATATTACATTATGGCACAGCTTGCTGGTGCCATTACAGGTTCGCTATTGGTTTGGCTGATGTACAAAGATCATTTCGATGCCACAGAAGATCCCGGTTTAAAAGCTGCGCCTTTTGCAACTGCCCCGGCCATTAGAAATAAAGTTTCCAATCTTGCTTCAGAAATTGTTGGCACCTTTGTTTTAATATTTGTGATTTTCTATTTTACAGATGCAAGCATGGGTACCAAAGAAACCGTTACCCCTATCGGTTTAGGTTCAATGGGTGCTATACCGGTTGCATTTTTAGTTTGGGTAATTGGTTTGGCCTTAGGCGGAACAACGGGATATGCGATAAACCCTGCACGGGATTTAGGTCCGCGGATTGTACATTTCTTAATTCCGATGAAAGGTAAAGGAAACAGCGATTGGAGTTATGCTTGGGTACCGATTGTTGGACCAATTATAGGATCTATATTGGCTGCAATTGTATTTTTAATGATAAGTAAGTAGCCATTGTGTAATTCGATTTTAATTTGATTAGGTGTTATTTTGAGCCTGTAGGAACACCATAATGGTAACACGGTCGTCATTCTCGCGCATGTGGGAATCTTAATGCGTTTGCTGGTACCGATAGTTGTAAGATTGCTTCGTCGGCTGAAAAAGCCTTCTCGCAATGACGATCGCCTCAAAAACTTTACGAATAGTGAATAGAAGAGCGATCCAAGACAATCTTTTTTGTATTTTTTTAACACGGTCGTCATTCTCGCGCATGCGGGAATCATAATGCGGTTGCTGGTACCGATAGTTGTAAGATTGCTTCGTCGGCTGAAAAAGCCTTATCGCAATAACGATCGTCCTAGAACTTTACAAATAGTGAATAGAAGAGCGATTTAAGAAAATCTTTTATGTATTTTTTTAACACGGTCGTCATTCTCGCGCATGCGGGAATCTTAATGCGTTTTGCTGGTACCGATAGTTTTAAGATTTGCTTCGTCGGCTGAAAAAGCCTTCTCGCAATAGCGATCGCCTCAAAAACTTTACGAATAGTGAAATAGAACAGCGATCCAGTGGTTTTCAATTCCTATAAATAATCGTTTATCATCACTAATTAATTACCTTTGAAATACGGTCGAACTGAATAGATAAATTAACCTAAGCATTTAAAATTGCAAAACTACTTTCTGGTTGTTGATACTGAAACATCTGGTCTGCCAAAAAACTGGTCTGCCCCCTATTCTAGTGAAAAAAACTGGCCATACATCGTACAGATTGCATGGATAATTTACGACAGTTCACATCAGGAAATCAAAAGAGAAAACCATTACATCAAGAATACAGGTTTCACCATTGATAAAGCAGCATTAAAAATTCATAAAATTACGCCCGAGTATTTAGCTGTTCATGGAGAAGATAAAGAAAAAGTGATGCTGCAATTTGCTGCTGATATCGAAATGTACAACCCTTTGGTAATTGGCCACTTTATCGAACTGGATTACCACATGGTGAATGTAGAATTATACCGTATTGGCAAGGAAAATATCTTTAAAAACCTCGTTTTCTTCTGTACCATGAAAGCCAGCGCCCCATACATTACCAATACGGTGATCAGTCACTTAAAATTGGATAAGTTTTATACCATTTTGTTTAATGAAGTACCAGAAAACATGCATAGCGCATTATCTGACGCTTTAAATACAGCAAAAATTTTCTTTCACCTTTTAAAAACAGGTGCAATAAGTTTAAATTCAGTTTATACCCAGGAGCATACTTTTACATTGGAGAAGAAAGAAGAAAAATTTTCGTTTAAAAGAATTTTACAGGAACTTTTTAATGGAAGATAAATTAGCAGATCAAATTTATACCGCCCGCATTGGCGACATAACTTTCAGAAAAATAGTTAGCTGCCCGCCAGGCACACCCATTTTTGAAGCTGCTATAAAAATGGCAGAACAAAAAACCAGTTGTCTCTTTATAAAAGATCAGGATAACTACCTGGGCTTTGTAACCGATATTACCCTACGGGATAATGTGATTGCCAATCAACTTGATACCAACCTACCTATCGACCAGGTAATGGATACCAACATTGTAACCATTACACCCGAAGCTTACGTGTATGAAGCGATATTGATGATGTTCAGTAAAAAATCGCGTTATCTTTTAGTTAATGATCATGGCAATTATGTTGGTTTTCTGAGCAGGAACAGGCTTTTGAGTGAGCAGGCAGAATCACCGTTGGTTTTTATCCAATCGGTAAAATCGGCTGTAAATACGAGTGATTTAAAATTGAAATGGCAAAAAGTGCCGGGTATTGTAGCACAATTATTGGCTCGGGGGGTACATGCCAAAATCGTTAATGAGGTAGTTACCACCATTGCAGATACCATTTCATTTAAAATTATTGAAGATGTAATTACTAAACTCGGCCCTCCGCCCGCAAAATTTGTTTTCATGGTTTTGGGAAGCGAAGGCAGAAAGGAACTCAGTCTTAAAACCGACCAGGACAATGCCATTATTTACGAAGATACCGCCGAAGATAAAAGAGCGGCAGTACGCTCATATTTTCTTGATATGGCTACACAGGTTTCCGATAAACTCAACTTTGTTGGTTTTGTATACTGTGATGGTGATTATATGGCTACCAATCCTAACTGGACACACTCGCTTTCGCATTGGAAATACAATTACAAAAACTGGATAGAGGAAGCCCTTCCGGAAGCAGCAGTAAAATTTGCGGCATTTTTCGATTGCCGGGCCATTTATGGTGATCTAACCATTATGGATATTCTGAGGTTGTTTGTTGATGAAGAACTGCAAAAACCTATTGAAAAGTTTTATGTATACCTTGCTAAAAATGCTTTATTGTATGAGCCGCCGCTCACTTATTTCAGAAACATCAGAACCCAAAAGATCCATAAAAAGGAAGTATTTGATATTAAAACGGCTATGACCCCCATTGTAGATCTGGCGAGGGTGTATGCCTTGCAGAACAGGATTTTTCAAAAAGAGAATACCGGCGAACGTTTAAAAGCATTAAAAGAACTGGGTATTTTTAGTGAAAAACAGTTTAATGAACTTTCCCAATCATATTATTACCTTATGGGCTTAAGGTTAAAACACCAGGCCAATCTGATTATTAATGACCAGGCCGTACCCAATAACTTTATTGAAATTGATTCCCTAACAAAAATTGAAAAGGTAACATTGATCGAAATCTTTAAAATTATACAGAACTTCCAAAGTGGCATCAGGATGAAGTTTACCAACAGTTTAGGTTAACTCAAAACAATCTGACTAACATAGTAAAATACCCGTTGCAGCATACATACAAACCATGTAAGCATCCGCATACACGCAAATCGCCGTGAACGCACAAGGCAAGCAAACGTTTGCGTGTTCTAATCTGTATTTCTTTCAAATTAAAGCTTCAGCATTCTAAAATCACAGGGCTAAATACCTGAAAAAAAACATTTTGACAACCATTGGAAGAAATTTTAATCAAACGTTTGCGCAAAGTTTAATTGAATTAACTTATCGCCTAGTGTGTAACTTAACCATAGAATCGGTAACACACATCGCTCCAATAAACTGATTTCTCTATTAAGGATTTGAATGGCGGCCTGGACTGGCAAATAATGATGGCATAATCAGATATAATATATCTGGATTATTGGCAAGGAGGCTGGGCTCAGCAAAATAATAAAGACAAATAACCAATTGCAATATTATCAACCCTAACCTAAAATTATCTTATGAAAAAAAACAGTCTACTCTTAACAGGCATTGTCTCAGCCTGTTTTCTTACTTTTTCCTGTAAAAAAGCCGAAACGCTAAAAACGGAAGAAAAAACGCCCACCTTAAGCCAAAAGCTGGCCACTACCAACATTATTACCCAAAGCCGCAATGTAAATATTGTGTATTTTGTGCCCAATGATCTTGATACCCTTGCCGGTTATAGAAAAAGATTGAGCGATTTATTATTGTGGACGCAAGACTGGTACAAACAGGAAATGAACCGCAATGGTTATGGAAACAAAACTTTTGGCCTTGTTAATGATGGAGCCGGAGGAGTAAAAATTTTAACCATCAGAGGGAGTTTGCCAAAAGCCAGCTATCCTTACTCCGGAGGGAACGGTGCAGTGGCAAGTGAGGTAAATGCTTACTTTGCAGCCCATCCGGCAGATAAAACCAGCGACCACACGTTAATTATTATTCCACGTTATTCTATCGGTACAAATGGCACACCAAGTGGAGGTCCGTTTTATGGTACCGGAAGATGGTGTTATGCACTTGATTACGAAGAAATGGATATTGCCAACCTTGGTTTGAGTACTGCTGTGGGAAACCGTTTCAGCGTCTGGTTCGGTGGTATGGTTCACGAACTTGGTCATGGATTAAATTTGCCGCATAACCGACAAAAAGTTTCCGAAAACTCAACACTTGGCATGGCATTGATGTGGGCCGGTAATGGAACTTTAGGTAAAAGCCCTACCTTTTTAACCGCTGCTGATGCCGCTATTTTAAATGCCAATCAGGTTTTCAACAACAATTCCAATACCTATTATGGTGCAGTAACCAGCAATATTAATAAAATATACGCCAGCTATTCCACTTCATTAGCATCAATTGTTGTATCTGGAAAATTTACATCAACGGGCAACGTAACCAGTATTTTATATTATAACGACCCTAATGTGAACAATGAAGGCACCGGCGTAAACCACGATTACAATGCCATCACCTGGGAATCGAAAAAAATTGGCACAGATAGCTTCAGGGTAGTAATGCCTATTGCCGATTTACAGGAAAAAGCAGACGGCATACCCTATGAGTTGAAAGTAAAGTTGGTACACGATAATGGAACCGTAACAGAACAAATTTATTCCTATACGTTTTCGGGTGGTTTACCTGTATTAACCTTCTCAACCAAAAATGAGCTGAGTAAAACCGGATGGAGAGTTGCCTCATTCAGTTCGGAAGAAACCAGTGGCGAAGGCGCAACAAATGGTAGAGCTGCAAGATTGATTGATAGCAACATAAGCACCTACTGGCACTCGAGATGGAGCAGTTCGGCAACAAGTTATCCGCATACAATCGTAATTAATCTGGGTGCTTCAAAAACAGCTACAGGCTTAAGTTTAACACAAAGAAGTGGCTTAAGCAGGGCGGTAAAGAGTTTTGAATTGTTAACCAGTACAGATGGGGTAAACTTTACTTCCGTTAATAATTACGTGGCACAAAATGTAAACGGACCGCAATACTTTGATTTTGGCAGTGCAAAAACATTCCAGTATTTCAAAGTGATTTTGAATACGGCACAGGATGGTTTACAGTTTGCCAGCTTAGCAGAACTGGGATTATATTAGATTTTCAAAAAACTAAGCCACAAAAAAAAGTCCTGATTTACATCAGGACTTTTTTTAAATATGATTGTCGCCGAAGCGAAAATTTCTATTTTACTGCATCAATTACAGCTTTGAAAGCTTCTGGGTGATTCATTGCTAAATCAGCCAATACTTTACGGTTTAAACCGATTTCTTTTGAAGCTAATTTACCGATCAATTGAGAGTAAGAAATACCGTGTTGACGTGCACCAGCGTTGATACGTTGGATCCACAATCCGCGGAATTCTCTTTTCTTAACTTTACGGTCACGGTATGCATATTGCAAACCTTTTTCTACTGTGTTTTTAGCAACAGTATAAACCTTACTTCTTGCTCCCCAATAGCCTTTGGCTAGATTAAGGATTTTTTTTCTTCTTCTTCTCGAAGCTACTGCGTTTACCGAACGTGGCATGTTGTTGTTGTTTTTTGGCAAGCGGCGTTCCGTTTAACCGGAAACTTAAAGCCTGATACCTGGTGAATTAATAAATTACTTTCCGATACAAAGCATACGTTTAACGTTACCCATATCAGCATCAGATACGATACTTGCTTGACCTAAGGCACGTTTACGTTTAGTACTCATCTTTGTTAAGATGTGACTTTTGTATGCGTTGTTTCTTTTGATTTTACCTGTTCCAGTAAGCGAAAAACGCTTTTTAGCACTGGAATTGGTTTTCATTTTTGGCATAACCTGTTTTTTAATTTATAAACCTATTTTTATTTTTTTGCTACTTTAGGTGCAACTGTAAGGAACATCCTTTTACCCTCTAATTTAGGTAATAACTCTACTTTTCCTACATCTTCCAAAGCCTGAGCAAATTTTAACAATAAAATTTCTCCCTGCTCTTTGTATACAATTGCTCTACCTTTAAAATGCACATAAGCCCTTACCTTCTCACCGTTCTCTAAAAAGCTTATAGCGTGCTTCAATTTAAACTGGAAATCGTGATCGTTGGTATTAGGGCCAAAACGGATCTCCTTAATTACAGTTTGTTTAGCATTTGATTTAATTTCTTTCTGCTTTTTCTTTTGTTCGTAAACAAATTTACTGTAATCAATAATCCTACAAACCGGTGGTACGGCATTTGGAGAAATCTCTACCAAATCCAATTCCAGTTCATCAGCAAGCGCCAAAGCTTTCGCCAAAGGATAAATCCCCGGTTCAACATTATCGCCAGCTAAACGCACTTCGGGCGATTTTATATACTGATTAATGTTATGCTCTGCTTCTTTTTTCTTAAAAGGCGGACGTGGTCCCCTGTTAAATCCTGGTCTTCCTAATGCCAAATTTGTACTATTTTAATTTAAACTGTTATTTCTTTTCTTAATAAATTGTTGAATTCTTCCAACGTCATTTCGCCTAAATCTCCCTCACCATGTTTACGGACAGAAACTTTTCCTTCTGCCATTTCTTTATCACCGATAATGAGCATGTATGGGATCTTTTTAACTTCCGAATCGCGTATTTTGCGACCGATTTTCTCATCACGAAAGTCAATCAGCCCGCGAATATCGGAATTATTTAGTTCATCTAAAACTTTTTTTGCATATTCTTCATATTTTTCTGAAATAGGAAGTACAATAAACTGTTCCGGACTTAACCATAACGGGAAGTTTCCTGCGCAATGTTCAATCAAAACGGCAATAAATCTTTCCAATGAACCAAAAGGCGCACGGTGGATCATTACCGGTCTGTGTTTCTGGTTATCGCTACCAGTATATTCCAATTCAAAACGCTCTGGCAAGTTGTAATCTACCTGAATGGTACCCAACTGCCATTTTCTACCCAAAGCATCTTTCACCATAAAATCAAGCTTAGGACCATAGAATGCAGCTTCGCCATATTCTACAACAGTATTTAAGCCTTTCTCTGCAGCTGCTTCGATAATTGCATTTTCAGATAGTCTCCAGTTCTCATCAGAACCAATATATTTTGCCTTATTCTCTGGATCTCTTAATGAAACCTGTGCAGTATAGCTTTCAAAACCTAATGATTTAAATACATAAAGCACTAAATCAATTACTTTTTTAAACTCTTCTTTCACCTGCTCAGGCATACAAAATAAGTGAGCATCATCTTGAGTAAAACCACGTACACGGGTTAAACCATGTAACTCGCCACTTTGTTCGTAACGGTATACGGTACCAAACTCTGCAAAACGAACCGGAAGATCTTTGTAAGAACGTGGTTTTGTTTTGTAAATCTCACAGTGGTGAGGGCAGTTCATCGGTTTTAAAAAGAACTCCTCTCCTTCTTGCGGGGTTTTAATCGGCTGGAAAGAATCTTTACCGTATTTTTCCCAGTGACCAGAAGTTACATATAAATTTTTATGCCCGATGTGTGGGGTTACAACTTGCTCGTAGCCTGCTTTAGCTTGTGCTTTAGTTAAAAAGTTAACCAAACGTTCGCGCAGAGCAGTTCCTTTAGGCAACCATAAAGGTAAGCCCATGCCTACTTTTTCTGAGAAGGCAAATAACTCCAACTCTTTTCCTAATTTACGGTGATCGCGTTTTTTAGCTTCCTCAATCATCAAAAGATATTCGGTAAGCTCGCTCGCCTTAGGGAAAGTTACTCCATAAATACGGGTTAACTGTTTTTTAGTTTCATCACCTCGCCAGTACGCGCCAGCTACATTCATCAGTTTTACGGCTTTTACAAAACCTGTATTTGGAATGTGCGGCCCACGGCATAAATCAGTAAACGAACCCTGGGTATAAAAAGTAATTTTACCATCTTCAAGGCCATCAATCAAATCGAGTTTGTACTCATCGCCTTTTTCGGTAAAATATTTCACTGCATCAGCCTTGCTTACACTTTCGCGCACAAAAGTTTCCTTTTGCTTAGCCAGTTCGATCATTTTGGTTTCAATGGCTTTGAAATCGTCCGAAGAAAATTCACGGTCGCCAAAGTCTACATCATAATAAAAACCAGTTTCTATAGCCGGCCCGATACCAAATTTGGTGCCTTGATAAAGTGCTTCTAAAGCCTCAGCCATTAAGTGAGCGGATGAATGCCAAAAAGTCGATTTTCCGGCAGTATCATTCCAGGTCAATAATTTCACTGATGAATCAGATTCGATTGGTCTTGTTGAATCCCAAACTTCGCCATTAACCTCAGCGGCTAATACGTTACGGGCTAAACCCTCAGAAATTGACAATGCAATTTGGTGGGCAGAAGTGCCCTTTTCATACTGACGAACGGAGCCGTCAGGTAAAGTAATGTTAATCATCTACAACTATGATTTAAATTTTAAATAAAAAAGATTTAAAGATCACTTACAATGTGATTTTATTTTGTACAAATGTATGCATTTTCAGACTAAAAAGCAAGGTGAAGATTCTAAAAACACACATGAACACGGTAATTATATATTGATTTGGCCTATACTAATTATTTGCTGACTTGATTATTTTATGCCTGCCTAACAAAGTTGTCATGCTAGATTGATTTAGCATCTGACCTAAAAACTTACCCTGAAATAAGTTAAGGGTAACGACTGTAAAAATTGAATACTGGCAAGTACCGACTTATAAAAATTTAGCTTTCAAATATTTACGCAATGGAATATCTACAAACCTCATGATCAGATAAGCTAAAATAATTAAAAGCATTACCGATACAGGAATTACCACCCACAAAGTTGACATAGTTGGTTTAACCACGGCAACATACGTGAGGAATACCCAAACAAAAGGATAATGAGTCATGTATAAAGGATAAGATATATCGCCAGATAGTTTGCAAAGATTTTTTGATCCATGATTTAATGTTGCCCCGGCACCTAAAGCTACCAACAGTGGAAAATAAAACAGTACAATTATAGGTTCGGTAATCCAGTTGTAAGCATCTCTATAAGGGAAAAGAAAGGCCGCAAGTAATAGTACAATCATACCTAAAAAGCCAAGTTTATTTTTAATGATCCAGTTAAATCGGTAAACGAGCATTCCGGCAGAGAATGAATAGAGTACCCTAACGCCTCCATCCCAAAAATTTTGGCCGCCCCAGCCGCCACTCAAATTCGAATTGGGAACTTTTAAAGCTACGTAACAAATGCATGCTGCGCCAACCAAAACGAGTGCAAACAACACTTTTTTATTGAGTTTATACAACAAAAGAATATAAAAGATGTTCGCAATATATTCCCAAAATAACGACCAGGCAGGCGCATTTAAGCAGAAAAGATTGGTGTACCTTTCGGGCATAACCGGATATGGAATTAAAAATGCGGATGTTAAAAACAGTAATAAAGTTTTTCCAAAGCCATAAACAGGATAAAAATCGCTAAAGGGATCGAATAAAAAAGTGAGCAAACCTAAAATTGAACCAATAACAACAAGTGGATGCAAACGGATTAACCTCAATTTAAAAAATTGCATAAGCCCAATGTGTGGTGCCCTGGTATCGTAGGCATAGGCAATTACAAAGCCTGATAAACAGAAAAAGAAATCGACCGCAAGAAAACCATGTGAAAGGAAATTTTTATTGTAATCGGTAATGGCGATTTCCATAAAATGGTATATTACTACCACAATTGCGGCTACGCCCCGTAATCCATCTAAAATTTCGAAATGTTGTTTTGTTGCAAGTAAGTTGGTCTTGTTTTCCGTTGTTATCACCTTGGTCAGATTATTGTAAGCCCCAATAATAGTTATTCTTCATTTAGCAGCAAAAACTAAAGCCAAGGATTTCAAAAATGATACAAAAAAGCCCTGAAAGCTTAAAACTTCAGGGCTTACTACACCCATCTTACTGGGTGTAGTCATATTTTACGCTATTCTATATGGTAAACTATATAGAATTAATTTATACCAAAAGATCTGATTTGACCTCCACCACCTGGTCTGTTTTGTCTAAAACGTTTCATCATGTTCTCCATTTTAGCTTTGTATTCTTCAGCAGTAATCAATTTTGCTTTCTTAGGTGCAGTTACATCTTTGGAACTTACGTTTCTATATTCTATACTTTTTGCAATCGAACTATTGCCTCTACCCTCAATCGCTAATACCGCACCTTCTGTCCACATATTTGGGTTGGGAGAAAAATCGAAGCCCAAATCTTTTGTGTACCAGATTTTGGTTTCTTCTACTACATTTTTATCCATATCCAATATTTTAATTGCCTTGGTAGATCTAACAATGGCCTGGTGACAAGTAAAACCAATAATCTGTTTGGTCGAATCTGTTTTAACCACTTCAATTGTTGGTGCCGGAGCAGGCTTTGCTTTAGTGGTATCGTTAGGATTACCACCACCCATTCTAAACGAGCTAATTGGTCCTGAGCTTGCCAAAGTTAATTTACTTGGCATATAATAAGTGGTATCGTTGAGATCGAATACCTCCGTAAGTCCTTTATCGGCGAATGTATAATAATACTCACGGTTACCACCACCGCCACCAAAACGCATCATCATACGGCCCATGCCGCCACCGCCACCACCTGCACCATTACTATCTTCAGTTTCTTCAACTGGCATATAACTCGCGTTTGTAGCCGTAAATAACAGTTCGAAATTGCTTTTGCTTGATGATGGCATCCTCGCCTTCATCTGATCGGTTAATTGTATACCGCTGGCCGAAGCCATAGCCGCCGGATCGATTGTATTTTCGAATTGAATTGCTCCGGAAGTTTTTTTCTGCGCATTTGCATAACCTGCAATGGACATAACTCCAAGTAAAGCGATGAATATTTTTTTCATTATGATTTTGTTTTCTTGTTAGATACGAAAGCTTTTAAAAGGTTTAACAAAGATATTGCTGCTTGTTACGTAAAGCTGTTAAATTGTGTTAAAATCAATGGATGGATTCGCTGGACAGGGTGTTTAAAGGAAGATGTAATTTATTTTTTACAATAGAGCTTATTTTTTGAAAAGCAATTGCAGTGGTTCTTTGGTTGCAGTAGTCCTGCCCTCTGCTTAATCCCGATTGAACATACTCTTTAATTAAAAATTGATCTTTAAATCGGGATAACGCTGACGGTCAGGTTTATTTAACAAAAAACTGTGGTTCTTTTAAAATAAAACCTCGCAGGTTTTAAAAACCTGCGAGGTTTAAATTATTTCTCCTCGGTCTGTGTCCTCACAGACCGAAATTTTTGATAATGATAATGATGGTCTGTGAGGACACAGACCATGGCTGGAGGCTAATATTCTGTACTCTCCAACCAGCCATTACACAATACATCTGCGATATGCATGGTTTTAATGGCGAGGTTATTTTTTTCGATGTAACCCTGAAGGTGTAAAAGACAAGATAAGTCGGTCGAGATAATATAATCTGCTTGTTGTGCTAAAGCATGGTTAACCTTTTGCTCAGCCATAGCAGATGAAATGGCATCAAATTTTACGGCAAAAGTTCCTCCAAAACCGCAGCACATATCCGTATCTTCCATTTCAATCATTTCCAAGCCGTGCACTTTAGCAAGTAGCTGGCGCGGTTCATCTTTAATTTTGCATTCGCGTAATGCACTGCACGAATCATGATAAACAGCCTTTCCTTCTAATTCAGCACCGAAATAATCTTTTTTGGCCACATTTACCAGGAAATCAGAAAGTTCCCAGATGTTGGATTGCAAGCTACGGCATTTATTGTGTACAATGGTATTGGTAAAAAGATCGTTAAAACCACCTTTCACCATTCCTACACATGAAGCTGAAGGTGCCACTACATAGGTGTTTTCGGTAAAATCATTCAAAAATTTTGTACCAACTTCCTTAGCTTCATCCCAATAACCAGCATTATACGCAGGTTGCCCACAACAGGTTTGTTTTGAATTGTATGTAACGTTACAGCCCGATTTTTCTAACAGCCTTAAAGTGTTAAAAGCGGTTTCGGGATATAACTGATCTACAAAACAGGGAACAAACAATTCTACTTTCATCAACAAATTCTTTAGTCTGCAAACTTACAATTTTGCGGTTTCATTGCGCTCGATTTTTTTTAGGAATACTAAAACCACCAATCCCACTATAAAAAATGATGCCAAAGCGATAATGGATTGGCGCATATTGTGTGTTAAACCTTCGATAAGTGCAAAACTAAACAGGCCAATTACGATTGCCAATTTCTCTGTAGCATCGTAGAAACTAAAAAATGAAGCAGTGTCGGTTGTATTTTCCGGAATATGCTTAGAATAAGTAGAACGTGATAAAGATTGTATACCACCCATAATTAGGCCTACAATGGCGGCCAGGGCGTAAAATTGAGTAGAATTAATTATAAAATAGCCATAAATACAGCAAGCTACCCAAACCAAAACTACGATGATTAAAACATTAATATTACCCATTTTTTTGGCTAAAAGCGACATCATCCATGCACCTAAGATTGCCACCAATTGAATGATTAAGATCACAGCAATTAAACTGCCCGATTCCATTTTTAAAACCTTGGCGCCGAAACCCGCCGCAGCAAGCATAATGGTTTGTACACCCATCGAATAGAAAAAGAAGGCAATTAAATATGTTTTTAAAAACTTCATTTGCCTTAATTGATTCCACACTTTTGCAAATTCACCGAAACTGCTTTTAATAATTCCCTTGTTTACTGCGCCTGGATTAGGCACATCTTTAGGCAACGCCTTAAAAGGAATCTGAGCGAATAAAAACCACCAGATACCAACCAGCAAAAATGATATTTGAGCCGGCAATGATTTATCCGTTATACCAAATAATTCGGGTTTTAGCACAAAAACAAAACAGATTAACTGCAATATCACGCTACCCACATAGCCATATGAAAATCCCTGTGCACTTACTTTATCCTGGTTATCGGTTGAAGCAATTATGGGTAAATAGGCATTGTTAAACATTACACCGCCAACATAGCCCATTGCAGCCAGCACAAAGCAAATAATTCCGGCTTCTAAAGTTTCTAATTTGAAGAAAAATAAACCCATACAGGCAAAAGATCCTATATAGGTAAACAATTTCATGAAGAATTTCTTTTTGCCTTTTGCATCCGCATAGGAAGATAGTACAGGCAGCAAAACTACCATTAATAAGTAAGCGAAAGCAAGCGCATAATTAGAAAGAACGGTATTAATAAAGGTTTTACCAAAAAAAGTTACTTCATCACCATGCGCCTCTGTTGTGGTGATTGCTACGTAATAAACAGGAAAAATGGTCGAAGTAATTACTAAATTATAGGCAGAATTTGCCCAGTCGAAGAAAGCCCAGGAGCGTATGGTTTTCTTATTATCTTTTTCTATCATTGATTTTTCGGTTCTCGGAAGACTATACTGATTGTTTGGGTAACACTGATTAAATAGTTCATCACAAAACTAATATTTTATCGCTAACTTGAGATGCATTTTTCTCAACTCTCAACTCTCAACTCTCAACTCTCAACTCTCAACTCTCAACTCTCACATCTCACCTCTCAACTCTCACATCTAAAGATAATACTTCTTCCCGTCTGTTTTAATCTTGCCGGCATCTAATAGTTCTCTAATGGCATTAATTCTTTCTGTTTCAGCTCCATTTTTAACGTTGGTAACCAAATCATCAAGATTTAAAGGTTGCTGTTGCAGTAATGAAACAATTTCGTACTCAATTTCATCTCCTATCTGGTTCTGATTTTCTGCCCTTTTTTCAGCTAAACAAACATCGCAAACACCACATTTTGTAGCATGATGTTCATCAAAATAGTTAAGCAATTGAACGCTTCTGCATAGATGAGAGGAAGCATACCCAACAACCGCATTAATCTGCTTGTGTAAAATTTCCTTTCTTAAATCAAGGTATTTCACATCCAAATCAAAATGATCCATATCTACCCTTGACCTAACATATTGTAACTGCGGCTGATCGGTTTGCTGGATGTAAGTTAGCAATTCGATACTTTGCAACTTATTTAATAACGCGACGATTTCTTTATAGGATAATCCGGTTTTCTTCGCTAAATCGGCCTCGTTAATTTTAACAAAACCATCAAAGGCTCCACCGTGCGAACGCAGAATTGTTTTAATGATTCCATCATAAACCTTATTTTCAATCTGGAAACGGTAAATATCTTCATGACTGGCAATAAACATAATCCTTGATGGTAAAAAAACACTTTCAGATAAAGTGATGTAACCATCATGCTCCAAGAATTTTAATGCAGAAATTGTTTTTAAAACACTAATATTAAATCGTTTGCAAAAATCAGCAATATCAAAGGTAAAAGTCAAACCCTCTCCTGCACCAAATGCAAGCTGAAAATAATTACCAAGATAATGATAAGTTTTTCTGATCTCATCTGGTGAAGGAAAACTATCAAGATACCTCGATTCCAGCCCTAAAACATCAGCGTTATTGGCCAATAATACAGCATAACTTCGCTTTTCATCTCTGCCTGCCCTACCTGCTTCCTGGTAATATGCCTCTAAACTTTCGGGTAAGTCTAAATGCACTACAAAGCGCACATCAGCTTTATCAATCCCCATCCCAAAGGCATTTGTAGCCACCATTATCCGGGTTTTGTTATTCTTCCAATCCTCTTGTTTTGCGAAACGCACATCACGTTCCAGTCCGGCATGATAAAAATCGGCTTTAATTTGGTTGCGGTTTATAAAATTCGATACTTCTGCGGTTTCCCTACGGTTACGAACATAAACAAGGCCTGTACCTTTAACATTTTGGCAAATATCAATCAGTTTTTTATACTTATCTTCATTACCGAAAACCACATAACTTAAATTATCTCTTGCAAAACTTTTAACAAAAATCTGTGGATCTTTCATTTCCAGTTTTTCTACAATATCCTTTCGTACAAAATCAGTTGCTGTGGCAGTAAGTGCCAAAACCGGAACATTGGGAAGAATTTCGCGCAGTTTAGCAATTTGCTGATAAGGTGGTCGGAAATCGTAGCCCCATTGCGAGATACAATGTGCTTCATCAACCGCAATTAAGTTTACATTCATATACGAAATGCGAACACGCACTAAATCAGCTAGTAAACGCTCGGGAGATAAATAAAGAAATTTAGTTTTTCCATAAATGCAATTGTCGAGTAAAATATCGATTTCTCGTTTTCCCATCCCTGCATAAATGGCAATTGCTTCAATACCTTTTGCTTTCAGGTTTTCTACCTGATCTTTCATTAGCGCAATTAAGGGCGAAACAACAATGCAGATTCCTTCTTTAACCAAGGCAGGCACCTGAAAACAGATTGATTTACCACCGCCAGTAGGCAACAACGCCAAACTGTCTTTCCCCTCTAAAACCGAAGAAATAATATCTTCTTGTAAGGGTCTGAAAGCCTGGTGTCCCCAATATTTTTGTAAAATCTCTATTGCTGTCATAAATCGGCGGTATCAAAACTATACATTTAATCCAAAATCGCCATTTATTATTGCCATAAATTGAAAAAATCATCTATAAAAGATTATTAACTTTGCTAAACAAGACAGTTGCATGTTAGAATTACAGTTTGAAAATCATATTCTCTACGGAGTTGCGTCACCCTGTCCCAATTTCCACCAAGAAATAAGGGTCTGAAAGCTTGAAAACGCGAAGCACAGCCCGGATTAATAAAAAATAATGCTTTACAAAGATCTTTAGCTAATTATTAAAAGAAGTAAAAAACGCTCACAATATTGAGATAAATACATTTTAACAAAACGACCATACAAATTATTCAAATAACTATCCCTTACATAATGAAACATCTCTATTTTCTATCCGCTCTTTCCCTATTATTTTTGTATTCTACTGCCCAGGAAAAAAAGTGGGACATTGAAAAATACCAGGGAACGACAAAAAATTTCACCCTAAACACAGATGAAGGCACCTGGATGAACCTTGATGTAAGTGCCGACGGACAGGAAATTGTTTTTGATTTATTAGGTGATATTTACGTAATGCCGATTACCGGTGGTGGGGCAAAATTAATTAGTGGCGGTGTGGCCTGGGATGTTCAACCTCGTTTTAGCCCGAATGGAAAATATATTTCTTACACAAGCGATAAAAGCGGTGGAGATAACATCTGGATAATGAACCGCGATGGTTCTGGCAAAAAACAGGTAACTAAAGAAAGTTTCAGGTTATTAAATAATGCTACGTGGATGCCCAATAGCGAATATGTAGTTGCCAGAAAACATTTTACAGCAGGCCGTTCATTAGGGGCCGGCGAAATGTGGATGTACAATATAAACGGCGGTGATGGCGTACAACTAACCAAACGTAAAAACGATCAGCAAGATGCGGGTGAGCCCAATGTTTCGCCAGATGGCAGGTATCTCTATTTTAGTGAAGATGTTAGTCCGGGGCCTAATTTCGAATACAGTAAAGATCCCAATGGTACCATCTATGCTATCCGCCAGCTGGATTTAACCACAGGTAAATTAATTACACTTATTGATGAACAGGGTGGGGCGTGCAGACCACAGGTTTCTCCGGATGGAAACTTGATTGCATTTGTAAAAAGGGTTAGGTTAAAATCTACTTTATATGTACAAAACCTTAAAACAGGTGAAGAATGGCCGATAAATGAAGATTTATCGCACGATCAGCAAGAAACATGGGCTATTTTTGGCGTATATCCAAATTTCGCCTGGACACCTGATAGTAAAAGCCTCCTTTTTTATGCAAAAGGTAAAATCAGGAAAACCGAAATCGGCACATTGATCAACAGCACCATTCCTTTTCAGGCAAATACCATTCAAACCGTTCAAAAAGCCTTACATTTTGAGCAGCAGGTTTTTAGCAATGAGTTTTCGGCAAAGATGTTAAGGCAGCTAACCACTTCGCCCGATGGAAAAGTTATTGTTTTTAACGCTGCCGGATTTTTATACAAACAAGAATTACCAGCCGGAACACCAGAAAGGTTAACTAATGGTTTGGATTTCGAATTTGAACCTGCTTTTAGTCCTGACGGAAAATATATAGTTTATACCACCTGGAGTGATGAATTGCGTGGAGCAATAAAACGAACCGACCTAAAATCGGGAAAAACCATTATGTTAAGTGATGAAAAAGGCTTTTATTATTCGCCACAATACTCTACCAAAGGCGATAAAATAGTTTTTAGGAAAGGAAGCGGAAACGATGTTTTAGGCTATAATTATGGTCGTGGAACGGGCATTTTTATCATGCCAGCCACCGGTGGTGCCAAAACATTGGTTTTAGATAATGGAATCCGTCCGCAATTTAACAATACCGATACCCGGATTTACTTCCAAAGTTATGCAGATGGCAAAAAAGCTTTAAAAAGTATCGATTTGAATGGTGCAAATGAAAGAACGCATTTTACCTCGCAATATGCCAATCAATTCGTCATCAGTCCGGATAATAAATGGTTAGCATTTAACGAATTGTTTAATGTTTACATTACGCCAATGATCAATATTGGTACTGCACAGGATGCTTCTGCAGGTAATAAAGCTATACCAGTTACAAAAGTAACCACCGATGGCGGAACATATATTCAATGGAGTGCCGACAGTAAAAATTTACATTGGACGTTAGGCCCAAAATATTTTACTGTTGATGTAAACAGTGCTTTTAATTTTGATGGCACTATCCCTAAAACTGAAGCTTCGGCTATCGACATCAATCTGGTATTAAAATCCGATATCCCAACGGGTATAGTGGCGTTAAAAGGTGCCAGAATCATTTCAATGAAAGGTGATGAGGTGATTGAAAACGGAACTATTGTTACGGATGGAAATAAAATTATGGCAATTGGGAAATCTGATGCCGTAAATGTTCCGGCCAATGCTAAAGTAATTGATGTGAATGGCAAAACCATTATGCCGGGCATTGTAGATGTGCATGCGCATTTACGCACCAGTCCGGATGGAATTACCCCTCAAAACGATTGGAGTTATATGGCAAATTTAGCTTTTGGGGTAACCACTTCACACGATCCATCAAGCAATACAGAAATGGTATTTAGCCAAAGCGAAATGCTTAAAGCTGGTAGAATGGTTGGACCAAGAGTTTTTTCAACAGGATCAATTTTATATGGTGCAGATGGCGACTTTAAAGTGGTAATTAACAGCTTAGATGATGCTTTAGCCAATTTGAGAAGATTAAAAGCGGTAGGTGCATTTTCAGTAAAATCTTACAATCAACCCCGCAGAGAGCAACGCCAACAAATTTTAGAAGCTGCGCGCCAGTTAAAAATGGAAGTGGTGCCAGAGGGTGGATCTACTTTTTTCACCAACATGAATATGGTTGCCGATGGCCATACCGGAATTGAACACAGCATTCCTGTTTTGCCGGTATATAAAGATGTTACTACGCTTTGGAACAATACTGAAGTTGGCTATACCCCTACTTTAATTGTAGCTTATGGTGGCCAATGGGGCGAAAATTATTGGTACGACAGAACTAATGTTTGGGAAAACGAAAAATTGATGACGTATACTCCGCGTTCCATAATAGATGCAAGGGCCAGGCGCAGAACCACTTCAGAATATAGCGATTATAACCACATCGACATTGCAAAAGCAACCAAACAAATTGCCGATGGCGGTACAAAAGTTAATTTGGGTGCACATGGGCAGATACAGGGCTTAGGTGCTCATTGGGAGTTGTGGATGTTGGTACAAGGTGGTTTCAGTCCGCTACAAGCCATTAGGGCTGCAACGTTAAATGGAGCAGGTTATTTAGGCATGAGTAAAGAAATTGGCTCACTAGAAGTTGGCAAACTTGCTGATATGGTAATTATGGATGCCAATCCTCTGGATGATATCAGAAATTCGGAGAAAATTAAATTTGTAATGATCAATGGCAGACTTTACGATAGTGCTACGTTAAATGAGGTAGGTACCAGAGAAAAATTAAGGGGTAAGTTATGGTTCGAAAATAGCAGGGGAAATGGATATATTATTCCAAATGGAGAATCAGAAACCTGGACTTTTACTGTGCCACATTGTGATTAATTTTTTTAGCATAATAACCTAATATTGAGTAAATTTGATTTATGGAAACAGTACTGCTTCAGATTAATAACAATAAGGCATACCAACTTCTTAAAGATTTGGAGGATTTAAATATTGTAAAAGTTTTAAAGAAAACGGAACTGACTGAATCGAGTAAGAAGCAGGGAATTAGTTTCCCTGCTGTCTCCTCACACCACCGTACGTACCGTTCGGTATACGGCGGTTTGTTAGAATAACTTCGTTTGGTGTGTCGTTTTCCAATAGTAATAATTGGTAAATCCATCAAGTCCATGCCTCAAAAAGAACTTCTTGTCAAGGGTTGTAAGTAATATCGGGCTGTTTGCAGTCCTACAGTACCCCTTACGGGTATTGGCCAATTGATAGGCCCTTGATTTTACCAACCCCATCTTCATTAAATTCCGCGCTCTACCCGTTATACTCTTCCATTGCTTCCAAAGAACAATCCGCAGTCTGGTCCTCATCAACTCGTCCAGTCTGGTCATATGACTCTTTGCTTCTGCAATAGAGAAATAATTAACCCAACCATGAATGATTTCCTTAAGCGTTAATATTCTTTCTTGGAATGGAACTGGTTGGCTACGTTTAGTTTGCTCCCGGATTTTCTCCTTGATCGCTCTTAGAGATTTGGATGAAATTCGCATCTTCCATCCCTCTTTGCTACCATAGAATGAAAACCCGAGCAGACTACTTTGGCTTGGCCTGCTAACCTTACTTTTCTCCCTGTTAACCTTCAGTTTCAGGCAGTCTTCCAGATATACTGAAATACTTCTCATTACCCGGTGTGCTGATTTCCTGCTTCTTAGATAGATACTGCAATCATCAGCATATCGCACGAACCTGTGCCCACGCTCTTCGAGCTTAACATCGAGTTCGTGAAGGATAACATTTGATAGTAACGGACTTAATGGACTGCCTTGTGGCGTTCCTTCTTTTCTTGGGCTGACCAATCCATTCTCCATGATCCCCACACTCAAATAAAGACGAATAAGCTTCAATGTCCGCTTATCCTTTATCTTTACTGACAGCAGATGCATAAGTTTATCATGGTTTACCCGGTCAAAAAATTTGTCCAGGTCAAGTTCCACAATCCAGGTGTAACCTGTGTTAAGATATTCCTGAGCCTTTAACACTGCCTGATGGGCATTGCGATCTGGCCGGAAACCATAACTATCAGAGGAAAAGTCGCCCTCGTACTTGGGGCTCAGCCATTGAGAGATGGCCTGCTGGATCAACCGGTCAATGACCGTTGGGATGCCAAGCATCCTCTTACCACCACTGCCTTTGGGAATCTCTACCTTTCTTACAGCGTTCGGTCGGTAATGGCCTGATAAAATATCACTCCGTAATGCCTGCCAGTTAGCATTCAGGTAGTCGCGAAGTTCATCGGTCTGCATACCATCAATACCACCAGCACCCTTATTGGCAGTAACCTGCCTAAAGGCTCTTTGTACATTTCGGATGTCTAATATTTCTTCAAGCATAATACTAAAAAAAAAAACTCCTTCCCAGGCATTGTGTACATTGGTTGCACGGCTCGGCTCAGCTCCTCTTATAATTTACTCTCGGATTCCGTCCTACCCTCATATAAGCAGTTCTCTAATGTGGTTCCGCTGTAAACGCTCTGCCATAAACTTCCTGTTTCCTTTGCCATCCTAACATTTGGTCCTTTCTGCATCCGAAAAATGCAGTACTACGACCGCTGCTGACTTCTGATTGAGGCATTTAACATCTCTGCCAAATGTTTCTTCTCCTGTAATCGCGCTTACAATTGACAGAACTCATTCAGATCTCCCGGGGTAAGACAATCTACTTCCTATGGATGTGGCCTCTGTATCTGCGTAATAGTCCCCGTGCAGTATTGGGCTTCTGTTTGTTTCGCAACATCACCCGGACTAAATCCGCCTCGTATACAGTTTCTGTTCGTAAGCCCCCATATTTGCCGCGGACTTCCTTCAGATTCGCAGTCACCCACGACACCCTTGTCTCGAGCTAACACTTCCTACTGCTAAGCGTGTTCGGGACTTGAACCCTATAGTCGATTGCCATGCCCGGCGCACGAAAAAAAAATCAGCCCATGATTTTATAGGGCTGATTTCAAAATCGGATATGGATCTAATTGATAAAGCTATTGAAGAAGATTGTGGAAATATCGACTTAGATGGCTGGAAATAGGGTTTTATTGGACACCAATATCATATCAGCATTATTTAAAGGAGATATTACTGTTGCAAATCATATTGATAAATCAGAAGTATACTTATCTTCAATTATCATTGGGGAACTTTGTTATGGTGCTGAATATTCAACCAAAATCCAGCAGAATATTTCCAACATTAAACAGCTAATTTCAGCTTACGAAGTTTTAATTATCGATGATGAAACAGCGCTTATTTATGGTAAAATTAAGGCAGATTTAAGAAGGAATGGCACTCCGATCCCTGAAAATGACATTTGGATCGCATCTACTGCAATACAACACAAGCTAAAGCTAAGCACAAGGGATAAACATTTCTTAAAAATCGAAGGGTTAAAAACGTTAGCTTGGTAAGTCGAATAAATCTTTAAGCCTGCATTTATTTAATAAATAGGTAATCATTTAATATAAGTTAAACACCTCATCTATTTACAATTTGCTTATATGAAACCCAACAAGCGCTATACCATTGCCTGTGTTATATTTTTAATACTTAGTTTACTTGTATTTTCTTATAGCGGCTATTACATTCTGGGTATACAAACTGTAAACTTATTCCTGGCACTGATTGCAATGGCTTTTATCACCTCTTTAATAGCGGTGATTAAAGATCGGAAATCTACGCCATCCTGGTTATTGCTGATCTTAAATTCAATTATATTGATCTGCATCCTCTATTTCCTTACACGTTTTAAAATGAAGATGTAAAGCTAATGCCATCTTTAAATTATTGATTATCCTCCCTATACCGCAGCGGAATGGAAAGATAGACCTAGACAGATTTCTCGACTTTGTTGCAATCGCTCGAAATGAAGATTTATAATAAGAATTTACAAGACCAATAAACCGTATTCTCTCAAAGTATTAATAGGTTTTGAATACCAAAAAAGTTCGAAATTTTCCATTTCCCGTTCAAAATCTATTTTAACTTCTTGAAAAGTAAGCACCTTTTCATTATCTATCGAAACCTTATCTAAAATAGCATTCAGCCACTCCCCTTCTTTTTTATTGGTTTGTACCGTAAAAGTTTCCTTTTTATCGTGGAAGGTAAGCGATGCCATTTCCCAGGTATGGCCTTTTTTAGATTTTGTAAAGTAACTGGTGGCAGGCTTACTACCTATCCATACTACTTTTGCAGTTGGTTTGGTGTTAAACTGATCTCCGTTGTGTAAAGCTTTCTCAATAAAATCGGCAGGAATTTTTGTTCTCGGGATTTTGAAATCGAACCAATCCTGAAGTTCGTAATCAAAACATATTCCATGCATGAAGTTAAAAAGTGATTTCTTTAAACCAAAGCTAAATTTATTGTGATCGATACCTGTTTTATCAGTGTAGTTAATATCATTATTGGCAAAGGAACCAATTGCTTCAGTGTCCTTTACCACGCCAAATTTTTCGGGGTACATCCCCACCGGACTATGGGCCGTCATGGCAAATTGGTGCCAAAAACCCGATTGTAATATCCCAACTTCAAACAACTGGCGTACCATTTCTAAGCTATCAACTGTTTCCTGTATGGTTTGGGTAGGATAGCCATACATTAAATACGCATGTACCATTATTCCTGCTTCAGTAAAATTACGGGTAACTTTTGCTACCTGCTCTACTGTTACGCCCTTATCAATTAGTTTTAACAGGCGATCTGATGCTACTTCCAATCCACCAGAAACAGCAATACATCCCGATGCCTTTAATAATAAGCACAAATCATGCGTAAAGCTTTTTTCAAAACGAATATTTGTCCACCAGGTTACGGCCAATTGCCTTCTGATGATTTCCAAGGCAACTTCGCGCATTAACGCGGGCGGTGCAGCTTCATCAACAAAATGGAAGCCATTCTGTCCTGTTTTTGCATATAAATCCTCAATGCGGTCTACAATTAATTTGGCTGCAACAGGTTCATAAACCTTAATATAATCGAGAGAAATGTCGCAAAAAGTACACTTACCCCAATAACAGCCATGTGCCATGGTAAGTTTATTCCATCGTCCATCGCTCCACATGCGGTGCATCGGGTTAACAATTTCGATTACTGAAATGTATTTATCCAACAATAATCCTGTATAATCCGGTGTTCCTACATCAGCCTGCTTGTAATCGTTTCTAAAGGCATCATTGCGGTAAACAACTTTACCGTTTTCTAACAAGAAAGTTCTTTTATAAAAATGTGCTTCTGTTGGGAAAGGATGTGTGATATTATGGTATAAAAGTTCAATTGGTAATTCGCCGTCATCTAAAGTGATGAAATCAAAAAATTCAAAAACCCTCGCATCCGATAGTGACCTTAACTCTGTATTTGGAAAACCACCACCCATAGAAATCTTAATCTCCGGATGGTTTGCCTTAATCCATTGTGCGCAACGGAACGCGCTATACAAATTACCCGGAAAAGGAACAGAAATTAAAAATAATTTTGGCTGAACGGCCTCAATCTTTTCTTTCAAAACCGAAATCAGAATACGATCAATATATGTCGGCTCTTTTATCAAAGCACCATATAATTCATCAAACGAATTGGCACTTCTTCCTAAACGCTCTGCATAACGGCTAAAGCCGAAATTTTCATCAATACATTCAACTATATAATCAGATATATCTTCGAGATAAAGTGTGGCAAGGTGTTTGGCTTTATCTTGCGTACCCATGGCACCAAAAGCCCAATCCAATTCTTCTAAAGTTGCAAAACGCGAAGCTTGAGGAAGAAAATCATCACTACAGATCTGCAAGGCCAATGTTGGGTTTTTTCCTTGTAAAAAGGCAATTACAGCATCAATAGTTTTTAAATATTCATTTTTGAGTGCAAAAATCCTTTGCGAGTTATCGCTTTTTGGAAGAAGATTATCTTCTGTTTGGATAAATAAATCTTGTAGGCCTTTTTTAGAAAAAAGCCTTAAAATAACTTCAATTCCCAAATCTGCCTGGGTAGAACTGATATTTTTCGTGTTTAGAAAACCTTTTATATACGCTGTTGCTGGATATGGAGTATTCAGTTGGGTAAATGGTGGCGTAATTGCAAGTATATCGGTTTTCAAGAAGGATTGTTTTTTGTTGCAAAAGTAAGGGAATTATTAATAGCGTAGTCACCCTATCCGGATTTTACATCTTGATCAAGGTCTATTCTGCGTAAAAGATGCTAAAATAAATTCAGCGTGAATAATCAATGACGCAATTTTAAACTAAAACCGCTATGTAAACGTTTTAACAATACATCAACGCATTTTCTACCTGAATGAAAGTTTTTTGTTTTTTCTTCCTGATGCTCTTCGTGCAAATCAGCTTTGCGCAAAAAGCATTTGTATTTCCCAAAATTAAAGCGCAAGGTACTTCTGCTGAACAATTTACACCTGCCAACTGGACTGCTATTGACCGGGTTTATGGTGACCTTAACAATGATGCGACAGATGATTTAGCTTTGGTTTTTGAATTTAACAAAACTATAGATGAAACACGCGTTTATGGCGACAACAATACCGATATCATAAAAGAAACGCAAAAGCCGAGAATATTGGCCATTTTTTTTAAAGATAAATCAACAGGAGCGTATCATTTATCTACCCAGAACAATGACTTTATTCTTCGATCGGAAGAAGGAGGTAAATTAGGCGATCCACTACAACAAATTACCATTAAAGATCAACAACTTTATCTGCGCTTTCAAGGTGGCTCTGAGTGGCGTTGGGAATTGGGCTATACTTTTAAATTTGAAAATAAAGACTGGTTTTTAACAAGTGCAATCAATCTTTATTTTAACCAAAACAGCGGCGATATGACCGAAAGGGTTTACGATTTCAAAACGCGTGAATTATTTACCACCGTTGGCAACTTGCACAGAAGAGATATTGCGAACCGGAGAACGAGTGAGGTTTTATACTTTTCTCAAATGAGGACTTTCAAAACCTTTAAAAAGCCATGGGCATGGGAAGTAATGCCTAATGTTTATTTGTAGTGAAAAACTAACCTCGCAAGCTTTAGAAACTTGCGGAGTTTATTTTAGCTTGCCACTAAAAACTCCAAACACAAACCTTCTTAACTTTCTACAGGTGAAGCAATTGTAAAATTTTACAGTTAAATATTTTGTGCGATTACAAAACCACTCGCCCAGGCCCATTGAAAATTATAGCCGCCCAACCAACCTGTAACATCTAAACATTCGCCACCAAAAAACAAATTTGGAATCTTTTTACTCTCGAGCGTTTTAGAAGAAATTTCGTTCGTATCTATCCCGCCACGCATTACTTCGGCTTTATCGTAACCTTTATCACCCGCAGGCTTAACTTTAAAATGATGAATGGTTTGCTCAATTAAATCGATTTCCGATTTTGTTAAGGCTGCAACAGGTTTATTTAAAGGCAAAAATTTACCTAAAGCATCGGTAAATTTCTTAGTATAAATCCTATTTAATAATGTAGATAATAAGGTTTTACCGTTATTTTTCCTTTCATCATCCAATAAGGAAACAATATTTTGATGAGGCAACAGGTTTAAATTAACTGTTTCTCCCCTTCTCCAAAAGGAAGATATCTGCAAAATTGCCGGGCCACTTAAGCCCCAATGTGTAAAAAGAATATTTTCTTCAAAAGAGATTTCATTATTGCTTACTTCGCAAAAAACAGAATTGCCAGAGAGCTGTGCAAACCATTCTTCATCTTTACCGGTAATGGTTAGCGGCACTAACGCTGGTGCAGTTTCTATAATTTTAAGCTCATGCTTTCTGGCAAATCGCAAAGCGAAATCAGTAGCACCCATTTTTGGGATCGGTAAACCACCAGTTGCAATTACCAGTTTTTCAGATTTTAAAATAATCGTTTTCCCATTTTTTTCATAGCTTATTTTAAACCCTTCAGGAAGTATTTCGATATCCTTAACGTCAGCATTACATCTTATTTCCTGTCCGAAATCTGCACAAATGGAAGTAAAAACTTCTACAACATCTTTGGCATTCTTATCATCAGGAAATAATTGACCTAATGTTTTTTCTTTTCCTGTAATCCCGTAGGTTTCGAAAAAACCAATGGTATCATCAACAGTCCATTGTGTAAAAGCCGATTTGACGAAATGCGGATTGGCCGATATAAACTGCTCAGCAGATGCAAATTGATTGGTATAATTGCACCTTCCCCCGCCCGAAATCAATATTTTAGCACCTGGCTTTTCATTTTTTTCCAGTACAATTACTTTTTTCCCCAAATAGCCTGCCTGCACCGCAAACATCAATCCGCAGGCACCTGCACCAATAATTATTGCATCAGCATTCATCAATAAAATTTATTATGGTTACTTTTGCACAAAAGTAGCATTATTTTCAAGCGCATGGCAAAACAGATTAGCGAATTAAAATTAGGTATTTTAGGTGGCGGACAATTGGGTAGAATGCTCATTCAGCAAGCCATAAATTACAACGTAACCACATTAGTTTTAGACCCGGATCCTGATGCCCCCTGCAAAAATATTTCCAACTATTTTGAAAATGGTTCAATCACTGATTTTGATACCGTTTATAATTTCGGAAAGAAAGCAGACATTATTACCATTGAAATCGAAAAAGTAAATATTGATGCCTTGGAGCAACTTGAAAAAGAAGGCAAAAAGGTTTTCCCACAATCGAGGGTAATCCGCTTAATACAGGATAAAGGCGTACAAAAACAATTTTTCAAAGAAAACGATATTCCTACATCTCCTTTTCAGATTGTAAATACTAAAGAAGATATGGAGAACAGTCCTTTCCATTTTCCATACATTTTAAAATTGCGAAAAGATGGTTACGATGGTAAAGGTGTAATGAAAATTAACAGTGCTGCTGATCTTGATAAAGCTTTTGATGCACCATGTATTATTGAAAAACTTGTTGATTTTGACAAAGAAGTAGCGGTAATTGTGGCTCGTAATGCCAATGGTGATATGAAAACTTTCCCTATGGTAGAAATGGAATTCAATCCTGAAGCCAATCTTGTAGAATTTTTAATTTCTCCATCCACTTTTGCCGAAAGTTTGCAGCAAAAAGCGGAGAATATTGCTAAAAATATTGCCTCAGCCATGAACATTACCGGAATTTTAGCCGTAGAAATGTTTGTTTGTAAAGATGGCGAATTGTTGGTTAACGAAGTTGCTCCCCGCCCACACAATAGTGGCCACCAAACGATAGAAGGCAATTATGTTTCTCAGTTCGAACAGCATTTACGTTCTATATATAACCTGCCACTTGGCGATACCGGTAGCATTACCAACGCCATTATGATTAATTTACTTGGCGAGAAAGGTTTTGAAGGCGTAGCTAAATATGAAAATCTAGAAAAAATATTGGCAATAGATGGTGTTTATGTCCATTTATATGGTAAAAAATACACAAAACCTTTCCGCAAAATGGGCCATGTAACCATAGTGGATATTGACAGGGAAAAAGCCATTGAAAAAGCACGGTTTGTACAAAAAACATTAAAAGTAGTGGCATAAGCCCCCTAGCCCCCTGAAGGGGGAACTAATAGCAGGATGGAAAAACAAAAAGTTTAAAGAATAAAAATTAAACGATATACACGAACGTCTAGAACTCAAAGGCCCTGAAGGGGAAACCGATAACAAGGTGGCAATAGCATAAATAAATAACACGAGTAAAAAAAAAACGATTGATATGAACGATGGAAATTCAAGTTCCCCTTTAGGGGCGGAGGGGTTTTTGGTAGGAATAATCATGGGTAGTAAATCAGATCTTCCTGTGATGCAAGATGCTGCCGATGTGCTTAAAGAATTTGGAATAAACTATGAAATTACAGTAGTTTCTGCACACAGAACACCAGAACGCATGTTCAACTATGCTAAAGAAGCACAAGGACGTGGCCTGAAAGTAATTATTGCTGGTGCTGGTGGCGCAGCCCATTTACCAGGCATGGTTGCTTCCATTACAACATTGCCAGTAATTGGAGTTCCAGTAAAATCATCAAACTCTATTGATGGCTGGGACAGTATTTTATCGATCTTACAAATGCCAAATGGCATTCCCGTTGCTACAGTAGCATTAAATGCAGCTAAAAATGCAGGCTTATTGGCTACGCAGATCTTAGCTACGGCTGACGAATCTTTAACGGTTAAAATGCAGGCTTATAAAGATGAGTTGAGAAGAAAAGTTGAAGAAAGTGCTGATAGTCTTGAGTCTTAAATGTTAATCATAAGCGTCGTCATTTCGAGCGTAGTGCAACACAATGTAGAAATCTGTTCTGATAGATTTCTACATTTCACTGCGTTTCAGTCGGGATGATTGTTATGACAATTACAAATTTTATGCGGCTAAATTATAGTTGTTTTTGAACGGTGTTTGTTTTTTTATTACCGAGGCTACCCTAAGCACTATTTTGTTTCTAACGGCGTTTAGAATACTCATGCTATGTTTTCCCTCATCCTTTTTTCTGTTATAATAGTTCCTGATTTCTGGATTATTTTGGATAGCGGACAAGGCGCACAGGTGCAATAGTCTTTTTAGTTCCTTGTTTGCCATCCTATGAACTCTTGGTTTGCCCTTTATGCTAATGCCGCTGCTGTGCTCAAATGGGGCTACCCCTGCATAACAGGCCAGTTGTTTTCCGCTTGGGCTACCTGCAAAATTAGCTGTGCATCCAATAAGGTATATGGCAGTCACGTGTCCTATTCCCGGTATGCTGACCAGAAGTTCGTAATTGCTTTTGAAAGCCCTGTTTTCTCCTATTATTTTTCTGATCTCCATTTCAATATTCTTGATGGACCGGGCTATTCCATCGATGGCTGATTTCAGCGATCTCTCAATGAGCTTCTGATGTGGCTTCTCATTTACATTTCCCAGCTCTTTAATGGAAACTTTTAGACTGGTTATCTGCTTCAACAGCTTTGTCCTGGCAGATATAAAGTCCTTCAGGTGTATCAGAACAGGGTCTAACGGAGGTGTGGCAGTCAAAGAGTCTGATTCCCGATAGGCATAGTTGCATAAGCGAAGGCTGTCTATCCTGTCATTCTTTCCCCTGGCTATCCCAAAGCTCCACTTGATGTGTGCCGCATTGCCAATGTGGATGGGAAGATTTTTCTTGCTGCAGAAAGACCAGATCAGGCGGTGATAGATACCGGTGTTTTCGATCACAACAAGTGAATGTTCATCCATAGTAACCCTATGGCTCTTGAGCCACCTGTCAAAAGCTTTGATCCCTGTGATACTGTTATCAAATCGGGCAGTATCGACAGCCTGTTTTACATGGCTGACAACCGCCATAAGGGAAGCATCGAAATAAGGTTTTGAAACATCGATACCGATGAAGAATTTTGTAGTGACAATCATCTTATTATTTTTATGTTTGCAACAGTTACCTAATTCCAGCCCATCGATCCAAGTCCTTAATAATGGGTAATTCCCTAATTGTTATCTGGTCACTAAGGGAGAAAAACCGGTAGCGGATTGCATCATTCCATAGGCATAAAAACCTTGACGAATCATTAATGTGCCGCTACCGGTTAGGTAACATTTTAAATATTTTAGTCATAGCTAAACTAATCGTAATTTCAATTAATCCCTAAATAAAATACTTAGACAAATCTAAAGGACGACAACTTTATTATAAATATAGTAATCCGATCAATTCAAACTCGGATCAACCGGGAAATTACTGATATGTGCATACTTCGGACCTAAATTTACAACCACATCCCGCCAAAGTTTTTCATCATCATTACTAAAAATAAGATCAGGATTAAAAGTATCGCTCACCATCCATGCATTCTCTTCAATCTCCCGATCCAGTTGTCCTTGGTCCCAACCAGAATAACCCATAAAAAATTTCACTTCATCAGTACTTATTGCATTGGTATTTAAGAGAATTTTAAGGGTTTCAAAATTTCCACCCCAGTACAAACCATTGCCGATAGGTTCTCCGCTCTGTAGTTTATCAAAACTTCGATGTATAAAATGTAAGGTATCCGCAGCTACCGGGCCGCCAAAATAAATATAGTTTTTCGCATCCCATAAATCCTGAATTACGTCGTTAAGGATTAAATTTCCTACCTGGTTAAGAATATATCCTACAGTACCATCATTGCCATGTTCGGTTAATAATACTACAGATCTTTTAAAATTAGGATCGGCCATAAAGGGTTCTGAGATGAGCAGGCGGCCTGTTTTTGGTTTTATATTGTTTAGCATGATGATAATCGTTTGTTACACCGTAAAAGATGCCTATTTTTGTTAAATGCAAGTTACAAATGAATTTCTACAAAACCTGCGCCAAGATTACAAAAGCGCTTCGCTAGATGAATCTGACGTTGATCAAGACCCAATTGCCCAGTTTAAAAAGTGGTTTCAGCATGCTGTTGATGCTCAGATATACGAACCGAATGTAATGACTTTGGCTACGGCTGATAAAACTGGCCGACCAGATGCCCGCATCGTTTTACTTAAAGGTGTTGATACAGATGGCTTTAGATTTTTCACCAATTATCTGAGCGCAAAAGGAAAAGAATTAAAGCGCAATCCATATGCGGCTCTGGTATTTTTCTGGCCAGAATTAGAAAGACAGGTTAGAATTGAGGGAACAGTAGAAAAACTGGATAAAGAAACCTCAGAAACGTATTTTAACACCAGGCCAATTGCCAGTCAGATTGGTGCAGTAGCTTCACCTCAAAGTCAGATTATTCCAAACAGAGGGTTTTTGGAAGAAAAATTCGAAGCGTTAAAAGCCAAAAGCAATGATGATGGTATACCTAAACCTGCACACTGGGGTGGTTATATCGTAAAACCTACACGAATAGAATTTTGGCAAGGAAGAAGAAGCAGATTGCACGATAGGATAAATTTCGAAAAAGTTAAAGGAATCTGGACCAAAACCAGATTAGCTCCTTAAGGGGTTGATAAAATAAATAGAGATCTGCTATCCAGCAAGATCTCTATTTTAACTAATCATTAACTAACCTAAATTGACTAGGAAGTACCTTTATAAAAACGTCTTCATTTTCTAAAAATGTCGACGGTTATTTTCTATATTTTAAAGCAATTTAATTCTGTTTTTGTTTTTCTTAATAGCTTAAAAACCCTTAAAAAAGACATTAAAATGAAGTAATATCCATGTATATCTACTTTCCGTCAATACAATAGTTACCTTAAAAGGTTAACATTTTATTTAATAAATTTTAAGTTTATTTTTTGTTAATCAGCATTTTAAAAGCTTATAAGGCAATAAAAAATTATTGTATTAAAGGTCATTTTCATCCTGTAATCTTCATTCCCAATATGATAGAAAACTGATGGTGAAAATTTTTGATTAAATTAAAAATTAATACAAAAACATTCAAAAATCATCATCATATCAGTTAATCAAGCTTGAATTTTTAATTATAATGATTGATGGAACTCGGCTTCAAATAAGTAAATTCGCTTTTTAAATCCTTTAAAAGATGAAACAAATTGCAGTAATCGGATCTGGTACAATGGGAAATGGCATAGCCCATACTTTTGCGCAATTCAATTACCAGGTAAACTTGATTGATATCAATCAAACTGCGCTGGATAAGGCTTTACAAACCATTATAAAAAATCTAGACAGGCAGGTTACTAAAGGATCCTTAACCGAAGCCCAAAAAGCAGCAACAATTGATAACATTACAACATATACATCAATAAAAGATGGCATTCAAAATGCTGATTTAATTGTAGAAGCAGCCACGGAGAATGTAGATTTAAAATTGAATATTTTTAAAGAATTAGATCAATTTGCTCCCGCTCATGCCATTCTTGCTTCCAATACGTCTTCTATTTCCATCACTCAAATTGCTGCTGTAACCAATCGGGGCGATAAAGTAATCGGAATGCATTTTATGAATCCCGTTCCGGTGATGAAACTGGTAGAAGTAATCCGTGGTTATGCCACAAGCGATGAAACAACGAATACCATCATGTCGCTATCACAAAGCCTTGAAAAAGTTCCTGTAGAAGTAAATGATTATCCTGGTTTTGTAGCCAACCGCATTTTAATGCCGATGATTAACGAAGCCATTTATACATTATATGAAGGTGTTGCCGGGGTTTATGAAATTGATACGGTGATGAAACTCGGAATGGCACACCCAATGGGACCGCTTCAATTGGCAGATTTTATTGGTTTAGATGTTTGCTTAGCAATTTTAAAAGTTTTGAACGATGGTTTTGGTAATCCTAAATATGCGCCATGCCCTTTACTGGTAAATATGGTAGCTGCTGGTAAAAAAGGTGCTAAAACCGGCGAAGGCTTTTATAAATATAAGGTCGGCTGAAAAGATCTGGTGGTTTCTGATAAATTTAAAAAATCCTAATTTTTTTAGCATTTAATTTTATATTTGCTGTATGAATGAGAATCTGGATCCTGAAGCAAGCAACCTTACCCCTACCGATCGTGATATTGAAAGGGTTTTAAGGCCACAGGCTTTTGAAGATTTTACCGGACAGGAAAAAGTGATGGAAAACCTGAAGATTTTTGTTCAGGCGGCAAAACTTCGTGGCGAAGCTTTAGATCATGTGCTTTTACATGGTCCTCCGGGATTAGGTAAAACTACACTTTCTCATATTATTGCCAATGAAATGGCAACTGGTATTAAGGTAACTTCGGGTCCTGTTTTAGATAAACCCGGCGATTTGGCTGGTTTGTTAACCGGGCTTGATGAAGGTGATATTCTATTTATAGACGAAATTCACCGCCTATCTCCTTTGGTTGAAGAATACCTCTATTCGGCCATGGAAGATTTTAAGATCGATATTATGCTCGAAACCGGACCAAATGCCCGCTCAGTTCAAATATCGCTCAATCCTTTTACATTAGTTGGTGCCACCACCCGATCTGGATTATTAACTGCACCTTTGAGGGCCCGTTTTGGGATCAATGCCAGGTTAGCTTATTATGATGCCAAATTACTGACAACGATTGTTTTACGTTCTTCGGAAATATTAAAAACTCCAATCAGTGATGAAGGAGCTTACGAAATTGCCCGCCGTAGCCGTGGTACACCCCGTATAGCCAACGCACTTTTACGGAGAACGAGGGATTTTGCCCAAATTAAAGGAAACGGAAATATTGACACCGAAATAGCCCGCTATGCTTTAGATGCCTTAAATGTAGATGAACATGGCCTCGATGAAATGGACAACAGAATTCTGGTAACCATTATCGATAAATTTAAAGGTGGCCCGGTGGGATTAAAAACCATTGCAACTGCTGTTGGAGAAGATGAAGGAACTATTGAAGAGGTTTATGAGCCATTTTTGATTCAGGAAGGATACATTATGCGCACTTCAAGAGGAAGAGAAGTTACCGAGGCAGCCTATAAACATTTGAAAAAGAATTTTCCAGGGCAAACCGGAAAGTTGTTTTAACATCAATATTTTTCCCACAGATTAACTCAGATAAAAAACACAGATCATCAAAGATAGAACATGTAGGATACTGATAAAAAAATATTTTCAATCTGCGGCCCTGATCTGCTAAATCTGTGGGAAAAGTGCCACAAGGTATTTAAAGATCTAATCGGTTAGCTTTTCTGAAAATACTATCCGCGATATTATCCGTATTAAAATTGACTAATATACCTAATTTATAATCTGACAACTTTAAATAAGTTAGCAATTGCTTATGATGAACGTTCATAATAAACTCCACTGATTTCAGTTCAATAACTACCTTATTTTCTACCAAAAGATCTAATCTATATCCAACATCGACTGTAATTTCCTCATAGTGCATAGGTAATGAAACCTGCCTTTTCACAAGTAATCCAGCCTTTTCTATTTCATATTTTAAGGCAGCTTCATAAGCAGATTCGAGTAAGCCTGGTCCAAGTGCATTATAAACTCTAAAAATACTTCCCCGAATGATGTATGATATTTCATTTTCCGTCATTATCTAAATATAATAATTTATTCTAAAAAGGAATATATTAAATCCCGGAACAGAAAACCTGTTTAACAGATTTAAAAAAACATTAAGGCAACTTTTATGTTCAATAATTACAAATCAAACATTATGAATATTGAATTACGTAAGCTAACGCTCGAAGATTACGCAGACCTTAAAGAATCTATGCTCCAGGCATACGACAGCATGGGTGGTTCCATCTGGCCAAAATCAAGTATCGCAAAATTAGTTAATATTTTTCCTGAAGGACAGCTTTGTATTGCTGTTGATGATAAAGTAGTAGCCTGTTCGTTAGCCATTATTGTTGAATATGATGAATATGGCGACAGGCACACCTATAAACTCATTACTGGCGATTACTCGTTTTCCACACACGATCCGAACGGAGATACACTTTATGGCATCGAAATTTTCGTTCACCCCGAGTTTCGCGGTTTGCGTTTAGGAAGAAGGTTATATGAAGCCCGGAAAGAACTTTGCGAAAGCCTGAATTTAAAAAGTATTATTGCCGGAGGTAGAATTCCAGGTTACCACGAATATGCTGAAAAACTTAGTCCGCGACAATATATCGATAAGGTTAAATCCAAAGAAATTTACGATCCTACGCTAACTTTCCAAATTTCCAATGACTTTCACGTAAGAAAGGTATTGAAAAACTATTTACCCGGCGATAAAGAATCAAAAGAATATGCCACCTTAATTGAGTGGAACAATATTTATTACCAGGGTATAGATGCTTCAGCACGATCAGCAATGACCATCCGGTTAGGATTGGTGCAATGGGAAATGCGTTTATTCCCGAATATGGAAGCATTTTATGAGCAGGTAGAATTTTTTGTTGATGCGTTGAGCGGTTACAAATCAGATTTTGTAATGTTTCCGGAGCTATTTAACACGCCATTACTGCAACCTTACAATCACTTACCAGAAATTGAGGCCATGCGCAAACTCGCCGAAAAAACTGAAGAGATTGTACAAAAAATGCATGAATATTCACTGAGTTACAATACAAATATCATTACAGGTAGTATGCCGCTTATTGAGGATGGCAAGCTTTATAATGCAACCTACCTTTGCCACCGCACCGGCAAAATAGATGAGTACAGAAAAATACACATTACGCCAAATGAACAGAAATATTATGGCATGATTGGAGGCGATAAAGTACAGGTTTTTGATACTGACTGTGGTAAAGTGGGTATTTTAATCTGCTATGATGTAGAATTTCCGGAGTTAAGCCGCATTTATGCCGATCAAGGCATGCAGATTCTGTTTGTTCCGTTTTTAACTGATACACAGAACGGTTATACTCGCGTTCGCCATTGTGCACAGGCAAGAGCAATTGAAAATGAATGCTACGTGGCCATTGCAGGCTGTGTAGGTAATTTACCAAAGGTAAATAATATGGATATTCAATTTGCGCAATCTGCCGTGTTTACACCTTCCGATTTTGCGTTTCCAACCAATGCAATAAAAGCAGAAGCTACGCCGAACACAGAAATGGTGCTGGTAGTGGATGTTGATTTGCACTTACTGGACGAACTTCATCATTACGGAACAGTAAAAGTGCTTAAAGACCGCCGAAAAGATCTTTACCAGGTTAAACTTTTAAAATAACAAGCCATAAAAAATGCCGGTCAAATTAATGAGCCGGCATTTTCATTTTAAATCTAAAGCTAATTATTTTCTCATCACAAACCAGATAATCAGACCAATAATAACTGCTATTGGCAATACCCATTTTAAGGCTTGTCCCGCACCGTTTTCGTCTTTTTCCGTTACAGCAGGCTTTGCTGGTCCTGGATCTTGTTTATGACTTTCGTAATCTTTTTCAATCGGTTTAGGAGCTTCTCCTGATTCCGTATGTTGCGGATCTATATTTTCCATAGCTAATACTCTAAAAGTTCTCCATTCCAGTTGTTATGCCATTCTGGATGAACCATAATCAATTAATTTAGTTTCAGTATTTAGAACAAGCGATTAATGAAAATGTTTTAAATCCTAAGCCTTATCTTTGCAGTTAGGTGTATAACAATTCTGCAAAATATAGCCAATTGATCAAAGATGAAGCCTTGCGTTTGGGCTTTATGGCCTGTGGCATTTCGAAAGCTGAATTTCTTGAAGAAGAAGCACCGAGGCTTGAAAACTGGCTGAACCAAAACCGACATGGCGAAATGAAGTACATGGAAAATTATTTCGATAAACGCCTCGATCCAAGGTTACTGGTAGATGGGGCAAAATCGGTAATTTCCTTATCATTAAACTATTACACCAACGAAAAGCAATCAGATCCGGATGCACCGAAAATATCAAAATATGCTTACGGACAAGATTATCATACTGTAATTAAAGAGAAACTGAAGGAACTCACTCATTTTATTGAAGAAAACATTGGAGAGGTTTCTGGAAGGGCCTTTGTAGATTCTGCACCGGTTTTAGACCGTGCCTGGGCAAAAAGATCGGGTATTGGCTGGATTGGTAAAAATTCCAACTTAATCAGTAAAACCGATGGTTCATTTTTTTTCCTTGCTGAATTAATTGTTGACCTAGAATTGGATTATGATCATCCTTACCAGGCTGATTATTGTGGAAGCTGCACCCGCTGTTTGGATGCCTGCCCTACTGATGCAATTATTGCCCCGCAAGTTGTTGACGGTACGAAATGTATTTCTTACCTCACCATTGAGCTTAAAAATGAGATTCCGAACGAATTTAAGGAGAAGATGAGCAATTGGATGTTCGGTTGCGATATTTGTCAGGATGTTTGCCCATGGAACCGGTTTTCAAAAGTTCATAACGAAAACGCCTTTAAACCTGAAAATGGATTACTGGATTTGAATGCAAATGATTTAACAGAAATTACAGATGATGTTTTCAAAAAAGTGTTTAAGGGATCAGCTGTGAAACGCACCAAATTTGCAGGATTAAAAAGAAATATTGATTTTTTGAAGCCAGAATAATGAAAAATCTTTGCTACATTTGATATTATGACTGATATTCAATTATATACAAAATTAGCAGACCTACCTACAGAATTAAAAAAAAGGGTATCAGATTATATTGATTCTTTATTAGCCAAGGAGAAATCAAATACTAAACAAAACCATAGAGTAGCCGGATTAGGGAAGGGTTTAATTACCATTAAAAATAATTTTAACGATCCGATCGAAGGTTTTGAGAATTACATTTAATGAATTTATTGCTTGATACGCACATTGTAATTTGGTTTATCACGAATGACACCAAACTCTCAAAAAAAATTAAAAGCCTGATCGAAGATCCCAACAACAAATGCGTTGTCAGTTTAGCATCATACTGGGAATTATCAATTAAATATGCGCTTGGCAGATTACAATTAAACTCAACGATAGAAGAAATATTTGATATAATTGAAAAAAGTGGCTTTGATATATTGCCCATTACAATGAGCCATATTATTCAGCTTTCTAAGCTAGATCATTTCCATAATGATCCTTTTGATAGATTAATGATATCGCAGTCCCTAACCGAAAAATTGTATATGGTAAGTTGCGATAACTACTTCCCTGCGTATAAAATTAAACTTATTAATTAAGCAATAGTAAATGTTTAAGAAAGGAAGCCAAGCTTTTAAAAACTCAACTTCCTCAAATCATTCTAATTTACAGAGAAACTATTATCGCTTTTTACTTTATCTGGCGTGTGCGGATTGCCCATTACCACTTTTGATAACTTTTTAGTGGTTTTTATTTCAATCTTAACCTGTTGATTTCCTTTTTCCCAAACACCAATAGTACTGTGGTTATTTTCTGTAGATCCATCTTTATAAGTTAAAGTTAAATCGATTGGCAAAGGCTTTATGCTTTTATTTTCGATTATAATTGTATAACCATCAGAAGTTTTATCGACTGATTTTATGGCCATATCGGTTACACCGCCCTCAAAAAACCAGGCTTTCCAAAACCAATTCAGGTTTTTTCCACTACCCTCGTTTATACTGTTGAAAAAATCGTACGGCATTGGGTGCTTGCCATTCCAGTTTTTAATATAAGTATGCAAAGCTTTGGTGAATAATTCATCACCCAGATAATCCTTAACAAAAAGATAAGCCAAACCAGGTTTTGGATAAGAGTTGGTAAATGATCCCGATCCTTTTAAATCAGGAGTTAAGGTCATAATTGGTGTATCATCTTTGCCTCCAGATGAGGATGCTGTAGGTTGAACGCCATACTCATCTACAATAGTAGAATCGATCATTGGCGAGATCAACCACTCGCCTATTGTTGCCCAACCTTCGTCCATCCATCCATATTTGGTTTCATTTATACCCATATAAAAAGGAAACATGGTATGAAAAATTTCATGATCTGTTAAGGTAATCGCATCTACGCGATTATCTACTGGATTATCATTTACCATCATTGGATATTCCATTTGGTCTAACCCATCAAATATAGTTTCGTGGTTATAAGGAAAAGGCCATTTCGGAAAGGTGTAACTCATTGATTCTACTGTTTTACGGGCAAAATCGATTACTTCATAATAATCTTTATGTTTTGGATTAAAAACAGCATCAACACGGGTTCTTCTTTTCGTTTTTGGATCAACAACCAAACTGCTCGATTTCCATAAATAATGGTCGCTAAGGGCAAAAACAAAATCCGTTACATTTTTCGCTTCGAACTTAAAGGTATTAAAAGCATTGGGCTGCGTTACTTTTTTATCTGCCAGGTTTTTATCCGTGATTACATCTACCACAGCATCATTTTTTTCGGCAGAAAGCATTCTCGAAACAACATCTTTCTGGAAAACTTCTGCAGGATTTTTCAAATCTCCGGTAGCCCAAACTCCATATCCACCGGGTACCGTTATCGAAGCATTAAATTGATCAAAATCATTGTAAAACTCTTCGGCACCAGTATAAGGAAATTTGTTCCATCCATCAACATCATCATAAACTGCAATACGGGGAAAAAAGTAGGCCACAAAATGTGAACCTTCATCTACCTGACCGGTACGCATATGCGAACCCTTGTTAAGGGTATAATTGTAATCTATTGAAAAACTAATGGTTTTACCAGGCAATACTGCTGCAACGTTAACAGTCATATTGGTTCCATCTATTTTAAAATCGGTTATTGCTTTGCCGTTGGCAAGCAATTTTTCTATCGCAACACCTTCACCAAGATCAGATTCTGCAAATTTTGATTTCCGAGGTGTTCCTTTTTTGTAGAGATTCGGATAAAGTTTAAACCAGATCTCTTTAAGCGTATCAGGACTGTTATTTGTATAGGTTACCTGTACTTTTCCCTTCAACAACCTGCTGGTAGGATTAAAATTTACATTCAGATCGTACTTAGAGCTATTTTGCCAATAGTTTTTACCAGGTTTGCCATTGGCACTTCTGGTTTCCTTTTGATAGGTTTTCTGAAATTCAGATGCTATAGGCAACGTTGTTTGCGCGTTTAAACAAAACGCACTTAATATTAATAAACTAAATATTGGTAAGGATTTCATTTTTCTTAGCATAGCGCTTAACGCATGGCGCCTGGCGGTTAATTTATACAAGTAAACATTAACAGTAACCGATTAAGCAGCTTAAACAGTTAATCAAATATTTATTTACCAAACTTCATTTTCAATTGTTCCAACATATCCGTATTAATCGGCTCTGCAGGTTTTTCTTTTTTGGGTTGAGGTTTTGGCTGGTATGGAGGTTTATTTGCAGGTGCAGGATTTTGTGGTTTTGCAGCTCTGTTTTCGTTTTTCTTGGCATTGAATTTTGCCCATTCTTCATCTAATTTCTTCTTCGTATATAAAGGGAAATCACCATTTTTCATCCATGCATAATAACTTGGCTCTACACTAAATACCTGATGAGTGGTTTTGCCCTTATGCTTTCCAAAATTAAAACACACCTGATCGTTATCATCGTAAACCAAACGGCCGGCAAAATCTACCGGTTTATTAATATTGGTAAAAATATGCAAGGCATCCACATCATTTACAACCGGAATGCTTTTAACACCTTGTTTGCTTTCAAATTCAGTTTCTTTGTACATTTCCAACTGGCCGAGTAAAACTTTATAAGTTGCAATTACATCAGCTTCTGCAGCGTGGGCGTTAATTAAATCTTCCTGGCAATAAAACTTATAGGCCGCTTTTAAAGTACGCTGTTCCATCTGATGGAAAATGTTCTGTACATCAACAAATTTGCGGTTGGCCATATCAAAATCCACCTCAGCCCTTAAAAATTCTTCTAAAAGCATCGGGATATCGAATTTATTGGAATTATAGCCCGCCAGATCACTTTCGCCAATAAATTCGGCAATTTCTACCGCCAAAGCTTTAAATGTTGGCTCATTGGCAATGTCTTCATCATAAATACCGTGAATTAACGAAGTTTGCAAAGGAATCGGCATTTCAGGATTTACACGCCAGGTTTTAACAATTTCAGAACCATCCGGCATGGCTTTTAAAATCGCAATTTCTACAATTCTATCTGCTCCAACATTTATTCCAGTAGCTTCTAAATCAAAAAATGCTAAAGGGCGCTTTAAATTTAATTTCATTTCTTATGATGTGAGATTGGCGACATTAGATTTGTATCGGAATGTCAAATTCATTTTTTTCAAAAGTGCTAAAAAGGTTTCATTAGTTCTCTAAAACAACTTTATTAATTTCTAAATTTAATTGTCAAATTATTTCTGAATGTTAGTTTGTAGGGTTAAATTGCACCAATTTATTATCGCTCAAATGAATAAAACCTTAACTTTACTATTTCTCTTATTTTTATCGCTGGCTGCTCAGGCACAAAATTTCAACTACGGAGCCATTACTTACGACGATTACGAATTCGACAGGAAAAAATTAGATAGTAACGCCAATGCTATTGTGCTAAAAGAATTCGGTACGGCTTCCATCCAAAGGGATGACAATACAGGAAGTATGGAACTGATTTTTGAACACCATGTAAAAATCAAAATTTATAATAAAGAAGGTTTTAAAGAGGCCAATATTATTATTCCTACGTATAAAGACGATACCCGCGAAGAAACAATCAGCGAGTTAAAAGCTTCTACCTTTAATTATATCCAAAATAATTTTGTAGAAACGGTGATGGATAAAAAAGCCGTTTTTACCGAAAACCGCTCTAAATATACCAGGCTTACCAAATTTACCCTTCCCAACCTTAAAGAAGGTTCTATTATCGAATATAGTTATAAACTGAGGTCGCCAAATATGTTTAACTTTAAAACCTGGGAGTTCCAAAGTGATATACCCAAGGTAGTGAGCGAATACCTAGTTTACATCCCCGGAATTTACAATTACAATGTTTCTTTAAGGGGATTTCAGAAACTTACTGATCAAAAAGTAGAATTGAGCAAGGAATGTCTGCGTTTATCTGGCACGGCAATAGATTGTTCGAAAATTACTTACCAGATGAAAGATATTCCTGCATTTATTGAGGAAGATAACATGACCGCGCCCAGCAATTTTAAATCAGCCATTTATTTTGAGCTTTCTGATGTTCAGAGTTTAAATGGAAGCAAAACTTCATATACCAAAACATGGAAAGATGTTGATTATGAATTATCAACTGATAAATCATTAGGGGCGCAGATGAAAAGAAAGGATGTTTTTAAAGATCTTATCCCGGTAATTACGAAAGGAAGCAATGATGATCTGGAGAAAGCAAAAGCCATATTTAATTACATTAAAAAGCAGATTAAGTGGGATAATTATTACGGAAAATACGCTGTAGACAATATTAAAAAAGCACTCGAAAACCGATCTGGTAATGTTGCGGATATCAATCTGAATTTAATCGCAGCCCTCTCAGCAGCCAATTTAGATGCCGAAGGGGTGATTCTCTCTACCCGCGACAATGGAACTGTAAATAAACTTTATCCGGTAATAAGTGATTTTAATTACCTTGTTGCTAAAGTAAATATCGGCGATAAAAGTTACCTTTTAGATGCCACTGAGCCACTCCTACCCTTTGGTTTACTGCCATTGAGGTGTATTAATGATCAGGGCAGGGTAATTAACCTGAAAAAACCTTCTTACTGGATTGATTTAACAGCAAGTCAGAAAACTGTTAGCAGTTACATTCTGATCGGAAAAATGACCCCGGAAGGAAAAATTCTAGGTACTTTGACTACCCATACACTGGGATATGCAGCATACAATAAAAGAAAAGATATTTTGCGTTATAATTCTGTAGATGAATATGTAGAAAAGTTAGACGAGCGCTTAACAAGAATTAAAATACTTGAACATAGTATAATAAATATTGATAGTGTAGAACATCCGCTTACAGAAAAATACGAAGTAGAATTTACGGTAACTGATGGCTCAAACGCCAATCAATTCTATTTAAGTCCGTTTTTTATTAATACCATTTCTAAAAATCCATTTAATTTAAATGAGCGCACCTACCCTGTAGATTTAGGCGCGGCCTCAGACGAACGCATCATTATCAATGTTACTTTACCCGAAAAATACCAGCTGATAGAAAAACCAAAAGATATGGCCATTGGCTTACCAAATGCCGGCGGAAAATATATACTAAATACAAATTTAGAAGACAATACCATTTCTATGAACCAGGTTTTGCAATTTAACAATGCAATTTACCAACCAGAAGAATATTTGTTTTTGAAAGAATTTTACAGCAAAATTATTCAGAACCAGAAAACAGAATTTTTATTAAAAAAGGCAAATTAAATGAAATTTTTATTCAGTGCGGCTTTCCTGCTTTTGGTATCGGTTTCTGGCTTTGCGCAAGATAATTATGATGTCGATTTAATTCCTGCCAATTTACGTAACCGGGCTAATGCATGTATCCGAAATGAGGAAACTACCGTTGATATGCGTTCTCCGGATAATGTAATGCTGAACGTTAAAAAGGCAATTACTGTTTTTAATCAAAACGGCGATGAAGAAGCACGTTTAGTGCTTTATTACGATAAAAACATAGCAATTAAGGGGATAAAAGGTGAAGTTTACAATAGCGTAGGCAAGCTCACCAATAAATTCTCCCAAAACGATTTTTCTGATATGAGCGCTGCTGATGGATTTTCGCTTTTTGTTGATAGCCGTGTAAAACACTATCTGCCAGCTGTAAACCAATATCCCTACACCATCGTTTACAATTACGAAATCAGAAACAAACAAAACCTCATTATACCCGATTGGAACCCAAAACCGGCAGATGATGTTTCTGTTGAAAAGAGCACTTATACTTTTGTTTGTAAACCTGCAGACCAGGTAAGAATAAAAACGCAGAATTATAGCGGAACTCCTGAGGTTACAACTGATGAGAAGCAAAAAAAAACCATTTGGAAAGCAAATAACATATTAGCAGTTAGAACTGAACCTTATAGCCCATCGCACGAAACGTATAACACGAGTATACAGATTGCCCCTCAGGATTTTTATTACTACAACCATAAAGGCACTTATACCAATTGGCAGGAACTGGGCAAATGGATTTATGATGATTTGTTAAGAGAACGCAAATCGCTGCCGCCTACCACAATACAAACCATAAAAGACCTGGTTAAGAACGAAAAAACTGAAAAAGATAAAGCCCGCAAAATTTATCAGTACCTACAGGATAAAACGCGATACATCAGCGTTCAGATTGGTATTGGTGGTTTTCAGCCTATTGCTGCCGGCGAAGTAGACCAACTTGGTTATGGAGATTGTAAGGCATTGGTAAATTACATGCAAAGTTTACTTAATGCGGCAGATATAGATTCTTATTATTGCGTGGTAGAAGCCGGCTCTGAGAAGAAAAGCATGGACCCAAAATATGCCAGTATGGTACAAGGGAATCACATTATTTTATGCATGCCGTTAAAGGGCGATACCACCTGGTTGGAATGCACCAGTCAGAAAATACCCTTTGGCTTTTTAAGCGACTTTACCGATGATAGATTGGTACTGGCCTGTACCGCAGATGGCGGAAAATTATTACATACCCCAAAATTAACCACTGCCGAAAACCTGCAAAAACGCAATGCCGACTTAATTATACAAAAAGATGGAAGTATTGCCGGACAAATGAAAACGGTTTATGCAGGTTCTCAATAGATAACCAGGAATCACTGATCGGAAAATCCATAACGGAACAGCATAAGTTGTTAAAAGAAACTTACAACATTGATAATATTGATTTTGAAAAGGTTTCTTTAGCGCAGAAAAAAGAAATAAACCCTAAATTGATAGAAGATATTTCCATCAACATCAGGAATTACGCACCTGTAAACGGAAATAAAATGTTTTTGCAGCCCAATGTTTTCAATGTTAAAAGATCAATACCTGAAATGAGGAACAGAACTTTACCTGTTTACATTAACCGTGGCTACACTGATGAAGATACCATTATTTATACCCTTCCTGATAATGTTAATACCGCACTAATTACACCCCAGGATAAACATTTTAAGAGTGCATTTGGCGAATATGTTTGCAAAGCAGCTGTTAACGGAAATAAACTAACCTATTACCGCAAACTGGTTTTAAATGATGGCACATTCCCTGCTGATCAGTATACCGAATTTTCGAAATTTATTAACGATGTTAATGCCTCAGATTATTTAAAATTAGCACTTAGCTTGAAATAATTACTACTTTAAAAAAAACGCAAGAAACACATTTGTGCTATTTTTGTGGGGGGAAAATGGGTTTAGCTTAAAAAAATGATCCCTAATCCGATTCCAATAATCATAATTAGGTACATTAGAATTTCTGTAGAGGCAAATCTTTTGTATTTGGTCCAGAATGAGTAATCATTTTCTTCGTTTGGCATTTTTATATTCTATTCGGCAAAAATAAGCAAATAGATTTAATTACCCGGTTTGTAAGTTGTAATCTCTTTAGCCATACCTTTAAAAAGCACAATGTGAAATGGCCACATGGCATACCAGTACATCCTGCCCCATAAGCCCTTAGGCCTGAAAGTTGCGATTTGCGATAAAAATGATTTGCCATGAAATTCTACCAGTTTAAGCTCCAGCCATGCTTCGCCTGGTACTTTCATTTCGGCATATAACAATAATCTTTTACTTTTTCTATCTGCCAGCAATACCCGCCAAAAATCCAGCACATCACCTGCCTGAAGATCAATGTTACTAGTTCTTCCCCTCCGCGTGCCAACGCCACCGAACATTTTATCCAAAAACCCGCGCAATTGCCAAAGCCAATCCATAAAATACCATCCCCTGCTGCCGCCAATGCTCCAAATATTCTCGAAAACTTCTTCAGCTTTGCGCTCAAATGGCATTTTTACTTTATACTGCAAGGTTCCGTTTTGGGGAACCTTAATCTGATCCATAAAATTAGAGTTCAGGTAACCGCGGTTTAAAGCATCTTTCCAGCTGGAAACGATAGAATTCTGATCGATTTTTTCGAAGGCCAGGTGCAGGGATTCTGCATATGTTAAACATTTCCGTGGCACCACTTGCTCAATGCGGTTATCCTTACACACCACTTCATTCTTCATGCTATCAACCAAACTCCTCGCCAGTGAATAAGGTACTGGGGTAATCATGTTTAACCATAACGATGATAATCTTGGTGTTAAAACCGGAACAGTGATAATCCATCTTTTCAGTCCGCGTTCCCTGGCATAACCTAAAAGCATTTCACGATAAGTAAGAATATCAGGTCCACCAATATCAAAGGTTTGATTATAAGCTTTATCATTGTGCAATACCCCTATTAAATACGCCAAAACATCGCGGATACCAATTGGCTGACAACGGGTTTCTACCCACTTGGGCGTAATCATGAAAGGTATCTTTTCAGTTAAATCCCTAATAATTTCGAATGAAGCACTACCAGAACCAATAATAATGGCCGCCCTTAAAATTGTACAGGCCTTTCCTGATGATTTAAGTTCTTCTTCTACGGCGAGTCTCGAACCCAAGTGTTTAGATAAATGTTCGTCGTTCGCTATACCCGTTAAATAAATAATCTGCTTACAGTTTGTTTTCTGAATGGCTGCTGAAAAATTCTCAGAAGAAGCTTTTTCCATATCAGAAAAACCAGTTTGACTGGATGACATAGAATGTACCAGGTAATAGGCTGCATCAATATCTTCAGGAATTTCATTTAACGTATCTGCTTGCAGTAAATCGCCGGTAATAATTTTAACATGATCACTCAATTCAGATTCAGCAATAAACCTACGCTTATCGCGCACCATACAAACAATTTCATGCGATTCCTCGAGCAGCAAAGGAATTAGCCTTGTACCGATGTAACCATTTGCACCGGTTAATAGAATTTTCATAACGCCTGGTTTTCCTATGATAACACGTAAAGAAATGCTTTGTTAGAATAAATAACGGAATAAAACTAAAATCATATTCCAAAAAGCTATACTATTAAAGCTAAGTCATTAAATTGTAAAAACAATTTGTATTTTTAGCACTACAAACCAACTTGGGCAACATAATGCCCAATCGAACGTATAAATTACTCAACATCAAAATAAACCATACTGAATGAAGAAATACACCCTGGGCATTGCTGCGATTTTATTAGTGGGTATGAGCATTGTCGGAACAAGTTGGAAAGCCGTGGAGCATCCAAACACTCAACAAGAAGCAGTTAAAAATATTGCTGCAGACAGTATTTACAATCAATACATTTTAAATATATACCATGAAGTTCATCTGGATTCGGCAGGGTTAAGTGAACAGGTTTTTGAAAAGGCACTTACCGGATTTTACAACATGAAATATTCGGGCTTAGTGAGTGCCAAGTCCATTTTAACCATTGCGGATTTTGATCAGGAAAGCTGCAAAAAACGTTTGTACATTATCGATCTGGAGAATAAAAAACTCCTGTTAAACACTTGGGTAGCTCATGGGCTGAATAGCGGTGGAGATAAACCTTCATCATTTTCGAACAACATCAATTCCAACCAAAGCAGCTTGGGGTTTTACTTAACCGGCGAAATTTATTATGGCAAACATGGCCGTTCGCTCAAATTAGATGGTATGGATCAGGGTTTTAACAGCAACGCCAGAGAGCGGGCCATTGTGGTACATGGTGCAAGTTATGTGAGTCAGCAAAGTATTGATCAGTTGGGCAGACTGGGCCGAAGCCAGGGGTGTCCGGCCGTGCCTGCTAAACTGGCCGATAAGGTAATCAATACGATATCAGATCATACGGTACTCTTCATTAATAAATCAGATCAGCAATATAATTCGGCATTTTTAAATGAAACACTTGCAGCCAGCGTAGCCTTAAACAAGGAACAGATTTTTGCTGCACAGATGGATTAATAAGCTTTAATGTTTCTTGAATTAAGGTTTTTGGGTAAAATGGCAATAAAAAGCGATTTGCTGCCTGCAAGTAAATCCCAAACCCAGCGGTTGCTATCTACCGATTTCTCTCCGCAATCTACCACTTCGGCACGCGTGAGCAGTTTTTTAACCAAATTCTGAATCCATTTAATGCGAACTATGCGGTTAAACGATAAGCCAAGGTAATCGCAATATACATGCACCAATATCTCTACAATGAGCGAATTATTTGAGATATCCAGTTCTTTACCAAAATGTTGTGCGTAATCGGCTTTAATTGTATCCACCATCAGTTCAAAGCGTGTATTTGCCTTACCATCAAGGTAGGCCCAAAGTGATGCATTACTGTACACACGGATGAGCTGAGGTTCAATACCGACTTTAATATGATAACCTGCTAATTCGTAAACTTTATCCATTCATTTAATAACCAATTGTTGCTGTTAGATTGATCTACTACCGATTTGTTAGTCAATTCGATATAAAAATTTACACCACCAATCCTGTACAAAGTTACCTGATAATTGTTTTTGAAAACGAAAGGCAAATGGCATTGTGAGTAATTTTTTTAAGCCGTTGATAATTTTTTAATCATCTTTGGGGTTGAAAAGATAAGCCCATTCATGAAGATTGTAATTGCAGAAAAGCCCTCTGTTGGCCGCGAACTTGCAAAAGTTTTTGGCGCCACCACCAGAAAAGATGGATACATTGAAGGTAAAGGATATTCTTTTACCTGGGCATTTGGGCATTTGTTACAATTGGCACCCCCACAGGATTATGGCTTTATAGGCTGGAGAAAACAGCATTTACCCATGCTTCCGCAAAAATTTAAGCTCGCCATTAGAAAAATAAAAACTAAAGATGGCTTTGTGGAAGATCCTGCCGTTAGGAAGCAACTTGATACCATTAAAAAACTTTTTGATGAAGCTTCGGAGATTATTGTGGCAACGGATGCGGGGCGTGAGGGTGAATTAATTTTCAGGTACATTTACTACTATTTAAAATGTAAAAAACCTTTTAAACGGCTCTGGATTTCCTCGCAAACTGATGAAGCGATAAAAGATGGTTTCAGGAATTTAAAACCGGGAACAGATTATGATACTCTGTTTAATTCCGCCCATTGCAGATCAGAATCTGATTGGCTAGTGGGGATGAATGCCACCCAGGCTTTAAGTATTTCGGCCGGAAACAGAACCGTATTATCCCTAGGGAGAGTACAAACACCCACCCTGGCCATGATTTGTGCGCGCTTTTTGGAAATCAAAAACTTTAAACCACAAACCTATTACCAGATCAGCATTATGCTGATTAAAGATGAGCAGGTTTTTAAAGCCATATCTACCTCGAATTATAAAGATAAAGAAGAAGTAGAAAAACTATTTGCCCTGGTAGAAGATGTAGCCTCAGGTTTTGCCACAGGAGGAAATATTACGGCAGTAGAGGCCAAACCCAGAAAAGAACCACCACCTTTATTGCACGATTTAAGTAGTTTACAGCAAGAAGCCAATAAGAAAAAAGGCTATACTGCCGATCAAACCCTTAACATATTGCAGAATTTATATGAGAGCAAACTGGTTTCTTATCCACGTACCGGATCGCGCTATATTGGTGATGATGTTTATGCCAGCGTACCAGATTTGATTTCGAAGTTTACAACGCATCCTGATTTTGGAAAACAGGCACAGTTTCTGCAAACAGTGGCCTTAAATAAACGAAGCGTTAACGCCAAAAAAGTTACCGATCACCATGCGGTTTTACCTACAGGAGAACAGGCTTATGGATTGAGCCCAGATAAACAAGCGGTTTATGATATGGTTGTGGGCAGAATGATAGAAGCTTTCCACCAGGAATGCCTTAAGGAACTGACAAAAATCACCATTCAATCAGGACTTACATTTATTGCCAACGGAACGGTTATCCGGTCAGCAGGCTGGCGCGCAGTATTTAATGACCTGGAAGACGATAAAAAAGATGAAGACAATGCAGCTTTGCCAAAGGTTGCTGTTGGGGAGTTGCTTCCGATAACAGAAAAGACTTTGTTGGAGAAGCAAACAAAACCCAAATCGATGTACAATGAAGCATCGTTGTTAAAAGCCCTCGAAACCTGCGGTAAGGAGATTGAAGATGAAGAGTTGCGTTACGCCATGAAAGATAGTGGCTTGGGTACTCCTGCTACCCGGGCATCCATCATTGAAACGCTAATTACAAGAGAGTATATTACCAGGGAAAAACGGAACCTTGTGCCCACAAATAAAGGTTTGGCTGTTTATGAAGTGGTTAAAGATAAACAGATTGCACAGGCAGAACTTACCGGACAATGGGAAAAAAGGCTCGAAGAAATCCGTTCAGGTTCATCGGTAAAAGATTTCAAATCTGAAATTACTGAATATACCAAAACCATTACTCATGAACTTTTAATTGCAGGTGCAAGTATATCTGGCAAGCTTGAAGAAGAAAAGAAACTGGAAAAGGTTTAATTATTTTTAAGGATTAGGATTTAAAACCAAAGCTGCTATTAAAAATTTGCGATGTAGGATGCTGCAAATAGTGTTTAATTATAAATCCATAAATTCCCAGGCACTGTGGTAAGCATTAAGGTTTTCGGTGTACTCGATAAACCCTGCATAAAATTTAGATTTCGACAAGGTAGAACTGTCGCCAATTACCACTAACATTTTCCTTGCCCTCGTCATCGCAACATTCATTCTCCGTGTATCTGATAAAAAGCCGATGCTGCCCTCCGCATTACTCCTGGTTAAACTGATGTAAACCACATCGCGCTCCTGCCCCTGAAAACTATCGATTGTATTTACCGAGATCTGATCCCGGTGTGGATTCAAAATTTCACTTTCCTGTACCAAAGCGTTCAAAATCTGTACCTGCTGTTTGTATGGCGAAATAATGGCGATCGTAGGAAAACCGGTTTGTAGTGGATCACTGATTAAACGTTCTGCTAAATGTGTTAAATGCTTAACTAAAAATGCGGCTTCATCAGGGTTGGTGGTACTTGTACCATCTAATTTTTCATCGTAACTGCAACCGGCGGTATCAATAAACTGAATGGCTTTTTCGCCGGGAAACAAAACACGATCTGCAACCGAATGGTGCGCTTTTAATGCGTTATTGTAAATACTGATGATGAATAACCCATAATATTGGTATTCATCCGGTATTGCTCCTCAAGTAGAACCACCGATTCTGGATGAAGTTTTACAATTTTTTCCAGTAAAGTGTTACTTAATCCATTTTTAGCTGCCTCGTTTGATTTAATGGTTGGCGAAAGTTGAAAATGATCACCAGCCAATACTACTTTTTGTGCTTTTAAAATAGGAATCCAGCAGGCAGGTTCCAAAGCCTGGCCGGCCTCATCAATTACAATGGTATTGTATTTCAAATTCCGAACGGTATAATGGTTTGCGCCAACCAATGTTGCCGTAATAATCTGCGCTTTTGTAAACAGATTATCCATGATGTACTGTTCGGTTTTTTCTACTTCTTTTCCAATTTTGTGTGCTTCATCAAAAAGGGCTTTACGTTGTTCCCGTTCCGCCCTGCCAAAACTCCTTTTGTACTTATGGGCCATGTTTTTATATTCATTGGCCTGTTTTTTAAGGGCTTTAATGGTTTTCATTTCCGGATGATCGGCCATTTGATGATCGAGCGTAGCAGCCAGTAACTTTTCCGAAACCCTGGCAGGATTACCCACTCTTATTACATTTAAATCTGCTAAAGCCAGTTTTTCAGTCAATAAATCAACAGCCGTATTGCTCGGTGCCACCACCAGTATTTTCTGATTACTGTGTTTTGCCAACGATTTTATGGCATGAACAAGCGTAGTGGTTTTTCCGGTTCCGGGCGGACCATGCACCACTGCTAAATGATCTGCAGCAATAATTTTGTTAACCGCCAATTGCTGCGAATCATTTAAATTATTAGGGATGATAAACTTTTCTTCTCCTTGAAAAGATGGTTTTTCACCCTTCGTCAATATTTTGATTAATTTATTCTCCGAATCATTTTCCGCCAAATGCGTTGCCTGTTTAAGTGCATTTTGCATTTCATCGTAACTGTTATTATCAAAAAGTAAATCAACACCGAGCTTTCCATCCTTTGTCCAATCAGGTAATTCATCTACCCTGAAGTTGATTTTCATCCTGCTCGGACTTTGATGGGTTATAATCCCCTCAACACGGTCTTCCTTTGCATCGTGATTGGAAAATAGCACAACGGCAGAACCAAAACGAAACTGATGAGAAAAATCCTGATGGGTTGTTCGCTCCAATTCTACCGTTAAGTAATCGCCCCGGCCAATTTCCGTATTTCTGATCGCTATCGGGTACCAGGTTAAACCTAAAGCTCTGCGATCTGCGGCTGAAGTGTTTTCAGTAAGTTTTAAGTACGATTGCAGGTCTTCTTCACGCTCTATGTTGAGCAAATCCTGAAGTTTTTTAAAATATTCTTTAGGCAAGGAACGAGGGTTTATTATTATTTTGGTAAAAGGTAAATTGATTAACTGTTTAATGGTATAAACTGGTTAATTGTTGTTGAAAAGGATCAAAGAACCAGCTCCTGATGTAACCGCAACATGGTTGTTTCAGCATCATCACAAAAACCGGGATGCACTTTTGAGCATTGTAAAACAGTACTTCGGGTTGCGGTGAGCCATCTGAACCGCGAAGCCTGATCGTATTGACCGATAGGCCCAGATCCTTTTGCAGCAGTACTGATCCTTTCGAATGCAGCTAGATTTTCTTTCAGTTCCACTAAATCAACAGCAGCAGAAAATGCTTTTACCCTGGGTTCATCCAAAACAAAAACACTTTTTAGAAACTTCTGCTTAGCACAAAATAAAATTATACCCACATTAATAAACTCCTCGCGTTCTACCCTCGGCATCACGCGGATTACAGCATACTCAAATAAGAATTTCCCTTGCATGCTGCGCTTCTTTTAAAAATATATCCGAATGTGATAACCGCTCTGTTAAAAAATAGGTATAGGCTTTTCGATGTTCATCTTTGGTTTCGAAATTTGTTTCGCCTTCCAACCAGTCATCAGGAATTAATTTAATTACGGACTCAATTTTCTCTGCGGTTAGCATTTTAGTAAACGCTTCGTGTACGCTTTCCAATTCGGTGGCCCAGGGCAGTAGTACATGATCTTTAACCAAAAAGAAGGGTTTAACGGCCTGTTCTTTCCAGTTTTGCCATGAATGATGGAAATATAGCGCTGCTCCATGATCAATTAACCAAAGTTCCTTATGCCAAACCAGCATATTGGTATTTCGGCAGGTGCGGTCCATATTGGTTAAAAAGCAATCTAACCAAACAATCTGCGAGGCAAGTGTAGCATCAACAGTGGTAACCGTTGGATCGAAAGTAATTGCTCCTGATAAATAATGTAATGCCAGATTAAGGCCAACACTCGCTTTTAGTAAATCCTGAATTTCTTCATCCGGTTCGGTTCGGCCAAAAGCTTCGTCTAAGTTGGCGAAAACCAATTCTGGTACCCGTAAACCAAGTAAGCGGGCAATTTCACCACCAATTAACTCGGCAATTAAAGCCCTTGTACCCTGGCCTGCTCCCCTAAATTTAAGTACATATAAAAAATTATCATCAGCCTCCGCAATAGCTGGCATAGAGCCACCCTCACGCAAAGGCGTAACATACCGGGTTACATTTACTGTTCTAAGTTGTAAATCGTTCATATTTGCAATTAGAATCGCCGCTTAAATTGGGCAAAATTCTAAACTTGCAGCAAATTTAGCAGAATTCCGACAATAAAACCGTCAAAGTTTAGTCGTAAAGCATGTGATGGAATTATATAGGTAGCTGTTTATCAGCTTCTGAAAAAGCATATATAAATCCGAAAATAAGTATTAATATAAATCCGTCCATTGCGAGAAGGCTTTTTCAGCTGACGAAGCAATCTTTCTAGCAAGAATTACCAGCATTAGAGATTGCTTCGGGGTTCCACCTCAGCAATGACGAGGATAATAAAAACCCTATTCTAGTTAAAATCGCCTAGTCGTGCCCTAAATATGCATTTCCGGCAGGCGTCATTGCCGACGACCATTGTACCGATTCGCGATTGATTGTGATTAATCCCATACTTTCTAATTCCTCATACTCTTCTTCCATCCCACCTAAAACCGAAGAGCTAACCTGTTGATTAATAACCTCTAATAGAGATATAATTTCTGATCTTTCCATAACAATAAGTGATTAGGTTTATTTAATCTAACATAAATATACTTAAAATGTTTATTGCTTAACTAAACATTTTAAAGGGTTTAAGGTTTGTACATATACAGCAATTAAATCAATGGAACTACACATCTATTACCTCTTCGTTATGGCATTACCGGTAGCCTGTATTGCGTGGACGGTTACAAAAGAAGAAATATTCAGAGAGGCACGCGAATTTTGTGTAGACCGGTCAAAAAACTGCAACAAACTGGTTAAACGTAAGTTTTTTTATGTTTTTACCTGCGAGTACTGTTTCAGTCATTACGTTACCGCACTTTTGCTGATCATTACCAAATTCACATTAATTTACCCCGATTGGCGTGGTTATATTATTTCTTTCTTTTCCATCGTGTGGATTGCCAATGTTTACATGAGCTTATATAATATCATTAGGATTGACCTTAAAAAGGAAAAAATTAAAGTTGCAAAAGAAGAGTCGGAGCTGAATAACGATTAAAACCATTCTCAACAGGAGCTGTTTTTAACGCATAAACTAAAAGGTTATGCCATCATCGGTAATTAAACATTTCAGTTATGATTCAGCTAAAAAATTACTAAAGGTAGTTTTCGTTACTGATATGGTATACGTGTACAAAAATGTTCCCGAAAAGATTTATAAGATGTTAAAAGCCTCCGGTTCAAAAGGGCGCTATTTTAACAGCTACATAAAAGATAAATATAAATTTCAGAAATTAGAAAACGAATAACATGCCCGAAGGCCCATCTATTATCATATTAAGAGAATTAATCGAAGAGCTACATTTGAGCAAGCCAGAAGTACTGGAGGTAGCGGGCAATGCAAAAAATTTCGACAAAGACAGGCTTCTACACAAAAAGATCCAAAGCTTTAGGAGCTGGGGCAAACATTTCCTGATCTGTTTTGATGATTTTACCGTCCGCATCCATTTTATGCTTTTTGGAAGCTACTTAATTAATCAAAGTAAGAAAATACCACTTAAGCTGGGACTTATTTTTAAAAAAGACGAACTGAACTTTTATACCTGCAAAGTAGATCTCTTAGAAGGAAACGTTAACCAACATTACAATTGGGAAAATGATGTTATGGCCGATGAATGGAACAGCAGTGCAGCCATAAAAAAGTTAAATAGCGTGCCCGAAGCCCTGGTTTGTGATGTTTTACTGGATCAACAAATTTTTAGTGGAGTGGGTAATATTATTAAAAATGAAGTTTTATACCGTACCCGAATCCATCCTTTAACTAAAATTGCCAACTTAAAACCTGCAAAACTAAAAGCCCTTGTTAATGAAGCCAGAAATTACAGTTTCGACTTTTTAAAGTGGAAAAAAGAAAACACCTTAAGTAAACACTGGGAGGCGTATAACCAAAAAGAATGTCCGCTTAAGCATGTGATTGAGAAAAAAGAATTGGGCAAAACTCATAGGCAAACTTATTACTGCCCCAAATGCCAAAAATTATACAACTCTTAAATGAGGCTGCTGTAGTAGTTAATATGTTAGTTATGTTTTCTCAAATAACGTCTTCTAATTTTCAAACCACTCAGCATCGGGCTTAAAAATATTTGCAGATAAGGAATGAAAATTGGATTTACTGAAAATTATTTTATTCTTCCAATTCTTAACGTAAATACATAAAGCGCTAAAAATTAATAGCTTATTCTCTTCATTAACAAAAACCCAAACAACCAACTATAATCTTAAAGTAAAAGAAATGTTAATCTTTTAGGAATTTTGTAAACTAGTCCTATATTTGTCCTCGAGAGCGTTAATTTAGATACGGGTATACGACTTAGGTTGTATGCCCGTTTTTTGTTTTAGCAGTTGAGGCATGTTTCACAACCTCATTTAAACAGATTCTCAGCCACGGTGTATACGCTTCAGGATTACGTTCGATATCCTTAGCCAAAGCTTCCAAATCCATATATTTAAAGGTTTCCACTTCATCAGGGTTAATAACGGGCAAATCATTGCTCAACCCAAAAAACACATGGTCTACCTCATGTTCAGTTAAACCATCTGCAAATTCGGCACGGTAAGTAAATTTAAAAAGGTAACTGATATCACAATCCATCCCCATCTCCTCTTTCAATCTTCTTTTAGCGGCTTGTAAATTGCTTTCGCCAATCCGTGGGTGACTGCAGCAGGTGTTGGTCCATAAACCACCCGAATGGTATTTACTTAGGGCCCTTTGCTGCAATAGCAGCTCGCGGTTGCTGTTAAAAATAAAAACTGAAAAGGCCCTGTGCAATAAACCCTTTTGATGCGCTTCCAATTTGTCCATCTGTCCTTTGGGCACATCTTCCTCGTTTACAAGAATAACTTGTTCTTCCATTTAAATTGCATTTAACTTATTTCGGATAAGCGAATCGAACATTAAACCAACCTTTCGAGTGTTGGAAATCCTGATCCTTTCCGTCATAATTTTTTCGGCACTTAACCGCTTTATTTTAACAAATAATTTTTTATAATATACGTAAGATAAATATACCCCGTTTTTAGAGGCTGCAGGCAACATTTTAATTCCTTTTAAGGCATAAGCAAATTCTTGCTCAATCTCATCTTCAATTTCCTTTTTTTGGCGATCGCAGAATATAGCTAAATTCACATTTGGGAAGTAAGTGCGGTTTAACCCCTGGTGGTCGGCTTTAACATCACGAAGAAAATTTACCTTTTGAAAGGCCGAACCGAGTTTCATTGCATAAGGCTTTAACCGTTCATATTCTGCCGGGTCACCATTTGCAAACACCTTTAAGCACATTAAGCCCACCACCTCTGCCGAGCCTAAAATGTATTCGTTGTACAGTTCGGGCGTGTATTGCTGGTCAGAGAGATCCATTTCCATACTTTTAAAAAAGCAATTAATTAACTCATGATCAACCTGATATTGATTGATAGTGCGTTGAAAAGAGTTAAGGATTGGATTTAAACTGATGCCCAGATCGATGGCTTCAAAAGTATCATGCTTAAATTTATCAAGTAAAAATTTCTTATCAAAGTAATGAAAACTATCCACAATTTCGTCTGCCAACCGTACAAAGCCATAAATAGCATGAATGGGCAAACGCAGTTCTTTACCCAAAAAATAAATACCCAGCGAAAAACTTGTGCTATACTTTTTGGTGGTTAGCCTGCTACAATCGGCCGATAATTGATCAAAGATTTCTTTCATGTAACTAGGGATATTGGAGTAATTTTTCAAATTCATCAAGGGTTTTAAACCAATTGATGTGACCGATATTTTTTAATTTACCGATTACCTGGCCGTTTCCGGCGAGATGAATTTTAGCGGATGAGCATAGGGATGATAATTGATCTATATATTTTTGTGATGCGGTTTCTGATCTGGATTTTACCATAAAAAGTAAAACATGATCCACATTTAATATTGAGAATACTTTTTCAATTGAATCTAAAGGAACTTTACTCCCTAAAAAAATAACCTGATGATGGTGCATTTTAAGCATATAATTTGCAAAAAGTAACCCGATATCGTGGTCTTCATCTTCAGGTAAAAAAAGAAGCCAGGTACCACTCGACGATTTTGCCAGTGGGAGATTATTAATGTGGGTAAATATTTTCTGCCGGATGATGTTTGATAAAAAATGTTCGTGTGCAGGGCATATATCGTCTTTGCGCCACATCAATCCCAACCTTACCAGTAAAGGATATATTATTTTGCGGTAACAATCAGAGAGTCCGAATTGGGCTATCCCATCATCAAGTAAACGATTAAAAGATAATTCATCAAAAGCTAAACCATGACTGATAAGTTGGGAAATATAATATTCCAGATGCTCATCATCCGACGGGTAAGAAAAATGTTCGTTTAAAAGTTGGTCAACATCCTGCTCTGAAAGACTACAGATTTTAGAAATTTTTAAACCGCTTTTATTTAAGCTAGCGATATTTAGCAGTTTTTTAAGCTGTTTATCATCATATAAGCGGGTATTGCCCTCCGATCGTGAAGGCGTTAAGGCATTATAACGTTGCTCCCAGATCCTGATGGTATGAGAATGAATGCCCGAAAGCTGTTCAAGATCTGAAATGGAATAATTCATTATTTTGTTTAAATATATTCAATAAAATATAAACAAAAAGAATACTGGAAAGTTTTTTCAACAAGTGCACTTAAATGTTTTGCCAGATTTTTTAAATAGTGATGTGTGATGCTGATCGTTATTGGCAGGCTTAAAGCAATTTTAAAACGAAGGCTAGTTGCTATCGCTTTAAAATTACTTAGTTAGCTGAAATAGCCTTTAAACAATGGCATGGCTATATATCGACAAATAAATCTGCCATTACTAAAAATAATTATTCGAAATATGATTTATAATCTTCAACAAATTCTGAGAACTTTCTTGGCAATTTACCGGTAACATCCTTAACTGTGTCGGTTACAATAGCCGCTTCACCGCGTGCATAATGTGCATAATCTTCTATTAAACCTTCGGCCTGCCATTCGGGAAAACCAAAATGAAGTAAGGCCGATAACATCTCCTGATCAGCAACATTAACATAGTTAATTTCTTTTTGCAGTACTTTTGAAAGCACTTCTGCTATTTTATTATGACTAATGGCTTCAGGTCCGGTAATGGTAAAAACTTTACTCTCCTTGTTGCTCGTAATCAACCTTTCTACTGCAATAGCGGCAATATCCCGAACATCAACCAAACTAATTTTTGCATCGCCAGCTGTGGCAAAAAATTGCTGCTGGTATTTTATGGCATCGGCAAAGCCAAGTAATCCCTGCATAAACAAATTGGGCCTTAAAAAACTGTATTGCAAACCCGTGCTTTTTATCTTCTCTTCTACAACTGCATGGTAGCGAAGAAAGCGAACAGGCGAATGTAAATCTGCCGCAAACTGCGAAAGTTTAACTATATGTTTTACACCACTTTTAACAGCTGCATCTACAAAATTGCATTGTAAATGCTCGGCTTCATCAGACGAGTTACTTAACAAAAAAACATTTTCTATTCCTTTTAAGGCGTTTAAAATGCTTTGTTGATTGTTAAAATCGCCAACTATCAGCTTCACACCTTTTAAATGTTTTAGAGCTTCTGCTTTATCTAACGACCTTACCAAGGCGCTGAAAGGAATTTCTTTAGCTGCCAGTTGTTTTGCCAATTCTAATCCTACACTTCCCGTTGCTCCGGTGATCAGTATAGAGGGGTTTATTAAATCTGTCATGCTTTTATATTTAATTACACCACAAATTTCAACCCTTGCATAGGAATAAAATTGTAAGAAAACGAAAACCCGTTAAAAAGCTTTCTCGGTTAATAACACCCCTTTTTCGCCATTACCGGTTTCTATGGTATGCACGTGTTTATACGAATGGCTAAAAAAATCGTATCCATGTTCCATCTGTTTAATGGCTACAGTATTTAATGGATAATTAAAATTGGTTTGCATGCATAACAAGTTTCCATTGGCCAACAAAAGAAAGTCGCAGTCGTAACCCCGCTCTTGTAATTCAATTACTTTTTTTGTGATGGAAACATTCAATCTATTGGTGGTTCGGGCAATATTTTTCATGGGACACTGGTTTAGGGATGATTTAAAGGTTATTCAATGTAGGTATTAATAATTACGAATCAAAATGCAATATATTGTAATACAAGCGTTTAAATCAGTTTGTTTTGTTCATTTTTTGCCGAAGATATGCCTAAATGTCGCTGATGCAGTTATTTAGCACACAAATCATATTTGTATCATATTCTTTACCAATGCAACTAAAAACCAATACAAAGCGGAATTTAATTTCATTATTTAAAATGCAAGCCATAATTTCGTGAATCTTAACATCACACCTAATGAAATTAAAATGTATCGTAATAGACGACGATATCCATGCCGTAAACGGTATAAAATCTTATATTAACAACCTCTCAAACATCCAGCTAATCAAATCTTATACCGATCCGATACTGGCACTTAATGAGATTACAGCTGGAAATGCGGTTGATATTGTTTTTATGGATGTAGATATGCCAATGATTTCGGGCATTGAATTATCAAAGGCAATCAGGCATAAAACAGATAAACTCATATTTACCACATCGCATTCCAAATACGCTTACGAAGCTTTTGAGATGTATGCAAGTGCCTATCTGTTAAAACCTTACACATTTGCCCGCCTGGCCGAAACCATTAACAGACTTTTTCCACATAGCCCGGGCACACAAAGCGTAAGCATTAAGCAAGAAGATGATTATTTTTTTGTGAGGAATAAAAGCGAAAAAAACAACTTAATTAAAGTAAGGTATACAGATATCGTTGCAATAGAAAGTCTGCAGAATTACGTGCGCATATTCACTTTAAACGAAACCATTGTTTCTTACATCGCATTATCTGAAATTAAAATTATATTAAAAGACTACCATAATTTTGCACAGGCTCACCGCTCATTCATTGTTGCTAAAAATTACATTGAAAAGGTAGAAGGCAATAGCTTAAAAATGATTAATAACCTCACCATAAATATTGGCAATAGCTATCGTGAGAGCATACAGGAGTACATTAAAGAAAAAACGATTAAAACAAATCGTTCTTAAAACTAAATTTTTAGTATTTTCGTTATCAGAACATTAAAACATATGTTTTTTTGTTAACCATATTTTATAGCCGTTCCCCCATTTACTAGCCAAATGAGTCGTATTAACGAAAAAGAGCATCAAAAAAAACGCAGCATTCTGGAATGGATTGCCAGCAAAAAACTTCACATCATCATTTGGATCATCTTTATTTTTTACGAATCCATCATTGTTGGTTTAATAAATGGAAAATTTGGTCAGCTTGCTTCCTATATCCTTTATTATTCGCTCAATATTATTACTTTTTATGTACATGCACATGTTGTGCTTTCAATAGGTTTACAAAAGCCAAAGCAAACGGCCTGGAAACTTCCTTTGCTCCTTGTTTTGGAAATTATAGGGTATTTAATTTTAACCATCATCCTTGATTATACCATTATTCACCACACTAATTATACCGGAACAAGAAAGATTACCCTTGATTTACAGTATTTTACACCATCGCTTTACCGCTGTATCTACTTCATGTGCTTTTCTACGGGTTATTATTTTTTAATGCGATACATCAATGAAAGAAAAAAAACCGAAGAATTAGAAAAACAGCGTTTAAATAACCTGATACAAATTGCCAGATCGGAAAATGCGTTTTTAAAAGCACAGATCCAGCCTCATTTACTGTTTAATACGTTAGATTTTATCTATCAAAACGCAAGAGAATCTTCTCCAACGGCTGCAGAAGCCATCCATTCACTTTCCGAAATGATGCGTTATTCTGTAGACAGCAACAAAGACAGGGAATTTATTTTACTGGATGAGGAAATTAATCAGGTAGAAAATTTAATCAATCTACACCAGCTCCGCAAAGATCATGGTGTACAGCTTCGATTTTGGTATGAGAATGAAATCCGCGGTATAAAAATTATTCCTATGGTACTGATTACCTTGGTTGAGAATATGTTTAAACATGGCGAGTTGCTTAAAGAATCGCACCCGGCAGAAATTTCACTGAAAGTAGATCAGGGAGAACTGATTATAGAAACAGCTAACCTTATTAAAACCTTAAAAAATACTTCAGGTTTAAATGCAGGAATGGAAAATATCAGAAAACGTTTAGAATACACCTATGGAAGCAATGCAACGTTTAAATATTTCAGTGATACGGAGCATTACTTTAAAGTTTTATTAACAATCAAGCTCTAATAAAACAAATAATTTTAACATCTTTCTTTCAAAATATTAAATTCTTCATAGAATTTTAAATAAAAAGATAATTTTCCTTGCCGAAAATACAAAAATCCGTTTCGAACTTGTTTTTTTTTCTTTTTATAGGCCGAAATAGTAATTTGCATTAACTAAACCTATAAAAATGTCAATAAGTTGCATCGCTATCGATGATGATCCGCATGCGCTGGAAAGTTTAATCGCATATATGGATAAGTTGCCAGACTTAAAACTTGTTCAATTTTTTACCGAACCGCTCCAGGCATTAGCTGAAATATCTGTTTCCAACCCTGTCGACATCATTTTTATGGATGTAGAGATGCCTTCAATCTCAGGTATCGAACTTGCCGGATTACTGAGACAAAAAACAAAACACCTGGTTTTTACCACAGCACACCCCCGGTATGCCATTGATGCCTTTAAGGTTGATGCTGATGCTTACCTGCTTAAGCCATATTCTATATTACATTTTGCTAAAACGATAAACAATTTATATCCTACAGGAAAAAATACACCAAATCTTTTTTCAGTTTTTGATGAACATTTCTTTTACATCCCTTTACAGGAAGAAAACGGCGATTTAGTAAGGATAGACTTAAATGAATTAATTGCTGTTGAGGATTTTGAAGTGGATATTAAATTTAAAACGACCAAGAATACCTTTTTAAGTTCTAAATCGAATTTTATTAAACTGCTTAACATGTTTAAAAAGCATGAAGCATTTATTCAAATCAGTGATAATGTGATCATTTCCAAACAACACATAAAAAGTGTTTTAGGAGATAACATTTTACTTTCCGGCGAAACCGCTTATACGGTTTCTGAGGCTTATAAAGAGCGTTTTGAAATCTTTATTAAAAATAATCTGCTAACCGACAGGCCCAAACCCGGGGCTATACAATAAACGAATTTACCATCCAACACCTACGGTTTTAGGCTTTTTTATCTCCTTTAAAACATTAACGTTAATTTTTTGTATTAGGATAGTCTATTTTATTACTAAATGATTATCCGTTTTGAAAAGAGTGTTGGTTGTAGATGATGATCCCGATGTATTAGAGGTTTTTCAAGAAGTGCTGGAAACTGAAAATTATAAAGTTTTCCCTTTATTATCACCGAGATACATATTTAAAACCATTAAAGATTTTAATCCTGATCTGATTATTCTAGATATTATGTTGAATGGAATGGATGGACGTGCTGTTTTTAAAGAGTTGAGGCTAAATCCTGATACAGAAAATATACCTGTTATTTTAGCTTCAGCCAGATATGATGAAAATTACATCACCTCCCAAAAGTACCATCCCAATGATTACCTGGAAAAACCATTTAACATGGTCGATTTATTAAATAAAGTAAATGCTTTAACAGAAAATTAAAAAATCAGATATGAAATTAAAATTACTAACACCAATTGTATTACTGTGCGCAGCAATATCATTTAAAGCAAATGCACAAGGCAGACCAGATAAACTTTACTCAATGAGTGGAATTGGATTTGCATTCCCCGTAGGTGAAACTTCAGATTACTTTAAGCCAAAATTTTCTACTTCTTTAGGTTTAAACCTGGGTTTAGGCGATGGTGGTTTATTTTTATACCCTAAAGTTAGCTTGCATGCCTTTACCTTTAACCAAATTACGCCAGATGAAGGTTACACCTACACACTGCAAAAAGGACGGGCTACCACCTACTTATTAAATGTTGCATTGGGCTATCGTAAAATTGTAAACAAATGGGCCTTTTATGGTTTTGCAGGTGCAGGAGGCGGATTTATCCTTACTCCACAAGCTGCCGTAAACAGTACAACTTTACAGGTTACTCAAGATAATAAATCAAACAGTTTAGGCATTGCCGAAGGCGGCGGAGGTATAGAGTATAATATTGGAGGTGCCAATTTATTTGTGGAAGCCAGCTACATGTACGGTTTCAGCAAAATCCAGAACAGGGCTTTCAATACCGTTCCAATCAATATCGGAATTAAACCTAACCTGAGTAAACTTTTAAATAAACTTAAATAATATTTGCATACAAAATGCGCGAGCGGTTACGTTAAATACGTAATCGCTTTTTTTGTGCTAAAGAAATAATCAAAATTATTTTTATACTAATTATTTTAGCATAGATTTGTATTTCAAATTGATTTAATGTTATACGCAGTTGTAGATATAGAAACCACTGGTGGTCATGCCTCAGCAAATGGCATTACCGAAGTTGCCATTAATATTCACGATGGCAATCAAATCGTAGAATCATTTACTACACTAATTAATCCAAGGCAATCTATCCCTCCATATATCACAGCACTTACAGGCATTGATAACGACATGCTTAAAAATGCGCCTGTATTTGAAGATGTGGCATTACAGATTTACCAACTATTAAGCGATAAGGTATTTGTAGCACACAATGTAAATTTTGATTATTCTTTTTTAAAACACCACTTGGCTGCTGCAGGATTTGATTTACAATGCAGAAAACTTTGCACGGTAAGGTTGAGCAGAAAATTAATTCCTGGCAAAACATCTTACAGCCTGGGTAAATTGTGTATCGCGCTCCAAATACCGATACAAAACCGGCACCGTGCAGCGGGCGATGCGGATGCAACAAGTATTCTTTTTAACTTATTATTGGATAACGACCTGGATGGTGTAATTGCCGAAATGCTAAAGAAAACCTCAAAAGAGCAGGTTTTACCGCCGCATTTGGATAAAGCCTGCATTTTAAGATTGCCAAACCAACCCGGTGTATACTATTTTAAAGATAGTAAAGGTAAAATCATATATGTGGGCAAAGCAAAAAACCTTAAAAAACGAGTTACAAGCCATTTTACAGGAAACACTCCAAATAGGCAACGTCAAGACTTTTTACGCACCATACATCATGTAGATTTTGTGATTTGCGGTACCGAACTGATGGCTTTAATTTTGGAGGCCAACGAGATTAAACGTTTGTGGCCCGAAAATAACCGCGCCATGAAACGTTATGAACATAAATATGATTTATACGTTTTTGAAGACCAAAACGGCTATTTACGCCTGGCCATTGATAAACATAAAAAGAATAACAATGCCCTGCAAAGTTTTAACAGTTTACTGGAAGGCTATAATTTTTTAAATCAACTGGTTGATAAATACCAGCTTTGCGCCAAACTTTGCTATCTCCAAAAAACCGCAACCAAATGTTACGCCCATGAAAACGGACAATGTTTCGGTGCCTGCAGCGGGATAGAAACGGTAGCTGTTTACAATAAAAAGTTAAATGCAGCACTTCAGGATATTCAACAACAACAACCAAGTTTTGCATTGGTTGATGAAGGCAGAAAAGATGAAGAATTTAGCTGTTTACTTGTAGAAAATGGTAAATTTTACGGAATGGGGTACTTTACTGATAAAAATTACCTTTCCGATGGCCTTGCTCCTGTTAAAAATGATTTAGCAACCTATCAATCTAACAGTTATATTTTGAATTTGATTTTAAATCATGCGGAGCAACACCCACAGAAATTGTATAAACTGTAAGCTACTTATCCCACAAAATGGAAGCACAAACTTTTATAAGCCATTGTCTATCTTTTGAAGAAGTGAGTGAAGTGCCGCATTTTGAAAAACGATCTTTCCGGGTAAATAAAAAAATCTTTGCCACATTAGATGTTAAACAAAATAAAGCCACATTTAAATTATCCGCAATCGATCAATCGGTTTTTTATGATTTTGATCCAAACAGCATACAGCCCGCTACAAGTACCTGGGGCAAACAAGGATGGACCATTTTTAATCTAACAGAGCTTAAAGATGAAATGATTATAGATGCGCTCACCCTTTCATACTGCAACGTGGCGCCAAAAAAGCTTTCTGAGAAATACAAAAATCAAATATAATTCCTAACCTCATAAGCGGAAATGCACTTAAATGCCTAACATGGTAAAATATCGAGATAGCCTTACTTACCAGAAGTGATAAAAAATAACTAATAACACGATGCTTTATATAACGCAACATTACCATAATGCTTTAACTATTTTAAGAATAGGAGAAAAATAAGCTAATCAAAATAACTTAAATTGTCTCAAACAGCCCTGTAAATTTTCTTTTTTGACAAGTACAACTCTCCCATCGCTTTGCTATCTTTACCTATAACAAATATAAAACCTTATGACAAAATCACTTTGGATCAATCTTCCAGTAAAGAACATCAGTAAATCAAAAGAATTTTTTACACAATTGGGCTTTACGCTTAACCTGCAGTACGGTGTACGCGATGATTCGGCCTGTTTTTTAGTTGGTGAAAGCAATTTAGCCATCATGCTTTTTGAAGAATCTTTATACGAAGGTTTTGCCGGAACTGGCATTGCAGATCAACGCGACGGTGCTGAAGTTTTATTCTCTTTTGATGCCGAAAGTCCGGAAGAGGTGGATGAGCTTGCCAAGAAAGTAGTTGCTGCAGGTGGTACGCTCTACGGCGAACCAGGTTACAAAGATGGATGGATGTATGGCTGTGGCTTTATTGATCTGGATGGACAGAGATGGAGCATTTTGTATATGGACATGACTAAAATGCCATTAGGCTAAAATAATGAGTTGAGTGGTTTATTTAACCACACATTAAAGGGATGGACTCAGATAAAGATCCGTGTTTATCTGTGTGCATCTGTGGTTATTAATAAAGCCTAATTATAGTTTAACCACAGATTAAAGGGATGGACACAGATAAAGATCCGTGTTTATCTGTGGGAAAAAATGCTTTTTTGTTACCTCAGCGTAATCTAAGGACAAACCTATCGGTTGGTGCCGCACCGACCGAAAAGTTGTTCAGCCTCCGCATTGGGATTACTTCGTACCTCGCAATAACGACCGCTTTATAATATTGGTCGGTAAAACATCGACCAGTAGAGCAAAGTATACGCTAGTAGCGATCGTTGTAAGATTGCTTCGTCGGCTGAAAAAGCCTTCTCGCAATGACGATAATTTAAACCTATCGGTTGGTGTCTCACCGACCGAAACGTTGTTCAGCCTCCGCATTAGGATTGCTCCGTACCTCGCAATAACGACCGCTTTATAATATTGGTCGGTAAAACATCGACCAGTAGAGCAAAGTATACGCTAGTAGCGATCGTTGTAAGATTGCTTCGTCGGCTGAAAAAGCCTTCTCGCAATGACGATAATCTGAGGAAATTAATCCTTTTAATTGAAAAGGATGCACACAGATATAAAAATCCGTGTTTATCTGTGTGCATCTATTGTTAAAAATGATTTATTAAGAACCTAAATAGCGTCTTGTTACAACCACACTCTTAATATTTGCTTTAAAACTCTATTTACCAACAAATTAAACCTCATCCAAAGCTAATTTTATAGCTTCGTATATATAATTCAAATCTTCATCACTGATCACATATGGAGGAAGAATATAAATAATATTGCCAAGTGGCCTCAGTATAATTCCTTTGTCTAAGAAATAAGAATACAGTAAATTACGGAGGTTACTTAAATATGAGGTTTCATTTCCTGTTTCCCACTCAATTGCGATGATCGTTCCAGTTTGCCTAACTGCTTTAACTTTTACATGTGATTCGATTTCTTGGAGAAAAACAGCATGTTTGGCTTCTACACGTTTGATATTTTCGAGGGTTTCGCTTTTTAATAAAATATCCAAACTCGCTAAAGATGCAACGCAAGCAATTGGGTTGGCTGTAAATGAATGGCCATGATAAAGTGTTTTCAGTTTGTCGTCACTTAAAAAAGCTTCAAAAATTTCATTTGTGCAGGTGGTTACGCCTAAAGGCATGGTTCCGCCGGTTAAACCTTTGCTTAAACAGATGATATCGGGTTTATGATCTAACTTATCGCAGGCAAAATAAGTTCCGGTCCGCCCGAAACCTGTCATCACTTCATCGGCGATCGCGAGAATTTCTGCTTTTTTACAAGCGGCCAAAAGCTGATCTAAATACTTGGCTTCATACATCAACATACCACCAGAACCTAAAATAAGCGGTTCGAAAATGAAACAAGCAGTATCTGTTAAATTTGAGATATGCGATGTTAGCGCTGAGATGTTATCCTCGTTCGGAAGATCAATAAATTCTACATCAAATAACAAGCTGTTAAAAGCATCAGTAAAAATACTCCGCCCACTAACCGACATTGCCCCGAAAGTATCGCCATGGTAGGCATTTTTAAATGCCAGTATTTTAGTTTTAGGTTTCCCTTTGTTATCCCAATATTGCAAACACATTTTTAGGGCTACCTCTACTGCTGTAGAACCATTGTCGGTATAAAAAACCTTTTCCTGCTTTCCTGGTAAAATTGGTAAAAGCCTTTCGGCCAATAATACAGCAGGTTCGTGCGTAAAACCAGCAAAAATAACATGTTCCAATACATTGAGCTGTTCAGCAACTTTTTGAGCAATATAAGGGTGAGAATGGCCATGTATATTTACCCACCATGAGGAAACTGCATCAATATACTTTTTTCCGTTTTCATCAAAAACATAAACACCTTCTCCCCTAACAATCGGGATATGCGGCAATGCATTTTTCATTTGGGTATATGGATGCCAGATTACTTTTTGATCGCGTTCAGTTAGATTAGATTGAGCGTTTGCAGTTTGCAGTTCGGAGGTATCTGACATAAATAATTATAATTTGACTGAATATTGTTCTTTTAAAAGTTGAGCCACGGTTTTATCGGTTTTGAAAGTGATGTCTTCGATATTTAAATCCTGAATTTTCACCCACCTAAAAGCCTGGAGAATTTCGCCCTCGCCATCAAAATCATAAATAACATCTTTAAATGCCAGCTGTAAGGGTGCTTTTTCTTTCACTAAATAATATACACTAATTACCTGACTATCATTAAATGAAGATTTTTCGTAGAAATCCGTTGTATAAAAATGAGATAACACCTCAATTTCTGCATCACATTCTTCTACAAATTCGCGCTTTAATCCATCAATTAATCCTTCACCAAGTTCCAAACCTCCGCCCGGAAATTTACTGAAACGGAATCCGTATTCTTCTTCGTCGCTAATTAAAACCTCATCATCGGTATTAATTAACAAACCATAAACCCTTACATTAAAGTAGCTCATTTTCGAAATGTTTTTTATTTTTAATTACTATTTCTGGTGTCCACACAATTTCTTTTTTAAAGGCTTCAAACCTAACTGCACAGGCACTCATGTGGCAATAATTGCAACACTTGGGCAAACATGGGTCAGCGTGAATAAAGAGTTCGGCCTTACGGAAACCATTTTTGTTGATCAGTTCATCAATTTGGGAAATCTCTTTATGTACTTCGTTCAAATTAAAATAATAGGGTAAAGTTACATGGCAATCGATATGAAATTCAGGTCCGTATTGCTGTGTACGTAAATTATGTACATCAATCCATGGATTATGCCTGTTTTTTTGCAATACTTCTACCACCTCCTCTACAAGTGTTAAATCGCTTTCATCCATCAAACCTCCCACTGAGCCACGGGTGAGTTTATAACCAGAATATACAATGTAAAAGCCAACTAAAACAGATAGTAAGCTATCCAGCCAAATAATATTTGTAAGGTGAATCAGAATTAACCCTGCAACAATGGCTGCACTCGTGTAAGTATCTGTTAATAAATGCTTTCCATCTGCTTGCAGCGTAACAGAATGTTCATTTTTACCTACATTAATCAGATAAAGGCCAGCAACAAGATTAATCAAGCCGGTAATGCCAATAATCAGTGTTCCTGTTAGCAATTCGCTAACTGCATGTGGATAGATAATGTTGTATGAAGATTTTAAAATAATAACCACACCAGCTATTAAAATCAGAATTCCTTCTACAAATGCAGAGAAAAACTCAACTTTTCCATGTCCATAAGGATGGTTTTCATCGCGTGGCTGTGTGCTTAAATAAATACTGTAAAAGGCGAAACTTCCTGCAATTACGTTAACTATACTTTCTGCTGCGTCGGTCAATATTGCATTTGAACCTGTGATGAAGTAAGCAACAAATTTGGCCAGCATCAATACAACACTCAGCAACAGAGAAATGATTATGGCCTTCTTTTTTACCGACACAAGGGGATTTTTTTCAAAAATACGCTTATCGGATAAATTAAATGATAAAAACTATCTCTTTTTTAGTGCAGAATAATATTTGGTTTATATATTTGCGCTCAAAGTAATTAACCATGAGCACCTTATCGAAAAGAATCAACAGTTTATCAGAATCTGCAACCCTTAAAATGACCAAACTTGGCCGCGAACTAGCGTCTAAGGGCATTAACATCATTAGTTTAAGTGTTGGCGAACCCGATTTTAATACACCTGATCACGTAAAAAATGCTGCAAAAAAAGCATTAGACGAAAATTACACGCGTTACTCGCCGGTACCAGGCTACCCTGATTTGCGCCAGGCAATCGTTAATAAGCTAAAAACAGAAAACAACCTTGATTATGATATTTCTCAGATCGTGGTTTCAACAGGTGCAAAACAATCCTTATCAAATGTTATTTTAACGCTAATTGATCCTGAAGATGAAGTAATTATCCCTACTCCTTATTGGGTTTCTTACTCTGAAATGGTGACTCTAGCTGAAGGAAAATCTGTTTTTATTGATACTGATATTGAGAGTAATTTCAAAATCACACCAGCTCAATTAGAAGCCGCCATAACACCGAAATCAAAACTTTTTATGTTTTCTTCTCCATGTAATCCAACTGGTTCAGTTTACAGCAGAGAAGAATTGGCAGCATTGGTTGCCGTTTTTGAAAAACATCCTGATATCTATATCTTGTCTGACGAGATTTATGAGCACATCAACTTTGTTGATCAGCATGAATCTATTGCGCAATTCGACAGCATTAAAGACCGCGTAATTATTGTTAACGGTTTCTCTAAAGCTTTCGCAATGACGGGTTGGAGATTAGGTTATATAGCTGCAAACAAAGAAATTGCAGCTGCAAACGATAAATTACAGGGACAAACTACTTCAGGAACATGCTCTATTGCACAAAGGGCCGGGATTGTTGCTTATGAGCAAGGCTTGGCAAGTGTTTTGGAAATGAAAGAAGCATTTTTACGTCGTAGAGAATTGGTTTACAATCTATTGAATGAAATTCCTGGAGTAAAAACAAACCTTCCTGATGGTGCTTTTTACTTTTTCCCTGAAATCAGTTCATTTTTTGGTAAAAAAGATGCTGATGGAAATGTAATTAAAGACTCTTCAGATCTTGCTTTATATTTATTAAATGTTGGTCACGTAGCAACAGTAGGTGGCGATTCTTTCGGTAATAACAACTATATCCGCTTATCTTATGCAGCATCAGACGAGAGTTTGGTAGAAGCATTAAGAAGAATTAAAGAAGCTTTAGGCAAATTATCATAATCGGTTAGCGGTTTTCAGTTAACTTATAAAAAAATCCTCCGTTAATTATATTTAGCGGGGGATTTATATTTACTTTTCCATACCAGTCGTCATCCTGAATTTGCACCAAATCATCGTCTTTGTTTGTAACGAGGATGAATGAGAAAGGCGATTTTATCACCAAAACCAATATTCTCATTACAAATGTAAATCTTGCGCGTACTATTAAAGTTTATGCTATAACAAGGTTTGATAACTGCAACTAATAACTGAAAACTAACTTCTATTGCAACGGATTTAATTTCTAATGTTTGCCGTCTTGTGGACCAAACCCGAATATTTTTGATGATTTGGAAATGAAAGGCAGCATTTCATCGGAGAATCTAGTCCTTCTTTCCGTTACAAGTCCTCGCTGCGCTGTGGGCTTTACACTTCAATAAGGTTTATAATCTACGGTAACTGAAACTAACAACCGGTAACCATATCTTCGAGATATCATCGTCCTCGTTTGTAACGAGGATGAAGAGAAAGGCGATTTTATCGCCAAAACCAAGCGTACTATTAAAGCTTATGCTATAACAAGGTTTGATAACTGCAACTAAGAACTGAAAACTAACTTCTATTGCAACGGATTTAATTTCTAATGTTTTGCCCTCTTCTGGACCAAACCCGAATATTTTTTATGATTTGGAAATGAAAGGCAGCATATCATCGGAGAATCTAGTCCTTCTTTCCGTTACAAGTCCTCGCTGCGCTGTGGGCTTTACACTTCAATAAGGTTTATAATCTACGGTAAATGAAACTAACAACCGGTAACCATATCATCGAGATATCATCGTCCTCTTTTGTAACGAGGATGAATGAGAAAGGCGATTTTATCGCCAAAACCAATCGTACTCTTAAAGTTTATGCTATAACGAGTTTTGCGAACTGCAACTAATAACTAACTTCTATTGCAAATAATTTAATTTCTAATGTTTGCTGTCGTATTGGCCAAACCTGAATATTTTTGATGATTTGAAAATGAAAGGCAGCATTTCATCGGAGAATCTAGTCCTTCTTTCCGTTACAAGTCCTCGCTGCGCTGTGGGCTTTACACTTCAATAAGGTTTATAAACTACAGTAACTGAAAATAACAACCCCTAACCATATCATCGAGATATCATCATCCTCGTTTGTAACGAGGATGAAGAGAAAGGCGATTTTATCGCCAAAATCATTATTCTCATTACAAATGTAAATCTTGCGAGTACTATTAAAGTTTATGCTATAACAAGGTTTGCGAACTGCAACTAATAACTGAAAACTAACTTCTAATCGCTTCCACAGGATCTAATCTCGATGCCGAATACGCAGGCCAAAAACCTGATATTGTTCCAATAATAATCGAAATGCCAATACCTAAAGCTATGTTATTTAAACCCAAAATAATATGAAAATCTGTTATAGCACCAATACCCAATGCGAGTAAAAAGACGAGCAAAAGTCCTAATAGGCCTCCTAAAATACAAAGTGAAATGGACTCAAAAATAAACTGAAGTAAAATAAAGTAGTTTTTTGCACCAAGTGATTTTTGAATCCCAATGATATTGGTACGCTCTTTAACCGATACAAACATAATGTTGGCAATACTAAATCCACCTACCAAAATAGAGAATCCTCCGATTACCCAACCCGCAATATTCACCATTTTAAACATCGAATCTAATTGGTTAGAAATAATGGTTGTTTTATTCAGTGCAAAATCCTCTTCCTGTCCAGGCCTGATTCTGTGAATGGAGCGCATTAAACCTTTCAATTCGCTTTCTACTTCCTCTAAACTCACATTATCTTTACCACGTACGGTAATCTGCGGACCGTAGCGTTCATTTTGAATATCTAAAACACCTTTTGCAAATGAAATTGGAATATTAACATTTTTATCAAGCGAAGTACCCAACATATCCTCCCCCTCTTTTTTGAAAACGCCAACTACAGTTAGTCGTCGCCCCAAAATCTGAACCTGCTTTCCAACAGCTTTATCTCCGTCAAAAAGCCCATCAGCAATATCAGAACCTAAAATACAAACTGGTGAACCATTTTTACTTTCATTTTCGGTAAAATACCGGCCATCCTGTAGTTCGAAATTCCATGTTTTATTAAAATCGTGAGATGCTGCCCAAACCGAAATACCTTCAACAGAGCTACTTCTGTATTTAATTGTTCTATCATTGGTGGATATTTCGAAGGTAACTCCTTGTGCATTTTCGATTCTTTCTCTAAGTGCTTCAAAATCACGTAATGATGGCTGAGGGCGGTTCATGTATTTCCACCAAGGGTAATTGTCTCCAAAACTCCAGGGCCATTTTTGAACATAGATGGTATTGGAACCTAATTTATCTACACTTGCCTGCAATTTACCACGAAAAGTATCTACTGCAGAAAATACAGCGATAATGGTAAAAATACCAATAGTTATTGCCAGTAGCGATAACATGGTACGCAGTTTATTCTGGCGCAACGCATCAAATGCAAAACGGAAACTCTCGCCTATTAGCCTAAAGATTATCATAATTATGGTTTAGATGCACAGCCATTAAAAAGGTTACACGATCATCAAAACTAATTAATTTTACAGCTATAAAAGCATTTAAACAAGGTATTATTTGATTTAAAATGAGGTAAAACATAATATACCTAAAATGCGTTTGATAAAATACGGAAAAGAAAAATTAAATTCGTATTTTTGCACCTCAAAAAATTCATCAAGAATGAAATTATCACAATTCAAATTCAACTTACCAGAATCATTAGTTGCCAACAATCCGGCAGAACAACGCGACGAAGCTCGCCTAATGGTTTTACACAAAGACAGCGGTAAAATTGAGCATAAAATTTTCAAAGACGTTTTAGGTTATTTTGATGACAAGGACGTAATGATATTAAATAACACCAAAGTTTTCCCTGCCCGTTTATATGGCAATAAAGAGAAAACTGGTGCCACAATCGAAGTTTTTTTATTACGCGAATTAAACAAGGAATTACGTTTATGGGATGTTTTGGTAGATCCGGCACGTAAAATCCGCGTAGGAAATAAATTATATTTTGGTGACGACGATTTATTGGTTGCTGAAGTTGTGGATAACACTACATCACGTGGCCGTACCATCCGTTTCTTATTTGAAGGTACTGACGAAGAGTTTAGAAAAAACGTTGAGATTTTAGGCGAAACACCACTTCCTAAATACATTAAACGTAAAGCTACTGCTGAAGATAAAGAACGTTACCAAACCATTTTCGCAAAACATGAAGGTGCAGTTGCTGCTCCAACGGCAGGTTTGCACTTTAGTCGCGAGTTAATGAAACGCCTTGAACTTAAAGGTATTGAGTTTGCTGAAGTAACATTACATGTTGGTTTAGGCACATTCAGAACGGTTGAGGTGGAAGACTTAACCAAGCACAAAATGGATTCTGAGCAATTTATCATCGAGCCGAAAGATGCTGGTATTGTAAACAAAGCTTTAGAAGAAAAAAGAAAAATCTGCGCAGTGGGTACTACTTCAATGCGTGCTATCGAATCTGCAGTTTCTGCAAACAGAACATTAAAAGCAGCTAACGACTGGACAAGTAAGTTTATCTTCCCTCCATACGATTTCAGTATTGCAAATTCAATGATTACCAATTTCCACACTCCAGAATCTACTTTATTGATGATGGTTAGTGCATTTGGTGGTTACGAAAATGTAATGAATGCTTACGAAGTTGCAGTAAAAGAAAAGTATAAATTTTATAGCTATGGCGATGCCATGCTGATTATATAAGTTTCGCGGTTGGCGTTTAGCAGTTTAGTGCTAAACGCCATACCCTAAACGCTCAAACATGAAATACTACGCTATAATTGTAGCAGGCGGTTCTGGAAATCGGATGCAAACGGAAACCTCAAAACAATTTCTACTGCTAAAAAACCTTCCGGTTTTAATGCACACCATAAAAGCTTTTGCGCAAAGCGATACTCAACCTAAAATTTTATTGGTTTTAAATAAAGATCAGCAGGGATATTGGGGCAGATTATGCGAAGAATTTAATTTCTATGTTCCGCATCAGCTTATCGACGGCGGAACTGAACGCTTTCATTCGGTAAAAAATGCCATTCACGCCATCGAAGAGGAAAGTTATGTAGCCATACATGATGCCGTTCGTCCACTGGTTTCAAAATCATTAATTGATAGCTGTTTTAGTGCGGCACAAACACAGGGAAATGTAATTGCAGCTGTTCAATCGAGTGATAGCGTTCGCATGCTTAGAAACGATAAAACATCAGCTTTAAAGCGCGATGAAATCTACCTGGTACAAACACCTCAAACTTTTAGTCTTAACACCCTGAAAGAAGCTTATAATCAGGATTTCGATAGTCGTTTTACCGATGATGCCAGCGTGGTAGAATCAATCGGCCAGGAGATCAATATCATTGAGGGCGAAAGGGGTAATATTAAAATTACCTATCCTATAGACCTGGAACTTGCAGAGTTGCTATTGAAAAAATAAAAACATAAAAAAGGAGTTTCGTGATGAAACTCCTTTAATAATACATCCATTTTAAACTATATCGCTAAAAATGGATGACGGCGCGATATACCTTATGCTGCCCGGCCGATAACTTTAAGCAGAATTGCAATTACTGCGATTACCAATAAAACGTGGATGATTCCGCCTACTTCGCCGAAGCCGTGAAACACAAATCCTATTACCCATAGTATTACCAATACTACTGCGACTAAATACAATAAATTTCCCATAGTGTTAATTTTTTTAGCAATGTTATATTAATGATCTATTAACACACAGGTTTTAAGTTTTGTTTAAAAAATGTAAAGATTTTATAAGTTATTGTTATAAATGCCCTGTGAATGAGGGTTATGAAATTACAGCACATAAAAAAAACCTTCCAGTTGAGCTGAAAGGTTTCTTATCATTTTTAATTTTAGTATTCATCCTCATTAAAGAAGAAATCTTCTTTAGTTGGATAATCAGGCCAGATTTCCTCAATTGTTTCATAAGGTTCGCCATCATCTTCTAATGCCTGTAAGTTTTCAATTACTTCTACTGGGGCACCAGAACGGATACCATAATCAATTAATTCGTCTTTAGTTGCAGGCCATGGTGCGTCTTCCAAGTGCGATGCTAATTCTAATGTCCAATACATATCGTCAATTCAATTAAATTCTTGTTCTTATTATTGCGCAAAGTATATTAAAATTTTTGAGCAAAACAAACTTATTTTTCCACTATTAAACACGCGGAATCCAAATGTTTTCTTCTGCCTTATAATACATGGTCAGTTTTCGTGCCAAAACGAATAAATAATCGCTTAAGCGGTTCAGGTAAACTGTTACATGCTCATCTACAAAGCTATTTTCTGCAAGTTCAACTGTCAGTCGTTCTGCCCTCCTACAAACACATCTTGCAATATGGCAGTAAGAAACGACAGTATTTCCGCCAGGCAAAACGAAATGCTTTAAATCTGGTAAGGTTTCATTGATCAGGTCCATTTCATTTTCAAGCAGGGTAATATCATGATCATGAAGATCAGGAATTTTCATTTTCGATTTTCCGGGATCCGCAGCAAGTGATGCACCTACTGTAAAAAGCCTGTCTTGAATTTCTTTTAACAACTGCTGATCCTGTAATTCAATATCCTGGCACATGATTAAACCTATATACGAATTTAATTCATCTACAGTTCCATAAGCTTCGATACGCAAATGGTATTTAGGCACACGCGTACCGCCAATTAGTGAGGTTTGGCCTTTATCGCCTGTTTTTGTGTAGATTTTCATTTAGAAAGGTTTAAAAAGAAGGTTTAAGGTAGTGAGGTTTAAAAAGCTTTAAACCTTACGCCCTCCGCCTTACACCTTAATGCTAGTTAATTTTTTCCCAGTCGCTGCCATTGTCTTTCAATGCCTGCAAGCGTGGAGATACATTTTTAATGTCGGTATTTAAGTAATCGTTTTCTATCAATCCATCACGCATACGTACAATTCGGTGTGCATGCTGGGCAATATCTTCCTCGTGTGTTACTAAAATAATGGTATTGCCCTTACTGTGGATTTCTTCAAGCAAACCCATAATTTCTACTGATGTTTTGGTATCGAGGTTACCTGTTGGCTCATCGGCAAGTATAATGGAGGGGTTATTGATTAAAGCTCTTGCTACAGCCACACGCTGCCGCTGCCCACCTGATAATTCGTTTGGTTTGTGATCCATACGGTTACCCAAACCAACATTTTCCAAGGCTTTGGCTGCCCTTGCATCCCGGTCTTTTTTGCTGGTTCCGGCATAAATTAGTGGTAGGGCAACATTATCTAAAGATGTGGAGCGTGGTAATAAATTAAACGTTTGGAAAACGAAACCAATTTCTTGGTTGCGCACTTCAGCCAAAGCATCATCGCTCATGTGGCTTACATTTGTTCCATTTAATATATACGTTCCGCTTGAAGGTGTATCCAAACAACCTAAAATATTCATTAAGGTTGATTTTCCTGAACCGGATGGCCCCATCAATGCTACAAATTCACCTTTATTGATATCTAACGAAACTGATTTTAAAGCATGAATCACTTCAGATCCTATAACATATTTACGGCCGATTTCTTTTATAGTAATGAGTGGTTTCTCCATGTTTTTTCTTTTTTAGACAAGCGTTAAGGGCTAGATGTTACAAGAGGGATTAAAATTAAGCACAAATGTTAATCTTAAAGGATGCTGAATTAAATTCAGCATAACGATTACAGCATTATTTTTCAATAATTTTTGGCACCATAAAAAATTGTTCGGTATGTTTTGCGGCATTTTTCAAACCATCGGCCGTAGAAATTTCTTGTTTAACCACATCCTCACGCCAAACATTAACCGATTCGTTCATATATACCAAAGGCTTAACATTTGAAGTGTCTAACTCATTTAATTTTTCCATGAAAGATAAAATTTTATTCATTTCAGGAATTAAGGTATCCACTTCTTTATCATCAATATGAATTCGGGCCAGATCGGCTATTTTATGGATGGTTTTTGCGTCTAAATTCATATTTATACTAATTTACTGTCAATCAATTTAAAAACCTTTTCTTTTAATACATCAGAATCAATATCAGTCAAGGTTGAGGTATTAATTGGTTTGTGGACGTAAATATCGCAAATTCCGGGCTTACTTCCATACTTTGCGCCATCATCCCAGTTAATTTTCCAAACATCGGTGATACTAACGGGTACAAGCGGAATATTTTTATCAATGGCCAGGCGGAACGGGCCATTTTTAAATTCGCCCAGTTTTGGAGGATAATGATCGTCTATTTTACCTTCCGGAAAAATGACAAGGCTCATGCCCTTTTCTAAATTTTCGCCTGCTTTTTTAAAAGCTCTAAAGGCAGAAATTTTGCTATCACGGTTTACGGAAATATCAATGGTTCTAAAAAAAACGCCTAAAACAGGATTATTCAGCAATTCATCTTTTCCCATAAAATGAAATTTGCCATGCCCCATGATACAAAAAATCATGATATCCAAGTTTGAAGTATGATTGGCACAATATATATAAGTTTGTTTTGTATTTAGCGGCTCTTCATATTGATACCGGAAAAATACACCTGAAAAAAAACTACACAGAAAGCTATTGGCTTTTCTACAAAAATTGAGGATACCATAATATTTCTCATTACGTGATGTAATGTAGTATAGAGGATAAAACAGAGCGAAAAAAAAGAGTATCCAGAATAAAAACCAAACCCGGTGTACTTGCCTCAGAAAGTGAATCATAGATAACCAAAAATATAAAATAGTTTCATATTTCAAACTACTGATTGCATTCGGCAAAGTTGTGGTTGTATTACATCAGCCACTAGGAAAAAATAGTTGACGGAACGCTAACCGGTCATTGTTCAAAGATCTCTTCGCTACGGTCGAGATGACGACTATAAACATAAACCGTAGGTCATACCGGTGTTTAAAAAAATCTTCCCATTAATTAGTGCGATTTATGATTTGCTTGTATTTTATTTTTAATTTCGTGCCATTATGAAAGAAACAGTGGTGAGCGGCATCCGCTCAACAGGAAAATTACATTTGGGTAATTATTATGGTGCGGTTAAAAACTTCGTTCAAATGCAGAACGATTACAATTGCTACTTTTTTATTGCCGATTTACACTCATTAACTACACACCCTACCCCTGCCGACTTGCACGGAAACATTAAACACGTTTTGGTTGAATATTTGGCAAGTGGCATAGATCCAGAAAACAGCACCATATATATACAAAGTGATGTTCCTGAAATTGCTGAGCTTTACTTATATTTAAATATGAATGCCTATATGGGCGAGCTTGAACGCAGTACTTCTTTTAAAGATAAAGTTCGTGCAAACCCTGATAACGTTAATGCTGGTTTACTCACGTACCCGGTATTAATGGCTGCTGATATTTTGATCCATAAGGCTACAAAAGTACCTGTAGGGAAAGACCAGGAGCAGCATTTGGAAATGGCCCGTACTTTCGGAAACCGTTTCAACAGATTATACAATACCGAATATTTTCCTGAGCCATACGCATTTAGCTATAGCGACAAGCTGGTTAAAGTACCTGGTTTAGATGGTAAAGGTAAAATGGGTAAATCAGAAGGCGAAGCAAATGCCGTTTACCTTTCGGATGATCCTGAAACAATCCGTAAAAAAGTAATGAGAGCTGTGAGCGATGGCGGTCCGACAGAGGAAAACCAGGTAAAACCTGAACCTATTCAAAACCTTTTCGATTTAATGAAAGTGGTTTCGAGTGCTGATACCCATGCCCATTTTGAAGATTTGTACAGCAAAATGCAGATCCGTTATGGCGATTTTAAAAAGCAACTGGCAGAAGATATGATTATTGCTACAACGCCAATGCGCGAGCGTATTCAGGACATTGCCAAAGATGATTCTTATTTAAGGCAAGTTGCTAAACACGGTGCATTAAAAGCCCGGGAAAGTGCACAGAAAACCATCAGGGAAGTTCGCAGTTTAATCGGGTTTAAAAGTTTTTAATTATTTTAATAGATTTGAGAAGTGGACATTAGATTGAGACAATACATTTCTCATCTCACATCACACATCTCAAAATCTCATAGCTAAAGGAAATGCACATAGCAATTGTAGGAAATATAGGTGCCGGTAAAACCACTTTAACAGGTTTATTGGCTAAAAATTATGGATGGGAAGCTTTATACGAAGCTGTGGACAATAACCCATATCTGGAAGATTTTTACAGCGACATGAAACGCTGGAGCTTTAACCTTCAGATTTATTTCCTGAATAGCCGTTTTCAGCAAATTACAGACATTGAGGTAAATAAACGTAATGTGATCCAAGACAGGACCATTTATGAGGATGCACATATTTTTGCAGAAAACCTGCACGATATGGCTTTGATGACCACCCGCGACCACGACAATTACCGTGCGATTTTTGACAACATTACTTCTTTTATTAAACCGCCTGATTTATTGGTTTACCTGCGCGCATCAGTACCTACCCTGGTAAACAACATTCAGCGCCGAGGCCGGGAGTATGAAGCGGGCATCCGTATAGATTACCTTTCTAAGCTGAACGAAAAATACGAAGCCTGGATAAAGGGATATAACCTCGGTAAATTATTAATTTTAGATAAAGACAAATTGGATTTCACGAATAATCCGGAAGATCTGGGTACTGTTATCCAATCAATAGAGGCTGAGATTAACGGTTTATTTTAGCTTCGAGCCAAATAAAAGGAGGTTGAAACAGCGATAAATGGTTTGAAAATTTAAAGTGATCAATATGAAAAAAGATTTCGAGCACGAAAATCCTGAAAACTGGAAGTGGGGTACTTTTTATTTCAATAGAAAAGATTCCAGATTAATTGTTCCTAAACGCGTTAAATTACTCGGCTGGACATTAAATTTCGCGCATCCAATAACTTACATCATTATCGCGGTAATTTTCCTCTTTGTTTTTTATCAATTTTATCGAAATAACATATGATTGATGAAAAATCAGGTTCATTTGTAAAAGATCCTAAAATTATCGGCATTATCCCGGCGAGATATGCCTCTACCCGTTTTCCTGGAAAACCTTTGGTTGATATTGCCGGAAAAAGCATGATTCAACGGGTGTATGAGCAAGCAACTAAAGCTGAAAGTTTATCAAAAGTGGTTATTGCCACTGATGATGAGCGGATTGCGGATGAAGTGAAAAGGTTTGGCGGCGAATTTATTTTTACCTCTTCCGATCATCAAAGTGGTACCGATCGGTGTGCTGAAGTAATTGAGAAGCTGCCAGGTTTTGATATTGTGATTAATATCCAGGGGGACGAACCTTTTATCGAACCTGCGCAGATTGAATTGCTGGCGAGTTGCTTTGCGGAAGAAAAAGTTCAGCTTGCTACGTTAATTAAATCTATCCAAAGCCAGGAAAGTGTGTATAATCCTAACAGTCCGAAAGTAGTAATTGATGTTAATGGCCGTGCAATGTACTTTAGCCGTAGCCCGATTCCTTTTATCAGGAATGGAGAACCGGGTGTGTGGGCAGAAAAGCATCAGTTTTACAAGCATATCGGTATTTATGGTTACCGTACCGAATCATTAAAGGCCATTACGAAACTTCCTCCATCCTCTTTAGAGATTGCTGAAAGCTTAGAGCAATTGCGCTGGATTGAAAACGGGTTCTATATCCAAACTAAAGTGACTGATTTAGAAACGGTTGCAATTGATACACCAGAGGATTTATTGAAGCTTAATAAATTACTTAAGGCACTGAAATTAGAATAATTGGTTTTTTTAAGCAAACACCAACCCTAACCACTATCCCCTAAGCTACTTGATCGCCAGTTCCATCTGGATATTACACCTTGTGTAAGGCGTAGGCTTACCTGCTACTTTTTGGAAGCCCAGTTTATGATAAAGGTTAATTGCAGGTTTTAAAATGGTGTTGCTCTCTAAATAAATTTTAGATGCTCCTAATGACTTCGCTTTTTGAATAATGGCATTAGCCAGTAAGAAGCCTACATTTTTGCCTTGTGCTTTTGGTGATACCGCCATTTTAGCCAGTTCGAAATCATATTCTCCATCATTCATCTTAATCATTGCACAAACACCCAGCGGTTCACCTTTGTATAGTGCAACCATTATAAAACCTCCTTTATCTAAAATATAGCCTTGTGGATTATCCAAAGCTTTATAATCAGATTCTTCCATGGCAAAATACTGCGAAATCCATTCTACATTTAGCAATCTGAATATTTCCAGGTATTTAGGCTCATAATTTACAATCTCAACTTTTAAACTGTCGCGCTGCTTCTTTTTCTCAATTACCCTCCTGAGCAATGTTTTCTGTTCCAATAAAAATTCCCACTCTGCTATTGCTTCCCACAGATTATTTTGGGCCTGAGCAGAAATTTCTTCTACAGCTGCATTAACATCAATTAACTGATCTTTTATCTTTTCTGAAATCTCCAATCCTTTTTTAGAAAGACTCACAACATTTCTGCGTCCATCGGTTTTGTCTTTACTTTCTTTAACATAACCCTTTTTAAGCATTTCACTAATAATTTTACTTACTGATGGATGCGAATGACCGATTTCTTTAGCGAGTTCGGTTATGGTTTTCTCCTTATCTTTTGTTAAAGCATAAAAAACAGGAAACCATTTTGGTTGCATATCTATATTGTACAGTTTGTAAATCTGTGCACCATCTTCTGTTACCTTATCGGTTAACATTCTTAACCTACTGCCAATAGCCACCTTGCCTGCCTGTTCAAAAAAGTTCATATAATATTAATTACGTAATCAGTTACGCAAATATAAAAACTTATTTAGAACATTCAATAAAATTAATTGCAAGGAATAATATTTAGTATTTTAGATGATCTATGAACAAGAAAACGCTCTTAATAACATTACTTTTATTCGGATATGCCGCTTCTGCACAAGAACCTGCCGGATTAATTGTTAAAACAAACCTTTTGAATTTGGTGGCTAAAAGACCTGGAATTTCAATAGAAAAAACTTTTTCCAATCTCTATGGATTGGAAATCGCTTACACTTTTGGCGAATTTAAAAACATTAGTTATCGTGATTATTACCATTACAATGGTTTTTTGTTTCGGGCTAAAAAGTATATTGTACCTATCAGAAAGCGCGAAGCAAACGCTTTTTACGGTGTTTATTTTGGAAACCTTAATCAAACATTAATCTCGCACCGCTCTTATGATGAAACTGGTATTTTCAGTATAGGCCGCGACAGGGATTTTACAGCCAGCTCTTTGCGTTATGGCGGAACTTTTGGAGTATCATTTATTCCTAAAAACCATTTCCTTATAGAAGGGCTTACTGGAGTGGGTTATGGCAATTACTATAATGTTCGCAACAATTTAAAAGCTAAATTGCCTGCTGGGTATTTCGATTTACAATTATGGTTATCTATTGGCTATTCGTTCTAAATTGGCGAAGATTATAAATTCAAATCAGAACTAAAACATAAAATTTGTAGTTTTGAAAATGAGAAATATACCGCTCTTCGTTTTGATGTGCTTTTTAGCACTTGTTGGCTGTAAATCTAACGGTAAAAAAGAAACCAATACCATTGAATTTAAGAATGTGAACCAGCGCATTGCCAAATCATTTTCTGATTTAAAGCGATTGGATACTTTTAAAATAGAACTTACCGGCCGGAAGCCTGAGGAGATGGTATTGACCTTCAGCATCAAAAATTTTGATGGAAAAGAAATTTACAATACCAAAATAAAAGGCACTGAATTATTGGGCAGTACCGACCCTAATGTAGATTTATCAAAAGAAAAAGACCAGGTTATTTTTTTAAAAACAATTGCTGATGATTTTTTTAGTGATGATAATTTTCTGGAACCTGCGGTAATGCCTGAAGATAAGGCAGACAAGTATACCCCTGATAAAGCACTTTACGAAGAATTAAAAAAATCGGGACTGAATGGCTTTAAATATCGTTTAGGTAAAGAAAATAACATTTATATAGCCTGGAGTGAGAAAGAACAGAAAGTGAAGATTTATTATAACTGCTGTTAACCTGATTATCAGTATATTAGATAATTAAAGATGCAACGATTTGATTGTCAATTATTAGAAATTTCCAATATCAACGTTTTAGGCATTTTTTAAAATTTCTATGTAAAGCAAATACTTTAAGGCATAAAAACTGATGCTGAAAAAGATTTTAAAAAATGTTCGATCTCTACACGCGTTATGGGGATAAAAAGAATCTCAGAAAGATCGAATAGATTAAAAAAGAACTTTTTACCTGGGTATTTTAATTCGGCAAGAACTTAAAACATTCAATATCAGCGCAATCTTGACCTTAAAAAATATTCTTGCAACTATCTAATCGAGCGATAATTTTTCGTACCTTTGTATCCCGTACAAAAACAATTAACAGGGCTATAAAAAGCCTGGTTAATTCCACAAATTATCAATCATGACAAAGTATATTTTTGTTACGGGCGGTGTAACTTCCTCTTTAGGTAAGGGCATCATTTCCGCATCTTTAGCTAAACTTTTACAGGCACGTGGCTACCGTGTAACCATTCAAAAATTCGATCCGTACATTAATATCGATCCAGGAACTTTAAATCCATACGAACATGGCGAATGCTTTGTTACCGAAGATGGTGCAGAAACCGACTTGGATCTAGGTCATTATGAGCGTTTCCTTAACGTTCCAACTTCACAGGCAAATAACATTACCACCGGCCGTATTTATCAAAATGTAATTAACAAAGAGCGTAAAGGCGAATATTTAGGTAAAACCGTTCAGGTTGTACCGCACATTACCGATGAAATTAAACGCAACATGCGTATTTTGGGCGATAGCGGTGAATACGATATTGTAATTACTGAGCTGGGCGGAACTGTTGGTGATATCGAATCTCTACCATTTATTGAAGCTGTGCGTCAGTTTAAATGGGAAGAAGGCAGTACAAATGCCATTGTAATTCACCTTACTTTGGTGCCTTATCTGGCAGCGGCAGGCGAATTAAAAACCAAGCCGACACAACACTCTGTTAAAGCATTATTGGAGTATGGCATTCAGCCTGATATATTGGTTTGCAGAACCGAGCACCACATTAGTCCCGAAATCAGAAAAAAAATCGCTTTATTTTGTAACGTTAACATCAATGCGGTAGTCGAATCGATGGATGCATCTACTATTTATGATGTGCCATTGTTGATGTTAAAAGAGCAATTAGACAAAACTGTTTTATCGAAATTAAAACTGCCTACCAAAAACGATCCGGATATGGAAAGCTGGAAAGATTTCCTTGGCCGTTTAAAAAACCCAACAGCTGAAGTTAAAATTGGCTTGATTGGTAAATATGTAGAATTACCAGATGCTTATAAATCAATTATCGAATCTTTTGTACACGCAGGTTCGAAAAATGAATGTAAAGTAAGGGTAGAATATATTCACTCTGAAGGCATTTTCCCTGATAATGTTAAAGAGAAATTAAACCATTTGCAAGGGGTATTAGTGGCACCTGGTTTTGGTAGTCGTGGTATTGAAGGTAAAATCGACGCAATTAAATATGTGCGCGAGAACAATATTCCTTTCTTCGGAATTTGCTTGGGCATGCAATGTGCAGTTATTGAATTTGGCCGTAATGTTTTAGGCTTGAAAGATGCACATACTACTGAGATAGAAGAAAATGCTGCAAATCCGGTTATCAATATGATGGAAGAGCAGAAAAAAATAACAAATAAAGGTGGAACGATGCGTTTAGGCTCATATCCTTGTGATATTAAAAAAGGTACAAAAGCATTTTCTATTTATGGAAAATCGCATATCAATGAGCGTCACCGTCACCGTTACGAATTTAATAACGATTATTTAAAGCAATACGAAGAGGCTGGAATGATTGCATCGGGCATGAACCCGCAAACCAATCTGGTAGAAATTGTTGAGCTAAAAAATCATCCATTTTTCGTTGGCGGACAGTTTCACCCAGAATTAAAATCAACAGTTGCTAATCCTCACCCACTTTTTGTTAAATTTGTCGCCGCTGCGATGGAGTTTGCGAAAAAGAAAACGAATTAAAAGCAGTACATACATAAATAATGGATAGAAATACCTTTACAGGACTGTTCCTGATTATGATCATTTTGGCAGGATCATTCTACTTTTTGAAGCCGAACGCGGCTGAATTAAAAAAAGCCCAAGAAACGGAGCATCTGGATTCTTTGAAAAAAGCTGGTATTAAGCCAGTACATAAAGATACAAGCAAAACCGCTGCGATTGCAAATCCGGTTGTAGATTCTTTAGCCTTGAAAGGGCCTTTTGGTACCGCAATAACAGGCACTGAAGCCAATACTGTTTTAGAAAATGAAAATTTATTAATTAAATTAAGTAATAAAGGTGGTAAAATCACCTCTGTTGAAGTAAAAGGTCAAAAAACCTTTACCGGAAAACCGCTTATATTATTTGAAGGAAACGATAATAAATTTGGTTTAAGTATTAACGCAGCCGGTAAAGTGATCAACACAAACGATTTATACTTTACACCAACAAAAGCTGGTAATACGGTTACCATGCGTGCCAATTACGGTGCCAATGCTTACGTAGAATATGTTTACGACTTAAAAGCATTAAGCAATAAAGTTGGTTTTAATATTAACCTTGTTGGTTTACAGCAGGTAATTGCGGGTAACAACATCGGCCTTAACTGGCAAACTACGTTATTACAGCAAGAAAAATCGATTGAAAGTGAGCACCGTTACTCTGCACCTTATTATAAATACTTGGATGGTGATGTAAACCATTTAAGTGTTTCTAAAGATGAAAAAGAAGAGTTATCGAAAGGTAAAATTCAATGGTTCTCTTTTAAACAACACTTTTTCTCAGCTTCATTAATCTCAAAACAAGCTTTCGACAAAGGAACTTTAGAAGTTAAAATCCCAACTACTCCAGGTGAAGTGAAGTTTTATGATGCCAATATGCAATTGCCATATGCACATACAGCAAACCAGGTTTACGAAATGGAATTTTATTTTGGAACAAACAAATTCTCAGCTTTAAAAGCACAGGGATATGATTTAGAGCAGCAGGTTGATATGGGTTATTGGCCATTAAAATACATTAACCGTTTTATTGTATTGCCTGTATTTAATTTCTTAAACAGTTTTGGCTGGAATTATGGTTTGATTATTTTGGTATTAACCATTTTACTAAAACTTGCTTTATCGCCACTTACTTATAAGTCATACCTATCAATGGCTAAAATGAGGGTTTTAAAACCAGAAATGGACGAAATTAAAGCTAAAGTAGGTGAAGATAATCCAACATTGGTTCAACAGGAATATTTAAAACTCTATAAGAAAGCTGGTGTAAACCCACTCGGTGGATGTTTGCCAATGGTATTACAATTGCCGCTGGTAATGGCTTTCTTTTTCTTCTTCCCTAACTTGTTTGAGTTGCGTGGTGAGAGTTTCTTGTGGATGAAAGATTTATCAACTTATGATGAGTTTATCAAGTTTGGTGTTAAAATCCCTTTCATTGGCGATCACTTAAGTTTAATGTGTGTATTGATGACCATCTCTACATTGATTATGACTTACTTTAATAACCAGGTTTCTGGTGCAACAGGCCAGATGAAATACATTGGTTACATTATGCCAGTTATTTTCTTAGGTGTATTAAACAGCTACCCTGCCGGATTAAACTATTATTATTTCTTAGCCAACTTAATGACTTTCGGACAGCAGTTCTTAATCCGTAAGATGGTTGATGATGATAAAATCCATGCTTTAATTCAACAGAATAAAGCCAGACCAGCTGATGAGAAAAAGAAAAAATCTAAATTTCAACAGCGTTTAGATGATTATATGCGTCAGCAACAACAAGCTAAAAAATAATTTAGCACATATTAATATGAAACCCCCGATTGCTTTTAAAGTGATCGGGGATTTTTGTTTTAAGGGAGAGCGATTAGCACATGCATTAGCCGCTAAACTTCAATCCCGATACCGCTAATTCTTAAACTAAATGCTTTTAATTGTAATATTTGGCATACAAGTTTCTTAATAAGCTAAAAAATTCCAATTTTAGAAGATTAAATCTCAACCAACAAATTAATTAACTTTTAAAATGCAAAAGAGACTAACTATTATTCTGTTTTTCGTTGTCAGCTTTGCCTACGCACAAAAAAAACCTTTAGATCATACCGTTTATGATACTTGGGAATCAGTAGGTACTAAGCAATTGTCAAATAACGGTACTTGGGCAATGTACAGCATCTTACAGCAAGAAGGCGATGCACAGCTATACCTAACCAATATTAAAACCAATGCAAAGCTTACCATTGCAAGGGGAATGAACTCGCAATTTAGCAACGATTCTAAATTTGCTGCTTTCAATATCCGGCCGTTAAATAAAGATTTACGTCAGGCTAAAATTAAAAAGAAAAAGCCCGAGGAATCACCTAAAGACTCATTGGGTATTGCTAACCTTACTACAAATGCAATAACCAAAGTACCAAGGGTAAAATCATTTAAATTTCCGGAAGAAGGTGCTGGTGTATTGGCTTATTTAACTGAAAAGCCAGATACAGCAAAGAAAACAGTAAAACCTGCCGATAAAAAAGATGGAGAGAATGATTTTGCCGATGATGACCCTGCTTCTAAAGCAAAAACGGATGAAGGAACAGATTTAGTAGTAAAAAATCTTTTAACGGGTGCAGATAAAACCTACAAATTTGTTACCGATTATTATTTTAGTAAAGATGGTAAACAACTTGTTTTTGCTTGCAGCGGATCAAAAAAAGATAAAACTGCTCCACAAGGTGTATTTTTATTAAATACAGAGAAAGGCACACTTAAAACCTTAATTAAAGGCAAAGGAAGTTTTAAAAATTTCACATTCGATGATGACAGTGAGCATGTAGCTTTTGTGGGCGAACAAAGTCCGGAGAAGCAGGAAATAAAAGATTATAATGTTTATTACAACTCTTTAACGCTTGATACTGCACAAATATTGGTTGATTTTGATATGCCAGGTTTGCCAGCAAAATGGTCGGTTAATGGTGACGGAAAAATAACCTTTAGTAAAGATGGAAAAAAACTGTTTTTTGGCATTTCTCCGGTTAAAAAGCCAAAAGATACCACTATTGTAGATTTTGAAGTGGCAAAAGTTGATGTTTGGAATTATAAGGATGATTACTTACAGCCGATGCAGCTTAAAAATGCAGATAGAGATAGTAAGAAAAGCTATTTATCAGTAATTGATGTATATAGCAGTGATCCTAAAGTAATTCCACTAACAAATTTACAATTGCCCGATGCCAACCCAATTGCAGAAGGCGATGCAGCAATGGTGCTTGCTTCTACTGATTATGGCCACAGAATCGAATCACAATGGAGCGGATCAACTTCAAAAGATTATTATCTGGTTGACACTAAAAACGGACAAAAAAAGAAAATTATCGAAAACCTGAATGGTTACGCATTGGCCTCTCCGGCAGGCAATTACATTTTATACTTTGATAGAAAAGCAGGCAGCTGGAGTACCTATAATGTAGCCACTGGAAAGGTTACCGTTTTAACCGCTGGTTTAAGTGAAAAATTTGTTGATGAAGAAAACGATGTGCCAGATTTACCATCAGCATATGGATTAGCTACCTGGACGGAAGGTGATAAAGCTGTTTTAATTTATGATAAATATGATATCTGGTCGTTTTCACCAGATGGAAAATCGGCTCCAAAAAACATTACTGCCGGATTTGGAAGGGCAAACAACCTTACTTTCCGCTATGAAAGGGTAACGCAGGATAATAGATTTGAAAGAAATGCCGACAGTAAATTTGTTAAAGCAAACGAATTGGTTTGGTTGGATGGTTTTAATAATGCAACTAAAGAAAATGGTTTTTACCGCACAAACGTAGGTTCTGTTAAAGCACCAGAATTGGTAATAATGGGTAAATTTAAATATTCGAACCTGGTAAAAGCTGAAGATGCAGACGTTTATATTTACGATAAAGCTAATTATGTAGAATCGCCAAATGTTTACGTTACGACTGATTTTAAAACTGAAACCAAATTAAGCAATACCAATCCTCAGCAAAAAAACTATAATTGGGGTACTGCCGAACTGGTTAAATGGACTACTCCAAAAGGTTATAAAGCAGAAGGTATATTGTATAAGCCTGAAAATTTCGATCCGAATAAGAAATACCCAATGATTGCTTATTTCTACGAAAAACTTACTGATGGTTTATATACCTATCAAGCACCTGCTCCTACTCCATCGCGTTTAAATATTTCTTATTTCGTGAGTAACGGATACTTGGTTTTTGCACCTGACATCAGTTATGAAACTGGTCATCCGGGTAAATCTGCTGTAGAGTTTATCAATTCGGGTGTAGAAAGTTTAAAGAAAAACAGTTGGGTAGATGGCAGTAAAATCGGCATCCAGGGTCAAAGCTGGGGCGGTTATCAGGTTGCTTACCTTATTACCCAAAATAATATGTACGCAGCAGCATGGGCGGGTGCGCCTGTAGCCAACATGACTTCTGCTTATGGTGGTATCCGTTGGGAAACCGGGATGAACCGTCAGTTTCAATACGAAAAAACACAAAGCCGTATCGGTGCAACCCTTTGGGAAAAACCAGAATTATACATCGAAAACTCTCCGTTATTTATGTTCCCGAAGGTGAATACACCAGTGGTGGTAATGGCCAACGATGCGGATGGAGCTGTGCCTTGGTACCAGGGAATTGAAATGTTTACAGGCTTGCGCCGATTGGGTAAACCAGTTTGGATGCTTAATTACAATGGTGAAGCGCACAATTTAGTGCAACGCCAGAACCGTAAGGATATTCAGATCCGCGAACAACAATTTTTCGATTATTATTTAAAAGGTGCAAAAGCTCCTGCATGGATGACAAGCGGGGTTCCTGCTACTGAAAAAGGGAAAACCTGGGGTTTTGAATTAACTGATGATAAACCTTAAATGAGTCTGGAGTGTTGAGTTGGGAGTTTGGAAGCCATGGTGCAGAAGCAACAGTTCATCGCAGATAGATAAAATATTTAAATCCATAATAGATAGCCTAACTTTTTATTATGGATTTTTTCAGTATTAATATTAAAAAGCAGTTATCCCTCTTTAATATTATGGCTATGGGTAATGACTCATAACCCCAACGTCTCAACTCCAAACTCTTTTCTATGATCTTTCGCTTAAAAAAGGTATTTTAACCCCTTCAAAGCAAAACATTAAACATTCCTAATGGCATTAAGCAGAATTTGGTCGGCATTTATTATTGTAGCTATTTTTGTAGCCTGTATTAAATGCTTTTTCTTCGGGCAAAGCGATATTTTTAACTGGATGGTGATCGGCAAATCGTCTGATCCGGCAAATCCATTAAAATTGGATGGAATTATCGAAACCTGCTCTATTGCCGTTAAACTTTGTATTGAACTGGTGGGCACTTTGGCTTTATTTATGGGTTTTATGAGCATTGCCGAAAAAGCAGGAGGAATCCGTTTATTATCTAAAATCATTGCTCCTTTCTTCTCCAAACTATTTCCTGATATACCAAAAGGGCATCCTTCTATGGGACACATGATTATGAATTTTTCTGCCAATTTATTGGGTTTAGATAATGCAGCAACGCCATTCGGAATTAAAGCAATGGAAAGCCTTCAGGAATTGAACCCAAATAAAGATACTGCCAGTAATGCACAAATTATGTTCTTGTGTTTGCATGCGGCTGGATTAAGCCTAATACCTGTGAGTGTTATCGCGATCAGGTCTACACAAAATGCCTCTGATCCTACTGATATATTTATTCCCTGCATGATTGTAACCTTTATGGGTACCATGGCTGCTATGCTGATTGTTTCTTTTAAACAGAAAATAAATATTTTTCAACCTGCAATCATTACCTGGGTTTTAGGAATCTCGGCTGTGATTGGTGCGCTGGTATGGTATGTAAGTAAATTGAATGCAGAAAGCATAAAATCATTTTCTGGTTTATTAAGTGGCGGTATTATCCTGCTGATTTTTCTGCTCATTGTATTAGGCGCACTTTACAAAAAAATTGACGTTTTCGATTCATTTATTGAAGGTGCCAAAGGTGGCTTTGAAACAGCAATAAAAATTATCCCCTACCTTGTTGGCATACTGGTAGCCGTTTGTATGCTAAGAACGAGCGGAACTTTCGATGTAATTATGAACGGGATTAAACAGGCTTTTGTTTTATTTGGCGCTGATACCCGCTTTGTTGATGCCCTTCCTACAGCATTAATCAGACCGTTAAGCGGTGGGGCAGCAAGAGGCATGATGGTAAGTACCATGATTTCTAACGGACCTGATTCATTCGCCAGCAGACTTTCGGGAGTTTTTCAGGGGGCTTCTGATACTACTTTTTATGTAGTAGCCGTATATTTTGGATCAGTTAGTATAAAAAATACCCGTTATGCAATTGGTTCGATGTTATTGGCCGATTTGGTAGGCGTAATTACTGCAATTACAATGGCCTATTTATTTTGGCCGGGATTAAAATAATTTACTAACGAAAAATCCCTGTCTGATATAACACCAAACAGGGATTTTTTTATGAGCATTAGGTTAAATGTGATCTTAATTTTACGAAACCTGTGGAATTGAAATTCGGTGAATAATTTCGTCGATCGCATCTGGATCGATTGCCACATTTTTAGAGGCACACCATTTTTCACTTTTATTATCTAACCAGATACAAAAGGAATGATATCCATCTAAAACAACGGCATAAGTTTCATGAAAATCATCTTGAATACGCATGCAAAATCCTTTAAAAATTTTGCCTCTGACAATAAATTGCAAGGTTGAATAATTTTCTAACATGGCTCATTATATTTTTGGTTAAATTACAACAAAATATAAACGAGAATGTTTGGTTAATTTTAACAAATTAATAATTAATTCTTAAATGCTGCTTAATGCCTTAACCTATGTTTAACATGTTGGAATAACCTTTGGCAATTAAACGTTTTTTCGAGGGCAAATATAGCTCACATTGCAGGTTTAGAATGGTGCGTCCTCGCTTTACAATTGAGGTTTCGGCTATTACCTCATCTCCTTCATTTGCAGGTGCAAAATAATCAATATAGTTACTTACAGTAGTGTAACGCTCATTTAATCCCATCGTAAATACCGTTGCCCCGATTAAATCATCAATAATACCTGCGGTTACGCCACCGTGCAAAATCTGATAAGGATTAGTCATTTCTTTACGGATGGTATACTGGCAAATTAAAATTCCATTTTCCGCTTTAATTAAAACCGGCGCAAGCCAGTTCATAAAATTAGATGGCGAATCGGTTATTACCTTACCTATTGATTGCCTTAAAATTTGGAGTCGCTGATCGCTTAAAGATTCTTCCATATGGTTTGGGATGTATTAAGGGGTAAAAATAGGGAAAACAGTTGGGAGTTGAGGGGGTGGAGGAGTTGGTAGTTGGGAGTTTGGAGTTGGGAGTCTATGGTTGATAGTTTATGGTTGATAGTTGATGGTTCATGGTTGGGAGGTTAATAGTTGATGGTTAATTGTTGATGGTTATAGTTCATGGTTGGTGGTTGGGAGTTTAAAGGGCATGTATCAAATGTGCTTTAATTAACAATCGAGTAAGAAGCAGGGAATTAGTTTCCCTGCTGTCTCCTCACACCACCGTACGTACCGTTCGGTATACGGCGGTTTGTTAGAATAACTTCGTTTGGTGTGTCGTTTTCCAATAGTAATAATTGGTAAATCCATCAAGTCCATGCCTCAAAAAGAACTTCTTGTCAAGGGTTGTAAGTAATATCGGGCTGTTTGCAGTCCTACAGTACCCCTTACGGGTATTGGCCAATTGATAGGCCCTTGGTTTTACCAACCCCATCTTCATTAAATTCCGCGCTCTACCCGTTATACTCTTCCATTGCTTCCAAAGAACAATCCGCAGTCTGGTCCTCATCAACTCGTCCAGTCTGGTCATATGACTCTTTGCTTCTGCAATAGAGAAATAATTAACCCAACCATGAATGATTTCCTTAAGCGTTAATATTCTTTCTTGGAATGGAACTGGTTGGCTACGTTTAGTTTGCTCCCGGATTTTCTCCTTGATCGCTCTTAGAGATTTGGATGAAATTCGCATCTTCCATCCCTCTTTGCTACCATAGAATGAAAACCCGAGCAGACTACTTTGGCTTGGCCTGCTAACCTTACTTTTTTCCCTGTTAACCTTCAGTTTCAGGCAGTCTTCCAGATATACTGAAATACTTCTCATTACCCGGTGTCCTGATTTCCTGCTTCTTAGATAGATACTGCAATCATCAGCATATCGCACGAACCTGTGCCCACGCTCTTCGAGCTTAACATCGAGTTCGTGAAGGATAACATTTGATAGTAACGGACTTAATGGACTGCCTTGTGGCGTTCCTTCTTTTCTTGGGCTGACCAATCCATTCTCCATGATCCCCACACTCAAATAAAGACGAATAAGCTTCAATGTCCGCTTATCCTTTATCTTTACTGACAGCAGATGCATAAGTTTATCATGGTTTACCCGGTCAAAAAATTTGTCCAGGTCAAGTTCCACAATCCAGGTGTAACCTGTGTTAAGATATTCCTGAGCCTTTAACACTGCCTGATGGGCATTGCGATCTGGCCGGAAACCATAACTATCAGAGGAAAAGTCGCCCTCGTACTTGGGGCTCAGCCATTGAGAGATGGCCTGCTGGATCAACCGGTCAATGACCGTTGGGATGCCAAGCATCCTCTTACCACCACTGCCTTTGGGTATCTCTACCTTTCTTACAGCGTTCGGTCGGTAATGGCCTGATAAAATATCACTCCGTAATGCCTGCCAGTTAGCATTCAGGTAGTCGCGAAGTTCATCGGTCTGCATACCATCAATACCACCAGCACCCTTATTGGCAGTAACCTGCCTAAAGGCTCTTTGTACATTTCGGATGTCTAATATTTCTTCAAGCATAATACTAAAAAAAAAACTCCTTCCCAGGCATTGTGTACATTGGTTGCACGGCTCGGCTCAGCTCCTCTTATAATTTACTCTCGGATTCCGTCCTACCCTCATATAAGCAGTTCTCTAATGTGGTTCCGCTGTAAACGCTCTGCCATAAACTTCCTGTTTCCTTTGCCATCCTAACATTTGGTCCTTTCTGCATCCGAAAAATGCAGTACTACGACCGCTGCTGACTTCTGATTGAGGCATTTAACATCTCTGCCAAATGTTTCTTCTCCTGTAATCGCGCTTACAATTGACAGAACTCATTCAGATCTCCCGGGGTAAGACAATCTACTTCCTATGGATGTGGCCTCTGTATCTGCGTAATAGTCCCCGTGCAGTATTGGGCTTCTGTTTGTTTCGCAACATCACCCGGACTAAATCCGCCTCGTATACAGTTTCTGTTCGTAAGCCCCCATATTTGCCGCGGACTTCCTTCAGATTCGCAGTCACCCACGACACCCTTGTCTCGAGCTAACACTTCCTACTGCTAAGCGTGTTCGGGACTTGAACCCTATAGTCGATTGCCATGCCCGGCGCACGAAAAAAATGGAAGATAAATTAATTACCTTCCATTCATAAAACGAAACATTTAACACTAAAACATGGAAATTTTATCCCATAATAGTATTTACCATTCCTAAATTGGAATAATGACTTTAAAACTGAAATTTCTGCCCATATTGTAAATTCCAGACCGACCGTTGCCAGACTGTTTGTAATATTCAAAATATTTTAGCCTGTTTAAATTAGATTGGTAAGCGATATTGAAAATGTTATCTGCCTGAATAAATATATCACACAAAACTTTCCCCTTTTTTGATTTCAGGGTTGATCCAATGCCACCATTAATTAATGTATAACCGGCGGTAAAAGTCTCCGTATCATCCAAGGCATAAAATTTATCCTGATCTGCAAAAAAAGCAGCATCAACCTTTATGTAAGGCTTGTCAAAAATGCCAAACGGTTTTTGTGAAGTTGCCTTAATCTCTGTTCTAAATTGCAATGGCGGAATAAATGGTAAATATTTAGCTTCCCTGCCATATTTGTTCAAAAGTTCCTGATTTTGATTTAACCCCACTACATAAGCCAGACTATTGTTGAAACTTAACCATTTTATGGCAGCAGGATGCAGGTTTACTGAAACTTCAGCACCGTATAACCTGGCTTTCGATTGTTGATACTGATAAGTTAAATTTCCTGGAACTATAACCACCGGATTCCCATTGGCATCGGTTAAACGCGATTGATAGATGTAATTCTGAATATTGTTGTTAAAAACTTCCAGGCTAATTTCTGCATCTTTTAAATAAGCAATAACGCCAATATCCTCCTGAAGATTAAACTCTGGCTTAAATGTTCTGTTGCCTAAATACACAATGTGGGCACCTGGATCTAAGCCATTAGAACCTATTTCGGTAATATTTGGTGCGCGGTAACCCCTTGCAATATTGGCCTTTACAAGTAATTTTTCGGAAATATTATACGTTATACCCAAACTTCCTGATAAGCCGTAATAATTTTTATTAAAAGCAGGAAACTGTAATTCCCCTGTAGGATCACTTGAATTAACCTGTTTACCAAATCCGGTTTGGGCATCGGTGCCGACGTAAAAATCGTTCCAGTTTATGTTTCTTCTATCAATTCTGATTCCTCCCGAAACCGCTACCTTACCCATCGATTTCTTTGCAAAATAAAAAGCACCAATATCAAAGAGGTCGTAATCAGGGATCGGAAAGTCGGTGGCCACCTTGCTCCTATTGCCCTGGTACATTCCGTTTATGCCAATGGTGCTTTCGATACCACTAAAATCTGGCAGATTATATTTAAGATCGTAATTAAAAGTATTGAGCACTACATAAAGCCCAGCCTGGCTTGGCAACGTGGGGTGATTGTATTCTCTCCTTACACTTTGCTGTCCGCCGATTAGCAGATTAAGATCGCTGGTACCAAATTTAAACTGACTGGTGTTGTAAAACCTGTAATGGTGAATGTGCTGATGCAGCGGATTAATGGTATAGCTGTTCAGATCGTTCTCCGCAACAATTGGTCTGTTTTTAATGTCATCACCCTCATCCAAAACCTGGCGTGTAAACTTTCTTGATAGAGAATCTCTGCTGCCATCGGGTATTTCCATTAAATTATCGTAATAGGTTATAGCCGTTTTAGAAAACCCCCAATCCTTATCTACCCTTGCGCTGGCTGATAAATTATATTCTCTAAAGGCTGTTCCATAAACTAAACCATCAATTTTATTCTTGTAGTTGTGCGCCATTTTCCCTGTAGCCCTAAAGGTATATTTCCAGTCGTTTTTTATATAAGCAATGCCCAAAGAAGAACCAATCATCCCATTATTGCTTTGGTAATTTGCTGTAAAATCACCTTTTAAATTTTTATTCTCAAAATTTGGGCTAAATGGAATCATGTTGATTACACCTGCCAGGGCATCAGAGCCATAGGTTAAACTGGCCGGGCCTTTTACCACCTCAGCCCTAACAATACCATATTCATCTACTTCAATTCCATGTTCATCACCCCATTGCTGGCCCTCCTGCCTTAAACCATCATAAAGTGTTAAAACACGGTTGTAACCCAAACCGCGAATAAATGGCTTTGAAACGTTTGGTCCGGTGGTAACTGCTGTAATGCCAGGAACACCTTTTACAATGGCTTCGATGAGGTTGGTATTGACATTCTGATCCATTGATTTTTTAGAAAGCACTGCAATTGGCACAGGGCTTTTACGCAGTTGTGTTGCCCGGTTAACGCCGGTAATTACCACATCACTTAAATCGGATGTTAAACTTAACAAATCAGCATTAACCTGAACACTGTCCTCTTTAAGCAAAATTTTGATTCTCTTAGATTGATAACCTATGCCAGAAAAAATAAGGTCGTAATTTCCGGATTTGATGCCATTCAATTGATAAATACCGGCATGGTCTGATTTGGCCGATAGTGCTGATCCAACAACTTTAATATTAATGTTTTCTACAGGTACATTTTGTGAGGTGACCAGGCCTTTAACAACAACTTTTTGTGCAATGGCATTTAGCGAGATAAAGAAAGTGAAGCAAAATAGAATTGAAGATTTCATGAACGGAATAGATTTATCTAAACATAATTTTAGACAAATCTAAATTTTAATTTAAATAAATCAAATAAAATATTTAGATAACATTTAATTGCAGGTAAATTTACGTTCAGTTAAAGGCGAAAAGTGATGACTAAAACAGCGCAAATACCTGTATTAAAGTTAAATACAAATAAATATTTTAAATGATTTAATAATCGTTCTGTGTTAATCTTCTTAAGTCTGCGGGAAATTGATAGCGAAATACTTACGCAGATTTCATGAATCAACACAGCGTTATCTTTTAATTAGGCGAATTTTATTAGATCCTGAAACAAGTTCAGGATGACGAATGGCTTGAGAACATAATGCTAAAGATGCTCTACATTAATTTACTCATATTTAAGCGCATCTACAGCATTTGCCTTTGCTGCGCGGTATGATCTGAAACTGACTGTAATTAGCGTAAGCACCATTGATGCAACCATGGCCAACATAAAGGGCCAAATACCAGGCGAAACACGATAAGCAAAACCTGATAGCCATTTACTTGTTAAAATGTAAGCCAATGGCCACGCAACGAGGTTGGCAATAAAAACCATTTTGATAAAATTGCGATTCAGCATTTTAACCAATTCAGCTGTGGTTGCGCCAAGTACTTTTCTGATCGCCATTTCGCGCGTACGCTGAGCTGCAACAAAAGAAATTAACCCAAAAAGACCGATAAAGGAAATAAACATAATCACACCTGCAAATATTTTAAACAAAAGGCCTGTTATATGTTCCGACTCGTAATAATTATTAATGTCATCATCTAAAAATCTTGAATTATACACCTCATTAGGAAAAGTACTTGTCCAAAGATTTTCTATTGCTTTCATGGCATGCATCATTTCCTTTGCATCTAATTTTATTGCCATATTATAATATTGCCTTTTTTCCTGGTAGAAAACCATCGGCGAAATTTTTTCTTTGAGTGATTGATCATTAAAATCTTTAATAACGCCAACTATCGGACCTGTTCTTCCATTTTGTGCAATTACTTTTCCAAGGGCCAACTGAGGGTTGGCGATACCTATCTTCTTTACAAAAGTTTCGTTGGCGATGTAAGCATTAGCGGTATCACTCTTTTTGTAAACACTTCCTGCAATAAACTGTAGCCCGAACAGATCGAAATAGTGTTCATCACTCATACTCAGCCGAACCTCAAAATCTTTATTCTCTCTACCATCAACATAAAAATTTGTGGTATTCATACTTCCTGAAAGTGGCGGCCGGGCAAAATAACTTTGCTTTTCAACCCCTGGTATATGAAGCAATTTTTCTCTAAACAGTTGCTGATGGCTTATGCTCGAACTATCTCCAGGGAATCCAATCATCACTACCGCATCCTTCTTAAAACCAAGTGGTTTTTCTCTTACGTATTGCATCTGTTTAATCACAACAAAAGTGGCAATGATGAGCACAATGGTAATAGTGAACTGTATTACAATTAATATCATTCTTAAACTCAAATTGCCTGATTGGACAACGATTTTGTTTTTTATGGCTAAGGCCGGACTAAAACCTGAAATAATCATTGCAGGATAAAAACCGGCTAAAAAACTAACCAGAACGATCATCAACAACAAAAACACAAAAACTGCCGGACTTGTAAATAGCGACAGAACAACTTCACCTTTAAGGAGATGCGACAATGAAGGCAAGAGTAATTCGGATAAGATACAAGCAAATAGCATTGAAATTAATACAATTGTTGTTGTTTCTGCCAAAAACTGAAATAAAAGTTGCTTGCGCATTGCCCCCATAACTTTACGTACCCCTACTTCTTTTGAGCGGTTAATCGATTGTGCGGTAGCTAAATTTATAAAATTAATACAAGCCGTAATGATTAAAAAAATGCCGATGATGGCCAGGCCATACACTTCTTTTTTAGTAACCGATGTTTCGGAAAAGTTACCATAACGTTCGCTGAAATGAATATCTCTTAAAGACTGTAAGTGACTATTTTGATTCCCTGCAAGCTTTTTCAGTTTAAGGTATTTCTCATTCATTCTTTTTAACGACTGCTCAAATGCAGCCACAGTTACACCCGGCTTTAGCAAAGTAAAACACTCATTATAAGTGCTTACAGAATCCCAATCTTGATTATTTTTCCCATAAAATGTTGGGTAGCTAATCATAATTTCCATTGGAATACTACTGCTGCCTGGTAAATCGGCAAATATCCCAACAACCCTGAGCGAGATGGAGTTCCAAAAGGTGAAATTTTTTCCCATGGCCGTTTCTGCAGAACCAAATAAAATTTTAGCTGTTCTCTCTGAAATAACCACAGTATTGGGTATTGAAAATGATTGGGTTGGTTTTCCAAGAAGCCATTTAACCTGTAGCACATCAAATAATTCCGATTCAGTGAAATATACATCCTTAACGGCTTTAAAATGTTCGGTACCATCATCATTGCGTACCAGTGTAACACCACTATTACGCGAAATTCTGGCTATTTTTTCTATACCTGGAAGTTCGGCTTTGGCGGCAGGACCAAAAGGTAAAGGAACTCCCGCCGAGTAATCGTCAAAGCTATTGTATTTCCAATCGGTTACGAACCTGAAAATCCGGTCGCTATTTTTGAAATGGGTATCGTAACTCAGCTGAAATTGAATAAAAATAAAGATCAAAATACAACTGGTCATACCGATAGATAAACCAAGAATATTAATCAAGGCATATGATCGATTCCGCAACAGATTTCTAAAAGCAATCTTCAGGTTTAATTTGAACATAATTTATTTTTTATGACCAGTGCGATTCTTATGCCAAATATAAGCAAGCGTATTGAGCTTGTATACAAAGGGATTAAACAGTATTTTAATCAATTGCGGTGTTCGTTAATGAACAGCATTGTGCGTAAACGAACAGCAAAAATTAAAACATTTTGCTATAATAATCAATTGGTGACGCATTGCATACGAAAACAAACATGCTGTATATTAATGCATTATCAATAAAACCCAAATGAGTAAAAAAATCTTTAAAAGATTTTTATACGTATAGGCTTAAAGGCACCGTTATTATCGCTATAATTGGAAACAGAAGAGTGAAACCAACTACATAGCGGAAGGATTGCTGTACCTAACGGAGTTGTTAAAATAGTAATAAACAGATAAACAGAATTACATGTTGGTGATTAATAATTTTGAAGAGTATGAATCGCATTTAGGGAAAGAATTAGGCGTTTCCCAATGGCATACCATAGATCAGGAACAGATTAATAAATTTGCTGATGCAACATTAGACCATCAGTGGATCCACACTGACCCTGAAAAGGCGAAGAACGAAGGACCGTTTAAGGCTACAATTGCACATGGTTACTTAACCCTTTCGCTAATTCCTTATTTATGGAAACAAATTGCTGATGTACGCAATATTAAAATGGAAATTAATTATGGTATAGAGCGTTTTAAGTTTGGCCAGGCCGTTTTGGTAGATAGCGAAGTACAGCTGAAAGCAAAATTGAATTGCATTAGTAACCTTAGGGGAATTACTAAAGTAACCATCCAGGCTACTCTTGTTATTAAAGACCAACCCAAACCTGCTTATGTAGGCGATGTGGTATTTTTATATCATTTTATTTAATTACTTCTTTTGTCAGGAAACGTTACTTGGTATCCATTTGGCACGAATCCATCAGGATAAAAACCAATATGGGATAAGTTTGTTAGTTTAAGTATGGAAAATATCATCACACCTGATCAATTAATCAGCAACCATGCCAGCAACGGCAATAAGGCAACATTAAAAGTGGGAAGTAAATTTCAGTGGGATAGAAAACACGTTTCGAAAGAAATACCTACGCTAGAAGCATTTAAAAATGAAATCGATAACTTTTACGATTATAAATTGATATTGGGTTACGACGGTGCAGTTGGGCAAACGGTTTACATGGTTACTGCTATTAAATAGATCATTTTCTTCGCTCAAAGTTGCTTAAGTTACGTGTATGTAATCGGACAAATGAGGTATCTTGTTATTTAAAGAAGGCTTTTACGGGCGATGAAGCAAGGCAATCAGCATGAAAGATTGCTTTTGTTTATGTTTACGAAGACGATTATTTATCGTAAACCTGTTTAATTGATACAAAATACGCTAAAGAATAGATTCAATCTGTAGCTTTTAATATTATACGCCTAATCGCTTAATTAACTTCTGCAACATAACCACCTTTGTAATCGGTTTTTGTTTCAATAATTTTGATATCAGGGATTCTGGTTTTGGCAACGGCAGTTTCTATGGCGAAAGATGCGTTTGATTTGGTGGCTAAGTCAGCAATATTTTCAGTAATTAACCTAATCGCTCTTAAAGCTGCAAAGTACTGGCGATCTAGCGTTTTTATGGTATTAAGATCGCGTTTTTCGCGTTTGTTGGCCAAATTCGCCTGTGCACAGCAATACTGCTGCATCTGATCTAACTTTACTACTTTTTCGGTAATGGTTGCTAAAGCTGATGGCGAAAGTTCGATCCCATTAACACCGATTACCTTATTTTTTTTAACCAAATAATCAAATCCACTAAACGAAACGATGCTTGCCGGACCATTATTTATAATTGAGGTAATTTTTGGAGATTCTATTTTAGCATCAAAACCATTTTTGATGATTGACTTGTTAAAGTTAAACCTTTGTAAGATTAATGTTTCAATCAATTGATCGCCATCTACCTTTTCCAATTTTGCCACTGGTAAGGTCTCATTCAGCTTATTACCTTTGAAAATCAGATTTTTATCCGACCGGAATCCCATACTTAGAGTAAGAATTACTGAGAGTCCTAAAGATAGTGAGATAGCGTTTTTCATGACCAAAATTTTATTTCGGTGCAAATTAGGAAAATAAATTCATGTTACAATTCACAATTTTTGTATAACTGGGTTTACAACTTTTACACATTTTTGTTCACAACCCATTTATAATACTTGATTATTCTGAATTGGAGTTTCGCCTAAATCTTAATAAAACCTGTTTCATTATATTTTAGATATATAGATAATCTATGCAAATCTTTAGTAAATAGCAGTTAAAACAGTTTAATGCTATATTTAACATATACATTCCCCATTACCCCTCATTTATAAGGGTTTACATCGATTAGTAAAATGATGAATTTTGAACGTAATCATCTAACAAAATAAATTGCCAACCAGCAGATTGTAATCAATCACATTCTATCGTATCTTTATCATTACAAACAAAACAGATTATGAAAACGATGAAATTATTTTTAAGCCTGGCTTGCCTTTTAGTGATGTTAGGCACCGCCAAGGCGCAAACCGCAGCCAGTGTAAAAATTGCTGAATGGGAAAGAGCAAAAGCTTATACAAAAGAGTACCTGGATGCCATGCCTGAATCTGGTTATGCGTTAAAGCCTACACCCGAAATGCGCTCTTTCGCTGAACAAATGCTCCATCTTACAGATGCCAATTATGGTTTTACCGCAACGGCAACTGGCGAGAAAAGTCCTTTTGCATTGGGAGCAGTAGAAAAAATAACCGACAAATCGAAAGCAAACGTTACCAAAGAAGTAATGGCCGGTTATGATTATGTGATTGCAGCATTAAAAAAGATGACTCCTGCTCAATTGGAAGAAAAAGTAAAATTTATGGGCCGTTTTGAAATGACCAAGGATATGGTTTTTACTAAAGATTTTGAACACCAAACGCATCACCGTGGCCAGGCAACTGTTTATTTACGTTTAGCAGGGGCTAAACCTCCACAAGAAAAACTATTTTAAGGTTAAGTATTGTTCCGTCATTTTGAACGGAGTGCAACGCAGTTGAGAGATCTAATTTGAAACAAACTTCATTTTAGATCTCTACATTGCGTGTTGTTTCAGTTTAGATGATAATTTACTGATAACTAATATTACCTCGTATCACTATCCGGTTGTTTCGGGCCGCTCAGTTTCGATGTACTTATTTTCTAATGTACCATCACTGTATAATTTTAGTATGGCGTAACCCGGGGCTGTTTCCTGGTAATAATAAGGCCTGGCTGATCGTTTATCTCCTTTACCCCACCAGAAGCCACTCATTGCACCATTACAATAATATTCTACCCCGTTATACCATGCCCGATCTAATAAATGCTGATGACCGCTCAGGCACACTTTCACTTTATGTTTATAAAACAATTGTTTCAGTTCTTTATGGTCGCCATGCTGCCCACCTTCAAAGGTACCGGTAACGGTTAATATAGGGTAGTGCGACATAAGCAATACAGGTGTATTGGCAGGCAGATTTTCCAATTCGGCTTCGAGCCATTTATATTGTTCAGCATCCAAAGCTGTATTCTTATTATTTCCGTCTAATACGATAAAATGCCAGCCTTTTTTAGTGAAACTATAATAACGGTTAGGAATTTTTAGTCTTTTAACCACATAATCTTTTCCATACATTTCATCTGCGGTTGATGGTGCAGCCCACCAGATATCGTGGTTTCCGATACAGCTGTGTACCTCATAACCCGCAATTTGTTTGATGCAGTTATCCCAGATACCCCATTGCTCTGTTACACTTTCACGCGTAATGTCTTTATAATCTGCGGCATGGATACTATCACCTCCGTTTAGAAAAAAATCAACTTTCAGCTTTTTAATCTCCTGCAAACATTTCTCAAATCTTGCAGGCGCATTGTCGCCACCTCTGATATGTACATCAGTAATGTGTGCAATGGTTAATATAGGCTTACGGTTATTGCTTTTTTCAATAGGTGCAGCTAAAGTAACATTCTTTAAATCTCCTACCACAAGAGCAGCAGCAGCCAAAGGGATTGACTTTAATAAATTTCTTCTTTTCATATTTTTGTGTGTTTGTTGATTAAAGTAAAGGCACAACCGTCTTATTGAGCCTGTCGAAACATAGTAAAATGGTTTAAACCAAATCTTTCGCTAAGCTACCGTTGACAGGCTCAGTAAAGCGGTCGTTATTGCGAGGTACGAAGCAATCCTAAAACACACGCTACTAGCGATCATTTTAAGATTGCTTCGTCGGCTGAAAAAGCCTTCTCAGCAATGGCGATAAACTGAGGATATTCATTTCCTTAAATTCATGTCATTGATAATAAGTCCTATAAAATAAATCACTCCTTAGTATGACGATGTTTTAATTGAATCCAGCCTCTTATTTACTATTGCCAGCCAGTTGGTTGTTTTAACTGCGGGTTAAGCAAAATTTGTTGTATTGGAATAGGAAAATAGTAATATTTTGGTTCGATGAATGATCTCGGAGCACTGATATTTTCGGGGAACATGATGAAGCCCGAACTCCCGTTACTCAGATAAAAACTGTTATCGCTGAGGTAATATTTTACCAGGTTCTTTTTTACATCAGCTGTAAGCCCATCAAGTGGACCTTCCTGATCTTTAGCCTGTAAAATGGCAATATCTTCTACCCCATCACCAGTTACATCATAGGCACCGAGTTTGGGTAAATACATGCCCTGGGTTGGCCTTTCGAGTAATTTACCTGCTTTCCATCTCAATAAATCGCGAAATCTAAGCCCTTCACACGCCATTTCTACATTACGCTCTCTACGGATTTCTAAAAGAACTCCTTTGTTGCTTCCGTTAACCAATGGATACATATTGGCTAAAACAGGATCAGGTGAGGTGTTGGCATCAGCCATATTCAGTGGAGCAACTCCGGCACGGTTCCGTAGAACATTAATGGTAATATCCACATCGGCCTGGTTAAGCAAGCCCAGCTCGGCCTTTGCTTCTGCATTAATTAACAAAACCTCTGCATAACGCAAAATCGGAAGATCGGTAAACTCAGTGTATACCTTCGTAGTGGGATCAATAGCGTAGTATTTAATTTGTGGGTAGCCGCCAAAGGTAGGTCTGGTTTTACTAGGAATACCGCCCAATGTGGTAGAAAAACCCGGAGGCATAATGGTTACTGCCATCCGTGGATCGCGGTTATTAAAAATTTCGGCGTAAGTTTTTTTATCCCAGTTAGGGCTTGAGGTAAATGGTGTACCATCTGTCATAAGGTATGTATCTACCAGGCTTTTATTTATGGCCCACTGCCAATCGAAAACATAATGCGTACTGTTTGCCCGGTTTAATGCCTTATCGTAATCATCATAATAGATCATTTCTTTATTGCTGCTTAAATCCTGACTGGTAAAAAGCTTTTGATAGTCTTCTCCTTTTTTGCCGGTGTTATATATGCTAAATCCTGCTCCCATTACCTCTTTACTTGCAGATTCTGCACGCTGGATAAAAGTATTGGCTGATGCCTGCAAACCAAGCTCATCATGATATTTGCGAAAAGTACCTTCGAAAAGGCAGAATCTTGCCAGTACAGTTAATGCAGCCCACTTGGTAATCCGCGTATTGGTTCCTGTTGGGATGATGTTGGTTGCAGCATACTCAAGGTCGGCTTTTACCGAATCGGCCACCAGGGCACGCGGATCTTTTGCTTTGTACAACTGCGCCTGGTCATCTGGATTGAGTACGCTGGAATAATATGGAACATCGCCATACCTAACAATCATATTATAATAAAAAATGGCCCTGTAAAAGCGGGCAATGCCTACAAAATGTTTAATGGTTGCAGCATCTCCCTTTACCTGCTGTAAATTATTGAGCATGTAATTAATGGTACGCAGATTCCCCCAACTCCAGCCTCCAACATTGGTTGGGCTGATTTTTCCCCTGATCATGTTATCAACTTCACTGCCCCCTAAGTTTACAGATATGTTATCAGAAAAAAGATCGTTCGTACTCGGGCCGAACATGCTATAAAAACCATTACTGTAGGTTTCGAGATCTGCTGTTGTTTTAAAAAACTGATTGGGTGTAATGGTGGTTTCAGGAATCCGGTCTAGAAAATCCTTTTTACAACCCGCCAAAATTCCTATTATCAATACAAATAGGAAAATATGAATGTAATATATAGTTTTCATCTGTTCAGTGTTAAAAATTAAAGTTTAAGCCAAATGAATAGGTCCGTTGAAATGGATAAATATTGCCATCAAGGCCTTCAGGATCAAGCTTTACTTTAAGGTTAGAATGTTCAAAAAGATTTTCGCCGCTCACATAAAAATGCACGTTCTCTAACTTTGCTTTTCTTAAAAAGCTTTTAGGCAAGGTATAACCTAAGGTGATGTTCTTTACGCGTAAATAAGAAGCATCCTGTAAAAAACGGGTATTCGGTATACCAAGTTCCTCTCCGGTATCTTCGGCAGCATAGGCTTTTATCCTAGGGAAGTAGGCATTTGGCCTTTCAGGACTCCAATGATCGAGGTTCTGCACCGTAACGTTGGTCCATGGCTGTGCGTATATGCCCCAGAAGTAAATGTTGCTTCCTGCGGCATACCAGTCTCTTTTGGCTACTCCCTGTACATATACCCTTAAATCGAAACCTTTCCATGCACCTGATAAATCAAAGCTATAAGGCAACCGGCTCCTGCTATTCCCAATTTTGTAAAAATCACCGGGGTTATTTACCGTTTCATTTCCAAAATCCACTTTGCCATCACCATTGCGGTCTTTAAATTTCATATCCCCCACAAAATACTGGTAGCGCTGATCGTCGGTTCCTACTGCAGTTTGGTTGGCATGATTTTTCAGTTCATCAGCATTCTGGAAAAAGCCTTCTGATTCCAATCCCCAGATTTCGCCAATTTCCATTCCTTCATAATAATCACTTAATAGTTTATTTGGATTATCAAAACGGGTAATGTATGATCTGCTATCGCTCAGGGCAAAAACAGCGTTATACGTAAACGGAGAACCACCAAGCATAAACTGATCTTTCCAACCTATTTTCAACTCCCAGCCTTTGGTTTTTAAATCGGCGGCATTTGCCGTTGGCGATCCTGTTCCGAATACTGCAGGAAGCGGTTTTCCGGGCACCAACATGTTTTTGGTGAAACGGGTATAACGGTCGAAACTCAGGTCTAATCGGTTTTTAAAGAAACTCATATCAACGCCAAGATTAATGGTTGATACTTTTTCCCAGGTAAAGCTATCCGAAATTGCTGCTGGTGGATTTACATAATTCGGTTGAGAACCGCCTAAAATCTGGATGGTTTTCCCACTGGTCATTTTTAAGAAATAATCATACTCATTTGCAGCGGCCTGGTTACCCAGCATACCATAAGATCCCCTAACTTTCAACATATCCACGGCCAAAAGTTCTTTTACAGGTTCAAAAAACTGCTCTCTTGAAATAACCCATCCTGCAGATGCAGAAGGAACGAATGTCCACCGTTTATTAGGCGCAAAGCGCGAAGATCCATCATAACGGCCATCAAGCTCTAATAGATAGCGCTCTTTATAATTATAATTAAGCCTATAGAAAAGCCCCTGAACTGCCCATTCTGCAACATTCTCTGTTATTGTTTGATCACCGGTGGCCAGATTGACTGAAGGCAGACCATTTGAAATCAGTTGCTTACGAGAAGCTAAAAATTTGGCATTTCTAAAATGTTCTTGATTATAACCTACCAATCCTGATATAAAATGATCCCCTATTTGCTTTTGTGCCTGGGTATAAAGATTGATAACATTGTATTTTACATTCCCATTCTGATCTGTTGCCGAGGTAGAAGTAGTTAAAGGTGGCGCAAGATTTGGTCCCGTTTTATACGGAACCGGAATTTCGTATGATTTATTTAAGCTATCTACCCTTCTAAAAGTTGCATCCCCTTTTAAGCTCCATATATTTTTAATTAGTGAAGCATCGAAAGAAAAGGTACTTTGAACGGTATTGGTGCTTATGTTTTTTCTTCCGCCCTCTTGTACGGCGCCAAGCAATGATGCCCCGGCCGAAGTCCATGAACCATCAGGGTTACGCGGAATATCGGTTACATTGGTGCGGTTAATATTCCAAAAGTAATTGCCATCTATAAATGTTGGTGCCTCATAAAAGGTTGAGGTTAGCATGGTGTTATTTGAAATGGTAAGCCATTTGGTTACATTTAAATCTACCTTTCCCCTTAAGTTATAAATGTTATTGTTTTCATTTGCATTTTTGATCATTCCTTTTTGCCTGTAATAATTTGCAGATAAGAAATAACTGATCTGATCGGCCTTTTTAGAAATATTTAAGCCTACATTATAAGTTGGAGCGGATTGTTCGTAAGCTTCTTTTAACCAATCAGTAGATCCGATGTAAAACCATTTATTAGGATCAGTAGGATCGGTAATTACATCCGGTCGTGAAGGATCAAGCGAACGCAACCTTGCGGCTTCAACCAATGCTGCACTGTAAGCTGGATTATATAAAGGAAAAGCTGCTTCATTTTTTACTTTTAAAACCTCGTAAGGATCTGTAACTAATTCGGGCAGTTTGCCTACGGTACGGTAAGCGGTATAACTGTTTACACTCACATTTAACTTATTGCTTTTGGCAGATTTGGTTACCATTAATACCACTCCAAAAGGTGCTCTGGCCCCATATATTGCCGAAGCAGCAGCATCTTTTAATACCGATACACTTTCTATATCTGCCGGGTTAAGGGTTAATAACTCTGATGCGCTAAAAGGCACGTTATCTACCAAAATCAGCGGTGCTCCACTCCCATTGATGGAAGCAAAGCCTCTAACATTAAAATTTGGTGCAGTATTCGGCCGTCCGTTTGCTATGGAAATATTCAGATTGGGAATTAAACCTTGTAAACCCTGACCTAAATTTGCAATTGGCCTGTTTTCCAACTGCTTTGAACTGATGGCATCAACTGCTCCGGTTAAATTTGCCCTTTTCTGCGTGCCGTAACCCACTACCACCACATCCTCAAGATCGGCCATATCGGGCTGAAGGGTGATGCTGATTTGGCCAGCTTTTGAAACTGGTACTTCCTGGGTTTTATAGCCTAAATAAGAAACCACCAAGGTTGCACCTTCATCTGCGATGCTAAATTTAAAATTTCCGTTCTCATCAGTTTTATGGTAGGTTTTTGTTCCTTTTATAAGGATAGAGGCATTTGGAAGGGTATTCCCTTTTTCATCCAGTACTTTTCCGGTAATTTCTATAGCTCGGAAAATATTAATTACTTTCTCCAGTAATGATAAGGGCCTTGATTTGATAATTATTGTTTTCTCATCAATGGCGTAGGTAAGGTTTTTACCTTCGAAACATTTCCCCAACACTTCATCAAGAGAAGCGTTGTTAAATTTCGCATCGATGGTTTTGCTGGTTTGGAGTTTATCGGCTTCCCAAAGTACATTATAACCGATTTGTGTTCTAATGGCTTTAAAAACCTTTTTTATGGTTATGTTTTTTTTGACCAAAGATAAGCTCTGGGCATTGCTTGTTGTAGCACTTACCTGAATCAGGCAGGTTACCATTAAAACTATTATTAGTTTCATTACTCGCAAAAATTTGGTCGCGCAGGATCGATACCTGCAAAAAATATTAGCAGAATTTGTATACATTTGTTCGTTTGTTTTGGTTTAAGGTATTCTATCTCAATAGTGTATTTAAACTGAGCCAAAGCATTCCCGGGTAATCCGGTTAGGGTCAGTAATGTTCGTAGCATTGCTGACTTTTTTTTGGACTGCAGTTTTTAAGTTTTTATTTTATCACCACAATCCTCCTTCCTTCAATTTTAAAGTGTACGGAACCTGTAAATTCTATCTTTTTAAGCACTTGTGATACATTTGCAAACCGCGAAACCGTTCCGCTGAATTCTTTTGATTTTAAACTGCTGTCATTAAATACCACCTCAACATCATACCATCTTGCTACCTGGTTCATAATACTTTGCAGGGTTTCATTATCGAACATAAAAAATCCTTCCTTCCAGGCAAGTACCTGTTCGGTATCAACTGTTGAAACTTGCAGGGCCGAAGCGTTCAAAACCGATTGCTCACCAGGTTTTATGGTTTTAGCGGCTAAACTTATTCCCTTTGCAGCGATAGGATGTACTGCTACTGAACCTTCTAATAAGGTTGTTTTGGTGTTCCCATCTTCCTGATAGCTATTGATGTTAAAATGGGTACCCAGCACTTCTACTTCCTGCATATTGGTTTTTACCACAAATGGCAATCTTTTACCATTAACTGTTCTTTTGGCCACTTCAAAATAGGCTTCCCCTGTAAGCGTTACTTCTCTTTTAGTTGCAGCAAACTGTGCCACATAGCGCAAAGATGAACCGGCATTTAACCAAACTTTGGTGCCATCGGGTAAATTAACCTGGTATTGCCCTCCTTTTGGCGTTTCAATGGTATTGAAGTTAGCCATGGTAGAATTTTTCTGACTGGATTTAGCATTATCTGAAACGGTATAAAGCAATTGCCCGTTAGCAGTTTTTGAAATAACAACACCGGTTTGATCGGCAATTTTTCCGTTTTGAACATCATCTAAGGCAATGCGCTTACCATCAGCAAGTGTTAAAAATGCTTTATTTCCTCCGGGAGCAATGTCGTTACGCACAAAATCTGTTGTTTTTTGTACTGATGCATTTGTTTTATTAGCCAAATAATACACGCCCACACTTAGCGCAATAAAAACCGCTGCAGCTGCTGCCAATTTATATTGCGGCACCAATTTCCTGGTTTGATTGTTTTCCTGCTGTATGTTTTTCCAAATCGATTTCTTTAATTCATTGTAATCTGGTTCCGTTTGGAATGGTCCGGGATCTGCTGTTTCTTTTAAATACCAAGATTCTACAAGATCTATTTCTTCGGGGCTGCATTTGCCCTCCAGGTATTTATCAAGTAGTGCCTGAGCGCGTTTATACTCCATACTATATTTCCTCTTTTGGTAGATGTATGGTTATGAACGCTTGCTCCTACGATGGGAGTAGACGAAATGAAAAAATAATTAAAAAATTAAAAAGAAAAGCGTTCCAAGCTTTAAACGAAGGATTTTTAAGGCATTTGCCATTTGTTTCTTCACGGTTTTATCTGAAATTTCCATTTGTGAGGCAATTTCACGATGAGAAAGATGCGATTTTCGGCTAAGTTCAAATACCGCCCTCATTTTGGGGGGCAACAGGGAAACTTCATGCTCAATCCGCCTGGCAAGTTCCCGATCACGTACCAGATGGTCGGTAGTGTTGTTCTCATCATCCAAAAATTGAGTTAAAGAACTTAAATAGTTGGCCTTTACTTTTCCGCGTTGAAAAAGCTTAAGAATACTATTTCGGGTAGCAGCATATAGAAAACAGGAAAGGGAAATTTGTATATGTAAGGTTTCGGCCTTCGACCACAGCATCACGAAAACATCCTGTACCACATCTCTCGATTCTTCATCATTTTGAAGTATTTTACGCGAATACCTAAAAAGTATGGCCCAATAGCGATCGTAAAGTATGGCATATGCACGGTGATTCCCTTCTTTCAATAAAAGAAAAAGTTCTTCATCCGTATACAGATTATAATTTGCCATTACTCCGCCTAAATTTAGCTACAAAAAAACCATTTACAGATTAAAGATACAATTCTTCTTATATTATCAATTTGTTAAGTTAAAATCGCTGATCAATTATGGCCAGTTACTTTAATTGGAGAACACTTTAAAATAACTTGATTTACAGCTCATTACCAGCCAATCCCATAATCTTCGCCATGATTACTCGATCCTCCTTGTAAGCTACCATGTTTCCAATCGAAATAAATTGCATTGATCGGGCCACTGGTGCGCTCAGAAAAACTGAGTTTATAACCCATTTTTTTTAATTCATCACGCACCGTTTCTTTGGTATTTGCGTTTAATAAAATTTGACCGGGTTTTGGTTCCCTGTCGCTGGTTTTAGTGCCACCCAATGAAAGCCAAAGCTGGTTGGTGTTAAAGTTAGCTGCTTCTGTAGCTTTTTGCACCGACATGCCAAACTCTGCCATGTTTAAAAAAAACTGCAACAAATTCTGGTCTTGCGTATCTCCACCCTGAACTGCAGCAGAAACAAATGGCTTACCATCTTTCAAAAATAAAGATGGAGATAAAGTAACCCTTGGGCGTTTGCCGGGTGCAACAACGTTGAAAGGATTTAAGGTAGAATCAAGCACAAAACTTTGCATCCGCTGACTCATGCCCAGCCCTGTATTGCCCGCAATGCAAGCGGGTAGCCAGCCTCCACTTGGTGTAACCGATACTACCCAACCTTCTTTATCAGCAGCCTCAATAGAGGTTGTACCTCTCCATAAGCGATCTTCATATATTTCTTTTGTAGAATTGTTGCCTAAATCGTGTTTAGGAGCAAAGTTCCTCTTGGTTGTATCCAGCTCAAAACCTCTATTTTTCAAAAGATTAAAGTAAGGATTTTTCTTTCCTTCATAAGGATAAGGATCGCCTGGCCCAATGTGTTCATCGTTTTTATCCAACTGAATCAGCGATGCCCTTTGCTTTGCATAATCTTTACTTAGCAAACCTTTCATGGGTTCGGCAGGTGCCTGATTAGGGTCTCCATAATAAAAATCACGATCTGCGAAAGATAAATTCATGGCCTGGTAAACCGTATGAATATACTTTGAGCTATTGTAGCCCATGGCTTTTAAATCAAAATTCTCCAAAATATTCAGGGCTTGCAGTAAAACCGGGCCTTGCGTCCATTGTTTTAATTTATAAACCGCTATCCCTTTATAATTGGTGCTTAAGGCTTCTTCCTCAACAGGTTTCCATTTGGCCAGGTCGTCCATAGTAATTAAACCACCTTGCTCTTTACTTCCACGAACAAATTCCTGTGCAATATCTCCTTTATAAAAACGATCATAAGCGGCCATCAATGCTTCCTCACGGGATTTACCTTTTTTTAATGCAGCCTTTTCAGCTTCAACCATTTTAGTTAAAGTAGTAAGCAGGTCTTTCTGGATAAAAATTTCTCCGGCTTCAGGTGCTTCACGTTTCTCACCGGCATGTGGTAAGAGCACTTTTTTGCTATAAGGCCATGTTTTAATCAATTCTTTATCACGCTCGATGGCATTTGCTGCCTGCGCTTCAATAGCATAACCTGCAGCCATATGCATTGCCGGAGCCAAAACCTGCCCTAAACTCATACTTCCATATTTACTCAGCATAAAAATAAGGCCTCCAGGCGTGCCTGGGGTAGTAGCAGCCAAAGGGCCATATTCTGGCGGAAAATTATAGCCTTTACTTTTAAAAAAGGCTACTGTAGCTCCGGTTGGTGCAACGCCCATTGCATTAATTGCGATAACTTTTTCCGTTTTTGGGTTATAAATCAGTGCCTGTGTTTCTCCTCCCCAACTCAAGGTATCCCACATGGTGCAGGTTGCAGCAAGCATGGCACAGGCAGCATCAACAGCATTTCCACCTTGTTGAAATATCATAGAACCAGCGGTTGCAGCCATGGGTTTACCCGTAATGGCCATCCAACTGTTTCCATAAAGCATTGGCTTTTGCGTTTGTTGGGCACATAGTGGAGCGATAAAGAGCGAGAAAACAAAAATTAAGGCAAAATTCTTCATAACCCTAAGATAAGTAAATTATAGAACTGAAAAGGCTAAATCTCCCCTATTATCCTGTTGAGGGAATTTAAGGCAGTTTTGCTACAAAATTTTGAGCGGAGTAAAAACATTCCGGTTTTTTGCTTGTTAACTGAAAAGAATGAGCTGGTTATAAATTTTAACTCACTATTTTTGAGTATTTTATATCAAATTAATTCTTTTCTCCACTTCGGGATATTATACCTCACAAACTAAGCCGTACCTTTGAAAAAAATTATTACAATGAACAATATTACGCCATACCCAGTTTTAGAATACGTTGTTAACGTCATCAAGAACGCCATTAGTGACATTAAAACCGAATATACTGCAGCAGATGCAGCCACCCTGAAGGACGGCAATGATACCATAGATTTAGTACAACGCTTTGATGAAACGGGAAAAACCGCAACAGTTTTTATAAAAGACCCAAAAGACATTATTTTTAGTGAAGATTTGTTCCCGGAATTAAAAGATTTGCAGAAAAGTGCGAAGGGAAAAGCAATTCCGGAGTTACAAAACGCCAAAGTAATTATTAACGACCTGAATATTGAAACACATTTGATTTTCCAGGGGGTAAAAGATTTTTTTGACGAATTAAGCAGCAGTTACGAATTTGGTAAAACTGTTGAAAAAGATGCCAATATCACCAAGAATACCTATAAATTCGGGAGCCACTTTTTTGGTTTAACGGTAATTAACGAAGCCGATACCATTGTGATTAAAACAGGTTTTCAGGCGTCTACTGATCCAGCGATCAAGAAAATAATTGAAAATGATGCACTTAAAGTTCAAAACGCAGCTATAAAGATGTTTAAGAGCGGCAAATAACGATTTAAAGGAGGATACGATATACCTTAAATAGCCTCGTCATCCTGAGGAGATATCGTCAATTGCGAGAAGGGTCTTTTTCGGCCAACGGAGCAATCTTACAACTATGATCTCATTAACATTAAAGATTGCTCCGTTTTTCCTCCCGCAATTGACGACTTAATTTATGACTTGATTTCTATAAGCTCAATATTACAAATACGCGGTTTAATTGTTGGCCATTTTTTCTTGCTCGGCCGTATACCTTGCACCAGTATCAGGATATTTTTTTAATAAATCATCAATAACAGCCAAATCAGCTGCATTCAGATTTACATCCACTGCACCAGCATTTTCTTTCAGGTATTTGGTTTTCTTGGTACCCGGAATAGGAATAATATGCTCACCCTGACTTAATACCCAGGCCAGCGCAATTTGGGCCGGTGTAACATTTTTCGAGGCAGCCAATTCTGCAAAACCCTCAGCCAGTTTCTTATTGTTTTCGGCGTATTTTTCCTGGTAGCGAGGTAGGGTTTTTCTAAAATCATTATCCCCAAGTGTACTTACATCCAGCGTATTGGTTACCAAGCCACGTGCTAACGGACTAAAAGGAACAAATGCTATACCCAGTTCTTTTGTTAAGGGAAGAATTTCTTTTTCTACCCCTCTTGTTAGCAAAGAATATTCACTTTGAAGTGCTGCAATTGGATGTACTGCATGTGCTTTTCTGATTGAAGCAGCAGAGGCTTCGGAAAGGCCAAGGTACCTCACCTTCCCTTCTTTAACCAATTCGGCCATGGCACCAACGGTTTCTTCAATGGGTATATTTGGGTCTACCCGATGGGCATAATATAAATCGATATGATCTGTACATAAACGTTTTAAACTTTGTTCTACAGCTGTTTTAAGGTAAGCGGGTGATCCATCAAAAGCACTGGTTCTATCGTCATCCCATCTGAATCCGAATTTTGTTGCTATAAAAATTTTATTTCTGTTCGGCACCAAAACCTGCGATACCAGTTTTTCATTCTCTCCTTTGGCATAAATATCAGCAGTATCCCAAAAGTTAATACCCAGATCGATGGCCAAATTTAATGTTGCGAGTGATTCCTGATCATCTGGTTCGCCATAAGCGTGGTTCATCCCCATAGTACCTAATCCAATTGCAGATAATTGTTCTTCGGTATTTCCTAATTTTCTATATTTCATATCCTTATTGATTAAAAGATTGATTTTTGAATTTACAACACAAATTTAGGCAGAAAAGGGAGTCGGTTAATTACCAAAATCAAACGAATTGTTATGCATTTCAAATATTCAATTGATCTGGCGGAGCTGATGCCTTTCAAATTTGATTTTCTCCTTATCATTTTCTACATTGAAGCGGAATTTAATCCTCCATGAATTAAGCGTTATGAAACGATACCTATTTATTCTCCTTTTGGCATTCTCTTTTTCTGTTCAGGCACAATCAAATGCCAACAATTACAAGTACCTCATTGTGCCCGAAAAATTCAGTTTCCTTAAACAGGTTAATCAATATGGTTTAAATACCGAAACTAAAGCAATGCTGGAGGGGAAAGGTTTCACTGTTTATTTTGATAACGGAGATTTACCAACCGAAATTGCAACGGATAGATGTAAAGCTTTAACAGTAGAGCTACAGGAAAAAAATTCTATGTTTGTAACCAACCTTAGCCTGGTTTTTAAAGATTGTAAGGGAACTGTTGTGTTAAAAAGCAAAGAAGGTAAAAGCCGGGAGAAAGAATATAACACCTCTTATAATGCCGCATTAAAAGATGCATTTGCTTCTTTAGGCGATTTCCGGTATGTTGCGGGCAGCACAGCTGAAGTTTCTACACCTACGCCTGCAGCAACAACGCCAGTGCCAGCGGCTACAACTGCTCCGGCAACATCTAATCAACCTGTTGCGGCCGATGCAAAACAACCAGAAGCTTTATTGTATGCGCAAGCCATTACCAATGGGTACCAACTGATTGATGCTGCACCAAAAATTGTTATGACTTTACTAAAAACTTCTGTTAACGATTTTTTTATCGCAAATAACGGAAGCCTTAACGGGGTGGTTATTAAAAAAAATGGAAACTGGTTTTTTGAGTATTACAAAAACAATTTGCTTGTTTCTGAACAGTTATCCATTAAATTTTAACAAAATAGATCGAAACATTGATTTTGTAAAGAATAACTGTAGCTTAATTGAGCCTTTTAGCTCAATGCTTTATGTTTTTCGCCCCAACTTTCGAGTTGCTTAATAACCGTTTTCAATTCATAACCTATTGGCGTTAATTCATACTCTACCCGGGGTGGTATTTCTGCGAATACGGTACGTTTAATAATTTTACTTTCTTCCAGTTTGCGAAGTTGCAGTGTAAGCATCCGCTCGGTAATATTGGGCAGATGTTTTTTCAATTCACTAAACCTGAGCTTTCCATTGATTAGCCACGAACAGATTACCAGTGCCCACTGGCCGCCAATAATATGGGCTGCATAAACCTCCGGACACTCATCGGCTAATGCCTGCTTATTGGCAAAATTGGTTGAAGTTTCCTTTATTTTAGTCATTACTTACATTTTTTATAGTACCCTACAATGGGTGGCTAATCTACAGAATTTACATTAGCTGCTTTATTTTTGTGGCTGATAAATTTGAAAATTGACAAAAATGAAGACACTTATAATTGCAATACACCCCGATATTAAAAACTCAGTAGTGAATAAAAGATGGATTGAAGAACTGAATAAATTTCCGGATAAATACCATGTTCATCAACTACATGAAATATACCCTGACGAAAAAATTGATGTAACTGCAGAGCAAAAACTGATTGAACAATATGATAAAATTGTATTCCAGTTTCCTTATTATTGGTTTAACTGTCCTGCGCTATTCAAAAAATGGCTCGATGAAGTATTAACGCATGGCTGGGCTTATGGCAGCAAAAGTGGTTACAAAGTTGCAGGTAAAAAAGTTGCCCTGGCTATCTCTTTGGGGGTTGATGAGGATGAACTCGGCCCATCAGGAATATATAAATATCCTCTTTCAGAACTTACCCGCCCTTTCGAACTTTCTTTTGAATACGTTAAAGCAGCCTACCAACCTTTATTTGCCTATTATGGAATTGAATACAATTCTTCTTCCGAAAGGATTGAAAACAGTGTAAAGTTGTATCTCGATTTTTTGGAAGCTTTGTAATTTGGGCAGGGTTTTAAAATGATTTAACGGGCGGTAAAAACCGCCCATTAAATTAAGCATTTTCAGTTTCTAACGCTACGGCAACAGGCCAATCTACCGGAACTTCTGTTAAAGCATGCAGATAGTTGGTAATAATTTTATCGCCGATTACCATATTTACATCTACCAAACTACCTTTAGTATAACCAGCAGCGTAAAAATTGTCCAATAGTTCAGCGGCTACATGTCCTTTACCCAAAACTATTCCTTTAACTAGTTTGGCAAGTGCATCAAGTTTAGCATCGAATGTTAGATTTACTTTTCTAATTTCAATAATCTGTTCATCACTAAACCCATTCATTTTGGCAAAAGCAGTGTGGGCACTTAAACAATATAAACATTCATTCAGCTGGCTTACAACAAGGTTAATAACCTCACGCTCTTTCGCTCGTAGCGAACTTTTACCATTCTGCAAGGTTAAGTAATTGGCCAATGCATGTTCTGAATGTGCAAAAACTGCATAAAGATTTGGCACAAAGCCAACCATACCTTCCAGGTTGGTAAAAATAGCCTGGTTTGCTGATGAAACGTCTTGTTTTACTGGGATTGTGAAATTTTCCATAATATTTTATTTTAAATAATTACTTGTTTCTTTATAAGGATAAAGGTCTTGAGTTTTTAGGCAGGAAAGAATGTACAAACTTCCCGAATGTTTGTAATTAATGCCTTGTTTTTCCAACACAGAAAAAACATTACGATATTGCAGCAAGTAAAACCACCTAAAATGAAATTTCAATATCTGCAAGAGCTCACCCGGGGAGAATTCAGGCTAACTATAAATGAAAATCAACTCGACCGATTTTTTTTTCAGCGAGACAAGCAAGATAAATTTTTAACCATCGCCTGGAACAGGGGTGCTGCTCAACAAATTACCATTGATGGTGTAGGTTATGAATTTCCTCAACAAAGCATAATTCCATTGGTGGTTAGCCAGTCTTTCAGTTTTGAGAAACCCGAACAGATTATAGCCTGGCAGTTTAACCGGAATTTTTATTGTGTGGTTGATCATGATAGGGAAGTTAGCTGCGTTGGTTTTATTTTTTATGGTTCATCGGGCAATATGTTCATCAACCTGGATGAAACTCACCAGAAAAAAATCGACTCCCTGATCGAAGTATTTGCAGATGAGTTTGGAACTGCTGATAACATTCAACTGGATATGCTGCAAATGTTATTAAAACGTTTGATTATTATTGTTACCAGGCTTGCAAAACAACAATTTATCCCCGCCAATACGGTAAGCGATGACAAACTTGATATCATCCGAAGTTATAATCTATTGGTAGAAAATCACTACCGTAAACAGCACACGGTGGCCTTTTATGCAGGCCAATTATACAGGTCTTCGAAAACATTATCCAACCTTTTCGCGCTTTATGACCATCAATCGCCACTGGCAATCATTCGTGAGCGTTTACTGCTCGAAGCTAAAAGATTATTGATGTATACCGATAAATCAGCCAAAGAAATTGCTTACGAGTTGGGTTATGAGGATGCTGCATACTTTAGTGGCAACTTTAAAAAACAAACTGGATATTCACCCACCGATTTTAGAGCAGCAAAAACAGCGCTAGTTGTTCAGGTTTAATTAATACGTAATTTTATAAGAAATAAGTTAATCCTTAGTTTTTTTTGATCAATGCCACTGGATTATTTTATTAATTTTGATTTACATAAAATCCTAAACTACCTGATCATCCTATGAAAATCAAAGCCTTATTCTGCCTCTTTTTTCTTCCCATTTTTGCCTTTGCTCAAAATGTGCACGAACCGGGTGACACCCCAAAAGAATGGTCTGAACCCTATACTCCTTTCCGTATTGTTGGCAATATTTATTATGTAGGCACTGCTGATCTGGCTTGTTACCTGATTACTACTCCAAAAGGAAACATCCTCATTAATACGGGTTTAAGTTCATCAGCAGAACAGATTAAGCGCAATGTAAACACTTTAGGTTTTAAATTTAATGATATTAAAATTTTGCTTACCACCCAGGCACATTACGACCATATGGGTGCAATGGCAGAAATCAAAAAGCTCACGGGCGCAAAAATGATGGTTGACGAAAAGGATGCCGCGGTAATGAAAGACGGCGGCAGATCGGATTATGCACTTGGCGGTAAGGAAAGTAGTTACGCGCCTGTTTCTGCCGACCGTTTATTAAAGGATGGCGATCACATACGGTTGGGAAATACCGATATTACTATGCTCCACCATCCCGGGCATACAAAAGGATCGTGCAGTTTTCAATTAACAACAAGAGATGAAAAACGCAGTTATGTAGTGTTAATAGCGAATATGCCAAGCATTGTTACCGATAAAAAGTTTTCTGAAATACCTGCATACCCTGAAATTGAAAAGGATTATGCCTCTACTTTTAAATCGCTTAAAAACCAATATTTTGATATTTGGCTGTCATCTCATGCGAGCCAGTTTAACCTGCACGATAAGCACAAACCGGGCAATGCCTATAATCCAGCTGCATTTATTGATCGTAAGGGATATGATACAGTATTGGCAGCGCTTGAGGCAGCTTACAATAAGAAAATCGGTAAACAATAGCATTAAAGTGATCTTTTACCTGACGCGGGATTAAGTTGAGCAAGCTTAAACGTTTTGACCAGCGAGCGATTTTAAAAACGAAATAACTGCCGATTTCCAAAATTTTACCTCACCTTTGCTTGTGGCTTGAAATTTGTGCCTTTTAAGATTATGGAAAACACCAATAACCCAAAAAAGAAGATTTTAACACCTTCTGTTGTACACGATGATTTACCAGAGGTTAAAAAACCTGAGCACTTAAGAAGAGTAGCGGCAGATCACGACAATGGGTTACCTGAAAATCCGGAGAGAAATTACCATCACGAAGAACTAAAAAGTGTAACGTCCAGTCATGACGAAATTAGACATGCTGATGATGATATCTGGAACGGAGAAGATGCTTAAATTACTTTTTTGAAGATACATTTTGGCAATTTATTGATGTTTTAAGCAGTTAAATATTTAAAAATATCGCTTTTTAGCCGTTAGTTTTGATGTTTCAGCATGAATATCTAATTTTAATTGCTTCGTTTTTAAATACTTATTTAAAATAAGAAAAACAGCCTTCAAATAGTTTAAAATATATTTTTACATATTCAATAGAACTTCTATATTTGCAGCTCATTAAAAAATGGGCCTCGGTAGCTCAGCTGGATAGAGCGTCGGTTTTCTAAACCGAGGGTCAGGGGTTCGAGTCCCTTCCGGGGTACAAACCGTAGTTATTTAAAAGTGTGCAGTCCCTTACTGCACACATACTACGGTGCAGATGCTTGCAGAGCATCAAGAACAACGCCGTTCCGGCTAATAAAGTCATAGGTTGTTCCGACAATTTTTTCTTTCATGAAATCAGGATCAGGTATGTTTTCTTTTTCTTCAAAACTGTGGTTTAACAATCGCAGAATCAATAAAGTGGATGGTTATGCATCTGTTTATATACAAGTGACCATTAACCGGCAGCACGATGAGTTTGATCAGATGCTTCGGTGGCCAGCTGATAAAATCGATACTGTAGGCTTTAAATTATTACCCAGATATCCTAAGGATCCTGACGTATCAGATTATAATCTCATCCTTAAATGCGCACAAGCCAAGCATTCTGAAATACTGCTCACCTATCGCTTGAGGAAAGAAGACTTAACTATTAAAGGATTTGCACGAGAGCTCCGGACTTTTGACGGAAAAGAATGTTTTATAACTTTTATGCGAAAGGAAGCCGAACGTAGATACAATAAAAAGGAGATTGAATTCAAAACTTTTCAAAATTCTAATTCTGCACTTTTGCAAGTTATGGCTTATGATAATTTAAGTCTCTTTAAAAACATAGATTTAAAATGGATCCAGGGATTCAAACTTTATTTGCAAAAGGTAGAATATGGTTCACAGCGTAAAAGATATAAACCCACAACTGTTTGGGATATATTGAAAAATACAATGGCATACCTACGCCTGGCCTCTAAAGAGCCTATGATTTATGTCAATCCGACGGTTTTTGAAGTGAAGAATTCAGCTCCAAAGCCAAAGACAGTTTATTTAGACCGGGCAGAATTAAGACGGTTGGTTGATCTTCAAAGGGAGCCGTTAAAGGATGTGGAAATGCGGGTTTTAAAAGGCTTTCTGTTTATGTGTTTTACAGGTTTAAGAATATCTGACCTTTATTTGGTAAATGGCCAATGGGAGATACAAAAAGGATTTTTGGATTTTATACCTCATAAAAACAGAAAACTTCAGAGAACGATCCGGATTCCCTTGCTACCGGTAGCAAAATCATTTATGAAAAAAAGTAACCTCGATTTTTTCGATCTTCCGAATCAGGTTCAGTTTAATCAGACTTTAAAATCATTAGCATTTCTCTCTAAAATTTCAAAAAATCTTACCGCTCACGTCGCCCGCCATACGTTTGGCTACCTTTTCATGACCTCGGTAGGAAATATAATGGCACTCAAGGAACTTCTCGGACATACAGTTGTGAAAACTACAGAAAGGTATGCTCACCTGGATGATGAATATAAATTCGAATCTACAAAGGCGATAGAAAAAGGCTTTTCAGATCTAGTTCTAAAAATAGCAAATTGATCAAAACAGCCGTTTTTAGTAAAATATGCTCCTAATGCTCCTATCTAATATGAAATAGTGATCAGCGCACTTTTTAGCTCTTGATCAGCGAGGAAACGATAGGAACATTGAAACGCGTACGGGATCCCGTAAAAATTAACCTGGTGACTGAGGTAATTTGCGACATGTTTACAATAAAAATTACGGAAAAGCAGTTTGAGAACCTAGGCAAGGGGCTTGTTATTGCAATGAAAGAGTTAGATAGATCGGACCATATCAGCGACAATAAGCTTTCTGTTATGTTGGAATACCTCAAAACGCAGATTGACAAACAGGTAATGTTGCAGTGGGAAAAGAAATAACTCAGCGTTGAAACCTAACGCTGAGTTATATTATTACTTGGAAATATTAGCAGATACTAGCATGGATTTTATCTCTGCAAATAGATCTTCAGAAATATTTGTTCCTGGCTGTAAAACATAATCGCTTTTAGAATTCTTACCAATATATCCAATAAAAACGGAGTCTTTCGCAATACGGAAAAGGTTATTTGTTTTTTTGACCTGATCAATTGTTATTACAAAATCTGAAAAATTAAAAGAAATTCTATCCATCATACTCGTTATACATTTACTCGGTTTCTAATTTTATCGACCTTATTTTCATGTTCGACCAAATTTAAATAATTAAAAGGAATACCTTCATCCCACTTATTCAAAAGATCTTCAAGTTTACTCTCAACACCACTGTTGTCATTTACAGCAACAGTGGGTATAGGGCTATCAGCTGATTGGTTACTTTGATCAATCATTCCTCCAGACGCATACCTCATTGCTTTACTTGCCAAATCTGTATTTACAGAAACCGGAGCTCCGTTCCGGTACTGGCTGTTATAAAGGAGATCGTTTATTACTTGACGGTTATTGGCATAGGTGTCTTTGCTCAGCACCAGGAGCGGCTCACCGCCTTCCATTTCGCCTAAACGTTCCCCGGTGGCATTATTGATAAGGTCGATGCCGCCTTGCTCATGGCTCGGTCCGGTTGGAACCATCGCGCCTTTTCTGTACACTGGAGGTTTTTCTGATTTAATTGCGATCGCGTTAGCAATACCTGCTCCCAGGGCAAGACCAGCGGCCACGAAATTGGGCAATGCTTTTGCTGCACCGAGCAAGCCCGCAATGAGTGCCTGCTTGGCTGCAGCATTCTGATCCGCTTTCCAAGCCCTTAATTTTTCCTGTTTTACCTTAGCATCAAATTTGTCATTGATTGCTTTTTTTTGGTCTTCAGTAAGATTTTTGTTCGAAAGCTCTTTGGCCCGCTCATCATCGAGGCTTTTCATCCTCATGTCTGCTTCGTGCTTTCTTTTATTATTCCCCATGGTGGCAATTGTGTTGGCAATCGTTTCCGCTCCCTGGATAGCAAGATCTCTGTCTTCCTGATGCTTCTGTTTGTTTTCGTTAGCATTGGCACTGTCGCGGTTGGAGTTGATCTTATTGATCAGATCCTGACCCTCTTGGGAAATTAAGCCTTCCTGGGTATACTTTTCTTTTAACGCTTCAATTTCTGCATCATACTGCTTCTTAATTGCTGCCAACCGCCCAACATGTGTATTTGCGGCTTCTGAATCAGTAATGACTTCAAGCTTAGCTTTTTCATCTTTTAAACGGTTTTTTTCGCGTATTTCGGCATCTGTAAGGTCTTTGGTCCGGTCTCCATTTATTTTAGCGGTGGCAGCAGCATCTCCTGCATTTTTTTTCAATTGCTCATCGTAAAATTTGTTGATCTGGTCTTTCTCTTTGTCGAGTTCGGTTGAATGCTTATCAGCTAAAGAGGTGCGCAAATTGTCGATCGAAGCCGACATTTCCTGTTCAATTTTCACCCGCGTATCAGCTATCGCTTTATCCTGCTGAATTTTTAAGTCTGCAATTTCTTTTTCCCGGCTTTTTCTTTGTTCTTCAGTAGTTCCCTGTGCTAATAGAAAAGCATTTTGCTCATCTATCAATTTTTGAAACTTTTGCTTTACAAGTTCAACTTCCTTTTTATTTTCCGAAAAAAGATTGTTTAACCTCTCAATTCCTAATTTTTTGTACTCCTCACTAAGCTTTTTATCCTCACTGATCGCAGCAGCGATTGCCCTTTCCCGCTCCGCTTTGGCTTTGGCTTCTGCAGCCTTGCGCTTTGCGATATCCGCGTTTGCATCAGCTTCGTCTTTTGCTTCTTTGGCAGCTCTGGCTTTTGCAGCGGCTTCTTGTTTAGCTTTATATCCTGCTGTCTCAGCATCATCTCCGGATGTGTCAAGTCCATATTTGGATGCAAATTTTGTTTGATCATTAAGGAATTCGTTTTTTGCTTTCTTGGCATCTTCATAACTTTTCCTAATTCCGATCAGGTTTTTTGCAGCTGCATATAAATCTTTTTCAGCGAGATCCACTCCAAACGTCTTACCGTCAGTCTTTGCCTCTTTCAATTTGCTAAAAAGAAAATCCACCTGCTTAAGATCATCCAATCCTTTTGGCATTACAAATGTTATCCCTTGGTCTTTAAGTTTGGAAGTTATTGCCCCCATAGTCATTGATAAACTGGTGGCAGCTTTATCGGCACGCAGGAAAGCATCTGCCTCATCTTGCATGGCATCATTCAGACCTTCGCTTTTCTTCTGGAAAGCAATCTTTATGATCATAGCCTGGTTAATTTTTTCAAGGAGCGGAAGTAATTTCTCATTACTTACTTTTTCCGCATCAATCTGCCCAATGTATTGAGGGTATCTTGCAATTAAGTCGTTTATGATTTTTACCCTGGTTTCGGTACTTGTATTGCTTGCCTGAAGCTGAACGGTATTCCCGGCCAGTGCTGCCCGGTCCCTTTCCAGGGTTTCGGAAAGTCTGCTTGTGGTCGCCCTTTCCAACCAAGTAAGAAATGGGGCGAAAGCTGTAGCCAATCCGGCTTTTACTTCGGTGCGGAACGCGCCCAAAGATTCCTGAATATTTCCTAGCCTGGTCTGAAACTTTTGCAAGCCTCCGGAATCAGTATTGGCAGCTGCTGCTGCCACTCCGCCAAATTCCTTTTCAAGTTCCTTTAAAATAATTGCTTGAGCCCCGGCGATATCTCCGGTTTTTTGCATGTTCCGGATTGTTTCCTTTTGCGATTCGTTGAAAGAAACACCGACCTTTTGAAGTGCGGTCAGTCCTTTGATCGGATTGTTTAAAGCTTTTCCAACCTGAATGGTAGCTGCATTAAGATCTGTACCCATTGCCCGGCTCATGTCCAGGATCAAAGGAAGTGAGCGATCGAACATTTCGCCGCTGATCTTTGTAAAAGTCAGTAATAAAGACTCGGACTTGGTAATCAAATCATCGTCAACACCTGTAAGATCCATCAAGCTACCGGACAGTTCATTTAACTGATCTTTGGATCTTCCTGCAGCTGATCCGGTTGATTTCAGTACAGCTTCGAGTTGAGCCTGATTTTGTTCTGCTTCAGCATATGCAGCATCAGCTCCCGCATTAAACTCAGATAGTGCTGACCACGCTGATTCAAGGCCCCCGGAGATCATATTGCCGATAGAAACACCGCCGGCTAAATTTTTAATCTTATCCCAGGCACTTCCCATATCCTTATTTGCATCCCGGGCAGCATTCGAGGTTGCATAAATTTCGTTGCGCCATTCCCGTTGGAGAGTAACTAACCTGTTAAGACGGTCGACGGATGCCTGATAACCTGGATCAGTCCGGTCCATCCGGTTCAGTGCCCTGGTCTGGGCGGCAACCTCAGCAGTTAAATCCTTGAATTTTTTAAATTCGTCAATCCCGTTTAATTTTAGATTGATCTGTACATTTTCTGATTGTGAACTCATAGCATCATAAAGATGTGCATGGCTCAAAAGCAGACAAAGGACATGCTAAAGCTCTATATTGAAATTCCGGGTAGTGATTTCGATATCCTCAATGACAGCATTTGAAAGGTTGAATGCCATCAACTCCCTTAGGCGGGCGATTTCCCTATATTTCGTTTTTGAATACCAGGGTGATTTTTTACGGTTAAGATTTCCAGATTTTATAGCAGCTCCACGGCCAACCCTCATATCGCGCAAACGGCCATATTCCAGAAATTTCACGATGACCGAATTAACATTACCACCAGATTGAATTACCTGGCCCGCAATACTGTTCCATAAAGGGCCATCGAGTTTTCCTATTTCGTATTTATCCAGGGCATTGTGGAGTTGGTCGACCATTATGTCCAACCATCCATCGACAACCTGGAGCAGCTTTGGAGATTGTGGCTGATTATCCATTATTTTATAATTGTGTATTGAGGGTTCGCCTGTACTGAAAATATTGAGTTCCGGTAGATCCAAACTTCTGAACACATCATTCTTTCGTCCGCGTGCGCGAGATCACCATCATAATCCCCATCCCAGGCAGATATCCACCAATATTCGTATGCCTTTTTAATTGCAGCCGGCAACGTAACAGTATTGTTTGCTCCAAATAAGACCCTTCTTACCGAGAAATATTCCTGTTGCTGCTGCGATCCGGTTCCGGGTTCACCCACGTTCGGGTTCCGGTTCTCGGTAAAATCTCTCCGGTTTTCACTGGTTATTGTTTTTATAAATACGGGAATGTTCGAATTTAACAATGGAATGGTGCACGCCCTGTCCGACCAGATGGATACTGTTAGGTCAACGTAGTTGTTGGTCCGGTCAATCTGATAGGCTCCATATGGTAACGTCATCACATCGCGACCATCATGTGCAGCACCTTCCTGGGGATTACCTTCCGAAATTTTGATAAACACGCCGTTATTGTCAAGCGATACAATGTACGCGCTATCCAAGATAATCAAATCCACTTCGGCCTGCACCTGGTCACTCCGGTTTGAAGTAAAAGATATTTTTTTATAAAGAGCCTCTACTGTTACTCCGTTTTCACCTTTAAGCAAAATTATGTCATTGTCCTTCAGGTTGCAGATATCGATCGGATCCAATAATGCGTTTATGGTGACGTTTTTTGCTGCATAGGTCCTGTCGTACCATGGGCGGATCGCATACTTATCAAGCCCCTGCAGTTGAAGCACCGGGATTTCAGGCTCACCTGGAGTAACTGTAGTTTTATAGGTTCCGGAGACCTTCAGCGAAAGTAAGTCTCCGTCCGGAGATCCCATTGGATAGGAAACCGTACTATTATTCCAAAACCCGACGCCCCTGCTCACCACCAGTCGCAAAGGAAATTCGGCGAAATTATCTGTCGAGCGGAAGTTCCCGAGATCCGAAAAAATAGGATCGACGATGTTACCGGCACGACTATCCCATGGAATTGTCCAGAGCCTGTTTAAACCTGGTATCGGCTCTTCAACCGTTCGCATCGTACCGGCCTTGATATCGATTTTTTCCTTTCCGGCACCAACTGTGACGCTATCGACCGGCTGCTCTTTGTCTGCTTCCATTTTGTCAATCTCTGCAGTAACAGTATAGCCTTCCGAAATTTCAGAATCCATCTTTTTGATTGTTATCGCCTTCTTGGTCCAGTCAGCGTAGGTGGGCTTTTCAAAAACGGTTTTTTTCCAGGAAAAATTGATTTCTCCTTTCGCGATATCAGGAGTAATCCTCACGCACATCGCGCTTAAAGCCTTAAACAGATCGCTGATCAATATCTTAGGTAAATGATCACTAGCTTTAAAAAATACCCCCTGCTTTTCTTCAACTGGTAAATGTGGTTCAGAGGCACGGCTTATGAATGTGCCGTTCAAATTGTAAATGACGGTTTTGGCTATATCCGGGTGTTGAATAAAATCACCGGTGAGATTCATATTTAGAGCCTCACATATCTTACTTAGCACATATGAAAGATAAAAAAAAGGTACTGTGTGATGCTTTGCCGGGATATTATCCGGCAGCTGCACCAAGAACTTCGTAATATTACCATCAGGATATACACCGTTTATGATGGTCGTATCTTCCGCGCGGGGTGCCGGCGTTCCGACCGGACTGTCTTCCGTACCGAGAACCGGATCAGCGGGGCCAGATGATGCTCCTCCACAATATTGATAATTCCGGACTGGAAAGAAAGTATAAGGGATTTCCCTCCAGTCCAGGTTGGCTGCAGCATCTGCCAAAGAAGACTGGATCTCCAGAGCCGTTTTACCAATATTATAAGTTTCAAAAGGCAGATCAGTTAGGTATGTGGAGCTTAGAAAATTATTGATAATTCCAAGATCAATGTCCAAGTTGCATTCAAAACTCTTATTGGAAACCGACACCCGAAGGGTACACTGTTTGAAATCTTTTCCATTTATACTGGCCAATACCTGTATCTCCCGACCTTTTACATTAGTTTCGATTGCATTAGCAAAACCAAGCAGAAGCTTGTTCGGCCCATTGAAGGCAACATCCAAAGGATAACTGAAGCTGCCATTGAATTTACCACCATCATTAAACAGACTGCTGTTCATTTCAATGGTAACTTCCGGTTTGTTGAGCGTGATTTTTTCTCCTTCTAGTGTTCTAAGTTCGATCATGCTAAACGTATGATAAGGTAATAAGATGAGTGTGTGGTGCGGAGTATGATACCGCTATTTGCATGGTGTAGATGCTGTACCATTGATTATTTACGTTCAACCGTAGGTAATTGTTCAAATATTCCGTTGTGATATCCTCCTCTGAAGCTTCATCGTAGACCTCGGAAATTTCCATTTCTTCAGGAATCGCAATGGTGAAATACTTGTTCATTCCTGTGACCAGACTAACTTCCAAAACCTCTCCTGGTTGATTATTAGTCAGGGCTTTAATCTGCGCTGAATTGACCGGCTTAAATGTTGTACCACCGAAGAAAATAAAATCTGCCATATCTTCGGGCGGATCCACCGGGACATAATCCATGTTTTCTATAATGACAACCTGGTGCTCGTGAGCGGAAGAATAACCGATTGCCATTACCATCCCGTAAATTTTATAGGGAATGCCGGAAACTATCACTGTTGACTGGTTGGCCAGGTATTCTGAAGAGATATCCTCCTCGGAGGTCAAATCAAAAACTGTATTAAGTTTCTTCCACGCGGGAACAGCAATACAGAAAGTTTTGCCGGTTCCGGTAGGCAAAATAAATTCAAGATCGGTATCTGGTTGGTTATTTGGAAGCGACATAACTTCACCTGCAGTAACCGGGATCCTATCACACAAACCATAATGAACTGTTCCCGATGGAAGTGGATCCAAAGCTACCGCAATGTCCATATCGCCCTCTGTGAACTTATAATCCTCAAAGCTTAGCGAAACGGCTATATCCTGTTTGATTAATGTGTTGCCATCCTTATACTCGCCAGTTTTTTTTGCACTGGCCACTACTGGAAATAGTTTTCCTGACTGAGCCAAAAATTTATACTCAGCGATAAAAAAGTCCTGTAAAAGATCAAAACGGCGTTTGTTTAGCCAACCGGTGTTAATGGTAAAGTTTTTTTGTATCCTGAGATTGTAGGCCCGCATAATGCCGTCGGTAAGCGAATAATCCATTGGAAGCATACTTTCGGCCTGCTCCTGGTTTAGCGTATTGTCTTCCGATCCTTTCCCGTTGGCCAAGAAAGTGTCAAAAGAGCCCAGACTTCCTGAATATAAAAAGTACCTGGTAACTTCTTTAAAAGAATAGTCCAGCCGATAAGTGATTTTTTCGGATACCTGATTCCCATCAATGTCCACCAGGTAGCAGGTGTAATGATCAATGGATCGATCCGGGTCCAGTACAGCAAGCTGCTGCTGGTTATATCCGGTGGCGAAAGCATATTTTTTATACTGCAGCAAATTGATCGATACAACTTTCTGTACTTTTTCTGCGCCATCGTTAAACCTGATATCGGTTTTAAGGTAAACCTGTTTTGAGCTTCTCAAATTAATGAAATACAAAAACTCAGGCTGATCGGTCCGGATCCGGATGAATGATTTGTCTCCTTGTTTAAGGAATAAATCCTTTTTTGGATCCGGCATCGATGGACGTAGAAACTTAACTGCAGAAAGAAACTTGTTCGCCGTATAAGAAAAACCTCCCGTTGCAACATTGAAAATTTCTGAGCGGGTTACGGATTTGACTGTATTATCGTAAACTTCCGCAAACTGACAATAATATGAACGCATGCTTTTTGTGCAGGACATCGGCTGGTAAGAATTTGGATTTGGTACATCCTCGTCAAGCGCAGCACTTAATATGTTATGTAGATCGATCTTCAGCTTGCCTGAAAACGGAAGGTCTGCAGATAGCTTCTCGGTGTAGATCTTCGCTTCCAAATTTCCATCTGCAGATAAAACAACAACTTCGAACAGGAATTTAAACCCGGACCTTTCGGCTCTCTCTATCCCTGCTATCGAGCTGACCATTGGATAAGCCGGAGCAATCCAGTTTGCCGCAGTTCCTTTTTGTTTCGAGGTAAAATAAATCCTTCCACCAGATATGGTGATATCATAAGTTGAACTCAGCGCGTAATTTTTTCTAAAATCGGCTGCAATTGTCTCCAACGGATTGATACTTGCTGTGTCGGCGGTGAACTGGTTCCCGCTAAGGTCAGGTACCAGTGCCGCAGTCATGGTAACAATCTGATCAGAAAACCTGATCAGGAAAACCGTCCCTTCATACCAGGCTCCGCTCCGTTCTATATATCCCACAAAGGCTGTCCCTCCCGAAAGAATGTTGTTGTCGCTCTGAAGGGAAAAAATTATCGGGTTTGCTGCAAATGAAAATACTGCAGGTTTTGAAAGAATAGTGATCGCCATAGTTTAAACATTATTCTGCCAATCTACTGCGGTGTCCGAGGCCGTTAAAGGACATCTCCACTTAAAACCCACTGTGACACCGTAATATTTAACCAGGACCGGGCCGATCGGATCAATGGGCAAATCTTCAAAGTCGTAAAAAACCTTTTTGATATCCCCATCAATATTGATCTCTCCACCTCCGCCAAAGTCCTCAAGCATTTTTACCAGGATTGAAAGAATTATTTTTTCAGCTTTGATCTCTGCTTCTTCAATGGAGGACTCATCGCCCGCTTCCGTTGAGCATAAAATTGAAAAACGCCCGTTGAAATGATGGAACCGGTTATTGTTCCTGTTGGCACTCACATCGGAGGTATAACGTTCGAGAAGCAAGGCGGGGGTTTTTGCTGCAGCTTTGATTGCATCATCGAAAGCTTTGAGGTTGTACTTATCCTTGATATAAAAAAAAGCTCTGTCGGCATCTGTATGGAGGATGTCGGGATGGTTTTTGGCAAGTCGCTCGAAATAAGTTCTGTAATGTATTATCATGGCTTTTTATCTTTTTCCATCTGGATCAGACGGTCGTTGAGTTCACTAAGGAACTTATGTACGTTTGATTTCTCGGTTTCCTTAAGGTTTCCGAATATTCCGCCGGCTGCACTTTGCACAACCTTTGCCCACACCGCCGGCTTTCCTTGCTCACCGGTATCCGGACTTTTGAATACCTGTTTGTAGGTGCCGGTTATATAGTTCCTGCAGCCTTCATAATTCAGGTAAACGGACCAGCGCATTTTTTCGCTTAGCTTCTTAAATCTCCTGGTCCGGATTTCCCTCGAATAAGTTCTCAATGGCGTACGGATATCATCATCAATCCCGAAATATCTACGTGGCCGGTATAAGATTGCAACCAGGACATCAAGAAATCCTGGATCCTTGGTCAGTTGAAAGTTCTCCCAACAAAGCTCACATAGACCAAATTCCTCTGCTGTGATATTTGACAGTTTGTTTTTCGGTCCGTAATATTTCCTGAACCCTGACCAAAACGATGGGATCAACCAGGTGAACAGTTCGTTCTTTTTGAAAAGAAAATCGATCTTCAGTGATAGGCGGTACTGGTGATGCCTTGGCAGAACCCTAGTAAAAATTCGTTTTGGAATTTTAAAAAGCATAGCTGCAAGCAGTTTCTTAGCTTTTAGAGTTTCAAGTCCGGAACACATCGCAGCGGCCCAGATGAGAAGGTGATCCTTCTGCATCTGCCTCCAGTTGGCCGGTCCGGAATAAACGGAATTAACGGAATTTCCTTCTTTAGTTACAGTGAGCGTAATCTGTTCCATAGTTTTGTCAAGTAGGGTTTAAAGAAAACAAAGCCTGGTACAACAAAGAGGGCAAGCACCATCAATCCGATCAGTCCGGCTGAGGGGAATTCCGCCGGAACTTTAACGGAATTTTTGGAATAACCGGAATTTCTGGAATTTTGGTCGAGAATTTTACCGGAATTTATGGAAGCCGTGGAATCTTTCTTTAAGGAGGTGTCAACCTGCGCATTTTCCTTTACGGTTTTTTTGCCTTTCCCTTTTACAGATTTTCCTTTACCCTTAAATCCCTGTTCAGGAGTGAAGGTAAATTCCCCGTCCGGAATTATTTCGAATTCATATTCATCAGTTGTAAACCTGAAGGATTTTGATGTTTCGTAGAACACTGTCTTCAACTGAACTTTAGAGCTGCTGTCTGTAGTTAACCGCAAATTGAAAGCTGCAGAAGATTTCTCCAGGTCAACAACCCGTTTGCTGCAGGCCTGGAGTATTAACAACAGGGCAAGTATCTTAATTAATGTAAGTAGTGACCGCATAAATCTGTCTTTTTAATCTGCGTTTACGATAAACTCCATCGCCTTCGCGACTGCCTGCTTCATTGGTATTGCCTTCAACGGTGATGACCGAAGTTTCTTCCCATCGATCCACAAAGCCGGTATGAGCGACGCGTTTTTTTTCTGGGAAGTAAATAAAAAAGACATCTCCGATTTGCGGGATCTGTGTAATATGACCGGACTTATAAATGATGCGCCCTTGTTCCATGAGCTGAACACAGCCTCCGGATCTAGCTTTCGTAATTCCATTCTGGCCAAGCGTCCAGGAAACGAAGGCTGCACACCAGGGATTACCAGGTTTAAGCCAGACATATGAAAGGTACCTTGAAACCGCAACGCCATCGTTGCGGCCAGTAAGTTCTCTAATCCCGATCTGTGACTGATATGTATCCCTAATCCTTTCACGTGTTAAAGGGGTCTGTTGAGCAAAACCAACATTAAAAAAAAGAAGCAGAACACAGAGACTGATAAAGTGGTTTTTTGCCATGGCGTTAATGATTTAAAATTGTCCTTAAAATGAAATTTCATGAAGTGGCCAAGATCTGGCCAGATAAACTTGAACCAGGTCCAAAGCACGGTGGTTATTACCGCGAACTGTACCAGGGAAAGGTTTATGATCTGGAGAATGCCTGCATCGAAAATACCTGCAGTAGGATCAATCCACCTAAGCACATAGCTGGAGCAAAAGAAAAGGGAGACCATGATCAGAAGCGCACTGTATTCTTTAAAAGCTTTCATTTTAATAAAACCAAAGCTTATGGTCATGAAATACCATATGCCGGTTATAAGGAAATACAGGAAATCCTTAATTGCGTTAATCTTGTTTTTGATTTTCATATTTTAATTGTCTAAGTTTTTTGCGGTTTTTTTTAACGGCGCGTTTGTCGAAATACTCCATAATCTTTAACCATACGGTCAGGACTGCAACGATTGCACCGGCCCATACGCCGAAAGCTCCAACCAGTTTTAAAGTGGTTTCATCGGTGAAGAAATTTTGAACTGTTAAGATCACACCGGATCCGAGTCCGGATAAAATGCCGATAACCGGCTTATGAGTTAGTGTTGAGAACATTATTTATTAAATCTGATTGTTAAACGTAGAAGAAATGACTGCCTGAGGAGTTAAGATCAATATCATCCGAAGCGGTATCTGCAGTATAAAGATTAAATTTGCCGGCATTGGTGTTAAGCCATTTTTTAAGTCGCTTCACTTCCAGCTCACCATTGATCAGGCATTGGTTCATCAATATGCTCAGGCGTTCATCACTCATGCTCATGCTCGCCTCAATGTTTTCATTCCCTGCAGCACGGTAATTTATCGACAAGCTTTTACCGTCATAATTGAAATTAAGTATCGGTATAGCCTCGCCGATTGAAAGCGATGCCAATGGTTTCTGAATTTTGCCGATCAAAGTTTTCTCATCTGCAGAGAGCGTTCCCTCCAAAGCTTTAGATTTTAAATCCTCAAAGAACTCCTCACCAAGTACCGGGAGGATATAGTTTGATTCTGCCATTCCGATAGAGCTGAGCGTAGCACGGTAGGTAGTGGATGAGTTGGCCAGCGGACTGAACCATTTTGTAAAATCCTTCGAATTGGTAATAAAGTAATGTGCAGCACCTTCTTTCACATCACTGTTTTTATATGGAAGGAAATCCGGTTCGTTGATGTTTTTCTCCAGGTATGACAATGCCTGGTCCAGGGCTTTATATCCGGCTTCGTATCTTCCATTGCGGAAGACCACCATTTTTTTGTCTGATACCGGTCTGGTGTCTCCGGTAGCGCTTACATAAAAACCGGAATCGCTGATCCGGAAAGATCCCGAATCGGACATATTATATAAAGCGAGGTGAACGATCGCCTTCTGCAGATATTCAAATAGCTGAAGTGTTTTCCCCTGAAGGGTATTGTTTGTGTATTTATCACGCAAACTATCGTAAAGCTCCTGGCTGATCTCTGGAATTACCTGATCGCTTTCGGCATCGAGGATGAAAGACTGGAGTGATTTAAAATTGTAGTCTTTATCAATACTTGAAAAATATTTCCTGATTTCTTCAGTTGTTCTAAGCAGCATTCGTTACCTCCTTTGCAGTCTGATGTGATTTATCTAAAGTTTCCATTACGGTGTCGCGGTAAGCTAGGGTAAAGCCGGGATACAGTTCGGTCCATCCGTTGAACTCTGCAGCAAACATTAAAGGGTCCATCATGATGTCGCGGTAAGGGCCTATCTTGGCCATAAAGAGATTCCAGGCAATCCGTTTGTCAGATCCTGATCCGGCACCCATGCCCCCGGTCATCAAGTTTCCGACGATGGCATTGTCAAGGCCGAGTGCCCGCATTTTATGTGCTGAAGCTTCCTGACTGTCTTCAAGGAATGCGCCGGCTTTGGTTTTATCATCGATCACGATAATATTCCATCCCGGAAGTTTCTCCTTGGTAACCGGATCGATACCTACCTCATTAAGGATTGATTTGCCTGTATTCTCGACGTCGGTCAAAGCTTTGTTTATCTCCTCAAGTTTTTCCTTTTTCTTTTGATTACGCATTTTGTCGTCATAATCTTCCCAATCCTTATATGCCGATGGCCAATAAGTGTTTGGGATCTGAATTAGATATTTGATCGTCATCTGATTTGAAAGCAAAGCTTTTTTAAACGCGGGGATTTTTGCAGCGATCTCTAACCACCCTGATACTCGAAGACCGTCCCAATGGGCAAGCTGATAATAAGTCTGGCCAACCGTTGGATAACTACAGGGAAATATCCATTTCTTTTTTGTCTTATCTTCCTTCAGGCTCTTCAGAACATCCGGATCGTAAACATCAATTGCAGGGATTACAGTTGTTTCAATGGGATCCGTAAGCTTTGCATTTGGCCAGTTTTTATTATGGATGACATTCTTTAACATTCCAGAATCATCCATTTGTGCCCAACGGCAATGGGTAGCTTCATTGATATAAATTCCGTGGATTCTGCTCCGGTCCTTGGTCGGGATCATTTCCGGAAAGACATTAAAAAATGTGTACAGGTCCTGATATCCTTCAAGAAGATATTTCCGGACCATTCGCGACTTATAAAACTTGCGGACCTCAGGATCCTGAATCGCTTTTAGAATCGGGTTACCATCATCATCGATACCGGTTTCCTGAAAAGGAATTACACCTTTGCCCATGGAATAAAGCACAAGAGTGTTGATCAGCTCTTTAAGTTCCGCATCACCGTCGAGGATTTTTTTGATCGCACCGGGGAAGTCGTTGTCATCACCCCAAAACGCGGGAGTAAGTGCAGCACCTTTCGCGCTGACTGTTCCGGTTGTACCGGTGGTAGCCTTGTCAGCAGGAGGAGCGTCTGCCTGCATGTAAACAGCAACTTTGTGCTTTTTAATAAAGCCGATCTTTGTGCTGTTACCCGATGAGATTAAAATTTCGTCCATTTAGATATAGGTTTTTTCGTCATTGAATTTTGTGATCAGGAGGGCGTGAACGGTTATCGGCCTACTTTTGGTAGGCACTTTGATTGTCCTGGTCACGTTCATGAAGTTCCGCGGGTTCTTTCTGGAGCTTTTGCTCGAATTCCCAGCAGCTAGAAGTACTGCATTGTTATAAGTGGTGCGAAAACCGCCGGTTCCTTGCTTCAGGTTCAGGGAAACTACCTCGAAACTGAAGGGATCACCTGTGGCCATTACCCTGAGCATATCGGTAAACTTGATCATTCCTTCCATAATTCGAAGATGAATCCGGAACGATAGCCCATAAAGGACACGCACAGCTGCCGGCACGCTCAACGAAAAAGCTACCGAAATGAAAAAAACGTTAAAACGTTGATTGAAAATTATTTAACCCATTTTTAAAAAAATGAAACATGCTTTTTCAGAATTGAATGCAGGACACGCACTATCCAAAAAGTGAGCTGCCCCCGGGGGTATTTCGCTGATATATGAAAAACCCCCTTAGGAGCATCCTAAGAGGGATATTTAAATAAAAGACGTATGCTAAATGCAATCAGATAGGTTTTAGAAGATAGCCTCGGTACTTGGCTGTTGATATCCGACCTTGAACTGATGATGTCCGATGATCAGGGTATCGAAGGCATCGGTAAGGTGGGTGGCTTCCTCCTGAAGCACGTCGCTCCGTTTCTCTGGACGCTTATCTTTCTTGACACCATCATTGCCCTGAATGGCACCGGCACATTGAAGCGATACCAATAGCGATGCCGCATTGTTCCGGTTGAATCGCAATGGCTTGATACGCTCAAGTAGATCATCCTCCTTAAGCAAGGTACCGGCCAGGTCGAACCTGGTCTTGTGGCCTGGCTGTTGCCCGATGTATACCATGTTGACCTTCCAATGGTGGTTATTAAACCTTAGCTTTATCGTATCAGCATTCGACAATATGGTTGTAGCATCGGTACCGACAAAGGTATGGTCATAATAAAACGTTACTTCTTTCTTCACATGCTTATCATAATACTTACAGAAGTCATCAACAAGCTCAGGTAGTCGCTTGTTTCCTTTTACATAAAGACTCTTAACGATCCGGTACTCATCCGCATGTTCCTGGCCAACCGCCATACAGTTGATAGTTGAGCCCCCATCGAAGGCTACATCTAATGGTCTATTACGGTCAACATCACCATCATTCAATGAACCCTGTGCGACACCATTGGGCAACCATAAGCCCTCTATGCCAGAGTAATCATATTTATCATAAGCATGTACATTCAGGTCGAGGTCCGGATAAAACCCATGTTCAGCGATATATAGCCGTTCGTTCAGTACCTGAGTGCGAAAGATCACATCCAAATCATCACGCTTCCACTTCTTCAAAGTTTTAAGGCCGATAAAGTGAGCGTTATCCAGACTGGAGGCTTCCATATACATCGCTGTTTCCTGGCGCAAATAATTCAGGATCTTCTCATCGGAGTTGATAAGTCTGATCAGGTTGTTTCTCTTGGTCAGGTTCTGCTCGGTATAAAGCTGATACTTGGCTTTGTTGACTTCGATCTGGTAGCAGCTGATCAGCTTCATCAGGTCGCTCATTTTATATACCTTGCCGTTCTTCTTTATTTTCAGATCGTTGTGGGACTGATTGGCCAGGATCCATTTGGCTTCCGGAGTCGTTGGCATATCGGTAAGAAATAGCTGTCCGCCATGCCCAGCATAGTGCGAAAATTCCTTAACGTTGCCACGGCTCGCCTTCGATATTTCGTTATCAAATTTTGTTTTATTGATAAAACGTGCCTCATCACCATAAAGAAAATCCAACGTTTTTCCATTAGCGGATCCGGGTCTGTCCTGTGAAATGATGGACATATAGGCACCATTGAACCAGAAAATACAATGTTTGGAAGCTTCTTTATCCGGACCGTATAAAGGGCGCGGAATGTTTAGCTCCCTTGGTGGTGATATTCCAACCCAATAATGCACGTTCCGGATATAGCCCATACGCTCCCACCCGACATATAAAGGCGGGAGCGTCCGGTCAGCTGCCTGCATAAAAGTTCTGCAGACCACGCCGATCGCGGACCGGGGCATGTGAAGTATCTTATCAATCAATGCCGGAGCACCAACTCCTTCCGACTTTCCCGTGGCCCGCCCCATAACATAAGTTCCGGTATTTGGGTTTGTGGTGAGGATCCGTTGTTGGGGATCATTATAATAGGTATTTCTAAACAGTACCATCGGAATCTGCCTCCTCTTCCAGTTGAGCATCTTCCATATCCAGCTGGCTTAGGAATTGCGCCCTGGATCCACGGAGTTTAGTAAGTTCCTCCTCGAGGTTCTCAATTTGCGGTACACCTAATTGAGTCGGATCACTGATAACCAGAATCGGCTGAATCTCAAATTTTTCATAATCAGGTAAATTGGGATCTTCCCGTTTGAAGCCCTGGATCTCATCAAGCTCTTTGATCAATAATGCTGTAGCACGAAAGTCGCATTCCTCTTCAGCCTTCCAGATCAACCGCTCAAGCCATTGGATAGACTTTCCCCTGGCATATTCCTTATCTTCACGGGGCCTGGCTGATAAAAAGAACTTTTTAGCTCGAGCGATATCATTTTCAAGCGTTCTGCGAGATACGCCATGATTCTTAAAATATTGCTCCATGTCATCAAGCAGATTGAAGTACATGGATCCGACTCCACCTTTAGTTAATTTCCGGTCCGCATATTCCATTCGCTCAAGAACCTTTTGTTCAACTTCGGGAAGTTTATCAATTGAGTGAGCGAGCCAGGCTTTATAAATCCGATCGAGAAGATCTTCAGGCTGAACAAATGATGAGCGGATACCCGGTCTATTATTTTTGGCCATCAACTGCTCCTTTCATTTTAGCTTCAGCAATCCGCGCATTGATATCACAAAAATCCTTTTTACGCTGAGCAATTAAAGCCAAAGTGTAATCCTTCGGCTTTGATTGTTTTTTTAGACGGTTTTCGGCTTTGTTTAAAGACTTTCTTATACGCTCTTTTTCCTCAAGCAGATTGAAATCGATCATTACCGGTGGTCTCACCTCCTCAGGTTCCGGTGGCTCGTATCCGTTTTCGATAATGTGGTTTTTCATCATCATCAACTCTGAATTCCGTACCCCTAACCGTTGGATCTGCAGGGCAACCTGTCTCAACGGCTCACCCTCTTCAGTAAGAGATAAATATGGATGCAATCCCCTCAGTTCTGCAAAATTTGCGGCGATCTGATTTGAAATTTTTAAGAGTGCGGGAAGTTCACCTGGTGGCGGGGGAATGATGTGAGGCTCGGCATGAGCAGGAGCATGAACTTGTTCCAAAATTGGAACCTCGACTGGTGGTGGTGTATCGGGAATAATCAGAATTTCACCTAAAGCTTCAGCAAGCTTTTGTTTATTGAAGGCATTCTCGCCTTTTTTAAGAATTCTCAATAAAAAATCATCGGATCCATATTCCTCATAAAGACTTAAGCCTTCTGAATAGTTTGAACCGTTTTCGAGCCATGTAGCGATATCTTTTGACATGCTACAAAAAAGGGGGCAGCATCTAAACTAATAAAGGACAGTATTAGTAATTGTGGAGGTTTTATATATCTTTGCAGCCGACCAACATTACCAATTGTACACCCAAAAAAGGGCTTTGTTCCACTCAATAGAATAAGCCCGGACTTTGGGTGCTTTTTTGCACCTGGTACAATGGTAGTGTTGGTCCACGATCCTTTATGCCGTCCGGGCTTTATTATCAATAATTGGTAGTAAATACTTCAACTTTTCTTTTCTGATATCCACTTTTGGCATTTACCGAAACATTTTGTTCAATTGACCTGGTGGACCATCCAAACTCAGCTGAGTACTTCTTCAGGATATCGGATGGATAAGAGGATAAAAGGAATTTACCCTTAATCTTCGATAAAGTAATCAGCAGCTCTTCAAAATCCTTTTCCGAATACCCATCATAGTGACCACAGTCAGAATTGAAATAAGGGGGATCACAATAAAAAAACGTTCCGTTAGTGTCCCGGCTCTGGATGATGTAAACAGCATCAGCGCATTCAATCTGTACATTGTGCAGACGCTGTTTGATTTCATCTGTAAATTCCGCTCTTTTATTGGAGATCTTTTGCGTTGTGGTATTGCTTATTTTGTCAAACCCCCAGGATGAGTCTAACTGAGCAGCAAAACTTTGAGTACTGAGCACCCAAATTGACCATGCACGTTTAACATCCGAAAAAAGATGCGGAAAATTATAAATTACTGAAGCATCCTTGTGCAGATCCCTGCTATGAAGCGTTTCCTTAACTTCTTTCTCCAGAAGCGAAAAATTGTTCTGCGCAACTTTGTAAAAATTGATCAGCTCACTGTTTGTGTCGTTGATCACCTCCACAGGTGACCTATCTTTTCCAAAAAATACTGCGGCCCCTCCAACGAAAGGCTCGCAATACATTACGTGTTCAGGGATCAGTTCGATGATCCTCTTGCATAACTTTTGTTTACCGCCGTAGTATGATATCGGCGTTCTTAACTTAATTTTTGACATAATTCTTTTAAAGTTTGTTGGCATTGTTCCCTCAAAAGATTTGTCTTTTTTTTATCGAAAATCCCTAAAAAAAGGACCATAGATATCTCTAAGCAGATCCTGAGCGACAGAGGTCGTTGCTGTGTGCTCATTGTCCAACATATACATATTTTTAACGGTCAGATCTTTTGAAGGATCTGAGCCATTAGCCCCAGCGAATGGCTTGTAATTGGAATTGTTATCGGTCCAAAGATGTTGTGTATTCGGAACTCGCTGCTGACTCCAACCCGTTTTTTCCCAAGTCTTAAGTATAGGTATTGACCAATAGTTCGCGAAATTTTCTTGCGCTCTTGCAACAGCAGGATGCTGCTGGTCTTCATAATGGCCGATCATAGCAACCCGGGCAAATGGATTGAACTTATAAATTAAATCCATAAACATATTTGCAGCCCCCAATTCCGTCTTTGGATTAGCTCGCTCTGATCCATTAGGTATAGTCATAAATGCTTCATCAGTTTCATGCAGCATCCATCCTTTATATCCATTGTAAAAATGTCCTATAAATATTGCATCGGGAAAAGTTAGTGTTCCATCCAAATATGGTAGCAGCCTTCGTTCAAAACTTGTAGACACATAGAAAGCAGCATCACTAATGCCTAATTGCGCAGCTTCTACTTCATTACTTCCCTCGAAATAAGAGCGCATAGGTGGATCAGGTAAGCCAGGGCCAATACATAAAGGGCGGTATTCAGCATCCCAGTGATCGAGAATGTAAACCTTCTCGGCAACTGTTGACATTAGAGCCCTTAGTACCAACGGCCAAGCAACAGGCTGATCCACATTAAAACGCATAGGACTGGCACTTACTGCCTGATTAATAAGATTTGCTCCACAATCCTGAATTGCGCTACCGGCCTCATAACTTTTGGCAAAAATTGATGTGCCGAAAACCATGGCGGTTTTATCTTTTAACCAGGCTGAAGGATATCTAAGCTTACTGTCGTAATCTCCTGGTTTTACGCCAGAAGATAAAGTTTTGGTTCCTATATCGATTTTCAGTTCCGATACATACGGGGGATAATATGAAAAATTGATCCCACCTACAGCAATGATCAGGCTGGCCCAATCAATTGCCAGGTCATAATAAATAAACCTGTTCCGGTCAGCTGCAAATGCTTTGCCGCTATAGGTTTGTATTCCTTGTATAATTGCGGGATTTACAGGGTCATATTGGCCGATATTATACGAATCACCAGTACTTAAATTCCTGATCTGAATAGTCCAGTTGTAGGCGGCTCCAAGAACAGGTGCTGCAATCATTGATACCGCAGAAATTCTCCAGTCATGATTCATGTATGCATTCTGCACGATAATATCGCAAACCGAAATGGCATTGATAACTTTTCGCGCATCGGGAGTATAGTCTTTTTTTTCCTTTTCCTTTAAGTATGCGGGTATTTTGGCAAAATCAAGTTTTTCGTTTATGAATGCCGAATCGCTGAACACCCCTGTTTTTAGGTGAAGCCTGGTGTCATTCTTGTTGAACTCAAAAACTTCTGGGACAACGTTCCAGTCAATGGCAATGTTATATTTGAAAACTCCATTGGCGTAAGGATACTCTATAGATCCTGAATAGTATTTTATGCCGTTTACATCTGTAATCTGCTCAGAGTGTTTAACGATATCCCAATTAACCGGAGGGTCTAGTGAATTATTTTTTATGATAACACTGTTCTCGTAGTTTCCGATGAGGGCTGGGGTTGTAGGATGTGTTGTAAATAAGACAATTATAAAATCATTATTGGACTCACTGTCAATGGGTAGGATGTCGAGGCTTTTTACAGCATTTATGATAGTTTTTTCGTTTTCATCGAAAGCAGCATGTTTGTCGGCCAGGTATTCCGGATAATTGTCTGCAATGGTTGCGTAGTCCTGAAAATACGGTACCAGTTCAGCGTCGCTGATTCCCTTTCGCCAAACGTAATCCAAAATACCTCTGTCAGTCGTTATTCCGACAATCTTTCCCCTTCTAAAATTTACACCGCCGATATCGGTATTTGGAATTGCAGCACATGCAGCTGCAGCATTTGCGTACGGTCCGTACCATTCATCCAGCGGACCAGGATTAAGTTTTTTAAAGCCTTTGGCTATTTCTGTTGAAGACATGATTTGAGATTTCTGAATTTATACCCAAATAAAGCTGCAGGAGGTAATCCGGTAAAGGACATAAACAAAAATGGTCCGGCGTAACCGGACCATTCAAATTATCTATTTTTCTTAAAAAATATTCTTTCGCAACTCTCGAAATGCTTTTAACTGACTTGGATTGTTTGATAAGCTCGACTTTCTTAGTTTTCCTTCGAATCCCTTTTTGATCATCAGCGAATCCATTGCGTCACCCAAATGCGGACTGCAGAGAACTTGTTTTTCGAAATCGATAGGTTTTTCGGTTAGTCTAGTAATTAAGACCTCATTCACTTCTTTGTCCAATTTATTTGGCCAAGCCCAAATATTATGTTCGCTGTTTTTTTTGATCATTTCGACTGAAATTAAAGAATTGATTGCTTCTGGAGTTACCAGGTTAAAATTTAGATGGCCGCTGTTTACGTTGACCTCGGTCGGAACCGTTTCCTTGTGCTCTCCTGGAGAACCGAAGGTTTTGCTTGCCGTCACAGACACCATTGCGATTGCAGTGACGCAAATCAGGATTTTGAAACTTTTCATTCTTTGATATTTAGTGATTTGTTTATGTAACTCAAATATCAAAAAGGGAGCAGCCCATTAAAGGACAGCGATATCTGTACTGGTGATTGATATTCATTAAATCATTATATTGGGTGCCTAAATTATCCAATATGAAAAGTCTTTTAACATTCTTGCTATTTATTTTTTTCTTTTCGTGCTATGCTCAGAATTCGGGGAAAGTTGCTACATCATCGCCAGAGTCATATGACCACCAAGACGTTGAATTAATTAAAAAACACCTTGAGCATGTTGAGAACCTGGTTTCAATCGCTAATGATTCAGTAGCAAATCAGCTGAGCGGGATAAATTCACTACTGGCTGTAGTTGCGGTTATACTGGCTTTGGCCACAATTTATATATCTTGGCATTTCTCGAAGATTGCTGCACGTGTCCAGGATGCCGAAAAGAGAATTAATGATATCTCCCTTCTGATTGATCGAAAGCTTATACTGGTACAAGAAGCAGAAAGTAGGATCGAGTCTATCCAGCGAAATATTAACGGAAACATGACCAAGATTTACATGGATCTTCAAAATGAGGAAATAGAGGACATTGTAAACGATCTATCACAAAATCCAACCAACTATGGTTTTCACAGCGAGAGGATCAATCGTTTAAATTTCAAAAGTGAATTTATTAAGGAATTTCAAAACATTATTCCGTTGCTCTCACATGAGGATAAACACAATGTTAGAAGAAGACTTACGGAACTTTTCCCTGTGGAGGTTATGAAATTCGAGGGCTTTTCTGATCTTGATCTTAACAGATATCCACAGGTTTACGAAATGCAGTTGGCCTACCTATTATCGAAGGAGAGCTTGGATGATGAGCCATCTGTTAGGAATCATGTTTTGAAAATTTTAGAGAAGATTCCTTACAACGAACAAAGTATTAAAAAACTTTCCTCTTTTTTATCTAGAGAAACTCTGGTGCAGTTTATCGGATTAAAAAATATAGACGTGGATTTCCGAAACAGCCAAAAAAGCAAATTAATTAAAGAAATAACTGAGAATGGCGGTTTTTGGAAACCTTAAATAAAAAACCCCGGCCTTTTGAGCCGGGGGAAAAATACAACTTATGAAAAAGCGGAGAGTACCTATACAGTAGGTTCTGGGATTGTATTTTTAGTTTTTTCGATAAAAGGGTTAGCAGCTCGGACCAAAGCTTCAGCCTGGTCAATTGTGATCACCCTGAAGTCGATGTCTCCAACTTTCGGATCGTAGATCTTAAGTGGAGCATCTTTCTTCAGTTTGAACTGAGCGCTTACCGGTTCCGGTAAAATATTCTTAGTGGCCATGCATTTAAATTTAAGCGCCTAATTTCGGAAGGATAGCGGTGTATAAATAGTAAGGAGCATCACATGGTGCTTCGATCTCAAAAGTAACTCCTTTCTCACCTTCAGGTCCTTCGCCCAACTTAACTGATCCGCTTACTACATATGCGGGAAGTTTAGAGGAACCGATCTGGATCATTCCTTCACCATTTAATGGCTCAAGAAAAGTAATTAAATCCGCGTTTTGAATCTTGGCAGCAAAACCCAAAACTTTTGCTTCAGTACCTGCGTAAAACAGCTTCGCTTTTGGTTTCCAGCTGTGAGATTTACGGGTAGCACCAACCATTGTTGATTCAATTGTACTTTTATCGTACATCACGGTAAGCTTATGCACCTTAGCACCAGTTTTTAAAACGTGGGCAGTTGTAATTTCAACAACGGCCTCCAAATCTGCGGGATCCGCTACCGGTTCGCCCAAAGTTGTAAAGGAAGACTCAAACGCAATGTATGCGTTTTTTGAGATTCCTGCCATATTTTTTGCCCCGTCGGGAAACTGAACATCTTCTAATATATCTGACATCGTAATTGATTTAAAGGTTAATCTTCGATTAATTCAGTGATCGCAGTCGACTTGTTTTTGATCAACTCAGCGACCAATTTTGAGTCTGCGGCGATATCTTCACGGGATTTGATTACACCGCCTTCAGTCCTTACCTGGTGGTGAATCTGGTATTGCTTTTTATTGAATGTAACCGTAGGAAGATAGTTCGGATTGCTCGTCCTGGCTTTCTCGACAGCTTTATTTTGCTCATCGATGATTTTCTCAGCAGACTCAATCTGACTTTCTGCGCCAAGAAGCGCGGCAATAGCTTTACCGGCAAGGGCTTTAAGTCCTTCTTCTCCGGTAGTGTTTTTTAATTCCTCAGCTAAAATTGTAGCTGTAATTTTTTCTTTTCCCATTTTGAATAGTGTTAAAAATTGAAAAAAGTACCAGGGAAAATTACCTGGTACTTGGGTTTATGGATCGGTGGGGATTATAATTTATCGTTTACGTAAAGGATTTCAAGATCCTGAACCTGGAAACCCAACAAGAATTTCATAATCGCTTTATAACCGTGAAGCGTCGGGATCATTTTACCGATCGTGTTTAAAGCACTTTCCTGATCTGTACCCATAACCAGATTTTTGTCAAGTGTTAAAATAACACGTTGGCTACCGGCCATATAGGTTACTGGTCTCAATTCACACTTATCACTTGAATCTCGCAGATAAACAGTTTTTTTGGTATCCACATCGTTTAACACACCGTTACCGGTACCGTATCTGGTATTGTGATCAGTACAGTATTTTTGGAAAACGTCCGGAGCAACACGCATGATGCTCTTTTTGGTTTTGAACTTTTCTGGAGCTGCGTTCCAAACTTTTTGAAGTTCTGCAACAGTATTGGTATCTGTGAAAGCATTGGTCGAAACCGGAGTAAGGTTAAGAGCAGCAATCTCTTTTACAATGATAGTTCCAATTCCTTCAGTAATAACCGTGTTATTGCGCTGCTCCCATTTAACGGTATGTGTGGTTGGTGACTGGCCAGCTGCTGTGGCTGTTACGCAGATATAGAAATCATCTTCAAATCTGATATAAGATCCAACAGTATAAGCGGTAGCCGGATTGAACTCTGCAGCATCCGCATGAAACTCAGCATAAAACATGCTTTCGTTAAGTTCTTCAGCAACAGTTTCAAATTCTTTAGACCAAACCCATTGCGCAAACGGAACTTCTGTTGCATTTGGATCCAACATATCGGACATGAAAGTATCCCTAAGTTCTTCAGGAACAACTTCAAAGATTTTCATACCACCATTTACCGTTAACTTACGGCCTGACCATTTACGGCCTGGGCCTTTTACAGTATCGATGGAAGTATCCAATGGACGGATACCTTTAGTGATGGTTAATTTGGTAAGATTGATCCCGCTTTTTACATTTCGGATTACGAAAAGATCGGCAGCGATATCTAAACCATTCAGCAATTGACCAATAAGGTCCTTGCTATATGTACCGGCATAATTTGAAATGGCGGTAACGTCGTTTGTTACTTTTTTAACTGACATCGAGTATTAATTTAAGATTAGTTCTTTTTGAAACCGGCGCGCATTTTGGCCACTTCAGCATCAGTTTCCGAATGGAAATCATCAGCGTCAGCACTTGTGCTTTCGATTGCGTCGGTCCCGATTTTTTTACCTGCAGTTGGCTCATCGGCTGGCTCATCTGCTAAATCGGCTGCTTTTTTCTCAGCTGCTTCCTTCGCATCATTTGCCGTTTTCAGGTCAGCCTCCAGTTTTGAGATTTTATCTGTTGCAATCTTGTGATCAGCTGCAGAGATGGATCCTTCAGACTTCGCAGCTTTATCTTGTAAAGCCTGCAGTTCAGAATCCAGAACGAGCGTAACATCGGGCACGTTTGCTGCCGCGATTTGCTCATTGATGCCTTCCACGTCTGCAGAGGTAGTTGAACCTGCTGCCTTACCGGCTAAAGCACTTAGTTTTGAGAATTTTCCGAAAACATTTATCATATTAATAGTTTTTTGTGATTTGCTTGTTGAGGGAGCTTGAACAAGGTCCATGGTGTACTGGCATACACTATCGAAATCTGATATTTCATCTATAAGACCTATTTCAATTGCTTTTTTTGCCAGGTAAACTTTACCCGACAATGGTTCAATCCTAGTGATATCACCTTCCTTTACCGATGTTTCAACCAAACGGCCATCACGGTTTTCTCTAACGACCAATAAGAAGACATCATTAGTTGGATTGAGTATCTGAAGTTTAATCGGCCCATAGTCACCGTCCAGAGCCTTGTAATAGTCCTGGTTTTTGTCGACAGATGGATCTGCGTTGATATAGATCTCTTTGTATCCATACATCTTCATTGCTTCCCTGTTGTCTATAAATTTTATTGCAGTGCCGATACTCCCGACTTCTACGGTTAGATACGAGGCGAAGATCATCCGGCAAGCCGAAGCAATCCAATAGGCAGCTGAAGCACACAAGCCATCAGTAAACGCGATCATTGGTTTGATCGAGTCCGCCCATTTAATTGTCTGGGCAAATTCTCCCGTACCTTCCACAGATCCGCCACCGGAGTTTATTTTCAGAATGACAGCTGCGATGTTATCAGAATAAACCGCTTCCTTCACCCATTGAGACATTGTATCTGTTCCTGGTGAACCGCAATAGTCATCTTTGAAAATTGTACCTACAATATTGATGATCATGATGGAACCTACAGGAGCATCCTGATAAAGATTCCCCGAATCACTTCTTTTAGAAGCAACCAGGTTCCCTTCAGGGCTAAGGCAATATGTATTCGCGATGGGATCCTTTGCTTCATCGGTGGTGTCATCATCAAAAAATGAAACCTTTTCGCCGTTAAGAAAACGCGCGGCCATTGGCATCATGCCAACAGCAAAGCGTGGATCCATAAGAAGAGTTCCGCGCATAATAACCGATGCTAATCTGTTTATTTTCATATAACAGAAGCAAGTTTACAGGCGGCTGGAAGGCCTCTAAAGGACAGATGAACGTTTACAGAGTAACGAAATCGGCTTTAAATTCCTGCTTTCCTTTGAAGCTGATCTGATATCCATTCTCATCTGAAGTAATTTTACCTGAGGTTGAAGAGTGCATAAGTACTAGTTCCCCGGCATGGTGGCCGGCCAGCCTTTCGTTACCGTTCTGATCATGAACGTTTACCACACAAGGTAGTCCTGCATATTTATCCAGTAGTGTATCAATATCCGGACGCTCCTTTGGAAGTGAGGCATTAATGGTTACATTATAAAAGGAATCTCCGTTATCCAGGGCAGACTCCTGATCAACCTGGCCCGATTCGGAAGTGAGTTTAACTGTTATCCATTCAAAACCCTGTTTAAAGAGCAAATTGGATGCACTTAAATTTTGGAAAAAGAATCTTGGAGCAAACTTTAATATATAAAGCCCGCCCAGGTTCGAGCCGTTAATATTTAGCAATTCTATCATGGCACACAAATTGCGATAAAGGTGCTGTCCTGAAAAGGACAAACCCCACAAACAAAAAAAGCAGCCCTTTCGGACTGCCTCAGCCTTCGCGGTGGCTTTCACAATATCTTATTTAATGGTCCAATAGAGGACAAAAACGTAAAAAGTCGTATAACGATCTGATAATCAGATTAATTTTTGATCTTGGAAGACCTATAAAGCTGCTTTTTCATAGCATCAAACGTCAGATCGTCCTCAGTGATGTCATATTTCTTTAAAACATCGTATATAACTTCCCTCTGTTCAAAGAATTTTGGAGCTACTGATGGCTGTAACCTTTTGGTCTTAACCTTCTGTCCAGGCTCGGCAACATCAACCCTTACAACATTATATTTTTTTAGTCCGAGGCCTTCGTTTATCGCCGAATAATAATTGTTGATCTCGTTCATGATATCCATGTGGATGATCTCAATGAATGCATTGATCCGCGCCTGACTAAGATAGCAGCCTTTTTGTTGAAAGATTCTCGAAGGAATAACAATTTCTAGAATCTTTTGATTACTGGCATATTTCTCATGGCGGTGAGGAGCTCGTTCCAGAAACTCCTGAATCATCCTCCCATCTTTGCATTTTGAATTTAAATGCCATGGGCTGCCGTATTTGGCAGTGATGTATTTGTACACGAAAGTCTTAACTGGTACCCTAAGTACTATATCCATATAACGAGATACGTTTGGTTAAAAATAAACTAAAATCCTTACTATGAAGTAATAGAAATTTCACATTTCTATACAGGACAGCATGTTTTTTGAAAAATGTGCTCCTATGCTCCTAAGGTATCCGTTTGCTCCTAAGTGCTCCTAAGGCAATATTTAGCTAAAAAGTGTATTTAAAGTATAATAAGAGTATATTTTATATTAATTAGGAGCATTAGGAGCATTAGGAGCATAAATACTGCGCTGCGCACTTTTTTAACAAAAATTGAAAATTTTAAAAACGATCTGCCTTTAGGACTATTTAAAAGCATTTTGTTAAAATTTAAGCAAAAATGGTTTCGCTTAGGAACAGGTGCGCTTTTTAAGGATCGCTTAGGATCGGAACCGATTTGCTTAGGAGCAGATCGGTATTTTAGTAAAAATGTGCTTCACAAGTGTGAAATAAAATGCAAAAAAAAACCGAGCAGATCTGCTCGGTTTTTTTTTATGTTTTTCTGATCTACTAGATATAAGTAAAACTTACTCCTCGTTAGTAGATGAGGATAAGCTGTCCTGTGAAATAATCTGTTCAATTTCTTTATCAGATGCTTTTTTTATCCTGTCAATATATGCTAAAACACCTTTAATATTATTTCGATTCCCTGGATAATCATATGATTTTTTTAAGGCTGGGCCTAACTGGTGATTGAATCCTTCCCTTATGGCCCACCGATAAGACATAATTAGGCTATAATCTATCAGATGCCGATCTTCTGTAATCTTCTCGAGTTTTTCGATAGCTACTGCAATGTACCAATCACTGTAATTTGGTTCATACTTTTCAAATTCGTCAGACTTCTTTCTAAGAAACCAAACCAGGTTAGGTTTCTTTTTATATAAGACTTTCGAGGCGAAATCGTAATCATGTTGGATAAAAACCTCGCGACCTTCATGGTCCAGGCTTCTTTGATTTGTGTTAAGATTGTTCATTTTAAATTGATTTTTGATTTTGTATTTAGATTAAGATTGCTACTTTTGATGCGAGAGCGTTAATTTAGATTGAGACGGGGAAGCAATTAGTTTTGCTTCCCCGTTTTGCTTTTAGCTGAATCGCTGAATTTTATTAAAATAATTCGATCTGATTCAGGATAGGTACATTGGTTTCCTTCCTGATGTACTGTCTCGGTTTTATATCCGGATCCCGTTTTTTCTTCTTTTCCAGCTTAACTTTTTCAATAGTTCTAACTTTAAAATTTTCATCGATTTCATATTGAACATTATATTGATGTTTAATGCATTCGCCTATATAAAAACGTAAGCCGACCGGGATATCCATAAATCTTTTGTAAGGGACTTTGATCTCCCCAGTCTTGATATTAAAATCAATCCCGTATTCCTTCAGCTTCCGGTTCATATAATACCGCCGGTTAGCCACCGGTTTAAGTTTCTGTGGCTGTTTCATCTTGTCTGTCTGTAGCGTATACAAAATCAATTGTTCCAGGAATTCTTACCACCATCTGCTTATCGCTTACGTGTAAAAGGGTAAATCCACATATACCAGTTAAAAACATGCTCCAGTCCTGGTCTTCAGGACCTGATTTGTACCAGTTGGTGCCGATAGGTTTACATCGTTTGTTTTCTTTAGACAATCGATCTATTTCATTTTCGATAGCAAATTTGACATGATCAATATATTCTGATTTAACCAACGTGCGATTAATTCTTTTGAGGAACTTCTGAACCTCTCTTTCCAAGGAATTATGCGTATTATAAGTATTTGTGATATTAACTAAGTATTTCATAGTTTTTTAAGTTTGGCTTTCATTTTCTGCAATTCGTCCATGCAATGGTCTATTTCCGAATGCATGATGCGATTGTAATCTGCTTTGCAATCCTTATCTCCAGTATCATTTTCAGCCAGGGCCATGTCGCAACTGTCTGTTTTGCCCTGAAAATACTCATACAGTTCCGAATAAGCTTGAAGTGTATTTTTCATTTTATTTGAAATGGATTAATGCCCGATTGATCAGCTCTTGAATTTCTTCTAGATCTGAGCTGCAGGCGTTAAATCGGGTCTGCTCATGGTAGCTTCCGTGATTATCCCCTTCCGTTGAAACCTGTATCTGGATGGGATATTTCTTTGTTATGCGAAATCGAAAATTCCCATTCTCATCATCAGAATGAAATTCGTAATGTTCAGGTGTTTCTATAATTGCCATAAATTAAACTAAAAGTGTTTTCGGATAATTGTTGATTCTTTCCTGGCTATATGCAGATCCATCCGCATTTTAAACCAGTCAATTAAATTTTTTATCATTTAGTTTTCAGTTGTAGGTATTTCTATTGGATAAACTTTGATATCAATCAGAACATTTGTCTGAAGTACTATTTTGTTTCCACACCCTCCAATTTCAGTATCGCAGTAGTACAATTGATGATCTTTTCCCACCTCGGCTGTTAAGTACACGTGATCATGCTCCAGTCTGCAAACAGGACATTGGAACGATATATCATCGAAGGTTAACTCAGACATTTTTCACCTCCATATCTAAAAAATAGTCATCGAATTCATACGCACTAACCTCGGTTAAGGTTACGCCATACTGGCCATCAACATCGAAAAATCCTTCCTCATCCGCGAAGTCTTTTATAACTCCAATTTCATTGTGGCCATTAAACGTGGCGAATTTTATAGCCTTCAATGCATATTTCTTTAAGCATTCTTCGATCGGATCAGCCTCTCGAAGGTAACTCCAGGAGAAGAATTCCAGAGCTGATTTTGCCAGCTCCAGAGTAAATAATTCTGTGTCTACGTCAAAAGCTGCTGAAGCTTCACCCATGTGGAAATCGAATGAATATTTTTTAATTGCCATTTTTTTCTCCTTTCCTGCCTTCCAGATCACTGTAGAATTTTAGAACATCCTTAATTTCAAGCAATGTTTTAGATTCCCCGTCTGAAAATTCTAAAATAGAAACAGCACGTTTCAGTGCATTAACCAATCGTAAAACTTTTGCGGATACGTCGCTTGTTTTTGCTTCTTCCCACCTAAGAGCTTTCTTTAAATTATTACCGGCCTCTGCAGCATAGTCAGAATCCGATACTGTTTTCCCGAACGTTGTCACCGTTTCAGAATGTTGTTCCCTGGAGTAAGTGATGATCACCACCATATCCTTATCGAATTTCTCTGCGATTAGAGCAGCCTGATCAACCGGAACCTCGATTGCTTTTTTAATTTGTTTTTCCATCTTTGTAACTGTTAAAAATTAATTAGTGATTGCCCTGGCCACGAACCGGGGCTTTTGCTTTTATTGTCCTTCAGGCTCCTTTTCAAAAAAGTAAACCATATCTTTTGATTTTACGCCGGTGATATCGGTGAGAAGCTCATCAATACTTTCGCCTGTTACTGTACCGACCTGTTTCTTTAAGTCCTTTAGAAGCCACACAGATCTTTCCAATAAATTATCTGCAGTCAATGCGATCGCAGTCGCGGCCTCTTCACTGATGGTGCCATTCTTAGAGGCACTTCTTACAAGGTTTTTAATGTTCCCCATTTTTTGTTTTATAGTTTATTTGATAAAAAATTTTAAGTTCCCTTCGAAAATTTCGTTTTGTACATCTGTATATAATGGCCAGGGTTCGATTGTGGTTGATTTGCCTACCTCTAATATGCCGACTCTGTATTTTTCAGATTCTTCATACCAGAAATCAACTATTACCACCATCGTACCCTTTTTACTTACTAGCCAATCATACCGGTGGATGGCGATATCGCTAAAAGAGGCTTTCTTTTTTTGTTGTTCCATTGCTATCAAGTATTTGAACTGACATTACTTCCATTTTTCTACGTAGCGAATCATTAATTAATGTTTCCTGAAGCATCCCGATTAGCGATACCTTAATACCCTTTTTAAGAGCCGAAACGGCATTGATTTCTTTCGACCTGCATTTGGTGTAGGTCTGTTTATTTATCCAGACATTATCTATCCAGTAGCCTTCATCCTGGAGGACTGTGAACTCAAGATGAAGTTTACCAAGCAAATCAACCGCTTTGGAATCTTCGCAAAGTACTCCGGTAATTTTTGTTTCTACAGTTTCCGTGTCATCGTCTTTGGTTCGTTCCAGATTTACATTAAGAAGGTCATAATCGAAAATATAAGAGCTTGTATTAGTAGATTTTCCATTCCGTGCGCGGAAGCTACTCGCGGGATTGCTCCCTATAAAGCTTGGCAGGTCCTTCATATAACTTTCTACCGTTGCAGAACCGATCCCCGATTTGCCGGTGGCACTACGGTACTGCTTTAGATACATTGAATGAACAGTGCTGAAGCGTAGATAAAGTAGTTTTTTAGGTTCGGTAAAATTCTTTTTAAATGTTTGGTTCCGTTCCTTTGCTGCTAATAAAATGTCTGATTTCGTTTCGACCTTAAAGTGGTAACCCTGCTCGATATCATCTTCATCAACCATAAGCTCAACTGTTTTCCAGAAGTCTGCCAGTGCGTTCGTTTCACTGATGATCAGGCTTAGCGATTTGATTTGTTCTTTGCAATAATCAAAAAACGCATCGATTGAAAAGGCAAAAGTAATTTTATCAGCAACAAGGCTTGTGATGGTTAACGCATTCACGAAGTTTTCGAGAATCCTTGTTTTTGGCATCAGGTTTTCAGCCTTTAGAGACTCGGTCATTCTCTCAAGCATCTTATAAAAACGGGTATTGAAATTATCGGAGACATAATCGCGATATTTAAAAAGTTCACAACTGATTGATGTTATGCCTATTTTCTCAAGGTCTTTCAGTTCCTGGAATCGTTTCTTTTGATGCTCACTGCGGTTGTTATCTTCAACGAACTTAACCGGCAGGGTTCTTTGTAATAATGCACCGTCATCACCGGTGCTCAAGTACTGGCCGAGCAGAACCGGGAGACAGTTGATCTGTTGAGTTTGTGTCTTACCTTTCCTTCCTGATCCACGCAACCTGCCCTCACCATCAAACGCTCCTTTGAAAGCCCTGGTGAATTCTTCTTTGATACTTTTTTCATCAAATTCGTTGAAGAGCCTAGGCACATTGAAAAACCGGCTTAGGCTTTCCCATAATGCAAATTCTGTGGTTTGGTTAAGATTGAGTGCCGGCATATCTAACGTATAAGGAGCGGTAACACTCTCACCAAACTTACTTTTTCCAGATTGTGCAGCACCATAGAAATATGGTATCGGGCAGTTATTGTTTCTTTTAAATATGATATCCCGATAACAGGCCATTATCACGGTACAAACGCCCATCATCCCTTTTTCAAGGTAAGCATCCATCATTAGTTGTGTCCACTGGCCAAAAGAAAGATCAGAATCTACATACTTAAGATATTTATCATTTTTGTAGTCGTCATCCTGATCACGTAGGCCTGCCAGGATTTTACTGGCTCCCATACTCAGGTAGTTTACACCGTCAACTTCCGCGATACCATACTCGTCAAATCTTTGTGTGCCTTCCTTGTAAATCAAATTCGAATAAGCAAAGAATCCCTCTTTTTGCCAGCCAAGGTTTTTCAATTCATAGCATCTCTGGTATTGGGGTAGAATTGCGCTTTTCAGTTTATTTAAGTGAGGTTTTCCGAAACCGTCATTAGTAAAAAACACGCCTTTATCCATCAGGGTAGATTCAAACATATCACAGCTAGACCAGGCTCTGCTCGGAAGTTCTATCACTTCTCGCACCCATCCGTTGTTAATTTCTGTCAAACGACGGTTGCTGTCATCCGAAGTAAAGACGTGCATTAACGGCTTGATGGTGAAATTCGTAAGCTGTACAGACTCATTGTTGCTCCTGGCAAAATAGATACCTGTGTTTTCCTTAAAATTGAAGTCGACACGCTGATCAAATCCAAACCGGTAATAATGGTCCTTATTGATCCAACTGGCCAGAGCTTTTTGTCCTTCTGCTACGAACTGGACCTGGGCCTCCTTTTTCTTTTCTACGTCCTTTTTAACTTGGTTTGTGATCAAATTCGCCTTTATACCAAGTTTTTTACTGATTGTTTTGATGTAATATTCAGAAAGCATTTCGCTCTTTACATGCGCAATCATTACCGATATCGGTTCCAACATCAGGCTTTGTGCATGGATATCATCACCTGCCGACTCATAAAGTTTCTCGGCCTTATAAATTACTGCATCAACTTTATTCTCGTTAATATATTCTAAAATGCGTCCGCTCATTTGTTATGCAGCTATAAATAAACTTCTTGCGAAGGTGTCCGGATCTTCATCCTTTGGTAATGGGCAGATCTCAACGATAAATTCGTTGTCCAAAAGGATATCCACCGCTTTTAAATTTGCTTTATGTCCGGCGGAATCACCATCTGAAAAAAGCACAACCTTGTTGGTGTACCGTTTAAGTAGCTTTGCATGCGCGTCAGTAAATGCCGTACCACACCTTCCAACAGTATTGTTTGCTCCAGTCCAGTGCATTGTTATTACATCGGTGTAACCTTCAACCAGGATTGCAAAACCTAGTCTTTTAATGTGCGCTTTTGCCTGATAGAGACCGTATAAAACACGGTCTTTTTTATAAAGGATACTTTCTTTTGAATTGATGTACTTTGGATTTTCCTTATCCTCGCAGCTTCTCGGTTTCCTGCCTCCGAAACCAATAATCTGGCCGTGTTCATTTTGGATCGGGAATATCAACCTGTCACGGAACACATCGAAAACCGACGCGGTTGCACTGGTTTTTATCAGGCCTAACTCTTCTGCTGGAGCATAAAGATCCTTGTTGATTAATATTGTAGTTAAAAGCTTCCAATCTGCAGGAGCATAACCTATTTGAAACTCAAGCAATGTTGCGAAATCGTACATTCTTACAAAAGCAAGTTCCTGAGCACACCAATGGTTAAAATCAGTTATTGCCAAGAGTTTTTCCTGAAAATGCCTGGCTGCTGAAGCGTTTATGTTAAAGAGATCGATCTTTTTAGTAGCAGCTGCTTTTTCTTCAGGAGTTTCTTCCATCTCCTCCAGGTTAAAATTGTATGCCGATGCTATTGACCTGATTGCGGCAATGAAATCTAAGTTCTCTTTTTTCATTACGAACTTTATAGCGTCTCCACCTTCTCCACATCCGAAGCACTTGTAAATCTGCTTAGAAGTCGAAACACTAAAAGAGGGCGATTTCTCATCATGAAAAGGGCAGCAGGCAGACCACTTTTCTCCTTTTTGCCTGAGAGTTACGTTGTGTCTTTGGATTACCTCCACAATATCAATTTTATCTCTCAGCTCGTCGATTGATTTTTCTGATATCATACTAACTAGCAAGTTTTTTAATTTTATTTAGAATTTTCTCCTGCTGAGATTTTTGGATTGAAATAAGCCAATCAATCAATGATGGTATATAGTCGGCCTCAATCACAATTTTTGCCTCAACATCTTTTTTATTTTGCACAGGATCTGTGAAAAAACCTCCACTTGGAAAAGCTACCGCCTTCCTGGTTTGCATAGCGGCTCTTAAAATCTGCTCAAACCCTCCGAATGGATCCTTTTCAGTTATTTCGCGGCTATCTGACTTACAAACAGTGTTTATTTCAATTGTTAAATTTTCATTCTTAATTGATTCCTCGCCCAATCGGTTAAGGTTCTTAATGTTTTCTCCGATTTCAATGACATTATTTGTTAAATCTGCCATCTCTTTAATGTTATCAAAATTCATTTTTACGGGACTAGTAAAGATTTAATAGATTGGTTAGTTGGTAAATTAGAGCAATTAGATAAATTGAGATTCCGGTAATTAACCAGATTCTATCCCACATGATTCTCATAAACAGTAGGAAATTTGCGCTTACTTTCATCATTAATTTGCTTCACAACGGTAAATGCTGCAGCAGTGATCACAATCAATGCAATAGCGATAAAAGCAATTCTCAACAGCGGATCGATCTTTTGCCGGTCGGCCTCGAAATGGTACGGGTTTTTACTTTTTGACTTCATATAGTTTGTTTGTTATTTGCTTAAATATTTGTCGGCAAGCAAATTGATTTCGTTAGAAAACCGCTCATTTATACTGTACGACTTAAGGTCCCGGGAAAAATTAATATCAGGTTTAACCTGTTCATACACTCTAACGAGGGTTCTAATTTGTTCGCCAGTCAGACGATGGCCCAAAGCATGGCTCCCAATAACCCCTTTTTTCATTTCCGGTGTCATTTCTGACCATTTCCAAGTAATTAATTTGCTCATTTTTGGTTATGTGATTAGAATTTTTAAAAGGCCGGCCAGTAGTTTTTGCCGGCCTTTCATTTTGATGATGCATCCGGCGTATCGATCATCATCGCACATGGTCCCTTAAGCCATCTGTGTGCTGTTGCAACCGGCCGTTCCAGCAGCAATTACAACATAAAGAACATGTCCACACCTAACCGCTCCCGGCTTAGTTAATTTCAAAACCAAGATCTTGGAGAGTAATTTCCCTACAAAGAACTTCCTCCAAAATTCTAATAGTTGAATCCCTAGTCTCTATGGCTTCCATCATGATACGATAATTCAATAAGACCGTTTTATCGTCCTTGATTCCTTTTTTCAACCGGGCATTGATATCTCGGATGTCATCATTTACTGAACGGATAGTTTCGAGAGCTTCCGTCACTGGCTGTTGTTGCGTAGTTTTCATACGTTTTGTGTTAGATTGAGTTTTTGAGCATATCGCACCAGGTCAGCTTTCCTTGCACAACCTGTTTTAATGCGAATATTTTGAGAGTGAGTGCGTACAGTTTCTACGCTTATACCCAACTTTTGAGCAATTTCTTTGTCCAGATATCCATGAAAAACCCCGCAAACTACCTTCACTTCCATAGGTGTTAGGCCTGTTAATTGAGATTGTGTTCTGCAGAGTATACCATTTGATTTACAGGTCTCCCTTTTGTGGCAGAGCGTAAATTCACGACTGATTGTGGTCTTTCCTTTTACATAATCTGGCACAGTATCCTTATTAGATGCGTTGCAACTAATCCACTGATTTCGACGTGCAAAAACGTCAAAAACGCCCATTCTATCGAGCTCCCGGGCATCTGCGCAGGTTATCGAGGTCTCAACCGCTTCCATAATTTCTTGAGGAGCTTCTGAGAATGGCAAACATTGGCCGCCAACGATTATAAAATTGTTGCCTTCAATACCGAAAAACTCAGCATTTTCACAAAGAAGACCAGCTGTGATTTCCATTATAGCGCAGAGATTATTGTTTTAGAGTGTATTTTCTGTTTTTGCAAAGCAAGAGCTGTTTCTTGCTCAATCTCGAACTCTTCTGCAACCATAATGGTAGCGTCAATAATGTACTTATCGTATTTTTTAGGATCTCTTAGTGTTTCGCGAATCTTCGTTGCACCAAAATTTACTTTTAATTGTACTCTGGTTACCCAATCTTCTGGCAATCTCTTTTTTAAAGTCTTAAGGTCAGTTATTGTTAGCATGGTACTTAATTGGGATTTTTTTAATGTTGTCTTTGCGTTATGTTTGCGCTGCCTTAGCGTTGCTCAAGCGTTGTAATAATGTTGCACAAATAACGAATGAATTGTTCACAATTGCAATATAAATTCATTAATAACGCATTTAAAATACACAACTAATTGTCAGTCAATTGAATAATTTTTAGAAATTTTGTGAAATGGATATTCATATAGGAGAAATAATTGAACGAAAATTTCAGGAATCGGGACTTAAGATGCCCGTTTTCGCAGATCGCATAAATACAGGCGAGCGAAATGTGTATTCAATTTTTAAAAGAAGAGATATAAATGCCAGTATGTTGAAATTGATTTCTGAAGTCCTTGAATTCAATTTTTTTTCGCTTTATAATCCGATTGATACGAAGCCAAGTGTTGCTCCGAAAAAAGAACAGAAAATTACAATTTGTTTAAATGTTGCGTTGAGCAGGGATCACCTCGACGACTTTCCCAAATTTTTACAAGAAGTTTCTGCCTATGGATCAAAGCATGGAATTACGGTTATTTAAACTAAAATGCTCCGACAAATTGAAATATTACGAAAATCTAAAACCATAAACAACAAATAATCAACAGGATAAGCTTAAAGATTTTATAACCTTCCGGGGTACAATTAAAGGCTTCTAGTTTAAAAACTGGAAGCCTTTTTTTATTCAATTTATTTTCTATTTTCTGCTTCACTGCAATATTCTCTTATCCAAAAATTATCCCAAATAGCCCTATTATATGTCGCTTAATAACCCCAACTATCCATGTCTTAAAACGTAAATTAGTTTTCTTATTAAATAACTTTAACATGAAGCCTAAAAAGATATGGTCGAATTTTACAGTGAGTGATCTAGACCGAACAACAAAGTTTTATACAGCACTTGGATTTAAGCCAAACGGAAGAAATAACGACCTCACCAGCTTCTTAATTAGCGAGGATAATTTTATCATGCATTTCTTTTTAAAAGAAGTATTAAAAGCAAATGTTGAGATTGATATTTCGGATGCCCATATTGCTAACGAAATTATATTTACCCTTTCAGCAGAGTGTAAGGCAGAAGTTGATCAGTGGGCGAAAGATGTTGTGCAGGCAGGTGGCAAAATAGTTTCAGAACCTAAAGCCTTTGGTGAAGGATATTATGGTTTCGTATTTTCAGACCCTGACGGACATAAGTTTAATGTTTTTTATATGTAAAACTGAAAAACGGGGATAATGAGTGCAGAGAAGGTTCTTCGACTCCGCTCAGGATGTCACAAATAAAAGGAGAAATACTTACAGAAGGTTTAAAAATTTCCGTGATTTCAGTGTTTCCGTGGCAAATGCAAGAAAGAGCCTCACATTAAATAGCTGTGATTAACTCATGACTAAGATCCTGAAACAAGTTCAGGAAGACGAATAAGATGAAAATGGACGAATAACGACTCAGGAAGACGCATAAGGGCTCAGGGTGTCACTTCTAAAAAGAGAAATACGTATATAAAACATAATAGATTTTCCGTGATTTCTGTGTTTCCGTGGCAAAGGCAACAAAAATGCGCACATAAAACAAAGTTTGTTTATCCGTGCGCATCTGTATTTAAAAATTAAGATCCTAAACCAATTTCAGGAAGAAAAAAGAAATTAATAATTTCCGGTTACTCCTATTTCCAGGCCTCTCAGCTCTGCTAAACCTCTTAATCTACCAATTGCCGAATAACCCGGATTGGTTTCTTTTGTTAAATCATCCAGCATCTGGTGACCATGATCAGGGCGGAAAGGAATGGTTTTATCGCGTAAAGCATTTTCCTCTGTTAATGCTTTCATAATCTCATACATATTTACGTCGCCGCCTAAATGATCTGCCTCATAAAAACTGCCATCTTCATCTTTTTTAACATTACGCAGGTGGGCAAAATAAACACGTTCTTTAACTGCATTAAAGATTTCGAGTGCATTATTATCCATTCCGGCTCCTAATGATCCTGTGCAGAAACACACACCATTGAAAGGCTGATCTACCGATTTAATAATGTAGTTGAAATCATCCAAAGTGCTCGCAATTCTCGGTAAGCCTAAAATAGCATAAGGAGGATCATCCGGATGTATGGTCATTTTAATACCTTCTTCAGTACATACATCAGCAATTGAGGATAGGAAAAACTTCAAATTTTCTTTTAAGCCTTGTGTACCAATGGCTTTATATTCTTTAATGCTATAGCGTAAAGTTTCCAGTTCGATTTCTTTTTCGTTAGGAATTCCCATCAACACATTAATGCGAAGATCGATAAGGTCTTGCTCGCTTAAGGTTGCAAATTTATCTTTCGCTCTGTTTAAAATTGATTCCGAATAGTCAGCTTCAGCTTCTTCCCTTTTCAAAATATAAAGATCAAATATTGCAAGGTCGATCCAGTTGAAATAAAGTGCTTTCGAACCATCGGTCATTTCCAGATCCAGCTGCGTGCGGGTCCAATCTAAAACCGGCATAAAGTTATAGCACACGGTTTTAATTCCACATGCCGATAAATTACGCAAAGAGGTTTTATAATTTTCTATATAATCGCCAGCATCAGCCCTACGGGTTTTAATGGCCTCGTGTACAGGCACACTTTCTACTACCGACCATGTTAAGCCGGCAGCTTCGATTATGGCTTTTCTTTCTTGAATATCGGCCAATGGCCACACTTCGCCATGAGCAATATGGTGTAAGGCACTTACGATTCCGGTAGCACCTGCTTGTTTTACATCTTGTAAGCTAACCGGATCGTTCGGCCCATACCAACGCCAGGTTTGTTCTAATTTCTTCATATTATGATTGTACTGATAATGAGATAAAACAGATTAATAATTGCTAAACGCCAGAAAATGCGGTAAATCCACCATCTACCTTGATATTTTCGCCGTTTACAAACTTAGAAGCATCGCTCAGCAAGTAAACCAGGGCACCAATCAACTCTTCAGGAGCCCCGAAACGCTTAAATGGTGTTTTATAAATAATGGCTTCTCCCCTTGCGGTTAAACTGCCATCTGCATTAGTTAACAAATCTCTGTTTTGGTTGGTGATAAAGAAACCGGGAACAATAGAATTGATCCTTATTTTATCCTGATAACGGTTAGCCAACTCCACAGCCATCCACTTGGTATAACTATCAATAGATGTTTTGGCAAGCGAATAACCCAATACGCGCGTAATGGCTTGATTGGCAGAAACCGAAGAAATATTAACTATACTGCCTCCATTTTTTGCTATTTCTTTACCAAAAATCTGCGTTGGCAACATGGTACCAAACAAATTAAGATCAAATGCTTGTTTTAGGGCTGATATGTTAAGGTCGAAGATATCACTTCCGGGTTGAATTACCGCTTCGGCCACATTACCGCCTGCTGCATTAACCAAAGCATCTATACGGCCAAACTGGTTAATTATGGTCTCATTTGCATCGATTAAATTTTGCTCATTCAATACATCGGCAATAATATAAATGGCTTTACCACCTGCCTGCGTTACATCGGCAACCCTTTGTTTTGCAGCATCTTCATTTCTACCTATTACAACAATTGTAGCACCTGCGGCACACAATCCGTTAACAAAAGCCTCGCCTAAAACACCTGTAGCACCGGTTACTACTACAACCTTGTTTTTTAACGAAAACAGGCTTTCTATTTCTTTCATCATTTTGTTTGGTTCTTATTTTGGTTTATTCTACTACTAATGTGGTTATTGAATGCGGTAAACTGGTTGTTGTTGCCGCCTCACCTTTAATCCATAAACTGTATTTCAATTTATCGTCTGATTGATTCATCACTACTACCACAAGTTTTCCATCGGTATTTAAAAAGGCAGTTGATTGCAGTTTATCGCGACTTGATGCTGATCCTATCCTTTTAGCTCCGGGACGGATAAATTTAGAAAAATGGCCCATGTAATAATAAGCATTGGTGTAAATCAATTTATCATTTTTAGTATCTGCATGCACAGGGGCGAAACAGAAATTACCTACATGGTTTGGCCCGCCTTTTTCATCTAAAAGTATGTTCCAGTCTGTCCAGGCAGCTGTTCCGGCATTAAAATCGTTAATCATCGAATCGCCATAACGCTCACCTAAAGTCCAGTCGTCTAATTTATTCACATCGTATTTTTCCTTACATCCTTCAGTAAAGATTAATGCTTTATCGGGATAGGCTTCATGTGTTTGTTTTACATTGCCAAATTGCATTCCGCTACCTGTCCATGTTTCATACCAATGGAAACCAATTCCCCAAACGTATTTGGCTGCATCTTTATCATTTAAAATGGTGCTTGCCCTTTGGAAGATCTGATCGCGATTATGATCCCATGCGATTAGTTTTTTAGAGGCTAAACCTGATTTCTGTAAAGTTGGACCTAAAAAGTTTTTGATAAAATCGCGTTCTTCTTCAGCTGTAAACACACAAGATTCCCATTTCTGTTTCGCCATCGGTTCATTTTGAACGGTTAAGCCCCAAATCGGCATGCCCATTGCCTCGTAGGTTTTAATAAATTTTACATAATGATTGGCCCAACTTTGGCGATAGGCAGGTAACAAATGCCCACCCTGAACTAAACTATTGTTATCTTTCATCCAGGCTGGTGGCGACCACGGGCTAACAAATAAAGGTAATTTCCCTCCCGCAGCAGCAATGGCCTGTTTAATCAATGGAATTTTAAATTCCTGATCGTGTGCTACACTAAACGTTTTAAGGTCTTTGTCATTATCCTGAACATAGGTATAACTACCGCTAGAAAAATCGCAGCTGGCAATATTGGTACGTGCCAAAGTATAGCCGATACCCTTAACAGGGCTATAATATGCGGTTAACAGTTCTTGTTGATTTTTTTTGGAAAGTTTGGCAAATGTTTCGGCAGAAGCATCGGTTAAAGCACCGCCAATGCCCACCAAAGTTTGGTATTTAATGGTAGGATCGACAAAAATACAAGGCTCTGTTTCAAATGGTTGCTTATTTTCGGTAAAACTTAAGGTTTCAGTTTTACTGATTCGGTAGTCAGATTTTTCTGCCGTGGTATAAACTGAAACTTTTTTATTGCCAACGGCATAAGTTTGAACAGGTTTTACTGTTTTTTTGTTTTGGGCAACGGCGGTAAATGCGGTTGCCAAAATCAATAGGATACTCAGATTTTGCTTCATTATTATATATTTATTTAAACCAGTGCCTTACGAATGGCGTCATTTTTATTTACAGGTCCAATTTCCGAATAAATCGTGCATTTTCGCCATACAATCTTAAATATTACAGCCCATTATGCCTGTTTTAAAGCCTTAATGATATAACCTTTTATCAATAAGGAAAATACATCGATCATTTTTTTATCATTTTATTTATTACTTCTTACCAAAGCCTCCAAATAGTAATAATCAGCATAGTTAATAGGCACATCAACTTCCGATTTTGCAGGGCGATGCCCGGTACTGTGTTCTAAAATAAAACCATAATTATCGCCGATTTTACTGGTATACTTTGTACTTAATGAATTTAAAATTTTATCAGCTGCTGCCTTGTACTTTTTACCGTTTGTACTATATTTTGCCAATTCGTAAAGTGCAGATGCTGTAATTGCAGCTGCAGAAGCATCGCGGGATACATCAGGTATTTTTGGGTCATTATAATCCCAATACGGAATACCATCTGCCGGAGTAATTTTACTGTTCAAAATAAAATCTGCAACCCCGTCGGCCTGGGCTAAATAGGTTTTGTTTTTAGTTTCGCGATAACACATGGTGTAGCCGTATAATGCCCAGGCCTGACCACGTGCCCATGCAGATTCATTGGCATAACCCTGTGCGGTTAATTTTTGACGCACATTACCAGTAAGTGTATCATAATCAATTACATGATAAGAACTGAAATCGGGTCTGAAATGATTCTTCATTGTGGTATTGGCATGGGTTACCGCAATTTTATAAAAAGACGAATCGCCTGTTAATTTGGTGGTTTCGAACAGTAATTCCAAATTCATCATGTTATCAATAATAACCGGATATTTCCATTTATCGCCATTATGATCCCATGATTTTAAAACACCAGCTTTTGCATTAAAACGTGTAGACAGTGATTTAGCTGCCTGGATAATCACTGCTTTATAAGCAGGATCGTTCGTTAAGCGGTATCCGTTGCCAAATGGACAATAAATCATGAAACCCAAATCGTGCGTTCCGGTGTTAAACTGTTCTTTTTTAATGTCTTCAGTATATTTTTTGGCCAGGTCGAGCCATTTTTTATCATTGGTATATTGGTAGAAATACCAAAGTTCTGCCGGAAAAAATCCACTTGTCCAATCTCTGGAAACCACCATTTTAAACTGGCCGTTTTCTACCGTTCGTGGTGATACTAAATTGGGCTTTACTTTTCTGGCCGAATCTACATTCTTAATCAGTACATCGGTTTGTTTAGCTGCCGAGGCAAATGCTGTTTTAACATTTACTTTTTGTGCCTTTACAACACTGAAAGACAATAGACTTAGTGCCGTGATTGTTAGTTTTAAGTTCATATTATAACCAGATTATTGGGTTACGGATAGGTAAATTTCTAATTACTTCTTCTACTTGTGGTTTATGGTCTAATTTAGCCCAGGTTTGGTACCAGTTTTCCTGATGGTAAGCTACAGCACCAAACAATAAGAAAGGTTGCGCCACCGGCCAGTTCTCCCAATACATTACATCGGGTTTTAAAGTCCATTTATTTTTATCGGCAATAAACGGATACAAATAAGTTAATCCTTTATTAATGGATTTTCCATCTGCCGTTTCAAAATTCCAGAGGTTATTTTTCGGTGTCGATAAAATCTGGCAAAGCATTGTCATCGCATCCAAATTAAAAATCGAATAACCATAAGGTTTGGTTCTGGCCATTTCTAACGGGAAACTACCATCTGTACCCATTTGGTTGGGCAAAAGGACGGTTTTATAACTGTTGCGTAAAGAATCAAGCATATTTTCATCGCCACATAACCTGGCAAATGAGGCCACCTGCATGGCCCAACATGTTGCATGATTGTTTTTAACTGTTTTTTCCTGAATACCCGGTTTGCTGGTATTGAGCCATAAAGTATACTCTGCAAACCATTTTTTAACGCCCTTTGCTGTGTTTGGATCGAAAGCTTTGGCTTTCTGCATAATTAATCCACCTTGCGCCACTTCCATTAAATGAATGGTATCGATTATTCCATAATTACGGCCTGTAAACTTACCTTTTACAGCTTGTGCGAAAAGTAAATTTGGATTCATCAGTGTTTCGGCATTGATAAACCATGCCTGAAAATGTATAACAGCTGCTTTAACATATTTTTCATCTCCTGTGATTTTATAAGCCGATGCCAGTGCACCAATTATTTTACTAAAACGTACCATTGCTTTGCGATGCGCTAAAAAATTATCAGGATTTGTTAAGCCATCTCTATTGATGTATGGCCCGTCAGGGTTTTGAGGATCGGGCCAAAAATAATCAGCTTCAGAGAAGAAATCGTGTTTTCCGCCTGCGCTTCTTGGCGAGGAGGAAGCAGTAACGGTAATCGGTTTTTGCTGCATCGCCCAGGCTGCCTCGGTTAAAATCTGTTTTTTAAGCAACGCTTCGGCCTGTTTCTTAAAATTCCCCACTTTTGGTTTGTCATGGGGAACTGCCAACACTATTCCCGTAAAAAAGAACAGTGCGAGCATTGCAAATGTGATTAATTTTTTCATTGGTTAGAAATTTGTTAGCGGTTATAATGTAGTAAAAACTGTTTTCAAACCTTCGCTACTTACAGATATGGCACTTTGCCCTTTATTTAATTTAACTTTAATTATGGCCCTTCCATTGTAAGCCTGTACCTTTCTTGATCCTGAAGAAGTACCTTGATTATCAATTAATTTACCATCACCAGTTAAACCAAAAGTTATCCAGTTGATTGCATCTAAACAAAGTATTCCCTTATCATCAAAGAGTTTAACTTCTACAGTAGCTATATCATCCTGCTGATCGATTTTCCTGAGTTCCATTTTTGCGGGCTTGGACCACTTTTCAGTCTGATAGGTAAACTTAATCTCATCAGTTACGGTTTCTTTTCCATTCTTAGCAATTACTTTAACTGTATTTTCGCCTTTTGCAAAAGGAAGGTTCCAGCGTAAGCCTGCCGCGGGATAATCCTGACTGTTGCGTTTTTTACTTCCAAAACTTTTTCCGTTTAAAAAGATTTCAGCCTCGGTGCAATTGGAATATACTTTAACCATTTTTTCTTCACCTTCATCGCCCCAACGGGTGGGCCAGGTATGGCCGTAAATGTGTACCATTGGTTTTTCTGTCCAATAAGATTGAAAAACGTAATAGGCTTCCTTTTTGGTAAAATCTCTTTCTACCACGCCTTTCTGGTTCATATAAGGCACAGGATTATCTGGACGGACAGGTGTAGAAAAATCTTTAAATGGCCAGTAAGCTGTACCGCTTAACCAGGGCATGGTTTCCTGCTCTTTTAAATGCCAATCGATTAAATTGGTAATATAAGATTCGCTCCAGTCGCCATCTTTGGATATTCTGGCTGCACCGCCATACAATGAAGCATCTCCTGCCCTTTCATCGGCACTGCCCCCTGTTTTAATTTTACTTAGCGCTTTATCCGGATTTTCTGAGTGGCGTAACGCATGGCTATCTCCTCCCCACTCTACATGTAAAAAACGTTTAACCTTGGCAAACTCATCTTCTGATGCTTTTTTATAATCGGTATAAGCACCTCGGTACCAGCCAGCCCAAATGGAAGGCGAATACACATCTACAATATCGCTGCAAAAATCGCATCTGCGAATGGCGGTATAGCGCGATTTATCGAGTTTGTGCGAAAGATCGTTGAGTTCTTTCATAAAAGCCCTGATTTTCTCCTTATCAAATTCTGGGAAATCGCCCGGCCAATCGTTTTCGTTACCCATGCCCCAAATAATGATGGCCGGATGGTTATAATGCTGCTCAACCATATTGGTAAGCATTCTTTTGGCCTGCTGTTTATAAATATCGCCACCTAAACCGCCACGGCACCAGGGAATTTCTTCCCAAACCATAATGCCTAAACTATCGCAAAGGTTTAAAACAATACGCGATTGCTGATAATGCCCGAGGCGGATAAAGTTGACACCCATATCTTTCATCATTTGCATTTCCTGGCGGATCATGCCCTCCGTCATGGCTGCTGCCACACCCGCATGGTCTTCGTGGCGGTGGGTACCACGCAATAGCAAACGTTTTCCGTTAAGGTTAAAGGGGCCTTTTTCTACAAATTCGATATGGCGAAAACCAACTTTTTCTTCTCCTTTATAATTCCCTGTAGAGGAAATAACTTCGTATTGCAAACGGTATTGCACAGGTTTTTCGGTAGACCATAACTGAGGCTTTTTAAGCTCCAGCGACCATAAATCGATATCAGCACTTAAATTAGTAAGCTTTTTATCTGTTTTACTTACAGTTTTACCCTGAGGATCAACTAATTTCAATAGAACGGTTGCCTCGTTAAGTGCTTTTGGATTATATAAACGGGTTTTAACGGTTAATTTACCTAATTTACCCTGAGCATCTACTTCAGCTTTGGCAAACATTTTATCAACAGATAGTTGTGGTGCATATACTAAATTCAGGTAACGGTAAATGCCGCCATATACATTAAAATCGGATAGATTGGAAGGAATCATTTCCAGATCTCTAGAATTATCCGTCCGTACTGAAACCGGAACCTTGCCTTTGAACTGTTTCTGGTAAATAGCCGTTTTTTGGAAAGCAGCAACTGCATCCGTAATGTCTGCTGTCCATTCATCATAGCCTCCCACATGTGTAGCTACTTTGGTGGTATGTACATAAACTTCTGTTTTTTGTCCGGCACCTTCGAAATGTAAAATTGTTCTTCCGTTCTGGTAAGGGTTTTCTATTTTAAGCTGCGTGCGGTACCATGCGGGGCCCTGATAATAATTAACATCAGGATCTACAGCATCTTCTGCATTAAAGCAGTGCGGCAAAGTTACCTTCTGCCATAGTGGAACCGCCTCAGGATTGCCAACGCCAACGGGACGTACGGCTTCCCATATACCGCCCAAATCTTGCTTTAAAAATTCCCAGTTATTATTTAAACGTGTAGATTGCTGCGCAAACAATAACTCACTGTTAAACAATACAATAAACAAGAATATATACCTAATTAACTTTAACATTTATTTTTAAATTAAACTTTTAAACGTAATTTTTTCTTCTCCAAAAAATACACAATCCTGATCACCAAAAGTGCCATAACCAAAGAACGGATGATGCCACCTATACCTGAACTTAGAAAATGTGGAAAATGAAAATGAACCAAACTAAAAGTAGCATACAACAAATATGGAATGAGGTAACAGGTTAATGTACTGGTACCTGCTGGTTTGATTAACTTAAACCAATCGTTTTTATGTTTTACATCTATTAAATAAATAAGCAGTTGGAACACAAGGATGGTAATGCCCATGCACACAAATACCCAGGCAGATGTAGCGTAAATTTTAGAAATCCCCCCTGCGTAAGGCCTGATGAACATGCCAAAAGCGAACGACAATAAGCCATAAAAACTGATTAAGATCCAAAAATCCAGGTACTGTTTACTGCCAATGAGCTTTTTATATATGGAAGTAATTAATACACCGCCCAACATTAACACGATTGAAGAAGCATCACTGATGATCCATAAGTGGTGGTTAAATAAAGCCAGGTGGGTAGTAATGTTAATGCCCGCAAAGGCAACAAAAGCCAACATGAGCAATAACAAATTACCTTTTAAAAAAAGGTACACAAAAGCAGAAACCAGATAAGCCCAGCCAATAATACCTAAAATGCCCCACCAATGTGGCTTTAAGCCCTCAGGATGACTTATTGAACCACCTTTGTATAGTAATGCCAATACAGCAAGTAATAAAATGCCAAGCCCAATAAGGCCATACTTTTTATTTTTTGATAAATTTTCAGGGTAATCCAACCATATCAGAAAGAAAGCAATTGTGATGGCAATTGTATAAACCGGGTAAGGCAAAATTGCCGAATGGTGATTGTAATTTTCTAAATTAACATGAAAAAAGCCCATTACAATTAAAGCGAGTGCCCTTAAAGCAATATAGCCTGAAATAGAAAATAAGCTTTCGCCTTTAACAATTCTACTTTGAATGGCAAATGGAAGGGAAAGGCCTACAATAAAGAGGAAAGCCGGGAAAATTAAATCTGAAAAACCCAATCCATCCACATCGGCAGGTGCATGTTCTATCCATTGCGGAATGTTGGAAACGCCGGCAACATCGTTAACAAAGATCATTAAGAACATGGTAAGTGCTCTTAAAACATCAATCGATAAAATGCGCAGTGGAAGCTGGTTCATGGTTTTACAGATTAATAGATTTTTCTTAATTGTAATGCATTTAAAACCGGTTTACCTTTTATCGCGTTAAAATCAATTGAAATTCCTTTTCCATTCTGTACGGTTACCCTGGTGGTTTTTTTAACCGCTGTGGTATAGCCAAAATCTGTAGCGAGGTTTAATCCGGGTAAAAAGGATACGCCATTAATGGAAACATCGAAAATGCGTTGCTCTTCCACTTCTTTTTTATGGTTATTATCTAAATTATAAGCCAATGCTTCTTTTGTTTCGCCACCAACCAACTCTGCAAAGTGCAAGGCCAATTCATATTCGCCATCAGGCACATCAAATTTAAATTGCTTAATACCTACCTGTTGGGTTTGGTAAACCGGATCATTATCAGTACCTAAAATGTTTTTGTCGCTGCCATAAGTAATGCGGTTGTTGGTTCCTTTGTAAGGATCGCCACCTATCCATCCCCATGCGCCTATTTTGTAAGGTTGATCGGGCATCCAGAGCTGGTGTTCTTCTTCGTCGATATAAAAACGTTTTGAACCTAATAGGATATTGATGTTTTTAAAAGGAATATTGCTATCATTAAATTTAAAAGGTTGTAATTGAAAATCAACATCGGCCTGATCGTTCTGATCACCAGATATTACGCGTATTTGGTTGTTTCCATCAATAAATGGTACTTTCCATTCGATAATGTGATCTACAGCATCTTTTACACCTAAACTTTTACCATTTAGAAAAAGTTCTGCCGATTTGAGGTTGGTGGCCACCTGAACTGGCTGTGTACTGCTTAATGTGGCAGAATCGGCCGTTCCTCCTCTTTCTTTCCACTGTGCTGAAGTAATTTTAATAAAGGGCTTTTGCAATAAATAAGCCTGATAAAGGAAATAAGTATCTTTTGGATCGCGACCGATGGTTAACAAACCTTTGTTATTGATGTGCGGCATGGTTTCTTCGCGAGTTTCGGAGTTGAAATCGGCCAAATTCCAGGCTTCGCCTCCGGCTACAAATGGCCTGCTTAACATAGCATTTAGGTAAACCTGGTTAAATTTAACGCCATATTCTACGCTTTTATCAAAACGGATTGGTGAAAATGATCGAATCCTAGGATCAGCATCTGCTCCGTATTCGGTAACCATAAAAGGGGTATTTGGCAATTCTTTGTGGTGACGGTCTAAAAATTTAGCAAAATCATCGGGTACGCCAGAGTACCATCCGGAATATAAATTCCAGCCCACAATCATCGGGATTTTAGTTAAACCCACCTTGTTGTAAATATCCCAGGCACCGTGGTTAACCAAAAGGGTATAACGTGATGGATCTTCTTTGCGGGTTAAACTATCTAATTTTTGGGCCAGTTGGCGTACATGCTCAAAATAAATTTGCTGACGGGGTTTATCGTTAGAAAACTTTAGGCGAAGTAAGATTTCGTTCATATATGCCCAGATGATGATACTTGGGTGATTGAAATTCTGTTTGATCATTTCAGTTTGCATGTTCAAACAGTTTGCGGTAAAAGCCTCGGTTTCGGTAATGGTATTAACTACCGGAATTTCTACTGAAGCCAAAATGCCCAAACGGTCGCATGCTTCTAAAATTTGTGGGTCTTGAGGATAATGTGCTACCCTTAAAAAGTTACCGCCCATGGCTTTAAGCAACTCAATATCTTTGATCTGCAACGCATCTGGTGTAGCATTGCCCCTATTTTCGTAATCCTGATGCCTACTAGCACCAATAATTTTCATTGGTTTATCGTTTAAGAAAAATCCTTTATCGGCATCGAACTTAAACCAGCGGAAACCTAAAGGATTAGAAACCTGATCGATTACCGACTTAGTTTTAACATCGATAATCTTGGTCACCACGCGGTATAAATAGGGATTTTGCGGCGACCATAATTGAGGCTGCTTTATAGATTTAATAGTCTGAACCACAACTATACTAGCCCCTTTATTAATATTTTGGGCAGTGCTTTTATTGGCTACCGCATTGCCTTTTGCATCGAAAATGGTGGTAACAACTTGTATCTTTTTATTTGTAAAAGATGCGTTATCAATCAAACTTTTAACTTGTACACTTGCCGCTGAAGCAGAAACCTGCGGCGTGGTGATAAATACACCCGAACTTCCGTTTTCTTTTTGCGAAAAGTGAATTGGATTCGCAATTAACAGACTTACGTTGCGGTACATCCCACCAAAAAATGTAAAATCGGCCGTAAGCGGTGGAATATCTTCATTAAAACGGTTATTTGCCCTTACTTCTATAACATCGTTTTTATAATTTAAAAATGAAGATATGGGCACAGTAAAATGGGTATAACTGCCAATATGTTTTCCGGCTGTTTTACCATTGATTAATACTTCAGCCTCTTGTGCTACGCCATTAAATATCAAGTAGATATCTTTTCCTTTCGCACTTTCATCAAGCTTTAATTTACGTTCGTAAATACCTAAACCCCGGTAATAGCCAGGCACATCATCCAAAACATCTTTATCATTCCAGGTATGTGGAATATTTACTTTTTCAACAGGTCCGTTTTCTTTATTAAATTCCCATTGATCGTTTAAGCTAATGGTTTTGCGGCCAGCATCCTGGGCAAAGCTGTTTAAGGCTGTAGTTGCTGCTATAATTAGTAATAAAAGTGATTTCGATCTTAGGGATGATTTCTTCATGTTATATTTTTGCACTTTATTTTTTGCCACGGAAACACAGAAGGATCGGAAATTTTTGTTTTGAATTCCTTCCTCGCCGCTGCCACCAACCGTTTAATTTTTTCACTAAGAAGGCACTAAGCACACAAAGTAGCCTTGCGACATAATTGGGTGTTTCTGTGTCTCCCTGGCCAATCTAATTCAATAGCGTAAAATCCTTTTCCAGTTTAATATTATTCGAAGCAGTTCCGATCATTAATTTGAAATCGCCAGCCTCAGCAACCCATTTGAGCTGTTGGTTATAAAAGGAAAGTTTTTCTTTATTAATAGTGAATGTGATGGTTTTACTTTCTCCCGCCTTTAACATCACCTTTTGAAAATCTTTCAGTTCCTTAACAGGGCGTACAACAGAAGCAAACTTATCTTGTAAGTAAAACTGAACCACTTCTTCACCTGCATATTTGCCTGTATTTTTTAAGGTAAAGCTTACACTTATTTGATCATCAAGTTTCATTTGTGTTTTACTTACAGCCAAATTGCTATAATCGAAAGTGGTATAACTTAAACCGTACCCAAAAGCGAATTTAGGACTGTTCGGCATATCCAGATAAGCAGAACGGTAGCGGGTATCTTTATCATTTTTAGCCGGACGGCCAGTGCTTAAATAATTGTAATACAAAGGGATCTGTCCTTCATCGCGTGGGAATGTCATAGGTAATTTACCTGCCGGATTATAATCTCCATAAAGTACATTGGCCATGGCATTACCGGCTTCACTCCCTAACCACCAGGTATACATTATAGCCGGAACATTGTCGGCTGTCCAGTTGAAAATTAGCGGCCGGCCGGCCATTACCAATACCACAACAGGTTTGCCTGTAGCTTGTATGGCCTTTATTAAATCTTCCTGTACACCAGGCATGTGGATATTGGCTTTACTTTTTGCTTCACCACTCATATCCAACGTTTCACCAACAGCCATAATTATTACATCTGCCTGTTTGGCTACTGCTACAGCCTCAGCAAAACCAGTTTTAGAAGAGTCGGCCACTTCACAGCCTTTGGCATATAATAATTCGGTTTGGTTGCCGACTTTGTTTTTTAGTCCTTGGTATAACGAAACCAGGTTATCTTTCTCCCATGCGATAGACCAAAAACCTTGCATATCCTTTTCAGATTTTCCTAGAGGACCAATTACAGCAATCTTTTTTAAGTTTTTGGACAAGGGAAGTACCTGATTTTCATTTTTTAACAGCACGATGCTTTTTTCGGCCATTTTAAGCGATGCTGCTCTGTTTTCAGCAGAATTTAATTCCTTTTCCTCACGGTTTTCATTACTGAAACGGTATGGGTCATCAAACAAGCCCAGTTCGAATTTCTTGCGTAAAACTCTTTTCACGGCATCATCAATCAAAGCAAGCGGTACTTTTTTATCGGCAACCAGTTTAGCCAGACCAGGCAGGTAACTCCTGCTTTCCATGTCCATATCGCTTCCTGCTTTGATAGCCAGCTCGGCTGCCTGTTCTTTATCTTTAGCATAACCATGGGCAATCATCTCCCCTATAGATCCCCAATCGCTTACTACAAAACCCTGGTATTTCCACTGTCCTTTTAAAATATCGCGTTGTAAATAACTGTTTCCAGTAGCGGGAATGCCATTAAGGGTGTTAAACGAATTCATAAAAGTTGCAGCACCTGCATCAACCGCAGCTTTAAATGGCGGCAGGTAGGTTTCCCAAAGCGTATGTTCGCTCATATCAACTGCGTTATAATCTCTACCGGCTATTGCAGCACCGTAGGCTGCAAAATGTTTTGCACAAGCCATAACGGCATCAAGGTTGCCTAAACCTTTACCCTGAAAACCTTTTACACGGGCAAATGCAATTTTAGTACCCAGGTAAGTATCTTCTCCTGCACCTTCCATTACCCTACCCCAACGTGGATCGCGGGCAATATCAACCATGGGCGCAAATGTCCAGTGTACACCCGAAGCCGCGGTTTCTCCGGCTGCAACTCTTGCAGCGTTTTCCATTTCGGCCAAATCCCAGCTTGCGGCTTCGGCCAAGGGAATTGGAAAGGTAACGCGGTAACCGTGAATAACATCCAAACCAAAAATCAACGGAATTTTCATTCTCGATTGCATGGCCACTTCCTGCACGGCTCTGGTTTCTTTTGCCCCACGCACATTTAGCATGGAACCCAATTTACCATCGCGGATATCCTTTAATTTATTCGGATTATTGGTAATTGGTCCTGTTGCATCCCTGTCGCCTGTGTATTGATTTAACTGACCGATTTTCTCCTCGAGGGTCATCAGTTTCAAAACGGAATCAATTTTCTTTTCGATTTTTTTATCCTGCGCAGAAGCAGAGAGTGAAATCCCTAAAATTAAGGCTAATGGTAAGTATCTTCTCATAATTGATGTTTGCTATTTAACGCCATCTAAAATTGCTTGATAGGCCGGTTTTCGCTGATATTGTGCATCAAAAGGCAAAGGCCAATCGGCTCGGTTATAATTTGCAGGAATCCAACTGTCTGCATCGGTAACATTCCACTGGGTAATGCCAAATTGCTGACTTTTTGGTATGGCATTATAGGCCTGAACAATGGTTTTGTATTTTGCAGCCTGCTGTTCGCCCAAAGCAGTAGTGTAAATAATGGATGGTACGTTATCGGGATTTAAGGAAATATCTATTTCTGAAATGTGTATTTTTAAACCTGTGGCAGCAGCAGTACTGATGGCAGCTGTTAAATTTGCATCGCTTTGTGTTACGCGGGTATGCATCTGGATGCCGATACCATCAATAGGAATACCTTTATTTTTTAAACTGGTAACCAGGTTTAGTATTGCAGTGCGTTTTGTGGTGCCAAATTCATGACCATAATCATTGTAAAAAAGTAACGCATTTGGATCGGCTTCGTGTGCGTATTGAAATGCCCTGCCAATATAATCAATGCCTAACTTTTGCACCCAAATGCTGTTGCGGATCGTACCACCTTCGTTAACGGCTTCGTTTACTACATCCCATGAAACAACTTTGCCTTTAAAATGGCCTACAACGGTTTGAATATGGGTTTTTAAAAGGTTTTCCCAATCGGCGGTAGTCCCCTGGAAATTATTTACCCAATCTGGTAATGATTTGTACCAGTTTAAGGTATGGCCATGTATTCTTTTTCCATTGGCTACGGCAAAATCAACCAGGTAATCGGCATCGCTCCAGGTGTATGTATCTTTTGCTGGATGTACGGATGCAAATTTCATGGCATTTTCTGCCGTAACACTATTAAATTCTTTAATAACAAGATTACGGTAGTTCGTATTGCTTTTTAATAAACTTACATTAACGGCTGCCCCCATGGGGAAAGGCATGTTTGCCTGCAAAGTAATTTCTGCTATTTTTGGTGCTGCTATTGCCATTCCAGGATCGATACTGGTACTCTTGTATTTTGCACAAGAAAGGGTTAAAAGCGACACCGAAAGCATTATTTTCGAAGCGAAACTAATTCTCTGTAATCTTTTCATAATCTATTTATATTTAACCTGTATTTGGTCGTAAAAGTCTTTCAGCACATAGAAAGCTTTCTTTTTCTTTCCTGTTTCACTAATTAATCCTTTACGGTTCCAAAAATTTTGATAAATGGGATGTTGTCTTCTTGGCGACCTGAAATCGGTCAAAATCCAGGGGGTCATACCACGTAATGCACCAATTTTGCTCAGCATGGTAATTTGGTTTTTGTATAAAGCTTCTTGATATTCTTCGCTCCAGCGGGTATTTTCATCAGCATGGAAACCACCGAGCGCATCACCACCGAATTCGGTAATTACTACGGGTTTTTTATACTTGATATCGAAATTGTATTTAGTAATTTCTGAAGGATTACCTCCCCAGTACCAGCCCGCATATTCATTAAAACTTACCAGATCGATTTTTTCGCCCAAAGGATCGTTCAAAATGATGTTATTTCCTTCACGGTGCACCTCCAAAGCCGCAGCAACCAGGCGCGTATCGTCCAAAGTGCGGGCAGTTTCTGCCAAATTGCTCATAAAGCTTAAACGGGCATCGCTTAAAGGAGTTTCATTACCGATAGACCATACAATTACACTTGCCCTGTTTTTATCGCGTACAATTAAATCGGTAAGTTGTTGTTTGGCATTGGCATATGTTGCAGGGTTGGTCCAGCTGATGGTCCAATACACCGGAACTTCAGCCCAAACCAGTAAACCCATTTCATCTGCCAAACGGATCATTTCTTCGTTGTGCGGGTAATGAGCCAGGCGAACATAATTACAGTTCATATCTTTTGCCCATTGCAACATCATGCGCATATCGCCTTCTGAACGTAAACGGCCTGCTAAAAGCGGGTTTTCATCATGCAGGGATATGCCCCTTAAAAAAACAGATTTACCATTTAAAAGAATGCTGTCACCATCAACCTGAATGGTTCTGAAACCAATTTTATCGTTAATATTTTCTTTGTCGGTTTTAATATTTACGGCATATAACTTTGGCGTTTCCGGCGACCATAAGCTTAAATTGTTCCAGGTAAATTCATCAGCTATTTTGCCTTCGCTATCTGTTTTGTATTTCTTTTCTAATTTTAATTCGGGGATAGAAAGTGTAATCTCCTGCCCTGCAGTTGCATCAGCAAGCTTTACTGAGAAATTTAACAGGTTTTTGTTTCCCTTTACGAGTTGAAGTTTATAATCGTTAATAAAATGATCGGGAAATTCTGCCAGAAATACATCACGGGTTATGCCTCCATAATTCCACCAATCGGTATTTACAGTAGGTATTTCATCTTGCTTACGGATATTATCTACTTTAAGTACAATAGAGTTTTCGCCAACCTTTAAATTGCTGGTAACATCAAACTGGAAAGGTGTAAAACCACCTTTGTGTACACCCAATTTTTTTCCGTTTAGGTAAACGTGTGCTTCGTAATTAACGGCAGCAAAGTACACGAAATATCTTTTTCCTTTTTCGGGTTTTGCATCAAACTTTTTGCGTAGCCAGACATTGCCTTCGTAAAGTTCTAATTTTTCTGACTGTGAGTTCCAATCGCCCGGAACATTCATTTGTGGTGAATGATCAAAATCATATTCTATCAGTTCTGACTTATCTTTTTGAACTTTATCGTCAAAATAACCACCTGTTCCGGTTTTGGATTGATCGAATGGTTCGTGGCGATAATCATAATAGCCATTTTCGTATGGATCGACAATATAATTCCATTTGCCGTTCAAACTTTGGATTTTACGTGCCTGAATGTTCTGTATAGCCGTAACCTGACCGTAACTGATGGATGAAAGGAGCGAAAAGCAGATTAAAAATACGCTATAGGTTGTTTTTAACATAACTTAAGTTTTAATTTAATTAATTGACTGTTTCAAAACTAACAATTAATTAACGGACGGTGTTTCCACCGCCCGCCTAAATTTGAGCAAAATCTAGTTTTTGGTTAATATCCAGGGTTCTGCCCCAAACCTGGAGCTTTATTTAATTCATTCTGCGAAATTGGATATAAGTAGTTTTTAGCCGTAAAAGCCCTGTTTTCTACCACAAATGGGGTATAGCTAAATGTAGTTGGCGTTAACTGTACAATGCGCATTCCTGTAACAGGTTTGTTAAATGTGGTTTCGCCTTCTTTCCAACGGCGTACATCATAGAAGCGGTGTTCTTCGAAACAAAGCTCCACCCGGCGTTCGTTATGAATCCTTTTACGGAGTTCTTCTTTTGTTGGGGCAACGTAACCCGGGCCCGATGGGTTTGTGGTTTGCAATGGAGGCATATCAACATTTTGTGCTGAAGTAGTTGTAGCTTTTCTTTGGCGAACTGCATTTACTGATCTCAGAATTTCAGTTAAAGCCGCCACACCTTGTGCCTCATTTAATGCTTCGGCATAGTTTAATAAAACTTCGGCATACCTAAAAAATATCCAAGGACGGCGAACATTGGTTGCTGTACCTGCCCAAACGGCACTTTCACTTAAATATTTACGCATGTAATAGCCTGTTTTTGTTGCGTTTACATTCAGGCCAAGTCCATCTTTACCGCCAACAAAGGTTTCTACAGGTTTTCCTTTAAATTGTGTGAGCAAATAAGCCGCATTACCTGGTGCTGTAGCTGGTTGAATTGAGGCTGAATTATATAATATTGCAAAACCCAACCTTGGATCGCGGTTGGCATAAGGATTATTGGCTACATAGCCAGAACCTGCATCTGTAATCGGTTTACCCGTGGTTTTCATTTCAAAAGCATCAACCAGTTCTTGTGTGGGGTTTGTACGTCCGTTTGCCCCATCGTAGCTAATAGGTGCATTATTTGATTCTATCGTATTGGTATTGAGTGTTTGTGTAGCAAAAATAACCTCATTATTATAAGCTGCATTGGCTACATTCCATAACCATATGTTTTGGTATGAGGCATATATACCATGTTTGCCAGTATCCATTAACCTTTTTGCCGCATTGGCTGCATCCTGCCATTTGCTAACATCGCCCGATGGATTATATTGTGGACTGGCCGCATACAACAACATTCGAGCTTTAAGTGCCATTGCTGAAGTTCCTGCAGCCCTACCCCGGTTTACATTATTCCAATCAGACGGAGAAGCAGGCAACCTTGTTATTGCCGATTCGCAATCAGCCGAAATCTGTGCAACACACTGATCAAAGGTGTTTCTTGGCAAATCTAAATTATCATTAATGGTTAAGGTTTTGGTAACTATCGGAAAGCTGCCATAACGTTTAAGCAATTCGAATTCGAAAAAAGCCCTTAAAAAATAAGCCTGCCCTTTTAAGCGCTCTATTTGCGAAGCAAGGGTTTGATTTTCGGGCACATTTGCTGGTAAAACTTCATCAATTGGCACAATTGCAGCTGCATCTATCTTTTCGAGGAACATGTTTGCTTTTCTAATCCCCGCATACATATCGGCATATACATCATCAAATGTTCTAACCGGACTCCAAGTACCATTATTTAGGGTAGAAATTGAGGCATTCTGATTTGAATTAACGGCTTCATCACTTCCAGAGGCTAATAAGGCACCATCGCCAAGGTTATACCGATCGGAAAGTGAGGCATAAACATTGTTTAAAAAATTTCTGGCATAATCAGGATTGGCCCACAATTGCGCTTCAGTAACATCGTTACCTCCGCTAAAAGATCCGTCCTGGAGAAATCCATCTTTTTTACATCCGGCAACCTGTAAAATTACAAGGGCAAGAAGGAGATAAAATATATTTTTTTTCATCTTTTTTTCTTTTTTTAATGGTGATGAAGCGATCATGATTTTAAGCATATCTTAATTGAAAGTTGTAAAATCATGATGGTTTCATTGTTCATTGTCTTATCTATTAAAATTTCAAGTTCAACCCTAATGAATAAATTTTCATGTAAGGATATGAGGCATTGTATCCCGATTCAGGCAATTCCGGATCGATAGGTAAATCGCCTAGTTTATCAAATGTTAAGAGGTTTAAACCACCTACATAAAACCTGAGCTGTGAGATTTTTAATTTCCTGGTAAAGGGTTGAGGCAGAGAATAACCCAGCTCTACGTTTTTTAACCTGATGTAATCGCCGGAGCGGATCCAAAAGTCTGAGTTGGCTGTATTATTGCCTCTATCGGTTAACAATAACCTAGGGTAAGCGGCACCGGGGTTAGCTGGTGTCCATCTATCTACACTAAACTGGCTCAAATAACCATTGTTTGCATTACCCGAGTTTACTAAGTTTTGAATGGTAATGGAACGGCCACTGGTACCTTGAAATAAAAAGTTGATATCGAAATTTTTAACGGATACTGAAGCACCAAAACCAAAGAAAGCTTTAGGTACAAAGTTGAAATCGGTTCTCACCCTATCCAGATCATTGATTACTCCATCACCGTTTTGATCAACATATTTAATATCGCCAGGTTTTACATCTCTTGATAAGATTTGTTTTGGCGAAGCATCAATCTGAGCCTGCGATTGAAAAATACCATCAGAGATCAGCATAGTTGATATATAACCGGCACTTGTATTAGCTGTAGCTGCCGGAGAAATTACACTCGAAATGGGATGCCCCAATTGTTTTTGATAAGCCGGCAGGCCAGCTGCTTCATTAATAGCCAGTATTTTACTTACGTTATAAGTGAAGTTTCCGAAAAGATTAACATTTACTTCCCCGATTTTCTTATTGTAATTAATACCTGTTTCAAAACCTCTGTATTCGGCCTCACCTTCATTTACATAAATTAGATTTTGACCAAGCAAACTAGGCAATAACGAAGCTGTGGTTAAATCTTTTCTATCCTCATAAAAATAATCGGCACTGATTGATAAAGATTGTTTAAACAGTTTAGCGTCGAAACCTAAACTGGTTTTATATGCTTTTTCCCAGGTTAAATCGGGATTAGCCAAAGCCAACTGACCAGAACCACTTACTCCGGCAAAAGCGGTACCGAAGTTATAACCGGTTGTACTTCTGCTGTAGAAATCGTTAAAGGCGAACCTTCTGGCCGAGCCAATGGCATCGTTACCCACTAAACCATAAGAACCCCTTATTTTTAAAAGATCAAGAAAACTGGTAGATCCTTTCATGAAATTTTCATCAGAGATGATCCATCCGGCTGATGCCGCAGGGAAAAAACCATACCTTTTACCTGGCGCAAAATTCTCTGAACCCGAATAGTTAGCGGTTACATCAACAAAATACCGTTGTATAAAGCTGTATGATAAGCGGTTAGACCAACCCTCTCTCCTTACATCCAAACTGCCGGATGACGATAAGTTTGCTCTTGAAACACGCGTTGAAAATTTAATATCATGCTGACCAAAGGTGCGGTTATAATCCAATCCTGCCCAAAACTCACTTTTTTTAACGTTTCCTGAAAAAACATTTCCCTGGTAGTTTACCTTGCTTGCTGTACCGTAGGCAGGAAGATATTTTCCATCTGTCCCGATTTCAGAAGTGGCATAAGTTTCAGAGAATCCTGAACGGTATAAACCTGCAATGTCATAAGCATAAAACACTTCAGCAGATAAACCTTTTAAAATGCCATCCATTTTCTGGCGGGCGCTGATAGTGGCAATCATGTTCCGCATTAAATCGGTACTTGCACCTCTTGCCTGTAACATAGCCAAGGGGTTACTTTGAGGGTAAACTGAAGTACCGCCATAAGTTCCGTTAGGATTTAAAATTGGAAAAGCATTGGCCGGTGTAGCATATACAGTGGTTAAAAAAGTAGCTGTACCTGCATTTGGGAAAGTAAGGTTGGTAATTCTGCCACCAATATCAAGCGCAACATCTAAATTTTTGTTTACATGCAAATCTAAATTGGTGCGGAGGTTATAACGGTTAAAATCGGTATTGGCATCATATGTTTCATTGTTTCCACCTTTGTAAAAACCACCTTGTTGGTAGGCACTTAATACGGTATAATATTTAATAAAGGCATTGCCGCCCGTTACTGAAGCTACATATCGTTGTGTTGGTGCTACCTTTTTGGTAAAATCGCGTACAAAATTGTTATTTGGATATTTTATTGGGTCTGAGCCATCCTGGTAAGCTTGTAAAGCTGCCTGATTATACACTGCAGCACCACCGCTGTTGATGGAAGCTTCATTGTATAGCGTTGCGTAAGAAAATGCATCTAACGGAGCTGTAATTTGCATAGGTGCCTGTAAGCCAGCCTGTGCATCAAAACTTACTTTGGTAGAAGTTGCACTGCCGCGGCGCGTTTTAACATAAATTACGCCGTTACCGCCATACATGCCATACCAGGCCAAGGTTGCTGCATCTTTTAAAACACTTACACTTTCAATTTCATTAAGGTCCATTGAGGTGAAATCTCTTTCAATACCATCAACAATTACCAAAGGTTCCTGATTGCTGTTGTATGATGAACGCCCCCTTACTAAAAAACTAGAGGCATCGTAACCTGGCTGCTGCGAACCACTCGGGTATACTGCTAAACCTGCTAACCTGCCGGTAAAAACGTTGGTTAATGAAGATGAAGGTATCTGAGGAAGGTCTTCAGCCCGGATGGTGCTAATTGTTGCGGTTATCGCTCTTCTTTTCCGAACACCGAATGGAATATACACATCATCATCATCGCCAGCATCAACCAGTGATTTGGTTAATACAATATCTCCCCTGCTTACATCTGTTGCTGGTTTTAATAAGGTACCATAACCTACAAATTTGAATATCAGCACATCACTTGTAGTGGTTTCGATAGTAAAACTACCATCAGTACCTGTAGAAACCGCTTTATTCGTTTTATCTTCCTGTATGGATATGGCTACTCCAGGCAGCGGCTTCTTATCCTGATCTACTACCTTACCCGTTACGGTTAATCTTTCATCAGGTTTTTGCCCATAAACATGCAGCACTCCTGCCATCATGAATAAGAGACAAATGATATATTTTGATTTTATAAATTTCATATTGAAAAATCTTTTTAGCGTTATATTAATTCCCTACTATTCCCAACCCGGATTTTGAGTTAAAACTCCATTACTTTTATAAATTTCTGCTCTGGGAATTGGATAAAGATTTTGAGCTTCTGTCCAGGTTTTCTGATAAGTTGGCCCTAAAACAATTGGGGTATAGGTAAAAGTTGCATTGGCATTTTTAACTACATCCATACCTTTCATTGGCACCGCAATGGTTTGTGCACCAATTTTCCAACGCATAATATCGTACCAACGGTGATCTTCGAAAGCCAGCTCAATAGCGCGTTCGTGTCTTATTACTGCACGCATTTCATCCTGGGTCATGTTATCTTTCAGGCCATAACCATTACTGCCCGCACCTTTTGTAATTCCGGCACGTTGACGAAGGGCTACAAGCTGTGCATAAACTGTGGCATCAGGTCCTACTGCTTCATTCTGTGCTTCAGCATAGTTTAATAATATTTCACCATAACGGAAATAGAGGTAATTTAACAACGTAGTACTTCCACCAACGGTACGGTAAACCTCAGGCCAGTATTTTTTACAATAGTAACGTGTTGCGGTATAGGTTATAGTTGTGCTATAATCTTTACCAAATAATATTTTATTATTGGCATCCAAAGAGGTCCACATTTCGATTTTCCTCCCTTGCCATGCTAAATCGTTGTAAATAATGTTGTTATAAAAACGTGGCTCGCGGTTTTGATATGGCTTTTGTGGATCGTAACCTGAAGTAGGATCGGTAATGGCTTTACCATTGGCCATTTCATACATATCTACATGGTTTTGTGTAGGGTTCATTTGTCCTTGCGCACCACCAGAACCTGGCGACATTGAAAAATCCTGCATCATTTCTCCGGCTAAAGGCGTTGGGCCTTTTATCCTCATCATGATATATTCTGGCGAAGAAGGCAGATTCAGCAATTCGCCATAATTAGGCTGTAATGAATACGTTTGTCTGGCTATAGTGCCCGCCATCACATCAGCCGCCGCAGCAGCAGCAGCCTGCCATTTCGTTTTATCGTTATTTGGATTGTTTAACGGACTTGCTGCATACAACAATACCCGTGCTTTTAAAGCTAACGCAGCACCAATGGTTGGGCGACCATAATTAGATGGGCCGTATTCTGCATCGGTACCCAGCTTGGTAATGGCCACTTCAATATCTTTAAGGATAAAATCGGTTACCTGGGCGAAAGAACTTCTTGGTACACTATTCAAATCATCCGTTACGGCATAAACTTTATCTATAATGGGTACGCCACCAAATCTTTTAGTAAGTTCGAAATAAGATAACGCACGTAAGAAACGCATTTCACCTTCTACGCGTTTGGCATCGAATATTGGTACGTTAGCTGCCGGAGGCAAAGGCACTTCCCCTATCCTGGCGAGCATTTTATTTTCTACAGCAATACCCGCATACATCAGTTTCCAAACCCCATAAATATCATTTAAAGAGGGTCCGTTAGAATGATCGTGGTATAAACCTCTGTTTAAGGAAGTTACCGAGCCTTCTGAGTTTCCGGAAACGGCCTCATCAGATGCCTGTGCTGTACAACCACGGTGATCGTTAAAACGAACATATTTTGTAATTACATAATTATAGGCATTATCGGCAAATCTTGCAGCCAGTGCCGGATCGGCAAAAATTTCATCTTCACTAATCGCCACCCCAGGCGTACGTTCTAAATAGTCCTTTTTACAGGAAACCGAGAAGAGCGTTAATAAAAGAATGGCTGTAAATATTTTATAATTTTTCATGATCTTAGAATTGAACGTTTAAACCAAAATTGTACACCTTTGAAGTAGGATAAATTGATTGCAATGGGAAAGCGGTATTTATCGTGTTTACGTTTTCAGGATCGGTATAAAATTTATACTTGGTCCAGGTGTAAAGATTCTGCCCCTGCACAAATACCCGCACATTGCTTAACTTCAATGCAGTGGCCCATTCTTTTGGTAAATTCCAGGCAAATTCTACATTTCTGATTTTGAGGTAGGCAGAATTTTGTAAAGTAAAATCGTTTAAAGCATAATTTAATGATGCAGTTCCCCTGGCATGGATAATTGGCCAGGTTGCTGTTGCTGCCGTGGCAGGTGTCCATGAATCGAGCATAAAAGGATACATCTGTTGGCCGTTGTTCTGCTCGTTCAAAATAACATTGGAACTTACATTACCAACTCCCTGAAATAACACCGAAAGTGAAAATCCTTTGTATAAAACACGTGGACTAAAACTATAAATGTACTCTGGGGTATTGGTATGGCCAATGGCTTTCTGATCTAAACTGGTAACAATGCCATCACCATCTAAATCTTTAAATTTTAAATCGCCCGGTATTGGCAGGTAGCCCTGTAATTTTGGTGAAGCAGCAATATCTGCGGCCGATTGGTAGAAACCATCTGTTACATATCCAAAAAACTGGCCAACACTTGCTCCTTTTCTTACCAATGAAGCCGGCAGGCCATCTGGTTCATCGTTTTCTACTATCTTATTTTTGGCATAACTTAACTGTGCATTTAAACCAAGGGTAATGCTGCCTATCTGTTTTTGGTAATCAAATTCTACTTCGTAACCTTTATTGTATACAATCCCTCTGTTAAAGTTTGGATACGTATGGCCATAAAGTGCAGAACCACTTAATGATGGTGTTAAAATATCTCTCCGGGTTTCGTCAAACAAATCTGCCGTTACTTTTAAGTTATCTTTAAATAAACGCGCCTCAAAACCGATGTTGCGTTTGGTTCCGGTTTCCCAGGTTACAATTGGGTTTCCGAGATCGTTTCCTGTAGCCCCAAAAAACTGGGGATCTCTGATTAGAATTGTTGGATAATTGGTTATGGAGTTAGGATTTCCAAATGGAGTTACCTGCCCACCAGCTGTTGTTGTGGTATAAGTTGAGTAACTGGTTAAAAATAAGAAACGGCTATCCGAAATCCTGTCGTTACCAACCAAACCATAACTACCCCTGATTTTAAAGTAAGATAGGATATCGTTTTTCTTCCAGAAAGGCTCATTGGTTAATGTCCACCCTGCCGAAACTGCCGGGAAAAACCCATAACGCAAGCCTGCTGCAAAGTTTTCTGATCCATTATAAGAAGCATTGAATTCTGCAAAATAACGCTCATCATAATTATAAGTTACCCTGCTTGCAACACCTTGCGAAGCTTTTGGAGGAGCGGTAAATGCAGTAGATCCTGTAGATTTTATTAACTGCCTGGTGCCCAATAATAAAGCACTTACATTGTGTTTTCCAAAATCGCGGTTATAATCAAATCCCGATTGGATATTCATGTTGGTACTCCCTTCAGTAACGCCACCATCCTGCACCGCACCTAAAGGCTCATCACGGTTGCGGGTATCGGTTGATAAAGTAGCCTCACCAGTTGCTGGGTTATATACATAAGCAGCCCAGTTTGCATTTCTTCTTTCGATATTGTTGTAATAAGAATCATAACCGAAAACTGTTTTAAAGCCTAAACCTTTGGTAATAAAGCCCAATTTATAATTGAGGTTAAAAGTACTTTCGATGGTATTGTTATCATCATTTCGGGTTCCAAAACGCGTTAAAACAGCATAAGGATTCCAGATATTTGTACCCACATTAGGGTTTGCAGTAATTCTGCCATCAGGCAAAGTAACCGGATAAGCATAAGCAGGAACCTGCAATATCCGCGAAATCATTCCTTCAATCGTATCGTAAGAGAAAGCAGATGAGGACCTTAAACCTGCCGGCTGATAACGATCGGCAAAACGGCCGCCCAGTTTAATTCCAACAGTAAAATCCTTATTCAGCGTTAAATCTACGTTCGAACGGAAATTGTAACGGTTGTAATTTGGAACTGTATTGATCCCATATGGTGAATCGAACTTTTTAAAAATACCATCCTGAAAGGCGTAACCTGCCGAAACAAAATATTTGGCCACTTTAGTTCCACCACTGATGTTGATGTTGTGCTGCGTTTGCGAATAATATTTTTTGGTTAAATAATCGAACCATTGCACATCAGGATAACCTATCGGATCTGATTTATCCCTGAATTTCTGGATTTCAGCATCAGTAAAAAATACTGGCTTGTTATCATTAGTGTACGATTGGTTTAACAAGATCGCACTTTCAAGCGCTGGCAATCCTACAGCTAAACCAGTATAGGTTTGCAAGGCATAATTACCGGTATAGGTTACCTTTGGAGCACCAATTTTACCTTGTTTGGTGGTAATTACAATAATACCGTTTGCACCACGAATACCATAAATAGCAGTAGATGCCGCATCTTTTAATACCGTGATGGTTTCTATTTCACTTGCATCCACATCCGAAAAACTCGGCCTTTCTACCCCATCAACCACCACAATAGCCGCATTGTTGGCCCCGTAGGTTGCAACACCCCTAACCTTTAGCTGGGCACCATCCGCACCGGGCTGTCCGCTAGTTTGTACGGCCAATAAGCCTGGTAAGCGACCAATTAAACTATTGGTAGGGTTTGGAGTTGGCGATTTCATAATCTCCTCCGAACTGATCTGTGCAATAGCACCAGTTAAGGTAGATTTTTTCTGCGCACCGTAACCAACCACAACTACCTCATCCAATCCCTGAGAGTTATCTTCTAAAACAATGGTTAGGGTATTTTTGCCATTTACCGCAACCTCTTTATTTACATAACCAACATAAGTAAAGGTTAGGGTTGCAGTTTCTGCTGCTTTGATTGAAAATTTTCCATCATTATCGGTTACTGCCCCAACTGTGGTGCCTTTAACCCTAACACTCACACCCGGCAAAGTAATTCCTTTGTTATCCTTAACCACACCTGTTACTGTTGTTTGCGCAAAAGCAGAGAAACAGGAACTGAGGAGGAAAAGAAAGGTTAAGGTATAGCGCACCTTTGACCATTGGATTTTCGCAAACCCAACACAGGTAAAAGTGCGGCTCAAATTGTAAAGTTTATCCATAATTATTATAAATATTAAATCTATTTGGTAAAAATTTAATGCATACTTCATACTGAACGACTGTAATTCAAGGAGAATCAGTCAAAAATCAGAGAAAAAAATTTCTTAGGTATTGCTCAGCGTTATCGGGTCGGCACTCAGAAAATTGTTGTTTTTTTAAACTGCCTCAGGCATTTTGAGAATTATACGATTTTGCCTTGAAAACGTAATATTTTGGAGACAAAACGATTTAGTTTTTTCAACTAAACCTGGCACTTCAGTTAAAGCCCTTTTTAAACTGAAATTGGTTTGTGATGATTTGATCATGTTTATTTGGTTAGTTTGTGTTAGCGGTAACGAATTTAGAAAAGCTTGAAAGATAAAAGTGTTTTTAAATAGCCTAAAACGCTATAAAATCCATTGAAACTACATTTCAAACGTTTGAAATAATTGCATTTTTTTTCTTATCTATGCATTGAGATTGGAAAAGATGATGAATAATACCCCTGTTACACTTAAGTTCTTGGCTGAAAAGTTAAAGATGTCAGTATCAACAGTATCAAAAGCCCTGAACAACTACCCAACCATTAATGAGTACACCAAAAAACGTGTGCAGGAAATGGCTCGCGATCTGCATTTTACACCCAATAAATCTGCCATCAACTTAAAGGAAAAAAAATCTCGCATTATCGGTATCATCTTACCAAACCTGCTTGATCATTTTTTTACCAGAAGCATATACGGGGTTGAACAGTTTGCCACTCAAAATGGATATAATGTAATTATCAGTCAATCGCATGATGACCTTGAAAAAGAAATTCAATCGGCCAACATGTTGTTACGCAGTCGTGTGGATGGTTTAATAGTAGCCATCTCTAAAAACACACAGGATTTTGCCCACCTCGATCAATTCGAAAACATGGGCATTCCTGTAGTTTATTATACCCGAAACCCTAGTTTTAACTTAAGCTGCCATAAAGTATTGGGCAATACCTTCCAGGGCTGTTACCAGGCAACAAAGTTTTTAATAGACAGGGGGCATAAAAAAATAGCGTATTTGGGCGGACCAAAGATGATTAATTTTACGCATGACCGTTTTAATGGATACATTAATGCATTAAAAGATAACCAGGTGCCTTTTTCATCTGAATTGGTGGCTTATACCGATTTTGATAAAGAAAATACCGTTTCAGCAATCCAGCATCTGTTTGCAAATCCAGCTAATATGCCAACAGCTTTGGTTGCCTTTAAAGAACCCATTTTGTTTGATGCAATAAAGTACCTCCGATCAATAAACCACCCAAACTTTAACGAAATTGAATGCATAGGTTTTGGCAATACCTCTTTTATCAGTTATCTTGATTCCCCTCCTATTGCCTCAATTGAAGAAAATCCGGAATCGGTGGGCGAAAATGCCATTAAATTATTGCTCCAGTTGATTAATAAGGAAATTGATATCCAGAATTACCAAAAAGTGATGGTGGATTGTAAGCTGATTGTGCACGGGTAAATGCGTGTAGCGTTTTAACCTACTATTTTAAAATCTGCGGTAAACCATTTGCACCAAACCTAATAGAACTTAACTCCTAAATGGTGACAAAACCTTATTAATTATCCGGCATTTAAAAATTTAAGGTGGTTAAGAAAATGAAAATAAACTTACATGATGATCTAACTACCAAATAATGAAAACTTATTCTTCAACTGATTGCGGCGGTTTTCATTATATACAAATGCAGCCACTATTAACAAACCTGCAAATCCTTCGAAAGCCACTACAACCTGTGTACTGAAAATATGCGCTAAATAACCCATTAATAAACTCCCAATCGGCAATACACCCTGGTAAGCCATAATGTAATAACTTAATGTTCTTCCCCTCATTAAATCGTCGGCATGTGTTTGTAAATAAGTATTTATGGATGAGGTTTGCGCCATTAAACCCAAAGCTGCCAAACCGGTACAAATTAAAGCCAGTATTAAAGATGGTGAAATAGCCAGGGCCACAACAGCAACTGCCAACAAAATACCCGACATCATTACAATTTTTTGTAGATTCTGATTTGCTTTTAAAGTAGCCATATAAATTGCACCAAAAAAAGCACCAAAGCCAGCTGCACTTTCAAACCAGCCAAAGGTTGTGGCATTTCCATTAAAAATATCTTTAGCAAAAACAGGCAGTAACGTTGTAAAAGGGATTACCAATAAACTCGAAGCAGCCATCATTAGTACCATCGAAGCCAAATCTGGTGATGATTTTAAGTAATCGTACCCTTTTTTAAGGTCAATCCAGATATTTTCTTTTGATTTTTGAGGTATGGTAAGTTTTAGTTTCATCATTACCATACAGCCCAATACGGCAATAAAACTTACAAAATTAATCAGGAAACAAATATCCTCACCCAATGTACTTAGAATTACACCCGCCAATGCAGGCCCGATTAATCTTGCAGCATTAAACATCGAAGAGTTAAGTGCAATCGCATTTGGTAAATCTTCTTTATCATCAATTAAATTTACCATTAACGATTGTCGCGCAGTTACATCAAAAGCATTCACCAAGCCCTGCACCAGTGAAAGTGCTGCTATCCAGAACATATCGTATACTTTAAACCAGATCATTAAAGCCAGTGCACCAGCTTGCAACATTAAAATTACCTGCGTAATTACCAGTATTTTATACTTGTTATGCCTATCTACATAGCTGCCGGCATAAGGTGCAAGCACCAGTGAAGGGATTAAACTTAAAAATGTAATTAAACCCAACAAAAAAGCCGACCCTGTTAAGCGGTAAACCAACCAGCTGATGGCTACACGCTGCATCCACGTGCCAATTAATGAAATAGCCTGACCTGTAAAAAATAACCTGTAATTGTAATGCCTTAGCGAACGAAATATGCTCATGTTTAAATTAGTAAAGTAACTTTACAAAAGTAGATATTTATAACGTAACGGAAAAGACTAAAATGAATAGTTTTATCAATTTAAAATCATAATTAGCATACTAATTTAAACTCATGATCATTTACTATAAAATTAAAACATTATATTTGTAAAGTTTATTTACCATTAATATGCCTACTCAAACACAAGAAATTGCCGCAAAATTAAGGAGCACCGTTACCCGCTTAACCAGGCAACTGCGTAAACAAAACGTAAGTTCCGAATTTAGCAATGCAGAATTGTTAACAATGTCGTTATTGGAGCAGCATGGCAAAATGTTATCTACCGAACTGGCCGATCTTGAAAGGGTATCTAAACAAGCCATCTCACAAATCATTAACCGGTTGTTTGATGCAAAATGCGTAGAACGGTTTCCCAGCGAAGAGGATAAACGTAAAGTTTTTATCGGCCTTACCAAACTCGGCGAAAAACACATTATTGCCAGTAGAAAAATAAAAGAAGAATGGTTGGTACAAACCATGGAAAAAATATTTTCTTCAGAAGAAATTAACCTGATTCAGGCTTTCCTTCCATTACTTTCACGCCTGGTAGAGTACAACGGCGTAAGGGTATAGTTTTCTTTTCTCTTTCGCCAAATAAGCCTTATCTTGCAGCTTCAAAATGGCACTATATTTTACATCTATAAATTCGGGAAGTAACGGCAATTGTTACTATGTGGGCAACGATAATGAAGCGGTGTTGATTGATGTTGGCCTAACCTGTAAAGAAGTAGAAAAACGAATGGACCGCTTAGGTTTATCAATCCATAAAATAAAAGCCATTTTTATTTCTCATGAGCACAGCGACCACATTAAAGGTTTAGCTGTTTTTGCCAAAAAATACCACCTTCCGGTTTACATTAGCACTGCAACATTAAAAAGCAGTCGCTTAATTTTAAATGAAAAGAACACGCACCCGCTAAATCATTTACAGCATATCCAGATTGGTGATTTAAAGATTTCGGCATTTTCTAAATTTCATGATGCTGCAGATCCATATAGTTTTACGGTAGAATGCAATGATGTAAGGGTTGGCATTTTTACCGACATCGGCTCAGTATGCGATCGTTTGATTACCCATTTCAAAAATTGCCATGCAGCTTTTTTAGAAGCCAATTATGATACACAAATGCTTCAGAATGGCAGCTATCCTTATTTTTTGAAAAGACGGATTATGAGCGGCCACGGTCACCTCAGTAACGAGCAGGCCCTTGAGCTTTTTAACAACCATAAAGCACCTTACCTTAGTCACCTTTTATTGAGCCACTTATCGAAAGATAATAACGACCCCGAACTGGTTGAAAAGCTTTTTAAAAACGTTGCTGGAGATACTTTTGTAAAAGTAGCTTCAAGGCATCAGGAAACTGAAGTGTATTATGTTAGCAACAGTCAAAACCCGGTATTAACGTACAGTTTCGATCCAGGCTTATATCAACCCGAGCAGTTGAACTTATTTTAACATCTTAAAGTCAAAAACCAACAGCAATTTGTTGAAAATTATCTCGCTTTGCCTAAAAAAATGCACCTAAGCACACATTTTGATTTTTGGTCATAATCAACACAAAAAATTTTCGATTTTATAAAAACATTTTAATCAAGCAGGGCGTTATATATATACTTCATAAATAGTTTGTTTGGTTTAATTGGGGCTTATGGATTTAAGCCCCTTTCTCTTGCCCAAAATTTTTCAGCACACAATTTATTGGGCATAAAAAAAGGTAAAATGACCAATGCATCTTACCTTTTATATTTGTTACAAACAGCATAAAGCCGTCTATTTATTTGCTTAATGCCTACAGGTTTTTCACAATAGCCTCGTCAGTAGGTTTTGTTTTAGAACGGAAACGGTGTACCAGTTCTCCTTTTTCGTTAATTAAAAATTTCTCAAAATTCCATTTAATTTCGCCCTGCTCCTCTGTATTGGTTTGAGAAGTTAAATATTTAAACAGCGGACTGATGTCATCACCTTTTACACTGCTTTTCTCTGCAAGTAAAAAAGAAACATTGTACTTTCCGGTGCAAAATTCTTTAATTTCTGCATTGGTAGAAAACTCCTGGCCACCAAAGTTACCAGCCGGAAAACCGATTAGAACTACCTTTTTACCATATTGTTTCTGCAGTTTTTCCAAATCTTCATATTGAGGAGTAAAACCACATTTAGAAGCAGTATTGACAATTAAGATTTTTTTGCCTTTAAATTTAGATAGTTTAATTTCTTTACCATCAATGGTTTTAAAGCTGAAATCGTAAACATTTTTTGGCGGTGATACCAATAAGTTTAATAGGATTAAAATTGTGCTGATCATCGTTCTTTTATTTTTATATACGAATATAGGTTTAAATTGGTTGTGTTGATGTAATGTCCCTGTAAATTATATCATATAGGTAATTAAAGAGCTCAGCGTTTTGAGAATCGGAAGAAAAGTGATTAGCCTACATCAAATGAGCAGTATATTTTGATTAGGAAACGAAAGCATTGTGAATCTTGGCGGCGTGCAATCCCGCTTTACACTTTATACCGATAAAGAATCGGTATGTTCGCTGCAATCGGGTTTAATTAACTAAGCCATCTGCCCGTTAACCTCTTCTGCTAAACACCACGCTATTAAAACGTTCATAGCAGCATTTCATACGCCACCTAAACCCGACCGAAGCGGAAAACCCGCAGACGGAGGAACGAGGTTGAGGATTTGTAGCAAAGCCCGGGATGAAGCTTCCATATTTATTACTGCTTTTGCTTTCCAAAAAACAAAAAAGATTAAAATCACATTAAAATCAACAGGAAATCGCCATATATCGGCAACCTTTCAGAAAAAAAAATGTATTAAATTTTCCCTAGGTTTGGATTTATGCTTTAATTATAGCTTTATTTGCACAAAAACGTATTTCATGGCCAAAAATTTATTAATCGTCGAGTCACCCGCAAAAGCTAAAACTATAGAAGGCTACCTAGGTAAAGATTTCCTTGTGAAATCTAGCTATGGCCACATTCGGGATTTAGTTAAAGGTGATATGGCTATTGATATTAAGAATGATTTTGCCCAGACCTACGAAGTACCGGCCGACAAAAAAAATGTTGTTGCAGAATTGAAAAAACTAGCGAAGGAAGCCGAAATGGTATGGCTAGCATCCGATGAAGACCGCGAGGGGGAAGCAATTTCATGGCATTTATTCGAAACTTTAGGCCTAAAAGTGGAGAAAACTAAACGCATCGTTTTTCATGAAATTACTAAACCTGCAATATTAAAAGCAATTGATAGTCCACGCGGTATCGATTATAACCTCGTAAATGCACAACAGGCACGCCGTGTACTGGATCGTTTGGTGGGTTTCGAACTTTCTCCAGTTTTATGGAAAAAAGTAAAGCCATCATTATCTGCCGGCCGTGTACAATCGGTAGCCGTACGTTTAATAGTAGACAGAGAAAGAGAGGTTTTAAACTTTAACGCAGCCGCTGCCTATAAAATAACTGCACAGTTTTCTACCGGAAAAGGGAAAGAAACGGTTAAGGCAGAGTTGCCGCAGCGTTTTGAAAGTGAGGCTGATGCTGAAAAATACCTTCAAGATTGTGCAAATGCGAAATTTGATATTACCAGTTTAGAAACCCGCCCGGCAAAGCGTAATCCTGCTGCACCATTTACCACTTCTACCCTGCAACAGGAAGCTTCAAGAAAATTAGGTTTTTCTGTGGCCAGAACCATGCAGGTTGCGCAACGGTTGTATGAGGCGGGTAAGATTACTTATATGAGAACCGATTCTGTTAACTTATCAGAAACGGCATTAAATGCTGCTGCAGCGGAGATAAAATCAGCTTATGGTGATAAATACCACCAGCACCGCGTTTATAAAACAAAATCTGCTGGTGCGCAAGAAGCCCACGAAGCCATTCGCCCAACTTATTTTGACAGACATAGCGTAGATGGCGATATTTCAGAAAAAAGGTTATATGACCTGATCTGGAAACGATCAATCGCATCGCAGATGAGCGAGGCTTTATTTGAAAAAACAACTGCTCAAATTACTGCTTCCACCCGTAAAGAACATTTAGTTGCCGAGGGTGAAGTATTAAAGTTCGATGGCTTTTTAAAAGTTTATTTAGAATCGACAGATGAAGAAGAAAACGAAGAAAAAGAAGGCGGTGCAATTTTACCTCCTTTAGCAAAAGGACAAGAATTATTTTTAAAAGAAATGCAGGCAACGGAACGTTATTCACGTCCGCCGGCAAGATATACAGAAGCCAGTTTGGTTAAGAAATTAGAAGAACTGGGCATTGGCCGTCCATCTACTTATGCGCCAACCATTTCTACGGTTCAAAACCGTGGTTATGTAGTTAAAGAAGATAGAGATGGTAAACAAAGAAAATTTACGGCGATTGTTTTAGCCGACGGTAAGGTTAGTAAAGAGATCAAATCTGAAATTACCGGAGCGGAAAAATCGAAACTTTTCCCTACGGATATTGGTGAGGTGGTGAACGATTTCTTAGTAGAGCATTTTAAAGGGATTGTAGATTTTAACTTCACTGCAAAAGTGGAAAAGGAATTTGATGAAATTGCACAAGGTTTACAGGAATGGACCAAAATGCTTCATTCTTTCTACAGCCCTTTTCATACCGAAGTAGAAACCACTTTAGAAACTGCCGAACGTGCTACAGGCGAACGTTTATTGGGTTTAGACCCTGCAACGGGTAAAAATGTATACACAAAGGTTGGTAAATTCGGCCCGCTGGTGCAGATTGGTGAGCTTGATGAGGAAGAAAAACCGCGTTACGCCAGTTTAATGCGCAGCCAATCTGTAGCCACAATTACGCTTGATGATGCTTTGGAACTTTTCAAACTTCCTTTCCAACTACCTGATTATGAAGGCAAAGAGGTGATAATCGGCGTTGGTCGTTTTGGCCCTTACGTAAAATGGGGAGAAAGTTTTATTTCGCTTCCAAAAAATGAGGAGCCTTTATCGGTAACCTATGACAGGGCTGTTGAAATTATCAAACAGAAAATGGATGATGATGCGCCTATTGCTTACTATGAAGGTTTAGGTGTAACAAAAGGTAAAGGGCGCTTTGGTCCGTTTATTAAATGGAATGACCTGTTTATTAATATTCCTGCTAAAGGATACGATTTTGATAACCTATCACAGGAAGATATCAATACTTTAATTGGAAAAAAAGTAGAAAAAGAGGCCAACCGTTTTATTAAAACATGGGATGCTGAAAAAATTTCTATCGAAAACGGACGTTGGGGAGCATTTATCCGTTTTGGCAAATTGATGCTAAAATTGAGGTACAATGAAGCCACTAAACAAAAATATACGCCAGAAGAATTGGCAGATATTGACTTGGAAGTAGTTAAGAAAATGATTGTTGAGCAGGTACCTAACGCTTTCGAAACAAAGAAAAAAGCACCTGCAAAGAAAAAAGCTGCGCCAGCAAAAAAAGCCGTAGCGAAGAAGAAATAAACTGAGTATCGTCACTCTGAATTTATTAAAGCTGATTAACTAAAGAGGCTGAAACGAGTTGAGCATGACGTTGAATAATGGTTATGAAATCAGATTTACCAGAAAATATAGTTGAAGATATTGCAATGGCTGTGGTATTGATGGGTGAAACACCTGAAGTAACAAGCTGGACGGTTTACCTCATCAACTTAAAAAGCGAACCGATAACCAATGTTTTAATCAGCTCTAAAGGTTACGGAGAAAAAGATGGAAAGCAGGTAAAAACTTCTGTTTTAAGGCATTTCGTTGGCGATATGAAGGCAAATTCGTTTGCAGGAGTTGAAGCTATAGATCCGGAAGTATTTGGTTTAACTAACGAATACTGGCTGAGTTATTACCTGGGCAGTACCATTTACGACAAAAAATTTATTTTCCTTCCTGAAAGCATCATCGATTCTAATCTAATTAAAATTCCGTTGGTGAACCGACCAGGAGTGATGATTAAGTAAGTTGGGAGTTTTGAGTGGTGAGTTTGGAGTCACCTCCTCACAGATTTAAAGCCTATAACTTTAGTACTATCGCCAGTTCTGCATCCAAAACTGAGAACTCCAAACTGTAAACTCCAACCAGCCTAAGGCACCTTAACCGCTTGTCTGCCAATTAGTTTCCAACCAGATTTTTCTTTACTCCAGATCAAAAGAATATATAATTTCACATTTCCAGGAACATTTTTATCATTTGTTTTGGCGTTTAATGTATGACGAACCAGCGCTGTTTTATTTTGAACAACAACGGTCTGATCAGTTAAATTAATATCCACAAAGTCTGATTCTCCAGAAAGTAACGAATGCATAAATTCCTGCTTGGTTTGAATCTTTCCACTGGAATGACCATAGCTTAGGTTATTCAAGATCATTTTATCAAGTGCCAAACTATCCGGTGTAACCATCAGTTTGGTTAATTTGCTTACGGCATCCTCAACATCAGTTTTTTGCGCAAAACAAAAACTGGTCGAAATTAACAGGCTCGAAAAAATCAAGAGTTTCTTTATCATATCTGGTTGTATAGGGGTTAATGTTGTAAACTTATCCAAATCCATGCAAAGGAACAAACCATAAGCGTTAATTTTCAACATAATTTATTTTAACGTTAATTTTAGTTTATTTTCGGAGGGAATATAGGGTTTTGACTACAAAAGATAATTGCGACACATTTATTGCTTTCACTTCACCACTATATTACCATTTATCTTAACGAATTTCATCCATGGAACAACCATCTACCTACCAATCTTCCTCTAAAAAGAAATTTATTTTCATCGGATTACTTGCTGTTTCTATAGCGGCAATTGTATTTATCTATTTCAATAGAAAGAAAAAAAGTCATGAAGAAAATCAGGCTTATGCAAAATATATTGAAGCTTACACCTCCGGAACGATTTCAAAAAAGAGCTTTATCAGGGTTCACCTGGCCAATGCAGCTACAGGTATGCAGGATTTAGGCAAGGCAGACACGCGCGAACTTTTCGACTTCTCCCCTTCTATCTCCGGTAAAACCTATTGGATAGATCCGCAAACTGTTGAGTTCAGACCCGACGAAAACCTCAAACCTGGTAAAAATTACGAGGCTACATTTAAATTATCAGAAGTTTCTGATACCGAAAAGGGCCTTGAAGATTTCGACTTTGAATTTAAGGTAATTACGCCCGGGATCATGCTTTCTCAAAACGGACTGGTTTCGCAAAATAATACTGCTTTAGATTACATGAAATTAACCGGCGAAGTGGCTACCGCTGATGCTGAAGAAACTGCAAAAATTGAAAAAACTATCTCCTTGGATTTCGACCAGAAGTTAAAAATTAAATGGCAGCATGATCCTGCAAAAAACTCTTCAAAATTCACCATTGATAGCATTAAAAAAACAAGTAATGATCAGAACTTAAAAATTGATTGGGATGGTGATGCCATTGATGCTGATCAAAAAGGTGAGATAGAGATCCGCGTTCCGGCCATCAATAAATTCGAAATACTGGACATAAAAGCCATACAGGGTGAAGAAGATTATGCATTGGTGCAATTCTCTGAGCCAATTGGTGTAGGCCAGGATTTAACGGGGATGATTACCCTTGGTAACCTGAGCGATTTAAGGTATACGATTGATGCCAGTCAGGTAAAGGTTTATGCAAATGAAGAATTAAAAGGCAATTATAATTTAAGTGTAAATGCAGGTGTAGAAAATATTAATGCAAAAACACTTCCAAACGGCAAGGTCATCAATCTTGTTTTCGAAGATAAATTACCGGCTGTAACCATTGCAGGAGCAGGAACCATTTTACCCAATTCGGGCAAACTTGTTTTACCTTTTGAGGCCATTAACTTAAAAGCCGTTGATGTAACGGTAATTAAGATATATGAAAACAACATCCCTCAGTTTTTTCAAACGAATAGCTATAAAGATGCAAATGAATTGCGTAGGGTGGCAAAGCCGATTTTACAAAAAACAATACGTTTAGACGAGGATAAAGCACTTAATCTCCATAAAAAGAACCGTTTTACGCTTGATTTGGATAAAATGATCCGAACTGAGCCAGGCGCAATGTACCGTGTTACCATCGCTTTCAGGCAGGAGTATAATGCTTACAATTGTAAAGCTGGATCAGCAGAAGAAAAAACTGATGAAAGTAGTGATGAGTATGGTGAATATGATGGCTACGGTGAAAAAATTGATGAGGACGATGATTTTTGGCAACGCTACAACAATTATTACCCTGAAAATTACAGGTGGAATGATAAAGACAATCCATGTACACCATCATTTTATACCAACCAGCGTTGGGCGAGTAGAAACTTAATTGCTTCGAACATTGGTTTGGTGGCCAAACGTGGCAATGATAACAGCATGCTTATAATTGCTACAGATTTACTTACAGCCAAACCATTAAGCGGGGTTAACCTGGAGTTGATGGACTACCAGAAACAAATTATTTTCACTACCAAAACAGATGGAGATGGCTTTGCAAGTTTCGATCTCAAGCGTCAACCCTTTTTATTAATTGCCAAAAATGGTTCAGAACGTGGTTACCTAAAACTGGATGATGGAAGTTCACTTCCATTGAGCAGATTTGATGTAGGCGGAGATATTGTTCAAAGCGGTTTAAAAGGTTTTATTTATGGCGAACGTGGTGTTTGGCGACCAGGCGATAGTTTATTTGTTTCTTTCGTTTTGGAAGATAAACTGAAAAAACTTCCTGCCAACTATCCGGTAACAATGGAATTTTATAATCCAAAAGGTCAATTGTATAAAAGATTGATCAACGGAAAACCATTAAATGGATTTTACACCTTCAAAACAGCTACCGAATCTACCGCGCCTACCGGAAACTGGATGGCGAAAGTTAAAGCTGGCGGAGCCACATTTACCAAAACTTTAAAAATTGAAACGGTAATGCCAAACCGTTTGAAAATTGATTTCAATGTTGGCAACAAACCTTATCTGAGTGCAGGCACATCAGCCGCTACCCTCTCGGCCAAATGGCTGTTTGGTGCGGTTGCGCAAAATTTAAAAGCAAAAGTTGACGTAAATTTAAATACCACAGAAACGAAGTTTAAAGGTTTTGAAGGTTTCAGTTTCGATAACCCAACTGTTAACTTCGAATCGCAGGTTAAAACCATTTTCGAAGGCACACTAAACCAAAATGGTACTGCCCAGATTAACACCAATTTAAACGAAAATAATACTGCTCCGGGTGTATTAAGAGCAAATTTCACCACTAAAGTTTTTGAACCGGGAGGCAATTTCAGCATCGATAATTTTAGCATTCCATATCACGTATACAATAGTTATTTGGGTATTAAACCTGAAAAAGGCGATCGTTTAAGCGGTATGCTGGTTACAGGAAAAGATCATAAAATTGAAATAGTAAATGTTAATACCGATGGAAAGCTGTTGAGTGGCACAAAAACCGTTCAGGTAGAGCTTTACAAAACGCAATGGCGCTGGTGGTGGGAACAGGATGATCAAAATACTTATGCCAACTTTACACAAAATCAGTACAATAAACTGGTAGAAACCCATCAGGTAAACTTATTTAATGGAAAAGGAAGCTGGAATTTACGTGTAGATGAACCAGAATGGGGCCGGTATTTGATTTTAGTACGTGATGTAAATGGCGGGCATGTTACCGGAAAATCTGTATATGTGGATTGGCCGGGATGGGCACAGCGCGAACAAGGCAGCAATCCCACTGAAGCATCCATGCTTTCGTTTACTGCCAATAAAGAAAAATTTACTGTTGGCGAAGACATCACCCTAACCATCCCAACAGGAAAAAATGGAAGGGCATTAATTTCAATTGAAAATGGAAGTAGAGTATTAAAAACCTTTTGGGTTGATACCAAAGCCGGTCAAACGCAATTTAAGTTTAAGGCTGAAAAAGAAATGGCACCCAATGTTTTTGCCAACATTACCTTATTACAACCGCATGCACAAACGGTTAATGATTTACCAATCAGGATGTATGGGGCTATCCCACTTTCGGTGGAAGATCCGCAAACGATTTTAAAGCCAACCATTAAAATGGCTGATAAAATAAAACCGGAAACCGAAAATACAATTACCGTGGGCGAGCAAAACGGTAAAGCAATGACTTATACCATCGCATTAGTAGATGAAGGTTTGTTGGATCTAACCCGTTTTAAAACACCAGATCCACATGGCGCATTTTACGCACGCGAAGGCTTAGGTGTAAAAACATGGGATTTATTTGATTATGTTTTAGGTGCATGGGGCGGAAATTTAGAACGTATTTTAAGCATAGGTGGTGATGGTAGCATTAACAAAAACCTCAATCCAGCCAAAGCCAACCGTTTTAAAGCTGTAATTAAATTTATGGGACCATTCACTCTTAGAAAAGGCGAAAGTAAAACACACAAATTTAAATTACCTCAATATATTGGTGCCGTGAGGGCAATGGTTGTTGCCGGGCAAGATGCTGCTTATGGTTTTGCAGAAAAATCTGTTCAGGTTAAAAAGCCCCTTATGGTTTTGGCTACTTTGCCAAGGGTAATCGGCCCTGGAGAAAGTTTCACACTTCCTGTAACAATTTTTGCTACAGAGAAAAACCTTAAAAACGTTTCTGTTCAACTCCAGGCAAACAATTTAATTGTACAAGGCAACAATAAACAGCAGCTTTACTATAAACAAACAGGTGAACAAATGGCCTATTTTGAAGTTAAAGCACCAAATATAGTTGGTATTGCCAAAGTAAAAGTGATTGCACAAAGTGGTGGTGAAAGAACAGATTATGATGTGGAAATGGACATCCGAAATCCTAATCCTTACATAACCAATGTGGTTTCGGCAACCGTACAACCTCATACCAAATGGGCGGTTCACTATTTACCTATCGGCATGGCCGGAACAAACTCTGGCTCACTTGAGGTTTCTTCAATCCCGGCAATCAACCTTGGCAAAAGATTGAGTTATTTAATTCAATATCCACACGGTTGCATTGAGCAAACAACTTCCGGCGTTTTCCCTCAACTCTTTCTAGATAGATTAAGTCCCTTAAATGGACAACAAAAAGCCACAACTGAGAAAAATATCAAAGCCGGGATCAATAGAATTAAGGGATTTCAAACTACTGACGGTGGCTTATCGTACTGGCCAGGAGAAGGTACTTCTGACGAGTGGGGAACCAATTACGCTGGCCATTTCTTAGTTGAAGCACAAAATGCCGGATATACCTTGCCTGTTGGCCTTTTAGATGAACTTTTGCGCTTTCAAAAATCAAAAGCAGCAAACTGGGCACCTAATAGTAATAATTTTTATGGCAGTGATTTATCACAAGCATATCGTTTATACATGCTGGCATTGGCTAAAAAACCAGAAATGGCAGCAATGAACCGATTAAAATCTTTTGAGTACTTATCTGTTGCCGCGAAATGGCGATTGGCTGCTGCATATAAACTTGCTGGACAAAATGATGTTGCTCAAAATATGGTCAGAGGTTTAGATACTTCAATCCAGGCTTATAAACAACTTGGCGGAACTTATGGTTCAGACGTTCGTGATGAAGCTATGATTTTAGAAACCCTAACTTTGCTAGGTCAAAAAGCCAAGACAGCAAGTTTATTACAACCTTTAGCCGCCAAACTGGGCGAAAATACGTGGTACAGTACGCAAACAACTGCGTATAGCTTACTGGCTATTGCTAAATTTTGTGGATCAAACCAATCCGCAAATAAACTGCAGTATCAATATGTGTTGGATGGTAAATCTGCGCCTGTAAATTCCAATCAATACCTAAACAGTACACCAGTAACTTTTAAAGGAAACACAGCTTCTATAACCAATAACGGAAATAATGTATTGTTTGTTCGTTTGGTTTTGGAAGGACAACCAGTGGCTGGCCAGAATAACTTTTTGCCTAACCGACCTGAGGTTTTAGACATGAACGTAACTTACAAACGTTTAAATGGTAAAGTATTAGATCCGACAACTTTAAAGCAAGGCACCGATTTTTATGCAGAAGTGACGGTAAAAAATCCAGGCAGAATGGGCTATTATGAACAAATGGCATTGACACAGATTTTCCCTTCGGGATGGGAAATCATCAATACCCGTGTTAATGATAACCAAAGTATATTGGCTTCATCGCCATTTACTTATCAGGATATCAGGGATGATCGCGTATTCACTTATTTCAATGTAAGAGAAGGCGAAAGTCTGGTTTATAAAGTATTGCTTAATGCCTCTTATCTTGGTAAGTACTATTTATCGGCAGTACAATGTGAAGCCATGTACAACAATGACATTTCAGCCACGGAAGTAGGAAAATGGGTACAGGTGGTGAAGTAAGATAAATTGGGTAAAAAAACATAAACCTCGGTCCGTGTATCCACGGACCGAAATTTAACAAGTTTAAACCTATTTGATGGTTCGTCAACATACAAACCACAGCTTAATAAGATAAAATCGGTTTTGGCGAAATAAATAGAACTAAGTAAAATGAAAACTATATTTACAATTTTAATTTTTCTTATTCCGTTGTGTTCCATTGCACAAAAAACCGGAATCGTATCAGACATTAATTACCAAATGGGTTATGTTTACCTAAAAGGGGCTTTAAATCCAAAGGTACTTGCAGAAAATGATCTGGATTTTAATGTATTGACGTATTTAACTGCTTATTTAAATAAGCAAAACGTTCAAAATGAACAATTTGAAAATTTCGATTTTAAAGAACTTGAATATTTTGATAGGCGATATAAATACAAAAAAATGGTTGCTTATGCAGAAGAGTTCTGCATTAAAAATAACCTGGATCAAATTATAATAATTAGAAAAAAAAATTCTTATAAAATGGCAGACCCAAGGCAAATGTTTTATGGCTTTCATCATGATTTTGGTATTGCAACATTGAGTATGTATGATAAGCGACCGATATTGTTCTATAACTTTTCAATAATTAGGTATTTGAAAGGAAGCAGTGATTTTAAAGTAGTTCTAACAAATAGTTACAAAAATCAAAAATTTGATGATGTGGTTTTTGATAAAGAAAATTATAAACTAATAAATGATAAAGTTTTAACATATTTTCAGCCAGTTTTTGAAGCATTGTTAAATAAAGCACTTGATAAATAATTTGATTGAATATTATTTAAGGCCCGCATTGATCATATCCATAAAACCCAAGCGAACAAATACTTATCTATTCCACATTGCGCTATTTTATAAAAATAAATAAATGGCTTATCGAGAAGTTAGATGAGTGTTTATAATTAAAATCAATAGGTTAAATTGGCTGACCATGACTTAAAAGAATAATAACCGCGGCATAAAATAAAAACAGAAGCCTTGGTCCATGTCTCCACTGACCGAAATCTAACTAGTTTAAACCTCGTAGGTTTTAGGAACCTTCTAGCTTGCAACAGAAAAAATCAAAAATGATCAAAACTCCAAAAGCATTCCTCATTTCCGATCTCATTTGTTTTGCTTTGCTTTTGGCATTTCTGTTTTCACTGCCTTCTAAACTATTCAAAACTCCAACTTCCTACGTAATTGAAGCCAGCAATGGTAATTTACTTAGTGCTGCAATTGCAAGCGATGGGCAGTGGCGATTTCCGGTTGCAGATAGCGTACCCATAAAATTTAAGGATTGTATTATCGCTTTCGAAGATAAGCGGTTCTACAACCACTTCGGCATTGATTTTTTGGCCATGAGCAGGGCAATGCGGCAAAACTGGAATGCGAAGAGTGTGGTAAGTGGAGGAAGTACATTAACCATGCAGGTAATCCGCTTGTCGCGGAAAAAAAACCGAACAGTTTGGCAAAAATTAGTAGAGGTAATTTTAGCCATTCGATTGGAAACAACTTATTCTAAAGAAGAAATAATTGGTTTATATGCTGCAAATGCACCATTTGGAAGCAATGTGGTTGGATTAGAAGCAGCAAGCTGGCGATATTACGGCCGCAATGCAAAAACGCTTTCATGGGGGGAAATGGCAACGTTGGCCGTTCTCCCAAACAGTCCGTCGTTGGTGCATCCAGGTAAAAACGCCACACGATTGATAAAAAAAAGGAACGATCTATTGGATAAACTCGCTCAATTAAAATATATTGATCAGGCAACCGCCAATTTATCTAAATTAGAACCTGTTCCAGGCAAACCTATGCCCTTACCCCAAAATGCACCGCACTTATTAAATCGATTCAAGGCCGAAAAAGCAAGTTTAGCGCACTTTTCAACTAAAATCACCTCCACTTTGGATGAAAATATCCAACTTAAGGTTAATGCCATTTTAAAAAGGTACAATAACCGCTATCGCGCAAACGATATCAACAATATATCCGCCTTGGTACTTGATGCAAAAACGGGAGAGGTAGTAAGTTACGTAGGAAATATTTATCAACCGGAAAATGCCGACTTGCAAAGCCATGTTGATATGATTAAAGCGCCACGTAGTCCTGGGAGTACCTTAAAGCCGTTATTATATGCAAGTATGATGAATGACGGCTTTATTTTACCACACACTTTAATTCCAGATATCCCGACTCAAATTGCAGGTTATTCACCTCAAAACTATGATCTGGGATATGATGGAGCTATTGCTGCAGACAAAGCATTAAGCCGCTCATTAAATATCCCTGCAGTAAAAATGTTGCAACAATACAAATATGAACGTTTTTACGATAAGTTAAAAAAACTTGGAATAAGCACTTTAAATCAACCTGCAGATCATTACGGCTTATCATTAATATTAGGCGGCAGTGAAGTTACAATGTGGGATCTTGCCAATACCTATATGGGTATGGTGCGCACGCTAAATCATTTTAACACTTATAAAGGACTTTACAATACCGAAGATTACAAACCAGCCACCTATTTTAAAAGGAATGAAAAAGCAGAAAAAGATTATCAACGCAATTCCTTTTTAGATCATGGTTCGATATGGGCAACCTTTAATGCGATGGAGGAGGTTATGCGTCCTGGAGATGAAGGCTTATGGGAACAATTTTCTTCCTCGCAAAGAGTAGCCTGGAAAACAGGAACCAGTTTCGGCTTTCGTGATGCCTGGGCGGTAGGGTTGACACCCAATTATGTAGTGTGCGTATGGGTAGGAAATGCCGATGGCGAAGGCAGGCCAGGCTTGGTAGGCATTGAAGCTGCTGCACCCGTTTTATTCGATATTTTTAGATTGTTACCGAACGGAAAATGGTTTGAAACACCAGTAACCAAACTCAAAAAAACTAAAATTTGCAAACAAAGTGGTTATAAAGCTGGCGAATATTGCACAAACGTTAATGAAGAAATGGTTCCATCTGCGGGAGAAAAAACGACGGTTTGTCCTTATCATAAGTTAGTTCATCTGGATCAATCAGGAAGTTACAGGGTTACCGATCAATGTGAAAGTGTTACCAATATGCAACACAAAAGCTGGTTTATTTTACCGCCCGCGATGGAATATTATTATAAAATAAAAAATAGCGATTACAAAAACCTTCCGCCTTTTAAAGAAGGGTGCAATACCGTGGGAGGAAACAGTGTAATGGAAGTAATATACCCTAAAAATAACGCTATTGTATATATTCCTATTGAACTGGATGGCACCAGAGGAAAAATTGTATTAAACGCAGCACATCGGAATTCGAGTTCGAAAATTTACTGGCATATTGATAATGAATATGTAGCTACAACAACAAATTTTCATCAATTGGCCATTAGTCCGGCACCAGGTAAACATACTTTAACTTTAGTGGATGAAAATGGGGAAAGGTTGGTACAGGTTTTTACAGTTTTAGATAAGGAGAAGAAATAATTAATATCATGACTTTATATCACCTACACGATAAATTAAATTTCGGTTCTGGTAACCACAAGTTGCCGGGATATTGTTCCATAAACAATTAAATACTGCGCAATCATATAACTGGCCATAATTAAAGCCCCGCTTTGTGGAATGGGTTGCGCAAATTTATTTACCGCTAATGCACTATCTGATAACAGGAAAAACAGTGCCCCGTATAAAATCAGTTTAAAGCTAAAAATATTCACTTTTCCGTAACGGTTAACAGCCATAAGCACCATGATGCAGATGATAATTGCATACATTAATACCGGAAATTGCATTGCCCCAAGCTTTGGCTGCAAATAGAAAAACAAACCTGAGCAAAATATTGCAAATGCCCCAACAGCCCATAAAAAATATGGTGTTTTATGACTTGGATTGGATTTATGATCAAGCGTAAAAGCCCTGATGTAAAAGATATGGCAAACTAGAAAAGCAATAAGTCCGTAAACGAAAAAACTCGGTTTACCATTTTGCAGCATGAGCAAAATATCTCCCACCAATGCAAAGATTAATCCCGTAAAAATTCTTTTATGAAAACGGCCTTTAAGATTTGTACTCAAGAAAAGCCAAACCAAAAGCACTATTGCAATGAGCGGTTTTGAAAAATTACGCAGATCAATATTATTGGCATATTCTGCATATAACTGAATTACAAACACTAAGAAAAATATAAAAGAAAATAGCTTGGTTTTCATCAGAATTAGGGTTTGCCTTTTGCAAATTAAAGAAGCAAATTACGGATATTAACTGAATAGCGACAAAAATTACTTCGTATCATTTACAAATTTACTAAAACCAAAATCTACCTAAAACGCATTAAATCGAAAATAATAGAATTCACTAAATTAAAGGTTGACATAATCCTTCACACATGGTATTTCTACCCGTTTTTTTATAACACTTGATTTATATTAAATTCACCTTACCTTTGTTAAACCATTTTCATTAAAATTATCCCATTTATGAAAAAATTATCTCTCCTTTTTTTGCTTTGTGGCGTAGCATTTTACGCAAAAAGCCAAACCTTAGTGTTGGCTAAAGATGCTGCTGATTATTTAGGTAAAAATGTAACCATTTGCGATTCTGTGTACAGCACAAAAGCCCTGGATAAACTAACCCTGATTAATTTGGGTGGTGCCTTTCCAAAAGAACTGATTACTGTTGTGGTAAATAAAGAAGATATCGGCAAATTCCCTTCTGAGCCTTCAACAATGTTTATGGGAAATAAAATTTGTGTAACCGGAATTGTAAGCGAGTTTAAAGGAAAAAAACAGATTGTGGTAACTGATCCGAAACAGATTATAGTGAAATAGCTTTATTAACCATCAAAACGAGGTATGATGGCTGTTTTGGCAGCCTCAACATAAAGTAAAACCTGATTAACGCAACTGGCCAGTTTCTTTTCTATATCGTGCTCCCAAAACCGCATTACAGTATAACCTTTCGCATTTAGCTGATGGTTAATTTGTTGATCTCTTTGCATATTCCGCTCAATTTTTGGAATCCAAAATTTTGAATTTGTTTTTAAAGCAGTTTTCTTTTCTTCCCAATTGTATCCGTGCCAAAAATCTCCATCTACAAATATGGCCAACCGGTATTTATTGATGATGAGATCAGGCTTGCCAGGAATATTTTTCGGATGAATTCTGAAACGGATTCACTTTGCCCAAAGTGCTTTTCTCAGTTTTAACTCGGGCAAACTATTTTTCGCCTTAATCTTGGCCATATTACTACTCCTTTTGGATGTAGTATAAAAACCAGCGCGCTCTTCAAAGCGTGGTATTTTAATCGATTCCTCAGGATATGGTTTTGATTCCATATTTAAGAAACCCCTCAAAAAAGCAAATTGTTTAACAAAAATATTTGGCTAAAAAAAAGAGAAATCTAATCAACCTAGGCCCCTCCTAGTTTTTAGGAGGTAGGCTTGGCTGGAGCGTTAATACAAAGCTATTATTTTAGGAAAAATGTCGATTTTGGTGCCTCTTCAGTCGGCAGGAAATTAATCCTGCCGACCTCGTAAGCATAGATATCCTTATTATCTACTGTGAAGATTAGAATTCCTTTCCATATTTCATAACAGGTTATACAGACAGGTGTATTTCCTTGATGAATAGTTTTATTTCCTTGATGAATATTTTTGCAGACTGTATTTTTTATTCTACTTGATAACCAATAAATAAATCAAAAAAGATGAACATTCCGTATGCTGTACTCGATAAATTATATAGATTATGCTGGATGATGAGGGATTTTCATCTTTAAAAAATCTATATTATGTATCATTTAGTTTAAAATTCATAGTTTTGGTTTTCGATCTGCCTATGCCCACTTTTTTAAAACGCAATACACTTATTGTAGCCTTGATTATTCTAATAGCTGCATTCACTTTTTTAAGTATTTTTATCGCAAACCATCCTATTTTAGCTTTCGACATTAAAATTTCCTTATTTATTCAGCAATTTCATGCAGATTGGCTGGATAAGGTAATGCTGGCCATTAGTTTTTTTGGCGAACTTCCCTATTCTTTGCTTTCAGTTTTAATTGTAGCTGGTATATTCTACTGGAAAAAATACAAACGTGAAGGCATGTTTATATCTACTGTTTTACTTTCAGGACTAATTATCCTGGGCATTAAAAATATAATTAACCGCCCCCGCCCTACTGCATTTTATGTTCGGTTAGTGGAAGTAAACCGTTTTCAAAGTTATCCAAGCGGACACGTGCTTTCGTACACACTCTTTTTCGGATTTTTGATAATCATCATGAACACAGCTAAAAACATTCCTAAAGTGACTAAAAATGTGGTTACCTACCTATCAGCGTTTCTGGTTTTTGCCATTGCTCCATCACGGATTTACCTTGGTGCACATTGGTTTACAGATACTGTAGGAGGCTTTTTATTGGGATTAATCTGTCTTTTTCCGCTATGTTATTTTTATTTCAACAAGAAAAAAGCATAACATTACTTTTCTTTTTCGGGTTTGTTTTTCTTCCTGATTCTACTCAGGGTTTCGATCCGCATGCCAAGATAACTGGCCAAAAACTTGAGTGGAACCCTCGATTTTATTGTGGGATGCCCAACATTAAATTGCTTATAACGGGCTTCGGCAGAAGGAATACGCGACAGGATGGAACGTTCCTGAGACTGGTGAAAATGTATCGCCAACAATTTACGGGCTAAAATATTGGTTTCAGGGAATTCAACATAAATCTCGTCGATAAAACGATAAGGAAGTATCAGCAACTCTGAATCTTCCAATGCCTGATATTGTTCTTTGTAAGTTGCAACGACTGTACCCGGATTTCGGATACTTCCGATTAAATGATTTTCGGCCGTTAACCATGCAGTAATATCTTTGCCTTCATCAACAATAAAGCCTCTTACCAAGCCCTTTAAAATAAAAAAAAGACAATCTCCCTCAATATCATTTACACAAGGGAGGATTTCATTTTTACGGACAGAGATTTTAAATGTTTCAGCTTTTGCACGGTCGACAATTTCTTTGCTAAGCGGCTGCAATCCATTTAGATAACTAATTAAAAGATCACTTTCATGATTGGCAGCAGTCATAACATTATGTCCCAATTGGTAATAAGATGCAAGCTATTACTTGTATACGGGATTTCCAAATATCAAAACGAATGCAACCGCCTAAAAATTACTGTTGTGGAGAATTAATTTTGTACTTCAGACCTAATTTCAATTAGAAAAACAGATTATTTGTTAAATTTTAACATGATAACCATGTTTTGACAAAATCATAAAAAAAATCTGATAGTTTTGTTGTCATGACTAATAATAAACCGAAAGCTTTTCTTTTCGATCTTAATGGCACCATGATTAACGACATGGCTTTTCACAATCATGCATGGCATAACATTCTTACCCAGGATTTAGGTGCAAGTATCAGCTTTGATGCTGTTAAAAAGCAGATGTATGGAAAAAATCAGGATCTTTTGGAACGCGTTTTTGGGGTTGGTCATTTCTCACAGGAACAAATTGATCAGATTTCTATCGAAAAAGAGCACAGGTACCAGGCAGCTTACAAAAAGCACTTAACCTTAATTGCAGGTTTGGGCGATTTTTTGGAAAAGGCAAAACAATCAGGTATCCAAATGGCAATTGGTTCAGCGGCTATACCTTTCAACATTGATTTTGTGTTGGATAACTTAAATATCCGTTCGTATTTTAAAACGATTGTAAGTGCTGAAGATGTAGTAATCAGTAAACCCGACCCTGAAACTTTTACTAAAGGAGCAGAAATTTTAGGTATAAGTGCTGATGAATGTATTGTATTTGAAGATGCACCAAAAGGTGTAGAAGCGGCACAAAATGCAGGGATGAGATGTGTAGCATTAACTACCATGCATACCAAAGAAGAATTTGGTGCTTATAATAATATTATCGCTTTTATAGAAGATTATACTGATCCTATATTGCAGGATCTTTTTTAAAAAATACGGCCCGTATTGCTACAGGCCGCATACTCATGTTATCATCATTGAGATGTAGGGATCGCCAAAACGATTATTTGGTAAATTTGTAAATCGAGCTTGTTTTATATACCTGCCCGGGTTTTAAAACGGTAGACGGGAATGCTGGTTGATTTGGAGAATCTGGAAAATGTTGGGTTTCCATCGCAATAGCTGTTCTGAAATCATCTTTAGCACCTGTTTTAAAAGTGTTTTTGCTTTGCATAAAGTTTCCGCTATAAAACTGTAAACCAGGTTCTTGTGTATAAATATCCATTACAATTCCCGATTTATCTCCTTTAACCGTAGCTGCATGAAACATGCCCATTGCCTTTGTTTTATTCAGTACATAATTATGATCGTAACCTTTTCCGAAAGTTAATTGCTCATTTTTATCGTTTATGCGTGCGCCAATAGCAGTTGCTTTAGTAAAATCGAAGGGCGTTCCTGCAACTTTTTCAATTTTGCCGGTAGGAATCAAGGTCGAATCAACAGGAGTATATTCATCCGCATAGATTTGTACCTCGTGATTTAAAATTTCACCGCTTCCATCGCCATTTAAATTAAAAAAGGCATGGTTTGTTAAATTTACAACCGTGGTTTTATCTGTTTTAGCTTCATAATCCATTTTCAATTCATTGTCATCAGTAAGTGTATAAGTAACCTTAACATCTAAATTACCAGGAAAATTTTCGTCGCCATCTTTTGATAAATAGTGAAGCACCAAAGTATTTGCATTGGGTTGTGTAGCATCCCAAACCACGTATTGAAAGCCTTTTTTGCCGCCATGGAGCGTATTTTGTCCATTATTGGTAAACAATAAATATGTTTTCCCTTCAAGCGTAAATTTACCTTTAGCTATTCGGTTGCCATACCTTCCAATTGTTGCTCCAAAATAGGGTTCTGTTGATTTTTCGTAATCGTTTACACTTTTAAAACCCACCACTACATCTACCAGCTTTCCATCTTTATTTGGCACCAGTAAACTAACTATGCGCCCACCATAATTGGTAAAAACAGCTTCAGCATTATTTTTATTTTTTAAGGTATAAAGGGCAGTTTGCTTACCATCAATTTCTTTTTTAAAGGAATCTGCAACAAGTTTTACAACTGCGGCAGAGTCGCTTTTTAAACTATCAGTTGATGAAGATTTTTTTGTTTCAGATTGGCAAGATGCAAATCCAATTGCAGCCAGAACGCCGAAGCCCGCTAATGATTTTAATTTCATAAAATGGAATACTTGGTTTAGAATTATTTAAGTTTTTAAATATAAGTATATCACTTAACTTTACAAATAAAACGATTTAGAAGATTCAAAATGCACATAGTAAAGAATAATTTACTTTAACCACTTCAATGAGACGATTTGTAGAATTAGTGATCACAAAACGTAGAAACAATAAATTTACTTATAAGTTTCACTATCATTCTTTATCCCTTCATTAAATTTTAACATCTTTTCGTAGTTATAAAGCCGGTTATTGGTTCGGCAAGAAACAGGCGCACATTAAGTCGAAAACCCCTCCCGATTAAGAATTTCGCAAATCACCACTGTTTAAGACATAAATTTTATGGCATTTTTAATTAAAATTCGCTTAAACTGATTATTATTGTGGCAATCAAATCCCAAATATGAATCAAAAAATTTCAACAGACCGTTACGATAAAATGCTTTATCGCCGTTGCGGAAACAGTGGCATCAAATTGCCAGCTATATCTTTGGGCTTATGGCATAATTTCGGATATGTAAACGTTTTTGAAAATAGCAAGAATTTAATCTATACTGCTTTTAACAATGGAATTACCCATTTCGATTTAGCCAATAATTATGGTCCGCCTCCAGGTTCTGCTGAAGAAGTTTTCGGAAAAATTTTACACGAAGATTTTAAAGGGTATCGTGATGAAATGATTATCTCAAGTAAAGCTGGTTATACCATGTGGGATGGCCCTTATGGAGACTGGGGATCAAAAAAATATCTGGTTTCGAGCCTGGATCAAAGCTTAAAACGCATGAAATTGGATTATGTTGATATTTTTTATCACCATCGCCCCGATCCAGAAACACCACTTGAAGAAACCATGGGCGCATTAAGTTTAATGGTTCAGCAAGGAAAAGCGCTTTATGTGGGTATTTCAAATTACAGAGCCGATGAAGCTGCAAAAGCAATTAAAATTTTAAAAGATAATGGCACACCCTGTTTAATCCACCAGCCAAAATATTCGATGTTTGAACGCTGGGTAGAGGATGGTTTATTAGCTGTTTTGGCAGATAATGGTGTAGGTTGTATCCCATTTTCTCCTTTGGCGCAAGGGCTGCTTACCGATAAGTATATGCATGGTATCCCTGCTGATTCGAGAGTAGCAACCAGTGGTGTGTTTTTGAAAGAAAGTAACCTAACACCCGAAAAACTGGAAGTAATTGGCAAGTTGAATGAGGTAGCAAAGTCGAGAGGACAAAAATTAGCACATATGGCTTTATCTTGGATATTGAAAGACAATCGCATTACGACTGTGTTGATAGGTGCCAGCAAGCCAGAACAAATTACAGATTCAATTAAAGCTTTAGATAACATAGTATTTAGTGCTGCTGAAATACAGCTGATTAATGAAATATTAAGTTAGAAGCACCCTAAATTAAACCCATTGACAGGCAATTGGCAATGGATGATTCGGTAGAGCGTTTTTATTTACAAGCATGGAGCAATCTTAAAGCGCACACGGGTTGTGATTTTAAGATTGCTTTTTTGCCAAAAAAGCCTTTACGAGATAACGATTTTGCTAAACGTTTCGATTTAAAACCAAATCTCATAAAAATCGTTTAAGAAATAAATCCTTTACATTTCTTAAATTTATGGCAAGAGCCAACAATTCTATTTATAGTGCCTTAGCGGCCAATTTATTAATTGCAGTTACCAAATTTATTGCAGGCGCTTTTACCAATAGCTCATCAATGATTGCCGAAGGCATCCACTCTACTGTTGATACGAGCAACCAATTATTATTGCTTTATGGTTTAAAAAGAAGCGTTAAACCACCAGATAAATCCCGCCCATTTGGTTACGGGAAAGAATTGTATTTCTGGTCGTTCATTGTTTCCATCATGATTTTTGGACTTGGTGGCGTAGTATCTATTTCTCAGGGCATTTCACATATACGCCATCCCGAAACATTGGGCAACCCTACGTGGAATTATGTGGTATTGGGTTTGTCGTTTATTTTCGAAGGTGCTTCACTGATCGTGGCCATGAAAGAATTTGACAAAACCCGGAAAGGTTTACCGTGGTGGAAAGCCATTATTAAAAGTAAAGATCCATCGGGTTTTTTGGTACTGTTTGAAGATGGTGCAGCCGTATTGGGCTTATTAATTGTATTTATTTTCATGGTGCTTAGCCATAACCTCAATATGCCATTTTTAGATGGATTAGCTTCTGTTTTGGTTGGCACACTACTGATTTTTGTTTCATTTATCCTGGCAAGAGAAAGCAGGAGTTTGCTGATGGGTGAAGGATTAACAACCGAAACGCAACAGAAGATTAAAGAGTTGGTAGAAAATGATGGTGATGTAATAACTGTTACCAGTATCCTTTCCCAATATCAATCACCAAAAGAGGTGTTATTGGTGCTCATTCTTACCTTTAAAGCGGATTTAAATACAACAGATTTAACCAATGCTATCGATCGGTTGAGGGATAGAATTAAATCAGAGTATACTATTATCAAATTTGTGATCATTCAGCCACAATCTGCAAATGTAGTAGAGCGGGATGTTAGCAAAGATATCTACCTGGAGTAAAACAGCTCAATTGGTATGCAATAAACACACCAATTGAACCATTTAAATTTATTTTGATGTAGTGTTGAATAAACCCCAAAATTTTGAGTTAAATCACCTGCAAAACAATTTTTCCACGGGTATGGCCCTGTTCACTTTCGGTTTGGGCCTGCCTTGCACTGGTAAAAGGTAAAACTTTCTCTATAATGGGTTTAACCTTCCCTGAATCGATCAATGCTGCAATTTCTGCCAATTGAGCTGGGATAGATTGTGCCATAAAGCCCGTTAAATGTAGCTTTTTCGCTTTAGCCTCTGCAGTAAATTCGGGCATTAAAGTGGTAATTACCCGCCCGCCCTCTTTAAGGATATTCAAAGATTTTAACTGTGTATCTCCACCTATGGTATCCAGTACAAGATCAACATCGCTTAAAATAGATTCAAAATCTTCCATTTTATAATCAATCACTTCATCGGCACCCAAACGTTTTAAAAAATCTATGTTTGCGCTTGAGGCGGTGCCGATTACATGTGCACCTTTCCATTTGGCAAATTGAACGGCATATGTGCCAACTCCACCAGCCGCTGCGTGAATCAGCACTTTTTGCCCCGCTTTTAACAATCCATGATCAAAAAGTCCTTGCCATGCCGTTAAACCAGCCAAGGGTACCGCTGCTGCTTCTGTATGCCCAATGCTTGAAGGCTTAAAACCAATAATATTCGATTTTACCACAATATATTCGGCATAAGCGCCATTTTTTGTTGGGTCGGGCCTGCCGTAAACCTCATCGCCTTTTCTAAAACCGCTTACTTTATTACCGATTTCTTCTATCGTTCCGGAAACATCCCAGCCCAATGTAAGTGGTAATTTTGAAGGAAATTTTTCTTTCCGTAGTCCTTCCCTTATTTTCCAATCTACTGGATTTACACTTGTAGCATGTACTTTAATCAATACTTCATCTGCCGCAGGTTGGGGTACCGGTATTTCATCAATTGATAAAACCTCGGGGCCGCCATGCTCATGGATTCTTATCGCTTTCATATGTATTCAATTATTTAATATAAACGGTTTTAATATTTACAAATTCATGGATGCCAAACATTCCCAATTCGCGACCATAACCAGATTGGTTAATGCCACCAAAAGGCAAAGCCGGATCAGATTTCACTCCCTCATTTACGAAACAAGAACCAGCGGCCAGTTTGTTCCTGGCAATATCTTCTGCCAGTTCCAAATTTTCTGTAAAAACAGCTGCACCCAATCCGAAATTGGTATCATTTGCAATATTGATGGCATCTTCAGTATCTTTTGCAGTGATAACAGCAGCTACAGGCCCGAATATCTCTTCATGATAAGCCAGTACGCCCTTTGTAACGTCAACTAACTATTGTTGGCTGGTAATAAGCATGTTTGCCATCCATTTTTGGAATTTCACCACCTAAAATGCATTTTGCGCCTTGTTCAATGCTTTTCAAAACTTGTTGATGCAATTCATCCCGCAGCTCTGCTCGAGCCATTGGTCCCAAATCATTTTCCTCCTTTAAAGGGTCGCCAGTTGTTTTACTTTCCATTTCTGTTTTAAACAGTTGTGTGAATTTTTCGGCAACAGATTTTACCACAATGAATCTTTTGGCCGCAATACAACTTTGGCCGTTATTGATTAACCTGGCATTAGCGCATATTTTGGCTGCTTTTTCTAGGTCAGCATCTGCTAAAATGAGGTAAGGGTCGCTCCCACCTAGTTCTAAAACAGTTTTTTTAATTAATTGCCCGGCCTGTTCGGCTACTTTTTGTCCAGCTTCGGTACTTCCCGTTAGGGTAACTGCTTTGATGTATGGATTTTCGATTACTTTCGGTATGGCTTTGCTGCTGCAAACCAGTGTCTTAAATACATTGGCTGGAAAACCTGCATCTACAATTACTTTTTCAATCTCGATTGCGCAGCCGGTAACGCCCGAAGAATGTTTTAAAACGCCGCAATTGCCGGCCATTAACGCAGGGGCTAAAAAACGGAACACTTGCCAAAAAGGAAAATTCCAGGGCATAATGGCCAGCACTACCCCAATGGGTTGAAAACTGACATAACTTTTGGCTGCACTTGTTTTAACTACCTGATCGGAAAGGGATTCATCACCATTTTTAGCATAATATTCACAAACCGATGCACATTTAAGTACCTCAGCTACACCATCTTTTAATGGTTTTCCCATTTCTAAGGCCATAAGTTCGGCCAGGTGGTTTTTACGCTCAATTAATAGTTTAGATACCTGCAAGAGTGAATTGCCGCGACTTTTAAAGTCTGTATCTTTATATTTTAGCCAGGATTGATGAACCTGCTCTATTTTCTGACTGATTGATTCTTCCGAATCTTCCTGATAGGTTTTAATGATTGCCCCATTTACAGGGTTTACCGATGAAATGCTCATTTGATAACAACAAATAAGCATTTGAGATTGTGTTTTTTATTTGAATATTCCCGCTATATGGAATGATTGATCTTAGGCGGGTTTTTTAAAAATCTACTCATTTACGACTAATTTATCCTTTATTTTTTGTTTCAACACACTGGCGGCCTGCGTATAACCTCCCTCAGCACCATCAACAAAATGAATGTGATCATCATCTAAATCCCTAACATAGCACGACATAATCGATTCGCCACTTACATAAAGGGCATATAAAATGCGGCCATCTTTTTCAATTTTATCCAATTCTTTCTGCAAAGCCAAACGCTGTTTTTCTGTTCCGGTAATCACCGTGTTAATTCTTCCGTCAATTACCAATGTATCCGACATTTCTACCAGTTGTTTCAGGTAATTTTTACCGCTTTCGGTTCTAAAGTAGATGTAGCCATAAACATTGATGAACCAGGATTTAATCAATTCGAAAATTTTAACCTTACCTAAACGGTGTTTCATCTCTTTACCCAAACTATTAAAGCTGGTTCTAAAAATAAGTTTCGATACAGAAATTGGCTGACGTTTTTCTGCGGTACCATAAATCTGATCGAGATGACGAATAACTTTACTAAACACTTCTGCTTGTTCAGCAAATTTTTGTGCAATTACGATAAGTGTTACCACCTCTTCACTATTTTCGGGTGGTTCAATTTTGTCCCAGCGGCATTGCATACCGCTTAAATCTATTTCATCGCTTGATGGATCATGGCCAGATAACAGGTAATCATCTCCCTTGATAATTTGCTCTGCATAGGCAAGTCCATCGCCTAAAACAATGGGAATGGAAAGTGTTCCTGAATTGCTGTATCTGCTGATTTTAAGTTGATGGCCTTTATGGTATATTTTTTCTACTGCAACAATTCCGGCTCTTAAATCAAGATTAAAATTTTGCAGGGTGTTTTCCTGGTATTTTAACAACGATTTCATTACCTCAGCTACCATACTGGCCGGAACAATAAATGTGGCTCCATCCCCACCGAAGAAAAAAGGAACAAGAATATTGGCCTTAAAAGCAATGTTGAGCACTGTAACAATACTTCCTGTAGCAATTAAATTTACGGTTTCGTGCAGCCCCGAATTAACAGCCACGGTTGAACTTTTTATATCGGTAATAATTACATGCCAATCTTCAGGTATTTCCTTGAACAAGTTATTTTTTAGCAATAACTGCGATAAAGGAATTTTATTTACAGCAAGATTTGAATAAAAATGGTCTTGATTACTTGGCATAATTCGATATAGAACATTCTAATATACGCATTCCATCACACAGCGTATTTTTCAAGACAGGCTAATGTTTAAATCTTATTTAGAATAAATAAAAATAATTTTGATAATCCGCTTCAAAAATAGTTCCTTTGCGCCAACTAAGAATTAATCTAAATAAAAATGGATAGAAAATTTACCTTCTTTTTAAATTTTATAGCCTTGTTTCTGTTCTTCGCAGTAACTACAATGGCACAACCTAAAAACGGATCGGTTTCCGGTACCATTAAAACAAGTGATGGCAATCCGGCCGGATATGTAAGTGTTGGATTAAAAAACACAAACAAAACTACTCAAACTGATGAAAAAGGTAATTTTACCATCAAAAATATAGCTCCGGGCACTTACACCATTAAAACATCAGCTATTGGAATAGCTGCGCAAGAAAAATCAATCACCATTACAGCTGGCCAAAACGTAAATGCTGATTTTACCATTGCCGAATCTTCTTCACAATTAAATGAGGTAGCCATTAACGGTTACAAAACACCCAACAGAAAGCCGGTAAACCTGGGTAAAATAGCAATTGCACCAATGGATTTACCACAAGCCGTACAGATTATCGGAAACCAGGTGATTACCGATATACAAGCCAACCGCTTAAGCGATGTGCTTAAAAATGTAAACGGGGTTGCTTTTGGTGAAAACCGTGGTTCAGTGAGTGGCGAAACTTTTTTTGCCCGCGGTTATAGTTTAGGTGCAAACAACGTATTTAAAAATGGCTCTCGTGCAACCAGTGGTGGCATGCCCGAAACCAGTACATTAGAATCGGTTGAGGTTTTAAAAGGAAGCGCAGCATTGCTTTATGGTGGTGTAAGCGGTGGAGCAGTAGTTAATTTGGTAACAAAAAAACCAAAATTTGAATATGGTGGCGAAGTTTCCATGCGTGCAGGGAGCTACGACATGTATAAACCTACAGGAGATATTTATGGCCCGATTACCAAAAATTTAGCTTTCAGGGTAATAGGCACTTATGAAGATGCGGCAAGTTTTAGAAACAGCGTAAATTCTAACCGGATTTATGTTAATCCATCTTTACTTTATAAAATAAGCGATAAAACAGACATCTTATTACAAGGCGACTATTTAAAGAGCAATATGACACCCGATTTTGGTATAGGAACGGTTGAAAATCAGATTGCAGATATAGGCCGAAAAGCTTTCGTAAATGCGCCATGGGCATACAATAAAACAAACACAGTTACTTCGCAGCTAAACATAAACCATAGATTTAATGATAATTGGAAGCTGAACATACTGGCCAACTTACAATCGTACAACCGTAATTATTTTAGTGCTGAACGCCCGTTTGCAGATACTAAAGTAGCTACAAATCCGCTTCCTTATGGCTTTGCTGCCCGTAATGTAACCCGCTCTAAAACGAAAGAGTTTACTTACAATGAGCAGATAAACTTAAATGGTTATTTTAAAACAGGAAACATTACCCATACTTTATTGGTTGGTGCAGATGCTGATCAATCGCGTACTACAAGTGGTGGGTTTACATTCAACAATAACTTAACCAGTTTTAATTATGGTAATGTAAACTTACTTGATCCTTCCACTTATTTCGGTTCAGGAATTGAGCCTACAGTAAATACAATTTCGGAAGTATTTGCTCCATTATACCGCATGGGAGCTTTTGTACAGGATTTAGTTTCAATAACTGATCAGTTTAAAGTACTTGCTGGTGTACGCTATACTTTCCAAAAAACACCAAGAACGGTTACAACAACTTTAGCAACAGGTGTACAAACTTTAAGCGTAAACAGCTTAAATAATTCTAAAGTTGAAAGTGCTTTCACTCCAAAATTTGGTTTAATTTATCAACCATTAAAAACTACGTCTATTTATGCCAGTTATTCGAGCAATTTTGTTCAAAATACCGGAACGGATATTAATTTGGCCCCTTTAGATCCATCAACTTTGCAGCAATATGAGGCTGGTGTTAAAAACGATCTGTTTAAAGGCAGGTTATCGGTTAATTTAACCTGGTACAGGATTGCCAATGATAAATTTGCACAGCAAGCGTTAATTAATGCTCAAGGCGCACCAAATGGTGATACAAACATCAAAGAACTTAACGGAAAATCATTAAGTGATGGTTTGGAACTTGATATTACCGGTACTATTGTTAAGGGATTGAACTTTATAGCTGGTTATAGCTATAACTTTATCCGCTACACCGAAACCCGGGATAAAACAGTTTTTACCGTACCAGCACCAACACCAGCTAAGCCAAACGATACAAGAACAGTTACATTGGGTGGTGTAGTAGAAGGCCAAAGATTGGTTGGTTCTACCAAAAACACAGCCAACGGTACCTTATTTTATACTTTCCAGGAAGGAAGTGTTAAAGGTTTAAAACTAGGTGCTTCAGCTTATTACACAGGTGCACGTAATGGTGGCTATAACGACACAAAAATACAAGCATACAGCAGGTTAATTCCGTTAAGTGCTTTTACCACTTTTGATTTATCTGCCGGTTACAACTGGAGAAAAATTTCATTGTTGGCAAAGATTTCTAACATTACCAACGAGCTAAACTATTTTGTGCATGAAAACTACAGCGTGAATCCAATTCCACCACGCCAGTTTATGACAACTTTATCTTATAAATTTTAAGCATTGCAAACAATTAAAAAAAGCTTCAGATCTAAAGATTTGAAGCTTTTTTAGTTTTACATGGTGGGAGATTGTGCATAGATCGTCCATTGCTGGTTTTTTGTATTTGATTTTTTCGCCAAAATAATGGCAGAATTGCTTTTCCCTTCTTTATCTTCAGGTGTGAGGTACAGCTCAGTTCCCTTAAGCTTAATCAGGTAACTATCTTTTCCGGCAGGCTCAAATTCATATTGCTGCTTATTATTTCCTGAAGCTAAAGGCTGTTCTTCCAAAGCAATATCAGCTTGCTTGGGTTGAAAGGTTTTTCCGGTTAATAGATTTTTTAACTTGTAGTTATTTCCTTCTACGTTGATAAAGTTCCAGGTCATACATTTCCAATTTTGCGGATCGTAAGCCACTAAAGGTGTTCCATTTTTCTTGCTGGCATCTTTTACCCTCAGCAATTGCCCGGTTTGAACATTTTTTATGGCGTAATTCCCTTTTATGGTTTGCGCTATACCAGCATAATTAATTAGCAATACAAAACCTATGGCTACAAGATATTTTCTCATAACGCTAATATAATGAATTTGTTAAGCTGAATTGAGGACTAAAGAATAATCAGTATGGTACCTGATTTGAGCAGTTTAAAATAATAATAAAATTCACCATGGCGTTTAATCTTTTCGATTTCACAAACCTTACCTGATTTTCCATATTCATCAGCTAATAAATCGCCTATTCTAATGCTATCCAAGAGATTGACGCTAATAGATGCTCTTTTAATTAATGTAGGGGTTTTTTCCATGAGATTGCCATTTGAAATATTTACGCAATCATAAAGATTTTGGTTTTGAAGGATCACAAATTACTTAGTATTAAGTAACAGGGATACAAATTGGTAGCTTTTGTCAGCAATTATAGCGGAAAATCCTTTAAGCAAAAATGCCTCCGAATAGTTCGGAGGCATGCTATTTAGGCGGCGTCGTAAATAATCACCTTATCAAAATAAACCTTAAATTCATCCAAGAAAGCCTTGTGCAAAGGGTGTACCTGGTAAACATCATGTGCAGCCAGATCGTTAAACAACAACAACAGGCTAAAGGTATAAGTGGTATCTACCACAGCGCGCTCAATTGGTGCAGGTACGCCAATGTGAAAAGTTTTAACAACTTCAATGTTTTCTAATGTTTGTAAGCTATTGCGAAAAGCAACTTTTTGCTCATCTGTGGTATCGGCTTTAAGCCAGAATAAAACGTGGTGTGCGATCATTTTTTAATTTTTTTCAAATATAAGGAAAGCTCTAAAAGATTAATGTTTTATCCGAAAACACTTTTGGCTTTACCAATTGCCTTTTTTAGGTCGATTCCTTTACCCAATACGCCTTTAAATAAATCGCCTTCAACTTTTAAACGGTCGATTGCATTAAAAATATTAAAATCTTTCATTTTCAAACCTGGTTTTACTTCATCCCAGTGCAAAGGCATAGATACCGTAGCTCCGATTTTTGGTCGTAAAGAATATGGGCCTGCAATGGTTGCCCCTGGCCTGTTTTGTAAGAAATCTAAATACATTTTACCTTTACGGGCAGCAATCATTCGTTCAAGCGAAGTAAAATCGGGAATTTGGTTGTGAACAAGGTTAACCACAATCTTGGCAAACATCTGACTTTGATCGTAACTATATTTTGCATTTAAGGGGATATATATGTGCATACCTGTTGAACCTGATGTTTTGCAAAAACTTGGTAGATCCAAGGCATCCAATACCTTTTTGGTTTCGAGTGCTGCCTCTATTACCTGATCAAAGGTATTTTTATCGGGATCCAAATCTATAACACAATAATCTGGGTTATCTGGACTTTGCGCACGGCTAAACCAGGGATTCATTTCGATACATCCTAAACTGGCCATCCACAACAGTGATGCTTCATCTGTGCCAACCAAATATTCTTTTTTCTCTCCATCACTGGTTTCGTACGGAAAGGTTTTAACCCAATCAGGAGCCTTACCTCTTACATCCTTTTGATAAAAGCTTGGTCCATGTATGCCTCCGGGAAAGCGGTTGAGCGACTGCGGCCGGTCTTTTAAATAAGGCATTATATATTCTGCTACCTGATAATAGTAATTAAACATGTCTCTTTTAGTTACCTTATCTTCCGGCCAGTAAATTTTACTCAAGTTGGTAAACTTCAGTTCGTGACCTTTAATTTTTCTTACCTGAGTTTCATCTTTAGGGTTTAAAAGTGTTTTGGGCTGCTTTCCTTTTGGTGGTGTAATTGCTTTAGCATGCTGATTATCGTTTTTATCGTCGGCCACAATTTCGGCGGTTGCTGTTTCTTCCTCGCGGATTACATCTTTGGCTTTTTTATCTTCGCGCATTCCCTGAAAGGAAGGATGACGGAATACACCATCATCAGTAACCTCCGTAAAGGCCACTTCGCATACCAGTTCGGGCTTAAGCCAGGTGGCTTTTGCTTTTGGTGGATTTGGCCTGAAACGTGAAGGTTTATTTACATCGGGAATGCTTTCGAAAGGGGTTTTGTCAACAATAAGGGGTTTAAATTGCTCCATCATTGATTTTTGTAATTTATCAGAAAAACCTGTACCTACCTTACCTACATATTGCAATTTCCCTTTTTCATATACCCCTAACAATAATGAGCTGAATGATTTTGAAGTGTCTTCGTTTTTGGTGAAACCTGCAATTACAACTTCCTGCCGTTTGTGCACCTTAATTTTAAGCCATTCTTTTGATCTTCGATCTGTAGCATAGGTACTATCCGTTTTTTTAGCAATAATCCCTTCTAAGCCCATTTTTTCGGCGGCATGGAAAAAATCAACGCCACTTGCTTTAAAAACTTTCCCTAAACGCACGCGGTCATCATCAGTTGGCAGTACCTCATTTAATACTGCCTGACGTTGGTACAAAGGAAGTTCCATCAGGTTTTTGCCTTCATACCATAAAATATCGAAAACATAAAATACCAGTTCTCCATCGGCCTCACTCCTCCAGTTCTGTAATGAACCAAAATTGGATATGCCTTTATCATTTAATACCAGGATTTCACCATCTATAACGGCATTGATTTTCCAATCTTTAAGCAAATCATAGATTGGATAAAATTTTTCGTTAAAGGATTTATTGTTTCTTGAAAATATGTCGACATTACCTTTATTGATAAACGCCAAAGCGCGGTAACCGTCCCACTTTACCTCATATTGCCAGTTTGGATCATCAAATGGCTCATCAACCAATGTGGCCAACATGGGCTTAATATTTTTTGGAATCGCCGACTTTGTTGCTTTCTTAAGTATTGCCTTTCCATCAACTGTAGCTTCTTCTCCAACCGGCTTGGTTTGTTTGGTGGTATTATGCTCAGTCTTTTTTTTTTCGGGTTTCAATTTCTGCTCTTTTCCTTCCTTCCAAACTTTATCTGATGTTTTCTCCATTTTTTCAATGGTTTTTCCCGAAAGAACAGATTTATCTTCTTTTGTAATATCTTTTGTGGAGGCGTAATCATCTTTATGTTTAATTAGCAACCAGCCGTTTTCGCCCATGCCATGGGTTTTAACAAGAGCAAATTCTCCACGAAGCTTCTCTCCATTCAATTTTATTTTTAATGAGCCATCTTTTAACTGGCCCAAAAGATGCTTTTCTTGTGCTTTTTTACCCTTAATGGCTTCAATTGGCTCATAAGTGCCTTCATCCCATACAATAACAGTTCCGCCGCCATATTCGCCCTGAGGGATAATGCCTTCGAAATCTTTATAATCATAAGGATGGTCTTCTACCATCATGGCTAAACGCTTGTTTTTTGGATCGGTTGATGGGCCTTTTGGTACGGCCCAACTTTTTAATACACCGTCCATTTCGAGTCTGAAATCATAGTGCAAACGGGATGCATCATGTTTTTGAATCACAAAATGTAACTTATTCCGATCATTGCTTTTACCCGATTTAGGCTCGGCAGTTTTAGAGAAATCACGCTTGGCAACATATTTTTCCAGACTCATATTTACTTTTTTATTTTTTTAAATAATCTTCAACTGCACGGGCAGAGGTACCAACGGTTTCTACAACCGCCTTGAGTTTATCTTTGCTTACGCCAAATTTGTTCGACCAATAATCTAGCTCATAACCTTCATTGATGTTGATCCTGGTGCGATCAGCATTTCCGTTTTTTAGTTTATCATCCATAATAATTTTGATTAGACAGCTATAAAACAGCTTAAAAACAAAAAAGGTTTTAATACCCGTTTATGCAAACGGATATCAAAACCTAAAAAAAATAAAAATTAAACTTAATCTATCAGCGCAGATACCATTTCTGGTTCTGCTTCTTCTGCAAAGACGAAACTATTTTTGGTTGAATTGTAAATAATTCTTAACCACACCAAAAAATATGGGAAGCTAAGTACAGCTAACGATAAGCGATGGGCTTTTGCATAGGTTGGAAAAAGCAATAAGGGGAAATTGCAGGCGGTGAAAAGTAAAATTGGCAATAAAACATTTTTTAGAGCTTTATTATTTTCTTTTATATACCAAATGCCCACACCGGTTATAGAAATGATGAATGTACAATCTTCAGCCCCAGTACTAAAAAGGATCGGAAACAACAATACTGAAGAGAGGATCATCAACTGAAATTTAGGTTTATGAAAATTGGAAATGCGACTAAAAGGCAACATAAACAATAGTGCACCCAAACCTATAAAAAGAAGGTTGGGTATTTTAGGCAGATTGAATAATTGACGGAAAAAACCCATTATCGAAATATCTATGCCTATACCGGTAACGTTATACATGTTTTTCCCTACCAACGAATTTTTCCAATCAACATAACTGTGCACAATAAAACCTGGAGAAGCAAACAACATTGGCAGTAAAAAAAGGATTACCGACCACATTAAGAGCCACATTATAAACGCAGGCTTTTTTTTGGCAAAGAAGAAGAATACCAGGCCCACTATACCGTAAAGTTTAATAAACGTACCTAGCACAATACAGAGTGCAGACCAGATTCCTTTATCTTTATTGATTTGAGTATAACTTAAAATCATTAAAGCCCCGGCTCCGGCATTAAATTGCTGATTGAGCATGGATTCGATTAAACATGGCACGGCAATGTAGCCAATCATCACCTTTTTATCTTCACTTAAAGGCAAAGTTTGAATGGCTTTAAAAAGTAAAAAGCAGTTAAAAAGATTCCAGAATAATAACCCGATCCAGTTGTGCATTAAGGCAAATGGGGCTATAAGCACACTAAAAATAGGGCCATAATGGTTCGCATCATCGTGCAGCTCCGGGTAAAAGCCATAAAACGATCTTTCATGAATCAGGTTTCTGAAAGTATTCTCAAAAATAAGGTAATTGTTATACCGATGAGTTGCCCATGAATCAATTACAAATATGAGTGTAATCAGTACCCAGATGAATAATACAAAGCGATTGTCTTGATAAAATTTTCGACGCGAAAAGTCATCAGCTGGTTTGGATAGAAAATAATTTAGCATTGTAAAAATTATATTACATTACAATAATAAATATGCTTTTTCACAAATCCTAATGTTTTGTAAGAAATACGTTACACTTTTTAGAAATATTTGTAGTGTTAAAAAACGACAGTTCTAAATCGATTTTATAGGCAGTTTTGCCTTTGTATTATGAGATGAATATTAACCTTATTTAACTAACATTTAAGCGAAAAATCTCTTAATATAATTTATTTGAATATCGGCTGACAAAACACCAAAACCAAATCGGATTAATATCTGTTTCTATCATAATACTAACCAAAATATCATAGAAATGGAATATCAAATTAATTCGATGAATGCCCGTAAAGAATTTATTGAGATTGCTGATGAACAGGATCGCAACTATTGGGCTGCCAGATTAGGCGTAACGGGAGATAAGCTTAAATCGGTTGTTAAAGCAATTCAAAGCATGGAATTTTCTATCCTGAAAGATTATTTGAGCATGGAAAAAGTTAAATCCGGAAGCACCTATCAAAGATTTGTTAACCAATAATAATTTATATGAGTTTAAAGATAAATGAAAGTCAAAAAAGCGTTAATCTCAAAAGCCAAACAATTACTGATTGTACTCATTTGATCGACTTACCCCCTATTTCAAATACATTTAATCGTAAAGAGAAAGGTGCAGATGTGAGCAACCCTAAAGCAGCAATTAGAATTTTAACTGCTTTTACACATAAAAATGGATTATCCAATTTGCTTTAACAGGGAGTTATTTTATAAAATCCTGATATAAAACATTAATGGCTTCCCTGCTAAAATCGGGAAGCCCATCAGTATATGTTGCATTTATACCGTTGGTTATAATAATGAAACCGAACTTTTCTTTCGGATTAAAAAACATTGTGCTATATAAGCCATACGCAGATCCTGTATGGCCTTTTAATTTCACACCAGGAATCAAATTATCTGCAGTTCTGATCGCAAAGCCATAACCTTCTTCGGGCGTAAGTGCTGTCTGCATTTTTTTTGCACTTTTTTTACTTATAATTTTAACGCCATTGGCTGTACCATAGTTCATATGCATGATCATGTATTTGGCAAGATCGGTGGCCGAAATCTTCATTCCTCCCGTTGGCGAAAAAACCGGAGTTGTATAACCCATAACATAATTTGCAATTTCTGTTCGTCTTGGTGCATAAGCTGTTGGCGATGGTGTGTATGTTTTAGTATCTGCGTGGTATTCATACAGGTTAACAAACCGGGTACTGTCTAAAGAGTCAACACAATAGCCAGCATATAGTCCCAGGGGTTTTAATATATGATTTTTTACATAATTATCAAAACGCTCTCCTGATTTCTTCTCGATAATTGTGCCTATAAGATTAAAATTAAGATTGCAATAATCGAATTTAGAGCCTGGCTGGTAATCATTATAACATTTGGCCCAGTTTGGATTTTTATCGGGATTAATCAGGTCGAGATTTAAATAACCCTGCGAATCGTTTAAACTCGAGGTATGAGACAAGGCCATTTTCAAAGTAATCTTCTGATCAGGAAACTTCGGATTGCGGATTTTAAAACCGACAAGATCGCCAAAATCATCATCCAGGTTAATTTTACCTGCTTCTACCAGTTGCATAATGGAAGTTGCCGAAAATGATTTAGAGATCGATGCAATTCTGAATATATCCTGATCACTCAAAGGTGTTTTATTTTCTAAATCCTTTAGACCGAATGAATGGGTATAAATTATCTTACCTGCTTTAACTATAGCAACTGAAGCACCAACAGCACTATATTTTTCCATAACGGCCTTAAAATCGGCTTCACTTTTTTGATTTTGGGCCTGTGCAGGAGCAAATTTTCCGGCGATTAAAAATGCAACGAGCGCATATTTCAAATTAAATTTCATAAGCAAGATAGATCTGCCTTAAATATAGGTGGTAAGCAAAAATAAAGTTAATACGTAGTAAAAAATTTACTTTGCATCATTTATTTCGAGCCAATGTCCATCGGGATCTTTAAAATAAACCTGTTTTACTCCATCCACTCTTAAGGTAATTCCTTTTTCTTTGCCAGCCCAATCTTCAAAGCGGATGTTTTTAGCATCGAGTTTTTTCACAAATTGATCTACTGATGGAACACTAAAGCATAAATGTGCATTTTTATCGAAAACCTCATTCCCTTTTGCGCCTTGTATTAAGTGCAATTGTCCGGCAGGCCCCAATGTAAACCAGGTATGGCGGTTATCTTTAAATGGCTCAGGAATTATTTTGAGGTTAAAAACACTTTGGTAAAAAGTGGTTGCTTTATTTAAATCGGTTACGTAAACGGCAATATGATTTAAGACGGCCGGTACATTTTCGGGTTCAGTTTGCGCCATGGCTTTTTGAAAAACAATTGAAAATACAATAGCAGTGAATAGGAATACTTTTTTCATGTTTAAATATCATACTTATAAAGTGATAATTTTAATAATTTTTTAAATACATTTTTTGCCGTTAATACTGGCAGAGAAGCAATTGATACTGTAAAGGTCGCAATCGATACTGGCAGACACGCAATCGATGCTGATAATTTCGCAATTGATCCTGGCAGACACGCAATCAATACTGATACTTCCGCAATTGATACTGGCAGACACGCAAACGATACTGGCAGACACGCAATCGATGCTGATACATTCGCAATTGATAGTAGAAGTTACGCATTCGATACTGGAAGGGCTGCAACTGACTTTGATAAGTTCGCGAATCCTTATTTAATATTCTTCAGCGCGATAAACTGAATTGTGAGGCTGTGTAACCTTGGCAAAATAATTGGATAAAAAAAGTTAATAGCGAAATGATAAAACCAAAAAAAAATGGACACAAATAAACCTCGGTGCTTATCTGTATCCATCTGTGGTTTAATAAACCAAACTATTGTGCTAAACTGTCAAATTCTTCATCTGTTAAATCGATCTCAATAGCTTTTAAATTCTCTTTTAAATGTTCTACTGATTTTGTGCCTGGAATCAATAGAATATTTGATGATCTTTTTAATAACCAGGCAAGTGCAATCTGCGCTGTTGTAGCCTTATGTTTTTCGGCAATGGCTTTGATTTTATCTTCCAGTTTATGCGGACCAGAAGCCAATGGAAACCAGGGAATAAAAGCTAAACCTTGTTCAGCAGTAAAATCAAGCACGCTTTCCCATTGCCTGTTGGCCAGATTATATAAATTTTGAACGGAAACGATCGGCAGAATATCCTGTACCTGTTTAATCTGTTCGATGGTTACTTCTGATAAGCCCACGTATTTGATTTTTCCTTCTTGTACAGCTTCTACTACCGGGGCAAGTGTTTCGGCTACGTTTACATTAGGATCAATGCGGTGCAGTTGCCATAAATCAATCGATTCTACTTTTAAACGCTGTAAACTACCTTCAATATCCTGTCTTATTTTTTCCGGATTACCGTTAGGAACCCAATTGTTCGGTCCCGGCCGATCAAAACCACCCTTGGTTGCAATAAATAGATCTTTCTGAAAAGGAGATAAAGCTTCGGCAATTAGCGATTCGTTATATTTTGGTCCGTAGGCTTCTGCTGTATCAATAAAATTAACACCGTTTGCAACAGCTTCCCTCAAAACAGTTATTGCATTTTCACGATTTTCTACTTCGCCAAAAACGCCATTACCGGTTAATTGCATTGCGCCATAACCCAAACGGTTAACTTCTAAGTTTCCAAATTTAAATGTTTTGTTTCCCATTTTATTTTAGATATTTTGATAAATGTGTATACTAAATCAACCTTAAGTGGAGGTCATTGTTTGCAAAATAAATTTTATGATAAATAAATGAATAATGCAAAAATGGCCGGATGAACATAGCGTCATCCTCGCGCAGGCGGGGATCTTACAACTCAAGTAATATAAAGCATTAAGATTCTCAATCAACCCGATAGCTTTCGGGTTGGGAAATGACGATTTATTTATTCGGTCGTCATTTCGAGCAAAGCGCAGCGTAGCCGAGAAATCTTTTAAAGAAGCTAAAAATTAAAACCAAAGATTTCTCCACTACGGTCGAAATGCCGATTCTACTTGTATTCAATTCCATACCGTCATCCTCGCGCAGGCGGGGATCTTACAACTCAAGTAATACAAAGCATTAAGATTCCCAATCAACCCGATAGCTATCGGGTTGGGACGATTTATTTATCCGGTCGTCATTTCGAGCAAAGCGTAGCGTAGCCGAGAAATCTTTTAAAGTGACTAAACAATTAAATCCAAAGATTTCTCCACTACGGTCGAAATGACGATTCGACGAGTACGTTACGCCATACCGTCATCCTCGCGCAGGCGGGGATCTTACAATTCAAGCATTATAAAGCATTAAGATTCCCAATCGACCCGATAGCTATCGGGTTGTGAATGACGATTTATTTTACCGGTCGTCATTTCGAGCAAAGCGCAGCGTAGCCGAGAAATCTTTTAAAGAAGCTAAAAATTAAATCCAAAGATTTCTCCGCTACGGTCGAAATGACGATTCGATTAGTATTTTATTTCACTGTCGTCATCCTCGCGTAGGCGGGGATCTTACAACTCAAGTTATATCCAAGCATTAAGATTCCCTTTCAACCCGATAGCTATCGGGTTGGGAATGACAATTTTATTTCTCCGGTCGTCATTTCGAGCAAAGCGCAGCGTAGCCGAGAAATCTTTTAAAGAAGCTAAAAATTAAATCCAAAGATTTCTCCGCTACGGTCGAAATGACGATTCGACGAGTACGTTACGCCATACCGGCATCCTCGCGCAGGCGGGGATCTTACAACTCAGATAATACAAAGCATTAAGATTCCCAATCGGGTTGGGAATGACGATTCGACGAGTACGTTACGCCATACCGTCATCCTCGCGCAGGCGGGGATCTTACAACTTAGGTTATATCCCAGCATTAAGATTCCCAATAGGGTTGGGAATGACGATTCGATTAGTATTTTATTTCACTGTCGTCATCCTCGCGCAGGCAGGGATCTTACAACTCAAGTAATACAAAGCATTAAGATTCCCTTTCAACCCGATAGCTATCGGGTTGGGAATGACAATTTTATTTATCCGGTCGTCATTTCGAGCAAAGCGCAGCGTAGCCGAGAAATCTTTTAAAGAGACTAAACAATCAAGTACAAAGATTTCTCCACTACGGTCGAAATGACGATTCTACTGGCACTTTAGGCCATACCGTCATCCTCGCGCAGGCGGGGATCTTACAACTCAAGTAATATAAAGCATTAAGATTCCCAATCGGGTTGGGAATGACGATTTATTTCTCCGGTCGTCATTTCGAGCAAAGCGCAGCGTAGCCGAGAAATCTTTTAAAGTGACTAGGAATTAAATCCAAAGATTTCTCCACTACGGTCGAAATGACGATTCGATTAGTATTTTATTTCACTGTCGTCATCCTCGCGCAGGCGGGGATCTTACAACTTGGGTAATATTTAAGCATTAAGATTCCCAATCGACCCGATAGCTATCGGGTTGGGAATGACGATTTATTTATTCGGTCGTCATTTCGAGCAAAGCGCAGCGTAGCCGAGAAATCTTTTGAAGTGACTAACAATTAAATCCAAAGATTTCTCCACTACGGTCGAAATGACGATTCTACGCGTGCTCTATACCCCACCGTCATCCTCGCGTATGCGGGGATCTTACAACTCTGGTAATATCCAAGCATTAAGATTCTCAATCAACCCGATAGCTTTCAAGTCTGGAATGACTATTATAAAACAAAAAAGGCTGCCCGAAGTGAGCAGCCTGATTGAAATATAAGGATATTACGAATATGCAATTATAAAGAGCTTAGTTCCATCCGCCACCTAAAGCATGATAGATATCGACAACAGCATTTAACTGTTGTTTTTTGGTTTCGATAAGCTCTAACTTCGATTGTAAAGCATCGCGTTGGGTCATTAGTACTTCAAAATAATCAGCTCTTGCGGATTTGAATAAATCATTGGAAATATCAATCGATTGGGTAAGGGCTAATACTTGTTTAGACTTTAAATCGTAGCTTTTTTGCAGGTTATTAATTTTCGACATTTGGTTTGCAACTTCTATGTAGCCATTCAGAATGCTTTTTTCGTATTCATATACCGCCTGTAACTGTTTTGCATTTGCGGTAGAATACTCTGCTTTTATTGCATTTCTGTTAATCAGTGGTCCGGCTAAATCTCCGGCTAATGAATAAATTAAAGATTCTGGCGTTCTCAACAAATAGGAAGGATTAAAAGCCTGGTAACCAATTGCGGCCGAAATACCCAACGATGGATAGAACTGTGCTTTAGCAACTTTCACATCTAATTTGGCTGCTGCAAGTTCGAATTCTGCCTGCTTAATATCAGGACGGTTGGCCAATAGCTGCGATGGTAATCCTGCCTGCACCGTTGCTGGAACAAGATCTGTAAAGCTCGATTTATCTCTAATAATCGGCTGAGGAAAACGACCTAACAGGAAATTAATTTTATTCTCTGTTTCGGTAATATTCTGGAGAATATCGAACTCCAAACTTTTTGAACTTAATACTTCAGCCTCAAATTTACGCACAGCAAGTTCATTTACCCTACTGGCCTGTTTTTGAATTTTCATCAGTTCCAAAGCGTTCTTCTGTAGCTCAATGTTCTTTTTCACAGTTTCCAACTGGTTATCGGCAGCCAATAACTCATAATAAGAATTGGCTACTTCGGCGATTAAATTGGTAATCACAAAATTTTTGCCTTCAACAGTTGCCAGATAATGGTTTACTGCACCTTTTTTTGCATTGCGCAATTTATGCCAGATGTCGGCTTCCCAATTGGCCTGTAAACCAAAATGATAATCGGGCAATACCTCAGGTACTTCTTTACCAGGCGTAATCTCTGTAGAGGCATCGCCGGCACCAGAGCTGGTGTAACGGCCAACTTTATCCAATCCTGCACCTACACCATAAGTTACACTTGGCAAAAGCTCTCCTTTTCTGGCTTTGATTTCATTTTTCGCAATTTCAATATCCTGAAGTGTAATATTCAGCTCCTGGTTATTCTTAAGTGCGGTATCGATCAGGTTGATCAGGTTAGGATCAGTAAAAAACTGACGCCATTTTATGCCTGCTGTGCTTACCGTATCCTGCGAACCGTTAAAGGTAACAGGTACAGCTTTATTTTCGGCGCGTTGGGCCACTTCTGGCAATTTGCATGCTGTATATGTGGCGCATAACAACACCAAGCCAAGGCCTTTATAAATATTTTTCTTAAACATTATCTTCAATTTCTTCAGTTAATGGATGTTCTTCTTCAATTTTGATCAGCTTGTGTTTTGCTGCTATTGATCCGAAAATGTAGTACAATCCAGGGATTACAATTACCCCGAAAATGGTTCCAAAAAGCATACCGCCTGCAGCTGCCGATCCGATGGTACGGTTACCGATTTTACCGGGTCCGGAAGCAATCATCAATGGAATTAAACCGGCAATAAAGGCAAAAGAGGTCATTAAAATTGGACGGAAACGCACACTGGCACCTTCCATTGCCGCCTTTAACACCGTTGCACCCTGGGCATGCCGTTGTGCAGCAAACTCCACAATCAGTACCGCGTTCTTCCCGAGCAAACCAATTAACATCACCATGGCTACCTGGGCATAAATGTTGTTTTCTAATCCTAATAATTTCAAAAACAAAAATGCACCGAAAATACCTGCTGGTAAGGAAAGGATAACAGAAAGTGGCAAAATAAAACTTTCATATTGTGCTGCAAGTACAAGGTATACAAAACCTAAACAGATCAGGAAGATGTAAATTGCTTCATTACCCCTTGATACTTCATCTTTAGAAATACCTGCCCAATCTATACCGAAACCTCTTGGTAGCGATTTCTTAGCTACCTCTGTAATGGCACTAATGGCTTCTCCTGAACTGTAACCTGGAGCCGATTGGCCACTAATTTCGGAGGCATTGTACATATTGTGCCTGGTAATTTCCGATAAACCATACACTTTACGCATTTTAATAAAGGCCGAAAATGGAACCATCTCATCGCGGTCGTTTTTAACCGAGAGCTTTAAAATATCCTCTGGTAAAGCGCGATATTGAGGCAATGCCTGAACGATTACTTTATACTGGTGATCGTATTTAATAAAACTGGTTTCGTAATTACTACCTACAAAGGTAGACAGGGTGTTCATCGCGTTATCAATACTTACGCCTTTTTGTTGTGCAATATCATTGTCTACATCCAGCATATACTGAGGGAAACTTGCACTATAGAAAGTAAATACAGATGATAACTCTTTGCGTTTATTGAGTTCTTTTACAAAATCGTTGGCAACGGTTTCCATTTTTTTGTAATCGCCACTTCCTGCTTTATCTAATAAACGGAGCTCAAAACCTCCTGCGGCACCATATCCGGGAACTGCTGGTGGCTGGAAAAACTCGATTGTAGCACCTGGAATGGATTTCGATTTTTCTTCCAGTTCCTCGATAATTTCTACTGCCGAATGTTTACGTTCGCTCCAATCTTTCAGGTTAATTAAACAGGTACCTGAGTTAGATCCTGTTCCTTCGGTAAGAATTTCATAACCGGCCAAAGATGAAACAGATTTTACACCATCAATGTCCTCACACATTTTCTGCAATTTCTCAGCAATCTGGTCGGTACGCTCCAATGTAGATCCAGGAGGCGTTTGAATAATGGCATACACCATACCCTGATCTTCGTTCGGTATAAAACCTGAAGGTACACTTCCGCTTAAGCCCCAAACACCCAAACAGAAAGCAATCAATATTCCAAAGGTTAAAATTTTACGGCTCACCACTTTGGTCAATACCAATTCGTATTTACCCGAAAGTTTAGCAAAGCCATTGTTAAAACCATCTAATAAACGATCGATAATTGTTTTCTTTTTATTGGAACCATGATTGTTTTTCAACATAATGGCACACAAAGCCGGCGTAAGTGTTAATGCTACAATACCCGAAAGGATAATGGCCGTTGCCATGGTAATGGAAAACTGGCGGTAAAAAATACCCACCGGCCCCGACATAAAAGCTACCGGAATAAACACCGATGCCATAAGAAAGGTAATGGCGATAATGGCCCCACCAATTTCTTTCATCGCTTCTTGTGTAGCCCTTAGTACCGAAAGTTTCCGATCATGTTCCATCTTGGCATGCACCGCTTCAATTACCACAATCGCATCATCTACCACCACACCAATGGCCAATACCAATGCAAACAGCGTGATTAAGTTAAGTGTAATGCCAAAAAACTGCATAAACACAAAGGTTCCGATCAATGAAACTGGAACGGCGATAGCCGGAATAAGTGTAGATCGCCAGTCGCCAAGGAATAAAAACACCACCAGGCCCACTAAAATAAAAGCTTCTACCAGCGTATGGATTACTTTTTCTATTGAAGCATCGAGGAACTTAGATACATCGTAACTTACTTCGTAATCTAAACCTTTAGGGAAAGAGCTTGCCTTGATTTCGGCCATTTTAGCCTTTACATCCTTAATTACCTGACTTGCATTACTACCATAAGATTGTTTTAAAACAATTGCAGCAGATGCTTTACCATTTAATGTAGAGTATAAATTGTAAGCTGAAGCACTAAAATCTACATCGGCCACATCTTTTAACCTGAGCATTTCGCCATTGGCATTTGCCCTCAGGATAATGTTTTCATAACCTTCTTTAGTGCTAAAACGACCTGAATATTTTAACACATATTCGAAAGCCTGCGAACGTTTACCAGAACTCTCACCGGTTTTGCCTGGCGAGGCTTCTAAACTTTGCTCATCAAGCGCTTTCATCACCTCATCAACTGAGATTTTATAAGCCTGCATACGGTCGGGTTTTAGCCAAATCCGCATTGCATAATCCCTATCGCCCAAAATATCTGCAAAACCTACACCATCAACCCTCTTTAACTCTGCAAGCAAATTGATATCTGCATAGTTATATAAGAAATTCTGGTTCATTTTAGGGTCTTTACTGTACAAGTTAATGTACATTAACATGTTCGACTCTTCTCGGGTAATTTTTACCCCTTCACGAACCACTAAAGGCGGGAGTTTATTGGTAACTGCTGCTACCCTGTTTTGAACGTTAAGTGAAGCCTGATTAGGATCGGTACCAAGGTTAAATACCACCTGGATAGAGGCTTCACCATCATTACCTGCATCTGATGCAATATATTTCATGCCCGGTACACCGTTAAGTGCGCGCTCGAGCGGAATAACAACTGATTTAATCAGTAACTCATTGTTTGCCCCAGGATACTCTGCCGTAATGTTAACCTTAGGCGGAGAAATAGAGGGGAATTGTGTAACCGGGAGGTAGCTAATGGCCAACACACCAAGAAACACAATAATAAGCGATATTACTATAGAAAGGACGGGCCTTTGTATGAATTTACTAAACATAAAATAAGTATGGGAGGGTTTAGATTATTCTGTTTTCAATCTCAATTGTTTCATCACTTCCTGAGGCTGCTGGAATTTGAAGGCAATTTTATCATCGTCTTTAACCTTCTGCACACCTTCGAGCAAGATTTTATCTTCCGATGTTATGCCATCTCCTATGATGTACAAATCAGGAAGTTCGCCAGCAACGGTAATTACCTTAGAGTGTACTTTGTTGTTTTTATCAACCACAAACACATAGGTTTTGTCTTGAATATCGTAGGTTGCTTTTTGTGGAATCACCAAAGCATTTTTTAGTGGAACAACCATTTGGATTTTACCGGTTTCGCCGTTTCTCAACAGGTTATCCGAATTATTAAATCTGGCCCTGAAAGCAATGTTTCCGGTTTCGTTGTCGAATTCACTTTCAATAACTTCAACTTTACCTTTCGATTTTAACAATTCGTTGTTGGCCAATAATAAACTAACTTCTTGCTGCCCCTTTGCTTTTGCCGCACGCTGATAATTTAAATATTCTGGCTCTGATACGTTGAAATATGCAAAAACCTGACTGTTATCGGATAAGCTGGTTAACAATGCGCCTTCATCAACCAAGCTTCCTAACTTTAATGGAATACGATCAATAGTACCATCAAATGGTGCCCTGATTTCGGTATTTGATAAATGGAATTTTGCCAGCGAGGCTTCTGCATTTGCAGATTGCAGTTTTGCTTTGGCCATGGCCAGTTCGTTTTTCGAAACAATGTTTTTATCAGACAGCATCCTGGTGTTTTCCAGTTCGATTTCTGCCGATTTGGTTTCAGCTTGTGCCTTTAACAATTCTGATTGAGCTGCTTTAGGCATAATTTTAAATAAAATCTGACCTGCTTTTACATGCTGGCCTTCATCTACATAAATATTCTGAAGGTACCCTTTTTCCTGGGCCCTAACTTCTATGTTCCGGACAGATTTAATCTGCGAAACATATTCCTTGGTAAACGAAGTATCCATTCTTAGCGGCGTGGTTACCGCATAAGTAGCTACTTCTTCTTTCTCTTCTTTTTTCGAGGTACAACCCGTTACGTAAAGCAAAGTACACAAGCCTAAGCATATGACAACTCTTTTCATTTTTTTTTGTTGAATGGTTAAATCTGATTTATTTTTTCTCTAATTAGTTTCGGTTGGCAACCGATTTTTTGATGAAAAAAGTATAATACCGCAAGGCGGAATACAATTTGACTTCAATAAATTTTGGTTACGCAATGATTTAATTCGAAAGCGAAATAAATGCATATTTATGAAGTTATAATGAAGTTGATCTTCAGATTTGAATTCTCAATTTTGTGTTTTGAGCCCTGAAGTAGTGCATTTCGGATTTAAACGAAGGATTTACGTGTGTTTTGTGGTCAGATTACACTTTTATAAGTGAATTTACATGCAAAATGAGGATTGCCAGCTCAAAAAACCTCGATGCCGGCATTTAAAATTATTTTTCGGAGCCTTATTAAAATCAATTTGTTGACTGTTAACCAACAATTCTTTAGCGTGAAAATTTAGATGATATTGATTCTGGAATAATTCAGTCATCATTCTGAGTAGCATGAATTTCAGGCTAAACAGTGATCAATTATCGTTTAATTTTTGCAGACAGTAAGCTATCGAGCAAAGTTTTTGTAATCAATTATTGCTGTTACATAAAAAGGAGCAGAAACGATTGGTTCTACTCCTTTTATTCTCATTGTTCGAAAGGTATTTCTGTACTTAATTCTGTTTTAGCATCCTCCAACTACAATCCTTATGTATTAAAACTTAACAAAGTTGAGGTTTTTATCTACTAAAATGCCTTCACTAAGCTTTAATCCGAATTGTAGCTTACGTTTTGCCTTTAATTTTATTATAAATAAATCTGCTGATCCATTTAAAGCATCTTTATTACCGATGTTTACAAAAGTTGGGTATAAAACCTTGCCACCATTGGTATGCAGGCGATCGTTTGTTAGGTTTTCCATTTGTTTAACATTTACATTTTGTACACCTATAAAATCATAATCCTGCGCAGAATATGGCAATGCAAAACTTAATGCATTTACTGATTTAAGGTTTATGCCTTTTACTTTGACTTCGATAATTTCATCTTTATTGTAAACCTGTTTTGCAGTACTAATATCCAATTTACCTGCTACTTTATCAATTTTGGCATTACTTATACCGCCATCAAGCTGAGTTGCCACAACTGAGATATCGTAAGCATCAATCAAATTGTTTTTATTAATGTCGCCATTGCTAATGTAACCTTCAAAATCAGCATCGCCCTTTTTTAACCCAGTATAATTGGTATAAGAGGTTAAGTCATTTCGGTCAATTAAACGGTCGTTGTTAATATCTCCCGGAAGATAACTTTCAGTACCTGGAACTTTAAATACATAAAGTTCGCGCCCCGAGCCAAAACCACCTACACCATCTGCCACAGCAATTTTAATGTAACGTGCGGTTGGGTGTGTGCTAAAATTAAATATTTTCACATCTCCATTGTTTGCCCACTCAAATGCACCTGCCTCTACCCAGTTTTCTTTATTGTTGCTATAATAAACTTTTCCTTTCAACAATATTCCATTACCTCTACCTGAACGCGGGAGGTATTGAAATTTTCCGAGCTGATTTACTGATTTCAAGTCGATTATCATATCAAAAGGAACAGCCTTTGCACCCCATTTGGTATGCCACATGTTGCCTTCATCAAAATCAAAAAGTTTATCAATTTCCGAACCGCCCTGATTTTCTGCTGTAGTTTCGGCAACAATACCCTGAATTGCAAATTGTAAAGGATTGGATTTGGTGCTTGCTTTAAATTCGGTCCAATCTGAGTAGCCATCTTTATTTACGGCACGCAATTTAAAGGTATACGCTGTTTCTGGCGATAATCCATCAAACAATAGCACTGTATCCCGAATGGTGGTGTAGTGCATACCATTAAAATCGATTTCATAAAAATCGGCATTGTTTATTTTAGTCCAGCTTGGGCTTAACGAGTAGGCTTCCCTGTTTTTCTCGTTTACAGCAGCATTTATTGGAGCAATTAATTTTCCTGAACCAACACGTTGTTTATCTGTTGGTTCGAACTTAAAGCCATCAATATTCAATGTAACGGGGCTGATTGTTATATCGGTTGACTGAAGTTTTAACAATAATTGAGGATTTTTAACAATGGCAACTTTTTCGAACTCGCTTCCTTTTGTAGCAAAACGGTTCAAATTTGGTGCTGCATCATAAAAATATACGTTTGTTTGCTTCAAAAATTCATCTTTTGAGCTTACTTCGGCTAATTTGATTTTATTGTTTCCAATTTTTGCAGTCAGCCTTTTTGCTTTTTCGGTCAGGTTTACAACAAATTCGGTTGTTTTCTCCTTAACAAATCCTTCAAAATCACCTTTTGTGGGTTGTATAGTGACTGTAACATTATTCTTTTCATCTAATTCTGATGTGATTAAAGTTGATGCACCTTTACCTAATTTATAGGCTTCTGTTGCACCATCATCATCATATTCTGTAAATTCAGTTTTTCCAAAAGGATACAGCTCATAGGTTCTTTTTGCCTTATTAGTTTCAGAAACGTTGTTATTTGCATTTGCCATCGGAATTATTGCACCATTTTTAACAAAAACAGGGAGTTTCCATAAAGGGGCTGCAAAACTGTTCAGAATACAGTTTCCGGTATATTTTTCACCCGTAAAATAATCAATCCAAATACCCTCTGGCAGGTAAATTCCATTGCGGATATCATTTCCAAGCTCATCTGATTTCGTTGCCTGGTAAATCGGTGCAACTAAGAAAGATGGACCATAAAGGTATTGGTACTGGGTAGAAATGCCTTTTGTAAAGGCATTGGGATATGCCAGAAACATAGCCCTGATCATTGGAAGGCCGGTAACAGCTTCTCTGGCAATGCTATAGGTATAGGGAATGAGTTCTGATTTTAATTTTAAATAATTGCGGTTAATGGATGCAACAGGTTCGCCCAGTGCATGAGGATATTTTTCGTTGGCACCCCATCCATCCATGTTTAATTCCATGGGGGTAAAGGTTTTCCATTGAAAATCTCGCGTATTAATGGTTGGATTTTTACCACCAAAAATGCCGTCCATGTCGGAAGTAATATTTGGCTGACCTGATAAGCCAGAGCCGATATAAGTAGGAATATGAAAACGGATGTATTCCCAAACTCCACCTGTTTGGTCGCCAGACCAAACGCCTGCATAGCGTTGTGTACCGGCCCATCCATCTAATGATATAATGAACGGCCTGCTGCTATTGCCATAATAAGGCATTATCTGCGCAACATCTGCAACACCGTTTAATCCGAATGAATAACCTGCTCCAACCCAGGCTACATCTGTTTTTAGAACCCTAACGCCTGCATCTCTGGCTTCTTTAATGATATCTCGTTGTAATAATGGACTTATTTCTGATTTTGGATGAAGGTCAGATTGTGTCCAAAGTCCAATTTCTACTCCGTTTTTACGTGCGTAATCACCGAAGCTTTTTAAATTCTGAATGTTACCATCTAATGTTTGTGTTTGGCCATATCCAGCACCGTAACCATCATTAGGCAATACCCAACCCAATGGCATATCATTTTTTTTATAACGATCAATTACTGCACGGGCCGAGAACTGGTAGTTATTTTTTTCGCCATTAAGCGATTCTTTTATTCCTCCATTATCTTTTTGGCTTTCTTTATACCGTTTGCCGTCCTCAAATAAGGTTCCTTTTTCATCTTCTTTCCAAAAATCGCGGTTATATGCATTTAAATGTCCTTGGTAAAACCCGAATTTGGGAAGTAAAATCGGGTTTCCTGTAAGCTGGTAAAAGTCGTTCAATAAAGCAGCAGCGCCATCGCTTACCATAAAAAAGGCATCAAGATAATCCATGTTATGAACTAATTTCACCAATCCTTTTTCTTTTGCGCCAAAGTTGTAATTCCCTTTACTGAAAGTATGCCACATTACAGCGTATCCATTGGTAGACCAGTAATAAGGTGTTGGGGAAGCAACTCCCCCATCTGTCCAGCTGTTTTGATTTTCGATAGCAATGGCTTTCCCTTTATGCGAAAAACGTCCGTTTTGTACGCCGCCTCCATAAAAATATTCTTCCGGATTTTCTTTCAAGCTAAGGGTAACCTGTCCTTTTTCAAATTGAATTGGACTCAGTTCTTCTACCGCCACAGCTTGTGTTGCCAGGTTAATAATTTTAATCAGTGAGGTATTTTTATCAATAAGCACAGTAATCTTAGCCGTAGTTATAAACAGCTGATTGTTTTCATCCTTAATAACAAGTTTTGAAACCGGTTTACGTGGATTTTCGACCAAAATTTTTGCTTCGGGCTTTGCTTCAGGATCGCGGATAAAGCCACCCTCGGGGTCTTGAAAGAGGCGAAAAATATTTTCTCCGTAAAAATCTAACGTTAAACGCTGGTTATCTGAAAGCAGTAGCTCTACTGTTGTGGTATTGATCTTTTTTGCACTGAGTACTGTTGTATTTTTTTGAGCTTCCTGCTTAGTTTTCTGAGCCGAAACAAACAATGGAGCGGTATTTAGAAAAAATACAAAAATCAAAACAAGTTTAGAGGGATTTATAGTATTAAAGCGTTTGTAAAAAGGATATAGGGTCATTTACAGTTAAAATTTGGTTATGTGTTTTCAGTTGAGCAACTGATTTAGCTGCTGTAGGATAAAGTTAACAAACACCTGAATGGAAATGGTTTATTTGTAATGACAAAAACCGCGCAATCGTTTGCCTATCTAATTTTTTACCAGGAAAGGGTATGTTTTTTGTCTGATCGCAAGAATTGAGCATTAGCATACTAAACTATGTTCAAAGATTTCTCCACATGCGGTCGAAATGACGATCTATAGTAGATTATTAGCGTAAAAAAAATATGCTTGCGCTCGTTTCTCAAAAGTGCATAACTAGCTCTACGATTATATCATTGTAAACGATTTGTTATTCAACGCTCGTTGAAACGAGCGTTAGCCTACTAAACCATGTTCAAAGATTTCTCCACTGCGGTCGAAATGACGATCTATAACAAATTTTAGCGTAAAAAAATATGCTTGCGCTCGTTTCTCAAAAGTGCATAAATAGCTCTACGATGATATCGTTGTAAACGATTTGTTATTCAACGCTCGTTGAAACGAGCGTTAGCCTACTAAACCATGTTCAAAGATTTCTCCACTGCGGTCGAAATGACGATCTATCATTATCAACTGTCCTGCTGTATACTGTATCCAATACATCAGCGAGCGGCATATTGTACTAGCCCTATGTAAAAATTTTAACACAGTTTAAGTTAAGGCTCTCCTTGATTTAAGTTATAAGATGTAGTTTAAATTTGGAAATAATGGTCAAACAATGCAATCAGTTAGGTTTAACTTCTACATATTAGAAAATTTAGAAGAGAAGCAAGCAAATACTTTGAGCCTTTGTATAGTATAAAATTAACCAAAAGGCCTAGCCAGGCAATTTAACGCTATTAAAACGCCGAAGTTTATTCAAGTGGCAAGCATTTTGCATAAGTTTAACAAAACAACTATTAATGAAACTTTCAGTACCCCAGTCCTATAGCTGCGTAGTTATAGATGATAGCCGAATGAGCAAGCCGTTATTAGAGCAGTTTATTTCTAAAATAAATAATCTCGAATTAAAAGGCAGTTTTACAGATTTGGTAGATGCAATGGCCGCTTTTTGGAGCTATGGTAAAGTAGATTTTCTTTTTTTAGATATCCAGATGGATTTATCAGGAATTGATGTAGCCCGGATGTTGAAAAACAGTTTCGAGTTCGTGGTTATTTTAGGAGATGAGACTAATGATGCCATTGATGTTTTTGCTGAAAACTGTAAATTCTTACCCAAGCCGCTTGATTTTAGCAAGTTTGAAGATGCCATTAATCAGTTGGTACTATTGGGCAAAACCAACAAGGAGGTTTTTTAATACCTACTTGTTGAAGCAGCTAATTACCTTGCTGTTTTAATGTTATTAATTAATCACAACGCTGTGCTACCATATAAATTTTATATTTTCTTAACCTGTATGCACCATAAAAGCCCGAAAGTAATAATATGTATTCAGTAAGCGGACAAGCAATAGGCGACGATGTTGCGGTAACAAAAGTATAGGTATACAAATCATGTTCTGGTCCAAACAGTACAAACTGACACGATCCCACTCTGCTTAGTAACTGAACTCTTGGGCACGCTGGTGCTGAGGTTTGATATTGGCGTCCGCTAACTTGATAGTAACCTAAAAAAGTATCGATGTAAAATGTACCTCCGGTTGTTGTACCGATTAAACATCCCTGCTGTGCCTTTAAACGTTCGAACGATAGGATGAGCAGTAAAAACAAAGAAAAAAAAGCCTTCCACATATCTGACAAAATGATATACAAAATTCAGAAAATGCTTTTTAAAAAAAATCAATGAATGAAACTGAACAAGCTGTCCAAAAAAGAATGAATAGAAATCTTTGACGGTATTTAAGTATAGAGGTTGTTAGGCTACTCAACTTTACCGTTAAAGATTTTTACTTATGGTTGTGAAAGAGGAACTTTTCCGCTGATGATAAAGTTTTGACTATATATCAGAATAATCGGTTGGGTAAACAAATTTCGTATCATTTTTTGACACATTATGTTGGTACTCTGGCATTGCAGACAGTTTTTTCCAATAATCATCGGCTGAGAAAGCTTTCCAATGGGCATCTCTATCTGCTTTATTTTCGAAAGTGGTTAAGTACATCAGATTTGGCATGTGGCTGCCAGACAATACTTCGCCATAAAATACTGCATTAAAATTAAGTCGTTTAAACAGTCCTATTTCATCTCCCTTATTAAACATTTGGACTTTATTCTGAAAGTATTTTTCAGTTGGGGCTTCGTAACTTCTTAATTCATATACCCGCTCTTTCATCGGAGATTTTAGCTTTGGCAACATAAAATTAGGTGCGTTTTCAAAAGCTTTTAAAACAATTGATTCCAACCTTTCGTAAGGCACATCCGAATAGGCGGCATCCAGATAAGTTTTACCATCAGTTGCAAACTGCTGATCTTTGGCGAGTTTTTTATCAAGATCTAAAATCCCGTTAAATGATTTTAAAGGAATAAATACATAAATCAGCTTTTCTGTAACCGCAGCAGGATCAGTTATAACTGGTTTAAACACCCCTACTTTTGCTATTCCGGCTCGGTGCAAGGCAGGCAAGTAGGCATTTTGTAAATAGTTATCTACAGTTTGCTCTTGTGCATCGGTTTTTAAATGGTAAATTTTAATCTGATAGAAATCTAACTTAGCAGCATTTGCAGCAAATACGTTTGACAATAAAATCAGAAAAAACAGACAGGTAATTTTAGTTTTTCGCAACATGATGATAAATGGGATATATGATTAGAAGCGAAAAATAGAAAAAAAATCAGGTAAAATTTAAAATGTATTCCTTATTTCTGCTTTATCACGCTAAAATTACTAAACGTACCATAACCACTATTTTCTCCGTAAGTAGCCTGGTAAAGGCCAACCTGAACGGTACCATTATTTATACCCTGCCAATTAATGGGGCTACCCGGTAATTCTTTCCAGTTTTTACCATCATTGCTGGCCCGAAGGTAAAACACATCCCCTTTTCTTTGGATCTGTAAATATGGAAAAAAGTTAAAGCCTGATGCATTGTTCTCCTGTTTGCGGCCATTTTGATTTAAATTTGTAGTTATATTACCGATATTCCAACCCAACATTACGCTATTTTGGATTAAGGTATTATCCTTATCCAATCTAACCATTAACCCTACATCATTGGCTCCATTTGCTTTTTTTTCTTTCAGGCCGCTCATGTCTTCAATTTTTACTTCAGCAATAAAATTACCCTGAACATTTTTGAACAGAAACGGCCCCATTGGTTTAGCTCCATCCCAAAAGGTTTTGGTAGAGGAAATTTTAATGGTTTCGTTTTCTTTTACGGCCTGATCAACCTCACCCATCAGTCCATCCCAAAAGGTTGATGAAATTGTTTTATTTTTAAAGTCATAAGCTAATGCCGATTTATCTTTATTGATCTCGAACAAATTAATATCGGTACTCACCTGCCCCGAAAGTGTGCTTTCGCTCACGTTACCTAAATGATCTCTGGCCTGCACGGTATAGCTATATTTTCCATCCTTGGCAACATCATAATCGATGTAGTCGGTTTCATTTAACCAGCTACTTTTACGTTTACTTTGGTTTTCGGTAAACTGGTACTGAATAAGGCTACCAGGTAATGTAACAGGTGCAGCTGCCATACTGATCATTGTAGGCGAAACAGCCTGAGGCTGCTCACTAAAGCTGGCTTTGCTACGGTGGTTGAAATTTAATTTCCAATCATCATACTGCTTTTTTACCTCCAGGGGCGCAAATGCGTAGTCGTATACATAAAAACCGCCTATTGCAATATCAGTTCCTTCTGCTTTAATGTAGCATTGGTTATTTGGATTTTTAATAAGGTTGATTTTCTTCTGAGCAGATCCGTCTATGTAAAGTTTGAAAGATTTTCCGTCATAAACACCCGTTACATTGCTCCATTTTTCTTGCCCGATGAGTTTTATCATACCGGAGATTTGGCCTAAGTTTAAATAAATATTACCATTTCGATTTGCCAAGGTTTGCAGCACAAATGAGAATGGCTTAGAAAAATTAAGGGGTAATGTGCCGCTTCCATTAAATTGCAGTTGATTATCTTTTTGCAAAGTAACACGCATTAAACCATTTGTAACCCCAACAACCGCCTTTGTGCCATTGCTTATTAAGTTACCAAGTGCATATCCTTCATTTTTCCAACCGGTTACCGGTCCATCTTCTAGGCTTGCAGCATTTAGGTAAACGGCAGCATGGCTATTGGTTTCTGCTTTGGCCATGCGCGCTATTTCTCCTGCACCCAAAGGTATATCATACAACTTTAAATTGGCCAGTGCACCAGAAAAACCAGCAATATTATCTTCATTTACCCCAAGGAAGAAATTACTTAACCGATCGATAAAGAGCATTTTTCTTTCTTCGTGGTCTAACTTTCCATCTACAAACAAACGTTCCATTGTACCATCAAAAGTGAGTGCAATATGGTGCCATTTGCCCGCTGCAGGCAGGTTATTGTACTTCATATCTGGCCATCCCCAATGCGAAGCAGCCCCCCACTTTGGATGTGAGCCATATCCGATTGCAGCATTTGTAAGATCTACCCCACCTCGGGCTGTCCAGGCTAAAACAGGTTCTTCAGGAGCAATATCAGGGTTGTATACCCACATGGCCACACTAAAACTACTGTTTCCTTTTAATGATGGTGGTGCAACGAAGCTTGATTTCATTCCGGACTTCGATTCAAATAAAACCGCTTTTTTACCCGCTATAATGGCGGTAACCGGATTGCGAAGCAAAGCTGAAAAACTGCCTTTTAACTTTCCCTTATTTTGCCATTGGTGAACAGTTTCTCCAGTTTTAAAGTTATTCGCATCTAAATCAACCAATAAACCCTGTGGATGGTAGCGATTTAAATCCTCAGGTTTTTTAACAACAGTAACTGTGGCAGGTTTGTAATCGTCGTTATCGAAAATTTTAATGTTCCACAGTGCTTTATTTAAACCCGGGTATTCGGTTTCTAATATTTTTAATTTGATGTAACGGGCTTTTACCGACTTAAAATCAACCATCGGACTGCCGTGCCGGGTATTTTTACTTCTATCGGCATAACTCTGCCATGTTTTATGATCAATGGAGTAATCAATCTGATACTGGTAATACCAGGTTGCATATTCAAATTGTGTATGAATACTTTTAACCGGTTTTACACTTCCCAGGTCTATTTCCAATGTAGCAGGACCAATATTGTTTTTGGCTTTCCAAAGTGTACCATTGTTATCATCAACTGCATAAGCTACTTTAAAATCATCACTATAAAATGAAGAGCCTTTTACTTTTGCGCCCAGTGCCAGGTTTGGATGCGGATTTACATTTTTACCTAAAAAACCAACTCCAGTATGGCCAGGTACAAGTGCTTTAATGTTGCCCGCTTCATCAAATTCCATTTTATCTGCTGCAACTTGCCTGTGGTATCCGCCTCCTGCATGTGGGTTATTATGGCGGTGGTAAACCATGTAAAAATCATCACCTTGCTGCAAAACAGATTCGTGCCCCGGGCCATGCACAGTACCATCTGCACTGGTTGTAAGTATGGGATTATTTTTCCCAAATACAAACGGCCCCATAGGTCCGGTTTTGCTCATTACATACTGAACGCGGTAAGAACCATCTTCGCAATAGCCAGAAGAATAGGTTAAATAATAAATCCCTTTTCTTTTAAACATAAAGGGTGCCTCAAAAAAATCTTTTGCTACAGTATTGGGTATTTGAGCAAGTTTACTAAACGATTTCATGTCGGGATTTAGCAGCCCTACACCACACCCATGATTGGGATAGATGCCCCAGGTGCCCCAATACATATAATATTTGCCATCATCATCTTTAAAAGTCTGCCCATCGAGCGTAATTACATTTGGCACTAAAAAATTGGGAACAATGGGCTTGCCTTTTGGTAATAGCGAAACCCACGGACCAACAGGTGTTTTGGAAGAAGCACCAAAAATTTCTACCGGCTGACAGTAGTAGAGGTAATACCGGCCATCGTTACCTTGTGTAACATCTGGTGCCCAATAGTGATGGGTTGTGGGCCAGTTCATATCCTGTAATTGCCAGTTCACAAAATCTTTAGATATCCATACCTGCGACGGACCAAAACCGCCGCCATTGCCATCTGTTGTGGCATAAATGTAATAGGTATCTCCAAATTTTTTTACCGTAGGATCTGCAAAATAACCAGGTATAATTGGATTGCCATTACTGGGCTGGCGATAATCTTGTGCGAAGAGAAAGCAATTGGCCACAATTTGTATACTGAACAACAAAAAGTATTTTAATGGCTTAAATGGCCAATTACTTACTGCATACATGATTGTTTGACCAAGTTTCTTCATGATTTTATAAACCCTTGCAATTTTTAGTTGGCAGTTCTCACTATGCGGTTTTCAATTTGCGGTTACAAGCTTTCAGTTGGCAGTTTATTTTGAAACATTAGGGTTTGGTGGTTCGGCATTTAATAAATGTTTCACAAAGAAATCGCGTTTTCGCCTACGCCCGTAAACTCCGCCATCGCTATGGCCCATGCCAGGAATACTCAAGATATCGAAATCCTTATTGGCTTTAATCAATGCATCTGCCAGGCGGTAGGTAGATTCTGGCGGTACGTTTTCATCAGCTTCGCCAACAATCAGGAATAGATCACCCTGCAATTTTGCTGCATTGGTTATGTTGGATTGTTCTCCATAGTGCGGCCCCACGGGGTAGCCCATCCATTGTTCGTTCCACCATTGTTTATCTATGCGGTTATCGTGACAACCACAGGCAGAAACGGCGGCTTTATAAAACTCAGGGTGAAACAACAAGGCACCGGTAGAGTTTTGTCCGCCTGCAGATGTACCATAAACTCCAACACGGGTAATGTCTGCATTTGGATATTTTTTTGCCATCGCTTTCATCCATAGTATCCGATCGGGCAATCCGGCATCGGCTAAATTTTTCCAACATACATCATGAAAAGCTTTAGATCGGTTGGCCGTACCCATTCCATCTATTTGCACTACAATAAAGCCGAGTTCGGCCATGCTTTGCATTTCGCTTGCCGGCAAAAAGTTTTTAGGTACAAAGCTATCTTGTGGTCCGGCATAAATATTTTCGATAACGGGATAAGTTTTGTTGATATCCATTTTTGAAGGGAAACACACAACGCCCCAAATATCAGTTACGCCATCCCTTGCTTTGGCTACAAAAACTTCGGGCAGTTTAACCCCTGTTGCCAGGTAAATATCCTTTTGACCATGTTCTAGTTCAGTTACTTTTTTGGTAGTGGCTGTTAACCTTAATTCGGTAACCGGAGGCACATTAACCTGCGAATAGGTATCTAAATAATATTTACGGTCAGGAGAAAAGCTCAGGCTATGGTTTCCTTTTTCTGGTGTAAGATTTACCAAACCTTTACCATCAAAACCAATACGGTAGTAATGGATAAAATAAGGGTCTTCACCTGCGTTAATACCACTTGCTTTAAACCAAACCTGGCGTTTTGCCACATCTATACTATCTATATCCCTTACTACATAATTTCCTTTGGTAATTAACGATTGCTTACCACTAAGGGTATTTACCAGGTAAAGGTGTTGCCAGCCATCCTGCTCACTGGTGTATAACATTTCGTTGGTTTTAGGCAGGTAACGGGTATAAATGCGGCTCTCGTAAATAAAAGTTTTTGTTTTCTCGTCGATAATATTTTTGGTTTTCCCTGTTAATACATCTACTTCGATAACCCTGAAACGCTGGTGGCCGCGATCTACTTTTTCGTAACTGTAATACCTGCTGTTGCCATTACGCCAGTGCAACTCTGGTGCGCCAAAAAGATCAATCGGATCTGCATCTACCTTAGTTGATTTTTTGCTTGCTACATTAAATACATAGGGTTGATAAGCCGTAAAGTCATCACCCGGTTGTGCATATTCTCTCGATTTTAATTCGCCACGGGTGGTACCCGGAACAGAACTTAAGATGTAATGTACTTTTTTGATCTCTTTAGGATCGATTTTATAAGCTACAATATTTTTACCATCAGGTGCCCATGCATATTCGCCATAGGGTTTATCGGCATTGCCATCGGTGCTGAGTTGCGTTTCGACTTTTGTAGCCAGATCAACCACAAATAGATTGCCGCCACGGATCATTATTTCACTTTTACCATCTGGCGATTTCCTAGCTTCGCGGTTTCTTTGCCAACGCGAGCGCCTTTGCTGTAAAGGTCTTTTAGCATTGTAACGGTAAATACTGGTATCTTTTGTATCGGTTAAGCTGTAATCATTTAAATTCAGCTGATACCATTTATCCTGCATTTTAATTGTGGCCTTGTTACCATCATCGCCAAAATAGAGCTCAGTGAACTGAAGTTTTAATGGATTTTGTTTTTTACCGGTTGTTTTTTCGATGCTTTGCGCCAGTTTATCGTGATCGAATGCTGCTTTCCTTTTCCCTGTTGCTGCATCTACATAATTGTACTCCCAGGTGCGGTTTGGCAGGTTCTTTTTATACCAGAAGGCTGTTCCATCTTTTTTCCAAAATGGGATAATATCGTTATTGGTTGGGATGTTGCGCAGTGCCGTATCTAATTTATTTGATTGCTGATAAGCATTGGCGACTTCGGCTGCACCCGGTGCATAGGGGCGTAATGTTTGCTGCTGTGCTTTGGCCTGAAGAAAGGCTAAGCTCGAGAGTAAGAAAACAAGCGATTTTCTAACGATGGGATGAATCATTATGATGGATTTTTTACAGTAAATATAGTGCTACGCTTTTGCAGATTCCTTTTAGATATTGATGGATAACATTAATATTTTAACCGCTGATACCGGCTTTAACTTTCGAATCCTGCCGTGCAATGCTTCCTTTTATCAGGTAATAAACAGGGATGCCGATTAAGGTAATAATCAGGCCCGGCCAGGTAAATTTAGGTTTAAATATAATCAGCAGGGTACAAAAGGCTAAACCCATAATAATATAGATAATTGGCAGCACAGGGTATCCGAATGCTTTGTAGGGCCTTTCGGCATCTGGCCGTTTTTTACGGAGGATAAAAATTCCAAATATGGTAAGCATATAAAACATCACAACCACAAAAGAAATCATATCCAACAGATCGCCGTATTTACCGCTAATGCACCACAAACAGGCGAAAACACACTGAATCCACAGGCCAAAACCCGGAACAGCGTTTTTATTTAATGTGCCTACTTTTTTAAAGAAGAGTCCATCCTTAGCCATGGAATAATACACCCTTGCACCGGCCATAATTAAGCCATTGTTACAGCCGAAGGTAGAAACCATAATCATCAGCGCAATGATAATGGTGCCTGCTGTGCCAAAAATATGGTTGGCTGCAGAAACCGCAACACGATCTTTATCGGCGTAAGCAATATCGTGCAGCGAAAGTACGCCGGTATACATTACATTAGTTAGGATGTAAAGTACAGTTACTATAATTGTTCCCAATGCTAAACTTAACCCGATGTTGCGTGCCGGATTTTTAATTTCCCCCGCGATAAAGGTTACATTGTGCCATGAATCGCTACTGAAAATAGAACCTACCATTGCCGCAGCAATGGCTCCGAAAGCTGCCAAAGTGGTATAAGAACCAATACTGCCATTAACTGATAAGGGGCCTAAAGACCACATGTTTTCCCAGTTGCTTTTCCAGATTCCTTTATCAAGAAAGAAAAGCCCGAACATAATTAAACCGAATAAACTCAGCAATTTGGCAACTGTAAAGGTGGTTTGAATTAATTTACCTCCATTTACCCCCCTGTTGTTGATGTAGGTAAGCAATATAATTACTGCTATTGCTAATAATTGTGCCGGAGAAACGGTAAAGAAACCTAAATCAATTGCAACAAGATCTTCATTTAATGCCGGCACCAGGTAGGCTGTAAATTTGGCAAAAGCTACGCCTACAGCTGCTATTGTTGCTGTTTGAATCACGGTAAAAAAACTCCATCCGTATAAAAAGCTAATGAGCGGATTGTATGCTTCTTTTAAATAAATGTATTGCCCGCCTGCTTTAGGGAACATGGCACTCAATTCGCCATAACTTAACGCGGCGGTAAGCGTCATAAAACCTGTTATAAGCCAAACTACAAGGAGCCAGCCTGAGCTACCAACGTTACGGGTAATATCTGCACTTACTATAAAAATACCCGATCCGATCATACTGCCGGCTACAAGCATGGTTGCATCCATCAATTTAAGTGAGGGTTTAAACTGGGTGGTTTCCTGGTTTTTCATCTGGTTGGTTTGTTGGTGGTTTTGTTTGTATCTGGTTTGGTTTATTTAAGTTGATCGTAAAAATGCCAGGTGGTGGTAAAGTCGCGGGTTAAAGGCTGGTTGGTTAATGTTGCTCTGATCATTTCTACAGGGATTAAATTTTCTTTGATCACTGCATCATGAAAGGCTTTAAAGCTCATTTTACCACTATCAACCATTTCTTTTTTGAGTGCAAAAAGCTGTAAACCACCTGTAAGGTAGGCTACCTGGTATAAGGGGCTATAATCGCCTTTGAAAGATCTTCGTACCTCGCCTTCGGCATTGGCACGTTCGTGTCCGACACGGTTTATCAAGAAATCTACACATTCTTGCGGGGTCCATTTGCCAAGATGAAAGTTTAACGAAAACAGAATCCTGGCGCAGCGGTGCATCCTCCAGAACAACATTCCCATTTTTTCTTCAGGTGTTTTGGCAAAACCTTTATCGTAAAGCAAAAGCTCCCAATATAAAGGCCACCCCTCTACACTAAATGGGGTTTTAAACGATTCACGGTAGCTTTTATAGCGGTTATTGATAAAATATTGATAATGGTGCCCTGGCAATAACTCGTGCTGTACGGTTCCTCTCGAAAAATAAGGATTGTTTCCCCGCATACTCATCAGTTTATCATCTTCTCCCATGCCGTTGGTGGGGTAAGAAATACTGATTTCGCGACCTCCGGTAAAAAATGGATTAACCAGCTGGCGTTCGGCCGACATCATTACCATACCCCAGGTTTCTTCTGCCAAAGCAGGAATACTAATGAGGTCGTTGGCTTTTATAAAAGTTAAAGCATCATCCTGCAGTTTCACAATGAGCTCGGCTTGTTTACCTAGCGGAACATAACTGTTTTTGATTTTTTCCTGCGCTTTTTTCCAGTCTTTCCCATAGCCCATTGCGGTTGATGCCTTTAAGAGTTCTTCATCACAATACTTAAACTCCTTTTCGGCAAGCTGAATCAGTTGTTCGGGGGTATAAGGAATCAGTTCGGCATTTAACTGCCGTATTAGTTCTTGGCGGCCTATCGGTGTGCCTTTTATTTCAGGTTTATCTGTTTTTACAGCCGGAATGGAATCACGCCCATCAGCAAATAACCTGGCGTAGTTGTTTAAGGCAAGGTCGAGCTTTTCGTATGGTTTGGGTGCCCACCAGGTAAAACCAGGTTCGTAATCCATATAAAACTGATAAAACCCTTTTAAGCGTTGTTTTAAACTGAATGTTACTGTCGCAGCCATTTTAAGTTGATCTGGCTTAAGCTTGCTCACTTTTTTAAAACTTAAACTCAGCGTATCAATTTGCTTTGCTGTTTCACTCATCTGTGCAGCTAGTAATGATCCTTCTTTATAGGTTCCTCTGCGCCTTAGTTTTTCGAGGGCATAAATGGAATCGGCGAAGGTAAAATACTTAGCCAGTGCATTGTAATCTGTTTCTTCTTTATTGAGTAACCAAACTGATGATTCGATCTCCTTTTTAAGCAAAATGTAATCTACCTTGCCATAAATACTAAATGTATCAAACTGGGCTTCCTTTAACTTTTGTAAATAGTCGTTATTAATATCCTGGAGTCTTTTCCGTTGTTCCGGGCTTTTAAAGGTTGTCATTGGGTAGGCATAAAAACCACCCGTAGCGTATGGATAATAAAAATCGTTAATGGCATCTACGTCCTTCTGGTAACCCAAAATGAGCGTACCCATTTCGCTGGTTTGTTCGTAAAGCGTTGCATTTGGCAGCTGGGCAATTGCAAGGGTGCTTGATAATAGGCTTATGGTTAACAAAAGGGCAAAAAAACGGGACTTGTTTTGCATTTGAGATCGGTTAAATTTTGGCGAATAGGAGTTGCCTCCATCTGAAAAAACGGCTTGCTATTTTAGGTTTGAAATTAAAATTGTGACTTATGCGCCCACGTAACTTACCCTGCTTACGCTGTTGTAAGTATCGATATATGCCCGTGGTGATTGGCCAATAATGCTTTTAAATACCCGGTTAAAATTGGTGATGCTGTTAAAACCTGCTTTGTACGCTACACCAGATATGCAATCGGCTTTTTCTCCGGAAATCAGACTTTTACAGGCATCGTTAATTCTTACTTCATTTAAAAACGAAACGAAAGTATGCCCTGTATGTTTCTTAAAATATCGGCAAAAGGCTTGCGGAGTCATAAAAGCAGCATTTGCAACATCCTCTAAAGAAATTTGGTTGTTGTAATTTTCGGTAATAAAATTGATGATTTTACTCAAGCGCATCCCTTCATTTTCGGTTACGTTAGATGAGTACATATCCGAGCAAAGCGATTCTACATTCTCGTTTAAATCTTGCAGGCCATTAACCAATTTTAAAAAATTAAACAGTACATCTACACCAGATGCATGGTGCACATTAAAAATTTTAGCGATGATATCTTTAGTAAAACCGTTTGAAATTTTGAAGCCGTGTTTGTTCTTCGCCAAAAAAGCACTGGCCATTTTCATTTCAGGAAGGTTAAAGAGTGCAGCCAGTATACCATTGGGATTGAAGTAAACTGAACAGGCTTTAATGGTTTTGTGGTTATCTGCAGAAAAATACTCGGGGTTACTTTTAAATAAATGAGGAAGCTTTGCACCAATTACGAAAACATCTCCCGATCGGAAGGCGTGCATATCGTTACCGGCGATTAATGTGCCCTCCCCTTTTTCTATGTAAGTGATCTGCCATTCATCGTGGCGGTGCAGGTACTGATAAAAATAAGGCAGTTCAATATGTTCCGATATCACACTCTTGTCATCGGGAACAAGCATGGTAAATGGTAATACTTTCATGATTTAGTTTAGTTAGGTTGGTTTGTTGATTACGAATTGAATGTAAGGATATTAACCCTAAAAAACCAATAAAAGAAAGATAAGGTTAAAATCCTGCTACAATTTGATAATATATGACGGATTTTATCCTCAATTTAAGGTGAAAACGCTACTAAAAACCTAGTTTACAACGTATAGCGATGGTTTTAACGCAATTATAACTGATTAAAGGAATGGCAAACAACCAGTTATTCACAAAATTGTTTTTTTGGGAATGATACTTTAAGGTAAAATGTAAGATTTTACTTTGTTTTGCCGCTGCCCACGGCAGGAAGGTTTCAAAGTAAATTGACTGATTCTGATAAAAAAATCGTCATTGGGCGGCACAGAGGTTAAGAAATGACGAAGTGATTGCTGAGTATAAAAAGATTGCTTCATCCAATGAAAAATTGGCTTCGCAATGACGATCGCCCACAAACCTTACCTTAGGAGCAGTAAAATAGAAGAGCGATCAGAAGCAAGTCTTTGAGCAAGTTTTTTAACACGGCCGTCATTCTCGCGCATGCGGGAATCTTAATGCTGATGTAAGGCTTTAAGGCAATTGAACTAGGTAAGTTCTATTTGTTTACAAAAACTAAATCGCAAAAAAGAGAAGTCAAGTTTTTAAAACTTGACTTCTCTGGGGCTAAAACTTAAGGTTGCTATCCTTGATAGGACAAAAGATAAGGTAACAAATTTATTTAGGCTGGCTTCAGTAATGGAAACACAATTAAAGAGGTCTTATCAGATCAGTTACCAAACGTATATTAATTTCCCAATCAGTAAATTCAATAACCATAATCGAATTATAAATAGCGGTTTAGATGGCTTTGCTTACAAAACATTCTTTTCAACGATAAAGAAAACAGTGAACGTTTCTTTTTTTATGAAGTATAGAATAGTTAGAAACCCTGATCAAAAAATGAACAACGAGCACCTAATACAAATAATGGATAACATTGGTGAAATGAAAAATTTGTATGGCTTTGCGCATAATATTGGTGGAAGTACTGTAAGTTTGAACGTTTCTTATGTAAACAATATCATTCAAGGGTTAGATAACAATACCATTCCACATGAACTTGGACATACATTTTCGTTGTTACATGTAGATGATCAAAGTACATTAAGATCTGATTCAAGACAATATTGGACACATGCTAAACAAAACACAAAAGATAGCACAAATATTATGTTTTCTGGTGGAAGCAAGTATAATACGGATTTAACTTCTACTACAGTGGTAGGAGATCAGATTAACCTGTTAATAAATGCATATCGAAATGGAAAGCTAAATTTAAATTAACATGAAGCTAAAACTAATTCCCACAATAATTATGTTGCTGATTTTTGCATTGTTAACTGCTATTTCTTATCAGGACAATGCAGCATCCGACGGTTTTACTAAGATTGGTTTTCCCTTTAATTTTTATCTCTATTCAGGAGGAAAATTTTCTAACCCTTCTATTACATCTGATTTTGGTTTTTCAACTAAATATTTCATTGCCGACCTGTTCATTTTAATTCTAGTCATCGTTATTGGAAATATAGTCGTTAACAAATGGAGAGAAACAAATAAATAAATTAAAATCAATTAGGGTTATTTCTAATTTTTTGGTCTTTGCGTCTCAATATCATTAAAGTTAAGCCGATAAAACTTGACTTCTCTGGGGCTGAAAGTATAAAAAGGTAAGTGTGCTAAATAATATCGGCATTGCTGAGGTACGAAGTGATTGCAGAGTATAAAAAGATTGCTTCATCCAATGAAAAATTGGCTTCGCAATGACGACCGCGTACAAACCTTACCTTACGAGCAGTAAAATAAAAGAGCGATCAAAAGCAATCTTTTTAGCAAGTTTTTTAACCCGGCCGTCATTCTTGCGCATGCGGGAATCTTAATGCGGATGTAAGGCTTTAAGGCAATTAAACTAAGTAAGTTCTATTTTTTACAAAAATAAATCTCAAAAAAAAGAGAAGTCAAGTTTTTAAAACTTGACTTCTCTGGGGCTGAAAGTATAAAACGCTAAGTGTGCTAATAATATCGGCATTGTGAGATAGGAAGCAATTGCTGAATATAAAAGATTGCTTCTTCCAATGAAAAATTGGCTTCGCAATGACGATCGCCCACAAACCTTAGGAGCAGTAAAATAGAAGAGCGATCAAAAGCAATCCTTTTAGCAAATCTTTTAACACGGTCGTCATTCCCGCGCATGCGGGAATCTTAATGCGGATGTAAGTTTTAAGGCAATTAAACTAGGTAAGTTCTATTTTTTACAAAAATAAATCGCAAAAAAGAGAAGTCAAGTTTTTAAAACTTGACTTCTCTGGGAATACTACATACAAGCTGAAAAAACCAAAGCCCGTTATCGAACTACGGCATATGGCTCCAATTTTAGATCGGTATCCATACCAGCAACAATCTGGCTTACCAGTAAACCTGTAGCAGGCCCTAAGCTCAATCCCATCATACCATGCCCGGTGGCTACAATTAAATTTTCCCGTTTTTCACTTCTGCCAATATAAGGTAATCCATCTGGTGATGACGGACGGAAGCCATACCAGATATCTTTTTCGGCAGGAATTGCAGGTTTTAAGTCAGGGAAATATTTAGGTACAGATTCTACAATACCTTTAACCCTTTGCATATTAATTCTGTTATTAATTTTATCCAATTCCATTGTCCCTCCATACCTGATCTGCCCGTTCATTGGCGTAATGGCTACCCTGGCTTCGCACAATAATGCAGGGATTGTTAAACGGTTTTGAGGTTCTGCTTCCATAAAGGAATATCCTTTACCGGGCATTAATGAGATATTAAGATCGGCCATTTTAGCTACCGCCGGCGACCACGATCCTGTAGCAATTACATACTGATCGGCCTCCCAGGCCTGGTTACCGGTAAAAACTTTAGCAATGCGATTGCCCGAAGTTTCAATTTTATCAACCTCTTTTCCACGTTCAATGTTCACACCGTTATCAATTAAATACTTCAACAGGGCATTCATCAACTTGGTGGGGTAAAGGTGTGCATCACAACGGTAATGTACCGCACCCAACACATCTAATTTTAAATCAGGTTGTAAAGCGCTACATTCATCTGCGGTGAGCACAGCCATATCCAAACCGAGTTCAATTGCTTTTTCGGCCAAGTGTGCTTCTTCTTCGCCTGCCTTTTCGGTTTTATAAAATGCAAGAATGCCTTTATTGGTGAGTTCGAAGTTAAAATCGGGTTCTTTAGCCAAACCTTCATACAACTTTTTGCTCAACAATGAAAGATCGCGCAAGGGTTCTGCCGATTGACTTACATGCTTTGCCGTGGCGTGTTTCATAAACTTTAATCCCCAGTTAATGAGATTCCCGTTTAACGATGGGCGCACATAAAACGGACTTTTGCTGTTAAACATCCATCTAATACCCTGTTTAATCATACCTGGAGCGGCCAATGGCACAAAATGACTTGGCACAATCATCCCTGCGTTACCGAAAGAACAGTTATCGGTAATTTCTCCCTTATCTAAAATGGTTACCTCGTAGCCCTTTTTCTGCAAATAATATGCTGATGTTAAGCCTACAATTCCGCCGCCTATAATTAATACTTTCGTCATTCTTTTTATTATTACTAAATCACCTGAAATCCATAAGCATAGGGATCATCCTCAGCATCAATTTTAATGGTATTGTATCCATAAATTTTTGCCCAGCCCTCTACACTTGGTATTATCGCTTTGATGCCATTTAAATCTACCACCTCTTCTACCCTGCCAATAAACTTACTACCGATAAAACTTTCGTGGATAAAATCCTCCCCTTGTTTAAGCTTTCCTTTAGCATACCATTGGGCCAAACGCGCCGAAGTTCCGGTGCCGCATGGCGATCGATCTATGGCTTTATCACCATAAAAAACAGCATTTCTGGCCGTTGATGTAGGATCGATTGTTTTCCCGGTCCACAATACATGGCTACAGCCATTTATCGTTGCATCCTGCGGATGTACAAAAGTATATAGTTCGTTAATGCGTTTTCTGATGGTTTGGCTCCAGGTAATGAGTTGTGAAGCAGTATAGTTCTCCAATCCCGGAAAATTCTCCTGAGGATCTACAATGGCATAAAAGTTACCACCATAGGCCACATCAAAGGTAAGGGTACCCAAATCAGGGCATTCTACCTGAAGGTTTTCTGCGGCGAGGTATGAAGCCACATTTTTGAGTTTAACAGATTTAACTTTTTTTCCTTCCTGTTTGTATTCGATTAACACCAATCCGGCCGGTGCTTCCATTCTTATTACCCCGGGGATTTTAGGTTGGATCAATCCTTCTTCAATGGCAATGGTAATGGTACCGATTGTACCGTGACCGCACATGGGCAGGCAACCACTGGTTTCGATAAACAATACGGCAACATCATTGGCAGGATCATGTGGCGGATAAAGGATACTGCCCGACATCATATCGTGCCCACGTGGTTCGAACATTAAACCTGTTCTGATCCAGTCGAATTCACGTAAAAAGTGCTGGCGTTTTTCGCTCATATTCGCGCCTACAAGCTGAGGACCCCCACCAGCTACCAATCTAACCGGATTTCCACAGGTATGTGCATCTACACAAAAAAAAGTTTTACTCATGAGATTTCGTTAATTTTTGGTTCACCATTCTAAAAATCCCCAAAGGATTTCCATCTTTCAATTCATCAGGCAATAACTCTTGTTCCCAATCCTGGTAAGCCAACGGACGGGCAAAACGGTTTATAGCTGTAGCACCTACCGAAGTAAAACGACTGTCGTTAGTGGCCGGGAATGGTCCGCCATGTTGCATGGCTGCACAAACCTCCACACCTGTAGGTACACCATTTAAAATTATTCTTCCTGTTTTATCGGTGAGTTTATTTACCAAGGTTAGGTATTGCTGAAGCTCTTGCTTATCGGCCATCAGGGTTACGGTAAGCTGTCCTTCCAGTACCTCAATTGCAGCTTCTAATTCTGTAATATCCTGCGCAACTACCAATAATGAATATGGACCGAAAATTTCTTCGCGGAGTTTTGGATTTTTAATAAAATCGGCTGCACTTACTTGTGCAATTCTGGCTTCCGACTGATTTTTAAGGTCATTATTTTTAACTGTTGAAGCAGATAAAAGTTCAACCCCACCTTCGCTAACCACCTCGGCAGATAGTTTGCCATAATTTTGGGCAATACCTTCGGTAAGCATTGTTGCAGATGGAACTGTAGAAATACTTTCTTTTAAAACCGTTTTAAAGTTTTCTAAACCCGGCGATTGAACGGCAAGCAATAAACCAGGGTTGGTACAAAACTGGCCAGCACCTAAGGTAATTGATGCAGCATATTTTTTAGCCAGCTCTGCTGATTGATTTTCGATGGCCTTTGGAAGAAGAACTACAGGGTTAATACTGCCCATTTCGGCAAAAACCGGGATAGGCTGTTCGCGTTGCTGCGCAAGATTGATCAGTGCCATACCGCCTTTAAACGAACCTGTAAACGTTACGGCTTTGGTTTGCGGATGTTGAACTAAACTTGCTCCGATAGTATAACCATCATCGTACAACATTGAAAAAACGCCTTTTGGCATGCCTGTTTTTTCGGCAGCTTTAATAATGGCACCACCTACCAGTGCACTGGTTCCGTAATGTGCGGGGTGTGCTTTTACCACTACAGGGCAACCAGATGCGAGTGCTGATGCAGTATCGCCACCTGCTACTGAAAAAGCCAATGGGAAATTACTTGCACCGAAAACCACAACAGGGCCGATTGGGATCAGCATGCGCCTGATATCAGGGCGGGGCAAGGGTTGCCTTTCAGGCAATGCGGTATCAATTATGGCATCTACCCACGAACCTTCTGCTACCAGATTGGCGAACAACCTCAACTGACCTGTGGTTCTGCCCAATTCTCCTTGTAAACGCCCTAAAGGTAAACCGCTTTCTTCAACTGCACGGTTTACCAGGATATCACCTAAACTGGCAATTTCATCGGCAATGGCATTTAAAAAAGCGGCTTTAAGGTCCTTATTTAAACTTCTATAGCTTTGGAAATCTGCTGTTGCGGCTGTTAGCGCATCATGAACAAGACTTTCATTCGCTTTAAAAAATTCACCATCAAGCGTTAACCCCGTTGCGGGATTAACAGCTTTAAGGCTTTTTTCATTAACTTCTACATAAGTACTGGCTACAATATTTTTTCCGTTCATATTTGGTATTTAAACTATTTGCCCCAGCTACCTGCAGGTAATTGTGGACGAACAGCTAATGCATCGTTAATAATTTTCAACACTTTTTCTCTTTCTGTTCCGCTTATTGGTAAACGTGGTGCGCGTACGGCTTCAGTACCTAACCCGGTAGCCACTTCTGCCAGTTTAATGTACTGCACCAGTTTTGCGTGGATATCAAGCTCAAGCACAGGTAAAAACCAACGGTAAATGGTTAATGCTTCTGCAATGCGGTTTTCTTTAATCAACCTGAAAATGGCAACTGTTTCTCTAGGGAAAGCATCAACCAAACCAGCTACCCAACCATGTGCGCCCATTACAATACTTTCCATTGCCAATGGATCTACTCCGGTAAAGATTTTAAAACGATCACCAAAGCGGTTAATCAATCGGGTTACATTTGAAACGTCACGGGTTGATTCTTTAATGGCCTGGATGTTATCGTATTTGGTTAAAACTTCAAACATATCCAGCGTTACTTCAATTTTATAATCAACCGGATTGTTGTAAATCATAATCGGCAGGCTGGTACTTTCTGCAATGGCACCAAAAAAGGCCAAAGTTTCATCAGGCGCAGCATTATAACGCATTGGTGGCAATAACATTAAGCCTTGCGCGCCAAGCGATTCAGCTTTTTTAGCTACTTCAATTGCTTTTTTGGTGGTCGATTCGGCAATATTCAACAGCACTGGAACCCGGCCGTTTACCACGGTTAAGGTATGCGATAACAAACCAAACTTTTCTTCGTCGGTTAATACACTGGCTTCTCCAAGTGATCCACCTAAAATAATTCCCTCGGCTCCTGCTTCTAATTGTGCTTCGATATTTAAATCAAAAGCCGGAAAATCCAATTCATCGTTTGCCGTAAATTTTGTGGTTACAGCAGGGAAAACCCCAGTCCATTTAATACTCATTCTGATTTTATGTTTTAATATATATGATTTGTAAATTGGAACAAGATGATTTAAACCCAAAGCATTAGTTTTAAATCATAAACTTCACTATATCCAAAGGTACTTGATCGGGGAAAGGTTGTATTGTTGGATTTTAACCGATAATGGTTATAAATATGCCATTTGAATAATACAGAAACGGATGAAAGAAAACCTAATATTTTGTAAAGTAATGAGATACAAAAAAAGGTATCCTATGAAAAAGAAGAGGTTGTATCATTAAAAACAATTCTACATTAGATATGTCATGTTGAGCTTAAATAGTCCTCGTTTGTAACGAGGATTTCTGAGGTCCGCATTTGCAATGCGAAAATAATTCCTTCAAGAGCGATAAAATCGCTTTACTCGTACATCCTCGTTACAAACGAGGACGATGTAGATAACACAACTAAGGGATGATCATCTATGAATTCTCCGTGCTTTCTGTGTTTCCGTGGCAAAAACTGATCTCTGTGTAAATCTGTGGTTAAAGCTTAAATGGTCCTCGTTTGTAACGAGGATTTTGAGGTACGCATTTGCAATGCGAAAATGATTCCTTCAAGAGCGATAAAATCGCTTTACTCGTACATCCTCGTTACAAACGAGGACGATAGAGCAAAAACTGATCTCTGTGTAAATCTGTGGTTAAAGCTTAAATAGTCCTCGTTTGTAACGAGGATTTTTGAGGTCCGCATTTGCAATGCGAAAATAATTTTCCTTCAAGAGTGATAAAATCGCTTCACTCGTACATCCTCGTTACAAACGAGGACGATGTAGATAACACAACTAAGGGATGATCATCTATAAATTCTCCGTGCTTTCTGTGTTTCCGTGGCAAAAACTGATCTCTGTGTAAATCTGTGGTTAAAGCTTAAATAGTCCTCGTTTGTAACGAGGATTTCTGAGGTCCGCATTTGCAATGCGAAAATGATTCCTTCAAGAGCGATAAAATCGCTATACTCGTACATCCTCGTTACAAACGAGGACGATGTAGATAACACAACTAAGGGATGATCATCTATAAATTCTCCGTGCTTTCTGTGTTTCTGTGGCAAAAAATGATCTCTGTGTAAATCTGTGGTTAAAGCTTAAATAGTCCTCGTTTGTAACGAGGATTTTTGAAGTAGGCATTTGCAATGCGACAATGATTCCTTCAAGAGCGATAAAATCGCTTTACTCGTACATCCTCGTTACAAACGAGGACGATGTAGGCCGACCCTTAGGCAAATTTATTTACCCGACAACCTGTTAAAGATAATTATTTGGTATTTTTCACCTGCAAGTAATACATAAATTCTATATCCTGCTTAGTAAACAAAGCAGCCTGCCCTTTGGCCAATGCTACCTGCTGCCAGTTTTGCGAAGGAAAAATTTTAAGTGTTTTAATGCCATCTTTTTTTAAACTTAAAGGCAGGTTGAAACCTTTTACACAATCGCTGTACCGATAAAAAGCTTTACCATCTCTTAGGTAATATTCGAATGCAGGCACTTGTACCGTACGAAGGTATTGATCAAAAACTTTCGAAAAATCGAAACCAGCCTTTTTAGAAATGTAATTTTCAATTTGCTTGGTAGTTACGGTTTGATGGTAAAAGGTTTTGTTTAAGCCACGCAATATTGCCCTAAACAGTTCATCGTTATTTAAACTATGCCTGATGGCGTGTAGCATATTGCCACCTTTTGGGTACATATCGCCACTGCCCTGTGCATTAACCCCATAAGCGGGAATAATCGGTGTATCGTTTCTGATCCCTTTTCTGATGCCAAAATTATATTCGTTACCAGCTTTATTGCCAAAAATATAATCAACAAATAGGGTTTCGCTGTAATTGGTAAAACCTTCGTGTACCCACATATCGGCCAAATCGTTAGTGGTAATGTTATTGCCAAACCATTCGTGCCCGCTTTCGTGAATGATGATAAAATCCCATTTCAATCCCCATCCATCTCCAGACATGTCTCTGCCCCTATAACCAAACTTGTATCCATTGCCGTAAGAAACTGCCGATTGATGTTCCATTCCGGTATGCGAAGCGTCAATAAGCTGGTAACCATCTTCATAAAATGGATAAGGGCCAAACCAATGTTCCATGCTCTTCATCATCTTATGCACCTGATCGGGCATATAGGTTTTCGCCTTTGCGTAATTGTAATCGAGCACCCAATAATTTACATCCAGTGCACCTTTTTCACCGGCATATTTTTCTTTAAAGTTAACGTACTTACCAATGTATGGAATGATGCAATAATTGCTGATCGGGTTTTTAACATTGTATTGATAAGTGGTGGTACCATTACTGTTATCTTTTTTAAACACCAACCGGCCATTTCCAATAGCAACCAGGCTATCAGGCACCGTCATGGTTAACGAAGCACCTAAATTAGGTTCATCGCTTTGATGATCTTTATTTGGATACCACACCGAAGCACCTAAACCCTGGCAGGCCACCGTCATCCATGGGCGCGAAAGTGAATCGATAGTAAAAATGAAACCACCATCCCAGGGTGCTCTTTTTGCCTGGTGTACCTTGCCATGGTAAAATATGTGGACACTGTTTAAAGCCGATAACTTTTGTGCCGATACATGTACATACCAAACACTACCAACATGCTCAAACTTTAACTTGGAACCATCATTATAGCGCACACTATCAATAATCAATGGCTCCTGAAGATCGATTTGCATCCGCGTACGGCCATTGTTATTGCCCACAACTTTGTAAATAATTTTATTTGAGCCGGTAATGCTTTTATCATTATAATCAGGCTTAACAGCAAGTTCGTAACGTTGCACATCCCACCACGTACGCTCGGCATTGAGGCTTCCCCTTAAGGTATCGGCCAAAGTATAAACCTTTTTAGGAGCCTGTGCGAAAAGCATTGTAATAAACGCTAAAAAGAGTACGGTTAGGGAGGTTAGTTTTTTCATTTGTTTTACTGGTTATAATATTGTTTTATTTCAGGGCCTAATTGTTGGCACAAATAAATTCTGCATAACATTGTGTTCACGTTAAAGTGCTTCACCCCTAATCGATTCGATTTCTTCAGTGGTTAAGGCCAAATGTTTGCCCAGCATTCTGCTTCCGTTCGCCGTCACAAGGAAGTCGTCTTCAACCCTGATTCCACTAAAATTTCTGAACTGTTCTAATTTATCGTAATTTATAAATTCTGTAAACTGATTGGCGGCTTTCCAACGGTCTATCAACTCTGGAATAATATAAACACCAGGTTCAACTGTTAATACATAACCGGCCTCAAGTGCTTTACCCAACCTTAACGATTTTAATCCAAATTGTGTAGTATTTTTAGTCAGTTCATCCGTATAGCCTACATATTGCTCACCCAAATCTTCCATATCATGCACGTCCATTCCCATCATGTGGCCAGTTCCACATTGAAAAAACATGGCATGTGCGCCAGCTTGTACGGCATCGTCTACATTTCCTTTCATTAAACCCACATCTTTTAATCCTTGCGCCAGCATTTTACACGATGCCAAATGCACATCCAAATACCTTACACCAGGTGCCAATAAATTTTTAGCATGGGTATAAGCATTAAGTACAATATCATAAATGTCTTTTTGCTCAGCACTGAATTTTTTCCCTACCGGAAAAGTACGGGTAAGATCGCCGGCATAACCTAAAGCGGTTTCTACGCCAGAATCGTTTAAAACCAACTGCCCTTCCTGCAATTGATTGCCATGATAATGGTTGTGCAGAATTTCGCCACGCACGGTTAAAATAACAGGATAAGCCAGGTTACCTCCAGATGCCAATGCTGCACCCTGTATTTTTGCTGCAAGTTCGCGCTCGTACATACCGGGTTTTGCCTGTTGCATTACCATTAAATGGATATCGGCAGATATTGCCGCAGCACGATCCAACTCTTCAATTTCTTCTGCTGATTTAACCGACCGCTGCGCTACCACCGCTTTAATAAATTCGGTTGATGCTTTCTCTTTAAGCTGATCAACAGGAATATTAAACCAGTGTGAAAGTTTTATTTTATTCTCTGATCGGTATGGTGGTAAAAACTGAACGGTTCTTTTCTTTTCCTGGTACTGTTTGAGGTAAGCATCAAGTTGATCTAACGGAAGTACTTTTGTAAGTCCGGCATCCTGGCTTTTTTCCTCAAGTGTTTTTTGTCGGCCCATCCACACGATATCATCGATACCCATTTCGTTTCCAAACAAGATGGTTTCGTCATTATCCAAATCAATAATAGCCGCCAATAGTGGTTCACTGATTCCAAAATAATATAAAAAGGTACTGTCTTGCCTAAAATGATAAGTATTGTCTTTATAATTCATCGGACTATCTTCATTACCTAAAAACAGTAAAATACCCGATGTTATTGTTGATTTTAGTGCTGCTCTCCTTTGGAGATAAACTTTCTTTTCGAACATATTTTTTATGCGTTAAGCAAATATCCCAAAAGCAATCTTCATTCGATAAAGATCTGGCCAAATGGCTAAAATATGGGTTGTATCTGCGAATTATAAGTTAAATTATGGTACAAAAATCACAATTAATTTTATGTTAGCGAATAATATGGGTAAAATCTGCACAATAGCGGCAAATTATGGCGTTTTTATGCTGTTGCCAATTGCATAATTTTATTCCTGTAAAAACATCCCTAAACCATTAATATGATGAACCCAAACATTGGTAAAAGCTTACTTGGCTGTGCACTGTTTTTTGCGCTGAATGTAAATGCCCAAAACTATGTACCACACTTTAACGATAAACGCATAAAGGTTAAAAATACCACACCAATTAAAGCTTATGCTTTCGACCTTTCGGAAGTAAATTTATTGGAAAGCACTTTTAAAACGGCAATGAAAGCCGACGAAGCTTATTTAACCATTATAGATCCTGATAGGTTATTATCGGGTTTTAGAAAAAATGCAGGTTTAACGCCAAAAGCTAAAATTTATGGTGGCTGGGAAGGAGATGGATTAGCAGGGCATTCGCTTGGGCATTACCTTTCGGCTGTTTCCATGCAATATGCATCGAGCAACAGCCCTGTATTTTTACAAAAAGCAAATTATATTGTTGATGAACTGGCGGAATGCCAAAAAGCCAGAAAAAACGGCTATTTAGGTGCATTTACCAATGAAGACAAAATATGGGGCGAGCTGGCAAAAGGCAATGTTAAAACCGGGGGTTTCGACCTTAACGGGGGTTGGGCACCATGGTATACCGTTCATAAAATTATGGCAGGTTTACTGGATGCCTATCTTTATACCAACAATAAAAAAGCTTTAACTAGCTGCATTGCCCTGGCCGATTGGACTGGAACAACCATTGGAGGCTTAAATGAAGAATTATTGCAGAAAATGCTGTTCTGCGAATACGGTGGCATGGCCGAAACGCTGGTTAACCTATATGCTATCACCGGGGAAAAGAAATACCTCGATTTATCTTATAAGTTTTACGATAAACGGATCCTTGATCCTTTAGCCAAAGAAACCGATATCCTTCCAGGAAAACATTCCAATACACAAATACCGAAAATTATTGCCAGTGCTAGAAGACATGAAATTACCGGCGACAAAAACGATAAAACAATAGCCGATTTCTTCTGGAAAACGATCGTTTACCACCACTCTTATGTTACAGGTGGAAACAGCAATTACGAGTATTTGAGTGAACCCGATAAACTGAATGATAAGCTTACCGAAAACACTACCGAAACCTGCAATACTTACAACATGCTAAAATTAACCGGACATCTTTTTGCCGAAAACCCTTCGGCCGAGCTGTTCGATTATTATGAAAAGGCACTTTATAATCATATTCTTGCTTCGCAAAACCACGATGATGGCATGACTTGCTATTTCGTACCGTTGCGCATGGGTGGTAAAAAAGAATACAGCGATAAGTTTAACACTTTTACCTGCTGCGTGGGCACAGGCATGGAGAACCATGTAAAATACAACGAAAGCATTTATTTTAGGGGTGGCGATGGAAGTTTATATGTGAATCTTTTTATTCCTTCAGTTTTAGATTGGAAAGAAAAAGGTTTGAAAATTACTCAGCAAACTGCATTACCACAAGGCGACCAAACAACTTTAACGCTCAGTTTAAACAAAGCATCTAATTTTTCCATCCGGGTAAGGAAGCCTAAATGGTCTACAGAAACTACTATTTCGGTAAATGGACAGCTGCAAAAAATCACGCCAGATGAAACCGGTTATTATGTGATTACCCGCACCTGGAAAAACAATGATAAAATTACTTATGTAACACCAGAAAAATTATATACAGAGGCTATGCCTGATAATGCCGACCGTAGAGCGGTGTTTTATGGTCCGGTGCTTTTGGCGGGTGTTTTAGGCACAACAGAACCTGATCCGGTTAAAGGTGTACCAGTATTTGTAAGCGCAAATAACGACCCTAAAGATTGGCTGAGCGTAGTGAACAAACAGGAATTACAATTTGAAACCAATAAAATTGCTCAGCCACAGGATGTAACCCTTATTCCGTTCTATCAAACCAAAAACCAATACTACAGTGTATATTGGGATGTATTTACCCCTGAAAAATGGACGGTGCAGCAAAAGATATACGACGAGCAAAAGCGCAAAAGGAAAGAGTTGGAAGATAAAACCACCGATGTATTCAGGTTTGGAGAAATGCAGCCTGAACGCGATCATAATTTTACCGCAGCTAAAGAATATATGGGTGAAGATCATGGCAGCAAATGGCGTGTAGCAGGTGAAAACGGTTTTTTACAGTTCGATGTGAAGGTAGATCCAGCTATGCAGAATACCATAATAGCATCATATTGGGGTATGGATAACCGCGGCCGCAATTTTGATGTACTGGTTGATGGTGTTAATGTTGCCACAGAAGATTTGAACAAATACAAGGAAAGCCGTTTTTACGACATCTCTTATAAAATTCCTACAGAATTAACAAAAGGAAAAAGCAAAGTTACCGTAAAGCTGTTTCCTAAAGCGAAAAACAGCGCAGGGCCTATTTATGGGGTTAGGGTAATTAAGGAAAGTTTGTAAATTCTTTTGACAAGGAACCAATCTTTAATTTTTAGCCACGGAAACACAGAAGTCACAGAAAGGAAATTCGCCTGATTGTGTTAATCTGTGCTTCCGTGGCAAAAACTCATGCGTTCTTTCGGTTGAGCGCAGCACCGATGTTAAATAGGGAAAGATATCTATCCGTTAGATTTCTCAACTACGTTTCACTCCGCTCGAAATGACGCCACTACAAGGATATTCACTCCATGAAATTCTACTGCCAATCTTGCTTCCTCGTTAAAAATGATAACGATCAGATTATTTAATGGACAATATTACTTTTTCCATTAATAGCTAATTGTTAAACAAAAAATTAAAGGTTTTATTTAAAGTAATCATACTCCTAAAATCAGGATTCATTTCGATCACCTAATTACTCACCATTCCATTAAAAATCATAGAATAGTTTATTTAATCAATTGGGATTCAAACTATAATAATAAGTCAATTGAATATAAATCATGATTAAAATACATACCAAATTGATTATCAAAGTACATTAACAAAAAAAAGCCTCGTAAAATTTTATTTCACGAGGCTTACTAAGTTTATAAATTGATGCTATTTCTGTAGAATGATATTGGTTACGCGTTCATTTGCTAACGGCAATTCATATGCTCCCCTATTACCGGTTTTATTATTTTTAACTGAATAATTACCCACACCATTAACTTTTGCTGGCTGAGATAATCTTAATATTGCAACTGGCGTGTACTCGTTTGCCTTGCTTAGTTTTACACCGATTTCTCCATTGGTGGTATTGTAATTAACCTCTTCAATCGTTCCGGCATCAAGCGTAATCCAAAGTCCGGCAGGCGCAACATACACTGATGATTTTGCTGCTGTTGTTAATTTAACATTGATTGTGTTTCCCGCTTTATTTAGGTTGCCCCCAAAAGCCAGCCAACCAAACTCCGGATGCTGCAATATGTACGATGAAGTATTAACCGCATAGCCAAAAAAGCCAGAGCCATAATCGCCGGTTATGCCATCGTTTTTTAAGGTTGATGGATAGGCATGAAAGGCAGTTGGTGCAAAACCTTCTTTGGTAATATTTGAAATCGACCCTAACAAACCTCCGTAACCTGTACGCAATAGATAAAAATCGCCAGGATGTTTTCGGTAATCCATTAAAACTGGAATGGCATTCAATGCTGAACCATAATGATGAATCATCCTTTCAATACGCGAAAGTTTACCACCATAAAGAAAATCCCAGTAGCGGCGTGCGTTGCCATTGTAAGCCCAATGTGGCACCACAGGCATATAAGCGAGTATGGCATCAAGCGTTACATTTGCTTTATCCTGATAGCCAAAATAATCCGACCATACATAAACTTCTTCTTGACCTGTAGAATCCCAAGGCATCTCACTGCCAAACGGATATTGCAGCGACCGCCAATGGTTGGCACGTTTTTTCATTTCGGTTTCCAGCCTGCCTGCTTCTGCTGTTAATCCTTCATTTTTAAGATCGGTTAAGATGAGGTAAAAAATGGTGCCTTCCATCTGGCCGAACTGTGCATAATAAGGCGCAATGTTCACCATGGCCATTCCGGTTTCCGCCGCATCAACCAGGTGCTGTTTCCAGCTTTGCTCATCAACAAGTCCTTTATAATTCCGTGCTAACCGATACATCAACCAATGTGCAGCGGCAACATGTGGGTAGTTATATGATCTGCCTAAATTATCGGCCTCCTTTTTTGGCCATGCAGACCATGTTTTGAAATTAATGTTTGCCGCATAGGTATCTTTCGGCAATGAATCTGGCGCATAATAAAATAAACTCTTTTTAACTCCATACTTCTGAGGGCCATCCTTTAGCTGAATGCGTCCAAACATCACGGTATCAACAAATTGTTTTAACTTATCAACCTCTTCCTTTTCCGGATGAACCAACTGTTTCATTATTGCGCCCAACCAGGAGCCTGCCCCACCCTCATCGCTCAAGCCTGCAATCCAAGCCCTATTATCTTGTGTAACCTGCTGTTGTTTCTCCTCATCGTAAGTAATGGCAGAAGGACTTCTTTTAAAAATGGGATCAGGCTGGTTAAACCATTGTTTAGTTGTTAAAAAATGGCCATAACTGGCTATTACATCACTTTCTGGCTCAATCACTTTATAATTTATGGTCTGTTCCAATTCATCTTCATAAGTGATTGATAACCTTGCCCTACCCCAGGTATTGCCTGTAACTGCGTAACTTTTCCAACCATTTTTAGTTGTGCCCAGCACTTTTACTTTTAATGCATTTTCTGGCTGAACCTGTATGGATTTTATCTTTTTGGGATAACTGATAAACAATTTCGCATCTACATCTCGTGGCAGTACATAACCAGGAACAGAAATGGCCACAGGTCTTTTATTTTCGATCAGTTTACTTTCAGTATCCTTAGCTGACCCTGAAAGGATAAACTGAAGGGCATAATTACAAGTTTCGCCCGGCTTTAAAACAATCGATGTTGGGCTGTTCCATTGTTCGGCATTTTTCCATTCGTTTTCTGCATAGGCTTTACTGTACACCATCCATTCGTAAAAACCCTCAAAGGCAATTCCTCTTGGCGTTTTATCATCATTTAATGGATTGTAAGCTTCGAATGGGGTTTGCCCTACCGGAACCACCAATAAAGACGGTGCATGCCCGCTTAACCTGGTCACCTGAAGATAACCTGCATCTTTACCAATGTAAGGATCGTAAAATACATTTTTAGCGTGGGTTTGCTCCAGTGTTCTTCCCTCCAAAATGTTATCAAAAATCATTGGAATTCCCAACGCACCGATTTCTACATTTTTGTCGGTTTTATTTTTCAGCTCGAAGCGAAGCACCAGTTTACCGTTCTGCATTTCCCAAATCCGCTTTATCTGCAAAGGGATATCAGTTGGTAATGTTGCTGCAAGATCGGCTGCTGCAAAGCCATTTTTACCTGTTGGAATGTTTTTAACAGGACTCCTTTTTGCCGCTGTACTGTAGCTTTTCCAAACTTCATCCCCTGTATTGCGAAGTTTTAAATTAATGTCTCCTAAATGATATAAGCCATCTGCACTACGCACTTTTAAACTGTCACTCGGAACGAAATCAAAATCTTTGATCATTTTAGGTTGAAGACCAGCCACGGTTTGTGATGACTTAACAAGCTTCAGCGTAAAAGCTCCTGCATCGAAAGTTGAAAAACCCTTTTCGAGACCTAATGTTGAAGGCTTTTTACTTAATGCAATCCATGGCGATTGAGCAACGCTTAGCTTAACGTTTACTAAAGCCAAAACGCAGCAAAATATTGCCTTTAAAGTAATTAATGATATTTTTTTTGATTTAATAGTCATGTTGAGTGAGCAAAATGGTTTAGGGATACTCAAAAATATAGTTTAAAATATAAAGCGGATAGTCATCTCAAAAATAGCGCAAAATCGGTAAAGGATTGGTGTATTTATAGGAAGTTGTAAATTGGATGGCGGATCATAACGATTGCATTAATTCACTCCAGCCGTCATCACCTCGGTCGTCATTTCGAGCGAAGCACAGCGTAGCCGAGAAATCTTTTAAACACGCTACAAGCCTATCCAAAGATTTCTCCGCTACGGTCGAAATGACGATTCGACGAGTACTTTACTATATGCCGTCATCCCCCTCGGTCGTCATTTCGAGCGAAGCACAGCGTAGCCGAGAAATCTTTTAAAGATGCTATTGACAAAGTCCAAAGATTTCTCCACTACGGTCGAAATGACGATGGAAACGGGTACTTTACCCTAGGCCCTCATCCTCGCGCGGTCGTCATTTCGAGCGAAGCACAGCGTAGCCGAGAAATCTTTTAAAGATGCTGTTGACAAAGTCCAAAGATTTCTCCGTTACGGTCGAAATGACGATGAAACCGGTACTTTACTCCATGCCGTCATCCCTCTTGGCCGTCATTTCGAGCGAAGCACAGCGTAGCCGAGAAATCTTTTAAAGATGCTACAAGCCTATCCAAAGATTTCTCCACTACGGTCGAAATGACGATGGAAACAGGTGCTTTACTACATGCCGTCATCCCCGCGGTCGTCATTTCGAGCGAAGCACAGCGTAGCCGAGAAATCTTTTAAAGATGCTATTGAACAAAGTCCAAAGATTTCTCCACTACGGTCGAAATGACGATGGAAACGGGTACTTTACTCCAAGCCATCATACCCCCTCGGTCGTCATTTCGAGCGAAGCACAGCGTAGCCGAGAAATCTTTTAAACACGCTAAAAGCATTCCCAAAGATTTCCCCACTACGGTCGAAATGACGATATTTAAATCCAAATTATATCGGCTCACATTTTACCTTTAGCCACGCGGCTTCTTCTACTGCCAACAAAGGTTGAAGCTTTTCGAATACCATTTGATTGTATTGATTTAACCAGGTTAATTGATGCGGTTCTAAAAGGGCTTTATTTACGATTGTGGTATCAATAAAACAGAGTGTCAAGGTTTCGAAGGAGAGAAAGTTACCGAATTCACTAGCACCGTATTGAGTACATAAAACAAGATTCTCAATCCGTACGCCATGTTTGCCCGGCCGATAAATACCAGGTTCTATTGAAGTTACCATACCAGGCTTAAAGGCAACATCTACATTGGCAGAACTAATATTCTGAGGGCCTTCATGTACGTTAAGAAAAAAGCCTATGCCATGCCCCGTTCCATGACCAAAATTGATGCTATATTCCCACAGTGGTTTCCTGCAAATGGCATCGATCTGATACCCTTTTGTACCTTCCGGAAAAATAAGCTTAGCACCTTCAATAAGTCCTTTAAGTACCAAAGTATAATCTTCGGCCTGGCGTTGCGAAGCTTCACCAATGGGAATTACCCTGGTAATATCAGTTGTGCCATACCGGTACTGCCCTCCCGAATCAACAAGAAACAAACCATCACCAGTAATTTCCTGATCGCTTTCTTCAGTTACGCTATAATGTGGGAGTGCGCCATTGGCATTGTACCCTGCAATGGTATTAAAACTTAAATCAACGAATGATTGCTGTTCGGCACGAAACTTTGCCAGTTGTTTTGCCGCAGACCACTCTGTAATACGCTCTTTACCAAGCCCATCCTCAAGCCATTTAAAAAATTTGGTTAGGGCTACTCCATCCTGCAGCATCGCTTTACGGATGTGATTAATTTCAATATCGTTTTTTATACTTTTTAAATGCGTAGTAGGGTTAATTCCAAAAATAACCTGAACCGTTTTTGGCAAACATTGATAAAGGCCGTAACAGGTACGTTTAGGATCAATAAAAATTGAAGCCGCTAAGGGTATCTCCTGCAACGCTTTTGCAATTTCATTATAAGGGTACACTGTTACACCCTGTTTATTTAAAACATCGATATCAGTTTGAGATAACTTTTGCTGATCAATAAAGAGTTTCACTTCATCATGCGTAAGCAAAGCGAAACTCAAAGCAACCGGATTATAAGCTACGTCGGTTCCACGAAGATTGAATAACCATGCAATATCATCAAGAGTAGAAATAAAATGGTGTGTTGTATTATTCGTTTGCAAAACAGCCCTAACTTCAGCAACCTTTGCAGAAATGCTCATGCCAGCGGCTTCCTCTCCAATTAAATAAGCTTTTTCTTGTGGCAGCCCTACCCTATCGGTCCAAATGGTGCTTACGAAATCCAAATCCGTCACTTCAATTGCTTTAGTAAGCAACTGTTGCTCCATTTCCAACGCCAATGCAAGGGTAATTAATTGGTGGTTAAAGGCTACTTTGGCCCCATCTGGCAAAACTTCGAGCAACCAACCTATATATTCGGGTGTGTGAGGCACTTCTAACTTTACCAACTCATAACCTGTACCATTTAGCTCGCTTTCTGCTTGTGTAAAATATCTTGAATCCGTCCAAAGGCCAGCAAAAGTTTGCGTAATAACGAGTGTTCCGGCAGAACCGGTAAAACCACTCGCAAATGGAATGGCTTTATAATGTGCAGGCAGGTATTCGCTAATGTGCGGATCTGCGGCTGTAATTACATAAGCATCAATATTTTGTTGGGCCATTAACTGCCGCAGGGCATTTAATTTTTCTACATAAGTCATGTTCAGCAAGAATTTTAATTGGCCAAATTTAAAATATTACCTCCATACCAATGCGCAAACAAAAGAATTTACTATAAAAACTACCTTGGGCAGCTGCAAGCCATATAAATTAAAGATGAGCAATAAAAACTATTGCTTTTCTTTCTCCAAAACCGGTATTTCAAATCTTTTTATCAATGGTGTATGGTGTTCTTTTTTCGAAATGGCCATCATTTGTTTTACCACATCAGGATGATCTGCAGCAACATCATTTTGCTCTTTCAAATCGGTTTTAAGGTCGTTCAAAGTCCATTTATCGTTTCCTTTAAGCATATTTAGCCTAACACCTTTCCAATTGCCAATGCGAATGGCCTGTTGCCCGCCATACTCAGGAAACTCGAAGTACAGGTAATTGTGCTGGGTCTGTTTGCCTTTATCTAAAATGGTTGGCAGTATGCTTAATCCATCTATTTCTGACGGTGCTTTTATATTTAACAATTCGCAAAAAGTAGGCATCATATCAAGGGTCGACGAAATGAGTTCGCTGGTTGATCCTTCTTTTACCTTACCTGGCCAGGATACAATAAATGGCTCTCTGATACCGCCCTCGCGTACAAAACCTTTGCCCCAGCCATATTCTCCTTTAAAGGGGCCATTGCTGTTAAAAAACACCGGATCGGCACCTGCATTGAAGGCCGTTCCATTATCTGCACAGAACATAATAATGGTATTGTTGTATACCCCTTCATCTTTAAGTTTTTTAATCAACTGCCCAACCTGCTGATCGAGTAAAGTAATCATTGCTGCATAGGTTGCGCGGGGGTAACGACAAGGGAAATAGGAACCACCTAAGAAAGGTTTTTCATCACCGAATTTCTGATGGTAATAATCGACCAGTTTTTTGGGTGCCTGTAAAGATACGTGCGGCAATGGACTTGCATAATACAAAAAGAATGGTTTTTGCTTATTCTGTCCGATAAAGTTTAGCGCTGCTTTAATTAAAAAATCCGGCGCATAATCGTTCTGCTGGTATTGTTCGTAGTTTTTTTCGTTAAGGGGATCAAGATCTGAGGGGAATTTAACATCCGGATCAACAATTTTATTATCAAGCGGAACCCGTGTTTCGTTTTCCCATAAATGCCCGCCATAGTAGGTATGATCCTGTCGCTGGCAGATAAAGCCATAAAAGTAATCAAAACCCTGGCGGTTCGGTGTTCCGGCCGTCATTGGGCTGCCCAACCCCCATTTACCAACCAATGCAGTGTTGTAACCTGCCGTTTTTAATACTTTAGCTATGGTAATGGTAGAGTCAGGGATGGGATATTGTCCTTCGAGAAAAGGATTTTCTTCCATGGCTTTAAAATTCCACACATCGCCACGCGCTCCCCACTCATGGTTGCCGCGGATAAATGCTTTGCCCGAATTTATCCCCGTCATTAAACCAAAACGCGAAGGTGCACAAACAGGATAAGCGTAATGCTGGGTAAACCGCTTGCCATGCCTGGCCAGCTCATCCAAATTAGGGGTTTCTATTTTCTGCTGCCCATAGCTACCCAATTCACCATAACCCAAATCATCAGCTAAGATGTAAACAATATTGGGTTTTACCTTTGGTTGCTGCGCCAAAGCATTAAGGGTAAACAGGCAGGAAAAAAGTATTAATGCATTTCTTTTTATCATATTGAAGATCGTAAACGTTATTGAAAATCCAAGATAATGATAAGCAAATTGCCATTTAAAATTTTCTCTGCACAAACGTTTGCATAACAACAGCAAACCTTTATCAATTAAGAAAAATTGTTCAAGAATCGATAGTTGCTACTATCCGCAAATAAGCGGAAGCAAAACTTCGATTTGATAAAGGTTGTTGGCTACGACAATATAATCAGAAGCAATCAACGCGTTCAGCAGAATGACTTAATAATTATTTCCTTGAATAAACGGCGGCTAACTGGTTGGAAAGGTATTTAAAAGCGATTGGATATTCAGCAGCAGGATTACTGCTACTTGCTTCGATAAAAATAAATCCTTTGTAGTTAATTTTCTTTAGGGCACTTAAGTAAGGCCTAAAATCATCACCAGCTACACCTGGAAGAGTGCGTTTTTCTTTTTCAGCAATTTCACAGAAACCAACAACTGCGCCGGCTGCAATTATTTCGTCGGGGGATTCTCCTTCGCGCAGCATGTGAAAAATATCAACATTTAACCTGAAGTTGGGTTCATTTACTTGAGTTACAATTTCTGCAGCCGCTTTTAATGAGGTTATAAAGTTGGTTTCGGTAGTTTCTAAGTTTTCGAGTAGAATGGTTACGTTGTTTTTCTTGGCAAGCTGACCAAGTTTTTTGCATAAGGCTACAAAATCTGATTTAGCTTTATCGATATCATAACCCGCAGGAATGCTGCGCGCACCCGAACTTCCTAAAACAATGTATTTTACGCCAGCTTCCTTGGCCCGTGAGAGTACGGTTTCGGTATAAGCCAACACCTTTGCTTCATCTACATTGGGCCCGGCAATTTTTAAGGTGCCGGGAAAAAACAGGTTGCAGCTTAATACCTTACATTTTGCAGCTTTAATTTTTTTAAGGTTTGCACGAAACTCCTCATCACTTAATGCAGGTGCCAGTATTTTAGGCACTGATTCGCCGATTAATTTAAAACCAGCCGAATAAGCCAAACTATCCTGCGCCAAACCAGCTACAATACCCAATTGCGGGTAGGCAGGCTTATTTGATACGAAACCAGAAAAAGACAGCACAACAGTGCAAGCCAAAAGAAATAAAAACCTGTTTCTCATTATTACCCTTATTTAAATAGCAATTTAAGTATTTAAAGCGAGCAAATTCCCTTGAAAATTGGGAAACGATCGCTGAAAGATTCTTTTAAATGGTTTATAACTAATTTATTACCAAATCGACTTTACCGAATACACCTGCAATTCTTCAACTTCGATATTATTACCAAAAAAATGAAAGCCTTCGGTGTTTTTGGGATCTGGCTTCCGTTCCATCGAATACGAATAGGCTCCGCCATCAATAAATACCTCAATTGAAGTTTTATCGATATAAATATCAGCGGAAATTTCCATACTGGTCATATCCTCCGGTGAATAGAAAACGCCGTTTACCAAATTGTAATTCATATCATAGTCTAGCACTTTTTGCCCGAAAAGATTTAAACCAGCACTTGTGGCGTGAGAAAGTTTAAGTTTTGTTTTAATCCGGATCCTGTCGTTACTGTTATATGGTTTTAAATTCTCTGTAGCCGCTGTCGCGTTGAGGTTTTTCCATTCGCCTACATTTTCAAAAAGCTGACTCGCTTCTTTTACCGGCTCGCTAAACAAACGCACAACATTTTTGGTGGTTTTAAGTGTAAGTGCTGTTGGCAGAAGCATCATACCATTAAAAGGCATATCGGGATGAGTTACCTTGCCCCACCCAATCTGGATTCTGCGTCCATCATGCTCTGGGATATTGGTAAATGTTTGAGCAGCATAAATGGTTCCGGTTACATAATAATGTTTGCCAGTTTCTGGCGTAAACTTCTTACCATCAAAGTTACCTACCATGTACGTATTAGAAGCACCGTACATTACCCATTTGCTTTTACTTTTATCACCATCAACAGGCAGTTCAAACAAATCAGGGCATTCCCAAAAACCAGTAATATGGCTTTCAAAAGTCCATTCTTTTAAATTTTTACCGTTGTAAATCGAATGGCCATCTCTTTCATTCAATACCAAAACCCAATGTTTACCGGGTTCATACCAGAAAACCCTGGGATCTCTGGTATCATTACTGTTCCATTTGGCTTTCGAATCGATAATTGGATTTTTGCTGTATTTTGTCCAGGTGCGCCCCTTATCTAAGCTATAAGCCATACACTGAACCTGTTTTTCGTTGGTAAATGCAGTATAAGTAGCCACCATGGCAGGGGTGTTGCCTTTGTTAAAACCAGCCGTATTGTTATAATCAATTACCGTCGACCCTGAAAACATGGTTCCAGTACCATCAGGACTCAATGCGGTTGGAAGCTCTTCCCAATGAATCATATCTTTACTAACGGCATGGCCCCAAGACATATTTTCCCATTCTCTTTCGTAAGGATTATGCTGATAAAAAAGATGGTATTCACCTTCATAAAAAATAAGTCCGTTCGGATCATTTATCCATCCCCTTTTCGAGGTAAAATGAAATTGAGGGCGGTTCTTTTCTTTATAAAGGTTTTTCTGCCCTTCAATTTCATCATTTTGATATATCTTATTCAACCCTGTGCCATCGCCGTCGTAACTAATTTTGATTGTTTTCCCTTTTAACGCACTTACATCGCAGAAAACCCAATATTCGGCTTCCTCCTTTGCCAGTCTGATTTTAAAAACACGTTCCTGCTTGCCCGCAATTTCAAACTTCATATCTGCGCGGTTCTGTTTTTGTGAGACGGGTAAATTAAGGTATCGCTTGTTTATTTTGATCACCACATCAGCCGCAATTACGAACTGAAAATTAATCAATAGGGCACTAAAGGCCAACAATGTTTTGAATGTTGTTTTCATAATTCCGGTAGGGATAAACCGTTTTACCTATAAGAAAAAATATTTGTTAGAATGGGGATAAGATAGCTAAAAATTATCGGGTTGACCAAATGCAAGGTAATGCAACTTTCTTTTTGACACAGTTTATTGAACAGACCCACCTCTGACCCTAATCGTTTGACCTCTGACCCTAATCGTTTGACCTCCGACCCTAATCGTTTGACCTCTGACCCTAATCGTTTGACCTCTGACCCTAATCGTTTGACCTCTGACCCTAATCGTTTGACCTTTGACCCTAATCGTTTGACCTCTGACCTCAATCGTTTGACCTTTGACCCTAATCGTTTGACCTCTGACCCTAATCGTTTGACCTCCGACCCCAATCGTTTGCCCTCTGACCCTAATCGTTTGACCTCTGACCCAAATCGTTTGACCTCTGACCCTAATCGTTTGACCTAAAAGCTCCGACTCACTACCTAAAAGCTCCGACTAGCTACCTAAAAGCAACTTATCTGCTATTGTTGGCTATGGTGCTTTAACTACAGTGGTATCTTGCGCCAGCATAGGAAATGATGGTAGGAGAAAGCGTTAAAGCTTTATCGTTACCTTTTCCTTCCATCGTTGCATTGAGGCAGCACACACTTTCCGCCCCCTTCGGCGGAACTTGTGCTGACGACTAAAAAGCTTTAACGAATTTATCCGACATCAGTTCCAAGCCTTTCAGTTATGCCTTGGTGTTAGTCGTTTTTATAGGTAGTCATGCTTTCGCTGCGCTCAGGTTTGTTACTTTTGCCCCAAGCCAAAAGTAAAAGCCCTTCGGTGGCGGTGAGCCGAGGCAAGCCCGAGCCAAGGGCAAAAATTGCAACCGCATTACGATTCCCGCATGCGCGAGAATGACGGATTTATATAGGTAGTAAATCCAAAGATCTCTCCACTACGGTCGAGATGACGAATTTAACGCGTTACCTGCATCATGCTATTTGCACCTCGCTATCTCCTCCCTGCTATCCGGCATAGGAAATGATGGAAGGATAAAACGTTAAAGCTTTATCGTTACCTTTTCCTCTATAACTGAATTGGGGCAGCACACACTTTCCGCCCCCTTCGGCGGAACTTGTGCTGACGACCAAAAAGCTTTAACGAATTTATCCGACATCAGTTCCAAGCCTTGATTTTTGGTTACCTTTTTATCAAGAAAAAGGTAAGAGCCCCCTCGGTGGCGGTGAACCGAGGCAAGCCCGAGCGGAGCGAAAAACAGCAACCGCATTACGATTCCCGCATACGCGAGAATGACGACCAAGTAAAAAACCTAAAAAGATTACTTCCCCTTACTCTTCCCCAGCCTAACAATTACGCATTTATAACACGCCTTAATTACACTTACTCATAAGGTTCAATGTGAATTAAAATATTACCAAGCTCTGGAATCACTTTATGCAAAGTATCTTGTAATCTATGTGCAAGTTCGTGACCGGCTCTAACCGAAAGTTCACCATCAACAAGTGCGTGGAGATCTACATGGTATTTCATGCCCGATTTACGGATAAAACATTTTTCGGTACCTGCAATTCCCTGTACGGTGGCAGCTACTTTTCTAATTTCTGCAATAATATCTTCGTACAGGTTCTCATCCATGATTTCGCCGAGCGCAGGTCTGAAAATATGGTAACAGTTATATAGAATAAAACCAGCAGCAAACAATGCCGACCAATCATCTGCTGCTTCATAGCCCTTGCCCATAAACAAGGCAATCGAAATACCGATAAAAGCGGCCACTGAAGTAATGGCATCACTTCTGTGGTGCCATGCGTCGGCCTTTAATGATGAGCTGTTGGTTTCTTTACTCCGTTTCATTACCAATCTGAATGAAATCTCTTTCCAGATGATTATTGCGCCCAGAATAAATAAGGTAAATGGCTTTGGCAGACCATGCGGGGTTTTAATGTTCTGAATACTTTCGTAGGCAATAATTGTTGCAGAGGTAATTAAAAAACCGACTACCAAAAATGTAATTAAAGGTTCGGCCCTACCGTGCCCATAGGGATGATTTTCATCCGCAGGGCGATTAGAATATTTAATGCCGAACAATACCAAACAAGAAGAAAAAATATCGGCAGTAGATTCGATGGCATCAGCAATTAAGGCGTAAGAATTTCCAAAAATACCGGCTGCACCTTTTATTATGGCTAACATGGTATTGCCGATGATGCTAAAATAAGTTGCTTTTACCGCTACCTGTTCATTTGTTGTTGTCGCCATGTCAAATATCCGTACAGTTAAATCCCATCAAATTCGGGGACGTCAAAAGTAAATAAATAAGCCTTTAAAGCATCAGGATGTTTATAAATATATAATGGGTATTAAACTTAAGGCGAAAATTAAGCGTGGAAGAGCAGATTACGAATGAATGGAGAAAAGAACTTTAAGGATAATATTTTGAAGCGACTTAACGTTTTGTTTCGTTAATTCCCTCCTGGCCCGATAAACGCAGTTTCGAATAAAGAGTTTGGTAAATCTCCTGGTATTACCTCTACTTTTTCTTCAAATACGATTCTTTGGTAAAGAGGTACAATATCTGTAGCCATTAAGCCCAATGCAGTTAGCGCAATGCCGAATGTAACTTCTTCGTTTGCTCTAGGCCATTCAATCAGGCTTTCGACTGAAAAGGAAATTTCCTGATCATTTTCATCAATAATTGTCCCTATTCCATCAAACTTATTAAAAGTTTGTACGCGGCCTTTTCTTATCATATCAAAGTAGTAAAGAGCATCAACATGTGTAACCCTTAAAAGGTTTTAAATGCTGGCTTGGTTTAACATTTTTTCACATTTATTTAGTTAACGCTTTATTTTAAAAGCTATTACTGTTAAAGATAAATTAATTCTGCTGCTTATTATTTGTCCTCTAAATTCCGAATCCTGATAACAGTCTTTTGCCATTTATATAGATTAAAACAGCCGAAGTTCCAGCAAGGATCCATTGATTAATTTCATTTGGATCCAGCAAATTTATGTCGGCAATGAACAAGCGCTTTAACCTTTTGATAACAATCATTTAACATCCCGAACGATTTAAATCAGTTACTAATTCATTTATTTGAACTGAGCAGATAAGTGATCTGCCGAATGAATAATCTAACAGATTTTATGCCGTCGTTCTCCACCATCATACCCTTTTTAGGCAACACCGATTTAAGTACTCCCCTTACTGTTGTTTTTATGCTTTGCCTGCTTGCTGTTGTGGGTTTTGAGTTTGTAAATGGCTTTCACGATACGGCCAATGCAGTGGCCACAGTAATTTACACTAAAGCACTTAAACCAGTTATTGCCATTCCGTGGTCGGGCTTTTGGAACTTTATGGGCGTATTTACCGGGGGAATAGCCGTTGCCATGGGAATTTTAAAACTTGTACCATTAGATGCGCTGATGAACCTGCCTGTTGGCGTTGGCGCAGCGATGGTACTGGCTGTTTTACTCGCTTCAATTGCCTGGAACCTGGGCACATGGTATTTAGGGATTCCGTGCTCAAGCTCACACACCATGATCGGAGCCATGATTGGTGCCGGTTTGGCTTTTACCTGGTATTATGGCGGCAACGGTGTAAACTGGGGCAAGGCTGAAGAAATTGGATTGTCGTTAATATTATCACCGATTATTGGCTTAGGACTAGCAGTTTTATTGATGTATTTTTTAAAACATGTAATTAAATACCATGCCCTTTTCCACATTCCACATGGCGAAAACGATCGGCCACCATTGTTGATAAGGGGTTTACTCATCACCACCTGTACACTGGTAAGCTTTTTTCATGGCAGTAACGACGGACAAAAAGGTGTGGGTTTACTGATGCTGATTTTAATTGCTTTTTTACCCGCTAAATTTGCTGTAAACCACCACATCCCGAATAATAAAGTTTTATATCAACTGAACCAAACCGAGCAGGTGCTTAAAAAAACAGCAATGCTTAACCAGGGCAATAAGTTAAACATCAGCAATTTGATTGCAAAAATAGACAAAGCTAAATTTCACCTTTCCTTAAAGAACGAAACTGATAAGAAAAATACCTATCTTTTCCGTAAGCAGATTGAAGATGTGGTTGCTTCAGTAAAACTGGTGAGCGCAGATAAAACACTTATTATTAATGCAAACGACGATCAGATTCTTGCTGATAATGTTTCTGAATTATCAAAACTGGTAGAATTTGCACCGCTTTGGGTTATACTGATGATATCCATCTCACTTGGCCTGGGTACAATGATTGGCTGGAAACGCATAGCTGTTACCATTGGTGAAAAAATAGGGAATGAACATTTAAATTATGCCCAGGGTGCTACTTCCGAAATTGTTGCAGCTTCTACCATTGGCTTAAGCACAGCCTTCGGCCTTCCTGTAAGTACCACACATGTACTTTCAAGCGGTATTGCAGGTGCGATGGTGGCCTCGGGAGGAAGAAAAAACCTTAATAACAATACGCTGAAAAACATTGGTTTAGCATGGATACTCACCCTACCGGTATCAATTATATTATCTATTTTATTATTTATGCTTTTTCACCTGTTTATATAAACAGTATTACAATCTCTATATATTCTCCCAAAAATGAAGCAGATACTTGTAGCAACAGATTTTTCAAGAAGCGCTGGCAATGCCCTGGCCTATGCGCTGGCAATGGCAAAAACGTTGAAAATGGAAGTTATAGCCATTCATGCCATACACCCTACCGAAGGCATTAATAACAGCACCTACAATGCCATTTTTATCGAATCATACTACGCAAATAAAAAAGCAGCACTAAAAGAATGGGCAGAAAACATCAGTGAGAGAGAAAACCTGGGCGATGTTAAACTGGAAACCAAATGCGACGTGGGGTTTTTAAAAACGGTAATTACAAAACATACCGAGAACAACCCTGTAGAACTGCTGGTGATGGGTATAACCGGGGCAACAGGAATTAGCGGAATAGTGGGCAGCAATGCCAGTATGGCGGTTACAAAAATGAGAATCCCAACCTTAATTGTGCCTTTGGAAAGTAGTTTTACAAATTTCCCAATCATTACATTGGCCACCGATTATGAAACGGTTTTATCTCCAAAAGATATAACCGCATTAAGTGAGCTGTTAAAAGCATCGGGAACAAAAAGAATGCAGGTGCTTTACGTTGCAGAAAAATCAGACGAAGCGCACATACAAACCGGCGAAAAGAGAATTAGAGAACTGCTTCCCGATACAGAGATAGAATTTAATTACATGATGCACAACAGTGCGCCAAATGGCATTATGGATTTTATTAAAAGCAACCATACCGATATACTTTGTTTGGTTAAACACCACCACAACATCATTTACCGCTTATTTACCAGCAGTACGGTTAACCAGGTGATGAACAAATCAGTGAAAGCTATTTTAGTACTTCATGAATAGTTTTTTGTTGATGGTTAATAGGAGATGGTTTTCAGTTGATGGTTTTCACTTGATAGTCAATAGTTGATGGTTAATTGTCCATAGATCATAGCTGAATTTAATACTACAAAAACTTCTTAATTTACTTAATTCCTTAATGGTGATAGTTGATGGTCGATAGTTGATGGTTGATGGTTCATAGCCTGCATTTATTACCACAAAAGCTGCTTAATTTACTTAATTCCTTAATGGTAAAAAAGATGAAATCAAAACCCATAAACAATATTATAACACTCCATTACCTGCCACCAAAATTATTTCATAGCTTTATTACATCAATCATCCCTCAGTTTAATTATAATGAGTAACGCAGATCATTCAGTTTTAAAAGATGGCGATCAATGCATAATTATCGCAGGAACCCATAAAGGAAAATCGGGCAGGATAAGCGATACACACACCAGTAAAACCGGCCACATTACCATTACAGTTGAACAAAACAATGCAATACGGTTTAAAACATTACTGAAAAATGTGTTACCGACAGAAACCGAAAATTAAAAGCAAAAAAAAGGTTCAGCCCTTATCGAACTGAACCCGAAATACCTTAATAACATTATTTTAGCTTTGCTCAATTTCTTTCAAGCTGTTCATTTTCTTATAGGCCAGGAAGCCTTTAATATCTTCAAAATGTTCGCGCACACGTTTATTCCCAAACTCAAATACTTTAGCAGCCAATCCATCCAAGAAATCGCGATCGTGGGATACCAGGATTAAAGTACCATCAAAATCTTTCAGTGCATCTTTAATAATATCCTTCGTTTTCATATCCAAATGGTTGGTAGGCTCATCCAGTATCAACACATTTACAGGCTCTAAAAGCAACTTAATCATGGCAAGGCGAGTTTTCTCTCCGCCAGAAAGTACCTTAACCTTTTTCGTGGTATCATCGCCACTGAACATAAAAGCACCCAAAAGATCTTTTATTTTGATCGTGCCATCCGTTAACGGAATCTGATCAATGGTTTCGAATACTGTTAAGCTTTCATCAAGCAAGGCCGCCTGGTTTTGTGCAAAATATCCAATTTTGGCATTGTGCCCAACTTTTAAATTTCCTTCAAAATCAATCTCACCCATAATGGCTTTGATCATTGTAGATTTACCTTCGCCGTTTTTACCAACAAAAGCCACCTTTTCTCCCCTTTCGATCACCATCGATGCTTTTTCGAAAACAACATGGTCGCCATAGGTTTTGGTTAACTCTTCTACCATTACCGGATATTGCCCCGAACGTGGTGAAGGTGGAAACTTTAAGCGCAATGCAGAGGTATCCACTTCATCGATTTCAATTACCTCAAGTTTCTCTAGCATTTTTACACGCGATTGTACCTGCAGGGTTTTCGAATAAGTGCCTCTAAACCGATCAATAAATTCTTGATTATCGGCAATAAAACGTTGCTGCTCCTCGTAAGCCTTTAATTGGTGTATGCGGCGATCGGCCCGCAATTGAAGGTAGTGCGTATATTTTGCTTTATAATCGTATATCCTACCCATCGTAACCTCAATGGTCCGGTTGGTAATGTTATCCACAAAAGTACGATCGTGAGAAATAACCATCACTGCTTTTGCCGAGTTGATCAGGAAATCTTCCAGCCACTGAATGCTTTCAATATCCATGTGGTTGGTGGGCTCATCGAGCAAAATAAGATCAGGTTTCTTCAATAAAATTTTTGCCAGTTCAATACGCATACGCCAGCCGCCCGAAAACTCCGAAGTTTGGCGCGTAAAATCTTTACGTTCAAAACCCAGGCCTTTTAATACTTTCTCTACTTCAGCGTCGTAATTGGTTTCCTCTATCGAATAAAATGTCTCGCTCAGCTCCGATACCCTTTCAATGAGTTTCATGTAATCATCACTTTCATAATCCGTACGGATGGTAAGCTGTTCATTCAACTCATCAAGCTCCTTTTGCATTTTATTTACTTCTTCAAAAGCTTTCATCGTTTCCTCAAAAACGGTGAGTTTGTCCTGAGTTAATAAATGCTGAGGCAAGTAGGCAATTACAGCGTCTTTTGGTCCGGTAACACTACCAGTGGTAGGTTTGGCCACATCCGCTATAATTTTTAACATGGTTGATTTACCTGCACCATTTTTTCCCATCAGCGCGATTTTATCATTCTCGTTTATAGAAAAAGTTACGTCGCTAAAAAGGGTAGTTCCGCCAAATGAAACGGAGATGTTATTTACATTAATCACAATCTGGGGTATTAAATTAGCGGCAAAGATAAAATAAAGCAAGCAAATTATTACGACTGAATAAAAGCATCTTTAACTCAATGGCATTGGTATATGTTTAATTACGTTTTACGATTTGATTAAGCATTGGTTAAAGGTTAATCAATAAATCGAAACAAATTATTTCAAAATTCCTGCTTTTTGCCGTTGCAATCAATTGTTTTGTTTTTCCCTGATTGGTGCAACAGAGCGTTTTGAACAGGGCTTTATTTTTTCTACTTTCATCCGCTGAATACAAATGGAAAAATTAAGGAAACATATAGAAGAAATAGTTGCAGTAACTGATGAAGAATTTGCTTACATACAGACTTTTTTTACCACAAAAAGAGTTAAAAAACACCAGTACCTGATACAGGATGGCGACCAGGCAAATTTTGAGTACTTAATCTTATCAGGCATTTTCAGAATGTTTTATTTAGACAGTGATGGAAAGGAGCATATAGTTCAATTTGCTGGCGAAAACTGGTGGATGGCCGATTACCAGGCCTATTTTAAGGAGCGAAAAGCCACGCTTCACATCACCTGTATGGAAGATGCCGAAATACTGTGCCTCACTTTACAAGGCAGAGAAACATTAGCGGCCGAAATGCATAAAATGGAACACTTTTTCAGGGCAAAACTTACCAATGGTTATATAGCCCAGCAACGCCGGATTATTTCGCTGCTCTCAGGCAATCCGCAGCAACGGTATGAGGAGTTTGCACAGCTTTATCCCCATTTAATCCAGCAAATACCCAAAAAATATATTGCCGAATACCTCGGTGTAAGTCGCGAAACTTTAAGCAGGCTTTACTCGGCAAATAAAAACAGCTAACAGGAGTGTGATTACGATCACACTTTTTTAGTGACTTGCCTCCTCGTACAGCATTAGGATATTGAGGACATTTGAAATGTAAAAACAACCAACATTTTAAATGATAAAGTCATGAACAAGAAAATTTTAATCATTGTTTCCAATGCCAATGCCATAGGTCCAAAAAATAGAAGAACAGGTACTTTTCTTCCAGAAGTAGCACACCCATACGCTGAATTTGAAAAGGCAGGTTACCAGATCGATTTTGCCAGTTTAACAGGAGAAACACCCTATCTTGACGCCTTGAATTTGGCCTCTGATCCAGATAACCTTAATTTTTTAACCGGAAAAGGTTGGGAAGATATGCAACAGGGAACACAACTTTCAGCAGTAGATGCAAGTATTTACGATGCTATTTTTATTCCTGGTGGTTTAGCCCCTATGGTTGATATGCCAGAAGCTCCACTACTTAAAAAGGTTATTGCCGAAACCTACGAGCGAAATGCCGTTGTAGGTGCGGTGTGCCACGGCCCGGTATCGTTACTTAATGTAAAATTAAGCGATGGTTCATTTTTAGTAAACGGTAAAAATATAACTTCATTTACTACCGAAGAGGAAGATCATTATGCAAAAGCAGATGTTCCTTTCGATTTGCAAACTGCACTTGCAGCACAGGGGGCAATTTTCCATACCGCAGCACCATGGGCCGATAATAGTATTGCAGATGGCAACCTGGTAACTGGCCAAAACCCAGCTTCGGCCAAAGCAGTAGGAGAAAAAATTGTAGCGATTTTAAACACTGTAAATGCATAAAAAATGAAAAACGAAGCTATTCATGTATTTGCCACCTGGCAGATCAAAGACGGACAATTGCAAAACGTACTTAACTTACTCACTGAAGTAAGGAAACAAAGTATTGCTGAAGAAGGAAACTTGTTTTATGATGTACACCAAAGTCATACCGATGCAAATACGTTAATTCTGTTTGAAGGTTATGCCGATAAAAACGCTCTGGATGCGCACCGCAGCTCAACGCATTTTAAAACGCTGGTGGTAGAACAGATTGTGCCGTTATTACAAGCACGTGAGGTGGTGTTAACTACACCACTCAATATAGATTAAAGCAATTTATGCATGCGTTAGAAAAGAGCGCAAACATAAATGAATCCGGGCATCAAATCGTCATTGCTGAGAAGGCTTTTTCAGCCGACGAAGCAATCTTAAACGATCGCAAACATATATGAATCCGGGCATCAAATCGTCATTGCGAGAAGGCTTTTTCAGCCGACGAAGCAATCTTAAAACGAGCGCCATTGGCATGCGCATTAAGATTGCTTCGTACCTCAAAATGAAAATTTTTTTTGGATGCTAACGCTCGTTTCTAACGGGCGTTTTAAAAGCTTATCGTTTAAAACGATATCACCAAATCGTCAGTACCGATCAGTTGCACCTTTCGGCCAATTACGATCAGCAGATCAATTAACCACAAGGTATGCTAAAATAAAACCTGAAGAAGACCTACAGCAACTCCTGCCGACAAAGTACTTAAAAAATTGACTATATCGTTTCCAATTATTCCTTTTCTTTCCAACAAAGCGCCCAACACAGAATCGGTTAGGTTACCGATTGTACCAGCAATTACGATAAAGGCAATATTGATATTCCAGCCAAACCCTAGGCCGTAAAGCGTAGCAATAATACAACTGCCAGCAACACCAATTAAAGTACCTTCTAAACTAATTACCCCATCCATTCCGCAGCGGTCTGTTTTAAATGTTATTATATTAAAAAACCGTTTTCCATAAAGCATACCCAGTTCGGACGATAATGTATCTGCCGTGGCAGAAGCAAAAGCGGCCGCAATTACCAGTAACATTGTACTACGCAACCCAGGAAAAAACATGATAATTACAGCAGCCAGTGCTGAAACGCCTGCATTGGCCAAAACCTGAGATGCTGTACGACCTTTGCCTGTTTCTTCTTCAATCAAAAATGCCTGCTTTTTATTGCGTTGCCAAGATGTGGCAACTGAACCGGAAATAAAAAAAGCTGTCATCATTGCAACACCAATATAACCAGAAGCTAAATAAATAAGGCAGGCCAATATCCCACCTGTAACCGCAGCCTGAACGGTAAGTTTTTTTGCCAGGATAGCGTAGGCCATTCCAGAGAAAATAATAATTGGCAGAAATATACCACTATTTAAAATAGTACAAAAGATGTAGGCCATGCTCCAAATTTATATTTTTCTTGGCATTAAACACCTTTTAGAAGTTTAGCAGCGTAAAAAACGACCAGTAATTTTTAAGAAAGAAAATGTTTTTATGCCCGAATGCCAATAAATCCTATATTTTTATAAAAATTTCGCTCAACAACAAATTAATGATAAAGTACCTCACGTTTAGCTTTTCCATCTCGGTTATTTCATGGATTATAGGAATGGTTGTGAATGCAATCCTGATCAAGACGACATATTATAATCAGAACCTGACAAACCTCAATTTCCTTAAAAATGAACGTGTGAACAGTTACATTGGCATAGGAATATTTAAATGGATTATTATACATTCTTTCTTTAAATATTTTAACCCAAAGCTATCCATGAAGAAAAAAATTCAGCCATCTGAATTACCCAACCTTCGCCATGAAATGACTATTGCAGAAATCAGTCATTTGATCGGTTTTGCATTTGTAACGGCTTTTGCCATAGTAAAAATAGTTAAGGGTCAGTATTTATTTGCTTTAATAATTATGATTGTAAATATATTATTGAACCTTTACCCAACATTGCTGCAACAACAAAATAAAAGGCGGATTGATAAATACAATAGAATACTTGCAATCAGGGCATCAAATCTAGTCAAGTAAATCAGGATTAATTTCTTTATCATCTCGTTAGCAATGGAGCAAAGTAATTAAATGGACTACAAAGCTTCAAAGTTAAAATACCTGTAATGTTTCCAGGGGCCATTGAGGTAATGCCATAGATCGAGACCATGTACAGTTATTTTAAATGGCTCAAAGTTGGGCTGAAGTAGCTGTAATAGTTCTTTCGCCACTTCAGGTTTCACCTTATTTTGTATAGTAATGTGCGGCCTAATTGTTTGCCGATCCTGGGCACTTAAGTGCGGATGGAATTGATTCCCTAAATTCCGGTGAAGTTGTGAAAGTTCATTGCTTTCTATAAAATAAGCCACACCATTACCAATACTCTTTAAAGCAGTTACCCAGCATTCGAAAGGCTGCTGAGCTACATCTTCGACTATCTGTAGTGTCTGCTTTGTATCAGGGAGTTTATGAAACAACGTGAGATGGGCACTTAGCAAATTTCGCTCAGGAGGAAAATAACGTGACCTCATTTCATCAAAAAACACCTTACTTTTATCGTCAATACGGGCTGTGAGAATACAGGGTGGCTCGAAAATTTCCATAAAGTAGAAATTGGATTTGTGTTTTTTGTGCTTAGCACTTTATTCGATAATTAAATGCGATAATAATCATTATTTGCTTCAGTTGCCTTCTGGAGTTTGGAAAATATCCCCTGGAAGCTTCGCCATTGCTTTTCTTGGTAAATATTTGCTTTTATAAGTGTGTATTCCATGCGCTAAACTGCCTCATTATTCGTCAACTCGCCACCACCCATACTTCCGAGGTGTGTAAATTTAAATCCGGTTGAAAACTTAAGGCCATAACCCATCGCCCGATCGATACTACTATGGCCCAACAGCACCAACCCTGCCAGTTCTATATAATTGTAATGAAGTATGAAACCAATAACTGCAATAGCGGCGGCCAAAAGTTGATGATGGAAAAGATTATAAGAGAGCGCTCCTACCCTATTGCCGAACAAATAGCCAAGCATGCTAATGTCGGGAGCTAAAAAGAGCAGTACCCACATCCACCAGGCAAAGTGAATGGGTAAAGCGTAGATAAGGGGTAAAATGATTAAAAATGGTACGATGGCTTCTGCCCTGATAAGTTTTTTCATTTTCTTTTAGTTTAAGCCTCAAATTTCAATAATAGTTTAAGCCTGAAACGTTAACAAAAGATAATAAATACGCACGATTTACTTTTTTGTACCCGCACGCTTTCGGATGCGACTTAGGCTTACCGGAGTGATACCAAGATAATTGGCGATGAGGTGTTGGGGCATTCTTTCAAGAATCTTTTTCTTATTGCTGTTAAAAAGCCTGTTATACCGCTCTTCAGGTGAAAGCACCAAAAGCTCAACCATCCTTTCTTCAAGTCCGATTACTAAATATTCTGCCAGTTTTCTCCCAAAACGTTCCCATTTTGGCGATAGCTCATACATAAGCACCAGCATTTTATATGGAAAAGATATTAAGCGACAGTTAGACATGGCCTGGATGGATAATTTTGAAGGAGTTCCTGTTAATGCACTGAAATATGAGCTAACCAGATTGTTTTCGAAATAAAAGTATGTTGTTTTTTCTTCTCCATCATGGAGATAAAAGTGCCTCATACTTCCTTCAAGGATAAAACCAACCTGTTGTTCCTTTTCGCCCTCGGCTAACCAATAATCTCCTTTTTTAACATTTCTATAACTTAAATGTGGAATCAAGTGTTCCTTATCTTGCTGTGTGAGCGGTACAAAGCTATTTATAAGGTTAAATAAAAGCGAAATATCTTGTTCAGCAGGCATATGGAATAATATTTCGTTAATAATAAGAAATAAATTGTGCTTAACGATCTCCTTCTACACAACTTTATATGTTTGAGGGAGCAACCAATTTCAAATGAGCATTAACGCCACCAAGTGATATAAAAAGAAAAGAACAGTTTAATTTAAACGCGGTTGCAAAAATGTTTACCTTCAAAAATCATTTACCATTAACCTAATTAACCGATTTCGCCTAAGCCTCCTTTGCTTATGATGCGAAATAATAATCAAAGCCATGTATATTACTGCTCAATACAGTTCAAAATAAGAATTAACGCTGTTTTTACAGGGAAAAGGCTAAGTATAGTTTAGCAGGCAATGGAAATGTTAAGGCAGTTTAAAGAAATTAACAATAAAATTTGATCCAATTGGGCATTATAAAAACCATCAATTTAAGAAATATCTGTTATTTATTCTTCATCGTGACCTGTTTTTGTTCGAAATCATTTGCACAAAATACTCCGGGTTATAGGTTAAAAGGTATCATCAGGAATACGAACAATGAAGTTTTAGCAGGTGCAACCTTATTTTTAAAAAATGGCAATGATGGTGAGGCAATTAAACAAACCTTTACCGATAAGAATGGGGAATTCTCTTTTGCAGTAAAGGCTGGTACTTATATGATTTCGATCAGTTATTTGGGCACACTGGCTTACCAAAGCGACCGGTTAAAAGTATCAGGCAACATGGATCTGGGTATTATAAAGATTGGAACTACCACCCGTAGTTTAAAAGATGTTGTTATTCAAAGTTCAGGGAGTAAGCCGCTTGTTAAAATAGAAGGCCGGAAAATGATTTACAACATTGAAAACAGCATAACCGCTCAAGGTTTAAACGGCCTGGAAGCATTAAAAAAAACACCAGGAGTAATCGTAAACCAGGATAATACAATTACGCTTAACGGAGCAAGTAGTGCCTTGGTAATGATCAATGGCAGACAAACGTATCTTCAGGCTGAGGAGCTGGCGCAACTGCTCAAATCAATGTCTGCAGCTGAATTAAAAGCTATAGAAGTTATTAAAAACCCTTCGGCTGAGTACGATGCCGCAGGAACGGGTGGCATTGTTAACCTGGTGCTTCAAAAATCAATTGCCGAAGGGTTTAACGGTAGAATTAATAATGGTGTGGCCTTAGGTAATACCTTAAAGCAAAGTACCAATTTGAGCGTTAATTACAGAAAAGGTAAACTGAGTGCGTTTGGTAGTTACAACCATAATTTTGGCCATTATACAATGGACTACGACTATGACCGCACAACAAATGGAAAAATATATTTAAACTCCAATCATGACGTTGATAAAAAACATAATATTGGATCTACCGTGGGTTTGGATTATGCAATAGATACCAATAAAACAATCGGAGTGTTGTTGAAGGCTAATTCTTCAAGTGGCGGCGGCCTGATTACGCCGACAACAAATATATTTGATCAAACTACAGGGGCACTTTTACAAAAACTTATCAGTGAGAGCAGCTATCCCGAACAATTGGCGAGCCGTTATAATGCAAATTTAAACTACAGGTTTAAAGGCCGTAATCGAACCAGTTTGGACATAGATGCAGATTACGGTGTTTTTGATGCCGCTATAGATAACCTGAGCACTAACGCCTATTATTCACCTGAAGGAATATTTCTGTCTTCCAATAATTTCCTTATTTCCAATAGCCGGAAAATTAAACTCTATGCGGTTAAGGCTGATTACAGCTTTCCAATTGGTAAAGGAAAAATGTTCACAGGTGCTAAATTTTCTGACGTAGACGCTGAAAATGTTTTTAACCAGTACAATGTTAACAGCAACGTAAAAGTTATTGATTTTAACCGCTCCAATACTTTCAGTTACAATGAACGGATAAATGCCGCATACTTAAAATATGAGGCACCTGTGAATGACAAATTAAGTTTCGATATCGGAGTGAGATTGGAACACACCCATTCTAAAGGAGACTTACAGCCCACCGAAGGTAGTGGCCTATCCGAAATTTCTGTAGTCAGAAATTACCTTAACATTTTTCCAACAGCTGCAATAACTTATAAAACCGGGAAGGAAGGCACCTACAATCTAAGTTTTGCCCGTCGCATCGATCGCCCTGCCTACAACAACCTGAACCCATTTGCATACCCTATAGATGAGCTTTCTTATTGGAAAGGAAATCCGTTCCTGAAAGCGCAGTATGCGAATACTTTAGCACTACAATACAGCTACAAAAAAACAACTATCTCTACAAGTTATACGCATACAAGTGATATAAGCAGCACCATTACGGAAGTTTCGGATCGGAACATTATAGATATGATACCCCGGAATATTGGATTTCAAAACAATTTAAATTTAACCGTAACGCAACAGCTCACCCTCGCAAAATGGTGGAATATGAGCCTGACGGGCATGGGTTATCTGCTGGAAAATAAAGTGGGAACTACAGCCTATGGAAATTACAACCGAAGCCGTTTTGCGGGTACAATTAATGTTCAACAAACCTTTAAACTACTTGGCCACATTACTGCAGAGGCTACAGGCGTAATTAAATCAAAAAGCATAAGCGGATTAAATAGCTATATAAGAGGCAATTCGCAGTTTGACATAGGCCTGCAAAGACGTTTAATGCATGATAAAGCAACTTTGAGCTTAGCAGCCTCTGACATCTTCAGGACTAATAAAATTATTACAGATGCCCAGCTTAATAATTTACTGCTTCACACCACTTATATGGGCGAAACCCGGCAGATTAGATTAAATTTCTCCTATCGTTTTGGTAATACCAAAATTAAATCAAACGACAGCCGCAGAACTGGATTAGAAAATGAATCGCAAAGGCTATAGTAACAACCAATATTATTCCGGTAGAATTTAAGCGGAACGCAATAACTTAACCATCTATATTTTTATCATCGATATTGCTCTTATTGCACCTTATTATTCTCATTACCAGTCGAATCTCTTTTGCTGGTATCTTTCTTTTCTGTTGCTCCATCATTACGGCCAGCTTTTACTGATCCGCTTCCGGGATGAGAATCAGCAGGACTGTTCTGCCCTGAAGTGCAGTTGGTTAGCAATACCGTTATTGGAATCAAAAACAGTTTAATATAATTTTTCATGACTTGTGCTTTTCTCACATTACAACAGCCATAGGGCTTTGTTTTCAAAAGAATATAAATCACGTAGTTAGCACCTGTGCCAGGTATTCTACACAATTAACGTTGATTTAATCCATTCCTGATGATCAATACCGAAGAAACATCCGGTGTTTTTTTCGGCATAAACACGTAGATCGCTTTGCAAAACAGGTATTTACGCCGGCAACTTTTCATGCTTTTATAGGGTTTAAATTTTAGTTGCTTACGCATTTAATCAAAAGCAAGCGGATAATTTTATTGTACCATGCCCCAAAATGCATGCTTGTTAAAGGTTAAATGATGTAATGCAGCAGTAAAACAAGTTAAAATCACTAAATAATTATAACTAAATTTTAAAATCTATGTTTTATCACGACAACAACCTGTAGTACAAAGTTAGGGTAGATAAACCCAATCCTGCATTTGCGAAATTACTACAGCAAGCTATCGGCGGCATTGAGGGAGAAATCAGGGTTTGCCTGCAATACCTGTTTCAGGCATGGGGAAACCGCGGTCCAAATAAATACAGGGACATGCTTTTAGATACCGGTACAGAGGAAATCTCTCACATCGAAATGCTCTGCACCGCTGTAGCATTGAATCTGGATGGTGCTACCAATGAGCTGAAAGATAAAATTGCCTGAGAAAATCCTCTTGTTAGCAACATCCTGGGCGGTATGGATCCAAGGCAGGTATTATCTTCAGGCTTAGCCGCAATGGCTGTAGATAGCAACGGTGTACCTTTCAACGGATCATGAGTGGTAGGAAGCGGAAATATTGCAGCAGATATGTATGCTAACGTGATGGCCGAATCAACAGGAAGAGTTTTAGCAACCAGACTCTATGAACTGACCGATGATTCAGGAATGAAAGATATGCTGTCTTTTCTGATTACCAGAGATGCTATGCACCAAAATCAATGGCTTGCTGTACTGGAAGATTTAGGTGGTGTAAGTGAAAATTTGCCTATTCCGAATACTTTCCCAAGAGAAAACCATGTTCCTGGATTTGACTATGCTTTTGTATCAACAAATATTGAAAATCCGGGAGCATCACAAGGCCGATGGGCAAGCGGGCCATCAATTGATGGAAAAGGTGAGTTTCATGTAATTACGGCACAGCCTGGTGCCCCCATTCCGGATTTGGGTATTCCGGATGTGAAAGGTTATGCACAGCAGCAGCAAATGACTGGTGCTGATAAAGGATTGATTGAGAACATAAAAGATACCCTACTGCCATAATCAATCTATCAACTGTTGGCGCAAATAAGGCTAAAAACTTAATTTGCGCCTTCGGTTGTTTTACTGGTTTGAGTTTTCATATTATCTTCAAATACAAATAATCAAACCAACGTTACAAATGTTATTTTTTCTTTAGTGGATTACCTATTTTTAGCCCTTCAGCAATTAACGCCTTATTGATTTCACTTATCTTTTTAACATCCATTTTTTCAACTGCCCGGTCATAGGTCAACAACCCGTTCACTTCATGCTCCACATCAGTGGTTTGGGTATAAACTGCAACACTTAGTCCTTTGTACTTCATTAGCTGCTCTACCTGACTCATTAAAAGTAGATACCTGTCAGTCAGCGCAGAAACAGTCGGTTCATAAGCGTAAGCATTATTTTCTACAGGCCACATATGATCCCTCACAAAAAGGCCCACTCCCCCAAACTCGCCAAGAGAAGCCGCTCTTTTGCCATCAGGCATTGAAGCCTCGTAAGGACCTACATAGATATGTGTGTCTACAAAATCTCCGTTACCCGGATCACCGGCCGCCTTTTGATAACCGGGATTGTTGTTAAAGCCCGAATTTCCATTCACCAATCTTGAAGGATCATATTTTTTTACCCAATCTGTAATTTCCCGTACATCAAAAGCACCCCAGTTTTCATTAAATGGAACCCAGGTAATCACTGAAGGAGCATTATAATGATCATCCATGATGGCCTTTAGCTCACGCCTGAAAGCCGGCCGTACCCTTGCCGTGTCTTCGTTCTGGTACCAGATTGCCGGCATATCCTGCCACAATAGCATCCCCAGCTTATCCGCCCAATAATAAAAGCGCTTGGGTTCCGTTTTCATGTGCTTGCGGATGAGATTGAAGCCAGCTTTCTTTGTAAATTCGATATCAGATTTCAGCGCATCCTCGCCAGGTGCCGTCAGAATCCCGTCAGGCCAATACCCCTGATCCAGAAGACCAACCTGCATAATAAATTTTCCGTTCAGCAACGGCCTTACCACTCCTTCTACCTTGCCCAAACTGATTTCACGCATTCCGAAGTAACTGCTAATTTCATCAACAATTTTTCCTTTGGAATCCTTAAGCGTAATTTTCAGATCGTATAAAAAAGGATCATCCGGGCTCCAAAGTTTGGGAGAAGTTATGGGAAGATAAAATTCCTTTGCAGCGCTTGCCTCTACTTTTGATACGACCTTATTGCCATCAAGTGCTACTGCGGAGATGAGAGAGGAACCTCCATCTACTGTTATTTTTAACCTGCTATTTTCCAGATCTGGCAATAACCTGATGTTTTTAATAAAATTTGCACCAACCGGCTCGAGCCAAACACTCTGCCAAATCCCCGAGCTGAAGGTATAATCACCTCTTGGCCCGTTTTTTCCTGAAGGCATTCTGCCGTCATTTAAATCGTGGGCCGCAACAATCACCTCATTTGTTCCTGCTTTCAAAAATGAAGTAACATCAAATGAAAAGGAATCGTAACCACCCGAATGTGAACCAGCCTTTTTTCCGTTTACAAAAACAGTCGCGTCATGATCGACCGCCTCGAAATTGATCCGAACATTTTTCCCCTTCCAACTCTGCGGGATGTCAAAATGCTTCCGGTACCACATATTGATCTCCTGATTCCGTTCAATACCGGAAATAACTGATTCTGGGGAATAAGGAACAAGAATCTGTTCGTGTTTTGAGGCAAATGACGCTGGCATTTGCGGATTTAAAGCCCGCGGTTTATCCTTTCCACCAATATAATCCCATTTGCCGTTCAAAGATTTCCATTCTGTGCGTACCAACTGTGGACGTGGATAATCATGAAATGGATTTGATGCCTTCATTGCTTCCCCTGTCCATTTAGTGGGCAGCTTCCCTGTTTGGGAAAACACAGGTTTACAACAAATCAACTGAAACAGGATTATTAGGCACATAAAAGGTAAACCGGTATTTTTCATCTCCTCTATCTGGTTAGTATTTTAAATTATTGAATACTAATGTAGTAATTTTCAATAAACATAAATCGATTTATGTGTTAAATGCACAGCGAAAAACAATAAAAAAGCTGAAAAAACATGCTATCAAATTAACGTTACTTGGTGCAAGTGTGAAACTTAAATAATTTTAATTAAGAATTGATTCGGAACAACACCTGAATTACAAAGCCTTTTTGATGGACGAATAATTTATTATGCAAAATCTTTCAGAAAAGATGTGGGCAAGAAGATTGAAGGGATTTAATAATCAAGCATTTTTCGATTCTCATTAACTATCCAGGTTGTGGAATCATACATGATAACGACCCTGCCTTAATAGCGTACAAATTCTGTTTCTGTTTTGGCTATAAAACTATTTGCAATAAAAAAGGTTAGCAAACTATGAACATTTCCATCCTTACCATTGTGCGCAATCGCAAAACTGCTATATTGAATCTGATTGCTGGGTTGTGTAATGGAATCAAACTCCCTGGTGAGCTTATAATTGTTCATATGAATGAAGAAATTTATGGTTTAGCGGATTCCCTTTTCCCCATTAAAGAATATAAATTTTCTTCTGAAGAACCAATACCTTTAGCTTCTGCAAGAAACTTTGCTGCGTCAAAAGCAGTATATGATCAAATGATATTTTTGGATGCAGACTGTATCCCTTCCACTAATTTTGTTCAGGTATATGAAAATTCATTTTCCGAGCAAGATTCGCTACTATCGGGAAGGATAGAATATCTTTCAAGGTCTGCTATGGACAGGCCTGATTTATTAGATCGAATGCATGAGGTATCTACCATTGATCCTATTCGTGGTAATCTTGACCAATACCCGTACCATTTATTCTGGTCTATAAATTTTGGTTGTTCAAAAAATGTTTACTCCAAAATTGGTGGTTTCGATGAAAATTTCGTTGGTTATGGTGCCGAAGACACTGACTTTGCATTTTCTGCAAAAGCACAGGGAATTAACCACCATACTATCGATGCAACAGCTTATCATCAATATCATCCCAGTTACGATCCACCATTGAATCATTTAAATGATGTAGTAAAAAACGCCAGTCTTTTTAACGTTAAATGGGGGATGTGGCCAATGCAGGGTTGGCTTGATAAATTTTGTGCCATGGGCTTTACTGAATTTGAAAATGGAAAATTGCAAATTTTAAAATATCCCACAGGCAAGCAGATAGAGGATGCGCTAAAGCACACTTGATGTTTTAAAAACAGTGTTGTAGATACTTTTTAAGTATTCAGCGGCAAGCGTGGTGGCTTTATTTGAGATTATTCCTTTCCAAACCGGTTTTACCGTAACCATATTTTCAAAGATTCCCCGCCAGCTCGTAATGCATAAATCCTGGGGGGATATTATTCTGGCTAATCCAAGCTCATGCAGTACACGGGCTTTTACCACTTGCTCATTAAATGGACGATCCTCAGGAATAGTGATAAACCTTTTTCCTAAAGCAGCTACCTCCATAACCGTGTTATGTCCGGCATTGCCAATAACGATACAGCACTTTTCCATAATACCGTCGGGATGCGATACTTTACCATGGTAACAAATATTTTCATATGTGTTATTTGGGTTTTTTACCTCACCGAGTACTTGTAAGCACCAATCTGGGCAGCAATTTGCGATATGCTCAATTAACGGAATGTTAATGCTCGTACCACCCTGGCCCACAACTATTGCTACTTGCTTTTCCCTTGGTTCAGCGGCATCTTCCCGTACTTCAAAGCGCGATATGCCGCCGGCAAAAAAAGTCTTCTCTATAATCCATTTAATGTCGTTCCCACTCATCGTTTTGGGATATGGTGCAAGTACACCTACAGCATTGCTATAGGCATGGATATGAGGCAAATCTATCCGGTCTCCATGTTGTTTTACAACAATGAACGGAACTCCTGAGAGCGTGGCTAGCATAGCAATTTCCACTGAAACATCCACTACCAGAAGCAGCGGAAAAACCGTAGAAAAAAGATGTGTCAAGATATTTACCCTCTTTCGCTGCCCCTCAATATTCAATGGAGCATAATGCAACCCTGCAGGAAGATTGTTACCCACATATAAATCATTGCTACTTGGGGTATCCATAGGTAAGTGTATCACTTTATAATGTGATGGAATTATGTGCATATAATTTTCCAGGTCGCTTCCTAACAAAGTTACCATGCAGTTGGATAATGCCTTTGCTATGGCTAATGTCCGCATGATGTGACCTGAACCATGATGATGGACATAAAAAGCAATATTACATGGCTGGGACATTCTTTTTCTGATCAATTGTATCCATCAAAATACGCTCATATGCATTTACCATATGATCGATGTTAAGAGATTTTTCTGCATGTTCCCTGCATTTCCTTCTATTTAAGCCTACGGCGTTTTCAATGCATTTAGCCAATTCAATAGGGTCGGCACTGCTGGTTAGGCTTCCAGTTTCGTTATTGACTAAAAATGGCAATGCACCTTTCGATATTCCTGCAATGGGCGTTCCACAGGCAAGGCTTTCAGCAACTACTAAACCAAAAGGCTCTTCCCAACAAGGTGTGATAACCGCGCATAGCGCATTTCCAACCAAATCACTTAACTCCTTATGAGAACGGTTTTTTAAAAGTTCTACCCCCTCATCCAGTAAGGGCAATACGTAAGTATTATAATAGTGGTGATCTGCTATACTTCCTGCTATTTTGATTTTGTAACCGGCTAATTTGGCCGCCTGAATAGCAATATGCGTACCCTTATCAGGATGGATCCGTCCAAACCAAATTACATATTTACCTAAAGGCTGCTCAACATATTTCCAAGACTGCAAATCAACCCCATTAGTAATTACATCACAATAATTTAAGTATGGACGCCAGGCTATTTCATTTGAATATGACACACTTACGTAGCGCATTTTGCCACTCTTCCGCTCATGCGACATTGCCCTTTTCAATTCGAAGATAGGCGGAGTGTGCAGAACGGTAACCATGGGCGTATTAATAATAGTGCTCATGGTTATGGGAACGTAGTTTAAACTATTATTGAATATAATGTCATGATCTTTACTATCGATATCCTGCATCAGCTCCAGATAGGCATGGTGGGTAGATATGAAATCTTCGCTTAACTCGTGCGAACGAAATCTGCTGAACGTTTCGCGATCGTAATCCATATCGCTAAAAATAACATGAATGTTCAATTCTGGGTCTGACAACTCACTGGCATATAAAGTGACGGTATGTCCTTTGGCAATCAATCGTTGGGTAATATCATAGGTAAAAGCCTCCAGACCTCCCATAAAGGGCTTTTTTATCGGATGTTTAAGATGCGCAATTATTCCAATGTTCATAAATATTGTTTATATAACAACTGTGAAAATCTGCCTTAAGTTTTCAATTTGAAAGAAATTTCCATTTTGTTATCAAATTATTGTTAACAAGCATTGCGGAAGGGGGTACTGTGCTGACTATACTGCGAAGGTGGGATTTTATCAGCAAAAGGGTTTTACCCGTATGCCGCGCTGTGCTTTGGAAAGGTGCTTTGGTGAAGGCTTTTTATAAGTATTGCCTACAATGCTGAAATAGCTACAAACAAAAACGGCAGTAGCTTTATGCCACTGCCGTTCCGGTTACTGCTGTTAAAACTACAATAGTTCGCCCATTCCGAATACTGTTAGCCCTTTGGCAAACTGTTCGGCTATGCTTTGGTTGGCAGCTTCAATGTATTGACCGGTTATGGGATCAACCACTGTGCGTAACGGCCTGGAACCTTTTGAAGTGGCAATAAGTTTTACAATGGCATCAGCAACATCCTGCGGGTTAGGATTCTTAGCGTGCATTTCTCCACCTAATGCAGCAAACATTTTGTTGGGAATATCAGCAATAGCTCCATATCCCTCAAATACACCCTGATCGGATGCAGGGTTGTTTTTTTGCTGCATTTCGGTAGGGAAAGCACCCGGCTCTACAACAACCACATCAATACCTAAACGCTTTACCTCGTAATGCAGGCCTTCGCTTATTCCCTCCAGCGCAAATTTAGAGGCTGCATATATAGTGGCGAATGGAAACGATACCCTTCCAAAGCCGCTGGTTACGTTAATAATCAGTCCATCAGCCTGCTTACGCATGGCGGGCAGCACCTGTTTCATCAATCGCCACGGGGCATAAACGTTAATATCAAATGTAGTATGCACATCGGCCGTGGTAAAGCTCTCTGCTACACCACTCATGCTGTATCCGGCATTGTTTACCAGCACATCAATGGTTCCTTCTTTCTCCAGAATAAGGTCAACGGCATGCTTCACGCTTTCATCATCAGTCAGGGTAACATCCAAAACCGTTACGTTCTCTAAGGCCGCAAGGGCAGCCGCTTTATCGGCATTACGGCCTTTTGTGTCGCGCATCGTAGCGTACACTTGATGTCCTAAGGCAGCTACGCTGTGTGCGGTAAGCCAGCCAAAACCACTATTTGTTCCTGTTATCAGTACAATTTTTTTGCTCATCTTTATATTATTTAATGACTATGCAAATATTGAAAATAGCACTACAAGAACATTTACCAAATGGTAAAAAAAGCAGTTAATGAATACTACGGCGTATTCTGCTTAATGATTGCTGGGTGACGCCAAGGTAGGAGGCCACGTAGGAAAGCGGGATGCGGTTAATGATGTTGGGAAAAGCTTTAATAAAAGTTAGGTAACGGGTAGTGGCATCTTCTGATATGAGTGGACTGCGCCGCTCCATGGCCAGGGTAAGGCATTTTTTGACCATCTTTGCCTTCATCATTTCCCATCCCACAATGGTGTTGGATATCTCGTCCCAATTCTTTTTATTAAAAACAAGAACTTTGCAGTCGGTAACGGCCTGCACATATTCAGAAGCTGCGATTTGCGATTCGAACTTTTCGTTATCAACTACAAAATTGCATTCGTCTACAAAATAATTGGTGATCTCTTCACTCTTGTTGTTATAATAACAAAAGCGGAACACACCTTCAACCACGAACGCCACATAACGGGGAATCTTTCCGGCTTCCGACAGGTATTCGTGCTTTTTTAATTCGAGCATTTCTGCCTTGCTTAGTAAGAATTCGATCTGCTGTTTGTTCAGGTCGCCAAATTGCAGGATAAGATTTATCATCGCTTCCATGATGTAAAGATAGTATATAGCGTAATTAGTTCTATTTAAAAAATCGAGCACTAAATCCAGCGTTTACGAAAAGACTATATCCTATGCCTTTATTGGCACCGCTAATTAATGCTGTCTTAATGATTGTTTTTTAATTTATAAACACAAAATTGCACTGTATTTACATGATTACCTTTACCAAATGGTAAAAAGCGTTAGCGTATGTTCTTTCTTATCCGACTTAATCAACCACAAGGTTATTTTCGCTAATGAAACATCGGGTTATTTCCTCACCTATGTTACTATAATAGCAGCCCCTAACCACACCTTCTAATACAAATCAATCTTGCATAGGAATTTTTCCTGCTTCTGAAAAGTAACTATTTCTATCCAACATTACTTCTTTGTTGGTAACCAACATAATTTGCTGAGAATTTAAATTTCCGAACTGTAAAATATATTCGATCAACTTATCCATCCACAAAGTTAGCTAAAGTATAACTGAACCATTTTATCAAATGGTAAAAGCAAAGGAAGGGTTAAATTATCCGACGATTTAAGCAAGTTTTATTTCTACCTTAAAAAAAGCTTTTAAGGACTGCTTTAAAACTTATGGGGTCATTAACGGTGAGTAATTCGAACCATAGCCCTTTTTTCGGTGAAAAATGTGGGATCAAGCGGAAAAGTTGGGGGTAATCGAATAATTTGTTTCTTTTGTAGTTAATAGTAATTACAAATTCCCTTGAATCCAGCCGAACAAACCCTTATCAGTTTTTTATTACCAGAAGGCATTCTGGATTATTTCGAAATACTCAAAGTCGAAAAAGAGTCGAAAGAGCTTCAGATCTTTCTTGAAGAGAAGAATATAGCTCCCTCTGGTTACGGGATAACTGAGCTCGAATCAAAGGGCTTTCTTCCAGAAGTTTCCATTCAGGATTTTCCTATTCGTGGGCAAAAAGTTGCCTTACGTATCAAGAGACGTAGATGGACGGTAAAAAAGACTGGGGATATCATTGGTAGAGATTGGGATTTAGTAATAAAAGGGACTCGGATGACTACGGAATTCGGTCTTTTTTTAAAAGGAATATTTGGATAACCACCCCATTAGCTGCTATCATTTAGGGCATTATTTCCAAATAGACGGCAAACAACTCCAGGAGCAATATAAAGAGCACATCAGTGATTATAGTAGTTGGGATCAGAAAGGGCATGCGGATGATTGGATGCTTTTTGTAAAGAATGTGAGCCCCAGGCTCAGTATTGATGAAACAGCTTTATCCAATGGAGAGCTTTATACTATTGTAACCAATAAGGAAGCCAAAGGTAGAAAGGGTGCTATTGTAGCGATGATCAAGGATCAAGCGGAAAAGTTGGGGGAGTTAAACTCTAGGCATATATTTTCGATAATCTGAATAAGAAAAACTTAATATCCCTTACACCTCTCGATGTTGCTCTAAAGGCTTTGATCTTTGCATTGAAAGATTCTGCAGAAGCATTTGTAGCCCTGTTAATAAAGAAGTTAAGGATATACAGGTAATGCGATTGAATTGATCTGGCAACAGTCCTAAAGGAATCAATTCCGCATGCTTCGACCTCATTATACCAGATTGCCAATCTTTTAAAGGCCTGTTCCTTACTTTTGCACAACCTGAATATATCTCCCAATTTTTGGGCAATATTATATGCATTCTTTAATTTGGGATACCTTATGAAAAGTAGCTCTGCTCTAAGTTCTTGATTCCGTGTCCATTTTGAGGGGTGTTTAAACAAAAGATACCTGCTCCGCGCCAGCAATTGCTTTAAAGTATCTCCATTAGCCAACACTTCTGGATGGTAAGCAGTTTTGTTCTTTTTTGCCGTTGCGATATCCTCATTTTCTGCATCGATAGCCTCCCAACGATACTTTATCCTAACTTCCTGAACTGCATCATAAGCCAATTTCTGAACATGGAAACGATCAATTACCCGATGCGCGTTTACAAAACATCGTTTTATGGCCAATTGCATGTTGGCAGCCATATCCATGGTTACTTCCCGCACCCGTTTTCTCAGTCTTTCCGGAATCTTTTTCAGTACAGATATAATGTTTTCGGCCACCGTACCCTTGATCATCGCTACAATAGCACTCTTTCTACCTTTGGCTTCCTTATTGGTTACAATAGTATAAAGCTCTCCATTGGATAAAGCTGTTTCATCAATACTGAGCCTGGGGCTCACATTCTTTACAAAAAGCATCCAATCATTCGCATGCCCTTTCTGATCCCAACTATTATAATCACTGATATGCTCTTTATATTGCTCCTGGAGTTGTTTGCCGTCTATTTGGAAATAATGCCCTAAATGATAGCAGCTAATGGGGTGGTTATCCAAATATTCCTTTTAAAAAAAGACCGAATTCCGTAGTCATCCGAGTCCCTTTTCTTACTAAATCCCAATCTCTACTAATGATATACCCAGTCTTTTTTACCGTCCATCTACGTCTCTTGATACGTAAGGCAACTTTTTGCCCACGAATAGGAAAATCCTGAATGGAAACTTCTGGAAGAAAGCCCTTTGATTCGAGCTCAGTTATCCCGTAACCGGAGGGAGCTACATTCTTCTCTTCAAGAAAGATCTGAAGCTCTTTCGACTCTTTTTCGACTTTGAGTATTGCGAAATAATCCAGAATGCCTTCTGGTAATAAAAAACTGATAAGGGTGTGTTCGGCTGGATTCAAGGGAATTTGTAATTACTATTAACTACAAAAGAAACAAATTATTCGATTACCCCCAACTTTTCCGCTTGATCCATGATCAAGGGTACGGTGGCCGAAAACATTATATCTATACTGAAAAAGATTCCGGAAAGACTGAGAAAACGGGTGCGGGAAGTAACCATGGATATGGCTGCCAACATGCAATTGGCCATAAAACGATGTTTTGTAAACGCGCATCGGGTAATTGATCGTTTCCATGTTCAGAAATTGGCTTATGATGCAGTTCAGGAAGTTAGGATAAAGTATCGTTGGGAGGCTATCGATGCAGAAAATGAGGACATCGCAACGGCAAAAAAGAACAAAACTGCTTACCATCCAGAAGTGTTGGCTAATGGAGATACTTTAAAGCAATTGCTGGCGCGGAGCAGGTATCTTTTGTTTAAACATCCCTCAAAATGGACACGGAATCAAGAACTTAGAGCAGAGCTACTTTTCGAAAGGTATCCCAAATTAAAGAATGCATATAATATTGCCCAAAAATTGGGAGATATATTCAGGTTGTGCAAAAGTAAGGAACAGGCCTTTAAAAGATTGGCAATCTGGTATAATAAGGTCGAAGCATGCGGAATTGATTCCTTTAGGACTGTTGCCAGATCAATTCAATCGCATTACCTGTATATCCTTAACTTCTTTATTAACAGGGCTACAAATGCTTCTGCAGAATCTTTCAATGCCAAGATCAAAGCCTTTAGAGCAACATCGAGAGGTGTAAGGGATATTAAGTTCTTCTTATTCAGATTATCGAAAATATATGCCTAAAGTTTAACTCCCCCCAACTTTTCCGCTTGATCCCAACTTTTCCGCTTGATCCAAAATGTGTCCAAATTTACTCCAATCGAGTAAGAAGCAGGGAATTAGTTTCCCTGCTGTCTCCTCACACCACCGTACGTACCGTTCGGTATACGGCGGTTTGTTAGAATAACTTCGTTTGGTGTGTCGTTTTCCAATAGTAATAATTGGTAAATCCATCAAGTCCATGCCTCAAAAAGAACTTCTTGTCAAGGGTTGTAAGTAATATCGGGCTGTTTGCAGTCCTACAGTACCCCTTACGGGTATTGGCCAATTGATAGGCCCTTGATTTTACCAACCCCATCTTCATTAAATTCCGCGCTCTACCCGTTATACTCTTCCATTGCTTCCAAAGAACAATCCGCAGTCTGGTCCTCATCAACTCGTCCAGTCTGGTCATATGACTCTTTGCTTCTGCAATAGAGAAATAATTAACCCAACCATGAATGATTTCCTTAAGCGTTAATATTCTTTCTTGGAATGGAACTGGTTGGCTACGTTTAGTTTGCTCCCGGATTTTCTCCTTGATCGCTCTTAGAGATTTGGATGAAATTCGCATCTTCCATCCCTCTTTGCTACCATAGAATGAAAACCCGAGCAGACTACTTTGGCTTGGCCTGCTAACCTTACTTTTCTCCCTGTTAACCTTCAGTTTCAGGCAGTCTTCCAGATATACTGAAATACTTCTCATTACCCGGTGTCCTGATTTCCTGCTTCTTAGATAGATACTGCAATCATCAGCATATCGCACGAACCTGTGCCCACGCTCCTCGAGCTTAACATCGAGTTCGTGAAGGATAACATTTGATAGTAACGGACTTAATGGACTGCCTTGTGGCGTTCCTTCTTTTCTTGGGCTGACCAATCCATTCTCCATGATCCCCACACTCAAATAAAGACGAATAAGCTTCAATGTCCGCTTATCCTTTATCTTTACTGACAGCAGATGCATAAGTTTATCATGGTTTACCCGGTCAAAAAATTTGTCCAGGTCAAGTTCCACAATCCAGGTGTAACCTGTGTTAAGATATTCCTGAGCCTTTAACACTGCCTGATGGGCATTGCGATCTGGCCGGAAACCATAACTATCAGAGGAAAAGTCGCCCTCGTACTTGGGGCTCAGCCATTGAGAGATGGCCTGCTGGATCAACCGGTCAATGACCGTTGGGATGCCAAGCATCCTCTTACCACCACTGCCTTTGGGTATCTCTACCTTTCTTACAGCGTTCGGTCGGTAATGGCCTGATAAAATATCACTCCGTAATGCCTGCCAGTTAGCATTCAGGTAGTCGCGAAGTTCATCGGTCTGCATACCATCAATACCACCAGCACCCTTATTGGCAGTAACCTGCCTAAAGGCTCTTTGTACATTTCGGATGTCTAATATTTCTTCAAGCATAATACTAAAAAAAAACTCCTTCCCAGGCATTGTGTACATTGGTTGCACGGCTCGGCTCAGCTCCTCTTATAATTTACTCTCGGATTCCGTCCTACCCTCATATAAGCAGTTCTCTAATGTGGTTCCGCTGTAAACGCTCTGCCATAAACTTCCTGTTTCCTTTGCCATCCTAACATTTGGTCCTTTCTGCATCCGAAAAATGCAGTACTACGACCGCTGCTGACTTCTGATTGAGGCATTTAACATCTCTGCCAAATGTTTCTTCTCCTGTAATCGCGCTTACAATTGACAGAACTCATTCAGATCTCCCGGGGTAAGACAATCTACTTCCTATGGATGTGGCCTCTGTATCTGCGTAATAGTCCCCGTGCAGTATTGGGCTTCTGTTTGTTTCGCAACATCACCCGGACTAAATCCGCCTCGTATACAGTTTCTGTTCGTAAGCCCCCATATTTGCCGCGGACTTCCTTCAGATTCGCAGTCACCCACGACACCCTTGTCTCGAGCTAACACTTCCTACTGCTAAGCGTGTTCGGGACTTGAACCCTATAGTCGATTGCCATGCCCGGCGCACAAAACAAAAAAAGCAGCTCTTTTCAGAACTGCTTTAAAACTTCAGGGTGGCTGATGGGGCTCGAACCCACGACCCTCGGCACCACAAACCAATACTCTAACCAACTGAGCTACAGCCACCGTTTTTTGATGTCACAAAAGTACGACTTTTAATATCTCTTGCAAATATTTTTTTCAAAGTTTTTACTACAAATTTTTAATTCCTTAACATTCAATTATTTGAAATTGAAAAATTTTTTCCCTAACAGATAAAATAAGCTATTTTGAAGCTAAAAACATAACTTTACAACGTTTATGATCGAAATTTATACAGACGGAGCAGCTAGCGGAAACCCTGGACCAGGAGGTTGGGGCACTATTTTAAGGGCAGGACAGCATTATAAAGAATTAAGTGGCGGTTTTAGGATGACTACAAACAACCGCATGGAACTGCTTGCTGTAATTAAAGGATTGGAAGCATTAAAAAGCCTAAATCAACAGGTAACCGTTTATTCTGATTCGAAATATGTGGTAGATGCCGTAGAAAAAAAATGGGTTTTCGGGTGGGTGACTAAAAATTTTAAAGACAAAAAAAATAAAGATCTTTGGCTTAGATTTCTTGAATTATACAAACTCCACAAAGTAAAGTTTATTTGGATAAAAGGCCACAACGACCACCCTGAGAATGAACGTTGCGACCGTTTAGCGGTTTTCGCCTCGCAAGACAAGCAAAATTTAGCTATTGATACCTTTTTTGAAGTGGAAAGAAGTAAAGCACAACTTTAATCAACTCCACCGATAACATTTAAATCTTCCAGTTTAGCGTTTACATTGGCATCAACGGAAATTGATTTTGCCGTATAAAGCATCATCATCTCCTCTGCTTTTTCGACCATTTTTTTTGAGCCTATAAAAATAGGAACCCTTTGGTGCAATTCAGTAGGAATGATATCCAGTATACGATCAAAACCTGTACTCGCCTTTCCCCCAGCCTGCTCAATAATATATGCCATCGGGTTACACTCATACAGCAACCTTAATTTTCCATTTGGAGAACGCGAAGTGGTTGGATAGATATAAATCCCGCCTTTTATTAAATTTCTATGGATATCGCCAACCATTGAACCGATATAGCGTGATGTATATGGACGTTTTGTGGCTTCATCTTCTACCTGACAATATTTAATGTACTTTTTAACCCCATCAGGAAAGTGAACGTAATTTCCCTCGTTTACCGAATACATATACCCTGTTTCAGGTATTTTCATTTGTGGATGCGAAAGGCAAAACTCCCCGATTGATGGATCGAGTGTAAATCCGTTAACACCTTTACCAGTTGTATACACCAACATGGTAGATGAACCATAAATTATATACCCGGCGGCAACCTGTTCTGTACCTTTTTGAAGCACATCTTCCATACTGGCCCTGCCCTCAACCGATTTCCTTCTGTAAATTGAAAATATTGTACCTACCGCAACGTTTACATCTGTGTTGGAAAAGCCATCCAACGGATCGATACACACAATATATTTGGCGTTTTGAGATACAGGCGATTCAATATGGATAATTTCATCTTCCTCCTCGGTAGCCACAATACAACATTCGCCACCACTGGTTAAGGCAGCAATAAACTGCTCATCTGCATATACATCAAGTTTTTTTTGTTCCTCACCCTGAATATTGGTGGTTCCCATATCGCCAAGAATATCAACTAAACCGGCTTTGTTAATTTCGCGGTTTACAATTTTTGCAGCTATGCCAATATCTCTGAGTAACCTCGAAAGTTCACCTTTTGCATATGGAAAATCTGCTTGTTTTTCTATAATAAATTGTCCTAGTGTTTTAACGCCACAAACCATACTTAGTGTATATTTTACATTATCTACCCGATAACTCTATAACTTCTAAGGTATGAATATTTTCATCAGTTATGCAAAATCTAATCAAGGTTCTCACTTTGTGCCAGCCTTGTTTTCCGGCTGCACCAGGGTTTATATGCAAACATTTTATTTTTTCATCAAACATCACCTTTAAAATATGCGAGTGCCCGGTGATGAATAATTTTGGAGGGTTAGTGTATATTTCCGGCTTTACAAAAGAAGAGTATCGGCCAGGGTAACCACCAATATGCGTCATCCAAACATCAACAGATTCACAACTAAATCGATTTTGTTCAGGAAATTCATTTCTAATACCGGCATCATCTATATTTCCAAACACGCCACGCAATGGTTTAAACGCAGCCAGGGGCGCTGCTACACCAGGGCCAAAATCGCCCGCATGCCAAATCTCATCTACACCATCGAAGTGCTTAAAAACCGCATCATCTAAAAAACCATGTGTATCAGAAATTAATCCTATTTTTTTCATTTTGTAAAGTTAACACCCAGCACCTTTCACACATTTACCTGAGCTAAAAATTATTTATTTGGAGTTATAAAATTCGGAAAGCAAACTTTTTTAAATCTAAATTTCACGCAAACTTAAATCAGGCTCCTTTTTTAAATTGTAGGATATTATCATTTATTAAACCTATCTATTTCTAGCCCGCAATTGAATCCAGCTAAGCGATTAGTTGATTATTCAACATTCAATGCGCTTATTTAATCGTATCTTAATTGCTTAAACGTTCCATTAGGCTGAATAAAACAAACTGATGAAGCCTTCTCCATCCCCGCTTTCTTTTCAAATTTGAGACTAAATCCCTTTAAATTTTTAAAGTTAAAAGTGTCGTTTCCTATCGATATCGTTTCATACTCCGGTTGCCCGGGTACCGAAACAAATAAAACTTTTCCTTTTAAATATACTTTACTCATGCCTTTTTCTCCATAACTGCCTGTATAACTCATTAAGGCGTTAGCATTTAAATCAACTGTTTTGGTTTTGTAAGCAAACACAATAGCTTTCATTCCCCGTTCCAGCGGAATATTCACACTTTCAATTTTACCATCCTGTCCGCTGCTAAAATTAAAACGCAAATCACTTTCTGCAGTGTCAATCTTACCGTTCTTATCAATATCACTAATACTGAAAACATCGTAATGATAGTGCCTTAACAATAGTTTCTCCTTCCCCATCCTAGCAAAAAGCGAATCATTTTTGAAAGTTATATCAATTACACCATAGGCAGGATTATCAAACAAACCATCATAATCTTTAAGTGGACGCGAAGGTTTTGTATTTAAAACACGGGCATTTTCTGCCGTTTTCTTTACTGCCTTCTCTCTCTCCTTAGCCTTTGCCTTTTCTTTGTTGGCTCTACCATTCCAATCAATATTTTTCAACCCCAAAACCCTATCGGCAATGCTGCTGTATACAATTTCCGGAACGCTTGAAGTATTTTGATTGGTTAATACCACAATGCCTAATTCATCGGTTGGAAAAAAGGATACACTAGCCGAAAATCCATTAATATTGCCACCGTGCTCTACCATGTAATGACCACGATAAGAATTGATCATCCAACCAAAACCATAAGTAGCCAGGTATATATCTTTATCTTCTGAAGGCAAACCTTCACTCCTAACCATTTGAGAACTTGCTGCTTCCCCGATATATGATGAAGGTAAAATTTCTTTCCCATTATAAGTACCGCCGCTAATCCAAACCTTTAGCCAATGCGTCATGTCAGTTACACTGCTGTTAATACTTCCCGCTGGCCCCATTCCATCAATATTAAAATAATCAGTCTTTTCTATAGCACCTTTATTATTTACGGTATAAGGCAAGGAGGCTTCGCTATCTTTCTCGAATTCGAAAATATTAGTATTGGAATGGCTCATTTCCAAAGGATCAAAAAATTTCTCTTTAATATTCTGTTCCCAGGTTTTTCCGGTCAGCTTTTCAACAATCATACCCTGCGCTAAAAACATAAAGTTGTTATACTGCCATTTTTCACGGATACCAGCAGTTGGCTCCATGTAACGCACCCTTTGGATGATGCTATCACGGTTAGCGGTATTAAATATATACCACGACAAATCGTAACGGGATAAACCTGTGCGGTGGCACATCATATCCCGCACCGTTATCTGGTTGTTCATATTGTCGTTATAAAATTTCAATTGTGGCAAATAAGAAGTTGCAATACCATCATAAGCCAGTTTCCCCTCTTTTTGCAATAAACCAATAAGTGAAGAGGTAAATGCTTTCGTACTCGAGCCTATGGCGAAAAGTGTATTTGGTGTTACCGGTTTTTTATTTTCGAGATCGCGATAACCGAAACCTTTGCTATAAATTACCTGATCCCCTTTTACCACCGCTACCGCAAAACCGGCCACTTTCTGATCTTTTAATATGCGGTTTAATAAAGTATCAATGCCTTTTAAAGGATCAACTGTTTTTTGTTTTTTTGATTGAGCAAGAGCAGACAGTGCTATAAAGCACAGCAAGAATACATTTAGGATACGTTTCATTTTAATTCAGGTGAGATAATTTGCCCTAAATTACAAATGATTATGAGGATAATATCAGAAAATGATTAAATTGAACTATTTCTTTAGTAAGCGAGAAAAAAATCCTTTAGCAAAAGCTTATATTCAGCTGTATGAGCTTTTAAAGATTGATAAATATAAAAATGCCGTTCATTTAAAATCATTTCCCCTTTTTTTAAACAAATAATCTGCCTAAAAGTGGGTTTATTTTCATCGGAATGAATATTAACTCTTTCCGTTAGGGATAAACCATATTGAGCAGCAATAACAATCACTTCATCAGCCTGTTTTATAGGTAAAATCAACCAAATCATGCCAGTATCATTCAATAAATGAACAGCTTTTTCAATTAATACGGCAAAAAAGTCTTCATCAGCATGCCTGGCGATCCCTTTTCTAATCTCTTCGTTTTTTAAATCATTTACAAAAAAAGGTGGATTGGAAACGATAAGATCAAATTCCTGGTTGCACTCAAATTCTTCAATGGCTATATGGCTAACCGTTAAACGATTACTGAAGGCTGAAAACTCAAAATTTTTTCCGGCAGTTTCCGCAGCCTGTCCATCAATTTCTACAGCATGTACATTTGCATCAGGAAAACGTTGCGCCATCATTAAGGCGATTACGCCAGTGCCTGTACCAATATCGAGTATGTTTTTTGGAGCCGGATGGTTAACAGTTGCACCAAGCAATACACCATCGGTGTTAATTTTCATGGCACAACCTGTTTGGTCGACTTCGAACTGTTTGAACTTGAAAATACTCATCTATTTTTCATACAATTCTAAAGGTAATCCATCCGGATCGGCAAAAAAAGTAAACCGCTTATCAGTGAACTCATCAATACGGATGGGCTCGGTAATAATGCCATGATCATTTAAACGTGCAATCTCCTTTTCAATGTCATCAACTTCGAAAGCCAGATGGCGCAAACCCTGCGCTTCTGGTCGTGATAGCCTTGCAGGAGGGTTTTCAAAAGAAAACAACTCGATCTGATATACGCCATTAACGGCAAGATCTAATTTATACGACTTTCTTTCAGCCCGGTAAACCTCTGCCAAAACGGTAAAACCCAATTTATTCACATAAAAATCTTTCGATTTTTCATAATCTGAACAGATAATGGCAGTGTGGTGGATGCGAAGCATAAATAATGATTGAATTTTGAATGAGTAAATGAGTGAGTTAGCGTTCAACAAAAATGCGCATTCTCTAATTGAATTAACCAATAATTATTTCAACATTCTCTCATTCAAAATTCAATCATTCTCTCATCAGCCATTCTCTCATTTAATAATTATCTAATTCGATCATTATATTTTGACATTCAATCATTCAAATTCTCTCATTCAATCCTGTAATCACACCAGTTTTTTCATATAAAAAAGCTATTTTTGCAACTTCAAAAAAAAAGCATGATTCATTTCTTCCTTAGTCAATCGCAGGCGATTTTTGTTTTACAAACAGACAAAGCGCTTTCTACCACTGATATTACTAAACTTGAATGGTTATTTGGCGGTGCCAAAATCTCGCAAGAAACAGCGCTAACAGGCTTTTTCGTTGGGCCAAGAGCAGCAATGATTACTCCCTGGAGTACCAACGCCGTAGAGATTACCCAAAACATGGACATGCAGGGCATCATCAGGATCGAAGAATTTAAGCAGGTTGATGAAAACTTTGCTGATTACGACCCAATGCTTTCTCAAAAATACGGCAAGCTTGATCAAGAGGTTTATACCATCAACATCAAACCAGAGCCGATTTTAGAAATTACTGATATTGCCGCTTACAACAAACAGGAAGGGCTTTCTTTAAGTGATGAAGAAGTTGAATACCTAAATACCCTGGCGCAAAAACTGGAAAGACCTTTAACCGATTCTGAGGTTTTTGGCTTCTCTCAGGTAAACTCAGAACATTGCCGCCATAAAATTTTCAATGGTAAATTTGTAATCGACGGGGTAGAACAACCTACCTCTTTATTCAAATTAATCCGCAAAACATCAGAAGAAAACCCTAACGATATTGTTTCTGCTTATAAAGATAACGTAGCTTTTATTAAAGGCCCTAAAGTGCAGCAATTTGCACCTAAACGTGCCGATCTACCTGATTATTACACTACAAGTGATTTTGACTCTGTAATTTCATTAAAAGCAGAAACCCATAATTTCCCAACAACAGTAGAGCCTTTTAATGGCGCAGCAACTGGTTCGGGTGGCGAAATAAGAGACCGATTAGCAGGCGGACAAGGTTCGTTGCCTTTAGCGGGAACGGCAGTTTACATGACCGCGCTTTCGCGTTTGGAAGATAACCGCCCATGGGAAAAAGGTGTTGAAGAAAGAGCATGGTTATATCAAACTCCGATGGATATCCTGATCAAAGCATCAAACGGTGCTACAGATTTTGGAAATAAATTCGGACAACCCCTTATTACAGGTTCGGTTTTAACCTTCGAGCACGAAGAAAACAGCAGGAAACTTGGTTTCGATAAAGTGATCATGCTTGCAGGTGGTATCGGTTACGGTAAAGCCAGCCAGGCACAAAAACTTAAACCAAAAGAAGGCGATAACATTGTTATTCTTGGTGGAGAAAATTACAGAATCGGAATGGGTGGTGCAGCTGTTTCATCTGCAGATACCGGCCAACATGGAAGCGGCATCGAATTAAATGCGATTCAGCGTTCAAACCCTGAAATGCAAAAACGTGCAGCAAATGCGGTGCGCGGCATGGTAGAAAGCGATCACAATTCAATTATCTCTATCCACGATCACGGAGCCGGTGGACACTTAAACTGCTTATCAGAATTGGTGGAAGAAACAGGTGGTTTAATCGACCTGGATAAATTGCCAGTTGGCGATCCTACCCTTTCGGCTAAAGAAATTATCGGTAACGAATCTCAGGAAAGAATGGGATTGGTAATCGGCAACGACCATATCGAAACTTTACAAAAAATTGCCGATCGCGAACGTTCACCTATGTATACCGTAGGTAAAGTAACCGGCGATCATCGTTTTACATTTAAATCTGCAACAACAGGTTTAAAGCCAATGGATTTTGAACTGGCTGCGATGTTTGGCAGTTCGCCAAAAATCGTAATGGACGATCAAACCATCGATCGTAAGTACGAAGCAATAGAATATAATCAAGCAGAATTAAATACTTACCTTGAGCAAGTACTTCAATTAGAAGCAGTTGCAGCTAAAGATTGGTTAACCAACAAAGTAGACCGCTGTGTAGGTGGCCGCGTTGCCAAACAACAAACCGCAGGACCATTACAATTGCCTTTGAACAACTGTGGTGTAATGGCGTTAGATTTTCAGGGTAAAGAAGGTATTGCCACTTCAGTTGGCCATGCACCACTTTCTGCCTTAATAGATCCTGTTGCCGGTAGCCGCAATGCCATTGCAGAATCACTTTCGAATATTGTTTGGGCACCGCTAAAAGATGGCTTAAAAAGTGTTTCACTTTCTGCCAATTGGATGTGGGCCTGCAAAAATGAAGGAGAAGATGCCCGTTTATATGCAGCAGTAAAAGCTTGTTCTGATTTCGCTATCGATTTAGGAATCAACATCCCAACCGGAAAAGATTCATTATCGATGAAACAGAAATATAAAGATGGTGATGTAATTGCGCCAGGTACCGTAATTATTTCTGCAGGAGCCAATTGTGATGACATTACTAAGGTAGTTGAACCGGTATTGCAGAAAAACGGCGGATCAATTTATTACATCAACTTATCTAACGACAATTATAAATTAGGCGGTTCATCTTTTGCACAGATTTTAAACAAAATTGGCACAGAAACCCCAGATGTTAAAGGTGCTGATCAATTTAAAACAGCATTTAATACCTTACAACAATTAATTAAAGCAGATAAAATTCAGGCTGGACACGACATTGGTAGCGGTGGTTTAATTACAACCCTGTTGGAAATGTGTTTTGCAGATCGTGATTTAGGGGCTTCGATCGATTTATCTTCATTGGCAGAAACTGATAGCATTAAAGTATTATTTGCTGAAAATATTGGTATTGTTTTCCAGGCTGATGCTTCGGCTGAAAAAACTTTAACACAAGCAGGAGTTGTTTTCCATAAAATTGGTGAAGTGAACTCTACAGCTAAACTGGAAGTTAAAAATGCAACAGATAATTTCAGTTTTGATATTGATCATTTGCGTGATGTTTGGTTCAAAACTTCATACTTGCTTGACAGTAAACAAACGGGTAACGGTTTAGCGAAAGAACGTTACAACAATTATAAAAATCAGGTATTAAAGTACAATTTCCCATCACAATTTGATGGCAAAAAACCTGTTATCGATACAACCAAACCACGCCCGAAAGCGGCAATTATCCGAGAAAAGGGAAGTAATTCGGAACGCGAACTTGCAAATGCCATGTATTTAGCCGGTTTTGATGTGAAAGATGTACACATGACCGATTTAATTACAGGCAGAGAGACTTTGGAAGATATTCAGTTTATCGGTGCTGTTGGCGGTTTTTCTAACTCTGACGTATTAGGATCTGCCAAAGGTTGGGCTGGTGCATTTTTATATAATGAAAAAGCAAGAGTGGCTTTAGAGAAATTCTTTGCCCGCCCTGATACCTTATCTGTTGGTGTTTGTAACGGTTGCCAGTTATTTGTAGAGTTGGGCTTAATTAATAAAAACCACGAAGAAAAACCTAAGATGCTGCACAACAAAAGCGGCAAACATGAAAGTATTTTTACTTCATTAACCCTGCAAGAAAACAATTCGGTAATGTTATCTACACTGGCCGGAAGCACTTTAGGTGTTTGGGTATCGCATGGTGAAGGAAGATTCTCATTACCATATGCTGAAGATCAATATAAAATCGTAGCAAAATATGCATATGAAGGTTATCCGGCCAGCCCGAACGGATCTGATTACAACACCGCAATGTTATGCGATGAAACTGGCCGCCACCTGGTAATGATGCCACATATTGAGCGTTCATTGTTCCAATGGCACTGGGCAAATTACCCACAAGGCCGTAAAGATGAAGTATCGCCATGGATGGAAGCCTTTGTTAATGCACGCAAGTGGATTGAAAACAAAGGATAAATCAATAAAATTTATATAAAGTAAATGGATGATGAGATTAAAAACCATCATCCATTTTTTATTTACAAGCATTCATCATTTCGAGCAGGTTGTTTATTAAAATCGTCATGCTGAACTTGATTCAGCATCTATCATTCTCATCAGATCCTAACTCTGAAGTGGCCATTAGACCTTTGAAATTATAAAAATTACTAATAAAACAATTTCAGGGTGCGGAGCCGCGAAAACAAAAAACGGCCTGAGCTTTTGCCCAAACCGTTTCAATTTACCCAACCTCACATTTATCTATAAGAGCATTAATAGAAAAATCATTTTTTAAATTTAAAAGAAATGGCATCCTGGGGGTTAATACCAATCGTTAAGTCGTCCTGCTGAACTTGATTCAGTCAATCCTACAGATCATAAAATCGATTTCCCTCAAGCATAAACTTTCTCCCAGCTCTTCAATATCCTCTAAATCCCCTGAATATCACTCCTCACTTCTTTCCTCCACTCAGTTCCATATTTAAGGTCCATAAAAGAAGCAACTACTTTGTTATAATCATTGATAGAAATATTAACAGGCATTACGCAGCCATAACTATAATAGGCAATACCATACTTCTTTTCAAACACTTCCTGGCCTTTGGTATATGAAGATACAATGCCACCACGGATTAAAAATTTAACGCATCCGTTTTTCAAATCTGCATGAGCAAGTTTAGTACTGTGTATTTCCGCACTATCAATAGGTTTTACAACTTGTGCACTCAAATTGAGCTTTATAAAACAAACAAAGAGCAAAATCAAATAGGATTTTTTCATGGAGGGGTATTTTAATTAGAAATCTGAAAATTGATGGCCATATTATACCTCACGCGTACTGCTGTACCTTTGTTTTTACCTGGTTTCCAGAGGGGAGATTTTTTAATTACTTTAATTGCTTCTTCATCACAACCAAATCCAATTCCTTTAACCACCGTTACATCCGTAATAGAACCATCTTTCTCTACCACAAAGCTCACAAACACTTTACCCTGAACATTTTCCTCTTGCGCTTTGTACGGATACCTTAAATTACGCTCCATATATTTAGACCAGGCTTTGGCACCACCAGTAAACTCCGGATATTCATCGGCTCCTAAATAAATCTCTTTATCTTCACCCGCACCAGTACCTTCTTTAGCTGTTCGAGTACCATCTCCACTTCCTTTACCATCAGCAATGGTAGCATTAGGTGCTACAACACCATCCTGTGTCTTAGTGCTGATCACTGCTAATTTTATATTATCAACCGTTGGCGGAGGTGGAAGCTCTGTTTTGTTAACTACCACTACTTGTGATGGAACCGCTATAGTTTTAACCTTTACCAGATCCGCTTTAGCAGGCTCAACCTTTTTCTCTAGTTCAGGAGTTTTTGGTTTCATCTGATGGATCACATTTTTCAAATCAACCACCGTTGGAGGAAGAACATCTACAATAATTTCTTTTGGAAAAAGTTTAGCATAAATTAATGGCGAAAAACACAGCAAGATAAACAGGCTTCCGGATGCGAAAAGTGCCCTGGTCATAATCGATGAAGATTTAGACCTTAATTGATAAGCACCATAGTTTTTGTTGCGGTTTGCAAATACAAGATCGAGCCACTCGGTTTTGTATACGTTAATTAAAGAGTTGAACATAGCTTTTGTTTTTATAGCATGATGCAGCTAAAACATCAATTCCATAAAAACGTTAAAAAATCTATTTTCTTTACAAAAAATGAAATTTTTCATCTGAAAAACATTTTTTTATTTCATTTTCAATAAAATTATCATAAAAAACACGATTGTTTTACGAAAATTAATAAAATATACTATTTTTGACAAAAAACATAACAAATTAATGAAAAGCTTAAGAACCATCGCATTAAAAGAGGCTCAAAACAGAATTTCACCAGAAGTTAAAGCACCATCAGCAAAAATTTCTGACTTTTTTGGCGCTAATGTATTTGATAAGAGAAAAATGAGAGATTTCTTATCTAAGGACGTGTATGAAAAATTAATATCATCTATCAACCAAGGTGAGTTAATTAATTCTGACGATGCCAACCAAATTGCAACCGCTATGAAAGCGTGGGCAATGAGCGCTGGCGCAACGCATTATACGCACTGGTTCCAGCCATTAACTGGTACAACTGCAGAAAAACACGATTCATTTTTTGAACCTAGTGGCGATGGAGCTATCGAGAAATTCGCTGGTAGTGCACTAGTTCAACAAGAACCAGATGCATCAAGTTTCCCTAACGGTGGTATCCGTAATACTTTCGAAGCGCGTGGTTATACTGCCTGGGATCCTTCTTCTCCAGCTTTTATCATGGAAAGTAAAGCAGGTAAAACACTTTGTATCCCTACTGTATTTGTATCCTATACCGGTGAAGCCTTGGATTATAAAGCACCTTTATTAAAAGCATTAGCTGCGCTTGATAAAGCTGCTGTTGATGTTTGCCAATATTTCGATAAAAGCATTACTAAAGTAAATGCTTCTTTAGGTATCGAACAAGAATATTTCCTGGTTGATGAGTCATTATTTAATGCTCGTCCCGATTTATTATTAACAGGCCGTGCTCTATTCGGACACATGTCTGCTAAAGGCCAGCAATTAGAAGATCATTATTTCGGTTCTATCCCTGAGCGCGTATTCAGCTACATGGTAGATTTCGAAAACGAAGCCTTAAAATTAGGTATTCCATTAAAAACCCGTCACAATGAGGTTGCACCATCACAATTTGAGTGTGCGCCGATTTATGAAGAAATCAACTTGGCTATCGATCACAATCAATTGTTGATGGATTTGATGGAGAAAGTTGCCCGTCGTCACCATTTCCGTGTATTGTTACACGAAAAACCATATGCAGGTATCAATGGATCAGGTAAACACAACAACTGGTCGCTAATTACCGATACTGGTAAAAATTTATTGGCACCAGGTAAAACGCCTAAAAACAACTTAATGTTCCTTGCTTTCTTTGTTAACACAATTAAAGCCGTTAGTGAGCACGCCGATTTACTACGTGCAAGTATTGCATCAGTAAGCAACGATCACCGTTTAGGAGCAAACGAAGCGCCACCTGCAATTATCTCAATCTTCTTAGGTTCTCAATTGAACGATGTATTAGACGAGATTGAGCACTCACGCATCAGCAAAAAAATTAAAGAAGACAACGCACTTTGGTTAGGTATTCCTAAAATCCCTCAGATTTTATTGGATAATACCGACCGTAACCGTACTTCGCCATTCGCATTTACAGGTAATAAATTCGAGCTTAGAGCTGTTGGATCTTCAGCAAACTCTTCTGCCCCAATGACGATCTTAAACGCAATTATGGCTGAGCAATTGGTTAAATTTAAAGTTGAGGTTGATAAATTGATCAAAAAAGGCGACAAAAAAGACATCGCTTTATTAACAGTGATCAAAAAATACATCAAAGAATCTAAAGGTATCCGTTTTGAAGGAAATGGTTACAGCCAGGAATGGGAAGATGAAGCTGCAACACGCGGTTTATCAAACATCAAAACTACACCAAAAGCTTTAGATGCATATTTAACTGAAAAATCTGCTGAGTTATTTGCTACAACAGGTATTTACAGTGCACGTGAAATTCATGCCCGCCATGAAATCATGTTGGAAAACTTCTACAAAAAATTACAGATCGAAGCACGTGTTATGGGTGAAGTGGCTAACACTGCAATCATTCCAGCTGCAATTGCTTACCAAAACTCTTTAATCGAAAACGTACAAGGATTAAAAGCAATTGGTGTAGATAGCAAAGTTTCTATCGATATCGTAAAAAAATTATCAGAGCATTTAGAAATTGTGAAAACCAATATCGATGCCATGTTAGAAGAACGTAAAGTAACCAACAAAATCGAAGATACCCGCGAAAAAGCGATTGCTTACGATGAGAAAGTTAAATCTTACTTCGACATTATCCGTTACCATGCTGATAAATTAGAGCAAATTGTTGACGATAGCGTTTGGCCTTTACCAAAATTCAGAGAATTATTATTCATGAAATAGATTTTAAGCCGTAAGGTTTAAGGTATAGGGCGTAAGGTTTAACTTTACGCCCTTTTTGTTGGTTTATTGACTCAATTTGTCCGGTGATTTAAAACCCGAAAATTGTAAACTGGTTAATCGTTTAATTGTAATCATTTAGAAAGCAATCTCCCTCCATATCGTCCTCCTGAACTTGTTTCAGGATCTAACCGAAAGGTCTACAACAAACATCCATTCAAAAGGCAAAACTCACCTTTCCTACCATAAACCTTCGCGTACTTCGTGCCTTCGTGGTGAAACAACCTTAATAAGCTCAGCTTTGTAATCATTTAGAAAGCAATCTCCCTCCATATCGTCCTCCTTAACTCGTTTCAGGATCTAACCGAAAGGTCTACAACAAACATTCATTCAAAAAGAAAAATCCACCATCCTTAATTCACACTTTGTGCCTTCGTGGTTAAACAACCTTAATAAGCTCAGCTTTGTAATCATTTAGAAAGGAATACTCCTCCATATCGTCCTCCTGAAATTGTTTCAGGATCTAACCGAAAGGTCTACAACAAACATTCATTCAAAAAGAAAAACCCACCATCCTTAATTCACCCTCTGGGCCTTCGTAGTTAAACAACTTTAATAAGCTCAGCTTTGTAATCATTTAGAAAGCAATCTCCCTCCATATCGTCCTCCTGAACTTGTTTGGATCTAACCAAAAGGTCTACAACAAACATTCATTCAAAAAGAAAAATCCATCATCCTTAATTCACACTTTGTGCCTTTGTGGTAAACAAACTCAGCTGTAAAATATCAAAAAACCCTTACCATTTTGCTTGAAAAAACGTTAAGTATTTAGCTTTAGTTCTTCCTGTTAAAACCTTATCTTTGCGCCAACATGAGTGATAACAGGTACAATCAACGTGGCGTTTCTGCCTCAAAAGAAGATGTGCACAATGCCATCAAAAACATCGATAAAGGAATTTTCCCTAAAGCATTCTGCAAAATCATCCCCGATATTTTAGGTGCTGATGAAGCATATTGTAATATCATGCATGCTGATGGTGCAGGTACCAAATCATCTTTAGCTTATGTTTACTGGAAAGAAACCGGCGATATTTCGGTATGGAAAGGCATTGCACAAGATGCCATCATTATGAACATCGACGATTTAATCTGTGTGGGTGCTACTGACAATATCTTACTATCCTCAACCATCGGGCGGAACAAAAACCTAATCCCTGGTGAAGTAATTGCTGCCGTAATTAACGGAACTGAAGAAATTTTATCCGACTTAAGAGAACAAGGCATCTCCATATATTCTACAGGTGGTGAAACTGCCGATGTGGGCGATTTAGTGCGGACAATAATTGTTGATTCTACAGTAACCTGCAGGTTAAAACGAGAAGACATTATTAGCAACGACAACATTAAGCCCGGAGATGTAATTGTGGCCCTAGCTTCTTATGGTCAGGCAACATACGAAACTGAATACAATGGCGGAATGGGATCGAACGGTTTAACCTCTGCCCGGCATGATGTTTTTGATAAAGCAGTAGCCAACGGCTACCCTGAAAGTTTTGACCCCGCAGTACCATTTGATCTTGTATTTTCAGGAAAAAAACAGCTGACAGAGGAAATCGAAATTGAAGGATTTGGCAAAACCACTATAGGCAAATTGGTATTATCGCCAACCCGTACTTATGCACCGGTAATTAAACAGATTTTAGCGAGTTACCGCAGTCAAATTAATGGAATTGTACATTGCAGTGGTGGCGCACAAACCAAGGTATTACATTTCATCAATGATGATATCCATGTTATTAAAAACAACTTATTCCCTATTCCACCACTATTTAAGCTGATACAGGAACAATCTGGTACCGACTGGAAGGAAATGTACAAAGTATTTAATATGGGGCATCGAATGGAACTTTATGTACCGCAGGAGATTGCCGAAAGTATTATCGAAATTTCAAAAAGCTTTAATATTGACGCTAAGATTATCGGACGGGTAGAAAAAGGTAGCCAGAAACAGGTAACCATAGAAAGTGACCAAGGAACTTTTGTTTATAATTAAGAAACAACATAATGATTTATATAAGGCTGCTGAGCGTAAATTTCAGCAGCCTTTTTTTATTGACTAGTCACGTGTTACAAATTTATGAAACGTGCTATCTTCCCCATCAGCTTTTTTATCCTGATACAAAAAATCCAGTTTATGCTCATCAAAAGTTTTAAAAAAGGTATCCCAATCCGTTTCCTTTAAATCAGAAGAATTGTTGCTATGTTTTGGAAAATGTATTCTTAAAACGCCACCGTTATCAGTTTTAGCGGTATCACCAACAATTGCTGGCACACCATCGTGTTTTTCTGCCCATGCTTTTATAGTAGCATGATCATGGGTTTGTTTCGAACTGCTCATTGTTTTAGTATTAATAATTAATGGATAGATCTATTATAAGAATCACATTCAGCTAAAAATGGTTTTAATAATTGTGAAATATTCTATACAAATGTTATCCAATAAGTATAAAAACCGTTCACAATCATATTTTTATCGATACATTTTAATATTTTTTCAGCACATCATCTAAATTTGTTTGTTATTAGAGTATGCGATTTCAAATTTTAACCACATGATTAAAGTGTATCTTCTGGGTGCAGGCAAACATGCTGCAGAGCTGAGTGAGTATTTTAATAGCAGTAGAGCGTACGAATTAGCGGGATACATTACCAATGTTGCTGATGCTGTTAACCATCCAAACCTGGCCAAACCAATAATTTCCCTATCCTATTTTTTAAAAAACAAGCCTGCTTCTTCAAATTTCACTCTTATCGGTGCAATTGGTAATTATGAAAGGAAAACAATTATTGAGCAATTGGAAAATAAGGGCTATCAGTTTATTAACATCATCCATCAACACAATTACATCAGTTCATCAATTAAGATCGGCTATGGAAACTGTATTGCTCCTGGTTGTGTAATTAATGCAAATGTGCAGATAGGCAACCATTGCATTGTGAATTCCAACTCCAATATCAGTCATGATTGCATACTTGAAAACTATGTAACCATTTCTCCTGGTGTTACCATTGCCGGTAACGTAATGATTAATGAAGGTGCTTTTATTGGCGCGGGTGCAACTGTAATTCCAGGGATAACCATTGGTAAAGGAGCATATATTGCAGCCGGAGCTTGCGTAACCCATAATGTTCCAGAAAATGTGATGGTAGCAGGAGTACCTGCGAAGGTTAAAAAAACAATAGATTAAGCCATCTAAAATAATGAATACTTTAGAAGTTGATATAAATAAAAGATCCCCGGTTTTAATGACCGGGGATTTGTAAAAAATAATAAGTATCGATAAATTATTGTAACCTCAAGATCCGTTCACCATACTTAATTTCTGTTTCTGAGGTGATTTCAAATTCATATTCTTTTCCTGAAGTAACAGTAAGCTTTTTACCTTTGATTTTGTAAGTACCTCTATATGCTACATCGCCACCAGGCACAATATCTGCCTTGCCGTCTACCATGAGTGTAACGCGTATTGCGCTTGTAAGGTATCCATCAGGCTTGGGTACATTAATTTCATAAAATGTTTTTTCTTCTTTTACCGTAAGCTTTTTACAAGAAGTAAAGCATATAAACAAGATGGTTAAATAGATTAGGTTTTTCATATTCATTTAGATTTACAGTAATAACGTATTGGAAATTATAAACGCTACAAACAGCTGAATAACAAAAAAAGCCCAGATCGTTTGATCGGGGCTTTGACATTATATAATTTGTTAGGTATTAGTTAAAGTTATAACGAACACCAAATTGCATATAGTAAGTAGAAGAGATAGTTTGAGAAGTACCAAACGTTTCTCTAGTAATATCACCTTGACTATTATTTAATCTAAATGTTGGCTTCGTGGTATTGTTAACTGCTCCGGCATTTTGTGGAACTAAAATAGATGAGCTATTTACAAAGTTTACATTACCCCATTTGCGGTTCAGTAAATTACCTACATTGAAGATATCTACTGTGAATTGAAACGAGTTTTTAGATTTGCCAAAGTTTTTGAAAACTTCCTGAGTTAACCTAAAATCAAACTGATTTCTCCACGGAGAAGTTGCAGCATTACGTTGCGCAAATTCACCTCTATGTTTACTTAAATACTCATCCTGTTGAATATAAGCTTCAAATATGTCTGACTGTTCTTGAGCGCTATATGCAACTTTGTAGTTTGTTGTCCCAGCAGGGATGGCAACAAATGAAGACGCAGGCATTTCTCCTTGTTTAGGGATATAAATTAGGTCGTTTCCAGATTGACCATCACGATTAAAATCTGTACTATATGTATAAGAGAATCTTCCTTGTTGAGTTCCCTCATAAAATAATGAAAAAGATGTCGCTAAATTTCCAAAATACTCTTTCCTGTAGGAAATATTGGCAATGATGCGGTCTGGATTTAAATTTTGAGAATAACTTAGAGTAGGGCTATTTGGATTGCCAGCAGTAGCAGGGATTGACCACAAATTCAACAACTGATCGCCACCACCATCACCGTAATTACGTTGATCAGAACGTGTATAAGCAATTATGGCATTAAGACCACCTTGGAATTGCTTTGTCAATTGAGCAGTTGCTTGCCAATTGTATCCGCCTTTTGCATTGCTCATTTGAATCACGTTAAAACCAGAAGAACTCGTTGTAGCGGCTGTTGTAGCAACAGCTCCACCAGAAGTTAATGAAATATTTTGTCTAGCAAATGCTCCGGCAGAAGTTGTTGGCAATTGTCCCCCAGAAGGGAACATCAATCTAGTATCACCGTAGCCACTGATATTCAATGCTGTTGGATTAACTAAATTTATATTTTGAGCAACAGCAACATTTAAATCTCTGCCATAAATACCTTCTAAAGTACCAACAATACCCCAAGGTAATTTAACATCAAATGCAATACTTGATTTCCAAGTTTGTGGTAATTTCAAATTTGGTGACATTACACTTATACTACTCGGAATTGAAGAACCTGCGGCAGGTGCAGCAGATAATAAATTCGGTGCAATATTTGGGTTGAAAGACGGGGTATTTGCCTGACCAGAATATGTTTGAGTATATTGTAATAAACCTGCATCACCCGATTGGGAAACAATCCATACAAATGGTATACGACCCGTAAAGATACCTGTACCTCCACGTACTTGGAATGAACGATCACCAAATACATTCCAGTTAAAACCAAATCTTGGTGAGTAAGAAATTCTGTTCTCAGGTAAAACACCTGTATCTACTTTTTGACCTGCAAAGCTTAAACCAGCTACTAATGGATGTGTTCTTACTTCAGAAACATCAGGATAGCTAGCTTGTTCAACACGTAAACCAGCAGTTAATTTTAAACGATCAGAAACGGTAAATTCATCCTGCAAATAAGCTGAATACTGATTGAATTTAAAGCTTGGATAAGCTTGAGAACCATCCGCAGTTAGTGGATAAGTTACAGCATAGTTAGATGGTTTTGCATTATTTACAAAATCATTCCAAGAATTAAATACATAGTAACCTGTTCCAAAACGTTGGAAACCATTTTTGGTTGTACTAAATTCTGCTTGTAAACCAACACTTAGGTTATGTTTACCTAGGGCAATACTTAAGTCATCAGAATATGTATAACCTTTAACATCCCTTAAGTTTCCATAAGTAAACGGCTCATAACCAAATGATGTTGCTACAGCAGGACCATCCAAAATATCAACCAAAGGAAAAGGACTACTATCTGATTTTCTAGGATCGTTTTGATGAGAGTATGTGGCTCTAGCAACATTTGTAAATCTACTACCGAAAGAAGATGTCAACTCAGCTACCGCAGAATATAAATTTGCTGCTTGGTAGTAATTTGAATTGGCAAATGATAACGCTGTACTTGCAGTTCTATTATTTGCTGAAGAAAAACTCGTACCTGAACCAGTAGTAGAATTACTTAATGGCGAAGGTGATTGACTTTCAACTTGATTGTAACGAACACTAAAACGTTGCGATTTCGAAATATTCCAATCTAAACGAGCAAACATTTTTTCGTTATCACTAACATTAGAATATCCTTGATAAGGACCAGCATCATAACCATATTTAGATTTCAAATATGATGAAACGGTATTTAAAAAATCTTCAGTGGGCTTAGCAACATATGAAGGTGTATTTTTTCCACCGAATGCAAGTTGTGAAGTGGATGCAATTTTATTTGTTCCTGGCTGAATAGTATGTTTTTTTTCATAATTCACAAAGAAGAACAACTTATCTTTAATGATCGGACCACCAAAACTGGCACCGTAATTTTTCTCATCTAGCTTTTGAAGCGTACTTAATCTAAATTCTTCACCAATTCTTTTTCCTTGCTGCTCTTCACCTCGCATCGTGTAAAAAGCATTACCCGTGAAATTATTCGTACCAGAGCGGGTAACTGCAGTTACAGAACCTCCTGTAAAACCTGTTTGACGAACATCAAAAGGAGTTACATTGATCGAAATCTGCTCTAATGCGTCAATTGAAATTGGAGAACCGCCAGCAGGAATATTCTGACCAATACCAAACTGGTTGTTAAAATTGGCACCATCTACAGTAAAATTATTTGAACGGTAGTTACCGCCACCAATCGAAGTACCATTAGCTTGTGGCGTTAAACGGGTTAAATCGTTAACACTACGGGTAATAGTAGGTAGGTTTTGAATTTGTTGTTTTGTAATAACGGTAGATGTACCATTTCTGCTTGAGTTCATGATACTGTTAGTACTTTGACCTACAACTTTAACTTCGGATAAAGTAGAGCTATTATCAGTTAAAACGACATTCAACAAATAAGGCTCACCTAATTTTAGGTAAACATCACTTAATTTTTGTGGATTGTAACCAACAAAGCTTATTTCAATTAAATATGGTCCGCCTACACGAGTACCACCTATTGTAAAACGGCCATCACTGTTTGTAGATACTGAATAAACAGTACCAGTTGGGGTATGCGTTGCTTTAACACTTGCACCAGGTAAAGCGCCTTTGGCATCTTTAACTGTTCCTGTTATCGACGATGTGGTTACCTGTGCATTAACACTTAAGGTAAGACCTACAAACGCAACAATAACAAGCACTAATCTTAAAAGTAAAGATTTCTTCATACTTTGTTTTTTAAATGTTTTTTGTTGTTGAATAATAATCTAATAGGGATATTATGCCGCAAATGTACCCAATAAAATTTAACACATTTTAACATTCAATGTTAAATAATTATTAAGTCCGGAAAAACTTTTCAACATTTAACACATATTAGCACCTTTATAACTTTCACTTTATCAATACATTGATAAAAAATCCAAATTTTTAATAACGAAACACACGGTTGATTATAATTTACACATTAAACACCTCTTAATGTTGGTATTTTTCCAATAATGCCTATTAACAATAAGCTTTTAAGCAAAAACACTAGCATAATTTCCCCCATAGTAGAATATTCATTATGTTTTTCATAAAATCACACCTTATTATGATTAACATCCAAACGTAAATTTGCTGCACCAATATTCACTTATTGTAAATTTTACCAGCTATCTTAATATAGGTCTAGCCAATTAACATTTTTTTTTTAGTTTTGAGCGATTGTTTGAGGATTAACTTCCGCTAACATTTGTAATGTGGATGTAGGCAACTAGAAACACGAGACTAATCTGTTCAACAGAGACTCCTTCACCAGAAGATTACGGTTTATAAAAAAAAATGAAAGATAAATCTCTTTAATTAGAATGAAACTTAAATAATGCTATTCATTATTCAAGCGCTTTTTATGAGATAAAAAATAAACTAGAAAAAACAGATGAATTACGATGTTATTGTTTTAGGCAGCGGCCCAGGTGGTTACGTAGCTGCAATCAGAGCTTCTCAATTGGGACTAAAAGTTGCAATCGTTGAGCGCGAATCATTAGGTGGTATTTGTTTAAACTGGGGCTGTATCCCTACTAAAGCACTTTTAAAAAGCGCACAGGTTTTCGAATATATTAATCATGCGGCTGATTACGGAATTACTACTGCTGGTGCAACTGCAGATTTTGCAGCTGTGGTAAAGCGTAGTCGTGGTGTGGCAGACGGCATGAGCAAAGGCGTTCAGTTTTTGATGAAAAAAAATAAAATTGACGTAATCATGGGTACTGGTAAAGTAAAGCCAGGAAACAAATTAGAAGTTAAAGGTGCCGATGGTTCGCAACAAGAACTGAGTGCAAAAAATATCATCATCGCTACAGGTGCACGTTCAAGAGAATTACCAAACCTGAAACAAGATGGTAAAAAAATTATCGGTTACCGCCAGGCCATGGTACTTCCTGAATTGCCAAAAAGTATGGTTGTAGTAGGTTCTGGTGCTATAGGTGTAGAGTTTGCCTATTTCTATGCTACAATGGGTACCAAAGTAACCATTGTTGAGTTTATGGATAATGTAGTTCCTGTTGAGGATGAAGACGTTTCTAAACAATTATTGCGCAGCTTGAAAAAAGTAGGTATTGATGTAATGACTTCAGCAAGTGTTGAAGCCGTTGATACCAGCGGAGCAGCATGTAAAGTTTCTGTTAAAACGGCTTCAGGTATGCAAACCATCGAAGCTGACATTGTACTTTCTGCAGCTGGTATTGTTGCCAATATCGAAAACATTGGTTTAGAAGAAACCGGAATTAAAACTGAAAAAGGTAAAATTGTTACTGATGAGTTTTACAATACATCGGTTAAAGGTTATTATGCAATCGGTGATGTAGTTGGCGGACAAGCGCTTGCTCACGTTGCATCAGCAGAAGGTATTATCTGTGTTGAAAAAATTGCTGGTCAACACGTTGAGCCATTGGATTATAACAATATCCCGGGTTGTACCTATTGCACGCCAGAAATCGCTTCAGTAGGTTATACCGAAAAAGCCGCAAAAGCAGCTGGTTACGAATTAAAGATTGGTAAATTTCCTTTTTCAGCTTCAGGTAAAGCAAGTGCTGCCGGAGCTAAAGATGGTTTCGTAAAATTAATTTTCGACGCTAAATACGGAGAATTATTAGGCGCACACATGATCGGAACAAACGTTACCGAAATGATTGCTGAAATTGTAGTGGCCCGTAAATTAGAAACTACCGGACATGAAATGATTAAATCTGTTCACCCTCACCCTACCATGAGCGAAGCCATTATGGAGGCAGCTGCTGATGCTTACGGTGAAGTGATCCACTTATAGAGATATAAGGTTTAAAAGGTAGAAAGCATAAGGCTAAAGCCGTAAATAAAACCAATATTATTACAAAAACCCTTTAGCTAATCCTAAAGGGTTTTGTATTTTTAGAGATAATTTTTTTTTAAACTTTGACCCTAAATGAAACTTCACACCATAAATACAGGATTTTTTAAATTAGATGGCGGTGCCATGTTCGGCGTTGTACCTAAGGCCATTTGGCAAAAAACCAATCCGGCCGATAGCAATAACCTTTGTACATGGGCCATGCGCTGTTTATTGATCGAAGAAGGTAACCAGTTGATTTTGGTTGATACAGGAATAGGAAATAAACAAGATGAAAAGTTTTTCAGTCACTACTACCTGCATGGTAATGACTCATTGGAGAAATCGCTGGCACAACTAGGCTTCGGAAAAACTGATATTACAGATGTTTTTCTTACACACCTACATTTCGATCATGTTGGCGGAGCAGTGATAAGAGAAAATGAAAAACTAACGCCCTCCTTTAAAAATGCGGCCTATTGGAGTAACCAAAAACATTGGCAGTGGGCGGTAGAACCTAATGCAAGAGAAAAAGCTTCTTTTCTAAAAGAAAATATCCTCCCAATTCAAGAAAGCGGTCAGCTAAAATTTATAACCGAACAAGAAAATATCGAATGGCAAAAAGATATTAATATCAGTTTTGCTTATGGGCATACCGATGCCATGATGTTGCCCAAAATCAATTATAAAGGAAAAACCATTGTGTATATGGCCGACCTTTTGCCATCAGTTGGACACCTTCCCCTACCTTATGTAATGGCTTATGACATGTTTCCTTTAAAAACCCTTACAGAAAAACAAGCTTTTTTAGAAGAAGCCGTAAACAATAATTACATATTGTATTTAGAACATGATCCTATTAATGAATGCTGCACCCTGCAAAGAACTGAAAAAGGAATCCGTGTAGCAGAAACTTTTAACCTAAGCGATATTTAATGATCAGACCAGCCAGGCCCCACGATGTTGAACAAGTTGTGCCGTTGATTATTCAGGCAATGGGTACCTTGGCTAAAAAATTAACTCATGTTGAAGATCAGACTACAATCGATAAAATTTTTAAACACTTTTTTCAGCAGTTAAACAACCAATACAGTTATGAAAACATTTTGGTTTATGAAGAGGATGGCAAAGTCATCGGCTCATTAAATGCCTATGATGGTGGAAATCTGGAAAAGCTTCGAAAAACTTTTTTAGCATATATTGCAGAACATTACGGTGCAAATAGCCTCAATCAGGATGCAGAAACGCAAGATGGAGAGTTTTACCTTGACAGCATTAGTGTTCACCCTATCGCTCAGGGAAAAGGAATTGGAACACAATTGATCGAAGCCGGTATAAATTGGGGCAAAAAACTTGGTCACAATACTATAGGCCTGCTGGTAGAACAAGATAATGCGAATGCATTGAAGCTATATCAAAAAATGGGCTTCGTTATCGAGAATGAAAAACACTTTATGGGCGGATGGTATTACCATATGGTTTTTAAGGCCAAAAAGTAGTGCTAAATTATCTAACTTTTATAGAACACAATGTTCCTAAAATAATTGATCATCAAATTTATTTCCATTTTTATTTGTATTTAATCTAAATAATGCCAATTTTTGTAACCGATGGAAAAAGCATGTATCGATATTAACGAACTGGTTAACGTATTCTCAAATACCCATGGTTCTATTTATCAATCAGATAAATTAAATTGCTTTTATGTAGATTTTGGGGGCAAGTTTGCCCGCTTCAATTGCCTTTCACTTCAAAAATTAAAAAAGGTTGTAGAGCAGATTGATATTGAAGCGCTACTTTTAAATACCCACAAAGCAGACTTCGAACTGGTTACGTTTAATGGTTGTGAACACATCTACCTGTTAAGTGCATTAGAAATTATTGCATTAAAAGATTTACTTCAAGGTACTTTCACCATGTTTAAACTCAATCACCTCATCAGCGATTGCCTTTATAGACTGGTTTATTAATTTTAAGTAGTCGGTGAAATTTTTTATTGGTTAACTTTTGCAATCGCAATTGCGGGTTCATGGCTGATTTTTTTAAAAAGGTTAATTGCTTTCTGCTTTATCAGACTGATAACTGCTAACTAAAATCACCAACTGAAAACTTCCAGCTGAACAATGTAAACCGAAAACTAACCTTTACATCACTGATCCTCAACCAGTATCCGTTTCGCGTTATTGTAATATCTCCCACCCTATTTCTTACGCTGCTGCTCTTATTTAAACTCATTACAAATAACTTATTATCAGCAATTTAGACTAATTTCATATTGCAAATAAATTATAATGGAGAACAAATTCCATTTACATTTGTATTGTTATAAAAGCACAGAAACATGAAAGATCTAATGCGTATCAAATGTTTAATATCTCAGGATATAGAAACATTATTAAATCAGCAAATTAAAAAAGAAGCACATTCTTCATCACTATATTTATCAATGTCATCTTGGTGTGACCAAAACGGATTCGACTACTCAGCTGATTACTTTTTAAAGCAATCAGAAGAAGAAAGAGTTCATCAGTTAAAATTGTTCAAATACGTTTTAGATATGGGTGGAAATGCCATATCTCCAGAAGTAAACGGCATTAAAACTGAGTTTTCCGGGTTTAGAGAAGTTTTTGAAGATGCCCTGGAAGCAGAAATTGCGATTACCCAAAGCTTTAAAAACTTAGCTGCAAGATGCCATAAAGAACAGGATTTTGTAACCATGGAATTCTTAAACTGGTTCTTAAAAGAACAACGCGAAGAAGAATATAAAGCACGCAGAGCTTTAGAATTGTTCGAAGTAATTGGTGAAGAAGGTACAGGAAGATGGGAAATTGATAAACACGTTAACAAAATCAGTTATTCAGAAGCATAACAACAACAAAACATATATTGAAGCTATCCCGGATAAAACCAGGATAGCTTTTTTTATGAGCAGAATCCAGATAGCGATCGTCATCCGATAGCTATCGGATGCGAAGCCAATTTTTTATTGGATAAAGCAATCTTCATCACCAGGCTCGCAAACATGAAAGTTTGCTTCCCCAAAAAGCCCGAACCCACCTTAAATATCCTCCGCGTATGTAACGGGGAAGCGTGAGAACAGCGATTTTATCGCGCTAATTAGCAACCTACTTAACTGCGTTTTTGATCTTTTTAAATCTGCGGGAAAACGTTACGTCGCTTCCCGCTGATCACGCAGAAAAAGATACAGATCTATAGCGATTATACTTAAACAAAAAAGATAATAAAAAGAAAAGCCCCAGTTTTGCTGGGGCTTCCTTAGTTTAGGTTGTTTGGTTTATGTTGATTATGAATAAGTCTTGAAAGTTTTATAAAAAAAGCGCCGTTACCAGCGCTTTTTTTAAACCAAATATATAATAATAATTAACGAGCATTACAAAAGTACAAACTTTATTCATACTAGCAAACATTTTGATTAAAAAATTGAAATATTCTATATAAAAACACATAAAACTCTAAAATACAGCTATAAAAATTTAAATTATTAGATAAAAAATATATAAACATCAATTATTTAACATTAAATACTAGTTTTTTAGGTATAAAATCATACTTTAAAGAAATATTTAAGCAAAATGATAGAAGATTTTATAAAAAATTACTTTAATCATCCCAAAACTTACGATGAAATGTTTCTGAATGGAGATAATTACCGAGATCACTATTCAAATTTTATCAGAAATTTCTCTAAAGAGTCTCTCGAAAACCTAAACAAAAAAGAAGAACTCGCAAAAAAACTGTTCATGAGTCAAGGTATTACCTTTACGGTGTACGATAGTGGCGAAGGAATAGAAAAAATATTTCCTTTTGATATCATTCCGAGAATAATTACCTCTACAGAATGGAATTTTATAGAAAAAGGGATAAAACAACGTTTAAAAGCGTTGAATCTTTTCCTAAAAGATGTTTATAGCAATCAATTTATCTTAAAAGACAAAATTGTACCTATAAATGTAATTTATTCATGTCCACATTTTCTTCGCGAGATGCACAACGTAAATGTTTTGCATGATATTTATATCCATATTGCGGGTATAGACTTAATAAGAGACCACGATGGAACCTTTTACGTACTCGAAGATAATCTCCGTACGCCATCGGGTGTAAGTTACATGCTCGAGAACCGGGAAATCACCAAAAGGTTATTTCCAGATCTGATTCCACAATGCGGCGTAAGAAGCGTAACCGAATACCCTTCCCTATTGTACAAAAATTTAATGTCTCTCTCACCAAGGGCCGTTTCTAATCCAACAATTGTGCTTTTAAGCCCGGGGATGTATAATTCTGCCTATTACGAACATACTACATTGGCCCGTTTAATGGGAGTAGAACTGGTAGAAGGTCGAGATCTTGTGGTTAAAGATCAGAAAGTATTTATGAAAACCACCACAGGTTTGCAGCAGGTAGATGTAATTTACAGGCGTGTAGATGATGATTATATTGATCCGTTAGTGTTTAATCCTAACAGTGTGCTTGGCGTTGCCGGCCTGATGGGCGCTTACCGAAAAGGCAATGTAGCCATAATAAATGCAGTTGGAAATGGCGTGGCCGATGATAAAGCGGTTTACACCTATGTGCCCGATATGATCAGGTATTACCTAAATGAAGAACCTATTTTAAAAAACGTACCCACATATCAGCTCAGCAATCAGGACGAACTCGATTACGTATTTGCGAACATCAATACCATGGTAATTAAAAAAACAAATGGCAGCGGTGGTTATGGCATGTTAATGGGCCATGAAGCGAGCGAACAGGAAACTGAAGAATACAAAATTGAAGTATTGAAAGATCCACGCAATTTTATTGCTCAACCCACCATCAGCCTATCTTCGGCCCCATGCTTTATCAATGGAAAACTGGCACCACGAAGAATAGACCTACGCCCTTTTGCACTTAATGGACCAGATGGCATTTCAATTGTGCCGGGCGGATTAACCAGGGTGGCCTTAAAAGAAGGATCACTGGTGGTAAACAGCTCCCAGGGCGGAGGCAGTAAAGATACATGGGTTTTAACTTCTTAAAATACGAAATATGCTAAGTAGAGTTGCTTCAAGCTTATATTGGCTAAGTAGATATGTTGAGCGCAGCGACGGTATGCTGCGCATGTTAAAAATAAATTACGCTTCCTCACAAGATACCATACAGGAATTTACCTGGAAGCCTGTAATCAGAATTTTTTCTTCTGATGATGAAAATGAACTGTTAAATATCCAGCATGATAGTCGTGCCGTAATTGAATACCTTTTGCTCAACCGCGATAACCCGAATTCGATTTTAAACATCGTAACCCTCGCCCGCGAAAATGCCAGAAGCGTTCAGGAACATATTCCAAAAGATTTATGGCAATGTTTAAATGAATATTACCATGCAGTTAAAGACGAAAAATTACTCTGGTATGTACAACAGGACGACCCAATTACTGCATTGGATGTTTTAATTAAGCAGGTAATGTTATACCATGGTACAGCAGATAGCGTAATGGAACGTGGCGAAAGCAGAAGTTTTATGAAAATCGGCAAGCACCTGGAAAGGAGTATACAATCGATAGACATTTTAGATATTAAATTCAGTTCCATTAGCAGCAATCCGGATCTGCTCACAGATATTGCCTACTGGAAACACCTGCTACTCTCATTAGGTGGTTACGAATTGTATTTAAAAACATACCGGCAGGGTTTCGATGCAAAAAACATCATCGAACTGGTAATGCTCAATAACGATTTTCCGAGGTCGGCATTGTATGCCATGCACAATATTGAAAGGTATTTTAACCGCCTAAAAAGCGAAAGCAATATCGATCACTACAATAACCTATCGTTTAAAATAGGTAGGCTAAAAAGTATGATTACCTACAGTTCGGTAAACACTATGGACGAAGAGCAGCTGCACCATTACCTTACAGAAATAAGGGCAGAACTTTTTGGTATCGGAAATCTGTTGAACGAATACTATTTCGCAAACTCATAAAAATTATAAATATTAACCGCAGATGAACAGCAATTAACACAGATATCCCTTATACTTAAAAAATCTGTACGCATCCATTTTATCTGCGGTTAAACATAACAACAGCCTTATGCCAATTTTCAAAATCAAACATATCACTAATTACAAATACGAACTGCCGGTACGTGATAGTGTCAACCAGATCATTTTATTTCCAATTAAAGATGATTATCAAAAAGTGATAAAACATGACCTGAATATCTCCGGAAGTCCGGAAATTGAAATCTTTATCGATTATTACGGCAATGAAGTAGGCACGTTTACGCAAAACGAACCGCATACCCAACTTAAAATCTTTTCTAAAGTAAGTGTAGAAACCTTTGCAAAACCACTGCCCCAGGATGATATGTTTAGCAGCGAACAATGGAACAGCCTGAATGCCCTTAAATACGAAGTACACTATATTGATTATTTACGTCAGGAAAGTTTCGAAGGCATTATCCAGCTTAAAGAAACCGCTTTAAATATCAAACAGCAGGAAGATACGCCATACCAAACTGCAATAAAATATTGTTCAGATGTTTTTAGTAATTTCGAGTACATTAAAGGTGTAACCGCTGTAGATACCACTATTGACGAGATTTTGAAACTAAGGGCCGGCGTTTGTCAGGATTTTGCACACGTATTAACAGCGATGTTGCGTTTAACAGGTATTCCTGCAAGGTATGTAAGTGGATACATTTGTCCGAATAGAGATGGCATGCGTGGAGAAGGCGCAACCCATGCATGGGCCGAAGCCTATTTGCCCGAATATGGCTGGCTTGGTCTGGACCCTACGAACAATTGTATAGCCAATGAAAACCATGTACGCTTAGCCGTAGGCCGGAATTTTACCGATTGCTCGCCAGTAAAAGGCGTTTACAAAGGCGGTTTCGAACATATTATGGAAGTTAATGTATCGGTAGGCTACAACGATGAAGATTTTAATGATAATGAAACTTATTTCCAACCCAAAGAAGTAAACTATCCTAAACCTTCGGGAACGATAACCACCACCAGAACAAAAAACAGCTATCAGCAGTATATGGAGGCCATTCATCAGCAACAGCAACAACAACAGCAGTAGGCAGTTTTCAGTTAACAGTTTTCAGTTGGGAGTTTCAGTATACAGTTGGTAATTTACAGTTCAGAATAAAACAGTAGAGATCTAATTCAAATCTCTGCTGTTTAGGATTTCAGCAATTCCTTCATTTTCAATAATCCACATTCCTATACGCTCATCGGTAATTCCATCCATAAGCTGGTATGTAAAGGTTGGTTTATTGTTTATCATTTTGGTAAACAGGTATTTGAACATGATGTTTTTGTTTTCTTTTAACATTTCGGCAACTTCTATAATATGCGTTGAAATCATAAAACAACAGTCATTTATTTTGGAAAATGATTTAATGATAGATAAAGATCCATCATATGCATCCTTTACATTTGTACCCCTAAAGAGTTCATCAAAAATCACAAAAATATTTTTCGAGACTTTAATTTTCTCTGCAACATGTTTTACCCTTAAAACTTCATTGTAAAAATGACTGTAGCCTTCGTTTAAGTTATCGGGCAGGTTTATTGTCGACACCAACCCCTGCCATATGCCGGTCTCCATATATTCTGCAGGAACAGGAAGTCCTAAATGCGCCAGATAGATGGAAATGCCAACTGATTTCAGAAAGGTCGATTTCCCAGCCATATTACTTCCTGTAAGAAAGCATACGTTCTTTTCCACTTCAAATTCAATATCATTCGCGGTAGGTTGATTTAAAAAAGGATGGAATACCCCTTTAATAATGAGATAACGTTCTTTTAAGTTTAGATGAGGCAGCGTGAAGTTGTATTTCCGAGCCGCTTTTACTACCGCAAAATACGCATCTACCTGATAGGTTAAATCTAAAAACAGCTTAACGGTTTTTAATTCAATGCCTCTTAATATAAGATCCAGTTGCTCTAGTTCGAATATTGTAATCTTACTTTCACTACGCTCAACAACTTCTTTAACCAGTTGATGCTTAAATAATGTACATATAACCTCATCAAATGCTTTAACCAATGCAGGCTTAACTTCATCACTCAGGCCAGCAAAAATTTCAGCGAGCTTTTTAAGTAAAAATACAATCTCCCCAACACCTTTCTCTTTTAGGTAGTACGCCTGATTTGGATAAAAAAAATAGTTAGCAGCTTTAGTTAATGCCGATATCCTGGAGTAAGATTTGATTTTAGAATTTTGTAACAGATAGCTCTCAACAAAATCCATATTGGTACGGTCAAAATTTAATGCACCCGAATAATTAGACAGATATTTTATCAATTCCTGCCGTTCATTAAGGATCTTAATATCAGTGGTGGCTGATTTAAAAATTTCGATCAATTTATCGTTGCCTTTAATCGTTGAAGTGAAATTGAATAAAGAGAAAATACTTTTATTTACACCATATGCCTCAAATATATTCAGGTCTGCTAAAGTTTGTTTATCTATATCAAATGTATTCATGAGGGATATCAGGCGTTAAAACAATAATCAACTAAAAACTAAGTTAAATATAACTTTATTATGGCAAAATTAATTTAATATTAAAATCTGTTAAAGATTAGAATTAACATCAAACAACAGCAGTAGTTTGGCGTTGTTGGTTTTAAGTTCGCAGTTGGGAATACAGTTATAACTTAAAAAACTGAAAACTGTACATTGAAAACTGCTGACTGATACGTTTTTTTTTCTAAATTTGCGCCTTTTACAAATAACAATATGATTAAGAGACAGCAAATTAAAGATTTATTAAAGTCGACAGCATTTGACACAGAAGTAACGGTTATGGGATGGGTTAGAACTTTCCGTAATAATCAGTTTATTGCATTAAATGATGGATCTTGCATGGGCAATATCCAAGTAGTGATCGATTTTAATAATTTACCTGATGAGCTGTTAAAAAGAATAACAACAGGCGCGGCAATTTCTGCAACAGGAAAACTGATCGAATCGTTAGGTAAAGGTCAATCCGTTGAAATTAAAGCAACAAGCGTAGAAATATTGGGCGATAGTGATCCTGAAAAGTTTCCATTACAACCCAAAAAACACAGTTTAGAGTTTTTACGCGAAATTGCACACCTGCGTTTCCGCACCAATACTTTTAATGCTGTTTTCAAGGTGCGCCATGCACTCGCTTTTGCAATCCACCAGTTTTATAACGAACGTGGTTTTGTATACATGCATACCCCTGTAATTACAGCAAGCGATGCAGAAGGTGCCGGAGAAATGTTTAAGGTTACCACTTTAGATTTCGACAATACACCACGTACAGAAGATGGTAAAGTAGATTTTTCGCAGGATTTCTTTGCCCGTGCTACCAATTTAACGGTATCGGGCCAGTTGGAAGGTGAGTTAGCGGCAATGGCATTCGGACAGATTTATACTTTCGGACCAACCTTCAGGGCAGAAAACTCGAATACCACACGCCATTTGGCAGAATTCTGGATGATTGAGCCTGAAGTTGCTTTTGCAGATTTAGAAGACAACATGCAACTTGCAGAGGATATGATGAAGTATGTAATTAAATATGCTTTAGACAACTGCAAGGATGAACTGGAATTTTTGAACACCCGTTTAGCAGAAGAGGATAAGCAAAAACCGCAGAACGAGCGCAGCGAATTTACCTTATTGGAGAAATTGGATTTCTGCCTTGCAAACGATTTTGAGCGTTTAACGTATACAGAGGCGATCAGGATTTTAAAATCTTCTAAGCCGAACCAAAAGAAACAGTTTAAATACCTGATTGATGAATGGGGTGCTGATTTACAAAGCGAGCACGAACGTTACCTGGTAGAAAAACACTTTAAAAAACCGGTAATTTTAACTGATTACCCTGCAGATATTAAATCATTCTACATGCGCCAAAATGAGCCAGATGCTGAAGGCAGACAAACTGTTGCTGCTATGGATATCTTGTTTCCGGGCATTGGCGAAATGATTGGCGGATCGCAACGTGAAGAGCGTTTAGACCGATTAACCAAACGCATGGAAGATTTAAATATTCCGCAAGATGAGCTTTGGTGGTATTTAGATACCCGCCGTTTTGGATCTGCTCCACATGCAGGGTTTGGTTTAGGTTTCGAACGTTTAGTATTGTTTGTAACCGGAATGACCAACATCCGTGATGTAATTGCTTTCCCAAGATTCCCTAAAAACGCAGAGTTTTAGAAGAGGTTTAGGGTTTAGGGTTTAGGGTAAACAAATAGCCCTATATCAAAGAAGTCAAGTTTTAAAAACTTGACTTCTTTTTTTTTATGCAAATATTTCTGAAGGAATCCTTTATTGTTGCAAAAAACACCAAACATCCCTACGGAACGAAAAAAAAACATTCCATTTTTTTTTCTACCCACGAAACGTCCCGATGGGACGGCAAAGGAAAATTTTAAAATCACCAATCGTCCCATCGGGACGCCTCATGGGTAGAACCGCCAATTGCAAAATTGGCGGTTTCGTTCCGTAGGAACGTTTGGTGTTTAAACCCATTAATAGTTTTCCTATCTCTGCCAACTAAACCTGATTGGAATGAAAAGCACGCAATCACGATTTTTCATCGTGAGCGGACTTGTAATGAAAGCAGGACTGAACAACCCCAAGCACCACTAACCCCGCTTTCCAAAAAACTATTGATTTAGCCATGCGCTAAACTTACGAAGTTCTGCCTACGCTTAAGCCTTTCAAACTTCGGAAGTCCCCTTAACGCCCATCATCATGCATGGTATCGCTATATGGATTGGCATGTGCATAATCAACTGCCGAAACTTTATAATCTGTTGGCGCAAAGCTGGCCGAAGTACTCAAAGCCATGCCCAATTCGTATCGGGTAGGATAAGGCGTTTGCAACAAACTCCCTGCAGGAATGTATGGAAAACTCTCTAAATAACTTTGCATAACACTCGGACTCACCCTCCTATTGATATAAGCCCTGCTTAGCTGATGCGTTTCTCTTAAACCCGCAGCACCCAACAACTCCACAGCACTGGCTACGGTAAGGTTATGGAAATTTTTAACACGAACGGTTTTATCTTCAACCACAAGCCCTTTCATTAAACTCTGATCTTGTGTGGCCACACCTGTTGGGCAAGTATTGCTATTACATTCCAAAGCCTGGATACAGCCCAGGGCAAACATCATTCCACGGGCGGCATTACACATATCGGCACCCAATGCTATATTTTTAACCAGATCAAAACCTGTTGCTACTTTTCCTGATGCGATAATTTTAATGTGTTTCTTTAAATCGAAACCGTTTAAAACATCATATACAAAAGCCACACCTTCGCGCAGCGGCATACCAACTGAATTGGAAAACTCCTGTGGTGCTGCACCTGTACCACCCTCACCACCATCAACGGTAATAAAATCAGGATAAATTCCGGTTTCTACCATGGCTTTACAGATGGCATAAAACTCGCTCTTTCTCCCGATACACAATTTAAATCCTACGGGCTTGCCACCCGATAAATCCCTTAGCTTTTTAACAAATTCGATTAAACCGATAGGGGTGTTAAAGGCAGAGTGTGCAGGTGGCGACAATACATCTTTACCTTCGGGTACCAAACGGATTCTGGCCACTTCTGGCGTTACCTTTTTAGCTGGCAACATTCCCCCATGACCTGGTTTTGCACCTTGTGAAAGTTTAATTTCGATCATTTTCACCTGATCAGTTTGAGCCCTTTCTGCATAAGCATCATAATTGAAAGTACCATCCGCATTACGGCAACCGAAATAACCGGTACCAATTTGCCAGATTAAATCGCCACCCGGCTGACGGTGATAATCGCTGATTCCACCTTCACCCGTATTGTGAGCAAAATTGCCCAATTTAGCCCCACCATTTAAAGCTAAAATGGCATTCTGACTTAATGAACCAAAACTCATTGCCGAAATATTATAAATACTGGCAGAATAAGGTTTTTTACAATCAGGACCACCTACTGTAACACGAGGATCAAGATTTAATTCGTGGTGCGAAATGGCTGCAATACTATGACTTAACCATTCATACCCATTATCGTAAACATTTAACTGCGTTCCGAAAGGGATGGTATCATTGTCTTTTTTAGCACGTTGATAAATAAGCGAACGGTTTAACCTGTTATAAGGCGTTCCGTTGGTATCACTTTCTACAAAATATTGGTAAACTTTGGGCCTTAATTCTTCCATAAAGTACCTTAACCTACCAAAAACAGGATAATTTCTTACTATACTGTGTTTGGGTTGATATAAATCGTAAACCCCAAGGATTACAAAAGGACCTGTAAAAATGAATGTCCACCATAAAAAAGGGTGATATAAGCCTAACATAATGGTTAGGGCAATTAGAAATGCAGCAATTGCTACGAAAGCTTTTCTCATGTTGTTATTGTTAAGTATGATACCTGCACTGTAAGAGGATAATTTTGTTATCTTCTACTTTGTAAACAAGTCTATGTTCTAAATTAATCCTCCTCGACCACCATCCAGAATATGTATGTTTTAGTGGTTCGGGTTTTCCGGTACCTTCAAAAGGTGTGTGTTCGATTTCTTTTACCAGTGCATTTATTTTCTTGAGGATCGATTTATTCACCGATTTCCAGTGGAGATAATCCTCCCAAGCACCATTAAGAAACAATTTAATCATTATCGATCAAGTCTTGCTTTTTGGCTAAACCATTCTCATAATCTTTTAGTCCCTGCTCAAGCCTAATTGCATTCTTTGGGCTTTTTAGCAAATAAAAAGTTTCCTGCATACTATCATAATCTGCTTTAGATAGCACAACAACATCTTCTCCTTTTGCCCGGGTAACAAATAAGGGAGTGTGGTTCGTAAAAACCTTATCTAAATAAGACTTTAAGCTCTGCCTGAATGAGGTATAATTTGTGATTTCCATTTACTTGTTAATAATCTTCAAAATTAAAGATAATAAAAAAGCTGTACAATTATTTGTACACATTTAGAATGTTTATGATTAATGTTATTCAAACAACAAACGCATTAATTTGTTATTTTTACGCTATGCTTATTAAGATTTATCCAGAAAACCCCAACGAAAGAGCCATTGAACAAGTTGTTGAAGTGCTAAAAAAGGGTGGTTTAATCATTTACCCTACGGATACCATTTATGGTTTGGGCTGCGACATTACGAACCCTAAAGCAATCGAAAAAATCTGCCGTATAAGAGGCATCAAGCCAGAAAAAGCAAACTTCTCTTTTATATGCCATGATTTAAAGCACATTTCCGATTACATTAAACCTATTGATAATACCACATTTAGGGTATTAAAAAAAGCCTTACCAGGGCCGTTTACCTTTATTTTTAATGCGAACAACAATGTACCCAAATTATTAAGTTCGAACAAAAAAACAGTGGGTATCCGTGTGCCCGACAATAACATTGCACGTTGTATTGTAAAAGAATTAGGCAACCCTATACTCTCTACCTCAATAAAAGATGATGATGATGTGATCGAATACTCTACCGATCCTGAATTGATACATGAAAAATATGAAGATTTGGTAGACTTAGTCATTGATGGGGGTTATGGTGATAATGAGGCTTCTACAGTTATCGATTGTACTACCGGAGAATTCGACATCATCCGTGAAGGAAAAGGAAATATAGAAGAATATTTGTAGTTGTCGTTTAGGGTGATTATAGCTTCGCAATCGCGCTATCATTTTATCTGTTAATGCTTGAAACAGGCCAAATTAAAAGATTTAGTTTAAATTTAAGCGACCACATTAAAATTAGCTACGCTAAACACTACGCGGTTCCTGCATGCACGAGTATGACGGCCGGGTTAAAAATCCCTACTAAAAAGATTGATTCGGCTCTCTCTTCCCCAGCAATAACGAATTTATGGTGATAGCAAATCCAAAGATCTCTCCACTACGGTCGAGATGACGATTTTATGCGTTCCCTCATAGTTTAAAAAGAATTAATTTACGGATGCTAGAATCTGCGCTTCGCCATTTACGCCCTGCTATCTGGCATAGCAGATTTTCGCAGGAAAAACCATGGAAATCTTTGCACTTCCATTCCCTTCACACAAACCAAGGCAGGATCAAGCAGGTGCGTATGGAAAAGTGGGGGGAGAGCCTAGATACTGCCGCAATTAAGATTTCCATAGGTTTTTACAAGAAAGGATGCAAGCCTTGATTTTTGGTTACCTTTTTATCAAGAAAAAGGTAAGAGCCTCCTCGGTGGCGGTGAACCGAGGCAAGCCCGAGCGGAGCGAAAGCATTACGATTCCCGCATGCGCGAGAATGACGACAGTATTAGAAACATTACCAGAAAGATTGCTTCAGCTCGCTCTCCCCCAGCTTCGCAATGACGGATTTAACGCATTCCGTGCACCATGCTATTTGTATCTCGCTATTTGAATTATGCTATCTCCTCCCTGCTCTCCGGCATAGGAAATGATGGAAGGATAAAACGTTAAAGCTTTATCGTTACCTTTTCCTCTATAACTGAATTGAGGCAGCACACACTTTCCGCCCCCTTCGGCGGAACTTGTGCTGACGACAAAAAAGCTTTAACGAATTTATCCGACATCAGTTCCAAGCCTTGGGCTTTTGTTACTTTTGGGCCAAGCCAAAAGTAAGAGCCCTTCGGTGGCTGACCTGTACCGATTTCATATCGGTAACCGAGGCAAGCCCGAGCGGAGCGAAAACATAGCGACCGCATTACGATCCCCGCATGCGCGAGAATGACGACCGTGTTAGAAACATTACCAGAAAGATTGCTTCAGCTCGCTCTCCCCCAGCTTCGCAATGACGAATTTAACGCATTCCGTGCATCATGCTATTTGTATCTCGCTATTTGAATTATGCTATTTCCTCCCTGCTCTCCGGCATAGGAAATGATGGAAGGAGAAAACGTTGAAGCTTTATCGTTACCTTTTTCCTCTATCGCTGCATTGAGGCAGCACAAACTTTCCGCCCCCTTCGGCGGAACTTGTGCTGACGACAAAAAAGCTTTAACGAATTTATCCAACATCAGTTCCAAGCCTTGGACTTTTGTTACTTTTGGGCCAAGCCAAAAGTAAGAGCCCTTCGGTGGCTAACCGAGGCAAGCCCGAGCTAAGCGAAAACATTACGATTCCCGCATTCTCGAAAATGACGACCGTGTGTTAAAAATTAAAAATATTGCTTCAACTCACTCTCACCACTTCACAACAACGAATTTTATCAACATCCAATCTAAATACCAAAGAAATACATACTTTTATAACATTAAAAGTTTATTGCCCAAGCTTTTAACCGAACAACAAGTAAAATTAATACAACTATAATATTAAATTAATACCCAGCACTTATTTTCGTAACCTAATCATCTAATATGGCGCTACAATTACTCCAATAAAACTGCATTTCAGTTAAAAAAAGCATTTGTAGGGCAAATTTGTTCCTTCAGGCAGTTTGGTATACTGTATATATTATTTTTGAGTGCATTACTTTTACCGAATAATCAAAATTCTCCAATCAATATCCTTATTATCCACTTATGGTAAAACGTTACTCCTAGTTATTTACATCCTTTCGGCATCGTTCCCAACAACCTTAAGCAATTACCCTACACCCGCTTAAACAACTTATTATAAAAATCATTCATCATTTCATATCCCTAAAAAACTTATATGAAAAAACTTTTACTCTTTTCCCTATTATTTCTCATAACAGGCAGATTACTGGCGCAAGTTACGCTTGGCATTTCTCCATATGTAGAAACCTTCGATGGTATCGGAACAGCTTTACCAGCTGGTTTTTCTACCAGAGTTAATGCCACAGCCACAGCACTGGGTACAATTTCTCCATTTACAAATACAGCTACCGCATGGAACAATGGTACAGGTGCATTTAAAAATTTTGCATCGGCTACTGCAGGGGCCACAGCAACACCAGTAGCACAAACTGCTGCAACCGACAGGGCTTTAGGCTTAAGACAAACCGCTGCGCTTGGAGATGGCAGTGGAGCATTTGTTTTTCAATTGGCCAATACCACAGGGAAAACAGGTTTTAAGTTAAGTTTCAACCTACAATCTGTTGATGCTACCTCTCCACGTACGGCAACCTGGCGTATTGATTATGGGATAGGTGCTGCACCATCAACCTTTACAGCAGCAACCACTACAGGCACATTAACAACCGGAAACAATTTATTTACAAATAATGTGGTAAATGTAGATTTCGGAAATGCATTAGATAACAATGCAAATACCATTTGGATCCGCATAGTATCTTTAAATACCACAACAGGTTCAGGCAACAGGCCATCAACCGCTATTGATAATTTCAACTTAAGCTTTATCTCTGGCGGTGGCTCTGCCACCCCTGCATTGGCAGCATCACCAACCAGTTTGGCATTTGGCAACCAAAGTATAGCAACAAATTCAACAGCACAGAGTTTTACACTTAGCGGCAGTAATACCACAGCAAGTACCAACGTTACCACCACATCACCATTCACAATATCGAAAGATAATAGCACCTTTAGTACAGCTATTGTTTATAGTGTTGCCGAAGTTACAGCAGCGCCAACCGTTTATGTAAGGTATAGCCCAACAGTTGCGGGCCCATCGGCAAGCAATGTTCAAATTACCAGCACTGGCGCAACTACCATCAATGTTGCCGTAAGTGGTACAGGCGTTGCTGGCGATGTAACCCCACCCATTACCGCAGCAACCTACCCAAAAACAACAACCGTTACCACAATTTCAGTAGCATTTGCAAACAACATAAGCGAGGCAGGCGCCACCTATTATGTGTTATCTCTTACGGGAGGAACAGCCCCAACACCTGCACAAATTAAAGCTGCACAAGATGGCAGTGGCTCTGCAGCCTTAAAATCAGGCTCATTTACCAACACGGCCAATACCGATGCAAGCACAACAATTTCAGGGTTAAACATCGGCACCGCTTACACCTTATATGTAGTGGCACAAGATAATGCCGGCAACCTGCAAAACACTGTGGCCACGGTTGATGCCACCACAGCTAACCCTCCGTTGGTGAGTTCGCCAGTAATCATCAGTCAATATTACGAAGGCGCATCGGTAAACAAATGGATCGAATTAACCAACCTCACCAATGCCCCTATCAATACCGCATCACCACAATTAAAATTAGCTTTATACAATATCTCGGGCGATGCAGGTAACATCAACATAACCGGAGCACCCTCACAAACGGTAAACTTAAATTTCACCATTCCAGCATTGGGGTCGGTACTTTTGGGCAACTCAGGCAATACCACCGAAGTTCCTTACCTAACACAGGCAAATGCCATACTCATCAGCAATACCGTTATCAACTTTAATGGTAACGATGGAGTAGCACTTTTAGATGCCAACAACAACATTATCGATGCATTCGGACAAGGGGTGAACGCTAAAGACGTTTCTTATGTAAGAAGCCTCAATGTAACCGCACCAAGTCCAACTTTTATAGCTGATGATTGGACCAGAACACCATTGGCTACCGTTCAAAACGCCATTGATGATGATGATGCCGACCGTTTGGGCGTACATTTCCCACCAAACCTACCAACCTGTGCAGCGCCAACCAGCCCTGCAACAGCACTAACATTCAGCGCGGTAACTACCGGAAGCATTACCGCAACCTTCACCAAATCGGCTGATGCAAACGAATACCTCATCATCAGGAGCAAAAGTGCTACATTAAGCACATTACCAGTTGATGGTACAGCATACGCCATTGGTTCTGCTTTTGGAGGTGGTACAGTAATCAACAAAATTGTAAGCAATACCTTTACCGATAATGCTTTAAGCAGTTCTACCACCTACAACTATTTTATTGTTCCTTTAAATAACCTTTCATGCACGGGCGGCCCCAAATATTTAACCACCAATATTTTAACTGCAGCACAAACCACTAAAACCTTATTGCCCTGTGCAACCCCAACCGCACAACCCACAAACTTTAGTGTAACCTCATCTAACTACAATTTTATACAGGCAAGTTTTACAGCACCAAATGCGGCCGACGAATATTTGGTGGTAATGAGCACCAGCAACACGCTAACCGCAGCACCCGTAAACCAAACCGTTTACAATGTTGGCGATCAGCTTGGTGGTGGTATCGTGGTAAAAAGAGGAACCGGAACATCATTTATCAGAAATGGATTAACACAGAACACCAATTACTATTTCTTTACCTACGCGCTAAACAGTGCATGTAGCGGTGGCCCGTTATACTTAACTGCACAACCCCTTTTAGGAAACTTTAAAACAGGAATCCTCGATGTAAACAAACTGAACTTTTACTACGGCAACTTACACAGCCACAGCAGTTATTCAGACGGTAACAAAGATGATTTAACCAAAAAACCCGAAGATGATTATGCATTTGCCAAAACAGCAATGAATCTGGATTTCCTGGGCATATCAGAACACAACCATACCCAGGCCGGCATGTCGCTAGCCAACTGGCAGCCAGGCATCGATGCCGCTAAAAAAGCAACCACTTCCAATTTTGTTGCCTTGCACGGCATGGAGTGGGGCGTAATTAGTGGCGGCGGACACGTAATCGTATATGGTATCGATTCACTGATCGGATGGGAATCAGGCGAAAACCAGATCTATGTACCAAAAAGCACCTATACAGGGCCTGCAGGTTTATTTAGAATTATAAACAGACATGGATTAAATGCCATTGCAACCTTGGCCCACCCCAACACAACCGATTACAACAACATCTCTGCAACTTACGATTTAAGTGCCGATAGTGCCATAGTAGGATCAGCTTTAGAAAGCGGCCCCGCCTTTTCTACAAATGTAACCTATTCCGATCCTGCCAGCTCAATGAGTTATTTAAGTTACTATAACCGCATGCTCGCCAAAGGGTATCACCTGGGTGCAACCATCGACCACGATAACCACAATTTAACCTTTGGTAAACATACCTGTGCCCGTTTAGTGGTATTGGCCCCTGCCCTTACCGAAAATGATTTATTGGATGCCATTAAAAAAATGCGGTTTTATGCCTCAGAAGATTCGGCTGCCAAAGTAATTTTTACCATTAACAAACAGCCCGTAGGCAGCATATTTAAAACAGCCGGAGCACCGCAGATTTCGGTAAGTTCCATTACAACCAGTGCCATAGCGAGTATTAAAATTTTATTCGGCACACCAGGAAGCGGCACCAACCCGGTTGAGTTAACAACAAGCGCAACACCAGGTTTAACCTATACCGATAATGGATTGGCAAATTTAGCCACAGGGTATTATTATGCCGATATTTTAGAAACAGATGGCAGCCGCATCATTACATCACCCATTTGGTATACACGGGATGATGCCACGGTAAAAAAAGACCAGAACATCACTTTCACAGCAACAAGAACCGCTACCTATGGCGATCCCGACCTGGTTGCAGGTGCCACAAGCGATAACAACACCATCAATATCGAATATACCAGTAGTGATACCAATATTGCCACCATCAGCAATAACGACATCCATATTGTTAAAGCAGGTACCGTTACCATTACCGCCAATCAGGCTGGCGATACTTTTTTTAATCCCGCAGTTGCTAAACAACAGCTATTAACCATTGCGCCAAAAACCATTGCCGTAAAAGCCGATGCCAAAACCAAGGTAGAAGCAACAACCGAACCTGCATTTACATACGTATCTGCTCCGGCCTTAATCGGCACCGATGTTTTTACAGGCAGCTTAACCCGCTTGCCGGGCGAAACCGCTGGCGATTATGCCATTCAACAAGGCACATTGGCTTTAAATACCAACTACACCATTAATTACACGCCAGCAAACCTCCGTATTTATCCAAAACCTGTTGCTGCAATAAGCGGCAACATCGCTGTGCCAGTAAATACAATAGCCCCTGTAATAACCTTTACAGCAACTACAGGCAATGCCCCTTTTACCTTTACATACAACATTAATGGCGGCGCAAACCAAACCCCAACCACAAACACCAATACAGCCACGGTAAATGTGCCAACAAATGTGGTGGGTACCTTTGTATATACCGTTACCAGCATTACCGATGCTTACAGTACACAGGCACAAAATGTTTCAACAACAGTTAAAATTAACCCGATTCCGGTAGCCAGTATTTCGGGCACTACCGCATTGTGCTTAAACGGTACCGCACCAAACATTACATTTACAGGCGGTAACGGCACAGGGCCTTACGTATTTACCTATAACATTAATGGCGGGGCAAATAAAACCATCAGCACTACAGGTACCAATACCACAGTAACGGTATCGGCACCAGCCAACGTTGCGGGCACCTTTAATTACAACCTCGTAAGTGTTGCCGATGTAAATGCAGCCCAAAACCAAAGTGGTACAGCTACCGTAACCGTACGCACACTGGCAACCGCAAGCATTGCAGGCACTACAGCAGTACCAAACCTGGCACCCGCACCAACCATTACCTTTACCGGAGCCAACGGAACCGCACCATACACCTTTACCTACAACATTAATAATGGTACAAACCGAACAGTAACCTCTACCGGTAATACTGCAACCGTTACAGCACCTACAACAACAGTGGGTACATTTACTTATAACTTAGTAAGCGTGGCCGATGTAAACTGTAGCCAGCCACAAACCGGTACCGCAACAGTATTAATCCGCCCTTTACCAGTGGCAACCATATCTGGCAGCACATCCGTATGTAATTTTGGCAATACCCCAAACATCACCTTTACAGGCGCAGTAGGTACAGCACCTTACACTTTTACCTACGCCATTAACGGAGGTGCTAACCGTACAGTAACCACAAACACAACCATTGCTACCCTTAGCGTGCCCACCAATACTACAGGCACCTTTACTTATACATTGGTAAGCGTGGCCGATGCTTATGCCAGCCAGTTACAAACCGGAACAGCAACAGTAACCGTAAATGCTTTACCAGTGGTTTCCATCAGCAGCAATAAAGGATTATCAATTTCCAAAGGAGATGCCATCATTTTAACAGCAACAGGCGGTACGCAGTACAGCTGGTCGGGCTCAGAAATCATCAGCGGACAAAGCACTTCAGCATTAACCATCCGCCCGAAACAAAGTGGATCGTACAGGGTAACCGTTACCAATGCAAGCGGTTGTGTGAGCGATCAAACCATTGCGGTTACCGTAATAGATGATTATAAACTGGAAGCCAGTACCGTAGTTACCCCTAATGGAGATGGATACAACGATAAGTTTATTGTGAAAAACATCGATTATTACCCAAACAATACCTTAAAAATATTCGATAAGGCCGGCCGGATGCTGTACACCAAACACACTTATGCCAACGATTGGGACGGAACCATAAATGGTAGTCCGTTAAGCGAAGGCACCTACTATTACATTATTGATTTAGGTAATGGTATCGGCAATTTTAAAGGTTACATCAACATCATTAGAGACTAATTACAGACATGAGAGCAATTACAAAAAACATAAAGCAAATGCGTCGCGTAACGTTTCTCTTTGCTGCAAGCACATTATTTTTAGGTTCGGTAAAAGCGCAGATCCTTCCACTAAATGCACAATATTTCCAAAACCGTTACCTCGTTAACCCATCAATGGCAGGTATAAACGAAGGTTTTAACATCAACGGAAGTTTCCGCAAGCAATGGTCTAACATTCCCGGTGCCCCCATCACACAAAGCGTAACTTTAGATCAGCAGGCAAACAAAGTAGGCTGGGGAATAAACATTTACAACGAGAAATCGGGCGGTATCCAGCGTACCAAAGCCGTAGGAACCTTTGCCTACCACCTGCCCTTGAGCAACGAAGACCAGAAATTAAATTTCGGAATCTCTTTTGGTGCAAGTCAGGATAAACTCGATTTAAGCAGTGTAAGAAACAGCGACATCAACGATCCATCAATTGCCCGTTTTAACGACAGGGGCTATTATCTTGATGGCGATTTCGGAATTTCCTATACATCCAGGGGATTAACTGTTGAAGGAGCCGTGCCGAATATGCGTTCCGTTTTCAGAAAAGATGATTTAAATTATGCCGACAAGCCTACTTTTTATTCAGCAGTAAGCTACAAATTTGCTTTAGGCTCAGGCATCAACGGAATCAGTATCGAACCTAAAGGCGTATTCAGGGGCATTAAAAACTTCGATAACCTATGGGATGCCGGTTTAAATGCCAACTTTGCCAACGATAAATTATACCTGATGGCGATGTACCACAATACACAAAACGCCACTGTAGGTTTCGGGATGAACTATAAATCTACCCTATATTTCATGGCTTATTACAATACCGCAACCTCTGCAATTAGTGGTTATACCGATGGCGATTTTGAAGTAAACATCAGGGTAAATATTGGTAAGAAACCATAAATATTCCTCTTACGTCATCCTGGCGTATTAAAGCCATCCCGAATCTAATATCGGGATGGCTTTTTGTTTTGGATGAGTTTTTACCTTCCGCATTTCCTCGCTCAATGCCTATAAAAGCTTTTCGTAAATCGGTGATGATACTAGTTGGCCCCTGAGCGTTTTAAATTGCATGAAAGATACTGGACTGAATCCGATAGCTTATCGGATCAGCATGACGACCTCTTTAAGCGTAGGGCAAACATATTTGTAAAACATAGCGACCGCATTAAGATTCCCGCATGCGCGAGAATGACGGCCGTGTTAAACTTACTACAAAGATTGCTTCCGCTCGCTCTTCCCCAGCCTCAGCAATGACGGATTTAACACATTCCCTGCATCCCGCTATTTGCTTCTCGCTATCTCCTCCCTGCTATCCGGCATAGGAAATGATGGAAGGAGAAAACGTTAAAGCTTTATCGTTACCTTTTCCTCTATCACTACATTAAGGCAGCACACACTTTCCGCCCCCTTCGGCGGAACTTGTGCTGACGACTAAAAAGCTTTAACGAATTTATCCGACATCAGTTCCAAGCCTTGATTTTTCGTTACCTTTTTATCAAGAAAAAGGTAAGAGCCCCTCGGTGGCGGCGAACCGAGGCAAGACTGAGCGAAGCGAAAACACAGCAACCGCATTACGATTCCCGCATGCGCGAGAATGACGACCGTGTGTTAAAACTAAAAAGATTGCTTCGGCTCGCTCTCCCCAGCCTCGCAATGACGAATTTAACGCATTCCCTGCATCATTCTATTTGCACCTCGCTATCTCCTCCCTGCAATCCGGCATAGGAAATGATGGAAGGAGAAAACGTTAAAGCTTTATCGTTACCTTTTTCTTTCATCACTGAATTAAGGCAGCACACACTTTCCGCCCCCTTCGGCGGAACTTGTGCTGACGACCAAAAAGCTTTAACGAATTTATCCGACATCAGTTCCAAGCCTTTCAGTTATGCCTTATTGTTTGTTGTTTTTATAGGTAGTCATGCTTTCGCTGCGCTCAGGTTTGTTACTTTTGGGCCAAGCCAAAAGTAAAAGCCCTTCGGTGGCTAACCTGTACCGATTTCATATCGGTAACCGAGGCAAGCCCGAGCGAAGCGACCGCATTACGATTTCAGAATGCGGGAGAATGACGACCGTAATAGGGATTTACAACAAAGATTGCTTCGGCTCGCTCTCCCCAGCCTCGCAATCACGGATTTAACGCATTCCCTGCATCATTCTATTTGCACCTCGCTGTTTGAATTATGCTATCTCCTCCCTGCTCATCCGGCATAGGAAATGATGGAAGGATAAAACGTTAAAGCTTTATCGTTATCTTTCCTTCCATCGTTGCATTGAGGCAGCACACACTTTCCGCCCCCTTCGGCGGAACTTGTGCTGACGACCAAAAAGCTTTAACGAATTTATCCGACATCAGTTCCAAGCCTTGATTTTTGGTTACCTTTTTATCAAGAAAAAGGTAAGAGCCCCCTCGGTGGCGGCTAACCGAGGCAAGACTGAGCGAAGCGAAAATAAAGCGATGGCATTACAACTCCCCATCCCTCACAACCCCACTCTCCTCTTCAAAAAAAACAAAAAACATCCCCTCTATCCCCCTTCATTTTACTATTTTTACCATTATGCCTAAAATCATTAATTTAGAAGTATTTCAACGTTTCTTCCGCTCCGGACAAGTGGGCGGTTTCCTATTGCTCATTTGCGTTGCCATCTCCCTACTCATTGCAAATACCGCTTCAAAAGAAAGTTTCGAAGCCTTTTTAGAAACCAGATTAGGATTTGACTCCCTTAATTACAGCATCCTCGCCTGGATAAACGACGCCCTAATGGCCATATTCTTCCTCCTTGTCGGCTTAGAAATTAAACGCGAACTTATAGAAGGAGAGCTGTCATCCATAAAAAGTGCTGCACTCCCTGTAATTGCCGCCCTGGGCGGAATGCTTGTACCAGCAATTATTTATTCCCTGTTTAATAAAGGTTACGAAACCGCCGGAGGCTGGGGCATCCCCATGGCTACCGATATCGCCTTTGCCCTCGCTATAATTGCGATGTTAGGTAAAAGCGTGCCAACCAGTTTAAAAATATTCCTTGCTGCTTTGGCTATTGTGGATGATTTAGGTGCCATTTTAGTCATCGCCATTTTCTATACCAAACAAATTCATTTCGAGTACCTTGCCATGGCCGGAGGGATCTTAATCTTGTTAAGCCTGATGAATTATTTCGGCGTAAAAAAACTAGTGTTCTACCTTATCCCTGGTGCTTTCCTTTGGTATTTCATCCACCACTCCGGCATCCATGCCACCATTGCAGGGGTACTACTGGCATTCACTATTCCTACTAACGAAACAGATGTAGAATCGCCATTAGAAAAACTCGAACATTTTTTAACCACTCCCGTAAACTACATCATTATGCCTGTTTTCGCACTGGCAAACACCAATATCACTTTCCAAAAAGAAATGCTTACCGGGCTTGTTTCTCCACTTGGCCTGGGCATTATTATAGGTTTATTTGCAGGTAAAACCATTGGCGTAACCCTTTTTAGTTGGTTAGCCGTAAAATTGAAATGGGCCAACCTCCCTACAGGCGCAGGCTGGAAACATGTTTTAGGTTTAGGCATCCTCGCTGGAATCGGTTTCACCATGTCGATTTTTATAGCCCTGCTTTCTTTTAGTGATTCATTGCATGTTTCGGAAGCGAAGTTTGCCATTTTAACCGCTTCAATCCTTTCGGGAGTAGTGGGTTTTGTGTTTCTGAAATCGGTGAGGAAGGTTTCACAATAGTATGGCGGCTGATCTTTACCGATTTTATGCGGCGAACCGAGGCAAGCCCGAGCGGAGCGAAAACAGCAACCGCATTACGATTCCCGCATGCGTGAGAATGACGACAGTATTAGAAACTTACTAAAAAGATTGCTTCAGCTCGCTCATTCCCTGCCTCGCAATGACGAATTTAGCGTATTCCCTGCACCTCGCTATTTGAACCTCGCTATCTCCTCCCTGCTCATCCGGCATAGGAAATGATGGAAGGAGAAAACGTTAAAGCTTTATCATTACCTTTCCCTCCATCGCTGCATTAAGGCAGCACACACTTTCCGCCCCCTTCGGCGGAACTTGTGCTGGCGACCAAAAAGCTTTAACGAATTTATCCGACATCAGTTCCAAGCCTTTCAGTTATGCCTTTGTGTTTGTTGTTTTTATAGGTAGTCATGCTTTCGCTGCGCTCATGTTTGTTACTTTTGGGCCAAGCCAAAAGTAAGAGCCCCCTCGGCGGTGGTGAGCCGAGGCAAGACTGCGAGAATGGCAAGCCCGAGCAAACTAGCCAAAATAGCGACCGCATTACGATTCCCGCATGCGCGGGAATGACGGCCGTATTAGGAATTTACAACAAAGATTGCTTCGGCTCGCTCTCCCCCAGCCTCGCAATGACGGATTTATGGTAATAGTAAATCCAAAGATCTCTCCACTACGGTCGAGATGACGGATGAATGCTCCCCTAATACTCTAAAAAAACAAAAACACCAAAACCACCAGTTAATACCTGGCAATCTTAGTGTCTTTGTAAAAAAACGCTTTAAATACTTTTTATAAATTACTTCAGCTTAAGCTAGTAAAACCTCAGCAATCACGAGCGATGTACGCTTACTGCCATCCCCCCCCTAACGAGCGGTACAAACCAACAACAGCATTAAGCTGTTCAGTTTTAATGGTAGTTAACTCCAGTTCACTTTGTAATAGATTGCCTTGTGCCGTAATAACCTCTAAATAATTAGCCATACCGCTTTTAAATAACATACTGGCATTTTTAGATGCCTGTTGTAAAGTTTGTGCCCTTTTTTCGGCAATACTATATTGCGCTTTAAGTTTCTCTACTTTCGTTAACTCATCCGATACTTCGCCTACAGCATTTAATACCGACTGGCGAAACTGGATTACCGATTTCTCACGGTCTATTTTAGCCAGTTCAAGAGAAGTTTTTAACTGCCCTCTTTGGAAAATCGGTTGTGTAATCCCCGCACCAACCAGGCCGAATAATGATGCAGGCACGTTAAACCAGTTGCTTGCTTTAAACGAGTTGATGCCACCACTTGCGGTAATTACCAACGATGGGTATAAACTTGCTTTTGCAACCCCAACCTTTGCATTGGCAATGGTTAAAGCCAGTTCGGCACTTTTAATATCAGGCCTGCGGCTCAACATCGACGATGGGAAACCAGCATTTAAATCCTGCGGAATATTCATTTTATCCAAACGGCTATCGCGGTTAATCGCCTTAGGCAAAGTACCAATCAAAACACTCAAAGCATTTTCCTGTAAAGTTACATTCTGCTCCAAACGCGGTATCAGCTGTGCTGCATTTAACTGTTGAGCCTGCGCCTGTTGTATAGCCAGTGAAGTAACCTGCCCGGCATCAAACTGTAAATTGATAATCCGAAGTGTACTATCATTCAGTTTAAGGTTCTTTTTGGCAATTTCCAACTGCGCATCAAGCATCAGCAAATTATAATAACCTTGGGCAACATTACTTACCAAACGCGTTTGCACAGCCTTACGTGCCTCTTCTGTTTGCAAAAAACTGGCTAAAGCGCCAGCTTTTTGATTGCGTATTTTACCCCAGATATCCGCTTCCCAAACCACACCCAAATTAGCATTGTAATCTTCAATGTGTGTAGAGCCCGTAAACTGGTTTAAACTTAAGCCGTTTAAACTGTTATCCGATGGGCGGCTCGAGCTTGCAGCAACCTGCAGTTTAAGCTCAGGCAAATAGCCCAGTTTCGATTGTTTAAACAATACTTCAGCTGCATCGATATTTTTCAATGCAATTTGCATATCGTAATTTTTAACCAAAGCCGTATCAATTAAATTTTGCACAGTAAGGTCATTAATAAAACTCTTCAAAGGCATAGAGCCAACACTCGAAGAATCTTTAGGTGATGAGTTTCTAAACAAGCCAGGCACCACATTAGGCAAGGCTGTATCTTTCGAAACCGAACATCCGCTCCATATTAAAGCAAGGAGCAGGATGGTAATTAGATTAAACCGTTTCATAAACTGCATGATTATTTACAGGTTCTCCATGGTGATGAACAACCTCATTTGATGATTTTTTTGATAGTTTTTCCTGTAAAGCCTGGAAGATCACGAAAAGTACCGGAATGATGAACAAACCTAAAATTACACCCGAAACCATACCACCCGCAGCACCGATACTGATAGAGTGGTTACCCTGTGCTGATGGACCGGTTGCAATACTCATCGGGAATAAGCCGAATACAAACGCAAGTGATGTCATGATGATCGGCCTGATCCTTAAGCGCGCAGCCTCAATAGCCGAATCTACCAAACTAAGCCCTGCCCTTCGTCGCTGCACCGCAAACTCCACAATCAGAATCGCATTTTTGGCCAGCAAACCGATAAGCATAATCAGTGCTACCTGTACATAAATGTTATTTTCGATACCAGTTAAACCCAATACCACAAACACACCGAATATACCAGTAGGGATAGAAAGTATTACCGCCAATGGCAGGATATAACTTTCATACTGTGCCGATAATAAGAAATAAACAAATACCAAACACAACAGGAAAATCACTGTAGACTGCCCGCCCGAAGAAATTTCCTCACGCGTTTGGCCCGAAAATTCGTAAGCGTAACCAGTTGGCAATTGTTCTTTGGCCGTTTCCTCAATCGCTTTAATCGCATCACCCGAGCTAAAGCCAGGTTTAGGAATTGCATTAACCTCGATAGAGTTAAACAGGTTATAACGCGAAGCCGTTTCCGAACCATATACACGGGTTAATTTAACCAGCGTACTAATTGGCACACTTTCGCCAGCTTTGTTTTTAACAAACACACGGTCAATAGCCGAAGGGTCAGTCCTGTCGGCAATATCAGCCTGCACCACCACACGGTAATATTTACCAAAGCGGTTAAAATCTGATGCCTGCGCAGTACCGAAATAAGTTTGCATCGTTTGCAGAATATCCTTTTTACTTACACCCAGCTGATCAGCCTTTTCATCGTTAACATCCAATTGTAACTGCGGATAATCTGCTTTGTACGAAGTAAAAGCATAGGCAATTGCAGGTTTAGCCATTAACTTCGCAATAAAGTTATTCGCCACACCACTAAATTTATCCAGTCTGCCGTTTGTTTTATCCTGCAACATCACATTCATTGCCTCAACGTTACTAAAACCAGGCACCGTAGGAAAACTGAATACAAAGAAAGTACCAGCAGATATAGCCGCCATTTTAGCCCTTACAATATTCTGTATCTCATCGATGTTTTTAACTTCGCCCCGCTCCTCATTCGGTTTCAACAATAAGAAAATCTGTCCTGCCGACGAACTGTTGGATGCCGTTAAAAAGTTATAACCAGCCAACGACATTACGAACCTTGCCGATGGCATAGCCCTTAACTCCTTTTCGGCCTGTTTTAACATTTTGTTCGTATTCGCTAACGAAGTTCCCGATGGACTTGCAACCGCAATAGCCACAAAGCCCTGATCCTCTGTAGGGATAAAACCAGTTTTGGTTCTGCTTACCAGGAAAACCGTAACCAATACAATTAACAAAAGCCCGCCCATACTTAACCATTTATTACGGATAAGCACCTTTAAGCCGCCAACATAGCGGTTAGTCATATAGTTAAAGCCACCGTTAAAGCCAGCATAAAACTTTTCTACAAAGCCTTTCTTAGGAGCCTTATGGCCATCGGCATGTTTATTCTTTAAAAATAAAGCAGCAAGCGCCGGGCTTAAAGTTAAAGCGTTAACAGCCGATATAATAATGGCAATAGCCATGGTTAAAGCAAACTGTTTGTAAAATATACCAGTAGAACCCGTCATAAAACCTACCGGTAAAAATACCGCAGCCATAACCAGTGTAATCGATATAATTGCCCCTGTAATTTCGCTCATGGCCTGGGTAGTGGCCTCCTTAGGAGAAAGCGTGGGGTCTTCTTCCATTTTTGCATGCACCGCTTCTACCACCACAATCGCATCATCAACCACAATACCGATAGCCAGTACAAGTGCAAACAACGTTAAAAGGTTAACCGAGAAACCGAACAACTGCATAAAAAAGAAAGTACCAATAATAGCAACCGGAACCGCAATAGCCGGAATTAAAGTAGACCTGAAATCCTGAAGGAAAATAAATACTACGATAAACACCAACAAGAAAGCCTCAATCAGAGTATGCTCAACCTGGTTGATGGATTCATCAAGATCGGTTTTGGTACGGTAAAACTGGTTATATTTAATCCCTGCCGGAAAATCTTTAGATAGTTTTGCCAACAGTTTATCAATCGAAATCTGTATCTCATTCGCATTCGAACCCGATAACTGAATTACACCAATCGTAATCCCATCGTGCCCGTTTAAACGGTTTACACTACCATAACTATAAGCACCCAGCTCTACACGGGCCACATCTTTTAAGCGCAAAATAGAACCATCAGCGTTAGAGCGGATCGCGATATTCTGGTACTCATCAGGTTTGGTAAGCTTACCTTTATATTTAATTACATATTCAAAAGCCTCATCGCTACGTTCGCCAAGCCTGCCCGGAGCAGCCTCAAGGTTTTTATCCTGTATGGCACCGATAACCTCATTAGGCGTTATTTTATAAGTAGCCAACTGACTTGGGTTTAACCAAATCCGCATCGAATAATCTTTAATACCCCCAAATACACTTGCAGAACCTACACCAGGGATACGTTTAAGCTCCGGTATAATGTTAATCTGCGCATAGTTGTTTACAAAAACCGCATCATATTTTTTAGGGTCTTCAGAGTAAACACCAATTGCACCGATAAAACTGTTTTGCTGTTTAGTAGTGGTTATACCATATTGTACAACTTCTGCAGGCAACTGGCTTGTAGCCTGCGATACACGGTTTTGAACGTTAACAGCAGCCTGATCGGGGTTAGTTCCCTGTTGAAAGTATACTGTAATGGCCAGGGTACCATCGTTACTGGCACTGGAGGTCATGTATGTCATGTTCTCCACACCGTTAATTGCTTCCTCCAGCGAAGGAGTTACCGAACGTAAAATGGTTTCGGCATTTGCCCCAGGGTACACCGCAGTAACCAATACCGACGGAGGTGCGATATTTGGAAAGCGCTCTAAGGGCAACTTTGATAAGCCAAGTATACCAACAATTACCAATAAGATGGAAATTACTGTTGAAAGTACCGGCCTGTTTATAAATTTCTGAAACATGACTTCTTAAACTTTAAGTGTTGTATTAGTTTTTTGTTTTTGCCACAGCTACCTTATCAGCTGCCTTTTGAGGTTGGATAACCATGCCCTCCTGTAATTTATCAATGCCGCTCAATACAATCTGGTCGCCCGCTTTAACACCACTGTTAACCAGGTAATTTTCACCTGCTTTACCCACAATGCCAATGGCCTGTTTTTTAACCTTGCTGCTATCGCCAACGGTAAATACAAATACCTTATCCTGCATTTCTACCGTAGCCGATTGCGGTACCAGAATGGCATCATCATGTTGTAACCCTAAATGTATTTTGCCCGTATTACCCGAGCGGAGCACACCACTTGCATTAGGGAAACTAGCCCTGAGTGTAATAGAACCCGTGTTTTTATCAAACTGACCATCAATCATGTCAATTTTACCTTTAAGCGGGTAAACACTGTTATCCGATAATAAAAGTTCAACAGCAGGTAAATGCTTAATCCTGTCGGCAGGGGTTTTGCCAGGGTAGTTTACATTAAAGTTATTGAAGTCGTTTTCCGCAAGTGCGAAATAAACATGTACCTCATGTATATCAGATAACTGCGTTAAAGCAACCTGGTCAGTCGGCGAAACCAGGCTGCCCTGTTTTTTAGGGATACGGCCAATGTAACCACTTACGGTAGCCTTAACATTGGTATAACCTAAATTAATTTGTGCCGAAGCCACACCGGCTTTAGCCTGCTCGGCATTAGCCTGTGCTATTTTAAGTGCTGTTTTAGCAGTTTTTAACTGAAAATCAGATACAACCTTATTTTGCACAAGCGGGGTTAATTTATCTACTTCAAGCTGTGCATTTAAAATTGCAGCTTCAGCAGCATGTAAGCTTGCTTTTGCATTGTTTAAAGCCTCGCGGAAAGGATTTTCATTTATTTTAAAAAGCGTTTGGCCTGCAGTTACATAAGCACCTTCGTTAACCAGTACACTTTGTAAATAACCACTAACCTGCGGCCGTACATCAATATCAACAGCACCCTGTATCGATGCCGGATAATCTACAAACGTAGTTTCTGTACTCGCATTAATCGAGGTTACAGGTAAAACTGGTGGCGGTGGTGCAGCTGCAGCCTGATCGGGAGCAGATTTACAACTCACCAAAGCAATGGAAAGAAGCGAAATTGTTAACAATAACTTAATACTATTAAACCATTTAACGGTGTTAAGTAAGGGATACAAGCGATGTAGAGATTTCATATGATTAAATTTAATTGGAATTAAAGTGTATAAATAATTTAACAGTGTTAAATTAAGGGGTAAAAAAAAATTAGCTGTTAATGGATAATGTAATGCCTTTGATGGCATCCTTTAAAATTTGTTGGTTTAGTTCGTCGGTTGTTCTTCCATTAGGGCGAACCAGGTTAATGGAAATTAAGCCATGAATGATAGACCAGTAAGTGTAATACTTCATGCAGATATCATCATCTGATACTGGTTTCTTCTCGAATAATGATTCAATCACATCGCCAAGCATACCACCTACGTTTTCGGCTTCGGGCATTGAATTTTTTACTGTACAACAAACCATATCCACACCATACATCAACTGATAAAATTCTTTATGGTTAAAAGCGAAGTTCCAGTAGGCAATCCACATGGCTTCCATTTTATCTTCCGGAGATTCGTGTTTGTCTCGGGCCTCGCGGATATCTTTGGCCAACATCAAATAACCTCGTCTGGTAAGTTCCAGTAAGATGCCATCTTTGTTAGAAAAGTACTCGTAAATAATTGGTGCAGTATACTCAATCTGGTCGGCAATTTTACGCATACTCAATGCCTGCCAGCCCTCAGTTTGAACAATGTTCAAGGCAGCATCCAGAATTTTTGTTCTGGTTTCATCTTTTAAACGTAGAATTCTTTCTTTACTTCCCATGATTGGAATATTAGGTGTAAATAATCTAACACCGTTAAGCAAATGTAGAACCAATTACAGAATTCACAATCATTGATTTGTCATAAACATTTTTAGGCACTGTTTGGCAGGTGCAAATCAGCGGTTAAAGCTGTTAAAACGCATATTATTAATTTAAAACATTTTTCTTGAGATGATGAAATGTGATTTTCTGCGTGGCAAAATTGACTGACAGATGTGCTATTCAGATTGACAGGTTAGGATAATGATGCGCGATTTGGCAGTTTGTTTGCCTCGATGTGCAGAAAGGGGTATAACCACAGAGGCACAAAGGCAATGAAGTTTGTAATGAGATAGGTTGTTTTTCAAACGCAGGCGGGACACCTAATGCGGCATAAAAACCCTACCAGAGCATTACGATTCCCAATCAAGTTGGGAATGACGATATGGCCTAGGAAGGAATACCAATAATGCTTACTAAGATAGGTCGTGTTTCAGGCGCAGGCGGAAACCTTAATGCAGCATAAAAACCCTACCACAGCATTACGATTCCCAATCAGGTTAGGAATGATGATATGGCATAGGAAGGAATACCACAAAGGCACAAAGTACACAAAGCGCAATCTTAGTGTCTCTGTGCCTTAGTGGTAAACAATTAAGCTTTAAACGCTTTCATAAAACTACTCACTTGCTCCTCTAAATTTCCTTGAGCAATTGCTTTAACGAATGCTGTACCAATAATGGCTCCATTTGCGTACGAGCAGGCTTTATCGAAAGTTTGTTTATCACTGATCCCAAAACCAATCATGGTTGGGTTCTTTAGGTTAAGGTTTTTAATCCTGCTAAAATAAGCTTCAGTAGTATCGCCAACTTCTAAATTTTTTCCTGTAGTGGCAGATGATGATAACAAATAAATAAATCCGTTGGTTAAAACATCAATTTTATGAATGCGTTCTTCGGCGGTTTGAGGGGTAATTAAAAACACATTGCTCAGGTTATGTTTCTCAAAGCAATCTTGATAAAACTCTTCGTACTCTACCATCGGCAAATCGGGTACTATACAACCATCAACACCTACTTCGGCACAAGCCTCACAAAATTTTTCGACACCAAACTGCAAAACAGGATTAACATAGCCCATTAATAACACAGGGATGCTCACCGTTTTACGTAAATCTTTCAACTGCTCAAAAAGCAAGTTAAGTGTCATGCCCTGATCGAGCGATTGTTTACTGCTGGCCTGAATTACCGGTCCATCGGCAACAGGATCCGAATAAGGAAAACCGATCTCGAGCATATCTGCACCCGATTTCTCTAGTAATTCAGCAATCTGTAAAGTATCGCCGGTGTTTGGGTATCCGGCAGTATAATAAATTGATAATATGTTTTTCTTCTCCTGGAAGAGTTGTTTAATTCGATTCATGTTCTTTTGAGATGTGAGATGGAGATGTGAGATTTGAGATTGATGACCTGGCAAGGAAATCTACTTTCTAATATCTCACTTCTCAAATCTATCTATAAGTTAAAATATTTAATATAAGTATCCAAATCCTTATCACCACGGCCTGAAAGGCAAACCACTACATTTTCGCCACCTTTAAACTCCATTTTTTCTAAATAAGCCAAAGCGTGTGCGCTTTCAATGGCCGGGATAATTCCTTCCAATTGTGTACAAAGCAAACCAGCATCTAAACTTTCTTCATCAGTGATGGAAACATATTGGCCACGCCCGGTTTTAAACAAATGTGCATGCTGTGGTCCAATACCCGGATAATCCAATCCGGCTGATACCGAATGTGGTTCTACAACCTGGCCATCTGGCGTTTGCATTAAAATGCTCCTGCTTCCGTGTAATACACCTTCTTTACCTAAATAAGTGGTTGCAGCAGAAAACCCGCTCGATACCCCTTTTCCGGCAGCTTCAACAGCAATCAGCTTTACATTTTCATCATCCATAAAGTGGTAAAACATACCCATGGCATTGCTTCCACCACCTACACAGGCCAACACATAATCAGGTTGATCGCTGCCGGTTTGTTCCAACAATTGCTTTTTGGTTTCTTCAGAAATAATCGACTGAAAAATGGCAACCATATCAGGATATGGATGTGGACCAACTACCGAACCGATAATATAATGCGTATCAACCGGGTTATTAATCCAATCGCGCATGGCCTCGTTGGTGGCATCTTTTAAAGTTTTACTTCCTGAACTTGCCGGAACAACCTTTGCGCCCAACATTTTCATACGGGCTACATTTGGTGCCTGGCGTTCAATATCTACCTCACCCATGTAAATAACACACTCCAGGTTACGTAAAGCACAAACTGTGGCCGTAGCTACCCCATGCTGCCCCGCTCCTGTTTCGGCAATAATTCTTTTTTTGCCCAATTTTTCGGCCAATAAAATCTGCCCGATGGTATTGTTGATTTTGTGTGCCCCGGTATGATTTAAATCCTCTCTTTTTAAGAAAATATTGGCACCAAAACGCTCAGAATATCTTTTAGCAAGGTATAAAGGGGAAGGACGGCCAACATAATCTTTTAACAATTGATGAAATTCCTTTTGAAAATCGGCATCATCAATAATCTTTAAATAGTTTTGACGCAATTCTTCTACGTTTGGATAAAGCATTTCGGGGATGTACGCACCTCCAAAATCTCCATAATATCCTTTTTCGTTTACTTTGTATTTCATAATATTTTTATCAACTAGTTTGCCACATTGAAAGCTGCTCAAGATAAGTCGTCATTCCAGCACAGGCGGGAATCTTAAAGCTCATTGCATTACTATTCCCAATCAAGTTGGGAATAACGGATCAACTTATACTTAATCACCTTCATGATGACATTATTTCGTGTTCATTTCTTTAATAAATTCTTTAATCTTCCCGGCATCCTTCAAACCTGGCTCAATTTCAAACCTGCTATTAATATCAAGCGCATATAAACGCTCATCACGTATATTTTTTATTGCTTCGGTGTGTTCAAGGTCAATTCCACCGCTTAAAAAGTAAGGCTTTTGATCTTTATATCGATCTAATACTAACCAATCAAATGTTTTTCCCGATCCACCGTGTGCTTTGGTTTTGGTATCGAACAAAAAGTAATCAACAACATTTAAATAAACTTCGACACCTGAAAAATCAAAATCTTCATCTATTCCGAAAGCTTTAATTACTTCTAAAGCGGGAAAGCTTAATTTTAATGTTTCACAGTATTCGGGCGATTCGCTGCCATGTAACTGAACAGCCTTCAGCTTCAAAGTGTTTACCTTATCTTTTACTTTTTCAATATCTTCATTTACAAAAACGCCTACAGTTTTAATCTCAGAAGGAATGTACTTAATTAATTCAGCAGAAACATCACTGATTAATCGCTGCGATTTTTCATAAAAAATGAAACCCAAATAATCTGGCTGAAGCTCTGCAACCGCAGCAATATTGGCTGCCAAACGCATTCCGCAAACTTTTAATTTTAGCATGCCAATAGGTTTTTAAAGCTCTCCAATGCTTTTTTGCTCATTAACGATTCTTCCGCTGCGTAAAAACAATCGGCAAAAGATAATTCAGGTTTAATAGTCTTAATTGCCAATGCCGAATTGCAAAGCACCACATTGTTTTGCACATCTGTAGCCTCGCCATTTAACACATCCATAAATATTTTCGCTGATGATTCTACAGTATCTCCACCTTTTATGGCATTTACCTCAACCCGCTCAAAACCCATATCCTGAAGCGTTAAAATCTGCTCTCCTTTATTCGAAAAGGTTTTCACATCACAGGTTAACGAAACCTCATCATAACCTTCCAAGGCATGTACAATGGTGTAACTTTTATCGGTATCCTGATATAAATAAGCATATAAACGGGCCAGTTCTAAACTAAATACGCCCACCATCTGGTATTTTGGCTGCCCGGGGTTAACCATTGGCCCTAACATATTGAAAAAAGTTTTCACACCCAGTTCTTTACGGATAGGTGCCACAATTTTCATAGCGGGATTAAACAATGGTGCATGTAAAAAACAAATACCCGCTTTATCCAAATTGCGTTTTAAGGTATCCTCATCATTAGTAAAAGTATAACCTAAATGTTCCATCACGTTAGAAGAACCGCAGCCAGATGATACACCATAGTTACCGTGTTTGGCCACATGGTGCCCTGCACCTGCAACCACAAATGATGATAAGGTAGATATATTAAAAGTATCTTTACCATCGCCACCCGTTCCACAAAGGTCAATAAGATCGTAACCCGATAAGTTTACTTTCACACACGTATCAAGCATTGCATCACGAAACCCCTGTAGCTCCTGCACGGTGATGTTGCGCATGGCATAGGCAGTTATAAAAGCTGCAATCTGTGAAGAATTAAAAGCCCCTTCAGAAATGGAAATTAAAATGTTCTTTGCCTCTTCCCTGCTAAAACTCTTGTTCTCGAATAAATGGTTTAATATTTTTTTCATGTTTATTGTTCAATCTTATTTAACCACAGATGAACACGAATACACACAGATTTTATCCGTGTTCATCTTTTTTATCTGTGATTCATTTCTCATTTATCTCCATGGTCTGTGTCCTCACTAACCATTCATCTTCCTCCGTTTCGTACATACACCAAACGTAGCGTTATTATTATATTTCCCATGGTCTGTGTCCCCACTAACCATTCATCTTCCTCCGTTACATACATACACGAACCGGGGCGTTATTACTATGTCTCCCATGGTCTGTGTCCCCACTAACCATTCATCTTCCTCCGTTTCGTACATACACCAAACCTAGCGTCGCCTTTAAGCTTTTTTTTAAGGTGCTGAAATAAATTCAGCATGACGATCGCTATAAAAATCGCATAAAAAAAAGGATTGCTTTTTGGGCAATCCTTTTCATTGTGTTTAAAATATTTTAAAATATATAACAATAGAATTTGCCTAACGAATTTCGTTATGCCACCACCAATTGTTATTTAAGTTTTTAATTATCATGTTTGTATAAAGCAAATATTGATATAGTTTTTTAATATTCCAAAATCTTTCTAAAAATATATGTCTTTCTTCAAAAGAAAAGTACAGTTTAATGATGATTTGGGCTTCGGATCCAATCCGGTAACCAAAAATCAGCGCATGCTAAACCCCGATGGTTCTGCAAATATAGAACGTACAGGCTTGCCATGGTTTAAGTTCGATGATACTTATACCCGATTGGTTACCATGAGCTGGCCGCGGTTTTTCTTCGTCATCCTACTCGCTTACCTTGTCGTAAATACGATTTTTGCAGTTTTATACAATGCAGTAGGAATAGAAAATTTAAATGGTGCTAATGGCGTTACATTTCGCGATCAGTTTTTTGATGCCTTTTTCTTCTCAGCCCAAACCATTTCTACCGTAGGTTATGGCCATATTTCGCCACAAGGTTTTGTTACCAGTGTGCTCGCAGCTTTTGAAAGTATGCTGGGTTTGCTCGCTTTTGCACTGGCCACCGGATTATTATATGGCCGTTTCAGTCGGCCCACTTCTAAAGTGAGTTTCAGTAAAAAAATGGTTATTGCCCCTTACGAAAAAGGCCACGGTTTGATGTGCCGTTTAGTAAATTTACGCCGCAATCAACTCATTGAGGTAGAAGTGCAAATGGTAATGTCGTATAACGAAACGGTTGATAATAAACAAGTGCGAAGGTTTTATCCGTTGGCTTTAGAACGCGATAAAATTGGGATTCTTTCTTTAAACTGGACACTCGTGCATCCTATAACCGAAGAAAGTCCGTTTTACGAGAAATCATTAACCGAATTGCAGCTTGCCGAAGTAGAAGTTTTTGTAATACTTAAAGCTTTTGACGATACCTTTTCGCAAACCATTCACACCAGAACCAGTTATCAGGATGAGGAAATAGAAATGGATGCTAGATTTGAGAAAATGTATTACCACAATGAAGAAGGTAAAATGGTGATGGATTATAGCAAACTCGATCAGGTTAGCCGTACGGTGTAAGTATCTTTTTCTTATGTTAAACTTGTTTTTGTTTTTGGAAAGCAATTGCCGTGCTAATCGGTTATAGCTTCCTGCCATACGCTTTATCTCGATTGAAGGAATCGGGATGCCCGCTGCTGCCAGGTTTATGGAACCTAGGTCGGTGCAATAAAAATACTATCGCCTTAATTGCATGTTCTCCAGAGTTTTCCACTTGAATAGCAGATAGGCTAAAAAGTTGACAACTCTTATGAAGATGACTTTTGTATAAACCCAACAATATCTTTATACAAATCATTTCCACCAAAAATCATCTGACTAATCATTGGTACATGGCTTTTGCCTTTAATTTCCTTAATTTCTACAGGAATGTTGTTAGCTTTAAGTTTTTCGTATAACCTTGGCGTTTGCAATTTAATGGCTCCGTAAGTTTTGCTTCCAAAAAAGAGTAAATGCGGATTTTTAATGTTATTTACATAATTTAATGGTGAAGCCAGTTTCCAAACGGCAGATTGATCAGTAAAAGTTCTGATGAAATCGAAGTAAAAATGATCTTTTTCTGCTGTAATTAAATATTCCTGCATATCTAAGCCAAAAGGATCGTTCAGGATTAATCCTTTAATCGGATTTTGGATACCAGCTTTTTTAAAGTATTTAGGATCTGCGTTGATCAGTTCACCTAAGTGCGCTCCTGCAGAATGGCCCATTACGAAAATTTTATCCGGGCTTGCTGTGTAATCAGCAATGTGCTCTTTTACCCATTTAACCGCTAAGGCACAATCATCGCCCATTTTCTCATACTGAACATTTGGTGCCAAACGGTAATTGATGATTACGGTAACAACGCCCTTACGTGCAAAGTTTCTGCCCAACCACCAATAGGTTTCTTTTTTGCCACTGCTCCAGGAGCCACCGTGGATAAAAATGAGAACAGGTTTGTTTTTTATACTGTCATTTTTATAAAAAATATTCAGCGTATTGGCCTCATCAGCATTGCCTGCATAATTGATATTTTTTACTTTTTTAACCTGTGCAGAAGAAAGTATCGTTTGAAAAAGGAGCATTAATAAAACAAGGGATTTGTACATAATAAAGATTTATCTCTTCACTCAATAAACGAAATTGTTGTAAAAGTGGATTTTTAATAATTGATCTTCGACTCCACTCAGACTGAAAAGTAATTGAAGTTAAATCCAATGCGGTTTAACGTACTAAACATTAACCGCAATACACTATCCTTTAATCAGCGGATTCTTTTCTTTCGCAAACAAATCAAAAACCTTTTTATCAACAAAAGCCGGAAAGAGTTTATTCATCCATACGGCTAATTTACCTTGTCCGGTCATGATGAGGGTGCGTTTGCGTTGTTCAATCCCATCGGCAATAATGCTTGCTACATCTTCTGATGTCATCATTTTACCTTCATCCATACTGGTTTCGCCATGTGCGGCACCATCTTTAGATAAAGCGGTTACGCGAATGTTTGATGCGGTAAAGCCCGGGCAGGCCAATAACACATTTACACCCGTTTTTAATAATTCGGTACGAAGGGATTCCATAAAACCGTTCATTGCAAATTTAGAGGCCGAATAACCGGTTCGGCCCGGCAAACCGCGGAAACCTGCAATTGATGAAACACCTACAACTGTTCCTTTGGTTTTAAGAATCTCAGGCAAGGCATATTTTGTGCAATATACTGTTCCCCAAAAGTTTACATCCATCAGGTTTTTAAGTACCGATAAATCTAAATCATTAAACAGCGCACGCATTGATAAACCAGCGTTATTAACCAAAATATCAATCTGTTGAAACGAAACCAAAGCTTGTTTAATAATCAGTTCACAATCTGTTTCTTTACTCACGTCAGCCTGAACAGCAACGGCCCTGATGCCATATTTTTTTTCCAGTCCGGCAGTAATTTCGCAAAGTGTTACATATTGACGGGCAGCTAAAACCAGGTTGGCACCACGTTTGGCAAATTCTTCGGCACAGGCTTTTCCAATTCCGCTGGATGCTCCGGTGATAATGATTACTTTATTTTTTAGATTCATTTTGAGTAGAACGATTTGATTAGTTTGTTTTAAAATAGTTTGTGGCTTCAGTAACTTCGTCGGAATTGATGATATCTGCACCAAGCTCATGCAACAGCTTCCAACAAGCTTTAGTATCGGGCGCACCCCAAAAACGGAATGGTTTACCGATTTTATGCGCATTTTGAATCAGGTTTAACAATTTAGCTTTATCCATTGTTGAAATTTCTCCAACACCTTTCCATTTAGAATAAGTGGCAAAATTATCGCTGATCATTGCCACTTTCGCTAAATCGGCCTGGCTATAAATATGGTTGGGCAAACCATCGAAATATAAATTTGGGTATTTATGAAAACTGCTATCAGCCGGGCGGTTTCCACTAATTACTACAATGCTATTTTTACCCTGCTTATTAAAGTATTGCTGATATTTTTTTAAACCCTTATTCAGTAAATGATATGTCGAATCCCAATCTCCCTTTACATCAACCATCAATTGAAAAGCGTAATATTCATTACTGTGAGATAAGGTTTTTATCCGTTTTAAATACAATGCATCTAAAGTATTGCCTGTTTTAATTTCTTTTTTACTATGGGCAACAATTAACGAATTGCCAACTACAAAAACATCAGCTTCTATAGAAAAAGCCTTGTTTTGCACGGCATCATAAAAAGGTTTTTGGTGGGTATAATCGTTATGTGAGTGAATTTTAACTTGTGCCTGAACAAACAATCCGGATAAAATTAGCAGGGAGAAAACCAGGAAACGCTGTACCATTATTTCATCATTGCTGTTTCGTAAGGCACGCGGGTTACAATGGATCTGCCGAGCGTAATTTCATCGGTATATTCTAACTCGCCACCAAAAGCAATACCTCTTGCAATGGTAGTTACAGGAACATTAAATTCTTTTAATCTTTTATAAAGGTAGAAAAGTGTGGTATCGCCCTCCATATTAGGACTTAAGGCTAAAATTACTTCTTTAATTCCTCCTACTGCCATCCGCGACACCAATCCTTCTATAAATAAATCAGAAGGTCCAATTCCATCCATAGGCGAAATTAATCCACCCAAAACATGGTAAACCCCAAAGTATTGTCCGGTATTTTCGATGGCCATTACATCACGGGTATCTTCTACCACACAAATGGTTTCTTTATCGCGCTTAATTGAAGTACAGATTTCGCACACGGTATAATCCGAAATGTTATGGCAGGTAGTGCAGTGTTTAATCTGTTGTTTAAGCTTTATAAATGTATTGCCAAACTGATTCACCTCCTCCTGTTCTTTATTTAAAAGATGTAACACCAAGCGTAAAGCCGTTTTTTGCCCCACACCAGGAAGTTTCGAGAATTCGTTTACCGCATCTTCGAGCAGTTTGGATGAAAAATTCATAATGCAAAAATAGGTAAAATGCTTTGTTAGTTCAATAGGCATTAGTTTATTGGTTAATAGTTAAATAGTTCATTGTTGATGGCTTGATGTTTCAGCATTCAGTCCTCTTTATTTATTGGTAACTGGCAATTGCGAAGGGATATTTACATAGCAGATGGTTAGTTAACCCCGATATACTTTTGTGCGCTATGTTTATGCAAATCAGCCATCAACCCAATAGCAAAACTAAACCCATTGAGCATATACTTTTGTGCGCTATGTTTATGCAAATCGGCTATCAACCATTTAACCATCAGCCATCAACCCAATAGCAGAACTAAACCAATTGAGCCCTATACTTTGGGCGTTATGTCTATGCAAATCGGCTATCAACCATAAGCTATCAACCAAATAGCGAAACTAAACCCATGTAATGCGTCATCTTAATCCAAATCAGCTATCAACCAAATAGCAAAACTAAACCCATTGACATTAAATCCGAATTTCTTACATTTATCAGCTTAACACAAAACTATGTCTCCAACCATTCTCTTATGTTTTCTGATCGGTTATTTTCTATTGCTGATTATTATTTCATTTGTAACTTCAAAAAACTCATCCGACAATTCGACATTTTTTATAGCCAACAGAAATTCTAAATGGTACCTCGTGGCCTTTGGTATGATTGGCACAGCCCTATCAGGTGTTACCTTTATATCTGTACCGGGCGAGGTTGGTGCACCAAGCGGAAACCAGTTTCAATACTTCCAGTTCGTACTCGGCAATGCAGTTGGTTTTATCATTATAGCCACGGTTTTGCTTCCACTTTACTACCGGATGAATTTAACCTCTATTTATAGCTACATAGAGAAAAGATTAGGCCACTTCAGTTATAAAACAGCAGCATCTATATTTTTATTGAGCCGAACATTAGGATCTGCAACAAGATTATACCTGGTGGTGATTGTTTTGCAACGCTTTATCTTCGATAATTATGGCATTCCATTTTGGTTAACGGTTTTAATTTCACTGGCCTTAATTTGGTCGTATACATTTAAAGGTGGGTTAAAAACGATAATTATTACTGATACACTGCAAACTTTTTTCTTGGTGCTGTCCGTTTTTTTAACGATTTATTTCATTTGTAACAGCCTGAATTTTGATATTCCTCAGGCATTCGAAACCGTAAAAAACAGCAGCTATTCAAAAATTTTCTTTCTAAATGATTTCCTCACCAACAAATTTTACTTCAGTAAACAGTTTATCGGCGGTATTTTTGTTACCATCGCCATGACGGGTTTAGATCAGGATTTGATGCAGAAAAACCTGAGTATGGGCACCATCAAAGAGGCACAAAAAAACATGTTTACTTTTACAGGGGTATTTGTAATTTTAAATGTTTTCTTTTTGAGTGTTGGTGCATTATTATACATTTTCGCCGCAAAAAATGGAATTGATATTCCTTTAGATCATATTACAGGCAAACCACGTACAGATTTATTGTTTCCAGAAATTGCGCTAAATAACTTAGGTGCAATACCAGCAATTATATTTATGCTGGGTTTAACGGCCGCAACATTTGCGACCACAGATTCTGCCCTTACCGCATTAACTACCTCATTTTGTGTCGATTTTTTAGGGATGGATAAAGCTGCAAATGTAAACGCAGAAGATGCTGTAAAAAAGCGCCATACGGTGCACGTAGCATTTTCAATTTTAATGTTTTTGGTAATCCTCGTGATTAATGCATTTAACAGTTCATCAGTAGTGAGCTTGATTTTTACCATTGCCTCTTATACCTACGGACCGCTTTTAGGGCTCTATAGTTTTGGATTATTTGTAAAAAAACGCGGTTTACATGATAAATTAGTGCCGATAGTTTGTTTATTATCACCTTTTTTATGTTACTTGCTTTCTACGCACTCTACCACTTTATTGGGCGGCTACGTTTTTAGTGTCGAACTGATTTTAATTAACGGTTTAATCACATTTATAGGCTTATTGTTCATCAGCAAAAAAACTGATGCACAAACCAGATTTTAATATTAGAATAACAGTATATGACGAGTGAAGAAAAAATTAGAAGTGCTTTTGAAAACAAAGACTGGCAGGAAATTAAAGTAACAGATTCCTGGCAAATTTTTAAAATCATGGCCGAATTTGTAGATGGCTTTGAAAAACTGGCTAAAATTGGTCCTTGCGTTACCATATATGGATCGGCCCGTACAGCGCAAACACACCGCTATTACCAATTGGCAGAACAGTGTGGCAAATTATTAACCGATCGTGGTTATGGGGTAATAACAGGCGGTGGTCCGGGTATTATGGAGGCTGGTAACAAAGGTGCACATACCAATGGCGGTAAATCTGTAGGTTTAAACATTGAGTTACCTTTTGAGCAATTCCACAACAAATATATCGACCATAATAAATTATTGGAGTTTGATTATTTCTTCGTCCGCAAGGTGATGTTTATGAAGTATAGTCAGGGTTTTGTGGTTTTACCAGGTGGTTTTGGAACCATGGACGAGCTTTTTGAGGCTTTAACCCTAATCCAGACCGGTAAAATTGCCCGTTTCCCAATTGTATTGCTTGGAGTAGATTATTGGGGCGGATTAATTGACTGGATAAAAGGAACAATGCTGCAAAAAGAACACAATATCCATGAAGAAGATTTAAACCTATTTAGATTGGTAGATACTGCAGAAGAAGCAGCAGAACACATTTTCCGTTTCTACGATAAATATGTACTTAAACCGAATTTCTAGGCAAGTTTGATGGATTGATTGGTTAATCGGTTAACTGACAATCGAAAAATGAAAACTGCTAATTGAAAACAGAAAAGTGCTTACAAACAATAAGCACTTTTTTCATGTAACATCTGAAATGAATTGCCATCTAAAATGAAACGCAATTAAATATGTCGAAATTCATCAATTGGAAAAGTAATTGGCTCAACGGAAACTTTCAACTTTTTGTTGGTGGGCTGCAAAAAGGTGCAATAACTTTTGCAACGTGGAAAAGTGATGCAGAAAGCGTTTTTGAAGATAAAAACTATCAGTTTATAAATGAGGGTGTTTGGCAATCGAGTACAAAAGTGGTTGATAGAAAAACAAACGAAACGGTAGCCATGATTACTTACGACTGCTGGAAATCAAAAGCTGTAATTAGTTTAAAATCGGGTGAGCAATACGAATGGAAATCAAGTGGAATATGGAAAAAACAGTGGACGGTAAGCAATTATAACAACGAACACATCATGTACAGTTCCAGCAATAATTGTGGTGCAATCTCTTCTGATACAGACAATGAATTATTGATTTTAGCAGGTTTATTTATTAAACAGATTTACAACAAACGGGCATTGCTACTTATTGTGTGCATTATGCCAATTATTTCAACATCAACGCTTCATCACCATAATTAAAAGTAAAATTAACCCTTTTGTGAGATGGAACAGGTATTAAACTGGAGAAAAGGTTTATTTGATAGTAACTATCAGGTAGTAAATAATGGTTTGCTGAGATTTTCTTTAAATTTTAGTTCATGGAAAAATTCTGCAATTGCCACTACTCAGGGTGGAATCTACCTCTTAAAAAGCGAAGGATTTTCTAAACCCGAAACTAAAATTGTAGATAACAAAAACACAGTTTTAGCCGTAATTACGTATGATTGGTTGAATTTTAAAGCCAAAATCATATTTGCCACAGGCGAAACTTTCGATTGGAGCTACCAGAACAGTTGGTTAAGTCGCTGGTCGTTAAATAACCATAAAGATAAACAGATTTTATATAACGCATCTGCAGGTAATGGATTGATACATACGAATGTAGATGACGATATGGTTGTATTGTGCGGCCTTTTTATAAGGGAATACTATTCACGGCTCCTCTTCGGATTTATCATTGTTGTATTTATCATGCTTAGTTTCAAAAGCATTTTTTAAAGCTTAGTAGGAACTTTTTTGTACCTACCCTGGTCGTTGCGCCTCCAGGTTATTGAGTTAAGAGTTTCTCACCACAGATGGACACAGATAAACACGGATCTTTATAGCTGTGTGTTCGTTTTGATCTGTGGGGTAATTTTATTTGGCGGTGATTAGGGCTTACTCAATATCATTGTTAGCGTGTAGCTAAGTTTAAGTGAAAATGATTAGACAAGTAACCTTAAATAATTCATAGTATGATAGATGCTGAAACAAGTTCAGCAAGACGGTCACTTGGGGGTTTAAACGCGCGAGATGCTACAATAGTTTGGTGTTTAAAGCCCGCTAACGCCACCACTCACTACCAGTTTCATGGCGTCCGCCGCCGTCATGTGTAAATCGGTAACCTTTTCTCTGCTTACAATACAAAGCTGGCCGGCAAAAGAATAAGATAATGGAAAATATACTGCTACCTCATTAGGCAGGTTAAGTTTATGCAGATCGTTCTGTGTTAAAAATCCAATCTTTTTTAATCCACCTTCCACCTCAACCAGCACAGGGTGATTAAATTTCTTTTCATCGCCCACAAAAGCTTCTGTTAAATCTTTGATGGATGAATAGATAAAGTTAAGCAAGGGCAACCTTTGCATAATCCGCTGGAACCAGTTATACATTGGTTCGGTTACCAAATTGGTTACAAAAATTCCTGCAAGTAAAATGAGGGTTAATACGGTTAATAAACCCAAACCTGGGATATTCCGGCTTTCGCCTGTGCGTGGATTTACACCTAAAATATTGTTTACGTTTAACCAGCTATCAACGGTTGTAACTGCCCAAACTACAATAAAAATACTCACGGCAATGGGCACAACAATTAATAAACCTTTAATCAAATAGTTTAAAATAGCTTTCCCGACTTTATTCATGGTGCAAAAATAACAATTTTTAATTCATTTGCGTGGCACGTTCAATAGTCATTCGCCATTGGTTCAATCGTAATTGATTCATCGGTGTAGGGTGCATAACCCATCAATTAATAAACTATTCATAAAAATAAACCCGCTTAACCCGCTGGGAGATATTTGTCAAAATTTCATAAGGGATTGTATTGATATCTTTTGCCAGTTGCATAATAGTATGTTCTTTATTAAAAACTATGGCTTCATCACCAGGTTTTACATCAATACCGGTTACATCCAACATGGTCATATCCATACAAACAGAACCTACTACAGGAACTAAATTACCGTTAATCAGCATTTTACCAACACCATTACCAAAATAACGTGTATAACCATCAGCATATCCAATTTTTACAGTCGCTATTTTACCGCCGTTTGGCATTATACCTTTTCTGCTATAACCAACAGTTTCACCAGGTTGCAAGGTTTTTACTTGTGTAACGGTTGTTTTAAGTACCATTACGGTTTGTAAGCCCCGATTATTGGCCAAAGCAGAATCAAAACCGTATAAACCGATGCCTAAACGCACCATATCCAGCTGCCCTTCAGGCCAGCGCGAAATGCCGGATGTATTAGAAATGTGGAGCAAAGGTTTGTAATCCAAAACATTGATCAGTTGATTGGCAACGGTTTTAAATTTAGTAATCTGTTGTTGGGTAAATCCATCGTGTTCTGCAGCATCACTTGCCGCCAGGTGAGAAAATATACTCTGAACTTTTACCCGCTCCGAATCTTTCAACAACATGGAAAGCTGGTCTATTTCTGACTCATCAAAACCCAAACGGTGCATTCCGCTGTCTATTTTGAGGTGTATAGGGTAATCGAAATCATAATCAGAGAGGGAATTTAAGAAACTGTTCAGAATTTCAATACTGTAAATTTCGGGTTCAAGGTGATGTTTTATGATCGCCTCGAAAGCAGATTCTTCAGGGCTCATTACCATAATAGGCAAAGTAATTCCAGCTTTTCGTAATGCAATGCCTTCATCGGCATAAGCAACAGCCAAATAATCTACCTTATGAAACTGCAATAAATTGGCTATTTCAAAACTTCCGCTACCATAAGAGAAAGCCTTCACCATAGCCATTATTTTTACTCCCGGTTTAACCTTTGCACGATAAAAATGCAGATTGCCCACCATGGCATTCAGATCGATTTCTAAAACAGTATCATGTATTTTTTGGGTAAGCAATTTACTGATTCTGCCGAATTCAAAGCGCCTGGCTCCTTTTACCAATATGGTTTCATGGTTAAATTGCAAACCCGGGAAAGCCTCAATAAAGGCATTGGTATCATCAAAAAACTCGGTTTCGAAGTTAAAAATGCCAGCAAAGCGCGAAATATGTGTGCCAATACCAATTAATCGGTTTACCTTCTTCTGTAAGAGCAATTCGGCTATTTCCGTATATAAATCGAAATCGTCCCTTCCTGTTTCAAATAATTCAGAAAGAATAACTGTTTTCTTTGGATGCTGGTTTTGCTGGTTTAAGAAATCGAGTGCTATCGCCAGCGATGAAATATCAGCACTGTATGAATCGTCGATAATGGAACATTGGTTAATTCCGTTTTTCAGTTCCAAACGCATGCTCACATGACTTAGCTTCTCCAGACGCAAATCGGCCTGCTCTGGTGTGTAACCTAAAGCGAGCAGCGTTGCCCAGCAAATCATGCCATTTTCTATCGAAGCTTTATCTTTAAAAGGCAGAATGCATTCAATTTCACGATTTTGATAAATTGCCCTCAGATAACAATTTCCTTCAATAGGCTCTACAGCAACCACCTGTAAATCAGCAGCCTGCTTACTACTCCAGCTAAACTGTTTTTTGCCTGGCAATTCTTTAATGCTTATTTCGCTTACATATTCTGGCGAATAAATAAAAAGTTCAGATGCAGCAAAAAGTTTCAGTTTCTCAGTCAGTTTTTCTTTTTTAGAACTGAACCCTTCGGCATGTGCTTCGCCAATATTGGTTAAAATCCCTACCTCAGGTTTTATAATTTCAGCCAGACTTTGCATCTCATTTACCGCAGAAATTCCGGCCTCAAAAATGCCAAGGGTATGATCTGCTTCAAGCTGCCAGATGGAAAGTGGCACGCCAATTTGAGAATTATAACTTTTCGGGCTTTTAACAATGTTAAAATCAGCGGCTAATAGCTGATACAACCATTCCTTAACAATCGTTTTACCGTTACTGCCGGTAATGCCAATGGTTTTTAAGTCGAACTGTTCACGGTGATAAACGGCTAGTTTTTGCAGGGCAGACAAGGCATCGTGAACCAATAAAAAATTGCAATCGGGGTATTGGTTAACGTATTTTGCTTCGGTAATTACGAAATTACGGATATCTTTTGCGTAAGCGTCTTTTATAAATTCGTGTCCGTCGCGGTGGGATGATAGTGCAAAAAAAACAGAATGCTCCGGCACCAAAACAGAACGGCTATCAATCACGAGGTATTGAATAATAACCTCTCCATCAACCATTTTGGTATCGGCTTTTAAAATTTCGGCTATTTTGGCAACGGTATATATTGGGTTTAGCATGCTATTATATTCAGAAAAATACGGTAATCGCTTTAATTTTTACGAATTTCAGTAATTAATTATGAAAAGCAGTAAACAAGAGACAGTAATATTAGATAAAAAACAAGCTTTGGCCAAAGCAGAAAGTTTTTGTGTTTACCAGGAGCGTTCGCAGAAAGAAGTACGTTATAAATTGGTAGAATGGGGCATGCGCGGCGATGAACTTGAAGAAATAATTAGCGAGCTGATTGTAAACAATTTTTTAAATGAAGAAAGGTTTGCCAAAAGTTACGCATCAGGCAAATTTAACATTAAACACTGGGGCCGGATTAAAATTAAACAAGGTTTAAAATTGAAAGGTGTACCGGATAAAATTTTGCAAAAGGCAATTTACAGCATCGATGACGATGATTACATACTTACCATAGAAAAATTGGCCCTTAAAAAAGCACAGAGTTTAAGTGAAAATGATCCGTTTAAAAGAAAAAATAAGCTGATGAACTATCTTCAGGCAAAAGGTTTTGAAACTGATTTAATTTTACTTGCACTGAAAGCCAGCAATTTAAATTAAATATTAAATTTTTAACAAGAAATCTCTTGACAGAAATATAAATCTGCCTATATTTGCATCACCAAAACGAAACGACAACATCAGTTTTGTAAATGCGAAAGTAGCTCAGTTGGTAGAGCACGACCTTGCCAAGGTCGGGGTCGCGAGTTCGAATCTCGTCTTTCGCTCCAAACAAATGCCTTCCTACCAGAAGGCATTTATTTTAAAGTTAACCAAGCCGATGGAGATCGGTAGCGGCTAATGCTCGGGTGGTGGAACTGGTAGACACGCAGGACTTAAAATCCTGTGCTTTCAAAGGCGTGCGGGTTCGATTCCCGCCCCGAGTACACAAAAAAAATCGAATGAAAACCTTTCAGAAATGAAAGGTTTTTTTGTTTATAAGGATTTTTGAATCAATTAAATTTAAAATTGCTCTTAGTTTTATTTTTTTTCATCAGCCATAATTCCAGGATCATTAAAGTTTGTGTGGATCAAGCGGAAAAGTTGGGGGTAATCGAATAATTTGTTTCTTTTGTAGTTAATAGTAATTACAAATTCCCTTGAATCCAGCCGAACACATCCTTATCAGTTTTTTATTACCAGAAGGCATTCTGGATTATTTCGAAATACTCAAAGTCGAAAAAGAGTCGAAAGAGTTTCAGATCTTTCTTGAAGAGAAGAATGTAGCTCCCTCTGGTTACGGGATAACTGAGCTCGAATCAAAGGGCTTTCTTCCAGAAGTTTCCATTCAGGATTTTCCTATTCGTGGGCAAAAAGTTGCCTTACGTATCAAGAGACGTAGATGGACGGTAAAAAAGACTGGGTATATCATTGGTAGAGATTGGGATTTAGTAAGAAAAGGGACTCGGATGACTACGGAATTCGGTCTTTTTTTAAAAGGAATATTTGGATAACCACCCCATTAGCTGCTATCATTTAGGGCATTATTTCCAAATAGACGGCAAACAACTCCAGGAGCAATATAAAGAGCATATCAGTGATTATAGTAGTTGGGATCAGAAAGGGCATGCGGATGATTGGATGCTTTTTGTAAAGAATGTGAGCCCCAGGCTCAGTATTGATGAAACAGCTTTATCCAATGGAGAGCTTTATACTATTGTAACCAATAAGGAAGCCAAAGGTAGAAAGGGTGCTATTGTAGCGATGATCAAGGGTACGGTGGCCGAAAACATTATATCTGTACTGAAAAAGATTCCGGAAAGACTGAGAAAACGGGTGCGGGAAGTAACCATGGATATGGCTGCCAACATGCAATTGGCCATAAAACGATGTTTTGTAAACGCGCATCGGGTAATTGATCGTTTCCATGTTCAGAAATTGGCTTATGATGCAGTTCAGGAAGTTAGGATAAAGTATCGTTGGGAGGCTATCGATGCAGAAAATGAGGACATCGCAACGGCAAAAAAGAACAAAACTGCTTACCATCCAGAAGTGTTGGCTAATGGAGATACTTTAAAGCAATTGCTGGCGCGGAGCAGGTATCTTTTGTTTAAACATCCCTCAAAATGGACACGGAATCAAGAACTTAGAGCAGAGCTACTTTTCGAAAGGTATCCCAAATTAAAGAATGCATATAATATTGCCCAAAAATTGGGAGATATATTCAGGTTGTGCAAAAGTAAGGAACAGGCCTTTAAAAGATTGGCAATCTGGTATAATAAGGTCGAAGCATGCGGAATTGATTCCTTTAGGACTGTTGCCAGATCAATTCAATCGCATTACCTGTATATCCTTAACTTCTTTATTAGCAGGGCTACAAATGCTTCTGCAGAATCTTTCAATGCCAAGATCAAAGCCTTTAGAGCAACATCGAGAGGTGTAAGGGATATTAAGTTTTTCTTATTCAGATTATCGAAAATATATGCCTAGAGTTTAACTCCCCCCAACTTTTCCGCTTGATCCGTTTGTGTAACAAAAAACAGGATCAGCAATGCGCTTTGAACAGTCGTTTTTGCAGAAAATTTGTTACTGATTAAAAAACACAATATTTATCCCGCTGATTATGAGACTTTAACAATCTCTATTGAAAATTTTATTTTATTTTTTTGATTTGGAAAGTTTAATTTCTATATTTGCAACCCCAAAGGAATACAACACAATGTATTAATTTGCGAAAGTAGCTCAGTTGGTAGAGCACGACCTTGCCAAGGTCGGGGTCGCGAGTTCGAATCTCGTCTTTCGCTCTAAATGCCTTCCTACCAGAAGGCATTTATTTTAAAGTTAACCTACCGAAGGATTTCGGAACAGGCTAATGCTCGGGTGGTGGAACTGGTAGACACGCAGGACTTAAAATCCTGTGCTTTCAAAGGCGTGCGGGTTCGATTCCCGCCCCGAGTACACAAAAAATCGAACAAAAACCTTTCAGAAATGAAAGGTTTTTTTGTTTCCTAACTATTGCCAATGTACAACGTGGCAAATATTTGGAAAACCAATCCAAAATTGATTAACTTTCGATATGCAGCACCAAGAGTTCGAACCTTATGAAGCACTTCAGGATACCATAAAATGTTTATGGCACAATAAAAGAGAATTCGGGCCAATTGAATCAGGTTTTGAGGTAATTCCCGATGGTTATGCAGAAATTATCTTTCATTTTGGAAATGGCTGCAATGCTTTTTATAATGGTAAACTACAACCTTTGCCATCACCATTTATGATTGGCCTGCTCAACCAACCTGTTCATTTCTATGCAAAAAATCAGTTGGAGATTTTGGCCATCAGGTGTTTCCCGTGGACGGTATTCGATCTGCTTGGGTTATCGGCTGACAAAGAAGAATTACACATTTTTGAACATCCGCTCGCACAGCTACAGTCTATTTTAAGTGATCTTGTTAAGGAAGATAGAATAAAAGAGGCTATTGAACATTTACAACAATTTTTACTGAATTTGAGATCGGGAATTGCTACCGACAGTTTGTTATTTAAAGCTGGTGCGGCCATGCAGGGGGCAAATGGTGCTATCCAGGTAAGCGAAGTGGCTACGGCTGCACATGCAACAGTGCGTACATTGGAAAGAAACTTTAAGCAATCTTCGGGCTACACTGTTAAAGATGTGGCAGGCTTAATGCGCTTTGAGCAAGTACGGAACCAGTTATGGCTTAATCCAAGTGCAAACATTGCCAGCCTGGCCCACGAGTTTGGCTATACAGACCAACCGCACCTCAGCAGGGAATTTAAACGTTACAGCGGCACTACACCAGCAGCCTTTGCCCGAAAGGCAAAAAAGGGCAAAAAGCTGGTGAGCAATAATTTTGTCGCATTTATACAAGGCTAAACGGGTATTAGTGGTGAATTTTGTGCTTCAATTATTTAATGATGAGCACAACAATTAAAAACCATACCTCAACTGATACAAATTTAATTTACGATGTTATTATTTCAGGTGCCGGGCCGGTAGGCCTTTTTCTCGCCTGCGAACTGGCACTGGCCAAATGTTCGGTATTGATCTTAGAAAAAGCTGATGATCGGTATTCTCCCCTGAAAAAACTTCCTTTTGGTTTGAGAGGACTTAATGCAACCAGTATAGAAGCACTTCACAGGCGCGGCCTGCTTGAAGATCTTCAGTTACATAAACAGATAAAAAATCCTCACTTAAAACAAGGAACCCAACGCCAGGGCGGGCATTTTGCAGGCATCGTGTTTTATGAGGGTCATATCGATACTGCACAATGGAAATATCGATTGCCTGGCAAAACGCAAACCAGCTTAATAACTGAAATGGAAGAGCTTGAAACAATACTGCAACGCCGCGCAACAACACTTGGGGTAACCATTGAATACGGAAAAGCACTAAAATCTTTCCAACAAACCGATGAGAGTATAACTGTTCAATCAGAGGATCAAATTTTTCAAAGTAAATGGTTAATAGGCTGCGATGGTAGCAGAAGCATAGTACGTAAAACCGCTGGTTTTGAATTTGCAGGTACAGAACCAGAATTTACAGGTTATTCGACAAAAATTGATCTTTTAGATCCCGAAAAGCTCAGTCCTGGGCGAAATGTTACCCCTACTGGCATGTATCTGCAATCTCAGCCAGGCTATGTAATTATACAAGATTTTGATGGCGGTGCATTTCATCATTCAAAAAAGCCAATTACCCTTGAACATGTTCAGCAGGTGTTACGAAAAGTATCAAATACAGATGTTACGGTAACTGCATTGCACATTGCCACCACCTGGACTGATCGGGCGAGGCAAGCCACCACTTACCGTAAAGGACGGATACTTTTAGCCGGAGATGCCGCACATATCCACGCGCCATTGGGCGGCCAGGGGCTTAACCTAGGTTTAGGAGATGCCATGAACCTCGGTTGGAAACTTGCAGCAACGATTAAAGGTAAGGCACCACAAACTTTGTTGGATACTTATTTTACAGAAAGACATCCCATTGGAGAGCAGGTACTGGATTGGTCGCGTGCGCAGGTAGCCATTATGCAACCAAACCCACATGCAAAGGCATTGTATGCAATCTTCCGCGATCTGATGAACACAAAAGATGGTGCTACCTATTTTGCAGGGAGGATTTGGGGCGTTAATACCCATTACAAATCGGATTCTCAACATCCATTGGTCGGCCGCAGCGTACCGGATTTTGAATTGGAAAACGGCACAACAATCGGACAGTTAATGCATACAGGCAAAGCAATATTACTTGATTTTAATACTGATGCTAACCTTGAACAGTTTGTTGCAGAGTATGGCACTCAAATTGAATACATTTCAAATCATGCGAAAGATCAACTTGGCTTTGGCGCAATCCTGATCCGCCCTGATGGAATCGTAGCCTGGGTTTCTGAAACCGAGGCAGATTACAGCGAACTTTACGAAGCTATTGCTCGCTGTTTTGCAATTAAACCAAAAATTGAACACTAAATTAATTCATCTTCTGTACTCATGTATCAGTTTGATAAATTTAAGCATAAACCCATCCTGAAACCACATAATGATATAAGATTTACCTAAAATTATATAAACTTCCATCCTCATTTAGCGATAGGTTTGCTGTACAATGAACAGCATATAGATGAGAAATATAATTTTTAGTATTTTAATGGGTTTTTCAATGGCAGTTTCTGCCCAGGATATGAAAAACATGAAGATGCCCGATCAGGAAAATCCAAATCAAATAACATACACTTGCCCAATGCATCCTGAAGTACTATCGGCCAAACCCGGGAACTGCCCAAAATGCGGAATGAAACTGGTTGAAAAAAAGATAAGTGCAGCAAAAAGCAAAACCCAAAACATGAATATGCCCAGTATGCAACATGACGCAAAGCATGATGCGATGGAAAATAAAGAAACGGGTGATGTGGAGATTGGCAAACCTTCCACTTTGTTTGATAATATTAAAAATGCAAAGGCGAACCTTGGTCCGATTAAAACCCTGCCGGCTCACTATCCTCCCCGTACATTACGCTACGATTTATATGTTGCAGATACAACGGTTACCTATGCAGGCAAATCAAAACATGCCATCGCAGTTAATGGAAGCATCCCTATGCCTACCTTAACCTTTACCGAGGGCGATACCGCAGAAATTTATGTACACAATAAGCTAAAAGAAGAAACCTCTTTACATTGGCATGGGCTTTTTTTGCCTAACCGTTATGATGGTGTACCCAATATGACACAGATGCCTATTAAACCAGGTGCAACGCATCTATATAGGTTTCCGATTGTGCAGAACGGCACACATTGGTACCATAGCCATACCGGGCTTCAGGAGCAGATTGGCATGTATGGCGCATTTATCATCCAAAAAAGAAAAGAGTGGGATATTCCTTCCATCCCCTTGGTATTGAGCGAATGGACCAATATGAACCCCATGGAAGTACAAAGGAGTTTACATGCAGCTACAGATTGGTTTTCCATTAAAAAAGGAACCACCCAGAGTTATACGGAAGCCATTCGGACTGGCAATTTTAAAACCAAGGTGGCCAACGAGTGGAAACGAATGAATGCGATGGATGTAAGCGATGTTTATTACGATAAATTCTTGATAAACGGGAAAAATGAAGTTAGTAATCCTCAATTTAAGGCGGGTGATAAAGTACGGTTGCGCATTGCCAATGCAGGTGCATCCTCCTATTTCTGGCTTAAATATGCTGGCGGAAAAATAACCGTGGTAGCAACCGATGGAAATGATGTTGAACCTGTAGAGGTAGACAGGTTGATTATTGCAGTATCAGAAACCTATGATGTGGTGGTAACCATTCCGGAAAATAAAAGTTACGAATTTTTAGTTACCCCCGAAGACAGGACAAAATCGGCCTCCTTATGGCTGGGAGATGGTGAAAAAGTTTCAGCAGGAAAAATGCCAAAACTAAAATATTTCGCCGGAATGAAGATGATGAACGACATGATGGACATGAATGGAAACATGGTTGAAATGAAAGGCATGAAAATGCAAAATCAGGTTATGGACATGAATACCGTAATGTATCCGGAGATTACAGGGCCGGAAAATGGTACTGATACGCATGATCCAGACCAAATGGCGGGCATGAATATGAATACCGAACCTGCAAAGGTTGTTACTTTAAATTACAACATGCTGCGCGATCCTAAAAAAACGATTCTACCTAAAGGGCCGTTAAGAACCTTAAAATTCGATCTTACCGGAAACATGAACCGTTATGTGTGGACATTAGATAATAAAACTGTTTCAGAATCAGATAAGATTTTGATTAAAAGGGGAGAAAATTTAAGAATCATTCTTTACAACAATAGCATGATGCGCCACCCGATGCATTTGCATGGCCACGATTTTAGGGTAATAAATGGACAGGGCGAATATGCACCAATGAAAAATGTACTCGATATTATGCCTATGGAAAGGGATACCATTGAATTTGCAGCATCGGAAGCGGGCGGAGACTGGTTTTTTCATTGCCATATATTATACCACATGATGAGTGGCATGGGCAGGGTATTCAGTTATGAAAACTCTGCGCCAAACCCTGATTTGCCAAATCCAAAACTTGCCCAACGCAGATTATTTTGGGACGATAGGATGCCACACTCAATGGGCCGGATCGGTATAGAAAGCAGTGGTAGCGATGGTCAGTTGATGTTGGCACAAACCCGCTGGTCGCTCAATACCATGTGGCATTTAGGCACCAATGCCATGATGGGGTATGAAAGTGAAACCACGCTTGGCCGATACATTGGACGAAACCAATGGCTGTTTCCTTATGTAGGCTTCGATTACCATTACAAAAAATTTAATCCTGATGAAAAAAATATCTTTGGAAGTGACGAACGTAATATGTTCGGCCAGCTTAGCAACAAAGAAAACAGAAAAACAATTGTTGCCGGTATTGCCTATACCCTACCCATGTTATTGGTTGCCGATGCCAGGATTGATGGAAATGGAAAACTGAGGTTTCAACTTGGGAGAGAAGATATACCGGTATCTAAACGGTTACGAGCTAATTTTATGGTTAATACCGATAAAGAATATGCCGCTGGCCTTCGCTACATACTTACCAAATACATTGCAATTTCTACCCATTACGATAGTGATATGGGGCTTGGAGGAGGCTTTACTTTTAATTATTAATGATCTCCACATTTATATGTTAGCGAAAAATTCTATTTAATAATCGTTTTCAACTACAGAAAAAAATGAATCACAAAGCACCAATTGTACGATCGACATTGTTAAGGTACGAAGCATTTTTAAAGCAATAGCAAAAAGCGATCATTGTAAATTGTTTCGCAGGCTGAAAAAGCCTTCGCGCAATTACGATTCAGTTAGGCCTGTAGCCTTACCGCGATGCTTTTAAAATCTTTCTAATGGTCGGTTCCTCACCGACCATTAATTCAAATGCAAACGTCTTAACTAAAATAACAGCCTCAAACGCTTGCTCAGTAAAACAGACTGTTAGCTTAAAATAATCTGATAATTCACATTTACTCTTTTCGGATAGTTACTTTGTTCGTTGTTTAAGGAAACAAATGCAGCATTACCATGAACTTCATTTTTTAATGCATGCTCATAATGTGCCTGGATAGTTTCTTGATAATCGTGTTGAAGGCCTTTTGTAGTTTCGGCTAAAAGATTTCTGTCATTCAAGTTTTCTGGCAATAAAGTAATATCGCAGTTTCCTTCACTGATTTCTTTGACTAAGTATTTCATTTTTGGTTTTAAATCTTCGTTTCCTGTTTTATAAATAAGATTTCGAGAACGGTCAAAAATATGGTAAGTCTTTATTTTGTATGTAATCTAAAAGTTAATTTTTTATCTAAAATGATGTATCAGTTTTAATGCAGCCTGTATGCGTATCACCACATTAAATTTCTTTATTGCTAAAAAAAACACCTTATTATTTGGTATTAAAATAATTATTCATAAAAACACTCTGAAACTTGATGGCATTTGCCCAGTAATCCCAGTTATGTACACCGGGCCGGGTTGTAAAATCGTGCGGGATATTGTTGTACAAAAGCTCATCGTGCAAACGCACATTCATTTTATAAAAAAAATCTTCAGTACCGCATTCAATTGCAATGGCAAGCGAGCCAGGTTTTATTTTGTGAATCATATCAATCACACTATTCTGTTTCCAACGCTCAGGATATTCATCCTCAGGTCCCAATCGTTTTGATATATTCCATCCATTTGGAAAAGGCTTAATATCCACACCACCGCTCATACTGCCAACGGCACCATATACATCAGGGTGTTTAATGGCCAGATAAAGCGCACCATGCCCACCCATACTCAAACCCGTAATTGCACGGCCTTTCTTTTCGGCAATGGTTTTGTAATGTTCATCAACATAAGTTACCAACTCTTTGGCTACATAGGTTTCATATTTCCATTCGGGATCAACCGGACTATCGAAATACCAGCTCGTTACATTTCCATCAGGGCAAACGATGATAAACTGATACTGATCGGCCAGATTTTTAATTCCAGGTACTTTTTTAACCCACTCTGCATAATTGCCACCAGCACCATGAAGCAGGTAAACCACCGGAAAAGATTTTCCGGTTTTATAACTATCAGGTTTAATAACTACAGCTTTGATATTCTTCTTCATCGATTTGCTATAGGTAGAAGCCGTATCAACTTCGGCAGCCTGAATAACATTAACAAAAAGGAAGAGACAGATGACTATTGAAAAATAATTTTTCATTGGGAATTTACCGTTAAAAAGACACAAATTGATGATAAATTTATAAAATAACTTAACATTGTTTACCATTTCAATGGAATGAAATAAAAAAGATACCTGCAACCGAAATTGCATTCCCATAAGATCTACATAACTTTAAAACAATTTTGTTACATTACGGTTATTGAACGACGAAACAATATACAAATGCTTAAAACTTACCCATTTTACATCAAGGCTCCTGTAATTTTATTAGGGCTTGTAATTACTGTATTTATGATGAGTGTGCTGAGGGATATCCTTGTGCCACTGGCCTTTGCCGCGCTAATAGCCATTCTGCTAAATCCACTCACCAATCGTTTCGAACGAAAAATGCCCAAAATATTAAGCATCATATTATCAATGCTTATTGGAATTTTAGTGGTAGTGGCCATACTTTATTTTCTCTCCTCTCAAGTGGCTCACTTTTTTGATGACCTGGAAAGCATTAAACAAAAACTATCTCAATTGTTAGAAGAAATCAGGCATTGGCTGCAAACAACTTTAGGCATCTCGTCGCAAAAGCAAATGCAAATGGTTAACGATGCTGCAAATGGAAGCAAAGCATTAATTGGCCAAACGCTGAGTGGCTTAATGGGGGTTTTAAGTGTTGTGTTCCTGATTCCTGTTTATACTTTCTTGATTCTGTTATACAAAACCTTGATTCTTAATTTTATTTACGAAGTATTTTCGGAAGAAAACAAAGAAAAAGTTGCAGAGATTTTGGGCGAAACCAAAGCTGCAATCCAAAGTTACATTATTGGCTTACTGATCGAAACCTCGATTGTGGCAGTAATGAATTCTGCAGCCTTGTTAATTCTTGGAGTGCAAAATGCGATTTTAATTGGCGTTATTGGGGCAATACTGAACCTGTTACCTTATATTGGTGGTATTATAGCCATCGCTTTACCCGTATTAATGGCCACTTTAACCAAAGATGGTTTTACCACTCAACTGTTAATTATTGCGGCTTATGCATTAATCCAATTTATTGACAATAACATTCTTGTACCGCGTATTGTATCGAGCAAGGTGCAAATAAATGCCTTAATTTCCATCGTGATTGTATTAATGGGAGCAGCATTGTGGGGAGTACCGGGCATGTTCCTTTCCATTCCATTTATTGCGGTACTAAAAATTATTTTCGATCGGATTGAAGGACTTAAACCCTGGGGCAAATTGCTCGGCGACAATATACCTACTGAACATATGGGGCAGGTAAAAAGGTTTAGAAGAAAGAAAAAGTTGGCAACCACTACTTAGTAGGGAAATAACTAAGTAGCTTAACATCACAATACATTATTGCAAGAATAGCTTTTAGCAATGCTTCGGTAGCGGCTCATACTGATCAAAAATCATAACGGCTGCTACCGGATTTATTAAATAATTTGCTAAAAACAATCCATCCCGCCGATCAGCTTGGCATTGCTTGTGCTACCTGGCCCCTAATGATTGCCACCTACGAATATTCATCTGGACAAAATGAAAATCGGGAACAAGCCTACATCGAGGGTCCAAATCGCGCTCCTGATTTTTCAAATAATAGTTATCTTTAAAATTGCCCTTCAAGTGAAAGATTGCTTTTAAATGGTCATCTGCATTTATAATTAGGGCTTAAATTATTTCTTTTTTAAAAAAGCCAACACACTACTGGCATGTTCATCACCTTTAAGCATACCTTTAAATTTGAATACTACTTTTCCATCCAGGCCTACTAAAAACGTTTCTCTACCGGTTAAAAACATTACGTCCTTAACACCAAACATTTTTAAAACTTCATTATTTGGATCACTCAAAAGGGTAAATGGCAAATTATGGTGTTTCTTAAAATCGGCATGACTTTGCAGGCTTCCAGAATTTATTCCGATAATTATAGCATCAGTTGATTTAAATTCTTCGTAACTATCCCTAAATGCACAGGCTTCTTTAGTGCAAACACTACTTTCGTCTTTCGGGTAAAAATAAATTACCAGTTTTTTCTTTCCGATATAATTGCTAACCTTAAAATCTTTCCCGGCATCATCTTTCAGTATAAAATCAGGAATTTTACTTCCTACCTCTATCCGTTGGATTTTCATTTGTGCTTTTTCCTGAGCTTGAGTGGCTATACATACAATGCATATAAAGGTTAATACAAGGGTTGTTATCTTCGTTTTCATAAATTTATTAGGGTTTATAGTTACATACGTTAAATTATACCAAATGGATGGCAGTTTTCTGCACGAATCTATCCAATAATACTTTACAAATTTCATTACTTTTGGCTTAATCTGATTGATATGAAATTAACCTCTTTTCTTTACTTAATGGTTTTGTTAACTGCATTAAATGCTAAAAGCGTTGCACAAAACAAACTTGAATCTTCTTCATTTATTACATTTAATAATTTTAGCAGCAATACAGCCGAAAAACTGACCAAAAATGAGCCGGTAACTGTTGCATTTTTAGGTGGATCGATTACCAATATGGAAGGCTGGCGCGGTTTGGTATGCAATTACCTCAGCACAACCTATCCTCAAAACAAATTTAAATTTATTAACGCAGGTATCCCATCATTAGGAAGTTTACCCCATGCTTTCCGCTTGCAGCGCGATGTGTTGGATAGTGGAAAAGTAGACCTGTTATTTGTAGAATCGGCAGTGAATGACCATGTGAATGGAACACCGGAACAAACCCAAAAACGGGCGTTAGAAGGCATAATCAGACACACTTTAAGTAAAAATCCAAAAACCGATATTGTACTGATGGCATTTGCCGATGAAAATAAAAACGAAGATTTTAATAAAGGTACAATCCCCGCTGAAGTAAAAATACATAGCGATTTGGCCGAATATTATCATTTGCCATTTATTAACCTCGCTTTAGAAGTAGATAAACGCATAGCCAACGGAGAATTTACCTGGAAAAATGATTTTAAGGATCTTCATCCATCACCATTTGGCCAACAACTTTATTTTAACACGATAAAAACCTTTCTCGAAGAAAACCAGAAAAACACTAAAAAAGCATCAGCAGGGATTCCCAAAATCATTGATAAATTTGCATATACCAAAGGGCAGTATCTAAACATTACTGCTGCCGGAAATTTAAATACGTTTAACATCAATAAAAACTGGAAACCCAATGATGGCATCGATACCAGAACCGGTTTTGTAAATATCCCTGTTTTAGAAAGCACCACCAGAAACAGCACTTTCGATTTGGTTTTTAAAGGTAATGCGGTCGGAATTGCAGTATTATCTGGTCCCGATGCCGGCGCACTGCACTATCGGATAGATAATGGCGCTGAAAAAATGGTCGATCTTTACACCCAATGGAGTTCGGGCTTGCATTTACCTTGGTACCTGCTACTTGCCGATCAATTAGGGGCTGGCGAACACAAGTTAAGCATTCGCATCAGCGATATGCATAACCAAAAATCAACAGGTTACGCCTGCCGCATTGCCTACTTTTTAGTGAACGCTAATTAATTGCATTAAAACTTTCCATCCTTCGCGAATAGCAATCCAAAACCATTTAAAATGCAAATTTACAACCTGCATTAAATTCATTTAATCAAAATAGTTAATCGTTTTAGTAAAATCAGATTCCAATCAAACATTATCAATTTCCATTTGCTTATATAAACAAAAAACATCTCATGAAAAACATTAAATTAATTATCCCTGCTCTTTTATTATTGTTTTCTGCCTGTAGCGAAGCCACCAGAAATACAGCCAACAGCAAAAGCGAAAATGGTACAACTCAAAATGAAAGCGATTCATTGGTAGCTAAAATCAAAGTAAACGGAAACGTAACGCCCGGCGATCCATTATTATTAAGATTTGTGGTATACAATAATACAACCGCCACCAAAAGTTTTTGTATTTGGCATACGCCGTTTGAACCGCTAACGAGCAGTTACCTAAGTATAACCAATGAGAAAGGCGAAGAAGCGCAATACAAAGGCGCAATGGCTAAAAGGGTAATGCCACCTCCGGCCTCGAGCTATGCCAAGGTAAACCCTGGTGATAGCCTTGTAGGAAACGCTGATTTATTAAAAGCTTACGACCTAAAAAAAGGATCAAGCTATAAAGTAACCTACACTGGCGGCAACATTAGCGGATTGGTTTCTACAGATACTGTGATCTTTATTTATAACGAACTGCGTTAGCTAAGGATTTTTTGTTCAAGGATAGTAATTGAGGTTATTCTACACCCTTTTTTGTCGCATTAGCACTTTTGCACTTGTAAAAGTTAACATAACTTTACATATACAATTTAAACAAACAAAACATGGAAAATAGAACTTCAATTACTGTTGAAACCACTGTAAATGCGCCTGTAGAAAAAGTATGGGAATTTTGGAACAACCCTGATCATATTACTAAATGGAGTTTTGCCTCACCTGAGTGGCATACTCCATATTCGGAAAACGATTTAAAAGTTGGTGGTAAATTTAAAAGTACCATGGCTGCAAAAGATGGTAGCATGAGTTTTGATTTCGGCGGAACGTACACCACAGTTGATACCAACAAAAAAATAGAATATACGCTTGAGGATGGTAGAACTGTGAGCATTATTTTTGATGCATTAAGTGAACAAACCAGGATTACTGAAACTTTCGACGCTGAATCTACCAATCCTGTTGAAATGCAGCGTGGAGGATGGCAGGCCATACTTGATAACTTTAAAAGCTATACAGAACAGTAAAGCATATTCAGTACTTTTTGTAACATGTTATTAATATCAGTTTATAAGATTTCTCCACTACTGTCGAAAAGGACGAAATTTCACATCAAATTTGGTTCTTCTGCAAGCTATTACTAACGAACTCCGGTATAGCGGTCGGCATTGCGAGGCACGAAGCAATCTTTCTAGTAAGGAAGCAAAATCGTCATCCCGACCGAAGCACCGCGAAGTGGAGTGATCTTTAAACAATGTTTTCATTTCTAGAAAGGCCGATAAAATCACAATTTGCTTTTTGCGCCCATTAAAGCCTAATGTGGTTATGTTGAGTATGTAAAAACACGATTATATTCTATTTAACCTTTCGAAATAATTTACAACTTTGCTTAAGTAACAATTCGATGATTATTTGATTCGCATAATTTTTGATTTGAACCGAATACTTTGATATTGCTGCCATAATTTACATTTGCCGTGTAAATTATACACTATGCATCGTATATCTTTATTTTGTTTATCGTTATCACTTTTTTTTAGTTCCCCTTTCAGTGTAAGCGCACAAACGCTGAGTTTAAAACAGGCTGTAAACACCGCTTTAATTAATTATGGCACCATTAAAGCCAAAAATAATTATGCTAATGCATCAAAATCCTCCATCCAGCAGGCACGAAGAGAATATCTGCCAAATTTCAGCCTGAGTGCGCAACAGGATTATGGAACCATAAATGGCCAAAATGGTCCACAATATGGTTTAGGTGGCTTAGGAACTGCCTCATCTGGACCAGCTTTAGACAAACAAAATTGGAAAGCTGCCTTCGGCGGGTTGTACCTTGCGAATGTTAACTGGGATTTCTTCACTTTCGGAAAAATCAGAGAACGCATCAAAATTGCTGATGCTGCTTATCAAAGAGACAAAAATGACCTGGAACAGGAAAAGTTTCAACAAGAAATCCGTGTTTCTGCTGCATATCTTAATTTATTGGCCGCACAACGGTTAACCAGATCACAACAAAACAACCTCAATAGAGCAATTACTTTTAAAAATACTGCAGTAATCAGGGCTAAAAATGGCTTAATTGCTGGCGTTGATTCTTCTTTTGCAAAAGCAGAGGTTTCTAATGCGAAAATTGCGCTCACAAAAGCAAAAGATCTGGAACAGGAACAGGCCAACCGCTTAGGTGTTTTAATGGGCGTAACCGCAACATCCTATGATGTAGATACAGCCTCCATTACGCGAATACCTAACAATCTGCTCCAGGATACAGTCATCAAAACTTCGCATCCCCTGTTAAAGTTTTACCAGAACCGCGTGGATGTTAGTCAGCAACAGGTTAGCTATTTCAAAAAATTATACTATCCAACATTTACTTTCTTTGGTGTAATGCAGGGCAGAGGATCAGGCTTTGGCTCCGGCTATGCGCTAGATCAAACTGCTTATTCTACCGGTTATGCTGATGGCATTAATCCTACACGTGGAAACTATTTGATTGGCATAGGAATGACGTGGAATCTCTCTACATTACTTAAAAACCGACCGCAGGTACGGGCACAGGAATACATCAGTCAGGGTTTAAAAGAAGAATACAACATGGTTGATCAACAATTGAAAGCACAACTGGCCCTTGCAGAAACCAAACTCGCAAATGCCCTGGCGAATTACCGCGAAGCACCTATCCAGGTAAAAGCAGCATCTGATGCATACCTGCAAAAAAATACGCTTTACAAAAATGGATTAACTACACTGGTTGACCTTACACAGGCATTATTTACCTTAAACCGTGCAGAAACCGATCGCGATATTGCATTTACCAATGTTTGGCAGGCCTTGCTTTTAAAATCGGCAGCATTGGGCAATTATGACATATTTATCAATGAATTTTAATCTGGCTATATAAATGAACTTAATACGTTTCGCACTTCGCAAACCCATATCCATCCTGGTTTTAGTAGCAGGATTGTTCTTTTTCGGTATCGGGGCCATCAACCAGATTAAAGTTGATATTCTTCCACAAATGAACCTTCCGGTGATTTACATTGCCCACCCTTTTGGCGGTTACACACCCGACCAAATGGAAGCTTATTTTGGTAAACAATACGTTAATATTTTACTTTTCGCAAACGGTATCAAAAGCATCGAAACCAAAAACACGCAAGGTTTAATGTTGATGAAATTAACCTATTACGAAGGCACCAATATGGCTCAGGCCGCAGCAGAGTTAAGTGCACTTTCTACCAGGGCACAGGCCATTTTCCCGCCAGGCTCGCAACCGCCTTTCGTTATCCGTTTCGATGCCTCTTCTCTTCCCGTTGGACAGTTGGTATTAAGCAGCCCTATCCGTACCAATAATGAATTGCAGGATTTAGCCAATACCTATGTTCGCCCTAGTTTTTCGGCCATTCCGGGCTTGCTTTCTCCTGCTCCTTTCGGTGGTAGCCCCCGAACGATAGAGATAAACGTTAACCCTTCACTGCTACGTTCGCATAACTTAACGGTAGATCAGGTGGTGGAGGCCATTAGGTTAAACAACCAGACTGCGCCTTCAGGAAATGTAAGAATAGGTGATAAAAACTACCTTACCCCTACCAATTACACCATAAAAAAGGTTAAAGAGTTCGAAAACATTCCTTTATTTAAAGGCAGCGTACAAAATCTGCAACTGCGCGATGTGGCTACAGTGAAAGATGGGGCCGATTTAGTGGCCGGTTATGCCTTAATCAATGGCAAACGTTCGGTATATTTAAGTATTGCCAAATCTGGCGATGCATCAACCTGGGAAGTGGTTAAAAATTTAAAGAAAAATTTACCAAACATCCAAAGTTCCTTACCCGAAGATGTTAAGCTTTCTTATGAGTTTGATCAATCTGTTTATGTAATTAATGCGGTAAAAAGCTTAATCAGCGAGGGCGCAATTGGTGCAATATTAACCGGATTGATGGTTTTACTTTTCCTGGGCGATAAACGCGCTGCCTTAATTGTAATCTTAACAATCCCAACATCAATCATTGCCGGGGTGTTGTTCCTAAAGTTATTCGGACAAACAATTAACATCATGACGTTGAGCGGATTAGCTTTAGCTATTGGCATTTTGGTTGATGAATCTACAGTGACCATAGAAAATATCCACCAGCATTTTGATATGGGAAAACCCAAGGCACTGGCCATTTGGGATGCCTGTAAGGAAATTGCTTTCCCTAAATTATTGATTCTGTTCTGTATCCTTGCCGTATTTGCACCTGCTTTTACGATGACGGGAATTCCTGGTGCATTATTTTTACCATTGGCATTGGCAATTGGCTTTTCAATGGTGGTTTCCTTCTTGTTATCGCAAACTTTTGTGCCGATTATGGCCAACTGGCTTATGGTGGCACATCAAAAAAAAGGAAATGAAAACCATCCCGGCATTACACAGGATGAAGCTGATTTTAACGCAACAGGCATTACACTCGAATCGGAAAAAGATACCCTTAACCAGAAAAAGGTTTTGGTAGCACGTGAAGATTTTAGTGGCAACGGTAAAATTGGTTTCTTCGATAAATTCAGAAACCGTTTTATGCGTTTCCTTGATCGCATATTGCCACATAGAAAACCAGTGGTATTGGCTTATTTAGTGATCATTATTGGTCTGGCTGCATTATTATTGGTTAATATTGGTCGCGATGTTTTACCAAGAGTAAACTCAAGCCAATTTCAGTTGCGTTTGCGTGCACCAGATGGAACCCGTTTAGAACGTACGGAAGAAAAAGCAAATGTAGTATTGGCAGAGCTGAAAAAAATGGTTGGCGAAGAGCATATGGGCATTTCTTCAGTGTATGTTGGGCAGCACCCGGCGCAATTTTCGGTAAACCCAATTTACCAGTTTATGGCTGGTCCGCATGAAGCTGTTTTCCAGGTAAGCTTAAAGGATTTTGAGGAAGACATGGACGATTTTAAAGATCAGTTCAGGGCGAAAATTAAACAGGTATTACCTGATGTTAAGCTTTCTTTTGAACCGATAGAATTAACAGATAAAGTATTGAGCCAGGGCTCTCCCACCCCTGTAGAGGTACGCATTGCCGGTAAAAACAAAAAACTGAATGAAAAATATGCAAATAAAATTTTAGCAGAACTGAAGCAGATCCCCTACATGAGGGATGTTCAGATTGCGCAACCCATTAAATACCCGTCATTAAATATCGATATCGACAGAACGCGTGCTGCACAAATCGGAGTAGATATGGCTGATATTTCGCGATCATTAATTGCCTCAACTTCATCATCACGTTATACAGATAAAAACATATGGCTGGATGAAAAAGCCGCCTTACCATACAGCGTACAGGTACAGGTACCGCTTAACCAAATGACGAGCAAGGATGATATCGGAGAAATTCCTTTATTAAAAAACTCGGCCAGACCTGTACTAAGCGATGTAGCGAAAATTACACCCGATACCACTGCTGGTGAAAATGACAACATCGGTGCCATGCCTTTTCTATCAGTTACGGCAAACCTTTACCATACCGATTTAGGTGCAGCCTCAAAAGATGTAGAAAAAGCCATTAAAAACGTTGGCGAACTGCCGCGGGGATTAAAAGTTAACGCCATAGGGTTAAGTAAAGTTTTAACCGATACGTTAGACAGTTTGCAATCGGGCCTATTTGTGGCCATTGTAGTAATTTTTCTGATGTTGGCAGCCAATTTCCAGTCGTTTAAAGTGCCTTTGGTCATTTTAGCTACAGTACCGGCCGTAATTTTAGGTTCATTATTACTTTTAACCATCACCGGATCAACCTTAAACTTACAATCTTACATGGGAATTATCATGTCGGTTGGGGTATCTATTGCCAATGCGGTGCTATTGATTACCAATGCCGAACAACTGAGAAAACACAATGGTAATGCGCTCGAATCTGCACGCGAAGCCGCAGCATTACGTTTACGGCCGATTATAATGACGAGTATTGCGATGATTGCAGGGATGTTACCAATGGCAATTGGCCATGGAGAAGGTGGTGGAGCTGTTTCACCTCTTGGAAGGGCAGTTATAGGTGGGTTGTTGGCCTCAACATTCGCAGTATTAATTATCTTGCCACTGGTATTTGCATGGGTTCAAGGTAAACAGACTACCAATTCAATATCGCTCGATCCGGAAGACGAAGAAAGCATCCATTACATTAAAGGTTTACAAGAAAACGAATAAATCATCATCAACAAATGAATACGAAGATATTTTCAACAGGATTAATAAGTTCAGGATTATTAATGTTAACAGCTATTTATGGCTGCGGGCACTCAGAATCGAAAGTAGCACCCAAGAAGGAAAAAGAGGCAGCTATTGCAACTTTCGACCTTAAAAAGGGAAAGCTATCAACCAAATTGAGTTTACCAGGAGAACTAATTGCTTTACAACAGGTTGATTTATATGCTAAAGTAAGCAGTTTTGTAAAAAGCTTGAAGGTAGATATTGGATCAGAAGTTAGTAAGGGCCAGTTGTTGATGACTTTAGAAGCACCAGAAATGACCTCGCAACTTGCCGCAACTCAATCGAGAATAAAAGCACAGGAAGCCATTTATACAGCAAGCAAAGCCAATTACAACCGTTTGTACGAAACCAGTAAAACACCTGGTACGATTTCTACCAACGATTTGGATCAGGCTTTGGCCAAAAAGAATGCTGATTTAGCTCAACTCGAAGCAGCCAAAGCGGCCTATAAAGAAGTGGGCTCCGTGCAGGATTATTTAACAATCAGGGCACCTTTCAGTGGAATTATTTCTGCCAGAAATGTAAATTTAGGTGCCTATGTGGGCCCAACAGGCAAGGGTTCTGATTTGCCGCTGTTTACTTTACAAGATCAGAAAAACTTGCGTTTAGCGGTTTCCATTCCTGAGGTTTATACAGGTTATTTAAAAGCAGGAGATGAAATCAGTTTTACGGTTAAATCTTTGCCAAGTCAAATTTTTAAAGCAAAAGTGAAACGTTTATCAGGTGCTTTAGATCTCCGCCTTCGCTCTGAACGTATTGAAATGGATGTTCCAAATGCATCAAAAGTTTTATTGCCAGGTATGGTGGCCGAAGTAAATATTCCGCTTCCCGCCAATGCAAGTACTTTTATTATCTCCAAAAAAGCCTTGTTAGATACCAGCGAAGGATTATTTGTATTAAAAGCAGCAGATAATAAGGCGGTTAAAGTAGCTGTTAAAAAAGGCAGAGAAACGGATGATCAGGTTGAAGTTTTTGGGGATTTGGCAGAAGGTGACAAATTAGTTGCAGAACCTACGGAAGAAATGCATGAAGGAACGCTGATTAAACCCTAACTTTACGTATTAAGCACTTAAGTTATGTTATCAAAAAATCAAGAGCTTTCTACCCTTCAAAAAAAGGAAACCCTGGAAGATTTTTATAATAAATTAAAAATCACCCGTCCGGAAATTCCTACGCCAAGTTTAGGAATGATTAACGACATTGGCCATTTCAATGTTTTTAACCGCGGTACCGTTTGTACCAATGTACCATCAGCTTTTAGCCGGAGGGATTTCTATAAAATTTCATTAATCATTGGCAACGGGATTTTGCATTACCCTGATGCACAGATCGAAATTAAAGGCAGGGCGCTATTATTTACCAACCCGAATATCCCGTATTCATGGGAAAGTACTTCGCCAAAGCCTGCTGGTTTTTTCTGCTTGTTTACTGAAAATTTTATCCATAACCGCAACGAAACCCTTCGCGATTCTTTGTTATGGCGCATTAACGATAGTCCCGTAATACATATTGATGAGGAGCAGGAAATAACCTTAAGGGATATATTTACCAAAATGATGAAAGAAATGGATGGTGATTACATCCATAAATATGATTTATTGAGAAATTATGTTCAATTGATTGTACATGAGGCTTTAAAAGTAAAACCACAGGATGCTGTTTTCAAACAGAACACCGCCTCGGCAAGGTTAACTTCATTATTTCTTGAATTACTGGAAAGGCAGTTCCCCATTGGTTCTACAGAGCATATTCTGGAGTTAAAAACAGCTCATGATTTCGCCTGCCGCTTATTGGTACATGTAAATCATTTAAATCATGCAGTAAAAGAAGTAACAGGAAAAACCACTTCAGAGCATATTTCGAGGAGGATTGCAACTGAGGCTGTAGCTCTATTGAAACATACAGAGTGGAATATTGCACAGATTGCTTATTGTTTGGGTTTTGAATACCCGGCCAATTTTAACATATTTTTCAAACGCCAGATGCAGTGTACCCCGAAAGGTTTTCGGGCCAATTAAATTGCAAATGAGTTAAACTTTTAAACTAGTCGTTTAAATATCCAAAGCGCCAATCCTACAACGAGGAAATGGCGCTTTTTTATTTTATAATTTTAACGCGGTGTAAAGCAATTCCGAATCTTGTATTGGAAATCTATCCATTTAATTTTAAATTTTTATCAATAATGATCTCAAAAAAAAAAGCTGAAACATGTTCAGCACCACGCTGCTAAGGTTGGTAAAGTAGTCTTATTTAATGATTAGGAAGTCGTTTCTAACATTTATATTTGAAACCCCAAACGCGCTACTTATGCAAAACATTTTCCCCGCACAATACTCCACATTATCAGCAACTGCTTTAAAAGATTATTTAATTGAAGCTTATCATTTACAGCCCGATACAACCTGTAAGCTTTTGATTAGAAATGTAAGTGATGCGTATATCCTGGAAAATAAGAACAAAAAATACATCTTCAAAATTTACCGTGATGTACACAGAAAGCTGAACCAAATTGAAGCAGAAGTAGAACTGCTCAATATTTTAAAAGCAAATGGAAATTCGGTTTCTTACCCTATAAAAGATGTAAATGGTAAACAGATTCAGCAGTTTGATGCCATTGAAGGGATACGGAACGGCATACTTTTTTCTTTTGCTGAAGGAAAGGTTATTTTAGATCTTGAATCAACACAGCTCATTCAATTGGGAAAGGATATAGCCAAACTGCATCAAAGTACCTCTTCAATCAAGCTCCATAATCCACGTCCGGTATTCAATTTTGAAACTACCTTAGCCGGGCCATTGCAAACTTTAAAACCTCACTTTGCAGAAATGCCTGTAGAATTTAAATACCTTTCTGATGTTGCTGATAGAGTGGTAAAAAAATTCGAAGAATTTGACACATCCAAGTTCAGTTATGGTTATTGCCATTACGATCTCTTCCCTAAAAATTTCCATTTTGATGAAGCAGGGAACATTACATTTTTTGATTTCGATTTTGCGGGTGAAGGTTATTTGATCAATGATTTAATGACTTTCCTTAACCATTATTTCTTCCATCAACTGAATAACCTGATCGCTAAAGAACAGGCTGAAAAGGATTTTGAAGTTTTTTTAAATGCCTACCAACAAGTGAGGCCCTTAACTGATGATGAGTTAAAAGCCATTCCTTTCCTCGGCATTACCTTTCATATTTTCTTTTTAAAATTCTTTTACGACAACTATGATGATTGGTCGAATACTTTTTTAACGCCCAGATATACCAAACACCGCGTAGCAATGATTAAAAAATGGGAAGAAATGTATTGTAACTTTTAGGCAATGCGGCTAAAATCTCAACTCCCTTGTTTATCTTGTAAAGTAAATCAAAATCAATAAGATGGATCAGAAAATAATCAACCTGTATGATGAGTATACCCATAGTCAGATCGGCAGAAAAGATTTTATGAAAAAATTGGCTGTTCTTGCGGGCAGCACAGCACTTGCAATGACTATTTTGCCAATGCTCGAAAATAATTATGCTTCAGCTGCAGATTTCCAAAGTGATGATATTGAAGTTGAAAACATTACCTATCCAGGCATTGATGTTGATATGAAAGCGGTTTTAGCCAAACCAAAGGAAAAAAAGAACTTAGGCTGCGTACTGGTAATACACGAAAACCGCGGGTTAAACCCACATATTATTGACGTAACAAAACGTGTGGCTGCAGAAGGTTTCTTAGCTCTTGGAGTAGATGCACTTTCTCCATTGGGCGGTACACCTGCCGATGAAGATAAAGGCCGCGAACTGATAGGTAAGTTAGATCCTGAAAAAAACTTGCAGAACTATTTAAAAGGACTGGAATACTTACGCAATAGAAAAGATGGAAACGGTAAAGTAGGCTGTGTGGGTTTCTGTTGGGGCGGTGGAATGGCAAATAAATTAGCCGTTAACGATCCCAAATTGCAAGCTGCCGTTGCTTACTATGGCGCACAGCCAAATGCTGCCGATGTTCAGAAAATTAAAGCCAGTGTAATGCTACACTATGGTGGTTTGGATGAACGCATTAATGCAGGAATACCAGCTTATGAGCAAGCCTTAAAGGAAAATAAAATTGATTATAAAATATACATTTATGATGGTGTAAACCATGCATTTAACAATAACACCTCACCTACCCGATACAATGAAGCTGCAGCAAAACTGGCCTGGAGTAGAACAATTGAGTTGTTTAAACATAAGTTGGCGGTATTGACGAGGTAATTGTCGCATCTTAGAGAAAAGAAGTCAAGTTTTAAAAACTTGACTTCTTAATACCTTAACTTTTCTATTTAAGAAGATAACAAATTAAACACTTAAATAGCAATAAGCTTTTTACAAGCGGCGGTATTTCTTAATGATTGATGCAGAGACCATTCATTCACAGCCCCGATTGTAAGTAAAGCCCGGAACGAAGCATGATTGAGGACTTGGAGTAAAAGCGGGATAGTATTTTACCAAGCACCACTGGTTTTGCGCTTCAAAAAATACTGAAGTTATTAATCGCTTTAATTAGCAGGATAGCCCCTGAAATCAATTCAGTGTGACGAAAAAAATAATGATTGATTCCTTTGGCTAGGAATTAACCCTTAAAACAAATCCGTTTTAAGCATCGTTTTTAAAATATTTGATTGTACGTCGAAATTATTGAGGTGATTTAAGAAATTAATATCCGAAATTTTATGATAACTGTCTTCCAGTAAATTAACAACTTCTTTTGGGATAGCCGTTTTCAACACCGCAGCATTACTTTGCAGTTTATCGTTTTTATACTGCAGCTCCTGTACAATCCTTTCTCTTTCAGAAAGATTTGTAGACTTATCCAAATCGTTTAAAATGGTTAAATCGCAGAACAAAAACAGGTTCCTGCTCGGAAAAAACAGGTAATAACTATCTATATCCAAAAACTTATAAATTTCAATTACCAGCTCACCAGATTTTAATCCGATATAAAATTCAGTTCGAAAATCATATTTACACAACTTTCCCATCAGTTTTTTCTCAATAGTTGCATACACATTGGTATACACCTGCTTATCCTGAAAATTAATCAGTTTAGAAAATTGATCGGTGGTGAGATCGAAATAAAAATCGTTGGCGTATTTAGAACTAAAAACGTTAATGTTTTTTGAAAAAGGGAAATCAGCGCTTAAATCGGACAGTACACTAAATAATTTTCGCAGTGATAAATTAACTTTAAGCGATTGTCTTTGTTTATCCTGCTGGAAACTTTTCTGATCAACAAGTGCACTCGCCATACGATCAATCAGCTCCTCGTTCAGGTCGATTTCATCGTAAATGAGCGAAACATTTTTCTCATTGCTCTTTTTGATCTTTTTAAGCAGTTCGATTACACTATCGGTAAACTGAAGGTGAAAAAGATCTAATTTTTCAACCTCAAGTTCATCATTATTGGCAAAAAGCTGATGAATAACCTGGCTCCTTAAGTAGATTTTATAAATCACTTCATCATCAAAAAACACAGAGAGCAACTGTAAACGGTTGATCTCTGCGCTTGATTTTTTGAGAATATTTAAGCGGTATTCATCCATAGATTAAATTAGTTCACCCGCGTAACGTTCTTTTTCAACTCTGTTTCCAAAGTTTTAAGTTCGCCATCCAACACACGTCTGCTTTGTGCACCTGCCTCATGAATTTGCTTCACTTCATTTAGCGTTTCAATTAGTGATGATGTGGTACGTTTAAGGGTTTCCAAAGATACCACAGTTTTTTCATTTTCTTTGGCTACATCGATACTGTTCTGTTTCAGCATCTCTGCATTTTTTTGCAAAATGGTATTCGTCGTGTCCGAAATCTTTTTTTGCATTTCTACATTGGCTTTTTGCCTTTGTAAAGCAACTGCAATGGTTAATTGGTTTTTCCACACCGGAATGGTTGTAGAAACAATCGACTGTGCCTTTTCTGCAATTGAAGTATTGTTATTTTGTACCACGCGGATTTGCGCCAGTGATTGCAACATAATAAAACGAACAATTTTCATATCGGCCAGTCGTTTATCCAAACGACTGATGAAATCCCTTAAATCGGCAATTTCATAATCCTGGTAATCAGCCGGCCTTCCTTCCATTTCAGCAAGCTTAATATTCAGTTCGTTGTATTTTAGCTGTCCGGCAATAATCAGTTCTTCCATCTGGTGGATGTAACCAACATTACTATCGAACATGGTTTGCAATGAACTGTTATCCTTAATTGAATTTAACCTTCCTGCTTTGATTTTGTTGGTAATTTTATCAATATTATTCACCACCACATCATACTTCTGAAAAAGTTTTTTTACATCAACAACCAAACTCTTTAAGAAAGGAATTTTGGAGATAAAACTCTTAAAACCACTTTGTTCGAGTTCAGAAACATCGATATAGTTCAGTTCGGTAAGCAGTTCGTTAATTAAACCGCCTACTTCGCCGCTATTGTAGGTACGTACAGACGATAAGAATTCGTTACTGTATTTCTCCATTGAGTTTTGGGCATCGCTTCCGTAATTCAGGATCGAATTAACATCTGATGGTTCTAACGATTTTCCAATCTCTTTATATTTAGTCGTTTCCTCGGAAGTTATCTTCTCAAGATCCACATTGCCCTCTTTATCCAGTTTTACCGGAGTAAGGGCTTGGGTAACGTTTGGGTTGGTTTCCATAGTTTGATCAATTATCGGCTTTGCAGCTTATAAATAATTTTGGGTCACGGTTTTAACGGTATCTTCCAGCTTTCTATCTTTGGTTGGTTCGCCTATGGCATTAAATTTCCATTCGCCGTTTTTCTTGTAAAAAACACCCATTACCATTGATACATGCCCTGCAAAATTAGCTCCGTGCGCAATATCAAATTTAGCAAAAACTTCGTTTACACGCTTGGTTGTACCTTCATAAATGCGGATGGACGCAAATGGAATGCTCCCAAAATCGTGACCTCTAAAACTGTTCAATACAAAAGCAACATAAGCAACGTTTGCATCCAGTTGAGAAAAATCGAGCGTGATGATCTCATTATCCAAACCATCATCACCACCCATATCGCCTGTTAAATCGTCGCCGCTATGTTTTACCGAACCATTTTTAGATTTAAGGTTGCCAAAGTAAACCACCTCTAAAAGTTGTTTATTTTCGTTATATAATGCACAGCTTCCATCTAAATCTACGGCTTCTTTTGAAGATCCGAAACCGAATAAGCCCTTCTTTTCAATAGCACCCCAGTTAATGCCTACACAAACATTTTGAAGTTTGCTCCCGTTGCTTTTTTCCAGACTGATGCGCTGTCCTTTTTCAAGATTGATTGCCATAATATTATTGATATTTGTTTAAATAATCCTGTAAACCACCTTTCATACCTACGCCAACTGCTTCAAACTTCCATTTGCCTTCACGTTTGTAAATCCGACCAAACTCTACCGCTGTTTCGATAGAAAAATCTTCTTCCAACTCATATTTTAAGATTACTTCGTTGGTTACCGCATCAAAAATACGGATGAATGAATTTCTTACCTGACCGAAGTTTTGTCTTCTGCTTTCTGCCTCATGGATCGTTACCACAATACAGATTTCATTTACTTTAGCATCTGTTTTGGTTAAATCAATTTTGATCTGCTCATCATCGCCATCACCATCACCGGTTAAGTTATCGCCAGTATGTTCAACCGAACCATCCGGAGAAATCAGGTTGTTATAGAATACAAAGTTCTCATCAGAAACCAGTTTCTTCTGATCGTTTAATATAAAAATCGAGGCATCTAAATCGAATGCAGAACCTGTAGAAGAGCTGTTGGTATCCCAACCCAAACCTATTGTAAATTTAGGAGCATCGATATTTTCTCTTTGCCCCTTTTGCAAATTAATAGCCATATTTAAATTAATTTATAATTATTGTTTTTGATATAGTCTTTTATAAGATGTAAATTTTTAGAATAAGCTTCTATCGTATGGTAATTATTACCTAAAGACAGATCATAAAGCTGATTAATAAAATCAGTGCTCCTACGTTCTAAAAAGATGGTAAAACTGCTCGAAGTACTGTTTAAAATGTATTTCACAATGCGGGTATTGAAACTGAAACTTCCACCATCAATTATTTCTTCAAGGTCGAATATAGATTTGATCTGATGGTAGTTGAGGAAATTTTCTACATTGGGATGGATATTTTTATTCACCAATTCGGCAAAATAAAGCATGTGCATTTCGTTTTTTAAGCCATAGGCTTTCGCCATTTTTAAAATCATGCGTTCATGGCTTCCGGTAATCCGGATATCATCCAGAAACAAAAGTGTTTTACCTGCCAGAAATTCCTTATCAATATGGAAAGAATCATTTCCGATTAGCGAAAGGCGTTCTTCGGCACTTAATTCACCATAATCTTCTTTGTAAGTAATGGTGCGGTGCACTTTCGTTTCCTGTACGGCCAAACCTCCATTTTCGACCAGCCAACGGTTAAGCTGGCAAACGAAATAGTTTTTCATGGCAAAAGTTGCCGTTGGAATAAAGCTGTAAGGACTGGAAATTACCACAATCTGATCGGTAATTAGGTTATCGGCGAGGTAATACCTGATAAAACCATCGGCTAGATCTTTCCCGAAAGAACGGGCAACCAGATCATCGCCAAATTTAAAGCGGCTATAATCATCTGGATTAAAGCCAAAATCGACGGTATTGTCAATTTTATGGAGTGAGAAATTAAACGGTATCATAGAGTAGGTTTGAGATAGATAGGTTGTTGGAATTGATCAGCATGCTGTTTATACCCATGGCTTCTGCCCCGCGTACATCTGCATAAGGGTTATCACCAACATGGATAACCTCTGTTAATAATAATTCAGGGTGTTTTTCCCTGTCGATGGTATCCAGCATCAACTGAAAAAAGCCAGCGCTGGGTTTCGACATGCGCACTTCATCAGAATATAGCTGAAAATCGATAAAGGCATCAATGCCTAAATGTTTAATTACTTTTTTTAAGGTTTTACCTTTAATAAAACCGGTGTTACTGAGTATGTTAGTAGAGCTTTCGCCCGATTCTTTAATTTTAGCAAGCACATCCAAACAATCGCTGCAATAGAGTTTGGGCATGTGGTTAAACACAATCTGTTCCATATCATGATCGAGCATTTTCAGGTCTATATCTCGAAAGTTGTAATCGTAATCATTGATTATACTGATGATCATTAGATACATTTCATCAGCATCAACATTTTTCCCTGCTTTTTCATTTATGGCATTCACCATTAAATCTACCTGCCGGAACGTAATGGCAATTTCATCAAGGGTTTTATGCTTGCCGTTATAATTCCTGTAAAAATACTGTACCCGTTCCTGCTTGTACGTTGGATTAGATTTAATCAGCGTTAACCAAAGATCGAATGAGTAATGTTTGTAAAAAGCCATCGCACCTTGTTTTCTAATCTGTTTTATAAATACTAAGCTTTAAGTACTAAGATTTATCCAATACTTCTTCTGCATCTTCCGAAATGATGATGTCGCTTTTATGCTTTTTAGGAAAGTTGAACAAAAGCGATGTTATTACTGGTATAATGAATATGGCTACTGTAAAAATAGACACGAAAAGATCTGTTTTTTCACCTTCTATAGCATGCGAAACAGGAGATTCGGGATAAAAATGTGTAAATAAAGATGAGGTAAGTTTAACACCAAGAACCCCGATTACTATAAAAGCAACTGTTTCTAAAAAGGTAAACTTCTCCATTAGTTTTACAAATGCCTGCGCTACAAAACGCATGGCAAGGATACCGATAAAAACACCGATATAAATTAACCAGATATGATCGGTAAAAGCAACCGCAGCAAAAACATTATCAATTGAGAAGGCTAAATCCATTACTTCTACCAGCGCAACGGTTGCCCAAAAAGTACCAACCAACCCAACGGTAGATTTATAAATCCAGCTTTTACTTTTATCTACTTCCTCTTCTTCCTCGTTCTTTTTGCTGCTCTTTTTTCTAAAATAATCGAAGGCCAGGTACAACAGGTATAAACCACCAAGTGGTTTTAACCACCAGATTTTTACCAGCCATGCCGCGAGGAATAAACAGATCCCCCTGAAAACATATGCACCAATAATACCATACTTTAAAGCCTTTTCTCTTTGCGACTTTGGCAAATCCATTACCATGGTAGCCAAAACTGCTGCATTATCAACCGAGAGCAAACTCTCAATCACAATTAAGTTTAAGATAATTAATAATCCGGCCTGTATATCGTCACCTAAAATCGTGTGCAAAAAATCCATTGAGTGAGTGTGTTTTTTAAATTAAAGTTTTAGTTAGACAACAAAGAAACAAAATTTTATCATTTCCGCTGTCTCATTCAGTTTTATTTATTGAATCGTTTTACGGATTAGATACTTAATCGATAAAACTGTTACGTACAGGATTGAAATTTATTAACGGGTTTACGCCAAATTTCACAACCTTTCGCCACCCTGAATCTATTTATTAGCAGTTTTTATTGTTTTAAAGGTCTGATAACTACTTCGTGGTCAGCGTCTTTCTTGCTAAAAGATGCTGAAATAAGTTTAGCAGGACGATGAGGTGAAATAAAAATGAATTTGTTATGCACCCCTTATCAATCAGTGGTTAACTGATAAATAGCACCCTTTTCTCCGGCCAGTAATACTACATTACCTTTTTTTGCTTTTTGAACGGCATTAAAGCTTTTATCAGCAATATGTTTCCAGTTTAAACCGCCATCCGTAGAAATATCGGTACCGGATGTACCTGTGGCAATTAATGTTTTCGCAGTGATGTAGCTTACGGCAGAACGAAAGCCCAAAACCGGACTAACGGGCTTATGCCAGGTTTTACCACCATCGTTACTTAAAAGTACATTATTTGCATTTTCCTTAACTTTAATATAATTGCCGCCTACAATAATACCTTTTTTCGCATTAAAAAAATCGATAGAGAAAGGTCCTGTACTATTTTCGCCCTGTAAAATAGGACATTTAAATACCTGCCAGTTTTGACCATAATCAGGAGAGAAATAGATATTAGAAACCGTTCCGCCGGTGGCAATCCAGGTTTTACCATCTGCTAATGTTTTAATGGTAGTACCACTGGCCGCAAAACTCGCTTCGCCTTTGGCCATTTGGCTTTTTAGGTTTGCAGAAATATCCTGCCAGGTTTTACCCGCATCTATGGTTTTAAGCAATTGCAGTTTATCATTTATCGGATCACCGAAGATTATACCCTTGTTTTTCTCCCAAAAACTTACTCCATCCAAAAATATGGCAGAATCGACGTTTTTATAGTTTTCTGTCCAGGTTTCGCCCCCATCTGTTGTTTTAAGAATATAAGCTGGTGATGCAATACCTACGATAACAGCATTTTGCGCATCAAAAGCTTCAATATCCCTGAAATCGATTTTCTCATAACCTTTTGGTTTTATCCATTTCCAGGTGGTTCCGCCATCGGTAGTTTTACCCACCGAGCCGTTGCTCCCACTAACCCAGGCAACCTGATCTGAAACAACACTTAAGCCACGTATACTGGTTTTGGCACTTTCATTCAATGGTTTTATCGAATACGACTGTGCGGCGCAAAAAAAAGGTGCCAATAAAAGGCACCATAAAATTTTCTTCATCTATATATTATTTAACCCGTCTGAAAGTTTCCGATCTGCCTAAAAGTGAAATGCCTACATAACCACGGATGTTTAGTACGTCAGCACTTTTTAACGTCATGTTGCAGCTATAAGTTTTACCACTTTTCGGGTCATATATTGTTCCATCAGTCCATTTACCATCATCGTAAACAAAATCTTTAAGGATTTCGAGATTTAACAAAGCACGTTTCTGTAAACTGGCATCAGGGTTTTTAATATCCAGTTTTGGTTTACCATTGATATTAGGTTCCTTTATCCATGCCAGTTTTCCGAAAAACTTATCGCCTTTTTTATAGATTTCAATCTGTCCTTCTCCTGATGGATTAAGCCATTTGCCTACAATCGCATCTTTATTTTGTGCAAAGGCAGAAAATGATACCGCTACAAAGAGCAGCATTAAAAATGGTAACTTTCTCATATTTTTATTTCTAGTTAGTTTTTAAAGATAATTAATTAAGCTTTATATCGAAACACTAAATAAAGAGAAAAAGTATAAGAAAGTTTTAAAAACCCAAATTTACTTAGAAATGATTGGTAAACACTTAGCCCTGTAAGCATAAAACAGGAATAAGTTAAAGAGTAGCATTACTGCAACCATTGGTAATTGTTTCGGACCTAAAAATGCATGGTAAAGAAAAATGTTTAAGGTAACCGGAAAAATAAGGAGTGCAGCTAAAGGCGCAGTACGGCCAATAAGTAAGAGTACCCCACCTATTAACTCTGTAACCTTAATTAAGGGCATTAAATAAACTGAGGCCATTACCCCAGACATAAATGTGCTTTGTGCGGCCGACATTGCCGGAGCATCTTTAGGCATTAAATGGAGAAAAAAGCTTACGGATGCAAAAAGATACATGGCGCCCAAAAGAACGCGAACAATAATAACTGCAATTTTCATGGTGCTTAAAATTTTGGTTTATATAATTAAAAATAATAATTTATTAGATTATTTTATTAGTGCTTTGCTCAGGATAGTTAATTGGTTCATCAAGTCGAAAAGTCTAAATAAGCTAACTCTTTCATTAGATTCTGAAACAAGTTCAGGAGGACGATATATAATGAATGAACAATGCTATGGTTTAGTGCCAATTATTTATGAACCATAAACGAAGAGCCATGAACTATTAACCATTGACTATGAACCATTGACTATCAGCTATGAACTATCAACCATGAACCATTAACTATGAGCCATTGACTATGATTCATCTGCAAAATAATTAGGACTCAAGACTTCCGACTCAAGACTATTTATAATCATAATTCACCATCCACTGAATACCGAATTTATCAGTTGCCATACCAAACAGTGCGCCCCAGAAAGTTTTTTCCAAAGCCATGGTTACCTTTCCACCAGCAGAAAGGCCATCGAATAGGCGTTTTGCTTCTTCTTCGCTTTGTGCATCAACTGATAATGAAATACCAGTTCCAAAAGTAGCTGCCGGCATTGGGTCGGTGATATCTGTTCCCATTAAAATGTTGCCACCAATTGGTAAAGCGATATGCATTAATTTTTCCTGATCGCCAATTGGCATACCTTCACATCCGGGCGAATCTTTATAGCGTTGCACCACCGCAAACTCGCCTCCAAATACTGATTTATAAAAGTTAAATGCCTCTTCGGTATTGCCATTAAAGTTTAAATACGTGTTTACTGTTGCCATTGTTTTGTTGTTTTATCTTGTTAAGACTGGTTATTTATTATTTGTTTAATTGTTACACTAGTTGTTACCCTGAGGGATAATATATTTTATCAAATCAATATAAATGACAGGAGATAATGTTGGTAAATCGCTTCAAAGTATCGTCATCCATTAGCTATAGGATGCAAGAAGGAACGACGAAGCAATCTTTCATGTTTGGTAACCCAGCGATAAAGATTGCTTTACTGTAGTCCGTTAATAGTAGCGTAGTCGAACGGCTGCTTATCATAAGATTCTTCGCTACATCCAATCTATCACATCTAAATGACCAAGTACGGTTACGATACTAGCTTCGTCAACTTAATATCCATCCAGTCCACCCATTTTGTACCGTCAAACTGCTCCCAGGTACCTTCAATCGTATTGTGTTTGAAATTCCCTTTAAAACGTTCCTTATCAGCAAATATTAAAATGATATCATCAAAAATTTTAAGCGTAGCTATTGAAATATTTCCTTCATTATCGAAGGATTGTGACCTGAATACATCTTCCATGTCATCATAAAGCATAATCTCCAATGCCTGTACCTGCCTTTTACCGAACACTACCTCCACCCGATGAGTTAAGAAAAAACCTCCTTCAATCCATTCGTAAGTATCTGTTCCGGTAATTACTTCACCTGTTTTTGTTAAACCATCTGTTTTCCATTTACCAATATAAGGATTTAGCAGATCGAGTTTATTGTTTCTAACCATTTAGTTTAGTGAATTAACGGCAAGCTTTTGGTAAATATTCTTTAACTGGTGCACATGCCGCTGGGTATGATAAATTACAAAATAAACAGCCTCTAACCGTGTAAGATAACCATAGCCGGGCAATTTGTACGAAGCACAGGTTTTGGTTAAATCCAACCCGGTTACCGCATTAGATATTCCTGCTCTTATCTGCTTTAAATTTTGCAGTAATGCCAACTGGTTGTAAGCTTTATCTTCAGGGTAGATCTCTTTTGGCGAATTATACTTTACATTAAAATTTAAAAAATCCTTCTTTATTTCCGCTACCAATAAATCGGCAGGCTTATCTGTTTCTGTTACCGGACCATTAATTACCTGTAAAAATCCATTGTTAGCTAAAACGAGGTGCTCTGCCAACTGCCCTGCAGACCAGCTGCCTGCATAAGGGATTTGGTTAATTAAATTTTCTTCAAATTCCGAAAAAACACGCTCCAATGTCAATAATGTTTCACTGGTTTCATTCAATACCTTTTCCATAATTACATATAATTCATTCCAGCGTAGCCCAATAACCTGCGCCACAAAGCAATCTGCCCGATACAGTTGGCCTCGCGGTAGGTGGTAAAACCAATCATTTCAAACAGCGTAATTTCCATCCCAGGCATACTCAGTTTCTCTTCTAATTTTTCATCTGTAGCCTGGGTTAAAGCATCTTGCAATTGCGGCGAAATGCTTTTCCAATCTCTAATAAGTGCTTCCAATGATGGATAATCAGCATCATCAACAATGCCTTTGTTATTGGCAAAAAGTTCGTCGGTTATGGATGGCAGGTTGATACCGAATGATTTAGCGAGGAAATAACGGCCCTGCACAATACTCCCTGTAATCCACGCAATATGGTTGGCATTGGTATCCAATCTTTTTTGCTTATCCTTTTCCGCTATGCCATCAAGCGCCCTTAATAAAAAATCTGTATGCATTTCGTACAGCACTATAAAGCCATACATTCTGCTACTTGTTGGGGTGGTTTTCATATCGTTTATATTTAGCTGATGAAAGTAAAATAAAGTTAAAGCTAAATGCAGCTGCACAGCGTTGCCGTAAAAGTCAATCTTAAGGGGCATTTCAGACAAATTTTATATATTTACGATACCTAAATTTTTAACCAAATGATACAAGTAGGTGTTTTACTGCCCAAAAACTTCCGTTTATTAAGCATAGCGGCCATTTTAGACGTATTTGATACCGTTAACGGATTTTACAGGAAAGACGATCTTGAAATTCCATTTAACATTAGTTTAATCACATTAGATGATAAAGATTACCGTTTTAGCGATCATCCATGCGTGCCTTTACAAAAAGCGACGAACCTTAACCTCATTCTTGTACCATCGTTTGCAACTAATGACATTAAAGATTGTATTGCTGTAAACAGTATATACATACCATGGTTAAATAAACAGCACCAGGCGGGGGCAGAAATTGCCACCTTTTGTACCGGTGCTTTCCTGCTTGCGGCATCCGGCTTGTTGGATGGCAAAGCAGCTACCACCCATGTTGATGCCTGCAGTGCATTTACCTCGGCTTTCCCATTGGTAAATTTAAAGGCCGATAAAACGGTAACGCAGGATGGCAGATTATTTACCAGCGGAGGTGCAACCTCCACCTTCCATTTATTGTTACATCTTTTACAGCTTCATTGTGGAAAGGACATGGCCGTTAAAGTGGCAAAAATTTTCGCCATCGATATGGACCGCGTAAACCAATTGTACTTTAGCACCTTTCAGCCTATCCGCCACCATAATGATGATCTGGTAGCTTCGGCGCAAGAAAAAATAGAAAACAATTACCAGGATGTAGCCACAATTGAAGAAATGATTAAAGATATTCCATCGAGCAGGCGGAATATTGTGCGCCGGTTTAAACAGGTAATTGGCATTACGCCTATCGAATACCTCCAGCAAACCCGAATAGAAGCGGCAAAAAAACTCCTGGAGCAAACTGCACAACAGATGACGGAGGTGATTTACAACTCTGGCTATAACGACCCCAAAGCGTTTCGAAAAGTGTTCAGGAAATCAGTTGGGATGACACCAACGCAGTACCGCGATAAATTTCAGGCAAGGTAAAAACAGATAATATTAGGCTGAGATGGCCGAATAACTATAAATGACTGTTTAACTATACAAATAGTTTTCAACATTAAAATAAAATATGTTAATAATTAACATAAAATAAATGCACCACCATGCATAATTTAAGATAACTTAACGTTATAATTACACTAACCAAATAACTATTTATATGAGCACATTCCTTTTAATCACCGCGGCATTTTATATTATTTCCTTTGGATTAATGTTATACTGCTATTTCTCCGCTGAACAGATTTCCAGTGAAGACGAAAATTTTTAATCAGTTCTATTTCCCGTCATCAAAATTAACGTCTCCCTTTAAATAAAATACATTTGGCTTTCTCACAGAAAGACAATAAACTGTATGGCCAAACTTAGTCCACGTTCTTCTTTAAAAAATTATTGATTATTTATTTGCGATCCACTTAATTAAGTAGGGTGCTGCACCAGTGTACCATAAAACTGCTGAGATTAAAAATATAGCAATCAGGATCCACAGAATTGGCCATCCTTCAAATTTATGCTTTGAAGCCGGGATATAAGACTCATCAAGTTTATTATGGTCATTGTCCATCCTTTCACCCCTTTTTTCTGGTTTCGGATTAGATATATTGCTCATAAAATATTTAGTTAGGAATGCAAACTTAAGCTATAAACCTATAAATCAAAAATTAGTTTTAACATATGTATAATTTAATTTCAAAAAGAAATTGAAAAAACTCAGAAAGCTATACAAAACAGCCCTCATTGAGTCAAATACTAACAAAAGCCAAATTCTTTGCAATTATTTTAAATACAGTGATCAAAAAATAGGCTAAAAACCTGTAGCATAGTGAAGTCAATTTATTAAAATAAGGCCTTCGGGTATTTTTATTGTTTGGAAAATGCCTGCTGGTATTTTAACGGGGTTTTGCCAGTAATTTCGCGGAAGTATTTATGGAAACTGGTAAAGTTGTAAAAGCCGCAATCGTAACAGATTTCTTTTACCGTAAGGTCGTTTTCAATCAGCAGTTTGCAGGCTTGTCCCACCCTTATTTCGTTCAGAAACTGTGTATAGGTTTTTCTGCTTTTGGTTTTAAAAAACTTGCAAAAGGAGTTGGGACTGATTTTCGCCACGGCGGCAATTTCTTTCAGTTCGATTTTATTTTTGTAGTTGCTGATGGTGTAATTGTAAATTGATTGAATCCTGTCTTTTTCATTCTCCAGGAAATTGGGTTTAAAACCTAATGAAACCAGGATACTTTTCTCCTCACAGTTGGCTATTTCGGTTAAAACCTCCAACAGCTTAATGATGCGCATGGTACCTGTAGCCGCAATAATCTGCGGCATTAAAGCAGCGATCTTTGTTTTAGAGGCACCCTCCAGTTTAATTCCCTGTTTAGATTGTGCGATAACTTTTTTGAGTTCCTGATTCTCGGGAAGGTCTATAAATTCCTTTCCCAAAAAATCTTCTTTAAAATGGATCGCATATACATCAACAGATTCATCGGTTGTTTGCTCAAAAAACTCAGGATCGAAACGCCAGTAATGCGGCAAATTGCTCCCAAGTAAAACAACATCGCCATCACTAAAATTTTTAATGCTATCACCGATAAACTGCGTGCCCCTACCCTTTTTGATGTAGATTAACTCCAAAGCAGAATGGTAATGCCACAAGTTGTTTACATCGGGCATAATATCTCTTCGGGCACTAAAAGAATCTACCGTATTGGTAGATACATTGAGTAAATGCGGTTTCATAAATTCTTAAAAAATCAATCTAATATGCAGTAATATTTCGCAATGTATAAAATTGAGACAATATCATTTAATAATTAGATCATAAAGTTAAATTTTTATTAGCACTTATCGGCTTAATTTGTAAAGCAACATCTCACCATCCTAGGCAGATTTTGCTTAACCAATACCATAACCAAATCAAATATGAGCCACACCACATCAACAAATTTTAAAGTCTCTGATGTACCAAATAATGGTAAAGGATACTTATTTCCATTAATTTTGGTTACCAGCCTTTTTTTCTTTTGGGGCTTTGTACACAATCTCGATCCGGTATTAATTCCGCATTTGCGTAAAGCTTTCCAATTGAATGTTTTCGAATCCACATTGGTCGATTCTTCGGTGTTTATTGCTTATTTTCTTTTGGCCCTGCCTGCAGGTTACATCATGCGGAAGTATGGTTATAAAAGCGGTATCATATTGGGGTTGGTATTGTTTGCAATTGGTTGTTTATTGTTTATACCCGCGGCAAATACGGCAAAATACATCTTTTTTTTAGGTGCCCTTTTTGTAATTGCTTGCGGTTTAACCTTTTTAGAAACAGCAGCAAACCCTTACGTTACAGTATTGGGACCGCCAGAAACAGCAACACAGCGTTTAAACTTTTCACAATCTTTTAATGGTTTAGCAGCATTTTTAGCCCCGGTTTTAGGAGGCAAATTTATTTTTACCGAAGCTAAATACACTGATGCCGAACTGGCTAAACTGCTTCCTTTAGAAAAGCAGGCTTATGTGCTCGAAGAGGCTTCTACCGTGAAAGCACCATATTTAATTTTAGGCATCCTGATTATTGTGGTTGCTGTGCTGTTTATTTTTACTAAACTGCCCGATATTAAAGAGGAGGAAACTGGAAATGAAAAAAGTTCTTTTGGCCATGTTTTAGGGCATAAGCATTTACGCTGGGCCATTATCGGGCAGTTTTTCTACGTTGGCGCACAGGTTTGCGTACTCAGTTTGTTCATCAGTTTTATCACATCATCTGCAGGAATCAGTCAGTACGAAGCAAAATGGTATGCTAGCGCGGCAGGATTAGCTTTTCTGCTCGGCAGATTTGCCGGTACGTTTTTTATGAGATTTGTTGCTCCCCACAAACTGTTAATGCTTTATGCCGTCATCAGTGCAGCGCTCACCCTGGTGTCCATTTTTGCAACCGGAATGATAACTGTGTATGCTCTAATTGGAGTAGCCTTTTTTATGTCGATCATGTTCCCTACCATATTCTCATTAGGCATAGCAGGTTTAGGTAAAGATACCAAACTGGGTTCGTCGTTAATTGTAATGTCGATTGTTGGAGGAGCTTTTTTACCACCGGTATTGGGTTTAATATCAGATGCCGCACATAACATACAATACGGCTACCTGGTACCTTTCGTTTGTTTTTTAGTGGTATTTTATTTTGGATGGAAAGGCTGGAAACCCAATCATATAGAAAAAGAAATAAGTTTAGAAGTATAAGTAACGATGAAAAAATTAGTCATTAAGATTAACAGTGCAGATAATGTTTTGGTTGCGTTACAGGATTTGCCAGCACAAACCACAATAGTTTACGATGGGCATACCTACATAACCGTTGAAGAGATTGCGGCAAAGCATAAATTTTTTATGCAGGATATGAAAGCGGGTGATGAGGTGATAATGTATGGTGTTTTGGTAGGTAAGGTTCAGTTTGATGTAAAAACAGGCATGCGGTTGAATGTAGAAAATACCAAGCATGCTGCCGAACCCTTTGCGTACCGCAATGTTAATTTTAAGTGGGAAGCACCCGATGTAAGCAAGTATGCGCAAAGGAGTTTTAATGGCTATCACCGTAAAAACGGAGCTGTTGGTACAGCAAACTACTGGCTTTTCATTCCAACTGTGTTTTGCGAAAACAGAAACCTTGATATCATTAAGGAATCGTTATATAGCGAATTGGGTTATGCTGTGGATGCTCAATACAAATCTTACACACACAAACTCGTTCAGGCCTTTGAAAATGGAGAAGATATTAACAACATCAGCTTTGAGCCTAAAGTCAATAGCGCCAACCGCACTTTTAAAAATGTAGACGGGATTAAATTCCTCACCCATAATGGCGGTTGTGGCGGTACACGGCAAGATTCGGATACGTTGAGCAAGCTATTGGCCGCTTATGCCAACCACCCAAATGTAGCGGGCATTACGGTTTTAAGCTTGGGCTGCCAGCATTTACAGGTTGCAGATTTTAAACGTGATCTTTTTGCGCTTGACCCTGATTTTGATAAACCTCTTTTAACTTTTGAGCAGCAAAAAGCACAAAGTGAAGAACAATTGATTCAAAATTCGATAAAAAGTACGTTTGAAGGATTAATGTTTATTAACCAGCAGAAACGCGAAGCAGCACCTTTAAGCAAATTATGTGTAGGTGTAAAATGCGGTGGCAGCGATGGATTCAGCGGAATTTCTGCCAACCCTGCCGTTGGTTATTGCGCCGATTTATTGGTAGGCTTGGGTGCGAAAGTTTTGTCTGCAGAATTTCCTGAGTTGTGTGGTGTAGAGCAAGAGATGATCGATAGATCTGTAGATCGACCAACGGCAGAGAAATTTATCCGCTTAATGACAGAATATGACGATTTAGCGCATAAAGTTGGTTCGGGTTTCTACATGAACCCTTCTCCGGGTAATATTAAAGATGGTTTAATTACCGATGCAATAAAATCGGCTGGTGCTGCACGTAAAGCAGGTTCTTCGCCAGTTGTAGCTGTTTTGGATTATACTGAACCGGCAACCAAGCCCGGCTTAAGTTTGGTTTGTACACCCGGCAATGATGTGGAGGCCACCACCGGAAAAGCTGCCGCAGGCGCAACTTTAATTTTATTCACGACTGGCTTAGGTACTCCAACAGGAAATCCGGTTTGCCCTACCATTAAAGTGGCAACAAATTCAATTTTGGCCAAACGCATGAGCGATATTATCGATATTGATACCGGCGCAATTATAAATGGGGAGAAAACCATTAACGAAATGGGGGAAGATATTTTAGAATACTGTATCAAAGTGGCCAGTGGTGAAGAAATCCCTAAAGCAGTACAACTCAATCAGGATGATTTTATTCCATGGAAAAGGGGTGTAAGCCTTTAGGTGATGGATAAGATCTTCGATATAATCTCAAAAGATTCATTGCTTATTTAAGTGAACGAATGTCAAAGTAAGCGTAGTCGAAGATCAATCTTTTATGGTTACTGAATAATAGTCTTCAATTACGCTCAACTGATAATCATGATTATTTTGCTATTAAATACAACAACAAAACATTAACCAAATATGAATTTAAATTTAGACGGAAAAATAATACTTGTAAGCGGTGGTGCAAAAGGAATTGGTGCTGCTATTGTTAAGGCTTTGGCCATAGAGAAGGCGTTTCCGATCATCATTGGCAGAAATGAGGATGATAATCAAAAAATGCTTCAAGAGGTTAAAGATTTAGGTTTAACAGCCGATTATTTCACCGCAGAACTTACCGCGCCCGAAAGCTGTAAAATTATTGTTGATGCTATTTTAGCAAAATACAACAGAATTGATGGTTTGGTGAACAATGCCGGTGTTAACGACGGTATAGGCCTTGAAAACGGAACCTATGAAGCCTTTATGGAATCGTTGCATAAAAACGTAGTACATTATTATTTACTGGCCAAACATGCCTTGCCTGCACTAAAAGTAAGCAAAGGTGCTATCTTAAACATCGGGAGCAAAACTGCAGAAACCGGTCAGGGCGGAACTTCTGGTTATGCTGCATCCAACGGTGCCCGCAATGCGCTCACGCGAGAATGGGCTGTAGAATTATTGCCATTTAGCATTCGCGTTAATGCCATTATCGTTGCCGAAGCCTGGACTCCGCTATATGAAAAATGGATCGGTTCTTTCGAAAACCGGGATGAAAAACTGAAAAGCATTACCGATAAAATCCCATTTGAAAATAGAATGACAACCGTTGATGAAATAGCAAATACCGCGGTGTTTCTGTTGTCTGATAAATCAAGTCATACCACGGGCCAACTAATTCATGTAGATGGCGGTTATGTGCATTTGGATAGGGCTTTGTTGTAAAAATCCCTCGGTCTGTGTCTCCACTTACCGAAATGAAAATAAAGTTAATGGTCTGTGAGGACACAGACCATGGGTTTAAATACAGATTTATATTTAATTCATGCTTCCTCGGTCTGTGTCCCCACAGACCGAAATGAAAATTAAGTTTAATGGTCTGTGAGGGCACAGACCATGGGTTTAAATACAGATTTATATTTAATTTATGCCTCCTCGGTCTGTGTCCCCACAGACCGAAACATATATAACCTAATTGCATTAAGATTCCCAATTGAGTCAGGAATGACGTAACTAGCTAAGGAATATATTACTTTCTCTTCCTTTCTTCCAGGTAAACATGCCATAAAAGCATAGTGGCGATGGTTCGGTAAGGTTTAAACTGATCAGCAGCAGCCAATACCTCATCTTTACTTGTACCCGCCGCCAGGCCCTTTACTTTTTTCAAAGCATTAACCGCTGCCAAATCACCTATCGGAAAAACATCGGTGTGGTGGAGCATAAAAATCAGGTAAATATCCACTGTCCAATCGCCGATTCCTTTAATTGTTTTCAGCTTGCTCCGGATGCTATGATCATCCATCTTTTCCAGTTCGCTTAATGATAATGATCCGCTGAGGAGGCTTTCAGCCAAATGGCGGACATAAACTGTTTTTTGTCTGCTAAAATAACAGTCTCTCAACTCCTTGTCGGTAAGTAATAACAACTTTGCTGGCGTAGGCTCACCTATTTTCTCTTTCAATTTATTGAGCGTAGCCAATGCCGAAGCCAAAGAAACCTGTTGTTCTAAAATGATGTGCACCAGCGATTCGAAGGTATTGGGCCTCGACCAAAATGGAGGATAACCATACTGATCTAAAATGGCTTGCAGATCTGCATCTCTGTTGGCCGTTAAATCGCAAAGTTGGTGGAAGTTGGCTTGATCAAAGGTTTCGAACATGAAAGTGATTTTATTCAAATTAAAAGCAAGAGTCAATTTACCGCCGCTTAACAAGTTATCCTTGACAGCCGGTTGCCACAGATAACGTTTGCCAGCTACATATAACTAAGGATTGTATATTAGATTTATATCTAATAAATAAACGCCTTGCAAAATATTGCAAGGCGTTTTTATTTTTGGTACCCAAGAGGAGATTCGAACTCCCACACCCATACAGGCGCCAGCCCCTCAAGCTGGTGCGTCTACCAATTTCGCCACCTGGGTTTGTATTGCACAATATATAAATTGCTATTAAAATAGCCACCTAATTTGTGCTGCAAATATAATTTAATTTTGGATTTTAAAAAGCCTTTAAACTTCTATTTTTAAACCATCGTAAGCCAGTTTTATATTTCCTGGTAAATCTTTATCTACATCGGCATGTTTACCCAAATTATGGCTAATATGTGTAAGGTAAGTAGTTTCGGCCCCTACCCTGTTTGCAAAAGCAATGGCTTCGTTTAAGGTGAAATGAGAAATATGCGGCTCATTTTGCAAGGCATTAAGCACCAACACCTTTGAGCCTTTTATTTTTTCGAAACTTTGCGCTGATATGGTTTTGGCATCAGTGATATAAGTAAAATCGCCAATCCTATAGCCGGTAATCGGTAGTAAATGGTGAATTACTTCGAAAGGAATAATGGTACTTTGGCCGATTTTAAAATCTTCTCCATTGGTTACCGTATGCAGGTTAATTTGCGGTAAACCATGGTATTTGGTTTCGGCAAAAATGTAATAAAACTCTCTTTTTAAAGCCGTTTGTACCCTTTCGGTGGCATAAACATCTATTACCTTATGCAATAAATAATTAAACGGCCTAATATCATCCAAACCGGCAATGTGATCTTTATGCTCATGAGTAAACAGAACGGCATCAAGATCTTTTACCTGCTCACGCAAAAGCTGGTAACGAAAATCTGGTCCGCTATCTACCACGATGGTTTTATCGGCTGTTTCAATTAAAATAGAAGTTCTTAAACGGTTATCTTTCTTATCAGAAGATAGACATACCTCACAGGTACAGGCAATTACAGGAACGCCTTGTGATGTACCGGTACCTAAAAAAGTAACTTTCATCTGCTCAAACTTTCCTTTCTAAAATGGCTGTGCTGTATCTTCATTAAAATAATTCGGTTTGTTGTAGGGATTGATAAAACTGACGCTGTTTTTCGTCTAAACCGTTTTCATCTGTATTGGTCTGTTTTACAAGTGTAACCAATGCGGCAATTTTTCCTTCCAGGTTAGAAAATTTATTCACTACAATTACCTTATTGTGCTCGAGCAAACAAGAACCTGTTTTAAAGTTCCCTTTCTCGTAGCGCACCTTATAACCCATTGCGAAAAGCAGGGCTTCTAATTTCTCTAAAGTATGGTTTGTTAGTGATAATGACATTGGAAACAAACTTAGATAAATCTGCGCAGCATTCATAAACACATGATGAAAAATTTATCAACCACTATGTTCATTTCGAAAAATCAGCGTCATCTCGACCGGAGCAAAGCGTAGTGGAGAGATCTTTGAACTAGACTAAAAGATCTCTCCTCCAAAGGAGCTCCTTTGGAACACTGCGGTGGAGACGATTCATTGTAAAACCTGTCATCGAGTTCCTGTATTTTAGCCAAATGCTAACTTCTATCAGTGTTCAGGAACCGCGTTCGATCCCTACCAGTTTTATTGAAATGTGCTAACCTTATTATTCTAAAGAATTTATTCGATTTTTTGAATGTTGCTAGAAAACCATTGTTTCTTAAAAGGAATGTGCCACTTAAACCCGACAGTAGCAGCAGCGCCCGATTTTTCATCGGGCCTATAGCGAATGGCGGGACTAGTGTAACCTAAGAATTACTGTAAATGCTTTCCAAAAAAGCAATATATAGCCTGCGATACACCTAAAAATCTGATTTCAATAAAACTAAAAAAGGTTCAGTTGTTTCCAACTGAACCTTTTATGTTTCATCCGCTTGGCGCAGAAATTATGATTATCTTAAATCTACCACTTCAACACCAGGATATTTCTTTGCGTCGAAAGCAAAAGTAGTTTCTGGGACATTTACATTAGGTGAAAAAGTTTTCACGTTGTAAGTATATTTATTCCCGTTTTTATCAAATAAAACAACATTTGCAATTTGCTTAGCAGCTTTATCAATACTTAAACGCACTTTAAAAATCGATTTTTTTGCATCCACAGGAGTTAAATCAATCATTTGATAAGTTTTAGCACCAGCTTTTTCTTCGCCAGTATAAACATATTTAAATCCTTTTTCATAAACCGTAAAAATCTTTGCGGGGTTAATGGCGTCACCGCTGTTATCTACATTGCTTACCTGCACTTCTTTATCTTTTTTAAGGTAAGTCCACTGGCTTTTACCATCACTAAACAACTCCTGGTTAGTCATGGCAACTTTGTATTTGTTAGAGTTGGCTTTAACGTATAAAGTACCTTGTTGTGTTTCTTTTACTTTAGCTTTTGGATTATCCAGGGTAAAGGTAAAATCAGTTTTTACAACATTATACGATTTGTATTTTTTACTTACCTCAGCTAAAATTGCTTTAGCTTTCGCATCAGTTTGAGCATAGGTTGATGTTGTAAAAGCAACTACAACCATCAATGCTGAAATTAATTTCTTCATCTTTTCTTTTTTAAGTTTTTTCTTTGAAACGTTAGAGTAGATTTTTTGGTATTGGTTTAATCTAGTCTTTGTCGTTCATGCTATTCAAGAACTGTTCCAAAGCGTATTCATCAGGATATAAAACCTCACGGGCCTTACTTCCTTCAAACGGACCAACAATACCGGCAGCTTCCAACTGATCGATAATCCTACCTGCCCTGTTGTATCCTAACTTAAGTTTACGCTGTATTAACGACGTAGATCCTTGCTGATGCATCACAATCAATCTTGCAGCATCTTCAAAAAACTTATCGCGTTCATTTGGGTCGAAATCAGCTTTGCTTCCCTCGCCTGCTTCATCAACATATTCTGGCAGCTGATAAGCATCTGCATAACCGCGCTGGTTACCGATATATTCAGAAATACGATCAACCTCAGGTGTATCAACGAAAGCACACTGTAGCCTGATTAAGTCGCTCCCCGTAGATAAAAGCATATCACCACGACCGATTAACTGATCGGCACCACCACTATCTAAAATGGTACGCGAATCGATTTTCGACAAAACCCTAAACGCTAACCTTGCCGGGAAATTGGCTTTAATTGTACCCGTAATAATATTTACCGATGGCCGCTGTGTAGCCAAAACCAGGTGAATACCGATTGCCCTTGCCAACTGAGCCAAACGTGCAATTGGGGCTTCAACCTCTTTACCGGCCGTCATCATTAAATCGGCAAACTCATCAACTACTAACACAATGAAAGGTAAAAACCTGTGCCCGTTATTAGGGTTAAGCTTGCGCTTGATAAACTTATCGTTGTACTCTTTTAAATTTCTTACCTGTGCATCTTTCAATAAATCATAACGCTGATCCATTTCAATACAGAGTGAATTTAAAGTATTTACTACTTTTTTGGTGTCGGTGATAATCGCATCAGCCTCACCAGGGAGTTTGGCCAAAAAGTGCCTTTCTATCCGGTTAAATAAAGTTAACTCTACCTTTTTCGGATCAACCAATACAAATTTTAATTGCGCAGGGTGTTTTTTAAATAAGAGGGATACCAGAATGGCATTAATACCTACTGATTTACCCTGACCGGTTGCTCCGGCCACCAATAAATGGGGCATTTTAGCTAAATCGGCTATAAAAACCTCGTTACTAATGGTTTTACCTAAGGCAATCGGTAAATCCATAGTGGTTTGGCTCCACTTTTCGGTATTTAAAATACTGCGCATCGGCACCATTTCAGGGTGTTGGTTAGGCACCTCAATACCAATTGTACCTTTACCGGGCATTGGGGCAATAATACGGATCCCTAATGCGGCCAGGGAAAGTGCAATATCATCCTCAAGGTTTTTAATCTTCGAAATCCTAACCCCTGGCGCAGGAATAATTTCGTAAAGGGTAACCGTTGGGCCAATTGTTGCCTTAATCTTATCAATTTCGATATTGTAATGGTTAAGGGTTTCTACGATTTTATTCTTATTGGCTTCTAATTCTTCGGCATTAACTGAAATTTTATTGGTACCATAGTTCTCCAGCAAATCGATTGTAGGATATTTATAACCTGATAAATCTAATTTCTCGTCATAATTACCAAACTGCTCAACCAGATCTTCTGATTTTTTTTCTTCTTCTGTTTTCTCAATTGTAAAAGCAGGTTCTTTTTCTACTTCTATTGGTGGCTCAACCGTTAATGGCAATGAAGCAGCCGCAGCAGTGGCCAGAGGTAAATTTGTAGCCAATGGAGACAATACAACCGGTGGAGCTATTGTTTCTTCCTCTTCTTTTTCTTCGTAACGGCTAGGCTGTAATACTACATTCTGTTGTTTACGCTCATTACTTACAGGTGCTTTATCGCGCACGGGGAACTCAATTGGCTCAGTTGGGTCTTCAAAAGTTTTGCTTTTTACCGATTGTTCCCTGATGTCGTTAACATAATCTGGTGTCTCATTATCCAGGTAAACTTCTTTCTCTTTACGCTCAGGAAATTTAAAATCGATATTGTATGCAATTATTAAAATGGTTAAACCAGCAAAGGCAATTAAACCGGCAACTCCAGCTGCCCCAATTTGGGCACCCAATAATTTATTGCTCCAATAACCAAATTCGCCCTCTAAATAATGTGGTGATTCTGACCAGAAACTGTGCGCAAAACCTAACGTTAAAGAAATAAATAATAAAAAGAAAAAGCTATAACCCAATGTTTTAGAAATGGAAAGGATTTTAACCTTAAATAACAAACGGTAGCCGATAATAAAAAAAGCAAGTACAAATAAAAATGAGGCAATACCGAACCATTCGTAAATAAACTGGTGCGATAATAAAGCACCAAATTTACCCAACCAGTTTTGTACTACTGGAGTGGTTACCCCGGCTTCTTTAAGCTCATCGGTTGTTTTAAAAAGATTGCTCCACCCACCATTGGCATCAATTACATAACTCTGATCATCTTGCCAGGTAAATAAATACGAAGTAAAAGCAATTAAAAAATATAGCGACAATATCACAAAAAACAGACCTACAATTTTAATTGCACGCCCATCAGCCAGATCGAAACTTGGCAAAAATTCTCGTTTTTCTTTTGCCTGGCGGCCTGATGATGATCTGCCGGGTGCACTTTCTGCACCTTTATCTCTGAATGTATTGGTTTTAAACTGGTTACCCCTTACCGACATTTTCTATCCTAAATAATTTAATATTGAACAAACTTAGATAAAACTGCGCAGCATTAACGAAAGCCTTACAAAAAAAATAATCACTTATCGCAACTGATACTGTAATAAGCAGTTTTACTACCTCATTTATTATAATTACATCTAATTAACCACGATAGAAACATTAACTATCTTTAATTTAGTGTAATTCTATAATCCGCCTTAAATTAAATAAAAATATTCATCGGGCATTAAACCTTAAACAGAAATTAGCGTCTATTATTTTAACAACGCACAAGTTGTTACGTTTTGTCAAATGAGACGGATTTTGTTTTAGGTTTTATCCCGTTTTACCTGGAGAGGTTAAACGGGATTTTTATTGTAGAATATAATCAAACACACTTGGGTTAATAGTTGGCTTATTTTAGAAAAGCAGGGTTCGGTGCTTTTAGGTTATAACAGTCCTGCTACCGCTCCAAGTCCTTTCCCGATGGAAAAATCGGGATCCGGGCTTTCCGCTTTATCAGGTTTATTTTACTTAAAATGGTAATTATTAGGCTTCTAACTAAGTATAACAAATGATTTTTGGGGCACGAACATAGCGGCAGGTATTAAAATTATGCCTAAAAAAGTGGGTTTTGCGTTAGGGATTGTAAGGGTTCAGTACCGATTTTTCATCGGTACCGGAGCGCAGCGCAGCCCTGAAAAGCCCGGCCCTTGCGTAGCTTGGGTAACGCCCAAATCAATTAACAGTTTTCAGTTAGCAGTTTTCAGTTGACAGCTTTCAGTTGACAAATACCAGTTTCCAGTTAGCAGTTTTTTAAGGTACTATATCTTGATAGATTGCCTTACACTATATATATTTAAGCATTAATTTAACATTTTCTTATTTTTTGTTAATTTAAAGCGATTTATGAAATAATATTATGAGCATAGCGCAACTTGAGGAGCAAATAGAAACAGGAAATCTACAATCGGTTAAAGAAATCCTGATTGAAAATCCAAAACTGGCAAATGTTGACACCTCTCATCACATTTCTCCGTTATTATTGGCCTGTTATTACAAAAAACAGGAAATAGCCGATTTAATTGCAGAATTTGTTGATAATATTACCTTATTTGAGGCCTGCGCTGTTGGCAAATTTGATGCCGCGTCGCAATTAATTTTTCAAAACCCTGATGGTATTAACCAATTTTCGGAAGATGGTTTTACTCCACTTGGCTTAGCTTGTTATTTTGGGCATGAGGATTTAACCCGCTTTCTGGTATTAAAAGGCGCAGATGTTAACCTGGCATCTAAAAATGGGTTTAATGTTTTTCCAATCCACTCAGCAGTTGCTGCAAATAATTTCAACATCACCAAAATGCTTTTGGATGCTGGTGCGTATCCTAATGTTTGTCAGAAAGCAGGGTTGGCTCCTTTGCACACGGCAGCACAATTGGGAAATATAGAGCTGATTATTTTATTGCTTGAACACGGCGCTGAAGTTTCTTTACGAATGGAAGGTGGAAAATTGCCGGCAGATTTAGCCGCAGAAAAGGGTTTTAATGAAATAGCCGAAATTTTGAGAGATGATGATTAGTTTCCAGTTAACAGTTTATAGTTTTCAATTGATTAACTTCAAATCAAAATTAGAAATTTCAACTAAAATCATTCCCAAATTCTAAGGCGCATTCTTTTCATGTAAGTCCTGATATCAAGCACTACTGCTGCTAAAAAATAAAATAATATCGGGAAACCTACCGCTAAAAAAGAGGAGTAGATAAAAAACAAACGGACTTTGGCAGTGCTCATATTTAACTTACTGGCTAAATAGGTAGAAACCCCAAAACTCTGTTGCTCAAAATAAGTTATAATTCTCTGGAACATATTAAGCTTATTTTAAAAATTATAATAACGGCAATATTAAATCAATTATTGCAAACCCTAATCTAATAAAATTAATCGGTTAACGGTGCGATTAATTTTTAGGCTGAAGTTTATGCCAACACGAGTTTTTCAAAATCCTGTTTATCTTCATGTTTTATAAAAAGCGTTTGTTGCTCTTCTAAATCTGAAAATTTATCGATCAAATCTGCTTTAAATTTATGAATGTCGACATCTTTGTTCAAAATAACAGTTAATGCATCTGCATTTCCTCTTACTTCTATAATCTGATTTGGATAAAGTTCTTTTAGTTCGTGTGGGAATTCCATAATTTAAAAACAGATTATAAGGTAGAAAGTTTTGTGTGCAATTGTTATTGGTTAGGCTTGCTTTAAAATTTTAATTCCAATACCACAAGATAAGCATTTTTTCTGATCACAATATTGCTTTTTTAACTGCAAAATTCCTTGTGAAGCAAAAGCGTGTTCCATTTTAACGCCTGCACTCATAAATTTATCAGTAATGGCATTTTGCTCGGCGGGCAGACTTTCTAACAATTTTATCGAACTATTGATATAAAACTGTGTGGCTATATGTTTTCCGTAAGCAAATAAAAACAAGGCAACAGTGTTTAACAGGGTATTATCTACGGATGTTTTTCCAATTTGGATACCACCAGCAGCAGTTTCTTTTTTAAAATGATAATGCGTTTTCCAGTATTCATTTACAGGTAAATTTTCGAACAGCATGCGCAATTGTGCTACATCTTTAATCTCCATAACTTTTGAAAAAAGATGATTGGTTTTTACAATTAATGCTGCAAACTGTGCCAGCCGGATGGTTGGGAAATTTTGCGGGCGCATTCTCATAAATTTCCAAAGCGAAACTTCTACAGGCTTGATGTTATATTTCTTTCGGAGAAACTGAAATTCAGCCTTTAGTTTATTTGGATACTCTTCCTCAAAATCATCATTTAAAAAACCAGCAGCACCAAATACCAATGCCTCTATTTGGTATGGATTATTTTTATGCTTGGCATATATTTGTTGTGGAACAGCTTTCGCCAACAGTTCGAATGGAAGGGCATTTACTTTGAAACCAAAATTACGCGCCATAAAACGGTAAAAAGTTTCATCCCAATTGCCTTTAAGTTCATTTAGCGTTTCGGTAACAGCACGCGTTTTTTCTTCAAAACGCTCTATTAAAGTGCGGGATAAAAATGAATTGACTATTAAATTATCTACCGTTCCAATTTGAGCAATACATGGAAAATCAGTTAATGTAAGAAACAGGTTTTCGTATTTTTGAATGAATGCCTGAGAAACCCTGTTCTTTAATTCTAAAACCGGTACTGTAGAATTATCTATTCTTTTAATCTCTATATCATGCTCAAAAACAACATGCAGAATTACATTTTCGTATGCAGGATTAATCTGATGATTGTGTTTTAGCCAATCTGATGATTTGAGATGGATTTCTACATTCCCTGCCCATGTAGTTGTACCAATCTCAACTTTCGCGTAAAAAAAATCTGGACCTGCGTTATTATTAAGTAAACCCGGATTAATAATTTTCAGGCTTTCTCCATTGGTAGTTTGCAACCCATTGTTATCAAACGACCTGAACTGCCATACATAATGAAGAAAATCTTCAGGAAAATTCATCCCTAAAAGTAATAAAATATTCTTTAATGTAGTATTAAATAAATTTATTTGTCGTAGTAAAGTATTATTAAGTAATTATTATAATACAATTTATGTTTATGCTTCTATAACTTTTATTTTCTTTTTATAATTGGTTATAAATACCCCGGCAATAATCAAAGCAGTGGCAACCACTAAATCCAACCCTACTTTTTCATTTAAAATGAGCCAGCCTAAAAAGATTGCAATGATGGTATTGAAATAAGTAAGGATAGAAACTTCGGATGCAGAAACTTTTTTAAGCGCATAATGGTAGCAAAAATAGCCTAAAACGGAACCAAAAACTGCCAGGTAAACCGTTGCAAATATGCTTTCTATCTTCCACAAACTTACATCGGCTTCGCCAGAAAAAATCTTGGCTAAACCCAATTGAATAATGGCTGAAAACACAAATTGATAAAATAGGTTTAAGAAAATATATTGTGGTTTACCGCAATGTTTTTTTGAATAGATGGTGCCGATTGTCCAGCCTGATACAGCAACAACCAGAGATAAAATCCCGTTCCGGTAACCGGGTTCAAGTAAATCATTCAAACCATCTCTAAAAATAAAAACGATACCTAAAAAACCTATAAACACACCAATAAAGCCCTTTAAACTTGCTTTTTGAATCCCCAAAAACACACAACCCATAAATACAAGCAATGGAGAGGTTGCATTAATCAGAGAAGCCAATCCGCTTGGAATGGTTTTTTCTGCTACGGTAGTCATTCCGTTTGCAATTACTACCATTAATATCGATAAAAGTATCTGCCTTTTAAAGCTTGTCCATCCGATCCATTTTAATTCTCTCTGTTTAATCAGGAGCACAAAAATTATTAAAGATGCTATTGCCTGACGGATAGCGGTAACATACCAGGCAGGAATACTTTTTACAGCCACGCTAATTGCTAAGTACGTTGTACCCCATATCAGTGCTACGCCAAATAAGGCGAGTATAAGTTTAAGATCTATTTTCGATTTCATGATTGATATATGTTTAACCACAGATGGATACAGATAAACACAGATAGTCTAGAGGTTGTAACCGCTGAGCATTCTTTTTATTTCAACTCTGGGCTTACCAAAATTTATGATTAAAACACATTGTCTGTTACAAGCGATCAAATAGTTCATTAATTGTGCCTGGTGAATATCGGTTATTACTTTAGCTATTTTTAATTCAATCACAACTTCATTTTCAACAAACAGGTCTACAAAACAATCTCCAACAACCTGATCATCATAAAAAACTTGCAATGCATGTTATTTTGTGACGATTAATCCAGCTTTTTTAATTTCAACAAACAATGCATTTTCATATACCTTTTCTAAAAAACCACTCCCAAAGTATTTGAAACTTTATATGCAGCTCCAATTATTTTTTTGGTGATTTCATTTAGATTATCCATAAAACCACTTTATTAGAAATATTTCAACACAAGTGATGAAAACCCAAATCTGTGTTTATCCTTTTTATCTGTGGTTAACTAGTTCAGCAGTAATGAGAATCTGCTCCATTTCTTTTTGCAGTTTCAATGCTTCTTCCCTTGCTTTTTCGGCAAAATCTTCTCCATTGCCGGCATAAATAATTCCTCGAGAAGAGTTGATCAGTAATCCACATTGCGAATTTAATCCATATTTACATACTTCATTTAAATCGCCACCTTGTGCGCCAACACCTGGTACCAAAAGAAAATGATCTGGTGCAAGTTTTCGTACATCGCCAAATGCGGCACCACGCGTTGCACCTACTACATACATCATCTGTTCATCTGTGGCCCAGGTTTGGGAGGTTTTAATTACTTTTTCGAAAAGTTTATCTTCACCAATCTCCTGCAATTGAAAATCGGCATGGCCTGCATTTGATGTTAAAGCCAATAGAATTACCCATTTATTTTTGAAAGTTAGAAACGGAGTAACCGAATCGCTTCCCATATAAGGTGCTACGGTTACCGAATCGAAACTCATTTCGGAAGATGCAGCATTAAAAAATGTTTCGGCGTACATGGCCGAAGTGTTGCCAATATCGCCACGTTTTGCATCTGCAATAGAAAAAATATCTTGCGGAATATATTTCCAGGTTTCGATTAATGTTTCCCACCCCTTTTTTCCATAACATTCATAAAAGGCAGTATTTGGTTTGTAAGCTACGCACAGATCTTTTGTTGCATCGATGATTTGTTTATTGAATTCCAAAATTGGATTTTCGTACTTCAACAGGTGTTTTGGAATCTTATCTAACGAAGAATCTAATCCGACACATAAAAAAGAACGTTTTTTTTGTATCTGCTCGAAAAGTTGTTGCTTGGTCATATATGGGCTTATTTGCTGCAAATATGAAGATTTTTAAGCTTTCTGAGCGACAAAATAATCCTCACATGAAATATTTTTATAAACATTTTAAACTTTTGCTTGCAGATTACGTTTCAAATACATACAATTGCAACATAATTTCTCAACCGTTTATCTGAATATCCCAGAAAAATTTATCAAGACTTGTTTTTTGTTACCATTTTTTAAAAGCAAAATTTGCTTTTTATTCAGCTTATAAACAATTATGAAACAATGTGAGCATTTTCTCTAATGAACTCATTTAATGTTTTATAGCCTTAAGAACTTATACACAATGAAACTGCCGGGCATACGCTAACACAAATATATTTAAGCCTGTGTAGATTTATAACAGAAAACATCCGTTATAAACAAATGAAAAATTTCTTGAAACATATATATTTAGAATGTTTAGTAAAACAGAATTAAATGATAAGCTCACAACAGAATTACGTGAGCTAGCAAAAAGCTATGGCATTGAAGGTGCCGACTCCCTAAGAAAAATCGACCTTGTTGAGGTTCTTTTACACCAACAAGAAATTATAAATGCCGCTAAAGCCGGTGCAGACCCTTATAGCGAAATTGAACCTGTTGCAGCAACTCCTGCACCTAAAACAAAAGCTACAAAAACTTCTAAAGTTGCTGCAGCCGCTGCCGCTTCTGTAGCAGTAGCAGAAAACGCAACCGTGGCTGATAAGCCTGTTGCAGCAGATAAACCTGTTGTTGCAGATAAGCCAGTTAAAAAGAGAGCCCGGTTAAGTAAAGATGAACCTGCAGCTCCAATTGAAAGAAGAAGAGATGCCGTAACTTTGTTTGATGAGCCGCAACACCATCAGCAGCCAGATAGAATTGTTGAATCTGAGGAAAGTGTAAAACCCATCTCAGCTTTAATTGAAGAAAGTGCAGAAGTACTGCCTGTAGCGCCAAAACAAAAACAAGAGCCAAAAGAGAAACAGGAAAAACAACAACGTGATGAAAACCGCCCGCAAAAGCAACCAGGCGGAGGAAATCACCACAAAAATGAAAACAGTTATTCAAACCTGGATTTCGATAATGTAATTACAAACGAGGGTGTTTTAGAAATTATGCCTGATGGTTACGGTTTCTTACGCTCTGCAGATTATAACTATTTAACCTCTCCTGATGATATTTATGTATCGCAGTCGCAAATAAAACTTTTTGGCTTAAAAACCGGAGATACTGTAAAAGGTAGCATCCGTCCGCCAAAAGAAGGCGAAAAATATTTCCCATTGGTGCGTGTAGAAACCATTAATGGCAGAATCCCTGCCGAGGTTCGCGACCGTGTTCCTTTCGATTATTTAACACCTCTTTTCCCTACCGAAAAATTAAATTTATTTACGGATAACAGTAACTACTCTACCCGTATTATGGATTTATTTACACCAATTGGTAAAGGACAGCGTGGTTTAATTGTAGCGCAACCTAAAACAGGTAAAACCAATTTATTAAAAGAAGTTGCCAATGCAATTGCCAAAAACCACCCGGAAGTTTATTTAATTATTTTATTGATTGATGAACGCCCTGAAGAGGTTACCGATATGGCACGCAGTGTTAGGGCTGAGGTTATTGCCTCAACTTTTGATGAACCGGCCGAGCGCCATGTTAAAATTGCCAATATTGTTTTAGAAAAATCTAAACGTTTGGTAGAAAGCGGCCATGATGTGGTAATCCTTTTAGATTCGATTACCCGTTTGGCAAGGGCTTACAATACAACTGCACCAGCATCAGGTAAAATATTATCAGGTGGTGTTGATGCAAATGCATTGCATAAACCTAAACGTTTCTTTGGTGCGGCACGTAACATCGAAAATGGTGGATCATTAACCATTTTAGCTACTGCATTAACCGATACAGGTTCTAAAATGGACGAAGTAATTTTCGAAGAATTTAAAGGAACCGGTAACATGGAGTTACAGTTAGACCGTAAATTATCTAACAAACGTATTTTCCCTGCTATCGATATTACTGCATCGAGTACCCGCCGTGATGATTTATTACTTGACAGAGATATTTTACAACGTGTATGGATTCTACGTAACCACCTTGCTGATATGAACAGTCAGGAAGCGATGGAATTTGTTCAATCTCAAATTAAAGGAACAAAAAGCAACGAAGAGTTCTTAATTTCGATGAATAGCTAAATAAGTTTGGCGTTTGGGGTTTGGAGTAATTTGTTTCAAACCCCACGCGCTTAGCGCCCAACCCCATGCTAAAAAAACATCTCCCTAATGCGATTACCTGTGCAAACCTTTTATCAGGCTGTATCGGAATCGTTTTTGCATTTAAAGGAAATTTAGAAACCGCAGCTTATTTCGTTATTTTTTCAGGAATTTTCGATTTTTTCGATGGAATGGTTGCCCGTTTATTAAATGTTAAATCGGCAATCGGGAAAGATCTCGACTCTTTGGCAGATATGGTAAGCTTCGGTTTTTTACCTGGTGTAATTATGTTCCACCTTTTAAAAGCAAGCGATTATTCATCTGATTACCTCCCTTATTTAGGTTTTCTAATTACTATTTTTTCAGCCTTGCGTTTGGCTAAATTCAACAATGATGAAAGGCAGACTGAAGATTTTATTGGTTTAAATACGCCAATGAATACCTTATTTATCTGTTCATTGCCTTTTATTGCCAAAGATTATCCTCAAATTATTTCTTCCAGTATTTTACTTATCGCCATTACTGTTATAACAAGTTTTTTACTGGTAAGCGAAATCAAAATATTTTCATTAAAATTCAGCAATCTCAGCTGGGCAAAAAATAAAATTAAATTTATCTTTCTTATCCTATCAGCTGTATTAATTGCCGCATTAAAATTTGCTGCAATTCCGTTTGTGCTGGTTTTATATATTGCTTTATCTTTTCTGCATTTTAAGGGAGCTAATGCGAATAATAAGGTATAATTAAGAAAAAGGTCAACCAGAGCAGTTAATCTCTTTTGATTTTCATTAATAAAATCCTTTTACTCCGCTTATACTTACATCAACAGAAGATCAACATTAATAATTTATAAAATCAAAGCTTTTTAACCTCCAGTTGATCTTCGATGTTTCGGCATATTGATAGCATTGTTTCGCCCAGTAGAGGGTGTACAACATCTGGTGCAATCTCTGCCAAGGGTTCCATTACAAATTTCCTTATTTGCATGTGAGGATGTGGCACCTGAAGTTTATCGGGAATATTGATGACTTGATTTCCAAATAAGATAAGGTCAATGTCAATCAAACGTTCGCCCCACTTATCTTTTCTAACCCTGCCCAATTCCTGTTCAATACCCAACGCTAAATCCAAAACTGCTAATGCACTTAAATGAGTTTCCAACGCTACCGCCTGGTTTAAAAAAGCTGGTTGATCGGTTTTACCCCAGGCAGCCGTTTCGTAAAGGGATGAAACAGATGTTACCTTGCCAATTTTATCACTTAAAAGTTCGATGGCTTTTTTTAAATTTCCTTCCCTATCCCCTAAATTTCCACCAAGTAACAAATAAGCAGTGTGGTACTCTAAAGCTTTATTAAGCATCATGTATTTTTATATCTTTACAGCACAAAATTAAAACATTTAAATGAGAGAATTCTTTAAGTATTTATTTGCCTCCATGTTGGGCTTTTTCTTATCGATGGTGATTATATTTATTATCTGCTTCGTTATTGTTGTAGGTGCCATATCATCTATCGATAGCGATAAAACAGTTGTAGTATCGAACAATTCGGTACTGTTTTTAAATTTAGACCAGCCCATTACAGAACGTACACCAAAAAACCCTTTCGGAAACCTGCCAATAGTTGGTAGTGAAGAAAAAGACGGCATTGGTTTAAACGACTTTTTAAAAGCGGTACAGAAAGCAAAAACAGACGATAATATTAAATGTATTTACCTAAATGTAAGCAGTCCGAATGCTGGTTATGCCACCTTACGCGAGGTGAGGAATGCATTGATTGATTTCAAAAAATCACATAAAAAAATTATCGCATATAGCGAAGTATATACACAAGGTGCTTATTATCTGGCATCAGTAGCAGATAAAGTATATTTAAATCCAGAGGGGGCATTAGAATTTAAAGGATTTAGCTCAGAACTTACTTTTTTTAAAGGAACATTGGAAAAAGTTGGTGTAGAAATGCAGGTTATCCGCGTAGGAAACTATAAAAGTGCTGTTGAGCCATTTATTTTGGATAAAATGAGCGATTATAACCGCAAACAGGTTACAGCTTATGTTGGTGGTTTGTATAACACTTTTTTAAGCGACATTGCACAGAGCAGAAACATTGAAAAAGACAGTTTATACAGCATTGCTGATAACTATAAAGTACAACAGCCACAGGATGCGGTAAACTTTAAGATGATTGATGCATTAAAGTATAAAGATCAGATTTTAGAAGAATTAAAAGGATTATCCGGCCGAACCAGGGGTGAAAATATCCGTTCGGTTAGCATTAACGACTATGCCAAAAATAATACCGATAGCGGTGAAGGAAAAGATAAAGTAGCAGTAATTTATGCAAATGGTGAAATTAATGGCGGCGAAGGTTCTGATAACCAGATAGGTTCGGAACGTATTTCGAGAGCCATTAGAAAAGCACGTTTAGATGATGATATTAAAGCTGTTGTTTTGCGTGTAAATTCTCCCGGAGGTAGCGCTTTGGCTTCGGATGTAATTTGGAGAGAGATTGTACTCACCAAAAAAGAAAAACCTGTTATTGCCTCTTTTGGAGATGTGGCCGCATCTGGTGGTTATTACATCGGCTGTGCAGCAGATAGTATTTTTGTTCAGCCAAACACCATTACTGGCTCTATTGGTGTGTTTGGCATTATCCCGAACTTTCAAAACTTAATGACCAACAAGTTAGGAATAACCTTTGATGGGGTTAAAACAGGTAAATATGCCGATATTATGGCTACTAACCGCCCTATGACAGCAGGTGAGCGATTTATTATTCAGAATGAATTGAACCGGATTTACAGCGGTTTTGTAAGCAGAGTGGCCGATGGCAGAAAGAAAAGCAAAGCATATATCGACAGCATTGGCGGTGGCCACGTTTGGATTGGAACTGATGCCGTACAAATTGGTTTAGCAGACAGAATAGGAAGTTTTAACGATGCGGTTAAGGCAGCAGCTAAAAAAGCTAAACTGAAAAAATATAAGGTGGTAGAATACCCTGATGTTATTGATCCATGGAAATCGTTAATGGATGAAGGTACAGATAAGGTTAAAACCTATTACACTAAACAAGAACTTGGCGACAATTACATGCTTTACCAGCAAATGAAAAAGGTTATAGCAAGTTCAGGAATTCAGGCCCGAATGCCTTTTGAAGCAGTAATTAAATAACATAAAACCCCGCAGACCAAAAAACCTGCGGGGTTTTGCAATTATAGGTTTCATTAAACGCTGGGTTTGCGTTAGGGATTGTAAGGGTTCAGTGCCAATCTTTCATCGGCACCGGAGCGTAGCGCAGCCCTGAAAAGCCCGCCCCTTGCGTAGCTTTGGTAACGCCCAAAAGAAAAATAAGCAATATCGTTCCTTTAATATGGACAGAAAAACTCCAGATCATTTGTCTTGTCCATGGTAAATAGCCAATAGCCATATCGTATGTCCCCGCAAGCAATTGACCATTAAACTATGACCTAATTAACTTCTTTTCTATTCTACCAACTTCCACTCCGGATGCAAAGTAAGGTATGTAGCATTAACCGAAGTATTGACCGGATGAAAATAATGTAAACATAGCAGAGCACCAAAACCTGCCGGGTTATTTATAAAATGGATATATTGTTAATAGTCCATAGTAAATAGCTGATAGCCATGTATGTCCCCGCAAGCAATTGACCATGAACCATTAAACTATGATCTAATTAACTTCTTTTTTATTCTATCAACTTCTACTCCGGATGCAAAGTAAGGTATGTAGCATTAACCCAAGTTTTGACCGGATAAATAATGTAAACCCCGCAGACCAAAAAACCTGCGGGGTTTTGCAACTATAGGTTTCATTAAACGCTCGGTTTGCGTTAGGGATTGTAAGGGTTCAGTGCCGATTTTTCATCGGTACCGGAGCGTAGCGCAGCCCTGAAAAGCCCGCCCCTTGCGTAGCTTGGGTAACGCCCAAAAGAAAAATAAGCAACATCGTTCCTTTAAAATAGACAGAAAAACTCCAGATCATTTGTCTCGTTCATGATAAATAGCCAATAGCCATGTTGTATGTCCCCTCAAACAATTGACCATGAACCATTAAGCTATGAGCTAATTAACTTCTTTCTATTCTATCAACTTCCACTCCGGATGCAAAGTAAGGTAAGTAGCATTAACCGAAGTATTTACGGGATGAACAGTGATGGAAATACTTCTACCTTTTAAAAATTCAAAGCCTATACCCTCTTTTTTAGCATCATAAACGGCAACAGTATCTTTATCTGCATTTAAATAGGCTGAGAGTTTTTTGATAGCTGGGAACTTCTTTTTTGTTTCTTCTATCGTGCTACCAGTTGTCAGGCCATCCCGGGTTTTAAACTTATCTGAAGTAATTCTGATTTGTTTAACATCTTTCACCCGCATACTCGTATCACGATAGGAAGAATATACGGCAATTTCGTTGCGCTGATTCCCCGTAGAATCTTCGCTGTACCAAATGCCCCAGGCTTTTCCCATTGCGGCATCACCTGCATTTGGCCTTCCTAACTTTTTCCCAACCTGCTCCATATCTTCGCCAAGCGTAATTTCGCCAACAGCACGGCCAGCTACAATTAAAAAACGCTCATCTAAAGTTTGTAGTGAAGCAGCAGTTGTTTTAGCTGATGAATCAGCCTTGATTTCACCTGATTTAGTGTTGGATTTACATGCCGCCAAACCTATTGATAGCCCTAAGAGTGCAAATTTTATATTTTTCATGAGTGTAAAACAACACTTTACTAAAATTGTGTTTTAATTTATAAGCACTGAACAAGATTTGAGGCATTATTTCCTAATTTTACCCCCTTATGGAAAATAAAACCATCGCCCGCACCTTACGCCTTTTATCGCAGCTCATGGAACTGCATGAAGAAAATCCTTTTAAAATAAAATCTGTAGCAAATGCCTATTTCAAAATAGACAAATTGCCAGTGGCTTTAAAGGATAAACCTGTTGATGAAATTGACAAAATTGATGGTATTGGTAAAGGATTGGCTTCCAAAATTATTGAGCTTTTACAAACGGGAGAGCTGAAAGAGTTGAACGAAATTCTGGAAAAAACGCCTGAAGGAGTAGTAGAAATGCTGGCCATAAAGGGCATCGGACCGAAAAAGATTTTCATCATCTGGCGCACACTGGGGATAGAAAGTATTGGTGAATTGTATTATGCCTGTAACGAAAACCGCTTAATTGAGGCGAAAGGATTCGGTTTAAAAACCCAGGAAGAAATTAAAAATGCCATCGAATTTAAACTGGCTGCAAACGGGCGGTTTTTATATGCCCAGGTAGAAGGTTTTGCCAAAATGTTGTTTACTCAACTATCTGCGTGGACGGCAAACATTGAAACTGATGCACTTTTAGCTTTCGCTGGTCAGTACCGCCGTGCCTGTGAAATTATTGATGAATTAGAAATTGTAATCGGTGCAGCACAAATTGATGCCATTAAACAAAACTTACCTGCTTTTGAACCACTTTCACTCATAGAGACAGAAAATTCTTTCATCTGCACCACTGAAGCTGGTTTTAGAATAAGAATTTACACAGTTGAAAAAACTGACTTTTATTTGAACTGGTTTAAACTAACCGGAAATACCGAACACGTGCAAAAGGTTTTGGCTTTGGCTGGTGAAGGGCCTTTTGCCAGCGAAGAAGAAATTTACAGTAAAGCGAGTCTATCATTTATTGCGCCCGAACTACGGGAAGATTTCGACGAGATTGAACTGGCAAAAGCAAATAAATTACCTACATTAATTCAATATGAAGATTTAAAAGGCAGTTTGCACAACCACTCTACCTGGAGCGACGGTGTACATACCCTCGAACAAATGGCGGTATACTGTAAAGAAAACTTAAATCTTCAATATTTAGGCATTTGCGATCACTCCAAAACCGCTGTATATGCCAAAGGATTAAATGAACAACGTGTATTTGGCCAGCACCAGGAAATCGATGAATTAAATAAAAAACTAGCCCCTTTTAAAATCTTTAAAGGTATTGAGAGCGATATTTTAAGCGATGGCTCATTGGATTATTCGGATGATATTTTAAAAACATTCGATTTCGTAGTGGCCTCGGTTCACAGTAACCTGCGCATGGATGAAGCCAAGGCAACAGCGCGTTTGTTAAAAGCGATTGAAAATCCATACACAACTATTTTAGGTCACCCAACTGGTCGTTTATTGTTAAGTAGGGCCGGATACCCGATCGATTATAAAAAAATTATCGATGCCTGTGCAGCAAACAAAGTAGTGATCGAAATCAATGCCAATCCTTTGCGTTTGGATTTAGATTGGCGCTGGCACAGATATGCATTAGAAAAAGGTGTATTGCTTTCTGTAAATCCCGATGCACACCGAACCGAAGGTTTCCACGATATGCATTATGGTGTTTTAGTAGCCCGCAAAGGTGGTTTAAGTGCTGATAAATGTTTGAATGCTTTTACCTTAGAGGAGATAACTGCATACTTTAATCATAAAAGGCCAAATTAACCACGGATGAAAAGGATGAACACAGTGAAAATCTGTGGTAAAAAAACATAACTTTGCCCCATGATAAGTGAAATTGCCAACCGCATATTTAATCAGGTAATTACAGACTACCACAAGTTTGATGATATTGACCATCCGGTTGAAAACCCGTACGACGCCGAAAGTTTGGAGCATCTTTTTTATGTTAAAAACTGGATCGACACAGCGCAATGGCACATGGAAGATGTAGTGCGCAATCCTCAAATTGATCCTGTTGAAGGTTTAAGCTGGAAACGACGAATTGATGCACAAAACCAGGTACGCACTGATATGGTCGAATTTATTGATGGCTATTTCTTAAATCTTTACCAGCGAGTTTCGCCCCTTCCAGATGCTAAAATCAATACCGAAAGTCCGGCATGGGCAATAGACAGGCTTTCCATCCTGGCATTAAAAATTTACCACATGCAGGAAGAAGCAGCGCGCGAAAGTGCTTCAGCAGATCACCGTGCACAATGCCAAACAAAATTGAATGTACTCTTATCGCAGCGTGATGATTTATCAACAAGTATAGATGAATTATTGGCCGATATTGAAGCAGGCAAAAAATACATGAAAGTATATAAACAGATGAAAATGTACAACGACCCGAGTTTAAACCCGGTATTGTATAAAAAAGGTTAAAAAAAAGAAGAAGACCAAGCTGAAAGCGGAAAGCATGTCATCAACCCAAAAAATTATCGTTTTACGTTTTTCGGCAATGGGCGATGTAGCAATGGTTGCCTCCGTTTTACGCGAGTTTTCTGAGCAAAACCAATCTGCAGAAATCATCATGGTTAGCCGGCCTGCTTTTAAACCATTTTTTGATGGGATCCCAAACCTAATCTTTCATGCGATACAACCTAAAACCAATCATAAAGGAATTGATGGCTTGTATAAACTTTATCAGGAACTTCGCAGCTACAAGCCAACAGCAATTGCCGATTTACACGATAATTTAAGAAGCAGAGCGATATCTACTTTCTTTCGTTTAACAGGATTGAAAATTAAGCGGATAGATAAAGGAAGGGCAGAAAAAAAAGCACTAACCCGCGAACACAATAAGATTTTTAAACCCCTTCGCCAAACCGTAGAGCGTTATGCCGACGTTTTTCGTGCATTGGGATTTAACATTAAATTGAGTCATCACATTACTAAATCACCTCAGCCTATCCCGGCGAAGGCCGAAAACTTATATACCGGCAAAACCAGCAAAAAAATAGGGATCTCCCCTTTTGCGCAGCACATTTATAAGGTTTACGCTTTAGAAAAAATGGAAGTCGTAATTGCTTCATTAAGTAATTTGGGCTATGATCTATTTATTTTTGGTGGCGGAAAATCGGAACAGGCTGTTGCCGAAAAATGGGCAGAAACATATGCCAACACCTATAATTTAATCGGTAATTACAACCTTAAAGAAGAACTGGCCATTATTTCGAACCTCGATCTGATGTTAAGCATGGATTCTTCAGGCATGCACATGGCATCTTTAATGGGCGTACCCGTTGTATCAGTTTGGGGGCCAACACATCCTTATGCCGGCTTTTTAGGGTACGGACAATCGGAAAGTGATTGTATTCAGATTGATCATCCATCAAGGCCAAATTCTATCTATGGAAACAAACCCTGCATGTGCGGTGTTGAAAACTGTATAGACTTAATTCAACCTGAAACAATTGTTAACAAAATCAAAGAGAAACTAAATGGCTAAGCAACTATTATTGGTCCGACATGGGAAATCGGATTGGGGAAATTTAGATTTAAAAGATTTCGATCGCCCACTAAATAAACGTGGCAAGGAGAATGCACCAGAAATGGCAGAGCGGTTGGTAAAACGGGGTTTCAAACCAGATTTAATTCTAAGCAGTCCGGCAAAAAGAGCAAAATCTACCGCAAAATTCTTTGCCGAAGCCTATAATATTGATCAGATCCAATTCGAGGAATCTATTTATGAAGCCAATACCACTGCCTTACTGAAAGTAGTTAATGGCTTAAATGATGAAGCTGAAAAAGTAGTGATATTTGGTCACAACCCTGGTTTTACAGATTTTGCAAACGAATTGAGTGATGCAGATATTTATAACATACCAACCGCAGGCATGGTATTAATCTCTTTCCCTTTTGATTCATGGCAAATGGTGAGCAAAGGTACAGGAGAACTGATCTTTTTTGATTATCCTAAAAATAGCGACGAGGTGTAATTGAGGTGAAGGAACTATTTTAATAATTCTAAGCTTACATGGAATAAATAATGAAAATTGCATTTGTAATGCAACGTCTTAGTTTAGCCCCAATAGCCCAATAGTCCTCGTTTGTAACGAGGATTGATGAGATTTGCATTTGTAATGCAAAATCTTAAGTTGATAGCGATAGAATCGTTTTGCTCTTTATAACTATTTTTTACCCGATAGTCCTCGTTTGTAACGAGGTTTGCATTTGTAATGCAAAATCTTAAGTTAATAGCGATAGAATCGCCTTTCTCTTTATCACTATTTTTTTTTCGCCACGGAAACACTGATTTACACGGAAACGGTTTCTCCTAAAAGCACAACCAGAAGCAAAATAAACCCGGTAGTAGCGGCAGCCCCCCGATCCTTTTCATCGGGGCTATAGCGTATAACGGGACAATAAAGGCCAAGAACTTCTGCACCCTAGTTTCCAAAAAACTAAAGCATATATTTTGAATCCAATATTAACATCTCTAATCAAATAATTTTATTATCTTTGACTATATAAAACGAAATTCTGGCAATAGACATTTCGGTGAATTCATAACCTAATCTCCTCTGGTTATTTCATAATTCGTATCGCCAGAAAATTTATCCATTAATTTATCTGTACATGAATTTTGATTATAATACTACGCGTAGCCATTTAATTCTATCCGAATATGGCCGTAACGTACAAAATATGGTGAAGTATATCTGCGAATTGCCCACCATTGAAGAACGCAATAAATATGCCCAGGCGGTTATCGACCTGATGGGATTTTTGCAACCGCATTTGCGCGATGTTGCCGATTTTAAACATAAACTTTGGGATCACTTACACATTATTTCGGGCTATCAAATTGATGTAGACAGTCCTTACCCAAAACCTTTGATTGAAAATGCTTACATCAAACCAGAGCCTCTGGCCTATCCTCAACAAAGAATTACCTATAAACACTATGGTAAAACAGTTGAAAATCTGATCGAGAAAGCCATGCGGGAAGAAAATCCTGAATATAAAAAAGTAATGGTTCAGGGCATTGCAAACTTTATGAAAATGGCTTATGTTACCTGGAATAAAGATAACGTAAGTGACGATACCATTATTAAGGATTTAAAATACCTTTCAGGCGGATTATTATCTCTTGATGAAGGTGTAAATCTTGCCAAAGTTGAATTTAGGGCACCAAATCCACGTCAAAGTAACAACAACAATAATAACCGCGGCAGAAGCAACAACAATAACAACAACGGAAAAAACCGTCAAAATAATAATAACAATAATAACCGCAGGCCGAACAATAACAATAAACCTAAATATTAATAACCATCCATCATTTTGAACTTAATTCAGAATCTTTAAAATAGATACTGAAATAAATTCAGCATGACGAACGAGTTAGCAAAAAAAGCATATATGAACGCATTTGAAATAACAGGCGGAATTAAATTAAAAGGCGAAATTACCCCTCAGGGTGCCAAAAACGAAGCACTGCAGATTTTATCAGCTGTATTGCTGACAGAAAAGAAAGTAACCATCAGCAATATTCCAGATATTAAAGATGTTAATAAACTGATTGAACTGCTTGGCGATTTAGGCGTTGCAGTTGAACGCATCAATAAAGACACGTATACTTTTGAAGCTAAAAATATTGATTTAAACTTCTTTGAATCTGATACCTTTAAAGCTAAAGGTGGTGGTTTGCGTGGTTCGATAATGATTGTTGGTCCTTTATTGGCACGTTTCGGTAAAGCAGCAATCCCTAAACCAGGTGGCGACAAAATTGGGCGCAGAAGGTTGGATACCCACTTTATCGGTTTCGAAAAATTGGGGGCTAAGTTTGTATATGATAGTAAAAAAGCATTCTTTAATGTTGATGCAACCAATTTACAAGGTGCTTATATTTTATTAGATGAAGCATCGGTTACGGGAACAGCTAATATTGTTATGGCGGCTGTTTTGGCCAAAGGCACTACCACTATTTACAATGCCGCCTGCGAACCATACTTACAACAGCTTTGCAAAATGCTTAACCGCATGGGCGCAAAAATATCGGGCATTGGATCTAATTTATTAACCATCGAAGGTGTTGCTGTTTTAGATGGAACCGAGCATAGAATGCTGCCAGATATGATCGAAATCGGTTCATTTATCGGGATGGCAGCAATGACAGAATCTGAAATTACCATCAAAAATGTGTGTTATGATGAACTTGGTGTTATACCAGAGGTTTTTAAGAAACTTGGAATTAAATTAGAACGCCGAGGCGACGATATTTATGTACCTTCTCAAAAGCATTACGAAATTGATACTTTTATAGATGGTTCGATTTTAACCATTGCCGATTCCCCATGGCCAGGTTTTACACCCGATTTATTGAGTATTGTACTTGTGGTGGCCACACAGGCGAAAGGAAACGTTTTAATCCACCAAAAAATGTTCGAGAGCCGTTTATTCTTTGTTGATAAATTAATCGATATGGGTGCTCAAATCATTTTGTGCGATCCACACCGTGCTACCGTTAATGGTATCGATAAGAAATATAAATTACGTGGAATCAGCATGACTTCTCCGGATATTAGAGCGGGAGTTTCGTTGTTAATTGCTGCTTTATCAGCTGAAGGCAAATCGACCATTTATAACATCGAACAAATTGAACGTGGCTATCAAGACATCGATACCCGCCTACGTGCCCTAGGTGCGCAGATTAAGCGTGTAAATGCTGATGCACCAAGCCATTAAGGTTAAAGGCGTAAAGGTGGAGGGTAGACGGTAAAACCCAAAGCAAAAACATCAATTATAAGAATGCCCGGGTAAAATTTTACTCAGGCATTCTTATTTTATAAATATCGTCATGCTGAATTTATTTCAGCAACTTATCCCTGAAATAAATTCAGGGTGACAACCAAGAGATTGCTTTATCGTTAGTCAGGATTTTTAACGAAAATCGTCATGCTGAATTTATTTCAGCATCTTATCTTGTCTTAAGACCCTGAAATAAATTCAGGGTGACGATCGGGTGATTGTTTTATCTTTAGTCAAGATTTTTTTGAAAAATTGTCATGCTGAATTTATTTCAGCATCTATAAATCATTTAAAACCCTGAAATAAATTCAGGGTGACGACCGGGAGGTTGACTTTATCGTTAGTCAGGTTTTTAACGAAAATCGTCATGCTGAATTTATTTCAGCATCTTTCATGCTACAAGATCCTGAAACAAGTTCAGGAAGACGATCGCTCGACTTAATCCACTTTCCATCTCACATCTCACATCTCACGTCTCACATCTCACGTCTTCTCCCTTACCCCGATATCGCATTAATAATATCATACTGGGTAATAATCTCAATCTTGCCGGTTTCATCTTCTACTAAAACAGCTGAGTTTTCTTTGTTAATCAGAGATGAAATTTTGTCAATTGATGTATTTAAATCTACAAAAGGGAAAGTAGCTGTCATAATTTCTGAAATTGGTGCAGATTTTAATCCTGGATTTTCCAACAATGCGCTTAAAATATCGCTTTCCGCAATTTTTCCCACAATCATTCCTTGTTGAGTAACCGGAATTTGAGAAATATTCATCGATTTAATCGTATTAATTGCTTCCAATACAGATTTTTGAGCATCTAAGGTTACAATCTCCGTACTTTCTTTCTTAGCAAGGATAGATTTAGCAGTTAATTTTTCATCTTGTAAAAATCCTCGCTCACGTAACCAATCTTCATTGTACATTTTTCCCATGTAGCGACTTCCATGGTCATGAAAGATTACGACAACAACATCTTCAGGTTTTAGTTTATCTTTTAATTGAATCAAACCACCAATTGCTGCACCGGCAGAGTTACCTACAAAAATACCTTCTTTGCGGGCAATATCACGTGTCATTAAAGCAGCATCTTTATCGGTAACTTTTTCAAATAAGTCAATTACATCAAAATTAACATTTGCCGGAAGAAAATCTTCTCCAATACCTTCTGTGATGTAAGGATAAATTTCATCCTTATCGAATATTCCAGTTTCTTTGTATTTCTTGAAAACCGACCCATAGGTATCAATTCCCCAGATTTTGATGTCAGGATTTTTTTCCTTTAAATATTTTCCTGTTCCGGAAATGGTTCCACCTGTACCCACACCAACAACCAAATGGGTTATTTTCCCTTCAGTTTGCGCCCAAATTTCAGGTCCGGTTTGCTCATAATGTGCTTGAGAATTGGCCAGATTATCGTATTGATTGGGTTTCCATGAATTTGGCACCTCACGCTCTAATCGCGAAGAAACCGAATAGTAAGAACGGGGATCTTCAGGCTCCACATTGGTTGGGCATACAATTACCTCTGCACCAAAGGCACGCAGGGCATCAACCTTTTCTTTTGATTGTTTATCAGTTGTGGTGAAAATACATTTGTAACCCTTTATAATGGCCGCCATAGCTAAACCCATCCCTGTATTTCCTGATGTTCCTTCGATAATTGTTCCCCCTGGCTTAAGCTTACCACTTTTTTCAGCATCTTCAATCATTTTAACCGCCATACGGTCTTTAATTGAGTTACCTGGATTGGTAGTCTCTATTTTTGCCAGAATTGTTCCGGGAACGCCTTTCGTTATCGTATTTAATTTAACTAAAGGCGTATTGCCAATAGTTTCTAAAATATTATTGTACCACATGATACAAAATTAAGCAAAGGCATTAAGTATTTTACAAACTAATATTTATTTGAAACATAATTTCGAAAATCAAAAATTTATAGAATTTAATTACATAATCTATAATAATGATAGGCATTATAGATTGATTATTGGGCGAATGGCAATTCCTTTTGTTATGCAAGCTTATAAATTTTACCTGGCAAAGAAACAATTATGCCCTGCATTTCTAAAGTCAGGATCACGATTGCAAGCTTACTCTGCTGAATATTTAGTTGAATGCTAAGTTCATCAATTGAAAGCTGACCATTTTGCAAAGCTTCAACAACTTTTTGTTCGTTTGGCGTTAAACTAAGTTGCAATGTAGTTTGGGCCACTCTTTTTTCTCTTTCACCTCATCATCCCAACCCAAATAATAAATCAGATCATTGGCGTTATTTATCAAGCCTGCCCGATTTGTTTTAATCAGAAAATTACAACCTTCAGAAAAAACATCGTTTGTTCGTCCGGGAAAAGCATAAACATCTTTATTGTAAGAATTGGCTATTTCGGCTGTAATTAGTGCCCCTCCTTTTATCGAAGCCTCTACTACAATGGTTGCGTCGGCAATTCCTGCAATGATCCGGTTTCTTTGTGGAAAATTCTGCCGGTCTGGGTTGGTTAATATCGGAAACTCAGTAAGCAAACCACCATTTAAAACCATTTTTTGTGAAATACTTTTATGAATTTTAGGGTATAAACGGTCAAGGCCATGCCCAAGTACGCCAACTGTTGGAATCTGATTTGCCAAACATTCTTTATGGGCAGTAATATCGATCCCGTAAGCAAGGCCACTTGTAATTACTACATTGTAAGGAGCTAAAACTTCGCATAACTCTTTACACAGGTTTTTGCCGTAAGTTGTTGCATTTCTTGTTCCAACGATACTCACAATGCGTTGATGGTTCAAATCTGCAGTACCTTTGGCGTAAAGCAAGATGGGAGAATCGAAACAGTTTTTTAATCGTTTCGGATATTTTTCGTCTGAGAAGAATAAAACATCTATGTCGTGTTTTTCAACAAAATCCAGTTCCTGCCTAGCTCTTTCGAGGGCATTTGTTCCGTTAATTGCTGCTATTGTTTTCTCTCCAATACCTGGAATTTCCAGCAACTGCTTTTTTGATGCCGAAAATACATTTTCGGCACTTCCACAATATGCAAGAAGGTTTTTGGCCGTTACCGGTCCAATAGATTTAATAAATGTTAAGGCAATTTTATGGAGCGTGCTCATATTTTAATAAGGTTAAATAAATGCGGGATGATTTATTTCCTTAAAGCAAGCTTAAAAATCAATATCGATTAAACTTTTTAATGGAATGTGAATGTTATTTTTTAGTTGTATATATTTCTCTGTAACTGCCCAAACTGTAGTATCAACACGCTTAGGACCAATTGTTGTGTTGAATGTAATTACGGCTTTGGATTTAAATTCGTTACCGAGGCGTTGGGCTTCTTCTAGTTTGGTTTTTAATTCACTGGAATGATCTTCTTTTGAATTGATAATATTTAAATAGCTTATATGTTCCTTTTCTACAATTTCTATTGGCATGGTATCTCTTTAACGATTAATGTTAAACAAGCTTATCAAAATTTTAGAAAATAAACAACAGTATTTATTCAATTTTTGTAATAATTATTAAAAAAAAGGCCGATTTTGAAATACAAAACCGGCCTAAATAACTTATTTATTGTTAATTACTTTAATTTCAGCTTCCTGGTTTCAACCATTCCCTTAAATTCATGGTTTAACTTTTCGTTTGGATTGTCAGTTGCAATTTTTGAGACTCCACTGGTGCTACTTAATGCATTATCTTTGGCTAAAGCCATAAAATTGTTGTTTGCTGAATAATATAAAGCCTGGGCCAACATTCTTTCTTCCGGATCTCCAAAATCTCTGCCTAAATCATCCGTTACATCTTTATCAACTGTCATACCCGAAAAGTAATCACCTTGATCAAGTTGATTTTTGGTTTGAAACTGTGGGATGTACAGATCGTTTTTATCGATTCTTATAGAGAAAAATCCAACAGGCTTACCATATGTTGTTTTACCAATCAATTTAACATCCATTACAGGTTTTAAATTATTAATTAACAGCTCACTGGCAGAAGCTGTACCTCCGGTTACTATAAAATATACTCTTGTTAAGCTATTCAATGCACCACGTTTTTTAAAAAGTTCCTGATTTTCGGCTGCTATTGTTGGTTTATAAGAATAATCAAACAAAGAAAAAAGACGTGTATTGCCCTGGGTATCTTTACCGTAAAATTTCTGGTTTTGTAAAATGGTTGCGGCTCCATCCTGCATGGTTTTGGTCCAATAGGTAGTATACATTATTTTCCCATTTTGTGATGGCGGTGCGATCAGATTTGTAAAGGCCTCAGACGTAGCTACCGAACCACCACCGTTATATCTTAAATCGACAACAAGTTCGGTTACACCATCTGCCGTAAATTTTGCAAAAGCAACGTCCAATGCAGGAACTGCATTGGTGGTAAAACTGTTAAACACGATATAACCTACCTTTTTCGCACCAATTGTATAAGTATTGGTGTATAAAATAGGATTAATATTGTAGTTGGCCCGGTTAATTACAATGTCCTGTAAGCTTCCATCCGTTTTTTTAACTGTGAGAGAAATAGAAGGATTATCTCCAAATATTGAAGCATTTAAGTTAGCAATATCGGTACTGCTTGATCTTGAAGTTCCACCACCGTTAACTTTAGTAATCTGGTATCCTCTTTTTAAACCTTGAACGTCTGCAGGAGAGCCCGGATAAACATATTTCACACGCAGAAGATCAGAGAGATCAAAATTGGCTGAAAAACCATAATCCTCACCTGCCCCACCAAGTTGAGTGGCTACGCTACCATCATCAATAAAAGAATATTTATCCTTTCCTCCGGTGCTCGGTAATAATTTTATTGCCGATAAAACCGCATTATTTGATGCATACTGCCTTGGGTTGAAAGATGCATAACTAGGCATGCCAACATTCCAATAATAGGTTTGTTGGGCGTAGAGGTAAATTGAATCTTTGGTTAATTCTGCCCTTGTTCCGGAAGCACCCTGCTCTACTCCATTGGCATCGCCACCGTTATTGGATTTTTTACATGATGTTGTAAAACCAATAACTAAAAGTAAAGCACCTATAAAAGCATTTTGCGTAATGAAATTTCTAAGCATATTTATTTGTAAATTTCTAGTGACTCAATATACGGCAAATTAATTGATTTAGATTGTTGCTCATCAAAATTATTTGCACCAACAACTAACGCTTTATCGGATGATAAATTATTGTTGTTTAGTATGTTCTGGAAAATTTCTGCTTTAGGCTGATCTAATTCTTCAGCAAAGAAAACAGTAAGGTATTGTTCTAATCCATTCCACTCGGTTTGCTTGATTTTATTCAGCTGTTGTTCCGGATTTCCTGCTGTTACAATAAATATCTGCTTACGATCTACCACAAGTTCCTGCATAAACTCAAGTATATTTTTGTAGAGCAACAGCTTTAATGGTAAGCGTGCATTTTGATACAAAAGATCGAAATTATATTGGTATTTATGATCAATTCCGAATTGCTTTGCCGTTTTTTCAAAAAGTTTGTCTGCTCCTGTATTTTCATACTCTGCCCGCATAAATTCAATTATAGGCTGCGCCCCTTTTTGTTCAGTATACTCTATAAACTGTGCAAAAAGGTAATATACCTGGAGCAAATAATCTTTTTCAGGAAAAAGCACATTGTCTAATTCAAAAATTACAATCTGCTTGTCTTTAACGTATTCGTAAGCGTTCATTAAATTGTAAAAAGTTTTAGTTCATTGTTATTGTTGTAACCGAATACCCCATTAAAGGTTGAAGGTAATTTATTGGCCACCGAATTGCTTTCACTGGAGAAAATGCAGTCGCCATGAATGTAAACCGCAAAATTTTGATAGTTTACTTTTTCCTCAGTGATATAACCGGCAATTAAATCAGCATCAGGAAGCAAAACCTGAATACCATATTCGCTAAACAATACTGAAGATTTAGCCAGGGGTTCAACTTCATAATCATGCAGCGGGATAATACAATCTATTGCTTCTGTAATGCAAAAATTAAGTAAAATATGTGCTATGCTGTCTATATTTAATAAACCGAGCGATGAAAATGCATAGTTTTCTGTTATTATGCCTGGTACATCACCATAATCTGCCAGCAAAACAAAATGGCTCGGAAATGCTTTCATCAACTTTAAAGCTTTGGCATTATTTCCGCCTGTTATCAGTATTTTCAAGATTTAATGATTGAGTGAGTAAATGACTTAATTTTGAATGATTGAATGAGAAATTTAATGAATGCCCGAAAACCTTTTAGAATCCTTTAATCCTATACAATTAGTCCATCTTTCATGCTCACCACCCTATCGCTTGTTTTAGCCAGGTGTTCATTGTGCGTAACAATAACAAACGTTTGGTGAAAATTATCGCGCAAGGTTACAAAAAGCTGGTGTAAGCCGGCAGCATTTTCAGAATCGAGGTTACCAGAAGGTTCATCAGCTAAAATAATCGAAGGATTATTGATCAGTGCTCTTGCAATTGCCACACGCTGCTGTTCTCCACCTGATAGCTGATTGGGTTTGTGTTGAGCCCTATCTTTTAATCCAAATAAATCCAATAATTCGAGTGCCCTTGTTTCTGCCTGTTTTTTATTTGTTTTCGCAATAAATGCCGGGATGCAAATATTTTCAATCGCGCTAAATTCGGGCAAAAGATGGTGGAACTGGAATACGAAACCAATATTCTGATTGCGGAAAGCACTCAACAAATCGCCACTCAATTTATTGATTACCGTTCCTTTTAATTCTACAGTACCATCATCAGGTTTATCCAAAGTGCCTAAAATATGTAATAAAGTACTTTTACCAGCACCCGATGGACCTATTATACTTACAATCTCCCCTTTTTGCACTTCAAAATTTACACCTTTTAAGATTTGTAGATTTCCGTACGATTTTCTTATTCCCGTGGCTTTTAGCATGCTTCAAATTTAGTAAAATGGTTGGTTAGTTCAATAGATCGTTGGTCATTAGTTCATGGGTTAATTGGTTCATAGCTTATTTGGTTCACTGGGCAAAAGTTCAATAGAAAATAATGTACCAAAGATTGATTATCTAATTCCAATGTTTGAACTTCATCATCATAAACTATCCAACCGTTAGCATCAACCAATTTAAATTTAAAAAGATTTGGAAATAACAAATTTCTATTTAACTTTGAAAAACAAAGCACTTTCAAAATGAGTAATCAAGAAGAACAATTAAATGCCTTAAAAGATATCAGACAAATGATGGATAGGTCGTCGAGATTTATCTCTTTGAGCGGCTTATCTGGTGTTTTTGCTGGGGTTATTGCACTAATTGGAGCTTATTTTGCCAACGATGAAATCAATAAATACATAAATAAGCGTGGTTACGGTTATGGTGTTGATGGAGAAATGGATCTTGAATTTAACCTGGTAAAACTTGGTATTTTTGTACTGATTATTGCTTTGGCCGGTGGGATTTTGTTTACTTACAGGAAAAGTCAAAAGAATAATCTTCCAATCTGGGATAAAACTTCAAAATCACTCTTGATCAACCTCATGATACCTCTGATGGCTGGTGGCCTGTTTATTATTGCGCTTTTGATCAATCACCCCAACACTTATAGTATTATTGCACCAAGCTGTTTGATTTTTTATGGGTTATCACTCATCAACGCCAGTAAATTTACTTATAGTGATATCCGCTACCTGGGTTTTTGTGAGGTTATCCTCGGATTAATCTGCATGTTTTTTGTAGGTTATGGCTTAATTTTCTGGGCTTTCGGTTTTGGTGTTTTGCACATTGTTTATGGTCTTTTAATGTATTTTAAATATGAGAGAGGTCAGTAAGGATGAAAAACCCGATAGCAGATTTAAATAAAATATTCGATAGCCGGATCAGGTTGGGCGTAATGTCTATGTTGGTGGTTAATAATGAAATTGGCTTCAACGACCTTAAACAGATGCTAGAGCTAACAGATGGTAACCTGGCCTCGCACCTGAACACTTTGGAGCAGGCCGAATTTATTAAAGTGCATAAAGGTTTTATCGGTAGAAAAACAAGCACTACCTATTCTATTACAGCATTAGGCAAACAAGCCTTTAAAGCACATTTGGATGCACTTGAAAAAATGATCAAGAAACTATAATTTTTTTTAACTATTTACTTTGAAATTCAAAGCACTTTTAAAAATGGAAACTAAAGAAATAAAACGGCCTTTACTTATTGAAACCGGCAAATGGATGGCCGTACTTTCTGCCGCAATTGGCACCATTATACTATTAGCATATTTTGCATTAAAGGTTAGCGAATTGATGTTAGTTGGCTTCATCTACATATATTTTGCAGCCGCCATAAACGGATTATTCTTCCTTGTTCTCCTCCTCGAGTGTTTCAGACAACAAAATCATTGGAGAAAAATTGTAGCAACCATGATTATCATGCTGTTAAATATTCCTTTAGTCATATTCTATATACTCATTGTAAGTTATTTCAATTCTTAAACATGAAAAATAAATCCAACCTCTTGCTACTTTCTACCTTAATTGGCGGACTTCTCTTTAGCTACATTTTTTGGGATCAATGGTTAGCGTTAAACCAATTGATCTATAGTGTTTTTATTATCACAGTTACCATTTTTAATCAAGAGGTAATTAAAAGTACCAAGTTTAAAATGTATACACTGGCACATTTACTTGCAGGCATTTTGGTAGTGGTAAATAATTCTGCACTAACCGCTGTAAGCTATTATGTTAGTTTAATGCTGTTTATTGGCTATACACACTACCCGGCCGTAAAAACCATTTATATTGCAGTTTTGGCAACCATTGTGCAAATGGTAACTGTTCCTGCAAGCTTAATTAAAAGACTGTCGGACGTTAATATTGGTAAATTTAATTTGAAACCCGTTTTCAGGCCGATTAAATACATCATACTTCCAATAATTATTCTTATTGTATTTACAGCTATTTACAGCGGCGCAAACGAAGTTTTTGCACATTACATGGATCTGCTACTCACCAATATTTCTAATTTTTTCAATAATATCTTCGGGTTTATATTTAAGGATTTAAGCCTTGCCCGTTTCTTTCATTTCTGCCTGGGTATATTGGTAACTGCAGGTTTAATAATCACTTTTTATAATAAAAGTATCGAAAAACTGGAGGCCAGCTGTAATGAACAACTTTTACGGATAAGGCGAAGTCAGAAACCGAAAAGCATCTGGTATGAAGTTGCTCATACCTTTACAAGTCAAATTATTACCAAAAAGATGGCTTTAAAAACGGAGTATGTGATCGGTTTTATTTCATTTATTTCACTAAACCTACTCTTGCTCAGCGTTAATTTGATCGACATTTCTACACTATGGTTTGGCTATAAACCTGCCGGTAATTTCTCTTCCGACCTTCATGATGGTACCAATGCATTAATTTTTAGCATTATATTGGCTATGGCGGTGATTTTATATTTTTTCCGTGGCAACTTAAACTTCTACAGCAAAAGTAAAACCCTTAAAACTTTGGCCATTACCTGGATGGTTCAAAATTTTATTCTCATTATTTCTGTTTTTATCCGCGATGGTTATTATATCGAATTTCATGGCTTAACCAACAAAAGAATTGGTGTACTGGTTTTTGCCATTCTTTGTATCATTGGTTTAGCAACAGTTTATTTAAAAGTAGCCAAACAGCGAACCCTATTCTATTTATTTAAAATAAATGGCCATATCTGGTTCGTTTTATTGCTAGTTTTTAGTCTTGTTAACTGGGATGTATTTATTGTAAAATATAATTTAGCCAAAAGTGACCAGGTGGGTGTAGACGCCGATTATTTGCTTTCACTCTCAGATAAAACTTTGCCTATTTTAGATAAAAACCGCTCAAAATTACATTATGAACCTTCTAAAAGGCTTTATGAAAGAGAAATTGCAAAACCGGGAACTGCGAATTTTTATGAAAATAAACTAGACGAACGTATTGGTTATTTTAAAGAACGATATGAAAGCGTAGGTTGGTTATCGTGGAATTTACCAGATTGGAATGCTGCAGAATATTTTGGGTTGAATAAGTAAATCGGGGTTAAACATTATGGATTACTTCATTTACAACATTTTACAAGGCTTGCTACTCGTCACACTTCTAGCAATTCTACCAATAATATTAATTTATTTCTTAGTTAGAAAGAAATCAAACTCAAAATGGAGATGGATAATAATTTCAACTTTAAGCACCTTACAATTATGGGTTTTTTACTCTATTTATATTGCATTTTATCCTCAAGATTCATTTTACTTTGAAGAATATGCAACTGTAGTGGGAAGACCAGCCCCAACATCGGCTGAAATTATTAATAAAATAGCAAGCTATCCGGATATCCATGGGAGCTATAGTTCTGTGTCATTATTAAAATTATCCAATCAAGATCACATAGACTTATACCGAGAAATATCTCAAAACAATTATTTTGAGGGTGCTGAATTAATTTATTCGGAAACGCTTATTGAAATCTTAAACTCAACCGATGCTAAAAATATTGTCTGGAAACAAAGAAAGAAATTAAAGGAAGATATAAACGATTATTTCATCGGATTTTTAAGCGATCAAAAAAGCATCATAGTTTATTATTTGAATGATTAAGTTATTAATTCAAAAATTTTAAATAATTAACCTCTCGCTTTTGCCTAACAATTGTTGGATTTTGTTTACCAGTGAAATTTGCACTGGGAAGCAAAGGTTTGCCAATTGAAAAATTTTAACCGTAAATTATAAATTTATAAAATCATGAAAAATCAAACATCACTTAGTACAAGTAAATTCAGAATTATTATCATTTTGAGTATAATCGTATTTTTACTGGCTATTCCACTTATTGCAATGCAATTCACCAAGGAAGTAGTATGGACATTCTCCGATTTCTTAATAGCAGGAATTTTGTTGTTCAGCACCGGACTAGCTATTGAACTGGTAATCAGGAATCTAAAAACAGGTACTTTAAGAACAATAGTACTTGTTGTAATTTTATTAGCCTTATTTCTTGTGTGGGCAGAATTGGCCGTTAATATCTTCGGAACACCCTTTGCCGGGAGTTAACCTGTTTTTAGAATAGGTTCTAATGTACTGCGAGATACGACATGGCATCCGCAACTTTAAAATAATAAATACTTATTGGCTATATTTCAGCCTAATCAAAATTAACGACAATGAAAAAAGCAATCTCAATAACAGTATTAGGTTTTACCTTACTGGCATCATCTTGTACAGAGGAAACCAAAAGCATATCAACAGATGAAAAAAGTAACATCGAAACTAAAAGTCAGCCAAAAATTCAATATGATTCCCCAATCATTATTGGTAAAACAGATATTATAATATATCCATTAAGGCTTAATGGTGGGGATTATGAAAGTTATAAAAGAGACGTAAATTCCAACTACTGGAACCTCATCTTTCACAATGTTATTTCCGGTAAAAGTGAATTATTGACTAAAGAAAAAGTTATTATCAATTCCTTTGATATTGGTCATGCAAAAAATAATCAAAATACTTTATCCGACCAGTTTATCTACTATACCATCACCGATTTGGATTATGATGGCAATAAAAAGCTAACAGACAAAGATCCTAATAAACTTTACCTCTCTACTTTGGACGGAAAATCATTTATCCGGATTTCTCCAAATAATTACGATCTGTATAGCTGGAAAATAGATGACAAACATGATTTAATATTAATGGATCTGATAAAGGACACCAATAAGGACAAGGAGTTTAATGAAAAGGATGAAATTGAATATTTTACCTACAACTTAAAAACAGGTGTGCTTAAACGTGTTTTTGATCAGAATTTTAAAGAAGAAATTGAGAATTTAGCAAAAAGAGTGTTATAAGGCTTCTACGCGTGATACTTTTATTTAGGTTATACTCCATTTATTAATTTATGCACCACACCGCTTTTAACGATTAACATAAAACGTTCATTTTCTGAAAAAATCGGCAATTGCTATTTGTTTAAAGGGTTTGAAATTGTAGCTTTGGGCAAATTTTGTAGCAAATGAATATTCACGAATACCAGGGTAAACAAATATTAAAAAGTTTCGGTGTTAACGTTCAAGAAGGAATAGTTGCCGATACTCCCGAGCAAGCTGTTGAGGCTGCTAAGCAACTGAAAATAGATTACAATTCTGATTGGGTTGTTATTAAGGCGCAAATCCACGCTGGTGGTCGCGGTAAAGGTGGTGGTGTTAAATTAGCCAAAAACCTTGAAGAAGTTAAACAACGCGCAACCGATATTATCGGCATGCAATTGGTTACTCCTCAAACCGGACCGGAAGGTAAATTGGTGAGTAAAATTTTAGTTGCTCAGGATGTTTATTATCCAGGTGCTTCTGAAACCAAAGAATTCTACATTTCAGTATTGTTAGACCGTGCAAAGGGCCGTAACATTATTATGTATAGTACCGAAGGTGGTATGGATATAGAAGAAGTTGCTGAGCACACTCCACATTTAATTTTCAAAGAAGAAATTGATCCTAAAGTTGGCTTACAAGGTTTCCAGGCTCGTAAAGTAGCTTTTAACTTAGGTGTTAGCGGAGCTGCACATAAAGAAATGGTTAAATTTGTAACTGCTTTATACAAAGCATACGAAGCTACCGATTCTTCAATGTTCGAAATTAACCCGGTATTAAAAACTTCTGATGATAAAGTAATTGCTGTTGATGCTAAAGTGAATTTAGATGAAAACGCATTATTCCGTCATGCTGATTATGCAGCAATGCGTGATGTAACGGAAGAAGATCCAATGGAAGTTGAAGCAAGTGCTTCTAACCTTAACTTTGTTAACCTTGATGGTAACGTTGGTTGTATGGTTAACGGTGCTGGTTTAGCAATGGCTACCATGGATATTATTAAATTGGCTGGTGGTGAGCCTGCTAACTTTTTAGACGTAGGCGGAACTGCAAACGCTCAAACCGTTAAAGCGGCTTTCAATATCATTTTAAAAGACCCTAACGTTAAAGCAATCTTAATTAACATTTTCGGTGGTATTGTTCGTTGCGACCGCGTTGCGCAAGGTGTAATTGATGCATATAAAGAAATCGGTAATATACCTGTGCCAATTATTTGCCGTTTACAAGGTACAAATGCTGAGGAAGCTAAAAAATTAATTGACGAATCTGGCTTACAGGTTTATTCGGCTATTGCTTTAAAAGAAGCTGCTGATTTAGTAACCAAAGTATTGGCTGAACAAGCATAAACTTAGGCTCTAAGTTGAAAAACTAAAGCTCAAAGCAATCATATTTTAAAACCTTTCGGTGAAAACTGAAAGGTTTTTTTTATTTCCATCTTTTAGGGGGGTGTCCGCAAGCCGGGGTATTTTCTAACCTAATCATTACCCAAAACCTGATAGGTTAAAATTTAATAGCCATTTCAGTAAAACGTACTAATGTGTATAAGGTAGTCAATATTATTTTGAAAATTAGGGGTTCTGTTATTATGGCGGCCTCCTCTCCTGCTATCTCTTCAAGTCCTCACCCGATGAAAAATCGGGTTGCGGGCTTTTCGTTCTATCAGGTTTATTTAACATGGGTTTGTAGTTACTCTGAGTCCGATCAAACCTCGCAGGTTTTTGAAACCTGCGAGGTTTACTCTGCACGAAATTCTAAAATATCACCTGGCTGACAATCCAACACTTTGCAGATGGCCTCTAACGTTTCCAAACGGATAGCTTTCGCCTTACCGGTTTTTAATATTGATAAATTAGACATGGTGATGCCTACACGATCACTTAATTCGGTAAGCGACATTTTACGACGGGCAAGCATTACATCTAGATTTATAATTATGGGCATGAGCTTATATCGTTAAATCGTTTTCTTGTTGCAACGCAATTCCTTTTCTGAATACAAATGCAATTGTTAAAAGGGTTAAACCAAAAATCAATAACCAGATCTGAAAATCAACATTTTCAACTATCTTAAATACTAAATCCTGGCGATTATTTAATTGATTTGTGTAAACCATAGCGTTGTAAATAAAAAGCAGGAACGGAATCATTGTGCAATACCATCCCATATGCGTAAGCCGCCCTACGTTTTCAGTACTGAAAACATTGCCAATCTCTATCGAATTAATAAAACGATAAAGATAAATCAATACCCTTGAGCAAAAGAACATAATTATCAATATGAATAAGCCCTGTACTATACCCAACAAATCGCCTTTCCCACCGTCTGCATATCCTTCTTTAAAGCCTTTGGATGCATCTTTAAGCGAAAACAGTATAACGGTTAAAAGTGTTAACAGATAACCCATTTTGATTAATTTAATTTGATTCTGTGTCTTCATAACTAAATGGTTAAATCATTTTCTTGTTTCAACTTTCTTGAATATGAGAGCAGCTCATAAACTACAGTAAAAACAGCTACAATTGATAATACATTCAAATTAACATCTCCAATGCTTGAATAATAATATTTGAATGCATGATGTGTTAAATCATCAACACAATTATCAACAAGAAACTTTGTTAAAAACTTTAAAGCGAAAAACAAAACTGATCCTGCGAAAACAAACTGCCATAACCTATTTTCAGTTAGGTTTTCGAGCCATTTTGGTTTTAGGTAGGCGAGCATAATAATAATCGACCCTAATATCAGGTAAAACAGTGCATTGGAGCCATTATCAACAATTCCATCGTTAGACAAAAGTATAGACTGCAATAATGTTGGTTTAAATTCATATGAACCAATGTGACTATTGGTAAACATTGCTCCATCAATCATCTGTACATCTTTTGGTACATTTTTCTTTACTAAGTGAACTGATATCAATCCTTTATTGTAATCAACGATTGCTAAAATTAAATGGTTGGAAATAAATATTATTGAAATAATTATTAAGCTCAAACCTGCAAATCTAAAAACTTTTAAAATATTGTTCATTATTATATAGTTAAATCGTTTTCTAGTTTTAGCACCTCATTTCTTTTGAGAATAGCAGAAGCATAAAAAATTAACAGGGTGATTATGATAAAACTTCTATTAGGAATAGAAACCATCGGCCACACCCGTGTGTAGGCATAAATAATATATGCAATAATTTCTTTAGGCCAGGCAAACAGGTTGTTTTTAGCTGTTAAGCTAATTAAAATCAATGTAAAGCAAAGCGGAACCCATTTTAAAATGTTGAGCCATTTAATTAGGTTGTCTTTCAGATCGTGTTTTAAAGAAGCTTTTAAATACCATTCTAAAAACACAAAAAATAGTGCATAAAAAAATGTAGATGTTAAACTATACCAGTATTTTGGTCCATTGTTCCTGTCTGCGTCAAAACAGAATAAAAAATAAAATACGGTTATCATGCCGAGTAATCTGACAAAAATTCTTAGGCTTAAAATCTTCCAATAACTGGCAGGTGAATTTTTAAGCTTAAAGATGAGAAATTTAAGAAACGTCATATTTATTTAATTATTTACACCACAAACATAAAAATTTATTTATTACAAATCAAAATATATTTATTGATTTACAATAAATATTAATTGAATAGCAGCTACTACACAACAACATACCTAAACTATGTCAAAAACTTTCTTGGAATGATTTTTGTTATAAGTAAAAGTGTAAAAAACATGTGCAAACGGTAACATTTTCAGCATTTTATCCTTTCGGATTGCCATACAATTTCGTAACTTTGCACACTTCAATAATTAAAGAGCACACAAAACGTATAAATGAGACAACTCAAGATAACGCAATCCATTACCAACCGTGAAAGTCAGTCGTTAGATAAATACCTACACGAAATTGGTAAAGTAGATTTAATAACAGCAGAAGAGGAAGTAATTTTAGCAAGGAAGATCCGTGAAGGCGATCAGGCTGCATTAGAGCGGTTAACAAAAACCAACCTACGTTTCGTTGTATCTGTTGCAAAACAATATCAAAATCAAGGTTTAACCTTAGGAGATTTAATTAACGAAGGTAATTTAGGTTTAATTAAAGCAGCAAAACGTTTTGATGAGACTAAGGGTTTCAAATTCATTTCTTATGCTGTTTGGTGGATCCGTCAATCTATTTTGCAAGCAATTGCAGAACAAAGCCGTATTGTACGTTTGCCTTTAAACCAGGTAGGTTCATTAAGCAAAATCAGTAAGGCTTTCTCTAAATTAGAACAGGAATACGAACGTGAGCCTTCTCCAGAAGAACTTGCAGATATTTTAGAAACTACGGTAGATAAAATCTCTGATACTTTGAGTAATTCTGGTCGCCATGTATCGATGGATGCGCCTTTCGTTCAAGGTGAAGAAAATACATTATTGGATGTATTGGAAAACCACGAACCAAATACTGATAGCTCGTTGATTAATGAGTCATTATCAGAAGAAATTAAACGTTCTTTATCTACTTTAACTGAAAGAGAAAGAGAAATTATTGTTTTATTCTTTGGTTTAGGCTCTAACCACCCACTTTCATTAGAAGAAATTGGTGAGAAATTTAACTTAACCCGCGAACGTGTTCGTCAGATTAAAGATAAAGCGTTACAACGCTTACGTCATACATCAAGAAGCAAAATTTTAAAATCGTATTTAGGATAAGTAATTATCATTGTACAAATAATTGAAAGATCGGCAAATGCCGGTCTTTTTTTTGCCGTTACATAACTAAGTTTATCGTTATGATTTCATATCTTTAGATCATGTCGATTAGCCTCCTCAAAAAATCCATCCCTATATATAAAACCATTTTCATATGGAATATATTGGTAAGTATCTTAACAGTAGTATTTTTCATTTTAAATGGCTTTAAGCAACCGGGTATTTATTCTTTCGCCATATTCCTCAAACTTATAGGCTGGTCATTTTCTATAGGGATATACTTTATGTTTTATTCGCCTACCTCCTATTTTTTTAAGAACCAAGGCATAGGTTTTAAAAAAATCATGATAAACCTAGTGCTGTATGATTTAATTATATTTATCGGAATCTTAATAATAATCTGGCTATGCAAGGACTTTTTATTGATAGTGTTAACCAATCTTTTGCAGGTCGAGAAGTATTAAGCAGTGTTTACCTCAATTGCAAAGTTGGTGAGGTAGTTGGCTTACTAGGCAGAAATGGATCAGGTAAATCTACCCTAATGAAGATCATTTTCGGAAGTGTAAAAGCAAACTTCAAATACCTCAATATCAACAATAAGATCTACAACAAAGGCTACTTATCAAAAAACTTATGTTACCTACCTCAAGATAGGTTTATTCCGGACCAGATTAATGTTGAGCAGGCTATTGATATTTTTTGTAAAAAGTACCGCTCCCTATTATATCAAATTGACTTTGTTGCCAATCATCGGCATTCGAAATTTTATAATTTATCAGGCGGCGAATGCCGTTTTTTAGAATGCTTACTAATGATTTACAGCGGTACTGAATATGTATTACTAGACGAGCCGTTTTCGCAATTATCGCCTTTATGGGTAGAGGAACTGAAAAACCATATTAACCGGGTAAAGGCCTATAAGGGTTTTATAGTTACTGACCATTATTATCAATCCATTTTAGAGGTTTCAGATCGGATTGTACTACTGCACAATAGATGCAATTATGATATTAAAACAGAAGATGATTTAGTGTTACATGGCTACTTACCAGGATTTGCTTTATAAATTAATGAAGCAGTCGTCCTGCTGAATTTATTTCAACATCTACTGAAACACAAGTTAAAGATCCTGAAACGAGTTCAGGAGGACGATTGCGCTATAAACTCAGGAAGACGATTGCCCACCCCATGCGTCCTGCTGAATTTATTTCAGCATCTATTAGAATACGAGTTAAAGATCCTGAAACGAGTTCAGGAGGACGATTGCTCTTTAAACTGAGGAGGACGATTCCTCCACCCCGTACGTCCTGCTGAATTTATTTCAGCATCTATTAGAACACAAGTTAAAGATCCTGAAACAAGTTCAGGAGGACGATGGTTTTAAAAGTGCAGGAGGACGATTGCGCTATAAACTCAGGAGGACGATTTCTTATGTTAAAACAACAAATGTTTAACCGTTAAACCGTTATTGATTAATTGCTTTAATGAATCAATACCAATTCTTAAATGTGTTTCTACGTATTTTTCGGTAACACTGCTATCACTTTCGGCAGTTTTAACACCCTCTGGTATCATCGGTTGATCTGAAACCAACAGTAATGCCCCTGCAGGGATTTTATTTGCGAATGCCGTGGTAAAAACCGTTGCAGTTTCCATATCCACAGCCATTGCCCTCAAAGTTTTTAAATATTTCTTAAATTCCTTATCATGCTCCCAAACCCTGCGGTTGGTAGTATAACAGGTTCCAGTCCAGTAATCTCTTCCGTGATCGCGTATTGTGGTAGAAATCGCTTTCTGTAGCGCAAAAGCTGGCAATGCAGGTACTTCAGCCGGAAGATAATCATTTGATGTTCCTTCGCCTCTAATGGCCGCAATAGGAAGAATTAAATCACCCAATTGATTTTTCTTTTTCAACCCACCACATTTACCCAAAAACAAAACGGCCTTTGGTTTAATTGCAGTTAATAGATCCATCATTGTAGCTGCTAAAGGACTCCCCATACCAAAATTGATAATGGTTATTCCATTTGCAGTAACGCTTTGCATCGGCTTATCTAACCCCATAATAGGGGCATTATCATTCCATTCAGAAAACATGGATACATATTTGCTGAAATTCGTTAACAGGATGTAATCGCCAAATTGATCTAACGGCCTGCCTGTATAGCGTGGCAACCAGTTTTTAACAATTTCATCTTTGGATTTTAAGCCTGATTTAACCGGACTTTCTACTTCTTTTATTTTTTTTGCTTTCTCTACTATTTCTTCGTCTTTTTTTACGTCTTTTTCTTCATTCATACTTTTTGGTTTAGAGCCTGGCGCATGGCGCATAGCGTTAACAATACTATATTACAAAAAATCCCTCCCGATTACGGGAAGGATTCGATTTTTTATGCGGCCTGCAACTTTTTAAAGTCGGCCTTTTCAAATTTCTCTATCGCATAATCGAGATTAATGTGCAATTCCTTGACATCCGTCTGTGTTGGCGTATCAAACATGGCATCCAACATAATCGCTTCACAAATTGATCTTAATCCACGTGCTCCAAGCTTATATTCCATTGCTTTATCAACAATAAAATCCAAAACTTCATCCTCAAAAACCAATTTAACATCTTCGTAAGCGAAAAGCTTAACATATTGTTTAATTAATGAGTTTTTAGGCGCAGTTAAAATGTTTCTTAAAGATTCTTTATCTAAAGGATTAAGATGCGAAAGAACTGGTATACGACCAATTAATTCCGGAATCAATCCAAAAGATTTCAAATCCTGAGGTGTAATATACTTATAAAGATTTTTAAGATCTAACACTGTCTCATCTTTCTTTACCCTATACCCTACAGCCTGTGTACGCAAACGATTGGCAATTTTACGCTCAATCCCATCAAATGCCCCTCCACAAATAAATAATATGTTATTTGTATTTACAGGAATCATTTTTTGATCTGGATGTTTACGTCCGCCCTGAGGTGGAACATTTACTACAGTACCTTCTAAAATCTTCAATAAAGCCTGCTGAACACCTTCTCCTGAAACATCACGTGTAATGGATGGGTTATCACTTTTACGCGCCACCTTATCAACTTCATCAATGTAAACAATACCGCGTTCTGCGGCAGCAACATCATAATCAGCAGCCTGAAGTAAACGGGTTAAAATACTTTCAACATCTTCACCAACATAACCTGCTTCTGTTAAAACAGTTGCATCGCAGATACAGAAAGGCACATGAAGGATTTTTGCAATGGTTTTGGCTAAAAGCGTTTTACCTGTTCCGGTTTCGCCCACTAACATGATATTTGATTTTTCAATCTCAATCTCGTCTTTATCAACTTTTTGATTTAGTCGTTTGTAGTGATTATAAACTGCAACAGCCAATACTTTTTTTGCATCATCCTGACCGATCACGTACTGATCGATATGTTGTTTTATTTCAAGAGGCTTTAATAAATTAATCGCCTCCTGAATATTTTTAGTCCCTTTTGTTCCCAATTCCTGAGCAAGCAACTGATTGGCCTGGGTAACACATTTATCGCAGATAAATGCATCCATGCCTTCAATTAACATTAAAGTTTCATGCTTGCCAGAATGGCAGAATGAGCAACGGGATTCTTTATTTTGTTTCGCCATTTTTTCTTGCGTTTCTCGATAACACTTCATCAATCATACCAAATCCTTTGGCTTCTTCGGCACTCATCCAGTAATCACGATCTGATGCTTTCTCTACCCAATCATAAGTTTGACCAGAGTGCTCTGAAATGATATCGTATAATTCTTTTTTCAATTTCAACATTTCTCTTAAGTTGATCTCCATATCAGATGCAACACCTTGTGCACCTCCTGATGGCTGGTGAATCATTACTCTTGAGTGAGGTAAGGCAGAACGTTTACCCTCTGCTCCTGCAACCAATAAAACAGCACCCATTGATGCGGCCATACCGGTACAAATTGTAGCAACATCCGGCTGGATATATTGCATAGTATCATAAATACCTAAACCAGCATATACTGAACCTCCTGGTGAGTTAATGTAGATTTGAATGTCTCTATCCGCATCTGTTGATTGCAAAAACAATAACTGAGCCTGAATAATGTTTGCATTCTGATCATAAATTGCATCTCCCAAAAAGATAATACGGTCCATCATTAATCTCGAAAATACATCCATTTGCGCTACGTTCATCTGGCGTTCTTCTATAATATATGGCGTCATGTTCTGAGGGTTCAGATTAGCCTGTGCAATAAATTTATCTACGTGTAAACCGCCAATCCCCTGATGTTTAACGGCAAATTTTCTGAATTCTTGTGAATCTATGTTCATTATGTGAGTTTTTTAGCAGAGAGCATAGAGTTTTAAGCTCCAGTTCCCCATCGTTACGTGAATAATAAAAACCAAAATATAAATAATATTTCAATTATGTAATGGTTTAGACAAAGAGTATACCACATCAAAATTTATGACAATATAGCACGCCCATTATTTTAAACTTTTAGAAAAGCTTGAAATCATCCTTGCTAAAATATCCAAATCTTCTAACAAATCTGCCAAATCCTTGTCAGAAACGAGTAATCTTAAATTTAATACCAAAATATTGTTGGCATTTTCAAAAACCGATCGATGGGCAAAGTTTAAGAATCTACGAAAATCGGCTGTAGAATTAGAGCCTGATCCTTCTGCAATGTTATTAGATACGCTAAGAGCAGCTCCTCGAAGCTGCTCTGCGAATCTAAACTTTTTTATTTCTTCTAATTTCTCAGAAATATCAATCAATTTATTACCTACAACTATGGCTCTCTGCCAAATTAGCAAGTCTTGAAATCTGAATTTTGCCATCATGCAAAATAAGATTTTAAATCGATTATACATTAAGGCATGAAAAGCTCTTCGCTCCCTGCCCCATGCTAATTACTTTTTCTCCAACTCAATAAACTTATCGTAATCAATATCTTTTTGTTCTAAAGTAACAATAGATTTGATTTGTTCGAAAGTTTTTAATGCTTTTACTTCTTCGAAAACACGGTTTGCATTTTCTTTTTCCTGTAAAAACTGAACTGCATATTGAGCCAATTGATCTTCAGGAAGTGGACTTGGGCTGTACATTCTGAACTGTGCGTCTAATTTTGCTTTAGCTGCCTGAACTACATCCTCGTATTTAATATCGATAGCGTTATCTTTAATGATTTTATTTTCGATTAAAGTCCATTTAAGATTTTTAGCAAAATCATCATAACCTTCAGCCAGTTCTTCGTCGGTTAATTTTTCATTTGTTGCTTTTAACCAGCGGCGTAAAAATTCATCCGGTAATTCGAAGTTGTGTTTTACTAAAAGTGCTTCGTAAATATCGTTCGATAATTTACGTTCAGCATCTTGTTTAAACATGCTTTCTACTTCTTCAGTTATTTTAGCTCTGAATCCTGCTTCGTCTGTTACAACACCTTCACCAAATATTTTATCAAAAAACTCCTGGTTTAATTCTGATTCTTCTAAACGGTTTACGTTTTTTACATGAAGTTTAAAGTTTGCTTTCAATTCAGCAGCTTCTTCTTCAGAAATATTTAAAGCTTTAGAAATAACCGTAGCATCGTCAAATGCTTTTTGAATATCGATAGTTACTTCATCATCTTTCTTTAAACCGATTAACGATTTAAGGATTTTTTTATCTTTAATCTGATCTAAACGAACACTTGCAGTGCTGGTAATACCACCTTCAACAGTTGCACCATCTGCATCAACCTGGGTTAATTCTGCATAAAGAACATCATCATCGGCAGCAACTTCAGGGTTAGTCATTTTACCATAACTGCGACGGATGTTTTTAATGCGGCTTTCTAAAGTTTCCTGATCAGCTTTAACCACATATTCAGTAAATTTATCTTTAGATGAAACATTTACATCAAAAGCAGGTGCTAAACCCAACTCATAATCAAACTCGAAATCATCAGTATTGTCCCATTTGAATTCGCGCTCATCATCCATTTTAGGCAGTGGCTGACCTAGAATCTCTAATTTTTGTTCAGCAATGTAATTTGATAAAGTATCGTTTAACAAGTTGTTAACCTCTTCTACCAGGATACTTTTGCCATACATTTTTTTAATATGGGCAGCAGGAACCATTCCTTTACGGAAACCAGGTAATTGTGCTTTTTTAGCTTGATCTTTAATGGCTTTCTCTACTTTTCCAGAGTAATCAGCAGGTGCGATTTTGATTTTTACAACAGCATTTAAGTTGCCGGTTTTTTCCTGTGTAATATTCATTTTTTTGAGATATGATATTGAGATGTGCAATTAGAGTTGATGATGGAGATATGAGACAAACGAAACATATCACTTCAATTAAAACAGCACATCAATTTTTATTAATCAATGTTTTTAAAAACAAAACCGTTTCGATGTTTAAATCGAAACGGCCTTTATCTTGTTGTGCGGAAGAAGGGACTCGAACCCCCACGCCGTGAAGCGCCAGATCCTAAGTCTGGTGCGGCTACCAATTACGCCACTTCCGCAGTTAGGATGTTGTAAGGACTGCAAAGATAGAAACAAGATTGAATAATCAAAAGGCAATAACAATATTTTATTGATTATTTCCATCTAAAACCGCTAACTGTTTAATTTTTAAGCAGAAAAATTTCAATAAACAAGTCTTTTTCAATATTTAGGATGACTCAGTACCATAAAAAAACCGTTCTGAATTAATCAGAACGGTTTTTGTTTTTGTGCGGAAGAAGGGACTCGAACCCCCACGCCGTGAAGCGCCAGATCCTAAGTCTGGTGCGGCTACCAATTACGCCACTTCCGCATTAGGATGTTTTAAGGATTGCAAAGATAGAAACTAAATTGAATAATCAAATTTTTGCATTACTTTATCAAATACAGAATTTAATTGATGTTGGAAGTGCAGCACAAATCATTGTTAGCGAAAAAAATCGTCAACCACAATTTCTCTAGCCCTATTACCTCAACTTAAAACTTAACCAGTGTAACATCAATCAATTCTGGTCCGCCATCAACCGGATAACCAACAACTTTTCTTCCTTTAATGGTTACCTTTCTATCTAAATAGGTATCAAGATTTATAGACCCACTTTTTAAAGCGTAGGTTTTATTTTCTGTTTTTAACAAGTGTGTACCATATTGAAAAGTACTCATTCCTAACTTTTGAAGAGTTCCACTCGCCGTTACAGTAGCTCCTAAGTTTGCATTTTTCAATGGACTACAGCCAGAAATTACGGCTATAAACAGGGATAACGTCAATATTTTTTTCATGGATATTATTTTGTTTTACTGTTAACGGGATGATTTAACCTTTTTTCTACAAATTACCAAAATATAATTGCCAATAACTAATAAAGTTCTTTTTGGAATTCAAAAAAGTATTGAACGGCTTTAACCAACCTACTTCCGTACCAGCTAAACATCTCACCATCAACTAAGATAATTTTGGCGTTGGGAATAGCTTCTTTTATTTCTTGCATGTGTTTTTCGCCAAAGGGATATGGTTCGGATGACAGTAGAATTAATTCGCAGTTTAAAGCTTTCAGTTCTTCTAGTGTAACTGATGGATAACGGTCTTGTTTAATTACATTCGTCATTCCATTGATCAGTAAAATATCGTCGATATATGTATTTTTACCCGCTACCATGTAAGGTTTACGCCAGATGAGATAAGCTACCTTTTTATCGATACCGTGTTGAAGGGCAAGGGTTTTAAGGTCGTTAAACCCGGCAGAAATTAAATGGTTAAGGTATGCTGCTTCAGGCTCCCGATCTACCAAAGCGCCTACCTCAGCAATTGTTTTTATCGCATCTTCCAAAGTAAAAATATCACTCATCCAAACCGGAAAATCTTCAGCAAGCTCTTCTATATCACTTTGTGTGTTTTCTTCTTTATTGCCAATAATCAAATCGGGCTTTAAATCTTTGATTAAATCGATATTCAGTTTTTTTGTACCCCCTACTTTAATTCTTTCGGCAAATTTATCTATCGGATGGATGCAAAACTTGGTTAATCCGATAATTTCTTGATCCAAACCCAAATCAAACAGCAATTCAGTTTGAGATGGAACGATAGAAATAATCCTTTTCGGTGGAAAATTAATAGTGATTTCCCTCCCCATCTGATCGGTGAATGATTTTTGCATGAGGCAAAGGTAATTTAACCGCAGCTAAAAATGGGTAAACACAGCTAGAAATTGTTAAATTTCAACACTGCCTTTACCTAAAAAAAATTTGATGTTGGGCTAACTTAATACGGCTAAATCCTCTTTCACTACACCATCGGCAATGTGCAGAATCCTGTTTCCGTATTGTGCATTTTTCTCTGAATGTGTTACCTGGATAATGGTAATTCCATCTTCCTGATTCAATTTTTTAAAGAGTTCCATAATTTCTTCAGCCTGTGCAGATTGAAGGTTTCCGGTAGGCTCATCTGCCAAGATAATGGATGGCTGGGCTGCCAATGCCCTTGCAATACCTACTAATTGCTGTTGCCCGCCAGAGAGCTGATTGGGAAATAAATCTTTCTTGGCCACAATATTAAAACGATCCAGCAGATCTGCAATCCTGCTTGCACGTTCTGAGCTACCCACTTTTTTATACAGCAATGGTGCTTCTATATTTTCGTAAACCGTCATTTCATCAATTAAATGATAAGCCTGAAATACAAAACCGATATGGTTACGGTAAAGTTCAATGCGTTTGCGTTCGTTCAGCGAGGTTACATTTTCACCTAAAAATTCGTAGGTTCCATAAGTAGGCTCCTCCAACATGCCAATAATGTTCAGCAAGGTAGATTTGCCGGCTCCAGAAGGGCCCATAATGGAAACAAACTCTCCCTGTTTAATGGTCGTAGTAACCAAACGGAGCACATAATTTTTAATGCCTTTGTTGGCGTAATATTTTTCGATGTTGGTTAATTGTATCATATTTTGTGTGTTAGGTGATATGCGTTAAGTGAAGGCATCGATTTATCGACATAAGAGAAGCACTACACGCAGTTTTATTCATATTTTAGGGCATTTACCGGATCGCCTATTGCTGCTTTACGTGCCTGAATGGTTACTGTTAAAACAGCTATTATAATTGAAACTGCGGTTGCAAGCAAAAAAGGAAAAATAGGCATTTCAATCCGATAGGCAAAGCCTTGGAGCCATCTTTTAATTAAAATGTAAGCTATGGGCCAGCTGATTAAATTGGCTATAATAACCAGAATTAAGAATGACTTATTCAATAAATTTACAATCTGAACATTAGATGCACCCAAAATTTTTCTTACAGCTATTTCTTTGGTACGGCGTTTGGCTATAAAAGTAGAAAGTGCAAATAAACCGAGTAATGATAATGAAACTGAAACCGCACTGAAGAGGATAATCATATTCATAAAGCGGTTATTTTCTTCAAGCACGTTTGAAAAAGCTTCATCCATGGATTGGTAATGCAAAGGAAAATCTGGATAGAGTTTTCTCCATTCGTTTTGAATGTTGTTAATAATGCCTTTATAATTTTTGGTTTCAAAGCGTACCAGTAGGTTATTTGTATTAGAGGTACCACCTAATTTGGTTACCTTATAAACAGTAGGGAGCACCGTTTTATCAAAGCCTTCGTTATGGTAATCTTTAATCACCCCAACAATTTGAAATGAAATGATTTTCTTATCATAATTTACCTTATTATAGGTTTTTCCAACCATATTTTTGCCCAGTAAATTTGCCGCAGCCTCATTAAGAATCACTGCGTTGATGGTATCCTGTTTATATTCTTTAGCAAACAATCTTCCTGATACCAGTTTTACACCAAGGGTTTGTAAGGCATCCATGCTAACGCTTACCCCGTTAAGGTTAAATGTTTGGCCCTTATAAATAATCTCACTTTTGTTGTTAAAGGCATTTCCCATCACCTGGGTAGTTGTAGATACGTATTGAACACCTGGAATACGTCTTATCTTATCGGCAAAATTTTGCTCGTATCCAGTTTGAAGGTTAATTAACCGATCGCGCTCAAAGCCTAAATCTTTATTGCTGATGTATTTCGTCTGCAGCTGCATCACACCAATTGCAATGATGAATGTTACCGAAATGATAAACTGAAAAACAACAAGCACGTTACGCAAAGCCATGCCTTTTAAACTGTTTCCATAATTGCCTTTTAGCACAGCAACAGGGTTATAATTAGATAATACCCATGCCGGATAAAAACCTGCCAGAAGTGTAACAAATGCAAAAAGCGCCACAAGCTGGATCATTAACATGAGCAAATGATCGTTGTACCAAAAACTCAATTCAACATTGAAGTGGTGGTTAAATGCAGGCAAAAGTACTTCAATTAAAATAATGCTTAAAAACAATGAAATTATACTTTGCAGTGCCGATTCTGTCAAAAACTGACTTACAAGTTGTTTTTTATATGAGCCAAGCACTTTCCGTACCCCAACTTCTTTAGCCCTTTGTACTGATTGTGCAGTTGCAAGATTAACAAAGTTTATAATGGATACAAGCAGTAAAAAAATAGAGATACCGATTACTGGTTTGAGTTTTGTTAACCAATTAATTGCAAACGGTGGATTGGCATGAACATCTTTAAGGGCAATTGCTTTAAGGCCTGGCCTTTTTCCATCCTTATAAATATCTTTAAAATTGATGTTTTGCTCGGCAAATGACTTTTTCTTATAATCTATATATACTTTTTGTAAACTGTTATTTGCCACCAAGGTATCTACTTTGCTTGCAGATTTGGCATATACCTGGTTGTAATGGGAACTTCCCGGCTGATCGGGATCGTGATCCTGATCGCCAGTATGGCTGATGGCATTAAAGGTTACACTTTCGGGCGTATTTACATCGGCTACAACGCCGGTAATCTTCATCGGTGTGCCTTTATCATCCCGCCATCTCACCAATTTAAATTCTTTTCCCAGTACATGGTCGGTTCCATAGAGTTTAATGGCCAGGCTTTGCTTTAAAACAACTGTATTAGGTTCCTTTAAAGCTCTTTCTCTATCACCCTGAATAAATTTGTAAGGGAAAACATTAAAAAATGCAGTATCAGCATCTTTGATAGCCTTAATTAATATCGGATCGGCATTATCGATCTTAACCGAAAAGCCATTTCCCCATTCCGAATCTACCTTTGTAACGGCTGTAAATTGCGGCACATTTTGTTTTATAATTCCTGCTATACGAGAATTGCTGATCTCTTGCCAGTGATCTTTATTATCGGGTGTGAAAAACTCATGCTTTTCACGGATCTGATAAACATGTTGCAGATCAGACGACCATGTATCGTAACTTTCTTCGTGGTTGATATACAACAACATTAACAGGAATGCGGTTAAACCCAATGCCAATCCACCGATATTTATAGCCGCGTAGATTTTGTTTTTCCAGAGGTTTCGCCAGGCGATTTTTAAATTTAATCTGAACATATTTTTAAGGTTGAGCACAAAGCGTTTGAGGGTTTGGCGTGGATTTATCGCCTTACGCCAAACGCTGTCCGCAGGTCTTACTCATATTTTAACGCATCAATGGTATTGGCAACTGCAGCTTTGTAAGATCGGATGCTTACCGTTATTAATGTAATCACCATAGAAACAACCATAGCAAGTATGAATGGCCAGATGTTAAGATCAATACGGTAACTAAAGCTAGCCAACCACTTGGAAACAAATAAGTATGCCAGTGGCCAGGCCACCAGATTGGCAATAAAAACCATCAGCAGAAATGAACCATTTAACATTTTAACCAATTCTATTGTAGAAGCACCCAAAACCTTACGGATGGCTACTTCACGCGTTCTTTGTGTGGCTACAAAAGAGATTAAACCGAACAAGCCGATAAAAGAAATAAAAATAATTACTCCCGCAAATACTTTAAACAGGGCACCCATTATTTTTTCAGTTTCATAATATTCACTGATCTTATCATCCATAAAACTGGCATCGTACACGTACTCGGGCAGCACATTGTTCCACGTACTTTCTATAGCTTTCATTGTGGGTAAAATGAGTTTGCTATCTAGTTTAACAGCTATTGTGGTATACGATTCTTTGTCGCTGCTGATCACTATCGGAGAAATCGGCTCGTGCAGGCTTCTATTGTTAAAATCTTTAACCACACCGCTAATAATACCTACTTTACCATGAATCCTGATGGGTTTACCAATGGCATCGTAATGGTTAACAATGTTTAGTTTTTTGAGCATGGTTTCATTAACCACAAATTCTTTAAGGGTATCGCTTTTTGATAAACCTTTACCGGCAATAATTTCCAATCCAAATGTTTTGAAATAATTATCATCCCCTGTTTTGGTATTGACCTGGAAATTAGCCAGAGCTGTTCCATTGTACCTGAAATTACTTTCATTGTTAAAATCAGAAGATGGCGCTGCACTGCAATAGCTGGTAGTTATTACCCCAGGAATTTTACTGATCCGATCCTGCAGACTATGGTAACGGGTAATGGCGATACTATCGGATGGAACATCAATCAGAGCAACTGCTGTAGGGATAAAACCTAAGGGTTTTTCTCTCATGTAATTCATTTGCCTTAACACCACCAAAGTACCTATTATCAGTATAATTGTAATCGCAAACTGCACCACAACAAGTATTTTCCTTAAGCTTAAACCGCTTGCGTTTGCAGTAATTTTATTTTTGATGGCCAATGCAGGACTATAACCAGACATCACCATTGCGGGATAAAAACCTGCTAAAAAGCTTACCAACAATACCAAAACAACCATAAATACAAATATGACCGGGTGTTCGATAATGCTAAAAGAAATATGATCATCAAAAAGACTTTGCATACCTGGCAGGGCAACTTCGGTAAGCACGCACCCTACAAGTAAAGAGAGTATGGTAATGGTTAATGTTTCGGTTAAAAACTGAACAATTAATTGCCTGCGCAAACTGCCCATCACTTTACGTACACCTACTTCTTTACCCCTGCTTACGGCTTGGGCCGTAGCAAGATTTATAAAATTAATGCATGCTGTTAGCAGTAAAAAAGCACCGATGATGCCCAGGCCATAAAGTTCTTTTTGGGGCATTACTTTGTTTGCAAAATTGCCGAGATCTGCATTGTAATGGATATCCCGAAGTGGCTGAAAGCGGTGCCCTTCTTTAGAAATGGCATCTTTCTGGTAATATTTGTTTGTAAACTGAGGAATACTTTTGTTTGCCTCATCAATAGCAACACCTTCTTTTAAAAGCACATAACATTCTGAATTTGACGAAACTGTACCCCAATTTGTTAACTCCTCGGGAGCGAAATTCTGGTATGTTTTATAAGAAATAACAATTTTAAGCGGAAAGGAGCTATTATCGGGGGGTTTTGCTATAATCCCTGTTACTTTAAGATCAACCTTGTTCTTAAAATTAATACTTTGACCCATTGCCTTATGCCAATCGCCAAAAAGCTTATCTGCCATTTCATCAGAAAGCACAACGGTGTTCGGCTGACCAAGTGATTGCTGTGGATGCCCTTCGAGCCATTTGAAACTTAAAATTTCAAAAAAATCTGGCTCGGCATAATAGACCCTTTCAGAAGTTTTGATTTTTTCTTTACCTGATTCATCTTTCACTTTAATAATACCACCGCCAGACTGGATAGCGGCAACCTTATCAAACTGTTGCTTAAAATCATTTCGCATAGCCGCAGGAAGGGGTCGCGGTGTTCCAGCAGATTCAAAAAAGTTATCAGGAGTAGTCCAATTGCTAATTACCCGATATATGCGGCTTTCGTTTTTAAAACCTTCATCGAAACTCAATTGGTAACGGATAAAAATAAAGATGAGAATACAACTTGCCATCCCGATAGAAAGACCTAAAATATTGATTAAGGTGTAACCCTTGTTCTTCCAAAGGTTTCGCCAGGCAATTTTTAAATTTAATTTAAACATGTATCCAATAATTAATAGAATGATATCTTAACTGCTTTATGCCAATTTTATACCAAACACTAATAAAAATATAAAAATCTGATTACCAGTTAGATAAAAATACACAATAAGTAATTTTGTCCGTTAATGAACAGTAGCTGTACGGTACCGAACGGCGAGTAGCGCGGAGCGTTTGGTGTTAAGCGTTTGCGTTTGGCGATAAATCCGCGCTAATCGCCAAACGCCCTCTGCAGACCTTACTCGTATTTGAGTGCATCTACAGGGTTTGCCTTAACCGCACTATTGGCTTGGACACTTACTGTAATAATCGTTAATAAAATGGTCAATCCGGCACTGATCAAAAAAGGTAAAACTGACAGGTCAATACGGTATGCAAAGGTTTCGAGCCATTTTTTGGTTAAAACATAAGCCAATGGCCAGGAGATGAAGTTGGCGATAAGTACCATGATAAAGAATGAACTGTTAATCAACTTAAAGATCTGTAGATTACTTGCGCCTAAAATTTTCCTTACGGCAATTTCTTTAATCCTGCCGGTTGTAATGTATTTTGCAAAGGCAAAAAGACCAAGTATAGCGATAAAAATAGTGAGCATGGCTGCCGCAAAAAAAACAGATTGCAATTGCTCCTGTTTTTTAAACAACTTACCGTACATTTCGTCGAGAAACTGGTAGCGGAAATTTTCACCGTCCAACTTATTTATTCCGGGCCATTGTGATTTTAGGGTGTTTAGCACTTCCGACATCCGGCTTTCCTCTATTTTCACCATAATTTGTGTTTTGGGATTTCCACACGGATCATTTATAGAATAAATAGCTGGTTCTACAGGTTTTTCAAAACCTAGCGTTTTAAAATCTTTAATTATTCCTACAATCTTATATTCTTTATTCTGGCAACCTTTAATTGTTTTGCCAATTGGATCGGTTAATCCGTATTTGGCTACTGCAGCTTCGTTAAGAATGGCAGAATTTGCCGTGTCTGTTTTAAATTTCCTCGAAAATAGCCTTCCCTCTTTAATCTTGATATTCAAAGTCTCGAAGTAATCAAAATCTACATCTGTAAAACTTAAACTTTGCTCTTTCCCATCAATTGTATACCTGTTTTTGCCACCTTTAGAACCATCTGGTAATTCATTGGCTACAGTTACTGATTTTACTCCCGGAATATTCATTATTTTATCCCGGATAGGGTCAAATTTACTTGGAGATACAAAATATGCCATGTTTTTAATATACACTACCTGTTCTGGTTTAAAACCAACATCCTGTGTTCGCATGTACTTAAGCTGTGCATTAATGATCCATAATCCTATTATAAAAACGACTGCTATACTAAATTGAAAAACCAATAAACTGTTACGCAACCAGTAACTTTGCTTGCTGGTTTGAAAATTACTTTTTAAAACAAGTGCGGGCTTAAATCCGGATAATACCATTGCCGGATAAACGCCAGCAACCAGGGTTATAAGAATGAGAATTAAAGGAAATTGCCAGAACAGGCTGTTATTAGCCGTCCAAATGGATAAGTTAACCACAAACAGGTTATTAAATTTCGGCAGGATAATTTCAGCAACGATCAGTGCCAATATAGTGGCAGCAATACATTGAATTAAAATTTCTGTTAAAAATTGTAAGGCCAGTTGAAAACGGTAAGCTCCCATCACTTTTTTAACGCCTACTTCTTTTGCTCTTTTAGCTGCCTGTGCAATACTCAGGTTAGTAAAATTTATACAAGCAATAACCAAAATCAGGATACCTAAAACAGATAACGCGATCAGGATTTTATAATTTGCATCTGAACCTGCCTTTGGCTTGAGGTGTTGATTTTTTAGCGGATCAAGAAATGCTTTTGTGGCCTTAAATGTTACATTATTTGGATCTTCTCCATCTTTAAGGAGTTCCTTTTTATAAAGGGCATTAATTTTATTTTCAACTGCTTTAATATTTGTACCCGGCTTTACCTGAATGTAGGTGTTGTAATTGTTATAGCCGTAATTTTCACCTAAACCCATCTCTTTTACAACCGAAATGGCATCAAAGGCAATATTAGAATGTGGATTGGCAAAAATACTTCCACTTAATCGGCCTGTCATACCTAAAGATTTGCTACCTACCCCAATCATTTCAGGCTTTCCGCTTTTATTATTCGGAAAAAGCGTTTTATAGTTTTCATTATTAAGGTAAAACAGATTTTCGGTCGTGCTTTCTGGCCTGGTTAAACCACCGCTGGGTTTAATGTTAAACATTTTTGCTGCATCATAATCGAGGTAAAGGCACTTACTTAAAAAAACCACTCCATTATGGCTGGTGACTTGAAACTCGAAAAAGCTCATTTTCATAGTACCAACAGATACCACTTCTGGTATTTGTGCCTTAATCACCTTACCCAATGGCGGTGGAGTATTATTGGTTTTTAAATCGGGTAACTGCCTGCCCACGATATAAATATCATTGTAATTCGGATTATCCTTATCAAAGCCTGTTTCGTAGGTAAAATACATTGTAACCAATATAAATGCAGCCAAAGCGATCGCAAGGCCACCAATATTGATAGCGGTAATTACCTTATTTCTCCAAAGGTTGCGCAATGCGATTTTTAAGTTTAATCTGAACATATTTTTGAGGTTTGGCGTAGCGTTTGGCGGTCAGCGTAGATTTATCACTTAACGCCTCACGCAGGTCTATTCATATTTAAGTGCATCAACAGCATTTGCTTTGGCCACTTTAAAAGTTTGCAGGCTCACCGTTAAAATGGCAATAATTACCGAGGTTAAAAGCGCCAGTAGAAAAGGCCATGGGTTAATAGAAATCTTATAATCGTATTTCTCGAGCCATTTGGCAACCAGAACATAAGCTACCGGGATGGCAATTACATTGGAAATAATCACCAGCTTCATAAAATCTTTATTCAACAATATCAGGATATCAGAAAGATTGGCTCCGAGTACTTTGCGGATACTGATTTCTTTACTGCGCTGTTCTGCTGTATACAGTGCCAAACCAAGCAAGCCCAGGCAGGAAATGAAGATTGCAAAGCCACCAAAAATATTCGAAAGCACACTTAACAACCTTTCACTACGGAGCTTTTCGGCCATGCCCTGACTAATCATTTTTACCTCGATCGGGTAGGCTGGGTTTAAACGCTGACTTATTGATTTTATCTTATCGATGGATGTGGAAAGCGATTGTTGTGGATTGAGTTTTAGCAGCAAAACGCGACTGGTTTTAACATTATAATAGTATACTGTTGGTTGTGTTTTGGAAGCTAACGATTCACTTGAATAATCCTGTACCACACCAATTACTTTTAGTGGCGGGTTATCGCCCCAATGGATAATGGTACCGATAGGGTTTTTAAGACCCATAATCTTTACTGCACTTTGGTTAAGTAAAAGCGATGTAGCGGTATCGGCAGAAAATTTAGGATCAAAATCCCTTCCCTCAAGCACTTTTACGCCAGTTGTTTTAGCGAAATCGAAACCTGTACTTCTATAATTGATGATGGATACGTCATTTTTAGCTTTGCCCGGCCATTCAATATTTCCTGTAATTGATCCCCCATTGGTAAATGAGCTGGCATATTCTGTAGTTGCAATTGTAGCTCCTGAACGTTCGAGTTCACTTTTAAACGTGTTTAATTTTTCGGGTTTGGTCCACTCCCCTTCCAAATCGATTTGTGCCAATGCAGACTGATCAAAACCCAGAGGTTTATTTTTAAGGTGCTGAATCTGGCTGTAAATTACAATTGCTGAAATAATCATGCAGATGGATAAACTGAATTGCACCACTACCAATGTTTTTCGGATTGATAATGAACCTGCCGAACCTTTAAAGCCTTTTAAAACCTTTACCGGAATAAATGAAGAAAGGTAAAATGCAGGATAACTTCCGGCAAGAAAACCAGTAATGAGTACAATTGAAAGCAGCACGCCCCAAAACTGATAAGCATTGTAATCAATTTTGATGGAAATATCGAGCAGGTTATTAAAATATGGCAAAGATACTTCGAGCATTGCAAAAGCAATTAACATGGCAAGGAACGACAATAACAATGATTCGACCATAAACTGCCCCATTATTGTATTGCGTGTCGATCCTAATGCTTTTCTCACACCAACCTCACGTGCACGTTTTTCTGACTTTGCCGTAGAAAGGTTCATGTAGTTGATACAGGCGATAAATAATACGCAAATGGCAAGGAAAACAAATAACCTTAACTGATCAATTTTACCTCCAACTGCTTTTCCACCTTCAAAATCGTCGTATAAATGGATTTTACTTAACGGAAAAAGAAAAGGCTCATAGGTCATTTTTTTTAAGTCAGGCTCTTTGTTTACGATAAAATACTTTAAAGCTGCGTTTGTGGCAGTATATGAAGCATTTTCTTTAAGTTGAAACAAGGTTAAACAGGTAATTGCCCCCCACGCGTTTTCATTTTGGGAAGGATCTTCCTTTTCTAAAAAGGCCCAGGGTTGTAACAGATCATACTGCATGCTCTGGTTTTTAGGAAGATCTTCGATTACTGCACTCACTTTTAAGTTAATGCGGTTATCGTACTTAATAAGCTGCCCCACCGGATTTTCATTACCAAATAATTTTCGCGCTGTAGATTGACTAATGAGCACGTTATTGGGTTCGTTTAAAGCTGTATTGGCATCTCCGTAGATAAATTTCTGATCAAGAATTTTTAAAAAATCAGGATCAACATTCATCCCCACAAATTTATAATGATGCTGATTGCGGCTGTACAATTTCTGCCCGTTATTCATTGATATCCGCGCAGCACTTTTAATGCCTGGCAATTCTAAGGCTGCAGCTTTGGCCAGTTTATTGGGTACGGCCATTGTTGTAGCCAGTTTACCGTTAAACTTTAAATTTAGGGCTGCAAAATATACTTTATCGGCATTTTTATATTGCTTATCAAAGCTCCACTCATAGTTAACATATAGCAATAACATTAAACAGCATGCCATCCCAATGGCAAGGCCACCAACATTTATTAGGGTAAAACCTTTGTTTTTCCAAAGGTTACGCAGTGCTATTTTTAGGTTTAATCTGAACATATTTTTGAGGTTTGGCGTAGCGTTTGGCGGTCAGCGTAAATTTATCGCTTAACACCAAACGCCTCACGCAGGTTTATTCATATTTAAGTGCATCAACCGGATTTGCATGGGCTGTTTTATATGCTTGGAAACTTACGGTGATCAATGCCATCATTAAAGTGCCTAATCCGGCAACTGGCATAATCCACCATGATATTTCGGTATGAAACTCAAACTTCAACAGCCATTTATTCATCAGCAAATAACTTAATGGGATAGCGATAACTATAGAAACCGCAATCATTTTCACAAAAGAAAGCGACAATAACTGCATCAGGTTAAATAATGAAGCACCCAGTACCTTACGCACGCCAAATTCTTTGGTTCTTTGCTCTGCGCTGTAGGCTACCAATCCAAAAAGCCCTAAACAGGAAACGAAAATGGCCAAACCACCAAAAAGATTGGAAAGAATACCCAAAGTTTTTTCGGCGTTGTATTTTTCACTGTATAAAGCGTTTAAAAAATTGATTTCGGCTGGATATGCTGGATTTATAGACTTTGTGATTCTGCTAATTGTTTCAATATTACTTTGTAAATTATTTTTTTCATTAAGACGCATGGTAATTGTTCCTGTACGTTTTTGATCGAAGAAAACAATCATCGGGTTATTTGATTTGTATGGAGAATCCCACACGTAATCATTAAAAACGCCGATAATATTAAACCTATCTCCAAAAATAGTTACACTTTTACCTACCGGATTTTTGTACCCAAAAGTTTTTACAGCAGAAGCACTTACCATTACAGCGCTAGAATCTGAAGCAAAATTTTCGGAGAAATCTCTTCCCTCAGTTATTTTAATTCCATTTGTTTTAATGAAACCATAAGTGGTAGAAACCTGGTTAAACAGTTGTGTATTATCAGGCTTAGTCATGCCCTCCCATTTAATATCCATAAAGTTGTGCCCACGATGAGATAAACTCACAGATGATTGAAACATGGAGGTTACGGCTCCCGATTTAAGCAACTGAGCACGTAAAACATCATATTTTGTTTTCAGTTCTCCATCTTGTGGCATCTCTGCCAAAGCATTTACATCGAACCCTACAGGCCTGTTTTTAATGTACTGGATCTGTTTATAAATTACCAGCGTAGAAATGATCAGGATAATGGCAAAACAGAATTGCCCTACAACAAGCACCTGCCTTAAGCTGATTGAAAAGAAACCGCCAGTTTTATTTTTTCTTTTTAAAGTTTGTATTGGGTTAAAAGATGAGAGGTAAAATGCAGGGTAACTTCCGGCAATTAAACCTGTAGCAAATACAATCCCTAAAATGCCTATCCAACTTTTACTGTCGAAATAAGACATATTTAATTTTATCGCAATCAGGTTGTTAAATGTTGGCAAAAAGACTTCTAAAATTGCAATTGCAACAATTACCGCAATAAAAGTTAGCACCATCGATTCCGTTAAAAACTGCATAATCAATGAGCCCCTGTTTGCGCCAATGGTTTTCTTGATGCCTACTTCTTTTGCACGTTTTTCTGATTTGGCCGTGGCCATGTTCATAAAATTAATACAGGCAATCAGCAAAATACCAAACGCAAGGCCCATAAAAAGATAAATCTGTTCTATTGCACCACCCACACTTTTACCTTCCTCAAATTTACCATGCAGGTGAAGTTTTGCCAATGGAAAAAGCATTTGCGATTGGTAGTTGTCGTTGTTGTGCTTTTTGAGGACTTTGAATATTTTTTGATTGACTAAATCTAAATTTGCCTCATTTTTTAACATCACCAGGGTTAAAAAACTATAATTACTCCAGTTGAGGTCTTTAGCGCTTGGATCAACTGCTTCGTATAACGCCCAAGGCATCAAATAATCAAATTTGTTTGAGCTGTTATCAGGCTGATCTTTAATTACTCCTGTTATATTCAAATCGTATTGATCTTTAAAACGGACGGTTTTATTTAATACATCAGTAGTTCCAAAAAGTATTTTAGCTGTGGATGCGGTTAAGATAACAGAATTGGGGTTATTTAAAGCAGTATTGGCATTGCCTTGAATAAATTCATAATCGTACATTTTTAAAATGTCGGCTTCGGCAAATTTAGATTGACGCTTGAATGAATTCTGCCCATTGGCAATTAAATTTTTGCCACCGTAATCCATTCTTGCAGTGTATTTAACCTCAGGTATTTCCTGTTTAATGGTTGGTGCGAATGCCGTTGTAGAACCATCAAAAGTTATTGAAATTTTATCATTATCACCAGGAATGTTGGTCATCGTCATAAAAACATGGTCTGCATTTTTACCTTGTTTGTCGAATTTCCATTCGTAGGTAACATACAACAGTAATGTTAAACATGCAGCCAAACCGATAGCAAGGCCAATTATATTAATAAATGAGCTTACCTTATTTTTCCAAAGGTTACGCAATGCTATTTTAAAGTTTAATTTGAACATAAGGTTTAAGGTTTGGGGTTTGGGGTATAAGGTTTAAGGTTTGGGCGTTTTAACCTTACGCCCTAAGCCTTTCAACCTTACACCTTATTCGTATTTTAAAGCATCTACAGGGTTTGCTTTTGCTACCTTAACCGATTGAATACTTACGGTAAGTACAGCGATTATCACTGATAAACTAATGGCTGCAATAAACGGTAATGCGGAGATAGATACGCGATATTCGTAGCTTGAGAGCCATTTATTAATGATAATATAAGCCAACGGAAAAGCAATTACGTTTGCTATAGCTACCAGTTTGATAAAATCTTTATTTAACAATGTAAGGATATTGGCTGTTGTGGCACCCAAAACTTTCCGGATACTGATTTCTTTTTTACGCTGCTCGGCCATGAAAAGTGCTAATCCCAATAAGCCTAAACAAGAAATGAAGATGGCAAAACCACCGAACCAGTTTGAGAGCGTACCTAAAAGTTTTTCATTTTTGAATTTCAATTCAAATGATTCATCAACAAATTTTCTGGTAACAGGATAATTTGGTTCCATTTGTTTAACCAATTGATCTATTTTTTCGAGCGATGAGCTAATATTCTGCTCCGGACTTAGACGGGCAATAATTACCTCGGCACCATCTCTATAACTTGGATAAAATATCATTGGTGCAACTTTTTGATAAGCACTTTCCACAACGAAATCTTTAATAATGCCAACATTTTTTAATTTAGTGTCTCCCCAAGTAATGATGGCACCAACAGGATTTTTTAGCCTCATCATTTTTACAGCAGCCTCATTTAGCATTACACTACCGCTATCATTTTTAGTTGTCGATAAAAATTCTCGCCCCGCAACTAACTTGGTTCCAATAGTTTTAATAAAATCTGGACCTATGCCTCTGTTATTGAATAAAATAGATTCATTAGGATTTTTTCCCTCCCATGAAATGGCTGTAGTATTGTTGCCATTTTCAGTAATATCTCTACTGAAAAAAGTAACTTGAGATGCCGCCCCAGATTTTAAAAGTTGAGTTTTTAATAATTCAAGTTTACTATTTTTGGCAATTTTACCCTGTATCGCAATTTGGACCAGGTTAAACTTATCGTAACCAATTGGTTTATTTTTTACATAATTAAGCTGTTGATAAATAACCGATGTGCAAACAATTAAACAAGCAGCAAAAACAAATTGAACAACTACAAGAACTTTACGGATAGAAACGGATGAATCTGATTTTATTTTTAGCCCTTTTAACACTTTAATTGGTTCAAAAGAAGATAAGTATAGTGCAGGATAACTTCCCGCAATAAATCCTGTAAAAGTCATTAAAGCAAAGAAAGTAATCCAGAAAGTGGCATTTCGATAATCAAGCTTTAACTGAATATTTAATAAATTATTGAAGTAGGGCAAACTAACTTCAACCAAAATGAAAGCTAAAACACCTGCCATACAGGTTATAAATACGGACTCAATCAAGAATTGTCCAATTAACGATTTACGGGTTGAGCCAATTGCCTTACGGATTCCTACTTCCTTTGCTCTACGCTCAGAACGGGCAGTAGATAAATTCATAAAATTTACACAGGCAATTAATAAAATACAAAAAGCAAGCATTAAGAATGTTCTGAGTTGTTCTATTTTACCTCCTACAGATTTTCCATTTTCAAAATTATCATATAAATGCCACTTGGTTAATGGGTGCAATAAAGCCTCTGCATTATTCTCTTTTTGATTACGCTTATAGATACCTTTCATTGAGGCATTCGATTCAGTAAAAAAATTATTATCCTTTAATTGAACCAGTGTTAAACACATGTTATTTCCCCAATTAATATCTCGTGACCACGATTCTCTTTTTTCAAATAACGCCCAAGGCATTAAGCATTCAAAAGCTATGCTGCTATTTGCTGGAATATCTTCAATTACAGCTTCAACTTTTAATACATCCTGGTTTTCAAGCTTTACAATTTTATTTATTGGATCCGCATTGCCAAATATTTTTTTGGAGAGAGATTTTGTTAAAATAATTGTATTAACACCTTTTAAAACCTCATTGGGATTCCCTTTAATAAATTTATAATCTAATATTTTCAAAAATGATGGATCTGCGAAAACAGCTCTACTATTTATCTTACTTTCACCACTGCTAAGTAACTTATTGTTTGGGTAAGTAGAATGAGATGCAAATTTAACCCCTTGTATTTTTGTTTCAACCTCTCTAGCCATAGCGTTAGGTGTCCATGCCCAGCTAAAAATTTTACCATTTGCAGGTGCGTTTTGATAAACTACATACGTTTTATCGTGATTGGAGAATTCCTTGTCATAACTCCACTCATAAGCAACATACAACAACAAAATCATGCAACTCGCCAAACCAATGGCCAAGCCACCCAAATTAATCAAGGTAAAACCTTTGTTTCTCCAAAGGTTGCGCAAAGCTATTTTAAAATTTAATTTAAACATATTTTTTCTTGTTGGGCAATAGGTGTTCAGCATGTGGTATTTAAAACTGACCGCTGATGGTTTTTAACATTGCGCCTATCCCAAATCTCCCCATCCGGGAAGATTGTGGGCGGCTATCATTAACTAAACTAAAATCTTTTTTGGGGTTGAAAACTGCAGGTTTTAAGCCTTTATATCAGTTCTTCATTTCTACTCTTATTTATCTTTTCAGATATTACATGTCCATCTTTCAGGTTGATAATCCGGTTTGAAAAACTTGCATCATGACTGGAGTGTGTAACCATTACAATGGTGGTTCCGGTTTCATTCAGTTCGCAAAGCAATTCCATTACTTCATTACCATGAGAGCTGTCCAAATTTCCGGTAGGCTCATCAGCTAAAACCAATTTAGGTTTGGTAACCAAAGCCCTGGCAACGGCCACACGTTGTTGCTGACCGCCCGATAACTGCTGCGGAAAATGGCCGCTACGGTTTACAATGTTCATCCGCTCGATAATTTCGTTTACCAGTTTTTTACGTTCTCCTGCTGGAATTTTATTATAAATTAACGGCAGTTCGATGTTTTCGAAAACTGTCAATTCATCAATTAGGTTGAAATTCTGGAAAACAAAACCCATGTTCCGCTTACGGAAATTAGAACGTTCCCGATCGTTAAGCGTTAAAAGTTCTGTATCGATAAATTTATAACTTCCGCTTTCAGGTTTATCCAATAAACCCATTACATTTAATAAAGTAGATTTTCCACAGCCTGAAGGACCCATAATGGAAACAAATTCGCCAGCTGCTACATGGAGGTTGATCCCATTAAGTGCGGTTGTTTCTACCTCTTCAGTTTTGTAAACTTTTTCCAGATTTTCTATTTTAATCATCTTATTAAGTATTATTCAAGTATCATTTATTTAGTATCAAGTATCAATACGTGATTATATTAATTCTTAACTTTATATTCTATTTTTTCCAAAGACCAAAGACCAAAGACCAAAGACCAAAGACCAAAGACCAAAGACCAAAGAGCAAAGTCCAAAGTCCAAAGACCAAAGTCCAAACTCCAAACTCCAAACTCCAAACTCCAAACCCCAAACTCCAAACCCCAAACCCCAAACGCCAACCACTCTACTTATTAATCTCCACCTGATCGTATTGATTAAACTGATCATATGAAGAAGTAATTACCTCGTCGCCTTTCTGCAAACCATCCAATATTTCGTAATAGAGGTAGTTTTTTCTTCCAATTTTTACATTTTTCTTGCTCGCTTTGCCATTGTTTACCACAAATACCCACGAGCCACCAGTACTTTGAAAAAATTGACCCTGTGCTAAAAGCAGCGATTTACTATTGTCAGACAAGGTTAACTTTGTTTGTAGTGATAAACCACGACGTAAACCTTCCGGGGTTGCTCCTTTAAAAACCATTTCTACCTGAAACTGACCCGCAGTAACCTCCGGAATAACCTTACTCACTATTAAATTATAGGTTTTTCCGTTAAATTCACAATTGGCAGTTTGCCCTTCTTTTACCCTGTTGATATAATATTCATCCACACCTGCCTGAAGTTTGTATCCTTGCAACACATCAATTTTTCCTATCATTTCATTAGAATTATAAGATTTTCCAATTACCGGATCATAGGATGATAGTTTGCCCGAAACAGGGGCTTTGATGGTCATGTTTTCGATGTTTTTACGGATCATTTCTAAACTTTCGTTCATTTGTCCCATCGATTGATCAATTTGAGCCAATTGCATTTTTCTGCTTTGATTTTCCTGTTTAATGGCCTGACGAACAATTTTTAATTTTCCCTGGTAATACTCGTAATCCTGACTTGATTTATTAAACTCTTGCAGCGAAATTACTTTTTTAGAAAATAATGAACTGTCTAACCTATATTGTCTACTTGCCGTTCTTAAGCTATTTTCTACATCCAGAACGTCTTGATTTAAAACCCGTTGATTTTGCTCTAAATCTAACCTCGACTTGCGTAACTGGTTAATCTGCTCCGTTGCCGCGGTTTGGCTGGAAGTATAACTCAACATGGCATTGGAATTTGAAATCCGTAACAACGGTGTACCTTTTACTACAGAAGCACCGTTTTCGGTAAAAATTTCGGCAACCGTACCGCCTTCTGATGAACTTACAATTACAGAAGTTAATGGAACAACACTGGCATTCAATAACACTACATCTTCAAAATCGCCATACGCTACTTTACTGATTGTTAATTTGTCGGCGTCGGCACTGTATACTTTTTTTAGTGATAAAGTATAGCCATAAATCACAACCACTACAAAAGCAATTGCGCCACCTATTATCAATAAGGTTTTTCTGCTAAATCTTTTCTTCTCTATTTTCTTATCCATGTGTTCGGTTGTACTGTTCGGTTTCTCTAATAACCAAGCTTGTGCCAAAAGCAAAATCATTAGATAAAACCTTAAATTACAATTAATTAAGTATTAATATCAATTCCACATGTTCATTATCGAACAGTTTATGTGCGGGAACGGACAGTTTTATTAAATTTGCTTCACCGAGAATAAAAGCAAGGTTCAGGCTTAAGCTTAGCTTTCTTTTTTGGATGCAAAAGATTGACAGAAAAAGAATAAATACATACTAAATAATAGGGAGAGGTTATGCTTGATGCCACAGTTTTAATTATCGATGATGACGACGACATTCTGCTTAGTGCCCGTTTGTTTTTAAAGCAACAGGTTAAGCAGGTAATTACCTGTAAATCGCCAAAAGAGATTAACGTTTTGTTGAGCAAAAATGAAATAGACATCATTTTGCTTGATATGAACTATCAAAAAGGAGCAAGTGATGGTAGGGAGGGCTTATATTGGCTCGAACATATTTTATCTATTGATAAAGATTATGTGGTTATTTTAATGACGGCTTTCGGCAATGTAGAACTGGCTGTTAAGGCAATTAAAAAAGGAGCTACTGATTTTATTCTCAAACCATGGGAAAATGAAAAGCTTTTCGCCACCATTTCTGCAGCATCAAAACTCCGCGAATCGACCAGAAAAGTAAAGAAACTCGAAAAAATACATTCCTCGCTACAAAAAGACCTGACACGTGGTTTCGAAAACATAGTGGGCCAGGCCGAAGGCATAAAACAGCTCCAATCTACCCTGATAAAAGTTGCACCTACTGATGCCAATGTGCTTATTTTGGGTGAAAATGGTACTGGAAAACAAGTTTTTGCATACGAAATCCACGGAAACTCGCAACGCAAAAACCAGGTATTTATGCATGTAGATTTAGGCTCGCTGAACGAAAATCTTTTCGAAAGTGAACTATTCGGCTATGCCAAAGGTGCTTTTACCGATGCTAAAGAAGATAAACCAGGTCGTTTTGAACTGGCCGATGGGGGCACAATCTTTTTGGATGAGATTGGAAATTTAACCTTACCCCTGCAAGCCAAACTACTGAGTGTTTTGCAAAACCGTACCGTAATACGCCTGGGCGAAAGTAAAGAACGGAAGGTAAATGTGCGCTTAATAACGGCTACAAACATGCCTTTAAATGAAATGGTAACGAAAAATACCTTCAGGCAGGATTTGCTTTTCCGCATTAATACAGTAGAACTTTTATTACCACCCTTACGTAAACGTGGAACTGATATTTTGCTGCTGGCCAATCATTTTATGCAGGTTTTTAGCTCAAAATACCACAAAGAGATTAGAAATTTAAGCAATAAGGCCCAGGATGTACTCTTAAATTACAAATGGCCGGGTAATGTAAGGGAGTTGCAGCACGTTTTGGAACGGGCCGTAATTATGAGCGACGGAAATGACATATCGGAAGAAGATTTACAGTTAAGTCCGCAGCGTTTTGCACAAAACAATTCCATACCGGATGAAATGGCATTGGAAGATATGGAAAAAATGATGGTGCAAAAAGCAATCGACAAACACAAAGGCAATATATCCAAAGCCGCAGCAGAACTAGGCTTAACAAGGGCTGCACTTTACAGAAGAATCGAAAAATTTGGAATCTAAGCTGAAAGCTAAAAGACCAGCACTTAAAACTTTAGTCTTTCACCTTTTAAGCTTTCAGCTTTAAAAATAATGTTTTACCAACGCTTTACCTTCCGTTTAATATCCCGCCTGCTCGTAATCAACCTGCTTGGCTATCTGTTATTTTACCTGATTAAAAATACACAGCTTTGGTTTACCATTATTGGCGTTGCCTTAATTTTACTCTGTACCATCATTTCGCTTTGGTTTTACATTAACGAAATCCGCTCAGACATTAACCGCTTTATACTTGCAGTAAAAACCCGCGATCATACCTTAAATTTTAAGAACAAAGTAACCAAAGGAAGTTTTCCTGAACTCTATGAATCATTTGGTGACATTTTACAGGTGCACAAACAGATCAGACTGGAACAGGAAGCCATGTTTCAACTCATTAAAACCATTTTAGAGCAGGTTCCTGTTGGCGTAATTGTAGTAAACAATACCAATGAAGAAGAAAATGAAGAGGTTGCATTTTTTAATCAGGCCGCATCCAACCTTTTAGCCGTACCCGCGTACAAATACTGGCACAGGTTAAAACAACACCTGCCTGGCTTTGCAACAGAGGTAGAACAGATTCTAACAGGGGGCAAACGGTTTCTCGAATTGAAAATCCAGGATAAAATGATTCAACTGTCAACAGAAGTTATTCCACTTAACCTTTATGGTAAAAATTATACCATTATCAGTTTTCAAAATATAAAAGATGAAATTGAGCAAAAAGAAACAGAGGCATGGAATAGGCTAATCGGAGTAATTTCGCATGAGATTTTAAATTCCATTACCCCCATCAGTTCATTATCCGATACCATAAACAAGATGGTTACTGATAAGAAAAACCTTACGGAGGATGAAATGGACGACCTTAAAACTGCATTGCAAACGATACAACGCAGATCATCAGGCTTACTGGATTTTGTTAAAGATTATAGGTTGATTGCAGAATTACCTACGCCAAACCTCGAATCGCATACCATTGGCGAAATACTGAAACACATCAAGGTATTGATGCAGCCCTTTGCAAAAGTTAAAAATGTGGTATTGGATGTAGAATTAACCTCTTCTAAAATTACCATTCAGCTCGATTTAAAGTTGATTGAGCAAGTGCTGATCAACCTTATTACCAACAGCATTTACGCTGTAGAAAATAGCAATCAACCCTACATCAACGTAAATTACCGGTTAGAAAACACCAAAGTTTATATAGATGTTACCGATAACGGGAAAGGTATAGATGCCGACGATTTAGAGAAAATTTTTGTCCCTTTTTACACCACACGGAAAAACGGATCAGGGATAGGGCTAACCATCAGTCGCAACATTATGAAAATGCACAGGGGGAGTATAGAGGTAATTTCTACTCCTGGTGAGGGTACCACTTTTTCATTGGTGTTCAATTATGTTTGATCATATTAGTGTTGTTTTGACCTAAAAATCCAAACAAAACCAGTTTGATATGCTTTTATTAATGTGGATACATTAAATACAAGCATGAAGACAGTTATAATATCGAACAGACTACCCGTTAAAATCATCGAAGAAAACAACGAGTATACATTTATTCCGAGCGAAGGAGGCCTCGCTACCGGACTGGGAGACGTATACAAATCCGGCAATTCCATCTGGATCGGCTGGCCCGGAATAGATGTGCCGGAAGAACGCCAGGAAGAAGTTACACAAAAACTGGCTCAATTAAACCTCTACCCTGTTTTTCTTACTCAGAACGAAATCAATTTATATTATGAGGGCTTTTCAAACGAGGTATTATGGCCCGTTTTCCATTACCTGGTAACCTATGCCAATTACGAACAAAGTTATTGGGACTGCTACAAATCTGTTAACGAAAAATTTGCCAAAAGTGCCATGCAGGTACTCAACAGGAGAGATAAAATCTGGATTCAGGATTATCAGTTACTTCTTTTACCTGGTATTTTAAGAGACAAACTGCCAAGTGCAACCATAGGTTTCTTTCAGCATATTCCTTTTCCTTCTTACGAAATATTCAGGCTGATTCCATGGCGCGAAGAATTGTTAAATGGTTTAATCGGTGCCGATTTAGTCGGTTTCCATACTTATGATGATGTTCGGCATTTTATCAGTACCGCAACACGCCTGCTCCCCGTACATTCATCATCAAATGTGCTCAACAGCAACGAAAGGCAAATCGTGATAGAAGCTTTTCCGATGGGGATTGATTACGATAAGTTTTCGGGCTTAACCCAAACTTATGAGGTAAAAAAGGAAATCGATTACTTCCGGTCAGGTAAAGAGGATATGAAAATAATTCTTTCCATCGATCGCCTCGATTATAGTAAAGGTATTTTAGAAAGGTTAAAAGCGTTAGAATTATTGCTTCAACACCACCCAGAATATATTGGAAAGATAGAACTTTTTATGATAGTTGTTCCCTCGCGTGATACAGTACCCCAATATAGCGAGCTTAGAGACCAGATTGATCAGTTTGTAGGCAATTTAAATGCACGTTACCGCTCCATCAACTGGATTCCGGTAAATTACTTTTACCGTTCCTTCCCAATTGAAGTATTATCAGCCCTATACAGCAGTGCAGATATTTGCCTGGTAACGCCAATGCGCGATGGCATGAACCTGGTGAGCAAAGAATATATTGCCAGCAGAAATAACAATGATGGCGTACTTATTTTAAGTGAAATGGCCGGAGCTTCCAAAGAGTTAACCGATGCTGTTATTGTTAACCCGAACAACATGGGCGACATTATGGAAGCCATTGTTACCGCCCTCAAAATGCCTTTAGAAGAACAACAGCAACGTATGAAAGCCATGCGCGCCGTTGTAGAAAAATTCAATGTAAAACATTGGGTAAATAATTTTATTTTAAGATTAAGCGAAGTGAAAGATTCTCAAAAATCATTATTAACAAAACATGCAGTAAATGCAATTAATGAAGTAATTGCTGCCAAATACGCACAAACAGCCGATAGGGTATTATTTTTAGATTACGATGGCACACTGGTTGATTTTACCGGAAATATAGATGATGCATCACCAGATGCTGAACTTTACGACCTCATCGAAAACCTGACCATTGATAATGCCAACAAAGTGGTAATCATCAGCGGAAGGCGAAATGAAACTTTGGAAAGCTGGTTCGGACATTTAAAAGTAGATCTGATTGCAGAACATGGAGCATGGCAAAAATCGTATGGCGACAAATGGAACAGCCTGCCGCTTTTAACCGACCAATGGAAACAAGAAATAAGAACTTTATTAGAAACCTATACAGACCGCACACCGGGCTCATTTATTGAAGAAAAAAGCTACTCACTGGTTTGGCACTATAGAAAAGCAGAAGAAGGGCTCGGCGAATTAAGGGCCAACGAGATTATTAGCCACATGAAAATACTTGCTGCTGATAAGGGCCTGCAACTGATGCCGGGAAATAAGGTAATTGAGTTTAAAAATATGGAAGTTAATAAAGGCAAGGCCGCGTTAAACTGGTTATATGGAAAACAACCTGATTTTATTTTAGCACTTGGCGATGACCATACGGATGAAGATATTTTTAGGGCCTTATCGGATGATGCCATTACGATTAAGGTGGGCAACAACATTTCGGAAGCAAAATATTACCTAAACGATTTTAAAGAGGTAAGGAAATTACTTTGGAGTTTAGTTAAGGAAGAATTTGTTGAACGGGGATAATCATGGGTAATTGTTGCGAGAAGGCTTTTCAAGAACGATCGTTTCATAGGAAACTAACTATAACCAAAGTCTGTGTCCTCACAGGACGTTTCAGATAAGCCGTATTGAATCGTCATTGTGAGAAGGCTTTTTCAGCCGACGAAGCAATCTTTTCTGTAAAGATTACTAACATGAAAGATTGCTTTGTCGTTCCTCCTCGCAATGACGATAGTTTCATAGGAAACTGACTATAACCGAGGTCTGTGTCCTTACAGACCTATCAGATAAACCCTAATAAATCGTCATTGCGAGAAGGCATTTTCAGCCGACGAAGCAATCTTTCCTGTAAAGATTAATAAGATGAAAGAATGCTTCGTCGTTCCTCCTTGCAATGACGATCGTTTTATAGGAAACTTCTATAACCAAGGTCTGTGTCTTCACAGACCTTTCAGATAAGGACTAACAAATCGTCATTGCGAGAAGGCTTTTTCAGCCGACGAAGCAATCTTTCCTGTAAAGATCACTAATATGAAAGATTGCTTCGTCGTTCCTCCTCGCAAAGACGATAGTTTCATAGGAAACTAACTATAACCAAGGTTTGTATCCCTACCTACAAAAATATTGGTCTATCCAATTTAATTGCAATTCGGTATGCTGCATTCATCAAGCCTACATGACTATACGCCTGCGGGAAATTACCCCATTGACTACCGGTTTTCGCATCCACATCTTCACTGAATAAAAGCAGGTGGTTACAATACTTAATAATGTTTTCGAATTCCTTAATGGCTTCTTCGGTACGACCTACGCAGGCCAATGCTTCTACATACCAAAAGGCACAGATTAAAAATGTAGTTTTCGGTTTTCCAAAATCATCGGCATGCAGGTAACGGTAAAACAAACCATCTTCGGTTTTCAGTTCCTTTTCCAATGCGATTAAATGATCCTTTGCCCGATCTGAAGCAGGATCAAGGTAATTCATCATAATTAATTGCAGCGTACTGGCATCCAAATGCGGACTGCCCACAGCATTGGTATACACTTTTCTTTCAGGATCGTAACAGGCTTCGATATGGGCCGCAGCTTTATCAATTAAAACCTGTGCTCTTTTTTCGAAATCCTGATTACCAATGGTTTTGGCCATTTTTAAAGCCGCCTGTGCCCCTGCCCACTGAAACAGATTGCTGTAGCAATGCACGTTGGCTATATTTCTGAATTCCCAAATTCCGGCATCCTTTTCATCTATTGTTCTTTCAATTTTAGAAAGCACACTTTCGATCCATTTTATAGAATCGCTACGTTCAGAAAATACAAATCGATGATCGGTATATAGGGGTAACATTGAAATTAACACCTGGCCGTAAATATCATTCTGAATATGCTCATAAGCCTGGTTTCCTATCCTGATGGGCTGTTCGCCCTTGTATCCTTCCAAATGATCGAGGGTACGTTCGGTAATTTCCCTTTCGCCGGCTATGCCATAAAGGGGTTGGTAGCGGGTATCCTCGGCATGCGAAATATCTGATAAATAATTAAAGTATTTCTCCATTTCTTCGAAATGACCGATGTGGTTTAGCGAAGTAAGCACATAATGCGAATCGCGTAGCCAGCAATACCGGTAATCCCAGTTTCGGGTACTGCCAGGCGATTCGGGCAAACTGGTGGTACTTGCAGCGATAATTGCACCGGTATCTTCATACTGATGAATTTTTAAAACCAGGGCCGATCGGATTACGAATGGCTGATAAAAGCCTGCAATTGAAGAATGCTTAATCCACAAACGCCAATATGCAACGGTTTCACGTAGAAAATTTTCTGCGGTACTTACCACTGGGGCTTCCAGGTTTTGCCCATATGTCATGATCAGGTATTTCACATCATTGAGCACAAAAGCTTTCTCATCCAATATATAGGTAACTGAAACATTGGTACTTAAGCGGATATTTTCATCACAGCCTAAATAATCAATATGATTGCTGCCGCGGCTCGATCTCATTTTACTTTTACCGTAATCGCAAACCGGTTCGCATTTTATGGTGATGCGTGGGTTTCCTTCCAAAGGTTCGATCTTTCTGATGAACATTAGCGGTTTAAAATAGCGCTCATAAAGATGAAAACGCGGTGCAAAATCGGTAATGCGGTATTTGCCGTCATCAGCCGTAATTTCGGTTCTTAAAACGTTGGTATTTTCGATGTAATATTGATCAGATGTGTATTCACCTTGTGGCAATATTGAAAATTCGCCACCCTTTTTTTTATCCAATAAACTGCCAAATACAAAAGGACTGTCGAAACGGGGCCAGCAAAGCCAAGATATGTCGGTATTTTTATTTACGTGTGCAATGAAAGCGCAATTTCCTATAATTCCTGTTTGATAAAGGTGTTGTTCGGCCATAAACTATTTTTTGTTTATTTTACTAACAAGAAGATTGGAAAAATGTTGGGTAGAATTGTTAAAAAAGACCTTTTATACTTAAACTGCCCGAGTAGCAACGAAAACCTTTATACTTATTTTTAAAACGGTGGGTTTTGCGTTAGGGATTGTAAGGGTTCAGTATCGGTTATTCACCGGTACCGGAGCGCAGCGCAGCCTGAAAAGCCCGACCCTTTACCGATTTTTCATCGGTATGGGTAACGCCCAAATCATTTTGCAATTGCAGGTTGCAGCTTTCTGTTAAAAAAGACCTTTTATACTTAAACTGACCGAGTAGCAACGAAAACCTTTATACTTATTTTTAAAACGGTGGGTTTTGCGTTAGGGATTGTAAGGGTTCAGTACTGGTTTTTCACCGGTACCGGAGCGCAGCGCAGCCCTGAAAAGCCCGACCCTTTACCGATTTTTCATCGGTATGGGTAACGCCCAAATCATTTTGCAATTGCTGGTTGCAGTTTTCTGTTAAAAAAGACCTTTTATATTTAAACTGACCGAGTAGCAACGAAAACCTTTATACTTATTTTTAAAACGTTGGGTTTTGCGTTAGGGATTGTAAGGGTTCAGTACCGGTTTTTCACCGGTACCGGAGCGCAGCGCAGCCCTGAAAAGCCCGACCCTTTACCGATTTTTCATCGGTATGGGTAACGCCCAGATCATTTTGCAATTGCTGGTTGAAGTTTTCTTTTAAAAAAGACCTTTTATACTTAAACTGCCCGGGTAGCAACGAAAACCTTTATACTTATTTTTAAAACGGTGGGTTTTGCGTTAGGGATTGTAAGGGTTCAGTACCGGTTTTTCACCGGTACCGGAGTGCAGCGCAGCCCTGAAAAGCCCGACCCTTTACCGATTTTTCATCGGTATGGGTAACGCCCAAATCATTTTGCAATTGCTGGTTGCAGTTTTCTGGTGTGGATGCTAACAGTTTAAACTTGCTAAAGCAATCATTAAGCCAGCTAATACGATAACATGCTCTTTTGATTAAATATTTAGCTATAAAAACTCAATCTCAATGGCTATTCTGAATCTTTCAGCCTTGATATTATTAATTTAGCTTACAATGATCAAATTTAACAAGGAAGTATTACCCTGAAGCGCAACAATTATCCAATTACGTGCGGTTTTAATCTCCCGCAACTCTGCAACTACAAATAATGCGCGATTTTAGCCTCCTGCAACATTGCAACGCTAAATTTTAAGCGATTTTGGTCTCCTGCAACTCTGCAACGATAAATAATGTGCGATTTTAGCCTCCTGCAGAAATGTAACGCTCAACTTTAAGCGATTTTGATCTCCTGCAACTTTGCAACAACAAATTATGTGCGATTTTGATCTCCTGCAGAAATGTAACGATCAATTTCAAGCGATTTTGATCTCCTGCAACTTTGCAACAGCAAATTATGCGCGATTTTAACTCCCTGAAAATTATTAACTGATAGCACACAAAAAAACCAGCCACGAAAATCGCGACTGGCCTAGTTAATGATTAATGATTATTTTAAATAACGGTTCCGCTAGGTACCACTGCTCCTTTTTTAATAACTACTATACCATCTTTAACGGCATAAAGTTCAAAATCCCCATCCTCTAAATGTTCGCCACCGTTAATTTTTACATCATTACCAATCCGGCAGTTTTTATCGATGATGGCGTTGTTGATGTAACAACGGTCGCCAATTCCGATTAGTGAATTTCCCTTACTTGTTTCGTCCTGTATCTCTTCAAGTGTTTGATACCGATCGCTACCCATGATATAAGCATTGGTAATTACCGTATCTTTTCCAATTCTCGATCGGATACCTAAAACGGCGTGTTCTACTTTGCTGGCCTGAATAATACAGCCTTCAGCAATAATGGTTTTATCCAAAGTAGTACCCGAAATTTTAGATGGCGGTAACATCCTTGCCCTGGTAAATATGGCATGGTTGCTATCAAACATATTAAATTTAGGAATTTCATCTGTTAAGCCCAAATTGGCTTCAAAGAATGATGAAATGTTACCAATATCCGTCCAATAACCTTCGTATTGAAAGCTTAAAACCCTGCTTTGTGTAATCGCCCTTGGCAAAATTTCTTTACCAAAGTCTTTTTCATCTTCATTCTCATTTAAGATGTTGATTAAATAATCACGATTGAATACATAAATCCCCATCGATGCCAAAAAATTACGGCCTTCGGCTTGCATATCTGCACCAGTATCTGATACCCAATCTTCCAAACCTGTTTTTGGTTTCTCGATAAAAGAAGTAATCATATTTTCCTCATCCGCTTTCAAAATACCGAAATCTGTAGCATCTTTAGCGTTAACAGGTATGGTTGCAATTGTAATTTCGGCATTGGCTTCGATATGTTTTTCAATCATATCTTTAAAATCCATCTGGTATAACTGATCGCCCGATAAGATTAGGATGTAATCAAATTCATGTGAAACGATGTGATGCATGCACTGACGAACGGCATCTGCAGTACCCTGAAACCAGCCAGAATTTTGTACAGTTTGTTCAGCCGCCAAAATATCTACAAAAGCCGTACTGAAATGGCTGAAGTGATAGGTGTTTTTAATGTGTTTATTAAGCGATGCTGAATTAAACTGTGTTAACACAAACATACGGTGGATGCCGGAATTAAGACAGTTCGAAATCGGAATGTCTACCAAACGGTATTTACCAGCAATCGGAACTGCAGGTTTAGAGCGTGTTTGTGTTAGTGGCGATAATCTAGAGCCCTGGCCACCGCCAAGGATAACGCCTAAAACTTTGTCAGTCATGTTTAAGCTTATTTTAATATTTGGTATAATTCTATATAATTCGATGCTGCTTTATCCCACGAATGGTCTATCTTCATCATTGTTTTTCTTACTGCTTTAAAAGCTTTCTTATTGTTGTATAAATCAACTGCCCTGTTAATTGCATGGGTAACATCCCAAATGCTCGTTTGATCGTGGCAAATGCCAAAACCGCCATCGCCTATATCTATCACAGTATCTTTTAAGCCGCCAACCCTGCGCACAATAGGAACTGTTCCATACCTTAAAGCGTACAACTGGTTTAAGCCACAAGGTTCAACCCTAGAAGGCATAAGCAGAAAATCTGCCCCAGCATACATCTCATGCGAAACCTGCTCATTATAACCGATGTAAACATTGTATTTTCCCGGAAAGATATCCTTTAACTGGTTTAACCTTCCTTCTACCCAATTTTCGCCAGATCCTAAAACCAGTACGTTGATGTTATCGCCATGTTGCTGTAAAGCCGTATAAAAAATATCGGGCAATAAATCAGCACCTTTTTCATCAACCAACCTACCAATGAAGGTAAATAATGGTTTCGACGCATCTAATTGAAAAACATTGCAAAGTGCTGTTTTGTTTGCCAATTTACCAGCTTCTACTGTTTTTAAATTGTAACTTTTCCCAAGCATCGGGTCTGTTTCCGGATTCCATACTTCACTATCGATACCATTTAAAATCCCGACCGACTTCCAGCGTTCTTGTCGCAGTAAACTTTCCAGTCCGCGGGCATTGCTCATCATTTCATCCAGGTAGCTTGGCGAAACAGTAGTTACTTTCCACGCACATTTAATTGCCGAAGCCAGTGGATTAATCGCATCATCCCAACCTAATAATCCACCTTTCCATAAATCGAAAGCTGGAATATAATATAATTTTTCCCATCCAAACTGACCTTGATATTGGGCATTATGAATAGTTAAAACGGTAGGTACTGAACTGATAGGAGTGTATTTTATAGAGTTGGCTACCATAAACGGAATCAAACCGGTATGGTGATCGTGGCAATGAATAACATCCGGGCGATGCTCCCACTGTACAATCCAATCAAGGGTAGCAATTTGAAAAGCTACAAAACGTTCGGTATCATCATTATAGCCATATACATTCGGGCGGTCTGTTAAACCTTGTATATGAACAATATATAAATCGAAGCCCAGTTTATTGGTTTTTTCTTTAAGTATGCGGTATTGAAAATGGTTGTTGCCATAATTTGCCCAGGCATCATAGGTAACCTCAAACTCGCTTTCGCGGATAAATTTAGTGTCGTACGCAGGCACAACCACTTTGGCAATGTGGCCTAATTTATTTTGGTACTTTGGTAGGGCCCCAACTACATCGGCTAAACCACCAACTTTTGCAACAGGGTAACACTCGGCGCTTATATGTATAATTTCCATCAAATATTTGGTGTAGATAACCTTAGTAAGTTACTAATTGTTTTGAGTTTTGCAAATAATGAAAATTATATTTCCAGTTGGTTATGTATCACCCAAGCCGGTAGTCTGGCTTAATTTATTTAAGGACCTTTTATGTAATTATGATCCTCTAATCCCATAGTCATGCTGAATTCATTTCAGCACCTATTTTGTAATTATGATCCCCTAATACGGTCGCCACTAAACTCGTCATTTCGACTGTAGCGCAGCGAAATGGAGAAATCTATCATTAATTGAATTTTATTTAGTATTGTATTAAAACCATCGTCATGCTGAATTCATTTCAGCACCTATTGCTATGGTTCCTTTCTCTTGATTATTCTAATGATGATCACACAGCTGTTTTGTAAGTGAAGGGGTTTGTGTTTTGTGGGAGGCTACAGTCCTGCTTTACGCTATAAGTCCTCGCTGCGCTCCGGGCTTCCGCTTCAATCAGGCTTAAATTTGAGGGTCAGTTCCTACAAATGCAAAACCTTACTGATCTGTATTAATTAAGTGATTTGCGGGTCGTCATTCTGAATTCATTTCTGTACCTATTTTGTAATTATGATCCCCTAACCCCATCGTCATGCTGAATTCATTTCAGCACCTATTTTGTAATTATGATCCCCTAATCCCGTCGTCATGCTGAATTCATTTCAGCATCTATTTTGTAATTATGATCCCCTAATCCCATCGTCATGCTGAATTTATTTCAGCATCTATTTTGTAATTATGATCCCCTAACCCCGTCGTCATGCTGAATTCATTTCAGCACTTATTTTGTAATTATGATCCTTTAACCCCATCGTCATGCTGAATTCATTTCAGTACCTATTTTGTAATTATGATCCCCTAACCCCATCGGCATGCTGAATTCATTTCAGTACCTATTTTGTAATTATGATCCCCTAACCCCATCGTCATGCTGAATTCATTTCAGCACCTTTATACTATAAGTCTCTCTCAGATTCATCGCACTAACCCATACATATAATGAATTGATTTACAATACATACTTCAACAAAAAAACCGCCTAAATCCATAGGCGGTTTTTAACAACAAAACAAATATATTTTTGGTTTAAAAATATCTAATACTCTTCAGCGATGATTTCGTAAAAATCGCGGATGGGTTGAAATTGTGGGTGCAAAGAAACCACATCTCCAAACACCAATAATGCCGGGGCAGTTATTCTCTTATCTTCAACAATTTCGGCAATGGTATCTACAATCCCAATTGCAATTTTTTCTTCTGGGGTAGAACCATTTTGTATTACCGCTACAGGCAACAGGTTTTTATTTTCGGATTGGAATATCGCAGCAATTTCTTTTACTTTTTCAATTCCGTTTAATACTACAATTGTAGCTTTTGTTTTTGCGGCAATGTACAAGTCTTCAGAAATTTCACCTTTTGCATTTGTTCCGGTTACTGCCCAAAAGCTTTCACTAAGGTCTTTATAAATCATAGGAATCTTTTGCAAACTTGGCGCACCGGTTGCACTTGATATACCCGGAATAATTTCGGTCGGAATACTGTAAGATTCAGCAGCGTCAATTTCCTCGTATCCTTTAGCAAAGAAAAAAGGATCTCCACTTTTTAAACGCACAACATGACCATAGTTTAATGCATAATCTACAATCAGTTTGTTAACCGCATCCTGAGAAAACGATTCATCGTCAGATCGCTTGCCAACGTATACTTTCGGAATTCCATCTGGCGCATGACACAATAAAGCTTCGTTCACATTTGCATCGTATAAAACAACATCAGCTGTTTTTAATGCTTTAACACCTTTTAAACTAAATAAATCCGGATCGCCAGGACCTGCACCTATTAAAGTAATTCGTGGTTCAATGTTCGCTTTTTCTACTTTATTCAAAATCATAACAGATAATTTATGCGCGTTATACGTTTGTTAATTATACAAATATATAAAGTCTATGGGAATAGTAGTAATTTATTTTAAAATAATTTTTATTAGCCTAGTATAACTGAAACAGAGCGAATAGCTATTACGTTTAGATTACGAAACGCTTTGAGCAATAAAAATCCTTCATGAAGTGCAGTTAAAGAATTAATGTTAAAGGTCTGTGGAAACACAGACCTTGGAGTTAGGAAAGAGCGTGATCAATAAATAACTCCTATTTGCAATTCACTTCAGTAAAGGTAAACTTACCTGCTTCGTAATTAATTGGTTTACCTTTTACAAAATATGACCTGCCCAATGTGGTTTCAATCTGTGCGACACCCATCATTAATTTGCCGTCCTTTTTTAAAAAAGCCAACGGATTGGTGAATACATTTGATTTATCATTACCTGTATTAAACCGGTAATCTACATAAAGTGTATCTCCACTGAATTTTCCGTTTATTGTGCCATTATTTTCAGGTTTTTCAGCATATTTCACCAATAAGGAACCCGTAATTTTTCCGGATGCCATTGTTTTCACAATCATTGCTGCACTATCTTTTTCAAATGAAGCCGCATAACAATTCTGATTGACTACAGAATCTTTGGCCGTGGTATCGGTTTTTTTCTCTGATTGGTTACAGGCGAAAATAAATGGAACAGCCGTTAAAGCAAGGTAGATAAGGTTTCTTTTCATATAATTAGCAATTTGGATTTAGGATGCAATATTAAAAAGATGAAAAATTTTAAAAATTTCCATAAATAAATATACAAAAAACCTGATAACGAAAAGCGGGACCACCATAGGCGTCCCGCTGAAATTGCTTCCCCTTTATCTCATTAAAGATTTAAAGGCTTCATCTTATATTTGGTCGTGTTTTATTCGATTGTAATTAATGTTACCATCACACCTCTTACCCGCATTTTATTCTACCGCTGCTCTGAACATTAATGCGCCAACAGTTAAATTGGTGCGTGTATCTACCAGAATTGCCGATCCGTTTGCCCGGTTATCATCGTATAAATCAAAAGCCAAAGCATCGGCTGTTTTAATAATTACACGTCCAATATCGTTTAATTTAAATTCGTCAGCAGCATGTTTTTCAAGGGTATTGATATCTACTTTATGCAAAATTTCGCTTATTTTACAACGGGTAATCTTACTGTTATGCTGAATATTGTACATAATCGAAGTATCCAATGCACGTGTATCCATCCAGCAAAGATCGGCTTCAATCAATTTTGATTCTTGTGGCAATGCTGAAGCATTTACAATGGTATCGCCACGGCTGATGTCTACATCATCCTTTAAATGAATAATCACCGACTGCCCTGCATGTGCAGCAGCGGGTGTTTGATCAAAAAATTCGATTTTCTCTACAGTAGAACTTGCGCCACTCGGTAAAACCGTCACTTTATCATTTAAGTTAAAAGTTCCGCTCAATACCCTCCCTGCATAACCGCGGTAATCGTGTAATTCTTCAGTTTGTGGCCGCACAACCCATTGTACGGGCATTCGGGCCAACTGCGATTTATCTAAATTATCAGTATCTACTTTCTCCAGGAAATGCAAAAGGCTTTCTCCTTCGTACCAGTCCATATTTTGCGAAGTTTGCACAATATTATCGCCTTTAAGCGCGCTAACCGGAATGTACGTTACATCGGCCAGTTTTAACTGCTGCGCCAAAACCTTATACTTTTCAATGATCGCGTTGTAAACCGTTTCGCTATAATCAACCATGTCCATTTTATTGATACAAACTACCACATGTTTAATACCCAGTAAGGAAACAATATAGGAATGGCGGATAGTTTGCTCTACTACACCATTACGGGCATCAATTAAAATAATGGCCAAGTTAGCGGTAGATGCTCCTGTAACCATATTTCTGGTATACTGAATGTGTCCTGGGGTATCTGCTATGATAAATTTACGTTTTTCCGTTTGAAAGTATTTGTATGCTACATCAATGGTGATGCCCTGCTCTCGCTCTGCCCTTAAACCATCGGTTAAAATGGCTAAATCTATAGTGCCGTCATCATTTTTACGGTTGGAGCTCTGTAAAGCGTCTAATTGATCGGCTAAAATAGAATCTGTATCATATAACAAACGGCCGATTAAGGTACTTTTACCATCATCTACACTGCCTGCTGTGAAAAATTTTAATATGTTCATTCTTTTAGATATAAGATAATAGATATGAGATATTAGACAGATGCAAGATTCTCAAATCTCACATTTCAATGCTCAAATCGTTCTTAAAAAATTTTAATATAATCATTTTAGATATGAGATATTAGACCGATGCAAGATTCTCAAATCTCACATCTCAATACTCAAAATCTCTCTTAAAAATAGCCTCCTTTTTTTCTGTCTTCCATTGCGGCTTCAGAAACTTTATCATCCAAACGGGCACCACGCTCTGAAATTTTAGAGTCGCTGATTTCTGAAATGATGTCATCAATCAAAGTCGCGTCTGATTCTACTGCAGCAGTACAAGACATATCTCCTACTGTACGGAAACGAACCTGTTTACGTTCTACCACATCTTCATCATCCATATTTAAAAATGATGAAGCAGCCATCAGCTGACCGTTTCTGGTAATGCAATCGCGTTCATGTGAAAAATATATGCTTGGAAGATCTATTTTCTCTCTGCGGATATAATTCCAAACATCTAATTCAGTCCAGTTACTGATCGGGAACACGCGGATATTTTCTCCTTTGTGGATTTTACCGTTATAAATGTTCCAAAGTTCAGGGCGCTGGCGTTTTGGATCCCACTGACCAAATTCATCACGAACAGAAAAAATACGCTCTTTTGCCCTGGCTTTTTCTTCATCCCGGCGCGCACCTCCAATACAGGCATCAAACTGGTATTTTGCAATGGTATCAAGCAAGGTTACGGTTTGCAAAGCGTTTCTACTGGCATTTTTACCGGTTTGCTCAACAACTTTACCTTGATCAATAGATTCCTGAACGGAACCAATGATTAATTTTTCGCCAATCCGCTCTACCATCTGATCACGGTAGGTAATGGTTTCTTCAAAATTATGACCGGTATCAATATGCACTAATGGGAAAGGAAATTTTCCCGGACGGAATGCTTTTTCAGCTAAACGAACTAAAGTTATCGAGTCTTTTCCACCCGAAAATAGTAAGGCTGGTTTTTCAAACTGACCTGCTACTTCACGCAAAATGTGAATCGCTTCTGCCTCTAGTTCATCTAAATAATCAAAATTGTATGTACTCATTTCAATTGTTGGAATGTTTTAATGCTGAATGATCGAATATTAAATAGCTCAATTATTCAACTTGTTATATTTGTTGTTGTATACTTAACTGTCGTCATTGCGAGGAGGCTTTTTCAGCGACGTGGCAATCTATCTTGCTATTCAAAATGACATTTGTTTTTATTCTATTTCTTTAAAAGATTGCTTTACCGATAAATCGGTACAGGCTGGCTCTACGCTTATCCGGCCTCGCATCCGATAGCTATCGGATGACGATCAAGATGCCGCGTGTAAACCACATTCTTTTTTACTCTGGTCTTCCCACCACCATCTTCCTGCCCTAAAATCTTCGCCTGGCTGTACTGCTCTTGTACATGGTGCGCAACCTATGCTCGGGAAACCTTTATCGTGCAGGGTATTATAAACAATATTATTTTCTTTGATGTAGGCTTTCACATCGTCTAACGTCCAATCGAATATCGGGTGAAATTTAATCAATTGATTGCCTTCATCCCATTCCAAATCGTGCATATCCTCTCGGTTGGCACTCTGATCGGCCCTTATTCCTGTTACCCAAATTTCGTTTCCTTTTAATGCCCTTTTTAAAGGTTCGATTTTACGGATATAACAGCATTCTTTTCTATTTTCAACCGATTCGTAAAAGCTGTTCGGTCCCTTTGTATTCACCATATCCTGCAACAATTCGTTTTTAGGATAATAAGCATGAATCGGTTTGTTATATATTTCCAGCGTACGGTTCCAAACGTAATAGGTTTCCGGAAACAAACGTCCGGTTTCTAAAGTAAAAACTTTAATAGGAATGTTATTGGCGAAAATTAAATGAGTAATCGCCTGATCTTCCCAACCAAAACTGGTCGAAAATATTATTCGGTCGGCATATTTTTCAGCCAAAAACTTCAGTTTATCAATTGTGTTTAAACCTGCCAGTGCTGCCTTTATCTCTTCTAGGTTTTCCATCATTAAATTAATTTTAAAATAAACATAATCACACTGCGCAAGCTTACCAGCATTACAATAATGCCTACAGCTACCATAATGGTTTTAGCAGAAATTTTGTTTGATACTTTGGCTGCTATCGGCGATGCAATGGCACTACCGATAATCAAGCCTAGAACGGCCTCCCAGTGTTTACCACCCAACATGGTAAAAAAGGTTAGCGAACTTAAGGTTGCAATAAAAAAACGACTGATTTTTACTGTTCCTAAAGAGAACAACGGATGCCTGCCACCGGCAATTAAGCTTGATAATACAATCGACCCCCAGCCACCACCAAAAGCTGCATCAATAAAGCCCCCAACAAAACCGAGCAAACCAATTTTTTTAATTTTCTGATCGGCTTTTTTACGTTTGATATTGAAGGCTTTCATTAAAATAATTCCCCCTAAAAACAACGTGTATACTGCAACAATTGGCTTTACGTAAGCACTGTAATGCTCTAATGAAGACAAAATGTAGGCACCCAAAACTGCACCGATTATGGCAGGGAGGATTAAAATTTTGAATAATTTCCAGTTTACGTTACCCATGCGGTAATGCATCCATCCTGCAATTCCGTTGCTCATCACCTCAGAAATGTGGATGGCCATACTGGCCGAAGCAGGCGGTAAGCCCATGGCCAGTGAAAACGAGGCTGTGGTAACACCGTACGACATTCCAATTGCACCATCAATTAAGGCGAATAAAAACCCGGCACCTAAAAACCAATAGAACAGAGGATCAATATTGATCAAAAATGTTTGAAACTCGGGTTCAGTATTCCACAAAGAAAAACCAATTGCACCGATGAGTAAAACCGCAGCCATCCAAATCAGCCACTTAATATTTCGCTCTGCAAAGCTTTTTTTAGGATTGATTAAGTTTTGAGTAACCTTATTCAGTTTTTTAACCTTTGCCGAAAAATCGCCATTTAAAGTCTGGCGTAAAGCACTCATGTTCTGTAAGGTTTCATCCAGCTCGGCCGGCAAACCTTCATTTAAAATTTGCTTTAACCGTTTTGCAATTGTTGGCGATTTACCGTTAGTGGAAATCGCAATCTTTAAATCACCTTTTTGAACGATTGATCCCAGATAGAAATCGCAAAGTTCTGGTTTATCGGCCACATTGATCAACAAGCCACGCTCATGCGTAACCTTTCTGATTTCTTCATTTAAGATATTGTTATTGGTTGCCGCAAAAACGATATCAATATCATTCAGATCATCTACGTTAAAACTTTTCTGTTTTACTTTAATCAGCGGATAGTTGGCAATAAGCGTATACACTTCTGGTGAAATAATTTCAGCAACAATTGTAATGGTAGCACTATGGCTGTTATTTACAATTGCTGTTAATTTTTCGAGCCCAATATTTCCTGCACCAATTAATAATGTACGCAGCTTGTTCAGCTTTACAAAAACTGGAAAAAGCTGGTTACCTTTTTCTTCTTCCGAAAAAGATGCTGCATTATCAGGTTGGTTAGGCAATACTTGCATATTGTTTAATTAATTTTTTAAATGATGGATGTAATGATACAACTTCTCCAAAAATTAATAAAGCGGGGGCTTTAATATTTTCCTGTTGTACCAAACCTTCGATGGTTTCTACTACACCAACTACTAATCTTTCATCTGCTGCTGATCCGTTTTGAACAACCGCAGTAGGTAAATGGTGTTTGCCTGCAGCTTTAAAAATCTCAACGATTTTAGCCAGTTTTTTTAATCCCATAAGTACCACTACCGTTGCATTAGATTGGGCAGCCTGGTAAATATCGGCAGAAACCTCTCCCGAAGTGGTGGTTCCTGTAATTACCCAAAAACTTTCGCTCATGCCACGGTGTGTAACCGGAATCTGTTGCAAACCTGGTACACCAATGGAACTCGAAATACCCGGAATTACACTTACCGGAATACTGTATGATGCGGCATAGTCCAACTCCTCATATCCCCTGCCAAAAACAAACGGATCGCCTCCTTTTAAACGCACCACATGGCCATAGTTTAAGGCGTAATCAATCATTAATTTATTGATGGTATCCTGTGGGTAAGAATGTTCACCTGAACGTTTTCCTACATAAACTTTGATGGCTTCTGCCGGTGCATGCTCCAATAAGGCTTCATTGGTTAAGGCATCGTATAATACCACATCAGCAGATTGCAATGCTTTAACGCCTTTCAATGTCAATAAATCAGGGTCTCCAGGACCAGCGCCTAAAAGGGTAATTCTTGATTCTATATTTTGATTAACCATGTTTCTTTTTAATTATTGAATTTTGAATGACTGGATAAAGATTTGTTTGGCGCATAGCATTTAGCGTTTGCAGTGCTCAAATCTCATTTTATAGTCTCAAATCTCATTTTGCTAATGCAGCTCTTTTTTCTTTAATTTGATTTAAAAACTGATTTGCTTCTTCGAAATATTTCTGTGCAAATTCGGCAGTAGGTTCATTTTTGTTAATCTGTAAAACCAGGTCAGAAAAATTGGTTGGTAAATTAAATTCGCCAGTTTCTACATAATGGTTATCAAACTCACGGATCACTCCTACCTGGGTGCTGCTGTTTACCCCTTTATCTAACAGTAAAGATTTTGCTGCACTTACAAAAGTGCTGTATGTATGGTAAATGGCATCAGCATAAGCACCTTTATCAAGGTTTTGCTTTGCCCATCCAAATTTTTCATCGGCTTCCAATAGTAATGTTGCAACCAAATCGATTACTACACCAGCACATTCGCCAACACCAATTGCGGTAACAAACTGCTCTACATGGCCCCAATCTACAAATTCTTCAGTTTGGAGGTTTGTTAAATCGGCCAGTGGTTTTAATAACTGATAGAAATGATCTTTTCCTTTTCTATCATAATATTGGTGGAAGTTTTCATTTTCCAGGTTATTGGCTTTAAAATCATTTAAAATGAAATGCAAAACACTTGTAGCCCTTTTAGAAGGCACTTTAATTACGCGTTCGGCCACCCTGCCCACACCGTTTCCAACGGTTCCACCGCCCAACATTACCTGTACTGCCGGAACAACTTTTCCTTCAGCCTTTACCGAGCTGCCATGGAAACCAATTTCGGCCAAACCATGCTGGCCGCAAGAATTCATACATCCGCTGATTTTAATTTTGATGTTTTTCTCGTAGATAAATTCAGGGAAATCGGTATAAATTACTTCTTCCAAAACTTCGGCTAAAGTCATTGAGTTGGAAATACCCAAATTACAGGTATCAGTACCAGGACAGGTGGTAATATCGGCTAAACTATCAAAACCAGCAGTTGTGAAACCAATTTTATTTAAAGCTGCATATAATGAAGGCAATGCATCTTTACGCACAAATTTCAACAGCAATCCCTGGTTTTGTGTAATTCTGATTTCATCAGCAACATATAGCCTAATGGCATCAACAAACGCCCTTGCTTTATCTGTTTTAATATCGCCTACCTGCACTTTCACATAAACGCCATAAAATCCGGCTTGTTTTTGCTCAATTACGTTGGTGGCCAACCAGTGTTTATAATGCGCTTCGTTTAATATTTCTACTGCAGGATATTCCTGTTCTAATGGCAAAAGCGGTTGAGGAACAGTATTAATATCTATTTTAAAAGTTTTTACTTTATTGGCAATTCGCTCTTCTGCAACCAAACGTAAAACCTCTTCTAAACCTAACTTTTGCACTAAATATTTTAAGCGGGCTTTGTTGCGGTTGGTACGTTCGCCATAACGGTCGAACACGCGAAGAACAGATTCTGTAAACGGAATTAATTGATCTTCAGGCAAAAACTCGTGCACTGCATTGGCCAAAAATGGCTGTGCTCCTAAACCACCTGCAAATAATACTTTAAAGCCACGTTCGCCGTTTTCATTAATTTTCGGAATAAAACCTAAATCATGCATGTAGCTAAAAGCTGTATCCCTATCGCTCGAAGAAAAGGAGATTTTAATCTTTCTACCCATTTCCTGGCAAATCGGGTTCCGCAAAAAGTAAGCAAATACCGCTTGGGCGTAAGGCGAAACATCAAATGGTTCTTCGGCATCAATTCCAGAATTTGGAGAAGCCGTTACATTACGTACCGTATTTCCACAAGCCTCACGAAGTGTAATATCATCCTGCTCCAATTTAGCCCAAAGCTCTGGAGTACGGTCTAAACTCACATAATGGATCTGGATATCCTGACGGGTAGTTAAGTGTAAATTTCCACTTCCATACTCATCGGCAATATCGGCAATACGCAACAATTGTTTAAACGTTACTTTACCAAAAGGCAATTTAATCCGTACCATTTGCACGCCTGGCTGTCTTTGTCCGTAAACACCACGGGCCAAACGGAGGCTTCTAAACTTTTCGTCGTGGATGGTTCCATCTCTAAAAGCTTTAATCTTATTCTCTAAATCGATGATGTCCTGCTCGACGATCGGATTTTCGAGTTCTGTTCTGAAACTTTGCATATGTGTTGTTAGCTTTATTCAAAAAATGCTTCCCTGTTACCGAGAAGCATTCAATATTTTATACATAAAATTATCTATAGGCTCCTGTTATTGCGTTTTGCAACAGCACATCATTTGCATAGCGATTAATTTGTTAGGTATAAAATTGAAGTTCATACGCCAAATATATAAAGTATATAGGAATAGTCGTAATTTATTATGAAAAAGTTTACGATATCCTGTTAAATTAAAATTGTTTTTCCGCTTTGCGTCATCCTGAACTTGTTTCGGGATCTATTTTTTTCCTCTTTGCGTCATCCTGAACTTGTTTCAGGATCTATTTGTATGGTTGGTTTGATTAACTAAAGGCTGAAAACTGCCAACTGAAAACTGATATTTGAAAACTGTCAACTGAAAACTGATTTGGGCGTTCCCCATCCCGATGAAAAATCGGTAAAGGGGGCGCGCTTACCAGGGCTGCGCTGCGCTCCGGTACCGATGAAGAATCGGCACTGAACCCTTACAATCCCTAACGCAGACTCAACGTAACCTTTATACCGCTTAATTAAGAACCGAAAGATTACTGTTTAATGTTAAATAAACCTGATATAAACGGAAAGCCCGCAACGAGGTACGAGTGTGGACTTGCAGCGTTAGCAGGACTACCGCAACCGAAATGTGCAGAAACCTGATTTCCAGATTAAAATCAATGTAATAAGTATTTACAAAGGCCCTTAAATAAATTCAGGGTGACGGATTTAGGTAAGAAAGTAAATATGAAAAATTTATACTTCTTTTTAAAATCATCGTTTTTTTTCCTCTTTGCGTCATCCTGAACTTGTTTCAGGATCTATTTGTATGGTTGGTTTGATTAACTAAAGGCTGCCAAACAGAAAATTGCCAACTAAAAACTGGTAACTGAAAACTCCTGAACTGATTTGGGCGTTCCCCATCCCGATGAAAAATCGGTAAAGGGGGCGGGCTTTGCAGGGCTGCGCTGCGCTCCGGTACCGATGAAAAATCGGCACTGAACCCTTACAATCCCTAACGCAGACTCAACGCAACCTTTATACCGCTTAATTAGGAACCGAAAGATTACTGTTTAATGTTAAATAAACCTGATATAAGCAGAAAGCCCGCAACGAGGTACGAGTAGGGACTTGCAGCGTTAGCAGGACTACCGCAACCGAAACGTACAGAAACCTGATTTCCGGATTAAAATCAATGTAATAAGTAATTACAAAGGCCCTGAAACAAGTTCAGCAGGACGGATTTAGGTAAGAAAGTAAATATGAAAAATTTATACCCCTTTGTAAAACCATCGTTTTTTTTCCTCTTTGCGTCATCCTGAACTTGTTTCAGGATCTATTTGTATGGTTGGTTTGATTAACTAAAAGCTGTCAACTTCCAACTAAAAACTGCCAACTGGTAACTGCCAACTAAAAACTCTCAACTGAAAACTGTCAACTGAAAACTGCCAACTGCTGAACTGATTTGGGCGTTCCCCATTCCGATGAAAAATCGGTAAAGGGGGCGGGCTTTGCAGGGCTGCGCTGCGCTCCGGTACCGATGAAGAATCGGCACTGAACCCTTACAATCCCTAACGCAGACTCAACGCAACCTTTATACCGCTTAATTAGGAACCGAAGGATTACTGTTTAATGTTAAATAAACCTAATATAAGCGAAAAGCCCGCAACGAGGTACGAGTAAGGACTTGCAGCGTTAGCAGGACTACCGCAACCGAAACGTGCAGAAACCTGATTTCCAGATTAATATCAATGTAATAAGTAATTACATAGGCCCTGAAATAAATTCAGGGTGACGGATTGGGAAATATTATAAATTAATGATTCCGATTTTCAAATTATCCTCGCGGCCAATTACATCTGCTATACTCGTTTCGGTTAAAACCTTAAGCGTAGCATCTCTCACATCAATAAAGGCACTTCTTATACCGCAGGTTTTCTCGTCTACACATTCATCACATTTGTGATAAAAATTTAAACTTGCGCAAGGAACCATCGCAATTGGTCCGTCGGTTACACGCATTACGTGTACCAATAATATTTCTTCTGGTTTTTTGTTGAGGCTGTAACCGCCACCTGCACCTTTTTTACTGTATAAAAAGCCAGCGTTACGCAGATCGAGAAGAATTTGTTCTAAAAATTTTTTCGGGATATGCTCCTCCTCTGCAATTTTCGAAATTTGCATAGGTGGTTTATCTAAATTTTTGCCAAGCGCAACAAGCGCTTTAATGGCATACTTTGTTTTTTTGGACAGCATATTCGCACAAAGCTAATAAAAGAAAGTAAATTATAAAATATGCAACAGGAAGTTAAGTGTACCACAAATTGGTTAAATGTTCTCCTGCCTGTCATGAAAGTTCAAGATTCTGCAATAACGGATGCTGAAACAAGTTTAGCAAAACGTAGCGATGAAGTATAAACATTAATCAATCCTGCGTAAAAATAACTGCCACAAAAAACAGAACAACTTTTATCAGCGTTTAAAATCTATTTTTACCACCTATTCTGATTTACAGATTTCTAATAATGAAAAGAAAACTCAATCTATTGCCGCTCCTGATAGTTGCAATCATATTTTTTGCCTTAAATGCTTATGTTTTATCAGGCTTGGGCACCATTAATCAATCTACCTGGTTAAGCCCTATTTTTTGGGTATTTATAGTAGGATTAACTTTTGCGCTGTTTTATGCCATTCAACAAATGCGTATTCAGGGAATCAACCGCTTTTTTCAGATCGTTAGTCATGCTTTTTTAATCATTTTCTCTGCTGAATTTGTATTTGCCCTTTTTCTCCTGCTTGGCGATATTTACCGGTTGTTGGTGGGTTTATCAACCAATTTCCAACCGGGTGGTTTTCATATATTAGGCCGCAGCAACTATTGGGTCGATTTCGCGTTTATAATGTTCTGTTTAACGATTGCCCTATTTGCTTATGGCATTACGCAGGGCAAATATGCTTACCGCGTAATTAAACATACTTTATATTTTGATGATTTGCCTGCAAGTTTTGATGGTTTTACCTTAACGCAGATTTCTGATGTACATGCCGGGAGTTTTACCAACCCTAAAGCTGTGCAAAAAGGTATCGATATGATTAATGCACAAAAAAGCGATCTTTTTGTGTTCACCGGAGATTTGGTTAATAACGCATCATCAGAAATTGTACCCTACATCGGGCACTTCTCACAAATTAAAGCCCCGTTCGGACAATTTTCTGTGTTAGGCAACCACGATTATGGCGACTATATTAAATGGCCGTCGGAAGCAGATAAAATACAGAATTTGAACCAGTTAAAAGCTTATCATAAAGAACTGGGCTTTAAGCTTTTGTTGGATGAACATATAGAATTGCACAAAAAAGGAGAAATAATAATACTTGCAGGAATAGAAAACTGGGGAATTGGTTTTGGAGAGCGTGGCGATTTAAAAAAAGCGTTACAGCATACTGAGGTAAACGATTTTAAAATTCTTTTGTCGCATGATCCTTCTCATTGGGATGCGCAGGTAAAAAATTATCCTTCAAAAATTCAGCTGTCACTAGCCGGGCATACCCACGGTATGCAGTTTGGCATCGAAGCGTTTGGCATTAAATGGAGCCCTGTAAAATACCGCTATAAACATTGGGCGGGCATTAAAACTGAAAATGGCCGATATTTAAATGTAAACCGTGGATTTGGTTTTCTGGGCTTTTCTGGCCGGATTGGGATATGGCCTGAGATTACGGTTATTGAATTGAAACGGAAATAATAAACCGTCATTCTAGGGATGCAACAAAGCCAAATAACTATCAATATCGACCTGTTCAATCTGCTTTTTTAAGTTTATATTTTAAGTGATTCTTCCTATAACTGTGAATAAACTCAAATAACTACACAAATAGTTTATAACAATTAAATTATTATCTTGCTTTACAATAAGCCTTAAAATGAAAGCACTATTATTTATTCTTTTATCTACTTTTTTATTTGAAACACCAACTATCGAGAAAGACCGTGACCGCTGGAAACCTTATTATACTGATACAGCTCCTGCAAAAACAGCCAATAATTGGTTTCTGCCTTTCGATGTATCGAACCGTAAAAAAGTAAGCAATATTAAGATCATCAGTATTTTTGGCGACCATAGAGATAGTTATGTAAAAGGGCATATCCACACGGCTATTGATATCAATCCAGCTCAACCTAAAACAAAGCTAATTACTGTTTATGCGATGGCAAACGGAATTGTTTGCTCTGTGCATTTGGGTGAAAACCAGCGTACTGTTGTGGTAAAGCATAAATTACCGAACGGATTAATCGTATTTACCACTTACAAACACCTAAAAGAAGTTTATGTAAGTAACGGACAAAATGTAGATCAAAGCACGAAACTGGCCCGGTTATTTACGCCTCAGGAAAGTAAAAAATACGGTGGTGATTATCACCATCTTCATCTGGAAATTAGAAAAAAGTTTGATGATTATGGTTGTGCGAGTTGTTTAACTTTCAATAACAAACAACTAAACGAGCGATTTTACAACCCTCAGGTTTTTATAAAAGAACACCTTAAATAGCGTTGAATAATAGGTGTCTTACAAACCTATTTTATTTGTTTAAAATGACGAATCTAACAAAAATTTGAGGTAAAACTAATAGGTGAACTTCGGTTTTCCGTTTTCGCAAATTACGCCTTTGGGCTGTATTACCAATGAGCAATCTGAATACATACCATTTTTTTTATTGTACTCGGCTTGTAATTGGGTAAACTGTTCAACTTTTTTGAGGAAACTGCTTTCATCTATTTTTACAGAATAAGCAATATAACCTGAAGCACCGCCGCATGGTTTTGATCCAATCGCTATAAATTTCCATTCGCCCGCATTTTGGCAGCTATACTGATTGGCCATTTTTTGAATATCGTTGTAAAGATTATCCAATCCAAGCTGAGTGGCATTCTGCAAGGTTTCATCATGCTTTTTACATGCCAAAACCATAATCAAAGCAATAGAAGTTAAAATAACCAGCGGCCGTTTCATCGTAATTTTAATTTACCCTAAAACGGGTATTAAAACACAAACGCTACAGCCTTAAACACTTATGAACTACTCTCATTCATTATTAAATTACCAATTATGTGTAACTCCAGGTTCAATCGCCGGAGTTGTTTAATTATTAGACCTTTTTTAACCGAAAAACTTTGGTTTCGTGTGTTTTTACTTCGCCACTCCACATTTTATTTTTGCCGATTATTTTATGTTGCCATAAATCCCTGATCTGGTAATGGCCAGATAGGCCTAAATCGGTGAAGTTTATTTTTGCATTTTGGGCAGATGCCGATTTATTTAAAACTGCTATAGCGAAATCTCCATTGGCTAGTGGGCGTACAAATACATCCCAGGTATCTGTTTTGATTTTTCTTTCGGCCTGTTTACCTAAAATATCCTGATTTAATGCAATTATTTCTTCGTTTGTAAAAATGGTTTTGGCTTCATTATCCATTTTACGGATATCGCAACTTGCATACAATGGCGAATTGAGCATACTGTATAAACTCATCTGACTTTGATATTCGGCCTGGCTACAACCAATGCCTTTAAACGCAGAAGACGGACCTTTTGTACCGTGTAAACCAGCCACCAACATATCGCCATCATTCCATTTTCCCGGGCCTGAAAAGCTAGCCAATCCGGCCATTTTATCTACCACATTGTAAATACCAACACCCCCTTGGCCTTCCACATCAAGCCATTTATCCCTGATATCATAAGTAGTACGCCAGCTTTGGCCACCTGCCTGCGCACCCCAGTTCCAGGGTTCGCGTGGGCCCCACTCGCAAATTCCCAATACAATATCTCTACCCGATTTGCGTAGGGCCTGGGCAATTGTACCATAACGTTTTTTCGCAGTTTCAACATCTTCCGGTGCATTGCAATAATCATATTTTAAATAATCAATTCCCCACGAAGCAAATGTTTTGGCATCCTGATCTTCAAAGTTTAAACTTGCCGTATACCCGCCGCAGGTTAATGGAGCTGCGTCTGAATAGATGCCTAATTTCATCCCGATGCTATGCAGGTAATCGGCCAGGGTTTTAATGCCTGAAGGAAATTTCTTCGGATCGGCGATGATGTTGTTTTTGTTATCCCGTCCGCCCTGCCAACAGTCATCTAAAAAAATATATTGATACCCAGCTTTCACCATTCCGCTGTTTACCATTGCATCTGCCATTTCCTTAATGTCTTTTTCGTTCGGATTTTCAGACATGATGTTCCAGCTCATCCAGCCCATTGGTGGTGTTGCGGCTAATTTTTTTTCTTGTGCAAAGCTGATCTGCACAAATAAAATTAAGGTGAAACAGATTTTGATAAATTTCATATTTTCTTTGATGAATAGTTCTTCAATTCTTAGGAGAATAGTCGTCATTCCCGCCCAGGCATGTATCTTAGTGCAACATGTAACCTAGCTTTAGCATTAAGATTCTTAATCGAGTTGGGAATGACGAACTAGGTATTTTACTTAATTGGCTTGATATAATAGCTGTACTGGTAATCTTTAAAAGGAATCTGGTATTGAATTAAAGGCATAGAACCCCAGCTATCAATCCCCTGTACACCCAATTGCTGCATATCCATGTGTACATAGATCTGGTTGCGTTTTACCAATTCGCCAGAGTGATATTGTTTTTTCTCCGCCTCCGGATCTAAATCCTCTACAGAATATGGTAAGGCATTAAAACTCAACAACTGATCGGCAAATTCGAACCGTAAACCTTTACCTGCTTTATTGGTAAAAGCAACCCAGCGCACATCGGTTTTATTGCCACTTTCTTGCGGACGGGCATATGCATAATACTGATCTGCAACTGTTGATTTATAATTGCCAATTAAAGAAGCCGTTTTTCTATCAATATAATTTTCGCCTGGCCCCCTACCATACCATTGAATATTGCTGTAATCATTTTTCAATTGCAAATCGTTACCAATACGCATTAAACTTTTATAATTGCCTGTTATGGCTTTAAATTGGTTATCAATTTTGATGGTACCATCAGCAAAAACTTCAAATTTCTGTGTAGTTTCGGCATCTCCTTTAAGCAAAGATGATGTTATGGTTAATGTAAAACCATCAGCAGTTGAATTTACAGTAGCTTTGATATGGCCAGCATCATTATCCTGATACACATTGCGCCACATCCGTAATTTTGTATTTAAACCCGCACCGATGTCATTATCGGTTGGTGCACGGTAAAAGCCAGGTTGTGGTCCTGAGGCCAGCAATTCTTGTCCTTTGGAGATATAACTAAGTAATGTACCTTTAACTAAATCGAAAGTGATTGTAAAATCGCTTCCTTTTACTACGGCTTTTTCTGCTGTTTGCTCAACCTTTAAAGCTTTTTTGTTGCTGCTGTAAACATTGGCTTTTGGTGCTCCTGCCAAAGCAATCTGCTCGTAAGCAACTTCATAACCTTTTTCTAAAAATGGTTCAGCCGTTTTTAAGCGGTAATGAACGTTTAAGAAATATTCTTTTCCTGCAGTATAATTTGTTTTAAATGGAATTTGTATCATTTGAGTTTGGCGTGGCCCGATATTCAGGTTACTCACTACACCGGTTTGAATTACTTTCCCATCTTCTACCAGTTCCCAGTTAAGCTGTACATTGCTAATATCTTTAAAAAAATAGCTATTATTTACATTGATCTGGTTGGTACCATTAAAAGTAGTTTTGATATATTGATGTACTTTTTTCAATTCTACTGCCATCGGCGTCATGCCACGGTATGCTGTAACCACTCCTTTTACGCAAAAATCGTTATCGCTAAAGTTCTCATCAACAGGGCCACTCAGCGGAAAATCACCACCATAAGCCATAATGCGCTTGCCATTTTTAACGGTATCGATAGATTGATCGATCCATTCCCAAACAAAACCACCTTGCAGCTTAGGGTTGTTCTCTATGGCATCCCAATATTCTTTAAAATTACCCAAACTGTTACCCATAATATGGGCATACTCGCTCATAATAAACGGACGGGTTTCTTTATCCTGTTTTGAGTAGCGCGGAAGATAGTTTGGCGAAGGATATTGCGGTACAATCATATCGGTATTGAAATCGCTCTCTGCTCTTTCATATTGTACCGGGCGAAAATCTTTCCCTTTAAGCCATTGGTAGGCCTCATAAAAGTTAACTCCATTACCTGCTTCGTTGCCTAAAGACCACGTGATTACGGATGCGTGGTTTTTATCTCTTTCGTACATCCTGGTAATGCGCTCCAGATGAGGAATGCGCCATTGTTTATCGTTGGCGAATGAGGTTTCTAAACTGTAATAACGGCCATGTGATTCGATATTTGCTTCATCAATTACATATAAACCATATTCATCGCAAAGTTCCATCCAATAAGGATCGGGTGGATAGTGAGAATGGCGAACGGCATTTACATTTAGTCTTTTCATCATTTCCATATCTTTTTCCATATCGGCATGGGTTAAAGTATGGCCTTGAGTGGCATTGTGCTCGTGCCTGTTTACTCCTTTTAAAAATACACGTTTACCATTAACCAATAAATCGCTTCCTTTAATTTCTACAGAACGGAAGCCTACTCGTTGTGGAATTACCTCGATTATTTTATTGTTTTTATCTTTTAAAGTGATGTAAAGCGTATATAAATAAGGAATTTCTGCCGACCAATTTTTAACATTGCTAATTTGTGTTTTAAAAGAAAGGTCTGTTTTATAATTGCCCAATACTTTTTGGTTTGTGGAGGCATCTTTCCAAACGTTATTTCCTTTGGCATCAACTAAATCGAGTGCCACATAAAAACTATCGGGGCGACTGTGGTTGGTGCGTTGATCTATTTTATAATTTTCGACTGATAAATCTACATTCAGCAAACCATTGGTGTAGCTTGCATCTAATCCACCTACCACTTTAAAATCGCGGATATCCAAATTAGGTGTAGCATACAAATAAACTTCGCGTTCGATACCCGAAATGCGCCACATATCCTGACACTCTAAATAACTGCCATCACTCCATCTGTAAACCTGCAAAGCGATGGTATTTTCGCCCGGTTTAACATATTTGGTAATATCGAATTCAGCAGCAAGTTTACTATCTTCACTATAGCCTACTTTTTTTCCATTTACCCAAATGTAAAATGCCGATTTAACTGCACCCAAACTGATGAACACCTGTCTGCCATCCCAATTTGCTGGAATATTAATTTTCTTACGGTAAGAGCCTACAGGGTTGTTATCAACAGGAATATCGAATGGAGGGTTCATTTTAGCTCCGGTTAACTGCCTGCCCGCAAATTCATAGGGTTGGTTTACATAAATTGGTGTTCCATAACCATTCAGTTCCCAATTTGCGGGTACCTTAAAGTTATCCCAGCTTTTATCGTCGAAATCTACTTTATAAAAATCTGTTGGGCGTTTACGTGGATCTTTTACCCAGTTAAACTTCCATGTTCCATTTAACGATAAAAAGTATGTTGATTTTTCTTTTGCTTTTTTGGCGGCGAGCTCCTGGTTTTCGAAGGCAAAAGCTGATGCCCGCATGGGCAAACGGTTAAGTGAAACCACTTCTGGAGTTTGCGTTTCGGATGGTAAATCTTGCGCGCTGATTTGCCCTGCAAAACCTAAAAAAGTAAATAAAACGACTAATTTTCTATTCATTTTGTGTGATAATAATTGTTTGTTCATCCAAATTACTGATGATTAGTTTATGATGATGAAATTGTTTCTGCGCAAACGTTTGAGTTTTAAAGATGTTACCGAGCTGTTGGTTTGAATACATGAAATGAATATTGAGTTATTGGTTATGAGTGAATATATAGTATTAATTTTACCATTAAGAAGTTAAGTAATTTAGTTTTATCGGCTAGAATTAATTTAGAGTATATATTGATCATCCTAAAACAGAAAAAACCCCTTACCACCAATTGGCGGCAAGGGTTTCACTAACTAAACTAACTACTATTTTAAAAATTCTATTTCAAACTGGTTTAGGAAAGGGTTTCCATCAATACCAAAATCCGCCAAAATTTTAATATTCATCCAATAAAGCATGTTTGCACTTACTGTTGCAGGTGTTAGTGCGATAGATTTCCCGGAAGCATCGGCATCTGGTGTTACTGATGGAGGAGCATCTGTTCCCATCGCTTTCCAGGTAAAAGGGCCATATAACGACATATCGTATCCGCCTGGTGCTTTATTGCCCAAATAGGCGTCAGTTCCTTCATTATTTTGCCAATATCCAATCAAATTGGCATAATTGGGATGCTTGGTGATATCTTTTAGGGCAACGTTTGCTTTTACAGTGGCTGCATCAAGTGCTGTATTAAAATAGGCAAGATCTGCCCCTTGAAAACTTAAACCTGTTCCTCCTGAAAATTGTTTATAGCCCAATGTTAATTTCTCTGGTGTTGATAAGCTTTTATGTGCGCTAATATTTATGGTTTGATTTTGAGTACCATCGGTATAAAGCGTAACGGTTCTGGTTGTGGCATTAACATATTTAACCGTCATGGTTAAGGTATGCCACGCGCCATCGAACACTATGCCTCCGGCGTTAACCTCTTGCCTACCAATACCAGAGCCATTATTTGCACCACCAAATGAAACGTTCCATTTTTTAGAGTCGGTTTGAAACCACATCCATCCTGTTTGTGTGCTACCACTGATTATAGTACTTTTGGATAGGAAGCCAACATAATAATTCTCAGTATTAAATTTGGCCTGCATCTGTACGGTAAAATCTTTAGTTGCGCCTGCATCGTACAAGCCGTTATCGTTAAACACCTGTGCACCTATACCTGTACTGTTAAACAAAGGAGTGTTAAATCCCCTCTTTTTAACCTCTTCCTGCTTAAATTTTTGGTTTGATGCAATTAAAAAACCAGGTTGCGGGTTGGTGCTGCTTCCGCCATGGTTAGTGGTAACAATAACCAACCAATCTTCTGAGGCATAATTTTTCCTTGCCTTTAAGGCTGTAATGATATTGCCAACATATTCATCAGTTTTTATAATCGCGTTTTTATAATTATCATTAGTGGCTATATATCCTCCGTTGGCTCCGGCAGTTTCCGCATCACGGAAATTTATCATTACCGCACCAACGTTAGTTTGTGTATTTAAAATGTTAACCGCACTATCTTTCACCCCTAAATCGGAAGATACCACAGGCGAAAAGTCTGCATTGCGGAGGTAATTGCGAAGATTAGTCCAAGGCGTTACAATTGCCGTTTTTGTGGCTTTATATTGGGTAATATAGTCGAATACGTTCCTATACGATTTGATTTCTGCATGATCATCTCCATTTGGATCCCGTAAGCGTTCAAAATTATCAGTACCAATAGAATGTTTACCATAACTTACGCCAGTGGCCATTGTTACCCATGAGGAAACATCATTACCTATTCCGCTTTTTATCACTTCAAAAGAAAATTTCCCTGTTTTTTGCAATTCCGAAATCTTTGGAGGCGCAATGGCTTTAATTTCGCTACCGGTAACACCATCAATACTAATTACTAAAACTTTGCGCTGTCCACCTACCTGTGGTTTCAATTCTTCGTAAACTGCTGGCGGATTGGCATATTTTTTACAAGCAGCAAAACCTAATATGATTATTGCGCAAGCCCAAAAGATGATATGATTTATTTTATTGTTCGTTTTCATAATAAGCGCCATTAAGGTTTAATAAGGTTACATTCTGATAAGTTGGCATATGTAGGATTTACGCCGCTTTTAATTACCACCTTGATAAACTTTGCACTAACGTTTCCACCTGGGAAATTAAAGTTATAAACTGCAGTTGTTTGCGGTAAGGTTGTTGTACCCACACTTACAAAATTTACGTTATCGTTACTGGTAAATATTTCTACATCTTTTACAAAACCGCCACTATTATTTTGTCGTTGAGCAAAAGTTACCCCTTTAACCGCTATCGGAAGAAGCGAACCGGTACCTAAAACGATATTAATAGGATAGCCTATGGTATTTGTAGCTGTTGCTGTACCATAGTTAGAATGCCAGTAAGATGCAGCCGAAACTACACCATCAACCAGGGCAGCTGTTGTTCCATCTCCAGATTGGCTTGAACTTACCGAAACAACGGTAGTGGCATAGGTGATTGGTGCTGTTCCGCCTGTTTTATTTAAAGGATTATAAGTCCATAATGCGGTTTTTAAAGTTGGATACTTTGCAGCTACTTTTGCCACAACAGCATCGCTGATCAATATACCCCAGGCACCGAAAAATGGCGATAAATCTGTTTTAGTGTAATCAGATAGTTTTTCGTAAACAAAATTGTGCTTGGTAATGTCGTTCGTGTTTAAACGTTCAGCATGGCGGGCCTCTGTATATAAATATGTCATTGCACCGTAACCGTATTTCTCAAAAATCTGCACAAAAGGCAATGTTTTCATAAACGGAGCTTCGTCTACCGTATTTATGGCTGCGTCCGTATCAAAATTTTTGGTACCGGCAGTGCTGGCATAGGCAATTGCTTTAGGATAACCGCTTGATACCGCAGGGTGCAAAATATTGTAATTTGCACCAATCCTGTTGGCTACTTTAAAACTGAAAAGGTTGTTTGTGGTTTCGCCAAGTGTACTCCAGCTCCAGATGCTTCCTTGCTGACAGTTGTGTCCAAATTCGTGATAGGTACCCCACTGGCCCGAACTCGTAGTAATTGAATTTAAACTTGTAAAACTGGCAAACCAATACGAATCGTTTAAACCCACAAAAGGAAAACCAGAGTGGCCATAGCCTAAGCTAAGCTGAATATCCAGTATACCACGCCATTGGCTTTGTGGACTTCTATCTCTAATATCGGCAGCATTATCTGATAAGCCCATCCAGGCATTGTAATCAAGATCAAAAACATCATTCCATTTTGTAAATACGGCTGTTGGATTGGTAAACGGCTCATTAGAATTAAATGTGGCGATTACCTTATCTCGAGGAATGGTGAAGATAACCCTTTTAGCCCTTAACTCTAACCAGGGAACTTGCGAGGCCTTAACTTTAGCAACCCATTCGGCATCAGTTGTTTGGCCTAAAATAAAATCTGGCGATACCACTGCACCTGTAATGGTAAAGGTAACCGGATTGGCATAGGCAAATGTAGCCAGGATGTAAATATGCCCGCCATAAAGGTTACGGATGTAGTTGACACCCGAAACCAATTGCTTTCTGTTGTAAATTACAGGATCACGCAACAATGGCGATTTACCTGCAAGATTATCGGTGTGTGCGCCTATTTGCACGCTTAAGCCATCTACGCCTGCCGGTACCACAATTTTAATCAACTCACCCGGTGCAGCATAATAACCTGTGCTATATTGTGGCGATGGCGCAACAGAGATTCTTAGGTTTTGTGCCGTTTGATCGGTAAAGTTAAGGTCTAAAGTAAGCTGAGCATCTTTTACCCTGGGTTCTGACTGATCTACCAGCCCTGGGAATACCCTTGCCTTTGCATACATCGATTTATCGATTAATTTCATATTGGTATCAATGGTACCGTCGGCCACATTTTCTGAGTTATCCGGATAACCATCGGGAACTTCATAACCGTATTTCTTACAGGCAGTAAATGCAAGCAATAAAAACAGGCCAAATATTTTTGTTAACTGATTAAATTTCATCTTATTAATATTTAAAGTTAATTAGTTGGTAATGCCACACTAGGACTATAAATTCTGCCTGCTAAGCCCCATTGGCTTGAAACGGAGATATTTAACCAGTTGTAAATAAGTAACGGAATATCAACACTGTTAGAAACAGCGGTATAAGCTGCAGGTGAAATATCAGGCGAAATATTGGGCGAAATTTCTTCAAAATTGGCAAATGCCACATTACTGCTATAAGTAAAATTATTGCCTTTACCAGATTGATCAAGCATTACAGTTCCGCTTGTTTCGTTTCCAGGCCAAAACCCAAGCAGGTTGTTAAAAAAAGGAGTACTGGGCTTAATTTGTGTACGCATAATTGCGGTAACATTGCTAGCAGATAAAGCCACATTAAATAAGGCTACATCTCTAATCAGTATATTGGTTTGGGTATTTCCATCTGTTCCAACATTTCCTCCTAGCCTGAGCGGAATGTTATTGTCGATATTTTTTCCGTTTATAGAGCCCGAATATCTCGTTAAACCATCAACATATAAGGTGAGGGTTCTTACCGCATTTAATAAACTGATTGTAAAGGCTACGGTATGCCAGCGGCCATCACGGATATCGATGCCAAATCCAGGTCGCGGAGAACCGCCCCAATCTAACTGAGCTGAATTTGCACCAAATAAAAAGCCCCATCCTGTAGAAGTAACAGAATCGAAAGGCCCTCTTTTTGCTAAAAACATTGGATAGTAATTTGCCTGTCCGTAATCATCTCTAAATTTAAACATGAAGGTATAATCACCGGCAGTACCAAAATTACCCAGTGTTGTACTACTTTGTGTGGCTGTAACGTTTGAAGAGGTAGTGGCTACAAAACGCGGGGCAGTACCCACAAACGGATAGCTACTTGGATCGGGCTGAGTAATCTGTGTAGATAAAAACCTTGGGTTATAAAAAGCGATATAGGCATTCCTTGAAGCATCGTTAAAAATATTTGATCCAGGTGTGCCGCCAGATGGCCCGCCACCTTTATTAGAAGCAATAATAACCAGCCAGTTCTCTCCTGAATATCCCTTTCTCGCTTTTAAGGCAGCTAAAATTTCGCCAATGTAGTTATCGATATTTTTAATGGCAGCAGCATAAGCCGGTGTGCCTGCAGTGTAACCATTTGCTGCACCTGCAGTTTCGGCACTGTGAAATTGGGCAACCACCACAGATGGGTTATTGGTGCTTAACTCTGTAACCACTCCTGTTTTAACAGCCTCATCATCAGCTACGGTTTGTTTTACAGTTGCATCTGCCGCCAGTTTATCATTAAAAACCGGAGTTGAAGCAATTGATACCGACCTGGAGTTGCTAACAGCGCTTTTAATGCGGGTAAATATTGTTGGCGTACTTTGCAGGTTTAAACCCGAAAAATCTTCAGTAGTTACATTGTGTTTGGTATAATCGTAACCGGTTAACATTGTTGTCCAGGCTGATGCATTGGTAATAACATTATATTTGTTATCAGCCAAGCCATCATAAGTGTATGTAGCTTTGGTATTTATCTGCACCAGGTTTGTAGGTGCAAGTGTTTTAATTGCTGCACCTGTTACACCATCTAAAACGATATATAAAACCTTTTTTCCTGCCCCTAAACCAAGGGTATCGTTCCGGAAGTTTTTTGGCAGTGTATTTTCAAAATCCTTATTACAACCAGCGGCCATAAAGAATAGCCCAAATACCAGGGCTAAGCCAAAATATTTTAAGGTTTCGGTTATTGTAAATCCTTTTTTCATCTCTTATTATATTTGAAACTGTATTGATCAATTAGAAAAATTAAGGCGCAACAGGTTGTGTGGCAACGTACCATTGAAACGTAGAATATTACCCACAAAAATTACCTGCGTACCGTTAGTGATGCTGGTTTCTATCATATCGTAAATAAACCCTTGGAAACCTCCGGTATTGTTATAACCTACAGCCAGCTGTCCGTTAGCCTCCAACACCATAAAACCCTGGCGCAAATAATCGCCATACTTATTAAAAGTGCCTGCTACAATTATTTTTCCGTTGTTTAGCTGGCCAACAAAATTTGTGATGCCACCTGTTATTGCCTGTCCGTTAAAAGTGGTTACGTTAGAGCCATCGGCATTTAGCAGGTTAACGCCTGAGGCTGCTTTACCATTAAAACTTGTAAATGAACCGCCCACCACAATTTTATTGGTGGTTGCATTGTATCGAATGGAAACAATATCACTATTTGCTCCGGAGCCTGTATTAAAACTGTTATCAACACTTCCATCAAGGTTAATTCTTACAATTCTATTGGCTTGTACCCCATTAAAGGTACTAAAACTACCCACCAGGATCAGTTTCCCATCCGTTTGTATCATTGCATCAGAAATAATTCCGTTAGCCCCTATGGCACTTTGCCGGGTAGATTTGTTGTAATGAAAGGTAGAATCCATGGAACCATCCATATTTACCCTTACCATTTGGCGCATCCGTGTATTGTCGTAAACTTTCTCATCGAAGCTTGAATTTGGCAGATACATGCGTTTGTAGTTGTTAAAGTTGCCAATCAGATAAACTTGTTCGTTAAAAACAAATGTTTTTCTAACCGCACCATCCACACCTGCATTAAAGGCACTTACGGTATCGCCGTTTTTATAAGTTTCTTGAGGTTTTGGATTTATTACATCTCTGAGAATTAAACTATCAAGAGATCCATTGGTATTTAACCTGGCCACATTATTTAACGTTTGCCGGTTTGTACGCGTTGAGTTAAAACTGGTAAAACTGCCGCCAATAATGTATTTGCCCGCCTGCGTTCCGGTTGGGATGCGGGTAATGGAGGAAATATACTTTTCGGCACCGCCAACTCCTTTGCCAAAACTAACCCCGCTGGTAGAATACGCTCCGTCGCCCAAAATTTGAGCTATTCCTCCAATCGGTAATTTTTCGGTTCCTTTTAATTCAAAATCATTAAAGCCACCTCCCAGAAAAAAGTTACCCCCAGGTAATGGTTCAATATCAAATATAGCACTGGTGCCCAAACCGTTGGTATTATTTGTTGCGCCGTTGATTACTTTCCAATTGGGATCGACACTTACTTTGCCACCAACTTTAACAATCGGACCGAAAAAACTTTGTCCTTGCGAGGTAATCCACATACTGCCGGTACTGGCAGTTATCGGCACCTTGAAAGTTAATGTACTGTCATTTGTAGATGCAGGTATTACTTCGGCTTCTATTTCATTTACATATACTTTAAAGTCGTTAATGTATTTGCTCAGGCCTTTTACCCTTACGCTTAAAACATCGCCAGGGTTTACCACATCTGGATCAATTGTTCTGGAAATGAAGGTAAGATCAAGCGTTTTTTTCCCGCCAGCATAGGGATCTTCAGTAAGGCCCCTCTCTTTTTGGCAAGATACAATAGCCGTTGTTAAGCCTATGGCTCCAAACAAAAACAGCTGAATTTTATATTTAATGTGAGTTAACATTTTAATTCAATTTGCGGATGAAATAATAAACCTATGGTGTTCGCGGATTAATGCCTGCGGATATCGCCTGCTCAATAAAAACATTGGTATTAAAGCCGAAATTATGTTTAAACTTATTTAATACATGTAAAACACCATTGGTGGGCTGTATATCGGAAGTGGCAATTGGAATGTTAACCAATGACACCTGCGGGTTAGACAGATCGGGGATATAAGCCAGGTACAACTGGCGGTAACCTGCATAAGCCACTCGTGAAAGCACTTCCCCTTTATCACTCAGTACCACTGCATCATTAAAAATCACCCCTACATTCATAATCCTCCCACTATACGAAGTGTAACCCTGACCAGGGAAAGCGAGGTATGATAAGGTATCACGCTGTGGGTAATCTTTTAAGCGGTTGGCACCTTTAAAAATGTATTGCGAAAGTATATTTTTCCATACCTCTGGTTTAATTTGCGACAACTGTGAAACGGTATCTTTTCCAGTTACCCTTAATTCGATGTTTAAGCGCCTGATCGACTTAAAAATAGATCCACTTGGTGGCGCAAAAAAGGTAATGTTCTCTTTGCTAATTACATCGGCCAAACCAGCCAGTTTGATTACAGTAAGGGTAGAATCAAAAAACGGTTTCTTTTCTTCCATGTATTGCATGATGTTGCCGTTATACTTGGCCTCATGAACCCCGGTTTCCATATAGTATTTTTTGCAGCCAGTTAAAACTGATAATACACAGATTAGTGAAAACAGCATTCTTTTATAATTTTTCATCATCATATCTATTAGTTCCAAAAATTATTACCAATTAAATTTGGGTTTGCGCTCCGCTCGGCGTCCGTAATGGTTAATGGCCATGTCCATGCCCCAGCATTAAGGTTGGCTACCGACATTGGCGAGCCTGTAAAATCGGAGCTGATTACTCTTTTTGTTCTTACCAGATCAAAATAAAACTGTCCTTCACCAATCAATTCCCTGCACCTTTCCCTGTAAATTTCATCTTTTAAATCCTGGCCATTTTGAGTAATGAGCGGGGCATTTGCGGCAATGGTAACCCTGTTTGCAAAATCTTTGGCACCACTTTCATCACCAAGTTCGGCCAATGCTTCGGCTGTTAATAAATAGCAATCGGGCAACCTGAAAATAATTGCGCTATCATCACTTGTTACCGATATTGCAGTACCCGAACCGGTTGTGTAGGTATTTGCGAATTTTTTAAACTGGAAAGTTCCTGATTGTGAATCGTAATTTTCGAACCAGGTGGTTATACGTGCATCAGGAGAACCCGGAGGATAAAGCTTGCGCATATAATTACTCGAATAATACATCGAACTTGATGTTTTGGTAACGTTGCCCTGGTACGGAAAGTGGGAGAAATAATAAGAATAACCTGCCGTAAGCGAAAAGCCTTCTCCATAGTTAAACTCCTGTAAAATACTGAACAGGTTTTCACTGCTTCTTCCTTTAAAAATTTTTAAGGTATTTGCAGGTGTAACAGGCAATATTTTGTAATTGCTATAAGTATCCAGTTCGGTGGCCAATGTTTTTACGGCTTCGTAATATTTTGTTTTCACACCGTTATCCCAGGCGGCGGCCCACATATTTAAATGCATTAAAAGCGCAACTGCTGATGCCTTGGTAGGCCTGAAACCATTGGATGTGGCATCGTTGTAAGCAGTTGGTAAATCGGCTTTTGCTGCAGTCATATCTGCAATACACTTGTTCATTACGGTTACCTGTGAGGTTCTGCCCAATGGGGTGCTGTGATAAGCCTCTGTATAATAAACGGCATCACCAAATAACTTGCAGATAAACATATAACTAAGGTTACGCAAGAATACGGCCTCGGCCTTGTATCTCTTTTTATCAGCATCCGGTAAGCTCGATGAAGGCACCTTATCTACTTCAAAGTATAAAATGTTTGCTGCTGCAATAACATCATACCACTCTTTCCAGCTCATAATTTTCTTCATCATATCGCTAAACCTGCCACTGCTGTTAACTATGGCTCTCATGTTGTTATTGGTAAGCGAATTAAAAATGGCTGTACCATCGTTGCCCAAACTAATTCCAGCAATATTATTACCCCTTATTTCCAAAGCAGGAAAAAATGCGCGATCGTTCTCATTAAAAAAAGTAGGTGTACCTGCTACTTTATCTTTTAGCCTTGCATAAATGCCGTTTGTAAATCCTTCTACATCTTCGCGTGTTTTCCAAAAATTGTTACCACTTTGTGCTTCGATGGGCGTTACATTTAAAAACTTTTTGCAACCAACCGTGGTAAATACCAGTGCGGCAAACAGGATTATATATTTTGTATTTTTCATCTGTTTAATTTTTAAAACTCAATGTTTAAACCTAATGTAAACTGGCGTGGAGAAGGGTAACCCCCTGAATCATCTCTACCCAAACTGGTTACATTTTCGGGGTTTGGACCTGTGTAGCGGGTAATAAAGCCAAGATTTGCTGCTGTAGCATTAATACTTACCCTGTTCATTCCGAACTTGCTGGTGAATTTTTTATCAAAAATGTAATACACCTTAACCGAGTTTAACTTAAAATAGGAACCATCTTCCTGAAATGCTGTTTGATTTAACCTAAAAGGATCGATAATACGTGCGCGTACAAAATCGAGCGGATTGGCATAAGTGGCATTATCACCAGCGGTGCTCCAATAATTTAGTTGTTCTAACGGTACTAAACTGCCCAATTTATTAAAATCAGTATAGGTCTGTAACTGTTTGCCCAATGGATTATTAATAATATCGCGGATCAGCGTAAAGGAAGTATTGACCTCCAAACTCCAGTTTTTCCATTGCAGGTATGACGTGAAACCTCCGGTAATTTGCGGCTGTGAATTTCCTGCAATAACCCTATCATTACCATTAAGCACATAATTACCATCCAGATCGGTAAAAATAGGATCTCCTGCTTTAAAATAATTCAGGCGGCCGTTACCACCCACGCGGTAAGGCAAACCGGTATTCGGATCAACAGGAACCTGTGAATTGGTAGAATATACCCCCTTTGTATTGTACAGGTAATTGGATAACGAATTAATACCCAGGCGGTAATAAGTATCCTGTTGTAAGTCTTTATCATAATAAATGTAATCTCTTAAACCATCAGGCAATTGTGCCAAAATTTCTCTGTTGATGGCTAAATTTGCTGAGATTGTCCATTTAAAAGGGCTGTTAGGACTTAGCGGACGGGCAGTTGTTTGAAACTCCCAACCATAATTTACGTTACTGATTTCATTGGAAGCAATGCTACTAAATGAATTGGTACTCGAAATATCCTTGTATTTAAAAATATTGTCGTTTTGCTTATAATAAGTATCAAAAACAAAAGAAAAACGGTTTTGAAACAAGCTAAAATCAACACCCGCATTGTAAGTAGTGGCTTTTGTAGGCTGTAAATCTAAATTTGGCAATCTGTTGAGGTCTAATATTACAGAATTTGCATTGTTATAGCGGTTCCAACCCACATATTTACCATAACCATCAAAAATACCGCCTACGGGCTGAATGTTTGAGCCATAACTTAAACGGATATCTGCATAATCAATCCATTTAATGTTTTCCATAAACTTTTCTTTGTTAAAGTTCCATTTTAAAGCGATTGATGGATTGGCAATGTACTTTGCATTTTCGCCATTGGCCGAATTGGCATCCAAACGGTAATTAAGGTCGAGTACGTATTTTTGTCTGTAGTTATAAGAAAACGCACCTGCAAAAGCAACGCTTCTCACATCAGTATAATCTATAGTTCCACCTAACGAGGTGAGGTAATCGGTCATATTGGTTAATGGCCCTCTTAACTGATCGTTAACCCCTCTTTCGTTTAAAATGGCATCAGCCTTAAAAAAGCTCGAGTTAATTTCGGTAAAGGCAAACAAGTTAAAATTATGGGCATCTTCACCGGCAGCATCTTTTAAACTGTACACATATGAAAACTGGTTACGGTTATATAATTTGGTTGCACGATCGTTATAAGTGTAATATTTCGATTGGTTGCCATTTAATGCCGCCGGCGAAAAATTATCTTTAGTACCTGTGCTATTGGTATAGTTTAAAAATGTAGAAATCCTGAAATTCTTAAAAACTTCATACTCTGCATTGATGGTTGCAAAAGTCTGTAACGATTTATTGTCATTATCGGTTTGGAGCTGAGCCAACACACCACTTTGTGATGAAAATAATGAAGGCGAAGGCAATAAACTGGATGCCGAACCTGTAGTCGCCAAGCCACTGTTTAGCAAGCCATTGCCACTACCCGTTTGTTGTTTTTGTATGGAATTTTGCAGCTGCCCAACCAATTTAAATTTAGGAGTGGGGTTATACTGCATGTTCATATTCAGGTTATACCTGGAATAGCCTGTATTTTCCTGAATCCCTGTTTCATCATAAGCACCCACACCAACCTTATAGTTAAAAGCTACATCACCACCAGAAATGCTCACATTGTGTGTTTGGTTAAAGGTATTGCGGTAAAAATAAGATTGCCAGTCGGTAGAATTGTTGTAGTAAGCATTCAAACTGTCAGACAAAATTGGTGAAGAATTTATCAGGTCTACAGCATGGTTATATGTAGTGTCGTTTTGCAAAATCTGCCAGATCCGCAGCTGCCTTTCTCCCTTTCCACCAATAACGCTACGCAATTGCGGCACCATCGAAAAAAATGAGGCACCATTATAACGAACCACCGGTACTTTGGAATTACCACGTTTAGTAGTAACCAAAATTACTCCATAAGCACCTCTCGATCCGTATAATGCTGTTGCAGCTGCATCTTTTAGTACCGTAAGGTCTTCAATATCTTCTGGCGGAATTTGCGAGATTGGTGATACACCAGGCCCTGCCTGCTGGAAACCGTACGAATAATTGGTATTGTCATCAACAGGAACCCCATCTATTACAAATAACGGTGATGTTGGCGTTAAAAAACTCGAACTTCCTGAACCTGATATATTAATGTTAGAAATACCACGTAAAGTAATAGAACCCCTGAAACCAGGTGCCCCTGTACTGTTCTGGATATTTAGGCCGGCAACTTTACCTTGTAAAAGCGACATTACATCACTTGCAGGCTGCCCCTGAATATCTTTACCCGATATGGTAACGGTAGATCCTGTACTTAAAGTTCTGGTTTTGGTTTGGTAACCAGCCGTAACCGTTACCTCTTTAAGGGTGGCATTATCGCCCTGTAAGGTAATATTAATTATGGTTCTGTTATTTACCTTTATGGTTTGTGAAATGTAGCTTAAATATTTAAAGGAAATTTCTGCATTTGATGCTACCGTTACCCTAAAACGTCCATCTCCATCAGTTTGGCCTAAAACCTTGCCACTGCTTAGAATACTTACGCCAGGTAAAGTTTCCTTCCTTTTCGATTCGCCATCGTAAACCGTACCCGTAACCGCAATTTGCTGTTGGGCCAAGGCGAGATTATGCAAACCAAAAATCAATAAAATTACTATCGTGTAAAAATACTTCATTGGAAATATGTTATGTTTTGATTTAGTTAGTTCCATCAGTCATTATCAAATTTTGGTTTGTCCGTTTTAAACTGAAAAATAATTTCCCAATCGCCCTCCTCATAGATTTTGAAATTTAAGGCCAGGTAACAGTGAAGTAAAACAGCACCAAATGCTTGCCTATCGAACCTGAAAACTACCCTTGCTGCACCACCATCGTTTGTGGTAAATTTGGTAGGGTATGCAGTTAGTGGAACAGGATAAGCCACATCGAATTTTACTTTTGAGGCATCTTTTACCATATTAAAACCATGTACCAGATTGCCCCAATCGGTTAAGGCAAACTTATTTGGATCGATAACCTGGGCAAGCGTATCAATAAATTTAAAACTGATGCTGTGCCCCGAATAACCAGGTAAACCTTTAGGAAGTTTATTAAACACAACCTGTACATCGCGTGATGTTAAAGATTGATTTGTTCGGGTACCAGTGATAAACAAATCTGAAGGACTAACAGAAATAGATGTTCCCTGCCCGGTTACCGGATCAAGTGGCGATGGCTCGTAAGGGCGCTCACGCAGTGGACTTAACCTAAAATTCTGAAAATACTTTCTCCCTCCTGTATTAGACATTTCTACATCGAACACATAACCCGAATCAGGCTGCGCCTTAATCATATTGGAATTGGCCTCTGCCCACATTAAAAACTCACCAGAGTGCGGGCGGACTTCGAATAACGCGTGATTCTCGATCACTCGTTTTGCCTCAATTTCGGCCAGCGATTTTTCAGTACCATCGTAAGCCGTTTTCCAAACTTTTACCGGGTACAACCTGGTAAGTTCGGGTGCGGGCTCGCCGCCAAAGGTGCGCATGTTTACAATTTTAAAATCTAATGGCCTACTTGAGTTGCCATAGGTAAAATTGTTCGTAAATAAAGTATTGCGGCCTAATGTAGGCTGATATATAAACTGTGTATATTGGCTATCACTGGCAATGGATAATCTGTTATCAGGTAAATTTTTCTTACATGCGGCCAATAAGAGCATCATACCTGATAGCATGAGCGCTACACTAAGAAAGTAATTTTTAGTTTTCGTCTTCATAAGGCTATTGGTCTAATCTGTAGGTAAATTCATCAAACCCGAAGTTGTGCAAGGGCGTTAAAATGTTAATGGTTGCATTATTGGTTTTAATATTAATTGCATTGGTATTTGTGGTAACCCAATTGGTTTGGATTGTTGAACCATACATATCGCTGTACTCGAGCGTGGTAGCCCCACCCCCAACAAATCCCGAAGCATTCGCTTTTACTGCTTTAATGTGCATGGGATAATTGAAACCAATAGCATTCAGCGAAATTCCATCCACTGTTGCTGCATAAGTATCTGCCGTTTTATTGCCTCGTATAATATACTTGGTAAGCATATATAATAATTGTTCAGGATCACCGGTTCTTAAATAAATAGGTGCTCTCCCCTCGGCCTTTCTGTATTGGTTTAAATATTTAACCGATGCCGCAAAGTTTTCATTTACAGGTGCAAACAGGGTAACCTGCTGATTGGTTAATGAATCCTTTAGAAAAGGGAAACGATCTAGCACCACTAACAGCGAATCGAAAGTATTGGGCTTCGATTTTAAATAATCCATTGCCGTTCCCTTAAAAGTTTGTACCGTATTGGTGTAATCGTAATATGGTGAGTCGCTTTTTTTGCACCCACTTAAATAAATGCCTATAACCGCTAGTAGCAATAAAAGGCTACACTTATATAATTTCTTTTTCATGATTATCTGATTGATTATTGCCAGTAAGCATTTTGGGTAACCGATGGATTTGCATTGATTACATCTTGAGATACTGGCCAGTAAATACCGCCCATACTTTCAAATTGCCTGAATGTTAGTGGTGTACCGTTTCGCTTGATAAATGTTCCCGTAGGATTTTTAAGGCGGTTAAAACGTACAATATCATACCATCTCCAGCCCTCGCCCATTAGTTCGCGTCTGCGTTCTTCAAAAATGGCATCTACCAAATCCTTACCCGATGCCGGATCGTAAGGATCGGTACCTCTTAAATTAGAAGCCTTGTTTAAGGCTGAAATTGCTTCATCGCGCTGGCCTAAAGCTGCGCATGCTTCTGCCCTCAGCAGGGTAACCTCCTCTATGCGGCTAAACAGCATGGTAGAACTGAACAAGGTTAAGTTACCCGAGGTTTGAGCCGTATAAATTACCTTGATTTTGTTAAAAATCGGTTGCTCAGAGGTGAAGTTGTAAAAGTAATTAGTGCGGTATAAACCATTTACCGGGTTAACGCTAAATCTTAAATCAGCTGGGTCGGTAAATATGTTAAGGATACTGTCTTTCGGTACAAACATTTCCTGCTGTGCTTTCGGTATAAATGGCGATGCCAGGGTTAACTGTTCAATATGCCCATTAGCAGTTGATAAACCATTACCGGCCTCGAAAGGGAAACCCACCAATACTGTTGCACGTTTAAAAGCGAACGGACTGTAATAATTTACATTCTCTGTTAGCGCATCCATATCCAAATAAACAATGCCATTAGAACCGCTTCCGTTTGATCTGGTATAATTATCGAGCACAAATTTTGTATAAGTGGCCGCATCCAGGTAATTGCCCTGCCATGCCGCAATATGGCCTAAAATGATATAAGCTGATAACCTGGTAAAAATATTTCCATTCCAGCTAGACCAACCTGCCCCATAATAAAGGCCGGGAAGTATAGGATCATCACCGCCATATTTAAAAGGTACAACCTGTGCCGCAGCCAATAATTCAGAAGTAGCAAACTGTAAAACCTTATCTTTACCCGTTCTTGGCAGTTTTACAAAATCTCCATCATGAGAAGATGTTAACAAAGGCACATCACCCCAAATCCTTACCATGTAGAAATAAGCAAAAGCCCTTAATATTCTTGCTTGTGCAACATCTACATTGTTGTTTATCTGCGTATAACGCGAATCTAATGGGATAATTTGTTTTGAACGCTCAATAAACAGGCTTGCCGCATTAATTACAGCATAAAATCTGCGCCAGTTGGTTATTCTGTTAATTACAGGGTATTGTGCGTTTAACTGGCCAATAACGATTGATTTTAAATCGGCCCTGTTGGTAATTTGAAAGTCGCCCTGGCGTAATTCGCCCATTAACCAGTGGGTATTATCTGATACGGTAGCCGAGCGCATCAGCCCGTATACCGAAAGAAGGTTTGCCCTTGCATCTTCCAGGGTTTTCCAGTTACTTTCTTCGGTAGCTAACCTGGTTGATTGAACATCCTCAATTTTCTTGCACGAAAAATTGCCGATACCAACCAGGCTTAGTAATAAAGCAAGCGCAACCATTCGGTAGCTGCTCATTTTATAATTAGAATATTTCATATTAATCATGGTAATATTTTATAAATCCAGTTTTAAGCCCACAACAAACGTGCGTGGGATAGTGATATTTGCGCCATCGTATATTCCATTGTAATTGATCAGTTCTGGATCAACCCCTGAAAAATCGGTAAGTGTTAACACGTTTAAGGCCGTAGCATATAAGTATGCTCTCCTTATTTTTCCACCTGCTTTTTTAAAGAGGCCCATTTTACTGAAATCATACCCCAGTGTAACCGATCTTAATTTGATGTAAGAAGCACTTTCTAAAAACAGATCCTGGTCGGTACGGTAAGCATCAACCGGACTCCATGGATTATATATTGGATAATTTTTCTCATTATCGAACGATTGCCACGAAGAAACCTCTTTTACAGAGTTGATATCGTTACCAGCCTCGCGGTTTACAAAACTATATCGGGTGGCTTCGTATTGGTTAATTGCTTTTTGGCCCGCAGCAAAAATAAAATTGAAGTTTAAATCGAAGTTTTTATAAGCCAGGGTATTGTTCCATCCTCCAACAAATTTTGGCAATCTGTCTCCTGTTAATATTTTATCCTTACTGTCTATCCGGTTATCATTATTATAATCAACCCATTTCGGATCGCCTGCTTTTAATGGAATGCCATTAAACGTTCTGCCTGCCGGCACCTCAGCATCACTATTGTAAATACCCTGATTGGTGTATAACCAGTAGCTTCCAACCGATTTACCCACTTCAAGTTTGTTATCATTTTGATAAATCAGTTCATTTAAGCCATCTGGCAATGCCGATAATTTGTTTTTGTTGTAATTTAGGTTCAAACCTGTACTCCAGTTCAAGCCATTTTTATGTTGTAAAACCGATCCGTTAATTAAAAGCTCAATACCTTTATTGTTGATATCCATACCTGATTTGTATTCAGTAGAATAACCTGTTTCAACTGGCACAGGCAAACCGATTACGCTGTTTTTATCTTCACGGTTATATACTGTTACCGCAGCATTGAGGCGGCTGTTTAAAAACGATGCATCTAAAGTAACACTGGTCCGATCTGCGAAAGGCAAGCTGATGTTATAACCAATAAAACCACTGTTGTATGGGCGGTTAATGCCCAATAAACCTCCATAACCCGGGATGGTTGGCTCTTCTTCCCATCCATTTTCTGAACGGTACTGAGGACCAGCGGCAAAACGGTCATCCTGAAAAATTCTTAAAGTACGCCCCCAGGAAGCGCTTAAATGAAGAGCATCTATTATTTTACTGTCTTTTAAAAATTGCTCTTTTAAACTCCAGTTGGCACTGAAAGCCGGCGTAGTTACCCAGCGGCTATCTGGCTGACCATTGGAAGCACCATCCCTCCTAATCAATGCGCTTAACGTTAATAAATTTTTATAAGCATATTTAGCGGTACCATAAAACGACATTAAGTTATTACGTTCCTTATCGATGTACCTAAATACATAGAAATTATTGTTGGTTAGTACATTCAGGTAGTCTGGATTGGGAGAGCCGGATTTCGTTGGATTTCCATCGACAAAAGATAGTTTTACATAATCATTCGGACCATTATAAGCCCTGGCGTAGTTATATTTATAAGTATCGCCCTGTAAACTTTGGCCAATTTCAAAATCTACAACATGGTTTTTATTGATACCATATTTATAGCTAATGCTATTGTTGATGGATACCCTTTGGCTATAACCAAAATAGTTGGAGATATAACTGATACCTGCCAACAGTGTAGAGGGGATAAAATAATCTCTAACACCCTCATTGTAGTTAAACAGGCCAGTGCTTGAGATCACGAATTTATTTATTTTAGCACTTAGGGTTAAACTTCCATTTAATACCGTAGAACGGTTGTTATCTACATTCCTGTCGTTTTGCGTTAAATACGAAGCATACGAATCGGCATTTGGAGATAATGGACTGCTTAAATCGGGTATGTAACGTGTTTCGGCAAAACGATCGCGCAAGCTTTTATTCCGGGTACGGTCTAAGCGGGCCGTATTAACTGTGCTTGATACGGTAAGCCATTTAAATGGCGCCATATTGATCCCAAAAAATAAATTATAGCGATCGATACCGGTATCATCGGCGTTTCCGGCATTCTTTGTACCGGAACCAAAAAACCTGAAATTCGCCCTTTCCGTGCCACCGGTAATTCCTAAATCGGCCGAAAAGGTGGGGGTATTCTGATAGTATAAATCTGTCCAGTTGGATGGGCCAAAATAGGCCACGTTAGTAGAATCGCGTAAATAAGATGCCGGGCTACCGCTTGGGTTATATTTTTGATAAAACTGGCTTCTGAAGTTATTTTCATAAACTCCGTTAACCGTATTTACCTTTGGTGCAGTTACATAGCCAAAATAAGTGTTTAAACTAATGTCCCTCAAGCCTGCTTTTGCATTTTTAGTGGTGATATAAATCGCACCATTAGCGGCGTTTGGACCGAGTTTGGCCAGCTCGAATGGATCTTTAATTACGGTAATCGACTGTATATTATTGATATCTACCTGGGATAGCAAGTTTGTTGCCGGGCCAATTCTGTTGTAATCGTATTTTTGCACATCGAAAGCAAAAGGATTATCTGCAACCAATGGCACACCATTTAAATAGATGGCAGGCTGGAGTGCATAAATGTCTTTCTTGTTAAACAATAAGCCTGATGTACCCTGAACAATAATGCTCTGCTCCGTACCAGGTTCTCCGTTTGGCTCCTGTACGTAAACCCCGGCTAAATTACCTTTGATAATTTGCTGTAGCGATAAATTTGGAACTGCAATTGCCGAACGGATATTGATAGTATCGCGTACCGTTTTAAATTTCTGTAAGGCCTTAATCATTAAACCGATGGTATCAGTTTTAACGGAATAGGCGGATGAATCTTTTTTAGATTTAGTGGTATCCTGCTGAAATACAACATATTTCAAGCCAACACCCTTAATCGAAGCCTTATTGGCATATAAAGATTGAAATCCAAAAACAGATAAAAACAAGGCGAAACAAACGCTTGTATAAATTTTAACCATTTTAATAGTTTAATTAAAGTTTAAGTGTTTAAAGAAGAAGCTCGATTTTTAAAAAGCGATAGAAAAATTAACCCGGTTTGAGTTTTTTGGGCATAGCAATGCCTGGGGACAAAGTGTAAAATTTTTGAACATGCGGTTGAAATTAGGATGATTGGTTAATCCATAGCATACAGTAATGCCATGAATGATTAGTTTTTTGTTTGCTTGTGTATTATACCTTGGTTAGAGGTTCTTTATTTATTATTTTATTATCAATTATTTTCCTGCCGGTTAACAGTTTTTTGCTCGTAATATTAAAATAAAATGTCGGCTCGTTATGATTTGGTAATGCAAGATATAGATTAAGCAAAGACGATTTTTATTTTTCTTAACGCAAACGTTTGCCTAAAAAAATGCGTTAACGATTCAATGATAGGCACATATGGTATAATCAAAGCCGAAGAAATACCTTAATTTTAATTTTTCGGCAAGAGAAATTCAGCTATCAAACTAAAGTGTTAAGAAAACATTAAAATGACAATTGATCTTTAAGGAGAAAATCGGGATTGCAATTGTTTTTTGATTTTTATTTGAGCTTTAACCACAGCTTATTTACCAATACCTTAATTATAAAAAACAAGAAGCAGCAAATTAAGCGCAAACGTTTGTTTTTTAATCAGGCAATGAAGGAATGTAAAAATAAACCATTGATTGATAGCGTTTTATAAAAAAATATTCAAGTACAGCATTTACAAACTTCTAATAAACTAGCTTTTTTAAACTTCGCTAATCAGCTACAAATCTGTCATTTTTTCTAAGGTTTTTTACCATTTTTAACCCTCAGGATGACAAATTAAGGGATGAAAACCTATAAATCTCCGTGCTTTCTGTGTTTCCGTGGCAAAAACTGATCTGTGTTGATTTGTGTAAATCTGTGGTGAATCCTTCGAATATGCTACATTGACAGATTCTAATAAAAAGCGTCGTCATTCCGAGGAGGAACGACGAAGCAATCTTTCCCACTAGTAATCCTTGCCATAAAGCTTACTTCATCGACTGATAAAACCTTCCCGCAATGCCGCCCGCGGTACCATTTTGTCAGCCTGAGCATAGATTTAACTCAAGATACTTTTCAGCACCGCTTCTGAAGCGGCCTCACAAAAATCAATTCCAGAATAATCGGGGTTATAACCACCAATATAAGGAACTGCCATAATATAAATCCGTTGATTGGCCTCCCCTTTTTTATCCACTACCTGAAAATGATCATTAATAGTGATCCCTGGCACCGTTAAGTAGTAGATATTATCCTCTTCTTCCGTAACCAGGTCATTTTCCTTTACCTGCGCTTTTCCGTTTTCTGCAGATTTAAATTGCAACCTTGCCGGACTCACCGTACCCTTATTTATCAAACTTTTAAAGGGAAAATCATTAAATGAAAGATGTGGTTGCCCAATACAATCAACAAATGTATCAAAGTGAACAGTTACTTCCTCATCGGCAACCTTATAACTATAATCTGCCCCTCCAGTTTCAAGTGGCTTAACCACCGCATCATCTCCAACTGCAATTATGCTTAAAACACCGGCATTGTGCAGTGCCAGTAATTCTCTGCACGAACTTTGAGGCACAAAAGCAATTACAATCGAAATTAATGGCATTAACACTTTCTGAAGCCTTTCCATATCTTCTGCCGACAAATATTTAGCAGGATAATTCATGGCGAAACTTAACACAGCCAATGCTTCTTTCCAATAAATAGATTCTCGCTTCTCGATAGATTCTGCTGCTTCATCATATTCTTTCTTAAAAAGTTCAAAAGGCTCCATTTTTTCCCTGAAACCCATCATGGCACCAACAAAGGCTTCAAGATTCATGTTTTTAATCAGTTCATAAAACGAAGGATCTTTTTTGATAAACATTGCTTTAAAATTCCTTTCGAAAACAAAGTCCAAAGGCAAAAATCCGCTATTTTCAGCAATACTTTCCTGGATTTCGGCTTTGCTCAATGTTTCATCCTTACCAAGGTGCGAATCTGCTAAGTGGAACCTTATTGCAGGCAACAGGCCACTACGAGAATGCATTACAAGCTTAAAACCCTCGCTTTCCAATTTATATGCATAAGTGCCATCCTCATTGCTTTCGAAACTACCATTATGCCTGGCCAGCGTTCTTAAAGCATCAATAGCAGTTAAAGATGATCCCATGATGCCAACAGCATGGTTAAGCTTTAACGACAGTTTTTGGGGCGGATATGGCGAATCAAAATAGTTCGGAATCTTACCTTCATATTTCTTTGGCCAGTTGTGCCCTGTACAAATTATGACCTGGTCAAAATGTTTTTCATCTTGGTTTTTAACTATTACAGCTACTTTATTTGCATCCGTAAAATCAATAATATCTTCAACAATGCAATTTAAATGAATGTTGGTTATAATTCCCTTCTTTTCAGCAGCTTCCTTTAAGAGTTGAAACTGAGCAGATAGATACTCACCGAAAAATAACCTTGGTAGTACTTTGTATTCGTTAAATTTTTCTTCGTTGATATCAAACTTTTCCAAAATCTCTTTTGGTGCAATTTTTACCCAATCTTCTATAGAATTAAAAATTACCGGAATTTCATTGTCTGATACATTGGTAATATGCTCAACATTTGCACCTTCAGCACTATAAGGCATACCAGCTCCTAAATAATCTTTACGCTCAAAAATATCGATTTCTAAATCTGACACTTCAGATTCTGTTAATCTTTTATACATAAAAAGCCCACTCGGCCCACCTCCTATAATCGCGATTTTCTTTTTTGCTGTGTTGATATCCATTTATAAATGCTGTAAGTTCCTATACATTCAATGATACAATCGCAAAAAGTTGAAATTGTTTTGAGCGGATGGAAAATGTAAGATGGATAATGGAAATGTATGGCTCAAAATGCTGACAATAAACAGTTTATTTTGCAAAACAAAAGTATAATTGGTTTAAAAAAAATAAAACTGACCTCATTTTAAGTAAATGAACATCCTTGGCGTAACATTTTGCAATAAGAATCAAAACTAGGCCTCCGCTCAATTCTCATTGTACAATTGCGGTTAAATCAAAATTTCTAAGAACCAATTTTCATTATTGCTGTTAAGAGGTAAGTTAATGCGGTATGGATGCTCAATTTCCAATATTAAACGAACCCATTAGGAGCCAACATTCATACTGGTGCTATGCCGTTACACGCAATTAACCGATTTATACAAATACCGATTAACCACAAAAATGAACGATTTAAAACTATTTATGATCCTGCTCGGATCAAAAGCACCTAAAAGAAACGTAGAACAGCACGATTATTTTTTTGGCATTGCCAGATCACTTAAAGAACTTGTTCCCGAAATAAAAGCATTTTGGCCAGAGGCAGGAACAAGCCTGCATTTAGATGGCTGGCGCGAGGTGAATAAAGTAGATGATTATGAAATTTCTATTAAGCTGAGAGATGAAGATACGCCACGCTCGGCACATAAATTATTTTTTATCAACCTGGGAGGTTACCAATCGGGCAAATTATACGAACAACATTACATTGTATTATCGGTGCACGATGAAAGGGCAAAAGCCATACAGGACGCCAAGAAAACGGTTTTTTTCAAAACGAATTCCATCAAAGGAGCCAACTCCCATATCGATGAAAAATATGGTATTGATGTAGATGATATTTACAAAATCGAGGATATTTTGAGCGAAGAAGCCAAGTTAAAGTACCATATCGAAATAAAACCATCTTCAGCTTTACCTGAAGATGAGATTCATTTAGGTTATTTTAAATTGGATAAATTATAAAAAAAACAGTTTTATTTTTTGCTCAGCGTTTTTAACCAAAGCACTAAATCAAATGCGGCTTTATCATTTTCGAAACCCATTTCTTTAGGCAAACGCCCATTAACATATTCATCATACAACCATGGATCGGCAATGGCAATTACATTTCCTTTGCCAAATTTGGCCGAAGCAATAACCGTTGCACCTGCGGCATTTTTAAGCACTGGTTTTGCGCCATTTTTGGTATCGATGGAACAAACATCCTTCATAAAAATTTTACCGGCTGTTTTAAATACCGGATTGTTTTTAATAACAATCGCACCATCTTCAAAATGAGCATCATCAATTACATGATTTTGCATTTCATTGGTAAAATGCATGCCGAATGCGCCGGCCAGTTTATTAAAGTGCGGCAATTCTACATTGGCACTATCATTGGCAAACATTACCAATGTGCCGCCTTGTTTTACCCAGGCAGAAATTTCGGCAATATCTTTAGCTTCGATGTAGTTTGGTTTCGGATTTTCTTTCGGCCTGTCCGGATCTACAATCAAATAAACACTGCTTTCTTTTAACTTGGCAAGGGTTGGCGCAGTTTCAAGCGAATCCAACTTAAAGCCTTGTTTCTTAAAAACATCGCCCAAAATAGAAAAACCGCTCATGGCATGTTCATTCCATAGGTAATGAAACCTGATCTCTTTACCCTGTTTATCTTTATGGGTTTCACGGTTGAAGAAATAATCTAAGGTTACAGTTTGTGCGCCCGCCAGTATTGATGAGCAGGTTAAAAGAGAAAAGAAGCAAAGTTTAAAAAGAATTTTCATATAATTAAGGTTAGATAACTAGAGCGGAAACCCAAAAATATAAAATTTAGCGGTATTCAAATGGCATATTCCTTGCAAGCCTATTATTTTAAACTGTTTATTTAAGCCGTTTTTTATATAACGCAGCAATAAAGAAACAAATAATGGTAAAGGTTGCCATCAACTGACCGATACTTTCCAAATCCAAATCGAACATATCTGTTAATTTTAGCGATTTACCTTTTCGCCTTTGGCTAATATGGCTACAGGACTGGTGGCCATAAAACCCTGAGGTATTTTTGGTGCTATCCAGGTCGATTTCGGTGGAAGAAACCTACCCTTTTTTGCAACAGCGATAAATTCCTCTGCTTCCATTGGATGAAGTGTAAAGCCTATTGTTGTGGTTGAAGTTCCGAGCTGAGCCAAAAACTGGCTCCATTTACCATCAGGAAAATAACTCAGGCGGGTATCTTCTTTCGGGTTGGTAATGCCGAGCACAGGTTTAAGGATCATCTCTTGTAAAATGGCTGTATCCGGCATTTCTGCTAAATCCGCCAAATCAGGCTTAAGGTCTAATTGGTACCACTCACCTGCAAAGTAAAGTCCCATTCTATTTTTCCGGTCAGGATTTAAAGCTTTATTGTTCGGAATTTTGGAGATGTAATAATACTTTTCAAGCATTTCCATCAAGGCTTCCTTTGTGATATCAATTTCTTGGATCAGGCGGTGAAAGGCGGCAATAGAAATCGATCCTGCCGAAACAAATAAACTGCTGATTTGCTGTGGAACCGTTTTTTGTAATGCGTAAGCGGCTTCCAACCGGTGGTGGCCATCGGCCAGGTAAACCTGCTCAAGTTTTGCAAATTCAACACAAAACCGATCAATAAGTGAAGTATCAGCAATCTGGTATAAAAAATGGCCCAATTGAGACCATTCGCTCTCTATCGGTTTTTGATCTGCGATAGCCAAATCAATCAAGCTTTCTAAATCATTATGCTGATATACCAATAAAATAGGCGACTTTTCTATTTTACCTTTTCCTTTATCGGTTTTAAGCGATGCAACTTTAGCCGAAACGGTATCTTCGTGCCGTTTTATAGCACTTGTTGCCGTTGAAGCAAGATCAGTCATTGCCCAAATTCCCCTCATGGTTTTACCTTCACCACAAAATTCGTAGATATAGATGGAAGGATCTTTTTCGAGCGCACATCCAAAAAGGTTGATTACATCTTCAAAAGAAAGTTGTTCATTTTTATGCACCTTTCCATTCAGCTGATCAGAAATCATCAGTTCAAATATATCTTTGCCTGGCTTTAATGCCTTTAAAGGGGATATTTTTATCATCACTTACATATTATTCAATTTCAAGCACTGCTTTTTTATTGTATATCCTTTCAAAAAACCGACCATTATGCCAACCAATATTTAAACGCCCGAAGGTATGAGCGCATTGTAAAGCAAGGTCATGAATCCGCCAAGTATACGGTAAATTTATACCTGCGATTTCTTAATCAGCAGCAAAATATAAAGATCAGCAGATAAGTAAATTATTAATCCTCAACCTTGTTTTTTGGTAAAAATTATTTTTACAAGACGTACAGCATCCCAAAAGTTTTGTTCTACAGATATTTTAACCAGGCTTACAGAATTTAATTTGCATCATAAACACAAAATTTTATTAATATTGTAATATATACACTAAGTAAGAATTAAAGAAAGCACCAAATATTAACCTAAATATACCTTATTTTAACTATTTTTAGGCATTACAATACCAAACAAAATAGAAAAATTATACACTAAGTATTTACATGCAGCCTCATAAAGTTGATCAGACTGATATTGAAATCCTCAACCTTTTGCAACGTGATGGATTATTAACCTATAAGGAAGTTTCGGGGAAGCTTAGAAAAAGCATGACTCATGTTGTAGAACGCATTAAAAAACTGCGCACAAATGGCTACATTAAATCAACAGTAGCCATTGTGGATATTGATAAACTGAGGTCACATTTTATAGCCTTTCCGCACATTCAGCTCACCATGCATTCAGAAGATATTGTAAGGGCTTTTAAAGCCGAAATGGAAAAATATCCGGAAGTAATGGAATGTTACCACCTTACCGGGCATTTCGATTTTATGCTTAAGGTTGCCATGCCCGATATGGTTTCGTACAACAATTTCCTGAGAGACAATATAGGCGCACTGGCTTATGTTGGCAATATCCAGAGCTTTTTAGTGCTCAACCAATCAAAGGCAGAAACCGCTTATGCATTGTAAACTTATTAAGCTTATTTGTTAAAATAGTTTAATCCAAATCCAACATCCTGGTTTAATCTTCAATGTCGAGCTTAAAATGATCCAATAAACCCGAAAGGTTAGCCGAAGAAAACCTTGCTTTTTTCACGTTGTTCTGCGCAGGATCGAAAGAGAAATTACTTGCAGTACGGAAATCAGTTTTCTCCAGAATTGTACGGTTAAATGATGAAGCTGAGAGATCGCAGTGATTAAAAACGGCAGCGGATAAATCAGCCGCTTCAAAATCGACCTCCTTTAGTGAGCAATTAATAAAATTCGTTTTCCTCAGCTTTGCACCATAAAATATAGAATAATCCAAAATGCAACCTTTAAAAGAAAAGGAGAACATGAATTTATTACAGCTGGAAAAATCAATGCCCAGTATTTTACAGTCTGTAAATGTTACATTACTAAAACCAGTACCAGAAACCTGCGTAAGGGAAAAATTGCAATTGATAAATTCGCAGTCAACAAAATCGTTATGGCTCAGGTTACTTTTAGAAAAATCGCACCTGATGAATTCGCATTTGATAAACTCTCGCTTTTGCAGCTGTTTACCAGCATAATTAACATCAGTAAAGGCTTTATTTTGATGAACGGTTGTTTCGCCGGGTTCTTGCATAAATATGATTTGTAGCTGGTGCAGGATTGATTTTAAAGCTTAATCAAGGTTTCCAACATCTGTTGCTTTTTTTCCAAACTGATGTTATAAATACCAAGGTTATCCGAACACCATAAGCCATCGGCAACCAGCATAATAATGAGGTGTTTTATACTCAACTCACCGTTATCGCCATTACCAATATAAAATTTAAACCATTCATCCCACCCTTTACGGTATTCCTCGTTAATGAGTGCCACCTGCATCACAATTTTCATGGTTCGGCGGTAATATAAATCATTACTTTTATTAATTATAAAGCGAAGGTAAGCCAAACTTCCCTCCTCCTTACCCGAAGCTTTTTTTTCTGCTGTAATCCACTCTGTGAGCTCTTTCAAGCTTTGGCCCATCAATTCTTTAAGCAAATCCTCTTTATTACGGAAGTGATGGATAATTCCTCCTTTACTCAAACCCGTTTTATCTGCAATAGCCTGAAAAGTAACGCGGTGCCAATCTACAGCACCAATTTCTGCTGCTGCATCCAAAATGAGCTGTTTGCTTACCTCAGGTTCCTTTTTTCTTTTATAGGGATTTTCCATTCTTCAAAGATACCAAACATTTGGTTTGTTTACAAAATATATTTACATTTGTTTATATAAAAGATCAGTTTCATCCAGCTTGCATCTTAAAACATCAAAATAATTACGCTAAAATATGTCCAGATACATCACCATCCTCTCTACCATTATAGAATCAGACAGTGATACTGATTTAATTGCATTGGCCATTGCAGGGCTAAAGGATATTTCAGCATGGAGTATCGATCTCGAAGATTGCGATAAAGTAATCCGTATTGTTTCGGCAGAGGATATCGGCAATGAATTTTGCGATAAATTGGCATTATTAGGTATAAAGGCATCAGTAATGGAAGTTTTTGATAAAAAATACCATTTAATGTAAGCTTACAGAATGTTAACCATTTGAAACAACCGACAGCACAAAAAATCAACTGTTAATCCCCATGGCGTAGAGGATAATATTTACCCCAAACTTGGTATTGTCTTCAGCTAAAAAACGTTTGTTTCTAAAATCGTAATCCCATTCGCAGCCATAATCTTTGTTGCTGTACAGCACCCCTATCCTATTGTTAACCGTAATGGCTTTCAGGTAGTCGTGCACCAAATCATCACCCCAGCCATTTAACTCAAAAGATGTTGTTGGTGGTCCTTTTTCGAATTTGAAAAATGAATTGTAAATGCCATGGTTATTTGGTATTTTCTTTAGAGCCTGGGCACCAAACAGATTACTCATCTGCGTTTCAAAAGAACGTGCAAATAAACCGTCAATATCGTGGTTGCAGTCATCTACAAAAACAAAACCGCCATTATGCACATAGGTTTTAAAATTTACAGCTTCCTGCGTACTAAATTGCACCAGTTTATGGCCACTTAGGTAACAAAATGGGTATTTGAATAAATCCCTACTGCTCAGCTCCACAATTTTTTCCTCCTCATCCAAAGGGATTGTAGTATACTCTAAAAGTGAATTGAGGAGATTTGAAGGCATGCGCTGATCCGTATCCCAGTCGCCAGAATTGTATTTTAACCTCGCAAATGTAAATTTAGCTCTTTGCACAGCCTAAAATTACCTTCATTTTTTAATAATCAGGATTTTTAAGTCAATTATCTTGTAAATTTTTTGATATTCTTTCAGCAAGGCTAAAAACTATCTACCAATATCCCCTATATTGAAGCACCATATCGTCAAACTAAAAAAAACACCATTTTGGAGCGTTCAGAAAGCAACCTAAAAACATTGATCGATAAGATCTCCCAGTTAAAAAGCGAAATACAGAAAGTTATTGTAGGTCAGGATGTAATCATTGAAGAAATGCTGATTGCTTTGATGGCTGGAGGGCATTGTTTGCTCGAAGGTGTACCCGGACTAGCGAAAACCTTAATGGTGAGAACCATGTCGCAGGCTTTGGATCTCTCATTTAGAAGAATCCAGTTTACCCCCGATTTAATGCCAACCGACATTGTGGGTACCGAAATACTGGAAGAAGACCATGTAACCGGAAAACGGTTTTTCAAGTTTAATAAAGGTCCGTTATTTGCCAATATTATCCTGGCAGATGAAGTTAACAGAACGCCACCAAAAACACAATCGGCACTATTGGAGGCCATGCAGGAGTTTGAGGTTACGTATGGCGGACAAACCTATCCATTGGATCGCCCGTTTTTTATACTCGCCACACAAAACCCAATTGAGCAAGCCGGAACTTATCCATTGCCCGAAGCGCAATTAGACCGTTTTTTACTCTACATTAAAATCGGCTACCCTACTGCAGCCGAAGAAACCCAGATATTAAGCAGTACAACAGGCAATAAAAAAGCGGTTATTAATCCGATAATTGGTGCTGAAGAAATTAAAGCTTTACAAGCCATTACGCGAGAGGTAAGCATTAGCGATGATTTAATTACTTATGTAAGCGAAATAATTAGGGCCACGCGGCCTGATACCACAGCAGTTAATTTTGTAAAGGAATGGGTACGTTGGGGAGCAGGCCCAAGAGCAGGGCAAGCCTTAATTTTAACAGCTAAAGCAAGGGCATTGTTTAAAGGCCGGTATGCGGTAATTCTGGAAGATTTGCAGGCAATGGCTTACCCCGTACTGCGCCATAGGGTACTAATGAACTTTAAGGCCGAGGCTGAAAATGTTTCTTCGGACAAAGTGACGGATGAACTGATTAAAGCAATCTCGAAACCAAAAGCCAATATTTAATGAGTAAACTGCTCGATCCGAAAGTATTGATGGCCATAAAAGACCTTTCTCTATCGGCTAAAATGACGATAGATGGTTTTATGAATGGCATTAATAAAAGCACCGTAAAGGGGCCTGGACTGGAGTTTAGTCAATATAGAAGCTACCAGCCGAGTGATGACCTGCGCTCGCTTGACTGGAAAATGTTTGCGCGGTCTGACCGTTATTACATCCGCGAATCGGAAGTAGAAACCAGTATTGCTGTGCGCATATTGATTGATGCCAGCGCCTCGATGAACCACAATGATGGCGACTTTAGCAAAATAGACTATGCAAAATATCTTGGTGCATCAATAGCTTACCTGGCCAATTTACAAGGCGATGCCATTGGCTTATACGTGCTTAAAAATTCAGGAATTTTTTCGATGACGCCAAGGCAGGATTATCAACACTTAGCAAGGTTATTTTACCAATTGGAGCAGATTAATCCTGATGGGAAATTTACAAAACCTATTTATTATAAAGAGTTGTTTACAGGGGCGCAAAAGCGCGAACTGCTAATTTTTGTAACCGACCTCTATCAATCTGATGATGAAATTATAAAACTTTTAGATACGCTCAACACGCTCAGGCATGAGATTGTAGTGTTCCATGTTTTATCAAAAAACGAACTTGAACTCGATTTTAAAGGATACAGCAATTTTGAGGATCTTGAAACAGGCGAAACGATCCAGATCGACCAGGCAAAAGCCAGGGTAACTTATAAAAATAAACTAAGTGCTTATTTGGAAGAAACCAGGATTAAGATGCTAGACAGGAGGATTTTTTACAGAACCATTAGTACTGACGAACCGCTGGATCAGGCTTTGAGAGATTTTTTAAAACAGAGAAGTAAACTTAGAATTTAAACTGTGCAATTTTTATATCCAATAGGTTTAATGGCTTTTGCAGGATTAATAATCCCGCTTGTAATACACCTGTGGAATGTAAAACAGGGCAAAACGCTCAAAATAGGTAGCATTGCATTATTGGGTGAAAGCTCGAGGGCAAGTGCCAAAAGTTTCAAAATTAACGATTGGCTGCTCTTTGTACTGCGTTGTATACTTTTAATTTTACTGGCATTTTTACTCGCGCAGCCTTATTTTAAAGAAATTACCTCAATTAGCAATAAAACGGGATGGATTTTGGTCGATAAATCAATATTTCCACAGGTTTTTAAAGCGCACAATACAACAATAGATTCATTATTAAAAAAAGGCTATGAAATTCATGATTTTAACCCTGGTTTTGTACAATTATCAATAAAAGATACTGCATCAAACACCGCAAAGCCTGTCGATACCTTAAGTTACCGTACATTATTAATGGCGGCCAATCAAAATATCCCTTCGGGTGCGTCTGTGTATCTTTTCGCCAGCCGCCGCTTAAACCGTATTGGAAACGAATTGCCTGCAATCCATTACAAATTAAACTGGATTCCATTTAACCAGGCAGATACCCTGAGCAGCTGGATTACGACATATGCCGGAAAAAAATACGAAGCAAAATCAAATCCATCCAACACCACTTACCAGGCTTTAAATTCTACAGATGAAGGTCCAATAAGCATCGCCATACACGAAGCCGCAGGGATTACCGATGGAAAATATCTTATCGCCGCCATACAGGCAATAAGTGGTTTTACCAAACGCAAGCTGATTATTACCCCCCAGGGCGAAAAGGTTGATATTGGTTTTTGGCTTTCTGACGAGGCTGTTACACCAAGCTTTAAAGCTGCTATTGTTCAAGGTGGGGCATTATTGAAGTATGAAAAGGGCAAGGTAGTTGCCGAACCTTCATTTATGGTTATTGATGGCCGCAATATTAAATTAAGCAGAAGGATAACCTCTGGCAATCAAGCTGAAAAAATATGGACAGACGGCTTCGGAAACGCAATCCTGGCCAAGCAAAAGAGCCAAATGCTAAATATCTACCATTTTTATAGTCGCTTTAACCCGCAATGGAATGATTTAGTTTGGAATGGCGTATTTGTAAAAAGCTTAATGCCGATCGTGATCAGGGATCAAAATCAGCCAGATTTCGGTTTTGAAAACAATATTGCAGATCAACGCAGTTTATCAACAAATCAAAAAGTGGTTAATGAAATTAATAAAATAGAGGCTCCAACAAAAAACACTCAAAATAAACCCCTGGGGAAACTCTTTTGGATAGCCGCTTTATTGATTTTTACCACAGAACGCATTTTATCATTCAGAAAAAAAACAGATTATGTTAAAAACTGAAGGACAAAACTGGATTAGAAACTTAAGGATAAGGTGGATTAGCTTAAACCTGATCAGCACTTTGGTAACTGCATTGGCCATATCATTGGTAATAACAACAATCGGTAGCCATTTGATGCACCTTCCTTACTGGCTTTTTGCAATTCTGTTTCCAATTATATTATGCACATTACTATTAAATAAACCAGTTTGGAAAATTACCGATCGTGATGTTTCGCGTTATGTAAACCACCAATACCCTGAACTGGAAGAAAGTGCCGATTTACTGCTCCAAAACGAAGCCGATTTATCTATGTTGCAGCAACTGCAACGCCATAAAATTGAGAATATAATTCCGAACCTTTCCAAACCGAAAGAACCTTTTAAAAAATTATATACGGGCTTAGCAATACTTGCCTTAGCCTTAAGTATCAGTTTTGGAATTAGCAAAATCCATTTGATTAAAAACATTAATGCGGCCGATCCTGCAATTAAACCCATAATACCTGTAATTGAAGAGCATATTCCACCAGAAATTGCTGACTTTACAGCCACCATTACACCACCTGCTTACACAGGTAAAGCCGGGCGAAAACAAAAGCAGTTTACCATTTCTGCTGAAACCGGTGCGCAAATAAACTGGAAAATTGAAACCAACATTGGCATCAAAAAGCTGAAGCTTATTTTTAACGATAAAGAAATGGTGCTGCTTAAACCTGCAAACACAGCCCACACGCTATGGAACCATAGTAAAACCATTACTAAATCTGGCTTTTACCAACTGGAACTTGATGGTAAAAAATCAGATCTCTACCAAATTGAAGTCATTCCTGATTTGCCTGTAAATATTAAAATTACGCAACCAAAACAGCATACCACCATTGATATCGGTCAGCCGCAAAAATTTAATTTAAATGTATCTCTTACCGACGATTATGGTGTTCATGATGCCTTTATATCGGCAACAATGGCCAGTGGTAAGGGCGAAGGTGTTAGTTTTACAGAGAAAAAACTGTCTTTTAACACCAGTTTTGATAACAGGAAAAATCTTTCGCTACATAAATTGATCGATTTAAAAAGTCTTGGCATGAAACCCGGTGATGAGCTTTATTTCTTTATCAAAGCAATGGATAATCATGGCCAATCGAGCCGCTCTGATGTATATTTTGTATCGATTGTAGATACCACGGAGTTAATGAGTTTAGCTGGCATGACGAATGGTGTTAACCTCGTTCCAGAATATTTTAGAAGTGAAAGGCAGATTATTATTGATACGGAGAAGCTGTTAAAAGAACAATCGGCTTTGCCTGTAACAACTTTTAAAACCCGAAGCAACGATTTAGGGATAGACCAAAAGTTGCTGAGATTGCGTTACGGACAGTTTTTAGGTGAGGAAAATGAAACTGAGATTGGCGGTGATCACGATGACCATGATGAGCATGCAGCGCATAAAGGTGAAGGCGAGAAATTTGGCGATGTTACTGCAATAATGGATAAATATGCGCACAAGCACGATATTGCAGAAGATGCAACTTTTTTTGAACCAGAAATGAAGGCGCAGTTAAAGGCCGTTTTAACCGAAATGTGGAATGCTGAACTCCGTTTAAGAACTTATAAACCGCAGGAAGCTTTACCATACGAATATAAAGCATTAAGATTATTGAAAGACCTGCAACAGAAATCGCGGGCTTATGTGGCCAAAACCACCGTAAAAACAGCTGCACTGAAACCCGAAAAACGTTTGAGTGGTGAGCTCGACAAAATTATGCAACCGGTGCAAAAACTAACATTTGAGCAAAAAGAAAAAAGGATAGCCAACTTAAAAACAGCACTCGCGCTATTGGAAAGCAGAAAAACAGGAAAAAAATTTGCTGAAAAAGATCGTTACTTGCTGAGCAAAACAGAAAAATATATGATCGGCGTAGCGGCAGATAACCCTAATACCTATTTAAATGCGCTGAGCGGTTTAAGAAAGTTAGCTACAGGCAATAAACTGATCGTTAAAGACATTGATCTGGTTGAACAAGCCATAGTTAACATGATTAATGTTGAGGGAGCAAAACCGCAAACACAGGGGACCGGAACAGCATCGGCATTGTATCAAAACTATTTTAATAACCTTAATAAAGTTAACAGATAGATATGGAGTTTAAATACATCGCTATTGTTGCTAGTTTATTGTTATTGGCTTTTTTGCTTTACAAAGAGTTGCGTAGAACTAATAAAGCAAGAATTACCTGGCGGATTTTAGCAAGTATTATCGCTGTTGGCTGTTTTGTGCTGTTAATTGTGCCCATCAAATATGAAACAAACGTGCAGCAAAATGCAGATGAAATTATTTTACTCACTGCAGGTACAAACCCTGATTCAGTGGCAAAACTCAAAGAAAAAAAATACGCGCTACCTTTTGTAGATGTAAAAAACATTAAAGCCTCCACCATTAACGACCTTTCTTATTTCTTAAAATCGAATCCAACTATCCACAAACTGAACATATACGGTTATGGCTTAAATGCAACTGAATTAAAGAACCTTAAAGGATACCAGATTGGGTTTCATCCTTCGGCAAAGCCAACCGGAATAATTGCCGCCAACTGGTTAAGCAGGTTAAAAAGCAGCGAAACTTTAATCGTTCAAGGAACTTACCAGAATATGGGTAATGAAACGGTTAAACTTTTACTTAAAGGCTTTGGTAAAGCAGTTGATTATATCGTTATTGGTGCTAAAACAAATAAATCATTCTCATTCAAAACCAGCCCAAAGCATATAGGAAAAGCGGTTTATGAGTTAATTGCTATGCAAAAGAAGGATACACTTTCCAAAGAGCCTGTTCCGGTACAGGTGGGCGACCAGGAACCAATGAAGGTTTTAATCCTGGCTTCTTTCCCAGATTTTGAATATAAATTTTTAAAAAACTGGCTGTACGAAAACCAATATCCATTGGCATTCCGGAGTCAGATCAGTAAAAATAAGTATGCTTCAGATTTTCTGAATATGGATAGTTTGAATCTCAATCAGATCAATACTTCACTGTTGAAAAAATTCGACATGCTGATTATTGATGAGGACGAGCTAGCGGCTTTAAATTCAAACGAAAGGGCTTCGATAGATATAATGGTTAAAAATGGAATGGGATTACTGATCAGGGTGGCAAGTACCAAACCATCTGCCCCACTTAGTGCATTATTTGCCCGATATGAATCTCCTGTTTTAAAAGGAAAAACACTGAATTTAATGCTTACAGAAGATCGTTTTAAGTTTAATCCTTTGCCCCTTGAGCAAACATTGTTTTTAAAAACCAATCAAAATGACCTGCCGCTTATTACGGATGCTACAGGTAAAATATTGGTGAACAGCAGCATTAAGGGTTATGGCAAAGTACTCATCTCAACTGTTTCATCTACCTACAATTGGTTGCTTTCTGGAAAAAAAACTGATTATGCAACTTACTGGTCTAAACTTTTAGCCAATGCAGCCAGGAAAAGAAATGATAGCCAATCGGTTAACATCATTCCTCAATTCCCTGTTGTTGATCAAAAAATAAGAATCATTGCTGACTTGGCTGCTTCTGGAAAGTTGCCCATCTTAAAAATAGACCAGGTTAAGTTAAGTCCACGTCAAAATATGGAATTGCCTTTTCAATGGGATGCGTTTTACTGGCCTCAAAAAACAGGCTGGGTAGATTTACAGGTAAACCAAAATATTGAGCCGCTGTATATTTATCGTAAAACCGATTGGCAGGCACTTAAAAATCAGCAAACGTTAAATGATACTCAACAGTTTGTTAAAAATTCTGCCAATGTTAATAATAAATCAAAGGTAAATAATGCTGTTATCGAAGAAGAAATATCCATTTGGTGGTTTTTTGCAGGATTTTTAATCTCAGCCGCTTTTTTATGGTACGAATCGAGGATATTAGCAACTTAGTGCAGTAAAGCTTGTTACATAACTTATTGGTTGGAAAAATAATCCTTCTACTCTGTTGCTATTGACGGATCTATTAGGAAAGATCGTCATTGCTGAGGTACGAAGCAAGCTTTCATGTTAATGAGTCTTGCAATAAAGATTGCTTCGTCGGCTGAAAAAGCCTTTTCGCAATGGCGATAATCATAGGGTATTCATTTCCTTAAATTATGTCACTTATATTGATTTGGATAAAATAAATTACTTCTCAGGATGACAATTAAATAAATATTCCGTGCTTTCTGTGTTTTCCGTGGCAAAAAAACCAATAAAACACTTAAAATCGTGGCTCTATCAACCTAAAAACATGTTTTCATAAAAAAACATCCCATATTCAGCATTGAAACTAAAATGTTATAATCAATTTGCCTATTTAGGGTCGCAAATCGCTATCTTGAGATCGTAAACCTACTAAACTAAACCAATTGAAAAGAAAAGATTTCCTCTACTTATCCGGAATGGGTATGGGTGCATTACTCCTGCCCGATCTCGCTGCATTCGGAACTCCGATAGACCCGCTACAAGCACTTGATGGAGTGGATGTAAAAATTAAAAAAGAACTGGCTGATGTTGCCCTAAATGCAGCCAAATCTAAAGGCGCAACTTATGCCGATATCCGTATCGGGCGTTATTTAAACCAGTTTGTAGCCACCCGCGAAAAACGAGTTCAAGGCGTAGCCAATACTGAATCTTACGGTGTAGGCATCCGCGTTTTAGCCAACGGATGCTGGGGCTTTGCCGCAACAAATAACGTAACTAAAGATGCCATTGCCAAGGCAGCAGAGCAGGCAGTAGCCGTTGCAAAAGCCAACGCCAAAATACAAGGCGAACCCGTTCAGCTTGCTCCACAAAAAGGTTATGGCGAGGTAAGCTGGAAAACACCAATCGAAATTAATGCCTTCGAGGTTCCTGTAAAAGAAAAGGTAGACCTGCTTCTAAATGTGAACGATGTGGCCATGCAAAATGGTGCCAACTTTGTAAACTCCGTTATTTTTGCGGTTAACGAACAAAAATACTTTGCTTCTACTGATGGTTCTTATATCGATCAGGATGTTCACCGCATTTATCCAACCTTTAATGTAACCAAAGTTGATCGCGAATCGGGTAAATTTAAAACCCGTAATTCCCTTAGTTCGCCAATGGGTAAAGGTTATGAATACATGCATGCCCGCCCTGAGGATAAAGTTACCGGTATTGTAACCCGGTATAAGGGCAGGTATGATATGCTTGAGGATGTAAAGGAAGCTGCACGTGTAGCCAACGAAAAAGTAAAAGCCAAATCGGTTGAGCCAGGAAAATACGACCTGGTATTAGATCCTTCTCACCTTTGGTTAACCATCCACGAATCTGTTGGGCACCCTACCGAATTAGACCGCGTTTTAGGTTACGAGGCCAATTATGCCGGAACAAGTTTCCTTACGTTAGACAAATGGGAATCGAAAAAATTTAAATTCGGCAGTGATAAAGTGAATATCCTTGCAGATAAAACACAGGTGGGATCATTAGGTGCTGTGGGTTATGATGATGAAGGTGTAAAATGTAAAAACTGGGATTTAATTAAAGATGGCGTATTGGTTAGTTATCAGGCCATCCGCGATCAGGCACATATTATTGGCTTAAAAGAATCAAATGGCTGCTGCTATTCTCAAGGTTGGGATGATGTACAATTTCAACGTATGCCGAATGTATCCTTACAGCCGGGCAAAGAAAAATTAAGCGTGGATGATATGATCAAGAATGTAGAAAAAGGCATTTATATCATCGGCGACGGCAGTTTTTCTATCGATCAGCAACGTTATAATTTCCAGTTTGGCGGACAGATTTTTTACGAAATTAAGGAAGGTAAAATTGTAGGTATGCTTAACGATGTTGCTTACCAGGCCAATACACAAGAATTTTGGAACTCATGTAATGCCATTTGCGATGAAAGCGATTACCGTTTAGGTGGATCGTTCAATGATGGAAAGGGTCAGCCTTCACAAAGCAGTGCTGTTTCACATGGCAGTTCTACAACACGTTTCAATGGAGTTAATGTTATCAATACAGCAAGAAAAATATAATTATGGCCATATTAAGTAAAGAAGAAGCCCAAGCGATATTAAAAAAAGTAATTGGTTTTTCGAAAGCCGATTTCTGTGAAGTAGGTTTAAATGGTTCGGATGGCGGAAATATCCGTTATGCGCGCAATGCAGTTTCTACCGCCGGACAGATTAGTACCATGAGTTTAGGTGTAAGCTCAACCTTTGGTAAAAAAACAGGCTCCGCAACAATAAATGAATTTGACGATGCCTCTTTGCAAAAAGTGGTAAAGCGGGCAGAAGAACTGGCCATGCTGGCTCCCGAAAACCCAGAGTTTATGCCCCTTTTAGGTCCGCAAACCTTTGCAGAATCGAATACTTTCAATCCTAAAACTGCAGCCATGACGCCCGATACCAGAGCCGAAATGGTGGGGAAAAGTTTAAGTGTATCAAAAGCAGCCGGTTTGGATGCAGCAGGCTTTTTAGAAAACTCGACCCGTTTTAATGCGATTATGAATTCTAAAGGTTTGTTCGCCTACAATAAAGGTACAGATGTTTCATTTTCGGTAACTGTACGCAACAAACAAGGAACAGGTTCAGGCTATGTTGAGCAAAGCTTTAACGACCTTGATAAAATGGATACACTTGCCCTAAGCAAAATTGCGGCAGGTAAAGCGAATGGTTCAGCTGGTGCAAAAGCGATTGAACCCGGAAAATATACCGTTATTTTAGAGCCTCTTGCAGCCAGCGATATATTAAGCAATATGTTTAGAGGCTTCGATGCCAGAAGTGCAGATGAAGGCAGAAGTTTCATGAGCAAAAAAGGGGGTGGTACGCGTTTAGGTGAGCAGTTGTTTTCAGAAAATGTAAACATCTATTCCGATCCGATGAATAGCGAAATCCCTTCTGCAACTTGGAGTGGCGATGGTTTACCGGTAAAAAGAACACAGTGGGTAGAAAAAGGAATTGTTAAAAACCTCTCCTACTCAAGATATTGGGCTGCACAAAAAAATGTTCAACCCGTTCCGTTTAGCCGCAGCGTAATCATTGAAGGCGGCACGCAATCGTTGGAAGATTTAATCAAAAGCACCGAAAAAGGAATCTTGGTTACCCGTTTCTGGTACATCCGTTCGGTAGATCCGCAAACATTATTACTAACAGGATTAACGCGTGATGGTACTTTTTACATCGAAAATGGCGAGATTAAATTTCCGATCAAGAATTTCAGGTTTAATGAAAGTCCGGTAATTATGCTTAACAATGTAGAAGCTTTGGGTAAACCAGTAAGAACTGGCAGCGGATTGATCCCACCAATGAAAATACGGGATTTTACATTTACCTCATTATCAGATGCGATTTAATTGAATCGTCATCTCAACCAAAGTACAGACATAGGCGATTAGTCATTCCCGCGTAGGCAGAAATCCTAAAGCTATTGCATTACGATTCCCAATCAAGTTGGGAATGACGACCCACTTAAGAATTTAAAAATACTAAAAATTGAGAAGAAGAGATTTCTTATATATGACAGGTGTTGGCCTTGGTGCCAGCATAATACCCAACATCCCTGCCTTTGGCAAAATCATTTCTGTTGAAGAATCTTTAACACCTGTAGATGTTGCGCTGAAGAAAAAAATGGCCGATGTTGCACTTAATGCCGCTAAAAGCAAAGGTGCCACTTATGCCGATGTACGCATAGGCAGGTACCTGAACCAGGTTGTGGCCACCAGGGAAACCCGGGTAGAAAACATCTCTAATTCCGAATCGTATGGTTTAGGTGTACGTGTAATTGCCAACGGAAGTTGGGGCTTTGCAGCAACCAACAATATGGATGATGCCAGCATTGCAAAAGCTGCGGAAGCAGCTGTAGCCATTGCAAAAGGGAACTCCAAATTAATGGAAGAGCCTGTGCAGTTGGCCCCGCAAAAAGGATATGGAGATGTAAGCTGGAAAACACCCATAGAAATTAATGCTTTTGAAGTACCCATTGCAGATAAAGTTGATCTTCTTTTAAAGGTAAACAGCGAAGCCATGAAGGGTGGTGCAAAATACATCAGCTCCAATCTTTTTATGATTAATGAGCAGAAATATTTTGCCTCAACTGATGGTTCTTATATCGATCAGGATATCCACAGAATCTGGCCAACTTTTACCCTTACAAAAACAGATGCAGCCAGTGGTAAGTTTGAAACCAGAAATGCTTTAAGCGCACCAATGGGGATGGGTTTTGAATACCTTAAACCAAAAGAGGAAGAAAAAATTAAAGGTGGCCCGGTTACCATGTATAAAAAGCGTTACGATATTTTGGAAGATGTACGCGAGGCAGCTGTACATGTGGATGAAAAACTGAAAGCCAAGCCCATTGCCCCAGGTAAATACGACCTCGTTTTAGATCCTTCTCACCTTTTCCTAACCATACACGAATCTGTTGGTCACCCAACCGAATTAGACCGCGTTTTAGGTTACGAAGCCAATTATGCAGGTACCAGTTTCTTAACGCTGGATAAATGGGAGAGTAAAAAATTCAACTTTGGCAGTAAAGAGGTGAACATTCTTGCCGATAAGCTGGAAACTGGATCTTTAGGTGCTGTCGGTTATGATGATGAAGGTGTTAAATGTGGCAAATGGGATATTATCAAAGATGGCATATTAGTAAACTATCAAACTATTCGCGATCAGGCACATATTTTAGGATTAAAAGAATCGCAAGGCTGTTGCTATGCCGATAGTTGGGACAGTATTCAGTTTCAAAGAATGCCAAATGTTTCATTGGCACCAGGAAATGCAGCCTTAAGTGCTGCCGATATGGTTAAAAATGTTGAGAAAGGGATTTATATGTTCGGCCGCAATTCATATTCTATTGATCAGCAACGTTATAATTTCCAGTTCAGCGCACAGCTGGCTTACGAAATTAAGGAAGGCAAGATAGTGGGCATGTTTAAAGATGCTGCCTACCAGGCCAATACACAAGAATTCTGGAACTCATGCGTACAACGCTGCGATAAAAATGATTACAGATTGGGCGGAACATTTTCTGATGGGAAAGGCCAGCCAGGGCAGGCAAGTGCAGTATCTCATGGCAGTGCCACCACTCGTTTTAATGGTGTAAATGTGATCAATACCGGAAGGAAATTGGGATAAACTTATCTCTAATGAAGTGCAACACAATGGAGAAATCTATCAAGCAAAATATCGTGTCGATTTGCAATCGGGATTCATGAGTAAGGCGATTGTATCGCCATATATAACTATAATCCTTCATTGAAAATGCAGCACTCATCGATCCTCGTTGCAAACGAAGATCACATACGCAACTATTTTTATTCGCAGGGACTAATATTTTCTTGCTTTCCCTAACGCGATCGTCATGCTGAATTTATTTCAGTATCTTTTTGCAAAAATATACCATGATCCTGAAAGTTTAGGACAGTATGACGATTCTCCTAAAACGCTTCTAACGGAGAGATACACTATAGATTTTTCGACCTAAATCGTCCCAATTTGCAATTTGGATGCCCTAGAGAGGAGATTGTATCGCAATATTTAACTATAACCCTGCATTGAAAATGCAGCACTCATCGATCCTCGTTGCAAACGAGGACCATATAAGCAAATTTTTAATTCGCAGGGACTAATATTTTCTTGCTTTCCCTAACGCGATCGTCATGCTGAATTTATTTCAGTATCTTTTTGCAAAAATATACCCTGATCCTGAAAGTTTAGGACAGCATGACGATTCTCCTAAAACGCTTCGAACGGAGAATAAACTATAGAGTTTTCGACCTAAAATCGTCCCAATTTGCAATTTGGATGCCCGAGAAAGGCGATTATATCGCCATATGTAACTATAACCCTGCATTGAAAATGCAGCACTCATCGATCCTCGTTGCAAACGAGGATAATATAAGCAAATTTTTAATTCGCATGGACTAATATTTTCTTGCTTTCCCTAACGCGATCGTCATGCTGAATTTATTTCAGTATCTTTTTGCAAAAATATACCCTGATCCTGAAAGTTTAGGACAGCATGACGATTCTCCTAAAACGCTTCTAACGGAGAAATTAACTAGAGATTTTTCGACCTAAAATCGTCCCGATTTGCAATTTGGATGCCCTGTAGAGGCGATTGTATCGCAATATGTAAGTATAACCCTGCATTGAAAATGCAGCACTCATCGATCCTCGTTGCAAACGAGGACCATGTTTAAAGTAATTAAATTGCTAATACAAGTTGCCGGCAGCTTTATTATACGATAATTTCAACAAGAACAGGGCATAATCAACATCTTCAACATGCTGAATATAAAAACTTATCCATCCTGACTTTTTAAATACATGATGTTGTTCTACCCTTCCATCAATCATCAATTCAGCCTTAATTTTTTGTGTAAAAAGAATATCTAGCAGTCCGTTGCTGTGAATATGAGCAAATTCTAACTGTTTGTAATTAAACTGAGAACCACCAAACTTATGTAGACTAACAGAGGTATCTTCCCATGTTAGAACTGTGTTTTCTATACCATCAATCTGATCTAGCCGCTCAGGTTTAGTAAGCAGCATCCACATTTTTATTAAGCTATCAAATATCAGAGCAAACAAGGGGATAGATTTAAAAAAACTTAACCGCCTGACTATAAATGAAAACATATTTAATTCTTTTCGCTAAGTACTTTAATATGATCCATTACGCGTAAATGAACATTTCTAGTTATACTTTCTGCCCATAAATCGTAATACCAAATCGGAAACACCTTTAAACTATACCAGCTATTACCAACAAGTGTTGTGGTTCCATCGCCATTATCTTTTAATAAAAACTGCCCCCTTTCAATATCAATATGCCCCATAATTTCAGGATCTTGCGGCTGCCCGAAAATATCAAATGTTAAATCCTTATTGATATCAAAAGTTACGATCTTTTCATCAAATACATACCCATTGCTAAAAATACATTTTCTTCCCGCTCCTTTTTTATAAGCGGTAACTGTAGTCTGCATTGGGCTAGGCATTCCTGCTCTAAAAAGCCAGTAGCTATTTGCTTGTTTGATTTTTTCGAACGCCACTACATTTTTCCAAATTTTCTCCGGCCTAGCTTTAATAACTATCTCGTCACTTACCATATTTCTATAATGGTGATCAGAAATGGAATCAGCTATAAAAACAACAAGCAATAAAGAAACAACACTTACATTTAAGGTTTGATTACGCTTCTTAAACATTGCTTTACCAATAAATGCACCTGTAATTACAAAAGCAAAAATAAGTGGGGAAACAATAATTAAACAAATTGTTCCCTCTTTTAAAAAAATGTAACTCAATAAAATGGCAAGTAAGCCATTTAGGATAGAATACCAGATCAATATTCTGCTTTTCAGATTAAGATCTCTCCAAAACCAGGCACTAATTATACCCATTAAAAGTGGTAAAATTACAAATTCTGAAAATACTAAAATACCATCTTTCTCACTATGGAGCAGATTATTTAACCAGATAATAAATAAGGTTACCACATTTGAGATAATGATTCCCAGCAGCAATTTTGATTGGAGAAACGTTTTCATATTATACTGATATTTGATCAAAAGTATAATATATTTTTAAACTTTCAAAAATTATTGAAAATAAAAATATCAAGTTTATTGAATTGATATAGAAAATAAAACATATGTAAGAAATTACAATTATCTACTATTTCTATAGAATTTATAGTAATTATTATTACTTTTGCTGGGTCTTCTTTAAAAGCTGGTTAAACGGCTTCTAAAAAAGATCATATAGTCATGTGGCCGAGTGGTTAGGTAAAGGTCTGCAAAACCTAGTACGGCGGTTCGATTCCGTCCATGACGTCTAAACATTAAATTGTTTACATACATACTTATCAAGAAAGACGTAGGGAATGGCCCTTTGATGTCTTAGCAACCTGTTGATTAACAAGGTGCTAATTCCTTCTGCAATTGCAGAAAAGATGAGTTTGAAAGCAGATTAATTTCTGCGTTCAGCGAATGATCAAAAAGCTATCCCCCTACCGAAAACTGGTAATTTAAATTTTATGATATGTCGGTATATTTTGATTATCCATCAATAAGGGATTTTTTTGAGATTCAGGGAAACAATTCCTGCGAAAAATTAGATGATTATGAACATTGTAGGGCAGAATCGGATTGGCTTTATAATGCACAGCGAAATGAAAATGAGGAAACAATTTCGGCAGAAGATCAACATCAAAAAACACCTAATACATACTACCGCTCTTATACATAAAAAAATAAAATGTACCAAACACCTTTAAGAATATCAAAAACACTATTTACAATTGTTTTAAGCCTTGTAATTTTTTCAACTCAAAGCCATGCACAAGGTAAAGATCCATCCCCTATCAATTTTCCGACACCAAAAAATATAGATCATTTGCTATTTTATATTCAACGTGATCCAAATACGAATACCCTCATTTATGCGCTAAACCTTAAAGAAAATGGCACTATCAATACCAAAAATCCTATTCAGGTGTATTGGATCAGGTATGGTGAAAAAGGGCAGAAAAAAGACCTGGGGTATATCCAAAGGAAGTTTGCTTATGGCATTGATACAAAAGCATTGGGGACAGATAAATATGAATTTAGATTTGTATCACACAAAAAACTGCCGTTTTATTTACAAAGATATAGTGATAAAAGCTACCATGTTTCGGTAACGATAAACAACCGGACAATAAGGGTTAAGCGATTATTTGTGAGGATACAAGGAGGCAGTTTCTGGCTCCCAAATGTGAAATATGCAGAAATTGAAGGCACTGAAGAATCAACTGGTAAACCTATAGTGGAGCGGATAAACGTGAAGTAAAATAACGGTCAATAGTTTATGTAATTGTTTTTTACTACAAAACACTAATGGCAACGCCATAGACATTCATTATTACTTAAGCTTCAAATACTTATATTACTTATAAGATAAAAGAGAGAAATGGTCTGTGGAGACACAGACCATGGATTCGTACTCAGCAACCACCTTTTTTAGGAATGCGTTTAAAAATAACCTGATGATCTCGCTCCACATATTCGCAGGATATTATTGGATATGAGTACTTGGGTGCATGTGATATACTGTGGCTTTTAATCATTATTTTGTCGTTAACTCTCAGGCTATGCAATTGTTCAAGTTGTGACTTTTCTGGCTCAAATTGTAAAATATAATCGTCGCTATTAATCCTAACCATCACAGCAAAACCTAACCTTGATCCTGGTGGAAGCGAAAGAGCAGTTACAACAGCTTCCATATTGGTAAAAGCAGTTGTATGCTTCCTTATTTTAGCCGCACTGGTAAACACTCTTTTACCTTCAGGAGAAGCCTCCCATTTTTTGTATTTAATGCCATCGGGTGTAGACTCCCACTTTTTTCTTTCGGCATTCCTTTCAGCAATAGAACGCGGCTTTGAAGACGGCTTCTTAGTCGTATCATTGCCAATTTCAGGATTAGCAAATACTAATCCGCCCACTACAACCAGTGGTAACATCAGCGCATAAATCAATTTTTTCATAATTTTTGTGTTTTACTAAATACTTATAGATTCTCTTGGTTATTCAAAAGGAATAGATATGTTTTATTTTTCCATATGCTATCCTAGTTGATGCAGCAAAACTACCTTGATCTTTTTCCACTTGAGAAATTTGGATTGTAAATAAAAATGTAATCTTTGTAAATAAAAACTTGACGTATGCAATTCAGCCGAAATCTGCTTACCCGAAAACCTAAATACCTGGTTGTATTGATATTGCTTTCATTAATTGCTGTAATTTATGTGGCTTTCCATATAAGTGATAAAAATACTTTTGATTTCGCCAGAAGGGAAATTTTGCTTCGTCAAATCGGGCACGAACTGCTTTTACAGTCGGGTGATAGCACATCTAGAGTGCTTCCGATAAAAAAGATTTCTGAAAATGAATATCAAATCAGCTTTGAGAAGGAACTTACTTTTAAAACCGATTCTTTATTGAACACCACAGTGCATGTGTTGGCTAAAGATCCAATGGCAACTGATTATGTTGTAAACGTAATGAACAGTGCTAACCAAAGTGTAACCTATGGCTTTGCAGTGGCCAAAAACAAACGAGATGATATTGTGGCTTGCAAAGGAAGGAAGCAACCAAAAGCGAGTTACATGGTTGATCTTAAATTTAAACCAACAGGTACAATTACGGCAAAGAAACACCTTTTATTGGGCAGCATTCCATTTTTAGCGTTTGTTGGCTTTATTTTTCTCAGATCTGCTAAGCCAAACAGCACTTCAATTCAAGAAAGTAAGGATTTGAGTATAATTACTTTAGGTTCAGTTTTGTTCGACGCAAAGCACAGAAAACTGATTATAAACGAAAAAATGATAGATTTAACCGGAACGGAAACCCGATTACTTTCAATTTTCGCATCATCACCAAACGAAATGATTGCACGAAACCGGCTGCAGAAAGAGATATGGGAAGATGAAGGCGTTATTGTAGGTCGCAGCCTGGATATGTTTATCTCTAAACTTAGAAAAAAACTGGAAATTGATCCTAATATCAATATCGTTGTTGTTCGTGGAAAAGGATACAGACTTGCAATTAATGCTTAAAAACAAATTGTAGCCATTATAAATTTTTATAAAAGGATTATGATAAGGTTGCAGCTATATTTAAATTGTTTTTAGCAGAAAACTTTAAAAACGGTAAAATGCCACACTGAATTAAATCAACATAATATCGATCGCCACCAGGCCACTACTGCTTAAATCAATTTCAAACAGCACTTCATCGCTAACATCAACCTTGGTGTTTAAGCTTTCCAAATTAAAAATAATTTCCTGCTCATTTTCATCTTCAATGAGGCCGTGTCCTCGAGCTTCATCTACGCTCAGTATTTTTCCTTTTCGCATTTAAATAATTGTAATTTATTAGGTATTAAATCAATTCACAAAACTCCGGTTGGTAACCACAGGTTTATCTTATCATATCATTCAGGTCGTAAGATGCCGTTCTGAAATTTTTAATCTTCAGTACAAGTCCTACACCATCAATCCTTTCATTGGTATATAAATTTCCATTCGGAAATACCTGCGATCGCGGCAGGCGTTGTTTGTTTAAAAATGTGCTGAAAGTTTTAAAGTAATCTTTCAGGTTAATGTCTGTATCTATCATCGACCATAAATCTGATATATTTTTCAACGCTAAAGATTTATTTTTCACAGCATAGCTAATTACAGCTTTGGTTACATCTTTTTGTCGCTCAACCCTTGCATGATCGTCGTAACAAGTTCCAGCCACCCTAACACGGGCATAAGCCAGGGCTTGGTCGCCAGTCATTTTAATAGTGCCGGTGCGGGTAAGCGGCAAAAGCGGCACACCCTTTAAATAGGCCTGTTCTCCTATATAATTATTTACATAATGGTGGATGCCTTTATTTATTGTTAAAGTTATTCCTCCAAAAGAGTCGATCACCCTTGCCGTATTGCTAAAATCGGTAACGATGGAAGAAACCAGTTTGGTTTTAAAATTTGCATTAATGGTAGAAATCAATAATTCCTTCCCTCCTAACCGGTAAGCAGCATTTAATTTCTGGTTGCCATATCCCTTTATATATACATACGTATCACGTAAGATAGAAGTTAACCTTACTTCCTTTTTTTTCACCGTAATAACCATTATTAAATCGGCATTGCCTCTTTTATTCTCTTCCCTTGAATCTGATCCGATCAGTAAAATCTGCTGTGCATAAAGCGAATGTGCAAACAGCATGAGTAATACGGTAATTAAGAAAGTGGATTTGATTTTCATAGTTGTAGATAACATTGATTTATAAATGAATTTTGAGGTTTTTAGTTGCGTGCAAAGCTACCATGAGGCTTTTGCCTCCCATATAGCCTTTTCTCACTAATTGGATCGGCTGCTGACTTATGTAAACGATACAGAGCGGCTTATAATTAACATTTTATAAGCAAATTGTACCGGTTGCGCATCATAAACCACCCAAAAAGGCTATAGATTTGTACCAGTGCTTTAGGTAGTTTTGCAGAAATGGCATTAACCTCAATCATTACCGTAAACTATAATCAGCCCGGAGTTACCCTTGATCTGTTGAACTCAATTCAAAATAATTGTGCTTTAGATGAGATCGAAGTAATCTTGGTTGATAACGCCAGTGATATCGATTATGAAACTCAGTTTAAAGCCAGTTACCCAACACTAAAATACATCCGTTCGGAGGTAAATCTTGGTTTTGCAGGAGGCAACAACCTGGGTATACAACAAGCCACCGGACAGCATATTTTAATGATCAATAATGATACTGAACTCATACCAGGATTTGTTGAGCAGCTTAATGCAGAAATGCTTGCCCACCCTGAAATAGGTATCCTCTCTCCCCTAATACTTTATCACGATGATCCGGATATTATTCAATACGCAGGTTACACACCTATAAACTTAGTCACCGGGAGAAATAAAACCATTGGTTTAGGCCAGTTAAATAAAGGCCAGTATGCCAATGCCAGTTATGAAACATCGTTTTGCCATGGTGCTGCAATGATGTTAAGGAAAGCAGATATCGATCATATTGGAATGATGCCTGAGCAATATTTCCTGTATTATGAGGAATTGGATTGGTGTGAAATGTTTAAGCGTGCGGGCAAAAAAATCTGGTTTACGGGTAAAACACATATTCTCCACAAAGAATCGATGAGTGTAGGAAAAGAAAGTACCATTAAAACATACTTTCTTACCCGCAATCGCCTGTTGTTTATGCGGCGCAATAGCAGTATGATCAACGTAATGCTTTTTAGCCTGTATTACTTCTTAATAGCGGTTCCGAAACAATTATTTGGCTACCTTCTTAAAGGCAGAACCGATCTAATACCCTTTGTTTTCAAAGGACTGCTCTGGAATTTATTTCATTCGAAAAACCACCTTACAAGCCAACTGGCCAATAATTTAATAATTGCGCCCACTGTAAGTAGCTCGAAATAGAATGGTATTAAAGGACTATTGAGCAACAATGCTGTTTAGGCTACCTTCGTGCCAATCGGCAATAGGGAAATGATAAACCTGCCTACTGCTGTTAACGACTTAATTCAAAGCTGATAAACAATGATTATTTTCCTCTGGACCTGCCTTTTTATTGTAACCTATACTTTTGTTGGTTACGGATTGGTGCTATATGTACTGATAAAAATTAAACGGTCATTTTCTAAACCTAAAAATTTCCTGGCAGATGCCGCACTCCCTTCAGTAACTTTGCTTGTAGCCGCCTGGAATGAGGAAACAATAATTGTAGACAAAATTAAAAATACGCTCCAGCTTGATTATCCAAAGGAGCTGTTACAGATCATTTTCATTACAGATGGATCTACAGATCATACCCCTGATTTGATTAGCCCGTATAAAGAGGTGATTTTAATGCACAATAACGACCGCCACGGCAAAATGGCGGCCATTAAGCGGGCTATGCCAAGTGTAGATGGTGAAATTATTGTATTTTCTGACGCGAATACCTTTTTAAACCAGGAAGCCCTGCGTGAACTGGTAAAACATTACCAGGATAAAAAAGTTGGTGCAGTTGCAGGTGAGAAACGGATACTGGTAAACGAGCATGCAGATGCGAGTTCGGCAGGAGAAGGTTTTTACTGGAAATACGAATCGAGACTAAAAAAATGGGATTACGAATTATACTCAAATGTAGGGGCCGCAGGCGAGCTTTTTAGCATTCGTACCTCTTTATATGAACCAATTGAATCGGATACGATTATCGACGATCACATGATTGCGATGAGAATTGCCGAAAAAGGTTACCTAATTGCGTATGAACCTGCAGCATATGCCAGTGAAACTGCATCAGAAAATACAGGTGAAGAACTTAAGCGAAAGATCAGAATTGCCGCTGGTGGAATTCAATCAATCCTGCGGTTAAAAATTGCAGCAAATCCTTTCCGGTATCCTGTTTTAACCTTTCAATATCTTTCGCATAGGGTATTAAGGTGGACCATCACTCCTTTCTTACTGGTTATGGCCCTTTTAACAAACATTTGGATTGTTTACAACCATGGTGCTCCATTTTATACGGTTTTACTTACCGCGCAATGTGTTTTTTATGTGCTGGCAATACTTGGATTTTTGATGGAACGCAAAAGTATCAGAATCAAACCCCTATTTATTCCTTACTATTTCTGTATGATGAATTATGCAGTGGCAGCAGGGATTGTGAGGTATATTAATAAAAGCCAGAGTGCGGCCTGGGAAAGATCGTTGAGGAAATAGCTTTCAAATAGTGTAAAATTTGCAATTTCCCTTCATAAATGGAGGGAAATTCAACAAAAATCAATTAAAATTCTCCCGTATTTGTATTCTTTTGCCTACTTCGCATATCATTATGCGCCATCTCCTTATTCACAAGAACAGGTTGTTACAGTGTCTATTTAACATTCTGGTAACCTGATTATCTCAATTCCTAATAGCCCTTTCGCACTATTTCAATCTACATCTATATAAGGTAATTTAGTAAAAAAAATTAAACAGTAATAACACGTCACAAAACTCTTAAAAACAGCAATTTACGTTATTATATATTAAAATGCGGCGCTATCAATCTTAATCTCGTATGCTTAATAATACTTTATCTGCCCTTATCACTGCCCAATGTAATGTATCCCCAAATAACATTGCTCTTGAATATAATGATCATTCGCTTGCCTATGGCGAACTTGATACCCGATCTAATCAGTTAGCTAATTTCCTGATTGGAAAAGGTGTAAATAAGGATTCGAGAGTTCCTATATTGCTTAACAGATCATTTGAAATGATTATTGCGGTTTTGGCGATAATGAAATGTGGTGCAAGCTACGTCCCGATTGATCCATCATATCCTATGGAAAGGATTAGTTATATAATTGACGACATTGACGCAAATTTTCTCATCACTGCATTAAAAACCCCTCCAGGTTTCACTGGTACCACTATACTGCTGGATGGGAACCCATCTCCTGTTGATAAGGCTCCAAAAACCCCATTACCAGCAATTACGGACGAGGAAGCAGTAAGTTATATTATTTATACTTCTGGCTCTACAGGCAAACCAAAAGGTGTGGTTGTACAAAATAAAGCGGTGAGCAGCTTCATCATCAATCAAAGCAGCTATTATGGCATAACAGCAGCAGATAGAATTTTGCTATTTTCCAGCATATCATTTGATGCTTCCGTTGAACAAATATTTTTAGCCTTAACCACCGGCGCATGTTTGGTTTTGTTGCCCGAGGAGTTATTGGCAGATGTAGAAAGGTTTACAAAATATGTTTCCGATAAGGAAATCACACATCTTGATGTAACTCCGGGTTTTTTAGAAAACCTTAACCCCGAAAAATATACAACACTAAAGAGAATCGTTGTAGGTGGAGATGTTTGTCCGAAAGCCTTATTTTTAAAATGGCAGTTTAAAGGCGATTTTTATAACGTTTATGGTCCAACCGAAGCAACGGTAACCACTACTGCCTTTAAATGCAATGCTGATCAGATTTCGCTTTCCGAATCTTTACCCATTGGTAAACCTCTGGCCGGAACAACCATTTACATTCTTGATGAAACAAAACAAGAGGTAGCAGCAGGAAAAGTAGGTGAAATTTACATCACTGGCCCTCAACTGGCTAAGGGCTATTTAAACAATGATGCACTTACGGCACAAAATTTTATAAGCATAAATTCACTTGGCAACCAACTGTTTTACAAAACCGGTGATATGGGAAGATTGCTGGCAGATGGCAATATTGAATACATAGGAAGAAGTGATGAACAGGTAAAAATAAGAGGTTACAGAATTGAAATCGGTGAGATTGAAAATGCGTTAAATGCAAGTCCGATGATTAGCCAAAGCGTTGTGTTGGTTAAAAGTAACACTGAAAGTGATAAGCAATTGGTTGCATTTGTGGTTTCTGATGCATCTTTTAACAAAACCGATACCGAAGCCTACTTAAGCAATAGATTACCCGAATACATGATACCCAGAATTTGGGTTCCGCTTGAGCAAATGCCGCTTACCATTAGTGGCAAAATTGATAGAAAGCAACTCGTTATTCCAGACTATTCCGATTTGCTGGCTACCCCGTATGTAGCACCACGATCAGCGTTAGAAACAAAAATTGCTGCCGTATGGAAAGAAGTATTAGCAGTAAAACGCATCGGTGTAAATGATAATTTTTTCGATCTTGGCGGCAATTCACTTTTATCGCAGCGTTTAATTATTGCCATGGATGCCCAGGATATTAAAATCCCTGTGGTAAAGCTTTATCAGTATCCAACTGTTTCGGGGCTTGCAAATTACCTTAACAAGGCATTAGAATCCACTCGGTTAAAACGTCATTCTAATGGCAATAAATCAAGGGATATTGCTGTAATTGGCATGGCAGGTAGATTTCCGGGAGCAGAAACTATTGCCGAACTTTGGGATATACTGGCGCAGGGAAGAGAAACAACCACTTTTTTTAGTGATTCAGAACTGGATGTTAATATACCCGAACAGGTAAAACAAGATCCCCTGTATATCAAAGCCCGTGGCATTATTAAAAACCCAAAAATGTTTGATCCGGATTTCTTCGGTATTAACAGAAAACTGGCCGAATTAATGGATCCGCAGCACAGGATATTCCTCGAAATTGCTTTTGAAGTGTTAGAAAAAACAGCGCATCTTCCTGCTAAGGTAAATTACAAAACAGGAGTTTTTGCAGGCTGTGGCCCTAATTTCTATTACGAAACCAATGTATTGGCGCATCCCGATAAAATCGAAACAATGGGTAAGCTTCAGGTTACCACAGTTAACGATAAAGATTACATTGCCTCCAGAACAGCTTATCATTTAAACCTTAAAGGCCCCGCAATTAACATTAACTCGGCCTGCTCAACCTCTTTACTAGCCATTTTAGAGGCTGTAAACAGCCTAAGGGCCATGCAGTGCGATATTGCACTGGCAGGTGGAGCAAGTATAAATGCATCCATCAATAGCGGCCATATTTACCAGGAAGGAAGTATTTTAAGTAAAGATGGCCATTGCCGCCCTTTTGATGATGAATCAACAGGTACAGTTTTTAGTGATGGTGCAGGGGTGGTTTTATTAAAAAGACTCGAAGATGCTGAGGCAGATGGAGACACAATATATGCGGTAATAAAGGGTGTTGGGGTAAGCAATGATGGCTATGAGAAAGCCAGTTTTACCGCTCCAAGCACTGACGGACAAGCAGATGCAGTACTTTCTGCCATTGTAGATGCCGATATTGAAACTACAGAAATAACCTACATTGAAACACATGGTACCGGAACACCAATTGGCGATCCGATTGAATTTGAAGGCCTCGTGCAGGCATTTGGAAACCAGGTAAATAATCAATACTGCGCCATAGGGTCGATAAAAAGCAATTTCGGCCACCTTACAGAGGCGGCCGGTGTGGCCAGTTTTATTAAAACCTGTTTATCTATTTACCATAAAAAATTAGTACCCTCAATCGGTTTCAATACTCCAAATAAGAATATTAATTTCGATAATAGCCCATTTTTTGTAAATAACCGCCTGCAAGATTGGAATGATCAAAAGCGAATTGCTGGCGTGAGTTCGTTCGGCGTAGGTGGCACAAATGTGCACGTTATTTTGGAAGGTTATGAAAATAGCATCAATGCCACAACTACCAGCCGTGAGTTTGAACTCATTCCTATTTCTGCAAAATCAGCCGAGAGTTTAATCAGCTACAAATCACAGTTAAAAAACTTTGCATCACTACATACCGAAACGCTTGCCGAAGACCTTGGTTTTTCCCTGCAAAACTCACGTGGCGTTTTTAACCACCGTGGTTTCGTAGTTGTTGATACTAAAAAAAACCTGGCAGAACAGCTGGCAACCAACAATCAGGATTTATTTTTGAATAAACAGTTGACAAAAAAAGCGAACGACCTCGTTTTTATGTTTCCTGGGCAAGGCTCACAATACCATAATATGGGCTTTGGTCTTTATCAACAAGAAGCCATTTACCGGCAGGCTATTGATGAGTGTGCAGAAATTTTAAAAGAATTGATGGATATTGACCTCATAAATCTTTTATTTTCTGCTGATCAAAGTAAAGATGTATTGCAGAACACTCAATATGCTCAGCCGGCAATTTTCGCTACAGAATATGCTATGGCCAAATTATGGATGAGTTTTGGATGTAATCCTGATGTATTTTGTGGCCACAGCGTTGGCGAATATGTAGCCGCACATTTAGCAGGTATTTTTTCGCTTGCAGATGCACTGAAACTGGTTGCCCTGAGGGGGAGAATGATAAGCGAATTGCCCGCCGGCGGAATGTTATCTGCCAGGGTTAAAAATATTGATCTCCTTAGTATTTTACCGGCAGATCTTTCTGTTGCAGCAGAAAACACCAAAAACTTATATGTTATTGCCGGTCCGGTTGAATCACTTTCCAACTTTCAGACAAAACTTGAAGATATTGGCATTCCAAGTAAATTTCTTTCATCCAAACATGCGTTTCACTCCTCCATGATGGATCCGGTGATACCAGCTTTCCGTGAGCTTGTATCTACAATTGCCCTTTCTACTCCAAAAACACCTATAATATCAACAGTAACAGGCAGTTTACTTACCGATAAGGATGCACTTAGTGTAGATTACTGGACAGATCATTTAAGAAAAACTGTAAAGTTCGAGGCCGCTGTAACGCATATTACTTCCGCATACGACCCAATATTTCTGGAGCTTGGCCCTGGTGATACCTTAAGTATTTTTACCAAACAGATCATAATGGAGCAGCCTGTTGCGAGCACAGTAATTGCGGGCATAAAACAAGGTGAGGCAGACACCAAACAGATTATTTATGCTCTTGGAAAACTTTTTTTAGAAGGCCGCGAAATAAACTGGAAGGAATATTATAAAAATCAACAACGGAAGTTTCTCGAACTTCCATCGTATTGTTTCGAAAGAAAAAAATACTGGGTAGAGCCCGCCACAAACCATTTGCCGAACCCGCTAAAAACTAAATTTAACGATATTACTATGGATACTGATCAGAAAGAGACGCAAAAGAAGATGCTTATTACAAAGGTGAAAACGGTACTGGAAAATTCTTCCGGAATTGAGTTTGAAGGAGTAGATATCAGTAAAAACTTTTTGGAGATTGGTTTTGATTCACTATTGCTTACCCAAGTAGCGAGTTCGCTCAAAAAAGAGTTTAATGTGCCAATTACTTTCAGACAGTTAAATGAAGAATGCTCTTCCATACATACGTTAACCGATTATATAAGTAAATTTATTACGCCAGAACAGCCTATAGCAGAACCTCAACCCATTTTTTCAGTTCAAAGCACTCAACCGCAAACTCAGGATCATACTGCTTTATCACTACTTTCGGCCCAGCTTGAACTTATTGCCAAACAGATTCAGTTGTTAACCAACCTTCCGCAGCCTGCGCAACAAATTAGCTCAATTATTCCTGTAGCAGCACCTCAGCAAGTAAATAAACCAATAAAAACCGCACTGGGTGAATTATCAAATGAAGAACGAAAAGAAATAAGCAAACCTTTTGGTGCCACTCCAAAAATTGAATTTACCAAAACAGAACTTGATGGAAAGCAACGCCTTTTCTTGACGGAACTTACTCAACGTTACAATTTAAAAACTTCGAAAAGTAAAAACTATACGGTGGAAAGCAGACCTTACATGGCCGATCCACGGGTAGTAAACGGCTTTAAACCAGCACTTAAAGATTTAATTTACCCGGTAGTTGTAAAAAAATCAGAAGGCAGCAAACTTTGGGATCTGGATGATAACGAATACATTGATGCATTGAATGGATTTGGATCCAACATGCTGGGCTACCAACCTCCATTTATTAAAGAAGCACTCCATAACCAGATTGAAAAAGGTTTTGAGGTGGGTCCGCAGCACGAATTGGCAGCTGAGGTAAGCAAACTGATTTGCGAATTTACCGGATTTGACCGGACAGGTTTATGCAGTACTGGTTCAGAAGCGGTAATGGGCTGTATCCGCCTGGCTAGAACCGTTACTGCCCGCTCAATAATTGTAGCATTTTCTGGCTCTTACCACGGTATTTTTGATGAGGTATTGGTAAGGGGAACGAAAAAATTAAAATCTTTCCCGGCAGCAGCAGGTATTATGCCCGAAGCCGTAGAAAACATACTCATCCTTGATTATGGAACAGATGAAACACTATCGATAATTAAGCAAAGAGCAAACGAAATTGCGGGAGTTTTGGTAGAACCAGTACAAAGCAGACGGCCGGAATTTGTACCGGTTGCGTTTTTGACCGAACTCCGTAAAATTACCCATAATCATGACATCGCGTTAATTTTTGATGAGGTAATAACAGGATTCAGGATGCATCCAGGTGGTGCACAAGCCCAATTTGGCATAAAAGCCGATCTGGCCGCTTACGGAAAAGTAGTAGGCTCGGGTATTCCGATAGGTGTAATTGCTGGTGAAAGAAAATTTATGGATGCGCTTGATGGTGGCTCATGGAATTATGGCGATAGTTCGATACCTGAAGTAGGCATTACCTATTTCGCCGGTACCTTTGTTCGTCATCCACTTGCACTTGCCGCAGCCAAGGCATCACTTCTTTATATGAAAGAACAAGGACCTGCCTTGCAACAGCGGTTAAATGATAAAGGAAATTTTATCGCTCATGCCCTAACAAAAGAAATTGCGGCAAGGCAGCTGCCAATCAATATCGTTAACTACGGTTCGCTATGGAAAATAAAGTTCGAACAGGATATTCCCTACAGCGAACTGCTTTTTGTACTGATGAGGGAAAAAGGGATTCATATCCTTGATGGCTTTCCTTGCTTTATGACAGAGGCTACCACTTATGATGACATTAATAAAATAATCAGTGTTTTTACCTCTTCCATGGATGGACTTATAGAAGCAGGCTTTTTTCCGGATCACCGTGGTGAAAAAGCGGATGCAATACATCAAAATACGGCCATTGTAATTGACAATAATACTCCTCCAATTGCTGGAGCAAGATTAGGAAAAGATCGTTTTGGTAACCCGGCCTGGTTTTTAGAAGATCCGCAAAACGACAAGAAATTCTTACAGATTCAATTATAAGTTACCGAAGATGATGCCTTTAGAATTAGAAATTGAGCCGTTAACAGTTGATTTTAATCCCTTCGAAGATGAGCGGGCCATAAACAAAGTGATCTCCATAAACAAAGCACAGCAGGAAATTTTTATATCCTGTTTATTGGGTGGAGATGAAGCTAACCTTGCCTACAATGAATCGGTTACAATTAACCTGGCTGGTAATTTCGAAATTGAATACTTTAAAGCAGCTTTTGCCCAAGTGATAAACAGGCATGAAGCCCTGCGAAGCGTAATAAGTGGAGATGGAGAAAAACTCATCATTTACAATGAAATGCCTTTCGAAATTGCGGTGCAAAACCTTTCTCATTTACCGCAAAAAGGCAGAGAATTTGAGTTTAGCACTTTTTTAGAAGCGCAGATGGCCATACCTTTCGATTTAAACGAGGGGCCACTTTTCAGGGCATTTGTACATCGCAACGAAGTAAAACAACATCAAATTACCTTAATTTTTCACCACATTATCTGCGACGGGTGGTCATTTGGCATTATTCTCGAAGAACTTAGTAAACTATATAGTGCATATGCCAGTGGATCAGCGCATTCCCTTCCTGAACCTTACCAGATCAGCGATTTTGCAGTTGTAAAAGAAACATACCGCAAAAGCCCTGACTTTAAGAACACTGAGGAATTTTGGTTAAATGAATGCGCCGGAGATTTACCTACAGTAAACCTGACCACAGATTTTTCTAGGGGTACTCAACGAAGTTATCAATCAAACAGAATCGATCAACACTTAAGTGGCAGTGTAATTAAAGACTTAAGAAGCCAGGGTGCCAAAATAGGATGCAGTTTGGTAACCACCATGTTATCTTTATTTGAAATCCTTATTTTCAAAAAAACAGGTCAGGCCAATTTGATTATTGGTTTACCCTCGGCAGAGCAGGCAGTAGGTGAATTTTACGATCTGGTGGGCCATTGCGTTAACATATTACCGGTAAAAAGTTATGTTGATGCCGAAATGCCGCTAAATGATTACCTGAAAGGGCGTAGAGAACACCTGATGAATGTTTATGAACACCAGCAGTATAGTTTTGGTGAACTTTTAGAAAAACTTAAAACCAAGAGAGACCACTCCAGAGTGCCGCTTGTACCCATTGTGTTTAACATCGACATGGGTATGGACAGTGATGTGAGATTTGATGGACTTGAGCACCAGATTAACTCCAATGCAAGATGCTGCGAAACTTTCGAACTTTTTGTTAATGCCACCGATTCACCAGACGGACTTATTTTAGAGTGGAATTACAACGCAAAACTCTTTTCTCAGGCACGTATCGAGGCCATGATGCAGGATTATGAGCTCTTGATCAACAGTATGATCAAAACTCCATCCATTTCGATATATGATGCGATAATGGATGGAAAGCTTAAATCAGTAACAATTGGCAAAGCATTGGCTAACAATCAATCTTTCGTTGAACTTTTTAGCAACAGCGTATCACAGTTTCAAAACCGCCGGGCAGTAAGTTTTGAGCAAAATACACTTACCTTTTTATCGCTCGATAAAAAATCAGATGCATTAGCTTCCGTTTTAAAAAGTAAAGGAATAAGAAAAGGCCATATTGTAGCCATCTCAATCAGCCGTTCCATTGAAATGCTAACCGGAATAATTGCCATTTTAAAAACTGGTGCTGCATACCTCCCGATCGACCCTACATTGCCCGCTGAGCGGATAAATTATATGCTCACCGATTCGGGTGCAACATTTTTATTTTCTAATTTACTGGCTCATGTTCCCGTAAAACTGGAAGTACTCAATCCTGAAGAAATTTTTACCTCACTGAATGCACATGTAAACAACTGGCAAACTCCCACCATCAGTTTAAACGATACCGCTTATTTACTATATACCTCAGGCTCTACCGGGCGACCGAAAGGGGTTAAAATAAGTCATGGCAACCTCGCAAATCTTTTACTGAGTACAAAGGAAATGCCTGGCATAAATTGTGAAGACCGTTTGCTGGCAACAACAACCATTTCTTTTGATATTGCTGCGCTCGAACTCCTTTTGCCGCTTATTACCGGTGCAGAAACAGTAATTGCTGGTGATGCCGCATGTAAAGACGGAAGGTTGATCAACAATATAATTTCAAGCCAAAAAATTTCGATTATTCAGGGTACGCCATCCACCTTGAAAATGATTTTAAATTCTGGTCTTGAAACAAACAGCCTCAAGGTTTTTGCAGGTGGTGAGCAGCTGGATCTTAATCTGGCTAAATCGATTATGGCTACAGGAGCCAGTTTATGGAACATGTACGGCCCTACTGAAACCACCATATATTCGATAGGTAAACAAATATCGGTTAGCGATGAGCTGATTACGATTGGCAAGCCCCTTCATAATACGGTAATTTACATTAACGATGCCGCAGGCCGGCCCGTGCAAATTGGCGATGTAGGAGAAATTTGTATCGGTGGAGAAGGTGTTGGTTTAGGATATGTAAATAATAATTCGCTCATGAGCGAGAAATTTATTTTCGCAAACGACGGCTCCAATATCATTCTTTATAAAACGGGCGATCTTGGCATTATGCTCAACAATGGAGAAATACAATGTCTTGGAAGAATAGATCATCAAATCAAAGTGCGTGGGCATAGGGTAGAATCGGGTGAAATTGAGAGCATTATAAATGCTCAACCAGAAATAAGCGATTCATTAATTATTCAGCGCAATGATACCGGGGCAGATGATTGCCTCGTGGCTTACCTCACAATTTGCGAAACCCAATTGGCCAATAAGGAAATTGTTCTCTCTAAGGAAACAGATAACACTGGAAATCAACTCCTTTTGAACAGAAATTACAGCAAGTTATTGAAAAACAGACTTAAAACCCTTTTGCCAGATTATATGGTGCCGGATTTTTTTGTTGCAATGCGTGTTTTCCCACTTTCTGCAAGTGGAAAGGTAGATCGTGATTTATTGCCTAAACCCGAAAGAGCGCAATATCCTGTAAATAAGGATATCACTAAACCGATAAACGCAACCGAACAGCTGCTCATAAACCTTTGGAAAGATACCCTGGGTGTTGAAAAACTGGGTATTGAAGACGATTTTTTCGAAATGGGCGGCAATTCGCTGATGGCAGTAAGGGTAATGGTGGCTTTGGAAAAAAGGACAGGTATCCGCCTGCCACTAAATGTACTCCTTACCCATTCTACAATAGAAAAACTTGCTACACAGTTTGTTACTACAGATAGTGAGCGTTCAAAAACGATTATCCCGATCAGAACAGGAGGCTCTAAAGCACCCGTTTACCTAATTCACGGCAGTGGACTTAACGTATTATTATTTAAATCGATAATTCCCGCCCTGGATGATGACCAACCAATTTATGGAGTGCAGGCAATTGGTTTAGACCGTTATGAAGATCTTCCGGATACCCTTGAGGAGATTGCGACAAGATACCTTGACGAAATCCTCGAAATCAATCAAAATGGGCCATATAACATTGTTGGTTATTCATTAGGAGGCTTTATTGCCTTCGAAATGGCCAAACAACTTAAAGAAATGGGTAAAACTGTTAATCTTTTGGGTGTAATTGATACTGATACAGGCCAAAATGCACCAATTGGGCAATTAGACAATAATTTTGGTCATTTTGTTAAACGACAGTTCAAAAAAATTCCTTTTATAGCCAATTCTTTTAAAAAGAGACCTGTTAACACGGTTAAATACCAGCTTAATGCTACAAAAAAACGGCTTTTCAAAAACTTTGTAAACCAACACGACAGTGATTGGGGATTATTCACCGATCGCGAGAAAGAGTTGTATAACCAATACGATCAGGCATTGGAGAAATACTACCTACAACCAAGCGATTTAAAGGTAACCTTATTTAGAGTAAGTGAAAGGTTATATTTCCTTGATGACCTTACTTATCTTGGATGGGACCGCTTTGCACTTCAAGGCGTTGAGGTTTGCGAAATCCCCGGCGACCATAAAACTTTTATATCCGCCCCACACAACGAGGTATTTGCAAATATTTTACAAACAAACCTCAACAAGCATCAATATGCTAGCTAACATACTGCCCGTTATTTTAAACGTGGATTGGCGAAGCCTTGATGATCCTGAAGATATTGACCTGACGAAAAACAACATTTTCAAGATCAATTTTGAGCTTTATTATCAAAAATTCTGCAACCAGATTAATGAAGTACTTTCGCCAGAGGAGATAAAAAGATCCGGTTATTTTTTAAAAGCACAAGATACGCGACGTTTTATTGCTACAAGGCTTGCCATCAGGAAAATAGTTTCACAATATACCGGCACCGTGCCTCAATCGGTAATTTTTAACCAAACGGCAAACAAAAAGCCATCTACAGCTGGTATCGAATTTAACATCAGTCATAGTGCGCAATACATTATGATTGCCATGAGCGAAAATCCGATCGGGATAGATGTTGAACATATAGACCACCCTGTTGATGTGGGCCAGCTAATCCCCTACTGCTTTTGCACAGCCGAGGAAGAATTTATAATGCTATCGGAAGATCAGAAAGAATCCTTTTTTACCTTATGGACGAGAAAAGAAGCACTGCTGAAAGCTACAGGAGAAGGACTTATCGATAATCTGCTGGAAATTAACTGTTTGGAAAATATGCAAACCAGATCAAACAAACCTTACCGCCTGGTAACAATGCGTGCAGCTCCCGACTATATCTTTACCCTTGCTACAAGTGAAGATCTGGAAACCGTTTTTTTGAATTTAAATTAAACACAATCAAGCAATGCAAACCGTAAATAAAGTAGATCACATCTCCTATACAGAATTTATAGCAGAACATGTAAATAAAAGAAATCCTGTTGTTTTTAAAAATGCTTCAAAAGTTTGGGGTCAGCATACCTTCGGACCTGATTTTTTTAGTGCACATTTCGGTAATTACAAAAAAGAATTTGAGGGAAAAATGTATACCATCAACGAAATTTTGGAACTCACCCTAAAAAGCACCCCAAAAAACCCTGCACCTTACCCAATTACTTTTGAACTTCCTTACGATATACCAGGCTTCATGGAGCATATTAATCCAATCCATATGAATTATGCTACGCCAAACTGGTTCGATTCGAAGATTTTTCCTTATGGGAGATTTGGAAAAAACATTAACCTTTTTTTTGGTGGCCAGGGCAACCAATATTCGCTGCACAAAGATTTTTATCATACCAACGCCTGGATTACACAGCTTTATGGCGAGAAAAAATTTATTCTTTTTCCTGGTGAGCAGGATGAGTTTTTATACGCAGGCAAAAAAGGATATTCCAATTTTCTTTCCCCTGTAAATATCTTAGATCCGGATCTGCAAAAGTACCCCCTTTATAAAAATGCCAGATCGGTAGAAGTTACACTCCAACCCGGAGAAACCATTTTTGTACCAAATGGGGTATGGCACACAACTGTAGCTCCTGCACAAAATATCTCCCTTATTTTTGATCAGATGAACGCTACAAATTATAGTGCATGGCGTACAGATATGTATAACATCAAAAAGCAAAAAAGCCAAACCGGGGCTATAGTAAATTACGGCTTTGCCCTTGCAGCAGGCATGATCTGCAAATTAAAAGGTTTAGTTAAAACATCATCATAAGCTGCTTTAGCATACATCAAAACCATAATGCTATAACTAATGCAATTGCCCGACTAAAACCCATTGATTATAATGGTATTAAAGGGCTATTGGCTTAAAATTAGGCAAAGTTTACCTTCGCATTGATCAAAAATCAGATCAGAAAAAAAATTATAGCCCTTAAAAAGAAATATGAAAATAGCAGTAATTGGCACTGGTTATGTTGGCTTGGTAACAGGCACTTGTTTGGCAGAAACGGGTAATCACGTAACCTGCGTGGATATCAATACCGATAAAATCGAAAAGATGCAAAGCGGTATATTACCGATATATGAACCAGGGCTGGAATTACTTTTCCACCGCAACATCAGCCAAAACCGACTAATCTTTACAACCGATCTTGCATCTGCTATTAAAGAGGCACAAATTATTTTCATGGCTTTACCAACGCCTCCGGGTGGAGATGGAGCAGCCGATCTTTCTTTCATTTTAGGTGCCGCCAAAGATATTGCTGCGTTAATTACTGATTATAAGGTTATTGTGAACAAATCTACTGTTCCTGTAGGTACTGCAGATAAGGTTAAAGCAATTTTTGAGCAATACAGTACGGTTGAAGTGGATGTGGTTTCTAACCCCGAGTTTTTACGGGAAGGAGTTGCCGTAGAGGATTTTATGAAGCCAGACCGTGTAGTATTGGGAACGACCAGCGAAAAGGCAACAAAAATAATGAGCGATTTATATTCACCATACGTGCGCCAAGGGAATCCTATCCTGTTTATGGATGAAAAATCTTCAGAACTTACTAAATATGCAGCCAATTCATTTTTAGCCACAAAAATTACTTTCATGAACGAAATTGCCAACCTATGCGAATTGGTTGGAGCAGATGTGGATTCAGTTAGAAGAGGAATTGGTGCCGACGAAAGAATAGGAAAACGCTTTCTTTTTCCTGGCATTGGTTACGGAGGTTCGTGCTTTCCGAAAGATGTGCAGGCATTGGTAAAAGCTTCGGATGATTATGCATATGATTTCAAAATATTAAAATCGGTAATCGAGGTTAACGACAGTCAAAAAACAGTACTTGTTGATAAAGTACTTAAATACTATGGTGATGATGTGAACGGAAAACATTTTGCTTTATGGGGATTGGCTTTTAAACCGGAAACCGATGACATTAGAGAAGCACCATCACTATATATTATAAAAGCATTACTTTCTAAAGGTGCTACAATAACAGTTTTTGATCCTGAGGGAAGCGAAAATACCAAAGCCTTTTTTGGAGATAAAATTTCTTATGCCACAAACCAATATCAGGCGATTAAGGGAGCAGATGCGCTTTTAATTGCTACAGAATGGTCGGTATTTCGCAATCCGGATTTCGATCAGATGAGTATTTTAATGAATGAAAGGGTAATTTTTGATGGCAGAAACTTATTCAATCTTGAAAAAATGATCGATCTGGGTTATTATTACAATAGTATAGGTAGAAAGTTAGTTTCTCAGGGTCAAACCATTCAACAATCTTTGCGATAACCACTTAAGAATATTCACCACCCATGATGCAACAATCTGAAAGTATAACCATTGTAACCATTTGCGACAACCAATTTGTTGTTTTGATGGCTGCAATGCTAAGGTCCTTAGAAGAAAATCACCATTCAGGAGAAGCAATCAACCTGTATATTGTATCGGATCACATTAGTGAGAAAAACAGGTTGAAAGTAATTGCCAGCCTGTCGACAGATAAGCTTACCTTAAATTGGATTCCAATAGAAGAAGCTTTACCAAAGCAGTTTAAATTGCCAAGAGATAAGTCATCTTTTCCCGCCAATGTTTATATGCGTCTGTGTATTCCTTATTTTATTCCACAGGAAGCTACGAAAGCAATTTACCTGGATGTTGACATGATTGTGCTGGATGACATTTCCAAATTATGGCATACCGATATAGGTGAATATGACTTGGGTGCGGTACCAGATCTTTCGGGAGTAGTAAGTTCTCCATGGGGAGGAATTAATAATTATAAAGAACTTGGTCTTAATCCAAACAGTAAATACCTTAATGCGGGCATGATGTTGCTCAAACCACAGCGCTGGCGTGAGCGTAACATTACTGCCAGGGCTTTTGCTTGTGCTGCAGAAAACGCCGAATATCTAAATTTCGCAGAGCAATACACACTTAACGTTATTTTTAATGAAGACTGGTTTGAACTTGACCCTTTATGGAACTGGTTTGCAAAAAACCACACTGCTAGTCCCTATCTCATCCACTTCACCGGCATGAAACCTATATATAAAGGTTACTCCGGTCAGGAACAATATAAAACCCAGTTTTTCCATTACCTGAACCAAACGAAATGGGCAAACTACGGCACCAGAAGTGATGCGATGAGTAATCTGAAAAAGATCTATAACAAAATAGAGAAAAAGCTCGTTCTGGCTTTCAGGTAATTAACTATTACGGAAAATCATTGCCGAATTCCTCGCCAGCAACAGCTGCAGAATAACTATTTTAATGTTTACTCCGATAAATAAAGATATATACCCCCGTTTTTTCATTACCAGAATATAATGAAATGGGCAAAATACTGCATCAGATTGATGCGGCGATAATCTCTAAAAAATCTACAATAAGACAGAGAATAACCTTAGTCTGGCTTTCACGCAATTAACTACTTCGGAGGATCCTTGCTGGATTTCCGGCGGCCACAGCGCCTGCCGGAATGGATTTTACCACTACCGAACCCGCACCAATAGTAACTCCATTTCCGATAACGATATCGCCAATAATCACAGTATTGCAGCCAATGTCTACACCATCACCAATTATTGGTGCTTTAATGATACCTGATGCACTGAAATCCTGTTTTACCCCAATTGTTGTGCACTGCCGTACTGAACAATTTTCACCGATCACTGTATCGGGGTGAATAACCACACCACTGCCATGCCAAAGCTGGAAGCCACTCCCAACTGATGTTTTCCAGTTGAGTTCTACACACATAAACCATTCGATAAAAACCCTGTAAAACAAGAGATACCAAAAAAGAGAATCTTGGTAAGTTTACGTCTAACGATAAGCTGCGCGATCCTAAAAAGTACCACGATATATTTACCCTTTGTGGGGTTGGCCAGATTGGCTACCCTATCTTGAAAGATATACTTTCTTATACCCATATTAAAAGATCCCGACCACAGGGCCGGCATTGATATTATTGTGTGTTAATATTAAAAAATTCCTGGCTAGGCCACAAAAATGCATCTACTGATTTTTGCTGGAAACATTCAAAATTAACACCTTAAAACGATGCTTTTATTAGTATTTAAGGGCTATTTATATAGCACCCCGGGATGAGTATTTTTGAACAACATTAAGATATAACACCAATATAATGTAGGCTGCTAAATAAGCAAGATAAATACTTTCTCATTGAATGAAATTAATTTCTAAATTAAAAAATATACACTTCCTGTCTTTAATGGGTACGGGGGGAATGTCACTGCTCACCTTCCTTTTTACAGCCATTTTGTATCGGTCGTTAAGCATCAAAGAAATCGGTATCTGGTTTTTCTTTCAATCCATGTTATCTTTTCTTGATACCTTCAGGCAGGGTTTCCTATCTACGGCATTTGTAAAGTTTTATGCAGGTACTTCACCTTCGAGAGGTCAGGAAGTTATCGGATCTACCTGGTTTATTGCCACCGCAACTACAATTATTCTCCTACTGCTCAACATTCCCCTTATTTTTATTGCTTATCTGATCAAAGATGAAAGCCTGATCTATTTTGCGAAATTTTATTCCATCAATATACTGGCATCTCTTCCTATGATCGTAACAATGTGCATTGCACAGGGCGATCTGCGTTTTGGTCGTTTAATGTATATCAGGGTTTTTCAGGTTACTTTCCTTATCGTTTGCCTTGGTTTCTTAATATTAACAAAACAGAACAACCTATATAACCTAATGTATATCAATATTATTGCAGTAGCAATAACCAGTACATTATGCATCGTTTTAGGCTGGTCTGGTATAGGTTTCCTTGGCAAACGCACTAAAGCCTGTACAAAAGAGATTTTCGATTTCGGAAAATATACCGTTGGCACTTCAATAAGCTCAAGCTTGTTCGGGGTTACCGATACCTTTGTGATCAATTTTATGTTGGGTCCATCGGCACTGGCTGTTTATAATCTGGGCCGAAGGTTAATGGAAGTGGTGGAAATTCCGTTGAGAAGTTTCGTTGCAACCGCTATGCCAGCCTTATCAAGCGCTTTTAATCAGAATAATAAGGCAAAACTCATATCAACCATGAGCAAATATATCGGCATCATCACGATTGGCCTTATCCCTTTTTTACTGGGCACCTATATATTTGCCGGTTATGCCCTAGCCATTATAGGTGGCGGAAAGTATGATGGTACAGAAGCAGGTGAAATTGCAGTAAACATTTTTAGAATTAGCGCAACAATTGCCTTACTATACCCTGCCGACCGCTTTATGAGCGTTACCCTTGATGCAATACACAGGCCTCAAATCAATTTATACAAGGTAATTGTAATGGTTATCGTTAATGTAATATCAGATTTTGGCGGAATATACCTTTTTGGAAACATATACGGACTTGTTGCCGGCACCTTCTTCCCTACCTTAATAGGCATTATTATCTCTTATTATTACATCAATAAGGGCTACCAGAACTTCTCTATTTTTCACAGTTATATCCTAAGTTTTAGAGAGATTAAAAAATTTATATCCAATGGATTCAAAACTTCCACTACAATTTCAAATTAAAAAAACTGTTAACCCATGAAAACGTTATTTTCAGTACCCAAATGGGTAAACCAATACGAATTTGCTTTTAAAAGCGTTAACGACGTGCCTCCATCTTTTTATCAGGGAATTAACACTAAACTAAGTAAACTGCAAAGTCCTAAGCCTGTAGTAACAATTTTAATCGCAGCCTGGAACGAAGAACTCAATATACTCCGTAACATTTCAAGCCTGGCCAATATGGTTACAGCTTATCCACTGGAAATTATTGTGGTTAACAACAACTCTACGGACAGAACACAGCAAACCCTTGACAACCTTAACATTACCAGTTATTTTCAGGAAATTCAGGGTTGCGGCCCGGCAAGGCAAATGGGAATGGAACGTGCAAACGGCGAATACATTTTGCTTGCAGATGCAGATTGTGTTTATCCTGCCAACTGGGTTAACGATATGATGGAGAAACTTACCATACCTGGTACTGCTTGCGTATACGGCCGCTATTCGTTTTTACCCGAACCAGGTTTTTCGCGTTGGAAACTTTTTCTTCTTGAAAAAATGAAAGATTTAGCTGCAGAACTCAGGCAGGTAAAACGGCCTTATTTAAATGCATTTGGCATTAGCATGGGTTATGTTAAAGCGTTTGGTTTAGAAGCTGGATATGTAATGCACAATATTAGGGGTGAAGATGGCAGATTATGCTTTGACCTGATGAAATTCGGAAAAATTGTACCGGTACGTACCAACCGTGCCCGAGCATGGACAGCCCCACGTACTTTGCAACGAGATGGTGATTTTGCGGCTGCGCTGCTTTCGAGGATTAAAATACAATTTAGCAACCTTACCAGCCTATTGCGTGCGCACCCTGCGCATGATACGAAGACAAGTAAAAATGAATAATCCCATTATGAAAACATTTAATTTTCCAGAAATATCATTACTGATCACCCATTATAACAGGCCGGATTCCTTGGAAAACCTTTTAGGCAAATTAAAAGAAATTGGCTGTAATTTTGGCGAAATTGTGGTATCTGATGATGGCAGCAGCCTGATCATCCGCAACCGGTTAGCAGAACTTAGTAAGCTTTATGGTTTCAAATTAATTGGAACGGAAAAAAACCGTGGCTTGGGCAATAACCTGAACAAAGGACAGGATGCCGTTTTAAAGCCCTATACCTTATATCTGCAGGAAGATTTTGAGCCTAGTGCTCTTTTTAGCGAAAAGCTAAACGCAGCACTGGCTGCTATGGCCAACGATGCGGAAATGGATATTGTAAGATTTTACGCCTATTCTGCCTATCCTTATCGTAAACCTTTTGATGATGATTTCGATGAAATGTTTATGCCAGCAATGGCCCTTGATTATTCTAAAATTTACTTTTATTCAGACCACCCCCATTTAAGAAGATCCAATTTTTTCGACAAGTTCGGCAGGTATCCAGAAGGCATAAAAGGCGATTTGACGGAATATAAAATGTGTATTTCATTTATCCAGAACAAAGGAAAAGGCTTGTTTTATAAAGATTTTGCAAATTTGCTTTTACAACGCAATTCAGTTAACGAGCCAAGCACCATGCAAAGAGCAAATTGGAAACACAGCCCTAATATAATGATTAAGGTAGTGCGCGATAGTTATCGCCAGGTAAAATACAACCTCGATATACTTACCATGAAAAGGTTAAAGTAATTAATCTACAATAACCTTTTTCTTGGATTTATACTGAAATCTCATTTCGATGTGCTGATAGGTAAACTTTGCAGCATAATAAATAATAATACAATTTGGGATAAACAAGTAGGCATACGCTTCTTCAGGCAATTTAAAGAGCCTAATAAAAATCACATTGAACACACTGATAAACAGCGTATGTACCATGTAAATGGAGTAGGAATACTTACCAAGTTTTTTGAGTAGATCGATTTTGATGATGGATTTTGAAACCAGTCCTTTTTCGAATGCAAATATCGTTATCGATATAAAAAAGACAATTTCGTAAATGAAACCGTAATGTTTTACTACCTGGCCACAAACAATTACAACGACAATTAAAATCAGCGCCCCAACTTCCAGCACGCTAAATAGCGATTGCCCGAGTTGAGCATATTTCTGATGCAGGTATTGAAAGCAATATAGACAACACGCACCGGCGAAAAACCCTATTAATCCTCTTAAAAAACCATAATCATAGGTATAATCTAGCTTAAATGAGCCTGTTATGGCATACAGTAACACTGCAGCTAAAATGGCTATTAACAAATAAGCTATTGGTTTTGAGATTTTTATCTTCCGTACACTTATAAAATAGCAACTGATAGCAAATAATAAATAACTGATTACCTCGGCACTTATAGACCAGCTTACAATATTCCAACTCACATCGTGTACATGAGGGAGTTTGACTGAGTTGATGAGAAATAAGGAAGAAAAAAATGTGATTGCTGAGTTATCAAGAAAGTTGTTGATTTTGATGTGGTTAACCAAACCGAGTTTAATTCCTTCTATCGCGAGGAAAATTAACAACATTAATAAATGCAGAGGATATAATCTCCTGATTCTTTTGGTTAAAAATAATTTTAATTCCTCAACATCATCAATCTGCTGATAGGAATAGCAAATAACAAATCCACTAAGTACAAAGAAAAAATCCACAAACATATCAGCATTCATTACAAAGCTGTTGTTTAATATTGGGGTAGCAGAAAAAGCGCTCATGTGATAGAGTACAACCAGGGATGCAAATATTCCCCTGAACATATCCAACACTAAAAATCTATGTTTCATCATGATTGATCGAATATTTGATCTAAAACGCCATATTCCGTAAAGGCTGTTTTTATTTTTTTATTGAACATTTGTACAGATTTTTTCATCAATCTGCGAGAGCATTTCCGCATCGATATCGATATCAAACTTGAGTGCAAAAAATTTTTCAGAATTACTGATACTTACAAAATCTGCTGCTCAGGTATATTTTATAAAACGCATTAGCTTGTACTGAAATTTGATTTAGTAGTTAGATGCCGTACAAAATGAGAATATTGACCATGCTGCAAATACTGAAAGTTGGCTATGGCAATTTTCTTATCCAAGTGGATATAAAAATCAAATTCAGGATGCGCTATGGCTTCAATCATCAAACCCAATTGCATTGGGTTTTTATATGCCATTATTATATTTGCAACTCTCATGTGCCAACAGGATTAACTTTATTGATATATCCATACATCATCCCAACTGAGTTTTTCCAGGTATGCGACCGGGCAAAAGCTTTCCGCTCATCTATCAAAACCGGATCTTTTTCATTTAAAAGCTTTTCTATACCATTACAATAACTTTTAGCATCGTTTGCCAAAAGCACATGATCGCGGAATGGCTCCATCGCATCCGTTTTAGTGGCTATTGTAGGTTTTCCAAATGCAAGATATTCATCAATTTTTCTTGGATAATTGCCAATAGTAAGTGCATTAATCAGCTGAGGATTAATACAGATATCAAATTCATCAATAAAACCTGGCAGTTCAGTTACTGGCCGGGCACCTAAAAAATGAACATTAGGTAACTGGTGTAAAGTACTTTGCTGAAAGCTGGTATCTTCGGGCCCAACCAGTACAATATTCCAGTCAGGTTTAGCATTTGCTATATTTGCAATGAGCGAAATATCTAACCGGGCAGCAGTTAAAACGCCAACATAGCCAATTCTTGGATATGCAATATGCGCCAATTTTTTTTCTTCCTTACCCGGAACAAATTCATCGAAAGCTGTAAAATCGCATCCTTGCCCTACATTGTACGAATTTGGGTTATATTTTTCACAATAACTCGCTAAATAGGCAGAATTTGCGAAACATAAATCACTTTGGGCAATTATTTTGGGTTCCATATAGGCCCCGTGTTTTTTATAATAATCTGTAGCGAGCATATTGTCGCGTGAGTAATAAATGCTCAATTTTGGCTTTAAAAGCGTTTTTAGAAAGAAACTTCTAAACATGTCGCTATCATTAAACAGCACATCGTTTTTAAAGGATAAACTATCGGTTACTTTTTTTATGGCCTTAAACAGCCTTTTATTATTAAGCCTGTTGAGGTAGTTGTAAATTTGCCCTGGAGGTAAAAAGTTGATGGATTCTAACAGGCAATCACAATTTAAAACATATAAATTGTCATTAATTTTTTCGAGGCCGTTTTTTTTGCTAGCAATAACATCAAGCTTTTCAATAACCTCCTTATCTTTTCCGTTACGCCATTTTGTAATCCGATCAAGCGATGGGTTAACATACAAAACACGGTTAGCGGCCGAAAATTGTACAGCAATATCTTTGCAATTACTCCCTATTTTGGTATCCCAGCCCTGCTGCCCTACGATGATAATATCTAAGTTTTCCAAATTGCTGTATTTAGGGTTGAATGATGTGTTTGGTTGCTACTGATCGCTTATTTGCAGTTCTGGCATAGATAAGGGAAACTACCTGAAAATAAATAAATTTTGGAATACCTGCCAGCGATTTGTAAATGCGGGCATCAGTTGGCTGTCTCAACAAAGCAATTAAAAAGCTGATTAAGAAGCAAAAAATTGCAACAATCCAGTAAACCGCAGCTACACTTCCTGTTAACAAATTGATCATCAGGAAAAAAACCGATAGAATAAGAAAAATAAACAAAGGTGGCCTAAGCAGAATAATACCAAAAAGCATCTGGTTTAAATTCATCCTCTTTATTCCTTTGCCTATTATACTTATGCCATAACCGCAGAAACGGAACCAGGTATTGATCCACCTGGCGCGTTGATTAACTAGTTGAGCAGAATTGACGGTTTTTTCATCGTATACAATTGCATTTTTGGCAAAAGCTATTCTTTTACCCGAAAGTAGAATGCCCGCCTGAACCACCTTATCAAATCCAGCACCATGAAAATCTAGCTTTGCGATAGCCTGGCGGTATAAATCAGCTTTAAATGCCATCCCCGAGCCTGCCAGGGTTGCAGATGAGCCAAGCTTAAAAAGCAACTCCCCATCGTAAAAGTGATAATATAAATCTCTGGCCGCATCCAGGCAAGCGTAGGTGCTGTTTAAGTTTTTAGCTGCCCTAAGCCCTTGTATGGCTTCAAATCCCTGGTCGAAATAGTTGTTCAGTTCATTGATATATTCAGGATGCACCAAATTATCACTATCTATAATGGTAATGATATCATGGGCTCTGGTAAAGTTTTTAATCGCATAATCATGAGATTTAACGTTACTGGCAAGCGTATGTGGAGGCCTTAAAACCAAAACACGGTCTGAATTAAATGTTAATACAGCTGCCGAACAATTATCTGCAACGATATAAATCATGTAATTACTATAATTCAAATCAAGCAAAGATTTCACAACCTGTTGCAAATAATCTATTTGTTCGTAAGCAGTTACAATAATTGCATAATCGGGTGTTTGCTTTACCAAAGTTTTTTTCATTCGGCTACGCACAAAAACGGAGAGTACAACCATTAACAATGGAAGTACCAGGTTGTAGCCTATCAAAACCTGGATAAGCAGCCAAAAAAGATTAAGGAGGTTAGTGATCATGGCGGGTATGTGTTTTTTTAGCATTTCCCAATGCCTTATAAAAAGCATAGATAAAGCATATCAATCCGGGTAAAACAAAAAATTCGAATGGCATATTAAGCAGCTAAATTGTTTAATTCTTTTGGTTCGTCAATCGGTTTATCCATTTGGCGGGCATTATATATGAAAGCCCACGAAAGGTAGATCACAATGGCAGTGGGCATGGTATTAAGCACTTCGTTTCCGTAACTGCAAAACAGTACGCCGCCAAAGCCTGAGGTTAGTGCAACGAGCTTGATCCGTAAATCTTTATCACGGATTGACCAGGTGATACCACAGCATTTCCCCAAAATAAACATCATAATGGAGAACCATACCGTAAGACCTACAACCCCATACATGGCCCATATTTTCACAAATAAGCTATCTGGCGGGAAGGTAGAAAGATACGTACCACCATTATATAACATGCCGTTATAGCCCAAACTGCCTAGTCCACCACCAAAAGGGCGGCTTTCCATATAACTTTTTAAATTATTTTGATTGATCAGCCTAACATTTAGAGAGGCATCTTCGGGATTTAGTGCCGTGCGTAATCTGTATATCTGATAATTATTATCACCAAGGTGTGTAAACATTAAAATACATAACAATGCAACTACTGTAGCGAAACCAAGAAATATTGCCTTTAGGTTTTTACTCAGTACAATTGCCATTACACCACCCACCAACAGCGCAAAAAGTGCTCCGCGAGTACCCGAAATAAGCATGCCATAAATACAAAAAGCCGAGCTGGCCAATAGTGCCAGGCGTTTCCATAATTTCATTTTACCAAAAGATAAAATCAATGCGATTAAGCCTATATGAGCCTGCGACGCCCCAAACTGACCTGCATCGGTATAAAATGAAAAAACCCGTAACCTTCCCCAAAGCAGGTGAGTACCAGCATTTGCTTGTAAAAACGCATTTTCTCCTGGCGATAAACCGATAAATAGTTGCTTAATGCCATTTAAAGTTGCCAATACCGAAAGCGAAATAATAATGGTTAAAAAAAGATTCAGGTCTTTTCGTTCTTTAAAAATAACAAGTCCTAGCCAGGTCATTATAAAAGGATATAGTGCTATACTGCGTAATTCTGCAAGCCAACCCAATAAGCTCCCTTCAGGGTTAAATGCTTCAAGTAAACTCAACACAAACCATATCAGCAGCGAATAGAAAAGATCGTTATTGCTACTTTTGGCATCAAAGCCCGGCTTACAAACAAGGGTTGCAATAATGGTGAGCACCAGAAAACCCTCAACAAAAACTCCGAAAGGCAGCCCTGTTATTTCACGGGAAAGTATTCCAAAAGTGAAACAATAAACCAGAAGAACTATAAATATGCTTCTTTGCATTAAATATTATAGATTAGTTTATCGGATGATCATAAAAAACCCAACCGGCAAAACCTTGCTGCTGTTTAATGTATTCAATATGTTTCCGTTGATCATCAGAAATGGTGTTGCCAGATCTGAAAACCATTACACTCATATCTACAAACAGCAGCCATTCTTTTGTTAGGTTAAGATCTTGAAGGCTACTGATATCGATCACAATATTATCGAACTCTTTTCTAAGCTCCTCAAAAGCACTGCGCAGGTTTTTAAGACTTTGCGTTTCTAAAAGCGACTTTTTAACAGCATTTTTTGTCATTACCGTAATCAGATCTTCTGTTTGCAGCTTACGTTTAACGATAAAATTCTGGAAACTTTGGCTCGATTCTATCTTTTTTTGCTCAGTATTTTCAAGTGGTAGTTCTTCAGCAATAAGTAAGGTTTTTCTGCCTACCATTGCAAAAGAATACGCCAGATTATAGGCCAGCTGAGTTTTCCCTTCCTTAGGCAACAAACTTGAAATGCCGAGCACCTGTTCTTTGTTCTGATCCATTTTTTTCAGCAACTCAAACCTCAGTGATCTGATTTCATTTTTATAATTATCATGCGTAACGCCACTGTTATCATTCCAGATAAAACTAGGATTGCGCTCGCCCGTGGTAATTTTACTGAAACTCCCGATCACTTCAGATCCGGTTGCAAGTTTAAGCCTATCTACATCTTTTATTTTCTGATCAAACACAAGTACGAGCAGCAAAACACCAAAGCATAAACCAAAACCAACAAAGCCTGATCCTATTACATATAACACCTTTTTAGAGCGCAATGCTTTACCAGGCAAACCTGCCTGTTCAATTTTAAGGTGCATCCCTAAACTTTTGCTCGTTTTACTTTGATTAGATTGATCGAGCGCAGCCATATATTCTTTTGTGGCTAAATCAGCATCGCGTTGATAGTTCTGAATATCAGCATCGTAAGGCACCATACTGGCGTATCTTCCTCTTAAGGTAGATAACTCATGATCAACCGTTTGCATACTGCTTTTAGCTTGTTGAAGCTTAATTTCCAAATCGAGTTTCTGCTGTACCAGTGCCTGTTTCGAAGTACGCGGATCCAAAACGTCGTCATCCGAATTCATATTGCTTCTGGCTGCAAGTAACCTGTTTAAAGAATCGATCTTTCTTTGACCAGAAACTTTAAATCCGCCATCTATGTAGGCATTATTTGCCAATTCCAACTGCCTTTTTAAATTCACAATAGCTTTATTATCGCTAGAACTGCTTCCGTTTACAAAAGCATCTCCACCTCTTAATTTGCTTATTATTGTACGTATTGCGGCCTGATTGGATGCAATGGTACGAAGCATTTCTGCACGCTGACTTTCGTATTTGGATATTTCATTGTAAACCGTTGCCGATTGCTCATTTAAGTTTAATACCCCTTTTGTTTTTTTGAATGATGATAAAGAAGAATTCTTCTTGTTCATATCCAGTTCTTTTACCTTAAGTAATGAATCCAAAACGGCTGCTGCATTGTTCTGGTTGGTAGAAACATCAGAGCTGTAAATATTGATACATTCCTGGCTCAGGCTGTTTACTACAAATGCCGAAAGATTGGGATCTTCAGAGGTAAAGCCAACTGTAATAAGATCACTGTTGCCTGCATGAGCAATTTCAAGCTTGTTTCTTAATGCATCTTCTCCATAGCCCATATTTTCAGCCAGGTCATAAATTGCATATGCTCCATCATTATCCTGCAAAGTAAGCAGCGATTTTGTAGCCAGTTTTACTTTTAATAAGCTGAGAATTTTAGCCCTCGAAGCTGCATCGATCGGTTTTAAATACTTTGAGTGATCTCTAAAAGCATGTTTGGCATCGCTCAAATCATGAATCATCAGGTTATAGCTAAGGATGCTTAACATCCTTTTCATGCCAAATTTTTCAATAATGTTAGAAAATTGCTGATTAATTGCAAAAAAATCTACAGACTGACTGCTTATTGCTTTTTTAGAGGGATCTAGTAATCCGGTAGATATCTGTGTTTCGGAATAATACTGTTTCGGAATTCGCTTAACTAAAAAGTACGCAACTATCCCCACAATCAGCGGAGATAAAATCAGTACCCATTTATAGCGCTTAATGAGTTTTAAAAATATTTTGATATCCATTACGATTTTTTTATTTATTTAACCTCTGATAATGGCTGTCCGATTACCTCTTCCAGTAAATCTTTTGCTTTCAAATAATCAGATTCGGCTTGCACCTGTAACGAAATGGCAGTTGTTTGTGCAATACGCATTTGGTTGTATACATCAAGTGTTACCTGGCCTTTTTCAAATTTGTATCTCGAACTTTCAGCCACACCTTTACTGTCTTGAGCACTTTGAGTATAAACCTTTAGCAGGCTGGTTTGCAGTAAAAGATCATAATATCTCTTCTTCACTTCAACAATTAATCCGTTGTCGAAATCGAGTTCCTGGTATTTGGCAATCATATAGTTTGCCTTTGCCTTTTTTACATTATAGGGTTTTTGCAAAAATGTTCCAAGGTTGAAATTAATTCCAAGTTGAAAACCATTCACATTATAAGGATTAACCGGATCTACAACTGTTTTGCCCTGCGGACGGTAAATGTAAGATGCACCAAAAAGATCCAAATAAGACATTTTTGCTACATTGATATCCTGTTTAAGGCTTTCAGTTGTAGCCTGTTGCACTTTTCGCTTTGCATAATTCTTTTTCGCAAGTTCGATGTATTTTGTAAGCTCAGTGTTATCAACTGCACCGATTACTGCTTGCTGGGCTTGAGATTGTAAGCCGATAATACTACAGGCTATAATAAGTAAGAATGAAATTTTCATGGAAATAAATTGTATAATTTTATAGAACGTTTGTTACACATCTTCTTTTTGAATCAGTGCGGGTAATGTTTTTAGAATAATTTTAAAATCGAGAAAAATAGAATAGTGGTTGGCGTAATAGTTATCCAGTTCTTTACGCTCACTCTCAGACATATCCTTTTTTCCCCGGCGGCTTATCTGCCAAAGGCCTGTTAACCCTGCAGGGCCGTTAAATCTCGTCGACCATTTATTTGTAGTAAGCTGCTCGGCCTCGTAAAGTGGCAAAGGCCTGTTTCCTACTAACGACATGTCTCCGATGAATACATTAATCAATTGAGGAAGTTCATCAACACTGGTTTTTCTCAGTATTTTCCCTATTTTAGTAATCCTTGGATCGTTAGAAAATTTAACAAATGCTGATTTTCCCTTTGGATTGCCCTCGTTGGCATATTGGTTAAGGTTGGCAAGCTGGCCAATCATCTGATCTGCATCACTGCGCATGGATCTGAATTTATAAAAATCAAAAATCCTGTATCCTGCGCCAACCCTCTTGCTTTTATATACAATAGCACCTTTGGATTCGAGCCTGATCATAATCGCAATGATGATAAACAAAGGCATTAATAATAGTAGTGCTATGCCCGAAGCAACAATATCGAAAACCCGCTTGCTTAGCGGTATCTGATAGCGCTCTTGCATATCTGCAGAAATTTCGAGTACGTTAGGTTTTATGGCTTTGAATTTTACCAAAAAAGCAATCCTGGCAATAAAATCATCCTGCGGAAATGGATGCAGGTAATAATCGTTGGCCCTAACCTGTAGTGCTTTTTTGCGCCAATCTGCATTTTCTGTTGTACCGATTAGTACAACAATTAAATGACTGAGGATAGGATGTTGCCTGATGTAAGAAACCTGATTAAACCAATCGGGGTTTTCATCCACTTCAATCATTACCAAATCCGGCAGACTTAAAAAAGTTTGCTGTTGGATATAAGATTGAAAATCATCAATAAAAATAAGTTCTTTTGTGCAGCCGCCCAGGCTCTCAAAAATCGTGTCTCTCAACAATTTACCAAAATACACCGACCGTACATTGGCCACAGCACTATCTTTGTTCGGAGTATTCATTATGCGATTAGCCTGCTGATCTGAGTCTTCAAAATCGTTGGATCGAAAGGTTTTTCCATATAACTATCGATTCTAAAAGCCATGCTTTTAACTTTTTCTTCGAGGTTTTCCTCTCCTGAAAGTACCATTATTGGTGTGTTACGGTAGAAACCGCTGCATTTAAGGTTTTGAATAAAAGCGTTCCCATCAAAATATGGCATTCTTAAACTAGAAATGATCAGATCAGGGTCGTTACCCTCTTCCAACCAGCTCAGCGCGTCAATACCACTGGTTTTAATGGTTAGCCTATATTCTGGTGCCAAAATGAAGTTCAATAACTTTCCGAGGTTTAATCCTCCATCTACAAGAAGAATTTGTTTCTTGGTAAAGCTTTTGATGTTGTTCTTTAAAATAAGATTTTTCATTGAGTTTTTTCTATTGCTGACGTTAATATTCTTCAGTATAATTAGCAGGATTTATAGGTTTCATAGATCGACGTAAAGGTCATATATCCACCAGCCTAAATCAATAGCCCGATAGGGCTAATCCCCCTATATGAGGTACTAAAAGCACTAAAGCAATATTTTTCATCAAAATTTTATGGATAAATAAGGAGTATTAAATAGGGATGGTATCATTATGTATTTTCAACTGAAATAATATATTTCTTCTTTAACACAGTGGCGGTATTACCTACCATTACGCTATTATCTTCAACATCTTTGGTAATTACCGAGCCGGCACCTATTATTACATTGTTGCCTATTTTTACATCACCAAGTATTACCACATTAATTCCTATATCCACATTATTACCAATTCTGGGTGCTTTACTGTAGCTTCCATTTTCTTTTATTTTCGAACTGATGTTGGTAAGCTGCCTGATGTTACAGTTTTCACCGATTATGGTATTGCTGCCAATCACCGTTCCGAAGCCATATTGAATTTTAAGGCCCTTACCAATAATAGCACTTGAATTGATACCAACATTCATTAACCAGCCGATAGCAAACTTGTAAAGCAGTAAATACCAGAAAAAAATAAACCGTAAAATTTTGTACCGATATATTATTGAAGATATTCTGTAGAAGAGCATGATCATACGGGACTTAAAATTTCCTTTATTGTTCTTCCAATCTTGAAAGATATAAAGTGATTGTTTCTGTCCCTCAGAAATCATTATTAATCGTATTTATATTCATATAAATTAAGGCTCATTCAAAGTTAAATCCACACGCCAAATCGTGTTTAGATCCTAAGCCTTAGCTCTTACAAAGCTATTGGTTACATCCCCTGCGCTCAATAGCCCTTAAGTATCAATAAAAAAACCGGCAATAAACACTGTAAGAATACTCAATACTGGCTAGTTAGATATTTTGCTGAGATAACCTGTTGTAGTTGAAAAAATGATTAATCAGGATCAGTACTTGGGTTAGGTAATTTGATGTGAAAAAGGCTTTTCTAACGAAATACTTAAGTCTTCGGCTCCGCTCAGACTAACAAGCAAAAACTCAAACTTTGTTAAATCTAAGCTCAGATAATCGTACGGTATTAATCAAACAAACCTAAAGGACTGGAGCGAGCATCCCGATTTTTCATCTGGTTAAAGCGGATGGCAGGGCTACCGTAACCGAAAAGTTAGCAGATGTAGCAACTCCAGTAAGCAAAGCGGAAAAGAATTATAATATTAAATGAATGTACTTGAAAAGTAGAAACCTTGAAGGAAGCAGTTTAAAAAAAAATGGACGATAGTTTATCGCTATCATCCATTTAAAAAATCTATTTAAATCTCTATTTATTTTGCCTGTACAAAAATCGGGGTTTCTGTTACTAAAATCTGTACAGTGCCATTTTTGGTTGCTACTGTTTTAGCATCCATTTGATCTTTACCGATAGCGAAACTATAAACAATGGCTTCTTTACTCGATCCAAGATCAAGATCATAAGTTTTCGTTCTACCTACCTGATCAGGTATGGTTAGTACAAAAGTTTTTTTGCCGTTAAGCATGTATACATCAACCAATGGATCTTTACTAATTGTTGATGAATAATGATATTCACCTATCAATTTATTCGCCTGGAGTACATAATCGGCAGAAGGCCTGCGTGAGAAATCTGGATTGATAAAGCCCGATGAACTATATTGCGTCCAGCTGTTCACATCAACATTATCGAGCATGTAAAACATACATTTGGAAATGCCTGATCTTGCATATAAAAGTGCAGTACGCATGTTCCAATCTGCCTGGCTAACCATCGAACTTTTGCTGCCAATTTTTATTGCTCTTTGTGGCGTATGTTCGCCAACATCATAACCAGTTTCGGTTACCCATACCGGGATGCCGCCGTTTACTGATTTTGCAAACTCTTTAAAAAGCGATGCTACCCTACCTAAATCTGAAAGTTCGGGTGCCAAACCTACTGTAGCATTTCCGTTATTTTTAAAAGCATCATTGGCATATTGATGGTAATTAATAACATCAAAGCATAAATCTATCTGCCCGTTAGCCCTGGTTCCCCTGTTAGTTTTACACCATTGCACCATTTTGCGCACAAACTCAGGGTCTGGATCAGCAATACCGCCCATTACAACAATCATATTCGGATCGGCATTTTTTACACCTATTCCTTTACCAAGCGTGCCTTTATGGCCATCGTAAAAAGCAGAAAGATTGGCTGCATATTCTTCTGCAGATTGCTGTGCAAGCGGCCCTTTCCACCATTTATCGCGCTCATTATCGCATTCAATATAAGTGATAAGCCCCAAACCAGCTTTTGGCACATTTTGTGGATCATCTCTCCATCTTACCGTTGGATCGGCCAGAAGTAAACTTTTATCAACATTTTTGTTCGAACCATAACGGGCTGCAAGCTGAAAACCCACACGTGCCTGTTTAATATAGCTAGCAGGTTCAGACCGGTTTAAACCATAAGGCGCAGGAACGTTTTCAGCATCACGCTTACCAACAGGATAAGTGGCTAAAAGCCAATCCGGACAGCCCTTTAAATCTATAAGAACATCTTTACCAGCATCCTTCATGCGTTGATAAATCTGATCATAATCCCAATCCCCATAGTGTGATGGGCTGTAAGTAAACGATCCATCCTTATTTTCTATCCGCTGCCAATCTAAATAGTGCCTTATTCCTGAAAAGGATTTAATAATCTGAAACCTCGCTTCATCCACTTGCCCGTGGTTTGCATCTGTGGTATAATCCCACTCGAAGGCATTTACGCCAAGGAAAGCTTTAAAAGGTTCGGCACTTAATGGAGGGGTTACTCCAACAGTTTCTGGAGGAACAACATTTTCCGGGGCGGCCAAAATGGCCTTTTTACAATTTGAAAACGTAATAGCAATAATAAAAGTAACAGCAACACCTACTTTAGCAAAATAACGTTTCTTCATGACGATCGGATTTGGCTACAATATAGCAATTTTCTCCACTCAATGAATATAAACGAATGTTTTGTACCAATAAATTAATATTGCTGTAACAATGGATGCTATATTACAGTCAACCCGAAGTACAGAGAATAAAAATGGTTTGTCTGCTGTCTAACAGAAATATAAATTCGGTAAACTTATCTTTAATATTTTTGGTTATCTGAGTAACCCTACCTGTAGACTGATATTCATCAGTAATTTCATCACCAACCTTAATCTTATCAAGTCTGGAAATTGGAGTGCTATACGCTAATTTAATCATATGGAAAATAAACTTTAAAATTGGTTACTGCCTATTAAGGCTAATTAAAATCGATTAGATCAATAAGGATGACCTCACAATAATAGGGATTGACAACAACACAACAACAGGGTGTACTTTTAAAGGTTTTCATATAATTTCATTCTGCTTACATATAATGCGTTAAACGAAATCGGAACTATAAAATCGCCAGTCTAGTCCATACGAATATTAGAATGGCTTGGTTTTTTGGTTATGTTGAAACAAGCGTACTAGGGAATACGCATACAATGGTTAATAATGTTTTAGTTATAACTGTAATCTTTAAATTTATTCAGTGCTTCTATCTTATTTTGTACATGAAGCCTTTTATAGATGTTTTTACAATGATTTTTCACAGTATTCGGACTTATAAAAAGCATTTCTGAAATTTCTTTATATAATAAACCTTTACTTAAAAGTGATAAAACTTCAAGCTCACGTTCGCTTAAGCCTAAATCAAGTTTTTGCTTTGTAGGCTTGCTTCCCTGGATAAGGCTAATCACTTTTCTGGCAATGTAAGGGCTCATTGGCGAACCTCCGTTATAAAGCTCAATCAGTGCATCGTGAATTTCTGTCGATGTAGAACCTTTAATGATGTATCCGGATGCTCCAGCCTGTAAAGCACTGAAAATCTTTTCATCATTCTGGAAACCCGTGCACATTAAAAAAAGTGTTTTATTTAAGCCTTCTTTACTCTGCATCACAAGATCAATACCCGACATGTTGGACAACTTGATATCTACTATAGCGATATCCGGAGATTCGTTCGGCAATTTTTCTAATGCTTCTTCCGCCGAGGAATAAACACCTTTTAATTCAAAAGACTTGTTTTCGAGGATGGAACTTGCCAAAATGTTCCTGTAAAGACTGTGATCCTCAATAATTGACACCGAAATCATAATAATGCGTTATTTTTAGGTAATATTGTTATATGCCTTACCCCTTTTTTATTTTATCTTCACAGTTTTTTCGGTAAACCACTCTAAAACATGTTGATGCTAGTGTGGCTTAAGAAATTTATTAAGAAGGGAGACAACCTTTTTATTCATTTTACTGAACGGTACAAACCTATAAAAAAGAAAAGTTTTATCTATGCCCTTTGATATCACATAGTTACAACGTATGATTTGTACTTATTTAACCTATGGCAAATACATATAAAGGGCGAAATAGTAATACACATTAACGCAAAAATGGGTAAATTTAGTAGTATAAATAATACAAAAAGTTACCATAATGAACAAATAGGCACATCCATCTAATAAAGACCAAAAAATATGCAGCTCAATTTTCATCAAAAACCTTTTGATTTTTTACACATTTTATTAGCCGTTCTCATTCTGTTCACATTGTTCATTCTGCTTAAATATTATAGAACTTCAGTAAAATTTAAAAGAAAGTATAAAAACCAGGCTTTACTGATCAAGGCAGAACGTGACAGAATCAGTGGAGAAATACATGATGATATCGGATCGGGACTTACTGCAATAAAGTTATACGCCGAACATATAGCCCGGATAATGCCTGAGGTTACCGAACTTAAAAACCTGGAAGGCATGATAAGTGAAATAACGGTGCGAATCAGAGAAATTATCTGGAGCTCGAATGCTGAAAGCGACCATCTGGAAAGCTTGATCTATTTCATTGATGAGCAGGTTAGAAAAATTTTCGAACATACTGATATTGTGTTCAGCTCCGAACTTCCCGAAATTATTCCGGCTGTTGAATTGGAAAGTCAGAGTAGACGCGATTGTTATCTCATTGCTAAAGAAATTGGTCATAATGTGCTTAAACACTCCAAAGCTACAGAGGTAAAACTTCTGATCGAGGTTGAAAAAGATCAGCTTATATTTTCTATAAAAGATAACGGCATAGGTTTCGATCCGGCTGAGCATAAATCTGCAGGAGTAGGCATGGAAAATATCAGGATAAGAGCCAAAAGGCTAAAAGCAGGTTTAATTATCGAAAATTACAGAGGAACAAGGGTAAGAATTAACATCCCAATGAAACACAACCTACCTTACTAACATTTAATGTGAATAAATAATAAGCTGTATTATAAAGTGGCTATTGGTTTAAGTAATATAAATCTATAACTTAGGTAAATCATTTAAAACACCACCTCTCATCCGAAAGGTGGTGTAGAAAAAAAATCGTCCCGTGATTTATGAAGAATACAAAAGTAGCACTACAACAGGCAGTGTCAAATAGCCCTTTATAGTCATTAAGCTTACTATAATTGGCTATACTTTTGGTTCTTTATTGATAAACATCCCATGCAGTGTTTACTGTGTACCTTATAATTCACGCTTTTACACTATGAAAGTGATGCAATTTATCTTAAATAATAGTGTTAGTGAATTTGGGCTAAGCGCAATTAGCCATTATTTACTTTAGAAATGCTATAGTCAAGATTGGATGGGATAATACTTCTATTGATTACCCTAACCACTTCCCAAAAATAATTGCCATTTAAGTCACGTCCGCCCATAATGCGGACTTCATACGCTACCCCCAGGTAGCTTGTTGATACTTCCAGAAAGTCATTCTTAATATCCAAAGGTTTAAGGGCAGGCCTTAGGCGCTTTAAGATATCTTTTTTGAAACTGTCGAATTCAGAATTGTTAAACATAGGTTCGTAAGAGATAGTTGATTAAAGCATATGCTTTTTCAACTTTTGTGCCACATCGTTTTTTTGAAGGCTAAGAACTAGGTAAATAGTTATTTTATTGACATATGTCATCTTTCTGGCCAATAAACCCACATACAATAATTTAATTTTGACGAGTTCCCGACAATTTTTAATCCTTGTAACCCGAAATATTGTATAATTTAAACTACTAAACGCAGAATCCTTGAGAATTTGACAGATAAAAACTTGAGGTTAGAAATGTTGCAGAAAATAGTTATTACAATAAATTAAGGTTAAAAAATGTTCAAAACTACAAAAAATATCAGCTTATTCTCCACTTTTAGCAGAAAAATTAGCAAAATACAACTATTTAAGGCTTTCCATCAAGCAGGCCTTTTACCAACATTTTCCATTGCGGGTATGACAGACCTAATTTAGCACCCAACCCGACAATAAGATTCCTACCCCTATCGAGTAAGTTTCCTTCATTTGTATTGGCTACCTCATTTCTACCGTGTTCTTCTGCCCAAACTGTTATTCTATCGCGCCGGATGATGAAAGTAGATGTAGCCTGATCTTTTAGAAAGTGAGCAACCTGCTGACCTTTGCTAAAAGGGTTTGAACAGGGCCGCACACACATTGCGATCATTTCACAATCGCCATCATTTTCTATATTTATTTCTTCCACACGCACCCAATCAAATCCACCACCAGCTATGGATCCTGGTCCTGGTATATCAATGCAGATAAAATCTCCTTTCTGAGCAGGCCGCGATAATTGGTTGCCATCAGAATCATATATTTTAAAGTCAGACAAACCCGAAATCCTTCCCCATTCATTAACAGCCAATAGCTTTTTAGCGGCAAGGGAAAAAAATTCCTGTGCCTGGCTTAAACTACTCAGTTTTAGCTCCTCTACCACATCCATCTGTGTACCCACCACCTGTTGTGGCACCAAGTTGTTACCCGATTTTTCCATGGATTTTTTATTTTAATTTATCTCTTTATCTGTCTTTCAGCGGCATTACAAGCTAAATTTTCAGAAACATTTACTTCCTCATCACGCCCGCCAGTAAGCCTGTGTGTAACATTATTTTCTTCTGAGGTGTTTATCTATCAGGCTTTAAACTATGATTTTAATGCTGACTGCCTCATTGCTTTCTTCTCTATTAAAACAATGGCCATTTCTACTTGGTTTAGAAAAGTTAACAATGGATTACAACATTATTGGATTTGATACCCGGTCAGATATGGCTGTTTTTAACACATCATCGGGTTTAATGGTCAACAAAATCAATGGATCTACTTCAAGCACATCAGCAATTCCAAAAAGATGATCAATGGTGAGCCTTATGGCACCAAGTTCGAGCTTACTATAGCCATTCTGAGATATTTTTATTTTACTGGCCACGTATTCCTGGCTGTATTCCCTATACTGCCGTAACGTTCTAATATTCGCAGTAACATTTTTGGTTTTCACTTTTAACGTTTTTTCCATAGGTATTGACGATTTTTTCATTTAAAACATTATAAATGAGTAACCGGTTTAACTTTTGTGTGTTGAAGTGATTTTAAGAAAATCAAAAAAATAAAATCTTTTTCAGTTTTGGCTATGTTGAATTAATAACTAATAAGGAAATTATGGATAGTCAAAAACATTTCGCGCTAATTACCGGCGCTACAAGCGGCATCGGCTTTGAGCTTGCCAAACTTTTTGCAAAGGATAACTTCAACCTAATTATTGTTGCCCGTGACCAGCAAAAACTCGAATCGACCACAGCAGTTTTGGAACAGCAAGGTATTGAGGTAATTGCGATAAGTAAAGACTTGTTTCTACCAGGCGCAGCGGAAGAACTTTATGAACATATACAGGCATTGGGCCACCAGGTTGATGTATTGGTAAATGATGCAGGACAAGGCGTTTACGGCAAATTTATAGAAAACGACCTTAAACGTGAATTGGATATTATTCAACTGAACATTGCATCTTTGGTTACGTTGACAAAGCTTTTTGTGAAGGATATGGTAGCAAATGGAACAGGAAAAATTCTGAATCTTGCGTCAATTGCAAGTAAAGCTCCAGGGCCTTACCAGGCGGTATATCATGGTACAAAAGCATTTGTGCATTCATTTAGTGAGGCCATCCGCAATGAATTGAAAGATACAGGTGTAAGCGTAACATCCCTTTTGCCAGGAGCTACTGATACAGATTTTTTCAGAAAAGCGGATATGCTGAATGCAAAAATTGTACAGGAAGGAGAACTTGCCGATCCACAAAAAGTTGCACAAGATGGCTACGATGCTTTATTGGCTGGCCAGGATATGGTGGTATCTGGTTTTAAAAATAAAGTACAAATTGCCCTTGGTAATGTTACTCCCGATAGTATACAAGCTACGCAAATGGAAAAAATGCAGGAACCTGTAGAACCTAAAAAAGATTAGCACAAGGAATTATAATACTAAATTAATTTTGTGAAATAAACTTCCATTCTGATTAGGGGTGGAAGTTTATTGAAACATTTACCTGAGAAAATTAGGATAAAACGTCTCCTACAAATCGATTAAGTGTATTCAGGTTATCAATTGCATTCCCCATGGTATTGTTAAAATACACATAAACGGTTTTGTTTCCTTCAATCCATTCATTGATATATCCTGCATATTCCCAAAGCAGATCATCCTGGTAACTTCCCCTGTAATTACCACCCGGCCCATGAAACCTTACATACCTGAAATCACTCTTTAAGGCATCAAATATGCCAGTTTCGTTTCCCTTATCATGAATAACCAGGCCGAAACCATTTTCTTGCAGAAGATCTAAAACTTGCTGTATGTAAAGGGATTGATGCCGGAACTCGAATGCTATATTCCACCGCTTTTGGTCATTACAATCACTCAGCACGTCCATTAAACGCATTAACTGACCGATTTGCGCAATCCTTACACTTGGTGGAAACTGTATCAAAATGGAGCCCTTTTTATCTGCAACATTCGAAATCACTTCCATAAACCTGTAAACATCGGATGGATCGAAGCCAAGTTGCGGATTATGGGTAATTCCTTTAAAAAGCTTAAACGTAAACCTGAAATCTTCCGGAACATCCTGTGCCCATTTTTTTACCGTTGAGGCCATTGGAATTTTATAAAAAGAACTATTGATTTCGATGCTGTTCATCAACGAAGCATAATAGCAAAGTCTTGATTTTTCTTTAAATTCTTCCGGGTAAAAAGCTTTATTGGGCACTGGGAGCAAAAGTCCGCTGGTACCAGTATAAAAGCTATTGGTAAATTGGTTTGTCATAAGGATTATTAATCAATTGCTTTTGCAATTTTATCAATCTGTAAAAAGCTAATTAGCCATCAGCATCGCTACCTTCTGGAGTATTGGATTGCGCTTCATTTTTCTCTTTTGTATTTTCCCCAAACTCACCATTTTCATCATAAGCTTTATCAGCATCGCTACCCTCTAACTGCGAATCTGGAACTGGAAGAACCTTATCTTCATCAGTTGTGTGTTTATCTTTCTGTGTATCCATAATTTTAAAATAAAACCGTTTTATATATTATATATATATATGTTAACATTATAAATTGTCGAATTGTTCGGATAAACAGAAGCTGCTACAGCTTCGAAAGATGCTGAATAGCTATGACTCCCATAAGCATCTTAAGAAATAAGCCTAACCGGTTTGAGAAAGATCATCTGATAAACTTCTAAAAAAAAGCAAACCATCTAATTCCTGCTCTGGTTATATAAATACCTATAATAGATATCATTATGAACATGGAAAACAAAATTACAAGAAGAAAGGCTATTGGCGGCCTTAGCCTTGGGCTGGCGGGTATGGCCATATCGCCAAATTTAAGTGCCGCAACTTTAACCGAAGATAATACTTGGCCTCCTGCAGCACTGGAAGACCCGACAACAAAGCACCCTCGTCCGCCTTTTAACCACCAGAACCAACCATGGCCGGCATTGGCAAGCAAAATGGAGCCAAGACCCGATCATGGAGAAAACAGTTACAAAGGCTCGGGCAGGCTGATGGGTAGAAAAGCATTGATTACCGGTGGCGACTCTGGTATGGGTAGAGCAGCTGCAATTGCATATGCCAGGGAAGGTGCAGATGTTGCAATTGGTTACCTTCCGCAGGAAGAGCCTGATGCTAAAGAAGTTATAGAACTGATAAAAAAAGCGGGACGTAAGGCTGTGGCTATCCCTGGGGATATCAGAAATGAAGATTTTTGCAAAAAAATGGTTGATACCGCCGTGGCGCAACTTGGTGGCCTTGATATACTGATCAGCAACGCAGCCAGGCAACAAAGTACTCCATCTCTTGCGGATTTAACGAGTGAACAGTTCGACTGGACGATTAAAACCAATATATATGCGCCATTCTGGATTATTAAAGCAGCATTACCGCATTTAAAACCTGGTTCATCCATCATTGGTACTACCTCTGTGCAGGCAACCGACCCTTCTCCTGACCTTTATGATTACGCGCAAACCAAAGCCGCCACCACTAATTTTGTAAAATCGCTGGCAAAACAGCTTGGTCCAAAAGGCATTAGGGTAAATGGTGTTGCTCCGGGCCCAATATGGACACCATTACAAATGGGTGGAGGTTCTACACCCGAAAAATTGAAAGAATTTGGTAAAGAAACACCACTGGGAAGGCCAGGCCAACCCGCAGAACTGGCATCTATTTATGTGCAGCTTGCCGCAAATGACGCAAGTTTTTCTACCGGACAGATTTATGGCGCTGCTGGAGGAAGCGGACAACCTTAATTTCAAAAAAATATGGAAACAATACAAAACCTGATCGAAAAGAACGATGACTTAACTGTGCTTCAAATGTCGGTTAGGGGTGTATTTGTTTTTATACTCGCATTTTTGCTCATCAGGATTTCAGGCCGGAGATCTTTCGGCATGAAAGGCCCTGTTGATAACATTATTGCAATTTTACTAGGCGCAATTTTAAGCCGTGCAGTTGTGGGTGCTTCTCCACTTATACCAGTAATGGTAACCTGTTTCGTTGTGGTGCTCCTCCACCGGATCTGGGGTTGGCTGATCAGCAGCTATCCACGATTGGAAAAATTTACAGAAGGCAAAAAAATCCTCCTTTATCACCAGGGAAAGTTTAACGAAATTAAAATGAAACGGGCATTGATTTGCCGTTCTGATATTATGCAAGAAGTTAGGAGCCTCCTGCACCAGGAAGATTTAAAACACGTTGACAGTATTTTTATGGAAAGAGATGGAAAAATCTCCATTATATTAAAATCTGAAAGCTAAGAATCTCCTACACTATACTTTAAAACTTCTATTATCCATCTCTTTCCCGAAGACCATCTTATCTGTTTAAACTGCATTTTTTCTGGCCTGAAACAATATTTAAATAGATGCATTTACCGCATTAAATTAGATATCTGTATGATTTTTAGGTGATTTGCGGTTTATACGTGAGCCTCTGAAATTACCAAAACCACAATGCCAAATGGTATATGCTTTGAGGAAACTTATTTACATCCTTAAACACTTTACCTATGACACAGTACGAATTTTCAAACAGCATCAATCTTCATGCAGGCGCCTTGCGTTCGCATGCATTAAAGTTTACCAATGATATTGATGACGCAAATGATCTGCTACAGGATACTTTGGTAAAGGCCACACGATTTGCCTCAAAATTTGACCAGGGAACCAATATCAAGGGCTGGCTTTTTGTAATTATGCGCAACACGTTTATCAATAGTTACCGCAAACAGCAACGCCACAGGGAACGCGTTTTACAAGTGGAAGAAATCTCATCAGAGCAGCTTTGCACAAGCGCAACCACAAACCATGCTGAGAACAAATTTGCTTTGGAAGACATTAAAAATGCACTAAAAAAGCTCCCCACAACCTATTCAGTTCCCTTTATTAAATATTTTGAAGGCTATAAATACCAGGAAATAGCACTCGAACTTGATATACCTGTAGGCACGGTTAAAACCCATATCCATCAGGCCCGGCTATTGCTAAAAAAGTCGTTAAAACAATACAGGAAATACTAAATAACAGGGCTTCAAAGTGTAAGCCCTGTTTAAAAAATTACCCACGTATTTTGCAACAAATCCGAGTCAACTACCTAAATTAATGAAAATACTACCTGAACTTTAAATTAAGAATCAAAACAAAAGCTTTAACATTATTACACTTATTGCAAAAAAGTGTAAACCACTATTTAGGATTGGCTAAAACGCTTAATTAAGCCAAAAGATAATTATTTACCAACAGAACGGTTAAAACAAAGAATGTATTAACATTTTTATAAAAAAATCTAGTTAGCGCATCCTCTTCTTTCCCAGCACAATGACAATAATTATCATTTTTAAGTTCTCGATATGTAAACCCGGGCCACTTTTGTTAATTATTTCTGAGGGCAGGATGCGCTTTGACAGCGTTTAAATTTCACTTATATTTATCCCTTTATCATCCTTAAAAAGCCTAACCGGTGCTTTGCCAGGATTGATATCCCCCAGGTTCCGCTAGGGAAGATAATGCAGCCCTGGCAATGTAAAATAGTATCGGCGTTCTCCTTTTCCACTTCCCATGGTAACCGGAAATGCAAAAAATAAATTAAATGCAAGAAAACCAAGATAAGGTCCGGGTAAACCGTTCAGAAAAGCTGAACAGGGAAACGCCACCACACGAAGCATCATTTCCTATAATAGGTATGGGAGGAGCAAGTGGCTCCATATCAGCTTACCAAAAATTCTTCACCCATATGCCCGCGCGTTCGGGAATGGCCTTTGTGGTCATTGTTCATCAAGACAATACCGAAGCGGAAGATTATCCTAAATTGCTCAAGCAATATACCAGTATGCCTGTATTAATCGCTGATGATGGGATGCAAGTGCGCGAAAACCACGTTTACATCATCCCTCCAGGTACTGATATGGGCATACATAACGGCCACCTTTTACTTTTTAACCCATCTAGGCAAAAAGGTGCCCACATGTCTATCGATTATTTTATGCAAAGCCTTGCTGAAGATCAATGGAGCATGGCTGTTGCCATCATCTTTTCGGGCCTGGGTGCTGATGGAGAAACCGGCCTCAGGATGATCAAAGAAAAGCTGGGAATGGCGATGGTGCAAGACCCTGAAACGGCAGAATTTCCGAGCATGCCTTCTGCGGCGATAAAAACAAATATGGCAGATTATATTCTTCCACCGGAAGAAATGCCATTAAAATTGATTCAATACCTAAACCATCCGGCACTTGCCGCCGAAGAAAATTCAGAACTCAGCTCTCCGGTAGCCAACAAAGTTTACATACAAAAAATATTGATGTTGCTGCGTTCGCAAACCGGGCATGATTTCAGTTGATACAAAAAAAACACCATTTCGCGACGGATAGAACGCAGAATAGCTTTTCATCAACTACCTGATTATGAGGGATATGTAAATTATTTAAGGGAAAATCCGGCAGAAATTGATATCTTATTTAATGAACTATTGATTGGCGTAACTAAATTTTTTAGGGATCGCCATGCTTTTGATAGCTTAAAAGAGCATATTAACCGCTTACTGAGCCAGAAAGGCCCTGAAGAACCGATCAGAATCTGGATTGCAGGATGTTCTACCGGGGAGGAAGCGTATTCTGTAGCCATTATCGTTACTGAGTTTTTAGATGACCTTAAATCCAAACGGAAACCCAAGGCACAGATTTTTGCCACAGATCTTGATCCTAATGCCATAGACCATGCACGCGCAGGATTTTATTTTTCAAATATTACTGCCGAGCTTTCTCCACAACAGCTTGAACGCTTTTTTATCAAAAAACCGAATGGATATACGGTAAAAAAGGAAATTCGTGAGATGATTGTTTTTGCACAGCATAATCTGATTAAAGACGCACCATTTACCCGATTAGACCTTTTGTGCTGCAGAAATGTGATGATTTACCTCACCACTGATCTTCAGAAAAAGATTATCCCTGTTTTTCATTATTCCCTGCAACCAAACGGACTTTTATTTTTGGGGCCGGCAGAATCGGTGGGTACTTTTAACGATATTTTTAACAGTCTTGATTCGAAATGGAAAATATTCGAACGGAAAGAAGGTGTAAGCGCGCTCGGAAAAATACTTGATTTCCCCTTCCATATTGCCAACCAGGATAAGCTTGGTAAGCCAGATGGTGCAGCTAAAACAATAGCGAAGACCCCGATGGCCGAAAATTTCAATAAGGTATTGCTGGAGAACTACACCCCTGCTTCATTATTGTTGAACGAAAAAGGCGAAATCCTGTACATCAATGGCAAAACGAACCGGTTTATACAGCTCAATCCCGGCGAGGCGGTGATGAATATACACAGAATGGTGCGCGAGGAGTTGAAATATGTACTTGGAAACGCCATACATCTCTGTTTGATGAACCATACAAGGGTTGAAATCTCAGACATCAAAATCCGTGAAAATAACCGCTCTTACTTAATGGGCTTTTCAGTTGATTATTTAAGCGAGCCCGCCTTACAAGGGCTTTTATTGGTAAGCTTTTATGATAAAGGGCCCGTTAGAAAATCTTTTTCAAGGAAATCCAAATCAACAGGCGACATTAGCGAAGGAGCGGTTGAAGAACTGGAAAAGGAACTTACTTACACTAAACAGCAACTGCACACCACTATTGAGCAAATGGAAACTTCGTTAGAGGAACTTAAATCTACCAACGAAGAATTGCAGAGTACCAACGAAGAACTGCAAAGCACAAACGAAGAGGCTTTAACCACTAAAGAAGAAATGCAATCGCTTAATGAAGAGTTGATGACCATTAATTTGCAGTATCAGAACAAGGCCGAAGAGCTTACACAGCTTAACAACGATATGAAAAACCTGCTGGACAATACGGAAATCGGCACCATATTTCTGGATAACCAGCTTAACATTTTACGCTTTACCCCCCAGGTTACCAGGCTTTTTAATGTGATTGGCAGCGATATCGGTCGGTCCATTACCCATATCGTATCCAATTTCGAATATCCATCAATAGAAATTACAATTAAGGAAGTAATTGAAAGCCTTGCTGGAAAAGAACTCGAAATTAAAACCAAAAACGGCGATTGGTATAATCTGCGCATCATGCCTTACCGTACCATGGATAATTTCATTAACGGGGCGGTACTTACATTTACTAAGATTACGCCAATGAAATCGATGAATGCAAGGATAACGGGATTGTTACAATATGGGCAATTAACTGCCGATCTTCATCCTGAAGCCACTGTAGTGCTTGATGCTGACCGTAAAGTACTGGTATGCAATGAAAAATTTCAGGCCATGTTTAAGATGAAGGAATATGAAATCAGAGAACTTTCTTTTACAGAAATTGTTGTGAATAAATGGCAGATGGATCTTCTCTCCGACAGGCTCTCTGATCCTTCTCCATCAAGTGAAGAAATTTATGTGCAACATCATTTTAATGGAATCGGTACGAAACACTTGGAAATTAAGATTGAAAGAATCATGGAAAAGGGAACAGAGAGTACCCTCATCATGGTGCTAAGTTTTAGGGAAAAATAAAAAGAGTGAACAAAACATCAAAAGAAGTAATCCTTTCGGCACTGCGTACAAAAGCGGAAGAACTGCTCTCTGAGAGGGTATTTAACGGTACTAAGTTACCTGCCGATACTGAAATGGCTGTGCTGCTCAATGAGCTTGAGATCCACGAGATAGAGGTAGATATGCAGAACGATGAGCTTCGCGAATCTTACCGTGCTACTGACCTTGAACGTGAGCGTTTTACAGGCTTTTTTGATGCTGCCCCAATAGGCTATTTTATTCTTGATAACAAAGGGACCATACTTGAGGTTAACCGCAAGGGAATGGACATGCTCTGCTTAAAAAATAATGCCCTTTTGGGTAAACAGTTTTCATTTTGTTTAATGCCTGAGGTGAGGGAGCATTTTTATGCTTTTATGATCAGCCTTGAAAACCAGGAAGCAAACAGCATGTACGAAACGCTTATGTACAACGCACACGAAAAAGTGGTGCATGTGCAAATTGGGGGTGCAGCAATAAAGAATTCATCAACAGGTGTTACCGAATATTATATTACCGTAACAGATATAACAGCTTCAAAAAATGCTGTACAATTACTCAAAGAAACAACAGAACGCCTTAACCAAACTCTCGAAGCATCTTTTACAGGCACCTGGGGCATTTGGCCGGAAAGCAAAAAAGTTTATTTCGATGAGTTTAGCAAAAATATACTTGCAATAGGTCCTAATGATTTCGATGATACTTTAGATGGCCTGTTGCAACTGATCATCAGCGAAGACAGGGATAAAATTAGATCGCTGTGCGAAACTGGCAGTTCCTTACGTGAAATTGATATGGAATTTCGCCTACAATTTAACCATGGACTTATTAAAACCATTATGGCCAAAGGTAGAGAGGTTTCAAAACCTGGAGAAGACAGTTATTTTACTGGTATTTTATTTGATATTACCGAGCGTAAACGTGCTCACGAAGCGGAAGAAATAAATAAACGCCTGCAACAAAAAATGTTAAGCCAGGCTGTATTGGAAGCGCAGGAAAAAGAACGGGCTAAAATCAGTTCTGCCTTACACGATAGTATTTGCCAGTTGTTGTATGGCATCAGGTTTAATATTAACCACCTTAAAAGGGCAGATACTACTCAGCTCAAGGCAGAAATGAGTAATGTAACCAAACTGATTGACCAGGCTATACAGGAGATCAGAGACCTATCTTACGAACTTACACCTTCGATACTTAGGGATTTTGGTTTCATCGCCGGCATCAGGGAAATGTCTCAGCGGTTGAGCAACAGTGCGTTTAAAATTAATAACCAGATCCATATTGATGCCGATAAACTGCCAGAAGATGTACAGTTATACACTTTCCGCATTATCCAGGAACTCATTAACAACAGCATTAAATATTCTGGTGCTACACAGGCCTCCATATCCGTTTGTTCGGAAGCGGAGAAAGTAAATGTAACCGTATGTGACAACGGTAAAGGTATTGACTTGAAAAGCGAAAAGTATTTGCGAAACGGATCGGGCCTAAGGGGGATAAAAAACAAGGTTTCGATGTTAAACGGCACATTTAAGGTTTATAACAATAATGGAGCTTGTTTCAGCATCACTTTCAATCCCTCTGAATTAAAAGACTTTTGATTATGCAAAAAAAAATTACAAATATTATTACCATAGGTGCCTCTGCCGGAGGGTTATCGGCTGTTTCCAAATTACTATCCACACTTCCTGCACAATTGGATGCAGCAGTATTTGTGGTGATCCATCTTGGAAAAGCAGCAATGTTGGATGTAGTATTGAACATGCTGGGCAAAAATTCGGCTTTTCCGATTTCTGTGCCTGAAGATGGTACCCCAATAAAAAACCAACAGATTTACCTGGCACCTGCTGATGCACACATGATGTTGCAAAAAGATGAGATATTGATTAAACGTGGCGCAAGAGAAAACCACTGGCGGCCCTCAATTGATGTACTTTTCCGCACTGCCGCAGCAGCATACGATTCGTGTGTAACAGGCATTATCCTAACAGGACTTTTAGATGACGGAACCTCTGGAATGGCCGCAATAAAAAAATGTGGCGGCCGCTGCATTGTACAGGAACCCGAAGGGGCAGAATTTCCGGATATGCCAAACAATGTGCTCAGCAATATGGAGGTTGATTACCGGGTTCAGATTGAAGAAATGGGCTATATCCTCAGCGATCTGTATTCGAGAAATGAATGTGATATTGCACCCGTACCTGATGAAGTAAAACTGGAGGCAGAAATCACCATGAGGATGTCTACAAGTCTTCCAACCAATTCACAGCTTGGAAAGCCTACGCCATTTACCTGCCCTGATTGTGGTGGTGTACTCACGGAGGTAGAAGATTCAAATGGCATTAAGCACTACCGCTGCTTTACCGGGCATGCGTTTGGCGAGCAATTTTTGGATGATGAATATGCCGATAAAACTGAAGAAACACTTTGGGTAGCCATCAGGATGATGGAAGAGCGGAGAAACTTTAAAAACACGATGCGTAATGGTGGTAACAGCCCTGAATGGGAAGAACGTGACAGGCAACTCCGTGAGCATATAGACAGGTTAAAGGATATCATGCAAAAAGTGGCCAAAGACCGTACAAAAAATTGAACTATTTAAAAAAAAGCAACTTTGAAAATAATACTCGCAGAAGATCACAAAATCGTCCGGAATGGCATTAAAATGCTTTTGGAATCACAAGGAGAAATAACTGTTGTGGCCGAAGCAAACAACGGAATTGAAGTGCTTAAATACTTTAAAGAAGGTGGAGAGGCAGATGTTGTACTTACCGATATCAACATGCCGGAAATGGATGGTATTACATTAATCGGCGAGCTTAAAACTGTTAGTCCGGCTACACAGGTAATGATGCTTTCGATGCTGGATAATGAAAAATACATTGCACAGGCATTTATTGAAGGTGCCCGCGGTTATTTATTAAAAAACATTAGCGAGGAAGAGCTTAATTTTGCACTGCGTTATGTAAGCAGCGGTGGCAGGTACCTGTGTGCAGAACTGTCAGAAAAACTGCTCGATAAGCTAACTTCTAATCCGCTGCAACAAGCTAACGCAGTTGGGCAGAATATAGATTTTTCACTCCGGGAAATGGAAGTGCTGCACCTTATAGCTGAAGGATTTACCAATACCGAAATGGCCGACAAGCTTTTCTTAAGTAAAAGAACGATTGAGGGCCACCGGCAGGCACTTATTGATAAAACCGGAGCAAAAAATACGGCAGCTCTTATACGCTTTGCGGTTATAAACGGTTTTATTAGCTAATAAAAAATATTGAAATCCACCATTTTGTGTTTTACGTATCTAATTTTAAGATACATGACAATGGTGGAAAAGAAAGAGAAATTGGAACTGCTTCTTAACAGGCGTTTAATTTACATGAGTGGCTTTGGCGGACTAACGAATGATGGAAGAATTGTTGACCGCAGGGAATATCCGAATGCGGTACCTATAATGGAATATCCACTATTTGGCATACCCGAAAGCAAAAAAGGACTTGAGAATTAAGTCAAATCTGCCCTCATCCAATTTTCATTCTGTGCAGGCTAAGTGTTTTTAATAATTACGCCTATTACTTCACTTTAACCTTTTTTCTGGAGGCCAATAAGCGTTTTATAGGCATCATTATTTCTTCTATGCTGAAGGGTTTCTCAATAAAACAATCAAATGAGCTACCGTCCAGGTTGAGAATGATTTTACTGTAAGCAGAAATTACAATTACGGGAACCTGGGCTAAATTTATATTTTGCTTAACAGCTTCGCAAATTTCGGCTCCGTTTACTTTTGGCAAATGATAATCAACCAAAATAAGATCAGGATCAAATGCCTCAATATGACTAATATCGGGTGCATCTGCCTCAAAACCGCAGTAAAATCCCAAATCGGTAAAAATATTTGCCAGTACTTCTGAAAGTGCAGCATCGTCTTCTATAATCAACAACCGTTTTGGCGGCCTCCGTTGATATTCTGGTTTTGCAATATATCCAGCTTGTCTTATTGCATTTTGTTTCATGCTGTTCCGTTTGGGTAAACTCTTATCTTCATTTAACGCTGCTGATTATAGTGGAACAGCCTTAACTGATTACCGCTTTTAATCTGATGAATGTTATATAAGGTTTAATCCAATCGCCGAATAAAAAGTTTTATAAATACTGGCTGAGGATAAAAAGACGTGTTAACCGCATGAGCAATAAGTAGTTTACTTGGATATTGAAATGAGGGAAAATTAGGGGCAACTTTTATAAAATTTCTAATTCAAGAAAGAGAAAATGTCTCTTATAACCGAAAAAAAGCATTTATTTTTTTTTAAAAAGAAAGTTTTAATTCATTGCGTGCTGTTTATTATTGAGAATTCTTATCTGTTTGTAATTCGATTTACCTGGTGCACCTGTGTATTTTAAAATATGGTTAAAAAATGAGCGGTATTATAACCGCTCATTTGTTTACTTAATAATTAGATATTTTTTTATGAGAAATCGGTTATTGAAATCAATCTATCCTGCTTTATTATCCATTTCCCATTCTCTTTCTGTAAGAAATAAACTATACTGGATGATGATCCACCACCTGTATCGGCTAATTTCACTATTGAAACTGCTAAATTGCCATCAGCACTCAACATAATTGGTGCGAAGATTAATGTACGTTTCACCTTTCCTTTGTTTTTAAACCATGGTTTACCAGCCGTAGACAAGGAATAGTTCGGAACGGCCGAAGTATCAACGCTGTTCAGAAAATTTTTCCATTCAGCCCTTTTCCAGATATTTGACGCAGATGTATCGATACCATCTGGATTTTTAAAATCGAAATTTCGGATTATATTTTTTTTTGTGCTACCGTAGACGGTATATTTTCCCTCTGACGATAAGCTTTGCTGCACCAGCTTGTGTATCTTATAAAGCTCTTTTTTATCTATTTGTGCTTGCGCCTGTATTCCTATAAGGGATATTAGCAGGCATGTTATGAATATTTTCATTAGCAATCTTTTTTAGTAGTTGATCCTTGTGAGTGTTTTGCTTCTTTAAGTACATTTGATTCAATCCTAGATTTATTCGGTGCAGAACGGTAAGCTTTAGTTTTCATCAAGCCACCCCATGCAAGATCTTTACAATATTCATCTATTGTTAGAGACGCATCTGGTGATGTAATATTGTTTATCCGAGCATAAAAAGCCAACATACCTGCTAATTGTTCAACATATTTCTTCGCAATCAGCTCATGCTGTGCTTGTTCTTTATCTCTTATTTCACCTCCATCCTTCTTATATAGAAGATCATTCGCTTCAAGAAAAGCAGCATATCCTGGTTCATGGGCTTTTGCCATCCCATAAAGGAAATATGCGTGCATGCTTTCGTGGATCATTGTCCTTGCAATTGAAAGGTTAGTGCCGGCATTCAATAATGTTTTATTAAAATCTATGTGTGCACTTCCGTTAAGTCCGTAGGTGTCTGCGTTTGTCTGTGTGATGCTACCGGTATTAGGATCTTCCTCATCCGGAATTTCTTTTTCTCCAATCTTAACATCCCAACCCGGGGTAGTAGCAACCTTTTCAAATATAGCAGATACATTATTCATTCCTGTTTCATAGTTAAAGATTTTCTTCAGGGAAGAAAGAACATTGGCAGATGCCTTCAGGTCTAATAATATACTTTTTAAACAAGGTCTTGCTGAAGTGTCCAATGAGGCTTCTGGAAATTCATAACTGTCTTCACCAGAGATATTACCGCCAATGCCACCTCCTGAACCACCACCTTCTCCATTTCCAGTCCCAGTACCTCCTCCATTATTTCCACCCGGAAGAGAGATAGGGTTAACCGGAAAAGCTGGATCGCCAGGAGTTGTTGGCGGCGGTGGAGTTCCATGGATCGTTACTTCCTCTAAATCAATACCACCACCGTCTGCCATAATCCGGTTCATCGGTGTCAAGCTCTGTAAGGCTGCTATTTTTATCTTTGACTGTTTCATTATCCCCCGGTCGGAATCGTATGCACCTGATGTTAGTAAGCTGCCTGTACTTGAAAACATTTTTACATCAAGCTTATACTGGTCGTTTCTATGATACTTTTTGATAATACCATAAGCTTTTTCACCAATCAAAACTACGTTCATTTCAATATAAGAGGAATCACTAAAGAACATAGGCACGCCTATTACCTTTTGATGATTAGAGTTGTTGCGGTAACGAGCTTTTGTCCACATTGGATTATACTCCCTAATATTTAAATCATTTGGTAAAGCTGCCCTAACAACTTTAAGCTGGTCCTGCCTCCATTGTTTTGCAGCAGCGAGTAGGTCGGTGTTGATTGGTTGTTCAGCCTGTGCGTTGGAGGAGTCTTTCCTGCAGGCATTGATTCCTAATAGCAAGGTAATCAAAATGCTAAATAGTACATAAAATTTAGATCTGTTTTTCATTTTTTTTGGATTTTGTATTTAAGTATAGAAGATTGTGTTTCTTTTTTTATAAATAGTGCTTCATGATTCTTGATCTTAATAGGTGTATACTTGATCTCTTTAGCTGTATTAAGGTATCTTTCCCAATTTCCTGTTTTCTCATATAGCTTAAAAAGAGCGAATTTCTGGCTTAACATACATGGAATCATATAGGTGGATCTTTTAAAATATGTCTCTGCCTGCTTATAGTGCCCTATATTTTCATATGCTTGACCGAGCTGATTGTTTACCAAAACATTATCCCCTAGCCTCCTGCATTGAGTTAGGATATTGATTGCCTCAATCGTATGGCCATGCCTTAACAGTTCTGCTCCGTAATTGTACATAAATGGCCAATTGGAAGCCAGATCAGCAGCAATGCGATTATATTCTTTCAGTGCTTGGTATTCATTATAATCCCACATAGCACTTGCAGCCTTCCACTGTTTTATTGAACTAATGAAATGGAAAGTTGATATGAATATAAATATGTATATAGGAATGATCATCCAGCCCATATTTCGAGCAATAGATTTTATATAAATAGTTTTTGTAGGTATAAGTGCAAGTAGTGCAAAAAATACACAGCAATTGGTATCCACAGCAAAAGGATAAGAAAAAAGTGAAAATATTAAAATTGAAAAAACTGAAAGATGTAGGGGGATGAATTTCCGTCCTGCGCAACGTATAGTCCTTATCAACTGTAATATAATCTTAACAAAAAGAAATAGGCCAAAAATACCACCCTCGATCAATATTCTTAAAAATTCGTTAAAAGGGACATATACTGGTCCAGCCAACATTTTTTCTGTAGATGTTCCCATCGATAATTGAAAATATTCGCCTTGGTATGTGTTATAATTTGCCATAAAAGCACCTGAACCATGGCCAAAGATTGGTCTTTCCAGAAACATCTGAATGCTTACCTTCCATATCAAGATCCTGCCTTGTACAGAAAGTGGATTTAATTTATACAATTGAAACAGTAGTAAAACAGTTACGCAAATAATCAAACTTGGTATTATATACACAAGCCTGTTTTTAATGATTTTTGACCACGGAAAATAACATATAATCAAAGGTATAGCTGAAGCGATGTATGCAGCCCTTGAAAAACTTAGATATAATGTTACAGCTAAAAAAAAGATAAAAATACCTTTAATCCATTTTGACAGGTGGACTGGCAAATTTAAGGTAACTACTAGAGGGATGACGCTGGCCATAAAACCACCTAAAGACCCAGGATTAACAAAAAAACCACTAACTATAGCCAGATTGTTAGAATGTGATATAATTCCAAAAAACTGTAATGCTACAAGTATTACATTTGTGAAAGCAACTAAAAGAATTACATTGATTACCTTCAGACTTAACTGATCTCGTCTACATGTAATCCTGATTGTAGTGTAAATGCAAGCATAAGAAATATAGTTATATAATAGTGATTGATTGACAAAAGGATACGTGTAGTTTATTGTACGGTATAAAAAATACCCAATGTAAAACATTACATAAACATCAAGTATATTAATTGAGATGAATCCTGTTTTAAAAAGTGTAAAAAAACTAATTATAGCTCCAATCGTTAAACATGTTAATTGAAAGATCGGAGAATGCAATTGTTTGCCAAAGATATCACTCTCCAAATTAAATGAAAAAGAAGATATTAGGCATGCAGCAAATGCAACAGTGAATCTATTTTTTTTTAAGTAAAGTAAACTTTTAATAGAGAAAATATTTATGTATGATTTATCATGCATTTAAGTATTAATTAATGTTGTCAAAATGACAAATATAAAATATTTAAGTGTAATATTAAAACTCATAAAAATCGAATTAGTTAGATTGTTCTTAAACTCTAGTATTAATTAATCTATTTTGTCCTTGAAAATTAAAATCAAGAGAACTTAAGGTTGCAACTTTTTCATATGAAATAAGTTTATTATATCTTCTCTTACCTTTAACTACCAGGGCTACATATTAAGAGATTATAAAATGCAACCTATTATCTCATCTATAATCCTCACCACAAACCTTTTTTCTCAAGCATAAAACTTTAGTCTTTTTTTCATTGTTATCTTTTAAAAGTATAGATATGGCAGATACAGATTATAACGAAGAACAAACCGAGCAAAATAATGGGAGAAAAGATCCCGACCAGTTAAGCCAGATTGCACTTGGCAATGATGCTGTAGAAATTACTCCTGAGCGCAACAACAATGATCTTTTAAGTGTACCAAAAACTTCGGGTACCGGATCTAATCCAACCGCAGCAGCTCCTGAATCACTTATTGTACATGATGACAAAACAGGAAAAGAAAGATATGAGGATGGTACAAAAGATAAACCTGCTGATGATGAATAGTATCAACAGGCATTTCTTATCTAATCACACAAATCCCATACAAAACACTATAATTTCAATATGAACAAATTAATCGGAATTCTTGAAGATGATGAAGGCATACGGGATATATTAAATTTTCTTCTCACAGAGGAAGGCTACCAGGTAGAATGCTATAGCACAGTGAATAATTTTCTTACTAAAAAAGACTCAGAACCAGATCTTTTTATTTTAGATGTGATGCTTCCTGATGGTAACGGACTGGAAGTTTGCAGACTGCTAAAATCGACACCAAATACCAGTAACACACCTGTAATTATGATGAGTGCACATGCCGATCTGCAACGCATGAACAGCGGTTGCAAGGCAGAAGAATTTGTGATAAAACCCTTTGATATTTTTGCACTGCTCGAAAAAATCCGTCAATTGATTGATAAAAATCCAAAGGAAAATATAGCCTTAAGTTAAAAGCATACTATAATTGTCAACATTGATCTATCATCCTGAGCCTGTCGAAAAACTTAGTTAAAAATGCTTTAAAGTGTTTCGGCAGGCTCAAAATCACAACATTACGTTAAGTTTCCATTATGATGATATTCTATTTTGGTTTACTAAACGATTTGTAGTGGAAATTTTAAAATGTCATTTTAATAATTGCAATTCATTTAAATCTGTTGTCCAGTAATGCAGCTTTTTTTCGGCCCAAACTCTTAAATCTGCATTCTCCAAACCGGTAGAACCCGTTGCCTTTACATGATAGCCTATAATTTTTTGGTCAGAATCAATTAGTAATATTTTTAAATCGGCTAACCTTACCGAATCCTGACTGCGAAGAAGATTAAGTTTTTGAATATGTTCTTGCTGAAGCGGAGGCTGTTGCTGAATATTTGCGTTTGCAGCTAACTCTTTAAAATAGGCTTCACTATCTGTTGCTCTTTTATACCCCAAGCTATTGATATCTTTCCGGTTTGGGATTTTTTGCAATTCGAGATTCAATTGTTGCTGGTAACGCATTTCCGGATAAACGGAATCAATAAACTGATCATCGCGCATGGCAAATTCCGATTCATCGTGCTTGCAACTATATATAAGCGGTGCAATGGTTAGCAATAAACAAAAGCTTAATTTTTTAGCGGTTTTCATTAAGTAATAATAGTAATGGTGATACAGCTGTAGCCGGCACAAATTATTCAGGCAAGAGCAATTTGGTTTAACACCTATAAAACAAAGTGAAAACAGCGAAGGTTTGAAAAAAGATATCGCAAAATATCTGAAAGGTTACTTATATCTACAAAATAATAATTGCTGCATAACTGGCGGAAGATGAATATAAGCTTTGCTAAAAACACTAAACTTTAACAAAAGAACTATTGTTTTATAAGTGGTATTAACAAAAACCCAATACTTATGAAAAAACTTATGATGATGATGCTTGCACTTACGATCAGTGTGGCCTCAATTGCACAAACCCGTCAGGACACTACAAAAAAGAAAACGGAGAAAACTAAACCTGCTAAAAGCAAACAGTGGCCGTCTAAAAAAGACAGCAGTAAGCGCGATACCCTTAAAAGGGATACCACGCGTAAAACAACTCCACCATTTTAAAGAAAAGCCCATTATTGGGCTTTTCTTTTTCAATTTTTTATTGGTGTAAATTCTGCTTCAATTTTACATTATGGACGATTCTATGCACAGTTTTTATTAGATCTGCTATTCCAATTTCGTTCACATCAAAACCGTATAAATACCTAAGAAGTGATTTATACTTATTTTAAAAAAAACAAAAAACTCCATACCATCAGGGGCTGTTAAACCTTAAACAACATTTAACCTTAGTACATTAAATTATGGAAAACAATCAGCAATTATCAGATAATCCAACAGAAAAATATCCAAACCCGCCATTCCCACGCCAGGATCAGCCAATACCTGGAACAGAAAGTGAGCTCGAACCTAAAGCAGATCACGGAGAGGAATCATATAGAGGCAGTGGTAAGCTTGAAGGAAAAAGAGCGATTATTACCGGTGGCGATTCGGGCATCGGGCGGGCAGTAGCAATTGCATTTGCCAGAGAGGGTGCCGATGTATTAATCAGTTATCTGGATGATTTAGAAGATGAAGATGCAAAGTTTACCGCTGATTTGGTTGAAAAAGCTGGACGGAAATCGGTTTTGGTCAAGGGAGATATTCAAGAGGAAGAACATTGCCAACATATTATAGATACGGCCGTTAAAGAACTGGGGGGAATCGATATTCTGGTTAACAATGCAGCCTTTCAAATGGCACGGGCAGAACTAAGTGATATTACCGCTGAGGAATGGGACAAAACTTTCCGCACCAACATTACGGCAATGTTTTACATGTGCAAAGCTGCAGAACCCCATCTTAAACCTGGCAGCAGTATCATCAACACCACATCTGTAAACGCTTATTCTCCGAGCGAGCAATTATTGCCCTATGCAGCAACAAAAGGAGCAATTCAGAACTTTACAGCCAACCTGAGCCAGATACTTTTATTAAAAGGTAAAGGAATCAGGGTAAATGCGGTTGCACCCGGACCAATATGGACACCCCTGATTCCTTCAACAATTCCAAACCATGAGGAGTTTGGTAAAGATACCCCAATGGGTAGGGCCGGTCAGCCCGCCGAGGTAGCACCAGCCTATGTATTTTTAGCCTCGCAGGAAGCCAGTTATATTGCAGGGGCAACCATCCCGGTAACCGGCGGACGGATAACCATTTAGTACCATATATTGAATTTCCATGCTTGATTGCTTATCGAATAAGCATCAGGCTTTTGGAAGTTCAATATAAAATTTTGTTCCATTATTTTCTTCACTTTCAAACCAGATTTTTCCTTTGTGCCATTCTACAATTGTTTTGATGATGGACATACCAAGGCCTGTAGATTGTTCACCATTTAATCCGCTCCTGCGGGCTTCGGTAAATTTATCAAAAAGTTTTTCGTGGTATTTCCGCGGAATTCCAATGCCGTTATCACTTACCGTAACCAATACCTGTTTTTTATTGTCCTGAATGTAAATTTCAATAAAACCATCTTTAGGCGTAAACTTTAATGAGTTGGAAACCAGATTGTTAATTACCTGCATAAATTTATCTTCATCAATTTCAGCAAAAATCCGTTCTTTATTCGAGTGGCACGAAAACTTTACCCTTAACCCTTCCATCATATCGAAATATTCTTGAGTGGCCATAGAAATTTTGCTCACCAGCTCTACCCTCTTCTTCACCAGCTCTACACCTGCACTTTCCAAAAATTCCTGATTTAGGAAATCGCGGATCAGTTTCAGGCTTTTTTTGGTAATCCTGTCAATTAGGGCAAGATAACGGCTAAGGGCAGGATCTTCAGATCTTTTGGCATCTTTGGCAAGCATATCCGAAATATTTCCAATCGCCCCGATGGGGCCGGCAAGATCGTGTGCCAGAATATTTAATATGGAGTTTTTTTTGCTGTTATGGTTGTTTAGCGTATCTGCATTTGCTTTATAGTTGGTAATATCTTCGGCAGTACCGATTAAGAGATGTTCGCCATCATCATTAAATAAATAAGGAGTGGTATTTAACCAACGTTCATTTTTTCCACGTTGTATTCTGCATTCAACATCACTTACAGCTTTTCCATCATTACACTCTTTTAATTTAAAAAGTACATAGCGCCTGTCTTCAGGATGTACCATATGCAATAAAAATTTAGATCTTATCTCTATTGATTCCAGTCCAAAAAAATTCAAGCACGAAGGGTTCATATAAACAAACCGGTCTTGTTTCATATCAAATATGAAGAATAATCTGTGCGATCGATTAGCGAGATGAGTCAATAGTTTTGAAATTTCCATTAAATCAGGGAAACGTTATAATCCGTCAGGCGCTTCAATTACAATTTAATATTTTTTTCAAACATCGGCACCCTTGCCCACAGCTCAATTAACTATTCAATACTCAATAATACCTTTTAATAACCCATAAAAGCAACAATGCGGTTTACCGCAGCCTTTTTTCGGGTAGTTAACCCCTCAAAACAGGAGGAAATACAAAATCTTACAAAAAAAAATAGAGATGAACGATCAGCCAAAGCTCCAATCAGTTTATCAATTCTAACCAATTGAATTACATTTTTATGCCTTGCTGCACTTATTCAACGTTTGAGTAAATTTTGGCATCCCTTTATCTAATCCTTTGATAAAATTATTCCGGTGTATTGCAATACATGAACGCGCTGCAATTTGCGTAAAACCACGACGCAAAACTGTTCTAAACAAGGGTTTACAAGCAGCACATACAGGTATTTTTCCGGGCTAAAACAGGTATTTGCACAACGAACAATACACCAAGAAGTGCAGTTATTTAAGCATCAACCCTTAAGACGATCATTTTGGGTGTTAAAAAAGCAATCAAAATAGACCATAATTATGCAAGATACCAACAGGATAAAAATTTTTACATGGCACATCCATGGCAGTTACCTATTTTACCTTTCACAAGGGGATTATGATATTTATATTCCTGTAAATGAAACTAAGAGTGAGGGTTATGTTGGCCGCGGAGAAACTTTTCCATTTGGTAGCAATGTAATAGAAATCCCGGCGGCACAGGTGCGGGAGCTGGATTTCGACATCATCTTGTTTCAAACTGATGAAAATTACCTAAGGGATCAATTTGAGGTACTTTCTGAAGCGCAACGCAGCCTGCCAAAAATATACCTGGAGCACGATCCACCGTGGGACCATCCTACCGACGCGCGGCATCCGGTAACCGACCCATCTGTTACGCTAGTACACGTTACGCATTTTAACAGTTTAATGTGGCATAGCCCCGGATTGCAAACGCTGGTAATTGAACATGGCGTAACAAGCAGTAAGCACCTTTATAAAGGCAGCCTTGAACGTGGAATTGTAGTAATTAATAATTTACCTGCCCGCGGCCGCCTGTTAGGCTTCGATATTTTTGAAGAATTAAGTAAAACCATACCGCTTGATCTGGTGGGTATGGGTGCTGCAGCATATGGCATCGGTGAAGTGCTTCATCCGCAGCTTCCTGAGTTTATTTCCAATTACCGTTTCTTTTTTAATCCCATCCGCTATACCAGCCTTGGCCTGGCAGTATGTGAGGCAATGATGCTGGGTATGCCAATCATCGGCCTTGCCACTACAGAAATGTCGGTTACTATAAAAAACGGTTATTCGGGGTTTGTCCGTACCGATATTGAGATGTTAAAAAGAGATATGGAATTGCTACTGGAAAACCCCGAGCTTGCCAAAAACATGGGCAACAATGCACGTAAAACAGCAGAAGAACGCTTTGGTATTGAAAGGTTTACCCACGAATGGCATAGGCTGTTTGAAAAAGTAAGGGCGAAGAAGCTTATAGAAAAAACTAATCACATCTAAAACTATACCTATGACTAACAGAATTGCATTTATAAGTGAACATGCTTCACCCCTTGCCCTACTTGGGGGAAAAGATAATGGCGGCCAAAATGTTTATGTTGCAGAAATTGCAAGGCAGCTGGGCGAGCAGGGCTATCAGATAGACATTTTTACACGCAGGGAAAACATCGTTTCCAAAGAAGTAAATACTTTTTGTACGAATGTACGTGTCATCTTGGTAGATGCAGGCCCTAAAGAGCAAATTGATAAGGAAGACTTGCTACCCTATATGAAGGATTTCAGAAAGGAGATGGAATATTTCATCAAGCGCAACAAAATATCGTACCGGCTTATCCATGCCAATTTCTGGATGTCGGGACTGGTGGCCATGGAACTGAAGGAGCGGCTGGATATCCCATTTGTAATTACCTTCCATGCGCTTGGCCATATCAGAAAAATCCATCAGAAGGAAATGGACCGTTTCCCGCCTGAGCGTGTTGATATTGAACGTGCCATTGTGCAGCAGGCCGACAAGATCATTGCAGAATGCCCACAGGATGAAGAAGATTTACGCACTTATTACCGTGCTGATCCTGAAAAAATGGTGATGATTCCTTGTGGTTTCAGTCCTGACGATTTCTACCCAATCGCAAAGCCTACGGCAAAAACCCTGCTCGAAATAGGTGACGAAGAAAAAATAGTGCTACAGCTGGGCAGGATGGTTAAGCGTAAAGGTATCGACAACGTTATCCAGGCTTTTGCAAAAGTTAAAACCGACCATAAATTGCGCCTGATAATTGTGGGGGGCGAACAGGATTCACTAGGTAAAGATCCCGAACTGGAAAGATTGAAAGCATTAGTCAGGCAGCATGGCATTGAAGGTTCAGTTGATTTTGTTGGCCAGAAAAACCGCGGATTGTTAAGGTATTACTATAGTGCGGCCGACATTTTCATTACTACACCATGGTATGAACCATTTGGCATTACCCCAATTGAAGCCATGGCCTGTGGCACCCCGGTTATCGGATCGGCTGTAGGTGGCATTAAATTTACCGTTAAAGATGGCCATACGGGCTATTTGGTTCCGCCAAATCAGCCTGAACTACTGGCAAAAAAAATAGAACAATTGTTGTCTGATTCAGCTTTACTCAATGAAATGTCGGATAATGCCATCCGGCATGTACAGGAAAATTTTACATGGAAAAAAATCGCCTTGCAACTGCACGATTGCTATCAGGGCATTCACGCCAATCAACATAAAATGCAGCAGCAGGAGTTCGAAATGATACAACAAGCTTTTGAAGAAGGAGCCAAAACTTTTGAGCGCACTTCCAGATTGTTAAGTACAAAAGTTGCATTGGCTGGCGAAATGATGAGCAGGGCATTAAAAGCAGGTCATAAAATTCTGGTTTGCGGAAACGGGGGCAGTGCGGCCGAAAGTCAACATTTTGTAGCGGAGTTGGTAGGCCGTTTTGAAGTACCTCACCGCAAAGGGCTTCCGGCAATATCCCTCAATTCAGATATGGCTATTATAACAGCCTGGGCAAACGATTTTGGGTATGATGATGTTTTTGCCAGGCAGGTACAAGCTTACGGAGAGCAGGGCGATGTATTGCTTTGCCTGAGCACAAGCGGTAATTCGGATAACATTATAAAGGCAATGCAAATGGCAAATAAGAAAGGAATCTGTTGCATTAATATGTTAGGGAAAGATGGTGGGCGCGCAGCAAGCTATGGCGAATTGAATCTCGTGGTTCCATCTAACAGCACCCAACGCATACAGGAAATGCACCTTCACCTGGTTCATCTGCTTTGTACAATAATTGAAAATAGAATGTTTAATGTAGCATTTACCAACAAAACTGCGGCTAAAGAACAACTTTTGCCAGCATTATCAAAGCCTGAAACAGTTTTTAACAGTTATGGCAGCTAAATGTGCAATTTTTTTGGATAAAGACGGAACACTTATTCCCGATATCCCATACAATGCAAACCCGGATCTGATCAGCCTGGAAAAAAACGTGGGCGAAACCCTTGCAATGCTCTCCGGGCATTTTAAGCTCATCGTAATATCGAATCAGAGCGGACTTGCATTTGGCTATTTCAATGAAAATGACTTGCAAAAGGTAGAAAAACGCATGGCAGCACTTCTGTATGATTATGGAGTAAACTTAAGCGGTTTTTATTTCTGTCCGCATCACCCTGATGGTAGTGTTTCACATTGTGCAAAATTATGCAACTGCAGGAAACCCAATCCGGGCTTAATTATCAGGGCTGCAAACGAACACCAGATTTCGCTTAACGGCTCATGGATGATTGGAGATATTCTGAATGATGTAGAGGCCGGGAAAACTGCCGGATGCAGATCGATATTAATTGATAACGGAAACGAAACCGAATGGGATATGGCAGATGCGCCTCAACGTATTCCAGATTTTATCGCTGGTGATTTTGCTGCTGCAGGCGAATATATCTTAAAAAACCTAAAACATGAAAACCATTTCAACCCCATACCAACAAATTTTAAAGCACTTCAGAAATAAAAAAATACTGGTTATCGGAGATTTGATACTCGATCGATACCTGCAAGGTAACTGTAGCCGCGTAGCACCTGAAGCGAGCGTTCCGGTAATCGATTTGAATTTAAACAGCGCCTGCCCCGGCGGTGGGGCCAACGTTGCTGCCAACCTGCGCGCATTAGGTGCCGAGGTAATGTTATGTTCGGTAACCGGCAACGATAGCCACAGCGAAACGCTTTTAGCACTACTTAAAAACCTCAATATAAATACGGGTTTAATCATTAATGATAATCAGCGGGCCACACTTTGCAAAACAAGGGTGAGTTCTTCTACACAATTAATTGTGCGTTATGATGAAGGAAGCTGTGAGCCTGTTGCAGCGGCTACATGCAAACAACTTATCAGCAATATAAAAAAAGTTTTTAAGCAGGTGGATGCAATATTTATTTCCGACTATGAAAAAGGAGTAATTACCAATGAACTGATTGATGGCTTGCGATTACTTGACGAAAGCAATAAAAAAATAATTGCGGTTGATGCAAAAAATTTAACCCGGTATACTATGCTTAAACCCACACTGATTAAGCCAAATTATATAGAAGCATTAGCATTATGCCAATTAAATGGCGTTAACCTTAACCGTGCAGAACAGGTAAAAAATTGGGGCGAATGCCTGTATAAGCACAGCGGTGCAAAAAACATCCTGCTCAGCATGGATGAGGAAGGTGTTTGCTGCTTCGAAAAAGGTAGTTTCAGTTTTCATCATCCGGTGCCAAAGGTGATAAATCCACAGGTAAGCGGTGCCGGCGATACTTTTTTAGCCACAGCACTAATGGCTTTGATCAGCGGTGCCGACCTTGCCTGCGCCACCACCCTCGCCGTATGTGCAGCCTCAGTTGTAATCAACCAGCCCCATACTGCCGTATGTAGCATTAAACAACTGGAAGACCATTTTAGCGAAAAACCCAAATTATTAAGCAATAAAAAGGAAATTAAAGAACTGATTGACAGTTACAAAGCACAGGGAAAACGTATTGTATTTACAAATGGTTGCTTCGATATTCTGCATAGTGGCCATGTGAGTTATTTAAAAGGATCAAAAGCGGAAGGCGATATTCTAATTGTAGGACTGAACAATGATGATAGTATAAAAAGGTTAAAAGGGCTTCAACGCCCAATTAACTCATTAAACGACCGGATTGAAGTACTTTCTGAGCTATCATGCATTGATCATATCATTCCGTTTGGAAAAATGGACGATGATACGCCTGTTCCGCTCCTTAAACAGATCCGCCCGCATGTTTTTGTTAAGGGTGGCGATTACCGCCATAAATTTTTGCCCGAAGAGGAGATTTTACGCAATATTGGCTGCAAAATCGTTTTTCTTCCAACGGTGGCAAACAGGTCGACAACCAATGTAATCAGCAAAATTAAGCAGAACTTAACGCTTTTTAACTCCAATACCGTAAATTAATGGAATGGAAATCATGTAAGAAAATATTGGTTATCCGGCCAGATAATATGGGCGATTTGCTGATGTCGGCCCCTGCGATCAGGGCTTTGAGCGAAAGTTTTAAATGTGATATTACCCTGCTTACCTCCACCATGGCATTGGAAGCTGCATCACTTTTACCCTGGATAAATGAGGTGATATGCTATGATTTCCCCTGGATAAAAACCGCAAATGCTTTACCCTACGATGCATTTTCAGATGCAATTGCAACGATCAGGTCGCGGGATTTTGATGGTTGTATCCTGTTCAATGTTTCCAGTCAGAATCCTGCCCCATCAATAATGATGGCTTTTATGGCAGGGATCCCATTGCGGGCGGCCTATTGCAGAGAAAACCTTTATGGCCTGCTTACCCATTGGTTGCCAGATCCTGAGCCCTATTTTGAAATTACACACCAGGTAGCGCGTGATTTAAAACTTTGCGCTTTTATTGGTGCCACCACATCAGATCAAAAGATTAGGATCGCTGTTCAGAAAGATGCCGCAAATGCCAAATTAAATGAGCTTGGACTGAAAAAACATGGCTTTTTTATCTTCCACATAGGTGTTTCTGAAGAGAAACGGCAGTTTCCAGAAAAAGAATGGATAAAACTGGCAAAACTGGTGGCCAGTAAATACGACCTCCCTATTTTATTAAGCGGAAACAGCAAAGAGCGAGAAACAATAGAAAATATTGCTGTAAAAATAGGTAATTGTGCCATTGTTGTTGCGGGAATGTTTAATTTAAAAGAACTTACCTCCTGTATTGCAATGGCCAGAGCAATGGTTAGCGTTAACACGGGCCCTATGCACCTTGCTGCCGCGGTTGGCACGCCAGTACTTGCCTTATATGCAAGAACCAACCCTCAACACAGCCCGTGGATGGTACCTTGCAGGGTTATCGAATTCGATGTTCCCAAAGCCTTACAAAGCAGCAACCAGGTGTTACGTTTTCAATCAGAAAAAGCTTATCCTTTACCAGCAACAGTTCCAGATGCAAAAAAAATACTAAGTGCTTTTGAAGATTTACTTAATGAGACAGCATCTGTTTAACAGCCTCTTCTACCAATGCGTAATCCGGTGTTTTTGTCCAATCAATGGTTGTATGTATAGTGGTATCAAGCGGGCCCCATCGCTCTGGTTCGCCGTCCATACTCATTACAACACTTTTTACCTTAAGGGCAACAGCCAGATGAGATATTCCTGTACAGTTCGATATCAATCCACCCGAGCGTTTGAGCAATGCCCCTAACATGCCCAGATCGGTTTTACCGGCCAGAATTATTGGTTTCTGTTCCATCAAAGCTGCTACCTGGTTAATAATTCCGAGTTCTTCAGCTGTTCCGGTAAGTACAACCTGGAAAGAATGTCTGGCACAATAATCTGCAATACCCGCAAAATTAGCGGGTGGCCATTGGCGCCAGGCACCACGCGAACCACAATGCATACAGATATAACCTTCGCCAACATTTAACTTATTAAGCCTTTCAAAATCAGCCTGATGCAGCGGAAAAAACATTTCTTTTGTTGCCAGTGGTATGCCCAGGTGCTGCATTAAAGCAAGGTGCCTTAAACTTTCGTGCCCGTAATTGGGATAAAGCATTAATAAAGGATTGGCTGCAAGCTCGCCAGCATCAATCGCAAATCCGGCAAGCAGGGACTTCCCCGAGCATTTTTTGAGCATTGCGTTCACAATGGTTCCATTTCCCTGCATTTGCAAAATCAGATCAAATTCCTCAAGCGCAATATCATTACAAAATCGATTAAACCTGTTTTCATCAAATGGAATTTCGGGCAATCCCGGATAACCCGGAAATTTAATAAAACGATCAAACAGTTCACTGTAACGTTCAATTAAGCTCCTGGAAGAGGGCAGCCCTATAAAAACAATTTCTGCATCTGGATAGGCCAAACGAAGATTTTTAAACGCCGGCATGGCACACAACAAATCTCCAAGCTGTAAAGCCCTGAATATCCCGATTTTTCTCAATTGCAATAAAGCCAGCTCCATATTAAAAGAGGAGTTTCCTGTAGCGGATAACCCCACAAAAACGGTAATAAACAGAGAGGAAAGGAATAAGTGCCGAGGTAACCAGCATTTCGGCCACATGTTTGCTGGATCGACTTGTTTTTTTAAGCCGTTTTATTGCAAAACCTATCATTAATAACAGCATCCCACAAATAATCCATTTAGAAGCTGCTGTGTAACCCGATAATGCTGCAGAAATGCCAAGTAAACCCAGCAGTACAATGAGGTAATAGTTCCATATGGGAAAGCGCTGTATTTTTTGCCTGTACAGCCCTGGATATTTTTTAAAGAGCAGCACATCGTATATCCCTTTTCGCTGTTCTTTTAAGCTTACCCCCCAGGCCGCCTCACGTACCGGATGAACAATTACTGCGTCTTCATTCCTGAAAATGGGGATATTTGCCAGCATCAATTTAAATTCCAGGTCAGAATCTTCTCTCCAGGCCATTGCAAAACGCTCATCAAAACCTCCGGTTTTAAAAAGTGCAGCTTTTGTACAGGCACAGTTGGCTGTTATAAAATCTGCTTCTGAAAGTCTGGAAGTATTGAGCGCAAAGTCAGTTGGGTTTGGATAAAGCGGAACAATTGTTTTTCCACTGTAAGCGGCCAATTCGCGGTTTTGATGATGTTCGAGAAAACTTTTCAGCCAATCCCTGTGCGGCAGGCAATCGTCATCGGTAAAAGCCACAAGCTGTGCATTGGCCATCAGCCAACCCAGATTCCGGGCGGCGGCAGGACCTTTTTTTTCAGCTGTACAGCGCAAATACAAGTGAAAATTATAGTTATTCTTTTGGCTTTCAAGGGATTTAACGATCTGCTCATCAGGTCCGTCATTTACCACAATAACTTCAAAATCACTGCCAGCCAAACTTTGTTTATTCAATGCTTCTAAGCAATTACACAAGAGGTTGAACCTGTTGTAGGTTGGTATGACTACCGATATTTTTTTTTGCATCTGTTTTGGTAATTAAATATGATCCTATAATAAGTGCATCAAAAGGTGATGTCCAGAAACATTCAACAGCATCACGTGGGGAGCAAACGATTGGTTTACCCAAGGTATTAAATGAGGTATTGATCAATACAGGCACACCAGTAATTTCTTTAAAGGCACGCAACAGCTGGTAGTATTGCGGGTGTTGCTGTTCATTAATCGTTTGTACCCTTGCAGTACCATCCGTATGCCTTACTGCAGGTATCTGATCTTCTTTTTCTTTGAGTACATCATAAATAAAGAGCATAAAGGGCGAAAATTCTGCACTTTTGAACCAAAGATGTGCATCTTCTTCTAACACCACAGGTGCCACCGGGCGGAAATCTTCGCGGTCTTTTACTTCGTTAAGCATCGCCTGCATGCGCGGATCTATTGGCGAGGCCAGGATTGATCGGCTACCTAGTGCCCTGGGGCCAAATTCCATCCTGCCCTGGTACCACCCAATAATTTTATTATCGGCAAGTAAGGTGGCTGTTTCAGTTGCAATATCATCCATTTTGGTAAAAGGTACTTTTGCCCAGTTTAAAAACCGTTCAATTTCTGTATCGCTATATTCAGGGCCCCAGTAAACGTGATCCATCACAAATTCCCTTTTCTGCGTTTTCCGTTCGTTAATATCTACATACATGGCTGCTCCAAGTGCAGTGCCCGAATCGCCTGCGGCAGGCTGCACCCAAACATTTTCGAACGGGCCTAAATCCCTTATCCTGGCATTTAACACACAATTTAAGGCTACACCGCCTGCCATAACTAAATTGGGCACCTGTGTTATCTGGTGAAGATAATCTACGAGTTTGAGTACAGTTTCTTCCAATACCAGTTGCAGTGAGCGTGCAAGATCAAAATGGAATGCCGTAAAAGGCTCATCCCTTAATCTTGGGGCACCAAAACGCTGGGTTAAATTTTCATTGGTTACGGTATACTGGCCGTTGTTGCCCACCTGGATAATCTCCCTAAACTGCTCAGCAAATCGGGGTTCTCCGTAAGAGGCCAGCGCCATTACTTTATATTCATCAGAAGAATGCAGAAAACCCAAATGCGTGGTTAGGCGTTCGTAAAGCAAACCCAATGAATGCGGAAGGTTAACCTGGTTAATCCTTGTCATTTCTGTTCCCCTGCCAATACCATAAGTTGTAGCGGCCACCTCTCCTCTCCCATCAAGGGTAAGTATAGCTGCTTCATCATAAGGTGACGGGAAAAAGGCACTTGCGGCATGTGCTGCATGATGATCTACATAATGCCATTGCCAGTCGCTCGTTTTAGCACCGTAAAAGCGTTTTTGCAAATGGTGTGGGTAACCATCAACCAACTGGTGCGGTGCATGTAAAATGGAAGATAGAAAGAGGTTATCCCATGGGTTGCCTGTAGTACTATCGGTAATGTTGCCTGGATAAAGCGGGATTTCGCAAACAGGTTGATTTTTAAGGTCTGGATTTATAAGTAACCCGGGATCAAATGAGTAGGCTATATGGTCAACATCTTTTAAGTGAATTCCTGCAACTTTTAAGCAATAATCTATCGCATGGAAAGGGAGTTCGTAAGTGTTAAATGGTATTGGCCGTTTGCCATGTTTAATATGGGTAAAGCGCTCATCTTCTGCGGCAGCGAGTAGTATTCCATCTTTAAGGATACAGGCCGCAGAATCGTGAAAAACTGCATTGATACCGAGTGTAATCATACTATAAATGGTTTAAGTGAAGGAAGTATTCGCTTTAGTAACCATTTCTACAGGGAAGTGATTTTGTTTTTTCACAAACAGGTATAATTCGCTAAAAACATCGTACAAATACGTATAGTGCATGCGTTTTAACCGCCTTAATGATTAAAATGTATTTTGTGCCTCGTTATTTAAGGATTCTGCTGATCGGCACCATTAGGTAGTTTAATTCTGTTCCGCCTGGCCCTTACACTGGCTTTTAACTGTTCGTGTATGGAAATGATATCACCAATGAGGAAGTAATCACGCAGGTTATTTTTGATTGCAGTGCGCATAATTCTCCGCACGGTATTTTTATGGATTTCTCCAATTTCTTTTACGCGTGAAAGCCTGCTGAGGGACAATAAGGCAAAAAAAGCACCGATTACAAATAAAAAGTTCCATTCGTGAAGTTCGAGCATTTTGAATGTTTTATGGAGTACAGGCGAATTCCAGTCGATGGTGACAAGCAGTTTCCGCCTGGCAAAAAATACCGCCAAAACTCCGCCAAGAAGCGGGCCTAATGAAGAGGCTACAGCTACAACAATATTTTTAACTGAAAGATAAACGATTGCATCTTTTTTTGGTGCCAGCTTAAGCCCTATATTATTGAGAGAAAGATTGATGCCGGCAGTTGCAAAACCGCTTAACAAATGGATACACAATAGCAGCAGCAGATTGGCGTACTGCTGTGTATAAATGCCCACAAAACACCAGGCTAAAATGCAAATAATGTAAAGTGGCGCAGCAACTCCTATAATGCTTTTGTTGCTGTAACGATCAGAAAATGTACCCCAAAGCCGGAGTGTTAATATACCTGCCAACTGCCCTGCAACGCCTAAAACAATTACATAAGAAATTGATAATTTTAAATCTGCAAGCATAAAAACAGTAAAAAAAGGCGTTGCAATGTTTAGGGCAAATGCCCAAGCACAGTTAAATACCAGTAACCTACGGAAATTAGGGTCTTTTAATGGAATTTTAAACAGGCCAAATACATTCTGGTCGGACAGGTACGACTGTGGTTCCTGGGCTTTTGAAAGAATGAAACCACCGATAAGCCCTACAGTACCGGCCACAGAAAAAAATATGGCATAAACACTGAGCTGTAAATCCGGATACTGTTGTTTGATGTAATCCAAAAGGAAAGCCAGTGCGATACTTAAAACTACGTTTAGGATTTGGGTATAACGGCTTCTTCGCGAAAAATATTCTCCGAGCATATTTTCCGGCACCATATCTTTCATCCAGGAGTTCCAGCTGGGGCCTGCTATGGAGCCGAAAAGGTAATGGAAAAAAAGCATAAAAATTAGCAGGTTTAAAGATAACCCAGAGAAGATAAGTACACTGCAACCTACCAAAAGCAGCGGTATCCTTGCAAAAAAGGCACAAAGTACAGCAACAATACGGCGGTTGTGGTAACGGCCAACCAGCCATACCGAAGCAAGCTGAAAAACATTTGTTGCCAATGGCAGGGCAGCCAAAACACCAATTTGTAGGCTATTAGCACCCAGTAACAGTGCCATTGAAACTAAAAATGTACCACTTGAAAAAACCGTCATTGCTTCTGCGGCCAAACCATCCCAAATCACTATTTTTAGTCCTTGGTTAACATCTTGTTCGCTCAGCGATTCTTTCGGTTTTAGCAACATAATAAATGGTTTAATCTTTAAAATGCCTTAAAAACAGCATTCTGGATTAATGAATGATAAAAAAGCTTATCTGTTTCCCAATTTTATCAGCATAAATGAATTGAAATTCCATTTATCACCCGTTTTTTAATTTCGAATGCATTTATCCTTGCAAAAAAGATAAAATTTTGCCTTGGAGCCAGAATAAATTATTGTTTTAGCTACAATTACACAAAGGTAATTTCAGGCGAATCATTAAACATGAGGATTCAAACCTATTTTAAAAACGCATAATTGCTACAGGTAGTTTTATACTGTGTAGGTGCTTAAGTAAAAATTGGATTGAAGATTAGATTAATCGTACTTTCCACCGTAAAAAAACAGGTATTTATACTTATTCATTAAGGAAAAATACCTTCTATACCATACAAATACCTTTTTTATGTTTTTCGCTCGTAATTGATTTTGCTTATGCATAAATTTATTCCTGTCTACAAAGTAACCGGAGAATAAGGTATTGTCAAAAATAATGAGGGGCCTAGAGGTAAGTGTTTTGCCTTGCGTTTTCCTCAAATGATGACTAAAAGCAGTTCCAATCGGCATTTAAATACTTTACGCTCTAAAACATGCGGACAATAGCTTTATTTATACCATCCAAACAAAAAACTTATGTCAAAGATTCTTGTACTTGATGACGATCAGAGCAATGCAGAAGCCATCCAAGCGGTTCTGGAAGACCAGTATTTTGAAGTACTGAGTATTGTTGATAGTGATGAACTAGAAAATTCGATAACAAGCTTTAAGCCAGACCTTATTGTAATGGACATTTTATTGAACAATGGCGACGGAAGAGAGCTCTGCAATTTAATAAAACATAAAAACGAAACGCAGAAAATCCCTATCCTGCTGATAACAGCGATGCTTGAAGCACAGGCAAAAAAAATTCCTAGTTTGGCCGACGGGATTATATTTAAACCATTTGATTATGCCAAACTTCACAGTAAGGTTCGTCACCTCATTGCCTGATAACCACACCAGAAATAATCCGTTTACAGTTTATATAAAATTTAATTAATAAGTTAAGCTTCAGGGATGTTGTAGGGGTATAATCCAAAACTTCCCGGAGGATGATCATTTCAATAACCATTTTACCACACCAAATGGGTAAAACTATTTAAGGTTTTACTTTAAATGAAAAACATTGGCAGCGGTACTAAATTAATAAAACAGATGAGAAAAGGACAGGTCCTTGCCTACAATAAAACAGCTGGCGTTGGCTTAATTAATGATACCAACGATGAGCGAATTAAATTTTACGCTGATGGTTCTTCCCAAATTCCCTTAAGGGGTGATGAGGTTTCGTTTAAGATTGATCTCCGTAAAGGTTATCTTGTTGCTATTGAAGTAGCTGTAATCGGCTCTTATGGGACATATAGCAACATTAATATTGAATCGGCAGCAGCCACTAAATCGATTTAAATAATGGATTCGAAAATTACAAAAAGGAATTATAACGTTCAGAAAACAAGTACATGTACTGTTTAATTTGAGTATAAAACCACTTTAAATTAATGCTCTGATCTGTTAATTTTACAATATCAATTAAATCAACGGGACGATTTAGATTAAAACAGCCCTCCAGAAACGGAGGGCTTTTTACTTGCCCGAAATTGCAGAATGCGTTTTATAGATTGACTTTAAATGTAATTTTATTGCGCCCTCTTAGCCGTTTGTGCAGTGGGTTGACTTACATCTTTTGTTTGCGTATCTGGCCTTACAATAAGCCTAAGGGTTGGATCGTTGGTTAAAAAACTCCACAGCCAGTTGAAGGCAAGTTTTGCTTTGTTCCTGAACCCGGCAATAGGAATGATATGGATAAACAGCCACACCAGCCAGGCAAAAAATCCGCTAAAAAATCCTTTCGGAAGATCTACCACAGCCTTAAATTTAGCAATAATGGCCATAGAGCCTTTGTCGTTGTATTTAAAGGCATCCCATTTTTCATTTGTTTGCTTATTAAGGTTTTTACCAAGGAGGTTTCCCTGCTGAATGGCCACTTGCGCAAGTTGGGGATGGCCATTGGGAAAAGCCTGATCAGTGGTTTGGAAGCACTGATCGCCTATTGCGTACACATCCTGAAGTTGATTTACCTTATTAAATTCATCAACAAGAATTCTTCTACCCTTGCCTAGCGATGTTTCCGGAACTCCATCAGCTTTCCTTGCAACCACACCAGATGCCCAGATCAGCGTTGAAGAAAAAATCTCCATTCCATCAGAAAGTGAAACCTTTTCGCCATCATAGTTCTGAACAAGCTTGCCGAGTAAAATTTCTACACCGAGCTTTTTTAACACCGTAATTGCCTCTTCCTGGCTTTTTTTGCTCATGGGTGCCAAAAGGGTGGGCAGCCCATCTACCAGGAAAATTTTGCCTGGCCAAGCATCGGCTTCCGGGTAATCTTTACTGATCACATTTCGGCCCATTTCGGCAAGCATTCCTGCCAGTTCTACACCTGTGGGGCCACCGCCTGCAATAACAATATTGGAATACCTCACCCGATCTGCATGAGCTGTTGCCCGCACAGATTTTTCGAGTTGGAGCAAAACATGGTTTCTCAGTTCCAATGCATCATCAATAGTTTTCATTGGAAGCGCATACTTTTTAACCTGCTGATTACCAAAAAAGTTGGTTTCGGTACCCATGGCTAACACCAAAATGTCGTAATCCAATGTGCCGTTATCCGTAATTACCTTTTTTGCAACCGGATCAATTCGCTGAAATTCTCCCATAAAAAAACGGATATTCTTGCCGTGGAACATCTTTCTGAAAGGATAACTGATATTTGATGATTCGATAAAGGCAGTACCTACCTGATATAAAAGCGGAGGAAAAAAATGGTAGTTGTTCCTATCAACCAGTATAATTTGATGCTCCGCATTTTTAGATAAGCGTTTGGCCAGATTCAGCCCGGCAAAACCGCCACCTATAATTACAATTCTTTTCATATTCGTTTTTACTTAATAACAGGCTTGATTCTTGAAGAAATACAAGCCAAATCAATTTTCTTTCTCCCTTTTGTGATTTTTTTGCTTGCCGTTTTTAACAAAACATACAATCACTCTATTCTATACTGGAATAAAGCTTTTTTTTACGTGCTTTGTTTCCAGCCAGGTTTTTTTTATTAAAAAAGTCAATTTTTAAGCCACAATTGGCCATAAGCTGCAATTTTAATTTTTCCATTTTTTATGCTTTTTGGATTTCCAACAAGCACCTTTTCGGCGCCTGTGATGGGAATTTCTACTTCAGCCGCTTTATTCCCAAAATTATGCACCGTGATAATCTTACCGGATGGTGTTTTATACTCAATAGCCAGAATCGCATCGTTTTTAAGCTTGAGTATATGCCAATCTGAAGTGCCAATTTCGGGTAGGGATTTCCGTATGGCGATCAGCTTTTTGATAAAATTGAGCAAAGATTGATGATCTTTTAATTCAGCAGCAACATTCACTTTCTGATAGGCATAATCGCCCATTGAAATTACAGGTCTGAATGTTTTTTTAGCCGTACTAAACCCTGCGTTTTTTGTGCTGTCTCACTGCATTGGGGTACGTACCGATAATCTTTCGGCTAATGTAAGGTCATCTCCCATTCCAATTTCCTCTCCTGAGCGGATAACTGGCATGCCCGGCAATGAATACAGTATGCTGTAGGCCATTTTAATCTGTTCCATGTGATGTAACATCGGTGCCAAACGCCGCCTGATGCCCCGGTTGTAAAGCTGCATGTTTAACTCAGGACCGAATTTTTCGTAAACTTTGTTGCGTTGGGATTTGCTGAGTCTGCCAAGATCGATCTCATCATGGTTACGCAGAAAATAAGCCCATTGTGAGGGTAGCGGCTTTTGCCTGGTATCGTTTAAGGCATCTATCAAAGTTTCTGTTTTCCCTTCTGCCATGGAATAAAAAAGGTATTGATTGACATAAAAATTAAACATCATTTGTAACCTATTGCCCTTTTCACCGAAATAATCCAGGTTTTCTTTTGGTGCAACATTCGCCTCTCCCAGCAATAAAGTTTGCTGATCAATAGATTTGGCACCGCTAACGATGGAATCCAGTACACCAAACATCTTTGCCGGATTTGCCGCACCAGACTCAGGCACATCAATAATAAAAGGAACTGCATCAAGCCGGAAGCCCTTAATCCCTTTTGCCGACCAGTAACGGAGCACTTTAATGGCTTCCTGTTGTACCTCTTTGTTCTGGTAGTTTAAGTCTGGCTGAAAATCATAAAAACGGTGAAAATAATAACGGTGCGCAATTTCATCATAAGACCATGTTTCGCTTTGAAATCCTTCAAACACCATTCCTTTATCGAAATCTTTTGGTTTCTTTTTCGACCATACATATCGGTTACGGTATTTGCCACTACTATCGGCCCGTGCCATTTGATACCAGGGATGTTCGATAGAGGTGTGGTTGAGCACCATATCCATAATTATTTTGATATTGTGTTTTTTCGATGCGGAAATGAAAGCCTCAAAATCGGCCATAGTTCCCAATCTTGGATCAATACCATAATAATCGCTCACATCATATCCATCATCTTTATCCGGTGTAGGTTGAAACGGTGAAAGCCAGATTACATCTACTCCCAATGTATCCAAATAGGGCAGTTTCTGAGTAAGCCCTTTAAAATCGCCGATCCCGTCACCGTCACTATCTTTAAAAATATCTACATCAAGGTTATATACAATACTATTGCGGTACCATGCGTTGGGTACTGATGCAGAAGAATTTTTACCTTCCTGCCTGCAGGCTGCCATACCAAAAAGGCAAACAAAGAGTGTTACAATGTACTTTAACCCCATCCTATGATGATTTTTAGTTACCATAACCGAATGTGTTAATTTTTTTGATTGCCTTTATTTCTTTTGCTTTTGTACGGAATCCGCCCTATGGTATCCTTTTTTGCAGGAATATTTTTCAAACTATCGCGCTTTGGCCATTTGGTAGCTTTTTTATTGTATTTATCCGCAGCTGGAACAGTTTTTTTAATCAATGTATCATTTGTACTGCGCTGTCGCGTTCCGGTTGGAACCTGGCAAAAACCTGAAGCGCAAAAACCTACTAGAACAATAAAAAAACAAATAAATTTAGCCATAACTGAAATTTTAATCCCCTATTTTACAGGGTTTACAACGAATATGTTTATTAAAAAAACCGATCTCCCGCAGCAATAGTTTTATGCAACTCCAATTATTAAGAGCATAACGATCGGTAACCCGCCGTATCCAGAGTTCCATATTTCTGTGCTAAAGTTCATTGCAACACGGCATTATCACTAGCATAACAGCACTAAAGCCTGGGTAGTTTGGATGTAGAATACCGTTTCGTGCTACGTTAAGTACGTGAATTTGTTTTATAAGGGAGCAAAATATACCTGAAAATAAAAATTACAAAACCGAGCTGCATTTCTGCCAGTTCCCTATTAAAAAAAGATCATGGAAAAACAGAGAAATAGTGCGCAAAGGGATAAGATCTCCATAGCAGAACACATTGATGACAAACGCCAACGGTTGCATGTACCACCTGGCCAGACGACTTTCGTAGAACGGAGCCGAACTGGATTAATAGATGGGAAAATTGTTAACCTAAAATGGAAAGCGCCATCAAACGGAATAGCAGGCCTGTTATAGGCTGAATATTAATGTCATTTCGATTGAAGTTTACCGGTTTTAATAGGTTGTTTATCGAAAAATCTTTAACCTTTCTGCAACATCGTTTAAAGATTTCTGATCTCCAATTTAAATCGGATTTTGCTTCAGTCGGGATGACAATTTTCTCTTGTATTTTGCCTTTAAGAGCAGTCGGTTATATAATGACATTTACATACCAATTTATTATTCTCACAATCAAAAATATGAAACGCCACGCCATCCTTTACTTTTTAGTATGCATCCTATTAATAGTTTCTTGCAACAGCTATGAAAAAGATAAGCAAATCAAGGCCGATCTTACCATAAAAGCCAAGGAAGATGTAAATTTCGCTGGTGTAAACTTTACTGTTAAAAACCGGGATGTAAAAATATGGGGTAACTGCCCCACTTATAAATCTAAAATGGCCATTCTTCAAAAGCTGGGTACTATCCATGTAATTAAACATATTGATGATCAACTGGCAATCGGACCACTTTATCTTGGTCAGGATCATGACCTGAAATTACTGGCAGATAGTTTATTGGCAAAACACCCGGAATCATGGGCGGTTATAACAGATCAAAACGTAATTTTAAAGGGAAATGTAAAGGAAAAACAGCTTCCGAAGTTGTTGGAAGCGATTCATCAGCAAATTCCTGAACGTGCACTGATCAATCAGACAACGGTGAACTGAGCCGTTTAATGGATAAATTATGCTTTATGGCAAGTGATGCATATGGAATACATGCCTGAATAATGCTTGAATAGTTAAATTTTTAACTGAGCTAAATGCTTCCTTGCTTTTCTATATCATTTTTGCGCTCTTCTTGTTTTTGCATCGCCTGGTAAGCAATTGTTGCAAATATTGCAAATACGATATGGGCAGGAATACGCTGTAAATAAAAACGCTTATAATTCATTAATGGACTTAAAGGATGCGCGGCAAATGTTGCTTTCCATATGGCGATTCCGATCAGGCCGCTTGCCGCACCTAAAGTGAGTCCGCAGGTTGCGGTAGGTTTCAATTTTTTAGATTCCCAAAGCTTTACATAAACAGCTGAAAATGCAGCTCCCATTGCATAATGTGCTGCCCAGGCAGAAAGCGATCTTGCTTTTTTTGGGATAAAGGGCAATGCTCTGGTAATTAAACCTCTTAAACGTTCAGGCTCTCTAAAATCCTGGCCTATTAACGACATTAGCGCACTTGAGGCAGTCATCATCGTTGTTCCGGCAATACTACAAACTACTGTTTTAACAAAAGGATTTATCATATCTGCTAATGCTTATGTTTTACAAAATTTATTTCTTAACGCAGGTTTACATTATAAAATAGCTTATTCCATTTCCTGTTCGGCAAGCCCTTCGAGGAACCATCCCGATTTATATTCGAAATCTGCACGCTCACCTGATTCATTAATTACATAACTGGTGAAATCATGGGCTATAATACGCTCATTTTCTAACGACTTTTTAGCTAAAGAAGCATATTCCTGTACATTCAGACCATTTTTAATTACATAATGTGGTTCGCCTGTTTCGCTCCAAACAGTTTCGATTACGCCCGCTTCAAATTTTTCTGCTTCTTCTGCGGTTAATGGCTTGCTTGTTTCGTTAAATTCTGTCATTTCTTTATTCATTAAGTATTTAATATTTTAATAACAGGTGCTACAAAGAATTTGTTCTTTATAAATGGATAATGAATGGAAAATAAGGCCTTAAATTAACGCACAACCAAAAAAAACCGGGGACAGGCCCCGGCTCATTAAAATATAATATATTGTACCGTTAAGCTGGCACTTTTCTTGGCACCTCACGATCCCAGAACCGGTGCATTGCAATCATTCGCGGAAATAAATCTGAAAGTGTAGAAAGGTTATCTGTTACAATTATACCTTCTCTCAACACCGTATCTTCTGAATATTCTGCAGGCAGTTTTTTGTAGAAATAACCTGCTTCGAGCACTTGTATGGCTGAGCTATCGGCAGCAATTGCCTTACAATGTTTAAATGCTTCATTTAAAAAATGAACAGCATTTGCTTCCGCTTCTAATGTTGCAGAACTGTTAACACCGCCCGGAAGATAAACTGCATCATACAATACTGATGCGGCTGTAAGGAAACTTTCATCAACCTGAATCAACTGATCTTCGGCAGAAATAATGTCGCCAAGTTTTGGAGCAATAATGTGTACAACAGCCCCTTTAGCAACAAGGCTATCTTTAATTTTGCTTAGCGATTTTCCATCTACTCCATCAGCAGCCAGAATAGCTATTTTTCGGGTAACGATAGAATCTTTAATGGTATCTGCCATACTCAAAGCCTCCGATTTTGCAATACTTCCTTCTTTTTGTTCAGGCGTATAATCACCTGGCAAAGCATCAGCCGGAACACTTCCATTCAGTTCTTCGAGTGGAATTTCTGGTACGTGCAACCCTAGCGCATAGGCTATTGCTGCGGCTAAAGCCTTATCTACATGCGCCAACAAGCCTAGCATACGTTCGCGGATGGGTACCATTTTTACCTTACCTAGCTCAAAGCTAAAGGCATCGATTAAGTGGTTTTTTTCTGCTTCAGACTGGCTGTTTAAAAACAATCTTGCCTGCGAAAAATGGTCGAAAAAGCTCCTGCTTCTCGCCCTTATTTTTTTGGCATCTATACGTTCGTTATAAGAAACAAAGCCTCCTTCTGATGCTTTTACCTGGGCGGGATCATTTGCGGCAATACCATTCGGGCCATAACTGGTTTTACCCCTGTTAATGGTTTGGCGCATATAACCATCACGTTGGTTATTATGAACAGGTACTACGGGGCGGTTAATCGGAATTTCATGAAAATTCGGTCCACCTAACCTGATCAGCTGGGTATCGGTATAAGAAAACAACCTGCCTTGTAAAAGCGGATCATTGGTAAAATCGATACCTGGCACTACATGCCCAACATGAAATGCCACTTGTTCGGTTTCTGCAAAAAAGTTGTCAGGATTTCGGTTCAGTGTCATTTTCCCGATGCGCTGCACAGGTACAAGTTCTTCGGGGATAATTTTGGTGGGGTCCAAAAGGTCAAAATCATATTTAAATTCATCCTCTTCTGGTACAATCTGCACACCAAGTTCCCATTCTGGAAAAGCGCCAGCTTCAATGGCATCCCATAAATCGCGACGGTGAAAATCCGGATCTTTTCCAGAAATATTCTGCGCCTCATCCCAAGCTACAGAATGCACACCAAGCAATGGTTTCCAGTGAAATTTAACAAAACTGGCCACCCCATCGGCATTAACAAACCTAAAGGTATGTACGCCAAATCCTTCCATCATTCGGTAACTGCGCGGAATTGCCCTATCACTCATCAACCACATAATCATGTGCGATGATTCTGGCATCAGCGAAATAAAATCCCAGAAAGTATCATGTGCAGATGCTGCCTGCGGAATTTCATTATCCGGCTCGGGTTTTACCGCATGTACCAAATCAGGAAATTTCATCGCATCCTGAATAAAAAACACAGGCATATTATTGCCTACAAGGTCAAAATTGCCTTCCTGGGTGTAAAATTTTACTGCAAATCCCCTAACATCACGTGCAAGATCTGTTGATCCACGAGAACCTGCTACGGTAGAAAACCTTACAAATACAGGCGTTTCTGCACCTGGATCGCAAAGAAATGCTGCCTTGGTTAAAGATGACATATCCTCATATACTTTGAATACGCCATGGGCTGCCGATCCCCGGGCATGCACAATGCGTTCAGGAATCCGTTCATGATCGAAGTGGGTGATTTTTTCGCGAAGGATAAAATCTTCTAACAATGTTGCTCCACGATCTCCGGCTTTAAGCGAGTTTTGATCGTCATTTATTTTAACACCATGGTTGGTCTTCATTTTTTGTGCAGTAGCATCTGCAACAAATTCTTCCAACTTATTGGTTTTGTCGTTAACTGCCTGAGCGGGCTTACCGCTAGCTGGCGTTGTTTTTTTTGCCATTATTTATGTTATAATTCGTCTGCTGCTTTATAATTAACTTCATTTCCGGCAATATCAGAGAGTTTACTGTCGGCAAGTTTCTCTTCAGAAAGGGTTTGTTCAAGCACATCTGCTACTTCCTGAAGCCCCAGCGTTGTGGCTAACTGATAAAGGCCGTTGTAAGCAGCAATTTCATAGTGTTCTACCTTTTGCGATGCCAATATAATACCTGCATCTCTTGTGGCACTTCCGGGCTGGGTTTCTTCAATTACACCCTCTCCTTCTTTGGTTAATCCCTCCATAGCATCACACTTTTTAGCTACAGCTTTTTCGCCAAGTAGCGTAAATATTTGCTCTATCCGGGCTACATGTCCTTTTGTTTCGCTCAGGTGAGATTCTATAGCAGAAATGAGTGCTGATGAAGTTGCAGCAGAAATCATTTTTGGAAGTGATTTAACAAGGTGGTTCTCGGCCCAGTAAAGGTCGCGGATACCATCAATAAAAAGTTCTTTGAGTGGGGAAGATTCCCCGTTTACCGTTTTGGTACTCAGCTTAGGTGAGCTACCGCTGTCTTGTTTTTTCATGTATGTTTTGTTAGGTAAAATTTTAAATGCCCCGGATTAAGGGATTTTCATCCGTTTCGTTGTTGTTGTAATCTGCTTCTCCGGACAATGCATTGTTTTCTGATGCCATCGGCTCACTTTTTAAACTTGCTTTTCCGGCAATGCCACGGTAATCCGCGTTTTCCGGTAGCTCGGTTTCTTTAGGTAAACTGGTCTGGGAAGTGGTTTCCTGTTGATTGTTTTCCATAGTTGTGATGATTAATCTGTTATTAATTGCAGATGGCTTTTAAAAGAACCTTCACAAAAACAAAAGGTTTTATAAATTTTTACGTTTTTCCCACAGAATTTCTTCGGTTATGCCTGCTTAATTACCAATGAGGCTCTACAACCATAAGTTTTAACACTTCGTAAAAACCACTACAGAAAAAAGAATGTTTAAGTAATGAACCTAACAGGAGAAACATCAATAAAATATGATCAGCGAAACACTTATACAGGTGGGCAAAATGCTCATTACTAAAAAGCTTTCTCTGGCCTTTGCAGAAAGCGCAACGGCAGGCCGTTTAACTGCCGATTTTTCATTAATATATAATGCAGGCAATTTTCTTAAAGGAGGAATAGCCTGTTATGATGCCAGTTTGAAAGAAGCTTTATTAAATGTAGAACATGCCCTTATCGAAAAATTTACCCCTGAATCTATGGAGGTAACAAAGGCCATTGCCGAAGGGCTTAAAGTGCTTATCCCGGCAGATATCCACATCGGCGTTACAGGACTTACCTGCCCGGGCGGAAGCGAAACCACCGAAAAACCAGTAGGAACCATGTTTGTTTATGCCCACAGCAATGGCAAACATATTTTTTCCGAACGGATGAACTTTCACGGAAATCAAACAGAAATTGTTGCAGGTACAGTAGAAAGAATTGCTCAGTTGCTGCATAACTACCTTAACACCATATAAATCAACATAAAATGACCAACGATAAAAGGTTCCCTAAAAAAACCTGGCTTTATAGAAACGGACTCTCTGTATTTTTCATCACCATTTTTATCATCACACTTGCTGCACAAGCATTTACGGGCTGGAAAGAACATAATAATGAATTAAATGACGAGAAAGCTGCATCAATATCCCTTAGCACCTACCTGTGCAGCGGGCACTTTATTTCGGCCACCTTCGAAAATTTTGAAAGTGAGTTTTTGCAAATGGCTTTATATGTAGCCCTTACAATTTCGCTCAGACAGATTGGCTCGGCAGAATCTAAAAAACTAGACGAACCTGAAGAGGTAGACCGCCAACCAAAAGCTTCACCTGAGGCTCCGTGGGCAGTAAGAAAAGGTGGGTGGATACTCAAAGTTTATTCGCATTCGCTTTCCATTGTGTTTGGGATTTTATTTTTAATCAGTTGGGCACTCCACTTTTATGGCAGCTGGCAGGATAACAACATCACACTGCAGCTTAAAGAAAAATCAACGATAAGCATGATTGAATACCTGGGTGAACCGAATTTCTGGTTTGAAACTTTCCAGAATTGGCAAAGCGAATTTTTATCGGTGGCTTCAATCGTTATATTAACAATATTCCTCAGACAGAAAGGATCTCCGGAATCTAAACCGGTAGATGCCCCGGATATGGAAACCGGAAAATAAACGGAATAGTGTTAGGAATAACTGTTAAAACAGGTATTCTATTTTGCCAGCCGAAAAAAAATCAAACCAAACGCTTCGGTTCACAGTTCTAATATTACTTATTGAACTATAAAATTAGCAATTTAAAAACTTTTAGGTTAACAACTAAACTTGCAACTTATTAATATACAACCTAATTAAACTCATTCATAAATAATTTTAAACCAAATGGAAAATATCGAACAGCTGATTATACCTGCTTCCAGAAAAGGAGAAACAGAGGTTATAAGAGAGCTTATTAAGCGCGGAGTAAACCTAAACTTTCGTGATGAAAAAGGTTTTACACCACTTATTATTGCCTGTTACAATAATCAGCTTGAAACGGCCAAATTGTTACTGGAAAATGGAGCTGACATTAATAGTGGCGATGCCGGAGGAAATACTGCCTTGATGGGCGCAAGTTTTAAAGGCTATCTTCCTATTGTAGCCTATCTGATTTCGCAAGGGGCTGCGCTTAACCTTCAGCATGGAAACGGGGGCACTGCCTTAATGTTTGCAGCTATGTTTGGTAGAAACGACGTGCTAGAATTATTACTTGCAAACGGAGCTGATGCCGATATAAGAGACGTTAGAGGACAAACTGCTGCTGATTTGGCAAGCATGCAGGGAAATGAGGAAGCACTAAAACTGTTGGACAAGGAAAAAATCGATCAGCAGGCAGCTGATTAATGTGATATATTAGAAATTAATAATGCACACCTACATATTTAAAGCCATATGAAAAACAATAAAACAAATGGACGGGATGGGAACAATATCAGCCTTTGGCAAGCAAACGAAAAGATCGAAAATTCCCAGCAAGAAAATAGCACCGACATTTATGATGCAATGATTATTGGCGGTGGCATTACAGGGCTAACTACAGCCTATAACCTCCAGCGCAAGGGAAAAAAATGCCTGCTTGTTGATGCCCATAATTTAGGATATGGTACAACCGGAGGAACAACTGCCCACTTGAATACATTTTTTGATGCCACCTACCCAGAAATTGACAGCGATTTTGGAAAAGATGCATCTAAGCTGATTGCAGCAGCTGGTAAAAAAATGATCGCATCCATCAAAAATAATATTGATGAACTTCATATTGATGCCGACTTTGAATACAAGGATGGTTATCTTTTCTCTCAAAATGATGAGGAAACGGAACAACTTCAACAAATTTTCAGCTCATCTCAAGAAGCTGGCGTAGCGGTAACCGAATCTGGAAAAAACGGGGTTCCAATCGAATTTCAACATTCCATCTGCTTTAAGGAGCAGGCACAGTTTCACCCGTTAAAATACATTTACGGGCTGGCAAAAGGTTTTAAACAGCTCGGCGGAGAAATATTGGAAGGAGTTAAGATTAAAGAGACAACATTTAAAGAAGGTATCCACACGGCAGCTTTTACAGGGGGAGAAATTAAGGCAAAAAACCTGGTATGGGCAACCCATATTCCGCCAGGAATCAATATTCTTTCGCTTCGCAATGCACCTTACCGTAGCTACGTGCTGGCGGCAACATTAAGTGATGATGCTTACCCAGAATGCCTTTCTTATGATATGAAAGAACCATATCATTATTTCAGGAGCCATGAAATAGATGGTCAGAAATATTTGATTATAGGTGGTGCCGATCACAAAACCGGTCATGATGATCCGGAAAAGGCTTTTGAAGACCTTGAAAACTATGCCCGCCAACATTTTAAAATAGCCGAAATAAATTTCCGTTGGTCATCACAATATTATGTTCCTGTGGACGGACTACCGTATATCGGCCAAATGCCTGGCGGAGATGATAGGACATACCTTGCTACAGGTTTTAATGGTAACGGAATGATTTTCGGGAGCCTTTCGGGAGCACTGATTACCGATCTGATTTTGGGCAAAGAAAATGAACTTACCAAACTGCTTTCACCATCAAGGCTGAAACCTATTTCCGGTTTTAGTGAATTTGTTAAAGAAAACGCCGATGTTGCCTATCATTTTGTGGCCGACCGTTTTGGTAACCAGGTATTGGATTCATTAAATAACCTGGCAAACGGCGAAGGAAAAATTGCATCGTTTGATGGCGAAAAACTGGCCATTTACAAAAGTGAAGAAGGAAAAGTTACCGCGCTTGATCCGGTATGTACCCACGCCGGGTGTATAGTGAACTGGAATGCGAGCGAAAAAAGTTGGGATTGCCCTTGCCATGGCGGAAGATTTGATACTGATGGTTGCGTGCTCACAGGCCCTCCCCGTGAACCGTTAAAAAAAGTTGAAATTTCGGGAAATAAAATTGTTGACGAAGCAAAATAGCTTCATTTAAAGCGCATTAAAAGAGGTTTTATCATAAAACGATTCTTATTGAGATTATGTAATGCTGATACTGTAGAAATACCTTATTAGGTGCTTAATTAAGCTACGACTGATAAATTCTAATAGAAATCGTCGTCATCTCGACTGGAACGCAGTGGAATGGAGAGATCTATCCCATTAGATTTAGCTATCCTTGTAAGATTGCTTCGTCGGCTGAAAAAGCCTTCTCGCAATGACGATAAACTGAGGATATTCATTTATGGAAAATGTTTTAATTAGTATCCCCGCATACGCGAGGAGGACGAAGCACTAAAAAATTATTCCGTGTTAATCTGTGTTTCCATGGCAAAAACTGATCTGTGTTGATTTGTGTAAATCTGTGGTCATAATTGTCAGGTACGAAGCAATCCTAAAGCACACGCTAGTAGCGATCGTTGTAAGATTGCTTCGTCGGCTGAAAAAGCCTTCTCGCAATGACGATAAACTGAGGATATTCATTTCTGGAACATCTTGTCATTAGTATGCCCGCATACGCGAGGAAGACGAAGCACTAAAAAATTATTCCGTGTTAATCTGTGTTTCAGTGGCAAAAACCAATTATCATCTTTATTAATTGGTGCTTATTTGGTTGATCATCAATTTTCCGTGTTTATAACCTGAAAGAGAGTCCTACAAAGTAGCTTTTCCTGGCATCGTGCTGAATGCCATAATTAAACCCACCATCGATAAGGAAATCTTTTGATAACTCATATTGCAATGCAGCATTAAGAAAGTTTTTTAAGTGCTCATCTTTAAATTCGTAGGTATAATAAGTTTCAATAATGCCATCAAGCTTTTTGGTAAGCGGGTGCGAAACGGTAAGCGTTTGTAATAGCTCATTGTGATGGCCATTTCCTTTCTCATCCTGTAAACGGTCTGCTTCAACCTGAAAGCCCAATTTCCAGTCGTTTCCTAATTTAATACTCATCGGAATAATAATACCACCTTCGTACTGGCTCTCCTGATCTGCATGTGAAGTTGGAAACTTAAGGTATGGAAGCAGAGCAATGGCAAATTTTCCTTTATCATTGCCTAAAATATTTTGTTTTAACCTCAAAGTGATATCGCCAAAGCCACTGCTCCGCTCAACACTCCCTTCATAATCAAAATCTTTTTTTACTACATAACTCTCAAATGTAAGTTGGATAGCTGTGGAATGGGTGAGTCCAAGCTTTATATTCGCCTGGTTAAAAAGATATTCATCACTCCTGCCTTCATCTTTATTTTCCCGCTGAAAGCGCATAAGATCGGTTTCGAACTGAAAATGCCCGGCATCAACAGTTTGCGGACTTTCGGTCACATCTGGCCTGTCGGTTTCCATTTCGCGCAAACTATCTTTAGGAACTGGCTTAAATAGATGATAAAAGGGTTTTTGCTGTCCGAAAGCTTCAATACTGAAAATACTTAGCAGAGCGAGAATTAAAATACTGTTTTTCATTTTTAACATTTACGTATAAACAAGAGTTAAATGAGAAAGTTTAGGCTTTAGCTGAATCCTGAAGGTTTTTAAATTTTAAGCCAATTTGCACTACCTCCGCTTTTTCAAAAGCTGCTCTAAAGGCTTTATCATTAGAAAAAGTAAGTTTATCAAGATGCCTGCACTCGTAATCGACATTAAATTCGCTTGTTTCGAAAGGCCACGGAGAAATTACCAGGCAATCATTCTCCATAAAAAGCTCATATGTTGTGCCAGTCGGACCTTGGCCAATTTCTACTTTTCGGCCTTCTGGTGGAATAATTTCCTGACAGATAATTAAAGAAAGTGCATCACAAAACTCCAATAATTCATAAGCACGGTTTACTTCTGCTTCGCTAACTTTGGCAGATTTAAGCCAGTATTTTTCCTTTTTTTGCAGATATAAAAGAAATTTTTTCGCCTTTGGTTCATTTCCATGTGTAAATGCAATATGCCTGGAAACCAACAGGGCAATAAAACTGCCTTTCATTTCTGCACGGTTAATGAGTTGGGTAGAGAGGTTTTCGTCAAAATTATTCATTTTAAAATCAACCGGACCACCGTTTGCATTTACCAGCGGGCCGCATTCCAACTCATTAAATACATCATCATGTTCTGCGGTTGCAATCAGAATATCCACCCAACGCACCAGCTGGTCAGAGAGTTTCCACCGGGCACAGATCTGTGCAGCCAAAAGGCCATGAGAACGCTGCGCAATTATCTGCCAGCCGTTTGCTTTATAATTTACAATCATTAAATATCTTTCTTTTCAATTTTACCTGCAATGGATATCCTTAAAACCGGGATAATTGAGGTATTGTTTAAGCAGGAAGGTAATTTTGAAAAAGAATTTACGATCAACTCAAATCAATGGGATAATAAGCAGCATTATTACGCTACAATATCATTTAAAGCCGGAAGAACATGCGTTCCAAAATCACTTATAAATTTCGATTGTTCGCGGTTTACGTTATGAAGGGTAATTCCGTTGAATCCTATCTTAATAAAATCCGTTAACCAATCAATGTGCTGCGAAATCTTATCCGATATCAGTACATGTTTGTGCATCTCCTCAGAGGATACCATTTTTGCCGCTTCATCAAAATGCGCTGTTGTTGGCAAGTCACCGAGTAAGCCTGCAGAAAATATATTTGTTCGCCATTGCTCATGGGCTCCCTCAATTGCTTTCTGTTCATTTTCTGCATAAGATAGCTGCACTTTCAGATAAACTGGTTTTCCTTGGCCACCGCCGCTTCTAAATACGTTTATCAATTCCTGCAATTCATCATGCGGGCGGTGGGTGGTAATTAAACTATCTGCCCAGGCACCGGCCCAATACGCGGTTTCTTTACTCACCGCAGCGCAAATAAGCTGTGGTTTTTTGCCCGGCAAGGTATAAAGCTTAGCATTTTCGGTTACTACAAGCCCGTTATGGTTAACTGTTTCGCCCTCCAGCAACCTGGTTATAATATCATAGCACTCACGCAGGCGTTGGTTACGTACAGTTTTTTCTGGCCATTTTTCTCCTGTTATAGATTCATTAAGGGCCTCACCGCTTCCGAGGGCTGCCATAAACCTGTCGGGAAACATTTCATTTAAAGTGGCAATTGCCTGTGCAACAATAGCCGGATGATAACGCTGCCCAGGACAGCATACTATACTATAAGGAAGTGAGGTAAGTGCCATTGCAGCCCCAAGCCACGCAAAACTGAAGCCACTTTGCCCCTGCCTGCTGCTCCACGGATGAAAATGATCTGAACTGGAAATACCGCCAAACCCAGCTGATTCTGCGGCAACGGCATACTTTAAAAGTTCACTTGGGGCAAACTGTTCATGAGAAGCATGATAGGAAAATATTGTTTTCATTTGGTTTAAGGAAGATGAGGTTTGAGCGAAAATGACAGCATCTAAACCTGAAGGGAATAAAAAAAAGACTGTATCATAATTAATCCCCTAAAGATTATGTCATATAAGCCTAAAGAAACACCATAATGGTTATTATATAAGTGATTCAACTAGCTTAAGATGACAAATTACAATTATGATACAGCCTTTTTAAATGTGTTTTTAAGCTGAAACGCCTGTGTTTGCTTCACTCAGCGCTATTTCGGTTAACAAACTATCGGTATCTTTTTCTTCAGCAAGTGTGGCAGCAAGTAATTCTTCGGCTTCCGAATGCTCCATCAGCTTTGCAAAGGTTACCAAGGTACCATAACTCGCAATTTCATAATGTTCAACCTTTTGAGCGGCTGTAATTAATGCAGCATCAAGCACTTGAGGGTCATCACTAAAGCTTTCGATAATTTCGTCTGCCTCTTCAAGCAGCCCCTGCATTGCTTTGCATTTTTTAGCACGTGCGTTAATGCCTAATGATTCAAAAACCTGCTTCAATCGGTCAATCTGTCCTTCGGTTTGACTGTAATGGGTTTGGAAAGCATCTTTTAACTTTTCACTTCCGGCAGCATCGGTAAGTTTTTTAAGGCCTTTAAGCAATTGCTTTTCCGCACCAAGTATATCCTTTAATTCATCTACGAATAATTCATGCAGATGCGCATTTGGCATCTGTACATCATTTTTTTTATTTGCCATATTTTTATAGTTTAATGTTCGTTATAAAAACATTGCTCGTTAAAAAAAGGTTTAAAAAATTTGAATACTTTACCATTAAGCCCTGCCTGTCCTTTCTGCCATTTTTAGAAGATTCTGTGCTATTTCTTCCCAAGGCAATTGTTGCTCCAGTTTCCACTCCCAATTTCCCTCTGCCGTTCCGGGAAGGTTAATCCTGCTATTTCCACCTAAGCCAAGCACATCCTGCAATGGAACAATTACGGTATCTACAGCAGCTGAATAAGCGAGATTTAACATGGCAGTATCGATATTTGAATCATCTACCTGAAAACCTAAATATTCAGAAATCCTTAATCTGGTATCATTGTCAGTTTCAGCATCGTACCAACCCCTTACCGTATTGTTATCGTGGGTACCGGTGTAAACAAATGAGTTTGTATTGCTAAAATTATGCGGAATATTTGGAGAAGAAGGCAAATCGGCCCCGAAGGCAAACTGCAATACTTTCATTCCCGGAAGTCCGAAATTATCTCTGAGTTTATTCACATCATCGGTTATTTCGCCAAGGTCTTCAGCAATAAGTGGCAGCTCTTTTAAGCTCTTTTTAAGGATTGAAAACAATTTTTCGCCCGGTCCGGGTTTCCATACCCCATTAATAGCCGATTCATCGGCAGCATTTACTTCCCAATAAGCAGAAAATGCCCTGAAATGGTCTAATCGAATGATGTCGAATCTTTCCAGGTTCTTTTTTATGCGGTTTACCCACCAACTGTAATCATTTTTCTCCATGCTGGCAAAATTGAACGTTGGCATGCCCCATAACTGGCCGCTGGCGTTGAAATAATCGGGCGGAACACCTGCAATGGTGATCATTTTTTTATCTGCATCAAGGTTAAAATTTTCTGGTTCAGACCATACTTCTACCGATCCGTAATCAGGATAAAATGGCAGATCGCCGATAAGCTTTACCGATTTTTTATTGGCATAGGCTTTAAGTTTATGCCATTGCCTAAAAAAGATAAACTGCTCCCATTTTATCTGCCGAAGTGCTTCAGCAGATTCTTCTGTAAACGCTAATATCTTGGGGTTATCCTTAAACTTAAACTCCGCAGGCCATTTGTACCAGTTTTGCTCTTTAAAGTGTGCGCCCAATACAACAAACAAAGCATAATCATCAAGCCAATCCTTTTCAGTTGAACAAAAAGCATCAAAAGCTTTCAAAAGGTCATCATGGGTAGAGCGGGTAAAATTTTCGAACGCTTTTTTTAATAAAGCGCTTTTCTTTTTTTGTGTTTCCTGATAATTTATAAGGTCGGCGTTCGCTTGTAAGGCATTTTCTAAATCAGATTCATCTACAAGCCCATCGTTGTATAATTCCTCCGGACTGATCAAAAGTACATTTCCGGCCATTGCAGAAGGCGAAGAATATGGAGAATGGCCTTTATCGGGCATTACCGGGTTAAGCGGGAGTACCTGCCAGTACTGATGCCTGCTCTGGTGTAAAAAATCGATAAATCTATAAGCCTCCGCGCCAAAATCGCCTATACCAAACGCACTTGGAAGGGAGTTTACAGGTAATAATATCCCGGCAGTACGCTTATTTTGCTTTGGAATAAGTTTAATCACTGCTACAGGAAAGGCCTTAAAAAGTGTGCCTACATCAATTCCTTTTTTAAGAAAATCTTTATGCCCCTCTTTTTTATTCAACAGATCCGACCAGGCCAACGGCGCACCATCCGGTAGTAATATTTGTGTATCCTGCCAGTCAATATTTCTAACGTCTACCTTCTGTTCTCTGCATAATTGAGCTACACCAAGCGGTACGGCAATTATTATATAGCTATCCTTAAATTTCCTGGCAAAGGCGAAAACATTTGCTGCATAACTACCTATGGTTTTCAATGGAATATAAGTACCTTCTCCAAATAGGCCATTTTCAGCTTTTCTAAGTGCTAATAAATTTTTAGTGAGCCAAAGCTTAATTTTACCTGAAAAGCGTTCTTCCCAAAGTACATTTGAGGTGGTATTTGATAAATCATCGAGGTATCCTTTACGAAGATCGTAATCTACAGGCCGGCGGTTATCCGGATCTACCAGACTTAAATCCCACAGCTCGCTCCCCTGGTAAACATCGGGAACTCCGGGGCAGGTAAATTTAAGCACCAACTGCGCCAAACTGTTAACCACAGCAAAATCACCAATTTGTTGAAGAAAACCGATTATTTTTTCTCTAAAAGGATATTTTTTATCAGCTAAAGCGAGCGCAAAACGGCTCAGTTGCTCTTCATATGCAAGGTCAGGCTCGGCCCAGTCTGAACGCTTTTTCGCTTCGCGGAGTGCTTTCTGAATAAATTGCTCAAGGCGGTTTTCTATATCATCAGCATCCGTATTTGGGAAAGGAAGTGCACCAACCAGGGTTTGGATCACCATGTAAATATCGTTCGGGTGCAAGGATTTAAAATCTGGTAAATCTTTACTGAGCGTTTCTACCGAAACCTGTAATTCTGCAACAAGGGTGTCCCATTCATCGTAAAGATCGGTTAACACGTTCAATCTCGCCCGTACATCCTCCCCTTTTTTGGTATCGTGGGTAGAACTTCCGTTCATGGCCAAAGGCCAATTGTTAAAACGATCGAGCATGTATTGGTGAAATTGCCCTGTTGTTATTCCAAACGAATCAGGAGCATCGCCAACCTCACTATGGCCAATAAAACGGTTGTAGGTAAACATTGCTGTATCTTCTACACCTTTAGCCATTAAAGGCCCTGTAAATTGCATCAACCGCTGGTAAAACGCACCTATTTTTTCATTATAATCATCATTTCCCTTCAATGGCTCCTCTAAAAGTGCATTGTAAAGCAATTTTGCTGATTTCTCTAAAGTTTTATCTTTTAGTATTGGTTCAAAAATCTGCACCAGGTTTTCCCTGCTTTCTCCGGTTAAAGGAAAAACATAATTATAATACCTGTAAACCGGCATGCCAATCATTAATTCCCCAATGGTGTTTCGAAGTTCATCTTTTTCTGTTTCCTTAATTTCAACCAAGTTTAACGATAGGAATAAGGCAAGCAAATTGTTGAGTTCTCCCTGCATGTGCCCGTAAAGGATATCTTTTTTCTTTTCGCGGATCAGCGCATTTGGGTCGAGTTTTTTACCTGTTATCTCGCGATAAGTTTTTTCGAAAGGTTTTACAGCCGCTTTGTTTGTAAACAGATTGTTTACCTGGGCAAGAAAATCGTAGCCTGTGGTTCCCTGTACCTCCCAATTTTGAGGCAGCTCCTCACCCTCTTCTAAAATTTTCTCTACCACAATATACAGATCGTTTCCGGCTGCTTCCCTGAGGTTATCAATGTACTTTTGTGGATCATAAAGTCCATCAATATGGTCAATTCTAAGTCCTTGAAATATTCCTTTATCCACCAAAGTGAAGATGTATTGGTGGTAAGCTTTAAAAACGCTTATGTCTTGAATGTTTAAGCAAATCAATCCGTTAACGGTAAAAAACCTCCTATAATTGATCTTGCTGTCTGTTTCATTCCATGCGCAAAGCCGGTAATGTTGCTGTTCCGCAATCTGTAAAATCTCCTGTTTGTTTGCATTCAATTCTTTCAGATTTGCCTTTTCCAATTTGGCTGTACTTGCTGCATTAAGCGGCCATTCCATGCCACTTGTATTTATAAAATATTTCTCATTTTGTTTTGAAATACTTACTGCACCATCTTCAATTGACTGATCAAGACTTGTACCCAAAAAAGGCACCATTACTTTACCATCGTCAAGTGTAAAATCAATATCAAAGTAAGGTGCATATTCAGATTCAGACCCATTTTCGAGTACATCCATAAGCCATTTGTTGGATGGATGAAATGCCATGTGGTTGGGTACGATATCCTGCAGCCAGCTAATGCCTGCGGTTTTGAGCTTTGCCGCTATTCCTATCAATTGTGCTTCTGTTCCTATTTCAGGATTTAAACGCAAGGGGTTTACCACATCATAACCATGTGTACTACCGGGAACGGCTTCAAAAATTGGCGATGCGTATACTGTATCTACCCCCAAAGCAACCAGGTAAGGAATAATTTTATCGAAGGCAGCCAGGTTAAAATCTTTATGGAACTGGATGCGATATGTTGATTTTGGTTTAAACATGTTTTTGTGTAATTATAACGATAGATTCGGGTGGTGAAATAAATTTACCTTCGATGATGTTTTCTGACGAAGTTGTACCTGGGCCACCCCATTCAACAGCAGAAGAATTAAGGATGAGTGACCAATTATCTAAACTTCCTCCAATAGTTAAATCTTGCTTTTGCTGGGAAAAATTAAGGATACAAAGTATTTTATCTTCATCTTCTCCTCTGGTTAGCAATATGCAATTTTGCTCCTGAAAAGCCTGTGCATGGGTAGCACCCCGATCAAGAACTGAAAGTGCAGGATGTGTTTTACGAAGGGTGATGAGTTTTTTGTAATAGTTAAGCATGGTATTATGCTGCAGTTTTTCAATTTTCGCCCAATCGGCTTTTGATTGTAAAAAAGTTTCTTCTGACTGGGGATCAGGCGTTTCCTCACCATTGTGGAAATATGCAAACTCTGCCTTACGTCCTTTCCTTACCGCTTCGGCAAGTTCTGCGCCCTCATGACTTGTAAAAAATAAAAAAGGGTTTGTTTCGGCCCATTCTTCTCCCATGAATAAAAGCGGTATAAACGGACTGCAGAATACTGCACCTGCCATTAGTTTAAGCATTTCGAAGCTCACCAGTGTGGCCGACCGCTCCCCGAGCATTCGGTTGCCCACCTGATCGTGATTTTGCGAAAACACAACGAATTGCGCACCAGCGTTCCCTGTTGCAGGTGCTCCAAACTTTTTATCTCTATGGGCAGAATATTGACCATCATAAACATAGGCATCATTGTAGGATTTAGCCAGGCTGCCCACTCCGTCAAAATCTGAATAATAGCCATTTTTTTCCTGCCCTGCAGATACACGAAGTGCGTGGTGAAATTCATCAATCCATTGGGCATCCATTCCGTAACCGCACTGGTGGGTAGGATTGATAAAACGGTTATCGTTCAAATCAAGCTCAACAATAAGCCGGTGATCTTTCCCTGTTGCTCTTGAAAGGTCTAAAACCTTGTTTTTTATTTCTTTTAAGATATGTTCAGGTCCAAAATCGCGCAGGGCATGTACCGCATCAAGGCGGAGTGCATCGATATGAAAATCACGGAACCACATCAATGCATTTTCGATAAAATAATTGCGTACGCCATCGCAACCGGCATCATCAAAATTAATTGCCTTTCCCCATGGGGTAACATATTTATCAGTAAAATAAGGGCCAAACTGATCAAGATGATTGCCTTCAGGCCCGATATGGTTGTAAACAACATCCAGTATTACGGCCAATCCTTTTTCATGGCATGTATTTACCAATTGCTGCAGGGCAAGCGGCCCACCATAAAAATGCTGTACAGCAAAAGGATATACCCCATCATAACCCCAGTTTCGGTTGCCTGGGAACTGGGCAAGCGGCATAATTTCGATAGCGGTTATGCCCAGTTCGATTAAATGATCAAGCTTGGTTTCGATCGATTTCAGATCGCCCTGAGGTGTAAAAGTTCCGGTATGCAGTTCGTAAATGATAAAATCTTTTAAGCTGATTCCTTTCCAGTCGGCATCTGTCCATTTAAACGCCTTTAAATCAAAGGCCGTTGAATCTCCTCCAACTCCATTTGCCTGGTAAAGTGAAGCCGGATCAGCCAACTTTAAAGTTTCTTGCTGATCATTTTCATTTTTTTGCAAAAGCTGAAACAAATATCCATCGCCCGGCTTTAGCTGATCCGTTTCGAGCTGCCAATACCCACAGCCGGTTTGTTTCATTGCCAACTCACGATTATCAGCAGATAAAACAATCCCAACCTGAGAAGCGGAAGGTGCCCAAAGCTGAATTTCGGCCGTTTCGTCGCCATTAAAATTTACCCCTATATTTCTCTTTAGTATATCGTTTTCCATGTATAAATTTTGTTATTACGCCAAAAACACCAGCATTTTTTAATTCAGAATTAGCCTGTCCAAAAAAAAGCAACCTGGTATTGGCTGCCAAGTTGCTTTAAGGCAAAGAATATATCACCGTATAAAAACCGGATGAATCTTTTAAGGTTAACCCAGTTTTTTCAATAGGATCTGGCCTCTTTCGGTGTGTTCTGTAATTGTAGCCAAAGCAAGACTGGCTACATGTTTAACATGTACATCAGTACTTTGTTTCAGCAATTCTGATACTGCCTGGTGAAGTTTTTGATGTGTATCTACCTGCCCTAGCATAAATGCCTGATCGAAGGTCTTACCGCTTGCAGCCTGAAGCTTAGCCAGCAGTGCTTTTTGTTCTGCACCGGGAGGAGGAACAACCGTACCCATATCTTTTAAAATTTTACCAATTGTTTCCTGTTCAGCAGTTTCGAATTTGGCAAACATTTTCACTTCCGGATTTACTGCCTTTGTTGCAGCCAATAAACTAGTTTGAAGTGACGCATTGCCCAATAGGGCAATTTTCGATTGAATTGCCGCTGTTGATCCTTGTGCTGATAAGGTAAACGGCTTAAAAAATGTTCCTGCAAAAGTAGCACTGGCTCCAGCAAATACTGCCGCGCCGACGGAGGTTGTTAGAAACTTCCGACGTGAATGGTTTGTAATGTTTTTCATAGTTTTTTTCTTATAAAACATTAAAAATATTTTAAAGGTTTAGCGATTATATTTTTTTTGGATGGTTCGGGCTTTGGTTAGGCTGGCTAATAGAAAAGATTTTTCCAGCTCGCTTTTAACTTTGAGTGCATGTTTTAGGTTAACGCACTCTTTTTTTGCTTTCAAGAGCATTTTAATGACTATTTCTAATAAAAATTAGCTTTTTCGGCAATTCAATTAAGGTAATTCAAGCATATGCTTTGTGCTGATATAATACAGATAAAGTAGCTGTTGGATGTGAAATGCTATAATGGAAAAAACACGGAATACCAAAGGAAATAAACACGATCTATAGGCCTAATCCATTAAAATCCACATTTTGTTTAAAGAAAAAGTTTAAAATTCAGAACAATATTGCCCGCTGATAGTTATTGAATATTTAAAATATCGCCAGGATGGAACAAATTATTACTAACAATACAAATTCTTCCCTTAATGAACTGCGCTTTAGCGCGCTGATTAATGCGACAGCGAATGTACTGTTTCGCGCTACTCCCGACTGGAAAATTATAGCGGAATTTAATCACCATCAGGAAGCCAAAAATGAGGGATGGAACTACCTGGTTTCTGAATGGATAGAAAAATATGTTTTTGAAGATGACAGAATGTTTGTTGCCAATGCAATTAACAAGACGCTCGAAAGCCAAAGTAAATATGAACTTGAATATAGAATTATACGCGCTGATGGCTCCATTGGATGGGTTTTAGCACGTGCGGTGCCGGTATTGAATGATAAAGGCGAACTTATTGAATGGTTTGGATCTACCACCGATACAACTTATTCGCGGCAGAACAGGGATGATTTGAAGGCAGCCTACGAATTTTCAGACAAACAGAAAAGGGTTTATGAAGCCATTACAAGGAACACGCCAGATTTGATGTATGTATTCGATTTAGATTACCGTTTTACTTATGCAAATGAAGCTTTGCTGGAAATGTGGGGAAAATCGTGGAATGAGGCCATAGGAAAAGGACTGATTGAAAATGGATATGAGGCCTGGCACGCTGAAATGCACGAAAGGGAGATTGATACAGTAAAAACCACCGGGAAACCAGTTCGTGGGGAAGTTAGCTTTCCGCATGCTGTAATGGGCAGAAGAACCTATGACTATATATTTACACCAATTTTTAATGATGAGGGAGTGGTTGAAGCTGTGGCTGGTACAACCCGCGATATTTCAGAGATAAGAGAGCAGGATCAGCGCAAAAATGATTTCATCGGTATGGTTAGTCACGAACTTAAAACACCCCTTACCTCGCTTCTGGCGTATCAGCAGTTGCTATCTACACAGGTTTCAAAATTCAGCGATCAGGCCATATTAAAGGCTGTAGATCAGTCAATTAAGCAAATCAGAAAAATGACTACGCTTATTACCGGCTTCTTAAGTCTTTCAAGGCTAGAATCAGGAAAGCTCATTATTGAAAAAAACCATTTTCAGCTGGAGAAACTTTTTGAAGAAATTAGAGAGGAAGTGGCCATACTTCACCCCAATCATAACTTTACCTTTTGCCAGGACGAAAATTATAAAATAAATGCAGATTACCTCAAAATTTACCAGGTTATAATGAACCTGATCAGTAATGCGGTAAAATATTCAGCATTGGGTACCGAAATTAAAATCATCACCAAAATTACCGATGATGGGTTAATAATTGAGGTTGTAGATGAGGGCGTTGGAATTTTCAAAGAAGAAATACCGAAGCTTTTTAACCGTTTTTACCGTGCAAGCTCAAATAATTTAATTTCAGGCTTTGGGATAGGTCTTTTTCTTTGCAAGCAGATCGTTACCGGCCATGGCGGAAAAATTTGGGTAGAAAGTGAATTGGATAAAGGAAGTACTTTTAAGTTTACCATTCCGAACTTAAAGTAAAACTTAGCTTTTGATTATATTCTATTAAAACTGCAGCAAATTATTAGGCTTTAATTCAGCGTGGAATTATTTTTTGCGTAATCTTTATATGAGTTTCGAAAGCTTCTTTTCTCCCCGCTACAATTTACTGCTTACTTCGTAAAAAGACTTTAAAAAGTCCATCGCATCATTACCTTCCTGAGTATCTTCTTTGGAGAGAAAATCGTCCTTAAGTTGAAAAAAGCCAGATAATTTTTCATGTTCTTCAGGATTTATGGTTTTAAAGCCCATGGTCCAATCCGGGAAATTGCGTTCTTTTTGAAATGACTCTCTCAATAAAAGTATATCCTGATGCCTATAATCGGTTTTTATCATTTCAAAAAGTATTTTAACATCGCTTTCACTACCTTCTAACACCTGCATAAAACGGCCTTCATATTCCGAAAAATACCGGCCCTCCATATATAATAGCATCCCTGTAAGGCCATTTGCCTGGTTATACACCCTCGATACGTTGAGTAAACTGGTAAGGCCATCATCCGTCATTAACGCCCGGGCTTTGCTGAAGTAGATTAAATAAAATAACAAGTTGAATAAATTAAGTAAAAACCAAATCAAAATTATGAATTTATTCTCATCAGCCAATTTTGAATAGATAGATTGGGCCGTGCGAAAAGCATTCTGATTTTTTAAAACCTTCTATTTAAAAAAATTGTTTTTTTAGTATTCAACATTCAACGGCGGCATATCGACCGCCGCTAAAAATCTATAATAGATGAGGAAATATAAAATAGGCATAATTGGATATGGAGGCTTTGGTAAATTCCTTCATTACTGGTGGGAAAAACTCCCTAATGTAGAAGTAGTGGCAATTGCAGATCCGCACAAAAATTTTCCATCAGATGAAAATTATGTGGTTTATCGCGACTGGAGAGAATTGATCCAGGATGAAAATGTAGATATTGTAAGCATTGTTACTCCACCGGGCTTACATACTGAAATGGCTTGCGAAGCCATGAAAGCAGGCAAACATGTGCTCTTAGAAAAACCTGTAGCTATAAGTGAAGAAGGCGGGCTCGAAATTATCGAAACGCAAAAGCAAACCGGTATGGTTATCACAGTAGATCATATGATCCGCTATAATCCAATTATTCAGAATTTAATTAAATTAGGGCAGGCAGGTACTTTTGGCAAATTAAGGCATGTTGTGGTAAATAACTATGCGCAAGATGAGGCTTTACCAGCTGAGCACTGGTTCTGGAATAAAGAAATGTCTGGCGGGATTTTAATCGAACATGGGGTACACTTTTTCGATATCGTAAATGCCTTGGGCAACCAACATTATACTGAGGTTTACGGTTGTTCTGACAGTAGAAATGAAAACCAGCGCGACCGTGTGGCGGCAATGGTATTGTACAATGAAGGTTTAATTGCGAATTATTACCATGCTTTCTCCGGCCCCGGTTTATTTGAACAAACAACCATCCACCTCGCTTACGATCTTGCCCGAATAGAAATTGAAGGATGGATGCCCATGAAAGGCACTGTAAAAGCATTGGTAAACAGCGAGAATAAAGAACAGCTGGAAAATTTACCAGGTTGGAAGGTTACCGAAGCAGGTGGATTAAATACTTTACGAGATGTTTCGCGGCCTGAAGGTTGGGGCAGTGAAGATGTACAACCAGAAAGTCAAGCCATAGTGTGCAGCGGAATAACTTACCAGGTAGATGAAATGCGCTCGGGCACTTTCGAAATTCCGCAAACCAAGGGAGAGGTTTATGGAAAATGTGTGCAGTCTATTATATTGGATATTATTCAAAAAATAGAAAACAACGATCATAAACTCACCATAACGATAGAAGATGCTTTCGAAAGTTTAAAAACAGCTGTTCTCGCATCTAATTAGCTGAATACAATAAAGGACCTGTTAAATATAGTACATTAAAAATGACGAAATTGGGCAACACTTTTATTGGCACATCTGGTTGGAAATACCGCCATTGGGAAGGTACTTTTTATCTTCACGATTTAAAAAAGAAAGACCAGTTTAATTATTTTACTGAATATTTTTCTACTGTAGAGTTAAACAATTCATTTTACAGGCAGCCAAGTGCCGATAATTTTAAGCAATGGAACTTGTTAAGCCCGATAACTTTATTTATGCGGTTAAGGCCAACAGGTATTTTACCCATTTAAAAAAACTCAATGTCAATGAAAATGAAATTCACGATTTCTTAGAGGCCTGTGGGGCCTTGAAAAATAAACTTGGCCCCATCCTATTTCAATTGCCGCCCAAATGGAATTTAAATTTGCAAAGATTGGAACAGTTTTTAAAAATGCTTCCAAATCACTACCGTTATACTTTCGAATTCAGAAATCACAGCTGGTATCATGATGATGTGTTTGCCCTGTTAAACAAGTACAATTGTGCTTTTTGCATTTATGAACTGGAAGGACATCAATCTCCAATAATTACTACAGCAGATTTTATTTACATCAGACTGCATGGCCCCAAAGGAAAATACCAGGGGAGTTATAGCGAAAAAAGTTTAACGGATTGGAGCGAAACGATCATTTCATGGAGCAGGGAAAATAAAGATGTTTACCTATATTTTGATAATGATGAGGCTGCTTACGCTGCATTTAATGCCATCGAAATAAAAAAAATAATCGAAGCACGCAGCTAACATTAAGCTGGATATTTTATAAATCAACTAAGCTGACGCAAAAAAGCACATCCAATTGATTTAAAACAAAACTAATTGTGCCGGTTAAACCGAATAGGTGGCATTTCCTTTATTTCGGGCAAGTATTTGCCATTTCTTTTTTTACCCTTGGGTGCAGCCATTTCAAATGAACTCGAACTGGCCACCCGGGTAGCCAGTGGTGTTGCATTGCTGTTTTCAATTCTTTTTCTTTTGTTTTTCATGTTATTAATTTTAATGATGGTAAATTTCAACAGCAAAAAGCAATGCAAGTTCCTGGTGAATGCTTAACTGCCTTTCTGCGCAAAATTGTTCAAAATCTCAACTTCTTTGTTTACCGCAGGAAGATTTTGGTTTACAAAATCTTTAACCCTTTGCTGCCGCGCGTGCCTGGCGTTTTCATAGGTATTTACATTGTTTTTGAGCAAAACAGACATCCGGTTAACCCATAACTTATTAAAGGAAGCTTCAGGAAGTTTTGACAACAGATGAAGCGAATCGATCTGCTCGGCATTCAATTTCTGATCGAGCAAAACTTATTTTCATTGCAAAATTTTTCGAGTGTCTTTTTTTGAAACCGGATGCGTTCTCTTGCGCCCTTAGCATAGGTTTTAATCTTCTGATTGCCTTTTGAAGACAGTGCAACAGTAAGCAAACTATCCTGAAGCGTGAAGTTTTTACCTGCAGCCTTAAGGTAATCTGCGGCTTCCTCCTCCATAGTTGTTTCAAAGGTTTCTACCTCGCCTACCCTGTTAACCGTGGGCGTATCGTTACTTAAACTATCTTTTTCTAATGATGAACGTTTATCTGCCACATTGCAACCATAAACCCCCAATAGGGCAATCAAAATTATGCTACTTTTCTTCAATGGTATCTTATTCATATCGCTTTATTTTATGGTAAAAACAAAAGCAAATCGGGTATTGTTGGCTGCTCCCTGGAGCCAAATGAAAAACACGTACATCGCCCCGGTTAGCAAGTACTTGCCACCATCAAATGTGAAAAATCACACCCTGATAATCCCCGGTAAGTTAAATTAAATTAGGTTTTACATTTTGTGGAGGCTTTCAAACGGAGCATTGAATATTTCAAAAACCGAATCATCAGCACACATGTTTTATATATAAGAATAAAACATGATTGACCTGACTATAGAAATACGCGATATAATTGCCATGTTGGTTTCGGTAATATGTGGTGGCATTATCGGTTTTGAAAGAGAATATAGAAACAAATCTGCCGGCTTCCGAACGATTATACTGATCAGCCTCGGATCAACAATTTTTACAATTGTATCCTGGCATGGAAGCGGCACCGACGACCGCATTTCGGGCAATATTATTACTGGCATCGGTTTTATTGGTGCAGGAGTAATTTTTAAAGACCGTATATCGGTAAGAGGACTAACCACGGCTGCTGTAATCTGGACATCGGCCGCAATCGGCATGACAGCTGGTGTTGGCTACCATGCGCTTGCATTTGTGCTAACCATTTGTACACTTTGCGTTTTGGTTATGGTAAGTTATGTAGAAAAAATCATCGCAGATCTGCAAAAGGAAAGAATGGTAACGATTACTTTCATTAACAACTCGTTTTCCAATGTACTGCTGCTCGAAAAACGGTTAAATACCACAGGCGCACAGATTGAGCGTTTGGAAGTATCAAAAGAAGAAGGACGGATAAATGTAGTTTACCTGATCAGAGGCAAAAAGGCCTCCGTAAATGAGCTTAACAGGCAGTTGGCAATGGCAGATGAAGTTGCGAGTTTTTCTTAAATAACAGGTGTATTGGATAAACCTTAAAATAAATATCGAATGGAACAGAGTAAAGACAATAGAATCATTCCGATGACATCGTTTTCCAGTGGAAACGGAGAAACTGTAGCTGATGATGTGTATTATTTCACCAACCAGATCGTTAATGTTGTAATGCTTGGCCATCCTGTTGGAGATTGGATTTTAATAGACTGTGGCATGCCAAAGTGTGGAGAGGAGCTTATAGCTGCTGCCGAAGAACGCTATGGCAAAGATAAACCACCAAAAGCGATTTTTTTAACCCATGGCCATTTTGATCATGTTGGCGGCATTGTTAAAATACTCGAAAAATGGAAAGTGCCCGTTTATGCTCATCCATTAGAAATGCCATTTATTACAGGCAAACAAGAATATCCTGAACCCGATAGTTCTGTTGAGGGAGGGCTGCTTGCCAAACTATCATCCATTTACCCTCACGAACCAATTGATATTTCCGGCCATGTATCTCCTTACCCCGAAGATGGAAGTTTACCTGATGCACCAAACTGGCGTTGGCTTCACGCACCAGGCCATTCGCCTGGTCAGGTTGTTTTTTTCCGCGAGGCAGATAAAATTTTAATCGCTGCTGATGCATTTATTACCGTTAAGCAGGATTCGTTTTATAAGGTTTTAATTCAGAAACGTGAAGTACAGGGACCACCCAGGTATTTAACCACCGATTGGCAGGCTGCCTGGGATACGGTTAAAAAATTGAGGGATCTCCGTCCTGCTATTGTTGTTTCAGGTCACGGCCAGTATATGAAAGGCGCGGAACTTAGGTTAGGCCTTAAAAATCTTGTCGAAAATTTTAGCACAGTAGCAATACCGAGTCATGGCCGTTTTGTATAAATCGATCCAAAATGTTTCTTTTTAACCTTAATACTTCACAATACTTAAAGTGAAGTACTTAATAAATGTGATAAATACGTTTTATAAGGCTTTATAAATCCCGCAACCAATAAACATGGTTTTCTTGAGGGATAAATGTTAAGCGCAGATCAGCCCCTGGGGTAAAAGCCCTGAAAATAAAATACAAATAAAGCATGAAAAGAATATCAAGAAAAACACATGGAATAATTGATTACCTATGGGCCGCAGTGATAATTTCTGCCCCGTTTATTTTAGGTTTCATTAACGTTATGCCAGCCGCAATGTGTTTTTTTATTGCGGCACTCATTGTGATTCTCCAATCTCTTTTCACCAACTATGAACTTGGCATGTGGAAAAAGCTGCCAATGGCATTTCATCTTGATATGGATGTTGTTTTAGGATTTACCTTAGCAATTTCACCCTGGCTTTTTGGCTTTTATCAGCAAATTTTTTGGCCGCATGTAGTTATGGGTGCCTTTTCGATAGTGGCCGGATTAACCACAAACAGCAACTCCCTGATTAAAGATATTTGATACCGCCAAAAACATGAGCCAGCAATAAGAAGAGCCGGTTGTTTTTCAATTATAAAAATTAGTTTTTATTATATACCTATATGAAACCAATTTCCATCTGGGCAGCAAATGCCCAAACAGAGCTTAAATCGTTAGCACCAGTTGCCGAAATTTCTAAATCGCTTCAGCTTAATGCTTATTTATCAAGCGATACACTTTGGCTGGTAAAAGAAAGGCCAGATGGAAACCGGATAGCTTTCCGCACGGCTTTCTCACCCTCCGGAAAATTAGAAATTAAGAAAATCCACCATGATGAAGGTGAAACTACGGTGAGCCTTGCCTGCTCAACAATAGTTTTCCAGGTAACCATTCAGCACGAAGCAGGAAATGAATTTTTCCACTATACTGTTATGGCAACACCAAAGGCACCCCTATTTATTCCATACTGGCCAAGAGATATTATCTGTTTCGATGATAAAGGTAAGATCAAACAACGGGGAACAATTCATACCCAGCAGAGGGGAACCCGTTCCGGAATACTTTTTTTTAACGATGGCACTTCTGGCTCTGTATTTTATTTTCAAAACCTAACCGCTATTAACGGTTACTGCGAAACGGCAAAATGCAGTGCAGGTGGTGCTGTAGGCGGAGAATGGCCTGAAATTGGCTTCGCTTTACCTGCAACAACTGCGCCTTTGGAAAAAGGTAAAAGCTACTGCTTTAGTGACGGTTTTGTAAGCCTATCCGATCAACTCCCTGCTTCGCCTGCCGAAATTGCAATGTTATATCTTGATCAGTTAGCCGAAACCTACATCAAAATTCCAAGGCCTGAGCGCTTTTACCACGACTGGCTTGATACTGTGGAAAAAGGCCTTGAAGATTTGACTTACCACAAAGGCTGTTGGACATTTGCCGGAGGACATAGCTATCTTAACGCTTATGTTGCTGATTATAAAACGCCGCCCGAGGTAATGGTTCAACTTGCAGTATTGCTCCCGATGCTCGATTACCTGGATTGGAAAGGGGAAAGCACTCACCAACTGGTAACCGACTTAAGGGATGGGCTTGAGGCATTTTACCAAAAAGATATGGGAACAATTGTGAGGTGGCTCCCATCTGCCGAAAAAAATCTTGATCATTCTGAAGAACAGAAAAAGCCGCGGGTAATGGACGCCTGGTATTTGCACCATCCATTAATGAACCTTGCCCGCTTGAGCACCCGTGGAGATGAAAATGCAAAAAAAATGCTGCTCAATTCCATTGATTATGCAGTTAAGGTGGCCCATAAATTTAATTACCAGTGGCCGGTATTTTATCAGATGGATACTCTTGATATTATAAAAGCAGAAACTGCTGAAGGAGCTGGAGGTGAAAAAGACGTTCCGGGTACATTTGCTGATTTAATGCTGAGAATGTGGAAAATAACAGGAGATAAAAAGTTTTTTGAGGAAGCAAAAAAATCAGCAGCTAAATTAAAAGGCCTGAGCTTCGAAGTGTTTTATCAGGCCAATAACACTGCGTTTTCTGCCGGAGCCATGCTCAGGTTATATAAAGAAACCCAAGATAAAACTTTCCTTGAGCTGAGTTACATATGTTTAGCAGCAATTTTTGATAATGTACAACTTTGGGAATGTGATTATGGGAACGCTAAACATTTTCCAACATTTTTTGGGGTTTTCCCATTGAGAGATGCTCCTTATACCGCGGCTTATGAAGAGCAGGAGGTATATTCTGCCCTTCATGATTACCTGAAAGAAGCAGAAGGCATAGAAATCCTTCCATCGGTAAGGTTGTTAATTGCAGAGTTCATCAGGCACATGATGGGCCGTGTGGCGCATTATTATCCTACCATGCTGAAAGAAGAAGCAGTGGCTAAAGAAAGTAAAACAGGTGAAATTGACCGCAGGTTATGGATTGCCCTTGAAGACCTGCACGATGGCTGGGAGCAATCTGGAGAGGTAGGGCAGGAAGTATATGGAGCAGGGATAGCATTTGGCGTAATCCCTAATCAGTATTTTAAAGTTAAAAATGAATCTTTTATTATTTTCTGTGATTATCCGATAGCCAACTTTAAATGTAAAGCAAATGCAGCCACTTTAACCACTGGTGGAGACGAAAGGCTAAATTGCAGGATGATTATTTTATTCCAGGGGGGAGATAGACCTAAAAATTTAGAGGTAAAATCTGTAGAGAGAAAAGAAAAATACAATGCTGTTAAAAACAACCCTGATCTTATTGAATATAACATCGCAGGGAATCAAAAAGTGAACATTACTTGGTAGGTTTTAGCAATGTTGATGCACGAAATATGTTTTCTTAAATGGTAGCGTAGTCGAAAGATTTTCACCACGGATTTACACTGAGAGCAGTTTTTGCCACGGAAACACAGAAAGCACGGAATAATTTTTTAGTACTTCGTCATCCCCGCGTATGCGGGGATCCTAATGCTATGAATAGTAAAATTTCAAACCAAGTTGATAAGTGATGTGCAAATTATGGCTTGTTATTTTCTTAAAATCAATCTGAGTGACAAGATTTTAAAGAAATGAATATCCTAACGGTATCGTCATTGCGAGAAGGCTTTTTCAGCCGACGAAGCAATCTTACAACGATAGCTATTAGCCTGTACTTTAGGATTGCTTCGTACCTCGCAATTACGACCCCTTTACTGAAGCCCTGTCAATGGTAATATAGTTGAAGACCCTTTGTTTAATTTACCAAATAGAAATTTAAGGCCATATAAGCTCTTTGGCAAAATGATCTTTCGACTCCGTAACGATTAACATGCTCCAAAATATTTTATACCGTTAGTGCCACAAATACTGCCCCGGTTTCTTTTTTGTTCTGAGCGGTTTCGAAAGCTTCATTAATCTGATCCAGTGAAAACGAGTGGGTAATCATTTTTTTCGCATTAATTTTACCTTTGGCCAAAAGATCAAGGCAAACCGCCATTTCCGGATAGATATCCCAAAAGCCATAACTTGCACTTGGAATAATGGTAATGCCTGATTTTTGCAGCTGCTGCCAATCCATTTCTATGCTGGTGTTACCAGCTTCAAAACCACCCACTACGATTACTTTACCCCCTATGCGGGTGAACGAAACGGCCTGAGGAAGGGTAATCGGCATTGAAGGCCCTCCGGCACATTCAAATGTAATATCTGCTCCCCTCCCATTTGTAAATGCCTTCAGTCGCTCTAGTCCATCTTCATTTTCTGTATTTACCACTTCATCCGCACCAAGTTCTTTAGCAAGTTGCAGTGCACTGGGTACAATATCGAAAAGAATTACATCTGCACCTGATGCTTTTGCAAGCTGAAGTTGTGCCAGTCCTATCGGCCCACCACCAATAACCGCCACCTTATCGTTAATATGCAAGCCGCTTAACTGTTGTGCGTGTAAACTAACCGAGAAAGTATCAAGAAGGGTAGCTTCCTCATCGCTTACATGATCGGGCAGTAGATGAAACTTCGTTGCCGGCCCAATAAGGTATTCGGCAAAAGCCCTGGAAATGGTTTCCATCCTCACTTTATATAAATTTGGACACAGGTTATATTGTTGAATGCGGCACCAATCGCAATCGCCATCACCCAAAAGGGTTTCAACTACTACTCTATCGCCTGGTTTTACATTTTTTACGGCAGGGCCCACCTCCACTACTTCGGCGGCAAGCTCGTGCCCCATAATTTTACATTCCAGGTCGGGTTCGTGTTTTTTCCAATGCCGAAGATCTGTTCCACATATACCAGAAACTTTAATCCGTGCCAGCACCCAGTCTGGCGCAGGTATTTCTACCCGGTCTACTTCCTGAACCTGAAAGGTTCCATCCGGCTTTTTTAACGCCGCTTTCATTTTATTGCTCATGCTGTCAAATTATAATTGAATATTCATTAGCTAATTGCTTATTAAGTAAATACCCTAAATAATCTGCATCGTTGGACGGATCTTCAGATTAACCACATCAGATGCTGGCGGTTGCGCAATACAGAAAGCAATGGCCCATGCAATATCTTCTGCGCGGAGCATTTCTTGATTTTTTATCTGTTCTTGTTTTTCCTCCTGGCTGGCCTCCTGCATATCGGTATCAACTGCACCAGGTTCTATAAGAGAAATTTTTATGCCGAGTGGGTTCACTTCTTTACTCAGCGACTCTGAAAACCCCTGTATTGCGGCCTTAGTGGCAACATAAACAGAGCTACTTTCTTCCCTTACATCAGCACTCATGGAGCCGATATTAATAATCTGGCCGGAGCCCTGTTCCTTAAACCTTACAATTGCCTCTTTGCTACAGGCCATGTAAGCCAATAAATTGGTATCGAGGATATATTGCCAGTCTTCGTAGCCTCCCTCGAGTATACTTCCATAGCCCAGGGCAGCATTGTTAATCAATATATCCAGTTTGCCAAGCTGTTCATCGGCTTCTTTAAAAAGTTGCGCTACACCATCCTCGCTTGAGAGATCAACCGCAATACCAAAACTGTTTAGCCTGTTTCTTGCCGAAATTGCCTGGAGCGTTTCGTCTATTTGCTCCTGATGACGGCCACAGATGATGCACTGGGCACCCAACGAGCCAAGTAAAATTGCTGCCGCTCTCCCAATGCCTGTGCTGCCACCGGTGATCATAATTTTTTTGCCTAAAAAGGCACTGCTGAAATACGAATTAAAATCTTCCATAGCTTTTATTTAATTGTTTAATTTCTGCTGATTGATCAGCTATATTAATAACCTACCCTCAGGATGGTTTGTTGAGGTAGAAACTACGTGTTTGCTTGTAGCGAAATACCGTAATCATAATAATCACCTAAACTTAATACAGCTATTTTTGATGAAAAGCTACTACCCGTTGAAATACGGGGACCTTTATGCTGTAAGTACGCATTTTCTTCTTCAATAAAACTGAACCTCAGCAAGCAATGTTGAGCATTTAACTAGCTCAATTAAAAGGTATAACTCATACCTGATTTAAATTAAACATGAAAAAAGAAGAGATACATTGGGGTGACTGGCACCGGATTTTTATAGGTACAGCACCCATAGAATTTTTACTGGAAGTTTTAATCAGAACAATTATTATTTATTTGTTTCTATTGATTACGCTCAGGCTAATGGGCAAAAGAATGGGCGGTCAGTTAACCATTTCCGAGCTGGCCGTAATGCTTACGCTCGGTGCAATTGTATCTGTGCCTATGCAAATACCCGATAAGGGCCTGCTACAGGGAATCCTGGTGCTTTTTTGTGCTTTTGCCTTTCAAAGAGGCATTACCTACCTGGCTTCGAAAAACCATAAAATTGAGCTCATTACCCAGGGAAGCGAATCGTTATTGGTTAAGGATGGGGTAATGCTTGCTGCCAAACTTGATAGCATGAAAATATCCCGCGAGCAATTGCGTGCAGTACTAAGAAATCAAAATATATACAACCTGGGCGAAGTACAAAGGCTTTACCTGGAAGCTTGTGGTATTTTCTCTGTTTTTAAATATGATGAGGCAAAACCTGGCTTAAGCCTGCTCCCCCCTGCTGATGAGAATGCGGCACAAGAATTTAATGTAATTAAAGAATCCAGCATTTGCCAGGAATGTGGAAATCCTGCCCCTGAATCAGATACAGAAAAAGAATGTAAAAATTGCCACGCCGTTAATTGGGGCCAGGCTGTAATTGCGAAATAATTATGAAAGAATACGAAATTAAACTGTCTGATATTCAACGCATCCTCCTTGGTGAAGTTCCTTTTCATTTTTTTATCGAGGTAATTCTCCGTACAGCTTTTATTTACCTCATCCTCATGGTATCAATGCGGCTGATGGGCAAACGGATGTCATCTCAACTCAGCCGTAATGAGATGGCGGCGGTAGCCTCACTTGCAGCAGCTGTGGGGGTGCCGTTAATGAATCCTGACAGAGGCCTGCTCCCAGCGGTGGTAATCGCTATGGTAATTATCACGCTCCAGATCTTAATTGCCAAAATTGCGACAAAGAATAAAAAGTTCGAATCATTAACGCAGGATAAATACAATATGCTGGTTAAAGATGGTGTGCTTAATTACAAAGCCATGATGCTTACGCGTATTACCAGGGATAGGGTACTTTCGCAACTTCGATCAGGAGGAATTAGCCACCTTGGCATGGTTAAGCGTTTGTACTTTGAAGCTGGAGGATCTTTTAGCTTACTTAAAAAAACTGAGCCTGTGCCGGGGCTATCTTCCATTCCGGAATGGGACAGGGAAATGTCTGATAAAATACATCGGCAAAGCACACAGCAGGTGTGTAAATTTTGCGGTAACTACCATACGGGGCCTGCAAACAAAAAATGCGAAAACTGTGGAAAAAACTCCTGGGTATATGCGGTAAGTAACGTCAATAATCCTGCAAACAAATAACATGTAGGATATTGCGCTAACCCGAAAAACAATTTTTAACCATAATGATATAGCTAATGAAGGATGCTAATAAGCGGGCCCTCAGTTATGAGGAGAAACGAAAGTCGGTACAGACTTCCCCTATCGTTTGGACACATGTTTGGTTTGGGTATTTATGCGTTTTGCCAACGGATGCAAATAAAACAAGGGTTTTGCCTAAAGGCACCTCAAACCCCAGTGGCCACATTATTAAATGAATAAAACCACACTAACATTCGTTCTTAACAAGTGCTTAAATAGCGTTAATATATTGTCGTTTTAAACGATAGGTGATGCAATGCTTATTAAAAAACGGGCATTAGCTTAAAACATCAAGTTATTAATAATGATTCTTAGCTGCCCACGGCAGGAAGGTTTCAAAGTAACTTTGATTAGTCGCTGCCCACGGCAGGAAGGTTTCAAAGTAACTTTGATTTGTCGCTGCCCACGGCAGGAAGGTTTCAAAGTAACTATGATTGGTCGCTGCCCACGGCAGGGAGGTTTCAAAGTAAATCATGCTTGCGTTCGTTTTCAACGCCTGCATCAATAGCTTTACGATGCTATTATTATAAACCAATCACATTTCACAACACATACTTCTACGAATAAATACGGAAGCAAATTCAGGGATTTATCAGCTTCTTTCGGGTATTTCACCCCTAAACCAGCACATTAAAAAAATGGTTTTCATTAGAAACAAAAGATAAGAAATTATGAAAACACTAAAAACATTAATGATGGTAGCACTTACCATATTGAGCTTACAAGGCTGTAAAAAGGACGACGACGAAAATTACACGATGGACAACCAGTCGTTTGTAACCCAGGCTTCGAGCAGTAACAGTTTTGAGATACAGGCAGGTGCAATAGCCACTCAAAAGGGGCAAAATGCTGCGGTAAAGCATTATGGCGAGCACATGACAACAGATCATACCTCCGTAGGAAATGAAATGAAATCGCTAGCAGCAGCAAAAGGATGGAATGTACCAAATGCTTTGCAACCTAAAGAACAGGCAAATCTTGATAAACTTAACAGCGTAGATCCATCATTATTTGATAGGGAGTTTATGAAAATTATGGTTGCTTCCCATCAAGATGCGATTGCACTTTTCTCTAATGCAGCAGGCGATATGGGCGTTTATGATGCAGACCTTAGGGCATTTGCCGCTGCCAAACTGCCTTCACTGCAAACCCACCTGCAAGAAGCCGTGAATTTACAGGCCCAAATAAAATAGCCTTACAACTTAACAAAATACATTAACCACATTAGCAAAGGCAAAATGACTGACAACGAAAAAGCAAAACATGGGCTCGAAGATGAACCTTTAGGCAATGAAGATCAGCAAGCGGAAAACGGGCCACAATCTTTTGAAGATAAGCGACCTGCTGATCCTGATATCCCAAAAGGAGATAGCATCGATACAGATACCAGCCGTAACCCTACCGATTGGGAAAAAGAGCCGGATGAATAAAAGTTATACCATGAAAGATAACAGCAAAAATAATAACCTGAAAAAACAAGGGGAAGTAAACAGCGATCTTTCACTTGAGCAAGAGATTATTAAAACACTTGAGAAAAAAAATAAACAGATTGAAGGCGGAGTAGAACAACTGTACAACAATGTTAGCAAAGGAAAAACATCAGGCGGATTTGATAAGTGGTCGGTTTCATGGCCATAGTAAAACCCAGTCCCATGGTCTGTATCCCACAAACAATTAATTAATTCAAAATATGGTCTCCAATACCATGGTCTGTATCCTCACAGATGATATTTCCAGTCCCATGGTCTGTGTCCTCACAGACCATTCATTAATTCAAAATGTAATTAGTGGACACACAGACCATGGCATAATGGGTGAAAAGTCCCAATACCATGGTCTGTGTCCTCACAGACCATTAAATAAAATGGTGATTAGTGGAGATACAGACCATGGCATAATGGGTGAAAAGTTTGTTATTCCATGCAGAAACATCCCTCACCTGTAAATATTTGAATGATCATTGTCGTATTTAGCAAGCAATCTCAATAATTTCAAACCTGTTGCTAAAAACCAATGTTCTAATTAAGTAACACAATACTTTTTCTCAATTAACCCCTTAAAATGGTGTAGTAACCAACAGAAAATTATCATTTACTTAAATTAAATTTTAAAATTATGTTAGCAATGAACTACCGCGGCCCTTACCGGGTACGTACCGTTGAGCGGCCAATGCCTGAAATCCTTCATCCGGAAGATGCGATTGTACGGGTTACAAGGACTTGCATCTGTGGCTCAGATCTTCATCTTTACCATGGCATGGTACCCGATACACGCATAGGCTCTACTTTTGGGCACGAATTTACCGGTATAATAGAAGAAGTTGGCCCTTTAGTAACCAATGTCAAAGTTGGCGATCAGGTATTGGTACCTTTTAATATTGCCTGTGGAAAATGTAATTTCTGCAAGCAGGGCCTTTACGGAAACTGCCACGAATCCAATACCATGGCCACCGCTGTGGGAGGTATTTTTGGTTACTCGCACACTGCCGGTGGCTTTGATGGCGGGCAGGCAGAATATGTAAGGGTGCCCTATGCAAATGTTGGTCCAACTGTAATTCCTCCTGATATGGACCCTGATGATGCCGTGTTGTTAACAGACGTGGTTCCAACAGGTTACCAGGCAGCAGAAATGGGCGGCATAAAAGAAGGCGATACGGTTGTGGTTTTCGGCGCAGGCCCAATAGGCATTATGGCTGCAAGGTGCGCATGGTTTTTTGGTCCTTCAAGGGTAATCATTATCGACCATGTAGACTACCGCCTCGAGTTTGCAAAAAATTATGCAAAGTGCGAAGCTTACAACTTTAAATCAATGGCCGATCCTGTTGTTTTCCTTAAAAAAATTACTGATTGGTATGGAGCCGATGTATGTATTGATTGTGTAGGCTGCGAAGCAGAAGGAAACACGCTACAAACCTTTACCGGTAAAGTAACCCTAATGCAAGCCGGAACAGCAACTGCGCTGCAATGGGCAATAAACTCAGTTAAAAAAGGAGGAATTGTATCTGTAGTTGGCGTTTATGGCCCACCATTTAATTATGTTCCAATTGGCAACATCCTTAACAAAGGAATTACGCTGAGGGCAAACCAGGCATCAGTTAAAAGGCTTTTGCCACGCTTGATCGATCACGTTCAATCTGGAAGGCTTAACCCTAAAGGCCTGATTACCCATAGAGTGCCGCTCGAAGAAATTTCGGAAGCTTACCGGATTTTTTCATCCAAGTTAGATGAATGTATTAAAACTGTACTTATCCCATCAACTAAACCTTAATGTTATGAACAATCAAAATCAAGATTACAAAAATATTCCGGGATGGGGAATGGATATCGATCCAGATAACGAACCCACCTATCCCATTAAAAACTACACCGGAGACGACCATAACCGGAGCAATTACGAAAAATCAGCGCAGCAGCCTATAACCGTTGAGCTGCTAAAATCTACTGAGCGGCCTCAGCCCAGCGTAGTATTCGGAACCTCCGCACCACCATCAGGACTTAGCGGAGCAATACGCAGGTATGCTTTTAAACACAGTGAAGACAGGTACCGCCACTGGATACCCTTAATTTTAGCCGATCGTGTAAACGCCTGGGAAGGAATTATTGATGACTTTAAAAAAGGTACAATTCCAAATATTATTAAAGAGAGGGGCTGGAAATCAGAATTCAGGCATAACCCTGTAGGTATGATCGGCAAGGTAGCACTTGCCCTCACCGTAGGTACACTGGTAATAAATCATTTTTGCAAAAGAAAATAAAAAAAGAACCTGCCTTGGTATTAAGTACCAGGGCAGGTTCAATTTATTCACAGTTATCAATTTACTTTGTTTTACAATTGCTTCAATTGCAATAAAGGCATTATATATTACTCCCCATCACGCGGGCCTGGGTAAGCACCAGGATCAGTACCGTGCTGCTCTTCCTCATCTATGTCTTCAGCCGAACGGTTGTTTCGCAATTCTTTTATGGCATCATCTTGTCCTGCCCCTTTTATTATATCTTCTGAAGGTGGCCTTACAGGTGTGAGTGATTCGTTTTCTGATGCCTCTTTTAAATCATTACTATTACTATTTTCCATAATCTTATTTATTTATTGGGCTGCATACCTGGTTTGCAACCAATTGCAACCCCTTTTTAATTCTTATGCGGAGGGCTCCCCATTATTGTACTATCTTCAGTTGTTCCCTTCATGCTTTTTGCACTACCATCAGCTCCAAAAGAATCAAGCCTGCTACTATCCTGAGCAGTAGAATCAGCACCTGTTGATTTGCTGTTCTTTTCTGTCTGATCAGAGTGGCAGCCCGCACTGGCCATCAATGCAGCCGTTACTAAAGCAAAAATATATTTTCTCATAAACTTTAAATTAAAACAAAATGAATCTTTTAATACCTCTCGATTAAATTTTGAGCCGGGGTACATTACACAAAAATAACGTCAGCAAGGCAATATTTGCTTTGCTGACGTGATGTTGCCCGACTCAAATCAGCCGGTTTTGGTAACCTTCAGGGCTGGTTAACCCAACCCGGGATTTCCTGTGCCTTCATCAATGTCGAGCTCGCTCGCATCAGATTCCTCATCTTCCAGCGTGTTATCAGTACCTTCTGTATTTTCTAAATCATCTGATGATTCATCTGGAGATTGTTCGTTACCAGATTGTCCCCCAAGCGTACCGCTTTCCTGGGTATCATCATTGCCAATGTCCTGTCCGGCATTCTGTTCTGTGCCACCGTCTTGTCCAATTTCTGTTTCTTCCGGGGTTGATTGATTTTCCTGTACCATTTTCTTATCATTTAAGTTTAAAATTTAAGCCAGTGCTTTGGTAAAAAGGGGGTAACGCATTGCTGTAGCTGTACCCAACGCGCAACCCATCATTTCTATTGTTGTGCCTGCTGTGTGCCTGCACTTCCGTGCTTGGTAGTATCAGTAGTTGTGGTATCAGTGCTTGTAGTTGTGCTATCCTGCATAGGATCGGTAGCACTCATAGAGCTCATTGAAGTATCATTAGCACTAGAATCGCTACCTGATGAGCGTTTTTCTGAATTGCAGGCCATTAATACTGAAATTAATGCAGCTGCCACGAATAATATTTGCTTTTTCATATCTGATAAATTGTTTTAATAAAAATCCTTTACCCAATCAAAAAGTTTTGTTTAAAGGTGCAATGCTGCCAAAACAGGGGTTAACCGCAGGCTTGCCGGGGTATTTATCCCCATTAAATCAGGTAAAAGAAACATCAGGTACATGCTAATACCCCTCCCATTAAACAATTGCCTAAAATTTGGCGGTATAGTAAACTTACAACATCAAAAAAGATTGACTTACATTGATTTATTTAAGATTACTACCATTATGAGCGGTGATTTACAACATTAATAAAGAATAAACACGGTTAATAAGTTGCTGCAAAACGATGGCGAAAACATAAGTGTTTTTAGTAGAAAAGCTTTGATACTCTGTATTTAAGATGCAACAAAATGTTTTCCCCAGGTTTAATGAACACCTTACCGGTAACATTTCGCATAAATACCAGTTAAAAATGCCACCCAAGGCTGCTGATACAACCGGATCTATTTATAAACCCATGGATGAAGGGCGCGGAGTGGATGATGGTGTAAATGAGCGTTTAAAAGAAAACAAGAAATTAAGAAAGCAGAAAGATTAAACACCCTGTATTTGTTTAAGCTTATTTGCTCAAAATAGATTTACTCACTTATTTAACATTCAAGACAGATTTATTCTGCCCTGAATATTAATATACTATTTTCTTCTACAGGTACAGTTTCTTCAGCTGCGTACCTCGGCTTTAATGTTTTGGTATCCCCTGTCGAAACCACCAGCTCCCAACTCTTGCTAAACCGGCTTTCAGGAAGCTTAAATTCCGAAGTAGCAAAACCTGCATTAAAAATAAGGAGGAAATGATAATCAGAAACCTCGTTCCCATGTTCATCCGTTCCCTGAATTCCTTCGCCATGCAGAAAAATGCCCAGGCACTTCTGGTGTTCATCATACCATTTCTGCTCATCCATAAATTTGCCATTACCGGCAAACCAGGCTACATCTAAAAGCCCGTCAGAATCTATCCGGTCGCCAACAATCCATTCCCTCCTTCTCAGGCTCGGATGCTGAAGCCTTAATGCGATTAACTTGCGGGTAAAGGCTACCAGCTCAGCATCCATATTAGCCCAATTTAACCACGAAATTTCATTGTCCTGGCAATAGGCATTGTTATTTCCTTTCTGCGTTTTGCCCATTTCATCTCCGGCAGTAATCATCGGTACGCCCTGGGAGAGTAAAAGTGTAGCCAAAAAATTCCGCTTCTGTTTATCCCGGAGGTAATTGATCTGCACATCGGCTGTAACACCTTCTGCCCCACAATTCCACGAATGGTTATGCTGTTCGCCATCCTGATTATCTTCGCCATTGGCCTCGTTATGCTTTTCATTATAACTCACCAGGTCATTCAGTGTAAAGCCATCGTGTGCAGTAATAAAATTTATACTGGCTGTTGGCCTTCGGTACTCCTGCATGTATAAATCAGGGCTACCCATAAAGCGCTCGGCAAACGCACCAACCATGCCCTCGTCTCCTTTCCAAAACCTGCGCATGGTATCGCGGTATTTTCCGTTCCATTCGGCCCAGCCCGGCGGAAATTTACCTACCTGGTATCCCCCTTCCCCAACATCCCAGGGCTCAGCAATCAGTTTTACCTGCGAAATAACAGGGTCTTGGTGGATGATATCAAAAAAAGCTCCCAGCCTGTCCACTTCATGCAGCCCCCTGGCCAGTGTTGATGCCAAATCGAACCGGAAACCATCTACATGCATTTCCTTTACCCAGTAGCGGAGGCTATCCATAATAAACCTCAACACCGAAGGCATCCTAGTATTAAGCGTGTTCCCAGTACCCGTATAATCGGTATAATAGCGTTTATTGTCTTGCTCCAACCGGTAATAACTCTCATTGTCAATCCCTTTAAAAGAAAGTGTTGGCCCTAGTTCATTTCCTTCAGCGGTATGGTTATAAACTACATCCAATAGTACTTCAAGCCCGTTTCTATGCAGTTCTTTTACCATATCCCTAAATTCATTTACCTGCCCGCCCCGGCCATCTGATGAACTGTATTTTTCGTGGGGAGCAAAAAACCCGATGGTATTGTATCCCCAGTAGTTACTCAGGCCACGGTCTTGCAAATGCCCGTCGGATATAAACTCATGTACCGGCATCAGCTCAACTGCGGTAATACCAAGCGATTTTAAATATTTTATGCTTTCCGGATGTGCAATGCCAGCAAAAGTACCACGCAACTCTTCGGGGATTAATGGATTGAGCTCACTAAAGCCCTTAACATGCAACTCATAAATAACCGTTTGATGGTAAGAAATGTCAGGAGGAGTATCATCTTCCCAATCATAAGCCAGGTTTACCACTACCGATCGGGGTACATAGGCTGCACTATCAAGGTCAGAAAAACCAAGGTCCTTATCTTCTCCATCAATATCATATCCAAATACCGCTTTGTTCCAGGTTAAGCCGCAGCAAATGGCCTTGGCATATGGATCGATCAGCAACTTATTCGGGTTAAACCGTTTTCCTTCAGCAGGGAGGTAAGGTCCGTGTACGCGGTAGCCATAAAGCTGGCCCGGCAAAACCTCATTTACAAAGCAATGAAAAACATGGTGGTCGCGGTCTACAAGCTCTATCCTTCCCGTTTCGTTTCCATCATTATCATATAAACAAAGTTCAACCTTTTCTGCACTCTCGGCAAAAAGCGAAAAATTAGTACCCTTGCCCGTCCAGGTAGCACCCAGAGGAAATGGTTTTCCAGGTTTGATTGAATATTTATTTTCCATAAGCCAATATCTCTAGCTTAAACACCTTACTTTTCGGCCCAGTTTTGCCGCATTTGCCTTTTTATTAAAAACCGTAACTGTGTCGGGTATTTATACTGGATTATAAAAATGCTTGATCTTATGCTAAACGGAACCGATAGATAGAAAAAATAAACCATTTAGTTTTGGAAGTGTTGCTCAGATATAACCAATAGCTTAAGCATAATGCCATTTATGTTTAAGCTGATAATAAGGCATATAAAACAGTAGTTGATATGAAAATTTGGGAGAGCATAATTATAGAGTCTATCAGGGGCGAGCGGGTTCTGGTGCTGCTTTGCCAAAGCTTATCAGAGCAAGAACGTCTCCATCAGTACCTTATGATCGACGCTTTTGAGTTTAAAAAGAAAATTGCCGAAAGCAAACCCGAAATAGATTTCCTTTCTACAGGCCAGCTGGATGATAATGGGGATATTAACTGGAGAGATGATTTGATCGACTTACCCAAATGGTACGATTTAAACTGAGGGAATTTTAAATAACATAAGAAAAAGCGTGTTTATGTTATTTAATGCTCAACATGGACTGCTTGTTACTTGTATCTCCTAAAGCAGTTAAAATGTTATTATATTGATGTTTGATTTTGTGGTCGGTGTGTGGTCTGTGTCCCCACGGAGGACTTTACTAACTCAAGTTTTGTGGTCTGTGGGGACACAGACCACGGAGTGCTTTACATAGGGACACAGATTACGGTGCGATTTTATACTTCAACCTTGTGGTGTGTAGGGTCACAGACCATGGAGTGATTTGCATAGGGACACAGATTACGGAGAGATTTAATACTTCAACCTTGTGGTCTGTGGAGACACAGACCATGGAGTGATTTGCATAGGGACACAGATTACGGAGAGATTTAATACTTCAACCTTGTGGTCTGTGGAGACACAGACCATGGGGTGCTTTTACATGGGGACACAGACCACGGAGTGGGAGCAATTCACTACTATGCACTTACAGCTAATTTACCCAAGCAAGCTGCCCAAAACCAAACTTTAGCCTTTCTTAAATGTTAAATATTAAAACTAATTAATGGAGTTATGACAGAAGAACAAAAAACCGAAGCGATAAAATTAGTAAAACAAGGCCTTGAAACCATCCAGGCCCGTGAGTATAGAGAAATTGCCGAGATTCCTACAGAAGGCAAACAAAACTTCGAAGTAAAGTACAGCTTTGTTAACGAAGGCGTAGAAGGCATTTTTAATATTACCGGGGATGGAACTGAAGGAGAAGGTGCAGTCACTTTAATGAGCGAATTTACAGATGATCCGCTCAATTCAATTTCTGATTTAACCAAAGAGCAGGTAAACACTGATTTAAGAAGTGCACAGGAGTTTGTGAATAAAAATTTAAACATGGCATAACCAACAACCATGGATAAGCCGAGCTACCTGAACTTCGACATTGCAAAATACGCGTGGAAGCCGGATATAGATTATAGCAAACACCCCGAAATGTATCGGGTTGGCAAAGGCGAACAGGGCGTTTTAATCTGTGAGCCCTATAAATCGGAAATCGGGCAGTTTTGGCGTTTTAAAACACCCGAAATTGCGCTAAAAAGTAGTGAGAAGATTTATGCACTTTTTATAAAATACCTTAAAGCAAATGATTTTGTGGGTGCAGATATGGCCCGCAAATACCTCCAAATGGGCTATACCCGGGCACGGCGGTATGCAAATTATAAAAGAGGTAAAAAGTACGATAAAGATAACGGCTATATAGCGCTTGATCGTGGTACCGGAGATGAGAATAAAGCTATATCGGCCTCTATATTTTGGAAAAAATGGAAACAGGCAGAGGCAAATGAAAAATATGCCAGTCAGAAAAAACAGTGATCGAGTAAGAAGCAGGGAATTAGTTTCCCTGCTGTCTCCTCACACCACCGTACGTACCGTTCGGTATACGGCGGTTTGTTAGAATAACTTCGTTTGGTGTGTCGTTTTCCAATAGTAATAATTGGTAAATCCATCAAGTCCATGCCTCAAAAAGAACTTCTTGTCAAGGGTTGTAAGTAATATCGGGCTGTTTGCAGTCCTACAGTACCCCTTACGGGTATTGGCCAATTGATAGGCCCTTGATTTTACCAACCCCATCTTCATTAAATTCCGCGCTCTACCCGTTATACTCTTCCATTGCTTCCAAAGAACAATCCGCAGTCTGGTCCTCATCAACTCGTCCAGTCTGGTCATATGACTCTTTGCTTCTGCAATAGAGAAATAATTAACCCAACCATGAATGATTTCCTTAAGCGTTAATATTCTTTCTTGGAATGGAACTGGTTGGCTACGTTTAGTTTGCTCCCGGATTTTCTCCTTGATCGCTCTTAGAGATTTGGATGAAATTCGCATCTTCCATCCCTCTTTGCTACCATAGAATGAAAACCCGAGCAGACTACTTTGGCTTGGCCTGCTAACCTTACTTTTCTCCCTGTTAACCTTCAGTTTCAGGCAGTCTTCCAGATATACTGAAATACTTCTCATTACCCGGTGTCCTGATTTCCTGCTTCTTAGATAGATACTGCAATCATCAGCATATCGCACGAACCTGTGCCCACGCTCCTCGAGCTTAACATCGAGTTCGTGAAGGATAACATTTGATAGTAACGGACTTAATGGACTGCCTTGTGGCGTTCCTTCTTTTCTTGGGCTGACCAATCCATTCTCCATGATCCCCACACTCAAATAAAGACGAATAAGCTTCAATGTCCGCTTATCCTTTATCTTTACTGACAGCAGATGCATAAGTTTATCATGGTTTACCCGGTCAAAAAATTTGTCCAGGTCAAGTTCCACAATCCAGGTGTAACCTGTGTTAAGATATTCCTGAGCCTTTAACACTGCCTGATGGGCATTGCGATCTGGCCGGAAACCATAACTATCAGAGGAAAAGTCGCCCTCGTACTTGGGGCTCAGCCATTGAGAGATGGCCTGCTGGATCAACCGGTCAATGACCGTTGGGATGCCAAGCATCCTCTTACCACCACTGCCTTTGGGTATCTCTACCTTTCTTACAGCGTTCGGTCGGTAATGGCCTGATAAAATATCACTCCGTAATGCCTGCCAGTTAGCATTCAGGTAGTCGCGAAGTTCATCGGTCTGCATACCATCAATACCACCAGCACCCTTATTGGCAGTAACCTGCCTAAAGGCTCTTTGTACATTTCGGATGTCTAATATTTCTTCAAGCATAATACTAAAAAAAAAACTCCTTCCCAGGCATTGTGTACATTGGTTGCACGGCTCGGCTCAGCTCCTCTTATAATTTACTCTCGGATTCCGTCCTACCCTCATATAAGCAGTTCTCTAATGTGGTTCCGCTGTAAACGCTCTGCCATAAACTTCCTGTTTCCTTTGCCATCCTAACATTTGGTCCTTTCTGCATCCGAAAAATGCAGTACTACGACCGCTGCTGACTTCTGATTGAGGCATTTAACATCTCTGCCAAATGTTTCTTCTCCTGTAATCGCGCTTACAATTGACAGAACTCATTCAGATCTCCCGGGGTAAGACAATCTACTTCCTATGGATGTGGCCTCTGTATCTGCGTAATAGTCCCCGTGCAGTATTGGGCTTCTGTTTGTTTCGCAACATCACCCGGACTAAATCCGCCTCGTATACAGTTTCTGTTCGTAAGCCCCCATATTTGCCGCGGACTTCCTTCAGATTCGCAGTCACCCACGACACCCTTGTCTCGAGCTAACACTTCCTACTGCTAAGCGTGTTCGGGACTTGAACCCTATAGTCGATTGCCATGCCCGGCGCACGAAAAAAGAAATAGGTTAACCATCGGTTAACCTATTTTAAACAGTTCAATTATTTGTAAATCACTCCAGAATGTAATGCCTTTACATAATTTATTTAGCAATGGCCTATCCCAATTCAAGTAATTCAATAGTTCTTATCAAATAAGATTTGCTGCATAAACTAAGGCAAACTTTCTTCATCATCACTATCTTCTTTACTCACCGAATTGGGCATGTTACCTGCAGTTCCGCTGTTTCCTTTTTCCCAATCGGCCCTTGCTTCTTCCGAGCCGAAATCTCCTTCGCCTACTTCTCTGCTTAAAAATCCGGCCTCACTTTTAACCCTGTTCTTTTCATGATTTTCATTACTTCTAAACCTTGGCACCTGGTTATCGGGCATATTGGTGCGTTCTGCGCTGTTTTCAGCATTCTTATCGCCCAGGTTGTTATTTTTTTCTTCAGTTCCCATTATGGTGATCCTTTAAAATTGTACAAATTAAATAGTGTTAAACCTTTAGATAATGGAACAGCCATTAATCAGTTAAGTATTTCCGCCGGCATTGCCTGCAAGGTCTCCGCCAACATCTTCCTCATCGTCTGTTTCACCTGTAAGGCCACGTTGTACTTCGTTATCATCAACTTCCTTTTCCTCATTCGGACTTATTTGCGACTGACCGTTGCTGTCTTCAGCATCTGTGTCTCTTGGTTCAATGTTATCGTTCATAATCGTTTTTCTTAATAAAACACGTAAAAAGGCGATAAGGTTTAAACATTTAAACCAATATTAAATAATAGCGCATTAAACAGATGTGTATTGCCAACAACCAGATCTTTTTATGCGGTTAAGTATTTCTTTTCAGCTTTGGCGAACCATTGCTTGCTTAAACTTGTTATCTCTTTGTATTAAAAATCTTAAAAACATGAAAGATCCAAAAGAACAGGAAGAAGAAAATGTAGATCAGCAAACTGATAATACACAAGATTCGAATTGGGATGAACACCAGCGCGTTGATGAAGAAGGTAATGAACTTGATCCTGAAGACATAAAATAAGCAACTTATGAAAAAGATATTAATGGTGATGACCTCTCATCGCGACATGCAAAATACTGATGATAAAACCGGAGTTTGGCTTGGCGAATTTACCGATCCATATTACGAATTTATCGATGCAGGCTACCAGGTAGATCTGTTTAGCCCTAAAGGTGGCCGGCCACCGGTAGACCCAATGAGTGAACTGACAGAAAACATAACCGGATCCAACCGCAGATACCAGGATGATGAAAATGCAAAAAATGCATTTTCACACACCAGCACCTTAAATCAAATTAGGGTTGAAGATTATGACGCCTTGTTTTATCCTGGTGGGCATGGCCCCCTTTGGGATCTGGCTGTTGATAACAATAGCGGAATCCTGATTCATGACTTTTTAGATGCTGGCAAACCGGTAGCAGCAGTATGCCATGGCCCGGCTGCATTGCTTGGTGCCGAAAACATTCGCCCTGGTTTTTTAAAAGGAAAAAGAATTTCGGCTTTTAGCAATACCGAAGAAACGCTGGTTGGCCGTGGCGATCATGTTCCTTATCTGTTGCAAACAAAACTGGAAACATTAGGGGCAGAAATTAAAAATAGTTTAGTGCCCTTCCTTTCTCATGTAGAAATCGATGGCTTGCTGATTACCGGGCAGAATCCATTATCTGCGGGTCCTGTTGCTAAGGCACTTATAGAAAAGCTTGCCGAAGTACCGCAAAATCAATCCGCACAAGCACCAGAAACAGTGCTGCCAGAAAGTAGTACCGAAAATTAATTACACCTATAAAATCAATAGCAATGGAAAACACGAATGGCAATGCTGGCGAAAAGGAAAATAAGGAAAACATGGGTTTTCCCGAAAACGAGGATGATAAGCGAGAAGTAGGTGAAAAACCCGATGAGTCATTACCCTCAGACGGGCCTGTGAGTAAAAGCCGGACACTGGATTCAGAAAATTTGGCTGATACACATACAGCGGAAAATGAGGGCAGCTAGAGACTATCAAAACAGATAATTAATTTTAGGTCGGATATAACAGACCGCTCCAGGATATAAGAAAACTGAAGAGCAGCAGGTAAGGGTAATTATTGAAACACCAAAAGGCAGCAAGCAAAAATTTGATTACGAACCTGAACAGAACATTTACGTACTCAATAAAGTAATGCCTGCCGGAATGGTGTTTCCTTTTGATTTTGGTTTTATCCCAGGCACATTAGGAGAAGATGGCGACCCTTTGGATGTGCTGGTTATTTCTACTTTAGGAACTTTTACAGGCTGCGCCCTAGATTGCAGAATTGTTGGCGCAATTAAAGCTGACCAACGGGAAAAAGATGGCCACAAAACGGAAAATGACCGGATTATAGCGGTTCCAATTATAGATCAAAACATGGCCAAAATTGAAACCATCCATGATTTGGAGCAAGATTTAATTACACAAATTGGCCAGTTTTTCATCAACTATAACGAATTGGCGGGTAAATCATTTAAAATTAAAGGTTTAACAAGCCCTGCTGCTACCTGGAAACTCATTAGCGAAGGGGAAAAGAAAAATAACAGACAGGATACGCTCGTTCAGTTATTTATACCCATAACTGAGAGCAGCATTTTTAACCGTACGTTGCAAAAGCTAAAAAAAAGTTTGACAGAAAAATTTGGAGGACTAAGCCTTTACACCCGCCAACCCATAAAAGGCATCTGGCAGGATGGCAACCAAACCGAATACGATAAGCTAATTGTAGTTGAAGTAATGACGGCTCATTTTAATGCCCCCTACTGGAAAGAATTAAAATCGAACCTGGAGAAAACACTTCACCAAAAAGAAATCATCATCAGGCATTATAAAGTAAGCACCTTAAAAGATAGCTAACCCTTACATTCCTATTCAACATCATCGGTAAAATGCTTTTAACTTCTAGTGATGTAAAGATAAGCCCGGTGCCGACCCTCTGAGGGGTGGTTAAGGGTGCAAAAGGCCCGAAACCGAGGCTAAAAGGCTCGGTGCCGACCCTCTGAGGGGTGGTTGAGGGTGCAAAAGGCTCGAAACCGAAGCTAAAAGGCCCGGTGCCGACCCTCTGAGGGGTGGTTGAGGGTGCTAAAGGCCCGAAACCGAGGCTAAAAGGCCCGGAGCCGACCCTCAGAGAGGTGGTTGAGGGTGCAAAAGGCCCGAAACCGGGGCTAAAAGGCCAAATCGTCCTCGTTTGTAACGAGGATGTACGAATAAAGCGATTTTATCGCTCTTAAAGGAGTTATTTTCGCATTGCAAATGCGTTCCTCAAAAATCCTCGGCACAAACGAGGAATATTTAAGTTATCGTCATTGCGAGAAGGCTTTTTCAGCCGACGAAGCAATCTTTATGGCAAGAACCGATGTAAGGGAAAAGCGATTTTATCGCTCCTAAAAGAATTATTTTCGCATTGCAAATGCGCACTCAAAAACCCACGTTACAAACGAGGACTATTTAGCTATCGTCATTGCGAGAAGGCTTTTTCAGCCGACGAAGCAATCTTTATGGCAAGAACCGATGTACGAGAAAAGCGATTTTATCGCTCTGCGCTTGCCAATTAAAAATCCCCTCCAAAAATGGTGAGCCTATTTTAAATCACTTTAATAATATCAGGCCATCGGGTGGTATAACCTTTAGAAAGGTATTCGTGCTTTAACCGCCACTTTTTCTCAAACCCTTCAGTCGCCATTCTAAGCGTTCCCCTGCCATAAGCGAGGTTAAGTTTATCGAGTACAGCAGAAACCTTATCCTTTTTACCACTATCATGGGCCGCAAAAACATTCAGTTGTAATTCGCTCTCTGGTACCAGTCCGGTGGCAATTACACCAGCTTTTCTATACTTTACACCATCCTTAAAAAGCCGTTGTGCTACCTTAACAGCAATGCTTACCAAATCGGTGGTATTGTTACTCGCCAGCAACAGTTTATGCGTATAACTGGGAAAATGCTGTGGACGGTCTTCCCTGTTTTTATTGGTGTATAAAAAAACCTGTAAATAAAGGCAGCGCAGCTGTTCCCTGCGTAATTTCTCGGCCAGTCTGCTGGCATATAAGGTAACAGCCTCAGCTAAAATATCAGGCTGTTCAATGTAATTTCTAAAAGATCGGCTAACGGTAATCCCTTTGGTATTTTCCCTTACCGCATCCAGAGGGATGGCCGGCCTACCCCACAACTCATTCCACATCCGCTGCCCCATAACGGTTAAATGCTGCTTAAACCACATTTCGGGCATTTCCCTGAGCTCGCCTGCGGTAGTAATGCCGAGTTCCTGAAATTTCTTATAATACTGACGGCCCACTCCCCATAAATCACTTACAGGAAAATCTTTTACCGCAGCACTTATTTTCTCATCAGTATCCAACACCATTACCCCACCACTTTTTTTAGAGAGTTTGTTGGCCAGCTTTGCCAGCGTTTTAGTTGGTGCTACGCCAATAGAAACAGGTATACCGGTATTCTGAACTACCGAATTACGGACCATAGGCACATAAGTATCAAGGTTGCCAATTCCGCCAAGCCAACCAAAAGCCTCATCAATGCTATACACATCGAGCCGTGGAAACCACCTGGCCAGGTTGTGCATCACCCGTTCGCTCATGTCGCCATAAAGAACATAATTGCTGGAGAAAACATGGATAGAAAACTTTTTAATCAGATCTCTCACCAAAAATTCGGGATCACCCATTTTAATGCCACAGGCTTTAGCTTCCTCACTCCTGGCAATTACGCAACCGTCATTATTGCTCAGTACAACAACGGGCTTGCCATTAAGCTCCGGGCGGAAAAGCCGCTCGGCCGAGGCATAAAAATTATTGCAATCACAAAGTGCAAACATCCTTGTACCTCCCCGTTCTTAAAGCCTTTGGCAATACATTTCTGCATACCGAACTCACCACACCCCAAATCTGCAACACCTCCATCTCCGTTTCCCTTACAATATCCGAATCGTTTTTAAGAAAAAAACCCTGCTTATCTTTCAACAACAGCCGGCAGTTAAAAAAACCTGTTACAAAGGCAATCACAAATGCACCTTCAATGGGTTTTAAAGATCGGTCGATCACTAAAATATCTTCATCACATATTCCATAACCGGCCATGGTATTGCCCTGCATCTGAAAATAAAAGGTAGCATGAGGATCGATCACTAATTTTTCGGTAATATCGAGCCTACCCTCCAAATAATCTGCAGCTGGCGATTGAAACCCCGAAATCTTCTGCTCTGCTCTTTTCTCAAACGTCCTGATCATAACCAATTAACTCTTATTAAGAACAAAATTATACTAAAATTTTTAGCATTTATAATTCATCATGAACTAAATTCACAACCTCTCGGAATAATAAACCACTACATATTCAAAACCATTACTGTGTGGCATTTGTATTTAAGATGGTCAGAAAGGCCAGACTAAATATTCGAAAATGGAAAAATTACTTTTATCTGAAACCGCCAAACAGTTTATGGATTATGCGGTAGATACACTTGCTGCAATGGACGGTGCGCCTGAGCATGATGAAGATAAAAAAGCAGAAATAAAAATGCGTTTCGCAAAATTGCGCGAATACCTTAACGTGGTTGAACAATCGTACATCGAAAATACGCCGGCAGATGTTGAGCCACAAGTAGATCCAGCCTATATTGCTGAAGTAGGCCATAGTTAACAATAACAAAAATTTAAACACCTGAACATGGGAAAGATAACGAACCTACTGGCCGGCCTTGGAGGTGCGGTGGTGCTGAATATCCTTCACGAATCACTTAAAAAGGGTAAAGATATGCCACGTATCGACCTGTTGGGCGAAGAAGCATTGCAAAAATCTTTAGGTTATTTAGGTACTTCTATTGATGATGATAAAGAATTATACTTAAGTACACTTGCCGGTGATGTGGCAGGAAACGCAATTTATTATAGTTTAATCGGCGGTAGTTACAGCCTGATATGGCCAAAAGCCATTATATTGGGCCTTGCCGCAGGAGTTGGCGCAGTTAAATTACCTAAGCCAATGGGCCTGCAGCCTGAACCAACCGCAAAAAATGTAAAGGTAAGTGCATTAACCATTGCCTATTACTTAACAGGAGCCATAGTAACCGGAGCGATCCTGAAAACACTTAAATAACAAAAAATTACCTTTTTGCAGGGGCATGAAACTATTTTTAACCCTTTTCCGTTTATCGCTAATATGAGCAATTACACGATTCAGGAACAATTCAATCAATATTTGGACCTTTTAAATAAAATCCACAACATCGGGCATGATATCGATGCATCCATAAACGAGGTAGAGATAAAAGACCTGGAAGCAAAAAGAACTGCTTTTAAACGCAGACTACAAATGGTGACCAAAAACCTTGTTGATTCATTAAATAAAATGGATAGCAGGTATCCAATTCATAACTATCTTGGCAACCGCACCACCTACCTCTATACCGAAAACAATAAACTGATGTTTGAATACCATTAAAAAGCATAAAAAAAGCTCCGTTAACGGAGCTTTATACATTTATTTTTAGTCTGGTTTGTTTTCTTTCTTAACTAAGTAAGGATAATCGCTATCATATCGGGTAACAACAGCTATTTTATCAATTTCTGTTTTAATATCGTTGAAACCTGTTTCCAGCGTTTCAATTGTATGTGATGATTTTCCCTGTAATAAATCCACCTTTTCAGTTATTGAATTTTGTTTTAATAATAGTGCTTAAAGAAAAACAAATAAAATAGCCGATATAATGTTGGTTTACAGCTTATGGGTGCCATACATTTGGCCGCAGACAAATTGTATTAGAAACGATACAAACCACATAAAAATTTTTATGGTTGATTAAGTACCTAAAAACATTTGTCTATGAAAACAGCCACATTCAGCAGTATGGTTAGTAGCTACGCTGACCATCTCCGCGCACATGCGATGAAATTTACACGAGACCTTGATGATGCCGACGACCTTGTACAGGATACTTTGATCAAAGCACTTCGTTTTAAGGAAAGCTTTGAAAAAGGATCAAACTTTAAGGGTTGGCTATTTGTAATTATGCGCAACACTTACATTAATGATTACCGCAAAAAGGCAAGAAAAAATTCAGTAATAACCACTGAAGAAGAAATCAGCAGCATGCATCTTTACAAAAGTGCTACCACAAACGTAGCAGAGAATAGATTTGCCATGCAGGACATTCAAAATGCATTAAACAATTTACCCGAAGCTTACCGTTTGCCTTTTGTAAGGTATGTAGAAGGTTATAAATACCATGAAATAGCAGATGAACTCGAAATTCCGCTGGGCACCGTTAAAACACATATTCATCAGGCGAGGATGGAGTTGAAAAAACGCCTGAAACAGTATAGAACCGCTGTATAAATTAAGCGTAAAACAGATATTCATACCTTAAATGTCGGTTTAGAAGCCAGGTAGGTATGAATATCTGTTATTAATATAATTTTTTGCCCATATCCCGGTTTTGCTTCGCATAACCAATTCTTTAAAGAACTGATTACCTCCGTTCTAGCCCCCCTCCAATCTCAAAGTTGAGCCCATAAGCTGCATTAATCTTCACTATCTAAAACTTTTTAAACTGCATATTAGTTTTACCAATAGGCATACCAACTTCAAAACATAATTAAATGGCCAAAACTATACTCACAGTAAATGGGATCCGCCATGAACTGGACTTAAGCCCTTGGGTTTCATTACTCGATGCACTTCGCGACCGCTTACTACTTACCGGCACAAAAAAAGGATGCGACCATGGCCAATGCGGCGCATGTACCATTATTTGTGATGACAAAAGGATATTAAGCTGCTTAAGCCTGGCTGTGGCGAAAAACGGATCAGAAATTACCACAATAGAAGGTTTGGGTGATGATGACAATCTCCATCCCCTGCAAAAGGCATTTATTGATCACGATGCTTTTCAATGCGGTTACTGTACCCCCGGCCAGATTTGCAGCGCAGTAGGCATGTTAAAAGAAAACCGCGCAACAACCCGCGATGAAGTTAGCGAACTGATGAGCGGGAACCTATGCCGTTGTGGTGCCAATAAAGGAATTATCGATGCAATTATGCAGGTAAAAGACGGAGGCCATTATGAATAATTTCGAGTACTTACAGGCTGCTGATGCCGACCAGGCCATTAACCTGCGCGATAAAGATATAAATGCTCAATACCTTGCCGGAGGAACCAACCTTGTTGATTTATGGAAATATAACCTCACCCATCCCTCTGCACTTATTGATATTAACCACATCAGCATAAACAATAGCATAACCGAAAACCCTGATGGAGGTGTAAGGCTTGGCGCAGCAGTGAGAAATGCAGATACTGCCTACCATTCATTAATTGAAGAAAGGTATCCCTTACTGTCTAAAGCTATTTTAGCAGGGGCTTCCGCACAAATCAGGAATATGGCCAGTAACGGAGGCAATTTATTGCAGCGCACCCGTTGTTATTATTTTTATGATGATCAGGTACCATGCAATAAACGCATCCCCGGATCAGGCTGCCCTGCAAAAACAGGCTATAACCGCATACATGCAATATTGGGAACGAGCGACAGCTGCATTGCAGTATTCCCTTCAGATATGTGCATAGCACTTTCGGCATTAAACGCCAGGGTAAATGTAATCGGTTTGGATGGCGAACGAAGTATCGATTTTGCTGATTTCCACCGTTTGCCCGGCGATGCTCCTGAGCTAGACAATAATTTAAAAACCGGCGAACTCATCACTTCGATAGATCTTCCTGAAAATGGTTTTAAAGATCACTATTCATACTTAAAACTGCGCGACAGGCATTCTTATGCCTTTGCGCTGGTATCTGTTGCTACTGCACTAAAGCTTGATGGAAAATTGATCACTGAAGCCCGTATTGCCCTGGGCGGTGTTGCACACAAACCCTGGCGGGTTGCCGAAGCCGAAGATTTTTTAATCAATAAAGAGGCCAACCGCGAAAACTTTTCGGCCGCAGCAGAGCTGATTGTACAAGGTGCCAAAGGATATGGCGATAATGATTTTAAAATTGCCCTTGCCAAAAAGGCAATTGTAAGAAACTGTATGATGGCACTTGATCCATCAAGCCAGCAACCCGGCGCACAGCCTTCGGCTTAAACAATACAATCAACTATCGAAAAAACAATGGATAAAGATAAAATCGTTGGTAAGCCGATAAGTCGGCTCGAAGGTAAACTAAAAGTAACCGGTGCTGCCAAATATGCTGCAGAATATGAGGTAGAAAATCTGCTGCATGCTTATGTGGTAAACAGCCCCGTAACCAAAGGTAAAATTAAAAGCATCAACATTGATAAAGCAACCGCATTACCTGGCGTAATAACAGTATTATCGCATGTAAACCGGCCAAAACTGGCTTGGTTCGATCTCCAGTATGCCGATATGGATGCCCCTCCCGGAACAGTGTTTAAACCTTTTTATAATGATGAAATTTTATATAACGGTCAACCGATTGCACTGGTGGTGGCAGAAGATTTTGAAACCGCACGTTATGCAGCTACACTGGTAGAATTTGATTTTGAAGAGAAACCTTTCGAAACCTTCCTTACCGATCATACAGAGCAGGCACGACCGCCTAAATTTGGGCTGGCCACTGCACTTAAACCACCACCGCCCCCACCTACTGGCAATTTTGAACAAGCCTATCAAAATGCCGCAGTAAAGGTAGAAAGTGAATACCTACATGGCACTGAGCACCACAACCCAATGGAAATGTTTGCCACCACAACGGTGTACAATGGCGAGGGCAAACTCACCATTTACGATAAAACGCAGGGCACCATTAATAACCAGCTTTTTGTAGCCAATGTATTTGGTTTAAAATATAAAAATGTAAGGGTACTTGCGCCTTTTGTTGGTGGCGCATTCGGTTCGGGTTTACGCCCCCAATACCAGTTGCTTTTATGTGCAATGGCCGCTATCCACTTAAAACGCAATGTGCGCCTGGTGTTAGACCGTAAGCAGATGTTCTTTTTTAGCCACAGACCGCCAACTAAACAAAATCTTAAGTTTGCAACTGATGTTAATGGCAGGCTTACCGCAATGGCCCATACCGCCTTGAGCGAAACCTCCAGTTATGAAGATTATTTTGAATCGGTAGCTTCATGGAGCCATAAGCTTTACCCTGCGCCCAATACGCTGTTTGAGCAAAAGGTTGTTCCACTGGATGTTTGTACCCCTCTAGATATGCGGGCACCCGGCGGCAGCACAGCTTTACATGCCATTGAATGTACTATGGATGAGCTGGCTTATAAACTTAAAATTGATCCGCTCGAACTCAGACTGCTTAATTATTCAGATACCGATCCTTCTGCAAAAAAACCTTATACCAGTAAAGCACTCAGAGCGTGTTACCTGCAAGCCGCAGAACGCTTTGGATGGAAAAACCGGACACCCGAACCAAGAAGCATGACGCGTGGAAATAAACTGGTAGGCTATGGCATGGCCACAGGGATTTGGGATGCTTTGCAGTTCCCATCACGGGTAGAAGCCATGATTAATGCTGAAGGTAAACTGATCCTCAATAATGCAGTAACCGATATCGGCACCGGAACTTTTACAGTAATGACCCAGATTGCAGCTGATGAACTTGGTTTACCCATTGAAGATGTGGATTTCCGTTATGGCGACAGTCAGAAACCTTTTTCTATGTTTCAGGGCGGCTCTGCAATGACTGCCTCAACAGGTGTGGGAATTGTTGTGGCCACTAAAGAACTGAAAAAGAAAATACTTAAGGTAGCCCGGAAGATGGACAATTTTCCTTTTGCCAAAAGTGATGATAAAGATATCGTATTCGAAGGTGGCAGAATTTACCTTAAAGCTGATCCGGGAATATCAATCTCCTTTAAAGAGATTGTTGCTTTTAATAAAGGCCGTACGATAAAAACCACAAATATGGGTAAGCCGCATATGCTGAAACTCAGGAATTACAGTAAGGCCACGCATAGCGCATCGTTTGTAGAGGTAGAAGTAGATATTGAACTAGGAAACGTAACCGTTACCAGGGCCGTTACCGCAGTAGCAGCAGGTAAAATCATCAACCCGAAAACAGCAAAAAGCCAGATATATGGTTCCATGGTATGGGGTATTAGCAAGGCCCTGCACGAAGAAACCATTATGGATAAAAAACTAGGTAAATACATCAATACTAACCTGGGTGAATACCATATTCCTGTTCATGCAGACATTAAAGATATGGACGTAATTTTTGCCGAGGAAGAAGATGAGCTTATTAATGAACTCGGTATTAAGGGGGTTGGAGAAATTGGATTGGTGGGCATGCCCGCAGCCATTTCTAATGCAATTTTCCACGCAACCGGAAAACGCATTAATAGCTTACCGATTCATTTTGATGAACTGATGTAATGTTAGTTTATCAAAACTATACACCTCGAATAAAATGTTGATGATAAAAACAATCAATTTGATTGATTATAATATTACAGGCAACTAAAGATTAACCTTTGGTTTGCCTGTAATATTTGTATTCCATTCTTGTATAGCTTTTTAATTCTCTATTAACAACTTGTTTTAAATCTTCAACATTATTAAGTCCTGTATAAGAATTAGTTAAGCAAAGCCGCTGTTTTAATCCTACAGGAAGCTCGTTTAAAGATTTATCATCATCTAGTATCACAATGTCATTATAGTTAATATCATTATCAGATATCCAAGTTTCAATTTCTTTACGTCTGGTAACTTTCAAATTAGATGAAAAACTAACATTCAAAATTGTTATTTTCCTACTCGAAATTCCTCTATCCTTGAGAATAGTTTTCCATTCATTAACAGAATACCTATACCGATGTGAGGTTGACAATATTAATTCATCTTTACTAGTTCTAAACATTAAATTAAATATTTCAACTGCCTTATTATTAAATTTATAAAAGCCATCATCTTCCAGTTCCACACGTCTGTGTGGATTGGCATGAACCATTACTCCATCAATATCTAAAACAAATTTCATTCTTTCTTAATCCAATTTTTATCTACATAGTTATCATCACAATATTTTTCAGTATCCTCATGATTCGCATCCCAATCATCTTCGGAAATATATACTTCATTATATTTTTTTAACACATCGCAATGACTACTTGTATGAGGCCTTATCTCAAAATCTATACCAGCTAGTTTATATGCAATAAATCTATGGTTCCCTTCGACAACCATTTGTTTATATTCGCAAACTTTAACAACCCCAAGCTCATAAATAAAGCACCTTTTATAAATTCGCCTAATCTTCGCAAAGCAAAGCTTAGTTTGGGCAGTGCCATATGGATGTTGTTCATCTACTAAAAATTGTCTTAGGCGTTCAAGGGTAAGTTCAAAATGGTGAGGAGCGATCAATTTATATATATCTTCTACAAAGATAGCATAACACTTATTATCTTTAATGTAAGATACCGCTTTTATTTGTGAATATGAAAAACTTTTCTTACGTGGCATGTTGCTTACAACCTTATACTATTGATGAATAAGCTTCATAATTCAGTAAAGCAATAACGGAATTTGGGTAAATTTTTGAAATCATTACTTATTTAATTACAAAGATGAAGTCTATTTAATTCAGGGATTTAAAAACGCAACCCATTTAATAGTTTAAACATTAGACAAAAAGAAAACATTCCCTGATTTAAGCTGGTTTAAATAATATGAAACAGCAAATTACAGAAACAAGCAGGAGAACGGTGGTTATTACAGGTGCATCTAGCGGTGCAGGAAGTGCAATTGCACTGGCATTTGCTAAAAATGGCGACCGAATTATAATTGCCTCAAGAAACCTTAAAGCCCTTGAGGAACTGGCAAACGAATGTGCAATTTATAAAACTGAAGTTAAATGTGTGGTTTGCGATACTTCGGATTACCGATCGGTGATTAACCTTGCCGCAGCAGCAGCTGATATAAACGGTACAATTGATGTTTGGGTTAACAATGCAGGCGTACTCGCCATTGGTGAGTTTGATGTTACCCCGATGGAGGTTAGCGAACAAGTGGTAAAAACAAATCTACTGGGCTATATGCACGGGGCACATGCTGTGCTTCCATATTTTAAAACCCAGGGCCATGGAATTTTGATTAATAATATATCGATAGGTGGTTTTCTTCCTGTGCCTTTTGGCGCAGGTTATTCGGCAGCAAAGTTCGGCCTTCGAGGATTCTCGGCAGCACTAAAAGCAGAGCTGCGCCACCAACCCAATATACATGTATGCGATGCTTTCCCAGGCTTTTTAGATACCCCAGGCATGCAACATGCAGCTAATTATACCGGAAAAGTGCTTAAGCCCGGCCCAATCGTGTATGATCCTAGCAGACTGGCAAATGAGGTCGTAAAACTTTCGATAAACCCAATGGCCGAAAAAATGGTTGGAAGTTTTTCTACATTAATGCGTTTTTCACGCACGATTTTACCCGGCCTAACCACAGCAATTGCCGGAAGCGTAATCCGCACCTATTTAAAACACGCCAAAAAAACAGAAACAACAAGTGGCAATGTTTTTAACCCCGTAAATTTTGGAAACTCGGTTTATGGTGGATGGGGAATCCCAGGAAAGCCAAAAGCCCACCGAAAATACATTGCCCTTGGCGCAGCAGTACTGTTATCGGCTTTACTGATAAAAAAGAACGCATAGTAAATGGAGAAAATTGTTTTTTTTGGCAACAGCCTAATCGCTGGCTACGGCCTAAAAGATCCTAAAAGCGAATCCCTGCCAGCATTAATTGATCAGAAGTTGAAACAACAAGGATTCAGTTTCGAAGTGGTGAATGCGGGGCTGAGCGGCGACACTACAGCTGCTGCCTTATCTCGGATAGCACCGTACCTTAAAGGAAACATTGCCATTTTTGTTATTGAACTGGGTGCCAATGACTTTTTAAGGGGCCTATCTCCTACCCTTATTTATAATAACCTACAGACAATACTATCTCGTGTGCGGGTTGCACAGCCATTTGCATCCATACTTATACTGGGCATTGCACTGCCACAATGGGCATATGGGCACGGCAGCGGCTACCAAGGCATTTATGAAAAGCTGGCGAAAGAAAACGGTGTGGCAATAGTACCATCATTTTTAAAAAACGTAGCCGGAAACCGGAGCCTAAATATGCCAGATGGTGTTCATCCTTTAGCCTCAGGATACCGGATTGCAGCAGAAAACATCTGGCCGGAAATTCATAAATTAATTCAGGCACGAGCCGATAAAAATAGTCCGCAAAGCAACCAGTTGACATGAGCAAAAAGAGCAAGATTATGGAGGCAGAAAAATTTGCAAGTGCCAGAAACCTTGAAACTGCAAATGAATTTGCGCAGGCCATTAAGGCTTATCAATCGGTATTGAAGAAAAACGCCTTGCATACCGGTGCCACATCAAGATTGCTGATTTTATACAGAAAAGAAAAAAATATACAGGCTGAACTTTCACTGCTAAAAGATTCGATTAAATCGCACGAAAATCATATTGAACAGGAAAAGCGCGAATGGATTAGTGAGCATAAAAAAATTGCCGAAGATTCTCGTCCGCTTGCAAAAATGCTTGGTATGCTTGGTCCTAATGAGCTGCCCAATTACGAGGACGAAATAATACAAAAGTGGCAACGCAGGCTAAACGCACTCGAAAAGCGGATAAAAACGAAGGCCATTAAAAAAACAACCGCAAAGCAAACCAAGGCACGAAAAGCCCCTGTTAAAAATAAACCTTTAAAAAAAGTTAATCAATCTAAATGATGTGTAATGGTTAAACTTACCACAATGCCTTTTCTTGTTCCCTTGCAATGCTTTTATAAAGAATATATCCCAACCTGCCGCAACGTTCTTTAACAAGCATGTCTACATCTGGAGGTACATCACTCATAATTTGATAACGGATTTTATATTTCTGGTTGTAACTCAATTGAATGGTAAGCGAGTGTACGTTTGATCTTTTTGATAAAAGGCCGATAAGGTGATAATCCTGAAGTTCTTTCGCTGCCCTCAGCAACCTGTTGTCCATTATCTTTGCCAATGCTGGCTCCCTACTAAACGCTGTCTCTAAAATAGCAACTACACTCACCTTCATCAGGCAAAATTACCATCTTCATTGTGATTTGCAAGTGGGCAAAAGGTAACCCGTTGAAAACGAGAATCATTTTATTTATGCACAAAAGTTACCCTCGTACAATGATTGTACAAGCATATTTAAAGGCCATAACGGCAAATGGATTGTAAAAACTTAGGGTTAAGCCAGGTTAATTACTTCTTTTTAGTACCGCTGGTTTTCCTTATCGCAGCTACTCCGCCAATGGCGAGAAGAATAATAGAAATTGTTTCGCCTTTATCAAGCGGACAATTATAAAGTTCAGCAATAGTAACATTTGCTCCTGTATTAACCCATTGTATACTACAGCCACCAGAGTAAGGTGTTGTATAGCTCACCCTCGCCTCACAATTACCTGTACCTTGTTTATAACTGGTTGATAGGGAGTACATTCTTGCTCCATTATCAGGATCAATCCCTATAAAATCAGTAAAAACGCGTTCAGCCCCATTATAGTAAATAATGCAACCGTGAGGATAATCGTCTGAAGCGAAAGATTTGGAAATTGACAGAAAAACGAAGAGGATAACACACACCAAAATTTTGGGCATGATACATTGAGGCGAAAATTTCATACTTTTAAAACGATAGATAGACGTAAATAGTATTCCTAAAACATCTATTTCACTTAAAAGTTTTGAATTTTAAATATTATTTTATATAAAATCGATTTATTATAGCGTATAGTTTGATTATCGACAATCAAAAAAGCCCACATTTAAAATTAAAGTTGCGTTAAAAGAAAATAATGAAAGGTTTATTTCAGTAATTGGTTAATTGTATACAGTAAAGAACTGTTGAGGAAAGGCTTTCCAATAATAGCATCTGCCGAACAATCTATATAAGCAATCTCATCAAAAGTGAGCCCGGTAAGTAATATAATGGGAATATGAGAAGTAGATGTTTCAGATTTTAATTCATCGCAAACTGTTCTTCCATCAGCAGTATCCAAACGGATATCCATCACAATTAAATCAGGCTTAAAATCATTAACCGATTGTATAATCTGCTCCGCTTTGGCAACCTTATGTGTATAGAAGTGCTCCATCATTAAAAAACAATCAAGTGCCTCAAGCATCAATTCGTCATCGTCAATCAGTAAAATTTTATTATTCATAATTTAATCAAATCTGCATAAGCAGGTATACAAATCTAAATACTTTGCACCAATAAATACCACAACTCATAGCTATAACATGTTAAATTACTACGTTTAAACATTGATTATAACATGAGCACAAGAAGTATAACAAGATTGTCACAAACATTATTTATACAATTGCATACAAAGCTGTAAATTAAACATCCTACTATAGGATAATAAGAAAACTAATTGGAAAAGGAACAGGCATAAGATATGAGACAATATGACTTTTTTTATTCAGCGCTAAGGATACAGGTACTTTCAACCTGCAAAATTGAAACCCTTTGCATAACAGATTGCAAGGAAATATCAATAAAAATATTCGCTAAAGACAGGAATTACCTGTCGGAGACTACGATAAAGCGCTTTTTTGGAGTGCTTAAAGATACAGCTGATGCATCGCCATTTGTGCTCGATAGCCTGGCGATATTTACCGGCTATACAGGATGGGAAGATTTTAAACAACAAAACAAGACTAATAAAGTATGCAATGATACAGTTACTGACCCTGAGCAAATTAAAGCCCGCGAACTGGAGAGGGTAATGAAATTACATAAGATAGAATTTCGCAACCCTAATCATAAGCTTTAATACACATACAATGAATTTCCTGACTAAAACCATCGACCCTTCAGGAAAGATTAAAAGAAAGCTAACCAAAATTAAGGGCCATCCCGCTTTTATTTACTGTTTTATTTTATGTTTTTTTGGATATTAAGTGACGCCATATTGATTATGACTTCATATTAAATTTATTCCAATTTGCATATCTTTGACTATTGATGAATACCGAAGAAAGACCGCACGACAACAATTTTAACGACGAACTGATATTCCAGGCACTCCAGTCATCTCCAGAGCCTACTGCAATTTATAGTGGCGAAGATATGGTGATCCGTTTTGCAAACGATGGAATGCTGGCCCTATGGGGAAAAGATATTTCGGCAATAGGCAAAACACTATTAGCGGCCATACCAGAGCTTGAAGGTCAGCCGTTTTTGCCCCTTCTTCAACAAGTATGGCATTCGGGCGTTACCTACTCCGTAACAGATGCCCCTGCACAACTCATCAAAAATGGAATGCCGACAATCGGTTATTTCGATTATGAATACAAAGCATTAATAGGTAGCGATAAAAAAACTTACTGCATCTTAAATACTGCAAAAGATGTGACCGCAAGAAGAGCTTACCTCGAACGTATTCAGCAAAAAGAAGAAAAAGAACAGGCCCTAATTGAAGAAATGGCGACCACAATGGAGGAGCTGACCTCTACAAATGAAAACCTGAACAGTTCGCTTAAGCTTTTAGAAGAAAGCCGCGAACACGTAAGAACCATTATTGAACAGGCACCAGTAGGCATTGCGGTATTACAGGGCCCAGATCATATTATTGAAATAGCCAATCCCGCAATCCTGAACATATGGGGCCGCAAAGGAGAAGAAGTAATTGGCGAACCACACCATACAGCCAGACCAGAACTTAAAGGACAGCCAGTAAACGCATGGTTGAATAATGTTTTTTTAACCGGCCAGCCGAAGATTAATAAAGAATTTTTGGTAAAACTCCGTCATAACGGTGGATTAAGGGAAGCCATTGTAAACTCTATTTATCAGCCCATAATTACCATGGGTACTGTAACAGGCGTATTGGTGATCCTTGAAGAAATTACCCAACAGGTGCTAGATCGCCGCAGAAGCGAGAAAGACCAACAGATGCTTGCCCTTGCCCTCGATGCAGGAGAACTGGCAACATTTTATTATGAACCGGCAAGCAACCTCTTTTCTGGCAACCCATTGCTAAAATCGTGGTTCGGACTTACGGCAGATGAAAACCTTGATTTATCATTGGCGTTAAATTCCATTCACGATGATGATAGGGAAAAAGTAACCGCAGCCATTAGCGAATCGTTAAGAGATGGATCAGATGGCCACTATTTTATTGAATACCGGATAAAAATTCCTCAGGAGACTAACGATAGAATGGTACAGGCCAGAGGAAGAGTATTTTACAATTCAGACGGTAAAGCTGCTAGCCTGAATGGAACTTTAAGGGATATTACCGAACAAAAAAAGGATGAGCAGCGTAAAGATGACTTTATGGCCATGGTTAGCCATGAACTTAAAACGCCATTAACATCTTTAAATGCCTATTTACAGGTACTCCAACGCCAGGCTTCACTTGCAGAGAACACAGCACAGCAAAGCATACTTGAAAGGTCGGTAAGGCAGGTGCGTAACATGAATTCCATGATCAATGGCTTCCTGAATATATCCCGACTGGATTCGGGAAGAATGCTGATCGAAAAATCAGCAATTGACCTTAAAAAACTTTTTGCCGAATTGGAAGAGGAAATGCTTTCCACAATCCATACCCATATTATCGAATTTGAACCTGCGGAAGCACTAACGCTGATTGCAGACCGGGAAAAAATTTCACAGGTTATTCAAAACCTGATCGGAAACGCAGTTAAATATTCTCCAATGGGAAGCAGGATCACCATTGCCTCCAGGAAATCAGTACCTGACAAAATACAATTTTTGGTAAGTGATGAAGGTATAGAGATTGCAACAGAAGACCACGAAAAGATATTTGAGCGGTACCATAGGGTTCAAAACCCACAGATCGGATCGATTGCCGGTTTTGGAATCGGCCTCTACCTCTGCCGGGAAATTATCGAACTGCACCAGGGGCAAATCAATGTAGAAAGCGGTAAAGGCAAAGGAACAACCTTTGTAGTGGAACTTCCGACAGGAAATTAAAAACCACTTATTTCACTTTCAAAATTGACTCCAGTTTATTGTGTTGCGTTATATATTGCGCAATACAAAAGCTTGATTTCTTAATCTTTCCTCTCAGCCAATTACTGTGCTGTTTTCATTCCCCACCCCAATTCGGGGAAATTTAGAAACAATACGGGGAAAAATTACACGCCTTTTATAAATGCACCGGATCGCATTATCCGCATGTATCATTTAAATATTAAGCTGAACAAAAAATAAATATTTCTCTCAGTAATTGCTTTTAGTCGCTTCATGCACTAAAAACAGCAATTATTTATGATAGGAATGGATTTTTTCATTATATCCGGCATCAGCTTAACTTTTTCATACCTCATTATTAACACCTTAACTTATACAGGGTTTGATTTTTGCCTTATCTGTTTGATGCGGATGCTTAAAACAAATAATTAATGCTCACCGTAATCAAAAGCGAAAGCGAGCATACTTGTTTACAGGCATTTTAAAAAACCCATTATGGAGAACAAACTTATTGCGGAAATCAATATAGAAGATAAAGCCATTAATCATTTTGATGCCTTCGTGCTTAAACAACAGTTTAACGGTCATCATTATTTTGAACTTAGGTTTAAACATGATCAGCTGGCAATACCCGGCCTGATACGGCTTGACGATAACAGAAATTTTGTAGGCAAAACGCTTACGGCTTCCTTTGGCCACCAAGCGGATAAAATGCAGGAATTTGCTGGCCTGGTTACAAAAGTGGAACTGGCACAGGATCATGGCTATCATGGTGTACTCATTGTGAGTGGTTACAGTCCAACGATTTTGATCGATCGCGGGCCCGACCTTGGCTCCTACCTCGCCAAAGACCTGAATGAGATTGTAAAGCTGGCCACAAGAGATACCCCGGCCAATGACTTAAAGATTGTGAGCAATGCCAGCCGTAAAACGCCGATAGACTACCTGATCCAATATAAGGAGAGTGATTTCGAGTTTTTGAACCGGCTCTCCGGAGAGTACCACGAGTGGTTTTATTATGATGGCACACAGCTTAATTTCGGCAAACCCGATAATCAGAAAGAAGTAGCATTGTTTTACGGGCGCGATGTGCAGCGTTTGCAATATTCAATGGAAGTTGCACCGATAAAACATAAACGTTTTGCTTACAACCCCGGGCAGGATGAAATGCTGGAGAACGAAAGTAGCGGCACAGCAGCTGGAAGCCCCGATCTGGCACATGCGATTGAAGCCTCCAACTCCATGTACAGCAAAACGTTCAATCAACCTTCCATGATCAGGGTTGATAACAGCAACGACATCAAAAGCCATGTGGATAACGAAGAAAAGGCCAATATTTCTGAATTGTTAAAGATCAGTGCCAAAGGCGATAACGCAGAACTGAGTATTGGCAGCATTGCCGAAATTACGATGAGCATTAAACAGGAGCTTGCTTTTGTATCCGAAAGCCTGGGCAAATTTCTCATTACCGGAATCAATCACCACATCGACGTAGCAGGAAAATACCACAACACTTTTGAAGGACTGACAGCGACAATAGAACGCATCCTGGTGAAGAATTTTGAAAAGCCTGCACCGGATATGCAACTCGCCGATGTACTGGACAATGACGACCCTCAGGGCCAGGGCCGGATCAAAGTAAAATTTAAATGGGAATGCCTCACCAACGATCCCAGTGAATGGTTAAGGGTGGTTAGTCCGAATGCTGGCAGCGGCGATACAGGCAAAAACCGGGGCTTCCATGTGATACCCGAAAAAGGCGATCAGGTTGTTATAGCCTTTGAAGAAGGCAATGTGGCCCGCCCTGTTGTGATGGGCAGTGTTTACCATGGCAAAAGCGGTGATAGCAGCAGTTTTAAAAACAGCAACACCAAGGGCCTCACTTCAAGAAAAGGAAGTGCCCTAACTTTTGATGACCTGAACCATGCACTTAACATGGGAACCAGTGCAGCAAACTTTATCAATATCAAAAATAGCCAAGCTTTGTTAACAGCGCAGGCAGGGAATAAAATTGTAATCCATACGGGCTTAAGTACAATTACCATGGATAAGGAGGGTCACGTATCCATTACCGGAAAATCCTTAAGTGTCGATTTTTCTGAAAGCATCGATATCCAGTCGCCAAAAATAACCATGGGCAATCTTGCCCCTACTGAGGGTGCTACACCTGAACAAACGGCCGCCGCAACAAAAACCATTGATATAAAAGCAGAAATCATTACTGCTGAAGGAAAAGACCTGATCGATGCGCAGGCAAAGGCCATGAACCTGGCCGCATCTGAAAACGATTTCACGATTGATGGGCAAAAGAACCTGACGATAGGCGCAGCAGCAACCGCTTCCTTAAATGGTGGCAAGGTAGAGATCAATAAGAGTTAACCATGCTGCACAAAGAAACCTATCCAATAAATTTTGGATTAAAAGCAGGCACATCGGCAACATACCGGATAGAACAGCAGATCACTTATACAGTTGATGGTTACGGATATCATAATGAAATAAAAACAGAAGTGCAGCTTTCGGTAGAAAAAAAGACGGAAACAAACAATCTGTTTTCCATCCGGATATTAAAACAATGGCAGCTTAAAAATAATGGAACAGACGCAGTTGACCTGAGCATGGCCCAACTGAGAAAGGAACTCAAAATTGAAACGGATACACAGGGCAACATACAACAGGTAACCAACCTTGCCCAGATTAAGGAAGAGTGGCTAAAAATAAGGCCCGGGCTTGCAAAAAAATATGCAAATGATGCAAAAAACAAAGAACTGATCAACGGTGCAGTTTTACTGCTCTATACCGATGATGGGCTGAACAAGGCGGTGCGGTCATCATACCTGTACCATGCGCTACTGCCGGGATTATTGAGACAGCGTTTCAGTAAAAGCAACAATTATTCTGTTGGCGGTTACCGTGAAATACGCAATGCATTTGGTAATACTTCATTGCCCTTTAAAACAACAGTTACACTGGCAGATTACAACGGGGAACTGGATAGTTGCACCATAAAAATAGATGGGGAAATAGACAGGGAAAATTTTGATCAAAACAGCGTGACCGAAATGTTCAGCCATCTGCTTGACATTTATAACCTTGATGGCCGTGTTGATGGCTTTCACCTGGAAAGTTACGAGTATGATAAAAATAGTTTGCCCGTACAGTCGTCACAGCTAACGCAATATGCGATTGAAGGCGTGCTGATGTACCGGAGTAGTTGCATCCTTACACCATTAAACAGTTAGCTATGGCAAAAAAATACGTTCCAAACGGGGCCTATCTGGTATGCAACAAAGGGCTTGGGTATGGAAAGTAAAAGCAACCAACCATAAAAATGTAAGCCTGTACGGTAAGCAGTCGGCCACCGAGGGCGATAAAATACCGATGGTAAACATCCCCTGCCTTGGCATCTGCTCCATTACGAAAACCCCATGCCAGCCTGTTCCCATCCTGTGGCAAGGGGTGCAGGAAGGCATTACCATTGGCCCCTACCGCAAGCTGCTCGAAGATTCAAAACTGCCATGCGGTATCGGTGGTAAAATCGGCATCCATTTCAGTGTTCCGTCAGCCCTGGCTGCTATTGATGCCAATGTATCGGCAATGAAAAGCCGACAGGTTAAAAGCCTTGGTGCAAAAGTGGATGATTGGTTTCAGAAAGGCTTTGATGCGCAGGAAAAAGCCAACAACAAGATTGGCGGTATCAACGGCAAATACGAAAATTTTAAACTCGGTGTTAACGAAGGGATTTATGGTGGTGTAAGAGGCATTGGCGAAGGAGTTTTGTTCCTCGGCGAAATGAGCGACAAAGCGCGTGGGGCAGCCCTGCACGCAATAACCCACCCAACAGAAACCGCAGGTAAAATAAAAGATGCAGCGGTAGCCACTAAAAACACGGTAAGCAGTGCGGCTGATTGGGTTACCACCGATGGGAACGTAGATAAAGTAGTAAAAGATTTTGGGCAGGCACACGTAAATGCCTATAATTGGGTAACCACACCGGGTAACGTTCAAAAAGCAGCGGGCACAGCCCTCAACAACACTGGCGAAGCCCTGAAAGATGCTAAAAATTGGGCGGTTAAGCAAAATCCCCGCGATTGGGGCAGATATACCGGACGCGGTGGCTTTGAAGCCGCACTGATGTTTACAGGCGTGGGCGAAGCAAAAGCCGTAGTAAGTGGTGCGGAGGCGGCAAATGTAATAGGTAAAACAGGCGAAGCAGCTAACGTATTATTCAAAACTGCTGAAGCGGCTAGATTGACGAAGGTAGCCGAAGAAGTTAATGCTGCTGCAAAAGTTACTGAAGCAGCTAATGCGGCAGAAAAAGCGAAAACAGCAAGAACGCTTGGTGAGGTGGTATCAGAAAGTGCGGATGACTTTTCTACAATTATTAGAGATAAAAATGGAGTTCTGCGAAAAAAAAACGGACAGTTTGCAAAAGATTCCAATACTGTAGAATTTAAAAGAAATATTTTTGAAAGGAAAAAGGCTTTATTAAGGGATGCAAAAGATCCAAACAGCGAACTATCAGATAAGGCAAGAAAGGAAATTACGAAATCTAACGGAAATAAAGTACCTAAAGGCTATGAAGTTGATCATACGGAACCTTTGTATACAAGGAAAACTAATGAGGGTAAACAATCTTTAGATAAAGCTGAGAACATGAAAACAATGAGGAAGAGTGAACATAAAAAACTTCATACTCCTTGCAATAAAATAAAATATCACAAATATTCACCAAATAAATACAGATAAATCATGAATTTGGAAGAGCTAAAGCAGTTATATTTTAAATTGACCCAAAAAAATGATGAGGTCAAATTAACAGAATTTACATGGGGACTAGCTAAATTAAATGATATTGATGCATTAGAATTTCACTATAGCTTATTAAAAAATCAAGAGAACATCTACTTATTTTATGGTATTAGAGGCAATTTTGAAAGGCATGGCGAGGTGGGTAAAGAATTTTTGTTAAAGAAAATATTCTCCGAGACAGATCCTGATTTGAAGGCTGAAGCGTTATTTATTTTGGGTACAATGGATTGTGCTGAAATTAAACCGGTAGGAATTAGTTTCTTGCAAAGTGAAAACTATAAAGAGCAATACTATGGTATAATCGTAATTGGTTGGATTGGCAAAAGTGAAGATATTTCCATACTGAAAAATGTATTGACAAGTAACGGAAACCCGGAGTTAAGGGCTTATGCTGCTACAGCGCTGAGACAAATCGCTTTCAGTAATTCCAGACTAAATAAGAAAGTAGCTGGTGCCTATTCTGGGGCATATCAGAGTGAAACTAACGAAATCGTCCGAAAAACAATCATTGTCTGTTTTCAAGATTTAATTAAAGTGAAATTTGGATTAAGAGAGTTACAAACAGGAGAAATAACTGGAGACTTAAGTTTAGCAGAACCAAAATTTAAAAATGCATTGATAAGTTATTTATGTTAAATGAAAATATTCTTATTTGATCCTGAGTACGATTATGAATTGGAAGATTATGAGGCCAATTTAGAAGAAGCAATAGAAGCTTTTTATAATTTGCCAGACGTAGAAGGTGCATTCTTTGGATTATTTGATAATAACAACCGCTTTGTGCAATTTGCATGGATAACACAAGACAAATGGTTAGTTGATATTCCTTCCGAATCTTACGAAACAACAGGGGAATCTTATCAATTTTATGAATCTTACAATAAATGCATTGAAATAATTAATGCAATTTTCCGTAAAGTAACCGTGAATCAATTACAATTAGAAATAAAAAATAAATCGTTTTTTGAATAATAATGGCTTTATATCAAAACTTCTTTTGCTAATATAAAGAAGATAATAATAAAACAATTTAAAACTCACTGATGAACTTTAAGATTAGTTAACCATGAGTTTGACAAATTTAACCAAAGAAGAATTAGAGGAAAAATTTGAAAATTTTATTTTCAACATTGACGATTATCTAGAGAGTTTTATAGATAAAGCAGAAGAACAGGGTTACAATCTAGATTATTCGACCAATAGCTTGAATGATTTAGAAAATTACTTGACAAAAAACAAAATTGATAAGGATAACGATGATGTTAATGATGCTGCCGCTTATTTTGGGGAAGTTGTAAGGAAAAACTATGGAGGAAATTGGATATGTAGCTTGGATATTGAAAATAATTCTCTTTATTACGGAAAACCTGTTATAGTCGGTCATACGCAACCAAAAGATTTGCAACTTTCTCCTTTTGATTCTGTATTAATCTTTGTTATAAGACCACGTAAAAATCATTTTCTCAAAGTTGTGAAAAATCATATTGACCCAGAAGAGCTAGATTTAGATGAATTTCCTACAGAAAACGGTTGATAGATAGAGCATGACAGTCGACGAAATCTATACAGCTATTGCCAAAGAAATCTTAAATGTGATTAATAACGAATGGGAAAAAGCTTGCCTGGAATTTGAATTTGTTGGGGAGGGAGTTGTAGGCTATACTGGTGATTATTTTAAAAATGATACTAGAAAAAATATTGAAGTTGAAAATATTGATGACAGTATTAGTGATTGGTTAAGTGAACTTCACGAAATAACTACAGAAGGTGGTAACAACAAATGGAACCGTTCCGTATTTACACTATTCTCAACAGGTAAATTCGATATGGAATTTATTTGGGATCACGAGTTAAATGATGAAATAGAGTGTTTAAGCAAGGAATAAGAATTAATTACCTGGGCCTCATGAACATAGCAAATAACCTCATAAATGAAATTATTCAAATCTCAATTCCAATATCATATCAGATAATTGGGATAGCTTTACTATAAATATTTTCGCAATAAATAAAATGATATCCATTAAAGCATTAAGCTTATTCTAAGAAAAAAGGGAAAAATGCGCGTAGTAAAGCCGATTGGTTTAAAGGCAAAAATGGTCGGGGCGGTTATGAAAATACTTTAAAAGGGCAAATGGAGCATTGCCGATGATGAAGATTATTACAAAGAGAGCCATGATGGTTTACACATGGTTACCGATTTTTGATCCTTATAATTCAGAACTCTTTCCAATGATTATTATTGATGTTTTCATGGACCGAAAAACGCCTCAGTTAATGCGTCAACAAGCTGAACAATATTTAGGTTTGACCAAGCCATGAGTTTGAGAAATTTAAGCAAATTATTTATGGAAATAAATTCCTTTGCTCGACCCTTTGTAAAGCACTAATAATTAACAACTTATCTTCTCAGCGCAATTAAGCCGATAGCCAATAAAACAGGAAGGAGGAAATATTCTATCCCCTTATCAAAATTACAATTAATTACACTATAGGTGCCGTATGTACCTGGGTAAGTGGTAAAAGTAAACGGTATACGGATGGTACAAGGTGTCCCAACGGTCATAGGAGGAAGACACATTGCACTGGCATCGAAACTGGTACCACTAAAGTTGTAAGATCCATCAAGGAGTGTTGTTGTGTAAGCAATCCCAGTGCTGTTTCTCCGGCAGGCAGGCTGAGCTGAAATTTGTAAAATAAATAGAAATACCGATGCGATCGAGAGTAAGAGATGTTTCATTAATTGTTTGGTTTTACTGTATTGCGTATATGAACGTAGCAGTAAAACAGGCGGTTCTTATTCATTTTGTTCATCTAAATTCCAACCCCATAAGGAGAAATTTGCTATGAACTCCAATAGCACCAAACAAGCACAACCCACTGGTAATGAAACGATAACATTAACATCATTTCTCTTTATTATTAAAACTATCCTTTGAATTTAAATCCACGATTTTAAATTCACTTATGAATAACATCCGGATCCTTATTATAGATAATTTAGGTAAGGCATCTATATCCGAAACATCGAATTAGCATAAACTTTCATGAAATAAAAAGGTTTTTATTAAAGACAATAATAAATTCACTACAATGAAAATTATGAAATTATTTCTCGCTTCTGCCATTATATCGATCAGCCTTCCGCTATTGGCGGTGGCGCAGGCACCAGTAAAAACGAAGGCAAATGCTAAAGACAAACAATTCGTTGAACAGGCCGCACTGAATAACTTTAAGGTTGTTGGTGCTGCCAATATGGCCAAAAGAGTAGCACACGACGAAAAATTAAAAGCCTTTAGCGAAATGGAACTTTCAGAACACAATGAGGTGAACATTCAGCTGAACAATTTAGCTAAATCGAAAAATATTGATTTGCCAAAAACTTCCGATAGTAAAAATGGAAAAACATTAAGCGGTAAAAGTGCAGATCGAAAAGGAGGTACTAAAACAAATAGTTCCACATCAGCAGTACTTTCTGATCAAAATTCACAGGGTAAAGCTATTCCGAAAACCGGTGAGGGAGCCAACAACAGTGCGAATGGAAATGCCAGCGGTAGTATGATTTCTGGGTCAACATCAAATACAAATGGAGGTACGTCAGATGAGATCAACACAGACACAAGGAAAATACTAAATCAACAAAATATTAGTGACGCATTACACGAGCTTAGTAATTATGACGGACTGGCCTTCGATGGCGTTTATGTTCAAATGATGATCAGCGACCATGAAAATGCTGTTGCGCTTTTTGAAGCGGCCGAAAAATCAACAGATCCTCAAATTAAATCCTTTGCTTCCAAAAATCTACCCATCCTACGCCGCCATTTAAAAACAATAAAAGAAATCCGGATTCCTTCAAACGTCAGTCATTAAATTAATTAAAAAATCAGTTCAGTACATTAATATGCTCAGCAGCAATTTGCTTTATATGTTTCCATAGTGTAATTATTTACGGTATTAAATAGGTTAAGCTTCTGTTTACAAAACACTTACGATCTTTTCAAAACAAAAAATTAAGGAACGTTAAAATTCAGAGTATTGCATAAGGAACAAATTAATCATAGTTTTAACTGATGAATATTGCTGAACATACCCAACAACTTCCTATTTATTCCCTGGTTCCGGATCGGTTAACAGCGAACAAAAACTTCAGGGTATATAATTTTGAAGGTAACCTGCCGGATGAAGAAGATTTATTATTGCCTCATCGAAAAAATCATTATCTGATCGTTTTAATGAGGAAGGGAGAAACCCGGCAATGGATCGATATGACTCCTTTTACACTTAAAAGCAATACAATATACTTTTATATTCCTAACCGGATTATTGTTAAAGAAGGTACCGATGCGCTTTGGGCAACCGGCATAGCCTTTACTAAAGAATTTCTAAATATGCAGGGAGATGTTTCTATAAACAGACTTCCAATTATCGAATGCCCGCAAGGTGGCCATGAGCTGCTTCTGACAGATAATGATCTGCTTTTTATTGAAGATTTGCTGGAAAATATAAATAAAGAATATATCAATCCGAATGATTGGCAACAGCGGATGCTATCGGCATGCCTTAACCTTTTACTCACCTATTTAAGTCGCCTGTATACCGAACAATACAAACCACAAGAAAATTCTCCTGAAAAAACCCTGCTGCGCAGCTACCAGTCGAAGGTAAACGAGTCTTTTCGCGAGTTAAAAGAGGTTGGAGCGTACGCCAGCCAGTTAAATATTTCGGCAGGACATTTAAGTGAGGTGGTTAAAATGCAAAGCGGAAAACCAGCCATCAAACATATTCACGAGCGCGTAGTGCTTGAGGCAAGACGATTGCTTTTCCATACCAATGATTCCTTAAAAGAAATTGCATTTGATCTTGGCTTTTCTGATGCCTCATACTTTAACCGTTTCTTTAAACGCGAAACAGCATTAACCCCTGCAGAGTACCGGGCAAGAATCCGTAAAATGTACCATTAATACCGCTGTATGTATAACAAATTACAATGCCAGGTCGATTAGATTTGCAGTGTTAAATAAATAAATATGAAAACAGCATTAATAACAGGTGCAAACAAAAGTATAGGTTTTGAAACCGCCAAACAATTAATAAAAGAAGGCTATTATGTATATCTGGGCTGCCGCGATTTAGAAAAAGGCCAGCAAGCGGTTAAGCAATTGGAGTTGGAAAGACTGAATAATGTGGAACCCATTTTAATAGATGTGAACAACCCCGCCTCCATAAAAGCAGCGAAAGCGCTTTTAGAAAGTAAAATTTCTGTGCTTGATGTATTGATCAATAATGCGGGTATTGCAGGTGGTTTTCCTCAAAATGTATTGGAAACAGCTGTTGAAACTTACCGCGATGTTTTCGACACCAATGTATTTGGCGTGATTGAAGTAATACAAGCTTTTACCCCGATCCTTAAAAATTCAGAAGCACCAAGAATTGTAAATGTAACTTCAGGTTTGGGATCACTCACTTTGCATTCCGATCCATCATGGAAATATTATCCGGTTAAACCAGTTGCTTATCTGGCATCAAAGGCAGCACTTAATGGTTATACCATTGCATTGGCTTATGAACTTCGTGATACACCGTTCAAGGTAAATGCAGTTGATCCGGGATATACCGCTACAGATTTTAATCACCACAGTGGCCCCGGAACTGTTGAAGATGCCGCCTCGAGAGTTGTTAAAGCAGCTACATTGGATACAGACGGACCAACAGGCCAGTTTTATAGTGATGACAATTCGCCTGAAACAGGAATTAGTCCTTGGTAATTTAATCGATTCCAGCCTATGCTGGGAGCAATTGTTTTCTATAAGATAACTCTTTCAGAAAATACGGGCTGCAGTTTTAATCAACTTGCAGCCCTTATTCGTGGGATTAAAATTACTCGAATCATTCTGCCCATTAAAAACCTGGTTTATTGAAAAGCTATAAACAGAATGCGCTTTAACAATAGGTAATTTGATTTTCAATTACTTAACGTCTATTTTTCCTATTGCATTAGCACTTTCAATCAACCACTTAGAAGCTTCTGACCAGGAATCATTTTCTGGATACAAAGCTGAGGTAAGATAAGCCCAGCTCAGGTATGCAACTGTTTCCACCCGATCAGGATTTTCATCAGTTGTTTCTGCAGCTTCATAACCCGAAATTCCGCCAAGGCCATGCTCTGCGCCATAAAGAGTAAGCAAGGCGTTCGTACCTGGGCTTAAATAATAGGCATCGGTAAACCATTCCCAACCGCGAACCGTTAGTGCCGATATATCCTTATCCCCTGCCACAACCAGCGAAGGGGTGGTCATCTCCGTGTAACTTGGATTCATAAAAGGAAAATGCTCGGCTGCGAAAGCACTTAAATCGGCTCCTCCTTTTCCTGCTGGCGTTAATAGCACACCAGCTTTAATCCGGTCATCAGACAAATCTTCACCTGGTTTTCCATCGGGTTGAATAATCCTTGCCCCCAATAGCATACCTGTGGTTTGTGCGCCAAAAGAATGGCCTACAGCGGCAATCCGGTTTCGATCTGTACGGCCTTTAAGTCCAGGGATGTACCCTTCAATTGCATCAAGCTCATCAAGCATGTGTTTTACATCCTCAACCCGGAATTTCCATAACAAAGGTGTGCGTGGATCATCAGCCGGGATCGCAAACCGTCTTGAATCGAGAAAAGTACACTGCACAACAACAAAACCATGTGCTGCCCAAAAGTTTACAAGCGGTGCATAGCTATCTAATGACTGGCCATAACCATGCGCAAATACAATAATCGGCAAATTATTTCCAGTAGAGGGAGCAGAAATACGTACCTGCAGTTCGTTACCTCGATTATTAAAAGTAGCCATGTTTATCGGACTAACTGATATAACTGGTACGGGTACACCGAAAGGTGCTTTAAATTTTAATTTTTCCATCATTTTTGCAATAAATTATAAAAGAAATGCTTCGGCAAACCTTGCTGAACAAAATCTCATTTTATTACTTCAAAATTCTGGTTATTAGCGTCGTAAAGCTAAAGAGAATCAAACCAAAAAGTATGATATTCATACTTTTTATTTATCCCTTTCTAAAGGAATTTGGTTTGCTGCCGGTAACCCTTTTAAAATAATTGTTAAAATAGGTAGGGTATTCAAAACCAAGCCCATACGCAATTTCAGCAATACTCCAGTTGGTATGCTGTAAAAGTGCCTTTGCTTCAGCCGCAATACGCTCTGCAATATGAATAGAAATGGGTTTACCTGTAACTTCCTTTACAGATCGGTTTAAATAATTTACATGTACTGCAAGGCTTTCGGCAAAGTGTTGTGCAGTACGCATCCGCAACGGATTTTCTATATTTTCAATTGGGAACTGTTTTTCAAGAAGCTCCATAAACAGGTGGGTCATCCTTGTAGCAGCATTTTTTTCCTGAAGCCTTTCTTGGGGCAAAATTCGCAATGCTTCATGGATAACAAGGTCGATACAATTTTTGAACATTTCATCTCTATGGCTGTAATCACTACCATAAACAAGGAGCATCCGTTCATAAAGTCCGGAGATAAACGCCGCCTGCTCATCATTAACAGGTACCACTGGCATCCCTTCAAAGCGGAATATAGCAGCATTAAGCAAACTGTCTGCACGTTCCCTTCCATCAATAAAACTTTCGGTAAAAAGACAGGCATAACCACTCTGGCCGGGTGAGAGGTGTTCAACAGAATACGGAATATGAGGGTTTCCAAAAAAAAGAAAAGTGCCGTTTACACGAATGGTTTGGTCTCCATAACAAATTTTCATGTCACCATTACCCAACACAACTTTATAATAATCCCGTCGCCCGTATATTAAAGGAGGATATGCCTCACCGGCAATCCGATGAACTTTATACCCCCTGGTTTGCAATTCATTTTTTTTAAAACCGGCAACACTGCATTCCATTACTGACTTCATGCAACAAAGTTAATAAATTCAAACTTTTTTCTTGATCAAGTAAAAGAAGATAAAGAAGCATTATTAAGGAAAAAACAGCAGAATTGCTTAAATAAAAATACCCATAGCAAGCAATACAGAATCTAATTTTTTAAAAGCATTTTGATTTAACCAAGCTTATCACCAAAACATACAGCAAGTTATTAACCAATTTACCTGAAGGTGTGGAATAAAAGATTTCCTGGCAAAGCTTTTTATACATTATCTTTGCATTAATGAGTTTACCAATGCGAATCACCTTTGAAAACAGAGATTACACCTACAGTGTGCTCACTAAAAACATCAATAAAGATACTGTAGAATTTAAGATCAGTTTACAGGGAGAAGAACTTACCCTGGTTCGAAGCGTAAATAAGGAATGGGACTGCCCTGAACTAACCGTTGGCAACAACCACAACCTGCTTAAAGCAATAGGGAAAAGTATCGCCCTGAGGTATCGTCTTTAAAAATAGTTCAACTCTGTTTCAAATTCATTTCAGCTATTCCGCAAAATTATTTGTGCTCATTTTCGCATATATACCCTTTTTAAACAAGTAATTAACATCACAGACGGGGTTAACTACCAAATCTTCAATACAAGTACTGGTTTTGCTTCGGATGAAGAAAACATTAAAAAGATGTTTTGTAATTTTCCAGAGATCAGAAACCAAATGCGGTATACCAATAAACTAAAAACCGATGTTTTACTAAAGGCTAAGCAGGCTATAGTGGCATAATATTCGCTTCGGAATAAGTTGTGGGTAAAAATCGTTATTTGGATAATGTGAAACAACCATCTATCGATTGACGCAAAAAAACATATGGCAAAAATACTTGTACTTGATGACGACCAGAGCAATGCAGAAGTGATACAACTGGCCCTCGATGACCAAGCTTTTATTGTTACCAGTATCTGCCACTCCGACCAGCTCGAGAAAACCATAACCGACTTTCAACCCGACTTACTGGTAATGGATATTTTATTGGATAAAGGCGACGGCAGAGAACTCTGCAATATAATTAAGAAAAATACCGGCACAGGCCATATCCGGATTTTATTGATTACTGCTATGTTAGAATCTCAGGCACTAAAAGTACCGAGCCTTGCAGACGATATTATCTTTAAACCTTTCGACTACAAAAACTTACATCAAAAAGTATGTCAGTTAATTACGTAATAAGAATCAATGGCAAAGCGGATGAACTGATGAAGCACAACCTTAAATAAATATTTAACAAACTTTCCAGAATTTGATATTGTTTTTTATAAGCTTGGTTTTTTCGATAAGGGTTGCTGTTCTATTGAATCTGCAGCCCTTACTCGATTTTAAAGAAAATTAACAGTAAGCAACCGGGTTTTCCATCAACCAAACTAAAGTTGAATCAACCTGGAAGCGAAAACTTGAATAATTCATTTATAGCATTATATGAAACTTCACACTTCACTCTTAAACATTATCAATAAAACATATCAACCGGATAGCTTCTTGGAAATAAAATTTGGCCGTTATGATCTTGCCCTCAAAACTGACACAGATGGCCGGGCAATTATGATCTTTCTTGGTAAAAAGGATGCTAACGGAAAAATCAGGGGCGATCGCTATGCCAGAAGATTAAAATTTGGAAAAAACAACGAATTGATTAAAGACCATTGGGAACATAAAGGTCCGGCGACACCATAAACAACATCTGTTTGTTTAAACACCCTTAATAAATTCAATTTGCAAACATTATAGCTGATTTATAGCCATTTATAACAAAAATAAAAAACCAAAATACAAAGCTCAATGTTTTATCAATGTTGCTGAAATAAAAAACGGGTAAGATATTCCTAACGATAACAGATTATAACAATAAAATTATCACAAAAAGCATCAAAAGCAATTCCTTATTTTTTATCAAAACCATCAAAATGAATATTCCTGAAGAAAACCTGATTAAAATACCGCTTAAGGGTATTGCCAAAAAACTTAATCCATCTGTTTTTCGAAACGGCGGTTCGGTTTGCGTACTTTACGGTACAGACCCTCAGCATGGTATTTTTGGCTGCGGAAATTCTGTTGAAGAAGCGTTGGATGATTGGGACACTAACCTGCGTAAAGCGGTAAGCAGTGATATTGATATTAAAAGGATAATTGCAAATATCGATCCGCCTGAAGACGTTAAAAATTTCCTGAATGAATACCAGTTACGTGCTAAAAATGATGACACTGCTTATCGGTTAAATAAAAATTATTAGCATACCTTATAGTACAACATTGAAATTGAAATTCTACTTTTTCGATAATTAAAACAATTTAATGGATTAAACACTTATAGTAGGTATAACATTAGGTTAGATTATGGCAAAGAAAATATATGTTCTCGAAGATGACCCGGATATCAGGAGTATTATTGAGATGATTCTTATTGATGAAGAATATGAAGTAATGAGTTTCTCCACAATTAATGAATTTATGCAAGATAAGCATGAACATGCAGATTTGTTTCTTTTAGACATCAGGCTGCCTGACGGGAATGGAATAAATGTTTGTGAAGCACTTAAGAAAGGTTTTAATACGAAAAAAGTTCCTGTTTTAATGATGAGTGCCCATTCTAGCCAAACCGAAGTAGAAAACTCTTGCAGTGCGCAGGGTTTTATTGCCAAACCTTTTGATATAAATTATTTGATAAACCAGGTAGGCTACAGCATTGCACACAATTAAAAAATTTAAAGAGTGTATTTAATGTATTAATTGAATACACATAAAATGATCTACCATTACGCTATTTTTGAATCCAAAATTCACAACCATCTTTTCTTTTGCGAAAAAGCGTATCCTTCCACCTGATATATCCTAATTTTTATCGCTTAACTACAGCTATATTGTGGCTTATACTATATTTATCTGCGATAACCTTGGTAAAGGAATATTTAAATGCCAGCTGAAAATTTTTCAGCGCTAAACTGAAAAATTTTCAGGAAAAATGCTTTTTTTTCAGTTTAATGAATTCAAAAGCATCAAAACATCGATTAAAATACCATTGGCACGCAGCTTGATCTAAGAATCCCAGAACCGCTTAAGGTTTTAGAGAAAATTAATTGATTTATAGTCCGTTTATTATTAAATTATTAAAATGAGAATTCACTATGACATTGGTTAAATTCAATCCAGAAAAGAAAAACAGTACATTATTGCCAGGCTTTAATGACATTTTCGAATCCGTATTAGGCGACACATTTTTTTCAGACCGCCGCACCAACAACATTCCTGCTGTAAACATTTCAGAATCCAATGAGGAGTATCATATCGAACTTGCAGCTCCTGGACTGAAAAAAGAGGATTTTAAGATTTCGCTTGAGCGTGACATGCTGACCATCTCGACAGAACAACGCATGGAGAACAATGTATCTGAGAAAAGCTATAACAGACGGGAATTTAGCTATTCTGCTTTTACCAGGGCATTTACGCTTCCTGAAAGTGCGGATGTAGATAACATCCAGGCCACCTACAATGATGGTTTGCTTAAACTTACTCTGCCAAAAAAAGAGGAAGCAAAAGCAGTTTCCCGACAAATTTCGATTAGCTAATTAACTTTAAAAATGCCGCTTAAAGCGGCATTTTTAATTAAAGTTAAGTCTATTGAACATTGCAAACCTAAAACCTGAACAAATGGAATCAACATTAGAAATTACATTGGCACTTCATTTAAAGGGCACTGAAATTACGTATGGAAAATTTGCATTGGGAACCGACCGAAAAACCGCCATTGAAACATTTAACCTTCTTAAAGGAGCAAAAGAGCACACGGGTGGCTGTATGATTCAGGTTGTGCTTGCCCAAACCCTGGCAGATCTTCCTATCCCGTTGGATACAATATTTTGCAACATGGACCAGCTAAAGGAAAATGTAGGTATTATTTCGAGAGAGATTTTTCGCATTGCACAGCTCGAAGAAAAGACAATTAAACCATTGCAGTAGGAAAAATAAATGATTAAATTAGTAGTATAAACAGCATGTTTACAAGTTTAGATGGTTTTGAAAATTATAAATCTCCAACAAAACAAAAACCAGGTATAATGGAAGCAAAAAAAATATTTATTGTTGAAGATGATTTGATGCTACTTGAAACTTTACAGGAAATTTTCGAGTTGCACGGCTATCAATGCCAGGGCTCCCCTGATCCTGAAAAAGCAATAGGACTTATTGCAAACTACCGCCCTGACCTTGTAATTTTGGATTATATGCTGCCTGAATGGAACGGAGGAGAACTTTGCGGTGCCATCCGCGCTTTAGATAGATTTGAATACGTTCCCATCATTATTACTTCAGCTTATACTCAAATTCTATTTTCATTAACCGACTATGGTTGCGATGCGATATTGGAAAAACCTTTTTCAATTCAGCAAATCACCCAGCTTGTTAGCGATCTGCTTTCAGAAAAACGAAGCGATAGTGGCTTACTTCCAAAAATCAAAACGGCAATAAAAAATGCTGTGCAGGGCTTTAAGGCTAAAAATATTTAATCAGTTTTTGAGCTAATGTTAAACAGATTGATGATTTAATTTGGAATTATAAATCAGAAATTTCCTCTTCACAGGCTTCTGATTTTGCAATGTACTTGCGCAAAATAGTGTAAAGCTCCTCAATATCAAATGGTTTGCGGATATAATCATCAAAACCATGTTTATCATAATCTAAATGGATATTTGAATTGCAACTTAAGGCAAGCACGGGTAGGCATGGATATTTTTCCTTGATAAGCGCACATATCTCCGCTGCTTTTTTTCCGTCGAGCCGATAATCCAACACCACAACATGTGGGCGGTAATCGGCTATCTTATCCATAAAGTCAGGCTCAAGCCCTAACGATCCCATTACGGAAAATCCTCCCATCTCTAATGCGAGAATGAGTACGTCCATTATAGATTGTTCGGTTTCCTGTATAAGCACTTTGCCCATAGCGTATTCACAATTAGATCGCAAAGATATACAATTCGACCGATGTTCCATCCGTCAACGTAGATGTCGAATCTTAAAATCGGAATAATCAATTTACGTTAACACTGTATTTTGCAAATAAAGGCGTTTAATACAGATAAAACAAAAGAATGAATATAAGATAGCGATACATTTTACCTTAAATGGAATTTTTCTAAATTATAATTCTTCTAAAATTTAAAGCATTTCAAATCTGTGGGTTTTAATTGAACCTTTATTAAATGGCTGATAATTCTTGTTCGGTGAAAAATCAACCTAAAACAACTTAAGTTTATAGATAAAAGTTATGAAGCAAATATCAGAATCAACACCCGAATAATCGAAATTGTTGAAGAAATCCTGCCGGAAAAATTAACAAATCAAAATGTTGATGAAGAACCTGAAAATAAACCCTTGCAAAAAACCGATGCAGTGGAACGTAAATGTGGATGAATTACATTTGAGCTTCTCCCAATAGTGGCATTATTTAAAAATTTCTTGCCCTTTCACAAAATAACTCATCCTTCCACCTATTTTCTCTGTAAAAATTTCTTCTCCCTTTTCTGTTTTCTTTAGCTTGGCACTGTGCACCTGCATAAAATCACGCAATTCGCCTCTAAGTTCATCCCCATTTTCTTCAGCAATCTGCTTAATGGCTTTTTTGAGCACTAAACCAATACTTTGAAATAATTTTTTACCCTGTTTTTCCGGGATCATTTTAGCGATGGATAAAGGAGAAATGCCGGCATGATAAAGGATTTCATCTCCATAAGAATTACCGATTCCACGGATAACATGCTGATCCATTAGTAATGTTTTAATTACGGTTTTCTTTTTGGCGAGCAAATTCAAAAAATAATCCTGCTCCATATCCAATGCATCCGGAACGGTTACCTGTTCAGGATTTAATGTTGGTGTAGCCTGCTTTTGAAGATCAACAAGGGCAAATGCATCTCCTCCTTCGAAATGGAAACCCAAAACCTGGAATCTTGGCGGCTCATCCTGATCAATCAACTCCAACGCTCCACGTAACATCAGGTGCAACCCCAAAACTTGCGACCCGGAGAAAAACAGCTGAAGCGTTTTCCCCGAGCGTTCTAACTTAAGCAACTCCCTGCCTTCAAGGCTTTTTTTAAGTTCTTTTGGTGTTACATTAAGTTTTTTGGCAACGCTTACTTCAAGCGTTTCAAGCACCTTACCTTTAAATCTTTTAGTTAGGGTTTGGGCAAATACAGTTAAATCTGGTAACTCAGCCATAATTATACCGATAAAAATCTTTTAATTTCAGCTATAGAATTTCCGCGAAGTAAAACCGTTGCTTTCAGCTCATCTTTACTAATTTGAAACTGCTCAGACCAATATTCGAGTGATTTTGGGTCGCTCACATCGACCGTTCCAACATCAGTTCCAAAAGTTTCAGGCTCAAGCGTATCTCCATCAGATTCTATCTCATGCAGAAGGTTTTCCTCTGGCTGATCTGCATTAATTTTATATTCGGCACTACCCAGCGGATTATTTTCATTTATCCTCATATTAATATTTCCTAACTGTATCCTGTGGATCTACCCTGGGCTGGGCAGCTGCCGAATCTGCAGGACTTTTCTTTGCAGTATCGGCATAATCTTTCTGATATGGGCCTTTTGCTCTTTCAGAAGGGCTTGTACAAGCTGTTAATACTGATGCTACAAAAGCAGCAGCGATAAAAATTGTGTGTACCGTTCTCATATTTTTTCTATTTTACGTAATCAATTTTTGTTATTTTTTTTATCTGCTGTTCCCTTTTAAAATGCTCACGGGCACGTTTCAATCCCGTTGCAATTGCAATACCCTCCTCAAGGCCTTCAGCTAAAAGTGCATTGGCAATTTCTACAGCTTTTTCCCTTAATGGTTCAGGCTGGTTTTTGTATGAGGGCGGATAATCTCCGTTAAACCATGGCATATCGCATTACTTAATTGGTAACTATAAAACAAGGTCTGGAAGAACAATGTTTTAGAAACGTTAAAAGCGACGATAGAAACAAAAGTGAAATAAAATCTTAACACTGAAACAGCGGTAGCAAATCAGGTTACATCATTCCCTCCCATTAAAATTTAATACATTGCTCGCGTAAATTGCAACCTCATCATCCTTATCTGCGGTAGCCAATCGATTATAAAGCTGGTTTTCCCAATCCAATACGGCATCAAAAGGAGAAGTTCCTTTTCCCAAAATACCCTTTTCTCTGTCTGGCCCTAAAAGACAGCTATAATAACCTCCATCCAAAAACACGCAAGGCTTGAGCTTTTGGGCAGCAGGGGTAATTGGCCAGTCTTCGAAATCTAAAATAATTTCTTTTTTAGGGCTAATATTCATCTGTTCCATAGGCACTGTAGCTTTCTTTAATAACATTTATACAATAAAGCTGGTTTTGAAAAACGTGCAGCAACTTAATTTCAAGGATTAAAAGGCGAACAATTTTATTAATAGAACTACACAGATTAACACCAATTAGCACAATTACGGAGGCCAAGATCCTAAATCTCTGAAAATAAGCTATCTATTCCCGATTAAAACTTTTATTCGTCGAACTGGTTTGGTCTTTAGCACCAGTATGTAATTTATGTTTAATTGCAGGGATATTAATTGGCAACCTTAAGCTATCATTTTATAGATTTGTACATGAATCCGCAAAGTAGCAACTCACATCAGGATGGCTCGAAGGCAAGCCCTAATGCCCACAATCAGGATAATGCGCTTATTTCAGATCAGCCTTCATCTACCTTATTGCTCAATGAAATTCCTCAACAGGTTTGGACAGCAAATACTGTCGGAGAGATCAATTATGTAAATGATACTGCTTGTATGGATTTTGGTCAAACCAGGGAAACGATTTTGGCATATGGCTGGACCGCATTTGTACATAAAGATGATTTGGCGGCAAGTATTGACCGATGGAAAGCATCATTAGAAAGTGGCCAGGAATATACCGCTGAGCTCCGTTTGCTTTTTTCGGATGGTAATTATTACTGGCACCTTGCAATTGCCAGGTTAGTTAGCCAAGGAAACAAATCAGCTATCTGGATAGGAACCAATACAAATATCCATATCATAAAAACCAGTGAAGCCAGAAAAGATGAGTTTATTTCTATAGCCAGCCACGAACTTAAAACACCACTTACAACCAGTAAAGGCTTTCATCAACTGCTTTTAAGAATGGTTGAGGAGGGAAAAATCAAAACCTATCTTGAGCGTTCGGCCGGACAACTTAACCGCCTGGAAAAGCTGATTGCCGATTTATTGGATGTAAGCAAAATCAATGCTGGAAAAATGATTTTCGATTCAAAAATTTTCGATTTTTCTGCAATGCTAATGAATGTTGTTGCAGAAATGCAGCAAATCTATCCATCGCATAAATTATTACTCACAGCGGAAGATAATATCAGCTTTACAGGAGATCAGTTTAGGCTGGAGCAGGTTGTTCATAATTTTATTTCAAATGCTGTAAAATACTCGCCAGATGCCAACAAGGTTGAAATCAGCGTTAAAGTTATTGATGAAAATATTATTGTTTCGGTAAAAGATTATGGTATTGGAATAAAATCGAACCACCTACAGCAGTTATTTGAGCGCTACTACAGGGCCGATAATTCCTCGACACGTTTTGATGGCCTTGGCCTTGGACTTTACATTTCAGCTGACATTATAAAACGGCATGGTGGAGGTTTTTGGATAGAGAGTTCGTTTGGAGAAGGGTCGGTATTTTCTTTCAAATTACCGTTAATTAAAAGCATTTCGATAGCGCCTGATATACGCACCAAAAGCTATTACAAAGATAAACACCTGATTATAAACTGCCCGATAGGAAGCGATATTATGTTTGTAGAATGGACGGGATACCAGGATATTATTACTGTTAAACGTGGTGGGAGCCTGATGATAGATTATTTAAAGGAAAACAAGCGGAGTAAGGTTTTTAATGACAACCGTTTGGTTCCAGGAACCTGGTCTGAAGCATCAGATTGGGCGGCCACTACCTGGTTGCCTTTAATGGAACTGGCAGGACTTAAATATTTTGCATGGATATTGTCTGAAAGCGCATTCAGCCAGTTATCTGCAAAAAAGAGTGTGGAAAATGATGAAAAACATGCTGAAATTTTATTTCTTACACAAGCAGAAGAAGGTTTGAAATGGCTGGACGAAAAACCATCTAACAGATAATAATATCTTCGCAAGATTGAGATCAATTTTGAACTTTAAGAGTTAGAAGATTATTTTAGAGATGATTGCGATTTCTTCCCTTGTTAAATACTTATACCAATTTAAATGATTAACGAAGATTTTGCATGTAAAATTTTAAGAGCGAGTAGAATTAGGCTACGCCAATTAATAGATAAAACTAATCATGAAATATTATTTAAAATTCCAGAGGGATTTAATAACAATATAATATGGCAAATAGGTCATTGTATTACATCACAACAGAGACACATGTATATGCGTAGCGGATTACCAATGCATATAACTAAAGAATTTATGGAATCTTTCAAGATTGGATCATCTCCCAATTCCTGGAAAATTAACCCCGATGTTAATCAGGTTAAACAACTACTTATTGAAACAGTCGACCTTCTTGAATCAGATCTTAAATCCAGAAAATTTGTCAATTACCAGCCTTTTGAGTTACCTATAGGATTTCACGTAAAAAATCATCTTCAAGCACTACAAGCGGCCATCTATCACGAAGCAGAGCACAGTGGCGTAATTTTTACATATTTGAAGCTATTAGCTAAGGATTAATTATATCAACGAACACGCAAATTGTTAACTTGATCCAAAGTTTCAAGATTAGTTTTTGCTAAGAAATAATCCATGAACAGAATTTTATACATCATAATATTCTGTTCCATTCGATAAAAAATGAATAAAAAACAAAAATCCCCCTCTAAGTGATTTAGAGAGGGATTAGTACCCGGAGCCGGAGTCGAACCGGCACGGTTTCCCACAGGTGTTTGAGACCAGCGCGTCTACCAATTCCGCCATCCGGGCATTCTTGTTGGACGGGGTTGCAAATGTAGATAACGAAACCCTAATTCACAAAATTATTTTTAATTAATTTTAACTCACTGAAGCACAATTATTTTGGTCGCTCATCTTTCAATTTGCGGTCTACCACAAAGGGCATAAACGGCAAAAGTGATGCTAAAAAGATCAAAACGGCTTTACCAAACTTCCATTTTTGCTCGTGCCAGGCTAAAATTAAAGTAGCTGCATACAACACAAATAATAATCCATGTGCCCAACCGGTATACTTTACATATAAATGCAAATTTGCAAAATATTTTAAAGGCATGGCTACAAATAACAAGAGCAAATAGGATATACCTTCTGCTACGGCTACTTTACGAAAAATAGAAAGGGAGCTATTCATTGATCTGATTGTTTTTCCGAAAGTAAAATAAAGCCACTGCTTAACAAAAACTAAAAAATGATTTTACAATTGAGTGTTTTAAAGAAGTTGAAGGTAGAAGTATAAGGGCTTAATCTTAAGACCTTTGCTACCTGACTTTACAGCCTAATGTTTTCGTCCATTTCCATCCGAAATCTTCCATCCACTCCTATTTCACCAGTCGCTCTCTAATCCTATCAATGTATTTTTGGCGGTAAAAATTATCTTTTATTGAAGGTAACAATGCATCAGATGCTTCAGGGTTGCTATCGAACTGATTGATAAGATCATTTAATTCCTTTGCCAAATCTTCTTCTATTGATGCAACATCTCTTTTTACCTGCTCAAGCTTTTCTGCATCCGGCTCAAATTCCAAATCCATTAAAACTTCATTTACATCCATCATTTCCATCAAAAAAGATTGGGGAAGTTGGTAAGCCTCATCAGTTTCTACAACTCCCTTTAGTTCAAGCACGTATTTTAAGCACTTTTTAGCATTACTTAATGTTTGGTAGGCCTTGTTGTTCAAAGTGGACAGATCGAGTACTTCCTGCTGCTTCTCTTCACTTTCATTGGCATAAAAATCGGGATGAAACTGTTTGCTCAAAGCATAAAACTTTGATTTTACAGCATTTTGGTCTGGTTTGAACTGTATAGGAAGATCGTAAAATTCGAAATAATTAGGTTGTTGTACTGCTTCGCTCATGATACTTATTAAATTAAAAAGCCGCAGATGTTCAGATGGGAAGATTCCAATCTGTGCATCTGCGGCAATTATATCAATTTGATTTTACTTACCGAAAGATTTTAAAATATCATTACCAAAAGCAAACACCATTAAACAAATCAGGATTACAAAACCAACGATTTGGGCCTTTTCCAACACTTTTTCGCTTACAGGCTTACGTTGTACCATTTCAATTAAAAGAAACACCACATGGCCCCCATCAAGCCCGGGTATAGGCAATAAATTCATAAATGCCAATGCCATAGAAATTAATCCTGTTAGCGTCCAAAATTTAACCCAATCAAAAGTACTTCCATATACTTTGGCAATTCCAATCGGACTGCTGATATTACGGGCACTTAATTTCCCGGTAATCATTTTACCAATACCTTTTGCGTTATCTAAAAAAGTACTCCATGCCATATTTGCACCAACCGGGAGCGATTCGATAAAACCGAAATCCACGTGTGCAGTTTCGGGCATTTTTAAATTAGGGCCAATTCCAATTGTGCCATCTTTGCCTACTTTAAGATCGAATGTAATCGCTTTGCCTTTGCGCAACGCATTAATGGTAATTGGTTTTAATTTATTTGTAGAAACTTCTTCTTTAAATTGATCGAAAAAGGTAATCTGTTTGCCGTTAACCGATAAAATACTATCGCCGGGTTTAATGCCCGCAGCATAGGCCGGGTAAACTGGCTTTTCAAATTTCCGTCCAAATAGTTTATCAAAGAACGAAGGTTTATCTGCTTTCTCATCCGGTGCACTCACTTTATCTACACTTTCCATCCGATAACGCGGAGAAATAAAATTCTCCTTATCGTTTTTAGAAATCTTATTTAAAATGGTATCCGGAACGGAAATATAAAGTGTTTGGTTACCTCTTAAAATGGTTAACTGCGCGCCATCAAATAAAACTTTACTTGATATCGCATCCTCAAAACGGATCAGTTTATTGCCATTAATGGCTAGAATTTTATCTCCGTTTTTTAAACCAATTTCTTTACCGATTGCACCAACAGAAATACCATCATTTAATTTACTGTTAACCGTATAATTTTGTCCGATATTAAAAGTCAGCATCCAAAAGATAAAAATACCAACTATTACGTTTACGATAATACCACCAAGCATCACAATTAAGCGTTGCCAGGCCGGTTTTGAGCGGAATTCCCATGGTTGCGCAGGTTGAGCCATTTGCTCTGTATCCATACTTTCATCAATCATTCCGGCAATTTTCACATAACCACCAAGTGGTAACCATCCCACACCATATTCAACATCACCTTTTTTGAAACTGAAAAGTTTGAAACCCCAGGCATCAAAAAATAAATAAAACTTTTCTACTTTAATACCAAATGCCCTGGCTGCCAAGAAATGCCCTAATTCGTGTAATATTACCAATAAAGACAATCCGAGCAGCAGCTGCCCCGCCATAATCAATCCATTCATATTTTCTTATAAAATTTTTATGTTAGATGTTAAACTATATTTTTTGTTACTAATTCGCCGGCTAAGATACGGCTATGTTTGTCAGTTTCTAAATAATCCCTCAATTGTGGTTTTTCCACGAAACTGATTTCAGCCATACACTGTTCAATAACTTCACTCATCTGCAGAAAACCGATCTTATCATTCAAAAATGCCGCTACAACAATTTCATTCGCCGCGTTTAAAATACAAGGCATGTTCCCCCTTTTCGTAAAGAAGTAAATGCAAGTTCTAAATTCCTAAAGGTTTCCATGTCGGCTTTTTGAAAGCTAAAATTTGGGTAATCTAAGAAGTTAAAACGCTTAAAATCGTTTTTTAGCCTATCGGGATAATTTAAAGCATATTGAATGGGCAGTTTCATATCCGGAACACCTAGTTGTGCTTTCATCGAACCATCGGTAAACTGCACAATAGAATGGATAATGGATTGTGGATGAACAATTACATCAATCTGATCTACATCAAGATCAAACAGCCATTTCGCCTCAATTACCTCTAAACCCTTGTTCATTAAAGAAGCAGAATCGATCGTGATTTTTGCTCCCATTACCCAGTTGGGATGTTTTAACGCCTGCTCTTTTTTTACGGTTGATAAAAAATCTTTGCTTTTACCTAAAAATGGGCCTCCCGAAGCGGTAAGATAGATTTTTTCGATTTCATTCTGCGTTTCGCCAACCAAACACTGAAATATTGCCGAGTGTTCAGAATCTACAGGTAAAATTTTAACCTGATGCTCAACGGCCAGTTTCGTTATCAATTCTCCGGCTACCACTAAAGTTTCTTTGTTGGCAAGCGCAATATCTTTCCCTGCTTTTATAGCGGTAATGGTTGGCTCTAGCCCTACTGATCCCATTAAAGCAGTTAATACCACATCGCTTTCCTGATAGGCAGCAACTTCGGATAAAGCAGCTTCGCCAGCCAAAACTTTGGTATTTAGCGCAGATAAGGCATTTTTTACTTCAATATATTTGCTTTCATCACAGATTACCACAACATCGGGTTTAAATTCCAATGCCTGTTTTATCAGTAATTCCGAATTTTTTAGCGCAGATAATACCGTTACTTTAAAAACTGTAGGGTGGTCTCTAACAACTTCAAGTGCTTGCGTACCTATGCTGCCTGTAGAACCGAGTATTGTTATTCTTTTCAAATTCTTTTAATATCATGGTGCTTAAGTTTAATTAAGCATTTTATCTAATTTTTTGTTGTCCGCTTGCCCCTATCCTTCTCGCTGTACTTCGTCATTGCGAAGCTGAACTTGAGCGCGCTGAAGCTATCTGATTTGTTTAATAAGATCGCCAACCCTCATTGCCATGGTTCGTGTTTCCTACAAATCATTTTTCTCATTTCGTTTCGTGAAGATACGAATCGAGTAAGATTAACTAAACAATATACTTCTCCAACCCGTCTGCCAGTTTCCGATCATTACTTAAACGCGGCACTTTATTTTGTCCGCCTAGTTTCCCCTCACTTTTCATGTAATTTACAAAAGCATCTTTTTGCAAAGTACGTATAATCAATGGCTGTAGGATGTTTCCTTCAATCAGGTCAAAGTAATAAATATTTTTCTTTTGCAAAGCCTCATCAACTTTTTTGCTAAACGCAAGCATATCTTTTGGTGCAGACGAAAACTCTACAAACCACTCATGATAAGGCAGTTGCCCAGATGCTGGATTAACCTGAGGCGCAACTGTAAATTCTGTAATTTCTACCTGCTCTTGGTTTGCAACACTCAAAATTGCCTGCTCAACCTCCTCGCCAATTACATGTTCGCCAAAGGCAGAAATAAAGTGTTTTATCCGGCCAGTTACTACAATTTTATAAGGATTTTTCGATACAAACTTCACTGTATCGCCAATGCTGTAGCCCCATAAACCTGCATTGGTATTTAAAATCAATGCATAATTGATATCAAATTCTACTTCTCCAAGCGATAATCTTGTCGGGTTATCATTATAATATTCATCGGCAGGCACAAACTCATAAAAAATACCTGCATCAGCCAACAAGAGTAAGCCTTTATCTCTCTGCGAATCCTGATAAGCAATAAATCCTTCAGAAGCTGGATAAGTTTCTATCGCATTTATCTTTTTGCCGATACTTTGCTCAATTTTAGCACGGTAAGGCTCAAAATTTACCCCGCCATATATAAAAAGACTAAAATTCTTAAATATTTCGCCTATTTTCTTTCCACCGGATTTTTCTGAAAGTTTATCAAAATACATTTGTACCCAGGGTGGAATCCCCGAAATCAAGGTCATATTTTCATTGAGGGTTTCCTCCACAATGGCATCAACTTTTTGTTCCCAATCTTCAATTGTATTGGTTTCGTAAGAAGGTAATCGGTTTTTTTGCAGGTAAGCGGGTACGTGGTGGGCTACAATTCCTGATAAACGGCCTACATTAATTCCATTTTTTACAGTTAAAACCGGGCTTCCTTGTAAGAAAATCATTTTTCCGTTTACAAAATCGGCTTTGCCAGTTTCATGAATATAGGTTAGGATGGCATTACGGGCAGCTTTGATGTGCTCGGGCATCGATTCTTTTGAAAGCGGGATATACTTTACACCAGATGTGGTGCCTGATGTTTTTGCAAAATAAAGTGGTTTCCCTTTCCAAAGTACATCCGGTTCTCCTGCCACCACACGATCTACGTAAGGCTTTAGTCCTTCATAATCCCGAACAGGAACATGTTTTTTAAAATCATCATAGGTTTTAATATCGGAAAAATGATGATCTTTCCCAAACGCTGTATGTCTGGCCTCCTCAATAAGCTTTTTCAGGATCTTATTTTGAGCATTAACGGCATTATGCTTCCATTTGTTAATCTGCCAAACTGCAAATGCCGCAAAGGGCTTACTTAATGCTGCTTTAAGCCCCCACCCCGCTGAAGGGGACTTTTCCTTTCTATGGTTCTGTTCTTTTTCCATAAATTTCTAATCTGATTTTCACCCCCTTCAGGGTTTAGGGGGTTAAACGATATTATGCAAAATATCCGGATGCTCATCGCCTTTATACTCACCCGAAATTTTACGGTATGCAACCGTTAAAGCTACACTGGAAAGCGGAACAATGATAAATGAACTTAAAATATTTACAATGAAAGCAACAAGCGGCCATTGCAGGTAGTTTAGCAATAGATAAATTAAATATCCTCCACCTAAAACAACCAATAACAATAAAATTTTAGTGAAATTTCCTTTTGTAGTAGCTAAACTCAATTTAATCGAATCAAATGGTGTTGCACCTTTATCGATGATAAAAAACGGGAAAAATGAAATTCTTAACCAGGTAATAAAAATAGCTATGATACCAACCGAAATAGCCACATTTTTTACAATAGCAACATTAATTCCTGTATAAATAAATGGGAAAGCGACGAGTATAACCACCAGGTAAACACCAAGGATGCAACCTACAAAATAAAGAGTGGCTACTAAAAATCTAATAATTTGTTGCCTCGTTGGAAGTGTATCTACAATTTTTACATCGTTTTCTTCATCATCCATTAAATGGAAAATATATTTAAACAGCGAAAGGTTGATGGTAAAATAAAGCAATACAAAAATAATTACCATGATAACGCTCAGCGCTTTGCTTACGTCCTTTATAAAAAAGGCCATTAAACTTGATGCACTTGCCGTAATAAACATTAAAAAACATAGCGTAGCAATCGAGAAATAGTGTTTCTTGGTAATGCTCCATGCCTTTTGCATTACATCATTAACGGCGAACGTACTTTCTTTTAGATAATTGATCATTGTTGTTTAAATACCACTCGTTTAAATAAATCCTGTATAAATCCTAAACCATAAGCGGTTAATTGGATAAATGAAGATATAATGCTCAAAAATGCAACTTTTAAAGATTTATTTACAGACCATGAATGAAAAAATATCAACATAAAGTAAATCAATAAGAAGAAGTTACAAACATATGCCAGCGGTGGATAAATAAAATTACACAAAATAGTGAAACCAAAGCCTAAAGTAAATAATGCTGGAAAAAAGTGTACAAGCTTTAATTCTTTTGGAAAATGTTTATAAATATTAATTCTTGCCCTTCCAAAAAAGTGTAATTGCTTATAAAACTGGCTAAAACTTGTTCTGCGTTTATGATAAACCTTTGCCTCTGGAATTAGGCCGATTTTAAATCCGTTTTCATGAATCCGGATGCTGTACTCAATATCCTCACCCAATCGGGTTAATATAAAACCACCTACCTTTTCCCAAGCCTGGCGGGATATACCCATGTTAAAACTACGGGGGTGAAATTGCCCTACATGCTGCTTGTTACCGCGGATACCACCAGTGGTGAAAGGTGATGTCATGGCGTAACTGATTGCTTTTTGCACAGGAGTAAAACTGTCATGCGCAGCATCCGGGCCACCATAAGCATCTAAATGATGCTCGTATAAATAATTTTTAACCGTTTCGAGGTAATTTGAAGGGATTAAACAATCCGAATCGAAAATTACAAAGTAATCACCTGTAGCCCGTTCAAAACCAAAATTACGTGCGAAACCTTGTCCGGCGTTTTCCTTAAAATAATATTTAATATCCAGTTTATCAGCATAAGAGGCTACTATTGCCTTCGCATCGTTTTTGGAACCATCTTCAATAACCAGCACTTCAAACTGCAAATAAGTTTGTTTAGTTAAGGTATTTAATAACTCGTCTATTTCTTGTGGACGATTATAAAGGGGAATAATGATGGAGAAAAACATGTCTTTAAGCTGAAAGCTAAAAGACTAAAGACCAAAGCGCTTTATGCTTTAAGCTTTAGTCTTTCAGCTTATTTAATTTCTTTTTCTATTAAATACTGGTTTCTTTCTGGTGCGTTGCGTGATAATAGCTCGGCGATAAAACCAGCTAAAAACATCTGCGATCCTACAACAATGGCAACCAGTGACAAATAAAATAAAGGCTGATCGGTTACATCACGATAAGGTAAGCCTTTCCAGATTAAAATTTGCTTTTCTACAAGTACGTAAAGCGACATTACAATTCCTAAAAAGAAACTCAATACGCCCAAAGAGCCAAAAAAGTGCATTGGCCGCTTACCGAATTTACCAACAAAAAATATGGAAAGTAAATCTAAAAAGCCATTGATAAACCTGCTGAAACCGAATTTTGTTGTGCCATATTTACGGGCGCGGTGTTCTACCACCTGCTCTGATATTTTACTAAATCCTGCCCATTTGGCTATAACCGGAATATAACGGTGCATTTCGCCATAAACTTCTATGGTTTTGATAACATCACTACGGTAAGCCTTTAATCCACAGTTAAAATCATTCAGCTCAATGCCACTCATTTTGCGGGTAGCTGCATTAAATAATTTCGTAGGGATGGTTTTCGTAATTGGATCGTAACGTTTCTTTTTCCAGCCGGATATAATGTCGAGTTTTTCTTCTCTAATCCTTCGGTATAATTCAGGAATTTCATCCGGACTATCCTGTAAATCAGCATCCATGGTAATTACCACATCGCCCTGTGTAGCTTCAAAACCTACATTTAGTGCTGCAGATTTACCGTAATTACGCCTAAATTTAATGCCTTTTATGGCCGGATTTTGAAGCCTTAATTGTTCAATTACCTCCCAAGATCTATCAGTACTGCCATCATCAACCAAAATAACCTCGTAACTGAAGTTATTGTCTGTCATCACTTTATCAATCCAAGCCGTTAATTCTGGCAAAGATTCATCTTCATTAAATAAGGGTACTACAACTGATATATCCATTTTTTAAGCATAAACCCCGCAAATTTTAAAAACATGCGAGGTTTGTTTAAATTAAAACGTGCAAATTTCATCAAATTAAATGATAAAACCTGCACGTTCAAAATTTATAAGGAAATTAAACTCTATCTTTTTTTATTACTGCGGCAGTGATTAAGCTAATTACCAAACCAATCAGCGTATAGGTTATAGCAGATCCGAATGCAATCATATAGATCATATACTTGCTCATCATATTTACCCCTTTAAGTGTTTGTTCGTTATCCCCTGCGGCTTTGATTTGAATATCCAAAATATTTTGTAATGCACCTTTATCTATAACGCCATAATAGAGCATCATTAATAAACCAATAAAAAGGCCTGAATACGCAGCTACTTTAAAACCGGCAGAAAATGCTCTACCGTAAGTTATAAAACCACCCAATTCATTTTTATGCTTGTTCTGAGCGTAGTAAATTGCCAAAATAAAAGTACCATACGACAGGATAACTGAAATTACTTTTTGCCAAATTGGTGTACCTTCTACCTGCGCACTTACACCAAGCAGGTTCATGATGAATATTAATGCTAAAGTGTAAAACGCAAAAGCAATTGCTACTTGAAATGCCAATGCATTGGGTTTCTTTTCTTCCTGAAGTATCTGTTGTTCCATGATCAATTTAATTTAGTTATTAATTGTTGTAATTAATATATAAGTAGCAGAATCGAATGATTTGTTACGGCTAAACTGAATTATTTCTTTAGTTGTTTCTGCACTACCTTCTACATCAAGGAAAAAAGCCATAAAAGGAACAAACAATTCTTGCATTTCTTCGCTGATATTTAGCGTAGCTGCCGTTTTGCAAATTTCTTCTACACTGCTTTCGGCCAATTGCTGATTGCTGATCAGTTCTTCGTAAATCTCAAATTCATCCTGAAACTCATCATCCTCCACCAACAAAAATTCTTTTAAGAAATCGCCCAATTCGGGATCTAAATCTTCATCCTTGCATTCTTTAATATACAACAGAAGGTTTAAGAGTTCTGTTCCCCTATCAATGGTTTCTTCTTCTATATTTGCCCATTCATCACTTTCCAGGTAATCTTCTTCCAGTTTCTGTACATCGCTGCTAAAGAAGTTTACCATTAATAAATCGAAAAATACTTCACGTAGTTCTTCAAATTTAGGATGCGTATCAAAAACGGCATCAAAAGCAGCCGCTTTATCTAAAAAATTAACATCTAGCTCGAAAGCAGCCAATAATTCTGTCTCAAAACCTTCTACGTTGGTTGCCGAAACCTCAGCATATTTATTAATGGTTGCGCTCAGCGCTTTTTTTACTCTGTTATCCATGATTAAGATTTTTTGGATTTAAGGATTTTTAATGTCAATAGTGGATCATGCAATATTTATTTCAGCAACTATCCATGATAATGACAGCCAAATATTTTCAACTAACTTTCCGAATACTGATTGTTATTATAAACCAACTTCACTTTTCCTGTAAGTTCAGTACCCAATAACGGACTGTTTGCCGATTTTGAATAATTACTTGCAGCATTATACAACCATTTTTCTGTCGTATTGAAAACGGTAAAGTTAGCTTCAGCTCCTTCTTCTATTACCGGAACAGCTAAATTTAACAATTTACGTGGATTTATAGCCAATTTCTCAGCAATTAAAGTAATATCCAAACCTGCTTTTATTAACAATGGTAGTACAGTTTGCAAAGCTATAATGCCATAATGAGCAATTTCGAACTCCACATTTTTAAATTCAATTTCCTCTGGTCGGTGCTGCGAAGTTAAGGCATCAATGGTTCCGTCTTTTAAACCGGCAATTAGTGCCTTTAAATCTGCTTTTCCCCGTAGTGGTGGCTTAACTTTGTAATTGCTATCAAAATCGCTTAAAAGTTCTTCTGTAAACACCAGGTGATGCGCCGTTACATCGCAGGTAACCTGCACCCCATCTTTTTTAGCCTTACGGATCAATGCTACTGCACCTGCGGTAGAAATATTGCTGATGTGAATTTTAGTATCGTTATAAGCTGCCAGGAAAATATCGCGTGCAATATGCATTTCCTCGGCAAGCGCGGGTAAACCCTTCATGCCCAAAAGCACTGAGTTTTTACTTTCATTTATTTGCGATTTCCCTGCAATGGATTTATTTTCGGGGTAAACCATTAAAAGCGCATCGAAACCTTTGGCATATTGCAAAGCACGGCTCATAAAACCATCATCCTGTATGGCCCTATCACCATCAGAAAAAGCTACAGCACCAGCCTGCTGCATATCAAAAAGTTCGGCAAGTTCTTTTGCTTCACGGTTCTGGCTTATTGCCCCTACCGGAAAAACATCAACCAAGTTGTTTTTTGCCCTGTTAATTACATATTCTACCTGAGATTTTGATTGTACAACCGGGCTTGTTTGTGGTAATAAAGCCAATCCGGTAAAACCACCAGCCTTTGCTGTAGCGGTTAAGGTTTGAATATCTTCCTTGGTTTCGAAACCCGGATCGCCGGCTACGCAATTTAGATCGAAAAAACCTGGAGTTAAAAAGGCACCTTGAGCATCAAAAACCGTTTCGTTTTTATCGGCAGTTAATTTACCTATGTTTTTAATTTTACCATTATCTACCCGAACATCGCATTGTTGAGTGTTAAATTTACTTTGCGGATCGGCAATGGTTACATTTTTAACCAGGAGATTCATATTGTTTTTTTTGTGTTGTTAAAAAATCGGATGAGCAAAATTTCTGCTGCAATAAAAATCAGCGACAAAATTAGACAAAGTTTCCATAAAGTTCGGCCGATTTTATTGGCACCGGCAATTAATTTAATGGCATCTTTATCGGTATCGAATATTTTCAAATTACTTTTACCTGCCAACAGATCAAGTTCTGCCTTACTCAAATAATGCATATCAGATTCGGTTCTGCCGCTGTTAAAACTATAAACAGCAACTAAGGAATCAGCAAGTTTCAGGTTATAAAAACCCGCATTTTTTATTTGATCGGCGATGTAAATCAGTGTTTTCCCATCTGCCTGACGGATTTCGGGAATGGCTTCGAAATGGTCTGCGGTAATTTTTAAACTTTGGTTTTTACCCAACGTAATCTTTTTACCGGCCAGGGCATTATCATTGCCCAGATTGTAATATAAAGGTGTTTCATTTCCTCCACTTAAGGCTAAACGGTAAATTAAAGGCACAAAAACCGGATGACGGGCCAGATTTCCTTCATTGGCATTTAAGCCAGAAGCTGATAAATAAACCTGTCCGTTACCTACAGCATATTTTGAGAAAAAAGGTTTCCTGCCTGGCAATAACATAATATCTTCCTTGTTGGAGGTATTTTTCTCAACAAAAGAATAATAACGGTTAACAGTTGGCAGATCTAAATTCTTAGGAATTTCTTCAAAAACAGTTTTGAAGATCGGATTTTGCAAATCGATCTGATCAACCTTTGTTGCTGTAGTATTTAGTGTTTGAATTGATGGAAGTGATAAAGCAGTTAAAAATGAATTGTAATTCTGAATATCAGCCTCTAAATCAGGAAACAGAACCACAGATCCACCGGCATTAAGAAAAGTTTTTAACTGTTGTGCCAATCCCGTTGATGGATTTTTTAGCCCATTTAAAACAATTAATCCATAGTTGGCAAAATTGCTATAATTAACATTGCTTTCAGCATTTTCGGTTAATTTATAATAACGATCGGCGGCAAAAAGTGCTTTAATGTAATTGCCTGCACCAGGCCCGTTAATACTTAATACAGGAAAACTTTCGTCTACTTTAAAACTAAATGATAAGGTATCATCGAAAGTTACCGGAAAATCTTTAATGCTAATGATGCCTTTTTGCCATCCTGCATTTAATCCGGAAAAGTTCAAGGTATCTTTAACTGTTTTACCAGCGGGAATACTTACAGCACCTAAACCTTTTTGTTGGTTGTTGATGCTTAATTTTAAGGGGATGTTTTTTGCTTCTTCTTCTGAATAATTTTTTAACTGTACAACCAATCGCTCATTTGCACCGGGTTGATGATTTGGCGAGAGCACCCAAACACTATCAACTGCAACATTGGGTAATGTATTGGCATTCAGTTTTAAAAATGAATATTGAATATCAGTTTTGGTTTCTAGCTTTTTAGTTGTTGAAATATTTTTCTGAAAATCAGAAATTAAAAAACTGTATTTGTTATTTGCTCCGGTCAAAATATTTCCTTGCCGGTTCAGAATTTGCTGCAGGTTTCTATTCGCTGCAGAGATTTTTACATCATCAAGGGCTTTTAAAAACTCTTCCTCATTTAAAAGTCGTTGGAGTTTCCCTTCGAAATTATTGGTTAGCAGTTGAAAACGATCATTGATACCAAAACCCTTTACGAGTTCTTTGGCTCTTCTTTTCGCTTCATCAAGCAAGTTACCATCTTTATTGATGGCTTCCATACTGTAAGAATTATCGATATATATGCTCACTAAATTATTAGCGGCAGTTGTTTTTTGATTTTGCTCTGGTAGATAGGGTTGGGCAAATGCCAGCACCAAAAACACAATAGCCAAAACCCTCGAAAGCAGTATTAACAGGTTTTTAAGTTTTTCTTTGGAAGAGTTTTGCTGTTCTACCTCTTTTAAAAGCTGAACGTTAGAGAAATAAACTTTTTTAAACTTCCTGAAATTGAATAAATGAATGATAACCGGAATGGCAACCGATATTAGTGCGAAAAGAAAGCCCGGATAAAGGAAATTCATTAAAAACCAAAGATAGAAAAATTATGGAACTGCGAATAACTTTCGTTATTTATTATTATCAATGTTTTGATGGTGAACATTGTTAACATTGAGAAATTGATCTATTTATCGTTGTAATGACCAGCAGCAGATAAAACCAATACGCTAATTGTTTCATCATTTATTTGATAAATGAGTCTATGTTTTTGGCTTACTCTTCTCGAATACAAGCCTGATAATTTATATTTTTTTAGTTCAGGCTTCCCTGTGCCGCTGGTTGGATGATCAATAAGTTCCAATAATAATTTTCGAGCCTTTTTATAAGCACTTTGATCTGTTTTCTTTAGCCACTTAAGATCTTCTATTGCCTGGGGAGTAAACTCTAGGCTATACATTATAAATCTTTAAGAAAATCTACTAAAGCATCTTTTCCTGTAACCTTTGTAACTTTTCCATTTTTTGCCTGCAAAAGTGATTTTTCAATTTTTTCGACCATCTCTTTTGAAAAATAGATGTCATCATTGGTTATTGGGGTTATTGAATATGCTTTATTTTTACCTCTTTGAACAATAATCTGTTCTCCATTATCGGCCATATCCATATACTCAGCCTGTTTCTCCCTAAATTCTCTACTGCTTACCACTAACATAAATTTAATTTAAGTGTACCATATTGGTACAAATATAACTATTAATACTGTTATAGTGATAAGGTTAATTGTAAATCATGAACCCAATCAATAACTAAACCCCGGAAATTCGATATTTACAATTTTCCAGCTGCCGTTATATAATGCAAAGTAAAGTTTGAAAGGCCCGCTTATAATTTTTGATTGTTTTTGGATAACAGCTCTATAACCAGCTACGCCTTCAACAAAGCCCATACCTTTGCCTTCGTTCATCAATTCAAAATTAACATCGATAATATCATATCTACCGCCAACATATTCATCAGAACGACCGAACACACCTTTTAAACGTCCAATAATTACATCCTTGCCGATAATTTTATTACCAGGGAGGATAAAAAAATCATTCAGTTCGTTGGTGATGGCCTTCGATTGTTTAAACCAAGAATTTATAAATCTAATGGCACTATTTACGATATCAGCCTGATTATTGAATGCAGGGGTTTCTTCCATTTTGCAAAATAAAGCTTTCTTAGCGATACTTTTTCATCGCAGCCCAAAGTTTTTCATCCATACCATAAACATCAGGTCTGTATTCAATCTTATCATTTTGCGCCCAGGCCGTAATATAAGTGATAATTAATGGCACAGCTTTTTTCGGTCCGAACCATGCTGGTTTGAGTTGAAAAGCTTTGGTGGTATCTGCCTTTTGCGCCATCCGTTTTTTATACCATTTTACATGTGTACTATCGATCGGTGGCAAATCTACCTCTGCCCTAAGCTTATCATAAGTGTAAGAATCCTTTACCAAAAGTTCGGCAAATTCTAGCGGTTTTTCAATGCGCACACAACCATGACTGATGGCCCGGTTAGTGAGGTTAAATCCATTTTTATTATTGGTGTCGTGAAGGTAAATACTAGAGCTGTTATCGAAGATAAATTTGAACTTTCCTAAGGCATTTCCACCACCCGAACCTTGCTTAAATTTGAAGGGTAATTTATCACGCGAGTACTTGCTCCAATTTATTGTATCCGGCTCTCCAATAAGCTTGTCTTTATAGTAAACTTTGATGTTACTATTAGATAAATAAAAAGGATCTTTTCGGGCCATCCAATAGATCTCACTTTGTGCAATACTTACCGGAATATTCCAAATTGGATTGGCCTGAATAGAATTGATTTTACTGAACAACAATGGCGTTTCGTGGTTCTTAGGTTTATCATCCAAATTGCCCGATTTTGCAAAGGCTTTTAACTTCTCTTCATATCCATTTTCACGCTTGCCACCTACACATACTTTCATCGAAATTACGGTATCTTTTTTATCCAGCCAGGTTAATCTAAAATCAGGAATATTTACCTGCACATAGGTATCTCCTGTCTCCGGCATTTTCCAGCGAAACCTTTCCATATTTAAAAGTAAAATACGCTTTTCATCTTCGCTATTTGCCGCTAAATATGCTGATTGTAATGCTTTATATTGCGCTGATTTTGGTTGAACAGATCTTAAACTATCAACCAGGCTTTTACTGGTTAAAAAATTGATCATTCCCAGGCTATCCGGACGCTTAACCTTGATGTAATAACGCGAAAAGATTGCACGCGGATTAACCACTCCGTATTTGAGGTAATTGGTATAATTTAAATAGGCATTTGCTGATAACAGCTCCAGTTTGGCAATTACAGGATAACTTTCATCAACTTTTTTAAATTTATTGGCAGTTAATTCATCCAGTAAACCTTTAATTTCTTCACCTTTAAAAATTTTAGGGTTGAAACCGTGTACCTGGCTTTGATTTAAATAGTTTACGAGCGAATCTAATTCACCATTGATGTAAAATTGAGTTACCAGCCTTGGCTGTGTATAATTATTGGCATAAAAAGCCTTAATCGTTTTAGGATTAACAAATTTAGCCGAAAGACTGTCCATTGTCTTCACAAAAATGCTATCATAAGCTACAGTATCGAAATCTTTGTAAATTTTATTTTTAAAATGTTCAGATAACACTTTTCCGATCTCGGGCGGGCTTTTAAACCATCCACAGGCAGAAATAAACAGAATAAACGGTAAAATTAGAAAGCGAAACTTTTTCAAAATGTTAATTTTATGATACAAAATAAGTGTTGTTGGCAATAAAAACACGATAATGGCAAATTAAGTGCCATTATTTTTTGTTTTCCCATTTCAAACGCTATATTTGCCATCGCATATCAGCTAAAGTATTGATACTGGCAGAAATAATTTATGAATTTAACTTTGAACCATCACTTACATTTACACCATCGCCGATAGGCGATATGATATGTTTGTTTTGTACTTCAAAACTTTTTTCCGTAAAATAATTTCTTATTCACTCTATATTCAATACTTTGAAAACACTTAAAATCGCTATCCAAAAATCGGGTAGGTTAAACGAAAAATCTGTAGAAATACTTAAAAACTGTGGTTTATCTTTCGAAAACTACAAAAGTTCACTCATCTCAACCGTTACCAATTTTCCTTTAGAAATTCTTTTCCTCCGCGACGATGATATTCCAGAATATGTTCAAGATGGTATTGCCGACTTAGGTATAGTTGGAGAAAATGTTATTGTAGAAACCAAAGCCGAAGTAGATTATCTTCAAAAGTTAGGCTTCGGAAAGTGTACTTTAAAAATTGCAGTTCAGGCCACAAGTAATATCCAAAATCTTGAAGAATTAAACGGCAAAGCTATCGCTACTTCTTATCCTGTTATTCTCGAAAAATTCTTAAACGAAAAAGGCATACAATCTGACATCAGAACCATTTCAGGATCGGTAGAAATTGGTCCGGGCTTGGGCTTAAGTGATGCCATTTTCGACATTGTTTCTACAGGCGGAACATTAAAGAGCAATGGCCTAAAACCTTTTGCCGATGTAATGCAATCTGAAGCGGTTTTAATCGGAAACAAATCAATCGCCGACAATCCTGAAGTTGCAGAATTGCTTCAACGCATCCGCTCAGTGCTCAGTGCAAAATCTAACAAATACGTGGTACTAAATGTATCAAAAGATAACCTTCAAAAAGTAGTGGATTTATTGCCAGGTGTTAAAAGCCCAACAGTTGTTCCGCTGTTCGAACCAAACTGGGTAGCCGTGCATTCTGTAATTGCCGAAGAAGATTTCTGGGATAAAATAAACAGTTTAAAAGCTGCTGGTGCCGAAGGTATTTTAGTAATACCAATTGAGAAAATAATTAAGTAAAATCGTTTAAATTCATATTAACTATTAGTTAATTTAAAATTATAAAACATTGAAAATCTACAATTATAAAGATTTATCTGAATCAAAAATTGAAGAACTTTGTTCAAGGCAGATTGAAGACGATAAACTGGTTGAAGAACGGGTAACTGACATCATCAGCACGGTAAAAAAAGATGGTGACCAGGCACTTTTCAATTTCGCAAAAGCATTTGATAAGGTTGATTTGGACAAACTATTTTTAGATGCAGAAGAATTGAAATCAATCGCATCTACCATCACTGCCGATGCGAAAAAAGCAATTGATACAGCATATCAAAATATCAAAGCTTTTCACCAATCGCAATTAAAAATCGAAGATAAAATTGAAACAATGCCGGGCGTTGTATGCTGGCGCGAATCGAGGGCAATTGAAAAAGTTGGACTTTACATTCCTGGAGGAACAGCAGTTTTACCGAGCACATTTTTAATGCTTGCCACTCCGGCAATCATTGCCGGCTGTAAACATATTGTGGTATGTTCTCCTCCGCAAAGTGATGGTAAAACCAATTGTTATTTAGCTTACTGCGCGGTGCTATTGGGAATCGATAAAATATACCTGGTTGGAGGCGCACAGGCTGTGGCTGCAATGGCTTTCGGAACGGAAAGCGTACCTCAGGTATATAAAATCTTTGGCCCTGGCAACCGTTACGTTACAACGGCAAAAACAATGGTTCAAAATAAGGTGGCTATTGATATGCCTGCAGGTCCTTCGGAAGTATTGGTCATCGCTGATGAAACTGCCAATCCGTCATTTGTTGCTGCAGATCTACTTGCTCAGGCTGAACATGGTGTTGATAGTCAGGCAATTTTGGTATCTACTTCAAATCAGATTATCGCTGACACGATTAAAGAAATTGAAAATCAGCTCACTATCCTACCACGGCAAGAAATTGCAGCTAAGGCCATAGCAAATTCTTATGCGGTTTTAGCTGAAAACCTGGATGTTGCAATGAAATTTTCAAATGAGTATGCTCCAGAGCATCTGATTTTAGCAACTGAGCATTTTGAAAGCCTGATTCCATTAATTGTAAATGCAGGATCTGTATTTTTAGGCAACCTTACACCAGAAAGTGCTGGCGATTATGCCTCAGGAACAAACCATACTTTACCAACCAGTGGTTTCTCAAAAGCATATTCTGGCGTATCAACAGATGCTTTTTTAAAGAAAATAACTTTTCAGCACCTGTCTCAGGAAGGGCTAAAAAACATCGGCAATACGGTTGAGATTCTTGCGGAAGCAGAAGGATTACATGCGCATAAAAATGCAGTAACTATACGACTTAAAAATTAGATTAGATCACTATCTTCAATATGCATCGTGCTAAATTTAGTTCAACACCTAACAAGGCCCTGAACTAAATTAAGAGTGACGAATAAAAATATAAAAATGGACATTAACGATTTAGTAAGAGAAAATATAAAAAACCTTCGCCCCTACTCTACTGCGAGGGACGAATTTAAAGGGCAGGCATCTGTTTTTTTAGATGCAAATGAGAACAGTTATGGTTCGCCGCTACCAGCAAATTATAACCGTTATCCTGATCCTTTGCAACTCGATTTAAAAGATGCAATCAGCAAAATAAAAGGCGTACCAATTGAAAATACTTTTTTAGGAAACGGCAGCGATGAAGCGATAGATTTATTGTTTCGTGCATTTTGTAACCCAGGGAAAGATAACGTAATTGTGCTGCCACCAACTTATGGAATGTACGAAGTTTCGGCCAACATTAACGATGTAGAAATCCGTAAAGTGAGCCTGCTTCCAAACTTCCAATTGGATATGGAAAAGATTGCAGAAACCATTAATAAAAACACCAAATTAATCTTCATTTGTTCGCCAAATAATCCGACCGGGAATTCGATAAACCGCGAAGATATTGAAACCATTTTAGCCAACTTTAATGGCATCGTTGTAGTGGATGAAGCGTACATAAATTACGCCCGCCAAAAGACGTTTATCCAGGAGTTAACCGAGTACGGAAACCTGGTGGTTTTACAAACTTTTTCTAAGGCTTGGGGGCTCGCCGCTTTACGTTTGGGCATGGCATTTTCATCAACAAAAGTGATCGATGTTTTAAACAAAATTAAGCCACCTTACAACATCAATCAGGCCACGCAGGATTTGGCTTTTGAAGCCTTAAAAAACATCGCCCAGGTGAACGATTGGATTAAAGAATCTGTTGCAGAAAGAGACCGTTTAAGCAAAGCATTAACCACACTAAATATTGTTAAAAAAGTATATCCTTCTGATGCTAATTTTATCCTTACAGAAGTTACAGATGCACTGAAAATTTATGATACTTTAGTTGAGCAAGGCATCATTGTACGCGACCGTTCTAAAGTAACTTTATGTGAAGGATGTTTAAGAATTACCGTAGGTACAAAAGAAGAAAACGACAAACTATTAACTGTTCTAGAGAATTTTTAAAATGAAAAAAGTATTATTTATAGATCGCGATGGAACGTTAAATATCGAACCAGATGATGAACAGGTAGATAGTTTTGCAAAGCTTAAATTTTATCCGCGATCATTATATTATTTATCAAAAATTGCAGCCGAGCTGGATTACGAACTGGTAATGGTTACCAATCAGGATGGATTGGGTACTGCTTCAAATCCTGAGGAAAATTTCTGGCCGATCCACAATTTTATTTTGGATACTTTTGCTGGCGAAGGTGTTCATTTTAGCGAAATCGTGATTGACAGAACTTTTGCTAAAGATAATGCGCCTACCCGCAAACCAGGTACTGCATTATTAACCAAATATTTTAGCGAAGATTACGACTTAAAAAACTCCTTTGTGATCGGCGATCGTTTAAATGATGTGGTTTTAGCAAAGAATTTAGGGGCTAAAGCAATTTTTCTGCGCCAGAATGATGCATTGGGTTCAACTGAAGCACTTGATAAACATGAAACGCTGTTAGATGTAATCATTTTGGAAACCAAGAAATGGGAAGATATCTATAATTTGCTTAAAGCAGGAAGCAGAAAAATTTACCATGAGCGTAAAACCAATGAAACAGATATTACCATTAACCTTGATCTGGACGGAACAGGAAAAGCAAAAATTGAAACAGGTTTAAACTTTTTTGATCATATGCTTGATCAGATTGCCAGACATGGAAGTGTTGATTTGGAGGTAATTGCAAAAGGCGATTTGCATATTGACGAACACCACACCATAGAAGATACCGGTATTGCATTGGGTGAAGCCTTTGCTAAAGGATTAGGCAATAAATTAGGCATCGAAAGGTATGGTTTTTGTTTGCCAATGGACGATTGTTTGGCCCAGGTAGCCATCGATTTTGGAGGAAGAAACTGGATTGTTTGGGATGCTGAATTTAAACGCGAAATGGTTGGAGATATGCCTACAGAGATGTTTTATCATTTTTTCAAATCGTTCAGTGATGCTGCAAAATGCAATTTAAACATAAAAGCAGAAGGCGATAATGAGCACCATAAAATTGAAGCCATATTTAAAGCATTCGCAAAAGCCATTAAAATGGCCATAAAACGCGATGCAGAGAAAATGGTATTACCGAGCACAAAGGGACTATTGTAAGAAAGGTGAAAGGCTGAAAGGTTTAGGGCGGAGGGTTTTGAAGCCCATCCGCTGTTAAATAAACCTGATAGAGCGGAATAGCCCGCATCCCGATTTTTCATCGGGAGCGGACTATAAGCGATAGCGGGACTACAGGCCCTATGAAAAGCCGACTTTCATTTTCAAACCTCATAAATAAAAGGAATCTGAAATACAAAACTATGATTGGAATAGTAAACTACGGAGCAGGAAACATTTTCTCCCTTACCGCTGCTTTAGACCGCTTAAATGTGACCTACGGAATGGTAAATACTGAAAGTGACCTCGAAAAATATAGCCATATTATCATTCCAGGCGTTGGCCATGCGGGTGCTGCCATGGAAAAATTAAAGGCAACAGGTTTGGTTGAAGCGATTAAAAAACTAACTAAACCAGTTCTTGGAATTTGTGTGGGCATGCAACTGATTACCGAACATTCGGAAGAAGGTGATGCAGCACTTTTAAACATTGTTCCGGTTAAAACCAAAAAATTCGATAAGCTACTGAATATCAAAATACCACATATGGGTTGGAATGCAGTAAGCCCAAAAAGCAATTCATTATTTGAAGGTGTTGAAGATAATACACAATTTTACTTTGTGCATTCGTACTTTATTGAATATAACCCTATTTTTGACATCGCATCTGCCGATTATGGATTAAAGTTTTCGGCAGCGGTACAAAAAGATAATTTTTACGGCGTTCAGTTCCACCCCGAAAAATCGGGAAAAGCCGGCGAATTAGTATTAAAAAATTTTTCAAACTTAAGCTTATAAAATGTACATAATACCTGCTATTGATATTTTGGATGGAAAAGTGGTCCGTCTTCGTGAAGGTGACTATAACCAAAAAACGGAATATGATGTTTCTATCCCCGAAATGATAGAAAAATACCGTTCAAATGGTACAGATTTTATCCATATTATTGATTTGAATGGAGCCAAAGGTGATTTCAGTAATCAAAAAACGCTTTTCGAAATCATCAAGAAAACTGAGATGAAGGTGCAGTATGGCGGTGGCATCAGAACCATTGAGCAGGTAACAAATTTACTAGATGCCGGAATTCACCGCGTAATTGTAGGTACACAAGCCATTACCAATCCTGAATTTTTACCACAGTTAAGCGAGGCTTTTGCTAAAAAAGACGATTATGCTAACCGAATTGTAATTGCAATTGACGTTTTAGATGAGGTAATTAAATATTCTGGCTGGATGGAAAGCTCGCCGATTAAACTGATGGATTACGTTGATAAATGTCTTTCATTAGGATTTTTCCGCTTCTTATGCACTGATATCAGCAAAGATGGAAAATTAGGTGGTGCAGCAGTCGATTTATATGAAAAATTGCTTGAACACTCTCCAATGATCAAATTAATTGCTTCAGGAGGTGTAAGTTCTATGGAAGATATTTATGAATTGGCCAAATACCCAATTAGAAGTGTAGTAGTTGGAAAAGCAATTTACGAAGAACGCATTACCATCGAAGAAATTAAAGAGTGGAATTTGAAGGCCTTATCAAGTATCTAACCCCCCAACCCCCTAAAGGGGGAGTTAATAGCATAATTAAAGATGACTTATAAAATAATTGAGGATGATTTTGATTTTTTACAAGTCAATGAACCTAATATGTTCTATGGTGCATCAAATATGATTTTTGAAAATGCTAAACGCCTAAGAAACAAAGTCACTGAAGCTGAAAATTTACTATGGCATTTTATCAGTAATAAGCAATTAGGAGTAAAATTTAGAAGACAACACCCTATTTCATCTTTTATCGCTGACTTTTACTGTCATGAGGCAAAATTAATTATCGAATTAGATGGAAGCATCCATGATCTACCGGAGGTTATTAATAATGATATTGAAAGACAAAAAGTTCTCGAGGGATTTGGAATTAAGGTAATGAGATTCAAAAACACTGAACTTTACAATAATTTAGACTCAGTTTTGGAAAAGATAAAAGAAGCCATACAGGCTAAGCAATTCGCATCTCCCCCTTTAGGGGGCGGGGGGCTAAGTAAAAGAATAATCCCTTGTTTAGACGTTAAAGACGGCCGTACGGTAAAAGGTGTAAACTTTGTTGATTTACGTGATGCTGGCGATCCGGTTGAACTAGCGGCACAATATGCACAACAGGGTGCTGATGAATTGGTTTTCCTTGATATTACGGCTACTCACGAGCGTCGGAAAACGATGATTGAAATGGTTAAATCAGTTGCCAGGCAATTAAATATTCCTTTTACCATTGGTGGTGGAATAACCGAAATTGCGGATGCAGAAGCGTTATTAAATGCAGGAGCGGACAAAATCAGCATCAATTCGGCCGCAGTTAGAAATCCAAAGCTAATTGAAGACCTGGCTAAAACTTTTGGAGTACAATTTGTGGTTTTGGCTGTCGATACTAAACATGTAGACGGTAAAAATATGGTTCACTTAAATGGTGGACGATTAATTACCGAGCTGGAAACCGAAAGCTGGATAAAACAGGCAGAAGATTTAGGCGCAGGAGAAATCCTGTTAACCTCTATGGACCATGATGGTACAAAAGCAGGTTTTGATTGTGGATTGCTAAGTAAAGTAAACCAAATGATCAATATCCCGATTATAGCATCAGGTGGAGCAGGCAATATGGAACATTTTACTGAGGTTTTTGAAAAAGCCAATGTTGATGCCGCACTTGCAGCTTCGGTATTTCATTATGGCGAAATCCTGATTCCTGATTTAAAGCAAGAATTAAAAAGGAATAATATCCCGGTTAGAATATAAACCCCTAAATCCCCTAAAGGGGACGTTACCACTCAATATGGTAAAGTATAAAATAGAATAATACATGATTGAAAAAAAAATAGATGTTAGCCAAATTGACTTTGGCAAAACTCCCCCTTCAGGGGGCTGGGGGGTCCCGGTAATCATTCAGGATCATAAAACTTTAGAGGTTTTAATGTTAGGCTATATGAATGCTGAAGCATTGGAAAAAACGCAAGCTGAAGGCAAAGTAACTTTCTTTTCGCGTTCTAAAAATCGCCTTTGGACAAAAGGTGAAACCAGCAATAACTTCTTGTTTGTTAAAGAACTTTTTGTAGACTGTGATAACGATACCATTCTGATTAAGGCCGATGCCGTTGGGCCAACCTGCCATACTGGTAGCCGCAGTTGTTTTAAAACAGATTTCAATCAAAATTTCATCTTCGAACTCGAAAACATCATTACCGATAGATATGAAAACCCGGTTGAAGGTTCGTATATCAATAAAATGCGTGCTAAAGGCTTAAACAAAATTGCTCAAAAAGTTGGTGAAGAGGGTGTAGAAACCGTAATCGCTGCCCTTGCCGAATCGGAAGAAGAATTAATTGGTGAAGCATCAGATCTTGTTTTTCACCTATTATTTTTATTGAAAGAAAAAGGTTTATCGATTCAGGATATTGCGAAGAATTTAGAGAAAAGACACAAATAAGGTTTGAGGTGGAAGGGGGTAAGGTTTAACGTGCTATATGCCTAACCCTACACCCTACACCGTAAACATTAAACCATGAACCTCAAGAAATGCTCAAACACCTACATACCTTCCCCGGTCACCAAAACCCTGTTTATGCGCTTGCCAACTCAAATGAAGATGGTGTATTTTTTAGTGCAGGGAACGATAAGGGGGTTGTAGAGTGGTCGTTAAATGAGATGGCTTTTGTGAAGATTAAAATGCCAGTGCAGAGTTCAGTTTACTGTCTACATTATTACAACAATCAATTATTTGTTGGGGAAAGGAGCGGTGCTTTTAGTGTTTATGATTTTAAAGAGCAAAAAGTAATTTTCAGGATAAATGCTCACACTAAACCGATTTTCAACATACAAATCGTAAAAGGAAAAAATGAGCTTTTAACCACTGGAGAAGATGGTACTGTTGCGGTGTGGTCATTAGTAGATTTTACAGAAATTTATCGTTTCCAGGTGGCTTACGATACCGTTAGGGCTATTGCAATTGCACCCAATGAAAGCGAAGTTGCATTTGGTTGCAAGGATCATTTGATCAGGATTTACAACCTTGCAGATTATAGCTTGAAACAATCATTGGAGGGGCATTCATTACCTGTTACCTCTTTGGCTTATCATCCCACAGGCAAATATTTAATTTCAGGAAGCCGAGATGCACAACTAAAAATATGGGATCTGCCGAATTACGAACTCAGAGAAACCGTTCCGGCGCACATGTTTACCATTTATGATATTGCCTTTCATCCTATCCTGCCTTATTTCGCTACGAGCAGTCAGGATAAAAGCATTAAACTTTGGGATGCAGAAAACTTTAAACTGTATAAAATATTAAGTTTAGAAAAAGCGGGTATAGGCCATACGCATTCTATCAATAAAATTATTTGGAGCCATGATGGCAAATACCTGATTTCTACAGGTGATGACCGGCAGGTGATGGTTTGGGAGATGGAATAATTTAAGATTTCTTTTTATTTATTCTTTTCTGCAGCTCTTTTATATCAGCTAAGTCTTTGAGCCTTCCAGAAGCAACCTTATTGGCAATAAAATCCTGAACATTGATAAAAGGCGTGACTAAACCATCAATTTCAGCATCAATTTTGTTTTCGAAGGCTTCATCAAACTCAACACCCGAAATTGCATTTAATATATCAATCCTTAATGGTGGATAGCCAATTTGTGAAACATAGTTTTCTTTTAAAAAATCATCTTTCTTAAACCCTAGTGATGCGAAACCGAATTCAGTCAATACATCAATCATTTTTTCAGCGTTTTCGTGATCTGGCTTAATCCAAATGTCTAAATCACCAGTATGTCTGGGTCTGCCATGATATGCTAAAGCATGAGCACCCACAATCATATATTTAACATCATGCTTATTTAAGAGTTCTATAAACTCTATAAAGTCAGGCTCAAATATCATAATTTACGATGTGTTATAACCTTATCCATTTTTTCAGGAAATGAACTGTTTAACCAGGTGAAATAACTTTTCCTTAAAGAAACGACAGTTTTAAGCCGTTCTTCTGGAGCCTGAGCAAGCCAAAAGGCAATATCCAAAGCATCTTCATCCTCCATCTTTACCTGATTGAACACCATTGCCATTTTCCTTATTTTCGGCTCCATATTCGCTTTAATTATCTATACAAATATAATCAAAAAGAGCAAAAAAGGGACATAGATGATGCTTTGCATAAAGGTTTTGTGTTGTTGGTCGGCAAATTATGGTTTAGGAGATGGATAACTAGTTTTTTTAATTTTAAGCTCCGTCATGCTGAATTTATTTTACAAGTAGAAATATTATTTTTAATTGTCTTGTAGCTCCTGCGTGGTCAGCATCTTTCTTGATAAAAATACCCTGAAATAGTTTTTGTGTGCCATTGCCTCCAAAACCGTATTCCACAAACTTAATCCACAAATCGCTTAATAATTCTTAGCTTATGTGAATATTTACCTAATTCTTTATTAAAAATACCCTGATCATCAATTGGATCTATTTTTACTTTGGCTGAGGAATGGATAATTTCATTGGGGCTCAGCATAATACCTACGTGAGTAATTCTGCCTTCGTCGTTATCAAAAAAAGCAACATCACCAGCCCTGCATTCTGCCAAAAAGCCGACCAATTCGCCTTGTTCAGCCTGCTGTGAAGCATCTCGGTTTAACTTAATACCCAACATTTTAAATACGGTTTGGGTAAAACCAGAACAATCAAGGCCAAATAAATGCCTTCCACCCCACAAATATGGTATGTTCTGAAAAAATTTAGCAGTTTCAGTCACCTTATCTGTAAAATTTACAGCACTTTTATCATATGCTTCGAAATTTAACTTAAACTTTTCTTCGCCCGCATAACAAAAATCATCCTTTAAAAATGGAAGGTTACTGGCCGGACTCAAATGATAGCTACTTCCATCAGCCGCTGTTAATACGTTATTAAAACTTAATGGGGCAAGTAACTTACAATCATGCATTTCTGCAAACTGATTTTGGGTAATTGGTGCCAATTGCCTAAAATCCATCCAGCCCTCATAACCGTCATAACCATTCTGAATCAGCCACCATCGATCTTCTTTCTGTATAATTTCGACATGATCGCCAAATAAAAGTTGCGAAACAATTTCTGCCTGATCTGATGCATCTGCTCTTAAGGGTGCTACAGCAACCCTACAAATACCGTATTGATTTTCCATTTAAATCTGCTCGTGAAACTATTGTAAAACTAATAAAATACATCCATTGCCTAACATTTTGCATGCAAATTTGTTATTTTTATGATGATCACCTTTTAAATCAGCTTGCCATGAATTTTAAAAAAATATTAATCGCCGTTGATAACAGTACCTGTTCAGAAAAAGCGGCAAAAGCCGGTTACGACATGGCCGAAAAATTTGGAGCAGAAGTTGCATTGGTTAACATTATCGAACCAGTACCTGCCAATGTAAATCCAGATTTAACCCTGGCACCTGTATTTTTGGAGACTTACGACAATAGTGAAGAAAACAGCCATATCTTACTTAAAGAAATGGAAACTAAATATGGAAAAGGAATTACCACGACTTATTTAAGCATAGTAGATACCGCAGCGCATGGCATTATACAGCAATCTGATGAGTGGGGTTCTGATTTAATTGTAATTGGTACTTACGGCCGCACAGGATTATACCACTTTTTAATGGGAAGCGTTGCAGAACACGTTGCAAGGAAATCGGCCTGCCCAGTGTTAATTATCCCTAATAAATGTGATGTTGATTAGGTTTTGGGTAATTGCGGACTGATTAATAGATTAATAGTCTACGTCGTCATTTCGAGCGGAGTGCAACGAAGTCGAGAAATCTAATAGCTTTCAGCCTTGCTACTATTTTTGTCATACAGAACCCGTTCGCTATCTTTTTACATGAATAATACCACGCTTATAGATTTCTCCATTCCACTGCGTTTCAGTCGAAATGACGTGTCTTCTATTTAATCTCTGCCAATACGTAAAGCTCCGGCAAAAAGAGTGAAACCTTATAAAACAAAAAAAGTCTCACTTTAGGTGAGACTTTTTTTATAAATATTTAAGTTTGACTACCCTTCCTGGTGTAACCAGGCTTTTTTAGCCAACAATTCATCTTCTGTTTCGCGGATATCTTCGTCATCTACACAACAATCAACCGGACAAACTGCCGCACACTGTGGCTCATCATGGAAGCCTTTACACTCCGTACACTTATCGGATACAATGTAATACACTTCATCCGAAACTGCTTCCTGTGCTGAGTCAGCCTCAATTTGTTGATTACCAAAATCAATGATACCATTTAAATTGGTACCATCAGAAAAACGCCATGCAGTACCGGCATCGTAAATTGCGTTATTAGGACATTCCGGTTCGCAAGCCCCACAATTTATACACTCATCTGTTATTTTAATCGCCATGTTTTCGTCTAATTCTTTTGCTTAGTTTACCTTTGCGATGCAAATATAATATATAATCACTTAATAATAATTCTAAATATGTCAGCATTAACTCAAGAAAAAGCAATATCCGCGTTTAACCAACTAGGCACATTGCTTACAAACCCTACTGACATACTAGGAAATGCATTTTATAGCGCTGAAAATACCAATGCATGGTTCACCGCAGAAAATATAAAAAAATCTATTTTATCTTTTGCTGAGATGTTAAATGAAGCCGATTTAACCGTTTGGTTCAAATCAATCAGGTTTAGTAACTCCCCAAAAAAGGTGGGTTTAATTTTAGCAGGAAATATTCCTCTTGTAGGTTTGCATGATGTTTTAAGTGTACTGGCTACTGGAAATATTGCCCTTATAAAACTTTCTTCGGCTGACGATAAATTGATTAAAGCGGTAATTGCAGCACTGATAGAAATAGAGCCCGCTTTCGATACTCACATTCAATATGTAGAACGTTTGAAAGATTTTGAGGCCGTTATTGCCACAGGAAGTAACAATTCATCGCGCTATTTTGATTATTATTTTAGCAAAGTGCCAAACATCATCAGGAAAAACAGAAACAGTGTTGCCGTTTTAGATGGTTCGGAAAGTTTTAAAGACATCCAGAATCTGGGCAACGATATTTTTGATTATTTTGGATTAGGCTGCAGAAATGTAGCAAAACTTTATTTCCCGAAAGGTTACGATATTACTAATTTTTATGAAGGAATAGAAAGCTTTCAGCCCATAATAAACCATTTTAAATACAATAATAATTACGATTACAATAAATCTATTTACCTGGTTAATGCAGCTAAGCACTTCGACAACGGATTTTTATTGTTAAAAGAAGATGAAAGCCTTACCTCGCCACTGGCTGTTCTTTTTTATGAAGAATATGAGCATCTGCAGGAGGTTGAAGAAAAGTTGAAAGATAAATCTGAAAACATTCAGTGCGTGATTACCAAATCTCCGTTAAATTTTAAAACTTTTGATTTCGGCCAAAGTCAGCACCCAAAACTTTGGGATTATGCCGATGATGTAAATACAATTGAGTTTTTGAACAAGCTAAACTGAATTTCTGTATTTTAGTCTTTCAGCTTTCTCCTTTGGGCTTTCAGCTTAAATAGCTATTTTTGGACACAATGTATATCGTTAAAGTTAAAGGCATAGCCAAAATTCCAGATTACGTACAGTTAAGAGATGACAAGTTTACACTTTTAGCTTATTTTAGGGTTGATAGACCTGATAAATCGTTGGAAAAACTCGGACTTGGCGACAAGCAGGAATACATTATGGAAATGGTTAAAGATTTGCCTTTCGGGCAGATTGCAAAATTAGAAATATAATATGGCAGGCAATTCAGTAATTCATTTAAGCAATGTTGATGTTTTTCAGCAGAAACATTTAGTCCTCTCCAACGTAAATTTACATATCGAAAAAGACGAATTTGTTTTCCTGATCGGGCAAACAGGCTCCGGTAAGAGTAGTTTGCTTAAAATATTATATGGCGACCTTCATATTGGTAATGGCGATGGTAATATTGCCGGTTTCGACCTTAAAAATCTAAAAGAAAGTCAGGTGCCTTTTTTACGCCGTAAATTAGGAGTGGTATTTCAGGATTTTCAACTACTTACTGATAGAACAATTGAAAAAAACCTCGAATTCGTACTCAAAGCAACAGGCTGGAAAGACGAGAAACTAATTAATGAACGCATTAAAGATGTTTTGGACAAAGTTGGTTTACGTTCTAAAATTAAAAAAATGCCACATGAAATTTCGGGAGGTGAACAACAGCGTATCGTTATTGCGAGGGCTTTGCTAAACGATCCTGAAATTATACTTGCTGATGAACCTACAGGAAATTTAGATCCGGAAACTTCAGAAGAAATTGTAACCCTTTTAAAGCAAATCAGCCAGGCCGGAACTGCGGTTTTAATGGCCACTCACGATTACCACATTATCCGTACTTTCCCTTCACGCATTATTAAATGTGAAAATGGTGTGGTGCATGAAGATGCACAAATCGTATAAAAAATTCTGACATCCGTCAGCTAATCAGCCAATCTGTTCAGATAAATACAAATAAATCTGACAGCTTGGCTGATTTCAGTTTATGGCAAAATAGTTGAGATTAACACAAAAAAATTCAGCCTAGTATTATGTTTAATAAGAAGAAAAATAACGATAAAGAAGAAAATATAATGAATCCTGAAAATACATCAGAAAATACTGCTGAAAATGTAGAGAATACTGATGCTTCTGCAAATGAAACTGAGCAGGCTCCAGAATTATCTGCTGAAGAAAAATTGCAAGCAGAAGTTCAACAGCTTAACGACAAATATTTACGTTTATACGCAGAATTCGACAATTATAAACGCCGTACCCAAAAAGAACGTGTAGAATTATTGCAAACAGCTGGTAAAGATGTAATTGTATCGCTTTTACCAGTTTTAGATGATTTCGACCGTGCATTAAAAGCAATGGAAACTGCTGCTGATGTTGCTCCGGTAAAAGAAGGTATTTTGTTGGTTAGTACAAAACTGAAAAACACACTGGCACAGAAAGGCCTGAAAGATGTAGAAAGCATCAGCCAACCTTTTAATACCGATTTCCACGAGGCAATTACCAATATCCCAGCCCCTACTGAGGATTTAAAAGGAAAAGTAATTGATGAAGTTGAAAAAGGATATACCTTAAATGATAATGTAATCCGCTTTGCTAAAGTTGTAGTTGGAGCATAAAAAAGTAAATTATTGAATGATTGAAATGAATGGTTGAATGCTAAATACCATTCTCTTATTCCATCAGTCATTTAATGATTAATACAGAAATAATTATTGAATAATTGAATTTTGAATAATTGAATTAACATTCTCTTATTTCCATCACTCAATCATTCAATCATTTTATAAAGAAGATGAGTAAAAGAGATTATTACGACGTATTGGGCGTAGCCAGGGGCGCAGCTGCTGATGAGATAAAGAAAGCCTACCGCAAGATGGCGATTAAATATCACCCGGATAAAAACCCTGGGGATAAAGCTGCTGAAGATAAATTTAAGGAAGCTGCCGAAGCCTATGAGGTATTAAGCAGTCCGGAGAAAAAACAACGTTATGATCAATATGGTCATGCAGGAGTTGGCGGCGCAAGTAGCGGTGGCTACGGCGGTGGCGGCATGAACATGGACGATATTTTTAGCAATTTCGGCGATGTATTTGGTGGCCATAATCCTTTCGAAAGCTTTTTCGGCGGTGGTGGCGGCGGCCAGCAACGTGGTGGCCGTAGGGTTGCCAAAGGTTCTAACCTACGTATAAAAGTTAAATTAACCCTTGAAGAAATTGCACACGGCGCAGAGAAAAAAATCAAGGTTAATAAATTAATCGTTTGTAAAACCTGCGATGGCTCGGGCGCAAAAGATAAATCATCGGTAAGTACCTGTGGTACCTGCGGAGGTAGCGGCCAAGTACGCAGGGTAACTAATACCATTTTGGGCCAGATGCAAACAGCATCTACATGCCCTACTTGTAATGGTAGCGGACAACAGATTACTTCTAAATGTACTGTTTGCCATGGAGACGGTGTGGTACGTGGAGAAGAAACCATTACCATTAACATCCCTGCCGGAGTAAGTGAAGGCATGCAGTTAAGCATGAGTGGAAAAGGAAATGCAGCTCCTAATGGCGGTATCCCAGGTGATTTAATTATTTTAATTGAAGAAACACCACACGAAACCTTAAAACGTGAAGGCAATAACATTGTATACGATTTGCATTTAAGCTTTGTTGATGCTGCTTTAGGAATGAGCATCGAAGTACCAACCATTGATGGTAAAGCAAAAATTAAAATCGATCCAGGAACTCAAAGTGGTAAATTATTGCGCTTAAAAGGTAAAGGTTTACCAGAAGTGAACTCTTACCATAGGGGTGATGAAATTATCCATATCAACATCTGGACACCAAAAGCTTTAAGCAGCGACGAACGCAGTGCTTTAGAGAAACTTCGTGAATCTCCAAACTTTAAACCTCAACCAGGTAAAAATGATAAGAGTTTCTTCGAAAGAATGAAAGAATACTTCGAGTAATTATTAAATATTAAATTTAAGAACCGATGTCGCAAGCATCGGTTTTTTTTATGCAATCGTCATACTGAATTTATTTCAGCATCTGTATTAATTCACCTCACCTATCTGAGAAATTGTTTGCCTTGGGGGTTGCCAAATTTGCAAAATAGGTATTAAACAGCAATATAGATGAATTCAAAAATGCCTTTAGAAAAAACTCAATAGCAGTATCAATATTCACCTATAGGTCGGTGCCTCACCTACCGAAACTAAGCAGCCTTTATAAGAGAAATTACATGATTGCTTTAACTTAATATTTTTACCAGTAAGATAACAGTAATTTGAAAAGCAGTTGAGTAATTATATTGGCATCAATCGGGCTATACGCTATAGCTCCGAATAAAAATCGGAGGCTGCCGCTGCTATCCCGTTTATTAACAACAGTTTTTGCTACTATTCAAGGTAGCCTGGCCAGCGCCAATTTTTCACCTATCGGTTGGTGTTTCACTGACTGAAAATAAGCAGCATCAAAGGATCAAATTACATGATTGTTTCACCTATCAGTTGGTTTCTCACCGACCGAAACTAAATAGAACTTGATAAACACCATGCTATTTCCCCCAAAAACCACAGGCCTCAATAAAATAAACCTGATAGCAATGGTATTTCGGTTCACTTCATTTAATTTAGCAAAAACATTAACGAAATTTAATGGATAGCAGGACCACAGTTTCCGAAGAAACACTGCAATTGCTTTCCAAAATACAAAAAACTATGCGCATTGCTATTATCGATCTTGGCACCAACACTTTCCATTTGCTTATTGCTGAAACAGAGGGAAAGCAATTTGAAATTCTTTACAAAACCAATGTACCCGTTAAGTTGGGCGAAGGTAGAATTAACGATAATCTCATCATTCCTGAAGCCTTTGAAAGAGGAATAAGCTGTCTTGAAAATTTTAGCCGGACCATCTCCGAGTTCCGGGTTGATGAGGTAAGGGCAACAGCTACTTCTGCAATTAGAAGTGCTGAAAATGGAAATGAATTTGTAGATGTAGTTAAAACTAGCGCAGGAATAACGATCGAAACCATTACTGGCGATGAAGAAGCTGAATTAATTTACCAGGGTGTAAAACTAAGTGGTGCAGTTACTGAGCTATCGTTAATTATGGATATTGGAGGTGGGAGCGTAGAATTTATTCTTTGTGATACCGAAAGATTAATCTGGAAGAAAAGTTATAACATTGGCGCTGCACGTTTAATGCAACAGTTCTTTAAATCCGATCCATTGGCCGATGAAGAGAAAAATGCCATTTTGTTCCATGTTCAAAATCAATTGACAGATCTATTTGATATCTGCGAAAAATATAAACCAAAAATACTAATCGGTTCAGCTGGTGCATTTGAAACATTTGCAGCACTTATCACGAGAAAAAACAATCAAAAGGCAGACATTGCAACAATGAAAACTTTAGCATTGAATTTTGATGATTACATAGAAATAGCAATTAAAATACTCAACTCTACACATCAGGAAAGAACCGAAATGCAAGACATAATTCCTTTACGGGTAGATATGATTGTTATTGCTGCCTTGATCACCAATTACATATTGGGTAGAACAAAAATAAACCATTTGAAGCTTTCTACATATGATTTAAAAATGGGCGTACTGGCCAGTATGATGCAATAACAGATATCCATTTCTATAGGTGACTTCTTTACACTAATGTAATTTACTTTTCTTTGGTGCAATAATCATACGCCCCATAATCATGTGTTCTGCTTTTTTAAGCTTAAGATCATTCTGTTTGTCTTTAGAAAAATTGAATATTAGCATACCATTATACTGTATACTTTCAACAATCATCTGGTTATTTTTAACGTTAAATTTATCATCTAAACTTATCTCATACCGGCCGTTTTCATCGGTTGTTGCAAAAAACTTGGTATCAACAATCGTTAATCTAATCCCTGCTGCAGGCTTGTTATCGGCACCAAAAACATAACCATATACTTTTTTAGGTATAATCGGCTTTGTATCTCCGTGTTTGTGGTTAATACTTTTTATAGTTTCAATTGGTGCTTTAATATTTTTAGCCTGTGCATCCATCACAAAAATGCTCATGCCTATAGCCAGTACACCAAGATATTTCATCCAGTTTCTATTTGTTGTTGGCATAACCGACAAATGATAATTAAGCTGGTTTAATTGAGTTTGGCTCAACCGGCCGCATACAGAAGAACCTGAATTGGATAATACACCGATGATTTCGGCATTAGTATAGCCTGAAAAATCAATTACATTTTTACTGCAGGCCGTACAGAAATTAAAACCTGCACCCTTTTCCATTTCATCCCAATTTTGCAAACAGGGTTCAGCAATGGTAACTTCGTTAATTCTCCTTTTCATCGTGATCATTTTATTAGATGATGTAACGATGTAGGATATTCCACAAAGAGATTTAAATAAATTTAAGGAGTTCGTTATAAAGCTTTTCGGTTGGCAAGCCCATTACATTCGTATACGAACCCTCAATGCGCGTTACTACAACAATTCCCCACCAATCTTGCACACCATAACTGCCTGCTTTATCATATGGTTGGTAATTATCAATGTAGAAATCAATTTCCTCACTGTTAACGGCTTTACAGTACACTTCCGTACGATCATAAAATGAATAGCTTTTATCGCCTTTAACAACCGTTACGCCTGTAAATACTTCATGCCTGCTGCCTGAAAGTTTCTTGAGCATTTCCTGTGCGTGTGCCCTATCGGTTGGTTTGCCTAAAATTTCGCCATTTAAAGCTACAATAGTATCGGCGGTAATGATAATTTCACCATCTCCGGTAAATGCCTTTGCTTTTTGCTCTGATATATAAACTGCAATTTCTGCCGGACTTAAACCATCAGGATAACTCTCATCAACATCTTTTAATTCTACTTTAAAATTTAAACCCATAAGGGTTAACAGTTCTTGTCGGCGTGGCGATTTAGAGGCTAAAACAATAGGGGGAAAATTTACAGGCATATTTTATTTTTTTGCTAAAATAAGAAAAGCGGCCTAAAGCCGCTTTCTTATTTAATATTTTAACAAGATTTAGTTGTTGCCACCACCTTGTCTACGTTTCTCCATTTCGGCACGTTGCTCTTTTTGCCAGGTTTCGTAAGTTTTTTTCTGATCGTCAGTTAATACAGCATTTACTTTTGCATCATTATCAGCACGCATTTTTTGCATTTTCTCTCTCATTGCATCTCTATCACCACCTTGCATTTCTTCGCGCATTTTTTTCATGGTTTCTGCCTGCTCAGTAAAAACAGCTGTTAATTTCGTTTTTTGATCGTCAGATAGTTTTAATTTCTCGTCTAACTGTTTTACGCGGTCTTCAGGTTTCATCATCATTCTGCCTTGTCCACCACCTTGTTGTTGCGCGTTAGCGAAACCAGCTATACCTAGCATTAATCCGCAAATCATCATTAATTTTTTCATGTTGTTTTTGTTGTTTTTGGTTGAAAATTGAGATGGTTTGAGTCTAAAAAAAAACAATAGTTTAATGGCAAAATGTAACTTAGCTGTTGCAAATTACAATGTGCCGCGTTTCACACCTTCTGAAATAACCTTGTTAAGACGGAATTATTATGCAGCACCCAATAAATTATAAATTAAGCTAATTTACATGCCAGAATCGGCAGCGTTCGGATTTTCATCATGCCATCTGCCCTGCACTTTCATCACTTTTTCGATAATATCGCGAACAGCAGTTTTGCCTCCTTTATAGGGAGATACAAATGTAGAAATAGCTTTTATTTCTTCTACGGCATCAGCCGGACAGGTTGGAAGACCTACAAGTTTCATAACTTTTAAATCAGGGATATCGTCGCCCATATAAAGCACTTCTCCGGCAATAATATTTTTATCCTGAAGGTATTGATTAAAGATGGCTACCTTATCTCCGGTTCCAAGGAAAACATCGGTAACCCCTAAATTGAAGAAGCGTTTTCCCATTGCAATACCATCACCACCAGAAATGATACAAAGGTTATATCCCTTTTTAACTGCCAATTGCATGGCATAACCATCTTTAATGTTAAATGTGCGTAGCGATTGACCATTATCAGTAACCTGAACTGACCCATCGGTAAGCACACCGTCTACATCAAAAATGAAAGTGGTGATCTCTTTTAGTTTTTGGAGAAACATCTTTAGCTGGGGTTTGGAGCTTGGAGTTGGAAGTTAATGGAGCATCAAAACTCTAAACTCATTACTCCAAACAAATTACTGATTATCTCTCCACTCGTACACCCAGGCAGATTGAATTTGCTCTAAATGCCCTTCGCTGCTTTCCTCACGGGTACCCTTAAAGTTTGGTAAGGATAAAACCCATTCTAAAAGTTCGGTAAAGCGGATACGGTAGATTTTAGCTTCTGTAAAGTCATCACCGAATTTCTCATATAAAGACATTGCAATATCTTCATAATCATTCCAGTAAAAAGGTAAAGCAAATTTATCGTTGTTCATGTTGTTTTGTTGGTTAATTGTTGAAATTGGTTAATCGGTTAAATTTATAAATTGGCTAACCGACTAATGACTTTTGCTTAGGGACTATAACTAGTGACCCATAAAGTCTGATTGATCTGGAATGGTAACTTCAATATCGCCATTAATTACCACACATTGGCAACCCAGGCGGGAAGTAATTTTCGGACGGACAGCTCTGTCGATAAAGTCTTCTTCTTTGTCGGAAATCTCTTCGATATTATCCATGCCCTTTGTTACGTATACATGGCAGGTACTGCAACCACAAACACCACCGCAGTTGTGTTGTAATTCGATTCCGTTATCCAGACAAACATCTAAAACAGATTCTCCCGCGGCTATTGGCAATTCAATAGATTCGTGATCTGCTTCTTCAAAATTTATTTTTAATTTAAAAATGCTCATAATTATTTTGCAAAAGTAATAAGCAAAAGCCGTAATAATACTATTTCAGCGTTAATTTTATGCTATCGCTTAATGTTTGATAAATATTCTGCAACCCGGGCATGCTTGTTAACATGCTCATGTGCTTATTTAAAGTATTTTCATCAGCCCGTACTGCTGGTCCCGTCTGCACATTTTCAGGCAGATTGCTCATTACCTTATCAGCCGTCTCGGCAATTAAAGGTCTGATGATTTCGAAATCCAAATCATTCTGATTCAAAATTTCATTGGCTAAAGTGTAAAGGTGGTTCGGAAAATTACAGGCAAACACGGCAGCCAGGTGTAATACTTTTCGCTTTTCTCCACCTAACAGATATACTTTAGTACTTAATTTGGTTGCTAAATTGGTTAAAACAGTTAATTGATCTTCGTTACTAGCTTCAATACAAAGTGGAATATTTACGAATGAAATTTCCTTCCCTTTAGAAAAAGTTTGCAAAGGATAAAAAACACCCGCATTTTTCACCAGTGAGGATAAAGTATTAATATCTGTAGTTCCTGATGTATGCACCACTAAACCATTTACATTTTTTAATGATCCGGCAACTGCGGCAATGGCATCATCTTTTACCGAAATAATATATAAATCAGCATTCTGTTCAAGATCATTTAAATCGCTTACTGCTTTGGTTTCTATTAAATTAGCTAAAAACTGTGCATGATTTAGATTAGGGCTATAAACTTGCACCACTTCTTCACCTACAGCCTTTAAAGCCTTGGCCAATTGTGTGGCAACATTACCCGAACCTAATAAAACAATCTTCATGTTGTTATGCTACTTTGGCCTCTTTTCTTCTTCTGAAAATTGAAAGTAAGAAACCAACAACCATTACAATGGTACCTGCCCAATATAAATTGATAAAAGGAAACTCAATTGCCTTAAAAACAACCCAATCTTTAGCTTGCTGAGGTTTTTCAAAAATCTGAAGTTCCACTTTTTTCTCATCCGGTAATACCCTCGAAAAACGGAATTTCAGATCAAGTTCATCAACCTTACGTGCGAAATCAAAAGTATTGTTACCTTTTATTAAAAAGATAGGCTCTGTGTTGTAAATTTTACCCGCAGCACTAATCTCTAAAGGTAAACCAACAGCGTAATCGCCCTGGCCTAATGCTAAATCTTTTGCGGTAGGTTTTCTGTTTAAATCTTTAACGGTAACTATTCCACTTGAGGTATGAATGGTATCCCCTACAGAAACCTTTACAATACGAGGTGCTTTATAGTTTTCATCATCCGAATGCCCTTCATGGTCATCATGCGATTCTTGTTTAACAGCCGCACTCGTAATGTGTGTATAAACATCGTAAGTTAAATAGTGCTTGGTATCAGGAGATGCAATTAAGCCCATTTTTTCATTTGCCTGAACATGCGGATGCAAGTTAAAATCTTCTTTAACCTTACCTTCTTTATCTAAAACTTTAAAATTAAGCGTATAAATGGTATTTGGTGCCACTGTGGTATCGGCTACATAGGTTACAGTATACTTACCCATTTGTTTTGGCTCGTTTTTGTATAACATAATGTTTTCGCCAGGCTTTTCTGTTTTTTCAAAACCTTCTACCGGAATAAATTTATTCGCATTAATGGAAATTGGCTTATTTGTAGCGGCAGAAATTAATGCACCTAAAATTAAAAAAGCAAAACCAATGTGAGCAATTGCAGATCCGGCCAGTTTGGCTTTACCACCAAAAGCCTGATACAATATGGCTGCATTGGAAAGTACAGCAAATAAACAACTAAAAGTAATCAGAATGTACATGGTGTTGGTGTAGATTTCTGCTACATACACCAAACCCGCAGTTAAAACAATTGAAAAAACAATTGCAGAAATTAAGCTGCTATAAAATTTTCGCGGGTCGGTTCTTTTATATTTTAAATATTGAGAGAAACCTGAAATTAATGTAATTAACACCGCAAATGGTGCCTGCCATTGGTTGTAATACTTTACAGCATCAATAGGAGGAGTAAATTTAGTACCGAAAGCCTTATTAAAGACTGGCACTGAAGTAGAGAAAATAACCTGAATACAGGCAATGGTTACTACCAAAGCTCCGATAAACATCCAGAATTCGCGCGAATAGGTTTCTTCATCTTTGGTGGTAATCGGCAATTCTTTCCACCTGATTACAATTAGTACAACTGCTAAAACGGCGAATACTACATTGTATAAAATTAAGTGCCCAAACATACCCATATCGGTAAATGAGTGAACGGATGTATCGCCTAAAATACCGCTTCTGGTTAAAAACGATGCATAAAGCACCAATAAGAAACTTAAAAATACCAATGCAATGGCTGTAAAATAAGCATGACCGGTATTTTTATATGCAATCATTACGTGTACAGCACCAATTAAGGTTAACCATGGAATTAAAGAGGCATTTTCTACAGGATCCCAAGCCCAGAAACCACCAAAATTTAAGGCTTCATAAGCCCAAAACGAACCCATAATAATACCTGTACCTAAAACCATTACCGCAAAAAGCGTCCATGGTAATGCTGGTTTAATCCATTCTTTATATCTTTTTTGCCATAAGGCTGCAATTCCGTAAGCAAAAGGCACAACCATACTTGCAAAACCCAAAAACAAGGTTGGCGGGTGAATAACCATCCAGTAATTTTGCAACAATGGATTTAATCCTCTGCCATCAGTAATGAATTTTAAATAATTAGCGAAATTTTCAGGATTTGCAAAAACAACAGGCGCCATTGATTTTAAATCAAGAGAATCTCTTAGTAGTATAAAAGGAGAACTTCCGATGCGCTCGCCTAAAATTTCTACACCCAAAAGCATCGATGTTAAAAACACCTGTGAAAAGGCCACAACTGTCATTACAGGGCGCTCCCAGGTTTTAGCTTTCCAGATTAATAAAGTACCTAAAAATGATTGCCAAAAAGCCCAAAGCAAGAAACTACCTTCCTGACCTTCCCAAAAAGCAGAAATAATAAAGTGTATTGGAAGCTGTTTTGATGAGTGCCAATAAATGTAACTGTACTCATTGTAGTGGCCTAATACCAGGTAGAATAAAATTGCTCCTATACCAATAATACAGGCAAAATTAATTAAGAACCCAATACGGCCTAAATTTCGCCAGGATTTATCTTCTAAATTCTTCTCGCGACTGGCATAAAAGTATGCGATTGTTGAAAGTAATGATGCACTAAACGCCAGTACAATAAAAAACTGACCGATTTTACCCGGCAGCAGGTGTTCGCCTACAAATTGAATATCCATTAAAATTAGTTATATTTTTTTTCGCCGTACTTACCTACAGTATCAACCTTACCATCCTTGTTGATTTCAACCAGGTTATCGTTATATTTAGAAGGGCATTTCATTAAAATTTTGGATGCGTAAAATTTGTCCTGATCCATTTTACCAATCAAAACCAATTTTTCTGACTTTTCAAAATCCTGTGGCTTAGTACCTGCATACACAACCTCTCTTACTTCTCCCTTTTCATCTTTCATATGGAATGAAAAATGGTTGGCATCTTTTACCGCATCGTAATACGTACCTTTTGATTTTTCCCAATAGCCCATTACGTGCTCTTCTTTGTTAGAAGTAGCGGCTTGTTTGAAATTAGAGTAAGTATCTGTATTTGCGTTTAAGCTAAATAAAATCCCTACGGAAATTGCGATTGTAATTAACCCAATGATTGCACTTTTCTTCATGATGATGTGTATTGTAAAAGCTGGGAACAAAGATAGAAAAATAGGCTTAGCAAGCATTCTTTTACATTTTTCTTGTCTTTATATTGACAATTACCTGATTTTTATCAGAAATATTTTCAACAAGAGCATCTATTTATAACTGATCTTAAGGAATATCTTAAATCCGATAAAACTTAGCTTCGAAATTATTAAGTTTGACCCATCAGATTTTATTCCTTTTTACATCCCACAATAAACATAAACCGGATAAACATGAACTTGAAACAGTTTTATAAGCTATTGCTATTTATTTTTCTAATACCCATTTTAAGTTCCTGTTTTGAAGTTGTTGAGGAAATTACCTTGAAAAATGATGGAACCGGAGATGTTGTATTAACCATAAACCTGAGCCAGAGCAAAACCAAAGTGGCTTCGGTGATGCTGCTTGATAGTGTACAGGGATACAAAGTGCCGAGCAAACAAAAAATACAACAAGAACTTAATGAAGCTGTAGCTTATTTAAAAAAATCGGAAGGCATTTCGAATGTTAAAAGCACAAGTGATTTTAGCAATTACATTGCAACCATCAGTTTTTCATTTAAAGATGTTTCAAATATCAATAATATCACTAAAAACATCCTTGCTCAGCAAAAAATTAAGGCTACAAATACATCCTCATACAGTTATAACAAAACCACAAAAACTTTTAACAGGAAATATCAGCCTGTAAGTACAGCAAAAACCGAATTCAATAAATTAAAGGCGAAAGACAAAGCTGTTTTTAATGGCGCAACCTATACCAGTATTTACCGTTTCGAATCTCCTGTAACAAGTAGCACTAACCCGGCATCAAATGTGTCGAAATCCAAAAAAGCAGTAATGTTAAAAAGCAGCATCATGGATTTAATTAATGGAAAAATTAACGTATCGAACACGATACAACTGTCTAAATAAAATCACACTTTCCGAAAAACCCTATCTAAATGAAAAAAATTCTAATTGCCATCTCTTTCTTTTTATCCTTTCAACTGGCGCAGGCACAGGATTTAATTAAGAAAATCCCTTCAAATGCATTTACAGTAGCTACTATTAAAGGCGACAATGTTTTTAAACTCATGTTTGTGAAAGACTTTAACGAATCTTTTGTTGGCAAAAAATTACTTACGGAAACATCAAAGTCACTGGATAAAAATTTTACCAGCATTGAAGATTTTGGCATCAACCTGGAGAAAAACATGTATTATTTCAATCAGTTAAGCGATAGCATTACTTATAACTGTTTCTTGATCCCTATAAAAGATGCTGCAAAATTTGAAACTTTGATTGAAAACAAAGAAAAAAAGTATACTCAGCAAGGCGATATCCGTACAATGATTTTGCCAGATAGCACGAGTATAATCAAATGGAATAACAACATGCTTTATTTTGTAACAGGAAGCATTAAAAGTTCTTTCTTTGCTGATTCTGTCAAATCTGCACGTTATGGAATTAAAGACACAAAATATGGATGGGATACAACGGTAACTGACAGTACAGTAGTTACTGTAGATTCTGTTGCAACAATTGCTTACCCGGAAACAATTGATCAGCCTACCACTATAAAACCTTATAAAAAGGCCAAAACCGCTGCTAAAAAGAAAAAACCAACAAAAAAATCAACCAAAGTTAAAACCCGTAAAAAAGCTACCATTGCCAAAAAGAAAAAACCGGTAAGTGATGGCTTTATTGATGATGAAACTGCGCCTGATATGGCTGATGATGTGGTAACAGACAGTGCTGCAACTTATGTTTCGGGCGATGTTGCAGATGCGGCAAACTACAATCAGGCCGGCGATGAAAAACATTATCAGGATTATCAAAAAGAGCTTACCGAGCAGGATGTAAAGAAAAAAAGATTAGCCTTTACCTGGATGACGACTCAAGCCGATCAGATTTTTAACGGCACTTACGAATCTATCGAAAACAATAAATCCTATACCGCAAGTTTGGACAATAAAGCCATTGCAGAACTTTGGGTATCGAGTTTACAGGATGTTTACAATTCAATAGCACCCGAATTTGGCACCTATGGAAAAGCTGGTTTAATGAAAGGTTATGGCAGTTTAAATGCAAAGGTTTTTATGGACAATAAAAGTTTCCGTATCTCTACAGGGTTGGAAATGGTTCAGGAACAGGCCGATGCTTATAAAAAAATCATGAACAGGAAGTTGAACAAAAAATTCCTGAAATATGTAAACAGCGAAAAAGCACTTGGTTTTATGAGTTACTCGATTGATACCAAAGCTTACCTGGAAGAGTTTCCTAAATTAATGAAACAAGCCTATGGATCTTTTTTAGGAGCAAGAATGGATGAAGAAATTGATTTGGGAGCTGATCTGATCTCACTTATTTTGGATGAAGAAGCTATAAGCAAAGTTGTTAAAGGCGATGCCCTGTTTGTAATTAACGGTTTAAATACTAAAGACGTTACCTATACCACTTACGAATATGATGATGATTATAAGCAAAAAGAGGTAGTTAAAACGAAACAGGAAACCCTGCCTGATTTTCTTTTCATGTTCTCATCTGAAGATACCAGATTGATTAACAAAGCAATTAAATACGGGCTGAACAAGAATTTTATCACTGTTGAAAATAACATATACAAATTCCAGGAAAAGAAAAGCCCAATTGACATTTATTTCATGATTAAAGATGGTATTGTGTTTTTTGGCAACTCATTAACAGAGATGCAGGGAATTAGCAACAATCAATACAACAACAATAAATTAAGCAAATTGCATAAAGATTTATTAAGCAAAAATAATTTCAGCTTTTTATTTAATGCCAAAAACCTGGTGGGCAAAGTACCGGATTCGGAAATTGGCGGCGAAGAAACGGCTAAGAAATTTAACAGCACTTTAGAAAAAATGGGCAATGTATATATGAAATCGAACCCGATTAAAGGTAGATTGGTTTCAGCAGATATTAGTGCAGAAATACCGAACGGACACGAAAATGCATTGAAATACCTGTTCTCTTTAATAGAAAATGCAGCGAAGTAATCACTTGCTTGTTTTAATAACAATTTTCAAGTAGTTAACCTATTAACCACTTTAAACAGTTAACCTTTTCTATGATGAAATTTTTAAAAATAACAGCAGCAATAGTAATATTGCTGCTGATCTGTTATTTCGGCTTTTTCAAGTATCGGCAGATACAGGCGAATAAGATATCAATCCCAACTTCTGCCACTGCCCTGCTAAAAATTAATGTTGATGAATTATATAAAACCATCGCAATTAGTTATATAAAACATCCCAACCAATATACTGGAGGGGATAAAAAAGGCATAAAGGATAAAATAGAGGATTTAAAAACAGGCTTGAAAATTCCGGCAAACATCTATATATATACCTTGGCTGAAAAAGCAAAAACAACCTTCTTTTCGAGCCTTGAAATTACAGATACGTTGGCTTTTAACCGATTTATTGAGAAAAATACTTTCCTGCCATTAATGAAAAAAGAGTCAGGTTTCTTTCAATCAAAAGATTCGACCATCTCAATTTTATTCAACAAATCAAATGCTGTTTTAGCCTTTTCTCCTCAAAAAGAACAGGTTAAAACAGTACTTACAGATATCCTGAATAAAAAAAACATTGTAAAAATTGGTGAAAGCAAATTCAACAACCTCGTTAACCTCACCGATCATTTAGTTTTTCAGGATAGCAACAATTTGTGCAAGATTAGCTTTACCGATGGAAAAATCAGTTTCAGCAATGAATTTATCAATAAATGGATTGAACCTGCACTGCAACCAAAACATCGCGTTTTGAATCCTGAAAGTACCGTAAGCATGTGGTTAAACGGAAAATATAAATCCGATGTATCGAAAAATAATCAGTCACCAAATACTTCTATTCTTTCAAAATATAACTTTTCGAAATTTTACAAAGATTACCTTGATTTTGAATGGACCAACACCATTACCCAAGTCGATACTGTTGTTGGTTATGAATATAATGATGATTTTGAACGGGTGGAGAAAAAAATTCTTCAGGACAAAAAGATTCCGGCTATATCTATTAACATGAGTGCAAATGATCAGGAAGTAAGTAATTATCTAAAATCTTTAGGTGCGCTGGATGAATCAACCGGAAAAATCAGCAGAACAATAATTCCACTTTATCAAACTTATTTTAAAGGTACCAAAGGCAATATTCAGTTGAGTACTTTACCAAATCTTAAACCTGACCTTAATAAAATATCCTCCGAAGATTTCTTTTACCTTAAAATAGATTTTAAAAAATTGTTGAAGCAAATGCCAATGCCACTTATCGCTGAGAATTTAAGCAACTTTAGCCAACTGGAAATTAAAGCAAAAAGCACAGGAAAAGATAAAATTAAACTGGAATCGGAATTACTGTTTTCAAATCAAAACGCAAATGCATTAATTCAGCTTTTAAAAACCTTTAAAAATGGTATCAACAGCCAGATCAAATTTAATTTACCAACTGATATTCCGGTACGCAAATAGGCTAATTTTGCAGATAAAGGGTGATTTAAAGCAACTCTAATAAGAATATTAATACAGGAGCATTCATTTCAAAATAAAAAGAGCTAGAAACGGCTTTAATAGTTGGCAATATATTCAGATCATAACTCTTAAAAACGAATAAAAAAAGCCTTGCAGTTTTAATCCTGCAAGGCTTTCATTTAGTTCTTGATCCTTCAAAAAGCTCAGGATAAAAAACTAAGCATTATGGCCAAACGCCTAAATTCATATAAGAAACTGCAATTTTATCGATTGAATTTACAAAAGCAGCAGTTCTTAATGTCTGCGTGCCTGGTTTATTCTTCAAAGTTTCGCGAATTTCATGATAAGAATGGATCATGGTATCTTCTAAACCAGAGTTTACCAATTCCATTTCTGAGGCACCCTTAACAATCATCAAACGGTGCTCAGGCAAGATCGTTTTACCAGTCAGGTTTTCTAAAGTATTGATCAGGTTTGCATTAGAATTTGCCGCATAACGGTTTTCCATACGTCCGAAAGCAACATGAGAAAGGTTTTTTAACCATTCGAAGTAAGAAACCGTAACCCCGCCGGCATTGCAATACATATCAGGAATAATAATTCCACCCATTTCAGTAAAAATAGCTTCAGCTTCTGGTGTAGTTGGTCCGTTTGCACCTTCAGCAATAATTTTTGCTTTAACGTTGCGGATGTTAAGCTCAGTAAACTGGTTTTCTAAAGCCGCCGGAACAATAATATCGCAATCTTGCTCTAAACCTTCCATTGAGTTTTTAAAATCGGTAGCACCTGGGAAACCTAAAATAGAGCCTGTATTTTTACGGTGTGCAAAAACTTCATCAACATTTAATCCGTTGGGATTATAAATTGCGCCTTCATATTCACATAAGCCTACGATAGTAGCCCCAAATTCGGCCAAAAATTTAGCTGAGTGATAACCCACATTACCTAAACCCTGTACAATTACTCTTTTATCACCTAAACCTGCTTTAAAACCAATTTTGGCCATATCTTCTGCAACTTCTACACATTCGCGTACGGCATAAGCCACACCACGGCCGGTAGCTTCTTTACGACCACGGATACCATGTAGAGCAATTGGTTTACCAGTTACGCAGCCTAAGGCATCCAACTGGCCAGGGTTCATGGTCATATAAGTATCGGCAATCCAGCTCATTTCGCGTTCTCCAGATCCATAATCAGGAGCTGGAACATCAATACCGGGACCGATAAAGTTTTTCTTAATTAATTCTGTAGTATAACGGCGGGTAATCGTTTCCAATTCGGCAACGCTATATTGTTTGGTGTTAATTTTGATCCCACCTTTTGCACCACCGAATGGAACGTTAACAATAGCACATTTGTATGTCATTAAGGCTGCAAGTGCCATAACCTCATCTTCGTTTACCATTTCGCTATAACGGATACCACCTTTTGTAGGGCTCATATGGTGAGAGTGCTCTACACGCCAGGCATCAATTACTTCAAAACCGTTTCCGCGGCGTATTGGGAACTGGAAACGATATACACTATTACATGTTTTAATCTGGTTCAATAAACCTTCCGGATGATTGGTGAATTGAGCCGCACTGTCAAAGTTTTTACAAACATCTGCAAAGAACTTGTTCTCGTCTGCTAGATTAGCCATTATTTATTTTTTAATATGAATAAGTTTTCGATGCAAAATTGCCTAAAAAAACCGCACATATCCAAATGAAAAAAGACTTAGTGTACACCAAACACCACGCTGATTTGCAGTATCCATAGTACTTATACCAATTGTAGCGAATTGTTCAAAAACAATACTAATACCTATTTAAACGCAGATAAATGCTTTGGGAAAGATTAGAAAAACGACCATTTTTATCGCTTTTATTAAAGCTTATTTCAACCTAAAAAAATTATAAAAAAAATATTTAAATCATGCTTTTATTACAACGCTTAACAAACAGGGCAATAAAAACGGGCTAATATTACGAATATTGTAATTCGACACGGGAATTAAGACATAAAAAAAGTGACCAATTATGTTGATCACTTTTCAATGTTAATCTAAATCGTCCCGTTGATTTAATTTTTAACTAACCAAACTTGATCAATAAATTATCAAAAAACAATACTGCGATGTAGGTATTTTATGTCTTTACTGGCTTGTATCTTTAATTAGCACTTTAAAAATCGATAACATCCTATTTTACAATAAGATAAATATAAAATTTATGAAATTATCAGCAATAACGCATTTATTTATTGCCATTTGAAACGATAAAATATTTATAGCTATAATCCTTTAAGGTACTATTATTTGCTATTGTGGTTTTCTTTTTCAATTTTCTTTAATCTTTTATCAATTGTGAAAAGATAAGCAAGCAGGCCTACAAGAATAATTACGATACAAATTACAACAACGTAGATTTTTCCATTGCTGCGAAGGCTATCGGCCATTTCTACACCGTTATCCTGAGCAAATAGTTGCAAAGTGGCGATCATTAATATTAAGGAGAAAAATATCTTTTTCATTTTAATTATGTTGTTGTTTGTTTTCTATTGAACGTATTCTGAAACGGATGGTATAAATCCAAAAGCCAATAATAGACCAACCAATAAATGCTGGATATAAAACTGCTCTCATTCTGCTATCTAAATCGTAACTATTAAAGCCTGGGTTGCCACCATTGCCAGGGTGTAATGAATCTGACAGCCTTGGGAGTACCATAATAAGGACTACCATCATAGGAAAAGCAAAAATATTGTAAATGGCTGATATTTTTGCTCTTTTTTGTTCTTCATCAATTGCATTGCGAAGAATTAAATAAGCAAAATATAATAATATTGCAATTGCACTAAAATTTTGTTTAACATCAAAACTCCAGAATTGTCCCCAGGTATATTTTGCCCATAACGACCCAGTTATTAAACCGAGGATACTAAAGACCACCCCAACATTTACACTTTCAACTGCTCTAGTATCATAGCTTTCTTCTCCCTTTAATAAAAACATAATACTATAAAAAACTGAAATAGAAAAAAGTGTAATCATAGCGAACCACATGGGTACATGAAAATACAGGTTCCTTATAGTTTCATTCAAAATTGCTAACCTAGGTACACCAATTAATAATCCACCTACGGTTGAATACAAAACCAATATGGCTCCCAGAACTTTCCACCATGTTTTACTCATATATTATAATATTTATTAAACTCTATAATTTTTATACTACTTTACTCTCTCCAAAGGTAAGGAAATAACAATAATGCTGTTGCAACAGTAACAACGTTAACGGCTAAAAGCATGCTTATTTCATCATAACTCGTATCCCACGGCAGGCCATCAACTGCATTCTTAGCTAATCTGATTAAGAGTATGAGTACCGGGATAATAATCGGAAAACTTAAAATGGCCATTAACATACCACCATTGCCAGCCTTACTCGCAATGGCAGATACCATGGTGAAAACAGTCGAAAAACTAATTGCACCTAAAATAATAGCAATATAATACATTAGTAGATTAGTATCAGGATATGTACCAAAAACTAAAATGTAAAATCCAAGCGCAATTGTAGTCAAAGCCAGCATTAAAAGGATGTTGTAAACCATCTTAGAAATTAAAACTGCAGCAGGGCTGGCCAGAATGTAACTGTATAATTGCTGTCCTTTAGTTTCTTGCAAAAAGCTTTTCGATACGCCGTTAATGGAGGCAAAAAGCATGATAATCCAAAACAAAGCATTCCAGGTTAATTTATCGCCAAGGCTAACAAACGACAGGTAACAGGTAAAAATAGTAGAAACCACATAAAGCAATACACCGTTAATGGTGTATTTTGAACGCCACTCTAGCAGTACTTCCTTATGTATTAAATATTTAACCTCTTTGGCCAATTGCATAACCGCAAATATACTTTTATTGATAAATATTGCGCGCTTAAATTGTTGTATTGTTGTAATTTTGTTTTAGATAAAACCCTAAGGAAATTAGCCACGAAAGTACAGAAGGCATAGAAAACATGGATTACGCATCAGTTATAGAATCGCCAGTTGGAAAAATAACCATCTTTGCTGATGATGAATTTGTGTATGCTATTACTTTTGCCGAAAAAGACACTAAAGGTATGGCAGAAAACCAGCTTACTGCGAATGTTGCAAGGCAAATAAATGATTATTTTAAAGGCGAACTGCAGGTTTTCAATTTCCCTATGAAACAAACGGGAACAGCGTTTCAACAGGAGGTTTGGCAGAACTTAGTAACCATACCTTTTGGTGAAACCACTTCATATGCCAAATTTTCTGCGCATCATCCTTTGGCGATCCGGGCTATTGCATCGGCAAATGGAAAAAACAATATTGCAATAGTAGTACCTTGCCACCGGGTAATTGGCAGCAACGGCAAACTGGTTGGTTACGCGGGTGGCCTATGGCGCAAAAAATGGCTGCTTCAACATGAAAGTGAAGTTGCCAGAAAAGGACAAACAGAATTAAAATTTTAACCCCTATTTAGCAGATGAATACAAACCAAGCCGGAACGCCAAACAACTACTTAAAAGCTATACGTTTAATCAATATTGAAGGCGACAAATGTGCATTTGAAACTGGCAAGATCCCAATCCGTCAGCACATTAATGCAAATTACTTTTTTGCCCAAACCGATGTTTCCACTTTAGAGAAAATCCCTCATCCGGCACCAAGGAGACAATATGTTATTACGCTTAAAGGTAAATTGAAGTTTACAGTTAGTAACGGAGAAACCTTTCTTATAGAACCAGGAATTGTGCTTATTGCCAATGATACCGCTGGAGAAGGGCATACCTGGGAAATTGTAGATGGTATTGAATGGGAAAGAATTTATATTCCGCTGGAAGAAGATGCAGATGATTATTTTACTTTAGACTAAGACTGTTAAAACCAAAATTGGGTCAAATCCGTAAATAATAGCAAAACCTACTATTATGAAAACGATCTGCTCACTCCTGCTTGTTCTTTTAACTTACCTGCCCATGGAAAAAAATGTTCCTGTGGCTAAATTAGATTTAAAAAAATATTCTGGAACATGGTATTCGTTATATTCTATTCCTACAATTTTTGATAAAGGAAGCCGGGAAACAACCACAAAGTATACCTTGAATAAAGATGGTTATTACAATGTATTTACTACCTATAAAAAACCGGGCGATGATAAGGTGTACTCCAGGAGTTCGAAAATGTTTCCTTCAGAAGATGGTGATAAAGGAGAATTACAGGCGCAGTTTATTTGGCCGATAAAGGTTGATTACTGGATTATTGAGCTGGCTGATGATTATTCTTACGTGGTGGTTGGCCACCCTGATCATAAATTTTTGTTCATCATGAGCCGTAATCAAACAATGCCAAAGAAAACTCATGATGAAATAATAGCCAGATGTAAAGCTAAAGGATATGAGGTAGCTAAACTAACCTCGCAGTTGCACGAAAAAGTTTAAGCTGTAATTTTTTCGCCGCGTTTAACACTAAAGAGCATAAATATTACGCCTACCAAAAGTACAATCCAACCCCATTGGAAGTGTACTACTTTACCGATCAACTTATTGGCGAAACCATATTTGGTGTAATTGTTGGCGGTAAAATAAACGGCTACAACAGCTAAAACATACCATATTGCCATAACAAAACTCATAAACCTAAATGCACCAACACTTCTGATAAAAAGGAATAGAACTGAAATGGCTATTATCGCATAGGTAATTAGAAATAAACGCGCATCTGATTGATACAAATTCCAGTTCCCTTTAATAGGTACCTTTAAAATTGGGCAAAAACCAGCAATAACGCATAATATTATGCCTAACCAAGCCCTGAATTTATTTAATACTAACATTTTTATAATGGTTAATTGTATGAATGGTCAAACTGTTTTGGAGTTAATGATAGTCCACGGTAATATAATTAATTGGCCTGCCTATCTCAAAACTTCCCTAATGGATAAATTGTTTGGATTAGTATCTGTTTCAGCATTAGTTAATGTGCAATAGTTGATTGCCTATAGTGTAACAGCCTAATCTGTATTTTTCAAAAATTCTAAATGCGAAAACTATTAGAATTGATTAACACATCTGACACAAGCTGATGGTTTCAAAATTTTCAGCTAAATGCCTGGCATTTTTATCCATTAACTATTGCCTAAACTACTGCCCTTCAATAATCCCCATTTTATCGGCAAAGTGTGCACAGTAATCGCGCAGATCTTCAACTATTAAAGTTTCGTTTGTGGCTTTCAAAAAGCTATCTCCCATTGTTTGCAAAGTTTCGTAAAAGAAACGTTTCATTTCATCAACAGGCATATCTTTTGTCCAGAGATCAATACGCATCGAGTTTTTGTAATTATGATCCCAAAGGGCAAGAATCATCGATTTTACTGGCACCTGATCTGTTGTTTGTGCATCGGTACTTTCCCAAAGAATATTCTCTGGCATATTGTTATCGTCTAACTCAACGGTTATTTTAATTTCTGCTTTTCTCATGTTAATATTGATTGCACCGCTTCAATAGATTTCTCCAATTAGATCGGTTAATTTTTCCGGATGCAAAGATGCTTATTTAATTTGATTCCTCTGATTGGTTGCTTAAACCGATAAAGATTGAACAGCGATTTTTACGGTTTGATTACGTTACCTTTTGTAAAATCAACATAATTACTGCTGCAATTACAATAAAAATCAGTTCTACTACCCAAATTCTTTTTAAATCTTTTAAGGTAAAACGAAAAATCATATCAGTTATAAATGTTACCACAATTAAACAGCCCAAAATAAGCAGGTAAAAACCATCCATGTTTACATGTCTGGGTGCTGTACTTTTATCCGATAAAAGATTTACAACCACAAGCCCTAATCCTGCGGCACTAATGATATTCAAAGGCGTAATCCTAAGTTTCATCTGTGTTTATTTATTGTTTTAAATTGTCAGATGGAGCCTTTGACGATTTAAATAATTATTTAGAAAATTAACACTTATTTTAATTGCGTCGGGTTCATTACTTTTTCTTATCGAATTTTTTACCTTTTTTAAAGCTCTTAATCTGCTTTCCGGCCTTTGCTTTCGCTTTTTCCCTTACCTTTTTTTCAATTGCAGCAGCATGTTTTTTCTCATGGAAAGCACCTTTAAAATCAGGATCTTCTTTCCGTTTTTGCATATCAATTTCCTTCGCAATGTGTTGACGTTCTTCGTAAGGGGTTTCATCAATAAAAACTCCTTCAGGAATTTCAACAACAGGAATATACTGGCGGATCAGTTTTTCGATTTTGCGGATATAATATTTTTCAGCATCTGTAGCAAAAGTTATCGCATCGCCTTTGGCAAAAGCCCTACCTGTACGCCCGATACGGTGCACATAATCTTCAATAATGATAGGCACATCGAAATTAATTACATGACTTACATCACTTACATCAATCCCTCTACTCGCAACATCTGTAGCAACCAAAACCCTGATATTGCCTTCTTTAAAGCTATTTATAGAGTTAATTCTTGTATTCTGACCTTTATTGGCATGTATTACGCGAACATTATCGGCACCATACCTCCGTTCGATAAAACTATATATGTTATCTGCAACGGTTTTGGTTTTACAAAAAATAATCAGGCGGTTAAAAGCCTCGTCATTCTTTAGCAAATGCTGAAGCAAGTTAATTTTCGTTTTAAAATTCGGAACGTAATATAAGGCCTGTGTTACATTTGCAGCCGGGGTTGCTTGCGCAGATGCCTCAATCACAAGTGGATTATTCAGGAAATCGCCGGCAATTTTTTGCACTAGCTCACTCATTGTTGCCGAAAACAGCAAATTTTGGCGTTTACGTGGAACAATTTCTAAAATTCGGTGAATTGAGCCAATAAAGCCCATATCCATCATTTTATCAGCTTCATCCAACACTAAAAATTTAAGACTTTGGGTATTGATATCGCCAGACAAGTACAAATCCAAAAATCTCCCAGGGGTAGCAATCAAAATGTCGATACCCTTAGCAATCTGTTCCTTCTGCGTTTTTGGACCAATTCCACCGAAAATTACCAATGAACGTAGATCGGTATGTGTAGAAAACAACTTTACATGCTCTGCAATTTGCATGGCCAATTCGCGGGTTGGAGATAAAATCAAAGCCCTGGGATTGTCACCCTGAGCATATTTTAATTGCATTAAAATAGGCAAAACAAAAGCCGCGGTTTTCCCTGTACCGGTTTCGGCAATACCAAAAATATCCTGTCCCGATAATACCGGAGCAATTGCTTTTTCCTGTATCGGCGTGGCAACGGTGTAACCTGCATCGGCAACTGCATTTAAAATTTGCCTGTTTAACTTAAATTCTTCGAACGATTTTGCCATAGCGCACAAAGATAGTGATTAAGGTTGAGGGTTTGAAGGTGTTAGGCAGATGGTTTCCATCACATTCAAAAACAGGGCTCCTTTTATAAGAATGAGTAGAAAAGCAATTTCAGGAATTCTTCTTTCATCAAGCCCCACAATCTGCTCTACTTCATGCCAGTAATTTTCCGGTTTATTTTATTCAAAACAGTAACATTAAAACTCTTCTATACCTCTTTCTGCTTAACCAGCGTGTCAAAATTCTCAAATCTCCTATCTAACTTCTCAAATCTATTTTTACCTTTGAAAGTATGAATACTTACCTGATAAAAGCCGCCACAATTGTAAATGAAGGACAAAAAATTGTTGCTGATGTATTGATAAAAGATGGATTGATAACCAAAATAGGCCAAAATTTATCTGCTGCCGATGCACAAGAAATTAACGCAGAAGGCCAATACCTTTTACCAGGAATGATTGATGACCAGGTGCATTTTCGCGAGCCGGGCTTAACCCATAAAGCAGATATTTTTACCGAAAGTATGGCTGCCGTTGCCGGTGGGATTACATCCTTTATGGAAATGCCTAATACTGTACCCAATACCTTAACACAAGATTTACTGGCTGATAAATATGAAATTGCCGCACAAACTTCGCTGGCCAATTATTCATTTTATATGGGCGCCAGTAACGATAATATTGAAGAGGTACTAAAAACGGATCCAAAAAATGTTTGCGGAATTAAAGTCTTCATGGGCTCATCCACAGGAAATATGCTGGTTGATAACGAAAAAACGTTAGAAAACATCTTTAGCAAAGCACCGATTTTGGTAGCAACCCATTGCGAAGATGAAGCCACTATTCGCCATAATCTTGCCGAATTTAAAGCAAAATACGGTGAGGATCTTACAATTGAAATGCATCCACTGATCCGTAGTGCTGAGGCTTGTTATAAATCATCCTCATTAGCGGTAGAACTGGCTAAAACTTATCAAACGCGTTTACACATTCTACATATCTCTACAGCAAAAGAAATTGCTTTATTTGATAATATTACTCCATTAAAAGATAAAAAAATTACAGCCGAAGCTTGCGTGCATCACCTATGGTTTAACGATAAGGATTACGCGGCAAAGGGAAATTTTATTAAATGGAACCCGGCTGTGAAAACTGAAGATGATCAAAAAGGGGTGCTCAAAGGTGTGTTAGAAAATTATATCGATGTAATTGCCACAGATCATGCACCACATACATTGGCAGAAAAGCAACAGCCTTACAGTCAGGCTCCATCAGGGGGTCCATTGGTTCAGCATGCTTTGCCTGCTTTGCTGGAAATGCATTTACAGGGTAAAATTTCTTTAGAGAAAATTGTTGAAAAAACGGCACACAACCTCGCGATTTGTTTTGATATAGAAAAACGCGGATTTATACGCGAAGGGTACTGGGCTGATTTAGTTTTGGTAGACTTAAAAGATTCATGGACGGTAACCAAGCTTAATAATTTTTACAAATGTGGCTGGAGCCCATTTGATGGAGATACTTTCCAGGCGAGTATTACACATACTTTTGTATCAGGCAATTTAGCTTATCAAAAAGGTAAATTCACGACTGATCGGATCGGAAAACGCCTAACTTTTGCCAGATAGATTTGTTATATTTGTTTTAATATAAAGTTATTATATATGGAAACATTAATTGCACATCCAAAAAACGAAGAAGAAGCTACTGCCTTGAAAGTTGTTATGAAAGTTTTGAAGATCGATTTTGAAACAGAAGAAAGTCCGTATAACCCAGAATTTGTAGCTAAAATAAAAAGAAGTCAAGAACAAATGAAAGCGGGAAAAGGTGTCAAAATTGCCGTAGAAGATTTATGGAAATAAGCTCTTGGTGACGTATAAACCATGATAAAATAAATCCATTAAGCGCTCAATACCATGGATATTATATATTATGATGAAGCCTTAGCCGACATCAAATTTTGGAAAAAATCTGGAAATAAAACAATTCAGAAGAAGATTCGACAGTTAATTATTGCGATTTTGAAAGACCCGTATGAAGGGATTGGAAAACCAGAACCTTTAAAACATAGTTTATCCAGTTTATGGTCCAGAGAATAAATCGCGAACACAGAATCATCTATCAGATATTAAACGATGCCTTACATATCCATTCACTAAGAGGCCATTATAAATAAATCATGATAGCCCGACGATTACTCATCAAATTATTCATTTTACTTGGTCTTGCCATCTTAATTTTCACCTTTGGCTTCTTCCCCACCCTTGTCCAAAAATATTATTCAACAGGCTTTTACCCTTATATTTCTTCAGCATTAAGATTTATATCGTCCATTTTCCCTTTTGCCATCGGCGATATTATCTATGCTTTGCTTATTGGCTTTGTATTTTATAAGATTTTTAGGTTTTATAAGCAACGAAAATCACTAAAAAAGACGGATAGGATTTTTGTTCCTTTACAAGTGCTCAACTTTTTTCTGGTTCTCTATACCATTTTTAAAATTGTATGGGGCTTAAATTACAGTCGACCAAGTGTTAGTGAAGAATTAGGCATAGGCAATGAAAAGTATAACCTTAAAGAATTGGTTCTCCTTGGTGATTATTTTGTGCAAAAAACCAATAACCTTAAGCTTAAACAAGGCAAAATCCCCGCTTATACGATTAAGAAACTGGAAGTAAAATCGTCAGAAGCTTATTCACTCATGTCGCAAAAGAATCACTTATTTCGATATCAAAACCCTTGTTTAAAGTCGGTTTTAAACGCATGGATAATTAGTAAAATCGGAATCGAAGGCTATTATGCCCCGCTTTCAGGCGAAGCCAATATGAATATGAATCTTCCTGACTTTGTAAAACCTTATGTAAGTTGCCACGAAATCGGACATCAACTTGGCATTGCCTACGAAGACGAAGCTAACCTATTGGGGTACCTAACGGCCAGTAACAGTAGTGATGTGAATTACCAATATTCTGCCAATTATGAAATGTTGCGGTATATTTTGTTCGAAATCAGAATGAAATCTCCTGACGATTATAAAATACTTTATTCGAAAATTTTGCCACAAGTTTTAGCAGATTTTAAAACAGAAAAAGAATTTTGGAGAAAATACAATGGCGATATGTTCGGTTACATGGATGCCGCTTTCGACAGTTTCTTAAAGTTAAACAACCAGAAAAAAGGAATAGATAGCTACCAGGATATTGTAATCTGGTTATGGAATATACATAAAAAGGAGTTAACAGTTGCCAATTAACAATTGACGATGAAAAACTGCAAACCGAAAACTTAACTATCCGTGTATTGCTTCTTTAGTTCCGAAACTCTGAATCAGTTCTCCTTCAAAATCCAGCCACTCTTTCCAGCGTTTATCCACATCTACATCAGTACTGTATTTACGGGCGAAATTTAAAAATGTAGTGTAATGGCCAGCTTCCGATACCATTAATTCGTGATAAAACCTGGCCAGTTCCTCATCTTTTATATTTAACGATAATACCCTGAAACGTTCGCAGCTTCTGGCTTCAATCATTGCGGCAAACAACAATCTGTCAATAAATGCCATATTCCGGCTACCATCTTTTTTGCTAAACTTTACCAAACGGCCAACATAGTCATCTTTACGTTCTCTACTTAAGGTATAACCGCGTTTTTTTATAATGTTAATTACCATTTGAAAGTGTTGCATTTCTTCGATGGCAATCGCTGTTAACACATCTACAAGATCCTGATGTTCAGAATTTTGCGTAATCAAGGTAATTGCATTTGTTGCTGCTTTTTGTTCGCACCAGGCATGATCAGATAAAATTTCCTCTAAATTCGATTCCGCAATATTCGCCCAACGCGGGTCTGTCAATAATTTTAATCCTAACATGTAATGCTTTGTGTTGAGCTACAAAATTAGGAATATTTAAGATACGTTTAATATTTTGGGCAGATTTTTAGATCATGTAGATTTTACTTTTCACGCTGCAAAACTAAATTTATCTGTGGGAGCCGAAAAAAAGAGTTTATTTTGCAGGAACATGAATAAAGATGCTAAGAAATTATTGATAATCGGATTGGTGTGGCCCGAACCCACTTCATCAGCAGCGGGAACAAGAATGATCCAACTGGTTAATTTATTTCTATCAAAAAATTATCAGATCACTTTTGCGTCAGCAGCATCAAAAAGTGATTTTAGCTTTAATTTTAATGAAATTGGTGTTTCTGAGCAGGAAATTAAACTGAATAACGAAAGTTTTAACGCATTTTTGAGAGAACTGCATCCCGAAATCGTACTTTTCGATCGTTTTATGATTGAGGAACAGTATGGCTGGAGAGTACAGCAGGAATGCCCACATGCACTAAGAATTTTAGATACTGAAGATTTACACTTACTGCGGAGTGCCCGCGAGCTGAGCGATAAAAAAAAACAAGCTTTAGATTTATTTTCAGATACCGCTAAAAGAGAAATTGCGTCAATTCTACGTTGTGATTTATCCTTAATTATTTCAGAAACTGAGATGGATATTTTAACAACAGATTTTAAAATTGACCGCTCATTGATTTATTATCTACCTTTTCTTGAAGAAGAAATTGATACCGATACCATCAAAAACTGGATACCGTTTGAAGATCGATCTGATTTTATTTTCATAGGTAACTTCCTGCACGAACCGAACTGGAATACCGTACAGTTTTTAAAAACCAAAATATGGCCAATACTACGGAAAAAACTCCCTGGAGCAAAGCTTAATATTTATGGTGCATACCCCTCTCAAAAGGTTCTACAACTGGATAATAAAGTCGAAAAATTTATGATCAAAGGTAGAGCACTAAATGCCAAAGAAACCATTTCCAAACATAAGGTATTGTTGGCACCCATTCAATTTGGTGCAGGAGTAAAAGGCAAATTTATCGATGCCATGCAGACAGGTACACCATCCGTTACCACTTCTATCGGTGCAGAAGCCATGAAAGGCAATTTAGAATGGAACGGTTATGTTGAGGATAATTTAGACGAATTTATAGTTAAAGCCGTAGAACTTTATCAGGATAGAAATAGCTGGCAAATAGCGCAACAACATGGCATTCAGATTATTAACCAAAGATATTCGGCAAAACAATTTATTGATCATTTTACATCAGAAGTTGAAAGGTTAATTTCAGGTTTAATTCAACACCGTCAGGATAATTTTTTTGGCCAAATTCTAAATCACCACACTGCACAAAGCACAAAGTACATGAGCCTGTGGATTGAAGAGAAGAATAGAAAGTAGTTTGGAGGTTTTAATGGAGATTAGGTAGTTCATGACCAAATAATTATATTATTAATCCCTCGGTCTGTGTCCCCACAGACCAAAACATCTTCACACTCACGCAATACAATCCTTGTAAAATAAACCTGATGGTACGGATGCCGATCCTTCAATCGGCAAAAGGGACAGCAGGACTGCAGCAACCAAAGAATTACCAAACACTTCATTTCCAAACCCTAATTCAATTTGAGAAAAACGAATTTCAATCTTGACAACATTAAAACATTTCAACCCTAAAACCTTACAACATTATTGTAAATTTGCAACCATGGCAAAAATATCAATTAACCTTGCTACAGGTTCGTTTCAGAAGGAAGAAATTATAGTTGGAATCGATTTAGGCACAACCAATAGTTTGGTGGCGTTTATCAATCCAGATAAAAATCCACAGGTAATTAACGATGCAGGTAAAGGAATATTGGTACCATCGGTGGTATATTTTAATGGCCAAAATGAGGCCGTTGTAGGTAATGAAGCGAAAGAATACTTAACAACAGATCCTTCAAATACCATTTTTTCTGTAAAAAGATTATTAGGCCGCTCTTACAAAGATGTAGCCGAACACAAGGATATTTTTTCTTACAAGATTATAGACGATGATAGTGATGCGTTGGTTAAAATCCATGCCGGCGACCGTTTCTACACACCGATTGAATTATCCGGTGAGATTTTGAAAGAACTCAAAGCAAGAGCAGAACATGCGCTAAAAACACCTGTTAATCGCGCCGTAATTACTGTTCCAGCTTATTTTAACGACAGTCAACGCCAGGCCACCCGCGATGCAGGAAAGCTGGCCGGTTTAGATGTGATGCGCATTGTGAACGAGCCTACCGCGGCAAGTTTGGCTTATGGAATTGGATTAGATCCTTCGCAACAAAAAACAATTGCAGTTTACGATTTAGGCGGAGGAACATTTGACGTTTCTATTCTACAGATTCAGAATGGAATTTTCGAAGTTTTGGCCACAAACGGCAATACTTATTTAGGTGGCGATGATTTTGACCGCGCCATTTTAAATTATTGGTTAGAAAAAAACAACCTTGATGTAGCAGAAGTTGCGCAAAACAATATATTGATGCAAACTTTGCGTTTACAGGCAGAGGCAGCGAAAAAAGCCTTATCAACTCAAAATTTATATAACGAACAGGTTGGCGATATTTGGTGTACGCTTGATAAACAAACTTTTGAAACGTTAATTTCATCAAAGGTAGAAGAAACCATCACTGCCTGTAAAAATGCATTAAAAGATGCAGATTTATCTGCAAGCGATATTGATGAAGTAATTTTAGTGGGAGGTTCTACCCGAACACCATATGTAAAACAGGCTGTAGAAAATTTCTTCGGTAAAAAACCACAGGATAACATCAACCCTGATGAAGTAGTAGCCCTTGGCGCAGCCATTCAGGCTGATGTTTTGGCTGGAAACCGCTCCGATATCTTATTGTTGGATGTTACGCCATTATCTCTAGGTATAGAAACTATGGGTGGTTTAATGGACGTTATTATCGCAAGAAACAATAAAGTACCTACAAAAGCAGGTCGCCAATACACCACCTCTATCGATGGACAAGTAAACATGAAAGTTTCTGTTTATCAGGGTGAACGTGATCTGGTGAAGGAAAATAGAAAACTGGCAGAGTTTGATTTAAAAGGAATTCCTGCAATGCCGGCCGGTTTGCCTAAGGTGGATATTAACTTTTTGTTAAATGCCGACGGCATTTTAACCGTTCAGGCAATTGAATTACGTTCTGGCGTTAAACAAGAGATCGAAATTACACCAAGCTATGGCTTAAGTGATGACACTGTTGAAAAAATGCTTTTAGATAGCATTGAGCATGCAAAAAGCGATGTAGAACAACGTATGCTGATAGAAGCAAGAAGTGAAGGTGAACAACTGGTTTATACCGCTGAAGGTTTTATTAAAAAACATGCAGAACATTTAACTGAAGCTGAAATCGCAGAAACGGTTGCCTACATAGAAGCACTAAAAACAGCACTGTCTACCCAGGAAAAAGATACCATTTTGAAAAAAGCTGATGACCTGAATGAATTTACACGTCCTTTTGCAGAGCGCGTAATGGATGCAGCGATTTCCACAGCAATGAAGGGGAAGAAGATTGAGTAGTTTTCAGTTGACAATTGTTAGTTGATAGTTGTTAGTTGATAGTTATTAGTTCATAGTTACCGTTTTTTAACATATTCACGTCTCCCTGAATTTATTTCAGGGTCTATTTCTAGAAGTTGCTTTAACAAGTTCAGCTAGATTATTGCGGTTAAAATTAATAGCCAGAAAGGTTAATCGTCCCCCTGAATTTATTTCAGGGTCTATTTCTAAAAGATGCTGTAACAAGTTCAGCAAGATGATTGCAGTTAAAATTAATAGCTTTAAAGGTTAATCGTCACCCTGAATTTATTTCAGGGTCTATTTCCGAAATGATTTAACAAGTTCAGCAAGATTATTGCGGTTAAAATTAATAGCCAGAAAGGTTAATCGTCCCCCTGAATTTATTTCAGGGTCTATTTCCAAAAGATGCTTTAACAAGTTCAGTAAGAAGATTGCGATTACATATAATCGCCAAAACGAATAGTCGTCCCCCTGAATTTATTTCAGGGTCTATTTCCAAATGCTTTAAAAAGTTCAGCAAGACGGTGGCAATCATCATTTTCTTACCATACATCAAAAATCACTACCAGTATACTAATTACCTTTGTTAAAATTATTTAAACATTATGGAATTAGGTATCGGTATGTTTGGCGATTTGCAGATCAATGCAAAAGGAGAAATTCAACCCGCACAACAAAGACTTCAGGAAATTATAGCAGAAATAAAATTAATGGATGAAGTTGGCTTAGATTTTTATGGAATTGGTGAACACCATCGCCCCGATTATGCTGTATCGAGCCCTGAGATTATTTTAGCTGCTGCTGCTACCGTAACCAAAAACATCAAATTAAGTAGTGCGGTTTCGGTGTTAAGTTCGTCAGATCCGGTTAAGCTTTACCAAAATTTTGCAACTATAGATTTAATTTCAAACGGAAGAGCAGAGTTAATGGCTGGACGGGGAAGTTTTATCGAATCTTTTCCTTTATTTGGTTACAATTTGCAGGATTACGATGAACTTTACGAAGAAAAATTAGAATTGCTGCTTAAAATAAATAAAGAACCAAAAATCAGTTGGAAAGGTAAATTCAGACCTGAACTAAATAACCAGGAAATATTACCAAGAGCAGTGAACGATAACTTAAAAATTTGGGTAGCCGTTGGTGGCACGCCAGAATCGGTAGAACGTGCCGGCAGATTAGGTTTACCTGTGATGTTTGCTATTATTGGCGGTCAGCCCATACAGTTTAAGCCTCTTTTTGATTATTATAAAAGGGTTTATGAAGCTTACGGACATGACATGGCTAAATTTGAAGTAGGCGTTCATATGCATGCTTTATTTGGAGAAAACAGCGCTGAAGTAGCAGATTATTATTACCCACTTTATTCTGCACAAATGAATAGAATCGGTAAATCGAGAGGCTGGGCACCTTACCAGCGCAATCAATTCGATGCGGGCAGAAGCAATAGCGGTGCCCTGATTATTGGTGATGTAAACGAATCAGTAGAGAAAATTCTTGCCATGCAAGAAACCTTTGGATTAACACGTTTCTCTGCACATATGGATGTAGGTGGACCATCACATATGGCCTTAATGAAATCAATTGAATTATTTGGAAGTAAAATTGCGCCAAAAGTACGCGAGGCTTTAAAGAAATAAATTAAGCCGCTTTCTTTTTAGAAAAAATCTGTAAAAAGGAATAGATATAACAGCCTACACAAATGGCGAACAAGCTCTCTAAAAGAGCGAAAATGATCATAATTGAGGTAAAAATCAATGCCGAGTTATAAAAATCGAATAAAGATACCGCGGTAATCAACAGGCAAAATCCAAAGCCCAAGGTTGACGCGAACTTTTTTGGTGCCAGATCTTTCATTTTAATTGGTATTGAAAAGACATTGGAAATTTTTAAAGCTATAATTTTCAACAAGCTGAATTTGCCTGATGAAAAAGCCCTTAATGCGAAATCAATAAGTAAAAAAACTATCGCCCAATAATTAGAAAACGCGATACAGGCAAGGGCAATAAGGGCAACCATAAATGCAATGATCCTTACTACATTTTCATTTACTCTTTCGGCTGATATTGGGCAGGATAATTCCATAGGATAATTTTACGATAAAAATAAGAATTTATTTATCCACCTCCACATTAAAAGAAAATCAGAATGAATTGCATGAACGGATTTCATTTATGTTAAACTTTTTAAATGGTGAATAAAATATTAAATAGACACAAAAAGCTCAAAATACATCATTTTAAACGACTAACTATAAGTGCATTAAAATAAAAATACATACATTAGAGATATGAAAAGATTAACGATTTTAGCCGCGTTAATCATCCCAATTTTTCTATTTACTTCGTGGGGATTCTTTGCACACCAAAGAATAAACAACCTTGCCATTTTCACTTTACCAGGTGATATGATTGGTTTCTATAAAAAGAATATCAAATACATCACCGAACACGCCGTAGATCCTGATAAACGCAGGTATGCAGATACTTTGGAAGCACCCCGGCATTACCTGGATGTAGAAAATTATGAAAAAAATATTGATAGTATTCCTGAAAAATGGAATGATGCATTGGCTAAATATGGGCTGAAAAAGCTAAATGCAGATGGGATTGTGCCGTGGCAAATTCAGCGCACCTATTATAGCTTGGTTAAAGCTTTTAAAACTCGCGATTCGATAAAAATCTTGAAATATTCGGCTGATTTAGGTCATTACATCGGCGATGCACATGTTCCCCTCCATACTACGGCCAATCACAATGGTCAACTGAGCAACCAGGTAGGAATCCATGCCTTTTGGGAAAGCCGCTTGCCGAATTATTTTCAACCAATTATAATTTTGTTGTTGGCAAAGCAAATTATATCGAAAACCCACTCAAAGAAGCTTGGAAAATACTTAAACATACACATAGCCTTGTTGATACGGTATTAACTTTTGAGGCCGACTTGAATGCATCGTACCCTTCTGCACAAAAATATAGTTTTTCAGAGCGGAATAATGCCGTACTTAAACAGTACTCTAAAGCATATTCAAAAGCTTATCACGACAGGATGAATAACATGGTAGAAAAGCAAATGCGGTCTGCAATACTGGAAATTGGATCTTTTTGGTACTCAGCATGGGTTGATGCCGGCCAGCCTGTACTGAAAAACCTCGTTAAAACAGAATTATTACCTGATGAGAAAAAAGATGAATCAAAAACCGAAAAGAAATACCAACAGGGCTCAGTGATTGGCCGCGAACTTTAATTATCCTTTAGGGTTTTCTACTTCAATAATTTCTTCAATCTTCTTAGGCTGTAAACGGCTTCTAACTGCTGCCCAGATGGCGGGAACAAAAGTTACAACAGCAATGAAGATAATTACCAGCTCAAAATTATTTTTAATTACGGGAATCTGGCCTAATAAATAACCTCCCAACAGCAATGCAACTATCCACGCAACACCGCCAATGATATTATAGTAAGTAAAACGCCCAAACGGCATTTTGGCAATTCCGGCTACAAAAGGTGCAATGGTTCTAAAAATTGGTAAAAACCTACTTAGCATAATCGCTTTACCGCCATGTTTCTCAAAAAATTCGTGTGACTGATGGTAATATTTCAGCTTTAAAATTTTGTTTTTTTCCTTAAATACACCTGCTCCCAATACCGTTCCGAGTTTGTAATTTACTGTATTCCCTAAAATTGCGGCCACAATTAAGATAACCAACATGATCCAGATATTTAAACCAGTTTCATGTTCACCTGCAATTAAAGCACCCATTGCAAAAAGCAGAGAGTCGCCCGGAAGAAATGGTGTTACCACAAAACCAGTTTCAGCAAAAATAATTAGGAATAAAATAAGGTAAGTCCAGGTGCGGTATTCGTTTACAATTTCTGCTAAATGAACGTCGATATGAAGAATAAAATCTAAAAGCTGATGTAGTAATTCCAATTGATCTGATTTTGGGCAAAAGTATGAATAGTATAGAGATTATGTGCTAGTAAATTGCAATAAATATTAATTGGTGGATATTATCCTATTTTTAAGCTCACCTTTTCTATCTCCATCAAGCAATATGAGGTAAACCCTACCCTTATTAATATTAAAGGTATCAAGCGGTGTTACTATTGGAGGCGGATTTGTTGCGGTAGGGCTTGATAGCTTGAAGGCAAATTTCATTGCTTTGTTAACCTTCACTTTAAAAGTTTTGATACCACCGTAAGCAAGAGTAGATTCTTTAGGGCTTGCTACATTTGTACTGTCGGTTATAACCACACTGGAACCTAAGGTATAGCCCAGGTTTAAAAATGTTAGTTTAGCAGAGTCAAGATCGGGCTTTACATCATCTTGGTAGATTTTTAACTTGGCTGGCTTATCGATAGCTTCTTTAAGGTAAAAAACAGAATAATTCTGGCCAATTTTAAATGCCTGATCTGGAAGAGAAGTAACATCAACCCCGCTATTGATATTTTTCGTTGTAATTTTAAAAGTAGAATCTCCTGGAATTACAACATAACTCGTATTCGCGTTGTAAGTTACAGAAGTTCCGATCTGGATTCCGTTTAAATAAAAATTTTGCGTTGTATCTGTAGAAGCGGCATGGAAAAAACGAATTTTTGCATCGCCTTTAATAAAATTATTGTTTTTAATACAAGAGCTGATTAAAATGGCACAAGCAAAAAGAAAGAATGTTTTAACAAACACTACTGTATTTTTCATAAGGTAAAACTGATGCTAATAAAACGTAAAGATAACAGAAACCATATGAATTTGTTAAAATTAATTATCGGTAATAATATGTGCCTGTAACGTTGCTGCAGTTGTGCCACTAAACCAAATCGTATAGATTTTACCAGCCTCTAAAGCAGAACTATCAATGGTTTTAATGTTACCAGAACCTACAACATTATACCTTAGATTAAAAGTTGTATCAACCGTAAAGTAAGAAGAAGCTTCTTTAAAAGCCAAACCGTTAACAAATTGCGTTCCTCCTTGTACCATTACATTAATACCTGTTGTAAAATTAGGGCTCAAACTGATTAATTTAATTTTAGCTTTACCAATTTCAGTGTTGCTCAAATTATCTTCATAACTTACAACCTCCATATCGCCTTTTTTATTGGTAACTAAAAATGTGGTGTAGGTAATAGATGGCGTAAAATTTAGTGATGTATCAGTACTTGCGCTATTTGTTCCGGTATAAGAAATGTTTCTGTTGCCTGAAGGTATTTTAACATATTCACTGCTTTCGCCAAAAGCCAAAGCTGTAGCTGTTAGTTTTTCATTGTCTAAATATACATCCTGGTTAACAGCAGCTTGCGAGGCGTTAACAATTTTCACCTTGGCCTGTCCTTTAACAACTTCGTCTGGATCGTGTTTTTTGCAGGCTGACAAGCCTATTGTTAGAAAAGAAATAATTAAAATTAATGATTTCGAGAGAGAAGTATAGATTTTCATAAGTTGGTTAGTTTGGTAAACAAGAATGGCTCGGTCAAAAACCAAGCCATTTTATATACAAAACTAAAAAACTAGTAGATTTAGTAGCTATTGTTTAACATTACCGGCATTACCAACATTAAAACATCTTCGTTTTCATCATTGGTTTGAGGAATCAAAAGCCCTGCCCTATTCGGTGTCGAAAGTTCTAAAGTAACTTCATCGCCACTTAAATTGCTCAACATTTCGATCAAAAAACGAGCATTAAAGCCTATTTCAAGGTCTTCACCATCATATTGACAGCTTAAACGCTCATGTGCTTCATTTGCAAAATCTAAATCTTCGGATGAGATATTTAATTCGCTACCACTGATTTTTAACCTTACCTGGTGAGTGGTTTTGTTTGCAAAAATTACAACCCTGCGAAGTGTATTTAAAAATAAACTTCTATCAATAATTAATTTGTTTGGGTTGTTTGTAGGAATTACTGCCTCATAATCTGGATAACGCTCGTCTATTAAACGACACACCAGGTTTATATTTTCGAACTTAAAGAAAGCACTTGTAGCATTATAATCAACTGAAACATTAATATCTGTTGATGGCAATGCAGCTTTTAATAATGTTAAAGCTTTTTTTGGCAAAATAAATGATGTTGCTTTATCAGCTTTACTATCCATACGGCGGTAGCGCACCAATTTATGTGCATCTGTTGCCACGAAAGTGATGTGCTGAGGAGATAACTGGCAGAAAACACCTGTCATTGCCGGACGAAGTTCATCATTACTTACAGCAAAAATGGTTTTTGTAATTGCTTCTGTTAAAACCGATGCTGGTAAATTTACTGAAGAAGCATTTTCTACAATCGGAATTTTTGGAAAATCATCACCGTTTTCGCCGCTCAATTTATATTTACCGTCGCCTGCGCTAATCTCAATTGCGAAAGTACTGTCATCAATGTTGAATGCAATTGGCTGATCGGGTAATGTTTTAAGGGTATCTAATAAAATTTTAGATGGAACTGCCACTTTACCTTCTTCCTTAGATTCTACAGCCAAAGCAGTTGTCATGCTGGTTTGTAAATCGGTAGCTGAGATAGTTAAGTTTCCATCTTTAATTTCGAAAAGAAAATTTTCTAGTATAGGTAAAACTGTACTGCTGCTTGATGCACCATTTACAGTTTGTAAGTGTTTTAATAGAGTTGATGTGGATACAATAAATCTCATGATATCATTTTAGTCTTCTTCAAAAATATAAAAATTATTTAGCGTACTTGTATTTGCGGTAATAATGTTGAAAAATCGCAAACAATATTAACAATAGCAAGGGAGCCACAACATTTATGAACTGCCATTTTGTTTTTTCGAGTTTAATTTTGGCTTTATCCAATAACCTTATCTTCACTTCTTTATTTCTTAGAGTAATTAAGTTATCATCATCGGTAAAATAATCAACTATATTCAATAACAAAGCTTTATTTCCAAAAGTACGTTGCGAATATCGGTCGTATCCCAGTGGGAAAGGATTTCCATTTTGCTCGGATACCTGATTTTTGAATACATCACCGTCGCCAATTACAATCATTTTTGCCGGTTTACCTATACTTTGTACACTATAAGGTTGTGTTATTGTAGCGGGTAATGGCCTGCCTGCAAAAACAGATGGGAAGTTTCCTTCCAGCATTAATCCAACATTTTCTGGTTTGCTCTGGAAAGATCTTGGATCCAACTGTTCGCCAACCATCTGCAAGCTAAACAATTTAGGCACATTATAAACCTTATTAAATGCAGATGTTGTTAAAATATATGATTTCTTTACTCCCCTGGCTCCAATAGTATCCACCGTGCTCGGAAATTCAGATTTTATGCCATCTAACTTTTTCACAACACTTTGAGCCGTATCAGGCAACAAAACGGGATAGTAAATCCATGGTACCAGTTCCATTTGATTTTGCCCGCCAACAACACCTGTAGATACCGGAATTTCGGCACTGTTTGCAGGATCGGCAATGATATTGTAATTAATCCTTGCACCATACATAAAAAGCATATCATTTAGGTTCAGATCACGATTAATCGCCATTTGACCGCTTCTGCCCCTTAAACTATCCAATTCTGCATTCACCTGATCTATGCTCCAAAGAACCCTGCCACCATTCATCACAAAGTAATTGATTTTATACTTCTCTGCTTCAGTAAAAGGCTTTTTAGGCTTTGCGATAATTAACATTTTCAATTTATCCAATCCAGCTTTATCGATACTGTTTAAATCAATACGACCTACTAAATAACTGCCAGAAAGCGTATGGATGGCATCAGCTAGTTGCAAATCAGAAAGTTCGCCATTTGATTCTGAAAAACCAATCCTGGGATTATCGCCCGAAAGCACTTTTTTCAAACTTGAAGTGAAAATATACTCCAGGTTTTCAATAGATCGGTTAATATTGTCTTCATAATTACCACGGGTATCCAGATTCTGAAAAAGTTTAATTGGAAATTCCTTTCCATCATTTTCTATCATGGCCATTGGAAATACGAGTTTCTGTGTTAAGCCATCTTCGGTTTTAACACTTAAATTGGTCGCTTCAATTCCTCTTTCATACAGATTATTGATCACGGTATCTTGATCTGCCTGATTCAAACCTGCAATCGGATCAACAAAAACCACTTTTACATTGGTTTTGGCATAGGCCCGATAATCAGATAAAATATCTGAAACCGCAGCTTGCAACCGCTTAAATGCCGGCGGCAGCTCACCAGCTAAAAATACTGTGATTATTACCGGTTTTTCATTTTTTTGAAGAATCGATTTTGTTTTTTCGCTTAAAGGTGAACCGTTTATCTGCTGTAAAATCGAACCTGTGGAAAATGTATTGACCAACAGTGTTTAAAATGACCAATACCGCTATCACTATAATAAAACCGAACCATTTATTTTTCTGCTTCACTATCGTTTCCCTCCTATTATTAATTTGGTGAAACATAAAAACAGCACTGAAAAGGTAATAAAGTAAATTAAATCCCTCGTATCTAAAACCCCGCGACTGATGGAAACGTAATGCTGATTGATGCCTAAATTTGTGATTGTGCTATCAATTGCTTGCAGGGCAGGGATTTTACTCAGGTAATCGAATCCCAAAAAGGAAAAGGCACACAAAGCCGCACAAATTACAAAAGCAATTACCTGGTTTTTAGTTAAAGACGAAGAGAAAATACCAATTGAAGTAAATGCTGCTCCCAATAAAAATAAACCAATGTATGAACCAATTACCGATCCCGAATCAATATTACCTTCCGAAAAACCGAGTTTTGAAATGCTGTAATAATAAATTAAGGTCGGAATTAAAGCAAAAAGCACCAATACCAGGCTTGCAAAGTATTTTGCTGCAATTACCTGCCAGAGTTGTATGGGTTTGGTAATTAAAAGTTCATAAGTTCCTTCACGCCTTTCTTCTGCGAATGACCGCATGGTAATTGCAGGAATTAGAAACATAAAAAGATAGGGAACCAGGCTAAAAAAGCCATCTAATTCTGCATATCCATAATCAAGAATGGATGTATCGGGAAAAAACCAAAGTAACAGGCCCGAAACCAATAGAAAAACGCCAATGGTTATATAAGCAACCATCGAACTTAAAAAACTGAATAACTCGCGTTTAAAAACTGCGTACATGTGCTATTAAAACGCCGAAGTTAACCATTTATTCCTGCAAAATTAAAAGGACTTTGATTAAATACAGGTTATAAAAATCTATTTAAAAATAAGAATTTCCAGTACCAACCAGAAATCCTTATTTTAAAAAAATGCATGAAGATTAAAGCGTTTCTTTCAGTTTAGAAAGAAAAGCCTAAACCCACAGAGAAAACTTTATTTTTAAAGGTAATTTCATCCGATAGATCTGTATCTGCAATACTGCTTAATCCTAATCCGTAGCCAGCATGGATATTGATACCATTGTTCAATTGATAACCTGCCAAAAAGTTAATCCCAAAATCGGTACGCTTAAATTCTGATTCATTCTCACCGAACTTGATGTCTTCTTTAAGTGAACCATATTTAACATTTGCATTGATTAAGTAGGCAAAATAAGGTCCGGCACCAACAAAAAACTTACCAGAGTTGCCCAATTTAAAATTGGCCAATACGTTTACCGGCAACTCCAGATAATTAAAGTTCAAAGTTACTTTTTCATCAGTGTCAAAATCATCAGTTCCGAAAGCAAAGTTGTCGTTATTTAGTTTTGTTCCTTTGCCGATAAAACTTAAACCTGGTTGGATTGAAACTACATCCGATATGGCAAACTCAGCTGTTCCACCTACATAGAAAGATGTTTTTGTATCGAAACTTATTGAGGTGCTACCTGAAGATACGGTCATATTTGGAAAAGCTACCCCTGCTTTTACACCAAAAGTTACCGGTTTGTTAGTTTGAGCTGAAGCTGCAAAGCTTAAGCCTGCAACTGTTAATAAAGATAATACGAGTGTTTTCATCTGATTTTTTAAGAATTGTTTTTAGTTTCCGTGTTTTCACCTGTAAGCGAAAACGTTACAATGATAAACAAACTAATTTGATAGTTAACAAAAATGATTAATTATTTTAATCAGTATATACAACAAAACCCCCAATTTAGTGGGGGCTTTGAAAATAAATTATTGATTAATATTATAAACCAAATGCAAAAGCAGCACGTAAGCCAATAAAGCCTGTAGAACCGCCATTTCCTGACCAGTTTTCATAACGTAAACCGAAATCCAAACTAGATTTATCAGCAACTGAAAATGATGCACCTAATGTTGGAGCAATAGCAAATAAAGTGCTACCACCGGTTTCGGTACTAATTGCAGCACCTAATTCGCCGGCACCATAAAAGTTGCCTCCAAAATAATATTTAGCACCAGCTTTTAATGGAACAACACCTACACTTGTTTTAGCGCCTATAGCTTTTAGATAATCTTTAGCATCGCCAGTAGCCATTACAGATAAATAACCAGCAGAACCGGTTAAACTTAAAGATTTAGCAACCGGATGTTCATATTGTAATGAACCGCCTACAATTAAAGCATTTGAATTTTTTTCGGTTGGCAAACCAAACTCAGCACCGATGCTTAATTTTTGAACCGCTCCTTCTGTTTGAGCTGATGCTACAAAGCCAAAGCCTGCAACAATTAATAAAGAAAGTAATACTTTTTTCATTTGATTTTTGTTAATTAAACTTATTATTTAGTTAAACAAATAGACACCATAAAAAGTAAAAAGTTACACTAATATTTAAAAACTTAAGAAAGTTACCATCGATAAAAAACAAAAAACGCCCTGAAACTATTCAGGGCGCATTTTTTAATGTGAGTTTACGTTAAAAAGAAAAGCCTAAACCAAAACCTAAATTTGGTAAAACACCGCTACCTTTTAAGGTGGAAAAAGCACCATCATTATCATCATATTTAAATGAAGAATAGGCAGCACCAAGGTTTAAATCGATCACAAAACCGCTATCAAAGGCCCATTGGTAACCTGCTTTTGCACCAATATTCAGCGATCCATAATTGGTTTTGTAATCTTTACCGTCATTAAAATCTTCAATCTTTACTTTTCCGGAAAGGTATCCAACTTTTGCACCTAAATACCAGCCATGTAAGCTTTCGCGGAAATAATAACGGTATTGGGCCTCGCCACCAATACTGGAGTATTTAGAATCAGAAAGTTTATAGCCAGCTACACCTAAACCAGCACTCACTGAACTGTTGGCACCAATTTTAAATTCTCCACTTACTAAATCCGTACCTCCTAAAAGTGCGAGAGGATTAGCTTTAATTGCAATTGTTTGAGCTTTAGTTGCAAATCCTAATCCTGCAACCATTAATAAAGACAATAGTGTTTTTTTCATTATAATTATTTAAAGTTTAATTGCAAGCGTAAGGCAAGCGATGTGCCATCACGAACTATAACTTTAGTAAATAGCCAACAAACAGCCTTTACAATGCATTAAAGCCAGAAAAAAACTATAAAATAATCTTTGCTATTAAAGCAGTAAGAAAATTCGGGTTTTCATTACTGTGGATTTATTTCAACGAAATGGGGAAAATATTCCACATGTGAAATAAAACAATTATTAATATTTAAGAATTATAAATTAAAAACATAAATAAACCTGATGCCAACAAAGCCTTTTGTATTAGATTTATTGATGACAACAACATCATTTTTACCTGTCCACGCTTCGTACCTGATCCCAAAGTCGAGTTTATTGCCCCCTGATAATTTAAACTGGTTTCCAATGCCTGGCGACCACACGAATAAAGTTTTTTGACCATTGTTTAAGGGTAGCGCGGCCCCTACCTGGCCTTCAGCATAAAAGCTTTCGCCAAATTGATATTTCAGTCCTGCTTTAACAGGTAAATAAGTAAGATCCTGTATTTTAAAAATTTGATTTCTTTTGCCAAAAAAATTAATAAAACCGCCATTTACCGTTAAGGCAAAATTTTCTGCGATAGGAAAATCGGCTTTAACTGATACTCCAACACCGATGCCTGATACTCCTGAGAAATTACCCGATGGCAGGCCGATTTCTGCGCCAAACCCAATAGTGCTATTGCTCTGGGCTTTTAATGCCAGGGGCAAGAAAAATAAAATTGCAATTGAGGTAACTATAGTTTTTAGGTTAAACATGTATTAAGCAGTAAGTTTTCTAAATATATCTTCCAATGATTGTTGCTGATGCGCTTCTTTAAGGCCTTCGAGCGAATCGCTTGCCACAATTTTACCTTTATTAATGATGATAATATCGTCGCAGATGGCTTCAACCTCCTGCATAATGTGTGTAGAAATAACAACGGTTTTAGCTGTTCCTAATGTTTTAATCAATTTTCTGATATCAACGAGTTGGTTAGGATCAAGGCCTGAAGTGGGTTCGTCTAAAATAAGCACTTCCGGATTATGGATAATGGCTTGCGCCAGCCCTACCCTCTGGCGGTAGCCTTTTGATAACATGCCTATCTTTTTATGTTGTTCTGGCGTTAAACCCACCATTTTGATCACCTCATCAATCCGTATCGTTAAATTGGAAAGTTTATAGGTTTGACCTACGAAGTTTAGAAATTCCTTAACATACATATCCGCATAAAGCGGGGTGTTTTCTGGAAGATAACCAATGTGTTTTTTCGCTTCGATGGCTTCTGAGAGGATACTTTTACCAGAAATTTTGGCTTCGCCAGAGGTGGGTTCCAAATAACCGGTAAGCATGCGCATGGTGGTGGATTTACCAGCTCCATTTGGACCTAAAAAACCTAAAATGCGACCTGGCCTGGCTTCAAAACTTATTGAATCGACTGCTTTTTGCTTATCGTAATGTTTAGAAAGATTTTTAACTGAAATACTCATATTTGTATATTTAACCGCAAAGAACACAAAGGCTTTCGCAAAACAAGGTTTAGGATTATGATCCTTACATGGCACCTAGCAAACCCACAACGATACCCCATTGTGAACACTTTAAGATTGCTTCATGCATCGCAACAACGAACATATTAATTAATATGCGATGAACTTAACTTTTTATTGTACCTAAACTTATCCAATTCTTCTGCTGCCTGTGGTAAATTATCACCCGATAAAATGTCGGCACCATTATTAATGAGATGGTAATAAACATTTTTTGCAGGGCTTGCCATTGCACTTTTATCAATATTGCCCATAGTACCTAAAATAGTGGTAATGCCTTTATCATGAAGGTATTTATAAAAATCTTTATCAGGTGCAGAAACACCAACAAAGGCCACTATCCGATTATTTGGGATGCCCATGTTATTTAAGCGTTTTAATTCTGCTTTCTTTTGAACTGATGCAGAAATCATCATTTCAGGAGCCAATTGGTGTACTTCTCTCGCCTGATCTGCAGTATACGTAATAATTATCGAATTGCTTTCAACCTTATATTGCCTAACTTTTTCGATCACTCGGGCATATGAAACACCTTTCTTTAAATCGATGGTTAACAATGCTTTTCCTTTACTCCAGCTTAGCACACTATCTAAAATTGGGATTTTAAACTTAGTTTCTTCGCCATTATTATCGATCAGATTAAAAGCTTTTAATTCTTCATATGTATAATTGCCAATCGCCCCTTTACCTGTCGAAGTTCTATCGAGTTTATCATCATGCATAATTACCATTACCGAATCTTTACTGTAAGCAATATCAAATTCGATTATAACGGGATTATAAGTAGTGGCATTATCGAATGTTTCGATACAATTTTCAGGAAAACCAGGCATTGGTCCGCCGCGATGTGCACTAATTAATGGAAAACGGCTTTCTGGCGACCATTTTAAGAACTGATGTAATTCTTGGATGTTCTTAAAGTGAATATATTGATGACTTTTTTGTTTCGGTTTGCAAGAGAAAAAAACCGCAACCATAACCAGAAATAGTAAATGATGAAATTTCATGCATCAAAAGTAAACAAATTGGTTAATTGTTTTGAAGTGGCATAACCGATTAGGTGTTGAGATTGGTTTTTCGCTTAATTTTTGGCATGTTGAGCGGTTAACTCCTTTATTCAGTTAAAAAAATATTCCTCAGGCAAATCCATTTTTGATGGCAAAAACAGCCAATCCTACACGGGTTTTAAGTTCTAGTTTTTCGCAGAGCTGATCGCGGTAACTTTCCACAGTGCGTGGACTACAGAACATTTTATCAGCAATTTCTTTATAGTTAAGCTCGGTAACGGTATACTTAAGAAATTCTTTCTCGCGGTCTGAAATTTTAATTTCAACATCCTTGCTTTTATTAAGGCTGGAAAAAATGATTTTTGAAGCCCAGTCGGGATAGAAAAAACCGTTGGCATTTAATTTCGTAAGTGCATTTTCAAGCTCTATCGGATGTGCGTTTTTTAACAGATAAGCTTTGGCTCCATTGCTCACCATCTTAATAACGCTCTTTTCTTCCCCTTGCATGCTTAATGCCATTACCTTTACTTCCGGAAAGTGTGCGGTTAACCAGCTAACCGTTTCAAATCCATCCATAATGGGCATACTGATATCTAAAAGTACAATATCAGGGATTTTATTCTTGTTTTCGAAGTTTTGAATCAGTTCTTTCCCATTTTCACAGACATAAATTACCTCGAAAGCCGAAAAATTATCAATAATGCCTTGTAGCGCCTTTGCTATCAGCATATGATCATCAACAATAACTACAGTTTTTTTCATGAAGGGCCATTTAAAATAACAGTAAGTGTTGTGCCGAAACCTGGTTTACTTTCCAAATTGAACTTCCCTCCTATTATTTCGGCTCTTTTTTTCATGTTTTTTAGTCCAATTCCGTCAGAAGTTAATTTACTAAAATCGAAACCTTCCCCGTCATCCTGAATGCTTAAGGTTAAAAATATCTCGGCAGACGAATAAAGTTTGATCTTGATCTTGTTGCAATTGGCATGCTTTAAACTGTTTTGAAGAAATTCCTGAGTAATACGCAGCAGGACATTCTTTTTCACAAATTCAAGGAAAATTCCATCCGCATTGTGTTCAAAAATCACCTTGCATTTTCTTAAAGCATTGATGTTGTTTACTTCTTCCTGTATTAAAGTTACAATTTCATTTTCACTTATATTATCGTCGGTTAAATTTTTCGACAAACTCCTCAAATCTTGCAACGATGAATTAATTATCTGATAAATCTGTTCTATTCTTTTACTTGCTTGTGGCACCTTATTTTCGTGCACAAGCTGTTGGGTGTACAAACTTACCAGTGTTAATTTTTGGCCGATATTATCGTGTAGTTCTCGGCCAATCTGCTGCATAGTAGCCTGTTGTATTTCCAATTGGGTGGTTAAAAGTTCTTTTTGGTGTATTTCGTTACTGATTTCGATCTCATTCAGAAACTCTCTTTTCCGTTCTTTATATTTTTTGATATACACCAGTATGGCCACTACAAAAAGCACAAAAAACAGATTGAAAAGGATAATTGTAATTAAGAGTTCTGTTTTCCCCATATAAATGAAATTGAGAATAGTGCATACATAACAATTCCTGAAATGAGGAAATAATCGAAATAAACAGTCCAGATCTGAATATATACCCTTAAAAGTGAATAAAAAGTGAAGAAAGGCAATGTTCCGATGTAAAATAAGGTAACCCCCAAATTAATATAGAACATTCTATTTTTATTGAAGTGCAATATATTAGCTGAGTTAACCTGATTATAATATTCCTTAATTACTAAAAACATCAGCAACAAACAGCCCATGGTATAACTAAATGAAAAGTAAACTTTACTTTCTTTAAAGAAAAGCCTGCTGAGTATAAAGGAGACAACATAGACGGAAGCTATAACCCAAAAAAGCTTTTTATTGTTGAATGATTTTAAGGCATAAAGCCAGTAAAAAAATACAAACTGGAAAGGGATAACGAAATAATTATAATATTTTGTTTTTGAAAAGCTGATGTATTCCCCTCCCCATTTGCCAATAACTTCACAAATAAAAACGATGATTAGGTAATAAATAAAATATCTCCAATACTCACCTTTTAATCTTTTTAAATATAATAAGGAAATGAGAGCCGCCGCTCCCTCAACCCAAAGAAAACTATCGCTTAAAAATTGCTGAAAGTTATTCATTATCAAAATATTAATAAGACTCTACTCCTGAATCTGCAGGTGGAATGGTTTGGCCGTGGTTTTGTGCCATAACCTGGCGCGATTGGGTATCACCAGCATCAGAACTCATCGCCATCAAGGTTACCGGGCGATCGTTTTCGCGTTCCTTTATTATAAATGTTGTTTCATCCAAAGGATTAAAGTCATAATCAAGGTTGCTTCCCTGGCTGATTTTCTTTTTTAAAGTAGGGATCATGATTAGCGTATGTTTCTGGGCATAATCCTTTCCTATTGCTTTTTCATTGGCCATATTTTCCCATTCACCTTCTTTAGGGTAAGCCGCGTAATAAAAACGGATGCCAAGTGTAGCAATTCCAATACTGGAATTTCTTTTTTTGGTTTGGTATTCAATATCTGTAATAAATTTTTTGAGTGTTTTCAAATCAAAAGATACCGAATGTGCATCATCCAATCCCAAAGTTTTATTAATGGCATCCAGGTGGTTAGTTCGATAGTTATCAACCATGTGATGGATAATTTTGGGATCCATGGTGTTGGGATATTTTCTTTCGCTTTTATCTATTGCGCTGATCAATTTTTGAAACAGGTATAGCACTAAAGCACCACATAAAAAAACAAAGGCATAAACCGGTAAATTTTGCATTTCCATAATTTTTGAGTTTTAATTAAAGTTAACTTTTATTCTCAAATGTGCTAAAACTTTTATAGATAACTGATGGGGTTTTCCCCATATTTTATTGCTGTTTTTACTGCTTTTCATTTTGTTGCCATCACTACTGATTTCTAGTGATTTACCTAAGGTTATTCTGCCACTATTCTAACAATTTTGGGAAGTGTTTAACACGAACCGGAAGAAGCCGAAAATCCGGAATAGAGTAGGCAAAACTTACACCCTTAAAACCATGTCGAAAACATTAAAAAAAGAAGAAAAAGTAGAGTACACCGGCAGATACCTTGTACTTCTACCAGAAGGTTCGAACACAGCAGATTCGATCAGCCAGATCAACACCATCAGCGGGCTTAACCTAAAAAGCTCTTTAGAATTTGAAAACGAATTTTTTACCGACAAAGATCTTGATAAAACTGATGGTATTGTGTTGGATAAATTGGGCATTGCTATCGTAAATGAAAAACCCAAGGCAGAAAATTCCATCAGCAGTTTAGGCGATAACGAAATGATCGTTGAAAAAGAACGGGTAGTTTATGCCATCGGTATGCTTGATGAAAGCACCCAAAATTATGTGGAAGGCTATCGTGATGCGGTAAACCAGATGACCAATATGCTGGTTGGTACTGAAACAGAGAATTTTAATTTTGAAGAGCAGGATTCGGAAGTAGAATCAGTTGGTGCCACCTGGGGATTAAAAGCTACCAATGTTGTACCAAGCACCTTTTTAAGGTACAATCCATACAATGGAGCAGGCATTAAACTAGCAATATTGGATACTGGTTTCGATTTTAACCATCCAGATTTTGCTGGCCGCCCAATTGTTCATCAAAGTTTCATCAGTGGCGAAAGCACACAAGATGGTCATGGCCATGGCACCCACTGTACTGGTACATCTTGCGGTCCGGCAAGTTCTCCATCAGCAACAGAAAGATATGGAATAGCCTATGCGGCGAGCATTTACATTGGTAAAGTTTTAAGCAATGGTGGTTCTGGTGGTGATGGAGGCATTCTTGCAGGTATTAACTGGGCAATTGCTAACCGTTGTGATGTGGTGAGCATGTCGTTAAGAGGTTTGGTAAACGGAACCGGCTATTCGGCTGTATTCGAAACTGCCGCAACACGCGCACTGGCCCAGGGAACTTTAATTATTGCCGCAGCAGGAAATGATTCGGCCCGACCAGGGATTGTAAAACAGGTAATGCACCCTGCAAACTGCCCATCTATTATGGCTGTGGGGGCGGTAGATGTAAATATGAATGTTGCAAGTTTCTCTAACGGAGGCCTATACCCAACTTATGGTGCGGTAGATATTGCTGCTCCGGGCGTAAATGTGTACTCTTCTACAAAACTACCAACTAAATATGCAAGCTGGAACGGTACCAGTATGGCTACACCACATGTTGCTGGTATTGCAGCGCTGTGGGCACAGGCTACCGGCTTAAGGGGCATAAACCTTTGGCGTAAATTAACTTCAACCGCAAAAGCATTACCTTTACCTGGCAGAGATGTTGGTGCAGGATTGGTACAGGCACCTACAAAAACAAGATTAATCAAATTCCCAATTGATAAAACTCCGATTTTGATTCATCCAAAGTTCCCTTTCGATCCAATTGGTCCAATTGAAAAAATTATACGATGAAAACGAAGTGGTTAATATCTGTAGAGCATGGTGCAATGGAACAAGTGGCTAAAGAACTGCGCAAAACGGGCATTGCTGATATAGAAGCCCTGGATGCGATAGGTGTAATTGTTATTGTTCCCGGCGAACAAAAAATTGCAGATATCAAAAAAATCGATGGCGTAATAAATGTTGAGGAAGAAAGGGACATTAGCATTTAATAGAAACCATTAATCATTAACCTCTTAAATCGGTGTAGCCTTGTGTTGCACCGGTTTTTTTTGTGGGGAAATATTCTTTTTGGAGCCTAATTTTTATTGAAGTAAGCATTTTTACAACAAGGTTTGCAAACAAGAAAGATCGCTTCTAAGGAAAGCCAGGCGTGGCTGTCGGCTGAAAAAGTATTCTCTTGATCTACAACATTTCTTTAAACCCTAAGGCTACTTTGCTACTGATCAAAAACCTTAAGTCCTTTACCTTTAAACCCTGCACCTTTTTATTATCTTTGCTGCATTATGGCTCAAAAGAATAACGACGAACAATTTAAAAATGTAATATCACACGCTAAAGAATACGGTTTTGTATTTCAGAGCAGCGAAATATATGATGGCTTAAGTGCTGTTTACGATTACGGCCAATTAGGTGCCGAGTTAAAAAACAACATTAAAACTTACTGGTGGAAAGCCATGGTGCAAATGCACGAAAACATTGTAGGAATTGATTCTGCAATTTTTATGCATCCTAAAGTTTGGAAAGCCAGCGGACACGTTGATGGTTTTAACGATCCCATGATCGACAATAAAGACTCTAAGAAACGTTACCGTGCCGATCAGTTATTAGAAAATAAAATTGATGAACTATATTCAGAATTGGCCAGTTTCAGTGCAGAAAACAAAGCTAAATTTGAGGAGTTTCAGCAAGAAATATTAGGATTAAGTGATGAAGGACAAGCAGCATGGATTCCAAGTTTTAAAGATGAGGCTACCATTTTAGACCATGAGAAATATCCTTTTGTTGATGAAACAAGCTGGAGATTTGTTAAAAAAGGTTTAGCACTTGAGGTGGAAATGAATCTGGCACTTAAATCAGAAAATCTGGCACAGTTAAAAGATTTAATTGTTGGTTATAAAGTAATCTGCCCGATTTCTAAAACCTCAAACTGGACAGATGTACGGCAGTTTAACCTAATGTTTAGCACGCAATTTGGTGCTATGGCAGAAGGAAGTGATGAAGTTTATCTTCGTCCGGAAACAGCTCAGGGTATTTTTGTTAACTTTTTAAATGTTCAAAAATCTGGCAGGATGAAAATTCCTTTCGGTATAGCGCAAATTGGTAAAGCTTTCAGAAATGAAGTAATTGCACGTCAGTTCATTATGCGTATGCGCGAATTTGAGCAGATGGAAATGCAATTTTTTGTTCGCCCAGGTGAAGATAAAAAATGGTTTGAATACTGGAAAGAAGCGCGTTTAAAATGGCACAGGGCTTTGGGTACTGCTCCTGAAAAATACCGTTACCACGATCACGTTAAACTGGCGCACTATGCCAATGCTGCAACTGATATCGAATTCGAATTCCCATTCGGATTTAAAGAGGTTGAAGGAATCCATAGCCGCACTGATTTCGACTTAACGCAACACCAGGAATTTTCGGGCAAAAAAATGCAGTATTTCGATAATGATTTAAATGAAGAAGGTAAACCTTATGGCAATTACGTTCCTTATGTAATCGAAACTTCAATCGGTTTAGACCGCATGTTCCTCTTAACCATGATCAATGCTTTTGAAGAACAGGATTTAAGCACCGGTGATAAACAGGATAGCCGTACATTATTACGTTTACACCCTGCTTTAGCGCCTTATAAAGTAGCTGTTTTTCCATTAACGAAAAAAGATGGCTTACCTGAAAAAGCACGCGAAATTATGGATACGCTTAAGTTTGATTTCAACTGCATTTACGAAGAAAAAGATGCCATTGGTAAGCGATATCGCCGTCAGGATGCGGTAGGAACTCCATTCTGTATCACGGTTGATCATCAAAGTTTAGAAGACAATACCGTTACCATCCGTCACCGCGATAGCATGGATCAAGAACGTGTAGCCATTGCAGATTTAGGAAACATTATAGGTTCGGCAGTAAGCTGGAAAACTTTGTTGGCATAAAAAGTATCATTATTCTGATATTTTAGATATGATTCAAAATCGTTAAAATGCCGATTATTTATAAAGTTGTCATTTCGAGCGAAGTGCAACGTAATTGAGAAATCTTCCTTTGTAGATCTCTCCATTTCGCCACGCTTCAGTTGAGATGACGAAAATTTTACGAGGTCGCAGGTTTAAACCTGCGACTTTTTTTTATGCCACACATATGGATTTAGCCGAACGTAATCCGTTTCAAATAGAACTAAAAAATAAAGTGCGTTGCTAGTCTGATAAAAACTCATGGAATATTGATTTTCGCACCTTTGAAATAAATAAAATTGAACTGGTTTATAACGATTGGTACCAGAGGGGAAAATTTGTTCAAAAATTGCATCAGTTTTCTTTATCTTAGCCTTTAAATTAACCATAACAAATTAACACTCGTGAAATTACCTTTCAAACTATCCCTATTGGCATTTGTATGCCTATTAATTACATCATCCTGCAAAAAAGAAATCGATTATCATCAAGATTGGGTTACATCAACCATGAGCGCAAAAGTTGATGGTACTTTGTTGCAATGTACCATAACTACGGCCCAGGTTTATGATGCTGGCGGAAAAATAAGCGCACAAATTTCGGGTTTTAAAGGCTCTACTGCATTTACATTAATAATTAGCGATTTTAAAGGCGTAGGCACTTACAGTTTATCTGATAACAATTTAGCTAGTTATCTTACCGGTACATCCTTCGCTCAGGATGCTTACATCGGAGGTAGTGCAGGAACAATTAAAATAACCAGTTATTTAGCGGATAAATACATTAAAGGCACTTTTGAATTTAAAGGAGAAAATGTATCTACGTTAACAGTTAAAACCATTACTGAAGGACAGTTTAATATCAGTTTGGTTCCTGTTAAACTCCCTGAAACCAACAATAGCACTAATAATTTAAGTGCAAAGGTAGATGGTACCAAAATTGGATTTACCGGAGAAGCAACATCAACCAATGCTCCCATTATTGGCAACTTCCTTACTATTGTAACCATAAATGGTGATAAACGTATGATTCTTGGCGTTTTAGGTTATAAAGGTGTAGGCACTTACGACTTTTCAACGGATGGATCTGCAACATATATGAAAGATCAAAGTCCTACAGGTTCATTTACAGCAACAAGCGGCTCGTTAGTAATTACGAGTGAAGCTGGCGGCAAACTTAAAGGAACGTTTTCATTTAAGGCACCCAATGAAAATTCTACAATCAATACATCGGTAACTGTTACTGACGGAACTTTTGACATGCCTTATAGCAAAAAATAAGAGTTAATTTTCTTAAATATGAAGGGCAGCATTATCATTAAAGATTTGTGATCATGAGCTTGTCGAAGCCTATTTAAATACCCTTAAAGTGTTTCGACAAGCCCAACGTGACATAATAATTTAAAGAGAAATACTTTTATAATGCATCCTCTTTTGTTATAATGGAAATTAATAGCCGTAATCCTTCAGTCACAAAAGGCAAATGCCCAGTGTGTAATTTCTTATTCATTTTACCGAATGGTATATTTGTTTAGCGATCAAAATCATTTATATGAATATTCCACAGAAGTTTTTTGCCCGTCGACATGAAATTGCGGCAGATTATTTAAAAGAATTAGATAAACATCTCGACGATATTGTATCTGGCCGTGCAACTGAAATGTTTGAGGTAAGGGATTTTGCCGATTTAATCCATGTACATCCAACTCACCTAAGCAACACTATTAAAGCCGCTACAGGCCATTCGCCATGTTTCTTTTTCGAAGAGCGTTTAATGGAAATTTCAAAATCGATGTTGCAAAATGTAAGTATGCCCATTGCAGAAATTGCACGGATATTAACTTACGATCCATCCAACTTTACCAAGTTTTTTAAACACTTTGCAGGCCAAACCCCAAAACAGTATAGGGAAGCTTATTTTGAATCTTTGGCAACAAAAAAGGAAATTATCACCATATAATACTTAAGCTGTCACCATTTTTACTTAAGCTATCACCATTTTTACAGCATATTTCCATCTAATTTTGTTTAACAAATTAAAAGAAAATGGAAACACAAAATAAAATTGCCCTGGTAACCGGCGGTAGTCGCGGATTAGGAAAAAATGCAGCCTTAAAAATCGCTTCTAAAGGGATAGATGTAATTATAACCTATCAATCCAAAAAGGAAGAAGCAGAACAAACCGTAAAAGAGATTAAAGAATTCGGTGTTAATGCAGCTGCTTTACAGTTAAATGTAGCTGATAGCACTACTTTTGATGCTTTTTTCGCTAAAGTTAAAAACGTATTAAAAACTGTTTTTAATGCAGAAAAATTCGACTTTTTAATAAACAATGCAGGTGTCGGCATCCACGCTTCTTTTGCCGAAACCACCGAAGAACAATTTGATACTTTGGTAAATATCCATTATAAAGGTGCTTTCTTTTTAACGCAAAAAGCCCTGACCTTATTAAATGATGGAAGTGGGATTATTAACGTTTCCAGCGGTTTGGCACGTTTTGCAACTCCGGGTTATGCGGCCTATGCAGCTATGAAGGGTGCAATGGAAACATTAACCAAATACCAGGCAAAAGAATTAGGCGCAAGAGGAATCAGATCAAATATTATTGCTCCAGGAGCTATTGAAACCGATTTTGGGGGTGGTGTTGTACGCGACAATGACCAGGTAAATGCAGGAATTGCTGCTAATACCGCTTTAGGCCGTGTAGGCTTGCCAGATGATATTGGTGGCGTAATAGCATTCTTATGTACTGAAGATGCAAGATGGATCAATGCCCAACGCATTGAAGCTTCAGGCGGTATGTTTTTATAATCAAAACGTAGTTTTTGACCACGAATGCACTAAGGCACCAAAGTTAATAGCTTGGTATTTTGGTGTATTTGTGGTTATTTTTTTTCCTAATTGAATAATAAACGCCCTACCCAGACATAACGCCAACTAAAATTCATTAAACAGAAAATAATCAGCATCAAACGGCGTTATCCATGAAAATCATCCCATGTTTAAAATACTGCTACCAGCACTTTTTGTATTCCTTATTATAGGCCATGCCAATGCCCAAAAGTGGACAGATGCCGAATTTCGTAAAGCAAATACCGCAGCAAATGCAGCTTACTTAAACAACGAAGAAAAAAACATAGTGATGTACATGAATCTAATCCGAATTGATGGAGAAAAGTTTTATTATACCTTTTTAGAAGATTACATTAATAATTACAATGCCAAAGTTCGCCAATATAGAAATTACAATGAACTTAAAATTACACGAAACAACTCTTACTATACCTCTTTATTGAAACATTTACGCGGCATCAAAAATTTGCAGATGTTTTATCCTGATGATAAACTTACCTCATTAAGCCGCAACCATGCCCAGGATTTAAACAGAAATAACCTCAATACACATGAAAGTAGCAATGGCGATAAATTTTCGAAGCGTTTATCTAAATATTTTCCTAATAAAGCCATGAGCGAAAATATCGATTTTGGTTATTCGAACAGTTTAGATATTGTATGCCATTTGTTGTTGGATTGTGGCGTACCATCTCTTGGTCACCGCTTTAACCTATTGGATCAGAAATACAAACTCAATACGGTCGGCGTAAGCATTCAGCCGCATCCTTCTTACTCCTGGTGTGCAGTAATCGATTTTGTTGCGCAACCTACATTTTACACTAATAACCAATAAATTATAGTAGATTTATCTGTTGCATTTTTTTTTAAATGCATCAATTTTCTCTATGTCAAAATAGAAAAAAACTATTTATTTGCTTGCGAAAATTACTCCATTTTATACCAGATTACAAACCCTAAACGATGAGCGAAAAGAAAAAGCTAACAAGTGCATCGGGCATTCCATACGCAAATAACGAAGATAGCATGACGGTTGGTCCACGTGGCCCGATTCTGATCCAGGATTTCATTTTACACGAAAAAATGGCTCATTTTAACCGTGAGCGGATACCTGAACGGGTGGTACATGCAAAAGGATCTGGTGCTTATGGAACTTTTACTGTTACCCACGACATTACAAAATATACAAAGGCCAAACTTTTCTCCGAAATTGGCAAGCAAACCCGTACTTTCTTACGCTTTTCTACTGTTGGCGGCGAAAAAGGTTCGGCCGATAGTGAACGCGATCCGCGTGGCTTTGCGCTTAAGTTTTATACTGAAGATGGAAACTGGGATTTAGTTGGTAACAATACGCCCGTTTTCTTTGTGAAAGATCCGAAAAAATTTGGCGATTTTATTCACACCCAAAAACGCGATCCGCAAACAAATATGAAAAGCCCGACCATGATGTGGGATTTTTGGAGTTTGAATCCTGAAAGCTTACACCAGGTATTAATTTTAATGAGCGATAGGGGAACACCATTTTCTTACCGCCATATGGATGGTTTTGGCAGTCACACCTTCTCCTTTTACAACAATAAACACGAGCGTTTTTATGTGAAGTTTCACTTTAAAACTAAACAGGGTATCCAGAACTTCACCAACAACGAAGCTGTTGACATGAAATCTCAAGATCCTGACCATTCACAACGCGATCTCTTTGAAGCCATAGAAAGAGGTGAGTTTCCGAAATGGACACTTAAAGTGCAGATTATGCCTTTTGATGAAGCCAAAACTTACCACATTAATCCATTCGATTTAACCAAAGTTTGGCCACACCGCGATTATCCATTAATTGAAGTGGGTGAATTGGAATTGAACGAAAATCCTGACAATTATTTTGCGCACGTAGAGCAAGCCGCCTTTGCTCCTGCACACGTAGTTGATGGCATTTATTACTCGCCGGATAAAATGTTGCAAGGAAGGATTTTATCTTATCCGGATGCACAACGTTACCGTTTGGGTGGCAATTACGAACAAATTCCGGTTAACCGATGTCCGTTTATGACCAATAATTACCAGCGCGATGGTTTAATGGCAGTTAATGGTAACGGTGGATCGAACCCAAATTATTTTCCAAACAGTTTTGATGATATTGTGGTTGATGAAAGTTATAAACAACCCGCCTGGCCTTTAGAATCTTTATTGGCCGATAGTTACAATAGAAATGCTGAAGGTGAAAACGATCATTATACGCAACCAGGCAACTTATTCCGTTTAATGGATCCCGAAGCCAGAAAAAATACCATTGCAAATATTGTAAGTGCAATGGGTGGCATAAATGGTGTTAAAAAGGATGAAATTGTAAACCGACAGCTTTGCCATTGGTTTAGAGCAGATATGAGTTTAGGCCTGGCCATTGCAAAAGGTTTGGATTTAAATTTAGACCAAGCAATGGAAGGTATGGTGCATGCAGATCCACCCCATAAAGCCACTAACGGGTAACGGTATTAAAATGTCTCCAAAATTGGAGGCATTTTTTGTTTCTATAATATTCTGTATAAAAAATTACCTTTGCGCGTAATAATGATATGCGATAGCTCGTTTTTGATCATTTGAGCTTATAAATTTAACTTTGAACCCCAATGCGTAATGCAATTTTAGCCATAATAGATTTTTTCTACCCTCCTTTTAAAAAATACATCTCTCCACATAATTTCAGGTATTTGGCTACAGGTGGTGGCACTTTATTATTGGGTATACTAAGCTATTATTTCGCTTACTTTTTCATTTTTAAAACAGCGGAAGTAAATTTTGGAGTAATTGTACTTCAAAGAGAAACCGCATCACTACTGGTAGATTATTTAGTTGCCATACCAACCAGTTTTTTACTGAATAAATATGTAATATTTACACACAGTGAACTAAAAGGCAGGGTTCAGCTCTTCCGTTTTTTAAATCTTCAGTTTATCAATATTCTTGCAACATATGTTTTTCTAAAGTTTTTATTGGAGCTTTTAAGAGATTACCCCGCTTTATCTATTTTATCAAGAATATTAGTTTCTGTTTCAATGGCACTTTTCAGTTACCTGTATCAACACTATTTTACATTTAGTGTAAAAAAAATCGGGGATAAAAATGAAAAGAAAAATCAATAATTCAGTTTGGCAATAGCATTGTTTTGCCACGGAGACACGGAAAGCACGGAAAGACTGCATCGTCCTCGTTTGTAACGAGGATGTAAGAGTAAAGCGATTTTATCGCTATTAAAGGAATTATTTTTGCATTGCAAATGCATACCTTAAAAATCCTCGTTACAAACGAGGACTATTTAAGTATCGTCATTGCGAGAAGGCTTTTTCAGCCGACGAAGCAATCTTTATGGCAAGGCTCACTAGCATAAAAGATTGCTTGGCACCTCAGAAATGACGACAGATATACTAAAACCTGTAAATGGTAGCGGAGTTGAAGAACAGTAAAAAGATTTGGCAAAAAGGCATTCAGAACCCCTCCGATAAAATTCCATCATTCCTTCACTAACCATTAATTTTTCTTTTTTACCACCCAAAACCTTTATTACTTTAACCTGTTAATTAATCCTGTTGCTTACTTGTTAAGATAAAAACAACAAGCTAACTTAGCTGCCGACCAACTTATTTTCAGAATAACCATGAGCCATTTTAATGATTTTAATAATGCGCAGGTAGCAAAATTGCCCAATCATTTGAAGCAATTTATTGTTGACCAGAATTACGCAAAATATACGCCGGTTGATCAAGCAGTATGGCGTTACGTAATGCGCCAGAATTACAGTTACCTAAAAAATGTTGCTTATTACCCATATATAAAAGGTTTACAGCGGGCTGGCTTGAGTATTGAGCACATTCCTGATTTACAAACCATGAATGATAATTTGGGTAAAATTGGTTGGGGGGCTGTAACGGTTGACGGATTTATTCCACCAGCTGCTTTTATGGAATACCAGGCTTACCGTGTTTTGGTAATTGCTGCCGATATCCGCCAGATTAACCATATCGAATATACTCCGGCACCCGATATTATACATGAAAGTGCAGGCCATGCACCTATTATTGCCGATGCCGATTATAATAGTTATCTAAGTTATTTTGGTTCAATCGGGACCAAAGCCATGTTTTCGGCCAAAGATTTCGAACTTTATGAAGCCATTAGAAAGCTTTCTATTTTGAAGGAAGCTAATGATGCCGACGAATTTCAGATTGCCAAAGCAGAAAAAGAACTCCGCTACATTAGCGATAATATGGGCGAACCTTCTGAAATGGCATTGCTTGGCCGCTTGCATTGGTGGACGGTTGAATATGGTTTGATCGGCACATTAGAAAATCCAAAAATTTATGGTGCAGGCTTACTTTCTTCTATAGGTGAAAGTGCAACCTGCATGCAGAATGAGGTAACAAAACTTTGGTATAACATGGATACCATTAATTATCCATACGATATTACCAAGCCACAACCACAACTTTTTGTGACTGAAACTTTTCAGAATTTAATTGATGTTTTAGAAACTTTTGCCAACACCATGGCTTTTAGAAAGGGCGGTACAGAAAGTATAATGAAAGCCATTGCCTGCAAAAATATAGCAACAGCAGTTTACAGCTCGGGCTTACAGGTGAGCGGTATATTTACCGATATTGGTGTCGGCATGAAAGATGAAGTAACTTTTATTAAAACAACTGGTCCATCTGCACTAGCCTTTAATGGCAAACAACTAATTGCACATGGAAAAGATTACCACGCCGATGGATTTTCTTCGCCGGTTGGTAAATTAAAAAACAGCACAAAGGCTTTAGAAGATAATAGCACAGCAGAATTACAGGCTTTAGGTATTATTTTAGGAGAAAAAGCCGAACTTTTGTTTGAGAGTGGCATTAAAGTGGTTGGGCTTATAAAAGATATTTTATTTAAAGAAAATAAATTGATTTTAATTGCTTTTAAAGATTGTACTGTTACAGAAAGCAACGGAAATATTTTGTTTAAACCCGAGTGGGGCATTTATGATATGGCAGTAGGCGAGAAAATTATCTCGGTTTTTAATGGCGCTGCTGATAAAGATGCTTATGAAGAAATTACTTTAATCAGTGGAGAGAAAACCCATCAAATTGCCTACGATGATAAAACAACAAAGCTACATGCTTTATACCAAAAAGTAAGGGAGATTAGGGAAAGTGGAGAAAACCTGGATATGCTTTCTGAAATTTTCGCGGAATTAAAAACCGGCTACAGGCAAGATTGGCTTTGTGCATTAGAAATTTTGGAGATTGTTTACCATAAAAAGATTTACCACCAACTTGAAAAAGAAGTTCAGGTATATTTAGAAATTAAAGCAGGCAGGGAGTTAGACCATTCCAAACTGATCAGTGATGGCTTGCATGTGATTAAAAATCCGGTGAGCCAATTGCTTGTTGACGATTGAGTACATTGAGAATGGAATAGAGAATTAATTGCTTATCCAACAATGCTCTTCAAACAAAAACTATAATGAGGCTTAAAAAGCGGTCGTAAACCTAAATTATTTCATGGTATTATTCAAAATAGTTGCTGATTCTGAAGATTCCGTTCAGCATAACGAAACATTGCTCAAATATTATGAATTTTCTTTCAAGCTAGAATTATCTTAGGCTAAAACATTCCAATCTTTTAACTTTACAACAAATTAAAATTTTAATGAACATTATAATTACAGGTGCTAGTAGTGGAATTGGGTTCGAAACTGCTTTAGAATTTAGCTTACAGAAAGAAAATAAAATAGTTGCTATTGCCCGTTCGGCTGATAAGCTACGTAAATTGTTGGAAATAGCTAAGGGCATTAATCCTGACTGCACCCTTTTGCCAGTAGAGTTTGATATTGTGAATGATGATTATGCAGCCTTATTGCCATTTTTAAAAGAGCGTTTAGGAACAGTTGATATTTTGATTAATAACGCTGGTGCATTGATTAACAAAGCATTTTTAGAAACTACAGAAGTTGATTTGGGTGTAATGCTCCAAAGTAATGTAATTTCACATTTCAAAATGATTCAGAGTGTTTTACCCCTATTGCAAAATGGAAGCCATATTGTAAATATTGGCAGTATGGGCGGTTTTCAGGGGAGCGTAAAATTCCCTGGTCTTGCTGCCTACTCTGCAAGTAAAGCAGCCTTGCACACTTTAACTGAATGTTTGGCATTTGAATTGGCCGAAACCGGAATCAAAATTAACTGTTTGGCATTGGGATCGGCACAAACTGAGATGCTCGAAGCTGCTTTTCCGGGATATCAAAGTCCGGTTATGGCCTTTGAAATGGGAAAATATGTAGCTGATTTTGCAAAAACAGGACATAAGTTTTTCAATGGAAAGATTTTGCCGGTAGCGGTTACTACGCCTTAATATTCATATTTTTTAGTAATTTACAAGCCTAAACGGAAAACTAAAAAAATCTATGGAAACAAACTCCCCTTTTAAAACTGTCGATAACGGAAAAAATGCAGCAGTAGTTAGCTACATCTTCCTTATTGGTTGGCTAATATCATACTTTGGTATGTATAAAGACAATAAAACGCCATTATCTAGTTATCATTTAAGACAATCTTTATTGCTTCATTTAGGCATAATTGTACTTAATGTGGCTGTAACCATAATTATTATGATTATTCCAACGGCAATTTTTGGTTACCTAAGCTATGCGATCTATATTGCGTATATTATTTTCATTATTTTAGGTGCAATAAGTGCAAATAATGGCGAGCAGAAGCCTCTTCCGATAATCGGAGATAAAGCACAAACGATGTTTCCAAGTATTTAATCGAATTCAAATATTTTAAATGAGAGTCTGGGTAACAAATCCCAGACTTTTTTGTTTTAACTCGTTTTCAACATTTTAACCGACTTTAGATATTTTTTATATCTTTGGTTCCAACATATGAAGAAAATAATAGTCCCGATTTTGTTTTTCATTTTGTCTGCTACGGCAGGAAAAGCCCAAACAATCTTACCCGCACAGTACCAGGAGTTGGTAAAGAAACTTGTTGCCACCCTTCCTAAAGAGGTAACCGTTACCGAAAACAATTCTACAACAAACTCAACATCACTTATCGATTTTGCCAAAAGCATGCTGGGAATTCCCTATCGTTATGCCACCAGCAACCCAAAGGTTGGCTTTGATTGTTCTGGCTTTGTTAGTTATGTTTTTAGCAATTTCGGGTTCAAAGTGCCACGCTCATCGCGCGAATTTAGCTATGCAGGCAAAGAAACGAGCTTGGAAAATGCAAAAGTAGGCGATGTGTTAATTTTTACAGGAAGTAATTCGAGAGTAAGAAGAATTGGCCATGTTGGCATTGTTTATTCAATTGATGAGAACGGGATTAAATTTATCCACGCATCGTCGGGCAAAGCACACCAGGTAACAATTACCGATCTGGATGGTCATTATAAAGCCCGTTTTATGAAAATTGTGAGTATTCTTTAGTTATTTCTTATACTTCCACATCCTCGTTTTTCCTTCGGCAAGCCATTCTAATGTGGTATCTAATCTTTTTAATCTGGTTGCTTCGGTTTTAGCCTCTTCCAGCCATAATATATAATCTTTTTTATTGGATAAACTAAAATTCTGGAATACAGCCATTGCCTGGGGTGCTTCATTTAAGGCCTCTATAAAATAATCTGGCAAAATGAGTTCTTTTTTCTCTGTAGATTTTGGTTTTGGTGGCAGTTTAATATTGTCCTCATTTAATTGAATTGCCTGCTGGATATAAGCAATAAGAATTTCATCGGGAGGTAAATCATTAAAAGAAGTTATTTTACCAAGCAAGCCCATTGCATTAGAACGTTCTTTAAAAATACCATATTCATCTTTCATCAATGATCCTTTCCAAAAGCCAAAGGCACAATGATTTTTAAAAGATGCCATATGGCAAACCGTTCCCTTGAAATCGAAAAAGGGCATCCCCCACTTAATTTTTTCTTCAATCCGGGCATCGGCTTTATGTATAAGGTTTCTTAAATGATCCAAAATTGGAATCGCAAATTCTGCCGAGTTTATGATGTACTGATCTACCTGAACAATTGTATGCATAGTTAAATGATTACCATGTAATATTATCTGGACTTTTTAATTTGATAAGATTCATTTGCGCCTCTTTATTTAAAATCAGAATTACTTTCTTAAATGAACTTATCCGTAGATTTACTTTAAATTCAGTTTGAATTTCCTTATCTGCATCATACAATATAATTAAATCATAACATCTCCGTAAGAAATTAAAGTAACCTAATCTTCTATCATCAATAGGGTTATAAAAACCTCTGGCATAATCAAAACTATTGAAATGATTAAGGTTTATACTAACATTTTTATTCCATGGAAAAATATAATAAATATTCATTTCCATCGCACTATTTACTTCTATTATAGCACTATATCTTGAAAAAAAAACATAAAAAAGGATGATCAATACTGGCAAATAAACTAGCATGCCCAACAAATTTGCACCATAAATAATCGTAAGCAGAATGGAAGCAAGTGGTAACAAAACAAGTAAATATATATTTATTGGATAATTAGATTTATATCCTATATATTGTAAGGAAGGCTTTTTTGACATAATTTGGAAATTTCATCCTTTCAATAAAAATCTATCCATTTAACTATAGCTTTAGTACTAATATATTAAATACCAAGCTTAAATTACCTTTAAAGCAAAACTATTTTTAAAGCAAGTTCTACTTCTCCGAAATTGAGAAACTTCTTTGCAAGCTCATGCAGTTCCCTTTCGCGGTTGGTGCTATCGCCGATAGTAGCATCCAGCACCTCTTTAACATCTGCGTGATTGCTTACCAGATCAATTTCCTCGTCGCTGGGTAAGTGTTCAACATTGCCTAACCTCCCTAAATCATTTCCGGTTAATACTTTCGAAAAACGGACGGAGTGAGGCAAACGATCTACCCCTATACCCAGTTTAGCCAATGGTTTTGCAACCTTAAATAGGTTATTGTCTGTAACCCTGCAATACCAATCGCCACCTAAACGCGCCACCAGATCGATTTTATGCTGATCTATTCTACCGTTTTCATCTAAAATATCCTCGTTAATATGAATCAGCTTAATTTCTGCCAGAACAAGATTGCCGGCACCATGGTTATTGCCCAAAGAAATTACTTCATTCACTACACACTCAAACTGCACCGGCGCTTCCGCCACTCTCGGTGGTTGTACCATCTCAGATTTTAACATCGTAAAACCCGCTTTTTCAAATTCGTTAACCCCTTTTGCATACTCAGTACTGGCCAAACTCATCTGCTGTACCATATCATAATTCACAATATTGATTACGCATTCTTTTACCTGAAGTACGTTTTCTAAAGTATGTTTGGTGGTATTATCGCGAACCCTTCTGGATGGAGAAAACACACAAATTGGCGGCTTTGTGCTAAACATATTAAAGAAACTGAAGGGGCTTAAATTGATATTCCCATCAGCATCAATGGTTGAGGCAAAGCAAATTGGCCGCGGAGCGATAGCGTATTGTAGATAATTCTGTAAATCTACAGCAGAAAGATCGGAGGTATTTAAAGTCAACAATATTTACACAGGTTAAATTGTGGTTTAAATGAAGATTATAACAAGCAAAGTTTGGCATTTCGAGCATTGTGAAACCTAGTCGGTAATGCAAAAAAGATACATTTCTTTACCTGCTCTGCCACAATCAAGCGGATGAATTTTACCTACCTAGATGAATCTGATAGCTATCTGAACAGGATGCCGACTGCTTCCATGAACCACGAATAAATGATAACAATGCTTATTATTTGAGCGCATATATTATTTCTTCAAACCTAAGATAGAAAAATCTGTATCAGCTTTTGTAATGGTATTGGTTAGTGCGCCGAGGCCTGTAATTTCCATTTCCACCACATCGCCTGGTTGCAACCACTGTACTTTGTAATTGGGATCGTTAAGCAAACCTGTTCCGTTTAATTCTAAAAAACAACCTGTACCTACCGTACCTGAGCCAATTACATCACCTGGAAGAATATCGACCCCATAAGCACAACGTTCTATAATTTCGGCAAATGTCCAGTCCATATCTGCTGCATTTCCTTTCGAAACTTCGATACCATTAACGCGGCAGGTCATTTTAAGGTCGTATGCGTTACCCACATGGCCTTCTTTGGGTGCAACTTTATATTGCAACAATTCATCTGGTGTTACCAACCACGGACCAATTACGGTAGAGAAATCTTTTCCTTTTGCCGGGCCTAAATTCAGGAGCATTTCTTCCATTTGTAAGGTGCGCGCACTCATATCGTTCATTACCATATAACCGGCAATGTATCCATCGGCTTCTGCAGCTTTTACATTTCTCCCCTTCTTACCGATTACAACGGCAAGCTCAAGTTCAAAATCGAGTTTATCAAAATGATCTGGCATGCATTCGATTTCTCCTGTGCCTTGAATGGCATTATGATTTGTGAAATAAAAAATCGGATACTCATCAAACTGAGGAATCATATCAACCCTTCTGTTTCTCCTTGCGGCCGCAACATGCTGCCTAAAAGCGTATCCATCTCTGCAACTTGTGGGATGAGGAACAGGTGCTAAAATTTCATAAAAAATTTCTTCTTTAGCTGTTAAACTTCCTTCTTTTATCTGATCATCAATCTTTTTTGCCCGTTCCATCAATACCTCTCCACCAAGCAAAAACGCGTTCATATTATCTGGAATAAGCTTATCGCAGCTATTTAAGTTATAGATATGTCCACTTACAAACACACCAAGATGCTCTCTGTCTTCGGTTTTATAGGATACTAGTTTCATATATCATTTGGTTAAATATGCGGTAAAGCTAAGCAATTAGGGCATTCAAAATAAAATTTAGTCGTATTATTTTAATACGGTATATTGCTTTAGGTTTGATTTAATCAGTGGAAAATCTTTTGCCTGTAAACCTTTGTAATTTTTTTTATTGGAGAACAATCCTCCGATCAACAACCCTCCTGAAACGCCAACAGGCACTCCCGCAGCAATAAGCACTACAGATTCTACCAACTTATCGCTCTTGGCAGCCAATACAAAAAAAGTTAAACCTCCGGCAATGGCTAAGGGTGCCGCAATTCCTTTCCGGTGAATGTACAACGCGCTAATGCTATCGGCACTGAGTTTTACGGTATCCCTTCGGTTTCTGATTATGGTTACACCATCATCGGCAGCAGCATAAAAAGAACCTCTTGTGGCGTTGCCACTCCGATCAACAACCCTAACTGTGTATTTGGCTCTTTGTTGTGCATTTACGGTATAACTTAAGGCTATACAAATTAAAAATGTAAAAATTAACTTCATAAAATAACGGGGCTATATGCAATTAAAGGTAAATTAAAATTTCAACTTTTAAATAAAATACTTACCTTGGCAGCATTAAAACCATGATCTTAAAAGCATTACATATTAACTTAGTGAACGACGCCATAGCTGCCCGTCGCTATAAGATGCTATCTAAGCTGATCATGGCTCAATATTCTCTGTAATTTCCGCTACCCTTTCTTGCTGATTGAAACGCATTTCCGTTTTAATTGTTAATTCATTAGGATTTTTCTTTTCTAACCATAACATCATTTAACTATGCCTATTTATCATAAATTGGGGCAGATTCCAGCTAAACGCCATACGGTTTTTCGTAAACCTGACGGAAATCTTTATGCAGAAGAACTCGTATCAACCGAAGGATTTTCGAGTTTATATTCGCTGGTTTACCATTGCCATCCACCAACAATTGTAAAAAATTTAGGTGAACCTTATAGCGTAGAACCTACTATTGCCCGCGAAAAGCACTTAAAGCACACCAGTTTGATCGGTTTTAACATTAAACCTGAAAACGATTTTCTGAAAAGCAGGAAAGCAGTTCTGGTAAATAGCGATCTGCATATTGTTTTGGCAGCACCAAGAAAATCGATGACGGATTATTTCTACAAAAATAGCCAGGCAGATGAAATGATTTTTCTCCATGAAGGTTCTGGGAAATTGAAGACAGGTTTCGGCGAGATCAAATTTGCTTATGGCGATTATCTGATTATCCCCAGAGGAACCATTTACCAGATGGAATTCGATAACGAGCAGAACAGGCTTTTCATTGTAGAAAGCTTTAGTCCGCTTAGGCCGCCAAAAAGATACTTAAATCAATTTGGCCAATTGATGGAACATGCTCCCTATTGTGAGCGCGATTTAAGATTGCCCGAAAACTTGCAAACGCATGATGAATATGGCGATTTTAAAGTGTTGATTAAAAAGCAGGGCTTAATTTATCCATATACTTATGGTACACATCCTTTCGATTATATAGGCTGGGATGGTTACCATTATCCATACGCGTTTTCAATACACGATTTTGAGCCGATAACAGGCCGTTTACACCAACCACCTCCTGTTCATCAAACTTTCGAAGGGCACAATTTTGTGGTATGCTCTTTTGTTCCGCGGAAATACGATTACCATCCAGATTCTATTCCGGCCCCATATAACCATAGCAATGTAGATAGCGATGAGGTGCTTTATTATGTTGATGGCGATTTTATGAGCCGGAAAAGTGTAGTTAAAGGGCAAATTACCTTACATCCGGGCGGTATTCCTCACGGGCCACACCCGGGTACCGTAGAAAAATCGATCGGAAAAGAAAAAACAGATGAGCTGGCAGTAATGATTGATCCTTTTAAACCTTTAATGCTTACACAGGATGCCCTGGATATTGAGGACGAAAATTATCATAAAAGCTGGCAGATTAACGTAGAGTAAAGCTAGGATGATTAAGATTTCGGGATTATAAGATTTAAGCTCTTTAAAGTAACATGCACAGTTAACCGATTTAAACAATTAAGCGGTTAACCATTTAAAAATAACAACAACAATGGAAACACAAACATTCGCAGAAAAAATATCAAAAGCACCAGATTTTCTGCCAATTAACGGAACTGATTATATTGAATTTTATGTGGGCAATGCCAAGCAGGCTGCGCATTATTATAAAACCGCATTTGGTTTTCAGAGTTTGGCTTATGCCGGACCAGAAACTGGTGTTCGCGACCGATCTTCATACGTATTGCAGCAGGGCAAAATCAGATTGATCTTAACTACGGCATTAAAATCTGATCATCCGATTGCTGAACATGTTAAAAAACATGGCGACGGGGTAAAAGTATTGGCCCTGTGGGTTGATGATGCTTACAGCGCGTTTGAAGAAACCACAAAACGTGGTGCAAAACCTTATATGGAGCCGAAAACTTTAAGCGACGAGAATGGAGAAGTTAAAATGAGTGGCATTTATACTTATGGCGAAACCGTTCACATGTTTATTGAGCGTAAAAACTACACCGGCACATTTATGCCTGGTTACCGCGTTTGGGAAAGTGATTACAAGCCTGCTGATGCCGGGCTTTTATACATCGACCATTGTGTAGGCAATGTAGGCTGGAACCGCATGAACGAGGCCGTACAATGGTATGAAGATGTAATGGGATTTGTAAATATTTTATCTTTTGATGATAAGCAAATCAATACCGAATATTCGGCTTTAATGAGCAAAGTGATGAGTAATGGCAATGGCTTTTCAAAATTCCCGATCAATGAGCCTGCAGAAGGTAAAAAGAAATCGCAGATTGAAGAATACCTTGAATATTATGAGGGCGAAGGTGTACAGCATATTGCCGTGGCCACCAAAGATATTGTTACAACCGTTAAAGAATTAAAATCGCGTGGTGTAGAATTTTTAAGTGCTCCACCTGAAGCATATTATGATATGATGCCACAGCGTGTTGGCAAAATTGATGAAGAAATAGCCTTATTGGAGAGTTTGGGCATTTTGGTAGATTGTGACGAGGAAGGGTACTTGTTGCAAATTTTTACCAAGCCGGTAGAAGACCGTCCTACCCTGTTCTTTGAGATTATTCAACGCAAGGGAGCACAAAGTTTTGGCGCGGGTAATTTTAAAGCCTTATTCGAATCGTTAGAGCGTGAGCAGGAATTGAGGGGAAATTTATAATACAGGGATTCCTAATATTATTTCGTCATTTCGAGCGAAGTGCAACGAAGCCGAGAAATCTTTTTAGATAGATCTCTCCGGTCTGCTGCGCCTCAGTCGAGATGACGTTTTTTTATTTAGCTCGTCATTCCCGCGCAGGCGGGAATCTTAATGCTTATGAAACATTAATATGCATTAAGATTCCCAATCAAGTTGGAAATGACGAAACTTTCTATACTACAGCACTTCTCCCAAATGTTTATAGTTCGATTTTATCGTATCCAAAACTTCGCTCATTTTTCCGCCAAGCATTAACTTTGCCATCGATTCTGTCATCCCTTTAACCTGCGTCCATTCTATTTTTGGTGGCATTGCCAAAGCATTGGGATTAGTCATAATATTTAACAAAACCGGTCCATCTTCACTTAGCGCATGACTAATCGCAGTTTCAACTTCTTCAGGCTTAGAAACTGTAATTCCTTTAAAGCCCATGGCCTGCGCCACCAATGCAAAATCCGGATTGATCATATCGGTTTCGTTATCAGGCAATCCATCAACTTCCATTTCTAATTTCACCATTCCTAAAGCCCTGTTGTTAAATACAATCAGTTTTATAGGAAGATTATATTGTTTAATGGTAGCCAGATCTCCCAAAAGCATCGATAAACCACCATCGCCGCAGAGTGCTATAACCTGTTTTTCCGGATGCGCCAAAGCAGCGCCAATTGACATAGGCATGGCATTTGCCATTGAACCGTGGTTAAAAGAACCTAACATTTTGCGTTCGCCGGTTCCATCAATAAAACGTGCACCCCAAACACAGCACATCCCGGTATCTACGGTAAAAATGGCATCCCGAGCAGCCAATCTGTTTAGGGTTTCGGCTACAAATTCGGGTTGAATTTTATTTTCTTCTCCCCTATCTTTAACATAAACCTGTTGTCTTTCTATTACTTTCTGATAAAACTCAAGCTGAGCTTTAAGGAAACTTTCATCCTTTTTTTCTTCCACAAGCGGCATTAATGCGCTAATAGAATCACTTATATTTCCACATAAACCCATGGTAAGCTTTGCTCTTCTCCCCAATCGTTCAGGTTTTTCGTCAATTTGCACAATCTTGTTCTTTTCGGGCATAAAGTTTACATAAGGAAAATCCGTTCCTAAAAGCAATACAACGTCTGCTTCGTGCATGGCATGGTAACCCGATGGCTGACCTAAAAGCCCCGTCATACCAACTTCATAAGGATTATCGTATTGAATGCTCATTTTACCACGGAACGAAAATCCTACAGGTGCCTTTAGTTTCGCTGCCAATGCTACTACTTCATCATGGGCTTCGGCGGCTCCTATTCCGCAATAAAGCATAATTTTCTTTTCACTATTTAACAGTTCTGCCAGGGTATTCAGCTCCATATCGGATGGACGGATTACCGGTTTATTATTAAACAGTTGCATTGCGGTTATACTTTCTACAGCATCCATTTGGGCTACATCGCCGGGCAAACCGAAAACGGCAACACCTTTTTTATGAATGGCGTGTTGCACAGCGGTTTGAAACATTCTTGGTGCCTGTGCAGCAGTTGTGGCTACCTGGTTGTAGTAACTGCAGTCATCAAATAATTTTATGGTATTGGTTTCCTGAAAAAAGTCCATCCCAAACTCACTGGTTGGGATAGTGGATGCAATGGCAATTACAGGAACATGCGAACGGTGGGCATCGTAAAGGCCGTTAATTAAATGAACGTGGCCCGGGCCGCAGCTTCCGGCGCAGCAAGCAATGCCATCGAGTTCAGCTTCTGCTGCTGCGGCAAATGCACCTGCTTCTTCATTACGGACGTGGATCCATTTAATTTTACCGTTTCTTTTTACCGCATCATTAAAATAATTTAAACTGTCTCCAGTAACGGCATAAACTCTTTTTACGCCAACTTCAACCAGCATTTCAACCAGTTGTTCTGCCACATTTTTACTCATGAAGATATTTTTTAATCAGGGATTGTTTAAGATAACTTATAAAGAGATTAAGCACCAATATTGTTTTTATTATACCTACAAAATAAGCCAAACTGACTCAACAAAGACTTTTTATCCTAAGTTGTAACATAAGTATCGCATTAGGGAATGGATAAAGTTTTCTTCACTAAAACTTCATAAATGAAGTGCACCTTTGAAATAACAAAACACGAAGCGATTTCAATTTTGTTAAATTCTAAAAACTCATAATTAGTTTTTTAGTTTTCCGGTTACCCTTATCTGATACCTCATGTATTGCAAAATACATGAGGTTTTTTTATGCAAAATGCGGCTCCATGAGGGCATGATCATGCGATAGGTTTAATTTTAGAAAAAAAGCAATAACTTACCGTTAATCACAACTACTCAAATTATGCTTACTAAAGGATTCGGAATATTATTAATTATCTGTTGTGGAGCTTTTGAAATGCAATTTCAGAATATGAGCAAAAAGGTAAGACATGAAAAAATTACGGCAGCTCAAAAACCTGAACCCTCAAAATCAATGTTAAACGATACCACTTACAGGCGAAAACCTGTTTATGTTAAAGAAATCAAATATATACGCAACAGCGATTTAGGTACATTTGCTAAAATCATAATCAAAAACACCACCAAACAAGTAATCACTGATATTTCTTTTTGCCTTGATGGTTATGTGGCCAAGGGCTGTAATAAAAAATATCATATTAAACAGAAGATTAACCTTAAACCAAATGAAAACTTAATCATTTCCCAGCGTTTAGTTAAAGATGATTGTGAAGTTCATGTAATCAGAGACCTTCGTATCAAATACACTTTAAATGTTAACTTTACGCTCGATTAAAAAAGGCTTGCTATAAATCAATAAGCCCATATATAGGAAGGTTTATTGCCATTATGCATTTTATCCTACCCGGCACTTTCGTTCAACATCTGGTAAAGATCTGTTGCTCCACCATCAAACTTAGTTCCGTTTACATAAAATGAGGGCGTACCATTTACACCGCTTCGTACACCGCTGTCAAAATCATCTTCTATTTTCGTTTTAATTTCAGCAGAAGCACTGTCTTGCTGAAACTGCTCCAAATCCAGTCCAATTGTTTCGGCCAGTTCATCAAATAAATCAGCAGTTAACCGGTATTGGTTTTCGTAAAGTGCATCATGCATCTCCCAAAATTTACCTTGTAAGCCAGCTGCTTCGCCTGCTATTGCGGCAGGGAAAGCCAACTCATGTGCATTGGCCAAAGGAAAATGCCTGAAGATGAATTTAATCTGATGTCCGAAAGTTTCTTCAATCTCTTTTATAATCGGGTAGGCATCGCCACAATACGGGCATTGGTAATCGCCAAATTCCACAATGGTGATGCTTGCAGAATCATCACCTTTAATGTGATCCTGGTTGCTTACTTCAGGTTTTAATGTGCTCATAATTATTTTTTGCTTAATTCTTCCAATGCATCCAAAATCCCATCGGCACCAGGGTTAACCGCTATCGGAGATAAATAACTCCATGCAATTTTACCTTCCTTATCAATTACAAACAGTGCACGTTTACTTTCGCCAAGTTCATCGTCGTAAGCACCATAAGCTTTAGAAACTGCTCCCTTTGGTTCAAAATCGGCCAAAAGTGGAAAATGTAACTTTCTATTCTCTTCAAAAGCAAGGTGACACCATACGCTATCTACAGAGATACCAAAAATCTGCGCATCGTGCTTATCAAAATATTTTAACATTTCGTTGTATAATGCCATCTGGTCGCTGCACACCGGGCTCCAGTCGGCAGGATAAAAAGCCAGGATTACATTTTTACCTTTAAAATCTTTAAGTTTTATTTTTTGATCGGGTGTAGCATTCAATTCGAAATCTGGTGCTGTAGCGCCTTTTTCTAACATATCAGGGAGTTTTTAATTTGAATTGTTATAAGTTTAACATTGCTGGCCTCGGGGTTGTTTTGTAAAAAAGTTAACCTAATTTCTGCCGCTTAATTAAGTAAGATTGTAGAATGGGATAATAACCTTCATGTATATCGGCATCGATCAAATCGATTTTATACTGGGCGCATTTCAAGGCAATCTGCTGGCGGTAATCAGTAACCGCAGCCATGTAATTGTCTTTAACCTGGTTGGTGTGCACTTTGATGGTATCGCCGGTTTCCATATCGATAAACTGGTAAGGTCGGTTTTCAAAATTGAAATCAACCTCTTTTGATTTATCTACCACATTAAAAACCACAACTTCGTGTTTATTAAATTTTAAATGTTGCAGCGCATCAAAAAACTGATCCGTTTTATCAGTACTGGTTTGCGTATTAAAAAGATCACTAAAAATAATAACCAGCGAGCGTTTATGAATCAGTTCGGCAACCTGGTGCAGGGCTTCGCTTAAGTTGGTTTGTGAATTTACGCTCGGTTTCTGCAGCAGCTCCTCCAACTGGGTAAATAAATATTTCTGGTGTACAGTGGTCGATTTTGCTGGCGAATTTAAAAGGATTTCATCCGTAAACAAGCTCAAACCAAATGCATCGCGTTGTTTTTTAAGCAGGTACATTAATGATGCCGCAGCCTGTATAGCAAAAGTAAGCTTGTTATTTTTTGGCTCGGGGAAATACATCGAAGAGGAAACATCGATTACAAACTGGCAACGGAGATTGGTTTCCTCCTCAAAACGTTTGCTGTACAATTTATCGGTTTTAGCATACAATTTCCAATCAATATTTTTAACATTATCACCATTATTATATTGGCGGTGCTCAGCAAACTCTACCGAAAAACCATGGAAAGGGCTTTTATGCAGGCCTGTAATAAAACCTTCTACTACTTGCTGGGCAAGCAGTTCTAAATTACCATAACTTGTTTCGTTTTCGTAGTTTACAGCCTGCATATGGTAAAGCTAATAAAAGATTTATAAATAATCTGCTCAGGTATTAAAAACCTAATTAAAGCGTAAAACAGGAAACGGCAAACTGGTAATTGGGAGTTGTTAATTTTTAACTGCGAAATGGCTATTGTGAATTGCAAACCGAAAACTATCAATTCAAAACTGATAATTGTTAACTGCAAACCAATAAGTATAAACTGAAAACTAATAACTATCAACTGAAACTGAAAACTGAAAACTGATAAGGGGAAACCGATAAGTATAACTGCAAACTAATAACTGTCAACTGAAAACTGTCACCTGAAAACTGAAAACTAATAACTGAAAACTGTCAACTGATAAGGGCGTTCCCCAAGCTGCGCAAGGGGGCGGGCTTTACAGGGCTCCGCTTCGCTCCGGTACCGATTAAATATCGGCACTGAACCCTTACAATCCCTAACGCAAAACCCACCGCATTAAATCAATCACTGCATCTTAAAACGAGTTGTTATTAATTGTAAACGGAAAACGGCCCAAAAAACCCCGATAAAAAAATGAACCCTCCTTTGCAAAAAAAGTAAAGTGATTTAAAACAAAAATCCCGAACTCAATAAATGAATTCGGGATTAGTATTTAATAAATTATATTATCATTTCTTCGCTATTCTATACAAATGACCGTTATCGGTAACCGAATAAAGTGCACCATCTTTACCCTCTACCATATCGCGGAAACGTTCGCCTTTGCCTTCCAGTAGTCTTTCTTCTCCAACTATCTTATCGTCTTTAATTACTAAACGGATAATGTGCGAACCACCTAAACCACCCACAAATAAATTCCCTTTCCATTCAGCAATTTTAGTGCTGTTGTAAAAAGCAATGCAACCCGGTGAGATACTTGGATTCCAGTAATAAACTGGTTGTTCCATGCCTTCTTTCTGCTGAATTCCATCCCCAACTTTTTTTCCACTATACTCAGTTCCATAGCTCATGATCGGCCAGCCATAGTTTTTGCCTGGTTTAATGATATTTACTTCATCGCCACCCTTTGGTCCAAATTCAGCCTCCCATAAGTCGCCTGTTAAGGGGTTTATGGCCAAACCATCAGGATTGCGGAGTCCGTAAGCATAAATTTCTGGTTTTGCATCTCCTTTTCCTGCAAACGGACCGTTTGGAACCGCTTTACCATCAGTGGTAAGGTGAAGGATTTTCCCCAATGAGGAATTTAAATACTGCGCCTGGATTCTGATATCGTTTCCTGAACGCTCACCGGTACTCACAAATAAATTGCCGTTTTTATCAAAAACAATCCTCGAGCCATATTGAAGTTTACCGCCATAAGCAGGGCCGGCACGGTAAATAATGGTTTGGTTTTCTACCGTAGTTTCATTAGCAGCCAGTTTTCCTTTGGCAATGGCCAATAAAGAACCTTTGTCCTGTGGCTCTGAAAAAGCCCAGTAAATTATTCTGTTTTTTGCAAAATTAGGGTCTAAAGTTACATCCAATAATCCTCCTTGCCCAGATGGATCTACTTTAGGTAAGCCGGTTATCTTTTTGCTTAATTTACCATCAGGCGTAAGAATAACCATGGTGCCTTGCTTTTGTGTAATTAAAAAACCACCATTCGGAAGCACTGATATGGCCCATGGGTTCTCTAACTTCTCGTTGATAACCGAAATATCCAAAGGGGTTTTGGTTTTTACACCTGCAATTCGGGTTTGCCCGGCAAAGGCGGGTTTATAATCAGCCGATGGTTCATTGGTTTCAACAGGATTTTGTGCAGCTACACGTGCTATATTTGCACTGTTTAAAGCCAAACCCGCCAATAAAATACCAAAAGTTTTATTGCTAAATAAGTTAATAGACATGGTTGTTAGTTTTTTATTAAAGAAACAAAATTATGTTTGCAATAAAAAACCCAAATTCATCAAATGAACCTGGGTTTTAAATATGTTACAAGCCTTTGAGCTTGGTGTTTCTGCTTTGAGCTTAAACTAAGCCAGTTGCTTGTTTAATTTTTCTGCCAATACTGATTTTGGAACAGCACCAACTTGTTTATCTACAACCTGACCATCTTTAAAGTATAATAAAGCCGGAATGTTACGGATACCAAACTGCATTGAAATTTGAGGGTTGTTATCAACGTTTACTTTTCCAACTACCGCTTTACCATCATATTCTTTAGCGATTTCTTCTACTACTGGACCAACCATGCGACAAGGGCCACACCATTCTGCCCAAAAATCTACTAATACGGGTTTATCTGATTTTAATACAAGCTCCTCGAAGTTTGCATCTGTGATTTCTAATGCCATAATTATTTTTTTTATGTTCAAATATATGTATTCAATTGTAATGCCAACACATTTCCAATGTCAATTTGACATTATTCTGAGGTAGAGGCAGGAAGCGGTATGCGTGGGGCGGTTAGCGTTAACAAGCTAAACGCATATCGCTAAGCGCCAAACGTTAGTTTAATTTGTAATTTACAACATTCAATCCGAGCAATTGTTCCAAAAACTTATTGTTAGGGTTTATCTTTAGGTTTTTTGAAGGCAAATCGAGCATGATTTCTTTTTCACGGTCAAAAATTGCGAAGTTAAGATGGCAGTTCTGCTGCTCGGTGTTTGCCTTATTGTCTGCTAATATAGCTTCAATTTCGCGCATCAGTTGATCGTTAACCCGCTCAATCGGCACCTGTATCGTTAAACTTTTAGCCAGTTTATCCCTTAGTTCAGACATGAGGTTTATCGCTGTTATTTTAAACTCCCAATCGCCTGCTTTACCGAAACGTTCTCCTACCCTTCCTCTAATCTGTAAAAAGTATCCCTCTGTTAAAAAAGACTTAAACTTTAAAAAGTCTTCTCCGAAAAGGGCCATTTCGCTGGCATCATCATAATCTTCGAACACGAAAGTACCAAAGGGTTTACCTGTTTTGGTAATCCGTTGTGATGCCGTAACCACCAATCCTCCTACACAGAGCTCGCGGTTTTTCAGTTTCTCAAATTCGGCTAAAACTTCTTCATTGTTATCGCCCATGCGCACTTTGTTGATGATACTCAGCTGCCTTACGCCATGTGTACAAAATTTATCAAGTTCAAGTTTGTAATTATCCAACGGGTGGCCGGAAAGGAAAATTCCGATGGCATCTTTTTCATACTTCAACCTGTCCATTAAAGCCCATTCTGGCGAAACCGGCAAACTTGGTTCTAAAATTAAATCAGCTTTAGATCCACCGAACAATGATGCCTGCGAAGTGCTTTCGTTATTCTGAAAATCGTTGGCATATTTAATAATCTTTTCAATACCATTCATTTTATCATTGGGGCCGATATAGAAATATTGTGCCCTATGCCCTCCAAATGCATCAAATGCGCCACTATATACAAAACTCTCGTATGCTTTTTTATTTACAATACGGGTGTTAGAACGTTTTGCAAAATCATAAACGTTGCTGTATGGACCATTGCTCAATCTTTCTTCAATAATACTTTCTACCGCTTTTTCGCCCACACCTTTTACTGCCGACATACCAAAACGGACTTCACCTTTGGCATTAACCGAAAATTTAAGGTCAGATTCGTTTACATCAGGCCCCAATACGGTAACACTCATCTGGCGGCACTCCTCCATAAAGAAAGCCACCTGTTTAATATCGCTCATGTTGTTCGATAGTACCGCAGCCATATACTCGGCAGGGTAATGCGCTTTTAGATAGGCTGTTTGATAGGCAATCCAAGCATAACAGGTGGAGTGCGATTTATTGAAAGCATAGGATGCAAATGCTTCCCAATCTTTCCATATTTTTTCTAAAGTTGTGGCATCATGACCTTTTTCGGCCGCTTGTTTCACAAACTTTGGTTTCATTTTATCCAGTACATCTTTTTGCTTTTTACCCATTGCCTTACGCAGTACGTCGGCCTCACCTTTGGTAAAACCAGCCAGTTTCTGCGATAAAAGCATCACCTGTTCCTGGTAAACGGTAATTCCGTAGGTTTCTTTTAAATATTCTTCACAAGCATCCAAATCGTACTTAATTTCTTCTTCACCATTTTTACGGCGAACGAAACTCGGAATGTACTCCATTGGTCCTGGGCGATATAACGCATTCATCGCAATTAAATCGTCGAAAACTGTTGGCTTCAGTTCCTTCATGTATTTCTGCATCCCCGGACTCTCATACTGGAAGATACCGATTGTTTCGCCACGCTGAAAGAGTTCGTACGTTAGTACATCATCGATCGGAAAATTATCAGGATCTAGATCGATACCGAACCGTTTTTTAACCAGTTTTACGGTATCTTTTATCAGCGTAAGGGTTTTTAAACCCAAAAAGTCCATTTTTAATAAACCCGCGCTCTCTACAACGGAGTTATCAAACTGGGTCACATATAAATCAGAATCCTTTGCGGTAGATACGGGCACGAAATTGGTAATATCACTTGGCGTAATAATTACCCCGCAGGCATGAATTCCTGTATTCCTTAACGATCCCTCTAAAATCTGCGCCTGTTGGATGGTTTCGGCACTTAAATCTTTTAAACCGCCTAAGTTTTTCAACTCCACCACCCGTTCGTATTCATCCGGGCGAAGCGATTCTTTCAGCGTTTTCTCATCCAGGTTGAAGATTTTTGCGAGCTTCATGTTCGGAATCAGCTTTGCAATTTTATCGGCTTCGAAAAGTGGCAGATCCAATACCCTCGCAGTGTCGCGGATAGAAGATTTGGCCGCCATTGTACCATATGTGATGATTTGAGCAACCTGACTGGAACCGTATTTATTAATTACATATTCCATCACACGGCCACGGCCCTCATCATCAAAATCAATATCAATATCAGGCATGGATACACGATCCGGATTTAAGAAACGCTCAAAAAGGAGATCGTACTTAATCGGATCGATATTGGTAATCCACAAACAATAGGCAACCACCGAGCCGGCTGCAGAACCCCGGCCAGGACCCACCGAAACATCCCTGCGGCGTGCCTCGGCAATAAAATCCTGTACAATTAAAAAGTAACCCGGATAACCCGTTTTTTCAATGGTTTGTAATTCGAAGTCTAAACGTTCGGTAACTTCGGGTGTTAAAACACCATAACGTTTCTTTGCTCCTTCGTAAGTAAGGTGGCGCAAAAACTTATTCTCACCGCGCTTTCCGCCATCGGCTTCATCTTCTTCTACCAAAAATTCTTCAGGAATGTCGAATTTAGGTAAGAGTACTTCGCGGGCAAGTTTATAAATTTCTATTTTATCTACAATCTCTTGAATATTTACAATCGCCTCTGGTAAATCGGCAAAAAGTGCTTTCATTTCATCACCAGATTTGAAATAGTATTCCTGATTTGGCAGGCCATAACGGTAACCCCGGCCGCGACCAATTGGTGTAGCCTGTTTTTCGCCGTCTTTTACACAAAGCAAAATATCGTGCGCATTCGCATCTTTTTTGTTAATGTAATAGGTATTGTTGGTAGCCACCAGTTTAACAGCATGTTTGCGTGCCAGGGCTATTAATGATTCGTTTACACGGTTTTCATCTTCCTGATTGTGACGCATTACCTCAACATAGAAATCATCGCCAAACATGTTTTTCCACCAAATTAAAGCTTCTTCGGCCTGGGTTTCGCCCATGTTTAAGATTTTGTTCGAAATCTCACCAGAAAGGTTACCCGATAATACTATAATATCATCTTTATATTGCTCAATTATCTGCCTATCAATACGGGGCACATAATAAAAACCCTTGGTATAGGCGATAGATGACATTTTAGCCAAATTGTGGTAGCCTTTTTTATTTTTAGCCAACAACACCATCTGGTAACCATTGTCTTTAGCGGTTCTGTCAAGATGATTATTACAAACAAAAAACTCAACTCCAACAATAGGGGTCATTACCACCTCTGTAGGTCGTTCGCCAGCTTCAATGGCGGCGGCATTTTTTGCTTCTGCGGCTTTATTATGGTTTAAAACTTGGTTTACAAAATGGAAAGCCCCCATCATATTCGCATGATCTGTCATCGCAACGGCAGGCATTTTCTGTGCTGCTGTAGCTTTAATCAAATCGGGGATGCTAATGGTACTTTGCAATACCGAAAATTGGGTATGGTTATGCAAGTGCACAAAAGTTGCGGCGGCAAGTTCCTGTTTATTCCCGGCAAGTTCTTGTTTGGAAATTCCTCCGCCTTCAGCTTTTTGTAAACGCTTACGAATTTCATCCGAAGCAGCTTTTAAATTAATGTGTTTTAAACCAACACCCTCAATAGTAGCCGGATTTACTTCTCTAAAACGGGGAAAGTATGCTACATCAACCTGTAATTCTTCTATCTTAAAAACTTCTCTTTTTACCAGCTCCAAAAAACAACGCGTGGTTGCTTCCACATCGGCGGTAGCGTTGTGTGCCTCGTTAAAAGGAACACCGAACAAGTAAGAATGCAGCTCGGTTAAGGTTGGCAATTTAAATTTACCGCCTCTACCTCCGGGCAATTGCAACAACTGCGCGGTAACTTCGGTACAGGTATCTAAAACCGGCATTTCTGCCAAGCGGTTAGCAACACCAAAACGGTGAAATTCGCAGCCCATAATGTTTACATCAAAGCCAACATTCTGACCTACAATAAACTTGGCCTTATTTAAAACTTCATTAAACTTAGCCAGCATTTCATCAAAACCAATACCTTGTTCGGCAGCAAGTTCAGTAGAAATACCGTGAATCCGCTCTGCATCATAGGGAATGTTAAATCCCTCTGGTTTAACAAGATAATCCTGATGTTCAACCAATCTCCCCATCTCATCGTGCAATTGCCAGGCAATCTGTATACAACGTGGCCAGTTATCCGTATCGGTAACTGGTGCATTGTAATTGCGGGGCAAACCCGTGGTTTCAGTATCAAAAATTAAGTACATAGTGTGCGGTAAAGAATTAACCGTTTAGAAATAATAACGGTTCTTCAAAAATAAGGAATTTGAGGGTTGAAGTTGTCAGGATTTTATCAACAAAATGTGACGAACAAACCTCGCAGGTTTTTGAAACCTGCGAGGTTTAAAAAGGATGTGTACAAACTTCAACTAATACTTATTTAAGAGCAGATGAAGTTCTGTTACGCTTAGTTTAATAATCCTCTTTTGTAACGAGGATTATTGAAGTACGCATTTGTAATGCGAAAATAATCAGTTTAAGAGCGATGAAATCGCTTTATTCGTACGTCCTCGTTACAAACGAGGACGATGTATTTTATTTTAACAAGTACATCGACAAGCAAAAGTATTAAAAACTTATATTTCCGAGACTTGAATAAGCGCAATCTTAAATATACCGCTACATTGAGGCAATTTAATGCTCCTGGCTCACCAGTTCGCTAACCTCATACCCTTTCAGTCTGCATCTTTCGATGATATGTACCAACAAATCGGCTTCCATTTTAGGCTCTCTGGCCATAATAAACAGGTATTTCTCGTCTGGGTGACCTACCACAACATAACTATAATCGTCGGCCAGTTCGATAATCCAGTAACCAATTTTAAATGGCCATAAAAACTGGGCTTTCATATCGCCATCGGTTTTTTCTGTATCAAAAAACAGTTTCGAAGTGATCGATTTTTCTTCAGGCTTTCCCTCCTTATGGTAAGTAGTATACACATCGAAATGATCATCATCAGCCAAAGTATAGGTTTCGGTAGTTTGCTTCCAATGTTTATCCATTAAAGTAGGGATTGAGTATAAAGAATACCATTTACCTTCAAAGGCTTTATAATCGATTTCTGAAATGGGCTTGTTTTCCATGGATTTAGTTTATTGAATAACTTCAATTACGGAATAAGGTTTTAATTAAATTGCTATTTCGGCACCTATCTGTTTTATTAAATGATTTAGCCACTGAAACACGGAAAATTTTATCTCCAGCCTTCCAGCATCGATTTCTTTCCTTACCAGTATCGATTTCTTCCTTACCAGTATCAATTGCACCCTTGCTGAATCTATTGCAAACGCTTCACTATCGACTTCGTAAGTTTCAGCATCGTTTGCGTAAGCTTCAGTATCAATTGCGTAAGTTTCAGCATCGTTTGCGTAAGCTTCACTATCAATTGCGTAAGCTTCAGTATCGATTGCGTAAGCTTCAGCATCGATTGTGTAAGCTTCAGTATCGATTGTGCCCCATCCAGTATCAATTGCAAACGCTTCAGTATCGATTTCTTAAGTTTCAGCATCGATTGCCTTGGATACAATCTTAATAGATGCATTAACAAAGCATCAAAATGCATGACGATAAAGTTTTCAGAAAAGGATTTTTAAACCTTATATTTATTTCTACCTTCGATTAATATTTAACGATAGCAAACCATTAAAATAAAATATATGAAAGTAACGGTTGTTGGCGCAGGCGCAGTTGGTGCCACTTGTGCAGATAATATTGCCCGCAAAGAATTGGCAAACGAGCTTGTTCTGTTAGATATTAAAGAGGGCTTTGCCGAAGGTAAAGCCATCGACATGATGCAAACCGCAACCTTATTGGGTTTCGACACAAAGATTACCGGTGTTACCGGCGATTACAGCAAAACAGCTGGTTCTGATGTTGTTGTAATCACTTCTGGCTTGCCACGCAAACCTGGAATGACCAGGGAAGAGCTGATTGGCATTAATGCCGGCATTGTAAAAGGTGTTGCCGAAAATATTTTAAAATTCTCCCCGGAAGCCATTTTCATCGTAATCAGTAACCCGATGGATACCATGACTTACCTCGCCCTGAAATCGCTCGGATTACCTAAAAACCGCTTAATCGGCATGGGTGGAACACTTGATAGCTCGCGTTTTAAATTCTATTTATCTCAGGCTTTAAATTGCAATCCCAATGATTTACAGGGTTTCGTAATCGGTGGGCATGGCGATACCACCATGATTCCTTTAACCCGTTTGGCTACTTACCAAAGTTTACCCGTTAGTAATTTATTAGATAAAGAAACACTCGATAAAGTTGCATCCGATACCATGGTTGGTGGTGCTACGCTAACCGGATTAATCGGTACATCTGCCTGGTATGCGCCTGGTGCCGCAGGTGCCGCATTGGTTGAAGCCATTTTACGCGACGAGAAAAAACTGTTTACCTGTTGCGTTTCACTCGAAGGAGAATACGGCCAGGAAGATATTTGCCTAGGTGTACCTGTAATTATTGGCCGTAACGGTTGGGAAAAAATTATCGATTTTAAATTAACCGATGATGAACAGGCAGCCTTTAATAAAAGTGCTGATGCCGTAAGAAACATGAATAGCGTACTGGCAGAAATGAAACTGGTTTAATACGGTTTATTTTTCGCCACGGACGCAGAAGCACGGAATAGATTGTTATCCGTGTGTTCCGTGCTTCCGTGGCTATTTCTTTTGCACTTAAATACTTGTTACCCTAAGTATAAAAGAAAGGGCTTAGACATCAACAAAATAATGAAATCAATTTCAATTCCCTTAAAGCTTATAAATTTACAAGATGATGGTTACCACCTTTTACTGGAAGTTATCGTTTTTAAAGAAAAACATTTTGCTGTTCTAGATACCGGTGCATCAAGAAGCGTATTCGATAAATCATTAATCGAAAAACATCTCTCCGAAACATTACAGGTATCAGATGAGATTAATGCTGCAACTCTTTTTACCACCACAACCACCATTCAGGCTACCATCCCCGAACTAAAAATTGGTTCTTTAAAGATCAAAAACTACGAAACAGTTGCTTTCGATCTCCAATCGGTTAGCGAAACTTACCAGCAATTTGGCCACCCCCCTATTATAAGTATTATCGGTGGAGATATTTTAATGCAGTATAAAGCCGTTATAAATTATGATAAAATGATTTTAAGACTTTATAAATAAAGGCAATGAAAAAGGACATCAGCGACAGGAATGATATTATTCTTTTAGTGGATACTTTTTACGAGAATGTTTCGCTTAATAAAGTTATAGGCCCAATATTTACCGATGTTGCTAAAGTAAACTGGGAACATCACCTGCCTAAAATGTACGATTTTTGGGAAAGTATTCTTTTCGGTATGGCAACTTACAAAGGCAACCCCATGCTTACCCATTTTGCACTGAACGAAAAAACTCCCTTGCAAACCGAAGCATTCGACACCTGGAAAAACCTCTTTTATAATACCGTAGATGAGTTATTTACCGGCCCGAATGCTGAGTTGATTAAACAAAAAGCACAATCTATTGCCGATTTAATGCATTATAAGATTAATTCGGCCCCACCGAAAATTAGAATTGTTTAAAGCAGTTTCTCTTTGATTTACACTGCTTTATTATTAAATTTAGTTAACCAAACTAAATTGAATCATGAAATTTCTCAAAATCTTATTAGCGATTATTGTCGTACTGGCAATAATTATTATTGGAGGCAGCTTCCTCTTACCAAAAAGTTATATTGTGAGCAGATCTACGGTGATCAATGCTGCTGATAGTGTGATTTACAAAAACATCGCAGATTACAATGAATTTTACAAATGGAATGTATGGTCTAAAATGGATCCACAAGCGAAAGTAACCATTACAGGCACTATTGCAACTCCTGGTCACCTTTACCAGTGGAACGGAGAAAAAAGTGGCAACGGACAAATGAAAATCAATAAAGTTGATGTCAATAAAATGGTAGATATGGAATTGAAATTCATTAAACCAATGGAAAGTGTAGCCGATACCCGATTCGATATCACAAAAGAAGCCAATGGAAATAAAGTAATCTGGACCATGAGCGGAGAAAGCAAAGGAATAATAAATAAATGGTTTGGCCTATTTATGGACAAAATGATCGGCAAAGATTTTGAAGACGGATTAAAATCACTAAAAGAAAAATCAGAAAAAGGTGTTTAATTGTTTTGTAATTTAAGGTAGCGCGTAGAGATTGCCACGGAGACACGGAAAAATGAAATAAATTTATTAAATACCGTCGCCATTCCTAATACCGTCGTCATTTCGACCGCATTGTAGAAATCTTTTAATATCGTCCTTTTTAGTCGCGCCGTCATTTTAACCGCATTGTAGAAATCTTTTAATATTGTCCTTTTTAGTCGTACCGTCATTTCGACCGCAGTGAAAAAATCTTTAAAAACCGTGCTTTTTAGTCGCGTCGTCATTTCGACCGCAGTGGAGAAATCTTTTCAAATTGCATCTTAACTTCATTTCCCTATGATATCTCCATTCTTTTGCATTCCAGTCGAAATAACAATAAAAGAAATAGTCCTCTCCCACAGTATCGTCATTGCGAGAAGGCTTTTTCGGCCGACGAAGCAATCTTTCTAACATTTGCTTTTAATAGAGAATTAAGAGAATTGCCACGGAGGCACGGAAAAATGAAATAAATTTATTAAATACCGTGGTCATTCTAATACCGCCGTCATTTCGACCGCAGTGGAGAAATCTTTGAAATTGCATTTTATAACTTGTCCGAAAAATCACTCCAATCCCTTGCATTCCACAGGAGAAGGTCAATACCCCTATTCCAAACAATTGTGTCGGCTTTGCGTTAAAAAACCATTAAATATCAACTTACCGCAATTAAGATTTTGTAATTCCCTATTTTTTAGATTACTTGCTAACAAATGAATTTATTACTTGTAGAAGACGAACCGAGTGTGGTATCTGTAATTTCGAGGGGACTAACCGAAGAGGGTTTTACAGTAAGTATTGCTCCCGATGGCGCTATTGGAAAACAGATGGCCTTAGATAATCAGTTCGACCTGATTATCCTCGATATTATGCTGCCTGGAATAAATGGATTAGAATTGTGCAAAATTATTAAAGAAAAAAAACCGAATACCCCCGTTATTATGCTTACCGCTTTAGGCACTACCGAAAATGTGGTAAATGGTTTGGATAATGGTGCGGATGATTACCTGATCAAACCTTTTAAATTTGCTGAACTTTTTGCACGGATCAGGATGTTATTGAGGAGGTACCATGGCGCAGTTTCACAAGATCAGATTATCACCATAGCCGATCTGCAGATTAACTTAAGTGCGAAAACAGTTAAACGGGATCAACAGGAGATTGTACTCACTGCAACCGAATACCGCCTGCTGGAGTATATGTCGAAAAATAAATCCAAAATTTTATCGAGAATAGATATCTTAGAAAACGTATGGGATATCGATTTTAACCTCGGCACCAATGTGGTTGATGTGTATGTAAACTATCTCCGCAAAAAAATAGATAAAAATTCCGATCAGAAACTCATCCATACAGCGGTAGGTTTGGGATATATATTAAAAGAAAAATAAATGGAGATAGCCAAGAAAATCACTTTACTTTTTGCCATTTTATCGGCAATTATTATCTCTCTGCTAAGTGGTTTTGTATGGTATTTTTCTAACGACTTTGCTTTTGAAGATTTTTACAAACGCCTGGAAGCGCGGGTTAACATTGCCGCACAGATAAAATTGTACGAAGATGGAAACAATAAGGTGTATGCAAAAATGCGCAACCAATACCTGGAGCGCTTACCTTCCGAAAGAGAATTTATTGTAGAAGCGGGCAAAGCTCCTGAAAAGGTTGACCGCGAATTGCCTGCCAGCTTTTACAACCGCATTAAGGCAGGTTATATGGCCCGCTACCGGGTAGAAAATCACTTTTATGCCGGAAAATATTTTAGAAATCACAATTCAGGATACATCGTTATTGTTTCTGCAAATGATCCTTTTGGTTTCAGGGAGTTAAAAGATCTCCAGCGGATCCTTATTATCGGTTTTTTCCTTTCCGTTATTTTATCATTCGTAGTGGGCTGGAAGTTTTCGAATTACATGCTGATGCCTTTAAGAAACATCATTAAAAGCGTTAAAAAGATCAAAGCAGAAAATTTGCATTTAAGGCTTGATGTTAAAAATGGAAATGATGAAATGTCGCAATTGGCCCAAACCTTTAACAACATGCTTAACCGGCTGGAAACGGCTTTCGAAACACAGAATAATTTTATCAGCAATGCCTCTCATGAGCTGAGAACACCTTTAACCATTATCAGCGGCGAAGTTGAGCTGGCCCTTAAAACCATCGATGATACAACTAAACAAGAGAAAGCCTTAGCTAAAATTAAAGATGAAGCCGAAAGGTTGGAGCATATTTTAACCAGCTTACTGGGCTTGGCGCAATCGGGTTTCAACGGAAAAAATCAACCTTGGGAAGAAGTCCGCATGGATGAATTGCTTTGGGAAATTAAAGAATCGGTTAATCAGGTTCATCCAAACAGTAAAATTGAGATTGATTTTAGCAAACTCCCCGATGATGATGAACTGCTTTCACTAAAGATAAATAAAAACCTGATTAAACTTGCCATCAGCAACATTGTAAGTAACGCCTGCAAATATTCAAATGAAAATCTGGTAAGCATCAGCATTGAGGGCAATGCCAATATGCTTTCAATCGCGGTAACCGATCGTGGCATCGGAATTCCACAAACCGATATACAACATATTTTTGAACCTTTTTACCGCGCATCAAATACCAACGACTTTAAAGGTTATGGTGTGGGTTTGCCCCTTTCTTTAAACATCATCCGCTTGCACAGAGGTAGCATTGCCATTAAATCGCAGGAAGGAATTGGCACTGAAATTAAAGTTTTATTACCTGCAAAAGGTTAATTGATGAAAGATTTAACATGGTTAACTGTATTTCGGACGATTGCACGATACAATTAACTGATTTAAACGGCTAGGAAATTTCAGCAACATTCCAAAAAAGAGTACACTCTAATCTCATTCTAATCTTGTTCTTATTCGGCTGTAATAACATCGCGCTAAACTTGTATAAATAATGTTTCAATTCATTTAAACAAGATATGCCATGAAAACAGTATTAATTCCTACCGATTTTAAACTAGAGAGTATTAAAATTATTGATACGCTTGTTCAACACCAAAAAAATGAAACACTAAATATCATTTTTGTGCATGCGTTTAAATTATCAGATTCCATTACCGATATGTTAATGTTAAGTCGCCGCAGCCGTGATTACGAAAACGTTAGCGACGAATTTTATCAACAGCTAAGCCAGGTTAAGGCCAAATACGCCCCTCAAATTAATGCCATCTGTATAGAATATTTTTACGGCAGTACGGTAGCAGCCTTTAAAAATTTTATCGAAGCTTTTGATGTAGAATGTATTGCTTATTTAAAAGAATACAATTTTACACCGATCAACAAATATAGCATCGACCCTAAAATTTTAACTGAACGTGCTGGCTGCGAAGTGATTCAATTGAATACCTTAACTGTACACGCCAGCGAAAACTTAATTGATACAAAAATACACGAAGCAAAACTTCAGAAAGCAAACGTTTAATCATCTCATTTAATAATACTATCATGCTGTTACGAAATAATATTCCGCTCACTTATATATTCGGAAAGATCAAAAAAGAACTCCTGTTTGTAATAGGTTACTCCATAGGAATTGTGGTGTTATATGAAAATTTCCATGTTACACGGATCTCCATACCTGTTGCAGTACCTGCATTACTCGGAACAATCATTTCACTTTTACTCGCATTTCGATCAAACCAGGCATACGATAGATGGTGGGAGGCAAGGATTCTTTGGGGCGCCATAGTTAACGATTCGAGAACCATCTCCCGCCAAATATTGTCGTTCGTAGAAAACCCTTATGGTTTAGAAGAAATAGAGGAGTTTAAGGCAAGGTTTATTAAAAGACAAATTGCCTGGTGTTACGCTTTGAGCCAATCTTTAAGGGGTTTTAATCCACGTAAAGGTTTGGAAGAGTACATTTCAACTGAAGAAATTGCTTTCATTAAAAAACGTAAAAATGTAACCGCCTCTATTCTGGAATTGCATGCCATGGATTTAAAAAAGGCTTTACAGGAAGGCTGGATTAATAAATACCAACAGATAGAGATTGATAAAACAATAACAGGTTTATGTAACCACATGGGTGGATCGGAAAGAATCAAGAATACCGTTTTCCCTGTAACCTATAGCAAGTATATCAATATGTCGATCCATTTATTCATTGTATTGTTGCCTTTTGGTTTGATTGAATACTTTGGTTATATGGAAGTTCCGTTAGTGGTAGCCATTGCGGCATTCTTTTTATTGGTAGAAAAAATGGCTGTACATTTACAGGATCCTTTCGAAAACAAACCTACAGATACCCCAACTACAACAATCTGCAGAACGATTGAACGCGATCTTTGCCAAATGTTAGACGATAATAAAATTTATGAGGACAAACCCCAAACCGAACTGGCTCCTGTTGGATCCTACTATATTTTGTAAGATAATCGAAGCCGAAAAATCAATCTCATTGTTCGAGATGGTTAGTTAATCAAGAATGTGTTGGCTCTGGATGGAGCAAACCCTTTTAGAAAGTTTATAGTGACAAAAAGCCATTCGGTTGCGAATGGCTTTTGTTTTTTAAATTAATTATATAAAAGTCTATATTTCTCAATCAAGGACTTAGTTTCCCTTATACTGATCTTAGCTGTTCTAATTGCAGCATTAAAATAGAGTATAAATAAAACGATAGAAAGTGACACAACTAATTGCTGTACATTAATTGCAAAAATCGTGTATCCGACTGGTACAATGTTCATGGCAAAATTAGTCAATAGTATAGTACCGCCTAATAGAGGAAGAAAAGAAGTTCCAGATTTAAAAGACGCAAACTTTTTATAAAGCGCAGGTTTAATAGTAGAAAACACAGAAATTCCAAACACACAGAGCAGACCAGCAACTAAAAATATATAAAAAACATTTGCCGTAAGTAAGCCTTGCATTTTGTAAATTCCAAAAATTGAAAAACAAAGCAGTAACACATATTTATATCCAAAAGCCGAGAAAAAAAATCTCCAAAACAAACGGCTGTATTTAGCACGAATTGAATTGGTTAAGCCATCGGCAAAGGCACTAAGTCCCATGACACCAAATGATTGAATTGTTTCGTTTACCGCAGCATCAAAATTAAGGGCTGGGTTCTCAATCATTTTTTCTTCAACTGATGAGGCGATATGATCTAAAATTTCCATCTGTATATCTACCTCTAGAAAACCCCTCTTAACTATAAGGTCTTTAATTTGGTGCAATTGTTCTAGATTGAGATTCATTTAAAAAGAAGATTTTAAGTTTAATAATACTTGTAAATGTGCTATAAAGTCTTTTGCTTCCTGAAGTTTATTCACCACTTCTTTTTCTCCGCTTTTTGATAGTGAATAGTATTTACGCACACGGTTGCCTACTACCTCTGTGGCAGTATCTAATAATCCATCAGCCTCCAACTTATGCAAAGCAGGATATAAAGCACCTTCTTTCAGCAATAATTCGCCTTGAGTTATAGCTTTCACCTTTTGCGTAATTTCATATCCGTACATCCTTTCATTTTCAGATAATAAATTCAAAATAATAGTTTGTAAAGTACCTTTAAACAATTCGTTATTTACAGCCATGAACAAATGTAAATATATTTATATACATAAGAAAACTATGTATATAATTTTTATACATTAACTTAAATTCCAGGGCAACAAAAAACCCTCTTCAATTTGAAGAGGGTTGTATATTAGCTTTAGCTCCTGTCCTGACGTTTACGCTTAATTAAGCATCAATTTTTGCATATTTTGCATTACGCTCAATAAACTCCCTACGTGGAGCAACTTCATCGCCCATTAACATAGAGAAAGTATGATCGCATTCTGCAGCACTTTCAATAGTAGCCTGTAATAAAGTACGTGTAGCCGGATTTAAAGTAGTATCCCAAAGCTGTTCTGCGTTCATCTCACCCAAACCTTTGTAACGTTGAATGTGTACGCTATCTTCTTTACCATTACCTTTTATGCGTTGTACAGCAGCATCGCGTTGTACATCATTCCAGCAGTATTCGAAATCTTTACCTTTTTTAACCTGGTATAGAGGTGGCGAAGCGATATAAACATAACCCGCTTCAATTAAAGCCCTCATATAACGGTAAAAGAAAGTTAAAATCAGGGTGGTAATGTGAGAACCATCAATATCCGCATCCGTCATGATTACGATTTTGTGGTAACGCAGTTTGGTTAAGTTTAATGCTTTATCATCTTCAGGCGTACCGATACTCACACCGATTGCCGTAAACATATTTTTAATCTCGTCGTTTTCGTAAATTTTGTGCTCCATCGCTTTTTCAACATTCAGAATTTTACCTTTTAAAGGTAAAATAGCTTGAATATTTCTATCGCGACCTTGTTTAGCGGTACCACCCGCAGAATCACCCTCTACCAGGTAAATTTCGCATTTTTCGGGATCACTATCAGAGCAATCGGCAAGTTTACCCGGCAAGCCTGAACCGCCCATTACACTTTTACGTTGCACCATTTCGCGTGCCTTACGTGCCGCAGCACGTGCCGTTGCAGCTAAAATTACCTTGTTAACGATCATTTTAGCTTCTTTTGGATTTTCTTCCAAATAAGCACCTAATGCCTCGCCCACAGCTACATCTACCGCACCCATTACCTCACTGTTACCAAGTTTGGTTTTGGTCTGTCCTTCAAATTGAGGCTCCTGAACTTTTACAGAAACTACCGCAGTTAAACCTTCTCTAAAGTCATCACCTGTAATTTCCATTTTAAGGTTTTTCAACAAACCAGATTTATCAGCATAACTTTTTAAGGTACGCGTTAAACCCCTGCGGAAACCTGCTATGTGTGTACCACCTTCGTGGGTATTAATGTTATTTACATAAGAGTGAACATTTTCTGAATAACTGTCGTTGTATTGAAAAGCCAGCTCAACCGGAACACCATTTTTAATGCCGTCGATATAAATTGGTTCAGGCAAGAATGAAGCTCTTGTACCATCTAAAAAGGCAACAAATTCTTTCAATCCACCATCAGAATGGAAAACTTCTGATAAAAATTTACCGTCTTCTAAAACTTCACGCTCATCTGTTAAGGTAAGGGTAATTCCTTTGTTCAGGAAAGCAAGCTCGCGCAAACGGCCAGCCAATGTATCATATTTGTACTCGGTTGTTTGCGTAAAAATAGTTGCATCCGGGCTAAAAGTTACAATTGTACCACGTTTATCGGTTTTTCCAACTTCTTTAACATCGTATAAAGGCTTACCGATATTATATTCCTGTACCCAAATTTTACCTTCGCGGTGAACTTCAGCTTTCAAATGCGTAGATAAGGCGTTAACGCAACTTACCCCCACACCGTGTAAACCGCCGGAAACCTTGTAAGTATCTTTATCAAATTTACCACCTGCGTGCAAAACCGTCATTACGATCTCTAATGCCGATTTATTTTCTTTTGTATTGATACCGGTTGGAATACCACGACCATTATCTTCAACCCTGATGGAGTTGCCTTCTAAAATTCTAACATCGATCGTATCTGCGTGACCGGCCAAAGCCTCATCAATTGAGTTATCTACAACCTCGTAAACCAAATGGTGTAAACCTTTAACACCAGTATCACCTATATACATTGAAGGGCGCTTACGCACCGCTTCTAAACCTTCTAAAACCTGTATATTATCTGCCGAATAATTTGACTTTAAATCCTGTTCTTCGCTCATATTTTAATTAAAAACAATAAGTATCAAAAATACGCAAATTTTGCCATTTAACCCAATATGTGGATAAGTTTTAGGGTGTGAAAAAGAGTTAATCTCTCTACACTAAAGCATTAGGCATAAAGTAGGTTAAGGTTATTTAAAAGGGTTTTAAAAAGCAAATCAAAAGTTGTAAACAGTCCTTAGCTTACCTTTTATTGGGTGTTTGGATGTTGCTTAAAAAATTACGCTGATCGTTAGAAATTATTAAGGTTGTTTGAAAAGCAAATTCAGCGTTTCAAACGGGTGTGAGTCCCGCTTTTTATTACAAGTCCCGATGAAAAATCGGGAGCTTTCCATTTCAATCGGGTTTAGATGGCCACAACCTACACAAATGAAAGGATTTCTCATCAGCATTCACCAATCGTTCCTACGGAACGTAACGCCAATTATACAATTGGCTACCCACCAATCGTCCCGCTGGGACGCCAAGGACTAATTTCCACAGCGCAAACCGTTCCGTAGGAACGACTCATGGGTAGAAAAAAAAACAGAATGTTTTTTTACGTTCCATCGGAACGTTTGGTATTCTGAGATTTGCTATTTCCGCCCTGCAACCCCAGATAGCATCACTGGCCTTGCCACCTAAACCCGATGGCAGCGGGCACAAAGTAAAGCGGACAGCGGGTGTAACTTTAAAATGAAATGCAGGGCCTGATTTTCAAAAAAAAAACGAAATGAATTAAGCGGAACTGAAAAAAAAGCCATCAAGTTTTGCAACCTTAGTTATTTATGCGATTGGCTTTAAATTGCATATCAAAACTAATTTATATAAGTTTGTTAAAATTTATTAAACAATAATGGAAAAAAGAACCTTCAAAACCTTTGGTTTATTTGCAACAGCAACTTTAATTACCGCTTTTTCTGCATGCCAAAACAAAGACACTAAAACTACTGAAATTAAAAAAACAGATAGCGCAACTGCAGCAGTTTCTGCAAGCGAGAAAATTGTATTTGTAAACCAAGACTCTTTATTGAACAAATACGAATACTACAAAGACTTAAAAATAAAATTTGAGGGCAAAACTAAAAATGCACAAGCAGATATGCAGGCAAAAGGTCAGGCTTTTCAAAGGGAGGTTGCTCAATACCAACAATCTGCATCAACTTTAGCTGCAGACCAACGCAAAAGTACTGAAGAGCGTTTGGCTCGTAAACAACAAGAATTACAAACCTACCAACAAAATGCTGGCGGTGCATTACAAAACGAACAAGCTGTAGAAACCGAAAAACTTTACGATAAAGTTGCTGGTTACTTAAAAACATACGCCAAAGAAAAAGGATATAAAATGGTGCTTTCATACACAAAAGGAAGTACAATTTTATTTGCTGATGAAAGTTTAGATGTTACTTCGGATGTAATTAAAGGTTTAAACGCCGAATACACCAAAAAGTAAGCAATAAGATATTAAAAAATGATGCTCCGAATAAATCGGGGCATTTTTTTTGTGTTATAATTTATAAAAACACCAGGTAAGATGGAGAAAAAAGATCAGGAATTTATGCAAATGGCAATTGACTTATCAGTACAAAATGTTAGTGAAAGCATAGGTGGGCCTTTTGGTGCAGTTGTGGTAAAAAACGGCAAACTGATTGCGAAATCAGCAAATAAGGTAACCTTAACAAACGACCCAACAGCGCATGCCGAAGTTTCAGCAATAAGACTGGCCTGTACCGAACTGAATACTTTCGATTTAAGCGGTTGTGTAATTTATACCAGTTGCGAACCCTGCCCAATGTGCCTGGGCGCTATTTATTGGGCAAAAATTGATACAATCTATTATGCAAATACTAAAGCAGATGCAGAAAACATTGGCTTTAGCGATAAATTTATTTACGAGGAGTTAGATAAAAAAATGGAAAACAGAAGTTTGCCGGTAATACAGCTCATGCGAGATGAAGCCTTAGCTGCTTTTAAATTATGGGAAACTTCGCCAATGCGGGTAGAATATTAGATAAAAGATTATTTGCCAATGCTTACCACAAATTACGAATGTGCCAACATAAAAACTTGGTCAATAGTAAATTACCGTTTTAATACTTTCTATTATTAATGAAGTTTTAAGGAATAGTTATTGCAGGGAAATGTTATGACCTATGAACAGAAGATAACGAGCGAATTGGATTTTTGGAAATTTAAAACTTTACAAAAACCTTCTCTTATGAGCAAAGTAACTGATAAAGTTCAGAAGAAAATTAACAGTTATATCCCCGATCAGGTGCATAATGCAATTACAACTGCAATAAAACAAATGGTTAAGGCAGTGCTTTTTGGTTCTACATTTACAACTTCGAAACCCATTACCAATTTAACCCTGATGCACCGGGAAGCCCTGGTAAAACAAAAAATAGACACGTATAAAAAAACTGGTGCCGCGGAAGGTGGAATTACAGGAGCTGGTGGTTTTTTAATGAGCCTGGCCGATTTTCCTTTACTGCTGGGTATAAAAATGAAAATGCTTTTTGATATTGCCGCAGTTTACGGATACGATGTGAAAGACTACCGCGAACGTTTATATATTTTGCACATTTTTCAGCTGGCATTTTCAAGTAAAGAAGAAAGTAAAAATATTTTTATTAAAATGCAGAGTTGGGATGATAAAGCCCACCAACTACCAACCAATATTGATGAATTTGACTGGCTAACCTTTCAGCAGCAATACCGCGATTATATCGATTTGGCAAAACTTGCACAGATGCTTCCATTCGTTGGAGCAGCAGTAGGCGCAATAGCAAATTATAAATTGATCGAAAAACTGGGAAAAACAGCGATGATGAGTTATCGGATGCGTTATTTTAGTCTACAGTACGCCGTAATCAGCTCGCAGGAAACTGAAAACCGTAAACTAAAAACTGAGCAATAATTATTCCTCTTCAAACATTCCCCCGATTAAATCGTCAGTCTCCCTTCTATCTTTTTTAGTGGGCCTGCCCGTCCCCCTATCGCGTTTTAAACTAGGCGAATGGAACATCGATTTAAAAGCATGTGTTTCTTCAACCGGAGTTAAATCTTTGTATTTCGTTAAAGCAGTTGGCGAATCGGTTCTGTTGTAAGAAAGTTCTACTACTTCGATAATTTTCTTTTCAATTCCTTTCGATACCTGGTAAACATCGCCAACTTTTACAATTGCAGAAGGTTTAATATTCTGCCCCTTCAACTTCACTCTTCCTGCTTTACAGGCATCCGTTGCAAGGCTACGGGTTTTAAATAACCTTATCGCCCATAAATATTTATCGATCCTAAGTTTTTCTGTCTCTGTCATAAAGTTCAAAAATACATAATTAGGTTAATTGTTTAAACTGGTTAATTGCTATTTCAGTGCATGATGTACAGTGAATCATTTTAAACGGTTAACCAATTAACCTTCTGGGAAAACAATTTAAACAATTAACCATTTAATAAGCAAAAATTGATTTATTTTGCGTAAAATTTAAAAACATCATGTATTCAGATTTAAAGAAATTAATTGAAGCCGCTTGGGAGGATAGAACCCTTTTAAAATACAGTAATTATTGTGAAGCCATTGAAGCCGTTGTTATGGGCCTTGATAAAGGTGAAATCCGTGTTGCTGAACCAGTTTTAAACTCTTGGGGCATTAATGAATGGGTAAAGAAAGCAGTAATTTTGTATTTCCCGATTCGTGAGATGAAAGAAATTAAAAGTGGTCCTTTCGTTTACCACGATAAAATGGATTTAAAAACCGACTATAAAGCAACCGGTGTACGTGTTGTGCCTATGGCAAGTGCGCGTTACGGTTCGTTTTTAGCCAAAGGTGTAATCATGATGCCATCATATGTAAACATTGGTGCTTATGTTGATGAAGGTACCATGGTTGATACATGGGCAACAGTAGGGTCTTGTGCACAAATTGGTAAACGCGTTCACTTAAGTGGTGGTGTGGGTATTGGTGGTGTTTTAGAGCCTGTACAAGCTGCTCCGGTAATTATCGAAGATGATTGTTTCTTAGGTTCTAGAGCGATTGTTGTGGAAGGTGTTAAACTTGAAAAAGAAGTTGTTTTAGGTGCAAATGTGGTACTAACCGCATCAACTAAAATTATTGATGTTACCGGCCCTACACCAGTAGAATATAAAGGAGTTGTTCCGGCACGTTCGGTAGTAATTCCAGGAAGTTATACTAAAAAATTCCCTGCCGGAGAATATCAGGTACCTTGTGCTTTAATTATTGGTAAACGTAAAGAAAGTACAGATAAGAAAACATCACTTAACGATGCGTTAAGAGAAAATAATGTAGCAGTTTAAGCTGAAAGCACAAAGGTGAAAGCTGAAAGTGAAACTCAAAAAGCCGAAAGTAACGAACTTGATCAATCAAGCTTTGGTCTTTCGGCTTTAACCTTTTCGCTTAAAATTGGATTCGATGGCAAGCGTGCCGCCAATAACTTAACAGGATTGGGAAATTACAGCCGATCATTAATTGAGCACCTTGCGCATCAATTTCCTCAACATCAATACCTCATTTATACGCCAAAAGTAAAACAGGCCAACCAGATTGATGCCTTTCTTGAAAAAGAAAACATCGAACTAAAACTTCCTAAAAACGGACCTTTTTTATGGAGAACTTTAAATATCCTTAAAGATATAAATCAGGATGGCTGCCAGATTTTCCATGGCTTAAGTCATGAGATCCCCCTAGCCATACAACACACCAGGATTAAATCGGTCGTAACCATCCACGATCTGATCTTTCTGCGTTTCCCTCAATATTATAAATTTATCGACAGAAAATTATACGAGTGGAAAAGTAAATCAGCCTGTAAAAGAGCCAATAAAATTATCGCGATCAGCGAAAAAACCAAGGAAGATATTGTAGAATATTACGGCATTAATCCTGAAAAAATAGAGGTAATTTACCAAAGTTGCGATGATAATTTTAAAATTTCACTACCAAAGGAAACTTTAAGCAGAATTAGGGCCACTTATCAATTACCAGAAAAATACATTTTAAATGTTGGCACCATTGAAGAACGGAAAAACCTAAAATTGGCTGTACAGGCATTAAAAGAGGTAGATGAAGCCTATAAATTAGTGGTTATAGGTAAACAAACCACTTATTTTAAAACTGTTGAACAGGAAATAGAAAAACTTGGATTAAAAAACCGAATTCTATTTTTAAAGAATATTCCATTTGCCGATTTACCAGGAATTTATCAAATGGCCAATGTTTTTGTTTACCCATCATTTTATGAGGGTTTTGGCATCCCTATTATTGAAGCATTGTACTCGGGTATTCCGGTGGTTGCAGCAACAGGATCTTGTTTAGAAGAAGCTGGCGGACCAAATAGCTTATACGTATCACCGAATGATTCTGAAGCGTTGGCAACTGCCATCAATAAAATTTTGAACGATTCTGAACTTCAAAAAGAAATGAAAGAAAAAGGGCTGGAATTTGTTCAAAAATTCAACAGCCCTGTAGTTACTCAGCAATTAATGAATTGCTATTTAAATCTTTTGCAATAGCCTTATTTTGCAGCGGTAACGCTTGGTGGGTATTGTGCCAAAATTTCTTTAACACCTGTATACAAACGTTGTTCTCTTTTATTGAAGTTATCAAGGTTAAAGCCTGATCCCTGTCCGTGCCAGAATAAAATCTTTTTAGCCGGATCTAAGAAATCGATAATAATTGTGCCTTCGATATACTGGTTAACATAGTTGGAACCCCAACCGCCCCAGCCTCCTCGCCAGCCACCCCAGCCCCAGCCCCAACCACCGTAGTAAGCCGGACCATAAACATCAGTTTTTTCTCTTGCCACAACCACGAGATTCACCAACAAATCTGGACGATCTGATTTGGTAAATCCTTTGGCATTCATTTCAGATTCTACCGCAGCCATTAATCTGCGTTTATCCAAATTATTGAGCTTTACGCGAGCAATGCCTTTATCGTAAAAATTGTAAGTTTTATAACCGCCTAAATCAACATTTTTATCATAATCTGATGCGGTGCGGAGTGTTGTACATCCTGCTAATGCCAATACCACTGTAAAAAGCATTAATAATTTTTGTGCTGTTCTCATTTTGTGCATTGTTTCTTTTAAAATAACCTGATATAAATATAGCGATTTTGGCATTTAAAAAGGAAAATCGTTTGTAATTTTTACACTCAGATTGTTATATCTTAAACAGCTAGCAATTGATTATGTTTTGACGCTATCTGTCTATAAATAAATATTTTACAAAATCAATATAATTCTTTAATTGGTGCAACTGTATGTTTAATGTTACTCGATCCGGTTAGAGAATAATTAACCACATCATTATCCTTTTCTAAATCCTTTTTATTTGCTTTCCACTTTAAAATAAATGTTCCATGACTGATCATTTCATCATCGTTGTAAGCCTTTGGCATTTGTAATTCTACAGGAAACTGATCAACATATTCTATATTTTCCAAACTATAACGATATATATTGTCTATATCACTCACTTCAAATATAATACCCGGTAAACCTCCAAATTTCCATGGCCCAATTTTCATTAAATTATCCTTTTTAAACCATGCCACATATTTACGTCCTCTAAAATCGGTTTCGGCTTTGGTGCAAGTTTCGCCATTAATTTCCTTCGTTTCGGGAGAGATTTTCCAATGGAAATTGTTTAATGTATCCACTACTAAATAGGTCGCCTTTGGCCATATCCTTTCTGCATAGATAAGGCCAGAAATATCAGGCGATTTCAATACGAAAGGTATCCGTTTATCATTGTCATTCAGTACGATCTTAACGCTGGTGATCCTCCTGATTCCGTTGTACGTTGTATCCTCCTTTAATTTTAATTCCTCATTTGGTATTGACAGCTCTAACGACCTGCCATTCAGGTAATACTGTTCCAATTTTATGTCACTTGTTCTTCCGCTCACATTTATATTGTTTCGATAATGAAAGATGATCCTTTTCTGGGCAACAAGCAATGGAGATAAACTGATAAGTACAGCGAGAAGGAATAATTTCTTCATATTGTTTAGCGTTTGCATAAAAATATGGACTGTTTAATTTAAAAAGCAAACATTAACATTATTTAACTTCCTTTTTAAAAATTACCTTTGCAAAATGCTAAGAGATGAGATTAATAAAGCTTTTGAGGTACTAAAATCAGGTGGGGTTATCCTTTATCCAACAGATACCATTTGGGGCCTCGGCTGCGATGCCAGCAATGCTGAAGCGGTGGATAAATTATTGAAGATCAAAAACCGTCCGGCAGAAAAAAGTTTGATTGTTTTACTTGATGTAGACAGCAAATTGCAAAGCTACGTTGCAGAAATTCCTGATGTAGCATATGATTTGATAGAATATGCAGAAAATCCTTTAACCATTATTTTTTCTGGTGCAAAAAACCTGGCCGAAAACGTAATTAATGCCGACGGCAGCGTAGGAATTCGAATTGTTAAACATGATTTCTGTACACCATTAATTCAGCGTTTTAGAAAACCAATTGTTTCTACTTCGGCAAATTTAAGCGGGCAACCCTCACCGAAATTTTTTGATGATATAGATCCTGAAATTATTGAAGCTGTAGATTATGTGGTAGATTTTGAACAGGAAAACCGGACCAGCAGAAAACCTTCAACCATTATGAAACTTTCTCCAAGCGGACAATTTGAATTTATCAGAAAGTAAGTTCCAATCCGCTGTGGGTATCGAACTTGTGTTTTCTTGATCCACCAAATGTTTTTCTTAATTTTGAACAAATGAATTACCCTTATATATGCAGTCTGATTTGAACGAAGGAAGCAGCAAGTACCCTTCAAAGGATTTGGGCTTGCACCTCCAAAATCCCATATTCAAAACCTTATCCACTATAGCCGATAAGCACAATATCGAAGCTTACGTAATTGGAGGATTTGTTCGTGATTTATTTTTAGATCGCCCTTCGAAAGATATTGATGTTGTTGTTGTGGGCAGTGGGATAGCATATGCAGAAGCAGTTGGCCGGAAATTGAACACAAAAGTTGCCGTTTTTAAAAATTTCGGTACGGCTAATATCAAATATCAGGATCTGGAGGTCGAATTTGTAGGGGCCAGGAAAGAGTCTTATCGTTCAGATTCGCGCAAACCGATTGTTGAAGACGGTACCCTGGCAGACGACCAACTCCGCAGGGATTTTACCATCAATGCACTGGCAATTAATTTAAATACCAATCATTTTGGCGAATTGTTGGATCCGTTTAACGGACTTAAAGATTTAGAAAATAAACTGATCCGTACACCCCTTGATCCTGAAATAACGTTTTCTGATGATCCTTTGCGCATGATGCGGGCCATCCGGTTCGCTTCACAGCTTCATTTTGATATTGATCCGGCCGCCCTTAACGCGATAAAAACTCAAAAACAACGCATTAATATCGTATCAAAAGAAAGGATTACCGATGAAATGAATAAAATCATTCTCTCAAAAAAACCTTCGATCGGTTTTAAACACCTTTTTGATACTGGATTACTGCATATCATTTTTCCTCAGATGGCGCAGCTTTATGGTGTCGAAATCATCAAAGGAAAAGGGCATAAAGATAATTTCTACCATACTTTAGAAGTATTGGATAATATTTGTGCAGCTACCGATGACTTGTGGTTGCGCTGGGCCGCAATTTTACACGATATTGCCAAACCTGCAACCAAACGTTTTGAAGAAGGCCACGGCTGGACCTTCCACGGCCATGAAGATAGAGGAGCCAGAATGGTTCCGAAGATTTTTGCGCAGCTGAAACTTCCCTTAAATGAAAAAATGAAGTATGTACAAAAACTGGTGCAGCTCCATTTACGCCCAATTGTTCTGGCACAGGAAACCGTAACAGATTCGGCCGTGAGGCGGTTGCTTTTTGATGCAGGCGAAGAGATTGAAAGCCTGATGTTGCTTTGCAACGCCGATGTTACTACCAAAAACGAGTATAAAAAAACGAAATACAGAAACAACTTTGAGCTGGTTAAACAAAAGCTTAAAGATGTTGAAGAACGCGACAAAATACGCAACTGGCAGCCTCCTATTTCGGGCAATGATATTATGGAGACTTTTGGCTTAGATGCTGGCAAAGAAGTTGGATTAATTAAAAATGCGATCAGGGAGGCCATACTGGAAGGCGACATTACCAATGATTATGATGAAGCGTTTAATTTTATGCTCAATCAGGCAAAACAAATGGGATTAAATCCTGTTAATAAATAATTTAATTGCCTCTACGCTATATTAAGGTGCCTTTGTGGCATTTGATGTTTGCGGTAATATAAATTAACTTTAATTTTACGGTTCCAAAATACAATAATGGCTATTTATAAATTTAGAATTACTTTTGAAGATTTTGATGATGTTGTGAGAGAGATCGACATTAAATCAAACCAAACATTTGAAGACCTGCACAAGGCTATTCACAGATCTACGGGTTATAATGCCGAAAAATCTTCATCTTTTTATGTTAGCACTGATAACTGGTTAAAGGGTGATGAAATTGCTTATTTACCGAGCGAACGTAAAAGAGATCGTGTAGTTTTAATGGAAAACTCTAAATTGAGTGGTTTTATTGAAGATCCGCACCAAAAATTTTACTATATCTATAATTTCGACCGTCCATACGATTTTCATGTCGAGCTTGTAAAAATCATTTTAGATGCCGACCCGAATATTGAATATCCATTTTTAGCCAAAAGCAGTGGTGAGGCACCAAAAATTTTCGAAAGCAGCAATGCATCTATAACCGATCCTGGCGCATCTGCTGGTGCAGTAGCAGGCGAATTTGATTTCTTAAATGAAATGAATTTTGTTCCTGAAGATACCGACGAACTCGAAGCAATGGGTGATATGGGCATTAATGAGGAAGAAAGAGATGAAGAAGATGAAAGCGAAAGCGACGAATTTGGCGATGAGTTTTCTGATAGCGACAACTTCGAAGATGATAGCCATAAAGATGATTATTAACTTTTCTGCAATAAATGTTACTGATCCGATCACTTTAAGATTCAATTCAGCTTCATAGTGCTTAATTTATAATTTAATTATATCAAGTCAGGTGTTTACATCTGACTTTTTCTTTTAAAAAAATCATGTTAACTGCAGATCAAACTACTAAAAAGCCAAAAACACTAATAGCCGTTGTTGGACCTACCGCAATTGGAAAAACAGCTTTAGCTATTAAACTGGCTAAACATTTAGATACAGAAATTATCTCAGCAGATTCGCGTCAGTTTTTTAAAGAAATGGAAATTGGAACGGCCAAACCCGATGCATTAGAACTAGCAGCAGCCAAGCATCACTTTATCAATTCGCATTCGGTAAAACAACTGTTTAGCACCGGCGATTTCGAATTGGAAGCTTTAAATATACTTGATGAAATTTTTAAGCACCATGATACAGCTATAATGGTTGGCGGTTCAGGGCTATACATCAATGCGCTTATTAATGGTTTGGATGAAATGCCGGATATTGATTTATCCATTAGGGAAAAATTAAACAATCAATTCGAAAATGAAGGTTTAGCTGTTATTCAGGAGCAATTGGCCAAAGTAGATCCGGAATATTTTGCAAAAGTAGATCAACAAAATCCACAAAGGATGATCCGCGGATTGGAAGTTTTTTTATCTACAGGGCAAAAACTTTCTTCGATGTTATCGGCCACCAAAAAAGAAAGACCATTCAATATTATCAAAATTGGGTTAAATACCGATAGAGCTGTTTTGTACAACAGAATTAATGAGCGGGTAGATAAAATGGTGGAAAATGGTTTATTGGAAGAAGTAGCCACTTTAACCCCTTTTAAACAGTATAATGCCTTAAATACAGTAGGATATAGTGAAATTTTCGATTATTTTGATGGGAAAGTCTCGCTAGAGGAAGCAATAACTGCTATTAAACAAAATACCCGCCGCTTTGCAAAACGCCAGCTTACCTGGTTTAGAAGGGATGAAGAAATTAAATGGTTTGAGCCCGATGAAAGTGCTCAAATTATTGATTTTATAGAAGACCAAATGAGCGACAAATAAAAGAGGTTGCATCAAAAATTTGATCACAACTCAGAAGTTATCTTATTGATACAACCTCTTTTTAACTATTTCGTGTCAGGAAATTTTACTCCCCTATATTGTGTAATATCCACTGTTGGTATGGTAGAACCATACTTTGCATTAATTGCATCAATAAATACATTGGCAATTACCGCATTTCCACGTGGCGTTAAATGTATCCCATCCAAAGAAAAAGCACCACCTGAAATAAAAGCAGAATTAATACCAATACCCTGGATATTCATTCCAACCTTAACCTGGTTAAAATAAGTATAAGTATCTGCTATGGCCAAACCTTTGCTTGTAGCCAAAGATTTAATACTGCTGTTGTAACTGTTTACGTAATCTTTCACTTTTATAACCTCATCTCTATCCAGTACCCAATTACTGGTTATTGGATTTAGTGGGTGTAAGCCGTAAGGAATAGCACCCTGACCAAACAAACCAGCTGTTTGAAATGGCAAACGGATTAAATCTTCAGCAGTTGCAGCCCTAACCGCGCCTGTTCCGGTTTGAATATAAATTGCTGCTGCCGCAGGATTGATTGCTTTGGCTGCATTTAATAAAGCTGCTACCGTTACTGTATTAAAATAAGGAATTGCAGTTACATCAGGTATCGTACCAACAATACCTTTTTGCCCACCTGCGGATAATGCATTTACCAAATTAGCATATAATGATGAAAAAGTAACCTTATCTGTTAAAACCGTAGTTGGATCTCCGTTAACGGTAACCGCTCCATTTAAAGCATACCCCAACACATCATTATTGCCTAACCAAAGTGAGAAAAAGGTGTGGTTTCTGCCCTGTATGTACTGAAAGTAATTCGTTTTACCAACTTGCGCATCACTTAACAAACGCTCGAAATAAGGATTAGCAGCACTAAAAGTTAAAGATGGATCAAAAGATAAATCGACACGCATGCCTGGAATACCTAAGTTTTGAATTTCAGTGGTGTATTTGGCTAAATGCTTTGCCGCATCAATGTAAGCCAATTTATCTGTTACCGGAGTTAAAGTTGGCGTACCGTTAACCAATGCTGTTAAAGCAACATACCCCGAACCATTAGCTTGTGCATCTGTAAAAAAAGGAGAAGTAAAGCTACCACCACCTACTGTAGCCATTTTGGCCGCAATTAAATTCGGATAAGCTACTTTTTGTCCTTCTAAATATAAGCCACCATCAGCAAAACCTGAGGTTAAAGAGTTACCTACGGCAATGTATTTGCTAAAATTAGCTTGGCCCGCTGTTGTACCCGCTGGTGTTTCAATTTCTGGTTTACAAGCGGCTGTAAAAAGAATGGCAGCAGCTACAAAACTATTTAATATATATTTTTTCATTTGTAATTTCTCCTACCATTTATAAGTTAACGAAAGCCCTGGTGCATAAACCAAAGTTTTAAAAGTACCATCTAAGCCTGTTTCAAGGTTTTTCTGTTTACGCGATTTTACATCTTCAAAGAAGAATGAGGCATTAACTTCGAAATGACTGGTTGGCATATATCCTAAACCAGCACTTAAAATATAACGGTCGGCATCTGGTGCCTCAGGAGTTACGTAACCATCCTGTACCGGAGAAAAAGCATAACCTACGCCTGCTCTTAATGCTAATTTTTCAGAAGCCTGGTGATTAATTCCCAATTTGAATGAAGATCCATCCCGATAATTACGGGCTGATTTCGTATCGGCCAGCGAAGGGGTATTTGTTGCATAATCAAAAGATAAATCCTGATAAATATGCCATTGTACCCAACTTGCATCAAATGCTAAAACTGTACTTTTTGAAAGTGGAATACCAACTCCCAAACTGGTGGTAGCCGGTAAAGGCAGTTCGGCATTAAATGTATTTCCGGCAGGGAAAGATGAAGTTAAAGAACCTGGCACCTGGAAATCGGCTGTTCCACCATCAAGTTTGGTAATCACTTTAGATTTGTGAACCAACGCAAACGATATATTGCTTAAGGTTTTAATGTACAAACCTGCATTCCAACCATAACCCTTACCTGTACCATCCAAGGTAACATGGCCTGAGCGACCGTCGGGATAATTTACCGGTAATGCCCGCTGAAGATTTACATCGCCATGGTTATAAACAAAACCTGCACCAATACCAATACGATCTGTAATTTTAACGCTCAATGTTGGCTGGAAATAAATTGCTTTTAAATTTAACGAAGTTAAGGCATACTTACCAGACCAGTTATCACCCCAATCTACCAAACCACCAAATGGTGTATAAACACCTAAGCCTAATTTCCATTTGTTAGATTTTGGACCCCAAACGGCATAAAATTCGAAAGGTGGAGCAACTTTGTTTTTTACATTTTCTGTAATGTTGGAACCGCTTTGTTTGAAAGCTGATTTAAACAATAATGGGTTTACTCCTGCTGAAACTGAGTTTTTCTCTAAGAAAGTTACTGCACCGGGATTGTAAAATACGGAAGCCTCATCTAAAGCTAATGCAGAACCTGCACCTGCCATACCAATTTGTTTCTGACCTTGTAAATTAACCTGGAAACCCTGCCCCAAAACCCATAGAGGGGCAGAAAGTAATGCGCTCAATAAAATTTTTTTCATTTATAAATGGTTATATCACAAATATATACTATGCCAACATAGTAAACAAATATTTGTTTGTAAGAATTTTGATTGGCTTACGCCTGGGCAGTAGGCCCACCAAAGCCCATCGGAAAAGGTGGCTCTTCCTGTGTTTTGATTCTTCCGTTTACAGCTTCAAATTTCTGAATGTTATCTTCCAGTGCCGCCAATAAGCGTTTAGCATGTTCTGGCGTCAAAATAATTCTTGATTTTACCTTGGCCTTTGGTATTCCGGGCATTACACGAATAAAATCCAGTACAAATTCGGTATTTGAATGGGTAATGATGGCCAGGTTAGAAAAAATTCCTTCAGCAATTTCTTCTGATAACTCTATATTTAATTGATTTTCGTTTTGTTGTTCTTCCATAATGGCTCAAAAATAAAAAATTCCGCTGCTTAATGGCGGAATTTAATATATAATGTTCGAAATAAAATTAATTATTGGTAGATCAAGCTTTGCTATTTCTCAACGAAATCAAGCTCGGCAATGGCTAAGGCTTTTTTATTTCCCGCTATTCCGGTTGCTTTTATCCGTATATATTGTGCGTTTATACTATTTTTAAAATAATTTGTTCTTGGCGTAGGGTCGTTTATCAGGTTACCAAATTCAAAAGTTTCTACATCTTTCCAGTTTTTACCATCACTACTGGTTTGTAATATTCCTTTTTCAAGCATTCCATCCGCGAAATTAGTTGGTGGAGTATAAATAAAGCCTTTTAAATTGTGGATGTTACCCAAATTTATCGCAATATAATGCAAATTTTCAGTTGAGTTAGAAAGCCAGTAAGTTTGCTTATCGGCATCAAAAGCCATGGAGGCATTATGCTTTGCATCTTCACTATCCATATTCAGTAACTTCCAATCTTTCTTTACTATTCCAAATGTTTCAGCAGCTAAAGCACCTTTTTCCTTATCGGTTATCGCAATTGCCTTTACTTCTCCTTTCGCAATCTGTATCGGCCCTCTATATTTTTTAGCGGTTGCAGTAGGCAAACTGCCATCGGTAGTATAATAAATTTCTATACCTTTATTCAGGTTGGCAGTTGCATTTTCTCCGTGTGGTTTCCAACCAAATTCATGTGTTTTGGGCGATATGGTGGTTAAACCATTTACATCTCTGTTGAACTGCAATTGAGGCGGGCGGTTACGGTAGTAGTGTGCAGAAATGGTCGCGATTGCTGGATTGCCCCTGGATGATAAAATGGTTAATCTGATTTTCGATGTCGTAATTTCAGGAAAACGTAATATTCTTTTGTAACCGATATTGCTTGCTTCGGCAATTTTTTGCCATTTATTTCCAATCCAGGCGTCTAATTGATGTTGTACCACGCGTTCACTATGGCCTGCAATATCTTCCTGAACAACAATCCGGTTTACAGTTACAGGCTTTATGGTAGAAATTACAATACTTTTTTGTTTATCAGCAAGTAAAACATTAGTATTCAAATCATTATCAAGTACTTGCTTAAATCCCTTAGCACCCAAAAATAGATTTTTGCCATACGTTTCGTTAATGCGTTTCCCCACCTCATTTAATACGCTTACATCTTCTTTTGAAAATTTTCCGTCACGATTGGGCGGAATATTCAGCAAAAAAGTGGAGTTCCCCCTACCGAACGTTCATAAATATCAAAAACATCATCAGCACTACGCACTTTATGTTTATCATCATCGCGGTAAAACCAGCCCTCTCTTATTGAAGTATTGGTTTCTGCCTGTTGATAATGCAAGTATTTGGCTTTGTAAAGTTCGTTATTGCTCCCTAAATCTTTAGCAGTTAAATCTGGAAAATGAGTAGCAGTATCCGGGTTTTCGCTATAAGGAAGTACATTCCATTCTGTTTCGCGGGTTCCTCCAGCTTCATTTCCGCACCAACGGATATCTTCTTTACCGAAAATAAGGGCTTTTGGTGCCAATGTATGGATCAGCTTTTTCCAGGCAATATAATTATATTTTTGGCCACCCTTGGTTTTAGGGTGTGCGCCATCAAACCACACCTCATCTACCGTACCATATTCTGTTAAAACTTCGAAAAGCTGGTTTAAAAAATATTCGTTGTAGTCGTCCACTTCGAAATTAAATTTAGTTTTGTTTGCAAACGGTCGGCCGGCCACTTCGCGGGGTATGGTCCTGGTTGTTACTTTACTTAAGTTCCCATACAAGCCATCAGGACTTTCGATCTGATATAAATCTGCCGGAGATAAGTAAATGCCCAATTTTAGTCCGTACTTTTTGCAGGATGCAGACAGATTTTTTAAAATATCACCTTTACCATTTTCAAAACCTGTTGCCATGATACCGTGGTTGGTGTACCTACTCTGCCAAAGTACAAACCCATCGTGGTGTTTTACGGTGATGATAACCATTTTCATCCCTGCCGATTTCATAGACTGGCACCATTGGTCGGTATGTAATTCTTTCAGGTCAAAAACTTTAGGATCTTCTTTACCGTTCCCCCACTCCATCCTAGTAAAAGTATTAGGTCCGATGTGGATAAACGCGATAAATTCATTTTTTAAAGCACTTAACTGGTTTGAAGTGGGTACTACATGGCTTGCTTTTGCAATAATGGTGGCTTTGCTATCATCCGCTGCAACTGCAATGGTATTTTGCGGTTTTGTACCATCACTTTGTGCAAAGGCATTTGCAATAAATGAAGCCATAATGGCCGATGTAATTATTAATTTTCTCATTTGTTTGTTTGGATGCTTTATTATATTTGGTTTAAAATGGTTATGTACTTATTGGCTATATTTAGATTACTAGCTTAACCGGAGTACAATCAATTATTTTTTTACCGCTAATATTCTGTTGATTATTTTCTCGTAGGCATCTGCATATTGCATCATGCCAAAATCGTTAGGATGGGTGCCATCAATGGTGCTGTCGTCAGTGAATCCAATTTCTTTAGCAGTTAAGATATAAAGATCCTTAATTCCTGATTTCTTAAGTTTTTGATAAGTATTGTTTAACACTTTAGAGGTCCAACTGTAATTACCTGTTAATACGCTATCCAAATTAACCTGATCCAAACCTGAGCTATGCTCAACCAATAAAATAGGTGTATTGGGGTGTTTGGCCTTTAAACCATTTACTGAACTGGTAATTCGCTTTTCAATTTCTTCAGCCGGATAAAGTTTTTTATCAGTTAAATTAGGCTGACAGTCGAGCACAAATAACTTAGCATCTATTTGATTCATTAAATCGATCAGTGGGCTTTCTAAACGGCCGTTACCCGAAAACCCAATGTTAATAACGGGCTGAGCCAATTTTCTGCCCAAAATATTTAACCATGCCATACCAGGGCGGCCAGCACTTGCACCTTGCATTATAGATGTACCGTAAAATACAAGAGGTGCTTTTTCGTTGGCCTCTTCAACCTTAAGCTCTGCATTAGCATTTACGCCTAATTTTATCCATTTAGGGGCATTATACAAAGGCAAATACAAACGGAACCGCTTAATTTTTACGGATTGGCTGAAATTTCCATAAGCATAAGTAATGGTGTCTTTATAGCTGTATTTGGCTTTGATCCAATGCCATTTATTTTGAAAATCCTGTGCATATAAATCTAATCCGCTTACCCCTAAAGTTGGCATGTTTTCTAAATTTTTACCCGCTTCCAATTGGTATTTTACTACAATTTGTTGCGCTGTGGTATAAAAATCTATATACTCACCTGCGGTATTTTTGGCCAGATCCCAAACTTCTTTACGAACATTTTTTTCGGCTTCAGTGGGTAAACGGTTAAAATAGTTAAGGCTGTCGGGGTTTTGCCAGGCTTTCCCCTTTAATGTTGGATAACTGTTCTCCATTGGATTAAACCACTTAATATTGTCGACACCCTGTGCGCAAATAGATTTACAAAAAGCCAAAGAGAAAAGTAAAGAGAGCAAAAAAAGATTAGGTTTCATTTTAGTTATTTATTTAATAATTGTTTCACGTTTTGTAAGGTTTCATCTGCTGTTATCGTTGATAAAGATTTGATTTCGAATTTCTTTAAAGCTGTGTTCAACTCATTTAGAGATGCTGCATTTTTGGTTTTAATATAAAATGATTGCAGCTGTTTAATCTTTTCGAAATCCTGGGCACCCTCAATCAATTTTTCGAATCTTACCGAAGTTAATGGCCCTGGATAAACCTGATAAGTGTCGCCAGCTGGCCAAGCGGTGAAACGGGTATCTGTTAAAGGATTTTTTGTCCAGCTGTTATATGCCCACCTTACGTAACCATCCATATTTTTATATGCGGTATACCAACCCATCCATACTTGTTCTGCAGGCGACGAAAAACTAAATGCATTGGGATAAGGCTCTGTACAACAGGTATACCAGGTGCTAATTTTACCTTCCTTGATTCTTTTCTGTAATATTTCTGCCGGGAATTCCCATTTTGATGCGATGCAATAATTATCAATATCTTTTTCTATCTCCTGATGATATTCTCCGGCTAGTGCGATTTTCCAGTTCGGATCAATGCTTTTCAATAATTTTATTACTGCTTGCATCGCTTTCATCGGGCGTTCATCCATAGCAATGTATGTTTTAGCAAACCAGTTTTTTGTTTTTAAGTGTTTGGTAAAATCAGTAAGCATGGTTTTCCAAAATGCATCATAAGCAGGTGTACCAATGGCATCAGTAAAAACAGCTTCTTTTTGAGTAGCTTCATCCCAATAGTTAAAAGCAATTTTCCAAGGAACCATGCTATAACAATTAATACGCTGGTTGATACCCGTAGTCATTACAAATGAGATATATTTATCAAACAATGCATAATCATAGCTCCAGGAGCCATCTTTTTTCTTAGTCCAATTGATTAAACTCGGGTAATCATCATAAGTTTGATGGCCCCATGCTTCGTTCACAATACTTGCAGTAATGGTTTTTTGCCCGGCATTGGCCAACATTTCATAATAGGGTTTCATTAGTGCGAAATGTTCATTACTCCACAACTTTACTTTATGCACCCTGGCAATAGCTGCAGGGTGCTGCCATAAATCTAAGTCATATTTCCACTCATTTGGCGGTGGAAGTACTTTATCTATCACCTTAATTTCAATAGGTAATTTATATTCTTTTTCGGCAGTAATTTTAACTGTTCCGGAATAGATACCAGCTTGAATATTTGAAGGAATTTTTATACTCAGCCAAACAGGTTGCGTATTTTGGGCTTTAACAGTAATATTATTGTTTTTTGTGTCGATCAGGTCAGCTACATAAGATGAATCAAAATCTGCAGCTTTGCGGTAACCACAGCCATCTCTAAACTCATCTGTAATGACATATTTTATTAAACCCGCGCTAAGATTTTCTTTCTTGATATGGTTACCTGTTTGATCTTTAAGATCTGAGAGCTGGATATTTATGTGATCTAGATTGTTTTTAGTCCAAAGCAGTAATTGGGTATGTATCTTTTCGCCCTTCCAGGCTGAGGTGTTCCATGAATTTTGGATTGCAATTTGCGGCGGTAATTCTTTTGGAAATCTTATATTGCTGTTGGCAAAACTAATATTTAATGAATTGCTGATGCGCTGCCAATTATTATTTATGTTTTCTTTACTTGGCCGTATTGGTTTTTGGAGTGCCAAACTAACATCCTGGGCAGCACTGGTTAAGCCAAAACCCAGCAATAATATTACTGATAAAAACTTCATAAACCTAAGTTAATGAAACCGATCAGTATAAGGTTAAGAGATTACAGAGCGGGCTTTACGCAAACGTTTGATGGATTGTAACAAAATTGATAGCTTAACTATTCTAAGATTAGACCATTAACTTTCAAAAGTAAATAGATCTTAAATACTTAATTATATAGTAGAGGAAATATTAAGTCTAGCAACCCTATTATTTAATCATGAAGTTCACAATACCTATTACTGAACCAATGATAGCTAAGAACTGAATCAAACCAACAACATAAATTGTTTTCTGCATATCGGCAATATCTTCTTTGGTAGCCAAAACCTCACGCTTATTTTCAAACTCAGATTTAACTTCTGATTTAACAAAAGAAACCAACTGCTCTGCTTCCTGTTCGCCAAGCTTAGCTTTTAAGATCTGAAAAAGTTGAATTTCTGAAACACTCATGTATTTATTTTTTTATTAAAGTTACAAAATCTATTCCAAACAAAAAACTCCCTCACTAAGGGTGAGGGAGTTTAAAATAAATATTAGAAAATACTAAGCTTCTACTTCTTCTTGTTTTGAAGCCAATAATTTATCGTATTCTTCTTGAGAACCAACAATGATTCTTTCGTAACCACGTACACCAGTACCTGAAGGGATTAAGTGACCAACGATCACGTTTTCTTTCAAGCCTAACATATTATCGCGTTTACCTGCAATTGCTGCCTCATTTAATACTTTCGTAGTTTCCTGGAACGAAGCCGCAGAAATGAACGATTTCGTACCTAATGATGCACGTGTAATACCTTGTAAGATAGAACTTGCAGTTGCTGGTCTGGCATCTCTAACCGTGATCTGCTTTAAATCCTTACGTTTCAATTGAGAATTTTCGTCTCTTAATCTACGTAATGAAACAATTTGACCTGGTTTTAAGTCTGTAGAATCACCTGCATCTTCAACAACTTTCTTGTCGTACATTGCATCGTTCTCGTCAGCAAAATCCCAACGGTCAACAGCATTGTTTTCTAAGAAAATAGTATCACCTGGATCTTCAATGTGAACTTTCTGCATCATCTGGTGAACAATTACCTCAAAGTGCTTATCGTTAATTTTCACACCTTGTAAACGGTAAACCTCTTGAATACCATTTACTAAGTATTCTTGAACCGCTGCAGGGCCTTTAATTGATAAGATATCTGCTGGAGAAATTGAACCATCTGATAAAGGCATACCTGCTTTCACAAAGTCATTATCCTGTACAAGGATGTGTTTCGACAATGGAACTAGGTATTTTTTAACTTCACCATCTTTCGATTCGATTGTGATTTCACGGTTACCACGTTTAACGCCACCTAAAGTTACCACACCATCAATCTCAGTTACTACAGCTGGGTTAGATGGGTTACGTGCTTCAAATAATTCCGTTACACGAGGCAAACCACCTGTAATATCTCGGGTTTTACCAGTTGCACGAGGAATTTTAGCGATAATCTGACCAGTTTGGATAGCTTCACCTTCATCAACTGAAACGTGAGCACCTACCGGAATGTTATAACCTTTGATAAATTCACCTTTCTTATCAACAATTTGAACAGAAGGGTTTTTAGTTTTATCACGTGTATCGATAATTACTTTTTCACGGTGACCAGTTTGCTCATCTGATTCTTCACGGAAGGTTACACCTTCAATAATTGCATCAAATTGTGCTTTACCGGCAAATTCTGAAAGAATAACCGCGTTGTACGGATCCCATGAACAGATTTTATCACCTTTTGAAAGTTTATCACCTTCTTTAACGAATAAGAATGCACCGTAAGGAATGTTGTTGGTTACAATGATACGTCCAGTTCCTGGTTCAACAATTTTGAACTCGCCTGAACGACCCAATACTACCTGAACTGTTCCTTCTTCTGTTTGTGTATCAACAGTACGGATATTTTCAAATTCGATTACACCATCAAACTTAGCTACGATGTTAGATTCTGCAGCAATGTTTGATGCAGTACCACCCACGTGGAAAGTACGAAGTGTTAACTGTGTACCCGGCTCACCGATTGATTGTGCTGCAATTACACCAACTGCCTCACCTCTTTGAACACGTTTACCTGATGCCAAGTTACGGCCATAACATAATGCACAAACACCACGTTTTGATTCGCAAGTTAATACTGAACGGATCTCGATACCCTCTAAAGGAGATTCTTCGATCAATTTAGCAACATCTTCGTTAATATCTTCACCAGCACCTACCAATAATGTGTTATCCAAAGGATTGTACACATCATGTAGTGAAGTACGGCCTAAAATCCTGTCGTATAATGGCTCAACAATATCTTCCTGATCTTTTAAGGCGGTAGTATACATACCTCTTAAAGTACCACAGTCGTTATCATTAACAATCATATCCTGCGCCACATCATGTAAACGACGGGTTAAGTAACCCGCATCCGCCGTTTTTAACGCCGTATCTGCCAAACCCTTACGTGCACCGTGAGTAGAGATAAAGTACTCTAATACCGATAAACCTTCTTTAAAGTTTGATAAGATCGGGTTTTCAATGATATCACCACCTGAACCAGATTTTTGAGGTTTCGCCATCAAACCACGCATTCCGCAAAGCTGACGAATCTGCTCTTTAGATCCACGTGCACCAGAATCAAGCATCATGTAAACTGAGTTAAAACCTTGGTTATCGCTAGATAACTGAGTCATAACGAAAGTAGTTAACCTGTTGTTGATACGGGTCCAGATATCGATAATCTGGTTGTAACGTTCGTTGTTGGTAATGAAACCCATGTTATAGTTGTTTCTTACCTCTTCAACCTCAGCAGCTGCCTGCTCTAATAAAGTATGTTTTTCTACCGGAATGTTTACGTCTTGTAAATTGAACGATAAACCTCCCTGGAATGCCATTCTGAAACCTAATTCTTTGATATCATCCAAGAATTGTGAAGCACGGGCCATACCAGTCATTTTCACTACTTCACCAATAATATCCCTTAAAGATTTTTTGGTTAATAGTTCATTGATATAACCTACTTCTTCAGGAACCATCTGGTTAAACAATACCCTACCTACAGTAGTTTCAGTTAATTTATTAACGATAGAACCATCAGCTTGTTTAACATTTACCCTTACTTTGATAAATGCGTGCAAGTCTAATTCTTTTTCGTTATAAGCAATAATAACTTCTTCCGGAGAATAGAAATTTGAATCCTGTCCTTTTACAACTCTCGAATCATCAGTTCTACGGCCTTTAGTAATATAATAAAGACCCAAAACCATATCCTGAGAAGGTACTGTAATTGGTGTACCGTTAGCAGGGTTTAAGATATTGTGTGCTGCAAGCATCAAAACCTGGGCTTCCAAAATTGCTGCATTACCTAAAGGTAAATGCACAGCCATCTGGTCACCATCAAAATCGGCGTTGAATGCAGTACAAACTAACGGGTGTAACTGGATTGCTTTTCCTTCAATTAATTTTGGCTGGAAAGCCTGAATACCTAGTCTGTGTAAGGTAGGTGCACGGTTTAATAATACCGGGTGACCTTTTAATACATTTTCTAAAATATCCCAAACTAACGGATCTTTTCTATCAACGATTTTCTTAGCAGATTTAACTGTTTTTACAACACCACGCTCAATCATCTTACGGATAATGAATGGTTTATAAAGTTCAGCAGCCATATCTTTAGGAATACCGCACTCGTGTAATTTAAGGCTAGGCCCTACAACAATTACCGAACGAGCTGAATAATCCACACGTTTACCCAATAAATTCTGACGGAAACGACCTTGTTTACCTTTCAGGATATCTGAAAGTGATTTCAAAGCACGGTTACCTTCAGTTTTTACCGCGTTAACTTTACGTGAGTTATCGAATAACGAATCTACAGCTTCCTGCAACATACGTTTTTCGTTACGTAAAATTACCTCTGGTGCTTTAATCTCGATCAAACGTTTTAAACGGTTGTTACGGATAATTACACGACGGTATAAATCATTTAAATCTGAAGTTGCGAAACGGCCACCTTCTAATGGAACTAAAGGACGTAATTCTGGTGGAATAACCGGAACAATTTTAACAATCATCCACTCAGGGCGATTCTCAATACGTGTATTAGCACCACGGAAAGCTTCAACAACCTGAAGACGTTTTAAAGCCTCATTTTTACGTTGTTGAGAAGTTTCGTTAGCAGCCTGGTGGCGTAAATCATAAGATAAAGTATCTAAATCAATACGTTTTAATAAATCTTCTAATGCTTCAGCACCCATTTTGGCGATGAATTTATTAGGATCTTTATCATCTAAATATTGGTTTTCTTTAGGTAATTTATCTAAGATATCTAAATATTCTTCTTCCGTTAAGAAGTCCATATAGTTGATACCTTCTTCAGCCATTAAGCCTGATTGAATAACTACGTAACGCTCATAGTAGATAATTAAATCTAATTTTTTAGTAGGTAAACCTAATAAATAACCGATTTTGTTTGGTAAAGAGCGGAAGTACCAAATGTGTGCAACAGGAACCACTAAAGCAATGTGTCCCATACGCTCACGACGTACTTTTTTCTCAGTTACTTCAACACCACAACGATCGCAAACAATACCTTTATAACGGATACGTTTGTATTTACCGCAATGACATTCGTAATCTTTTACCGGACCAAAAATACGCTCACAGAACAAACCATCACGCTCAGGTTTGTAAGTACGGTAATTAATGGTTTCTGGTTTCAACACCTCACCGCTTGAACGTTCCAAAATAATTTCTGGAGACGATAAGCTAATCGTGATTGATGTGAAATTGCTTTTTAATTTATTATCCTTTTTGTAAGACATACTTATGTAAGGTTAAAGCGGAAAGCTTAAAGACCAAAGCTGCTTTGAGCTTTAGTCTTTAGTCTTTCGGCTTAATTAATCTAATGTAATATCTAAACCTAAACCGCGTAACTCATGTACCAATACGTTAAACGATTCTGGTACACCTGGCGTTGGTAGGTTTTCACCTTTAACAATGGCTTCGTAAGTTTTGGCCCTTCCGATTACATCATCCGATTTAACGGTTAAGATCTCCTGAAGGATATTAGCTGCACCAAATGCCTCTAATGCCCAAACCTCCATCTCACCAAAACGCTGACCACCGAATTGAGCTTTACCACCCAATGGTTGTTGTGTAATTAATGAGTACGGTCCGATTGAACGGGCGTGCATTTTATCATCAACCATGTGACCTAATTTCAACATGTAGATAATACCTACAGTTGTAGTCTGATCGAAGCGCTCACCTGTTAAACCATTATATAAGTAGGTTTTTCCTGAAGCAGGAACGCCGGCTTTAGCAATCCACTCTTCCACTTCATCATGAGTAGCACCATCAAAAATCGGAGTTGCAAATTTAACACCCAATTCCTGGCCAGCCCAAGCTAAAATAGTTTCGTAGATCTGACCAAGGTTCATACGTGAAGGTACACCCAGTGGGTTCAACACGATATCAACCGGACTACCATCAGCTAAGAAAGGCATATCTTCATCACGTACAATACGTGCAACAATACCCTTGTTACCGTGGCGACCTGCCATTTTATCACCTACTTTTAATTTACGTTTTTTAGCAACATAAACTTTTGCCATCTGTACGATTCCTGAAGGAAGCTCATCACCTACACTGATCGCGAATTTATCACGTTTGTAAGCACCAAGCTCTTCGTTAACACGGATACCGTAGTTGTGAAGCAACATTTTAATTAACTCGTTTTTATCATCATCAGTAGTCCATTTGTTAGGGCTAATGTGATTATAATCAAGTTCTGCTAAAATTTTCTGAGTAAATTTAGCGCCTTTGGCAACCAATAATTCTTTGTAAATGTTAAATACACCCTGAGATGTTTTTCCGTTTACGATAGTGAATAATTTGTCAACAAGTTCTGCTTTTAATTTCTCAGTAATGTTGTTATATCCTTTGTCTAATTTCTCAATTGCCGATTTTTCTTCAGCTTTTGTAGTTTTCTTAGCACGGCTGAATAATTTAGTATCAATTACCACACCTTGGATTGAAGGAGGAGTTTTTAAAGACGCATCTTTAACATCACCTGCTTTATCACCAAAAATTGCACGTAGTAATTTCTCTTCAGGCGAAGGATCAGATTCTCCTTTTGGAGTGATCTTACCAATTAAAATATCACCTTCTTTTACATCAGCACCAATACGGATAATACCATTTTCATCAAGGTCTTTAGTTGCCTCTTCAGAAACGTTAGGGATATCTGGTGTTAATTCCTCTTCTCCACGTTTAGTATCACGTACTTCTAATTCAAACTCTTCAATATGCAGTGAAGTGAAAACGTCATCACGAACAATACGCTCGTTGATTACAATCGCATCCTCAAAGTTGAAACCTTGCCAAGGCATGAATGCCACTTTCAAGTTTCTACCTAAGGCCAATTCACCGTTTTGAGTTGCATAACCTTCGCAAAGTACCTGTCCTTTAGTAACTTTCTGACCTTTCTTAACGATTGGTTTTAAGTTGATACAAGTATTCTGGTTGGTTTTTTTGAATTTAATTAAACGATAAGTTTTGCTATCACCTTCAAATGAAACCAAACGATCATCTTCGTTACGCTCGTATTTAATGGTAATTTCGTTAGCATCTACATATTCTACAACACCGTCACCTTCAGCATTGATCAAAGTTCTTGAGTCACGTGCCACGCGACCTTCTAAACCTGTACCAACAATTGGTGCTTCAGGACGTAACAACGGTACGGCCTGGCGTTGCATGTTCGATCCCATCAAAGCCCTGTTCGCATCATCATGTTCTAAGAACGGAATCAACGAAGCAGCAATTGAAGTAATCTGGTTAGGCGCAACGTCCATTAAGTCTAATTTCTCAGGCTCAATAATCGGGAAGTCACCTTCATAACGCGCTTTAACACGTGGTGTTGTAAAGTTACCTTTATCATCATATTCTGCATTTGCCTGAGCAATGGTTTTACCATCTTCATCTTCTGCAGATAAGTAAATCACGTCTGAATCTACAACTACTTTACCATCTTCAACACGTTTGTATGGTGTTTCAATGAAACCTAGATTATTGATTTTTGCATGCACACAAAGTGATGAAATCAAACCAATGTTCGGTCCCTCTGGAGTTTCAATAGTACATAAACGACCATAGTGAGTATAGTGAACGTCACGCACCTCGAAACCGGCACGCTCACGTGATAAACCACCTGGACCTAAAGCCGATAAACGGCGTTTGTGTGTAATCTCGGCCAATGGATTGGTTTGATCCATAAACTGAGATAACTGGTTAGTACCAAAGAACGAGTTGATAACCGATGATAACGTACGGGCGTTAATCAAATCAGTTGGTGTAAACACCTCGTTATCGCGAATGTTCATACGCTCACGGATTGTTCTGGCCATACGGGCTAAACCAACACCAAATTGTGCGTACAATTGCTCACCTACCGTACGTACACGACGGTTAGACAAGTGATCGATATCATCTACCTCTTCTTTTGAGTTGATCAATTTGATCAGGTATTTCACAATTGCAATAATATCTGCTTTTGTTAATACTTTAACCTCATCAGGCGTATTCATTTTCAATTTACGGTTGATGCGGTAACGACCAACATCACCTAAATCGTAACGTTTATCCGAGAAGAATAAACGATCAATGATACCACGAGCAGTTTCCTCATCAGGTGGTTCTGCGTTACGCAAAGCACGATAGATGTTTTCTACAGCTTCTTTTTCTGAGTTTGATGTATCTTTCTGTAATGTATTATATATAATGGTATAATCAGCCTGACTTGCGCCATCTTCTTTTGATAAGATGATGCTTTTTACGCCAGCCTCGATAACCATATCAATGTGTTCGTCTTCTAAAACGGTTTCTCTTTCAAGAATCACTTCATTACGGTCGATAGAAACTACCTCACCAGTATCTTCATCAACAAAATCTTCAACCCATTTTTTCAATACCCTTGCAGCCAGTTTACGACCGATGTATTTCTTTAAACCAGATTTACTAACTTTTACTTCGTCAGCAAGATCAAAAAGTTCTAAGATATCTTTATCAGAATCGTAACCGATAGCACGTAATAAAGTGGTAACCGGGAATTTTTTCTTACGATCGATGTAAGCGTACATAACGTTATTAACGTCTGTAGCGAACTCGATCCATGAACCTTTGAAAGGAATTACACGTGCAGAATACAATTTGGTTCCATTAGTGTGACGGCTTTGGCCGAAAAACACACCTGGAGAACGGTGTAATTGCGAAACGATAACACGTTCTGCACCGTTGATAACAAACGTACCTTTTGGTGTCATATACGGGATTGTACCTAAATACACATCCTGGATAATGGTTTCAAAATCTTCATGTTCTACATCATTACAAGAAAGCTTAAGCTTTGCTTTTAATGGAACATTGTAGGTTAATCCACGCTCAATACACTCGTGTATATCGTAACGTGGCGGATCAACAAAATAATCAAGAAACTCTAATACGAAGATATTTCTTGAATCTGTTATTGGAAAGTTTTCAGCAAACACTTTAAACAAACCTTCGCTAGAGCGATCGTCTGATGTGGTATCTATCTGGAAAAATTCTCTGAATGATTGCAATTGCACATCCAGAAAATCCGGATAGTCTATAATGTGCTTACTAGTTGCAAAATTTACTCTTTGTTCGACTGTCTTTGCCAATGGACTAAAAGATTTTAGTTTAAGAATAAACTATTTGTTTGGTTTCGGTTTCAAGCATTCTCATTAACCAAACAAAATGAGATGTTTATAAACAGGTAAAGACACCGACATTTTCAGTCGGTGTCTAATACATTTTTAGCTTAGCTAAGTTAAGTGATTACTTAATCTCAACTACTGCTCCAGCTTCTTCTAATTGTTTTTTAAGAGCTTCAGCTTCGTCTTTAGATACACCAGCTTTTAATTCTTTTGGTGCTCCGTCTACTAAGTCTTTTGCTTCTTTCAAACCAAGGCCAGTTAAGTCTTTAACAAGTTTCACAACTGCTAATTTAGCGCCACCAGCTTCTTTTAAGATAACATCAAATGATGTTTTTTCTGCAGCAGCAGCAGGTGCATCACCACCAGCAGCAGGACCAGCAACTACAGCAGCAGCTGCAGGCTCGATACCATACTCGTCTTTTAAGATTTGAGCTAATTCGTTAACTTCTTTAACGGTTAAGTTTACTAATTGCTCAGCAAACGATTTTAAATCTGCCATTTTATTAAGATTTTAAAAATTTACGTAAAAATAATTTTGTTTTATTGCGAACTTAAGGTGTTCGTTAACCTTCTCTCTCTTGTAGAGTTTTAACAATTCCTGCAATTTTGCCTCCGCTTGATTTAAGCGCAGATATAACATTCTTAGCTGGTGATTGTAATAATCCAACGATATCTCCGATAAGCTCTTCTCTTGATTTCAAGCTTACTAAGTTATTCAATTGGTCATCGCCAACATAAACTGATGAATCTATAAATGCTGCTTTAAGCAATGGTTTATCAGATGTTCTTCTCAAAGCTTTAATCAACTTAGCCGGAGCGTTTGCTGTTTTTGAGAATAATAATGATGATGAACCTTTAAGGGCTTCGTATATCTCAGAAGCGTCGCCGTCTAAACCTTCAATCGCTTTGCGGATTAAAGAGTTTTTAGCAACTTTCATGATGATATCACCTTCAAAACATTTGCGACGGATGTTATTAATCTGCTCAACAGAAAGGCTAGAAGTATCAGCAATATAAAAATTGCCATACTCTTGCATTTGTCCTTGTAGTTCTAAAACTACTTCGTTTTTTTCTTCTCTGTTCATGATTAAATCCCCGCTACTGATTTTGTTTCAATTGCAATTCCAGGACTCATTGTAGAAGACACGTGAATGCTCTTAAAATAAGTTCCTTTAGCAGCAGATGGTTTTAATTTCGAAATTACCTGAATGATTTCAAGTGCATTCTCATAAATCTTATCTGCTGGGAATGATACTTTCCCTATTGAAGCGTGTATAATACCGCTTTTGTCAACCTTAAAATCAATCTTACCTGCTTTAACCTCTGTTACAGCTTTACCAACTTCGTTGGTTACTGTACCAGATTTTGGGTTTGGCATTAAGTTCCTTGGACCTAAAACGCGGCCTAATTTACCTACTTTTGCCATACAAGCTGGTGTTGTGATAATAATGTCTACATCGGTCCAACCACCTTCAATTTTAGCCACATATTCGTCTAAACCTACGAAGTCTGCGCCGGCTGCTTTTGCTTCTTCTTCCTTATCAGGAGTTACTAAAGCTAAAACACGAACAGTTTTACCTGTACCGTGTGGTAAAGTAGCAATACCACGTACCATTTGATTCGCTTTACGCGGATCAACACCTAAAGATACATCAATATCAACTGATGCGTCAAATTTAGTGGTAGTGATTTCTTTTACCAAAGCAGCAGCAGCCTGTAAAGTATAAGCTTTACCAGCTTCTATTTTAGCGTGTGCCTTTTTTTGATTTTTAGTTAATTTCGCCACTGTTGTAAACTGTTTTTTAATTAATTGTTCCAGGGTGCGTCACCAGAAACGGTGATTCCCATACTGCGTGCTGTACCAGCAACCATACTCATTGCAGATTCGATTGTAAATGCATTTAAATCAGGCATTTTATCTTCAGCAATAACTTTAATCTGGTCCCAGGTCACCGATCCAACTTTTTTACGGTTAGGCTCAGCAGAACCACTCTGTAATTTAGTAGCATCTTTTAATTGGATAGCTACAGGAGGGGTTTTGATGATGAAATCGAATGACTTATCAGCATAAACAGTAATTACAACTGGCAATACTTTACCTGCTTTATCTTGGGTACGAGCGTTGTACTGTTTGCAAAACTCCATAATGTTCACCCCTTTAGCACCTAATGCAGGTCCTACTGGTGGCGATGGATTTGCCGCTCCGCCTTTGATCTGTAATTTGATCATTGCACTGACTTCTTTTGCCATTTTGTGTTTTTTGTTTATTTAAAACTCAATGTTAAATATTGGAAGCATGTAACATTTAATTCCTTATGGCTCCTATAAAGCTTAAAGGACTGCAAAGATATGGATAATCTTACAGTCCCACAATAGTTTGAGAAAAATATATTTATTTTGTATTCAACATATCCAAAACTTCCTTATGTCTTTCAACTATTTCATTATTTGATAATGCGGTGGAAGCATTCGGCCTTACTATAGCCTTTATCAATTTGTGATCATAAAGGTAATATCTGGTTGCGAACGTATTTTTAACTTTAGAATCTTTCAGGTACATCGGCTTATCATAAAATGTTTCCTTTCTGTAAAGAAAATATAAACCATTACCATTAACATAGTAATCTTCTTCAGTCTTTCCCATTTCGCCATAAAAGATACAATGGATCTTTTTTAGCATTTGTTTATCGTAGTAACCTATTACCTCCCCACCTTCTGCCGACATTGATGAAGCGTTTTTAACTTTCTTTTTATAAAATCTTAAACGATTATTAATTGTAGAATAATCTGCTTGTATTTTCTTAAGAATAACCGCCGTATCAATTAACGGTGTAATTAAATAACGATCCGCACTAAAACCAGCTATAGCAAAGCAAAATATACAAATCAAAAATACAAGGAATCCTTTCATTGCTATCTGGATTATATATTATTAAAGATATGAAAAACAACGAATCATAATTTCCTAAAATATCTAAAACAAAAAAGCCTTAGAAAACAATTCTAAGGCTTTATATATTTTAAAAAAAAATTTTACTCTTTTTCCACTTGCATGTAATTAAGTTCGAGTGGGGTTTTACGTCCAAAAATCTTAACCATAACTTTCAATTTTTTCTTCTCTTCGTTTACCTCTTCGATGATACCAGAGAAACCATTGAAAGGCCCGTCCATTACTTTAATGCCTTCGCCAACATAATAAGGAACATTCATGGTTTCACCTTGTTCGCTCATTTCATCAACCACACCTAAAATACGGTTAACTTCTGCCTGGCGCATTGGAATTGGATTACCAGCTTTATCACCAAGGAAACCAATAACGCTATTAATTCCTTTAATGATGTGCTCTAACTCTCCGTCTAATGTAGCTTCGATTAAAACATAACCAGGGTAAAAGTTACGTTCTTTGGCAATTTTTTTACCATCTTTCATCTGGTAATATTTTTCCATCGGGATTAATACCTGTGGAACCAAATGAGAGAAACCTAAACGGCTGATCTCAGCATCTATGTACTGTTTTACTTTCTTCTCTTTTCCGCTAACAGCCCTTACAACGTACCACTTTAGATCGCTCATTAGTAAATATTAATTAGAAAGTGATTTATAAAAAGTATCTAACACAAATGTAGATCCTTTATCCATTGCAAAAATAACCAATGCAATAATTAAAGAAGCCACCAATACAAGAATTGCAGAACTCTGCAGTTCACCCCAAGTAGGCCATGTAACCTTATTGGTCATTTCATCGTACGATTCTTTTATAAACTCAACTACTTTAGCCATATTATAATGATTAAATGATTGAGTTAGTGAGCGAGAGAATGAAAAAACATTCAATCATTAAAACATTCACTAATTCAATCATTAATTTGAGCACGGGAACAAGGATTCGAACCCTGATCAAAGGTTTTGGAGACCTCTATTCTACCGTTGAACTATTCCCGTAATTAGAAAGCAAAGTGCTTAAGCGTGCTCAAACACTTTGCTTTTCTTATTTTTTTTAAGTTCCGATAAATCGGAATTTAAAATTTATTTTAAAATTTCAGTTACCTGACCAGCACCTACTGTTCTACCACCTTCACGGATAGCGAAACGTAGACCTTTTTCCATTGCGATAGCGTTGATCAACTTTACAGTGATTGTAACGTTATCACCTGGCATTACCATCTCAGTACCTTCAGCTAGTGAAATCTCACCAGTAACATCTGTGGTACGGAAATAGAATTGAGGACGGTATTTGTTGAAGAATGGAGTGTGACGACCACCTTCTGCTTTTGATAATACATAGATCTCAGCTTTGAAATCTGTGTGAGGAGTTACTGAACCTGGTTTACAGATTACCATACCACGACGGATATCAGTTTTCTCAATACCACGTAACAATAAACCTACGTTATCACCTGCTTCACCATAATCTAAGATCTTACGGAACATCTCAACACCAGTTACTGTAGATTTTAAGTTCTCAGCACCCATACCTAAGATTTCAACCGGATCTCCAGAGTTGATTACACCACGCTCAATACGACCAGTTGCTACAGTACCACGACCAGTGATCGAGAATACATCTTCAACAGGCATCAAGAATGGAAGCTCAGTTAAACGTGGAGGAATTGGAATGTAGCTATCAACAGCATCCATTAATTCCATAATTTTTGCTACCCATTTAGCATCTCCGTTCAAACCACCTAAAGCAGAACCTTGAATAACAGGAATATCATCACCAGGGAAATCGTAGAACGATAATAATTCACGAACTTCCATTTCTACTAATTCTAATAATTCAGGATCATCAACCATATCCACTTTGTTCATGAATACAACCAATGAAGGTACACCAACCTGACGAGCCAATAGGATGTGCTCACGAGTTTGTGGCATTGGACCATCAGTAGCAGCAACAACGATAATAGCACCATCCATTTGAGCCGCACCTGTAACCATGTTTTTAACATAATCCGCGTGACCTGGACAATCTACGTGTGCGTAGTGACGGTTTGCAGTTGAATACTCAACGTGCGCAGTATTAATTGTAATACCTCTTTCTTTTTCCTCAGGAGCTGAGTCAATTGAATCGAATGAACGTGCCTCAGATAAACCTGCATCAGCTAAAACTTTTGTAATAGCTGCTGTTAAAGTTGTTTTACCGTGATCGACGTGACCGATTGTACCGATGTTTAAGTGCGGTTTACTACGGTCAAATTTTTCTTTTGCCATTTTATTTATAACTAATTAGTAGGTTAACTTTTTATTAATTTTTATTTATTGTTTTGATGCAATGCAACACAAAAAACCTTGTCTACACTGCATATTAAACAGATTTAACAAAGCTTTATTATCCTGAGCCAACTATGGGAATTGAACCCATGACCTCTTCCTTACCAAGGAAGTGCTCTACCGCTGAGCTAAGTCGGCTTTTTAGTTTCCAGTTCCAGCCTTTTAGTTTTAACCAAATTAAAACTGTAACCAATAACTGCCCACTTTTCTAATCTTATTGGAGCGGAAGACGAGGTTCGAACTCGCGACCTATAGCTTGGAAGGCTATCGCTCTACCAACTGAGCTACTTCCGCTTTTAAAAACTAGTGATTGATTGAATGAAAGAATGAGAGATTTATTCTATCATTAAAACATTTGGTCATTCATTTAAAGTGTGGGGAGAGAAGGATTCGAACCTTCGAAATCTTGCGATAACAGAGTTACAGTCTGTCCCATTTGGCCGCTCTGGAATCTCCCCATTTTCTACTTCAAAATGCTAACACTTTAAAATAAAAAGAGCCTCCTATCGGAATCGAACCAATGACCTACTGATTACAAGTCAGTTGCTCTACCAGCTGAGCTAAGGAGGCTTTAAATTTTGTGCAATGATACGAAAAATCTTCATTTTTCATACTATTAACGTGTTTTTTTAAAACTTTTATCTTTTTAAAGAACAACCCTTTTCTGATTGGCTTAACACCGTTTCCGAAAGGGAATGCAAATATACACACTTATATTTCACTTCAAAATAAATTTGAAAAAAAATAGAGAACTTTTTTAGCGTTTTAACCCAAAAGCTCCGATTTACAATAATAGTTACTTCATAATCAGCCCCTTTGCTATTGTATAAAAATGCATTATTATTTTTAACTTTTAATACGTTTTAAGCAATGTGAATCGGTTTTTAGCCTTAACCCTTATTTTATGCTTTTACCTACTTGGTTAAAACATGCGTACACACTTACCTGATTAATTCAAATAGTATATGTTTCTTAAAAAACTTCAAAACATTACTTAGCAAATCATTTTTCTGATTGATCATTATAATGGAAAAAATATTTACCATGAAAATGTATTTCAATAAAAAAACGGCAACACCATGATGAATGATGTTGCCGTTTTATTAATAAAACCAGACTATGTTAGTAGTCAGCAGCTTCGCTTTCGGTTAAAATTGCTTTATGCTCGCTTAATTTTGCGCGCGTTTTATCTTTATGTTTAGTGATCTGCTTTCTTAACGATTCGATAGCCAGATCTGTGGCTTCTTCAAATGATTTACATTGTTCCTTTGCAAAGAGGGTACCACCTGGTACAATGAGTTTTATCTCACTGATCTTATTGGCCTCGTCTTCTACGTTCTCTAACTTTAAATACACTTCTCCGCTAATGATCTGGTCGAAAAACTGATCTAGCTTGTTCGCTTTCTTCTGTATAAAATCTAACAACTTACTGTCTGCACTGAAGTGGATTGATTGAACTCCGATTTTCATTTTTCCTCCTTTTTTTACGCCTTTGGATGGGCTTGTTTATAAATTGTTTTTAATCTTTCGATCGAATTGTGGGTGTAAACCTGGGTTGCTGCTAAACTTGCGTGGCCCAAAAGTTCTTTGATTGCATTTAAATCTGCTCCTGCATTTAGCAGACTTGTTGCATAGCTATGCCGAAGCACGTGGGGACTTTTCTTTTCATTGGTTGATATGTGGTTTAGGTATGAGGTAACAATGCGGTATATTAATTTTGGATATGCCGCCGCACCTGTATTGGTAACGATTAAGATAAGCAAATTGTTATTAAAGTTTTGCAACTTTTTTAGGTTAATATAGGTATCAACCTGATTGATAAGCTGTTTATTTACGGGTATAATTCTTTCCTTATTTCTTTTACCCAATACCTTGATTGTTCCCGAATACACATCAATATCTGTTTCTTTTAACTGAAGTAACTCGGTTAAACGCATACCGGTACCAAAAAGCAGTTCAATTACCAGATGATCGCGTACTGAAGGAAAACTTTCATTGAAATAATTTTCAGAATCCAACAATTGATCCATCTTTTGCGAATCAATAAACACTGGAAGCCTTTTGGGAATTTTAGGGGCTTTAATTAATACAGTAGGATTTTGGTCAATCTTTCCGGCTCTTAATAAAAATTTGTAAAAGCTTCTTAAAGCTGAAATTTTGCGGTTGATGGTATTTTCGGATACTTCCTGCTCCATCAATTCTACCATATAACTTCTTAGATGGGTATGCTTAACTTCAATGAAACTGAGCGTGAAACTATCATTGATGTATGCCTCAAACTGATCTAAATCTGTTTGATAAGCGCCGATGGTATGTTGAGAATAGCGCTTCTCGTGAGTTAAATATGTGATAAAACTTTTTAGCAACATTCAATATCTTTTTACGGGCATTGATATGAAGTTACAAATAGTTTTGATATAAAGAAATCATTAATTAATTGTTTATTGTAAAGTTTTGGATTCCTTTTAAAACAAAAAAGTCCTTCCGATCTTAATCAGAAGGACTTTTTATATTTATATCGTAAACAACTATGAAGTTGTATCTAGATTCATGTTCTGAATGTAAACAGCATGTTTAATTTCAGTACGGCGAGCAACGGATTTTTTCTCGTATGCTTGGCGACTACGTAGTTCTCTCAATACACCAGTTTTTTCAAACTTTTTCTTGAAACGTTTAAGGGCTTTATCTAATGATTCGCCGTCTTTAATGTTGATAATGATCATAACGCTGAAATACCTCCTCTCGTGGTTTTTAAATTCTTCCCCTGTTATCGGGGATGCAAATGTAAGCAAAAGATTGAAAACTAGAAAGATTTAGAAAAAAGAAATTTAATTTAAATCATTAAGCAAACTCATCTGTTGATTACCTACATTTATATATGCATTATTATTTATGACTACAGGCAAAAAAGTTACCTCAATTATTGCAGTAATAGTTGTTATTGCATTAATTGCAATTTGTTACTACCGTTATTTCTTTGTTTTTGGCGAAGGCGTTAAAGCAGGCGAATTAAATTATGTGGTAAAAAAGGGTTATGTGTTTAAAACCTACGAAGGAAAATTGATTCAAAGCGGTATAAAATCCAGACAAACAGGAACTTTACAGAATAATGAATTTGAATTTTCTATCGCAAATAAGGAAATAGCAGATAAAATGATGGCCAATAGTGGTAAGTTTTACGAATTACATTATAAAGAATACAAAAATTCGCTACCGTGGCGTGGATTTAGTGTATATGTAGTGGATAGTATTTTAACATCCAAAGATATACCGCAATAAGCTGAACATGAGCAGAAAGCGAAAAGTCCAAAGATTAAAGCTTAATGATGTGGGAAGATAGTTTACACACCTTGCCTATTCGCTTTGGTTTTTCGGCTTAAGCTTTTAACCTTTCTTCGGCACCTTAGCTCCTTCTTTTCTTGCTTCTGATAATCCGATGGCAACTGCTTGCTTTTTGGATGTTACTTTTTTACCGGAGCCGCTTTTTAACTTGCCCTCTTTCATTTCGTGCATGGTTTTTTCAACTTTATCACCAGCTTTTTCTGAATACTTTGCCATATTTAATTCATTAGTCAATGGTTCATTAATTTTCTGTTAATCGGTTAATTGTTAAAATCGATTAGCTGACCTCTAGACATACTCAATTAACCTTTAGTATTAATAAAACAAGGGCAATAAAGGGTTGGTTTGGGAAAATTGAACAAAAAAAATCCGGAGGAGGTTAAGCCGTCCGGATTGCTCATAATATATTTGGTTTGTTGTTTATAAGGTTGAAGGTGTAGGGCGTAAGGTTTAGGGTGATCGACATTAGCCTTAAACCCTAAACCTTATACCTTTCTACCCTTGCAATATTTCTCTGGCAATTACAATTTTCTGTATTTCGGATGTGCCCTCACCTATCGTACATAATTTACTATCGCGATAAAATTTTTCAACCGGGAAATCTTTGGTGTAACCATAACCGCCAAATATCTGTACGGCATCGGTGGCCACTCTTACCGAAACTTCTGATGCAAAATATTTTGCCATTGCCGATTCTTTGGTCATAGGTAAATGCCTGTTTTTTAAATCGGCGGCCTGGCGGATCAATAATTCAGCGGCTTCAATTTCGGTAGCCATATCGGCAAGTTTAAAACTAATGCCCTGGAAGCTTGAAATAGGCTGCCCGAACTGCTGGCGCTGTTTCGAATAGGCTACTGCCGCATCAAAAGCACCCTTGGCAATGCCCAGGGCTAATGCTGCGATCGAGATTCTTCCACCATCCAAAACTTTCATAGCCTGTTTGAAACCTTCACCTACCTTTCCTAATAAATTGGCTTTAGGTACCCGGCAGTTATCAAAAATCATTTCCGTGGTTTCTGACGCCCTCATACCCAGTTTATTCTCTTTTTTACCTGCTGTAAAACCAGGTGTACCCCGCTCAACAACAATGGCAGAAATCCCTTTCGAACTCCCCTGCTCACCTGTTCGTACCATTACTACAGCAATATCGCCGCTTTTACCATGGGTAATCCAGTTTTTTGCTCCATTTATAATATAATCGTCGCCATCTTCAACAGCAGTGGTCATCATTCTAAGCGCGTCTGATCCCGTGTTGGCTTCGGTTAAACCCCAGGCACCAATCCATTCGGCTGTTGCAAGCTTTGGCAGCCATTTCTGTTTTTGTTCTTCATTGGCAAATGCTAAAATATGCCCTGTACACAAGGAGTTGTGTGCGGCCAGCGAAAGGCCAATTGAACCACAAACCCTGGCAACTTCTACAATTACATCAACATATTCCTGATAACCCAATCCGGAGCCACCATACGTTTCAGGTACCAAAACGCCCATTAAACCCAATTCTCCTAGTTGCTTAAACAGTTCTATCGGGAAATGCTGTGCCTCATCCCATTCCATGATATTCGGACGAATGTTTTTCTCAGCAAAATCGCGGACCATGGCCTTAACATTCTGCTGAGTTTCTGTTTCTGAAAAATCGAAGCTTACGCTCATTAAATTATATTTTAAGTTAGTTAATGGCAATTATAAACATTTATTTCATAGTTAATTACCATTAAATATTTGTGCAATTACAGAATGAAATGGTATTCGGTTCAATTAGTATATCGGTTAATTTTAAACCCCGAAATTACCCGGAAAAGTTTTTTTATATTTTTCACACTATTGGGGAATAAACCGATAATAGGGCTTTGTTGATGAGAATAAATGCTTTCACCTTGTTGGGCTATGCGTATTACATAAACTGAAAGATATACATCTCAATTATTTATCGGGGAAAGCTTGTGAACAGTAATTAAGAGATTAATTAATCAACGTTTAAAAGGAAATATAAGGCAGAATCTTATCAATTACCTCTTGATTTAAGATTACGATCTTTTTTAAATCTGTTGAACCGGCATAATTACCGTGTTGTTTTCGATACTGGAGAATGGCGTTGATTTGTTTGTAAGATAAATAGGGATTTGCTTTTAAATCGTTAAAAGTTGCGGTATTGATATTGACTTGCTTTAAAGGTATGGCACTCATTGAAACTTGACTTTCTATTGCTGCATATTTATTAGCATCCAAACCATAAACCTCCATTAATTGCTCTTTTTTATAAAATCCGCCGAGTCGATTACGGTATTTAACAATTCTGCTTGCAAAAGCTCCCCCTATTCCTTTTATCTCATCTAATTTTGCAGAATCAGCCAGATTTATGTCCACAATAACTGCGGCTTTTTTCACATATTCCTTTTTTTCAAATGGTGTAAACTTTTTTGAAAAATTACCTTGCTGATCAGCAATGTTTACATACGGCAACAGTTTTCCATACATTTTTGAAGAAATGGTATACATTTTCTTCAAATCTTCGGCTTTGTAAAATCTGCCACCTTTTTCGGTATAATTCACTATGGCTTGTGCCTGTTTAGGCGATAAACCTAAATGCTGCCAGCCAGTTGCGTTCAAAGTGTTGGGGTCGAACTTAAAAAGTTTACTGTTATCTTCCCGGTCAGGATTTTCAATGCGTTCGCGGATCTCAGAAGCATATTTTTCGTCGGCTAAGGTTATATTCTGTATCCGGCTCAACAGATTGGGATCATCTTTTTCAATGGGTTTATAGGCATTATATAATAAAGGTATAGCCTTTAATAATAAAATAATGGATACTAAAAACAGTAAGCCATTAAATTCTCCTTTGCTAAAACCAAAATTTTTATTGAGCCAAATTCTCATTGATGTGATATGACATGTGTATTATAAATATAAATCTTATTTTTGGGATTGCAAAACTGAGCAGGTTTTGCTTATCAACGCCATAAGAATTATATATGAAGATCATAACTACGTCTGAGTTTGCGAAAGCGACAAAGATAGATAAGCTAGGTGTACCAGGTTTAGCGGGTTTGATGATGGAGATCATGAAACTGAATGACATCAATGATGTATTCGCTCAAAATCAACACTTTAAAGGTTTAGAGTTTGTAGATAAGATACTGGAAACCATTGGCGTTTCTATCGAATTTGATGACGACGATTTAAATAGCATCCCAAAAACGGGTCCTTTCATTGCCATCGCAAATCATCCTTATGGTGGTGTAGAAGGTTTGGCTCTTGTTAAACTTTTATGCACCGTTAGGCCGGATGCAAAAGTGATGGTAAACTTTATTTTAAAGAAAATCCCAAATCTGGATGAGTTTTTTGTTGCCGTAAACCCTTTCGAAAATGTTCAGCACTCCTCAAGCATCAGTGGTTTAAAAACTACTTTCGATTTGCTGAGAAATGGCATTCCGATAGGAATTTTCCCTGCCGGAGAGGTTTCTACCTTTAAATTGGATGCGCAGCAAGTAACCGACAGAATGTGGCATCCGGTTGTTGGTAAGCTTATTGCCAAAGCTAAAGTTCCGGTTGTACCTATTTATTTTCATGGTAATAATGGTGTTTTCTTTAACATTTTAAGCTTCATCCACCCTACTTTGCGCACGGCAAAACTTCCTTCTGAGTTTTTAAATAAACATGGTCGCACCATTAAGGTAAGAATTGGTAAGCCCATCGCGATTTCAGAAATTTCGCACATGAACAGTAGCAATAAGTTAATGGACTTTTTAAGGGCCCGTACTTATGCGCTAGGAATTGGACTGGATACGGAGAAAAAACTCTTCAATCCACTAAACTTATTTAAAATTAAAAAGAAACCTGCAGAGGTTATTGAAGAAACTTCGCGGTTATTAATTAAAAGTGAGGTTGAAAAGTTGGAGGATTTTAAGGTTTGGACGGAGAAAAACTATGAAGTTTATATTGTTCCTACACTAAAGATTCCTAATATTTTAAGGGAAATTGGCCGCTTGCGTGAAATTACCTTCCGCGAAGTGGGTGAAGGAACAAACAAAAAAATAGACCTTGATAACTACGATATTTACTATAACCATTTATTTATTTGGGATAGGGATTTAGAAAATATTGTAGGTGCGTACAGAATTGGTAAGGGCGACGAAATTTTAGAAAGCATGGGCCGCCGTGGGTTTTACCTTTCTGAACTCTTTAAAATGAAAGATCAGTTTTACCCAATGCTGCGCCAAGGGATAGAACTTGGCAGATCGTGGATCAGGAAAGAATACCAGGGCAAGCCACTTCCTTTATTTTTGCTTTGGAAAGGCATTTTAAAATACCTGATTGATAACCCACAGTACCGCTATATGTTCGGGCCGGTAAGCATAAGCAACAATTTTTCTAAATTTAGTAAAGCTTTAATTGTTGATTACATTACAAAAAACCATTTCGATTATGAGATGGCCAAATATGTTAAACCGAGAAATAAATTTAAAGCAGATCTTTTACCAATTTCTACTGATACATTGGTTGACAGTAGTGAATCATTTAAGGATTTAGACAGTATTATTGGTGACATTGAAAATTCGCACATTAAAATCCCTGTATTGTTAAGGCAATATATGAACCTTAATGCAAAGATTATTTCATTCAATATCGATCCTAAATTTTCTGATTGCCTGGATGGGTTTTTAGTTGTAGATACACACAATATTCCACCAGAAATGCTGGAAAAACTTGGCAAGAACTTATAATTTCATTTCAATAAAAAAACCCAGACATCCATCTGGGTTTTTTATTATCAACTAACCTAAACTTTATAAATACTAACCAAATATTTATGCCACAAAAGTATAGTGAGCTTGTTAAGTTGGTATTAATGAAATGTTATTTATAGAATTAATTACAATACAATTTGTTAACGAATAAATACGCAGATGTTCATATTATTCCGTTATCTTTAGCTACTCTGTATGAGCTATGATGAACATTCGACTTTAAAAAACAGGATGTTTCCCTCCCTTATATTTAGCTCAACTAAATAATCTTTTATTAGATTGGTTTTCGAATAGAAATCAATCTTGAATTATCATTATGACGGTCATTTCTAAAGAAAACTTTTCAAAAGCAACAGGTATTTGTAATATTCCCATCCCTGGTTTGGCTTCCTTTTTAATGCGTTTTTTAAAGATTAATGAATTTAACGGAATTATTAAAGATGCCGATACTTTAGAAGGTGAAAAATTTGCAAACCATATCCTTAAAGTTTTAGGTGTTACCATTCAGATCAGTGATGAAGACTTGGCCAACATCCCGAAAGAAGGTGCATTTATAGCTATTGCAAACCACCCTTATGGTGCAATTGAATCGCTTGCTCTTTTGAGCACACTAGCCAATCAGCGTGCCGATACCATGTTTATGGGCAACTTTCTATTAAAGAAAATCCCGAACCTGGAAAAATGCATTATCGCCGTCAATCCCTTCGAAAAAGTTCAGGATGCATCAAGCATTAGTGGATTAAAAACAACTTTGAAAGTTTTAAAAGACGGGAGCCCTGTTGCTATTTTCCCCGCTGGTGAAGTTTCTTCTTATAAATTCAGAAAAAATCAGATTACAGACCGAGAGTGGCATCCTGTGGTTGGAAAAATCATCTCAAAAGCCAATGTACCCATTCTTCCAGTCTATTTTCATGGCAATAACGGGATTTTTTTCAGTTTGCTAAAATTCATACATCCGTCATTACAAACTGCCAAATTGATTTCAGAACTATTCAACAAAAGTGGCCATCAATTAAAAATCAGTATTGGCAAACCCATTCATTTAAAGGAGATTGCTTGCAAAGATTGTAATACTTCTCTTTTGAAACACTTAAGAAAAGATCTTTACGCATTAAAAAACGATTAGGTTGGTTTTTAAAATTCAATGTTAATTCCCGGTTAGTTACTGTGCCTCCTGTTAACATAAAGAAATTGTTGCTTTAACGTTAATAATAAGTAAATTTAATGTAACCAAATATGTTGAGGTTTGATACGAGGGATTTACATATTATTTTCGAGCATTATTTTATTTGCTTTTTTGGTGATGAATAGCAACATCGCCATGGGGCAAAACTATTCGTTTGATTTTTATAACGGTACTTTCAATTTCAAACTGGATTCTACAACCGTAATACCCACAGCAAATACAGCTAGTGCTGCCGAAGTTTCGAAATTCTATAGCAGCATTTCTTCAAGTGATTATGAACCGCTTATTTCTTCATTAAAAGAATATCAGAAAAAATACGACTTAAATGATTGGATTTATTACCAGCTGATCCGTAAAACTGCTGAGCAGATCAGTCCTAAAGCAAACAATTATTTCAGGTATACCTTATATAAATGGTTTTTGCTCAGCAAATGTGGTTATGATGCCAGGCTGGCAGTTGGGAATAATCAGGTGATCTTTTATGTGCGGAATGATGAAGATATTAGTGATATCCCCTTTTTTATGGTCGACGGTAAAAAGTTTGTCTGCTTAAATTACCACGATTACGGAAAACTATTTAAACAGGCTGATACTTATAAGCCGGTTAAAATTTCCATTCCGGAAGCAAAAAACGCCTTCTCTTATAAAGTAACGCGTATGCCCGATTTTAAACCGGATAGTTATCAGGATAAAGATATCGCGTTTAGTTATCGACAAAAAGTACAGCATTTTAAACTTAAAGTGAATGAAAATGTACAAACCATTTTCAAAAACTATCCGGTAGTCGACTTTGAAAGTTATTTTAACATCCCACTGAGTAGAGAAACCTATAGTTCGCTCATTCCAACATTGAAAGAAAATTTGAAACACCTGGATAAGAAAAAAGGTGTTGATTATTTGATGAAGTTTACCCGCTATAGTTTTTTATACGAAGATGATAGTGATAATTACGGTGAAGAAAAACGTTTCTCGCCCGAGCAAACTTTATTAAGTACTTATAGTGATTGTGATGACCGGGCTGCCCTGTTTTTTTATCTGGTAAAGGAAATATACGATTTACCCATGATCGCTTTATTATATCCTAAACACCTTACCATTGCCGTACAATTTGATACACCTATAGGCAAGGCGATTACTTATAAAGGCAAAAAATATTCTTATTGTGAGCCTACACCACAGGCGCAGAATTTAAAAATCGGACAGCTTTCTGCCAACCTGAAAGACAGTAAATACCAGGTAGTTTATGCATATGAACCTATAAGGAGATAACGGGCTTATGGGCTAATTCAATGTTAATTTAATATTTATTTAATGTTATCTTATCAATAACAAGCTGAATCATCAGCTAATAACAGTACTTTTATTTTTGAACTGATGTTTAAATTTAATTTGTCTTTATGTCTGCAACAATATATACCATTTTAAAAGAATTTTTTGTTGAGGCAAACGGCCATGCCATTAAGGCCAGAATTATGTCGCCAATTAATGATGAGAATATTTTTGTGTTCCAAATTAATTCTTTTTATAAAAGTAAAACCGACGCCGATGCTTACGAACCTGCATCTACATTTACCTCATATGCAAATGCCGAGCGACATTTATTACAATACCTGGAGGGTTTTCAAAATACTTTAGATCTTGGTGGAGCCATTGCACCAGGCCATAACTTTTAGTTATTTTCGCTATTGTTTCTTCAGGATTGATCTCTGATGAGATTACATTTACATCAGTATTCGTTTTTCCTTTTGATTGCCAATAAGAATTAGCAGTTAAATAATCAAAAAAAACTTTAATGAAAATTGGACAAGTCAGGCTTTCCTGACTCCAAACGTCCTGATTTAAAATAAGTTAAAACAAATATTTTACATGTTAAGCGGGCAAGCGACTGTTAACATAATGATAATATTAATTTAACTTTCCGATTCTCTATCTTTGAAAATACCCATTAATTTTAGATGAAAAAGAATAAATCGAAGTCGAAAAATCATTCGACAAGCAAAAAGTTACGTAAAGAATTAGAATCCAAATTAGTACTTGCATTTACAGATCTTCTTGATCAATATGGCAAAGCAAAAAAAACAGATAAGGTAATTGAGAAGTTTGCAAAGCAATTAGCAAAGAAAGTTACTTTCAGAATACAAGATGATTCTATAGCTCCATTTACAAAAGAAGAAATCACCAGTGCTGAACCTGCAAAAGCAAAAACAGCTAAACCGGTTGTAATAAAAAAAGCAAAAGTAATTGTTAAGGAAGAGGTTGAAGCGAAATAAATAAAAAAGGCCTTGTTGGTAACCCAACAAGGCTTTCTTAATGTGTAAATAAAAGCTTATCGTAAAACTCCTCTGATCTTCTGTAGATAATCGACTGCTAAAATTTACAGTCCTTATTCAAAAATCTACCGGGTAGAGCCGCTCGCATTTTTAATATTTGTTTCAAAAAAAATAAGTATATTGGCTGTGTTAATTAAATAAACCGTTAACGAACCATATAATCTGCCCGGATAAACTTAGCTTATCCTTAGCGGCAATAAAACTCATCCCATTTATTTTATTGGTAAATACGCAAGTTGATTAGGTAAATCAAGGTTGTGGCAATTTTCTGTGCTACCGCCCTGATTAAACCAGCCATTTCAAATTGTGTTTAGGTTGAAATTATTTTTTCAATTAAATAACATATAATCTATGAGTTTAAACAACAAAATCTCGGCAGAAATTACCGCCGAGCAAATGGCAAAAGTTACCGCACAATTACAGGAAGCAAGAACTACGCTTAAAGATGTGTTGATTTTTAACCTTTCGGCAGACGAGCGCCAGACCATGTTAAAAATGGGAGACAGAACGTTGGCCTTTGTAGGCAGGGCAATTACACACGCAAAACAATCGCCCAATTTGGTACCCTCTTTTTTAGATGTGACCGAAACACAAAAAGACTATAAACTTGCAGCCGATCTGTATGAAATTTACCTCGAAGCAAGTAAGTTTTTACGAGCAGTAGATGACTGTATGATGGTAGCTGGTGGCGAAGCCTATGAATCAGCATTGGTTTTTTACAACGCTGTTAAAGGTGCAAATAAATCAAATATTGCAGGTACGCAAGATATTTATGATGACTTAAAGCAGCAATTTCCAAGAAACAAAAAGATCACCGAAACAAATATATAACAAAACGGTATTGGCAATGATTTTCAATTATTGCCAATACTTTTCTTTTTGTGCCAGTTAATTAAACCTGCTTACAGCAGTTATTGATAAATTAAAAACACCTAATTATACGTTAAGCACATATATTATTTAACCAAAAACCTATAATTATTTGTTAGGAACATATACTATTTAACCAATAACCTATAATTATAGCTTCAGAACATATATTGTTTAGCCAATAACCTATAATTATAGCTTCGGAACATATATTGTTTAATCAAAGCATATAATTATGGGTTTGGAACATATATTGTGTTTAGCCAAAAGCATATTTTAACCTAAGACAGAATAAAGAGCCTGCTTATTTTTTTTAAAAATGAATCGAAAAGTTCGCAAAGCAATTAACTAAAAAAGTTACTTTCGTTACTCAAAAGATTCTATAGCTCCATATACAAAAGAAGATCAAGTTACAGCTGCGGCTCTAAAAACAAAAAAGGTTAAACCGGTTGCAGAAAAAAGGCAAAAGTAATTGTTAAGGAAGAGGTTGAAGAGGGATAATTGGTTGTATTTCCAAAAAATCAGCGACGTATTAAAACCTCTCAATAAGTATAGGACTTTTTGAGAGGTTTTTAATAATTGTTATCTATTATTCTGATTATTGAACAGGAAACGCATAAAAAGCTACATTCTTTTGAATCCAAGAATCCCCAGGAGGATTTTGAGTGAACAAAAATAAATTCACTGATTCATGGCTATAACAATAAATCGGAACAGTTCCTGGCACTTGGGTACTATAAGCATAAAAAGCAATTTTTGATGAAGTTGTTGACCAATTACTACCAGATCCAGTTAATGCTTGGGTTGGTGTTTGTGCTGAAGTTGAGTAATAAGTCAGATTTTCAGGAAAACCAGGACTTCCACTTGAATCATAGGATTTTCCTTTAAATTCATAAACAGGTACAGTACCTGGTGCTTGAGTTTTATATCCATAGTAGTAAATACCTCTATTGCTCCAACCAAACGGAGTTGACATCGCATCATCTAATGAAAGATAATATTCGCTATTTGAGTTTCCAGCAATTAAATACACAGGTGCTTTAGGTATAACTGCTGGCGGTACTACATATATACTATATCTTGTATCAGAATAAATTGTTTTCGATTGATTTGAAAAATCTACGAATTCAACTAACAAGAGTATTTTCCCATTAGTTTTATTCGCAGGTAATGTGGCGTCTATATCAAAGAGATAAGCTAGCGTCTTATCGTAGTCAGATGATGTTACATTTTTTGTACCAAGAGTAATCGTTGATGGATCATTTTTAATTGTCGCATCACCACTCGCTGCCTCAGTATAGACTAATGAAATTTTACAATTACCAGTAACGTACCCTCCGGTAGCTACTACACCTCTAGACAATACAGCTACAAATTTAAATAATGTAGCCTCATTTTTTGTTGGTACTATTAACGCATTATTCTGAACACGATTTTGATCGATTTGAAACTGCTGTAACACAATCTGAGCTCGGGAAGTTAAAGCTATCACTATGAAAGCTATTAAAAGAAAAAAATGTTTTTTCATATTATTTCTCGTATGTGGCTTTATATTCATTTGCAGAATCGTACTCAGATTGAATATCTGCTAAACTTTTATGATACCAACCATATACAACAAATTCTTTGTTCTTTTCATTGTATACAATTTGGTTCTTTGGCGCAGTGGTAGTTATCGAAATAAAGTTTAGTAATTTTGAGAATTCAATTTCTGATACTACGGTTGTTTTAGCAACGGGTTCGATTTTGATTTCATCTTTTTTACAACCAGCTGTAATTGCAATTATTAAAGCTCCAACTATTGAGGCTTTAAATAGATAGATATTTATTTTTTTCATTCCTAAATGTAGTCGCTAAATGTTAAAAATACATTACTATAGAATTAATAAACTAATAAATAATACAAATAAAAATTTATAATACTACTAATTAAAATAATTTATAATCATATATTTAACACATAATACTACATCAAAAAAATATTTATATTGAATTTTATAAAACGCAAAAAGCTAGAATTAATCTAGCTTTTTGCGTTAAAAAATAAATGAATGCCCACAGAGGGTATTTACTGAATAAATTTAGTAAACATTGGTTTGAGGTGTAAAATTAGCCCAACCAGTAGTCCAGTCAGTAGTACCAAAGGCACCGCGATAGTTAACTACATCAAAACCAGTCAATCCTGTAAAACTTGCGCCTGCTAATAAAACAGATCCGGTGTTCAATGTGAACTTCGGCGTTGCACCTAAGTCAAAAATTGTAGCGTCAATTCCTATATCTTCCCACTTTGAATAAGTTTCGTTTGCAAATGCTGCTGTTTTAAACCAAACATCAACAGTTTGAGCACCTACATTCCCGGTAGATTTAGTTTCGACACCAATTGGATTTGGAAATGTTGTAGTACCACCAGTACCATAACCGTTTGCGCCCCAACCATCTACACCTGCAAGTACATTGTTTTTTAGTACCAATTCGCCAGCAGCTGCATTTGCTAAAGTTGTAGCTCCATCAATAAATAAGCCATTTGGATAAGCTGTAAATACTGAGTTATAGATTTTGATTTTATTATTTCTTCTCAAATGCATTGCATTTTGAAATTGTGTAGAAATTGTTTTATTCCTGTCTTTCTTTGGGCCAATAATGGTTACGTTAGAAAATTGAGGTGAAGTAAAAGGTGTTAAGCTAGAACCTGCACCATCGTTGTCTACCTCAAAACCATTCGAACCCGATTGATCTGCAGAGTTTGCATCACGGATACCGATAGCGAATTGAACAGTACCACGGAATCCAAAATCAACATCAAAGTCATCATCAAGGCCACGATAAGCAATTAAATGTTTAGCATTTACTGTTCCACCAAACCACTCAAAAGCATCATCCAAGCCATAAGAACATTGAACATAGTCAATTACTGTTCCTGAACCTACTGATCCCATTGTTAAAGAGTTCACTTCCTGGTTTGGATTAATTGGCGTACCAGCGTAATCAATTCTAACATATTTTAAAATACCAGAGTTATCGGCATCAACAGTACCACCGTGCCAGCCTCCGTAAGCGCCTTCTAATTCGGCCTCACCACCGGCTTGGTTATTTGTAGCTTTTCCACATAATACAACACCACCCCAATCACCTGGCTCACGGAATCCTGCTGCACGCTCAGAAGTAAAGATAATTGGCTGAGATGCAGTACCTTCAGCAACTATTTTATTACCTCGTTGTACCACCAATGTTCCTTTTGTTTCTCTATCTCCAATAATTGTTGTACCTGCTTCAATTGTTAAAGTAACGCCTTCAACTGCAGCCAAACCACCGCTATTTTTAGCATCTCTACCAACTCTTACAAAACCATTAAGTCTGTAAATATTATCTTTTGTCCACTTTGTATTCGTTGTAATGCTACCGTTTGCTACTTCTACAATAGGTTTTGTAAATCCTGTTGCAGGATTTGTTCCTGTTCCTGTACCTGAATTAAATCCAGCCTCATTGTATTCGATAACGGTAGTTTTTTTACACGAACTAAAAATTAAAGTTCCTGCCAAAACAAACATCATTGTTTTAAGAGCGTTTGTACCAAATTTTGGCTTGTAAAGCTTTTTCATATTCATTTTTCTATTTTTTTATATCCTTAAATGTTTTTGTTAAAATACTTTGTAAGAAAGTGTTAATCCGAACTGGCGACCACTTTTGTATTGTACAGTTACCTGATCTGTTGATTGATCGAATTTACCATCCTGATTTCCATCTTGCATTAGCGTAAAGTTTTGATTTAGCAAGTCGTTAAAGTTGGCTTTTAATGAAAGTTTATTTGTAAAGTTTTTTGTGATTACTAAGTCGATTACATTTCTCGGCATCTCATAAATATCTCTGATTACATCTGTACCCACAAATGCAATACGCTTACCTGCAACATTATACAGTAGATTTACCTGGAATTTTGATTTAACGTTATTATAGAATATTGCTGTATTAATAATGTATGGTGATTGACCTTGCATAGGGCGGTTATTGGATTGACCAAGGGCATTATCACCGGCAAACTCAACTTTACTGTTGATGTATGATGCATTTAGTAAAAGCGTAATATCATTAAGAAATTTTGATGAGGTAAGACCCGATAATGATTTACGCATTTCTAATTCCACTCCAATATTCCGAACATTTTGAGCATTATTAAAGCTGAATGATTGCGCATTGGAACCAGAAACAGCAGTCATCTCTATAGCATCCTTAAATTTTTTGTAAAAACCAGAAATACTAATAAGTTCGCTTGTGGATGGATAGAATTCATATTTTAGATCATAATTATCAATCTTTGCAGTTTTTAAATTACGGTTACCAGCAACATTAAAGTTTTGATCAAAATCATAGAATGAAAATGGGGCTATTTCTCTAAATTCTGGTCTGTTTAGTGTTTTACCATACGCTAATCTAAAGAGCGATTTTTCACTGATGTTATATTGTACATTGGCAGAAGGCAACACCCTGGTGATATCATTATCCACATTAACAGGGCCACCTGTATCAAAACTATTTAGCTTTTGAACATTTTTCTCCACTCTGGCACCCGCTACGATTGTCAATTTATCTTTATATGGCAAAATAAAATTAGCATAGCCAGCCAATAATTTGTTAGAGGCATCATAGTTGTCATAAGGGTTTGATTTTTCATCCAATCTTATCCCGGTTGTGGTATTGATATTTTTCCAGTCGAAAAGTTCTTCGATAGTTCCTTTTAATAATGATTGATCAAATTGAAGAGAATTTGCCCTTACATAACCGATATTTCTCGAAGAGAAAGATCTTTGTTTATCTTCATAATAGGCTCCAACCTTTACTGATGGTTTAAATTCTTCAGATTTTGGAGCTAACGCTTGTTCAACATTAAATGCACCTGTTTTAATATCTTCATTCATTTTTGAATAGAATCTTCCCAGGAATTCTGGCTGAGCTCCTCCTGTAGGCACGAAAATATTATAGGTTCCATTTCCATTATCCAATGTTCTGTAACGCGAATAATCAGGCTGATCTCTGAAAGATTTACTGTAACCTGCAACCCAGTCGAACTTTGTATTTTCGCTATTAAATTTATGATTACCTGATAACTGCCCCGAATAAATACCGCGGTACAAAACGTTGGATGCATAATTTGCATAGGCTTGTTGCTTTTCTGAACCTACCCTACTTACATACTGCGATGTACTTAGCTGATTATATAAGTTCTTAAATTCAAAGGTATTGTTGTTATCTAATTTGAAGGCCCAATTATGCACAACACCCAAACGAACATTATAGGTATACTGATCGTCGTTATACCTGTAATTCTCTTCTGCAACCTTTGAAATAGGATCATATGCCTCGTAGTTGCCTCTAAAAACAGCATTGTTGGTTTTGCTATTACTGTAAGTTATCGCAGTAATATTTCCTAATAACTTATTATTGATATTAAAACGTTTACTGCCATAAATATTAAGCTTTTGATCTAAATTGGCCGTATTTACATCAGGCACCCAATTATTTCTCAATGCATGCCCGGCGGCATTTAGTTTGCTTGCGCTAACATTATTTAAATTTGAAGGAAAGTTTACAGGAAGATCATTATCTCCGGTGTTAAAACCAGTGAAGTACAAACTTCCAGTATTTGTTCTCTTAAAGTCTTTAAAAGTAGCATTTTCACGGTAAGAGGTACCATAATCTATGGTTAAGCGATCATCATCAGGAATGCTTTTTAAAAAAACTTTTACAACACCACCAGCGAAATCGGCAGGAATATCAGCAGAAGGACTTTTGTAAACCAATACCCGATCTATTTGGTTGCTTGGAATTAAATCAAAAGAGAAAGACCTTACATCAGTTTCTAAACTCGGAGCTGTTACGTTGTTTAATTGAACGTTATTATATCGTTCTGCCAAACCTCGAATATTTATAAAACGATTATCAACAATGGTAATACCCGGAACACGTTTTACAACCTGTGCAGCATCAGTATCTCCCGATCTTTGAATGGTTTGGGATGAAACTCCGTTTGCTATCGATTGCGATTTTTTTAGTTCGGCTAACAATGAAACCTCAGTACCTGTTTTTCTGGATCCGGAAATCACAACATCATTAAGTGTTGATTGATCATCTTCCATTACAACATCAATTACTGTTGTTTTTCCTGGAGTAACTTTAACATTAGAAACAACTTGTTTTTTAAAGGATATAAATGAAAAAACAACATTATAAACCCCTGATTTAACTGTATTTAATGTGTAAATACCTTGCGCATCACTCGTTGTACCGATAGATGTTCCTTCAATTAAAACAGATAACCCAACCAAAGTCTGCCCAGTAGTTTTATCAGTTATCTTACCAGAAATTTTTCCAGTTTGCGCATACGAAAGTATGCTGATCGTTAAAGCGAACACTGTAAGTGCCGCTCTTTTAAAAGAGTTTTGTAAATCCAATTTGCCTTTATTTGATAAGGGCAAAAGTATTACCACAGTGTTAACTGTAGATTAGGTATTAATTAATGTTACTTTACCTTAAGGTTAATTACAAGTTAACAACTTTTTTAACTCAGTACCTGATACCTGTTTTTTTGCAAATGAAGTGCAGTAACCAGATCGGGCCTATTAACAAAAATTTAACATCATCAAGAAAAGATGGCTTTTTCCCTTCAATTTTATGCCCTATAAACTGACCTGCCCAGGCAGCCACAAATATTGCAGCATAAATGGCATAAGCAGTTCCACTCCCTAAACCAACGGCCTGTTCAATTTTAACAATGATGTAACTCATCAGGCCTACCACCCAAATCATCATAAAAAACAGTACAGGTGATAATGTAAAGTAATAATAAAGGCTAAATGCAAGCAGGAAAGATGCCCAGTTGAAAAAACCGTTATAGCTACCCAGAAAGCCAAGGTGCGGAAAAGGAATCTGCCAGATTAACCCCAATAAGCTAAATACAATTAATGGAACACAGATCCAATGCACCAGTTTGTTGGTTGGATTTTGGTGACTTTCGGCATACTTATCAAAAAGTACATCTACAGGCCGTTTCGGTTCTATTGTTATGGATTGCTTGCTCATTATGTAAAAATAAAAAAAAGCGATGGAATATCCATCGCTTAATATTTTGTTTATTAAACCGTTCGTCATGCTGAATTTATTTTATCAGCAGTTTATATCGTTTTAAAGGTCAGATAGCTACTTCGTGGTCAGCATCTTTTCTATAACTACATCCTGAAACGAGTTCAGAGTAACGATTAACTTATTTAGCAAATGCTACTGAACGGGTTTCTCTGATCACCGTAACCTTGATCTGACCAGGATAAGTCATTTCGGTTTGGATACGGGTAGAAATATCAGCAGCTAAAAGTTCTGCCTGTGCATCAGTGATGCGTTCGCTTTCTACAATCACACGTAATTCTCTACCTGCCTGGATAGCAAATGTTTTCTCCACACCAGGATAAGATAAAGCCAGTTCTTCTAAATCCTTCAATCGTTTAATATAACTTTCTACCACCTCACGGCGTGCACCCGGACGGGCACCAGAAATCGCATCACATGCCTGGATAATTGGAGAAATCATTGAAGTCATCTCAATTTCATCGTGGTGGGCACCAATTGCATTGCAAATTTCAGGATGTTCTTTATATTTTTCGGCCAGTTGCATCCCTAAAATTGCGTGTGGCAATTCGGGATTATCATCAGGCACTTTACCTATATCGTGTAATAAACCTGCGCGTTTGGCCATTTTGGCATTTAAACCTAATTCGGCAGCCATTGTAGCACAGAAATTTGCAACCTCGCGCGAGTGATGTAACAAATTTTGACCATAAGATGAACGGTAACGCATACGGCCAACCATACGGATCAGCTCAGGATGCAAACCATGGATACCTAAATCGATTACAGTACGCTCACCAATTTCGACGATTTCATCTTCGATCTGTTTTTTGGTTTTGGCAACAATTTCTTCAATACGTGCCGGGTGGATACGTCCGTCGGTTACCAAACGGTGTAAGGCCAAACGTGCAATTTCTCTTCTTACAGGATCAAAACCTGATAAAATAATAGCTTCCGGGGTATCGTCTACAATAATCTCAATGCCGGTAGCAGCCTCTAAAGCCCGGATATTTCTACCTTCTCTACCAATAACGCGTCCTTTTATCTCGTCACTTTCGATATGGAAAATGGATACTGAGTTTTCGATAGCAGCTTCGGTAGCGGTACGTTGAATGGTTTGAATAACCACTTTTTTAGCTTCTTTACTTGCGGTAAGTTTTGCTTCGTCTACAATATCCTTTATCTGGATCATTGCTTGTGTACGGGCAACTTCTTTCAGGTTTTCTACCAATTGGTTTTTAGCTTCATCTGCTGATAAACCTGCAATGGTTTCCAATTGTGTTAAATGCTGATTTTTTAGCACCTCAACTTCTTCTTGCTTTTTAACGGCAATTTCAGTCTGTTTTTCGAGGTTAACTTTTTGTTTATCGAGTTCCTGCTCTTTTTTATTAAAATTTTCCATGCGCTGATTTACCGATTGCTCTTTCTGCTTCATGGTATTTTCGCGTTGGTTAATGTTGTTGTTTTTAGCATTCACTTCTTGCTCATGCTCAGCTTTCATTTGCAAAAACTTCTCTTTTGCTTCTAAAAGTTTATTCTTTTTTAAGATTTCTGCATTGTTCTCTGCATCTTTTAAAATCTTTTTCACTTTGTTCTGTGCAGCAACTTCCTGCTGTTTAAGCAAGTTGCGCAGGAGGAATCTTCCTACCACTACTCCGATAGCAATACCCGCTATTACGGCAAATACGTATCCTAATATTTCAACTATTTCCATTTTGTTTTTTAAGTAAAAAAAAACCGCAACTAATTTTTAAAGTCTCATACATTTTAAACCTCAACTAAGCATAATTAGGGTTTAAGCCATTTTCAGGTGCCATAGCAGATGAAATACGCCCTCTTAACCCTATAGATATTGAAGTGTTAAGTTTTATAAAATTTGAAACTCAAAAACTAGCTGCGGCTATGTTTTTATGCTAAATATTGGCCCCGTCATCCCAAAGATATTTCAGGATCTTATAAATTTAGGCTCTGAAACGAGTTCAGAGTGACGAATTGCCGAAAGAACGAACCTTATTTTGAAAAGAAATTATTGAGTAAAACATCCAATTCTTCAACTTTATCAGCAACAGCAGTATCCTGGTTTTGTACTTTATTTTCTGTTCTTAATACGGCGGTTGCATAATGCAAAACTGCCATAGAAAGAAGGTCCTGCTTATCTCTAACCGCATAATTATCCTGGTAATCTTTTATGCGCTCATTGATCATTTTTGCTGCCCGTCTCACAATTTCTTCCTCTTCCATATTCACCTTTAACGGATAAATACGGTCGGAAATGGTTATTTTAATCGAGATTTCTCCCATTGTTTAGCTTAGTTTCTGATTTCTTTGCATCATTTATTTTTTTAATAATGCAATACTTTTATCAATCTCACGCACAAAATCGTTAATTTTTTGTTTAATATCAAGCGACTTTTCACTTGTTCCCTCAATACTTTTAGCCAATTTTGTAACCCTCAGTTTTTCGTCGAGTTCTACATTTTTGCCTTTAGCCGTATCAAGTGCAACTTTTAACGATTGATTTTCAAGCTTTAATAAATCATTTTCTTCCTGTAGCGCATTACATAACTCAATTACCCGAGCCGTTTTTTGTAATACTTTATCTAATTGATCTGCAACAGAAGTCATGAATTTATTTCTAAAAGTACGAATTTATATTTTATTTCCTAATTTCTGCACCAGCTTGTGAGGTTAAATTGGCAATTAGCTTTTGCATTGTATTTTCAATCTGCTTATCGGTTAAGGTTTGTTCCTCATCCTGCAAAATGAAATTTAAGGCATATGATTTTTTACCTTCAGGCAGTTTATCGCCAACATACACATCAAATACACCAACTTCTTTAATTAGTTTTTTGTCAGTTTTAAAAGCAATTCCTTTCAAAGTATCAAAGGTTACGTTTTGATCTATCAACAAAGAAAGATCACGACGCACTTGCGGGTATTTTGAAACTTCTTTATTAATGATTCTGTTTTTCTTCACAATATCCAACAAAGCAGCCCAGTCAAAATCTGCATAAAAAACTTCGGCATTTACATCGGCCACCTTACGGTCGGCTTTTGATGCAGCGCCGAAACTCACCAGCGTTTTATCTCCACGGAAATATTTAATGCCATATGCAAAATTTTCATCATTTAAAGTATCTGTCTGGTAGCTTGCAATGCCCAAACGGGAAATGATCGCATCTACAGCCGACTTTAAATTATAAAAAGTAGATGATTTGGTATTATGGTTCCACTGCTCGCTTTGCTTTGCACCAGAAATTAACAACATTAACCTGGGGCGCTCTACGTACTTCTCATTAATTAAATGGTAGGTTTTACCGAACTCATAAAATTTAACATCAGCATTTTTACGGTTTTGATTATAAGCAACACTTTCTAAAGCAGGCATCAATAAATTTTGGCGCATTACATTTAAATCGCTGCTTAAAGGATTTAAAATAAATACAGCCTCATCTAAATTTTTAGAGTAGGTAGATTTTGTTAAAGAGTTACACATAATTTCTGCATAACCGTTAGCAGTTAGCATATCGGCAATTACATTGTGTGTATTTTCTTTTTCGGGCTTGGTACTGTATGAAAGTGATGCATTTACCTTTGCCGGAATTTCGATATTGTTATAGCCGTAAATACGCAATACTTCTTCTGTAATATCGCACTCACGGGTAACATCAACTTTAAATGAGGGTACTCTTAAGGCCAGGGTATCATCTGAGGTATTGGTTGCCGAAATACCCAAAGCAGTAATGATGTGTTTAATTTCTGCTGAAGGGATATTTGCGCCGATTAATTTATTAATATTCGTGTAACTTACCTCAAACTCAAAGGGCTTGATGTGGCTTGGGTAGATATCAGAAATTGAAGATGAAATTTCGCCACCAGCAAGTTCTTTAATTAACAGTGCGGCATATTTTAATGCTGTAACCGTAATTTCAGGATCGGTACCACGTTCGTAACGGAAAGAAGCATCAGTTTTTAAGCCATGCCTTTTAGAAGTTTTACGTACAGAAACTGAATTGAAATACGCACTTTCTAAGAAAATATTTTTTGTATTGTCATCAACTCCTGATGATTTACCACCAAAAACACCCGCAATACACATTGGTGCTTCAGTATTACAGATCATTAAATCATCGGCACTTAACTTACGCTCAACACCATCAAGTGTTATAAAAGGTGTGCCTTCGGCAACTTTTTTTACGAGTACTTTTCCGCCGGCAATTTTATCGGCATCGAAAGCATGTAGCGGCTGGCCTAAACCATGTAATATATAATTGGTAATATCAACCACATTATTAATCGGGCGTAAACCGATAACTTTCAATTTATCTTTTAACCACTCTGGTGATTCTTTTACTGTAACTCCAGAAATTGTAACACTACTATAACGCGGACAAGCAGCTAAATCTTCTACCTCTACCGGAATAACAAGATTTTCGTTGTCTGTTTTGAAAGTAGATAGATCCGGCATTTCATATTCGCTTCTGAAATAAGCTGCTAAATCTCTCGCCACACCTAAATGCGAAGCTGCATCGGCACGGTTAGGTGTTAAGCCAATTTCAAAAACATAATCATCATCCATTTTAAAATGATCTTTTGCACGGATACCTACCTCAGTATCTGCCTCAAGAATCATAATTCCATCGTGAGATTTACCTAAGCCAATTTCATCTTCGGCACAGATCATGCCCTGCGAAAGTTCTCCCCTGATTTTTGATTCTTTGATTTTAAAAGGTTCGCCCTCCAAAGGATAAACAGTTGTACCAACGGTGGCTACCACCACTTTCTGACCAGCGCCTACGTTTGGTGCACCGCAAACAATCTGAAGATTTTCGTTACCGCCAACATTTACGGTGGTAATGCGCAAACGATCGGCATTGGGATGCTGAACACAGGTTAAAACTTCGCCGATTACCAAACCCTCGAGGCCGCCTACTACAGGCTGCACTTTTTCTACACTTTCTACTTCCAAACCAACATTGGTAAGGATTAATGAAAGCTCCTGAGGTGTTTTATCAATTTGTACGAATTGTTTTAACCAGTTATATGATATTTTCATTTAATGAGATTTGAGATTCCAGACAGGAGATTTGAGACTTAGAAGGCCTGTAATCTTCAATCTGGATTTATAAAATGCAAAGATATTATTTAAAGCTTAAAGGAGAAAGCTAAATTATTGAGATTTGAGATTCCAGACATGAGATTGGAGGCTTACGATGGCTAAAACCCTGATTCAGGCACACAATATAAATGACTAATGGTTAATATGCAGATTGGAAAGAATGACTGCGCATGCCCCTGCACCAATAACCAACATAATTACGGAGGCAATTACCAGTTTAAGGCCTGGCTTAACCGGCTGATTTTTTACTGCCTTAATGATGATCTGGATAATACCAACCACAAAAAGCAACACAGCAACTACCCAATAAACGATAAAAATTCCCATAATACTTAAGCTGGATATTAACTGTTGGCAAGCAATACGGCACAGGCCCCAAAACCGATTACCACCATAATCACTGAGATGATAATTAACTTTAATCCGGCTTTTACAGGCTCATTTCTTGATGATTTTACGATGATCTGGATAATGCCAACAATAAAAAGAACAATTGCGGTTAAACAATAAATTACAAATAAGCCGAACAAACCACCCATATCAATTCATATTTAATTTTTCCCTGATTAAATCTATTTTATTATCGCGATAAAAAATATTCATGGTTTCAAATGGAACTATTTTGTATTTATCGCTTACAATGTGCACACAGGATTTTTTAACTGCACGCACATCAAAATCCAAAGGATCCATAAAGTTCATAATGATGATGCGGAATAAATTATCATAACTCAAATTATCCGATTTCACTCTTGGCAAACAGCACATCAGCTCGCCAAAAGTATCTTCTGCACAATCTACCGAAACGCCTGTGCTAAAAAGATTAAGCATATGCGCTTTCAGTTTTTCATCATGTTCAAAAACGATTGTATTTTTTGAATTGTTCAATAAATCTTCCGGATTGATCAAATGTGTCATCGGAATTACTTCATCACCGATTTTTAAAGCGTAAGCCATGCAGAGCGCATCAGGGTTGCAAGGCACCGGAATTAAATCCTGTGGGGTAAAAGTTGGGTACTGCTCATAAATTTTTCTTCGTACCTCTGTCAGGGTAATCCTTCCCTGCTGATCGTTATAATCATCATTTCTACCTGCTACTTGTGTAGGCTGAAAAGTAACGCCACGCACGCATTTCTGCTTTAGTGCGTAATCCAGTATATCACCAATTTCGTGGTCGTTTAAACCGTTTTGCAAGGTAACCACCAGAGTTGTTGATACATTGAACTGGTTTAAATGATCGATGGCTTTTCTCCTTACCTCAGTTAGATCCTCACCTCTTAGCTTGGTTAATACTTCGGCACTAAAACTATCAAACTGGAGATATATTTCGAAATCGGGCATGTAACTGGCTAATTTCTCAACGAAGTTAATGTCTTTCGCAATTCTGATCCCATTGGTATTTACCATTAAATGTTTGATGGGTTTGGTTTTGGCAAGATCAAGGATCTTAAAAAATTCGGGATGAACAGTTGGCTCACCTCCTGAAAGCTGAACCACATCCGGCTCGCCCTCATTGGCCACTACAACATCCATCATGCGTTCAATCTCTTCAAGCGTGCGGTGCCTGCCATAACTTGGAGATGACATGGCATAACAGGTTGGGCATGCAAGGTTACAGCGATCTGTTACTTCGATAACGGTTAAACAGGAATGCTGCTCATGATCGGTACATAAACCACAATCGTACGGACAACCATAATGCACTTTGGTATTAAACTTAAGTGGCATTTCGGATTGCTTATTGTAATTTCTGATCTGCTTATAATAATCTACATCATCGGCAATCATCACTTTGCTATCGCCGTGGGTTCTGCAGTTTTTCAGCATAAATACCTTTGCATCCTGAAAAACAATTTTCGCATCGCAAAGCTGTAAGCATTCCGGACAAAGACTTTTGGTGTAATCGTAGTATATATAATCCCTGGTATTGGCCATATTGCTTACTGCTGATGTATAATCCGTTTGGAAACTCTGATAATGAATTTATAATAATACATAAAAATAAACAATGCAGACCAATGAATACTGCTTAAATTTAAAAATAATGATTGGTAAGGTTTAATAAATTCTATTAAAAAACGAAACAGGAAATAGAGTACCATGAGCAGCTTAAAGCGATCTCCGTTAATCATTTCGACCTTTTTTAACCTGTTGAAAAGTAAAATTAACAGCACAAGATAAATCATTTCATAGAGCATTATCGGGTGCCTGAGGATGCCGTCGCCCAAATCCATGCCCATAAAAAAATGAGTGGGAATTCCATAGGTTGGTTCGTCGATCCCCATAGAAAAGCAACCAATTCGGCCAATAATCAGCGCAACCAAAATGGGAATAACATAAATATCTCCTGAAGCTATATCAACACCGATTATCTTTTTAATCAGTTCTACACCGAAAAGGCCTCCCAACAAACCACCAATAATGGTTTTACTTTGATAAAGGATTGAAAAAGTAAGGTGATGGATAACTTCGGGCGTTTCGAGCACAGCAACCACCCTTGATCCGATTAATGCTCCAAGCATTGCTCCAAGCATAATCCATAACCTGTTTTCGTCGGAAATTGGATCTACAATTCCTTTTTTATAGAAATAATAAAGCCTAACACCAACAATAAAGGCAAGTGTTTCGAAAATATAATGATAATGGTACTCATTACCGAAAAGTTCGAACTTAAAAGGAAATAATGATAGTGCTGTCAATACCATTTATTAAAAGAAGAGCTTACAATAAACAGGCAAATGATCTGAATAATATCTTTTATCCTTACTATCTGTAAGTACGGCAAACTTTTGCACTTTAAATCCTTTATTTACAAATATATAGTCGATTCTATCCTTCAAATCACTATCGAAATGAAAACCATTAAACGTGCCGGCAGGCCCATATGGAGGTTCTACAGAAACCTCTTTTGCATCAGTAAGAAAAGATTTAATTGTTGCAATGGCTTCAGTTTCTGGAGTTACGTTTAAATCGCCAGTAAAAACAACGGGTAAGGTTGGCGCAATTTCCTGTATTTTCCTTTTAAGCAATTTTGCCGATTCTATCCTGGCCTGCACGCCGATATGATCGTAATGGGTATTAAACACGATAAACGCTTTCTTATTTAATTTATCGTACAGTTTAACCCAGCTACACACGCGGTTTAGTGCCGCATCCCACCCTTTAGAAGGCACATTAGGCGTTTCGGAAAGCCAAAAAGTGCCACCGTCTTTTTTAACAAACCTATCTTTATCAAAATATACTGCGGAGAATTCTCCTTTTCGTTTACCATCATCGCGACCAACGCCTACCACATCAAAATTTGAATTTTCCAACAAGGCATCAAACTGTTCAGGCAAAGCTTCCTGTACACAGAGGATGTCGGCATCATGAAATTTCACTAATGCTTTTACATTGTCTTTTCGGTTTGGCCAGGCATTAATGCCATCTGATGCCACATTTAAGCGGATATTGTAAGTTATAATATTGATTGGCACATTCGTTTTTTGAGCGAAGGCCATTACGGTTAGTAAAAGAAAAACTGGGATAATTTTTAAAGTATTCATATTGACTATTAATTTTGACATACCACAATTGGTAACGTAAATAAAGTGCGATTATAACAATTTAAGCTTAATTACCCTTTAACAAGGAAATATCTTTAAATTAAATCTTCATCTTTATAACTATAATAGCGGTTGTTGGCAAAAATGAGGTGATCTACCACAAACATACTAAGGAGATTTCCGGAAGAAACCATATTCCTGGTTAATATATCGTCGCTTTCGCTCGGCCTTACATTACCAGAAGGGTGGTTATGTGCCAATACGATATTTGCTGCATTATTTTCTAAAGCGGTTTTAAAGATGATTTTTGGATCAGCAACTGTTCCGGCTTGTCCGCCTTTACTGATTAAAAATTTCCCGATAATCCGGTTGGATCTATTGAGCAACAAAATCCAGAATTCTTCATGATTGAGATTGGCAAAGGTTTGATGCAGGTATTTATACACATCATTAGAGGTTGTAACCTGAGTAATGATCTCTTCGGTAATATCTTTTCGCCTTAAGCCAAGCTCTAAGGCAGCAATAATGGTTAAGGCTTTAGCTTCACCAATCCCTTTAAATTTTGAGAGCTCCTGAATGGATGCCCGACCAAGCTTGGCTAAACTATTGTCGTAAAAAGCTAAAATTTTCTTACTTAAATCTACAGCTGTTTCGTTTTTACTTCCCGAGCCGATTAAAATTGCAATCAGCTCGGCATCGGTTAAATGCCTTCGGCCATGCAGCAGAAGTTTTTCTCGGGGCCGATCTTCTTCTGCCCACAGTTTTATGCCAAGTTTTTGAACGTAGTTTTCCATTTTTAATCGAGTAAGAAGCAGGGAATTAGTTTCCCTGCTGTCTCCTCACACCACCGTACGTACCGTTCGGTATACGGCGGTTTGTTAGAATAACTTCGTTTGGTGTGTCGTTTTCCAATAGTAATAATTGGTAAATCCATCAAGTCCATGCCTCAAAAAGAACTTCTTGTCAAGGGTTGTAAGTAATATCGGGCTGTTTGCAGTCCTACAGTACCCCTTACGGGTATTGGCCAATTGATAGGCCCTTGATTTTACCAACCCCATCTTCATTAAATTCCGCGCTCTACCCGTTATACTCTTCCATTGCTTCCAAAGAACAATCCGCAGTCTGGTCCTCATCAACTCGTCCAGTCTGGTCATATGACTCTTTGCTTCTGCAATAGAGAAATAATTAACCCAACCATGAATGATTTCCTTAAGCGTTAATATTCTTTCTTGGAATGGAACTGGTTGGCTACGTTTAGTTTGCTCCCGGATTTTCTCCTTGATCGCTCTTAGAGATTTGGATGAAATTCGCATCTTCCATCCCTCTTTGCTACCATAGAATGAAAACCCGAGCAGACTACTTTGGCTTGGCCTGCTAACCTTACTTTTCTCCCTGTTAACCTTCAGTTTCAGGCAGTCTTCCAGATATACTGAAATACTTCTCATTACCCGGTGTCCTGATTTCCTGCTTCTTAGATAGATACTGCAATCATCAGCATATCGCACGAACCTGTGCCCACGCTCTTCGAGCTTAACATCGAGTTCGTGAAGGATAACATTTGATAGTAACGGACTTAATGGACTGCCTTGTGGCGTTCCTTCTTTTCTTGGGCTGACCAATCCATTCTCCATGATCCCCACACTCAAATAAAGACGAATAAGCTTCAATGTCCGCTTATCCTTTATCTTTACTGACAGCAGATGCATAAGTTTATCATGGTTTACCCGGTCAAAAAATTTGTCCAGGTCAAGTTCCACAATCCAGGTGTAACCTGTGTTAAGATATTCCTGAGCCTTTAACACTGCCTGATGGGCATTGCGATCTGGCCGGAAACCATAACTATCAGAGGAAAAGTCGCCCTCGTACTTGGGGCTCAGCCATTGAGAGATGGCCTGCTGGATCAACCGGTCAATGACCGTTGGGATGCCAAGCATCCTCTTACCACCACTGCCTTTGGGTATCTCTACCTTTCTTACAGCGTTCGGTCGGTAATGGCCTGATAAAATATCACTCCGTAATGCCTGCCAGTTAGCATTCAGGTAGTCGCGAAGTTCATCGGTCTGCATACCATCAATACCACCAGCACCCTTATTGGCAGTAACCTGCCTAAAGGCTCTTTGTACATTTCGGATGTCTAATATTTCTTCAAGCATAATACTAAAAAAAAAACTCCTTCCCAGGCATTGTGTACATTGGTTGCACGGCTCGGCTCAGCTCCTCTTATAATTTACTCTCGGATTCCGTCCTACCCTCATATAAGCAGTTCTCTAATGTGGTTCCGCTGTAAACGCTCTGCCATAAACTTCCTGTTTCCTTTGCCATCCTAACATTTGGTCCTTTCTGCATCCGAAAAATGCAGTACTACGACCGCTGCTGACTTCTGATTGAGGCATTTAACATCTCTGCCAAATGTTTCTTCTCCTGTAATCGCGCTTACAATTGACAGAACTCATTCAGATCTCCCGGGGTAAGACAATCTACTTCCTATGGATGTGGCCTCTGTATCTGCGTAATAGTCCCCGTGCAGTATTGGGCTTCTGTTTGTTTCGCAACATCACCCGGACTAAATCCGCCTCGTATACAGTTTCTGTTCGTAAGCCCCCATATTTGCCGCGGACTTCCTTCAGATTCGCAGTCACCCACGACACCCTTGTCTCGAGCTAACACTTCCTACTGCTAAGCGTGTTCGGGACTTGAACCCTATAGTCGATTGCCATGCCCGGCGCACGATAAAAAAAAGGCATCCCAACTTTTGGTTGGGATGCCTTTACTAATATCGTAAAATAATTGGTTTATTTTAAACCGTTAACGAATTTCGTTAATTTTGATTTATTATTAGCCGCTTTGTTTTTGTGGATAATGTTCTTTTTAGCTAAACGATCTAACATAGAGATTACTTTAGGCAATAAATCAGATGCAGATTTTTTATCTTCTGCAGCACGTAATCTTTTAATAAAGGTACGTGTAGTTTTTGCCTGATATCTGTTACGTAAACGTTTTGTTGCGTTTGCTCTAATTCTTTTTAATGAAGATTTATGATTTGCCATTTCTATTTAGCCTTTTATTTTTCTTATTCGTTTCCTATAATTCGGGTTGCAAATATAGGATTAATGTTTTTAAATTACAAAACACTTTAAACTTTTTTTTCATTAAAGTTTAGCCCTATTTAGCAACCACAAAAATACGTTAAATTTATTCATTAATAATACTTTAACTTAATTGAATAAAATTTCTTTTCAATTGAAAAAACAGGCTTAAAAATACTATTTTTGGACAAAACGATTTTTGAGTGAAAAAACGAATAGCCATCTTTGCATCAGGTTCTGGCTCCAATGCCCAAAAACTGATGGAGCATTTTAAGCGGAGTAATGAAATAGAAATCTCTTTGGTGTTAACCAACAACGCCGATGCCTATGTACTACAAAGGGCTGATAATTTTGAAATCCCCACTCATGTTTTCGATAAAAACGAGTTTTATAAAACCGAAGAAGTAATCGATTTACTCAAAAACCTGGAAATAGATTTCATTGTGCTTGCCGGTTTCCTCTGGCTAATTCCTAAAAGCCTGATCAATGCTTACCCAGGTAGAATTGTGAATATACATCCGGCACTTCTCCCTAAATTTGGTGGCAAAGGCATGTACGGCGATCATGTACACAACGCTGTTATGGCTGCCGGTGAAGCAGAAGGCGGTATTACCATACATTATGTTGATGAAAATTATGATGAAGGCGAATACATTTATCAGGCCCGGTACAGAATCGATAAAAATGACAACCTGGAAATGGTTAAGTTTAAAGGGCAGCAGCTCGAACACCAACACTATCCCAGGGTGGTAGAAACCATTGTAAAAAAGATAAAGAAGTAACCGGGATTTTCTACTAATCGATCTTAAAGATTTCCGGATCTGTTTTAGCGCATAATAACATTAAAGTATCTCCAATTTGTAAATCAGAGTTTCTGTTAATCACTTCCTGTGTCCAGATTTTATTATTTAATTTATAAGTAAATATAGCGTAGGGTGTTTTACTGCTTTTACTTCTTCTTAAGTATAAATCAGTTACTATTCCCTGAGCATGCACGCCATGGTTGGCCAATTGTTTTTCCGTAAAAGCTTTATGCATTTTAATCACAAAAAAACCTATCGGCCCGCCAACAAACAGCAAAAATAGAAAAGACTTCAGTTTATCCCACCTTCCCCTATCTCCCAGCCATAAATCCCCTAAATAAAACAGTGCCAACATTGCTGAAATGCTTAGCCACATTATCCAGTTAAACCCAAAATAACGATGTGAATGGTAAATTCCAACGTAACAACATACAATAAGAAACACAACAACTATATATGACCAAGTTGCTTTACGATTTGATTGAAACATTACTCTCCCTCGTGATAATTAATAACAATTTTTTGATAGGCTAAATTAGCAAAATTGAAATACCATTAGTAAATTTTAAAGCCTCGCAGATTAATTCTGCTCAACCAGGTAAAGATTACATATAATAATTAGAATGTGTAGAAAGTGAATATTTCCGCTTGCAATATGGAGATATAAGCATCTTTAAAATCTCATAGTAAAATAAAAAACACCCTGTTGAGAAAGATATAAGACTAATTTCATTTTTATTGATTTTAGCCCCTTAATAAATGCCCCTGTTTTACTACCTTTGCGGCTCAAAATTTTCAGTAGAATGAGTCAATCCATTAAAATCAAAAACGCTTTAATCTCAGTATATTATAAAGATGGTTTGGAGCCATTGGTGAAATTATTAGCTGCACAAGGTGTACAGTTATTTTCTACCGGTGGTACAGAACAATTTATAAAAGATTTAAACCTTCCTGTTACGGCAGTTGAAGATTTAACAGGTTACCCATCTATTTTAGGCGGACGTGTTAAAACTTTACACCCGAAAGTATTTGGTGGAATTTTGAACCGTAGGGCTTTAACTGGCGACCAGGAACAGATTGCTGAATATGAAATTCCTGAAATTGACCTGGTTATTGTTGATTTATACCCTTTTGAAGAAACTGTAAAAGCAGGTGGAACACCGGATGAAATTATCGAAAAAATCGACATTGGTGGTATTTCTTTAATCCGTGCTGCTGCAAAAAACTTTAACGATGTTGTAATCATTGCCTCTAAAAATGACTACCCTACTTTACAGGCTCAATTAGAGGCGCAAAACGGAGAAACTACTTTAGCACAACGTAAATCTTTCGCTAAAACAGCTTTCCATACTTCTTCTCACTACGATACTGCAATTTTTAATTACTTTAATACTGAAGAACCGCTTGATGTTTTTAAACAAAGTGTAACGCAAGCCAAAACTTTACGTTATGGCGAAAATCCTCATCAAGGTGGTGTATTTTACGGTGATTTAGATGCCATGTTTACTAAACTGAACGGCAAAGAGCTATCTTACAACAACCTGGTTGATGTGGATGCAGCTGTTGCGCTGATCGATGAATTTCAGGATCCAACTTTTGCGATCTTAAAACATACAAATGCTTGTGGTATTGCATCACGCGCTACCGTAAAACAAGCCTGGATTGATGCTCTGGCCTGCGATCCTGTTTCTGCTTTCGGTGGTGTACTCATTACCAATGTAGAAGTGGATTTAGAAACCGCACAGGAGATTAACAACCTTTTCTTCGAAGTATTAATCGCACCTTCTTATCAGCAAGAAGCGGTAGAATTGTTCAGTAAAAAGAAAAACCGTGTTATTTTACAACGTAACGAGGTTGAATTAAGCAAAAAACAATTTAAAACATTATTAAATGGTGTAATTGAACAGGATAAAGATTTAATTATCGAAGGTCCTGAACAAATGACAACCGTTACCGATAAAGCACCGACTGAACAAGAGTTAAAAGACTTGTTTTTCGCTAATAAAATTGTAAAACACACTAAATCAAATACCATTGTATTGGTAAAAGATGATGTTTTAATTGCAAGTGGTGTTGGGCAAACCTCACGTGTTGATGCTTTAAGGCAAGCGATTGAAAAAGCGGCCTCATTTGGATTCAGCGTTAAAGGTGCAGCAATGGCTTCTGATGCTTTCTTCCCCTTCCCTGATTGTGTTGAAATTGCTGCTGAAGCTGGAATTACAGCTGTGCTACAACCTGGCGGATCAATAAAAGATGCTGATTCTGTTGCAAAAGCAAACGAAAAAGGTATTGCAATGGTAACCACGGGGGTAAGACACTTTAAACACTAATTAAGCTTAAAGTAGAAAGACTAAAGCTTAAAGTAAAAAGACTAAAGCTAAAAGTAGAAAGACTAAAGCAGAAGGACTAAAGCTTAAAGTAGAAAGACTAAAGCTAAAAGCAGAAAGACTAAAGCTAAAAGCAGAAGGACTAAAGCTTAAAGTAGAAAGACTAAAGCTAAAAGCAGAAAGACTAAAGCTAAAAGCAGAAGGACTAAAGCTAGAAGCGGATATCTTACCTCCTTAGCGCACTCGAACTTTGGTCTTGTAACTTTGGTCTTTTAGCTTTTTTATTTTCTAAACATTTTAATTGCCTTAAAAACAACGGAATGAATGAAGAAAATAAAACTTAAAACAATAAAAAAGCTATTTTTACATTAGGAATAGTATAGATTTGACAAAATAAAGAAAACATACCTTATACATGGGATTATTTAACTGGTTTACGCAAGAAGTTGCCATTGATTTAGGCACTGCGAATACCCTGATTATACATAACGACAAAGTAGTTGTAGATGAGCCATCTATCGTTGCTTTCGATCGTACTACAAATAAAGTAATTGCCATTGGTAGGCAAGCCATGCAAATGGAGGGTAAAACCCACGATAATATTAAAACTGTACGTCCGCTAAAAGATGGTGTTATTGCCGATTTCAACGCGGCTGAAGCGATGATTAAAGGCATGATCCGCATGCTGAATGGCGGTAAAGGCTGGATGTTTCCATCATTGCGTATGGTAATCTGTATTCCTTCTGGTATTACTGAGGTAGAAAAACGTGCAGTACGCGATTCGGCAGAAATTGCCGGTGCAAAAGAAGTATATTTAATCCACGAGCCAATGGCTGCAGCTGTAGGTATTGGTATTGATGTAGAAGAACCTATGGGTAATATGATTATCGATATAGGTGGTGGTACAACAGAAATTGCGGTAATCGCATTATCTGGTATTGTTTGCGATCAGTCAATCCGCGTTGCCGGTGATAACTTCGACTCTGATATTGTAAACTACATCCGCCGTCAACACAACATTATGATTGGCGACCGTACGGCAGAAAAAATTAAAATTGAGGTTGGTGCAGCTTTACCTGAACTTCAGGATGCTCCTGCTGATTTTGCCGTTCAAGGGCGTGATTTAATGACGGGTGTACCTAAACAGATTACGGTTTCTTATACCGAAATTGCACATTGCCTGGATAAATCGATCTCTAAAATTGAAGAAGCGATTTTAAAAGCATTAGAGATTACTCCACCAGAACTTTCTGCAGATATTTACCAAACCGGCATTTATTTAACGGGTGGTGGTGCCTTGTTAAGGGGTTTGGATAAACGCGTAGCAGCTAAAACTAAATTACCTGTTCACGTGGCCGAAGATCCTCTTCGCGCGGTAGTACGCGGAACCGGCATCGCCCTTAAAAATATTGGCGGATATAAATTCTTAATGCAATAACATTCAGCTCGGAGTTTGGGGTTGTTGATTTGGTTTTTCCAATCATGCGCCAAACTATTACTCTTAACTCCGAACTTTTAACTCCAAACTCAAATGCGTAACCTTTGGATTTTTATCAGTAGATACAACGCATTTTTCTTATTTATCATTTTTTTCACCATTGGGATTTACCTAACGGTTAAAAACAATTCCTATCAGCGTAGCGTAACCTTAAACTCAACAAATGAGGTTGTGGGCACAGCGTACGAACGGTTAAATGTTTTTAAAAGATATTTAAACCTGGGCATGGTAAACGATAGCCTTGCTGCAGAAAATGCCAAACTTAAAAGTCAATTACTTGGATTAACCACAGTAGATACGGCTAAAGATGTTAGGGTTGTGGATACGGTAACCAATCAGGATTACACCTATCTTGCGGCCAAAGTGGTTAAAAATTCCATTACGCTGCGCAACAACATCATGACGATTAATAAAGGTACCGTTGATGGCATACAAAGCGGGATGGCCGTTATTGCACCACAAAAAGGTGTTGTAGGTTTCATTCGTGATGTTTCTGCGCATTTGGCCACTATACAATCACTATTACATAAAGATACCCGGATTAGTGTAACGCTGAAAAAAAACAATGCACTGGGTTCTTTGGTTTGGGGTGATGGAAATTTCGATATCAAAAAGGCGTTTATCAAAGAAGTTCCCAACCACATTAAAATGTATGTGGGCGATACCGTAGTAACTTCTGGCTTTGCCTTTTTCCCTGCCGGAATTTTAGTTGGAAAAATTACTAAACCCAATGTAGCCACCAATGATAATTTCTTATCGGGCGAATTGAATTTATTTACAGATTTTAGCACATTGCAATATGTATATGTGGTAAAAAATAAAAAAGCTGAAGAACAAAAAGCTTTGGAAAGCTTAGCTAAACCAAATGAATAGTAGAATCATTATAGTAAATGTAATCAGGTGGTTTTTACTACTTTTTGTGCAGATATTTCTGCTCAAGAATATGGGCTTTTATGACCTTTCTACGCCATTTATTTATGTGCTTTTTTTGCTCTTACTGCCATTTGGCATACCAAACATTCTATTATATGTTCTAGCATTCGTTACAGGCTTAACACTCGATGCCTTTTATGATACGATGGGCGTACATGCTACCGCCTGTGTTGTGCTGGCTTTTGTAAGAATCTCATTTATATCAATAAGCTTAAACCGCGACGCAATTGATGACCCTGAACCATCGTTAAGTTATATGGGTTTTCAATGGTTTTCTCTTTATGCTTTTCTTTGCGTTATTGCACACCATCTGGTGTTGTTTTTCTTAGAAACATTCAGGTTAACCGAAATTGGTTATACCTTAATGAGATGCGGCTTAAGTTGTATCTTTACACTGCTTATTATTTTATTGGTAGAGTTTATATTCTATAGAAGAACACCACGTTAATGGACCAATTATTTAATCGAAAATATATCGTTCAAGGATTATTTATTGTAATCGCCCTGATTTTATTAGGAAAGTTATTTTATATCCAGGTAATTAGCGATAAGGCCTTTGTTTCTGCAGAAAGTAACGTTTTAAGGAAAATCTACAAATATCCTGCCCGTGGAGCAATCTTAGATCGCAACATGAAGGTAATTGTACAGAACGAACCTGTTTACGATTTGATGGTTACTCCAAACGAGGTGAAACCCTTTGATACCTTGGCACTGGCAAAAGCACTGGACATTAGTTTTGAAGATGTAAGGAAAAAGCTAAAAAAGGCTAGGGCGCAATCCACCTATCAATCTACATTTTTTGAAAGGCAAATTTCTGTTCAAAGCTACGCACGTCTTCAAGAGATAATGTACCGTTTTCCAGGATTTAGAACCCAGGATAGAACCATCAGACATTATCCAGATAGCATTGCTGGACAACTTTTTGGTTATGTGAAAGAAGTAAGTCCTGATGATATTGAAAAATCAGAAGGTTATTATAAACCAGGTGATTTTATAGGGAAAAGTGGGCTCGAGCGTTCTTATGAAGATTTTTTAAGGGGTGAAAAAGGGGTCATAAATACGTTATATGATGCTAGAAATATTGCTCAAGGAAGCTATGCCGGAGGAAAATACGATATTAATGCAATTTCAGGTGATCGTTTGATTTCATCCTTAGATATCAGAATTCAACGCCTTGGTGAAGAATTAATGAAAAATAAAGTTGGTGCAATTGTAGCTATAGAACCATCAACAGGAGAAATTTTAGCTTTCGTAAGCAGCCCTGGTTACGATCCAAATCAGTTGGTTGGAAAAGATTGGGGCAAAAATTACATGAGTTTAATTGCTAATCCTTACCGACCTCAGATTGTTCGACCTATTGCTGGCCAGTATTCTCCAGGATCGTCATTTAAACCTGTTGATGCCTTAGTTGCATTACAGGATGGTGCAATTGATCCAAATACCACTTTTTTTTGTCCGGGATATTACATGGCAGGAAATCATAAGGTAAAATGCGAACATATAGATGGTACAATTAATATGCAACGCGGTATCGCTCGATCATGCAATACTTACTTTTGTCACGTCTTCCAGAGCATAATTACAAAAAATGGGATGAAGAATCAACGTCAAACCTATGCTCACTGGCATGAGCAAATTGCAAAATGGGGTTTCGGACATAAATTGGGAATAGATATGCCTTTCGAAAAAAAAGGAATATTTTATCAGGCTGAACATTATGATAAAATTTATGGCAAACGCTGGGGCTACACTACAGTAATTTCACAGGCCATCGGCCAGGGAGAAATTACCTCTACTCCTTTGCAAATGGCCAATGTTATGGCCGCAATTGCAAACCGTGGGTATTATTTTAAACCTCACCTTATTAAAGGTATTGGAGATAAAAATGTAGTAAAAAAGGAATATGTAGTAAAAAACTATGTTGGCATCGATGCCCAATACTTTCCGCCGGTAATCGAAGGAATGAGAGATGCAGTGAATAGTCCGTGGGGAACTGCAAAAGAATCACAGATTCCAAACATTATTATGTGTGGCAAAACTGGAACCGTACAAAATCCTCATGGAAAAAATCACTCGGTATTTATCGGATTTGCACCAATGGACAATCCAAAGATAGCGATTGCTGTGATTGTAGAAAATGGCGGTTTCGGTGGTTCATACGCTGCCCCTATTTCGAGTTTTATAGTAGAGAAATATTTAACTGATTCCATCAAGCCAAAATCTAATGGCTATACAGTTAAAGCATTCTCAGAAACCAATTTATTACCAGCATTAATTGATAAAACAAAAAAAGTTAAACTAACTAAATTAGACAGTCTAAATCTTAAAAAAGCAGATTCGGTAAAAAGAATCAAAGATAGTTTAAAAATGAAACCGACATTATTGAAACAATCAGCTGCTGTAAAACCTAAAGTGAGCAAAATATTTACAAACAATAATTCTGTAAACAATAAGTAATGATGCAACAACAGGGAAGTCGTTTCTTTTTTAATGTAGATTGGATTACCGTTTTAATCTATATTGCATTATGTGCTATTGGTTTTACCAATATTTATGCATCAGTACCTCCAGAACATTCTGCTGTGTTCAGCTTTAATACACTTTATGGAAAACAGCTCATTTACGTCTTCACGGGCTTGATTTTAGGCCTTTCCATTTTACTGTTTGATGGTCGGATTTTCAATGTTTTCTCTCCCTTTATTTATGGTGGTACATTACTACTCTTATTAGCTGTATTGGTAATTGGAAATAAAGTGGCTGGTAACCAAGCTTGGATTGCAATTGGCTCATTTAAACTTCAACCAGCAGAATTTGCCAAATTTGGTACTGCTTTGTTGCTAGCGAGATATGTGGGAGCGTTTAACCCCAAATTCCGGGATATAAAATCGATCATGATTGCGGCAGCAATTGTACTTGCACCACTACTGCTTATTATGCTACAGCCGGATACCGGCTCTGCACTGGTGTTTCTTGCATTCATGTTTCCATTGTATCGCGAAGGTTTATCAGGTTACTTTCTGCTGATTTTTTTAGGAATGATTGTGCTCTTTATTGCAGACTTTTTAGTTCCAACTTACATTTTAATATTGATTATAACCATAATTGCAAGTTTATTTATTTACAATAACAGAAGAAAACAGAAAGTAATTTTTTCTACGGTTCTTGTTACAGTAATAGCGATAGCCTATTTATTTGTAGTAAAAATTGCTTACGAAAAAGTACTGGCACCACATCAACGCAGCCGTATTGAGTTGATGCTGGGACTAAAAACCGATAATAAAGGTGCGGGTTACAATGTAATCCAATCACAAATTGCCATTGGATCGGGGCAGGCAACCGGCAGAGGTTTTTTACAGGGAACCCAAACTAAATACGGTTATGTGCCAGAACAGAGTACCGATTTTATTTTCTCTACCATTGGTGAAGAATGGGGATTTATGGGCTGTTCGGTTGTAATTGGCTTGTATATATTTTTACTGCTTAGATTGATTAACCTGGCGGAAAGACAGCGGTCTACCTTTTCGAGGGTTTATGGTTATAGCGTAGCCTGTATTCTCTTTTTTCACGTTTTCATCAATATCGGAATGACTATTGGTATTATTCCTGTTATTGGTATTCCTTTGCCTTTAATTAGTTATGGAGGTTCATCTCTCTGGAGTTTTACAATCCTGCTATTTATCTTTTTAAAATTGGACTCTAATAGAATGGGATTTATTTAGGCCCAAGTCTGGACTCGGCGTGCTGAAATAAATTCAGCAAGACGCATATGCTTGAGGTAATCGTCTTCCTCCAGAATTACGTCTTCCTGAACTTGTTTCAGGATCTTTTACTTAAGTTATTTTTATAAGAATAGATGCTGAAATAAATTCAGCAGGACGAATGGGTTAAGATAATAGTCTTCCTCTCCAGAATTTCAGCAGGACGCATGGGGTTGATGTAAACGTCTTCCTTCAGAATTACGTCTTCCTGAACTTGTTTCAGGATCTTTTATTTAAGTTATTTTTATCAGAATAGATGCTGAAATAAATTCAGCAGGACGGATATGGTTGGGATACTCGTCTCCCTCCAGAATTTCAGCAGGACGCATGAGGTTGAGGTAATCGTCTCCTTCCAGAATTGCGTCTTCCTGAACTTGTTTCAGGATCTTTTACTTAAGTTATTTTTATAAGAATAGATGCTGAAATAAATTCAGCAGGACGCATGGGGCTGGGATAATCGTCTTCCTCAAGAATTACGTTTTCCTGAACTTGTTTCAGGATCTTTTACTTATTTACTTTTATAACAATAGATGCTGAAATAAATTCAGCAGGACGCATGGGGATGAGGTAATCGTCTTCCTCCAGAATTACTTCTTCCTGAACTTGTTTCAGGATCTTTTACTTAAGTTATTTTTATAAGAATAGATGCTGAAATAAATTCAGCAGGACGCATGGAGTTCGGCCAAAACGCCAAAGCTCCTACTTACTAAATCTTCTGTTCAGCAACTCATAAAACTGATCTACAGTAGCCTGTTTATTGGCCCAGTTATTTTTTGCGGCATAATTATTCTGAAGGAAACTATCGGCAGCTTCGAAACTATTCATTTTATTGATGATATCAAGCGCTTCCGAATACGCCAGGTTATAGCCATTAAAAAGATCTTTAATAAAAAGCAATTTTTCATTCAAGCTGATTGCCTGTTTTAAATCGGCAATTGGTGCTTTAACAGGCTCTTCTGCTTTCCCGTTGGTTCTGGCCAGCAGATCATTTAAACTAGGGGCTGGTTTTGACGTTACTGGTTCTTGAAATGGTTTTACCGGAACTGCTTCGGGGGTAAATAAAGGGCGTTCCTGCTCAACCGGTGGTGAAATTACAGGATCATCAAATTTTACATCCCTTAGGGCTTCAATCGGTTCGCTTGGCGCAGCAATTGGTGCTTCATTAAATTTAACTTCTTCTTCTTTTTCTTCTTCAATTACCGATGGTTCGTACTCTTCTTCTTTAGGAATTAAAAAAGGTTCAGGGCCAATTTCATCTTCTTCAGCAGGTATAACTTCTGGCTGAACTGCTAAAGCCTCTTCTTTCTCATGTATTTTCTTTTTCTGCGCTAAAATTTCTGCTTCTTCTTTACTCAAAGGACGGTCGAAAATTTCTTCTACAGATTTTGCCTCGTAATCAAACTGATCGCTTTCATCATGTGTACCCAATACAAATTCGAAAGTATGATCGTCTTGATCTGGTTTAAAAAAATCCTTATTTAAAATTGATTCAGCCTTTTCGAACTCAATGGTTTCATCATCTAAAATTTCTTGTTCCGGTTGTACATCCACACGCTCCTCTTCCTCCTGGGCTGTGGCAACTTCTTCCAGTTCTTGTGGATCAAAACAATCATCATCCTCTACATAACTTTTTTCAATTTCAGGGAGGATAATGGTATTTTGTTCGGCTAATAAAGCATGATTGCCAGCTTCAGGAGATTTATCTTCTACAATGGTATTTAATTTTTTAACGATATTGACATGATCAGATAGGAAATGGGCATTTGCCAGAAAAAGCTCCAGCTCCAGATCGTTTAATTGTTGAGGATTTTGAGCTAAAAACTGATATTGCTCATTTAATTCTGTTAAAATATTGCCGATCTTTTTGAAAATATCCTGTTGGTTCATCATAAAATTAAAACGAATTTTTAGTCGATTTATGTTGGTAACTATGTGTTCAAAAATAACACATAATTCTCATATTTGTTCGGTTTAAAAATTATAGAACGGACATAGGGGCATAAAAAATCGGGCATGTTATTTAGCGAACAAAATTTTAGAAGAAGAGGCGAATTTTCGGGAAGTATAGAGGTGGTATGCGGTTCTATGTTTTCGGGAAAAACCGAAGAGCTCATCAGAAGATTAAAAAGAGCGCAGATTGCTAAATTAAATGTCGAAATTTTTAAGCCCCGTACAGATACACGCTACCATGAAACCGCGGTGGTATCGCACGATTTAAACTCCATCAATTCTACCCCTGTTGATAGTGCCTCGGCCATTTTATTGTTAGGTACCAACACCCAGGTTGTTGGTATTGATGAGGCGCAGTTTTTCGATAATGAACTGCCTGAAGTTTGTAACAAGCTTGCGCTTAAAGGCATACGTGTAATTGTAGCCGGTTTGGATATGGACTTTACAGGTAAGCCTTTTGGCCCAATGCCGGCCCTAATGGCCATTGCCGAGCATGTAACCAAAGTAAATGCAGTTTGTGTTTGCTGTGGCAATCCGGCGTTATATAGCTTCCGTACTGCGGCAGATGAAGCAACTGTTTTATTGGGCGAAAAAGAAAGTTATGAGCCCCGTTGCAGGGCTTGCTATAATTTAGGAAAAGGATAAAGCGGTTTAATGGATTAATTAAATGGCTCCAGTGTCAAACTGAAATTAATCAACTTTAACTAAAAACTGCAATCTACAAACTGATAATGGTTTCCCAACATCATCGCCTTGCGCTAAACACATATCATGAAAAAAAATAACATATCAATATTAGGCTGTGGTTGGTTTGGATTGGCATTGGCAAAAAAACTGATCAGTTTAAATTATGCCGTGAAAGGCTCTACAACCAGCTTGGAGAAATTAGCTTTTTTAGAAGCAGAAAATATACAGCCTTATCTGGTCAATTTTACTGCTGATGAAATAGTAGCTGATGATGCATTTTTCGAAGCAGATGTGCTGTTTATCTGTATTCCACCAAAGCGGAATTCGACTGAACTGCTTGATTATCCGCAAAAAATCAATTCAATTTTAACAGCGGCAAAAGATAAATCGAAAAATATAATTTTGATCAGTTCTACGAGTGTTTATGCTGATGAGAACAAAATAGTAAACGAAACCAGTGAGACAAATCCGGATACTGATTCGGGAAAGGTGGTTTTAGCTGCTGAAATACTGTTTAAAGAACTTAATCCGGAAACTTTTACCATCGTTCGGTTTGCAGGATTAATTGGCCCTGATCGTAACCCGGGAAGATTCTTTGCCGGAAAAAGCAACGTCCCAAATGGCCTGGCTCCGGTAAATTTGATCCACCAGGCAGATGCGGTAGGCATTTCGCTTAAAATATTAGAGAAAAACGCCTTTGGCAGAATCTACAATGCCTGCTCGCCAAACCATCCTGCAAAAATGGATTTTTATATCAACGCAGCAACAACCTCAGGACTTGCAGTGCCCAATTTTTTTGTAGAAAAAAAGGATTGGAAAATTGTAGAGAGTGTTAATGTACCGGAGTTTTTGGATTATACGTTTGAAGTTGGTATTTAGCTATACTTTCTTACGTCATTTTTACCGAAGCTAACTCAGCAAGCCCAATAACTCCTTCTTAGTTAAATGCTTAAATAAACTTCCATCAGTCTGGATCAAATCTTTTACCAGATCTTTCTTAGTGGCCTGAAGTTTCATAATTTTTTCTTCAATGGTATCAGGGCAGATTAAACGCACGGCCATTACATTTTTATGCTGGCCAATCCGATAAGCCCGATCTATGGCCTGGTTTTCTACAGCAGGGTTCCACCATGGATCGACGAGGTAAACATAATCGGCCTCGGTTAAATTCAGCCCGGTTCCGCCGGCCTTCAGGCTGATCAGGAAAACCGGAATATCGGCATTCTGCTGAAAAGAATTAACTGCTTCTTCCCTTTTACGGGTTTGCCCGGTTAAGTATGCGTATTTAATTCTCCGGTTTTCCAATTGCTTTTTTATGAGATCAAGCATGGTTACAAATTGAGAAAAAACAAGGATTTTGTGTTTTCCTGCCTTACTTTCTATCTGTTCCATCAAAACATCAATTTTTGAAGAAGCCTGTAAATAAGATTTTCCATCGGCCAATAGCGCAGCCGAATTACAGATCTGCCTTAAGGTGGTAATGCTTTTCAACACATGCATTGAACTTTTCGGCAATTCATCTTCCTGCTTACCTAAAATAAAATCCTGAATTTCCTTCTTGTTTGCTTCGTATACTTCGCGCTGTTCTTCGCCCATTTCGCAATACAGTACAATTTCTGTTTTATCGGGAAGTTCTTTAGCTACCTGTTCTTTTGTTCTGCGCAGAATAAACGGTCTGATTTTTTTCTGAAGCTCCTCTGCCCTCTTACTATCTTTAAACTGATCAATCGGAGTAGAATATAAATCGGCAAACTGCTGCTTACTGCCAAATAAACCCGGACAGGCAAAAGAAAGCTGTCCGTACAAATCAAAGGTATTATTCTCTATCGGTGTACCTGTCATAACCACCTTATTTCGAGATTGCAACATCCTTACGGCCTTATAACGCTGCGAATCCGGGTTTTTAATCAGCTGTGATTCATCTAAAAAGATGTAATTAAAGCGGTAATCTTTTAAGAAACGGATATCAGAAAGCAGTGTTCCGTAAGAGGTTAAAATAATTTCGTAATCATCAAAAGTATCAGTTGTTTTGGTTCTTTGGCCTGCATAAATGGTTTTCACTTTTATAGAGGGCGCAAATTTTTCTACTTCTGTTTTCCAGTTAAAAATTAATGAGGCCGGAACAACTACTAAATTTGTATTGTGGGCTACTTTTTCGCGTTGAGATAATATGAAGGCCAAAACTTGTATGGTTTTGCCAAGTCCCATATCATCTGCCAAGCAAGCTCCGAAATTAAAATCATCTAAGAAGTTAAGCCAGTTTAAGCCATCTTGCTGATAATGGCGCAACGTTGCAGTTAAACCTTTAGGCACTTCAACCTCCTGAATTGCATCAGTGCCTTCAAACTTCTGTTTGTAAAGTTTAAGCTCATTCTTTACCTCTCCATCCAGTAAAGCATCTTCGTACAGTTCGTTTAATGATGCAAACTTAATTTTTGGTGTAAGGATGGCATCTTCCGTTATTTCTCCTGCATTAAAATAGGCAGCAAATTTTTCGATCCACTCATGTGGCAATATGCCCTGAGTGCCATCATCGAGCGTTACAAACTTGCTTTTATTCCTGATGGATTTATGAAGATGCTTTAATGCAACCTGTTGCCTGCCAAATTTCACTTTAACTTTAGTTTCAAACCAATCGGTGCCACTCAAAACCTCAATATTAATTTTAGCTTGAAATTCGCTCAGTTTATTGTTTTTAAGCTGGTTGAAACCTAAAATATGAATGCCTTTGTTGCGCCATACTTCAAAGGCTTCGAGGAACCAGGCTTCTTCCAGAAACCGTTTACGGTGGAGGTAAAAAGAATCATTGGTTTCCTGATCATAAAAATATGGATGCTGTTTTAATACGTTTCCGATAAACTGCAGTTCGGCATTTTCATCGCGGTGTAAAGTAAAAAGGTTGCCCAGTTTATCCTGCGCCTGAATCTGCTTTTTAGATAGGACAGGAATTTCTAAGTTTCCATAGCGCATTACGGGCGTTAGGAGAATATAATCTTCAGATTCTGACAGATAGATCAACTGTTCGTTTTCGAGATCAAACCCTTTTTCTTCTATCTGATTTTTGGTAGCGGGTTTTAAATAAGAATAATCTACGTGAATACTGCCCTCTAAAGGAACCAGAATGGCTTTTTGAAACGCCGGATACTTTGTTTTATGAAGGATTAATCTATTGCTTTGTTTTATAAAAAAACCGATTACGCGTAAAAAATCCAATCTGCCAATTAAATAAAGCTGGTCTTTTAGTTTAATGAAATACTGGTGTACCAAAAAAAGATTATCCAGTTCATAAGATTTTCCTTCGATGATCAGCCTACCTGTAATTTCGAAATAATCATCGCGCTGATTTACAGAAAGACGGAGATCTACTGCCAATAAATGAACCTGAACAGCTGTAATGCCCAAAGCCTGAATGGCAGCAGATTGCTTACTATCCTGCAGGAAAAATGGAAGCTGCTGCGGATTTTTTACGATTGCTTTTAGGGCTTCTATCTCTGCTTCGCTTTGATCGTTATTGTAATTTTGCTGAAAAGCAGTAATGCCACTAAAAAATTTAACCAAATCGTTATCATCAGTTTTAAAGAGTAAATCAGCTGGATTAATTGCTTTTATCGGGTTTTTAACCTTGCCACTTTTGGTAGTTTCGGCTTCGAATAATGATACGGTTAAATTATTGTAATAACGATGCTGACCAAAAACCAGGATCATTTTACCCTGATCATTTTTGATTTTAATTTTTGATTTGGATGGAGGAACTGGTAATAACAGTTCTTCTAAATTTTGCTGAGTTTCTTTATTAAATGGCTGTAGAGCGTCCATTTTTGGACGGATAACTACCTGACCATTTTCATAACGGAGGTTAAACAGCAGATCAAGGTTTTCTTCTTTTTCCAATCCATAATCGACCGCTATTTTTAAAAGCTTTTGTTTCCGCAGGTTTGCATCAAAGAAAATCAGTAAATCCTGCCGCTGTAGAATGTTGTACAAAACCCTTGCCTGGTGCTCACATAATTTATTTTTGGGTGTGGCGCAACGACAAGAGAGTTTTACCGAATTTTCATGCTGTTGTATCTGAACAATGGGAAATTGCAATCCAGATGCTTCATCGCTAAAGGCAGCAAAATCGATTTCAATCTGCTCAGGGTAAAGCTGAAAAAACCCTTTAACATCAGTGTGAACATGTCCGCTCAAATGTTTAAGGATCACGATTTGACTCAGATTTTTCAGGTTAAAATCTTTTAAGATATAATCATATGGATTTTGTTCTGATACCGGTTGCGTGCTTACCTGTTCACTCATTTAAACTGAAATAGCTAAGTGATAAAAGTAATGATTAATAAGTTTTCGCTAAAATGCCTTGGTAGGTTTTTATGCACAATGGATAATTTATTCTCAGAAAAGATTTAGAAAGTAGCTCATAAAATTAAATAAATACGATCCGTCAGCCTGAATTTATTCAGAGTCTTTCTGGCTTAAAAAATGCTGAAATAAATTCAGCATGACGATTTAACTATAAAATTTTACTTACTACAACGACTTCCGCAAGTTCAAATAAAAAGGAACCTCCACTTTTTCTGTTTTTCCGTTTAATATAAATTCGGCAGCTTGTACTCCAAGTTGATTAAAATCCGTGGATATTGTAGTAATCCCATCTAAAATGATTCTTTTTAATGGTGTTTCGTTGTAAGAAATCACGCCAACATCTTTCCCGATTTTAAGCTTTTGGGCAATTAAACGTTCGATAAGCATCACCAGGTCATCTTCCATCAGGTTAATGTAGACCTCGCCAGGATTAATTTCTTCATCTTTGATGTTGTGGATCACTTTGTGATCAAAAGCATATTGCTGGCAAAAACGGTAAAAGCCTGTTAATATCTCGTGTGGGAAATAACTGTTTTTTGGAAAGATAATTTTTAGGGTTCGATAACTGGAAAGCCGACCCAATGCCTGTTCCAAAGCAGCATAAATATCCTGAGCAAAGTTTTCGTAAGCCGCAGCATAATCGCCTGTTACTCCCGGTAATAATTTATCAAGAATAACCAGCTTTTCTTTTGGGATGGTGTTGATGATTTCGTGTGCATTTTCTCCCCCTTCTAAAAAATGTGGAACAATCACAAAGTGCGAATAATCATCCCGTTTGGCCACGATCATTTTCTTAAACAATGCATAATCGTTGTTGTAAATATAAAAATCGATTGCTGCACGCTCTCCCAATGTTTTGGTAAACGAATCGTATATGATTTTTTTGTGTGTACTGAGCTTATTAAACAGTAAGCAAACCTTTAACTTGCGCGAAAAATCGGTATTGATAATAAAATAACCCTTACCCGGTACCGAATCTACTACTCCAAGCTTACGCAGGTTACGGTAACCTTTTTCGGCGGTATCTCTGGACATTTCCAAACTGAAACTCAGTTCGTTAATAGATGGCAATAAACTATTTTTGAGAAGTTTACCACTTTCAATAGCGGCCAAAATGGCATTGGTTAATTGCTTGTATTTTGGCGTTGATGAATACTCATCAACATTAAGATAGGGGATTAAATCTTCTGGTTTCAAAATGGTTTTATAGTCTAGGGATTTCGAATATAAGGAAATTCCTAAAAATCTAACGTACGTTGTATGGCTGAATAGTATTTTAACTGAATCATATCCGTTGGTGCAGGGTTTTCATTCCAGGCATCGTTTATTGCTAAAGCGGTGCCTATTGCGGTTGCTTGCGATACTGAAGAGGCATAAACCTCAATATCAGGAATAGAAGTTGCGAGCAAATGCATATAAATCGCATTTTTACCAAAACCACCATCTACAAAAATTCTTTTCACACCTGAATTTAAAATCAGCCTTAATGAATAAATCTGCTGTTTGATCAGATCGAAAATCAATTGGTGATAGGCTTCTTCTGCGGTTTGAAAAAGATTTAAATCTCGTTCAGGAAAGGCAGAATTTGCCGAAAAACCTTGCTGTTCCTGTTGGTTTTCGGGTATTTTATTGGCCAGCTTCAAAATCATCGAAGGGTTAAACTTCAAATGTTTAAACAGATAGGCAGCACGATCGAAATGTTCGGCAATCCGTTTAAGCTGTACCTCGTGTTCGTAACCCGCAAAAATACGCGAAGCTTTAACGGCTTTACCTTTGAAATGCATGTAACAAAGGCAATCTTGCTTAAGCTCATCGGCTGTTAACGGCTCTTGATTAAAAGGGTTTAAACTGATGCACCAGGTACCGGTTGATATGAGTACAAATGGTGTATTAAAATTAGCAAGATAAGGGATTAATGCGGCTGAACTATCGTGCAAACCAACACCAACCTTTACACTGTTGCCTTCGAAATTAGTTGTAAGACTCGAATCTGCGGGAGTAAAAGTACCAAACTTACCCTCAATTTGCTCAGTGGTAACCCAATTGTGGTACTCACTTTTATTAAAATCCCAAAGCTGCGTATGGCAACCGATACTGGTAATATCGGCCACGGCCTTACCCGTAATTAAATAACTTAAATATTGCGGCAGGTGTAAAGCCCATTTCACCTTTTTAAATATTTCGGGTTTTTCGTGCTTCAGGCGGTACAATTGCATGCCTGAGTTTAAGCTGCCCAAAATTGGTGAGGCTGTTTCCAATGAAATCTTCTCCTCACCACCATACTTATTATAAAAAGCTTTTTTAAGTGCTTCGGGGTATTCTTTTAAATAATTATATAGTGGTGTTAAAGGTTCTCCATTTTCATCCAAATAAACAAAACTGGCACCATAAGTAGAAAAATTTATGGCCTTTACATCGAACTCTTTTAACTGCAAAACCTGATGCATGGAATCGTAAACGGAAGAACGCAGGCTTTCGAGATTTTCGCATGGCTCTCCATCTTCATCAACTGTTTCTACAAAACGTGCAGACCGCTCGTAAACGATGCTGTAATTTTCGTCGATCAGAAACAGTTTTTTATTCGTTTTTCCTACATCAAATATGGCAACAACAGGTTTAGGCATTTCTATTTCTCTAATTACAAACCTGTGGCAACAGTATTTCCGCGGTGATTAACTAATTGATTTCTAACACCTAAATCGCGGTATAATGCAATTGGTGATAATGCCGCTCCTGCCCTCAACCTGGCTTCGGCTACTAAAGCCCTTAAATCGCTACGGAAAGTATGTTGTAAAATTTCTTGGGCTTTGGCTACATCGTTATTGTTCTGCGCTTCGTTTAATGCTTTTCTATCTACCAGTAAAGCTTGTGCATAGGCAATCATAATGGCCTCTACCGATTGCAATAAATCTTCTAAAGGATCTTTTACATTGTGCGAAGCATCGATCATCCAACCCAGATCTTTTGCATGGTTCATTCCTTTAGCATCCATACCTTCTACCAGTTCATTAAATATCAAAAATAACTGGTAAGGCTTAATGCTTCCTGCGGTTAAATCATCATCGCCATACTTGGAATCGTTAAAGTGGAAACCACCCAGTTTTCCTTCCATTAAAAGTAATGCAACAATCTGCTCAATGTTTGCATTAGGCAAATGGTGACCTAAATCTACCAATGTATAGGCTTTTTTACCCAATTTACTCGCATACAATAAAGACTGTCCCCAATCTCCAACCGTAGTAGAATAAAAGTTAGGTTCGAAAGCTTTATACTCCACAAATATCTTCCAATCTTCTGGCAGGGCCGAATAGATTTCGTGTAAACTTTCTAAAGTGTTTTCGAAAGCTTTACGGAAATTTAGTTGTCCGGGGAAACAAGAACCATCGGCAAGCCAAACGGTTAAAGCATCAGATCCCAGTGCAATACCATGTTTAATTACTTCTATATTGTGCTCAATTGCTTGCTTGCGGATATCTTTATTAACATTTTGCAATGAACCAAATTTATAGCTGTGTGCAGCACCTTTCTGATCCTGAAAAGTGTTGGAGTTCATGGCATCGAATTTTAAACCGTAGCCAGCAGCCAAAGTTTTTAAAGCTTCTGCATTTTGAGGGATATCCCATGGAATGTGAAGTGAAATTGCTCCACTGGCACCGTTCAGTGCATGCAACAAACCAACATCTTCAATTTTTTCTTCGATTGTACGCGGTTCTCCACCGGTAATGGCAAAACGGCCAAAACGTGTTCCGCCTGTGCCTAATGCCCAGCTTGGAATTGCAATTTGAAAATCGACCAGTTTCTGGATTACGCTTTCGACATCAACATGTGCCCAATCTTCTTTCAAAAAAGAAAGCTTACGCTGATGAGGGGTTAAAAGGGAGTCGTTATGTTTTTCTGTTTGGTTCTGCTCGATATTCATAAGAATATTTGGTTTTTATTAGGTTAATTATTGTGGCGATACAATCGCCTTTCTCATTCATCCTCGTTATAAACGAGGACGATTATAAAAATTTAAAGTCATTTTCGGTCTGTGATTGAACACAGACCGGTTAAACAACTTACTAAAACTGATTTTAAAACTATTACATTGTGGGCTATGTCTTAGTAGACCACTATTTTATTTTGTTTTTCGGTCTGTGAGGATAAAGACCGAGGATTTTATTTCATTCTAATTATCCATGGTCTGTTATCCATGGTCTGTGTCCTCACAGACCATTTCCTTACTTCTTTTTCAGTATGTGAGGACACAGACCGAGGATTTTATTTCATTATTATTATCCATGGTCTGTTATCCATGGTCTGTGTCCCCACAGACCATTTCCTTATTTCTTTTTAACCACCATTACCTCACAAATGCCATAGCTACCCCGCCATCAACATTTAGAACATTTCCGGTTGATTTATGCAGCAAGCCACCTACAAAAGCGAAGCAAGCATTAGCAATATCATCTGGTAAGATAATCTGATTTAACAATGTACGTTTTGCATAATAAGCCGGTAACTCTGCTATGGTAATTCCGTAAGCTTTCGCACGGCCTTCTGCCCAGCCCCCTGCCCAGATATTGCTATCGCTGATTACTGCATCAGGGTTAACCACATTTACGCGGATATTATCGGCTCCGAGTTCGGCAGCATTTAATCTGCTTAAGTGCAATTGTGCTGCTTTTGCACTTCCATAACCGGCATTGTTTGGTCCGCTTACCAAGGCATTCTTGCTTACAATATTAATGATATCGCCACCAATATTTTGCTTTTGCATCGTATTTGTTGCAGCTTGGGTAATAAAAAACTGGCCTTTTACCAAAACATCATATAACAAATCCCAATCTTTCTCTGTATGATCGGCAATGGTTTTAGAAATCGATAATCCTGCATTGTTTACAATAATATCTACCCCGCCAAAAGCGAGAGCGGCAGAATCAAAAGCAGCTTTAATATCAGTTTCGCTGGTTACATTTAAAACGGCTGTGCTGTAAGAATCCTTACCATAAAGGCTTGCAAATTCATTACCTGCTTCTTCTAAACGCTCAGCGTTCATATCATTCAAAATCACCACTCCACCTTCAGCCACAAACTTCTTGGCAATTGCTTTGCCTATGCCGCCTGCACTGCCGGTAATCAGGGCAATTTTTCCTGTTAAAGGTTTTGGCTTAGGCATGCGTTGTAATTTTGCTTCTTCCAACAACCAATATTCAATATTAAATGCTTCCTGGTGTGGTAATGAAGTATATTGAGAAACGGCCTCAGCACCTTTCATTACGTTAATGGCATTGATATAAAATTCTGCAGCCACTCTAGCCGTTTGTTTATCTTTAGAAAAAGTAAACATTCCGATACCGGGATATAAAATTACTACTGGATTGGTATCACGGATAGCAGGGCTGTTTGGATGTTTACAGGCTTCGTAATAAGCAGTATACATTGCTCTATATGCTTCGAAAGCAGGTGTTAGTGTTTCTTTTAACGCTTTAACATCTGATAAATCGGCATTACTTTCCAATGTTAAAACCAGCGGACTGATTTTGGTTCTTAAAAAGTGATCGGGACAGCTGGTACCCATCGGTGCAAGACGATCAAGATCATTGGAATTGATGAACTCCAAAACACGGCTATCATCGGTAAAATGACCAATCATGTGCTGTTTAGATGAACACAAACCACGTAAAACAGGCGCTAAAGCTGCTGCTTGTTTTTTACGTTGGTCTGCAGCTGCACTTTCAATTTTCTGTCCGCCAAAAACAGGACCTTTTTTACCATAATTCTGCTCAAGGTATTCAGAACAGATTTCGATTACTTCTAAGGTATTGAGGTAACTTTCGTAAGCGGTATCGCCCCAGGTAAACAAACCATGTGAACCTAACATGATGCCACGGATGCCCGGATTTTCATCTAAACATTGTTTTAATTGCAAGCCCAGTTCAAAACCTGGTTTTTTCCATTCTACCCAACCAATTGTTCCTCCGAACAGTTCTTCGGTAATCTTTTTACCATCTTTAGCGGCCGCAATTGCAATGGCAGCATCCGGATGCAAGTGATCAATATGTGCAAATGGCAAGAAACCATGCAAAGGTGTATCAATTGATGGTGCTTTGGAGCTTAAATCGAAAATACAGTGGTTAAACAATTCAACCATTTCATCTTCGTAAGCTACGCCACGGTAAATATTTTTAAGGCTACGTAAACGGTCAACATATAATGCTGCAAGGTTACTTTTCTTTAGTGTACCCAAATCGCCACCTGATCCTTTTACCCACATTACTTCGGTTTCCAAACCTGTAAGCGGATCTTTTTCCGATAATTTGCATGAGGTATTGCCACCTCCGTAATTGGTTAAGCGTAAATCTGCTCCCAATAAATTAGAGCGATAAATTAAGAGGGCAACTTCATCTCCCGCAAGTTTTGCGGCTTCCTCTTCATCCCACAGATAGCTTACATGCTTATAACTTTTCGTATCGATTGACATTCTAATTTTATATTTAAATTTTATTATTATCCTTTAATTGAATTACCATAACCTACAATGAGTACTGAAATGATAATGGTTAAAATTCCTGCTAAAACGGTCATCAGGGTTTTTCTTGAAACGCCTTTCCATTCTTTTAATACTAGCCCCCAGATGTTGGCAATTAAGATGATAAAAGCCATGTGCAGAATCCACGAACTGGCACCATTACCCATTTTGCTTTCGCCCATGCCATAGAAAAAGAATTGTAAAAACCAGGTTGTACCGGCCAGTGCAGAAAAAATATAGTTTTTTAACAGTGGTGTTTTTGCATTGGTATAATCGCCAAATGTTTTGTTGCGGGCATTTAAAACCATACACCAGATAAAGTTTGTGGTTAAACCGCCCCAAAGTACAATGATGTAGGTTACGTTATTTGAGAATAGAAAGTTGCCCGCTTCAGCAGGGTTTGCAGCTTTCCAGATGGCATTTGCAGCATCGGCCATAGGCTTACCAGCTTCGATACCGAAATTGAAACAAGCACTTAAAACACCTGAAACAATACCTACAAATAAACCGAGACCGAACTTGTACTCTGTTTTCACCTCCAGTCCGTGCGGATCGGTAACACCAGATTTTGTTTCCTTTTCTTTCATCATACCTGCCTTACCGCAGATTACAATACCGAAAACACAAACCAATAAGCCAAGCAATACCATTCGGCCCCAATCGGTATGCAGAAACATGGTAAATGTATCTTTACCGGCCTGAGGAAAAAAATCAAAATATATGGATGGCAAAATTGAACCCAGCACCATGCAGAGCCCTAAAATAATACTGCTCCCTAATGATACACCCAGATAACGAACGCCTAACCCATAGGTTAAACCGCCAATGCCCCAAAGAATACCAAAGAAATAGGTTAACCATAAAATATTGCCATGTGTAGCAGTGATAATTGCACCAAAATTAGGAACGGTTAAATAAGCTGCTAATGGCGGAACGATTAACCAGGAGAAGATTCCTCCAACAATCCAATAACTTTCCCAGGCCCAGCCTTTAACTTTTTTGTATGGAATATAAAAACTTCCAGAGGCGAAACCACCGAAGAAATGAAAAATTACACCTAGAATTGCTTGCATGCGTGATTAATATATTTGGTTGGTCTAAAATAGAATTTACAGTAATTTTAACTGTTATGCACTGTTATGGATGAAGGGTAATTTGAAGTTTGGAGCCGGGAAACGGAGGTAGGCAGAAAAAGCGTAAAATTATGAGCGGCCTTTTGGTATTATCGGGGAATTGTTTTCCCGCAGATTGAAGAAGATTTACGCAGAATTTTGTATAAGGTTGGATTGGAAACTTATTAGGGGCTTTAAAGATTGCTTCACACTTGGCACATTCCTAAGCCTTCAGTTCGAAATGACGGTTTTTCATAAAATTACTTTGAAACCTTCCTGCCGTGGGCAGCGATAGATCATAGTTACTTTGAAACCTTCCTGCCGTAGGCAGCGACAAAGCAAAGTTACTTTGAAACCTTCCTGCCGTGGGCAGCGGCAAATTATATAAAAATTGATTAATTAGTTCAAGGCTTCTACTTTGCAGACAATATCTTCGATTACCTCTACAGATTTAAGGATTTTATAATGTCCAACCTCTTCAAATGATTTTGCGCTGATGGCAGGGTATTTATCCAGGAATTCTTTAAGATAAGTATAGGGCGAAATGTGGTCAGCAGGATCGTAAGCTAGAAAATGATCTAAATCCGGGCTTAACTGATAAAGGTTGGTAAGATTAAAATGGCTGGCTTTAACCGGGAACTCTTTGGCAAAATTGCTAAAAAATATTTCCTGATGTGCAGTTCCGATGCTTACAGTATCTAAACTTTGTTCGAAGTTTTCTTTAAGTCTGATTAATGGCGCAATGCTGATCAGCAAATCAGGTGTTAAACCCAGCTCCTGTAAAGCAATTACATTGGCCATGCCGCCTAATGAATGTCCGATTAATACATTGGGCTGTACATAATTTAAGGCAATTGCTTTTACTGAATCGGCATAAAGCATCAGGTTGGAAAATTCTGAAACTGAACTTCCATTTCCGGGTGCATCAAAGGCTATAATCTCCAGCTCTTCATTCTTTTGAAGTGCTACAATCAATTCATAAAAATCTAAAGCTTTTGATGCCCAACCATGGGTAAGCAGCACTTTGCGTTTGCCACTACCCCAGCTAAAACAGTTAACGGTTACTTCGGCATTGGTAAAATAAGTATCAAAAACGCTCAAACTGAACCGTTTTGATTCGGCAATAAGCTGTTCCTGATGCAAGCGTAAAGGCATTTTAGGGGAGTAAAAAATGAATTCACGCATTAAAGCTAAATCAGGATCTGCCTGTGTTAATTTAAGCTCGTTTACAATCTGTTTCAGCCTTTTCAATTCGAACTTATTTTATCGTTAAACCAAGTGAGATTTTAAATCTGCAGGAGAATAGTTGATCGATTTTAAGGTTTTGTCGTCCGATTTCCTGAATACGAGGAACAGTCCGTCTATTTCTTTGTAATAAGATTCTGTTTGATCTTTATCTAAATAAAACTGGATCGTTTGTTCTGCTTCTTCTACCGTTTTGCAGGCTTTGCTCATGTTTGAGCGGTGAACTTCATCAAACAAAGTCTTAAACTTTCCACCTAAACCAAATTCGTGGATGGCACCGGCAAGCACATATTGCAAATCGCAAAGCGCGTCAGCAACCTCTACCAAGTCATTATTTTCTACCGCTTCCTGTAGTTCTTTCAACTCTTCAGCTAAGAGTGAAATGCGGAGATTGGCCCGCTGCTTTGAAGGAATAACCGGGTTATCTAAAATGGGATGTTTAAAGGTAGTGTGAAATTCTGCAACCTGGTTAAGCGAATTGGTTTCTTGCATGGTAATAACTGATTTAATCTTTATGCAGCAAACTTAAAAAAAACGGGAGATATAATGGGGAGAATTTATACACAATGGTGGCGGGTGGGGTATTCTGATCGGATAGTTATCGGATTTATTTCAGGATTTTTGTGCGGATGTTTGCCACAGATTTGCACGGAATTAATTTTTTACCATTAAGGAGTTAAGAGATTAAGAAAACGGATGTTTAACAACATAACAATTAACCAATCGATTAATTAACCGTTCTTCTTGCCTTCCCTTACTACTTTGAAAAACTCTTCTTTATAGGTTTCGCCAATCGGAATCGCCTGATCGTTAATGTAAACGGTATTACCATCAATCATTTTGATTTTTTCAATAGAGATGATATACGATTTATGAATGCGGTAAAATGGTGGCTGAGGCAGTTCGGTTTCGAGCTCGCGCAGTGCCTGGTAAGTGATAATTCTTTGGCTGGCAGTATAAACCGAAACATAGTTTTTCAGTCCTTCAATGTACAGGATGTCTTCGTAATCTACCTTGATAAATTTATTCTTGGTATCGCCTTTGATGAAAATAAAATCATTTCCTTGTGCAACTTGCTGAACAATCGTTTCCTGCTGTACAGGTACCACAGGTGCTAAAATCTGTTGTGCTTTAGTGGCTGCTTTATAAAAACGCTCGTAAGAGATTGGTTTAAGCAAATAATCTACCACATCAAGATCAAAACCTTCCAAAGCGTATTCGGGATAGGCCGTGGTAAGGATTACCTTGCATTTGCCACCACAGATTTTTAAAAACTGGATCCCTGTTAATTCTGGCATCTGGATATCTAAAAAAACAAGATCTACCTTTCCTTCCTGAACCAGGTTAAGTGCTTCAAAAGCATTGGTAGTGGTTCCAACCAATTCTAAAAATGGTGTTTTATTGATAAAAGCAGCAATAATATCTGAAGCGTAAGCTTCATCATCAACAGCAAGGCAACGGATCATATTAGGGAGTTATGGTTTGGCGATTAGCAGTAATTAAACTTATATAACGATACAAATTATCATTTACAGATTTAAAATCAAAGTACTTTTATAAGTATTGCTATTGTTAGAAATCAGTAACTCATGTTTATCAGGATAAATCAGATCCAATCTCCGGTGAATATTAACCATCCCTACCCCACTTGAATGGTCTTTTTGTGCATGGCTGATCTTATTGCTTACCTCAAAACTTAAACGTTTGTTTTGCACCTTTAATTTAATGCGCACAGGCTGGGTTTCATCATTTACCACGCCATGCTTAAAGGCATTTTCTACAAATGGAATTAATATCAGAGATGCAATTTTTTGATCGGTAATGCCTTCGGTAATAAAATCTACATAAAATTTTGGTTCGAAACGCATTCTGAAAAGGGCCACGTAACTTTCCAGATATTCAACCTCTTTATCTAAACTTACCTTCCCATCCGGACTATCGTTCAGGGTGTAGCGCATCAAATCAGACAAACGCAATACTGCATTGGCCAGTTTATCCGAAACGGGAATAGCCAGTGAATACACATAATTTAAGGTATTATACAGAAAATGAGGATTGATCTGCGATTTAAGAAACGACAGTTCTGCTTTAACCACTTCTTCTTTAAGTTTTCGGTTAACCTGCTCGGATTTAAAACTCTGTTCAATTCCATAAGCGGCAGCGGGGGTTACAATGAAACCTAAACTCCAATAAATATTATCAGAAATGTAGGCCCAGGCAGTTGTGCGGTCGTCGTAATTATGAAAACCAAACCATTTTAAATAAAGCACTTCTTCTATTAAGTACCTTAAGGCAATAAAAACCCCGATGGTAAGTATAATGCCTCCGATTAACTGGGGAACTTTATTTTTCTTTAAAAACCTTGGATATACCCATAGGTAGCAGATGTAGAACTCTATCAGTTGTATAAAATTCATAGAGATACTAAAGGCCGACTTGTTAAAAGTAATGCCATCAATTAAGTATCCTCCATAAAAATAACCCAATACAAGTACCCAGCACAGAATATGGATAGATATGATTTTTATTGTTTTCATGTTCTAAAACTATGCAAAGCTTTTTTAACTGCCTATTTTCTTATTCCAAACCTGTAAATAATTATCCCAACCTCTACATTTTAAGGATCAACACCGTTTAGCAGGGAAAAAAGCATTGGGATAATATTTTAAGGGGTTGGGATTATATAATTTTCGGGCTGATGCAACCTCTTCATCTTTGAAACGTCAATTATAAAACAAACACGATGATGAATATTTTATTTAAAACCGCTCTTTTTCTGTCCCTTATTTTCACTCTGCAATCTACCTTCGCTCAAAACATCAAAGTAAGCGGAACGGTTACCGATAAAAGCAATAAAGCACTCGATTATGCTTCTGTAGCACTCATTCATTTACCAGATTCGGTTTCAATTGCTTTGCAGGCAACCAACCAACAGGGCTTGTACGAGTTTAATCATGTTAAAAGTGGCCGGTACCTGATTAAAGCGCTGATGATGGGTTACGGTAAAAATGAATCTGCTGCCTTTGAAGTAAAAGATTTAGCGGTTAAAGTGCCTTCAATTGTACTCACAGATCGTTCTGAAAACTTGAAAGAGGTAAATATTAGATCCAAAATGCCTGTAATCGATCAAAAAGCAGATCGGGTTATTGTAAATGTGGAACAAATGAATACTGCTGGCGATAATGCTTTGGAAGTAATCAGCAGATCGCCGGGTGTTAAACTGGATAAGGATGATAACATTGTGCTTAAAGGTAAAAAGGGTATTAACGTAATGATTGATGGCAAATTGAGCTACATGTCGGGCATGGAGTTAACCACCTACTTAAAATCTTTACCAGGTTCGGTGCTAAGCAAAATAGAGCTGATTTCTAACCCTCCATCTTCTTTTGATGCTGCCGGAACCGGAGGTATTATCAACATTAAACTGAAAAGAAATAAAGTGCAGGGCTTTAACGGAAACGCAAATTTAGGCGGCGGTTATGGCCGTTACGAAAAAGTTTACGCAGGCACCAACCTTAATTATAACATTGGCAAAGTAAGCACTTATGTACGTTTAAATGCAGGCCACTATAACTCATTTAACAGGTTAACACTAAACCGTACCATCGGCGATGAGCAATACAACCAGGTAAATTTCTGGCACCCGGTAACAAACAGTTTAAATTACTCTACAGGTGCCGATTATTTCATCAATGAAAAACATACGCTAGGCGTTATGGTAAAAGGTTTCACTGCGCCTGAAGAAACCAAAGTAAACAGCAATTCGGTAAATTATAATGCAGCCGGGGCAAAAATGGGCGGAACATCAATGTTCAACCCGCAAAGCAACACCGAAAAAAACCATGCATTTAATTTAAATTACCGTTTTAAAACAGATACTCTGGGTGGAGAACTGGGTTTTGATGCCGATTATGTTCAATACGATAACAGTAAAAACGAAACCTTTACCAACAATTACCTCAATGCCAATGATCAGTTAATTGGCAACCCGGTTGATCTCCGCAACAATGGCATGGGCAAGGTATCCATCTATTCGGTTAAGGCAGATTACAGCTTAAACTTTAACAAAACATTAAAAATGGAAACGGGTTGGAAAAGCAGCTGGGTAAAATCGCAGAGCGATGTGCGTTTTGATTCGTTAAAAACCGCTGGCTGGATTAACGATCCCCGCCGTACCAATTTGTTTTTGTATAATGAAAACATAAATGCGGGTTACCTTTCGCTTGATCAGAGTTTTAAAAACGTACAGATCAAAGCCGGCTTGCGTGCTGAGCAAACCTTGGGCGATGGTAGCTCATCAGGCACCAATACCACAATAGAACGGAAATACTGGAAGCTTTTTCCAACTTTTTTTGTTTCATACAAAATCGATTCGAACAACCTGGTTACCGGAGCCTACCGCAAAAGCATTAACCGCCCTTCGTACAGCAGTTTAAATCCTTTTACCTTTTATACCGATCCTTATACCGCCTTACAGGGTAACCCACTGCTACAACCCTCTTATGCAAACAGCCTTGAATTTAATTATTCGTTAAAAAATTTCAGGGTACTTACATTAAGTTATTCGGTTGGCAGCGAATCCATTTCGGAGGTAATTTACCAGAACAATACCACTAAAGAAAGTATCTCCAGACCAGAAAACCTAAACCGTACGGTAAGTTTTTATGTAGCCACAGGCAGCCCATTTGATGTAACAAAATGGTGGAACAACAATACAGAGGTTTCTGCCGCTTACAATAGTACTTCTTCACCGGTACAGGGGGCAGGATACAATGCATCGTCATGGAGCTGGGGTTTTAGTACCGATAACACCATTACCCTACCCAAAAACTATAGTATTTCGGTATTTGGTTTTTACGAATCGCCTTCGGTATCCGGATTGTTCCACAGTTTAGAAAGTTATCAAATTAATTTAGGTGCTAAAAAAACCTTTTGGAAAAAGAATGCAACGGTTTCATTTAAGGTAAATGATGTTTTTAACACGAGCAAGTTCAGGGCAAACCTGGCGTACAACAATATCAATACCTTTTGGCAAAACGAATGGGAAAGCCGCAAGGTAAGCCTAAGTTTTACCTATAAATTTGGTAATATGAAAATAAAAACTGCCCGCAACAGAAGAACCGGAACAGCTGATGAAGAAAACAGGGTTGGTAAGAATTAAAATCAGATAGGTTTGGTATTGTCGCCATTCGCGCGAAGGCGCGAATACTAATACAAAATGCTTTAAAATTCCCAACCCGATAGCTATCGGGTTGGGAAATGATGAATCACTCCAAATATCCTAAAGCTTAACTTTCACAAAATACAATCTGTTCCGATCAACTGAATTGGTTAACGGCAAAATTTTCTGTGCAAAACCACTAGCGCCATTATCTACCACACCAAAATCATCATCGTTAGAAATTACAAGTATATTACCCTGTAATAAAGCCAATCCTTCTGCTTTATCGTGGGGATAAACTGAAGGCAGGTCTTTTAAAAGATCTAAAACAACAGTTTTACTAACCGGAGTGATGCCTGCGCCACTTAAACCGGCAGCATTATTTAACTCTTCTACCGTTTTGCCTCCATATAGTTTACCTGTAGCACCATTCGCAGCATCAGAAATATCGGTAGCTCCACTAATGTCAATTTTAAAAACCTTTTTAAATGCTGCCGGATTGGAAGCCGCACCACCATACAACCCATCACGCTCGATGGTTAAAAAAGTTGTACTGTTAACGGCCACAATATCGCTTACACCTGTTAAAGAAACATTATCCATTAGGTAAGCATATTGTTTAGTTGCTCCACTTGCAATATCGAAAGTCAGAATCCTTAATACAACTGAATTGGCAACAGCATTTTTTGAAGGATTGTACATTGGCGACTGCATCATCCCCACTAATGTTTTCCCATCAGGAGTAATGGCAAGGCCTTCCATACCACGGTTTGCTCTTCTATTGGCAAATACTGCCGGGATTCTTCGTCCACCAGTACCAGTTCCGAAGGGATTAATACGTTCTATGGTTTTGCCGGTAGCATCAAAATGTGCAATATGAGGACCATACTCATCACTGATCCAAAATGACCCATCAGCAGCCCTTACCAAACCTTCAGAATCGATACCATCGGCACTTGGCGCAATTACCTGTCCGTTTAAGTCGTAGGCCGTTTCTCCCGAAGCACCCATTCCGGCAGGATTCGGAAGTCCGTTTAGTTTATCGCCACTGACATTTTTCAGGTATATGGTTTCTTCAAGAATTAGTTTACCGTCTTTCAATCTGAATTTTCCGATCTGAGGATCAAAATCCGGCTTGCCGATGATGATTGAGTTTGCAATCTGCCCGGCAACATTCGAACCCCTATCGGTTAGCATATAAAAAACATCAGGCGAATTGGGATCAGCAGCTAGCGCCGAACCAAAGCCACCATTGTACACCTTTACGCCAGCAGCGGTAGTGAAAAGTACCGGAGGATCGGCAACTTCTGCTACATTGGGATAAGTGAGTGCTGTTGGGGTTTCTTCGTGGTTCTTTTTACAAGATACCATACCGATAGATGCCGCAGTAATTAGGGCAAGTAAATCTCTTTTCATTTAAATGGAATATTTTTTAAACAAAGCAAGGATGTAAATATGAAGGCAATGTTAAGTGAATAACAAGAATTGATGCGTATGCTTGTAACATTGACAGGAAAAATTAATCTGTGTTTCCGTGGCAAAAAACCAAAGAAACCATCAGTAATTCACATAATGCTCTTCAAAACTCCCATCATCGTATAAATCTATCAATCCATAACCTGGTGCGGTTTCTCTCCGGTTACCCTCCCACCAGGCACCAGATACTGCACCGTTGCAGAGATAGGTTACATTGTTGTAAACCACTTTATCGCGCATGTGCAAATGGCCGCTTAAACATAACTTTACATTGGGATGCTGATAAAACAGGTTGATGATTTTAGCGGTATCGGTGTGCATGTCGCCACCCAACATGGTCCATTTATTTACAATATTGTCTTCGATCATCAGGAGCGCAGTAAGTATAGGAATATGCGACATTACCATTACTGGCATACCTGCACTCGTTGTATCAAGTTCATTTTTTAACCACAGCAATTGTTCTTCGCCCAGTTTACCAATGTACCAGGTATTGTCGATATCCAGATGAGTACTGTCTAGCACAATAATTTTCCAGCCATTTTGCACCATACTATAATAAGGCTTAGCCAGCTGCAACTTATCCATGGCATATTTTTTTCCGTAAAAAGTATCGCCTTTTGTGTTTTCATTCCACCAGATATCGTGGTTGCCCAAACAGTAGCGTACAGGCAAGCTACATTCGTTTTTCATCGTGTCGCCTACCAGTTTCCATTGATCGTTTATGGTAGCGATATTTTCTTTATTCATATCAAAAACGATATCACCTCCATTTAATACCAAATCTACTCTTGGCGATTGATTTTGCAGGTGGTGCAGGCATTTAATAAATTTTGCAGGTGCATTAAATTGGTTTTTCAGGTGTACATCCGTAATATGCGCTACCCTAAGCACGGGCTTTTTATGAGCTGCTGAGGAAATTGCGGGCAGCGTAGGCAACAAAAATAGCCCACCAATATTTTTGAGTGCAGATCTTCTTTCCATTATATTCTTTTATTGCTTCAAAATTAGCATTGCAATGTTGCCTTAACATTAAGCTAAAAAAAAGCGGTGCATGCCATTATACACATGCACCGCTTGGCTGATCTTACCAGTTATTACCTGGCCAGATGATAAGCCTTTATGATTTTATGAAAAATCGTATTATTAGGGTAAACGCCGTTAAAATATTGCGATCCTGGTCCGTAGGCAAACACCGGAACCATAATACCCGTATGGTCATTGGTACTAAATTCGCCGCGGATCATCCCTTTTTCTGCTGAACCATCCAAAAGTGTCAATCCTCCGGTTTCATGGTCGGCGGTAACAATTACCAATGTTTCACCATCTTCATCAGCAAAGCGGAGTGCTTCGGCAATTGTGCGGTCAAAATCGTGCAGTTCTGTAACCAGGTAAGGTAAATCATTTGCATGCCCTCCGTAATCAATTTGTGCTCCTTCTGCCATAATGAAGAAACCGCGTTTGTTTTTTGCTAAAATTTCAATTGTATGCAAAAGCGATTGTTTCAGCATATCTCCTCTGCCTTTAATTACCGGTCGGGTAGCAGAATCAGCAAGCAATACCAACTGTTTACCCTGGTTTTGCTTTTTAAAATCAGTCAGATTATCTGACAACTGAAAACCCTTTGTTTTAAGCTGCGGCAAAAGCTGAGCATTTTTATTCTGCTCAAAAGCTTTACGGTTGGAACCGACCATAACGTCGGCTTTGCTGGTTAAGAGGTCGTTTGCAATAGCACCATTAAAAGCGCGATCGAGCTGATGGGCATAAAAAGCAGCAGGTGTGGCATCTGTAAGATCGCCTGAGCTGATGATGCCACTTTTTATTCCAAAACCGGCCAAAGTATCTACTAAATTCGTCTTTTTCTGATCATCAGGCCCCATTCCAATGTAGCGGTTATTGGTTTTAACGCCTGTAGCCATTGCGGTACCACCCGCAGCAGAATCGGTGTTGCCAGCATCGGCCGCAGCAGTTTCTGAAAACCCGATAGCATGGAACTTTGCCATATTTAAATCACCATGGTTGGCAATTAAAGCAGCGTGTATGGCTGCCAGGCCCATTCCATCTCCGATTAATAAAATGATGTTTTTGGCTGGCTTATCTGCGCCGTCGGTTTTATAGGTTGGCGTATAGGGTTTGTAAGGAGTTTGATTGGTATAGCTTAACTTATCCTGATGAAGATAAAAATCTTTCAGTTTATTTGGGTTATCGGTATTAATCCAGTCTGCACCAAACCTTTCGAGCACAATCCAGGTATTTGGACTATCCTGAGTGGCCCAAAACCTGAAAGGCTTTCCTTTGCGGTGTGCCTGCATTATAGCTGCTTTCATCCTGGCCTCGTCGGTTTTGGTGGGGTTGCCTTTGCCATTCCATGTGGTATGGTTTTTAAGGTCATCACTGATCATTGCTACCCTGGCCAGTTGTGCCTCGGTATAAATGGTTGTCGGCCTTCCATCGAATGATAATTTCTCATCATAGTTTTTAAAATCTGCCGGAAGGGGCATATCGCCGCTAATTACAATTTTTATGGCATCAGCATTGTTTTTCACATCAAATACCGCAGCATAATCATCCAATTCTTTCAGCAATACAGGCAAAACATGTTTATAATCTTCCTTCACATCAATAACAAGTTGCAGTTTCAAGGCTGCATTTGCATAAGGATGATTCCCATTTGCTTTAAAGCGTTGCGCCAGCGGATCGAGATATATTTTTTTCAGTGTAAAATCAGGCTTAATTTCCGAAACTTCATGCGCTACATAGAGTGCTCCGTCTTTTAAAAATACATCTGCTTCGATAGATCCCATTCCGGCATAATATGCTGTTAAAAGGGGGATACTCTGTTTATAATCATTGTGGCTATGTCCACGGTTTGCATCAAGTTTAAGCTGTGCAGATGCGCCCTGCAACCCCAATAGTATTGCCAGGGCTGCAAGGTTTATCCATAATTTATTTACCATCCCGGGTTTTGTTTAATTACGCCAGCACTGTTGTCAATTTCTCTTTGTGGTACTGCCCAAACATCATGAACCTGTGGATTGAAGGTTCGGGCCGGCCAGATTACACTTCCATCAAAATCATGTAATGGTTTAGCATAAGTGGATTGCGCATCGCCCCACCTTACTAAATCGCGGTGACGATCTGCCCATTCGCCTGCCAGTTCGTTACGGCGTTCGCGTTTAAGATCTTCGATTGTCATTCCTGTTTTAGCACTTAAACCTGCACGCAGCCTGATTTTGTTCAGCTCGGCATCGCCTGCTCCACCGCCTCCAAGGTTAATCGCAGCTTCTGCTTTAATTAATAACACCTCTGCATAACGCATTAGCGGTACATTTAAATCTGTTGTTCCGTTATCGCCATTCGGATTAACGTGTGTTGGAACTGGGTTGGCATAAGAAAACGGCTCCATGTACTTTTTAAACTGGTAGTTTGATGTTGCCCCTGCATCTTTGGTAAAACTGCGTTCGGCACCGAAAAACATAAATTTATCGCCAGGTTTTAAAATGGTGGCTTCACGGCGTTGATCGCCCGCTTCGTATGAATCGTAAAGCTCTTTGGTTGGCAGATAATAACCCCAGCCATTGTAAATTCCCCAGGCTTTATTGGTTAACATAACACCCGGAAGCTTGCTCCCCCAGCCTGTACCACCACCACTTGGCGTACAAACTACCGACCAGATATATTCTTTAGACCAATTGTTTGAGGCTTTAAATACATCTGCAAAATTAGTGTTTACTAAATCATGCTGCCCTGAGGTAATTACCATATCGGCATATTTTGCTGCGTTGGTATAATCTTTTTTGTACAGGTATACTTTAGCAAGGTAAGCCCAGGCTGCGGTTTTATGTGCTTTGCCATAATCGGCTGCTTTCATTGCCGAAAATAAAGGAAGGTTATCTGCTGCTTTTAATAAAAGCGAGATGATGTAGTCGTAATTTTCATTTACGTTTTTTGCACGGGCAATTGGTTTGGCAGCGTCGGTATCTGGGGTAACGATTGGCACCCCTGCTTTATCATTTCCATAGTTTGCAGCCAGCTGAAAATAAACCAACCCAGCATTAAAATAGGCATCGCCAATAATCTGTTTTTTTAGGCTTTCATCCATTGTGATGCCAGGTACATTGGTAATGATATCGTTGGCGCGTTTAATAATGGCATAACGCATACTCCACTGGGTTTCGGTATAACCTCCGCCAACATAGGTACGGTTAAAGTTTTTAATGTTATCGGCCTCTGGTTTATTTCGTCCGGTAACCATATCATCGCTGGCATTGATAAACCAGAACATTCCGCGACCGTAAAAATCTTCTGCATTATAGTTTTCATACATGCCGCCCTCAGCTTTCAGTGCATCTTCTTTTGTTTTCCAAAAATTCTGCGCCGAAGGAGATCCTTCTGGTACAATATCAAGTTCTTTTGTGCATGAAGAAAAAACAGCAATTGCTGCAAATGCGATATATTTTAAATTCTTTTTCATTGTTGTTGTGATTATAGATTTACACTTAAACCAAGGATAAAGCTTCGGGCCTGCGGATAGCGGCCAACATCTACCCCGTTATTGTCCATTCCGATTTCTGGATCAAAGCCTGAATAATTGGTGATGGTGAAAAGATTGTTTGCTGTAGCATAAATTCTTACTCCACCTGTTTTTAATTTGCCAGCAATAGATTTTGGCAAACTGTAACCAAGTGTTACGTTGCGGATACGCAGATATGAGCCGTTTTCTACATAAAAATCCGAAGCTGCAAAATTTCCGTTGGCATCACTGGTTGATATTATCGGCACTTTTCCTCCTGGGTTTTCCGGCGACCAAGCATCCAAAATTCCTACCAGTTTGTTATAAGATGGTCCGGCAGCACTGTAAGTAGTACGCTTCACAGCATTAAACAACTTATTGCCCTGTACGCCCTGTGCAAAAATGTTGAAATCGAAGTTTTTATAGCTTGCATTAAAACTTAAGCCGTAAGAAAAATCCGGGTAAGCACTGCCTGCAAAATAACGGTCGTTACCATCAATTGATCCATCGCCATTAATATCTACGAATTTAAAATCACCTGCTTTTGCATTAGGCTGAATTTTACTTCCCTTAGCATTTTTATAGTTATCAGCTTCTGCCTGACTTTGGAAAATGCCATCTGTTTTTAATACAAAGTAACTATACAGCGGCTGGCCCACCCTATTGGTAAGTGGGGCAACCTCATTGCGGAAATTGGTAGCAACTACCTGGTTTTCTATACCGGGTATAAGTTCTTCTATTTTGTTGTTTATTTTTGTTAAGGTAGCATTTACCGAGTAGGTAAATGCTGCATTTTTATCACTGTTGTAAGTTAAACCCAGTTCGATACCTTTATCTCTTACCTTACCTGCATTAATAATTTGCGTATTTAAACCTGCGGTTCCCGGTAAAGTTCTGGTTAGGATCATTTTATCGATTTCTTTAATAAAATAATCTGCAGAAAGGTTTAAACGTCCCAATACGGCTACATCAACACCAAGATTGGTTTGTTTGGATTCTGCCCAGGCAATGTTAACATTGGCCAAAACATTTTGAACATAACCATTTTGCAAAGTTGGCGTTTGCCCGAAGTAACTTTGTGTTGGTGCCAATAACGGGTTTACCGCATCGGAAGTTAGCGAGGCTAAATTGCCAAGAAAACCATAGCTGCCCCTTAATTTCAATTCATTTAACCATCTCACATTTTTAAGAAAATCTTCTTTGCTGATGATCCATCCGGCAGAAGCCGAACCATAATTTCTGGTTCTGTTATTTTGGGTAAGTAAAGATGAACCATCGCGGCGACCGATTAACGATACCAGATATTTTTCGCGGTAGTTATAATTTGCACGTAAAAACAATGATGATAAGGCCTGTGCTGTGTAACCGCTTGAGGATGGCTGTATTACTGTGGCATTCATTAAATACCTGTACTGCGGCGATTCATCATCAAAACCGGCACCTGAAGCGAATAAACTTCTATACTGTGTTTTTTGAAATGAATAACCTCCGGTAACATCCAGCTGGTGGTTACCAAAAGTATTTTTATAATTTAATACTTGTTCGGTTAAGAAATCATTATTGCGGTTACTGCTTTCCTGCAAACTATTGCTCAATACCGGCTTTCCTACTTCAGGCCTTTTAGGTGTAAAACTTTTAAAAGAAGCATCTGTTTTGGTAATGCTTAAGTTAGACCTAAATGTTAAACCTTTGGCCAGTTTAATATTGGCGTAAGGATTAATTACCAATACATTTATAGGGTTATTGATATCGATGCGATTTAACTCTGCTACAGGGTTAACAATATCACCATAATCTCCGGCATATGGCCCTGGCAAACCGGCAAAGCTGCCATCGGCATTATACGGTGTTCCGTTGGTTGGATAATAAATTGCAGAAAGTAAGGCCCCCGTATAATCGCTGCTGGTGTTGGCACCATTTCCGTTGGTACTGCTGTAAGAGAGGTTTTCGCCAACTTTTAACCAATTGGTAACCTCATGCTCGGTATTAATCCTAAAGTTATAGCGTTTGCTTTTGGTATTTAATACAATTCCTTCTGCATTGCGGTAATTGAAGCTTAGGTAATAGTTGGATTTTTCGCTTCCACCGTTTATAGCGGCATTGTAATCCTGCAATAAACCTTCTCTAAATACTTCATCCATCCAGTTGGTGCGGGTAATCTGCCCATCGGGATATTTCGTAGCATCAAAGGCAGGCAAAATGGTGGTTCCGCCGTTTTTAGCGGCTGTTGCGGCCACTTGTGCACGTTGCTGTGCATTTAAAGATTCTAGTTTTTTCCAGGCATTTTGCCAACCAACCTTGGCATCAAAACTGATCTGCATTTTGCCGCTTTTGCCCTTTTTGGTGGTAATTAATATTACGCCTCCCGAAGCTCTTGCGCCATAAATTGCTGCAGATCCATCTTTTAATACCGAAATGGATTCAATATCATTGGGATTTAGCTGTGGTGTACCTGTAAAAATAGATCCATCGATTACATAAAGCGCATTTTCACCGTTGATACCACCAGAGCCACGAACGTTGATACGCGGCATAGATGTTGGATCGCCACCCTCATTGGTAACAATTACACCTGGGGTTTTTCCGGCAAGTACCTCCCCTACACTGTTCAGCGATCGGGAAGAAAGTTTATCCATCCCTACAATGCTGATTGCGCCCGTTAACGTTTCTTTTTTCTGCGTTCCGTAACCCACTACCACTACATCGGCAAGTGTAGATCGTTCTTCACTTAAAATCATGTTAATCACCTGGCTTTCGCCCACTTTTATTTCTTTGGTACGGTACCCGATCATCGAAAACGAGAGTACGGCATCTGCCCCCACTTCAATGCGGTAAGCACCGTTGCCATCGGTTATGGTGCCGCTTTGTGTACCCAATACTTTAACCGAAACGCCAGGTAAAGAAACACCTGTAGAATCTTTTACTATCCCGGTAATTACTCTGTCGGGTTTATTAAATACTGCATTATTGAGTATGATGTAGTCGCCTTTTTCTAAAACCTGTAAACCAAGCCTATCAAGTAACGATCTTACGGGCTCAGTGGTAAAATCGCCGCTTACATACGTGTTTTTCTGCTGCAACTGGTCAGGGTTGTACACAAAACTCAGTCCCGTTCGCAATTCGATTTCTTTGATAATTTCGGTCATCTTACGGCCTTTGCCAATTGTAATGCTCACCGTTGTTTGCGCTAACTTTTGCGCCATACCTGCCGAAGCCAGTATTGAGCTGCAAAATATGCAGAGAATTGAAAATGTTAAACATGAGTATTTCATGATCTTATGAAGCGCTGGAGTCCTCTTAGGGGAGGTTGTTTTCATTGTTTAATTTGTTTGATTTTATTTATTTGTAAAGCTTTAATTGTGCTGACTTTTTCTGCCAGAAAGAAAGATTACGGTGGCCGATCTGATCGGTACCGCAGATGATTGTTGTATCATATCCTTATCTCATCTGTATATATTAAATGTTTTATGGTTTTTGGATGCATTGAATTTTAGGTGGTGCAAACTGCAGATGATATCCAGAATTTCTTCGGGCGATTGCCTGCTGCTAAAAACTGCCGTAGTTTTAAGTTTATTCAAAGCGGTATCGGTCAAAGAGATTTTAATGCTGTACACATATTGGAGTTTGTTGATCACCTGCTCCAACGTTGCGCCTTCAAAAGCAAGTTCTACAAAGGCTGCCGCTTTCACCTTGTGGATTGATGCACGGCCGCCATCTTTATCATAGGTTAAAAATTCATCTTTAATCAGCGTGCCCAGATTTCCATTTTTGTTGCTTACCGAAACTTTTCCGGTAACTACAGCAACCTCGATGTGTTTACTGGCCTGATAGGATTTCACCTTGAACGACGTACCTAATACCCTGATATCAACACCCGATGTGGTATGCACCGTAAATGGTCTTTGCTCTTGGTGGGCAATGTCGAAAAAAGCTTCGCCTTCTTTTATTATGATGTGGCGACTGTTTGAAGAAAATGTTTTTGGGTAGATAATTTTTGCTGAACGGCCCAGCATAACCACCGAACCATCGGATAAGGTAATGCGTTTCTGCTCTTTACTCCCCGTAATTACGGTAAGCTGGTTTCCGTTTGAACTTACTGGCGAACTGCTTTTCCAAATGCTTAAACCAACTGTAATGATAATAAGTGCGGCTGCTGCAATCCTGACAAAAAATTTGAGCTTAAATACTTTGTGATGCTGAGTTTCATTACGCATTGCCGCCTTAAGGTTAACAAATAGCTGCGCTCCAATTGCTGCTTTAAGGTCGGCAGCCACTTCAACTTTTTGCTGATCGAGCGCGGCATACCATTCTTCAACTTTTTTTTGTTCTTCCGGATTTGCCTGCTTATCGAGGAATTTCTGCAGCAGTTCCTTTGCCTGTTCTTCTGTCATTTAAATACATGTCAGTTGAAAAGCAGATCGGTACTAACCAAAAATGTTATCGATACATTAACTTTATGTTAAGCCAATCAGCATGGCGATTAACAGGATATAGGAAAGGCTTTTTTTGAGCAGTTTCAGGGCTGCCGAGATTTGATTTTTCACCGTTTGTACAGAAACGTCAAGTTCTGAAGCTATTTCTTTTATGGATTTTTCCTGTTTCCTGCTCATTGAGAATACCAGTTGCATTTTCTCTGGGAGGAGCGCAATAGCGGCATCAACTTCTAAATGGAGCTCTTTTAATATAAGTTTATCATCTGCAGCGGCTGTATGCTGTTTATCCATGAGCATGGAAAGTGCATTTTGATGCTGCGCTTTAGCACTGCCTGATCTGAAATAATTAATTACTTTATATTTTACTGCGCCATGCAGGTAGGCACCTAAACTTGCTGTAAGGTTTAGGGAAGTGCGGTTTTCCCATAGGGAGATAAAAATTTCCTGTGTAATATCCTGTGCGAGTGCTTCATCACCGGTTTTTTTGAGGGCAGCATCAAAAACATCTTCCCAATAAACCTGGTAAATTTCTTCCATAGCCTGGTGGCTTCCGCACTGTAAAGATGAAAGTAGGATTTCGCTCAAGGGATGCTGCTTTATTCGCAGCAAAGCTAGCGGCCTTATATTCCCTTATTATTAATAAATCTTAAAGTGTAGATGTTATTAATGGAAAATCTACGATAGACAATGAAAAGTATCCTGCGCTCAACCTCAATATCTGCTGTAAAATTAACCGATTGAGTTGCGATAGATTTAGGAGATTCTCGCAGCTTCTCAATGGGTTTTATTCTGTGCCCTCTGTGATCTTTCTCTGTAAACTCGGTGGTTAATGGTGGAAAATGCACAATAATAAGTATCCTGCGCTCATCCTCAATATCTAGAACATTAGGCGATCGAGGTTGCCAAAGATCCAAGAAGTTGTCGCAGCTTCTCAATGGGTTTTATTCTGTGCCCTCTGTGATCTTTCTCTGTAAGCCCGGTGGTTAATGGCGCAAAATAACGAACTTTCTTTTAACCAAATAATGCTGCAAATATTTTATTCGAATGCAATTTTGCCTGATGATCGTAAATATGCGAGGTGCTCATAATTTCGTTTACACCATACTTTGTAACAAAAGCCTCTAAATTTTCTTTAATCGTTTCTGCACTGCCTATAAAAGAGTAATACAGCATTTGCTCAACTGCTTCTTTTTCCATGCGGTCCCAATATTGATTGATATCATCTATCGCTGGTTTTAACAACTCTCTTTTGCCTGTAATTACACCCAAAAACATGCGCTTTACCGAGCTTGATAAACTGTCTGCTTCCTCATCCGTATCGGCAGCCACAACATTTACACAAGCCATTACATATGGTTCCTGCAAAAATACAGAGGGCTTAAAATTATTTCTATAAATAGAGATGGCCTGTTCAAAATAAGTTGGCGCAAAATGACTCGCAAAGGCATAAGGCAACCCTTTTTCAGCTGCTAAACGCGCACTATCGGTGCTAGAACCTAAAATCCATATCGGAATATCCAATCCTTCCCCAGGAATAGCCCTAACGCTTGCGCGGCTATTGCTGGCAGAAAACAATTGCTGCAATCTTTCTACATCTCTGGGGAAATTATGGGCCGCGTTAAAGTTTTCGCCACGGATAGCCATTGCAGTAACCTGATCAGTACCTGGTGCCCTGCCCAAACCTAAATCAATCCGGTTTGGATAAAGCGAAGCCAACGTACCAAACTGCTCGGCTACAATTAGAGGCGCATGGTTAGGCAGCATAATCCCGCCAGAACCCACACGGATACTTTCCGTTCCGCCTGCAATATAGCCGATAAGTATTGCCGTTGCAGAACTCGCTACACCAGCCATATTATGGTGTTCGGCAAACCAATAGCGTGTATAGCCTAAACTTTCAGCTTGCTTGGCCAGATCAAGACTGGTTTTAAAAGTATCAGCAGCAGTATAACCATCTAAAACAGTTGCAAGATCGAGTACAGAGTAAGGTATATTTTTTAATAAGTGATCAGCCATAACTTAAAAAGGGATAAATGTAGATTGCAAAAATATCCTTAATTAAACCAACTCACCACCATCTTAATTATAAATGACGTTGAGCCAACACTAAAACATTGCAATGATAAATCAGACCTTATTGAGTTAAAAAATAAGCTAAAGCACCAATAACATCCAAACATTGCAGGCAAAATGCCCCGAATTGCCCAAAGGAGCAGACAGCTTTTTGAAACCTGTTTTTTCATACATGGCAACAGCAGTGGTGAGTTCGGGAAACGATTCGAGATAAATTTCATTATAACCAAAATGCTGTGCAGACTCAATGCTCTTCTCCATTAGCATTTTACCAACGCCTTTTCCCCGTGAAGCTGCCGATGTGTATAATTTTACAAGTTCCACGCAGCCCGCAGGCAACCCTTCGGTAGGATAAATACCGCATCCGCCGATAATTTCACCATCTTCTTCTGCAAGCCAATAGGCCGATCCCGGATGTTCAAAAAGGAGGGATAACCGATCAGTTGTAGGGTCAGTATAAACCGTACCTGGTTTATCGATCTTAAATTCCTCTAAAATTGTCCTGATCATTGCTGCAGTAGCCACATTGTCTGCTGCTGTTATCTTTCTGATGTTAACGGCCATATTGTTCGATTTTTTTCGGTAAAGTTAAAAAATGAGACAAATGCTTCATAAAAATAGCAAACAAAATACACCTGGATTTGATTTATTAATATAAACAGATTTATACCATGGAAAACGAACAAGAAAAAACATCGGCCGAAAACAACAGTAACCATCCAAAACCTACTGATGATGTACAAATGAACATAGAAACGGTTATCCCCTCTACAGAAAAGGAGGTTAAAACTGAAAATGATGCTGAAGAAAGTAATGGAGAACAAACAGAAACAGGCAGTGATAACCAACAAGAGGAAAATCAAAGTGATGATGGTAATGTAGAAACTGTTACGCCTGAAGCCTAACTTATTTTGTTAAAGCAGCAATGCAGCTGAAATAGTTTTACTATTTTGGCGTTATGAATAGCATGAAAGAAAAATTATTGCTTTTCCTGGTAGCCATCAGCATTTTTGGATGTGGGGTAAACAGGCAGGCACAGCAAATAAAAGCCCTTGAAAATTGCACCTATAAAATTACAGGTGTACAACAGGTGAGCGTTGCAGGCACAGATGTAAAAAAGTTAATGGACCAGCAGAGTTTTAGTTTAAGCAGTTTACCGGGTGTGGCCTTGGGTTTATTAAGAAAAGACATACCGTTAAGGGCAAACCTTAATTTAGAGATCACCAATCCATCTGCTAACCTGGCGGCGATTAACCAGTTCGAATACAAAATACTGGTAAATAACACCGACCTGGCAGAAGGAACAGTAAACCAAAATGTAAGCATTGCACAGGGACAAACCGTTACGGTACCTGTTCAATTGGTGAGCAATATTTATGGATTGGTATCAAATGGAAATGTGTTTAACGACATCATTAAAGCAGCCCAAAAAGGATCATCTTCTAAAGATGAGAAACTCGGTTTATTAACCATCAAAATAAAGCCGACTTTTATGTTGGGCAATACACCGGTTAAATATCCGGGATATATCACCATCAATAAAGACATCAGCAGTAAGATATTACTGTAAAAAATAGCCAATTTAGCAATTGATTAAATGGGTCAGGTTTTAAAAAACTTGACCCTTTTTTTTGCCATTACAAGTAAACATCCAGGCGCTAAAACTGAAATTGACGGAATTACATTACAATGCTGATCTAAAAAATTTAGAAAATCTTTTCCTACAAACCCCTATAGAGATAACAAATTCTTAGTGACCTTATCAATGCCTATTTTAAAATATCTCTTAAAATACATTTAACTGCTTTAGGTCATAAACAAATAAAATCAATCGCAATTCGGAACTGGTACCCTGAATCAAATATTTTTTGAGAAGGTTCTTTGAAAGATTTATTTTGGTAAAAAAGCTGAAATTGCAGCGAGAATAGTTAAAAAATGCCCTGTAAGCAAGGGCATTTTTGATTAAAAACGTAGTTAAAATCTTTTATCAGGTGTCATTACCATACCTTTAAATCCTTTCGGATCTAATTTTTCGTCCACAGCCTTTAATTCTGCCACGGATAACTTTGATGGCATTACTGTTGCAGTAGCACTTAAACTTGCGGTTTTAGCTCCCGTGGTTACAAAATTCCCTGTTTTTGCATACAGTAATGCATAGGCCAATAAGGTTTCTGTTTCATCACCCCAGGCTTTTGTTAAATCTTCAGATGATTCCTTATCAACAGTTAAACCCGAATAATAACCACCAACGCCAAGCTTATTTTTGGTTTCAAACTCAGGAATATACATATCTACCTTATCAATTCTTATCGGAAAGAAACCAACCGGTTTTCCATAGGTTGTTCTGCCAATTAGTTTTACATCCATTACAGGTTTTAGGCTATTAATTGTTAATTCGCTTGCAGATGCTGTAGAACCAGATACAATGAAATAAATTCTGTTTAAAGTCAGTGATCCTGATTTTGCAAATTTCTCAATATTATCTGCCGATGTGGGAGAATAATTTAAATCCGCATAAGTGGCATACTTTCCATTTACACCAGTGGTAAAAGTTTGTAGTTTACCCGCATCATCAAGCAAAGGCTGGTGTGCCAATATCGAAGCTTTCCGCTGTGCAGTGGTAATCGATTGCAAATAGTTATTGTAATAGGAAGTAAACATTGTATTACCTGTTTCACCTGCAGGGGCAGCTAAATTAATCATCTGGGTTGCAGTAGAAACGTACCCTCCGCCATTATAGCGCAAATCAACAACCAATTCTGTTACGCCCTGTGCTGCAAAACTTGCGAAGGTGGTATTTATGGCAGCCGACACATTATTGGTAAAACTATTGAAAACGATATAGCCCACCTTTTTTGCATCCACAGTATAAACATGGGTATACAAAATTGGATTGACCGTGTAAAATGAACTGGACACAACAGCTGTTTTTGGATTGCCGTTTATATCGTTGAATGCCAGCGTTATACTCGGATTTGTACCAAATATCGCAGTATTCAAAAAATTAATTGCATTAGGATAGCTCAGCTCTGTTCGTCCATTAACAGCCGTTAACCTGCAACCGCGTGTTAAACCCTGCTGTGCTGCTGGCGAATTTGGATAAACATATTTTACACGCAGATCTGTTTCATTGTTGTACTGAACAGAAAAACCGTAATCATTTGCAGAACCGTTTACATCTGCTTTTAGCGCACCCGTTTTACCAGTAGTTGCAGCGCTATAATCAAAAAACGAATACTTAGGCTCCGCAGAATTGCTCACAAATTCATATGGCTTTCCTGTTGATGGATCCGTAGAATATTGTGTCATAGCATACAGCTCCGTTTCGTTTGAGCTGAAGCTGCGCGGTTTAAATACATCATAAGCTGGCAATGAAGTGTTCCAATAATAAAGTTCCTTACCATATAAAAAGATCGAATCCTTTGTCAGCTCATCCCTTGTTCCAGATAGAGTAGGCGTTGTAGGAACTACTGGAGGTTCTGGCTCAGGCTCAATACTGCTTTTTTTACAAGCCGTAACCGTAACCAAACTTAAAAAGCCCAGCATAGCCAAAAGGGTAAATTTATTATTTCTCATAGATTTTTTGCAGTAGTATTATTATTGATATATACGCATTAGCCAACGCTAAAGTTTGTCAATTGATCCGTATTTGTTTACCAACAAACTGAATTTAATTCAAAATATTGTGTAGTTGAACATATGTAACGTTCAACTAGGTAAATCTACCGATTAAATTACTTTATTCTGAGATAATTATGTTAAAAAACATTAAAATCAAAAGTCCATATGCCCCCATAAATTGTCGTTTTTACACCGCTCAATTCAATCAAATCATCCGCAAATTTGATGTATAAAATACCGGTTATGAGCATTGCCAAAGTCAATACCTTCATGGATCAGTTGGATCATCCTTTAAAGAAGGAAATGGAAAAGGTGATCAATATCATTACAACTGCTAATCCTAAAATCGAATGTGATATTAAATGGGGAGGACCAAGCTTCAAGTTCAAAGAAGATATGGCTACTGTAAACCCAAAAATAAAAAACTATGTGGTAGTCATTTTTCATAAAGCGTCTTTATTAAATGATGATTTCGGATTTCTCGAAGAACAAATAAAAGGAAAGGCTTATGCTAAGTTTTATTCAATGGCCGATGTGGAGAAACACGAAATTGCTTTGAAAAAAGCTGTAAATGCCTGGGTTAGTTTAATGGAAAACGGATAAAAAAATAAAATCATGGAAAAGATTGAATTCAAAATCACAATTAACGCCACAGCGAAAAAAGTTTGGGAAGTTCTTTTTGGCGCAATAACCTATCCCAAATGGACCGCCGTTTTTGCAGAGGGATCACAGGTAAAAACCGATTGGCAAAAAGGAAGTACAGCACTGTTCCATGATAGTAAGGGGGATGGAATGGTAGCCATTATAGAAGAAAATATCCCGGATAAATATATGTCTATAAAGCACATCGGCGAAATAATGGACGGTAAACAGAAACTGCATGACTGGGGTGAGTCGCTGGAGAATTACACATTAAATGAAAGAGAAGGTAAAACGGAGCTGATCATTGATATGGGAATCAACAAGGAATGGCTTGAATATTTCGAAAAAACATGGCCAAAAGCATTAGATAAAGTCAAAGAATTAGCCGAAAAACCGGATGACCATATCGAAACTTAAAAAAAAACAGGCCCTTTAATAAATGGAAACGGATCAAGCGGAAAAGTTGGGGGAGTTAAACTCTAGGCATATATTTTCGATAATCTGAATAAGAAAAACTTAATATCCCTTACACCTCTCGATGTTGCTCTAAAGGCTTTGATCTTGGCATTGAAAGATTCTGCAGAAGCATTTGTAGCCCTGTTAATAAAGAAGTTAAGGATATACAGGTAATGCGATTGAATTGATCTGGCAACAGTCCTAAAGGAATCAATTCCGCATGCTTCGACCTTATTATACCAGATTGCCAATCTTTTAAAGGCCTGTTCCTTACTTTTGCACAACCTGAATATATCTCCCAATTTTTGGGCAATATTATATGCATTCTTTAATTTGGGATACCTTATGAAAAGTAGCTCTGCTCTAAGTTCTTGATTCCGTGTCCATTTTGAGGGATGTTTAAACAAAAGATACCTGCTCCGCGCCAGCAATTGCTTTAAAGTATCTCCATTAGCCAACACTTCTGGATGGTAAGCAGTTTTGTTCTTTTTTGCCGTTGCGATATCCTCATTTTCTGCATCGATAGCCTCCCAACGATACTTTATCCTAACTTCCTGAACTGCATCATAAGCCAATTTCTGAACATGGAAACGATCAAATACCCGATGCGCGTTTACAAAACATCGTTTTATGGCCAATTGCATGTTGGCAGCCATATCCATGGTTACTTCCCGCACCCGTTTTCTCAGTATTTCCGGAATCTTTTTCAGTACAGATATAATGTTTTCGGCCACCGTACCCTTGATCATCGCTACAATAGCACTCTTTCTACCTTTGGCTTCCTTATTGGTTACAATAGTATAAAGCTCTCCATTGGATAAAGCTGTTTCATCAATACTGAGCCTGGGGCTCACATTCTTTACAAAAAGCATCCAATCATCCGCATGCCCTTTCTGATCCCAACTACTATAATCACTGATGTGCTCTTTATATTGCTCCTGGAGTTGTTTGCCGTCTATTTGGAAATAATGCCCTAAATGATAGCAGCTAATGGGGTGGTTATCCAAATATTCCTTTTAAAAAAAGACCGAATTCCGTAGTCATCCGAGTCCCTTTTCTTACTAAATCCCAATCTCTACCAATGATATCCCCAGTCTTTTTTACCGTCCATCTACGTCTCTTGATACGTAAGGCAACTTTTTGCCCACGGATAGGAAAATCCTGAATGGAAACTTCTGGAAGAAAGCCCTTTGATTCGAGCTCAGTTATCCCGTAACCAGAGGGAGCTATATTCTTCTCTTCAAGAAAGATCTGAAGCTCTTTCGACTCTTTTTCGACTTTGAGTATTTCGAAATAATCCAGAATGCCTTCTGGTAATAAAAAACTGATAAGGGTTTGTTCGGCTGGATTCAAGGGAATTTGTAATTACTATTAAATACAAAAGAAACAAATTATTCGATTCCCCCCAACTTTTCCGCTTGATCCATGGAAACTTCCTTTTAAGAATAATCCATAAACCAAAAAAGCCTTACATTGCTGTAAGGCTTTTTGAAGTGGTGCCACCTGGATTCGAACCAGGGACACAAGGATTTTCAGTCCTTTGCTCTACCGACTGAGCTATGGCACCCCCTTTTGGGAATGCAAATGTAGTATTCTTTTCATCAAATCCAAAAAAAGCATATCGGTTTTTTTCTTAAAAACAACCGTCAAAGACGCATCTTTTTGACATGCAATAAGATGCGTTGAAAAATATTTTTTCCATAAATTAATTCGGACAAGAAAATATTTCTTTACGCATTATGCCTCTATTAATGTAAACGAGAAAAAATTAACTGATCGGTTTAAGCTATTTTGAACACTATAATCTTAAAAAAAGCCAATAAACCAAAAAAGCCTTACATTTCTGTAAGGCTTTTGGAAGTGGTGCCACCTGGATTCGAACCAGGGACACAAGGATTTTCAGTCCTTTGCTCTACCGACTGAGCTATGGCACCATCCGTTTGGGATTGCAAATGTAGTGTTCTTTTTTCAAAAGCAAAACTTTTTTTCAATTATTTCATTCTGATACTGATTATCAATTAATTAATTTTTTATCATGCTAAAAATATGCCTTAAACAATGCTTAGAATGAGTACAAACAAATAATTTTATATATTTTTTTATGCATGCATAGTAATTTATTTAGATTAATATCCTAATTTAGCGTAAACAATCTAATATTGCATGGTGGCACAGATCCTCTTTCTAGTACTTACACTTGCAGCAATTGCGCTGTTTATAGTAAACCTGCGTAAAATAATTCGCAATATCCGCTTAGGCAAACCGGTCGATCGCAATGATCAGCCACAAAAAAGGCTAATGACAATGCTTCGTGTAGCCTTTGGACAATCAAAAATGGTAGTGCGCCCCATCCCTGCTTTTCTACACTTTTTTGTTTACATCGGCTTTGTAATCATTAACCTTGAAGTGCTCGAAATTATGATCGATGGACTTTTTGGCACACACCGCATTTTTAATGGGTTAGGCGGTTTATATAACTTTTTAATCGGTTCTTTCGAAATACTTGCCTTTACCGTTTGGGTTTCCTGCGTTATTTTCCTGATCCGCAGAAATGTCATTAAACTTAAGCGCTTTAGTGGTGTAGAGATGAAAAGCTGGCCAAAATCTGATGCGAATTACATTTTAATTACTGAGATTTTATTAATGAGTGCATTTTTGCTTATGAATGCCGCAGATGCCAAACTGCAACTCCTGGGAGCCAGCCATTATATTAGCGCAGGTGCCTTTCCGGTGAGTCAGTATTTAATGAACATCCTGCCTTCAACTGAAAGTGCATTGATCATCGTAGAACGCAGCTGTTGGTGGTTTCACATCATCGGAATTTTAGCATTCTTAAACTATCTTCCCTACTCCAAACATTTTCACATCCTGTTTGCATTCCCAAATACGTATTTTTCCAATTTGGAACCTAAAGGTGAATTTACCAATATGGCTTCAGTTACCAATGAGGTGAAAGCGATGCTCGATCCATCTTTTGTTCCGGCAGAAACTGAGCCTGGTAAATTCGGTGCAAAGGATGTAACCGATTTAAGCTGGGTTAATTTAATGAATGCTTATACCTGTACCGAATGTGGTAGATGTACATCCGTATGCCCTGCAAACATCACTGGCAAACTTTTATCGCCAAGGAAAATCATGATGGATACCCGCGACCGCATTACAGAAGTTGGCAAAAACATTGACAAACACGGGACTGAACATCAGGATGGAAAATCTTTATTGGACGATTACATCAGCAGAGAGGAAATATGGGCTTGTACCAGCTGTAATGCATGCGTAGAAGCCTGCCCGGTAAATATAGATCCTTTACAAATTATAATGGAGCTTCGCCGCTTTGCAGTCATGGAAGAATCGCAGGCACCTGCAAGCATCAATGCCATGTTGGGGAATATAGAAAATAACCAGGCACCCTGGAAATACTCACCGGCCGACCGCTTTAACTGGGCACAGGAAAGTTAACAAAAACAGTTTTCAGTTGGCATTGAATTAAAATAATAATTACATCAGGCTTAAACCTGATACTAGATAATACAACAATGGAATTTAAAGTACCTACAATGGCCGAATTAATGGCCGCAGGTGAAGAACCGGAAATATTATTTTGGGTTGGATGTGCAGGAAGTTACGATGAACGGGCGCAGAAAATTACCCGCGACATTTGTAAAATCCTTCATCATGTAGGTATAAAATATGCTGTTTTAGGAACCGAAGAGAGCTGTACTGGCGATCCCGCGAAAAGAGCAGGGAACGAATTTCTTTTCCAGATGCAGGCCATGACCAATATTGAGGTTTTGAATGCCTATAACATTAAAAAAATAGTAACCGGCTGTCCGCATTGTTTCAACACCATCAAAAATGAATATCCTGGCTTAGGTGGCTCCTACGAGGTGATTCATCATACGCAGTTGATACAGGATTTAATTAACGAAGGAAAGCTTAAAGCCGAGGGTGGCGAAAGCTTCAAAGGTAAAAAAATCACCTATCACGATCCATGTTATTTAGGTCGCGGGAACGGAATTTATGAAGCTCCACGCAAAGCCCTGGAAGTTTTGGACGCACAGCTTGTAGAAATGAAACGTTGCAAAAGCAATGGCTTATGCTGTGGTGCAGGTGGCGCACAAATGTTTAAAGAACCGGAAAAAGGAAAAAAAGATATCAATGTTGAACGTATCGATGAAGCTTTAGAAACCAATCCACAGTTTATTGCAGCAGGATGCCCATTTTGCATGACCATGCTGAGCGACGGTATCAAATTAAAAGATAAGGAACAGGAAGTTAAGGTACTGGATATTGCAGAAATTACCGCAAGGGCAAATGGGTTGTAAATAATTTCACTAAAATTCCTCTATGGTTTCGTCGTTTTGAGCGGAGTGGAAGGTATTCGAGAAATCTCCATTAGGCGATGGCCACAGTTGAGAGGATGATAAGCCGCAATTAATCTTCAGATTTTACTTCTGCTTTAGACACTTCAGCCAGCGGTAGCTTCGTAATATTTTCCAGGTTATCACGAATCTGGTTCAATTCTTCTGCTTCCATATTTTTTACCGGTATAATGATCTGCGTAGCCATCGAATCTACATCACCTCCCCTATCTTTATAGGTCTGCACAATCACATCATCTCCTTTGGTACGGATATACAGTTTACCTGAATTTGTTGTTCCATAATAATCCATATCTTTAAACTTAGCGAGCTTGAACGCGAAATATTCAGTTTTACCGTTATTGAAATAACGCTTATAACGGCAGAACCCATTGTTGGTAACATTAAGTTCATAACGTTTAACCTGGCTATTTTCCTGACTGGTATCGTAGTGATCGGTAAATGATTTTTGTAGAAAACTGGTGTATTGCTCCATAGAAGCCGGATCGGAAAAAGCACATAAAAACATACAAAAAGCCGAAATAAGGGATATTTTCAAGCAGAGTGTAAACTTTTTCATCAGGTTGGCGTTTTAAACACACCAATTTAATTAAAATCATAAATTTGTACATGAGTTTTTCTCCACAATCAAGAGTTTGGATATACCAAAGCGATCGAAAGTTTACTTCAACTGAAGAAAACAAGATCATAAACAAGTTATCATCTTTTACCAACCAATGGAAGGCGCATGGTAATGAACTGCTGGCTAAAGCAGAAATCCGTTATGGTTTTTTTATTATCCTGATTGTTGACGAAAGCAAGGCCGGTGTTACCGGTTGCTCTATCGATAGCTCCGTAAAGTTGATCAAAGAAATTGAGCAGGAATATCATGTCGATCTTTTTAACCGTTTCAATATGGCTTATAAAGTAAATGGAGAGGTTGTGGTAAACAGCAAAGAAGATTTTGAAACCTTGGTGAATATTAAACAGGTTACTTCAGAAACAATTGTATTTAACAATATGGTTCAAAATTTGGCAGAACTTGAAAGCAAGTGGGAAGTTCCATTTCGAAACAGCTGGCATGCTACTGTTTTTGCACATTTACTTTAAAAATTATGTTCATTGTAGACCTTAAATATATCGTTCCACTTGAAGAGCTGGATGAACACATGAAAGCCCATGTCCAATATTTAAAGAAGTATTATGATAAAAACATTTTTGTGGCTTCCGGCCGCAAAGTGCCACGAACCGGTGGCATAATCTTAGCCCTTGCTAAAGATGAAGATGCATTAAAAAAAATTCTAGTGGAAGATCCCTTTTACAAGCACCGATTGGCCGATTTTACCATTACCCAGTTTTTAACCTCGCAATACCATCCTGATCTTGAAAGCCTCTTGGGCTAACCAATCGTAAAACGTATAGTGCTAATGCAGATTATTTTTAATTCAGCACCAAACAATTAGCGCGCAAAAAACATTATATTGGTTAACTCAACTAATGTGTATGAAGCGCTGGCTCAAAATCTCTTTAAAAATCCTATCGGTTTTTGTTATCCTGATTATATTGACCTGGTTGGCAGGCGCATTTTACATTAGCAGAAATAAAAAGGAAGTACTCGCCTCCATCCTATCCCAGCTGAATAAAAACCTAAACGGAAAAATTACCGCAACGGGTATGGAACCCACGCTTTTGAAAAGTTTTCCGGGAGTTTCGGTATCATTAAACGGGGTTTTATTGAGAGACAGTTTATGGGCACAACATAAGCACGACCTATTGAAAGCGCAGGATATAGATGTATCCTTAAATGTACTTTCGCTTATTGTAGGCAACATTAACATTAAACAGATTGCCATAAACAATGCGGATATATACATCTACACTGATACTACAGGCTACAGCAATACCAGTATTTTTAAAAGTAAACCCAAAACAGAAGAGAAATCCAGCTCCAAATCATCTGCACTGGAAATCAAGAAAATAGATTTTAATAAAGTAAACCTTGTATTGGATAACAAAAAACGCTTCAAACTCTTTAATTTCAACATCGATCAGATCCAGGGTAGAATGGAGTATCCGGATAGCGGCTGGACAGGTAAAATTAAACTGGCCACGAAGGTAAATAGTTTCGCATTTAATACACGAAAGGGCAGCTTTTTGAAAGATAAAACGTTAAGCGGAACGCTCAAGGCACATTACAGTCGTGATTTGGATGCTGTTATATTGAGCCCTGAAATACTGAACATAGACAACCATCCTTTCAAAATCGGTGCTAAAATTGAACTTGACAAGTCTGCATTCGCCATCAGCATCGCTGTGGATGATATATTGTTCAAAGACGTTGCTTTACTTTTATCCCCTAATATTTCTTCTAAATTGTTGAAATTCGGAATCGAAAAACCGGTAAACATACGAGGCAATATTGTTGATGACGGTTCAGGGAAATATGGCGATCCTTTGATTAAGGTAGGGATAACAGTGCGGAACAATATCGTTTCAATTCCGGCGGGTAAATTAACAGACTGCAATTTTGATGGATCTTTTACCAACCGGGATACCGTTGGTGGTGTTATCGGGGATGAAAACTCCTCCATTAAGTTTCACAGGCTTACCGCAAAATACTTTAATGCACCGCTCAAAATCGATACTTTTACCGTTAATAATCTCTCGCGACCGATTGCCACCGGATTGGTTACTTCACAGTTTCCACTATCGAACCTCAACAATTCATTGGGTACAAATGACTTTGAATTTAAAAACGGAACCGCAAACCTGCGGTTATATTGCAAAGCCGATATTGATAATTTCAGGTTTACAAAGCCTGTTGTTTCAGGAAAAATAGCAATTGCAGATGCTGATATATTGTATATTCCCAGAAAGCTCCATTTGGTAAAAAGTGCCCTGAATATCAAGTTCAACCAAAATGATTTATCAATACAGAACGGGCATTTCCAGCTTGGCAAAAGCGAGCTGAATGTAAGCTGTAGTATTGCCAATTTTGCCAACCTTTACTACACTGCGCCTGAAAAAATATTGGTTAACCTGAAAATGTCGAGTCCACAATTGTACCTGAAAGAATTTTTACCTTTTTTAGGTCCAAGAACTGCAAAAAAAACACAGTCAGGTGGAAATAAAAAAGTAGTTTCCAAGGAACTGAGCAATGTGCTCGAAGTTTCGAAAATGAATATCCGTTTAACGGTCGATAAAGCCATTTACAATAATTTCCTGGCTAAAAACCTCGATGCAGACATCTCTTTACGTGGTGGCGGCATATTCTTTAATAAGATAAGTGTGGCCCATGCTGGCGGACAACTATCTTTAGACGGGAATATTATGCAGGAAGCTGCCTCAAATAGTTTTAAGATCAATTCAAAGATCAGCCATGTGAGCGTTAAAGACTTCTTCTATTCCTTTGATAATTTCGGACAGAATACCATTACAAACAAAAATTTAAAAGGTTACTTATCCTCGTTGGTTAACATTTCCGGCAAAATATCCCATACCGGAAAAATTCTTCCCAGATCAATCAATGGCAAAGTGGTTTTCAATCTGAACAACGCAGCACTTGTTAATTTTGATCCAATGGTTAAAGTTGGAAAGTTTGCTTTTGCAAACCGGAATTTATCAAATGTTGAAATTAAAAACCTGGATGGAACACTCACTATTAAAGGCGATAAAGTAGAAATCAGTCCGATGCTGGTAAATTCCAGCGCATTAAATTTCAATGTAAAAGGTACATATGCGCTGGGCGAGGGTACAAACGTAGCCATGGATATTCCGCTGAGAAACCCTAAAGGAGATGAAAATCTGACCAAAGCAGAAAAACGGGAAGCCCGAATGCGCGGTATCGTACTGCATTTAAAAGCTGTTGATGATGATAAAGGCGGAATAAAGATCAGATGGAATAAAGACCACGATTAATCAATTATTCACTGATTCACAATTTAATCATTAAAAATCAAGCGGCCCGAGCCTGTTCATATTTCTAAGAATTAAATACTGGCGGTGCCTGATGTACGGAGTTGCATTCTTTGGTGTCCACCTTCTTGGGTTTGGAAAACAGGAAGCGATTAATGCAGCTTGCTTTTTGGTTAATTTGGTACACGATTTACCATAATACTCCTGTGCAGCAGCCTCGGCACCGTAAATGCCATCGCCCATCTCGATAACATTTAAGTAAACCTCTAAAATTCTTTCTTTACTCCAAAAAATCTCGATCAATAGCGTAAAATAGGCTTCAAATCCTTTCCTGATCCATGATCTGCCAGGCCATAAAAAAACATTTTTAGCAGTTTGTTGTGAAATAGTACTTCCACCCTTTACTTTTTTACCTTTTGCGTTGCTGGCGAAAGCTTTTTCGATGGCCTTCATATCAAAACCGATATGCTTTAAAAAGAGTTGATCTTCTGCTGATACCGCTGCCCGTTTCATGTTATCAGACATATCCTCGAACTTTACCCACTTTTTTTCAGTTTTAAACGGCTTTCCGTCGGCCTTACGCTCAATGTTTCGCAATACCATTAAAAGCGTAATTGGCGGATTGATAAAACGCAACGCAATTACCCAAAATACCGAAACCAGCAAAAAATATAAAAATACCTTTGTGGCAATGTTGGTAATCCTTTTAAGGAGGGGATGTTTTGTCTTATTTTTGGTTTTGCTTGTTCGGGTTTTCGCCATGGGGCAAAGGTAATTAAAGCGGCGGAAGATGGGAAGTACCGGAGCGGTGAATGATAAAAAAAATATTTAAAGCAACCAGAAATAAAACGCTCCTGCAAAATTATCGTTGTAAACCCTTAATTCAAATTAAAATCACTTTGTTTATGTATTTTGTGATTCAGATTTTCAAACTTACCCCAAAAAAAATCAACCGAATGAAAAAACTATTTTACCTCATTCTTGCTGTTACTTTATGGAGCTGCAGTACAAGCAAAAATATCACAAACAGATCAGAAAAATGGATAACACTTTTTAACGGAAAAGACATTAAAGACTGGAATGTAAAAATTCACCACCACGATTACAACGTAAATTTTGGAAATACTTTTAGGGTGGAAAACGGAATAATACATGTTCGTTATGATCAATACGGTGATTTTAATGATCAGTTCGGCCATCTTTATTATAAAACACCATTTTCTTATTATCACCTCAAATTAAAATACCGTTTTGTTGGCGAACTGCAAAAAGGTGCCCCAAGTTATACTTTACGCAACAGTGGGCTAATGTTTCACTCCCAAGATCCGAAAACAATGCCCAAGGAGCAGGATTGGCCAATTTCGATTGAAATGCAGTTTTTAGGAGGTTTGAGTGATGGAAGGCCCCGCCCTACCGGAAACATGTGCTCACCTGGAACTGATATTTTTTATCAGGGTAAATTATACGACGGCCATTGCCTTGATTCAAAATCCAAAACCTACGATGGCGATCAGTGGGTATCAGCAGAGCTAATTGTTATGGGCGATTCGCTGGTTACACACATTATCAACGGAGATACTGTTTTACAATACAGCAAACCTCAAATTGGCGGAGGTGTAGCCAACCGTTACGATCCGAAAATAAAGATTGATGGTAAAGCGCTTAAGCAGGGCTTCATTGCCTTGCAAAGCGAAGGTCAGCCTGTCGATTTTAAGGATATCCAGATTATGGAACTTCCTCACCAGGGCAACAAAAAATCTAATTAAACATTTTTCGATATCATACGTTACAAGAGCATGAAAGTTGCACTAATTACAGGAGGAAGTAAGGGAATCGGTTTTGGTATTGCCGAAGCCCTCCTAAAAAACGGTTACAAGGTAGCCATAACCAGCAGAACAATTGCAAGCGCAAATGAAGCCGCATCTCATCTTGTAGCTCATGGCGATGTATTGGCCATTGAGGCAGATGTTGCCAATTTCACTTCTCAGCAGGAAGCAGTTAACCTAATTCTGGAAAAATGGGGCCAGTTAGATGTACTCATCGCCAATGCTGGAATAGGTCATTTTGCGCCTATTGATGAATTAAGTATTGATTTATGGAAGGAAACCATTGATACGAACCTAACAGGTGTTTTTTACAGCATCAAGGCTACGGTTGATGAAATTAAAAGAACAAACGGACATATCTTTACCATTTCAAGCTTGGCAGGAACAAACTTTTTTGCCGGAGGATCGGCCTACAATGCCAGTAAGTTTGGTTTAACAGGTTTTACCCAATCGGTGATGCTTGATTTAAGGAAATATGGTGTAAAGGTAAGCACAATTATGCCGGGTTCGGTAGCAAGCCATTTCAATGATCATCAACCCGATTCAGAAAATGACGCCTGGAAAATTCAGCCGGAGGATATGGGCAAACTTATTGTTGATTTATTGGCTATGCCAGCCCGAACATTGCCTAGTAAGGTAGAAATCAGGCCAACAACGCCTAAAGGCTAACTGAAGGATAATTTTCTATACAGCTTATTCATTGAACTTGCGGGGATTTATTATTTCCGCAGGTTATTGTTTTCATTACTGCATCAATTTAATATTGACTTAAGTTTTGCAAATTCTATCAACTCAACATCAAATGCCCTGACTTTGTTACAAGATTAAAGCAAATATGCCCTGACTTTGTTACAAAACACAGATTATGGCGTTTACGATACCTCTTGAATAAACTACAGAATAAAGCCTATAACATCATCCTAAAATCTATTGATTAGATCATAAAAAAAGTCCCGATTTGCATCGGGACTTTTAATTGATTCGTTAAAGAATGCTTATTCAGCAATTACTTCGAAAGGAACCTGAACTTTAACTTCTTTGTGTAAGTTTAAGTTAGCAACATATTCGCCAACAAATTTTGGTTCAGTTTCGAAAGTAATACGACGACGGTCTACATCAAAGCCTTGTGCTTTTAATGCTTCAGCAATCTGGATGGTATTAACCGCTCCAAAGATTTTTCCGCTTTCGCCAGCTTTAGCACCGATAGAAAGTTTAACATCAGTTAAACGCTCAGCAACACCTTCAGCATCTTTCTTAATTTTATCTTGTTTGAAAGCAGCTTGCTTTAAGTTTTCTGCTAAAACTTTTTTAGCAGAAGAAGTAGCCAATGCTCCAAATCCTTGAGGGATTAAATAGTTACGGCCATAACCTGGCTTTACTGTAACTACATCATCTTTCTCACCAAGGCCTTTAATATCTTGTTTTAAAATAATTTCCATATCTCTAGCCTCCTATTTTAATTGATCAGCAACGAAAGGTAACAAACCGATATGACGGGCACGTTTAACTGCCTGAGCCACTTTACGTTGGAATTTTAACGAAGTACCAGTTAAACGGCGTGGTAATAATTTACCTTGATCGTTAATAAATTTCAACAAGAAATTTGCATCCTTGTAATCGATGTATTTAATTCCGTTTTTCTTGAAACGGCAATATTTTTTACGGTTATCCTCTACTTTAGGGGCGGTTACGTATTGTATTTGTTCTCTTGCCATTACGCTGCAACCTCCTTAGTTTTTTTGTTAAAAGCACCACTACGCTTTTTCTCATTGTAAGCAATAGCGTGTTTGTCTAAACGGATTGTTAAGAAACGTAACACACGCTCATCACGTTTTAATTCGAGCTCTAATTTTGCGATCAACTCACCTGAAGATTTGTATTCAGTTAAGCTGAAGAATCCGTTTGATTTTTTCTCAATTGGATACGCTAATTTTCTCAAACCCCAATTATCCTCTTGGACAATTTCGGCTCCATTATCAACAAGAACTGCTTTATATTTGGCTAATGCCTCTTTAGCAACTTCTTCTGATAACAAAGGGGTTAGAACGATAACAGTTTCGTACTGATTCATTGTTATAAATTATGTTTTTAATTTTTTAATCCCGAGGTATATTACGGGGATGCAAAAGTAACAATATATTTCTTAAAATCAAATGATTAATAAGATTTTATACCGAAAGAAATACTATTGGCCAGGAATGATGAGAGATAAACCTAAGCGAATAGGTAAACTAAAGAATCGCAGGTGAGATATGTTAATATACAATGTCTCAAATCTTAGATTCAACCACCTTAAATAAAAAAAGGGAGACTATCTATCCGACAATCTCCCAACATCAATTAGCAGTATTGTTTAATAAGTTTGAATCGTTTTAACAAAACTTTCATCTTTAAACTTAACCACAAAGGTTAATTCTTTTGAATCTGTTTTACTGATATTGAATTTTTTGGTCAACTGTGCTTTGTCTTTAAACACTTCGTTGTAAACCTCATCATTGTACTCGTTGTATACTTTAACTTCAATCGGGTTTTTATCCAGGTTATCCAGGTTAAGCGTAATCACCTGATCATTTTGAGTGTAAACAGGTTTAAAGATATTTGATAATTTTGGCTCAGATACAATTGCCTCACCATTTTTAATCGTTACTGTATATTTGGCCAATTTTACATCCGACTCTACTTTAAGCACGTAGTTTCCGTCAGGAAGCGCATTTAAATCATAAATTTTGCTTGAAGCAGCCGAAGCATGAATCTTTTCTTCAAACAGAACTTCTTCATCTGAACCAATAAGTGATAAATTTACATCCTCTGCTTTATCTACAGAAAAACGGATATATTTATCTTTTTCACCTTTTACTTTTAAAGTAAAATTATCATCGTTAGCGTGAACACCCGTAGCAGTAAAAAATAACGCTGCTATTAAACCGATTTTTAAGAACTTTTTCATAACCAATATTTTTAAAGAGTTAATCATTATATGATGGTACTAAGGTATAGAGGCAACTGAAATATAGATGATTGCATATTTTCCACTTTCTATGCTATATTACCCGCAATACACCACTATTTTGCCATAAATTAGAATGAAGCATATTTTTTCCTTATTTTAGTAAGATAAATTATAAAACAATGAAGCCAAGTTTCGAAGTGGTAGAGCCTTCTTTCGGAAGTTCGTTCTACTATTCTAAATATGTAGAGAATGCCAACAACATGGCGCATCTCTGGCATTACCATCCCGAAATAGAAATGGTTTTTGTGAACGGCGGCGCCGGGAAGCGGCAGATCGGTAGCCATGTTTCATACTATACAGAGGGTGACCTGATTTTAATCGGCAGCAACCTTCCTCATTGTGGTTTTACCGATACCAATACCGGGAACAAAAACGAAACCGTAATCCAGATGAAACCTGATTTTTTGGGTTCCGCTTTTTTAGGACTGCAAGAAATTAAGGGAATTCAGGAATTGTTTGACAAATCAAAGGCGGGCATTGCTTTTGGCAGCGGTACCAAAAGTGCGGTTGGCGATAAAATTGAATTGATGGACGACCAAGCTCCATTTGAAAGGCTTTTAACGCTGCTGAGTGTATTAAAGGAACTTGAAAACGCCAAAGACTATAAAATTTTAAATGCCGATGGGTTCTCCATGGAAATGCAGGTGCAGGATAATGACCGCATCAATATGATTTTCAATTATGTAAAAGATCATTTTCAAGACCAGATCAGTTTACAGCACGTTGCAGAAATGTCGAGCATGACAGTGCCATCATTTTGCCGCTATTTTAAAAAAATTACCAAAAAAACCTTTACGCATTTTGTAAACGAGTACCGTGTGGTGCATGCTTCTAAACTTCTGGCTGAAAAACCCATTAGCATTGCAAATATATCTTATGAGAGCGGTTTTAACAATTTTAGCCATTTTAATAAATTGTTTAAGGAATTTACAGGCAAAAGTGCATCAGAATACAGACATGAATTAAAATCAGTAATCAAATAAACAAAATATGAAAACGCTCTTTTTATTGTTAATATCTAATCTAATCGGCATAACGTTACATGCCCAATATGTAGAAATCAATCTGGTAAACTGCAAAATAAGTGATTCGGAACAGAAGAAAATTGAAAAACTGATCGCTTACGAGCGGATGTTCTGCAACGAAATTTTCGAAACCAGAGAAAATATCTCGGTACCGGTTAAAATAAATCTTTATGGAAAATCAAAGGATTACCGTGTAGAAAAAAGCAAGTACAATGCACCGTCAACCACTGGTTTTTATATTCCGGCAATAAACCAGGCCTTTATTATGAAGAGTGGCGATTTTATCCCAGTGGCATTGCATGAAGCCAGTCATAGTATTTTCCAGTATAATTATCAAAAAGCACCTAAATGGTTAAATGAAGGACTGGCTGAGTTTTTTGAAACCCTGGATTTTGACAGTGAAGGAAATTTATATTCTTACCCGCAAAGCAACCGGATCAAAAGTATAAAGTCGGGTTTAGCTTATAAGGATACCGAGCGGTTAAAAACGTTTTTCAGGATTTATGATGGTGCTTTTTACGGGCATGGGATTGATGACAACTACAATACCGCCTACAGTATGATCTATTATTTTGTTAAAAATAAAAGAACTGCAGCATTAAAAAACATCATCAAGCTAACTTCACAGGGTTATGATACCGAAAAAGCGATAGCACTCACTTACGGGAGTTTTGATGCATTTGATGCAAGCTATAAACAGTTTTATAACTTGCATTATTAAAAGGATCAGTATTGTTTAACCTTTATTCTATAATTACCCTTATAGTATTCTTTCATCTTAATCACCTCTTTCGATTTTTCGGTTAGCCAGAAAATGGCATAACTGTCTTTGCTGTAATTAATTTTAAGCAGCCAGCAATTAACTGATGAATCTGCATTCAATTTTAAACTATCCTTACCAGTTACTACATAACGATGGTAAGTTGCTGATTTTTCGTTGGGATCAAAAAAGGAAATATCAAATTGCTGGCCAACTTTTTTAATTGGCAATAACGCATAAGTTTCTAAATCCTGCTCCCATGAAATGACCGGAATATCCAATTTAACCGGCCCTTTCTTAATTGCATCATTATTTTTCACGGTATCAGATGGCTGCATCATGCCAGTTTTATAATCGTAGGCAAAAACACCTCTGCGTTTATAATTGGCATAATGATAAATTGGCGCAAGCGTCTTTTTATCACAGATGTTGGTTATTGTGGCCAAAAGTGAATCACCATGAAGCCATTTCCAACCAAATTCTACAATTTCATTTTTATCTCTCTTTTTAAAAGCAATTGTTCTTTCCCATAAATCTCCAACAGTACGTTTGGTTTCTAAAGAATCAGCCATATAAACCAGGTAGCTGTTTTTTCCTTCTTTCAGATTGCTCATCACCAGTTTATGGTTTTGAGCATTTATGGTGTCAACCTGTGCCATCAAAGCGCCCGAAAAAGACAACAACATTGCGCTAATAAAAATTAATATTCTCATTTATAAAGTTTTACGGTTAGATTAATTTTAGCCTTAAATGTTACGCAATCTTTTGTAAATCATTTCAGTATTCCAACTTTTCCACATTCCAACTTTTCAATCTTAAAACACCTATATTTTTCCTATTTTCGTGCCGATGGAAAATTTTATTGTTTCTGCCCGTAAATACCGCCCAGCCACCTTCGAAACCGTAGTTGGCCAGCAGCATATTACAGGTACGCTGAAAAATGCCATCAAAAACAACCAGCTTGCGCAGGCATTTTTATTTTGCGGTCCGCGTGGTGTGGGTAAAACAACCTGTGCCCGTATCCTGGCAAAAACCATAAACTGTACCAACCCTACAGCAGAGATGGAAGCCTGCGGCCAATGCGACAACTGTCTTTCTTTCCAGAACGGACATTCTTTCAATGTGCACGAATTAGATGCGGCATCAAACAACTCTGTTGATGATATCCGTAGTTTAATTGAGCAGGTACGTATACCGCCACAAGCGGGGAAATATAAAATCTATATTATTGATGAGGTTCACATGTTATCGCAAAGTGCATTTAATGCCTTTCTGAAAACTTTGGAAGAACCGCCTTCTTATGCCATTTTTATATTGGCTACTACGGAGAAACATAAAATCCTGCCGACTATTTTATCGCGTTGTCAGATTTTTGATTTCAACCGTATTCAGGTAGAAGATATTGCCAATCACCTATCAACCATTGCCCAACGCGAAAATATCGCATTTGAAAGTGATGGTTTACATATCATTGCTCAAAAAGCAGATGGCGGTTTGCGTGATGCACTTTCTATGTTTGACCAGATTGCCAGTTATGCCAATAAGAATATCACTTATAAGGCAGTAATCGATAACCTGAACATTCTTGATTACGATTACTTTTTTAAACTTACCTCTTATTTAACCGCAGCAGAAGTTAGCCAAACCTTACTTTTGTTTGATGAGATTCTGAACAACGGTTTTGATGGAAATAATTTTATTAATGGCCTGGCTTCTCACTTCCGTAATTTATTGGTAGGTAAAGATGCATCAACCATTAAACTTTTAGAAGTTAGCGAAAATATTAAGCAAAAATATCTCGATCAGTGCCGGCAAACAGAACTTTCGTTCCTTTTAACTGCCTTAAACCTGGCCAATACCTGCGATTTAAATTATAAAAATTCTAAAAACCAACGTTTACAGGTAGAACTGGCATTAATTAAAATGTGCCATATCCGGTCTGTCGTCAATTTAGCACAACAACCTTTAAATACGAGTAACACAGCAACTGACGGAGATCAGGATAAAAAAAAACTAATGTCGTAGCCGGGCAGGTTGAAACACCAAAGCCAAAAGCAGAAAGCGAAACCATTGCTTCTACGCCTACTCCAATAGCTAAAAATCCGGTTTCAGCCAGCATTGCTATAGCAGATAAAGCGAAAGAAACACCAAGGGTTAGTCCTCCACCATCTGCCACCTCCATTAGCATTAATATCCCAAAGGCAAATGCGATAAGCACACTTATTCCTTCATTAAATGATCTGGAACGTGTAGCCCAGGGCGATGATGATGACGGACCTAAAAAAGTTACCGGCGATGCCAGAGAACCATTCAGTTACGACCGTTTACTGGAAGTTTGGAATGCCTTTACCCAAAAGATGAAGGCTACCGATCGGATTAATCTTTTTACCATTTTAAATAATTTTGCCCCAACGCTTTTAAACCCCGAACTGATCGAAATTTCTGTTGAAAGCAAAACCCAGGAACACCTTGTGCAGCAAGAATCGGTAGAGCTGTTAAATTTCCTGAGGAATGAACTCCGCAATTTCGGTGTAGAAGTTACTTACAAACTAATGGAACGCAAAATTGAAAACAGGCTTTACGGTAATCGCGAAAAGTACGACTACCTGGTAAATAAAAACCCTAAGCTTGATGAATTGCGCAGAAGGTTTAATCTAGATATTAATCCGTAGTCAATTTTGCGTTCTTAGCTCTAATTCCTAAGAGAATTTAGTTTAAATATTGATATGCCTAGTTAATTTCAGGGGTATCGTTAATAGGATAACCTTCCTCATCCAAATCATCGCGGTTATCTTCAGGTGTGCGGGCAAGAATTTCATCTTCAGGACTTAATTTTACACTTTCGCCATTATCCACATGCATGCCCAACTCTTCTAAATTATCTTCAGCAACTTCTTCATCGCGTGCGTATTCATCACCAATGTAAGGGTTGGCTTCATCATAAGTAGAATCGTCATCTTTGGCACCAGCTGCTACCGTTTCATATCCCATCGGATGATCATAATCTTCATCCGTACCTTTCACATCAAGTTCGTAACTCTGTTTATTCTCATCGTAAGAAAGGTTTTCCTTATTTATTTCGCTGTTTTCTGTAGTGCTGTGTATTTTATCCTGCGATCCTTTATTCTCGTTAATTTCCATGATATATATCTCCTTTAATTTATAGTGATATAACAAAAGGATTTAAATAAGGTTTGTTTGGCAATTAACAATACTAAAATTAAGGTGAATGCTAAATGAAAACTTGTCGATCTTAATCTTGCTGTGGAGGTTTTAGATTGTTTTTGAAATACTTCTTTAGTTCAGATGGATAGATTTTTTAATTGTTAATATCATTTGGGCGTGCCCCAAGCTGCGCAAGGGTCGGGCTATACACTCCAAGTCCTCGCCCGATGAATACCGATTTAATGTCGGGAGAGCTGTGGGCTTTCCGTTGCTATCCCTCACGCAGCAAAGCGTCTAAAAATTACTATCTTGAAAGTATATCATTCTGCTATCGGTTTATGGGGAAACAGACCGATGGATACGTCAACGCAAATAGTACCTTCTGGGCCAATCCACCTAAACCCGATCAAAGCGGGATGCTCCCGATTCTTCATCGGGAGCAGAAGCGGGAGCGGGACTGCTGCAACCCAAATGCTTCTGTATCCGCTTTCCAAATGCAATCAACCCGCTAACAAATAGCTATTAAAGCTGAAAAACCCATCATAAAAAAAGCGCCCTGACTTTTAAATCAGGACGCTAAATATTTCAAGAGTTGTCAAGCTTCCATGCCAGAAGCATATTAAAGTTGACGACTCAGCTTATAAACTAGCCAAAGAAGTATTTAAGGTTCCACTAGGGCGCATTGCCTTGCTTGCCAATTCATCATTAGGGTTGTAATAACCGCCAATGTTTTGAGGCTTACCTTGCGAACCGATTAATTCTTCATTGATTTTCGCTTCGTTTTCCAATAGCGTTTTAGCCAATGGCGCAAATCTAGCTTGTAAATCAGCATCCTTGGTTTGTGCTGCTAATGCTTCAGCCCAGTATAAAGCCAAATAGAAATGAGAACCACGGTTATCGATAGTACCTAACTTTCTGCCTGGAGATTTATCTGTTGCCAAGAATTTTGCATTAGCCTCATCTAAAGCATCGGCCAATACCTGCGCTTTTGCATTATTTTGTGTTTGAGACAAGTGCTCTAAAGAAGCCTGAAGGGCAAGGAATTCTCCCAACGAATCCCAACGTAAATAACCTTCTTCAATAAACTGCTCAATATGTTTTGGGGCAGAACCACCGGCACCGGTCTCAAACAAACCACCGCCATTCATTAAAGGAACAATAGAAAGCATTTTAGCAGATGTTCCCAACTCTAAAATCGGGAATAAATCTGTCAAATAATCACGCAGTACGTTACCTGTAACCGAAATGGTATCCAAACCTTTACGGATACGCTCCAAAGTAAATTTGGTAGCTTCTATCGGTGCCAGAATACGGATATCTAAACCATTATTATCATGATCTTTTAAGTAAGTATTTACTTTAGTGATGATTTCTCTGTCGTGCGCTCTATTTTCATCTAACCAGAAAACGGCCGGAGTTTCAGATAAACGTGCCCTGTTAACAGCCAGTTTAACCCAATCCTGAATTGGAGCATCTTTGGTTTGGCACATGCGGAAAATATCGCCTTTTTCTACCTTTTGATCAAAAAATACTTTACCATCAGCATCAGTTACACGGATTATTCCTGAACCAGCTGCCTGAAAAGTTTTATCATGCGAACCATATTCTTCAGCTTTCTGAGCCATTAAACCAACATTTGGCACCGATCCTATTGTGGTTACATCAAAAGCACCATGCGCTTTACAATCATCAATGGTTGCGGTATAAACACCAGCGTAAGAACGGTCTGGAATTAATGCGATGGTATCCTGCGCTTTACCTTCTTTGTTCCACATCTGGCCCGAGGTACGGATCATTGCCGGCATAGATGCATCAACAATCACATCACTTGGTACATGCAGGTTGGTAATTCCCTTATCAGAGTTTACCATCGCTAAAGCCGGTCCGTTTGCAATAGCCTGCGCTAAAGCAGCTTCAACTTCTGCCTGTTTTTCGTTACCGGCAATTTTTGCATAAACATCACCTAAGCCGTTACGGGTATCAATGTTTAGTGCTGCGAAAAGATCAGCATATTTAGCAAAAACATCTGCAAAGTAAACTTCTACAATGGCTCCGAAAATTATCGGATCAGAAACTTTCATCATCGTAGCCTTTAAGTGTGCAGATAATAAAACGCCTTCAGCTTTTGCTTCAACAATTTCTTTTGTTACAAAAGTTTTTAATGCCGATAAACTCAATGCAGAGCTATCAATCACCTCTCCTGCTTTTAATGGCGATAAACCTTTTAATTCGGTTACCGTACCATCAGCAGCTACAAACTCAATTTTAAACTGACCTGCTTCTGCAACTGTTGTAGATTTTTCTGAACCATAAAAATCTCCTTCTGTCATGCTGGCCACTTTCGTTTTCGAATCAGCAGACCATTTACCCATTGAATGTGGGTTTTGTTTAGCGTAATTTTTAACTGCTTTAGGTGCTCTACGGTCTGAGTTACCCTCACGTAAAACAGGGTTTACAGCCGAGCCTAAAACTTTTGCATATTTAGTTTTAATTGCTTTTTCTTCGTCGCTCTGCGCATTATCAGGATAATTTGGAATAGCAAAACCCTGTGCTTGTAACTCTGTAATGGCACCAACCAATTGTGGAATGGAAGCCGAGATATTTGGTAATTTAATAATGTTTGCTTCCGGAGTGGTAGCCAATGCACCAAGCTCTCCCAAAGCGTCACCAATTTTTTGATCGTCTTTTAAATACTCAGGAAAGTTTGCCAAAATTCTTCCTGCTAAAGAAATATCTCTGGTTTCTACATCAATACCAGCTGATGCGGTAAAAGCTTGTACGATAGGTAAAAGTGAATAGGTTGCCAACATTGGCGCCTCATCGGTTTTGGTGTAGATAATTTTTGATGTATTTGACATATTATATTGATTTTGCTTATTAAGGTTAACTATTCAACCGGTTTCAAAGTTTGCAAACCGGTATTTTTAAAATCGCCTAAAGATAAAATAATCGGATGAATTAAGGAACATCACAATGTTATTTATGATAAGGATTGTAGCAGAAAAATGATCCAGATAAAAACTTACCGATGCAATACCACAATTGCTTACAAAAAACAAGAAAAGATCATATCGTATTGTGATTACAACAGAAATTGATTCATTAATATGATTTTTAGCTGCCCATGGCAGGAAGCTTTCATGACCCTCATGATCTGTCGCTGCCCACGGCAGGGAGCTTTCATGACCCCCATGATCTGTTACTGCCAGGCGCGAAACTTTCATGACCTTATCATCTGTTGCCACCCATGGCGCGAAGTTTTCAGCATAAACAGACCTTACCTGCTTCATATTTTGGCTAAACTTTTGTAGGATCAAAAGCTTATATATCTATCTATTTTAAATTTTTTACTTGAAATGACCGAACCTACCCTAGATCAGCTGTTAAACGCCCGCAAATTCGAAGAGGCGAAAACACTGATGCAAAACGGCGAAAAGCTCCCTAAAAATATCCAAGAACATCAAAAATCATCTATTTTGGATAACCTCTTAAGAGAGAAACAATATGAAATCCTCAACATGATGGTGAAAGATAAAACCATCGAAACCGACATCTACGAATTCGATAATTTTGACAAAAGTATTTTCCAGAGTATCGTCCGCAATCTGGGTGATAACGAAGATGATATCACATTTTTTAACGAATTTATTACGCATTTCGATAATTTAAATGATGAAGTAAATGCCAAAACATTATTAGGCTATCTGCTCGAAAATGGTGTAAGTTTAGCTGTAATTAAAGCGGCAATCAATGCGGGTTGTAGTGCAGGTTTTAAAAATAATGCAGAAGAAAATTATCTCCATCAGGTAGTGAAAAGCAGCATTCGCAGGTACAACCTTAATGATGAACAAATCACCGGTCTACTAAAAGGTTATATTGATATCCTGATTAATGAAGGTGTAGACATTAATGAAGGCAATGTGGTAGAGGAAACACCACTGATTGCTGCTATAAAATTTAACAAGAAAAATTTAATTGAACATTTGCTCGAAAATGGTGCCGATCCTAACCATACCGATAACGATGGTAATTCTGCTTTCTTTTATGCAGTGGCCCATTCGCAAAGCGAAAATATTTATGATATGCTCCGAAATTCCGCTTCACCGGATTTCGACCAGATCAATAAAAATGGAGTAAGCCTGCTGTTCGAATATACAAGGATGATAGCGAACAGTGAAAGCAGTATTAATTTTCTAAAAAAACTGGTTGAGGATGGTGCAGATTTATACCAAACCAGTAAATGGTACAGCGCAGATAAAACACCATTAGACTTAATTGCCGAAAAACAGGCAGATGTATTGCAAGCTTTATTGGAAACCGGCCGGGTAGATGTAAATAGAAGGGATGACCAGGGCAATACGCTACTGCATAAAGTTTGCGCCTATAATGTAAATTACGAAGCGGAAAAAGCCAGGGAAACGTACCGGAAAGTAAAGCTCCTGATTGAAAACGGTGCGGATGTTACTTTATCAAACGACAAGGATGAAACGGCTTTAATGTTTGCATCTGATGATAACCTGAAAATAAAAACTGTTGAACTGCTCATGAAACAATCTTAATATATGTCGATGTCATTTATAATTGCCTGCGAAAGCGGTAAGCGAAAAATTGCCGAACTTTTACTGGCAAATGGAGAAGTAGAAATTGGTTATACAGACGAAAAAGGCAGAACCGCACTCCATTATGCGGCCCATCGCGGTTATTTAGATCTTGTGCAAATTTTAATCGACCGTGGAGCCGACCTGGATTATGAAGACCATGCCGGGGAAACACCTTTATATTTTGCCTGTTTACAAAAACAGAAACAAACGGCAATTTATTTAATTGATAAAGGCGCCAGGGTTAACATTAAAGACTTAAAGGGAAATAGCCTTTTGCATTTAACGGCGCAAAGCGGACAGATAGAAGTACTTGAAAAACTGCTTAACAAAGGGCTTGAGGTTGATGGCGAAAATAATGAAGCAGAAACACCATTACTTGTCGCCTCAGCATGGAGAAACAAAGAAATTGTGCAGAAGCTACTGGAATTTGGCGCCAATATTAATACCACTAACAAACATGGCGATTCTCCATTAATTTTTGCCGTAAAATCCAAAAATACACCAATGGTAGAGCTCATTCTGGATAAAGGTGCCAACATTAACCACATTAACCACGCGGGCGAATCGGCATTATTACTTGCCTGTTATGATGCCAACAGGATTCTTACCAAAATATTGGTAGAAAAAGGTGCAGATGTATTTGTTTCTTCTAAAGATGGCCTTTCGCCAATTTGGTATGCCTGTGCCAATAATCAGAAAGAAATCGTCGATTTATTTTTAGCCAACGGGGTTGATGTAAATTACGCAAAACCACTTTCGGGCAAAGATGATTCGATGTATTCGTATCTTGAATGGGTAGAAACCGCAAATAACATATCCATTTCAGCAAGTTTTTCTTTTGAAAACAGTTACAGTTACGGCGGCGAAAGCATGTTGCATGTAGCAGCAAAAAGCGGCCATTTGAGTATGCTGAAAATGTTGATTGAAAAAGGTGCAAATGTGAACATTCAGGATGAAAGTGGCAATACTGCGCTACATTATGCCGCAGCCAATGGGAAAAAGGATGCCGTAAAATTTCTGCTCGAACAATTAGCAGATCCAGGCATCGTTAACGTGAAAGAACAAAAAGCAATCGATTATTCAAACATCAAAGGTTTTAACGAAATTACAGAACTGTTGTTAAACGCAGGGCCAAAAGGCGATCTGCATGCACCTTTAAAAACGGTACCCGTAGAAAATGAAGTTCTGCCAATAAAAAATGACATATCAGCAAAAAAACAAGCCCTTTTGGATTTGAAAGAACTATTGGATGCCGGAATATTATCGCAGGAAGAATTTGATGCCGAAAAAGCCAAAATATTAAACGGATAGCAGATTTAGTGCGACAAATATTTGATTAAATTTTTAAGCTTAAATATTTAGTTATAAATTTATCATTAAGAATTTTCCTGGCCGGTGCTCACTCCGGTCAGGAAAGTTTGATATTAATGCTCCCAAAATGAAATCTACTACCAAAACAAAGCTGCAATTATTTATCCTGCTTTCACTTTCAGTGTTGATCTACAGCTGCTCACCTAAGCTTTATGTGGATGAAGATAAACGTTATCAAGCCGGAACATTAACCGATGCACAAGTAGATTCTCTCCATTTTTACCTGAAAGAGAACCAAAGATTAACCCTTAAAGATACGATCATCATCAAATATGACTTCAACAGGGATGACTGCTGGAAGGATTTAAGTTATCAGAATGCAGAATTTTTAAATAATGTAAGGTGGACATTTCAAAAAAACATCCTCGAAAAGGCAGAAGCCAGACCTAAAGTGGCCATTTACCAATACCGTGAAGTAGGCGAAAGTTTCAGTCCCATAAAATCAAAAGGTTTGGAAATAGAAACCGACTCCGGCCTTTTAAAAAAACTGTTGTTCAAAGAAAACACCTCATGTGGTACTTCCGCAATTATCCTTCCTAACGGCAAATTTTTATTGGTAAAATCAGATCCGCAATTTTCTGCGCTGCTTTTAAACGCGAAGGATATCGAAAAAAAACTGCTTGAAAATCTGGTGAAGTAAACAGGTAAAATATTTTTTCTATAACAATCTGAAGTGGTTTAAAAAACCCTACTAAATGTTTTGTTGTGCCGTAATTTGGTTTCACTAACCGTTTCCAAATCAACACGAATCAAAATACAACTTTAAGCAAGTCAGGTTAGGGTACGTTTCTTTTATCTTTTATGGTTGTAGCAATTATGGTCTGACTGAAAACATCTAATTGATTTTCATGTTATATTTTTCGAAGATTAATTTAATCAAAACCGGTTAATATGAAAAATAAGATTTTTTACGCCTCAATGCTCTCAACCGCAGTAATTTTCGGTTGCCAATCGAAGTCGAATTCGCAAAAACAGGGAGAAGATACCACGCTTACAACTAAAACAGGCGCAATTAATTTACCAGCGCCCGATACCAATGCGGCAAAAAGCAAGTTTAGTAAAGTAATTGGCTGGCCCGAAGGTAAAACGCCTATCGCTCCAGAAGGATTTGTGGTAACCAAATTTGCATCCAATATCAAAAGTCCGCGCAATACCTATATTGCCCCAAATGGCGATGTACTGGTTGCACTTTCAAATTCGGAAAGAAGCACTACTGAAAGCATTGCAAATACGGTATCAGGTAAAGCTAAATCTGAAGTTCCAGGAAAAAGTGCCAATACCATTTTACTTTACCGCGATGATAACAAAGATGGCAAACCAGAAACGGTTACTACATTTTTAAATGGCCTCAATCAACCTTTCGGGATGCTGATTATTGGCAACTCGTTTTATGTAGCCAATACAGATGGTTTATGGCAGTACCCATATAAAACTGGCGATACCAAGATTACCGCTACAGGGAAAAAGATTTTAAGTTTGCCTGCGGGAGGTTATAACAACCATTGGACAAGAAATCTGATTGCAAATGCAGATCAAAGCAAAATATATGTTACTGTAGGTTCAGGCAGTAATGTTGGTGAAAATGGAATGGAAAATGAAGTTCGAAGGGCGAATATCCTGGAAATAAATCCTGATGGAAGTGGAGAAAAAATTTACGCCAGCGGTTTGAGAAATCCTGTCGGAATAGATTGGGCACCTTCAAGCAAGGTACTTTGGACAGCAGTTAATGAACGCGATGGATTGGGCGACGACCTTGTACCCGATTACATTACCAGTGTAAAACAAGGTGCTTTTTATGGATGGCCATTTTCATATTATGGTCAGAATGAAGACCCTCGTTTAAAAGGTAAAAACCCGGAGATGGTTAAAAAAGCAATAGCACCCGATGTAGCAGTTGGTGCCCATACTGCATCATTAGGATTGGCGTTTTATAAAGACACAAAATTTCCTCAAAAATACCAGGGAGGAGCATTTATAGGTCAGCACGGCTCATGGAACAGGTCGGCAATTTCAGGTTACAAAGTTGCTTTCGTGCCTTTTAAAGATGGAAAACCAGCAGGTAAACCTGAAGATTTTTTAACTGGCTTTGTAGCAGATGTTGATAAGGCCGATGTATATGGCCGTCCGGTTGGCGTTACCCTAACACCCGATGGCGCTTTATTGGTTGCCGACGATGTTAGCGGCGTAATTTGGAGAGTTGCTGCAAAATAATTAATACAATAGCCACAGATTCACAGAATACGTTAAATTTATCTGCCAAATCTGTGGCTAAACTTCCAATCCTTATCCTCTTGAAACCAAACCTTACCCTATTATTTACCCTATTTTCTGTTAGCTGCTTAGCACAAACCATCAAACCCGATTCAGTAAAAAAGCTTAGCGAGATTACAGTAAAAGGTTATTACAATCACCAACCCCTGTTAAGATCGGTATCTGCAGTGAATCTGATCGACAGCAGCGCAATCAGAAATCAACAGAGCAGTTCACTGGTGAGTACACTGAATTCCATTTCAGGTGTAAGAATGGAAGAACGTTCACCAGGCAGTTACCGCTTATCGCTTCGTGGAAGCTTATTACGTTCGCCTTTTGGCATCAGGAATATTAAAATCTATATCGATGATTTTCCTTTAACCGATGCTGGTGGTAACACTTATTTAAATGCGTTGGATATGGCCGCCATCGGCAACATAGAAATCTACAAAGGACCGGAGGCCAGTACATTTGGAGCAAATACAGGAGGTGCCGTTTTAATTAGTCCACCAAATTTTGAAAGAAATGAAATCAGTGTTTCTGCCATAGCTGGTTCATACGGACTTTTCCACCAAACGGCCGCTATCAATCATCAATTTAAAAATTACAGCTTTAATTTTACAGAGGGTTATCAAAAAAGTGATGGTTTCCGCCAGAATAGTGCCATGGATAGAAAGTATTTCCAAACGGCACACCAGTGGAATTATAGTACTGCCGGAAGTTTAAAAGCCTTTGCATTTTATAGTGACCTTGGATATCACACACCGGGAGGCTTAACTGCTGCTCAATTGGAACAAGATCCTAAATTGGCACGTCCTGCAACAGCCACACTACCTGGTGCCATTGCACAACAGGCAGCCATTTATAATAAAACTATTTTCGGCGGGCTATCCAATTCTTATCAGATCAATCCTCATTTTAAACATGTTATTGCGCTCTTTACATCATATACCGATTTCAAAAATCCTTTTATCACCAATTATGAAAAACGTTATGAAACTACATTAGGCTTGCGTACATTTTTAGATTATGAAAAGAAATATGACGATTTTAAATTTAATGCACAGGTTGGGTTAGAAAGTTCAGCAACCAAAAGTGAAATCAATAATTTTAACAACAACGGTGGTGATGCAACTTCCATGCAAGCTTCTGATCGTTTAAAAGCAAGCCAGGATTTTGCCTATTTAAGATTAAACTTCGATGTCAACAGAAAGTTGCTGATTGAACTTGCATCAAGTCTTAATTTCTATAAGTATAAATACGAAAGTTATTTTCCTGTAGTGATCGCTTCACAACAACGAAAATTTGATCCACAATTTATGCCAAAGGTTGCGCTATCTTATTTAATAACGAACGATTTTTCTACCAGGGCTTCAGTAAGTAGAGGCTATTCGCCACCCACCATTGCAGAGGTAAGGTCATCAGATAATAACATCAACAATAATTTGCAGGCAGAATCTGGCTGGAATTACGAACTCGGCTTGCGTTACAAAACAAAAAACAACCGCTTTTATGCCAATGCAAACCTATTCAGCTACCAGCTTCAGGATGCAATTGTAAGAAGGCTGAACCAAAATGATACTGAATATTTTATCAATGCCGGCGGAACAAAGCAGAAAGGCATTGAACTTGAAACAGCCATTTGGATTATCAGAAACCCTGCTTCTTTTTTAAGCGGGTTACAATTTAAAAGCAATTATACTTTTAGTCATTTCAGATTTAAAGATTTTGTAAGCGGTATTACAACTTATAGCGGCAATAAACTGACTGGTGTTCCGGCAAATATTTCAATTAACAGTTTGGAATTTAACTTTCCAAAAGAATGTTACCTTTTCCTGCAGCACAATTACACTTCTACCATACCATTAAATGATGCAAATACTGTTTTTGCCAAAAGATACCACCTTGTAGAGGCAAAAGCCGGCATCCGTAATGTAAAGCTGAGTAAAATCCATTTCGAATTATATGCAGGGGTAAATAATTTACTCAATGCTAATTATAGCCTGGGTAATGACTTAAATGCTGCAAACGGAAGATATTTTAATCCAGCGGCAGGGATCAATTTTTATACTGGCCTGGCTATAAAACTTTAACAATAAAAATTCCCACCAATAACTATTGTTATATGGTGGGAATCAGTGACGCTAAAATGCAGCAACTTTTTCGTTCGCTCTGATCACAAGGTCGTTGACAACGATATCAGTATTATAATGTCTTTTGCCATCCTTACCATCGTACGAAACAGCTTCCAGCCTACCCTCGATAGTCAAACCGGTACCTTTTTTAATTTGGTTGGCCAGTTCAGCTTTCGCATTCCAAAATGTTAGGGTAAACCAATTCACTTTTTAATTTCACGCCATTCGCGTCTTTGTACGATTCGTTTACAGCCATGTTAACTTTGGCAATTTTGTAATCTCCAACAATTACAACAATCATTTAAAGATTAAAGACGATCTTGTTCTCAAACGGATTAACAGCATTTTAAAAAAGAACCGCAATATCCTGATGCAACTTAACCCAAGTGGTAAGGCAAAGGTTACACGAAAAGAATTCCTTGCTGCTGGTTTAAATTTTGATTACCATACTTATAGCTATACGTCTCAGAATGGAAATGTCTATATTTTCTGTTATGAATATGGGTGCCTTGTTTTAAATGGCGAGCGGTATCTGTTGGTAAAAAGAGAAGAAAAACTTTGGTTAGCTCAATCGGATGAGATTACAGAACAAAAATTGCGGTATTTTTTATTTAAGCTTCAGATGTTTACATTTAACAGCTTATGATAAATTACAACAATAAAGTTTTCAAACCCGTTAGCAATACCGAAAATGGCGAAACTTCAGATGAAACTGTTTTTACCTACCAACAGACAGGAAATATTCTTACTGCCGGATATACTGGTGGAAAAATTGTCTCTGGCCATTTAATCGGTCTTGTGGATGAGCATGGCAATATCGAAATGAGGTATCACCAGGTAAATAATAAAGGAGAATTAATGACCGGAATTTGCCAGTCGGTGCCAGAACATTTGCCGAATGGCAAAATCAGACTTCATGAAACCTGGCAGTGGACATCGGGTGACAGATCAAAAGGTAAATCTATTATTGAGGAACAATAAGGTAATTATTTTGCACAAATCTTGTAAATAAGGTTAAAGTGAGGTGGTTTTCATAGCTCGTAATAGTCAAAATTTATTAAGTTCTTCCAGCAGCTATTTCAAGTGTCTGTACTATGATTACCACACCGGGTCGAGTAAAAATGCTACCATCCTTGATTAAAAACTTAATTTTGATCAGCAGCCACCCATCCAGATTTTGAATAAACATGTCAATAAATAAAAGTCCGATTATACATTGGCCTCCTTTGCTAAAAACTGCAGCCGATTTGATATATGATCCCTTAGGTTATCAAATCATTAACCTAAAAATGGAAAGTGAAAGTCAGGAATATTCAGCATGCAGCTTCAAATTAAACAGTTTAAAAATTATCTACCGTGTTTCAAAAATCACCCCTACTAAAACCGGGCAGTTTGTAACCATCTGGAAACGGGATAAGGCTGGGATTACTATTCCTTTTGATGAACAGGATGATTTTGACCTGATGATCATCACTGCAATAAGCGAGCACAACTTTGGTCAGTTTATTTTTCCGAAGAACACATTGGCACAACAAAAAATTATCACTAAAAATGGCGTGGGCGGAAAAAGAGGAATCAGAATTTATCCTCCATGGGATACCGTAACCAATAAACAGGCAGAGAAAACCCAGCAGTGGCAACTTGCATATTTTTTCCCTATTAATGTAAACCAATCTACCGATTTAGCATTGGCAAAAAAATTAATTAATACCTAGATCAAAATTAAACACAGCAAGTTTCGGGTAGGTTGCCCCATCACTACCGACTACTTTTGGTTATAATTTTTTTAAGACCATGAAAGCACAAGAAGAAATTAATTTCAACAGGATAGCCGAGGCCATCAGTTACATCAGGGCCAACTTTAAAACACAACCCGGCCTGGAAGAAATTGCAGAACAGGTAAATTTAAGTCCTTTTCATTTTCAAAGGTTATTTAGTGAATGGGCCGGTACCACGCCGAAACGTTTTTTGCAATACATCAGTATCGGTTATGCCAAAGAAATGTTAAAAAGTAACCAGAGTTTATTTGATACCGCCCTCGAAACCGGCTTATCAGGAACCAGCCGTTTACACGATCTTTTTGTAAATATTGAAGGCATGACGCCTGGAGAATATAAAAATGGTGGCGAAAATCTCCATATTAACTACAGCTTCGCAGAAAGCCCGTTCGGAAACATCATAGTAGCAAGTACACTTAAAGGAATCTGTCATATCGCATTTTATGAAGATGAAAATATTGCGTTTACCAATTTGCAAATGCAGTTTCCATCAGCCCTTTACCAACAGTTATTGGATAAAGAGCAACAGAACGCTTTGTATATTTTCAGTCACGATTGGAGCAAACTGCACCAGGTTAAGCTACATTTAAAAGGGACCGATTTTCAGTTAAAAGTTTGGGAAGCTTTGCTAAAAATACCAATGGGTAAATTGGCCACCTATGGTAACATTGCCAAACAATTACAAAACCCAAATGCATCGAGAGCTGTTGGAACTGCAATAGGCGATAATCCGGTAGCTTTTCTTATTCCCTGCCATCGGGTAATTCAATCGAGCGGTGCTTTAGGGGGTTATCATTGGGGTACGGATCGAAAAACGGCTATAATTGGATGGGAAGCAGCACAAGCCAACAAGCAAATATGAGGAACAATAGCCTAAACACAATGGATTTATTCAGCACTACAATAGATACCAACAAGAACCTGCTACCTTACGGCGGAACCGTAAATTATCACGGAAAATTATTCACCTCATCAGAAGCTGACCATTATTTTAATATCCTGATGAATACCATCGAGTGGAAAAATGATGAAGCTTTTATTATGGGTAAACACATCATCACCAAAAGAAAAGTAGCCTGGTATGGCGATGAATCTTATTCGTATACTTACTCCAATAAATCAAAATTGGCCCTCCCCTGGACAAAAGAACTGCTGGAATTAAAAAAACTCTCGGAAGTGCAAACAGGCACTACATTTAATTCCTGTTTACTCAACTTATACCACAATGGTGATGAAGGAATGGCCTACCACAGTGATGACGAAAAAGCATTGGCTAAAGATTCGGCTATTGCATCTTTAAGTTTCGGTGCCGAAAGAAGATTTTTATTTAAACACAAACAGACCAAAGAAACGGTTGCTTTATTTTTGGAAAATGGAAGTTTACTGGTAATGAAAGATGAAACACAAACAAACTGGCTGCACCGTTTACCTCCTACTAAAAAAGTAAATCAGCCAAGGGTAAACCTAACGTTTAGGACGATGGTATAACAATACTTGTGAATTAAATTTTTAAAACACTGAGTTAAACGAACAAGAAAAAAAATGAGCACAAAATATGCTCATTTTTCTTATATAAATTATTGTTTATTAATGCTTAAATTCTTTGATGTCTACAATACGGTCGTCATCTGCATTTTTCTTTAAAAACGATGTGCCATTTGCATTAGCCACCCAGGTATATCCATTTTGAATATTTCCAACCAGTGTTTCAGGCGCATTAATTAAATCGGCAGGCAAAGGCAGGTTAAAGCTTTCACCTGTAGCGGTATTAACCTGGTATAAAGAATTAGCGGTTAAAAAAACCAAAGTTGTTTTATCCTTCGAGTACATAAAAAACTTCCCCTGGATCCGTTCGTCCGGGTTTTGTCTTTTTACAGGATATACCCTTGAGTTTATCGTTGTAATAAAAAAATCATTGTTGATCAGAATATTACTCCGTGTTAATTCTTCAAGGCCATTGGTATATTTTTTATCTTCAGCACCTTTTGATGCCTTATTTAAACTCACCACTTCAGTTACGCCATCTTTAACTGTAATGATATAAAATGGCGCCATTTTACCGGCATTATTGGCAACCTGTACCAATGCCGCTGTTTTTTGGGTATTGATAAAAGAGGCAAGTATAAATTTCTTTGCGGGTGCACTTGGTGCATCATCAATGGTAATGGTGGTATCTTTGTATTGAATGGCGAAACGATCGGCAGCAGCTGAGGCACCTGAATCTGTTTTTACAATGGTAAGAATGTTCTTTTTCGATTTAGGAAAAACGTTAAAATCTTCAGTGGCAGCAAATGCTTTTGCTTTGTAGGTTTTTTCTGAACTGCCACAACCGAATAAAACAACGGAAAGGAAGAGTGCATAAAGCGTAATTTTCATAGGTATGTTTATTTATATATTTTTTGCTAATTTATAATCTTTATTGCTTCCTTATAATCAAAGTCACCATAAAATTACTTGCCGATAAACTGTAAACAACTGCGGTGGAAAGACGGGATGTATATAGGATTTCCCGTTGCTTTCAAAACCGATAGCTTTAAAAAAAACTCAACTCCCGACTTATCGCTAAATTACTTATTTTTGATTTGAGAGATAAACAATGGCGAACCCTTCAAATTTTCTAACCAGGAATAAAAGTATAATCTTATACGGTTTGTTTCTGGCTTTATTGTTATTTCTATTAAAATGGCTCGAATTTCGCCTAATTATCATCAGCCATGCTTTCGAAATTTATGCAGGTTCGATAGCCGTTATTTTTACTGCTTTAGGGATCTGGCTGGCACTTAAATTAACCAAACCAAAAACCATCCTGATCGAAAAAGAAGTTTTTACACAAAAGCCGGAAATTTTTACCCTCAATGAAAACGCACTTGCCAGGTTAAACATTAGCAAAAGGGAACTAGAAGTTTTGCAGCTCATGTCCACAGGCTTAAGTAACCAGGAAATTGCCTTAAAATTATTTGTTTCGCTTAATACCATAAAAACGCATAATGCAAGGCTTTTCGAAAAACTTGAGGTTAAACGCCGAACACAAGCCATAGAAACGGCGAAAAGATTACATATTATTCCTTAACCGACTCATACTTTGGGGCTAAATTAGATGAATTTCAGAAAAATCACCCTTAAGTATGAAGGATAAAAAGAATGTTCCAACCAACTTTGCGGTACAAACTTTAAAAAATTTATAGAAATATGAAAAAGAACGTAATCGTATTCGGGCTCATTGCAGGATTTATCGTATCAGTTTTAATGGTACTTTCTATGGCTAGATGCTATGGTGATCCTAACCTTGAGCACAGCATGCTTATTGGCTATTCCTCTATGGTGCTGGCATTCTCATTTATTTTTGTGGGCATCAAAAACTACCGCGATAAATACAATCACGGCTCAATCAGCTTTGGTAAGGCTTTTAAAATCGGGCTTTTTATCAGCTTAATTGCCTCTACCATATATGTTGTGGTTTGGTTAATTGATTTTTATGTATTTATGCCAGATTTTATGGACAGATATGTAGCGCAGGCCTTGAGAGAAGCCAAAACCAATGGCGCCTCAGCAGCTGAAATTGCAAAGCAGACAAAAGAGCTGGCCGCTAATCAGCAGTTATACAAAAACCCAGTAATGGTTGTATTATTTACCTATATGGAAATTTTACCTGTGGGTATAGTGGTATCGCTTGTAGCTGCACTCATTTTAAAAAGAAGACCGGTTGCTCCCGTGGCTTTCCAATCGTAAAAAAAAGCTCATTTTGTAAATTACCTTAACTTTGATTGAGAAAGCCCTTAGATAAATGAAAATCTATATAGAAACAGCGCGTTTAATTTTGCGTGAATTGGTTACTGAAGATGCGGATGGCATGTTTGAAATGGACAGCGACCCTGAGGTACAGCTTTACCTCGGTAACAATCCTGTAAAATCCATTGAGCAAAGCAAAGCAGATATAGCATTTATCAGAAAACAATATGTTGAAAATGGCATCGGCCGATGGGCAGTAATTGAAAAAGAAACAGGAAATTTTACAGGCTGGTGCGGCCTCAAACTGATTAAGGAAACCAATAATAACCACACTAATTATTACGATCTTGGCTATCGGTTCAATAAAAAGTACTGGGGAAAAGGTTACGCCACAGAAACCGCAATAGCAACCAGAGATTATGGATTTAAGGTATTAATGCTTGATGAAATTATTGGCATTGCAGATACTGGTAACCACGGATCGATCCATGTTTTAGAAAAAACGGGTTTAAAGCGCATTAATATTTTTGATTACCACGGCATGCCGCACCATTGGATGAAGATTTTAAAACCAGTTTAGCGAGATTAAAAGCTGATTATTGCTTTTTATGGTTTAGTTTTTGATGGTTAAAGGAAAATTATTAAAACCATCGTTATGAAACACCTTATCTTCTGCGGAATGCTGATCTTACTATTTAGTTCTTGTAAAGAAAAATTAGATCCAGCATCCTTTACCAATACCAAATGGGAATTAACTGAGCTGCCGGGCTTAACGCTACCAAACTCATCAAAAGCAACCTTAAACTTTGCCGATAGCCTTAAAATAAGCGGAAAATCTTTTTGTAATAATTATGGCGGGCAGGCCGAAATTGCCGATCATAAAATAATGGTTAAAAATGTTTTCGGTACTAAAATGTTCTGTCAGGAAACCGATGCGGCCGAGCGTTCGTACTTACATGCATTAAACCAGGTAAACAATGCAAAAGTAACAGACAATAAGCTTTACCTGCTTAACGGTGATAAAACACTGCTTGTTTTTACCAAAACGAATTAGAAAATTACAATCAAAAAGGCTGAACGAAGTATTTTTACTATTTTCGGCCTTTTGAGTTTAACGCAGAAGTAATGCCATCCATAAAAGAAAACCTTAGCTTTTTTTTCTCCACCGTAAGAAATGCATTTAGTTTATTTCAACAGAATGACCCTTTACGGCTGGCAGGTGCAACTGCGTTTTTTACCAATTTTGCCCTTCCCCCTATTTTAATTATCTTGATCAGGCTTTTCGGAATGTTTACCGACAGAAGGCTGCTGGCTACGCATCTGTTTGAGCGTTTGGCCAGCATACTGGATAACGAAAGTATTTTGCAGATCAGAACCACGCTTAGAAATATCAGGGGGGCCGATCAGGCCTGGTATGTTACGCTGTTCAGTTTTATATTTTTCCTTTTCGTTGCAACAACATTATTCAATGTAATTAAAAATTCACTCGAACAGATTTGGAACATCGGTCAAAAAGACAAGAAAGGGATTATCAATACGCTTAAATCCAGGGCGATTTCGGTTACCATTATCCTTTTGGCCGGAATATTGTTTTTTATTGGTTTACTGGCCGATAGCGTGCAGGCCTTTATCGGTGCATATTTAAAAAACGGCTCACCATCTTTCGGCTTAGTGCTTACCTCCATTATCAACCAGCTGGTATTTGTGGTAATTGTAACTACTTGGTTTACAATATTATTCCGTTATTTAACCAACGGACGGCCAACCTGGCGTGCTGCCATTTCGGGTGGATTGTTAACAGGTTGTTTATTTACCGCGGGTAAGTATATTTTAAGGATTCTTTTGCCATTGAGCAACATCAGTAACATTTATGGATCAGCAGGCTCCATAATCGTAATTATGCTTTTCGTGTTTTACTCCTCACTGATATTTTATTTCGGAGCATCATTTATAAAAGCCTTAAGTGTAGGCAGGGCTACGCCGATTATACCAAAAAACGGATCATTCGCTTACGAACTTACCGAGGTTGAACCGGAAAAAGAGAACTGATTTCGCTCAGTAACCAAGGGTTGCAAAAGCATTTATTTGTTCAGGTTCAGAATCAATTTATCAAGAAGGTTTTTTAACTGGTTAATTTCTTCATGGCTTATACCGAGATTATCTGACAGCTGAGCACGCAATACAGGAGCCTTTTCTTTTAAAGCATGTCCTTTTTCAGTAAGTGATATTACAATACTTCTTTCATCTTTTAATGACCTGACGCGTTCAACCAGTCCGGTTTCCTGCATCCGCTTAAGCAAAGGCGTTAAGGTATTGGATTGAAGCATCAGTTTTTGTGAAAGTGTGGTTAAGCTAACCGAATCAGTTTCCCAAAGCACCATTAACACAAGGTACTGCGGATAGGTAATTCCAAAACTATCCAGCACTGGCTGATAACATTTGGTAACCAACCTGGAAGCAGCATACAGCGGGAAACACAGTTGGTTTTCCAGTTTAATCGCATCATTTATTTCCATCACAACTTTCTTTACTAATCACAAAAAAATATTCAGCTAAGTAAATAATTTTTAACTGAAATTTCCAATCACGAATTTAATCATTAAAAAATCGTTATTGCAGGGTATGCAATAACGATTCTATTTTAATTCTATTAAATTACTTCCAGCTTCACATCAACGTTGCCGCGTGTGGCATTGGAATATGGACAAATTGTGTGGGCTTTTTCTACCAGTTCATGAGCTTGCGCTGCTTCAACTCCTGGTATATGCACCTGTAGGGATACACCAAGTGCAAAGCCTCCTTGCCCATTGGAGTGGAGCGAAACATTTGCTTTAACGCTTGAAGGTTCTTCAGGTTTAACTTTTGCCTGGCCCATAATTAAATTGAGCGCACTATCAAAACAGGCCGCATAGCCCGCAGCAAAAAGCTGTTCGGGGTTGGTATAGCCTTGTTCGCTTCCACCTAATTCTTTTGGCATTCTAACTTCCAATTCCAACACACCATTTTCACTTGTTATTTTTCCATTACGTCCACCGGTTACAGTAGCACTAGTTTCATACAACGTTTTCATATTATGTCTATTTTTAAAATCGCAAACGATTATATCGTTTGCGATACAAATATAAACATCTATTTTTAAAATGCAAATTTTATTACCAAAACTTATTTAATTAAAATGTTGGGCACAAAAAAGGTGTTCATTATAAAATGAACACCTTTTAAATTTTTGAAAAGTAAGCTTACAAAATCCTATAACCTAAGCCAACTGTAAACAAGTTTAACTTGGTGCCAGGATAACCGGCTTTATTAATTTTTGATAAACCAAGTTCGTAACGTGCATCAAAGCTTAACTTTTTAAGATCCAAGCCTGCACCGAACTGCCAGGCCAAAGCCTGGTTTTTAAAGTCGGCTCTGAAAACATTTCCAGCAGCCTGACCAAAACTTTGGTTTTCATCCAATATTAATGAAAACATTGGTCCGGTGTTTAATCGAAGACCAATACCAGCGGCACCAAATTTAGTACCTACCAATAAAGGAACATCCAAACTTGTAAAACGAACTTTATTTACTTCTCCCGTTGCATCACTTACCAAATCTGCTTTCTTACCTGAAACATAAAGTTCTGGCTGGAAGTAAACACCTGCCGCTCCAACCCTGGCCCATAAGCCACCGTAAAAACCTGTACGGTTGTTACTGTTAAAAGTGTTTTCACTATCAAATTTCGAAAAATTTGCACCAGCTTTAATGCCCAGCTGGAATGATGGCAATACCTGTGCGCTGGCAAATAGGCCAACAAGCAAAAAGGCAACGGTTAAAGATAAAAATTTCATATGCGTTTAATTTTAGCTGGTGGCATTGTTGATCGCTTCCTGTTCTTTTAAGGCGTCAACATTGTTTTTATCACCAAAGTTTTGTGTTTTACCTGCAAAGTAATCTAAAATTCCTGAAATAGTATCTAAGTTATCAGCTAAATTTTGATGTATATCTGGTAGGTCTTTTTCTAAACGGCCATCGCCAAGTTCAATATTATCAACTTCGATTTTTCCAATTTTCTGAATAAGTGCCTGTTGAGAGTTTTGTAAATCTTCCAATTCACGCACAATCTTCTCCATTAATTCAAACTTCTTTAAAGTGTTCATAGGTCTTATTTTTTAGTTCAACTATTTCTTATAAACCCACAGCCACTCATTTTGTTTTACACCGCATTTTTTTAACAGATGATTTGGAATTATCAAAAACAACTAATAAATTAGTTTAATAATTAATTATGATGAAAAGACTTTGCTATTTATTGATTTTTGTTTGCTTGCATCAAGCAACTTTCGCACAAACGGCCGCTGTTGTAGATAAGGAAAAACTATTTGAATTTTATCAAAATCAACGTTATGCCGAAGCTGGGCAGTATCTAAAAGAGATTTATGGTGAAAATATAACTGATATCAAAATCCTTAATCAGATGGGGTATTGCTTTTTAATGGGAGGTAACACTGTTGAGGCAGAAAAATTTTACACCAGGGCCTATACACTTCAATCACAAAATCTTCCCGTTCTTTTCAGTCTCGCCAACATCAGTACAAAGAGGGGAAATACCGAAAAGGCCAGGCGCTATTATGGAGAAATTCTGAAAATTGATACCAATAACTTTAATGTACACAAACTAATGGCCAATCTGTACAGTTCGCCAAAAGATGATTCGATAAAACGCATATATCTTTTAAAAGCAAACCAGATCAATCCAATTGAAGGTGATGTAGCAACCGACCTTGCAGAGGTACTTTCCAACTATCAGGAATATGAAAAGGCTTACAGTGTACTTGATATTGCCATTAAGGGAGACAGCGATAACCTGGTATTGCAACGTACAAAACTGCCCATTGCCAATCAGTTAAAAAAATACGCTGAGGTAATAGCCGCAGGAGAAAAATTATTAAAAGATGGTGCCGATGCGGGGGTAATAAAAGATGTAGCAAAGGCTTATTATTACACCAAACAATATCAGAAAGCAATTGATCTGTTTAAATTACTGGAAGCAACCGCTATGCAAAATGAGGCCACTTTATATTATACCTCACTCAGTTACCGGGCAATAAAAAATTATCCTCTGGCAGCTAATTATACCAAAAAAACAATTGATGAGGCTATTTCGCCAAATACCTCCAGTTACTATTCACTTTTAGGGCTGGTTTATGAAGAAAACAATCAACTGACGCTCGCAAACGGAGCTTATAAAAAAGGGCTGCAATTTAAAGTGAACGCTACCTTATATTACCGCCTTGCAGTATTTTACGATACCCGGTTAAAACAAGGTAAAAACGCCCTTAAATATTATAATCTTTATTTAAAAAGCAAACCGAGTGTAACGGATGATAAGGAAGAAATCAAGTTTACCAAAGATAGGATAGCACAATTAAACCTGACTGATTAAACCAGATCCTCGAAAACAGGTTTCACATTATCCCAAAATTCATCAAGTGCAATCATCCTGGGCTTAAAAAAGGAAATCAGTTGCGGCCAGTGCTGTTGGTTAAATATGCTCACCCCGGTAATGCTGATGGAAATCTGAGATACTGTTTTACCAAAATCATCGTCGGCATCTCTTATCCAATCCCATTCTTCGCCAACCGTATTGGTAAACAGTAGTTTAAATTCTTCGAACTGTTCAAATATGAGGTGCCTGATATCGGCATCTGAATGCGAAAGTTGAATGCTGATAAAAGCCTTTTTATTGTCGACATCCATTTTAAAAAAGATGTTCTTCACCCCTGTTTTGTAATTTGTCCAATTTACAGTAGAACCACTTGCAGAAGGAACAGGTTTCATGTATTGTCCGAAACTGATCCAAAATTGTTGACGTAAACGGGCTGATTCTTCTTTACTGTACATTTAATTTTTACTGCATCTGATGGAAAGTGCATCACAATTCAATTAATCTGTCTCCCCTTTAGCCTGTCGGAACGCCTGATCATGCATTTAAGCAAGTCCTTCGACAGGCTAAAGGAGACAAATTTATATGTTGATACAACTTTCTGTGAAGCCGCAATGTTAAGCGATTAATATTTATATTCAAAATGATAGCTGCCAGAGCCAATCTGTTCTTTTTTATCGCTTTTTGGCAAAACTACGGTTGCGGAGGCATTAGGCGGAACCGTTACATCAAGCTTAAAAAGGCCTTCGGCAATTGTCCATGATGATTTAACAGTACCATAAACAGTTTCCAGTTCGGCAGACGCAGCTGTTAATTTTCCACCTGGCCGGGGCGCGATAACAACCGATTTATAGCCCGGTTGATCTGCTACGGGATTGATGCCGGAAATATTTTTATACATCCAATCGCCAATAGCACCATATGCATAGTGGTTAAAAGAATTCATATCTGCCGTCTGAAAAGATCCATCTTGTTTGATGCCATCCCATCGTTCCCAAATGGTGGTGGCCCCCATTTTTACAGGGTAAAGCCATGAAGGGTAACTTTCCTGCATTAAAAGATCATATGCAACATTTTCATGCCCAAAGCGGCTTAATACATGGCATAGGTATGGGGTGCCCAAAAAACCCGTTGTTAAGTGGTTTCCGTAATCTCTTACATTATCTACCAACCTTTGAGCAGCCTGCGCACGCAGATTTTCAGGCAGCATATCAAACTGTAAAGCTAAAACATAGGCCGTTTGCGTATTCGAAATCAATTTCCCGCTTGGCGTCATATTTTCTTTGATATAAGCGGCTTTTATCTGTTCGAGCAGTGTAGTGTATTTGGCCACATCATCAGCTTTGCCCAAAACTTTTGCAGCATTTAGCAACAATTGTGTAGAGTGTGCATAAAAAGTTTGAGCGATCATGTATTTATCGGTAACAGCAGCACGGCCGTCGTTATCATCATTAGGGCGGTAAAACAACCAGTCGCCAAAGTGGGACCCAGTATTCCAAAGGTTGTTTTTTGATACAGATGTGATATAATCGACCCACTTTTTCATGCTGCCATATTGCGTTTCCAGTATGCCTTTATCACCATAAGCTATATACATATCCCAGGGGATGATCGTGGCTACATCTGCCCAGCCGGCCGATCCGGCATCACTTTGATTTAGCACATTGGGTACCACAAAAGGTACACTCCCGTTAGGAAGCTGATCGGCAGAAACATCTTTCAACCATTTGGTAAAAAAGCCCGATACATCCATATTGTAAGCGGCCGTTGTTGCAAAGGCCTGCGCATCACCCGTCCAGCCCAAACGTTCGTCCCTTTGAGGGCAATCTGTTGGTACATCGACAAAATTTCCTTTTTGCCCCCACGAAATGTTGTGTTGCAGCTGGTTTAAAAGTGCATTGGAAGTGCTAAATTTTCCGCTGGTTTTCATATCAGAATAAACAGCCACAGCGGTGAGGTTTTCGAGTTTAAGTTCGCCCGGATAACCTTCAATTTTAACATACCTAAATCCCTGAAATGAGAAATGTGGCTCGAATACCTGTTCGGTTTCACCCTTTAAAATATAGTTATTCTGCTGTTTGGCCGATCGAAGGTTGGTGGTATAAAAATTGCCTTCTTTGGTTAATACTTCTGCATGACTGATGGAAATTTTTGTCCCGGCAGCACCTTTTGCTTTCAACATCACCCAGCCTACCAAATTCTGCCCAAAATCAACAACAGTTTCTCCAAGTGGGGTTTTGAATATTTTCAAGGCCTTAAATTCTTCATGTTTACTTACTTGCGGCCCACTCATTCCGATCAGTTTTTCCGGTCCGCTGGCTAATTCCTGAACTGGTTTCCAGCCGGCATTTTCTTTGAAACCGTAAGTATTCCAACCCGCAATTTCCAATCTTGCATCATAGGTTTCTCCATCATATATATTTGATGAGCGTATTGGTCCGTAAGCGGTTTTCCAACTGTTATCAGTGATAAAGGTCTCTTTGCTTCCGTCGTTATATTCTACTTCAAGCTGTAACAATAAAGCCCTGGTATCGCCATAAAACTGCTTTTGGTTGGCAAAACCTATCCGGCCTTTGTACCATCCATCGCCAAGCGAAACACCAATTACGTTCCCACCTTTTTTCAATGATTTTTTGATATCGTAAACCTGGTATTGAATGTGGTCTTTATAACTCGTCCATCCTGGTGCAAAATATGCATTTCCTACACGCGCCCCATTGATGTGGGCCTCATATAAACCTTTTGCAGTAATATATGCCATTGCAGATTTAACTTCTTTTTTGAGCGTAATTTCTTTTTTAAAAAGCGGACTTGCCAAAGCAGTATCCCTTCCTTCTACCGAAATCCATTTCGCGCTCCAGTCCTCAGGTTTTAAGCCTGTTTGAAAATACTGAACCGGAGACCATGCAGATGTATTTCCATGATTATCTTTTACCCTTACCTGCCAGTAATACTTGGTTTTTGAGGAAAGTGCAGGGCCATTGTAGGCAACAAGCACAGATTGATCGTTATTAACAGCTGCTTTCCATAAAACCCGATCAATTTTTGGTGAGGTACCCAGTCTTATTTCGTAATTATTCTGTTTGGTATTTTTGATATCCGAGTTGATCTTCCAGCTAAACCTGGGTTTCGGATTATCAATACTAAAAGGATTTACTAAATGCTCAACAGTTAAATCTCTTACTGAAATTTTCTGCGCAAATATTTGTGTGGTAAATAACAACAAAAATACAGTGTTTAGCACTGCAAATGAGTGACGGAAAATCTTGTTCATAAATGGTTAGCGTTAATTTTTAGTCTTAACACTACGATATTGAGAAATATTATCCGCTCAACCATCCTGCACTGTCATGAAAAATTAAGCGTTACATCTACGCCAATAAGCACATAAAAAACTAATTAAGAGTTAATTATTAAATAAAAAATTAATTAAAATTAATGTTAGCGGTTCATTAAACGGGCTACATATTTCCCAATGATATCGAACTCTAAATTTACAGTATCGCCAACTTCAACTTCCTGTAAATTGGTATGTTCGAAAGTATAAGGAATAATGAATACTGAAAATTCATCATCTGCCGAATTTACAACCGTTAGGCTGATTCCGTTTACGCAGGCCGATCCTTTCTCCACGGTTACATTTCCGGCAGAAGCATCGTATTTAAAACGGTATTCCCAGCTTCCATCCAGTTCTTCGCGTTTGATACAAACCGCAGTCTGGTCTACATGGCCCTGCACAATGTGCCCGTCCAAGCGTGCATTCATCTGCATACAGCGCTCCAAATTAACCTTGCTGCCTACTTTTAAAACATCAAGATTGGTTTTGTTTAGCGTTTCATCTATTGCCGTAACAGTATGTGTTCCATCATTTAATGCCACAACAGTTAAACAAACTCCGTTGTGCGCAACGCTCTGGTCTATTTTCAGCTCATGGCTGATGGATGATGAAATGGTAAAATGAATGTTTGTGTGATCGTTTTTAATGGCGGTAACCTCGCCAAGTGTTTCTATAATTCCTGTGAACATTTATAATGTATTTTTTTTCATCGTCATTCCCGCGCAGGCGGGAATCTTAATCCTCAATACAAATCCTACCGAGGTATTGCGATTCGCAATCAAGTTGATAATGACGATCGCGCTAAATCTATTTGTTAATATTTCAATCTATTTTTTCTCCAGTCTGAAGTTTTTTTAACCACGCCACCTCCTACCGTAACCGCTTGTTTACTAAAAAGTTGTGCAGCGATCAACGCAGCGATCAGTGCTTCTGTTTCATCCTGTACCTTCAAATTTTCAGCTTTAAAGTATTTCCCTACAAAATGGGTATCAAAGTTGCCACCTTTAAATGCTTCGTGCTGCATTACAAATTTACCAAAACCCAAGGTAGTTTCTATCCCGGTAATATCATATTCTTCAATGGCCCTAACCATACGGTCAATGGCCTCTTCCCTGCTTTTACCATAAGTAATCAGTTTGGCGATCATCGGATCATAATAAATCGGAATTTCCATGCCCTGCTCAAAGCCATCATCAACCCTTACGCCATTGCCTTTAGGTGTATTATAGGTTTGCAGGGTACCGATATCGGGAAGGAAATTATTCGCCGGATCTTCTGCATAAACCCTGAGTTCAACCGCATGACCACTTATTTTTAAATCTTCCTGAGAAAAACTCAATTTTTCGCCCGAAGCGATTTTAATCTGCTCTTTTACCAGATCAATACCTGTAATCAGCTCCGTTACCGGGTGCTCCACCTGTAAGCGGGTATTCATTTCCAGGAAAAAGAAATCCAGGTTTTCATCCAGAATGAATTCTACTGTACCTGCCCCGGTGTAATTTACCGAACGGGCCACATCTACAGCACACTTACCCATCTGCTGCCTTATTTCTTCAGTTAAAACAGATGAGGGTGCTTCTTCCACTACTTTCTGATGACGGCGTTGCACGGAACATTCCCGTTCAAAAAGATGAACAATATTGCCATGGGTATCGCCCAATACCTGTATTTCGATGTGCCTTGGCGAGGTAACATAGCGTTCGATAAAAACCGCGCCATCACCAAAGGCTGAAGTAGCCTCACTAACGGCAAGCTGCATCTGCTCTTCAAAATCATCAGCACGCTCTACAATCCGCATTCCTTTTCCGCCACCACCTGCCGCAGCTTTAATCAAAATTGGAAAGCCAACCTCGATAGCGCGTAGTTTTGCCTCATTTACATCCTCAATGGCCTCTTCCGTTCCAGGCACCATGGGGATATTATATTTTAATGCCGCAGCCTTTGCAGATAATTTATTACCCATCGTTTCCATGGCCTGCGGAGATGGACCGACCAAAATCAACCCTGCATCAGCAACCTTTTGTGCAAAACCGGCATTTTCAGATAAAAAACCATAACCTGGGTGAATGGCTTGGGCACCTGTTAGTTTGCAGGCATCGATAATTTTTTCACCAACCAGATAACTTTGATTGGAAGGTGCTGGTCCGATAAAAACTGCTTCATCCGCATAACGAACATGAAGTGCATTCCGGTCGGCTTCAGAAAAAACAGCTACGGTTTTTATTCCCATTTCCTTTGCAGAACGCATAATGCGCAAAGCAATTTCACCACGGTTAGCGATGAGCAGTTTTGAGATTGGAGCTAGAGGTTTGGAGGAATCAGGCATTTTGGTTAGACTTTATATATATTCAGATTGAGCGATGAGCCATCTGACTATTGACCATAAACTATAAAACTATTGAATAAAAATCGGACTCCCGTTTGCCGGCTTCCGACTGCACCTACAAATGTAATATTATTTCAATAGCCTGATCGATCATTTCGGCACTGAGATCCAGGTGTGTTACCAGGCGGACGGTACTGGCACTCGTGGTATTGCAATGCAGGCCCTTCTCTTTCAACTGGTGTACAATTTTTTCTGCTGAACCTTTTTCCACTTCAAAAATGACAATATTGGTCTCAACAGGCATTACCGATTTTACATATTTTGCCGAGCTTAATGCATCGGCCAAGGCTTTTGCATGGGTATGATCATCCTTTAAACGCGTTACATGATTATCGAGCGCATAAATGCCTGCAGCTGCTAAAAACCCTGCCTGACGCATTCCGCCACCAAAGGCTTTCCTGATTTTCCGCGCTTTATGGATCATTTCCTTATTACCAAGTAAAACTGATCCTACCGGTGCGCCCAGTCCTTTAGATAAACAAACTGAAATACCATTAAAATACTTCCCATATTCAAAGGCCTGGTCTCCTGTAGCAACTAAAGCATTAAAAATGCGTGCACCATCCAGATGTAGCTTTAATCCCTTTATATTACATAAGTGATGAATCGGCGCAATCTGAGCCAATGTATAACAGCTTCCGCCACCCTTATTTACCGTATTTTCTAAAACCACCAAACTGGAATTAGGGTAATGAATATTGTCTTCATTAATTTCAGGCTCAATCAGCTCCGGAGTTAAAATACCGCGTTCGCCGTGCAACAGCCTGACCGATGCTGCCGAGTGATAGGCAATACCTCCGATTTCGTAACGGTAAACGTGGGCAGTCTGATCGCAGATTACCTCATCCATCGGCTGGGTAAAACACTTAATGGCTATCTGGTTGGTCATTGTACCGGAAGGACAAAATAATCCGGCTTCCATATTAAAGGTAGCAGCGAGTTTTGTTTCCAGTGCATGCACGGTTTCGTCTTCCCCAAAAACATCATCTCCCACTTTTGCATTCATCATTGCCTCCAACATTCCGGCGGTTGGCCTGGTTACCGTATCACTCCTGAAATCTAAAAATCTGTTGTTCATTATGCTATCTTGTTGTAAAATATTGCTGACGTTTAAAAAAAAGACCAATGCCTTTTCTGGTATAATTTTAAGGTTTTTCGCGGATTAAACACCCTATATAGTGTATTTTTTACACACTTAAAATCCCACAACAACAAATTGTTAAAAAATTATTAAAAAAAAGGATACAAAATATAAGAGTTTTTATACTTTTATCGTGCTAAAACCAAAAATAAATAAAATGATAGTAATTGCAGACGGTGGATCTACCAAAACAAATTGGTGTTTGATTAACGAGGCCGGCAGAAAAATTTACTTTAACACCGAAGGTTACAATCCATATTTTTCAAAAGGAGAGTACATTGTAAAGTCTTTGAATGAGACTCTTCCAGACCACTTGGAAAGAGAGAAATTAACAGCAGTTTATTACTACGGCGCCGGTTGTTCTACACCTGCAAACGTAAAAATTGTGGCTGATGCCATGCAACAGATTTTTACCAATGCAACCATATTTGTAGGTCATGATTTACTTGCCTCTTCTAGGGCACTTCTTGGAAACGAGCCAGGATTTGCTGCTATATTAGGTACAGGAACCAATTCATGTTTGTACGACGGATCTGAAATTACCATGAACATCGATTCATTGGGTTACTTCCTGGGTGATGAAGGTAGCGGTTCGTATATCGGTAAACGTATTTTAAGCGATTACATGAAAGGTTACATGCCAAAAGGTTTACGTGAGGCTTTTTACGACAATTACGCTTTAACCAACGAGGATATTTTCGATAACATTTACAACAAGCCATTGCCGAACCGTTTCTGCGCGAGCTTTAGTAAATTCTTATACGACTTTAAAGATAACTACGAAGATTATGCTTTTGCAACCATTGATTATGCCTTTACTGCATTTTTCGAAGCCCTGGTAATCCACTATCCAAACTACAAAGACCATAAATTAAACTGTGTGGGTTCTGTAGGTTATAGTTTCCGTGATATTTTAAGTATTGTAGCCGACCGTTACGAAATGGGTGTGGGTAAAATTATCCGCTCACCTATAGATGATCTGGTTCATTATCATCTTGAGCTAGCGCCTAAGGCATAGTTTCAGTTTGGAGTTTCCAATGCTGAATCCCTAATTGATCTGAACTCAGATTACACAAAAAATCCCCGGTTTTAAATTTAAAACCGGGGATTTTTATATTTATAAAATGCCGTTTGCTTGGTCTTTCATTGCACTGCGATTTCAAATCCCAGTTCAGAGATCTCACTTCTCAGCCCGCTAAAACGAAATTTCCTTACCAAAAAGCTTTGCGTATTTACGTTTATCAAAGCGGTACAAAGTAGCGGCACGATAAGAAACCCCTTTCTGTTTTTCATCCAGCTCTTTTAATACGCCAAAACTTACAATCTTCTTTCTGAAATTTCTTTTATCAAGTTTTTTACCAAGTACCAATTCATATACATGCTGCAATTGGGTCAAGGTAAACTTTTCTGGCAGAAGTTCAAAAGCGATGGGCTGATGTTTAATCCGCCTTTTGATTTTTTCTAAACCTTTATCGTAAATTTTCTGGTGATCGAAAGCCAGTTTAGGCAGATCGGTTATAGGCAGCCAATTGGCGCGTTTTGCATAAGTACTGATCGGGCGCAGTTCTTTATCACCACCTAAACGGATCAGTGCATAGTAAGCCAAAGTAATTACCCTACCCTGAGGGTGCCTGTGCGGATCGCCAAAAGCATAATATTGCTCCATGTAAATACCGCGTAAGCCGGTAAGTTCGTATAAAATGCGTGAGGCAGACTGATCTAAACTCTCATCAGGACCAACTATATTACCGGGCAGTGCCCACCAATCTTTAAACGGTTCTTCATTCCTTTCAATGAGCAAGATTTTTAATTCCTTACCATCAAATCCAAACAAAACGCAATCTATAGAGAATACAGAATCTAAGTGGGGTAAAATTTGTTCCAAAGTAAAATTTAGTTATTTTAAGCAGATAAAGGTATGACTTTCAATATTAAGTAAAAAAAATAAAATAAATTACTTAGTGTAAAAAATACACACTATATTCGTATTATAAAGATGGAGCCAAATATAAAAAATATAGCTGTACTAACTTCTGGAGGCGATGCCCCAGGAATGAATGCCGCAATCAGAGCTGTTGTTCGTACCGGAATTTACCATGGCATTAATATGTTCGGGGTAATGCAAGGCTACCAGGGTTTAATTACCGACAACATAAAACCTATGGACGCCCGTTCTGTAAGTAACATTTTACACTTGGGCGGCACCATATTAAAAACAGCACGCTGTTTAGAGTTTAAAACAGACGAAGGTCAACAGATTGCATATAATAATTTAAAGAAAAACGGTATCGACGGATTAGTGGTAATCGGTGGTGATGGAACGTTCACCGGAGCAAAGCGTTTTTCGGAAACTTTTGGAGTTAAGGTAATCGGTATACCGGGCACAATTGATAACGATTTGGTAGGATCAGATTTTACATTAGGTTACGATACGGCGATAAATACAGTAATCGAAGCCATCGACAAAATCAGAGATACTGCCGATGCGCACGACCGCCTGTTTTTTATAGAGGTAATGGGCCGCGATTCTGGATGTATTGCATTGAGAAGTTCGATTGCCAGCGGTGCCGAAGCAGTGTTATTGCCTGAAAAGGAAACCAGTGTAACCGAATTGATTGAAAAGCTTGCGCTCGGTGCAGCAACAAAAAAATCGTCGAGTATTGTTATTGTAGCCGAAGGCCATAAACAGGGCGGTGCATACGACATTGCCAAAAGGGTAAAGGAAACTTTTGATCATTATGATACCAAAGTAACCATACTTGGCCACCTGCAACGGGGCGGTAGTCCGAGCAGTTTCGACAGGATTTTAGGCAGCCGTTTAGGATTTGCGGCAGTAAATGCGTTAATTGCGGGCGAAACGGAGCAAATGGTTGGTTTAAAAGGAAATGAAATAAAATTAACCAGCATAAGAGAGGCTTTAACCGCTCATTCTTTTAAACTCGAGCCTGATTTAATGGAAATGACAGAAGTACTTTCAATATAATATGGTAGCAGTTGTTTATAGCGGATCAAAAACAGCATTCTGGAAAATAACCCAAAATGGACAGGTTGTTGCACACTGCAATACTACCGGCTTAAACCCCTGCTTTGTTGATCCTAAAACGATCTTACAAATCTTAAATAAAAAAGTTGCCCTGGTCAACAATGCAGAAAATATTAAGAAAATTTATTTTTTTGCAGCCGGAGCATCATCGGCAGATAGAAAAGAAGAACTGTCTAAAACACTGGCTTCATTTTTTAAATACAGTAAAATTGTTGTAGAAAATGATCTTTTCGGAGCTGCTAAAGCCGCCTGTTACGATCAACCCGGTATTGTTGGGATGTTGGGCAGCGGCGCACACTGCGCTTACTTTGATGGTAAAAAGCCGGTGAACAATAACTTTGGCTTGGGCTATATTTTAGGCGATGAAGGCTCTTCAAATTACTTCGGAAAAATATTGCTTAAAGAATTTTTAAGCCTTAAAATGCCGAAAGATATTGAAACCAAGTTTTTGTTGACGCACAATTTAGACCGTCCACAAATATTAGAACGCATTTACAATAAGCCACAGGCCAATATATTTCTAACCTCCTTTTTCGATTTCATTACCCAAAACAGCAAACACGAATACATCCGTGGGCTGATTGATCAAGGATTTGAAAAATACATGGAAACTTATGTTCTTCCGATGGCAGAAAAATATAACGACCGTGAAATACATGTTGTAGGCAAGGTTGCCGCTGAGCTCGAAGACCGCTTAAGGTTTGTGGCTGAGAGATACGATATAAAAATTAAAAGCATTATTAAAGAACCAATACAAAATTTATTAAAACATTACATTAATTAACAAAACAATGAGCAAAATTGGAATAAACGGCTTTGGCCGTATCGGCCGCTTGGTTTTCAGAGCCGCATTAAAAAGAGGATTGGATATTGTAGCGATTAACGATTTGATCGAGCCAGATTATATGGCATACATGTTGAAATATGATACTACCCACGGTAAATTTGATGGTACTATCGAAGTTGTTGATGGTAACTTAGTTGTTAACGGTAAAACTATCCGTGTTACTGCAGAAAGAAATCCTGCTGATTTAAAATGGGATGCTGTAGGTGTTGAAGTTGTAATTGAATCTACAGGTTTATTTTTAACACGTGCTGATGCTGAAAAACACATCGCTGCGGGTGCTAAAAAAGTTGTTTTCTCTGCTCCGGCTAAAGATGGCGATATCCCAACTTATGTAATGGGCGTTAACCACCATAAATTAACTGCAGATCAAACTATTGTTTCGAATGCATCTTGTACTACAAACTGTTTAGCACCAATTGCTAAAGTATTAAACGATAACTTTGGTATTGTTGAAGGTTTAATGAGCACAATCCACGCAGTAACAGCAACTCAAAAAACAGTTGATGGTCCTTCTGCTAAAGATTGGAGAGGTGGCCGTGGTGGTTTCTCTAACATCATCCCTTCATCTACAGGTGCTGCAAAAGCAGTAGGCATGGTTTTACCTGAATTAAAAGGTAAATTAACAGGTATGTCTTTCCGTGTTCCTGTTGCTGATGTTTCTGTAGTTGATTTAACTGCACGTTTAGAAAAACCAGCTACTTACGAGCAAATCAAAGCTGCTATGAAAGCTGCTTCTGAAGGTGAATTAAAAGGTGTATTGGCTTATACTGAAGATGAAGTTGTATCATCTGATTTCATCGGTGATGATCACGCTTCTATCTTCGATGCAAAAGCAGGTATCTCATTAAATGATAATTTCGTTAAAGTTGTATCTTGGTACGACAATGAGTGGGGATATTCTTCTGCATTAGCTAAATTCGTAGAATATTACGCAAGTTTATAATATAAAAAAGCGCTAAGCGCTTTTTTATTCAATTAAAAGGCAACATTAATCAAATAATGTTGCCTTTTTGTTTTGAAGATGTTTTTCACCTATAAAAAATATTTTATTAAGACCATTAAAAATATTTTTTAATCAAAAAGATCACTGAAAAACACATAAAAAATTAAATTAGATTATAAAAGCACCTTAAAAATTGATAAAAATCATTTTTAAACCAAAAATTGATAGTATTTGACTATATCATATCATAATTTGACAATATTTAACAATTAGTTAACATATTTTTGCCTTATATTTGCAATACAGTCGTTTTAAACCCCAATATCTTCAAGAAAAAGATCGGTAAATAAAAAATGACAAAAAAAATACTTAAAATTTTCTTAGTGTATTTTTTACACTATCAAATTTTTTACTATATTTGTAGAGTAATAAACGGAACGATGTTTATCACCAATAAAAAAGATAAATCATTTTCCTGAGAAACCCCGGTTTAGATGGAAGATTAAAGACAAAGCCTGGCTCATAACAGGTTTATATTTGGTTAGAAAAAAGAGACAAGTCTGGATAGATTGTCTCTTTTCTTATTTTAATGGTATTTGTATCCCAAATCATGAACTACCCTTCCTTATACTTAAAATTTGGATTTCCTTCCCGAGCTTTCATAATATTTATCTTTCAATCATTTTTTCTGAATTTACTATCATAACACTTAAGTCTATTCAGCTTTTTACTTCAGCTTCTTAAAAATTCAAATCTTATTACAACAGCTATTCCGTATAGGATCTTTTTTTCTAAAATCCATATAAATATCGGCCTTAAAATTACCAAACCATCAAATGGCATGGAAACTTCGAGCAAGGGTTTCATCGGCCAATATTATAATGATGGCATTCAAAAACCTAGCTTTAATAATTTTACCCATAAAAAAGGGCGTAGCCACTGGCTACACCCTCTATCTAAATTAACGCTCTCAACTATGAAGTTGATATAAGGCTCTCACCCCTTATAGGGAACAATATTACTATAGAAAGATTAAGATTTGATGAAGATTTGAATTTAAAAGCATAAAAATGTTAAATCTTCACCAACCACCGCAGCTTCCATATGCGATTGCTGCCAGGTACATGATTTTTTTATACTCCAGCACTGCTATTTCAGTTAAATCTGCTGTTCAACACTTTTCACAGTCAAAACTGAACGAAAAAGGATATCTCCCAATGGCTGATTGAATTTAATTGCTCCAGGCTATCCCAGAGCGGTCCATTCATACCTGACTGAGTATTATTTTTCAATTTCCAACCACTTCCCAAGTTTTTTCCATGGGATGGATAATATTATCATTAAAAATCCAAGTAAGAGTTCCATATTTAAATATAATAAAACTTATTGTAATAAACCTAAAAATGGCCGGTTGGCCTAAATAAAGAAGCCTCCCTTAATAGAGAGGCTAAAAGTTTAATCTAAATCGTCCCGTTGATTTAATTTTTACTTACCCAAATCTAAATACAAATGATGTAATTAAGACATCAAATTTCATCTTGTAAATCAATATGTAAATATGTATAATACTATGTAAACATAGGTTTTACTTATTTACAGTGCATTAACATCAAGCCATTTCTTTAACCAGCTTACTGCGGATGCGGCTCAATGTTTCTAAACGCATACCAAGATAGCTCGCAATACAGCGGAGCGGAACTTTAGAAACATCAAAATGATTCATTTCCAAAAATTTCTCATATCGCCTTTCTGCCGACGGAATCCGGGCTATAATGGCGCGCTCAGAAGCGGCATGGTATTGAAGTGCTAAAATTTTTCTACCTATAATGTTGGTTTCGTGGTAGTTTTCGTAAAGCTTATCAATCAGCAGGTTAGGAATTGCAACCAATTCTGAATTTTCCAATGCTTGTAAATACTCTATAGATGGTTGAATATTTTCTTCCGGATGCTGAATGGCACCAACAAATTCGTTTCCTAAACTAATCCATGTGGTAATTTCTTTGTCGTCATCTTTAATAAAACCTCTAACGATACCTGTTGCCACAAAAAAAACATAATCATTGTTGTCAATCGGGGATAAAATGTATTTGTTTTTTTTGACTAGCAGTGGTTTTACATTTTTTTCCATTTCCTGGATAAATCCAGGCGTTATCGAACATAAAGTGCTGAAATAATTCAATACAGCATTAACCAGAAATTGCTTTCGCGATTCAAGCATACAAACAGGGATAGACTTTAGACCCCTAATTATAGCGAATTCTGTTGAAACATTAAAATAAAGTCGATTATTGAGACAATTGTGCTGTTAAAAGCATGTTATCAAGCGATTTGTTTGATATTTTTAAGCGCAATCTGATTAATCCATGTAAAAACCCTAAGCTTCTTCTCATCAAATGACGAAAAACCGGAGAAAACTTCCGCAAAAGTCTGAATTAGAATTGTTTTTGCTGTTTCCTCATCATTTATCTTTCTGATAATTGATCCGTAAATGGCCGCCGAATATTGCGAATAAAGTATTTTGAAAGAAGTACTATCTTGATTTCTCAAACTCCTGAAAAGTATTTCCTGATCAGACAGCCATACCTGTAGGCCCTCATTTTGGTTTTGATCTTCAATACGATTCATTGATACATACATGATAAACTGATAATAAGGGTTTAACATGCTGAGGCATCATTTGTTTAGTAAACCATCTAATAATCAAACAACTAAATAGAGTATTCCAAAAAGCACTATCTGTAATAAGTATTATTTATATTTCTTTTCTATAACCAATGTTCAGCGTTTGGTGTTAAAAATAACATTTAGGCCTCCGGCTTTTTGCCGTTTGAAGGTAGTAGCCGATAGAGATTTCATGTGATCCGTAATCATAATTGCCTAATTTGTTTAAACTGTAATCATAACCATAACCGATGCGAAGGTTTTCGCGGACAAAAAAATCTGTAATCAGTCCGATAGCACTCCTTGCCCGTATATCGCTCTGTAATTCTGGTTTCGGGTAAAGTTTAACTGATGTTCTGTATACACCGCCAAGCCATAATTTTTGTTTTATCATTAAAAAAGCATTCAAATCCAAAGATGTAGGCCCGTTAAGGTCATCTTTAATCAAGAAAGCAGGCTTGAACATAAAATCATTGTTTACCGGGAATACCATCCCGGCCGAAAGGTAAAAATGCGGCTTTGAAGTAATGCTAAGCAGATTGTTATCTCTAAAAACAGGCAGGTACTGACTTAGGAGATTATTAGCAGAGAAACCTATAAAAAACTTTTCGTTGGAATAATGAACCCCAGCCCTGATATCAGGAACCAGTCTGCTTTCATAACCTGTAGGAATTCTGTTATCTCCTGTTTCAGTAGGATCTAACAAACTTCCGTTCAGTCCCATTTGCATGATGCCCAATCCTACGCCAAAGGCCAATACGTTGGTTTCAGTGCGATCGAGCTTAATGCGGTAAGCAAAATTACCGGATAAGTTAAGTGAACTTTGGGCCCCGATCTTATCTTTTGATACCAACAGGCCAAGACCTAAACTTTCATCTTTAACGGCTTCATCGACAGATATTGACAATGTTTGTGGCGCACCTTGAATCCCTGTCCACTGTGCCCGTACAAATGCCTGCATATAAAGTTCTTCCTTATAACCTGCATATGCGGGATTGATGTATAGGCCATTAAATACATACTGCCCGAATTGCGCATTCTGCTGTGCAAAAAGGCACAAAACAAGTAAATTAAAAAATGCCGTTAAAACTATCTTTTTCATATCCACCTTTTAACTTACGTTTACCTCATTACGGTTACATAACCTTTAAATTCCTGCCATTTTGCTGTTTCAGTTTTCACTTTAAGCACATAGAAATAGGTTCCATCCACTAAACCATTCGCTGCCCAATCATTAAGATAGCCAGCTTTCTCATAAACGGTGCTTCCCCACCGGTTAATAATGGTAAGTTGGTTTTCGCTGAACCGATCGAGGCTTTCGATAAAAAAGGTTTCATTTTTTCCATCTCCGTTTGGCGTAAAAACATTGGGAATCTTTAATCCTGTAATTTCTTTTGTATCAATGGATGTATTGTTTGATGGATCAGGATCAGTTTCATTAATGGTTACCGTTGCGCTATTTATGATGTTACCGGGTTTCATTGCCCTAACATTAATAACGAGTTCTACAAAACTGCCATTTGCAAGCGATGGTATGCCCCATGAAACTGTTTTTGTCTGGTTGTTATAACTTGCAGTACCCACAACAGTTGGATCCAAACTGACAAATGTCAGGTTTTCGGGAAGATCATCTTTTACACGAACATTGGTGGCCATGCCCAGTCCATTATTACGTACCAGCAAATTGTATTTAAATACCTCTGTATTGATCACCGGTCTGCTTTCGGATCTTTTAATGATAGAAACATCAGCTGAAAGTTGTGCTTCCATAATCACTTCCATCTCCTCTGAAAGATCAGAACTACAGCCACCCAAACTAAAGGTAATTACGGTGTATTTCCCAGCTGAATTTACCACATAATCCTGCGCGGTGGCACCTGCAATTGCATCGCCATTTTTGAACCACTGGTAAGATGTGGCACCCGTTCCATTGGCCCTTAGTTTAACAGTAACACCGGGTTTGAGGTTTAGGGTATTGGCACTGTTAGATTGCGCAAAGCATGCCGCTGCAGGAAACAGCAGCATACCTAACACAGTGATGCCTAACTTATTAAACCTCATGATTGTTAAACCTACCCTTTTGAATCCTTTATGGGGCTACAGCAATAGTTGCTTTACCAGGTTTAACAGTAACGGTAATGGCTTTACTTGCAGTTGCGGTACAGCTGGTAGATGGTACAATAACAGCGGTGCCTACCGAATACTTACCTTCGGCAGTAAATACGTAAGCATCAGGAGTAACCCCGGCTTTCAAAGTAAAAAGTTCATTATTTGTTCCCGATTGCGCACCCAGGGTGGTAAGATCGGTTACTGCAACACCTGCTTTGGTTGCTGCCCATGTGTAAACTAGCGATACGCCGGTTGGCAACGTCAATGCTGGATCTTTACTTGCAGTAATTACTGTGCTTGCAGTTTGATCTGTACAATAAACGCTTCCAGGTGCATTTACAGCAATTGCTGGTGGAGGCAATTTTTCAACAACAGTATTATCTGATGCATCACTAGGACAAAGATTTATATCCGCTGGTACAACCTGAACAGAATAAGTGTGGGTGCCTGTTGCTAGCGTTGCAGGCACATTAAAAATAGCATCAGTAGCTGTAGCATAGCTTACAGGTGCTTGTACTGTCCCATCAACAGTCCAGACTATTTTATCATTAGCAACTGGGGTGTACCCGGTAAATGTTGGGGTAAGTTTTACAGTACCGGTTCCACACAGATATACATTGGGTGTTGTTTGGGCCAAGGCACCCAAGGGCAATAGGAACATCAAGAATACAAAGATCCTTAAATGGTGTTTTGTAGATTTTTTTGTCATGGTTTGATTTTTTAGGGATGAATGATTTATTTTCTTTTTAATTAATCGCTACAGTTGGTTTATGCGGCACGAGTTTTACCCTAAAATTGAAAGGGATTGCACGCTCGCAGCCATTGGCATTTTTAATGGTTAGCACGCCCTGATAAACTGCAACAGGGGTTGTTGAAGGAATATTTATTGTGATTTCGGCAGGTGGCAAAGTTTGGCTGGAAACAGCAGGGAGTAAACCGCCAGCCCAGGAAATGCTATAAGTTATTGGATTGAATACAGGGTTGGCATAAGCAACTTTTGTACTCATAAGCCCTTCACAAATGCCAGGATCAGGGCCTAACGTTAAATTGGGTTGAGGGTTTACAGTAACAATAAAATCTACTTTTTTGCCGCAATACGTAGCATCATCTGCAAGGTTGTAACTAATGGTGGCATTACCACTGGCAATTGCTGTTACTTTCCCCGCGGCATCTACTGTTGCAACAGCAGCATCGCTGGTGCTCCAGGTTCCGTTTGGATAGGCATTTGTAAAGGTTGCGGTTGTTCCCCCGCACATGGTTGCCACACCAACAATTGCTGGCACGGGAGCATATTGCTTTACTTTTACTTCTACAGCCTGTGCACCTCCTGCATTTTTACAAAGTGTAATTGTATTTACTGCCTCTACATAATAATTTGTTGTGGCCGTTAAAGCTGGCGTTATAAAAGTAGTACCGGTTTTAAGTAATGTACCACCTGTTTGTAAATTGTACCAGTTATACGTAAATGCTGCATCAGGATTAGCTATAGCAAGCGTGGCAGATGATCCGCTACAAATTATTGCACCTGGTACAGCAAGCGTTGGTAAGGGGTTCACTTTAAGCTTTACCCTCAAACGTTCGGAAACTGCGGTAACACAATACGTTCGACTGGCCTGAACATAGTAATTGTAATCTCCGGCGGGAAGAGTAGCTGGAGGCGTAAAAGTTAAACCTGTATACACTAAATTACCTCCCGTTTGGGCATCATACCATTTATATTCGGTACAGGCTTGTGCATTTTGAACTGAAAAGCTAGCAGTTTGCCCCTGACATACCGTTTTTTCATCTGTTGTTGAAGGATCGACCAATGTCCGCGGTTTTGCCAGCTTGCGTTTGATATCGTAAATCCTCAAACGGCTAAAGGCCCCTGTAATTCCGCCCATGGTAATTTCCAAACGGTCGTAAACATTTGTTACCAAAAAAGTGAGCGCATATTTACTAGTTGAACCGGGTAAAAGCTTCAGGTTTAAAAATGTACCCGTATTTTGAAATGCTGGTCCGGCTACAACACCATTTAAATAAGGCTGTATGGTAAAGCCGGTTAAAAGACTTAAATCCAAAAGCCCACCCCCTGGGTTCTCGAGGATGATGGTAACCGAATCTGCAGGCTGTGAGGGCTTATTGAAAATGGTTGTCAGGTAAACCTGATTTAACACAGATGCACCAACATCAATCAATGCAAAACTATTGGGGTCTGAATCAATGGCATTAAATGGATCAGTTACACTACCCGTTAAGTTTGCGATACCGCCTAATGGTGTTGGTTTTACGCCAGAGAGCACATCTATGGCCTCATCGCAATTAATTGATCCTGTGCTGAGTTCCATGATATAGGCATGAAAAACTTTCATCGATAAGGCTGTAGATGCCACTGCCCCTGAAATTTTGATATAAATCCCGTTAAAAGCTTGTGTAGGGGTTACGGTAATTTCGATCTCACCACCACCTCCTATTACGCCCGCAATATTTGCCGAGGTATAAACCGGATTTCGTGTTGCATCGTAGCCAGCTGCATTACCCAATCCCAAACCAGGATAATTATTTGCAGGTACGGTGTGCAGATTGGTAAAACTCCCGATTTCAAAACTGCTTACCAACCCCAATAATTCTTTCGGCAGTGCCAACTTCAATGTAACCGGTGTGTTTGCAGCTATAGTACGCTTGGTGGTATTGGTACCATCGGTGGTAAATTCTAAAAATTGGGTTGCTGATCCTGTGAGGTTTAAAAGCCCGATATCTACAGATAAAGTTGAAGCATCTTTAACCTGTCCGTTCACTGCATTAGATGGATCAGTAACCTTGCCATATAAGGAGCCAAGGATACCCAAATCCAATCCATCAAGGTATGATCCTTGAAAGTTTGCATAAGTCCGTGCTGTATTTTCGCACTGCGCATATAAATAAGCAGGCATAAAAAAAAGCGCAAACACCAGGAAGGATAGACAAGAGCGTCTTTTCAATTGTGGGTTCGGGATAATAGAAGTAAAAAATAGTTTGTTTGCTCGTTGATACAAAAGTACAGCGGGCAAACATCAGATTATCCGTTCACTTTATTCATTAAGGCCATTTGCAGCCTGTAAACCTCTGTTTTATTGATATTTATCAACAAACCCTCAATTTATATTTAAACATGAAAATGCCAGCGGTATTTTACCGCTCAAGGAAAGGATTTAAAATGATCTTATTTGTAAAGTATTATAGGAAAGAAGGGAAAAATATTTAGCAGATAATACTTGCAGGAGAAAAGACTTATTGTATCTTTGCACCCTCTCTGGAAGCTTCCACTCCAGAGTTTAAGAAAGCTTTCCAGCAATGGGAGGCTTTTCTTATTTTAACTGGCCGGGTTAATCGGAAAACAGCACATCCATTGTAATTTCTTTTTGTACTAAACCTGGGTAACGGTCGCTATTTGCAACACCGTAGGTGGTTATCATGGTCAGAAATAATGCTTTTCTTGTTTTGGTCTGGTATTGAAACACCTTTAATTTATTGTTTAATTCTTTTTCATAAGATTTGGTGATTTCGAAAGGTGCTACAGCGAATTTAACTTCACATATATTTATACAAGAGTCATTTCGATCAATAAGCAGATCAATCTGTGCGCCTTGCTCTGTATTGGTTTTAGGTAAATAACGCCAGACAGATATTTCCGCATAAACATTATCTATTCCTATTGCTTTTTTGATCTGTGGAATATGTTTCATGCAAATACTTTCAAAAGCAAAGCCGCTCCAGCTTCTCCATGAGGTACCCGAATAAAATTTTAACCACGTTCCGGCACCCATCGCTTTACTACCATTAATAAATTTGAGGTAAAATATCGAATATTCATCAGTCAACTTGTACAATGCATCCTTACTGCTTTTACCAAACGGAACATAAGGTGTAATAAAGCCAGATTCAGCAAGTTCTGCAAGTAACTGTGTAGCATAGCCCCCACTGCTTAGCTTGCAGGCATCAATAATTTCGGTTCGTGTTAACCCTTTGCCTTTTTTTGCCAGTGCCTGGACAATATCAATATGGTTCTCTGCCTTATCGAATAGCGAATGGTAGAGGTTTTTAAATTCTTCAAGGAGTAGCCCGTCTTTTGTAAAAAATAACCTGTCGATGATTTGGACGACACTCTCGCCGGGTTCAATTTCTTTTAGGTACTGCGGGATCCCTCCCATTGCCATATATACCTGTAGGAGCTGGTATTTATCGAGTTTTATTTTTCTATGTTTAAGGTATGCTGCTGTTTCGCCTACCGTAAACGGAAGGAGTCTGATTCTTTTGGTTACCCGGTTGTGCAATCCTCCACGGTTGTTAATCACTTTATTGATCATCCAGGAAGCGGCTGAACCACAAATTACTATAATAAGTTTTTTCTCTTTGGACGCCCAACTGTTCCAAAAATTTTCGAAGGCAGGCATAAATCCCGACCGGGGCGTATTAATCCAAGGAAATTCATCTATAAAAACGACTGTTCGTTCTTTTTTCACCAGGGGAGTGAGGTATTGGATCAGCATTTCAAAAGCTGCAATCCAACTCTGCGGTTTAGCTAATGGGAAACCACCGGTTACTTTGGTAAGTGCCACACTGAAATTTTCCAGCTGCTGATCTAATGTTGCATGATGAATGCCTGAAAATTCAAATGCAATTTCTTTTGTAAATCCATTCCTGATTAAGTAGGTCTTCCCTACCCGCCTACGGCCATATACAGCAATGAGTTCACTTTCGCCGGATTTCTCAATCTTTTTAAGCAGCAATTTTTCTGCAGTTCTTCCTACAACCTGTTGCATAAACATTTAATTTACAGCAGCAAAGGTAGTAAAAAATTGATTTTTGGCGTAATATAAAAAGCTATATCACGCCAAAAGTATGTATTAAAGTATAGTTTTGGCGCAATATAAAAAGTTATATCGCGCCAAAACTATACATCTGGATGATGTTTTGGTGCAATATAAAGTACTCTACTTTATTTACTCTTAAATATTGTTACAGCCAAAGGCGGCAAATCGACAGTTATTGAGTACTCTTGCCCGTTATATTCTTTTAAATCGGGAGTAAGCTCTCCCCTGTTGTTAATACCGCCTCCATAATACACGATATCATCTGTATTAAATATTTCTGTCCATCTGGTTTTGAAAGGTACACCAATCTTATAATTCTCGCGTACCACCGGTGTAAGGTTTACCGCAACAACCAAGGTATCTTTTGCTTTTGGACCTTTGCGCATATAGGTAAACACCGATTCATTTGCATTATCTGCATCCAGCCATTGAAAGCCTTCATAACTAAAGTTGAAATGATATAGCGCAGGCTCTTTCCTATACAAAAAGTTTAAGGCTTTAACGGTTTCCTGCATGCCTTTATGAGGCGGGTATTGCAGTAAATGCCAATCCAGCGATTGAGTAAAATTCCACTCATTAGTTTCGCCGAACTCGTTTCCCATAAACAGCAGCTTCGCCCCTGGATGGGTAAACATATAGCCGTAAAGCGCCCTAAGGTTTGCAAATTTCTGCCAATCATCACCAGGCATTTTATATAGCATAGGAGATTTTCCATGAACAACCTCATCATGGGAAAACGGCAACATAAAGTTTTCGGTAAAGGCGTAGGTCATGCTAAAGCTCAACTGATGGTGGTGGTGCTTTCTACCGAGCGTTTCTACCTTAAAATATTTCAGGGTATCATTCATCCAGCCCATCATCCATTTCATCCCAAAGCCCAAACCACCCGCATGTACAGGATGGGTTACTCCGGGATAGGTGCTGCTTTCTTCGGCAATGGTTTGCACGCCATCGTAATTTCCATAAACGGCAACATTAAGATCCTGCAGAAACTTTATTGCACCAAAGTTCTCACTTCCACCGTATTCATTAGTGGCTGCATCACCGTCTTCTCTCGAAAAGTTAAAGTATAACATAGATGCCACTGCATCCACCCTCAAGCCATCTGCATGGTATTGGTCGATCCAAAACAAGGCATTGCTAATTAAAAAGGAGCGTACTTCGTTTCTGTCGTAATTGAAAATGTACGATTTCCAATCCGGGTGAAATCCTTTGCGCATATCCGCATGCTCGTATAAATGTGTGCCATCAAATTCATACAAACCATGCCTGTCGCCAGGGAAATGAGAAGGCACCCAATCTAAAATTACGGCAATGTTGGCTTTGTGGAGTTCATCAATGAGGTACATCAGATCCTGTGGAGAGCCATAACGTGAGCTTGCGCCAAAATAGCCCGTAATCTGATATCCCCAGCTTGGAAAATACGGGAACTCCATTACAGGCATCAGTTCTACGTGTGTAAAACCCATTTCTTTTACGTAAGGCACAAGCCTGCCTGCTACCTCTCTGCAGTTCAACACACGCTCAGGATTACCCGGATCGCGCTCCCAGGAACCTAAATGTATTTCATAAACAGAGATTGGTTGATCCAATGCATTAATTTTGGCTCTTTTGTTAAGCCATGACTTATCTTTCCAGGTATAATCAGTATCCCAAACAATAGATGCCGTTTGTGGCGGATGTTCCCATCTTCTTGCATAAGGATCGCCTTTTAAATGTTCTGATTCGTCAAATCCTTTGATAAAATATTTATAGACCTCGCCTTTTGATACATTAGGGATAAATCCTTCCCAAACACCCGACTTATCCCACCGTTTGTTTAAGGGGTGCGCAGTGTTGTTCCAGTCGTTAAAATCACCCACTACATTCACGTGAATTGCATTGGGTGCCCACACTGAAAAATAAGTACCAGCCACGCCATCTACAGAAATTAAGTGGGAACCCATTTTTTCGTAAAGCCTAAAATGTTTTCCTACCAGGAAAAGATCAATGTCGTAATCGGTAAATAAACTGTGCACCCAAACGGATTTCTTTTTATCAATTTTCGGTAACGCTGCTTTTTTTGCAGGAACTTTTTTTGCTGCTGGCATAGATATTGGCTAGATAGATGAAGCCCCAAACACTAAACAGTATTTGGGGCTAAATGTTACAGACTTAGAATCTGTATATCGGTAAAGTTTTTATTGCATTTAAAATGCAGAATGTTGTTATCGTCGGTATAGAAATCGGTAACTTCTTTATTATCAATAACAATCTTTTTCACCTGGAATTTTACACCGATTACATTACAAACATAAAATTCGTAGTTTGGTGTATATAATCCTTCGTTACGCTGATTTACTTTAATGGATTGTGTATCGCCTTTTACAGTAAATTTCTTTTCCAGATAAATATCCTGTTCATAAGCGAAGGTATCTCCATGATCTTCGTACATGTAGGAGTTTACCTCATAATCACTATGATAGATGTTTAAGGTAACTTCGGTAATCGATTTTTCATCAACATACTGCATTACCGGATATTCCGGCAATACGGTTCCTGCACGTACAAACATCGGCATGCTGTCTATCTTTGCATCCACGGTATATTCATTACCGCCTTCAAGAATTTCGTTGGTCCAGAAATTATACCAGGTTCCTTTTGGAAGATAAACTTTTCTTGATATGGCACCTTGCTCCAAAACCGGGCAAATTAACAGTTTATCACCATAACAGAATTCATCCTGACGGAAGCTATTGCTGATATTTTCCTGCTCAAGCATTACCAAGGGCCTTAAAATTGGAAAACCATAACGGTGATGTTCCCAGAAAACCGAATACAGATAAGGCATTAAACGATACCTTAATTCGATAAATTTACGGTTAATGTCTTCAAAAAATTCGCCAAAGCTCCATGGTTCGCGTTCGGCGGTATCACCAGCGGAGTGCGCGCGCATAAAGGGTGAGAATGTACCCAATTGGATCCAACGGGTAAATAATTCGCCATCCGGCTCGCCACTAAAACCACCTATATCTGTTCCACAAAAAGGAACTCCTGAAACGGATAGGCGCTGGCATTGGATATTTCCGATTTTTAAATGTTCCCAGGTGGCAATGTTATCACCTGTCCATACACTGGCATAACGTTGCATACCTGCATATCCTGCGCGTGTGATGGTAAACGGTCGTTTATTGCGCATCAGTTTTTTAAGGCCTTCATAGGTAGAACGTACCATCTGCATGCCATAAACATTATGTGCTTTACGGTGCGAGCCACGGTAACCGTCATAATTATGGCGTACATCATTAGGGAAAGTGCCTGAACCAAAAACCGCTGGTTCGTTCATATCATTCCAGAAGCCCGCAACGCCCATATCTACCAGCTCTTTGTAGAGATTGCCCCACCAGGTGCGTACTTTCGGGTTGGTAAAATCAGGGAATTGGCAGCGGCCAGGCCAAACATGCCCTTCCATATAATAATCGTCGCTGCGGCGACAGAAAAATCTTTTCTCTTTGCCTTCTTTAAAAACCCAGTAATCATCATCAACTTTAATTCCCGGATCAATCATCACCACGGTTTTAAAACCATCATCAGAAAGTTCTTTGATCATTCTGCGGGGATCGGGAAAGTATTTTTTGTTCCAGGTAAAACAGCGGTAACCATCCATATAATCGATATCAAGATAAATGGCATCGCATGGAATTTTACGTTCGCGGAACTGTTTGGCTATTTCTTTAACCTTTGTTTCAGGATAATAACTCCAGCGGCATTGCTGATACCCCAAAGTCCATTTTGGTGGCATTGGGTGCGTACCTGTAAGGGTTGCATAACGCTTAACCACATCCATAATGTGTGGGCCATGGATATAATAGTATTGCAATTCACCTCCATCAGCCCAGAAACTTGTTTTATTTACATCTTCTGCACCAAAATCGAAATAGGATTTAAAGGTGTTATCAAAGAAAATTCCATAAGCAGCCTGGTTATGCAAGCCGATATAAAAAGGTATTGTGCGGTAAAGCGGATCCTGGTTCCAGCCGAATGAATAGGCATCGGTGTTCCAGTTTTCGAACCGACGGCCACGGAGGTTAAAATTGCCCGACTTATCTCCCAGACCGAAAAAGTTCTCTTCGGGGTGACATTTTTTGGTTGCATAAATGTAATAGCCTCCAAAATCCACATTTTCTTCCCAGTGCATGGAATTGGCTTCATCTACCATTACCACATTTGTAATGTTATCAAAAAAGGAGACATGAAAGTTTGCTTTTTCTATTTTACAGGTTACTGCGTGGGTAGAAATGGTATAGTGATCTTCATGCTCCTGCATTTTAAAAACAGAAACTTTTTGATCTACTTCTGGAACTGCATAAGAAAAATCATCGAGGAAAACACCATGCGGTGCAAGGCGGACACGTATTATATCGTCGCTTACCACCCTTACCTCTACCCTGGCATCGCCATCGGAAAAATAAAAGCGGTTACCTTCTTTTTTTACTTTTTTAACTGCCCCAAGGTATTGTTTAACTATAGGTTTTACCGATATATCAACCGGGTTGTTTAAATGCTGTATTTCTTGTTCCTTTTCGATCAGATCACTGGTTTCGATAGGTTTGTCGTTTTGCGCTTCCATCCTTATTTATTCAAAATTTAAAATTCGTTACTCTTAAACTGGGATGTGCTTAAGAAAGTACTATAATACAAATATTTTATAAAAGGGCTGTAGCTTTTTTTGAAAAGATGCATTTAATAGTGTAAGTTTTACACTAACTATCATTTTAATGCTTTTTTTGATGAAAGATATTAGGCTGAAATCTGATAAAATTGTAATTTTATAACAGGATAAACGGCAAATAGCCGTTTATCCTGTTTATATTTTACATACTCAATAATTTAATGTAATTTTAAAATAAGATAAACGACTGAATACCGTTTATCTTATAAAATTTTTACAATATGAATTTTCAATCAGTTCTTGCATCCCAATCACAGCAGCCATTAACTCATCAACTTTTGGTGGCTTTATTAAAGGATTATAAAAGGCCAAACGACAAAATACTGTCGCTAAAAGATGAAGGGCTAATTGAACCTTTGAAAAAAGGGCTGTACATTGTAGGAAAATCTATTGGAGCGAAGAGACCTGAAAACCCGTTATTGGCCAATCATATCCTCGGGCCAAGCTATCTCTCAATGGAAAGTGCACTTTCTCACTATGGATTAATTCCGGAAAAAGTTTTTGCGATTACATCAATGACCACAAAAGCTTCGAGAAAATATGAAACTAACATTGGATTATTTACTTATACCAATCTCCCTTTACCTTACTATTCATTTGGCATTACGATGGTGAATTTATCTGAAAATCAGATTGCATTGGTAGCCAGCCCGGAAAAAGCCTTATGCGATAAAATCATAACAACTGCTGGTATAAATCTGCGTAGCGTAGCGGCAGCAAGGGATTACACATTAAATAATCTTCGGATGGAAGAAAGTGACCTTGCAGGATTTGATATACAGGCTATCAAAAACTGGGTTGAAAATGCACCTAAAAGAAACAGTTTGAAAATGCTAATCAAAATGATCGAAACGATATGATAAAAAGCTGGCTGGATACTTATCATCCTACTAATGCTGAAGAAGCTAAGGATGCGCTAAGGGAAATTATGCAGGAAATAGCACTGGCAGGACTTTACCGTGCAGCATTTTTTGAAAAAGCAGCATTTTATGGCGGAACTGCATTGAGGATATTTTATGGATTGGACCGCTTTTCTGAAGACCTGGATTTTTCATTGCTTGCCAAAGACCCCAGTTTTTCATTAGAAAAGTATCAAGATGCGATCATAGCCGAATTTGCAGCGTTAGGCATGCAAATATCCATTTCAGAAAAACAGAAAAGCGTAAAAAACAACATTAATTCGGCTTTTTTAAAATCTGAAACGATTTGGAAAGAACTTATCCTGGAAGGAGTTATTCCTCAAAACGGACTTAAAAATGTTGCCAACATCAAGATTAAAATCGAAGTTGATACCGTACCACCTTTGGGGTTTTCGACCGAGGAGAAACTTCTGCTGCAGCCATTTTCCTTTTATGTAAAGTGCTTATCACTTCCTGATCTTTTTGCGGGTAAAATGCATGCGCTTTTGTTCCGTAAATGGGGCACCAATGTTAAAGGCCGTGACTGGTATGATATGGAATGGTACATTAAAAAGGGTTATCAACTCAATCTTGATCATTTTCTGCTCCGAGCGATAGATAGCGGAGACTGGAAGAAAGAAACAATAAGCGAAGCAGAGTTCAGGGCATTATTGGCCGCCAAGATCGATACCGTTAAGCTGGACTTTGTTAAAGCAGACATATCACGTTTCATCAGAGATACGAAAGCTCTTGACATCTGGTCGCCACGCTATTTTCATGATTTAACAGCAAATCTAAAAATTGTAAAACAAACTGGCTAAAAAACAAAAAGCCCTCTCTACTTCTTTTAAAAGTAGAGAGGACCTGTAGCAGAATATAAAAACTGTTATGGATTAAAGGCAATTCCTAAATAATAAATAGCCCCTGCCATAGGGTTGCCGTACGAGGTGAGGTAATATTTATTCAACACGTTGGAACCACCCAGCTTAATTACCGATTGAACAGAAGGAATTCTTAAACTTACCTGAGCATCTAAAGAAGAGTAGGCTGGTACCTGACCGGAGGTAAATGAAGAATTCCAGTAAAATTGATCCTGCCAACGGTAAGAAACGTTGAAACCAAAATTTTTGATAATTTCCTTATTTCCCAATCCTAAATTATAACGGATTTTTGGGGTGTTGAAATCGTTGATGTAATTTACCGGAAGATCGCCGATTTCGTTATAAGAAACGTTACCGCTAATGGTATACTTGCCCATAATATAATCTAAACCCAACGCTGCACCATAAGAGGTTACTTTACCCGCAGCATTAACAGGCACACCAAATTTAACAAAGCTACCGCCCACATTCTGATATACATCTACTGCGGTGATGAAATCTTTATAAATATTGTAATAACCATAAGCATCTACCAATAAATTAGGAAGAAGCAGGCCTTTATAACCTAACTCGTAAGATTGTACGCTTTCGGGACGGACACCCTTTGCATCAAAAGTATACTGTTGCAACAACGCTGGATTCGGGGTACCTGTTGCAGCTGCCGAAGCTAAAAATGCACGGTAACTTACATCAGTATAGGGTTTATTGGTATCAAAATGGTATTTATCGAATATAATTTCAGGTAAACCTCCGATCAGCCTTTGTGAACCGCCGCCAACAGATAAATCTATATATTGGTTTTGTGTGGTTGGATTACGGTAACCTGTTTGGTAAGAAACCCTGATATTATTGTTTTTAGCTACCGTAAAAACTCCGGTTATCCTTGGCGTAAACCTGCCTTCAAAATTCTGGCTTTTATCATAGCGGCCTGCAAATGTTAATTTAACCTTATCGTTAAAGAATTTTTTTCCGATCTGACCGAATGCACCATATTCTTTAATATCGATTGAATTTGTTAAATCGTTAAAAATTGTTCCTGCTGAATTCAAATCATATAAACGGTAAGATGCGCCAACTTGAAATTCGACCACTTTATCAAATAAATTGGTAAAGTTGTACATCCCTTCGTAATGATAAAGATTTGATTTGTCATCAAATTTAGCTCCATAAACACTTTTCGAGGGATCGGTAGAATTGATACTGGTTGCGCTGATGGTTGTGTTCATTACTTTATCTTTTGCCACCTCAAATTGCGGACTGCCTGGCACAAAACGTCCCTGATCGGCAACACTTCTGGCAAATGCCTGTGCAGCGGCATCATTTTGTCCGGCTGCTCTAGCGCCCACATAGTTTCCTATATATTGCGGAAACCAGGTTGTTGAAGGCTTAGATATCTCATTGACATAGCTACCCAGGATAGATGAAATGTAAGAATCACCCGATCGTTCCTGAGTGGTGTAGGCTTTCACAAAAAAATCCTCCCCTTTTACCTCAAGTTTATACTGGCCAATATTAAAATTCCGCAATGAATAACGGTCAGACCCGGTATAAACAGAGGTTCCTGTGCCCCAGTTAGCCTGTGCTACGGCCTGCACGGTATTACTAATATTATAATAAAGAGCTCCCGAAGCTTTTAATGATTTGGTACCGTAATCAACTAGGTTTTCTTCATTATAACCTGTTCTTGAAATATTCTGATCGGGAATAAGTCCGGCTTTTAAACCCACATAAAAAGGAAGGTAATTCTGCACTGCCGGACGTAATCCGGCTGGCAAACCTGCCAAAAATCCGGCCTGTTGGGCCGCATTGGGGATGGCGGCCCCAAAAGTACCGTCGAGTGTTGATTTGATATTCGGAATTAAACCACCAGAACCTGTATTGATGCCTGCAATGGTTGCGTTTTGCACGCTTAAGGCCACGTTGCGCATATTCTGACTTACTTCATCTCCATAGACGTTAACCCCATCGTAATTTGGATCGCTGCTTCTATCGCCACCTTTCACGCTTCTCGATATGCGATCGAAATTTGAATAATTATTTCCGAACCAATCTTTGGCCTGCAAAAATGAAAACGCAGCTTTTACGCCAAATTTATTGTTCCATGATTTTGCCATGCGCACATCTAACTGATTAAATGGCTCTACCGCGCTATTATCATCGTTAACATGATTTACACCGGTTTTATACTGAAAACTTGCTCCTGGATATTTGAAGGGATCTTTTGAAGTCATTAACAATGTGCCGTTGATACCACCTGCACCATAAAGTGCTGATGAAGCTCCAGGTAAAAGTTCAACATTATCTACATCAAGTTCGGTAATCCCAACAATGTTACCTACAGAGAAGTTTAATCCAGGAGCCTGGTTATCCATCCCATCGATATATTGATTAAAACGGGTATTGCCATTTGAATTAAAACCGCGGGTATTGATTGATTTAAAAGTTAAACTCTGCATGCTGCTTTCCACACCTTTCATATTGTTTAAGGCATCGTAAAAAGATGGTGCTGCGATTTCTCTGATTGAAGCTGCGCTCATCCGTTCGATAGAAACCGGTGATTCTAAAATACGCTCAGGCGTACGCGAAGCCGATACAACCACATCTCCACCCAATACAACTGCTGTTTCCAGCTCCAGGCTGATACCAGACGTACTTCCATTCACCTGCTGTTCTACAGAACCATAACCTACGTAAGATGCCACCAAAGTGAAGGGCACCTTGGCCGTAGTTGTAAATGTGAAACTCCCATTTGCTGTAGAGGCGGTTCCGCCAGATTGGCCTTTGATCGTCAAACTTACGCCTGCTAATCCCTCTTTCGATTGCTTATCTTTCACGGTTCCGCTCACCGTAATGCTTTGTGCCTGCGCAGCAATATTAATTGTGCACATCAGCAACAACACAAAGAAGATCTGTGTTAAAATTCTGCTCATAAACGAATGTTAATTTTGGTTAGGGATGATTGGTTAATTCGGTTGTTTGTATTATTAGTTATATAAACTTAAATTCTTTTTTTGAATAATACAAATTATGTCAGCATAATAATTTTCTGTTCAAATTATAATTTTGGATTGATATACAGTTTGTTGTATTTTGCATCAAACATAAACCGTCATTTTGCCCTATCTTAGTAAACTGACTTGTTAGCTAACCATGATGAATAAAATTAAAGCCCTGTTCTGCGTCATTATTCCGATAGCATTAGCTTTTTTATTTAATACCAAATTAGGTAGTACGCCTCCACTGTTAAAATTCCTAAATCCTTTTATGGGTTTTTGGCAAAATGCAGAGAATAATCATTTTATGTTTAACCATAAAGCGAAAATAACCGGGGCCATAGATAAAATTGAAATCGTTTTCGATGACAGAATGATTCCGCATATTTTTGCACAGAATGATCACGATCTATACCTGGCGCAAGGTTATGTTACGGCCATGCACCGGCTTTGGCAGATGGATTTCCAGACCCGTTTTGCAGCAGGAAGAATTAGCGAGGTGGTTGGCGATAAGGCTATTGAGGTTGACCGTTACCAGCGCAGGATGGGCATGGTTTACGGCGCAGAAAACTCGTTGAAGGGTATGATGGCCGATCCAAAGGCAAAAGAAATGATACTGGCCTATACCGAAGGGATTAACGCCTATATTAAAACCCTATCGAAAGCCAACTATCCACTGGAATATAAAATACTCGATTTTAAGCCTGAAGATTGGACGCCGGTGAAATGCGCTTTGTTGCTTAAACAGATGTCGGCTGTATTGGCAATGGGCTCAGATGAATTTTACATGACCAATATCCTGAAGAAATTCGGCCCGGAAGTGACCAAAGATCTTTTTCCAGATTACCCCTTCCGTGAAGACCCTATTATCCCGGTAGGCACAAAATGGAATTTCTCGCCTTTGCCAATACCTAAAACACCGCAAAGTTTTACAGCGGCACAAACCGGCGAGGTAAAAACCAAAGAAAAAGTTGAAGGTATCGGGAGTAACAACTGGGCTTTATCAGGATCAAAAACTGCGTCTGGTTATCCGATTTTAGCAAACGACCCGCATTTGGATTTAACACTTCCTTCCATCTGGTACCAGATCCAGCTACATGCACCTGGCGTAAATACGTATGGCGTTTCCTTGCCCGGCGCACCTGGCGTAATTATTGGCTTTAACCAAAAAATAGCCTGGGGCGTAACCAACGTTGCTGCCGATGTATTAGATTTTTACCAAATTAAGTTCAAAGATTCTTCGCATAACCAATACTGGTACAATAACCAATGGAAAGCAACTACAAAACGGTTGGAAACCATTAAAATCCGCGGTGGAAAGGATGAGATAGATACGGTTTATTATACCCATCATGGTCCGGTGGTTTATTTCCAGAAACCAAAATATGGCAGGGCAGATAATGTTCCTGTTGGTGATGCCTTAAGGTGGATCGCTCATGAAGAATCAAACGAATTGATGACTTTCTACTACCTTAACCGTGGGAAAAATTACAACGATTACCGCAAGGCTTTAACTTTTTACACTGCACCTGCGCAGAACTTTGTTTTTGCAAGTGTAGACAATGATATCGCCATTACGCCAAATGGCAAGTTTCCGCTGAAATGGAAAGATCAGGGTAAATTTATTCTAGATGGCACAGATCCGGCATATGATTGGCATGGATGGATTCCGAATGCGCAGAACCCAACGGTCAAAAATCCACCTCGTGGTTTTGTCAGCTCAGCCAACCAATCGTCCACTGATACCACCTATCCTTATTACATTAATTGGGAGTTTTCTCCTTATGAACGTGGTAAGCGGATCAACGACCGCCTATCGGCCATGAACAAGGCTACCTTAGACAGTATCCGCCTGATGCAGACCGATAACTATAGCATCATGGCACAAAATCTTGTGCCTGCTTTAATACCGCTATTAAACAACGAGCAATTAAATGCCACCCAAAAGGAAGCTCTGGCTTACCTGAACAAGTGGAACAAACGTTACAATGCAAATGAAATTGCAGCCAGCGTGTTCGAGATATGGACCAAAAGGCTGACATATGACATTTGGGCTGATGAATTTGTGGTTAAGGGAATCCCGATGCGTTATCCATCCCGCGACCGTACCGTTGAAATGATTTTAAAAGAACCCAATGCATCCTGGTACGATAACATCAATACTCCTAAAAAAGAAACATTGACTGACCTGGTAAATGAAGCTTTTAAATATAGCTGCGACAGTTTGGAAAAGCGTTTTGGACCGATAAACAAAGATTGGGACTGGGCAAACGTAAAACAGAGCAATGTACCACACCTGGCTAAAATTCCCGGTTTTGGATCAAAAGTATTGCAAATTGGCGGTGCTAAATCCACTATAAATGCCTTAAGCGAAACCAATGGCCCATCATGGCGAATGGTAATCGAACTTGGTAAAACACCAAAGGGGCATGGCGTTTATCCTGGAGGCCAATCTGGTAATCCGGGAAGTAAATTTTATGACAATATGATCGATACCTGGGCCAATGGCAAACTTTACGACCTGTTTTACATGCAGAGTGCTGATGATAAATCGGGCACAATTATTTCTCGTTTAAAAATATCTAAATAAGCAAAAATGGTTTTCATTGTTATAGCAGTAATCTGTTTTCTCCTGCAAATGATCGCCCCCTGGTGGATCATCATTGTAATTTCCTTTGCTACCTGTGGCATCATTGGTAAAACAGGCAAAATAGCTTTCTGGCAATCATTTCTTGCAATTTTTTTGCTGTGGATCGGTTATGCCTTATTTAAAAGTTTACCTAATGACAATGTTTTAGCAGGCCGCGTAGCGGTAATGACGGGCATAAAAATATGGTGGTTGCTTTTACTGGTTACCGGGTTTTTAAGTGGTTTGGTTGCCGGAATAAGTGGCTATTGTGGTTACCATTTCCGTATGGCTATGCTGGCAAAAAAAACTGACGAAAAAATAGCATAATGCTTTGTACTTTTGCAGCGTGAATATAACAGCTGAAGAAATATTTTCGATAAATGACCAGGATGAGTTTAATACACTGGCTTTAAAAATTTTTAACTTACAGGCGCAAAACTGTAATGTATACCGCGAATATATTTTTCATCTGGGAATTGATGCTGAAGAAATAACCAAAGTTGAGCAAATTCCGTTTTTGCCAATAAGCTTTTTTAAAAGTCACCAGGTTTTAAGCAATACCAATCCAATTGAAGTCACTTTCAGCAGTTCGGGTACAACCGGCATGGTACAAAGCAGTCACCACGTTAACGATGTACGCTTGTATGAGCAAAGTTATTTGCAGGCATTTACTACGTTTTATGGGCCTGTAACCGAATATTGCTTTCTGGCACTGCTGCCATCCTACCAGCAACGTTCGGGCTCATCGTTGATTTACATGGTGAATGATCTCATCGAAAAGAGTAACCATCCACAAAGCGGTTATTTTTTGTATAACCATGATGATCTGCTGCAAACCCTGCTCAAACTCAAATCCCAAAACCAAAAAACAGTATTGATAGGAGTTACTTATGCTTTACTTGATTTTATAGCGCAATACGATATCGATTTCCCCGGGCTGATTGTAATGGAAACCGGAGGAATGAAGGGAAAACGTAAAGAAATGGTACGCGAAGAGTTGCATCAGCAATTGACTAATGGATTCGGCGTGAACGCCATTCACAGCGAATATGGGATGACTGAACTGCTTTCTCAAGCTTATTCTTTGGGTGAAGGAGTTTTCAACTGCCCATCGTGGATGAAAATTCTGATACGTGATACCAATGATCCTTTAAGCTTAATCAATCTAGGGAGAACCGGAGGAATCAACGTGATAGACCTTGCCAACGTTAATTCATGCTCTTTTATTGCTGCGCAGGATTTGGGGCGGATAAACCCTGATCAAAGCTTTGAAGTATTGGGCAGATTTGATAATGCCGATATCAGGGGATGCAACCTGTTGGTACAGTAAGTATTTAGTTTACCTTATCAGCGCAACTGGCGCAAATACCGGTAGCAATAAGGTTTAAATGTTCTACTTTAAAGCCCGAAGGAACTTTTAAAGCAGGGATTTTTACGGTATCGAGGCAATAAATTTTATGGCAGTTATCACAGTTAAAGTGAACATGTTCATCATGGTGCTCATGCGCACTGCAACCATCAGAGCAGATGGCATAATTGGCAGTTCCCTGCTGATCCAAAACTTTATGGATTATGCCCTTTTCTTCAAAAGCCTGTAAAACACGGTACAAAGTAACACGGTCTGCATCTTTGCCCATCACCTGCTCCAAATAAGGTTGAGAGGTTGCAGAGTCTCTTCCGCTCAAGATCTCCAGTACCTGTAAACGGGGAGTGGTTCTTTTGAGTCCGTTTTTAACCAAAAGTTTTTCGAAACGCTCTGTATTATTTTCCATAGCCATACAAAAATAAACAATTAATTAATGATTTTGGCATTTTTGATGCTTATCGGCGGGGCATAACCCGCATCTTTTTGTTCCAATTTCAAAATTCCTTTTACATGGATCGGTTTTTCGTTATAGGGTATAGCATTTTCCATCTCGATCATGATCATTACCGGAATGCCGTTCTGTCCACAAAAATAACATTGATTAACCGGCAAAGTGGCCAGCAGGAATTTCTGTTGTTTCTGTCCGCTCTTAATTGGAATGAGATAACCTGTGAGCTCAAATTCTCTGTTTTCAAAACGTTTAATGGATTCAGAAAATAAAGGCAAAAGTTCATTCCTGGCAGTAAGTTCAAACTTAACCGAACCGATTACATCCCAGTTCAAAGATCGCAACTGATCGCTGGGATTATGTTTTTGCATTTGTGACAGCACTACATTGCTCCATAGCATAAAGAAAATAACAAGCAAATTTTTCATTTTTTAGCAGCATCTAATAAAAAAAAGACCGATCGGCTATCTCCAGAATCGTTTATGATAAATTTCCCCTTTAGGATAACCGGATCTTCCGTCCAGGCAAGCGGCTTTAATGTTTTAACCTCTATCATGGAGGGAATATCGCCTGAACCACAGTATGGGCAGGAGGCAACGGGAACAATAGAAAACAGAAATTCGTTAAAACTACTGCCAACTTTAGTGGGAATGATGTATCCTGGAAGCTCAATGATTTTATTGTTGATCGCTTTTAGTGCAGGTGGGAAAACCGGTTGCCAAACCAGGGGTTTTACCTGTTTATCGTATTTTAATCCGATCAGGTTCCAGGTTGGTGTACGCATGTCGGTATGAACGTTTACCTGCGCAACTGCTTTATAAGAGGCTAAACAAAATAAAAATAAAATAATTTTTCTCATTATAACTGCTTCGCATCTAGCAAAAAAAATTCACTTCTGTCATCACCAGAATCATTAATCACAAACTTTCCTTTGAGCTTAACCGGTTTTTCGGTAATCGGAATTGCAGACAACATTTTTACCTGTACCATTGATGGTATGTCGCCTGCGCCGCAGTACGGGCAAGATGCAACAGGCACAATAGAAAACATAAACTCCTTAAACTTTGCGCCCACCTTTACAGGAATGATGTAGCCTGGCAGTTCAATCACTTTGTTGTTTAGCGCTTTTAATGCCGGCGGAAAAACACTTCCCCATTTCCCGGGTGAAATCTCTGCATCATACCGTAACCCGATTATATTCCAGGTAGGCGTGCGCATATCGGTATGCACCTTAACCTGCGCTGCCACTACGTTTACACTTAGATATAAAGCAGTTGATAAAGCTAATGTCTTCATTGTATTAACGGTCTTTTGTTAAAGTTTCGGCAATATCAACCTTATAAATTTGCATGGCGGGTATAAGCGATGCCACTGCACCGATAAGCAAACCGATCCAAATTAAATACCCTTCCTGCCGAATTATGGTAAGCCCGGTTAATTTTGCCTGTGATGATTCCTGGAATGTTCCGATTACCTCCAACGCCAAGTGTCCTGCCAGTAAGCCAAAACAAGCTCCAATAAAGGTTATTAAAATACCTTCGAACAGCACCAGGAAAAACAGCTTTACCTTTGATGCTCCCAAACAGCGCATGATTGCCAAATCGTATTTTCTTTCTTTCATTGCATTATATAAACTGATGAAAATACTCAATGCTGCAATGCCCATTATCAATATGGCGAACCATTTTAGGGTGTCAATTCCAACTCCGATAAGTGAAAATAACCTTGCACTTTCCATCGCCGGTGATGCTGCCTGCATATTGGTGCTTTGATTAACCATGCGGGGAAAGAGGACAACAGACATCGGGGATTTATACTGAATCAAAAGTGCCGTAATCTGTTTATCATTTATCTCTTTTTTATCCGGCAGGTTTGGATGAAGATCGATTTCACCATGTTTTTCTTCATGCATTTTATACACGCTGCCAATATTGGTCAGTATCAGGTTATCGGTTATGTTTCCCTGTGGTTTCAATATGCCTTTCACCAGGTAAGCATGTTGTTTGTGGATATCGCCGTTGCCCGTTAAACCATGTGCACCGAAAAAAGTATCTCCAATTTTTAAATTCGAAGTTGAAGCGACTGTACTTCCTATGGTTACCTCCAGATCTTTTTGCCAAAAAACTCCATTTTGCAAGGATAAACCATAAAGATTGACAAAAGCGCTATCTGTGCCTACAATTCTAAACCCGTTAAAGTTATCGCCCAAGGCCAGCGGAACTGCCCGTCTAACCATCGGGTGATGTGCTAATCTGTAAGCATCTTTTGCAGGAATATTTCCTGTAGGATAATCGATATGGTAAATACTGCTCAGGATTAATTGTAAAGGACTGCCCTTTGCGCCTACAACCAGATCAATATCTTTGGCATTTTTTTCCAGTTTATTGCTGATCTGATCAGAAGCTAGAAAAAGAATGGAGAGAATGGCCACACCAAAGGCCACAAGAACAATGTTAAGTATGGTAGTCAGTTTATTCCTTGCGAGACTTTTGTAGCTGATTTTAAAAATATTCATTAGAGCAGATAGGTTTTAGTAAAGTGTTCACTAACCCTTTGATCGTGAGTGGCAATAATTAATGCAGCTCCGTTTTCTTTTGCCTGTGAGGTGAGCATCTGAACTACCTGAGCAGCATTTTCATCATCCAAACTTGATGTTGGTTCGTCGGCAATCAACAGATCCGGTCTGTTTACCAATGCCCGGGCTACTGACACCCTCTGTAATTGTCCCTGACTTAGTTGATCGGGATATTTTCTGGCCAGATCGGCGATATCAAGATCATTTAAAACTGCAAGATTACGTTCATGATCGATTTTTAAACCGGCCATCACTGCGGCAAGCTCAAGGTTATCGAGCACATCAAGAGATCGGATGAGGTGCGGCCGCTGAAAGACAATCCCAATATGCTTTCCCCTAAAACGGTCCATCCTTTTTGCAGATAACTCATATAATTCAGTTTTGTTAATCAAAATTTTGCCTTCCGTAGGTTTTAACAAGCCAGAAATTATGTTCAATAAAGTACTTTTCCCACTGCCCGATGCACCAAGTAAAAGCCATTGCTCCATATCTGCAACCTCCCAATCAGGAAAATTTATCTTCCTCCCCTTTTCATATACATGCGTTAATGATTGAAGATTAATCATGATGTGCAACTTTTTTTATTTTCTTACTAATGATATTTTTAATCGCATAACGCCGATAAAGTTCAATCCCATCGTTGGTACCATGTTTACAAGCTGGGTTTAACATTGTGATGAACAGCAGTGCAGGAATAAAAAAGATTTTATAATTCTTGTTCATGTTGATGGTTAAGGATGATTTTAAAATTGATGGTTTATCGGGCAGGATTTAAGCATCCGCAGATTGATGAAATGAGCGATTGCAATTGTAAAACCTCCAAGTGGGATCATTATTGGCTCGAGCAGTTCAACCCCTGATAAATGGCCGAAAGCAATACAGGCAAAACCTAAAACAAGTACTACAAGCGGCGCAATGCGGTGGTGCTGCTTTCGATATGCACCGCTCAAGCTCCATATGCCCAGGATTAACGAAACCGCAATCATAGTAACTTCTACAGCCTCGTTGGCCAAAAATCCTATGCCCCACATGGGCAAAACGGTGATTAAAAATGGTAATGCAGCGCAATGTATGGCGCAAAGTGTTGAGGCAGTGATGCCAATCCGATCCAGGTTGATCTTGTAACTCCGTAATTTCATTGAATAATTTTAGCAATCAAATATAAAAGCAATATAGTTGCATTTAAAATATTTAACGCTTTATTTGCAACATAATTGCATTAATATGATGAAGAATTTAATAGCAATCGTTTTGAGCGGATTTTCAGGCTTTGTAAAACCACCTTAATAACGCTATGCTAAATGAGATAATCAGCCTGGAGTTTCCACAAAATATATGCTCACTCTCAAGAAACAAGATGGAAATTACTTGTTGGCAGGGATCAGGATTTTAGTGCCTGCAAAAAGAGCTTGTTTTTGCAATAAGGGGAATGCTTAGAAAAAGTGCTCAAATTGCGTCTGTTAATTCTTACAGAATGAATAAAATACAAAAACAGCACGTTGCTTAAAACCCTTTTAAGAATATTTATAGTTAAAATCAGCAATTTTGGGGAAATTAGTAGATTAAATAAACAAAAAGGTAGTTTTTTGATAATAAACTTAGCTGTTATTTTATGTAAATTTGATTTCCCTACAAACTAAGGCTTAATATGACATCTCCTAAGGACTTAACAATGGCTAAAACCTGTCCACCCTGTCCAAAATGCAAAAATTTTGAGACTTATCGGGTGCCGAGAGGTTTTATCTTTAAAACACTTATGCCCTGGGTATCAATTAAACGATACAAATGCTACAAGTGTTTTAACAAGTTTTACCTATTCAAGTAGTGCCGTATTTATTAACTCCCTCATCTTAGCCACCTTAAAGTGGCTTTTTTATTTAAAGTAATTTTCAAGCCCGATAAACAGATATTAATCCTTAATTATCGGGTTTGAGAATTTTATTCAGCGATGAGAAGAAAATAGTTTTTCTTGCCTTTTTGTACCACTATGAATTTATCGTTAATGAGGTGATCTGCAGTAAAAACCTGTGCCATTTCAGCAACCTTTTCTTTATTTACAGAAACACCGCCACCCTGAATGGTTTTTTTCGCCTCTCCTTTTGATGGGAAAATAGCAGATTTTTCGGCAAGCAAGGTTGCGGCATCAATACCGGCACCAAGTTCTTCAATTAAAATTCTGTACTGTGGTATGCCATCAAAAATATCGAGTACTTCTTTATCAGGTAAGCCTGTTAAAAACTCCAGTGATCCGTTTCCGAACAAAAATTCAGAAGTTTTAATGGCAGTTACCAAAGCTTCTGCTGAGTGTGTTTTAACGGTAATATCTTCAGCCAAAGCTTTTTGAAGAATGCGCAGGTGCGGGGCCGCATCATGTTCTTTTTCCAAGGCCTCTATTTCTTGCTTATTTTTCAACGTAAAAATACGGATCCATTTTTTCACGTCGTCATCTGATGCGTTTAACCAAAACTGGTAAAATTTATAGGGAGATGTTTTCTCCGGATCTAACCAAACTGCGCCGCTTTCGGTTTTACCGAATTTGGTTCCATCGGCTTTTTTAATTAACTGTGTAGTAATGGCATAAGCGGTTCCTGCATCTTTTCTTCTGATCAATTCTGTTCCGGTAACAATGTTCCCCCATTGATCGGATCCACCCATTTGTACCAAACAGTTTTCATTTTTCCATAAATGATAAAAATCATACCCTTGAATTAACTGGTAGCAGAATTCGGTAAAGGAAAGTCCGGAATCGCCTTCCAAACGTCTTTTAACACTATCTTTCGCCATCATGTAATTAACGGTAATGTGTTTACCTACATCCCTGATAAAGGTAAAAAGATTCATATCCTTAAACCAATCGGCATTGTTCACCATTACCGCGCCATTACCACCTTCTTCAAATTTTAAGAATTTGGCCAGTTGCTTTTTCATCCCTTTCAGGTTATGCTCAATCATTTCCGGTGTTTGCAGATTACGCTCATCAGATTTTCCAGATGGATCGCCTACCATACCTGTAGCACCACCAACCAAAGCAAACGGTTTGTGCCCGGCATTTTGAAAATGAATCAGGGTCATGATCTGAGTTAAGTGCCCAACGTGCAACGAATCTGCTGTAGGGTCGAAACCGATATAACCAGAAGTCATACCTTCGTTTAACTTTTCTTCAGTATTCGGCATAATATCATGCAGCATGCCACGCCATCTTAACTCTTCAACAAAATTCGTCATTGTACAAACACTTTAATAATGTGCGTGCAAAGATAAAATTTTAGCTTAGTTTAAAGCAAATTTGTTGGTTTTGTAAACCAGTTCTTAAAATCCGTATTGGCTGTTTCAAAATCGGCATGCCCAATGAGGCAATTTAAGCTGGCATTACTCCTGATAGATTGATTCGGAACCCCGCCACCGTTTAACCAGTTATCACATAGTTTTTTGATCAGTGAAACTTCACCGTCTTCCACCGCATCCATATCCATCGAATTTAGTGTTACATAATCATCTTTGTCTATCCCTGCAGGAAGATCCCAGTATTTACCGCCGGCATCATCTTTTAAAATCGGTCGTAGCGCCGGGTTCATGCGGATAAAATCAACAGGTTTTGCCGGCATATCGGGATTAAGAATCATGTAAGCTACAAAAGCCGCGGTATCGGGTGGGTCGTTTAATATACTTGTTCCCATTTTCTGAATATCTTTAATCAAACCTGGCGCTTCGTGTTTGGCCTTAAGTTCTTCATATTTTACGGGGATTTCTTCGTCATATTGCAACTGTGAAACAGTTCCTGTACCGATGGAAAGCACCTGTACATTTTCGATTCCATATTGCACCCTGTTGCAGATTGCTTCGGTAACGGCAACAAGAACAGGATTATTATTACCGGTAACTCCCCCATCCCAATAATATTTGGGCTTATTGTTTACTAAAAAGGTAGCCGGCTCGTTAAAATAATTCACCGGGGCAGTGCTGGAAGCATGTATTGCATCAACCAGACTTACCAAACAATCTGACGGTGTTGAAGCCTTTGGCTCCAGGTTCTGAAGTTTTCTTTCAATCACGGATGTGGAAGCCATACTACTGCAATCAGACCTGAACAGCTCGGCCCTGTTGCGGTAATAATCATATCCGATGATCAGAAACTGGGTTTTCACCGCACCGTTTATAGCTACATGTGCCGGAATATCCATCATGTCTATTTGGGCAATTCCCGGCAAAATCTCCTTTAGGGCAGCATGTTTCCTTTTGGTGGCGTATTTTGCACCAATTTTAAAAATCCGCGCGACGCTCGCCAGTAAACTTTTTTCAAAAAAACTTAATCTTGAGAATACTTTGCTCCTTAGTTTTTCATCATCAAATATCTTTTCTATTTCAGAAAGCTTAAGGTTTTCGGCCATGGCGGCTGCAACCAGACTGCCACCACTGTTTGCCGATACCAGATCGAACTGCGCCAGCACTTCATGACCGGTTGGATCGGGATTGTTAAAAGTTTCGGCGAAGAGTTTACGCAGGCATTTTACCTGGATAAGTGCCCAGGAGCCTCCTCCATCGAGCGATAATATCCTGTAAGTTTTAGCATTAGGCATGATGCATCAGATTAGGTACAATTAAAGCTATACATTATTCGCCTGCAAAACAATATTGATTTATGTACAATATTTCCACTTCGGGTTTTACAACCTGACAGAAAACATTAACTTGCAGCATGAACTTTTTATCCCATTATTACTTCGACCGGGCAAACAGTAATGCCAATGTGGTAATGGGAACGGTTTTGCCTGATCTGATTAAAAATGCCGCGAAAGAGGCCAATCTGTATCCTCAAAAAAATGAATTTTTATTTAAGGGCAATCCAGATGAAGAGCATTTACTTCTTGGCTGGAAAAGGCACCTTGCAGTTGATCTTTTTTTCCATTCTTCTGATTTCTTCCTCGAAAAAACCTCAGTGCTTAAACAGCTCATTAAACCTATAGTGGAAAATACACCGGTACGTCCATCTTTTCTTGCACATATCGGTTTGGAACTTTTACTGGATCATTTACTTGTAGAACGCAACCTGATCCAGGTAAACGATTTTTATGAGAAGTTAAATGCGGTTAAAAAGGAATCGTTAAGTGATTTCCTCGAGCATTGCAATTTAAAAAACCCTGAGATTTTTTTCAATTTCCTCGAAAAGTTTATTGGCAGCAAATATCTTTTAAGCTATCAAAAGCTCGAAAACATCAGCTACGCTTTAAACCGGATCTGTATGCGTTTGTGGCCTGAAACGCTCAACGAAAAACAGCTCGAGGTACTCACTTTTGAACTTGCGATATTTAAAACAGCATTGGAAAAAGATTTTATGGACATTTTTAAAGATATTGAAGAAAAACTAAGATAATATTCTTGATCATTATCAGTTAAGTGTATTCAACCATTCTTTTATTAAATACAGCCTTTAACAGCTATAATGTTTAGTTAAATCAATTTATCCTCAGGATTTATTTCTCACCGTCATAAAAACCGATTCTTCATTTTTCTATATTTGTCTTATGTCGCTTACTGCAATAAAACAAGAAATGGATGCCCTGGTGGCCGAATTAAACCAGCACAATTATAACTATTATGTGCTGGCCATGCCTACCATCGGTGATTATGAATTTGATAAAAAATTAAAACACCTGGCCGAACTGGAGAAAGCAAACCCGGATTTTGCCGACCCGAATTCGCCTACCCAGCGCGTAGGGGGCGATATTACCAAAAACTTCATTACAGTAAACCATAAATACCCGATGTTATCGTTGGGGAATACCTACAACGAGCAAGATCTGCGCGATTTTGACGAACGCATCCGCAAAGCAATCGGTGATAATTTCCAGTATGTATGCGAACTTAAGTTTGATGGTCTATCCATCAGCCTTACTTACGAAAACGGCAAACTGTTAAGGGCAGTAACCCGTGGGGATGGCACAAAAGGGGATGATGTAACCAATAACGTTAAAACCATCCATACTATTCCCCATCAAATTAAATCTGATGTGGCACCCGATCATTTCGAAATCCGCGGCGAGATATTTATGCATAAAGCGGCCTTTTTACGTTTAAACGCTGCCCGCGAAGAACTGGGCGAAATTCAATACGCAAACCCGCGGAATTTTGCCTCCGGAACAATAAAAATGCAAGACAGTAAGGAAGTAGCCAAACGCCCGTTGGATGGATTTATTTATTTCCTGTATACCGATAAAAATGAATTTAAAACCCATTGGGAAAGCTTAAATGCCGTAAAAGAATGGGGTTTTCATGTATGTGAGCACAACAAACTGGTTTCAGACATTGATGCAGTTTTGGAGTTCATTCACCACTGGGAAGATGAGCGTTTTAAATTGAGTTACGACATTGATGGCATTGTAATTAAAGTTAACAGTTATGCCCAGCAACAGGAATTAGGCTTTACTTCCAAATCGCCACGCTGGGCAATCTCATATAAATACAAGGCTGCCGAGGTGGAAACGGTATTGGAAAAAGTAACATACCAGGTTGGCCGGACGGGTGCGGTAACACCGGTTGCCAATTTAAAACCGGTATTACTGGCTGGCACAACGGTTAAACGGGCCACCTTGCACAATGCCAATGAAATTGAACGTTTGGATCTGCACGAAGGGGATACAGTATATGTGGAGAAAGGTGGAGAAATTATTCCTAAAATTATCAAAGTAAATCTTGATAAACGTTTGCCCGGTGCAGCAAAAGTGCATTATTTACACAATTGCCCTGAATGTGGTACCGAACTGGTTAGAAAAGAAGGCGAAGCGGTACATTATTGCCTGAATGATGAAGGTTGTCCGCCGCAGATTGTGGGAAAAATACAACATTTTATTTCGCGCAAAGCTATGAATATTGATGGACTTGGCGACGAAACCATCGAAACTTTTTACAAGCATGGTTTAGTTAACCACATCAGCGATTTATATACTTTATATCAAAAATCGGATCAGTTAAAAACTCTCGATCGTTTCGGTGAACGTTCAATAGAAAACATGCTTGCAGGGATTGAAAAATCAAAGCAAATGCCTTTTGAAAAAGTCCTCTTCGGACTTGGAATACGTTATGTTGGCGAAACAGTTGCTAAAAAAACAGCTGCCGGAGTTAAAAATATTGATAATCTTGCTAAAGCAACTGTAGAGGAATTGATAGCTATTGATGAAATCGGGCAACGGATTGCAGAGAGCATTGTTGAATATTTTGGAAAACCGGAGCACTTACAGCAGGTAGAATTATTAAAATCAGCAGGATTACAGTTTGAAATTGAAGAAAAAGTAATTACGCTTGATAGTGATAGACTTATTGGAAAAACATTCGTAATTTCGGGCGTTTTTGAAAACTTTAGCCGCGATGAGCTGAAAGATATGATTGAAGCAAACGGTGGCAAGATGCTGAGCGGTATTTCGGGCAAGCTTGATTACCTGGTTGCGGGTGATAACATGGGGCCATCGAAATTGGAAAAAGCAAACAAATTGAATGTTCCGATTATTAGTGATGCTGAGCTTTTAGAAATGATAAAATAAAGTGAGAGAATGACTGAGTTGTTGAATGTTCCAGAATCCTATCATTCAATAATTCAGATTCAATAATTATAAATTAAAAATGAACAAATTTCAGGGTACTGGTGTAGCATTGGTTACGCCTTTCAACAAAGATGGATCAGTTGATTACAATGGCTTAAAAAACCTGATCAATCACATGGTAGACGGAGGGATAGATTACCTCGTTTCTTTAGGTACAACCGGCGAAACCGCCACAATGACCAAAGACGAGAAGAAGAAGGTGTGGGCCTATACTGCTGAAATTAACAATAACAGATTACCTTTGGTTGCCGGAATCGGTGGCAATAATACTTTGGCGGTTGCCGAAGATATCAAATCATTCGATGGAGCTGGTTACAGTGCCATTTTATCGGTTAGCCCTTATTATAATAAACCTACGCAGGAAGGAATTTATCAGCACTACAAATATCTGGCTGAAATTTCTCCTTTAGATTTGATTTTATATAACGTACCTGGCCGTACAGGCAGTAACATGAGTCCGGAGACCACGTGCAGGCTGGCACATGATTTCAAAAACATCATTGCTACAAAAGAAGCTTCGGGTAGTTTTGATCAGTTTAACCAGATTATGAGAGATAAGCCTCAGGATTTTCTTTTAATCTCTGGCGACGATCCGATTACTTTACCAATGGTTGCTTTAGGTGCATCAGGGCTGATATCGGTGATCGGTAACGCATTACCGAAACAACTGTCCGATATGGTTAAACAGTGTTTAGCCGGCGATTTCAAAAGTGCAGTTCCGGCGCATTTAAGTTTAATCGAGTTTACGCGTTTGGCGTTTGCAGAAGGTAACCCGGCCGGTATTAAAGCAGCATTAAAACATTTGGGAATTTGTGGAGACACAGTAAGATTGCCATTGGTTAAAGCTTCGTCATCATTGGAGAAATCGATTATCGCAGAAATGGAAAAACTGAGTGTAGTGGCTTAAATCACTTCATATATTTAAATTCTTCGAACAGATTGTTTGATTTTGCTGAAAAGCGAATGATGGCAATCTGTTTTTTTTGTGTAAATAAAAAATTACGGAAATAAAAATACTGATAATCAGTAGATTATAGATCACCTCTAAAATCCCTAATCTTTACAATTTTTAGGAATATTAAAGGCATCATTATTGAATTGGCATTCATACACACAAATAAACACACATATGAAAAAATTATTGTTAATCGGCCTGGCATTGGTTATGCTGAGCTGTAGGGCCTTTGTTGGCTTCGAACCTACTTTTACGATGGGGATGTCGGAATCTGATTTTAAAAAGAAAAACAAGCCCGAATTGGTGGCTGCTAATGAAGATGGAACCAGAATTTACAGCACTTATCATGCCTCTACTGATTTCAAATTTTTCTTCTTCCGCAATGAAAAACTTGTACGGTTCGAAAAAGGGAAAAATGCAGATGATTATCAGCTATTGAGATACTAGCAAAAAGGGGCTTCCAATACATTTCGAAGCCCTTTTTTTATCATGCAATCAATTTATTTCTTCTTTCAACCAACAGGTTATCCTGCCATACGCCATTGGCCTTACCTATTTTCTCTCTATAGCCTACGACCCTAAAGCCAGCTTTCTCATAAATTTTCAATAGCGCAGAATTCTGCAGGAATATTCCTGCCTGGAGCATCCACATTCCGTTTTTTTCACTTTCATTCACTAATGCACCCAATAATAATGAACCGATCCCCCGGCCTTTGTAACCTTGCTTAACATATACCTCGATTTCTCCCACTCCATCCATATCATAATTGGCAGACACAGGCAAAAGTGCGCTCCAACCTACAATTTGCTCATCCTGATAAGCTACAAACCTGCATTTTTTAAGGTGCGATGAATCCCAGTCCTTCCACGAAATTTCCGGTATTCTAAAGCTTGCTGTTCCTGTATCGATTCCTTCCTGATAGATTGCCCTTACCGCTTCCCAATCTGCTGAACGCATCATTTTTATATCTTCAATCAATTCAACCATTTGAGCGCGTTTTAAATCACAGTTATGTTTAACATCTTAAATTAACTAAACATACCTTATATAAGATGGAATCAGAAAATAAATTTGTCCTGTATTATAAATCAATACAATTATACGATCTAAAACATCTTTCTGATGTTGTTTCGTAACAAAAACGTTAAGGTAACGTTTTAACAGACCGAAGCTTTTTCGCATATTCCAGCGGACTCATTCCGACAATTTTTTTAAAAGAATTATAAAAGGCACTACGGGAAGAAAAGCCTGCACTGTAGGCAAGAGCCTCAAGTGTAAAACTCTGTATAATGTCTTGATTCCGGAGACTATCTTTGATCCAATTCACACGCTGCTGATTGATGTAATCAATAAAACTTTGGTTAAAATAACAGTTTAAAACTGTGGAGAGTTTATGGCTGCTTAACCCCAGGTCTTCAGCGAGCGTATTCAGCCTGATCCCCTTATTTCTGAAAGATTGATTGTTGACCACATAGTTTTCGAACTGCTTACCGTATTTTTCAAGCTCAAGGCTCTGCTTTTTCGGGACAGCATAGTTCTTTTTTATGGCTGATAATGTCGAGGGTTTAATGTTAAGCAATGACGCTACTATTTCGGCAGGAAGCCGGTCTAGATAGTTTGGATTGGTTTGCGCGAAATATAAATACCTTTCTTTAGCATTCCCCACCCTGATAATGTGCGCCCGCTGCTGAGCATCTTTATAGTATTTCTCCAATACTACCCTGAAAATGTAATTAAGTTCGAAGTGATGTTTAAAAAGACGGTTGAGTTCGCCGTTGTGCATGGCCAATAGTTCGGAATCTTCCACAGCTACAGCATATTCCTGAGAGTGCGCCGATCCGTGCAGGCCGGATATGGAACTTACAAAATCATTTTCTACAGAGATATAAGTGGTAATTTTTTGCTTGTTATGGGTAGTGCAGCCCATCAATGCACCTTTTACAATGTAGTACATGTATTGGCATACCTCATTCTCTTTAAAAAGAATCTGATCTTTTTTGATTTTCAGCTTTAAAAGATGTTTTTTAAATTCTCCGGCCAATTCATTGTCAATCGGATGCACCGTATTCATAACATTGAGCACGTGCTCAATATCCTGGCTGTCTGCATTAATGTATTCCAGATTTTCCAACACGTTGCACCTTTTAATCTTGTAAACCTTAACTAATCTTTGATCAGTCGAAAAATGTCAACAGCAGATTTATCGTATAAATGCTGTAACAGTAGAAGCTAGCAAATTTACGTAATGAATGGTAATTTGTGCTATATATTTTACGTATTACAATTTGTGAAACAGTAATTATAACCGCAAAAAAAGCCCCAGAAATATCCTGAGGCTCCGTATTGTTAATATCTTTATTGTTTAAGCTTTGTTTTTAGTTTCCTGAACTTCTAAACGGATGGCCTGAGCTAAATTTTTCAAATCCTGCATACCTTTACGTATACGGGTTCCAGCTGCGCTGTTACCTTTGTTATAAAATTTGTCTGCATCAGCTTCCAAAGCTGTCACTAAACTTTTTACTTCTTCGAATTTTTTCATTTTTAATTACTCCTATGGTTCTTTAAGGTTTTAGTTTTTTAATTATCTACTCTAATTTAAAGTGTTTGAGGAAATAAAAAAATTTTTAAGGGAATAAAAAGCTACCTGCTAAATCGTTTTTTTCCACAATTGATGTACTTATAAACATACTTTAACTGAAAAAACATACATAACAGACTGAAATAAAGCATTATACCAAAAAAACGTAAATAAAAAAGCCCTTTAAACTGATTTAAAGGGCTTTGTAAAATTTTAATTGATCTTAAACGGTTGCGAAAAGATTCTCTTTATAATAGCCGTTTTCCAGTTTTTCTGCTACTTCACTAAAAGCATCCAACGTACGTTGAACATCTTCCAAAGTATGGACAGCTGTAGGAATTAAACGCAATTCGATCATTCCTTTAGGAATTACAGGATAAACCACGATTGAACAGAAAATACTATAATTTTCACGCAGATCGTAAGTAATTGCTGTGGCATCAGAAAGTTCTCCTTTTAAGAAAACCGGTGTTACTACAGAATCTGTTACCCCTAAATCGAAACCACGTTCGCGAAGGCCTTTTTGCAAGGTCATCGCAATTTCCCAAAGTTTATCTTTTAACTCAGGTTGGCTTTTCAGCAGTTCCAAACGTTTTAATAAACCGATTACCATTGGCATAGGTAATGCTTTGGCGAAGGTTTGAGAACGCATGTTATACCTTAAGAAATTGGTAATTTGTTCGGTTGATGCTACAAATGCACCAATACCTGCCATAGATTTTGCAAAGGTTCCGAAATAAACATCAATTCCTTCAATGCAATCCTGAGCTTCGTGTGTACCTGCACCAGTTTTACCCATTGTACCGAAACCGTGGGCATCATCAACCAAAATACGGAAATTGAAATCTTTTTTAAGCTCAACAATCTCTTTTAGTTTACCTTGTGCACCGCTCATTCCGAAAACACCTTCGGTAATTAATAAAATGCCTCCGCCGGTTTCTTCTACCAGTTTGGTTGCACGCTCTAACTGTTTGCGGGCACTTTCTATATCGTTATGTTTGTAAACAAAGCGTTTACCCATATGCAAACGTAATCCATCCACAATACAGGCATGAGATTCTGCATCATAGACCACTACATCGTTTCTATCAACCAAAGTATCGATAATTGATACCATGCCCTGATAGCCATAGTTTAATAAAAATGCATCAGGTTTACCTACAAATTCTGCAAGTTCCTGTTCCAACTGCTCGTGATAATTGGAGTTACCGCTCATCATACGGGCACCCATTGGGTAGGCCATACCGAAACGTGCAGCAGCTTCTTCGTCTGCTTTTCTAACTTCCGGGTGATTGGCTAAACCTAAATAGTTGTTTAAACTCCAAACCAAATGCTCTTTTCCACGAAACTGCATGTGAGGTGCAATTTCTCCCTCTAATTTTGGAAATGAGAAATACCCATGAGACCATTTCTGGTGTTGCCCAAGTGGCCCCATGTGCTTTGCTATCTTATCAAATATATCCAATGTAATATGTGTTTTTTATAATAAAAATTTTGCGAATTTAAGCTTTATTCGTCTTAAAATCAACCTATTCGTCTACAGGTGTTAATTATGGCTTTTAACGTGCTAATTTTATGCCAAAAAAGCCCCGATTTGGTATCGGGGCTTTAAAATTATATTTGGTTTACTTTAGTCAACATTATCGTGCAGGAAAGAATTGTTCGGTCTGATTTCTGTACCGCCGTCCTGATCGTTGCTTAAAGTAAAACGGCTAACCTGGGATTCAGAAGAATGCTGAACTTGTTGCAACTGCATTTGTTTACGTTTGTAAGCCGGTTCGTTCTCCAGTTCCTGTAAACCATTGGTAGTACGCAATTTCATGCTTAAATCCTTTAGACGCAAAATACGTTCTTTGGATTTTTTCAATTGCTCTTCCATTGACTCATCGCTTTTGTCATCATCCAAACCAGCAACCGGCATTTCGATTTCCGGCTCAGGCTCTGGCATTGGCGGCATTTGAGCGGCAGGTGTTTCAAAAACAAAATTCGTTTCAGCTAATTTCACTTCAAATTCAAATCCTGTTTCCGGTGCCTGTTCTACCTGAGGCTCTTCCTCCATCAAGGTATGGCGAACCACGTTGTTATCTGGCTCCTGAACTTTTTGCGGTTCAGATTTATTGAACATACCACCAAAAAGATCTGCCTGAGAAACTTCTTCTTTTGTTTTTAAAACAGGCTCGTAAGACGGTACTGCTTTAGGTTGAATAAAAGAGTTTACTGGTTCAACGGGACGAACTAGCGGCGCTTCCTCTGGTGTTAAAAGTGATACTTTCTTTTTATTTTTTTCTTCGTGTACGCGTTCTTCTGATGTTTGGAAACCTGTAGCGATAATGGTTACTGATAATTTATCGCTTAACGACTCATCTGTACAGTTACCCCAGATCAGATCAGCAGATAAACCAGCTTTTTCCTGAATGTAATCTGTAATGATTGATACTTCATCCATGGTTACCTCACGTAAACCCGAACTGATATTCAATAAAATGTACCGTGCACCTTCTATTTCGTTATCTTTCAATAACGGTGAAGCCAAAGCACCTTCCACGGCCTGCAATGCACGGTCTTCGCCCTCAGCGGCAAAGCTACCCATTATTGCAACGCCGCTATCTTTCATTACGGTACGCACATCTTTGAAATCCACGTTGATATAACCTGGCACTGTAATGATCTCGGCGATACCTTTTGCAGCAGTAGTTAAAATATCATCTGCCTGACCGAATGCTGAACCAAGGGTTAGGTTTCCGAAGATTTCACGCAGGCGATCATTGGAGATTACCAGGTAAGAATCTACATATTTTTTTAACTCCTCCATACCTTCGTCGGCCTGCAGCTTACGCCTCTTCCCTTCGAAAGAAAATGGGGTTGTAATAATGGCAACAGTTAAAATATCAAGCTCTTTAGCGGCTTTTGCAATGATGGGAGAAGCACCTGTTCCGGTTCCACCACCCATACCTGCTGTAATAAAGAGCATTTTGGTTGTGCTGCCTAACATTGCTTTAATATCATCTATATTTTCTATAGCTGAGTTTTTACCAACCTCAGGAATAGAACCTGCACCCATTCCTTCGGTTAAACTCGCACCCAATTGTACCTTGTTGGGTATCGGGCTAGATTCCAAAGCTTGGGCATCTGTATTACAAATAATAAAATCCACACCAGTAATACCAGAAAGGTACATATGGTTCACTGCGTTGCCGCCACCGCCTCCAACACCAATTACCTTGATGATTGAAGACTTATCTTTTAACATTTCGAACTGCATATCTTTATGAATCAGTTGTTTAATAATTCTTAAATTCTGTTCATTACTCAATGTAATATTAACACTTTTTCAACAGACGTTTTCCACAACTGTTGATAATGTGGAAAACTCTTCTTTTGTGGAAAAATAGTTAGCTTTTCAAGTAATCCTCATCACTTACATTCATATCATCCTGAATGAAAGTTCTTGTTTTTGCAAGTAATTTATCGAATAAACCTGGTCCGCGTTTTTCTTTTTCTTTAGCTGTTTTTGGTTTTTCTACAAAAACGCCCGGTTGTTTCATTTCTTCAATCAGCTCTTCGGCTTTTTGAATTCCTTTAATCAATAAGCCAACACTGGTTGCGTACATCGGGCTTTTAAGATCATCGTAAATGGTTTTAGGCATATCTTCGTATTTAGATAAATGCTCATTGGGATAACCGATACGGCAATCTAAACCGGTTACATATTCCACCGCCTGAGATAAGTGTTTCAATAAGGCACCACCACCTGTAATTACAATACCACCGATCAGTTTTTTCTCATAGCCTGATGATTTGATTTCGTAATATACATGCTCAATAATCTCTTCCATACGGGCCTGGATTACATAGGCAAGGTTTTTAACTGAAATTTCTTTCGGTTCGCGGCCACGAAGACCCGGAACGCAAATGATTTCGTTTTCTTTATTCTCCTCAGCAAGTGCAGAACCGAAACGCGTTTTCAATAATTCTGCTTGGTTGCGCATCACTGAACAACCTTCTCTGATATCTTCGGTAACACTGTTGCCACCAAAAGGAATTACTGCTGTATGTCGGATAATGCCTTCGTGGAAAATGGCAATATCTGTAGTACCACCACCAATATCAACCAATGCAATACCAGCTTCTTTTTCTTCCTCGCTCAACACCGATTCGGAAGAAGCCAATGGCTCAAGTATTAAATCCTGAGTTTGTAAACCTGCATTGTTTACACATTTGATAATATTTTTTACTGCGGTAACCTGACCGGAGATGATATGGAAGTTGGCTTCGAGGCGTACTCCTGCCATACCGATCGGATCTTTGATTCCCGGCTCGTTATCAATGGTAAATTCCTGTGGCAATACATGGATGATTTCCTCACCCGGCGGCATTACCAGTTTAAACATATCATCAATCAACTTATCGATATCTTTTTTACCGATTTCGTTGTTTAATTCTCTTCTTGTTAAAATTCCTCTGTGCTGTAAGCTTTTGATGTGCTGACCAGCAATACCCACATTTACCACCTGTATTTCTACATTGGATTGTCCGCTTGCTACTTCAACTGCTTGAGCAATACCCTGCACGGTTTTTTGAATGTTAGAAACCACTCCACGTGTTACCCCCGCTGATTCTGCCTTGCCTATTCCTAAGATTTCTATCTTGCCGTGTTGTGTTCTACGACCAACGATAACACAAATTTTTGTAGTACCGATATCCAATCCTACTACAATGGGCGACTGACTGGTAAATTTTGCCTTGTCCATATTCGTTAATTTTGCTGAGTTTTATACTGTTTTTCCAGGGCTTTGATCTCTTTCTCTCTTGCTTCCTTCTCTTTTTTTAATTGAGCCTGGGATTTTGCCGGCTTTGGCTGTGTTGCTACCGTTTGCTTCGGTTTTTCTTTTTTATCCGCAGGCTTTGTTTCCTTTGGTTTGGTTGCTGATGTTGTTGCAGGTTTTTTCATTTCTGTTTTAACTGCTACAGTTTTTTTAGGCGCTACCTTTTTAGGTTCGGCTTTTTTTGGTGCAGCCTTTGGAGCCTCAACCTTTTTTGGTTCTTCTTTTACAGCCGGATCTGCTTCGGGCCTGTCGTCCATAGCAGCAACTATTGTGCTATTGATTAATGAATCGGCAACACTTCGCTGTATCCTCAAACTATCAGCGGCAGAAAATGTTTTTGCTTTTTTTGCTAAAGCTGAAGAATCTCTTTTTTCGCAGACAATCTGGTTGGTGTATTTAATATTTATGGTTTTATAAGTATCCCAACCTACCTGCGGCATTGCTTTTTTATAAAACAGCAACAGGTTTTTCATTTTCTTTTCGAGCGAATCGGCATTACCCAAAACAATACGTTGGTTACCCACCCTTGGAATGAGTTCTATATCGCTTTTCTGATCTACCACAATCTGTTCTATCTGTGCCTCCCAAAGGGTATCTTTTTTAATGTATTGTGCCGTTTTATATAAATCCCTTGCAAGCTGAGTGTGTAGAGTATCTACTCTACTGCCAAAAACTTCGGCAATGTTCCCTGTTGCTACGAGCACATTCGCTGTGAAATTTGATGAAATGGGCATTTTTAATCCATCATTATCAATATAGAAATCCTGTCCGTTATCATTTAGGATACGCAGAATGGGCTGTCTTTGCTTTACTTCAATGTGCAGTACGCCATCCATATCGACATAAACTTTTGCGAAACCGATATAAGGGTTTGACTGAAGTTTCTTCTCAATTTTATGAATATTGATATTTTCGAGATTCCGGCCTAAAAGTATCCCTTGATCTTCTTTTAAAATGGCATCTATTTCTTCGCGCTCTATAAAGTTATCGGCACCGGGAATTAAGATTTTAACATCAGTGCATTTAACGGTCTGCTTTTTAACGTTGATGAAACTTAAAAGCACCACCACTCCTGCCAGGCTGATCAGCCAGGCAAAGCCGGTAAAAATTGCGCTCCAGTTTATCCGTTTAAGCATTATTCAATATATTTTTAAGTGGCTCAATAATCGTATCGATATCTCCGGCACCAACAGTTAAAATTAATTCAGGTTTTGTATCCTTAACATGCTGAACCACAAATTCTTTTCCACATATTTTTTTATCCGAAAGGGTAATCTTATCCAATAAAAACTGCGAATTAATACCCTCCAGTGGCAATTCCCTGGCAGGATAGATCTCCAAAAGCATCAGTTCATCAGCTGTGCTTAAAACTTTTGCGAATTCATCCGCAAAATCCCTCGTCCGCGTAAACAGGTGCGGCTGAAAAATGACAGTCAGTTTTTTATCAGGATATAAAGTTCTAACCGCGTTGAAACAGGCCTTTAATTCTTCAGGGTGATGTGCATAATCATCAATATAAATCTGATTACCATTGTTGACAACGTACTCAAATCGGCGTTTAACGCCCTTAAAGTTTGCTACAGCCTGTTTTATTTTATCAGCATCTATTCCCAGTTGCAAAGCAATGGCTATGGCAACTGTTGTGTTTTCTACATTGTGCTTACCGGGCAGCATTAAACTGATATCGTTTATCTGATGCGAGCCATCAGCATAATCAAATACAAATTTAGATCCTTCCACTCTCAGGTTCTCAGACCTTGATGTGGCCGTTGAACTTGCCGCGTAACTTATACTCTTTTCAAGTGGCAACCCTTCGTGGGCATATAACCTACCTTCTTCCTTCAGTTGACCTGCAAATAACCTGAACGATTCTTCAAGATGGCTTTTATCACCATAAATATCCAAATGATCGGCATCCATTGAGGTTACCACAGCTACATCGGGATGAAGTGTCAGGAATGATCGGTCGTACTCATCGGCTTCTACTACCACCACATTATTATCTCCAAAAAGCACATTGCTGTTGTAGTTACTGGTGATGCCTCCAAGAAAAGCTGTGCAATCGTAGCCGGTATCCTTTAAAATATGGGCAACGATTGATGAGGTTGTTGTTTTGCCATGTGTACCCGCAATGGCAACACAGAACATCCCTTTACTGATGATGCCCAGCACTTCTGAGCGTTTTTTAAGTGAGAAGGATTTATCTATAAAATGATTTAAAATTTTTGAATCTTTCGGAATGGCCGGCGTGTAAACAATCAGTGTTTCTTCGTGATTATCCAAAAATGCAGCTGGCAGTGAAGCGGTTTCATCAAGATAGGTAATCACAATACCCTCACCTTCTAAAGTCTCGGTTAGCTTAGTCCTGGTTTTATCGTAACCATACACCACCTGACCTCGTTTAGCAAAATAACGGGCAATAGCACTCATGCCGATACCACCGATACCTACAAAGAAAACCCTATTTATTTTACTTAATTCCATTTTTTTAGATTGGAGATGTGAATATGAGATACTATACAAATAGTCTATTCTCAGATCGCACATCTAGTTTCTCATATCTTTACTTAATCAATTTCAACACTTCGCCGGCAATAATCTCGTCTGCTTTTGGAAGTGCCATTTTTCCTATATTTTCAACAAGCTTTGCGCTTTGTTCTTTATTATTTAATAATGATAATGCTTCTTTAACAAGCGTATCTTCTGCAGAACGGTCGTTAATTAAGATCGCAGCTCCATTTTTGACTAAGGCCATCGCGTTTTTGGTTTGATGATCTTCTGCCACATTTGGAGAAGGAACCAGAATTACCGGCTTTTTAATCAAGCAAAGCTCTGCTATTGTTCCTGCTCCTGCCCTACTGATAATTACATCTGCAGCGGCATAAGCCAGGTCCATTTTATTTAAAAACTCAAGTATCCTCACATTGGGATGGTATTCCAGGCCCAATCTTTCAATTATTCCCTTATAGTAATATTTACCCGTCTGCCAGATGACCTGTACATCCTGCGCTAAAATGTCGGGCAGGTGTTTTTCTATTGCCTTGTTCAGTGTGCCTGCGCCCAAACTTCCTCCTGTAACCATAATGGTCTTTTTTAACGGATCGAGCTTTAAAAGTTCTGCGCCCTGGTAGTGTTTACCTTTAATATCAATTACTTCCCGACGGACTGGATTTCCTGTTTTTAAAATCCGATCAGCTGGAAAAAACTGATCCATATGATCAAAAGCCACACATATTTTTGAAGCTTTTCTACCCAGCCATTTATTGGTAACCCCTGCGTAAGAATTCTGTTCCTGAATAAGGTATGGAATTCCTTTTAGGGAGGCAGCATACAATAATGGCCCTGACGCATAACCACCTACTCCCACAACTGCATCTGGTTTAAAGTCACTGATAATCTGCATGGCCCTGCGCACACTCCCGATCACTTTGAATGGTAGCGCTAGGTTTTTAACAATTGAACCACGCTGCATTCCGCTGATATTCAAACCTATTATTTTATATCCGGCCGCCGGAACTTTTTCCATCTCCATACGGCCTGTAGCACCCACAAACAAAATTTCACAGGCCGGCACCATGCGCTTAAGCGCATTGGCTATGGCTACGGCGGGAAAAATGTGCCCGCCGGTGCCACCACCTGATATGATAATTTTTGGGGAATTATTCATTTTAATCCTTTTATATCTTCCACCCGCTTTTAAGAAGGCTGAGTTTTTGTTTACGCAATTGCTGGGATTTCTCCGACGATAACTTTATTTTTTACTTTTTCTTTTTCTTCTTTTATTGATGCGCTTGCATTTTCTTCAACATCACGGCTTACGCTTAAAATAATACCGAAGGCAACGCTGGTAAAAATCATTGATGTACCACCCATGCTTACCAATGGAAGCGGAACCCCTGTTACAGGGCCCAAACCAACTGCTACGGCCATATTGGCAAAAGCCTGTATCGTTAAACTAAAACTTAGTCCGGCAGCCAATAGCGCGCCGAAGGCCTTGGGCGCCCGGGTTACGATCTTGATACATCGGTATAAAAGCACCAGGTAAAGCACCATAATTACAATTCCTCCCAGGGTTCCCCATTCTTCAATAATAATGGCGAAAATAAAATCGGAATAAGGGTGTGGCAGGAAGTTGCGCTGCGTACTATTACCTGGTCCTTTACCAAAAACACCACCAGTGGCCAGGGCAATTTTTGCCTGGTCGGCCTGGAAAGTTTTATCTGAATGCTGCATCTCCGGATGCATAAAGGTATTGATACGTGACATGTAAGTTTTTCTCCGCGGTCCCAAAAAGAACACGAACAGCAACAGGACGAATCCACCTGCACAAACAATGGCAATCTGTTTGATACTGATCCTACCTATGATCAACAGCAATATACTTACACCAAAAAGCATTAAAGCTGTAGATAGGTTGGCGAGTGCAATTAAAACAAACACCACGCAAACCGAACCCATAATCGGTATAAATGACTCTTTAACATTTTTAATGTTTTCCTGCTTTTTAGTGAGCATACGTGCTAAAAAGGTAATCAATGCCAGTTTTGCCAAATCGGAAGTTTGGAAAGTAAGTCCGATCACCGGTATTTTTACCCACCTGGAAGCATCGTTCAAATTGGTACCGAATATTAGCGTGTAAAACAGCAGCGGAATAGTTACAATCATCAGCACTTTGGAAATTCCGGCATAATATCGGTAATCAAGTAAGTGGGCGATATAAATCATCCCGATACCCATCAGCACAAAAATCAAATGCTTGGTGAGCAAAAGTTTTTCTACCGCTTCACCTTTTTTATATGCCAAGGTACCTGTCGCACTGTACACTGCCATTACCGATATAAGCGAAAGCAGGATGATGATCAACCAGATCCATCTATCGCCTTTTGTTTTATTAAGTAGTGCTTGGAACATATATTCAGCCTCCTTTTATAATTCTCTAACTGCCGCCTTAAACTGATTGCCGCGGTCCTCGTAATTTTTAAACAGATCGAAACTTGCACATGCAGGAGAAAGCAGTACCGCATCTCCACGCTTGGCCAGATGGAAAGCAATCTGCGCGGCCTCATCTGCTGAAAAAGTATTTACAATTACCTCAACGTCATCTTCAAATGCATCATGGATGCGCTTATTGTCTTTACCTAGACAAACAATGGCTTTCACCTTACTTTTTACAAGGTCTTTAAGCATATTATAATCGTTCCCTTTATCTACACCGCCCATGATGAGTACCACATCGCTTGTCATGCTCTCCAAAGCATACCATGTGGAGTTTACGTTTGTGGCCTTGCTGTCGTTTATGAAATCAATGCCTGAAATTTTGGCCACGTGCTCTAACCTATGCTCAATATTTTTGAAATTGCCCATGCTTTCGCGAATGGTCTCATTTCTCAACTCTAAAACTTTAGCTACAATGCCTGACGCCATAGAATTGTAAATGTTGTGCTTGCCTTGTAGGGCTAAATCTGAAATCGTCATGGTTAGTGGGTTATTAGGTTCTGTAAGGATATGGATAGTAGTTTCTTCTAAATACGCACCCGGTTCAACTTTTTTTACAATTGAAAAAGGATAGGTTTTGGCCGATGGCCTGGCAATTGCCATGGCCTTCAGGCTCTCTTGGTCATCTGCGCAGTAAATAAAAATATCTTCTGCGGTCTGGTTTTGAACAATGCGCATTTTTGATGCCGCATAATTCTCCAGCTTGTATTCGTACCGGTCTAAATGATCGGGTGTAATATTTAATAAAACAGCGATATCGGCCTTAAATTCAAACATGTCATCAAGCATAAAGCTCGAAATCTCAAGTACATAATATTCATAATCTTCTGTAGCCACCTGAGCAGCAAAACTCTGTCCGATGTTACCGGCCAGGCCTACGTTTAAACCTGCATTTTTAAGAATGTGATAGGTTAATAAGCTGGTGGTGGATTTACCGTTTGAGCCTGTAATGCAGATCGTTTTGGCAGCGGTATATCTTTTGGCAAATTCTATTTCGGATACAACAGGAATTCCATTTGCAACCAGTTTTTTAATAATTGGCGCTGTAGGTGGAATGCCAGGACTTTTGATCACTTCATCAGCATTTAAAATCAGTGCTTCGGTATGCTGCTCAGATTCGAATGTGATAACAAGTTTTTCTAAAGCCGCTTTATATTTATCGGCAATGATTCCGAAATCTGATACAAAAACATCAAAACCTTTGGCCTGAGCCAGTTTTGCTGCACCAACCCCACTTTCGCCGGCACCCAAAATTACCACACGGCGCTGCCCGGTCATCGCTGACTTAGTATTACTTGATGTGATATTATTTGTGCTCATTATTGTTGATTTATTCTTTACTATATTTTCGGCTATCTTAATTTCAATGTTACAATGGTCATAATTGCAAGCATAATCCCGATAATCCAGAACCGTGTTACAATTTTGGCCTCATGGTATCCTTTTTTCTGGTAATGGTGGTGTAATGGTGACATTAGAAAAATCCTTCGTCCTTCGCCAAACTTTTTTTTGGTATATTTAAAATACGATACCTGCATAATTACCGAAACGAGTTCTACCAGAAATATTCCGCATAAAATCGGGATTATCAATTCTTTTCGGATCATGATGGCAAATGAAGCGATGATCCCTCCAATGGCCAAACTTCCGGTATCGCCCATAAAAATCTGTGCAGGATATGAATTGTACCAGAGGAAACCAACGCAAGACCCTACAAATGCACCTGCAAAAATCATCAGCTCTGCGGAGTTGGGTATGTACATGATGTTGAGGTAATCGGCCATAATGGTATTACCAGATACATAAGCCAAAATACCAAGCGTAATCCCGATCACCGCAGATGTACCTGTAGCCAAACCATCTATACCATCGGTGATATTTGCACCGTTTGATACGGCGGTAATAATAAATACCGTTACGATAAGAAAGATAAAAAAGGCATATTTTTGATAATCACCACCCAAGAACTTAAGCACCTTTGCATAATCGAACTCATTGTTCTTATAAAAAGGCATGTTGGTTTTGGTTGATTTTACATCCTGCGTATAATAAAAGGTTTCACCCTTCTGGCGTAACACCATCGGTACGGATGAAGTATTTTTTACATCATCCTGCACGGTTTCTCTTACCACAATATTCGGGTGAAAATACATCGTACAGCCAACGATCAGGCCCAAACCTACCTGGCCAACCACTTTAAAACGGCCTGCTAAACCTTCTTTGTTCTTTTTGAAAACTTTAATGTAATCATCCAGGAAACCAACAGCACCCATCCATACTGTAGTGATGATCATTAAAATCACATATATATTGGAAATATTGGCAAACAGTAATGTTGGAATAAGGATGCCCAGCAGAATAATAATACCACCCATTGTAGGTGTGCCCTGCTTTTGCATCTGCCCCTCTAAACCTAAATTTCTTACAATTTCACCAACTTGTTTTTTATGCAGATAATCAATCAATCTACGTCCGTAAACAGTGGTAATTACCAATGATAAAATAATGGAAATAGATGCTCGGAAGGTGATGTACTGAAACAGCCTTAAACCAGGTATATCGTAATGCTTATGCAGGTATTCGAATAATAAATATAACATTAGCTGATTGGTTTTAATTGTTCAAGTAAAATTTCCTTATCATCGAAATGGTTCCTTACCCCATTAATTTCCTGGTATTTCTCGTGTCCTTTGCCGGCAATTAAAATAATGTCACCTGCTTTTGCCAAATGGCAGGCCGTTTTTATTGCTTCTTTTCTATCTAAAATGGATAGGGTTTTGCGTTTGTTCGTTGGTGAAACGCCTTCTTCCATTTCATTGATAATCGTTTGCGGATCTTCGGTACGTGGATTATCAGAGGTCAGAATTACTTTATCGCTCCAATCGCAAGCCACCTGAGCCATTATCGGGCGTTTGGTTTTATCCCTGTCTCCGCCACAACCAATTACCGTAATTACCTGTTCAGTGCCTTTTCGGATGTTGGCAATAGTGCTCAGAACATTCTGAACAGCATCAGGAGTATGCGCATAATCTACAATGCCGATAATTTTATCGGCTGAGGTGATATAATCAAATCTTCCTTCGGCACCTGATAAACGGCTTAACAATGTCAATACCTTTAGTTTATCCTGTTCCAGTAAAACTGCTGTTCCATAAACTGCCAAAAGGTTATAGGCGTTAAAAGAACCGACCAGTTTGAAGTAAACGTCTTCGTTATCAATATCCAAATGCAGTCCACTGAACTGGTTTTCGATAATTTTCGCTTTAAAATCTGCCAGTTGTTTAAGTGCATAGGTTTTTTTGTAAGCCTTGGTGTTCTGCAACATCACCATACCGTTTTTTTCATCGAGATTGGTGAGTGCGAAGGCAGATTTAGGCAAACCATCAAAAAATGCCTTTTTAGCTTTTAAATAGGCATCAAAGGTTTTATGGAAATCCAAGTGATCATGCGTAAGATTCGAAAATACGCCACCTGCAAAACTCAGCCCTTCAATTCTGTGTTGAGAAACCGCATGCGAACTTACTTCCATAAAACAATAATCGCAGCCTGCATCAACCATTTCTCTTAAAAGCTGGTTTAAGGCAATTGGATTTGGTGTAGTATGTGTAGCGGCAACAACAGTATCATTGATGTAATTTTCCACCGTTGATAAAAGGCCTGTTTTATAACCTAAATCCTTAAACAGTTTGAAAAGGATTGTTGCAATAGTTGTTTTGCCATTTGTTCCGGTTATACCGATCAGCTTTAAATCTGCAGATGGATTTCCAAAATAATTTCCGGCCATGATACCCAAAGCCACCGCAGTATTTTCTACTTTGATATAGGTAATTGTAAAATCATGAACCTCTGGTAAATTTTCGCAAACAATCACTGACGCGCCCTGCGCAATGGTCTGTTCGATGAACAGGTGCCCATCGGCTGCAGTGCCTACTATCGCAAAGAAAACATCATCCTTAGCTACTTTACGCGAATCGAAATTAAGCGCATTGATTTCCCTATCGGTTTTTCCAACCAATTCTTTAATCGTTATGCCGTAAAGTAAATCCTGTAATTGCATTTTTTATTCTTTTATTAGCTGGTAGTACTTATCGGGTATTAAACCTTTAAACTTTCTACCTTCTGCCTTAATTCAACTCTATTTGTACACCCAAACCTTTACCCACCTTTGTTCCGGCAATTATGGATTGACTGATTACTTTCCCAGAACCCAGAACTTTGGTTTTTAATCCTGCATTGCCCAGAAGGTATAACGCATCTTTAAGTCCCATGCCGGCTACGTTTGGCATTACTCCTTTACGCTCGTTGTTCTCCTGAAAAATTGTACCTGCACTGGTATCTATAATATTGTAGTACTCAGATTTCGAAGCAAAAAGCGGTTTAAAACCAAATGCCTTATACACTTTCTGAGTGGCTTTACTTTGCCCTGCTTTTGTAGGCGGATTACCTGTATTGCCTACCAAACGGGTTGGCATATCGTTATACATCTGCATATCGCTTGCATAAATGCGGTCGGCAATTTCTCTAAAAACCGGACCGGACACCGTAGCACCATAATAAGCCCCTTTTGGATCGTTGATTACCACGATCAAAGAGTATTTAGGCTTATTTGCAGGAAAATAGCCTACAAAAGATGCTTGATATTGTTTATTGGCTTTATATCCTTTGTTTGCATCAGCTACCTGCGCAGTTCCGGTTTTACCAGCAATCGGATATAAGGGATTGTAAACCACCTGCTTTCCACTTCCTTCAGTTACCACCCCTTCAAGCATTTTTTTGATTTTGCTTAAAGTAACATCTGAACAGATTTTATCATTGATCACCCTGGCTTTAAACTGTTCAATTGGGTTACCCAGTCTTCTGATCTCTTTAACAAAAATTGGCGCTACCATTTTTCCGTTATTTGCAACCGCGTTGTACATGGTAAGCATCTTTAATGGTGTTAACTGCATTTCATAACCATAAGCCATTTGTGGCAGGGTCATGTTTTTATTCCAGCTTCTGTTGGTTTTAGGATTTTTTACCACCGGCATTGCCTCTCCAGGAATCTGTAAATCCATTTTCTGGTTCAAATGCCAATCATACAGGTGATCGGTAAATTTTATCGGATCGTTGCCATAATGCATATTGATCAGCTTTGCAATTGCAGCATTAGAAGAAGTTTCAAAGGCTTTTTTCGCCGTAACGGTTTCAATTTTCGGGTGAGAATCTGTAATGAGCTTTCCAGGGATCTGGTAGTAACCCGTTCCGATCATCGTATTGGTATCGATAAGCTTATCTTCTAAAAGTGCCATGTAAGAGGCAAGTTTAAAAGTTGATCCAGGATCCTGGTTACCGGCAATAGCATAATTAAACTTCTCTTTATATACGCCTTCTTCCACTTTAGAGAAATTGGCTACCGCACGGATCTCACCGGTTGCCACTTCCATCAATATTACCGTGCCATGATCGGCCTGTGATTTGATCAGCTGTTTTTCCAATGCACTCTGTGCCAGATCCTGCATGTTCACATCAATGGTCGAAATAATATCTGCCCCATCTTTTGGTGCCACCTCGGCCTCTTCATTCACCGGAATATAAACACCCCCGGCAATACGCTGCATTAATCTCTTTCCGGTTTCACCGTTAATGTATTCTTTATACGCACCTTCTAAACCTACACCGTTTTTAACATTTTCGTTTTTGTAACCGATGGTACGGGCGGCCAAAGCCTGAAAAGGAAGAATCCGTTTGTTCTGTTGAACCGCGATTAAACCACCACTGAACTTACCGATGTTATATAAAGGAAAAGTTCTGATGGTTTTAAGATCGGCATAGCCCACTTTACGGTGGATCAACAAATAACGGGCACTATCCTGACGGCCCTTTCGCAGATAACGGGCATATTCTTTAGCTGTTTTATCCTGGAATAGCTGCGAAAGTTTAAAACCCAGCGAATCTACTTTTTCGTTGAATACTTTATCCTCAGCAATACCACCAGCGAACATATCCATCCGGAGTTCATATTCCGGTATGGAAGTAGCGAGCAAACTGCCATCGTTAGAATAAATATTCCCACGGGTAGCCTCTACGTTCACATAGCGTGTAGAAAGGCTATCGGCCATTGCCTTCCATTTTTTTCCTTGCACAAACTGCACCTGACCGAGGCGTAAAAACACCGCGAAAGCAAAAAGCACAATTAAGCCAAATGCCAGATATACACGAAGCAAGATGTTTGCTCTAATATTCATCGCTTTTAACAATTATTTTTTTTGGTGGTTCAATCAGTTCTTTTATTCCAAGGGTATCTACCTTTTTGGCAACCTCTGTCAATTTGCTTTTGAACATCAGGTCGGCCTTTAGCGATTTATACTCCCATCTTAATTCTTTTACTTCTTTATTTAATTTATCGATCCGGCGAACATTGTTTACCGCAAAGTGGCTGTTGGCAATGTAAACCATCCCTAAGAGGGCCAAAAAACACAAATAAGGCAAAGCATCAGTTGCCGCCTCCTTACTTACCAATCCATCATTAAAAAGCTTGCTGATAAAGGAATTACTGTCCATTTTTTCTTCAGCAGTTTTTGGCCTTTTGGGCGCCGCCTTTAGCTCCGGTTCAGGCCCTATCTCTTCTTCTTCTATTTCTTCCCTGAACCTGTTCATATCTTTTCGGCAATTCTTAGTTTCGCACTGCGTGCCCTGTTGTTTTGGGCAATTTCCTCATCAGTGGCAATAATCGCTTTGCGTGTAATTACATTAAAGGGCTTTTGTTGATTTCCGAAGAAGTCTTTTTCTACCTCGCCCTGAAATTTGCCTTTTGCCATAAAGTTTTTTACCGGTCTATCTTCCAATGAGTGGTAAGACATCACCACCAAATGACCTCCGGGCTTTAAAACATCGGCAGCCTGCAATAAAAAATCCTCAAGCACCTGAATTTCAGCATTCACTTCTATACGCAAGGCCTGAAAAACCTGCGCTAAATATTTATTTTCTTTTCCTTTTGGGATGTAACCTGCAATAGCTGTCTTTAAACTATTGATATCGGTAAATGGTTGCTCCAAACGTGCGGTAACAATTGCACGCGCTAAAGACTTTGCATTTTTCACCTCGCCATAAATCCCAAAAATTTTATGTAGTTTATCTTCTGTATAGGTATTTAGAATTTCGGCAGCGGTTAAATTGCGGTGCTGATCCATACGCATATCCAGATCGGCATTATGGCGGATGGAAAAACCACGCTGTGGCACATCAAACTGATGCGAGGAAACGCCAAGATCGGCAAGAATTCCATCAACTTGCTTGAAACCTTTTAAACGGAGGTTATTTTTAAGAAAACCAAAGTTCTGATCGATAAAAATGAAACGTTCATCAGCAGGGATATTCGCCTGTACATCAGGATCCTGATCAAAAGCAATTAACCGCCCTTTCGGGCCTAAATGTTTCAAAATCTCTCTGGAGTGCCCGCCACCACCAAAAGTAACATCAACATACACACCTTCAGGATCGATATTTAAACCATCGATACAAGGCTGCAACATTACCGGCACGTGGTAATTATTCTCCATCTGCGCCTCCCTTCTTATCGCCCATTACTTTTTGGGCCAGGTTTGCAAAATTTGCAGGTACATCATCAAAAATATCTTCGTAAGATTTTTTGTCCCATACTTCTATACGGTCTAGCTGACAAGCCAAAACAAGATCACTTCCGATGCCTGCGTATTCTACCAATGATTTCGGCAAAAGCACACGACCGGCAGCATCAAGGGAAAGTTCGGTTGCGCCGCGGGTAAATGCCCTTACAAATGCACGGTTTTCCTGATCGTAGATATTAAGTTTGGCAAGATCGGCCACAACCGCATCCCAAACATTTTTAGGATAGATAACCAGGTTTTTCTCAAAACCACGGTTAATAATGAGCCCATCATTCTCAGCATTAGGCAATTGTTTCTTAAGCGCAGCAGGTACCATAAGGCGGCCCTTTGCGTCAAGTTTACAATCGAATTCTCCTAAAAGTTGGGTCATAGTGGTATCTACACTTTTTATCTAGTGTAAAAGTAAATAGTTCTACCACTTTTTACCACTTTTTACCACAAAAAAGTTTTCCACATCCTTTTTGTTACATTTTGGGTGAGGTAAGATAGATAGAATATCCCATTCAGCATACATAGAAACATATTAATCACTGATAATTAACGGATTAAAAATATTTCGGATTAAAGTGTCAGGCTGTCCCATTTTTCTTCGAAATTCTATATTTTAACTAAAAATTGCTGATTTACAGTGATTAATCGGCGGGAAATCTGCCCAGTTTTTATTCAGAAAACTGGTTGAAAATTAAAAATGAAGCAACGGAAGAATTGTCCTTTCCGAAATCGAATTCAATTGGAATTCATCATTTATATTGTCTTTTTTGTTAGCCACTATTGCTGCTTTTAGTTTTTAATACACAGAATTGCCTTATGCTGAATAATTTCAACAATACAAACGAAGCATATAGTGTGATGAATTTAAAAACGGAGGAAGAAACTTTCATTAATCTTTATACCGGGATTGCGGGTGGTAAAAGAATCCGCACCAGTTCTTTTGTTCATGTGGTTACCGATCATAAGGATAAAAGCGAAAGCACTGGATTTTAATTATTGGTAAATTTTATTACTTTAGGTTAATCCCATAAATTATGTCCAGAATTTTCACCTTCCTTGTTTCGCTATTTTGCATCCTATCTTTTACTTCTTCCGCACAACAGGACAGCGCTCGAACAAAGCCTGACAGTTCAGCCATAAAAAGACTGGATAATGATTTGGATAGGGTGAGTCAATTATCTGCAGAACGCCTTTCTGATTCGTTAAAAAGGTCCGAACTTGAAAGACGCGTGAATACTTTGGGTGCTTCTGAAAAATCTGAGCGGGCCGCATTGCTTTCGGAACTTTCTTTATTAAAGAAAAAGGATTCGGTACACCGTTCACGCCAGCAACATCAAATCGATTCGCTCCGGGCTATCATTAAAGGTGTTCCGGTTGTTTTTCATTCAGATACGCTTTATTACGTTTATGCCAAACTTGGAAGTTTCAGTGCTCTCGACCGCGCACGAGCTGTTGTGGAAAGGCTGGAACGTATTGGTGATGCCCCGGAGTTTTCGATGGATTCGCTCAGGCTCAGTTCTGCCGAACAATCTACCGATTTGCTTTATGGCCGCAACCTCTTATTATCCATTACCGAGCAGGATGCACTATGGGCAAGAACCGATCTTACCATTTATGCGAACGGGATTAGAAAAAAAGTATCGGTAGCAGTACAACAATATAGAAAAGACAATAGCTGGCGGGTTATTCTTGAAGAAATTTTACTCACCATATTGGTTATTGTTGTGGTGATTACACTCATTTACCTGATTAACAAACTATTTAAAAAGCTGTCAAAAAAAATTCTTTCCATAGAAAGATTTTCAGGGAAAGGGATTAGGATTAAAAATTACGAGCTATTGGATGCTGCGCATCAGCGACATGTTATTACATTGATTTTAAAGATTGTCCGGTTCGCCGTCATCCTGATTGTCATTTATTTAGCTTTTCCTGTGTTGTTCGGGATTTTCCCCTTCACCCGTGATCTTTCCGTAAATCTACTGGGTTACATTCTCAGTCCGCTAAAGAAAATCGGGATTTCCGTATGGAATTATATCCCCGATCTGATGACGATACTGGTGCTGTTGGTGGTTTTTCGCTATGTGATCCGTTTTGTACACTTTATCAAAGTAGAAATCGAGCGTGGAAAACTCACTATACCAGGCTTTTATAAGGATTGGGCAAATCCGACCTACCAGATCATCAGGGTATTGATTTTAGCTTTCATGCTTATTGTTATTTTCCCGTATTTGCCAGGCTCTGACTCAGGTGTTTTCAAAGGGGTATCAGTATTTATGGGTGTACTTTTTACTTTTGGATCGGCAGGTGCACTTGGGAATGTGGTTGCAGGGCTTGTACTTACTTATATGCGGGCATTCAAAATTGGCGATCGGGTAAAAATTGGTGATGTTACTGGTGATATTACTGAAAAAACATTATTGGTGACGCGTGTTCGGACCATTCAGAACGAAATCGTATCAATACCGAACTCCACTGTAATGAGTAACCATACCGTAAATTTTAGCATAGAAGCTGCCGACAAGGGACTTATTGTAAATACTACAGTTACCATTGGTTATGATGTTCCCTGGAGGCAGGTACATCAACTGCTTATAGATGCGGCGCTTGCCACTCCGCTTGTTGAAGCCGAGCCTTTGCCTTATGTACTTCAAACCAGCCTTGACGATTATTATGTTAGCTACCGTTTAAATGCCTATACAAAATCACCAAATAAACAGGCAGTAATTTATTCAGGGCTTCATGCCAATATTCAGGATAAATTTAATGAGGCCGGGGTGGAAATCATGTCGCCACATTATAAAGCACTCAGAGACGGAAATGCAACGACGATACCGCAGGATTATCTGCCTAACAATTATCAGGCTCCGCCCTTTCGCACTGAAACCAAGAAAGGTAAAGACGATAAGACCGAATGAGTTGATGGATAGTTTTTAATGTATGAAAGGGATATTCATCCCATCAAATCTCCCTTTATAGTTGAGCCTGCAGATGTGTTGTTTAATATCTGCAACACTTCCCACAGGCTCGAAATAACAAATCAAGTTCTTCTTCGCTAATCAGTACAGCTGATTATTTTGCAGGCGTAATTACGATTTTACGGTATTCAATCGGGGTATGATCTCCCTGAAGATAAATAGGCCCGGCGTCTGCTTCATTGCTATCCAGCGCACCTCCAGTAATACCTGGGATTTCCTGATTACTGATGATTGTCTTGCCATTTGCAACTACGGTTACCAGGCGGCCAACAAGGGTAATATCGTAACTTTGCCATTGATCGGGACCGAGCGTGGCCATTTCGTTAGGGGCTAGAAATCCATAAACACCGCCGAACAATACGTTATTGGGATGGGCATCCTTCTTACTGTCTTCGATTTGTACCTCATACCGCCCCCTTAAATAGATGCCACTGTTTCCGCCCTCAGCATACCTAAATTCGACATGAAGTTTAAAATCATTGTATTTCTGCTCGGTGATGAGATTTGATCCTGCTTTTGGACTGGTTAAAATACCATTTTTTACCACCCATTGGTTTGGTCCATTGGTTTTCCAACCTGATAGGTCTTTACCATTAAATAGGGTAATTGCTTTGCCCCATGCAGGCGGAGTCGTTCTTTTCAGGTATGGTGCTTTTACGCCTTTCCAATTGTATTGTTTACCATTGCAATCAAGCATAGTGCCTTCTATTCCCTTATCGGTCAGTGATCCATTGATGACAAGATTTGAGTTACCTCCCTCCCATTGCGGTGGGATTTCGAATTGAAACTTTCCATCCATAAATTTCACTTCAGCTACAGGGCGGGCGCTTCCTGCTGTTGATACAAAATAGCCTACCAATGTTTTCACACCGGAAAGTTTAACCTCTAACCAGGCCGGAGCCGGTTTTCCGTTGATGTCAACAGTAATGTCCCAACGGCCGATCAGTTCTTTGGGTGCTGCAGGCGGGTGAACGCGACCTGCGTTTATTGCAGCAAAGGTTTTTGCAGGGATGCCTGCAACGAGCAGACAACCTAAAGCAGCTGAAAATATTTTTTTTCTCATAGGGGTAATTAATTTAAGCAATTCACAGTTTATCCAAAAATTCTTAAAGTTCAGACTGAAGATAATGATGAGTAAGGTAAAACTTATTTTTTGAAGTTTAATATCGTTTTCCTGTTGAACCAACCTAAAATTTCTTATTCGAAAAACTGCTTAACTATTATTAAATCAAGCACATACATGGAAATCATGATTGTGAATTATGTCTGAACATTAAAAAATATTAATGAATCGATTTTATTGTATCAATATTTTTACTAAATTACCCATACAAAATTAAATATCGTCTAATCAACCTAAAAACAAACAACCACAAACAAAAACCTTAAAACACTTAGCAATACAGATTAAAATATTTTTTTTTTAAATAGACATTCAAATACTATATCTAAGCATGTCTAAAACGTTTTATCTCTTATTCAACAGTGCGGAAGATTATTTTGTAGCGGGCTGATGCGTGATCGATGATTTAATGGAGGAAACATTAAACTAAACTAAAACAACAAATTTGTATGAAAATGAGGAACCTTTATTCCGCCATTAATGCGCTAGAAATTAAAATTCCTAGCGCAACAAGAGGCCTGCGGAACCTAGCACTCGTTGCTGTAGCTGGCCTTGGCTTACAAAATGCAGCCAAAGGTGCAGGCACTGTAAAAAGTAAAACCATCATTACAATCCCATTCAAAACGGTAAACATTTCAAATGGTGTTAACCACAGTTTCGCTAAAACGATCAGCGGATTAGTAGTTGATGATAGTGGGCTACCCCTCCCGGGTGCAACTATAGTGGCCAAGGGAACTAGTGCCAAAACACTTACTGGAAATGACGGTAAGTTTGTGCTAAACGTTCCTGATGAGGCCACAATTTTGGTGGTTTCGTATGTCGGCATGGATTCGCAGGAGGTGAACATTAGTAATTTAACCACAGTAACAGTAAAGTTAAAATCTTCAGGCAATGCTAATTTAACTGAAGTAGTGGTAACTGCTCTAGGGGTAAAACGTGAAAAAAGAGCACTTACATTTGCTGCTCAGCAACTCTCAGGGCCGGAATTAACCAAGGCTGGCAGCCCCAATTTCATGGAAGCTTTAAGCGGCAAGGCTGCTGGTGTAGATGTGGGGATCAGTAACTCTGGCGTTGGGGGATCAACAAAAACAGTATTAAGGGGTTCAAAATCAATTACAGGAAACAGCGAGGCACTTTTTGTAATTGATGGCGTACCGGTTGTAAATAATAAAGGCGGCCAGCCTGGATCATATGGCGGTACCGACGGTGGTGATGGTCTTTCTGCGTTAAACCAAGATGATTTTGAATCGGTTACCATCCTAAGGGGTGCAAATGGAGCTATTTTATATGGCAGCCAGGGTGCAAATGGTGTGATTTTAATTAACACAAAGAAAGGTCAGAACGGCAAAATCGCTATAGCGTTAAATTCAACCCTGAATTTTAGCCAGGCCGCAACATTGCCTGAATTTCAGTTTGACTATGGCGCAATAGCAGGTAGTGATTACAGCTGGTCTAAAACAAAAGGGGATTACCAGCGCAACTATATTGATGATTTTTTTCAGACTGGTGTGAACACGATCAATTCAATATCGGTTTCTGGAGGAAATGAGCGAACAACTACCTATTTTTCCTATGGAAACAATAATGCCTCAGGGATTGTGCCAACCAGCAATTACAATAAACATAATGTGACCTTAAGTCAGGAAGCAAAATTATTTGATGATAAACTTACACTCAGTGGCAACGTAAGGTTCTCTTACGAAAATTCCAAAAACCGACCTGGCGCAGGTTATTACAACAACCCACTAACAGGATTATACTTATTTGCCAGGGAAAGAAATTTTGATGACTACAAAACCAATTATCAAATTTTTGATGCTACCCGGAACCTGTTTAAACAAAACTGGTATTCCAGTGAAGAAAAACAAAACAATCCTTATTGGGAATTAAATAACGACCCAAAACTATCTACCAGCAAAAGGGTAATTGCTACTGCAAAAGCCTCTTACGCATTTTTGCCGCATTTTAAATTTGATGTGCGTGGAAACATTGATTATAACGACAGACTATTGGATTATCGGTATGCTGCAGGTGGCAATTCAGTAAGCGTAAGTTCTAACGGCACCTGGAATTACGCCAAGTATAATGATCAGGCTTTGTATGGCGATGCCCTTTTAAGTTATGACAACACTTTTGGCAAATTCAGTTTGAATGGTGTAGCAGGAGGAAGTATCCAGGACTACACATTTAATGATGGGATGATTTTTGCCAACGGGACAACCCCATTACAGTACCCAAATTTTTTCAGTTTTGCAAACCTGCCTTATAACCTGGTTATAAATCAAACTTATAGCAGAGTTCAAAAACAAGGCTTATTTGCTAACGCATCTGTTGGCTTTAAAGATATGATTTATGTAGATTTATCAGGTCGTAACGATTATGCATCTACACTTGCTACAACTGGAAACGATTCTTATTTCTATTATTCGGCCGGACTATCTGCTATCATCAGCCAGATGTTAAGCTTGCCTAAAGGAATCAGTTTCTTGAAATTAAGGGCATCCACATCGCAAGTTGGAAACGAGGTACCTTATAATATTGTAAACCCCGGCAATACTATTGGTGGCGCAGGTGGACCGAATGGCATAGGTGGAATTACCAGAAATACTCAGACACCTTTTGCCACACTGGTACCAGAAAAAATAACCAGTAACGAAATTGGGCTGGAAGGACGTTTTCTAAACGATAGATTAAGTTTCGATTTTACTTATTATAAAAATACAAGTACCAATCAATTTTTATCCCTTCCAGCTCCTTCGGGTTCTGGTTATACCTTTTATTATGTAAATGCCGGAAAGGTTACCAACCAAGGGTTTGAATTAACATTAGGTGGAGATCCCATAAAAAATGAAAATTTTAAGTGGAATACATCTCTTAACTTATCGCAAAACAAAAATAAAATTATAGAGTTGATTGCCGATAATCCAAATTATCAGGTAGGGAGCGACAGCGAGGGATTTAATTCAATTATTAAAGCTGGTGGTTCTTTCAATGATTTATATATTTTCAAATTTGCACGAAACGCATCAGGTCAGATTATCCTGGATGAATCAGGTAAACCAACTAAAGCTGCAACGCAGGAATATGTTGGAAATGTAAATCCAAACCTCATAACGGGCTGGAACAACACATTTACCTATAAAAACTTTAGCGTAAGTGCTTTAGTATCTGCTAAATTTGGGGGCGTTGCTTTCTCTAAAACAGAGGCATTTCTTGATTCGTATGGTGTAAGTAAAAGAAGTGGCGACGCGAGAGATGCAGGAAGTATCCCAATCAATGCAATTAAAGGCACTACTGCTCAAACATCAATAGACCCGACATTATACTATTCTACAATAGGTGACAGGAACGGGATTATGGAGCCTTATGTATTCTCAAGAACCAATGTTCGTTTAGCGCAGGTATCACTCGCATATACTGTGCCCGTTAAAGGCTCGGCTATTAAATCGGCATCTGTTTCTTTGATCGGCCGTAACCTGTTCTTCTTTTACAAAAAATCACCTTTCGATCCGGAGCAAGCAATGAGTACGAGTAACAGCATGCAAGCCAACGACGTTTTTGCGGTACCTGGAACACGTTCTTATGGTTTAAATCTAAAGTTAAACTTCTAATATCTTAAATAATGAAAAAATTATGTTTAATGGTGCTTGCTTTGATATTATTCAATTCTTGCACTAAGAATTTCGAAGAGATAAATACAAATCCGAATCAAATATCCGACAAAATGTTGGAGCAGGATTTCAACCTGGTAGGATCTTCATTCTCAGGGATGTTATTTAACCTTATGGGGCACCAGATTGAGGAAGACCTGTGCTACGATAACTGGATGGGATATATGGGTACACCAACGCCATTTGTGGCAAATGTTAACAATACAACCTATTACCTGCGCTGGATTGATGCCTATTGGAACCGTATATATGGAAGTGTAATGTCTCCTTCAAAACAGGTAATAGAACTTTCGGTGGAAAAGAAATTACCACTTTTTGGAGATTGGGCAAAACTTGTGAGGATATTGGCAATATCTAAATTAACAGCCATTTATGGCCCTGTTATTTATTCGAACTATGGCACCTCGGGTTTAGGTTCTATTAAATATGACAAAGAATCTGATTTATACAACAGCATGTTTACCCAGTTAGATCAGATTGAAGCAAACCTTAAGGCCAACACATCGTATTTAGGTTTTACCAAATTCGATCCAAGCTACAAAGGCAGTATTCCTTCCTGGCTAAAATTACTCAATTCAGTACGCCTGCGTTTGGCCATGCGTATCGTTAAGATCAACCCTACGGTTGCAAAAACACAGGGAGAAAAAGCCCTGGCCGATCCTGTTGGATTGATTACGGCAAATGCTGATAATTTTCTGATTTCTTTAAATGGGGAGGTAATGCCTGTTTCGATGATCAGTTTTGATTGGAATGATACCCGCATGGGTGCAACCATGGAATCGTTTATGGTAGGATTAAAAGATGGGCGCATTGCAAAATATTTCTCTGAAGTAAACGACGCTACTTTAGCTGCTGATCACCCTACCTATAAATACAAAGGTATTCGCGGAGGCGCATTCATCAATGCCAAAGATGACCGGGTTCCATATTCAACCGTTAGCACAGATTTTAAATCAGCTCAAAACAGAAGGGGATTCACCGCATCGGAAATTGCCTTTTTAAAAGCCGAGGCAGCATTAAGAGGATGGGCAGGTGCTGGCGATGCCAAAACAAATTATGAAAATGGGGTACGCCTTTCTTTTGCCGATTGGGGAGCAGCAGGTGTAGATGCCTACTTAGTTGATGCGACAAGTAAACCGATCAGCTATGTTGACCCAAAGGATAGCAGGAATAATTTCACACCACTTTCTACCATTACTGTAGCCTGGAATGATGGTGACACCAATGAGCTGAAACTTGAAAAAATCATCACACAGAAGTATCTGGCCACATTTACCAATACTTTAGAGGCATGGGTAGATTTTAGAAGGACAGGCTATCCTAAAATTCCACATGTTGCCAAAAATGACAGCAGCCCTGATTGGGGCGTGATCACTCCTGATCAATGGATCAAAAGACTTGTATTTGTACCTGCGGAAAGAACGGGTAACACTGCTGCTGTTGCAGAAGCAGCTACCTTTTTAAATTCGGGCAAAGACGACATTGCCTCACGCTTATGGTGGGATACAAGCAGCTCAAGTAATTTTTAAACTTTAAATACGTAATAAAAATGGCCTTGCAGAGTTAATCTGCAAGGCCATTTCAATTTGAAATTTATTTTCTATCCGTTAATGGCTTTTACGCCTGGCAATTCTTTACCTTCCATATATTCAAGTAAAGCTCCACCGCCTGTTGATACATAACTTACCTCATCTTCCATGCCGAACTTTGCAATGGCAGCGGCAGAATCACCACCACCAATTAATGAGAATGCACCATTGTTTTTAGTAGCGGCTACCACTGCTTCAGCAACTGCCTTGGTACCAACCTGAAAACTTTCCATTTCAAAAACACCCATCGGGCCGTTCCATAATAATGTTTTTGAGTTTTTGATCACATCCTGAAACAGTTCAACTGATTTTGGACCGATATCCAATCCCATCCAATCTGCAGGGATCTGGCCTGAGGTTACATCTTTTTTATCAGCATCGTTTGCAAATTTATCTGCAATTACGGTATCAACTGGCAAAATAAGGTTAACGCCTTTTGCTTTTGCTTTTTCGATCAGTTCTAAAGAAAGTTCCTGCTTATCAGCTTCTAATAACGAGGTACCTATTTCGCCGCCCTGTGCTTTGGCAAAGGTATATGCCATACCGCCACCGATAATCAGGTTGTCTACCTTATCCAATAATTTCTCAATCAAAAGAATTTTATCCGATACTTTGGCACCACCCATAATTGCGGTGAAGGGCCTTTCTGCGTGGTTCAATATTTTTTCTGCATTTTCCACTTCTGAAGCCATAAGGTAACCGAAGTATTTTGCATCAGGGAAGAACTGAGCGATAATTGAGGTAGAAGCATGTGCACGGTGCGCAGTACCAAAGGCATCGTTTACATAAACATCGCCTAATTTTGATAATTTCTCTGCAAATGCAACATCGCCTTTTTCTTCTTCTTTATAAAAACGAAGATTTTCCAATAATAAAACTTCACCTGCTTTTAAATCTGCAGCTTGTTTTACTGCACTTTCACCGATACAATCGTCAGCAAATTTAACTTCAACACCAACAAGTGAGGATAAATCAGCCAAAATGTGTTTTAAAGAATATTTTTCAGTTGGTCCATCTTTCGGGCGGCCTAAGTGCGACATTAAAATCACTGCACCACCATCTTTTAAAATTTTGGAAATGGTAGGTAATGCCGCTCTGATCCTTTTATCATCTGTAATTTTAAATTCATCATCCAAAGGCACGTTGAAATCTACCCTGATTAATGCTTTTTTATCTTTAAAGTCAAACTGGTCAATAGTATTCATGTTATTATTTTTGATTTAAGTTTAATTTCATTTCATAGTGGAACCCGATTCCGGGGATATCGAATTCCGGTGATTCGGTGGTAAAACCGATTTTTTTATAAAAAGCTGCAGCTGTTGAGCGGGCATTGCACCATAAGTAGTCGGTATTGTATTCTTTCAGGTATTCGATGGCAAAGGTTACCAATGCTGCTCCGTAGCCTTTTCCTCCCGCATCGGGATGTGTGGCCATTCCCCTAAGCTGATAGCCTTCTCCGTCTTCAGGAAAAAAATCGTTGCGCATAAAGGTGGCTATCGATTTTATTTCTCCATCTTTTAAAAAGCCAAGATGAAAGGTATCATAGGCAGTATCTCCTTCAAAAACACATTCTTTAAAGGGTCTGCCATTGCGCAAAACCAGGCTTCTTAAAGGGAGTACTTCTTCCGGAAGAATAAATTTGACCATATTTTTAGTATCAATTGGCAAATGTATCAATGTAAGATACTGCAATAGCATGCACTGCAAACGTTTGCAAAGTTAATAAAGCAATTGAAACCCGATAATAATATCGCTCAAAAAGTGCTAACATTTTGGAGATAAATTGCTGATGATGAAAATTTAGAATGAGATATACGCTAGCGGGTTAAAACTGATTTTTACAGGTTGGTAAGAAAAAGCATGACGATAGTCAGATCGATTCTACCCGATAATAAAAAAGCATTTTCTAATAGCTTTGGGCGGCATTCATGCAAAAAATTTATAGTTGATGACCTCTAAAGTTTTACTCGCAAGGGCCATTCTGTTCATCAATCCGCTTTAATATAAAAGAAAGTATGGTTGCATACACTACATAAGCCACGAACACAAAAAAACCAAGCTGCAGTGCCGAATTATTTGCGGTTACCGTTTTTAGGGTATCATTTTCCATATTCAATCCGGATAACTGGCTCTTCAATATCCCGTTCAAACCTATATATGTCATGGCAATACCGACTACCATCACATCGGCCATGTCCCATTTACCAAGATCGAAGGCAAGAAACCGCAATATTTTTCTGCTGCCGAACAGATGCCCGCATGATACATGAACGCCCCTGGCTATAATGCGGAGCAATGGCAGGATCACAACAAAAAGAAGCAGCAAGGCGCCAACCAACACGGCATCGGGCTTGGGTTGTTCGATCAGCGTTCCGATAATGCCCAATATGCTTTTGCTCTGGAAAAACAGTACTTGGTTGGTAAAGGCTATTTTATCACCGAGCAGCGCAAACTCCAGTGTTTTGATCCTTGCATCTACCTCTATAATTTGTGAAGTAACACCCACAGTAAGCAAAATAATGGCAAATAGCAACGACATCACGAACAAGGGAACATGCAACTGCACGCGTTTTCTTAAAAACAACCACAGTACCAGCGCAATGGCAACACAGCCTAGCATGCCTTCTGCGCACTCAAGGGTTTCTTTTTTGATTTCTGATAGTCTTGAATTAATCAATTTATCATATGCACCGGCACTGTTTACATGGTATTTACGATAGATATTACGCTCCACAGTAGTAATGGTGGTATCGGTGCTGTCGTAAGTCTGCCCTTCCAATTCGTCTATTTTACTTGCGGCTACGCCTTTAAGCCTTTTTAAACTGGTGGGGCTGGTAATTTTAGCAACGATGGTTTTGGCAAATGAAGGTACCTGGGCATGAAGTTCATCCACATCAACAAAACTGTTGAAAGCAAGTTTTTTCAATTTACCACCAAGGGTTTTCTGCGGTTTGGTAACTTCTGATACTGCCTTGTTTACCAAGCCGTGCAATTCTTTTTCCACCTCCTTGAGCATGTCCTTTTTCTGCCCGGCGGTTAAATTAAAGCCTTTAACCCTTCTGTCTACAACTGCAGAAATCTTATCACCCCATTTATCAACCGAAAAAATTCCGAATGTGATATTATTGGATAAGCTATAATCTTCTTTTATCCTTTTCTGCTCGTAAGATAATTGGTGAAAACGGTAACCAAAATAGCCTTCTCCGATCAAAAGGATACTTAAACCCACTATTAATGCAAGCGGGGCTAACCAATTTTTTTTGGTATGGATATTTTGAGTGTTATTATTTGTAGTTTCCATAAATAATTTAATCAATCAGCTGTAATAAATGGGTTAATGGGCATCATGTGGGGTAATAAACTTCAATATCGTAGAGAGAATGAGGCCATATAGCACAAAACTGATGAAGATAATGTAACCGGGTTGCAGGGCAGTATTGTTGGTGGTGAGGATGGTTAACGAGTCGTTTTTGATGTTGAGTGCCTGCAATTGCCCTTCCAACAGGCCGTTTAAACCAATATAGGCCATTAAAATTGCAATAACAATTACATCGGCCATGCTCCACTTGCCAGATTGGAACGCGAAATACTTAATGATTTTGTTTTCTGCAAGACGTTTGCCGCCCAAAAGGTGCACACCTGTAGAACTTAACTTTACAACGGGAAATAGAATGCTGAAAACCAATATCAATACGCCTACCAGAATCGAATCAATCCCGGGCTGACCGATGAGTACCCTTACTACATCCATAATACTTTTGCTTTGAAAAAACAGCACCTGATCTTTAAACATAACATGCTCGCCAAGGAGTACAAAATCCAGCGAACGGATTCTGGCATCAACCTCAATCATTGATGCGGTTAGGCCTACCCCTAAAAGGATAAATGCAAACAGCAGCGACATTACAAAAAGCGTAGTATGGAGGTCTCTTCTTTTGCGCAAGCCCCACCAAAAACCTAACACGAGCACCACACAAGCCAGCATGCAAAAAGAATAGCGGTATGTTTTGGTACGGATATCGGAAAGGATCTGAACCAGTTTTTCATTTAGTTCATCGGTTGTTGATACCTTATATTTGCCATACATGGCCTTTACTGAAACTTCGTTTGCAACGAACGCGCTGTCGAGTTTTTCTTCCTTGGCCAGCTGATTAAATTCGCCCATCGCCATTTTGCTCAACTGCTTTTTGTTTTTGGGGTTATCTACTTCTGCAATGATTTTTTTGGCAAAACCTGGCACCTGCGCACGGATACTATCGGAGTTTACAAAATTACGGATTGCAAATTTCTGTATCTTTCCGCTGATTGTTTTCTTGGGTTTATTTACCAGCGCCTCCGCCTTATCGATCAGGGCAAGCAATACCTGTTGCACCTCTGATTGCAATACCTTTTTTTGCTTTTTGGTCATTTTCAGATTCCCGACCTGATGGTGCACAATCCGGGAAACATTATCTTTCCACCGGTGTACAGAAAACAGTCCGTAAGTGATGTTATTGATATCGGAATAATCTTCTTTAATGCGTTCCTGCTGGTCAGAAAGTTCATGCAACCTCCACCCAAAGTATCCTTCTGTACAAAGAAGCACAGCCAAGGAGAGAATTAATAGCAATTTTGGAAGAAAAGACTTCCTTTGTTTGATTTGTGTTTCTTGTGTTTCCAAGCCAGTTCTGTTTACACGTTGAGTTCTTTTCTATCCTGCCATCAACTGAGAAAAACCTACAAAGAAAGGTTCAGCAATAGTAAAATCTGGTCAGGTATTGGCTGATAAAACCAACAAAACAGCAAAAGGTTTGGATCAGCAATCAAAATCTCCGGCTTGCCGGTTGATTTGCCCTTTATTATTTGCTCGCCTACACCAAAAAAAGCATGCTTAGTATAAACTTATTTTGCAATCATAGCGGTTTTGACCAGAAATTCATATCATTTTTTCCTCTATGGATTAGGGGAAGCTAGTTTCGGAAGGGATTCCCACCAGTTGAGCAACTTTTCTTTTAACTCACTTGTAATCTTTGCCTGGCCCAGGGCAAGGTTGGTGGTTTCTTTTTTATCTTTAAGAATATTGTACAGTTGGATATCAGTTCCGTTGCTATTCATTAATAATTTCCATTCTCCAGAGCGTAGGGCAAGGTTCGGACTTTTATCTACCGGTTTTGGATATTTAAAGGCGATATCGTTGCGTCCATACTCCCAGAACATTTCTTTTCCTCTTGCTGAGGGTTTCCCTAAAAGCACCCCGCTTCTGTCCACTCCATCTCCATTGTAACTTGCAGGTAAGGAAACGCCGGCCATTTTAGCGAGTGAAGGCAAAAGATCGAGTGAATTTACGGCTGAGCTCTCATCTGTTTTACCTTGAGCGATATGACCTGGCCAACTGATGATGAATGGCATTCTGGTACCACCTTCATAAAGTGAGAGCTTTGATCCCCTCAGGCCTTGTGCCCTGCTGCCTTTAAAACTGGGCAACGGACCGTTATCACTGGTAAAAATCACGATGGTATTCTGATCTTCTCCGATCTGCTTTAGGCCATCTAAAAGCCTGCCGATCTGCTTATCGTATTCTTTGAGCACCAACTTAAAGGCAGCCTCTTCCTGAGGGTTCATCGGATACTGACCTGTGTATTCGGTTTCTTTTCTCGGTACCCAGGGGGTATGCACATCATCGGGCCAAAGGTTGATGAAACAGGGCTGATCTTTATGCTTCAAAAGGAAATCGAGGGTTTTATCTACAAAATACTTGGTGCGGTCCCAGCGTTTGATACTGTCTTTATCAGACCAGATCCAATCTGTTGCGGTAAGCGCGGGATCAGGATTGGGGCTTTCGTAGGTACTGGCATGGGCATCAAAACCATATTGCTCAAAACCTGGTGCATTTTTTACGTCTCTGCCACCGCCCATATGCCATTTGCCGAAGTGCCCTGTTGCGTAACCTGCATTTTTAAAAAATCTGGCTATTGTTGGGGCTTTAGGATCGAGAAAATCGGCTTGTTCAGCCTCTCTGTTGTGTTTTTTGTTATCCAGATAGGTTGTAAAATTCCACCTTCCTGGATACATGCCTGTAATCATTCCAACTCTCGATGGCGAACAGATAGGTGCTGCGCTATAATATTGGGTTAGTTTGAGTCCGTTTTTTGCAAGGCGGTTTATATTTGGTGTTGGAACAAACTTACCTCCAAATGCTTCAACATCACTAAAGCCCATGTCATCTGTAAGGATTACAATAATATTAGGCGTGCTGGATTTCCCGGCATTCTTTTTATGCTGACAAAAGCAGGTTGAGGCTGTTGCTACAAGCATGATGGTTAATGCCATTATAGGTATAATGAATTTCTTCATGGTCGATAATTGTTTTTCGGCAAATGTTACGGTGGTTAAATTTAGCGAACAGGATATAGACCACAAAATCTATAGTATTTATGTTACTATAAATCTGGCATTGAGAATAAAATCGAGATTATTTTTTAAGCGTTAGCAAAAATGCTGTGCCTTCGCCTGGGGTTGAAGTTAGCGAAATGTTTCCCTGTAATGCAGTGATGAGATCTTTTACAGTAGAAAGCCCTATACCTGTTCCTTTTTTCTCATACCGGTCGGCAAGCTCGAGTGTAAAATTGTTATCAAATATTTTGTGGTGGTACTCCTGGGCAATACCGATTCCATTATCTTCTACGATAAGCTGATAACAATCCTGATGTTCACTGAGGATCACCTTTACCCAGCCATTTGCTTTATCGTTGTAACGGACGGCATTACTGATCAGGTTTAGGAGTATTTGCTCCAGTGCAATGCTGGAATAGTGAATCTCTTCGAGCTGGGAATGAAACTCTATAGCAAAATTTTCTGGTGCGCTAAGTAATATATGTATTCTTTCGAAAAGTGCTTTAAGCCTGATTTTCTGTTTCTTTGCAATGAGCTGCGAGGGTGATCTGGAATAATCTAGCATTTCATCTACCAACGATAGCAGGGCATTTGCTGATGATATATTTACTTCGATTAATTTAAGTGAACGCTGATCTTCATTTTTTTCCATCCCTCTTTTCAACAGCTGCGAGGTGAGCAGCATATTGGTTAAAGGATTTTTAATGTCGTGCGCTGCCATCGATGCAAATTTTTGAATAAGCAAGTTGGAATTTGTTAATTCCTGGTTAGCTGCCTGAAGTTTGGTAATTGTTCGCTTAAGTTCGATTTTATCCACCACCTGCCGGCCGAGTGATTTTAAGGCTGCAACCTGTTCAGCTGTTAATTTATGCTGTTTTTGATCGAGTACGCAAATTGTACCCAGGGCATAACCTTCTTCATTTATAAGTGGTACGCCTGCATAATATACCAGCTTTGTTGGCCCTGTTACCATTGGGTTTTCAGCAAAACGTTCATCAAGCCGGGCGTCTTCAACAATCATAATCTCCTCTCCCGAGCCTATTGCATGGGTGCAGAAAGAAAGTTCGCGGAGGTTTTCGGTAATGGCTGTTCCAATGTGGGATTTAAACCATTGCCGCTTTTCATCAATAAAAGTGATCAGCGAAATCGGGATGCCGAATATGGCTGAGGCAATTGTTGCAATTTCATCAAATTCTTTTTCCTCACCGCTATCCATAAGCTGATATCCTGCAAGGGATGCCAGTCTTTCTTTCTCATTTTTGGGATAGGGATATTGGAGCATTATCAACAAAGGTAATCTTTTATTGCAAAAAAAAATCAGTATCCTCTTACAGGTTTTAAGAAGTTTGTATTAGGAGTGATACAAGGGAAGGTTCTATGTTATAGTAAAAAAAATGAGCGCTAATAAGGGGGTATCCAAAACAGATCAGCACTGTAATATGTTGAAGAGGGAGATTATTATTAGTTTTTAAGTATGAGAGAAGAAAATATAAAAACAGTTGCCAGACTTTTATTGGGTGCAGGTTTGATAACCGCCGGAATTGGGCATTTAACTTTTGCGCGTAAAGCTTTCCAGGCACAGGTACCGGATTGGGTTCCGTTAAAAAAAGATGATACCGTTGTTTATTCTGGTTTGGTAGAAATTGCATTGGGTACCGCACTTGTACTGGCACCGAAAAAGCATGAACAAACCATCGGAAAAATTGCTGCAGGATTATTTGTTGGGGTATTTCCTGGTAATGTTTCACAATTTACCCATAAAAGAAGCGCTTTCGGACTCAATACCGAAAAAAAAAGGCTTATGCGCTTATTTTTTCAACCAGTTTTGGTGTATTGGGCATTAAAGTCGACAAACAATTAAAATCTTTCTTTAATTGCTTAACTATACTATAACTACGCTTTATCTACGCTTGTGCTATGCTTCAGTTATACTAAATCAATACTTTTGATTAGGGTTGAATACGGATAATGATATAGCAAATGATAACCCTTAGTAGGGTGGCTTTAATACTATAATCCAGAAAAATTCAACAATTTATCATTTTTTACTGCTGTAAGTTGCTCTATTTTTTTTACTACATCAATTAAGCGGCTGCTGTACCCAAACTCATTGTCGTACCAGCCAACTACTTTAACCAGATCGCCAACAATTGAAGTTAACAAAGAATCGAAGATACATGAATGTGGATTATCAATAATATCTACAGAAACGATAGGATCTTCTGTGTACTCGATCAGATTTTTCAATTCGTTTTCTGCCGCATATTTAAAGGCGGCGTTAATTTCTTCGATGGTGGTTTTTTTCTTTAGCAAACAGGTAAAATCTGTTAATGATCCGTTTAATACCGGAACTCTGATACCTGCTCCACCTAAGCGCCCATCTAATTCGGGGAAAATATGTGTAATGGCCTTTGCTGCTCCTGTTGTGGTTGGAATAATGGATGAAGAGGCTGCCCTTGCCCTACGCAGGTCTTTATGGTTGGCGTCGTGCAGGTTCTGATCGCCCGTCATCGAGTGGATTGTTGTGATATATCCTTCTTCCACTCCCCAATTATCGTTCAGAATTTTGATCATTGGCGCAATGTTGTTGGTGGTGCAACTGGCATTTGATAGTATCTGGCTTTTCAGATCAATCTGATCATCGTTAACGCCCAGTACCACCATAGGTATATCATCAGCCGCAGGGGCAGATATGAGCACTTGTTTTGCGCCCGCGGTAATGTGTTTTTGTGCTGCTTCGCTGGTTAGGTTTTTGCCCGTACAATCAATTACGACATCAACCCTTAAGGCCGACCAGGGCAATTCATCAGCTGCTTTGATTGAAAAAACCGGGATGGAGAGTTCATCAATAACAAGCGAATCGGGTTTGGCAGAAACTTTTCCGGCAAAAACGCCATGCACCGTATCGTATTTAAATAAATGAGCCATCGTTTTTGCATCTGCCAGATCGTTAACCGCTACTACTTCGAATCCCTCAGCCAATGCCAAGCGTAAAAATGTTCTTCCTATTCTACCAAAACCATTTATTGCCAGCCTCATTACATATAAAATTTGAGCGCAAAATTAGTATTTATTTATGAAAGGGAAGAGATGAATCTATAAGATGGAAATGGGATGATTAAAATGAAAAAACCAGCCTGATTTACCAAACCAAAAGCTAATTTTGAAATGCGAAGTTTATCCTTTTTTCTTTTTTAGCAACGATAGGGTTACTAAACTGTTAAAGAGGATGCAAATGCCAATAATCATCAGGATTAGCACAAAATTACCAAGTTTTTGCAGTGTAAGTGTTGCCGCAACAATAAGGATGTTGAAACCGAACGTGCAGAGCACAATCCAGTTGGGTTTTATACCCAGATTTTCTAAACGGTGATGGATGTGGTTACGGTCGCCTTTAAATGGAGACCTGCCTCTGAGGATTCTGATGGTAAATACCCTTAATGAATCGAAGATGGGTACAATGAGTAGGGCTACTGCTATTGCGGGGGCTGAGTAGAAAGCTGGATCATTATTGCCTGTAAATTTATTAAGCTCGATAAACTTAATGGCCAATGCGGCAGAAATGAGGCCGATAATTAACGCTCCGGTATCGCCCATAAATATTTTAGCGGGAAACCAGTTGTATTTTAAAAATCCGCCAATTGCGCCTGCAAGTGCGAAACCGATAAATGAATAGGGTATCTGTCCCATCAGCAGGAATAAAATACCGAAAGCAAAGCTGGAAAAAATCCCTATTCCAGCCGCCAAACCATCTATGCCATCGATCAGGTTAAATGCATTATTAATGAAAATGATGAGCGCGATTGAAAATAGTCCGCCCCAAAGCGGCATCATATCCCAAATACCCAATACACCATATAGGCTGGTTAGCCTAAACGCCCCAAAAACGACCAGTATAAAAGCGACCACAATCTGTAAAATAAATTTGGTGCTGGTATTGGTGCCATATACATCGTCTTTTAAGCCTAGTGCTGAAAGTATAATGCATGATGCAATAAGAAAATTGGCTTCTTTAAAATTAATAACTGCTGAAAAAAGTAAAATGCTTACGGTAAAGCTTCCTACAATGGCCAGTCCGCCCAAACGGGAAATGTTGCGTTTGTGGGTTTTACGGTAAAGATCGTTTTTATCAAAAAGGCGGTATTTAAGCGAGGTATAGATAATGCTCGGAACACTTATAATCACAATGGAAAAAGCCAATATAAAAATGGCAATACAGAAATAGCCAGAATAAGTATTCAGTATCGGTTCAAACAAAATTTCGGGGACTTGTGAGCAAATATAACTATTGTAATGATAATAAAACAGGCCTAAAAAATCTTTAACATGATTTAAATCAAAAGGAGCATTGTTTTAAAATATTGAAATCAGGCGACAGGTGCAAAAGATGATTTTTGTACTAAAGCTGACTCAGCTTACTAAACTTTTTTTTAAGCACAACTAATAATGGATTGGGTACTTTATTTCTTTTTAAGGCTTTATAATCATCGATAAATGCAGCTATTCTGTTGCTTACTGATCGATTGCTGACTCCACCGGTACGCATGGAAACCATTAAAAGCGGCAAATGTAGTGCTTTAATTTTATGTTGGTAAAAGTAGCGCAAAATGAGGTCGTAATCTGCTGTTGTACGAAGATCTAAGGCGTAATTACCATAATTTTTAAACAACTCTTTTTTTAAGTACAAGGTGGGGTGTGCGGGCATCCACCCTTCTTTTATATGCTGATGGCTAGCTTGTTTTGATCTCCATTTTCTAATGATTTGATTGGTATGCGGATGAACATAATTCAGGTCTCCATATATACCTTCAATGTTCGGATTTTCGATAAAGGCCCTGGCAACTACGCTCAAAATTTCAGGGCTGGCCAATTTATCATCTGCATTTAAGATTCCAACGATATCTCCTGTTGCTTGTTCAATACCTTTATTAATGGCATCGTATAAACCTTTATCTTTCTCTGAAACAAAATAATCTATGTGTGCAATGTTGTTTTGAATAATGTTTACTGTGCCATCTGTAGATGCTCCATCTATCACCAAATATTCCAGATCGGGATAAGTTTGTGCTTTTACTGAATCAAAACAATCCTGCAAGAATGTTTCGCCATTATATACAACCGTGATGAGTGAAATTTTCATATTTACCAAAGGGACAATCTGACTTTATTGTGTAAAGCAAACTTGGGTAAATATAGCAATACAATTAGTAGGTGTAAAGTAAATTGGAAGGGTGCTAAAATTTATTTCTTCTCCTTATGATGAATATGCCAAAAATACCAGCGGCAGTGGCGAGGGGCCATGAGTAATCGTCGAGGTTGCATTCTATCATGGTATAAATAGCGCGCTGACCATTGTAAACTGGGCCGCCAAGGCATACCAATGCAAGTGCGTTTATACTTCCAAAACATACACTGCATGAAACTGTTGAAGAAGCTGTCCATGAACAGTAATTTATGGAAAGTGGTGTGGATGAGGAAGAAGAATACAATCTAGCACCTAACAAACTAGTATAGCTTGTGTATACCCTGTTGTCGGAAAGTAAGCAACCATCAACTGATCCTTGAGAAAATGAATCAATTGAAATCAAAATCATCAATATAAAAAAGTAAAAGCCCCTCATGCACCATTAAATTGATACACGAAGTTACTTTAGTTAAAAACTAAAAAGGCCGTTCGTTTTGTTCAAAAAAATTGGGCGTTTATAAATTAAGGTGCAATTTCTACCTATAATATAATACACACACCAAAACTATAAGGAATATTTTTTTTATTATGACGTTAATAAAGACTGCTTGCTCTTTTTCGAATAAACAAAAAACTACAGGCTCCTATTGGAAATAATAACAATGAAAGATAATCATCAATAGGTAGATTATTAAGCTGCGCTGAACATGGATAATTTGGATCGGCATCAGCATAATATGCGGGATCGTTATACCTATAATCGATCTCAGTTCCTTCATTACCATTGCCGCTCGTAAAGTTTGCGGTATAAGAAGATGAAGTTGCGCACCTTGTATTGGAGGTTGCTGTAATTTCATTTGCTGCGTTATAGGATACGTTGGAGTTTGTAGCAGATACATACCTGGTGCCTGCTGGGTACACATTTATATATCCGCATCTATAGCCGCTGTATCCGTTACCTGTAATTATCGGTACTAATGGACTAGATCTGTAAAGCCGAACACTTTGGGTAATATCTCCATTGTAAGTGGCCGTGCCTAAAAATTGTGTTGCTACATTACTGCCTAGATTACAGCCCCGCCCGGTAACTTGACTAAATGATGGTGATATAAACGAGAAAAATAAAACTGCTGACGAGACAGTTAAAGAGAGATATTTCGACATTATTGTTTGGTACTAATGGGTGCACATACGTAACTCCCATGAATGGAGATGTTCTGCGGCAATCTTTTTTTTTATGATAATAGACAACTAAATCCTGAAGCAGCGACAGTACAAAACCGAACACAAACCCCAAATAATCGTAAGATTAATATTACAAAAGTAAGTAAAAAAGAAAAAAATAATAAATGAACGAAATGAATATGAGGGAGATATGACATATCGCCTACATCATAAAAATTATAAAAAAATACGCTGAAATGCAATAAAACCCAGAAAAGCGGGTAGAGGCAATGAACAGTGGCAAGCAAAACGCTTGACAATTGTCATCGAGAAATTATCTAAATGAAAGTTATTAAGGATGATTTTTAGGATAGTGGACTTACTAAAACAGATCTTCTAATAATAAATATCCCAGAAAATGCGCTTAGAAGTACTAATACAAGTATATTATTATCAATTGGGCATAGTATCATTGTAAATGTACCTGAATAGCCTGTAATGATTGGCATTGGGGTACTATCTGTAGCGGAAACCCAACATTTACCGTAGTTTGTTCCGGTTGAGGTAATAACAGTACCCGTACAAACTTGGCATGTTGGCCCAGTTGTTGGTGTCCAGTAGCAATAACCAGGTGATAAAAAAGTATTTCCTGTATTGTTTGCATAAACTCCATTATAAGGACCACTAGTATGTACACTATTAGAACCTGCGGTATAGCAACCTGTAACCTGAGCATTTAATAATTTAGAAAAAAAGAGGCAAAATATAGATAGAATAGTTAGCTTTTTAATCATAAATTGAAACGGTTGGGACGACTACCGCGGTACAATGATAATAATAAGCCAAACGTGATTGGTAATAAATATATTTAATCATACAAAAAAAACGCTTTATGCACTATTTATGAGTATAATATCTATTCATCTTTAAAGGGATATACAATGTAAAATTTAAAGATTTTGTTTAAAAAGGAAATTTTAAACGAGATATCTCTACCCAAATTTGAATATATCGGTAATTTACCTACACAATCCGGAAACGCTTATTATTTTGCAGATAAAAAAATGTAATCGCTCCCAAAATAATGCATAAGGGATTAACCAAATCATCTAAAGGACATTCTGTAATAAACAGTTTTTCAGTGTACTCAAAGCCAAAGCAGCCGAATGGCGTTGGCACGCCAAAGCAGTTTTTTCTGGTGGTTCCAGTGTCTTTATATTTACATTTCATATCTGTTTGACAACTGTTGGGCACCAGGTTTCCAAAAACATCATACAAGCAGTTTCCATCCGAACTTGCTGCCCATTGAGCAGAAGCAAACGATGAAAAAATTAGGATGAAGAATACAATGGCACAGAGCTGCTTTTTCATTAGATAGTAATAAAAACTAATACTCTGCGAATACCGTATTATAACTACGACAAAACAATTAATCTTGATAATTCGCAAGCGCATTATTTTTTTTAACAATACAAATCATACACCTGTTATCGATTTGATTATCAGCTACATCTTAAGAAAAATACAGGGGCATTAATATTCTATTCATAATCAATGTATTATAGCGGGACAGGTCTCTTATGGTGATAAGATAACAGATTATGCTTTTTTTTTAGCCAATAGAAAACGTATTTTTGTAGCAGATATGTGGAAGTTTAATCGCATAAACGTATCTTTAAAATTATGTCCCAAAAGAAATACTTACCTCTGCTACTGCTATGCGTTGTTATTTTAAGTTCAATCTTATCGAGTTGTTCTGTACGCAAGCAACATAGCTTATTCAATGCGCCAACAGATATTGTTACAGATACGATTAAGCAGGTTTATGTGGTAAATGATCAAGGGCTTAGTGATATTTATTATAAAATTAAGGTTAATGATCAACTGGCCATCCGGAATGTGCAGAATCCGGAATTTGGAGCAACAAATGGTAATGGCGCAGGGGTTTCAGGCTCAGCAAACGCCAACAGTAATCAAAGTGGCTCCGCTCAGAATGTATTGGCTTATGCGGTAGAGCCCGATGGTATGGTTAATTTACCAGCGGTGGGCAGAGTAGAAGTTGTCGGCTTGACTAGAAGGGAAGCAGCCATCAAAATACAGAATATTTATAAAAGTAAATTGCTCAAAGATCCTATAATTGAGTTGACTGTAGTCAATTTAAAGGTTACTTTATTGGGCGAATTTGGCAAACAAGGAAATTTTTACCTCGAAAAGGACAATACGGATCTTATTGAAATAATAGGAGAAGCTGGTGGGATTACCAAAACGGCAGACCCAAAAAGTTTAAAAATTATTAGGGGCGACCGCAGCCATCCCGAAATTATCTATGTTAATTTAAACGATATCAATAGCCTGGCTAGTAAGAAACTGGTACTTCAAAATAACGATATTATTGTTATCCAGCAAACCAAAGGGCAAGCCTTAAGCGAACGTTTACAAAGCTATAATAACATTGTACAGCCTCTATTGGTGGTGATTAACCTTGCAACATTAATTTTCGCGCTAACACGTTAATGGAAAAAGAACAGAATTTAGAAGCAAAGGCCGTTAGCCAGCAGATTGATTTTTATAAAATATTCCGTGTTTTTTGGAGTAGATGGTATTGGATTGCCGGCTGTATAGCTATTGCTCTGGTTATTGCTAAAATTAAGGTATTGTATACTATTCCGGTATATCAAACCTATGCTTCATTAAAATTACAAGATAGCAACCCGAGCGTAAGCACCAATAACCAGATGCCTACGCAGGTTTATAACTATACGGATAAAATTCAGGCAGAAAGTTTTGTCATCAGGAGTAACGAAGTAATGTTAAATGCCATTGCTAATCTTGATTATAAAATCTCTTATTACCTTAAAGGAAGAATCAGGACGACAGAACTTTACCCAAATATTCCTTTTCAGATCGAGATCATTAAACAGGATTCAGTCAATTTTAGTAAAGGATTATACCTTGTTGAGGCTTTAGATAAAAATACCTTTAAAATTGGTGACCCAAATAATCAAAAGGCTAAATTAACTCCGCATAAATACGGAGAAGTATTAAACTTAGGGAATATGCAGTTCCGGATCCGGTCGGAAATTCCAAACGGAAATTACAGCTTTAAATTTAATACCAAAGAGGATTTTGTGGGCAGGGCAATGAGCGTAAATGTGGCAGAAGCAGCTCGTTTTACCAATGTAATGAGTTTAAGTTTAACGGATGGTAACCCAGTATTTGCTGCAGATATGCTAAATGCCATTATGAAGGAATATGTTCGTTACGACTTGATTCAACGCCAGCGTTCTGCAAAGCAAACGGTTGAATTTATCGACAGTCAGCTGGGTTTTATTAATACTGAAGCAGGAAAATCAGGAAGTACGCTTGCAAATTACAAAACGCAGAACAAGATTGTGGATTTGGGTACTGCCACTTCAATGACTGTAAGTAAACTTGCCGATTTCGAAAAACAAAAAACCGAACTTAACATTAAACTCCTTGGTATAAAACAATTGGAAGACCAGGTTAACAATAACAGGACTAAAATAGAAATTGGCCTTGACTTAGAGGGAGAAGTTAATGCTGGCTTAGGTGCCTTGTTATTGCAACTCAATACGCTTTTGGCTAACCGTGAAATTAAGCTAAGCCAATTTACTTCAGATTCGCAACCGGTTAAACAAATTGAACAACAGATTTCGAATATAAAATCAGGAATCAGAAATAACATCCGGCTGATGCGGGAAGGCAATGAGCAAACGCTTCGTTACATTGACAGCCAAATTTCAGGAGTAAACCAAAGCATTAGTACTATACCTTTAAAAGAACAAAACTTTGTTAAATTGAGCACTAATTTTGAAGTGAATAATAAGGTCCGTTCCTACTTATCAGAAAAGAAACTAGAAGCTGAAATGAATGCCGCCGCTACTGTTGCAGGTGCTGCCATTGTTAATCTAGCCTACCCTTCTTATAATTCTATCGCATCAGATTCAAATAAGGCTTATACATTCGCTATCTTATTGGGTACGGGGGTGGGAATGGGTTTGATTTTATTGGTACGCTTTTTAAATCCATACATCTACGATAAGGAAACTGTTGAAGGCTTAACAAACACCCCAATAATTGGGGTGATCAGAAAATTTCCTGAATTTATAGATCAAGATAATCGGCAAGCATTGTCTATTGCCAAGCCCAAATCAGTTTTTGCCGAATCTGTCCGTTCTGTAAGGACTAACCTAAGCTTTTTGGCCAGTCATAAACAAAGCAAAATTATTTGCATTACCTCAGAAATTTCTGGAGAGGGAAAATCTTTCGTTACGATTAATCTTGCCGGAACATTGGCATTAATAGAAAAGAGGGTGATTTTGATTGCTGCTGATTTACGCAGATCCAGATTACATAAGGTTTTTGATGTTGATAACAAAAAAGGATTAAGCTCGGTACTCTCGGGTCAGCATCAACTCGAAGATGTATTGATCCATGATGATGTGCATCAGATTGATTTCATTCCTTCTGGACCAGTTCCGCCTAATCCTTCCGAATTATTACACAGTGCCCTGATGCAGGATTTGCTTCATAAACTAGAAAAGGAATATGATTACGTTTTGGTTGATACGGCACCTGTTGGTTTGGTATCGGATGCTATCCCGCTGATCCGCCAATCTGATGTGAATTTATTTGTGATCCGTTCAGGAGTATCTCAACAGCGTGCAGCCAATATTCCAGAAAGATTATCAAGGGAATATGCGCTTACTAATCTGGCCATTATCTTAAATGCTTTTGGCGATGATGCACTTTATTCGAATTATTATACTACCGATTACAGTCGTGGGGGTGGAAACGGCACTTACTATTATTCTGATTACTCTGGTTATTCTGGCTCTGGCTATTACGATGATGAAGAGCGAAAATGGTGGATGTTTTGGAAAAGGAAATAAGATCAATTGGTTTAACAATGCGGTTCATTGATCAATAGTTCGTGGTTAATTGGTGTGGATAAGGTTAATTGATATCTATCAATAAGAGTGGTATAATTTAAATGTTGAGGTGAGCAAGGATTTTATAAAGATTAAGCTTAATGATTGATCAAAATTACAGGTGGTATCCGGTTTATACGCGTTCGAGAGCAGAAAAAAAGGCATTTGATGAATTAACCAGAAAAGGCATTCCAGCTTATTTACCGCTTAAAAAAACGGTTAAACAGTGGAGCGACCGTAAAAAAATAGTTGAGGAGGCCTTAATTAAATCCTACCTGTTTGTGTATATTTCTGCAAAAGAATATGCTGAAGTTTTGATGACCAACGGCATTGCCAGGTTCATTTATTTCTCCAGCCAAATCGCATATATACCCGAACAACAAATTAACGACCTTAAACTTTTGCTTGCGACTGATGCAGATCTTGAGGTTTTTGAATATGACATTAAACCTGGTGAACGGGTGCTTATTAAAGCAGGTCCGTTTAAAGGAATTATGGCCGAACTGGTATCAATACAAAATAAACAACGTATCATTTTACGTTTACAAAATATGGGTTACGCTATTGAGATTAATACATCTGTTGCGTTTGTGGAACCAGTTTGAAGCTTAGGAGAAGTAAGATGTGAGCAAGTGCGCCGTTTAGTGAACTGCATGCGAACAGAAAAAAGCTAAACAAGTATAAATCTGTTGAGCTGGATTGGTGAGTGGGAAAATTCATTATTAAAATGTCAGTCAATTTTAAAATAAAAATGTGACTGAGAGGGCGAAGCTGTGTCCGGGCAAAGATGGAAGGTTAAAATAAATGTGTAGAATAGCAGGCATAATCGACCGAAATAGACCGATAAACATACTCGAGCAGGAAGTAAAAGGCATGTGTACGATAATGGCTCATGGCGGACCTGACGGTGAAGGATTTTATGCCAATAACAGTGATGGAATTGTAATGGGGCATAGACGTTTGGCACTCCTTGATTTATCTCCAAACGGGCATCAGCCTATGCATTACCAACAGGGTAAATTAGTCGTTTCTTTTAATGGCGAGATCTACAATTATCTAGAACTTAAGGAAGAACTTCAAAAATCAGGCTTTCAGTTTAAAACGGAAACTGATACCGAAGTAATTTTAGCTAGCTATGCGGCCTGGGGAGTTGAAAGCTTCAGTAAATTTAAAGGAATGTTCGCTTTTTGTTTGTATGATGCTGTTAAACAGCTCAGTTTTCTTGTTAGAGATCATTCGGGCATTAAACCTCTTTATTTTTATGCAAATGCTAAGCATCTGGTTTTCTCATCGGAGGTTAAAGCTTTCTCGTGTACTGATTACGCGTATACCGAACATCCAAATTGGAAAATATATTTCCTGGCTTTCGGGCATTTACCGGAGCCATATACCACTTTTAACGAAGTGCAAATGCTACCTAAAGGAAGTTATCTGATCTGGCAACATCAAACAGATACTTTTGAAATCATAAGCTATGTTAAACAACAAGCGATCGCGAATATTTTTGATCGCAATGAGGCTAAAATTGCTGTACAAAAAAGTTTAAATACCGCTGTTAAAAGGCATCTCCTAGCCGACGCCAAAATCGGTGTATTTTTGAGTGGAGGTATAGACAGTAGTATTTTGAGTTTGCTTGCCGATCAAATTCAAATGCAGAATACACTGAGCGTTAATCCAATCAACACGGTATCAATCAATTTCGAAGAAGCTGAATTTTCTGAGAAGGTTTACCAGCATGCCATTGTGCAGAAAATGCATGGAAATCATTCGGAGTATACCATTACTCCTACCCTCTTCAATAAACATTTCCCTACTGCGCTTAAAGCCATGGATCAACCCACTGCTGATGGGATTAACTCGTGGTTTGTCAATTACTTCGCAAAGGAAAATGGTTTAAAGGCTGTTCTTTCTGGCATTGGTGCTGATGAATTATTTGGAGGTTACCCTTCTTTTAAGCGCATGGGATTGGTAAAGTTGCTGAAAAAGGTACCCAGATCGGTTCTTAGGAAAAGCATTCATTTAAAAACGGCAGCCCTGAAAAGGATTTATTATTTAAGTTATCAAAATACGGTTGGTGAGTATCTTTTCTTAAGGGGCATATTTACGCCTGATGAAATTGCAAAATTGTTATCGTGTTCCATCGAAATGGTAAATGGCGTACTGCAACAGGCTAACATCGGCACTGTAAAACCGGAGTTAAAGGATGGCGACAGGGCCAGCTGGTTGGAATGTAACTTGTATATGCAAAATCAGTTGCTAAAGGATACCGACGCCATGAGTATGCAACATGGTGTGGAGGTTCGCGTACCTTTTTTAGATCAGGATTTGCTTGAAACGCTAAATGCTATCAATTCAAAAATAAAGTTTGAAGGCAAACGGCCAAAATCATTTTTGATCAATACTTTTTCTTCCCTACTCCCCCGCTTAATCTGGGATCGAAATAAAATGGGGTTTACCTTCCCTTTTCAACATTGGTTAAGGAAAGACGAACAATTTTTAGGTTTAATTAAAACAAGTGAAAATCAATTTGCATCGAAAATGGTAAATGATTTTAGACATGGTAATTTACACTGGAGCAAGGCAATGTCGCTATACCAGGTATTTAGGCGTTAGGGAAAACAAATTTGAAAAGCGAAAAAGTTTTATTTTTAACCTTACATACCTTCAGTTTAACTGGAGGGATAGAAAAAGTGAGTAAAACTTTTGCAAAAACACTTGATGATTTGATGGCCAGTGCTGAGATACAATCCTATAAGGTATTGTCAATGTACGATGACCAGGCTGATTTGGCTTATGTATCACCAAGTTTATTTAAAGGCTACTCTGGCAAAAAAACAGCTTTTGGCTTGGCTGCCCTTAAACAGGGATTAAAAGCAGATGTGGTGGTTTTGAGTCATGTGCATTTATTAATCTTTGCTAACATCATTAAAAAGTTGAAGCCAGCAGTCAGGGTTATTCTTTTTGCCCACGGTATAGAAATATGGCATTCATTGGCCGATTGGAAAAAAAAAATGCTTAAAAGCATAGAGATATGGTCGGTAAGCCGGTATACAGCTATGCAGATTATTAGGCAGCACGGCATTTCGGGTACTCAGATTAAAGTACTGAACAATTGTTTGGATCCCTACTTTAAAATAATTGAACCTGCATTAAAACCAGCTACACTCCTTAAAAAACATGGGATTAAAAGCACTCAAAAGGTATTGTTGAGCATCTGCCGTTTATCTTCATCCGAACAATATAAAGGTTACGATTCGGTAATTGGCTGCATGAAACAGGTTCTTCAGCATTATCCAGATTTGGTTTATTTACTTGTTGGAAAAGCTGATCAAACAGAATTGGCACGGATCAATTCGCTCATTATTGAAGCTAAACTTGAAAAAAACGTCATACTTACGGGTTTTGTGCCTGATGATGAACTAATCTTATACTATCAATTGGCAGATGTATTTGCAATGCCGAGCAAAGCAGAGGGTTTCGGCCTTGTATTTATAGAAGCTGCAGCGCAGGGCTGTGCCGTTATCGGTGGCAATGCTGATGGGAGTACAGATGCGTTAATGGATGGTAAACTGGGTATCCTTGTGGATCCAAAAAATACATCAGAGATTGGTAAAGAGGTGATTACCGCATTGCAAAAAGAAAAACATGATGCTAAAGCAATTCAAAAGCTTTGTTTTGAAACATTTGGATACACAGAATATAGAAAAAAAGTTGCTGATTTGTTATTTCAGCTAGGCCAATGAACGAAAAAAAGTATGCATAACGAAGAGCACAGCTGGACTATTGAGGCTAAAGCTTCTTTATTCGATTTAAAACTTAACGAGATATGGGCCTATCGCGATCTGCTTTGGCTTTTGGTTAGGCGCGATTTTGTTTCCTTTTATAAACAGACTATTTTAGGTCCGTTATGGTTTTTCATTCAACCTTTATTTACGACTGTCATCTTCACTTTTATTTTTGGAAATCTTGCGGGTATCTCTACTGATGGACTTCCGAAACCACTTTTTTATATGGCCGGTATTACTGCATGGAATTACTTTTCTGATTGTTTAACTAAGACCTCTACAGTTTTCAGAGATAATGCAGGTATTTTCGGGAAAGTATATTTCCCCAGATTAATTATGCCTTTGAGTATTGTGGTAAGCAATCTGGTGCGTTTTGGTGTGCAGATGATTCTCTTTCTGATGATGTTTGGTTATTACTATTTATCCGGTGCAGATTTTCATCCTTCATGGGCTATATCACTAATACCTGTTGTGGTAATTTTAATGGCCTTATTGGGTTTGGGCACAGGAATAATCATCTCAGCCATGACTACTAAATACCGCGATCTGGCATTTCTGGTCGGATTTGGCGTGCAATTGCTAATGTATGCTACCACCGTAATCTACCCATTATCTACTGCGCTTACTAAATACCCCAAATACGCCTGGATTATTAAATATAACCCAATGACGCCTATTTTAGAAACCTTTAGGTTTGGTTTTTTGGGCGAAGGCAGTTTTAGCTGGGCAAGTTTAGGGTACGCAACAGTGGTTACATTGGGGCTACTGGCTTTTGGAATCGTGATTTTTAATAAAGTAGAACGGAATTTTGTTGATACTGTGTAGTATTCTTGAAATATTTAAAATCATAAATTGAGTACTTCGCTTTTATATAACAACTTAAAAAAGTTAAACAATCCATTTGCATTACCTGCTTTTTTAGATATAAAACATTTTCCGTCACTAGATGGTTGGAGGGCAATCGCTATAATGATGGTTGTGCTAGGCCATGCTAAATACACTGTTGAAAAAGATAGCATTTATTATTTTTTCGCTGAAAACTTTATATACGCTGATTTGGGCGTTAGAATTTTTTTCATACTTAGTGGTTTCTTAATTACGACTCTTTTATTAAAAGAATTAGTGAATAAAAGAAGAATTAATATCCCCCACTTTTTCATTAAAAGAATACTTAGAATTTTCCCAGTATTATACTTATATATCTTTGTTATTTTAGCACTAAATTCCTATTATAAGTTAGACATCAATTACCTACCATTCATTGGTTCTTTATTATATTTTACAAATTTTATAATGTATGCCAATACATGGTTAACAGGGCATACTTGGTCATTATCTATCGAAGAACAATTCTATGCAATCTGGCCATTACTGATAGTATTCTTTAAAAAAAAGGCTTGGATATTCTGTATACTAATAATAGCGTTTGCAACAATTCTCAGGGTTATTGGTCATTTTTCAGAATCTTACTACAAAACTTTAGGTCCATTCATTGATGGTGCAGATGCCATTTTCATGGGTTCAATAATATCAATGTTTAGCTTTAAAGGCTTTATTAAGCCAACATCACTATATTGGAAAAATTACATCATACATTTTTTAGCTGTATTGCTAATTTTCTTTTGTTATTATCTATCTCAACGAAGTATGTTTGGAAGGTTTTTAACACCATTTGGCCGTATAGCCCCTGATTTGGCAATTTGCTACCTTATATTGGCTACAATTATCAATAAAGATGGGATTGTGTTTAAAATATTAAATAATCCTATTATAATCAAAATCGGAATTATATCTTATAGTTTATATGTATGGCAGCAACTTCTTATTCTTCCGTTAAACTATTACCCAAATATTTTGCCACGTGCAGTCTTTCCCATTAATATAATTATTTCTGTTATGATAGCATTTTTATCCTATCATCTTTATGAAGTATATTTTTTAAAGCTGAAGAAAAAGTTTCTATAATTTTAATTCTATAGGATGACTGAAATTGCGATTAAAATAGAAAACCTAAGCAAAGCTTACCAATTAGGTCAGATTGGAACCGGCACAATTAGTCGAGATGTAGAGCGTTGGTATGCCCGTATTCGTGGCAAAGAAGACCCTTTTTTACGTATTGGCGAAAGCAACAATCAGAATAGCAAAAGCAAGAGCGATATTGTTTGGAGTTTAAAGGATATTAATTTCGAAATTGAACAGGGGGATGCAGTAGGTATTATTGGCCGAAACGGAGCGGGTAAAAGTACATTGTTAAAAATCTTAAGTAAAGTTACCGCACCTACAACAGGAAAAATTTCTGGCAAAGGTAGAATCGCCAGCTTATTGGAAGTTGGTACGGGTTTCCATCCTGAGCTTTCAGGCAGGGAAAATATTTTTCTAAACGGAGCCATTCTAGGCATGCGTAAAAAAGAAATTCAGCGCAAGTTAGAAGAGATTGTAGATTTTGCAGGCATTGAGCGTTACTTGGATACGCCTGTAAAACGATATTCATCGGGAATGTATGTACGGCTAGCTTTTGCTGTAGCAGCACATTTAGAATCAGAGATTTTAATTGTTGATGAAGTGCTTGCTGTAGGTGATGCAGAATTTCAAAAGAAATGTTTGGGTAAAATGGGTGAAGTGAGCAAAGGAGAAGGCAGAACAGTTTTGTTTGTGAGCCATAATATGGGTAGTATATTACAGCTATGTCATACCGGGATCTTTTTAAAGAATGGATTGGTTGATTACTTTGGGAATATTGCTGAAGCGATAAAAAGTTATTCGAATCAATACCCGCATCTTCAGAAAAAAGCTGGGTAAATAATACTTTAGTTAATGCGCCGGCTATTATTGAAGCACGGTTAGAGCTTATTGGAAATCAACCAAATCACAAATTAATAATAAATGTAACAACAAATAAAATCTTTGGTTTTCCACCAGCTTTTGTTGCCTTTGATATCCAGAATGGATTTGGTATAACGATAATGCAGGCAATACCGCAGCTAACCCCGTTCATAATCTTTGATGGACTTAGCCGTACTTTTCAATATGAAATTAGCCTCCGTGGTTTAATACCTGATACTTACAATGTTTCAATATGGATTGGCCCCCATAACGATCAAACATATGACTGGCAAAAAGAAATTCTTTTTTTTGAAATTGTCAACTCTCCTCAAGCAAAAAGGACTTTCCCACACGGTCCGAACAATGGATTTATGATCGCAGAAAGTAAATTAGTTCAATAATTAAATGAAAGCAACTATTAAAAATTTCCTGTACAAACTTGGTTTATCTGTAAACAAAATTGATCATAAACAGGTCGACTATAAACACTCACTAAGTAAGATATATTTAAAATATGCGGAGTATTCAATGATTCCCAAAGATTTATATATTGCTAACCTTATGCTTTGTAATCGTTTTTTAAATGTTGACGGTGATATAGTAGAATGTGGGGTGTGGCGAGGAGGTATGTCTGCAGGAATTGCGGAAATTGCGGGTAAAAGCAAAAAATTTTTCTTGTTTGATAGTTTTGAAGGGTTGCCCCGGCCAAAGAGATTGACGGTAAAGACGCCATTCATTGGCAACAGGCTATTGATAGCGAAAATTATTATGACAATTGTGCCGCAGATATTAATTATGCAGATAAAGCAATGAATTTAGCACATGTGGATTTTCAATTGGTTAAAGGGTGGTTTAATGAAACATTGCCAAAATTTGATAACTTAAACCCAATTTCTATTCTAAGATTAGATGGTGATTGGTATGAATCTACCTTATGTTGTCTGAAATTTTTATATCCGAAAGTAAATAAGAATGGACTAATCATTTTAGATGATTATTTTGCCTGGGATGGCTGTAGCAGAGCAGTTCATGATTACCTCTCATCAATATCTTCTACAAGTAGGATATATACCAGTAAAGAAGGAATTTGTTACATCATTAAAAATGAAGCGTATGGAACAGCCTAATTATATACATAAAACAGATGTACATAATACCAATGCGGCCAATGAAATTTTACCTTTTATTTTTGAAAAATTTAATCCAAAAAGCGTAATTGATATTGGATGTGGAACCGGCTCTTGGCTTTCGGTAGCAAAAAAACTTGGGGCCATTGTTAAGGGAATTGAAGGAAACTATATCGATGATGAGATGCTCTGTATTGACAAGTCGGAATTTGAATTGCATGACCTCACAACTTTATTGCCATTAGAGCAGAAATTTGACTTAGCGATTTCGCTAGAAGTTGCAGAACATTTACCAGAAAATGCTGCAAAAACAATTGTTACTACGTTAACCGATTGTAGTGATATTATTCTTTTTTCAGCAGCGTTACCGAATCAGAAAGGTCAAAACCATATAAATGAGCAATGGCCAGAATACTGGAGACTACTTTTTAACGAAAAGGAGTTTTATCCAGTTGATATTCTAAGACCTATATTTTGGGAAAATCCAAATGTTGATTGGTGGTATAAGCAGAATATGTTAATTTATACGACAAAAAACAACATAGTTCGATACGGACTGAATGAAGCTAAAATTGTTAATCGTTATATTCACCCTGAACTTCTTAAAAATAAAATGAATGAATATTATTGGCTGGAAAAGAAAATCGAATATGAAGCAAATAACCCTAAATTTATAGCTTCATTAAAAAACATGATTAAATCATTGAAAAGATGATTAACACAACAGATGGCATAACTGTGATCATATGCTGCTTTAACAGTAGTAAACGGATATCTGACACATTAAATTATCTCGCGCAACAAGAAACATCCTTAAAAATACCTTGGGAAATTATAATAGTAGATAATGCATCAACTGATGATACGGTAACTATTGCGCAAAATGAGTGGCAAAAATACAATACAACATGTCAATCATTTAAATTAATTACTGAACCTACCTTAGGATTAACTTTCGCAAGAAACAGAGGAGTAAAAGAGGCACGATTTAATGTAATTATTTTCTGTGATGACGATAATTGGCTTGATAAAGAATATCTTCAAATTGCCTATCAAACCATATCGAACAATCCAAAGATAGGTGCATTGGGTGGGCAAAGTACTGCTATATCCACAATGGCTTTACCTTCATGGTTTGAAAATGCAAAATCTAATTATGCTGTTGGAAAACAGGGCGCAAAATCAGGCGATGTTACTGCAAGAGAATTTTTATGGGGCAGCGGGATTGTAATAAAAAAAAGTTTGTATGTTGCTGCTTTTCAAAATTTCCCTTCAATACTAACAGGTAGGAAAGGAAAAAATTTAACTGCCGGTGAGGATTCTGAGATGTGCATGAGATTTATCATAATGGGCTATAGACTTTTTTACTTAGAAGCATTAAAGTTCCAACATTTTATCGATGAGGAGCGTTTAACAGAAACCTACAATAAAAATCTGCAAGAAGGTTTTTATCAAGCTTACAATGTACTTAAGCTATATACAATACTTAGAAATTTAAAAACCACAAATACATTAAAGAAAACGAAGCTCTTATTGACTTCTATATTAAAACTCGCCTTATTTAAACCTTTAATCGAGGAGGAGAATTTGTTCCTTTACTTAGTAGGGGGGAAAAAATATAAAAGTATGAACCCGAATGTGAGAGGAATTAAACTTTTTTTAAAAAAAGCCAATGGTTATTGTAGCTGATCGAAACGGACAATTATGTAACCGTTTATTTCATTTCAGTTATTTTATTGCAAATGCGATTGAATTTAATTACTCGCTTATTTACCCATATTTTGAAGAGTATGCTCACTACTTTGAAAATGAAGACAATCAATTTATCTTAAATTACCCTATCCGTATAAAAATAACACAAAATAAATTTATAGATAAAGTAATACGTTACTCCTTAAGAAATTATAGATTACCCCTGCCTAAGGTGAGGTATATTGACATACATAAGTCCCAACAGAAAATTTATGACCTTAAAAATGCCGATTTTCAAAAATTGGCTAAAAACAATGTTGTAGTTACCTACGGTTGGTGCTTTAGGGATGAAGAAAATTTGAAAAAGCATAGGTTTATTTTAAAGTCACTTTTTAAACCGCAGCCCATATTTGCGGCAGAAGTAAAGAGCATAATAAACACATTACGAGCTGATTATGATTGCATCGTTGGTGTACATGTTAGAAGAGGAGATTATTTGGCATGGGAGGAGGGGAAGTTTTACTATGCTGACAACGTGTATATCAAAAAAATGGAAGAATTTATTTTAGCTATGAACTATGAGCAAAAAAAAATCTGTTTCATAATATGCTCGAATGAAGATATCGACACCACTTCGTATCAGCAATTTAACATTCATCACAATATAAATCATCCAATGGTTGATTTATATACACTTGCAGCTTGTAATTACATCATAGGGCCTCCAAGTACCTTTAATCAGTGGGCATCCTTTTATGGTAATGTTCCATTATTTTCTATATTTTCAGCAAACAAAATTTTAAATATTAATAATTTTTCAACCTACTAACATTAATCCCTTTTTTTCAATTATTGTTCCAACTTTTAACTCATCGGCAACGTTAAACCGATGTATTTCTGGCATATTGAACCAGGATTTCTCAAATTATGAGGTGTGGTTTATTGATGGTGAATCAACAGATAATACCCTCGAGATACTAGCCGGATATAAAGACAAACATTCGTGTATTAATTTTATTACAGAAAAAGACAAAGGGATATACGATGCAATGAATAAAGGTATTGGACTATCGAATGGCAACTGGCTATACTTTTTGGGTAGTGATGATACTTTCTATAGCAAGGATGTACTTAATGTTGTAGCCAGTAGCATTAAACAGCATACTGATGAAGTTGTATATGGTAATGTGATTATGCGGGGACAAAACCAATGGAATCTAGACAATGTAATTTTCGATGGCGAATACACCATACAGAAGTTTATCGATAAGAATATCTGCCATCAGGCCATGTTTTTTAAACGATCGGTTTTTGAAAAAAATGGTCTATTTAATTTAAAATATATTACAAATGCCGATTTTGATTTTAACCTGAGGTGTTATGCTAATAGTAACTTCCGTTATATAGACCTAATTGTTGCCAATTTTTATGTTGGTGGCCAAAGCACCATGAATGAAGATTATAAGTTTCATACAGATAGAGGTGCTTTGCTATTAAAGTATTTTGGGAGAAGAATATTTGGTTCATCTTTTTTAAATGCCCGTTTATATATACAACAAGCAGCATTGAGCAAAACATCGCCCCTGCAATTCAGCGATCGATTATTTTGTTTTTTGGCGTATACTAAATTAAAAGTACAATCTATATTAATGTCCTAAACATCCTACTTTGTACGAAGTTCCTATTTTATTACTAATTTTTAACCGGCCCGAAGAAACACAGCAGGTTTTTAATGTAGTGAAAAAACGCATGCCCAAATACCTGTACATAGCTGCAGATGGGCCAAGGGATGCCTTTGAAGCACTGCTTTGTGAAAAATGCAGGGAAATTATTAAAGAAATTAATTGGGACTGCGAGTTAAAAACGCTGTTCCGTGATGAAAATCTTGGCTGTGGTGAAGGACCAGCAAATGCGATAACATGGTTTTTTAACGAGGTAAATGAGGGAATCATTTTAGAAGATGATTGTTTGCCGAATGAGAGCTTTTTTAATTATTGCGAAGACCTATTAATTAAATACCGCCACAAAGATAATATTAAAATGATTTGTGGAACTAGCTATCAAGCAGAGCCTTTGGATGAAAATTCATACTATTTTTCTAAATATGTTCACGTGTGGGGCTGGGCCAGTTGGCGTAGGGCATGGAATGAATATAATTATTCGATTCAAACCGAAACAAATGAGAATAGATCAGCGGTAGTAGATAACACTTTTGCCAATAAAAGAGAACGCAAGCTTTGGAAATATAATCTTGGTATTATTGTTAATGGACTCGATGCCTGGGATTACCAGTGGATGTATTGGATATGGAAAAACGACGGTTTAAGTATAATACCTTGGAAGAATACAATTTCTAATATTGGCTTCGGAACAAAAGCTACGCATACCCATGATGAAGCATCCAATCAGTCAAAAATGGCACAATATGAAATCATAAACATTAAACATCCGCTTAATATTTCATTACACCGCAAAGCCGATAAATTTGAAAGGTATAAAATACTCATACCAAAACCAATGGATTATTACAAAAGCAGGTTAAAATCTGCATGTAAAAAACTGCTCAGAATAATATCATTTTAAAGATGAGAGATATTGTCGCTGTAATTATCCCTATTTATAAAAATCAATTAAATAAGGATGAAATTATTTCTTTAAGGCAATGCTTGAATATACTAAGTAAACATCCCATTATTTTTGTAGGTCCTGAAAGTATGCAAACCCAAGTATATGAGGCAATTTGCATTAACATAGTTAGATTTGAAATTGTAAAATTTAAAAATGAATATTTCGAAAATATTCATGGCTACAACAAATTAATGCTTTCATCTTTTTTTTACAGGCATTTTTTATCCTATCGTTTTATCTTGATTTATCAACTTGACGCCTATGTATTTAAGGATGAACTTTTATTCTGGTGTAAAAAGAATTATGATTTTATTGGTGCGCCGCATTCACCACATGAAAATAACAATGGTGAGATACAGTTTTTAAAGGGCTATCATAAAATCGTTCGGTTTTTTAACGCCATATTCAAAACCAAACGTAAAATTAGTAATGTTGGTAATGGAGGCCTTTCACTAAGAAAGACATTAAGTTTTTATCTCCTGCTAAAGTTATTAAAACATAAAAAAGATCGTTGGGGAGAAAATAATGAGGATGGTTTCTTTAAATATTGGGGAAATATTCTTTACCCATTTTTTAAATTGCCCAACGATGATGTTGCGCTTCGCTTTTCAATTGAGACAAATCCGGCCCAATCCCTAAAAAAACTCGGGAATCAACTGCCTTTTGGATGTCATGCTTTTGATAAATACGAACCGCTAACTTGGAAAAAATACATCAACCAAGATCAATCCCTTTGAAAATAAAGACGAATTTATTGCCTGCTGAATATTCTAGTGAAAACTTTAATAGTGGTACCTGTAAATTGAATACAATAAAGTTTTCTTCTTCGGGTTTGCTCGCGCATCTTCCTGAAAAAATTGGCAAAACGGGATGGCCATGGAATGAAGAATGCGATCCGAAAATATATACTAAAAAAGCAGACTGGCCGAAAATAACAATTGTTACACCTTCTTATAATCAGGGAGCTTTTTTAGAGCAAACAATAAGATCAGTCCTTTTACAGAACTATCCAAACCTGGAATATATTGTTATTGACGGTGGTAGTTCGGATAATAGCAGAGAAATTTTAGAAAAATATAATCATTGGATTAGTTACTGGCATTCAAAAAAAGATAATGGTCAAAGCCATGCCATCAACCAAGGCTTAAATATGGCATCTGGCGAATATTATGGATGGATTAACAGTGATGATTATTATACTGAGCAGACATTTTCTCAACTTGTAACCAAACTTACGGAAAACAAGAATAAAACATTTTTCTACGGTTGGGGCTATAGCCTTGAGATGGTAAATGGCAATGCAGTTTTTCATCAACAGAAGCCCCGGTATCAATTTAAAAGATACATCAGAATACCTAACTTAATTCAACCCTCTTGTTTTTGGCATAAAAGTATTCACGAGCCAATATGGGAGGAACTTGTTTGCAGCATGGATTTTGAATTGTGGGTGCGTATTTTCCCGAAATCGAATCCATATTATATTAAAGATTATCTTTCGGTTGCAACAATACATGACGATGCAAAAACTTATAATGAACACTTTAAAAAACACTGGCAGGATGATCATGAAAAAATTATTAATAGACATGGTGCCTTCACTTATTTCTCTTGGAAAAAAATAATGTTTGAGCTAAAAATACTGTCGCTGATAAAAAAGTTATATAGAAATTGAAGGTTGTATTTAGTATATATGATGGCAACAACATCATAAACGGCATCAATACCTGGTTAATAAGGCTACTACCAGCATTAGTAGCCAATGGATATGAGGTACAGGTAATTGCTATTCTTTGGGCAGATGAACAGCAATGTACAGCCTTACCTATATTTAAAAGATTAGCGGTAAAATGCACAACTATTCCTTATCCCCACTACACAGAGGATATAATTAAATGGATTCTGAAGTATTTTAGAAAAGAAAATCCTGATGTTTTTGTTCCGGGTAATATGATTCCGGCAATTTATGCTTCAGCGTTAATTTCTGCAAACGGAACTTCGATCGTAGGTATTCTTCATAACGACGATGAGTGGTACCAAACTTTAATCAACGAATTTGTTGCTCCTCCCAATATTCAATATTTCGACACTTTGGTATCAGTATCGACAGCATTAACAAAAAAAGTCCATCAAACAAATAAACAGATAACGTTAAAGCAAATTCCTTACGGCGCATCCGTATCGCACAAAAGTGCAAATTTTAAAAGTGATGAGTTATTTAGAGTAGCTTACATCGGAAGAATTGTGCAAGAACAAAAACAAGTTAAAGATGTGATAACTCAATTTTGTGAGTGTGCTTTAAGTATCCCAAACACAGAATATCACATTTATGGTTCTGGGCCACAAATGAATGAAATATTAAAAGTAAAACAAAGCTATGGGTCCCCCTCAAACGTTATTATACATGGCTTAGTTATTAATATTGAGGAAATTTTACCGAGTTTACATGCCATTGTACTTTTATCTGATTATGAGGGAATACCGGTAGCACTAATGGAAGCAATGGGATGTGGAGTTGTTCCCATTTGTAAAAAAATCGACTCAGGCATTCCTGAACTTGTTTTTAATGACCAAACGGGAATATTAATCGATCATCCTCATGAATTAAAATCAGCCATCAAAACATTAAAATCCAATGGACCCTATTGGTCTGAATTATCTGCAAATTCAAAAAACTATATCGAAAGAAATTTTTCATCTCAAAAAAATTTAACTGACTGGATGGATTTGCTTGAAAGCTTGATGTTGAAAAGAAAACCACATGTACCTAAATCACAGCACATAAAGCTACCAAAATCAAATCTTGTTTTTGCAGATGTAGATATGAGAAAGCCGTCTGTATGGTTTAGAATATATCGTAAAATCAGAAGAATATTAGTGAAGCATGTTTAGTCTTCTGGTACCTGTTTATAATGCCGAAAAATATATCATTCCGTTTTTGGAAAATATTGCCACGCTATCTATACCCTTTGACGAGGTTTTATTTTATGACGACGCCAGCACCGATAATTCTGTACAAATTCTAAAAGAACACAACCAAACTGTAATTTCAGGTAATGAAAACCAAGGCGCAGGAAATGCCAGAAATATTTTAGCAAAACTTGCAAAAAATAATTGGTTTCATTTTCACGATATTGATGATCTTCTGCACCCTGATTATCTAAAGGAACTTTCATCCGTAATTAATGAAAATCATCACAATGCAGATGTTCTTATTTGCAATGTGGATTGGAACGATGAAAAAAACAACATCCTAATACAATGGGAATATAAAAATGCAGAGCTTCATGTAAGTCCTGTAGCTTACACCATTTCTCATCCTATTGGTGGTATTAATGGTCTCTATAAAAAAGACGTCTTCCATAAAATTGGTGGTTTCAGAACGGATTTAAAAATTTGGGAAGACGCTGATTTTCATGTTAGGCTAGCCATGGCAGGGTGTAAATTTTATATTGTAGAAAAGACACTTTCAATCTCTATTCGGAGAGCAAATTCATTAAGCAGTAATCAGAAGCTAGGTTGGCTTTTAAGGTTAGAATTATTAAAACAGTATCAAAAAGCAAATAATAATGATTTACAGATATTAAGAGCTGTGGGCTTTGAAGCTCAAAAGGCATCAAGCGAACTTATAATATTAAAAGATTATGTAAGTGCGAAACGTGCATTGATGCTGAGTGAAGAGTGCCATTTTAAAGTGCCTGCAAGCAACAATTTACTTTGGCGGATCGCCAAATCATTTTTATCCCCATCAGTTAGAATAAGGCTAAGAATTATCCAATTAAAATATAGCTTTAGAGATACAGGATCTGCTTCTTAGCAGTGCTTATTTTCTGAGCCATAGGTGAAAACAATAGCTAACTACCCATAACACATTAATTAAAATTGAGGTCAACAATATTAAAAATCCGTAATCTTCTCTTTACAGCATATTACATTGCCAAGGGGCTTAAAATTGGTAAAAAAGTAATTTTCCATTCTCAAATTTCCCTTAAAAATGGATTTCGTAATGGAAAACAAGGAATGATAATGATAGGAGATCGATGTGAAATAACAAAAGGATGTGTGTTAAAATCATACGGTGGAAAGATAACTTTAAACCAAAATACCTATTTGGGTGAATATGTAATAATTTATGGGCATGGCGATGTAGAAATCGGGGCTGATACGCTCATTGCCATGCATACCTGTATTTTGAGTTCAAATCATACTATTCCTATTAAAGGATTAACGATTAGATCTCAACCAGATGTTCTATTGCCTGTTAATATCGGAAACGATGTTTGGATTGGTGCAGGCTGTAAAATTCTTGGTGGCGTTACTATCGGCAGTGGTTGCATTATCGGAGCTGGATCTGTTGTGACAAGTGATCTTCCCCCCTATGCTATAGCCGTTGGTATTCCTGCCAAAATAATAAAATATAGAAATGATTAGTTTTTTATCGGTTATTCTACCTACTTACAACCCTGATGTGAGTATCTTACAAAGAACAATTATTGCGCTTGAAAAACAAACATTGCCACAGAATAATTGGGAGCTTATTGTAGTTGATAATAATTCTTCAAGTCCTTTCGGCCATGCTATTACATTACCAAAAAATGCAAAGATCATTTTCGAAGAAAACCAAGGATTAACTTTTGCCCGTGTAAAAGGATTCAAAGAATGTAAGGGCTCAATAATTGTTATGGTAGATGATGACAATATTTTAGACAAATATTATTTAGAAAATTGCATTTCGATCTTTAGCAAACATCCGAACATGGGTGCCATTGGAGGGAATATAGAAGGAGACTTTACTACACCCCCACCTGCCTGGGCGAAAAACTTTTTTTCATTATTGGCGGTCAGGAATCTTGGTGATGAAATCTTGATAACAAATCAGAAACAGGGAGAGGATATGAAAATATATCCGCTCTTTTCCCCAGTGGGTGCAGGCATGGCCATAAGAGCGGAAGCCCTTTATGGATACCTGATTGAAGTAGATCAGAGTAAATATCAAATTGCCGATAGATCAGCCGATAATTTAGCGTCGAGCGGAGATAACGAAATTGTAATGCAAATAATTTTAAGTGGATATGATATCGGATTTTTTCCTGCATTAAAGATGAAGCATGTTATTCCAACCCAACGCCTTAACAAAAGCTACTTGGGTAAGTTGAACAGGGGAATTATGTATTCCTGGACATTTTTTTTAATAAAATACAAACAGTGCCCATGGAAACGCTTTCACAAAATTACTTTGACGCTGAGAACAATAAAAGCATTTGTAAAATATCGTCCGTGGAGATCTCCGACTAATTATATCAAATACAATGGTGTTATCGGCCAGTTACAGGCACTTACCAATAGGTAAATATAATCTGGATGTTTCAAAACATAGTAAATAAATTATACCGAAACCCAAGGTCGTTATTGAGTACCTGGAAACGTTTTGGCGGATATTTCGAATATAGCCGTATGCTTAAGGCTGAAAAGGAAATGATCATTGCTTCTAGGAAGATTTATATAAGAAAGCCTGTTTCAGATTTAAATTCACTAACTGTTTCATTTCTAACAGGCATCAAATATTGGCATCAAACTATTTTTTGCGCGCACACCCTTCAACAACTTACACATTATCCTATTCATTTTATATTTTATGATGATGGGACTTTTAATGAGGAGTCGATTTCGTACTGTAAAGGACAGATAGAAAATTGTTCGTTTGTTACTGCATCTGAAATAGAAAAAAAACTTAACAAACATTTACCCAAAGAAAGGTTTCCTTATTTACACCACAAAAGGCTAGTTTATAAGCACATACGAAAAATTACCGATGTACACGTGGGTAATACTGGATATAATCTGGTACTTGATTCAGACATGTTATTCTGGCGAGAGCCAACTGAATTAATTAATTGGCTTAAAAACCCGCATAATCCATTTTATATTTATGATGTACAAAATTCCTATGGATTTCCTAAAGAAGAGATGGAAAAATTATTGTCAGCGCGCATAGCAGATAAAATAAATGTTGGTGCTTTCGGTTTTAGAAGTGAAGAAATTGATTTTGGAGCCCTAGAATCATGGGCAAAAAAATTGGAATATAAGTTTGGTAACAGTTATTACTTAGAGCAAGCACTTTCTGCAATGCTAATTGGCGAAAAGCCTTCAACAACAGCACCTTCAGAAAAATATATTGTTTATCCAGATGAAGAACTAGTAAACAAAAAACAGGGAATTTTGCATCATTATGTTGATATTTCAAAAAAATGGTATCTCTGTTCAGCCTGGAAAAATGTCCGCATTTAAAATTATCAACAGATCAGCTGTTCTCTCAAATTTTCTTCGCATTTAATGCATCCTCTTGTTTCTGTAATCATCCCCCTCCATAATGCTTCACGGTATGTTGATGAAGCAATTGAAAGCATAATCAATCAGTCTTATCAAAATTGGGAACTTATTATTGTAGATGATGGTAGCACCGATAACTCTTTACAAATTGCTAAAACTTATCAGACTGACCGGATAAAGGTTTATTCCATAGCAAATAGAGGAGCAGCATATGCAAGAAATTTTGGTTTTAATATTTCTAAGGGAGAATTTATTAAGTTTTTTGATGCTGATGATATTGTAAACGCTGAAATGATATCGGATCAGATCAATATCGTTTTAGACAACCCTTTAAGTATAATATCAAGTAAATGGGGGCGGTTTTACAATAATGAGCTTTCAACATTTAAACTAAATCCCGAAGAGTGCTGGCAAGATATGCGACCAATTGACTGGATTTGCAGCAGTTGGGAAAATGGTGAATCTATGACTCAAACAGGTATGTTCTTAATTCCGCGAAAGCTTCTTCTACAGTATGGCCTTTGGAATGAAAAGCTGAGCTTGATAGATGATTTTGAGTTTTTTACCAGAATAATACTCTCATCTGAAAATGTAAAGTTTTGTCAAAGTGCAATCCTATACTATAGGTCAGGGCAAAACAACAGCCTGTCTAAAACTTTAAGTAGAAAAGGTATAGAGTCAGAGTTATTGGCAATTCAACTAGCTACCTCGGAGCTCCTTGCTAATGAGAATTCATGTAGAACGAAAAGGGTATCAGCTTTGGCCTTTGCAAAATTTGTTTATGGCAATTATCCAGCGCATGAAGATCTTTTAAACCAAGCCGAGGCTGCTATAAGTAAATTAGGCACTATAGATTTTATAGAACTCTTACCTGTAAGGTACAGATTTATAGGAAGAATATTTACTTGGAAAGTAATTAAGTACCTAATTTTCATAAAGGCTAAACTAAACTTAAAATTGCATTCCAATTTAAGAAAATGAGCACTGTAAAAGTATTTATACCTACCTATAGGAGAAATATTTCATTAAAAAGAACCGTTCAAAGCCTTCTTAACCAAACATTTATAAATTGGGTCTGTGAAGTACATAACGACGATCCAAATGATAGATATCCAGAAGAGTTTATTAATAATTTGAACGACAAAAGGTTCTCCTTTCATCAACACCACGAAAATTTAGGCCCCGTAGCAACTTTTAATATGATGTACGCTGAGACATCTTGTACATATGTGAGCTTACTTGAAGATGATAATTGGTGGGAACCTGAATTTCTATTAGAAATGGTTACCATAATGGATAAACATCCTGCTGCAAAAATGGGCTGGGCCAATATGCACCTATGGAAAGAGGATAAGACAGGTGAATCAATAAACATGAACAAAACAATTGAACCTTTTAATGAGTCAGACTATTTAAAAATAATCAATCACCCACATTTTAAACAATCTTTTTCTGCATTACATTCCAACGGAGCAATGCTTGTTAGAAATACACAGTTAAACAGTTATGTACTGCCACTCTCGATTAGATTTGATTATATCGAACATTTCAGAGAAAGGAAATTTGGATATCCTATTTTATTTAACAGCAAACCCTTGGCTAATTTTACAATTACACAAAATACTAGCCGAGAAAGTGCTATCAAAGGACAGCATGAACATGCTATCATGTTATTGAGTAGTTTCATTATTAAAAACAAACCTAATAAATCTATTGCAGCAGAAATATGGGCCGAAATGAGACAGTCTCCGGTAAAGACAACTAATGTATTGCTATATGCAGCAATAACATTTAATAACTGTAGGTTTTTAATTAAACACTCAACTATCAGCGACTGGATATTCTTTGTTCTTTACAATATTAAGCATCCCACCATATTATATAATTGTATAACTTCCATGAAAAAGCATCGCCAGTTATGGAAATATTTAATTGAATAATTTTGGGAACCAAATTTTATCAAAACGATTTAACTCATTTAATGTATTAGAGTGAGACTTATGCTTACCAATAACTTCCCAACAACATAGTTTTGAGCAAAATTTTATTACTTAGCCCTTTTCCACCAGCACAAAACCCACGTTTGCTTAAAGAATATAATGTATTGAAAGCCAACGGATATAATGTAAAGGTCCTATTTGCAGAAAAGAATAAATGGGCATCATCACACCAACGGTCGTTAAATGACGATTTTATATTAGTAGGTGGTAAATATGGCTCAGCCTACTATTATTTCACAAGGTTGGCCCACAAGCTCACTAAGAATATTTTACCAATTGATTTAGTTTACCACCGTGTATCTTGGCTATTGTATACTAAAGCCAGGAAGTTTGATGCTGATTTATACATCGGTCATAATTTAGCTGCACTTTCTGTGATTGTCAAACTAGCAAAAAAAAATAACAAGAAATGTGGTTTTGATGCTGAAGATTTCTATCGGAATATTGACAGCGACGATCATCAGGATTTAAATTATAAAAATGTGAAGCAAATTGAAGATAAATATATAAATCAGATAGATTATTTAACAACTGCCAGTCCGCTTATCAATAAAACATACGAAAAACTTTATCAAAACTTGTGCGGAATCACGATCAATAACGTCTTCCCCTCTAAAAATAATGCAAGCCCTATTATTATTAATAAGGACATTAAGCTATTTTGGTTTTCTCAAACGATTGGCAAAGGCAGAGGTTTAGAATTAATAATTAAAGCCTTATCTCATTCTGAAAATACTTTTGAACTACACCTGTTAGGCGACATCAATATGTCATACAAAGATTATCTTTTTAAATTAGCTGAGAAATGTAAGTCAAAGCTTTTTTTTCATCAACCTATTGGAAGCTCGGAACTGCTAGATTTTGCTGCACAGTTCGATATCGGATTAGCTACCGAAATTGGCGCGCCTCTAAACCGTGATATCTGTTTAACAAACAAAATTTTCACTTACATTCAATCTGGGCTTGCAACCATTGCAACAGATACCAGTGCCCAAAAAGATTTTTTTGCTGTTTATCAGGATATTGGCTTCGTTTTTAAAAAGGATAGTTACGAAAATCTGGTCACTGTTCTTGATCATTATTTCACAGACAGACAACTCCTTTTGAATCATCGCATTCGTGCCTTTCAACTTGGACAAGATAAATTAAATTGGGAATACGAAAGCCAAAAATTTCTTAACTTAATTGCCAATACACTAAAAAATTGAAAAAAGTCTTAATCATCTCGCCTTATTTTGTCCCTTCAAATGCTGCAGATATGCAACGGGTAAGGATGAGCTTACCATTTTATCAGGACTTTGATTGGAGTGCAGAAATTGTATGCGTTGGAGAACAATATACGGATGCTGTTTTCGATTACCTTTTAAATGATTCCGTTCCTGCACACATCAAAATTCACAGGGTTATTGCCCTACCTAAAAAGCTGACTTATAAATTTGGTTTAGGCAGTATTGCTTTAAGGTCGCTTTGGTTTTATAAAAGTTATGTTAACCGTTTATTAAGAAAAGAAAAGTTTGATCTTATCTTTTTTTCTACTACGCAGTTTCCTGTATGTGCTTTAGGACCTTATTGGAAAAAGAAATTTGGCATACCGTACATTATTGATATGCAAGACCCCTGGTTTACCAATTACTACGAAGATAAACCTAAATACAAAAGGCCAAAAAAATATTGGTTCTCCTACCGTTTGGATAAATATTTAGAACCTGTGGCAATGAAAGATGTTGATGGTATAATGTCAGTATCGGATGCATATATTGATGATCTTATTAAAAGATATCCTCATCTTGCAAAACTGCCCACTGCCACTATCACTTTTGGAGGATTTAGGCAAGATCTTGAAATTGCGGCAAATCATAAAAATGAACTTAAACTCGCTTATGATAACAGCCCTGCATTTAAGCATATTGTATATGTTGGCAGAGGGGGCTTTGATATGCAAAAAGCGATAATGCAATTGCTTAAAGGGTTTAAAATTGGATTAAAAAAAGATTTCAAGAACTTTCAGAAACTGAGATTTCATTTTATTGGCACCAGTTATGCCCCTTTAGGAAGTGGCGAAAAAACACTTTATAGCGTATCAGAGAAATTAGGTGTAGGAGATTACGTGACAGAACAGACCGACAGGATATCTTTTTATGAGAGTATTTTTAACCTGCAAAGTGCTGATGCACTTTTTATACCCGGCCATGAAAAACCAGCATATACAGCATCAAAAATATATCCTTATATTATGACGGAGAAGCCAATCTTAGCCATTTTTAATTTGGAAAGCAGTGCGGCACAATCTCTTATAGATTGCAGGGCGGGCTACGTTGCGGATATATTAAATTATAAAACGGCAATGGAAACGATTTATACTTTTTTAAAAGGTGTTGCGGATAATACTTTAGCCAAGCCAGAAACTGATTGGACGGAATTTGAGCAATACCGGGCAAGAGCGACTACCAAAAGACAATGTGATTTATTTGATCTAAGCATTGAAAATCATCAGACGAAGCACCTGTTATCACAGATTTAGCCGATGGATAATTTAGATTATAAAAAAACCATTTGAAAAAGCTGGCCATCGTTATTTCGCATCCTATTCAATACTATAGTAAGGTATTTGAGTTGTTAAGTAAACAATGTTCATTAATGGTGTTTTATACGGCCGGTAAAATAGATGGGCTGAATTACGATGCTGGTTTTGGCAAGACTATAGAATGGGACATCCCTTTATTGGAGGGCTATAATTATACTTTTGTAAAAAACCTGGCAAAAAAGCCAGGATATAACCACTTTTCCGGAATTAAAAATCCAGATTTAATAACGTTAATTGGCCAATTTGAACCAGCAGCCATACTGGTTTATGGCTGGGCTTATCAGAGCCATTTAACTGTAATGAGGCATTTTAAAGGAAAAATACCTGTGTGGTTTAGGGGCGATTCTACTTTGTTGGATAATCGACCAGGGTTAAAGAACTTGAGCAGAAGATTTTTTTTAACCTGGGTTTATACCCATATTGATACCGCGTTTTATGTGGGAACAGCCAATAAGGCATATTTTAAAGCTATGGGAGTGGCAAATTATAAACTGATCCATGCTCCACATGCTGTAGATAATGACCGATTTGGACAAAGCAGAAAAGATGAGGTAGTGAAATTACGTGCCCATCTGGGTATTGCTCAAAATGAAATCTTGATCTTAAATGCCGGAAAGTTCGAGGAGAAGAAAAATCCTTTAATTTTACTGGAAGCCTTTCTTAATTTGAATCATTCCAATACCCACCTTCTTTTTGTAGGAAATGGGGAGTTGGAAGAAAAACTTAAAAATACAGCCCTTCGGCAAACTCAGGGTGACAACTGTAATGAAAGAATTCATTTTATGGATTTTCAAAACCAGCTTATGATGCCGGTGATTCACCAAGCTTGCGATCTATTTTGCCTACCTTCAAAAGGGCCTGCAGAAACCTGGGGATTAGCTGTAAATGAAGCCATGGCAGCGGGGAAGGCAGTATTGGTTTCGGACAAAGTTGGATGCGGTAAGGACCTTATACAAGAAGGTAAAAACGGGTATCTATTTGAATCAGAAAATGAAATAGAACTTAAAATAAAGCTGGAATTGATGTTAACACGAGACTTAATGGAAATGGGGGCTCACTCACAAAAAATAATACAAAATTGGTCGATAGAGAAGCAAGTGGATGCAATAACCAACGCAATTGAAAAAGGGTAGAATAAAAATTCTGGATGCATTGAGAGGTCTAGCTGCCTTAATCGTCCTTTTTCATCATTTTATAGTATTTAATGGCTATAAGATTAAACCCCTTGTAAATTTATCAGTTTGGAATGCTATAGATTTTATTTCTGAATTGAATGGTGAAGCAGTTTTGTTTTTTTTTATTATATCTGGTTTTTGTATAGGTTTGGCTCAAAGAGGTTTTGCACCGGCAAATAGAACTGAAAGCAAAATATACTTTTATAAAAGGCTAAGAAGAATTATGCCTATTTATCTTTTTGCTTTGTTTATCACTTTTCTGTGTGGTGTGATAACAGAAAAATCAAATGATGATGCTGCCTATCATTTAACCAATTTTTTAGGCAACTTATTATTCTTGCAGACACCTTCGAGCACTGTACATTGGTTTACTCCATACGGAAACAACGGGCCAGTATGGTCATTAAGTTATGAAATGTTTTTTTATGTTTTCTTTGTTTTATTCTCTTATTTACTAACGAAACTTTCATTAAACCATTCTACCATAATTTCAATTTTGCTAATGCTGTTAACTGTTGGTTCCATTACATTAAATCATTATTTATATTTCACGCCATGGTTTAGTTTTGCAAGTTTATTCGTGGTTTGGTATTATGGTTACCTGCTATTTCAATATTATTCACAAAACAAAAAAAATGATATTTTATTCATTATTATTTTTATCCCGGGTATAATTGCTTATTTCGATCCATCACTTCTACAATCTGATACATTAAAAATAGTATTCAAGGGATTACTACTTGTTAGCCTTTATTATTGGGTGCTTCGATTACGAACTATTGTCAGGGTTAAAAAATATTTGGTGAAAATAGCATCAGTAATTACTTTTTTATTTTATTTCGTAGGTAGGGGAAGCTATGCTTTATATGTGATACATTATGTCGTTTTGACTCTTTGTAGCTTCTATAAATTGAGTTTGTTAGAAACAGCAGTTATTTTACTATTTACAATCCTATTCTCCACCAAGCTAGAAGAATTTGTTCAAAAATATAGGCTTATAAAACCACATAAATTAGTTTGAAAAAATTCAAATCAATAAATTCATCGGGTAAAATATTTCTTGCGCTATTACTAATATATGCTGTAAGCAGTACTAACCCTTTATTAACAATTTTTGCTGTACTTATTCCATTTATCCTGTTATCGCTGGTATGGAAAAAGAATGAGTCGCCTTTTATTTTTATTGGTTTAATGCTTCAATGGCTCTCCATTAATATTAAAGTATTTTATGCAAATTTTGAAAGAATTGATTTTGCCAGCACATTTGAAAACTATAAAAATATTGAAGAGGCCTTTTATTATAGTAACATTGGTTTACTATCTATCGGACTAGGTCTTTTTGTTATATTACGTAAGTTCGATTTAGCAGATGTAGATTATTTTAAACATGCTTTAAAATATGATTCAAGAAAGATTATACCTGTTTATATTATTGTGACCATCCTATACCCCATAATTTCGGACGGATCTTTTAGGTTTGGGGGATTACAGCAACCCATCTCCAAGATTGCTGATTTCAAGTGGATGGTGTTTTTTATTTTTATGTTGAGCTGTCTTTATACCAAGCAGTTTAAATTATTCGTCATTATCGCCGTTGCAGAAGTGATTATGAGCTTAACGGGGTTTTTCTCCAGCTTCAAAGACTACTTTTTAGTCATTTTTGGCGGCATGATCATCATTTATAGCAAAGATTTGAAACCGAAACAAATATTGCCCCTAGCTGCGGTTTCTGTAAGTTTAATGTATGCCTTAATTCTTTGGCAATACGTAAAACCTGAATACAGGCAGTACCTTAATGGTGGAGCTATGAACCAAAACAGTATTCGCTCCACGGGCGAATCACTATCCAAACTCGGAGAGTTGGTTGGAAAAGTTAATCAGGATGATATCGCTCTAGGCTTCAAACAAACCGTTGACCGTTTATCCTATATTGATTTCTTCTCGGCAACAATCGACTATGTACCCAGGGTTATTCCGCACACGCATGGCAGGTTATGGGGTGACGCAGTAGGCAGGGTACTTCAGCCCCGTATTTTCTTCCCGAATAAAGCCGCTATTGACGATTCTGAAACGACTCGGAAATATTCAGGTATGATGGTAGCCGGAACAGAACAGGGAGCATCAATCAGTTTAGGTTACATGACTGAAAACTATATCGATTTTGGTGTACCAGGAATGTTTATCAGCTTATTTGGCTATGGGCTGTTAATAGGCCTTGTTTATAAATATGTAATGACCAGCAGCCCTGATAAATTAATCGGTACTGCGATGATTATACCCTTGTTTATCTTAATTTATTTATTTGAATCCGCATTGAATAAACTCATCGGTGGGTTATTGATGTACTTACTCATTTACGAATTGATCCGCCGTTTCGCGTTAAAAAGATTTTTACAACAGATTAAAATTTAATTTGAAAATCATCCAAATCACAGCCTCCTATAAACCCGCCTTTATTTATGGCGGACCAATACAAAGTGTGGGTAAATTGTGTGAAACGTTAAGCGAAGTTGTTCAACAAAAAAACTTCGACTACGCTCAGTATGATAAATGCCCAGCGTTAGAAGTACTTACAACAAACGCCAATGGTAATGAAGAACTCGTAGTAAGCATAGGCAAACCTGTTTTGGTTGAAGGGGTAAAAGTAACCTATTTTAAACGGTGGACTAAAGATCATAGTCATTTTTCGCCTGGATTATTGTTGGGTTTAAGGCGAGCCCTTCGACAACATATCAAGCTGAATGCAAGCTTAGTTAAGAGCGACAGCAGTATTAAAACACACAAGATTGACACTCCAAACGCCAAACTCATTATCCATATTCATGCCTGGTGGAACCTGGTTTCGGTATTGAGTTGTTGGCTAGCAAAATGGTATAAAATACCTGTTATACTCTCTCCAAGGGGAATGTTAACCTCCTATACCCAAACCAACCGCAATTCATTTTTTAAAAAACTCCTGCATCAATCGATAGGAAAAAAACTCTTGCAATACTGCCATATCCACGCCACTAGTGAGCACGAAAAGAAGGATATACTCGAGATTGTTAGCCCAAAAAGCATTACTGTAATTCCTAATTTAGTAAATATTCAAAAGCCAGTTTTCGGTTCGCAGTTAGCCATATCAAACGATAATCCTTCGGTTTTCCGTTTAATTTTTCTTTCACGTATTGAAGAAAAAAAGGGACTTGAATTGCTTTTCGAAGCCCTTTCCTTACTGGAGATAAACTGGCAGTTAACCATTGCAGGTTCGGGAAAAGCAGCATACCTGCAAAGCTTAAAATTAAAAGCCCAAAATTTAAATCTCCATGAGCGTATTAATTGGATCGGGCAGGTGGATAACCATTACAAATATGAAGTAATGGCCCAACATGATTTACTGGTTTTAACTTCCTTTAATGAAAATTTCGCCAATGTGGTGATCGAGAGTTTGAGTGTTGGAACGCCTGTTTTAATTTCAAACCAGGTTGGCTTATCAGATTATGTTATCGATCGGCAACTGGGCTGGGTATCAGCTTTGGAAGCTATTGACATTAAAGCAACGTTATTAAGATCGTATGAAGATCACGAAAGCCGGCACAAGATCCGCCAAATGGCACCAGAAATGATCAACAAAGATTTTGATGACCAGGTTTTGGCCAAACGGTATTTGAAACTTTACGATCAGGTGATTTAATGAACAGCGAATTCAGTATTATTATTTTAACCTTTAACGAGGAAGTTCATCTGCCCCGCTTGCTGGAATCGATTAAAGATTTACAGGCGAAAATATTTATTCTGGATAGCGGAAGCAGGGATGAAACTTTAAACATTGCCAAAACCTACGGTGCGGAAATTAAAGAGCATGCTTTTATCAACCATCCCAAACAATGGGATTTTGCTTTGAAAAACTTCAATATTACCACTCCCTGGACCATCGGACTGGATGCTGACCAGGTTGTAACCCCGGCACTTTTTGCGCAACTTATACAGTTTAGGGATGCAGATTATGAAAACATTAACGGGATTTATTTTAACCGCAAAAACTATTTTCAGGGAAGCTGGATCCGCTATGGTGGCTACTACCCGCTTTATCTGTTGAAAATGTTCAGAACGGGGATCGGTTATTCGGACCTGAATGAGAATATGGACCATCGTTTTATTGCCCCTGGTAAAACTGTTACCTGGAAGAACGGGCATTTGCTAGAGGAAAACCTCAAAGAAAACGACATCAATTTCTGGCTGCAAAAACATGAAAAATATAGCGACCTTATTGCCCAGGAAGAGGTTGAAAGGATGCGGAACTTACGGATTCAAACCTTGAAACCAAATTTATGGGGCAATCCGGATGAAAAAAAAGCCTGGTTAAAAAGGCTTTGGTGGAAGTTACCGCTCGGTTTACGCCCCTATTTATATTACAGTTACCGGATGGTGTTCCAATTGGGCATGCTGGATAATAAAACCGCCAGAAAGTTTCATTACCTGCAAGGACTCTGGTTCAGGAAACTGGTGGATAAAAAAATTAACAGATTACTAGACTGATGATCAGCAAGGTTAATAATTAATCAAAAAAAGAAAAACCATACCTTTATACCGAATTGCAATAAGCATATGAACGAAATCCAGATTAAACAGGCCAAGAAACAAGCAGATAAAAAAGCAATTAAGTTTGTAATTGCACTGTTCGTATTGTATATTTTATTTAGTCAGGGCAACCTCTTTATGAATAGCGTAATGAACGAGGGTGCAAGATTTTACAATGCTTATTTTGCGCAGCATTTAAACTATATCCAGGGCTTAAAAACGGCCTTGATTGTACCTGCGGTTTGGATTATTAAGGCTTTTGGATTTTATGCCATTTACAATGATTCTGATGTAATGGTTGTAGCAGGCCCATACCTCCGGATTAATTACTCGTGCCTCGGCCTTGGTGTGATGAGTTTTTTAGCTGCTTTTGTACTGGCTTTCCCTGCGCCCTGGAAATCGACCCTTAAAATGCTCGCAATTGGATTGGTAACCATTTATATTTTGAACATTTGCCGCATTGCCGGCTTGGGTGTGCTGCTTGGCTTCTTCGAATCCCAGCGCCAAAATTTCACCTACCACCACGAAATTTTTAATGTGATTGTATACATCTGCATTTTTGTAATGTTATACCTCTGGATCAAAAAAAACACTAAAGTCAAGGGAAATATAGAAGCCGTAGCCGTAGAAGAGCCAACACAAGATTAATTCAATTTGAACAAGACTCAGCTCCATAAAAACTTTAATACAGGCAACTTCAAAATTGGTGCTTCGACCATAAAACAGTTTTTATGGTATTTTACGGATGTTTTCTTTTTTAAAAGCAGAATGGTACCATTTAGTGCATTACTTGTTTTTATCTTAAGGCTTTTTGGCGCAAAAATTGGGAAAGAGGTAAGGATTAAGCCCGGAATCCACATTAAATACCCATGGAAGCTTACCATTGGTAATTACAGCTGGCTGGCCGACTGTTACATCGAAAATTTAGATTTCGTCCATATTGCCGAAAACTGTTGTATCTCGCAGCAGGCCATGTTAATAACGGGAAACCATGATTTCAGTAAAACAAGCTTCGATTTAATTACAAAGCCCATTACCATAGAGGAAGGCGCGTGGATTGGAGCGGGTGCTATAGTTGGACCTGGATTGAGGGTCAAAAGCCATTCGGTATTGACCATGGGCAGCATGGCCACAAAAGATCTTGAAGCTTACACCATCAACCAGGGTAACCCGGCAGTTAATATTAAGGAGCGGAAAATTCTTTAATACATGGCTATTCCGATTATTATGCTTCACCATATTGTTGATTTGCCTGGAAAAGGAATCAGTAATTGGAGCATCAGCACCCGACAGTTTAACCTCCTTCTTGATCTCATTGAGCAAAAAAATCTGATTACCACCACTTTCGATGCGATTAGTACAGGAAACGCTGCTTCTCATCAAAAATTAGTTGTCATTAGCTTTGATGATTGCCCGGCTACACTTTTTGATTATGCTGTCCCTGAGTTAATTAAACGGAAAATGAAAGCTGTTTTTTCTATTCCTACCGCGCAAATTGGTGGGTTTAACATGTGGGATGTAGCAGAACAGGGTTTTGCCAAGGTCGCTTTGATGGATGCTGAACAATTACAGTATTTAAGCAGCCAGGGCATGGAAATAGCAAGCCATGGCCAACACCATTTAAGGGCGAGCGAAATTAATGAAACAGAATTTACAGAAGAAATCTCGGCATCTAAACAATACCTTGAGGCACTGCTCAATAAACAAATTTACACCTTTACCTATCCCTACGGGGAGGTTCCGAAGCGGTACCGATTATTGTTGAAACAATGTGCTTATCAATATGGCCTCTCCATTTATCAACCCAGGCAAAATAATTTAGCCCTGCGCAGAATAGGCATACACCAAGCGGATACTGCCAAATCTATCGCTTACAAACTGAGCCAAAGCTATCAACTGATGCGCAATCTACTCGATCCGCTGCTTTCGCTTTACAAGTTGATTAAGCCTTAAAAAGCCCCACTTTCCATTTTTGATTATTATCGTTTTTAATTTCTTCAAAAGAAATAAAATTGAAACGCTGATTCAGTTTCTGCCATATTACCTCATGACCTGTGTAATCGCACATGGAAATGATAAAATATCCTCCCCTGTTTAAATTCTGATCAATACATTTTTGAATGGTGTTTAACGGCCTGTTGAAATAATACAGCGTTTCGTTAAAAATGATTACATCAAATTTTCCGTCCATTTTCCCATACTCAAAGTCTAATTGTTTAAAGCCAGCTTCAGGGAACGAATGTTTTGCTTTGCTTACTGCACTGGCCGAAATATCTATTCCAAAGTAATTTAGGGTGCCTAATTTCAATTTAAGGTAGTGGTAAAGTACCCCCTGACCACAGCCAACATCCAAAATGCTGCCCAAACCGTGCTCTTTAATAAGACCTGCTATCGTCAGGTAATGGTCTTTCTCTGCATCGCTGTACAGATAATCCCAATCTTCCCCTTTAAACTGTTTTTCCCATACACTTTTTGATACCCGGTTTCCAAATCCGAATCTGTAAAGTATAAATGTGTAAAGCAAGTGCCTTAATTTATTTTTAACCTTATCTAAAAGCAGTAGCATCTAATAATTTTAACGGCTAGGTAAACGATAAATTCTTACGCATGAGGTAGTTTTTCTTAATTTCTCTCATACCAAAAAGTAAAATTAACTTTTTTTTAAAGCAGCTGAGAAAGGATTGATAAATTTAATTTGATATTTATCTTAAAAATCAGACATTATCCCAATTAGTTGACATTAAAGCCATACCTTGCTTTAATTATATATGCAGTTTGTTAACTTCCTCTCCGCAACCACCTGTTTTTTCCTGCTTTTAATTTCCATCCATTTATTTTTTGCTAAAAATGGGAATAGAAGGCAGAATATATTATTGTCTGTTTTATTATTTTCACGTTTTGGCCAAGTCCTTAACTCACTGTTTATTACAACCGGAAATTCAGCACCGCTTTCTATTTTTTTCCAGTTTTTCACGCCGCTGTATTTTGCCGCGCCTGCCTGCTTTTACCTTTACATCACCAGTTTTCTTTCCAAAAAACCAATCTTAACCAAAAGAGATCTTTTTCATTTTATCCCTGCTGTACTGGCTATCATCCATATTCTTCCCTGGCCTGGTTTGGCCCCCATTGACTGGAACCGCATCACCAGTGAACTTCACGCTGAAGGCTATCTGTCGCTGACCGCCAAGAGTGGCCTGTTTCCTTCTTATATACACTATTTTTTCAGGCCTGTATTAACCATAGCCTATCTTGGATTAACCTGGCTAGCTGTGATCAGATCCAGGATCATCAGCTCAGGTGAAGTGAGCAATACCGCGCAGTATTGGGCTATATTTTTACTTAAAGTAGCCACATTTTTTCAGCTCCTTGGCCTATTGCCGATTTTATTGAGAAACATTGGAGTTCCGATGGAGAATGCTGCCTTTATGGTAATCAACTGCACAGCGCTGCTGCTCATTCTTTTATATGCACTGCACAAACCCAGCATTTTTTATGGTTTTCTGCTCGTGGCCATAGACTGGAATAAGCAGGAATGGAGGGAAAAGGTCGTCTCAGACGAAATGAGTGCACCGGAAGATTTTGCGATATCGGACCTGAAAGCAAAAGCCCTCAGGCTATCCACTAAAAAGTTTAACCTTTCGGAAACGCAAATTTCTTTGTACGCTGAGCTGATCAAAAAAGAAATGGAAGAAAACAGTCTTTATCTAAACCATGATTTACAGATCATAGACCTGGCTGCCCGCATCAATATTCCTGTTCACCAATGCTCTTTCGTAATCAATAACCACATTGGCAAAAATTTCCGCGACTGGATAAACGGCTACCGGGTAGCAAATTTTTTAACACAATACCCTGTACTTGCCGATAAAATTACCATCGAAGCAATTGCACAGGAATCGGGCTTTAAAAACCAGGCTACATTTTACAATGCTTTTAAAAAGGAAAAAGGTGTTATGCCTACAAGTTATTTTTCTCAGGAATTGAGTGCTCAGAAACCCATTTAGCTGCTTTTTGCTCTAACGGTTCAATCATTAGAGACCAATCTTCCTCCTGCTTTATCTTTTATAAAAGATAGCCGATACATTTGAAAAGTGCTTTCAGGGTGATCCATCAATCATTTAAAAAAGCACTGATTAACTGGTCTCCATCCTAAATAAAAGTAATGCTAACAGGTACTGACAGCCGTATTCTTATGAAACCATTTTTCAGTTATCTGGAAAAACTTCATCCGCTATCCCAAGATTTTATTGCACATTATCAAGCTTCCTGCCAGGTTGTTTCGGTAAAAAAGCATAAACACATCCTCTCGCCAATAGATGCCAACAATGCGATGTATTTTTTGCTTCACGGTGTGGTCAGGGGATTTATTAAAGACCGCAAAAAGGACATCAGTACCTGGTTCGGTTTCGAAAATCAGATTATAGAGGCCATCCGGCATCCCAATCAACAATCTAACCATTCGGTAGAATATCTTCAGGCCCTCGAACATTCCTACCTGGTGCGGATTCCTTATTCGGTTACGGATTCATTTTCTTCCAATTATCCTGAATGGAATGTGATTGCCAGAAAGTTATTGGAAACCCAACGCTACCAGGCAGCTGAGCGGTCTAATCTGGCCCGGATACCAAATGCATTGGGCCGGTACCTGAAGCTGGAAAGTACAGCTTTTGATTTGGACAGAGTGCCCCAACGTTATTTGGCCAGTTATCTGGGCATGCGATTGGAAACTTTAAGCCGGATAAGAAACAGAGCGGTTGACGGGGGTCTGAAAATGCTGGCTTAGTTATCATTTAATTTTACCGGTGAATCTTAGTTAAATACCTCTGTGTTGTTAACTTTGCAGCGACACAAAAATTTTGCACCTGAAGTTTACTGAAATGAATGTGATACTGGCCTCTACTTCTACCCTTTTTGGTGGAAATTATCTTGAATACCTGAAACAGGAAATCATTACCCTGTTTAAAGGGATAGATGAAATTGTGTTTATACCTTATGCCAGGCCGGGTGGTATTTCGCACGAGGGCTATACCGCTAAAGCCCGTGATTTTTTTGCTAACTTAAACATCAGCGTTAAAGGTTCACATGAATCTGCCGATCCTGTTGAGGCTGTTCATAAAGCAAAGGGCTTTTTTACCGGTGGCGGAAACACTTTTCTATTGGTAAAAACATTGCACGAACTCGGATTAATGACTGCTTTGAGTGAAAATATCCAAAATGGAAAACCCTATTTGGGTTGCAGCGCAGGGAGCAATATTGGTGGGATCAACATGAAAACCACAAACGATATGCCCATTGTTTACCCACCATCTTTTGACTGCATGGGACTTGTTCCCTTCAACATCAACCCGCATTACCTCGATCCCAATCCGGATTTAAAGCATAATGGCGAAACCAGAGAAACCAGGATCAATGAATTTTTAACACAGAACAATGTAAAAGTTGTGGGCTTGCGGGAAGGAAACTGGATCAGGATTCTAGGAGATAAAATGACTACCCAAGGCAGTGAATTTACCAGGATCTTTGAACCTGGAAGGCCAGCTTATGAAATTCCCGCAGGCACTTCACTTCTATAATCCTCAGAGCGTTAATTTGCCATTATCATGCAAACCCCTTGCGGTATTGATAAGGGTATTACTGCAGGATCAGACCGGAAGGATTCACCTTCCGATCTTTGGCCCGTTTTCATCCCCTTGCTGTTTCCATGGAAACTGGCGGGCCACCTGAGGGGGAGGCAGGACACCTTCAAATGCCCGTCCGGCCTTTTGCTCTTGGTTCTGCCCGGTAGAAAAGATCTGGTTGTCCCAAAGTTGCTGCATATCTTTTGTATAGATGTCAAGGGTTTTAAGCCTGGGATTTGCAGCAACGTATACGGCCTGCTGCTTACCGCTGAGGTCAAGAGTGAGTTCCACCAGATTACCATAGCGCAAGGCCCTGGTAACGGCGTCCTTTTTCTCCAGCTCATCAAGGCCCTTAAACGGATATCGGTCGATGGTCTTTTCCAGATCATAACCATAGCCCGGAAAAAATTTATTAAGCGGATGGTTTCCGTTGTTACCGCTGACCGATAAATCCAGCCTAAACCATACCGCTACCTTCTCGCGGTCGGCAGTAGTTGTCCCAGAGGTATTCTTCACATAAATGTCTTTTTGCAGGGAGAGACCGCAGAGTAGCTTGTAGCTCTGGAGCGCGGTCATTCTGTTGTCCCGTTCGAGATCAAAGCGCTGTGAGACCGGCGGGGTATCATTGTAGCGTGTGAGTGTAGCATCATAGCTGTTGAGAAAATAAACATCTGAATCTTTGGCCTTTGAAAAATTGAGGTCAAAGTGCAACTGGTCGACCCCTTTTCCGGGATCAGACCTGAATTTCCCTGGAATATAGCGTTGGTTGATCCCCAGGGAGAATTTTTCCAACTGCCGGTAAATAGCAGATTCCAGTACGTCGTTTAATTTTGTTCCAAAACCCAGATAGTCCAGGCTTTTTTGAAGGTATTCCAGATTGTTCTGATTCATAACTTATTTTTTTTATCACTGGTTTGCATTAAAAAGAAAGGAAAGATTATCTTGATATTCCCTTTGAGCGCTCCGGGGCAGGATTGAAAAGATTTTGGGGAAGAACATATTTTTCATGTTTTACCGATCCCTGTCCTTCCATATCCCGGTATGCGCTGTTAAATGCCGGGGTGGCATAATCCAGCTGGGCCTCCCTTTGATTCAAAGACCTGATCCCACGGAGCAGCAGATAAGAAATTCCACCGTCCAGCAGTACCGACAAGATCAGTGCTTTCCGGTCGGAAAGCAGTCCCAGAGGCTCCGAGGCGCGGTGCCGGAGCTGGGTACCGTCGCTCAGGGTCAAAAGCTCACCCCTGCTGAATGCGGATTTTTCTTCGGGAGAGAGCAGCATCCCGTTGATTAGATCCGGGGACTGGACCTTCGAGACATCGTAGGTGATGAATTCTTTGGTCTGCGGATCATATTCAATGTTCAGCATTGAATAATGCCCTTCTTCTTTTTGTATGCTCTTGCCGATATAGTCGCATTCACCAGCGGCAAGCCTGGTCATTTCCTCTTCGCTAAGCAAGGGGTGTTTCCTTACCTCTTTGTAGATCGGGTGGATCAGAACCTCCGCTTCCCCCAGGTCATTTCTGAAAAGGGAAAGCTTGGCATCCAAGCGCTCGATGTTGAAATTTTCCCAATGGATGCCCCGCAGGGAAAGCAGTTCGGTCCTTCGGCCTGAAAGCAGGGCCCGGATATTATGGGGATCGAGCAGAAGCTGACCCTGGTGATATATGCCCAGCTTTTCCAGTTGGGAAGTAGGCAGCTCACCGGCGTTGAATAATGTTTTCATAATTTGTGATTTAGCGTTTGTTTATTTTTCCTGTTCCTGCATCCCAGTCCGCCGCACTGCTGGGGGCAGTTATCGCTGCAGGATTTTTAAGCAGGCCGCTGAGCTTGACATCAAGCAGTGAGCGGTAGAGCTGATCGGATTTTGAAAGGGTGAACTGCAGGCCTGAAGGCTGCTGTTGCACATGTAGCCTGCCCTGCTTCAAGTGTCCTTGAATGCGGTAAAGATTATGCTTATAGCTGATCTCATCTCCGGTAGAGAGGTAGTTTAAACCCGCAACCGGCCCTGGAGCAATTGCAGCTTCATCTGCCATGGTGATGTCTTTTTGCGCCTTTAGCTCAATATCCCGCAAAAAAGAAAATATTTTTTCCGCATCCATTGCCGCAGCATGGATTTCCACGGGCGTATTTTCGAGTATCGATACCCAGCTTTCTATATAGGCGGCATGCTGGGAGGGATCGTGGGCAATCTGCAGCTCATCGCCCAGCAGCATAGATGCAATCTCTGCCCGGAGTTCCTCCTTGGCATAGGCTTCTATTCCACTGGTCATCAGGGTCTCCCGTTCAAGCCGTGTGGGATGCCCGGTCCAGTGTGCAAGTTCATGCAGCAGAGTGGCGTAATATCCTTGCGATGAGGAAAACTGGCTCCTATCAGGCATCGTGATCACATCATAGCGGATGTGGTAAAATGCGCGGTCGATGAACTTATGCTCGATCTGCGCACCGCTGTGACGGATAAGCTCTTCGGCCCGTTCGGTGGGGTCCCAGTCTATTTTCCGATTATTTACAGCAAGCGGCGGAAGGCCGCTGATCTGTTCGGCATTGAAAACCCAGGCATTGCTCACAATGGGCCTGTTTAGGGCTACTTTTTCCCTCAACAGGTTTCCCAGATCATCATAAAGGGGTTTTCCACGTTCATCACGCAGACTGATGAGTTCATGGGTTTTCACGAACTGTATCAAGCTTCCCTTTTCTTTGTGCATGACCCTGAAACCTGCCGCCTCGGCCTGCTTAAAGGTGAGCCACCTGGGATCACTCCGTCCAGTGAGCAAAAGGTTCATCGCGTTGATGCCCTTGTAGCGTTGGCCGCTCTGCTGATTATAGGGCATTGAGAATCCGGGAGGCGCTCCGCCGTTCCATGGCTTTTGCCATGGAGAGGTTCCTGCCTTGAGCTGTTCGATCAGCCGCTGGGCGACCTGAACATATAAGGGGACTTGTGGCTTATCCATCTTCCCCTCCTTCCCATGTCGGCAATTCATCACAAACGCTGGTGCCGTAGATTTCGGCCTGTTCCGGGCTGAGGGTTGTCCATCCCTCAAGCGGTATCGCCTGCAATATTCCCTCAAGGGAGATCAGGTGTTTCTCGTAGTCTGTTATCATGGCGTGATCAGTTTGGTGTCCTTGGAGGACTGTAGAAAAAAAAGAAACTTCAGTGGATTGATCTGACGGGAACGGTAGCTGAGGGAGAAGTGCAGGTGCTCGGCTGTAGTCCTTCCGGTACTGCCGGACATCCCGATCACTTCTCCGGCCAGCACCTTGGATCCGGGGACAACCAAAGAAGCAGAAAGATGACCATAGGTAGCTTTAAGTTCCCCTTTGGAAATCGATACAAAATTGCCCAGGTAACGGTGATAACCGCTGGCGCTGACCAGCCCGTTGAACACCGACCTTACCTCGCAGCCCTTTGCCCTAAGGTCTACCCCATCGTGAAATCCACCTTCCCCGGTAATTGGATGTCGCCGGAAGCCAAAATGGCTTGTTGTGATGAGGGGAAAGACCGGAAAAGCATACGCTTGGCCAAAGGCGGCGTAATGCTGTGCAAACGCGCTGATCAGGACCAAAAACAAAATCCGCTTTTTCATCTCGACTTCCCCCTTTCTGCTCCGTTGTGAGGCTCAAGGGAGCTGTTTATCTTTTCCTGCAGACTCACAGTTGCCAGCTGCAGGGCACCCGGTCTGTCCTTGAGCAGCTCCAAAGCTTCCATCAGCGCAGCACTGCCAGGCCGGTCCTGCAGCATACTGACTTTGAAAACTGCTTTAAAATCGGCTGTTTCCATCACAGATGCCGAGGTGAGCAGATCCCTGTAGAGCTGGTTTTTATCTTTCAAGACCAGGATATCGGGCGCGGGAAGGTTGGCGCTCGAAAAATCACCAAAAGCGATCTTTGCCCGCCCCTGGGCGGCATCGATGCTGCTGATCATCCCGATTTTTAATTCATCTTCCGCCGTCCGGCCATGGGCCAGGACAAGCATTCCTGAATAATGTTGCATAAGCTTGGCTTTTTAAAGTTTAAAGATTTGATGTATGAGGGCAAGGCCTTTCAGCCTACCGGGAATCTGGAGATGATCCTGGATACCTCAGCATTGATGCGTTTAAAGTTTTCAAAAAGGATTTCATCCTTTTTGCCCTTGAAGTCATAATAGATCGGCATGGCAGGATATGCGGACGCTTCTGCAGAGATCGCATCCAGGTCCAGATTGACCCTGCAGTTGATGGCCGAAGGCTGAAATTCACCGTTAAAGGTTTCTGGTATATCCCCTGCCAGCATGCCCACCAGTTCCCCGGCCTTTAGCGATGCGATCTTGCCTGATGGTATAAGGTATTCCAGCCGCTCGCTCAAAGAAACAGAAGCCTTTCCGCGGTCAAGGGAAAGGCTTTCGCTGACCTGCTTTACCTTGCCAAAGAGTTTTTCCAGCCAGTCCAGTGTTTCCTTGTTCCTGACCGATCCGGAAAGGACATTGCCCACTACCGCGCAGATGGTTGTGGCGGTTTCTTTTCCATATTGCTGCTGGAACTGGGGAAGCTCCTGAAGCCCCATGAGCACTGCCACACGGTTCGACCGGGCTGTGGCGATCAGGTTCTCGATCCGGTGGACATAAAGCGTCGGCAGTTCATCAAGCACCAGTGCGCTGGGCAGGTTGTCCTTTGAGTTGATCAACCTGGTCAGCCGGTTGAGTACCACTGAGTAACAGGCCGAATTGATGTTCTGGGTGTTGGGGTCATTGGCCAGTATCAGCATCGAGGGAGAAGACCTGCTGCTGATCTTGAGCGGAAAATCATCGCCCGAGAAAACCCAGAACGTTTCCTTTGTGGCCAGTCGGGAAATAAAGATCTTGAGCGTGCCGACCTGCCCTTCGAGCTGATCGAAAGCCTTTGCCCGGTAGGCGGTCATAAATGGGGAGAGCAGGGAATCCAGTTCTGGGTTCGAGGTCAAAGTAGCAAATATCTGCTCATACGGGGCATTCAGAAAAGCGAGCACATGCGGCAGGGTCGAGTAGCGTCCGGATTCATACCGCGAGAAAAAATAAATACAGGCTGCCAGAAAATTCACCGCACTCTGGGTAAAGAACTGGTCGCTACCGGAAGACTTGTCCCCCTTTTTAAGTGCCTCCACCAAAGCTTCCGCGGTTTCCGAGGCATCGGCCAGGGTAAGGATATAATCTGCCCGAAGCACGTTGAGCCTGCGGCTCATTTCCATGCAGTTGAGGTTGATGACATGGAAAGCATAGCCCTCCAGCCGCCCCTGCTGCTTTCCCAACAGGAAATGGTAATAGGCAATCTGCCCGAGATCACAGTCGAGTAAGTCAGCAGAATTGCTCCCGCCTTCTCCTCTAAGAACCGTACGTGAGAGTTTCCAGCTCATACGGCTCAAGTAATTGCCATCTATTTACATAGACGACCTCATCGAGAAGCCCTCTTTTTAAGGTAAACACTTCTGCGACAACCATCATGTACAAGTTCGTGAATTGCCTTGTTGTTGACAATACTTTTGGTAGTGCCCCACGGTAATTCCCTGTCAATTTTGTTGCCGCAGATAGGGCATGTGCGTTTCTGTTTCTCCCATAACTTAAGTAGAGTCGTCTTTCCTTTTAATGTCTGTAACATTTTGTACGTTTCACGCTTTTCAAAATAGTACTTCCATGTAGGGTCGAAGGGGTTTGCACTTCCATGGATCTTGACATTCCTGGTTATGTTTATATTGGAAAGATGTTTCAATGTCAGATAGTTTTTATCCTCATTTTCATTCTCCTTCCAAGTAAAACACCAGTCTCGATTGCCGATCTTTTGAAAGTACTTTTGTTTAACCCATTTCCTTCCCTTGTTAGCGGAATGGCGACGATTACACCATGACCATATTTTTTGAAAGATCAAGTGATCGCAGTTCTGAAATATATCCGAGGCAACGCTATGTTTATAGTAGTTGCCCCAGCCAGTAATAACAGGGTTTAGCATGCGTATAAGTGAATCCTGTCTCGTAGATTGATTGGACTTAATAATGTCCTTTATCTTTAATAGGAATTTCTTCATGCCACTCTTTGATGGTCTTGTAAGTACCACATGTTTAAATCTGCGGACATTGAAACCCAGGAAATCAAAGCCTTCGTCTATATGGGTTATCTTGGTCTTTTCTTCAGAAAGGATTAATCCTCTTTGTTTTAAGAATTCAACAACCACAGGCTTAACCTCTTTTTCCAGTGCTTCCTGCGTTTTTCCTGTGATAATAAAATCATCAGCATACCTTACCAACCTTACGGCTGGGTAATATGATTTGCCACTTACTGTAGTCCGTTGGAATTTTTCCAACAACACTGTTTCTAAACCATCAAGAGTCATGTTGGCCAGCGTTGGTGATATTATACCTCCCTGTGGGGTTCCTTCCTCTGTTGGAAACAGTTCATCCTTGAAGATGAAACCACATTTAAGCCACTTTTTTAACATGGTTTTGTCCATTGGGATGTTCTCCAATAGCCATTGGTGGCTGATGTGATCAAAACAACCTTTAATATCTCCTTCCATAACCCATTTTGGGGAGAGTTTCTCTTTACCCAAAAGTGTGTGACACTGGGTAATAGCATCCATCGTGCAGCGTTCTCTTCTGAAACCATAACAGTGTTTATCTGCCTTAGTTTCTGCTACCGGCTCCAATGCCATGAGATATAAAGCCTGCATTGCTCTATCCTTCATCGTTGGGATACCCAAAGGGCGTAATTTCCCATTGCTTTTTTCAATATGTACCCGTCTTAAAGGCTGTGGATTGTACCCTTTTCTTTTCAGATCAGCAATCGCCTTTAATCTTTCAACAGGTGAATCCCAAGTTACCTTGTCAACACCTGCTGTGTTCTTCCCCTTGTTAGAGGTTACTCTTTTCACAGCCAAAGCTTTGGCGTAATAAGAGTGTGTTAGTACCCATTGTAAGGATTTTACCTTACCATGTTTACCTTCTTTCTGAGCTTTTACAATACGTGCTTGTAGCTTTCCAACTCCATTCTTGCATTTGTCCCAATCAATGTTGTTCCAATTGCTGAGCTCTTTGTCAGTAGGCGCACACGCTGTTTTACTTACGTTCATTTGCTTTCCTCCTTTAAAAAGTTCTAAAAGTTTCTTATAAAATAATTACCATATACAGAAGTCTGCCCACTTTCGTGTGGAGTGACGTTTAAACTCCTATCCATTTCATTACAAAATAGCATTCGCTTTCTCTGTAATCCCATACCCGCACCACTATCGGCCTTCCTTACAGTCGGCTTTCCTGCATCCGCAGGAATGATACGGGCTTACAACGTTCCGTGTAAGTAACAACGAAGGGTTAGGTCCTATCTCTACGCCGGCAGTTCTGTTGTTCGTGTAATCCCAAAATTCCAGAGATTATCCAACTGCGTCACCTTTTGGTTCAAGCCTATCAGCATTGTTTGGCTTGTTCGACTTAACGACCTTTTAATGATAGTTCACTTTCGTTGACCATACCTTCAGCCTCGCCCCCAGACAGCATAATGCTTACCGTCGTTGTTTCCACCTCACGGCTTCAACTTCTTCACCTGCCGGTGAAAGGGTTACTTTGTCAGGGCAGCTTCACACAAAACAATTACTTGTAATGCATGTGCCCTTAGGCTACTATTGACGACACAATAGGTTCAATCTCCGTTGAACAATTACTTACACAGCCTCGTTTCGCACGAACTTAAAGTCATAAACGCATATACAGAACTGCTTTTCGATCAGCTGGCGGATAAAGGGCATAACGATCCCGAAACTTTTACCTGATCCGGGCGTACCGATCAAGAGGGTTCCCCTGAAAACGTTACAGATATTGATAAAGCCTTTGTGTACTTTTTTGCGGTAATAAAAAAGACTCGGTACGCTTACCTGGTAAGGTCCTTTGATTTCCCTGGTGGCCTGCATAAAAGATTCCTGCTCAATATTCCAGCGGTCCTTTCCCAGCGAGGAGCTGATGATCTTGGAAATATTGCCCATGGCGATATGCACCAGCAGCGTCCCTAAAAACAGTGTTATGCAGTAGCCTTTATCCCTCCAACCAGGGCTCAGCAAAGAAGTGTTTGCCGGCCCGGGGTAAAACCACAGCCCGCCGAGAAGGATTATCAGGCCAGCACTGAGCGGATAAAGGATCGCAGCGCGGTAGTCCAGGTCTTTCTCCTTTTTGCTCAGCGTACCGATAGCAACCAGAATTATCAGGCAAAGGATAAAAGCCCTGGAATACAGGGGCTGGGAATAAACGGCCAGTTTGGTTATCACAGCATATATCCTGCTTAGGCCAAACCTGTAAAACCAGGGAAAATCGATGAGTTTGGGCGCATAGATGAATACGAAAATATCCAGGCTGACGCAGAGATAAATGCAGAACTGCATAAAACGGTGCAGCATCTGCTGTTCTTTACTTTCTTCCATTTGTTATAGTACCGGATGAACATTTGATTTAAAAAGTATCCGCTGTGAGCAGATCCCCGTATTTTACCGATAAGCTCAGCTTCCTTGCGGACAGCTGCTTTTCATCCAGGGTAACTTCAAGACGCTTTGAGGGGGGATAAGTGAGCTTTCCGATCACATAAATGTTGCGGAATACTTTTGAAAAACGCTTGGCAGGATAAAGGGAGAACAACGGTTTGATAGCTACCGACTGAGAGGTTGTCGCTTTATTGATCTTTTTATCTTCCAAAGTGAAGCTCAGCGAGGAAGGCTCATAGGCTAAAGCAGTGGAATTTTCAAAACTTAAATCCATAAAGATGAGTTCACCCACGCACAATACCCGGTTCAGGCTGATGGTAATGCCCTGGGATGAGGTTTTCAGCAAAGGCTTTTTTCCTCGCAGTAAAAGCATGTCCATTGCATGCGCGCGCATATCGGCTTCGGACAAGCGCTGGGGCTGCAGATCAAGGGCGACTGTTGCCTCGGGAAGTATTTCAATGTCCGCGGCAGCACCGCAGGCGCCGGGTGATGCGCTGATCAGCCGGTACTGGGCCATAAAGGTCTCTCCTATAACGGTAAGGGTTCCCAGGTCAGTGCCCGGATCTATGTTCTGCACGGAATCGGTTGGGATTTTAATGCGGAGCACATTTTTTACCGGAAAGTCCCCTTTGATCCGCGGATCGGAAATATCAGCATAGGCAATGGGCTCGGGAGAGCGGAAGTGAACGGAAGATCCGGGAGATAAGGCAATGCAGGGCAGATCGGATGAGGCCCTGACCGCTAAGGGCTGCGCAGATGCAAATCCTAGTCTAAGCAGCAAAAATGCAGTAAGAAATATTGTTTTCATGTTAAAATGTGTTGGGTTTATTGATGGTTGAAAGCTGGGCAGGATCGATCAGGTACACCATGGTTGCATATTTGATTTTTGCTTTGTTCTGCCGTACCAGGCGCGTGAGCGCGCCGGAGCTTGCCTGGAAGACTCTTCCAAGGATACTCATGAGCTGTTTGTTTTCTTCCCCCTGCCCATCGGTTGAAATCCCCTGGAGCGGGGAACTGCCCAGTTCACGGGTAAGCTCTCTGAAAGCGGAAGATGGCACATAAAGTCCCTTTAGCCCGTCAAGATCATAAAGCTCAAGGTGCACCGGCAGAATGCCTGCCCGGCTGAGCACAGAAGAAACTGTGATCTGGATGCGCTGGGATGAAAATGAAGATACCGTCCCATAAAGGTGGCTCCCTTTTTCAATGGTACGGTCCCCTGCACGGATATTTTCCAAAAGCCGCAGACGGACCCTTGATCCGCTATAACCGGTAATTTCCTGATCAAGCATTGCCGGGATATATACCGCTTTGGCCTCAGCTGCCCTGACGGTATTGAAGGCATTGCCTTCAGGCTTGTCCAGCGATACGCTAAGGGGCTTGATCTGCGGGGAGGAGCTGTCTTTTGCTGCACGCTTTTTTTGCTCAAGCAACTGTGAGCGGTAGGCGGGATCGTTTGCCTTGCCGATGCTGTCCACAATGGCCATCTGCGCCTTGAATACCGCCATAGCATCTCCCTGATCAGCCTTCTCTGGCGCCGGAGCGCGATGCATGGGTTTGCGCATCTCCTCCAGGGCTGCAGCCAATGCCCGGTCCTGGGATAGGCCGGAGGAAGCGCTGCTGTTGCTCCGAAGGGCTGAACCCTGAGCGCGGGCGGGCGCGTTAGGGCTGCCCGGATAGCCGGCATAGCGGGACTTGACCAGAATTTCGATCGAGTCGAGCATATGCTTTTCTTTCTCTGAATAATCCGAGATGCTCAGCGGGGAATCCTGCTGCTCATCTGCGAGGTTTCCAACAGCGGTGTAGCCGTCGCCTTTGCGGTAACGCTGCTGAAAAGCGGCCAGCTTGTCCTGGAGCTTTTCAGCCTGGATCTGCGCAGATACCCCGGCAACATCGCTGCGGAGGGAATCTGCGGAAGCCTTGTGATCTGCCTGACCGGAAGCGGCCCCGTTGCGGTAAATGCTGTAAAAGATGAGGATAAAGGGCAGGCAGATCAGCGGGATAACATACCTGGGGCTTTTAAGGTTGATTTTTTTCATGTCGGTAATTTTTAATCTGAAGGCTTTTGATTTTCTCGATCATCTGATGGATGCGCAGACTGTCAGTATGATCTAAGGACTTTTTTCCCAGCATTTCCTTTAGCTCAGCCTGCATGGAAAGCACCTGGGAAAGCTGGCCTGCCGCCTGGTATACGCCGCTCACCTGTTGGGTGGCCTGGCCTGGAAAACCGGCAATGGACTGCCCCTTTTCAGCCGGGGACCTTAACAGGGTGAAACAAAGCAGCCCTGAACAGCCAAGCAGGGCGAGCATGAGAAAATAAACAGTTGCAGGGCGCTGTTTAAAAAAAGCGTCCACTACCGCCCTGATCCTGATGGTTATCCCGGAGAGTTTGCTGGAGGGAAGGGAAAAGATAGTATTGGTTTTCATATTTTATGGTTTTGTTTAAAGCGGGTTTTTGGCCGTATTGGACAGGTCCCTGTTTTCCAGGGTCTTCCATCCGGTGATGATTACCGCATGCGGATTGTTTTCTGAGCGCGCGGAAAGATCGCTAAGGTGCCCTTCGGTGAGCAGTGAACGGGTAATAACCGAACTTCTGCGGTCTATCCGCTGGGTACCGTAGTAGCGGAAATACCTGTTTTTTTCATCTAAAAAAATAGAGTCCGCCTGGATGGTGAGCACGGCCGAGGAGGAAAGTACCGAAGAAAAGAAACTGCGCTCTTTAAGGTTGTTGTACTGCTGGGCACCACTTTCATCGATCAGGTACATGGCCTGCCGCATCTGGGATTCAATATATTTTTCATCGGGTATGAGCGAAAAGAAAAGACTATGGAAACGGGCAATGTGCGCCCGGTATTCCGCCGCGCGGTTGACCTGTACATCCACCCTTTTTGCTGCCAGCGGGATATTGCCGTTGTCGAGCAGATAAATACTTTTCCTGGAATCGCTTACCTGGCGGTAGGCAAAAAAAGAAACCACGCAGGATATGCATAAACTAAGCAAAAAGCTCCCTACGCAAAGCACGGTAGCAAGGCGTACCTTGCTTTCAATGTTCCTGATGAGCATAGCCTTATCCTCCCAATGCTGAAGTGGCCATACTGCCCATCCTGCTTGCACCCGATCCCATTGCACTTGCTGCCGAACTCACTCCCGAAGTGGAGACGATCCAGGTAGAAATGCTCGGTACGGTAAACATTGTCAGGGCCCCGATTATAAAGGTGATGATCACCATTCCAAAGGAAAGCACACCGTTTGCGGCAAACCAGCTGAGTTTTTCCATACTCGCCCCGCCACTGCCGAGGAGTTCCTGGTACCGGGTGATCTCTGCTTCCAGGGCATAGTTTTGAAAAAGCGAGGCCACATACATCACCAGAAAACCGATCCCAGAATACAGGTTAACGGAAACAAACCTTGCAATCCAGCTAGAAAAGGAATCCCTGAACATGGGCAATATACTTGCCGCAACCGAAAAGGGCCCAAGAATGATCAGTATGGTTGAAAAGATGATCTGCATGATAAAAATCACGTATACGCTGATGCGCAGGATCCATATCGCCAAAGTTTCAAGCAATGAGGTTGCCAGTAACTGCAGGCCGATCTGAAGCCTGTTCCGCATTTCAACCACAGGGTTCCAGACCTGCGAAAAACCTTCCTTGACCGAACTTTTCACCGATTCCCACGCATGTTCATACCAGCTGTCGGCTTCCTTGCTGGCCACCTCGGTTTCAGCCTGAACCTTGAGCAGCTCATCGGCCACTTCCACCATCAGTTTTGCCCGCTGCATGCGCAGGGCATTTATATTCTGCTGACTGCTCTCAAAAAGCGCAGCAGTGCGCACCTCCACGATCTCCTCGGGATAAGCGACCACCCTGGTGAAAACCGGCCACCAGAGAATGATCATGGCAAGGCCGAAGGGCCTGAGTAGGGGCATAATTTCCAGCCTTTTATCACCCGAGATCATCTCATAACTTTTGATGGCAAAGAAAATCAGCATAAAAATCGCACTAAGTGCCTGGGCATCAGCAATGAAAGCATCGTAATGGGTCCAGATGGTGGATTTCATCTGTTTTAAAAAGTGCATCATCCCTTCCTCGTAAATGCCGTTCCCCTGAAGGAAATTAAAGGTATCTTTAAAAGAATCCGGAACCTGGACCGGGGTGGACTGCACAAAAAAACCGGCAGTGCCGGTCAAAAAGCTTATTGTCTGCATAGTTATAGTTTTGAATGTTTTAAAATCCTGTCGGCAATTTCAATGTCCCCTCCCCCTTTTGTTCTCATCCCTTCTCCACTTTGCCCTGCCCCGGGTCTGGCATCTGAGATGGAAAGGTATTTCCAGGCCAGCCGTTTTTTCTCCGACCAGGCCGATTCCACAGCGCGGTACTCCATCAAAAGCCGCTGATAGGCCAGCAGGCGTTCGCCCCGTTCCAGTGTGGTTTTCCTTGTGATTTCCAGGCGCTGGGACAGGTTGCCGGTTTCTGAGCGGTACCACTCATATATCCCCGAGGAAATCAGGTACTGCTTTTCCCTGCCGGGGATACCTGTGAGGTCCTCTTGTTGATTACCACTTAGCAAGGAAGCAAATTCCTGCCTGTAGTAAAGTTGCCATAGCGGGTCGAGATCGCTGAGCAGCCCGGAGTAGGCCGATGCTTTGATGAGCGCCTGCGTTTTCAGCGTATCGCTGTGGAGCCGCTGCCGCGAAGTACTGGAGGCCATGGCCAGTACCAGCCCCAAGCGCTGGGTCTGAGGCCCCAAGGGGCCAAGTGGCCGCAGATCGGTTTTAGGATAATTGGGGTGAAGTGCCCAGGTCAGCCAATAATTGGGATTGAGTCCCAGAAACCCGGGCTTGGGCGTGAATTTATCCCAGTCCCATTGTTTGAACACCATGCGCTCCTGCTGGTTGGTCACCGCCTCATCACTGATGGGACGTTGTGCTATGCAGCGGATAAAGGGGATAATGATCAGCAGGACGATCAGTAGCTTTTTCATTTTTCTTTAAGTGATTTAAGGTTTAGCAGCAGATTTTCTACCATCCGCTTATCGGTATTGATAAATCCCCCAAAGGGGTTTACTGTATGCAGAAGGCCGTTTATTTTGGCCCAGTACATACATTTTTTAATGCTGTAAAGCAGTGCCCGGATGGTTTTGAGCTCCAGGGATATTTTACCCAGTAGCGCATCGCGTTTGGAAAAGTCCATCAACAGATCTGAACGCTCTTTGAGCACAACTGAAGAGACCTCCCCGGCCAGTTTTACGCCCCGGTCAGCCATCTGCTGACAGGTCGCCTGGGCAAAAAGCAACAGGTAAGGGGCCTGGGAAGCCGCTTTGAGCACCGCCCTGCTTTCACTGAGAATCTCCAGGCTAACCTCTCCGATCTGTTTGACGGCCATTGCGCTTTTCAGTCCCTGGTCGACCTGGGTGAGGGAGCGGAAAATGAGTTCTTCGGTGAGGATGACTGCGCCCATGTTGAGCTTGATCTGGCCAAGCCCGCTGTTGATTTGTTCCAGGCGTTCCCCATGGATAAGCTCCGAGGAGATCCTGACGGCATTATTTTCGACCACAGACTTTAAGTGGCCGCGGTCAAGAACGATCCGCTGCGAAAACCCGTTGTGGCAAAGCAGAAGCAAAACAAAAAGAATGGTTTTCATAATCAGTTTTTTAGTATTTCAATCCTGCGCAGTATGTCTTCGCTCAGCGAGCGGTCACGGTTGATGAAACCGCTGAAAGGATTACTTTTAAGCCGGTTTTTTTCCTTTGCCGCTCCCATTACCAGGCACAGTCCCTTTAGCGCCCCGTTGATCGAGCGCAGCTCTGAGATGATGTGGGAGAAAAGCAGCTTGCGTCCGCTGGGGCTCATCTGTCCCAGATCCCCGGCGCTGAGTATGATCCCATAGAGAAACCTCAGCAGCATCTCTGAGCGGCCGGAGAGTTCAAGCTGCGCTGTGGCAGCAAGGGGAATGAGCAATGGGTCCTCTTTGCAGAGCGAAAGCATCCGGGACTCCGACTGATAGATTTCTGAGATCACAGGAGCTGATTCCAGGCCGACCTGAAGAAAACCGGCAGCATTTGCGAGCAGGGAAAACCGCGACCTGAGCTGCCGGTAAGTTGTTTTAAGGCTGCCCATTGAGGAACTGTTGACTTCGCTGCCAAGGGAATTGAGCGTCTGCTTATCTCTGGCAATGCCCTGAAGTTCATGTTCGGATTTGCTTTCTGCGATGAGCTGATGCAATAGGGCGATATTGATCTGGGCAACCGCGAGTTGCCAGCTGATGGTCAACAACAGCAAAAAAACCGCCCTTTTCATGGTTTGAGCATTTTGGCGTTGAGCAGGATATCTTCGGCTATTCTCCTGTCCACATTGATAAAGCCGCTGTATGGATTAACAGAATTCCAGAAACCGCGCTGCTTTGCCCAGTACATCGAGCGATAGAGTCCGTAAACCACCCCGCGCAGGATGCTCAGCTGCCGGGAAATGCTTCCCAGCAGTTTTACCCTTTCCCCTGAATCCATCAGCCCGTCCTTCCCGCCCTTGAGCACGAAGCCGGACACTTCTGCAGCAAGCAATTCAGCCCGGGATTTAAATTCCCTGGCACCGCTTTCAGCAAAAACGAGCAAGGCAGGATTGTTTTCGGCCAGTTTGACCGCCAGGGCAGCATCCCTTAAGATATCTTCTGATATCTCATAGATATCCTTTACCGAAAGCAGTGAGCGCATTACCCCGGAAACCTCACTCAGGCCCCGGTAGAGTGCTGACTGCAGATCATTTGCAATGGCAAGCTGGCCGGTGAGGGCAAGCTGTGATTTTTGAATGAGCGTCAGCCGCTCGTTTGTTCCCTTAAGCTGCGAATTCATTGCCCCCGAGCCCGCTGCAACAGCCGCCGAAACTGCGGGATCGACATAAATCTGGGCAAAGCAGACCATGGGCATGCCAAAGGATAAAAGCAAAATAAAAGTGTGTGTTTTCATAACGCAAGGGGTTTAATTGGTTTGCTGGTTCACCCTGGAGACAAAACGCTCCAGGGAAAGACCGGAAGAATGGAGTTCTGATATAAAAGCATCGAGTCCTTCGCGGTAAGATCCCGCTCTGGATATATAATGCTCAAGTGCCTGCTTTTCGGGTTTTTCTGTGGAAAAGGTCAGATACTGGCGCAGGGAGACCTCTACACCGTAAACTTCTCCCATCATTCCCCTTCGAATATAGACTTCTTTGAACCTGGACCGGTCCGAGCGGTTATCCAGGCGGTTGATGGTAAAAATTTTCTTCTGCTCGGTTTCACTCAAGGACAGCAGCGAGGCAATCTGTGCGTAATTGTCTTTGAACTTTCCCTGATCGAGCAGGCAGACGGTATCCGAGTTACTGATGATACTGTCCTTGATGATTTCATTCCCGATGATATCACCGAGTTCCTGGGTCACCACGATGGCCTCCCCCAGAACTTGCGGACGGTCTTGTACATATAGACCAGATAAGCGGCCATCAGCGGAGATGCGACCGCTTTCCAGGCCTCCTCTAAAATGATAGCCTTGCGCTGGTGGTTGCGGTGTCTCATTTTCTGCAGAAAGACATCCATGATGATCAGGGTCACTATGGGAAACAGCGTCTTATGTTCCCGGATGGCATCGATTTCAAAAACGATGAAACGCTCGGCGAAAAGTGAGGCATCCACCTGCTTGTTGAGCAGTTCCCCGAATTCCCCGCCGGTGCAGAATTTTTTGAGCACATACCGGTATTCATCCAGATCAAAAGCGATACGCTCGCTATGTTTAACTTTTTGGATCCAGGAACAGGAATAATGGTAAAAAGAATCAAAACATAAAAAGATTCCTGGATTTTCCAAAGCAAAATGCTCAGCGTAGTAATCGGCGATCACGTTCGAGATCACCGTATCCTCAATCTGGGAAACACTCCCCTCCGCTCCCCTTAACAGCAGGGAAACCAGGGTCTTGATAAAATCCTTTTTTTCGATATTATATTCTTCCGCGCTCATATGAAAAGGGTTCATGGTGATGGGATGCTGCTGGGAATAGGTAATGTACCTGCCGTTGAAATAAGCACATAATCCGCTGTAGGAGTGTCCGGTATCCACAATCACCACATCCATGTTATAGTTCATATACTGCTCGATGAGTGCGTTCATGAAAAAGGATTTTCCCGACCCGGATCCCCCAAGCACAAATTTTGAGCGGTTGGAGATCCGGCCGCTGCGCATGGGGAGATCTGCCGGGTCAATGCCCAGTGGAATACCCCTTCGATCGGTAAAACGGATCAGAAAATCCGATGCTTCACTTTCCTGCAGCCGCTCTTTAAAAATCAGGCAGGCTGCCGCCTGGCAGCTCAGCAGGTACCAGTCGTATACTTTCAATGCAATCCCGTTTCCCGGAAGGACGGAGGAAAAAAGTTCCAGCTGGTTGTAGGCATTTTTTGAGGGGATGATCCCCAATTGAAAAAGGGAGGATTCCACGAAGTTTACCGCCCTGGCAAGCAGTCCGGGCCTTGCGCAGAGCACAATGTTATAATGGGCATTTACCAGGAGCTGGTTTTCCCTTGCTACCTCATCCAGGAGCTGATCGATATCCTCTGCACACATCCGGTTGGCGGCATCAGCGAGCCCCGCATGCCTTCTGCGTTTGAGTGCGAGCCTGCTTAAGGTAGCGCCCTGGGAGGGGATTTCGATGAGCTGATTGTAGATCATGCACTTAAAGCCTGGCACATGGTGAAGGAAAGAGAGATTGTCCATGGGAAAATCGGTGAATGCTTTCCCATCGCTTCTGAGCTGATAAGGGCTGAGCTTTGAGGGAAGATCAATCGAATCGGTATCGACCAGGGAAATATTCTGGATGGCCTTATCCCCCATCTCAATCCCCTTATCCCCACAGCGCATATTATCCAGCGCTACATGGCCTGAAGAGAAATCCATGGCCAGTATCCTGCGGGCATAAAGCTGGATATCCCGGCAGTTGAGTAAGCGCGGCGATAGCGAACGCTCATCCAGCAGCTCGATCACTTTGTTTACCCGTGTTAAAAAATCGTCTTCAGCGCCGGGCTGGTAAACATAAAACCTGCCCTTTTTGATCAGTCTGGTCAGGGTGAGATAAGTATGGATCCTGGCATATGGCCTGCCTAAGAAATGATCCTGATAACTTTGCTGTAAAAACCCGCCGGGGCTGTTCTCAGCATAGTGCTCCATGGAGAAAATATCCTGTTTCTGGACCATATGCCCCTCACCCAGAATTTTGATCATGTTGATCATCAGCTGATGGAAGGCGGTGTAGGCAGAACTGTCGGCGGCATATTGAATCACCGGATTGACCATTTTGATGATGACCGAAAAATCACCGCGTTCAGAATACAGCAGATCTGTGCCGCTATGGGCAATGATCCCTGCATAGGGCAGATCAAATGTCTTTTTTTCTGTTTTCATAGTTTAATTTTAATCTTGAAGGCTGAATAAAAATGCCGCGGTCCCGCTGCCTTTTGTGCAGGCCCTGCCGCTGACGGTAAAAGATGAAAACAAACAGGGCCACGATGCTTACCACAGTGACCACGCTGCCCAGGTACATATTGATCAGTGCACCGCTGAGCCCGCCAAGTAAAAGTCCCAGCACAAGCGAAGCGGCGCCCCAGCCTATAAATTTTCCCTGTAGGCCTTTATAGCTCAGCGGCTTCTGGAGCCCTTTGTAGATCGGATAGCTCTTCATCATTATACGCCAAAAAAAGCCTTGATCACCACCGAGACCAGTACCAGAAAAATACAGGATCCGCCCCAGCTCATCACCTCTTTACTGATGTCGCGGTCCCCTGAGTTCCACTTGATGTAAACCATGACACCGCCGATAAGTCCTACAACTGCGCCGATGCCAAGAATGAGGTTCCCCACGGGATCGACATAGGCGGCAAGTGAGGAGGTAGCGGCATTGATGCCAGTTGTTCCACCGCCCTGCGCAAAAGCGCTGGCTGAGAAAAGCAGCATTACAGGCACAAAAAAGGCCCTTGATTTGAAAATTTTCATAAAACTGTATTTTAATAAGTGAATAAATGAGTTACAGGCCGAATACCCCGCGCAGAAAAGTGCCCGAAAGCAATAAAAAAAGACAGGAAAAAAACCATCCACTCACCTGTGCATCAATGTGGTGCCTGCCCGACTGCCAGTTGGCAAAAACCCGGAGCCCGCCCAGCAGGCCCACGATCGCACCTAGCAAAAAAACCAGGTCAGAAAAGCCATGGTAATAACCTTTCATCGTACCCGATGCCTGATAGAGTTCCGAAATGCCCGGGGGATCCTGCGCCCGGGCGCTGATGCCAGCCACCGCCGTCAGCGCGGCCAGCATAAGATATTGGACAGCCCTTCCCATCTGAAAAAAATTAAGAAGGGATCTGAGAGGAGAAAGAAACGGCGTCTTTTAACGCGCCGCCAATTATTTCATTCAGCTTCAGGGCGCCTGTTGAGCTAAGCGGTCCCGAACTTAAAAGCCCGTCCTGGGAAAGTCCGGGTGCAAAGGAAGATAAATCTTCATCCAGCGCCGCATCAATGGGACTGTCCAGATCCGCCAAATCCAGGGTAAGGATCCCTTTTGCCCCGGAACTTCGCGCTTTGCCTGCAGTCAACAGGTCAAAGGCCAGGTTGAGCAGATAATAAATGAGATAGGCCGCACTAAGGCCATAGAGAAATTGGGTCCAGTTGTTCATTTTGATTAAGGTTTAAAGTTTATAAATCAGCTATTTACCGCTTTGCAAGGAGATAGTTGGAATAGATCACATCCAGCACCGCTGAGCATCTTTTAATCAACCCCTTGTCCAGGCCCATTGAGCTGACGCGCTGAAAGCCGATATGTTCGGCAACCCCCGGGCTGACCGGACCGATCTGGCGGAGTACCCTATCGGTTTCCGCTCTGAAAGGATAGTTCCCGCCGGTCATGACTCTATTGGGAAGGAAGAGCAGGCATATCTCTTTTTTGATGCGCAGGGCCAGACAGGCGAAATAAATGCTCGAATGCAGTGTCGGCCCATCATAACAGAAAGGAATCATCAGCAGGTCTATCGCCAGGAACAAAGGCACGGTATGCTCATCATACCCTTCAGGAGGAAACTCTACAAGGATATACGCTTCACCCTCCTCATTCAGCTTTGAGACCAGTAGCGGCAACTGAACGGGCGCGCAGGTAAAATATTCAAAAGGCAACTGATGCTCCAGGATTTTTGAGCGCTCGTAAAACTGGTCCAGCGAACCGTTTTTCTTTAGCGCTATAAGAAAAACCTTTTCCTTTTTTAAACAGAGGTAGTGCGCCAAAAGCAGCAGCAGGGCACTCTTGCCCGTACCGGCTTTGGTATTTCCCATTGCGATAACCATAGATGCGTGTTTAAGATTAAGAAAATGTGCGGATCAGAAAAGCTTTTGTTCAGCGTTTAAAGCTGGCGGCGGGCACCATGCCCCTATCAGTAACAGGTGAGGAAATAAACCTGGAAAGCGCCATAATCTCCTCACCGTCAAACAGCTGGTGATGAGCGTGGTCGATCAGCACGATACCCTTGACCGAGCCCGATGAAAAAAGATAACAGATTTCAATGCCTGTGGCCCTGGCAAGAAAATCGGCCAGATCCGAGCGGAAGGCCTTAAGCTTTTTCGAGCCGTGCCCCGCTCCTTTTTGATAGACCGCCGTTGTTTTGCCGCTGTGCAGCAGCATCGCCCCCAAAATCAGCTCACGGATTTCCGCTGCTCTTTTTCTTTCCCGCTCTCCGCGCTGCAGTCCAGAAATCAGTTCAGCTGAATTGATGCGCATCAGGGTCTTTCCGTACCTGCGCACCAAAAATTCATGCCTGTACAAAAAGAAACGGTAACCGCTTTTTTCAAAAAGCACCTTTAGCTGGGCGATGCTGCTGCAGCGAAAGTCAAGCAAACGCTGGATATCCCTTTTAAATGCTGCTGCCTCATCGATGCCGCAAAGCCTGTTCAGCTGGGAAATTGCGCGGACGCGGTCAAAGGAATCGGAAATCTTTGTGCCATCGGTGCGGACATCTGTAGAGACGATGTGCAAGTGCCGGTTAGCGGTATCGGTATGAAAAAAAATCAGGTAGGGCTGCTGCGCGTAACCCATCTCAGTGAGCCATTTTTCTGCAATGCCGAGCAGGGCGTGCTTATCTGCCGCTGTCCCACGGGTGGATATGACCGCATGAAACTGATCAAAACGGCTGACCGGGTTTAAAGAGGCCATTGCACCAAAATAATGCTCCAAATCGGAAATGCTGACCCTGCTATAAAAATCCAGCAGCTCCAGGTTTCTTTTGCACAAAAGCTCTGCATCCCCCGCATGGACTTTATCCATGTTATAACGGATGGCAGAGAAACGCAACGAGGTGGTAAAAAGCTTTACAATCATGGCATCACAACATTTTTTCTTTACGGTCCATCCTGATGAGCATCATCCTGATGGCCTTTTCCAGACAGGCGGTATCCGCCTGGCATTCCATCAGAGCGCCCCTTAATTCCATGAGAAGATGTTCCACAGATACTGCCCCTTTCTCTTGGCCAAGTATTTCGTAGATACCCGATACATCGGACCTGATCCGGGCGATATCCTTTGCGATCTGGATAAAGACCTCCAGCAGCTTGGCAGGATCCACATCGAGCATGCCGCTGTAAAGGAGTTTTGCCCTGATCAGGTCAGAAACCGAAATGTTCATCGAGGTGGAATAGGATAAGAGTTTGCTATATTCTCCATCCGTCAGGTAGCAACGGATCAGATTGGCCCTGCGGCCGCCTTCTTTTCTTTTTGCCATAATTGATCGTTTTTTGGATTTTATGATGCGGTATCTTCGACGGGAGGGAGAACAGCCTATAACCCAGCCCTTAGGCATGAAAGCATGGTACGGCAGGCAAAAGGATTGCTCACCAGCGCCTTAGCGGAGGCTTGCTTTGCTGAGCAGGAAACTCCGCTGCCTTCCTGCTGATGATCAGTTGCTGGATCTTTTCATTGTAATCGTTATATCCCAGATATAAATCGGAGCGGTCGGTGGCCCGGGCCAGGGTTTTGAGAAATTCCGCGGTGGCTTTTTCTCCCGACGGGTCATGGTCAAAAAAAAGTTCAATACCTGAAAAGTCTTTGGCAAACTGCATTGCCGGTTTTAAAAAAGCAACCGAGTTCAAGATCAGCACACTGGCGCGGTCACCGGGGTGCTCAAGTTTCCAGCTCAAAAAATCCATCATTCCCTCGAATACCGCCAGGCGGTCATCCCCTGAAATGAACTGCATTGATTTTTTTCCAAGGCATCCCTTGAAATAACTGTTTCTCACCTCCCAGCCGCCACGATCATTCTCCCATCCCGCAGCAAAGCGTTCCATGCGTTTACCATCCTCTTTTTTTATGCTGTAATAAACCTCTTTAATATAAGGGGTTGCCACCTCCAGCACACCGCGCTGTGCCAGATAAGCACTGATTGATGGATTTGTGATTTTTTCCCTGACTTCGCGGATCTGGTAAGAGGGTTGCCGCAGGGGCAGCTCAGTCTGGCTGCGCTTTCCCTGGCGGGGAGGCGAGCTGATGCCCAGGGTAACCCCGGACAGCTTTTCAATGGCTTCCCGGAAATTGCAGCCGCTCCAGTAAGCAATTGCAAAATCAATTACCGTCCCTCCTTTGGCCAGTCCGTGATCATACCACAGGCCGAGCTTTTCATTGACGCAGAATGAAGGGGTTGTATCGCTTTCCCTGAGCATGGAAAGATAGAAAAGTTCTCCTCCTGAGCGTCTGATGGGCTCATGGCCGAGTTTTGAAAGCAGCGAGACCAGATCGGTATGCTCCCTGATCTCCTTAAGGTCAAAGCGGTTCTCTTCCATCTTCTGTAATTTAACTGGTGAAATCATTTGCACCTACTATTCATAGAAAGCGGTAACGGAAGGATAAATGCCCGCGCGACGCCGGAAGGGGGAAAAAAAAATGGGCATAACGCCATGCGCCTGCCCACTATTTCTCCGGGACTTACCCGAATTGCTTATTTTGTTCCGGAACTACCCGCGTCGGCCCCTACGGACCGGGCCCCATGGGCCTGCCAATGCGCTTTCACCTTTTTGACGTCATCTCAAGGCTTCGCAAAATTTCCTGCCGCAGCAAGGATAATGTTTCGTTCCCGCATGTCAAAGACCTTTGGTACGCTGCCAGCAGCAAAGTGTTTGCCGGAGCGGACAGTACAAAGGTTTGACATCTGTAATTCTTTCTTTGACAATACCCATAACAATACCCAACGATTTTTTTTCGAAACACCCTTAGAGTTCAATAAGGCGGGATATTGACTTTGACGTATAAAGAAAAAAGTACAATAGAAATAGTTACTATGGTGCTTATCCGGTAAAATCCTGGTGTTGACCCCCTGCTTAAAACTGTGGCAGTTTGGGCTTTGTATCCATAATCTGTTCAACGTGCTCCAAAATTTCATCATTCAAAAGCGGCACAACTTCCAGAGCGGTCAGATTTTCCTTCAGCTGCCCTGCTTTTGAAGCCCCCAAAATCACAGAACTTACATTCGGGTTTTTCAGGCACCAGGCGAGCGAAAACTTGGCCAGTGATACATTTAGTTTATCGGCAACTTCCTGCAGTTTTTCCACTTTCTCGAGCCTGTCTGCCTGCAGCACATTATCCTTTAGCCAGCCCAGTTTCGCATCTGCCAGACGGGTGTCCTTCACATCTCCCTTGGTATACTTTCCTGATAGCAAACCGGATGCTAAGGGCGACCATATGGTTGTTCCCAAACCGTGATCCCTGAAAAGCAACAAAAAGTCATCCTCTAGTTTCTTCCTTTCAAAAAGATTATACTGAGGCTGCTCCATTGTCGGACCTGCAATGCGGTAATCTTTCGCGATGGCGATGGCCTCGGTAATTTCAGCAGCACTCCATTCCGAAGTTCCCCAGTACAAGATCTTTCCCTGTTGGATCAAAGTATTCATCGCAAGGACAGTTTCCTCAATGGGTGTATTTTTATCCGGTCGGTGACAAAAGTATAAATCCAGATAATCTACCTGAAGGCGTTTCAATGCTCCATGGCAGGCTTCAGTAACGTGCTTACGTGAAAGTCCCGTCTGATTGACGCCTTTGTTTTCAGCTCCGAAGAACACTTTACTGGATACCACAAATGACTCCCTGTCCCACCCTTGAGACTTTAGGATCTTTCCCATAACGGTTTCTGACCTACCCTCTGCATAGCCTTCTGCGTTATCAAAAAAGTTGACACCTGCATCATATGCTATCCCCATCAGCTCATCAGCAACCTTATCACTGATCTGTGCACCAAAGGTAAGCCAGCTTCCCAGCCCCAGTGCACTCACCTGCAAACCTGATTTTCCCAATCTTCTATATTCCATATGGACGTTCTTTTGATTTTAAATTAATACCAGGTATTACCTGCAAAGGGACAGAATTGTTTCACTGCCCATTGTATTTTACATTCAATTGAAAGAATGGTAATCAATATTTTTCCTCCGCGGCTGTTGGATCATTCCGCTGGGTAAAAGGCAGCTCCTTCGGCCGGGGATTCCCCTTCCATTTCCCCCCGCAACAGGACCTGCTGACTTTCAGCAAAGGGATATACTTTTTTAAAATCCATTTCTGCTGATGCTTCCACAAGTTTAATACAGTATATTTTTTTCCACGGCACGGATAAACAGGCCATCATTACCGGAACCTATAAAGCCGGTTATTTTTGCTGGCAGTCAGATCCTGAAAAATCATTTCGATAAGCAGGGATATCAAGCCTTATTGGTGCATTTTCCAATTCCGGTATAACTGTAACCGTGATTTCCTTTGATCAGCGGCTTCATTACCGCCCTAGATTTAGCGGTCAACGTACAGGTAGAGGCTATGGGATAATTAGTGGTGAAGCCCTTTTTTTTTCAGATAGATCAGCAGTTCAGCCGGTCTGTCCGTCTGCAGAAAAACAGGCTTGTAGGCAATAAGCCACCCCCAACTTTCTTCCTTCTCGTTCTTTTCTACGGCACGGTCATCATCATGGCCTCCATTTAGCGAGGGCCATAAGCTGTTCAACCAGATCAGGTGGTTATGTTTGCTTTCTTTGAAATATTTAAGATTGGCCAAAGTATCCGTGTCAAAAATGGGCTGGATGACCGTTTTTTTATTTGATGCATAGGAATTGATCAGGGCTTGCATGTCTTTATTTTTTGCATTCACCACCACCATCAGGTAAGCATCTTTGGGAATGTTATTTTTTGCCCTCAGTGCTGCGTAAGGCATATCATCACCAACATTAACGATTGCCTGATCGAGCGTTGAAGTTTCACCGAGCACTTTGAATACCAGATCAAGGTGATCATTTCCTTTGTCCACATTGATCAGTATCCTGCCTTTGGCGGCCAGCATCATCTCGCTTAAGGTAGGGATCTGGTGTCCGGTCACGCGTCCCAGACCGTTTTTAAGCCTGAACTTTTTCAACTCTTCCAGGGTATAATCCCCTACCTTCCCTTTACCGTTGGTACTCCTGTCTATGGTATTGTCATGCATGACAACCATTACGCTATCCCGGCTCATTTTTACATCAAGCTCCATCAGGTCAAATCCCTTTTCAATACTGTTGGAGAGTGCCTGCATGGAATTTTCAGGTGCATTTCTCCAGTCGCCCCTATGCGAGGCCACAAGTATTGTTTTGGATTTTTGTTGGAAAACAGCCTTAAGCTTTCCGGCCGGGGACTGCGCAAAACAGGCAGAAGTAAAGAATAAGAGCAACAATATATTGCAGGGTATGCGGTAATGGTTTTTCATAATGGATCAGTGAGACCAAAAAGCCTGTCGGCTCAAAGGTATCAACCATGCTTTAAGCAGTTGTTTACTCAATGTTAATTAAATGTCCGCGATCCGGCCAAAGGCAACAGAACGCTATGCAGGATCTGATCATTTGTTAACGCATTGATAATAATAATGGCAGATGCAACAAGAATCCGCCCATTAACTTTGCATAGCGAATGCCAAAGAAAACATTTAATCAAAATGAACCGTTTTTGGACGAATATTAAAAGCAGTTGGTCGAGAAATACACCGCGTTGGTATAATGCGCAAAATACCGCTGCAACGTTTTGCCTTTCCTTGCGTCTCATTATCAAAACAATCACAAAAACATTTTAAAAATATAAATAAGAGCATTATGAAAACTTCAATTACAACCCTAACAAAATCATTATTGGCAGCTGTAGTATTAAGCGCTTCAATCTTTTCTACCAGCGTATCAGCAGAAGAAAAACAACCGGTTAAAATCTCCGCTCCGAAAAACTTCGACAAAGTAATGGTAAGTGGAAACGTAGAGGTGACCTTGGTCCAGAACGGAAGAGAAGGCGTCAGCTATAACGATGACAACAACGGAAAAGTGAAAGTGATCCAGGACGGATCAACCTTAAAAATCACCTCTGCAGATGACAGCCCTGCAAAGATCACCATCAATGTAAAAAACATTTACCGTATACAGGCATCTGATGATGCTGTGGTAAAAACAGATGGTAAACTTGATGTTAAATATCTTCAGGTATTTTTAAAAGGAAATGCGGCTGCAAAAATCAACTCAAATACAGAAAGCCTGTATACTGTAATGGAAGAACGCGCAGACCTGAAATTAACCGGTAAAACAGCAAACCACATCGTAGTAATGGGAAACACGCCAAAATTAAACCTGGATAAATTTGCTGCATTAAAAACAGAAATGACCGCACCTGCAACCGGCACCGTACAAACTGCCTCTTTAGCAAAGTAGTCAATAAAAAATAAATTTTCAAGAGCGGTGAGACTTGTTCCCACCGCTCTTTTTTTTGCTTGTAATATTTTAGGATAAATCGAATTAGTGATTTTCTATACCTGTAAACAGACTACATCACGAATAATACATTCAGAATTTGCCGGTGACTGCAAATCTTTTTCAAAAAATGTTATGTTTGCCACATCCGATGGAACTGCCGACATGAAAAAATATATAAATTCCTTACTGAGCGGGATCATCCTGCTCACCATCAGTATCAATTCCGCACACGCACAGGGGAAAAAACAACCTGTGGATTATGTCAATCCATATATTGGAAACATCAGCCATCTGCTTGTTCCTACCTATCCTACCGTTCATTTACCAAACAGTCTGTTAAGGGTTTATCCCGAACGCGATAATTTCACAAGCAACACCATCGATGGCCTGCCCATTGTGATCACCAGCCACAGGGGAAGTTCTGCTTTTAACCTCAGTCCCTTCCAGGGCGATCTGAAAAATTCCCGGAATGTTATCTCTTACGGATATGACAACGAGGTGATCAAGCCTTACTACTACCAGGTCGACCTGGATGATTATGGCATAAACGTACAGTTTGCCCCTTCCCACCAGTCGGGGATTTACGCGATCAACTTTTCGCAAGGTTCGCTTCCGGCCTATCTGGTAGTAAATACCAGAGACGGCGAACTTGAAGTTAAAGGGAATGTGGTGAGCGGTTTTCAGAAACTGGACAATAACACCAAAGTTTACCTTTATTTCGAAACCGACCTGGCTCCTGTTGAATCGGGCACACAGAAAGGTTCCTCAATCGACCTAAAGCAGCAGTCCACATCTGGAGGGGATGCTTACCTGATTTTGAAATATCCGGTTCAGACCAGACAGGTCAAAGCACGTTACGGCATCTCTTTTATCAGTGTAGAGCAGGCTAAAAACAATCTGCGCCGGGAAATCAGGGATTACAATTTGGATCAGGTGGCACAGACCGGAAAGACAATCTGGAATACGACCCTTGGAAAAATCCAGATAAGCGGAACGGATGAAACGGCCAAAACCATATTTTATACCTCCCTTTACCGTACCTATGAACGCATGATCAGTTTATCCGAGGACGGAAAATATTTCAGTGCATTTGACGGGAAAGTACATGCCGATAACGGAATACCTTTTTTTACCGACGACTGGATTTGGGATACCTATAGGGCAACTCACCCGCTGAGAGTGATCATCGAGCCTAAAATGGAAGGCAATATGATCAATTCTTATCTGCGGATGGCCCAGCAGATGAGCGACCACTGGATGCCGACCTTTCCCGAGGTAACCGGGGACAGCCGCAGGATGAACAGTAACCATGGTGTGGCGACCATTATTGATGCCTACAGCAAGGGATTGAGAAGTTTTAACCTGGAGGAGGCCTACCAGTATTGCAAAGCTGGTATTACCGAAAAAACCCTTGCCCCATGGTCATCAAAAAGAGCAGGGGTTCTCGATCAGTTCTTTAAGGATAAAGGCTATTTCCCGGCTTTGCCACAGGGGCAAAAAGAAACCGCTCCGGAAGTCCACGGTTTTGAAAAACGCCAGCCTATCGCGGTAACCCTCGGTACGGTCTACGATGAATGGTGCCTGGGCAATATCGCCCGCCAACTGGGCAAAAACGATGAGGCAGAATATTTTCTGAATAAAAGCTCTAGCTACCACACCGTATTCAATAGCGAAACAAGATTTTTTCATCCAAAGGATGCCCAGGGCAATTTTATTAAGCCTTTGGATTACCGTTTCTCCGGCGGGCTTGGTGCAAGGGAAACGTATGATGAAAATAACGGGTGGCTATACAGATGGGATGTGCTGCACAATCTGGGCGATTTGGTGAATATGATCGGAGGCAAACAGGCCTTTGTCGATGAACTTGAAAAAATGTACAATACCCCGCTTGGCAAAAGCAGGTTTGATTTTTATTCACAGCTGCCCGATCATACCGGCAATGTAGGGCAGTTTTCCATGGGTAATGAACCGGCTATGCATATCCCTTACCTGTACAATTATGCGGGACAGCCCTGGCGCACGCAGAAAAGGGTCCGAAGTTTACTTGCACAATGGTTCCGTAATGATTTAATGGGTATCCCTGGTGATGAGGACGGTGGGGGCCTGACTTCTTTTGTGGTGTTCTCGCAGATGGGTTTCTACCCGATTACCCCAGGCCTTCCCATGTATGTGATCGGCAGCCCCACATTTGCAAATGTCACGCTTGATCTGGGGAATGGTAAAAAATTCGAGCTGAACTGCCTGAATTATGCGCCTGAAAACAAATATATCCAATCGGCAAAATTGAACGGGCAGGTATGGAACAAGTCGTGGTTTTCCCATGAGGATTTAATGAAAGGTGGAAAATTGGAACTTGTAATGGGAAAACGTCCGAACAAACTTTGGGCATCTGAGGATACTTCCTTGCCACCATCCTTCCAAATGCCGGTGAAATAATATAAAGGGCGCAGCAATATCCGGCTATTAAATGATTGAGTAGTCTTTTCCTGACCGGGGTTTGCTGCCCCAAAAAGGAAATGGACCGGAATATATATATGTTCATAAATCCGCTGAGGATTGATTTAACATGAGCCTGTTTTCTTCCGGCGGTTGCCTGGAAAACCGAGCGCATAAAACCAAGGTAAATCCGCTCCCGGATGGAAAAAGGCATGACCGGCCGGTGTGGAGGAATTGAGGTGAAGTTCAGAAATCAAATTCATGGTGTTTCATTCCAGCAGACCAGAATCCGAAGTGTAAGTTATCCCAAGGATGAGGATAAGTGCAATTGCATTTATAGCGACAGGGATTTTGTTGGTGGTTCCATTGTGGATCAGATCCCTGGTTGAGGTGTTGTGCTGAGATGATAAATCTTAAAACATGAATTGCAGAGATCTTTTTGCGTCCCGATGATCCAGCTTTACGAGCTTGACAAACAGGGCTAATGCATGATAATGATCGAAACAAAAACTTCCTAAGCCAAGCTTATCCTTAACTGTGATGCGTGGAATCGATGAGCTTGTTTAAGCCGATAATATGTGTCGCATTTCCATTGGCATCATACATTGGTTTGCCGTAGCCCCTAACCCAGTGCACTGAACCATCGGGCCACCTCACCTGGTATTCTGCCTGATAGATACTTTTATTGGAAATGGCCTTTTGCACAGCTTGCTTAATGTGATCACGGTATTGTGGCAACATCGCCTCGAACAGATCCGGATAAGTGAATTCTTGGTCCGCAAGAAATCCGTAATTCCGTTTAAGCCTGGCATTCGAGCTCATCTTCCCGGTGGAGAATTCAACAACAGTGTAGCCCAGATCGGCATCACCAATGGCGTTGATGAGCACTTCATTCGCCTCTTGGGCTACCTGCCTAAGGAATACCTGATCAGAGACATCGTCAATAATAAACATGATATTCTCATGCTCATCCCCCATTCTGCCGACGGGCTGCAGGGAAAGATTGGCAAAGATGTGTCTTTGCCCGTCGCCATGCCGAATGAGCAGCTTGGCCTCCTTTGCCTGATAGGGTTTCCTTTGAAGACGTACCTCTTCCAAAAGCCTCATAAAATCCTGACCGTCTATATCCTGTATCAGATTATCCAGCCGCTCACCCAAAACCATGGTCTCTGTTCCAAACAGCCTGGTTAATGCCTCATTGGCCTGCCAAAGATTCTTATGGGCTGCAGCGCATATCCCCATTGCCATCGGCGCCTTAAGAAATATCATTTCAAAACTGTCCAGCACCTTCTCAAGCACCACGTTGGCATGTGCAATCTCTTCCTGGTAGGCAATAAGGTGGGACATTTTTTCAACGGCCTTTTCGTGAGCAGAGGCCAGCTTTTTATTGTTCTCCTTTAAAGAAATCTCCTCTGCTGCAACCAGCCATAAACCCATCCTGTCCATCACCACCTTAGCGAATTTGGCGAGCAATCCCTGTTTTTTCTGATTGAATCTGACCGGGGTATGGTTTATCATCCAGAGTGTCCCAATATTATCACCGTCGCGGGAAATCAGCGGAACACCTGCAAAAAACCTGATGTGGCTGGTATCAAGCTGGGAAAAGTTGATGTCCTGACTGTCCTGGACGATAATGCTTACTGTCTCTGCAGGCAGGAGCCGGCCGATCAGGGAACTCGATCTAGGTTCTGAATTCTCCTTACTGAACCCGATATTGGCCCTGAAAATTATCTCTTTCTGACCGATGAGAGCAATTAGACAGCCATCCAGATCAAAGATTTGGCAAGCGAGCTCCGCGAAATCATGTAAACTATGCTCAGAGGGACTGCTTGCTGTTTTATAACGTTCCACCGTCTTCAACCGCTTATCCTCATCATTTTGGGAAAACTCAAATCCAGCTAACTCTACCATATTTTTCCAAATTTATATCATGCTCCATTGATGATATCACCTTATCACAAAATGGCGCTATTTTGAATAGATAAACTTATCCAAAAATTCCCAAATTCTGCTTAAGAAAATCAAATCCGATCAGATTCGTTACATCTATAGCATTACCTTTCAATAAAAGGCTTATTTGCCCGGATCCGGTGATATACTGATAAGATGGGCAGATTTAGCATCAGCCCACAATCTTTCTAAAGGTGAGGTTTATTCTGGGACCGGTTTTTTGGGTGGTCTTGGCAATCCGGTGCTCCCAGCGAGCTTGGAGATCCCCCTTCATGATCAATAAAGAGCCATGCTCCAAGCGGACCGAATGCTTTTCCCGGTGATCCTGTTTTTTCCTGATATCAAAACTCCTGACCGAGCCAAAGGAAACTGAGGCGATGATGGGGTGTGATCCCATAACCGTTTCCTTATCGCTGTGCCAGGCGACCGAGTCCAGCCCGTCACGGTAATAATTGAGCAGTACGCTATTAAAAGTAATGCCCGAGACGGGCTCAACCATTTTTTTAACTTCCAAAAGTTCTGGTGTCCATTCTAGTGGGATGGATTTTCCAAGGGAATCATAATTTATCCCTTGCATATCCCCATACCAGGCAGTCAGCCTTGGGGTAAGCACCTCACGGTCATACATCTTCACCAGTTTCTGTTGCCATGGTGTGCGATCAATAAAGGTTTCAAGCAAAAAATCGCTTTTGTACTGATGAATAAACCCCGGTCGGTAGTCCAGCACATCTGCAGGCAATCCAGGGGTCTGCCCGCTATATCCAAAAAAGCTCAACTGTTCCATTACCTGATCACCTTTTGCCCGCCAAATTTTTGCTTTTTGTACACCAGTGGTCTGGCCTCTAAAAGGAAATCATCACAAAAATCATGGTTGAAGACCTGGAATTTTACTGCCCATTCATCTTTGAGCAGGCCAGGTATGAATTTTGAAAATACCTGTTCAAAGCTTTTAAAGCTGATACCTTCCTTACATATCACCATATAATCTGCATCAGACCTTAATACCAACTTTTCAACCAGGTCTGGCCATCTTGAGCAGATTTCTTCAGGCAACCGGTTGAAGTACCCATGCTCAATGTGCCCGGTCAGTGCTTTAAAAAGCTCTGCCGTGAGCTCATCACCGCTCAGCTGTCTCCATATGCCATTCAGATTTTCCAGACTGCCAAGAAGTTCCCCATCCAGCACAATCCTCCAGGGCTCACCTGCTCCAAACCGGATCAGCTGATAAACCTCCACTTCACCATTTTCACCACAAAAAAAATATTCCAGCTCGATCATAATCAGGATGTTTTCTTCTTTTCAAAGTACAAATATAATTCTTTTTACTAATTAAATTAGCATTTATCCACATTTTTACAACAACTTTATTGGCTTTAAAGGACTTTTAAACCGTTTCAGGTTATTTTTGTTAACAATTATAATTACTAATATTTTTAGTTTTAATTTTGTGTCTGTTGCATGGGCATTTTATCAGCGCAATGGGAGATAAGCAATGACAGCAGTTAAAAGGGATATCATTAGCAAGCTTCAGGAACAGATCCTGAGCCTTCAGGGCTGTAAGCCTATTGGAGATGGCCCTGCCATGGACTTTGGACTTGGCCAGATCAGTGCCTCTTTTCCCGGCAAGGTATTTCCCCTTGCTGCCATCCATGAATTCCTGAGCACAAACCTTGAGGATGCTGCGGCAAGTGGCGGATTTATTTCTGCACTGCTCTCCACTCTGATGCAAAAGGGAGGCCTGTGCCTGTGGATCAGTACCCAGAGAAAAATTTTTCCCCCATCGATGATCACTTTTGGGCTGTCACCGGAACGCATCGTCTTTATTGACCTCTCAAGTGAAAGGGATGTATTGTGGGCCAGCGAGGAGGCTTTAAAGTGCGAAAGCCTTGCTGCAGTGGTCACCGAACTGGATGAGCTCAATTTTGCCCAAAGCAGAAGACTGCAACTGGTGATTGAAAAAAGCCGTGTAACTTCTTTTATCATCCGGAAAAACGCGGAGAAACTCAGTTCCACACTGGCGGCGGCCAGGTGGAAGATCTCAGCTCTGCCGAGCGGGGCAATTGACGGCATGCCCGGACTCGGCTTTCCAAAGTGGAATGTCGAGCTGCTAAAAGTCAAGAACGGGTTGCCGGGCAACTGGACGGTTGAATACTGCGGGGGAAGTTTTAATATTTTAAACCAAACGGTTATCCATACCGGAGAAATCAGAAAGGCGGTATGATGCAGAAAAGATATATGTCCATATGGTTTTCTACGCTGCTCACGGACTGGATCCGCATCAAACGGCCAGCGCTTAAAGCTTTGCCGCTTGTCTTTTCGGACAAGGCTGCCAACCGCATGGTTATTACCGCTGTGAGTCATGAGGCTGCTTTGCTCGGTATTCATCAGGGCATGCCGCTGGCTGACGCCAGGGCTATTGTTCCCGGTCTGGAAGTGATCGAAAACCAGAGCCATAAATCAGAAAAACTCTTGAAGGCAATTGGGGAATGGTGCATACGATACTCGCCATTGGTCGCCATAGAGGAAGACCAGGGCCTGACCCTGGACATCAGCGGCTGCGCTCACCTCTGGGGAGGAGAAAGGGAATACCTGCGTGAGATTGTGAACCGTTTGCGGGGGCTCGGTTATTATGTCAGGGCTGCTGTATCGGATACCATGGGAACTGCATGGGCGGTGTCGCGTTACGGTAAAACCACTCCCATTGTTAAAAGCGGTGAAGAACTCAGCGCACTTTTATCCCTGCCCCCGATGGCGCTCCGGCTTTCACCCCTTGCCAGTCAAAAGCTGATCAAGCTTGGGCTGAAGACCGTGGAGAGCTTTATCTCTATGCCCCGGTCGGTGCTGCGCAGACGTATCGGAGAGGAAAGCATGGAAAGGATCGAACAGGTTCTCGGGCAAAAGCAAGAGGGGTTTTCCCCTATCGCCCTGCCCGAAGTGTACAGTGCCCGCCTGGAAAGCATGGAGCCGATCCGCACGCGCAAAGGCATTGAGCTGGCCATTGAAAAACTACTGACCCAGCTTTGTGCCCACCTTAAAAAGGATGGCATGGGCATTCGGTCCGCTTTGCTGCAAAGCTACCGGATCGATGGAAAGCTGATCAGGACCATGATCGGCACCAATGGCCCAAGCGCTAATATCAGCCACCTTTTCAAGCTTTTTTCATTGAAGATCGATCAGATTGAGCCTAAAATGGGGATTGAGCTTTTTACCATGGATGCTGCAAAGGTAGAGACACTGGATCCACGGCAGGAAGCTTTATGGATGGCAGAAAAAGGTATGGAAGATCAAAAGGTGAGTGAACTTTTGGATAGGCTTGCCGGAAAAGTCGGTCCCCAGGCCATTCAGCGTTACCTGCCCCAGCCCCATCACTGGCCGGAACGATCGATCAAAAAAGTGGATTCGCTCCTTGAGCCGCTTTCTTTGCCCTGGCGGACGGACCGCCCCAGGCCGGTACAGCTGCTGAACATACCCGAACCGGTCCAGGTTTCTGCGCCCATTCCTGATTATCCGCCAATGCTCTTCCGCTATCAGGGCATCACCCACCAGGTGAAAAAGGCGGACGGCCCTGAGCGCATTGAGCGGGAATGGTGGCTGGAAGAAGGTGAGCACCGCGATTATTATCAATTGGAGGACGCTGAGGGAAAACGCTACTGGCTGTTCAGGTCCGGGCACTACAGCTCGGAGAAAACCTCGGGATGGTTTATACATGGTTTTTTTGCTTAAATAAGGATGGAATATATAGAGCTTCAGGTCACCAGTAATTTTAGTTTTTTGCGCGGCGCCTCTCATCCCGAGGAACTCATTGATCAGGCAGCTCAGATGGGTTATCAGAAACTGGCCATTACCGACCGCAATACCCTGTCGGGGATTGTGCGTGCGCATGTGGCCGCCAGGAATCATGACATCCAACTGATCCCAGCCTGCAGGCTTGATCTGCTTGACGCACCTTCGCTGCTTGCCTATCCAACTGACAGGGCGGCCTATGGACGTCTTTCTGCGTTACTGAGCCTGGGAAATATGCGCGCGGAAAAAGGCAGCTGCCACCTTTTTCAGGCCGATGTATTTAATTATTGCCAGGGAATGAAGTTTATTGTGATCCCACCGGAGGGATTAAATTCGCTTTTTGATTATGAAGCAGCATTTAAATCGCAATTGGCAGATTTCAGGTCAAAACTCGGGGAAAATCTTTTTTTGGCTGCAACCCGGGGGTATACCGGGGATGACCATAAAAGGCTCTTCAGGCTCGACCAGTTGTCCAAAGGGCTGGGCATTCCCCTTATTGCCACCAATGATGTGCATTATCATCATCCACAGCGCAGGGAACTACAGGATATACTGACCTGTACCCGGGAAAAATGCACGGTCCAGAACGCAGGTTTTCTGCTCCACCAAAATGCAGAGCGGCATTTAAAGGACAAGGCAGAGATGACCAGGCTCTTCAGGCAGTATCCTGATGCAATCACCAACAGCGTACTGCTGGCAGAATCCTGCCGGTTTTCTCTGGACAGCCTGGAGTATGTTTATCCAGAGGAGATCACCTCCGGTGGCCGCACACCCCAGCAGGAGCTCACTTACTTGAGCTGGAAAGGGGCCAGAGAGATGTTCGGGGATGAGATACCGGAGAAAATTTCGGCCAATATCAATTATGAGCTGGCCTTTATGGAGGAAATGAATTATGCTTCCTATTTTCTCACCGTATATGATATTGTCAAGTTTGCCCGTTCAAAGGGCATCCTTTGTCAGGGCCGGGGTTCTGCTGCCAATTCCACGGTATGTTATTGCCTTGGCATTACCTCGGTCAACCCCACCAAGTTTGACCTGCTCTTTGAACGCTTTATTTCCTCGGCCCGTAACGAGCCACCTGATATTGATGTGGATTTTGAACATGAGCGAAGGGAGGAAGTGATCCAGTACATTTACGGCAAATACGGCCGTGACCGCGCCGCCATCGTCGCTACGGTCACCCAGCAGCATCAAAAAGGGGCGATCCGCGATGTGGGCAAGGCAATGGGGCTTTCGGTGGACACGGTAAGTAAATTATCAGGGGCAATCTGGGAATTTACCGATGAATGGTTTGAGGAGGCGCGTATACTGGAAGCCGGCCTCAACCCAAAGGATCCGCTGCTGAAAAAAGTACTGCAGCTTACCGGCCAGATGATGGGTTTTCCCCGCCAACTCGGTCAGCATACCGGCGGATTTGTCATTACCCGTGGAAAACTGACCGACCTCTGCCCTATCCTGAATGCCCGTATGGCGGACCGTACCAACATTGAATGGAACAAGGATGATATCGATGCGCTGGGCTTTCTTAAGATCGATGTGCTGGCCCTGGGTATGCTTACCTGCATCAGGAAGGGATTTGATCTGGCCAAAAAACATTATGATATGGACTTGACCCTTGCCAAGATCAACCAGGAGGATGATCCCAAGGTGTACGAGATGATCACTCAAGCCGACACCATTGGGGTTTTCCAGATAGAGAGCCGGGCACAGCAGTCCATGCTGCCACGCCTGCGGCCAAACTGCTTTTATGACCTGGTGATCGAGGTGGCCATTGTGCGTCCCGGGCCGATACAGGGCGATATGGTGCACCCTTACCTAAGGCGGCGGAACGGTGAGGAGAATATTGAATACCCCTCACCCGAGCTTAAAGAGATATTGGGAAGAACACTCGGCGTACCCCTGTTCCAGGAACAGGCCATGAAAATAGCCATTGTAGCCGCGGGATTTACCCCGGCCGAGGCTGATGCGCTACGGCGGAGCATGGCCACTTTCAAGTTCAAGGGACTGGTTAACCAGTTTGAAAAAAAGCTCATCAACGGGATGCTCGAAAGGGGTTATAGCGAGGATTTCGCCAAGAGGATCTTCAGGCAGCTCGAGGGTTTTGGAAGTTACGGCTTTCCAGAAAGCCATGCAGCAAGCTTTGCATTATTGGTTTATGTCTCCTGCTGGCTGAAATGTTATTATCCCGATGTATTTGCAGCAGCGCTGCTCAACAGCATGCCCATGGGATTTTACCAACCGGCACAGATTGTGATCGATGCCAGGAACCATGGGGTTGAAGTGAGGGCGATTGATGTCAATTATTCTTCCTGGGACAACCTGCTAGAGGAAAAAAGCGGAACCTACCATGCCTTGCGCCTGGGCTTCAGGCAGATCAAGGGGATTGCTACAGCGGAAATGGAACTGCTTGTCAAGGCAAGAAAGCAGCCTTACCGCACCATACATGAGATCATGGATGCCGGGGTATCGCAGAATACGCTGGAAAGGCTGGCTGATGCAGATGCGTTCCGTTCATTGGGAATGGACAGGCGGCAGGCACTTTGGGAAGTTTCGGCGCTGGCAGACCGACCCGCTGGCATTTTTGAAAAGCAGGCCTCTGAAAGCGAAAAGGAACCACAGCTGTCACTGCCGTTAATGAGCGATTCGGAGCATGTGGTGCAGGATTATGACACAACAGCGCTATCACTTAAAGCACATCCGGTGAGTTTTGTGCGGGAAAAGCTAAGTCTGCTGAAGATTCTTTCCACCAAAGAATCAGCAGAATCCTGGGACGGAAGGCTGGTGAAAGTCGCCGGGCTGGTCCTGGTGCGCCAGCGTCCGGGAACGGCCGGAGGGGTATGTTTCATTACCATTGAGGATGAATCAGGTGTAGCCAATCTGGTGGTTTTTCAACAGCTTTTTGAAAAATACAGAAAGGAAATTTTAGGCGCAAGACTGTTGATGGTTGAGGGGAAACTGCAACGCGAGGGCGAAGTAGTGCATATAATTGTCAAGCGGTGTTTTGATCTCACTGGGATGCTGAAAGGGCTGACCGATGCCGGACAGGAAGAACTGCCGCTGCTGACACTTTCGCGGGCAGACGAACGCTCGCCATTCCCTGCAGAAAACAAACGTACGCAGAAAAGAGAACAGGCTGATGGCGCAATTTTTCCGCCTGCACGTAACTTTAAATAGCTTCTAGTTGATATCTATTTTGGGCGTACCCTTTAGAAGAATACTGACAGGGCTTTGAGCAGCGCCGATAAAAACCATTTCAAGCTGGGTATGCAGATGGACCCCGGCGGCTTTAAGGGATTGATCACCAAATTCAACCATAGCGGTTTCATCTTTAAAAGTAAGATCAACGGGCAGGTGGAGGGCAATGATGTTTGGAAGGCCGACTTTAAGGGAAATATTAAAGTTCTTTAACAGACTTTCCAGTTTTTCTGCCACCTGTGCAAGTTCGTTGGGCGTAATGCTGGCCATAGCAATTAAAATTTATGATATTTTTTTAGGTAAATGCGATAAACGAGTTAAGCTACTTTTTATTTTTTGATGCACCAGGTGGTCATGCTGCGCATATTCTGTACATTGGTGGTCTTGAGGGGCTCGTGGAGTGCGGCCCCCAGCTTATTGGTGATCCGGATCAGCATTTCCTGATTGACCAGAAAGCGTTCGGAACCATCGGGAATGATATACCTTCCATTACCGATAAAATGAACTGAGGATTCAATACCGATGTCGGAAGATAGCCTGCAAAAAAAGTAACCTCCTGGCTTCAGCACTCGCCACATTTCCTCAAGCATGGCCTCAAAATGCTTCAGACTTTCGGCGAAATGCATCACTGCACTGCTGATAACCAGATCAAATTTTTCATTTTCAAAGGGCATGTTTTCGACCAGTGACACCTGAAAACGGTCTTTTCCAGCTGCAGCTGAAAACTGTTCCGCACTTACCTGCAGCTGGGCTATGGCCTCAGCACTACTATCGATTCCATAGGCCTGATACCCGTTTTTCAAGAAGTACATCAGGTTTCTCCCCGTACCACATCCCGCATCCAACACCCTATTGCAGTTGGAATAAGTACCTTTCAACAATTGGTCAAATAAGTAGATATCAATATCCCCAAAGGTTTCGCGCAGGTCCTGAACTGTTTTCATATCTAAGGCAAAGATATAAAAAGGAGCGAAAAGGTAAACCGCCAGAGAGCCTGCCCTCGAGCTGTGGCACAGATCCTTTCCTCATCCTTTGATGCGTTCCGCTGACCGGGCAGCAGGGGTTTCATCGTATATTCTTTATCATTTTTTCAGATCGAATCACTTCTCTGCCTATATTGAAACCGGCTCATGATCAACGGGAAAGCGGTATGAAGCCAAAACTCCGAGCTGATCATTCCTTCTGAGATACCACTACCGGGATTATAACGCGCCTGGTAATGCGTTTCCTTACTGCTTAACTTATCTTCAATAATTCTATCGACAGTTGATGATAAAAAATGAGCAAGCTCTTCACAAGATATGATCTTTTCCATTTGCCGTGCTGCCTCTTTCAGCTCATGTCATAAATAAGGGTCTCCTCTTAGCCCCACCTGGCAGGCTCGGGTTCAAAAAGATAATTGTTCTGCGCTGTCATATGCCGCTAACTACTAATTATGTATTAAAAGCAAAGTGCATCTGCAAACTTTTTGGTTGCATAAGCCTTATAAATGTTATTTGCGCGCTGGATCTGTTCTTTTGATATATTCTCACTTTTCATCACCTTCTTCCCTTCCATTACGCGGTATGCCCGGCCATCTTTGATATAGATCCGGTGTTCTGTTTTGATATCTGGTCCCGCTGCCGGCCCGCCTTCAATCAACTCATAACAGAATATGGGTTTTCCTGCACGGTAAAAATAGCTGGCCGTCCATGAACCATCACCGATTGATCCTGCTTCGGTTATTTTAACAATGCTTTTACCTTCAAAAAAATAATTCACCCTTCCATCTTCCACGCACCCTTCCTTTTCATACTTATAATTCTGCTGGCTCAGCTTAAGCCCGTTTATCCTATTGTATTCCTTTCGGATGGCTACTATGATCGCATTATCCTGCGCCAAAGCATGTCCGCACAACAACAAGGAGAAAATAATCAGTAAATTTTGGAAATGTTTTATCATATCAAGATTTTTGGCATATATAAATGTTACCCGTACAAATTTAACATTGGATAGCTTGTTTTTTAAAAATAATTGATGATTACTTTTCTAAAGAATCCTTCGAAATACCAAGTAGCGTAAAATGGCAGATGAATATTAACACCGCAATAAATCAGCGTTCTAAAAACAGGGCTGTACTGAATCTTTTTTGTGGACGTGCGGGCGACTAACCCTTACCCAACTTTCATCAATCGGATTTTTAAAGTACTATGGTATCCGGATATATTTGTTTATAGAACAATCAGGGAAAGCTTATCGCAGGAAACATTTTCGAGGCTGATTTGCAAAAACAGGGCTAATGTTTAAATTTGCGCCAGTAATTAAAGTTGAGCCGTAAAATGGTTTCAACAGATCCCTGACCCAATCAATACATCCATAAAATGGAAGAAAACGACTTTGTCTCCATATGGCTTCAAGAAACCGGTAACCCGGCCATTGAGAAATTAACGCAAATGAATCATCAACTTGCAGCTCAAACTGCAGAAATCCTGTCTGAAAAGGGGCTGTCCGAAGATGACTTAGCTGCCATGCTGGACATCAATCCCGATGAGATTAAAAGATGGCTGATCGGCAACCATCCTTTTAGCGCGAAAGTTCTAAAAGAAATTTCTTCAATTGCAGTTAGTAATTCAAAGCCTGAATTTTCGTAAATGACCATATGGAACGGGTTTGAGAAAGAACAAAAAACAGCGTCAAAAGCATTTCATAAAATATTTTTCCACTGATAATCCATTTCTTTGGCGGAAAGCCCAACAATTTAACAAATGACTAAAAGAGAGCCATTTACGACAAAAACAATACTCTATGACAGCCCATTTATCTCTCATAAATTCATTGAAGCTGAGAATTGTATGAAAACCATCTTACCATAAACTTGTTGTAAAAACAGGAGCAATATTTAATTGCCCTTTCAAAAAAAGCAACTTATGGATTCAGGAACTATTGTATACAGCAATTTAGAAGAGCTCTCAAAAAGTATTTATCAGTTAACAGATGGCGAGGCTGACATTAAAAGTTGGCCGGTGCGGAACGAAGCCGGAGATTCGGTTGGAAATGTACGCGATCTGCTGTTTGATCCCGAGCAGAACGCGGTAAGGTATGTTATTGTAGAACTTGCAGATATGGGTGAAGATCTTGAGGAGAAAGCTGTACTGATCCCGATCGCTCTTGCAAATTTAGCCGAAGACAAAAAAGAGGTTGTTCTACCCGATATTCACCATGATCAGTTCAGGGCAATGCCAAGATATATCATCGGCGAGGTAACCCCGCAGATCGAGGATGAAATCAGACGCGTTATCGGAAGTCCGGCAGCCTTGAGGATCGAAGATGAAATAGTAGAGATTGACCGCGCAAATTTTAACCGCCATCAGCTATAAAAAGCCAGCTGCCAGGTAGCGTGGATTGTGAAGAGCAGTCTTGAAATCACGCTTCATCAACAAAAATTTAATTTATATTTTACATAAACGGGAACTTATCCACTGGATAGTTCCCGTTTTCTGTTTATAAAAGACTCAAAATCAAAGTCATTCCGGAACCTTGAGCTGCACATCTATCATTTTGATAACAGGTCTTATCAAATCTTTAGCATATGCTGCTTCGCAAATGAACACCTACGCATATACCGGTGAGGGAAGTTCATCAAATCAAATGTTGGAGGTATAAGCCAAAACAATTACGCTTGTTCGCCTGATATTAAAAGCTGTTCGTCGATAATTACCCCGCGTTGGTATATTAGGCCATTTTCTGCTGCAACGTTTCTGCCTTAGCTGCGTCTTATCATTAAAACAGAAACAAAATATTTAAAATATAAAACAACAGCATCATGAAAACCTCAATCAAAACCCTAACAAAATCTTTATTGGCAGCAATCGTTTTAACTTGTTCAATCTTCTCGACAAACGTTTCAGCAGATGAGAAACAGCCCGCTAAAATATCTGCACCTAGCAACTTTAACAAACTTATCGTAAGTGGAAACATAGAAGTTACACTAATCCAGAATGGAAGAGAAGGGGTCAGCTACAATGATGACAATAACGGAAAGGTTAAAGTGATTCAGGATGGATATGCTTTAAAGATCAGTTCAGAAGATAAAAGTACGGCAAAAATAACTGTGTATGTAAAAAACATCTATCGTCTTCAGGCCTCAGATGACGCCGTTGTAAAAACAGATGGCAAACTGGATGTAAAATATTTTCAGGTTTTTCTTAAAGGAAACGCGGTCGCCAAAATAAACTCACATTCTGAAAGTTTATATACTGTGATCGAAGACAATTCAGATCTTAAGTTATCGGGCGACACCAAAAGCCACAGCCTGGTGATGGGTAAAACACAAAAACTGAACCTTGATAAATTTGCTGCCCTAAAAACAGAAATGAACACTCCTGAATCCATGATACAGACAGCTTCACTAGCGAAATAATTCAATTCAGCTATATGGAAGCAATTTCTGTAAGGTGAAATAAGGTCCTTTTACGTTTGTATTGAACTGTGCGTCGAAATCGGCTTCGGTAGCCTCGGCGATGGGTGCAAAGGTGGCTATTCCTGCATTTAAAAATATTACGTCTAGTTTTTGACCGCTTTCTGCTATAGCTGTGGCCAAAGTTTCAATGCCAGCGAGGTTTGAGGTATCTGATTTAACGGTCTTAAGGTGATCGCTTTTGAGTAAAGCGGCGGCTTTGTCGAGGTTTTCAATGTTTCTTCCTGTAATCCATACATTTGCGCCCGCTTCAATGAAGGCAGTTGCGGTTGCAAATCCTATTCCTGTTGTTCCTCCGGTAATTACTATGTTTTTTCCTGTAAAATTCATTTTTAATAGATTTAATTTATGATGCAAATTTAGAATAGCTTTATATATTATTGTAACTTTGTAACTAAAAGTAACAGTAACATTTGGGTAACTAGGTAACTAATTATGGAAAATATTTGTTGTCCGGCGGATAATGAGCACAATAAAAAACAGATCCTGGCTGTCCATGATGCTATGGATGTATTAAGTGGAAAATGGAAAATCTCTATAATTTCCTCTGTCTGTTATTTCAATCAACGTAGATTTTCTGACATTTTAAATGACGTGAGTGGTATTTCAAACAAGATGCTAAGTAAGGAACTTAAGGATCTTGAAATAAATAAATTGATTAAAAGAACTGTTTTAAGTACCCAACCGGTAACCGTTTTGTATCAACTTACTGAATATGGACTTACTTTAAAAACTATCATAGATAATCTTGCAGATTGGGGCAGGCAGCACCGGAAGGAAATCACGGGCAAATAAAGTATGATCATGTTGCTTTTCTTTTAGCTGGTTGTAGGCTTTCAGAAAAGGATGTCCGGTTTGGAGGGTACCAAGGGGCCGCTTTTGGGATCATCCCACCCGAACTAGGGCGCCCGGTATGAAATTAAATGTTTCTTTTCTTTAAAGGTTTAACCCTTTCAGCTTTCCTAGGGCACTTTATTATTTTAATCTTTAATAATCTGATTATTTGATAGTTAATATTATAACGTGGCACTATTCGCGGGCTTTCTTGGCAGTGGAATTTTTGCCGCCGATAATCCTACTTAATTATAAACGAAATGGAAAAATTAGCATTACTGGCCCGCCTCGATGCCAAAGCTGGTAAAGAGCAACAAGTTGCAGATTTTATCAAAAGTGCCCTGCCTTTGGCCGAAGCTGAACCCGGAACTATCCGTTGGTATGCGCTACAGATCTCGCCGTCTACCTTCGGTATATTCGATACCTTTGCGGATGAAGCTAGGCGGGATGCACATCTGAGTGGAGAAATTGCCAAGGCTTTGATGGCCCATGCGGATAAACTGCTGGCTACGCCGCCGATAATCGAAAAGGTTGCCTTGCTGGCAGTTAAATAAGTGAAAAATAAAAAGGCTAGATCCCCTATGGTAACATCAGGTGACCTTGTCTCAGTTAAATTTATGTTTACATTTCTGCCCCTAGATGAAATCAAAAAAAACTAGCATCCTCTTTACTTTGTTTGACAAGATATGCCTTCACAAAAAAAATTACCCAGCATCGTTATCAGGGGTGCCAGGGAACATAACCTAAAGAATATCGATTTGGAAATACCAAGGGACCAGTTGGTAGTATTCACCGGGGTCTCTGGATCTGGAAAATCTTCGCTAGCCTTTGGTACCCTTTACGCAGAGGCACAGCGCAGGTACCTGGAATCCGTATCTCCTTATGCGAGGCGGCTTTTTAATCAGATGTCGATCCCTGAGGTAGACAGCATCACCGGACTTCCTCCGGCGGTTGCGCTGCAGCAGCAGCGCGGAGGAGCCTCGACGCGCTCTACAGTGGGGAGCGTGACGACCCTTTCCAACTTGCTGCGAATGCTCTATTCCAGGGCCGGGGATTATCCGGGCGGACAAGGTTTCATCTATGCAGAAGGCTTTTCGCCCAATACACCTGAAGGTGCTTGTGGGCACTGCCATGGACTGGGTAAAGTATATGAGGTGAGCGAAAGGAGCATGGTTCCCGACGAAACAAAAACTATCCGCGAGCGCGCGGTTGCCAGTTGGCCCACTGCGTGGCAGGGCCAGAACCTGCGAGATATCTTAACCTCTATGGGTATTGATGTTGACATTCCCTGGAAACAGCTTTCTAAAAAGGACCGTGACTTTATCTTGTATAGTGAAGAATCGCCTACGGTTCCTGTCTACCCAGGGTATACCCTGCAAGAGGTGCAAAGGGCAATCAGGGCAAAAAAACAGTTCGATTATATGGGTACCTTTATTGGCGCACGGCGGTATGTACTGCAGACTTTTGCGACCAGTCAGAGTCAGTTGATGAAAAAACGCGCGCTTTCGTTTATGACCGGAAAGGAATGCCCGGTCTGCGGGGGAAAGAGGTTGAAAAAACAGGCGCTGTCGGTAAAATTTGAGGGATTGGATATTGCCCAGATGAGCCGACAACCGCTCCAGGTGCTGCAAGATCTTTTCGGTCCTTATGCACGGCAATCGACTAAGGGGGATAATTCAAATAGGCATCATCTGGAAAAAAAACTGGTTACCCAGCGGATCGCAGCTGACCTGTATTCACGCATAGCGGTGATGCTGGATCTAGGGCTGGGTTATCTCAGTCTGGAACGGAGTACGCCGACGCTGTCTCCGGGAGAGCTGCAGCGGCTTAGGCTTGCTACTCAGGTACACTCTAATCTTTTCGGGGTTGTTTACGTATTGGACGAACCATCGGCAGGACTGCATCCTGCGGATACCCGGGCGCTTCTCAATATCCTTGACCGGTTAAAACAGGATGGCAACTCAATCTTTGTTGTCGAGCACGAGATTGAGGTCATCCGCCATGCCGACTGGATCGTAGACATTGGTCCCGGTGCGGGCGAAAACGGTGGCAGGGTGATCTATAACGGCCCTGCGGCAAAGATCAAGGACTGCAAAGCGTCCATCACGGCGGGTTATCTCTATCCTAAAACACCATCTGCTAAAGCCAATGCACAGGCAGAAAGGAAACCGGAACAGTGGCTGGAACTAGAAGGGGTACACAAGAATAACCTAAAGGATTTAGATGTTGCCATCCCGATTGGGATAATGACCAGCGTAACGGGCATTTCGGGATCGGGTAAGAGTAGTTTGATCTCCCAGGTTTTGGTTGAACTGGTGAGGGCTGCGCTTGGGCAAAAGCCAGAAGCTGCTGAAGCGGAAAGCGGAACGGACCTTTTGGAGCAGCAGCCTGAGGACATGGTAAAGGGCGCGATTGCCGGAGGGCTCAAGGGGATCCGCCGTCTGGTCGTGGTAGACCAGAAACCCATCGGCCGAACGCCGAGGAGCAATTTGGCCACTTATACAGGTCTTTTCGATCCGGTGAGGAAGCTGTTCGCCAGCACGCCTGGGGCCAGGAAAAAGCGCTATGATGCAGGGCGGTTCTCTTTTAACGTGGCCAAGGGCAGGTGCGCCAACTGCCAGGGCGAAGGACAGGTAATGGTAGAGCTCCTGTTCCTTCCCAGCGTGTACACCCCCTGCCCTGTCTGCATGGGAACACGCTACAACGCGGATACGCTGAAGATCGTCTATAAGGATAAAAATATTGCCGATGTGCTGCAGCTCACAGTGGATGAGGCCGCCGATTTCTTTGATGAAGAACCTGGCATTTCAAGGGCGCTTGAAACGGTAAGGGAGGTTGGCCTTGGCTACCTTAGGCTTGGACAATCTGCCACAGAACTCTCCGGGGGCGAGGCGCAGCGGATTAAACTGGCCACTGAACTCCAGCGCGCGCAGAACGGAAGCACGCTTTATATCCTCGATGAGCCAACGACGGGCCTTCACCCGAGCGATGTTTCGCGGCTGATGGCCCAACTTAATCGCCTGGTTGATGCCGGCAATACGGTTGTGCTGGTGGAGCACGATATGCACGTGGTGGCAGGAAGCGATCATATCATCGATATCGGCCCGGGCGCGGGATCCCAGGGAGGAAAGATTGTAGCCACCGGGAGCCCTGCCGAGGTAAGCAGAAATGCTACAAGCCGAACTGCCCCCTATCTGAGAGCCTATCTTTCGGGGAAAATTAGCGGATAGCAACCTGGGCGTGCAGTTTGATTACGTTTTTTGATTTTGGGCCTAGCTGGGGATTTCGCTAAAAGTGACTCTTCTTCACTTTTGGTGAGACGAAAAAAGTTAATTATGACTCGAAGGAGATTAAACTCTTAAAGGTGGTTTGATTCTGCTATTGGATCATACTTAAAAAACTGAACCCTCAAATTTTCACCAAAAGTGACGAAGAACTAGTATGGGTCGGAATATCCAGTCGGAAATCTGTTTAATTAAACTAATAATATCAAAGGATTTGGAGATAAATCCTTGTGTCTTACGTGAAAGTTGTGCCTTTCTCCTGTTCGAGTGCGCACTCATCATGATAATAAGAATCTTGTTTGTTGTATTATTTTTTCGTCAGCATTCACAAACGCCTATTCTATTCCCATTTGGTAATCTAATATTTAGCAGGAAACAATCTGCTTGATCATGTTTATCTTTTATTATAAAGTCGTTGATACTGGAAAATTTTAAAACTTCATGTTTTTCGATTTGCAGTATAATTTCCCTAATGTCTTGATCATCTTCGAGCACATAAATGTTTTTTGACATCTATACCTAACTTTATAAAAAACAATATAACATCTAAAATCTTTTTACATTTTTCAAGGTTTCACAAATGGGAATACTGAGTAAGGATATGTAAAAAAGTTACTATCTGTACATCTTTAGATAGTTTTTAAGCTCTAAGCGCGCCTGATGTATGTATGTTTTGACAGTGCCTAATGGAACATTGAGATCTTTGGCTATCTTATCATATTTATAACCTTCAAAATATCTTTGAAATCTGATGTTAACAGCGGTTGATGGGAAAGTAGCTAAGCCAGAAGTAGTGAAACAAAGCGTAGAAAAAACTAAGAAAATTAAGGGTTTGTATGCCGGCATTGTAGCAAAAACGGATAGCATTTATCCTTATCAAGGAAATTTAACCATCAACTTTCCTGATAAAAAAGATAAGCCCGTATTGGTTTCTAAAGAAAATGAATCTAAATTAATTAACACGGTTAGCCAAGTATATTTCGACAGTAGAAATGGAAAGCTTATTGTTGAACGCCCATTTTCTGGGCTCAGCACTGGTAATCAAATAAGGAAGTTAAATAAGGCGATTCATACCGGAAGTATTTTGGGTTGGCCTACAAAATTAATCATGTTTATTGTCGCTTTGCTTACCGCATCGCTTCCAATAACAGGTTTACTGATCTATCTCGGAAAAGGTAAAAAGGCCAAAAAAGCTTAATGAGCAACATTTTCTTTTTAAATGCACTATTTATTTAAGCCGTTTATCATGCTGCGCTTATCGAAAGACTCGTTCAAGAAGAATAAGGCGTTTCGACAAGCTCAACGTGACAAATTTTAGAATTTAAGAATAAAGTTCCCAGTAAATCTAGCTGGTGCTTGTGGCGTTAGTCGTACCGACCATGCTTTTTCACTCGTTAAATTGTCCACTTTAAAACCGATTCTAAACTTCGAGTGATCATAAAAAATACTGGCATCGAAGATTTGATATTCAGGAATAATGAATTTAGAATTATAAGTGTTTGTGTAATAAGATTTATCACCTGTGTTTCCACCAAAACCGGCACCCAAACCTCTCAATTTACCTTCAGGGAAACGGTAGCTTACCCAGAAGTTAATCGTATTTGGAGGGCCTGATTGCCCTGGACGAAGTCCATTGTTTCTGATATCACTTGCATCAATTACCTTACTATCGTTATACGCATAACCGGCAACAATGTTTAAACCAGCAATTGGATTAGCAGTTAACTCCACCTCTAAACCCCGACTTAATTGCGAACCATCCTGAACACTGTAATTGGCATCTATTGGATCAGGACGTAATATATTTTGCACTTTGATATCGTAATAACTAATTGTACCTACTAGTTTGTGGTCGAATAAATCTGCTTTTACACCGAATTCTAACTGATCTGCGTATTCTGCTTTAAAGCCGCTTCCATCTCTTGCAATACCACTCTTATTAAAAAAGCCATTCATGTAGTTACCAAAAAGTGAAACACGATCTTTTAATACTTCGTATACCAATCCAAATTTTGGAGAAAGGCTGGTTTGATTGTATGGCCCTGCCTGAACACCACCAACACCTAAACCGCCTGAGGTTAATCCGGTAGAAATATTATAAACCCCTTTGTACTGATAACGATTTACCCTTAAACTTACCATCGCATTTAACTTATCTGTAATGCTAAATACGTTTGAAGCATATGCCGCATAAGTATTATCCCGATTAGTTTCCTTACGCAAAGTACCTCTAGAAGTTAGTGAATCGACCTTGAACTGACTAACGCGGTAAGTTGCAGGTGTATTAATAAAATCAACATCCGGCAGGTTTACCGTTACACGGTCAAAATCATTATAGTTATTGTAATAATCAACCCCAACAACTATCCTGTTGCGGTGTCCAGCTATTTTAAAATCACCAATAAAATTTTGTTGAAAGTCTGTTGCTATAAATTGGGTGTAACCAACAATTACGTTAGGGCGGATGGTTGTTTCAGTTCTTCCGTTTAATGCCGTAATATCTCCACTGATAGATGAACGTGCTCTCGAAAGAATGGTTTGAGAAGTCCATTCATCTGAAATCTTGTAATTGATTTGTCCGAAAATGTTCATCATTTGCGTGCTATAAGTCAAATCATTGCTCAAAAACGTTTTATTGTAAGGGAATCCAATATCTGCAATTGAACGTTCTACGCTAGTTTGACCAGCTGGTACTGCAACATATGGGTTTAACCTCACTACTGAAGTTCCTTTGGCCTGGCCAAATTCTACATCAAGTAAAAGTGATAAACGATCTGTAATTTGATAGGAGAAACTCGGTGCTGCACTTACACTATTCGTATAACCTAAATCCTGGAAACTATGTTCCCAAGTTGTGGCACCATTTAAGCGGAAAAGTGCTGTTCTATCTTCATTAATCGGCGTATTTACATCAACAGTTAACCTGTTAAAGTTCCAGCTACCCGTAGTGTAACCCACTTCGCCACCAAAGTCATTATATGGTTTTTTGGTAACACGATTATATAAACCACCATAACTACTGGCAATGCTGTTACCGAACAGCGTTGCAGATGGGCCTTTAATCGCTTCGATACGCTCAAGGTTTGCCGGATCGATAAAAGAAAATGCAGCACCTGCTACACCATTTCTTGCGTTTGGCTCGGTATCAAAACCCCGTGAACGAAGAGTGACCCTTCCTTGATTGGCTATCATAGGAATACCTGCACCAGGTACATTCTTGGCAATACTTCCAAGATCTACAGCCATTTGCTCCTGAAACAAAGCTTTTGGTACCGAATTATAAACCTGAGGATTTTCGAGGTTTTTTAACGGCAAACGGGCAATGTAAACGCTTTCTTTCTGCGTGAACTTGTTGGTAATGCCCGCTACAGTAACCTCTTGAAGTGCCTGAACGTTTTCTTTTTCAAGCTTATAATCCAGTTTTGCGGTCTCCCCTTGTAATACAGTAATCTGTAAATCCTTTTGTGGATTACCAAGCAACTGAAAGCGAACTGTATATTTACCTGGGGCAACGTTATTGAAAGTATAATTCCCATCCTCATCAGTTAGCGTCGATTTTCCAGTTTCTAATAAAGAAACAGAAGCCGATGCATATGGTTGGCCATCCACCAAAGTAACCTTTCCAGCTATTTTACCTGGACCTTGGGCAAAAGTCGATATCCATATTAGCAATAAACAGGTGGTGAACAGTAAATATAAAAATTTCATCAAATAATATTTTAAGATCTGTGCCATAAAGGCGCAAATATAAAAACATTATTTATAATTAGTCTAAGTAAGTTTAAACTCTCAAAAGTTAGACAAGATCAGTCGATGAACAAGCAGTAGTTACACCTGTATCTGATACTGGTGTAGTTTGTTTCTTGATAGCTTCCAGGTTTTTTATCCACCCAATCAAGGCGAATATTGTACATTCCCCTAAGTTGATTTACAGTAAAACTTGCTTCGCCTCTATTATTGAGTGTTAGTTCTTTCTCCCAATTTTCCGGATTGAATATTCTAATTTTCGTTCCGGCTTTTTCGCTTTCTCCATTTCTAAATGCTGTAAATAAAATTTTGTTTCCCTCTTTTAGTAAAATAATGTCCAAAAACTGTTGTGGCTTTAAGTATTTATCTTTTTGATCACCTATCAAATATGCTCCGCAAAGATAATCGACAGGTAATATGTTCTCTCCTCCAATAGCCGATCGATCTACTACCGGATGTGTGTTATTGAGGCCAAGTATGCGATATAAACCTTGTTGTGATGGTGTAAAATCTGTTTCCCAACAATTTTCTTTTTTTACAAGCTGAAGTACTTCTTTTTTCCCATCCGGGGTAATAAAAGAAAACTTAAATTCACCTGCCAAATCGAGCTCCTTTCCAGTCTGCCGATGTCGAACGCCATCTTCATCTATATTTCCGTAAATGACCCGAATGATTACCTTTTCATTGATCTTTTTCTTCCCTTTAATTTCCATCCAATAAGCACTTCCTTGAACGAAAAAGGGGAACATCAAACCCAAAATGATTAATATATTACGTAGATGTGCGATTTTCATACCGCAAAGTTAACCACATTGCAAATGGAAACATATTTTTTGTTAATGATTTCAATAAAATCAAAGGAAATGGGGACATTGGTTTGTAAATAGTCCGGTACAGTTCAAATTAAATTCGATACTGAATACCTTCTTCAGATTTTCAACAGAATCTAAGCTGATACTTGCCACGATCTTTTTAATACTAGACATGCGATATCTTTTATTTTTACTATTATTTTTATCTATTCATACCTCTTCATCTGGCCAAAGCAATACAGGAAAGGCAAAGGTAACCGGAACGGTATTAGATGTGACTACAAAAGAAGCTATCGATTTTGCGACAATTACAGTGTTTAAAACAGGTACAAAAACCATAGTCAATGGAATAAGTTCTGATGCTAAAGGAAACTTTACTGTCTCAGGGCTCCCAGGTGGCACTTATAACGTTTCTGTTGATTTCCTTGGCTATAAGGCTCAGAACTTTCCTGTAACTGTGAGCCCAACATCCTCCACCATCTCCTTGGGAACTATTTTATTAGCCTCAACGATAGACCAACTGCAATCGGTTACCGTAATGGCTAAGACACCAATTATTGAGAACAGAATAGATAAAACAGTATACAATACAGCAAACGACCTTACAGCGCAGAATGGCATTGCGTTAGATGTTTTGAAAAAAGTTCCTATGGTGAGTGTAGATATTGATGGAAATGTAGAATTGCAAGGTAGCGGAAGTGTCCGGTTTTTAATTAACGGCAAGCCATCAAGTATATTTGGTGCAAGCCTGGCCGATGCATTACAGTCTATCCCTGCTAGCCAGATTAAAAGCGTGGAGGTCATTACCAGTCCGGGCGCAAAATACGATGCCACCGGTACAGGTGGCATAATCAATATTGTTTTAAAAGACAATAAACTTCAAGGAATAAACGGTACTGTGAATTATTCTATTGGTTCCAGACTTCAGAATGGTTCAGCAAACTTGAATGTTAAAAAAGGAAATTTTGGAGTTGATATCTTCTTTAGTGGCAACCAGCAGTTTAACACTGTTGCTAAAAGTTCTTCCAGAAGAACATCCTACAATACAACCAGGGACACCATTAATAATTTCTTTCAGGACGGCAGTAGTTCGCAGAAAAGGGGTAGTTACCAAACAGGCTTAAATTTAAACTGGAATATTACTCCAAAAGATGAGCTTACAGCCACTTTAGGATACAATCATTTCAACAATAATACGAATGGAACAACTAACCAGATCCAGCAATACCTGCTGGCGACATCGGGAAACAACATTTCTGATTTGAGGAGTTTGAGAAATTCAACTAGTAATTTTAGTGCCAACTCCACCGATGTGAGCCTGGCTTACAAAAAGACTTTCAAAAAAGAGGGCCATGAAATGGACTTTCTATACAATGCAAGTTTTGGCAATAATCTGGTAAAAGCTTCACAGATTTCAACTTATCAAGGCGGAGGTTTTCCAAATACAGGATTGAATAGCAGCAATCCCGGAAAGGAGAACGAAACAGAAATTTCGATGAATTACACGCTTCCTGTAACCAAGAAATTGACCATTGAGGGTGGTTCAAAAATATTGATTGACAACCTAAACAATAATGTACTGACCGACACGCTGCTTACAAATGGAGCTTACATCAATAATACAAACCAAACCTATGGCTTTAACTACAAACGAAATGTGTATGCCGCTTATCTTTCGGCATCGTTTTCACTTTTTAAAGATTTCATTACCGGAAAAGCAGGCCTGAGATATGAAAGAACAGGAAAAGTAGCCGATTTCTCAGGAGCTGCAATCGCCGCTTATAACACATTTGCACCTTCATTTACCTTACAGCATAAGCTTGATGAGACCCAATCGGTCAAATTTTCCTATAATTACCGGATAGAAAGACCGGATTATGGTGATTTGAATCCATTTTACAATATAAGCGACCCGCACAATATCAGTACCGGGAACCCGCTTTTGAAGCCTGAAATTGGCAATAACTTAGAATTAGGTTACAGCAAAACTTTCGAGAAAGGTGCTAATATTTATTTTGCAGGATATTATCGCCGCAACACCGACGACATGCAACAGTTGACCACGTTTTATGATGTAATTTCCATCAACGGCGTCGATTATTCTGCGGTAGCCTTGACGCAGAGGATGAATCTTGGTTCTCAAACCAGTATTGGCGCGAGCCTTTTCGCCTCTGTGCCGGTGACTGAAAAGCTTAACTTGCGGACCAATCTTCAAGCCGGCAACAGAAGTAACATTTCGCCCGGACTGGCAAGCGTAAGCGCTTTTGCCTATAGAGCAAATTTGAATGCCAGCTACCAATTTGGTGGAAATTTACTTGCTGAAGTTTTTGGGAACTACAATTCTCAGCAGCGGAACTTCAGGAGTACCAGACCATCGGTATTTAATTATAGTTTAGCGATAAGAAAGCAATTCTGGAATAAAAACGGAAGTATCGGCCTCACCGCAGCCAATCCTTTTAACCGTTATTTAACACAAAGACAGACAAGCTTTGGTCCCAACTTCGAACAAACGAACTTGAGACTTGTCCCTGTTCAATCGTTTGGTTTAAGTCTCTCATATAAATTTGGCAAACTTCAGTTCAAAAAAGATAAGGAAGAAGATGTACCTCAGTTACCGGATGTTGGTGGAGGAAAATAATTGGAGGTATGAAACTTTTGTCATCACTTTCGACCAAAAAGAAAGTTTATCACCGCCGTCATTGGGTCGTCAGGCATCAATTTATTCGCAATTGATGAATTGTATCAATGCGTAGAATAACCTAAAAAAACTAAGGATCTACCCTCTGTCCGGCCACATCCGGGTCATGGAACCCCTGCAAACGACTACAGGCACCATCATATGCCGGCTAAGCTGCTTCACAACGCGCTCGAAGAAACCCCGGTAAAGACGTTGCCAACAATTAATCGACCGATCTATCTACTCTTTGTGAAGCAACATGTGACCGTCTAAATTTACCTGCCAATTTGAGTGCCATTAATAAAATCCATTCTATCTCCTGAATCCAGCACCTTCCCTGTCTATCGCTAATAACGGATCGGGTTTAGGCCATGCGAAGAGAATTCATCTTTACATCCACCCTGTCAGACTGTTTCCGTAAAAATAACGCAACCAGTTTTTACTCCAATATACCTACATTGGAAGATCGCTTTTAACCCTAATAGATGTTATGGGTAAAGTTAACAGGAGACCACCTTAATTAATTGTATTTACTGCGTTTGTCATTTTCTACTGCAAGAACTTTACCGGTTAAAAATGATAAATGATCAGAAAGTAAAACTGTTAATGTAGTCTCCTGATAGATTTTACTGTTTTTCTAAATAGAAATCATCACCATATACGGTACCTGTTGCGGGTTTATAGAAATACAGCGTTGCACTCGTGTTGCTGGCGCCAGTTGTAAAACTTACTGATCCAAGGGAATAAGAGGTTGTACTGATCGGAATTGCAATGGCAGAACCTCCATAATTTTTTACACCAATTGATACACTTTCCCCGGCAGCAGAAACTTTTGCATAACCTGCGAATTTATAAGTGGTATTAGGCGTCAATCCCGTGATTACCTGTTCCAAAGAACTTTCTGCACCAGTTTCTTTTAAAGATTTTGAGCCTGTTCTCGCATTACCCGTTACAACCGAAACCGTACCTCCCCAACTTGTCCAGGGAGCGATAGATGTACCTTCAAACCCTCCATTGCCCAAGAGCGAAAGTTTATAAACCCTCACATAATCTACCTGCATACTGAAAGGAAGATTTGAATTGGTAATGGCGCCCGGCCATCCTGCCCCACCTGCCTGATTCAGGATTACATAAAATGGAACATCAAAAGGATACTGCTGCCACCCTCCCGAGGTTAACTTACTGTAGGTATATTGAAGGGTACCGTTTACATAAAACTTAATAGCTGATGGATCCCATTCGATTGCATAAGTATTAAATTCAGTCGTGTTATATGGGGCTGCTTTTGTTGCGGTACTTGAACCATTTGCATTTGTAACCACGCTGTTGTGTATGGTGTGATGAATATTTGCTTCGTTGTTTACATGCTCCATAATGTCTATTTCGCCACAGGCAGGCCAACTCCCCGAATGTGCTGTTGCGGGTTCGGGCATCATCCATATAGCCGGCCATGATCCCTGCCCTTGGGTAAACTTAGCCCTTACCTCAATTTTTCCATAAGCAATACTAAATTTACCTAAAGAGCGGACCCCTCCTGAATGATAAGGCACCGGGTCTCCTGCAATCGTAGCATTATCCATCCTAAACTGCATGTTACTGCCATCCTGAGACACATAACTGGTAGATGAGGTGAGGTACTTATTCCAGGCAACTGTTCCGCGGGGAGCGTATTCCCATTTATCAGCATCAAAAGATCCCGTAGAATTAAATTCATCCGACCAAACTAAGTGATAACCGGGAGTTGCTACAAACTGGGCAGAAGCAATACTCAAATTTTCGCCTGCTTCAGGTTTATTAAATGTTTGCGCATTAGCAGATTTCATTTCATCTTTGCTACATGCAGATATTGCAGCACAGATAGCTAAAAACCTGATCGACTTTAAAGTTTTTTCAATTTTTCTTTTCATAATGGTTTATATTTATTTTGGTTAGGAATTTATCATTACGCTTTAAGCATAATTTATTTGAAGATGCGGCTCTAATTTTTCCAAAGGATCACATTAAGGTTGTAAAAACAGCAATAGCTGTATTTACAACCTCATTTGATTTAATGAGCAATCTGGCGGATATGCTATTAGGTGCTTGAATTTAATAAGCCCTTAATCCTTTATCAACAACAAGATCATATTACTCCAGCAGAACACAGATCGTAGATATCTGTTGTTTACCGCTTGCTTAGGTTAAGTGTAACTTATCATTTATCTTGAGTAATATTTAATAAAACTGCAGGCAGATTACTATTGGTTGAAACCAGCCTGAGCACGGTTGTACGCTGGGCACCGGTTGCATTGGCATTAAGGGTTACACGAAGTTTATAATCGCCTGCACCGAAATTTTTATCAGCAACAAGCCACGAGTTGCCCGTATTTTGGGTGAGTGACCAACCATTGGTACCTGCAATAATATTTATTGATGCAGTATTTTTTGTTGCCGGGAATATTACCGGTTTATCTTCTATGGTTGCAGAAAATGTATCACTTTGCACGGGCTTTAATGGTATGTTTTGCTTTTTGCAGCTCAACAGTGAGATTACAATAACGAATGTTATAATAGGATTTATCTTTTTCTTCATTTGATTTATTTTTTAATAATTACCAGCCTGGGTTTTGTTTCCACTTTCCATCTGTTAATTGCAGCATTCTTTGTTGAATGGGCAAAAGATAATCTCTCTGTAGGTTAAACCGGTAACCAGTTGGCAGCACATTTTTGTGCGGATCAATGTACCTGATTTGGTCGCCCGGATTCCCGGTAAGAAATAAGTTAACTGATTTTCCCTGCGGAGCAGTATCATAATAAATAGCCCCTTTATAAAAACCAGAGGGTGCATTTTGTTCGGCTAAATCGCTCCCTGTAAAAAGTGTTCCCAGCTGTCTTTTGTTTACGAGAATAAGATCTGCCGCTGCCCATCTTAAAATGTCATCAGTTCGGAAACCTTCACATGCAAGCTCAACACGCCTTTCTCTCCGTACTGCCTGAACAGCAGGAGATAAGTTTTTAAAAGGATAATCAGCGGCTGTACTAAATTCTTTTATAACATCTACCTGCGGCATCCCAGCCCTATCCCGCAAAGGCTTTAGTGCATTTACAATCTGTGATTGATCTCCTCCCAGTTCAGCAATAGCCTCGGCATAATTTAATAATACTTCAGCATAACGGATGGCAATGCCAGGTGCCATACTTTTAAAGTCATCCGTAGTTGCTGACGAATTACCATATTCTAAAAATTTATGCATTGGATAACCAGTGGTATTTTTATTGAAACCAGTCTGGTCTATTGGTGGAAAGTTGGGAACCAGAACATTCACAGGTTTCATGGGCTGCCCGGGCACCCCTGCAGTCTGTGATAAACGTGGATCACGGAGGGTTGGTAAAAGTTCCTGGGCATATTTGCGTTGAGCATTTAAACGCTCAGCACCCGTAAATGGTGTTCCGTTGATGGTGAGATAATCATCCACCAAAGAAAGCGTGAGCCCCAGATCCCCACCATCTGAGGAAATATATTTTGAAACGCTATGTCCTATATTGTCACCTGCATTATATTTTCGCCAGAGCATTACCTCTTTATTATTTGAAAGATCAGGTGATATAAAAAGATCCGAGTAATCCTGAAGTGGTTTGCCCGTATTATAAATAGACCATCGCCCGCTACTGATCACTATTAAAGCTGCGTCTCTGGCCTGGCTTAAATAATTGCGGATTTTATCATCCGATATTCCGTTTGTAAAAAATGGATCGGCTTTTTGTTGATGATACTTTTGCCAGGTACCTTCATACAAGGCAATCCTGGATTTATATGCCAATGCAACATCTTTATGCACGCGCATGCTTGCGCTTGAAGAAGCGGCCGGCAATAAGCTAATGGCCACATCGAGGTCTTGCAGAACAGAGTCAATAACCAAAGTCCTGGGATCTCTTGCAACCTTCATCACTTCGGGATCTTCTGGCAATACCTGGTTTACCCATGTTACATCACCATATCCCTTTACAAGATTAAAATAATTCAAGGCCCTGAAAAACCTGGCTTCTCCAACGTATTGGTTAATTAAGTTCTGATCTCCTTTAGCATTCTTATAATTGGCCAAAAAATAGTTTAGGCTTCTTATAGTACTATAAGCACTTAAACTTGAGGCATTGCTCAGGGCAAGCTGTCCTGTCAGCCTCGTATTTACCGATGAGAATATCATGTTATCAGTACCGGCGTCGTCAAAAGCAATACCTGTGCCACCAACATTTACCGGATGTACCGGAAAGGCATTGTAGAACTGGTTAAGGTAAAGCCTCAATTCATTAGGGGTAGCCAAAGGATTCGCTGTGCTTAATGCATCCAAAGGTTTGCGTTCGAGGAAATCCTTTTTACACGAAACCAATGCCAATAGTATCCAGATAACGGATAGGTATTTTAGTTTATTATCTTGTTTCATTTTACTTAAGTTATAGTGATAAGTTAAGGCCGAATGCATATACTTTACTCAACGGATAAGCCTTCCCTGTACCAACTGAGCCAGTGAGTCCTTCGGGATCGAACATTTTTGCCAGGTTTGTAATGACAAACAGATTTTCACCGGATACAAAAAGATTTACCTTGCTTAATTTTATTTTGTTTACCCATTGCTTAGGCAGCGAATAATTGAGGGTTGCATTTTTTAACCTCAAATAAGAGGCGCTTTGGAGATACCGGTCGGTTACCTGTTGTGTTTTGTTTGAAAACGAGTTCTGTGAGCCAGCAGGGGCTGCATATGGGTTAGGGTAATAGGCACCGGGATTTTGAGGCGTCCAAAAATCAAGGTGCTGTTCAAATACGGTCACCTGTGCCAAAGCTCCTGCCCCCCAGAAATACACATCTCCTATTCCCGGAGCATAATTCTTTTTACCTATACCCTGTAAAAGAACCGAAAATGTTAATCCTTTCCAGCTCATGCTGCCATTAAGGGAATAAGTGTAACGCGGATTTGTATTTCCTATCACGGTCAAATCGCCCATATCACCGAGCTTATTACTCCCATTGCTTATTTTCCCATCATTATTGAGATCAAGATACCTAACATCTCCAGGCTTCCAGTCTAGCGGGGAAATGAAGCTTCTGTTCAATTTATTATATTCAGCGGCTTCAGCAGCATTCTGTATCAGGCCATCACTCCTGTATCCCCAAATTTCTCCAATATCCTTACCCTCATAAAAAGAACCAGCAGGATTGTTGAACGTAGGGTTTTGATACCGGGTTACCACAGATTTATAATCTGAAAGTGTTCCACCGAACCTATATGCAATTTCCTGACCTATTTTACCTTTCCAGTTTAAGCTGAGTTCCCATCCGCGGGTACGCAGATCAGCATTGTTGCTGGATGGTACGACCCCTCCAAACATATCTGCAATATCAAATGAAGGCCCAAGCATGTTTTTGGTATTTCTTTGATAAATATCCAAGCTTCCGGTTAACCTATTGCTTAGCAGCTCAAAATCCAGACCTAGATTTCCACTTAGTACCTTTTCCCAGGTCAATGCCGGGTTGTATGGTGCGGGAGCAAAAATATTCGCTTCCCGACCATTCTGAAAATACCATTGTGGCCCTGCACCACTGGCTCCGGGCACAGATGTTCTCATCGTTTGAGCGTAAGAATATATCGGTGCACCAGCCTGGTTGCCGAGCGTTCCATATGAGCCTCGCAGTTTTAATACGTTGATGAATTTACTTCCATTTTTTATAAACTCTTCTTCGGCAATGTTATAACCTAATGATACCGATGGGAAGAAACCCCACCTTTTACCTGGTGCAAACCTGGATGAGCCGTCGTACCTTGCATTGGCTTCCAACAAATACTTATTTTTGTAATTGTAATTTATCCTACCAAAAAATCCTTTATTTGCCCACTCATTCCTTGCCTCACCTGATACCGCAGGAGATGTAGTCAGTATCAATCCTGGTGTAGCAAAACTGATCAGATCCTGAGCACCTGAAGACAGCGATTCGAACTGGTTCAATTCCTGCTGATAGCCACCCAAAAAATTAAACTGGTGCCCGCTATCCAGTTTGATTTCGTAGGCGGTATAAATATTTGGAGATATATAAGTATTTGTTGCGCTTCCACGTGAATAACCGCCTGTAAGCACTATGCCGTATTCAGATCTGTTCACAAATTTTGGCGTACCATCAATTCCATAAACGATTCCCGGTATCAACAATGCTGCATCGTCGGTATTTGTCCGCAGGATATTGAAATCAACATTTATATTCCAGTTTTTTAAAGGTGTAATTCTGAGGCTGGGAGATATACTGATTGCGTTCTCCCTGTTTATATTTTCTGATCCGAACCGGAGATACGGAACCCCTGATATTTCATTGAAATTTCCGCTTAGATCATATGGTGAAACATTCGGACGCATCCTTAACATATTGTGAAAAAAGAGGTTTTCAAATGCTCCGGAAAACGGACTTGAATAACGGCTTTGAGAAAACTTGGAGTTTACCGACGCTTTCATCCATTTGGTGATATGTGCGCTGATTGAAGTGTTGAAGTTGTAACGCTGAAAATTGATCTCAGCATATCGCAATGAGCCGTCTTCGTTGTTATAACCTCCTGAAATATAATATTGAATATCTTTGGAACCACCACTTACATTTAGGTTATGGGTCTGTCTGAGGGCAAAAGGTTTATAGTTAAAATCAAGCCAGTTGGTATTGGCCACGCCGTTAGCTGTGTTTTCCCAATTGCTCAGGTAATTATCATTTGCTTCGGGCAAAACCGGAAACCCTGAAGGATTCTGCATGTATTGTTGAAGCTGAGACAGTTTTTCTTCTGAATATTGTTTTGTACCTGTTGCATTAAATGTAGCAGCATTAAAATACTGTGCAAAATTATAGGCATCTACAACATCCGGCAACTGGATAGGTGAGGTTAAACCAATACTATTGGAATAACTAACATTGGTTTTCCCTTCCACACCTTTTTTTGTTGTTACCAAAATCACCCCATAGGCAGCTCTTGCACCGTATATCGCTGATGCAGATGCATCCTTTAGTACAGAAATAGATTCAATATCGTCTGGGTTCACCCTATCCAAAGGCATCGGTGTACCATCAACCAATACAAAGGGATTGTCTGTGCCGCTTAAATTTCCGACACCCCTGATGTTCAATCCATAACTCTGGCCGGGTTTTGCATTTCCCGTGGCATTAACATTCAATCCTGGAACAAGGCCTGCCAATCTCTGCGTAGCGTTTATAACCGGGCGGTTTTCCAAGTCCTGACTTTTGATCACGGATACTGCACCGGTTAAATTTACTTTCTTCTGTGTGCCGTAGCCAACAACTACGACATCGTTTAACGCACTTGATGCGCTTAAAAGTTTTACAACGATTTCCTTCGAATCCGAAACTTTGATCTCTTTGGATTCAAATCCGATACTGCTTATTACCAGCACCTGCCCTTTCTCCACACCTGCAATCCGGAACATGCCATCGGCATCACTCATTGTCCCTTTAGCTGTTCCTAATACTTTTATTGAAGCTCCCGGTATTCCCTGACCTGTATCGTCAATGATTTTCCCTACAATGTCAATTACTTTGTCTTGTTGCAGCTCTGCGAACAAAGGCTTTTCTTTAATGATTACCGCTCTTTCAGTAACCGAGTATGTAAAGGGCTGATTGGTAAAACACTTATCCAGTGCAGTTAATAAGTCACTATTGCTTATATCAAGGCTTACCGGCTTCGCTTTTCGGATGAGGTTTGAATTATAAAAAAAGTCATACCCCGTTTGGCTCTGTATCTGGGAAAATATTTTTTCTAGTGGTGCATTTTTAACATTAAGGGTAATTTTTTGTGCGAAGCTTGTAGCACTCACCGGGATTATCCCAATAAAGAGTGTTGTGGCAATCAGTTTAATTACCCGGAAAAATTTTGGTGCGCAGAAGTATTCACCACGCATGAGTATCTTGTAAAATTTATACATTTGGATAGTTGAGGATTAGTTTATTGTTTGATTTAGCTGGCTGGTTAACTTTGTTTAGGACATAATCCTAGCTGGAATTCCTAATTATTTTGAAACAACTACCTTCCTTCCTGAAACACTAAAGCTTACATCGCCAGTTTCTGATAGAATTTTCAAAATGCTTGTTAAACTCCTTTGTTGGGAAATTCTGCCTGCAAATGTTAATTCTGGATTCTTTTTGGTTTTATAAATCACCTCGATACCATAAACCCTTTCGAGTTTTCTCATAATACTTTCAAGATCTTCATTATTAAAAAGAAAGTATCCTCCACGCCAGGCAAGCACCCCGTTGGGATCAACATCAGTAACACTTAAAATCTGTTTTCCAAGTACAGCTTGTTGCCCCGGAATAAGTATACTTGATTTAGCAAAGTGTTTAGGATGAATTTTCACACTCCCCTCAATTAATGTGGTTCTGCTATCGGCTTCATTATCATAAGCATTAACATTAAAGTGCGTACCCAAAACTTCAACTTCCTGATTTGCAGTTGAAACTATGAAAGGCTTGGTTTTATTTTTAGTTACTTCAAAATAGGCCTCTCCAGATAGGAAAACCTTTCTACTTGCTGAAGTGAACGTACCAGGAAATTTAAGTGAAGAAGCAGCATTTAGATGTACCTTGGTTCCATCTGAAAGGTAAACAATTAAGGTTTGGCCTGCCGGCGTACGTATTTCGTTTAATTTCGGATCGGTTGCTTCAGCTTGTTTGGCTATCCTATAAACAAGTGTTCCACTGCTATCATGATGTATATTTAAATCGCTGGGCAAATGCAGCTTTCCTGCTTCTCCGAGCTTGATTATCTTTCCATCATTTTGAATAAGAACGGCTTCATTCTGTATGAGTGTCTTATGTTTAAAATTTTGAGCAACCAATTTAACATGCTGTACCGAATGCGTTTTGTATCTGTTGATTAATAATGTGCCAATAACTAGTATGATTGCAGCAGCACTCGCCCATTTTATCAAATGCATTGAAAAGACAGGCTTCCTCTTTATTTTTTTATTAATTTTATCAAGAAGAATATCCCTGTAAAATGCTTCATCACCATTATGGGTTGGCAGCAACTGGAAATTATCCTCACCATATTGTTCATAATAGTTAAATAGTTCTATCTCTTCAGCATCAGTACATCTGCCATCCAGCCATTTAGCTGCCAGTTGCATGTACTTTTTTCTTTGTATATTGTTTTCCATATTTGGTTGCTATATACATAGTACTGTTTTTGTTTGCTTACCCTTAGCGGCTTACAAAAAAAAAATCAAAAATTATTTACCAAGTTTAATTTTGAGGATCTTTAGTGCCTTGCTTATATGTGCTTCTACAGTTTTTAAAGATATACCAAGCTTAGCTGCGATCTGCTGTTGAGATAATCCTTCTACCCTGCTGAGTTCAAAAACCAATCTGCATTTTTCTGGCAATGATGATATGGCTTTATTGACCTCCAGCTCCAACTCTTTATATTCCAAATCGCTTTGAAGAACGCTTTCCTGTGCATAAAATTTGTTTTGCTGTTCCAAAATATAAGATTCAGCTTTATATTTCATCCCCCAGTATTTTAAGACCTGGTTTCTTACAGCCCCCTTAAAGTAATTCGTTAAAGACTGGATTTCGGGCATATGAGTCCGGCGTTTCCAGATTGAAACAAAAAGTTCGTTTACCAAATCCTCTGCATCCTGAAAATCATCGAGCTTTTTTTTGGCATTTGTAAACACAACTTTCCAATATCGATAATAAATTTCCCTAAAGGCGTTTTCATCACTTTTACCAAGTAAATCCAATAATTCCAGATCCGTCATGGATTGATATATAGCCATTTAAGTGTTTTATATTCTTTTTAAGGGTGTGTGACTAAACCATCAATTAATAATGCTTTATTTCTATAAACGGGGAGCACCCCTGTGGGATTTATTACATGTGTTAACTTAAGGCCTGTAGAGTTATCATTGTATAAAGAAATAAGACAGTAGCCACTAGATGTAAAATTATTATGTTATACATGAAAAAATAAACCCGTTGTATTTATCCAAATACGTTATAATCGATGGAAACGTTTATTGGAACAGTGATGATTCCAAAAGCCTAGCCTTATTTAAGGATAGTGTAGTTCGTAAAGGGTCAAGGGATATAATGCAAGGTTTTAGCGCAAACCTGTTCGTTTAAAACATGAGAAACAGCATCTGGCTATTGAGAGGAAACATCTTTCCTTTCCTCTCAACCTGAACTACGATTCAGCTTTGATCTGTAATTGTTTTTTTTAGATCTGCCAAAAGTTATTGTTTTTTTAAGGTTTCCTTTGCATCCAAATCTTCATATTTGGCAATCTGAGTATTAAGCTGCTTTTTTAAGTTAGCGGTAATCTTTTCGAATCCCTTTGCACCATATTTATTTTGAATTTCATGCGGATCACTTTTTATATCATAAAGTTCCCATCCGTTAACACGTTTATAAAAACGGATTAGTTTATATCTTTCGGTACGTATGCCAAAATGGGGGAAACTGAATGTTCTCCATTTTCATAATAGTGATAATATAAAACTTTTCTTCGCCGGGTACGGTCTTTTAGTGCGGGCAACATTGATTCACCCTGTATATCCCTTGGGATATTGATTTTTGCAATATCAAGTACGGTAGGTGCAATATCAAGATTCATTACAAAATTTTCAGATATGGAACCTGGTTTAACTACACCAGGATATCTCATTACCATTGGCGTACGGAAGGATTCTTCGTAAATCCATCTCTTGTCGAACCACCCATGCTCTCCGAGGTAAAAACCTTGATCTGATAAATAAATAACTATCGTATTGTCTTTCAATTTGTTTTTCTCCAGGTAATCAAGTGTTCTGCCTATATTTCGGTCGAGAGATTTAGCAGTACTTAAATAATCGCGCATATACCTCTGAAACTTCCATTCTGTTAAAGCTTTACTTGTTAGTTTTTGAGCATTGAGATCATTTTGGATGGGTTTGTAATAGGCATCAATAGCTGCTTTTTGCGTCGCATCCATTCTTTTAAAATTTCCGTCTGCCGCTTCCGCTCCGTCACTTCCAAACATTTTAAGATCATATCCCATGATCATAGTCTTCTCTATTGACATGTCCTGAATTTTAGCCGCTTCCCGCCCTTTATAGGTATCATAAAAATTAGCTGGCAAAGGAAAATTAACTTTGTCATAGCTACCCAGATCGGCAGTATCAGGAAGCCAGACCCTGTGGGTCGCTTTGTGACCAATTACCAAACAAAATGGTTTGCTTGCATCTCTTTTATCCAACCATTGTTCGGTAACGTCTTCTATCACATTCGACACATAACCGTTAACGCGTCTTTTTGTGCCATCCATCATATTAAAATCCGGATTGTAGTATTGTCCCTGTTCGGGTAGGATCTGCCAGAAATCAAATCCCTGAGGTTTGCTTTCAAGATGCCACTTGCCTATCCAGGCAGTTTGGTAGCCCCCCCTTTGAAGCTGTTTTATGAACGAATCCTGATCGCCATTGAATACAGAGCTTTCATTATCTTTAAAACCATTTTTATGGCTGTATTTACCTGTCAGGATTACTGCTCTGCTCGGACCGCATATTGAATTTGTAACATAGGCCTTATTAAACCTTACGCCTTCTTTGGCAATCCGATCGATATTTGGCGTTTGCATAAGTTTACTTCCATAAGCACTTATCGCCTGGTAAGCATGATCATCAGAAACAATGATAATAATATTAGGTCTTTTAGCAGTAGGCGGCTGTTTTTGTGCAAATGAGCAAAATGAGACATTGCAAAGGATGGCAATTACTAATAAATTCAATTTAAAGGTTTTCATTAATTTAAAAATTTTAATCCGGACATATTTTTTTAACTCATTATTTTAAGTAGGGCAAAACTGAAATCGCTAATTGATAATTTATCGAAGTCACCAATTAATAACCTAAGCTTTTCAACAACTGCGTACAGTACCATTCCTGCCTCGGTAAGTGGAAAGGACCTTTAAATAAATTACCCTTTGCCGTTTGTGCTACTGTACCATCCCGGTGCAGGTATCCAAACCATTCACCACTTTGCTGATCATGAAATTTATCGTAAGCATAATCGTGTACCATTTTGTGCCAGCGTGCGTATTTTTCATTTCCGGTTAAGGTATAAGCCAGTAATGTTGCAATGATGGTTTCGTTTTGTGGCCACCAGAATTTCATATCCTGCCAATATTCCTGAACAGGTTTGTTGTACACATCTTTGAAATATAGAATTCCTCCATATTCCTTATCCCAGCCCCGCTCCCACATATAATCGAGCATCTTACATCCGAGTTTAATCAATTCCGGATCGTTGTTCCGGTATTTTGCTTCATGCAGGATAAACCAGGCACCTTCAATGGCATGGCCAGGATTTAACGTTCTTCCATCAATATGATCAATTATAGAACCATCTGGTGCCACTTGCTCCATCACGCACTGAATATCATCTTTGACAAAATCATTTTTGATCTCTTCAATCCAGGTCAAAATCCATTCATCGCAACGTGGATCGCCAATGGTTTCTCTCAATTGCTGTGCAGTATTCATCATAATCATTGGAACACCGATACCTTTTGATGGACGTGTATCGGTGAACTTTGCAGGCAGCAATCCTGGCGTAGTGGAATATTCAATGCATTTTCCAAAAAGATGCCTGGCCTTTTCGGCCGCAGCTTTATCTCCACTTGCTTTTGCATAGGCCGCATTGGCAATTACAGCGAACGTTTCCGAAAAGTAATAACGCCTTTTACGGATCGGTTGGCCATTGCGGGTAACATGAAAAAACATTTGTCCGTCGGCATCGAAACAAAACCGGTTTAAAAAGTCGATTCCCGATTTTGCCCCGTCAAGCCACTCCTGTTTGGGTTCAATGGTATTAAAAAGTGTAGACAATAACCAGACAGCACGGCCCTGGATCCATACGGCCTTATCATCATCAATCAGGGTTCCGTCATGATCACGCATTAACAAATATCCGCCATATTCCTGATCAACCGATCTGGGGAACCAAAACGGAACCGTATTGTTTAACAATTGGCTTTTATAAAACGATGCGAGTGATTTCAGTTCTTCATTGGTATAGCTCATATGGGTTTAATTTATGGGAATGGAAAATGTGGAAGCCGGCAATTTTGCTTCGTTGATTAAATTGGCTCTCGTAAAGGGTTGCCAGGCGTATAATACCCGGATAACTTTTAATTCCTTTGGGACCGTTAGATGCACTTTGTTATTAAAAAAAGCAGATTTCACTTTGAGGTGATTTCCGTGATCATCCACTACTTCGAAACCTTTTAGTATTTCATCATTAGCCGTCATAAGCTTTTTGGCTTGATTAAAGGTTATCACTATTGTATTTCGCGTCCTTACTGCTTTTATCGCCACAGGGCCACTGGAACGAACATTGTGATGATAGGTATTTTTAAGGGCAAGCAAGGCCAGGCGTTCGCCAATCTCTTTTTTATGTGCTGGATGAACATTAACCGAATCGCCCAAATCAGAACTTACCGCCATACCCGAATTGGGGATAACAGCCTGCAGTTTTCGCTGGGCATCTCTGAAATAAGGCCATGAAGGACGATCAATAGCAGAAAGCTGAACATAATAAAAAGGGAAATTGCGCTGCCATTTTTTTCGCCAGCTTTTTACCAACAACGGAAATTCATAAGTGAAAAGTTCAACATTGTGCGCATTGCTTTCTCCCTGATACCAGATTACACCTTTTATTGGGAAGCCGACTAAATTTGAAATCCCGGCTTCGTAATTATAGGCCGGTTCATAAGGATGCCGCTGTTTTGTGTTTATGGCATTCTTAAGATTTAACTCTGCCCTGCTCCGCACCCAATCCTGCATAAAATCAGATTTCCGCCAGTTAGCCAATAAATCAACCAACAGGTCATCATGATCCAGAGTTTTGCGGTCGATCCACGATTCCATTGTTGAACCACCAACGGCCATTTGAATCAATCCTATGGGAACTTGTGTAACTGTAGAAAGTTTTTCTCCGAAATAATAAGCAACCGCCGAAAAATTACCTACCTGATCTACATCTGCTTTTGCCCAGCTACCAGAAAAATAATGGAGTGCGTTAATTTGGCCCAATGTTTTTTCATCCCAGCTGATGTTATCGGTTTCGGCCAATAAATTATACTTTAACAACCTGATGCTGTGATTTTTATTTAAATGGCTCAAAGTAGCCTGTGCAGTGGCCGAAGATTTCAAGGGGAAGGCCATATTAGACTGACCTGAGCATAGCCATAAATCTCCGATCATTACATCATTAATGAAGATATCATACTGTTTGGAGATTACCCTCATTGTATACGGCCCGCCAAATTTCGTGGGCGGAAAAAACACTTTCCAGCTGCCATTTTTATTGGTAATGACATGTTTAATGATGTGATTGAGTTCAACTGTTACCTTTTCGCCGGCATTGCCCGTACCGTAAACAGGGATTGGCTGATCGCGTTGCAAAACCATATGATCGGAAAAAATTGCATCCAGTTTAAAACCGCCAAAATCACCTATGATATGGCTGTAAACAGTTTTGGCTATTATTCCTGCCCCTGTAATATCAGGATGCAGATCATCAGCAAATAGATCGGGGCGGTTACTCAAAGCCGAGTTGAGGTCTAAAAGTTCAAATTGATTTATCCCTGCAATTTGTTCAACCTTCTGCTGGACCTGCCAATACCAGTCCCTTGTACCTGATTTAAACCTTGGATGCCCACTAAAAATTGGACTGAGCTTGCAGATATAAATTTTAAGCTTTGGGTTACCTTGTTTTAATTGCTCAATGAGCCATTGATAATCTGCTTGAAATTCGTCTTTATAATTTGGCCAGTTCCGTGGATCGGTATCATTTAAACCAAGGTGAACTATGGCTATATCAGCACGAAAGTTCAATGCCTCATCAAATTCCTTGGTTTTATAGTAAGGATTGTGACCTTTTTTTAAAAGCGTTGCTCCACTATGCCCAAAATTGCCCACCAGATAGTTATTGCCCAATAGCTGTTGCAATTGTGCGGGGTAAGATTCTTGTTTCGGATTGGCCAGTAGATAACCTGCGGTAACTGAGTTTCCGATACAGGCCACTTTTATTTTTTGCGCGTAGCCATTGCTGCTGATCAGAAAAAACAGCATTGAAAGTATCCCTAAAAAAGCTTTCATGTAGGTTTATTTTATAATTTCTTTTACTGGAATACGCACAAAATATAAATCTTTCCAGCCCTCATAAAAGAAGCCAATGGTATTGTCATCAATTTTAGTCAGTGAAGAATAACCAAAAAACTTTCTATCATCCACCAAAAGTTCATTTTTGCTGTTCCAGGTTTCCCCTAGATCTAAACTTGCTTTAACAGTCAGGTTATACCGGTTGGCCTGCGTGTTATTATTTCCGAAAAATACCACTTCAGTTGGCTTGCCTTTTAACAGCACATTCGCTTTAATAAAACTGGCCATACAAATCGGATCTTGAAGCGCGTTGTAAGAGGTATGGTGCTCTGTCCAGGTTTTCCCCAGGTTATCAGTAGTTGCCACGCTTCTAAAACTTCCGCGGTTATCGCGCATGTTCAACATTAAAACCCCCGGCGTGGTTTCGATAATCTGGCTTTCTGTGGTATTGGGTTTTGGCCCGTCTTCTGTTTTCCAAGTTAAACCATGGTCCGGACTGTATACCAGCGTGGAATATGGCATTGCGTTTTCATCCCAGTATTGAGCGGCAAAAACCAGTTTCCCATCAGCCATGGCTATACCACTGCCCGGTCCGTTAAAAAACAGGTTCCATTCAGGATCTTTCGTACCTTTAGTAAGACTTCTTGGTACCGACCAGGTCAATCCATCATCATCGCTGCTCACCATAACCAATTGGCCGGTTACATCTTCCGATAGCCCTGGTTTGGAGCCTGCAATAGAACGGTTTCCTTTACTCCATAATGCAGCTACCCAGATTTTTTTGGTAACAGGATCAAAAAGCACCGCCGGATCGCCAACACCATTATTTTCATTCGGCTGTCCCATATCCATAATCACTTTCATGGGTTGCCAGCTTTTGCCGCCATCTGTACTTCTGCTCATACCCACATCGATATTTCCCGGCAAATCGCCCGAGTTTCTATAACGGATATCATAAACCGTAATCAGCGAACCTTTATCAGTGATGGCTATTCCCGGTATCCTAAAAGTGTTGATACCGTTTTCTCCAGCTTTTTTTACAGCAACGCCCAGTCTTTTAACAAAACCTAGCCCTTCTTCTTTAATTACATATTTTTTAGCATTATCAGAGAGAATTTGACTGGCATGAAATTCAATTTTTGAATCGATATCTGCCTCTTCTTTTAGTTTAGCACTAAACCAGATGTAATGCATACCAGGCTTAAGTTTTAGATTGAGATCAAAACTTAAACTCCCCGTTGAGGGGTTAACTGTAGTCAGTTTGTTTTTAGCTGCAAAAAGTGGTTCCTGATCTGTAAAATACACATCAATTTTTTCTAACGATCGAAGTGCAACCGGGTTAAGATTGGCAGTGATCGTTTTGAAAGAAATTTCTTTTTCCCCTGCCGGGATATAAATCCGTACGCTCAAAAGCGGGTTCGATTCCAATCCTTTTAAAACCGGGACAACCGGAGATGATGCGGTAATAGTTATTCCTTTTAATGGAAGCGCTTTTAATGTAAATGAGGCAAGCATGAGCAATAAACTTAAGCCTGCTTTTCTTTTAATATTTTTCATTTTTTTCTATTGTGTTAAGCATCTTCAAAATCATTGAATTTTGGACGCAGGAAATTAAGTTGAATCATTAGTGCGATAAAGACGATAATGGATAACATGGCGAAATCTTTACCCAGGCTCCCTGAATCAGTTGATTTACCTAATAAGTCGGTAATAAAGGCCCCTGCAAAAACACCCGTCATATTCATCACACCATATGCCGTGGCCCTGTATTTTGAAGAAACAAACTGGCAAAGTATGGGCATATTATTGGCATCGAACATCCCGTAACCAAACCCGAAGCAAAAAGCAGCGCCAATTATATTGAATAACGAATGCCCAAAACCGATAAGCAGCAGTGATGGAATGGTTAAGGCCAAACCTATGGCGCTGGTATAAATACGGCCTTTAATATTTTTTTGTACCCATTTATCGGATAAAATACCACCAAAAATAACTCCTAAAAATGAAGAGGCTGCAATTGTAATGGTCGAAATAGGCCCTGCCTTTGCCATATCGATACCTAAATTATCGGCGAATAATGTGGGAAGCCAGTTTTTTGTTGCCCAGCCGGGTAAACTCGGAATGGCAAAATAAATTAGGATTATCCAGAAAGATATATTGCTGAACAACAGTGCCAATCCTTTAAATAAAGATGGCTTAAGCATGATATTTTCACTTTCTGGCACAACTAATTGTTTTTTTTCTTTTAAAAAGAATAACAGTATAACCGCATAAATAATGCCTACAAAACCAAAAGAATGAAAGGTAGCCTGCCAGGAGAATTTGGAAGCAATGGTTGCGCCAAAACCGCCCAAAGCCTGGCCCATGTAAAGCCCGGTCATGTGGATACCGATTGCAATTGATCTGGTTTTCGAACTATGGTAATCGGCAATAAGCGATAATCCGGCAGGAATGTACAATGCTTCACTCACGCCCATTAACGCCCTTAACCAGTAAATTTGACTAAAAGTAGTGGCATAGCCCATTAAAAAAGTTACCAGCGACCATACAAGCAAACTGCCAACAATTAGCCATTTGCGGTTTATCTTATCGGCTATAATGCCAGATACAGGGCTCATTAAACCATATATCCATAAAAAAATAGCCATTAAGTAACCGAAGTTAGTGGCCGATTTCAGTTCTGCAATATCCATCTGCATGGCGGGTTTCATAGTCGAAAGCATTTGGCGATCCATATAGTTTAACAGCGCCACAAACCAAAGCAGGCCAACAACTACCCATGCATATCTATTTTCTCTCATCTATTTATTTCTTTTGTCCCATTAAAATATTTGGTGTTCTTACCCCTGCTTTAATCTCTCCACCAACAATAATGATCTCATCGTCAAATAAAACCGCATGAGTGGTAACTGTACCATAAGGCATCGAAGCTTTTAGGGTTGACCAAGTGTTTTTCTCATAATTGTATTTCGATACAGACCTGCTGAAGCCTGGGTGATTGAACTGGACTTTTATTTTCTGTTGATTTAACCGCTCTTTCTTAACAGGGTCTTGCTCTTTTTCCATTGCTGCGATCAATTTTTCTGCCCGGTGAAAGGTTTCGCCCAAATCGCCACTAAAAACAAAAAGATCCTTTGCAATTGTAATTCCTGAAGCAGCTGACAATGTATAGGGCAAAGATGCTTTTGCTGCCCAAGTTTCGCTTTCCAGGTCAAACGCATAAACATTTCTATAAATCGTACTCTTATCACCATAATTGCTTTTTCTACCACCCACCAGGAAAATTTCATGCGTATTTTCAGGATTTAACAATATGGTATGTGAAACAGCGTGAGGCAGATTGATCATTTTTTTCCATCCCTCCTGCTGTTTTTGTAAATCCAATTTTAAAAACTGGTCCGAGGCCCCATTTGCCAATTCGCCCCCTGCCAGATAAATAACATCACCCAATACAGTTAAAGATGCATTGGTTACGCCGCTTGGCAAATCAGGAAGAAAATCAACTTGCAGTTCATCTCCCCTCATATTTAAGATTAAAACCTTTTTATTCAGCCCGTTTTCGTTCTCGCCTCCAGCAGCCACAATTCCGTAAGTTGTGCTGCAAACAGCACTATAAGCAAGTTTAAAAGGTAATTTTAACGCATGTTCCGCAGATACTAAGAGCAAACCGCTCTTGGTTTTCCGGTATAGAAAAACATCGTCGTAATATTTCTTTTTACCACCGTTCCAAGGCATTTCATATGGAAAATTCGTACCACCGGCAACAAGTAAAATGTTATGATCACTACCAGAAATTGCACCAGCCAAGCCTTTGGCTACTACTTCTCCTGGCGCCGGTGGTATGGTGCCTGCGATATTCCAGTCGATATTTTTAACAAACTGGTTCTGAGCCAGTAATTCTGAAGATATAATAGATGTAAGCAAAAAAGTAAGGTATAAGATAAAGTTTTTCATTAATATTAATTTGAGCACAAATAAAGGTAACCATTACTTGTGCTTTCAATTCATCAAGTTACTCTGCCCGGATAAACATCGTTTTACCACGGATATAATGATACACACGGATAAAAATCCTTTTTTATCCGTGTTCATTCGGGGTTAAAGAACCGATAGCTTTATAAACCTGGAAATCCAGCTTCTCAACATCAGTTTTAAAGTGCATAAAGGCAGCTTTTTCCATATTTTTAACAGGAAGCCTAAACTCACCACAATCTAACCCGACCAGTTTCATATAAGCTTTACCAGATGCAATGCCCCCGTATTTACCTAATAAACGGATAAAATCAATTGATTTTTGCTGCAATGCCGTTGCTGTTTTCAAATCATTGTCTTCAAAGGCTTCAATCAACTTTTTATACAATGGCGTAAGGTAGTTAAATGTGCTGCCAACAGCACCTTTAGAACCTAAAACCAGCGCCGAAAGCATATTTTCATCCCGCCCCCAAAGCATGTCGTATTTATTGTTTTTGAAACTCATGCAGGAAAGAAAATCCATAAAATCTTCATGCGTGTATTTCACTCCGGCAAAATTTGGTACATTACCATCAACAGCTTCCAGTAGATCGATCATATTGAGGTGAGTACCCGTTAAAACTGGAATATGATAGTAATAAAATGGCATTTCGGGTACTACAGCTGCAATTTCGGCACACATTTCTGCTAAAACTGAAACATTTGAGGGTTTAAAATAAGACGGTGCTGTAAAAGAAACGCCATATAAACCAATTTTCGCTGCATGTTTCGCCAGCTCCTTACAATCAGCCAGGCAGGTACCGCCAAGCAAGGTCATCACTTTAAAATCGTTATCGTTTTTGCATGCTTCTGCCCAGGCTTCGGCAACTTCCATTTTTTCTTCACGGGTAAGTGAAACGCCCTCGCCGGTTGAGCCACAGATAAAAGCCCCAATAACACCGTTCTGCTTTAGAAAGGAGTAATATTCTGGAATCAGCTCAAGGTTTAAGGCACCATCTTGATTAAACGGTGTAAATGGTGCGGCAATAAGCCCCTGTAATTTAGTATTTAACATATTCTGTATCTGGATAATTTAACATAGTAGTAATTGAGGACGGTACAAATCCTAATAGAATGTCATCCTGAGCTTGCCGAAGTACCGATCAAAGTATGAAAGCGTTTCGACAAGCTTAATCTGCCAAATTGAATGGAATTACAATTTATGATGATCTTTTAGTTTAAAAAGCTGGATAACCCGGATTTTGTCCCAATGCCCTGTTATTGGTTAAAGTACTTCTATCCAAAGGCCATAAAAGCTTATAAGCGGTTGCAGCATTAATAGTGGTATATTCATAAACATAACTATCCCCCATCCGCCGTAAATCATACCATCGTTTCCCTTCCCCTATGAATTCTAAAAAACGCTCTTTTAAAATTGCTTCATTGGGATTTGCATCAACAGCCTGATTTGGAAAGCCTAAAGTGGCCAGATTGTAGCTTGCTCCATAAGCCCTTGCCCTAACCAGGTTAATTTCTGTTCCCGGACTCTCGCCTAATATTACCTTTGCCTCAGCCAATAAAAGCAGCAAGTCTGCATATCTGTATATAATAAAATCATTGGTGTAAACCCTGTTACCTGCATTTTGCTCTCCCTGATATTTCTTTAAGAAAGCTCCTGCGATTAAATAAGCACCAGCAGAATTTTTTGTATAGGCAGCTTGAATGGTTAAGTTCTTTCTGATATCAAGGTTATTAAATTTGCGATAGGTGGCAATTTTCGTAGGTGCTCTTAACAACCCGCCGTAGTTATCGGTTGCCACATCGAATTTACGGTTGCCGACTGAATCGTAAAAATTAACAACTAAGCCTGTTTGAGGTACGTAATTACTAATAAAGCCCAAGTTTGCCTCGTCTAATTTATTTTTCGACGAAAAAATAATTTCATTATTGTCTTTATTTGTGGTTGAGAAGACATCAGCAAAATTGGGCAATAATGCCAAGGTAACATTTGTCTGGATGTCGGTTAAAGCTGTTTTAGCAGTTGTGGCATCCGCAATACCGCCATTCCTGTGTGCGTTCCACAAATAAACATCTGCTTTTAACATCTGAGTTGCCGCCTTAGACCAAAATCCTTTCTTATTTTTAGCATCAAAGGCATAACTTGTTCCAAAATTTAAGTTAGAAAGATCAATATCGGCTTTAATCAATGCCATTACATCAGCTTCACTCGAAGCCGCTTTAGCAAGATTTGAAACATCAACAGCAGTGGTTGGCTCGGTTTGGATAATGGTTTTGCCCCAGGTTCTATACATCTGGAAATAATAAAACGCCCGTAAACCGTATGCCATACCAAGATAATTTTTCTTTTTGACATCTGGTAAAATGTTGCTTTCACTTAATTTTTGAATCAGCAAATTGATCTGATTAATGTTGGTGTAGAAGCCACCGAAACCGCTTACACCCGAATTATCGGCATCGAGGGTTTGTAACCACATCCGCTCCAAACCCTGGGTTGCCTCGCCGGTAAAACTAGCCGTAGAGCCGGGATCGGTACCAAAAATATCTGACCGTAACTCCCCCAAATACTGAAAGCTGGAATTATGACTTCTGAGACGGGTATATACTCCATTCACAAAAGCATCAAATTGATCTGCAGTCTGCCAATAACTGGCATCGCTCAGACTACTCACCGGATTCAAGTCCAGCTCATTTTTACATCCGGTAAAAATTACACCAAAAAGGCCTAACATTACTACTATATTTCTAAATATCGTTTTCATCTTTAATCATTTTGTTGTTAAAAACCTACCTGGATTCCCATAATGAATGTACGTGGAGTTGGGTAGGTTCCAGAATAAATCCCCGTAATGGTAGTTCCTGAAACTGGCGGCTCGGGTGATGGACCAGAGAATTTTGTGATATATAATAAATTGCTTCCTGTTACGTAAATCCGTGCATTATTCAAAAATTTCGATTGCTGCAACAGTTCTTTGGGGAGATTGTAAGAAAGTGTGATCTCTCTTAAACACAGGTAGTCACCCTTTTCATAGAGACGTGAATTGTTTCCATTTAATACCACATTGCCATTATTGGCGCGGGTGTAATTTTGCTTAGAGCCTGCAACCTGATCGGCATAGTAAACTTTAGGAATATCGGTATCGGTATTGGTTGGCGACCATGCCTGCGCCTGTAGATCGATATAATTAAAAGTACCCTGATAGTTACCTAATGTACGGGCAACTAAATCATTGTAAATGGTATGCCCCAAGGCAAAATCCCATCTGTTGTAAAAACCAAAGCCTTTGTAACTTGCATTAAGATTAAAGCCACCTGTCCATTTCGGATAAATATTGCCCAAATAAACCTGATCCCTTGTATCTATGATGTTATCTTCGTTTACATCCTCCCAGTTTACATCTCCAGGGGTAATTCTTCCATTTGCCCCTGCTGGTAAATTCGGTCCCGTGATACCTGCAATGGCGTCTGTTCTATTGCCTGCCACTGCCGCAACTTCGGCAGCATCTTTAAAAATAGATACCTGTTTATAACCATACATGTTGCCCAAAGGCTGCCCTTCCTGCAAACCTCCAACCCAGATCACCTTACCATATGCGGGATCATAAATCTGCAAGCCTCCTTGTCTGTTATTCTCATTTCCGTTGAAAGGTAATTTCAGAATTTTGTTTTTTACAAATGAAGCATTGGCCCCAACATTGAATTTGAAACCACCGTTATCAATAATCTTTGCATCAACACCTATTTCGACACCCTTATTTTGAAATGTGCCCAAATTGGTTCTAAAACTTGAAAAGCCTGTATAACTTGGCAGATCAAGATTGGTCAAGAGATCGCTTGTTTTACGGTCGTAATAATCAAAAATAACAGTGATGCGGTCTTTTAATAACCCCATGTCCAAGCCTAAATCTGTGGTTTTGCTTTTTTCCCATCTTAAATCCTTGTTTATGATCCCTGTATTTAAGAAACCAGCACTACCGTTATAATTTCCCTGTAAGCTGTAAACACCCTGAGTTTCATACCGGCCTAAACCAGCGATATTTCCATTCTGGCCATAACTAACCCTTGGTTTTAAACTGGAAATAATTTGGCTGACTTTTGAGTTTTTGAAAAATTCTTCGCGGTGAACATTCCATCCGGCTGAAACACCAGGAAAAATTCCATTTCTATTTTCGCTGGCTAAACTAGATGCGCCATCCAATCTAAAAACGGCTGTAAAAAGATATTTCTGATCGAAATCATAAGCAAACCGACTGAAAGCCGACAAAATTTTATATTCCGTACGGGTTGTAAAATTAGAACCAGCAGCGAATGTGGTCGAAGCATTTGCTGTAGGAATATCATCTGTTGGTGCATTCTGACCCAATATCTGAGACGCATAGGATTTAACGTCGAAATACTCGGCACCACCCATCAAATTTAAATTGTGCTTACCAAAACTTTTGGTGTAGTTTAAAATTCCATTAAATTGAGTTTGGAAATCCCTGCCAAATGCGCTTGAAGAGCTTCTGGTGGTACTGCTACCAGAATTGGCAAATATCTGCGCATAGGTTTGTGTCGATTTTTGAAAAGACTGATCCAATGTTTCATATAGATAAGCGTTTCCTGTCGCTTTAAAATAAAGTCCGGGGATAATGTCCCATTTTACAGCTGCATTGGCTACAATCCTGTTTATTTCATTTGATCTATCCAGTCGGCCCAACCAGTATAAAGGGTTTCCGTCACTGGTACTGTTACCTGGATTGGCTACTGTTTTTGCCTCATCAATCCACGGATTAAAAGTTGGCCAGATGGCTAAACTTCTGTAAAGGGTATTCACCTCGCCACCGATTGTTCCCAATTGAGAAGAAGTGGATAATGTTACACCCGAGCTAATCTCGACATTCGGTTTAATTTTGTACGATCCGTTGATATCTCCGGTATATCTTTTATACTTTGAACCTACAATTACACCGTTTTCATCGTAAGCATCAAAGGCAGCAAAATACTTCCCCTTGTCGTTTCCTCCACTGGCACTTACATAATGATCTTTAGTATAAGTATTCTGGAAAACAAGGTCTTCAATTTCCCCGCCATGATCTTTATACATGATCTGACCACCGTAAGGATCGTTAACCAATTGCCAGCCACTAGGCAAAACGGTTGTACCTGGAATGTAGGTTTTAATATCGAAACTGGCCAGATCTGCAGCATTGGTAGAAAGCCCTAAACCCCGTGAACCATTTGCCTGTGCCAAAGTTCTTCCTGCATTTAGATAGCCCAAACGGGTATAATAAATATAGTCGCCTGCGCCCATATACTGGTACCCTTTACGTTCCTGATTGTATCCACCGGTAAATTTGTAAGAAATCTGCGCACTGCCCGCTTTACCGGTTTTGGTCGTTACCAATATCACCCCGTTGTTTGCTCTTGCGCCATAAATAGCAGTTGCCGAGGCATCCTTTAAGGTTTCAATCGATTCTATATTTTCAGAAGAGATATCGCTTAATGACCTGATCACTCCATCAACTATCACCAGGGGTGCACCCGGGCTATTTATTGAGGCTCCACCGCGGAGCAGTATAGATGGTGCCGCCCCTGGCTGTCCTGATGCGGTAACGACCTGTAAACCGGGTACTGTACCCTGTAATGCAGATGCCGCATTAGATCTGGGTGTATTTGCCAATACTTCTTTATCAAGCTTGGAAATGGAGCTGGTTACACTTCTCCTGTTTTGTGTGCCATACCCAACCACAACCACCTCATCCAATCCTTTACTGTCTTCTAAAAGTTTAACGTTAACAGTTGTCTGATCCTGAATCGTTATTTCCTGAGACAGATAACCGATTAAGCTAAAGACCAGAACTTCGCCTTTATCAACCTTTATGCTGTAAGTTCCAGACGGATTGGTCGACGTTCCGTTTTTTGTGCCCTTAACTAAAACGGTGGTGCTTGGAATTCCTTGTCCGGTTGCATCAGTAACCTTGCCGGTGATGGTTTGTTGCGCAAATGTAGAAATGGTTGCCATTATCAGTACAAAAGGTAAACAGTGCTTGGTGAGTTTAAAGTAAATTTCTTTCATAATTTGGTTAAATATTTGCATTATGTTATACATAATAATACTAAGTAAAGATTTATTTTATTTATTTGCAAATATTTGACAGATAATTTAAGTGAGAAATGACGTACTTAACTATTATATTTGTGTTAAGTGCATATAAAGGTATAATTGCCTATAATAAATAATACATAATAATGGAACCCATCAGTAATTTTAAACAATTGGATACTAGCTCATTGGTAGATCGCGTAGAAGATAAGCTTGTTCAACTTTTGCAGGAGCGCAAGTTAAAAGTTGGTGACAGCATTCCTACTGAACTGGAACTTTGTACTGCCTTGGGGGTTAGCAGAACGGTAGTACGGGAGGCTATGCTGAGATTACGGATGATGGGTCTGATTGAATCCAAAAAGAAGAAAGGTGCAGTAATTACCAGTCCTGATCTATTTGGTATTCTTTCTAAAAGTATGAATCCACATATTTTAGACCAGGGAACACTAAAAGAAATTTTTGAAATCAGATTAGTGCTAGAAATTGGGATGGCTGATTTTTTATTTCAGCGCATCACAGTTGAAGATCTTAAAGAACTCCGCAACATCGTAAACAATGAACCGGAAGCCTCACAAGATCACCTATTTAATATCGAACATGAAATTGCCTTCCATGGAAAACTTTACGACATCACTGGTAACGAAACTTTGAGAAAATTTCAGAGCATGTTGTTACCTATATTTGATTTTGTGCACAACAGTGGTCTGCTGAAAAAACAGGGACAGCTCCACAAATTTGTATCGCACAAGGGTTTGGTTGATATTCTAGAAAACGGGTCTCCAGAACTTTTCCGTAATGCGATGAGAAATCATTTGGAAAATCATTTTAATAGACTTTTCTCTAACATCTGAAAAATAATATGGAGGAATATTATGAAACAGCTATATATAACAAGGTCAGTATTGAAGCTAACAATTTCATATAATTGTGTTACTACCAGACACTAGGCGATTATTTATTAACGTCAAAACAGCAATCCAAACTGAGCCGTCAAAGAACATTAGTTATATATCAAAATACAACGCACAAAATTTTTATGCCTGTTCTAATTGAGAATTAGATCTCGACAATAAAAGGGATCGAAGGAAAGTCATTCCTACTTTAACCCCGCTTATTAACGCTTTGGATAAAAATCTAAGAAAGGAAACTGTTGGGATAATGCAGTTATAGAGAGATTCTCTAAAACAATGAAAACTGAGATGGTTTATTAAAAAACTTTCAAAACCAAGAAGCGGGCATACCTGGCAATATTTGAGTACACAGAGGTTTTGTATAGCAGGAAAAGAATCCATTCATCATCAGGTTATTTGACACCCTTGGAGGTAAAACAAACGATAATGAACAGAAAAAAAAGCCGCATAGTTTACACTTAAATGAATCTAAACTAATGCATCCCAGAAATAATATCTGACGAAAAAAAAACTTAGTAGACTATTGCAATTCCAAACGGTAGTTTCCCAAGAAAAAAGATCCTGAATCAACGTTCTTGCCAGTTAAAACTTCGATCCAAGAAATTGCCTTGCGGTCTTTTTTGTAATGCCGAAATAGACTTTCTGGGCAGAATGGTACCGCTCTCTTAATTCAAAATTTTCAAATGAGGGTCCGCCGGGTATATCGATATAATCCTCCTTATTAACACTTCCCCCACTCCAATATTTTGCTCTCCCGTTTACACGCAACATGAGCGAAGAATCATATTCCGATGCCGCTTTACGCCAATACTGGCTTAGTTTGATATTTGGCCGGTAACGCCAACCGGCTCTGTCAAGGTAATTCTTTTCCTGTTGCCAAGCGTTAAGGCTGTTAACATCTTCGTCAGATTCAGCAACCACCAGAACATCGCCATTGCTAGCCTTCCACAACTTCGAAAGTGGATAACTTTCCTTTTCAGTGAAACCAATTCCCTCATACCCTTTGTAAAGCTCAGTTGACTTTATCACCTTGTCAATTAAATGCAGATTACGCAGGCGTGAATAGTTTCCCATAGTGGCGGTTACGACGCAACGCTCCATTGGCGCACTGCTGCTATGATTGAAAACTTCTATACCAAGTTCTTCGGGATTATCGCTCCGTATGAAAAGCCTGAAATACGGATGCGCACCATTGTTAAATCGTTCCATAAATATATATACAGACAATTCTTCAACCTCAGGATGCCGGCTATCGGGGTGCAGGATAGCACCTCGTGTTTTCGCTCCCCCAAAGTAAGCTGTATCGGTTTTGCTTTCACCGGCCCACATCAACTTGCCCCATTGATTATCAATCAGTGAGGGTGAAATCTCGCTGTATTCAATTGTACCTCCCACTACCGGCTCTATTGCCAAAAAGTTGATTAGATAGACCGTACCTTTATTTTCATAGCCCACCCTGATCAACCCACGGGGCCCACCCGTATTATCTCTGTCGTTTTCTACCCCTGCAGGCCATATACTGAATACAATGCCATTACGGATGCCCCACATGGCTTCACTTTTTGCACTTTTCGGCCTTATCCAGTTTTTACCTGAACGCTGTGCTTTCAAATCCTGATAACACCCCATCATTAAAAAAACGAAAACAAAAATGTAATTGTTGGTTCTCATAGGTTACCGTTTTTGATTCTCTGATAAGGTAGACATATTTTTTTAATGGAAAAAGACAGGGCGTATTAGCTCCAAGGCTATACACATATCACTTACTTATCCTGAGAAGATCTCAGGAATAGTTCTTACACAGTTTTTTCTGTAGATTGTAGCACAGGTTCCCCCCAACAACTTCCCCAGACCACTTCACCATTATTCTCAGCTTATCATACCTAAAGAATGTTGCTTTATCGGGAAGAAGCTTTTGGCGGAACTGACTGACCGATCCTCCTGATGATTTCTATACAGGCCCTGCTGTTATGATAGGGGCACTTCCAGACACCAACTTTATCCTCGCCCAGCATTACTTCATTCTGTTCACCAATTCCCCAGAACCACTCTCCTTTTGGATAATTGATAATTTTACGCTTCACGAACTCCCAGTTTTTCAGACTGATCTCAAGGAAGCGTTCATCAGTTGATACCTGCCATGCATTAAAAAAACCTACCATGGCCTCAGCCTGTACCCACCAGTGTTTTTCCCTAACAATATGATTTTTGGAAGGTTCGTATTCGTACCATAGACTTCCATCTGCATCAAGGCCGTTCCTGGCAGCTTCAGCCAATTTAACTGAAGTTGATTTTACAAGATCAATTATGCCTTCATCATGAACTGCTTCTGCGGCTTCCAGCAATAACCAGGCTGCTTCTATATCGTGTCCATAAGAAACAATATCTGATTTGGCTTCCCAGTTCTCATCAAAAAACAAAATCAGGCTCCAGGTTTCCTTATTGATTATCCGCGTTGTAAAGTATTGAACAAGTTCAATAATTTTACTTTTTAAGTGTTCATCCGGCCAGATCCGGTAAAGCGCTGTAAAAGCCTCAAGAATATGGAGATGAGTATTCATCGTCTTCTTTTCGTTCGCGTCCTTCTCGCTCAGCCTCAGATCCTCCAGAGGATTCCATTCCCGGTCAAAGGCCTCGAAATACCCACCTTTATCAGTATCATAACTATGTTTGATCAGGTCATTGTATAACTCGATGGCTTTATATTTCGCAGATAAATTATTGCTTGCGCTATGATACTCGCTAAATGCATAAATGTTAAATGCGAGAGCATAAACCTGCTTCTTTGTGTCAATAGGTGTACCTTCAGCGTTGAGCAACCAATAAACACCCCCGAATTCTTTATCTATAAAATTGTCATTTATATATCGAAAGGCCCTATCTGCCATCTCTATATATTCAGGATCTGCGTTTAGATTATAAGCAGCAGAAAATGACCACAGGATCCTCGCATTTAAAACACTCCCTTTTGGAGCGGAACCGTCGATCTTGTTGTCATTATCGATCTTACCGACAAAGCCTCCGTTTACTTCATCGATACTAAAGCTCTTCCAATAGCTCAGAATATTAGTCAGTTCCAGACTTAGTTCTTCTTTATACCTTATTAAATCCGATCTCACCTTATCCCTAAATTACAGAAGCAACTTTATTTTTTTGAATGTTGCCCAAAATCCTATTGACAGTGGCAGCTGAGCGCAATTCATCTGCTGGTGTATTCATTACGTAATCCAGCAGTATATCAAGTGTAGTTGTTGCGACGTGCATCCTTGTATCGGATGAGGCGTAATAAATAAACATCTTACCGTCTTTGTCCAAAATCCACCCATTGCTAAAAACCACGTTTGAAACATCTCCGGTACGTTCTTCTCCTTCTGGAGCCAAAAGGTATCCGGCAGGTTTGTATATCACTTTGGTTAGATCATTCAAATCGGTCATAAACATGTATAACACATAGCGTAAACCTGCAGCGGTATTTCTCACCCCATGGGCTAGAAAAAGCCATCCATGAGCGGTTTTGATCGGCTCCGGACCCATTCCGTTTTTCGCCTCGTAAACCGTATGGTAGTTTTTATTATCAACGATTGACTCCTTTTCAATCACTGCATTTTCTATGGACTCACTCAACCCGAACCCAATTCCACCACCGGTTCCACTTTCAATAAAACCATCCTGTGGACGGGTATAGAAAGCATATTTACCATCAACGAACTCTGGATGGAGAACTACATTCCGTTGCTGTGGCGATGGGGTTTTTAAATCAGCCAGGCGTTCCCAGGTTTTTAAGTCTTTTGTGCGTACAATTCCACACTGGGCAACCGCCATTGATTGATCGTGTGCAGGCGCACTTGGATCTTTACGTTCGGTACAGAACAGACCGTACATCCAGCCGTCCTGGTGGGCTACAATACGCATATCATAAACATTGGTATCAGGCTCGCTTGTCTCTGGAAGCACTATAGGTTCCTCCCAAAAATTAAAGTTATCTATCCCGTTGTCGCTTTCCGCCACGGCAAAAAACGACTTACGGTCCGTTCCCTCCACCCTGACAATTAAAATATATTTGCCTTCAAACTTTATCGCGCCAGCGTTGAAGGCTGCGTTGATACCGATCCGCTCTAACAGATATGGATTTGTTTGAGGATTGAAATCATACTTCCAGTTTAACGGCGCATGTGCAGCGGTTAGAACCGGGTTTTCATATCTGTCGAAAACCCCATTTCCCAATCCTGCTTTTTTATTTTCTAAGGCAACCAAATTACGGTGAGCTTCTTCTAATTGCTGTCTTCTTTTTTCAAAATCTATCATAAAACTATTTATTATCTTTTCTAATCTTCTAATTTATTCCACCATGTCCTTTTCAGGATAAATACTATGGCCGCTAAAACAGCAACCGTAATCAAAAGTGGTGTGTGCATATTGAGTATGAAATACATCGGCAAGATGGTCAGGCAAAGCTGAGCGATGATTCCGAGCACAACATTGAACATGTCCAACTTAAATCTTTTATTCGCCTGAAAAGTTGGATTATCTGCAAGGACAAGGGCGTGGATTGGTTTCCAAAACCCCCATGGCCTTACCGTGCTATAAAACGATTTCAATGTAACCTCTTCAGTTGGAGGCGCGGCATAAGTACCCGCAATACAACCGATCATAGAAAGTACAAATAACAGTGGCCACCAGTAAAGGGGCAGACCATGGGTTACGTAGGGCATAACCAATGCAGCTGCAATACCCACGGCCATTCCCCAGAAAAAACCGTTGGCATTAAAGCGCCACCAGTACCATTTTAGACAGTTTGCGGCTACGTAACCACCATAAAGGCCACCGACAATCCATTGCAGGATGTCGTTTACGTTATTGGCGAAAAAACCAAGGATTACCCCTATAGCAACCACCACGACACCAACAATATAATTCATGTTGATGACCTTTTTGGTACTGGCAGAAGGGTTAATGTATTTTAAATAAATATCGTTTACAATGTAAGCCTGTGCTGCATTGAGTGTACCGCTAAATGTTCCCATAAATGCACCCAACAAACCTGTAAGTACAATTCCCAAGATTCCAACGGGAAGAAAATTGTTAATGGTAGCGGGTAGGATCCTTTCGAAGTCGGTAACACCGTCCGGCCCTTTCAAATAAATCTGATTGTAATACAATAGCGCCAAAACGGTTAAGCCGATAACCATTGAATAACGGATCGGCAATAAGATAATGCTTACAAAGCCTGTCATTTTACTGGCATCTTTCGGGCTTCTGGTACTGAGTACCTTTTGCATATCGTAATTTGGTGCTGGTCCTGCCAGTGAAGCAAAAACACCTTTCAGCAGCATCATTCCAAAAAAGATCCCGAATAAACTGAAGCCGTCATCCGCAATTTTCTTATTGGCATCTGCTGCAATTTTACTCCAGTCCAGATCCAGCTTCCAGCTGAAGAACGGGTCATCCCAGCCTTTTGGAACATTTAAAGTATGCCCGTGAAGGTGGTTCATCGCGATAACCGCGATCGCCACACAACCGATCGTCATAAAGGCATATTTGATCATATCGCCAAGCACAATACTGTGCATACCCCCTAAAATGGAATAAAACATGGCGAACAATGTAAATACTATGCCATAGAAATGAGGAACGTATTTGGCGGGAACATCAAAAGGTACATAAGCTTTTACATAATCCCAAGGGATGAATATCTCCATAAATTTGCCAAGGCCGATGAAACCGTATGCCAAAAACCCGAAGCAACTGATCAATGCAAATGCAATTACTACCACGTGAGAGCCTTTTACTCCTTTTCCAACTGTACCAAACCTGGTCTGCAACCATTCTGCCCCTGTATTGGCATTACTTCGGCGCAACCATTTACTCAGGAACATCATCATAAATACCTGGTTGAATACTGGCCAGAGCCAGGGGATCCAGATGCTTTTCAAGCCATAAACGAAGCATAAAGCAACCATCCACATGGTTCCACTTATGTCGAACATGTCTGAGGCATCACTTAAGCCCAGCTTATACCAGGGCAGGGATTTGCCACCCATCATATAACTTTCCTTGTTCTGCTTGGCCTTTTTCAGGTACCAAAAGCCAATGAAAATCATTGTGGCAAGGTATAGGATGATGATTAAAACGTCTAATAATTGTAACTTCATATTTGGTTTATTGTACTGTAAGTTATTTAGTTAGGTAATAAGCTTAATTGTTTCAAATTATAGATATTGCCGAGATCCTTTAAAAAAATTGTTTTGGGGTTGTTATAAAAATCTTTGAAATCATCTTCACTTTGCTGACCGGGGTATGGCGAATAAAAATGACCGGTATGAGCATTCCGCCAGACCATCAGATATGAAATTTTTGAGGCTTCGGCATCGTTCATGATTTTATTGAACACAGTTGTAAACCATTTGGGTTGAACAAGTTTCTCCTGACCGGTTTCTGTAAGTGCCGCAACTTTATTTTTAGAGATTGCATAGGCGCAGATCTGTCCAAGCGATTTTACGGCCAGATCAATTGACTGCTCATCATGCAGATCTTTAAAATCGTAATAGTCATCAAAACCAAGTACATCTACAAAGCCGTCGCCTGGATAACGTTCCATATAATTTGCAAAATTCCCTGAAATTCTATCTGGAGAATATGCGTAAATAATATTGTGCACCTGCTTTTTATCCCGAAGGTACTGAACGGTAAACTGCCATAGCGTTTTATATTCCTGAGCAGTACAGAAGGGTTTCCCCCACCAAAACCAGTTACCTGTATTTTCATGAAACGGCCGGAAAATAACCGGGACGGCAACTCCTTTCTCTGTTTTCAAAGATTTAATCAGTAAAGCAACTTTATCTAAAGATTTGGTAAACTCCCTGTGTTTTTCGCCCCCGGGGAGAATAAGGGAAACACATTTGGTGGTATCATAAAAATTCTTCCCGGTTACAAAATTCTGAACATGCCAGCTCAATGTGTTTACACCTCCCATTTTAAAAGCCTGCAAACAATAGCCTTTAAGTTTTTCGGCATTTTGAATTTGATTTTCTTCCGTACCGTCCTTCGCAATGGATTCCAGATCCCATCCGAACATTGCAGGATGAGAACCGGTTATAAGCTTGACATCGCTCATGTCATATTCACCCTTCCACCCAACACCATACATCAAAGCATCTTGCTGACCGAAAAGCGCTCCCTTTCCAGAAAGATTTTTCAGATTGTAAAATAATGCTTTTGTTTCGGCGGTGGCTTTGGCATCAGCTATATTATCCTCGACAACAGATTTTTGTCCGTATACGACAGAAAGCATGGCAATAAATATTGAAAACAAGAAGGATACCGGTTTTTTCATGCTTTATTAATTATAGATAGCATACTTTTTTAAGCCCTTTTGAAGCAGGATCTCATTGTTCCTGATAAATTCCAGAAAGTCTGGAGCCGAAACCTGTCCGGGATATGGTGCATAATAATGGTTGTCCTTTTCTTTTTCACGATAGCCGGCATTGCGCCAGAGCAGCACATAGGATGGCTTATTTTCCCGGATTGCCTTTGCAAAAACATTGGTCCACCAGTTGGCATCGGGAATTTCAACAAACCCAGTTTCTGCAATCGCACTTAATTTTCTGCTCCTTTTGGCAATTTTATTCTGAATAGATAGGCTATGAGCAATATCCTGTGCAAACGATTCCCCTTTTCCGGGTCCGCTATACTGGTAAGAGTCAAAACTTAAAACATCAACAAAGCTATCTCCGGGGTAACGCTCTAGGTATTCTTCTTCAGTTTTAAAATCACATGGGTTAAACACATAAATCAAATTGTGCAACTGTTTTTTATCTCTTAAATATGTGAAAGTGAACCGCCATAAATCTTTGTATTCCTGAGCAGTGCAAGATTTTGCACCCCACCAGAACCAACCTCCACTGTTTTCATGAAAAGGCCTGAACAATATCGGTATCGCTTTTCCATCAGTACCTTTTAATGATCTGACAAATACAGAAAACTTATCCAGCCAGCCTTTATACAGCAAGTGTGCTGAACCCTTGGGAAGAATAGATTTAACTGCTATTGAACTGGTGTCCCAGGAATTTTTTCCGTTTACCGGATTATCCATGTGCCAGCTCAATGTATTTACCATACCTAAACTGTAAGCCTTTTTAATATACTGCTTCATTTTCTCGAACGGAACGCCATCTATATTCTGCGCATGGCCGGTTTCTAAACCAGAAACATCCCAACCAAAAACAGCCGGATATTCTCCGGTTAATTCCATGATATCACTTCTTCCGTTTTGATTTTTCCAGCCCACTCCATAAGCCAGATCATCCTGATGTCCAAACAAAACTTTTTTACCGGATAACCTGATCAGATTTCTATACAGATTCTTGGTTTTTATCGATGCCTTAGTATCGGTTAACTGACCAAAAACAGGAATGAACAAAAGGAAAAAAAGCGTAAAAAACAGAAGTTTAATTTTTATCATTTCAGAAGGCATTGGTCAGTGTTCTGGCTCATTTAACAATACCCTAAAATAGCCCATGAATTGAACTTAAGATAATACTATTTTAACCAAATACTATACAATAACCATAATTTAAATGCTATTAGCCCCTTATAATATTATTAAACAAATATATTTTCGTTACATTGCATTAATGTTCTTTTATCTTAAAGATATTTTTTTTTGAACCATTAAGTTATGAATAACATCATTAAAGAGATCACCCCGCTTACTCAAAATGACTGTTTCACGATTTTTTCGAGGGTAAAACAGGACTTCGATTTCCCGCTCCATTTCCACGAAGAGTTTGAACTCAATCTGATTTTAAATGCTGCGGGCGCAAAACGAATTGTCGGCGATAATATTGAAGAAATTACCGATATGGAACTGGTGCTGGTCGGACCTAATTTATCTCACGTCTGGACCACCCATAACTGCAAAAGTGAAGAAATTACGGAAGTTACCATACAATGGCACAAAGATCTTTTCGATGATAAAATGTTGCGCAGAAACCAACTGAGTTTCATCCGAAAAATGTTCGAGCGCTCAGTTAGGGGAATCCTATTTCCGAGAGAAACCATTGAAAAGGTTTATAAGCGGATATTGGATATTAACCAGTTACAGGGATTTGATTCTGTTTTAGAATTAATGAGTATTCTCCACGATCTCTCCTCATCGAAAAGCCTGCGGGTGCTATCTGACGCGACATTTAACAACGACCAGGTTTTAAATTACAACAGTAGAAGGATTGATAAGGCTTTTGAATTTATGAATGCAAATTTCAACAAGCCGATCACCTTAAAAGATTTATCGAAACTGGTGAGCATGACAGAAGTTTCCTTTAGTAGGTTTATTAAAAAACGTACGGGAAACACGTTTATAGATAGCTTGAATGAAATCCGTTTGGGCCACGCTACCCGGATGCTTATTGAGACCACACATTCCGTTTCTGAAATTTCCTATAAGTGCGGTTTCAATAACATTTCCAACTTCAACAGACTGTTCAAGAAAAAGAAACATTGCACACCTAAAGAGTTTCGGGAAAATTTCTCCGGAACGAGGGTATTTATTTAGTTTTTTGATGATCAATCATCAGCCAAGAACCGGAACAGAATAAATTTAAAACACCTGGAGAGACCGGTTGATAGCCGTAAAGATTAGCGTTTGGTTGTACCGAACGGAAAGCAGCCATGGTGTAAGCTGCTTTTGTAAAAAAATTAAACGACCGGGAAATATAGATTTCTATTTCTCCCGATCGGCGAAGTTCCACCCACCTGGAAACCAGATCAGGATAAACTTACTTTTCCAAAATCAATGTCAGAATATCATGGGAGGGAACTTCTGTTTTCAAACTTTTTCTGGTTGTTCCCAAAGCTTTTCCCGTCCAGGCATTTTTAATGTTGTATACAATAGTATTTGCATTCAGTTCTTTCTGAAAAACCTCATCTTTAACTATTTCGTCCTGCCAGTTAAAGTCTATTTTTTTAGCTACTGAAGAGCGGTTTAAAAACGATACTGCCCAGTTTCCATTGTTTAAAGGTTTAAACCAGATTTCAAATCCATTTATTTTCGAATACCTAAAACCCTGGATACCCAAAACATCCTGGTTGATTGCAATGATATTTCTGTTTGTTAACACATCGAGGGTTTCCTGGTTCATGTCCCTGAGATCATTTCCGGAAATCAATGGCGCAGCTAACATTGCCCACATGGAAAAATGCGCCCTGTCTTCTCCCGGCGTAAGTTTTCCATTTCCGATCTCCAGCATATCGGGATCATTCCAATGTCCGGGACCAGCGTATTGACGCAGGCCATCCTGTTTATCCAAAATCTGCATCACCCCCCATGACTTCCATGTACCATGATCTTCAACGCAATCAAAACAATTAAAAATATCTCCGCTGGTACGCCACAGATGCCCAACTGCCGGCCCCCAAACCCAGGGTTTATCTGTTCCCCATTCGCAGATACTGAGTACCATTGGCCTGCCGGCCTTGCGTAAAGCGGCCGTAATGGTTTTGTAAGCGCCCTCAGCTTTTAGCCCTTCGGTGTTGCACCAATCATATTTTAAATAATCGATACCCCAACCTGCATAAGTCAGTGCATCTTGAAATTCATAACCCCTGCTTCCCGGCCTGCCACCACAGGTCTGGGAACCCGCATCAGAATACAGGCCTAATTTTAATCCTTTTGAATGAATGTAATCGGCCAGGGCTTTCATTCCGGATGGAAATCTTTTCGCATCTGGATGGATGAAGCCCAAACTATCCCTTTCCCCATGCCAGCAATCATCAATATTGATGTAGGTATAGCCGGCTTTTTGCATTCCGGAACTGATCATGGCATCGGCGGTTTCTTTAATCAAATTTTCATCTACATTACAGGCAAACCTGTTCCAGCTGTTCCAGCCCATGGGCGGTGTTAATACCAGGCCGTCGAATTTACTATAATTCTGAACGTAATTATTTCCTTGTCCAAAAGCCAATGAACATGTAAAAACTGTAATTAACAAGAGAAATCTGAGCTTCATAAACTGAATTTTATTTATTTAATTTTTTAATCTGGGTTCTGATATAAAGGCCTGCCGGCGTAAGCATATTTAGTTTCCATCTTCCTGAGGGGGATGCTCCGGGTTTTAGCAGTGCTGTTGTTTCGCTTTTGTCGGTAACATTCCAATTTGCCCAGCTCAGTTTATTTTTTTCCAGCCATGCAAACCACTTTTCAGTTTTTTCCACATCGAATTTCCCATCTCCGCTGGCCTCACCAACCCCCCATTCGGTTACTAAAATGGGCAGGCCCGCAGCAATTGCCTGATCGGCCCGTTTCATCAAAAGCTCCTGATGGTTAGGATCTGAGGCATAAAAATGAAAAGAGTACGCAATGTTGCTGAAACCTTTAATTGGATCTTTTGCAACGACATCAACATCCTGGTCCCAGTGCGGACTTCCCACGATAATTATATTTTGGGAATCATACTTCCTGATTTCCTTAATCACTTCTACAGCATAATCTTTAACCGTCTGCCATTCTATTTTCTCGGGTTCGTTAAATATTTCATAAATAATATTTGGTTTACCGGCATATTTTTTGGCCATTTTAGCGAAGAACAGTTTTGATTGCTCCAGATGTTCATTTGCATGATGATCATGCCAATCAATAAGAACATACAAACCTCTATTCACCGCAGCATCAATGGTTCTGGTGATCATTTCTGTTTGCTCAACAGGATTTTGCAGATAACCGCTATCTGGCTGAACCGCCATAGAAGCCCGCAACAGGCTGATATTAAAATCAGATTGAAGCCAGTTTACAACATTTGCATTGTAGTATTTCCTTCCTCCCCAGACACTCCAGGACAAACTTACACCACGGAGCTGAGGCTCGGCATTATTGGCATTTAAAATCTTTCCGCCGACGACTTTCAATGCGCCATTGCGGTTAGCCCAGTTGATTTTTTGGGCAAAGCCGGTACCAAACATACAGCCGGCCATCACTAATAAAAAAACTTTTTTCATAAAGACTATTTAATCTGATATACTGAAGGCATTCTGTCTCCAAAAAGCACAAAGCCGTCATTTTTAAAATTCATAAAATCGCTAGCAGCAGGATGGCCTGCATAGGGTGTCCAATAGGCATCCTTGGTATTGGCCCAAAGCAGGGCGTAAGCAAATTCGAGATTTTGATTCTTTAAAGATTTTAGCAGCTGCTGGGTAAACCAATCGCTTCTGGTTAAATTCTGGAGGCCGGTCTCGGTTAATGCAGCCAGTTTATTATGTGCTTTTGCATAATCAGAAACAATTTTAAATTTGGAAGCAGCAATTGCTGGAGAAACGTTAGCTTTCATATCTTCATAATTATCAGTACCGATTAAATCTACATAGTCATCTCCAGGGTAGTAACTAAGATACTGCGACTGGGAATTAAAATTCCGGTCCGGCGACCATGCGAAAAGGAAATTCCTTACGCCTAGATCATCCCGGAGATATTTAACTGTGTATTGGTACATGGCAATATACTGTGCAGGTGTACAATGGCCACTTCCCCACCAGAACCAGCTGCCATCCATTTCATGGAAAGGACGAAAGATGATTGGAACCAAGTTACCATCTGCACCGATCAGTGTTTTAGCATAATCAGCAACGATTTTCAAAGAAGCTTTAAAGGGTTCGTTGGCTGTTCCACCGGGCAAAACCTGATCAACTGCACTAACAGGAGAGTCAGCCCAGTAAAAGCTACCTTTTGAAACCGGGTTGGCGTAGTGCCAGCTATAGGTATTTATCCCGCCCCGGTTATAGGCCTCGATAGTCAAGGTCCGCGCAATAGATTTTTCATAATCGAACCAATTGCCGGCAGAAAAATTTGTCATATGGAGAAAATCATATCCATAGACCGCGGGATAGGAACCGGTAAGCGCTTTTACATCGCTCTGCGTTGTGGGAACACCAGAAAACTGCTGTTCATTTGCCCATTGTGTTGTTGCATTTGTCACCCCCCTTTTGGTATCATCCTGATGCCCAAAAAGCACATTGGTTTTTGCGCTTTGCTTCAGGTTATAAAACAGGGATGCTGTTTCATCTGTCGCATTTTTATCTACCAACCAGGTTTTAACTTTCGCAACATTTGGCACAGTACCGATCGGTAGGATAGATGTTACGGCCGGAATTTGATGCTCAACGATCTCTGCATTTTTCTTACACGCGAACAGTACAAGGGAGCAAGCCGTAATTGCTGACAATATCTTTTTTAGTCCCATGATTAATTTGCTTTTGAAACTGGGGTCTCTTTCTCAAGATCTTCAACCGAAATCGACTTTACATTTAGGTCATCGACAAAAAAAGTTCCCGAAGCCTCGCTCAGTGCGATCATGATCCTAAAACCTGTTGCCAGATCCGGCACCCGCAAGTTTTTCTTAAAAACAGACCACCCTTCTGTTCCTGTTTTTTCTACCAACGGGATTCCTTCACCCAACGTTTTATCACCATCTGTAAATTCTAAAATGATTACAGCTGTATTCCAGGCATTTGCGCCCTGCTCTACTTCATCCGTTTTATAAAAACCGGACACTAAAATAGCTTTGGAGTTTTTGGGCAGTTTTACTTTTTGGTCAATCCCTTCCCATTTTCCCTTTACATAAGCAACCAATGCCAGACTGGCTTCGCCAGATTTTCTGATTACTGTAGAAACTTTGGCATTACCAGCCCCCCAGCTATTTAAGCCATCTTCAAAGTCACCATTGCTAATTAAATTCTTCTGCGCGGAAGCATGCCAGATACTGAAAAGAAAAATGATCAACGAAGAACAGACATACTTTTTCATAGCTTTTTGTATTGAAATTCATCACTCAGATTACCGATCATTACTTTAAAAGCGCCGGCTTCGGTGACTGTTTTTAAGGCTGTATTTACAAAGGCCAGATCGTTCTTATTTATCGAGAAGTGCACTGTTTTACTTTCTCCGGCTTTCAAGTTTATTTTCTGGAAGGCCCTTAATCTTTTCATATCAGGACTGATACTGGCGTACATATCTCTTGTGTACAACTCTATAGTCTGTTTACCATCCACTTTCCCCGTATTGCTCACTAAAACAGATACCTGCAAGCTGTTATCGCCGCTTAAGTTTTTAGTGCTCAATTTCAGATCGGTATAGCTAAAGCTGGTATAACTTAAACCCGTACCAAATGCGAATAAGGGATTATAGCCGGTATGCACATCATCATTAAAGACCTCCCTGATGTCCTCCGCAGGCTTTCTGTCATATAAAACAATTTCTCCACTGCTTCTTGGATAGCTAAAGGGAAGTTTACCGTTTGGGTTGTAATCACCAAAAAGTACATCAGCAACGGCTTCTGCAGCCTTTCTACCGCTCCAATAAGCCATTAAAATCCCACTGATTTTAGGCTCAAGATTGGTAATGAACCTTGGTCTACCTTCTGTCAAAACAAGAATAACCGGTTTCTCAGTTGCTATTGCGGCCCTGGCTAGCGCCTGCTGATTTTCATCCAAGGCTAAGTCAGCTATATTCCCGGGGCTCTCCGCGTAAGCATTTTCGCCCAGGCATAAAATTATAGCATCGGCATTCTTAGCGGACCTGGTCAGCGCATCTGCATCAAAATTTTCGGTGCTTTCGAAACCTTTAACTGTTGTGGTCAAAACATTTTTTTCGCCGACTTTTTCTTTTATGGTCTGCAAAATGGTTTTACTGTCCTTAGGATACCACTGCTCCTCTTTTCCCTGCCAGGTATAACTCCAGCAACCATTTAACGCACTGATACTTTGAGCGCCCGGACCGGCAACCAAATATCTTTTACTTTTTAATAAGGGCAGAACATCATCTTGATTTTTCAATAAAGTCATGGCTTCATGGGCAGCATCCAAAGCAAGCGTCTGATATTCCGGTCTTCCAAAATTCGCCTTTGCACCTTCTTCAGGATATGGATGATCAAACAGGCCCAAATTCATTTTGAGCATCAGAATTCTTTTAACAGCTTCATCAATACGGACCATCGGAACTTCATTCTTTTGAACCGCTTCGATCAACAGATCATAAAAGGTAAAATCACTTGGTACCATGCTCATATCTACCCCGGCATTTACGCACATCGCAACTGCCTGCCTTGGTGTACTTGCAACATGATGCCATGCATAGACACGTTTTATATCTTCCCAGTCACTTACAGCAACCCCATTAAAACCAAGTTCTTTTCTTAAGATATCGGTAAGCAGATATTTACTTGCATGAACCGGCATTCCATTTATAATACTTGAATTTATCATTACCGATGATGCACCGGCTTTTACTGCTTCTCTGAACTGAGGGAGATAATACTCTCTCATTTCTATTTCCGGCAGATAAATCGGTGTTCTGTCTTTACCGTTTCTTGAGGCTGAATAACCTAAAAAGTGCTTCATGCAACTTGCCACAGCTGTTGTGCTGTTCAAACCGTCTTCTTCGTAAGCCTTAACTACCGCAGCGCCCATTGTTTTGCCGATATAAACATCTTCACCGTAGGTTTCCGGAAAACGTGACCATAGTGGCTGTCTGCCACAATCCAGAACCGTTGCGAAATTCCACCTGACACCGCTTGCCCTTAATTCTTTTGCGGCCACTTTGGTTACGGCTCTGGCAAGATCTAAATTCCTTGTGGCCGCCATTCCAATATTTTGGGGAAAAAGTGTTGATTCCAATGTATAGGTCTGACCATGGATTCCATCTAAACCATATAATATTGGTATCTGTAATCTTGTATTTTTAGCTTCATCTGCAATTTCTGTGAGCAGCTGACGCCACTGATCTACGGTTAGCGCATGGTTGGTTACATTTAAGATTGAACCGACTTTATGCTTTATTACAGCATTTTTTAAGGCTTCGGTATTGAGCTCTCCATCTGTCTGCGTGCCAACCACCCCAAGGGTAATCTGGGTCATCTGACCAACTTTCTCCTCGAGCGTCATTTTAGCTAAAATAGCCTCAACCTTTTTTTGGTTTGATTCTACTTTTTGCGCCTTTAAGTCTATGAATGATGCGATGATCGCAACGACAAAAAAATATTTTTTCATTTTAATCTTATAAACTAAATGTTTTTGCTCAATAAGAACAGCGGACTATTTTTTTAAGTATTTCCCTATAATTTTCCAGGTCGAGAAATCAGAATTGAAAACTGAATTCAATCCCTGTTCTTCCTGTGGAGGGTCTCCGGAAAAATCATCGCCATCTTTCCAGAACAACTGTCCGTCGATGGGTTTTGATAGACCTGCGAAAGACCAAAAATTACAGCCGGAAATTGCACCGCCCTTAGCCCGGCTTTTTGCCCATATCGAGAAAATATTTCCAAAATATTCATCGCGCAGGCCTGTGGCAGCTGAAGGATCAAAGGCATGACCATCTCTGGGCAGACCGAACTCTTCAATTACCAAAGGTTTATTTAATTGAATTGCAACCACTTCATGTACATTAACGTAGTCCGAGGTTTTGTGGATAACTCCCTGCAAGCTCTCCTTTGTTGGCGCTTCTTTAAACCATCCCCAATTTTTTGGCCAAATGTGGATTGTTAAGTAATCGATATTTACACCTGCATGGATTTCTTTAAATAAATCGAGGTTCTCTTCTGTACCCATAAAACCTTCTGTGCCTATTGTAACCAAATGATTTTTATCCATGGATTTAATATAAGATGTAGAATTGGTGATCCAGGCTTTATAAGCTCCGATCGCTTCAAGCCGCATCGGACGGGGTTCATTAGCCAGTTCCCAGGCCATAATTGCGGGTTCATTTATATATTTTTTGCCGGTATAGGCATTTTTATGTTGAAGGACAAAATACACCTGCTTTTGATAATCGGCCTTGCAGGCATCACATGAGTAGAATTTACTGGTATAATCACGCTGTTCGTCCCAGGTCAATTTTCTTTTTAAGGTGTCATTATCAATTTTTCCGTTCCAGTTTAAATATTGCATAAAGCCACCACTCCACTCCCAATTATTGCTCAGATATAAAACGGCATACATCTTCCGCCTCCCCATTTCCATTAATAAAAAATCCAGCCCTTTCATAAGCGCGGTATCAAAAACGTTATGCTGAGTCTGTAAGGCAGGCTTGACCCGAACCACGCCATTTATTTTCCCTTCCCCCTCTGAGCTGACCAATACACGGAGGTTATTTATACCTTTTGACTTTAAGAAATCAAGTTCTTTGATCAGTCTCAGTTTACCCCTTGCCGGATCTTTTTCCAAAGCAAGCAGTCCACCATACCAATAATTGGTACCGATATAATAGTATGGTTTTTCGCCGATCAGAAACTGATGCCCTTTTTGCTTAACGAAAGACTGTTGCGCGGTTGCCATACCGATAAAAAACATGGATGCAATCAGCAGGTATATTTTTTTCACCATTTTTGTTAAAAAAGCCCTGATCTGCTTAAGACCAGGGCAATAAATTTCTAACTCACTAAATAAACCCTATGTCATCGACATAGATTGTACTCGGCACTGCATTGCCTAAACTTTGCAGTACAAATTCGGTAATAACCGAGGGATTGCCCACATCTTTTAACTGAATGGTAAAATCGGTGTAAACACCGGGCACCAACGTTATGGCCACCGCATTGCCGTAATTACCATTGATAACCAATTGAACCCTGCTTCCGGCCACTATTCCAGTTCCGCCGTATATGGAGAACTTTATGGCAGTCAGACCAGATTTTGCAACATCGATCGTCGATCCATTGTACCCGATCTGTAATGCGCCATAGGCATCCGTAAAGGTTGTAGCAATAGCAGAGGTGCCCCGCTTAACACGGGTGGTACTCGCCAGGTTTATCGTACTGTTGTAACCCAAATAAGAGCCCCATCCTGTTGCGAAAAGATCATCATAAAGCAGGGCTTTAAATCCAAATGAACCGGCAGAACGGGTGGTTCCTCCAGGGGTAGTGACTAAAATACGTGACTGGACAACTCCTGCCGGTACTTTCACCTGAATCTGGGTCTTGGTCGGTGTTCCGACAATCTGGGCAGGAATGGAATCAAAAGTAACTTTGGTCACTCCCTCGAATACCGTTCCGGTTATGGTCACCGTTTCTCCTGCACCTGCAGCAACCGGACTGAAGGTTGTAATTGTCGGCGGGGGCTGCAGAATGGGGAAATCAAAACTTGCGGAGCCAAACTTGGTTGTTACGATCAGTTTATTACTTTGACCGCCCCCATAAGGTGTTATGGCAGGTATAGAAACAATAATGCTGTTATCTGTCAATAATGCTGGATTGTAGTTAACCTGTAGTCCATTAAAAGAAACCGAAAGGGTTGTCAGTAGATTCTCTCCGATGATGGCGTATTGGTTATTCAACCTTCCGGCAACGATCGTAGAGTCAAATTTTACCTGCCTGGTCTCGTCATAGATGGAATTGGAATCCAGATTGATCCTGTGCACAACGTTTTTAAGGGTATCGGTTTTGCTGATCAGCCTTACCCTTGTAATTTTTGGTGCGCCGCCGGCACCCTCGTCGGTTTTCTTACAGGAAGCAAAACCCAATACCATGGCAACGAACACGAAGAACACAGTAAATTTTGTTTGTTTATTTATCTTTTTCATGTTTATTTTATTTAAAAACATAAGGTACCGGTGGCTGTAATAATTTAGGGTTTGATGCAACCTCGGTTGCCGGGTATGGAAACAGGAATTTGCTGTTTGTCATTGAATAATATCCATTTCCATAGCTATTGGAAGGTACGCTGTTATCGCCAGCTCCACGATCCTGTTGATTGATGATTGTAATCGCGTTTGGATGGCTGGAAACATTATAGCCATCTAAACGGGCCAGATCAAACCAATAGTCAAATTCGAACATCAGCTCGCGCCTGCGTTCTTCCAAAATGTCATCTCGGTAATATTGGGCTGGTGCGTTAGCAGGTTTGCCGGGTGTGTTGTTTGCAGTAAAATAGCCCCGTCGGATCTGTGTTAAATTACCAAGACCTGCACGGTTTCTTATTTTGTTGATAGCCGCCAGCGCTTGTGCATCTGTGCTGTTTTTTGAAGTTCCCATTATGGCCTCGGCCAAAATCAGGTACACCTCGGCGTAGCGCATCATATACGTATTGTTTGCCGAAGACTGGGCTGAGCCGATACCTCCATTGTCTGCCGGCGTACCTACCACATATTTTTTAACAAAAGCACTTGTTCCCTGACCTTGATTGGCTGCCTGGGTATACCCTCCTGTGGCCTGGTTAATCTCTGGATAGACAGCTCCTGTAACCATTATAGTCGGTTTGAAGCGTTTGTCATCCTGCTGAAAGCTATACAGCGCATCAAAAGTAACCCCTAAAACGCCATATCCGTCACCCGTCCCGGTAATTGAGGTATTGGCTGCCCAGGAAGCCTGTAATGGATTCCCTTTGCCATAACCTCCTGCACCCGCCCATTGCAGTGCGATCACAGATTCTTCGTTGTTATTGTTAGCTGTAAGGAACAGGTCTTTAAATTCTTTTCCAGGAACATCAATGCCATAAAGTTTGAACTCCCCGCTGTTGATCACCTTTTCTGCCTCAAGGCGTGCATTGGTATAGTCTTGCATGTAAAGATAAACCTTGGCAAGCAGTGCGGATGCCGATCCACTGGAAACTCGGCCTTGCGCTATAGAATTGCCACTTCGGATCTGTGGAATAAGGTTTGCTTCGGCAAACTTAAGATCATTCAGGATAAATTTATAAACATCCGGTACCGGATTGGTATTAACCTGGAAATTTTCAACATAATCCAATGTATTTTCTATGATTGGTACATTCCCCAGCAGCCTAACCAAATGAAAATAAGCCAGTGCTCTAAAAAGATGGGCTTCTCCCAAAGCCTGGTTAACTACCTTCCTGTCTACAGATGCAGGAACCTTTTCCGGCAGGTTATTAATGATTGCATTAGATTGCGCAACCACAATCCATAAAGAATTGTAAGCATTTGCAAGTTCTGTGTTCCCATCAGTCACGGAAAAATTTCCAAAATTTGCTACATCTGAAGAATATGAGCGTCCGTTTCCACCGGCCATTTCTGTAATGGCCCATCCTCCTTTGGTCACCCAGCCAAACCAGGCTGCGCTGTAAAGTACATTGGTACTTGAACTTACCTGCTCTGCAGTTTTATAAAAATTATCCAGTGTAATGGAGCTTTGAGGGGGACGGTCGAAAAATTCCTTTTTACAACCGCTCACCGTACCCATAATTAGTACAGCTATTGTAAGCTGATATTTTATATATGTTTTCATATTTCTTTCTTATAATTAAAATTCTGCGTTGATTCCAAAAGTAAATGTGCGTGGAATAGGGTATCTGCCACTATCTACATTGGTCAGAAACACATTATAATTCTGGTTACCAACCTCAGGATCCAAACCTTTATATTTTGTAAACACATATAGGTTCTGTACGCTTGCAAATACCTTTAACCTGTTTAGCTTGGCTTTACGGATCAACTCTAATGGCAGGCTGTAGGCCAGGTTTACATTTTGAACACGCAGGAAAGAACCAGATTCTATAAAACGGTCTGAATTTTTCAAGTTCGGGTTATCCCCACCTCTGGGTGATGGAATATTTGAACCCGTATTGGTCGGGCTCCAGAAATCTATTGCAGAGGCCAATTGATTTTGATAAAGGCCGGACAACCCTGATAACTGATAGTTTAATGCATTTAAAATTTTGGCTCCATAAGAACCATTTAAAAAGATCGAAAGGTCAAAAGATTTATAAGAGAAATTATTTGTAATCCCATATGTGAATTTTGGGTTGGGGTTTCCCAATGAAGTTTGATCTGACTCATCAATTTTACCATCACCATTTAGATCCTCGAACTGAATATCCCCTAGCCAGGTGCCAGCACTGTTATTGGCAATAGGCCTGCCGAACTGAACCGGAGCAGCCCTTAACTGTCCATCGGTACGGAAAATATCCTTCACTCTATAACCATAAAACTCACCAATCGATCCGCCTACCTTTGTTCTGGTAACGGTCATCTGAAGGAAACTTACGTTGATTTTCCCGTCGATAAACGGCACACCGTCTGCTAAAGATAAAACCTCATTTTTATATTTCGAGAATATTACTGTCGTATTCCATTTGAATTTGCCAGTTAAGTTTTTACTGTTTAAAGTAAAATCAAAACCTTTATTACTTACTTTACCTCCGTTGATATATGGTGGACTGATCACACCGGTACCTGAATAAGCGGCTGTTTGCCCAACAAGATATGCCGGAAGTGGCTTTTGAAAAAGAAAGTCTTTGGATGTTTTGTTGAAGTAATCGAACGAGGCATCAATTCTTCCTTTGATCAGGCTAAAATCGACACCAATATTTGTCTGCACAGCGCTTTCCCAGGTAAGGTTCGGGTTGGCAACTTTATCTATGGCAAAGCCGGTACCTAAACCGGTAACCACAGGATTCAATGCTGATCCATATTGGTAGTTTGGAAGATTCTGATTACCTACCTCCCCATAACCTATCCTAAATTTAATGTTGTCAGCGACATCTTTTATGCCGGCCATGAATGGTTCATCCGAAAGGCGCCAGGAAACCGCAAAGGCAGGGAAATAACCTGTTTGCTTGCCCTGAACAAATTTGGAGGACTTATCTGAACGGACGGTCGCGGTAATGCTGTACTTATTATCATAAGTATAGATACCCCTGGCAAAAAAAGACTCAAGCGCCTGGCTATCTTTATATTCCCCAATGATGGCAGTCTTGAGGTCCCCTAAGCCCAGCGTCTGGAGATCATTGCTCAAAAACTTCTGGATTGAGGCATCAGTTCCGCCCCAGGAAGATTGGTTGACCTCATAGCCTAACAATGCTGTTAAGTTATGCTTCTTATTGAAGGTATGTGCATAAGTGAGATACTCTTTCCATCCCCAATAAGTAGTGTTCGAATTATATTCCTGCAATCTGGCGGTTGCATTTCCATAAATACCATATTGATAAGTTGGGACGAATACCCTTGCTGGAGAATAATTAAAATCGCCGTTCACTTCAGATCTAAGTGTCAGGTCTTTGAAAAATTTAATGTCACCATAAAGCGCTCCATTAAGATTGCTCCTGCTTAAAACATTGGTAATATCCAAAGATTGGGCAACAGGATTAATCTGCCCTCCCTGTTGGTTTGAATTGGGGATAGGACCTGCAAAAGAACCATCAGGGTTTCTGACAGCCTGATCCGGGGCACTTAACAAAGCGTTATAAACAACGCCGGTATTATTTGACAGGCCCTGATTTTCATTTGAGCGGCTTCCCGATAGGGACATGCCGACTTTTAGCCATGTTTTGACCTGACTGTTGATGTTTGAGCGAAAAGTATACCTTTTATAATTACTTCCTAAAATTGTACCGTCCTGTTTTAGATATCCTCCGGAAAAATAATAATCCACACCGTCTTTTCCTCCGGAAATACCCAACTGGTGATTCTGCATTACCGCGTTTCTGAAGATCTCATCTTGCCAATCTGTTCCTTTACCTAAAAGGGCAGGGTCGGCAAATTCCGCTCTCCTCTGTACACCGGTAACATCTGCCAACGCGTTCTGTAAGACAGCATATTGCTGAAGGTTCATTACATCGAGGAACTTTCCTTGCTGTGAAATGGCGCCGTATCCATCATATGTAACCCTTGCTGAGCCATTTTTACCGCGCTTTGTGGTAATAATAATCACACCATTGGATGCTCGGCTACCATAAATTGCAGTTGCAGATGCATCTTTTAAAACATCGATCGATTCGATATCGCTTGGGTTGATAGCAGAAAGCGGGCTTACTGCCGATTCGCCGTTGTTGGCCGATAGACCGACCGTTCTGCCACTGGTTGATTGATTGGTTGCATCTCCTGATATGGGAACACCATCAACTACATACAAAGGCTCATTGGACAGGCTCAAAGAGGTTACCCCACGTACCCGTACAGAGGTTGAACTCCCGGGCGCACCGGAATTTTGTGTAATGGTAAGTCCTGAAGCCTTGCCCTGGAGCATCTGATCGATACTCACCTGGGGTACATTTTCAATATCCGCGGCCTTAACAGACGAAATCGCGCCGTTCACATCTCCCCTTTTCTGGTTACCATACCCTATCACAACCACGTCGGAAAGATCTGTTGATGCAGGTTTCAGAACAACATTTATCACATTCTTTTCTCCTACTGTAATTTCCTGCTTCGCAAGGCCAATAAAAGAAAAGACCAGTGTGGTTGCTGAACCTATTGGCACGGTAATCATATATTTTCCGTCAGAATTCGTGGAAACAGCAGTTTGAGAATTTTTGATAGATACCCCTGCTCCTGGCAAGGTTACACCTTTTACATCTGAAACAGTTCCTGTAATCTGTCTATTTGCTGTACTCTGGGCTAGCGCCGGAAACAGCGGTGCCAGAAACACAACAAACAGCATAGCTGCTCGTAAGGTTTTACTCATAATGTTTATATTTAGTTATTTGTTTACTAATTCAAATTTAACATCATGGCAGACTACATTTATAATATTATTTTAACATAAGATAATCTTAAAAGAACTGTTGGATAAATAAAAGAGAATTAAAACCATCATAATCAACATTTTTTATTAAATAACTGCCTAAACGTAATATTATACTTTTTTACCATGGCTGGTAAAATAATTAACCATCTTTGTAAGCCCCAACAGGTAGCATGTTAACAAAACATACGGATAACATTAACTGCTGTCAGTGTTTCAAAAGAACCATGATAAGTTTGTAAAATACAGGCGTTGAAGAAACTGCCGCTAAACTGTTGAAAACGATAGCGCGTATTATCTTGAAGTATAGTTTGCCATTCCGATTTCGTAAACCTGAACAAATGCCATCATTAACCAACTACAGTTTAATCACGATTTTTTTCCCGGTATAACTTACTGTTTTATCCGGAGCCTGATTAAGATTTAAGGTCTTTGCCTTTTTAGCCGTTATAAAAATGATCTTAAAGGTCCTGTCTTCCAGCATCCCTTTGAAGGCTCCTTTCCGGTCTCTAACCATAAGGGTTTTAGTACTGTCGGTATACTGAAAGTCTATGGTGGAGAATGCACCCTTCTCATAGTTATAATTTGTGCCCTCATCTTCGTAAAGCGTAAATGTTCCATCCCTACCGGCATAAAGATATACCTGGACCGGATCGGCAGGTTTTTCCGAGGTGTACTGAATTTCGGGGCCATATGGAATAATGGCACCTTCTTTTACATAAACTGGTATTTGACCGTATGGAGCTTTAGCGGTAATGGTCTGACCGCCTTTAAGGTAATTTCCTGTGTATAAATCGTACCACCCGGTCCCTTCTGGTAAATAAACTTTCCTGCTCGTGGCGCCATATTTATAAACTGGGCTTACAAGCAATGAAGGGCCAAACATGAACTGATCGGAGATGTTTTTTATTTTCGGATCTACACTGTAGTCCATAACCAAGCCTCTCATAATGGTATAATCTTTTTGATAGGTTTGCCCGGCAAGGGAATAGATGTAGGGCATTAACAGGTAGCGCAGTTTATTGTAAAATAAAATGCTTTTATAAGCAGGATGGTCGGCTGGAGCAATATTATATACCTCTCGGAAGGGGAACTGTCCATGCCCTCTAAACAAGGGAACGAATACTCCGAACTGGTACCATCTGGTGTTCAGCTCACGCCATTCCGCCAGATCGTCAGGATTGGGATTTTCATACCTGCGTTCCACTGAGAAGCCTCCAATATCCATAGTCCAATAAGGGAGACCAGATAAGGAAAAATTAATTCCGGCAGAAATCTGCGACTTCATATCTTCCCAACGGGAGGCAATATCACCGCTCCATGTTGCGGCCGCATACCTTTGCAAACCGCCATAAGCTGACCTGGTTAAAATAAAGACCCTATCATCCGGATTTGCTTTCCGCTGACCTTCATAAACTCCTTTTGAATTCTGCAACGGAAAGGCATTGAAGTATTTTGCAGCCGACCCAAGATAAGTGGGTGTCATGTTCTGTTTCCGCTCCCAGATCGGCAGATTAGAATGGATATCGGGTTCGGTGGCATCCATCCACCAGGCATCGATGCCCTTTGTGTACAATGTTTTATTCATCAGACTCCAGAACATTTCACGGGCTCCCGGGTTAAAAGCATCGTAAAAAGTAGATTGATAGCCTAACCAATCCTTTCTTCCATCGGCAATATTCCGTTTATATAGATACCCATTTTTGTTCATCAGATCATAATTTGAATTGCCGGTATAAAATTTTGGCCAGACTGATATCATTAAGCGGGTGTGGTAGGTGTCGTGCAGGGCTTTAATCATTTTTTCAGGATCTGGAAAGCGGCTTTTATCAAACTCATGGGTACCCCAACTATCCGGTTTCCAATACTGCCAATCCAGCACAATGTTGTCAATAGGGATTTTGCGGTCCCTAAATTCTTTGACAACACCCAAAAGTTCCTCCTGGGATTTATATCTTTCCCTGCTCTGCCAAAAACCCATCGCCCATTTTGGCATTAAGACCGCTTTACCCGTCAGGGTTCTATAACCGCTGATGACCTCATCCGCATTTCTGCCCGATATAAAATAATAATTAATTTCATTACCCGACTCGGATAAAAAGGCATATTGATTTTGATCTTCTTCTGGTATCGGCGTTAAGCATTTAATGGAAAGATAAGATTCTGTACCATCCGGAATCCATTCAATTTTAACATCATACTTTTTATCCTTCTGCATTTCGGTTTCTACAACTGCCGACCCAGGGTTCCAGGCCTGTCTCCATTTATCAACAAGCAGTTCACCATTTATCCAAATTTTGATATATCCTGCATATTTAATATTAAAATGTTGCAGGCCACTATATCCAGATGAAATTTTGCCTTCCCATTTTACAGTTCCATCCGACATCTTAAAACTATCTGGAAATTTTTTCAAATCACTTAAAAAGGAATAATCGATATCTGACTCAGGCCTTTCAAAAGATTTCGTTCCGGTTTTCTTATCAGCATAAGTTGCTGTCAACCAACCACGCGATCCTTCTTTGGAAAATAAACACAAGCTTGATAAGGGCTGATAAGTTCTAACATCCCCCACTTTGGTAATGGAATAATTATCCCAAAGAATGCCATAATTTTTATTGCTCAACAAAAAGGGAATGGCTACATCGGTATTGTTCTGAAGTAACAGAACCTGTTGACCTTTATAGTTCATCATATCATCCTGATGCTGTCCTAAACCGTAAATAGCCTCATCATCCGGCGAATTAAAAACCTGCTCTATTTCGTAACTCTGTTCTCCATCATTGGAAACAGGCTTAAACACCCTGCTTGTTTGCCGCTTTTCTTCGAGTATATTTTTACCGTTAAGGTCCTGATATTGGATCTGACCGGAGGTAATATCAACTTTCACTAAAAGCGACCGGGTTTTGACTTCAACAAAAGTGGGAGTTTCACTGACTGTCCAGCCTGGATTGGACTTAACAGGAATAACCATCAGGCTGGGCTCTGCTGAAAATTCATTTTCAGGCGATATTACTGTATGGATTATCTTATCGGATATGACCTCAATTTTTATTCTTTTCCCAATATTCAGACCATTAACCTTTGGCTGTACAATTATTCCGTTCTCTGATTTTTGGTAATGGAGATCCTGCGAGAAGGCGGATAAGGATAAGACCGATAAAAATAACGATGTACCTAAAAAAGCATAAATTTTTCTCATAACTAAAAACCGCCATTTGGGCGTTAAATAAATATCGTTGTTGACAAAATAAAGATAGTGTGGGATTGATCAATAACCATTTCTTTTTAGGTGATATTACACATACTTTTCCTCCATTTGGTGATAGTTTTTTATCGGAATGCAATTATCACTTTCACTTTTGCATATAATTGCAGAAACTGAAAACGGTATGAAATTTAAAATGCTTATTTTCTTAATTATATCCATTTTTCTGGTAAAAAAGGGGCACGCCAATATTGACACACTGCTGGCAGCTCAGCTTAAACCGATAGGGAGATCACTCATTAACGGTAGCAATAAGCTGGAAATGATCAGTTCTGCGGTGCATTTCGGATTTAAGTTCAAAGGCGAAAGCTGTACCATATATGCATCGTTAAAAGAGGAATGGGAACACAATTACATTCAGTACGAAATAGACGGAAAATATCAAAAACGTATCCGTATAAACGGAAATTCAAAAGTTCCGATTGTTATCAGAACGGCTGGACCTGGGGAACATATAGTCTGGATATATAAAGCCACTGAAGCGCACACCGGCCCTATCATCATTGAAAAGATTATAGCGGAAAAGATTTCGGCAGTAAGTGCCGGCAAGGCACCTATCATCGAATTTATAGGGAATAGCATTACCTGTGGTGCGGCTTCAGACCCATCCGAATATCCCTGCGGAACCGGAGAATATCAAGATCAGCACAATGCCTATATGGCTTATGGACCACGGGTTTCCAGAAGACTGGCGGTCAACTATATCATGAGCAGTGTCAGCGGGATAGGCATATACAGAACCTGGAACAGCGAAGGGCCATCAATGCCCCAGGTTTATGAGAAGATAGACTTTAAAAACGACACAGAATTAAAATGGGATTTCAAAAAATATTCACCAAAAATTGTAAGTATTGCTTTAGGTACCAACGACCTCAGCACAGGAGATGGGAAGGCTCCAAGAAAGCCATTTGTTGCAGATACCTTCGTAGTTAAATATGTAGAGTTTATAAAATGCATTAAATCCCGGTATCCTTCTGCAAAAATCGCCCTTTTAAGCAGCCCGATGGTCAAAGGTGCACAGCGGAAGTTACTTGAAGCTTCACTTTTACGGATAAAGCAGCGTATCGATTCCATATATCCTAAATCAGATCACATCAGTATGTTTTTCTTTCCGGAAATGGAACCGCACGGTTGCAGTGGTCATCCCAGCGTAGGAGATCATATAATACTTGCCGAGCAGCTCTATCCATTTTATAGGAAGCTCCTCAATCCACAAAGGCCAGGATAATGCCTATTTGGGTACCGTCTATGAACACATAATGGTGAACCGGCAAAGTTAAAACGGGAAATCATAATGCTGCTCCACTGGATAAGTAGTTTAAAAAATAAAACACTCGGTCAGAATCGTTGGTGAGAGAAGTTGTGTAAATTCGGTACAAGGATAGGTACGCTGAACTTATACTAGAATCTCTTTACTTTTATTTAAGGGTTGTTTTTTTTAATGCTGTTAGCTCCGATAAGTGCTTGTTTAAACACATCCCTCTCCATACCCCACATAAAGATGGTTATAACAAATACTTTGCTCATACCACTACGGATCAGCTTAGCCAGGCTGCTGGAGTCCTTATAATAAATTGGGTCTATCATATACTTATTTTCAATGTTCATTCAACAACGCTGGTACTTCCGGATTCGCAACAAAAGTGGGGATCGGCGAACACACAAAACGAGGTTATATAACACAATTTGACGTTGATATTTATTGCTCTTTAAACTATCTGTACTTTATAGCAATGTAATTCCGGGTAAAATTAATTTCGAAACCGTCCATCCGCTACCGCTTAAGATGATTTAGACTTTTGTAACATGATCGTTTCAGCTGGAAATTTAATCGTAGCATGTGAACTTAATTGTAGCGGATATATCAGTATCCTTTGGGGCATAGACCAACCAGCATAAATAATAAAAAGATCCGGTCAACATGACCGGACCTTTTTATGTAACGTTTAATATTTTATAGATATTAAAGATGAGGCATATGGGATGTTAAGCCACCACAGGTAAAGAACCGCCATCAATAGCGTATATAGTACCTGTGAGGTAAGCAGCAGATGGTGACACCAAAAAGTGCACAAGCTGAGCCACCTCTTCAGGCTCGGCCATGCGACCCATCGGAATACCGCCGGTCTGTGCCATCAGTTGTTTCATTCCTTCTTCTGGCGTAATACCAGCTGAAATTGCGTAGTCATTCAAGAACTTGATCATTGGTTCCGTTTTAGTGGCGCCTGGAGCTACGGTAAGTACACGGACCCCTTTGTCAGCCAGTTCGGTGGCCAGGGATTTACTATAGCTGTTCAGCGCCGCCTTGGACACTGCATAAGCCATGTTCAAATTCCATAATGCCTGTTTACCCGCAACTGAAGAAATATGAATGATCACCCCGCTTTTTTGTTCGATCATTTGCGGCAGTAGTATTCTGTCAAGCCGGATAGCAGAGATCAGGTTCAAATTCAACTCCTGTTGCCAGTGTGCATCGGTTAATGCGCTATGACCACCGCCCGGTGTGGTAAGCCCGCCTACGTTATTGATCAAAATATCTATTCCGCCAAAAGTATTGGCTATTTCCTGGGCAAGCCCTGCTACCTGGTCAGCATCGGTCAGGTCTGCCGCAATAAAATGATGAGGTGTAGCCTCAGGCTTTGTCCTGGCACTCACGATCACAGTAGCACCTGCTTGTGCTAACCCGTCGGCAATCGCTTTACCAATACCTTTTGTTCCACCGGTAACCAGTGCTCTTTTTCCCTTGAGATTTTTCAATTCCATGTTCATGTTACTTGATATTCTGAAACAAATGTTTCAGAATTGTTTAAAAAAAATTTATTTAGTTAATTGTTTAATAAAGTATTCAGCCATGCGTTTGATCTTGACCGGGTCCTTATGCAGGATGTAGGATTCATACCAGCCTGTCCAGGTGCTGTTGAAATAATCTGCCAGTAGAGCCGGATCTTCATCATTGCAGATCTCGCCTTTATCCATCGCTTTTTTGATGAGATCATGTAAAAACTGGTAGGAACGCTGGTCATCAGCTACCAATATCTGCTTTACGCGTTCGTCATTCGTGGCTACCTCAAACGCACTTTTCACCGCCATGCAGCTGTCTTCACCGTTAATAATGATATTAACTGCCTCGTGGATGTAATCTACTAACACGGACAATGCCGATCTTTTACTTGATAAGCGCTTGTCCCAATCCTGTTTCCTTATATCAGTATAATGCTGAACACAACGGAGAAATAGTTGCTGTTTGTCTCCGATCGTGTTATACAGGCTGCTGCTATTAATCTGCATGGCATCGGTAAGGTCGCGCAGCGATGTGGCATTATAGCCTTTCTTCCAGAATACTTCCATTGCTTTCTGGATCGCTGCTGCTTCATTAAATTCTACATTTCTGGCCATGACGTTACAAAGGTACTCAAATCTGAAACAAGTGTTTCAGATTTACGTCATAGTTTATAGGTTCGTCAGGAGCTGAACGGTAGCATTAATCCATATAACTGACTATCGGTGTATTTTTTTATAAAAAAGGCAATTTGTTTACTTATTCGATAGTCATTCGTACCTAAGCGTTTTTATTACCAGGCTTTTATTTCTTGCATCCATGTTTACCAGTGTTAAAAAATTCACCTCGGAAATGTTCACACCAAATTCACGCCAATTAGGTAGTACATAAAAAGGAATGGCAGGTAAAGCCACAAGGTAAACTCGCCATATCAAAAAGCTCGGGCTAGCTGCATGGTATAAGCACGAAAAACATAGCAAATAAATTGCAACCTGCATACAACGAAATGAAAGCTTGCCAACCAAGGCCGACATTTTAAGCGAAGCTCCAGGCGGAAGTACGCCCAGGTAAGTCAGGGCGACTTGTCCATGCTGATCACATGAAACAAACTTTGATTGGCGCCTACCAGTCAGGGCTTTACTATGCTAAGAGTTTTCCTGGGAAGCCTCAGAACCGGGGGTCAGCTGGGTTTTGGTGTGTTTTGCATAAGGCAGTACTAGTTTCGCCTCTCCAAATCTATTAATTGAAGTCTACTAACTTGGTCAACATCACAAAACCCCCTTTCAAAGGCTATAGTCTTGAATTCCATCGTTTTTACTAAAAATTTACAAGATGGATTTTGGCAGAAAAAACATTTACCTCGCCATAAGTGGGTTCACCCAAGTGTACAATTTGAGAGTTTCCGATTTTCTGGATAAGGAAATCATGACCATTATATAACTAATTCCATACCTTACTCAAGCTAATTTCATTTATAAAAGACAAATCTTATAGAAATTGTTTTTAATACATAGGAGATGGGTCGATAATGTCACTTTTGTATGCAAATTCGGCAGTTCTGTGAGCAGAATCGAATAACCATGTAAGAGTTTCACACATGATTAAGGGGCAAGAGTAATCCCGAAAGTTGTATTGAGGCTGTACTGGGACATCAACCCAATTACCAATTGGAGTCATAGATTGGGCATAAAAATGGTGATTCAAATCCAATAAGATTTGATGCCGGTTAACTACATCCCGGAAAACCTTTTATCAGAATAAGTAAACTTAATATAAATAAAGAGCTAATCGTAAACGCTCGAAAAATTTAAGCGAAGCAGAAGACGGCAAATCGCTATTGCATAGTGCTGAAAGGATCATCAAAAAGAATGCTAAAAATATGTCCCTGTAACGTCTGGGGATTATTTCGAAGAGATACTGAGAACCATGAGAAACTCGATCTTAAAGACTTAAATAATAATAATAATTATTGCGCTAACCTTATATTCCAAATTAGGGCATGTCGAACAGCTGCCTTGGAAGTGGAGCTTTTCTCCCTGCAATTCCTTGATCAGTCCTTCAAAAATTATTATCATCACATAAATTAAAAAATTCTTTTCAATCCCTAATATGCATATTTAGACCAAATATCATTAACAGAAACACAGCGATTTTATTAATGATTTAGGTAATTTCAATGCTTAAAACCTTTAATAAAAAGATGAGTGTCCATATAGGGTTAATGATTTGGAAGGAGATGAAACAGAAAGATATTTCCGTTTCAGATATTGCTGTTGATCTTAAGGTCAGTAAAACAAAAGCACAAGAGTTGTTGAATACCGCGACTATCGACATACTCACTCTGGTGCGTATCAGTGAAATCCTGAACTACAATTTTTTCAGCTACTATGAAACCGGTAAGATTTTCTCAAAGATTGAATTGCATGAAAAAAACAAGCTGACAGAGGAAGTTGGTCGGTTGAAGGCTTTGCTCAATGAGAAGAACAAAGCCCTGGAACTTCAGGAAACGCTTAATAAGATTCAACTCAGTACAATTTCACTACTGGAAAAAGGACAGTTTAGATAAAAGCCTACTTAAACTTAAGGTTCAATGAAACAATGTTAGAAACCAGGCTAGTTGAACGTGAGTAGTGACCATATCTCAATTCCAGCATGTTCAATCGCTGCCAGCCGAAAACGCCTTTGGGTGGAGAAAACCGAATCCCTGCACCATAAAAATCACTAGTCAATGTAGACAGGTCATAATCGCTGGTAAAATATTGTTCTGCTGGCGAATGCTCACCAAAGGGCGCAAAGTATTTGGTTCCCATCTGATTATTATACCGGTAGAAAGGACTTATTGAAAAAAAAGAATTGATCTTGACTGGAATTTCAAGCTCAGCTGTGTGGGCCCTGATACCCCAATTATCCATATAGTAGCGATAAAAAGTACGGATTACGAAATGATCATCCAGGAAATAGTTCATACGCAACCCGATGGGAAACTTATAACGCTTATCTGGTAATGTCTCCGAACGTAAGGAACCATCTTTAAAATAATCTCGCTGGTATTTGGTAGCAAGTAATCCTTTTTGATATGATGGCTCCAAAATTAGCGCCGCCTGAAATTTCTGGCTAATGACCTGAGACAGCGAGAAGGACGCACTGAAAGAATTCCTTGGAGCTTTATCATACTGTTCGTGGCCCCTATCAGTATTTCCCGTCCGAAGCTCTACGGGCAAAATTACCGTCCATTTATCAAAAAAGGCCTGAAGCTTGAAATCAAACTGGGTATTTTTATCTTTAGATAAGCGGGTTAAATTAAAAGCAGCTCCCATTGATTGGTAATCGAACTCAGTTGAATATGATCCTGTAAAGCCAAAAGAATTTCCCGTTTTTTCATTTGAATGGATCCAGTTTAATGACGGATAAATACGGGTATCAGCTGAAGAAGCAGATGAAATAGTACTCGGATCAATCTTATCTGAAGAGGCAGAAGTGTAATGATCAACACCAAGTTCAAAAAGGAAAGTATTTTTTTTACCTCTTTTATTAAACCCGGACATCTGGAGATCAATAGTGTTGGCAAAATCGCTCAGCTTCTCAGTACCGATACCGCCTGTTACTGCGGAATTATTACCATTCTGATTATAATAGGCTGAAACCAGGTTGATTTCATCAATTTTCAGTTTCCGCGACTGGTATTTGCTACTGTCTATTTTTGCAGTTTCTGGTCTGGTTTGTGCATACGTGCTCAATATGCCGAAATACATAAAAAGCACATGGAGATATATTTTTCTCATTTTTTAATATTATCAATTACAGCCGCAACCTCCACCGCTCTTACCACCGTTGGCACCCGATGCACCTTCCCTGTAAAGCTGAAAACTCTGTTCAAATTTCTGTGACTTTCGTGCTGAAAGGATCATATCGGCATCATTGATCCTGTTTTTCTGATAAGGTTTTACGCTACTACAGGCACTGAACATGCTGATTATTGATACAGCAGTAACCATCGAAAGGAAAATTGTTCTGTAAATTTTCATATTATCACATTAATATTATTTGAGGTAAAAACCTGATCATAATCATCGATAACGATACAGGACACTTGTTTGATCTGGTTAATGAGCTCTATCCCAATTTTTACGCCCATCACCAAAATTGGTGTAGCAAGTGCATCAGCCAGCTCTGCACTCGGACAAATGATGCTAACACTTTTAACACCACTTACCGGAAGACCAGTTTTCGGGTCGATGGTATGCGAATAGCGCTTCCCGCCAATGGTTACATATTTTTCATAACTGCCTGAAGTTGCAATCGCCATTTGACTGATTTTTAAGGAAGAAAAAGGTCTGTCCGTTTGTCCGGGATCGGCAATACCAACTGTCCATGGACGGCCGCCAATTTGAGTACCCCAGGTAACCAGATCACCGGCAGCATTTACTATTCCACTTTTAATCCCCAATTGTTGTAGAACCGATTTCGCCTTATCGGCTGCATAGCCCTTTCCTATTCCACCGAAGCCAATCCGCATGCCCTTATTTTTGAGTAGCACGGTTGAGCGTTCTTTATCTACTATTACATTCCGATAATCAATAAGTCCAACAGATGCCAATGCAGTTTGCTCATCAGGCAAGCTTGTCATTTTCGGATCAAAGTTCCAGAGCCGTTTATCTATCGACCCATAAGTTATATCGAAGGCACCATCAGTAATTTCTGATATCCTGATAGAACGCTCAATAAGGCAAATCACCTCATCATCAACATGTACAGGTCGCAAACCGGCATTTTCGTTTATAAGGCTGGTTTGGCTAAGATTACTGAAAGTTGTGAGCAGGTGTTCTATGCGCTTTACTTCTTCAATACCTGCATCAATCGCAGCATTTCCCTCCTGCTCGTTCACAGCGATTACAGTAAACTCAAACCGGTTTCCCATGAGCTTCAATATTCGGTTTACAGAAACAGGCTTAGCCATCCTTTAAAGGTTATTTTTTTAGTTTGTCGAGTTCAGAAACAAAAGCAACAGCGCTTTCCTCAGGAAAACCATCCCAGGTTTTAAGTACCTTCCCATTTTCATCAACAAGGATTGTATACGGAAATTTCCCATCCTTATTGTATACCTCTGCTAATGACTCGTTAAGCTTAATCTGCTCTTTTGCAAGCTGGTTTTTTTTCTGTCTGGGGAAATCTGCCCTCACAAGTAAAAGATTTGTAGCGGCATACTGTTCAAAGCTTTCTGATTCTAGTAGCTCCTTGCGCAGGCGGATACAAGGACCACACCAGTCCGAGCCTGAAAAATTAATCAGGATCTGTTTATGCGTAGCCTTAGCTTGTTTTTGCGCTTCGTTAAAATCTCCCATCCACGATACAGGAATAATAAATAGGCCCAAAAGGGCAACAAAAAGTAATTTCATAATCTTAAAAATAAACTTTTAAATGCATAACCTAAGTATTGTAAAACGTTAACGATACGGATACTGGTCTATTTGTTACCAAACCATTTTAAGACCGAATAGTGAATGTGTGGCATTCATGCACACTATGAAGGTTACACAGCATATTAGCTTCTCTTTAGCTACAATAGCCACTTCAGATCGATCGGTTCTATGTAGCAAAATTATTGATCAAATCTGAAGACATTCTGAAGTTTCGAATTAAAATGTAATCAGGCAATCTATATTGCGGAATGGAATGCCGTTCGCTTAGCAATCAGTTCAGTTGCATTCACCTTAAAAATACCTTTTACAGGAGGTTGACCACTTACTCTATTTTGAAACTGCCAAATACAGATAGGCAAATGTTAAAGAAAAAACATATTCAAAACAACTTAAAACTTTTTGACTATCAACTAATAGGCAACTTTGATACCTACATCTATCCAGCCCATAATCATATAAAAATTCAGTTTTATTCTACCGTATCATTTGGTGTCCGTGAACAGTCTAAGTACAGCCGTGAATTGTTAGCTAATTATTTATTCATACCGACGTCCTTTGTGATGGCTTAAAATACATGGTCATCATTCAAATAAAAAAAAATTAAACCAGACGTCATGGAAAAGATAAAAATATGAAAATTACAGTTGCAATTCTAAGGGCAAGTGTATTCGGCATAACGCTTGCTAGCTTCTTACAAAGATAGCGATACCTGCGTTGTGCTCAACGACGTGATCTTGCCTACATTGAAATACAGCACTTTGCCGGCGTTGTTCATGCCCGCGTCGTGCATAGGTTCGAGCAATGAAAATTGGCAGACAAGCTTTTTGCAGGCCCGGTTGCAGCTACAGGAATTACCGCATTCTAATCGATTTTCAGGTATGCTGAATCCTGCAAACAACAAGTAAAACTTTATCTCGTCATCTAACTAAGTGTAAGTTTCAAGGGTCCTGTCGCTTTCGGTACTTCTTTAAGTATATCGCAGATTTAAAAATAATAACTAAAACTTACTCAGTCATCTTTTAGATCCAAATTTATATCTTGTACAATTATAGCAACGATTATTTATATCTGAAACATCTGCTATTTAGAATGAAAATATAGATTGGGGCGTCTACCTGAATGTAGCCAGCTATACAATAGCTTCAAACTTAAAAGAATAAGACCTGTTAAACATAGCCAATTACTACAAAAATGATTACGCATCTTCTTCAGTCAGCCCCATCCATATTGGACAATGATTTTTATAAGTTTACCATGCAGCAGGCGGTGGTACGTCTTTTTCCATCGGCAATGGCCCGCTATAGTTTTATCAACCGTGGAAAACACCGTTTTCCCGAGGGTTTTGGCAGTGCTCTGCAGGAAAGGATAAGTGAAATGGCGAAACTGCGGCTCACCAATGAAGAGAAGAATTTTCTTAAGATAAACTGCCCTTACCTTGATCCGCTTTACCTGGATTTTTTGGCGGGCTATCGTTACGATCCAAATGAGGTGAATATCGTACAGAATGGAACAGACATTGATCTCCATATTGAGGGGCATTGGTACCGCAGCATCCTTTGGGAAGTACCGATTATGGCCTTGATCTGCGAACTTTATTATGAAATGACAGACGGAAAGCGGATATCAGATGAGATGCTGATTGACCAAACGGTGGTAAAGGCAAAACGGTTTCAATCCCTTGGGGTAAATATTGCCGAGTTTGGCACACGCCGCCGCCACAGTTACCATGTACAGAAACTGGTAATTGATACTTTCAACCGCGAAGCGAGAAAAACCTTTGTAGGCACAAGCAATGTCCATTTTGCCATGCTCCACCAAACCAAACCTATAGGCACCCATGCCCACGAATGGTTTATGTACCATGCGGCTGTATATGGTTTTCCGCAGGCAAATGCCACTTCTTTACAACACTGGGTGGATGTTTTCCGTGGCGATTTGGGTATAGCACTGTCAGATACTTATACAACGGATGTTTTTCTCTCACAGTTTGATAAAATGTTTTCGAAACTTTTTGATGGGGTGCGCCAGGACAGCGGCAAACCCATTGAATTTGCAGATAAAATAATTGCGCACTATAACCAGCTAGGCATTGATCCGTTAACGAAAACCATCATTTTTTCTGATGGACTTGATTACGAAAAAGTTGCCCGAATTACTGATCATTGCCGTGGGAAAATCGGCTTTTCTTTCGGTATTGGCACCAACCTGAGCAACGATGTAGGGTTGGAAGCGATGAACATTGTGATTAAAATGACCCAAACCAGGCAGGAAAACGGCAAATGGATGCACGTGGTTAAACTCTCGGACAATCTGGATAAAAACACAGGAAATGCGGATATGATTGCCGCAGCGAAAACCATCCTTAATATTGAACAATAATAGTGCGCAGGTAGTAAAAGTGTATAGTTTGTTATTACAGTATAGCTATTGAAAGTCTTGAACGATATAACTATAATTTGGATTGCCCGGTTACACTGCTTTTACCATCATAATAATTTTCTCAAATTCATCGCCGGGAACGAGTGCTTTGGCCTTTATACGCATTTTGTAAACATAAATGGTATTAACCGAATATTCCAAAATGGTTGCAATGGCTTGGTTATCAATAATTCCAAGCCTGATCAGGGCGAAGATCCGGAGGTCAGTATTTAGCAGTTCAGGTGCTTTAGGCCATATCTGATCTTCCTGCTTTAACAGGGAGTTGAAAACGGTTACAAAATTAGGGAAGATACTCATAAATACCCGATCAAACGTATTGAAAAGGATTGCGCGCTCCTGTTTAATATCAATGTCTTTTAAGCCGGGCAGAATTTCCCCAAACCGTTTTGCAAGAATTTTGCGTTCCACATTTTTTTTTAGCCGGTCCAACTTTAAAATGTATCCCGAAATTACATCGAAAAAATAGCCGATGTACTTTTCATTCACCATGGCAAACTCCCTCAATTTATCATTGGTAATTATAAGCTGATCATTAACCTGGTTTAATTCTATATTTTTTGCTTTAATTACCTCATCCTGGATTTTAAGTTTTCTAAGCTGGATAAATATCATAAATGAAACGAGCGAAATCACCGCAGTGACAAGCGAGATGGAAAGGAAATAGGTCAGGAATTTATTCTTTTCCCGCTGGGTGGCGATATTGACCTGGGCCGCAATATCAGGCAGCACAGATTCGATTTTAAGTTTACGCAGGCGGTTTCCGTAAAATCCGGCATCATCTCTTGATTGCTGGATAAAAAGATAAGCATCATCAACGTCGCCGTGTTTAAACAGATCCTCAGCCAGGAGTAATGTTGCTAGCGTTTCTTTTGTGGAAGACCTGATATCGCTGATTGCTGATTCGGCAAGCAACCAGATTCTTTGGTCATTCTGATCATCCTGCTGGTAAAAAGCTGCCAATCCTGTTAATAACCTTGCACGGTTATGTTCGGTCAGTTTATAATGTTTTAAAAGTTCGAGAAAATACTTTGGCGGGCCGTTTGTTTCTCCAGCTACTACCTGCCTGTTGCCTAAGGTAAAAAGCAAATCGAAAGATTTTGGCTCGCAAAACACAATGGCAGAATCCAGGTAGCTTACGGCTTTAGCGTTATAGGTTTTGGTAAAATTTTCATCACTATTGTAGATGGCCAGATTGGAATAAGCACCGGATTTTAATGCATAATATTCGTATTTATATTGCCTATCAAGCAGTATCGGATTTATTTCCTTCAGGTAATCAAAAGTTTCTTTAAACATACCTGCATGTAGCAGCAAAGAGGCCAGTTTAACTTTGCTTTCATTCTGCTTTATTACGTCATGCTCTTTATAACTGAGATCAAGCATTTTCTTTCCATAGAAATAGGCAGAATCGAACTTATTGTATTCATATTCTTCAAAGAGTTTCAAATAGGTATCGAATATGGTGTTGGGCCTGCTGGTGATCTCAGACCTGAGTTTTTGAATCCTTAAAATTTTGCGCTGGTCGTATTGCTTCTTTTTTGATATTTCCATTTTTAATTTAGCCAGCACACTATCTTTCTTGGTGGAAGGATAGGCGTTGAAACAAAAAATTAAAAGGGATATCTTGACTATTAAAAATTTCATTTTAAAGGAATGCTTTTCTCAAAATTATAACAATTTATAATCTCAGGTTTAAAAAAATGAATTATCATTTGAGGTTGCTTCAACTATAGTGTACCAGGCAAGCTCTTTATCAAGGCAAAACAGGATTGGCCATTTTAAACCGAAACAGCATCAGAATATGGGATTTATCCTTTTCTTATCATGCTATTTTTTGCATCTGTATGCTGATTTAAGTTTATATTTTCCCAGACATAATATATCACAAAACATTATTTTTCAAATACTTAACAATTTAAACACACATTTTTTCTTATACATTTCATAGCGGCCCTCTTGTGGCTATACATCCATACAAGGCAATTGATAATTTCGTTCTTCTGATCTGCCGGCGCAGTCCGGTTATGAGCAGAACAAGCATTTAACCAAATTAATCAAATTCCCAAAGGCCAGGCGCTATTTAAGAGCTTCATCATTAAATCCATTTAGCTTTTAAATTTCAGACCGTTGCAGGCGGGAATATCGACCTATTATGAGAAAGAAAAAACCTCCTTAACAGTAAGGTTAACTCCTGCCAGTCTGAATCGCGGCCTTGTAAGCCATAAAAACGAATTCATCGAAGTTAGCCTAATATCGGCAAACCGGGTTTGCCAAGCGGGGTTCAGGCTTTTTGAAAAACTAAACTAACAATAACCGAATTAAATTTGATTACATGTACAGGAAATTTTTACTGTTGCTTGGCGTATGCTCAGTTATGTGTGTACTCGCATTTTCAGCAAATGCACAAACCAGAACCATCTCCGGGTTGGTAACTGATATTACCGACAATTCTACACTCCCTGGGGTGAACATCACTGATAATGCTAAATCATCAACCGCAACCACAAATGCAAAGGGACTATATACCATCACCGTTCCTGCTGGTGCAAAAACCATTACTTTCTCTTTTATTGGATATACCGCCAAAACCTTACCGGTTCCGGCAGAAAATACGCTAAACGTAACTTTAAGTCCGGCAACCAATACCCTTGATGAAGTGGTGGTGGTGAGCGTTGGATATGGCACGCTCGATAAGCGGGAAATTTCCAGTGCCATTACCCACATATCTTCAAAAGATCTGCTTGCAGTAGCCTCAAATAACCCGCTAATGTCGCTACAGGGCAAAGTACCTGGCTTAAACATTACCAACACGGCTGGCGCCGATCCCAATTCGAGCCCGAGCATTCAACTGCGGGGCGTTTCTTCACGTAATGCAGGGTTAGGTCCACTTTATGTGATCAATGGCGTACCTGGTGGCAACATTGATAACATTAACCAGAACGACATTGAAAGCATTGATGTTTTAAAAGGCGGTGCCGCTTCTGCAATTTATGGTACAAGGGGAAGTAACGGCGTAATTATCATCACTACTAAAAGAGGGGGTGCACAATCGAGAATGTTTTACGATGGTTATGCGAGTTTCGACTACCTTAACAACCGTTTGGAAAACCTGAGTGCTGATGAGTTTATTGCAAACCGCGTGGCCAACAAACAAGGACAGGATTATAAAGCAAAAACCAATTGGCTTGATGAGGTGACCAATTCGCCTGCTTTTGCGCAAAAACATACCGTTCAGTTTTCGGGTGGTTCGGCCAAAACAAATTATTTTGCTTCTGCCGATTACCGTGAAGCTGATGGTATTGACCTGCGTGCACACAAACGGGAATATGGTGGCAGATTGACAATAAACCATACCACTGATAACAACATGTTTGTGGCCTCACTTAGTGTGGCCCCAAGGATGATGAAAACAAATAATGCCGATCAGGGAAATTTCAACAATGCGCTTACGCTTAATCCTACTTATCCCATTTTTAACAATGCTGGCAAATACAATTACATTAACACTGGTTTTTTCTCCAATAACCCGGTTGAAAATGCCAATATGATCAAATCGGAAGCAGAGATAAAGGAACTGGATGTAAATGGATCGTTAAGAATGAATATTCTTCCTAACCTGAGTACCACTGTTACGGTTTCAGAAATCAGCCGCTCGCTCAAGAATTTGAATTTTACTCCTTCTACCCTGTCATCGGTGGTACAGGCCAACAAGATTACTCAAACAAATTTTGCCAGGCAGGAACAGCAGGAAAACGACCAGAAAAATATTGAATGGACGGGAAATTATAATTTAGATTTCGGGAAAAATCATTTCAAGGTACTTGGAGGTTATTCTTATTCGCTTTACAATTACAAGCAGTTTTCTGCGCAGAACTACGATTTCCCATTTGACACCTATGAATGGAACAACCTGGGTTCGGGCTTATATAATGGCGGTGCTGCAGGTCAGGGCCAATCGGCAGTGGGCTCTACACAAAACGGATCTACATTAATTTCTTTTTTTGGCAGGGTAAATTACGATTTCAACAGCCGTTACATCCTTACAGCCAGTTTGCGCCGGGAAGGATCATCTAAATTTGGAACGAACAATAAATGGGGAAACTTCCCGGCAGCCTCTGCCGCGTGGCGCTTATCCGAAGAAGCCTTTATCAAAGGCAAACTTCCCTGGATTGATGAATTAAAAATCAGGGCGGATTATGGTGTTACAGGAAATCAGGATTTTGACAACTACAAATCTCTTTTGTTATATGGTGGTGCCGGATATTTTCCTTACAACGGGCAATATTACCAGGTATACGGCCCTTCTTCGAATGTTAACCCTGATTTAAGCTGGGAAAAATCGGTAAATTTTAATGTTGGTCTGGATTTTTCAATCTTAAAAAACCGGATCAGCGGTTCATTGGATTACTACATCAGAACCAATAAGGATCTTTTGGGCGATTATAACGTTCCTGTACCGCCAAATCCGCAGAGCATAACTTTTGCCAATGTAGGCACAATGAAAAACTATGGTATTGAGCTTGCCCTGAGCGGTGAGGTGATTAAAAAGGATGATTTTGGTTACAATGTTAGTGTTGCTTTTTCTTATAACCGCAATAAATTCATTTCTTTTTCGAACCAGATTTACCAGGGCGGTACTTTTCAGGATGTTGCCGGACTCCCTGCACCAGGCTCTCCAGGCAATATCCAACGGATACAGGAAGGCCACAGTATCGGCGAATTTTATATGCTCCGCGCTGCCGGGGTCAACGATGCCGGAGCATTGTTGGTGTATAGAAAAGATGGATCCACTGTTCAGGCCAATCTCGCTTCCAATGACGATAAGCAGTTTGTAGGCAACGGATTACCAAAATTTATTGCCTCAATGGGCAACACCTTCCATTATAAACGTTTCGACCTTGGTATTTTTCTCAGAGGTACCTTTGGATACAAAATATTCAATACCTCAGCATTTTATATCGGCACGCCATCAAGCCAGAGTGATGCCAATGTGTTAAAATCTGCTTATGACAGCAGCAGCAAATATTCGCTGTTAAAAAGTAACGCAACAACCTCAATTGCATCTGATTATTTTCTTGAAAACGGCTCTTTCTTAAAAATCGATAATGTATCGCTTGGTTACAGGCAGCCGATTAAAACGAAATACCTTAATTCTTTAAGAATTTATGCTACCGGCAGGAACCTGCATACTTTTACCAGCTTTACAGGCGGTGATCCTGATCTTGTCCAGGTAAACGGACTAACACCGGGTGTAAACACTTCCCTTAACTATTATCCATCTACACTTCAGCTGATTTTTGGCTTACAGGTAACATTTTAAAACTGGAAAAATGAAAAACTATAAATTATTTATCACCGGCATTTTATCATGTTTTATGGTAGTTGCGGGATGTACTAAACTGGACGAACAGGTTTATGACAAGGTTGATGCTGCAAATTTTCTTACCCGAAGGGATGATGTGATCAGGGATTTTCTGCGCCCGTTTGAGCATGCATACTGGAGCATTCAAGGGAATGATGTTTATGCGGTCGGTGAAAACTCTACCGATGAAATCGGCACCTATAACCGCCAGGGCGACTGGCAGGACGGTGGATATTACCAAAGAATGCATTACCACACCTGGACCTCGCAAGACGGTTTTACCAACGGCGCGTGGAGAAATTTTTATCAGGGCATCGTACTCTCCACCAACTCGCTACAGGATATGGAAGGCATTGCCGACCCTACCAAACTTAACGTAACGGTTGAAGAGCTGAATGATTTTAAGGCAGAACTACGAACGTTAAGGGCATGGTTTTATCTCCGTGCATTTGATTTTTACCGGAATATTGAAATTGTCACCGATGTAAAAAATACTACTCAAGGCGGTGTGCAGGCTTCGCCACAAGAAACCTTTAATTACATCGAATCGGAACTGAAAGCCGCAATTCCTTTTCTGCCTACTAGGGAACAACTCGGTGCAAATGGTATAGGCAGGTGGACCAAAGCAGCCGCCGCTACCTTACTTTCGCGCCTTTACCTGAATGCCAAAGTATATATCGGCACGGATAGATACAGCGACTGTGAAACAGTTTGCCGCGATATTATTACCGGCAAATATGGTGCATATACCTTGGATACGCGCTGGGATGCACCTTTCGATTATACCAATAAAACATTAAATTCGGAGGTGATTTACGGATTTCCGGGCACGCTTACCAGAACACACTGGCAATATGATGGCGGGATGTTTTTTTGGGGTATGACTTATGACGCAGCGCCGCTTTATTGCGGTTTTACCGATCTGGGTCAATCCAACCCCCGCTATGCGCTGCAACCCGGGCGAGATGTAGATAGTGTAGAATATGCGCATGCTTTAGGAAAACCTTTTGTAAAATTCCAGAAATACCCTGATGACCTGCGATTGAAAAAATACAGGAACCTTGGCGACAGTAAACGTGAAGGGATGTTTTTATACGGTTACCTCCCTTATACAGCAACAGTTAACGGCAATCCGAAAGTAGATACTGTAAGGGGAAATAAAGGTCCATATGCCCTGTTTATCCGGGATCAAGTTGGCTTTTTTTTAAATGCAAAACCAGGTACCAAAATTGCAGATAAAGAATCAAATATGAACCATGCAGATCACAACTCCGGGGTTTTTTTGGTAAAATATCCGTTCTACCCTACTCCGGATCCTAACCGCATTACTTCTGCTTATGCAGAAATACGCCTAACCGAGGTATACTATACCCTGGCAGAATGCCGTTACCGGACTGGAGATAAAGCAGGCGCAGCAGGTTACTTAAACCAGGTAAGGCAACGGAACTATCCTGCCGGTTCGCCAAGCTTATACACGCCTGGTGGCGAACAACTTACGGATCAGGAAATGTTAGATGAATGGGGAAGGGAATTTATCGGTGAAAACCGGCGCAGAACTGACCTCATCCGCTGGGGCGTTTTTACCAAGGGATCCTGGTGGGATAAAAAACCTGATGCAGATAACCATACAGAAATCTTTCCTTTAGGAAGGGATATCCTGAATTCCAATTCGAAATTGAAGCAAAATCCTGGATACAATTAGGCATTAAGTTAGTTTAGTTAGTTAAAAGGTGTTTCCGGTAAAATGGAAGCGCCTTTTTTTTAACAACCCATTTGTTTAATCATCTCCATTTATTAACTTTAACTCTCTAACTATCAACTATGAAACGTATAGTATTTCTTTTATTTGTGGTAATCAGTATATCGGGCTGCAAAAAGGACGCAGATAACAGCACTAGTGAAACTTTGAGCGGAAAATGGACGACCGGCGGATATGATCTTCAACTGTACAATTCATCGGGCGTTGAAGTTAGCCATCTTATTGCAGATGCAATAAAAACGTACTGGACATTTGACAACAAACAGGTGAAAATTTCAACTGATATCAACATGAATGTAATTGTTTCGGACTATACCCTTAAACGGAATGCGGATACAAGGATACTCTCATTCAGCAACCCCGACGTAGCCGTTAAACAAGCCGACTGGAGAATAGAGGAACAGACTGATAAACACATGCGGATTACCTCAAGGATTACTGATAAAAATCTGTTGGCTTATGGGGATAACAAAACTGCCGCTTACGGTATTTTAAGTATTTATTTGAGTAAAGAGTAAGATTTGGATTTAAAAGCCCTCTTGCGTTTCCTTTTCCGGCGTTAGTGTAGTTGTTCTATTACCCACTAGCTGACTTCGTTTGATGCCTGTCCTACTTTGCCTCCGAATTATAGTTAAAAAAAATTGATTTCGCGGGTGATATTTGGTGAATATTCTACACCTAGTAATAAACAGCATGATGGCAGAGAGCAACAAGACATTTTTAACGGTTGAAATGCGTGAAGCATTTTTTATCGCGCTTTACAAGAAGGCATTTTCGTCTGTAGCCCGTTACGTGGCGAAAATGGGCGGTACCCTAGATGAAGCGCAGGACATTTTCCAGGATACATTGGTCATTTATTATGAAAAAATCATATCTGCAAACGCCGAAACCATTGTGAATGAGCAAGCGTATTTGTTGGGGATTGCCAAAAAACTCTGGCTGCAACATTATAAAAAATCGATGCTAAGCCAACCCTTAAACGATTTTGATATACAGGCCGACACTGATGTACAGCATGCGAGCCATAAAATACTGCATTATTTGGAAACTGCGGGGAGACGTTGTATGGATTTACTACAGGCTTTCTATTTCGATAATTTACCAGTAGCCAAACTTGCTGGCCGATTTGGCTACTCGGGTGTGCATTCGGCAACAGTGGCAAAATACAAATGTCTGGAGAAAGTTAGGGAAAGTGTTAAACAAAACTTATTAAACTATGCGGACTTCATTGAATAATATCAAAAAAATAGATGATTATCTTTCAGGTTGCATGGCTCCTGAAGAAACTTTTTTGTTTCAAGCGGATATGTTATTAAATACAAGCTTGGCAAAAGATGTAGCCCAACAGGATTATACTTATGGACTGATTAAACAGTATAGCCGTAAAAAAATCAAGGCTGAAATTATTGCCGCGCAAGAAAAATTAAACGCGGAACCAGAATATCAGGACCTTATACGGCGCATTGCCAATCTATTTAAAAAGCTTTAATCATGAATATCAACCGCAACGAATTTAGAAAATACGCAGTTAAACATCAGCGTATAGGCAGTCAATACGTGGATAGGTACCTCAACCGACCGATAAACCTACCCAAAAACATGACGCCCTATATCACTGAAGAACGGCAGTTGAACGTGGCACAAATGGATGTTTTTTCGCGACTTATGATGGACCGGATTATATTTCTTGGTGAGCCTGTCGCAGATCGGATGGCCAACATCATACAGGCACAATTACTTTTTCTGCAATCAGTGGATGCTAAAAAAGACATTCAACTTTATATCAACTCGCCTGGAGGCGATGTATATTCGGGCATGGGCATTTATGACACCATGCAATTGATTACACCCGATGTGGGCACCATTTGTATTGGTATGGCTTTTTCTATGAGTGCGGTATTGCTTTGTGCAGGGAAGGCGGGAAAACGTGCTGCATTACAACATTCCCGTGTAATGATCCATCAACCTTCGGGCGGGGTGCAGGGTGTTTCGGCAGATATTGAGATTACTGCAAAGCAGGTAGTGAAGGTAAGGCAGGATCTTTATTCCATTATCGCGAAACACAGCGGCCAGAGTTATGATTGGGTACATCGCGCATCAGACAGGGACTATTGGATGAACGGGGCCGAAGCAAAAGAACATGGGATTATAGACGAAGTACTGGGCGATACTGATTAAATGCCATTGATAACAGATTTAAATAAAAAACCCAGAACAAAGCAAAAACTTTGTTTTGGGTTTAACCTGATTAAAGGTTCTTTTGATGATCCTACTTTAATCTTGTTGAGGGAATGGTATCGGTACGGACATATTCTCCTGTTACGCCATTCAAAATTTTAATTAAAGAGGTACCTTCAATATCTTCTATGGTTGATGAGGTGTTTAAATCAATATTCGACTGGCTCCTTGCTTTCATCCACTTTCCTAAAGCAGGATTGTATACTCCGCCTAGCTTGTTCCAGAAACCTTGATCGGCAGGTAACTGGTAATTAAAGCTCAGGGTATTTTCTCCGCTTCGGTAATAGGGCTGCGGTGCAAGCGTGATCGGATTGATCTTATCATAAAAATCGGTATTGGCAATCTTATAGCCAACTGAGGGGGCATTGTACAAACTTCCGCCACTGCCGATAAAAATTACATCAATTGGTGCACTGTTTACATCAATCGTTGTGCCCTCGAAAATGGCAAAACCTGAAGCATTGCCACTATTGGCAAATAATCCTGTTGTGTACAAACCAAAACCATCTCCGTTTCCTGCCGGGGCACCTGCAGGAATCGCAACGGTATAATCCTTTGATCTGATCCATTTTGATGAGGCTATGGATTTGGATTTTGAACCATTAATCATTTTAGCGGAACCTCCCACATAAAAGAACTCACCTTTAAAAACCTTGCCTGAGGTTAAATTGAATTTGTAAGTTCTTGCTACCAGTCCGGCCGGAGTAATTAATGCATCGGCACCTGTTGCCCAACCTTTGATGGGAAAAACCCCTGTTGGCGTAGAGGCACCCGCATTATTGGTTACCACGACAGAAAATGGGGTTACGGCAAAATCGATATCCCTGGTGGCCATAAACTGCATGTATTCATAGTTTCCATCGCCTCCTTCTGCATCGGCCATATAACCAGTAATGATAGCCGAGGCAATATCAGGTACAGAACTTAAAGCTACTGCATCTTTAATGGTACGCATTCTCTGGTGCGGTTTCAACTGTCCATTTGTACCTACCGTGTTAAAGATAATACCGTAATAATTGCCATTAAAGTTAAGCCCTCCGTTGGATGCGAAAGTTGCATTTTTCTCGGTATGCAAGGTAAAATTATCGAAACCATCGTTTATTATTTTATCGCCGCCATAGGTCGCATCTGAACTAAGTGCGGGCTCAAAGCCTGCTTTTACAATGGCTACCAAGGTGCTTTCATAATCATTTGGCTTGGCTAAAATAAAACTGCTTCCTACGCGGTTAGGCGGAATAGCCACTTTAGATGCAAGTTTGGTAACTGCACTCGGCGAAACGCCTGTAATTTGCAAAATCCCATCTACTCTTTTCAACACCGCTCCGGCTACTTTTATGCCTACTGAATCTCCCGGCACATATTTGGCGGCTTCTGGTCCGATTGGAATAGAGATACCTCGGATTAAACCCAAACGGCGTCTATCCTGAATGATAAGCAAACCTGCGGGCAGGTTATTACCAGAATGATCTGAAATTACCACTCCGGTTATGCTGCCTGAGCCGAACATATTCTCATCAGTAAGGGTAACATCGGTACCTTTATATAAATTTCTTAAATCATATAAAGGCACATAATCGCCTATTACTCCGCCCGAATAATTCGATTTTTTACACCCGATCCACACCAGAGACATGCAAAGGAAAATTATGCTATAATATATTATCTTTTTCATTTTTATAATTTTAATGGTGAACATTTAGGGTTTTTGCCACCATACGTTTGTATTGATTGCATCTGGTCCCTGTGCTGCCACAGCGAGCTGATAACTTGTTGGGTTTGCAGATTGTACATATACCGGGTAGGTCATACGTGCCGGCATTACGCCACCATTTCTTAAACCGGCACCTTTTGGCAAAACAGGATGACCGGTGCGGCGGTACTCGAACCATTGCTGCATATCGACAAGGAATAACGAAAAATACTTCTGCAGGTGGATTTGTTCCATTTTACCTTCAGTAGATTGTGTATTATCCCAATCTATATCGGCTGCTGTAACATAATTGGTAAAAGCTGCGGCTGTTGTTGTGGTTGAAAATGCGGGAACCCAGTAATTAATGGCATTGGCAATCCCTGCATTGTAATAACTCGCTGCTGATCCATTAATCCAGCCTTTTACCGCAGCTTCGGCCAAAATAAACTGCAATTCTGCATAGTTCATCAAGATACCTGTTTTGGCCGATTGTTGCAGGGATTTGGCTCCGTAAGTACTGCTTCCCAACGCTTGATCGTAAGAATAAAAATAAGCTTGTTTTACCACGCCGGCACCTATTGCATAACCACTTGGCACGCCGGAATAACCTTGCGATCCCTGGGCAATGCCCAGCCTGTTTACCCCTCCATCGCCATTGGGCGCATTGGCATCGATTCTGGGATCGGCCCAATCTCTTAAATGTTCGATAAAAAAGCTCCCGATGGCCGGTGCCCTGAAATCCTGCACCCTTACGCCATTTACATATGGGTTAACAAAAGGATCAGTTCCGGTTAAACCTGTCCACTTTAAAGTAGCCGACTCACTGTTATTTTTCATGGTAGGATAACCGGTAGGATTGGTATCTACAATTTCTTTGATCTTTGCGATAACCTGGGCAGAGATATCAGATTTGCCCGACACCCTTAACAATAACCTAAGGTATAATGAATTGCAGAACTTACGCCATTTGGCGATGTCGCCTTTAAATACCGGATCGCTTGAGGGGGTAATTGCCGTGCCGGCACTAAGCAGTGTATTGGCCTCTTCGAGCTGCTTAAATATATCCAGATAAATATCTTTCTGTTTATCAAAATGTGCTTCTAAAATACCCGTGCTGCCCTGGTTGGAATTGAAATAAGGAATATCACCATAGGTATCAGATAACATGGAATAAACCCACGATTGGCAGACCAAGGAAATGCCCTGGTAAGATTTATTGGCCATGGCTGGCTGGCCTGCAAGTTTATAGATATCTTTAAAATTGGTTAGCTGTACATACCAGGCGTTCCACAGGTAATCAGAAAAGGTACTTCTGTATTCGTATCTAAAAACTGTTCCATCGCCATCACTGATACTGACGGTAACCTGCATCAGTTCGTTGTTAAAGTTGCGGTTACGGGTCATCCCTGCTGTAAGCGTATTTACCAGGGCGGGGGCCAGTAACTTATCTGGTGTTGTATTGAGGATATTGATCGGATCGATATTGATCTCTTCAAAGTTTTTATCGCATGATGAAAGCGTTGTAACTGACAGCATTAAAATGCCGATAGTTTTATATAGGTTCTTTTTCATTTTTTAAAAGATTATATGCCTATTGATAAATTGAAACCATAGGTTCTGGTTGAAGGAAATTGACCGATTTCAAACCCGGTAACAATATCAGAACCGCTGAGTGTACCAAATTCGGGATCGAACATTGGCCAGGGCGACCAGATAAACAGGTTACGGCCGTAAAGCCCGAAGGTTACCGACGATAGACCTAGTTTTTTAACAAAACGCGGATTGAACTTATAATTTAAAGCGGCTTCTCTGAATTTGATAAAATCGGTACTAAAAGTACTTCCTTCTGCATTATCAGCGCCCATATGCGAGCGGTAATACTCATCTATATCATAGGCAACAGTGGTATTTTTCACATAAGATCCATCAGCCAGCTGCACAACGCCTTCGCCAACAATGCCGTTGTACCTGCCTGGCAAGGTACTGGTAAGCTTGCCCTGTTCTACCATTTTGTAGTTCAATAAAGAATGTGCAACCGCGCCAACCTGTGCATCAAAAAGAACATTTAAACTCAGGTTTTTATAGGCAAAAGTACTGCCGATGCTAAATTTGTATTTTGCCATGGTATTGCCCAGGTAAACCACATCATTGGTAATTTTTGCAAAACCTGTTGTGGCATCGTAAACCACATTTCCCTGCGGATCGCGTACATAGCCCCTGCCGTATAAATCGCCCATACTACCGCCAACCTTGGCCACAATCTGGCCACCTGCAACGGGCCCTGTTCTTAAGATGATGGAACTATCCGTTAATGCTTTAATTACGTTTGAGTTGGATGCAAATGTTGCATTAACCGTCCATTTAAAGCCACCTTTGGTAGTAACCGGTGTTCCATTCAGTGCAATTTCGACACCTGTATTGTTTACTTGCCCTGCATTAATCAGTGCCTGGTTATAACCAGAAGAACGGTCTACTATCCGCGTTAAAATCTGGTTTTTGGTATTTCCGGCATAAACGGCAACATCAAGTCCTAATCTTCCTTTAAACAAGCTAATCTCTGTACCCACCTCATAAGTGGTTGTTTTGAGTGGTTTTAAGTTTTCGTTAGGTAAAATGGTAGGGTTTACCAATGAGCTATCGGGATAGGTACCGTTTGCAGCCAATGAATAAGTATATGCTGTGCGATAAGGAGTTGTACCACCGCTGCCCACCTGAGAAACTGAAGCCCGGAGTTTGGCAAAGCTGATTACTTTTGGAAGTTTAAAAAACTCAGACAATACGAAACTGGAACTGATTGCGGGATAGAAAAAGCCCACGTTGTCTTTTCTGGTGGCGGTTGCCAGTACGCTACTCCAATCTTTACGTCCGGTAAGTTCTACATAGAAATAATTTTTATAGTTGGTAGATAAAACCCCGTAAAAACTGTTGATGCGGTACCTACTTGTATCTGGAATGGAAATTAACGGGTATAAATTATTCTCTAGCTCGTACACATTCGGAATTGCCAAACCATCGGCCCGCAGATCGGATTTATTGTATTTATTCCTTAATTCACTTCCGCCCAATGTGGCATTGATACTGAAATTTTTACTGATCTTTTTATCATACCTTAACAGGAAATCGATATTGGTTTCTTGTGCATTGATGTGCTGTTTACGGACTGAGCCTTGTGGCAAACGGCTTCCTGCATCATATGGGCGTTCCTGCGCACGGCGTTCTTCTGAGTAATCGATGCTCGACCGCAGCAAAAGGCTTAATTCTTTATTAAACTGATAGCTGGCCTGGATATTTGCGGTTACATTGTTACGGCCTGTTTTATTGATAAATTCGTTTACCACAGCATAAGGGTTTTCGGGAAAAGAACTGAAGGGGTACTTGATGGATAAGTTTTCTTTTCCAATTGCCCAATAATTCCTGATCATATCCAGACTGGCGTTTGGCTGCCAAAAAATGAACCAATACATTAACGATTGGTTACCATAACCCGCGCCCGGCAGGTTATCGCTGTACCTGTTACCGTAATTAACCTTTGTTGTTATTTTAAGCTTCTTTGTAACATCGGTATTGGTCGATAAGGTAATTGTGGTGCGCTCTACGCCTGTTTTAGGGATGATCCAGGTATTGTTCTGATTGGTTACGGAAAAACGGGCGGTTGTATTTTTATACCTGCCATCCAAACTCAACGAGTTGGTTAAGTTTTCGCCTGTACTGAAGAAATCCCTGATCTCATTTTTGTACGGTACCCATGGTGTTCGGGTTTTACCTGCGGCTTGTGTAACCGGATCGTATTGAAAGAACATTTGTCCGTCAAAACGGGGTCCGTAAGCAGAACTGGTTCCGCTGGTACTTGCCCCATCGGCACTTGCGCCGTAAGAATAATAAGATGCACCATCTAACCCCTGCCCATACTCATATTGCAGATCTGGCCAGCGGTTAACCTCTTCGAATGATCCGTTGGAAGTGAACCTTATATTTACTTTTTTATGTTTGGCATTTCCCGATTTAGTGGTTACAATTACAGCTCCGTTTGCGCCTCGCTGCCCATACAACGCCGCTGCACCAGGACCTTTTAACACGGTTACACTTTCAATATCTTCAGGGTTGATGTCGTTGATGGTACTGCCGTAATCGGCAGGCATGTTGTCGCTTCCTGTTCCGTACACACCGTCGGATCCATTTGCGGTTCTTCTGCCGCCGCTGTTGTTAATTACTACTCCATCCAGTACAATCAGTGCTTCGTTATCGCCTGTCAGGTTATTTTCGCCGCGCAAGATAATTTTATTGGAACCTGCTGGTCCGCTGTTTGATCTCACCAGGTTAAGCCCGGCTACCTTACCCGAAAGTGCATCCGTCCAGTTGGTAGAAACCGCATCTGTTAACTGGTTGCTATCAATCTTTGTTACCGCATAACCAAGGGCTTTTTCCTGCCTTTTAATGCCCAGGGCTGTTACCACTACATCATCGAGCGAATTATCTGCTGCTGCGAGTTTAAAATTAACACTTGTTGTAGCGGCATTGCTTACTTTAACCTGTTGGCGTTTTGCAACCTGGTAAGAAATAAACCTGGCTTCAACGGTGTAAGTTCCCTGTGCAAGGTTAAAATTATACTCGCCATTGTTATTGGTTTGCCCAACAATGTTCAGCTCTACAATTTTAATGGTTGCTGCTGGAATGGGCTGGTTATTCTCATCCAAAACGGTTCCTTTTAGTCTACCTGTTGATGTGCTTTTTGCAATGATGAGGATATTGCCAGTACCATTTGCTTTATAAGTAAATGGCAGTCCTTTTAAAAGCAGATCCAGTATTTCGTTTACGGGCCTGAGTCCGCGGGATACATAAACCTTTCTTTGGTCATCAAGCTGGTTGTTATTATAGGCGATATTGTTCCCGCTGAGCTTTTCTAAAGTTTCGAAAGCTTTTTTGAGGGTTACCCCGTTGGCTTCGAATAAAATTTTCTTTTCACTTTGTGCATTTGCATCTTGCTGGAAAGCGAGAAGGGTTGTTATGATTATGGCCATTAACGCCATAACTTTTAAGGAATACTGATGGATGTTTTTCATCCACCGGTTATTAATTTTCATATCTTTACTAAGTTTTGCTTTGTCAAATGAGTTTAAACAGTTTTTAGGGCTCGGAATGTGTCCAGCATTTCGGGCCATTTTTCGTTTTTAGTAGTTTTACTTCATATCTATCTTATCGTTTATTGTTCATAAATGATTACTTTGTTTTCATAGATTTTGTATTTTGAGCCGGTCAGTTTAGCTATGGTTTCCATAATCTGTTTTGCCGAGCATTTATCAAATTTTGCAGTAAGCTTAATTTCTTTTAAGGCTTCTGTCTTGATTGAAATATCAAGGTCGTACTCGCGGCCAATTACCTCAGCAATCTCACTCAGGGGTTTGTCGTAAAAAAAGAGTTTATATTCTCTCCAACTGTCGAAGTCGATGGCGTTAACATTTTGTTTTGATGCCATTCCGGTAAATTTATTCACGGTAAGCTGCTCATTTGGTAAAAGAAAATGAGCCGGGGCTGTTGTATTTTTACGCTTCACTACTAAGCCTACCTTACCACTATGCACGGTAATGGTGATATTTTTTAATGATTGATAGGCATTAATGTTGAAGGATGTGCCTAAAACCGTGGTGCTTACTTTTCCGGTGTATACAATAAAAGGCTGCTTGCTGCGATGCTGAACATCGAAAAAAGCTTCTCCCTCAAGATAAACAATTCTTTTGCCGGTATTAAAATTTTGAGCATAGCGGATTTTACTGTCGCCGTTAAGGTAAATATTCGACCCATCGGGCATGGTTACCAGCCTTTTCTGGCCGCTTGGATTGTAGATTTCATTATAGGTAACGGCGCTTTTTGCAGGATGGAAATTATTGAAATATACGATAGGCAATAGGGCTACAATAATTATAGCGGCTGCTATTTTAAGGTAATTGAGCAGTTTGATTTTTTTGGCAAGGGGTAAATTAACCTCTTTTGTTTTTTCGATATGCTGCTGAATGGCCGACCAGCTTTTTTGCTGGTTTACAGGTTTATTTAAGTAGTAATCGGCGGTTTCGAATGCCTGTAGGGTATCTCTAAAAATTTGCTGATTTTGCAAACTGCTGTCAACCCATATTAGTAAATCCGTTAAATCTTCACTACGGATGGTTTTTTTGCTGTAATCTTCTATTAATTTATAGTAACGTTCGTTCATTTAATCGCTGTTCTACCGGTAAGACAGCATAAACGGATATTATACGTAGCGAAAAATATTAAGTTACCATTAACAAAATGTTAAGTGGCGGGATATACCTTTAGTATGGAATAGAGCGATTAAATGGTGGGCCGGTTGGTGGTATATGAACGGAAATTTCTCAGTGCCTGGTAAAGCAAGGTTTCTACCGTTCGTACTGAAATGCCTAAAAGATCGGCAATGGTATCTTTTCCAAGCAGATCTATTCGGCTCATTAAAAGTACTTCACGCTGCCTAGATGGTAAAAGATCTATCAGGGCTATAATTTCGGTATAGGATTCTCTACTGGTTAACAATTCTTGCGGATTTAAATGGCTATCGGGATACTCAAGTGTATTTTGATGATCGTTTAAGCTTAGCAAAGTTAGCTTTGCCCGCTGAATTGCATTAAAAGACAGGTTTTTGGCAGATGTAAACAGATAATTTTTAACCGACTTTACCTCGAGATGGTTCCGTTTATCCCATAATCGCATAAAAAGATCGGCGATTAATTCTTCTGCCTTATTGTAATCTTTAACATAAATGGAACTAAACTTACATAAGGGAGCATAATATCGGTGAAAAAGTATTTCGAGTGCAAGGCGGTCTTCATTCATTAATAAAGACATTAAATCTTCATCACTTTTGCTTAAATATACATCCCTCATCTTGCAGGCAAAATTAGTCTGCCTTCGTTAGCTTAATATTAACGCAGTTTTGCCTTTAAGTTAGCTATGTATTAATTTGATTATAAAAGGGTGCAGTTTGAGCGTATTGACTGCTACTCCGTAAAAACCGTCATTGGGTCTATTTCTTTAAACAGGTAGGGTTTGTGTTTGCGCATTGTGCCATAACTCAATTCAGAGGGCATATTTTCTTTCATCGTATTGATATCTTCAGTGGTTATCTTCCTGTTTAGTATATCATATTCTACTCTTGTTTGTTGGCCGGCACCTACATTATAGGTTTCCATATAGGTAAATACCAGCTCATTATCAATAAAGCGGTACCTGGTTTCTCGGTTGCCTACGGGGCCACTACCAAAGGTTGAAATGATTAAATTTCTTTGTTCATCTATTTTGATGTCTTCACTATCATATTGCTGATAATCGCCGTTGATGTATTCGGCACCAATGGCCTGCCAGGAAGCAGCATATAAACGGTAACCGCCCGCGGGCTGCTTAAACAAAACTAGGGTAGGACGCAAATCGGTACTGTCTGTTTTGTTTTGAAGCACCAAAACCACATCTTCCAGGTTATCGTTATCGAGTAGCCCTTTCGCATCCATCGCAATTTGGTACGGTTCGGTTACAAAATCTTCAACAGTGTTTCCCTGCTGTGGAAATTCGACATCTGCTATTGGTTTTGCATCGCTATTTTTTGCCTGAAGAATTACTTTTTGAGTATCGGCAGCAGCCTGTACGGCACTATCGGGATTACTGGTTGCTGCTGCCAGCTGTGGTTTCATGCCCGCACCAAACCAATGTAATTTATAAACAAACACCACTGCAAGTAAAAATATAACGGCTATAAAGGCAACGATAATTTTTGTCTGTTTTTTCATGAGCGATCTTCTAATTTTGAATGGCAATAAGGATTAAACCACCAAAGGCGATAAATGTTGATTAAAATTATACGATTTCTGTTCAAATGAACATTAGTTTGTTAAATACTTTATCAATTATTCAATTCGTTGTTATAGCCAGTGGCATTATCTATAAAATCAATTCAAATCGTTATTTTTGACCCTACATTCCTGCAAAAAAAGATATTCAATACTTTTAAAACCCAATGATAACAAGAAATTCTTTCTCCATAGCTATCCGAAACTTTTTGCCTATACTTTTCATCTTATTTTTTACGGGCGAAACATTTGCACAAAAAGGTAAACCTGTAGATAAGAGTCAGGATGTATCTCTCCTTTCAGATTCTGCTACTCTTACCAAAGGCGATTACCTTGCCCATTTGGAAAAAGTTTTCGAGGTGGTAAATAAAGTACCTGTAACGGTTTCTTCCTTTAAAAAATTAAGACCAATAGAAGCGCATTTAACGCAGGATGAAGCTGCACTTGCCTTGCTGAAAAGCAGACTGACGCAAAGCGATCGCACAATGAACCTGCAGAATTTGCAGATGGACGAAACCTTGCTAAAAGAGCTGAGAAGCAATAATAAAGACTGCTTGGCAGACCTTGATGAATATGAAAAGGAATTGCGGGCACTTAAAACTGAAATTCTTAACCTGCGAAAGGATACTGTACTGATTAAAGTATTTACGCAACCTGCCATGCGCATCATGTTTAAAGATCAGTTTGCGGAGCTAAAGAAGAAACGTGTTGTGATGGACAGTTTACTTAAAACCACCACCTTAACAATAAATAATTTACAGGCCAGAACATCTTCGAACCTGATTAACATTAAGGAGTTGATGTACCTTACCGATAACCAGCTTGATGCTGTGAGTATAAAAGCTTTTGGCAAAGAACGACGTTACCTTTGGGAATCGGTAAACCGACCGGCCAATAAAAGCATGGGTTTCCGGAGGTTTATTAAGGGTGAACAGGAAATTTCGGGTTATTATTTTGTATACACCAGGAGCAGTAGAGCGTTGCTGCTATTTACCTGCGCGGTATTTTTCTTTTGGGTATTTTTTAATTTCAGAAGCGTAAAACAGCGCGGCCGTTTAGAAACCCTTGATGGTTTTTCGTTAATCAGTCCGCAGCCCTACCTCATTACCTTTATTATGCTTTTTGCACTGGCCCCCATTTTCGATCTGCGGGCCCCTGCGCTTTACATAGAAGCGGTACAGGTGATATTGGCCATATTGCTCACGGTATTTTTCCGTAAAAAATTAGACGCAAAGCTATTTTATTATTGGTGCATATTTGTGGTATTGCTCCTTGCCCCGGTTTTTCTGCGCTTACTGGGTATGCCACCGAGATACCAACGCTGGTTATTGCTTTTTTTAACCATTAGTTCGGTTATTTATGGCTTAAACGTGTGGAAAATGCTTGATGAGAAAACCAAAAGGTATAAAATGATTCTGACCACTGGCTTTATTTATACCGCTTTTGCCATAATCGCTATCTTTTGTAACCTTTTCGGCCGTTTTACACTTACACAAATTTTCTATTCTACCGGCGTAAGCTCGCTGTTGAATGCCATTTCACTCACCATACTGGCGAAAGTATTGGTAGAGGCTTTCTTACTGCAAATGAAGAGCAGCAGGATTAGAAAAGGGTTTCCGGAACACTTCGACTGGCAGCCTGTAATTAACGGGCTTAAAAGACTAACAGGAATTGGTGCCACCATAATCTGGTTTGTAATTTTTACTACCAACCTTAATATTTTTAACGGACTTTACGAATCGGTAATGGAAATCCTGACGGAGAAAAGAGTCATCGGAAGTTTCTCTTTTACCTTCGGCGGCATTGTTCTTTTTCTGGGCATTATCTGGATTGCCAACTTCTTGCAAAAATATATTGCCTACTTTTTCGGTGATACCGGAGATGATAGTTTTGATGACAATAAAGGTGAACGTTCAAAACTATTGGTTACGCGTTTGGTATTGCTGATTGGCGGATTTATGATTGCGGTTGCTGCATCGGGCTTACCGATTGATAAAATAACGGTTATTCTTGGTGCACTGGGTGTGGGAATTGGATTAGGCTTGCAAAACATTGTGAGCAATTTCGTTTCGGGCATTATCCTCATTTTTGATAAGACGATACGTATCGGCGATATTGTTGAATTGGGCAATAAAAAAGGTAGGGTAAAAGAAATCGGTGTACGCGCAAGTACACTCCTGAGCGATGAAGGTGCAGAAATTATTATCCCCAACGGCTCTATATTATCGAATAACATCATCAACTGGACGCTGAGCAACAACCAGATGCGTGTAGATATTTCACTTTTAATTGCTAAACCTTTTAACTCTACAGAAGTTGTTGGTTTAATTAGGGAGATCATTACTGCAAACAATAATGTGTTTATAAGCAAAGAACCAATTATTATGATCAGTCCGGTAAGTAAGCTGAATAGCACCATTAATATTTATTTTTGGTGTAAGGATATTTCGAAAGCTGATTTAACCCGAAGTATGGTAAATGAACAGATTTTTGAAGCGTTTGAACAGAAGGGTATAGAAATTTTGTAAAGCCGTTAGTCGGCACTACTATGTGAGCGTAACGTTCTAAACGATTTACGATTAAGCGCTCTTTTGAAACGAGCATTAGCATGAAAGATAGATCGATTACCATGGGATTTTTCGGCTACGGTGCACGCTGCCCGAAATAACGAAGCCTACGGTCTTGTTTCTTAGACGGGCGCATAAATAGCTTAACGATTGTATCGTTGTACAAAAAATTACGCTTAAACTTTTTTTTAAAAATGTTAGCACAAACATTTGACAGATAATTCGGCATGTGTTTTTTATATTTAAAGCATGAATCATTTTGTGCTTTCCGAAATCAACATTTATCCCATTAAATCACTGGGAGGCATAAGCCTAAAAAAAGCACAGCTGGAAGACAAAGGCCTGCAATACGACAGAAGGTGGATGCTGGTCGATGAAGAAGGCATGTTTATTACCCAACGCAAGCATTTTGAACTGGCTCTGCTAAAAGTAAACATCACTGATGACAGGTTGATTGTATCGCATAAAACTTTAAATGAAAAAGAAATTTCTTTTGCCTTGGATGAAGATACGGGTGAACAGAATTCGGTGGTTATCTGGGATGATGCCTCAACAGGGCTCGAAGTAAGCAAGGCTGTAAGCAAATGGTTTTCTGATTTCTTGAAATTCGAAGTGAAGCTGGTCAAAATGCCCCAGGGAGCAAAGCGACTGGTAGACCCGAAATATGCTTCTGATAACCAGGTGGTAAGCTTTGCAGATGGGTATCCATGCCTGCTTATCGGGCAATCATCGCTCGATGGCTTGAATGAAAAACTTGATGATCCTATTCGTATGGACCGTTTCCGTCCAAATTTAGTATTTACCGGTGGAGGCCCGCACATTGAAGATACTTTTAAAACATTTTATATTGGAGATACTTTATTTTCTGCAGTAAAACCATGCGCAAGGTGCGTGCTTATTACTATCGATCAGCAAACGGGAGAGAAAGGGCAGGAACCACTTAGAACATTGGCGGGTTACCGCACCATAAATAAAAAGATAATGTTCGGGCAGAACCTGTTGCACCAAAACCCGGGTATTATCTCCATTGGAGATGAATTAAAGGTAATTGATTGGAAAGATTAACTTCCATTTGCTAAAATACAAAAGGAAAGTTATAGACAATAGTGCTCAAATATTTTCAATTACACTCCATATTGGTAAAACACTATTTAGTTGTTAAACCATTTCGATAAAAAAAGCTGGATGGTTTGCACCAGTCCAGCTTTTTTTAAAATTTGATGAGAAATTATTTTTTCACAGGTACGCTGATCTGATACAGTTTATCGTGCAAAGCTTTCATTTGTGTTTCTGAAAATTTGATGTCTTTCCTGTCATAAGTCATCAAGCCATTTGTTTCTACTTCCACATCGGTAGTTTGAGTATAAACACCTGCCGAAAGCCCCAATGGAATTAATTGTTCCAAACGTTTGGTAAACTCCGCATATTTATTAAAAAGATCGGTTTTGTTTTTAAAGCTCTGGTAACCCCAGTTGTTTTTTTGTTGCCACACATGGCCATCAATTGGTAGGCCCAGGCCTCCAAATTCACCCAGTACAAGTGCGTAATCTTTTCCGAAATAATCTGGACTAGGCATTGCCGGATGTGGATAGTTGTGTAAATCGATGATATCGCCTACCGGATGGAAGTTACCTCCACTGGCTGTATTTACCAACCTTGAAGGATCTTTCTCTTTTGTCCATTTTGCAATTTCTACCGTTTTGAACTGACCCCATGCTTCGTTAAAAGGAGTCCAAACTACAATAGAAGGTACATTGTAAAGGGCATCAATAATGGCATTCCATTCTTTTTTATAATACCCCTCAGAGGCTGCGCTTCTATTCTGGTCCGATCCGTGGTCTAAAACACCAGGGCGGTTTTCCCAACCGTTACCTAGGTCGCCACTCGGCATATCCTGCCAAACCAGCATCCCTGCTTTATCGCAATAGTAATACCAACGTGCAGGCTCTACCTTAATGTGCTTTCTGATCATGTTGAAGCCCATTTCTTTGGTTTTATCCACATCAAATTTCAATGCAGCATCTGTTGGTGCGGTATAAAGCCCATCGGGCCACCATCCCTGATCCAAAGGGCCGTATTGAAAAACAAATTCATTGTTTAACAACATCCGCTGAATGCCTTTTTCATCTTTACCCATCGAGGTTTTGCGCATGGCGAAGTAACTTTTAACTTCATCCACTTTTTTATTCTTAGCAATCAGCTCAACCTTAAGGTCGTATAAGAATGGGCTTTTCGGGTTCCAAAGTTTAGGATTGGCAATTTTTAAACTTATTGCATCTGTTCCATTACCGGTTTGCTCTGCAACTTTTGTAGTCCCATCCCAGGCAGAAACTTTAACCTGATCACCTGTAACTGCGCCACTTAAAACAGGCGTTACGGCTACCGACTGCTGATCAATATCGGGTGTAATTTTAATGTGATCGATGTGCGCTTTATTTACGGCCTCAATCCACACGGTTTGCCAAATGCCTGTAACAGGCGTGTACCAGATCCCTTCGGGCTTTTTAACCTGTTTACCTCTTGGCTGAGGGCCATCATCTGTAGGGTCCCAAACTTCGACAGTAAGCGTTTGATTGCCGCTTTTATTTAAAAACGGCGTAATATTGAAACTAAAAGGATCAAAACCACCCTCGTGTTTACCCACTTCTTTACCATTTATGGTTACCATACTTCTCCAGTCTACCGCACCAAAATGAAGCAAAATTTCCTTGCCTTTCATATTAGATGGTACGGTAAAGCTGGTTTTATACCAAAGCAAACTGTCTTTACCTACTGTTTTACCAACACCCGAGAGTGAAGATTCTACGGCAAAGGGAACCAAAATTTTGCCCTGGTTGATGGCTGGTTTCTGTGATTTTTCAGAAATGGCATAATCCCAGAGTCCGTTTAGGTTTTTCCAGTTGCCAGTGCGCTCGAGCTGAGGGCGCGGATACTCGGGAAGAACATTTTTCGGATTTACATCCTGCGCCCATGGTGAAGAGATTTTGCCTTTGACCATAGACCATGATTTATCTTGTTGCTGAGCGGAAAGTGTAAGCGAAAGCCCTAGCAGCGAGAAAAGGATGGATACTTTTTTATTCATTGGTTTAAATTTGTGTGTAAAGGCCGGCTTACGCCGACCTGGAATCGGGTTTATTTGTTGTTGAGTTTTTTAATCAGGTTAACTTCATCCTGGCGGTATGGTGTTCCATCTGGCTGGAAGATTTCATGAAACCATTCAATTGGTTCAGAACCATCGGCCAATGGCGTATCCCAGGCATATTTGGTATTGGTTTTACCGGCAGCAAAGCCCCAGTTAATGGCTCCAACATTTTCATTTTTAAGCATTGGCAAAATGTTGGCAAAGCGGCTATTGCGTGAGCGCGCCATGTATTCGGTGCAGATTAATGGCCTTCCACTGGCTTTTAACAAATCTATCGTACGCTGGTGCCAATCTGGCGCTTCATAGTTGTGGTAGGTAACAATATCAGAGTTGGCCAACTGTATTTCATTAAGCTTTTCGAAACCCCAGCTCCACAAGCCGATAGTAATTGGCTGATCGGGATTTACGGAACGTGCCCAGCTGATGGTTTTAGTTAACAAAGGAATGGTTGCATCGAGTTTGCCATTATTGCCCGGCTCATTGTACAAATCCCAAAGCAGGATTCTTTTATCATGTGCAAAATGGCCAAGCACATCTTTTACATATTTTTCGAGTTCAGGAAAGTTGGCTTCTTCTTTAAAAGCAGGGTCGCCCGGATCTTGCAACCAACCCGAATTGTGGATACCTGTTTTGGGCTCTGGCTGTTTGCCGATAGCCGAAGTTTTGTTCCAGCAATCATCAAAGAAAACAAACATTGGTTTAATGCCGTGTTTTTGGGTAATGGTTAAAAACTGGTCCATTCGTTTTTTAAAACCTTCAGGGTCCTGGCTCCAGGCTTTACTGAACAAAAATACACGCAGCGTATTAAAACCAATCCCTTCTGCCCATCCGAGCTCTTTATCTATTAAATCGGGAGAGAAGGTATCGGCCTGCCACATTTCCAATTGATTAATGGCATTAGATGGGATATAGTTTGCTCCGGTTAGCCATTTGTTTTCCTTATACCAAGCATTGGCCTTTTCTACCGGCCATACTTTTGCGGGCACTGTGTTTTTTTTGGCTTTTTGTGCAAATCCTGTACTTACGCTCAAACTCAGCGCAGCCAGGAGAACATAATTTTTTAAACTCATATCGGTTTATCTGGTTTAGTTTTTATTTTGTTTTTGATGGTGCGGCTAAGCGTTCACCAGGTTTTACGGGTGTACCAAAATCGGGTGTTCCATCGGCATTCCAGCTAAATTTTTGTGCCCTTGGCGAACGGAAGCCACCGCAGCCTTGCCCTGGTTTATCATTGGCATGGTATAAAATCCAATCTTCTTTACCATCGGGTGATTTAAAAAATGAATTATGACCCGGAGCGTAAACTCCATCCTTTGGCGATTGTTGAAAAACAGGCTTTTCGGATTTTGTCCATGATTTTGGATCAAGCAAATTACTTTTTACCGATGCTGATAGCATGCCAAGCGCATAAAAATCCGTCCAGCAGCCGCTGGCAGAATAAACGATGAATATTTTGTCGCCATGTACCAGAAACTGCGGCCCTTCATTTACATCTACGTGTGCACCACCACCTAAATCACCAATTTTTTCCCAATCGAATTTTGGTGTTGAGATTTTAAAGCGTTCGCCATCTACCGTCCATGGGTTTTTAAGTTTAGCAATATAAATTTCCTGTTTTCCGTTCCGGTCTCCTTCCCAACCCGACCAAATCATGTACAACTGACCTTTAAAATCGATTACATCTCCATCAATGGCCCATTTATCTGTAGGGTCAGCTATTTTTCCTTTAAATACCCATTCTCCCTTCATAGGATCCGCAGCTGCATTTTCTAAAACATACATGCGGTGGTTATCATTATTGCCATCATCGGCAGCAAAATAAGCATACCACTTGCCTCTTAAAAACATTACTTCCGGAGCCCAGATTTCTTTGCTGTACGCTGTACCGGCCGGGGCTTTCCAAATGGTTTTACGTTCGGCTGTTTTCAATCCTTCCAAACTTTTAGCCTTCCAAAGGTCTACCCTGTTGCCCAATGAATTTGTATAGTAATAATAGCCATCTTTATAATAACTATAAGGATCGGCACCTGATGGAAGCAACGGATTTGTGAAGGTTTGCGCCATTGATCTGCCTGCAAAAAACAGGCTCAGCATTACAAAAAAGCACTTAAGGTATAGTTTTTTCATTGATTGTGTTTTACTGCCATTTTTCGCTGGGCTTTTTTCTTTCTGTAATCTTTAAAATAAGCGATTTCTTTTCGTAAACCGATTTAGTTTTGTTTCAATATTTCTACAAATGCATTCAATTTAACATTAAGGAGAACCATTTAAGCTTTCTTTTAAAACCCGGAAACTTTTTTGATCGATCTGCATTTGATATATCCCTTTTTTATCTTTTACAAAGGCAGCCTTTACAATAGCTGTGGCCCTTGGCGATACTTTCTGATTTGAATAATGCGTGTGAAATACATATTGTAACCGGCCGTTTTTATCGGTAAAGAAATCGCCATGGCCCGTTCCATTAATATTTACCCATTTTTTACTGATGATTGGATTTCTATCATACTTTACCCATGGCCCGGTTGGCGATTTTGATGTTGCATAACCCACGGCATAATCCGGGTTTCTGAAATCATTTGCAGCATAAAAAAGGTAATACACATTGTCTTTCTTCAAAACCGTTGGTCCTTCGGTTACCGGCCAATCTGTTTTAGCGGTATTTTCCCAGTTTTCAGTCGCCGATAAACACGGCTTGGTGGTTTCCTGGATCACATCTGATAAATCACTCTTCAGTTCGGTTACAAATATCCTGTTGCCATGATCTAGCTTAACATGGTAGAGGTAGTTTTTGCCATTGCTATCGGTAAATACGAATGGGTCAATCTGTTTCGCCATGCCAGAAATGGCTTTTACTTTTTCCTGTATAAACGGGCCTAGGGGGCTTTGGCTATGGGCAATGGCAATCTGCTCATCGGCGGTGTAAGCCATAAAATAAGTATTGCCCCGTTTAAAAACCTGCGGTGCCCAAAAACCTTTACTGCCAAAAGCATCACCTTTTGTTAAGGCGAAACCGTTGTTCTTGCCGGCAGGCTTGCCCCAATTTTTAAGATCTGTAGAGCGATAAACCAAAAAACCTTTATCGCTGCTGGTACCGTAGAGGTAATAAACGCCCTTATCTACAAAAATTGTTGGGTCTGCAAGGTAAATGGTATCGCTTACCAGGTACCCGGCGGGATGAGCACTTACTGAACGACTTATTGAAAATATCGATAAGTATACTAAAATACCAATGAAAGTTTTCATCCGATAATAATGGTTAGCAAACCTTAAGATATGATAATTTAAAGTGATGTAGACGTTAAATCATACAACATGTCGTCCTGAGCCTGCCGAAAGATTTGCTTATTGTTATTATTAAAGCGTTTTGGCAGGCTCAACGTGACAATTTCTTTTAGAAACTTATTTTCGCCACAGGGGTAAAAATCATATCTTCCACTCCTGCTATTTTAACACCAATCCGTGCAAAAACATAATTTTGGGTGGGCGTCATTGATGGAATCGTAACCGATAAATTCACGTTGTTTAAATCGGTTACTGCTGCCCCGGATATGTTTTGTACAGCACCATCACCAAGGTTGTTTCCTCCATCTACAAACTGCGTTTTATTGATGTACAGCGATACCCTTTCGATATCTTTTGCATTGGCATCGGTAATAATTTTCTCCAGTCTGCAAAAACCGTTTACTTTACCCGCAGTTGCAGTAAGTGTTGCGCCGCGGATCATGTAATAAGGCATCACTTCGATATCGAGTGTTTTGCTTCCGCTGATATTTACGGCAATGCTATCTTGCTTTCCGGCTGCATTCTTTTTCCAAAGAAACGGCCCTTGGTTGGGTGAGAAAACAAGTTTATAATCACCATCGAACAATTTAGCTGAATAGTTACCATCCTGATTTACATTAACATTTAAAGCGGAATAGTTACCAAAGCCTGATTGCCAGAGTTCGAAATTTACCTGACCGTACTCTACATTAATGGCTTCCCCTTTATATACAATCCTGCCTGTAAAATCTGCTTCAGGTGCATCGTAATTATCTTTTTTACATGATGAAAAAAGTACCGCAATTGCGGCTATGATGTAATAAAATCTATTTTTCATGTTAATTTACTGATTAGGGTTTCTAACAATTTTCGGATTTCCGTTGAGCACATCCTGCCCGATTGATGAATAGTAATTGCCGATACGGAAACGGTGTGCAGCGGTTACTCTGCTTGGTTTAACCACTTTAAAAAGGTATTTCAAGTGGTTTGGATTACCCGGATTATAGTACTTGTATGGCCATATACCAAACACTTGTGTGCTGGTGCGTGTGGCACTACCGATATTGGTTGCATTGATAAAATCTGCAGCAGACATGTTGCTGCCGTTCCATACTTTATCCGCAAGTCTCCAACGTTTCATATCCCAAAGCTCGTGCCCTTCAAAAGCGAACTCTACTTTACGCTCATGTACAATCCTGTCGAAAGTAATTTCAGCAGGTGTCAAGGCGGTGGTTAGGCCTGCACGGTCTCTTACGGGTTTAATGTAATTGGCTGCTGTAGCGGCATCACCGAGTTCGAAAGCTGCTTCTGCGGCATTTAATAATACTTCGGCATAGCGGTAACGCACCCACCAAACATCGCTACGGGTACCTATTTGCCCCGAGCCTGTTGCTGGATCTAAATATTTACGTACATAAAAACCGGATTGCGCACTGAATTCTAGCCCATCTACAGGACCATCGCCACCCACTACCTGCACCGTACCGGGGTTGCCTGGCAATACATTTGTTTTGCTTTGTGCAAAATTATCTCCGGTTACAATTGTACCATTGGCCAATTGATAACCTGCCCAAATATCTACTGTTTTGCCTTTAAACTGTGTTCCGGGAAGGATAACAGTACCGGCCAAACGCGCATCGCGGCCTGCAAAAATATCGGTAACATTGGTATAATAAACCGGGTTTCCGCCTGCATCTACCGAGGCAAGGGAAGCATAGGTATTGTCTAACTTTTCGAACGACTGCACCAGGTTCAATGATGGGTTTAAGCGCCCTCCCTGTGCCTCTTCGGCCGAAGAACGGGGCTGGTTATCGATGGTAAAGCCATGTACCTTATTGGTTTTCAATTTAAAATCTTTGGCAAAAATTACTTCCGGGTTACTGCCTTTATCGGTAAAAAGTGCTGCAAAGTTTTCGGATAGATTTGGATTCTTTTTATAAAGGGAATACTTACCGCCATCGATAATTTCTTTGGCGGCATTTAGTGCTTTGGTATAATAACCATTTGCCAAAGCGGATGAAATGCCAACTTCGCCACCTGGAAGCGTCAACTGCGAATTGCTGTATTTGGCGATAGCACCGGCATATAAGGCTGCTCTGGACTCCATAGCCAAAGCTGCTGCTTTTGTAGCCCTGCTTTGTACGGTTGCATTATCGGGCAAAATATTTTTTACGGCTTCGAGCTCAGCAATTACAAAATCGTAAACTTCTGCTTCCTTTGCCCTTGGGTATTGCAGGTAGGTCGGATCGCCACTGTAATCGTATACCAAGGGGATGGTAATTAACGGCACACCGCCCATTCTTTTTACCATTTCGAAATAAACGCCGGCCCTGATAAATCTTGCTTCGGCCAGGAAACGGTCGCGGTCTTCAGCTTTCAATTGTGTAGATTCCTGCCCGCGTTTTATAAACAGGTTTAGGTTATTGACCAGTTTATAAACATCCATATCCCAGTACCGCCATGCGTCGTAGCCGTATTCCAAATTCTGATGGCGGAAATAATCGCCTCCGGCTGAAGCAAAGCCTTCATCAAAATCGGCATATAACCACCATGATTCGATGCGTTGAAAATCTGGATAACTATCGTATAAATCGCCAAGAACAGTTAATACCAAGTTTGGATCTTTCCATACCGCATCAATAGGTAAAGTACTGGTGGGTTTTTTATCTAAAAACTCAGAATCTTTTTTACACGACTGCGCAAAACTTAAACATGCAATGGCAGCAAATGCGTATATTATTTTTTTCATTTGATTAGTCTTTTTCATGTTACAGTGTTAGTTTAAGACCGATATTGAAGAACTTATTTTGTGGGTACTGTAATCCATTGTCATCGGCAATTTCAGGGTCAACGCCATAATCTTTTAAGTTATCGATAGAGAATAAGTTGTATCCGTTTACATATACCCTGGCATTCTGGATCTTGATTTTTTCAGCCCAGCTTTTAGGGATGGTATAACCAATTTCGAGTGTACGGGCACGCAGATAACGTACATTATGCATCCAGAAGGTAGAATTTTTGTTGTAATTGCTATGTGTTGCATCATTAAACCTAAGCGCAGGGTATTTACCTGCCACCCAAGGGCTGTTCAGGTTAAAAGGATCGGTACGGTGCCAGCTGTCATCAGCAAAATTCTGTAATAAAGCACCTGTATTTTGGAATGCCCAGCGTTGTTCCCAGTTTTGGTTCCATGAGTACAGTGCACCGCCTGAGAAATCTGCTGTAAAATCGAAGTTTTTGTAAGAACCGCCTATAGTAAAACCGAAACCGATATTGGGCTGACCTTGCGTGGTATAACCGATAGGTCTTTCATCAAATCCGTCAATCCGGCCATCGCCATTCTGATCTTTGTAAATTAAATCACCAGGGAGTAAAGAGCGGTTACCTTTACCATCAATGTTCACTTTGTAATTGTTGATTTCATCAATGCTCTGAAACTGGCCGGTTACTTCATAACCCCAGAAGATATCGGTGTATCTATTGGTGCTATTGTTCCTGTAATTTTCCCATGAGTTACCAAAGCGTGGTTTATAAACATCGATCATCTTTTTTCTGCTAATGGAAAAATTTCCGCCAACGTTGTAGTTAAATTCGCCGATTTTATCTCTGTAGTTTAAGGCAAACTCACCTCCAAACTGTGCATCGCTGTTCAGGTTTTCAGGGTTTTGTGGATACCCCAGTTCTACAGGTACCTGAACATCATTTTTAATGGCAAATAACCCTGTACGTTTTCTATAAAAATAATCTGCCGTACCGGAAAGCTTGCTTCCGAACATCGAAAAGTCTAATCCGATATCGGTTATTTTGCTTTTAAACCAGCTCAGGTTATTTATAATCGGGCCTAAATCACGTGAGGTGGTAATGTTTTTGCCATCCAGAATAACTGTTCCCTGGTTGTACCTGTAACCTGGAATATAGGCAAACGGATCAATAGGAAGATCATCATCACCCAATACACCGTAAGATGCACGGAGTTTTAAATCGTTTAAGATGTTGCTCTCACCTAAAAGTGATTTGATAAATTTCTCCTGAGTAATTCTCCATCCGATGGAAGCAGATGGAAAATAGCCAACCCGTCTGTCAGGTGCAAATTTCCATGAGGCATCTCTACGGCCTGAAAGTTCCAGGTAATATTTATTATCATAGTTATAGTTTAACCTGGCTACATAACCTATTCGGGCCTGCTCTTCCTGTACATCTGCAAAATCCTGTCCATCCATATCGGCAAACTGCAATACCGGTAAAATATTGGTCTGCGGTACGGCATGCTGAAAAGTGTATGTTCTAAAACGATCTAAACGCTCGGCTACCAAAACCCCACCTACGGTATGTTTGCCAAATGTGCGGTTATAGTTGGCCTGTATCTGATAGGTGTTTGTATATACTTTCTCATTTCTACGCTCACGGTATGGATTGGAGCTGCCTACTTTTTCTTCGTAAACACCTGTTTCGGGATGGTAAGTATATACATTATAGGTATACTCATGCCCGTTAATTACGTTATCGGCTATGTAATAAGAATACAATCCTTTGATTTCCAACCCTTTTATTGGTGTATCGTAACTTGCAGATAAATTGGTTTGGAGTACCCGCCAATCTGATCTCCAGTATCCGGTAAGTGCTTTACTCTGCACGGCAAACTGTTCGGTATTGTGGCCAATATCGTTAGGGTAATTTGGGTTGCCATTGGCATAAGCCTGCTCTGTTGGTCTGTTTCTTAATAAGGCGAAACGGGCGGCGAAATAATCATCTCCACCTGGTACACCTGGCTGGTCGCGACTTTCGATACGGCCGTTAATGAGCATACCAACTTTAAAACGGTCGGTTATTTTAGCTTCGATATTACTCTGAATATTGGTTCTGTTAAAATCGAATTCGCGTGCGGTTCCATAAACACCTTTTTGATCTAATCGGGTGGCAGAAAAATAATAATTTACTTTATCGGTACCTCCTGATGCACTTAAATTAACGGAGCTTTGCGGTGCATTTGGTGCAATAATAATATCTTTCCAGTTTTGACTCTGGTAGCCGTATTCCGTACCGGCTTTCCATTTATCCAGTTCTGCCTGGGTAATGTCAGTTTTGCCATTGGCATTCAATTCGGCGGTGGCTTTGCCTAACATCCAGGTATAAGCATCGGTGGTTTCAGGAAAACGTACCCAATTCTGCCATCCTGTGTAAGCATCTACGCTAAAGGTATTACGCGTACTGTTTTTACCCCTCTTGGTGGTTACCAATATTACGCCATTTGCTGCCCTGCTACCATAAATAGCTGCCGAGGCATCTTTAAGCACGCTAATGGTTTCAATATCGTTTGGTGATATGTTATTAAACTGGCCTGCATCCTGCTGTATTCCATCAATAACATATAACGGGTTGCCCATGTTACGGATCTGGATATTGGCGCTTGATCCTGGTCTGCCATCGGGCATTCTGAAAGAAACCCCAGGCAATTTGCCCGCGAGGCCTGTACTTACTGTAGAGCCTCCATGCACTTTTTCGAGATCTTTACTGCTAATGGAAGAAATGGCCCCCGTAATGGCTTCCTTTTTCTGCGTGTTGTAACCTACAACAACAACTTCCGAAAGGTCGTTATCAGAAGGTTTAAGTTTAACGTTGATTTGCGTGCGACCAGCAATTGCAACTTCCTGATTGACGTAGCCGACGTAAATAAAAATCAGTGTGGCGTTTTTATCGCTTACCTGGATTTTAAATTTTCCATCTCCATCTGTAGTAGCACCCGTGCTTGTACCTTTAATTTTAATACTGGCACCAACAACGGTCTCCCCTTTTTCGTCGGTAACTGTTCCGGTAACGGTAGTTTGCGCTTGTGCACTGAGCTGAAATGAAAGCAAGATTAAGGTAATTGAAGTAAAAATAGCAGTGAGGACCTTGTGTTTCAAAAATATTTTTTGAAGCAGGTACCTATCCAGGCGTACAAAGCCGCCGTAAGAGAATAAACTTCTTTTCATATGGGTTAGATATTTGGTTAGTTACTAGAAGTAAATGGTTTTAGTTCGATTTAATTCTTGTCAAAGATTCGGTTTTTCGCTGTAGCACGGGATACGCATTTGTATCAATATTTCTTCATTTTGTCTCGTTTTGCAATTGGAGACAAATGTGTATTTTCGTGTATTTACCTCTGATGGAAACCACTAACGTTTTGCATCATCCAATAACTTTTTTCTTAATTTTTAATAGATGAGTAAAGACAAATCTCTGCAGTTTAGTGCACTTGTGCGAATTTTTACGCAGCAGCAAAATCTGGGCATGTCCGAACAACGAGCAAAATAATGTCCAGCGGCAAATCAAAGTAAGTAATCTTCAAAAAAACTCATTTTGCGGGCACCTCTCTGGGTAGGAAGGTAATATTTAAGGCTGGCGCAGGTAAAAATCAAAAGGTTTATCCCGGTCGCATACCAGCGTTCCATCTTTAAACTCCAGTTCTGCAACGTGGATAGATGTGCGTTTATTTGAATATGAAAAGGTGTAATCCTGATCCAACCTTCCTTCGAAATGGGTTTTGCGTCCGGGATGGGTAAAGTAAAAAATATAGGCTTTACCCCCAACCACCTGTACATCGGCATGGGCACCGGTTGGGGTATCTTCAGGCCTGTGCCCGGGCACATCCAAAACCATCCCCTGCTTCTCCCAGCTTTCGCCATCTTTTGAGCGGTAAACCCGTTGGCCGTGCCATTCATCGGTAATCAACCAATAAAAGTTGCTAAAGAAAAAAGCTTTTGCACCCTCGTGCGGGGCACCACCTATGGCCGGCTCTGCCTGCGCTACCCAATGTTGAAGATCCTTGCTTTCGGCTGTCATGGTTATGCTCCCTTTAGAACTGTCTTTATACCACATGTGCCATTTCCCATCGGGCATTTTTAATAAGGTTGGATCAATCACATGGTCTGAATTTAAGGTAATCAAACCTTTATATTTCCATTTAAATAAATCCTTGCTAGTGTAATGTGCAATTTTTGCAGTGCCTCCCCAATGGTTACGTACGCCTTTAATATAGGCGAGGTACATATGGTAAATGCCTTTTTCGTAAATTACATCGGGTGCCCAAAAGGTATTCACACCGGGTTCAAAATTTAAATCGAGTGCACCTTTATACACAAAAGTTTGCCCGTTATCAGTAGTAGTGGCCACACCGATATTGGTACCGTAGCAATAAGCTACATCATTGGTTAGTGCGTTTGCCCTGCGCTGCGTGTAAAGCATCCACCAACTTTTTTCGGCATGGTTGTATACCATAACAGGGTCTGCAGCGCCATCATAAATCGGATCGCGATATAGGGGCGATGGTGCAAGCCGCAGTTGTTGTGCATAAGTGCTAACAGTTAACAATAGCAGAATGGATAAAATTATTGGCCTTAAGTTTCTCACGATTGGTTTATACCGGTTAGTAAGGCACAAATAATAGAATTTGCCCGGGAGCACAAAATTCATCTGTCTCAATCTTTCCACTTATCCTCTCAAATTCAATTTGAGTTAAAAGCAAAGCATTTCTTTAATATATTTGAAGCTGCTGACCAATATAAATTGAAAAAACTCCTCATCCTTTTATGTTTAACCTTCTCAGCCAACCTGCTGCTGGCTCAGCCTTATTATTTCAGGCATTACCAGGTAGAGAACGGACTTTCTAACAATACTGCATTTTGCAGTGTACAGGATGGAGATGGTTTTATGTGGTTCGGTACTAAGGATGGCCTTAACCGCTTTGATGGTTACGCTTTTAAAACTTACCGCCACGATCCGGATAGAGCAGGCAGTTTGGGCAACGATCTGATTTATGCCCTGCATTACGACCAGCATAAAACACTGTGGGTTGGCACAAACAACGGTGTATACAGGTATAATCCATCCAAAGAGAGTTTCAGCATAGTTAAAGGCACTGAAGGGATGCGTATTATTGATTTGAACAGCGATATGAAGGGAAATTTATGGATTTTATCTTCATTTAAAATCTACCTGTATCAAAAAAGAACTAAAAAAATGCAGGTTTTTGGCGCCAATGCCCGTTTTGATGCTTCGCTGGTTACTGTGTTAAAAAATGGCAGTGTGTGGATCAGTACCGGGAGGGGAACAGTAGAAAAATACAATCCTGAAGAAAATAATTTCCAGAGTTTCAATATTAATGGGATCAACAAAAAGCCGGAATATGGTTGGGTATCGCGACTTGCGGAAACCGGGAACGGCAAACTGCTAATTGGCACCACCAACCAGGGCGTAAAACTATTTGACCCTGTTAAACGGCAATCAAAAAACATTTTAAAACTGAACGACGACCAGACGCCGATCTTTGTGAGGGATATTAAAAAAACAGGTTTAAATGAATTCTGGATTGCAACAGAATCGGGGATTTACATTTATAACGATTCGACCGAAAAAATTACACACATCCAGAAACAATATAACAATGATTATTCCTTAAGCGACAATGCCATTTATTCGATCTGCCAGGATCGTGAGGGGGGCGTTTGGACGGGTACTTATTTTGGTGGTGTAAATTATTACTCGAGCCATACTTCGTTGTTTACCAAATACTTTCCGCAAAAAGGTACGAATTCCATTAGCGGAAGTGATGTAAGGGAAATTACCAGAGACCTGGCTGGCAATTTCTGGATCGGGACTGAAGACGCAGGCCTGAACAAGCTCGATATCAAAACAGGGCAGTTTAAACACTTCCTGCCAGATGGCAGGCCTGGAAGCATTGCCTATTCGAACGTCCATGGTTTACTGGTTGATGTAGATAAGCTTTGGATAGGTACTTTCGAACATGGACTGGATGTGTTAGACCTGAAAACTGAAAAAGTAATTAAACATTACCAGGCGGGGGTGGGAAACGCTTTACGCACCAACTTTATTGTAACTTTTTGCAAAACACGTTCGGGAGAGATATTAGTAAGCACCATAAATGGAATTTACCGCTATAACCGCAAACGCGATGATTTTGATCCTATAGCTGGTCTTCCCTTTCTTTTTTACGATTCAGTTATTGAAGATAGCCAGGGCAATATTTGGGCAGGAAGCTTTAACGATGGCGTTTTCCGCTTTAATTTATCCAAACCTGGATATGTAAACTTCCGGAACAGCACCAGTGATGCAAAAAGTTTAAGCCACAATACAATAAACAGCATTTTCGAAGATAAGCAACGTCAAATCTGGATAACTACAGATGGTGGCGGCCTAAGCAGGTTCGACAAAAAAACGCAGCAGTTCAAACGGTATGGTGTTAAAAATGGCTTCCCCAGCAATTACCTTTTCCGGATTGAAGAAGATGCATCAAATAAGTTCTGGATCAGCAGTACCCGCGGGCTAATCCACTTCGATCCGGCATCGGGGCTAAGCAAAACATACTCCAAAGCCAACGGATTGCTAACCGATCAGTTTAATTACAACTCGGCCTACCAGGGTAAAGATGGCCGCATTTATTTTGGAAGTGTAAAAGGTTTGATCAGTTTTAATCCGGCTGACCTCACTGCTACCACTTATGAAACCCCTGTTTTTTTAACCGGTTTTCAGGTGAACAGCACCGAAATTGGCTTAAATGGGGCAAATGCCATATCGGATAAATCAATCGTTTATGCAGACACCATTGAACTTAACTACAACCAGTCATCTTTCAGTATCGATTTTGCCGCCCTGAGCTACCGTTCTCCGGAAATGACAGAATACGCTTACAAAATGAGCGGACTTTATAAAGATTGGGAATACCTAAAAACCAACAGAAAGGTTTACTTCACCAAACTTGCGCCGGGCAAATATACTTTTGAGGTAAAGGCACTGGTAGAAGGAAGCAATACCTGGAGCAACAAAAACGTAAAATTACTGATCAGGATCAGTCCCCCTTTTTATTTAAGCCCGCTTGCCTATTTTATTTATTTCATCAGTGCAGGTGCAATTATTTTCTTTTTGGTATCTAATTACCACAAGAAAATTGCGTTGAAAAACAGCAGGCGCATGGAGGTTTTTGAACATGAGAAGCAGAAAGAAGTTTACCAGGCGAAGATTGAGTTCTTTACCAATGTTGCTCACGAAATTAGAACGCCGTTAACGTTGATTATCGGCCCGATGGAAAAATTGATTAAACAAGCCGATGCCATTCCTGCAATTGAAAAAAACCTCCGGATTATGGGGCGTAATACCGACAGGTTATTAAAGCTGACCAATCAGTTATTGGATTTCAGAAAAACAGAAACCAGCGATTTCTCTTTGAATTTTGTTAAGGCGGACATTACTGAGATTTTGAAGGATGTGTATCTACAGTTTCAACCAGCTGCCGAACAGCGCACAATCAATTACCTCATCAATTTACCTGAAAAAGCCTTTTCAGCCTATATTGATGTGGAAGCTTTTTATAAAATAATCAGCAATTTGGTTGATAATGCCATTAAATATGGCAAAACAACTGTAGAAATTAAGCTTGAACAAACCGCTGGGGAAGATAAATTCAGGGTGACTGTTATGAACGATGGCCATAAGATTCCAAAAGAAATACAGAACAAAATTTTCGAACCGTTTTTCAGGGCCAAGGAAACTGAAATCACCAGGGGTACTGGTATTGGACTATCGATTTCAAAATCTCTCGCGCAGCTTCACAGTGGTGAACTTTACCTGGATTTTAATCACAACGATTTTAATATATTTGTATTGGAACTGCCCATCCATCAACTTATTGAATTTAACCTGAACGGAAAATGGAAGAAATTGTAGGTACGCACGCGATAAAATATCCTCAGGAAGCAGATAAAGCTGTAGTGCTTTTAGTAGATGACAATGAGGACATTCTTGATTTTATATCGGATGACCTGGAAGAAAAATACCATGTATTGCAGGCTCGAAATGGTGTGGAAGCTTTGAAAGTTTTGGAGCACGAGATTGTTCAGCTTATCATCAGCGATGTAATGATGCCGGAGATGGATGGTTTTGAGTTCTGCGCAAAAATTAAATCGACGTTAGAATTTAGCCACATCCCTGTGATTTTACTTACGGCAAAAAACTCATTGCAATCAAAAATTGAGGGTTTGGAACTGGGTGCTGATGCTTATGTTGAGAAACCTTTTTCACCAGCATTTCTGCAGGTTCAGATTTCCAGTCTGATTAAAAACAGGAACAAGATTAAAGAATATTTTTCGAGTTCTCCGCTATTGCACATCAAGAGTATTGCTTACTCCAAGGCTGATGAGGTATTTTTGGAGAAGCTTCAGGATACGATCAATAAAAACATCAGCAACCAGAGTTTGGATGTTGAGCACCTGGCCGAAAAGATGAACATGAGCCGCCCTACGCTGTACCGAAAAATTAAATCCATCTCCAACTTAAGTCCTAACGAACTGATTAACCTTGCCCGTTTAAAAAAAGCCGCAGCATATCTAAATGAGGGATTATTGAAAATATATGAAATCTCGGAAATAGTTGGTTATAGCTCTCAATCACATTTCGGCAGAAACTTTGCCAAACAGTTTGGAATGTCGCCTACTGATTATTTACACAGCAAAACGGCAGAGAAAAAAAAGCCTTAAAAATCAAATAGTTAATCATTGTTATTCTATTAATTTTTATGTAAATTGTCATAACCAAAATATAGAAGTTATGAACATGCTTAAGAAAATCCAAATCTGGGGTGATCAGCATCACCCAAAATGGTTAGACTATTTTAGAATCTTATTAGGCCTTATATTAATGTGGAAGGGTATTGATTTTTACATCAATATGCAAGCTTTCAGCAATTTAATGAGGGGGGCCTTTTTAGGCACCGCTGTGAGCATTAGTTTACTGGCGCACCTTATTATTGTGCTGCATATTATAGGTGGACTTGCCATTACTTTAGGTACACATACCCGCACATTCTGTTTGGTTAATTTACCGATACTCATTGGCGCAGTTTTCTTTATCAATATTTCTGGTGGTATTTTTAAGCCTTATTCAGAATTCTGGTTTTCGGTTTCGGTATTGTTGGGTTTAGTTTGTTTTGTTATAGAAGGAAACGGCATATTATCTGTAGATCGCGATAAAATTTACCCAAATCAGGCGCTTTAGCATAATTTCACACTTATTATAAAGCAGATAATTGGCATATTTAAGCTATTTATCTGCTTTTTTTTATTTTCTTTCATTCGCTAACTTAATGATAAACAACACTTAGCATATCTTTTAAAATATTTCTTTGGAAATCATTTGCAGATTTGCTTCAAGTTTGTACTTTTGCGGCGGAGAGTTGGCAGAGTGGTCGATTGCGGCAGTCTTGAAAACTGTTGACTTGTCAAAGGGTCCGCGGGTTCGAATCCCCCACTCTCCGCAAATGTATAATCAAAATACACAAAAACGCTTTAAACTTATGTTTAAGGCGTTTTTTGTTTATAGCCCATAGTAAAATCGCACAATTTTTCGCAGTATAAGGTGCCCCAGCAGGTGCCCTTTTTAACCCACACCACCGGGGCACCTTAACCCTTGTAAGTTATTGATAATTAAGACGTTAAATACTTAAACATCTTGACAACAATAACGCAATGAACTAAATTTATTCACATAAATCTATTGCGATGAACAAGAAACTAGGGTTATTTTTCTTTCTGAAAAAATCAAAAATCAATGCCAACGGCTTAGTGCCAATTTATTTACGTATCACGATTGCGGGCTTACGCACAGATATATCTTCCAAACGTTTTATTGATCCGGCTAAATGGAACAATCTAAGCCAGAAGGTAGCCGGAACTAGTGAAGAAGTACGAAACATCAATTCAAGCCTGAAAGTATTAGAGATTAAAACCTACAAGGCATTTGGGGAAATGACGGACAAAAGACTATCTATTACATCTTCCAGCCTAAAATCGTTTATGGTCAACGAAGGGGTTCAGCCAGTAGTTGTACCTGAAAAAACGATCCTAGGCATTTTCAATACCCACAATTCAGAAATGAAATCCCTGATCGGCAAAGGTTTTGCCGCAGGTACATTGCAAAGATATGAAACCAGCTACAGCCATACGGCAGATTTCATTCAATGGAAGTATCAAACAGATGATCTTCCATTGAACAGAATTGACCATGAATTTGTGACTTCCTACGACTTTTACCTGCGGAGTGTTCGCAAGTGTGCCAATAATTCAACTGTCAAATACATTAAAAATTTTAAAAAGATCGTTCTAATCTGCCTTGCAAATGCTTGGATCGAAAAGAACCCTTTTCTATTATATAAGGTCAAGCTTAAAAAAGTGGTTAGGGAATTTTTAAATATGGCCGAGATACAGCGCATTGCAGACCACGATTTCAAATTTAACAGGCTTAGCCAGGTACGTGATATATTTTTATTCTGTTGTTTCACAGGGCTTGCTTTTGCTGATGTCATGAAGCTCAAAAAAACCGAGATCGTGACTGACGACAAAGCAGAAAAATGGATTAGTACCTTTAGGGAAAAAACTAAAACACAGGTTAAAGTACCTTTACTAAAAACGGCTTTGGATATTATCAAAAAATACGAAGATCACCCACTTTGTGCAGACCACCTCCGTGTATTACCTGTATCCAGTAATCAAAAGACCAATAACTACCTCAAAGAGATTGCAATAGCTTGTAACATCGATAAAGAACTTACTTTTCATATCGCAAGGCATACCTTTGCCACTACTGTAACCCTTGCAAATGGTGTACCTATTGAATCGGTGAGCAAGATGTTAGGCCATACCGACATTAAGACTACCCAGCATTATGCCAAAATCCTCGATTTAAAACTGTCTCAAGATATGGCACTGCTTAAAACAAAACTTGCATCTTCACATTCTAGCCTCTTATAAATGAGGTCGTCATTATTTGGGTTGGATGCTGTGTAATAGGTAAAAGATTACAAATTAAAATTACTGCAATCTTTTACCTGTTTTTGATACCATCAATTCCTGCGTTTCTCTTTTTCGGCGGCCTGATCTATTACGGCCTTATCAAATTGCTCTTGAGTAATACAGCAATCAATGAGTTTCTTACCACTCCCGCAAAAACAAGGATCATTCTTGCCCATATGTGTCATGCGTGTAAAGAACGATCCATGATCGCCTCTTTTCATTTCTATTTCTTCCCCTGCATTTGCCTTTTCAAATTGTTGCATCATCCTAATTGCTTCAGCTGTTTCACTGGCTGATATTTTTTTATCCCATTCCCACTGGTCTGGATAACCAAAATACTCTTTGTATCGCTGAAATGTAAACGAGTTTTCAAGAAACGGAGGAGATTTTTTGAATTTATCCCGTTCTTCTTCATTCTGTTCAGCAAGATGTTCATTAATCGATTTTAAATCTTGTTTCAAATCCGACCCTTTGATAAAATATTGATCATCTCTTAATAATATAGGAGCTAGTTTTAAATGAAGATGGTCATTAGATGTAAACACTTGACAGAAAGGCAAGTAATACAGGTATTCTAGATCAACTTTATTTGTTGGCCTTGTACCAATCAATTCACATTGTAGGCCAACATGAAACAGTGTATTTACTCTCAAGATATGATATGCATAAGGTACAAATTGTTTAAGAAGTAGGCTACCTGACCGCTTCCAATTAATCATAGTACTGTAAGCGATAGCAGCACTGACTCCTGACGTCCTGCATAAATCAATTAATAAGCTTTGTTGATTTTCAGGTTTATCGATAGTTTCAGTTACAAACACATCAAGTTCCTTAAAGCTCAATACTTTTATTTTTTCACCTTTTTCTTTTAACTCCTTTTTCAGATTTATTAACAGATCTTCCTGTGTAGTCGTATTTCTCCAAAGATTGGATAAGTCGTGATCAGCCTGAGAGAATTTACCTTCACGCCAGTTATAAATTGCTTTTTCTTCTTGTGTTTCTCCAACAACCCATCCTTTTCTTCCATCTTGAGTCTGAACACTTTTTCCTATTTCTACCAACGGACGACCATCCATTTCTAAAGAACCTTCACCAGAGAGTTCCCCTTTTAATGGTTTAGTATAATGCATATTAACAATCGTATTCGTCGGAAACAACTTTGTAGCAAAATCAATAACCCTATTCTGCGAAGGTGGGTTGCCGTCTTTCTCTTCCTTTTTCAAATCACCCAAAATTTCCATCACCAGTACAGGTGTGATGTTGTGCTTATAATAATAAGTTAGCTTAAGTAGCTCATCATAACTAAGCGACTGAAAGGTTGATTTGTCTACTACAATATTTAATGCCATTTCCTTCTACTTATTTTGATATAAAGTTAATCAAGCATATTAGTATTTTAAAGTAATATAAATTCTAACACTTATTTCATATCGATTGCTACTAACTAAATGTGACACATACCTAAAGGCAACAATATTTCTCAGAGAGAACATTGTTATCTTTACATATCATTAACCTAAAGCATGTTACTTGTTATGAAAGCAACTTCTTATTTTAAACTCCGTTCACCATTTAATTTTTACCCGCATCCTTACGAAGTTGGAAATCTGTTTTTTTATAATAAGAAACTGGAAAACAATTTCTTTTTTAAGAAGCTCATGGAAATCCAGGAAGATGAATACTTAGCTTATTTTCATTTTCATCGTGACTACTACCTGTTAAGCCATCAAGGCCAAAAAAAACAATTCCATCAACATTTATCAAAAATCACACAGCACCGCATTGAACACTATAGGAAGAAAGATTTATACCGCAATGCAGAAAACACTTTAAATAATCTATACGTGCTGGATACTTTCAAAGACCTGCTGATTGGTTTGGACGAATGGAATCTGCATAAATCACTGGAAATGCAATTAGCTGAAAAAGATATTGAAATTGCCAAATACAAGGGAGAGATCTCCATTCTTAAGGATAAACTAAAGGAAAGTAAAGAGTTCCAGTTCACTTAAAATTTGATGAATGGGTTGTTGCATTTTGGAGATAATTTAAACCGACAATAAAATCAAGGGCTTTAAACGCTCCTCAGTAATTACTAGTCCAGTTTTGCGATTTATTTAAAAATTCTGGCCCCCCTTACGTTGGAATGGTAATCAGTATTTTTGCGCAATCGTCTGTATTGTTTAAATTCGACGGCGGAGATTTCATATAACGTGGAAGACTAGAGGGAAATATTACCCGCAAACAGATTCGAGTATTTTCTCCGGCATGGGGTTATCTGGAGCTAACTAAAAATAAAATGATCATGAAAGCAATCTATAGGGTGTATTATTTTTTGCAAGGATGGCATCTACAAGGACCGTCGGAAGCTTGCCGAATTCAATTGAGATGGCAATTAGAGGTCTTTTTACAGGTATAGACAATCAGCATTAAATCGGGATCGACCGAATGCTCACCTCATTGGGTAAGGCTGTTGCTGTATATAAAATATATAATGCTTTTATTAACAGTTGTATGGAATATTATGGGAACGATGACTAAAGCCAAATTTGTAATTATAGCACTGTTACTGGTTTGCTCTTATTCTTTCGCTCAGAAGAATAAGGATCTAAGAGTGCTAGACAAGGGAACCGGTAATCCAATTATTCCAGCTTATCTTGCTGATGCTTCTTTGTTTTATGACGAGCGTACGGATGCCTTTTATGCTTATGGAACGAATGACGGCAATAGTGGAGAAAACGTTTTTCCAACGCAGGCATGGTACTCAAAGGATGGAAAGAAGTGGAAGAATCAGATAGTAACACTACCAAAGGAATGGACCGATGCCGCTGGCACAAATTATATTTGGGCACCAAGTATAATATATCATCCTGACTCAAAAAAATACTATCTAATGTATAGTATTGAATCAAAGGTTTTCATAGCCATGTCTAACCAACCTCTTGGTCCATGGGAAGATGCCAACAGCACTGCTACCGGCAAACTGTTTTACAAAGGCTATGATGGTCAGTTCTTTTTGGATGATGATAAACAATTGTATATTACAACTGATGCACGGGAATTTAGGATTATCAAATTAAATATTAATAAGGATGGTAAGCTATCTTTTGATCAAACCGACAAACGTTTTACAATAAATGCGGAAACACCATTCTCAGGAAATTATAAGTACTCCAAAATCAGTAATCTTAAAAATTCATTTGAAGCCTCATTGATATATAAGAGAAAAGAACTCTATTATTTGATGTGGTCATTTGAGGGCAGCGAGAATTATAATGTTCGGTACGCAGTCTCCAAAAACGTGGCTGGACCATATCGTGAAATCGATGGCTCTATGACCGAGCCTATTCTTTCCAGAGATGACAGCAGGAACATTCTTGGGCCAGGACACCATTCTATGATGGATTATAAAGGGCGTACATACATTGCATATCATCGCCAGTCGTACCCTTTTGTTGACAGCAAACGTCAGACTTGCATTGATGAAGTATTTTTTAGTAAAAACGGAAGTATAAAGAAGGTTATACCTACACATAAGGGTGTAATATTGAAGCAACCAGTAAAAAAAAATATAGAAAATAATCTTGCGTTTGGTAGGGCTGTTGTCGTTTCCTCCGTAAGGCAATACGACGCACAACCAAATGACAAACGTTATCGGACACCTGACATATCATTTGAATATAAAGGCGAATTTGCAGTCGACGAAAATAACGGAACCCGTTGGGATGCAGGACTTGATGCAAAAGAAGCGTGGCTAATTGTAGATCTTGGAAAAGACTATCGGATTGATAGTATAGAAACTACGTTCGAGTTTACCAGCCGACCTTACAAATACAAATTGGAATGCTTAAGTGCTGATAATGCTACTGATTTCAACCAGGCTACAAAATCAACAGGCTGGAAGCTATTTGTAGACAATAGCCTGGGACAAGTATCAAAATCACCTGTTGTTGATAGTGCTGAATTTACTAGACCTGCATTGGCACGATTCATTAAATTACTAATATCAGGAAGTATAAATCTACCATATAGTGCAGATGGAGCTGATCCCATAAACGCCCGCAATGCCTTAAGCGTGTTTGAACTAAAGGTTTTTGGAAGAAGTCACTAATGTTTCCAAGCAGCAGTACTCAGACTAATAGGTAGAAGTCCTAAATTATTTCCAAGGAACCTTAAACTATCGAAGAGCCTTTCTGCAAACATCTAAGCTGATCTTTACTTGATTTATTGGACATACTATTTTTCGGTTTTGGATCAATTAACAGCTAAAAAAAACGAAAAGCAGAGGCCTATGAAGCCTTTATAATGATAATAACCAGAAATCCTTTAAACTAAACGGACTCACAAACTAATCTGTTCCATTGGAAATAACACATCTATTTGTCTTACAAAAATTGCTAGAGATAGTAATCAGAAGAGATAAATAGGATATTGTCCTTCGGTGTTTAATTTATTAAACAAAGTACGCAAACCTGCTGACTCCGCTATTGTACCTACCACTTTATGTCAAAAATCCGTTTGTTTGACTAAATTTGGCTTTATACCAAAGTTGCGACCGCTTGAAGTTCAAGGTGGATTGCCTATCGCTCAAAAGAGTTTGACCTTTATGACTTCAAGCATGCATTGGGCTCATTTCCAGCATGTGTAAGTCCACTTTGACTATTTTCTTAGTATCGCTGCGATCTGACAGAACATGAAATTACATATCACGATTAAAGGAGTCAAGAGCAGTCCATTGAAATCAATTATAATGGAAGTAAACACTTGCAAAACCAGATATTGTGCTGACAGGGGTTAATGATGCGAAAATTTTTTTCAAGCCAGTATTGCGGTTACTACAGCTGTCTATTTTCCACTGTAAAAAACGCGTTAACTCCAGGAACATCAGAAAGGTACGTGTTAATGGATGCTATTTTTCCATCTCTTAACACACATACTGTCGCTAGGTGTTCATCGAGCTGTATGCCTCCCCTGATGGCCTGATTATGTACAGATAAAGCAAAACCAAACATCCCGTATAAGACATGGTTAAGCTGCAGACTCACGCCAAAGCTCACAATAAGTTGCGCCCTTTCGATAACAGCATCTATTCCGATTGCCTCACCAGATATGATACTGGCCCCTGGAAGAGTCCAAGTGCTGTCATCTGTTAACAGAGACCTTAAGAGATTCCAATCTTTAGTTTTTAAAGAAGAAAGAAATTGGTAAGCCAGGTTAAGCTTTGCTTCCTCCGACATTAGATTTTTCGCCTGATTTGAATTGTTCATTTGTTAAAAAGGTTAATCAATAAATCGTTTTTGTTTTAATAATTTTCCGCTTTTTCAGCGGCGTGTGAGAGGCAAGGCGATTATACGCGACCTCCAGAACCAATCATTCTGGAAATTTTTAGTTGGTACAATCCTCTTTTGAAACCAGCTAGTCTACTATTTGAGTATTTCTCAAGTCCGAAAGTTGATCTACATTCAAAAAAATGTTTCGTCATTTGGGAATTGATGGACAAAAACCGTCAAAAGAACAGAACCATGCCCTTTATTCCCGTGGCTCATGAAAAATCATCCTCTGGGGGATATGCAGAGATTCCGTTAATTGACATTTGCTCCCTGCCCCATCCACTGATTAGATTAAGGAAAGGCACAAGTCTGATCGCATCGGGAGTCAGTTCATATTCTACACGCAATGGAACTTCTTTAAATTTTGTCCGTATGATTAGGCCATCCCGCTCCAAATCCCGAAGAACCTGAGTAAGCATTTTGGGCATCACGCCGCTAATCCTTCTTTTAAGTTCACCGTATCGTAATGGACCTTTTCTCAAATTGAATATTACCCTGCCTTTATACTTACCTCCGATCCGCCCAAAAGCATAATCAAGTGCACATTGCATCGGCTCTTTCGAAATCGAATTTCCTAATTCAGCGGCCGATAATTTATATTGTTTTAAAATGTCATCTCTGCTCATATCCTCATTTATTTTATTGATGGTGCAATTTCAGGATCATCAATTCCTGCCCATCACTAGGATGGATAATGGTGCCGCTATGTTGCGAACTTATAAACCCGCTGCGTGCATAAAGCCGCCTAGTGGCTTCATCATTGTTTCTGACATAAGATCTAATATGCCCGATTTGCGGATACTCTTCTGATACTATACGGATTAGGGAAATTAGTATCCTCTCTGCAATTGCATGTTGATTACCTTTCCGCCAGACCCGTAAATGATCAATCTGGCCCAATTTTAGGTTTGCTTTGTCCCATTCCGAAACCGCAAAATTTGCACTGCCGTAGAGGATACCTCGGTTGAGGTATCCTAATGTAAATCCTCGCGTTGTGTCGATCACGACGTCAGCACCTTCCTCACCATTATTGCAGGACAGATATTTTGTCCATATAGGAAGCGCACGTGACATAAGCTCCCGGTAACCATGGTCTTTCCCAGAAGTCAGTTTAACAAGTTGGATCTTCGAGGTTTGCATGACATTTGCAGTAACTATTTCCAGTAATTGTTGGCCTGCGCAATCGTAGCAAATTCAGTCGCGACCGTTTGACCAATAGCAATCAGCATCATGGGATCTTCTGCATAAATGTTCCTCAATCTGGAACGGACATCTGCATCTGGTTGTGTCGCTTTAATTATTAGTCTGGCCATTTTCATGGCTAAAGCACGGCCCTCTTCAGGGGTCTCTGTTATTAATGTATTGCCTGGTATTAGTTGAATAATGTCTGACATAAGTTTTATCGTTAATCGTTGATTTTAAAATGATTAATTTTTTTGTAAATGAACTACTTTCGACGCCCTGCCTAAATCCAGCACAGGGTTGATCCAGCCCAGCACGTTATTACGTTTTCTCAAACCGCGCGTAACGGTTGAGCAAACATCTCTGCGCGGTCGTATTGGTAATTTTGAACTGAAAATTGGAAAAAACTATAGGTCAGCCGTACGCTTATCTGTACTGATACGGCTGACCATTAGTGTCTAGAATTCGCCTTTTTTCATATAAGGTTGTCCCCAGAGTATACTCTGCATCAGCACCGATTTCAACCAGGCTGCATTCATTTTTTCTACATCTGCAGCACTTGCACCTGTTTTGGCAAGGAAAGGCTTCAATGTGGTAATGACCGGAATGGTCAAAGCTGGGATATAACGATAATTGATGATCGGCACAGAAGGTGCATTATCTGTTTTGTTCTTTTTTGTAGAATAATGACGTAGTCCGATTTCATACTGATAGTTTAACCAGTTTTGATCATAGTTAGCCTCAGCGGTTTGTAAGATCCACATTTTAAATCTGCCCCTTACCTTTGCCAAGTATTCACCGTCCGGTTTACCAGTCGTTTTGTTTCCGAAAAAATAAACCAGTTGAGGTGTTGAACCCACAAACCCGTACCATACATCTAGGATCGCGTCAGTCTGACCCGCCAGAATGTCGTGGCTCATTTTTAAATACTTGACATCCTCATCTGTGAAAAGCATGGATTGTTCCAGAAGTTTAAGTTCTTCTAAGGTAAAGGGTGATTTTGCAATTTGTGAAGTTCCATAGGTATAACCGTGTACTGCTTTGGTTTCCTGACTCATTGCTTTCGCTGAAATAACCAGTGATGCTAACGCAATTAGATAAATACGTTTCATAGTTTTATGTTTATTAGTGATTAATTTAAGATTGCCCTGCATGTAAGCAGGGCAATAAGTTTTAGCCTTTCACATCGGCTAATGAAGCGCCAAAGTTGATGTGCAATACATTACCTGTGGGTGTTACAAGGGCTGGCACAGATACAATCCCTGCTTTTTCAGCTTCGTCGATGCGGTTTCTTACTTCGCCGATGTTAACGACCTCTACGTTGTCCTCACCAATCAGGGTGATCACTTCTTGTTCTGCACTTACACAAACCGGGCAACCGGCGTGATAGAAAATTGACTTTGCCATTTTTTGTTCTGTTAATATATGATACAAACTTAGTCAGGAGTCCTAACTGTTTGCTGAGCCAGTTTTGTGGTTTTCAGCAAAAACTGGCTTTGCAGGACAGCAGACTTTGGTCCTTTTAAAAGTTATTTAGCTGTTATAAAGCCGGATGCTGAAAGTTATTGACTTCCTCTATGGTCATGCCAAGCGCATTGGCCACCCCAATACCATAAGCTGAATCTGCCTTAAAGCAGTTGCGAATATGTCTGACCTGAATGAACTGTTGTGCACCTCCAACCGCTGCGGCAGTGTTGGTGAACAATAATCTTTTCTGATCCTCATCCATTAAGCGGAACAGGTTACCAGGCTGGGTAAAATAATCATCATCGTCTTCACGGTAATTATGGGCATAAGCATCTCCTTCTAAAGCCAGTGGAGGTTCTTTGAATTCTGGCTGCTCTTTCCACGCTCCAAAACTATTTGGCTCATAGTGGATTGTAGAACCCAGATTTCCGTCAGTACGCATTGCTCCATCACGATGGAAAGCATGGAATGTACATTTCGGCGCGTTAACCGGGATATGTGAATGATTTACACCTAAACGGTATCGCTGGGCATCACCGTAAGAAAACAATCTGCCCTGTAGCATTTTATCTGGAGAATGACCGATACCTGGAACAATGTTAGCCGGATTAAAGGCCGCTTGTTCCACTTCTGCAAAATAGTTCTCCGGATTACGGTTCAATTCCATCTCTCCAACTGGGATCAATGGATAATCCGCATGTGGCCAGACTTTTGTCAAATCGAAAGGGTGGAAGCGGTAGGTTTTCGCATCAGCCTCTGGCATGACCTGTACACTTAATTCCCATTTAGGAAAATTACCTCCTTCAATGTTCTCATAAAGATCCCGCTGACTGGACTCCCTGTCATCACCAACGATTTTGGACGCCTCCTCATTGGTTAGATTTGCAATACCCTGCAGGCAACGGAAATGAAACTTTACCCAAAAACGCTCATTATTACCGTTGATAAAACTGTAGGTATGGCTACCAAATCCGTGCATATGACGGTAACTTTTAGGTATACCGCGTTCGCTCATGACAATGGTTACCTGGTGCAAAGCTTCGGGTAGCAAGGTCCAGAAGTCCCAATTGTTGTCCGCACTGCGCAGGTTGGTACGCGGGTCACGCTTCACCGCATGGTTTAAATCGATAAACTTCATTGGATCGCGGAAGAAAAACACAGGCGTATTGTTGCCTACCAGGTCCCAGTTTCCCTGACCGGTATAGAACTTTATCGCAAATCCACGGATGTCCCGCTCGGCATCAGCCGCACCCCTTTCTCCCGCAACAGTTGAGAAGCGCACAAATAGATCCGTTTTTTTTCCAATCGAGGAAAAGATATCTGCTTTGGTATAGGCACTGATATCATGGGTAACGGTAAATGTACCATAAGCGCCTGATCCTTTGGCATGCATGCGTCGCTCCGGGATAACCTCCCGGTCAAAGTGCGCCATCTTTTCTAAAAACCAGAAGTCCTGCAGCAGCACAGGACCTCTCGGACCTGCGGTCTGCACATTCTGGTTGTCAGGCACCGGGTTTCCGGCAGCTGTTGTCAATTTTTGTTGTTCACTCATAACTTATCTAATTTTAAATTGTATGGTTTTTTGTTTTTCATTATAGCAGCGTCCTCAGGCATGGAAAACTTAGCACTAAAAGCACCTATAAAAATTCTCATCCGCACAGCGCATCTAGACGTCGAGCTTTTGTTTTCCTGTAAGATGAGTATAGCAATCATCAGGGTTTTGATTAAGCCCGTACTAACTCTGAAAAAGGAATTAGTGGGAAACTGATCCAATGCCAAATGTGAAATTTCCAAAAAAAAACTATAGTAGGTATTGCCTATCAGGATGAGCAGTACCATGCTGTTGATGAGAAGTTTTGTCGTTTGTTTTTTTTTGTCGTAATTTTTCAAGAGAGTAAAAATTCGTATGGCTAAAGTAGTCATACAAGTTGTTGGAAAACAAGTAGGTACCATTTGGTGCCTTAGATACCGAATGGGTACCGAGTTGATTTTCAGTGCGATTATTTTAAAAAAAAATGTTTCTCAAATGAATCTGTGGTTTATCAAATTTTCATTGCCCGCCATCTTTTTACAGCAATCCTGAAAAGAAAAATCAATATTCAGCGTCTTTTTTTACTTTAAAAAAAAGGTGCTCAAAAAATGTCTTTTGATATCTAAGGATTCTTTGTGCTATATGCTTCTTTCTCCATGCAGAATAATTTTCAAGCTTTGCTGAACGCTTTTTTTATGATTTATAATCCGGATAGGCTTCGCTGTTATCTTGGATCACCGCCTTCCATCATTTTTAGCATCCTGTTGATCGGATCTGTAGAATGGAGCATCTCTGTTGCTTCTAGTGTAAATCGCGTGATTTCTGCACTTCTGGTTCGCATGCTTTGTTCAAAGCGCTTAATTGCCTTATCGATTTTTCCTTCTTCAGCCTCGGTGAAGTAGTTGGATAATTCCAGTGCATCCAGCATGGCCATGTTTACCCCTTCACCTGCATAAGGGGGCATTCGGTGCGCAGCATCTCCAATAATGGTCAAATTTGGCTGTGGTTCCCAGGACTGATCGAGGGGGAAATGGTACTGCGGACGAGGAATGAACCAATTTTCTTCCCCATTGAACAATTCCTGCCACAACGGACTCCAAGTTCCAAACACCTCATTAAACCATGCATGTACATCGCTTTTTTTATTAAAATCAATGCCGACAGTATCACTCCAGAACTCATCAACTTTGCATCCAATATAAAATGACAAACTGCCATCGCCCTTACTGCTGAGAATAAGGGAACGTTCTTCACCAAAAGCGAACAACTTCCCGCCCTTAATCATATCCTGTAAATTAGGCGCATATTTATACGCATTGTAAAGATTCCCTTCTACAATGGTCACACCAGAATAAACAGGAGGAATATGGCTCAGGTAAGGTCGGATTTTGGAATTCGCGCCATCCGAGCCGACCACCAGATCTGCATAGAGTGGTCCTTTATTTTTAAAGTACAGGTGCCAGCCCTCACCATAAGGTTCCATATGGCTAAAGGGACTATCCCAGACAACGGTATCATGGTGAAGTGAATCAAGCAATAATTCTCGTAATGGGCCACGATCGATCTCAGGCCTGTCCTCTGCGTAGCCCTCCGAAGAGTGGTCGTCTACTTTGATATTGCCGTGATGGTCCGTAATTCTAAGCTTGCCTGCATTTGGACGATAGGATTGGTAAAAAGCTTTAGTCAGGCCCGCTTGTTCTAATGCAGCCAGACCCGATTCCATGTGCAGATCCAGGGTTGCACCCTGCGTTCTAACCTCGCGGCTCTTGTCCCGCTCGTAAACCTGGACATCGAGATCCTTTAAAAGTAGTAGTCGGGCTAGTGTTAGCCCACCGGGACCGCCGCCAATGACGGCGATCTTTTTATTTGATAGTGACATAGATTTTGTGATTTAGGCACAAAACTAACTCGATAAAAGGGTTGAAAATTGGATAAATCGGTCATTTTCATTTTTGGTGAAGCTCCTTGGGAATCACTCCAGCGTATTTTCTTATCTGCCGGATAAAATGTGATTGGTCGCAATAATGCTGCTCGGGAAAGAATTTTCCCGCTTTCAGCTGGCCAAACGATTTTCGGAATCGCAAAATACTCAGATAAGTTTTCAAAGAAATTCCGAGGTAACTTTGAAAATATCTATTAAGCTGTCTGCAACTAATTCCCACGTTTTCTGTTAACTGTCCAATGCTCCATTCCTCGCGCATTTCATAAATAAATTCAGCCAACCTTATCATTCGTTCATCACTGGCGGGAATGAGGTTTTCCAATATTTTCCTTGAGGCCAGATCTTTAAACTGTTCTAAAGTAAAGCAGTCAAGCGCTTGAGGGAAGAAATTAGAAGGCAATTGCAGTACCTTATTAGGTGCCAAAGGTTTAAACTGATTAAAAAGACACTCAACAGCAAGAAATTTAAAACTGACACCGAACATAGTCGAAAATGGCGCTAAGAAGGCCTTTTCAGCAGAAAGCCCTAATCCATGCAGCGTGGTCATTTCTTGATTACCTGCTGTAAAAAGAATGTCTATTCGCCCATCAAGCAAAACGATGATCTCCTTAGCCTGATCAGTAGGATTGGATAAGCGCCAAAACATATCAATGATAAAGCTAAGCCCATCATTTGGCTTTATTTCTATATAGTTTGTTCCTGAGAAGGGAATTTTGTTCATTGCAAAGCTAATATGACTATCTGAACGCTGGAACACGAGGAAATATTATCACTACCACTTATGCTGGTAGCTCGATCACTTCCGGTCATTAACCGAGTACGTAAAAACAAAGTTGATCGACCTTATCCGCTTTATACAAATATCTTCCCCGCGCTATATAGGCCAGATTTGCATTATACAAATACAAATTCAGCTGTTAATGCTCAAGAGATGGCCGATGTATAAAGTTTCTTCAACTTAAAATAATCCGCCAGTACAGTCCAGACAGGCATTTCCATAAGCCTCATAGTCTGCGTAAGCTGCGCCTGGTTTTCCGAACAGGGTAATGACGCGGTCGGCCCTTATTTCATATTCGGGATCGAGTTGTACAAACAGTCCTTCAGCCCCTTTATCAAGAAGTGATGTAATGGTCCCACAGGCCTCACAGATTCCTTCGCTGGTGCAGAAATAAACTATTTTACCTGAAACACCATTGTTGATCTGTTCCAGAATAACCTCTCTATATTCCCATTCAACTGGTGTATAAGTAGGTGATAGGGTGTGCATATTTAATTCCATAACATTATGTTTTAGTGCCCTTTTTAAAAAGCATGATACAATATAAGGCAAAAGAACAGAGGTGACAACAGCTATAATCGGCCACCAGTTAGCTGATCAAAATAATGCGACTAATGACTTAACTATCAATTAATTACAGATAATACACAAACCAGAATAGAGTGAAAAATCACTATTCTGGACCAGTATTATCTTCAATAATGACGGAAAATCCCATGCTTGGTAAAACACTGGAGTCGATACAATGATCTACTGCATAAACCTGGCGATTGCTTTTATGCCTTGCTCAAGCTGGGATTCGCTAAGGGATGCGTAGCCCAGGCGAAGTCCATTAATGGGAGCCTCAAAACTATAGTCCTGTGGAGATAAGATCTGAATGCCTTTGGATAGAAGGATTGCACAGAGTTTTTGGAGATCGGCAGGCTTCTTTGGGACCAGCCAGAATGCCAAGCCTCCTTCGGGTTTCTGAAAATCCACCTTATCAGAAAGGTGTTCGAAGATGATTTTTTCGAAAAGATCCCTTTTAGTCTTGTAATGGAGGGTTGCTTTTCTCAGGTGCCTTTTGACATGTCCCTCATTGATGAGCTGGAGAACCGCCTGGGCCATAATGTTGTCTCCCTGGACATCAATAATTTTTCGAAGTTGAGCGACTTTATCTATCAGTTCGAGAGAGGAAGCCAGATAGCCGATACGAAGGGCCGGGGCAACGATCTTGCTCATCGTGCCGATGTACACATAGTTTTTTAGGCTTTCAAAACTGCTCACCGGAAGTATCGGACGTTGTCCGAAATGGAATTCATTGTCATAATCATCCTCTACAATAGTAAACCCATATTGATTGGACAGGGAAACCAGTTCGAGCCTTCGCTTTAGGCTCAAGGTTACGGTCGTGGGAAACTGGTGGTGCGGGGTAATGTATATGGCTTTGATATTCTTTTTGGCTTCCAGTAGTGACCTTAGCTGGTCGATAATAATTCCGTCGGCATCCACGGCAATGGGTAGAAGTTTGGCGCCTGCATGTTCAAAAGCCTGCCATGCGGGCTTATAACCTGGATTTTCGACTGCGACGTAATCGCCAGGCTGGATCAGGCTGTGTGCAGAAAGAAACATAGCCATTTGGCTTCCGCGGGTAATGAAGATCTGAGCGGGTGCGAGCCGCATTCCGCGGTTATAGTTGAGCATCTGCGCTATTGCTGTCCTGAATTCCTCTTCTCCGGCCCCATCGCTATATCCCATCAGTTGCCACCTGCCTTTTCTGTTAAAAATCTGGCGGTACGCTGCGGCAAGTTCATTTATGGGTGCTATCCGGGTATCGGGAAGCCCGTCATCAAAGGAGATTTCCGCCCAGGGCTGTTTAACTTTTACTTCGGGTGGAGCGGGCTTGGATTTGAAAAAGTTGAAATCCGAAAGGCTGTGCGCGACAAAGGTCCCTTTACGAGGTTCCGAGATCAGCCATCCTTCGGCAAGAAGTACATCCAGCGCTTCTACCACCGTATTTCTGTTTACTTTTAATTTTTGCGCAAGCTGGCGGCTTCCTGGAAGGGCGTCTCCGCTGGTGAGTTTACCTGTTTTAATTGCACCGATAATTGCATCAGCGATTTGAATGTAAACCGCTTTTTCACCGCCCTCATCAATATTGATCTGAAGATCCCAAGGTCTAAGCATCTGGACTACCTGTAAATTCGAAATTCTGTACCACCATAACCCTCCAAAGATAAGATAGTTTTGTTCATGCAATGAAGCAAAAATAAATTTTTTCAATTATCATATGGCAAATTCAAAAATAATTAAAGATCCGACAGAAGTCAAAACGATGATTCATGAAGAGCAAAAACAATTTAGCTCCAAAGATTTTCATCAGACTTTTGCCAGGCCACAGTTCGTGATGCCCTCACACCTTGTCCATAGAAATGTCGAGAATGCAGGGGTACATAACGAATTTTCTACAGAGCGAAAACACCCCGTATATTTCGTTGATCTACCAAGTAAAAATGTAAGTATGACTATTGGTGGGCTATTGCCCGGACAAATCACCAACAAGCATCGCCACACTTACGAAACGGTTTTATATGTACTGGAAGGCAAAGGTTATACAGAGATAGAAGGAAAAAAGGTAGAATGGCAACAAGGTGATGCGGTTTATATTCCGTCCTGGGCATGGCACAGACATCAAAACCTGAGCGATATAGATCCAGCCAAATATATTGCATGTGAAAACGCTCCTCAACTACAAAACCTTGGCGTTGCCCTTCGTGAGGAGGAAGGCAGAGATCTTTAATTCATCATTTACTCCTTTCCCAATTGGGGAAACTTTACTAATAAGAACTCATATGAATAATGTTCCATTAAAAGGGATAATTTCTTATCCCATCACACCCTTTGATGAGCAAGAGCGGGTAGACATTCCGCTTTTCAAAAAGCTTGTCGAGCGACTGGTTAATGCCGGCTCTCATGGCATCGCACCTTTGGGAAGTACTGGTGTTTTGCCCTACCTAACCGACAGCGAGAAAGAAGCGATTACCGAGGCAACCATTGCTCAGGTCGCTGGTCGAATTCCAATACTCGTGGGGGTATCAAATTTAACTACAGAACGTACGATTTACCACGCACAGTTTGCAGAGAAGGCAGGGGCTTCTGCTGTGATGATCATTCCCATGAGCTACTGGAAGCTTACCGACGAGGAAATCTTGAGACACTATGACGCGGTAGCCTCAAAAATTTCCATTCCAATTATGGCTTACAACAACCCAGCCACAGGCGGTGTGGATATGTCACCAGCTTTGCTAAGAAGCCTGCTGGAGATCCCAAATGTTACCATGATTAAAGAAAGCTCAGGAGATGTGCAGCGCATGCACAACCTTCGTAACGAATTGGGGGAAGATGTAGCCTTTTTTAATGGCTCTAATCCTTTGGCCTTGGCTGCTGCAGCTGCCGGTGCAAGAGGCTGGTGCACTGCGGCACCTAATCTGATCCCTGAATTGAATCTCGAATTGTACAATGCGGTTAATGAGAACGATTTCAAATCTGCAGAACGCATTTTTCGCAAACAATTTGAGCTGTTAAAGTTCATTGTTGCAAAAGGGCTGCCAAGGGCAATTAAGGCTGGGCTGAACATCCTTGGTGAGGATGGCGGACACCTTCGGGCACCTTTGAGACCACTGAGTTATCAGGAAAATGATGAGCTTGATCAGATCATGACCCGAGCATTGAGTGCAGTTTCTTAAACAGTTCTTCCCGATAAGCAATCCTTTGTTCATTTCAGCCCTAAAAATTAGGGGAAATCAGTGTCGGGGATTGCCTTTTAAAAGAAAAGGAATAACGATAAATATTTGACAGGGATTTAGTCTTTAAAGGGCCTTAAGCCGAGGTTTTCTGGTTTTTTAAAGGCCCTGACTGATACCAATATCACCTCACGGGCAAAAATAATCCTGCTTTAAAGGCATATTGGCAGATGGGACTTTCAGCGTCATCTAATGCGGTTCATAAAACGAATGAGCAGACTTTAAATAAGAGATTAAGCTGATGATTCCTGATGAGAATAGCGTTCGATTCGAGTTTATTTTAGCAATGTGAAACTTTTAAAAAATGAATATTAGCATAGCAACCATTAATGACATTCCTGAACTGGAAAAACTGATAAACAAAGCGTACCGTGGCGAGGCATCAAGAAAGGGGTGGACCTCAGAATATGGCATACTGGAGGGCGAGCGAATCGGGCAGCAACCGCTTGAGGATTATTTTGGTCAGGATCACATCAATATTTTAAAATATACGGATGTGAGTGGTACCATTCTGGGAACCGTTTATATCGAGTTTAGAACCCCTGTATTATACTTAGGTATGCTTGCTGTTATGCCCGATCAGCAGGCTCAGGGAATTGGACAGTCGATTATGCGGGCAGCTGAAAACCTGGCAAAAAAAAATGATTGCGATAGAATTTCCATCACGGTGATCTCCAGCCGCCTGGAACTGATTTCCTGGTATAAACGCCGGGGATACCGCATGAACGGGGAATCTATAAATTTTGATGAGCTCAAAGGTAATTTCGGCATCCCTTTAATCCAGGACATTCAGCTCATCGGTATGGAGAAATCCCTGGCTTAGGGCAATCGGGTAAATTTGGGTTCGGTAATTTACGATATGTATGAATCCGCACCCTATTTTTGTTTATTTTTTACTAAATTCTGGCTGTTTACAGCAGGAATAGCCATTATTTTTTCAAAGATAAAAACCCATCAATTAACTCCTTATTAAAACTCCCGATTGAGGTGCCAGTAAGCATATCTACGATGCCGGTCCTGATGGCCAGAAACTGATCATGCAACGGGCATGGGTTCACCGCAGAGCAGAACTTCAGTCCTAATCCACAGCCAATAAAAAGATTATCACCATCTACTGCCCTCACCACTTCGATTAATGGAAGGGCGAGCATTTCCTTGGTCAGAAAGAATCCGCCATTTGGCCCTTTGGCCGAACCGATAAGCCCTTTGCGGCTCAGGTCCTGAAGAATTTTTCCCAGATATAATTCCGGAGATTCTATTCCCTGGGCAATATCCTTTATTCCGACCTTCCTACCGGATTCGGTCTGCTTGGCAATATAAAACACAGCCCGCAGTGCATATTCACATGTTTTGGAAAATACTGACATAATTGTAGAACAAATATAACAATTTAATAAAAGATAAAAACATCTTAATTTAATAATGATTATATTTGTTTAAGCGCTATCGGGTGCTGCCAGAATAGTTCTCTTTCAGTGGTTAACTTTAACATGAATAAAAAAACAGCAATCAGTGATTCAGCAGACATCAGAAACCTTATCGATGAATTCTATAAGAAGGTGGATCAGGATGAGCTTATCGGTCCGGTATTCAATATGGTGTTAAGCGGAAAATGGGCAGATCATTTGGAAAAGATGTATGCTTTCTGGGAAACGGTACTGCTTGAAAAATCAACTTACAAGGGTACCCCGTTCCTGCCCCACTTTGGTCTGGGTTTAAAAGCCATACATTTTACCCGCTGGCTGGAACTTTGGTCCGATACGCTGGAAAAACATTATGAAGGTACCCTCGCAGAGGAGGCCAAATGGAGGGCGGAAAAAATGGAACTGATGTTCCAGGCGAAACTGGACTACTATAGCCGGAATCAGGCGAAGCCGCTTCTATGATCCATTCAGGCTAGACGTGCTCTTGATCTGGAAAACAGGGGTTTTAAAAACTTTATTTTTTTTGGTGATGCTTTAAAAACAAAAAAATTAGCCCCAACCGATCTGTCGTTGGGTTATGCTGTCGAGCAACCTTGCGAAACAGGCGGCAAAAAAAACGGGCTTTTTGAGCCCGCCGCATTTGCTTGTTAATCTTTTTTTGATTTGTCACTTATTGAACTATATGGCCAGAGCCGGGAGCTCATCCTGATTTGCGAACGGTCCCTCTACCTGGGCAAGATAGCGTTCGGCATCCAGCGCTGCCATACAACCAGTGCCGGCTGCAGTGACCGCCTGGCGATAGACATGGTCCTGTGCATCGCCACAGCAAAAGACGCCTTCCATGCTTGTATGGGTACTACCTGGTTTTGTGAGAATATATCCAGCGGGATTCATTGCAAGCCAGTCTTTGAAAATATCGGTATTGGGGCGGTGCCCGATTGCTACAAAAAAGCCCGAAATATCAAGGAGTGACTGTGCACCCGTATGGGTATTTATGATTGTCGCGCCTGTAACGACCTGGCCATCACCTGTAATCTCCAGGGTTTCACTATTGTAAAGCAGCTCGATATTCGGCATGGCCAGTACCCGGTCAACCATTGCTTTTGAAGCACGGAACTCACCTTTTCGAATGATCATATAGACCTTACGGCAGAGTTTGGCCAGGTAGACTGCCTCTTCGGCCGCAGTATCCCCGCCGCCGCTGATGGCCACATCCTGTCCCTTAAAAAAGAAACCATCGCAGATTGCGCAGGCGGAAACGCCTCCTCCGTTGTAACGTTTCTCCGACTCCAGGCCCAGCCATTTTGCAGAGGCCCCTGTAGATACAATCACTGCATCGGCAATAATTTCATGTTCCCCATCAACATATATCCGGTGTGGGCGGGCGGAGAAATCCACACTGCTGATCTGACCGAACCTGACCTGAGTACCAAAACGCTCAGCCTGTCTTTTGAGGTCTTCCATCATCTGGCTACCGTTTATCCCATCGGGATATCCGGGAAAATTGTCTATATCACTGGTTAAGGTGAGCTGGCCGCCAGCCATCATTCCTGTGTATAATATAGGTTTTAATCCTGCTCTTGCGGCATAGATTGCGGCGGTATATCCCGCTGGGCCTGAACCAATAATCAGGCATTGCACATGTTCCATAATCTTCGATCTTAATTATTTTGAAAATACTTTTATTTTTTTTCAACCTTAACGGATAAAAATGAGCACTGTGTACCCCTTATTCATCTTTCCGGATTTCTTTCGGGATATCCAAAAAAAATCTTTTCAGGAGTGCGCCGGCCATTGCATTCAACTTCAGGCAGCCTGCAATTCCCTTGATGATATCATATCTTTGCTGAACAAACTTCTGCTCGGTAAGCTCATGCGAACAGTTGTCGAGCATCGAGAGTACCGCGTCCGGAGTGACCTCCAGATGGAACTGTAGTCCAAGTACCTGTTCTTTGTACAAGAATGCCTGGTTGGGATTTGCCCTGGAATACAGCAGGTTTACACTACCCTCAGGAAGCTGAAATTCCTCACCATGCCAGTGGAATACATTCGGAGATTTCAGGAAGAGGTTATAAACCCAGGGTACCATCCAGGAGTTTCCGGTTGGATTTACAGCAAACCAGCCTATTTCTTTATGAGCGGCTCTGGTTACTTTTGCGCCCAGGCAAAGTGCAGCAAGTTGGGCGCCAAGGCAAATGCCAAGGATTTTCTTGCCTGCGGTGATGCATAAGGATATAAAATCCTTTTCCGGTTTTAACCAGGGATAAATATTTTCATCGTACACACTCATCGGACCGCCCAGGATAACCAGGGCATCAAAATAATCCAATCCTGGAAGGGTATAATTTTCTTTGTAGAATTTTGTTACCGAGCTTTGGTAGCCGTAGTTTTTGCACCATTCTTCCAAATAGGCCGGTCCCTCGAAGGATACGTGTTGGAGATAATGTATTTTCATTTTGCAGATTTAATTTCCGTTTTTGTTTGTAATTTCTAGCGTGATTCGTCCCAGTAATAACTGTCTGGGGTAACCCTGGTGCCAAAAACGGCGGTACCTACCCTGACAATTGTTGCTCCTTCTTCAATGGCAATTTCCAAATCGCCGCTCATCCCCATGGAAAGCTCCTGTAAATCCACTCTGGGTATCATTTCTGCATTGACCTGTTTCTGAATTGATTTGAGCAGGCGAAAACATTCGCGGACTTTTTCAGACTGTGCGCTTAAGAGTCCAATGGTCATCAATCCTTTGATTTTTAATCGCGGAAGGGCCGCTACATACTTACAAAGGGCGACCGTTCCCTCCGGTGAAACACCGAACTTGCTTTCCTCTCCAGAGGTATTGACCTGGATAAATACATCCATGTATTGGTTTTCCAGTTCGAGCCTGACATTGAGCTTACTGGCGAGGTCTTCCCGGTCCATAGACTGCAGGCAGGATACCTGATATCTGATCAGTTCTTTGATCTTGTTGGTTTGCAGGTGACCGATAAAATGGTTGGTATGTACGAGTTGAGTTAATTCGGGGAATTTATCTTTGAGCTCCTGAACTTTGTTTTCTGCGATAAGCGTATGTCCTAAGCGCAGCGCCTCAGCTATGCGTTGTGCAGATACCGTTTTAGTGGCCAGTAAGAGCTTAACCTCATGTACTGGCCTTCCAGCAGATTTACAGGCTGCCTGTATACGCTGCTGGATGTGTGCTAGATTGGTTGCGATTTCTGTATTCATATCTGCGCGGATTCAGTTGAGTTTTCAATGCGGGAGATCAGCAGTTCCTTTACAGCGTTGAGGGTATGGTCACGGGCCTCCGCGAATGAAATTTCATATTTGCGTATAATGGCAGTGATTTCTTCGGGGTAGCGTTTCAACAGGCCATCATAATAAAGGTCTAAGGTTATTTCATCTGGCATGGTGAATGCTATTTTCAGCTGGAAGCGCCTTAGGATTGCTGGATCAATAAAATCCAGGTGATTTGTTGCACAGATCAGCAGTGCATCGGCGGGGTAATAATCAATGAGCTGGATGATGGAGGTCACCAGGCGTCTCATTTCACCAACATCTTTATCGTCCAGGCTTCGAAGCTTAGCAATCTGATCAAATTCATCTAAAAAAAGAAGCGATTTCTCTCTGGAGGCTTTGTCAAATACCATTTTAATATTCTGGGCCGTCTCCCCCATTTTTGCGCAGATCACATTGCTCAGATTAAGGACCAAAAGGTCCTTTCCCAGGGCGTTTGCAATGGCTTTCGCAGTGGCGGTCTTTCCACAGCCGGAATTTCCATATAGAAGAATTTTATTGTTGACTGGCAGATCATACTGGAGCAGTTCAGGCGCGAGCTTATATTCCCTGACGAGCTGATTGACTGCCTTTTTTGTTGGTTCATCAAAAAACAGATCAGATAAATCTGCCTGCTCTTTGTCCTTAATTATCAGATCAGAAATATACATATCATTTGATTTAAAATTTATTCAACTCCCTGCCGGGGGCTCGCACTTTTTGCGGCTAATCTTTCCAATAGCGGTACAATTTTGACAAGAGCGACTGATTCAGCATCTGGATCATGGTGAGGGCTAAAATGGCCCCACCAAAGTTTATATACTCCATTCTATTATTTCTTTTCATATTCATCACAGTCGATCTGCAACTGGGGTATGCCCATGTATTGTTGCAGGAGACTGCAATAATGCTTTTCGCCCTCTGCCCGGTAATGTTTACAGCTCTTGCACATCCGCTGATGTGTGATGACCTCCTGCTCATGCAAACCGAGTATAATTTCGGAAAGCAGAAAATAAAGTTTCTCTTTATCTAAAGGCACAATTTTGCCAACGCCCGACAGCAGGACCTCATCGAAGAGGGAAACCTCGGCAGCCTTGGTGCTACCCTCATGGGTCAGCTGTATCACAAACTGCTTGGAAAGGGACTCATCATATATCTTTTCAATGAGTCCCTTTGTTTCAAGCAATTTGATGGTATCGCTGATACTCGCCTTGGAGATGTTGAATTCCCTGGCGAGCAAACTAACTTTAGCCCGATCATCCCTGTGGGTAAACAGGAAGCTGAGAATCTGGAGCTGAATCGGATTAATGGATTGTTCTACAGATTTTTTCCAAGCCAGGGTACGTAATGCCTGGGAAACTTTTTCAAGTGCATCAACAATTTTGCGGTCGATAACTGCATCCGTCACATTCCGCACAGTAGGGCTTTTAATCACATCCTTCCATTTCGATAATGTAATACCCATTATTATCAATGCTCTGCTGCATTTCCTCGGAGGCTATCTCCTGGTGACAAAAGCGGCACTCCTTAGCGGTCAATGGCTGGTCTTGCTGATTTTTGGTGGCCAGGTATTCCTTGCCCATTTTATGGATTGTTGCTTCATCCTTGATTGATTCTGGTGCGATGATGTCAAAATGCATCGTTTCGCCATTCTCTTTTTTTACATAGGTGTCCCAAACTGCTACTCTCATATTCTTATTTTTTAAGGAACGCACGGTGAACGCGCGTATAGGGTTTATTTAAAATTCTATTTGACAATTTCTTTATTTAAAATTCATGGAAATGGGAAAATGCTGCGAAGCTATGGGACTACGCAGCATTTTTTTTAGTTATCCCTTTACATCTTCAAGCGTTGCGCCGAAGTTGATGTGCAATACATTTCCGTTTGGCGTTACCAGTGCGGGTACAGACTGGATACCAGCTTTTTCAGCTTCGCTGATGCGGGCTCTGTCTTCACCGATATTTACAACTTCTACATTAGATTCACCGATCAGGTTGATGATGTCATGTTCTGCGCTTACGCAAACTGGGCAGCCTGCATGATAAAAAATAGATTTGCTCATTTTTAAAGATTTAAGTTTTGACTTTATTGTCGATACAAACATAGTTAGGTAACCTAACCCTACGCTCATCCAGATTTCCGAAAACCAGTCAAAACTGGATGGGCTAAATCAGAAACAAACACCTAAATCATTGAATAAAAACATATTAACCAATAAATACTTAGAACATTAACAAAAAAATAATAAAAGATAAAAAAGTCTTTTATTATTTTTTTGATTTACATTTGCTGTACTTAATTTAAATAACAAGAAAAATGATTACACAAGCACAAAAGGATCTTGTACGCGGTACAGTTCCAATCCTAAGGGCACATGGCCTTGATCTGACCAAATACTTTTACAACCGAATGTTTACCCACAATCCAGAGCTAAAAAATCTTTTCAATATGGGTAATCAACAGAATAGCAGGCAACAGACCGCACTGGCTATGGCGGTGCTGGCTTATGCTGAAAATATAGAAAATCCGTCGGTTTTAATGCCGGTCGTGGACGGAATCGGGAACAAGCACACCAGTTTGAACATTCGTCCCGAGCACTACCAGATTGTCGGAAAGCACCTTATTGCCTCTATTGGTGAAGTGCTTGGTGATGGTGCCAGTGCAGAGTTGCTGGAGGCCTGGCGTGTCGCCTACTTCCAGTTGGCGCAGATCATGTCGGGTCATGAAGGCTCTATATATGAAAAACAGGCTGCAAAAAGCGGAGGCTGGACGGGCTGGAGGCCGTTTATTGTGAAGGAAAAAGTGATTGAATCGACAGAGATTACTTCATTTTACCTCTGCCCTAGTGACGGCGGGGATATCGCAGATTTCAAACCCGGTCAGTATTTAAGCATAAGGGTTTTTTTAAAGGAGCTTAATCTGTTCCAGCCTAGGCAATATAGCATCTCCTGCGCACCAAATGGCCGATATTATAGAATATCAGTGAAACGGGAATTTGCAAGGGAGATGAACCCAAGCGGACTGGTGAGCAACGTACTTCATGATACGGTCCAAGCTGGTGATATTGTAGAAGCCTCTGCGCCGGCCGGGAATTTCAGTTTGCAGGAGAGTGATAATCCGGTTGTGCTTATTAGCGGGGGAATCGGTCAGACACCTTTGATGGCGATGATGGAGAGCCTGATCGACAGTGGAAGCAAACGAGCGATTACCTGGGTACATGCCTGTAGAAATGCGGAAGTACATGCCTTCAGCCAGGTTGCAAATAAAGAGGTGCAGACGGACAGGCAAATTAGCAGACACATCTTCTATGACAGTTGCAATGGCCAACAGGCTCAAGAAGGCATTAAGGAGGGCTGGATTGAGCTTTCTAAATTTGATCAGGCACATTTACCCAAAGGTGCGGAATATTATATCTGCGGCCCAGCTTTCTTTATCACCAAACACGCGAAAGATCTTATGGACATGGGAATCAGCAGAGGCGCTATCCATTTTGAAGAATTCGGTCCACAGACCCTTCAGCTGGATATTTAAAAAAACGCCAATGCAGCGATATGTAAACTTCCGCGGGGAAATACTGATTCTCTGAAAACCGAAGTGCCGGAGCGAATGGGCCTTCTTGGATAAAAGCGATAAAACCTGGACCTGGATTAACATCCGGTTCAGGTTTTATTGTGTAAAATCATTGGGGCGTACAGACCGGCCTATAACGGATCGGCCAGGTACTGAATCCCAACTATAATAAGCTAAAAAACAAAATCAAGGGCAGATATTCATCGTTCATACCTTTATTTTTTTGATTAAAAATCTTCGTAAAGCTTCGTTTTTTTTTCTCCCTGATTTTTCTTTTGGGCAAAAACCCAAGTGGTATGCCCCTAATGTTTCATGGAAATTGGCTTGAAGGGAGAATCAGGCGGGGAAAATAAATTTTACTGGCGATCACAATAAAATAGGACTATCCATTATCTTATAATAGGACTACAATGATATTACGCTTTGAATATAATTTTGCAACGTCTTATTAGCAGGTCAATGAAAAAGTCCACTAGGATTATCCAGGGAGGTATAATCAGGCAGAAAATTTTTAAACAAAAAACAAAATCTATGAAAGAACTAGTATTATCGTTATTAGCCGTTACAGGTTTGGCTTGCAGTGCAAGTGCACAGACAGAAAAAGGAAAATTTGTACTTGGTGGCAGCTTTAGCTTCACTTCGACCAAGGTCGACGGGGCAATCAAACCTGATGTGAGCTTTGATGCTGTTCCAAGTATCGGTTACTTTGCAGCCAACAATTTCGCGATCGGTACAGGTGTCGGTTACACCTACAGCAAAGAGGTAAGTGAGGAAAATCAAAATGAAGCATTTGTGGTTGCTCCTTTCGGCCGTTACTATGTAAACCTTTCCGATCAGTTCAAGTTCTTCGGCCAGTTGTCGGTTCCATTGGCATTTGGTTCCAATAAGGAAGTGGAAAAAACCGGGGAAACAGGCGACAAAAATGCGACCACCACGTCGATCGGTGTGAACCTGGCCCCAGGGTTTGTATTTTTCCCAACCAAGAGTATCGGTATAGAAGTTTCCGTAAACGGTTTTGGTTATCAAAAATTCGAGGCTAAGAGCACATTAACCGATCAGAAAGCAAAGACTACTGATTTTGGTTTTGATGCTGACACCTTTGCACCAAGACTTGGTATTTCCTTTCACTTCTAAGTAGTGAAACCTAATTCCTGGTTTTGATCAGATGCGGACCAGGGGTTAGGTTTTGAAGAATCTAGCGTGAAAAAAAAATTATCTGTATAATATTTAAAATCAACCTATTACCTTACCCGCGATTGCGGGATCAACCTAAAAAATCAAGAAAATGAAAAACGTACTAACGATGTTACTTACTTGCGCAATTTTATGCGGATGTGACAAATTAACTCCAATCGAGGGGGTACCGGTAAATACTCCAGCCGATGGCAAACCACTACCCTCTGACAAGGCAACCTGGTGGCAGCCAAAAGCGGGTGTTACCTTTGACTGGTATCTGGATGATCTAAATGACGGCGATGTTTTTTCAGCACAGGTCGTAGATGTTGATGCCTTCAGCACAACGGCAGAACAGGTAGCTAAATTTCATGCCCAAGGCAAGAGGGTGATTGCTTATCTGTCTGTTGGAACTTTTGAAGACGGTCGGCCAGATCTAAATTTGCTACCCAAAGAGGTTATCGGCAAAGTCTATCCGGAATGGCCAGATGAGAAATGGCTGGACATCAGGCAGCTGGAAAAACTAAAGCCATGGTTAAACTCAAGGTTCAGAATGATCATCTCTAAAGGATTTGACGGTATTGAGCCAGATAATATCGACGGCTTTACCACCACCACAGGATTCCCTTTGACTGCAGCAGACACAAGAAAATATTGTGACCTGCTGATATCCATGGCACACAGCAATGGACTGGCATCGGACAGAAAAATGTTCCGGAATTCATGGACTCCCATTACAAAAAGTTTGACTGGATAATTACTGAAGATGCTTTTGATCAGGGCTGGGAAAATCAGCTCACTCCATATATTTCGGCAAATAAGCCAGTCTTTGCCGTTGAGTATACCGATCAAACTGCACAATTGAAATTTTCGGGAACGGTATGTCCTAAAGCAAAAAAACTGGGGTTCTATGCCCTTCTTAAAAAAAGGTCACTGGATAAGTGGAACTTGGTCTGCCAATAGGCACCAATAAAATAAGTCTGGCTGGAGGGCTGCTCTCCGCCAGATTTTTGTTTTTTCCCGGAAAATATAACCAGGGTCATGGGAAAAAATCAGAAACTGGACCATCAGAGCTTAAGGAAACTGCTCTAGATTTGTAAAAAAATCTGAATTAACCATGAAAACAAAATCAATATTTTACCACGATGGATGCCAACTCTGTTCAAGCGTTGGCCAGCAGGTTGTCAACCTTTTGGGATTGTCAAATTTAGAAATCATCCATGTGGGTCTAGATCCGAAAAAGCAAAGCGAGGCAGAAGATGCTGGCGTTAAAGCCTTTCCGGCATTGGTTACTGCCAATGGAAACATTCTCCATTTCAACGTTGTCGAGCACGAAGGTAGTGCCGCATGCCTACTGGCTTAGTTACTATAGCATCCATTTAAAATCAGGGCACTGATCTTTCGAGTTCTTTGAGTGTCGATTAGGCCGATAAAGTTTTCATAGCAATTTCTTGATAATCTGTACGCATTTTTCCAGGGCCAGCGGACTGGAGGAAGCAAACCCTAGCCTTAAGGCATTTTGATCAAAGTTTTCATAGATGTGTTCCTTTTTGGGTGGCAAATGAAGTCCTTTTTTTAAAGCTTCAATACCTAGTTTGTCCAGGTCTATGGAAGGGGAAAACCTGGTCCAAACGGACATGCCCCCTTCGGGAATACTAAACTCGACCGCATTACCAAGCTCGGCGGAAAGCAGTGTGCAGAACGCATCGCGGCGGGTCCTGTAAACGGACAGGGTCTTTCTGAGGTTGCGCTGAATGGTACCGTCGCTGAGCAACTCTGCAACGGCATTATCAAGCAGGTGATCTCCCTGCCTGTCCACGATCATGCGTACGGAACAGAGCTGCTGTATAATTTTTTCTGATGCCACCAGATAGCCCATGCGAAAGGCTGGGGAGAAACTTTTGCTAAACGAACCGCAATAAATCACCATACCGTTTTCATCGGCGCTTGCAAGGGGTAAAAGCGGGCGAAGCTTATAATGAAAATCGAAATCATAATCATCCTCAAAAATCAGGAAGCGATATTCGCTCGCCAGACGGAGCAGTTCAATGCGGCGGTCCATCCGGAGTGACACTGTGGTGGGAAACTGGTGATGAGGGGTTACATAAACCATTCTGACGCGATGCTTTTTACAAATTTCACGAAGCTCCTCGACAATCATTCCATGCTCATCCACACCTACCCCAATTAATCTGGCGCCTGCGTGAATGAAATTTTGCTCTGCGCTTCTCCATCCAGGTATTTCAGATACCACGACATCGCCAGGATTTATCAGTGCATTACAGACCAGGTTAATTCCCATCAGCGTTCCCCTAACTGACATTATCCGCTGATGGTTCGTCTTCAGGCTTCTGGTCTCGTTAAGGTATGCGGATAATGCCTGACGGTAAGAAAGCGGACCGGCGGGATTTCCGTAACTACCGAACTTTTGATGGTTGCTTACCCGGGTGAGTTGTGAACGGTAGGCCCGGTAGAATTCCTTTAATGGCGCCAGGCTCATGTCTGGATAACCGTCATCAAGATGCCATTCAGGATAAGGAGATTCGGTGAAGGTATCGAGGTATTTTCTTGGGTAAAGGTTAAGTCCTCGCCTGATTTGGGGCATTAAAATACCCATCTTCTCCGGATCAGAATCTGCAAGCTGGGCGGCAACAAAAGTGCCACGGCCTTTATGACTTTCAATCCATCCCTGGGATTCCAGTTCAGCATAGGCCTTGGTAACGGTCACCCGGTTGATCAACAATAATTCTCCCAGCTCACGGCTGCCCAGCAGTTTCTGATTAAATTTCAGCTCTCCCGATTTGATGAGGGAAACCACATGGTCTGCTATCTGTAAATACAATGGGCGCTTTAAATTACGGTCAAAGGCCAAATCGAGAAAGATACGGCGGATAATGGGACTACTCATTATATTCTAATTGGACTACAAAGATAATCCATTAATCCTATATTTTTACTGAAAATTCAGTTGAGATAAAAACGATGTATACACCCAAAGGATTTCATTTTGAAAACGAAAGCGAGAAAATAGCTTTTATGAAGACCTATAGTTTTGCGACGATCATTACCAACAAAAAAGGAATACCGCTGGCCACGCAGCTGCCTTTTGTGATTAGGGAATCGGAGCAAAGGTTAGTGTTAAGCTCGCATTTTGCTTTGGCAAACGAGCAGGCTTCATTTATAGAGCATGAAGTTTCCCTGGTTATTTTTTCAGAACCGCATGCTTACATTTCTCCCTCGCATTATGATAAGCTGGAAAGTGTTCCCACCTGGGATTATCTCAGCGTGCATGCCTATGGAAAGGCTGAGATCGTATCCAGCCCGATAGAAAAACAACAGGCGATTGAAGAAATGATCGGTTTCTATGAACCTGAATATTTTCAGCAATGGGATAATCTACCCCAAAAATTCAAAGATGGAATGGCTAAGGGCACCGTTGTTTTTAACCTTCTGGTATCGGATCTGCAGGGACAGAAGAAGATCAGCCAAAACAAAAATGCAAAAGAGCGGGAAAGAATCGTACAGCAGCTGGAAACCAGTGAAAGTGGTCCCGCTCGCGCCATTGCCGAAATAATTAAAAAAGCCTAGAGTCAAAATCATTTTAAATAAGGAATATAACTTACCAATTGTAAAAACGCTTAATCTATTATCATGTCATCAACAAACGTCTTTGAATATCAAAATGGCCAGTTGTTCTGCGAGGGGCGGAACGTGGATGAACTGGCTAAAAAAGTGGGTACCCCTTTTTATCTGTATTCCAAAAAGTCATTTCTAGACAAATATAACGCCATCAAAGATGCCTTTAAGGCAATTGACCCGCTGATCTGTTATTCTGTAAAAACCTGCGGAAATATCAATATTCTTGCGCAACTTATCAATGCCGGGGCGGGAATGGACGTGGTTAGCGGAGGCGAACTGTTCAGGGCACTGGAGGCTGGTGCAGATCCAAAGAAAATTGTATTCGCGGCAATAGGCAAAACGGACGCCGAGATCGAGTATGCACTGGAAATGGGTATTGGATGGTTCAATATAGAGTCAGAAGCTGAATTTGAAAATATTTCACGGCTGGCAAAAGAAAGAAATTTATCTGTAAATGCTGCCCTTCGGGTCAATCCTGACGTTTACGATAGCCGAACGCACGAAAAAACCATGACCGGGCACCGAGGAAGTAAATTTGGGGTGGATATTGAGCGTGCAACGGATTTTTTCAAAAATGCTGGTACCAATAAGCATTGCAAGGTTAATGGAATACATTTTCACCTTGGTTCTCCTATTTATACGCCAGAGCCTTATGTCCTGGCGATCGGCAAGGTGATGATCCTTCTGGGAAAACTAAAAAACCTGGGGATACATATCGATACGATTAATATTGGTGGGGGCTATGCTGCAGACTATACAACCGGACTTGCTCCGCAAGCATTGGACTACGCGGAGGCGATTATTCCCCTGCTTGCGCCGTTTGTCGCTGAAGGCGGCCGGGTGATCATGGAACCTGGCAGGTCGATATCGGCAAGCAGCGGGGTACTGATTTCAAAGGTACTTTACTTAAAAGAAGGTGGCGGTAAGAAATTTGCGGTTCTGGATGCGGGCATGAGCCAGCTGATTAGGCCAGCACTGTATGATGCGTTTCACTTCATATGGCCTACCAAGGTCGATGCATTACAGGTTCCCAAAGGCCTTTTACAGGAAATGGACCTTCCGGGGTTAGAAAAATACCACATCACAGGACCGATATGTGAATCCAGTGATTATTTAGCACGCGACCGCTCGCTTCCCCGGTTAAAACCCTCGGAGCTGATCTGTATCTTCACCAGCGGCGCATATGGGATGGTGATGGCGAGTCAGTATAATGCTGTTCCGCGGCCTCCAGAGATTCTGGTAGATGGCGAAGAAGCCTTCGTAATCCGGGAGCGCGAAACCCTGCATACCCTAACAGAATTAGAAAGGGATATGCGAACGATATAACAGATCGCAGAATTTAAATATAAATACCCTGCAGAAATATACAGGGTATTTATATATTTTAACGCATTTTGGTTTCCCTATTTTTCCATTAGATATATTTTTCTTTTTTGAAAGTCCCAGACGGATTTATATTGGGAAAGTAAGGCAAAACCGAATGTTATCGAATTTTTTTCTGTTATACCTATAGCCTTTTTTGCATTTTGCGCGGCCGAGGGCGGCGTGAGTACCAGGCTTCCTGGTCTTAGACGGATATGACCAGGCAAAGTCAACGAATCCAGGCTCGCTTGTCTTTTTCCAGGTTGTGAGCTAAGCATTCCTGAGCTCATCCATTGTGCTTTGGTTTCTTCGGTCAGCGTCAGTGTGCCCAGCTGGCCGGTATCGAATGAAATCGCCAGCGTATCGCGCCCCATTATTAAGGGAATAACGGGGTGGTTGGGCAGTTTTCTAAGTTCGAAATCAATCGTTGCGATGAGCTTTTCTCGGAATAGAAAATCCTTTCTGCGCTGGCGTTTTGGGGTGTTGCGATAAAAGGTGATCCGTTTTTTTTGATAATCAAGTTTGAAAAGATAATTCTTAAAAAAATCATAACCAATAAGCCCAATGATATCCGGAGTAATGGAATTCATGTAACTGAAATCATGTCCACTTACCGGTCCCGCATCCGAATAGAAAAGTCTGTTGTCAAGGGCAATGCTTTTCACGGTTGGATAATGCTGGGTCTGATAGGACTGGCCGCTGGAGACAAATCCCGAGCTTGGATTTAAGCCTTCACCCAGGGACACGAGCTTATTGTCGAGTTCCAGGGCGCTTTGCGCTCCGGTATCGAACATCAGCCATCCATCCCGGCCATTAACCGTTGCACTTATAAACGGGAAATATTTGAAAAGCGTAAAGTTGAGGCTTAAGGTATCGCCGGTTATGCGGATGTTTCCTGCGGTTGAGGAAATGGAATTTTCAGGGCGTTTTCGAGCTGGAGGAAAAGAATCTGGTTTCCCTTGGGACTGTGCTAGACAAGTCAGTGTGGCCAGCATTAGCGACAAGGGAAATATGGACAGGTATTTTAATTTCATTTTTTTTTTGCAAACCTGTTTAAATTTGGCTGGAATTATGGTTAATGAAGTGTTAATGAATGTGCTGAGCTATGCAGTATTTCTGATAATTTATAATTTTAAATATGGACATAAGATTTAATTCCAAACAGGTTGTGCTGATCTGTTTTTCCATCCTGCTTATGCTCACTGGGATACAAAGTTATCTGGTGTACAATATGTACAGACTGGACCAGCGCAACTATCAGAATTCGGTCACTGCCCAGGTCCTGAAGCTGGCATCAGGAGGCGCTTTTCAAGCTCTGGATTCCAGCCAGCTTGCAAGTTTGATGAAAAATGCGGAAATGGTGGAAAAAGGGGAAATGGAAATCCAGAAGCTCAGAAGACAGATGATTTTAAGCGGATTAGCACTGGCCCGTAAATACGACGACCGTCTTGCCTTTCATGCGAAAACTGACAACCGCTTAAGTGGGGTACGATTACTTACCACATACACCTCGGTCATTATTAGCGTCGGGAACAGGAAGATAATCGCTGCAGATCAAGAGCATCCGCTACTAATGCATGCCGTGAGGAATCCAAAGGCAAGAATTATTGCACTTGGGGATTATAATGGGAAGAGCGAGAAAACTGGATCAGGGGCGTCTTTGACAATCTCTTACCGCATTTCAAAACAGCTGGAGCTGCCTGAATTCCCTGGAGAGATCCTGCGCCGGTCAGCAATTGTAGGCTTCCTCTCCATTATCCTTTTTATTTGCGCAGTAGGTGTGTTTTATCTTGTTATCAAATCTGAAGATCAGCAGAGAAAAGTTGCTGAGTTGCGCAGGGACCTGGTGGATAACATCACCCATGAGCTCAAAACCCCATTGAGTGCGATGGCTATTGCATTTAAAACCTGGAAACTTCTTGACGCTGGTAACACACCAGCCGCCCAGGTCCGACTGTTTAATACCCTGGAACGTCAGCATCAGCGGCTCACAGAAACGGTAGACAGGATACTGGATTCAGCACTTAAAGCGTACCAGGTACCCGATAAGGCATTTGTGGAAATGAAGGCATTTTTGAAAGCCTATAGCGATCAGCTTATCCTGGAAAATCACAGCCTCAGCCTGTCCATAGCGGAATCTGTCTGCAGGGTGCGTGGAACGGCTGAACTGATTGGATCTGCGATTGATAACCTGATCAGCAATGCGCAAAAGTATACATCCGGGGGCCTGGAGATTCACCTGAGTGGGAAGATCGAAAACGGCAGATACAGGATCGATGTAAGGGATAGTGGAGCAGGAATTAAAGAGGAATTCCGCGGGCATCTTTTTGAGAAATTTTACCGTATTCCTGGAACCGATCTGCATTCAGTTAAGGGAATGGGACTGGGTCTTTACCTAAGTAGAGAAAGTATTCGTTCCGCAGGTGGTGAAGTTGAACTGAGTTCATCTTCGAACAAAGGCAGCGTATTTACGATATATTTAAAAATTTTATGAAACCGAACATTCTGATACTGGAAGACGACAAAGATGTGGGGCCGCTTTTAAGGCAGTACCTGGAGATCAAGGGCTATGTAGTAACGCTTTGTGAAGACGGTTTAGCCGGTCGGAAGGCAATGAGCACACAGGTCTTTGATATGGTACTTCTAGATGTGGTTATGCCAAAGGAAGATGGTTTTTCCTTCGCTTCGGACCTGGTCAAGATGCATCAAGATCTGCCCTTCCTGTTCATTACTGCTCGGAGGTTGAAAGAAGACGTGATTAAAGGCCTTCGGATTGGCGCTTATGATTACATCATTAAACCCTTTGATGCAGAAGAACTTGTTGTGCGAATTGAAAATATCTTAAAGCGTAATGGCAAAATGCTCACAGCGGACAAGCCCCAAAGCATTGGTCTTTTCGAGCTGGATGTAAAAAATCTTTTACTCAGCGGACCTGGTATTAAGCGGTCCTTGACGCAGCGGGAGGCCGATTTATTATTGCTGTTATTGAAGAACCAGAATCATCTCCTCTCCCGAGAGGAAATACTCATAAGGCTCTGGAAATCCAGCGACTTTTTTACCGGCCGCAGTATGGATGTTTTCGTATCGAGGCTTAGAAAATATCTAGCTGCAGACAAAAATGTACTTATTGAAAATATAAGGGCAAAGGGCATCCGGTTGCACATCAATGGCAAAAATGAAGGTTGAATAACTGCGGGCTGATCTCTCCTGCTTTCTCCAATATGGTTACCTGGCCATCTGAATTGAACATGCAATGGATGGGGAAATCTCCTGCTGCTGCATTGTTTTACATTCCTATCCATTCCTTTTATACCGCTATTTAAATTGTCAATAGGTTTAAATTCATTGATTTATAAATGGGGTTATCCTGTACAAACCTGAAGGATTAACTTCGTAACATCCTAAGATAAAATTTTCGGCCAGTGTTTAGCATTGCAATGTCTGCGAAACGTCTTTTTTCAATTTTAAGCAACTGAAAAACAGGATAGTAACCATATAGTCCCCAAGATACCAGAAAGTACCTACTTGCAAGGGCGGGTAGTTCTGGACTACCTTTGATTCACTTAAGTTATCGATACTATGAAGTCAAATTTAACCACATTTACTTTTCTGCTGTTGCATGTTGCGGTACTGGGGCAGAAAATCAAAGGACCCATAAAAAATCCAATGGTGCACAATTTGAGCATGGCATCCTCAGGCATGAAAACAAAAAATAACCAGTTAATCAATTCCAACATGAAAGCTTATAAAGATTACAAAACCCTACAGGTTACCCTGCATGAGCGCGTAGCCTATGTCACGATCAATCATCCGCCACTGAACATTCTGGACGGGAAGTTGATGACCGATCTGCACAATTTTGCATCGGAGGTGAAAGGTGATGTTAATGTACGGGTCATTGTATTGCAGAGTGCGGATAAGGATTTCTTCATTCCGCATGGCGACATGAATTTTGTCAACGACATCGCATCTTTTACAAACCTCGCCAAAGATTATGAAGGGGATGGGCAACTGAACCCAATGCAGAAACTGCATGAGCAGTGGCGTACTCTCCCACAGGTAACTATCGCAAAGCTAAATGGATTTGCGCGAGGAGGGGGTGCAGAACTGGCCTCTGCACTGGATATGCGTTTCGGTGCGAAGGGAAAAATGGGACTTGCGCAAATGGAAGTGTTAACTGGAATCATTCCAGGAGCAGGCGGTACGGTTTATTTACCGAAGCTTGTTGGCCGTGCACGTGCAATGGAGATCATTCTTGGTGCTGACTTATTTGATGCAGATCTTGCCGAGCGTTACGGATGGATCAATCGGGCAATCCCGGCTACAGAAATTGATGAATTTGTTTCCAAGCTGGCTGAAAGGATTGCCAGACTGGATAACGAGGTAATTGCCGCAACCAAGAGTGCTGTGAATGCAACAATGGGCATCCAAACACAGGGACTGGTAGAAGAAAATGTACTTTTAGGGTTGTTATTTTCTGGGGAGAATGCGTCAAGAAAAACAAGGGCGGCGCTGGAAGCAGGCGCCCAGACACGAGCAGGCGAAAAGAGGCTGGAAACGTTGCTAAACAATATAAAGTAGTTAATGTCTTCACATTAATGCCTAAAATGAATGGATGATGAAAATATATGGACTCAAAAAGTGCTTTTATATAGACTCTGCTGCTAACACATTAATCAACAGTTTAATTAGGGATTATCTATAATAAGCTAAATTCCAGACCTGTAAGCATGTCTGGAATTTAGAATCAGTTTTAGGAAGTAGTTATATTACTTAACCAAAGAGCGGTCATAAAGCTTTCTGTTAACTTTATATACATCTTCAACGCTCATCTTAAATACTTTACGGTCGTAGGTCATAAATCCATTTACTTCAGCTTCCACATCCGTTGTTTGTGTGTAAACAGCGGCGGAAAGTCCCAGTTTGATTAATTCTTCAAGCCTTGTGGTAAAAGTCGCATATTTGGCAAAGAGTTCTTCTCCGTTTTTGAAATTCTGGTAGCCCCAGTTTTTATTACTCACCCAGGTATGACCAGGTACAGTCCAACCGAGTCCGCCAAATTCTCCGAGTACAACAGCTTTCGTCTTTCCGAATATTTCTGCTCTGGGCATTGCGGGTTGTGGATAATTATGCAGGTCAACCATGTCCCCTGTATCAAAATAGTTTCCACCGCTGGCGCTATTGACTAGTCTCGAAGGATCCATGTTCATCGTCCATTCGGTAATTTCCACGGTCTTGAACTGTCCCCATGCCTCGTTAAAAGGTACCCAAACTACAATAGATGGGAAATTATGCAGTGTACGCATAATGGTTTCCCATTCTTTGCGATAATATCCTTCGGAGATCTCACTCCGGTTCTGTTCCGTACCATTATCAAGCACACCAGGGCGGTTGTCCCAATGGTTACCCAGGTCACCGCTTGGCATGTCCTGCCACAGCAGCATACCAAGCTGATCACAGTAGGCATAATAGCGGGCAGGTTCAACCTTTATGTGTTTGCGGATCATATTGAAACCCATCTTTTTAAGCTGGTCGACATCAAATTTCATGGCTTCCTCAGTTGGCGGTGTATAAAGGCCGTCTGGCCACCATCCCTGATCAAGTGGGCCATATTGAAACAGAAACTCATTGTTTAACTGAATACGCTGGATGCCTTTGCTATCTGCGGCACGGGATATTTTACGCATGGCAAAATAGCTTTTAACTTCATCTACCGAACTGCCTGCGCGCATCACACTAAAGGTGAGATCATAAAGAAAAGGGTGGTCAGGTGACCATAATTTCTGTTTTGATATACGGAGTTGCGCATTTTCTCCTGGTGATACGATCTGTTCAGCTACTTTTGTTTTTCCATCCCATGCAGCAATGAGTAAGCGATCTCCTATTTTAGGGCTAATAACATCTGCAGAAACGTTCAGGATTTGCCTGTCGATATCCGGGGTCTGTTTTGTGGATGCAATGTAGGTATTTCCTACAGCTTCAAGCCAAACGGTTTGCCAGATACCAGTTACCGGAGTATACCAGATGCTACCAGGTTTTTTTACCTGCTTGCCACGTGGCTGGGGCCCCTCGTCGGTGGGATCCCATACACGCACCTTCAGTTCTTGGGCAGTACCAGCTTTTAGTGCTGAGGTAATATCGAATGAGAAAGGATCAAATCCGCCCTGGTGTAAGCCTACTCGTTTTCCGTTTACAAATACTTCGGTCCTCCAGTCTACAGCTCCGAAGTGAAGCAGGATCCGTTTTCCTTTTAAATTCTTGTTTAGTGAGATGGTGTTTTTATACCAAAGTACGCTGTCTTTGCCTACGGTTTTTGCCACGCCAGAAATCGCCGATTCAACTGCAAATGGAACCAGTATTTTACCCTGATAGGCCGTGGGCTCCCCTTTGGAAGCTGGAGTAATGGCGTAGTTCCAGAGACCGTTAAGGTTTTGCCAGTTTTCCCTAACCATTTGTGGCCGTGGATATTCTTTCAAAGGCGCTTTAGGGTCAATTTTTTCGGCCCATGGGGTGGTAATTTTGTCGCGGACAAGTTTCCAGGAATTCTCCTGTGCTCTTATCTGTAAGCCGGCGAAGATTAATGCGCCGCATAGAATAAAGGTGTTGATTGTTTTCATGAGGATCTTAGGTGTTGAGTAGGTTTGTTTATAGGGTAGAAAAGAAAACAGCATTTCTAAAAGTGTATCATGTACACAAAGTTAAAATTTGACAAACATAATTTCCTACAAGTGAAGACAGCTAGTCCAGTTTTTATTATAAAAACAAAAACTGGACTAGCTGCAAATTTTTGGCTCATGTCTTTGGTCTTAAAAATGGTGTCAATTATATACACTAAATGACGATTTCACACATTTTTACTATCACCCAAACCAATTCTTCTCAAAAAGTAATTCTCAAATTTTGAGGAAAGATTTAAGGAATCTATTTAAATAACAAAGCTCAGTTCTGAATGCCATTGGCATCAAAACTGGGCTGCTGTCCCTTCTGCGAAAATCTCCTGAAAGAACTTCTCAATTCCCTGCGCATATTGATTTTTTAGATTATAGGGTTGGATTATTTACATTCCGTTGGAGTAAATTCAATAGAATTGGAATAGCTGAGCTGCCCAAGATTTTTGAATTTCGTCTGTCCTTTCACTTCTTCTGTTTCCCCAAAACCTTCGATGAGCTTCCCGTCCTTTTTTATCCAAACGACCTGTCTGGTTGAGTTGGCGCCTTCTGAATTGAAATTATAATCCGCGATAATGGTATCCCCTTTAACGATACCCTTTACAGACCCACTGTTACGGTCCTTTTCGTAAAGGCTATAGCTTAATTCCCCAGATACATTGCTGCCGGAGCGGAGTAGTTTCAAGGTTGCGGTGTCCCTGTTTTTTGTATAAACGAAGCATTCCTGCACATTGGTCACCATGCCTGTTTCGGCAGTTGTAGCGGTACCTGAATTAGGCAAGGTTTTGCCGCTCTCGCCCTGACAAGCGCAAAGCGTTGCAGCGGCAAAGGCTAATGTTGGTATTATATTTTTCATAGGTTAATAGAGTAATTTTCGTCAGTTAAGACAAAGGCCTTGCCAAAATTCGGGGGGTTATAGTTAGTGCTGAACCTTTAGCGCCTGGAATCCGCTTCTTTTTTGGAATCATTTACGTTCCGGCATAATGGCTTTTAAATCCTTGCCACAAGAAAAATGGAGATTCTTATGGCAAGGATTTCCAGCTTTACACGGGTTTACCTGGAGGGCTGACCTACTCTGTATTTTCGCTGCCATAGCTCTTTTATGCCCATTGTGATCAGGGCTAGTAGACCGAAAGCGCTCATCACCCAGGGTGCAGTGTGCAGACCATAGTTGGCTATGGCCAATCCGCTTATTGCAGTACCCAGGGAGATACCAAGATTTCCGCAGGAAATGGAAATACTGTTGGCAAATTCCTCGGCTTCGGGTGCGGTTTCGATCATGTATGCCTGCCCGGTCAAAAAACATGGGGTATGAAAGAAACCCCACACCATAATCAGCATAACCAGGGTAGCATTTGCTGGTCCAGAGAAATAGATCGGGACAGACATCAGCATCAGCCCTGTGAGAAACAGCAGGGTTGTGAGCGTAATATTTTTGCTGAGCAGTCTGCCAGCAAGAAAATTACCTGCAACCCCGGAAATCCCAAAAAGCAATAGCATGAGGCTGATCGGCTTTGCCCCCAGACCATTGATGCGGCCCAGATATTCTGCAAAATAACTGTAGGTCGTGAACATCGTCCCATTCATTAAAAATGTAAATACAGCGCTCGATAAAAAAACGGGGTTGGTCAAGATCCTTAACTGTGTCTGGTAGGATCCTGTAGTTTTTACGGGCAAGGCAGGCAGACCGAACCAGATGGCACAGACAGCAGCCATGCTAACCAAGGTCTGCAGCATAAAGGATGCTTGCCAGCTATCAAAGAAACCGGCAACGAAGGTCGCCAATGGGACTGTGGTAATTGTAGCAACACCTACCCCACCAATTACGATGGCCATCATTTTGTGTTTTTCGTGCGCCCCGGCCGAAGTCGTCGCAGCGCCGACAGCGGCGGATACCAGGGCAGGATGCAAGAATGCCGGCAGCAACCTGGCGATCAGTAAAATTAAGAATGGCGGCGAGAAAGATGATATCACTCCAGTAAATAAAAATAGGCCCATACTTCCCGCCATAAGTTTCTTACGATCTATATTGGAAGTGGCAATGGTTAGCAAAGGCCCTGCGAGAGCGGCAACCATCGCGAAGGCACTCAAGAGAATGCCCGCCTTGTCTATGGTAATCTGATAGTGACTGGCAATCTGCGGAAGAATGCCGATTACACCGAATTCTGTACTAATTACGCCGATGAGGCTGAGACAACCTATATAAGCTATTTTATTTTTCATGTGTTTATAAAACCATTGTTATTCTGTTGGTAAAAACCGGGTGCAATATTGATTTGGTGTTCCTTTGCGGTGAGAATGTAACCACACCATATAACCCCTCTCCATTGCGCCGGGAACGATTTATCTCCCCTGCTTGTCAAGAAAAGCCATAACTGCCGACTTTAGTTCCTGTGGTGCTTCCTCAGGGATCCAGTGCCCGGTGCCAGGAATTACCAGAGCGTACACGTTAGTGGCATATTTGCGCATCTGGTTGCCTTGGAATTCACCCATGCCACCTTTTGCGCCTCCTCCTATTGCCATCGCAGGAATCATGATTTTAGTTTTTGAAATCAATTTGTTGTCCTCTACATTTTTAGTTAGCACCCGGTAGTAATCAAAAGCGGCATTCAGACTATGAGGTTTTGAGTAGGACTTTTCGTATAGTCCAAGGAGTTCTTTCGTGAAAATCTCAGGTTTGGCTGCATGTTCTTTAATAAAATGCTCAAAGAAAAGGCCTTCTTTTCCTGTAATCAAGGTTTCAGCCAGGCGGTTTTTAGCTGAAAAGAAGCTAAAATGCCAAACCAGCGATTCACCCTGTGGCGTAAATGCCGGGAAGTCATAAATGCGTTCATCAGGGATCGGTGCCTCCATATAAATGACACTACGGATATTTTTCTGATTTTCCACCAACATCGGGTAAGTGTTCCAGATGCCGATATCATGGGCGATAAGGTCGAACTTTGCACTTACGCTATGGCTTTTCGCATGTTTGTAAAGCAAGGCTGAAATATCTTTGGCGATATAGGATTTCGGGACCTCGGATTGCCCCAGACCAGGCAGATCAAGTGCGATAACAGTATATTTTTTTGATAATTCCGGCATTAGCTGATGCCACTCATACCAAGTCTGGCCAAATCCGTGAACCAAATAGACCAGTGGTCCGGTCCCGCCTTTAACATAATGGATTTTGATTCCATTAACCAGCTGATATTCGCTTTTAAACCCCTGGGGGAGCGGAAATTCCTCCTGTGCAATGGCCAGTATGGAGATGAGTAAGAAGATAAGGGTTAGCAAACTGTTTTTTGATGTTCTTTTCATGTTATATAATATAATAATTGTATGTTTTATTTAATTGAAGAATTGAGGAGGCATGGTGTATTTGTATAATATAACCAACCGATCGTTCTGTTATAAGGCAAAAAAACTCAGGCATTCATTCCTCCGTCTATGGTAATAATGGATCCAGTGACGTATTTACCTTCGTCGCTGGCGAGGAATGCTGCCAAGCTGGCAATATCTTGTACGCTGCCATAGTCAGGCAGCGCCATTCTTGATCTGAGAAAGTCAGCGTGTGGGGTATCTGCCGGATTCATATCCGTATCAATCGGCCCAGGCTGAATTAAATTCACGGTAATCTTTCTAGGTCCCAGTACTCTGGCCAGGCCTTTAGTGAATCCTTGCAAGGCCGCTTTGCTTGTTGAATACAGTACCATATCCGAGAATACTACAAAATCAGCAAGATTGCTTCCGATGGATATGATTCGGCCGCCTTGACTCATGCGGGAAGACACGGCATGGCTCGCCGCAAAAACTGCCTTGACATTAATATCCATGATTCTATCAAAGTCTTTTAGCGAAAGCTCCTGAAAATCGCCTGAAGGACAGATCCCGGCATTGTTTATCAGGACATCAACTGGTTTCAGCTGTTGAACGATATTGGCAATGGCTTGTTGTAGCGCGTCAGCATCGGAATTATCGACCTGTAGCGCAATACTCCGTACGCCATAGCTGCTGAGTTTACCCTGTTGCGTCTTTGCCTGAAGGGCAGAACTGGAATAGGTAAAAACTACGTCCGCACCTTCGGATGCGAACCTCTCCGCAATGGCGGCACCTATGCCACGGCTACCGCCCGTAATGAATACGAGTTTGTTCTGAAACTTTGATTCTTTCATCATTTAAATTATATTTAAGTTATTGAATATTAAACATTTATTTCAAACCTTTCGTTCTGTTATTAATTAAAAAAAATCAGCTGGCAATTGTATTGATCAGGTGATCGGTGAGTTTCTGGGTGAGTTTTTTATCATTAAAAAGGATATCTGCATTCCAAAGGCTGCCAAAAGAGGCAACTATAAAGTGGGCGATAATTTCAGGGTCCTTATCCGGATTGATTTCCCCCTGATCCCTGGCCTGGGTTAGTAGTTCTGAAAAAAGCTTGACGGAATTTTTAGCCTGGTTATTCAGGAGCTGCTGGACCTGCTGGTCTGATTTGCCGAGTTCGAAAGTAGTCCTGACCGACATGCAGGTCTTGGCTTCAAAGACCATATTCTTAATGATGCCTTTTATAATAAGGCGGATGGCCTCCAAAGGAGATTTCCCCTTACCTGCTGCCAGCCTATATTGCGATTCTTTGGTGGCTATATAGCTGTCCAGGCATTTAAGAAACAGGCTGTGCTTATTTCCATAAGCATCGTAGATGCTGCTTCGGTTTATTTGAAGGGTATCGACCAGATCATTTAAAGAAGTTGCATGATAGCCCTTTTTCCAGAAAAGGTTTCGGGCCTCTTCCAATTTCTGGTCGTAATCAAATTCCCTGTTTCTTGGCATGTGACAAAATTACTATACCCAACCGATTGTTCCAAATTAAAATTAAAAAAATTTAAAACTCTCCCCTCTTTCCGTCGATATAGTACTTGATGCCCCGGGATGTGAAAATCATCGAGTGAGTCTTTCTTTTTTACTGAGAGTGGTGGTTAAGTTTACCATTACAGAATGCTGGATTATTATTCACTATAACGATCGGCGCCATCACTTCTGCTTCGAAAGAATAATTGATTAAAGAGGGTAGCGATAAGATTTGTCAAAGAAAAATAATAAAAGATAAAAAGGTATTTTATTATAGACTTTAAGCTTTACATTTGGTTAAGATAAAAAGGTATTAATCTCTTAAATTAAACAAAATGAAAAATATTACTCTAACCCCATCGACCCAAAGTCCAGTTACCAGCTATGCCGCAAGCGGTAAATTGATTCTTAGAATGTACCTAGATTTCGCGGATAGCCAAGAAAAAAGTGCTACATTGTGGTTTCTTCTTTCGCTTATGATCAACGGTGTGCTGTTCTTAATTGTTCCGCCGGTACTGATCTGGAACTTCGGTGCGCCTTTAGCTGTGCTGGGTGTGACCGTGGTTGGATTTTTCAGCAACCTAATCGCGAACATGGGCGGGGCTGGCATCAGAACAACAATTACACTCTTTTTTCTAATGGTACTGATCAATACTGGAATGCTTATATTCTATATTGTTTAAAGATGCTAATTGTAATATGTTGCTACCATAGTGGGCAAATCGAATTTTTGTTTGATTTGCCTTTTTTTTTGCCCTCAAAACTGGTATTAAGGACAAAATATAGCATAATATATATCCATTTGGCTAAACATTGTTTAATATTAAATAACTAAACCCCTAACGGTAAAATGGCTCTTTGGCCTTAAAAAAATTATAATAATAGGCGGATTTGGGACTTTTTATGAGAATGGTTTAATAGTTTAATGTAATTTATACCTACGAAGATGAAGCATTACGATGAATTTACAACTTTCAGATTTGACAAAAATAAAGGTCTGCAACAAAAGTGAACAGGATCCGATTTGTTTAAAAAAGCAACACTTTAAACACCTAAATATTTTTATATTTGAATGTCGAACGCCTCAATAGTTTAACGAGGTAAAACATGGCGGCATTTAAACAAAGGGCGAAAATTTTCAACCATCATTAGTAGGTTCGAGTCCTGCTTGAGGCGCCGTAAGCCCTTTGTTTTAGACTGGATCATCAAGATCCAGTCTTTTTTTTTAAAAAAAAGTAAATTATGAGCAACCTAATAAACATCCAAAGGAAATTGAGCGAGGATATATATGGCTGGCTTCTATTTGAATTTCATTGTATGAGGGGCACACTTTTCAATGAAAAATATTTATCATTCCCAGTCGGTCAAATTCTAAACAGCATTACCGAATATAAAACCCTTGCCGAAATTAACCATCCATTGAGTAACAATTTACCTGGCAGACCCCTTCAGGTTGACTTTGTATTGCAGGACAACCTAAACAAATGGAAGGTTGCATTAGAATCCAAGTGGGTAGGCCAGTCAACTATATCACTCGGGTCATTGATATGGGACCTGATAAGGTTACAAAACCTCTTCGACACTAATACAACGATACGTTGCTATTTCGTTCTGGCAGGCTTTGAGAAAAAAATACAAGAAATAAAAAAAGACTTTGGCCTGTATGATAATGACCCAAACAAGTACCTATCAATACTAACTGATGTAAATAATACTGGATTAAGCTTCAATTTATTCCATCTTGATATTAGTACAAAAAATTTCATAAATGAGAAAATAAAAAAGTATCCTAGATTCAGCCTTTATTCCAGCATCAAATGCAGACCCGCACACCATTCTCCGAAAAATAATAAGATTAACATGACATTTTCCACCTATGTTTTTGAAATTCTCAAACCCGAAGCAACAAGGAAGATTTTTTCACTATGAACCTAAGGTGTCTAGAGGCGATGAAGCCATTCAGAGATATTTAAACAAGCAAATTCTTATTGTAGAGCTTATCACCTACTCTTTCTGTTGAAAATTTCAATTTTTTATGGAATCGCGTCTGGATAGTTCAGATTACTTAATCGATCAAAAGTTCTTCAATAATAACACTCTCGGCTGATTTAGTAATATGATTTTGCGTTTTAAAAAGTTGAAAACTAAGCTTTATAGAAAGCTGGTTGTTCATGAATTTACGTTTTAGATTTGACGAAACTCCCATCTCGCTCGCTGAAAAGAATGCCCCATCTTCTCATAGCATCAATAACGGGTTTAAAGGCTTTTCCATTTGTTGTTAACTCATATTCTACCTTAGGAGGAACCACTGGATAAACTTTTCTCATTATGAGTCCATCATTTTCCAACTCCTTGAGATGCTGAATTAACATTTTTTCGGATACATCACTAATCCTCCTTTTAAGTTCTCCAAAACGAAGCAATTTTGACACAGACAACTGATATATAATCTGTAGTTTCCACTTGCCATTTATCGCATTACTAGCAAGCGCCACTGGACACGAAAAAATTTTATCACCTAACTTAAAGCTTTGATTGATCGCATCTTTCATAATGATCGGTTTAATTTAAATTTCAACGATTTGAAAATCAGTAGTTTGCGAGAAAAACATATACTTACTTTTTAGTTAGTACTTGCTCAAATGTAAGTATAATGTTAGCTTTATCAAAATTTATTCTGCTAAAATGAGATACGAACACCTTGGAAAAGAATTTAATAAACAATTCAGTCATCATTCTGCTACAGTGAATAATATCAATATTCATTATGTTAAAGGAGGATCTGGTGAGCCCTTAGTCTTGTTACATGGTTATCCACAAACCTGGTATGCCTTTCGTCACATCATGTCCGACTTGGCCAGGTATTTCACCCTAATCGTTCCAGATCTACGGGGTCTCGGCGATTCGAGTGTAGCCGAGAATGGGTATGATACATCGACTGTTGCGGATGACATATTCCATCTAGTTTCCGAGCTGGGATATCAAAAAATAACACTTGCTGGACATGATTTTGGAGGGAATGTAGCATACGCCTATGCGGCCCTTCATCGAGAAACTGTTAAAAAACTGGTTATTTTGGATATAGGATTTCTGACGTCGACTATCGCGAATAGTCCGTTGCTTCCTAAGGAAGGCAGATCGCTTTGGTGGTTCCCATTTCAGATGGTGCCTGATCTTCCAGAATTACTGGTTGCTGGAAGAGAAGCAATTTATCTCAAGTGGTTTTTCGATAACGGCACTTTTAATAAAAATGCAATAACCGCAGATGACCTTAGAGAATATGCCAGATGTTACAGCAAGCCAAGAGGTCTCACTGCAGGATTTAGCTATTATCGAGCCTTACTTGAAGACATGAACTTCAATGAAGTTCAGGCTACAAAAAAGCTGAAAATACCTGTGCTGGTACTTGGCGGTCAATTTAGTTTTGGTACTAAAATTGTGGCATCATGGAAGTCGGCTGCCGAAAACGTAAAGTGTGTGGTCATTGCAGATTCAGGACATTATATGCTCGATGAACAGCCTCTTTTGATTTTAGAAGCAATTTTGCCTTTTCTTAAATCGCCACAAAATTAACTCGGCGTGTGCAAACCAATCCATTTGCCCCTTTTCACCAGTTTACTAATATGTAGCCAAATAAATTAATAACAAATCTATTTCCACTTAAATTGAGTCAATCTACTCTGGTTTATACTGGAATAAACTCTTCAAGGATAAAATACTCGTCAAGTTAATAGACATCTGAGTTGCCACTTAAATTCAGATGCAACTTCGCGTGGAAAAAACGTTTTTACGCTTTTATTCTTGCCCTAATAATTATGAATTCATGAAGCAACTGAAATCTCTTTTAGTAATTTTTACATTACAAATAACTTGCGAGATACTTGCGATATAGAAAATAAATATACTTAAATAATTAATTAACAGACGTTTATAAACTACAATAAAAAGACTCATAATCTTTGAGCGAGCGTTATTATTTGAGTCATGATGAGAGTTGGTTGCAGAGTTCACTTTGTAATCACAACTGTCTGTCTTTTTCTAGTCTTTTTATTTCCTAATAAGTTTGTGACTTTGGAATTTTAGCGTAGCGGTAAATGTTGCTCTCTATATGATCAGAAAATGTTTCCCAAAATTATTTGCCCCCCCGCATTTTCGAGTGCTTCAATTTGCAATTAGATTTTGTTCTTTGATGGAAACCCTGACGTATCCAATCTTCATTATTGTATCACTAAAACGTCCCTATGTAAATTTAAGAAACCTTGTTTTGTGGTACAGGTTTTTAAGAAACTGACTTTATGTAATATTGATCCACTCCAATACAATTGAAAAATCTAATAATACCACCATTTTTTTGATAAGCATAAACCTGTTAATGCTCACAAAAACATTTAACTCAAATGGATTCACAATTTTAAAAGCAATTTTATTTGAAGTTCACAAATTTATTTACTACATTAGGGTATACAAGGAAATGCGTTTTTGTTAGGTTTTATTGGTGCCCCAAACAGGTGCCCTATAAGCAAAAAAGATAAAATATATGGCCTAGAGTGTATTTAAATTCAGTTTATTCGAATCCCCCACTCTCCGCCAGTGTATAATCAAAATACATCAAAACGCTTTAAACTGTATGTTTAAAGCGTTTTTGTTTATAGGCCATAGCAAAATCATACAATTTATACGATTCTGAGTTGCCCCAACAGGTGTCCTATCTACACATCTAAATGGATCAAGCGGAAAAGTTGGGGGTAATCGAATAATTTGTTTCTTTTGTAGTTAATAGTAATTACAAATTCCCTTGAATCCAGCCGAACACACCCTTATCAGTTTTTTATTACCAGAAGGCATTCTGGATTATTTCGCAATACTCAAAGTCGAAAAAGAGTCGAAAGAGCTTCAGATCTTTCTTGAAGAGAAGAATGTAGCTCCCTCCGGTTACGGGATAACTGAGCTCGAATCAAAGGGCTTTCTTCCAGAAGTTTCCATTCAGGATTTTCCTATTCGTGGGCAAAAAGTTGCCTTACGTATCAAGAGACGTAGATGGACGGTAAAAAAGACTGGGTATATCATTAGTAGAGATTGGGATTTAGTAAGAAAAGGGACTCGGATGACTACGGAATTCGGTCTTTTTTTAAAAGGAATATTTGGATAACCACCCCATTAGCTGCTATCATTTAGGGCATTATTTCCAAATAGACGGCAAACAACTCCAGGAGCAATATAAAGAGCATATCAGTGATTATAATAGTTGGGATCAGAAAGGGCATGCGAATGATTGGATGCTTTTTGTAAAGAATGTGAGCCCCAGGCTCAGTATTGATGAAACAGCTTTATCCAATGGAGAGCTTTATACTATTGTAACCAATAAGGAAGCCAAAGGTAGAAAGAGTGCTATTGTAGCGATGATCAAGGGTACGGTGGCCGAAAACATTATATCTGTACTGAAAAAGATTCCGGAAAGACTGAGAAAACGGGTGCGGGAAGTAACCATGGATATGGCTGCCAACATGCAATTGGCCATAAAACGATGCTTTGTAAACGCGCATCGGGTAATTGATCGTTTCCATGTTCAGAAATTGGCTTATGATGCAGTTCAGGAAGTTAGGATAAAGTATCGTTGGGAGGCTATCGATGCAGAAAATGAGGATATCGCAACGGCAAAAAAGAACAAAACTGCTTACCATCCAGAAGTGTTGGCTAATGGAGATACTTTAAAGCAATTGCTGGCGCGGAGCAGGTATCTTTTGTTTAAACATCCCTCAAAATGGACACGGAATCAAGAACTTAGAGCAGAGCTACTTTTCATAAGGTATCCCAAATTAAAGAATGCATATAATATTGCCCAAAAATTGGGAGATATATTCAGGTTGTGCAAAAGTAAGGAACAGGCCTTTAAAAGATTGGCAATCTGGTATAATGAGGTCGAAGCATGCGGAATTGATTCCTTTAGGACTGTTGCCAGATCAATTCAATCGCATTACCTGTATATCCTTAACTTCTTTATTAACAGGGCTACAAATGCTTCTGCAGAATCTTTCAATGCAAAGATCAAAGCCTTTAGAGCAACATCGAGAGGTGTAAGGGATATTAAGTTTTTCTTATTCAGATTATCGAAAATATATGCCTAGAGTTTAACTCCCCCAACTTTTCCGCTTGATCCATTTTTTATAGGTCCAATGATCTGTGGCATACCTTCCGGCATGCGCGCAAGCTTGATATGTCTGGTTTTCATACTTGAATGCTAATTAAATTCCGTAGTTACCGGCAAGGGCTTTTTCTTATTTACTAACCTAACATTATAACGAACCACCATCAAACAATAATGCGTCATTTGTAGCATGACTACCTTTCTTCTTGATTAATTTTTTTATTGAAAGCTTGTATTGGAATTTAATTTTCATTTCTGATATCAAATCCAAAATGCTCTCCAGTATGTAATTTGAGCAAGAATATAACCTCTGGCGCCTGGCAGCTCAGAGCTATTTGATTCGCATCCAGTATTTGCAGTCAGCAATAATTAGGCTAGAGTTGATTCGATATACTTTTTAAAATTCGTTGTCTTTCTACCCAATAACCTTTCTAAGTCGCCTGATTGATGTTCGAATTCACCCTCTTCGATTGCTACCACCCAACTGGTGAGGAATTTGGCGACTTTTCGAGACGTTCCTTTCGCAATTAACTCACCAGTATATTCTTCGGCTGTGATAGTGGAAAAAGGGACAGGTTTTCCTTTTTCTTCTGCAAGAATTTTAGCGATTTCAGCAAATGAAATAGTTTCGCTTCCACCTAGTGAATACGATTTCTTTTGGTGTCCCGGCGTAGAAAGTATTTCGGCATGGGCTTCCGCCAGTTCATCTCTTGTTGCAGGTACCATTTTCCCGTTGCCTGCGGGAACTTTTATCCCATTTCCATAAGGGTTGGAATCATAGTAGATAGACAAAATATCTGTAAAAGGGGGATGGTATAAAATGGTATAATCAAGTCCTGATGACTTAAGTACTTGTTCCGTAAAAAGATCTGATTCCGTAATTTCAGGCATCATACGTCCTGAGTCTTCTTTCCGCATTATCGACATATACACCACATGCTTAACGCCAGCTTGGCGGGCAGCGGTAATCACATTGTAATGCTGGGTAAATCGGTCTGAGAAAGCGACTGCACTGGTGAGCATCACTTTATCAACACTTTTAAATGCGCGCAATAAAGAATCATAATTTAGATAATCTCCAAAGCGAACTTCAATACCTTTGGCAGCTAAATTAATTCCCTCTTCCTTTTTTCGGGTAAGTCCAATAATTTGGTCTGCAGGAAAACCTTTTTTTAATAAATGCTCAACTGTTCCTTTTCCAATTGTACCTGTTATTCCTGTTACTAATATTTTTGTCATGATATAATTTACTTGATTTCAAACAATGGCAGTAGATTGTATTAATGCTGAAATACAATGAAAAGACTGCATGTTGTGAAGCCTTTTCACTGTAATCGCATACTATTCGCGAATACTTGTTGGGTCATTAAGCGTCATCTTGGCTATTTCGTCTTTGCGTTTGAATGCAACACCAGAATGCTTCTGCATGTACCTGATCAATTCTATTGCCGCCTTAACCATCTGCGGCGTACCGCTGACACGGTCATGAAAGGTTAAGGAAAGTTGCCTGCGCCGGGTTGCCGACTCTTCGTAAAGTTGATCGAACTCCATTTTCACTTGCGTGATGTACTGGTCTGGCGAAAAATTTCTTATTTCGATCATGCCCAGATCATTATTACGTATCGTGTATGGAACTACCGCAAAATCCTTTTCGTTAACTTTGATAATAAATGGCTCATCACGGCCTAAGTCATCAATATGATAAATGCATCCAAGCTCCTGTAATATCTTCAGAGTGTTTTCACTACGGCGCAAAAAGTTGGCATGTAACCAACCGGCGTTTGTCCGGTTACTTTTTTAATCGCATCTAAGCCATCTTTAATGAATATTTTTTCTTCTTTATACGACATGTCGTATTCATCTTTCCAGGTCATACCGTGCCCGGAAGCCTCATGCCCACGGCCTACAATCTCTTTAGCCAGGGCAGGATTTCTTAACACAGCAGAGCCCACCATAAGGGTTGTTACTTTGATGCCTAATTTATCCCAGTTATCCAGCATCCGTGGGATACCTTCTTTATATCCGTATTCGTACCAGGTGCTTGCAGGCAAGTCTTTATAACCGGGTTTCATATTGGGCGGAAAAGGGCTTGGCGCATTATCCGGCTGGCCGCCTGCTTCAAAAAGCATGGTGGCGGAAACGACGAGCCGTGAGCCATCTGCCCACTTTGATGATTTGGAGGCATACAACTTATTAGGGCTTTCAGCCATAGATATTTGATTTGCACCAATGAAACCTGCCAGCGATAACAGGCCAGTTTGTTTAATAAAATCTCTTCTGTCTGTCATAACTTTGCCCCAATTAATAAAGTCCCTGGTTAAACTTCGCTATGGCTGCATCAGGGTTAGCAAAGTAGTCAGTACGTTGCCTGCCCGCTTCCCCAACAAAGATCTCGTAACGGTCCTCATTAATCCCGGTATAGATGTCTTCAGCAGCAACTTCAGGTGGCAAGCCATGTTGCTCGCCCCCCATATCTTTGGTTGCATCTGTATTGATCAGCGATGGCATTACTTCAAAAACCTTGATGTTGGTATCTGATGATAAGGTTAAACGTAAAGCAACTGAATGCGAATGCAAGGCTGTTTTAGCGTCTGAGTAAGTCGGCAAAACCAACAGCGGATGGAATGCCACATTGGAAGTAATATTTACAATTGCCGCTTCGGGCTGCTTTTTTAATAGCGGCAACAAGGCTTCGATTAACCTAACCGGGGCAAAATAGTTGGTTTCAAATTCCTGCTTTGCTTTATCAACCGCATTTGCGCCTTCGCCCAGTTTATAAACAAATCCCACGCCGGCATTATTGATCAATAAGCTAAGATTGCCGTAAAAAGTTTCCAGTTTTGTAACGAGATTTTTAACAGCATCTGCGTCGGTCACATCGGAGACGATATAATTAATACCTAACTCATTGGCAGCTTTTGCCAACTTATCTTCATTGCGACCAGTTATAACTACCCTGTTTCCTTTTTCACTTAAAAATTTTGCTGTTGCATAACCGATTCCTGAACCACCACCGGTAATCAGGACTGTTTTGTTCTTAATATCCATGATTTCTATTTATTAATAATAATATTTAAATTTGCTTGCCATTTGCAAGTAAACAAAGATAAAATATAATACTTGCAAGTTGCAAGTATTATTTAACATTTTTATGTCATGAAAGAAATTCAGCACCGATCTGATTGTCCGATAGCTTATTCCTTAGATTATTTAGGCGACAAGTGGGTAATTTTAATTCTAAGGGACCTGATCTTCACCAGTAAGTCGAGTTATGGTGATTTTCTCAATTCTGGTGAAAAAATAGCTACTAATATTCTTGCAGACCGGCTTAAGCTTTTAGAAGCAAACGGATTTATAAAATCTTCGGTATCTCCCGAAAAAAAGAACAAGTTTATCTACAATCTTACAGAGAAAAGTATTGACCTGATCCCCCTTATTGTCGAATTAATGATTTGGGGATCGAAGTACGATTCATATCCCATAAAAGAGGCGGTTAAAAAATTGGAAAAAGATAAAGAAGGCACTATACGGGAAATCCGGGAGAAACTTTTGCAGCGTTTAAAAAGCGATGCTCCTGCAAAATAGCATCATATATTTTGAGGCTGAAAGCTTTTAATAGATATTGGATTTTAAAGACTTTAATTAGATTGCACTGTAGGAATTTCCACTTTAACATTGCCGAATAGTATGTTAAAGAGCGATTAGATTTTTCCCGATTATCGGATCATGGTATTTAACGTCGCAGGGTTTAATTCCACAGATTCATAATGCTTCCTTGCTATTTTCAAAATGAAGCCATCATCATAGGCCAGCATGTTACCGTCGGTTACTTTGTTAAAATATATGCCCCGCCTGTTGCCATGAAAAGAATTATTGCCGGCGTCACCTCACCTGGATTCACTACCAATGTATGTGCTTCACCTGCCGGTTCATATAATAAAAGTTCCCGGTTTAGCTGTCCATTCATGTTCGAGGTAGTACCAATTTCCGCGTAAGGTGTAGCCAACTGATGTTGAATGAAAATGCGGTGGCATTTGAGCTCCTGCCTCTGCCCTTAGAATCACGGTAAAACTTCTATTGCTCAAATTAAATTGGTAGGGCAGGATTTGGAAATATGGCGCGGAAGGTACAGCACTATTGTCGCAGCGCGAGGCCGACCTTCTGCTGTTCTCTTACAAAACAAAATTAAATTGTTGGATCGCAAATCTACTTTGCTTAAATTTTGGGGTGAAGATAATCGCTTCAATGCAAGGAGGATGAATGTATACATTACCAGGCTGCATAAGTTCCTTAAATCAGAACCTTCAATTGTTAGACAAAGTATAAGGGAACAAGGATATAAATTAGCAGAAATTTAATGAGTCATACTGGAACAAGATATAAGTTTGAGTTGGTGAGTGTGGTCTCAATAGCTATTTCGCACAACCTCTTGTGTAATAGACTTGGCAGGCTACCAGTATTTAAGCACCTTATCTTTTTAAGTCAACCCTTCCAATCGATCTAACTACATGTTCGTTAATACCAATATTTAAACAATTTTTTTGAATCTAAAAATAACATTGATTAAAAGAAAGTTGACAAGCATCAACAATTATAGTTGATAGTTGTCAACTTATTACTATATTTGCTTTATGAAAAAAGATATAGAGCAAATCAGGAGTTTTAACCGCTTCTATACCGCCCATCTCGGTTTATTGAATGAGCATATTTTAGACGGTCCATATTCTTTGGCGGAAGCCCGCATTTTATTTGAGATAGGAATAAGACAGCCAGTAATCGCGCAGGAACTGGCCACATTGCTCACCTTGGACAAAGGTTATTTGAGCAAAATCATTAAAATGTTTGTAAATGATGGCGTGATTGCACGGACACCCTCAAAGGAGGACTCGCGTGTCTATCATATCAACCTGACCGCTCAGGGTTCAAATCTATTAAAAGATCTACAGGGAAAATCCGACCATCAAATCGAAGGATTTCTAACGAAGCTCTCGCCCGACGAAGCAGACATGTTAGTGAATTCCATGAAAACGGTCCAAAATCTATTGTCAGCAGATTATAGCAATCTGTTGCTGTCCGGTCAGGTTGTTTACCGTGAAGGATTAAAGCCAGGCGATGTCGGGTATCTGATCTATCTGCATGGCATACTTTATGCTCGCGAATCTGGTTATTCGCAGGAATTTGAAGGTTATGTGGTCAAAACTTTTTACGAGTTTCTGGAACATTATGACACGGGTAGAGATAAAATATGGCTGGCTACTTATAATGGGCAGATCATCGGATGTATCGCCATCTTAGCTAAGCCCGATAATGAAGCGCAATTGCGCTGGTTCCTTGTGCACCCGGTATTCAGGGGTACCGGCGTAGGCAAACACTTGCTTCATGCAGCGCTAACTTACTGCCGCGGGCAGCAGTTCAAAAACGTATACCTACTGACTACTGATGTACAGCAAAAGGCCATTGCCATGTACAAAAAAGCAGGCTTCCAGCCAACAGCGTCTATACAAATGGAGCAATGGGGCAAAACGCTTCATGAAGAACGTTACGACCTTGATTTGACAACACAGCATTAATTAATTATTATGAAATATTTAGTAATTGGCGCCGGAGGAACCGGCGGCCTTATAGGAGGCTATTTGGCAAAAAACCAGCTTGATGTAACACTCATAGCGCGTGGTGAGCACCTCAGAGTTATTCAGCAAAAGGGCCTTACCGTTAAAACTTACGGCGAAGAACCTGTTCACCTAACCAACATTAAAGCTATTGGTGAAGATGCGCTGGAAAATCAAAAATTTGATGTAATTTTTGTTTGTGTGAAGGCTTATCATTTGAGTAGCATTGTACAGATGCTAAAAGATGCAGCTAAGGAGCAAACGATGATCATCCCCATTTTAAACTCGCTGGGCAGTGGTGCCTATCTGCGTACTGAGTTGCCCCGACTAAATATTTATGATGGCTGTATCTATATCACAGGTTATATTTCAGCACCCGGAGAGGTAAGTCAGAATAACCAGATCTTTAGAATTTTTTACGGGTTGGATGAGGGAAATAAAAATGATAACTCAAGAGATAAAATGGAAAGCGAAGTACGGGAAAGCGGTATAGATATCCGGTACAGTGCAGTTATTACCAGCGAAATATTTAAAAAATTAACCTTTACTTCGGCTTTTGCGTCCTGTGCAGCTTATCATAACATACAAGCATCATCTTTGCAGTCAGATGAAACTTACCGTAACCACTTCATTAGCTTACTTAAAGAGTTAAAGCAAATATCAGACGCTGCAAACTTTGGCCTAACCGACAATTTTTTCAAGGAGAATCTTCAAATCCTGGACGATCTTTCTGCTGACTTTACTGCTTCCTTTCAAAAAGATTTACAGCAGAATAAACCAGATGAGCGCAATGAAATTATTCATGATATGGTGCGACTGGCGGCCCGGAACAGCATCCAAATTCCGCATTATGAAAAAATTGCAAAACATTTCAGATAAACATGCTGCCGGCATAATGCTTATCATGGATATCAGTCAGCGTAAAAGTCGGAAAGATAAACACAATTGTACGGCAGTATTTTTATCAAATACAGAACAGTAATACCTATGATGCATTCAATAATTACATCTTATCGATTGTCCAGCCAGGCCAGAAATGAAGTAGCCTTATCTTTTCCAACCAGTAAATTCTCGTCCGTAGGTATAACTAATTTAACCAAGAGCTTCCGGGCAAAGTATTGCTCAACCTCTTTAACCGCTTTAAAGCTGATCAGGTACTGCCTGTTTAATTTAAAGAAATTTAACGGGGATAGTTGAGCGGTTATTTGCTCCAAAGACTGATTGATATGGAATGTTTCGCTATCGAAGGTCACTATTGTTATTTGTTCGTTATGGGCAAAAAAATAAGCGATGTCATCTGTAGGTAGGTTTAAATATTTTCCGTGCTTGTAAACCAGGAAGCTTGATTTACCGGTGTTCGGATGTTGAAGTTTTAGAATTTGAGCGATCAGCGCAGGAGAAATGTCACCGCTTCTTTGACCAATGAAACGGTCCATTTTATCGAAGGCTCTTCTAAAAGCATCTTCAGTAAACGGTTTTAAGATATAATCGATCCCGTTGGCCTTAAAAGCATCAACAGCGTATTCGTCATATGCGGTACAAAAAATAACCGGTGAGTCTACTTTAACCTTTTGAAATATTTCAAAGGATATGCCGTCAGCCAGCTGGATGTCCATAAAGATCAGGTCAGGTGCCTGATGAACCGACAGGTACTCTACTGATGTTGATACTTTCTGCAGGGGGCCGTCTACACGACTACCCGGACGGATCTGGGAGATCATTTTGATTAGCGCCCTGGCAGTTTTTAATTCATCTTCAATTACTAATATCTGCATTGGCCGGAAGCGCTACGGTGAAAAATTGGTGATTTGATTCTATAATAATCTGCTGTCCCATCAGGTGCAAATATCGCTGACCGATATTTTCCAGACCGATCATGTTCGATGGTTCAGGATGATTTTTTAGCTGTACGTTATTTTTAACTTTAATATATTTTCCATCCGAATAGATCGAAATATTTAAAGGCTGATCAAGGGAGATAATATTGTGCTTGATCGCGTTCTCCACTAAGAGCTGCAGGGTAAATGGAGGGGTTATTGCGCTTAGGTGCTCCGGAGAAAACTGGATCTGAAGATCAATGCCTTCTTCAAATCGCGACCTGACCAGAAAATAATAAGCATTTAGATTTTCGAGTTCCTTCTGCATCAATACCGAATCCTGTTGCCTGCTTTCCAGTGTATAGCGGTAAAAGTCAGATAATTTGACAATAAAATCAGCCGCAGTTGCATCACCGAAATCGACCATCGATTTCAAGGTGTTCAGACTGTTAAACAGAAAATGCGGATTAACTTGCTGCTTTAATACCTCGTATTTTGCGCTTAGGTAATCCGCTTTTGTCCGTTCGAGATCCATGCCGATTACCTGATTAGCGTAACTCTGAAAAAGCAAATACAAAAACATATAAATAGTCAAATTGATCAGGATGCCCCGGAACTGGTACATCATTATCATGGTACCAATAAGCTTATCGTTAAAGAAAAGTTGACCGCAAACTACCAATATTCCCATAACAAATATACCCAATGAAAGGCTTCTGATCAGCCTGAGCCCAAAAAACCTGGTCGTTAACGCCTTGTTGAAGAATTTTGGCAATGTATATAAGTTGTAAAACCAGACAAACAGCGAATAAATAAACGCTATAAAACAGTCGATGACAACTTCAGCAAAACTGATCTTCAGCTGTAATATTTTTGGAATAGAGGCCAGAATACCCATAAAGACAGCAGATGCCCAGATCACTTTTTGTGATACCTGGAAAACCCTGCCAGTTTCTTTATGTATGTATTTTTCAAAAATCATGGAATGATGGATGGCCTTTGTGTCAATATAAAATGTATGCGTTCATTTTGTCCTGTTGTATCTGCTGATAACAGGAGGTTTTTGCCCATAAATTTTCGATAAGTTACAAAATTAGTATGATTTCCTATATTGATCGTTTCTGCGGAAATCAACTCACCTGGTATTCGTGCGCCAAACCAATGGGCGTCATCCTGCTGTTTCCATGTCACTAATGTAAAGGAATTACCTGGCACATTTAAGTTTGATTCCTGCGTCGCATTTTTAAAATGCTCATCACCATAGAGGATGCTCATGGTGCCCACCTTTTTATTTATCAGGGAAGTAATTACCTTTTCATGCAGTTCTGACAACCTGAAAGTTGAAGGAAGCGAGGCTTTGCTGTTAATGAGACGATCTGGATCCGTGGCTCCTTTGCAGCCGGCTACAAATAATGAACCAGCTGCAATGATATAAAATATTAATTTCATTTTAATTCTTGATTGGAAAGGTGAACACATAATCATTGTCTTTCATCGGCTTATGACAGTTCATACATTCTGTTGTAAAAATCGCTGTTTTGCCATATGGCGTTAATTTTGGTGTTTTGAACCGGGCAAAGCCCCAGCCGTTCGTTGATCGGTATTTTTCAGCATTTTTGATCATGTATTCAACCTGTTTAAAAGCCCCGGTTGTTACATTTCCGTTTCTATCCTCCAGTTTATCCCAGGCAGCTTTTGCAAAAATAGTTCCATCGGGCCAGGGATTGTTATGATTAGTTTTGACAGCATTCACCGCGATATCATTTCCGTATATTACACGCATGGTGCCGTTATCAAAACGGTCCGATGTGCTGATGACCTGCCAGTTTTTGTAATCGGGAAGGTAGGTGATGTCGTTTAATGTTTTGGGTAGTTTTTGACGGTCGACAGATACTAAACTTTTTCGCTGATGCTCAAAGGCATTTATTTTGGCTGTATCTTCCGGCAGATCATGTATCATGCTGGTCAGGTATTTTTTTAGGACAATGAGATCCTTCGGCGAAACCCTGGCGTTAGGATGAACGACCTGATAGCTTTTAACCGGCATGGCTCCCTGCTCGATCTGATTGACAGCCTCCCAAAGTTTTGCTTTGCGATCCGCGGGTGCCAGCTTATCCCAATTAGAAAAGTTGAGCCCCTTTCTGCCGTCACGAACATGGGCTGCAACCTGCCAGTAAACCGGTTGTACCTGATCATACCATCGCAGTTTAGTTTCATTGGAATGGCAGTCGTAACAAGCTCTCACTAAAATATTTTTAACAGCCTTTGGAGCCTGAAAGTCCTGTGTGACTGGTGGGTCGTCAAGTCGTGGACGGAAAAACTGAAGACTGACCAATAAAACAACGATGAATGATACAGCCGGAAGAAAATACTTTTTCATGATTATGATTTCTGGTACAAATAAATTCAACAAATCTCGGTCTGGCAATCTAAATGTCCTGTAAGCGGCAAATTGGTTGCTGAGATTGGCCATTAAGCAGTTGAACAATAATTTGTATATTGTTAAAATAAATTTCGTTGACGTCCCCCCGAAAAACTGGCTCACTCATTTCTGAAATGGGCTGTCAGAATTTGCGTCTTTTTCAATTTAACCATTTATTAAACAGTGAATTAAAAAAGTGTAGGTTCCCGAACCTTTTTCATAAAATTGATGGAAATTTTTTGATACTAAAACAGAACGAAATTTTTGAAAAATATTACTTATCAGCAGCGATTAAATAAACTGCATTGAAGAACAGCATATATTTTAATAACTATTATGAGCGGTTATTAATTTCCTAAAGCTCAACCCAATAAATTTTTAATAGAATAACGAAAGTTTGAGAAAATTCTTCAGGTATTTTTATAAAACTTCTTGCTTATACCTGATTGGATAGCACAATGAGCGTTTGGCTTCATTAACTACAAACGTACTGTTAAGCGCACCTACATTTTCCAATTTGGAAAGTTTTTCCATAATAAAACGGTTATACTCAGGCATATCGCCCACTACGATTTTGATCAGAAAATCAAATTCTCCGGTGGTATGGTAACATTCCAGTACTTCGTGATATTCAATTACCTGGTTCTGAAAGTTGGATAAGGCCTCTGCACTATGAACAGTAAGTTTAATGTGCGAAAACGCAATCCACAGATCGGTAAATTTATTGCGGTTAATTACCGTTACCGTTTCTCCTATAAATTCTTCACGTCTCAACCTGCTCACCCTTTCGAAAATTGTACTGCCAGACCTTTTAAGTTTAGCAGCAATTTCCTTATTGGTCAGCCGTCCATCAGATTGAATGATCCGTAAAATGTCCAGATCAAGCTGATCCAGTGTGCTGTTGTGCATGCGTACTTGCTGTTTTATAGTAATTGCACCGGATAAAAATACAGAAAACCGTTAATCGCTTATTTAAATCGGGTAAATTGAAGCAAACTTAATGAGTTTCTTTGAAATGCACCAAATTACATCCAATAATATTTGGATTTTAACTAAAATGATGGCTAACAAGCAAAATTTAATTCCGCTATTTTGTTTCCATTAGAATAATTTCCGGATTTGCACAACTCTTGAGGAATTATGATCTCCAGCACCGAATTTCGTGGCTATAAATTCACTTTTTAATCAGTTAAAAAGGAGAAACAGACGTAAAAGAAATGGATCAGGAAAAAATATTAGTGATTGGTGCCTGCGGGCAAATCGGCAGAGAGCTTACAGCTGCATTGCGTTTAAAGTTTGGGCAAATGCAGGTGCTGGCATCCGATATTCAGGCGAAGAATAATTTATCTACAGAGGTTTTTCCTTATCAGCAACTGGATGTAACTGATGCCGGTGCATTGGAAAAACTGATTGCAGATGAACAAGTTACACAGATTTACCATCTGGCCGCAATGTTATCAGCCAATGGCGAAAAAAATCCTAAAAAAGCCTGGGACCTGAACATGAACAGTTTGCTCAGCGTGCTGGATCTTTCAGTAAAATATGGCGTAAAAAAAGTATTCTGGCCGAGCAGCATTGCTGTTTTCGGTCCGGATTCTGAAAAAACAAATACCCCTCAACAGGGGATAACCGAACCATCAACCGTTTATGGCATCAGCAAGGCAGCAGGAGAATACTGGTGTAAATATTATTTCGAAAAATTCGGACTTGATGTGCGCAGTATCCGTTACCCAGGATTGATCAGTTATACGGGCGCACCTGGTGGCGGTACCACTGATTATGCAGTTGATATTTTTCATCATGGGGTAGAAGCCAAACCTTTTACGTGCTTCCTTAAAAAAGAAACAGTTCTTCCGATGATGTATATGGAAGATGCTATAAGGGCCACGCTCGAGTTGATGGATGCGCCGGTGGATAACATAAAAGTGCGTACTTCGTACAACCTGAGCGGGCTGAGCTTTAGCCCCGAGGAACTTGCAACAGAAATCGAAAAACTGGTGCCAGGTTTTAAAGTGGATTATACACCCGATTTCAGACAGCAAATTGCTGATAGCTGGCCGGGAAGCATTGATGATAGCGCAGCACAAACAGATTGGAACTGGAAACCTGCTTACAACCTTGAAGCTATGGTTAGCGATATGTTGTTAAACCTAAGGGCATTACAAGAAATTTAAGTAGATACTGTGCATCAATAGAAAAAATATTTAGTTAATGATTGAGCAGGTGGCCGCGATGGTTCCCTGCTTTTTATATTTTGCACATCCCAACTTTTTACATACCTTAAACTATCTTATCACGCCCGCGCAAACTTTGCTGTTCTTAATGAGTAACCATTAACCAAATTTTGATGATGAAGTACATTCTTTTACTGAGCTTATTTTTAAATAATTTAGTTGATTCACACGCGCAGAACAAAATCCCGCTTCAAAATATAACAATCACAAGTAATGCTCAAAAAACTGAGGTTATTATCGATGATAAAGGTGAGTTGCATTTAAACGTATCTCCTACTGATGCATTAAAGTTTAAAACCGCAAAGTTGGTTCATTATAGCGATTTCGGGGCAAAGGGTGATGGAAAAACGGATGATATAGATGCCATCGCAGCAACCCATGCCTTTGCCAATCAACATGGCCTTATGGTAAAAGCTGATGTAGGCGCCACTTATTACATTGGCGGAAAGGAGCGCACGGCAATTATTCAAACGGATACCGATTTTGGCACGGCCAACTTTGTTATTGATGATACGGAAGTAAAAAACCGCAATGCATCTGTTTTTACCGTAAGCTCAGCCCTGAAGTCATTTAAACTCAAAAATATAAACTCGCTAAAAAAAAATCAGCAAAAAATCGATGTTAGCTTACCAAAACCGTGTTTAATTACAGCAACAAACTCCAAGGTTAAACAGTATATCCGGTTGGGCTTAAACCAAAACCATGGCTCATCGCAAACTGATATTTTTCTGGCAGATAAAAACGGTAATCTGGACAGGAAAGCACCGATTATCTGGGATTTTGAACAGCTTACTGATATTACTGCACTGCCGATTGATGAGCAACCTTTGAACGTTACCGGGGGCCGTTTTACTACAATTGCCAATAAAGAAGAAGCTAAATACAACTATTACAGCCGCAATATTTCAATAAAAAGATCGCATGTTATTGTGGATGGTTTGCAACACTTTATTAAAGGTGAAGGCGACCATGGGGCACCTTATGGCGGCTTTATCAACATCAGTGATTGTGCCTATGTAACGGTAAAAAACAGCATTTTAACCGGCCACCTTGCCTATAGCACTGTTGGGGCGGCGGGCAAGCCTGTTACCATGGGCACTTACGACCTTTCTGTAAACCGTGCAGTTAATATATCTTTTATAAATTGCAGTCAAACAAATAGCATTGATGACAATAAATATTGGGGCATTTTAGGATCAAACTTTTGCAAAAATCTGCTTTATGATGGTTGTACCCTCTCCAGGTTTGATGCTCACCAAGGGGTTGCCAATGCCACCATCAGAAATTCTACCCTAGGCCATATGGGCATTAATGGTATCGGTAGTGGAATATTGAGCATAGAAAATTCTACCGTACATGCACGGAGCTTTATTAACCTGCGCCCTGATTACGGCAGTACCTGGCAGGGAGAATTGATGATTAAAAACTGTGTGTTTTTACCAGCCGCAGGTAAACCTATCACTGCTTCCATTATAAACGGCTCCAATTCTGGTGAGCATGATTTTGGGTATACCTGTTATATGCCGGCAAAGATTACCATCGAAAATTTACGGATTGAGGATGTCAATCATCCAGAAAATTACCAGGGCCCGGCTATTTTCGCTGATTTTAATCCAAAAATGAATGATAGCACCTACAAGGAAAAGTTTCCATATATAAAACCCAATGAGGTTATTTTAAAGAACGTAACCACAGCCAGTAAGAAAACATTGAGGATCAGCGATAATCTTTTCATGTTCAAAGATGTAAAGGTTAAAACGAACAATTGATTTTATTCCATATGCGGTAAAGCTGATTTCAATAATCCCTCTCGAATCATTTAGTAAGAGATTTTTTCACCTTGCCAGCCTGTTGTGCGTAAAAATTGCTCCCAGTTGAGCGTGCCAGGATTTATTTTACGGCTCCATGAGAGATCTTTATCTTTTTGAAAATAACCAAACTCAACTGCATAGGCTGCCATGCCTAAAACTTCATTTATTAGGCTTTCATTGGAAGCAAAACCAGGGAAATGACGGAGAAAATCTTCCCTTGTGAAAGCAGAACTGTATACGGCTTCTTTTCCGGTAACCTTCACAAAGGCATCAACCATTTCCTGGGGAGAAATAAATTCGCCAATTACAGGTAGCGATTTGCCTGCATATTCTGCCGGATTGGTAAATATTTCCAAAACAGCTGGCCCTGTTGCAGTAAGCGGATCAACAAATGGTGCACGAAAATCTTTCGGCAGGTAAATCGGAAATACAAATTGACCATCCTTCAAATATGGCGTATAAAATTCCATAAGATTCGTATAAAAAAAGGCCATATATATAAAGGAACTCACTATTGGTAATGTTCGGATATATTCTTCCACAAGGGCCTTATCAGTAAAATGAGGTGCAAATTTTTCTCCTTTGGTAATCCGGTCTACATTTTCCAGACTGCTAAATAAAATGTGTTTTACTCCTGCTTCAACTGCAGCATCAGCAAGTTCCTTACCCAATTCCATTTCGTGTGTATGTGGAGGAGCAATGCTGGGCGTAACCATAAATACACCGTACGATCCAAGGAACGCCGCTACAAATTGTGCTTTATGTCCCAAATCCAATGGTACATTTATCAATTCGGCACCTTGTTTAATCAATTCAACCGCTTCGGCTGAATTCGCCCGTCGGGTAATGCCGCGTACACGAAACTGCTTGCTTTCTAACAGGGTTCTTGCAACGCTAAGGCCCTGCTTACCCATAATGCCTACAACTGTAATTAGCGGCTTATCGTTCTGATCTGATTTTTCAATAAAATATGATGACATGTTTTAAAAATTAGCAAAATTTTATACTATAATAATTATAGTTGCAAAACTAATTTTAGTGCATTACTTTTGCAATAACTATCCATTTAGATAGGTTTAAATAAATAAATTGTGAAAACTGAATGCATTGGTGAAAACGTAAAACTGAACGGTAAAACTTACCCTTGTACGGTTAGCCTGGCCATGGATCTGATTGGTGGGAAATGGAAAACTGTTATTTTATACCACTTAAAAACAGAACCTAAGCGTTATAGTGAGTTATTAAAAGAAATGCATACCGTAACAGAAATGACCTTGAGTATCCAACTGAAAAAACTGGAACAGGATGGCCTGATCTCCCGAAAAGTATACGGCAAAAAACCTCCGGTTAAGGTGGTTTATAGTTTAACCGATTTTGGAAAAACATTAATCCCTACCCTGGAAGCGATTACTGCATGGGGAAACCAGATTACTGAACAAAGCGCAGAATTTGTAAATTTTACTATAATGCCTAAAACTTAAGCATTGGTTATCATCTGATAAGGTTGAGCATTTAACTGTAACGTGTCGCAAATACACCGTCAGAAAGTCGCTTTACTCCCTGCTGATTTTGTTTTTTTACGTCCATATTTGTTAAAAGTAATTGTGGAGCAGCAACCACATCAAAAAAAACGGGCAGACTGAAAAGCCATAAGATTGGGAGTAAAAAATTAAAAGTTATGTCAGATAATAAGGTTTCATTACACAGAATAATTAAAGCATCACCAGAAAAACTATTCCGAGCCTTTACCAGTAATACTGCAATTGCCGCATGGCTACCTCCTTATGGGTTTCTCTGCACGGTACACGAACGGAATGTGCAGGAGGGCGCAACGTACAAAATGTCGTTCGAGAATTTTACTACAGGAAACAGTCACAGCTGGACTGGAGAATTTTTGGAAATAAAGCCAAACGAATTTTTAAAATATACCGATAAATTCGACGATCCAAACCTTCCCGGTGCAATGGTTACTTCTGTATGGTTTAACCAAACCATGGTGGGCACTGAATTGAAAGTTTTACAGGAAAATATTCCCTCGGTAATACCTGCCGAAATGTGTTATCTGGGCTGGCAGGAATCGATAGAAAAATTAATAAAATTAGTGGAACCTCAGATACCGGATGCCTGATTAAGTGCAAATATTGTTTTGGATCATTAATGGCCATGCAAAATGCATGGCCATATTTGTTTAACCGGATTTACTAATGGCGTCTTAATTTGAAATAATGTTATTTAAAATCTGGTATTGGGAATATATGGCCGCCAAATAAGATGTAAGACCACAGCAGTGTCCAAAAGATGTTAAAAATCTGAGCAGTTACAAAGGTAAATGCTGGCCGCCCACCTTGTAATTTCACTAACGATGAAAATTTAGCTTCCATACCGATAGAAATAAATGCGATAGCGAACCACACCGTGCGCAGGCCATTTAATGTTGGGGCTACGCTTTTTGCTGTTGCAGGCGATAAAAGGAAAGAAAACACCAATGACGCAGCAACAAAACCCAGTACAAATTTCGGGAAACGCTCCCAAACAATTTTTAAACCAGGGCTTTCCGCTTTAACCAAAACTTCTCCGTTTTCGCCTTTTGGTTTTTTGTAGGCCCACCATATGGCGATAAAAAAGGCTGCAACCCCAATGAATACATTTTGCGAAAATTTAGCAATTACCCCTGCTTTAACCGCTATCGGGCCAACTAAATCGCCAGCAGCAGTAACTGTAGCGGTGGTATCTAAAGTGCCACCCAACCAGGCACCGCCAATTACATCAGGAATATGAAAATACCTTACGGCCCATGGCTGAATAACCATCATCGGGATGGCCATAATCAACACCAAAGTGGTTACATAAGATAATTTACGTTTATCGCCATTAATTGCACCTGCAGCAACAATTGCGGCTGAAACGCCACAAATGGATACCGCAGAGGCCAAAATTACACCGAATTCATCATCAACCTTCAATTTACGGCTTAACCATAAAGAGAAAAACCAAACAGCGGTTACCACAATAATGGCCTGAACAATACCTGGCAAACCGGCTTTAATTAAATCGGCAGATAAAATGGTGGTACCTAAAATTACCAAGCCTGTTTTGATATAAAATTCAGACCTTACCGCCTCCTTTAACCAGTTTGGCAATTTAACCAGGTTACCCAACAGGATCCCAATTAATAGGGCGAATACAACATATTCTAAACCGAAATAGGAAATACTTTTATTACCACCGATTATAAAAGAGACAATTGCCAGAAAATAAATCAGTGTAAAACCCGCTGCAAACCTGGCTACCTTACCTCCTGATAGCGCAATCGCAATGGCTGCCAGCACCAGAAAAACTGCACCGGTTTCTACAATCAGCAACAGGTTTTGAGGCGATAATATTTTACCAAACAAATCATCAGTAGTAGCCCATTTAAATGCGGGTAAAGTGATGGTTGTGCCGTTATTGGTTAAGTAAAGCACGGTTGCAATAATGATTGTTCCTAAAATTACAGCCCACCAATCTTCTGTAAGCGATTGTAAAAATGTTTTTTTGTCGGGCGTTATCCCGGCGTCTGTTAAAGCTCCCGTAGTTCCTGAAGCATTGTTCTGTGTTGACATAGTGTTTATTTGTGGTTATCTAATTTGATGTTAAAAATATCTTTCAGTGCTTTTTTTGCGGCATTGTAACCGCACATTCCATGTACACCACCGCCTGGAGGCGTAGAAGATGAACAGATGTACAACCCTTTGGCAGAAGTTTTATAAGGCGACAAGCTTAAAGCCGGGCGGGTAAACAGTTGGCCAATATCCAATATACCTCCGTTGATATCGCCACCAATATAATTTCGGTTGTGTGCTTCCATCTGCTCGGTATTCATGGTGTGTTTGGCCAGGATGCGATCTTTAAATCCAGGGGCAAAACGTTCTACCTGGTTTTCTATAATTGCTGTCAAATCCTGTTTCGATCCATTTGGCACATGGCAATAAGCCCAGGCGGTCTGCTTTCCTTCAGGCGCACGTGATGGATCGAACAAACTCTGTTGAGCAAGTAATACAAATGGTTTTTCGGCCTGCTGGCCTTTGCTGGTTTTTAGTTCCCCTTCGGCTATTTCTTCAAATGTATTGCCAAGGTGTATCGTGCCGGCACCCTTACATGCTTCAGCTTTAAAAGGGATAGGTCCGTCCAGTGCCCAATCTACCTTAAATACTCCCATACCATAGCGGTAACGTTCGAGCTGCCATTTATAAATATTGGAGAATTTATGCCCTGCTATTTGCAATAATTGTTTTGGCGTAACATCAAAAAGCACTGCATGGGCGGATGGCAGTTGATTTAGTGATGAAATAAAATTTCCCGTTTCAATTTTCCCGCCAAGTGATTTAAAGTAAGCAGCCAATGCCTCTGCAATAAATTTTGATCCGCCTTTGGGTATCGGCCAACCTTTAAGATGCCCGGTAGCCATTAATACCAAACCGATTGCGGTGGTACTCAAATTACTTAAAGGCTGTATGGCATGTGCGGCCATTCCGGCAAAAAGCCCGCGCGCATGTTGTGCTTTGAAGCGGTTAACAAAACCCGTTGCGCTTCTTAATGCTTTTAGGCCAAAACCGGCCATTGCCAATGGGTGCTTGGGAAAACGCAGGGGCCCTAAAGCATCTTCAGCTATCAATGGCCAGGCTGATGTAACATTTTCCATTAAGGAAGTATACGTTTTTGCATCCCTGCCGAGGTATCCGGCAGTTTTCTGGATAGAATGATCCAATATAGCAGCGGTTCCGTCATCAAAAGGATGTGCGGCGGCCAAAAGAGGTTGCAGGTATTCCAGGCCAAATTCGGCCAAAGGCAGTGTTTTAAAAAATGGCGAAGCCAATGCCATCGGATGGATCGCTGAGCATACATCATGTGTAAAACCGGGCAAAGTAAGTTCAGCAGAAGTTAAGCCGCCCCCGATCACGTTTTTACCTTCTATAATTAAAACGGAAAGTCCCTGTTGCTGCATAAGAATTGCTGCGGCCAATCCATTTGGCCCCGAACCTACAACTACTGCATCATAATCCCGTTTTTCTAATTTCATCTGGTTATTTTATTGTTTCCGGTTTAAATAAAACTCTTCCATCGGCACCAATCTGCCAAGCCGTAATGGGATTCATGTGGTAACCCCCTAAATTTACGCCACGTGCCGCAACCAATTGCGCCAATGTTGGCTGTAAATAGCCTGTTTCATCGGTAACGCGACTCAAAATTTCAGTTGCTTTGCCGTCCCATTCCCATAAATGCCTGAAATAAGTATGCGCTTTGCTAAGCACCGGTTCCTGTAAATTGGCCAGTTGCCACGTTTTGCCTGCATCGGTACTTACTTCCACTTTTTCTACCTTACCCCTTCCGCTCCAGGCAATTCCGCGGATCTCCACCCAACCTTTATTTACCTTTTGCGGGTAAGCAGGATAGGTGATGATGGAGCGTGCATCCAACTCAAAGCTAAACATTCTGATTTTATCTTTTACAGGGTAAGTATATTTTGAGGTTTCTTCCCGGGTCATATATGGTTCTTCTGAAAGTTCAATCCGACGGAGCCATTTGATATTCATATTGCCTTCAAAACCTGGCAAAAGTAGCCTCATGGGATATCCCTGTTCGGGGCGCATGGCCTCTCCATTCTGCGCATAAACAATCATGGCATCATCCCAGGCTTTTGCAATCGGGATGGTACGTGTCATAACAGCAGCATCCGAGCCTTCGGCCAAAAACCATTTCGCTTTATTGCTGATGCCGACTTCTTTAAATATGGTAGAGAGCATAACGCCCGTCCACTCGCTTTGGCTGGTAAGGCCAAGAATATCCTGCGGAGTCATTTCGGTTTTGCCAGTGCGGAAATTACCTGCACATTCAATGAAACATGTGCGTGTTATGGATGGAAACCTTTTGATATCAGCCAGGGTAAACTTCATCGGCTGATCTACCAGGCCATGAATGAGCAATTCGTGTTTTACAGGATCAATTGCTGGAACACCTGCATGATGACGTTCGAAATGAAGATCAGCAGGCGTAATAGTGCTGTGCATATCCTGCAAGGGTGTACGCGAAGAGATATCAGAAGGTTTGCGTACAGGCTGTTCAAATAAGGAGCGTTTGCCGAGCGGACTTGGCCCCGGACCAATAATTTTGGTCGGATCATCTACAATATCTGTAAGAACCTGTTTTTCAGCTTTTGCTTCACTTGCAAATAACGATTGTACCGGTAAAACTGCAGCAGCAATTACACCACCCAATAAAGTACGTCTGCTCATTTTACCAGTAACTATTTTCCGATCGGTTTTATCTTGCTTCTTCATTACTTTATTTCAGGTCCTCCTTTACGATCATCCATAATAAATAGCTTTTTAGCAGGCATTTGCACTTTATACAGGTTTTTGGCATCGAGCACTACATCAGCCTTGATAATTTTATTCGCATTGAGCAGATAAGCGGTTATGCTGTACACTTCATTATTACTTAAGGAACCAGGAAGATTATAGGGCATGGCCCGGCGCATATAATCGAACAAAGTAGTGGCATATGGCCAGTAATTACCGATTGTTTTCGGTTTACTATTAGCCGAGGTATCACCAACTAAAGCACTTCCGGGAAGTTTTACACCCGGCTTTTCGGTACCATCCTCACCATGGCACATTGCACATTTTTGCGCATACAACAGTTTCCCTTTTTTAACATCACCCTGGCCTGCTGGTAAGCCTTTACCATCGGGCGGATATCAATATTCCAAGCTGCAATTTCCTGAGCGGTGGCCGGGCGACCGAAACCAAATTTTGCCGGGCGTTTTAAGCTATCCGTTGATGGCGATTGCGCCTGCATTGAAGTAAACGCTGTTTTTAGCGACATTAAGAACAACATTACAGGAAATGCAAGTATGTATACCGTCTTTCTGTTCATCCTCTTATTCATATTTACCAGCACTTAAAGAACTTTTAGGCAATACATATTGTCGGTTATAACGATCGAGAACGATGTAAATAGAATCTTTATGTTCATCAATACCGGAAAGTATAACCCTCGAACCATCTGTGGTATCGTATTTCAGTACCATACGGTGGCGTTTCACTTCTCTTGGTTTTTCTTCAAACTCACGGTCTCTGCGGGTAGACCAGGCTGCTTTATCTATCATTTTATTTTCATCGCCGATATGTTGCCATGCGGTTTTACTGATCCAGTTATCTTCATTTGGTGCTGTTTCTCTTGTTTTACCTGCAGCTTTACGCCCAGCCCTTAAAGCCATTACATTTTTATCCTGGAGGTACAGTACTTTATCTACGGTATCGGCATAATAATGAAAGGCCCTTTGGCCTCCTGCAACACCACTGATTTCGAAAGTACGTTGAATATCACGCATCGGGCTGCCTCCTCCATTTGATGGATCGATTAAAACCGGGCGGTTGATTTTAAAAGTGAGGGTAGTCCAGTTTTCGAAGGTAGCTTCCTGCCACCTGATAGAATCCAATGGATTAAATGGAATAACCTCCCCATTCAATTTAAACTCGCTCACATGGTAATTTCCCCTTAGTTTTTTAACACCTGCAGTTGCGGGTTGTTTATAAGGATCGTATTTAAAATTGATGACTTCAGTATAAGTGAGTACACCGAAAAAGATGACAAAAGTGAGCACTTTCAGGGTAATGCGGGTGTATTTTAACCAAGGTTTATTAAAATCGGGGTAAATCCTAAAAGGTATGGTATCACGCTCTAAAATGAGCAGGTTGTATAATTTAGGAAAATCATCTGCGGCAATAAACAGCGCGAGCAGCACAAAATAAAACGCATATACATGTACACCGCCATCGTAAGCATAATTTACAAAAGTAATATCGCCCAGTGCCGCAGCCAGTAAAATGGCACCAAAAGTGGTTGTTTTACGAAAAAAAAGCATTACTCCGGCGGCTATTTCCACCACACCACCAAAAACCTGGTACCAGGGCACTACACCAACGGAAAGCCAGTATATTTTTTGCGCGGTAAAATCGCCAAAATTGCTATTTAAAAGACCTAACGATGGATAGGGCATTTGTGTAGGGAGAAGTTTGGTAAAACCGAAACCGATAATCCCAATCCCGGCACGATAACGGACAACAACCCTGATCCAGTAATGAAGGATATGATAGGATTTACGCTTACGATCGAAGGCCGACCAGATTAAAGCACCAACAAGGGCTAAGAGTAATGCTATGCCCCAATCTACATAATCAGCCAGAAAACTTCTTTTTGGAGGCAAAGCAGCATTACTTTCGTTTTTTTGTTCGGTTTGCTTAAGGCCACTTTTTTCCAATTTCTTTTTCCTGTTGCCATCCTTTTTAGCCGATTCATCTGCAGATGGCGAATCGGTAATATCACGTGATCGCTGCCCGCCAAAAAGTGACAAAAAGCTGGGTTGAAACCTGGCGATATCATAGAGATCGCGGTAATGCGGTCGCGACCAATCCAGGGTGAAAACATTTTTATACCAATTGGCAGAAAATGGAATACACATGGCCAGAAAGAAAATAAACAGCACGTGGAAGCCAAATTTCTTTTGCCACGACCATGGCTTTTTAGCTGGTATTTGCTGATCTGTTAAATTTTTATCTATCTCCTGTTGTTTTATTTCAGACATAACATTAAGCTTTTATAGTTTAAGTGCTTTGCGGCGGCTAAGCTTTAATGGATATTTTTTATCGATTTTATTCAATACGACGTAAATGGAATCACGTTGTTGATTGATCCCTGAAAGAATGATGCTTACGCTATCCGGACGCGAATAATTTAACCTTAAACTTTCGCCTTTGTAGTGTGGATTTTTATTAGCCAACAGCAGAACACGGTTTACCGAATCGATTGTGTAACTGTAATAATGCCTTCCTGCGGTACCGGCTAGTTCATAATCGCGGTCTTTATCGTTTTTAAATACCTGTTCGTAATTTGAAGAATCAACAATTACTTTTCGATCGGAACGCACGCTGATGGTGGCCCATTTCTCGAACACCACATCTTTCCAACGGGTAGAATCTGTAGCAGCATAAGGCAATACCCGCCCGTTGATTTTAAACTCACTAACATTATAAATTCCCGCAGCCCTGGCCAAGCCCTTCTTGCGTGGAAACTGGTAAGGATCATCGTGAAAACCTGAATACGTTTTAAATCCGTAAAGAAAAACAAAAAAGAAAATAACCAATGTTTTAAGTGCTAAACGCAAGGATTTAATTCTCCCCACAAAAATTGGCTTAAAGCTGTTTGGTGCTGTTGGCCGCTCGAGCGATATGAGATTATAAATCCGCGTTGCATCGAACCACAACACAAATAATGCAAAAGTGATTAAGTAGGTGGCATATACAAATTCGCCGCCCTCGTAAGCCAGGTTTGAAATGAATACGTTCCCTGTAAATACGAGAATAATTGCTGCGCCAATGGTTGCGGTTTTCCGGAAGAACAATAACAAACCTGCGAGGATTTCTATCGCGCCTAAAAATGTTTCGTAAGAAGGCACAATGCCTAAACTCATCGAAAATATTTTCCAGTCGGTAAAATCGCCATAACTGGTGTTTAAATTACTAATGGAAGGAAAAGGTGCCTGCAATGGGAAAAACTTGATGAACCCATAACCGATAATACCAATAGCCAAACGGTAGCGGACCACAACCCTTAACCAATAATAAAATTGATTGTAATCGACTTCCTTGTATTTGGTTTTGCCCCATACCACTGCGCCGATAACCGAAATTCCTGCAATAATGATCCAGTTGATAAAACTATCGGCACCGGAAAGAAATTTTGAAGATAAACGTGTAAGGTTAAAAATATCGCCATAGCTGATATGGAGCCAGTTAAAACCAAAAACAATTTTAAAGAAATCGACGCTTAAAGGAATAGCCTGCAGCATGAAAAACAAGAAGAAGAACCTGAATATCAGCTTTTCCCTATCCGTCCATACAAGCGGTGATGGTTTATTTGTGTTACTCATTGCTGTATAAATAAGATTATTGATCCTCATCAGCCTTTGCGGGCTTGCGTGGAGCTGTAATTACCTTTCTTTTGGCAAGATCATATTTTTGCCCTGCGCTTAAAAAGAAAAAAGATCCGTTTGAAGCAGTAAAATCTTCACGATTGTTGACCACATGCTTTTCGCTACTGTTTACGATGGTGTTGTAATCGTAAATTGCCACGAAAGAATGTCCAAGCACTTGAAGGGTATCCCGCTGTACCAGGACTGCTGTAGCCTCATTTAAACCAATGCCGATAAAATCTGGTGCATTACGGATAAAGTTGACCAGATCGAACTGGCGGTTTCGTACCAATAAATGCTGATCGATAGCGGAATTTTTAAGAAAACCCAATCCCTGTGTATGGTCGCCAACTAAAATTTGTGCGCCTTTCGTATCACCCCTCCATAAAAAAGAACCAATAATACTTGCTCCGGCCGAGCTGCCTGCAATAACGCCTCCCCTATTCAAAACATCAATAAAAGCCTGGTGGGTAAGAGTATTGAGGTAAGAATCGGCAATTCGCCATTGGCGGCCACCTTCGAAATAAACAGCTGTTGCATTTTTTAAAGGGGCAATAAATTTTTCACTATTGGCTTCCTTCAAATCGCTCGTATGGAAAAGGGTTACATTTTTGATCCCTGTTTGCTTTTTTACCTCTTCTACCCCTTTTTTATCATACGCGGCAGAATCGCCCGAGGCAGTGGTAACCACAACCAATATGGCTTTATCCTTACCTCCTGCCAATTCGGTAAATTTCTCCCATATATCGCGCTGCGAGCCTACATTGCCACCGATGATTAGCAAACTGCCTTTTTCAGGTCCATGTTTAGTATCAGATTTTTTGACTGTTATTGGTGATGGCTGAGCAAAGGCCGGGTAAGCAAATGCAGTTAGGGCCAAAAACAGCACACTTAATTTTTTCATAATTAATATTTTTAATAACCTGGATTACGGTTAGCACCCGCCAATTGCGGATCTACCAATGTTTCGTTATATGGAATTGGAAAAAGGTAAAGATGTTTATCAGGCAGGCCCAGCACAGTTTGGGCACGGTCGGTTCTTACCAGGTTAAACCAGCGGTCGGCTTCGAAAGGGAACTCCACCTGGCGTTCTTTTTCCAAGGCCAGCAAAATATCACTTAATGTTGCAGCAGTGGTGGCTCCAAGTCCTGCACGGCTCCTTACCAGGTTTAAATCGCTTTGTGCACTGTTTGCACCAACTAAATTACCCTGTTGTGCCCTGGCTTCTGAACGGATAAAATACAACTCAGCCATGCGGATTATATAAGCCGGATCGGTACCCAATGGATTACGGTAATATAATTTGCCATACCATAAATTACCCGGAGGCGCGGTTTTAGCAATCAAAGTGCTGCGGTTGCCGCCAATGGTTGGGTTATTTAACAAAGCAACCAGGGCATCATTCGGCGACCACTCTCTACGGCCGCCCAAAACCGGTGGCAACCACCAGTTGCTATGGCCATTGGTATTGGATGTGGTATAAGCCAGCTCAAGCACAGACTCGGGAGTAGCCGCAGCATTATTGGCGAAAAAAGCACTATATGGGCCCACCAGGAAATAATTTTCATTATCGTTAATTACCGAAGTAGCAAATTGCTCGGCCAATGCCCAGTTTTTTTGATACAGGTAAAATCTCGCTTTAAGGGCTTGTACCGTGCGCAAGCTTACCCGGTTTCTGCTTACTGATGCAGGCACCAACGTTTCAGCAGCATTTAAATCTTTTAACACCTGTGCATATGTATCAGCCAAGGTACTGCGTGGGATATCGCTGTTTTCTGAAGGAATATTGGTAGGTTTTAAAACCAATTGCACACCGCCCCAACCTCGTGCAAGATCGAAATAGGCCAAAGCACGCACAAAGTAAGCTTCACCAAGGTATTGGTTTTTTAGCGTTGTGCTAAGCAGTGGATCATTAACTGCCGGAACCCGATCAAGTATAAGATTAGCCTGCAAAATGGTTTTATAAATGGCCGTCCATGCAGATTGAACATAACCGTTTGTAGCAGAAGTAAGGTGTTTGGTAATTTCGTTAGGATCTGACTGTGAACCCGACCATTGAATGTCGCCGGCAGATAAGTAAGAAAGTGCCGGGAAATTTGAACCATAATAACTGTTTGCAGCCAACAGATTAAATAAACCGTTTGCCGCTGTTGCCGCACTACCGGCATTGATGATCGCCTGATCCTGATCTACCTGCGACTGGGGCTGTACCTCCAGAAACTTCTTGCAGGAAGTAAACAAGGATAAAATGGCGAATATGTAGATAACTTTTTTCATGATTGATTATTCGGTTTAAAAAGTAATGTTTGCACCTATCTGGAAAGTACGTGGCACGGGTGGCGTACCTAAATCGTAACCGAGCACGGTAGCCGATGAAGAAACGTTGATCTCAGGATCCGGGCCTTTATATTTCGTCCACAACCAAAGGTTTGAGCCACTGGCGTATATCCTAACAGAATTCATCCTGGCTTTTTTAATAAATTCTTTCGGCAGGTTATAACCAAGGGTAACATTACTGAGGCGTAAGAAAGATCCATCTTCGATATTGCGGCTGGTTGGACTTAAAGTGTAATTCTGTCCATAAGCGGTTAACCTTGGCATATTTGTTATATCGCCCGGTTTCTGCCAGCGGTCTAACTGGTAAACATCCATCGCCCTGTTGGCATCGCGGGTACCGCCACCTTCAAGAAAAAAATTGTTATTGTTATACACCTTATTGCCGTATACAAAATTGAAAAACACCGATAAATCGAAGCCCTTATAACTGAGGTTATTGGTTAAACCGCCATTAAATTTCGGCAGTGCATTCCCTACCGGAACAATATCATTGGCGTTGATTACGCCATTATGATCGGCATCTTCATAAACCGCATTGCCCGTTTGCGGATCAACATAAAGCTGGTTATACACATAAAAAGTATACATCGATAAACCCTGAACCATCCGTTCGGCGGCATAAGCGGCAACAACAGGTGTAGGTAATTTTTCTATTTTATTGATATTGCGCGAAATATTGAAATTGGTACTCCATTTAAATGCACCATCCAGATTAACACTGCTGATGTTCAGCTCCAAACCCTTATTGCTCATTTCGCCGGCATTGGTGAGGATGGAAGAAAAACCTTTACTTGATGCCAATGGCAGGTTAAGCAACAGGTTACTGGTATATTTATCGTAAACGTCGCCGCTTAAAGTCAACCTATCTTTAAAGAAACTTAAATCAAAACCGATATTGGCCTGGCGGGTGCTTTCCCATTTCAGATCAGGGTTGGCAAGCTGTGAAGGTGTAGTACCTGGATTATTTAGATAGTTGGCACCAGCACCCCATAAACCACGCGAGGCAAAATCGTTGATCCCGTTCTGGTTTCCGGTTACACCAATACTTCCACGAAGTTTTAAGTCGGATATTACCGCAACATCCTTTAAGAAATTTTCTTGTTTAACGCGCCATGCCAAACCTGCTGAAGGGAAATATCCCCACTGGTGGTTTGCACCAAAACGCGAAGATCCATCGGCCCTTACACTGAAAACCGCATAATATTTCCCACCATAGTTATAGTTTATACGGGCAAAGAATGATGACAGTGTATATTTTGATTCAGAAGCAGATGAAGTGGTGGTAGCAGCCGAAATAATCTGCTGGAATGAATCGTTTGGAAAATTGGTACCCTGGGCCAAAGTTTGGTTAGAAACCGATCCCTGCAATGAATTACCGATTAATGCCCCAAAATTATGCTTACCGGTAACATGGTTATAATTTAAGGTCTGTTCATTTGTCCAGATGGTATTATTGCTTATACTTGAAGTACCGAGGTTTTTATTTGCCAAACCCAGGTTGGTTAAACTGTTCCAGTATTGATATTCATTGTATTGATTATAATCAACACTCCAGCTCGTTTTAAATGTTAAATCTTTGCTAATATTTACCTCTCCATACAAATTACTAATCAACCTGTTACTTGTGCTGTTCATGTTTGTGTTGTTCAGCAACACATCCAGGTTATCAAAACCTGCCCATTTACCAGGCGTTCCATCGGCATTAAATTCAGGCAGATAGGTTGGAGTATGCAGCGCCGATTGTAAGATACCTCCTTGCGGCCCATCGCCTACACGCGCATTGGTACGGTAAGTTTGTGTGAGGATGTTGCTGGTTCCTATTTTAACGTAATCATTAATTTTCTGATCGAGGTTGAGCTTAAAACTTCCCCTTCTGAAATCGTTCGTTTTCAGGGTAGCTTCCTGTTTGTTTAGTCCGCCACCGATGTAATAGGTCGTTTTATCGTTTCCTCCTGAAACTGAAAGATCATAATTCTGCAACAGTCCGGTACGAAAAGCTTTGTTCAAACGATCGTAAGTATTTTGATCCTTTGGTAAACCACGTGGCGCCGGGGAGGCTGCAGGATTATCGGTTAATGACCTGAAAGGCTGGAAAAAATAGGTTGTAGCAGGCGTAGTTCCATTTGCAGCAGCAGTTGCAATGGCATCTGCATTTGAATTGCGGTAAAATTCGTTAACCAGTTCTGCATGCTGTGGCCCCGTTACCAGATCCCACAGTTTATGTGCTTTTGCCACACCAACATAAGCACTTAAACTTACTTTTGGTGCAGTATTGTATTTACCGCGTTTGGTGGTGATCAAAATTACCCCATTGGCTGCACGCGCACCGTAAATGGCAGTAGCATCAGCATCTTTTAAAACGGTTACGCTTTCAATATCATCAGGACTAATATCCGATAAAGGATTATTTGCTTGCCCTTGTGTGGTGATTTTTTGTAAAGATCCGCTGTTTACATACACACCATCAATTACATATAAAGGATCATTACTGGCATTAATGGAGGTGGTACCACGGATCCGGATAAACATCCCATCTCCCGGAACACCTGTAGATGTACTCACTTGCAAACCCGGAGCCTTGCCTTGTAACTGCTCGGCAAATGTAGCGGTCGGCTTTGCCCTTACCTCATCAACCGCGATGGTAGAAACAGAACCGGTTAACGATTTTCTAGTCTGTGTGCCATAACCCACAACCACTACGTCATTTAACTGACTGTTAAGTTCTTTCAATTTAATGGTTACCGGACTTGTACCCACTACAATTTCTTTGGTTTCATAACCTACGGAAGAAAGTATCAAAGTATATGGCAGTTTTTGACCGGTTACAAAAACAAATTTTCCATCTCCATCGGTAGAAACTACGTGTGTAACGCCTTTAATGCGTACAACAACGCCTGGCAGTGCTTGCTTGGTAAGGGAATCGATCACCGTTCCGGCCAATTTAGAATTGATTAGCGGCGGTGGCTCTACCTGTGCAAAAATTTTAAATGGGATGGCCAGCACTGTAAGGAGCAAAAAATGGCTGACCAATAAGAATGGTTTTTTCTTATGGAGAAATATTTCCATATTTAACGGGTTTTATGTTAATGATTAAATTCATTGGATAAGACTGGAAATGGATATCAGTGCGTGATTGGCGTTACAGAACTGATATTCCATGAAAACCGGCGAGGCTTCCTTGCCGGTTTTTTTTATATAAGGTTTTTAACACATATTTAAGAGATTGGTGGTCAGTTTAATGGAAAATAAGCATTAGACTATGGTTTTCAAGAGAAATCAAAAATCAACAACACCATATTTTGCCATAGATATAAATGTTTAAAACAACATCTTTATAAACTATATCAGGGATAGAAGACACTTTAGGGCTTATTGTTGCATTCATGATCAGCGCAAACATATTGATAAATATTTAATCTACAAAATCGGTAGACTAACTATTAACAATGTTACATGATCGCTTTTTCCTCTGGTGAAGCCTAATCTGTAACAACCGTTAGAAATACATTTACGTAATTTTTAAATTACAAATTTGTATTCTTTGTTTTAAAACACTAACTTAATTTATATGTCCACCGTTGCAGTGGATTAATTTTTAAACCAATTACTAAAACGTTTTAAATAAACTTATTAGTAGTTTTTACTGTAACGGCAGAAAAGATGAAACGGGAGATGGCCGGATATTATTTGAGCAATCAACTCAACCTAAATATAAAAAACCATTATGAAAAACAGATTAATTCTCATCCCGGGCATGCTGATCTTTCTTGCCTTCGCTTGTAAAAAGAAAGCATTGGAAGATGTTCAGCAGATTTCTAAAAGCCCAGTTTCACTAAAAAATAATGCATTACTGGCAGAACCACCCCTTACCTGGCAGGAACATTGGTTCGATCATGTACAAGTTTTACAGCGTTTCTATCACGATACGAGTATTGTGGTATACCATGATAATGATGTGAGCAATACGGTTACCTGGCCTAATACTTACCTGGCGCAGGTTTGGAACTACACTAAAAACAAATATGGTTCTTTTGGTTCCGACTCACGTTTATGGGCAATATTCCATACCGGGAAATATAGTGGTGGGCATCCCAGCACTTATATGGATGCAAGCCACGATTATAGAAACGTAATTGACGTAGGCTCATCAAGTACAAGTGCATGGCTATCGGGCACAGGCAACGATCTAGACCTTACTACACATGAAGTTGGGCATATTGTTGAAGGCGCATCACGAAATGTGCTGAATTCGCCTGCATTTGGCATCTGGCACGATAGCAAATGGATGGAAATATACATTTATGATGTTTATAAAGGCCTCAACCGCCCCGCCGATGTTCAGCGTTGGTATAATCTTGTAGCCAATGGTGCCGAAAACTATCCACGTGCACAAACTTACTGGTTTAGAGATTGGTTCTTCCCAATTTACAGTCAGCAGGGCGATGCAAGTTCTTTAAACAAGTATTTTAGCTTATTGGCACAATACTTCCCAAAAGAAACTGTAAATAATGGCCAGTCCAATATTATGCGTTTCTCCAGATCAATGAACTATGGTGAATTTATCCATTTTTGGAGTGGTGCAACTGGTATAGACCTTAAGCCGCTTGCTTTAAGTGCTTTCGGTAGCCTGGATGAACAAGGCAATGATTGGACGGCTCAACTGAGCACAGCAAAAACCGCTTTCCCAAATGTAAGCTACCTTAAAGATATTACCAGCCAGGCTACCTTGAGCGTAAGTAACGAAAATTCGGGTGGCACATCAGCTACAGAGGGCTCATCAAAACTTGCGGATAGTTATTATAATACCAAATTCTTTTTGGGCAGTTACCCAACATCTTTTTGGGCACAGTTTAGCTTCCCATCAAGTCAGGTTGTTAGAGGATACACCATTACCGCAGGCAATGACGCCCCTGATCGCGATCCGAAGGCTTGGAAACTGATGGGCTCCAATGATAATATAAACTTTACGCAACTGGATATCCGCAGCAACCAAACTTTTGATCTTAGAAAACAGACTAAAAAAATAGTGATCAGCAACGCCACGGCCTATAAATATTATAAGCTTTTTATTACCTCTAACAATGGCAGTGTTGATCTTCAGTTTAGCGAATGGAGGTTATTGCAGTAAAATATTGATGATGACCGGAAATTTAAGAGTTGAGCAATTTCCGGTCATTGTTTCAATCGCCCTCTTCGAAGCTTCGTAGCTTATTATAAATCAGCACAATACACTAAGATCAGGCTTTTTTTTCAAAATCTGATCCAGTTGCCATGCATCAAATTTCTACATCTATCTTGCTGTAGCCACGTTTTTCAAATAGAAGGAGAATTTTGTTCAAATCGGCAAGCAAGCGCTCTAAGTTATGGTTAAGGCATGCAGTATATTAAGATGCAAACAGGAATTATTTTCCGTCCTTTTTCAGAAAGATTTTATGTGTAAAGTATTTCGTCTATAAAATTATTCAGCTGTACACTACACTTCTAACGTAGTGGTACAGTACTGATTATAAAAAGTTAAAAATCAATATTAAATGGGCAGATTGTAAAAATTATTGATCGAGACGTCCCAATCGGCATCTTTTTTGTTACATCCACCGCATGAAAACGAAAGATATAATCAGTGCGCTCTTAGGTATATTGATTATGGCCATAACGTATTGGCTGCTGTTTTACCAGCTCTCCCCTAAAGAGCACAAAGAGGTTAAAACATTTTCATCATTGCCAAAATCCAAAAGTTTAGAATAGTTATTTCTCCTGGATGTAATTGGCTTGATTCACTTCGGATAGCAGTGCTATTTTAGCCCAAAAATTAATATCACATCAGGATCAATCGCCAGAGAATTTTATACAAACTGGTTTAACACCAATACCCCAACAAGGCCCAAAATGGAAACCAGGCTTTCCATAACCGTCCATGTGGTAAAAGTTTCTTTGAGACTGATATTAAAATATTCTTTAAACATCCAGAAACCGGTATCATTTACGTGCGAAAACATCAAACTTCCGGCACCAACGGATAATACCATTAATTCTGGTGGTGTTCCGGGTCCGATTAACGGGAGTACCATACCCGATGCGGTTAATGCTGCAACCGTTGCCGAACCTAAAGTTACCCGTAACGAAGCAGTAATTAACCAGGCGAGCAGCAGTGGCGATAAATTTAAACCTCCTGTAAGTTGTTTAACGGTTTCGCCCATTCCACTATCAATTAAAATTTGCTTAAAAGCTCCACCCGCAGCAATAATCAGAATAATCATGGCAATGCTCTTAACGCCTTCCGCACAAGATTCCATAGCCTTAGCGATGCTGGTTTTTTGAACGGCCAAAGCAATGATAACCGAAATTAATAGTGCCGCGGTAGGATCTGCCAGAAATACAAACAGTGGTTTACCAATATAAGCGAACTTGATACTGCTTCCTATAGTTCCGGCAATGATTAGAAATACTGGTAATAAGGCTGTAACAAAACTTCTTGCGGCAGAAGGGAGATTTTCTTCTTCGCTGATGTTAAAATCGTGAATATTAGCAGTTTGATCGCGTTTAATAATCATTCTTGGAAAGTAAATTCCGGCAATAATTGCTATTGGCACACTTAATATTAACCCATAAATTAATGTTTTACCAATATCTGCATGAAAAATTCCTGCCAAAGCAACCGGCCCCGGATGAGGGGGTAAAAAGCCGTGGGTTACTGAAAGTGCGGTGGCCATTGGAATGCCAATATATAATTTAGAAAGACCAGTAGCAGCTGAAATTGCAAATACCAAAGGGATGAGCACTACAAAACCTGCATTGTAAAATAGTGGAATCCCAACTAAAAGGCCTGTTAACAAAACGGCCCATTGGATGTTCTTTTTACCAAAAGCTCCAATGAGAATGAAAACAATCTTTTTCGCCGAGCCGCTATCCTCAATCAATTTACCCATCATGGCCCCGAGTGCCAATACCATAACCATACTCCCGAGTGTACTACCTATACCATTACTGATGGCACTCATTACCTTTGTGGCTGGCATACCCAATAACAAACCGGTAATAATGGCCACTGCAATTAATGCAATCATCGGGTTGATCTTTTTGAGAATCAGCACGAAAAGCAACAAAATTCCGAAGAGTAATATGAATAATGACATTTGGTTAGGGTTTAGGCAATGTACTTTGCCACAGGTGCACTTGATGGAACAGGTTTTTTCATACCTGTACTTTTCTAATTAACTGTGGCTAATTTCTCATTCAATTTAGGTTTAATTTATTTCTTAATAACAATGGTTCTGCCCGTAACAAGATTAAACTCGTAAATCCGATACAAACCATCATCGCTGATTTCTATGGTTTCTACCAAACCTGTTTTGCTAAAGGTATCGGTTACCATATCGCCGATTTTTACATCTTGAAGAATATCGCTGGGTGTATCGCTATTTAATCTGATCATAAAAGTAAAAGTATCGATTATTAATAAAATCTCCACCGATTGTGTTTAGCAATGTTTTAAATTTAGAAGCAATCGGATTTTAATTTGCTTTGAAATCTCTTGGCTGGTACTGGTAGCAGAACTTTAGGAGCTCCTAACTCTCTGTTCTTAAAATTTTTAGAGGCGGCTGATTAAGGATACTTCTTGTGCTCAGCACTCCTGTAATAACCACCAGTAATACAATCGAGCCAAATAACAACACAGTTGGCAGCAGTGGTGGTGTAAATGCCGCATCGAAGACAAATTTAGCCAAAGCCCAACTGCCACCAATGGCTAAAATTAGTCCTGTAGCTGCAGCAAAAGCACCTAAAAATAAATATTCGATGGCATTTATGGCTAAAATCTGCTTTTTACTCCCTCCCATTGTACGCAATAAAATACTTTCTTTTATCCTTTGGTTTTTACTGGTAAGTACCGACGATATTAAAACAATCCATCCGGTAACCATGCTAAAACCGGCCATAAATTGAATTACGAAACCAATTTTGCTTAACAACTCATCAAGCAGTTTTAAAATCAGATTTAAATCGATTACCGATACATTAGGAAATTTTTGCACCACTTCTCCCTGGAAACGGGCAGAAACTTCACCTGATGGTACCCTTGTCATCAATACATGAAACTGTGGTGCTTCTTCTAACACCCCGGCCGGAAAAACCACCCTAAAATTGGTTTGCATCCTGCTCCAGTTTACCTCACGCAAACTTCCTACAACCGTCGGAATCATCATGCCCTGCACATTAAAAAGAATTTTGTCGTTCAGTTCAACGTTAATCGATTGTGCATAACGCTGATCCAGTGAAATATAAACGGTTTCATTGGCTTTAATTTTTCCAATCCATTTACTTGAAGTGATTTTCTCAGCCGCCGTTAAAGTATCCTGATAAGTAGCCCTGATCTCGTTGCGATAAGCCCTCCTGTTATTGGTATCGGCACTGGCTTTTTTGCCATTAATTTCTTCAATGCGCATCGTTATCACCGGAACCTGGTTCATCAATGGCAATTTAAAAGCTTTCGTTAAACTATCTAATCCTTCTTTTTGCGTATTCTGAATATCGAACATCACCATATTTGGCTGATTGGCACCGGATGAAAGTGTTACCCGGCTCATTAATATACCTTGCACGAAGAATAATGTACAGATAAATGCGGTTGATAAACCTATGGAAACGGTTAACATTAATGTTTGGTTATTGGGCCTGTAAAGATTGGCAAAGCCCTGTCGCCATAAGTAGCTCGATGAATTTGGCAACAGTTTGCGCACCATATACATCAATAACTTAGATAGTATGATCAACAGCAGAAAAGCAATGGCTATACTTAAGGTAAATGCCAGGGTTTGCACCCATGTTTTCATTTGCAAATGCGTAAAACCTGTAATAAAGGCGGCCATAAGCAGGTATACCAGCCAGGTTAAAGGGTCTCTTTTGCCCCCCGTTTTTTCGAAAGATAACCTGATGGCATTTAAAGGTGAAATACGCCTTACAGACAATAATGATGGAAGGGCAAAAAGAATTGAAATGATGAGGCCAAGCAAAATTCCCTGCGCAACAGCAAACCACGACACTTGCATGGTAATTTCTACAGGTAAAAAATCTTTTAAAACCAATGGAAGCAGAAACTGGATACCCGTACCTAAAATTGCGCCCAAAACCGAAGCAATTAAACCTATAAAAAAAACCTGAATGAGATAAATTATAAAAGCATGCCGTGATTTTAAGCCCAAACACCTTAAAGTAGCAATGGCACTCAATTTTTCCTGAATGTAAACGTGTATGGCACTGCCTACACCCACACAGCCTAATAATAGGGCAATAAATCCCGATAGGGCCAGAAAACGGTTTACATCTTTAAAAGATCTTCCGGTTTGTTCCTTTCTCGATTCTACCGTGTCGGCATCAAAACCTTCTTTTTCCAGTTTTGCATCCTGTTTTTTAACCCATTCATCAATACCTGATGGATCGTTATATTTAAAGTAAAATTTATTGTTGATCCGGCTTCCGGTTTTAATCAGATTTGTTTTATCAAGCGTTTGCAGCGGAATGTAAACCGTTGGCGCAATACTCGAACCGATTCCTGTTTGGCCTGGAGCCTTTGTTAAGGTACCAAGTATATTAAAGTTTAAATCGCCGATTTTTACCGAATCGCCAACCTTAGCCTTAAACTGCAACATCAGTGTTTGATCTACCAGTGCATTTCTTCCCGATTGAAAGTTTTTTGCAGCAGCCAGCGGGATGGTTTCTATAATACCGTAATAGGGATAATTACCTTCAAGTGCTTTCATTTGCACCAAGCGGCTGCCCCCACCCTTCTGAAAGTAAATCATCGAGGCAAATGTTTTCTCCTGCGATCTTTCATCGCCAAGCGTATCGAGCATTTTTTGCATCGCTTTGCTTACACCTTTACGACTATCCAAAACCAGATCGGCACCGGTAAGCTCTTTTGCCTGCGCATCAATATCTTTTTGCAGGTTATCTTTAAATGAGTATACAGCCACAAGCGCCGCAATACCCAACACAATTGATGATATAAAAAGAAGTAAACGCGCACGGTTTTTCCGGCTATCGCGCCAGGCCATTTTAAACAGCCACGAAAGTTTAACGCTTTGCTTTGGAAGGGTATTAGGCATAAGTAGGATTTTCGTCTGAAATGATTACGCCACCTTTAATTTTAATGCTTCTTGCTGTTTTTGCTGCCAGTTCTAAATCGTGTGTTACAATTACCAATGTGGTTCCGGCATCTTTATTCAGGTCGAAAAGCAGTTTAATTACTTTCTCACTTGTTTCTGCATCTAAGTTCCCGGTAGGTTCATCAGCAAAAAGAATGGCAGGCTGATTGGAAAATGCACGGGCCAACGAAACCCTTTGTTGTTCTCCGCCAGATAACTGAACCGGATAATGGTGCGCCCGGTTAGCCAGCCCCACTTTATCAAGCAGATCTAAAGCATGCGCCCGGATATTTTTTGCGCCCCTTAATTCTAAAGGAACCATTACATTTTCGAGTGCAGTTAAGGTAGGCAAAAGCTGAAAATTTTGAAAGATAAAGCCTACATACTGGTTTCTGACCGCAGCACGCTCATCTTCATTTAATTTCTCCAACGCAATACCATTCAATTCAACAGTTCCATTGCTCGCACGGTCTAAACCTGCGCATAAACCCAGTAAAGTTGTTTTTCCGCTTCCGGAAGGTCCGGTAATGGCCACTGTTGAGCCAGCAGCGATAGAAAAATTAATGTTATCCAGAACGGTAAGTTCTCGTCCGGCGCTTTGGTAAATTTTGCTTACATTTCGGATATTCAATATGCTTTCCAATAGCTGATATTTTTAAGGTTTGTGTATCTACATTTACCAAACATAACGGCTTGATGCCTGTTAAGATATTGGTTTAAACGAAAATTAGATTTAGATTTATTAGATATGTTACGAAAACGATTAATAGGCCTATTTGTTTTGTGTTTTGCACTGCTAAGCTGTGGAAATCAACAAAGTAAAAGCAATACCAATAAAACTTTAGATTCGGCTGACCAAAAAACAGCGACTGTAGCGCAGGAAAAGAAAAACATTCTTTTTTTTGGCACCAGTTTAACTGCAGGATACGGACTCGACCCTACGGAAGCTTACCCGGCATTGATTCAAAATAGAATCGACTCCTTAAAAATGCCTTATAAGGTAATTAATGGTGGTTTAAGTGGCGAAACCTCTGCCGGTGGCAAAGGCAGAATTGATTGGTTGCTTAAACAACGTGTGGATATTTTTGTGCTCGAACTAGGAGCAAACGATGGCTTGCGGGGTTTACCGATTGCGCAAACCATAAAAAACCTACAGGCAATTATTGATCGGGTTAAAGCTAAATATCCAGATGCTAAAATGGTGTTGGCTGGTATGCAGGTACCACCCAATATGGGCGCAAAATATGCATCCGACTTTAAAAACATCTTTCCTGATTTAGCCAAGAAGAATCAAATGGCTTTAATTCCATTTTTATTAGATAAGGTTGGCGGTATTCCTAAATTAAACCAGGCTGATGGTATTCACCCTACCGCTGAAGGAGATAAAATTCTTGCAGAAAATGTTTGGGTAGTGCTAAAGGATTTATTGTAAGACCCATCAATTTCAAATAAAAAGATTGCCGATAATAAATAAAAACAGAAAGAATATTAAAAATCATTTAACTGATAATGATTCAGTTAACACAACTCCTAGATATAATCATGTACTAGTGAGGACCCAAAATGTAAACAATATTGTTTACATTTGTATTATGTTCAAAAAGCTATCAATATTAAAAGGACTCCATCCAGGCTTTTTTCTGGAGCATGAGCTTAAGAAAAAAAAGCTTTCTAAACGGAGTTTCGCTCTTTCCTTAGCAGAGCATCCACAAACCATTGGGGCAATTACCAAAGGAAACAGAGATATGAACACCAATCTTTCATTGCGGATTGAAAATGCACTTGGTTTGGAAGAAGGTTTTTTAATGACACTTCAAGCCTTTTATGACATCAAAAAAGAAAAGCAAAAGCAAAAATTAACACCTAATCTCTCTGTTTTTAGCCCAACGTTGTTTTGGGATACCAAAATTGAAAATATTGATTGGAATCTTCATAAAAAATCTATTGTAAGCCGAATATTTGAATATGGCAATGAAAATGAAAAACAAGAGATTTTGAGTTTTTATGGAAAAGATACGGTGGAAAAATTACTTTCTACACCTTCAAATAGTCGTCCGAAAAGCTTAAATGGAATTAACATAATTTAGTTTAATGATTCATTGGCATACTGTAAATAATCGATTAAAGGATTGCCTGCAACTTCTAATGCATGAGCCATTATTTAATCGGTTCAGATTAGTTGGGGGCACAGCATTGAGTTTACAATTGGGTAACCGCATTTCAATAGACATTGATTTATTTACAGATGCAACTTACGGATCAGTAAACTTTAAAGAAATTGATTCTTTTCTAACTAATCACTTTGATTTTATTTTTGGTGTATCTAATATGCCAGTAGCAATGGGAAAATCATACAGGGTAGGAAAAGATGAAAGTACGCTTGTTAAACTCGACTTTTACTATACTGATAACTTTATATTTGAGCCGCTTATTGTTGATGGTATTCGAATGGCCACAATAGCGGAAATTTTGGCTATGAAAGTAGATGTGATTCAGAGGGGCGGTAGGAAAAAAGATTTTTGGGATATTCATGAACTAATGGAATCTTTTTCATTACAACAAATGTTGGCACTTCATCAAAAACGATATCCTTACAACCACGATCCTTTACTTATTAGAAGAAACATGAGCGATTTTGGGCCTGCCGATCATGAACCCGATCCAATCTGCATGAGGGGAAAACACTGGGAACTGATCAAGTATGATTTGATAACTCTTTTAGAGAATTAGAATAATAAATCATACTATTTATTGAAATAGGGTGAAACTGCTCATATTTTTCCTCATAAACTTTTTTATGTTCCATCATTGTTAACTGAGTTAACTGAACATCATTCGAACTCTGCCACGCTTACAATTGAGGTAAACCGAAGTCAAATAAGCTTCGCCTCCTGAAAATAAACCCTAATTCTTTACCCTATTTTTTTCAGCATCTGCACCAGAAGATTCATGCTTGGCTGGCAACGAAAATGCCTTTCCAAAACGGTAACTGTAACTCAGCACCACCGCACGAGAATCTTGTTTGTTTACCCAATTGGCCTCTGTGGCTGCAAGGTTATTAATTACGCCTCTGTAAATACGGTTTCTAAATATATCGCTTGCTGTTAACTTGAGTGTGCTTTTTGGGGAAAGCTTTTTCTGCACAGCCGCTCCAAATTCATGCACAGAACCCAGGAAAAACTGAACATTAGAAAATTTACTTTGATAACGCATATTCAACTCGGCATTCCATGTGTCACTTATTTTAAACTGCAACGTAGGGTTTGCCCTGAAATAACTTCCATTGGTAACCAAAAACCCCGTATAGAAATCGGTTTTAGAAACCATTTTCGCAACCTCCAGGTAAGCATTCAGCTTAACCCACTTGGCCAGGCCTATTTCGGCATCAACCGAAACGTTAGTCACTGTTGTTTTGCCCACATTTGCAGGTCGGCTGTAATACGTACCCTCCACTATTTCGATGGTTTCATTTACTTCATCCCTAACCCAACTGTACCCAAATGTGGTGGTGATTTTGTTTTTAAAGGTATGCGAAAGTTCGATACTTTGTGTAAATGATGGCCTCAGGAAAGGATTTCCTACATAGTAGGTAAATTTATCCAGCGGAGAGAAAAATGGATTCAAATCCTGGTAATAGGGACGATCGATCCGCCTGCCGTAATTCAAACCCAGTTGGTTGTTGCCGGCAGTATCTAATTTGTAAGAAAAATAAAGTGTTGGAAACAAACTGTTGTAAGTTCGCTTAAAACTCGAATCAGGTTTAATCAGATTGCCAAGCTGATGACCATTTGAGACTGTATTTTCATAGCGCAATCCTGCCTGTAAGGAAAAACGCTTTCCTTCACGACTCATATTCAAATAAACCGCATTAATATTTTCTTCATATAAAAAGTGGTTGCTCTTTTCGTAATCGGCATTGGTTTTATTATTGGCAGTATTAAAATAGTCGGCAATATTATCTGTTTTTGTGTAAGCAGTTTTAACACCCGCATCAATCTTCCATTTGTTTTCGAGTGGGTGGGAATAATCCATTTTAGCCGTATAAATATCAATATCAGCAGGCAAATTACCTGTTAAAATATCCTGATATTTTAAAGTTCCGGCAGGCAGATAACTGAAATTATAATAGGTTTGATCAGTTTGGTTACGGTACAACAGGTAATCGGCATCAAAAGTGATCTCCCGGCCAGCCTGGTTAAATTTATGCCGGTAATTTAAATTTACCCCTGCATTTTGGTATTTAATCTGATCGATATTTTCAGCCCTTATAACAGAATCCAACTGAACAGAAGCATTGGATAAATTACTGGTATTGTTATTAACCTGCTTAGAAATCCGGTTCATTCCGGTAAGCACAATACCCCAGGTGGTTTTATCAGAAGCATAATAATCTAAACCGGTTTTTAAATTAAATGTGTTGCCATGCCTACGGAAATAAGAATTTTGATTGAAGTAGGATTTGGCACTACCATCTTCATTTTTGTATTTCCTGTTAAGATCAAGATCTGTAAAACTATTGTTCAGGTTGTAACTCAGGTTTCCGAAGACATTAATTTTATCCTTTCGGTAATTAAAATTGAAACTATTGTTCGATCGGCTTAATTCTCCCTGGTTCAAACTCAGATTAATCCCTCCATTAAAACCAGCGGTTTTGGTTTTTTTAGTTTTTATATTAATAACCCCTCCATTTCCTGCAGCATCGTACTTGGCAGGCGGGTTGGTCATCAGTTCAATCTGATCAAGTGAAGAAGACGGCAACGAACGCAGGTAATTTTCAAGGTCGGCCCCCGATAAATAGGTCGGTTTATCATCAATAAATACAGCTACACCACCTTTTCCCTTTAGCGAGATTACACCATTTTGATCTACATTTACACCGGGCGATTTACTTAATACATCCAGTGCAGTTGTACCAGCATTAGAAATTAAAGCATCAACATTAACCACTGTACGGTCTATCTTACGCTCTACAAAAGCTTTCTGGCCCGAAACATTGATTTCCTTTAAATTTGTTGCTCCCGTTTTGATCTTAATATCGGTTAAATTAATAACAGTATGATCAGGTGTTAAAACCAAAGTATCGGTTTGATAAATGGGCGAACCCACAACCGATACTTTGATGATGTACTTGCCATAAGCGAGCTTATCAAAACTAAACAGGCCGTCTTTTTCTGTAAAAGTAGTTTTTATCAGCAACGAATCTTTAATCAGGGCAATAGTGGCAAATTCTATATTTTTTTCATCGGCATCCAATACACGACCATAAATTCGGCTTTGTTGGGGTTGAGCTTGGGCAAAAGTAAGGGCAATATTTATCCATGAGGCTAAAAAAGCCACGAGCTTAAATTTCATGATGTGTTATTGGATTAGCGCTTTTAGAAAATTAGTTTTTGTTGTTTTCGATCAGAAAATTATACATCAGCGAATGGTTATCGTTTTTTAAAAACTTTTGCTTGTACTTTTTCTGAACGTCGGCACTTTGTTTTTCGCCATTTACAATCAGTTCATCCTTATTAAGCTTGTACGATAATTTATTGGTGCTGCTGATGATTCCGTCTTTCATCAATTGTTGATTGATTTGGTTGGTATAATCATGGCCGTCACCATTGGTAACGCTTTTGGAAGTAACCGTGCGCTGAGTACCCGTTTTGGTAACCGTTTTACCATTATTTAATGGCGGCGTAGGCGGAGTTGGTGGATTTATTTGATTTGGTGGCAATGCAGGAACTGCTGGCACGGCAGGCATTGCAGGAACGGCGATAGACGATCTCGGAGTTCGTGGTGCTCTTGGCGGGCGCGGCGGGCGGGGTGCCCTTGGTGAACGAGGACCATCACCACGCTTATCATCCTGAGCCCATTTAGCATCTTCTTTTGCCCACTTAGCATCTTCTTTAGCCCATTTGGCATCTTCTTTAGCCCATTTTTCTTCAACTTTTCTTAACATCTCGTCTTCAATTCTTACCTTAGCGTCCTCTATTCTTGCTCTGGCATCCTCCTTAGCATGATCTGCATCTTGCTGCCTTGCTTTTAAATCTTCAGCTCTGGCATTTACATCTTCATCTGGTTCGGCTTTTTTACGCTTTTCATCCAACTGTTTAAGTTGTCGTTCCATTTTCACATTGATTTCCTTCTCCAGTTGATCAGTCGGTTTGCTTTGTGTAGATTTAGTTTTTCTGGTGCTATCCTGTTTAATCTGCACTAAACTGGACACTTCTTTTTTGGTAGTTGTTTTTGCATTGCCTACACTTTTAAAAGCGGCAGTACAAACCACTACCGATACCAGGGCGATGGTTAATATTGTTTTTTCCATTTTGTTTAAAGTTGAATTGGTGTTAAATAACATCCTGCTGGCTCTATGCAGCAGGCTACCGTTCTTACCTGTAATCGCCATGGCATAAGCAGGTGCACGCTGCTTAAATTCCTGACAGACTATAAGGGCTTGAACATAGTTTTTGCGATCATCCACGCATGCGATGGCCAAATCATCACAGCAATTTTCGCGTTCTGTTTTTATTAATTGTGATACCCAAAGTACCGCCGGGTTAAAGAAGAAAACAATTTCAATAAAGCTCTGCAACAGGTTTACCAAATAATCTTTACGCTTGATATGCGCAAGTTCATGCGCAAGAATAGCCTCAACTTCGGCTTTCGAAAGCCCATTTAGCAAACCTAGCGGAATCAGTATGAGCGGTTTTAAGTGCCCTACCACCATGGGTGCATGCGCAATGCCCGATTGCATTATCTTAACAGGTTGGGTTAAACCCATCTTTGCGGTAAGTTCAGTTAATTTTTCGTCCCATTTTATTCCCGCAGCATAAGTTTTATGCCTGCGTAAATGATATACACCATTTAAACCTACCATTAACTGGATGCTTTTGCCACAAATAATTAAAAACCATATCAATACAATCTGATAAGAATAGGCATTCCAGGCCGAAAGGATTCTGTTTATTCCGGAGTACATATTATGTTGTAATGCGGCTACTGTTTGTTGATCTGCCAGCGCAGTTGGCACATTAATTCCGCTTTGATGAATAATTTGGTTCTCGTAAGCGCTGGGTTTATGAAGTTCGTTAAAAAAGGTAATGCTGATGGACAAAACAAAAAGCCCCAAACAAATGGTTAACAGGTTGTACCTCAGGCTAGCGCTTGCTTTGCGGGTTGTGAACATCACCAGGCCTGCAATAAGAGACAGGATTACACCAAGCCATAACGAGTGGAACAAGGTAGCCCCTAATGCATGCAGCCAATTTTCGGGTAAAAGCTTAATTAATTTAAAATCCATGATTGTGGTTCTTTTAGATTCTGTTAATCCATGCTATCCAATAGCCGCTTTATCTCTTCAATTTCTTGTTTAGATGTTTTTTCATTACCCAACAACTGCATCATCAACTGCGAAGCTGAGCCTTTGTACAAAGTATTAACGAAACGATCTAACAGTTGAACTTTTGTTTTTTCTTCTGCCTCAACCGGAATATAAATGTGTTTCATTTGGCTTTCATCACGTTTTAAGATCCCTTTTTCGGTCAGAATTTGCATCTGCTTTAAAGTTGAAGTATAGTTTACCTCTTTTTGAATGTTCAATTTATCGTTTACAAACCGAACTGTAGATGGTCCGAACTCCCACAATACCTGAAGAATTTCCAATTCGGCTTTAGTAGGTTCGGGCAGATTATTTCCAGCTTGATTACTTTTCATAATTTAAAGGTACGATAAATATCGTACGTTACAAATATTAGGTTAAATATTTTTCTTTTTTTCAAATAATTGGCCTTATACGCTATATAAACAGGCATTACTGAAAATAAAATTTGAATTTTAATTTTATAGGTGTTTAAAAATCAACTTTACGGATGAAGATGTAAATAAATTTACTTAAAACAGGTTGATTTACCAGATTGATTAAGCGGAAGGAAAGATGCTGTTTATCAAGTTTCCCATTAGGATAAACCAGATAAACAGCATAGAAGAACAAAATTTACTATAAAGCCTCTGCCCCGGCAATAGCCACGGCATGATCATCATCAACAGTGCTGCCCGAAACACCAATTGCACCAATAATCTCACCTGCATCATTTTTAATTACCACACCACCCGGAAAAGTAATTAACCCACCGTTTGAGTGCTCAATATTAAATAATGGTTCTCCAGGTTGAACAAGTGGTGTTAAGGCTTTTGTATCCATCAAAAACCAATTGGCTGTTTTGGCTTTTTTTTGTGCAATATCAGCCGATCCTAGCCAGGCACCATCCATACGCGCAAAAGCAAGCAGGTTACTGCCTGTATCTACTACTGCAATATTCATTTTAGTATTAATTTCAATGGCTTTGGCCTTAGCCGCAGCAATTACCTGTTCAGCCTGTTCTAATGTGATGTTCATATTTATTTTGAGTTAGAAGGAAATAACATATGCTAACGCGTAAAGTTTTAAAAATCAATAAATAAGCACACTCCAATAAGTAGAAATATTGAACCGTCAGCGAAAAATGAAAATAAAAAGACCCAAAACATCTGATGTTTAAAATAAACATCGTATGTTTGTATTGTTAATTTAAAATTATGAATCAGGAGAGCAGACTATTTGAGCAGGTATCCGCTAAAATCCGGAGTGATATTAAAGACGGAAAATTTAAAGTTGGTGAAAAAATCCCATCAGAGCCTGCGTTAATGGAACTTTATAATGTAGGTCGTTCTACAGTTAGAGAGGCAATTAAATCGCTTACCCTATCTGGAATCCTCACCGTTCAGCAAGGTTTCGGAACAAAAGTTAATGCCGTGCCTACCGAACCGATTGAACAACGCCTGCGGAGTTCGAATTTCGAAGAGATTAATCAGGTAAGGGCTTTGCTTGAACAGGAAATTGTACGTTTAGCTACCCTAAACCGCACAGATTCAGATCTTCAAATAATTCATGATGCACTTGAAAGTAGAAAAAGAGCAATTGAGCATGAATTAAGAGCGGAATGTACCAATGCCGATATCGAATTTCACCTCGCCATTGCCCGCGCCTCAGGGAACCGCGTTCTGGCCGACCTTTATGAAAGCTTCACGATCATTATCCGCGATTTCTTTGCCAAAAGAGCTCCTTCAGGGATTAGCCATTTCGCAATGAGCCATCACTTGCACCAGGCACTTTTTAACGCAATAGAGCAAAGCGATACCGAAACCGCAAGTGCAACAATTACAACAATTTTGAACAATAATCATTAATATCATGTCAATTTTAACTTTTACCCTGATCCTCATCCTCGGTGCTTATCTCGCAGGGCTCGTTGGATCATTAACCGGTCTTGGCGGAGGCGTAGTTGTTATCCCCTTACTTACCCTTGTTTTTCACGTCGATATCCGCTATGCAATTGGTGCCGCTTTACTGGCTTCCATCGCCAATTCATCAGGTGCTGCAAGCGCGTACATTAAAGAGGGAATTACCAATATCCGTTTGGGTATGTTTTTAGAAATCGCCACAACAGTTGGTGCGGTAATTGGTGCTTTAATTGCAGTTTATACTCCAACAAATACCATTGCGATTCTTTTCGGGAGCGTATTGCTCTTTTCGGCAGCAATGACTTTAAGGAAAAAAAACCAGGTGGCCTTAACTGAGGGCAGTAAACTTTCTGCAATACTCAAGCTTAACAGCAGCTATCCTACCCCAACAGGAATAGTAGATTATAAATTAAAAAACGTTGGTGCCGGTTTTTCCATCATGACGGTAGCTGGTGTAATGTCGGGCTTATTGGGTATCGGTTCTGGTGCACTAAAAGTACTGGCAATGGATACAGCAATGAAAATTCCTTTTAAAGTGAGTACTACCACGAGTAATTTTATGATTGGTGTTACCGCAGCAGCCAGTGCTGTAGTTTATTTGCAACGTGGATACATGGATCCTGGAATTGCATTTCCGGTTGTACTTGGTGTATTGGGCGGAGCTTTTACCGGAGCAAAATTATTAACAGGCATCAATCCATCAACATTGAGAATTATCTTTTGTATCGCCATTACATTTGTTGCCTTCGAAATGATCTACAATGGCTATCAACATAAATTTTAATAAAAAATTATGAAAAATATTATCTCCACACATCTTATACAAGATCGCGACGTAGAAAAAATTGTTGGAAAATTATTACGGTTTGGTGTAATTACAGCCAGTATAGTGGTGTTAGCAGGCGGCATACTCTTTCTCATTCAATATGGAACAGCGGCCAGGCCGGATTATCATATCTTTAAAGGCGAAGAAAACAGTTATATTACCTTTAAAGGGATTTTTATGGGGATTTTCACATTAAAACCCATGGCCATTATCCAGTTTGGAGTATTGCTCTTAATCATTACGCCCATAATGCGAATTGTATTTTCGCTATTTGCCTTTGTAATCGAGAAGGATAAAATGTATGTTATAATAACATTAATTGTTCTTGCTATTATTTTAGGCAGCACTTTCGGCGGACTAAAAATCTAACTTTCTTAAAGGTTTTTTATACGGTATACATGAAACTTTTTACGATTTGTTTATAAGTTTACGATATACATGAAACTTTTATTACTTTTGAGAAAAGTATACGGCATACATGAAACTTATCAAAAGACCCATATATACAAATCGGATTACTCCATTTATCAACAAACAGGTAATAAAGGTAATTACTGGCCAAAGGCGTGTTGGTAAGAGTTATGTTATGCTTCAGTTAATGGAAAATATCAAAGCAATTGATAAAAAAGCGAACATTATGTATATAAATATGGAAGTGGATGATTTTACACATATTAAAACACATGAAGATTTAACCAATCACCTTAAAGACAAATTTCCAAGCAATAAAAATAATTATTTTTTTATTGATGAAGTTCAGGAGGTAAAGGAATTTGAAAGAACTTTACGGAGTTTACTTGCAAAAAATACCTGCGATATATATTGTACAGGCAGTAATGCCAACATGCTTTCAGGCGAACTTGCCACTCAGTTATCCGGAAGGTATATGGTTTTTCAGATTCATGCATTAAGCTTTATTGAATTTCTTGAATTTCATCAACTTGAAAATAAACAAGAATCACTTATACTTTACCTTAAGTATGGAGGAATGCCTTTTTTACCAAATATCGGACTACAAGAAAATCTGCCTTACGAATACCTGCGAAGCGTTTATTCGACCATTTTACTAAAAGATGTTGTGGCCAGAGAAAATATACGTAGTGTTTCCTTTCTAGAAAACCTTGTGGCCTATCTCGCAGATAATATGGGAAGCTTATTTTCAGCTAATAATATCAGCAAATACCTGAAATCGCAAAAAGTAGAGATTTCCACGCAACTAACCATAAACTATTTGCGGGCTTTGAGCAATACTTTTTTTGTGCATAAGGTTCAGCGCTCTGAAGTGGGTGGGCTAAAAATATTCGAAATAGGAGAAAAATATTATTTTGAGGATTTAGGCCTTAGAAACGCAATTATAGGTTTTAACCAAGTTGCTGATCTACATAAATTAATGGAAAACGCAGTTTATCTACATTTAAAACAGCAAAATTTTAACGTTTTTGTTGGTAAACTGGGCGAAAATGAAATTGATTTTGTAGCCGATAAAAATGGCAATAAAACGTATATACAAGTTTGCCTAACTATACAGAGCGAAACCACTGCTAACCGTGAATTTGGAAACCTTTTAAAAATAGAGGATAACTATCCAAAATATGTTATTACATTAAATGATATAATCATCGGACAAAACAAAGAAGGCATTATACAAAAAAATCTGCTCGAATTTTTATCCGAACAGACTGATAATTAACAATTAACAAATTATTACAATTATGCTTTAAGCTGCTTAATTACTGCAATCAAATCTTCTTCTCCGTAATTTGCAGCTGCTGCCTCAAAGGTATTCCGTGCTGTTTTCGCTAAAGGCAAATCAAGACCGATGGCTTTAGCTAGATTTAAATCTTTTACAATGTGCTTAAGTGCAAAAGCGGGTTTATAATTATCAGCAGCAATTACATCGCCTTTAATTTTGGTGAATACATTGGCAATAGCCCCGTTGTTAATCAGATTAAGTAAATCTTCGGTTCTAATGCCTTGTTGATTGGCAAACACAACAGTTTCTGCCAAACCCTGGGTATATAATGCCAATAATGAATTTATGGCGAGTTTTGCCACATTGCCAACACCTGCTTCGCCGAGGCGCACTGCCATTTTACCCATTTTTTCGAGAATTGGTTTTACCTCGTTGAAAGCAGTTTCATCGCCTCCTACCATAATTACCAACTGACCTGTTTCTGCCTGTTTTACACTTCCAGAAACTGGCGCATCTAAATATATACTTCCTTTATCTTGGCATAATGCAGCCGTTTCTTTTGAAATTGAAGGAGAAACCGTACTCATATTAATGATGATTTTGCCAGCATTCTCTGCGCTAAAAAGTCCATCATCTCCTTTAAAAATCTGTTCTATTGCCACATCATCGGTAACCATAACAATTACCACATCGGTAGCTGCAATCAAATCTTTTGGTGTTTCAGCAATTGAAGCACCCATTTCTTTCAAAACAGCTTCTTTATCCTTGCTCCTGTTATAAACCGTAACGGCGTAATCAGCTTTTATTAATTGTTCTGCCATTGGGATACCCATATTACCTAGCCCAATCCAACCTATTTTTTGTGTATTCATTTCTTCGTTTTTATGATAAACAAATGTGCCAAAGAAAAAGCTTAAATTATTAATTAAGCGTAAAAATGACATCATTAATAATGTTTTGTTTATGATAGAAATATTTCCAGTCTACAACAGAATTTAATGATTATTAATTGTTCAGGAAAGGAAATTTCTCATATTGGATTAGCTACTTAGTTTCAATGTAAGTTCATCGAGTAAAGCAATCTGTTTTTCATTAATGTGTTTAACCGCATCGTTATAATTAAACCACCCAGCCTTATCCACTTCAGCAAAATTTTGCTTTTTCCCTGATCGTGGAGGCCATTCAATTTCAAAAGTATTGCTCACAATGTTAGAAGGATCCAACTCCCCTTCAATGGCCCAGCATAAAACCTTTTTACCTCCTTTTTGCACAACTGCACTTAACGGTATAAAATCACCGGATAATGTTTTGCCTGTTTCTTCGGCAAACTCTCTGATGGCGGCATTTAATGGCTCTTCATTTGCATTTAATTCCCCTTTGGGTATTGTCCAAAATCCTAAATCTTTCTTAACAAAAAAAGGACCGCCGGGATGTACAAGAAAAAATTCGAGATGCTGATCTTTCTTTCTGAAGAGTAAAATACCTGCGCTTTGTTTCATAGCAACAAGATAGGGCTTTATAATCCAAGAAGTCAAGTTTTAAAAACTTGACTTCTTTGTACAAACAAAAAAGCAGTTAAGTTTTATACTTAACTGCTTTATATAATCTGGTATGATGAGATTTTATTGGAGGCGTTTACAACAACCCGTACAAACCGTGGGCGTAGTTCCTTAATGAAGATGATACTGTTTTCATCTTATCCGGAGATGGGCCTTTTACTTTATAGGCTTCTGGATGAAGTTCTAAAGGTTGATCGTTAATTTGTTCTAATGTGTTCTTGTTGCTTAATGTAGCATGCTGTTCTTCGCTTAATTTTAAAGGTGCCATGATCTTGAAATTTATACTAGAACAACAGGAATTATTGAAATAAGTTTGCGGGGTAAGTTATTTTTTTTTAAATTATTTTTCAAGGCTGGAAATCCAGTTTTCTGTATCCGAAATCTTTACCGGAACCGCCGAAGCTACAATTTTAAGTACCCCTCCAGCATTAATTTCATCTTGGGTGATGTAATTCCTTTTGAAGGGCTTTCCGTTAAGAAAAACAGCTTTGATGTATTTATTTTTGAGGTTAAAATTTTCTGTTTCGATGGTAAAAGTTTTCCCTTTCGGCAGGTTATAGCTAAGTGATGGAAACAAAGGCACATTTAAATAGTATACCGGCCAACCTACACAGGCTGGAGAAAAGCCACTTGCTGCAAATATATACCATGCACTCATTGCCCCCGCATCATCATCCATGGTACGGAGATAAGCATGTGGTTGATTTCGGTAGATTTTGCCAATATAACTGCCAATTCCCCTACTGTTATCGTTAAAATAATTCTGAATTACTGTATCAGCAGCCAATTGATGCATCCAATATTGCGATTTATAGCCCAATTTGGTGGTATTGTACATCAATGGTACCTGAAGATCGGGCTCATTGGCATGATTATATAAATCGCGGGCAAAAAACTCGTCAAGCTTAGCAAGGTAAGCTTCTTCTCCACCATCAAGCGCTATCAATCCTTTGAAATCGTATGGAACAAACCACCGGTATTGCCAGATCGTGCCCTGGTACAATCCTCTGGCCTGCATCCTGTCTACATCATTTTTGCTCATATCTTTAAAATCCTTATTCCAGTATTTTTTATAATCCAGTGCCTTATTGAGGTAAAAAGTTGATTTTTCCTGATTGTTTAAAATCTTGAAAATTTCAGATAATGCCCAATTATCATAACTCGATTCAAGTGCTTTATCTGGCGATTTATAATCTAAACCATCAACTTCTTTCACCAATGAATCGGCAATTTTATTAAAATCTATAGGATAGCCTTTTCGGTAAGCATCGAGCAATACCACAATGGCATGTTCAGAACGGACCGTATTTGATGGCTCATTTTGCCCTGCATAATCTTTTTTTCCTGAGTTATATAAATCGGCAATAGAATTCACCATTCCTGAATAGTGGTTTTGTGCTATTAAAGAAAGTAAAGGTAACTGGGTGCGGTAGTTGTCCCATATGGCCCAGCCATTGTAACGGATTTCTTTATCCTTTTGAATTTCACCTTTTGTATTGCGGTAAGTGCCATCAGTTTCAGAAATTACATAAGGCGATTGCATGGTACGGTATAATAGTGAATAGAACAGTTTTGCGCTTTCCAGATCGCCGTTTACTGCAATTTTGGAAAGATTCGTATTCCATTCAGCCTTACTTTGTTCTTTAACGGTGTTAAAAGGGTTTTTATTGATAGCGGCTTTTGCATATTCCACACTTACCGATGAAAGTGCGATATTGATACCTGATGAAGTTACATCTTCTTTTAAAGTGGCAATCATTTTATGATCATCAATTATTTTCCATGAAACATTATTTCCGATTTCCATGTAATAGAACAGCTTATATTTACCTACCCCACAAGTGGTTTTAGCAGTAATCCATCCACTTACACTGTTGCCATTTATATCGTGAGATTCTGCCACGAAAGCGCCGTTAAAGGCGTAACTTAAATCAATATAAAAACCTTTTGCCCCTTTCGGAAATTGATAAGCATGTTTCCCTGCTTTGCCCAACACCGTAAAACTTGCTTTAATTTTATTTTCAAAGCCCACTTCGTAATACCCAGGATTTGCTTTTTCTGAAACTTTGATGAGCTCAGTTTGCGCCGGATCGGTACCTAAAAAGGGTTTAATGAAAATATTCCCACCAGAACCCTGGCAACCTACGCCCTCAAAACGATTATGGGTAAAACCCTCAAATTTTTTGGCCAGGAATTCGTAACCTGTATGTGTTTTAGGATACGTTTGCGGACCGATGCTTAACATACTAAATGGTGCAGATGCGGCTGGCGACATTTGTCCGTGATCTGCAGAGGAGCCCAGGAAAACATTTACCTGATCTACAGGTTTTGCAGTTTCGACTGTGAATAGCTGAGATTTGTGTTGTGCTAAAACGTTTAATGAAATGAGCGGCAAAAAGGCCAGGAGTTTAATATAAAACTTCATTATGTAGTACTGTTTTTAAATCGGCCTAAAATAACATTTTAACATGAAGTAGATATTATGTTTTAGCTTCTTTACAGAAGTTCTTGGTCTTGCTGTTAGAAGCCCTAATTACGGGTGAACGTAATTTCACCACAGATAAAAAGGATGCACACAGATATGAAAATCTGTGTTTATCTGTGCTCATCTGTAGTTAAAATGCTTAATTAACGGTATTGGGTTAATTGTTGGTATGGTTTTGTGATCCGGTCCTTTAATATATAATCAAACCACAGATAATAAGGATGCACACAGATTTAAAGATCCGTGTTTATCTGTGGTTAAAAACATTAAATCAATAGTATTAGGATAACTGTTGTTGGCTGGATTGGTTATCCGGACATTTAATATAATCTAACCACGGATAAAAAGGATACACACAGATAGGAAAATCCGTGTTTATCTGTGCTCATCTGTGGTTAAAACGTTAAATTAATAGTATTAGGGTAATTGTTGTTGGCTGATCTGTTATCCAGGCTGATAGTGGTAACAAGAGACAACATCACAAGATCAGGATGATAATAAAACAAAAAAAGCCGTCTAAATATAAAATCAAGACGGCTTTAAATAAGATTATTGTTATTATTTGATGGTAACCGGAACTGAAATTTTATCCCAATCCAAAGAGAAACCACTTTTAGTAATTTTATATACCAAACGCTCTTGGGTAGCTTTTAATGCTTTCGTTTTAACATCAACGCGTAAAGCATCTTTAGCTTCTTCGTATTTGTAAGCTCCCCATTGTTTTGGCTCCTTGTTAAAAATTGCTGTCCAGGTTCCACTTTCTTTAGGGATTAAAAAGAAGCTGTATTTTCCTGCAGCCAAAGCTTTACCTTCTACCATGATATCTTTATCGGTTTCAAAAGTAGTTGCCTCATTAGCACCCGCACGCCATACTTTATCAAAAGCCTCAAGGCCTCCCCAAATTTTACGTCCTTTAACTGCCGGACTGCTGTAGTTAATGGTAATGGTTGCACCCTTTACTTTTCCTGTTGCAGTAGCCGCAGGACTTGGCTTAGGCTGAGCATCTTGTGCCATTGCACTTACAGAAATGGTAATTGCCGTAAATAGCAAAGCGATTGATTTAATCATCGTTTTCATAGTATTATATTTATCTGTTTTTGTTGTTTTTAATTTTACGAATTTATGGCTTTCAGTTGATAAAAACTATAATCCCAGTGTCTTAAAACGAAGAAACGTTTTTATTATTTCATTAGTAATTTTCTACCTTTTTCGTCTACCGAATGTACTATGCTTTAGACGTATTATTGGCTTTAACATGCGGATTATAAAATATCATCCCAAGTAATGAGAATATAATTACCGCAGCGGCACCAATTACGTTAAGCCAAAGGAATGAAACAATATCAAACTCATAAACAGCAATAACTGCGATTTCGGAAAAGATTGCGGCAAAAAACACCAAAGGGCCGTTTATCTTTTTAAAATAAAATGCCACTAGGAAAATACCAAGTATAGGCCCATAAAATAAGGAACCCAATACATTAACCGCTTCAATTAACGAACCCATTTGTGTGGCAAACATGGCTACCGCAATCGAAAAAATGCCCCAGGCCAATGTATGCAGCCTGCTGTATCTTAGCTCTGTTTCGTCGTTTACCGCTCTTTTTTTAAAAATGAGGTGCACATCTTTTAACGAACAGGCGGCCAATGAATTTAATGCCGCAGATATTGATCCCCAACTGGCTAAAAATATGACGGCGAAAAGCAAACCGATCATTCCCACCGGAAGTGTATTTTTAACAAAATATAAAAATATATAATTGGTATCTGTTTTTTCTGCATTGTAATTCGCTTTGTTGATTGCTTCCTCTACCTTACCATGAAGTTCTTTCACTTGTTTTTGGGTTGACTTAAAATTTTCAATAGCAACATTTAACAATGGTGATTGCTGTTCCTTTTCTACAAGTATGGTTTTTGATTGCTCATTAAATTTCTGCGCCAAGGCATTGTGTTCTTTTTCGAAAACAGCAGCCTGCTGTGGCTGCGTTTCTTTTAAATATTGATAGGAACGCTCATTGAAATAGATCGGTGCAGGTTTTAAGGAGAAAAATGCGAAAAGTAAAGCACCGATTAATAAGATTGCAAACTGCATTGGTATTTTAACCAATCCGTTTAAGAGCAGCCCCATTTTTGCATTGGTATTGTCTTTTGCGGTGATGTACCTTCCAACCTGACTCTGATCAGTGCCAAAATAAGAAAGAGCGAGAAAGAAACCACCAATTAAACCACTCCAGATATTGTATTTATCCTTCCAATCAAATTCTGTAGTTATTACATTTAATTTTCCCGATTTACCGGCAAGATACAGCGCATCTTTAAAACCGATGCCATTGGGCATATTTTCCACCAAAAGATATCCGGCAAAGGCCATTGTTCCTAAAATTATCAGAAATTGCAGCTTTTGTGTATGCGCAATGGCTTTTGCACCGCCAACGTATGTATAAATCAGTAGTATTCCACCAGTTAAAATATTTGTTAAATAGATGTTCCAGTTTAAAACACTAGACAGGATAATACTTGGGGCATAAATACTAATCCCTGTCGACAATCCACGGGAAAACAGAAACAAAAGTGAGGTTAAAACTCTTGTTTTTTTATCAAAACGGTTTTCAAGATACTCGTAAGCAGTATAAACATTTAATTTTTGAAAAATCGGGATGAAAGTGATGCATATAACGATCATTGCCAGCGGCAAGCCGAAATAATATTGAACGAAACGCATACCATCTGTATAAGCCTGCCCTGGTGCCGATAAAAAAGTAATGGCACTGGCCTGGGTAGCCATAATCCCCAGTAACACAATGTACCAGGGCATTTTATTATCTGCCTTTAAGTATGATGCGTTGCTTTTTTGTCCGCGGCCGATAAAAACGCCATACGTTACCACCGCAAGCAATGTAAATATCAATACTGCCCAATCGATATTACTCACGCCCAGAATTTAGTAAACAAATAATAAAATACAATCTGAAATACCAGTGCCAAAGCAAGTAGCACATACCAAGTATTCCAGTTTTTGAATTGATTTTTCATCATTTACCAGCAGACAAAAAGTTAAAGAAAAGCCTTGCTGCGCCCACATTGCCAGCTGGCAATTGCCTAAAAAAGGCTAAGGGAGTATAAATAAAGTTTCCTTTTCCATATTTAGCATATAATGTTGATCCCTGAAGCGGTTCTTCACCGGTATCGTGCATTTCAAAAAGCGGCTCATATTTAGCATCCCATTGATCGGGGAAATAAGCTCCGCGCTCCTGCACCCAACCTTTAAAATCATCTGAAGTAATTTTATTAGGAGAATTAAGGAGTTTGTGATTGGGATTTAAGAGTTTAACCTCAGCGTTTTCTTCAGTTACTCTTTTACCGCTGATGGAGAATGGATAAATGCCGAAATCTTGCAATGCCATATCCTGAGTGGTATTGTATTGCATTACGATAGTGCCTCCGTTTTCAACATAGCTACGCAGTGCAGCTTGCCAATTTTTAATTCGTTTTTCGGTATTGATAACCCTAACTCCTGTTACCACAGCATCATAACTTGCCAGTTTTACTGTATTTAAGATATCTGCTTCGGTTAAAACATCAACCTGTAAACCTGCCTGTCTTAAAAACTCAGGAATCAGATCTCCCGCACCTTCAATGTAACCTATTTTTTTGGCCAGCACTTTTACGTCGCCTTTAATTAACCATGTTGTGGCCGGAACAAAATACTGTAATGTTGGCAAATGTGGATATTGAATAAGTACCTGCCCCCTCGAATATTCATTTGCTTCTGATGAAAAAACAGCTTCCAGCTTATTTTGACTGGTTTTAATTTTGGCCAAATCTTCAACCGGGATTAAGAAATCTTTGGTGGTAATGGTGTTTTCGGCTAAATTAATGCCTTGAAAAGTCTTCACTATCTGGTTTCCGATCTTGAAACTCACCTTACCATAATTGATGTTCTTATTGGCTTTTAAGCGGAGATTAACGTTTAACGCTTCTTTTTCTTTAGCAAAGTAAACAGGTTCGCTAAAACTTAAATCCAGCAGAGGTATAATGCGCAACGGCTCTATTACATCGCCTTTAACAGGATCCAGCTTTTTATAGGATAAAGGCAATCTGATGTCAAATTTTTCATTTTCTATTTTTAAAGATACCAATACATTAAGTGGCGATTGCATTTCGGGCAATCCGATCAGCGTATCGTTTGCTACACTGAAAGTTGCTGCATTTTTAGCTGGTTTGGCCAGCCAATACGGCTCAGTGGGCGAAGCATCTGCAGGAATCTGTATTTTACGTTCAATGGTAAACAACGAGTCGTTATCAAGTTTCCGGTTCAAATTATCTGTTTGATTCAACCAGTTTACATTTTCTACGGTTATCGGAGTAGCAGACCTCGAAATTAAATTTAAACGGAAATTATAGCCATTACCAGCAATGGCTTCAGGTTGGTTGGTTACAACTTCACCCATAAAACCTACACAACTTAAAATAATATTGTCAATAGCTGTCAGCTTATCTTTTCTAAGGGCTACATCCTGTAATTCGGCAATCTTCTTTCTCAACATCAATAAACCGTGCAAACTCTTATCTGGTTGATTGTAATTAAAAGATAGCAGGATAATATCAATCAGTTCGTCAATATCGCCAATTCCTTTGTCAGACCAATTAAGACTTAAACCATCAAAAAGAGTTCTTTTTGATGGCTCGCCCAAAACATTTGTAAAATATTCAGCACGTACACCTGCAACTGATTGTGTACCTGCTCCCTGACTTTTGTGCAAACTCCTGCTTAAACCCGCCAATTCACCATAACCCATCCCCAGCTGTGCATCGTACTGGCCAACTGTGGCTTTTAATTGATTTTCGGAAGTAGTATTTACAGAACCAAACCTAAAAGTATTCCATAACAATCTTTTTGGCTGCCAAACGGAAACATACTTGAGCTGATTTGGAAACATATCTTTATCGGCCGCAGCTTTAAAAGCTTTTTCGGCTAGAACAGCAGATGCAGCATGTTGACCATGACCTGCAGCAGCTGTAGGTGGAAAACGGCAAATAATTACATCTGGTCTGAATTTTCTAATTACCCATACCACATCTGCCGTAATGCTATCGGCATCCCACTGTTTAAAAGTGTCGTTTGTATTTTTAGAAAAACCGAAATCAATCGCCCTGGTAAAAAATTGCTGTGCACCATCCAATCTCCGAGCTTCTAAAAGTTCATGCGTTCTGATCAGGCCTAAGGCCGCACCTTGTTCGGTACCCAAAAGGTTTTGTCCGCCATCACCCCTGGTAAGTGATAAATAACCGGTTTCTACATTTTGCTCGTTAATTAACCATGATAGTAAACCCGTATTTTCATCATCCGGATGGGCGGCCAGATATAAAACCTTTGGCAAGTGCTTTAAAGTTTTGATTTCTCTATAAATTTCCGAAGATTTTGCCGGGCGCACCTGTTGGGCAGCACAAAAAATTACCGGAAAGCAAAGTATAATTATTGCGATTAGTTTCTTAAACATAGAATTTGTTTTGCAAAAATCAAATATGCTTAAAAAGCTTTTACTTTAAGGCCTCGGAAACGAAAAAGGTACAATTTAGTTTGGAATAGGGAGTTTTAGGTCGTGAGTTTAGTGTTTAAGCTCGTGTAAACATGTATCTATTAGTATAAGCTTATTTAGTTTGTAGATCTCTTTAAATATAATCCGTGGTCAGTGACTACACAGACCGCTTTATTTTAATATCAAACTAAAATATTCCTGTTTCGGTCTGCGGGGACACAGACCGAGGAATGAAATCTTATATGCAAACACAAAGCGAAGAAAAATCATTTAATCTTTCGGTATTTTTATACTTAATATTGCAGCATAAATTTTACCTATGAATGGCATGGTGCTCATCATTGATGATGAAAAAAAAATCTGCAGTTTACTTTCCAGGATTATAGAACTCGAAGGCTTTAAAACCTTGCAAGCAAATACAGGAAAAGATGGACTTAAACTACTAAAAAACAACGATGTAAGCATTGTAATCAGCGATGTAAAACTGCCTGATGTTAACGGCGTTGCGCTGGTTAAAGATATTAAAGCCATTAAGCCCTATGTAGAAATCATAAACCTTACGGCTTATGGTACAATAGCCGATGGCGTTTTAGCAATAAAAAACGGAGCTTTCGACTACCTTGTAAAAGGCGACGATAATGATAAAATTATACCGCTTTTGTACAGGGCGATGGATAAATCAAATCTACAGCGCAGGGTTTCTGACCTGGAAAATAAAATTGCAAAAAAACATAGCTTCGAAACGATTATTGGTCAGTCAAAAGCATTAAAAGAAGCCATTGACCTTGCAAAAAAAGTTAGTGCCACCGATACCACTGTTTTACTATTGGGCGAAACCGGAACAGGTAAAGAAGTTTTTGCACAATCCATTCATTACGAAAGTCCGCGGGCAGCAAAACCCTTTGTTGCATTAAACTGCAGTGGTTTTAGTCCTGATTTACTGGAAAGCGAACTGTTTGGTTATAAGGCAGGGGCTTTTACAGGGGCGAATAAAGATAAAAAAGGCTTACTTGAAGAAGCCAACGGCGGAACATTATTGTTGGATGAAATCGGTGAAATGAACCTTGATCTCCAGGCCAAATTATTACGTGTGCTGGAAAGCCAGACTTTTATTAAAGTAGGCGATACGCAAACACAACAGGTAAACGTACGGATTTTAGCAGCAACAAATAAAGATTTAAAGGCTGATGCCGCTTCTGGAAAATTCCGCTCAGATCTTTATTACCGGCTTTCAGTTTTTACCATCATTCTACCTCCACTGCGTGAGCGAAAATCAGATATACCTGCATTGGCTAAACACTACTTAAAGGAGTTTGCCGATAAGGTTAACCGCGCTACCCCAAAAATGGATGATAAAATACTTTCCATTTTAAGTGATCATAGCTGGAAAGGAAATATCCGTGAGCTTAAAAACGTAATTGAGCGTTTAGTCATTTTATCTGATGGAGATCAACTAAGTGCCACTGCGCTTCCTCCAGAATTTTTTGAATTTGCACCGGTAGCAAACGATTATAACCTACAACAGGTAGAAAAACAGCATATCCAAAAAGTGCTCGTTCATACCAAGGGCAATAAAACAGAAACATCACGTTTACTGGGGATAGGCTTAACCACCCTTTACCGTAAAATTGAAGAATACCAGATTAAGGAAATTTAGGTGAATTGTGCTGCTAAAGCTACTATCTAGCAGAAACATTTAAAGGTGATAAAATTAACTTGCCTTTGAAGCAAATATTTTTATGCACCAAACCTAATCCATTTATCACCTTCGTGGCCGAAAATGAAAGAACCAGGGTGCAGCATTTCTGCAATATCTTCTACAAGTGCTACCGCATTTTCGGCAGTTTTTTCGCGGTTTACATCATCATTTAATAAAATGATGCGGTTGTTTTGTACGGCTTGCCAATCTGTATTTAGTGCCGCAGGAACTTCTCTCATTAAATCGGTCAGGGTTTTGCCCGGTTGGTAATAAATGATAAAAACAGCACTTAAAATATCAGTTTCTACCATTCCGCCTGCTACTGAAATTTCTTCTGACAGGAAATAAACCGGATTATTATCTGTATCGAGACAGGCAACAGGCGTTTTATCCATAAATTTAATCTTGTGTTCCACTAAATCTAAACGTTCCTGTAATTCTTCTTGTTGAGAGGCATCAAGGCCAATAAATAAATCGTTTAAAAAAGACATCTGCATTAAATTTATTAATTTGTGCAAAAATAACATTCCTTACCGCATGCGAGGCTCAATTAAGTATATATTTTGGATTTTTTGTTTAACTATCATCTTTTCCTGCAAGGAAAACACAGCACATAACGACAAAAAAATCTTTAATATTAATCTCGATCAGGGTTTAACTTCTATAGATCCTGCTTTTGCGCGTAACCAGAACGCCATCTGGATGACGAACCAGATATTTAACGGTTTAGTGCAGATAGATTCTTCATTACAAACCGTTCCATGTATCGCAAAAAGCTGGCAGATTTCTGAAGACGCACTCACCTACACTTTTAATCTGCGTAATGATGTTTACTTTCATAACGACCCTATATTTAAAAACGGTAAGGGAAGAAAAGTTGTTGCCAGCGACTTTGTATATAGTTTTTATCGCTTAATCGATCCTAAAGTGGCCTCATCTGGTGGATGGATTTTTAGCGATAAGGTAAAAGATGAACATAATTTTATTGCTTTAAATGATTCTACATTTCAAATTAAACTGGTGCGCCCTTTCCCACCGTTTATGAGTTTGCTTACTACACAATATTGTTCTGTAGTACCGAAAGAAATTGTGGAACATTATGGCAAAGATTTTAGAAGTCACCCGGTGGGCACAGGCCCTTTCAGGTTTAAATATTGGAAAGAAGGTGAAATTTTGGTCTTACTCAAAAATGACCATTATTTCGAGAAAGACGCCAACGGAAAGCCTTTGCCTTATCTTGATGCCGTAAAAGCCAGCTTTATTACCGATAAACAAAGTGGATTTATGAGTTTTTTAAAAAAAGACCTGGATTTCTATTACAACGTAGACGGGAGTTATCGAGATGATATTTTAACGAAAAGCGGAAAAATGACTTCAAAATATAAGGGCAAATTTACGCTCACTAAAAGCCCGTACTTATGCACAGAATATGTAGGGATATTGGTCGATACCAACCTTTCTATTGTTAAAAATTCACCACTGCGCTTAAAAAAAATCCGACAGGCGATAAACTATTCAATTGATCGCGATCGACTGATTAAATATTTAAGAAACGGAATCGGTGTTGCGGCAACGTCTGGTTTTATCCCTAAAGGAATGCCTGGTTTCGATAGTGCCGCTGTTCATGGTTATGCTTACAATCCAAAACTTGCCGCTAAACTTTTAGAGGAAGCTGGTTATCCTGAAGGTGAGGGCCTTGCTGAAGTAAAACTGAATACCACCACTACTTATAAAGATCTCATCGAATTTATTCAGGGCGAACTTACTGCGATTGGCATTAAAACTAAAATTGATGTAAGTCCGAGTGCCAGCCTGAGAGATTTAATGTCGAAAAATAATGTGAACTTTTTCCGAGGCTCGTGGCTGGCTGATTATGGCGATGGCGAAAATTTCCTTTCCATGTTTTACTCAAAAAACAAAGTGCCTAACGGACCAAACTACACCGCTTTTTACAACAAGGAATTCGATCAGCTCTTTGAAAAAAGCTATTATGAAACTGATAACGAAAAAAGATTTGAACTCTATCGTAAAATGGATCAGATGGTAATGGATTATTCACCGGTGGTACCCTTATTTTACGACCAATCTGTAGTGATGCTACAAAATAACATATCTGGTTACTCATTTAACCCTTTAAGTTTGATGATTTTAAAACGGATTAAAAAGAAATAGAAACTAGCATCTTAAACGCTAAAGCATTCACAATTGATACCATAAATGCACGCACTAAAAGTGTTATTTTTACCAAAAATTTAAATCACGACAGCACCTCTGGCTAATACAACTGCTCAGCCATGCGGATGCTCTTGATTGTTTATGTCAGTAAGCAGATTTACTTCTTATCCATCAATTTCCTTTTCAAAAAATCGGCCGTAGCCTCACTCACCTTTAAGCCATTCGAAAATTTCATCCAGTGGTGGGTATCATCGGGAATGGCCAAAAACTCAAAATCGAATTTTTTATCTTCAAACCGTTTCGCAAGATCCACACTTTGATTAAATGCCACATTGCGGTCATCATCTGCATGTATAATCAGTGTAGGAGAAGTCCACGTTGCAATATAACTTACCGGCGATGATTCTTCGGCTACCTTTGCGGCGAGTTGCGCATCGGGAGCTGGCTTTTTACCTTCCGCATCCTGATTGGAAAATCTATTGTTTACACCATGAATATCTACACCTGCGGCAAATAATTCCGAATCTTTTCCTAATGCAAGTGCAGTTAAGTAGCCACCGTAAGAACCGCCATAAATTCCGATTTTGTTTTTATCAACATTCGCTTGCTGAGCCAGCCATTCGCCTGCTGCTTTAATGTCTTGATATTCTGATGCACCTTGCGCGCCTGCATTTAAAGGTTTGTGAAATTCGTAGCCGTAACCTATGCCCAAACGATAATTTACTGAAAGCACTGTAAAACCCATGTTAACCAGATATTGGTTTAAAGCATAATCTATTGAATAATAATCCATCGGATTCCAGCCTAAAAACATCTGCCTTTGCGGTCCGCCATGTACATAAACAATTGCAGGATGGTTTTTAATCACCTTTTTTGGTGTAAACAACTGTCCGTAAACTGTTTTTCCATCGGGAGCTTTAAAACTAACATGTTTAGGTGCAACCATTTCTTTAAGCGGAAAATCAGTTGGCAAAAGCGATTCGCCAATCAGATTTAAGCGCTGTTTATCCCTGATAATTGCAGGCAACAATGGTCGTTCGGCTGTAGAACTTAAGCAGAAAACTGTTTTGTTATCCCCGCCAATTACCGGGTAAGCCTCTATGCCTTTTCCGGGTGTTAAAATTTGCATATCGGGCTTATCAACCGAAACTCTGTAAATATGCCTCCTATCAAGATCATCAGCATTGCTTCCCATATTGGCCGCAAAAACCAAAGTTTTTTTATCGGCACTTAATTTCACGTTTTCTACAGCAAATTCTCCTGGGGTAAGCAATAAACGGTTGGTTCCATCGGCATTTATAGCATAAAGATGGGGCCAGCCATCTTCATAAGAAGTAAAAATGATCTTCCCCTCAGCCCACAATAAATTTGCTCCACCATCAACTGAAGGGAAAGAGCCTCTTAATGTTTCGGGTGCTTTCCAGATTTGTTTTCCAGCTCCGGTAATTACATTAACTGTAAAGATGGCCCAGGGCTGATGCTTTTTTGTTAAAATTGAATCTGTTTCACCACCTGTACCTGGGGTTCTGATAAAAGCAATATCATTTCCGTCAGGTGACCATACCGGCGCACTATCTTTGGAAAAAGAAGGCAATAACCATTGAACCGGACTTTGCTCATCGGTATAAATACCCAGGAAAGCATGATCAGTGCGGTTGGAATTGAACGCTATTTTCTTCCCATCAGGCGACCATTTATAGGCCCCATTAATCCCTTTTGCATAAAATAAACTTTTCGATGCAGACGTACCATCCAATGTACCAATCATTACCTGACCGGCTTTGGAAAAAAGCACCTGCCCGCTATTGGGTGAAATTACAGGGTTATCGCCTTCGCCAATGGTAATTAATTTGCCTCCACCGAAAGGAATAGCAAACACCTGTACTTTGGGTGCTATTGCAGATGAGTTTGCGTTAACCGGGCTCGCATCGCGGCCACCGTGATCTCCACCGCGCACAAATACAATCCATTTTCCATCGGGAGAGATAGATAAACTGCTAATTTCCTGCCCGTCATCATCAATGTAACCGGTAATTTTTATTGCTTTATAATCGGGTGCCTCTGCTGTATAAATGTTTCTTTTTCCTTGCTCATTTGCAGCCCAGGCAATTTTAGCACCTACAGGAGCTGCCACCAATTGTGTTGGAAAAGGATAAGATAAAACAGATTTTAAGCTAAAAGACTGTGCAAATATTTTTGAGGCTGATAGTAATAGAAAAATTATAAACAGTGATTTTTTCATTGCCGGTGATTTTGAGATAAATTATAAAAAAAAGCCCTAACCATTAGATGATTAGGGCTTGAAAAACTATTTTTTATAAGATTGTTACTGATCCCACCACAGTTTGGTTGTTCTTAACACATCTACCGGAACGTTTGCTCCGTTTTTGCTTCTTTCTCCTTGCGGATAATCCAATCGGCGGATGTAGGTGGTAAGCGAATTATTAACTGGCGGAGTAAAATCCTTGTATTTGTAATCGAAACGGCGGGCATCATTCCACGCTTCAGGATTTAAGTAGGTTGCAATGTATTTTTCTTTAAAAATGAGGTCTTTTGTTAAAGCATTAGCACCCACATTAACTACAGGATCGGCTAAATAAGCATCTCTTGCCGCGGTAGATACTGTAAATTTATCCATATTGGCACTAATACCAGCTAAATAAGCTGCGTAAGCTTTGGTTTTATCAGTATCGAAATACGCTTCTGCTTCGATAAATTTAAGTTCTGCGTAAGTTACAATAAGTATAGGTGCGGTGTTGCTTGTCCACGGTGAATTGGCCGAAATGTAACATTCATCTTTAGTTGTGTTGGCACCTGGGAGCCTGTTGCCTGCGCCATTAACGGTTCCGATGTAGGTATTGTTTATCGTTTTATCTGTAATCTTTTCTATTCGCGGGTCAAAAACGCCAAAAGTTTTACCATTTAAAGCATCAATCAACTGCTCAGAAAGCCATCCACCTAATGATTGTTGTGTATTTAACAAAGCCACATTAGCCCATGGGTTTCGCTCTTTAAAAGTGGCCATACCAGCATCATCCGCATTAGCGGTAAACGAATTGCTTAATGCTGCAATTACCGCTGCCGGGTTATACGAACTGGTTTTACTTACTTTAATTAATAACCTTGCTTTTAGTGCATAAGCCATTTTTAACCAGTTTGCCCGCTCAGCAGTAGATTTTCCGTAAATTAAATCGCTGGTGGGTGCCAGTTTTATTGTGGCATTGGTTTTGGACAGTTCAACAATGGCTTCATCTAAAAGCGCAAGGGCTTGTGTATAAACTTCCTGTTGTTTATCATATTTAGGTTTAAGGTTGTTGATGTCGAATGCCTGCGAAAATGGTGCATCTCCCCACAAATCATTAACCAAACTAAGGTTGTAAGCAATAATTACATCCGCCACACCTTTATATTCACTTGATCCCTGTGCTATGGCAAGTTTTTTAAGCTCATTGGCATCGGCCATGGCAAAATAGAGTGCATCCCAGGTACCTGTAAAATCAATGGATTGGTAGGTATCTGCTGCACCATTTGCTGACGGACTGGCAATATACTGCACGTAAGGGGCCACAACACTTCCAATAAAATAATTGTTATTTCCAATTTTATACGTCGATGTAGCCAGCAAGGTACTCAATGTAGCTGTAGGTACCTGATTCGGATTATCAGACAACTTATCAAAATAACTGTCTTTACAGCTTTGCAAAGCTAGTGTTGCAATTAAAGCTGCGCACAATGTATATTTTATATTTTTTTGCATCGTAATTCTTTTTAAAAACCAACATTAAGGGTGAACATGATTGTACGGGCCGATGGATAAGTAAATCCGGCAGAACCATCATTATTGCTACCCGAATCGTAAGAGCTTGATTCTGGATCTACACCGTAATATTTTGTCCACAACCATAAATTATTTCCGGTAACGGATAATGAAGCATTTTTGATTGATTTTGCCGGCAACCAATTTTCAGGTAAGTTATAGGTTAAACTTGCCGAACGTAAACGTACCCATGAGGCATCGCTTACAAAAGGCTCAGAAACATTACGGTAATAAATGCGGTAATATCCTTCACCATAATCAACCCCGTCAGGGCCAATTCTCTGCCCCATATATACTGGTTTAGTATTCGGTTGCCCATTGGCCAAAACGCCATCAAACACTTTTACCGTTCTTCTGTCTGTAGTGTAATCAGGTAAACCGAAAGCGGTATAAAAATCTTCTAACCAGTTGTATTTTTCAAATCCTAAACGGGCATCAAACAATACATTTAAGCTGAAATTTTTGTATTTGAAGGTATTGCCCATACCAATAATATAGTTCGGTTGCGAATTACCCAACAGTTTTTGCTTTCCGCCAGAAATACTCGGAAATCCATTTGCACCAATTAACAAGGGCAGATTTTTATCAAGAACGATCGGATCTTCGGGCGTAGTTCCATAATAACGGTTAAAATAACTTCCGTAAATATTGCCGTATGGTTGTCCTTGGATCAGTTTCATGGATACCCCGGCATTTCCATATCCTCTTGCGGCACCATACACAATTTCTGATATCCCATTAGGCATAGTCAGCACCCTGTTCCTGTTTGCCGAAAAGTTTACATTTAAATCCCACCTGAAATCTTTTGATACAATTGGTTTACCGTTCAGCACGAGCTCAACTCCCCTGTTTCTAATATCGCCCGCATTGATTGATTTGGTTACATAACCCACGGCCGATGAAATCTGCGTTTGAATAATCTGATCTTTACTTAAGGAGTAATAATAAGTGAAATCAAAGCCTAAGCGGTTTTTAAGAAACGACATTTCTAACCCAGCCTCATAAGTATTGGTAAACTCAGGCCGAAGATCGGGATTACCCAGATTTGGTGCTATTGTTAAACCACCTGTTCCTGTTGGTAGCTGAATATAGGGCGAATACCCGGTAAAGGTAGAATATTCTGAAGCATCCTTTCCGATTCTTGCATAAGATAAACGCAACTTGGCCTGACTGATTACCGCAGGCAATTTAAACTGATCAGAAAACACATAACTTAAACTTGCTGAGGGATAGAAAAATGACCTGCTTGCTTTTGGCAGCGTTGAAGTGATATCATTCCGGCCTGTTAAGGTTAAGAAAAGGTAATTTTTGTAATCAAAAGTAGCTTCTCCAAAATAACCGATCAATCTTTTTTGTTTCAGGGTTTGCGATGGTGTAAGTACACCTGCATTGGCTAAGTTAAAGAAATTGTAAACACCTAGGATACTGCCCAGAGTACCGATCTCCTTGGATTTACGATCGTAAAGTTCTTGTCCGAGTCTTAATGTACCGGTAATATCATCAGTTAATTTCGAGGTTAATGTAGCAACAAAAGTACTGTTGATCGTTCTAAATTTGGTATTGTACTCGCCATAAAAACCCTGTAAATTATCGTACATGGCTTCGGTGGCATACATTGGGCCACGGGCAGTGCGCACACGGTTATCGGTATAAGTATCAATCCCTAAACGGTAAGAAAAATTAAGCCACTTTGTTGGTTCATAACTCAGGCTAGTACCACCGATAAACCGGTTTACATCACCTTTAAGCCTGTTATTTGCTGTTCCCCATATTGGGTTGTTTGTACCAATATATTTTTGCGAACCATCCGGATTCTGATAATCTGCAACATCGTAACGTGGTGACCAATAGGCCAAAGTTTCACCAAAACGGTCAGCACTGTAGGTATAGCCACCAGAATTGGTAAAATTCATATTTACAGAGGCCTTAAATTTAGGACTAATGGTAAAATCTGTATTTAAGCGGCCCGAAAAGTTTTTGTTATCGGTATTTGGCATCATCCCTTTTTGGTACAGCTGCGAAATTGAAGAGAAAAATTTAATGGCATCACTTCCTCCGGTAACCGAAATTGAGTTTTTAACCTGCTGTCCCGTACCAAATGCACGGTCGTAATTGTTAAATAACTGATCGGGATGTGTTGGGTCAATCAGTTTAGCTTCGGCAATGGTTGGGCCCCATGCCGGGCCAATACCTCCAGGCGGGTTCGTATATACGCCTAAAACGCCCTGGGTATATTCTGTTTGTACATCTGGCGATTTCAAGACTTCATCAAAACCATAACTGCTGTTAAAATTAACGCTGACGCCATTCTGCTTGCCTCTTTTGGTAGTAATTACCACCACGCCATTTGCGCCCCGCAAACCATAAAGGGCAGTTGCGGCACCTCCCTTTAATATATTAATGGTTTCTATATCTTCAGGATTTACATCTGAAGCCCTGTTGGTTACGCCCCTTGATCCATAAGCGGTTCCATCAGGATTTGCACCAACTGTAGAGGTAGAATTGTCTATCTGTACCCCATCAATAACATACAAAGGATCGCCAGAAATATTAGGATCAATGGAGTTTACTCCCCTGATCCGGATACTGGCTCCCTGGCCAGGGCCACCACCTGTACTTGATATGGTTGCCCCTGCAATTTTACCTTGCAAGGCATTTACCAAGTTAGACTGATGGTTGTAATTAAGATCTTCGGATTTTACAGACTGCGCGGCATAACCAAGTGATTTGGCCTGACGTGTAATGCCTAGAGCGGTTGAAATGGTAACTTCCTGTAGATCCTGAGCATCTGAAGCCAAAACTGCGTTAATTGTTGTTTTACTGCCAACAGTAATTTCTTGCGTTTTATATCCCAAAAGGCTAATTACAATTACTGCATTTGGAGCGGGCACCTGAATGGTAAAACCACCGTTCCCATCGGTTGAGGTACCTGTGGAAGTTCCCTTGATTTTAATACTTGCACCAGGTAACGGACCCCGGTCATCAGCGGAAGTTATTTTCCCTGTTACTGTTTTTACCTGTGCCAGTGCGGAAAGACCAGTAAGTAGTATGCACAGAAAAAAAAGTGAGGTAAAGATTTTTCTCATATCTCGATTATTTAGGTTAAGGATGTGTTAGCAATTGCAATATAAGATTTTCAGAAACAAGAACACGCAACAAAACGCGAGCAATGAAGCTATTTTTAGTACAATTTTTGATACAAAAATGCAATCTCCCGCAAAAACGCGCATAAATTAACAGTTAATGACGCAAATAACCATTGAATTTAATTCTTGTAGTAAAAATTAGGAAGATATTTAATTGCTTATTTAAATTATTATTGTTTAAGTTAAATAACCACCTCATGTTAAACAAAAAAGTCTTCCCAGGTTACCGGAAAGACTTATAATATATATGTTGATTGGGTTTTTACTGTTGAACACCGCCAATACCACCACCTTGCTGCTGTTGATCTTGCTTCACATCGTCGTTTTTAATCTTTTTCTTCTCTGTAAACTTAAGTTTACCGAATGAATAACTAAAGTTAACACCGAATGAACGTAGTGGATAATAAATATTAGCACTTTGGTAAATCGTACCTGTTGCATTTATCGCATTGTTTACTGTTTTTATATGTAAATCTTTAGTGAACGGATTTAGCACATTAAGACCAATACTTCCCTTTTTCTTTAAAATATCTTTCTTGATAGATCCCCCATAGATATAGAATGGATCTGTTGAACCTTGATAGGTACGTCTTTTCGAGGTGATCACATTAAAAAGCTCAAAATTGTAGCCTTTGCCAAAACCATAAGCAGAGCGTATAAACCAGTTGAAATTAAAATATGTACCGGTATTGATATTGGTTTGGGTATTAGTTACTGAATAAGTATTTCCAGCAAAATTTGTCATCAGGGTCCATTTTGGTTTAATGTTGTACGATGCGAAAAGATTGAAGCCATAGGTTTCTGCTGTACCAACATTGATATATGAGGTTAAGGTTTTGTCAACCAATTGATTTGTTGTCGGATTTAACTCTTGAATTGGAGAGATAGAACTTTCGATAACTCCACCTGTACGGCGATAAAAAACTGATGCGTTGATAACAGATCCCTTGATAAATGTTGAATATCCAAGCTCTAGATTATCACTTAACTCTGGGCTTAACTGCGGATTTCCCTGCTGAACATTAAACAAATCACTCGTATTTCTGAATGGGTTTAAGTAAGATTGAGTAGGCCTCTGTACCCTGCGGTTATAGCTCAATTTAAGGGTTGTACTACCTTTTAGGGTTCTAGATACAATTACACTGGGAAACAGATTGAAGTAATCATTTTTTTGAATTCCACTGCTTTGGGTATTGAAATCTATTTGAGTGTATTCGGCTCTTAATCCACCCTTAACTTGTAGTTTCTTGGTTAAATTGAAGCTGATTACACCATAACCTGCTCCAACATTTTGGTTATATTCGAAATCTTGTGCAGAAACATCAAACTGGCTTTTAATATCTCTGAAAATACCTTTAGCCCCAACCTCTAAAACTACAGCCTTACTAAATGGATAAGTGTAATCGGTTTGAGCTGTGTATTCATTATTCTTACCTGTATTATTACTAGTCAGCGTTTGCCCGGTTATGGCACCATCAGGAATGAATGTATTACTAAAACTTGTTGGGGTACGGCCTGTTGAAAGCTGTGCAGAAATTGAAAACTCCTCTCCTTCCTTTTTGCTGGTTTTACGGTAATCTACGTTCCAATCCATATTACTAAACGTCATATCCATGTCGCTAATATTGGTTGCTTTCAAATTATTGATAGTATATTCAGATGAACCTGGACCCCCATTAGAAAAGTTATTTAATTTAACTGTTGTACTAATGTTATTGTAAGCGTTAAAGTCATAATCTAAACCTAAACTTCCATTGTAACCATTGCGACTCCATTTAGAAACACCATTCTGTACTCGGTTGTCGGTAGTTCCATCCTTGAATATGGTATTGGTTACAAACGATGTTCTTGAATCTTGGGCGTAAGCCAAGTTTGTACCTAAACTGGTATTTACACTCAAACGACCTGTTTTTGCGGTTAGATTAAATGCTCCGTTATTTTGACGCGTTCCTGCCGCAGCACTTACACTTCCTGAAACGCCTTGAGCACTAGATTTTTTAGTGATAATATTAATAATACCGCCAGAACCTTCCGCATCGTATTTAGCAGATGGGCTTGTAATTACCTCTACGCTTTTAATTTGTTCAGCAGGAATCATCTTTAATGCATCAGCTACGCTACTTGCCATCGTACCAGATGGTTTACCATTAATTAAAACCCTTACTGCGGCACCACGAAGTTGAATGTTTCCCGTAGGATCTACTGAAAGCATGGGCACTTTACGCATTACATCTGTAGCATCGCCACCTGCGTTTGTACCATCAGCTTCTGCATTGTAAACCATTCTATCGATTTTATTTTCAATAACCGCTTTTGTTCCTTCAATCTGAACATCGGCCAAAGTATTTTCCGATCCTGAAATATAAATTGTGCCAATGTTGTTATCAGGTTTTGCCGGAGTTGTGGTAACCAGAACAGATTTTGTTTTGTAACCCATAAAACCGATCATTAGTTTATAAGAATCCGGCGATACGTTTTGCAGGCTTAGTTTACCTTTTTCATCGGTTACTCCGCCATTTACAGATTTATTATCTTTTGCAGTAACCAAAGAGACTGTGGCATAGTCAATTGGTTTTTTGGTTAATGAATCAAGTATGGTGGCAGTAATACGTCCGGTAACTGTAGATTTTTTTGGTCCTCCACCAAAGCCGCCCGGAAATTGGGCCTGTGCAGTGAAAAATAGTCCAAGGATAAAGGTTAATAGTAGAAGTCTTTTCATGTTAAAAGTTAGTCTTTTGTAATTAGTCTACGCAAATTGCATTTTGTTACAATTATACGCTATACTTTTTACACCAACCCTATCAATTAGTCGGCAAACAATGCCGATTAGTCGGTAAATGAAATTTTTCCATTTAATCATTAACAATCTAGGAGCGTGAAGAGACAATTTATTGTGATTCAAACCTCGCAGGTTTTCGAAACCTGCGAGGTTTATGTGCTTAAACGACAGACATTAATCCTTAACTCAATTACGGAATGTGAATGGTAATTACTATAAATTAAGATTTTAAACTAAAAACATCCTGCTAAGCACTTCAAATTTTCTTACCTGGCAATATTGTTCGGGCGGGAATAAACCATTTGCATTACATTAATATTCCTCATGGCAAATGCTGCTTCACAATAGTTAAGGTAATAATTCCATTTGCGGATAAAAGTATCATCAAAACCTAAGGCCTTTACTTTATCAATGTTTTTATTAAATTCAAGAAACCACAAATGTAATGTACGGGCATAATCCAAACCCATATCTTTTAAATCAACAAGGGTTAAATCGCCTGTTTCATTAATGGCTTTATTCATGGCTGCAACAGAAGGTAAAAGTGAGCCAGGGAAAATATGTTTTTGAATCCAGTCTACACCGTTCCGCAACTTATCGTATCTGCAATCGGGCGAAGTGATTACCTGAAAAGCAAATATCCCATCGGGCTTTAAAAGATCCTGACATTTTTCGAAATAGGTTTCCAAATATTGGTGACCAACAGCCTCAAGCATTTCTATGGAAACAATTTTATCAAATGTGCCTTCAATTTTACGGTAATCCTGAATAATAATAGAAACTTTATCGGCCAGGCCTTCGGCATTTACACGCGCTATGGCCAATTTTTGTTGCTCTTTAGAGATGGTTACCGAAGTAACTTTACAACCATAATTTTTCGCTAAAAATATTGCATTTCCACCCCAACCGCTTCCTATTTCCAAAACATGATCAGTAGCTTTAATTTTGAGCTGTTTTGCCAAACGGTCATATTTGGCATATTGAGATTCTTCTAAACTTAAATCTTCAGGATTAAAATAACCACTGGAGTAAGTCATGGTTTTATCCAGAAAAGTGGCAAAAAAATCATTGTTCAGGTCGTAATGCTCTGAAATATTTTTTTGTGATCCCGCCAGGGTATTTGCGCGGCGTACGTGGTAAATTTTATTAACCCATTTAAAAAGATTCAGCGCAACCGATTTTACTTTACTTCCGGTAATGGAAGGTGCGTTTTCGATGTTCAGGATTACCCATTTAATTACATTGGTAATGTTTGTGGTATCCCATAAACCAGCGGTATACCCTTCGCCAAAACCGATGTCGCCGTAAAGCGCAATAGATTTAAAAAAATCAGCATGATTAACCTGAATATGTGCTTCAATTTTATGTTCGCCGTTCCCAAAAACCAAAGTTTCGCCGCCTGGCATCGAAAGTTCTAATTTCCCCAATGTCATTTTAGAAAGTGCATTGAGCACAACTCTTTCAAAAAAGCCTGTTGATGTTCTGGTAGCGGTAAGCGTATTCATAATCTTCGATCTATTTAATTTGAGGTTTATAGGGTTTATATACGTTGCGTTGCAGCTCAGGGTTTTCGGCTTTTGGATGAAATGGTATTTTTTTTAACCAGAGTTTGAAAGCCTGCCAATGAATCATACCCATAATCTGCAGCGGAATAAAGGGTATAGAGAAAAAATACCGCAACATATTGGCGTTGGTTAATGCTTTCTTTTCTCCCTTTAAGGTACTGATAAAAAATAGATTGCCGTTCTTATCCAGATCATCAATTTTGATATCGAGGGTATTGGATGGTACTTTTAGTTTAAAATCGAAAGCATCATCGTGATCTATAAAGGGCGAAACATAAAAATATTTTGTTGTAATTTTTTTAAAAGTATTTTCCTTCAATTCATCTTTTCCAAAGAAAAAAAGTTTCATTTCGCGGTAAGTATTGCTTATTTCGGCTACGCAACAAACCGGATTTTCTTCCTCATCAAAACAATAATAGAAAGAAACAGGATTAAAATTATAGCCTAGAACATTAAGATTGGTTAATAATTTAATGTTAAGCCGGGTGCCATCTACACCGTTTTCTTTTAAATAATCTTCCAAGTGCTGGCGGGTGTTTTTGCTCTGGTCTGGATTTTCTTTTGGCAACTGGAGGTGTTCTGCATCCCTGAAAGAAAACAAGTTAAATCTGTTCCTGCTGAACCAACGCAATTTTTGGCTAAGCAAATCCAATTCATCTAAATCAATGTAAAACATATATACACTATACCAAAAAGAATGTTTTTTGGGTGCCAGGCGATGGTGCATTACCTTTGCGGTGTAGATGTTTGAGTTGATTTGCATTAATATTACAATTTACATTTTTTTTTGGTTGTTATTCTATCGATTCATCATCTTGATTGGAACGCAGCAGAATGGAGAGATCGATCTTAACAGATTTATAGACTACATTGCGCTGAGCTAAAAATAACGGCAACTTTAAAAGAGATCTGCAATTAAAGCCCCATACATAAATCAACTGCGCTTTTATAGGCATCCTCGTGGAAACCGTACTTAAAATAACTGCCGCAATAATATACAGGCCCTGTTTCATTCAGCTTGTGTAATTGCTCCTGCGCCTGCATGGCCGGAACATCAAATAAAGGATGGTGGTAATCGATTTCCTTAATAATTTTCTCAGCATTTAATGTTGATGTAGGATTTATGGAAACAAAATAATTCTGTTTTTTAGATACACCCTGTAAACTGTTCATCCAATAAATGGTACTTGGCAACAGCTTTTCTCCCTGTTTTTCTACGCGATAATTCCAGCTGCTCCAGGCCAGCCTGGCTGCGGGCATTTGCTTTTCATCGGTATGCACTACAGCTTTGTTTAGCTGGTATTTAAATTTAGAAAGCAGTTCTGTTTCTAAAGCTGTTTTATCTTTTACAATTTCAAATGTTTCATCTGCATGGCTGGCCATAATTACCTTATCAAATTCGAACCGCTCCTCATTATTATTTATTACTTCAACTTTCCCATTATCCAAACGTTTTACAGAAACGATTTTAGTATTGATTTTGATTCTATCCCGAAAAGGGGCAATCAGTTTTTCGCGGTAGGCCTGACTTCCATTTTGGAGCGTATACCATTGATGCTGAGTATCTAAGCCTAAAAAGCCATGATTTTTAAAAAAGCGAATCAGCGTAATTGCAGGGAAATCAAGAATCTGTTCCATCGGGGCACTCCAAACCGCAGCACTCATCGGAATGAGGTATTGCCAGAGCATATCATCACTATAGCCAAATTCTTTAAAAAACCTGCCTATAGAATAATCCTGATATTCGGGTTTATCCAATATTTCTACACTTTGTTTATTGAAACGGTTAATCTGCATCAGCATTTTCAGGTAGGAAATATTAAAAATATTTTTCCGCTGGGCAAAAAGATGGTTTAAACTCGAGCCACTATATTCTAACTTTTTTGGCAGGAACTGCACACTGAACGACATATCTGTTTTTATAACAGGGGCATCGATCTCTGCAAACATTTCGGTTAAATTTGGATAGGTTTGATAGTTAAAAACCATAAAACCACTATCCAGGTAAATGGGCTTACCATCTTCTTCGAGTGTGATGGTATTGGTATGCCCTCCAATATAATCGGCTTCTTCGAAAAGGGTAATATCGTATTTATGTTGCAGCTTATGGGCACAACCCATGCCAGCTATTCCTGAGCCTATAATGGCAAGTTTTTGCATTTTGATGAAATTGGATTAATCGTCATGCTGAATTTAGTTCAGCATCTGTTATAAAGCCCCTGCATTAAGTTCAGGGATGACGCAGCTTGTTAAACTTTATTAAATAAATAATGGCACACCATCCATTCGTTACCTTTATTGTAATTAAACAATTCGGCGCACGACATATAAAATAACCTCCAGTACACCCACCACCTCACAGCCTGATCTTTGCCATAAGTATCTTCTAATATGGGCATAATTTCTTTTTTATGTTTATCCATATTGCTTAACCAGGCTTCAGAAGTTTTGCCATAATTGGTTCCATTTACCACCCAATGTTTATCTATTTTTAGATCGTCATTGAAGTAAAAAAACAAATGGTTAGATGGCATAATCCCACCCGTAAAAAAGTATTTACTCATCCAGTCGGTTTCATCAATTACCTCAAATTTATAGGCCAAAGTTTTGTGCGTAAAAATGTGCACGAACAATTTCCCATCTGGTTTTAGAAATGAAGCCACTTTGTTGAGCAAAAATTTATAATTGCGCATATGTTCAAACATCTCTACTGAAACTATCCTGTCAAATGTATCAGCAATGGTAAAGGTGTTCATATCGGCCGTCAAAACCGTTAGGTTCTGAATGCCACGCTGCTTTGCCGTTTCATCGATAAAAATCTTTTGCGTAGCTGAATTTGATACCACGGTAAACGTGCTTTCGGGAAATTTTGCCGACATATAAAGGGAGAGTGATCCCCAGCCACAGCCTAGTTCCAAAACGTTTTGCCCATGCTGTAAATCGGCTCTTTTGCAGGTTAAAGCCAACATGTCGTCTTCTGAGGTATCGATATCTTTTACCCCAGGTTTCCAATAACCACTGCTATATTTTAGGTTTTTGCCCAAACAATACTGAAAGAATTTGGTAGGCAATTCATAGTGCTGCTCATTTGCATCGGCTGTATTTACTGCAATTGGCGATTGTTTTAGCTCTGCAACCAGATCCATAAATTTTTCCTGTTGCAATTCTTCATCACCCAGGGTTTCATCGTCCAAACGCTGTTTACATAATTTTCTAATGCCGATACGCAATGCTGTATCCGGAAGTTTGTCGTTTTCTAAAAGTTTATCGTACCACATAATAAGGTAGAGGGTTGTAAGGTAAAGGGTTTTGAGTCGTCAGTCCGAAAGCCGGATTACGATGCTATTGGTTATACGCAATTTGCTCGTGAGCAGATTGGTTGTTATTTTACTTTAATGACGTCGAAAGATCAATTAGGCTTCCAACTTAGGTTTTCCACTTCTAACTATTCCTTTTTAAACCAGGGAAAAAAAGCACTTGTTGTTTGTTGGTATTTTTTATAAGCTACAGGTTTGCTCCGCAAATTTTGTTCTTCATTATTGGGAACACCGGTAACTTTGGTTAATAAATATAAAATAATTGCCGGACTGATGATGGCCAAGATGCCCCAAGGGGAAGCCATTGCAAAAATAAAATAGGCCATCCAGGTTAACCATTCAAAGAAATAGTTGGGATGGCGGCTATAATACCAGAGCCCTGTATCGCAAACTTTGCCTTTATTGCCCGGATCTTTTTTAAAGGCAGCAAGTTGCCTGTCGGCGATCATTTCACCAAAGAAACCAACAGCCCAAACTACTGCGCCAGCAAATTCTAAAATGGAAATTCCTTGCGATGTATTTGCGGTAATGATAAAAAAGGGAATAGCCAGAATAACATTTGAAATGGCCTGAAACTGGAAAAACACAAAGAAATTGCGGTCTGCTTTATCGCCCCATTCTTTACGGAGTTGCTCGTATCGGCCTTCCTCTTCATCCAAATGGCCTATAACACGTTGCCAAAGGTGAATGCCAAGTCTGAGTTCTGCAAGTAAAAACATTCCGCAGATTAAAATTTTGCGTGGATCAAATCCGTCTGACATGAAAAAAGTAATCAACGTAATTACAGGGAAATTCAACGCCCAAAACACATCCACTACTCCGGCATTTTTGATCTTCTTCGCCCATAACCAAACCATAGCCATAATAAAACAGCAGGAAATTAAAGAAATGAGCGCGATGAAAAGTAGATGTTTGTAATCCATAAAAAGGTTTAGGGTTTAGGGCATAAGGTTTAAGGAAATGGATGCTGCTTTAGATTTTATCTTCAGCCATACACCTTTGCCTTCTACCTTTTTACCAGCAATTCTTTAACACCTTCGCCATCCTTCAATTTAAACAAATAAACTAAAACATAAGCTAAAGTTGCAATACTGCCTAAACATACGAACAAAATTGTTATAGAGATTTTAAGAATAATGCTTTTTTCTTTGTAAAACATCCAAAGGGTGATAATGAAGATGTTAGCATAAAAATCCCATAAGGTGGCGCGCATCCACGGAATACTGCCTAAAAAATCCCACTGATCAAAAAGGTTGCTTTCTAACGAAGTGCTAATCACCTTATAACACATAAAAACAAACAGTGCCGAGAAAATAATTTTAAGAAAGTTGATCATAAAGGGGGACTTTAATTTTATTTATAATTTGGCATATATACGGTAAGGTAGTTAAAAAAGATTTATTTTAATTTGCTAAAAGCTGTCTGCAGGGTGTGCGAGCGGAAGGCAGCCCATAATAAGGTGAAGTTCAGATATTGATGGTTCAAAAAGAACTAAAAGAGTTGTCAAATTAATAACGCTGTTGCTAGAAAGTTGACAACGCTGAAATGAATATTTATTTCTTGGTGGTAAAAAATATGTGTCACTAAGAGTGCCAACTTTAATAACACGGTTGCTAGGAAGTTGACAACTCTGAAAGAAAATAACTATAGATATATTTTGTGAACGATTTGGGCATGCCCCAAGCTACGCAACGTATAGCCCTCATGCGAAAAGAAAACCTTTGTTCCTTTATTTCTTGGTGGTAAAAAGACAAATGGCCTTTAACGATACACCATGGAGACTTTACTAAAAGACTTGTCAAATTAATTGCGTGGTTGCTAGAAATTTGACAACTCTGAAATAGTATTATAATAATAAAATTTTGTAAAGGATTTGGGCATGCCACAAGCTGCGCAAGGGTCGGGCTATACGTTGCAATATTTTTTGATGAAGAATCAAAAAAGGATTTCCACTGCTATCCCTCATGCGAAAAAAGGAAACCTTTGTTCCTTTATTTCTTGGTGGTAAAAAATATGTGGCGCTAAGAGTTGTCAACTTTAATGACACGGTTGCTAGAAAGTTGACAACTCTGAAATGAATAATTGTTTCTGGTGGTAAAAATAAGTGGCGTTTAATAATAAAAAACAAATGGTCTGTGGGGACACAGACCATGGAGATTTTACTATTTATTTCTTGGTGGTAAAAATATGTGGCGCTAAGAGTTGTCAACTTTAATGACACGGTTGCTAGAAAGTTGACAACTCTGAAATAGTATTATAATAATAAAATTTTGTGAACGATTTGGGCATGCCCCAAGCTGCGCAAGGGTCGGGCTATACGTTGCAATCTTTTTTGATGAAGAATCAAAAAAGGATTTCCACTGCGATCCCTCATGCGGGAAAAAGGAAACCTGTGCCTTTGTTCTAGGCGGTAAAAAACAAATGGTCTGTGGTAACACAGACCATGGTGATTTACTAAAAGAGTTGACAAAGGAATGTTTTTTTGCTGAGATTTTTCTTCAGCTTTTGCGTTAAATTTTTCTAATCTTAATGATTCTCATCCAATGCAATACTTTCATTACCGGATAGGTTGGGTCGAACTCCCACCATTTTGTAGCGAAATTAGGGCTATTTGGTTTTTTGTGGTGATTATTTTGAAAAAGCTCACCCATTAATAAGAAATCCCATGGCAATGAATTTTTACTGTGGTCGTCGTTATCGTGGTTAGAATAGCCATATTTATGTCCACACCAGTTTACAATCGCACCATGTAACGGCCCCATTAAAAAGTGAACAGGCAATAAGATATACATCCACCAATAATTGGCAAAAGCAACATAAAAACCGATATAAAACAAGCCACAAGCAATTCTCCAGGCCCATGAGTTCCCGATTCTATCAACAACCGGCCATTCTGGATAATTGCCTTGAAAAGCTGGCTCCGGTTGTATTTTAAATTGCAAATAATTCATATACATGTTCTTCGTTGCGATCATCATCCCGAAAACATCCTTAAAAAAATGTGGTGAATGCGGATCTTTTTCAGTGTCGCTATACGCGTGGTGCATTCTATGCAGAATGGCATATGCGCGTGGGTTTAAAAATGAAGAACCTTGCGAAATCAGTAATATCAGGTAGAAAAACCGTTCCCAGAAAAGCTCCATCTTAAACATCTTATGAGATGAGTAACGGTGAAGAAAAAAGGTTTGGCTAAATAAGGATAAAAACCAATGGCAAAGAAAAAATATGAGGATAATCATGTATAATGTGTATGCTGTATAAACGGAATTTGAGGGCGTTTAGTTTCTGAATGTGGAGAAAACCACTTTAAGTTGAGCATTTAGATAAAAAGAAGAGGCCATATTATAACATAGTTTTATTATGTTGAGCTGTGGAAAAACCTGTTTTAATACGCTTTAACGCATTTAGACAATCTGTTCCGAGTTATCTTATCAAACAATGTGAAGCAATTGGTCTAAAATTGCCTTTTATGCTACAACCTCTTCTTTTTTTAATTATTTATTATCTACCGAAATCATCTTGAACGCGAACAATATCACTTTCATCTGATGGGTTGGAAGCATCTGTATGTTGCCAAATTTCTGCTACAACTCCCCAATCTTCCAAACCAATTAAACGGTGGCGTTCGCCTTGTTGTAGTTTAATCTGATCTTTTGGCGCATATTTTTTTACTTCGCCTTCTTCATCAGTTTGGCTGGTTTTAATGCCAACGGTACCGGTTACTACCTGCCATATTTCGGCTCTACGGTGGTGATATTGCCACGAAAGGCGTGTATTTGGCGCAACTATTAAAATTTTCGGACTTAATTTACCACCAATTTTAAGGTCTTCTACATTTAATCCATCAAAATAAGTATCGGCAAATTGTTGTGCCTGAGCTTCGTCTATTACAAAGAAACCACCCCAAGGACGGGTTTCATCGCGGTTTACTACATTGAAACCTTCAATTTTTAAACGTTGTGCAACGCTTTCGAATATTTCTTTTTTGTCGTTTGTCATTGATAAAATATTTGTTTTCTAATGATTGTCGAGGTGCATAGGCGTTATTAAATGGCCTATGTGGTTCTATAATTGCCGCAAAAATAAGCCTAATAAATTAAAAAAGCCCCTTCGGGCTCTTTATTTTTTACAGCACAATTGATTAATCTAATCAAAACAATCTCCATAGGCACTAAACGATGTAAAATTGCTGATAATAATTGTTGATTGGGTTTTTATCCGTTTAAGCTTTTACTATGTTTGATTAACAAAAAATCCCTTTCATGATCCAAAAACTAAGTATCTGCTTATTGTTCTCGCTAATTTTTATTCAAAATATAACGGCAAAAGTTTACCACATCAGTACTGAGCAAGAATTTAAAGCCATTAAATCTGTTTTGCTTGCGGGGGATGAAGTGATCATCAAAAGCGGAAATTATACTAACTGGGCCTTAACAATAAGTGCTAAAGGAACTTCAGCCAAGCCAATTTTAATTTCTGCTGAGAAGCTTGGAATGGTTGTTTTTTCAGGAGATGTAGCAAAACCAATATTTGAGATTTCAGGAGAATACATATTCATTAGGGGCATTAGCTTTAAAAACTGCATATTGAGCAAAAATGCTACGCTGATTGAACTCAAGGCAACCAAGTATTGCAAAGTATCTGGCTGCAGTTTTTCTGGCAATAAAGTGAGCGCACAGTTTACGCCTTTGGTTGTTATCTCTGGTAAGGGCAGCGGCAATAGCATTAACCATTCAAGCTTTATTTCCAACATCGATAATCAGGATGTGCAAGTGAAAATCACCAAAGATGCTTACCCTAAATTTACACTTATAGAAAACAACCTTTTCAAAGATAAAAACAAAGTGAGCTGGCCAAACGGCAACGGGGGCGAATGTATTCAGGTTGGTCAGGATCCTGTGTTATTGGGGAACCAACGTCCGGAAACGCTGGTACAAAAAAACAGATTTATCCATTGCAACGCAGAAAATGAGGTAATTAGCAATAAAAGTAGCGGCAATAAATACCTTAATAATTATTTTGAAGATAACGATGGCGAACTCGTTATGCGTGGAGGACACGATTGTACCATTGCCCATAACACATTTAAAGGTGGTACAGGTGGCATCCGGGTTAATGGTACCGGCCATCAGATTATCAATAACAAATTGGATGACATTCAAACGGCTATCAGACTGATGTATGGCATGGCAAAAGGTAAGGATGAAATTGGTTTTTACATCGCGGCGAGTGATTGTAAGATTAAGGGCAATATGATAACTAATGCCACAACCGGAATGTTGATTGGTGATAGCAAGGATGCAGACTGGACAGGTAAATTTGATACAAGAAGGTATCCATCCTCAGTAATGCAAAATATTGCTCCTTTTGATAATGATATAAGGGCAAATAACTTTAAAAATGTAAAGAATGAGGTGGTGAAAATGTAAAGTTTAGCACCGTTACAGTGAATTTATTTCATTGCTAGCATAGCAGGAGAAGATGCTCAAATAAAGGAGTTAATCTATACAATCTGCAAAAAACTGTCATCTCAAGTGAAGTGCAACGTAGCCGGAAAATCTAAAAGATAGACCTCAGCATTCCGCTATGCTTCAATCGAGATGACAGCCATACATCAAGATTCTTTAGCTTTTAATCCATTATCACTACTGAATCTTATTTACCACTAAATCATCAAAGTAAATGTAGCTGGTTTGGCTTGAACCCCATACTGCAACATCTTTTCCTCCTCTAAAGTTATGAAAGGATAACCTGTTGATCAGTCGCTGCGCATCGTTTGTGGTCCAACGGATAGCCTGATCCAGTACAGTTGTTCCATTGATGATTACCTGTACCTGACCATTTTTATTGGATCCGGTGTTGCTTTTTACATAAAGGTGAACAGTGTAGGTATCACCTTTAACCAAACTGCCTGAAGATGGGTAAGATTTGCCAAAGGTATCGCCGCAAGGGCCCGCCATATCTCTATGGTAAACATAAGGTTGAAAAAACACACGGCTACCGGTATTGTACCACATTAAACGCAAACTGCCGCCGTTACCATCGCTGGCAATATCGCATCCGGTATTTCCCTCTCCAATGAGGAAACCGAAGCCAACTTTCCCTCCCCTGCTCCAATCGAACTGGCTATGGAAACGTACTTTAAATGTTGCTTCGTAGGCCGAACCATCTGATATATCTGCACCAGCGATTAAACCGTTAGAAACTGAATTAGGAGCAAGAGTAGCCCTGGCCCAGTTACCTGAAATATAAGCGCGGCTTTCGTTCCAGCCTGTTAAGCTTGCTCCACCAAAATCGGCACTGGCCTCGCCGTAGGTATAAGCACCATCGGCATGGGTAAAACCCGTATTAATGTTGCTTGGGTAAGCAGCAGCAGCCGCTAATGTATTGTTGGCTGCACTGATTTTTTCAGGTGAGGTAATACTTTCTGAAGTGGCTTTAGCAGATTCATCTTTTTGGCAACTGTAAATGGTTAGCGAAAATATAAGCAATACAGACGCAATAAAATGCGTAGAATTCATTTTTTGACTCATGTTAGTTTTAGTTAAGATTTAAATTTGGTTAGATTTTTTGCGAGCGCAACTTACTATCCTTGATAGCATGTTACAGGTTTGAAAGTCAGTCTTTTTATTTTTTTTTGGTTAGCTATTATCTGATAAACTAACTTAGTCAAAAAGGTATTTTCAAACAGACTTGCTTTATCTTAAAAACGGTAAAAACCTATTTCTCTACTTGTTACAACGATTGAAATAATGCTGGTTAAACATCATATTTTTACACATTTATTGTAATGATTCAACTGCGTGACTTTTAAGGTTACAATTCACAATTACCTTTTTGTAATCGTTCACTTCAATTTCTCCATTAATGAGTTTAACCAATAGAGTAACAGCCTGCTCGCCAAGTGATTCAGGATTTTCTTCTATAGATGCAATTGGAGGGGAACTGAGGTAAGCAATTATGGGATCGTTGCCAAAGCCGATACATTCGAGTTTTTTGTAATGAGGATGCGCTATTGAACGCAAAAACTTAATGGTATCAAACAGCAGCTTTTCTTTAAAAGCAACTAATGCAGTTGGTCCGTTTTCTAAATTGCTAAAGAGGCCTTTAATGGCCAAAAGTGTGTTTTCATCATCAAAATCAGTATATGCTACATGCTCAGCATTAAAAGGAATGGCATTATCTTTAAGTGCATTGATGTATCCGGAAAAACGATCGTGACTGAAATTAACCATCTTCGGACCACCAAGATAGGCCACTTTTTTATGCCCTCTGTTAATTAAGTATTCGGTAGCCATATAACAGCCTTGATGGGTATTGCCCAATACCTTGTGGCAATTGAGATTAAAACTTGGATTTCGGGTGTAATAAACAACAGGAATACCAATTTTCTCGAATTGATCAAGATGTGAAAAATCTGAGGTTTGTTTGGAAATGGCAACGATTAATCCATCTACCCTTGAGCCCAAAAGCGTTGCCGCAGCCCTTACTTCCATCTCAAAATTATCATGCGATTGGCTGATGATAATGTTATATCCATTGGCGGTGGCCAACTGCTCCATGCCATAAATGCTCCGGGTAAAAAAGTGGTCGGACAGATTGGGCAATATGATGCCGATAATACGCGATTTCCTATCTCTTAGTCTGAGAGCAGAAATATCAGGAGTAAAATTTAATCTTGCTGCCAGTTCTTTTACACGCAGTTTGGTACTCTCCTTAATTCTCGGATAATCTTTTAACGATTTAGAAACGGTAGAGATGGATAACTTTAATTCTTTTGCAATTAATTTTAATGTAACAGGTTTATTTTCCATAGGTGAGGGAGCTTAAGCGTTACAAGGTGTTTAGCGGTTAGCGATAAACGAAGCGATTAATGGCCGGAGCAGCGAGCAACTGCCCCGGTACATCAATTAACAACAACACTAAGCGGATATCATAACATGAAATTGCTGTTATATAATTCATAAAATAAATCACGTTTCATGATGACATTTTATTTATTTAATTTTTTACCCTATTGGATTTTATCTAAAGCGGGCACGTTATTTTCATAACCAGTATAACCTTTATTTTGATTGATCCGGCCTTCGGTATTAAAGCGTTGTGCCGCCGCGGGTACAGGCCAAAGTACATGGTAAGGAGATATTTTAAAGTTTACCCCCAATACGGTTGGCACTTTGTTGCGGTAAAAATCATTTTTCTCCATAATTCTGTCGTAAAAGAAATTATTATCCGAAAATGCTGCCATAGTATACGTTTTACCATTGTATGCCGCTTTACCTGTTTGTGCAAAAATATAGGCAATACGTGTAAGCTCCGTTTTACGGGGTTCTTCATAGTATAATTCCCGCGCGCGTTCATCGAGTATTGTCCCGATGTTAATTGCCGAAGCATCGGTTAACAACGCGGCATTGGCCCTTGATCTTACCTGGTTTATATCGGCCATAGCCAAAGCCAAATTACCCTTCCAATAGTAAGCCTCGGCTCTTAACAGATAGGTTTCGGCCAAACGGAAAATATACCAGTCTGTATTGGTACCACGCGGTGGGGTCCAGTATTTATCAACGGCAAGTGCATTTGTAGAGTTGATAAAGGTTTTATAATGCGGCCAACCAAAAAAGTGGCGGATGGTATCTAAACCTTTATTTAAAAACATGTTGTTTACATTTGCAGGCGTTACATCAACCAGAGGTTTACCGTATAATGCCTTTTCGGATGGATTGTTAGATGATTTAAGTGCGGGATTGTTGTAAACTAGATCGGTCATGTTCATCCACATTCCTGGTGCATGGCGATAATCAGTATTGTCTGTCCAGATATTTTTAGTGCTGTAAGCGGTGCCACGGTAACGGCCAATTCCTCTACCGTACATTAAGGTAAGTGGTATTTCTACATTAACTCCATCAACAATGGCTTGTGTAATGCCTGATGGGGTTTTTAAATTGGCAAAATGCCATGCGGGTACACAGTTACGCATTACCTGCGAACCAAGATCGGTGGCACCGGCAAGGGTTTCTCTATCAATGGTTAAAAAAAGTGCTTCCCGATTTGCAGGAATGGCTTTGTTATCCATGCGATGCAAATCCCAAACCACATTTTTAGTGGCATCGTTAGCGGTGCTTCCGAAACGGTTACGCATTAAACTGTAGGTACCGCTATTGATTACGGTATTGGCAGAAGTAATGGCAGCATCAAAATCGCCCAGCGCAAGGTTTACCTTGGTTAATAAATGGCTACAGGCACCTTTGGTTACATCTCCTCTATCTACGTTGTCTTTTAACCATTTTTCGGCAAACAACAGGTCTTCCTGCATCTTTTTAAGGATTACTTCGCGTTTGGTTGAATAATAATCAAGCTTTGCTGCTGTAATATCTTTCAAGTTCAGGGGCACATCGCCAAACTGGTGCACCAAGCGGTAATAATAATATGCCCGGTAAAAATAGGCCGCACTGAGAATGGCATTTCTTTCGGCCTCATCTTTATAGGTTACATTATCGATATAGGTAATAACCGTATTTGCCATGCGTACGCCTCTAAAACCCTCTGTCCAGTAAAATCCAATTCGGTTAAAATCCGGATTATCAAGATTGGCATCCGGCGTAATGCGGGTATCCATATCCTGGGCCTGTGTGGTTTTATCAGTTGTTCCATCTACGGCCACTTCTGAGAAAATTGATTCGGTAACAATTGGTGCCATATCTCCGGTAAACTCGCGCCTTACGTTGGCTCCTATACCTGCTATAGCAGCTTTCATGGCCGCCACACTGGTTAGGGCAGTTTGAGGTTCCAGTTGTGATAATAACTCTGAATCAAGTCTTGATTTTTTACATCCATTTGCCGATAACAGAATGGCCAGGGCAACAAATGGAATTATTTTTTTATATGTGATTTTCATCTTCGTCGTTTTTAAAGGGTAACATTCAATCCGAAAGTATAAACTCTGGGTGTTGGAACAGGATTTCCATTACCATCTGCAGTTTGTGGGTCCCACTGGTTCCAGTTTGGTGCATATACACCTGCATTGCTTACATTGGCATATATTTTTGCGCTTTGGATTTTGAGTTTACCAAGGAAATCTTTTGGCAGGCTATAGGCAAGGGCAATGGTATTTAACCTGATGAATGAGCTTTTACGGTAAGCATTAAAACTCACGCCACTTAAACCAGAATTTAAGCGTGCATAATCGTTAATCGGGTTGCTTGGTGTCCAATAAGGTACCACATAAGAACTCGACCGGCCAAAACCCACACTTCCGGGCTGGTTTTTAGTTTGGTTATCGGCCCTCAGCTGACCCCAGCTTGAGATGAGCTGAAAAGAAAAATCGAAGTTTTTATAAATATTAAAATCATTACGGAACGACCAGTTGAATCTTGGACTTCTATAACCTATGAATTGTTTATCCAGATCGTTATATACATAATTGCCATCTACATCCAATAATTTAAAATCGCCGGGCTTAATGCCTTTATTAAATTTATTTGCTTCGGCCACTTCATTTTCCTGCCAAACGCCTAAAATTTTATACTCCCATATCACATCGATGTCTTTGCCGATAAACCATCCGTTTCCAGGGTCATCATTGGGTGTGGCCAAAGCCACAATTTTATTGCGGTTAAACGAAAAGTTTGCTGTACTGCTCCAGGTAATGTTCCCGCCGGTAAAATTTTTAGTGGTTAAACTCAGTTCAAAGCCTTTGTTGTTAACACGGCCCAAATTGGCGATTACGTTTGCGTAACCACTCACTGATGATAGGCTTTGGCCAATTAAAAGATCTGAGGTTTTCTTATCGTAAAGCTCTAATGAACCGCTGATTCTGTTGTTTAAAAAACCGAAATCCAGGCCAAGGTTTAAAGATTTTGTTTTCTCCCATTCTAAATTTGGATTGCCCAAACGCGGACTGTTTACTACCGTATTTACCTCACCCGCGGTACCGCTTCCATTAACAGACTGGTATTTGCCACCAACCAAAGTTTGGATGGCCACATACGGATCAATTACGTTATTGACATCCCTGATTTCCCTGTTGCCATTTATACCATATGATAAACGTAGTTTTAAAAAGTCGATCCATTTGGCTGATTTCAAAAAGCTTTCTTCACTTACCGTCCATGCTACAGCTGCTGCAGGAAAATTAGCACGTTTTTTAGCTGCTCCAAATGCAGAATATCCATCTCTACGGATAGAACCCGTAAAAGCATACCTTCCTTTGTACGAATAATTTACCCTGGCCAATAATGCATCGCCGGTGTAAACTTTATCATCACTGCTAACCGTAGGTTTGTTACCGCTTTGTATATTGTGGTAACCCAATACATCGGTTGGTGCAAAACCCTCGTTGCTGGCAATGGTATACCAGGTAGAATATTTTTCGCCGTTTACCAGTAGGGTTACATCTACATTATGGTCGGTTGCAAAGGTTTTGTTCCATTTTAACAAGTTATCCAATTGCCAATTATACCTTGTTTCCTGCGCCCTTGAAGCTGAACCTCCGGGTACCACAACATTGGGGTTTTTGGAAGAAAGGTGGTTAAATGTACGGTACTGATCTAAACCCGGACTAAAATTAGCTTGATAAGTAATACCGAAAGGCAATTGCACTTTGGCATAAATGCTTCCAAATAAAGTGCTTTGTTTTTGCAACCTCGAATTATAATTTTGATCGAGAAATGGATTGCGCGCATTAAGACCATTATCATCGGTAGGGATTCTACGCAGAGAACCATCGGCATTGTAAAAATCACCGTAAGGAGATAAATCAGGCAGTTGTGAAAACTGTGCTTCTATTGCACCTTCATCGCGGTCGGCAAATTGCAGGTTCATCCCCAGGGTTAAAAATTTTGCTGCCTTACCTTCGAGATTTAAACGGGTACGGAAGGTGCTGAAACCACCGCCAGCAATAATACTTTCGTTTTTAAGGTAACCTAAAGACATGTAATAGGAAACTTCTTCTTTTTTTCCGCTAAGGCTTAAAGTGTGATCCTGACGCTGGCCGGTTACAAAAAGCATATCATACCAATCGGTTGTTTTGCCAGCAAGATAATTGGCTTTTTCATTGGCCAATAAACCTAAACGGCTTAACCAAAGATCAGTTGGATTTGCAGTTGTTTGTCCGTTTAACCATTGCGCAAGTGTTACGCCTGCTGGTAAATTATTCGGATCGTTATAAATATATGGTGGGTTTACGCCACCACTTCGCTGTACATCGGCCCGCCAGTTTAGAAAACCAGGCCCATCATATACAGGTTGATTTTCGGCCAATGTAGCCATCCCGAAGTTTGTATTTACGGTGATGGTTGGTGCACCACTTTTTCCTTTTTTTGTGGTAATGGCCACCACTCCTGTTGCGGCTTTTGCACCATAAACAGCAAGTGAGCTGGCATCTTTTAAAACATCAACTGATTCGATATCATTCGGATTGATATCGGATAGCTGCCCGATAAAAATCACCCCATCCAGTACAATCAGTGGTGTGGTGGTACCAGTAAGCGTGGTTTTGCCACGCACCAGGAGATCTCCACCACCTTTTGCACTATTGTTAAAACCTACGCTCAAACCCGGTATATTACCACGAAGAATATCGGTAACACTATTGGGATTTTCGTTTTCCAACTGGGTAGCTTTAATGCTTGAAACCGCACCGGTAACATCTTTTTTCTGCGCGGTACCATATCCGATTACCACAACATCATTAAGGCCTTGCGAGCCATCTTCCATTGTAATGTTAACGGTTGTACGGCCATTTACAGCAGTTTCTTGTGTGGTAAAACCAACAAAGGTAAAAATCAGCGTTTGATTGGCTTCGGTAGTTTTGATGCTGTATTTACCGGAAGCATCTGTTAAAGTTCCAATCTGCGTATTTTTTACCCTAACGCTTACTCCCGGAAGTGTAATTCCTTTATTATCTTTAATTGTACCCACAACAGTGGTTTGGGCATAAGCGCTAAAACTCCATATGATGGCCAGGAATGAAAAGGCAAAAATTTTAGCCTTCTCTATGCAGGTGCGCTTGAGGAATGGAAATACCCCTCTTTGTTTGTAAATTTTAGTCATAATTGTAGTTTAAGTAGTGATTATATGTTCCTTATCAAGAAATGGAATATCAGCCAGAGAAAAAATGAATAATACCTTTATAGGGGTACATTTGTGAACTCTTGAACATAGGTGATTTGGTTAGACTTATTTTATCTAATATAAAAATCAGCTGTGTGAGTTGTAAAAACTATAATTGGAATAAGGCTAAAATATGCCTCAGATTGAATTTACAACGATGTAATTAATTTTATTGGTTAGTCTGCGTTGGCTACGTTGAGATAAAAATTATTTATCTGGGAATGCTCGAGCTAGAGTTTTACGTCCTGCTGAACTTGTTTCAGCATCTATTATGGTATAGAATCCTTTAATAAACAAAGGATAACAATTGTTAATTAAGAGACTAAACAGCTAAATTTATTAAAGTCTGTGAGGACACAGGCCTTGGGTGTTTTTTTACCGCGATTTACATCATGCTGAACTTGGTTCAGCATATATATTGTTATCGATCCTTCAATAAACTTAGGATAACAATTGTTAAATAAGAGATTGAACAGCTAAAATTTATTAAAGGTCTGTGAGGACACAGACCTTGGGGTGTTTTTTTACCATAAGTTACGTCATGCTGAACTTGGTTCAGCATCTATTAGTGTATAGAATCCTTAGATAAACTCAGGACGACAATTTTAGTTATCTGATTTTTAAATTTGTCACGTTGAGCCTGTCGAAACGCTTAAACCTCATTTTAAACGAGTGCTTCGACAGGCTCACAATGACAATATTATTTTGATTAATTTAACCCTTAACAGGCAGTATTAATAGCCTGGATTTTGTGTCAAATTAGGATTGTTCTTGATTTCTGGTGTAGGTATCGGAAACAGCAAATGTTTGGTTTGCAAAGGTTGGTTAACGCTTTTATTGATGTGGCCAACAAAATTATCGAAGCTATTTGTGCTTTCATTGTAAACCTTGCGCAAACGCAACATATCAAACCAGGTAACGCCTTCGTAACATAGCTCGTGCCAACGTTCTCTCCAAACTGCCTCTTCGAACTGGGTTTGACCCAAGCCTGCCAAATCTGCTAATTGTGCCCTCTTTCTTACTGCATTTACCGCAGCATATGCTGCCGCATTCGGACTACCATCGGCCCTGTTTTGCGCTTCAGCATAAATCAACAAGGTTTCAGCATATCTAATCTGCGGAATATTTAAATCGCTCCTACTGGTTCCTTCTACCCCTAAGGTTCCATTGGCAATTACATCGAAATGTTTAAAAATATAGGGTTTGCCCCGGTTAATCAAAGGAAGTTTAAAACCATCAGTGTAATAATCGGTAAAGAAATAACCTTCTCTATTTTTTGCCCTTAAATCGCCCGCTTCATAAGATGCGTAAAAACTTGCTGTAGGAATAGAAGTTCCAATCCCATCAATTTTAGAAACCAGGGGCTGGTGCAAGGGCAGATAAGACGATTGCAGCGGATTTCCTGTTCCGGCGGCATCATTATACTGAATTTCGAACAAATGCTCTGTTTTATTGTCATTTTTAGCATCATGTAAAGCAGCATAAGTTGGAAACAGGCCAAGTGCCGTTGGATTTGATGTAGCATAATCAATCACTTCTTTTGCCTTATCAGCAGCAAGTTTATAATAAGCTGCACCTTTGTTTAAGGGCTGCCCGGCCATGGTTAAATAAACTTTTGCCAATTCGGTTTTAATGGCAGTAGTAGAAACACGTCCACTTGCATCCATATAAGGTAAACCCGCAGCTTCTGCCAAAACGAGGTCATCCACAATCTGTTTATAAACCTGCTCCTGAGGGGCACGCGAAGGTGAAAAATTAGGATCGTTAGGGCTGGCAATAGGTTTGGTAATCAATGGCACATCACCCCATAAACGCACGAGGTAGAAATAGGCCCAAGCCCTGATAAATGACGCCTCGCCCAAAATCCTTTTTTTCTGTGCGGCATCCATTGGGTTAATACCCGGAACTTTATCCAACACCAGGTTGGTTTGGGCAATAACCTTGTAAAAACCATTCCAGTTTTGATTAACATGAAGATTTGTTCCATCATAAATAAGTGAATACAAATTGTTTAAATCAGAATTTTGTGCCGTTTCGGTAGATTGTATTCCCGTTGGTGCATCAAGCATCTGCCAGTTATTAGAGAAAATTCCGGCACCGTTTCCAATAAACCTGATCTCCGAATAAACAGCGGCAATACCTGCTTCGGCATGCTCTGGCAAAGTGTAAAAACTGTTTGGCGAAAGATTGGTGGGATCGGTTTCATCCAAAAATTTCTTACATCCCGAATTTCCGATGATAGCACCACCCAGCAACAACAGGGCAGCGATATTTTTTATATTTATTTTCATTTTGATATCCTTTCTTTAATTAATGTTTACAATCCAATATTTAAGCCTACCATAAATGTTGTTGGCTTTGGATAATCGAAAAACGTTTGGCCTTGTGCAAATACGTTACCGTAAGTGGTTACTTCCGGATCGTTACCAGTGTATTTGGTGGCCAAGAAGAAATTCTGAACAGATGCGTAAACACGGAGCTTGTTTAAGCGCAGTTTTTCTACAAGCGATTTATTAAAGGTATAACCCAGCAAAAGGTTTTTCCCACGGATGAACGAGCCATCTTCTAACCAATGTGTATCAACATTGGTAACATAGCCGGCAGATTGATCTCTGATTGCTGCAATCGGTGTGTTTTGGTTTTGAGGTGTCCAGGCATCCAATACGCTGGCGAAACTGTTGGCCTGTACCTGTCTGTCCTCACCAGAATGGTGCGTCATATTTAACACATCGTTACCATAAGAATACTGAAGTTCTACAATCAGATCTAAATTTTTATAGCGGAAAGAGTTTGAAAATGATCCCCAGCCTTTTGGCGATCCGTTACCGATAATCTGGCGGTCGGCATCTGTAATGGCATGGTCGCCGTTTACATCCAAGTACTTGATATCGCCCGGCAGCAAAGTTTTACCACCACGGTAGCTTACATATTTAGCGGCTTCAGCCCTTTCTGCCTCGCTCCAGGTACCTAAACGCACAAGCCCCCAAAACGAGCCTACAGGCTCACCAACCCTGATAATACCCGTTTGATTGGTGAAATTAGGATTGCCTACACCAAAAATATCATCAGGCGTTGCCAAAGAAAGTACTTTGTTGCGGTTAAGGGAAATGTTAAAACTGGTTTTCCAGGTAAAATCGTCACTTTGTATGTTAACGGTATTAATACCTAAATCCAAACCTTTATTTTGCATCGAACCTACATTTTTTCTGATAACCGAATAACCAGAAGTGCGTGGCACAGGGGCATCCAATAACATATCAGTTGTTTTTCTGTAATACAGATCGGCCTCTAAATTAATCCTGTTGTTAAATAAACCCAGTTCCAAACCGGCATCAACCTGTGCTGTTTTTTCCCAAACCAGATCGGGATTGGCCAGCCTGCCGATACCGATACCGGTTACTTTACTATCGTTAATAATGGCTGAATTGTTTACCAGGGTGGCTAATGATTGATAAGCAGGAAGCTCGGAATTACCGCTTAAACCATAACTGGTTCTTAATTTTAAGTTAGAGATTGTTTTGTTTCCTTTAAGAAAATCTTCATCGGAAGCTTTCCATGCCAAGGCCGCAGAAGGGAAAAAGGCGAATTTATGGTTATCTCCGAATTTTGACGATCCATCAACCCTGCCCGTAAAGGTTACCAGGTATTTATCCTTAAATGCATAATTTAACCTTCCAAAATAGGAGTTGAAAGCAGACCTGTTCCGGTTAGAACCAACAGTGATGGATTTACTGCCAGAACCCATGTTGTTGTTGCCATAAAAATCGGTTACAAAATTTTCTGCATGACTGGTGTTGCTAAAGAAATTGGTGGCTTGCCACGAAATACCCAATAACGCATTAATGGCATGCGATTCGGCGAAACGTTTGTTGTAGGTTAAATAATTTTCCAACGACCAGAATGTTTCCCTATCGTTGGTTACGTTTGCTGTACCATTCTGCCCATCAGATATACCATAGAGCTGTTTTGCATTGTATTCATTAATGTTGCGGCTAACTACATTGGCGCCCAGTTGGGTGCGGAATTCGAGGTCTTTACTGAAACTGATTGTAGAATAAATGCTTCCCAATGCAGTTTGTGTAATCATGCCATATCTTTGATCGGTTAAAATGTGCACCGGATTAGAACCACCTTCTGCCCATGGAATTAACTTATTATCGCCCCATTTGCCATCTGACAGCTTAATCGGAAGAAAAGGAAATGCTTCGGTAATCATACGAACAGAGTTTAAACCGCCTGTTCCCTGATCTACAATGTTTTCATCCTGGTTATTATAACTCAAGTTACCACCAACTTTTAACCAGGGCTTAATTTTACTGTCGAAGTTAAATCTTCCCGAATAACGTTTTAAATAGGAGTTTTTTAATAGTCCTTCATCATCGCGATAGCCTGCAAAAACACCGTAAGTACTGTTTTCATTCCCTCCGGTAAAACCAAGCTGGTGATTTTGTGAGAGTTTGTTCTGTGTAGATTCTTTTAACCAATCGGTATTGTACAATGGGTTTCCATTGCTATCAAAAAACTGCGGCAGGGCAATCCTTGCAGCTTTCGGAACTGGTGTGGAAGCATAGTTTCCTGCCGCCCAACCCACCGGATCGTAAACTTTGATATTATCGTAAGCCAGATCCTGAACCTTTACATATTCGTAAGCATCGAGCATTTTAACATGGTGTGCAGCCAGGGTATTAATTCCAAAATCGGCATCGTAGGTAATCCGTTGCGCATTTGCCGTTCCTTTTTTAGTGGTAATTAAAATTACTCCATTTGCTCCCCTTGCACCATATATAGCTGTGGATGAAGCATCTTTTAATACCTCTACTGATGCAATATCGCTAGGGTTGATGTAATCTATGGCATTACTGTTCTGCGTTTGCGAGCCCACAGGTAAAGCCACACCATCTACCACATAAAGTGGATTATTACTGGTATTGATGGAACTGAAACCACGGATTTTGATATTGGTTTGCCCACCTGGCCTACCCGAGTTGGTATTGACCTGAACACCAGAAATACGCCCGGCCAAGGCCTGGTTTAGGGATGCCGCTGGTCGTTCTTGCAGTTCGCTCGCCTTTACCACACCAACTGAGCCCGTTAGATCTGTTTTTTTCACACTACCATAACCAATTACCACAACTTCATCAAGTTTATTGGCTTCGGCAGGTGATAGTTTAATGTTCAGGTTTGCGTCGGTCCCTACGGTAACATCTTTATTCTGATAGCCAACGTAGGAGAAACGGATTACCTCGCCGGCATTGGCATCGATGCTAAACTTACCGGCCTCGTTGGTTACCGCAGTTTTACCCGAAGTGATGTTTTTAATGCCAACCCCAGGTATGGGCATGTTCTTTTCATCCAATACGGTTCCGGTAATAACTTTTCGATTCTGATTGTGCACGGTAAGCACATGAAGGCCAGAAAATCCCCTGGATTTTTCGGCACCCGGATTCATCGAAAAAGCAGGACTATTGAGCAAAAAAAGCACAGAAAGTCCTGAAATCTTGAGTAGATTCATTTTCATTAGTTTAGGTTTAGTAAATGGTTAGTTAATAATATTCAATTCAACTGCTGGCAGCTAAAACGTTTTATCGATTTCATCACAAATAACTGACTTGCAAATAATTATTTTAATCGGAAAGGCTTTTGATGTAAACAGAACAGTAATGCGATAAATTACCGGAATTGGCTAAATATACACCAGCGTAAATCACAAAGATATACACTGCACAATACAGGGTAAATACTCCTAAGCTCATCATCATATTTGGTTGTGGATAAAACGATTTATCTACCCAATATTAAATATTTTACTACAAAATCAAGAATATAATTTTGACAGGGAATGTCAGTTTTAACGCAGCAGGCAGATTACAGTATGATTACTTTTACAGGGATTATTTTTTTTGAATAAGTCGCATAAGTTCGAACTAAAACGTTTATCTGCTAAACTTTATTCCTGAGCTGTTTGAAGCCGATTTTCTGATTATCCTTAAGAAATCTATTTAAATTACTGAATTAAGATTTTTTTTTTCGCGGATTTAGTATTGTGCAGCTTAAAAATAACAGCGGCGTTTGTTGCAACCAGTTGCCCATAATAGGGTGAACATGAGTGGAAATAGCATTGGAAGAGCCGTAGTAAAGCTTTCTATAAAAAAAGGGCTGTACCATCAATTAAATTGATCATACAGCCCCTTGCACTTATTATTTTAAAGCTATTTCAAATCAAAACGATCTAAATTCATCACTTTGTTCCAGGTGGCCACAAAGTCTTTTATAAATTTACCCTGTGCATCCGAACTTGCATACACTTCGGCAATTGCCCTCAGTTCGGCATTAGATCCAAATACAAGATCGGCACGGGTTGCTGTCCATTTAGGCTGACCAGTTGAACGGCTGCTCCCGATATAAAGTTCTTTGTCTTCGGCAATGGCTTTCCATGCGGTTTCCATATCCAATAGGTTTACAAAGAAATCGTTAGTCAATTTACCTGGAGTAGTGGTTAAAACACCATTTTTGGAACCATCAAAATTGGTATCCAAGGCGCGCAAACCACCTACCAATACGGTTAACTCTGGTGCAGTTAAAGTTAATAACTGAGCTTTATCAATCAAAAATTCTTCTGTTGGAACTGGTGATTTTGAGTTGCGGTAATTGCGGAAACCATCAACAACGGGCTCTAAATAACTGAAAGATTCTATATCGGTTTGTGCTTGGGAGGCATCCATACGACCTGGAGTAAATGGCACTGAAATTGAATATCCGGCAGCTTTTTCTACCGCAGCAGCACCCGCCAATACGATTAAATCGGCTAATGAAACTTTTTTACCATCAACTTGTGCATCATTAAATTCTTTTTGAATACCCTCCAATACATTTAACACCTTTTGCAACTGAACCGGATTATTTACTTTCCAATCTTTTTGAGGCACTAAACGGATACGCGCGCCATTGGCTCCACCACGTTTATCAGAACCACGGAAGGTTGAAGCCGAAGCCCATGCGGTAGAAACCAGCTCAGCTATACTCAAGCCAGCATCCAGCACCTTTGTTTTTAAAACCGCAATATCACTGTCATTGATCAACGCGTGGTTAACTGCCGGAATTGGATCTTGCCAAAGCAATTCTTCCTGCGGTACATCCGGACCAAGATAACGGGCTATCGGCCCCATATCGCGGTGTGTTAATTTAAACCAGGCCCTTGCAAAAGCATCAGCAAACTGATCGGGATTTTCTAAAAACCGTCTGGATATTTTCTCATACGCCGGATCGATTCTCAACGCAAGATCGGTGGTAAGCATAGTTGGTAAATGTTTCTTTGTACCGTCAAATGCATCAGGGATAATGGCTTCTGCATTTTTAGCCACCCATTGGTGAGCACCAGCAGGGCTTTTTGTTAATTCCCATTCAAATGCAAAAAGGTTTTCAAAGAAATTATTGCTCCATTGGGTAGGTGTGGTGGTCCAGGTTACTTCAAGTCCGCTGGTAATCGTATCACTACCTTTACCAGATGCATAGCTGTTGTGCCAGCCAAAGCCCTGACTTTCAATACCTGCAGCCTCAGGTTCTTTACCTACATGATCTGCTGAGGCAGCACCATGTGTTTTACCAAAAGTATGGCCACCTGCAATAAGCGCAACTGTTTCTTCATCATCCATAGCCATGCGGCCGAAGGTATCGCGGATATCTTTAGCGGCAAGCACTGGATCAGGATTTCCGTCCGGTCCTTCAGGATTTACATAAATTAATCCCATCTGCACCGCAGCAAGTGGTTTTTCTAAATTGCGTGAATGGATATCGCCATCGGCATCATCATCTGTTACCACTACACCATGTGCTTTACCTGCACCATCTGAACCATGAGCATAACGAAGATCGCCACCTAACCAGGTGGTTTCTGATCCCCAATAAACTGATTCATCTGCTTCCCAAACATCCTCACGTCCACCGGCAAAACCAAAGGTTTTAAAACCCATTGATTCCAAGGCAATATTACCGGTTAAAATCATCAGATCGGCCCATGAAATTTTGTTTCCATATTTCTGTTTAATTGGCCAGAGTAACCTGCGTGCTTTATCAAGACTCACATTATCGGGCCAACTGTTCAAAGGTGCAAAACGTTGTAATCCGGCACTTGCCCCTCCGCGGCCATCGCCCACACGGTACGTGCCGGCGCTATGCCAGGCCATCCGGATAAACAAACCTCCATAGTGCCCAAAATCTGCCGGCCACCAATCTTGTGAATCGGTCATAAGTGCATGAAGATCTGCTTTTAAGGCATCCAAATCAAGGCTTTTAAAGGCTTCGGCATAGTTAAAACTTCCCATAGGATTGGATAAATTAGAATGTTGGCGTAAAATGCTCAACTTTAATTGTTTTGGCCACCAGTCGTTATTCCTGGTGCCGCCACCACCTACATTACTTTTCATGCTGCCGTTGTGAAAAGGGCACTTACTGATATCGTTTGCTTCGTTTTCCATTTATATAATTTGTTTAGTGAAATATTGAACCCATAAAAGAATTATTCGGGATTATATAAATTTAGAGAATTGGAATAACTAATCACAATCATTTAATTCTATAACGGAATAGCTAGAATCTATTATGGTTAAATATCAAGCATTAAAGCTGCTTCAACAATCCATACCAACGAAAATTATACTTCACATTAAACTTTGGAAATAAAAAGAATTATAAAATAATCCACCTTTAAAAATGTTTCATCAAAGGGTTATCCTATGCGATATGTAATATTAATGCAGCTCCTAACAGCATACCTATTAAAAAGGTTATAAGCAACATTAAGGGGATTGAAATATGATAAATGCTATTTTTCTTTTTCAATTTAATAAACAATGGTGATTGGGATGGATTTATAGGTGCTCATATTATAAGTGGTGTTTTTATAAAGAATTACCAGGTTATACTGGCCGGATTCCCATGCTTTTTCGCCGACTATGGGATTTGCATTAGGCTCATTGCCATCTTTTTCTGCACCGATAATTATACTTTCGCCACCATAAATGCCATTAATCTGTTTTAATGTTGATACTTTTGAAGCACTTGGCAAGCCATTATGTGCAACTTTAGCAATCACAATCGTTTTATTTAAATCGAGCTTATCAATTGATTCGGGGAAATAGCTGGCTTTTCTCTTAATTAAAACGGTATACAATATTCCATCACCTTTTATGCCGCTTACCTGTGCATGGGCTGTAAATTCGTCTCCTTTTTTTAAAATGAGTTCTTGCTCAACGAAGGTATCCATGTAATAAATCATGGCACCATTCCTGGAAAAAATGTCGCGGCCAATTTTTGGATCAACTTCAATACTGGTGGCATCTATAATGGTAAAATCTTCTTTTATTTCCAACTTGGTCCCGTTTTCATCGTACACAGTAAAATAGAAATCGTACTTTCCTTCAGGTGCTTCTGCAGGGATGGTAAAATGTTTGTGTACATTGGTGTTTTTTACGCCATTGTACTGCTCCCAGGCCAGTTCAAACTTCCAGTTTGCGGTATATGTTTGTCCTGCTTTTTGAAGTATTTTAACTTCTACGCTTTTAATTTTATCACCAGCAATTACATCTGCATTTAAATGGAAATCTCTTCCCCTTATGGCTTGCCTGTTATTGGCCGTACCTATTTCAATGTTGGTAGCGGTTGGTGCAGTTATTTCAGGGCTTTTTCCTTTTTTACAACTTGTTGCAAAAACCACCAACAAGATGAGTAAAGTGGTTAGTTTATGTATTGGATTTTTCATTTGATATGGGTTAAAAAGGCTGTATCATATTTATTGGCTGAGAAAGTTTGTCATCTTGCAGCGGGTTTCAAATTCGTGGGAGACAATTTTATAACAATTGCGACCACGTACGCTTTAAGATGGCTTCTTGCCTCAGCAATGGCGACCGCTCTACGAAACTCAATCCATGACCGCATAATCGATTTGCTTGAAAATTCAACTTTAAAAATCAAGACGGGTTTATAAATATGATACAGCCTTATTTGAAAATATTAATGTTCTGCGCTACTTTCGAAACCAAGCAGGGTTAACCTTACCGGGCGTGCAGTAACCTTATGTTTTATAACTTTTGTAAAATCGGTCAGATCGATTTGGTGAACCTCGCCACTAGCCGGCATCGCTACATAAGCAAACCTTGCTGTAGCTTCTAATACAGGTTTATATGTATCGGCAGCTGCAATAGAGGTAATCACTGTGCCCTCTTTCTTCAAACCACCTGTTAGCAAATCATAAATTCTTAATTTACCATCAAGTGTTAACACCAATAAGTTTTTACCTGCATAATCTACCTTACATTGAAAAGCATCGGCACCTGCATAAATTGGATTGATCTTGTTTGTTGTTAAATCAATTAAATAAGCACCTTTCGCAGCAACATAGCCAATGAATTTTTTGGCACTTTCAGCATATAGAATAGTAGCCAACCGAAATGCACCAAAACCATCAGGATTTGAAATTATACGTTGCGTACCATTTTGTGCCACAACCAAAACACCTCCTGCAGTTGCTGCCGATGTGGTATAAGCACCGAATACAGCATTTTGGCCATCGCTCGCATTACCATGTATTGCACCCACTTCTAAAGTAGACGAATGTATCAACGTACCATTTTTATCGGTTATAATTACCCTTGTAGGCGATACACCCGAAGTTGCGGTTGAAGTGATGGCATAGTTGCCATTGCTAAACTGTGCCATTGCACCATGATGAGGCAGTAAACCAGCATTTACCGTTTTAAACTTTGCGTTTGCCGTATTAAAATCTGCATCATTAGCAACGCTTAAAGTTCCATCGCCATCGTTAAAAATTAAAGATTCATTGTTTTTGCTTTTAAAATGGGTTGGCTTGGTTCCATTTGCGGTGATGGCTGCCCATTTGGCGATTCCGTCTACATCGATATGGTCATCGTGCGATTGCAAACCACTGTCAAATACCTCTACCAAATTCTGCGCTCCGTAAAGTACTGCTGCATATCTGCCAGATGCTGTTCCATAAATATTGGCTAAAGGATATTTACCAGTAAAAGCAGTTATTTTACCCGTAGAGGGTTCTATTTGGGTAAGTACGGGGGAGGTTTCATCAGCTACTAAAACCCTTAAAAATTTATGCTCTTTTAAAAGGGCTTCGGGTACCGGTTCTGTAGTATTGTTATCTTTTTTACAAGCGGCAAAACCTGTTGCCAACAGTGCAAATAATAATGCAGTTTTAAGTTTGTTCTGAATTTTCATTTTTTGTATTTTAAATAATTGGATTTTTTATTAATTGATTTTGATGCTTATGCCTTTAAGCGTTTGCCATCCGGTTTTATCGGTTAGCCGGATTAAGAAGTGGTAATCTCCGGCATCTATATTTGCGGGCACAATTATCTCCTGGGCAATATCATAGGTTTTCAAACCTGATGGAACAGGAAAATCCTTAATGAGCAGAAATGGGTTTACGGGTTGTTTTACCGCGCCCAAATTGCAATCATTTACTTCGGTACTATGACTATGGTGATCGAAATTGTGATGCACATCTACACTCACCGAACCCAATTCAATATTATCATTCAGCCTGGCTTTAAAAATGAATTTTTCTCCTTTTTTAATAATGGCGCATTGTTGCGGAAAAGCTGATCCTGTTAAATCAATTGATGGATATTCGGTATCGATTTCTTCGGTATCTTTTTTACAGGCAGAAAATACTGTTGCTGCAGTGAGCAGTGCGATAAGCAATTGTTTTGTTTTCATTGATTTTTTATTGATGATTAAAATTGAAAGGCAGTTTAACAGAAAGCACCAGGTTCCGGCCTTGTTCCGGCAAACCGATTAAGCGATAAAAGCTGGTATGGTTAAGGTATTTTGTATTGAATACATTCTGCAATTGTGCACTGATGTGAAGCGGACGATTGCTGATCTGAATTTTCGTTCCTGCCTGAAAATTGAACAAACTATAACCTGCTGTTTTTCGCTCTGGCGGAACAATGTTGAGCTGTTCGTCGGTGATTCGGTAATCCAAGGAAAAGTATGTAGCTGATGAGCCAACTAGTTTATGCGGCGCATAAGTCAAATTGAATAAAGCAGAAGCTGGGGGAGAAAAGGGCAGTGTATAGCCTTTTTTATCTCCGGACAACTGCTGTGCATATAAATATTCTGCTAAAACTTCGGCACTCCATTGATGTGCAAACTGATACTTAACCTGTATTTCGCCACCATAACGCAACACTTTGCTCTGCGCATACTCGAAAACCTGATTGCCTGCGCCGTAAAAATAATCGTGGGCTGAAGTTGGATTCAGATAAATATAGTTGGGAAAATAATTAAAGAAAGGGCTTAATTTAACTGTCCACTTCTCAGTATTTAAACCGATAGCGAAATCTGCTTGATAAGACTGCTCCGGATTGAGATTCGGGTTGCCCTTTTCGTAGCTGAAATAATGGTAATTTACACCATTTGCGCCAAGTTCTTTTGCTATCGGAATGCGGAAGCTTTTTCCAATATTCGCCTTAAATTCAAACTGATCAACATTGTAATTAATCCCCGCCGACCATACGAAACTATTAAAGTTCCGGATTAAATTATTGGCCCTAACCAGTTTTTCCCTCGAACCATTTGCCGTTTCAGAAAAGAACCAATCGGTATACCTCAACAAATTTATTTGCGCCACATCATACCTAATGGCAGCGTGGAACAACACTTTGTCATTTAGCTTCAACTTATCGTAAGCATAGGCACCTAACCCTTTTTGCTTAAACGCAGGTACTAAAAAACTCCAGCCGTTTATCCCATTATTTTGTAACTCACCGTTTATTCCGATTTGCAATTGATGCTTGCCTAAAGTGATCTGATCTTTTGCATTTAAAGCATAAACCTTTTTATTAAATTCTCTTTCCAAATCAATTGGAATATTCATCGCATTCGGATAAACAGGCGGCATATAGCCATGATTTACATAATGATTGTACTCCTGGCGGAAATTATGTTGATAACCCAACTCCAGTTCAATGTTGTGGCGCTTAACAATCCAACTGTTTTTATTAATCAGTTTAAAATGATTCACCTGTTGGTATGGCATCAAAATATCGCGTGAGCTGGCATCGTGAACTTCCGCATTAACCCTCCTTGGTTCCAGGCCATGTGCATTGGCAAAAAAACCACTTTTGCTATAGGTATTGCTTAAATAAAATAGGGTTTTGAATTTCGAGGTAATATATCCGGTATTGAAATGAATACCCGTTTCCCTACCCGCAATATTCCTTAAATGGTTTTTGTGCAAGCCCACAGCAAAATCGTATACATAAAGGCTATCTGTAGGCACACGGTAATCACCATAATTTTGATAAGTAAAGCGACCATCGAAAAACAGCCTTTCTTTCCTTTTGAACAACCGTACTGAAGTGCCGTATAAAGCATTATTTGTTTTACCGATTAAATTTAACTCACCACCAAAACTGTTTGGGGCAGGCAAAACCGGTGCTTTAATATTAATGGCACCGCCAATGGCATCAGAACCGTAAACAAATGACGCAGCACCTTTAATCAGTTCCACTTCCTCTGCCGCAAACTGGTCAATTTCCAATCCATGATCGGCACCCCATTGCTGCCCTTCGTGTTTTATGCCCTTATCAACCACCACCACACGGTTAAAGCCCAAACCCCGTATTAGAGGTTTAGACTGGCCCGAGCCAATTCCGATTGTTTTAATACCTGGCAACCTTTGGAGCGTATTCATTAAACTGCCCCCTAAATGTTGCTGAATAAAATCAGTCCTAACCACTTCAACATTTAACGATTCTTGTCGTCTGCGTTCATCAATGGCTTTACTTTTTACAGTAACCTCGTTCAACAACTGTGAATGGATTGTTAATTTTAAAACCAGATAAACAGCCTTTCCATCAATAACAATGTTTCTTTTAACGGATTGAAAACCTATGGCATTTACCATTAATTCATATTTTCCGTTCGGAAGCTGAAAATTAAACTTGCCCGAAGAATCGCTAACTGCAAAAAAACCAGTATTGATTAATTTAACATTCAGGCCCGCAAGCGGATGCTGAAAATCATCTGTAATTACACCGTTTAAAGGGTGGGTTTGAGCCATTATACCGCAGCAAAAAAATGTGCTAACCAATAGCAGCATAATTTTCTTCATAGGAAAAATATACGCTTACGCGAATTTTTTAGGCAAACCGAATACATTCGGCTAACCGGTAATAAAATTGGAGTGTGGGATTAAATTGCCCTGAAAGGGCATAGATCCTGGCATGAAAACCAGGTTTTAAGAATTGATACTTGGTGGCCCTTTGTTGGTAAAGCCCTGTAAAGTAAATTTATAAAAGCCAATGTAATACCTACCTGCAAATTCAGCGGTAGATTTTAAAGGGGGTACTAACTCGAAATGATGTGCATTTAAAATGGGTACAGCGTGATGATGTACCAGGTAATCGCAAACTTGGCAACTTTTAACCCATTTTTGTATGGATGTTTGGCTGTATTGTTTATGATTTGCAAGATGTTCGTGGTGGTGATAAATCTGAAATAATGAGGTGCCAACAAAAAGCATTATTAACCAGATGGCCAAAATGTTTTTTATCTGTTGTTTATATGTAGCTTCCCTTTTCAAATCGCAACAAAATTGCATTAAATAATTCAAGTAACCAAAATAAGGTTAAATTTGAATGTAAAAAAACACACAAATAACTGATAATCAGCCAAAAATTCTACTATTTATTACATCATTAAAGATTGTCTTTAGCGATTATGCTCCAATCGTTTCCACCATAACCATTAGCAATCCACCTATCCATTTCCGAAATAACGGCTGGTAACACATTTAGTTTTACACCTTCTTCATTTGCTGCCTGCAACATTAAACCAGCATCTTTACGTGCCATATCCAGCTCCCAGGATGGCTTAGTAAAATCGCCCGTAAGTATTTTATTAAACCTGGCCGGTACACCTGCTCCCGGATTCCATGATTCAAATAGCGATGCGATATCAGTAGCAGGTATTGCAAGTGCTTTAGCAAGGGCGAGCACATCAGCCAAGCCTGCGTTTAGTGAAATAAGAAAAAGATTACCCACCAATTTTATGGCTGCTGCTTTTCCCTCTTCTGGTCCGAAATTGATTACTTTGCCGGTCATTTTTGATAATTCGGGCAACCATTTTTCAATTACTTCCTGATTGCCCGATACCAGCATATTACCTGTACTTTCGAGCGCATTTGGTGGCCCCATAAAAACAGGCGCATGCAGGTAAGTAAATCCTTTTGCCTTCCAGGATGCTGTTCTTTCAATAGCACCTTTGGCAGAGGTAGTGGTATGATCAATAATTGTTACGCCTGGTTTAAAGCCGGAGCTTGCAGCTTCCAGAACTTCATCAACCGTACTGTCATCCTTTAACGTAAGGTGAATTACATCTGCATTTTTCACGGCATCAACACTATTGCCGAAAGCTTTCGCCCCGTCATTTTCAAGTGCTTTAGCCTTTGATGATGTCCTGTTCCATACTTGTACCTGATCTCCTTTTTGGAGCATGGCTTTTACAAAATTCGCGCCCAATAGGCCCGTCCCTAAAAATGCTTTCATATACAGGTTTTTTGATAAAGATAATAAATTACAAGTTTTTAAATTAAATTGATGGAAAAATCAATAATTGGAATAATGGACTTAGATGATCTTGATTGAGTATTAGGCCCCCCCTTTAAACACAAACAGCTGCCAGAAATATTTCCAGACAGCTGTTTGCATCATATTTTTAGCCAGGCTTTCTGGCCTAAACTACCTTAGGTTTTGATTACAATCCCCAACCATAACGGATTCGGGACACTCCTGATGCGTTTGTTATGGTTAAGGTAATATTCGTTCCGCTTCCACCTCGCCTTTGAATACTGTAGGTATCATTATCTCTAAGTCCTGGCCAGTATACGCTTGCAACGCGATCATTTCTGAAAACATTGGTTGCACCAACGATGTATGCGATCTCATTATCATTGCCAGCAGCACCTGTATAATTTTTACCGGTAGTCATGGTTGCACCAAATTCGGTAACCACGGTTCGGCTAGCAAAATTACCATAGCGGCTTCTCCAATCTGCCTCCCAACCCGATTGAGTTCTGTTGGCCCAATAAGCATAGTTGTGCAAGGCCAGTAAACAGCTTGAAAAACGGCTATCAGAACCAATCGAATTAACATTTTCGGAGTAACCTGTGCCGCCCAAAATAATTCTTCCTTTGGTTACATTATGATACCGAGAAAGCCATTCGGCATAAATACTCGTTAGTTGGGCAAGTGTATATCCATGAGGCTCATTCATGGGTTCGAAAAATACATTTCCGTTGCTCCCATATTTGTTAACTACAGTTTGCCACACGCACCAAAATTGATTTACATCATCAATGGTTCCATTGCGTGATGAGGCACTTTCCCAATAAGATAAAATTACTTTCATGTTTTTACCCAACGCCTTATCAACGATCTTTTTGGAGTTCGTGTACATTCCAGAATACGTAGGTACCAATGGTATTTAAACCCATAGCTTTGGCCATTTTCATCCTGTCGCGCCATGCCTCACGCGGAATGCGGGGATAATGCATTTCTCCTGAAATGATTTGAAAAGGCTTATCATCAAGGAGAAAAACGGAATCGGCAAGTTTAAAAGTATGCTGCTTTTGTGCAAATGCGCCAAAACTGGCGAAACAGGTAATTAAGATTACGGTAGTGATAAAACGTTTTAAGGTGGTTCTCATTTTAAGTGTTTAAGTAAAAAATCAAAAGCATAGTTTTCCCTTATCGATTTATAAATGCTTTTCAGCTCAAACCAAATGGGGAGTTAAAAATTGAGAGCGTTATTAATGATTGTTAAGCCTAATTACTAAGTATTGTGGTGATAGATTTAGCAGGTACACGAACACTTTTAGTATTTTTATATTTTTTAAAAGGTGTTAAATTGTATTCAGTTGAAGTAACATAAGTTTGTACAACACTTTGTTTTTTCCCTTTTACATTGATATCAAGATCGAGATCATTTTCTGTTAAGTTAACCGCAACCGTTACCAGTTTTTTGTCATTTTGATAAGAAGATACAAAAACCTGGTTTGCTTCGCCTTTTACAAAAAGCCGTTTACTGCCTTCGCCAATAAAGCGACTGTAATTACCCAAAGCCCATAACATTTTACTATCGTAAACTTGTCCGTTGGTTTTGTTTTTGTCGATGTAAACCAACCCATCCTTATAATCGCCTGATGATATTGCCAACCACCATTGCCAGGAAGTGGCATTTGACAGTACAAGATCGTGATGAATCAATTTTGCAATAAAAAGTGCCGGGGCAATGCAAAGATCACGTTTTTCGCCCCTCATCAAACTATCTCCCAAAATACAGTATTCAGACATCCAGTACCTCAAACCTTTAATTTTGGCCACTGCTTCGGCAGTTTTTTTCCGGGTGTTGATGAATTTTTGCTCAGGACTTGTGGTAAAATAACTGTGGCCTGAAATCGATTGATCTAAATGTGAAAGGTTCCCAACATAATTTGGGGATGAAGCGTTGAAAAATTGATCAACCTGATTTCCTTTTTCACTATTGCCGTTATTGTATAAATAATCAAGCTGTCCTGCCTCACCGATCTGTATTTTTGTTTTGATCTGATTTGCCGCAAATGCTTTATTTACACCTTTGTAAAGCTGTGCCAATTCTGAATTGGTGTACGGACAGCCTTCCTGATTATGTTCATTCCATTTCCACTGCGGTTCGTTTGCTGGACTTAAATAGGCCAACTCTATTCCTGTTGTCGTTTTTAATCCTTTAATTGTTTCTACCATATCGTTCGAAAATGCATCAAGCTTATCAAAATTGAGGTTGCATTTGCCATCCGTTGAGTAGGCTTTGCCATTCTTAGTAAACCCTACATGCGGACTGTTTACAAAGCCAATAAATTGCTTTACTCCACGTGCTTTTGCTGCTTTCAAAAACCAGGTTTGGCCTGGCATTGCATTCCAGTTGTATTGTCCATCTGGCTGGAGAAAGGATAATTGGCGACGCCATTCGTCGCCAATAACACTTTCCTTATGTTGTGCTGCGCTACCTGCACCGATGCTAAAACGCCACATATTTAAACCAATACCAACGGGTTGGACGGTATCAGTCATTTTTGAACTAAACAGCAAGTCGGCCATTTTATTCTTTTTTTCGTCAGGCCATAATCCTGCAAACTGACAAGACCATGCGTCAGAAGCACCAAAGCCATCAATTGTCTGAAATTGAATTGATGGATCAATTTCGATTTTTAAAATTTTATTTTGCGCAATGGCAAATGCATTGTAAAAAAACAAGACAAGCAAAATAAAAAAAGGATTGGTATGCTTTTGTAACCTCATCACTTAAAAAATTATCAAGTAAACCCAAGTGTTTCAACCTGAGATTCTCACAGAACCGTACGTGATCGTCTTCTATCATACGGCTCTTATTATCGTAATTCCATAGTAGGTTTCGAGCCAAATGTCCAATGTGCAAATAATTTTGGCTTTCGTTTATCTAAACGACTTATCCATTTCATCACACTGGTCAAACTAATCCTTAACCCTTTGTATTTCCTGATTGCCCAGTTGGCCAGCTTTGAGTTGACCCTACGCAAAAAGTCTTTCAACTTAGCGCTATAGAATTTTGCGTAATAGTTGATCAAACCCTACAATACCGGATTCATTTCTTTGGCAACAGCTTCTATCTCAATACCTGCAATTCTTAGTATTGGCATATTATTCAACTTTTCATTCATTGATTTCATAGCATTGATGCCATAAGTTTTAACTACATAATTTTTGTGACTGATATTTTGGGACGATTTTTCCACGACCTGCCCCTTGATACTACAGACCAGCAATAAAAATTGAATGGTTAAAAAAATGAACCTCATAAAAAGATGGAAAGATTAGCTAATGTACTAAAATTTGAAGAGAATAGATTTTGACAGACGAAATTACAGCTTTCTTTGATTCGCAACACAGGGTTTATTGAATGCGCTAAAATAAACCATTTTGCCATTTCAATTTAGTATAAAATCCTCAGTAAAAAATTGCTTATAAAGGGCTTATCATAACATACAGCTATCCTATTCAAAGTTTATGTTTTTCCTGCATGATTAAACAAATGTAAAACAACAATTTACATAAATAAACATATAATAATATTTACATTATTTTAAAATAGCTACCTTAAAAATGCAAGTCGAATATTAATTAATTAATGATTAATCCATTTGATCTGCCAGTACTAATAGATTACAAACGCCAGGCTTAGAAAATATACTGTTTTATAAGTATGAAGGGTATCCAGTTTTAAGTTAAATCGTTTCGAAAAATCAGCAAAACAAATCAAAAGCAGATAAAATTTTAAACATTTAGCATAATGGGTTTTAGGTACCGCTCGCCAATTAAATTCAATCGCTATTGAAATATCTCCAAAATTATTAAGTCATTAAACTTTAAAATTTTGACCGAATAGATTTATTATACAAACAATTAGTATATTAATAATCTTTTATGTCATAACTTAGTATAAAAATATACCATATAAATATGCCAGACCTTAATCGAGCAGATTACGAAATTGAACCGGAATATTACGAAACGCCTTTAAAAACAAACGCATTTGATATTGATGACGAAACCAAAATCGCCCTCATTTCGGAACATTTTACCAGCATACTTAATATCCTTGGGTTGGATTTAAGAGATGATAGTTTAAAAGGAACACCGGGCAGGATCGCCAAAATGTATGTAAAAGAAATATTCAGTGGATTAAACCCGGCAAATAAGCCTGCGGCCACCCTTTTTGAAAACCGTTACCGTTACAGTGAGATGTTGGTAGAAAAAAACATATCTGTGTTTAGTAACTGTGAGCATCATTTTGTGCCCATTACGGGGAAAGCACATGTTGCATATATCAGCAATGGAAAAGTGATCGGTTTATCAAAACTCAACCGAATTGTACAGTACTATTCGAGGCGGCCACAGGTACAGGAAAGACTTACCGTGCAAATTGCCCAGGAAATTAAGCGGGTAATGGATACTGATGATGTAGCGGTTATGATTGATGCCAATCACCACTGTGTATCATCACGAGGAATTCAGGACAGTGGCAGTTCAACAGTGACTACATCCTTTAGTGGAAAATTTAAGGATATGGACACCAGAAATGAATTTTTAAGATATATAGCGCAATGAGATTTAAAGACAAAAACATTCTTATTATCGGGGGAAGTTCAGGGATAGGCCTCGATCTGGTAAAATTATTAGATAGGGAGGGTGCAAATATTTATGCGGCATCCAGAAACAGTTCAGAAAGCTGGCCAGCATCAGTACACTACCAGGTGATTGATGTAATGGACAATATAGATGCACTTTCTTCCTTTCTGCCTGATGAGCTACACGGAGTGGTATATAGTGTAGGGAGTATTAACCTCAAACCCTTTGCGCGGGTAAGCGAAAAAGACCTGATAGATGATTTCAGGCTAAATGTTGTGGGCGCTGCACTCGTTGTACAGCTCGCATTAAAATCACTAAAAAATGTTCCTTCAGCGTCAATCGTGTTAATCAGTTCTGTAGCGGCCCGAACAGGAATGGGATTTCACTCAAGCATTGCAGCCTCAAAAGCTGCATTGGAAGGGCTTGCTATATCACTCGCTGCAGAGCTAAGCTCCAGCGGAATAAGGGTAAATGTGGTATCCCCATCGCTAACCAATACTCCGCTTGCCTCCAAATTCCTCAATACACCCGATAAAATGGAGGCTTCGGCTAAAAGACATCCGATGGGAAAATACGGTGAGCCTGAAGACATTAGTGCGGCCATTGCATTTCTTCTTTCGCAAGAAAGCAGCTGGATTACAGGGCAAGTGATTCCAGTAGATGGTGGTATGGGCAGTTTAAGGACTAATTTGTAACCGATTAACAGAAAGTTTAAAACTAGGTGTGCTATTGGGCAGGATTATTAAAACAGCATGCAGGTATCTTTTATTCGAAAGAACCGCACCGCTATTTCCAGTTTTTAGCTAAGCCAAAACTATCCCTTTATTGGGCATAAAATTGTTAACAGTTATGAAAAACGAAAAATTCGATGTAGTCATTGTTGGTGGAGGTATAGCAGGTCTTTCTGCGGCCAAGCTCCTAAAACAGGCTGGCTGGAAAATTATGGTTACTGAGGCGTCTGACGGATTAGGGGGCAGGGCAAGAAGCGACCATAAAGACGGTTTTATCTTAGATCGGGGTTTTCAGGTTTTGCTCACTGCTTACCCTGAAGCGAAAAAACTTCTCGATTATAAAAAACTTAACCTAAAGGCTTTTCTTCCTGGGGCAGAAATTCTTGATGAAAACGGAAGCCATAAAATCGGAGATCCAATCAGAGAGCCATTCATGCTGCTTAAAACCTTGTTTTCTCCTGTTGGTAGCCTTGGCGACAGGTTACGGCTGCTAAAATTAAAGACCAGGCTAACATTCACGAGCATTGAAGAAATATTCCAAAAAAAAGAGACTGAAACACTATCTTATCTTAATGATTTGGGTTTCAGTGAGAAATTTATAGCAAAATTTTTTAAGCCATTCTTTTCAGGGATTTTTCTCGAAAACAAGCTAGATACATCCAGCAGGATGTTCGAATTTGTTTTTAAAATGCTTAGTGAAGGTGCTGCCGCGATTCCTGCCCTTGGCATGGGCGAAATCAGTAAACAGCTTGCCGAATGTTTAAATCAGGATGAACTGGTATTGAAAGAGAAAATCATAGAAATAAAAAATGGCGTGGCATTCGGCAGTTCAGGTAGGAAATATGAGGCCGAATACATTATTATTGCTACAGGTGCAAATAATATTTCCAATTCGGACCAAAACATGGATCTTCACCTGAAAAAAGATACATTGACCCTATATTTTTCTAGCGATGAAAAAACATCCTCATCCAAAAGAATCGCCTTAAATGCCATAACTGGGCAACTGATTAATAATATTGCTTTTATGGAACATATTGCGCCATCATATGCACCTAAAGGGCAGTCGCTTATTTCGGTATCGATCAGAACCGCAAATTTACCAGAAACTGCAGATATTGAACTCCAAGTAAGGAAAGAACTAACACAATGGTATCCACAGGCGGCAAAATGGAAACTACTGGCCACTTATGCAATTCCTCACGCCCTACCGGATAATAAACATGCCGGGCATAAAATAGATCCTAAATTAACACAGATATCGCCAAAGTGCTACCTCTGCGGTGATTATTTGCTAAATGGATCGATAAACGGTGCCATGAAAAGTGCCTGCACCGTTGTTGATGAGATACTGAAAACAGGGCAAACTACCTGAAAATAACCGAACAGCCAGTTAAAAATACAAACCACAGCATCATGATGTACAATCTTTTAAGTGAACTGATAACACTCGTTAAAACTTACGAAAGCAGCAATGAAAACCCAAGCGAAGCGCTGGCTCCATTCCTTAGCTGGGTGAACAGTCGCGCTGAAAAGCCAAGGGCTGATGTGGATCATACCGATTGGGACGGAAAAGAAAAAGGGCGCTCGGCAGACAGTGTGATCAATACTTCGCTGGTACACCTGTACCGGTATGCCAAGTTGCATGCAAAAGCGGCCATTGCAGGTTCTGCCTTTTCTACACCTGATGAATTTATTTACCTGATTACTCTCGCCTCGGCGGGAAGCATGAGCAAAGCGGCACTGATCAGAGCAAATATTCATGAAAAAGCAACAGGTACGTTAATTATTAACAGACTACTAAAAAAGGGCCTTGCGGTGCAGCAATCTACCGATAAAGATAAGAGAAGCAGGATTATTCATATTACACCAGAGGGCAGCCGGCACTTAAAAGAAAGTATTGCAGACATTAAACTTGCTTCGGCAAATGTAACCCGTCCGCTTTCTGATTCAGAAAAAATGGAACTGATCAGGCTGCTGCTGAAACTAGAAGATTTTCATTATGAAAACCCGGCTGTAAAACTGTAATCGTCATATTAAAGGGCGTACAAGCCAAATTAAATCAATCCGGTCCACAATTGTGGTCCTCCACCAGTATCAAAAACAATGAAAGAAACCTTTGATAAAGTTTCTGCCCAATGCAGCAGAAACGTTACCAGAACATACAGTACCAGTTTTTCTCTTGGCATAAATTTTCTAAATAAGGAGATTAGAGGACCAATTTATGCCATTTACGGATTTGTAAGGCTTGCCGACGAAATTGTTGACAGTTTCCATGGATATGACAAGGCATCACTTTTATTCAGGTTCAAAAGGGACTGTTTGGAAGCAGTGCGGGATTCGATAAGTTTAAATCCGGTATTAAACTCTTTTCAGGAAGTAGTTAATAAGTATGGCATAGATTTAAAACTGATCCATCTTTTTCTTAACAGCATGGAAATGGACCTTAACAGGGAGGTTTACACACAAGAAAAATATGAGCGTTATATCCTTGGTTCGGCACAAGTGGTAGGCCTGATGTGTTTATACGTTTTTTCCGACGGAAACATGGAAAGATACGAGCGGATGAAAAAGCCTGCAATGAAATTGGGTTCCGCTTTCCAAAAAATCAATTTCCTAAGGGATGTAAATGCAGACTTTTACTTGCTTGGCCGCACCTATTTCCCTGGCGTTGACCTTTCTGATTTTTCGGATGAAAAGAAAAGGGCGATTGAAGAGGATATTGCAGGTGAGTTTGATGCTGCATTGGAAGGCATACGTCAATTGCCAGTATCTTCTAGAGGTGGTGTATACCTGGCTTACATTTATTATAGAAAGCTTTTTGATAAGATTAGAAAGAAAACTGCGGCTCAGCTAATGGCAGGAAGAATCAGAATTTCGAATGCATATAAATTCAGGCTTATGTTCAGCTCTGTTCTACGCCAACGTACGGGTAGAATATAAGCTAAAAGATTAGGGTAGTTTATAAAGATGAAAACAGTAAAAAAAGAAAACTTTCCGTCAAAGATTTGCGCCACTTGCGGAAGGCCTTTTTTATGGAGAAAAAAATGGGCAAAGGTTTGGGAAGAAGTGAAATATTGCAGTGATAAGTGTCGTGGAAAAAATTCTTTTAAAATTTCCCTTTGAAAATGTTTTGATACTCAAAAATTATATACTGGTTTTGGTTTCCAGAAAGGAAATCAGTTCAGGATAAAAATCTTCAATGCTTTTGTAGCGACTGGTGTAATTATCCATAAAAAGATACAAATCATTAGCCCATTTAAAATGCTTTGCCTGGTTTGATATTTCTGCTTCACCGCTTTCTTTCCCAAATTTTTGTGCCAGTATTTTTTGCTACGCAGGTTCTTACCAATAATTCGTCTACTTCATTTTTCCATTGCTCATCAGGCAGTTTTTTTCCTTTAGCGGTAGTCAGGAAATTATCTTTGATCTTAAATAATCGGTCGTGATAATTGTTTATAAAATTTTTCAGATAAATATGACTACATTCATGGGCAACCACATTTAATGCAGGTTCAAAATTAACTGAACTATCATTTGTTAGTTTCTTGGTTTTATCTTCAATATAACCAGCTTTAGCCATTATTTTTCCGGCAAACTCTTTTTCATTTGATGATATTGCATTACTCCCATGGTTACATAATATATCAGTGTAAATTACGTATTCACCGATTCGCTTCGTTCTGTAAAAAGAATCCACGTTATTAAGTATCTTACTTTTTTGGATATACAATTCTCCTTTTTTATTGATGCGGTTGTATTCTAAGCGATGTTTTTTTATAAAATTTGATACCTGGCAATCCTTATAAAAATTGTTGAAGCGAAATAAAAAAGTATCCAAAGGAGCGTTTCTAACATAATTAACTTCTGGCTTGCTCAATAGTTTAAATGGATGCTCCTCTGATAAAAAAAGACCCAACGAAGCCATATCAGGTCCGTCCCAGTTTTTAAGTTTTCTATACCAATTTAAAGACGGATGGTCGTTATACTTTTTGAAATTTGCTTTTACATCACGATAATAAGTTGATGGTGTAGGTTTAGTGTCCAGTGTATCAGCAGTGGCAAGTGTGTAGAATATACTTAATGCCTCAATTCTCGGGTCGGTTTTTATGGAAAATATTTTTTGCCCGTATGACCCTTTTGTCTGAATTGTGATGATTAAAACTAAAATACATTTTAGAAGCGATTTTATCGTCATACTTACAAATGTATAAAGAGAGTTGGAAAATCATAATTTAATAACTAAAAATGGTTTTAAAAACTGAGCACCCACCTTTTCACCATACTTTCTGCAAAGAATCGTAAAGATTTTCATTTCCCAATCTATTTATGTTACATTTTGATAAAAAAGTAGTGAGAACATTAAAGAATAGTATAGATTCTACTTAATAATACAATAAATAATTTAAATAATACATATATAATAACTTTTTCGTGTAAAAAAATATAAAATAATAATTACTTAATAGACTATTTAATACTTCAAATTAAGACTTGTGTAAAATTCATAGAAAGAATTTTGAGTTGAATATTATGTAACTTAATTTGATTAATCCCTCACCTACGTTAATTAGATTATCCCATTTATTTTATTTGAATGCCCGGGTAATTGTTTGTAATCGCGATTTGCAAACAACGAACTAATTTTAAACGACTTATTTAAACCTAAATGAAAAATCAAAAAGAAGCAAAACACCTAGGTGTTATCGTATGTTCATTCGCCGTATTAATTGTGATGGGATTATCATGTAAAAAGAATGGAGAGGATAAGTTATCAGACACAAAAGTGCCAACTGAATCAAAACTAACGAAAGCAGAAGAAATTCTTATTATGAAGGCCGGATTTTCGACTAACGATGCGGAGAAAACAGAGAATTCTTTTCTTGTTGAAGGGGATATCATGATGTCTAAAGAAGATCTTACACGCCAAAAGGAGCTGAGAAAAGGGCTGGCAGTAACCAACGGACCTAGTACTGAGCAGTATAAATCTGGCTATACATTAGCTGCCAAATATATTAACAACGGTCAAATAAAAATTAAAGTTAACGGAGGCAATTTGCAACAACTTGTAACGGATGCCACTGTAATAGCGATTAAAAGATATAATGATCTGAAACTGAAAACTACTTTTGTACTGGAGACAAACCCAACTGCTACAGCAGACATTACAGTTAGTATGAAAGATCTTGGTGGCAGAGATGCTAATGGAGGTATCACCTTAGGCCAAGCGAGTGGATTCCCAACCGCAGATGGCACGCCTAGCCCTGGTTTTGCCCTTAATAATCAGTATTATACTTCCGCTTTCACCCCCACTCAGATTGCTGCTGTTATTGCTCATGAAGTTGGACATTGTATTGGATTTAGGCATACAGATTATATCAATAGAAGATCATGCGGTATAGGATCACAAGGAGAACCAACAGTAGATTATCTCACCAATGAAGAAGAAACCGAATATTTATTGGATGCAAACGGCAATAGAATTCCGGATTTAACATTGACCGCCAGCTTAATCCCTGGAACACCAAAAACTGATTCAAGTTCATGGATGCGTGCATGTAATGCTCCCGGAGCGTTTACTACAAACGATAAAACTGCTATTTATTATCTTTTAGGAAGGCAATAACCATTTCTTTTAACTTAATAACTGCGGATAAAAATCCTATCTAAATTAAAGGAGGCTGTGGAACATTTTTCTCACAGCCTCCTTTAATTGTTTTCAGGTAGATATTTATTAAAAGTATATTGTCTGATTGGCACAATTAATAAGTTTGACAAGGCTACAGCTTTTATTCTATACAGATTTATGGTTAACCTACTTTTGCCATTATCTAATTAAATTGACTTTTTATTGGCTTGAGCATTAAGACCTTGTGTGGTCTAAAGCCAAAAAGGCCACCTTACAGGTAGCCTTTAATGTGGTGGAGAATATCAGATTGAAAAATTCGCCTAATATTTCTCCGTAGATGCCTTTTTGATACTCTGAGAGGGGTTTTACTTTTCTCATTTCGCTATTTTAAGGGGGTATTTGGCAGACTTTTGTCAGACTTTTCACCCTTGATTTCTATTTTAAAATTAAGAAAAAACATCCTTTTTTGCAAGGTAAAAGCGGTTTTATTCATCTTCACTTTTTAGCGTTAGAAAATTTAACTGTCAGACTTTTAGTTAAAGACTTAAACAAGGCATTGCTAAGGATTATTAAACTATTGTAAATAAGCAAATTAATCAATAGTATAATATTTTTATTCGAAGGCCATTAATCAAACGCTTTTCCAGAAAAGGACCCTTTTTTGATAACTGGCAGCAATCAATCTATACAAGAATCCTTGACATGATGAAAAATCTTAATTTTCATTTACTGTGCTACGCTTTTTTTCATCTTCGGCTCCATTGCTTTTCTTGATAGTTTTTATTGTGCCACCAAAGTTGTAACTAAAGTTTAATTTGACCATTCTGGTTTCAAATTGGTTTCTCCATAACTGCTGTACTGTACCACTATTTTGTTGATAATAATTTCGGTATGATTTAAAGACATCCATAAAATTTAGTTGGGCTGAGGCGCGTTTATTTAAAAACTGCTGCCTAACACCGGCAGTTAAGTAAGCGAAAGCCTGATTGGTAATGGTTCTGTCTATGCTTTTTCCTCTATAGTTGAATAAGAACATTACAGAGAAACTTTTACCTATAGAGAAGCTATTATAAGAAGTTGCCGACAAGCTGGCAATACCATCGCTCTCTAACAAATTACCATTAACTAGACCTTTAAAAGATCGTTTCGACAGAATAGCATTTGAACTCGTATACCACCAGGGCAGCACTTGCTTGCCATACATGGCTTGCAGGGTGTAATAGTTGCTATAATCGGCATTGCCCGGCAATGTGGTCGTGATGCCATCTTGAAGAGGAATAGAAACGCTTGTAAAATCATCAAGACTGTAACTGTAGGTAAGACCCAGGAAAAGTGCATTCTTATAGCCATACCACAAATCTGCGTTATATGCAATTACAGGTTTAAGTGTCGGATTCCCTTGTTGTAAATTATTACTGCTGATGATACGAATCAAGGGGTTCAGACTTTCATAGCCAGGCCTTTCTATCCTTTTATTGATTCCTAAAGTAAGATTTTGGTTCTTTGTAATTTTATAATCAAAATGCAAAGATGGGAATGGCTGAAAATAGCTTCTTGTAAAACGGTTTGTTCCAAACTGCTGCTCACCCCGCCCTTGGGTATACTCACCCCTAGCACCTAATAGATAGGAAAATGATTTTCCCGTGTGACCATAAGTTAAATATACTGCAGATATACTCTCATCGTAATTAAATAGATCGGTTTGGCTATTATTTTGATCCTGATAGAAATTAGAATTATCAGAATTTACATAACTTGTCTTCAAGCCCATTTCTATTTGGTAACCATTTTTAAATGGATGAGAATAGTCCATTTTAAATGCATAGACATCAAAAACGCGGTCTTGAGCTATCACGCTAGGAAGATCCAAGGCAGGATTGAAAGCAATTGATCTATTATTTTGATCGTTGTAATTTCCATAACGGTAATAATCTAAGTCAATTGTTAATTCCCTGCCTACAGTATCAATCTGATGTTGAAGTCGTAATCCGGAGGAAGAGTTCGCTGCCCGAATATCAACCCTATTAAGAAATTGTGATTGAGTGCTGGCTACCCCTGCCTGAGTAGAATAGATGTCAGCAACGCCATCACGACTAAAATGCTGAAACCCTGGTTTTACCGAAGCTGATAAGGTTGTGCGTTTAGAGAGGTAAAAATCTATTCCTAAATTCGGTGTGTAATTGGCATTGGTTCTGTCACTTTTAACATCAGAAATGTACTGACTTGGCATGTTTCCATTATGAATAGTGGAAACAATATAACTGTTATAAAAGTATTTATTATAGTTATAGTCTAGGTTTAAAAGTAAATTATAAGCTTTCCCTTTATAGTTAAGATTAATACCTCCATTGGCTTTTCCAAATGTTCCGTTGCCCCCGCCAATATAAATATTGCCATTCAATCCTGCTTTATAATTGCGTTTGCGGATAATGTTAATGATAGCACCATTTCCTGCTGCATCATATTTAGCAGAAGGTTGAGCTATAAGTTCAACTTTTTGAATTGCTGAAGAGGAAGTTCCTTTTAATAAGCCAGCCAATGCCTCTGAAGATAGTGTCGTCGCCTTCCCATCCATATATATTTGGACCGATTTACCATTCAGGCTGATACGGTCATCCGGTGTAACCACAACACCTGGCAGTTGGTTCATTACCTCCATTATTGGCGCACCGGAACCAAGCCCATTTAGGTTGACGATAAGTTTATCGGCTCTTCTTTCTACAAATGGAAGATCTGCGGAAATATTTACACCTGCTAATTGCGTAGTAATCTGATTTAGTGGAATTTTGCCTAGTGCTGAGCTTTCTCCACTGACAACATTGAAAACTTTAGAGTAGACTGTTCCATAGCCCATCATCTTTAGCTCAACGAAGTATTTTCCTGTCGCGGCTTTAAAAACAAACTGTCCCTTATCATCGGCAAGTAGCGCTTTCACCTTGGTAGAATCCAGACTGTTTTTTAAAGTTACTTGAACAAACGGGAGGGAAATGGAATTTTCGTCCACTACTTCTCCTGTAACCATGCCATTGTTATCCTGAGCGCTAACGAACATTGCGCTAAATAGTAAAATGAACCCTGGAAGGAAAAGTAAACTTGCGGATTTAAGAGATTTAAAAGGCATAATGTTTGGAATTTTATAGAACCAAACATATAACTAATTAATTAGCCATACAACTAATAAATTAGATTTCGCAACTAATTTATTAAATGAAGTTATTAAACTATTGATTATCAGGCCTAAAATTTATACCGATTTGATAAGCTGAGCGTATTTCCTTCCCATCTTTTAACGCTGGTATCCATTTCGGACTAAATTTGATTACCCGTAATGCTTCATTATCGCATGTTTCATTTAAACTACTATCAACTCTTGCATCGTCAATCTTTCCTTCAATATCTACAATGAAACTCACTACTACTCTACCATTTGTTTTAGAATCGTTTCTTGTATTTTTTAGCAAAAATTCGCTAAAAGCCGAAAATCCACCTGGAAAAGTTGCTGCCTTGTCAATCTTATTTGTACCACCGCCATCAAAATATCCTGACCTAAACGAGCACAGTATGATTAATAAAACCATCAGGGGCATAACTAAAATATATTTTAATGTTTGATATACGTTTGATTTTTTACGCTGCAACATCTTAATCCTTGCTTCTAGTAATAACGGACTGTTAAAAGAATTTGTCAGGATCGGGCCGGCTTTAAAATTCTGTAAAAATAGCATCATAGCATATTGTCTCTTGCTTTCTGCAAAACTCGCGGCATGATCATCCGCTTGATATTCATGAATTAATTTGAGACTCCTGGAATAACAATAAATTAGCGGGTTGAACCAAAAAAATATGCCTATTACTTCAATCAATAGCCTATCTAGTGTATGCAGCTGCGTCACATGTATATCTTCATGTGCATTAATTGCTGAAAAATTAGATAAATCTTGGTCAATTACTTTGGTTTTCCAAAATGAAAACGCACTTCCTCTTTCGGCCCTTTTGATCTGTCTATTTACACCAAAAAGTTTAATCAGTAACCAAATTGAAGTCAGCAGAACACCCGCGCAATAAATGGTGGACAACCAACTATAATCTTTTTCATCTACAATTGTTAATTTTCCTTTACCAATAATAGGTAGTGAAGAAAACATTAATTCCACTTTTGGTAATGGCATTAGGACGGAAAAATCAATCAATGGAAGCAAGATTGACAAACCAAGCGCAGATAACAAATAAATCCTATTCCCGAGAAAAAAGGTCTCACGTCTGAGTAACAACAAATAAAAAAGGTAGAATACTGTCATTGAAATACTCGACCAAAAAAAATAAAGCGGCATTTCCATATGCTTAGTCCTTAATATTATCTATCATTTTTAGTAATTGCTCTGCATCTTTTAAGTCAATCTTTTTTTCACGAACAAAAAATGAAAACATATCCTGTACAGAGTTAGAAAAGTAATTGCCTAGAAATTTATCTGCCTCATGACGCATATACTCTTCCTTTGTAATAAGCGGAAAATAACGGTGAGTTTTGCCGAAAGCCTCATAGCCAATCACACCTTTATTTTCTAAAATTCTGATAATGGTAGAAACTGTACTATATGCAGGCTTAGGTTCAGGCAGCTCTTTGATAATTTCTTTAACAAAAGCTTTATCTAATTTCCAAAGCACCTGCATTAACTGGCTTTCAACTTTAGTCAAATCTTTTACATCCATTATTAGTTCTTTTGATCAAATATCAGCTAATAGTTTAGTTATTGCAACTAAACTTTAAATTATTCGATTAAAAGTACCTTCAACTGAACTATAGAGAGGTATATAGAAAACTTATCACTATTCCCTCCTTTTTCGATAATTTCTCTTGAGGATAAACCGATGCCTTTAAACAAATCAAACCTATCCACATTAACCGTAAAATACCCTTTCTCTTTTTGCTGATTATCATAAACCCATTCCATTAATCAAAATGATTTTTCTATTTTTGATAATGAGTTTTTGATAATAAAAATAACATGAAAATAGGCTACGTAAGAGTAAGTACTGCAGACCAAAATTTAGATCTTCAATTCAATGCGCTGACAGATTATGGATGCACGACAATATACCAGGAAAAGATTTCCGGCAAGAATACAGACAGACTCGAACTAAAAAATCTTTTGGCGACTCTTCGTAAGGGTGATCAGGTAGTCGTTTGGAAATTGGATCGTCTTGGACGTTCTCTTCGTGATCTGGTAGATCTGGTTGCTGTGTTCAATGAAAAAGGAGTTAATTTCGTTAGCCTACATGATCACATTAATACTACAACAGCTACAGGAAGATTTACGTTTAATATTTTTGCTTCATTAGCAGAGTTTGAAAGGGAAATTATCCGGGAACGTACTAAAGCGGGGCTCGTTGCAGCAAGAGCTAGAGGTAAAAAGGGAGGCCGTCCATCAGGCTTATCTCCTGAAAAGCTTCAGTTGGCAATGACTGCTTTGGATCTTCATGATACCGGGAAATATTCCATTTTGGAAATATCCAAAAGGCTACAGATACCCATCGCCACCTGCTATCGATACATTAAAATTGTAAAAGAGAGCAAGGTCTAAACACCTTCAAAAAACCAGGGAATAATGATATAAAAGCTAACTTTATTTGCTTTTCCTCAACCAAGAGATAGCCTTTTTGACTTTTTCATCCTTATTAAGGAATTCAAAATTATCACCATTGGAGACTAAGATATCTGGATTAATATTTTTAGGATAAACCTTGCCATTTCTATCAGAGGCATAATCTACAGCTAAATTAAGACCTGAGTATTCATTTAATTTAAATCCTAAATTAGTCGTAGTATAACCTCCTGTTGGCTCGCCAATTAGAATTGATTTATCCCTACCGATCGTAGTTATTGCTGTCATCTCTCCTGAACTTGCTGTATTACCACTAATTAAAATTGCGATAGGAATGTCTTTTTTGATGGGATGTCCCTGATACTTTACAGGTGACACTCTCACGGAGTCGACATAAAAAGCTCCGTTTTTTATTATCCAATCACCATCAGGCTGATGAGTAGGGGTAATGAACCCTCCTACTCTCCCTTCGCCAAGAAATTCGGTTAAACCGGCAATCATTGGATACATGTTTCCACCTGTATTAATTCTCAGGTCAATGATCCATCCCTTGATATTCTTGTCATTGATTTTGGCAATGGCATTTTTGATCTCTCTGCTGATACTATCCATATGTTGACCTCCAAAATCACTGTTTCCAGGGATCAAAATGTACCCAATTTCCTTTCCGATCTTTTCAGAACGAACAGATGAATATTTTTTCGTAGCCACCTTTATTGTGTTGTTGACCTTTGCTCCATCAGTTTTGTTCCAGCTGTATGTTTTGTTTTTATATTTCAAGCTGCCGTGATGATCATCAATTTGCTCAAATATATATGGATATATGGGTAAAATGTCTTCATAACGCTTTGCTCCCGAAGCCTTGTCATAAACGTTCTCCCGTAATTTTTTCCAATTAACATTTTTACTATTTAATGCATTGGCCTCAATAATATTCATGCTTTTATCTAAGTAGGACTTAACACTATCAACGATCACTGGCGAATGACTTTGCGCTTTTATAATGCTTGGAAAAAAAATGAGTGCTATTAAAAGGAATCTGTTCATATAATGAAGACGTTAGAAATATACAAAGGGTTGCACAATAGGATGAACTGCAGAGCTGTCATTTGCAATTAACATTTTTAAATTTAATGCCTAAATCTAATAATAATCAGCAATAATGATCAAAAAACGGTGGAATAATGATAATAATTAGGTGATACTAAAGTATTCTTGCAATCCACAATGCTAAGTATAGAAGAATTTTCTAAATTTACTTTGATTGTAAAATCAATAGGGATCCCGCTGGGATCCAGAAGAAAAAATGTGCTGGCCAGCAGGAGTACTTTCAATATCTAAAGCCTTTTTGTTGCTTATAGAACCGATAGTTGATGATTTAAATGCTAAGGGATTCATATAATTGAGCCTAATATTTTATTATTTATGGTTTCAAAGAAACCTTCACCAACCAGGAACTTTGACCAAAAAAAATTGATACTATAAGAGGTATTATTTTTAATTTTTTTTGCTAGATGCGAGGTATGAAATGGCTATTGGTAATAAAAAAGGAGATAAAAAAGTATTACCAACTGACCTGAGTTTCTGGCGGCCATCTATCACCTCCAAGTTGTTTTTTAAAGAAGCAAAAAAGCTTTCAAAAACTGAAGCTCATATTCTAAATGATCTTTGTGATTCCTCGGCTATATTAGAACAATCCCTTGGCTTTATAAGAGAATTTCGTCAAATGATGCTAAAGGATCGAAGCAGTGAGGGTTTAGACTCATGGATTTCAAAAGCGATAATATCTTCAATTAATGAGCTACGCGGGTTTGCAAATAGCCTAAAGCAAGATCTGAAATCCATAAAAAATTCTTTCGACCTAGCCTGGAGCAATGGACCGGTAGAAGGAAACGTAAACAAACTTAAAACATTAAAACGGCAAATGTATGGGAGATGTTCTCTGGGGCTTTTGGAAAAAAGACTCGTATTAGCTCCCTCTTAACCACCAAAAGTGGGGAAGAACCACTTTCACCGAAATACACAGCTAATGCTGATGTAAAAATAATCGGTGCCAAATTAAATGAAATTTCAGACAAGGCACGGACGGGAGGTGAGTATGAGGAAATAGGAAGTCTGTATGGATTTAGATTATTGGTCAAGACGGAGGTTTTAGAAAAAGAAGGTGACGATATTAAAATCAACCGCTTTTTTATACAGGGTGAAAGTAATTTCAAATATACATTTAACAACGGCTATATGGCAGCTGATCCTAAATTGGCAGTATGAATTTTCTGAATGCATTGGAGAAAATAGGCGGATTTATTGAGCAGGAACGAAAAAAAAGGGATGAGATCATAAAAGATATTCCGGTTCTCAAGGATGTAGTGGAAGGCGTCTGGTCAAAAGAAAACAAGCTTGCAGAACTAAAAACAGGGCTTTCCGGTCTGGAAAGGCAGATTCAATTATCAATGTCTACCAAAGACAGCAATGTGGATGCTACTGAAAGTGAGTCACTATCAGCAGCAGAAGATAAAAGTAGAGGAAAGGAGACGAAAAATCTTAAGCATAAGACATAACAGGAGTACCCTTTTTAAACCTGGTATACATCTATTGCAATTTTGTTAAAAAAATATGTTTTTATTGTTGTATCGTGATTTATTTCAACTTTCGGTCCTTAAACTCCGTTCTCATTAGTTTTTCAACAGTGGAAGCATGTCTATTGATAATGATCAGTTTCGTTCTATCCTTTAGTTCTATTACTTTGATGAACTCTTGTGCGGGCTTTAACCGAACATCCCCTAGCTCACTGAAGTTATTTTTGATAAGCTGTAGTTTTTCGCGATGGTGATCGGAGATGATGACGACTTTCGTGACAGGTTGTTTTGTCAAATCTTCCAAGCCGCTTAAAGTAACTGCCGGTATGGTTTTATGGATGGTGTAGGGATAATTGCTCCTGAAATAGCGGGTATCATTGATATCGTCGCAAAGGATTGCACGATAGGTCATGATGTTATCGAGTTCCTTGTTCCAGCCTGAGAATTTGCTGTCGTAAATTCCGATGTAGGTTTTTACAAATTCTTCGTCAATGGTCCTTCCCTGTGTCAGATAGCTGTTGACCAAAGGATAGATTTCCTTTGCAAGTAGATTAACGTATTTCACATAGTACCAATCGTCCTTATCCTCGTGGCCTGTGAGTTTTTCAAAGGCATAGCCATTTCCCAGGCAAGTTGCGAGGACTTCATTTAATACCAGGAATGCATACTGGCTATTGGTGGAATTAGTGTTGCTGAACCAGCTCTTTAACATGGTTTTCATTGAAATTGGCTGACTGTCATAACCGATGTGAAATATTTCGTGTAGCATTACACTGAATAGCACATCATAACTTCTGAATTTCAGCGGGAAACGGATTACAGCTGTATTTAAGAATGCCCTTGCGCCAATACCGCTTTTCCCTATAACCGGGTAGGCAATGACTTCAAAAGGGATATCGGTATCCCAATCTGTCCCAAAAAATTTCATCACATCGCTAAAGATTTTTGGAGCATCGTTGGTCAATAGCGCGCTATTGATGCTTGACAGATGAGTTTCAAAATTTTCTTTATTGGGCAGGTATATAAGTTCGTTATAGACCGGTATAAAAGATTTGATAATTTCGGAGAGGTTGCTGAGTTCATCGTTTGGGATAATGCCAAAGCATCTTGCCTTAAAATCTTTCACTGTTTTGCTGTCAATCAGGTTTTTTTCGATCAGTGACCTCGATGCCAAAGCAGTTTTTAGCGTAAGAGGATACTGCTCAAAGTGATAAGCATAATCTATTTTTAGCGTATCAAGCTTCCTGATCAGGTTTTTGTACTTGTCGATGTTATATTTAGAACTTAAAAATTCATTCTTAAAAGCATTGTCTGGATAGGTATCAGAAATTTTTTCAAGAAAATCATAAACTGCATATAGCTCCGAGTAAGCAACTTTAAATTGTATTTTGTACTGCCCCAACGTAAGCTGGGTCAGGAAAAAGAATGTAAGAAGGGCTATGATGTATTTCATGACTTAAAAATGTTAAGTTTTAGATTGCTGGTTTGTTGAGGTTTTAGACAACTCAGGTGGATTACGAAGTGGCAACAGCTGGAAGAGCCTTTATAAAAAATGGTTTGGTTGACAGCGTACGCGTTGAAAAACGTCGCAGGACTTATCATTTAGATTCACTAAAATATTATCTGAATGTAATGACTACAATGCATTTTGAGATGAACAAAGCGCGTTATCAGAGAATGGGCATTGCAAAACCAGATTTATATTGAAACATTGCTTATTTTCCAGCGGAGCTAATTCAGCTTCTTCGATTTTATCTCTCCGTCTAAAATTTTAAATCGTTGAAAAATTGGAATAAAAACTACAATAAGTCCAAATATCGGTACGAACAAGGCTACATTGCCTGTTTTGAAATAAAAATAAAAGGCGGCTGCTACAATTCCAATCCATAGTATGCAGGCACCGATAAGTAGACCTTTAAAGAAATCTCTTTTGTTGGTTAATGTTTTAAGCTCTGATTGATTCATTTTTTATATGGTTTTTTGGGAAATATGTTTAAGATATCTGATTAATATTATGCTTTAGCTTTAGTAGTTAGCTACTGGGTTATTCGCATTCAACTATGCTAACGCTCCCATAATTGTTTGGTAAAACTAATTAAAATAATTTATTTCTCATGTATGTGATATAAATTATTTATAATTGTATTGTGGTTTATCAAAGAAATACATACACCGTCACTAGGTGGAAACTGATGCTATTGTTTAAACCCATTTTTTAAAACACAAATACTTAATGTTTAACATAAATTCAAATCACAAATCATGAAAAAAATCATCTTTTCAGCAATCTTTGCTTTGTCAGCAGTAGCTTTTTTGCCATCGTCTTCTAAAGCTCAAAGTACTCCTAAAGCCCAAAGTACATCTACAAACCAAAACAGCACAAACAGAGCCATGTCTGCGCCTGAACCTACCAATGCATTAGCGGCATGGTCTGAGGCATACCAATATGCCATGTCACATAACTTTGGATTACAAGATTCTCTATGGTATGCAAATGCCAGGATGAAGGTTTGGATTAATAATCACAGCTAGGTTTCTATCAAACAGTAGCGAGGTAGCACCTCGCTACCCAATTTCCACCCAATTTTTCAAGTTCTTGAAAATTAAATTCTCCTGCTACGATCCCATCATACTATGAGATTGAACGATTGATTTTTAATTCTTCAAACCGTTCCAAGTGCCTCCCTTCTGTATTTTCCTCACTGGAAGGAATACAACAAAACATCCAGAATCTTTGATTGTCAAATAATAAATGGCAATTTGCCATTGTAATTTATTGCACATGACCAGGAAAATAACGAGCGGTCCCATCAGGGATAAAGAGCGGACTAAAATGAAGTTAATGAATGCTGTAGGCAGCATTCTGAAAAAGGACGGTTTTACCGGTTTAAACGCCAGCAATGTTGCAGAAAAAGCCAATGTTAACCGGAAATTGGTTTACACGTATTTTGGTGGAATGGAAAACCTCGTTAAAGAGTATCTGAACAGCAGGGACTATTGGAGTGTTAATCTGGATCACATTGATGATATTGTTGAAAAAAGTAAAAAAGATTTCGGTAAGGATACCGCCTATGTCCTCATAGAGCAGCAATTTGATGCACTGATGGCGAATGAAGAGATGCGGCGAATTATTAATTGGGGACTAAGTGAAGATCTTAAACCGCTCAGGGAACTGAACAAAGAGCGTGAGCGTCTTGGCGAGCAATTATTCACTAATGTAATGGATGAGCATTTTAAGACGAAAGATAAAAATATCAGGGCTGTCGAAGCACTGCTGATCGGAGGTATCTATTATCTGACGCTCCAAGCCAAAATGAGCGGTGAAACGATGTGTGGAATTGATATTAATGAGCAGCAGGGGCAGGCGGAAATAAAGAAGACCCTCAAACAAATTATCGACTGGGCGTACTTGTAAAAAGGGTCTTCTTTACGGGTTAGTATTTTAATCTATATTGTAATGCAATTTCAAATTCACCATTGCTATACTTATGAAGATCAGAAGTATTGGTTGTATAAAAGCAATGAATCCTCAGTTGATTTTGATAAATCGTTCCGATACCAAAGGTTACACTATTCGTACTATGATAGATTGTGCTGATTGATAACTTACCTTCCATGCATTGAAAACCTGCACCAAGGTCTAAAATGTCTTTATAGTTTTCTACACCACGATATAGTATTTTTGGCTGGAAGGTATACTGTGTATTTCGGTGAAAGTGGTTCTTCCCCACTTTTGGTGGTTAAGAACCACTATGCCTCGGAATGGGTGGTGTAGTATGGGTCGGAATATCCAAGTGTTCTAAAAACCTCCCGAACTATGAGAGTAGAAGATTTTTAGAACACAATATTTTTACTTTTTTTGGGAATTTTGGAGTTCTTCTTACAACTTATTTTTCTCAAAATCCTTTCCAACACCTCTAAAAAGCCAGAAAGGTGTTGTAAGAATTCAACATTCCCTGTACGAACGGGAACTGTACTCATTTCTGAAGGTTTGCTTCAAAAAGAGCAATCCTCTTTCTTTGCATTTCAATACGTTTTGCCTAAATATCTAATTTATCTACATCGCTAGTCACGCAAATTTTGGATAGATAAATATATGTGAACGTTCCTTATAATGAATGATAGTCAATATTGCCTTTTCAAAGATTCCGTAATACTTGCCAACTCAGGGAAAAGCTTTAATATATAAGTAAGTTAAATTGTTCTTCTAACTTAAAATGTAGGCAACTTTTACCTATCCGATCATTTAACCCGTATGCTCATAATAAAATATTAACTGCTCTTATCTAGCCAGGCTCTATAAAAAACAGCCAATGTTGCCAATACTCCAAAAGAGACTCCAACCCAAGGAGTGATTGAAATCCCATAATGATTGATAAACCACCCCCCTATTACTGCACCTAATGAAACTCCCAGATTCCCGAAGGAGGTTTGCAAGCTATTTGCAAATTCCTTAGCATCCTCTGCAGCCGACACCATATAACCCACACCTATCAGAAAACAAGGCCCATACATCATTCCCCAAAATCCGATAACCAGTGCTATACTGAATATTGAACCACTAATATAGTGGAAAGCTAAAGGAACCAAAATAGTCCCTACAAGGAAAAATAAGGTCGTTTTAACCATATATTTCCCCAATAAACGACCTGCCAGAAAATTTGAAATCACCCCCATCACTCCAAATAACAGTAATGCATAGCTAATTTGCCCAGCACTCAAACCTTTAGCTTTGGAAAGATAATCGGCAAAGTAGCTATAGGAACAAAACCAGGCGGTGATCAAAAATAGGTTTACTGCTGTTCCAGCAATGAATCTGGGACGTTTAAGTATACTCAATTGATTTTTAAAAGATTTAACTTCAGTATTTGGCATGGATGGGAGATACCTGTAAATAATAATTAGTGTTACCAGAATAATCAGCCCCTGAATAACGTAACTCAGTTGCCACGCATAAATACTTGCAATAAATGTGGTGAATGGAATCAGTGTCACCTGTGCAATTGCTATACCTCCAATGATAATACTGGTTAACCGCATTTGCAATTGAGGAGAGGTTTCCTTCGTAGCCGCAGCAATAGCCATAGAAAAAAAAGCAGGATGTAAAATGGTGGGCAGTATCCGGAAAATCATTAGCAACCAAAAAGGGGGAGTAAAAAAGGAGAAAAAATTAGAGATCAGAAATAGTCCAAGTGCATTCATCATGATTTTCTTTTTATCGAATCTGGATGCATATAAAACCATAAAAGGTCCAGTAAGCGCAATCGTTAAGGCAAACATGCTCAATAAATATCCTGCCGTTCCAATATTGATATCATATTGTTTTGCTATCTGCGGCAAAATGCCAATCACACCAAATTCAGTGCTAATAATTCCGACCACGCCCAAACATCCTATGTAGGCTACTTTTTTGTTGACAATTAAATTCATATTAAACTGAACGGTTTAAAAAAGACTAAAAAAATATTTATTGTTATTTAATACTATTAAGAACTTTAAGCGAAACTAGGCTTTGACTAAGCCAATCAGATTTTCTATCATTTTATGGACGGTCATGCGATTTTTATTCAGCGCATAATTTTTGAATAAGGCACTCGAGGAGGAAGTAAAGAAATCGGCAGTTAGCTTCGTATCCAAATCAGCTTTAATACTACCTTTCTCCTGACCGTCTTTTAATATTTTAAAATAAATCTCTTCGATTTTTTTCTCATGAATAACCAACACACTCCGTACTTCTTCATCAGTAAGGGCAATTTCAAATGCCATCTTTACAGCCAGACAGGTCCTACCTTCCTTAATACTCTGGTCAACTCCCAAGTGAAAAATTTTTCTTAGGGCTTCGATTGCATCAGCGTGAGGTTCGCGTAAGATACCTGCGTATTCAGATACTTTAGCTTTCATATACTTAGTTAAAGACTTGATCAATAACTCTTTTTTATCTCCATAGGTGGGATAAATACTACTTCTGTTAATTCCCATTCTGCTCTCTAAGTCAGTAATAGAAGTTACGTGATAACCCTGCGTCCAGAAAAGTTCTAGCGCAATATCCAGTTTCTGGTCATAATCAAATTCCTTATTTCTTCCCATATGCTGCAAATATAAATTTTAAACTATTCAGTTTAAAATAAAACTTGAAATAATTCATAATCACGTATTATCAGCCCTAACCATTAGATCGAAAAATTTAAGAACACCAAAATTTTATTTTTCTAAAATTTTAAAACTATTCTGAAAATTTTTCTCCAAAATCAATGTTATGACCTCAAAGAAGTCAACATGGTGCTCTAGTAATTTCTTTAGGTAAGGCGATTCCCATATTGAAAGTATGATTTACGTTGTACATAAGGTAAGGGATAAAGATTATGGTTTAAGTAATTTAAATTTATGCTTTAATGCGTAATTTATGGAAGTATATAAAGAAAGTGCTGAAACTCCACAACTGAACAATCAGGAACTTTATGAAATTGTATTGGATCTATCCAGAAAGATCAACGACATTCATCGCTTACATTTTTCGGAAAATCAATTAAAAAAGCGTAAAAATCAAAAACAAAGGTTTCTTGCAGAGATCTTGACAAGTCCTGCAAGAAACCCTAAGAAAATTTAAATGGCTGGAATTGCTTTATCCGACCTAACGAATTTCAGCAGCTCTTTCAGATAGGTTTCCGTTTCCGAAAGACTTCCATGCCTATTGGCCGAACAGATTTCTGCGAGGGTCCATCCTGCCCTGAATTTTCTTACGTTTGACAGGTGTTTAAACGAGTAGAGTGTATAGTTTTTATCCAACAAAACTGTTGCCTCCAAACATTTCTTGAATCTATTATAGGCGTAATTTTCTGAGCACATACTCCGTGAGATAAATGTTTGGGCAGAACCAAGCAGAAAATATTCCTTACCGAATTTTTCTATCTGTAGTTTATCCAGTTCAATTCTTAAGCTCACATCAATATTTACAGGGATTGATTTTTTATTCTTCGACACGTTACCGGGCACTGTAATGGTATTTTCCTCCAGATCAATATACTTCAACTGAAGAAATCTAAGCTCCTTCGGACGGATGCAGGTGTAATAAATCATCCGCACAAATAGCTGACAATATTTATCATGCTTATCAAGCCAGTCCATGATAACCTTAAAATCGCGTTCTGTAAAAACCTGATGGGATTGTGTCGGCATTTTTTTTCGCGTCTCACAATCAGTTACAGGATTTTCTGGAATATATTTATTGACCTTTAAGTACCGAAAGAAATTATTGAGGCCGATCCTGCAGTTATTATAAGTTACACCCGCCCACTTTTCCTCCCTTTCCTTGAAATTGAGAAAATCGGTTATCTCAAAATCACTTATCGTATTCACCTTTTTACTACCTCCATGGTACTTGATGAAGGAGTTTACTGTTGAACGGTAGGTACTGATTGATTTTGGCCTGGTTCCCTTTGCTTTGTGATAGGATTCAAAAAGAACCAATGCTTCATCAAGATCAATGCCTATTAGCTCCTTTTTTAGCCTTGCGTTTGCCTGCTCATCCAAAGGATTCCAACCGCCTTCGAGCGCAATGCGATAAGCTTCGCAAAGATTATTAAAGTTTTTAAGCTTTTGTCTTGGATCTTTAATCCTGTTAAGCTTCCTTGTTACCCTGATCCGCTCCACCCGTTCTTCTACTACATTGTGAAAAAAGAACTCCACATACCAACTTTGCTTAGCCACTTCTTTTTCCAGAGTGCTCCCTGCAGGAACCCTGTTTATGGTTCTTTCCTTTACGACACGGGGGACAGTATAAGGCAGCTCAGGAATCTCCATAAGGTCAAAATTAGGGCCGCGAGGAGTTCTCCCCTGGAACTTACGTTCGGAATACCCAATTTTTTTTTCATTTTCTTCAGGAGAATTTTGATTTTTTCGCCGTGCCGGACGGGGTGAATTTTTGGTTCCCGAGGCGTTTAGTGGCAGACTTGTGTCAGAGTTTGGAGACAAAAATTCATCTAAGTTATTGACTTCCAATAACTTAGATGAACCTGTGGAGAATATCGGATTCGAACCGATCACCTCTTCACTGCCAGCGAAGCGCTCTAGCCAAATGAGCTAATCCCCCAGGTTATGGAAATTCAAATACTAAATATATATTGACACAATTTAAGTATTGAAACAAGCTTCCGGCTTGTGGAGCAAAAATAGCAAATACTTTCTCGAATGCAAATGATAATTGATCTTTTTATCCAGGTAATTTCTTAATCCTTAAATTTAAAAGCAAACATGGCCATAAAACAAATGATTGCAATAGCAGACTGCATCGGGTAATTAATAAACAGGAAAAGAACAAATGTGGCAATTAATAACAGTACAAAAAACATAAAGGCCTTAAATACAGAATCCATATAAAACATAGATACGATGGCCAGGATATAAAAAGGAATAATAACGGCAGTGATAAACATCGCCTAAAATAAATTCCTAATATTAACCGAACATTAAATATTTTTTAGGTTTAATTCCTTAAGATCTAAAACTAAACGAGCTGTTTAATTTCTTTCTTGTTTAACAGATCCTGATATAAGGTTACAAATTGGCCAACATGGTAACCATCCATTAAAGCATGGTTTACATGTATAGATACCGGCATGATTTTTTTCCTATTTTCATCTTTAACCTTTCCAAAAGAAATTTTCGGACAACTATCCTGATAGGAAAAGCTCCGGGCGTGTGATAGGGAAGTGAAATTTAACCAGGGCAAGGCCGAATAATGGATTACATTTTCTCCTGATGAAGAAGGAATTAAGCCTGTGGTTGATTGTACTTTTTCGATTTCTTGAGCTGCTCCTCTTCTAAAATCTTCGAAATCTTCGTGAAAATCAATATATCCAAAGCCGAATGTGCCGTTTGGTCTGTTAATGGTTGCAGCGGCATTAATAATGTTGTGTTTCCAAACTTCGCCGTCGATTATGCGGTAACTAAAAGGTTCTACCTGATTTGCTGCAACAAGCGATTTATGCAGATAAAGCAGGAAGAATGAACGTTGAGTTTCTTTTGCTTCATGGTAGGTAGCCGTACAATCTACATCTACTGTAACGCCGAAGAAAGGTTCTTCAAAAGCGCTAAAAAATTTAAAATGATCTTTTCTGATCCAGGTGTTTATATCTATTTTTTCTTTCGTTCAATTAATTTTGGTAAAACTTCAGACAGGCTTTCCATCTGATAAAAATTTTCGTGTTCGATGGTATGTTCAATGCTTTCGTGTATCCAGGTGGTTTGAAAAGGAATGTGTACCGCGTGGCCACCAATATTCAATACTGGCAGTACATCCGATTTTAATGAATTGCCCAGCATTAAAAATTCTTCTGGCTTACAATCAAGGTGTTTAAGTAATTTTCGGTAATCACTTTCCTGTTTATCGCTCATAATCTCGATATGGTGAAAATAATGATCAAGACCTGATTTGGTAAGCTTACGCTGCTGATCCAGCAAATCGCCCTTGGTAGCCACCACCAATCGGTATTGCCCATGCAAGGTTTTGAGTACATCTTCTACACCTTCGAGTAAAACAACAGGTTTATTGAGCATTTCTTTCCCCAATTCTATTGCTTTTCCCATAATTATGGGGTCAATTTTCCCCAATGTTATGGTTAAAACGGTTTCCATCATACTCAACACAAAACCTTTAATACCATAACCATATAGGGGTAAATTGGCAATCTCAGTTTTATAAAGTTCGGCCAGAATGCTGTGCCGTGGCATAAAATCTTCTAAAAGCCCCGCAAATTGCTCTTCCGTTTCGCGGAAATAGGGTTCGTTTACCCAAAGAGTATCATCAGCATCAAAAGCAATTACGGTAATTTGATTTTTCATTGTTATGCTTACTTTAGTGCCACAAAAGTAACCCAAGAGATCGTGTTAAAAAAGGACATTTGTCTCGACTATATCAATATGCTACGGACCAACCTTACTTTCTTATCTTTTATTGAACGATTTTGTTCGGAAAATAAAGAAGAAAAAATAACATTAAAAAGCTTTAAGGCAGGATATAGATTTATAGAGCAGGGAGAGAAAATAAGCAACATTTACATCATCAAGGAAGGGATAAGCAAATGTTTTATTTCTGAAGAAAATGGTAAAGATTTTATTATCGAATTTTTAGGTAAAGGGGAAGTGGCCGGCGAACTCGAAGCCATTAAAAAGATAGACTGTTTATGCACCGTGGCTGCAATCAGTGATGTTACCGCCTATGTTATCCCTGATTTTCTATTCCTATCCCTTATAAACAGGAGTAGTGAATTTACTACAATCCTGCTTCAGGAATTATCCACCAGAATTATACAAACCAGTACAAGGGCATCTTTTCAACAATTATATACATTGGAATATGCGCTATTAAAATTACTCAAACTGCAGGCCGACGAACATATCTCCATCTCCAAAGAAGACATGGCTGCCTACCTGGGCATATCAGTAAGAAGCTTTAACAGAAGCTTAAAGCAAGTACTTGATAAAGGAGGTTTTGATACGCCTGAATTTGAAAATATACTGCTGTTGCCCAACATGAAAAAACTGGTGGAAAAACTTAAATAATTGCCTCATTTTATGGTATAATTATTGCAAGGAATATATTTTTAATTTAACTGTAACGTTTTGCTGTTTAAACACGTTTAGGTTAAAAAAAAATGCGCGGCTTTGCGCAATTGCGACTACACCAACAACCACATATACAAATGAAACAAAACCGCCAGTACAGCTTAAAATTTCCGAGTTAATCAGTATTGAGGAACCGATCTATTCAGAATAGATTACTCCGACTTATGATGATATCCTTAACTATCATTTATATAACGCGTAAACAAACCGTTTAACGCAATTTACTGATTATAGCTAATCTAATTAAAATGAGCGCTTACATTAACATTTACACAAACTCTTTAACCGACGACCTCATTCCAACAATTTTAAAACGTTTGAACGAACACGAAAATGTGTTAGACATCAATTCGTCCTTTTCATTTAGAAACCCTAACGGAAATTTAACGATCGTTTTTAAGTGGGATAAACCAAGCCTGGAAATATTTAACGAAAACAGCCTTAAGTTAAATTTCGCTGTATCGCTTAAATCTTTCGACTTAAAAGAATACAAGAAAAAGCTTTTTAAAGAAAAAATCATTAAGCAGAGTCTGGTTCAAAAGATTTTGGGATTATTTAAAAAGAAAAAAAGAAAAGTTGCAAAACCGGTTAAGCTAAGTGCTGAGGTTGAAGCAAAACTTCAAAACTACAACAAAGTATTTTCGCTTAAATACCATTCAGGTGATGTTTTCGAAAATCACTTTGCAACCCTAATCGGTGCAATAATTACCGAACTTACAAATGGTGTTTGTCATTTTACACAAGAGAACGTTTGGTACGATTCAAAAAATGCCTTAACGGAATCACTTGTTAACTTGTACACCCTGGAAGAATTGCCAAACCACATTAATAAAAATGCGGTAGCTATTGCCATCTAGGTAAATATTTAAGCCAATATTAATTTCCGGTTTCACCGTGAATTGATATTGGCTTTTATTTTATCATCCTTCGTGCCGGATTCCTTATTCAATACCCGGCCAGCCATTAAACATTTCCTGGCTAAACTTGTTAATTAAATTTAACACAAACAAGTATGGCCGATAGCTTAATAATTAACGGAAGTGCCAGGTTGAATGGCAATACGCAAAAATATATCAGCAAACTTACCGAAGAAATTGCTTTCGATCAGATTAACCTGTTAGAGCACCATTTTCTTCCCTACAATTACGAAAACCAATACCCCACGGAAGATTGTTTCGAAACCTTTGCCAAAGAAATATTGTACCACAAACACCTAATTTTTGCTACTCCCGTTTACTGGTACGCCATGAGCGGAAGAATGAAAAATCTGTTCGACCGCTTAACAAATTGGGTAACCTTAAATAAAGATGTGGGCAGAAACCTGAAAGGTAAAACCATGCAATTAATTGCAGTTGGCACCGATGCTGACTTACCTGATGGATTTACCACGCCATTTTACATGACAGCAAATTACCTGGAGATGGACTATAAGGGCCACTTGTATTTTAATTCGGATGTTAGGCTTAATGATGATGAATTTGCAGAAATGAGGAAATCTTTCTTTAGTTTTATAGCCATATAATAGCTGTTTGTTATCGCTCAAAAATTTATATATCCAAAAATTCTATTTAAAGCAAAAGCATGAACGTAGAAGAAGTTTTTAAGAACAATGAAAAATGGATTGCCGATAAACTGGCCATCAATCCTGATTATTTTACAGAATTATCCAAAGGCCAGAGCCCTGAGTTTTTGTATATCGGCTGTTCTGATAGCCGTGTAACCGCCGAAGATTTAATGGGTATCCAACCGGGGCAGGCTTTTGTGCACAGAAATGTTGCCAACCTGGTAAATAACGTGGATTTAAATGTGATGACGGTTTTAAATTATGCCGTGCGCCATTTAAAGGTTAACCATATTGTGGTTTGTGGCCATTACAATTGTGGGGGCGTTAAAGCAGCCATGCAGCCAGCAGATTTGGGCATTTTAAACCCCTGGTTAAGAAATATCCGCGATGTTTACCGCATTCACAAAGATGAACTGAACGCCATTGAAAACGAAGATTCGCGTTATAACCGATTGGTAGAACTTAACGTACAGGAACAATGCGTTAACCTGCTAAAAACCGCAGCCGTGCAGGAAGCTGTTACCGCACGCGGATTAACCGTACAAGGGTGGGTATTCGATATCCATACCGGCCGCTTAATCGACCTGAAAATTGATTTCGAGAATATACTGAAGGATATTAAGGAGATTTATAACCTGTATTAACAGTTTGGGGTGCGCCCTGGAGCGTTTGGTGTTCAAGGCTGCATAAAAAACAGATATTTGAAATAAAGAAGTCAAGTTTAAAAAACTTGACTTCTTTGACATAAAAACCGCAAATCATCGACTATGAAATGCAGAATAAGGATTAACCTACCTGCCCATCCAACCGCCATCAACGGTTAAAATTGTTCCATGCACATAATCACTTGCAGCAGAAGCCAGAAATAATGTCGGTCCTTTAAAATCTTCTGGTATTCCCCATCTTCCGGCAGGAATACGGGATAATATAGAGGTGCTTCTATCCTGATCTTCGCGCAATGCAGAAGTATTATCGGTTGCAATATAACCTGGCGCAATGGCATTTACATTTACGCCTTTTGATGCCCATTCGTTAGCAAAAGCTTTGGTTAAAGATGAAATTGCACCTTTACTTGCCGCATATCCAGGAACGGTTATACCACCTTGAAACGACAATAAGGATGCCGTAAAAATCACTTTTCCACTACCCCTGGCAATCATTTCGCGCCCAATTTCCCGGGTTAAAATAAACGGAGCAGTTTGGTTTACCGCAATTACCTCATCCCAATATTCATCCGGATGCTCAGCAATTGGTTTGCGTAAAATAGTACCTGCATTGTTAACAAGAATATCAATAACGGGATGATCGGTCTTTACCTGCGCAGCAAATTCAAGCGTATTTTCACGTTTACCAAAGTCGCACTGGTAGGCATAAAACTTTCTGCCTAAGGCTACAATTTCCTTTTCTACAGCACTTCCCTGCAATTCTAGACTTGCAGAAACACCAATAACATCGGCGCCTGCTTCGGCCAGTGCTAAAGCCATTGCTTTCCCGATACCTCTTTTACAACCGGTAACTAATGCAGTTTTACCTGCTAAATCAAATATGTTCGACATGTTTTTTAATCAGATAAATTGCTTCTTATTTCAGTTCGGTAATGGCACAGTGGTCCATATCGCCATAATCAAGGTTTTCACCAGCCATACCCCAAATAAAGGTATAATTGCTTGTACCTGCACCAGAGTGGATAGACCAGTTTGGCGAAATTACTGCCTGATCGTTCTGCATCCAAATGTGGCGGGTTTCTTGCGGCTGCCCCATAAAATGGCAAACACTTTGCCCTGTTGGAACCTCAAAATAAAAATAAGCTTCCATTCTCCTGTCGTGCGTATGCGCCGGCATGGTATTCCACACGCTACCCGATTTTAACTCGGTCATACCCATCTGCAACTGGCAAGTTGGCAACACGCTGTTTACCAATAATTTATTGATGATTCTGTGGTTCGCTGTTTCTGGTGTACCCAATTCTACAATTTCTGCTTCAGCCTTGCTTACCTTTTTGTTTGGATAAGCGTGGTGTGCCGGGGCAGAATTGATGTATAATTTAGCGGCTTCACCCAGAATTGCAGATTCGAAAAACACCTCTTTAGCACCTTTTCCAATGTAGAGAGCTTCTTTATAGTCCAATTCGTATTTTTCGCCGTCAGCAGTAACAATTGCTTTTCCGCCTACATTGATAATACCAAGCTCCCTGCGTTCTAAAAAATAGTTTGCTTTTAAATCATCAGGATTCGGAAGGGCTATTTTCTGATCAACAGGCATAGCACCACCAACAATATACCTATCGAAATGAGATAAGGTTAAATTTACCTGGTTGGCCTCAAATACGTTTTCAATTAAGAAATTATCCCGCAAAGCTGCGGTATCCATTTGTTTAACTTCTTTGGGACTTTGCGCGTAACGGCTTTCAAATTTATTCATTGGTTAAAAAATTGAGTTTTGGGATAAAAATCTGACTCATATTTCAGATCCTATCCGCAAATATATTTATACGATACTTAATTTTGGTATTAATACTCAACTTTATAATCCTTTTTAATGGTTTCTCCGCCCCAGGCTTTCAAACTCGTCCATGGCGCAGGTGCATCCGTCCAGAATTTATTATCAGCGGGCAGGCCCAAAGTTAAAAAACCTAAAGTTGCCATATATAAACTTCCAGTTGAGGTATAGGTATCGGCCACTTCTGGTTGATGACCGTTAAAACCCAACACCAACCAGCCTTTATTGTCGAAATTCTGGTTTCCATCATAAAGTTTATGCATTATAGCAGTTAAACCACCGCGAACCTGTGCTGGTTTTACATATTCGGGCAATTTTTCCATTAAGGCTGTTTGAGCCAATGCCTGAAAGGCAGCTGTACGGTAGGTAATCGATCGGCCATAAGCAGGGTAAGTCCCTTCCGGGGAAATAATTCTTTCTAAATATTCCGAATAGCGCACCATTCTTTTCAAGGAAAGGTCGTAATCGGCCTGCGGTGCTTTTTTCTTATCAACCAAAACTTTTAAAAGGTCAACAAGCATCGGATGGATCACGAATGAGTTGTAATAATCCATGCTAAATTTTTCACCGTCACTGTACCAGCTATCGCCCACATACCATTCTTTCATTTTGTTGATCGAAAACTGAACACGTGCAGGATCATACTGCTCGCCAATGCTCAACAAAAAACCTTCAGTTAAGCCAGAAAATAAGAGCCAGTTGTTGTAGGCCCCGCTCCGGGTGCGTAAAGATTTAAATTCTTCTATAAATCTTTTTTTAGTCGTTTCATCAAGCGGTTCCCATAATGCTTTTGGGGCACGCAAAAAAGCATGCGCAACGTAAGCGGCATCAACAATCGGCTGACTTTCTGATCGGTAACTGATGTAATCCGGACTTTCGGGATTAACCGAATTGGCCAAAGCTTTTAAAAGTTCGGTGCGCATGGTTTTTCTGAGTTTTCCTTCAGGGGTTTCATCATCCGGTAAAGCCAGCCAGGGTGCAACACCAGCAATGGTACGGCCCAAAGCTTCCAGATAGGTAACTTTTGCTACGTTTAAGCCATAGCCTGGCGCTTTTTCTAAAGGCATATTTTTCTTTAAAGTTTCGTTTGCCAGGTTATGAATTACCGGATAAGCGATTCTGTTTAAAGTTTTTACCCAAAAAGCACGGTCTTCTGCACCGGTTTCAGGTTTCTTTTGTGCATAAGCAAACTGAGAAAAAATCAGCAGGGCAGAAAAAATTACTTTACATTTCATTTTCATTATAATGTGAGTGATAAAACTCAAGGTTAGATTAAATTATTTGGAGAGCGGGTTTTTATGCTAGTATTCAGTTTCTTTACGCTTTCCGGGTCTAGGCAGCATTGCAGGCCTTAATATTACTAGTTGGATGCTTAGCCGACAAACATGAATTTCTGAAAGTCTTTGCACAAACCCACTGTTCATAAACCCGGTAGTAGCGGTAGCCTCCGATTTTTCATCGGAGCTGTAGCGAATAACGGGGCTACCGCATCCGAAGCACTGCTGAACTTTTATTTCCGAATAAAACAAAAATTCATTATCCGGCTAATCCAAAACAGCTATTCCGCTTAAACCTGTATTTAACATTTCTACAAATACCATTTTTTATACCGCGCCAAGGCCTCTAAATAATAATAATCGGCATAAATTAAAGGTACATCAATTTCACTGTTTAAAGGATAAGCGCCAGTACTGTGCATCAATAAAAAGCCTCCGTTTTCGCCCAGCTTTGCGTGGTATTCGCTGCTTGAAAGGGAATAAATCATGGTTTCGGCTGCCGATTTAAATTCTGTTTTCTCACTTCCGGAGGTATATTGACCCAGCTCCAATAATGCCGAAGCCATTAATGCACCCGCAGAAGCATCCCGCTTTGCAAACGGAATACCCTGTGCATCAAAATCCCAGAATGGAATTTTATCTGCAGGCAGGTTTGGGTGGTTAAGAATAAAATGTGCTATACCTTTTGCCTGTTTTAAATAAACCGGATCCTTAGTAAAACGGTACATCATGGTATAACCATACAGCGCCCAGCCCTGTCCGCGTGCCCATGCAGAGCAATTTGCAGCACCCTGCCATGTCGCTTTTCTAATTACAGCTCCTGTTTCAGGGTTATAATCAACCACGTGGAAAGAGCTGAAATCGGGGCGGAAATGGTTTTTTAAAGCCGTATTTGCATGGATAACCGATATTTCCTTATACTTTTTATTGCCTCCATTATCACTCACCCAGTTCATCATTTCAAGGTTCATCATGTTATCGATAATTACGGGGCATTCCCATAGTTTACTCTTATTCCATGATTGGATTGATTTTACTGCCGGGCGGTAGCGTGTAGCCAACGATTCGGCCGAACGCTCAATTACAGCCTTATATTCTGGCTTACCGGTTAATCGGTAAGCGTTGCCAAAGCTACAGTACATCATAAATCCCAAATCGTGGTTGCCGGTATACGTTTGGTTTGGCTCAATTACTTTTAAAGCTTTCTCGGCCTCCTGTTTAACCTCTGCATTTTTAGTCTCTTCGTATATGTACCACAAACTGCCAGAGTAAAAACCGCTGCACCACCACTTAATGTCGTAATTTACAGGTTTCCCTTTCTCAAAAGTTTGTGGTGTTTTTCCTTCGGGAATATTTTTACCCAGCACTTTATATTGATCAAGGGCGAATTTAAATTCATCGTTGATTAACTGGGCCATAGGCTTCTTTGCGGCTTGGGCAAATGAAACCGAACTGCTTAACAACAGCAATGCGACAGCGAGATTGATTTTTTTCATAATTAATAATGTGTATTATTCTTTAATTTTAAAAGTTGCCGTTGCACCCGAAAGTGCACCGGCAGGTAGATTGCAATTTATATTTTGAGGTTTTAACATGGCCGGTAGTTTTAAAAGCACATTGATGCTTGCATTTTGCTGCGCCGGATCTGCGATGTAAAGCGTAGGGTTTTTACCATTTATATTTTTAATGTAAACAGTACAAGCCTGATCTACACGGAGTGATAAGCCATCTGCATTCAGCGTGCCCGGTTTATAAAAGACGGCTTGCAACATATTTAAACCAGTGTGTTTTACCGCCTGTATCTCGTCGGTATTTTTTAATATCTCAATCATCGATCGGTTATACTTTTTTAATCCGGCTACATCTATCCCTGGCACAACAATATATTGGTAACTGCCATTTTGTGGATTTTGACCATGGTTTAACCACATTTTAAAAACATTATGCTTTAACTCGGTTTTACTTTGAAAATGGTTAACGCGGTACCAACTTCCACTTTGGGCTTTAGTGCTGATTTCCAAATTCCCACCATGGGGAAAAATATACCCAATACTATCGTGTAATGCCCAAACTTCGCTCTTGCCATTTTTCTGTATGCCGTTAGAAGTTGATACGTTACTACGCAACCATACCTGATTGATTGTGGTGGTGATATTTTGTATAGCATTGCTGTTAATCCCGGCACCTAAACAAACCACTTCCTGATCAAAAAAGAACCATGCCTTTTTAGCCTGAACGCTGTCATAATTCAAATCGTAACACGAAACGCCATAAAAGCCATCACTTACCCCGCCCACAAATTTGGTGCTGCCAGGTATACCCCATTCTTTTAATACTGTTGCGCCACTGTCATCAGCATAATCCCTGCTGGTAGTGCCCGGAATTTTATCCCATTCCCAAACGGGCATCAGGTTGGCATATTCTGACCCGCTACGTTGAATATTTGTTGCCCCATCGGGGAGAAATTTCCCCAATATGTTTTCATTATTGCCACGTTCCGTTCTTAGCGTTCTGCTCGATGCCGTTTGAACACTGAAAGTATAAGCCTTACGGAGGTGCAGGGTGTAACCACTTTTCCAATATTGGCTATGGGAAGCTGTTATTCCGTAATCAACAGGTTTTTTGCCTGATGTTCTGAGTTGTGCTGCATCCCAATAATCGGCATTTTCGGGGTCGAACAGTTTAATTTTGCCTACCATACCGCCCATGCCGCTACTTAAGGAGTCTTTACGACTAATCCCCCGTCCGCGTACGTTAAAATCATAAAACGATCCCCTTACCGTTTTGAGGAAAGTATTTTTGAGGTAGTTAACCAAAATAGCCAGTTGATCTTTTGGCAGGGCATATTCCGTTCCACGTAAATAAAAAGCAGCGTTCACCGAATTTCCGGCGAATACCCTGCCATAACTCGCAATGGCCTGCTGTTTACCATGCTGGTAATAACTTCCATCCACCTGAACGCCTTCTTTTCCATCTGCAATGGTTATCGGTTCGAACAGGTATTTCGCGGCAGAATCCAACGTTGCCTTATTTTGTGTTAAGCAGGCCCTGTAGAGATAGTGCAGTGCCTCATCAGAAGTATTGGCACCATCACCGGTTTTTAACTTTCTGATCATTCTATTAATCAAGGCATTTTCTAGCTCAACAGGGAGTTGCGTTTTCGCATTCCGCATTAAAATTAACGTTTGGCCAATGGCCTGTGGATAAAAAATATCGTTGTACCACCAGTTTTTGTTCTTTGGATTTTTATCCAGCCAGTTCTGCAAAGCTTTCACAATTGCACCATACATCTCTTTATTTTGATACAGCTTATTTGATTGCCTTATATAAGCAGTTGCCATATCTTTTATTCTGTTTAGCGGATCGTATTGTGCATCTGCATAATTAATATCCGTCCAGCTTCCATCCGGAAGTAATGCCGGCAGGTTTTTATTTATCCTTTTTGTTAGCACGCCATCGTTTATGCCTACCTGCAAATCCAGATTGATACGCTCCATAATAATGGTATAGGGTTTTTGCTGTGCGCTTACAAAAAAGCAGCTTAAACAAACAAAAATTACCGATAAATTTATTTTCAACCCTTTTCCTTTTATCCTCACCATCATTTTCTACGGTTTAAAGGAGTTTTGTAAACCCTAACATAATCTACCTCATATTTTAATGGTAAAATCGCTTCTTTTAATGGCCCGCCCAGCGTTCCCTGCCTGCCCAAAGCCAGGTTAAGCAGCAGGTAAAATTCTTTCCTAAAAGGATTATCTACTGCGTGATCTGCTTTTTTAACATCAAATACCATATACTTTAAATCATCATAATAGAATTCAATTTTGTCTTCATCCCAATTAATGGCATACACATGAAAATCTTCCCATGGTTTACCCACCACAGGTTTTTCCCCCTGGTGTTTATAGGTATTGGTAGAATCTGCATAATGTACCGTTCCGTATACCTGTGTAGAATCTTTACCCACAAATTCCAAAATGTCAATTTCGCCGCAATTGGGCCATTTTACCTGACCGCGGTTGGTACCCAGCATCCAAATGGCAGGCCATGCACCAACACCCTTACATACTTTTGCCCTAACCTCTACCCGGCCATACTTAAAATGCTGCTTCCCTAAAGTAATTACACTGGCTGAGGTAAAATGCGCACCTTCAAATTCTTCCTTCTTTGCTTCTATTACCAGTTTTCCATTTTCTACCCTGGCGTTCTCCAACCTGTTTTTTGTATAAAGCTGTGGCTCTTTATTGCGTACAAATCCTTGCTCGTAAGTCCACTTTTTAGCATCGGGCAAACCTGTATAGTCAAATTCATCGCTCCAGATCAATTTCCGCTTTATGCCATCGCTTTGCGCAAAACAGTTATAGCCAACCAGACAAAACAGCAGGATTAATAGTTGTTTCTTCATAAAAGTATTTTGTAAATGCGGCTGGCATTAAACTGGTTAAGCAGCCGCATTTGATGTTAAAGGATAACCTTAATATTAAATTCTTTTATTGTTGATTTACTTTGGTTGGGATTAACATTATAAGCCACAAAAGTTGCCTTGTATTTACCTACAGCAGCATATTTATAAGCGTATGATGTGGTAGCAGATGCGGTTATGTTTTTAACCGTGGCGGTTGCAATATCTGGAGAAACGCGACCAACATACAATGCCTTACTTACAATCCAGCTGGTGTTTGTTGGAAGTGTAGCCGCGCCACCTACAATGGTGAGCGCTGTGGTAGTGGCTACCCAGCGCGCGCTAGCAGGTGTCCAAACGTTGCCATAACGTGTCCAGTATGCATTATCACTCGCTAACGAACTTAAGTTAAAGCTATAATCGGCCAATACATTGTTTACCGTATAATTGGTAATGGTCCAGGTTCGCTGTGTTGAGCCTGTTACGCCCGAATATTTAAAGGCAATAAAAAGTGAATCATTTATACCACTTACCAGATCAGCTAAATTAATATTGCCTGTATTTACTGCGGTGGCACTCGTAGCCAAAGGTGTACGGGCTGTAATGTTTGTCCACGCTGCATTTACAACCGTTGCTGAATCTCTTGAGGGCAGCCTGTTGGTAGCCAGAACCTGCAAAGTATTGGTTTGTGTACCAAATTGGGCAGTACTCGTAAAAGATAGCGTTGGTAGGCCCTGCGCCATTGCCCTATCTCGGTACTCGTACTTATTGCCTGGGGTACCGCCCCAAAAAGCAATATTATCGGCATAGCCATCTAGCGCAAACTTACAGGTATCGCCCAGTTTAAAAACCAGTGTATCGCCAATGGCGGCACGTGCATTAATAAGGTTAATGCCAGCGGTTGGTGCATCTGTTGTAAGGTCTTTCTTGCATGCGGTAAAAAACAAAAGTGCAAGCAAACCTATATTGAATAGATATTTCATCTTCTTTTTCATTTTTGATTTGGTTAATATCCTGGGTTTTGAGTTAAATCCTTATTTAGGTTTAACTCGTAGGTTGGTTTCGGGAGCAGTACATGCCTTTGGGTGATTCCGGTAATTCCGCTATAACCGACCGCATTGCCTGTTGTTGCTGAAACGCCATTGGCTACAGCGTAGTTGGCAAAGTTTTGCATATCGCCCACAAAATTGCCCCAACGGATAAGGTCGGCCTTGCGGTAGGCCTCAAAGCATAACTCGCGCATACGTTCATCTCTAATCGCCAATTGAAAATCGGCTTTGTTCAGTCCTGATGTTAACAGGTATTCGCTACCGTTTGTAATGCTTGCTGTAGCTGTTGCAGTAACTCCAGTAGTTGGTGCAGCAATGCTTACCGTTGGTGCACTGGTAAAATACGGACCTGCAGCTGTTAAATTCCCCCTGCTGGTTAACTTAATTCCGGTTACCACGCCTCCTGTTGATACTACCGCTACCCCAGTAGCACCCGAGCCACCGCCACCGCTGATGGTTACCACCGGAGGGTTGGCAGCACTATAACCTGAACCTCCGTTTACCACCGTAATATTTTTTACAATATTACCATACAAGGTTCCGTAAGCCCTTTTCCGCACTTGATTAATGGCATCGTAAGCGGCAGCCGTTGGACCGTTAAGCTGATTTTCTGCTTCTGCTTTCATCAATAGCACATCCGAATAACGGATTACAGGCCAATTGATATTGTAACTACCCAAATTCCTTGAAGCTTCCGGACAGTATTCGCGGCGGAATTTACCACACATCATTTGCCATGGATTTGGCTTTTCTGTTTTACTCCTCACGCCAGTGGTTGTATTTACCGTCCAGATAAAATCAGCACAGTTCCAATCTCTTCTCGTATCTAACGATGCTTTGTTTACCAATGTGCTTGTTGGCTCTACCTCGTAACTATCAAATAACTTTTTGGTGGTTTGTACCCAGCCAACTGCCGAATAAGATGCGGGATCGAAAGTGCCGTTAACGGTAAGAATAGCCGATTGTATGCCCACAAAGTTTCCGATATCGTTACCTGTTTTATTGGTTACACCCGCAGCAGCCCCTGCCGATCCCCATTCTAAAATATCTTCCTTTACATCATATTTATCCTGGCACAAATTGATAAAAACCTGCTTATAATCCGGATTTAAGCCATGTAAGCCAGAGCTGATTACTTTATCAGCATACAGCACCGCATCGGCATATTTAGTGGCATCATTGGTTGGATAACCCGCCCAATACAGGTAAACGCGTGCCAACATGGCTTGTACAGCCGTTATGGTTACCTGGTCGTTATAACCCAGGCTTGTGGCCGTTCTTCCTTGTAATAAGGTTTCGGCTTCTTTCAAATCGGTAACAATCTGCGCATAAACTGCTGACTGCGGTGAAGCCGGAATATTGGTTTCGGCAATACCCGGGCTATGCAGAATTACCGGCACTGCACCAAAATTTGTAGTGAGGATAAAATAATTGTAAGCCCTTAAAAACAAAGCCTGGCCTTTAATGTAACCGCGTTGTTTTTCATCCATTGTTGGCTTGTTAATGTTATCAATCAACACATTTGCATTGTTAATGCCCAAATACGGCCAGCGCCAAACATCGGCAACATAAGCATGCCCGGCATCGTACGAATAGTATAAACCACGTGCCTCGCCGTTTACCGGCCGGTTCGGCAACATTTCGTCAGTTGCGCTTACAAAATTAAAGTTCAATACCTGCCCGTACATCCGCTCATACATCATATTGCTGTAAATACCGTTAAGTGCCACCTGCAACTGATCTGCTGTTTCGTAATAATTAGATGGGCTGTAGAAATCTGTTGGTTCAGTATCTAAAAATTTTTTGCATGATGATGATAATGCCATCACAAATAAAAAAGCCAGAATATATTTATTTTTCATTGTTTTATTTTTTAATGGTGATTAAAATGTTGCGTTTAAACCAAAGGTGACTGTGAACGACTGTGGGTAAGTGCCATAATCAAAACCCGGGGTAAGGTTGCTCGGCCGCGATGAAGCTTCCGGATCAAGCCCGGTATAACCGGTAAGGGTTAACAGGTTTTGGGCCGATGCATTTAAACGCAGTTTCGATAAACCAATACTTTTAAGCATTTTATTAGGGAAATTATAGCCCAGCTGAACGGTTTTTAATCGCAGGTACGACCCATCCTCTACCACTCTAGATGAGTAATTTGCGGCAGCCATTCCACCCGCCCTAAACAGGTCGTTGTTCTGGTTGCCCGGCGTCCAGCGGTTTTGGAATGAAGCGTACTGGTTAAGGTTTGGATTGGTTACAATACCGCCTTCAAAAACGTAACGGTTGGCATTGATGATGTTATTGCCGTAAGACCATTGCAGGAAAACACCCAGATCCCAGTTTTTATAACTAAAATTATTGCTGAACCCGCCCGTATGGATCGGTAAACCCCTACCTATAATGGTGTAATCGTTATTGTTTACCACCAAATCACCATTTAAATCTTTGTATTTAATATCGCCAGGTTGTATTGATGTTCTGGTTGAGCCATTGGTGGTAACATTTGGTTTTAACAGGAATGTACCGTTAGGCATTTTATCAAAATCAGCGTACTGGTAAACACCATCAAAAATCAGCCCGTACATTTCGCCAACTGAACGGCCCTTAACGGATATATATGGAGATAAACTGGTGTAGGTGGTATTAAAAAATGTACCGGAACCTGCAAGCAGTGAGTTTTGCCCCTCGGTTAATTCAAGAATTTTGTTCTTGTTGAAACTGATGTTGAAATTACTCGTCCAGCGGAAATTCTTGGTCTGAATATTTGTACTGTTCAGGGTAATTTCCAAACCGCGGTTTTCTAAACTACCAATGTTTTTAAATCCCGTTCCGCTTTGTACCCCACTTGCATAAGGCAGCTGCGCATTCAGCAACAAATCGTTAGTTACCCTTTTATAAACATCGGCGGTTAAGCCAAGTCGGTTTTTAAAAAAGCTCAGGTCCAAACCGATATTGGTTTGTGTATTTGTTTCCCATTGCAAATCGTAATTGCCAGATGCTGTAATTACCGAGCCAATGGCTACAGGTTTCCCGTTGAACGAGTACCAGTACTGTGTGTTGCCCAGGTTTAGTTGAGGCAGGTAAGCAAAATCGCCAACACGGTTATTGCCAGATTCGCCGTAACCAATCCTCAGTTTACCATCAGATAACCAGGTGGCTTCTTTTAGAAAAGATTCCTGACTGAAACGCCATCCGGCAGATGCCGAAGGAAAATAGCCCCAACGCTTGCCCGGAGCAAACTTCGACGATCCATCTGCCCTGAAACTGGCCGTTAACAAATACTTGCCTTTAAAATCATAATTGAGCCTACCCAAAAAGGATTGCAGGGTCCAAACCGAGCTGCGCGAATTTACCACTGTATTGGCTGCCGGCACTAAATCAAGCGCATCAATACCCAAACTTTCATTGGTAATTTGCGAGGCATAAATAGAGCGGTAAGAACTTTTGCTCCGCTGTGCAGAGTAACCCGCTAAAACTGTTAAATTGTGGTCTTTATTAAAAGTGTTTTTATAAGTTAATGTGTTATCATTTAACCAGTTAAAAGCGGGACTGGTGGCATAGGTGCCGTTAGGTCCTGATGAATTCCATTTACTTCCCGATTGTGTTAAAGCATTATTAAAAATATTGGTTTCGGTATTGGCGTTTGTTATCCCTGCAGCTACCCTTAATTTTAATTTTGGTGTAAAAGCATACTCAGCATAACCATTGGCAACCATAGTGGTGGTTTTATACATGGTTTTCTGGTTTTCTAAACTGATTAAAGGATTTACACGGTAATCCTGGTTATTTGCCAGCTCGTTTGTAGGGTCGTAAAACGAATCAAGCAAATCTGTATTCTGATCTCTGCCCGAAATTGCCGCAGCAGGCCTGTAGCCCCAAACTGAATACAACAGTACCGAAGATGCATAAAAATTGGTTGCAGAAATCGGTGTACCGAAAGTTTCGCTATAGGCATAATTTACGTTTACGCCTGCTTTTAATTTATCGGTAACCGTTTGATCGAGCACAAAACGGCCTTGGTAACGTTTAAATCCACTATACTTTACAATCCCTTTCTGGTTGTTATAGTTACCAGAAATAGAGTAGGTCGTTTTATCATTTCCACCTCTCAAGGCAATATCATGGTTTTGGTTCTGCCCGTTCTGAAAAATATAATCCTGCATATCAAGGCTCGAAACATTCTGGTAATCATTTATGGTAACACCGTTTTTTAAATACACAGAATCCGCAAAAACAGGATTCAGTTCTTTCACGTATTTCACAAACTCAAAGGCATTCATCACCGGAATTTTTTCTGGCGATTTCTGCGTGCCGTAATAGGCGTTATAACTAAGTTGTGGTTTGCCTGCCTTGCCCCTTTTGGTGGTAATGAGTACAACCCCGTTAGAGCCTCGCGCACCATAAATGGCGGTTGCCGAAGCATCTTTTAACACATCGATACTTTCAATATCAGAAGGGTTGATGGAGTTTGCATTGGCATCTTCTGAAGGGAAACCATCGATAACGTACAACGGCGAATTATCTTGCGAGATAGATCCGGCACCGCGGATAACAATGTTTGCCGTTGCACCCGGTTGGCCATCACTGGTTGATACCTGTACCCCCGCTACACGGCCGGCCAACGCCTGGTCGAATGATTTAACAGGAGCCTGTTCCAGATCTTTCATGTTTACTGAGCCTACAGCACCTGTTAAATCGGCCCTTTTGGTTGTTCCGTAGCCCACAACCACAACATCGCTCAAACCCGTAACAGAAGATTTTAATACCACATTAACCGTGCTGCGCGTGCCAACCGTTACCGCTTGGACAGCATAACCCACATAGTTAAACACCAACTGATCTGTTGCCAGTGCCTGAATTTTAAACCGGCCATCAGCATCTGTTTGTGTGGTGGTTTTACTTCCTTTAACACTTACCGATACGCCGGGCACTGTTTGTTTACTTTCATCGGTAACTACACCAATAACGGTTTTGCTTTGGGCAAAAACAGTAACATGGCCAAGCAGTAAGAAAGTGAGTAATAATAAAAGCTTAGGGAAAAGATGTGCATACACCGGCGTGCCTGCTCCTCCCGGGATGTAGAGTTTACTCATAATTGTTGGTTAAATTGGTTATTAGGTCTGTTTGTTAGGTTTAGCTTAAAAAAAGCATTCACCGCAGAACAAACTTATAGCATAGCCCATTTTTTAGGGGTATAATTTTCTAAACATTTAGGGGTAAAATTCTAAATATTTGGCAAAAATGCTTTTAAACCATAATTTAGATTGCCAATAACAACTATAACCAATTATCCCATGCCCAAAGCCATCCTAAAATATTTGTGCTGTGCAGCCCTGTTTTTAGGATTTGTGACACCCGGAAAATGCCAGCAACCCATCCTGTTTGATCACCTTGGTATAGAAAAAGGCCTGTCGCAAACTTCAGTACTGGCCATTTGCCAGGATAAAAAAGGATTTATGTGGTTTGGTACGCGGAATGGCTTAAACCGTTACGATGGTTACAACATAAAAGTATATCAATTTTTGGAGGCCGATCCCCTTTCCATATCGCATAACTACGTTGTAAGCCTACTTTCTGATTCGCATCATAACTTATGGGTAGGTACTGATGCTGGCTTAAATAAGTACAATGAAAGAACGGATAATTTCGAACGCATTGCTGCAGGTCCAAATGGCATTAGCAACAATATGGTTAACTGCATTACCGAAGATAAAAATGGAAATGTTTGGCTTGGCACACTCAACGGATTAAATTTACTTGTAAACGGAAACCTTAAAAAGATCAAGGTTTTTTTTAAAGATAAAATATACCATAACATCAGAACCGTAAAGCAGGATAGTGAAGGAAATATCTGGATTGGTACCTCTAACGGCCTATTAAAAATGACCGCTAAAAACGGTACTTATCAAACCGCTGTTTTTAAAAATGAGAGCAAAGCTGGCGATATCAGCGAAAATTACATCACCGGTATTATAGAAGATAGCCAGCACAAACTGTGGTTTAGTACCCAGGATAATGGTTTGAACTTGTACATCCCCACTACCAATACCTTTCAAAATTTTAAACATTCCGATAATCAGCCGCATTCGCTCGTAAACAACACCATCCGCACCATGGCTTTAGATGATGCCGGTAAATTGTGGATAGGTACATTGGATGGGATCAGCGTAATGGACACCCAGAACTTTACCTGTAACAACCTGCAGTACGATCCCGATAACAAAAAGAGCCTTTCGCAAAATTCCGTACACCGGTTATACAAAGATCAGAATGGCTCTATCTGGGTGGGCACTTATTTTGGCGGTGTTAACATAAACTATCCCTATACCACCGCATTCACCATTTACAGCACCAGCAAAAATACCTCAAGCGTTAACAACAATGTGGTAAGTGCTTTCGCAGAAGATGAACATCAAAATTTGTGGATTGGAACCGAGGGCGGCGGATTAAATTATTTTAACAAGCTGACAAAAAAATTCACTGCTTTTAAAAACGATGGCCGCAGCAATTCGATCAAATCCAATCTAATTAAAAATACAATACTCGATAAAACCGGTAAACTCTGGATAGGCACACACTCTGGCGGACTTAATGTTTACAACAGCAGCAACCACAGTTTTAAACGTTTCGATTTTAGTGCGAAACAGGAAGATGTGCCCGATGAGATTACCGCCGTGGCCGAAGATAAAAATGCACGCCTTTATGTAGCCACCCAGCGTAACGGCATTAAAATTTCGAATCCCGAAAAAACCGTTTTTTACACTTTTGGTCTGCCCGCCGTTTTTTCAAACGCAGCAATAGTTAAGGCTCTTACCGTAACCGATCGCGTTTACTTTGGCACCACAAGCGGTTTTAGCATTTACAACATTGAGAAAAAAGAATTCTACACCCTGTGCGATGCAAAAACAAAAAAACCTTTGGATTATTATGTAAACGGTATTGCCGAAACAAAAAATAAAGAAGTTTACATCTGCACCAACAACAGGGGGCTGGTGCAGTACAACCAAAAAACGAACAAAGTAATTTACTACACTGTTAAAAATGGTTTACCAAACGATAATGTACTGGGCCTTTTAGAAGATGACAATGGCAACCTATGGGTAAGTACCGCCAACGGTTTATGTATGTTTAACCGCGAACACAAAACCTTTAAAAACTATACCGTTGCCGATGGCCTGCCGGGAAATGAATTTAATACCAATGCTTTTTTTAAAAGCAGCAACGGCGAAATGTTTTTTGGCGGTTATAATGGCTTCATCAGCTTTTTCCCCAACCGCATACAAACGAACAACAAGGCCGCAACAATGGTCATAACCGGTTTAAAAGTTGATAACAAACCCATAAAAATCAATGCCGAAGATGGCCTGCTTGATGAAAATATAGACTCAAAAGATCAGCTGGTTTTTTCCAGCCATCAAAATACTTTTAGTTTAAGTTTTGCCTTATTAAACTTTATAAAACCTGAAAAAAACCGCTTTTCATATAAGCTGGAAGGCTTTGAAAAAAGCTGGAACGATGTAAATGTACCAACTGCAGCTTATACCAATCTGCCACCGGGCAATTACACTTTTATGGTTAGGGGCGTTAACAATGATGGCATTCCGGGGGCCAATATACGCCGGATCAGCATTACCGTAAATCCACCTTTTTACCTTACCTGGTGGGCATACCTGGTTTATTTCTGCATTTTTGCTGCCATATTTTTCATATTTGTACGCTATTTATTAATTAAAGCGGTACTTAAAAAAGAAAAAGAAATAAATGAGCATAAACTTGAGTTTTTCACCAATATCTCACACGAAATCCGCACGCCATTAACGCTTATTGTTGGTCCGCTTGATAAATTGATCGAAAATGCTAAAGATGATCCTGCCCTGAACAGAGATTTACAGCCGATTAAAAATAATGCCGACCGCTTAATGAACCTCGTTACCGAACTGCTCGACTTTAGAAAGGCCGAGAGCGGAAAAATGGCATTGCACGTTAGTCCGGGTGACGTAGTGAAATTCTGTAGAGAAATCTTTCTGGCGTTCCAGAATATGGCGATTGCTAAAAATATAGATTACCAGTTCGAAACTGCAAAGCCTAAAATTGAACTCTATTTCGATAAAGTTCAAATGGAAAAAGTATTGTTCAACTTACTTTCAAATGCCTTTAAGTTTACGCCTGCAAGCGGTAAAATAAGTTTAAAACTTACTGAAGAACATGATTCCGTACACATTCAGATCTGCGATAACGGCAAAGGCATTCCGCTAGAAAACCAGGCAAATTTATTCACTAATTTTTACCAGGCCAACGCCACTACAACCATTGGTACCGGCCTGGGTTTATCGTTTTCTAAAAGTATTGTAACCTTGCATCACGGTGAAATTACTGTAGAAAGTTACCCGAGGAACGAAAAACCATTTGGCCATACCTGCTTTACGGTAAGCTTAAAAACAGGAAAAGCACATTTTGATCCGTCTGAATTTATAGCAGATTATGTTTATTACGACGATGCCACAAACTATAACCTTGGCACACCCACAGTAGCAACAGTACAAACCATTCAGGCAAACACTGCTGTTGATGCCGTTGAAATTAAGAAAAAATACAGCATTTTACTGGTAGAGGATAACGAAGATGTAAGAACATTTATCAAACAATCCTTAAACGGAAATTACAAGATATTTGAAGAGGAAAATGGAGCAACCGGGCTTGCATCTGCGTTCGATCTGATTCCCGATCTAATCATCAGCGATGTAATGATGCCTGTGATGGATGGCTTGGAACTGTGCCGGAAACTTAAAACCGACGAAAGAACGAGCCATATCCCTGTGGTATTATTAACAGCGAGGTCGGCCTATGTGCACCAGGTAAACGGGTTCGAAAACGGTGCAGATGCCTATATCATGAAACCATTTAACCTAAAAATACTGGAACTTAACATTCAGAACCTCTTAAATGCACGAGAAATCATAAAAAAGAAGTTTGCACAGGTAATTACGCTCGAGCCGAAAAATATGGTCATTAATACCACCGAGCAAAACTTTTTAAATAAAATTATCCAGGTGATAGAAGATCGCATTGCCGATCCTGATTTTGATGTACCCACACTTGCATTAGAGATTGGCATGAGCCAACCTGTACTTTACAAAAAAATAAGGGCACTGACTGATCTATCCGTAAACGATTTTATTAAATCACTCCGCATTAAAAGGGCCGCACAATTATTAAAACAAGGCTCAGGCAACATCACCGAAGTTGCTTATGCCGTAGGCTTTAGCGATAGGAAATACTTTAGCTCAGAGTTTAAAAAATTTTTCGGCAAAACGCCAAGTGAGTTTATCAGCAACAATTAAACAAGTAGCATTTTGGTAACATGTACTTCATAGTGCACCCATTTTTAAAACTACTAAGGCATGGTACATTTAATCAAAAAGCTGATGAAGCATAAAAGCGCAGAGTTCAACGTTTTGCTGCTCAAAAAAGATTTTGGCACCCGGTGAAAAATACGCGTTGTTAACTTCTTTACTGTAAATATTTTCCACCTGTGCTGAAGCGGATTGGTCTGCGCCAATGCTTAAACCTGCCCGATTTATTGAACAAACAATTTGCAGGGCAGCAGCATAGTAAAAAACAAACATCCATGCCTCAAAACTGCTCTAACTCTTGCAAATAAAAGGTAGATCCCTAAACTCCATTTGTACATTTCATAACATTGGATTCGTGGACATTGCAAAGCCCTGCCCCCTTAATTTTTAATATTTGATATTGTTTAATTGGTCGCCTACAGGTGTAAGCGGAGTCAAAGACTATTCAAAGCGAATTTATAATGGGGCCCAAAGTAACTATTAACATAAAATCTACTGCGACTTCAAAACTCCACCTCTAAGGAGAAAATATCCAACTAAACGCACAAGAAGCTAACATTTAAGTGCTCGCTAAAAAAATATATTTAAGTGCTCGCTAAAAAAATATATTAAAAAAGCGGACTGATCAACGATAGTCCGCTTTTCCGATATCAAAACATACTTAATAACCTTGATTCTGGTACATTTTAACAGGATCCAATTTCACCTCATCAAATGGAATAGGAAAATACCTGTCTTTTGCAGTTACATTGGCCAGTTTGGCAATACCGTACGATGATTGTGGTTTCGCTTTTAGATAAGTAACCAACTCCGCAGCAGTAAAATTCCTGATTAAATCAAACCATCTCTGGTGTTCAAAAGCAAACTCTACCCTGCGCTCGTGTAAAATGGCAAGTTTCAACGTTGGGTATTTAGCAGCATAACTGGCATCTGTTTTGGCTACCGCATATAATGGCATTCCTGCCCTTGCCCTTACCATATCCAAATACTGAATAGCCACTGCATCATTGCCCTGCAACATATTTACTTCCGCAAGCATTAAAATCACATCAGCATAACGCATTAAAATCCAGTCGTTACCGCCATAACCAGCATTTGTTGCTAGCTGACTCACATCGCGGAATTTGGTGATAAACCAGTCTTTTACAATCTGATCATTGGCAAATTTAACAGAGAAATCTTTTCTTAAATCGCTTGTTTCGTATTCATTAATCAGATCAAGTTTTACATTGCCACCAATCCCTGTAGATGGCTTAAGCGAATTGATGGTTTCGCCTTTGGCCTGGTTGTTTGCAGCAATGCTCGAACTAAAGTTAATATCGCCCTGCTTATTGGAAATCTGAAAAATCAGTTCCTTACAGGTTGTTTTCTTCGCCACATCAAATACATCGGTATACGGAATTTCTGATAGGTTTCCGAAAGCTTTCATGTTGTAAGCTGCCGTTAAGTAAGTATTGGCATTGCTCAGGTTTTCTGTTTTATTTGCCGTAAGCGTAGTAGCCATGGTTAAATAAACCTTTCCTAAATAGGCGTTTATTGCCGCTTTTGAAGTTCTGCCTACGTTCGCTCCTGTTTGGAAATTCGGCAACGTACTATTTAGGGCATCTTTTAAATCAGATACAATTTGGTTATATACATCTGCTTCAGGTACGCGGAAAGTATTTTCCTTAACCTCTTCGGGCGTGCTAAGCTGTTTGGTTTCCACAGGCACCGGTCCCCATTTCCTTACCAGTTCGAAATACATAATCGCCCTGATAAACTTGGCCTCAGCTTTATAATTTTCTTTGGTAGCCGCATTTGCAAAAGCCACTTTATCAATAGAGGTAAGCAAAACATTGGTTCTTCCAATGGCTTCATAAAGTGCTAACCAATGGGTCTTTAAATAGGAATTACTAGGTAAAAGTGAAAAATCATTAAACTGGAAAGGTTCACCTGCATTACTCTGGTTATCGTTCCTACCCGCATCATCCGAACGCTCATCAGTAAACAAACCGCTGTTTTCGCCCAGGGTGTTGCTGCTTCTTAACGATTGATAAACACCATTAACCGCTAGCAATACATCGTTTTCTGTTTTATAATAATTTTCTACAGCAATGGCATTGGGGTTTCTTTGGTTTAAAAAATCTTTTTTACAGGCACCCAAACTTAAAACAGTGCTTAGGGCCAATACTTTATAAATATGTTTTTTCATTTCTTTAATGCTAAAAAGTAAGTTTAATACCAAGGTTATAAGTTCTTGCCAATGGGTAGTTTCCATAATCTACACCAGGGGCAAGGTTGTTGCCTGCGCTATAATCCACCTCAGGATTATAACCTTTATAATCGGTTATGGTAAATGCGTTATCTACACTGGCATATACGCGTATATTGTTCACCTTAAGCGTATTGGCCAATTGTTTTGGGAAACTATACCCTAAAGTTATATTGGTACACCTAAAATAAGATCCATCCTGAATATAGAAAGATGATAAACGGGTGCTGTTACTTTGCGTACCTGCACGCGATGCACGATAGTTTAAACCACTGCCGGGATTAGCTTCATTTCTGTAACGATCGGCAACTTCTACATATTGGTTTCCTGAGCCTTCAAAGTTGTACAGGTAATAGTCCTGTCCATCTAAAACCTGGTTCCCATAAGATCCATTGAAAGATGCCCTCAAATCGAACGTTTTGTAAGAGGTATTTAAGGCAAAACCATAGGTGAATTTTGCATATGGTGTACCGATTACTGTTTTATCAGCATCATTTACAATACCGTTACCATCGGTATCCTGAAAGTACAAATCGCCGATTTTGGCCGGGTTTGTAGAAGAAGCAGATGGCGCAACCTTACCCAAATTATCGGCAGTAATCCTACCCAGCACCTTAAAACCATAAAACATACCAATTGGCTGCCCCTCTTGTGTGACGTGTGTAATGTACGAACGCTCTGCACCTGCTGTAAATATGGTACTGTTACCACCCATATTTAAAACCTTGTTCCGGTTTGCAGCAATGTTTCCACTTAAGCCAAAGGTAAAATCTTCGTTCTGGATAATTTTGCCATCAACCTGCAAATCGAAACCCTTGTTACGCACCCTGCTGTTACTCAGATTGGTTAATACCGATGAAGTGCCGGCAATGGCCGAAAGCGGCTGGTTAAACAATAGGTTGAAAGAATAACTCAGGTAATAATTCGCCATGATTGAAACACGGTTTTTGAACAGACTGATATCGGTACCAAAGTTGAACTGAGAGGTAGATTCCCATCCTAATCCTTTATCCTGAATACTGGCTGGCCAAATGGCGGTAGAAATTGCACTCCCGAAAACTGCACCACCCGGTGCGGTTAGCTCTTGCTGTGTGCGGTAATCCTGTATGCTGTTATTGCCGCTTAAGCCCCAGCTTGCCCTTAGTTTAACTCTTGATTGTTCGCCCAAAAAGTTATTGTAAAAACTTTCGTCAGATAAATTCCAACCCGCAGCAATTGAAGGGAACACCCCGTATTTATTTAACGGACCAAACCTCGAGGAACCATCACGACGGAAGGAACCGGTTAAAAAGTATTTGCCCGCATAATTATAGCTGAAACGGCCAAAATAAGAAAGTAAAGTGGTAACTGTTTTGCCTGTTCTGCTACGGTCTAAAGTAAAAAACCCGGCATCAGCTCCTTTATCTGTAATTTCACCTATATAATCATTTTGGAAACCGCTTGCTGCTACCCTGATCTGATCGCTCGATGTATGCTGTGCAGAGTAACCTCCTAAAACATCAATACTGTGTTTACCAAAAGTTTTGTTGTAATTTAAAGTAAACTCTGCCAATTGATCTACCTGACTAAGCGTTTGCGCAATTGCATTTGCAGCCCTTATTGATTCAGGAGAATAAGGAGCCGTATTGCCACTACTTAAGCTTGTAGGCAAATAATAATCATATTTCTCGTTGTAGGTTTGTGTACCTAAGTTAGCCTTAAAATTAAGTCCATCTAAAATGGTATAAGTAGCATTGGCATTATAATTACTCCTGTTGCTCTTTCTGGTGATTTTTAGTTGCTCAACCGTTGCCAAAGGATTTTCAGGATTCTGAATACCGTATTGAGAAGCTAGTGCCCCCATTCCAAACTGAACAGGATTTCCGTTTGCATCTCTTGCAGGCAGAAAAGGCAGATAAATTAATGCCGACATCATCGGACTTAAGTTATAACGTCCTTCCTGTACCTCTCTGTTATCGTTTTTTGTGTAAGCAATGTTTGCACCAACACGCAAACGCTCGCTCACTTTACCATCGATATTACCCCTAAAGTTGGTTACCTTTTGGTTGGTGTTCGTTACTATACCGTCATTGTTCTGATAACCACCGCTTAAAAAGTATTTTACATCTTTGGTACCACCAGAAAATGAAAGATTATGGCGTTGAAAAACTGCATTGCGGTAAAGTTCGTCCTGCCAATCGGTGTTGTAGGCAGCAGGGATGGCCTGTTGTGTACTAAAATTATAAAGATCAGCCGGAATGCTTACACTACTTCCATTACCTACATTCGTAATACGTGTAGCGTTGCTATCACCAAACATGGAGTCGTTCCAGGTTTTGCCCGCATTTACCCATAAATCTTTATAGGCATTGTTACGCCCGTCAATTAACAGCTGGATAAACTGGTTGGCATCCAATAATTTTACTTTTTTAGCCAACTGAGAAATACCACCCTGAACATCGTACTCAAATTTTCCTTTCCCATCGGCACCTCTTTTAGTGGTAATTAGCACTACCCCACCCGATGCTCTTGAACCATAAATGGCAGCAGAAGCCGCATCCTTTAAAATGTCGATGGTTTCAATATCCTCCGGATTGATGGATACATTGTTTCCTGCCGGATAACCATCAATTACATATAAAGGCTCGGAACTGGCGTTGATTGAACCAACACCCCTTACCCTTATTTTGGTACCCGAGTATGGCGCACCACTGGTTTGCGATACCTGCACACCAGCAACCTTACCAACCAGTGCCTGGCCAACAGTAGGCGATGTAAGGTTCATTTCGCTGGCTTTAACACTGCTGATGGCTCCGGTTACATCAGCTTTTCTAATTTTCTGGTAACCAATGGCAACAACCTCATTAAGGGTATTGCTGCTTTCTTTTAATATAACATTGATATTGGAGCGGCCGTTAACCACAACTTCCTGATTAGTGTAACCAATATAAGTAAATACCAATATGGCACCATCTTCTACATTAATGGAGTATTTACCATTTGGATCGGTAACGGTTGTTTTTTTCGTTTTCTTTTCAAAAACACTTACACCAGGTAAAGGTTGGTTATTTTGATCGGTAACTGTTCCGCTTACGTTGGCAAATGCCTTATTGTGCAAGCCAGAAACAGCCACATTATGGTTTATTGCTATTGCGCCGGAATTACAGATGGCCAGTAAGCCTAAAGGCAAAAGCAATTTCCTGCAAGCACTTTTAATACTTGCGGTTAAAAAAAATGATGTCATCTTTTTGTTCTTAGTAATGGTTTTGAATTATAATTGGGATTTTGTTTTAAGTAGATTGTAGATGTTCACATTTACATAGGCTGATCCTTTTAAGGTTAACGAGTAATTTTTTGAGCGTTCTACAGCCGCAAAAGTATAGCTGTACTTTTAACACTATGTATCCCTGATGTTAACTCTCTACACCAAACAACACAGGTACTTTAAATTAATATTAAGGACTATAGACAGCTCCTAAATCGGTTTACTATAGGTCAAAGTATAACAACCTCTTAATGTTTCTTTAACGGCTGAAGTTTAACTTTGCTTCCAAAATTGTTCGAATGAAATTCCTTTATCCGCTTTTAGTAGTCTGCCTGTTCTGTCAAGGCTTATCTGCACAGGATCTGCCACAACAGTCTTATCAGTTAACCAAGACCAGAAATGAAGTACAGTATAAAAATTATTACCTGCTTACGCTTTTCCAGCAATTGCCCGGGCTACGCAAAATGCTCAGCACAGATACAGCGCTTAACAAGCGCTACAACTTAAAAACAGAACAAGTAAACGAAGCAGTTAAAACCTGCAAAACAGATATTGCCTGTTATGCCAGGGCTTTAAAGTTTACCGATGCGGAAATTACGAGTATCGGGAACCGGTTGGCCTTGCTCTATACCGAAAATAATCTATTGGGGAGTTTGGTAAAAAAACATCTCATCCCGTCAGGTTGTTATGCCATGTTAGCCAAAGAACAACACAAAACCCTTTTAATTAAAGCCTGGGAACAAGATGCTCATGCCATTAATTATGCAATTGGTGTTTATGTAGAGGGAAACAAACCCAATTACCCGAAAATAGACTCAATCAGCTTTAATTTAAAGGATAAAGAGTTTGCAGAACTAACCTCAGCCAATGCATGGTTATCCTTACAAAACAATAATAAGCTTTTTTTCGAACCCGAGATGGCATTTGCGTTGGAAGCATTAGAACTAAATGAACGCGATGATGCCGCCGATTACGAGCCAATGGCCAAAGGTGTAAATCTTGCCGCCATTAACCAGATCAAAAAAACAGATTGGAAGAAATATCCTTACAGCGTAATCCTGGTGCCGGGCGCTGGTCCAGAGGAAAGAGAGGTTGCCCTTAGCCCTGGCGGAATGATCCGTTGCCGCTTAGCGGCAATACAGTATAAAAAAGGCGTAGCGCCATTTATCGTGGTATCGGGCGGTCGCGTTCACCCTTATAAAACCAAATTCAGCGAAGCTTACGAAATGAAGAAGTTTTTAATGAAAACCCTTCAGATACCCGAAAGCGACATTATTATAGAGCCCCATGCCCGCCATACCACCACCAACCTGCGTAACTGTGCCAGACTGATGTTCAGATACGGGATACCGGTAGATAAACCCGGTTTAGCCTGTACCGTAAAATCGCAGAGTTATTATATCACCGATATTCTGCTCCAACGCTGTAAAAAAGAGCTTGGCTATTACCCTTATAAAAATGGAAAACGTTTAAGCGATACCGAGTCAGAATTCTACTTAAATACAACATCCTTACAAATAGATTTTGATGAACCTTTAGATCCTTAGTATATGAAAACATTAAACCCAATCCTGGTGTTGATCGTGATGTTTTTTGTGGGCAGATACAACAATACAGATGGAAAAATTACCAAAACAATTACAGTTGATTCACTAGGCGCCTGCCAGGGTATTTCTTATCAGAATGGACGGTATTTTCTTTACGGCGATAGAGAAGTGGGTGTTATGCGAGGGTATAAGCTCCAGAAAGACTCGTTGATTTACCAGCATCAGGAATACAGGTTCACCATTAAAGGCGAAAATATCATCAAACATCCCACTGGTATTGCTTACCACAAGGGCTTACCCACGTTTGTAGGTAATTCGGTAAAGCAAAATGCAGAAGGTACGGTGTGGAAAGCGGTGATAAACTGTATCAAATGGCAAGGTTTTTTAAAGACGAAAACATTGGACGGAAATTTATTTAAAACCATTGAAGATGATGCCTGTATCCAGGGTACGCGACCAGAATATGTAAATTACAAAGGGAAGTGGTTTGTCGCAACAGCCGATTATGGAAATAAAGCCAATGAGGTGCGTTTGTACAATCCCGCAGCTTTATCAAAAGCCAATAAAACAAGTGAAAAGGGCATCCTCTTTAAAAAATTTACCTGCTCACCATGGGTACAGAACTTACATTATATTGCTGATAAAGGCATTTTGGTTTTAATCCAGAACCAAATTGAAGGACGCAAATGGAGACTGACCTTTGTAGATCTCGAAAAATCCATAATCAAAGGGCAAGAAGTTGTTTTAAATGTGATTGATACCGACAAAGCGGATGAACTGGAAGGTTTCACCTTTACCAATAAGACTGAAAAAGGCATTGCCGTAAGCTCTTCACGCAAAAACAATGTGAGTTTTATGGACTTCGGGTTTGGCGGTTAGCGCTAAATGACAAACCTAACAATTAAATAATTTGCGAATAGTCTGGTGCGAAGCGATAGCACAGCACTACCATGACACATCATCCTATCGGTTGGTGTTTCACCGGCCGAAATTGTGCCTTCAGAATTAGAAAATGAAAGGCTTGTGGTTTTTGGCGGTATGCAGTCCCGCCATCGCGTATTCCGATGAAGGATCGCAACCGCTGCTGTCGGGTTTACAAACCAGGGATTTGCGCACACTGCACCCTCGAAAAATAATACTACCTTGTCCATTTAGCCCCCTGTTGAAGTATTACCGTGCAGCGACAAGGAATGAGTAAGCGAAGCGTATAAACGTAAAACGGGAAGAAACTTAATGTATTGTACAGCCCCCGCGCTCCAAATACTAAAAATCTATTCATTTCACCAGATTTTCTCTTACCGAAGCAACTAAACAGCCTCCCTTCTTTACTTTCCTTTTACACATCTTCGCCGTATCTTTATGTAATTAAAAAAAGGAAAGATATATGAATACTGAAAAAGCCATTCTTGCAGGCGGCTGCTTTTGGGGAGTAGAAGAACTGATCCGTCATTACCCTGGCGTTATTTCAACTGTCGTTGGATACACTGGTGGTGATGTTCCCAATGCCACTTACCGGAATCATGGCACGCATGCCGAAGCGATTGAAGTTACCTTTGATCCGACTGTTTTAACTTACCGTCAATTATTAGAATACTTCTTCCAGATCCACGATCCAAGCACCCGTAACAGACAAGGAAACGATGTGGGAGCCTCTTACCGCTCAGCTATTTTTTTCAATAACGAAGAACAGGAAAAAACCGCAAATGAACTAATCTCAGAATTGGACGCTTCTGGAAAATGGCCAGGCAAAATTGTAACCGAAGTAGTACCTGAAACCGATTTCTGGAACGCAGAAGAAGAACACCAGGATTATTTGCAGAAAAACCCTTACGGTTATACTTGTCACTTCGAAAGACCAGACTGGAAATTGTAGACAATAATCCATCATAATAAACAAAATCGTTTGTGATAATACAAACCACGAAATAAAAAACAAAGAGGCAATTTCCTTTAGAAAATTGCCTCTTTGTTTAAAGGAAGTTATGACTAACAACTAATCATCATCATCTTTTTTCTTTTTCTCCAATATCACAAAAGCGCTCCGCTTCGGTGCAGGCATTACCGATTGTTCGCCCTTAACCGATTTCCATACAACCTCATTTAAATCTAAATCTGGTGCAGAATCTTCTTTGGCAAAATTGAACATTTCAGATCGTCTACTACTTTCGTTAACGGCTACGTTTCTCGTATCTAAATCGATAAGCGGTTGTATTACAGTATAAGGTGTAAAATCAGGCTTGGAAGTAAAACATTCGTAAAGCGGCATTGCGGCAGCATCGTACTGGCTCATTGGCGGCAAACCCAAAATAAGTTCCATGGTTCTTAAAAAGCCTGAAGTAGAATACATCGTATGTACAGCGGTATTCCTTTTTACATATGGGCCAACCACATATGCCGGCGAACGGTGTGCATCCACATGGTCGGGACCGTTTTGCGCATCATCTTCCAAAATAAATACAACCGACTCTTTCCAGACTTTGCTATGCGATAAATGCTCCAATATACGGCCAACCGCCAAATCATTATCGGCTACCGCAGCCTGTGGTGAGTATTTTCCTTTCTTTTGTCCGCTGGTATGGTCATTGGATATTCTTAACGTATTAAACTGAGGCACTGCGCCGGCTACCAATAGTGAATCGAAATCATGCGTCCAGGCATCTACCCTTACCTGATCTTTGATATCCATATCAAAACCTGGTGAAGCGGCACACATATGGCCCTGTAATGATTTAATATTTGCTTTGCCATAGTCGCCAAACTCGCCATAACTGCGGTAGCTTATACCCGCACGCTGGCAATAATCCCATATAAAGCCACCTTTAGGGTAAGTAACCGGTCTGCCACCTTCAAATGTAGTACTCCCGCCACGTGCCCCATAACTGGTTGGCCAGGTTTTTTCTACCACATCGGTTGCATAAGCGGCCATACTCCAGTTGTGTCCATCTGCGCTTACCTCTGCATCAACATAAAAATTATCAAGCAGCACATAATTATCGGCAAAGGCATGCTGGTTAGGTGTAATTTTTTTACCAAACAATGTTAAGGTAGAATCGCCGTTTCCTTTAGGCATATCGCCAAGTACCTGATCATAAGTTCTGTTTTCTTTAATGATATAAAAAACGTGCTTAATTGGTGATTTTTCTCCCTGCTTGCGCGGAATAGGATTTCCGGCTTCACCATCGGCAGTAATAGTCCTTTTATCAGTAAAAGGAGTATTGGCATATACCTGTTTTGTATATACTTTTAACTGCTCAGGCTTTGGTGCATCGATAAAAGATAAAGTTCCTTTAAACAAACCGGCAATATATTGTAGCCTGCTATTGGCCGTACTGCCCATGTGGTAACCGCTATTGTCTACTTTAGATATCGGTTGTGGCCCTTGAGGATTGGCCATAGAGGTATTGCCCTTACCATTGGTAACCAAAATTTTCGAACCTAAAACCTTAACACTTGTAGGGTACCAACCTACCGGAACAAAGCCTTGGCTCTGGCTTACGCCAGGTTTGCTTACATCGAAAACGGCTAAACAGTTGTTATCGGCGTTGGCAATATACAAGGTTTTTTCATTGCTGCTTAAAGCCAAACCGTTGGTAGTAGATCCAGTTAACTGGGTGGCATAAAGTGTAGTGGCAATGGTTTCGATTACCTTATTATTGGTAGTATTAATTACTGAAACCGTATTATCATTCGCGTTGGCTACAAAAAGTGTATTCCCCTTTTTATTAAGCAGGAGCTCATTCGGGTGATCGCCCACCGGAATAAGTTTGGTTATACCTTCTGTTGTTAGATCTACAACCGCAACAGATTTTCCTCCCCATAGTGAAACATAGATTTTGCTTTCGTCAATAGATAATACACAGCTATAAGCAATTGCCGGAAGCTGAATTTTTTTCAATATCTGCCGCTCAACAGGGTTGATTACATATAAACTACTGTCTTCTTTTGTTACCGTGTAAAGTTTAGTATTGCTTCTGTTTACTACAATCCCTGCCGGACTGATTTTCCCCTTTGGCCAAATTGGCCCCAACTTTATTGTATCGCTTTTTCCCAGTTTATTATTCTGAATATTAAAATCCAAAATCCAGTTATCGTTACCTCCAGAAGCATAAAGGTGTTTTTCATCTTTACTGAAAGCAATACCGTACCACGATTTGCTGAGCACTTTTTCATCAATAATCTGTTCCGTTTTAGCATCAATAAGTTGCAGCGACTGCGTACTTTGCCCGTTATTGGTGATTGCCAGGTATTTGCCCGAAGCACTCAACTGCATATTTAAAGGCAAATCGCCCAATTGCAAAGAATGCCCCGCAGGACTTAATTTCCACCCATTAGGCAGTAAAATCTGCTTGGTGCTTTCGTTTTTACCAGGCCATTGTGCAAATCCTTTTTTTTGAATAAAAAGGAGCCCGAATAAGATTAATATATATGTTTTTTTCATGTTGCGTATTGAATGTAAATTACTAGCGATGAAGATTGAAATTAACCAGTGCCCTGATGGTATAGCCGTTACCAGAGGCTACCGAACCGATTTCACGGATGGCTTCTGAGGGGATTACCTGGCTACGGGTTGCATAAAAAACTGGCCCGCCAGAAATAGAGAACGAAAGTTTTGAATGGTTTGGCTCAAGGTTAATTGAAGGCCCAATCATTACTTTTGCACCACCTTCAGCTTCATTTTTCTCCCAAAGTCCTTCCAAATCCTGACCTAATGCTTCAAATCCAAGATATAAAACATTCGAAACACGATGCTGGTAACCAAAACTTGTAATAAAATCCAGTTTATCCCTGGTTTTGTCAAATGCTTTTTCGAAACGAAAATTACCAGCCATCCGCCAGTTTGTACGATCGAACGAAGCAGTAATACGGCTAATTGCTGAGCCGGTATTAGACCAATCTCTACTTAATCCTAAACCAGCACCCAGTCTAAAACCTGCAATGCCTTTACCCCCTATTACATCTCTAATTACTTCTGCCTGTTCGGCCGAGGTAATGCCACCAGCATTTGCAAAACCGATAGCGGCAGTTGCATATAAGGTAAATCGACTGCCCAAATAGCCTTTAACGCCAAACTGTTGCCCTAAACCATCATATCCGAACTGGCCATTTGTCCTTTCGCCATAACTGCCGGAATAATGGATATTCCACCGTTGATTTTCTGCAGTTAAAGTATTTAAGGAAAACAGAAAAGGTTGCGCTGCATCTGTTCCAGCCTTAATTTCCTGTCTGGTATCCCCTATTTGCTGTGCTGCACAATTTAATACAGTACCTGCAAAAACGAGCATCAAAAATGTCTTTTTCATTTCTATTAAATATCCGTTAAAATTTGGTTTCATTTAACAATGGCGATCCACTTGCATTTACCTGGTAAGTCTGAATCTTATCATTTTCATCAACCTCCACAATCCGATAGCCTTTATAGGCAGTGCCCCAGTTTCCTCCAATATGCGCATCAAAAAAATGCGGCAGTTTATCCGTATAAAAAACAGCATCCAAACTATGGTCGTGCCCATGAAACACCGCCTTCACATTCGGGTAACTGTGCAATAATTTAATTGTATCAGGACACTCTACAAACGGGCTTTCTGGCACCCATAAATGAGGCGGAATGTGCAACACCACAAAAACAGTTTTCAGGTTTTTAAACTTATCAAGTTCTTGCTTTAAGAAATCATTATTGGGGCATACATAAGTACCTTTAGTATCAGAAGTATTGGCCAGCACAAAGCCTACTCCACTTTTTTCAAATGAGAAGTTATCCTCATAACCGAAAACAGATTTCCAGATTTTTGTATCCGCATGGTCATGGTTACCAGGGATGGCATAAAAAGGAACTTTAAGTTTATCGTAATAGTCTTTTTTAACCTCGGGTAACAAATCAGGCCTGTCATGCACCAGATCTCCGTTAATAATTACGAAATTCAAAGGGTTTTTATCATGAGATTCGTTTAGCCACTTCACAATATTTTCGTGATGAAGTTTATATTCCGTACCTGGCTGGCCATAATGCCCATCAGATGCAATGGCGAAACGCAGTTTAGGTGCTTTACGCGATTGTACAGGTGTAGTATGTTCTTCTGCGAATGAAGAAAGAACCGGTGAAATACTGGCTACAACAGCAGCAGCCAAACTATTTTTTAAAAAAAAACGTCTGTTAGACATAAGGATAAAATATGTTTTGTATCAAAGCCCAATATTAGCTTGATCAGGCTTACTAAACATAAATTTAATGTTATGATTAAGTTAACCAAACGCTAATTGTGTATCAATTTTATAACAAAAAGGTTTAATAAAAAATAAGTTCCGTGAGGGCACTGACTTGAATAAGACCTATAAAAATTCAGATTCCTCGGTCTGTGTCCCCACATACTGAAAACCTTATTTACTATAATTGTTTAAAAAATAATGGCCTGTGAGGACACAGACCATAAATAAGACTATAGAAATTCCTCGGTATGCATCCCCACAGACCGAAAATATTATTTACTATAATTGTTTAAAATATAATGGCCTGTAAGGACACAGACCATGGATAAGACGTACACCAGCCTTAAATTATTTTAAAGAATAACAATTATCTGTTTAACAATTAAATAAGCCGCAAGTGCGTACAAAAATATCGCGATCGATTTATTGATGATTAAGCTACTCAAGGCAAATTTCTCTTGAATATAGGTTGCAAAATGAGCATACACATAAAGTGCTACAGATGAACCCACACCAGAGCCTAAAGCAAATACAATCAGTGAAAGATAATCTGTTTCAATCCATTGATGCAGGATTACGTAATTGCCGAAAAATAACCAGAAAGGAATTTGTACAGGGTTTAACACACCCAAAATTAATCCATACAAAACACTGCCGCTGCGTTTATCCTCCTTTTTATTACTGGTTTTAGGTACCTTTTTCCGGTTTTTCCAGGTAATGGTACCCATCACCAAAAACATCACAATCATGAAACAATCCACCAGGGTACTTAGGCGTACCTCGCTTACGGCTTCGTTCGGATTGATATCACTCATGGCCCATCTTGCAAAGCGCATCATCCCAAAGGTGAAAAATACTTCTACACAAGAGAAAGAGAGGATAAAATACCAAACCTGGCGCATCCCCTTATTAATAGCGAGCTGTGCTACCGTTAAATTGATATTGCCTGGGGGGATATAGCCCATGGCATTGAGAAGGATGCCGATGAAAAACGTTAGAAAAAGCATTGCCGAAATTATGGATTTAAATTTAAATGCGATGCTAAATATTTTCCGGTGTACGAATTTTCTACCTTAACAAGGTCTTCTGGTGTACCTTCAAAAACCAGCTTACCCCCTCCATCACCTCCTTCAGGACCAATATCGATTACCCAATCTGCACATTTAATCATATCCATGTTGTGTTCGATCACCAAAATTGTGTTTCCTTGCTCAATTAATGTGTTAAGTGCTTTTAACAGCTTTTTAATATCGTGAAAGTGCAAACCCGTAGTTGGTTCATCAAATATAAACAGCGTTTTATTCGCATTGTTGCCTTTTATTAAGAAAGAAGCCAACTTAATCCGCTGTGCCTCACCACCCGATAAAGTATTGGAAGATTGCCCCAAATGCACATAACCCAAACCAACATCAACCAACGGATTTAATTTATTGAGGATTTTTTGCTCATCCTTAAAAAAGCTTACAGCCTCATCAATTGTCATATCCAGAATTTCGGATACATTTTTCTCTTTATAGGTTACATCTAAAACCTGCTGTTTAAACCGTTTACCATTACAAGCTTCGCAAGGAAGGTAAATATCAGCCATAAACTGCATCTCGATTTTCACCTCACCCTCACCCTGGCAAACATCACACCGGCCTCCTTCTACATTAAAAGAGAAAGCAGCTGGTTTTAAACCCGCAGCTTTGGCTGATGCCAGGCCCGAAAACAATGCACGGATATCATCCCATGCTTTAACATAAGTAACCGGGTTGGAGCGGCTCGAACGACCGATTGGATTCTGATCAACCATCTCAACAGCACTCACCAGGTCATAATTACCAAAAATGCCATCATAGGTTCCAGTTTGTTCGCCAGCATAGTTTCCAATTGCTTTTTGTAAAGCCGGATACAGGATTTTTTTAACCAAACTGGTTTTTCCCGATCCTGAAACACCGCTCACAGCAGTAAAAACACCAAGTGGGAATTTTACGTCAATATTCTGAAGATTGTTTTCCCTGGCACCCTTAATTAAAATGTGATCTTTCCATTTACGGCGCTTCTCCGGAATGGCAATTTTTTCTATACCTGCTAAATAACGACCGGTTAAACTGGATTTATCTTTTAAGATTTCCTCATAATTGCCACTAAAAACTAAATTGCCACCATGAGTACCTGCTTCAGGACCAATATCAATAATGTAATCGGCTGCACGCATCATCTCTTCCTCATGTTCTACCACAATAACAGTATTGCCCACATTACGGAGTGACACCAACACTTCGATTAGTTTATTGGTATCGCGGGGATGCAAACCAATACTCGGCTCATCCAACACATAAATAGAACCTACTAAACTGCTTCCTAACGAAGTGGCAAGGTTAATCCTTTGCGATTCTCCACCAGATAAGGTATTCGATAAACGGTTTAAAGTAAGGTAACCTAAACCCACATTATTAAGGTATAAAAAACGGTTATCAATCTCTGCCAACAAACGTTTTGCAATTTTGGTATCGTTGGCACTTAATTTCAATTCGTTAAAAAATACCAGCGCTTTGGCCAATGGCATCAAAACCACATCAATAATCGATTTTTCTGCAATCTTAACATAAGAAGCATCTTTACGCAAACGGGAGCCCTTACAATCAGGGCAGGTAGTTTTGCCTCTGTAACGCGATAACATTACGCGGTACTGAATTTTATAAGTCTGCTCTTCCAGCTCCTTAAAAAAGGCATCTAAACCAGCAAAATATTTATTCCCAGTCCAAAGTAACTGTTGTTCCTTTTCTGTTAAAGCACTATAAGAACGGTGTATCGGGAAGTCGAATTTTGGTGCAGCTTTGATAAAATTTTGCAACCAAACATTCATTTTTTCACCACGCCAAGGGGCAATAGCATTATCATAAACACTCTTGCTTTTATCTGGGATAACCAAATCCTCATCAATGCCGATAACATTTCCATAGCCCTCACAGCGTTTACAGGCACCGTAAGGATTGTTGAAAGAGAAAAAATTAGGCGTAGGCTCTTCGAATTTAATACCATCCAATTCAAAACGATCGCTAAAATGTTTTGTGGTTCCCTGGGCTTCCACATAACAATCGCCTTTACCTTCAAAAAAAGCCGTCTGCGCCGAATCAGCTAAACGGCTAAGTGTTTCTTCCTCCTGGTTGGTTACAATACGATCAATCAGGATCTGAACAGTTTTATCATCTGTTAATTCTGCATCCTTAAAATCAGCATCATCTAAAACAGACTCAATTTTTTCTATTTTATCATTAATCAGCACACGTAAAAACCCTTTCTGCAATAAAATTGCAAGTTCTTCTTTAATGGTGCGGTTATTATGCGGATACAGTGGACAAAAAATCGTTACCGTTGTATCCTCAGGCATTGCATTTACGTAATCAACCACGGTACTAACCGAATCTTTTTTAACTTCTTTGCCAGAGACCGGAGATATCGTTTTACCAATACGCGAAAACAGCAGTTTCAGGTAATCATATATTTCGGTCGAAGTACCAACTGTTGACCGTGGATTGGAAGTAATTACTTTTTGCTCAATGGCAATTGCAGGCGCAATACCTTTAATATAATCAACATCTGGTTTATTCATCCGGCCCATAAACTGGCGGGCATATGATGATAAACTTTCTACATACCGGCGTTGCCCTTCAGCATATAAGGTATCAAATGCCAGCGAAGATTTACCTGAGCCCGACATCCCCGTTACCACCACAAGCTTATTTTTTGGAATGGCAACATCGATGTTTTTTAGGTTGTGCACGCGGGCACCTTTTATAATGATATTTTTATGCGGATCTTTTTCGGCCTCTTTTTTGCTCATGTATTGTAACGAATATAAATGTATAACCCCAGAATGTGGTTAGGGTTTTAAGAACATACAAAAATAGGGTACTGAGACGGTTAATTTATTTTTTAACATTTTATTTTTTGCTTTTTGATAAAAAAATAACTTTCTTTGGATATTAACAACCTCAAAACCAAACTAACACATTCAAAAAACATAGGAGAGCAGCTATAGAAATTAAACATCTACAAATTAATTTTTAGCAAATAGTACGGGATTTAGTGTAGGTAAACCTATGAATTTACAATCATATAATGATCAGGACCTGGTAAAGGTATATATTACTGGGAACGAGAATGGATTGCAGGAACTTTTAAGAAGACATAAAAGCAAAATTTATACCTCTATATATTTATTGGTTAAAGACCAATATCTGGCGGAGGATATTTTTCAGGATGCATTTATAAAAGTAATCAATACCCTGCGATCGGGAAGATATAACGAAGAAGGTAAGTTTTTACCATGGGTGATGCGTATTGCGCATAACCTGGTTATTGATTATTTCAGGAAAGAAAAACGGACACCCATCATCACAAGTGCCGATGGAATGGATGTATTCAATATGCTACACTTTTATGATGAGAGCGCAGAAGATAAAATGCTTCGCGATCAAACCCATAAAGATTTAAAAGCTATGATCCATTTATTGCCTGATGAGCAGAAAGAAGTGCTTTTAATGCGCCATTATGCAGATTTAAGCTTTAAAGAAATAGCTGATTTAACCGAAGTAAGCATTAATACAGCACTTGGCCGAATGCGTTACGCCTTAAGTAACCTGCGCAAAATGCTTAAAACTAAAGAGATGACCTACAAAGGGTAGTAAAAATGTTACATAAAATATTTTAGGGGTTGAAATAAAGCATCTGAACTATCGTTAAGTTTATAAACTTATCACATTCAGTGCTTATGACAAAAACCTCTACATCAAAAACAAATGTAAATTTACCTACACCCAACATGTTTCAGCCTAAAACTGATATTGAATCGGACGCAGAAATCGACTTATTTTACGATCAAATAAAAGGTAAGTTAGATCGACTGGCCAAAAATCCTCAAGATGAAACCATCAACAAGATTTTAGCTTACAGCCGCGCCAAGTAGTAAATTTTACACGAGCCAAAAAGCTTGTTCCACAGGGTGGAGCAAGCTTTTTTTGTTATGGAACATGTGAGATGGACATACGGCATTTACAATTCCCTTTCTATTAACCACTAAAGTTTTACCATTACCTAATTCTTCCTTAATAACCTTTTGTATTTTTACTTTAAAACGAGCAATAATGGAGCCCAATCAAATTGTTATTTACCAAACTAAGGATGGACAAACAGCGGTTGATGTTAACTTAAGCCAAGAAACGATGTGGCTAACACAGTCTCAGATGGTAAGTTTATTCAAGAGAGATCAATCCGTGATTTCTAGGCATATTAATAATATTTTTAAAGAAGAAAAATTAGTAGAAAAAGCAATATGCATTTTATGCATACTGCAAATTCTGAAAAACCAGTAGCTGCTTTCAGTTTAAACGTTATTATATCTGTTGGTTCCAGGATAAAATCACGGGAAGGCACGCAATTTCGAATTTGGGCAAATAAAATACTAAAAGAATATTTGATTAAAGGTTATTCCATAAATGAAAGTCAATTAAAAGCTCAAACAGAACAGTTAGCCGGGCTCAAAAATACAGTAAATCTAATAAGCCACGTATTAGTCAATAAACAGCTTTCTTCTGATGAGGCGACTGGTCTATTAGAAGTTGTAACAGATTATGAATACGCCTAGATATTTTAGATAAAAATGACCATCAACAATTAGCAATTGAGGGAACCACATCTATCGAATTATTTGTAATAGACTATAGTCAGGCTAAAAAAGCAATTAACTAGCGTTTATCATATGATAAGCTCACCGTGGTGTTTATTGCTCATAAACTATTAAACATCTTCCTTTAGCAAGGAAACAATTTAGCAATAAATAATTATCTCAATTCACCCATCTCACATGCCTTCATAAATGGCCTAATTTTTACAATGCCCTAATACAAAAAGCATTACCTTTGCATAGTGTAAATTTAACACTAAGTACGCTATGAACAAGAACTTGCTTCCACTCACATTAGGCGGTTTAGGCATCGGCATAACAGAATTTGTTATGATGGGTCTGCTCCCTGATATCTCAAAGGATTTAGCCGTAACCATTCCACAGGCCGGGCATTTGATTTCGGCTTATGCCTTAGGGGTAGTAATTGGCGCGCCTTTATTGATTATGATCGCAGGTAAATATCCACCAAAAATGATTCTAATTGCTTTGATGGTTATGTTTACCGTATTTAACGCCTTTTCGGCTTTTGCGCCTACTTTTAATACTTTATTTATTGCCAGATTACTTTCTGGCTTACCTCATGGTGCATTTTTCGGCGTAGGATCGGTAGTGGCGAGCAGGATAGCAGAAAAAGGGAAAGCTGCACAGGCGGTATCGCTCATGTTTATGGGCCTAACCATTGCCAATATTGTTGGCGTACCATTGGGTACCTTTATCGGTCATAATTTCTCCTGGCGCATTTCTTTCGCAGTAGTTGTATTTGTCGGACTGGTTACTTTATTAAGCTTAAAATTATGGCTTCCAGCTTTGGAAGCCACTAAAAACCGAGATTTAAAAGCAGAGTTAAGCTTTTTCAAAAAGAGGGAAGCCTGGATCATCATCTTTATGATTTCCATAGGTACCGGTGGTTTATTTACCTGGTACAGCTATATTGCTCCACTTATGACAGATGTTGCAGGTTTTTCGCCAAATGCAGTTACCTATATTTTAATGTTGGCAGGCATAGGCATGCTTTGTGGCAATTACGTTGGTGGCATACTTGCTGATAAATTTTCTCCGGCAAAAGCATCTGCAGCATTACTGTTAACCATGGTAATTACACTAACCATTGTGCACTTTGTTTCAGCAAGTCAGCCATTGGCTTTAATCATGACTTTTATTACCGGAGCAGTAGCTTTCGCGTTGGCCGCACCAATCCAGATGCTGATGATCCAGAGTGCCAAAGGTTCAGAAATGTTGGCGGCATCAGCAAGTCAGGCAAGTTTTAATATTGGCAATGCCTTAGGTGCTTTCTTCGGCGGACTTCCATTGGTTTATGGTTTCGATTATACTTCACCTGCTTATGTGGGTGCAGCAATGGCACTTGTAGGTGCCCTATTTGCTTTTTGGTTAATTAAAAGCACCAGCTCAAAACCAATACTCGAAGCAGAAAGCAAAGAGAAATTGGTTGTTATGCATTAATTAACTTTAACCAGCAATTCATCAGCAGCCTTATTCTTTTTTGATAAATACTTTAAAAACAATACAGCAATATCTTTTTTCGGTTTGCAAAACAGTTTAGACGATTAACTAATAGACGATTGGCCAACAAACTATTTAGCTATTGACCAAAGAACTATTGGACTATCGACTAATAAACTATTGGACTATTGACAAATGAACTATCGACTAACAAACCTTCGACTAAGGAACTATTGACCACCGAACAAGTGAACCAATAACAATTTATCTCTTATCTTTGGCCATGCTTAAAAAAGAACGTTACAAACTTTTTGTAGAACACTTTTCGGCCAAGCAGCCTGATGCAGAAACCGAATTACATTATAATAATCCTTATCAGCTTTTAGTGGCGGTAATCCTTTCTGCACAGTGTACCGATAAAAGGGTAAATATGGTTACTCCAGCCCTCTTTCAACGTTTCCCGAATGCCAGAGCATTGGCAGAAGCCACACCCGATATTGTTTTTGATTATATCAGAAGCATTAGTTATCCTAACAATAAGGCCAAACACCTGGTGGGCATGGCTAATATTTTGCTTCACGAATTTAATGATGTAGTGCCTTCTGGTATTGATGATTTACAGAAAATGCCTGGTGTTGGCCGTAAAACTGCAAATGTTATCGCCTCGGTAATTTACAATGCGCCTGCCATGGCGGTTGATACGCATGTTTTCCGTGTGGCCAACCGTTTAGGGTTAACCAATGGTAAAACCCCGCTTGCTGTAGAAAAAGATCTGGTAAAACATTTGCCAGAGCATGATATCCATATTGCACACCACTGGCTTATTCTGCATGGCCGTTATGTTTGTTTAGCCCGAAGCCCAAAATGTGATGTTTGCGAGATTACCTACATGTGCAGGTACTTCGAACGCTTAACTGCTCAAAACGAAAGAGATAAATTAAGGGCTTAAAAAAATATTTTGAATTTACTATTGACATTAGCCAAAAAACATTTACCTTAGCTAAATATATTAGTATTATAAATATCAACATTTGATCATATTAGCCGAGAATCGATTATATTTACGCAATCAATGAAAAAAGAAATGAGCACTGCAAATCCAGATAAATTAAAAGCCCTACAGCTTACTTTAGACAAACTAGAGAAATCATACGGCAAAGGTACCATCATGAAACTTGGCGATACTGCCATTGAGCCGATAGATTTTATTTCTACAGGATCAATTAGCTTGGATATTGCTTTAGGTATTGGAGGTATTCCAAAAGGTCGTGTAATCGAAATTTATGGCCCGGAATCTTCTGGTAAAACAACTTTAGCTACACACATTATTGCTGAAGCACAGAAAAAAGGTGGCATTGCAGCATTTATTGATGCGGAGCATGCTTTTGACCAGTTTTATGCAAAGAAACTAGGTGTAGATACCGACAACCTATTAATCTCTCAACCAGATAACGGTGAGCAGGCCTTAGAAATTGCTGATAACCTGATCCGCTCAGGTGCAATTGATGTAATCGTTATTGACTCTGTTGCGGCCTTGGTTCCTAAAAGTGAAATTGAAGGAGAAATGGGTGATAGTAAAATGGGTTTACATGCCCGTTTAATGAGCCAGGCCTTACGTAAATTAACAGGTACAATCTCTAAAACCGGATGTTGCTGTATCTTCATTAACCAATTGCGTGATAAAATTGGCGTAATGTTTGGTAACCCTGAAACAACAACGGGTGGTAATGCTTTGAAATTTTATGCGTCTGTACGTTTAGATATCCGTCGTATTTCTCAGATCAAAGATTCTGACGAAGTTTCAGGTAACCGTGTTAAAGTAAAAATTGTTAAAAATAAAGTGGCTCCGCCTTTCCGTATTGCAGAATTTGATGTAATGTTTGGAGAAGGTATCTCTAAAAACGGAGAGATCGTTGATTTAGGTGTTGATTTTGGTATCATTAAAAAAGCCGGATCATGGTATTCCTATGGAGATACCAAACTTGGTCAAGGTAGAGATGCTGTGAAACAATTGTTAAGCGATAATCCTGAACTTGCCGAAGAACTGGAAGTTAAAATTAAAGCCGAAGTAACTGGTGATAAATTAGCTGAAAAATAAACAAATAAATCAGCCATTATTACCTAAAGATAAAAATCCGCCCTGCTAAAGATTATTTAGCAGGGCGGATTGTTTTATAATATATTTCGAAATACCACTCAATTAATTCTTACTGAATGAGGCATCAAAATCTTTTGATAGCTATTCAATTAGCAAAATTGCCGCGATAACGAAACGCTCAAATTTAAACAGAGCAGTTTATGTTATTGTATATAGGGAGATCGCTCTACCTAATTCTGACTGAATACGGCACTGAAATCTTTTGTTACGTATACAATTACCAAAAGCGCCGCAATAACCAAAGCACCCAAAATAATTACGCCCCAACTTCCCTTTAGTTTATTCTTATCCTTTCTAATCAACCAGTATAAAACTCCGATTAACGGTATCGCACAAACAATCCAAAATATCAACGATGCTCCAGTCATATATATAAATTCAATTTAATCAATTCTTTTTGCCAGTTTTCAGTTGGCGGCTTACAGTTCAAAGTTACCTATGTTTATCACGGACCCACGGAAGAAGTAACGCATTTCATAAGTTACACCATAAAATCCCTCTAAAATTCCATCCTTGCAAGTGGTGAAATATCCTGACCAACAAAATCCTGCTTCAAATACTTTTGATAACCTGCAATGGCAATCATTCCAGCATTATCGGTACAATATTGAAAAGCTGGTATATAAATGCTCCAACCAAATTCTTCTGCAGTTTGCTCTAAGCCATTTCTCAAACCCGAGTTTGCCGAAACTCCCCCTGCAATCGCAACTTCTTTAATATTATATTGTGTTGCTGCTTTTTTTAACTTATTCAGTAATATTTGCACAATACTATGTTGAACTGACGCGCAAATATCATCTAAATTTTCTGCAATAAAATTAGGGTTATCTTTTTCCTGCTTCCGGATAAAATAAAGGATTGAGGTTTTAAAACCACTAAAGCTAAAATTCAGATCCGCAATCTGCGGTTCAGCAAATTTGAAAGCAAGCGGATTTCCAAGCTTCGCATGTTTATCGATTAATGGTCCGCCAGGGTAAGGTAAAGCCAAAAGTTTAGCTGTTTTATCAAAAGCTTCACCTGCAGCATCATCCAGGGTTTCGCCAACAATTTCCATGTCGAAGTAATCCTTAACCAAAACAATCTGCGTATGGCCACCAGAAACAGTAAGGCATAAAAACGGAAAGACAGGTTTTGGATCGTCAATAAAATGCGCTAAAATATGCGCATGCATATGATTGACAGAAATTAAAGGTATATTTAAGGCTAAAGCAAAAGATTTTGCGAAAGAAACACCAACCAGTAATGAACCTAAAAGGCCAGGGCCACGCGTAAAAGCAACGGCATTTATGTCCTGTTTTGTAACATTGGCATCAATCAGCGCTTGTTGTACGGCAGGTACAATGTTTTGTTGGTGTACCCTTGAAGCCAATTCAGGAATAACACCACCATAATTTTGATGAATTGTTTGGTTTGCAATAACATTGGCAGTAATTTTGCCGTTGTTACAAATAGCAACGGATGTATCATCGCAAGAAGACTCAATAGCAAGTATAACAGACAAATTATTAATATTTAAGCTGCAAAATTATTAAAAAACTATTTAAAATACTCCTTTGGGTAATCGCATCAATAATTTTGCTGCTCGCGCTTGTTATTTTTTCTCTGCAATTTAAGCCTGTTCAAACTTATTTTGCTCAGAGGGCTGCTGCATACTTATCAAAAGAGCTCAAAACTACTATATCAATCAAAAGCCTTTATATCAAACCCTTCAAATCTATCGTTCTTGAAGATTTACTGGTGCTTGATCTTCAAAAAGACACTTTATTGAGCACTCCCCAATTTATGGTCGATATTAATCAATTGTCCATTGATAAGAAGATTATTGATATCAACACCGTTCAAATTAATAACGGACAGTTTTACCTAAAGGATTTCAAAGATAAGTCTTCTAATCTCGATTTCATCATCAACTACTTCGATTCTGGTAAACCTACGGTAAAGAAAAAGAAAAGCAAACCTTTCGATGTGACTTTGCGACGCCTGATTTTGAACAAATTTGCTTTCAGATATATTAACTACAATGCAAAAGATACAACCCAGGGAAAAAGCGTAAACTTCGACAACGTTGATGTGAAACAACTGAGCGGAATTTTTGAAGGATTGGATACCAAAAACCATTTGGTTAAAACCAATATTAAAAATTTAACTTTTAAAGAGCGTAGCGGATTTTACCTGAAAAACCTTACTGCACAAACCACGATAGATAGCAATGCCATTGAGTTAAAAAATCTGTTATTGGAAACCAACCAAAGCCGTTTAACTGATTATTACCAGATGCGGTTTAAAAGTTATAAAGATTTTAACCACTACATCGATAATGTGAGGATGAAGGCAATTTTCAAGAATAGCCATATTACCTCCAGAGATATAGCTTTTTTTGCTCCTGAGCTGAATACCATGAAACTTGATCTGGATGTAGATGGCCAGATTACCGGTTTAGTGAATAACCTTAAAGCCAAGAAACTTTCTATACGAACCGGAAAAGCGACTCACATAAAAGGTGATTTCATTTTAAAGGGATTACCGAAATGGAAGGAAACCTTTATGGACCTGAACATCGAAATGGCAGGAACAAATAAAACCGATCTGGATGAGGTACTCGGAGGCATTACAAACAGCAAAAAGAAAATTGTGCCGGCAATTGTAAATAAATTCGGCAACATTAACTTTAACGGAAGCTTTACAGGTTTTCAGAACGATTTTATTGCTTATGGCGAATTTAAGACAAAACTTGGCCGCCTGGTTTCTGATGTAAACATGAAGCTTGATAAAAAGGATGTTCCTTCTTATACCGGAAGTGTAAAAAGCTACGATTTTAATGTTGGCGAGCTGATTGGCGAAAAAAGCCTCGGCCGCATCACTTCTTCTTTAAATGTAAAAGGACGCGGAACGGAACTTAAAAGTTTGACCGAGAAAATAAATGGCGATGTAACCTATATCGACTTTAACAATTACAGGTATCATAATGTAAAAATTGACGGTACGTTTGATAAAAAATATTTCGATGGTAAACTGAGTATTAACGACCGGAATGTTAAACTGGTATTTGATGGTGGCGTAAACCTAAATCCTAAACTACCTGTTTTCAACTTTAATGCAACCATTTCCAAAGCGAAATTAAAGGCCCTAAAACTCCTGAAAGACTCTTTAATGGTGGATGCAAAATTTACCACTAATTTCTCAGGAACAAACCTTGATAATATTTCGGGCAAGTTGTTGATTGAAGAGATCCGGTTACAAAATCCTAAGGGTGTATATAGCGTAGATTCGGTGCAACTTATGGCCAATGGTACAGGTGCCAACCGTGTACTTGATATCCGTTCGGATATTTTAGATGCCAGCATTAAAGGTGAGTACGATTTAAACTCAATTGTTTCATACTATAAAGCCATTGCTAAAACTTACATTCCTTCGTTAAAAGCTGATATCATTAAGTACAAAAACCAGATATTTCAGTTTAACCTCATGGTGAAAAAATTCGAACCTTTGTCGCAGATTTTTGCGCCAGGTTTAGAGCTCGAAGAAGGTGCCACCTTAACAGGTGATTTCGATTCACGGAACAATACAGCCACCTTGAATGGTTTTGTGCGGAAACTAAAATACAATGGAGTTGTGGTAAACAACATTATTCTTGATGAAAACACTACTCCACAACAGCTTCAGCTGATTGTAACATCTGATCGGGTACAGATTAATGATAGTTTATTTATTAAAGACGTCAACATTTCCAATATTTTACGGAACGATAGTTTGGCCTTCAACGTTAAAATGTCTAACTCAGATGAGGCCAACCAGCTTGATTTGAACGGTTTAGTGGAGTTTACCAAAAACCAGGACACAACAGCAAGGTTGAGCGTATTGCCTTCCATCTTAAAAATAAACAGTGAAGAATGGCGTATACAGGAAAAAGTAAGAATTGTACTGAATAATGGTAAAACTGAAATCAGCAATTTTGACCTTACCAACGGAAAACAACAGTTGATTATTGATGGATTGATTTCTGAAGATCCTAAAGATTTAATAAGCGTTGGTTTTAAAGATTTCAGCCTTAAAACCCTCAATCCTTTTACCAAAGGTTTTGGCGTGAAACTGGGTGGAAACCTGAACGGTAAAACCGATTTGTACGGTGTTTTAAAAGCACCAAGATTAACTGATGATCTAAAAATCGATTCACTGAACTTTAACGACATCTATATCGGCACTTTAACAGATACATCATCGTACAACAATGAAAGTAACAAAGTAAATGTATTTACACGCGTGGTGGCAGATGGTTCGGAAACTTTTAAACTAACGGGAAATCTTGATTTAAAAGAGAAAGAGATTGACCTTGGAGTAAAGATGGACGAGAGTAAACTCACCATTTTAGAGCCATTTGTAAAAGAGCTGGTATCAAACCTCAAAGGAAACATATCTGCTGATTTAACCGTAAAAGGAAAACTAAGTAAACCCGAAATAAATGGAAGTTTATCCTTGGATAAAGGCCAGCTCATGGTAAATTACCTTAAAACCACTTATGTAATTACCGATAAAGTGGAGGTAAATAACAGCGTAATTAAGCTGGAAGACTTTACGATAAAGGATTTGGAGGGCCACGAGGGTACAGTTAAGGATGGTACGGTAGATTTAAACGATATTAACTACCCAACCTTAAATGTGAAGCTTGAAGCCAATAATTTAATGGCACTGAATACAACGGCAAAAGACAATTCTGTATATTACGGTCGCGCTTATGGAACCGGAGTATTTAGCTTTACCGGACCTACCAATAAGATGAAGATCGATATTAAAGCCAAAACTGAAAAAGGCACGGTTTTCAATTTACCTTTAAACAGTTCTGAAACCATATCTGATAAAGACTTTATTAATTTCGTTTCCAGGGATTCGACTACGCTGGTGAAGAAGAAAACCAATTTTGATGGTTTAACCCTTACCTTTAAACTTACGATAGATCAGAATACTACTGCCAATATTTTTACCACACTGGGCAACCTGAGTGGCAAGGGTAATGCAGATTTAAACCTTAACATCAATAGTTTTGGTGATTTTGAAATGTCAGGAGATTACATTATTGAAACCGGAAGCTTTGATTTTACCGCGCAGGAAGTAATCAATAAAAAATTCGAGATCAGGCAAGGTGGAACCATCCGCTGGACGGGAAATCCGACTGCTGCACAAATCAACTTAAAAGCTGTATATGCGCTGAGAGCAAGTTTGAACGACCTTTACAAAGCTGCCAATCGTGATGCGAGTAGCAATGCCAACCAAAGGGTAAACACGGAAGTGGAGATGGGTTTAACAGGCTTGTTGTTAAAACCAGATATCAAACTGGATATTAATTTCCCGGCACAACCTTCAATTAAAGAAGAATTGCAAACCTATTTCAGCGATCAGAATAACCTGAACTTACAGGCTTTCAGTTTAATTATCAGAAGAAGTTTTGCACCTGGCAACGGTGGAGAATCGATCGGAAACCAGTTGAGTTCTACCGCCACAAGTACAGCAACCGAGTTGGTATTTAACCAGTTTAACAATGTACTTTCTTCGTTAAATTTAAACTTTGTGGATCTGAATGTACGATCACTAAGCGAGGCGAATGCATCATTTAAATTCTTTAATAACCGCCTAATCATTAATGCAGGTATTGTAGATAGGAATAGTTTAAATGATTTCACCATTATTAGCTTTAACAATAACAATGTTGGCAGTGAAGTGGAAGCCCTCTATTTATTGAAAAAAGATGGAAGTTTAACCGTTAAAGCGGCCAATAAGCCACCTACACAACAAAGTATTTTCTTAAACAGCGGGATAAGTGCAACGGCAAATGTAACTTCATTTGGTTTGGTGTACACCCAGCAGTTTGATACATTTAAAGAGTTTATCCAGAAAATTTCTGGTGCTTACCGAAGGAATTTAAAACGTAAGCAAGGTGAGAAACCTGTTAAAACCAACAAATCGATTAACAAGGATGCGATTATTAATCAATCAAAAGGCAACCAGCGGAGGTAATGAGGGTAAATTGTTGGTAGTGATTTGGTGATTAGCGATCCCCATTGCGAAGAAGATCCTGAAACAAGTTCAGGAGGACGTAAGTGTGGGGATTGATCGCTTAGTATTCATTTGAAAGCAATTCACCTTAATTATGTCATGTTGAGTTAAATAGTCCTCGTTTGTAACGAGGATTTTTGAGGTACGCATTTGCAATGCGAAAATAGTTCTTTCAAGACCGATGAAAGATTGCTTCGTCGGCTGAAAAAGCCTTCTCGCAATGACGATAACCTGAGGAAATTAATCTTTTAATATAAAATCGCTTTACTCGTACATCCTCGTTACAAACGAGGACGATGTAGATTAGCGATTCCCATTACAAAGAAGATCCTGAAACAAGTTCAGGAGGACGTAAGTGTGGGGATTGATCGCTTAGCATTCATTTGAAAGCAATTCACCTTAATTATGTTATGCTGAGTTAAATACTCCTCGTTTGTAACGAGGATTTTTGAGGTACGCATTTGCAATGCAAAAATAATTCTTTTAAGAGCGATGAAAGATTGCTTCGTCGGCTGAAAAAGCCTTTTCGCAATGACGATAACCTTAAGAGATTAATCTTTTTATATAAAATCGCTTTACTTGTACATCCTCGTTACAAACGAGGACGATGTAGTATGATCATTCTGTGAATTCTCGGTGCGTTCTGTGTTTCCGTGGCAAAAACTGATCTCTGTGTAAATCTGGGGTTAAAGCCCTTCGACGACACTACCATTTATAGGCTACCCTACGACCAAAAAAAAACCAACAATTAAACACCTGTTCAACTGTTGGTTTTATATATGGTTTCAATTTACGTAATCTAAACTGTAAACTTCAAGCTGTAAATTTCAAACTGAATTACCCTTTCATAATCGAATGGCCCATTTTATCTCTTTTGGTAGTTAAATAACGTTCGTTATGCACATTACTGGCAATTTCGATCGGAATATTTTCTACTACTTCTAAACCATAACCAATTAAGCCAGCTCTTTTGGTTGGGTTGTTGCTCATTAAGCGCATTTTGGTCACACCTTCTGACCTCAGGATTTGTGCTCCTACACCATAATCGCGTTCATCACCCTTAAAGCCAAGTTTAATATTGGCTTCAACGGTATCAAAACCGGCATCCTGTAGGTTGTATGAACGGAGTTTATTAATCAGTCCGATACCTCTACCTTCCTGGTTCATGTACACCACAATTCCTTTACCCTCTTTCTCAATCATCTCCAAAGCTTTGTGCAACTGTGGTCCGCAATCGCAGCGACAAGAGCCAAAAATATCACCTGTTACACATGAGCTGTGCACACGCGCTAAAATAGGCTCATCGGCAGTCCAGGTACCTTTAGAAATGGCCAGGTGAGTGGCATTATTATCCAATTGGGTGTAAGCTGTCATTTTAAAATCGCCCCAAGCTGTGGGTAAATCGATGGTTACCTCCTGTTTAATCAAGCTATCCATGGTTAAACGGTAAGCGATTAAATCTTCAATTGAAATAATTTTTAACTGGTGCTGTTCTGCAATTTTAAAAAGATCCGGAAGCCTGGCCATTTCACCATCTTCTTTTAAAATTTCTACCAATAAACCTGCTGGTTTCATTCCGGCTAAACGTGCTAAATCTACTCCAGCTTCCGTATGTCCTGCACGGCGGATTACACCACCATCTTTGGCAATCAATGGAAAAATATGTCCGGGTCTGCCCAACTCTTCAGGGTTAGTTTTAGGATCAACCAAGGCTAACATCGTTTTTGAGCGGTCGCTTGCTGAAATCCCTGTGGTACAACCATGACCAACAAGATCTACCGAAACGGTAAAATTGGTTTCGTAAGCAGCGGTGTTTTTACCTACCATGAGACTAAGGTTAAGCTCCTTGCAACGTTCTTCTGTTAGGGGTGCGCAGATTAAACCACGACCATAGGTAGCCATAAAATTGATGATCTCCGGAGTTGCGTTTTCTGCCGCCGTTAAAAAATCACCTTCATTCTCTCTATTCTCGTCATCTACAACAATAATTACTTTACCAGCTTTTATATCTGCGATAGCTTCTTCTATTGTGTTTAATTTTGTTTGCATTTTATTTAGCATTATGGGGCATACTGTGCTTAGGGCGCATTAAATGTAATTTATGCAACAACAATAAACCCGTACAAATGTACAACCTTATTAAGCATTATTTAATTTAATATATCATCTGTAAGTAAAGGAAACAGGGGCTATTTTGCCTTCTTTTTAAACACTTTAACGATGAGCTGCTTGTAGTAGTTTACATCAAAAAGGGCAGAATCTACAGTGGCTTTATAGGTTAAAAAGGCAGCTAAAGGCGATAGCACAATTACGGCAATCCACATTCCGAATATTGGGTTCAGATTTCCTTCTCGTGCAGATTTTTCGGCTACAGTAGTGATAATATGGTACACCAGGAAGAAACAGATGGCCACTACAACGGGTAAGCCCATCCCTCCTTTTCGGATGATGGCACCCAATGGCGCACCGATAAAAAACAACAGGATACAAGACGCTGCGAGGGTAAATTTACGCTGATACTCTACTGTGGCAAAAATAATTTCGCCTGTTAAATCGGTTTGGCGTGGGGCCCAGTTGGGTACATGTTGCATTACATTTGCCACCACATTGGTTGCATTATCGAGGGCCAGTTTGCGCGATCCGTTCGGTATGCTTTTCAGAATCACATCATTAATTACTTTCGGAACGGCCTTTACTTTGGTGTATCCCTTAGTGGTATTAAACTGTTTAAAGTTACTGGTAAGGTTTGCAATGGTTCTTAATTGAAGGGTATCGAGTTGTTTGGTGAGTGAATCGCGTTTTCTGGCAATCCCTTTCAAGTTGAGCATCGGGGTACTGTTACCAAAAGCATTGGGATCTGTGGTGCTCGGATCAAATGACGACATATCGAAGCGTGGTGAAGTTTCTTTAAACCGGTTCCGCGTAAAGATCTGTCTTGGATTGTACATTCCATTTTTAGAAGCCTGCTCTTCATACTGCACACCGTTTTTTAGGTTCAGCACCAGGAATTTACCATCGGTAGTTTTATTCATCTTGCCTTCTTTCGCCAAAATAACTTTTGGAATCCCGCTATTTTCACGGTGATCGTAAATCATAATGTTATGCAAAGTGCCATCTTCTTCTTTAGAATCGACACGAATGGCGTAACCTGGAATAGCATTATTAAAAACTCCTGGTTTAATTAGGAATGACAATTTTTTATTCCGCACATCATATAAAAGCGAGCCGAATTTTAAGTTGGCTTTGGGCAGCATGTAATTGGCAAAAAAGAACGACGCTATGGTTAGCATCAAAATCACCACAAAGAGCGGACGCATGGCTTTTTGAAGGGAAATACCTGCTGATTTAATGGCTACAAGTTCGTAATTTTCGCCAAGGGTACCGAAAGTCATGATAGAGGAAAGCAGCACCGAAAGTGGCAGTGCCATGGATACGTTGGCAGCTGAGGCATAATACATCAGCTCCAGAATGGTGTACCATTCGAAACCTTTTCCTATGAGATCATCAATCCATTTAAAGAGAAAGAACATTAACAGGATAAACATCATCACAAAAAATGTTGCGATGAATGGTTTCACAAATGCCTTTATTAAAAGAAGATGTATTTTTTTCACCTTACAAAGGTAAACAATGCGAAGGTAATTTTATGCACCCAAAACACTAATCAGATAATCGATCTGGTTATCCCAGATTAACTTTTTTTCTGCTAGAAGCTCGTCGGTAGTAAAATCGGTAATGGAAAGGGCTACATCATTGGTTAGTTCGTCCTGTACAATTTCCATCTCAAAATAACATTGAGGTTCATCATCCAGCCATTTAAATTTGACTAGCTTATTCTCCTTAATAGAAACCAGCTTAGCTTTTAACTGCTCATCATCCCAGGTAAAGGTGTATACCTGATCGCGGAAATTTACATCATCGGCAAACCACTGAGATAAGCCGTTTGGCTCACTTATAAAACTGTACAATATTCTTGGTGACGATCTAACTTCGTACTCGAGTGTAAATTTTTTCTTTTCTGCCATGTTAGTACACTACCAGAATAATTTCCGGACTATTATTTAATATTATTTTTCTAAAGAAAGGTAATTTATTCTATATCTGCAACACTTATCATTAACACCCGCATTTTTTGTATCATGGCTCATACAATAGGCTCATTTATCGGGTTTTATTTAGGGGGGATGGTGAATTGATGAACTGTTGAAACCGGTTAATTGTTGGAGATGCTTGAATCGCCGCAGGATTCAAAACCAATACCCAACCTAGCGTCATCCTCGCGCAAGCGGGGATCTTAATGCGATCGTGAATTAAACTCCCGACTAAAAAATAATTTGCTTTTCGAAAATATATTCCTATCTTCAACTATGGTTTAAGTTGATCTTACCTAAACCTATCATCCTCTATTTATTTCAGGCAGTATCAAATAGCACCACGTATGTGTTTATTCACGCCTGATATTTTTTAAACGTTTATGGCCATAAGGCTCATCCCCTTAAACGTTAATTGTTATTTTATTTAATAATTACATAAACCTTTAAAACAAAAAAGAATGAGTTCGAGTAACAGAATTTCAGCGGTGATTACACCAGAACAGTTGCAAGCCTGCAACGATGCCATTACAGCATTAAAAGCCAGTATAAAGGATGTTTTAACAATCAACTTAACTGCAGATGATCGAAGAACTGTACTAAAAATGGGCGACAAAACCCTTGCCTTTGTAGAAAAATCTTTGGAGTATGCGGCCCAGAACCCCAATTTAGCGCCTGTGTTTATGGATTTGCCAGAGGCTAAAAAGGACTAAGAATTAGCCAAAACATTGTATAGCATTTACCAACAGGTAAACACATTACTTACGGCTATTGAAGACACTGAAATGGTGGCAGGTGGTGAGCCTTATGAAGCTGCCTTAGTTTTTTACCATGCTGTTAAGGGTGCCAGTCGCTCCAACGTAGCAGGTTCACAAGCTATTTACGACGATTTAAGTCAGCGTTTCCCTGGCCATCGCAAGGCAAATACAATACCACCACAGCTTTAAAAAAACAACCCCGGCAAAATCTTGTCGGGGTTTTATATGATTGGTTAGTTTCCGCAGGTTATAACCAATGCACACAATGGTTAATGCTTACAATCCTCCTCAGGTTTCTTTATCAATATACCTCTATATTCGATGGTACTTTTTATATCTGCCGCCCCTAAACGTGAAGCAAACGTTATAATAAATACTGATTCTCTTCTTGTGAAAACCCAATATTTTAATTGAATGCTCAGGCAAGAAGTAGTTTCACTCACCATTGAATCTTTATAACGTAGTTTAGATGTAAACTGCAAAAATTGGATATCCTACCTTTTTGGCTCGGTGCCGAGCCTTTTGCACCCTTAACCACCCCTCTGAGGCCCGAAGCCGGCCCTTTTTGCTCTGGTGCCGAGCCTTTTGTACCCTCAACCACCCCTCCGAGGCCCGAAGCCGACCCTTTTTGCCCCGGTGCCGAGCCTTTTGCACCCTCAACCACCCCTCCGAGGCCCGAAGCCGACCCTTTTTGCTCCGGTGCCGAGCCTTTTGCACCCTTAACCACCCCTCCGAGGCCCGAAGCCGACCCTTTTTGCCTCGGTGCCGAGCCTTTTGCACCCTCAACCACCCCTCCGAGGCCCGAAGCCGACCCTTTTTCTATATACTTATATAGCATTTAGCTCGACAATATTATTACCCTGTTGGCATCATCAACTTAAATACCTTAAAACACTTTTATTGAACGAAGTGATAAATCCTGACATTTATAGCCTTGAGTTAAGCCAAAAAGTAAGTTTTTATAAGGCATAAAATTCCTGGTGAAGCTTATCAATTACAATCAAATTTACTGAGCATTAGTGCCTTAAAGTATTTTTCACATTTCTTTTTCATAGAATGTATATTTATTCTATATTTGCAACTCTTAAAAATAACCACATCGATATTTACATTTATCAGTAAATATTTACCCGGCGGGGTAGCTCAGATGGTTAGAGCGCAGGATTCATAACCCTGAGGTCGGCAGTTCGATCCTGCTCCCCGCTACCGAATCGGCGAAAGAGGCATAATTCAGATTTAATTCTGGTATGCCTCTTTCCTTTTTAAGGATAATTTGCTGAAAATGAGCGATATACAAAAACACTAAATTTATTTCAGTGGTTCGAACTTTATCATTTTTCTTATCATAACTCATACCACTAGGGAACAGTAGTGCCTGTAGTTGTTGCTTGGTATGATAGTCCCCAGAAAGCCAGTTTAAAGGTAGCTGAGTGGCATATTCTATAGCCAACCTAACGCATTTTAAAAGGTTCGAACTTTTATTTGACAGGATGAGCAAATTCCGCTCAATTTCCCTTTTTTCGTCCGAATATTTCTCATGGTACTTTGTGTAAAGTTCCTGACTTAGATCTTCTTCAATATATCTTTCCTCTAAACGCTCCACCTTCTTCTTCACTTCTCTGTGGCTGTTCTCCAACTCCAAAAGATCTGCTTGCTTATTTTGAGTCAACTGGTTAAATGTTGCAGCAACCTGCTCAACCAATAGTTCTATATATTCCTTGGCAATGTCAATTTTAAAGAAATCAAGTATGTCTGCAAATCTGGAATTAAGAGAATCAGCATTTTTGTTGTTACAGCAAGCTTTGGTTTTGCATTTATAATAATGTATATTCTTTTTGCGTGCGAGATAGCCACTCAACGGCTTCCCGCATTCGGCACATACCATAAAGCGCTTCAAAGGAATGTGAACATTTTCTTCATTAAGTGAAAAACCATGGGGAATCTTATCTAGCATACCGTTAACCTTTAAGAAAAGTTCCCTGCTAATCAATTTCTCGTGATTGCCCACAACCACTTGTCCCTCCAACATATTGTGCACCATCAAGCCACAATAGAATGGATTTCTGAAGATTTCTGAGATACGCTGATGAATCAATTTGAGTCCTTTAGCCGCCAATCTATCGCGAATTATCTCATTTGACACATTTTCATAAGCTTTCCATTCAAAGGCCTGACGAATGAGCCTTCCCTTCGCATTTATAACAATCTGCCTTTTGTTCTTCGATCTGTCGATCTCGAATCCCAATGGGGGATTAGTCGGCCAATCACCACGCAGCAACATCTCTTTTATACCAGCACTGCATTTTTGCTTTCTCAATTGATTGTCAAACTCCCCGAACAGAAACAATAATTTCTGTTGCATCTGACCTGAAGCGCTAGACGTATCAATAGGCTGTGTCACTGATATTATTTCGATACCTAAGCGCCTCAATTCTCCGCTAAGCCAGATTGAGTTGTCATTTCTTGAAAACCTCTCCAGACTATACACTAAGATAGAAGATATTTTTCCTTTAAATTTTTTCACGAAAGAAAGCATGGCTGTAAATTGCTTTCTCTCATCGTTCTCAGCGCTTTCGTAGGTACCCCCAAACTGAGCGGCGATATTAAAACCGAACTTTTCTGCATATAGCATACAGGCCTTCAATTGGGTTCCAAGGCTTAAATTGTCGGCCTGCTCCTTACTGCTAACCCTTGTGTAGATAACGCATTCCAAGCTTTTGGAAACTTTTTTATCTTGCTTCCCTTTTGCAAATGAGTCGAAAAATAAGATGTCTGACATAAATAATACTGCTATGATTATACTATAAGATACTAATAATCAATTGTTCTATCAAATTTTTTCCTCCTTTTTTTCACTTGCATTAAAAATAATTATTGACATTTTTTTTATGGTAAGAACTACGTCCTTAGCCTGCTCCTCGGTGAAATGTGAGAACATTTGTTTTGAGAGCACCTCTTCTATAGTTAGATCATGCTGGCGCACGATAGTTTCTACATTTAATTCAAACTCCATATCCATGACGTTTATTTTGAGTGACATTTTTTTTAAGGGCATTTTGAGGGATATAGGGTCGGCTAAACATAATTAACTAAGCTTGTTATAAAATTGTCTACTAGAGACAATCCAGCTATATTATTATACAATCTAGGTGCATTTAAACAGCAGAACGCAACGCACCCTTTGTTATTTATCTATTCAGATCTGAATAATCTATTTCCAAAGATTGTATAAAACCATCGCGGATCACCTCAAACCCTGCTACCCGATCAGTATTGTAAATGACGACTGTTTTTGGTGGCCAAAGTTTCGGGTCGTTTATCTTATCCCAGTCTATGCCTATGCCTGACGGATAATATTCCCAGTTTTCCCATGCTCTCTCTTTGATTAGAAGCCCATCGTAGCCCAGTTTCCTTGTAAGATATTCGTTGCGGTTTCCTTGCCAGTCCATGCCGTAGCAGAGCAGGTCAGCAGCCTTGTGAAAATCAGTGAGCTGTTCATCATGCCGGCAATTCAGGTATCTTTCGGAAACTCCGGCGCACAGCAAAATGCTCCGGACGCGAGATGCGTCCAGAGCTTTGTCAGCATCCAAAATGCTGGTAACATTGCTGAGTGAAATTTTATAGATTTTGGCAAACCCAAGGTTATCAAACCCCGCTCCGCCTTTAAGTCGTGATTTCTGGAGTACGAGATGGCTAAATAGGCAGGCGGCGTCCTCACTTAGGGAAGTATAAAAACCATTTCCGAGGGTAAGCGCGTTCCAACCAACTCCTTTGCCGGACTGGATGTTTATCTTACTACCATCCAGTCCTAGCGTGCCATGATAAAGGGACATGGTATCGGGTTCTATTACTTTTGCTATGTGCATAGATTCTGATTAAAGTAGCAGGCCAAATTTCGGTTCAACTTGCAATTGAAGTATTGCTGATCTACCGCCATCGTGGATCAGATCTACGGAAGCGACTTTTTCGGCATTATAAATCACGACTGTCTCGGGAGGGGAACTGCCCCAGTCATGCCAACATCTTCTCCAGTTTATCCCAATGTGGTCAGGCTCATAGTGCCAGGGCAGGTAGGGTTTTTGAACAAATAACAATCCGTCATAACCCATTGCCTTAACCAGGAATTCTTTGGCATTAATAGTTTGAAAGCCTCCTTTTTCAATAAGATCGACCACAGCTGGAAACGATGCCATTTCGGATAGCTCAAGCATCTGGATATCTGAGATCTGAATTCCTGCCTGTTTCATAGCACTTACCGAGGCGCCAATATCTAGTTTGTCCGTTTCACGAAGCAGATTGAGATCTTTTTTCACAGATATCTGATAAACCTTGCCGGTCATTGCTTCTTCGGGATTGTGGCCAAGATCAAACAACCTTTCACGCATCATGATGTGGCTATAGAGAAGAGCGATCTCCTTAGATGTCGAGGTATAAAAACCGTTGCCCAGTGTGAGATCGTTTGAGCCAATCCCTGTATTGGAACGAATTTCAATTTGTTCACCCTCTAAACCCTCGGTACCATGATATAAAATCAAGTCTGAATGGCTTATCATCTTAATATACCCTTATTTCGTCGCCCCCTTGCCAGGAACCGACCTAGTTTCAATACAGATCATCAATGGTAAAATCAACCGTTTTATTCTCAATAAAGACAGTAACACGGCATTTGATGTCTGGTGTCGCCATACTTTCCACTTTAAACCTTTTACTGTTCAGATGATACAGGGGATGATCTTCCTTGAGTTCGAGCGTTATCCATCCGCTCGCCCGGATTCGGTCTATTTTCGCCAGGAGTTTTCTCATTTTTCTTTTGCCGTTAGAAATTTTACCGCCCAATTTCGCCGCTCTGGGACAGATCAGCATCCTGCTGGTTTTCCCAGGGAAAGCGTTCTTCGGTATTGGAAGTCGTAACCTCACTTTTTTTTGATTCTGTTTGCTCCGAGGATATCTCAATACTTTTATCCTTTTCTGCTTTGGGGAAGATCTCATCCTGACGGATTGCCACCATATTTTTATCGAAAACATCAAGCCCTTTGTATTGTGGATTTGCAGTTATAAATACGGGAACCGATTTTTTGCCCACTAACATATCCGCCTGCACCATGTTGCCACTTCGGAGCATCTTCATCATCCCATCCTTTCCGAGTTCGGTCAGGCCTTTGAAAGGATATTTATCGATAGCATCAGATAAATCAAACTTAAATTCGGGATAGAACTTTTTTAGTGGATGGTTTCCGTAAGCATCCTGGACATCCAGGTTCAGCTTAAACCAAACCCTTTTCTTTTCAGCTGCTTCTCCATTCTCAGCTTTAGTATACACATCTCTTTCAAGCGAATTTCCGGACAATAACTTATAAGCCTGCAGGGCAGTGATTCGGTTATCCCGCTCCAGGTCAAAGACCTGCTTGATAGGCAATGCACTTCCTGCCTTTAAAAGGGTTACCTCGTAATCGTTCAGAAAGTACATGTCGCTCTGCTTGGATCGGTTAAAATTCAGCATGAAACGGACCTGGTCTGTCCCCAATGCAGGATTTTTTCTCATCTGTGCCGATGAATATGATTGGTTAACGCCCAGAGTAAATGCAGAAATCTCCCTGGATATCGCGGATTCTAACACATCGTTAAGCTTGGTTCCAAAGCCGAGATAATCGAGGCTCTTTTTAAGGTACTCTAAATTTTGCTCATTCATAAATAATAAGATAATTGTTGTTAAAAATTAAAACAGGCTGAGCTGCTGCTCAGGTTCCGGAGGTTCATAGCCATTTTCTCTGGCCAAATGCTCCCCGAGCGCAGTGCAGAGCTCTTCGATAGAAGTGTATCCACAGTCTTCGAGAAATGCCGAGAAAAGAAAATGCGATTTATAACCGGTTGAAGAGATGACCTTCGAATCTGAACGAAACTCAAGATGCACAGCCAGAGGTTCCTTTCCGTCTGACCTGCGTGATGGCCAATGATAACGATAATCTACATTTACCTCAAAGCCGAAGACACGGACGTTGACTTTTTGATCCTCCCTGAAAATTTCGGGAATCATTGGTTTTAAAAATTTGGTTAAAGAAATATACTTACGTTAGTCCTAAACCCGGAAATTCTGCAGAATCTACTTAATGAGAATATTTCTTCCGGACATAAAAACGTTTTAGACCCGTAACGAAAATTAATGGAGGTAGATACCAACAAAAAGTGAACATCGGTATTTTTAAGCCACAGGGATATCCGGCATGACAGCACCCGTGCCGGAAGATCCCTACCGAATCCAGTCCTAAATCTTGCGTTGCAAAAAAGTGCGGCAACAGCTGAAATGGTTTCCATATCTGGACAGAAGCCGACCAAAACAATCGCGATGTAGTGATCAGGAGATTTGTTTTTGTCAATTAGTTTAACAGGAACATCCTTTCTTTCGTAAAAAAGATACGACACTTTAATAGTTACCTCCGGAAGACCGGCTGGAATATGGTAGGTAAATCCGTCAAGTTCCACCCATATCTTCTCCAATTACCGCGATGACCCCAGGCCCAAAGGACTTTGGTAATCATTTTTGAGATCATCAAGCTCAATCTGAAGACTTTCCTCAGTTTCTACACCTTCCGACTTTCTCATTTCCAAAAATGCAGATTCAAATGCAGGTGAGAAAGGCTGCTCTTGAGCACTGGATATTTTTATTGGCGCAAGATTCTCTAGGAGAAAGCTTGGCGACCTTCCATCTTCGGACATTGCAATGATCAGCGCTGAGCGGCTGGATACAATCCCTTTAGGAAGCGAGGACATATACTGAAACTTAGTTCCATCGCTGAGCTCAACAATTTTTCCGTGCGCAAAATCCTGACGGCGCTTTTCATCAAGCTTTTCACCATTCACCTGAAAAGGAACTATTACCTTTAAAGGGTCGTAAGAAATAAATTCTTTTGTTTCGCCGTCATATTCGAATACAAGCGTTTGATCGACCCCTGTTTCAGGGCTAGGAACAACCTTAACCAGATTAGTTTGTTCACCCGTCAATATCGGCCAAAGTTCTTCTTCGGTCATTCCCTTGGCCAATGTAATCTCTTTGTAGATCGGATGGAGCATGATCTCATCTCCCCACCGCTCGCTATGATGAAGGGAAAGCTTCACATCAAGGCTTTCAATAGTGAAAGCCTCACCGATCAGGTTTTTAAGGTTGACAAGGGAGGTACGTCTCCCTGCCAGAAGGGCTGTGATATCCTCTGGGGATAGCAAATGTTTGCCGTCTTCATACAGTCCAAGTCTGGAAAGCTCTGCAACCGGCAAAGCTTCCATGATCATCATTTTTTCCATAATACAGTTTATCTATTTATTTCGGCAGAGTGGTCATCGGACCTATCCGTAGTCAAGTAATCAAAGCTCTGGGATTCTTCCTTGCCCATTTGGGTCTTTAAAAAGGAAAGGGCACTGTAAAGTTTATCCTGCTGCGACAGGGTGAATGCATTGCCGTTCAGGCTTTCCAGCATTTTCAGGCGTCCCTGTTTTAAGTGTCCAAGCACTTCGTAAACAGAACCATTGTACCCGATTTTATCGCCGGTGGTTAAATAATTTACTGTCTTTGAGGGCGCGGCCTTCAATGCGCCCAGTGAATGCTCATCTGTCGAAAGCTCTTTTCCTTTCTCCAGGCCAGTCACGTAACCAAAAATCCGCTCGGCATCCATTGAGGCAGAAAATATCTCAAATGGGTTGTTTTCCAGAATTGATATCCAGCTTTCCACATAAGCATAATGCTGCCCGGGATCATGCCCGATGCCCAGTTCCTGACCCAAGAGCATGGAGGCAATCTCGGCCTTAAGTTCCTCTCTGGCGTAACTTTCACTGCCAAAGCCTTTACCCATGTCACGGTTTAACCTGTCCTGGTGACCTGTCCAATGACCAAGCTCATGTAATAGGGTGGCATAGTATTTATCCCCCCAGAAAACCACTCCTTATGAGGAAGGGTAATAGCATCTTTCCCGGGATCGTAAAATGCATTGCCTGAATTTATGTGATTGATAGTCGCTCCGGAGGAGGTAATCAGCTTTTCTGCACGCTCAAGCGGTTCCCATAGCCCGCCGGGTTTCTCCAGCTCAAGCTTTGGCATTCCCTCAATCTGGTCGGCATTGAAAACATAGGCATTGCGCACGATAGCATGGGAAAGCTGGATCTTTTCCGTAATTGGTTTCCCCAGTTCATCATGTAACACCTTACCTGAGGTATCGCGCTTGGTGCGTTCGTCAGCGGTTTTTACGAACTGAATCATCATTGATTTTTCCCCCTTGCGAACCTGAAATCCGCTTTCCTCAGCTTGCTTGTAGGTCATCCACCTTGGATCCTCTCGTCCGCTCATCAATAACGAAAGCGAGTTGATCCCCCGATATCGCTTTCCACTCTGCAAATTGTAGGGCAATACAAAAGGCATTCCGCCTGCATCCCATGGAACCTGCCATGGAGCTGTACCAGCCTTTAAAGCTTCGATGACTCTCTCCGCAACCTGAACATGCATTGGCTTGGTGACCTCTTTCTTATTCATCTTCCGGATCCTCCCGATCCGCAAGGTCAACGCCATAAAGCGATGCCTCATGCTCGTTTAGCGCAACTTCTTCCATCATGACAAGAAGTTCCAGTTTTTGCCGCAAGCTATAGATTGCTATATTTTCCATAATATTTTCTTTATTGGCCTTGTTCTGGTAATAGCCGCGAATGAAGAGAACCGGGTTTAGATACGTAGCATTTTGTTTGATAGAGAAGTGCAGGTGCTCGCCTGTTACCCGTCCGGTACTTCCCGTAACAGCTACGACCTCGCCGGATACAACTTCATCACCCTTGGAGACAAGTAAAATCGATAGATGTCCATAGATGCACTCCAGACCGTTTTTTTCAATCCTGACAAATTTCCCCAGGATTTGATTATATCCTACCGCGGCAATCCTTCCGGAAAAAAACGCATACACAGGTTCATTTCTCGCATGCAGATCGATCCCCCTGTGGAAATCCACTTTATGGGTGACCGGGTGGATTCTCTTTCCATAGCCGCTATTTATCCTCATAGCATTCAGCGGCATCGATAGTTGTGCGTTCGCCTTCAATACTGAAACCGGTAAGAGAAAAACTAACTGAATGAGAAAGCTAGCGCTCAAAAGCCGGTTCATGACTGATATCATTGCTTAAGTTTATAGAAAGATGCTCCACCAGTGAGACTGTGCTCCGCTTTAGCACCTCGGGACTACTTAGCGCTATATTCATTGCAGCAGACTGATGGATATAATTCGCGTGTTCCTGCTTCATATTGATGTCCAGCAACTGCTTGAAAGTATCGACATCCATGTCTTTTACCCCAGTCATAATATCCTGATAAAGGTCTCTTTTATCTTTAAGGACCAGTAAAGCATCCGAAGAATACTTGCCCATCTCGCCGGATGAAAAGCCGACGCTAACGGTATCGGTTTTTAAATCGGCCATTGCGATAATTCCGATTTGGCCCTGCTTAAAGATCGGATCATTGGCAAGCATGGGATTGACGGCCACTAGCTTACCGGTTAGTTCTTCCATAATAAATCGGATTTAAGATTAATGTTTATTTACCTTTTCATTCCTCCTGAAAGGGAAGGTTTGGGCGTTTCAGCAACTTTACTTCCTTCAGACCTGAACCCCTTAACGAGCTGGCTGACCTCGTCATTGATACGCGTAAAATTCTCTTTGAGGATCTGCTCCTTTTTACCGCCAAAATCGTAATAGACCGGCATCTGCACATAGGACTTTTCTTCCCTTGCGATTGATTCCATGTCCAGGTTTACCCTGCAGTTGATTGCCGATGTTTCGTATTTTCCTGTGTAATCCTCAACAGCGTCAGCTGCGAGCATTCCGACCAGCTCACCCGCTTTAAGCGAGGCGATTTTTCCGGCAGGAATTAATGATTCCAGTTTTTCCGAGAGCGAAACTGAAGTTTTTGTCCGATCTATAGAAAGGCTTTCCGATTGCTGTTTAACTTTCCCAAAAAGCCGTTCGAGCCACTCCAGGGTATCCTTGTTTCTTACCGAACCGGAAAGCACGTTTCCAACTACCGAAGTAATTGTTGTAGCGGTATCCTTACCATATTGCTGCTGAAACTGTGGCAGTTCCTGAAGCCCCATAAGCACCGCTACCTTATTTGATCTGGCCGTTGCGATGAGATTTTCGATTCTATGCACAAATAGTGTCGGCAGCTCATCAATGATCAGCGCCGAGGGAAGGTTGCCCTTTGAATTGATTAGCCTGGTGAGCCTGTTCAGTACCACAGAATAGCAGGCAGAATTGATGTTCTGGGTATTGGGATCATTGGCCAATACTAAAATTGAGGGTTCATCCCTTGAAGAGATCTTTAGATTAAAATCATCCCCGGAAAAAACCCAAAAGGTTTCTTTGGTAGCAAGCCTGGATATAAATACCTTGAGCGTTCCGATCTGTCCCTCAAGTTGATTAAAGGCCTTTGCCTGCCAGGCCGTAGCAAATGGCGAGAGCAGACTTTTAAGTTCCAGGTTCGAGAAAAGCACCGAAAAGATCTGCTCATAGCTGCAGTTCAAAAATGAGAGCACGTGGGGAAAGGTTGAATATCTGCCATTTTCATACTGCGAAAAAAAGTAGATACAGGAAGAAAGGAAGTTGACTGCGCTCTGGGTAAAGAACTGATCACTGCCCCCTGATTTATCACCTTTCTTCAGAGCTTCCACCAGCGCCTCCGCAGTCTCGCCGGCATCAGCCAGCGTTCCTATGTAGTCGGGCCGGAGTACATTTATTCTTCTGCTTCGCTCTACCTGGGTCAGATTGATTACGTGGAAATCAAAACCGGATAGCTTTCCCTGTTTCTTTCCAAGGAGATAGTGGTAATAAGCTATCTGGCCAAGATCGGGGTCGAGTAAGTCAGCGGAATTGCTCCCGCCTTCTCCTCTAAGAACCGTACGTGAGAGTTTCCAGCTCATACGGCTCAAGTAATTGCCATCTATTTACATAGACGACCTCATCGAGAAGCCCTCTTTTTAAGGTAAACACTTCTGCGACAACCATCATGTACAAGTTCGTGAATTGCCTTGTTGTTGACAATACTTTTGGTAGTGCCCCACGGTAATTCCCTGTCAATTTTGTTGCCGCAGATAGGGCATGTGCGTTTCTGTTTCTCCCATAACTTAAGTAGAGTCGTCTTTCCTTTTAATGTCTGTAACATTTTGTACGTTTCACGCTTTTCAAAATAGTACTTCCATGTAGGGTCGAAGGGGTTTGCACTTCCATGGATCTTGACATTCCTGGTTATGTTTATATTGGAAAGATGTTTCAATGTCAGATAGTTTTTATCCTCATTTTCATTCTCCTTCCAAGTAAAACACCAGTCTCGATTGCCGATCTTTTGAAAGTACTTTTGTTTAACCCATTTCCTTCCCTTGTTAGCGGAATGGCGACGATTACACCATGACCATATTTTTTGAAAGATCAAGTGATCGCAGTTCTGAAATATATCCGAGGCAACGCTATGTTTATAGTAGTTGCCCCAGCCAGTAATAACAGGGTTTAGCATGCGTATAAGTGAATCCTGTCTCGTAGATTGATTGGACTTAATAATGTCCTTTATCTTTAATAGGAATTTCTTCATGCCACTCTTTGATGGTCTTGTAAGTACCACATGTTTAAATCTGCGGACATTGAAACCCAGGAAATCAAAGCCTTCGTCTATATGGGTTGTCTTGGTCTTTTCTTCAGAAAGGATTAATCCTCTTTGTTTTAAGAATTCAACAACCACAGGCTTAACCTCTTTTTCCAGTGCTTCCTGCGTTTTTCCTGTGATAATAAAATCATCAGCATACCTTACCAACCTTACGGCTGGGTAATATGATTTGCCACTTACTGTAGTCCGTTGGAATTTTTCCAACAACACTGTTTCTAAACCATCAAGAGTCATGTTGGCCAGCGTTGGTGATATTATACCTCCCTGTGGGGTTCCTTCCTCTGTTGGAAACAGTTCATCCTTGAAGATGAAACCACATTTAAGCCACTTTTTTAACATGGTTTTGTCCATTGGGATGTTCTCCAATAGCCATTGGTGGCTGATGTGATCAAAGCAACCTTTAATATCTCCTTCCATAACCCATTTTGGGGAGAGTTTCTCTTTACCCAAAAGTGTGTGACACTGGGTAATAGCATCCATCGTGCAGCGTTCTCTTCTGAAACCATAAGAGTGTTTATCTGCCTTAGTTTCTGCTACCGGCTCCAATGCCATGAGATATAAAGCCTGCATTGCTCTATCCTTCATCGTTGGGATACCCAAAGGGCGTAATTTCCCATTGCTTTTTTCAATATGTACCCGTCTTAAAGGCTGTGGATTGTACCCTTTTCTTTTCAGATCAGCAATCGCCTTTAATCTTTCAACAGGTGAATCCCAAGTTACCTTGTCAACACCTGCTGTGTTCTTCCCCTTGTTAGAGGTTACTCTTTTCACAGCCAAAGCTTTGGCGTAATAAGAGTGTGTTAGTACCCATTGTAAGGATTTTACCTTACCATGTTTACCTTCTTTCTGAGCTTTTACAATACGTGCTTGTAGCTTTCCAACTCCATTCTTGCATTTGTCCCAATCAATGTTGTTCCAATTGCTGAGCTCTTTGTCAGTAGGCGCACACGCTGTTTTACTTACGTTCATTTGCTTTCCTCCTTTAAAAAGTTCTAAAAGTTTCTTATAAAATAATTACCATATACAGAAGTCTGCCCACTTTCGTGTGGAGTGACGTTTAAACTCCTATCCATTTCATTACAAAATAGCATTCGCTTTCTCTGTAATCCCATACCCGCACCACTATCGGCCTTCCTTACAGTCGGCTTTCCTGCATCCGCAGGAATGATACGGGCTTACAACGTTCCGTGTAAGTAACAACGAAGGGTTAGGTCCTATCTCTACGCCGGCAGTTCTGTTGTTCGTGTAATCCCAAAATTCCAGAGATTATCCAACTGCGTCACCTTTTGGTTCAAGCCTATCAGCATTGTTTGGCTTGTTCGACTTAACGACCTTTTAATGATAGTTCACTTTCGTTGACCATACCTTCAGCCTCGCCCCCAGACAGCATAATGCTTACCGTCGTTGTTTCCACCTCACGGCTTCAACTTCTTCACCTGCCGGTGAAAGGGTTACTTTGTCAGGGCAGCTTCACACAAAACAATTACTTGTAATGCATGTGCCCTTAGGCTACTATTGACGACACAATAGGTTCAATCTCCGTTGAACAATTACTTACACAGCCTCGTTTCGCACAAACTTGTAATCATAACAGCATATGCAAAACTGCTTGGTGATGAGCTGCCTGATAAAAGGCATCACAATCCCAAAACTCTTTCCCGAGCCCGGGGTACCAATGAGCAGTGTACCCCTGAAGATATTCTCGATATTTATAAACCCTGAATGGATTTTTTTTCGGTAATAAAACAGGGATGGAATGGTTACGGCAAATGGTCCCTTCACTGGTTTCCGAGCCTGCATAAAAGACTCTTCCTCGGTATTCCATTTATCCTTTCCAAAAGAGGAACTGATGATCTTGGAAACGTTATCCATCGCGATGTGCACCAGAACAGTTCCTGCTAGCAAGCTTAAGATGTAGCCCAGATCGTACCAGCTTGTACGGTAATAGATCTCCCTACCAGTCTCGCCAAAGAAAAAAATGCCGGATCCCATCAATAGAAGACCAGCTGTCAATGGATAAATAATGGCAGGTCCTGCTTTCAAATCCTTTTCTTTTTTACTCAGGGTTCCCACCGATACCAGGGAAATAAGCAGCAAAAGAAAAAAGCGGCTATATAACGGATTTTCATATATCACTATCCTTGACATGCGAAGGAGAAACCTTGATAAGCCATTATGGAAATTGCCCGCATCCATCAATAATTTCGGCGCATAAACGAACAGCAATATGTCAAGCAATACTGCCAGATAAATCGCAAACTGAAGGAAGTGGTGCAGGCTTTGCTGCTCCTTGCTCTCTTCCATAATAAAAGCTAAAAAGTATCCGCCTCTAGGATATCCGAATACCTCAGCGCCACGCGCAGGTTTCGACCGGAAATCTGCTTCTCGGAAAGCTCAATATTGAATATCTTGTCGCCGGGAAAAGTGGCCTTTTTCAGCACATAGATATTCCGGTAGGATTTTTTGAACCTCTCAAAGGGATAAAGCTGAAAAACCGGACTGATCTCCACTGACTGAACATTGGTAGATCTGTTTATTTTCCTGTCCTCAATCTTAAACCTGAGCTCATCGACATCAAATGCTAAATTGGTAGCATTGGTAAAGCCAAGATCCAGCATCACAAAATCTCCCAGCGAGAGTATCCGGTTCACCGTTATTGAAATTCCAAACATTGACTGCCGGCTTACGGGCTTTTTATATCGCTCATTCAATAAGCGGAAAGCATTATTCCTAAAATCGTTTTGGGTAAGACTAATCCCGGAGATGTCCAACGACCTCATATCTGAGGGCAGAATATTTACCTGGGTAGATATTTGCCCCGACTCGGAAGGCGTGAGAAAAACCAGTTTGTATTGGGCAATAAAACTTTCGCCGACAACTGTCACAAGGCCCGCATCGCTGCCGGAAATCAGTGAGAAAATAGAATCAGGAACTACCTTGACCCTTAAGATATTCTTTTCGGGAAGATCGCCGATAAGCGCGGCACTGGACAGATCAACGTAGGAGATTTTTTCCGGAGAGATAAAATGAAGCGAAACCGAGCGGGAGATTCCGATTGTTGGAACCTGGCCAATGGTCACGCCTTGAGTTTGCTGCGCCCGAATACAAATGCTTAGCAGAAACATCTGGGCAACTAATAATAATCTTTTCATAAAAATTTAATAGGATTTTTGTTTTCTTTTTAGCTCATCTGGATCAATAAGAAAAACCTGGGTATTGTACTTGACTTTCACCTTGTTTGACCGGATGAGTTTATTGACCGCGGTCGTGGTGGACTGAAACATCTTGGAAAGCACGCCCATGACCAGCTGATTGTTATTTTCGGCCATCTGCTGAATAGTAATCCCCTGCGAGCTGGAAGTACCGGCATCCCTGGTGAACTCCCGAAAAGCGGATGAGGGGACATAAATGCCCGGGAGACCATCGTTGTCATAAACCTGCAGGTTTACGGGCAGAATCTCTCCATCATGAAAAACGCTTGAGATTAGCAGCGTTACCCGCTGGGAGGAAAATCCCGAGATTGTGGCGTAGAGATAAGTTCCCTTTTTAATGAGGAATTTTCCTGCCATGACATCATCAGTTAGCCTGATCCGTAATCGGGAACCGGAAAACCCGGTAATATCCTGATCGATAATTGCTGAAATTGGCCGCTGCTGCTCGGATGAAACGATTGTATTAAACGCAACTGATGCCGAAATAGATCGCCTGACAGGGATAACTATTTTACCCTTATCTTGCTTTTCAGCCAACTTAATCAGATTTTCCCGATCCCGCTTTTCCGCAAGCGCAGGATCGTTTGCCTTCCCCATACTATCGACAAGCGCCATCTGCAGACGGAACAGTTGCATGGGGTCAGTCTCTGGCTTTGGGGATCTTTGGTCCTGGAAATCTGTTTTCCCCTGTTTTATCTTCGAGAGCGCATCAGCTAGCGCTTTGTCCTGCCGTGCGCTGGATGAAGTCCCATCACCGGGATACGTTGCTCCGGAATAGAGACGGCCGGATACTTTGGAACTTTCGGGATTAGGCATTCCATATTTCACTTTCATCACCTGATCGATGGAATCCAGCATCCGCTTTTCCCTTGAGTTGTAGGAAGAACTTACTTCTGCCCGCTGCAGGTTTTCTTCACCAATGGTACCAACTGCGGTATAACCATCGGCCTGTTTGAATTTATTTCTAAAGGCGTCAAGCTTGCCGGAAAGCTCCTGATTGCGGACCTGGGCGGAAACGCCTGCAACATTGGTTTGCAGAGAATCTTTCCCGTCCACCTTAGCGTCCTCTTTGCCATAGCTGCTTTTATAGACATAAAAGAAAAGCATTAGAAATGGGAGGCAGATTAATGGCAGCGCATACCGCGGCTTTTTGAAATCTATTTTTTTCATACTTATTGTTTTTTGGTGGTCATTGACCTATCAATTTCCAGTAGCATTTGCTCCATCAATAGCGAATCCTTTTTATCCAAAGAATCCTTTGCAAGCAAGACTTCCAAAGCCGATCTGATTTCAATTACTCTTTGGAGTTTGCTGGCCGTCGTCCCGATTTCGCCAAGATTCCCATCGAATTCCTTGAGTAATTTTGTTTTTTTTGGCACGGCTGGGTTTTCCAACCTGAGCAGCGTAAAGCACAGCAAGAGCGAGCAGAGCATCAGCGCTACCATTGCGTAGAAAACTGGCTTTGGATTTTTTGTAGTGAATGCAGCAATAAACTTTTGCATGCGCTCGATCAATCCGGAGAACTCTGACCTGAGCTCAGATAATACGGTTACCTTTTTCATTGGAAAGCATTTTTTTCTGTAATCAAAATATCTCTGTTCTCAAGCGTCTTCCAGCGCGTAATGAGTACGGCGTGGGGGTTGTTGTCAGAACGTGTCTCCAAATCCTTCAGATTGCCTTCGGTGATTAGGGATCTTGTTATCGTAGAACTTCGCCTGTCAATCTTCTGCGTGCCGTAAAATCGAAAGTACATCCTCTTCTCATCCAAGAAAATAGAATCAGTGCGCAGGGTCAATACTGCGGATGAAGAAAGAACGGATGTAAAAAAACCTTTTTCCTTGAGATTGTTATATTGAAGTGCACCGCTTTCATCGATCATGTACATGGCCTGTTTCATCTGGTACTCTATGAACTTATCATCCGGGACCAGAGAAAAGAAAAGTGAATGGAACCTTGCAATATGTGCCCGGTACTCTGCCGCCCGGTTCAACTGCACGTCGGTCTGCCTTGCCATAACAGGCGTTCCAGAGGGGTCAAGTATATAAATGCTTTTTCTGGAATCCCTCACATAGCCATAGGCGAAAAATGAGACTGTCGCCACCACGCAGAGGCAGAGAAGGAAGCTTCCCAAAGAAATAAAGGTCGCCAGCCGGATTTTTGATTCGATATTTTTTATCATCATCTCACAGTCCCCCCATCATTTGTCCGGCAACGCGGGTCATACTCGATGCGCCCCTACCCATTGAACTTGCTGCCGAAGATACCCCTGAGGTCGATACGATCCAGGTCGATATGCTTGGTACGGTGAGCATAGTAAGAGCTCCTATTAAGAAGGTTACTATCACCATTCCAAAAGAAAGCACTCCGTTGCCTGCAAACCAGCCAAGTTTCTCGAGGCTTGCTCCTCCTGTTCCTACAAGCTCCTGATACCGGGTAATCTCTGCTTCAAGGGCATAATGCTGAAAAAGTGAGGCAACGTACATCACCAAATAGGCGATGCCCGAATATAGATTGACCGATATGAACCTTGCTATCCATGTCGAAAACGAATCCCTGAATGCCGGTAAAATAGATACTGCAACGGAAAACGGTCCTAGAATGATCAATATCGTTGAAAAGATAATCTGAATGATAAAGATGATATAGGTGCAAACCCTCAAAATCCAGATGGCAAGGGTTTCCAGGAGCGAAGTCGCTAACAGTTGCAGACCCACCTGCAAGCGGTTTCTCATCTCCACTATCGGATTCCAGACCTCAGAAAATCCTTCTTTTACTGAAGACCTGACAGACTCCCAGGCATTCTCATACCAGGTATCCGCTTCGGTCTTTGCGGTTTCGGTCTCTGCCTGAACTTTCAATAACTGATCGGAGACCTCAACCATCAGCTTTGCCCGCTGCAGCCTGAGATCATTTATCTCTGACTGACTGCCATCGAACATTGCTGAAGTCTTCTGTTCGACCACGTCGGTAGGATAAGCAAGAATTCTGGTGAAGATGCTCCACCATAAGATCACCATAGTTAAGCCAAAGGGACGAAGGAGTGGCATAATCTCCAGTTGCTTATCGCCGGAAATCATCTCATAACTCTTGATGGCAAAAAAAACAAGCATGAAAATAGCGGCAAGAGCTTGCGCATCTGCGATGAATGCATCATAGTGTGTCCAGATTGTATTTTTCATCTCATGCAAGAAATGCATCATTCCTTCTTCATATACTCCGTTTCCCTGCAGAAAATTGAATGTTTCCTTGAAGGAATCGGGTGTAGACTGCACAAAAAAACCGGCAGTGCCGGTCAAGGTATTTAATAAGCCCATAAAACTAGAGTTTAGATTTTTTTAGGATATCGTTTGCAATCTGGATATCGCTCCTGGAGGTCAGGGGTGAACTGGTTTCGCTATTTCTGAGCTTCTCCGCGACACCTTTTATATTTAGGTAGGTTCTTGCTTTTGACTTTTTCATCTCCCAGCCTGCTCTCAGGCTTCGATACTCCGCAAGCATTCTGTGATAGGCAATTATCCTGGATCCGCGGTCAACGTTTGTTGTTCTCGCCAGCTGAAGTCTTTCCAGTAACGCATCGCTTTCTTCCAGGTACCAATCGTATAGACCACTGGAGACAAAATACTTCTTTTCCTGTGGAGATAGCCCTGATAGCAGGTCGGCATCTGAGAGGTTCAACAGCTCATCAAACTCCTTTCTATAGTAGATCTGCCAGAGCGGGTCTGCAGCGCTTAACGCCGCTGAATAGTTTACTGCCTCGTTAAGTGCAGTATTGCGCAGGGTATCTGCGTGGAGCTTATAGCTGTTGTCTGAATTTTGCATCGCAGCGGCAAACATGAGCCGCTGGGTTTGAGTACCTACAGGACCAAGTGGCCTAAGATCGGTCTTGGGATAATTCGGATGGAGCGCCCAAGTTATCCAATATTCCGGGTTAAGGCCCAAAAATCCTGATTTTGGTGTAAACTTGTCCGCATCCCATTGCTTAAAGACCATTCGTTCCTGCTGATAGGTTATGTGTTTGTCAGTTATTTTTTTCTGACCAATACAGTTTATTGCCACAAGGCATAAAAACAGTATCAAATGTGATTTTTTCATCTTCAATATCTTATTTTTTAAATTGATGAGGTTTTATGATTATAAATATCCATACCTCTTTGGGCTTGTGCAAATCATGTTTTCATTGTTTTAATAATTTGGACTTGAACAAGATCTCATTGCCTAAACGCAGGTCCCGATTGATAAATCCCTGATATGGGTTCAGTGAACGAAGCACGCCGTTTGACTTGGCCCAGTACATCGATTTTTTCACACTGAATACCAATGCCCTGATTACCCGAAGTTCAAGCGCAATTTTTTTGAGCAGCGCGTCACGCTTTTCAAAATCCATCAGTACGTTTTCTCCCTCCTTCAATACAAGAGCAGAAACCTCGGAAAACAGCTTGATTCCCCTATCTTTAAGCTGACGGGACACTTCTTCGGCGAAGAGCAGAAGATGCGGATCCGATTTGGCCATTTCTATCATTTCGCTGCTTTCCGAAGCAATCTCTGCTACCAGTGATCCGATCTGCTTGACCGCAATGGCGTTTTTCAGTCCCTGATCTACCTGGGTTAGCGAGGAAAGGATTATTGATTGCACGGTCACTACAGCTGATAGATTCAGATTAATATCCGACAGCCTGCTATTTATGGTGCTTAAGTAACCGTTATAAGTGTTTTCGGCTGCCAGCCTGACCGAGCCATTTTCATTTACAATGTTAAAATGGCCACGGTCGAATACCACCCGCTGTGCAAGTGCCTGCAATTGAAAAAGGGTTAGAACAAGGCCCAGAAAGATTTTCATAATATCAGTTTTTAAGTTGCTGAGATTTGCCTAGGATATCGTTCACCAATTTTTTATCAGTATTGATGAACCCGGAAAAAGGGTTTAGTCCATCGAACATTTTCTTCCTCGAAGAGTATTGTAGCGATGTCGCCAAACCCCTGGATGCTCCCGCAATATTTCTCAGCTCAGTGAGCACATGGGAAAAAAGCAGCTTGCGATCACTGGGCTTCATCTGATTAATATCTTCAAAGGACAGGCTTAGTGCATATAAAAAATTAATCAGTGAATAGGCCCGCTCACCCATATCTGCTTCTGACTGAATGGCCAAAATCAAAAGGGCCGCATCATCCCTGCACATTTCGTAGATCTTCCCCTGACTTGTGGCAATATCATTTAGGAGCGGATAAGCCTCAATACCAATCTGCGCTGCATTGATGGCCAGGCTAACCGTTTTAAAGCGGGAGTGGATTTCCCTGTACTTATCCTTTAACCTTATGATCAGCGTTTTATTGGTTTCCTCGTTCGCCGATGAAACAGCCTGCCTATCCCGCGCATCAGTCTGTTTACCGTGTTCGGTCTTGCTGTCTCCGACCAGCTGATGTAAAAGCTCGACATTCAGCTGGGCTTGTGAATGGAAAACACAACTTAGCAGTATAAAAAGAAGTCCTTTTTTCATTGTCTCAGGGATTTGGAATTCCTAATGATATCGTCCGCTATTCGTTTATCGATATTGATATACCCTGTATATGGATTCAGCGAGTTCAGGATTCCGCGCTGCTTCGCCCAGTACATCGTTCTGTACATCCCGTAAGCTACGCCTCGAAGAATGGTAAGCTCCACCACAATTTTATTGAGCAGTTTTGCCCGTTCCCCTGCGTCCATCAAAGCCTCACGCCCGTCCTTCAAAACAAAGGCGCTGACCTCTGCTGCCAGGTTAATGGATCTGCTCTTAAATTCCCTGGCGCCACCCTCGGCAAAAAGAAGCAAGACAGGATCCGAAGAGGCAATATTTACCGCCTTGTTTACGTCAATGACGATATCCTGGGAGATCTCGTAAATATCCTTCACTGAAAGCAGCGAACGCATCACCCCGGAAACTTCTGATAGGCCTCTATAGATGGTGGATTGCAAGTCATTTACCAGACCGAGCTGTCCGGTGACCGCAAGCTGGGCCCTTTGAACGAGGGTGAGGTTATCACTGGTTTTAGATAGGCCACTGTTCATTACCCCGGCATGCGCGGCAGTCGCCGCTGCTGTGGTCGGGTCAACATAAATCTGCGCGGAGGCAAATTGGATGGAAAGTCCAAACAAAAAATAGATGATTATCCTAGGCATAAAAAAAGATTTAGTTTGTGAATTATTCGGCATTTACACGCTTGACAAAATCGGCAAGGCTAAGGCCACTGTATCTCAGGTCTGAAACGAAAGCTTCTAGCCCGGCAGGGTACGATCCGAATCTGGCAACATAGCATTCTACAGCGGTCTTTTCCGGCTTTTCAGTGGTAAACGTAAGATACTGGAACATGGAAACCTCTACCCCATAAACTTCACCAATATTTCCCCGTTTGATGTAAACCTCCTTAAATTTCCCCCTGCCCGCTTTATTATCAAGGCCATTGATCGTGAATATCTTTCGCTTTTCAACCTCATTTAGGGCAAGGAGCTTTGCCACCTGCTCGTAATTCCCCCGAAACTTAGACTGGTCGAGGAGACAGATGGTATCTGAACTGGCCAGAATGGAATCCTTGATCACTGCATTTCCTAAGATGTCTCCAAGTTCCTGGGTAACCACTATTGGTTCGCCCCAGAATTTCCTCATGGTCTTATAAAGGTATAAAATGTAGTTTGCCATCAGTGGAGAGGCAATTGCCTTCCACGCCTCCTCCAAAATAAGCGCTTTTCTCTGGCCTGAACGGTGCCTCATTTTCTGCAGAACCAGATCCATTATCACCAAGGTAACGATTGGAAAAAGCACCTTGTTCTCCTTAATTGAATCAATTTCATAGACAATAAAACGTTCGGCGAAATTTGACGCAGTGGTGCTTTCATTAAGCAGTCTCCCATATTCTCCGCCAATACAGAACTTACGGAGCACGTACCGGTACTCATCCAGGTCAAAGGAAACCTTTTCGTCTTCCTTGATCCGGGCAATCTTCTCTACGGAATAATGATAAAAAGAGTCAAAACTTAAAGATAGCCCGGCATTCTGGTTGCCTGAAAAAAAGTCGGCATAGTAGGCTGAGATCACATTTGAAAAAACGGTATCCTCAATCTGCGAGACGGCGCCATCAGCGCCCTTCAAAAGCAGTCCGATGAGGGTCTTCAAGAAATCCTTTTTCTCCCGGTTGTATTCTTTTTCCGAGATCATAAAGGGATTCATGGTAATCGGGTTCTGCTCGGTGTACGTATAATATTTGCCACCGAAATAACTGCAGAGCCCGGAATAAGAATGCCCGACATCTACGATTACCACATCGTAATTATAAAGCATATACTGTTCCAGCAGGGAATTCATAAAAAAGGATTTCCCGGTTCCCGAACTGCCCAGAACGAACTTGGACCGGTTGGTAATCCGTCCGTTATCCATCGGCAGGTCGGCCAGATCAATACCAACGGGGATTCCCCTGCGGTCAGTGAACCGCATCAAAAATTTCGAGGGTTCATCCCTCATCAGCCTTTCCTTATAGAACAGGCAAAGTGCAGCATCTGCAGTGGTTAAAAACCAGTCGTACTTTTTAAGTTCAACTGCATTCCCCGGCAGTGCGCACCTAAAGAGTTCCATTTGGTTGTATGCATTTTTTGATGGGATGATCCCCTGTTTAAAAAGATTTGCTTCGATATAGTTGCAGCTGACATCAACATTTGCTGCCGGCGAACAGACAATTATTGAATAATGTACATGGGTAAGTAGCTGGTTTTCCCTTGCGACATCAACAAGGAGCTTGTCAATGTCCTCTACGCACATCCTGTTTGCAGGATCCGGAACGCCCGAATGCCTTTTGCGCTTAAGCCTGAGTTTATTCAGCGTGGCCCCTTGTGGCGGAATTTCCAAGAGTTGGTTATAGATAAGGGTCTCCACAGCAGGAACAGTAGAGAGAAAGGAAAGATTATCCAAGGGGAACTCTTCAAGGCCCTTTCCATCATTTGCCAATAAAAACGGACCGATGGATTCCGGCATGTCGATGGAATCGATGTTGACCAGACTCATGCACCTGACCGAATTTGCACCGATACCAATTTCATTATCACCCGGCCTGAAATTATTCAGCGAAAAATGCTCCGAGGAGAAATCCATCGCCATAATACGCGATACGTAGCGTTCCAGGGAAGACCGGTCAAATAAAGCAGGTGATAATGACGCACCTTTCAGAAGTTCACTGACCTTGGCAATATTGGATATAAAATCCATCAGGGCCTTTTTGTCATAAACGTACATAGCATTTCGCTTAACCTGACGCGTTATAACAAGGCAAGTGCTATGTTCGATATATTCCCTTCCTAAAAAGTGCTCATCGTACTTCTGCTGCAAGGGCTCGGTTTTGGGCTTATCGGTAAATTTCCTTTTTGCAAAAATATCCTGCTTTTGAATGATGTAGCCCTCTCCCAGGATTTTGATTACGTTCAGCAGCAAAAGATGAAAGCCCTGATAAGCGGCCGGGTCGGCAGAATAGATCAGCACGGGATTCTCTATGGAAAGAACAACCGAAAAATCACCGGACTGTCCATAAAGAATGTTCAGCCCGCAGGTTTCCTCAATCCCGGCATAGGGCAATTTAAATTCCGATTTTCCCATAACCTCTTCTTAAATAAATTCGGTGGATGCGTATTTTTCCGGATCTGTTCTTATCGTGCAGACCGGATTTCTGTTTGGAGAAAGTGTAGAATAACCCACCGGTGATAGAGAAAATGGTTACCATTCCCCCGAAGTACATATTGACGAGCGCTCCGCTCAACCCTCCCAGAACCAATCCCAGAACAAGTGTGCAGATCCCATAGGCGATAAACTTGCCCTTAAAGCCGCGATAGACAAGGGGCTTTTGAAGCCCCTTGTAAACTGGATACGTGCGCATAAATTTTATACGCCAAAGAATGCCTTGATAACAACTGATACCAGCACCAGAAATAGGCAGGATCCGCCCCAGCCCATGATCTCCTTATTGATATCCTGATCACCGGAATTCCATTTGATGTAAACGCGGACGCCGCCTATGATGCCAACTACGGCACCAATGGCCAAGGTGAGCGTAGAGACTGGGTCCACATAAGCGGTCAGAGAAGAGGTTGCCGCATTGATGCCTGTCGTACCGCCACCGGTCTGAGCGAAACCGGCCTGTACTATGCTCAATAGCATAGCTATCGAAAAAAGTTTTTTGCCTTTTATTGTCATAAAAAATATAAAAAAAAGTAAACTATTTGATCAGAGGCCGAAGAGCCCCCGAAGAAAAATGCCCATAACGGACAAAAAGATGCAGGAAAAGAACCAGCCCATCACTTGGGCATCAATGTGATGTTTACCCGTCTGCCAGTTTACGTAAACCCTCAGTCCGCCGAGCATTCCGGAAATAGCGCCAATCACCAGTACCAAATCAGAAAGGGAAAAATACCACCGATGAACCTCGGAAGAGGCTGAATAGAATTCGGAGATACCTGGCTGGGCATCAGCAGAAATAGCGGTGAGCATACAAATTGAGATTGATATCACATTCACGAAGTTTTTAAAAATCTTCATCGGAAGATTAATAGGGTATTGCGCGTGTATGCTCAATAAGATTATCCTTTGCAAGGAAAAAAAGGTGCTTTAGACTAATGCCACCACTGGCATTGATTGGTGCGCTCGGAAAATAAACTATGGGTTTTTCCTTTTCTGCCTCCTCTATTACCGGCTCTGCCTTCCTATTAGCGGTAATTAGTTCAGGAGTATGGGTTTCGGTGAAAAACAGTTCATCCTCGGATATTTCTCCAATGGGAATGCGCGGTGAAAGAAATAAATCAAAGAATAGGTTCAGGCAATAGTAAACCAGGTAAATGATAAAGATTACTGTTAAAAAATTAATCCAGCTCATGGGCCATTTGTTTTAGGGTTTGGGAAATGTAGTCGTTTAGCCAGGGATGGGACTTAAGGAAATTTTGCAGCGCAAAGGCAATTACCCTGTTCATTTCAATATTGGTTGCGACCTTCAGCTGCTTTAATTGCGCCACTGTGCGCTTATCAAGGCGGATCAGAATTTTTTCCTGCCCATCCATATTGAAGTCACGAAGCGCTGAAAGAAGTGCTGATATCTTTTTAGCATCCGTGGCCGAATGCCCGTCATCGGGCTTCTCCCTTTCTTTCTGAGCCGGACTTTTTTCAGCGTCATTAATTACGGGCACACCTTTCTGCTCCTCTAATTTAGATTTAAGCTGCTGGGCTAGTGATTTGATCTGGCTCATGGTGAAGCTCCTTTGCTCATATGGGCATTGAAGATAAAATCAAGGGCGGGCATGAAAACAGGAATAAGTGCCGCTGGTATATGAACTGTTCCCACACGTTGAAAATCGATCCTGTCCGAGATGTTCGGAGAGACCATGCCAAACCTGGCGAGCACCCTGTCAACCTCCTCTTTTGTTTCATATTTCACCGTGGCCTTGATCCGGTTGGGTACATACACAATTGGCGAAACCTTGTTGATCTCCTTGCAGACCAGTGAAAAAAGAACGGTACTGTCTACCGAAAATTCATCATAGTTGAATGGGCAGATTATTAGTTCTGCAGAACTAATAATGGGAATCAATAAATCATCATCCATTTTGCCCGGTAAATCAATGAGTACGAACTCTTGGGTATTTTGTGTCAGGAGTTCGAGAAGGGCAGGATAATACTTGAGGTCTGATGCGATAACCTCGTAAATTGGTTCATTCTCCAGAATCTTTGCTTTCTCAAACTTTCCCGAGACTGATGCCTGATAATCCATGTCCAGAACGGTAACCTTCGCTTTTTTTATTGTGGAAAGGTAGTATGCCAGCAGCAGGCAAAGCGTGCTTTTACCGGCCCCTCCTTTTTGGTTGCCTAGTAGTATAACCATATCAAATATTTTATCGTGTGTTCGTCCTTGCCTTTCCCTGTCTTCTGCGGTTTCGGCCATTGATCTGCTCATCATCAATATCATCCGCGATATCGAACCCCAATGAGAAATCGCCAATATGATTTCCTTCAGCAAATTCGGCATACAGATCATCAGTAACCGGCAGTGGCGAGGATTCGAGCAGCATATTCTCTTCAGGAAAATGTCCGGGTAGCACCGGAACATTAGACTCTAATGATACCAGTGACGGGTGGGGTGCTGTCGAGAGAACCTCCGCAAATTTGCCCAGCGCCATAATTTCCCCGCCTTTGAAAACATTTTTTTTGGCATGGTCAAGAACGGTGTAACCATATGGACTTTTATCATCCTTGAAATGAAAAACAAACTCCAGTCCGAAGTCGGAAGAAAGTCTCTCGCTCAGAGCAGAGGAATACCTTAATATCTTTCCATGTGCACCGCCCGAATGTTTTTCCACAACCGGTAACAGTTTAGCATCGGTTAATGGCCTGTATTTTTCAAATATCTTTCTCAACTGAAGTTTCCGCTCTTCAGAAAAGCCATTTGCAGATAAACTAATCCGGATTTTCGAAATATCCACTTTTGCAACCAGCTCACCGAATTTTGATACGTTATAAATATCGCCAACCAATTTGACCGAATATCCTTTGGCCTCCAAGATCATTAAATACTGTGCTGCTGTGGAAAATTGATACCGCATTGCTTTTCTCAACGCTTCGGTTGCCAATTGCTTTTCATCCTGGCCGATCAACCGGTTGAGCACACGGTATGCACGAATCTTTTCGAAAGTGTCAGATATTTTATTTCCCTTCAGGTCCACTCTGGAAGAGACGATGTGAATATGATTATTATCAGTATCCTTATGAAAAATGAGCATGTAAGGCTGACTGCCATATCCCATTCCCAATAACCATTTCTCTGCAAGAAGCACCAGGCTTTGTTTATCCGCAGCTCTTCCCTTTGAGGAAATCATGGCATGGAACTGTGGATATTCAACCCTTTTGTTAAGTGCTGCAAGTGAGGATAGATAGTTAATATAATCCTGAGGTTTCAGGTCAGAAAATCCGGACAGCGCTTTAAATCCCGAAACTTTTAATAGCTCGCCTTTATCCTTTTCAACCTTATTGGTATTGTATCTAACTGCTCTGAACGTTTTAGATTTCTTTAATATCTTGACGATCATGGTTAACTCTTCAACCAGCGCAAAAGTGCCCTGGTTTCTTTTTCAATTTGCCTGAAAAGGGTTATGTATTCTGAGAAAAGTTCGTTGAACCTGACTACTGTTTCTACGTTTAGCATTCCCCGCTTATTCAAAAAATTCGCATGCCTTGCAAGTTGATTGATGTTGTTTCCGGATCGGCCAAGCTCACCCCCCAGATGATCAAGTAATCGTAATACCTCATGCGCATTCACTTTGACCTTTAACGAACCAGGCTTCAAAACCATCAAACGCACGTAATCGCTTTCCTTCATCGAAAGGGATTTCCATTTATTTGTGACCAGGCTATATTCGTTCTCAGTTAGTCTTGCTTTTATGTGTTTTGTTCTTTTGCCATCAACCTTCAACGGCCTTCCATTCTTCTGCTTAACGCTCATAAGATATTGATTTGATCCTCCAAAAGAAAAACGAGTTGCGAGTATTTTCCATCCCGCTGCCGATTACCGGCAAAAAAAAGCGGGCAAGTTAAAGGGTTTTTGTGCAACAAAAACACAACTTGCAGAATAAAAAACTAAAGGTTACTGGTGAGAGCTGGCAACTTAAACTGATAGGACTTAGACTTAAGCATTTAAGTAAATGTTAAAGGATTCCGGCAAAAAAAAGGAAATGCCAGTTAACTTTGGTACATGAAAATAAAGGAATTAGAGGAGTTCTTCATGACTTGCCAGCGGCCGGAAATGCCGGTTTATCTAAACCAGGCAACAAAAGTGAATGACTTTGATTTATTTCTGGAAACCATCTAGCACCCTTGCGTGCAAATCCTGACAGTAAGACTGATAAGCCAGTGTTGTTTAGATTAAATTGATGAAACTCATCATTGAATCAAATTAAATCTTTATGCCTATAGTTCGATATTGGTATAGATACATTTCGCGATAGATACATATATTTATATAGAAACATCTATAGCTATATGCGTTTAGTTACATAAATAAATATCTGGTTATCTGTATATACGGATATATTAACGGCCATTGAGAAATTATCGTTCAACGCATCTTGACAAACCAGAGTCCAGGGAGTTTTCAATGCTTTTCTTGCTGGCAACAAGGTGCTCATTGTAGTCTTTAAACCCGGAATATTTAAACGAATAATCCTGGCTGCCGCTAACATTGATTATAAAATCATGGGTTGCGGAAATTCCGGCTTTATCATGATCGAAATATACCTGAATGGCGCTGAACTGTTTTGCACGTACCATTGCCGACTGAAGAAAGGACAAAGAATTTAAAACAAGTACTGAAGATGGGTCTTTGGGGTTGTCAACCCGCCAGCTCAAAAAGTCGAAATACCCTTCGAATACGCAGAGCTTATCGGCAGCTCCTTGTAGAAATGACATCCCTTTATGGCCCAGACACCCCTTAAAATATTTATTTCTTACCTCCCATCCGCCATTTTCATTGGGCCAGCCGGATGCGAAAAAATTCTTGTGTCTATTTTTGGTATCAAAAACCGAATAATGCAGTTCATAAAGGTGATCCTTTGCTACAGAAATGATTTCCCTGGATTTAAGATAGGCATTCAATGCATCCTTTTTAATTGACTCGTTTATGGCCTCTATTTTATAATTAGGAACTTTTATCGGCTGTAATCTGGCTGGAACACTATTGTTCAACTGCGAAGATTTTTCAAGTTCCACTTTTGAATATTCTAAAATCTTTCCCAGCACCTCCGGGAAAGTGGACGGATACCAATAGGCAAGTCCAAAATCAATTATGCTCCCACTTCTAATTCCCGAAACCCCAGCTCCGCCGTGATCATACCATACTCCGAGATCATCATTTACGCATAGGGAAGCTGTATACTCTTCTCTGAGCATACTGAGAAAAAAATGTTCTCCACCGGATTGCTTTTGTGGACTGAAGCCCAAATTCTTTAACAGACTCAACAGAGAAACCTTCTCCTTGATCTCATTTACATTTAGAAAAGCTGACATAACATTAGATTTTGGGAATTTTAGAAATGAAAAAGGGGCTTATCGCCCCTAGAAAATAGAGACTTAAAGAAGGGCCTCTATATTAATGAATTTGGAATTACTCACCTCAGTTTCTACAAACCGGACTCTCGTCTGCCAATGCGCCTTCACCTTTTTGACGTTATCTCAAAGCTTCGCAAAATTCCCATAGTGTTATAGGTAATGTTTCATTCCTGAATGTCAAAGACCAACTCTTTTGTTGGCTCAAAATTCAGGAAGTATGCTGCGAGCATTTGACACTTTTCAAAAAGTGGGTACGATTTTTTAATTCTTTTAACTTAGCTTAATCGCAGTGGTTTTCGGAATGGAAATGTTTTAGCTTACCGATATTACCGTAAAACCCTCACATCGAAGAGTAAATTCTTGACAAAACTTTAGAACTTGCTAAAATCTCTACAAATTCTGGCAATATGATTTTAACACTTTTTCCAAGTTGTGTTATACTTTCACTACCAAACATTTTTAAAAATTTCTTTCCGGACACATAGCTTCACATTGAATTTGTTAGAAAAAATCCCTGAAGAATCATCTTAACTGAAGCGTTGTTTACTGATAATATGATTGTTGATTGCACTTCTCATACCATCAAGATAAACTGTATACCCTTTGCTCTTCCTTCTGGATATATCGATGAATTTTCGGTAGGCAACACCCAGGTCTATATTCAAACTTCGCTCAAGAATATCCACGACCTGGGAAATGTCAGCTTTTCCATTGTTTAAAGAACCCATAAAGTATATGCCATAGGCGAGCTCAACCAGATTGACTTTGTCATCGGTCCATTTCAGCTCCGAATTTTTCGCAAGAAGGTGATAGAGGGAGGAATCGGGATTGTTATAAATCAAACGAATCCTGGTCAGCAAAAATTCGCGTAGCTGCTCGTATGCACGGAACTTTGCAAAAGTATAATCTACATTGGTATCAAATTCGTCGTATTTCAACGCCGAAAGAATCCCCTGCTTGTTTTTTCTGAGAAAATATTCCTGGTCCAAGGCAGTTTGATTGTTGAGGTAATATTGGTAAAGGAATTTATTTTGCTCAAAGTATCTTCTCAGGAAATCTATTTCCAAAACATAATAACTCCTAATTGCCTCGTCCGTATCAATCGGAATATTCGACATGATATTGAATTGCTCCACAATCAAAATTTTACAGCAATAAAATTTCGGCTTGGTTTCTTTAAAGAATAATATCTCTTCGGTTTCAGAAGAGAAACCAAATTGGTTTACCAACGTGTTCAAACGAGTGATATCCTTTTCGATAATGTCTAGTGAGGATGAAAATCTGGTCAGGTCACTGATGGGTTCTTGTTTTACAGCATGCAGTTTTGCGGTCATTTCTAAATAAAGCTGTTCAGAAGTTTGGTTTAACATAGAGAAAGGATTTAGGTGAAAAGTTGGTTGACTGGACCTGCGATAATGCTACAGGAACTTTCGCAAGTTGTGCCAATTCGCACTCTAAATCAAGTTAACTATCAGTTGCATAATTGATCAACCCCCTTTGAACACATTATTTGCAGATAAATTCTAAAGACAATATTCCTCAAATTTTGCTTTTGAGAATATGTTCGTCAGTGTAATCAAACAATTGGTGTAACCACCAAAGGCCTCGGTGTAAAAATCTTTTTGACAGGTAAATTCAGTCATAAATTGTGCTAAAAATCAGCTATGAATTACCAATTTATTATTTTTGAGGAACATCTCACCAGCCTGCAGACAAAAAAAACTTTCGCAAAAAATTTTGCAATGGAATCAAAAAAAAATCTGGAGCGAGAGCATTCCCGACTGACCAGAGCCTTCAGGGATATGGCCGTTGAACTAAATAATCATGAAAAGTCAAAAGCATATTTCAATTTTCACCAACAGAACTTAACCCTTTTAATGGATAAGACTAGCACAGAAAAAAAGCTTAGGGAAAAAGATCCGAACCACAAGATTATCATAAGTACTCTGGAAGCATTGCTGGACATAATGGAAGAATTACTAATATGGATGAAACAAATCTTTCCGGAGATCTTCGACTATAAAGGCAGGATCCCTATAAAAATGATTGAGTCCGAAATTTCCGAAATTGAGAATGATTTGGATTTAATCGTTGGAGAATTTGATAAGAAGAAATTGGATCCTAAACTGATGCAGGTCACAAGATCGGTTTTGGATATAAGTCAGATAATAAGTTTTCAAGATCTGAATTTTTGGAGAAAATCCTGCTACAAAATTCATCAAGATCTCATGTTGCTTGATTCGATTGATGAATTTTGCATTACAAAAATTTTCATGGGGCTTGGAATAAATCATCCTGACCTATTTTTTTATGCCAAACGGCATATTTCAAAAGAGATTGAGCATAAGACAACTTTAGGGGAAAAAATTTCTGCAGTCTGTTCCTATCGGAAAGAGATAAGAGTGTTGTACAGAGAAACCCAAATACTCCAGTTTACAAAAAAACCCGATATTCAGCGCACTATAAAAAAATTCCTTCGAGAAGAACTCCTTTTACTCCGCGCTATGGAATTTGTGAATCATGAAGTTGAGGAAGCGGGAATTATGAACGCCAACTATAAAGTTTCCTTTTCCGTTAAACAGCTGGCCTTTTTCGTCCATCTTCAGATGGAGACCGGTATAATAATATGGCAAAGGGCAAAATTCGCGCACCAATATATTGCAAGGCACTTTAGCACGGTGGAACGCGATTCAATATCTGAAAAAAGTGCTAGAAATGCCCACTATAATCATGCTAGTGAAGATATTAAGAAAGTGATCGCAAAGCTCAGTGAAATGCTCGCATTAGCTCAGGAAAGATATTGAAATTGTGAGAATACTGCGAATCCTGCAATTTGATGAGGGGTTGCAAGACCATAAAATTTCTGCAACTTGACAAAGTTTTCAAATAGCCGTTCTTTATCCCTAAAAAGATTATGGACGTAGAAAACTATTCACAGAAACTAAACGCACTTCATTCACTCTCGCCTGGACTCAAAGCGTACATCTCAACCATAGCCATAGGAACCGCATACAAGAGTGGCCAGACTGTGTTCTTGACTAGAGAAGATTATAATTTTTATCCTCTCATTGAAAGCGGGTCTTTACGGCTAATGGCAATCGATAAGGATAATGATGAAGAACTTGTTATCCGCACTTACATTGCTGAGGAATTCCTTTATCATTTTCCAAACGTTATGCCAAGGTTAAGATTTGAACTATATGTGGAGTTTCTGGAGGATTCTTATTTGGTAGCGTTCAGCGAAAAGCATTATTCGAACCTTATGAAATTATTCCCTGATGCGTACCTTTTGAATCTTTCATATACCGCCTGGCATTTGAACATACAGTTGGAACTTCTATTCGGCAACAATAAAATTCCTGATGTGTAATTACATATTTGACACAGCTTAAAATTTACCCTAAATCATATTCAAATGAAACGACTCATCGAAAAACTGCGAAGTCTTCAAAATGCAAGCGAACCTGTTGTAAGACAACTGGCGGAAATCTCTGTTCAGAAAACTTTTAATAAAGGTTTGCTCATTAGCACACCCGATCATTCATACCCTGAACTTTATTTTATCGAAGAAGGTCTTGCAAGAGGGTATTTTATTTTCGAGGGGCAGGAAAATACATCCTGGATATTACAGAGTGGGTTTATTTTTCCGACTACTTCGTTTTTTTCTTTCACTCACACAAACGAGTACGTAAATTTTTTAAAGGACAGTACCGGATATTCAATAAGTCTATCCCATTGGAGTGAACTTGCCAAAGCAAATCCCCAATTTCTAATGATTCTTTTGGAAATCTATGAGGAACATTACCGTGAAATTACGCAGAGAGAGCAGATGCTGAGGATCAGACATGCGGAAACAAGATTTCTCTATTTTCAAGACAGGTATCCAGAATTAATTAATCTTCCCATTCATAAGATTCTGGCTTCCCTTCTGGCAATCGAATCAAAATATCTCTTCAAAATAAAAAGGAAATATCGCAGAAATATTTAAGTAATCGCGTTAGTAGATAAATAGATGTACCACTATTACTTCTACCATGGAGTGTAAAAAGAGTAAAAATTGCCGAATCCGGGTAGTAAATATTATTTCTGTTGTTTCGAACTTTAATCTACAATCAGATGGGTTTTTAATGAACAAAACATGGAAAATATTTATTCACATAAACGCACGCATATAAGCTATAAAAGCTTAGTATCAAATCTAAATACCATTGGAATATTCCTGTTAACATTGCTATGGTCTTATGCAGTTTTTACAAAGCTCGCTGATCTAAAACTTTACCAGCTCCAGATGAAGGAGCAACCCTTTCCTTATTCTATACAGCAGTTACTGACTTATCTTGTCCCGATTCTTGAGCTAACCGCTGCTACGCTACTGATTTTTAATAAACACAAATGGGGGCTTTGGCTTTCCTTAACTCTAATATTGGGATTTACGATATACATCACACTGATCCTAACCCATGTTTTTCCCAATGCCCCATGCAGCTGCGGTGGCTTCATCTCCAAGATGAGCTGGGAAACCCATCTCTACTTCAATATGCTATTGTTTTTTATAAATATGGGTTGTCTTATTAAAATCACCAGACAGGAAAGGAGGTTAAGCGGCAAAGAGTAAAAAATATAATTCCAAAAATTAATGCAATCAACCGGGCATGGTGCCCAAATCTTAAACTAACTTTTTCGCTTGTTTTTTCAAAGTAAAAAGCATCCTTAAATTATGTATACAATACTAAAAAAAGTAAGCAAAGGCCTAGTGGCCGCAGCTTTAGCATTTATTTTCGTATTTGGTGCTTCGGCATTCAAAGGTGAGTATAAAAGGGACACTCAAAGATTCAGATATGATGGCCCAGATCATACTGAAGCGGAGGTTGAAAAATTATCGAACTGGATTAATGATAGTGAAGCTCCCGCCTGCAATGAAGTGCAGCAACAAGCCTGTGTAATCGTCGTGGACGATTTATATGTTAATCCAGATGGCAGTTTGAAATCAACCCTAAATTTGGCAGCTACTGAGTATACTCCATCATCAGCTTATGTTTCAGGCAGCTCTGATTTTAGCATGCAAATTGAAAACCGAACCGCTCAATAGTTTTTAGTTAACCAATAACTGAAATTTAAAAAAAGACCGCAGGGAATGCATCCCTGCGGTTTTCTTAGTTCTGTGGCATGCCCGTCAGTTCAATAATATCTGTTGGCAAAGGGAGAGCATAAAATGGGGAATTTGGAGGCAACGTTACAGTTTTACCTTCATTCATCCTAACTAATGACAGGCCTAGTCCCTCTTTATTATATCTTTTTAGATCATAAAACCTCAACCCTCTCATGATTAGTTCTTTTCTTCGCTCGTGCCGAATCTTTGCCAAAGCCTCCGAACGGTTTGAGGCAATCACTGGCTGAAACAAAACTGACTTTTTCCATCTGGTTTTTAATAAAGTATTTAAATCCATGAGTGCTCCATCAATATCATTTAGGTAAGCCTTGCATTCAGCACTTATCAAATAAAGTTCATCAGTTGCAATTCCGGAAAAGAAAGCGTTTATGTTTGCTGTATAATTTCCTTTAAACTGCTGGTAAGGTGCTGCTTCTCGAAAATATGCAATTTTACGCAGGTCGTTCACATCATATGTGTTGTAAAGGGTGGTGTCAATCCTTGCTCTTAAAATTGAATGAACGCCAAAACCTCCTGCAAGTTCAGCATACCAGACTGTTTCTTTATTAAACTTTTTAAAAGGTGTATTCCCTGATAAAGCAGCCACATCGGTGTCGCCATTGTAATCCATCAGCTTATTGTTTAAAGCAAGCGCACTGGTAACATAGTTTAAGGCTGCATCATATTTGTGCATGCTTAGATAACAGCGTGCTAGTAAAGCGTATGCCGCCCCCTTTGATGGACGCATGGTATGCTGTGGATAATTAGGTAATAATCCGAGCGCTTCTGTCGCGTCTTTAATAACTTGTTGATAGCATTCCTGAACACTAGAACGCTGGGAAGGGATATTGAAGTCTGAATTCAGGCGCAAAGGGACGCCCAAATCGATACGCGAAGAAACTTCATCGTAAGCCAGTCCATATTGACCGGTAAGCATTAAAAAATAATAAGCTCTATAAAAATGCGCACTTCCCTTTACATTATCCCAGTCAGAACCATTGAAAGCATTCCGCTCGATGTTTCCCATTAACTCCAGGCAAAGGTTACTATTGTAGATGGCGAGATAGCCGAGACTCCAGTCATTTACATATCGGTAATTAAGAGGTTTCCAGGTATACACATCCTGCCCGATGGTCCCAACAGCCAAAAAGCCTGAAGGGGGAAGGAAATAATCATCACTTGAGGCTTCGCCATATGAGGGAGAGGTCCGGAGGTTCATTAAGTTGGCATCATCCATTAAACCTTGAGCATCGCTCAGGGTTTTAGGAATGACCAAACGTAAATCCGATTTTTTATCCAAATATTTTTTACAGCTCGATGTAACCGCTAAAGATAAAACAGCTGTTATTATTAAATACATTGTCTTTTTCATATTTTTTTTTGTTAAAATGATGCACGTAGACCGAAAGTGAACTGGGTTGTGGGTGGAATGAAATTCACAAAATCAGGGTCAAGGTTATCCTTGTTAGCTCTCCAGATTATGCCAATATTCTGAGCACCGCCATAGAGCTCGAGGTTCCTAAACGGAAATTTCCACTGGCTGGTTTGGATTGTATAACCCAGACGAACATAGTCCAATCTTACATGATCCCCAGAGATAACATTGGTCGAAGAAGCTAGAAAAAAAGCATCCCTGCTCAAATTAACAGGGTAAAGGAATGCAGGTACATTTGTGTTTGCCTCATCTCCGGGATTTTGCCAGCGCCTCACGTAATCTGCATGACCCGTACCACTATTCACCATTTGATTACTTGTAAATGTTGGCTTTCTAACCTTGTAGCCCAGTTTATAATTCAGGTTTATTGAAATGTTAAAATTTGCCAATCTGAAAGTATTTATGAACGAGCCAAAATATGTGGGGCTGGCTGGGCCCATGTACTCAACATTATTTCCGCTGGTTGAAGCCTCAGTGGCCATTGCCGCGTAATTGTTACTGAGCTCGCCGTTCAAAAAACCCTGAGGATTTCCCTTCGAGTCCAGCCCCCCCCATTTATATGCAGCAATTGAGTAAAGAGGATATCCCTCAAGTGGAGTTATCGAGGAACCATTGCTTAATATTCCAAAGAGGCTATTCCCGGATTTGCGGAAATATTTAGTGGTTTTGCTTAAGTTGTAGCTAAAATATAAATCTGAATCCCAGTTGAAGTTTGTCGAACGAACATTTTGAAGATGCAGATCCACATCCATTCCATATCCTCTCATGTCAGCTATGTTCCGCACAAGTTCATCTGCCCCACCCCAGGTTGTATAATCATACAGCGCTTTGCCATACAAATCGGTACCAGTCTTCGCATACCATGAAACTGAACCTGCTACTGACCGCCTCTTTAATTCGAAGTCTAGCTTGATGTTAAATTGCGCAAGTTGCTCCCATCTCAGGTTTGGATTGTTGATACTGGCTATTCTGGTTAGCGGGAGCCCAGTAATCGGATTAATAGCATATCCAGCAATGGGAGAAGCTGTTCTGGACAAATCAACATTACCGCTATAACCGTAGGTCGTGGTTAATGATAAAACAGGGAGCCAGTCAATGGCATAAAACCCTTCTTGGGAAACTTTCCACCCCACCCCAGCCGACCAAAGGGGTTTCCACTTATCGTTAGTACTCGCTCCAAAGATATTTGAGCCATCTCTTCGGGCGCTTGCAGACAAGATATACCGCCCTTTATAACTGTAAGCCACATTCGCATACTGACTAAGAAAACGATATGCTGTTTCAGTAGGCGTTCCGAAGCCGCCAATTTGTGCACTGCTTCTTGAAGGATAGACTTGATAAATTCCAACTTCGTCAACGTAGCTTGAGTAGAGTGGGTCGGTCTGGTAACCTAACCTGCGGTATCCATCGCTGAAATTATTGGAAGCCCTTGCCTCTCCTCCAATTATTCCATTGATGCTATGAAGGCCATAAATTTTGTTATAATTAAGCTGAAACCTAGCCGTTTGGGAATTAACGATTGAATTGCTATTCGATAAGATGCCTCCTCTGGCAACAGGATAGGTAACAATACCAGTTGCGTTGTTATACTGACTGAAAGTGTTAATAAGATTTCGTGCAACATAACTTTGAGCATCCGATGTGGTTTTGCTCGTAGTATTTTGCCGCTGATACTGGTAGCTCAGCTGAAGGTTTAACCCATCAAAAATCTTATAATTTATGGATGCATTAGCAAATAGCTCTTCGGAATGCTGATTTGTATAGCTATGTTTATACTCCTCAGTAGGATAATATCTCCAGTCCAACAATTTACCCTTTGCCAGTGTATCTGTATAGGCTGCCCGGAACTGGACTGCCAAACCATTAGGAGAAGAAAAATCAAGGTATGTAGGATTGCGCGTTCCGACATTTAAGCTATTATACTTTGGACGTCCACTTTGCCCATTTACATCAGTGTAGTATATGTTAGTTTGAAGATTCAAATTCTTTAATATTTTAAAGTCATTGGCAAGGTGAAGGTTCAAACGGTTAGTGGTCTCGTAGCTCTGGCCTTTACTTCTGTCATATGCGGCAGACAGTAAATAAGTGTTGCGATCTCCTCCCCCCTTAACACTAAGACTATATTGTTGTGTCAGCGCTTTAGTGTAGAAGTTATCTAGGTACGATTGCCTCGTATTGTTTTGGGTTAGTAGCTGGATTTGGGTATTCGCATCTGCGGGAGTTATTTTACCAGTTCGCTGGGCTAATAAAATCTCAATAACCGGCGTCAGCGCAGCCCAGGGACTTGAGTTAATACGGTCATTGAAGTATCCACTGTTAAAGAGCTGCTTTTCTACCGTGATGTAATCTTCGCTTGTCATCTCAGCAAGTTTTTCAAGTTTGGGCAATCCCTGATACAGGTAATTAATATTTAAGGAAATCTGAGCGGGCTGATTTAGCCTGCCTTTTTTTGTGGTGATTACTATAACACCGTTACCTGCCCTAGCCCCCCAGATCGAGGACGCTGCAGCATCTTTCAGGATTGTAACGTTTTCTACATCGTTAGGATTAATATTGTTATAATCACCTTCATAAATAAATCCGTCCAGAACAATTAAAGGGTCGAGTGGACCATTGATTGTACCGAGTCCACGAATATTTATATTTGTTGTGCTCTGGGGATTTGTATTGGTTTTACCTGCCTGGAAAACAAGACCGCTGCTCTGCCCAATGAGTCGGTCAAGAATGCTAGTTCCTGAACGGGCATTTAGAGCCTTTTCGTCAATAACGGAAACCGTTCCGTTTATCTCGTTAGGTCTGACAGTTTGATAACCTGTCTGTACCAAAACTTCCGGTAATTGCTGAATTTCTTCGGTCATCTTTATTATCATAAAAGAAGACGACTTCTCAAAGACTCGATTGACGGTTTTATAACCTGTTGCAGTGATACGAATTGTATCGCCAGCATTTAATTTTGCAATAGTAAAGTTTCCAGCCTCATCAACTATTGTCATACTCTTCTTCGAGCGAACACTGGCCGGAATTACCTTTCCATCGAAGTCAGTAACCTTCCCTTTTAACACATTCGCTTCTTGAGAAAAAGCCGTTATTGCAGAAAGGATAATTATCATCAGAGCCATACAAAACAGTAGAAAATTCCACTTCATTTTTCTAGTGTTGAAATGATTTGCCATCATATTAATCTTTTTTAGTTTTTAGGTTAAGATTCAAACCCGCAATAAGTCGCGAGACGTTTTCCTCTGTAAGTTCTTTCGCACTTGTAATCGCTTTAATACGTCCATCCGCACCAATCCAGATATAGTGCGGCATTGTATTGACTGGAAAAACGTTCTTTATTTCAGTGCTGTTGAGCACTATCGGCAAAGCGAAATCTTTAATTTTCGCCCTTTGCTCCGCTAAAAATTTTTCTAGAACTTCTACAGTATCACTTGCGTAGGCATTCATCAATAAAAACTGGATATTTTTACCATATTTTTTCTGCATAGCATCCATTTTCGGAAATTCTGCGATGCAAGGAGAGCAGTATGTCGCCCAAAAATCAAGGACGACGGCTCTATTTTTAAAACTCGAAAATTCAGCGCTTTTTTGGTTAAAATTTAGGATTTGAGAAAGGGTCAGATTAGGTACTTTATCGTTGATTGCGAGTTGGCGGCTTGTTGCCCTCGCCTGTGCGAATAGAGTAGTTGAGAAGAAAAACAAAACCGCAGTTAACTGAATGATTTTCTTTCTAAGTAGTCTTTCTAGATTTATCTCTCTATTGGCCAATTTAGCAACATTCCTTGTTGTCTGACCATCCAATTGAAAACAGCTTAAGCTTAAATTCCCATAAAAAGGTGGAACACATCTCTTGGGTTTCTTTATAAGGTCGACTCCAAAAAAAAGGCATGGCAGTGCACTAGCGATTGAGAATATCGTTTTTTTCATTGTTTGTTGGTTTAAGTTAGTTGATCGGAAAATTAAATGAGGAATCTCAAATATTGAAGACAACTAAGGCAGGCGCATTATTAAAGAACCTATTTTATATCATTAACCGTAGGGTTGACCTGCCTTAGCCTGGTATCTTATTCAGGAGAACAGATAACCAGGCTAATAAGAATTATGAACGCAAAACCACAATAAACAGATCTGTTTGTGTTGAAATTTAAGCAGTATCCTCCCGCACCTTTCCAATGGAAAAATGTAGATAGATCAATAAATTTCATTTGATGTCTCACGTTTTTTGGTTTATACCAAAAAACCTTTAGAAAATAAAAAGGGTCGCCCTTAGCTTTTCTGAGACGAAGGTGTAGGACCACCAACCGCTTTGCAGCGGCCGAACACAGAATAGCAGGCGACCCAAGTCCTTATGCTATGCAAAGATAGCACAGGATTTGAGTTTTCACCTACTGCTTGTGTTCAAACGTCCTACTTTTCGTCACAAGGTTTTTCGGTAATAAAAAATCAAATCTTGTAGTTAAATGTCATTTAACCAACAATAAATTTTATTAAGCTAATATAAATAAAAAATTTTACTTCCACATGCACCTGTGACAAAATTTTCATTTTATTGTTCCTTGCAACATAATGCAGAACCGGAATTCCAACCCTGAGATTGTAACTATAGAAATTTCTCATTTGGATTATTTAATTATTGTTAATGTAAAAAACTTGAGGTCAAAGCTTGGCTTATCTCAAGTTTCACTAACGCAAAAGATGGGTTTATCAGAAGGTTTTGTAGGAAAAGTTGAGCTGTTCACTGAAAGAGCAAAATATAGCATTAGACATATAAACTTGTTAGCAAGCGCTCTCAATTGCACTATACAAGATATCCTCCCCTTGGAGCAGCCAAAATATGACATGGTCATATTAACTTTAAGGAGAACAAACAAAATTAACAAAGATGGTTCTTTATCCCAAAAGAAAACCACTGAGGTGATTAAAATCGAACCAAAAGAAAAAAGTTAATTTGGATATGCAAAGTAATTGAGGGATCATTTTTGAGATTACCCTAAACTTTGACATATGGAACAACTTCGTTGCGTCGTAATCGACGATGAAAAACATTCAATCTCGATTCTCTCAGATTACATTGAGACGAATCCCAACCTAAAGTTAATCAAGACTTTTCTTGATCCTCTTATTGCACTATCAGAAATCAGTATCAGAGATAAAATAGACTTTATTTTTTTGGATATAGACATGCCAGAAATTACCGGCATTGAGCTTGCAAAAAAATTAGTAAATCGAGCTCGATTTATTGTATTTACTACTGCATTTACAAAATATGCAATAGAAGCTTTCGAAGTAAATGCATCTAGGTATCTGGTTAAGCCGATCTCAAAACCGAAATTCATTAAAACCGTTTGGGACATTTTAGATGCAGAAAGAAAAAGAATTGAAGGGATACGGATTGCTCAGAAAAAATATTTCTATGTCAGCATTGGCGAAAGGGGACAGAAACTGAAGATAAAGAAATCAAAAATATTATTTTTCGAAAGCTTGAAAAACTACATGAAAATTGTCACTGAGGATGAAGATTACACAGTCTATTTGACAATGAAGGAAGTTGAAAAGTGTAGGCTCCCCTGTTTTTCAGACCATTCAAAAGTATAATTTTGTCCTCAAATTTCCTGTAATAAATCTACAGGAGATTTGAAGTTCAATGCTTGATGTGGTCGATGGTAATTGTAATCCATCATCCATTCCTCTACTTTCTCCCTTACATCATCCAGGGAGTGAAATATGTATGCATTTAGCAATTCTCTTCTGATGCTTCCATTCAATCTTTCAATATACGCGTTCTGTGTTGGCTCTCCTGGCTGAATAAAAACTAGTTCAACATTGTTTTCCTTTGCCCATTCATCCAACTTATGCGAGATGAACTCCGGCCCATTATCCATTCTTATTTTTTTTGGAAGTGCCCTATATTGTTTCAACTCATCCAACGCTCTGATAACCCGCAAGGACGGCAGTGAATAATCTATCTCCATAGCTAGCATCTCTCTGTTGTAATCATCAGCGATGTTCAACAACCTAAATTTCCTTCCATTCCAAAGCGCATCGCTCATAAAATCCATGGACCATACCTCATTTATAGTTTCTGGTACAGACAAAGGCTTTTTGACTCTTTCTGGCAGCCTCTTTTTTGCCCTGCGGCGGATATTAAGCCTCATTGATGTATAAATCCTATAAATCTTTTTATGGTTCCATTTAAGCCCTTTTCGACGCAATCGGTAGTAACACTGCCAGAAGCCTATGGAGACGTGCTTTTCAACAAGAAGTGAAAGCGCATCAACTACTTCACTATCATCCCGTCGTTTATGTTGATAATAATGTTTGCTGCGGTTCAATCCAACGCATTTACAGGCCTGACGATGGCTTATCCTTTTTACCATTTCATCCACTAAATCCCTTTTTTCGTCAGGCGTTAAAGCTTTTTTTCTACAGCCTCCTTGAAAACTTCATGCACGAGGCTAAGATTAGCATACATTTTCTTTAAACGTGCATTTTCTTCCTCCAATGCCTTAAGTTTTGACAACTCTTTTACTTCCATTCCGCCATATCTCTGGCGCCATTTGTAAAAGGCTGCTGTACTTATTCCTAACTCTCTGCAGAGATCGTGCACATTCTTGCCATTCTCATGTTCCTTGATTGCCTTTACAATCTGGGATTCCGTAAACTTGATTCTTTTCATATTGCCAATTAAAATTAATAGTTTTTCTAATAGCCTCGCTGCGCTCGGTCTAGAATTATACTTTTAACTGGTCTGAATTTGGGGAAGTGCACAAAAGGAGTTTTGGGGTACATTGTTCTATAGAGTTCACCGCAGTTACTTCGTAAATGAAGAAAGGGTTGAAAAAATAGCTGGGAACACACTAAAGCTTGGAGCACACATCATTCCGATGGGCAACAACTACAAGCAAGGCTTTATTGAATTTTCTGAAAATAAAACATTAAGATCCGGCCGGAAGTCTTAAGGATTCAAATTTGAAACCAACACTCAACGATGGCTAACCAACGTTTCATTGGAAATAATGATGATGCTGGAAGTAGTCGGATCAGTTTCGGACTTTCGGATTGTTTGCTGCGATCTAAAAACAAATACTGTTTTTTTGACCAGTTTTTTAGGGTTCTGTTTCATGTTTTTATTTTGAAACTAGAGCCATTATTTAGCGTAAAAAAACTTTTTACACCGCGATAAAATGAGGTTACACCAAGAGCAATTATAGCATGACTAAGAAAATTTTCGAATGGGGAAAAGTGCAGCACTTGCACCTAAGTGGATGGGCAATATTCATAACATTAGAGATCGGACTGATCGGACTTTCAATGGGCTTTTTTGGAAAAGCTTTGAATTATGCCCTCCATTATATTCTTAATATTCTTCTATTTTATGCGAATGCGCATTTTGTGCTCAAGAAGAGTTTTACAAAGCCTAAACCCTGGACAAGGGTAATCATCCTCATGATAATTCAAATCGGTTTGTATATTTTTTTCAGATCTTATCTTAATTACGTACTGGAAGGAACTCATAAAGGATTTAATATCCCATCAATTATTACTAACCATAAAAGTTTTTTTCAATCGCTTTGGAGAGGTTTGTTTTTTATCGTTCTTTCCTGCTTTTACTATTTGTTTTTGCGTTTCAAAGCGGAACGTTTAAAAAGAGAACATTCAGAAAGAATGGAATATTTGAACGATTTGAAAAATAAAGAGATGCAAAATGAATTGCATGTTGCGAAGTATGAATATTTACGAGCCCAAATCAATCCACACCTATTATTCAACACATTGAGTTTTTTATATGATAGCGTCCGGAAATTTAATGAGGACGCCGGAGAAGCAGTTCTTAATTTGGCCGAATTGATGCGGTTTAGCCTTGAAACCAAGGAATCCCCCGAAGAATTTCCCAAGCTGGAGGAGGAACTGCATCAGATTAACAACCTCATATCGCTTAATAAAATAAGGAAAGACAAAGAACAGTATATCAATCTTTCTTTTCCTGAAGAGGTTAAAAATTTTCGCTTTATACCATTGGTCGTAATCACATTGTTAGAAAACATGCTTAAGCATGGAAATTTACAAAAGCCAAACCAACCTGGATTATTAGATATTAAATTGAGTAAAAACGAATTGTCAATAAGTACTTCTAATTTGATCAACACCAGGATCCACCATTCAGGCTTTAATAAAGGAATGGAGAATATTGAAAAGCGATTAGGTTTGGCTTATGGCGATAAATTTTTGTTATCCTACGGAAAAAGGGATAGTAACTATTTTGATGTCAATTTAATTTTAAAAATTTATCCAGCTCTGTAAGTCATTGATATAATATATTATTTTGTTGGTTGAATTTCGATCCAAACCGGGCAATGGTCACTGGTTCCCTGCCAGCTTCGGACATGTTTATCGACTCCACCGTTAATCAGCTTCTCTGACAAGCCTGGAGACAGCAGGAAATGGTCCAATCTTAAACCGGCATTCCTTCCAAATGCATTCCGGAGATAATCATAAAAGGTATATATAATTTCATCAGGATACAGGGTTCTTATTGCATCGGTCCAGCCCAGAGCCAAAAGCTTCTTATATGCTTTTTTCGATTCGGGAAAGAAAAGGGCATTATCCCTGAACCTTTCGGGATTATAAAGGTCAAGATTAGTCGGTATTACATTATAGTCGCCGATAAGAATTGTCGGGATGCCGAACGAAAGCAGTTTTTTCGAATGGGCATTCAGCCTTTTGAACCATTTTAGTTTATATTCAAATTTTGGACCTGGTGCCGGATTTCCGTTTGGAAGATAAATACAACCTATAACGAGTCCACTTATAAATGCTTCGATGTATCTGCTATGGTCGTCGGCAGGATCGCCAGGAAGTCCGCGTTTCGTTTCTTTGATTTCCGTCTTAGATAAGATTGCAACACCGTTCAAGCTTTTCTGCCCCTGCCATATGGAGTGATATCCTGCATCCATCAACTTTTTGGCCGGAAAATCCTTGTCCTGACATTTTATTTCCTGCAGGCAGACAATGTCCGGCGAACGCTCCTTCAACCATTTCAGCAAAATTTCGATCCTGCCGTTGACACCATTAATGTTATAAGTGCTTAGAATCATTCAAAAAGTTCCTGCGATTTGGTAAAGTAAGCTGTGCGCCCACCGATTTTTTCAGACAAAATCTCCTCGCCCTTGGATGTCTTTTTTAATTCTGCACCATGCACAGACATAAAATCACGAAGCTCACCTTTTAGCTCATCGCCATTTGCTTCTGCGATTTTTGAAATTGCATCGCTCAAGACAGATTTTATAATTTTGTATAGTTTCTTTGCTGCTTTAGCTGGAATGGCTTTGGCAACTGAAAACGGAGAGATGCCGGCATGATAAAGTATCTCATCCGAATAGGAATTGCCTATCCCGCGAACAAGATGCTGATCCATTAACAACGTTTTTATCGATGTTCTCTTTTTAGCCAGTAAATCAAAAAAATAATCCTCTTCCATCTCAAGCGCGTCTGGAACATCGGTATATTCAGGATTTAAGGTGGGTGTTGCCTGCTTTTGAAGATCGATCAATGCAAATGCATCACCCCCTTCAAAATGAAACCCTAGAATCTGGAAGCGTGGCGGCTCATCCTGATCTATGGAGATCAGTTCGCCCCTGAGCATTAAATGAAGACCGAGAACCTGTGAACCTGAGAAAATAAGCTGAAGCGTCTTTCCGGAACGCCGGACATCCAAAAGTTCTCTGCCTTCCAAAGCTTTTTTCATTTCCTTGGCGGAGAAATTAATTTTTTTGGATACCGTAATTTCGAGCGTCTCCAAAGTCTGCCCTTTAAATCTTCTGGTCAATATCTGAGCGAATACGGTTAAATCAGGTAGTTCTGCCATGGAATTATGCGGATAGATATTTTTTAATTTCGTGTATGGAATTTCCCCGCAGAATTGCCGCGGATTTTAGTTCATCCGTACTGATCTGAAACTGTTCAGCCCAGTAGCGGAGCTCACCAGGATCATCCACATTTAGCTCGCCTTCATTTGTCCCGAACTCCTGCGGCTCCAGGGAATCAATATCGCTTTCAGTCTCATGTCTGTCCAGGCGATCATCGGGACTTACGAATTTTTCTGAATTGCTGTCGTTGTCCGCTTCATTTCCAAACTTTGCCTGACTGTTTTGCTGCTTATCCATCACGATATTTAGATTACTGTTTTTTCCTAACCGGGTAAAACTGATCATAAAAGGACTGAACATGATCAGGCGTGGTACTGCTTAGTATTTTTTGGACATGATCCACTACAGGATCCCCGGCGGTACTGTTGCGGAGATGAGCCTTGAGTTTTTCATCCCAGTTATTTATAGCTTCCGCAACAGAATTCCCTCTTCCAAGTATCGATTCATGAACATCCTGAGGGAGCAAACAGAGAAAACCCGGAGATTCACTAAAAATCTCTGCTCCAAGTTTTCCGGCAAGCCCATCAAGTGAGACATCTACCGACTTACGCCTTGGCATGAGTTTTTATATATTCGGCAATCTTAGCCCTGGAAGAACTTCCCGTCGCTTTAGCCAGTTCCTTATATCGGGCAGAAGTTACTCCAGCCTGTTTTGCTGCATAAGCAACTTCGCTTGCATCGTTCAGGTCAACTTTTGAATCTTCTCTACCGTCCTGTTTATGTTTGTTATCGCTCATAATATTAATTTTTATGATATAACCCATCTCAACTGAAAATGGTTTTAAAAGCTAAGCGATCAGTCCTTTAATGCGCTTTATGGAAGCATCCATCCGTGTTAAATCGAGTATTCGATGGCGGGCAGGTCTTCATAAATAAAGGGCGTTGATGGCTCAAGTGTCGACAAGAATTCTTTCGCAATCGTGCAGGCATCCATCTGTTTGGCAGGAAACTGACTGGATGCAATCTCGGTGATTCGCTCATCGCTTAAATCTCCGAACATCCATTCATAGGCCAGCTCATCATTTAAAATGGTAGGCATACGTTTTTTGGAATTATGAACCTGTTCCATAAGCGGATTGGCCGGCGCGGTAGTGACAGCAACTGTCTCAACAATTTCGCCGGTTTCCTGATCGGTCCATTCCTGATAAATTGCCGCCATGTAGAAGTATTCCTCGTCCTTAACAGAAATATAGTAAGGATACTTAACGGCAGTTTTCAAAGGCTCTCCTGTTTTTTTGTTTTTTGGAAATACATGTCGCCACTCATAAAATCCCGTTGAAAGCACCAGGCATCTGCGCTCGCGGGCTGCCTTTGCATAAATCGATGGACCACCTTTTTCATTTGAAAAAAGATTTTCGGCCTTTGCATTGAGTGTAGTATATCCGATATGCCATTTACCGGCAGCATCTTTATATCCGTTGCGAAAATTCTTTGCAGCCTCGCGGTTTTTAAGGTAGGGAGGCAAAAAACCCCATTCCATCTGCACGATATCAAAGTTTGTCTGCTCTGCATCTCTTTTTAATACCGCAACGGGTGAGTAGGCAAAACCGTTATGAACAGCCCTGTCGAGAAACTGATAATTTTTTACCGCCTTTTCAAGTTGAAGGAGTGAAATAAACTCTGCCCTTGAAACGCGTTGACCATTGTAGTAACACATAATTATTTATTTTTCAAATGTTCAGCAATCTTTTTACCAAAAAATTCGGCCTCTATCTGTCTTCCCTGCGGAACAGATGTCCAGAATGGCCTGTAACCGTTCGCTTCGGTTACATTTAGTGGTGGTCTTCCATCCGAGAACTCGATCCTATATATTTCACTGCCTCCGATCAGATGCGAGGTAACGATCATCTTAATATCGGGCAGGACAATCTCAAAAGCCTCTTCTATTTTCATCATCTTAAAAATACAAAATCGTTAACCAAATAAAAAATGGTTAGTTGATGCCTATAATTGCAAAATACGGATCACCAGATTTCTTAACCATCAGGTCCAGGTGCTCCTCGAAATCAACGAGGTTTAAGACCTCATCTTTTAAGAACGTAGTAAAGACTTCCATATCTGTTTCCTTTGAAATAACCACCTCAAGGGTTTCACTACTCTTCCACTGGGTAGACTCAATTTCGGGATAAGCACCCTTCAACAGTGAGGGATATCCTTGTCTGGAAAAAGCCTCTGAAAGCTTGGATGCAATATCCCAGACATGAGGCGCTAGTTCTTCATCGAGTGTGTCCCATTGAAGACCAAGATTTTCATCACGCCACATGCTTCCAAGGTATTTACCATCCAACCTCACCCCGTAGCATTCGCCTGAAGTTTCTACAACAGCCTCTTTTATCCCGCTGTCGGTTGGGATTTCAAAAATATATCTTTCCATATTCAGTCCGGTTTCCAATGGTTTTAACTGCTTAGTCAACTTAAAATGTTTTTTTGAGAAAATGAGATAAGCTGCAGTAAGGGAAAATCCGAAAATACCGCCAATTATCAGTTCACTGCGATGTGCTTTTGCCCAGCTGATGACACTTTTTTCTAATTCGCTAATTAGGCTCGTTACTTCTTTTCTGTCCATTTTGTTACAACAATTATTTGGGCAGATAGGTTTTGTAAATCAGGAAGATGGGAATAAAATCGATTAAGAATCATTATCCATAAATAATGTTTAACATCTATCTTATCGAAGGTGTTATCACAGTAGGCAATGCAAACTTTCCACCAAAACGGGAATGTTTTCCACAATTCATTTTTTACTAACATTTTTAGCTTTATGTTTGTTGTATAATTTCGTAATACTAAATATAATAGTATTTAATTCAGTAAATCATGGATGCCAACAAAGAATTAATTCAGAAACTGCAACAGGATATCCTGTTATGGCAGGGGTTTAAACCCCATCCCACAGGCAATGCCGAACGAATCGGACTGGGAGAGATAGAAAATTCATTTCCCGGTGGTGTTTTTCCAAAAAAGGCAATTCATGAGTTTATCACCATTCAGCCGGAGCATTCGGCGGCCAGTGACGGCTTTATCGCTGGACTACTTGCCGTCCTTATGGAAAATGGTGCGGCCTGCGTGTGGGTAAGCACGACCCGGCATCTCTTTCCCGCTTCTTTGAGCCTATTTAACGTAGAACCTGAGCGCATTATTTTTATGGATGTCCAGAGCGAAAAAGATGTGCTATGGATTACAGAGGAGGCCATTAAATGTGAGGGGCTTGCGGCCGTTGTGGCAGAACTGAACAATGTGAGCCTTATAGAATCCCGCAGGCTTCAGCTGGCGGTCGAGACCAGTGGTGTTACGGGATTTATCCTGCGCAAGGACGGAAATAAGAAGGCGAGCACTGTGGCAACAGCCAGATGGAAAGTCAGGCCGCTGCCTTCAGTTACGCAGGACGGCCTGCCCGGGATCGGATTCCCGCGCTGGCAGGTTGAGCTGCTAAAAGTCCGTAATGGAAATCCGGGAAGCTTTATACTGGAATGGGCAGGCGAAAAATTTGAGGAAATTAAAAAAACCGGTAATCAACCGATTTGGTCTGATCTGGAGGGCAGACAAGTTGGATAGCTATTATGCAAAGGCGTTTTGTTTCGATATGGTTCCGCCAATTACTGGCTGACTGGCAGCTTATCCGCCGCCCTGAACTGGCCGAGGTGCCTTTTGTTTTTGCTGCGCCCGACCATGGGAGGATGATGATAACTGCTGTAAATCCATTGGCATTGAGCTTTGGCGTTGAGGTCGGCATGCGTGCAGCGGATGCGAAGGCCGTATGTCCGGGTCTCGAGGTTCTGGACGATAAACCAGGCCGTGCAAAAAACCTTCTAAGAGGACTGGGCGAATGGTGCGTGCGCTATTCGCCCATTGTATCCATTGACGAATTTGGAATGGACGGACTGTTACTTGACGTTTCAGGCTGTCCGCATCTTTGGGGCGGAGAGCGAGAATACCTGAAAGAAATTGTCAGCAGGCTTAAAAGTAAGGGATATACCGTACGCTTAGCGATTGCCGATACACCCGGCGCTGCATGGGCCGTTTCCCGGTTTGGTAAAGTTACGCCATTGATTCCTTCCGGCGGACACGTAGATGCATTGCTCAGTCTGTCTCCTGAGGCATTAAGATTGGAAGATACAGTTCTTGCGAAACTTCGCAAACTGGGATTCTATCAGATAAAAAGCTTTATCGGTATGCCCAGATCGGTAGTGCGCAGGCGATTTGGGGAAGATTTTTTATTGCGGCTGGCTCAGGCTATTGGAACTGAAGCAGAAGCGCTTATTCCATTAAAGATTCCCGTAGCATTTAGCGAAAGGCTAGCCTGCATGGAACCGATCAAAACCAAAACTGCAATTGAGATAGCGATTCAAAAGATGCTTGAAAATCTGTGCAACAGGATGCAATCTGAAGGTAAGGGATTGCGAACCGGGATACTCACAGGATACCGTATCGATGGAAAAATTGTGCAGGTTTCCATCGGAACCAGTGGCGCTTCGCATAGTGTGAGTCATCTATTCAAACTTTTTCAGTTAAAGATCGATCAGATCCGACCAGCCCTGGGAATTGAACTATTTGTTCTTGATGCGCCAAAGGTGGAGGATGTCGAGGTGCCCCAGGAAGAAATGTGGTCATCCAAGCCCGGCCTGAATGATAATAGTGTGATCAGGTTTCTGGACCGTGTTGCCGGAAAGGTTGGTGCGCAAGCAATCCATCGTTTTTTGCCTGCAACCAGATACTGGCCGGAACGTGCAATATCAAAGGCAGCTTCGGTAACAGAAAAGGCCTCAACTCCATGGCGAACGGATAAGCCCCGGCCGACCGAAATGCTTAAGGTTCCCGCCCCTATTGAGGTAATGGCGCTTATTCCGGATCATCCGCCAAAGTTTTTTATTTATAAAGGCGTCCGCCACCTGATTTCAAAGGCAGACGGTCCCGAGCGGATTGAGCGCGAATGGTGGATGGATAAGGGAGAGCATAGGGATTATTATCAGGTGGAAGATGAAGAAGGATGCCGCTACTGGCTTTTCCGTTCCGGACACTATGGTGGGGAACAAAAACACAAGTGGTTTATTCATGGATTTTTTGCTTAAAGGAGATGGGTTATGGCTTACAGTGAATTACAGATTACCTCAAACTTCAGCTTTTTGCGTGGCGCTTCGCATGCGCAAGAACTGGTTGAACAGGCCGAAATCTTCGGTTATAAAAAATTAGCCATAACCGACAGGAATACACTTGCCGGAATCGTACGTGCGCATGCTGCCTGCCGTGAGAAAAACATAAAACTAATTCCCGCCTGCAGGCTGGATCTGCTGGATGGACCGAGCCTGCTCGCCTATCCAACGGACAGGGAAGCTTATGGCAGGTTGTCCGCACTATTGACATTGGGCAATATGCGTGCGGAAAAGGGCAGCTGCCATATCTCACGTGCGGATGTTTACGCCCACAGCAAAGGGACCATCTTTGCCCTTGTAATGCCGGGCGCTTTGAACCGCCGCTTTGAATATGAGGCTAGCTTTATCGCCTCAGTTGCAGAATATCGCGAAGCTTTAGGTGGTCAGCTTTACCTTGCGGCGACAAGATCTTATCTGGGAAACGATGATAAGCTGATATTTAGAACTTCACAGCTTTCCAAATTTTACGAAATACCGGTAGTCGCAACAGGCGACATCCACTATCACAATCCTTCACGAAGAGAACTTCAGGATGTACTGACCTGTGTTAGGGAGAAATGTACCATTCAGGAAGCAGGATTCCGATTGCATCAAAATGCTGAGCGGTACATGAAAGAGGTGGCAGAGATGGACAGACTTTTCAGAAAATATCCAAGCGCAATCCACAATTCGATGGTCATTTCCGAAGCTTGCAATTTTTCTCTGGACGAGCTAAGATATGTCTACCCAGAAGAAATCAACCCAAGCGGACGCACCCCAATGGAAGAGCTCGAATTTTTAACGTGGAAAGGCGCTAATGAATTTTATGGCGAAGAGATCCCGGAAAAGGTTGTCAACATGATCCATCATGAAATGGCTTTTGTAAGGCAGATGGATTATGCGAATTATTTCCTTTTTGTTGAGGATATTGTTCGTGAGGCCAGATCCCGTGGGATTCTCTGCCAGGGACGGGGCTCGGCAGCTAATTCTGCAATCTGCTTCGTACTGGGAATCACATCTGTCAATCCGATGAAGTTTGATTTGCTATTTGAGCGTTTCATCTCACCGGCACGAAACGAACCGCCGGATATTGATGTAGACTTCGAACATGAAAGACGAGAGGAAATCATTCAATATATCTATACTAAGTATGGCCGTGACCGTGCAGCTATAGTTGCCACGGTTACCCAGCAACACCAGAAAGGAGCGATCCGGGATGTAGGAAAGGCTATGGGACTATCTGTTGACACAATCAATCGCCTATCGACTTCGATCTGGGAATTTACCGATGAATGGTTCGAAGGAAAACGGGTGACCGAGCAGGGACTAAATCCCGATGACCCGCATTTAAAGAAGACGCTGGAACTTACAGCTCAGATGATGGGCTTCCCTCGCCAGCTTGGGCAGCACACAGGGGGATTTGTAGTTACGCAGGGAAAACTTACCGATCTGTGCCCAATCCTAAATGCAAGGATGGCGGACAGAACAAATATCGAATGGAACAAGGATGATATTGACGCGCTCGGCTTTTTAAAAGTTGACGTGCTTGCACTTGGGATGCTGACTTGTATCCGAAAGGCTTTTGATCTTTGCAGAGATCATTACGGGGTGCAGTATACCTTGGCAAACATACCGCAGGATGATTCGGAAGTCTACGACATGATCTGCCTGGCCGACACCCTTGGCGTATTCCAGATCGAAAGCCGGGCACAGATGTCTATGCTCCCAAGGCTTAAGCCAAGAGAATTCTACGATCTGGTGATAGAGGTCGCGATCGTTCGCCCCGGCCCAATCCAGGGAGATATGGTTCATCCTTATTTGCGCAGGCGCAGCGGTGAGGAACCTGTAGTTTACCCGTCGCCGGAACTGGAAAAGATTCTTGGACGCACGTTGGGCGTTCCGCTGTTTCAGGAACAGGCGATGAAGATTGCCATAGTAGCGGCGGGCTTTACCCCTGCTGAGGCCGATGGGCTGCGTCGCAGCATGGCAACATTTAAGTTTAAGGGAATGGTGAACCAGTATGAGCAAAAACTCATCGACGGAATGATGAACAAGGGATATACAGAGGAATTTGCAAAAAGGATATTCAGGCAGCTGGAAGGGTTTGGGAGTTATGGATTTCCCGAAAGCCATGCTGCCAGTTTTGCCCTCCTCGTTTATGTATCCTGTTGGCTTAAACATTACTATCCTGACGTTTTCGCTGCCGCATTGCTAAATAGTATGCCGATGGGCTTTTACCAGCCGGCACAAATCGTTATTGATGCGCGGAAGCATTCGGTTCAAGTTCGCGAAGTTGACGTCAACCATTCCTTTTGGGACAACAAACTCGAAGAAAAATCAGGGAAGTATTTTGCGCTGCGCTTGGGATTTCGGCAGATAAGCGGGATAAGGGCCGATGATATGGACATTTTGGTTAATGGAAGAGCTAATGGGTATCGAAGTATTACCGAAATCAGGGATTCAGGAATATCGATTGCCACCCTGGAGCGGTTGGCAGATGCAGATGCGTTTCGTTCGATGGGAATGGATAGGCGAAAGGCACTTTGGGAAGTTTCTGCCTTAAAAGATATGCCGGAGGAACTATTCAAGGGTCAACCGTCTGAAAGCGTATTGGAAACGCAGGTTGAACTTCCATTAATGGGCAAGGGAGAGCATGTCGTTCAAGATTACGCAACTACAGGACTTTCTCTAAAAGCACATCCGGTAAGTTTTGTTCGCTCGCAGCTCGATATGCTCAACATCAGAACTTGCCATCACATTAACAATGATTCGACAGATGGTCAGCTGGTGAAAGTAGCTGGGTTAGTATTGGTTCGCCAGCGTCCCGGAACAGCGGGCGGTGTATGCTTTATCACTATTGAGGACGAAAGCGGATATTGTAATTTAGTAGTATTTGAAAAATTGTTTGAAACTTACCGCAAGGAAATCCTGCATTCAAGACTGCTAATGGTCGAAGGCCGTCTGCAGCGCGAGGGACAAGTCGTACATGTAATCGTGAGCAAATGTTTTGATTTTACCAAGATGCTTGGCAAGTTGGTGCAACGGGAGGTTGATGAGCTTCCAGTTTTGACCTCAGCCCGTGGAGATGAAAAAACAGCACCCTATCCATCACAAAACAAACGTACTGAGGCTAGGGAAGAAGAACCGAAGAATTTGTTCCATGCCGGTAGAAATTTCAAATAGTTTTTTGGCTAGTAAATATATACTATAACTTATTGAATCCACGACACCATTTATAGTAAGTGATGAAAATTTTCCATATCAAAAAAGCAGATTCGACAAAGAAAATTTGGCAACATCAAATCTAAACCATGATTTTTGGCTATTTTTGAATATTATTGTGAGAATATGTTATAATGAATGATCGCAATATTGTAATTGAAATTTCTATTTGTTGACCAAAATCCTATATGAATCTAATATTAAATAGCCCTAGAAAGACCATAAATAAGGCATATCTAAAGGAGAAAGTCAACCGTTTTGAAATAGATGCTTTCAAAACAAATTTAGAAATTCTGTTTAATCGTATTAATGAAAACGAGTCGGAGGAACATTTGAAAAACGTGCTTTCTGATTTTCTGAAAGATACATGGTATAAAAATACTAATGACATAAATACTAAGGGAAAAAGCGATCTTGTAATTCATAATGGAAAAAGCACAAAAGACAGTGTCGGTGTAATTTTAGAAATCAAGCATCCAAATAATAAAACGGAGATGGTCAATACTTCTCGTTTTAATGTTAAGGCATTTCACGAACTTGTATTATACTATTTACGTGAAAGGATTGATCATAAAAACCTGGATATAAAGCACCTTGTAATTACCAATATATATGAATGGTTTATTTTTGATGAAAATTGGTTTGAAGATAACATCTATCGAAGCCAAAAATTAAGAAAAGATTTTGAATCATGGAAACTGAGCGGAAAGGACACGCGATCGTTTTATGAAGGCTACGCAAAAAACCACCTTGATAATTTAACGGAAAAATGTGAATGCACATACTTTGATCTAAGGAACTTCAATTTAAAATCTAAGAGCAAAACAATTGCAAATGACAGGCAGTTAATTGCTTTATACAAATTTCTATCACCGACAAATCTTCTAAAGCAGTCTTTTGCAAATGACAGCAACACATTAGACAGAAAATTTTATACAGAGTTATTGCACATTATCGGCCTCGAAGAAAGAAAAGAAGGGGGAAGAAAATTAATAAAACGTAAACTGAAGCCTTCGGTTGCATCACTTCTTGAAAACACAATTGTACAGCTTGAAGATAGGGGGAGTCTAAAGAAACTTGACAATCTTAAGCAATTTGGACTCACCAATGGCGAGCAGTTATATAATATTGCTCTTGAGCTTACAATAACGTGGATTAATAGGATATTGTTTATAAAACTTCTTGAAGCTCAGCTTTATAAATATCATCATAAGGACGACAGTTACAAGTTTCTAAACAGCAATCATATTTTTGATTACGGAGATTTAAATATGCTATTCTTTCAGGTGTTAGCGGAAAAAAGAACGAAACGCCGCAGTCATGTCACCGAAAAATTTACAAAAGTACCTTATCTGAATAGCACACTATTTGAAAGAACATATTTGGAAGAGGAAACGATTGATGTCGGCGCATTGAGTAACACAGCATTTCTTGAGATTATGCCAACAACTATCCTTAAGGATAACAGAGGCATTAAAAAGAAAGGCGAAATTCTCACGATCCAGTATTTATTTGAATTTCTGGATTCTTACGATTTTTCTTCAGAAGGCTCGGAAGAAATACAGGAAGAAGAATAAAAACTTGATTAATGCATCAGTATTAGGATTAATTTTTGAAAAGATTAATGGATATAAAGACGGTTCATTTTTTACTCCTGGATTTGTCACGATGTATATATGCAAAGAAACAATCAGAAATGCGGTCATCAAGAAGTTTAATAAAGCATATCTCATAGATTGCGGTAAATTTGAAGATCTGAAAAACTTTGTTGCTTCTAAATTTAAAACAACCGATATCCTAGAATTTAATAGGATAGTAAATGAAATTAAGATTTGCGACCCGGCTGTAGGATCTGGTCACTTTTTGGTTTCAGCTTTGAATGAAATTATCGCAATCAAAGCAGATTTAGGAATTCTTGCAGATGAAAATGGTGTACGGCTAACTGGCTATGATGTTAAAGTAGAAAATGACGAACTCATTGTAACTTATAATGACAATACCGAAATCTTTGATTACAAAATCACTGGAACTACTGTGCATTCAGAAACTCAACGAGTGCAAAAAACACTGTTTCACGAAAAACAAAATGTGATAGAAAACTGCTTGTTTGGAGTTGACATTAATCAAAATTCAGTAAAGATTTGTCGGCTTCGCCTTTGGATAGAATTGTTAAAAAACACATATTATACGGAAGTATCCAATTTTACAGAGTTAGAGACACTTCCAAATATTGACATCAATATCAAATGTGGTAACTCTCTAATTAATCGCTTACCCCTAACCGAAGAATTAGAGACTGCAATGCAAGGTAGATACTCACTTGCTGCTTACCGTGAAGCTTTTCATAACTATTATCATGCCGTCGGTAAGGAAGAAAAAGAGGCGCTAGAGGAATTTATAGAACTGGTTAAGAAAGATTACGCTTCTGAAATATTCAACCGAGATCCACGCATAAAAAGATTATCTAGACTTCGTGGCAGAAGGGCGAATCTGGAGAACACAGTCGAAATCGGAGATTTATTTTCAAAATCGAAAAAATCCGACGTGAAGCAACAATTCGATAAACTCCAAACTTCAATCGATAATCTCGTACTGGAAATTGAGAATATCAGAAGTAACAAAGTTTATACTGATGCTTTCGAATGGCGCATAGAATTTCCTGATATTTTAAATGATGATGGGACCTTTTCAGGTTTCGATGTAATAATTGGAAATCCTCCATATGTATTTGGAGGCAATGAAGGGATTTCTGAAATTGACAAAAAATTTTTTAAAGAAAGATATATTACAGGTGGCGGAAAAGTTAACTTATTCACTTTATTTATTGAACGTAGTTTTGATTTGATGAGGAAAAATGGTGACTTTTCTTTCATTATTCCAAACACCTTACTGAGAGTGACATCATATGGAGATTCCAGAAAATTATTAATAGATAAATATCAAATTGATACTATAGTGGATTTAGGGGGTGCTGTGTTTGACGATGCTGTTACAACGGCAGTTGTAATTGTTGCACAAAAGAGAATAGCTAATTCGCATCATGAGATTACCGTAATAAACAAAGAAAAGAATAACACCAATATTATAGTACAGCGCTCGTTAGTTGATAGGAACTATGTAATTGCTACAAATATTGACAGTAAAAAGGCAAAACTAATTGAAGCTATTGAGGAGGGAAAAATTCCGTTAGGATCAGTATGTAAAGAGATGATTTTTGGTGTAGTAATAACAAAAAATAAAGATGAGGTAGTAAGTAGTGTTGAAATAGACGGGTGGAAACCCTTTTTAGAAGGGAAAGATATTAGTTCATATTTCATCAAACCTGTACACAGGTATTTAAATTATAACTCTAAGTTGTTACATCGAGCGAGGAGTAGGGAAGTGTTTGAAGTTCCAGAAAAAATCCTCATACAGAGAATCACCGGAGGTAGTCGACCATTGAAAGCTGCTTATGATAATAAAATGCGTTACAATAAGGAATCAATTAATAACTTAATTTTAAGTTCCGATAGTGGTTATTCATATAAATTTATTTTAGGTCTTCTAAATTCCAAATTAGTTAACTGGTATTACACCAATCAATTTACAAACGAGTCAAGACTGACAGTTAACCTCTCGAAAGAGTATTTATCTCAGATTCCTATACCAGTCGCAGATATTGGACTTCAAAACTCTGTCGTGATAGTTGTAGATTATATTCTGGCGCTAAATAATTCGCTTTCAAATGTGGTTGTTGATAATTATGTGCCGAATAGCTTCCTAGCAAGCCTATTTGAGGAAATTGTTGATGCTATGGTTCTTGAACTTTATTTTGGAAAAGAGTTCATGGAAGCGAATATTTCGATTATTGAAAATGTTCTCAACGAATTTTCTCCCTTCCAGGATTTTGCGAATCCAGAAGCTCAAGCAAAAACCATACATATAGCATATCAAAATTTTAGGAAAAAAGAAAGTACGCTTAGAGGCAATTTAAAACTGATGGATCTCAGGCTTCAAGATATAGTAATGCCAATCAAAAGTCTAAATTAATTTTTATGAAAACGCTCAACAAAATCATTTTAAACAATTTCAAGTTTTTCCTTGGTGAAAACGTAATAGACATTGATTCTAAAAACCTGCTAATTTACGGGGAGAATGGTAGTGGAAAAAGCTCTGTTTATTGGGCACTCTACACCTTTTTACATAGCGTTTATAAGCCCGTAGACAGTGATATCAAAAAATATTTCGATCCGACAAGTGATCAAAACATCATTAATAGATTTGCCGCTCCTGGCGAGGAAAGTTCTCTAATATTAGAGTTTATAGATGAAACAAGGACAACAACGACTAAGAAGCTATCATATACATTAATCAATACAAAATCTGGAAGCTTGGTAAGGGAAGCTGCTCATGCAAGTGATTTTGTTAATTACCGGATATTGTCAAGATTATATGATTTTAGCAATCGGGAACAAATAGACCTCTTTAAGTTGTTCGAAAAGGAAGTTTTAATGTTCATTGATTTTCCTATGGAGGTTAGCCCAGGGGTCAATAAAGCATCTGATTGGTGGGAATATCTTAAAAACGGGCTTAATCCAAGACCAAATATGCATACCCATGAATATCAGGATTTCCAAAGTAGGGTTACAGCTTTTAATTCAGAGCTTGAACGATATCTGCTTTCGATAGTTCAAACCGCTAATGAATATCTTCAAAATAAGTTTAAGCAAACTTTAAAGATCAATTTTCATTATTCTCCAGCGACTTATGACGACTTCGAACCTGGTAGCACCACAAGGCGTAATCATAAGATAGTAAAACCTAAAATTATTTTAACTGTAGAGCTTGAAAATGGAAATAACCCAGCAAGCCCGATTAATATCAACAGACCTCAATCGTTTCTAAACGAAGCTAGGCTTACAGCGATTGCGCTTTCAGTTCGGTTTGCAGTGATAGATCAAAAGTATATCGCAGATGCAACAAAAATATTGGTTTTTGATGACTTACTTATTAGTCTTGACATGGCAAATAGAGATATTGTGCTTGAAATTATCCTCGATGAATTTTCTGATTATCAAAAAATACTTCTAACTCATGATCGAATGTTTTTTGAATTGGCAAAGCACAAAGCCAAAAAAAATGACGCTAGTGACTGGTTATTTTACGAAATGTATGAGTCGACAAATGGTAGGGTATCGGTTCCTTTCATTAAGAAGTCTGATTCCTATATCGATAAAGCAAAAGCAAATTTTGAAAAGAAAGAATTTGAGTTAGCGGGAAATTTATTACGCAAACAGGCAGAAAAATTCGCAAAAGAATTACTTCCAAAGCGCTATCACTTTAGCGATGAATTTGCGCCACGGAACCTTGAGGGACTTATCAGTCAATGCGTTGTATATGCAAAAGCAACGGGAATTGACTATGTCGCATTCCAGCAGTTGGATCATCATCGTAAGTTTGTCCTTAACCCAACCAGCCATGACAATATTGGAATCGCACAGTTCACAGCCGAGATAGCGAACTGCATTGAAACATTTCATGAACTTGACAAGCTAGAATACCAGGCAATAGTAAACAAAGGTGAGCAATTTCATTTAGAGTTAAAAGGTGACGATGGAATAGACTATAAATGGGAAATTTTTCTGGAAGATGATGCAGTATTGTTAAAATGGCCAGCATCTGACAGCAAACTTGCTCCTCTTAAGTTCGCTACCAAAATGTTTAGAGACACTAGGATGATCCACGACTGGCAATACTCTCATCAAACTATAAAAGCATTCTATGATAAATGGTTTAATAAATCGGATAAGACAAAATCAGATGACTTTTGGGAAGAAATAATACATACCTCCTCAGGAGGTAAAATGCAATCATTTAAAGTCTTTTAAATTAATAAAAAGCCTTTGAAAAATATCTACAGTTTGGTGACTTACAGGCAATGTGAATTTAATTTTCATTTGTGAAATCAATCCAAAAGTGGTTTAATCGAATCCTGCTTCCAGATAGGCGAGACGAAGTAGATATATAATTTGATAAAGGTTTATCTAGTGAATTGGACACAAGGAGATCAGTTGCATCCCATTTTAACCTGCTATCACTAGAAGTGGAAATCTGATCTTCTATCCATTTGTTTACCCTAGTGAACCAGAATTCTACGGAATCACTTTGCAGATAGCCAATTATCGCTGCATTGCTGACATCTGCACCATGACGGCCATTCTTGAACCGTTCTATGCCTCCAGAGTTTTTCAGACACATACCATTTTTATATTCCCCGCACACATATTCCCTCTCTCTACTTTTCGGTAATTTGGAATTCAATCTTTTAGCTTCAAATTTTATGAGAGGCGGTGAATCGTCATCTTCGATGTCATTTTCCACTGCGTAAGCGAAAGTGCCAAAAACCGCGAAATCTGTAGACGTGTTTTCCTTTTCACTCTCAATGTTTTGGTGATGAAAGAAGAATGGATACTCAGATGGCTTCCTGGAATTTAAGGTTTTACACAGTCTATTGGTGATGGCGTTTTCATTCTCACAATCTTTTCCCTTGAATGAGGTCAGAATAGACGAAAGATAATCGTAAATACTATTGACGATAAGGCTGTCAGGTGCACTACTTAAAGTGCCATATGTATTTGTCGCTACCTCTCTCATTTATTTTCCCTGGTTATATAGCTCAAGAAAGGTTTCATCAGCATCTCTAACTGCTATAGAGGGAAGCCAATATCTTTTTTGATTGGGTTTATAGAGAAAAATCATATTTTTATAAAAAACCTTGACAATCCTCTTTATCCAGAGATTATATCCCTGTTGGCTATCCATGATCGTGGCAAGTTCAAGTTCAACTTCATCTATAGAATAAGGTATTACCATTTCAGGCTCATCACCCAATACGAAAGGATATGCTATAAAAGCATTTCCCTTGATCGGCGGTAGTGGTCGGAAGTTTTTATATATGGAATTAAGGATCCGACAATATAGCTCTCCGAATACATTTAACTCCTTATCGTCCACATCCCCTAACACTATACTTTTTTCTCCCGATTTTCTGAATTCTGAATAGTAGAGCGAAATATCGGATAACAAAATCTTTTCTATGGGGTCGAATTCAATCTCCTCTTCTGGGTAAGGTAAGGACAGAATATCGTTTTTTAAAACTACACCTTCCCTTGTGGTGATAATTCTTCCACTGAGAAGCCATAGCAGGGCAGAATATGAAGGGTTTTCTTGATATCTGGATTCGATTTTCTTTAACAAGGGAGCGTCAGCCGGTGGTGCATGTATCCCGATAATTTCATTCCTGAAAGAAAGATAATCCTCTCTATATTCAATTGGAATCGAAGCAATGCCCGATTGTTCCTTGATCAGTATGTGTGGAGGCTGAAATATTTCTTTATTGCCTTTTCTGTTTCGAAGAAAATATTGTGTGCTACATATGTCAAGTGAGGCAATACCATTCTCGGTAAAATTTTTTGTCTCCACATAATTTTTTCCGGTTATCCAGTCAGCCTCTAGGTTTGATTTAAGATCATAGATTTCTTTCTCATCCTTCCTGCTAGGATTTTCCTTTTTTAATAAAGCTTGGAGCTTTTTTATTGGTTTTCCAGTTGGTGATTCTATCCAGCCTTCGGCTATTTTCCAGCTATGATTTTCCTCCTTATCATTTAGATAATCGCCAAGTGTCCTAAGTTCGGAGATTTTTTCCAAAAAGCGGTGAAGCCTTCCGCCACCCATAAAATTCGCTTGCCAAGTGCGCGAATTTTTGATAGCAGACTTGAAAGACACCTTATGTATATCGTAATGGTCGAGTTCAAAATCAATTTTTTCACCTGATGCCTTTGTTCTACGAAAAATGTAGTGAGTCGTATTTTTCGCTAATGGGTCGGTTTTTTCGGCAAATATTGATACTACTGCTGGTTTTGCGCTTGAGCTGCTTCCTATGAATAATTTCGACCTTAAAGGTGTAAAGTCAAAAATTGACTTGAAATAATATTGTTTAAATAAATATGCTCTGAAATCGTGAGTCTTTGTGTTGTATAAGACAGGCCCAGATGGCAATATCAGACAACATTTTCCATGGTCGGTTAGTAGTTTAAAGGATTGCTCAAGAAATAAAAGTGCTATTTGGTTATCTGGCACATCTGGACGGCCAATTGTATTTTCTTTTTCTCTGCGGTTAACACTATCAGCCCAATCGGTAAACTCAGAATTAAATGGTGGATTGCCAATTACCAACTTAAAGTCGGTTCCTAGTTTATTTTCGGTTAAGGTTTGGAAAAAATCGCCTTGAAAAAGATTAGTCCCTATTAGATTATCAAAATGTACATTTCTCCATATCTCTTTTGGAGAAAGGGAATCCAACAGGGCAAGTCCCAAGCTGAAATAAGAGAGTGTAACAGCTTCATCTTCAAGATCACAGCCAAATATATTATCCTGCAAAATTCGCTTTAATTCCTCAATATTCTCTTTTTTAGGTTTTTGCCAATTGTTCTGAAATCTCCACCACTGTATCATACGCTTAAAGGCACCCACAAGGAAAATCCCTGAACCGCATGCGGGATCCAGAATTTTGAAATCTGCCTGAGGATTCTTTAACGGCATGCATTGGTCAACTAGAAACTGTACTAGATAAGGCGGCGTATAAACCACACCTTTCTTTTTTTGTCCATTTTCGTCAGCAAGAAAATCTTCATATATGTGACTGATCAATTCGATTGGAAGATAGTTAAACTGGTAGAGCTTCCATAAGCTCATCTGGCCAATACCTTCGCTTCCTTTCGAAAAAATTGAGACGTCTCCCCTAACAAAATATTGAAATACACTGAGATCGAGATGGCCTTTCAAAGTAAACAGTTCTTTTTCATCTAGACGAAAAATTTGTCCGTTGAAATGCTCCTTACTTGATAGTTCCTGTAGTACAGAAGCAAACACGTCAGCGTTTTCCAATATACCCTCTAGCGTAGGATTTTCTGCATTATACGATTTATAGAATTCATCGGGATTCAGCGCTCCCTTATTTTCATCATCCTTCCTTTCTTCTAGATACTTGATCAATATCAGCATCATTAGGATACGTTTCACTAGAGCGGAGTGTTCAATTCCCACTCTCGATATAATATTTGATTTTACGTTCTTTAATTGGACGAGAAGTTGTTCATAGGCTCCCTCTTCATATTTGAATTGCTTGCCCCCTGCCGAATCCCAAAATAGCCCTGAGTCGAATTGCCGCGCATTGTAGTAATCCAATTTAATTTGAACTGAAGACAAGAAATTTATAACGTCATGGGGTGAGGTTATAAAATTTTCACCCTCATTATCCCATTTTGGCTTTTTCGCACAGTTGAAAACAAGAATCTCTGATGCCTTGAAAATGAAACAAAAAGGCACAATCCCCGCATTCCAAAGTTTGTGGTGTATTACGGCGTCATTTTCGGCTTCTAGCCCCGTTCTGTCAAATATATAGATTTGTGGTTTGGGCGGCCGTCCATCATTGTAAAAACGAAAATATACACAGGTCACTTCAAAATCCTTCGCCAACTCCAATGCCACAAACAGGTCAGGGTCTGTTTCAAGTGATCTTTCGGCAACAGAGCGCATTCCCGAAGCATCTTTCGACATACCTAATTTAGCTAGTGCTTCGTCAAGCTTGATATCAATATTACTGGTTCCCAAAATTTATGTACAGTAGCTTAAGTTTTGTGCTAAAATAATTAGTAAAAATCACATTAAAGAGTAAATATATAAACTAAATCAGTTAGTCTATTATTTCCAACTATAATTCGTTTTGGGATGTCTGCCAAAACTTCTACTATTTGCTAAACTTAGAAAAATAGATTTAATATGAAATATTCGCGTCTAATCGAATATTTTGGTTTGTGCACTTTAGCAACTAATATCCATTTTGATTTCTGAAAACTGAAAGTCAATTGATTGCTGGCTTGCAATTCCCTCTTTAAGCAATCTCAAGGGAGATAAATCAAAACTATCTGGATGAGGTAGAAAAACTACATACCTGTAAAATTCGTTTGATAATTTAAAGCTAAGGTTTACAAATAATGCTTTGTACTCAAGTGGCGTAATAACTACTCCAATTTCTGAATTAACCAATGGTGCATGGGCCTCGAAAAACACCACAGGAAAATCCTCCTGAGTTTGTTCGGATCGAAGATATTTAATCAGCCGACCATACGTATTCATTTTGAATCCTGTGTTATCAAGTAACAACTCATATCCAATTTTTGAAAACGCGATAAGATAGGCAGTCTTTAACAGCGCCCGCTTGTCAATCTTGGTTTGTTGATGCCATTTTAGATTAAACTGCCCACCGTCCCAATTTTTAAAAAGACCTTTAAAATTTAATACTTCTATATTTTTCGTTGAAGAAACTATCTCCAATAGAGGTTCTACACCTTTTTTGCTTATTGCGAACTGTCCAGTAACACCATTAAAACCAAGTTGTTCGGATGAAATCTTAACATCGAGTTTTCCAAGACCTTTTTTGAAATTTTCATTTTTGAAAAAATTAAGCAGCTTCTTATCTGAGGTGTGCCCATCCGTGTTATTGGCCTCTTTACATGTCAGTATAATACCCTTTCCACCTAGCTTCTCGGGAGGTACATGTTCAATAGTGAGTTCACGCCTTTTCATACCTGTAACGGAATAGCATTTCAGAGTAATTGGACATACATATAATTGCTCATCGACATCTTCACCTAGATAGGTTAATTTTAATCGGAATCGCGCGAAATTTTTTCTGAGATTCTGCGAGAATATTTTGAACAGTACATCGTTTTTTTTCATGATCGTGTCCCTTAATTTTTTTTTAGAGGAAACATTAGTCCTAAGAAACAATATCAAGACACTAGACACTTAACACAAGAAATTATGATCCATTATTTCTACCATTCAGAAATAACATATACTCAAAGAGTTTTAAATTTGATATTCCCAAAACGAGTATGTACTACTTCCTATTCTTGGCCTTGGGTGTGGTATTGATTATAAATCTGAACTACGCTAAAGTTCCGCTTTTCTAACATTTCTGCAACAAGACTATCGGCGGTATGCATTTCATTTTGTTGATATAATACACTAATTATTTCATTTATCTTTTCCTCGTCTAAGCTAAAGCCATCTATTTTAGTAAGCAGTGCCAATAACATTCTGCCCCCGCGCCCAGCGAAGTTGCTTTTTATTTTTTTTGAAAGAACTCCTACCAGCGAGTAGGTTCTTGTATTTTGATCAGCCAAATGAATGGTTTTTAGGAAGAGCTTTTCACTAGTTTCATCTATTTGAGCTAGATGATCTATAAATCTAAGTGTTTCGGAAATGTTAAGATTCGTTAGGCCTTCACCAGACTCGGCAAGTTCTACTAAACGGCTCCAAATTGCAATTAGCTTTTTGGGATCTAGATTTCCAGGCTCAAAATTTACCGCTTTAATTACGTAGGATAGCTGGTCAATATCAGCTTGTTCAAAAACACACTCAACCATTGCCTCAGCGCCGCTCATGTCATTTAGAAATGCGGTAATAATGTGCGCTATTAGCATATTGGTGACAGTACTGGGTTTCTTGAAAGTTGCTATCCTACGCAGATATTCGTCGTTTAATAATCCAAACAAGTCTGCATACACTTGGCGCGAAAATAGTAGATAGGCTGAAAAAGCTGCATTGCCATTATCATTGTCCGAAAACAATTGTTTGTGGCTTTCCTGAATCCACTGCATATCCAAATAGCTAATTGGCGGAGTATTCATTCCACAAATCCAGAAAAACTCATAAAATTCGGCTTGTTTTAACCGATGCGTAAATTGGTTCTTAATTTCAGGAATCCAACGCTGATCTGCCGTTGATGTTTTAGCGTAACGGAGTGATAACTTAATCATTCCATCATAGATTTTGCCTCTGGTTGAATTTACCACATGAAACTGGTCATCATCGGTGCGTTCGTACACAGCTGTATATTCATTGTCCATTCGGATAAGAATTGCAACGCCAAGCATTATCTCCTCCTCCGACATTTCCCTGTTAGTATTTTCTGATAAGCTTCGAATGAACCAAGCAACCATTCCAATTGCCGATTCTCGCTCGCCATTACCTTCGTCCGCAAAAACATATAGCTCTGGGTTTTGAATGTATTGGTAAACAAAATCCAATAAAGCAACCCAATCATCACTTTTCGATTTTTCAGCTAATGCTCTTAAACTATCACTGAATTTATAAAGGAAAGATATTGGAAGATTTTTATAGGACCAAGGATTTTTCAACACCCTACTTTTCCTCACAATAACGTACTGTCCAAAATCCTGGTCCAATCCATACTTATTGTACCCATTCCAGAGTTGTTGATCGGCCAAGAATGTCATTAGCTCGGGTTCATCCAATTCATTTATGCGCTCTTCACTAACATCTCCCCCACTCTTGAAACTAAAGTAACTATCGTAACCTGGATGCGATTTCACATTTCCTTCTGAAATTGAGGTTGCTTTTTGGTACAGTTCCGCTATTTTTGGGAATTTTTCTGCCGCTGGTTCGAGCGCTTGAAACCATTCAGTTTTCAGGTACGATTCATATCTCTCAGCATCTTCTTGTGACTGATTATCTTCATTTTGTACTTTAAAGTTACCAATCCAGCCTAAAACTTTCTCTACTTCTTCCGAAGAAAACTCGGAAACATGCCTATTGATTAGCCGAAATATCTCAAGCTTACTTTCTGATATTGTAAGCGGGTTGCCTTCCTGTTTCCAAAAAAGATCGCTAAACTTTCCAAAATATTTGTCTACAAAATAAAAACCTATTCTTTTGTTAATATCGACATTTGAGCGAAGCATATGCTCGACGATAGTGATTTTAGAATCTTTTTCTTCTAGTTCAATAAGATCAATTACAAATTTAACCAATGTAAAATTTATACCATCAGAGTCGTTATTTTGAATATCGTCCTCAAGAGAAACAATATTGAATTTTTGGAAATATGATGGATGTTCTTCAGCAAGGCTTGTTAATTTATCGATGCTCCAAGAAGTCATTTTCCCATCAAAAAGTTCATGAAGTGCCCTGTGATGTTCCTCTTCGAAGTTTTTGAGGTGGTACTCATCAATTCGCGCTCCCATCTTGAAAAAGTTTTCAGTGTTAATAGGCGTAAAGAACAAGTCTAAAAAGAAAAATATCAATTTTTGATTCTTTTCATAAATCAATCTTTTAAAGAAGTCCTCAGTTAGCTTCGCACTAATGAGCAACTTATCTGTCACCAATCCAAAATCCTTAATAAATGCAATCATCATATCATCAATCCATTTTAAGGGCAGTTGAAGAATAAAAATGCTAAAATGATGGTCGGGTATAAAATTGCGATCTGGATTAGCCTTATTAAAATACGAAAATTCTATATAATCTTTAATAATACGTCTCAGTACATCAAATAACTCTTGGTCACTATTCTTCAATGCAAAATTCGATGCAGTCATGATCGGAAATGCGCCCTCCCAGTTTGAATATCCTTTGCTTAACGTGCCGTTATTTTCGAAAGTTTTCGGGCCCGGTATGCGTTGGAAATCGAAGGCGCCAAATTCAACCATGTGCATAAACCAGGCTTTATCGAATGAAGTGCTGATCTTTCTGTTTAAATATGATAACTCAATATCTTTATCAACCAGCGATTTTACAAATTCTATATTATCGGCAAGTTCCTTTGGAAAAATGCGATCTAGTTTATTGATATTTCTAATTGTTTCTTCCACGTTATTTAGGTTGGAATGTCGCTGCAACTGTTTCAACTTTTTTATTTATTGCCTGCAATATCTCTTCTATTTGTATATAGGCACCAGACTCAAAGGTTACGACTTCTATATTCAAGGTCTTAAACAGATCAAGCTTGTTTTTTCTATTTAATAATGTTTTCGCTTTGTTGATGAGTGTGTCCTTCTCTTCTTCTTTCAGATTTGTTCCTAATATAAGACTCGGAGCATCATGAGTAAATATAAACCTATCCGCTCCTCTATTGTCTGTAGATAATATTCCTTGATTTTCAAAGGCCTCGATAAAATTATTATCAATTTCACTACTCAAAATGTAGTCAATGGTATTTTCCGCTGCCATAATACTATAATGTTTAATAGGTTCTCGAGCAGCTTCAATTTTCTCCTTGGAGATTACTACTATAACTTGTTCCAAAAGATTCACAAATTCGGTATCGTCAAAGCTAAAGCCAATAAAGATTGTTGGAAATGTCCAAAAAACTGTACTCACTAAGTTTGACAAACTTGAGAATTTATCACCATAGTATTTTTGATAAGACTCTGTTGTGATCATCATGTTTGCCTTATCCTTATCCCCATGAATATGATATATATGCCTTCTATCTCCCAAGCCTCTCATGTCGAATCCTGCAAGAGTACTTGAATTATATTTGCATGAATTTTCATCGCCGTAACGAGATATTGAATCCAGTGCATTCTCAAAACTCTTATCGTAGTTTGTAGTAACGATAGTATTCGTCATATAAAGTATTTCCAAATGCAACGAAGTAAAATAACATGAAGAGGGGATTGGCATGCATTCTCAGCGCATCTTGATATTCTCTTTCTCCCGGCGATTTTTTATATATGTTTGAAGCTACTCGATAAAATCCAACGTTTTGAATATCTGCTTCCACTGCTTCTGCTGATTGGTAATATGGAAAAAGATTGTTTAGCTCTACTAGCATTTGCGACCACAGCGGGATTTTTAGAGCAGCAGAACAACCTGCTCCAATGAACGCAGCAACGCCATTATTTTTCTTTGTCGCCTGTATTTCTGATATTTGAGTTAGTTTAGGCTGAAACATTTTAGAGCGTTTGTATCATACTATAAAGGCGGCAAACAAGTTAACGCCGTTTTTCAAATATAACTCAAAGAATTTTGTTTTGCTAGAACATTGTTAGTACAATCGTGTTACCAATTTTGCAAAGTCTAATGAAAGGTAATTGTAGAAAGATTACACCTGTTTGTCCAATCTCCTGATGCCTGTTCCAAAATGTTCCGGACAAAGCAACCCTGCCGCAAGGGCCTCTACCAAGGCTCGAGTCCTAGGCTCCTCTATTTCCAGAAATCGAAATTTACAAAGACCTCTTAGTGAAATATTTCTTTTTCTTAAATATTCCCTATAAAAAACCCCAGTTTTTGAAATATGATTATAAAGTCTTTGGTTGAGCCCATCCTTCCCATATGGGGTCATTCCCACATGTAAAACACAATTGTCTGCGCTATATACAATATAAACACCATGTTTATTACTTACGTCCACTTTTCCTTTTGCAGGAAAGAAATGGATATCTGCAGTACAAAGTGTTTTAAATAACTCCATCACTTCTTCTTGTTCGTTCATTCATTCATTAAAAATTGATGCGTTTAAAAATTGGCAACGAAAAAACTTATATATTCAACAACTATATGTCAAAAATAAAAAATATGGCTTAACAATAAATGAATTTTATTGATCGCTGCTGGACTATCAATCAATGCCGTGACTGTTTTTATTTTTTTACGGGTCCAAAACCTTATTTTAGTATATCATTCAGAGAAAAGATCAAGACCAATTTGGGAGCAGACTTAGATCACGCGTCAAAATAATTGAATGGTAGACTTTCGGGATTGAGGTGACCTGCACTATAATTTCATCACTAATATATAAAAACACTTAGAAAATTTCATTTTCCTGTCGTGCCCACAAACTTATTCACCAGTGCTCTCTAAATTTTTATTTTATTGCAATACTTAAAAAAAAGTTCGAGCTTCCCCAGATTGAATCTAGAGAATCAGAAATACTAAATGTGCAAGTCTTGTGCAAATATGAACCCAAATAACCCCAAACTAAAGTAGTTCATTTATTCTGAATTACTTACGAGCAAATCTTTCTTAAAGCCCTCTGCTTACAGGAAATCGGGACAGGTATTACAAATTCAGTTTCCCGAAGGTCGTCGCTCCAGTTTGGTGAACCTCCAAGAGGGCGTGTTTGATATTCTTGTAGTCGATAATTTTATGTAAAAAGCATACAGCGCCAGCTTTCTTTGCCTCCTCTATGTAAAAGTTTTCTATCTCTGAAGTTAGGACAATCACTTTCGCGTGGGGCCATTTCTTCAAAATTTCTTTTGTCAACTCAAGACCATTCAATTTGGGCATGCGCAGGTCCGTTAAAAACAAATCAGGCAAAGTCGAGCAATTTTCTGAGAAAGTAAGAAGCTCTCTGCCATCACTAAAAGCGCCAATGACATCAAAGCCACTTTCGACCAACATTTCTACCATTGGTTCCCGAAACCAGCGCTCATCTTCCGCATAGGCGAGAGTTATTTTATTTGCACTCATAACATTATTTTCCTACCACTATATTTCCTCGGAAAGCTTTTCTCAATATACAAAAATAAAATTATAGGGTTGAAAAGAAAGCTTTTATTGGCTCAAGAATATATTTTGGCTAGGACAAAGCTTCTCTCAGAATATTTTCGTCAAAAGTATGGGTGCTCTCTGCAGTTAGGGAAATACAATTGTCGCCTGCGTTCTCTGCGTCTAACCTTTTTACTAAAATCAGGATAAATTATTACCACTTTTGATAAAACTAGCTATGTCAATACCCCCCACCCGCCTAAAAAACAGTGATGATACATGCCAATCTTCAACCAGAAGTCTTTAGTTAAGGAAACTTTTAAGAAGCCTGCTTCTAAAGTTTGTAAGTTTCACTTTTTTCATAAGGTTTGAAAGTCGACCAACTAAAAAGTGAGATAACATTGGTGATGAGGATTTTGATTCCATACAATGGAATGCTATCTTAGCCTTGAGAGCGTTAATTTAGATATCGGGGATATGGACACCGTTCAGTCCCCGTGTCTATTTCTAAACTCATTGCACATCTTGCCTTAGTGAACGCTAGTTTCATTTAGTTCAATTACTATTTTTCTGAAAAATGCTAATCCCCACGGTATGGCGGCTATCGTGAATTGTTCACAAGACAATGACTGTAACTTTTTTTCCGTTTTGCACCAGTTACCTTTCTCCCAGATTAAATAAAAAGCCCTCGTTTTCGCTTTCAAATACAAAACTATTCTATCTTTTAGAAATGCCTTTCTCGTATAGCGCTTTCACCCACACGGTCAGATGGAAATCGGTTTCTAATTTCCAAAACGAAACGATTCGCAGCATTCTGCACCAGGCGTAAAAGTACTGCGAAGATATAATGTTCTTTAAGCAGGTTCGGTTGAAATGATCAACGCCTAAACACTCAAGCGTGAGACAGTGACAGAACGACACAAAAAAAACGGCAGATCTAAAATATATTTTAGATAAATCTAAATTTATTTTTAGCCTTTTCTATTTTTATTATTAGATTTACAAAAAATCAGATAACATGCAGAAAAGATTACCCATTGTCCTGCTTTCACTTATGAGCCTAGTTGCTATAATGGTGTCCTGTGAGAAGATAATCCCTTCTTCTCCAAAAGAGGATGAAATTCTTGATGGCCCGGTGGAAGGACTCAGCTATGACCAGCTCAGACGTTTCGCTTTGGGAGATGCGGCCTTTAACAATGAGATATTTACTCCTGCGAATGGCCTTGGTCCTGGCTTTGTCGCAACCAGCTGTGGAAGCTGCCATGCGGGTGACGGCAAAGGCCATCCCTTCACTACGCTGGTCCGTTTCGGGCAGAACGATGAAACAGGCAATAAATTTTTGGACCAGGGAGGCCCACAACTGCAGAACAGGGCTATTCCCGGGTACAAACCTGAGCAAATCCCATCAGGGGCCACCTTTTCAAAATTTACACCGCCTGCCAATACCGGCCTTGGCTTTCTCGAACTGGTAGCTGATGCAGATATACTAGCTATGGCTGACCCCCAGGATCTGGATAATGACGGCATTTCTGGTGTCCCAAATTACGCAGTGCTTCCGTCATATGTTCAGGCCTTTAACAACGCTATTGCACTGAAGGAAAAATATATCCATCGTTTTGGAAAAAAGGCGGCAGCATATAACCTGCTCCACCAGACTGTTAATGCCTACAACCAGGATATCGGGATAACTTCAAGCTTTGATCCTGTGGATGCCTATACGCGGATGGTGATTGACCCTGAAATCCCCACACTTACAGTGAATAACGTGGTGTTTTATCTACAGACGCTAAAAGCACCCATGCAGCGCGATGCGGGGAATGCGGAAGTTGAAACTGGCAGGAAACTGTTCGAAAAGATTAACTGTTCAGGCTGTCACAAGCCTACCCTAAAAACAGGTTTTTCTCCGGTGGCCGCTCTGTCCAACAAAGAATTCCATCCCTATACCGACCTGTTGCTCCATGATATGGGGCCTGGGCTGGACGATGGTTATACGGAAGGATCGGCAAAAACCTCCGAATGGAGAACCCCGCCGCTATGGGGACTGGGACTTTCGATGAACTCGCAGGGGGGATCTTATCATCTGCTGCATGACGGAAGGGCAAAAAGCATCGAAGAGGCGGTAACCCTTCATGGAGGAGAGGCATCTGCAAGCCGCAACAGGTTCAACCAGCTGTCTGGGGCAGAAAAAAATGCCATGCTGAGATTTTTAGAATCACTATAGAAATGAAAAGAAAAGATTTTATAAAAGGCTGTGGAATGGCCTGCCTTGGAGGCCTTGGGATCACCACGTTGATCAGTGGATGCAGCAGCCTGGTGCCGGCGACGGGCGAGATTGCAGGGGATAACCTGGTCGTAGAAATGAAGGACTTTGAACTCAGACAGGGAAAAAATGTCCAGTTCAAAAGATACATTGTAGTCAGCAATGACCTGCTCCGATATCCCATCTGTATCTACCGGCATGATGAACTGAATTATTCTGCACTATGGATGCAGTGCACCCACCAGGGAACCGAGCTCCAGCCTTTCGGAGACAGGCTTCAATGTCCGGCCCACGGAAGTGAATTTGACAATAAGGGCAGAATGACAAATGGTCCGGCAGAAGCAAACTTAAGAACTTTCCCCATTACCATAGAAAAAACCAGGATCAAAATTTCACTGAAGGCAGTATGAAAAAACTCTTTACGCTTATCATATCTATTGGTATCGGTCAGATGGCTTTTGCCCAGATCGACCCGAAACTTTTAAGGGCCAAACCCAGTGATACCGCAAAAAACTCACTCAACATGGATGCAGTTTATGAACGGCCTTTTATTGCCGTGGGAAAACTTCCGGTGTCGGTGGGCGGATATATGGAGGCCAACTGGCAGTATCAGGGTACAGAGGGGATCTCTGAAGGACAGCAGTTCCAGTTCAGAAGAATGACGCTATTTGTAGCCTCAACCATTTCCAAGCGCATCAAGTTCCTTTCCGAGATCGAATTTGAACCTGCTGAAAAAGAGATAGCGGTTGAATTTGCTGCGCTGGATCTGGAATTGCACCCCTTGCTTAATTTAAGGGGTGGAATGATATTGAATCCCATTGGTGCATTCAACCAGAACCATGACGGTCCTAAATGGGAATTCACCGACCGTCCGATCGCCATGACACAGATGCTGCCTGCAACCTGGAGCAGTGCAGGATTCGGGATTTATGGCAAGAACTATAGCGGTGACTGGATGCTGGGCTACGAGTTATATGCCACAAGCAGCTTTGACGATTCCATTATTGCAAACCCTGAAAACAGAACCTCTCTGGCTGCCTCAAAAAGGAATCCGGAAAGGTTTGAAGAAATTGCAAGCGGGCAGCCGCTTCTAACGGGAAAAGTTGCGGTACGCAGGAACAATATAGGCGAACTCGGCCTATCCTATATGGGGGGTGTTTACAATAAATGGCGGTCGGACGGGATTGTTATCGATGACAAACGCAGGCTAAATGTTTTTGCCATAGACTTTAACACGACACTTCCCAAACTTAAGACCTTCATCACCGCTGAGTGGGCATGGATCAGGGTAGATGTTCCCGATACCTATTCCCAGCAGTTCGGGAGCCGTCAGATGGGGGGATATATGGATATAGTTCAACCTGTGATCAAAAAAACGATTCTGGGCTGGCAGCATTCTGTTGTAAGTTTAGCCTGCAGGGTAGATTATGTGGACTGGAATGTAGGGAAATTCAGGGAGACCGGTGGGAATATTGGTGATGAGCTTTTCAGCGTAATGCCCGGCATCAGTTTCAGGCCGAGGCAACAGACTGTACTGAGGTTTTCCTACCGAAAACAGTGGCAGAAGGATATTCTTGGAAACCCGGCTGCCAGAACCGGAGCATTCCAGTTAGGTGTATCAACCTATTTTTAATTCTGTCATCTATTTTAGCCGGAATCTAAAGAGGATTTCCCGATGTATATCTGAGAGGCCACAGCAGGCAGCATTTATCAACAAACCCCAGGGAATGGACGGTTTGTGTCCCAAAAACACGATTTCGTGGATGAGTAGCAAAACTGAAAAACCATCCTGCGTCAATAGCGGGTGCAACCGCTGCCGAGTACCCAGAGACAGGCTAACAAACCGACTGCGAACTTTTCTTATCTTCCTAGGAATTTTTAACCTAAACGAATAAATGGATGCCAATGAGGATGCAATAAAGTAATTTGAGTATTGGGAATGCCCCAATTAGAGCTATATTTCTTGACCCTGCCCACCATTTGTTAGAAGGTGCCAAAGAAGCCTATCTACGGATTCCATTTCTGGAGGTGACTGACCTGGCAATTTGTTTCCTTTGACCCGCACTTTGGGAAACTTTTAGATCGACACAAATTTTCTGGACTGTAAAATCAGTCGCGTACTGTTTGGTATGCATTGGCGGTACTCTCAATCAGGCGCCAAAATAATGTTATCGATGCTCTGTTTGGATTCACAATAGGACTCTGCATGGTAATAAGTGCCGCATGAGCTGCTCTACATCGTATGCGTTACAGGTTTTTACTGCCCAATCTCTTTACGCTGTATTCTTACTGCATTGAGAATAGCTAAGAAAGCTACACCCACATCTGCAATTACAGCCTCCCAGAGATTCGCAACACCGAAGGCCCCAAGAGAGAGCACGGCGATCTTCACTGCCATTGCCAAAATAATGTTCTGCCAGACGATGTTACGGGTCAGCTTGCCTATCTTCAAAGCTAAAACAATCTTTGTTATCTGGTCATTTTGTATTACGATATCAGCCGTTTCAATGGCTGCATCACTTCCAAGCCCACCCATGGCAATACCCGCATCGGCCAGGGCAATTACAGGGGCATCATTTACCCCGTCGCCCACAAAAGCAATATGGCGTCCCTCCTTTATCAAAGCCTCCATCTTTTCTACTTTTCCTTCAGGCAAAAGATCGCCAAAAGCATAGTCAATATTAAGTCTGTTTGCAACCTGATCTACTACAGCTTTTTTGTCGCCGGACAACATAACAGTCCTTATATTTAAGGCCTGCATCTGCTTAACACCTTCTCCCGCATCTTCTTTTATTTCATCTGCTATAGTAATATAACCGGCATATTTTTCATCCACCGCGATCACAACAATGGTATCTAAGATCTCCTCAACATCCTTTGGAAAATCCACCTTATATTTTTTTAGTAGCTTAAGGTTCCCTGCGAGCACATGCTTTCCATCTACTACTCCTTTAAGTCCGTGTCCGGATATTTCTTCAATTGAAGTTGCAGTGCCCTCGCTTGCGTCCTTTCCTGCATATTCAATAATTGCCTGTCCAACGGGATGGGTTGAATTCTTTTCCAGAATTGCTGCCAGTCTGATTAAATCTTTTTCGGCAAGCCCTGAGGGCACTATTTTTTGAACTTTGAAAACCCCTTTGGTCAATGTTCCCGTCTTATCCATTACTATGGTATCTATCTTGGTCATTACGTCCAAAAAGTTACCTCCCTTGAATAGAATCCCATTTTTCGAAGCCAGGCCAATCCCGCCAAAATATCCTAAAGGAATAGATACGACAAGTGCGCATGGGCAGCTGATCACCAGAAATACCAGCGCGCGATAAAGCCAGTCATTAAAGACATAATTTTCAACAAACAGATACGGAACCAGCGCTAGCGCTAAGGCCAAAAAGAAAACTATGGGCGTATATATCTTTGCAAATTTTGAAATAAAAAGCTGCGTCTGCGACTTTCTTGAGGATGCATCCTGTACCATTTCCAGAATCCTGCTAAGCTTACTGTCCCTGAACAGTGCAGTTACCTTGATCTCTGAGACGGTGTTTATATTGATCATTCCTGCCAGCACGGTTTCACCTTTATATTTACTGTCAGGACGACTCTCTCCAGTTAATGCAGCGGTATTAAAGGATCCTTTTTCTGAGAGTAGCTCGCCGTCCAATCCAACTTTTTCACCAGCTTTCACCTGTATGGTATCTCCGAGCTCTACATCAGCAGAGCCAGCGAGCTCAGCTTTCCCATCTCTGATTACGGTAACCTTATCGGGCCTTATGTCCAGCAGGGCTTTTATGCTTGCTTTCGCACGGTCCACTGCTGCATCCTGGAACCATTCACCAATTGAGTAAAAGACCATTACAGCAACACCTTCGGAATATTCCCCTATAAAGAATGCGCCTAAGGTTGCCACACTCATCAGCACAAACTCATTGAAGATATCCCCCCTTATCGCTTTTCTAAAAGCTAAAACAAGTACTCCCCATCCAGCGAGAAGATAGGCGATACTGTTGACGGCTAATGAAACCCATCTAGAAAGTTTAATATTAAATCCATAGTCCATCACCAGAACGCATATCAATATCGCCAGGCCCGATAGCAGTCCAAGATGCTGTTGCCATTGTGGCTTATCACCGGCACCCGTTTTGCGATCATGATCCGCAACGCTATCTTCGTTAATATGAAGCGCGCCGGCTTCCGCCTTATAAGCTGGAGCAGTTTGCCGAATATTATTTTTCGGTGCTTCTGCCTTAATATCATCGTTTTCGCAACAGTCCTTCATAATATGATTTTTTATTGTACTTTTTCAGTGATAAACCTCTCCATGTATCATGCCAAATATTACTCTGATAACAAGGTGCTGTGCATTGTCTATCTTCAGTTTCAACCTATCCGATTCGAAGCCTTGGTACTGAGAAGCGTACGGCAGAGGTATTGTCAAACAGCGTCTTTGGCCTACAATGGCTTACTTCATTCCAGGAATTGAAAATGTAAGTCTGTGGCGATCTATTTTATCGGAGTTTTTTATTTTACTTCTATCTTTTACCCTGCCCGGAATAACTTTAGTGTAACCAGACAAAAATCAAAATAACTTTCGAACATAGGTTTCAAAATACTGATAAAAGAAACATTCACACAAAAATAAAATAAAAGGCCGGAGAATAATAATCAATATTAACAGAAAGTCTTTACAGCTATACCGATATTATCAAACTTGACGCTCACCATACATAAATAGCTGCCGGCGCTCCTATATAAGTCATGATAAAACGTGAGTAACAATGCCTCACAGATTGGAAGACACACTTTTTCGTTGCACTATTTTGGTTATAGATTAAGTACCAAGGGTCAGCAGCAGTCTTCCCATTCGCACGAAAATACATCAACATTTTTTAAACTAATTCGCTTCACTGTTGTTTTTATAATAACAAAACATCAGTTTATAATGAAAAATGTGGAAACTGTTATTCCGGCTGCCCTATACCTTCATACTATACGATTTTGCTACAGGGATAATATTAATTTGGCTATAGCCCTGGAAACCGGGCTTTCGGCCTCTGATGTACTACTGGCAAACACAATTCAAAAATTAAAAAGCTGGAAAGGGTTTTCTTTATTCGATGATGACGGTCATCCAACAAACAAAGTCTTCGTGGCTGGCCGATGGAGGTTAGAATTACCAATAAATAAAGGTATACGTAAGCTCAACGCAATAAACTTATCAACAAAAAGCCATCACTTTCCTACCATCCAGTTAGATAGGGTGATGAAAGCATTTGCTGACACTTTTTTTCTCAAAAACACCTCTAAAATCAAGCGCTCTGGTAAATAATTTTTAATCACTAAAATTTAAAGTCATGAACACAGAAAATTCAAAAAAAGAGAGTCAAAAGCATCCGGAACACCATGAACATCAGGAGCATCACCCCCACAAAGAGCATCATGAAGGGCCTGAGCATGCGAATGAAATGGAACATCACAAAGAGAAAGAACACCATTCTGAGGCTGAACACCATAACGATGATGAACATAAGAACACAAAAAAAAGTTAATTATGGCAGTTTGGAAAGGAATGTGCGAGCCGATATTCCTTTCCACTTATTAACTATCAAAGTAATAGGTTTGTAAAGATCAACCTCATCTATTATCAGTATCCCTGTCTGAATAGGGGCCTTGGCAGTTTTGTATCCAATAAAATAAACCATCTAATATCTGTAGAAAATTCCTGATATTGCCATTACATAATAAAGTATGTGTTATCAGCTTTTGGCTGCGCCATCGGTGGGTGTTCTATCATCTCCATCAGATTCCGCTCTATGGTCATGCAGATTGCTGTCATCGGCGTATCGGTGGGAACATTTTCGAATGGATCCTGCATAATGATTGCTGTTTTTTCGATCATAATAAAGAGAATCGGAACGAGAAATATCAACATTATTTCTACAACTGGTGTTTCATCTTCCAGTCCAAAAGGCATAATAGTCATTAGGACATAGATCAGAAAATGAATGAGTACACTATATGAGCGTGGAAAGATCGTGTTTTTAATTCGTTCGCATTTTCCCATTGAATCGCACAGGCGGGCAATGGTGGAATCGATTTGTACAACTTTGTTGGGATCCATCTGACCACGTTCACTGGCCGAGGCCAGCGCTGAGCTGTGGCGGATGAGTAATAAATTTGCTTGGTTTTCACTGTTGAGATTATGCTTGATAAAATAATTCTTCACTTTTGTAGAAGGAGCAGTCTTCCTCAGCGACTCTGAGAGCGCAAAACACCAGATCACCTGACGAGTCGCAAATGATTCAAGTAAATCAGCTCTATCCTTGTGTTTTGGAAGGAATAGGGTCAATTGCCTTATCAGTGTCCTGCTATCGTTCACTATTGCGCCCCAAACCACTCTTGCTTCCCACCAGCGTTCATAAGACTGCGAGGTCCTGAAAGCAAGCAAGAGCGAAAGGGTCGTACCCACAAAGGCAGAAAGCGCCAAAGGGATTTTAATTTGTTCGAAGAAACCATAATGATCGAGCGTTCCAGCAACTATGGCATATATTCCAATTGTTATGATATCCCATTTTATTAACCTAAAGAAGTATAGCACTGATATTTTTTTATTTATAAGCATGTTCTTATTTTGTCTATTTAGCATGAAATGCACGTTGTGCAGTGATTGATATTTTGTTATTATCCAAATAAATATATAGTTTCCGCTTTCACTTTGCAAATTCATTTTATGGTTGTTTCGTTTTGCAAAAAGAATTTTAATTGGTGTTTGGCATTTGATTTAGCCGACTCTTCAAGGGATATAATTCTGGCAGAAATAGACCAGAAATTTTCTTACCGGTCTTCCGTTTCTGAAAATTACAATTGGCCGGAGCTGCCTGACACTTGTAAAATGGCCATTTATTGCAGGTGGATCTCCAGCTTTCCTTGCCAGGTTTTTAAACGATGGCTCTGAATCCAGAAATATTGCGTTTTTACCTTTTAGCTTGGAAAGATCCGTTCCAATGTAGCTGAAATGTAGTGCGTGCTCGCCGATCACGTTTTGCCCATATATAAATTCCCGGCTTAAGAGATTGAGTTCAGCTGATGTTTTATAACTGTCAGCAGAAAAGATGAAGTCGGCTTTATATTGTGTTTTAAGGATTTGTGATTTCCTATGGAGTTCTTCCCATCCTACCCATGTATCATCTGAACGAACCGGTACGGGATAGAATACTATCTCCACGAAAAGCCCTGCATGGATAATCAGTGAAATGATAAGCTGAATCTTTATCCAACGGTCCGGGATTATCCCACCTACCAGAATAATGCCTGTGATATAAGCCGGCATCATCCAGTTAATCTTTACCCAGTAAAAAGGCGAGAGCGAGAGAAAAATCATGAAAATGGGCAGAAAGAAAGCGAGCAAAAAGATCTGCCCTGCAGAAAGCTTGAATCTACCTTTTTCTTTCAGGCTGAACATCAGATAAGTAGCGCGAAACAAAAAGGCAAAAGCGACAGGGATAAGCAGCGCGAGTTGATGGCCAAAGAGACCAAAGATAAACCTTGGGCTAAACTGAAGTTCAGAAACAGAATTCATGCGTTTTGTACCCTGAAAAGCGAAAGATGCAAAGTTGTTATTCCAGTTCCATATAATCACCGGTGAAGAAACCATTATCATCAGCAACACTGATAGCCAGGGCCATATGGTCAGAAGTTGTTTCCTGTTTGAGGAGGAAAACAATAAGAAAATGAACATTCCTGCAGGAAGGAAGACGGCTGTATATTTGCTATCAAAAGCGAGTCCCATAAGTATACCGGCATAAATCCAGTCTATTTTTCTTTTTCTGAACACTGCATCATGGATTTTGCAAAGGGCAAGTGCCCAGAAGAAAAGCAGCGGGGTATCCGGGGTGGAAATCAAGGAAAGGATGCTTACCATTAAGGTGGATAAAAATAGCACAATTACTTTTTTTGACTGACCTGAAGGATAGAACCGAAGTGACAGATTGAAAACGGCAATGGAGGTAAGAACGGTGAGTACCGAATCCCCGAGCTTAATGGCAGTTGGATTTTTGCCAAAAATTTCTGTAAAAATCCTGATTAACCAGGAAATGGCCGGAGGGTGGTCAAAATAGGAAAGACTGGGGTGGCTGGCATAAAAAAAGTAATACGCATCCTGCGGCATTGGTCCCATTGAAAACACAGCAATAACACGAATGACCAGGATAGCACATAGCATATAAAAAACAGCTGGAGATAGGCCGGCAGTTAGGTTTTTTCGCATGACATGTAAAAAAGATTTAGACGGCAGGCAACATTAGGCCTGCTGTTCGGGTAAACAGTTATGTAAAAAGTAATATTGGCCAGTAACGCCGCGGCAAGGGGTTTGAAAGTTCTCCTTAAGACATGCTTTGCAAGTCAGAGAGGCCGGCCAAAGTATTATAAACGGATTTCGGTGGTCCTCGAAAACAGGGAGATTTAAGAAAATAAGTACGTATTGAGGAATTTTGGAGAACCGGTTTCGCCTGCAACAGGTGGGAGGTCAGAAAAAAATACGGATGGTTGAGTGTTCTGAAAGTGTCGAAACTAAATTTATCTTTTTCCTGATTAACTTCCTGATGGCTTGAAGATAAAATGATGGCATGCAGGACAGTTTCAAACTCCCCGGCACCGTGTTTAGCACGCTGATTATACTGTGAAATTTTATTGTGTGGATTCTCGAGCACGAGGCACTGATCCAGCAGGAAACTGAATGCAAGTAAAAGAACGGTGTAGACCAGGCGGAAGTTCATAATGAATTTATTTACATTGCTTTCAACCGCGATCGATTTGAACCTGGAACTGACTTACTTTCAATACGACCCTTATGCCCATGTCCTTTAGGGGATATCAAGGCCATGAACCATAAAAGTATTGTAAAGAGTGTCACTGCCGCTATAATCAACACCCTGAGTAGCATTTTTCTTCGGCCAGAGACATGGAGAGGGACTGCTTGGGTATATGGGTTCTTTTTATTTTTTCTCATGAATTCCTTAATCTATTTTTACTGGAAATCTCCTGTGCTTATCACCTTTTTTTGGTAACTTTATAGCCTAACAAGTACTATAAGAAGATGTCCTACTTTTAATTTATTTTGTTTATTGCTTGATGTTTTCAGCATCCTGTGCATTATTGCGATTCTACGCTTGACTTTACGCGCAGCGGTGCAACCTATTTTGAAATTGCAGCGGTAACGAAATTATATTCTAACCGCACTGTTTTTAAAAGTAACTGAACATACCGGCTCCAATTGCTCCGTGACTGTAGCTGGGCATTACTACTGAACGCCCGATTTCCTTTTGTGTAAAGATTTTTTTAATCTTTGGATATAGCCAGTAAGATGCCCGCGTGGAAAGAAAACCTATCCCTGCTCCTGCTACAACATCACTGAGCCAGTGCTTATTATTATACATCCGGTAATATGCGGTTGCCACTGCGGCAGCATAGCCTGAAATGGGGTAAATAACTGATCTTTCCTTATATTCCTGACTGAGCAGTTCTGCCGATGCGAATGCCTCTGCGGTATGCCCTGAAGGAAATGCGTTGCTGGATCCGTCCGGCCTGGTCACCTGGGTGATCCTTTTAAGGGATTGGCAGGTGGCGGTAAGTATGATATTGCTCAGCAGATAGACCCCGGCCTGGTCAATGGTTTTATTTCTTCCTTGTATGCCAGCCGTGCTCAGGCCTAGCGCCAATACCCCGGGGGCGAACTGCAGATAGTCATCTATCCTAAACTTATTGTGCGGATGCTCAAGTGCAAACTCCTGCCTGGCGGCAATATCAAGGTCTGTGAGTTCGTGGCTTCCCAGCTTTACAAATCCGTAAACTATACTTGCTGAGGCTGCAGCTCCCACTATTGGTGACATCCGAATCTTAAAGTCGCCGTGTTCTGTTATGCCGTCCGCAAGGGTCTGTTTTTTCATCAGCAACGTATCCCCTGGTTTTTGTGAAAAGGATGCAAAGGGATGCAGGAATGTGAACAGCAACCAAAATAATATTCTAAAAAAACTCATCTTATATATATTTTAATCATCAGCGGTATGCGAGTCATTCTCATGTTTAAATTTCTTTTTCCATTTTACGTACCATTTCTGGTGATGAAGACTCAGCAAGAAATAGATTCCCAGGGCAGCAGCTACTGCGATGAGGAACATGTTAAGTCCTACGGCCACACCGATTCCCGCGGTACACCACAGGGTAGCTGCGGTAGTGAGGCCTTGTGAAGTGTTGGTTTGATCATTCTTGTAAATGATTCCTGCACCCAAAAAACCAATGCCCACCAGAACGTTGGCAATGATTCTAGAGGCTGCCGCTGTGTCCCCCATATGCTCGCCAATGGCGGTGAAGAGTGCGGCGCCGAGACACACCGCGGCATAAGTACGTATTCCGGCACTCCTGCCATGTTTTTCACGGTCAAGACCGATGATGCATCCAAGAATGAAAGCTACAAGAAGCCTTAGGATTATATCCCATTCGTTTTCCATTTCCATTTTTTAGTGTTGTTTTTTCTTTATCCGCGCTTTGACCGTTTCAATATTTGCTTGTTTTCCTGTTGCCAGTAAAGACCTGCAGTATGGAGTAAAAAAACGATGTGCAGTTAAGAAGTTGAGTGTTTTATTATCCCATTCTGTCAAATCCATTCCGCTTCTTTTATTGACCTCTCTTGCCACCTTCTCATCAGTTATCAGGAATTCCTCGTTTCCAAGGTTATAGGTGTCCGCATCACAGATGATCTCCTGGATCGTATTCCTGGGATCATGAGGTATTGTAGTTGCCCGAATGCAAGCCGCTATATCGAAAATAACATCTAGTTCAATTCCTCTATCGAGCATAAACTCTCGCATTAAAATCACGCTTCTCTCTTCATGACCAGCGGGGCTGCCCAAAAGCTGCCCGGTGTCGTGAAACCAAGCTGCGGCGAAGAGTACAAACTCACGGAGCTTGTCCAGGCGGTAGTTCGAAGCAATTTCGCGTGTTCGGCTAACTACAAGCTTTGTGTGTTCGAGGTCATGGTATACCAGATCGGTATGCCAGTGCTGTTGAAAGAGTTGACTAACGTAAGCCTCGGTCTCCTCCAAAAGCAGATCAAATACATTTTTCCTTCTTAACTTGAAAAAATAGTTTCCTATTAAGAGCGCCAGTATCCCTAAAAACAAACCAATTAGCAATAAAAAATAATTGTTCATATGATTGTTATTGTTTTAATCCACCATTTTTAAAAAGATGATAGGCGCTCTGGTATAGCGAGATGGCTTCCAGACTTATCTTTTTTGGCGTCTTTACGGGCGTTTGTACGTTTGTAGTGAAATCGTACCTATAACTCTGGGGGGCTTTTCGTGGGCTGAGTACCACAAGCGTGTCATTGCGGAGATAGCCAAGTTTTTGATAGGTCCCCAGCATGATCCTTGGGCGATAGGCTACTGAGCGTACATCCATTCCATAGTTATTGCCCTGGAAATCCCATTTGAGCAATCCAAACAAGGTTGGGTAGAGGTCGATCTGAGAACAGAGGGCTGAAATTGTCAAAGGGACCTGTCCTTTAAGATTATAGATCATAGCGGGAATATGGTACCGGGAGATATCGATTTCATTTTTCCCTGCACTTTCAGCGCAGTGATCAGCAATGAATATAAATATCGTATTGTCGAACCAAGGTTTTTTCCGGGCTTTTTCTAAAAATTCACCGATGGCAAAGTCAGTGTACTTCACGGCCCCCTCCCTCCCCGTTCCCGGGGCGATATCAATTTTTCCTCCGGGATAGGTAAAAGGACGATGGTTGGATGTGGTCATCACAAAATCGTAGAACGGCTTTTTTGTCTGGAAACGTTTGTCCGCATCACGGATCACTGCAGAAAGCAGGTCCCCGTCAGAAATGCCCCAGGCATTTTCAAAGGCAACCTGATCATCCTTTAGGATCGTTCGTTTTACCTTATAGGTATCTCCCACTGTTAGTTTTCGGCCCCTATCGGTTATCTCGTATCCATTGTTACCAAAGAACTGATTCATATTGTCGAAGTAGCCATCCCCACCATAAAAAAAAGAAGTTGAATACCCGCGTTTAGAAAATATACTTCCAATGGTGGTTAGATTTGCATTATTTTCTCTTCTGACAATGCTGTTTCCAGGGGTTGGCGGAAGGGCTAGGGAAAGCGCTTCCATACCGCGTACCGTTCGTGTGCCAGTGGCATACATCCGCTTAAATAAAACGCTTTGTTTTGCGAGGGTATCAAGTGTTGGCGTAAGTCCCTGTGCATTACCAAAGGTTCCCATATAATCCGCACTAAAACTTTCCATTACCACCATGATCACGTTCGATCTGCTTTGGCCATTGCCATTGGAAACGATTCGGCGAATCGAACCTTCCCCTGGCATAAATCTTGCCAATGGAGATGACAGCTCTTTTCTTGTGGTATTAAATGCGACCATCTCTGATGTCATGGGATAAAACTGGTCATAGTTCAGCTCATTTGAGCGGAACGCTGCAATGAATGAATATATCCCCGCTTTGGAAATTTCGCTTACATATCGGTTACTGCTACGCTCGGCCCAGGAATTGTCCACCTTCTGGCCATAAAATATTGCCATCAAAACAATCAGTAGGGTAAATAAAAACCTGTGGAGAACAGGGGTAACTGAACGGAAACTGATCCTGAAGGCTGCACGCATGAGATAGTTCCATAGCAGGGAAATGAGTACAACGCCTGCAATTAAAAGCGGGAGTGGGTAAGACTCATTGATGTTGTGCAGTACCTCGTAAGTGTAGATCAAATAATCTACTGCTATGAAATTGAAGCGGCTTTCAAATTCCAGCCAGAAGGTAAATTCAGCAAAGAAAGAGAATACCGATATCAGTACCATTAGAAACAATAATATCCTGGTAAAGGTGCGGTCAAAAGCTGACCCGTTCCATTTTTGGGGAAGGCAAAGCAGATAAACGGCATAAAATAAGCAAAAATAGATACTCACCCCCAGATCGAAAACCACGCCCTTTGCAAGTGCAGTAAATATGTCTATGGTTTTGAGCCCTCCCTTGCTGAAGGACATCGCGATTAAAATGATCCTGAAGAAACTGGAGACGACAAGAAAACTTAGCATAAAATAATGCAGGAGGCTGTAGCGACTTTTGATGAAAATAGATCTTATCATTTTTCGGTTTTTTGATTGGGGGAGGCTGATTGGGTTATTGGCTTTTTATCTTTGTTCCAGTGGATCCTGAAAAAATGCCTAGCTTTCGAATAAACGCCAAGCATAAGGAGCAGTGTCATTATCCAATAAAAAACCATTCGATATATGGAAGTCCTTGGGGTTTTCAACTTTTTCTTCCTTGCGGCGTTTCCGCCAGTCCCGGCAGCAGCGGGCCGGGCCTTTATGTTTCTTTTGTTCTGCATTTGATTAAATTCTTTTGAATGGCCCGAAGATTTCTGAACTCCTGACCACTTTTTAAATCATATTGTATTTGATCGGTTATTATTACCCCTCAAGGTTCATGAACCATTGCTGAGCCCTGTTGATGGCGACTTCCACTATATGTAGTTCGCTTACTTCTCTTGTATTTTTAAGTTCATTGGCAATCTCTAGTGCTTTCTCTCTCACCCTTGGGTCGAGGTCTTTCATTTCCATCGGAAAATTCTGTTCTGTCCAGGCCATTTTATATATTTTTTGTTGTTTAAATTATTTTTGAACCATGCCCGAGAGCACATTAATTGTTAGGGCCACAATGACCGTATTGAAAGCAAAAGAAAGTACCCCATGCATCCAGGCAAGTCTGCGGATACGTTTGGCGGAAATTTCTACATCGGATACCTGAAAGGTCATTCCAACCACGAAGGCGAAGTAAACAAAGTCCATGTAATCCGGATCTTGCCCGCCAGGAAAGATGAGTCCGCCCGGCTTTTCTACTTTCCCTTTCTTCTCATGGTCGATGTCACAGTAATAAAAATGTGCATATCGCATCGTAAAGACGGTATGGACAAGCCACCACGAGCTGACCACGCAAAGCAGGGGAACGATGATCTCCGTCAACATGCTCTGATCAGTCTTATCAGAATTCTCCCGCAGCAGCATGATAATGGAAAAAAGACTGGCGAAAGCAGCGGCAACGGCAAATAAAAAAATAAATGTTCTGCTTGAATCCTGGGCATGGGCATCGTGTTTGATCTGACTGGGATGAGCGGAACGAATCGTTATCCAGACAAGGATGATGCTCGTGAGCGCATAACTAAGCCATGCAATCATCCACCTGAGCGAATTCTCCAGTTCCACAGCATAGCATATTCCGAGGGCAGTAATGGCAACACCAAGCGAGATGTAAAGCTTATGATGGGCATCGAGTTGGCTGATTTTTTTTACGTTTTGCATTGGCATTGATTAAATGATGAGTCCCAGAACCATAAATAATAGAAATCCGGCGAAAAAGGCGGCTGTGAAAAATGGGGAGTCCTTTTCTTCATGGGCTTCCACCAGCAGTTCCTCAGTAACTAAAAACAATAAGGCTGCGCTGCCAAAGGAGAGCACGAGCTCTAACACTTTTTCTCCTGTAAAATGCAGCATGAAAAAACCACCTGCGGTTCCCAATAAAAAAACGAGTCCAAAAATCAAAAGGATGCGCATCAGCCTGCTTTTGGAACTTCCAAGTTTGGTCAGCCTGGTTCCTACCGCAAGGCCAAGCGAAAGGCATTCCATGGCAAGCGCCAGTGCAAGCAGGGTTCCTTCTTTTGATCCTGCTGCAAATCCGATCCCGAGGAGAAGCCCATCCAGCAACAGGTCAATGCCTACTGCAATTAGCATTCCCCATGGCAAAAGCTTTCCATCATTTGATCCGCCCATTTTAAGTTCAAGCCTGGCGGTATACCATTTGATGACTAGCATGGCCGAAATACCCAGGGTAAAGCCTATTATGATTGCGGTGGTATCATGGATCCTGATCATATCAGGCAAAAGTTCCACTGCAACCACAGAAAAGACCACTCCCGCGGCGAAGTGAAGGATCGTACTCTGCAGCGCGACTGTTGGCTTTTTCCAGGTAACAATCATGCCTCCGATCAATAGCAGAATAACCGGAACGACTGCAAACAGCAGTATATTAACTGATATCAGTTGATTAACCTGCATAGCTCTTTTTTAAATAAAGGTTATAGGCATAAAAGGAAAGATATCCAAGGGCGAGGCTAAAGCCTGCACCGAAAATAATTTCGCTGGGATAGTTCCAGCTATTATAGGCCCTGCTATACATGTAAAGCAAAGCCCAAAGTCCAATCACCCCATTTAGAATCAAATGGCGCCTGCCAAAGAACAGGACCATGAGAATCGCGAGACCTGCTGCAATAGAAGGAATCGGAAGACAACCGTAAAGCTCACCCGCACCATTGATACTGATTTTAAGTTCGGTTTTGAAAGATTGGTCGTATAGGGGCCTCAGATGACCAAAAATCCTATTTAAAGCCGTCAGGCTTCCTATTGAAACCAATAAATAAATAAGAATAAAAATGACTTTTCTTAAGAATCTGACCCGGTCATAAGCGAGTAGCATTAGTAAGAGGAAACAATAAAAGGGTATCCAGAACCAAAAGCTAGCTGACTCCTTTAATACCAGGTCCCAGAAACGAGAATGCTTTTCATTGGCCAGAAAAAGCAGAAGCTCATCTTGGTTTTTAAGATAGCTTAAAATATGGGTATCGGCAAACGTAAACATAGCCATCAGACCTAAAAAAACTAAGCCTGTAATTAGAACCGGAAATGGAATCTTATCTTTCATGTTTTTATCGAAGGTTGTGGCTGCCTGTTATTTATGAGGTAAATTGGAGGTAGATCAGGAATATTGCCGATACTGCCATCAGCAGAAATGTTGCCAGGCCAAGGATATTGGAAATTCTGCCGTTGGTAAATTCTCCCATAACCTTTCGGTTATTGGAAATGTGCAACAATATGGCAATGATCACCGGCGAGGTCACACCATAAAGTATAGCCGTGTAGAGCAGTGCATCCACGGGGCTGATTCCAATATAGTTCATTAGTAAGCCCAGAATTACCGATACAATAATAACTGCGTAGAATGGCTTTGCCTGATTGAACTTCCTGTCCAGGTTGCCTTTCCATCCGAATGTCTCAGAGATGATATAGGACAAGCTTCCGCTGAGTACGGGGATTGCAAGAAACCCTGTTCCGATCACCCCGAGGGCAAAAAGAAGGTAAGATGCTTTCCCTGCAACGGGTTCAAGTGCTTTGGCAGCCTGCTCCACGGTATCGATCTGACGAATACCCTGGTTATACAAAGCAGTTCCGGTAGCCAGGATGGTAAAAAACATAATCATGTTGGAAAGCAACATACCCAGGTTCACGTCCAGCGACATCTTGCTGATGAGTAGTCCGAGGAGTTTGTTTTCTTTTTTCTTATGTTCCTCGCCTGTGAGTTTTTCCCCATTGATACTGACCAGTCTTTTATTGACCATCATCTGCCTTTTTACAGACTTTACATCCTCAGCTTCCATTGCAGTCTGCCAGAAAAAAAGATATGGTGATATGGTCGTTCCCAGAATCGCTACCAACATGCCAATAAACTCCTTGTTCCATTTGATAGTTGGAATAAAGGTAGCCTTCATCACGGCTGCCCAATCGGGCTTGGTAAAAAAGGGAACGATAATATAAAGCATTAGTGTCAGGCACAGATACTTTAACACCGAGACGAATGTTGAATAAGGCAGGTAGATGATAAAAAATAGCAGAATCCCGGTAAACAGCACACTGAAAATTATGGCATGGATACCAGGAAATATAAGATGTGCCACTGCGCCCATTCCAGCGATATCAGCGCCTATGTTTAGCACAATAGCGGGAACACTGAATATAATCATCAGGTACAGTACCCATTTGGGATAGTGGTTTTTAAGCGTAGTGGTCAGGCCGACCGTTGTGATCAGCCCGATCCGAGCACAGATCTCCTGAATTGCTGCCATCAGGGGAAATGTGATGATCACTGTCCAAAGTGTTGCAAGGCCATATTTCGCTCCAGCCTGCGAATAGGTGGCAATACCTGATGGGTCATCGTCACTCGCACCGGTAACGATGCCCGGCCCAAGGGCCTTCAGGAATTTTTTAACCTTTTTAAACATGCTTTATTTTTTCTTCCCTTTTGGAGTTTTCTTATTATAGCTATTATTATAAGCGAGAAGCCTTAGCGCATTGAATACAACAACAAGGGTTGAACCCTCGTGGGCAATCACCGCAGGACCGATTGTGGCGATCCCTGCAATAGTCAAGGGAATCAAAGCACCAACAACGCCAAGGGAAATCCATAGGTTCTGCTTAATGATACCTTTAGCTTTGCGACTGAGTCCGATAGCAAAGGGAAGGCTTTCCAGCTTGTCGCCCATCAGGGCGATATCGGCCGTTTCCAGTGCTACATCAGATCCTGCAGCACCCATAGCGATCCCAACTGTGCTTTTGGCCATGGCTGGAGCATCGTTCACGCCATCCCCCACCATGGCGACCATCTTTTCTGATTTGGCAAGCTTCTGTACCGCCTTCACTTTATCCTCGGGCATCAGGTTCCCCCAGGCCTCGGTTACCCCAATCTGCTTGGCTACCGCCTCGGCAACCTGTTGATTATCACCGGTAAGCATGATCATCTTTTTGATCCCTAGCTCGGAAAGCTCTTTAAGCACATTCTTGGCTTCATCCCTGGGAACGTCCATGAGAGAAAGTATACCAATGAAATTCTTTTCCACTCTGACCAGCATCGAAGTATGTCCACCCTTTTCCAGATCTTCAACCTGCTTTCTGATATCGTCCGGAATGCCATCTTTTTCAAAGAGCGCTTTGTTCCCAATGAATACCTTTTTGCCGTCCACCTCTGCCTGAACGCCCCTACCCGTGATCCCTTTCACGTTATGGGCCTGGGGAAGCGTTTTTTTCTTCATTCGCTCACCTGCCCCCTTAACAATAGCTTCGGCGAGCGGGTGATCGCTTAGTTTCTCTACGGCTATGGAGATAGCCATTAAATCCTGCTCATCAACACCGTTGAGCGGAATGACGTTTGTGAGCTGGGGTTTTCCTTCGGTAAGTGTGCCGGTTTTGTCAAATGCAATGGCATTAAGTGCACCCAGATCCTCGAGAGGTCTGCCGCCTTTTATCAGAACGCCACCACGTGCTGCCCGGGCGACGCCACTGAGCACCGCACTAGGCGTAGAGATTGCCAATGCACATGGGCTTGCGGCCACCAATACCGACATTGCCCTGTAAAAGCTTTTGCTAAACGGTTCATCGATCACCAAAAAGGCAAAACATAGTAGTGCTACCAGCACCAATACTGTTGGAACAAAATATTTTTCGAACTTATCGGTAAAAAGCTGGGTAGGTGATTTTTGTTTTTCCGCCTCGTTGACCATTTTCACCAAACGGGAAATGGTGGAGTCCTTAGCCTCGCGAATGACTTTTACTTCAAGAACCGAAGCGCCGTTTATGGTTCCTGCAAAAACGCGGAATTGCGGCTTAATCTTCTTATCGGTGGTGTAGTCGGTATCGGGGTCAGGAACGGGAGATTTATCTACAGGAACACTTTCCCCTGTGATTGGCGCCTGGTTAACGCTACCTTCCCCCTTCACAACAACCCCATCTGCCGGGATCTTGCTGTTTGGTTTAATGATAATGACATCCCCGAGCTCGAGTTCCTCGATTCTCACTTCGGATTCTTTACCACCTCTGACTACCAGAGCTGTAGGTGGTGCGAGGCTGGTCAAAGCTTCGATACTTTTCCTGGCCTTGCCCATAGCATAATGCTCCAGGGCATGTCCCAAGCTAAATAAAAACAGCAGCAGTGCACCTTCAGCCCATGAACCCAAAATAGCCGCGCCTATTGCTGCAACCAGCATTAAAAAATCAATTTCAAACCCACCTTTCAGTATGGTCTCCACAGCTTCCTTGGCCGTAAAGAAACCACCAAAGAAATAGGCCGTTATGTAGAGCACCAGGCTTGCCCATTCTGGCACACCTTCGATGAAGGAAATCCCAAATCCTGTCCCTAAGGCCACCCCACAGATGATGGCAAAGATCATTTCGGTGTTTTTACCGAAAATCCCGCCATGTTCATGATCTTCGCCTTCTTCATTAGTATGGTCTTTATTTGAATCCTTTTTCTTAGTCGTTTCTTTTTTTCTATTAGGTTGCGTTTCCGGAGTGATGCGTTTTGCAGTTTTACTGTCTTGCTGAGTCTCCTCCTTTTTAACTTCTTTGGCATCCGGACCTTTTTCCCGGATTACGGGCTTTTTGCCAGTTGATTTAGTTTCAGATTTTTTATTCTTGTTTTCCATGTCGGGGTAGATTGATTTAATTGGATATTCAGTGCAAGAACTTGAGGTATACTTATCGCCTTTTTGGGATCATATTTTTCTTTAAAAAGATGCCTCCCTAACGAGGCACCTTATTCAACTGTGTGTACTGAAAAATATCTGTCCGGGAAGCTACTCTTCCTCGCTGTTCTTCATTTTGGACAGGAGATCGTAAGTTCCCTTTAATACGACCTTACCCGCGAAATCTCTTCCAGCGGGCATGGTTACTTCAATATAACCACCATCGGATATTCCTGTTGTCACTTCCACCATTTCGAAATGGTGCACTGTTCCACTGCTTGCCGTTGTAGCCCCGTTCTCCGCTTTCGCAGGTTCATTTGCTTTTTTATCTGCTGTATTTTTGACGAAAATGTATTTTTTACCCTCAAAGTCTACAACCGCTGCAGAAGGCAAGGCGGTAACCTGCATGGTACCGGTCTCGATTAAAGCCTTCAGGTAAGTACCAGGTATAAATCCCGTACTTCCCTGGGCAATCGCGTGAACGGTCACTGTTTTATCGGTATTGATCTCACCGCCCACCAGTTGCACGGTTGCAGTCCGTTGGGTTGAATCATTGGTCAGTGTAAAAAGTACCTTTTGACCTTTTTTGACCATCTGTGCATCCTTCTCAAACACATTTAGCTCGACGTGAAGGTTTGAACTGTTGACGATCTCAAACATTACATCGTTGGGTGCTACAAATTTTCCGGTATTCACGTTTACCTTGGTTACATATCCGCTGATTGGGGAATAGATATTCACCTGACTGCGGATGTTATTGGCGGTGAGCGTAGAGGGGCTGATGTTGATAAGCTGGAGGCGTTGTCTCAACGCATTTTCCCTGGCAAGATTCCCTTGATAAGCTGCTTTTGCCTGCTGCAGGGTCTTTTGTGCATTAACGTTCTGCTGAGCAAGAGTCTGCTGTCTTTTGTATTCTGAATCTGACAGCTCCAGTTGGCTCTTACTTTCAAGGTAGTCCTGCTGCATCTGAACAAATTCCTGGTTTTGAAGTATAGCGATCACCTGGCCCTTACTTACCTTTGTTCCCTGTAATAATGGAGTTGATTTTACGATGCCGCCCATCTGGGTCGTTATGCTAACCAGATTTTGCGGGGGAACGTCTATAAATCCGTTGACTTTGAGCATACCGCTGAGTGCGCGGAGTTCGGGACTTCCAAGTTCTACACCCACAGTCTTGAACTGTGACTGGCTGAGCTCTACAGAATTGCTTTCTTCAGTTGCCGTACTATCCGCAGCGCCTTCCGTTCCAGCGCCATCTTTTTCCTTGCTACCGCAGGAAGAGAGAAGCACCGCTAGTGCGGCTACATAAGATAATCGGCTTAGGATTTTAAATAATTTTTTCATTTTAATATTGTTATTGACCTTTTAGGTACTGTAATGTGTATACGGATTGATTGTATTGGTTGATGGCTTCCAGATAGTTGAAACGGATATCTGAGTAAGTTCTAAGGGCCTGAAGATATTCCACATAACCGATCTCCCCTGCCTGGAAGGCAATTTGAGATTGTTTTAAAATCAAGTTGGCATTTGGAAGGGCACTATTCTTATAATAGGCTATACTTCTGGAATTCTTTTGGAGGTCCTGAAAAGCCTGCTCATACCGCCCGCGCAGGTCAGTTTGGGAGAGGACAAAATCACTTTCTGCTACTTGTTTATCAATCTTTGCCGCCTTTATCCTGGAGGCAAAGGGTTTAAAGAAAAGTGGAATGGATATTCCAGCTGAAACACCCTGAAAACGCTTGCCACCATTGAAATAAAGGTCCTGGCCGCCAACGTTCTGGGCACCAATAATGGATTGATTGAAATAACCAACACTGAAATCGGGACCTGAACGTGAACGTTCCAGCCTGATGGCTTTATCGGCAATTTGAATCTGCTGGGCCTGAAGTGCAAGAATTGGATTTTCAGCGGTTACGGTATCGGTTGGATTGATGTTCCAGGATACCTGAGTAAATTCAGCATTCATAATGCTGATTTGTTCCCGGGTATTAAGTAAACGCTTAAGTTCAGCTGTGTAAGCTAAAATATCAGCTTCGTTTTTGCTCATCTGGTTGCGTACCTCATTGTATTGGGTTTCAGCTGTAGTTTTTTCCAGCAGATTGGTTTCCCCTGCCTGAAACCTTAGTGAGGCCGCTTTCAGGAAATTGCTATATACACTGTCCTGACTGTTGTAAAGTTTTCGAAGGGCAATAAAATACTCCAGCTGGGCGTATACAGTTTTTACCTGGTAGGACAGTTCCCTCTGGGTCACCTGCAGGCTGATCTCCGCTCCCCTGATTTGCGCATCATACAGATTACGCTGGCTTTTAAATAGCCCAGGGTAGGGAATGTTCTGGGATGCTGAGAAGTTATTGTCACGTTTAATGGTATTGATCTGTCCGTACTGTAGTTCGACAGTCGTTTTCCCCAGATCCGTTGAAGATCCGCGGAGTGCCTGTTGACGGCCAATCTGCAGGGTAGAGGACTTGACAGCCTGATTATTGTTCAAAGCGGTGTTCAGAGCCTGTTCGAGGCTCATGCCCTGATTGGGAATGGTCTGCGCTTGCGTCTGAGGAGACATTGAAAGCAGTCCGATGAACATTGCAATGGCAACTACAGTTGTTGGAAGGGCAGTTTTCTTGCTTTTCCAACCTTCAAAATAAGTATAAAGCACGGGAAGTACGATTAGGGTTAATATTGTTGAGGTAATCAATCCACCGATCACGACGGTAGCCAGCGGCTTTTGCACCTCCGCACCTGCTGCGCTTGATATCGCCATGGGAAGAAATCCAAGAGAGGCAACTGTTGCAGTCATCAACACTGGTCGCAAACGTATGGAAGTTCCCTCGAGTACAATATCGCGGATACTGTATTTATTCATTTTCTTGAGCCTGTTGAATTCCGTAATCAGAACAATTCCGTTTAGTACCGCCACCCCAAAGAGCGCAATGAAACCTACGCCTGCTGAGATACTAAAAGGCATTCCCCTTAAAAGAAGGCCAAGTATACCACCAATTGCCGCCATGGGAATAGCCGAGAAGATGAGTATGGATTGTTTCACAGACCCGAAAGAGAAATATAGCAACAGTAGGATCAGTAAAAGCGCTACAGGTACTGCGACAGAGAGTCTTGAGGTTGCTTCCTTCAGGTTTTCAAACTGGCCGCCATAAGTGATATAGTATCCTGCCGGAAGCTTGATCTGCTGATTGATCTTGGATTCAATCTCCGTAACCACACTCTGGATATCCCGACCGCGGACGTTAAGGCCTACGATAATCCTTCGCTTGGTATCTTCCCGCTGAATCTGGTTTGGACCGATCTTGAATTCGATTTGTGCCAGCTGATCCAGTGGTACCTGGTTGCCATTCGGTGCGGTTACGTATACGTTTTTAACATCATCTATCCCTTGACGATTTTGCTGGGAAAGACGCACAACGATATCATAACGCTGTTCACCTTCATAGACTAGCCCGGCGGACTGACCTGCGAATGCCGTGTTAAGAGCTTGGTTGACCGTGCCTACACTCAGCCCATATTGGGCGATGCGATCACGGTTGATTTTTACGACGATCTGCGGAAGACCGGTTGCCTGTTCAAGGTACAGATCCTTTGCTCCTTCCACACCTGAAACGATCTTACCTATCTTTTGGGAAATGCTGGTTAGTGCTTCAAGGTCATCGCCAAAGACCTTTATCCCGATATCCTGTCTTACCCCGGAGATCAGTTCATTTGATCGGAGCTGGATCGGCTGAGAGAAACCAAAGCTAACGCCGGGAACTTCTTCAAGTGCCTTGCTCATCATCTCTGCCAGTTCCTCCCTATCGTGGGTTGTTGTCCAATCTTTTTTATCCTTTAATACAATCGTCAGATCGCAGGCTTCCATGGGCATGGGATCTGTGGGAATTTCTGCTGCACCAACCTTTCCGATCACTTCTTTAACCTCAGGAAATTTTTCAACCAGGATCTTGGACGCCTGATTTACTTTGTCAATGGTCTGTGATAGCGAACTACCGGTCAATAACCGGGTCTCTACCGCGAAATCGCCTTCTTCTAAAGTGGGAATAAACTCTCCTCCCATTTTCGTAAATATGAAAACACTGATGGCCAACAGCACAACAGAGAATGCAACGACTAGAAAACGTCTGTTCAGCGCACCCTTGATCATCGGAGAATACTTACGCTGGAAAAAATCCATCATACGGTCTGAAAAATTCCTTTTATGTGCGCCCTTCTTACTCAAGAAAATAGAAGACACCATCGGCACATAGGTAAGTGATAATATAAAGGCACCCATGATGGCGAATGATACCGTTTGTGCCATCGGTCCGAACATCTTACCTTCAATACCTACCAGGGCAAGAATAGGAAGATAAACGATCAGAATAATGATCTGTCCAAATGCAGCAGCGCTCATCATCCTTACGGCAGATTTTTCAACCTGCTCATTCATCTCGGTTTGGGTATATGCCCTGCCCAATTTGTTTTCCGAAAGTATGTGCATGGTAGCTTCCACGATAATTACCGCGCCATCCACAATGAGTCCGAAATCAATCGCACCAAGGCTCATCAGATTACCCGAGACCCCAAAAAGGTTCATCATAGAAATCGCAAATAGCATGGCAAGCGGGATGACCGATGCAACCACCAGTCCGGCTCTGAAATTCCCAAGGAACAAGACCAGAACGAAAATTACAATTAACGCTCCTTCGATCAGGTTTTTGGCAACCGTGCCCATGGCCCGGTCAACAAGTGCACTTCTGTCCAAGAAAGGTTCAATGGTTACGCCCTGAGGGAGGGTTTTGCCGATACGAGCAATTTTTTCCTTTACCTGTTTAACAACATTGTTTGCATTTGCACCTTTCAGCATCATCACAATGCCTCCGACAGCTTCTCCTTCACCTTGTTTAGTCGCCCGGGTCAGAGCGCCATAGCGGATAGAACTTCCGATCTGCACGGTGGCAATATCATGTATGAGCACGGGTATACCATTTGCATTGTTTTTGACAACGATCTTGTTAATGTCATCGAGATTACCGACCAAGCCCTCACTCCTGATAAAATAAGCATTAGGTTTTTTGTCTATATAAGCCCCCCGGTATTCTGGTTATTTTGTTCAAGCGCAGCAAAAACATCACTGATGCTCAGGTTTAAACTTCTTAGTTTATCGGGATCTAGGGCAATTTCATACTGTTTTAGAAGGCCTCCGAAACTGTTGACCTCGGCAATGCCCGGAGTTCCCAGAAGCTGTCTCCTTACAATCCAGTCCTGTATGCTTCGGAGTTCACGGGCATTGAATTTCTTTTCGAAACCAGGCTTGGCATGGATTACATATTGGTAAATCTCCCCGAGTCCTGTTGATATCGGTGAGATTTCAGGATTGCCAAGTCCTGAGGGAATATTATTTTTGGCTTCAGCTAACTTTTCGTTTACTTGCTGACGGGCCCAATAAATGTCAACATCATCATGGAAAACGATGGTAACTACAGAGAGTCCGAATCTAGAAATGGAACGTACCTGTTCGATCTCAGGTATGGTGGACATGGTCTGTTCTACCGGATAGGAAATGAGTCTTTCTACCTCCTGGGTAGCTAGTGATGGGCTAAGGGTAATGACCTGAACCTGATTATTGGTAATATCGGGTACAGCATCAATAGGAAGTTGTCTTAGGGAATAAATTCCCCATGCGATCAGGCCCAATGTAAACAGTGCTACAACTAGCTTGTTCGCTATGGAAAACTGAATAATTTTTTTCAGCATTATTTGTTTAATTAAGTAAAAAATAAAAAAAACAGATCAACGCAAGAGATTGCCCAGCAAACAATTATGCAGGCAAAAATCAGCATCGAAATGAAAATCGATTTTTAACTTAATTTTGGCGGTTGCCAAACAGATAAAGGCAATGAGATAACCTCTCCCTTGTAAGCCTCATCAAATTCAGTGCTCACAGATGTAGAAATGATGACAAGACTATTGATAAGTAAAACTTCAGATGTTGTATTACAACAAGAACAAACACAGAATGGAGAGCATAAATCGCTGGTTTGATCACTTTTAGAATGTGTGGATACACTCTTTTCAGTAGAAGGAATATTCGACATTTTACCCATAGCAAATATGTCACTGCAAGGCATGCAGCTCATAGATACGATAATGAAGGATAAAAACAGAATATATTTTTTCATTCTGAAAAATTTAAGCAAATATATGCATTTATTTGCAAATACAAATTTTATGTTAAAAAACGAGATAGAAAATTAATGTGCTGTGTCGGGATGCACCCAAAAGGAATTTAAATATTTAATAATTTAATTACTGCGGGCTATCTATGGAGGCAAATAACACGCTTTATCTCTTTATCAACCACCTAAATCAAAACATTTTCTCAAAAAATTGAACTGAAGAAAAACTGATAACTATCAGTTTATTGAAGATAATAGTGAAAATAACCAACTTGTGAGTTTTTTGAGATGGAAAGAAGTAAAAAAAATTTTCGGACAATAAAAGTTAATAAATATAGCGTTAAATATAAAATATCAGATTGCGTTAGTAACGAAGGTCGCTTTTTAAGCTACACGATTAACTTTTGCAATAGGACCCGATAAAACATCAAATATCCAGCCCCTTTACCTATAGGTGTATTATGCGATCTGTGCAAAAAAAATTAAATAATTTATGCGCATCAGTATTTTCATTGCGAGGTTCCGCTCACATTTAAGCTGGTCTATCATTTGCATTGATGGGCTGCGGATTGGCTTGAAAAGGCAAGTGAATAATGTACTTTTTATTTCACTTATTTTAGGATTTAAGACGGAAAACGAATAAAGCAATTTTCCACCTCTCTAAGTCGAGAGGTGAAAATCTATAATTGTTTTTTGTTAATTTATGCCTTAAGACCTAATAGATATAGAGCGTGATTACAATTTGCAGGTCAAAAGCTAAATTTATTACTGGTTGTAAGCTGCTGGATGTTGCTTAAACCTGGAAGCTGCCCGAGCAAAAGCCGTAGATATTACCCTTATAATGGACTGTATCTCTAACACTAGAAGCCACGGCCATCTGACAAACTGGGTCGGCCTTATTATCAATAGCATAGCCAGTTTTCATTGATTGAGGATGCAGTACAGCTTCCATTCCCCCATCGTACATTTCCTTCATGTCCTTTACAACGAAGGGGTCAGTATTATCCGTTCTTCCACCTTTAACTGGTGGCTGGGGATCATATTCCAGATCTAGCATAACCATCTGCGTATATTTTTCGCCCATGATATCCTTTATCACTGCAAGGCTCATGTCGATTCCGGCAGAAACACCTGCGCTGGTCCAGTACTTACCACTTTTTACGTAACGCTTATTTTGAGAACTAATCCCGAACTCATCTTTTAACAATGATTTCCCGTACCAGTGTGTTGTAGCCTGTTGGTTCTTTAATAGTCCTGTTGCGGCAAGTAACCATGCACCGGTACATACGCTGGTTGTGTATTTCGAGCGTTTGTCGATGTTCCTGATCCAAGTCAGCAAGGTAGTATCCTTTGTCAATGAATAGGATCTGTTAAGCCCCCCGGGATGACCAGAATATCAAGTTGCTTGACCTCATTAATGGAACTATCGCATTGCACGCTCATACCGGAAGTATAGATCATTCCCTTATGACGGCCGACGAAGAACACCTTTGCTCCCATCAGTTCACTAAATATATTATATGGACCCATTGCATCCAGCAACGCGTAATTATCATACAGCAGAATACCCACAGTTTTTATCTTTGACTTAGGTGCAGGAAAATCAATCCTTTGCTTTTCTGCACCTTTACCGTCTTGTTTTGTTTCCTTTTTTTTATCTGTGCAAGCTGCCATAATAATTGTCAGCAATGCAGCTAAAATTACTTTCTTCATTTGGATAGAATTAAAATTTTGCGGTAAATGTTGTTCCATAAGTTTTAGGGCTTCCAAGCATGAAGGATCTGAATGAGCCGTAGGCTACATACTTCGCGTTGGATGCGTTTCTCATCCAGCCACTAAGCTCAAATCTCCTAGTCGTAATACCTGTCTTGAAGTTAAAAAGAGTGTATCCTGGCTGGCTCAGGCCGTTAATAAAATCAAAATAAAACCTGCCCAAGTATCGATACTCTCCCCTGCCAAAAACAGATAGCCCTGGTTTACTTCTGGCAAAATTGTAGGTATATTGTGCAGCAAGCATAGAACTAAGGGGTGGAGTATTAATTGGCTGGTTTCCCTTGAAGTTAACCACTGCATTTTGATCTGCACTATAAAGTAACAGCGAGGAATAACGTGCGCGGGAAAAGCTTGCATTCCAGTCGATCTGCAAGCCTTTAACAGGCAACGCAGTAAGTTCCAGTTCCAGACCCTTATTTCGCATCTCACCCACATTTAAGATGAGTGCGTTGATGCCATCCATTGCAGTACTAATCTGCTGATTGTGCTGTTCTAGATAAAATGCAGTCAGGTTAAGCTTTAGCTTGTGATCAAAGAACATATTCTTCCAACCGATCTCAAAGTTGTCTGAATTCTCCGGTGCATAAGGAACCTGAGCCGGATCGGTAGCATTTGTATTCAATCCCCCGGCACGGAAACCTCGTGCATAGCTTCCATATAAGAGCATGTCCTGGTCTAATTTATAGCTCAAAACAAATTTTGGGGTAAGGCTTAATACATCCGTTTACCAAGAATTTGCCAATGTCTTCTAATTTTTGCAAAAATAAGGTTCGGTATATCCCTTATGCCTATTTTGCAAGCCTCAAGGCATCAGCGAACTCATCGGGGAGGGGGCTGTTTATGATAGCTATGGCGGATGCTTCCACATCGTACTCAACACGTCTGAATTCAATTTCGATACTATTTTTATCGGTTGTGGAACTGCCTGCATTTAAGTGAACTATAACGTAACATCCCTTTAGGTCACCGTCTTTAGGCTTTCCGACGGATCCCAGGTTGATCAAATGTTTAAGCCGTCCATCTCGTGTCTCTAAGATTCGGTGATACGGTTTATGGGAGTGCCCGACAAAAAGCAGATCTGCCTCAGCTTCTTTAAGCATTTCCAAAACATAGTCTGCATCTGTGTCTATCAGGATATATTCATCTATGCTCCTGGTACTGCCGTGCGCAAAAACAAGGTTTAGTTTTTCACCGTTCAGTTTATATTCTAACCTGATATGTGCCGGAAGCGTTGTCAGATATTCCCTGTTATCCTCACGAATCAGGTGATAAGCATATTTTTTTTCCGGTTCATTTAAACTTTCAGGAGTGGTAATGATATTTTCAACTTTTTCGTCATGGTTGCCTTTTAAGGTTGCAATCCCTCTTCTGCGGATTTCATCAATGACTTCATTGGGATAGATATGGTAGCCTACAAGATCCCCCAGACAATATACGGCATCGGGCTTTTGGCTGTCCATATCTTGCAGCATGGCTTCAAAAGCGGGGAAATTGGCATGGACGTCAGAAAATAATGCAATTCTCATATCTGAAAAGGTGTTTAGAATTGTTTGTTAGTTAGTAGCCTCTGTTGTGGTATAATATTTTTTCCTGAACCAGAAGGCCAGATTAACCAAGGCAATCAATGCGGGTACTTCCACCAAAGGTCCGATTACTCCGGCAAATGCCTGTCCCGAATTGATTCCAAACACACCAATGGCCACGGCGATCGCCAGTTCAAAATTGTTACCAGTGGCAGTAAAGGCAATGGAAGTACTTCTAGAATAATCTGCCCCGAAATACCTGCCTGCAAAAAAGCTGACGATGAACATGATAGAGAAATAGATCACCAGCGGTATGGCAATACGAACCACGTCCATTGGTATCTGTACGATCAGGTTACCTTTCAGGCTGAACATAATGACAATGGTAAACAGCAAAGCGATCAGGGTTATAGGAGATATAAATGGGATAAACCTGTTCTGGAACCAGTCTTCACCTTTGAGTTTGATCAGTGCATATCTGCTGATAACACCCATTGCAAATGGCAATCCTAAATAAATGCCCACGCTTTTTGCGATCTCACCAATGGTTATATTTACCTCAAGGCTTTTCAGGCCAAAGAAAGGTGGCAATACGGTAATGAATATATAGGCAAACACGCTGTATAACAATACCTGGAAGATGCTGTTCAATGCGATCAGGCCAGCGGCATATTCGCGGTTACCTTCTGCCAGCTCGTTCCATACCACCACCATGGCGATACAACGTGCTAGCCCGATCAGGATCAGGCCAACCATATATTCAGGATAGTCCCTTAAAAAAGTAATGGCCAGAAAGAACATCAACAGCGGACCGACCACCCAGTTCAGCACCAGGGAAACGCTCAACACTTTGGTATCCTTAAACACTTCGCCCATATTTTCATATTTTACCTTGGCAAGTGGCGGGTACATCATCAGGATCAGGCCGATGGCCAGTGGGATGTTGGTTGTACCGCTGGAAAAGGAATTGATAAAACCGGAAGATGATGGGATAAAATAGCCGATGCCAACCCCTATCGCCATCGCGATAAAGATCCATAGGGTCAGGTAACGGTCAAGGAATCCCAGTTTTTTTCGTTCTTCAACGGGGGCACAATTGTTTGCACTCATGGTTTATCTGTTTATATACTGGTTTACAAAATCTGCTGAATAGGCTTTGATCAGCTCACGTACCCTTCTGAATTCGTCCATCATTTCCTCTGGCGTTCCTGTAGCCTTTGCAGGGTCAGGGAAATTCTTGTGGAAACGGTCTACTTTTCCCGGAAAGAAAGGACAGGCTTCATTGGCATTATCGCAAACAGTGATTACTGCATCAAAATCAATTCCGCCATATTCATCTACATGGTTCGAGGTATGTCCCGAAATATCGATATGATCTTCTGCCATGACTGCGATAGCTTTTGGATTTACGCCATGTGTTTCAATCCCTGCGCTGTATATTTCCACCTGATCTCCGGCAAAATGCCTTAAATAACCTTCTGCCAACTGGCTTCTACAGCTGTTTCCTGTGCAGAGTACTAATATTTTTTTCATGTTTTTATTCTTGTCCTATTATTTTACTTCTTCGTTCCATCAGCACTGTATCCCGCCATACCCCGTCCATCTTGCCGATCTTTTCGCGATAACCGATTTCTCTAAAACCAAGCTTTTCGTGCAGGGCGATACTACCCGTATTTTCAGGAAAGATGCCTGATTGCAGCGTCCAGATGTTACTGGCCTCACTTTCGGTAACCAGCTTTTGCAATAGCGCCCCACCTATCCCTTTACCTCGATAGCCTTCATGTATATAAACGCTCACTTCTGTTACCCCTGCATAGACACATCTGCCTGAAACAGGGGTTAAAGCTGCCCAGCCTGCCACGTTACCATCAATGATAGCAACATAGCGGAGACCAGCCAGGTGGCCTTTGTCCCATTCTTCCCATGCCGGGGCATCGGTCTGAAAGGTAGCCTGCTTAGTGGCGATACCTTGTAGATAAATAATTCTAACCTCTTCCCAGTGCAAGGGGAGTAATTCTATAATTTCCATACGCTGATTAGCAGCAGCCCGAACCGGGTTCACAGGTCTGTCCCGCCCCAGCAAGGTTTACCATCTGTAATTTTGGTTTTTCTTCTTTCACCGCTGGTGCACAGCATTCTTCCCCTGTTTCTGTTGTTCCACAACTTCCCCCACGTCCGATTGCTTTGCACTGCGTAAAATCAGGGATCAGGTTAACGATCAGGTTATCGCCATCGATCAAAAATTCGCCGGGATACATCTGTCTGGTATCAAACTGTGAGTTTCCAAACTCTATCTTAACGGTTCCCAGGGGGTTAAGTGGTAAAGATTTTTCTACCAGACTTACAATCGACAACGCTTTGCTAACCTGCATGGCCCTTTCGCTTTCCTGTACGGATGGCTCCCAAAGCTGTACGATAATTTCTGTCCAGGTATTCATTTTTCCTCCGCAATCCACAGATACGATCGGTGCCTGTTTGATTTCGGTAATATGGTATGAAGCGTCTACCCACTTACCTTCCGCATACTGGAATTGAAGGATCAGTTCTGGATGTTGTTCTAATGTGGCTTTGAATGTTTGCCAGTTAGTCAATTCTGCATTGTTCATAATATTGCAATTTAACGATTGATATAAATAAAAAAAGGTTAGCAGCAGCTGGTTTCGCCTTTGTACGAGCCAAAGAATGTACCCAACTGTTCTTCCAATAATTTCCAGGTTTTAGGGTTGATACAATAGCAGACACTCACGCCTTCGATCGTTCCCTGAATGATCCCGGCTGTTTTAAGTTCTTTAAGGTGTTGCGAAATGGTTGCCTGTGCTAAGCCCAATTCCTCTACCAGATCCCCGCAGATACAGGTATTGGATATAAGGATCCTTTGCAGGATGGCGATGCGGGCAGGATGCGCAATTGCTTTCAGCAGTGTGGAAAGCTGGTTCTGCTCGTCGGTGAATATTTCTGATCTTGTAAGTCCCATAATTTTATATCGCAATATTACGATATAAAATCAATAACCCAAAATTAATTTGATTTTTATTTGTGCTGACTAGAAAATCAAAAAGCTGCATTTTACGTTTTCATCCGCTTGAAAAAACCAAAGCCTGCGATCTATTAGGTACTTCAATAACGTCCATCGGTAACAGCATCTACCTTATTTCTTAATTAAAAAATATCAGTCGATTTTGGCATTTCTCAATCTCAGGGAATTTAATATAACTGAAACCGAGCTAAAGCTCATCGCGAGTGCAGCGATCATTGGAGAAAGTAAAATTCCAAAAAACGGATATAAAATACCTGCCGCTATCGGAATGCCCAATATATTGTATCCCAGGGCAAAAAACAGGTTTCCTTTGATATTTGCCATAACGTTATGGCTTAACAACCTTGCTTTTGCGATCCCGTTTAAATCTCCCTTCACCAATGTAATCGCGGCGCTCTGGATCGCTACATCCGTTCCCGTGCCCATCGCAATCCCGATATCAGCCTGGGAAAGTGCAGGGGCATCATTGATGCCGTCACCTGCCATGGCTACCTTTTTGCCTTGGGCCTGTAGTTTTTTTATTTCATTCAGCTTATCTTCCGGTAACATCTGAGCTTTGAAACCATCCAGATTTAAAGTTGAGCTTACTGCCCTCGCTGTATCCTCATTGTCTCCGGTAAACATAATCACCTTGATGCCTTCCTGCTGGAGCTTTAGAATCGCAGCTGCGCTGGAAGGCTTGATCTTATCCGAAATCACGACAAACCCCACTGCCTGATTTTCAACCGCCAAATAAGAAACTGTTTTACCCTGCCTTTGAGCGGCACTAACCTGCTCGGCCAGACTTGGATCAATCACCGCTTTAACATGCTCCATCAGTTTTTGGTTCCCCAAAGCCAGTCTTTCCCCATTCAGACTGCCTGTTACTCCCTTCCCGGTAACGGCCTCAAAGTCAGATATAGCCTTAACGGATATTTCGTTTTCCTCCCCATAACGCAAAGTTGCCTGAGCCAATGGATGTTCGCTGCTGCTGTTCAAAGCCACAATTTTTTCGAGTATATTCTTCTGAGAAAAATCTGGATTTACACTGACCACCTTTTCTACCGAAGGTTTACCTTCTGTAACCGTACCCGTCTTGTCGATGACCGCTACATCAATCGCATTCATTTTCTCAAGGGATTCCGCATTTTTGATCAGTATCCCAGACTGGGCGCCCTTCCCTACTCCCACCATTACGGACATTGGGGTAGCCAGGCCCAGCGCACATGGACATGCAATAATCAATACCGCGATTGCATTTACAAAAGCATAAACGTAGGCTGGATCGGGGCCGTATACTGCCCACACCACGAACGTTGCGATGGAAATCAATACCACAACAGGCACGAAATAACCTGAGATTTTATCCGCCATCTTTTGGATGGGCGCTTTTGAGCGGCTGGCGGAATTGACCATTTCGATGATCTGTGACAGCAGTGTTTCTGAGCCCACTTTTTCGGCAAGCATCACAAAAGTCTTATTGCCGTTGATGGTGCCTGAACTTACCTTGTCGCCTATTTTTTTCTCAACAGGAACGGGTTCTCCTGTGATCATTGATTCATCAATTATAGCTTCCCCGGTCTTAATACTACCATCCACCGCAATTTTGTCACCAGGCTTGACCCTCAGCAGATCTCCTTTCTGAATATCATCAATAGATACTGATATTTCCTTGTCCCCAACCACTTTTGTTGCTGAATTAGGGGCCAGCTTCAACAGCTCCTTAATGGCGCTGTTGGTTTTGCCATGCGCCCGGGCTTCCAAAAGCTGACCGAGCAGTACCAGCGTAAGAATCACGGTTGCCGCCTCAAAATAAACGAAAACGGTGCCATGATGTGTTTTAAACTGATCAGGAAAAACTCCGGGGAATAGAAGGGCAACAATACTGAAGCCCCAGGCAACCCCGGCACCAATCCCAATCAGTGTAAACATGTTCAGTTTCCAGGTTATTATAGATTGCCATGCCCGCTGAAAGAACATCCAGGTTGCATAAAAGACCACCGGAATAGAAAGAAAAAACTGAACCCAATTCCAGTATTTAAGTTCCAATAGATCAAACAATGGATTATTTGGAATCATTTCAGTCATGGCTATAACAAAAATGGGTATGGTAAAACCTGCTGCTATCTTGAACTTTTTGAGCAGGGTTTCATAAGTTTTATCTTCTTCTTCAAGGTTTGTCCCAGTAGGCACCAGGTCCATTCCGCAGAGCGGACATGATCCTGATTTGTCCCTGATAATCTCGGGATGCATGGGGCAGGTAAATTGAGATGCCTGTTTCTTGGCAGGCTGTTTTACCAGGTCCATCCCGCATACAGGGCAGTGACCTGGCTTATCATAAGTCTTCTGACTTTCACAGTGCATAGGACAATAAAACAGGCCTCCCTCTTCATTTTTATCATCATTTTGAGCCGCGGGACTTTGCTCATTGGCTGAATGATCCTGATTATGATGTTCTGACGAATTTAGAACATGTTTTCCCTGAACTGCCATTTCAATACCATAATGTCCGGCGGCAGAAAGAGCCTCCTGCAGCTTTTCTATGGGGATATGTTCTTGCATAGTTATGACGGCTTCAGCAGGTTCAAGGGTTACCTGTGCAGAAACGCCATCAATCGCATTCAGCACATTTTCAACTTTGCTCCGACAGCCCTGACAGCTCATTCCGGTTATTTTATAGGTGTGTTCCATGTTTTTGATTTGTTAGTAGCTTAATGTCAATCCGGCGCCATAGCCCATATCACTGTCGTAATGTGTTGAAAGCCCAAAGTACTTCGTAACGATGTACCTGAATCCGGCCATATATTCCTTATCGGTATTGACCATAAACTGGAAGCGCAGTCTTTTGGAAACAGGGATATCTTCCCTCATCAGCTGAAACCTGACATTCCCCTTGTGATCGAGGGAAGCATCTGCAACGATCAACAGCGGTAGGGTATATTGAACTCCCAAATGAAATACCTGCCTGAAATTTTTGGTATTTCCCTGCCCGAAAAGATTGTTTCCCGGCGAAAGTGATTGCCCGAAAACATTCTTGTCCAAGGGATCAACCGTTCTTTTTCTAAAATCCCATCCGACATAGGGCAATAGCCATTGGTTTCGCCCGATATATCTTCCAAAATGACTTTCACTTTCATAGCCCATTTCCTTGTCAAACCCAATCCGCCATTCAGTGGTAAAGCGGTAACGGGTATTGGCGAGCATAAACTCACCATCACTTCCGTTTGTTTCAATCCCAACCCGTGCCATTGGATGAAATGCCCTGTCATCACTGAAAAGTTTTCGCTGTGCCAGCTTGGGGTCCGGAATTTCGGGATTAGGCGGAGAATTCTCATAACTGAATACCCTTCCCATACCGCTCATCATATGGTAGAGAATATGGCAGTGGAAGAACCAGTCGCCTCCTGGCTCTGTTGCTGCAAATTCAAGGGTATCCCGCTCCATGGGCATGATGTCGATAATGTTCTTCATTGGGGCATATTCTCCCTGCCGGTTAATTACCCTGAAGTCATGGCCGTGAAGGTGCATAGGATGGCGCATCATACTGTTGTTGTAAAGGATTATCCTAACATTTTCGCCCTTTTTTATCAGTATCTTATCGCTTTCAGAAACAGTTTTGTTATCCAGCGTCCAGACGTAACGGTTCATATTTCCCGTAAGGTCAAACTTGAGTTCCTTCCATGGGCCTTTTGGCAGGGTTGTTTTCTTTGGATCTCGAAGCATATTATAGTTCAGAGTAACGATATCGGCGGTTTCTGCCTCCATATTCATCCCTGCCATGGTCTTGTCAACAGACATCTGCATACCCGGCATCCCTTTCATTTTTTTCTCTGTTTTCGGATTTTCTTCGCCGGTTACCTCCGGGTACATCACCGTATTCATATCCATAAGCTGGTTCTGCATCTTCATGCCTTCCATCTGTACCATATTGCCGCTCATATCCATCATATCGTTCATCATCTTCATTCCGGCAAAATATTTCAGTTTGGGCATTTTCTCTGCATGCACCTTTTCTCCCTTGCCCAGCCATAGCGATGCTGATCCCGTACGGTCTTCAGGAGTGACCAAAAATTCATAGCTCTTATTTTCCGGAATCGTGACCACTACATCATAGGTTTCGGAAACCGCTATAATCAGCCTGTCGACCTCTACAGGCTCCACATCATTTCCATCAGTCGCCACAACGGTAATCTTGCCCCCTGCATATTTAAGCCAGAAATAATCTGAGGCACCCCCATTTGCAATACGCAGCCTTACCTTGTCCCCAGCCTTGAACTGCGGCTGTTCGTTCTGATTTTTCCCATTGATGAGAAAGGCTTCATAATACACATCGCTCACATCCATGGCATTCATGCGCTTCCATTCATTGGCTACCTTTGTTTTAAAATGTCCGGTCCTGATCGCTTCTGCATAACTCTGGGTAGTCCCTTTTTTGATTGCAAACCAGTCGTTGGCATTTTTCAGGCTTCTATGAACCTCCTCGGGCTTCATATCTGTCCATTCGCTAATGACTACTGGAAGGGTTGGAATATCCCACTCCGTACGTTTGTTCATTATAAATGCCCCATACATACCTATCTGTTCCTGAAGGCCGCTATGGCTGTGGTACCAGTGCGTTCCATGCTGGACGATGGGGAACTTATAGATGTAAGTAGCGTGCGGTTTGATCGGCATTTGGGTCAGAAAAGGAACACCGTCCATCTTGTTCGGAAGAAAAAGTCCGTGCCAGTGCAGTGCGGTTTCCTCGTCAAGATTATTATGCACGTAGATCAGTGCGGTATCGCCTTGCGTAAAGGTCAGTGTCGGCATAGGAATCTGTCCGTTTACCGCAATTGCCCGCTTTGATTTTTTTCCATAAGTTACCGTTGTATCGGCTATGTAAAGATCATAACGCACGGTGCGTGGCGGAAATTTATTCGAAACGGTTCTAATCGGGCCCAAATTAGCCTTTGCAGTTTTGATATTTTCCATGTCAGAACCGTTATCATCCATTGCCATGCCCGCCATATCACCCATATCCTCACTCTTTTTGGAACTTTCCTTTATTTCCCCATTCTTCTCAGGGTTAGCCTTGGGCTTTTCCTTAACAAGCTTCATCCCACATTTGGGACAGTTGCCAGGTTTGGAATCATGGATCTCGGGGTGCATTGGGCAGGTATAGGTTACTGATTCTGGTTTCGGCTTACTTTCCAATTTTTCTGCCGGCATTTTCATGACTTCCATAGCCCCCTTTTTTGCTTCCTGTTTCTTATTGAGTAGATCAGCTGTCTTTGCCTTATCCGCTTTACCTTTCTGCAGGATAAGCTTCATTCCGCACTTTGGACAGTTCCCGGGTTTTTCCGATTGTATTTCCGGGTGCATCACACAGGTATAGATCACCCTGGACTGACCAGCACTGCCGTTCTTGTCCGTTTTCATTCCCTTCATATCCTGGGCGGAAACCACAGAATAGAGTATCAATAAAAAGACTGTTAATATATTTTTCATTTCTTTGTTAATTTAAAGAGCAGTGAGATTCTTTCTGGTCAAACTATCCCTTGAATCCTGTACCCACTTTATGAGTATCGACTTTTCCCTCGGATCTAATATTGCATTTCTGTGGATCATGATATAAGAAGAAAGCGGCATTGTACCATCTTTTAAGCTATTTTCTATGGCCCGAAGTTTGTTCTGACGCCTTCGCAAGGTATAGCCGGCGAATTCATTAAAGTTTAGCTCCTCTTTTCCCGATCGTATGTGACTGTTAAGGTACCAGTGAAGCGGCTGAACATAGGCATACCATGGATATTCTGTGTTGTTGCTATGACAGTCATAACATGATTTTTTAAGTATCCCCTGTACATCATCAGGCACAGGAACAAGTGTGGATATATCCTGAGGCATAACCTGCGCGCTTTTATTGCGTGCAGGCTGTAAGATCTGCATAAGCAGGAAGATAACTAATAGCCCAAGAAAGATTTTCTTTATGCCCGTCATTTTTGTGCTATTTCAGTTCTTCCTTAACAGTACCACAGGTCGGCATCGTTTTTCCAAGGTAAGGGTTTTTGATCTCCTTTACCTCACTCACCCACATCGCACCCTTGTTGTTGTTGTACATGGGACAACGGTCAACATACAGGGGCTTGTCAGTGCCAAGGAGCTTGATCATGTCGTACATGTCTTTGCTCAGCATATCGAAATGCTCACGTTGATGGGCAATATTGCCTGCATTGGAACCGATATGCTCTGCGTGCTCCTTGGCATCATCCCGAATATCGCTATATGCCCTGGCCTGCTCCGAGGTCAATGATTTTTCATCAAAACTGGCGAACCCTGCGACTATTTCACTGCCTGCGGCAGCAGCTTGTTTATCATCGTCCGTGGTAAGGGCATTTTTCAGTTTCAGATAGCCGGATAAAAGCGCAGCCGTTTGGTTTTTTTTTACCTTATTGGTTTCCCTAGAAACATTTTTGGTCGTGGAATCCGCTACAGCAGAATCTTGCTTTTCATTTTTGCCATTTGTACAGGCGGCAAGGAAAAATAGTGGGCCCAGAAGGCTATATATTAATGTTTTCATTGTTATTGATATATTTTGAATAAATTATTTCGAGCTGTATGTAGAATATATGCACAGCTATATTGAACGGACCAAAACATCTCAATGCTAAATGTCCGTTCAATAACAATATGAATTATTTGATAGTCTCTTTTACTGCACCACAGGTCAGCATCTGCTTACCGAAATAAGGGTTTTTGATGCCAGCGTTATCAGAAAGCCAATAGCTCTTTTTCATCGGACAGTAGGCATAATAAACAGGCGCTTTGGTGAGTTTAACCGCTTTCGCCAGTTTAAAAAGATTGGCAGAAAAAGTTGCGAAATGTTCTCTCTGATGGGCAATATCCTTACTCTCCAATATGTGTTTGGCATCAAAGGCAAGCTTATCCTTCAAACCCATAAATATATTCATATCGGCTTCTGCCATTGATTTCATGTCCATATTGACCAACTCTTTGGAAAACTCAGCGGCTTTTGAGGCGGCGACTGTCGCATCTGCATTTATCAATGCATTTTTGATATCGTAATAAGAAGTTAAAAGTGACTGTGTCTGGCTATTTTGCGCAATGACGCGGCCAGTGAAAACGATTGCCAATAGGACAACCAGAAGAAATATTTTTTTCATGATTTTAAGATTAAATGTTTACGCTATTTCCGCAGGAGTTTTGTCCGCGCGAAAGTCAGGCACCATGTCAATGTAACACGGGCTCTATTGGTAATTCGTGGTGAAATCTTATATCTGAAAGCTATTGATGGTTATCCGGATGTCCCTATTGGGTGGCCGCTCCCGCTGTCCGGCGTAAACACTCTTTTTGAGAACCAGTTTGACAGAAGGAATTAAAAAATTGTAATGATAATCTGGAAGCAATAGAACAGGTAGGATAACCTGGTTTTTAACGCTTTGGGGAACAAGCTTCCCCTGAACCACAAGGTCGTTGACCAGAGTCTTGCAACAGGGTTCTTCTTTTGAAAGATTCGGTCCATTTGAAGCGCTGTGTTTATGCACATGTGCCCCTTTATGCTGATGATCATGTTTGTGATTATTCTTTTTAGAGGAAACATGTACACCACTTTCTCCATGATTATCTCTTTCCATTCCAACTGCACAGGCAAAGCCAACAACAGTGTTGAGCAGAAAAATCACTAAAAGAAAGATGGCTTTGGTTTTCATCAGACTACAAATCTATATAAAGATGCGAAATTAAATTTATATAATTTTCCATATCTTTTATATAATTATATTAGAAAATCACCTCAAATTTCTGACATTGAACTTGTTTCAATATTTTTCGGCCCCTCGAAAAGTAATTTCGTTTCGCCGACTCCGACCTGTCAAATGCTGGATTTGCTTTTCTACAAAGTCCAGACAGTATTTAGCGCAATCAAGTTACATACTATGCCAAATTTTACTTACCATGGGTATTTATCCATAACATATGACGCACCAAATCATAACCTTACCCTCCATTTTTAAATATCGATTCACTCTCCAACAGGTAGGCTCCAGTTGTGACCACTATTTCACCTGGTGAAATGCCGGACAATACCTGCACATAACCCTCGTTCCCTGCTCCGGTACTGACCTTTCTTCCAGAAAAACTTCCATCACTATTTTTGATCCATACCTTATTGCCTTTACCTCCTGCGAGTATTGAAGATCTGGGCACAGCAACAGCATTCTGTTTTCCATTATCAATGGAAATGTATGCCAACATCCCCGGCCTGATCAGCCCTTGCGTATTTGGAACTGCGATCCGGATGAGCACAACCTTAGATTCATCTGATAGTTCAGGATTTAAAAATCCGACCTTACCTTTAATAACCTGTCCGTTCAGGTCTGGAAAAGAGACATTCACCATGTCATTTTCCTTATAGTTTCCGCTTTCGCTGGCATATAACTGCGCCTCTATCCATAGACTGTTCAACCCTTGGGTTTTTAATATAGCCATCCCTTCGGTTACATAGTCACCTTCATGGACCGCTATATCACTTACCGTTCCATTGACCTTACTGTATATGGTAGCTGTTGCCGATGCTTTGGATAAAGAAGAAAGGCTTTTGATCTGGGCGGTGTTCAGCCCCCACAATAATAATTTGTGCTCTACTGTCTTGATCAGGGCCTCATAATCTACATCGGGATTATTTAAAACTTTCTGTTGCTGTCTTGCCAAAAGGTATTCTTTTTCGGCCGATAAGAGGTCTTCACTATAAATGGAATACACTGCCTGACCAATTGTTATTTTCTCTCCTACAGACCTAACAAATAAACGCTGTATCCGTCCGGCTATTCTTGCACTGATCTCTTCTGCCCTACTTTCATCTGTAACAACAGTTCCGGTCAGCAGTTTTTCACCCCCTGTATTTTCTTTCCTTACTGTATCAACCATTATTCCGGCTAACTGGATCTGACTTGCGGTTAATGTTATTTTTTCCGTGGCTGAATTCCCTGAACCAGTAAGCTCAACTTTGATCAGCTTCATACCACAGATCGGACAGTTGCCCGGATGGTCTTCATGTATCTGTGGATGCATCGAACAGGTATAGTAAAATTTGCTTTTTACTTTTACCACCGGCTGTACTTTTTGTTTACAGCTGTTGAATATACTTACTGAAAGCACCACAAACAGCAAGACACAGATCCTTTTCAGGTTAATTCTTTTTATATTATTCATGACCCTTTGTTTTGATGAAACTCTCGCTGTCTGTTAAATACCCTGCATCTACTGCCAGCGTATCGGTTGCGGAAAGGCCTCTTGTTATCTGTATTTCGTTCCCATTGAAAGTCCCAATATTTACGCTATGTGCATAGTATGAGCCGCCTTTTTTTAACCAGATTATTTTTGTCTGCCCAAGATCCTGCAGAGCAGACCTCGGTATCCAAAGCCCTTTGGATTTTCCCGTCCCTATCGAGGCATTGATTAAACTGTTTACCTTCAGCTGATGTTCCATATTGTCCAGATAAACCCTGACGCTAACTGTTTTGTCACCTTGCTGAAGGGTAGGTTCAATAAAATCTACTTTCCCATATAGCGTTTTACCTGGCAGATCGGGTAGTGTAATCTTAACCGGTTGATTTAACTGTAAGCTGGCCAGTGAATTTCTGTCAATCTTGATAATGGCCCACAGCCTATGGGGGTCAACAACATTGAACAAAGTCTGTCCTTTTTCTACATATATCCCCTCTTTTATAGCAAGGGGCATGTTACGACTGAAATCAGGGCCTTGGTCTGAACCCACTGCCCCAGCCATCTGGCTATGTGCAGCATCATGGACATGCCCTTCGTAGGCACTGTATACTGGTAAGCTATAAAATGCTTTGCCCGTTCTGACTACCTGCTCAACCTGGACAGCTGTCATTCCAAGCAGCAATAGTTTTTGCTTAGCAGCCCTGAGCAACTCGGTTTCGCCTGAAGAATTCTTTGCGATATAGATCAGGTCCTGTTGAGCGGTTACCATATCTGCACTGTATATATCAAAGATGCGCTGTCCCGGATGGATCTTCTGAAAGGCAAATTTGATGTACACCTTTTCGATGCGTCCGGAAAAACGCGAGGCGATATTGTTAAATGTCCGGGTATCAAAATCCAGATAACCTTCTGCGGAGACCTGCGTGGCCACTTCTTTTTCTTGGGGCAAGGCAAAAGCCACCGAGGAGATCACCGTACTGTTAACAGGCTCCAAAACTGTTTTTAAGCTGATGCCCGAACCCTCGCTTGCCTGACCTGCTTTTTTTACCAGTGTCATCCCACAGATCGGACAATTACCAGGATGATCCTCCAGTACCTGTGGATGCATCGGGCAGGTATATTGTACAGCGGTTTTGGATTGAGACCCGACCGGTGCCTGGTTAGGATTGGAACAGGCGGCGATCAGCAACATACCAAAAAGAATGACCGGTAATATGATCTTAATGCATTTCATTTTCTTTTTCATAAGCTACCTGTATTAATAATATTTCCCCTAACCGTTCTAAAGCATCTATCCTTGCTGTCTGCAGACTTTTTATGCTTTCCAGTACTGGCAGCAGTTCACCGGTATTCTGTTCATAGACGAGGAGCGATGTTTTATAACTGTTCTGTAGGGCGGGAATAATGTTCTGCCGGTAGTTTTTCAACTGCCTGGATTTACCTGTCCATGCAGCCTTCAGTCCAGCCAGCTCTCCTTCTGCCTGGTTGAGGAGCGAGATCTTGCGTTCGCGCTGCTGATCTATTTCGTATTGATTGCCCTTCAGGTTTGCTTTATAGCTCTTGGAAGACCAGGGTGCAATTGGGATGGTGATTGAACCCATTAAAATGTACTGGTTGGGCATCCCGCCATAACTGAACATATGTCCCGCCTGCAGCCCGAAGTCGGGTTTACGTTTACTGTATTCTACTTTGGCATTAAGCTGTTGCAGTTCTATACTGCGATCAATCCCCCTGATATCGCTCCGTACCGATGCAAGTGTAGCCGTATCGGTCACTGTAGCCGCATAATCCCTGACCACAAGACTCGTGTCTACCATAAAATCCTGCCCCTTGTCCCGGTTCATCAGTGTATTGAGCAGGATATTTTTCTGTTTGATTTCACTTTTAATTTCTTCCCGGCTATTGTCCAGTTGAAACAGTTCAGCTTTGGTCTTATAGATATTATCCAGTTTTTCCTTTCCATAGGTAAGCCGGATATTGGAAGCCTTTAACATGTATTCCAGTAAGCCACTGGTGTTATCCAAAACTGCCAGTTTCTTTTCCAGGATTGCCCGCTCAAAATAATATTGTTTGGCCTGTGCGTTCAACTGGTTGTTCATGTATTTCTTTTCTTCGGCGGTAACCCTGGATATGCTTTTCATGTAGTTTTCCTTTGCACGGAGCTTGGCCGGGTTGGTGAACATCTGATCGGCAGTAACCATAAAGGAACCGCCATCGGGCTTAAGCTGATAAGGCGTCTGGTACTGTCCTGCGCTCAGCTTTGGGGCATCCAGGCTTCTGGCAGAGCCCGCGTAGGCATTCTGCGCATTGATCTGCGCGTCGTAAGTCCGCAATAAGGGGTTGGCCGCAACCCTTGCCAGCACGCTGTCCAATGATAGGTATTCCTGCTGTGCCTTAACCGTTAAGCTAAGGGTACACAACAATAGGCCGTATATTATTCGATGATTTATTTTCATGGCTTTATTCTTTTACGTCCAGCACTTCCAGTTTGCCATACTTCCTGAGTTCGTGCTCTTTGACCATTAGAAAAATGAGTGGGGTAACAAGGAGTATATGCGTTGAAGAGGTTAATACACCGCCAATCATGGGAAGCACGATCGGCAGCATCACGTCACTTCCTGTCCCTGTAGCCCATAATACCGGAACCAGACCAAATAGGGCGACGCAGACAGTCATCAGTTTTGGGCGCAGCCGCTTTACCGCGCCGTTCATCACATAGGTCCGCAGGTCTTCTTTACTGATTGTTTCGCTGGAATTACCTTTCTCCGCGACCAGCCGCTGCATGGCATCATTGAGGTATATGACCATCACGATCCCCGTTTCAACGGCAATACCGAACAGGGCAATAAAACCTACTGCAACAGCAACAGATAAATGCACACCAAAAAAATAAACCATATATGCCCCGCCGATCAGGGCAAAGGGGATAGAGATAAGACTGAAGAAGGCTTCCCTTATCGAATGAAAAGCAAAATACAGGCAGGCGAAAATGATCAGCAGCACAATGGGCATAACGAGCTTCAACGTACGTTCGGCACGGATCAGGTTCTCGTACTGTCCGCTCCATTCTATAAAATATCCCTTGGGCAGGGTTTTCGCCATACCGTTCAGTTTATCCTGCGCTTCTTTGACTGTACTGCCCAGATCACGGCCACGTACATTAAAGAGTACCGTTCCGCGCAGCAGTGCGTTTTCTGACTGGATCATCGCCGGCCCGTCACTGATGGTAATATGGGCAACCGAAGATAGCGGGACAGGCCCGAATGATGGGGTCTGCACCAGTGTGCGCCTGATCTCATCCAGGCTGCTCCGATAATCCTGTGCCAGCCTTAGGTTTACGCTGAAGCGCCTCCGGCCCTCAATGGTTGGCGTAACGTTCATGCCGCCCAGGGCACTTTCTACCACCTGGTTTACATCGTCTACACTGAGTCCATATCTTCCTATTGCTTCCTTATCAACCTGTATATCCAAGTAGCGCCCGCCGGTAATCGGATCCACATATAGATCCTTGACCCCGTTCAGTCCCTGTAGTGCCTGCTTCATCCTGCCGGATAAAGCGTAGAGGGTATCCAGGTTCTGCCCATAAACTTTTAAACCTACGTCGGTACGGATACCGGTAGAGAGCATATTGATGCGGTTGATGATCGGTTGGGTCCATCCGTTTACCACCCCGGGGATCTGAAGCTTCGCATTGAGTTCATTTATGATGTCTTCTTTTTTAATGCCCTTGCGCCATTCGCTCCTGGGCTTTAGAAGAACAATCGTTTCTACCATACTGATTGGAGAATTATCCGTGGCTGTATTTGCCCTGCCGGCTTTGCCCAGTACATTTTTGACTTCGGGTACACTTTTAATGATCCTGTCCTGTACCTGCAATAACTGTTTGGCCTGCGAATTGGAAATATCGGGCAGGGTTACCGGCATAAACAGGATCGATCCTTCGTCAAGCGGGGGCATAAATTCACTGCCCAGACTGAGCAGCAATGGGACACTGATCAGAAGTGCAATGATATTGATCCCGATTGTTGTCTTCCTCCATTTCATGCACCAGCTGAGGATGGGCTGATAGATTTTTTCAAGGGTTCGGTTCAATGGGTTATGCGCGTCAGTCCTTAGCTTTCCCTTTAGAAAAAACGAGATCAGCACGGGTGCCAGTGTTACTGCCAGAACAGCATCTATGGCCAGTATAAATGTCTTTGTCCATGCCAGCGGGCCAAACAGCTTGCCTTCCTGCCCTTCGAGCAAAAATACCGGCAGAAAAGAAGCGACAATGATCAGGGTTGAGAAAAAGACACCCCGGCCAACCTGTTTGCAGGAGGCTTCTATAATTTTGATTCTTTCGGATGTGGTCATAACGTTTCTTCTTCTTGTGCAATGGATAGGTTGCGGTGTGAATTTTCGACCATGACAATGCCGTTGTCTACAATAACGCCTATGGCAAGTGCAATACCGGTCAGGGACATAATGTTGGAGCTGATGCCAAATGCATTGAGTAGGATAAAGCTTGCTGCGATGGTAATGGGTATCTGGATGATGATGCTCAGGGCACTTCTCCAACTGAACAGAAACAGGATGACAATAATGGATACGGTGATCATCTCCTCGATCAGTGTATGCTTTACCGAGCTGATGGCGCTTTCGATCAGTTCACTCCTGTCGTAAGCAATCTTAAACTTTACACCTGAAGGCAGTCCGCGCTCGATCTCCTTCATCTTGTCCTTGACCGCGTGGATAACCTGGTCTGCGTTTTCGCCATAACGCATCACCACGATCCCCCCAACGGCCTCACCTGTGCCGTTCTCATCAAAGATGCCCAGGCGCAGGTCTCCGCCCATCTGAACGGTGGCAATATCGCGTACCCTGACAGGAACACTTTTTATCGTGCCGATCGAGATATCCTCAACATCCTTCAGGCTTTTGATATAACCGAGGCCACGGACAATGTAGCCGGTTCCGTTCATTTCAAACTTGCGGCCACCGACATCGTTGTTGTTGCTCTTGACGGCCTTAAGTACCTGGGATAAAGGAATGTTATAGTAATTGAGTTTATGTGGGTCAATATTGATCTGGTACTGTTTTTCAAACCCTCCGAAGGAAGCGATTTCACTTACGCCGGGAACCGTCTGCAGGCCGAGCTTGATATACCAGTCCTGGAGTGCGCGCTGCTCGCCAAGATCTATGCCCCTCGCATCAAGGGTATACCAAAGCACATGCCCAACCCCAGTTCCATCAGGGCCAAGTGTTGGCGTAATACCTTCAGGCAATAAACGTTGTGCATAGTTTAGCCGTTCAAGCACACGGCTCCGTGCCCAGTAGACATCTACCTTATCATCAAAAACAATATAAACAAAGCTCATCCCGAACATGGATGTAGCACGGACCGCCTTGACCCTGGGAATGCCCTGAAGGTTGCTCACCAAGGGATAGGTCACCTGGTCTTCCATGATCTGGGGACTCCGGCCCTGCCATTCGGTAAAAACGATTACCTGGTTTTCCGAAAGATCGGGTATGGCATCGATTGGGTTTTCGCGGATGGCATAACTGCCCCATGCAAATAAGGCTATTGCGACCAGCAGGACAATATACCTGTTCTTTAAGGACAGGGAAATAAGTTGATTGATCATCTTAATTATAATTGGCCCGGAACACGCCGTTCCGGGCATGATGAACTTACATTTTCATTTTACCTGTTTGCTTTTTAGGCGCTTCCCTTTTTACGAGCGTCATGCCGCATTTGGGACATTTCCCGGGCTTATCGCTTAAAACTTCCGGGTGCATCGTGCAGGTGTACTGCACTTTGGGCACAACAGCCTTTTTTGTTTTTACGGTAGCCTGTTTGGTGGGCTTGGCGGGTGTCTGCGCAAATAGGGAGATACCAGAAAACAGCATGGCAAATGCCACAAAAACTAATTTTTTCATGTGTTGGAATTTTAGGAATTGAATAATGGCATAGAGCCAAACAATGGCCTACGCGTGATTTATAATTAAGAAAATTGATTAAAAACGGAATGCTCCGCAATCTTTTCCAGAGAGGAAAAGGCAGAAAAGAGGATTAAATCCGGTAAGTGCAGTTGAGGATATAGATCGGTGTCTCGGGCTGCCTGGGCGGGGCATTGGCCTGATAAGGCTGAACGTCGGCGCGATCAGTAAAGAGATTTACCTGTGAAAACCGTATAGGTTCGGGAAGGACCGCTGGCATAGGAACATCCAAGGTCACCACATCAGCACTGAAATGGGTGTCCTTAATTTTAAGGCTTTTCCTTTCGTTCTTACAGCAGTTATCCTTTGTTTTGGCCTTAACATCGTTCTGGTCTGGTAAAGCAAGGATAAGTTTTACTGAAGCCAGTCTTCCACAGCAATAAAAACGGTTTACAGCCATCCCTAAAGAGGATAGCATGTAGATCACTGTTATTATTATGACTGCTGTACGTTTCACAATTCTAATATAAGAATATTTTAGATGAACTAAGTAAAGTTAACCTGAAATCAGATTACAGGTTTATATAATTTCCGGAAAATGTTATAAGATTATGATTGCAGTCGGTCAGGTTCAAAGTATCCGTCAAAACAAATCATATACTTTCCGTATAAAAAAAATCAAAAAGACAGTATTTAAGCATTTGCTTAAATAATTATATACCCATACCTTTAGCCCTTGATGATAAAAAACACGGACAATCTGAGTAACTGTATCCGGGAAAAAGCAAACCCGATGCAGATTAATGGATGCAGAAACAAGATCAAGGAAAACGCATACTCTTTTTCCCAATTGTCGGGTATATTATCCTTAGCTGGAAATGAAGTCCGCCTGAAAATACTTTATCTGTTGCAACAGGAAAAGGAGTTGTGTCCCTGTGATCTAAGTGATATCCTTGGCATGAGCATCCCGGCAGTTTCTCAACATCTGCGTAAGATGAAAGATGGCAATATTATAGGATTCAGAAAAGACGGTCAGACAATATTCTATTCCCTTCGGAATGAACACCTAAGACTGATGCAGCCTTTCTTTACTATGATTAATCAAGCCAATGCTTTAATTGAAACAGTATGAGCAAAGTAAAACATAACAACAAACTCATAGGTTCGGGAATACTTTTGGCACTCAGTTCTTCCCTTTGCTGTATTGTTCCATTATTGGCACTGCTGGGTACCACGGGAAGTACCTTATCCATGTTCAGTTGGATCGCTCCCTTAAGGCCATACCTGTTAATGGCAACTGCCCTGATTTTAGGTTTTGCCTTTTACAGGGCATATAAACCCACTCCAAAAGATGGATGTGGTTGCCCGGAAAGGAAAAACTGGCTGCAATCCAAAGGCTTCTTATGGATAGTAACAGCACTTTCAATCGTGCTGGCTTCTTTTCCGTATTATGCAAAGTTCCTCCAAAAGAAATTGCCAAAACAAGAAATTAGCATTAACTCCAATGTTCAACAGACTGTTATTCAAATTCAGGGAATGAGCTGTTCTTCTTGTGAAGGTCATGTAAATCATGCCTTGCGGGAAAGAAAGGGTGTGCTGGAAGTCAGAACTTCATATTTAAAAGGTGAATCCTTTGTAAAGTTCGACAGTACCCAGATATCAATTGTGCAGTTAGTCTCTTCCATCGAACATGAAACCGTTTATAAAGTAAAAAGCAAAAAAAAAGATGTCAACTAAAACAATATTCCTGCAATCAATAATCACCTGCCCACTTTGCCAGCATCAAAAGGAAGAGTCAATGCCTACGGATGCCTGCCAGTATTTTTACGAATGTGAAAACTGTCACGAGCGCTTAAAACCATTACAGGGTGACTGCTGTGTCTTCTGTAGTTACGGAACAGTAAAGTGTCCACCGATACAGGAAAACAGAACCTGCTGTTCTGCCAAATAATTCTTTTAGAACAGCAAAAAAAAAGCGCTTATCGAATGCTGGAAAATAGATAAATTTTTATGATAGGATTTAAAAAAAGCATTCCGGCACTGCCGGTTGTAAGTATAGCGAAGGCTGTAGAATTTTATGAGAACAGGATGGGTTTCACTACGCGTCACAAAGAGGAAACATTCGCAATAGTTGTACGGGGTGGAATCGAAATTCACCTATGGGCATCTTGTGACCGGAGCTGGAAATATAGAAGCATAATGCTTTTTCTAAAGCCAATCTGGAGCGGCGCAGAAACATTTCTAGCAGGGACAGCGAGCTGCAGGATAGAGGTAGAGGGAATCGATGAACTACATCAAGAGTATAAAACACAGGGAGTGCTCCACAATGAACATTCAGACATCGAAGAACAGCATTGGGGGCATAGGGATTTCTCGATACTTGATCTTCACGGAAACCTTATTACATTTTATGAGGCAATTGGTTGAGTGTCTTTAATGTAGCTCCGGGAAGTACCTGATTTATATTGGCGTATTTAATGATGGCTTATATGTATTTGGACAAAGGCGGTAGCTGTAAATAATAGTATGGCCAAAACCACAATTGTTCTTTTTATAATGATCTATAAAGAATGATTTAGATAAATATTTCAATTTAGGACGATAGAAAAATAAGCTACAAAGTTTAGGTGTCTGCCAAATGGAAACAGAAATAGCCTACAATTAGGTGTATATAATCCATATTGTTCTGAACAGGTAAAACCTGAACCTGAAAGATGTCTCATCCTGCCTTAGCTTGTCATCAACAGATACAGAAAAACACTTACAATAATTTCTTTTTCCTATACTGCCCCTCAATTTTATTCTTCACCACTTTTTCAAAGTTTACTATCGCTTCGCAATGCTCATAAAAGTTCGAACTTCCGCGGATTGACTCTACTAAAGGAAACAACCTATACCAGTTGTTTCCTTTTTTTATGACCATAAGAATTTGTCACCCAAATCGTTACGACCTCACTTAAAGCAGTTCGATAATTAAGAAATTTTCTTGGATTATTTTGGCTTTCAGATTGAAAATCAAATATTAATGCAACTGAGAGGCTTTTTTCCAGTTCGACGTTTCCTTAAGGATATGCTGATTTTTAGATCCAGCTGAACCGCTATAGGTTTTAGCAACAATGTACATCAAATTTAGAATCATGGCAGCTTCTTTTTCATCAACCTGAATTTTTTGCTTAGCTAAAACACGAATAGCAAGGTGTGAAGTCACTTTATGATCCGCAAAATTGGAGCTATAAGGAAGTATGTAATCGATATCGGTAATTTTAATATTTTTATTTTTGTTTAAAATCTTAAAGACGGCATTACAAGTGGACAGTAATACTTTACCATTTGCTACATCAATTTCTCTTACCGGGAAAAAACTCAGTAAGTGTTTTTTATCGCTTAAATCTAGCTTGTCAAAACTTCTAAATATATCCACAGATGATCTATCCGCGAATTTAATCTGTTGAGCTAGACATAAAAGCTTAGTATTCACAACACTTAATTCCTTATTAAGACCTTCTAAAACAGCTATGACTTCATTTTTTATTGAGCTAAAATCATCAAACTTTAGCACATCGGACACAAATAGCTTTCTGGTTTTACCAAGCAGTTGATTCTGTTCATCAATCTGCTTACTTAGCTTTTTTCGTTCTGTTAAATACTCTATCTTCTTCGTTCCAATATTAAAGTCGTCTAACACGAGTGCAAATAATTCCGTCGCGTATTTCGAAAACCTCATTTTATGCAACTCTTTGGCATAACTATCATTTAATGCATCCGTTCTTACCCTTATTTTGCATTTACCTGAACAATGGTAATATCCGTATTTCTTGTTATAGCCCTTAGAAAAACTTCCCCGTAGTTTGCTTTTACAGGCAGGGCAGACTAAATATCCTTTCAAAAAGAAAACCTTTTTGAGTTCATCTGTCTTACAAAACACACTTCTTTTGGTAAGAATGACATTTTGAACCTGATAGAAAAGATGTTCAGATACAATAGGCGCATGAATACCTTGGACGAGCTGCGTGTTATCAAGACTAGAGGATAATCTTACTAGTCCGCAATAAACAGGATTTTGCAACAGTCTCCAAAAGTAAGATCGGGAGCACCTTAGCCCTTTTGCCGAAGCCATCATTCTAACTTCCTCAAGGCTATAGGAATTGGTAGACAACAACCGATATACCCAGGTCAATATTCCTGCTTCAGGCTGTTTGGGCGAAATATATTTCCGGCCATCCAGCGCTGTGAGGTTAATATATCCTATTGGTGCTCGATTCGGATAGCGTCCCAACTGTTTTGCCCTCCGTAGTCCATTTATAGTGTTCAATGCTCTTCTGGTATTTTCAGCTTCAGGAATGGAAAGGTAAACAGCAAGCATCACTGTACTTTCGGGAACAGAAAAATCAATTGGCTGATCAATAGCCATTGCATCAGTATTGCATTTCCGCAGCAAACCGATCATTTCATAAGCATATTCGATGTTTCGGCTAAAGCGATCCCACTTAATGAATAGGATATTATTTTTTTCGTTCTTGGAACTTTTCTTGAGTTCAATAATTAATTTTTTCCACTCGGGTCGATTGAAGTTCTTAGCCGAATAATCCTCACTAAATATTCCTTTAATCTCTATATTATTATGAGCGCAGTATTTTAACAATTGATCCTCTTGCTCAGGCAATGAATAGCCTTTTCGCTTTTGCTCATCTGTGCTTACACGGATATATAGATATGCGGATTCCATAGCATTCAAAGATTTTAGTCAAATAAATAACGAACAAAAGGTGATAAAAGTGGGTTATTGTTCCAGCCATCAAACAAATAGCTTTTTTCAAGCCTTAGAGATGCATAGCTTTAACTTACTTAACCTCTGACATTGAAGAAACGCTTCAAGATTTGTTTACCTTATACTGCTAGCATCGCAGTAGCATCCTTTTAGGATGAAAAATCACCGATTGGTAATTAGCTATGTGTTTACCGGTTTTAGCGTACAGAACAAGCATGACCTTGTTGGAACAAACCGCAAATAACCTCGAATTAGGTCGGTCAATTGTTTTTTAGATAGTTAGCGTAAATAATCTTACGGAATCTCTTAAGTGTCCGTATTACCTCAGTTGCTTGCTCATTCGAAAGTTGAGCAAACAATGGTATGGATTTTACTTCTTCAATTGTAATATCATTTGATTGGCTTAACTTTAATTCACCTAAATTTTCTTTAAAAATTCAATTTCTCCACAACTATACTTTAACAATTGGATTCATAAATTCGGGATTCCAGCTTGCCATTTTTGCCCCAATTTCATATGTGCTATTCAAAAAATCAATTAATTTCTGTTCGGGATCATGTGACTTTTGAACATCAGCATAGCTTAAAATAAATTCGCCCCGTTGTTTGTTATAGTAAGCTTCTTTTGGTTCAATCTCAACTTCACTATAACCTTTTGGCTCAGGGTAAATATAGCAGTAGAATGCTGCTTCATTAAGGTCGTCATTACCTGGTAAAAACCCAACCGTCAACACTTCTTGAGAAAAAGCATCTTGAAGCACCCAATTTGGCATACCGGGCATTTTACCTGGGTGTGCAGGTGCTTTTCTTCCAGAAAAAAATGATAATGATAAATCAAAGCCTCCCCAGAACAATTGAACGGGACTACTTTTACCCTGAAACCTACTTCGATGCCCAAGAAAGACACTATGAATATTTAACAGAGCGCGGTGAAAGTCACTGGCATGTCTCCTATCATAAGTATTGTGATACTCATCCAGTTCAAAAGGGATTGAATTTACGATTTCTGAAGGACGTGGAGAAATTATCACATCAATATTAACTTCTTTCAATATACCATATACAGCTTTATAAAACTCTGCTACAGAAATATTTTCCAGGCTAAGTTGTTTTGACTCGCTAAACTTGTCGTTAGCTGAAGTTGGTGCTGAATGAAATCAAAATCTATCTGGAATTGCTTTTCTTTATAATCCATTATCTGAGTGGTTAAACCACTTGGTATAACATGGAGAGTAATAGCCCAAGAGTGGTTGATCCAAGGCATTGTAGCAAGCTTTATCTTTCCAATTATCTGTGTAAATAATTGCAGCGTTTCATATGTAGGTTTTCCTAATTTATAAGAAAGTACTGGCCATTTTTTTATTGGATTTCGTTGATAACTCATGAAGCATTCCTTTTAAACCACACTATAAATGCATCTACAGCTTTTTGCAGAAGTTCTTTGGTATTCACTGCAGTCAAGTTTCCATCTTCATCAAAAAGCTCATTAACTTTGTGAAGGTAAACTTCTGGCTGTTGCATTGTTGGGATATTCAGAAAAACCATACTTTGCCTTAAATGGTGATTAGCTCCAAATCCGGATAGCGTGCCTGGCGAATTACTGAAGATGGCCGCTGGTTTTGAATCCCAAACGCTTGCACCATATGGACGTGATCCTATGTCCAATGCATTTTTCAAAACTGCGGGAACGGATCTGTTGTATTCAGGCGTTATAAATAACATCCCTTCAACTTTTGTCATCTCCTCCCTAAATTGGGTAATGGCTGCTGGAACTATATTTTCGTCATCAAAATCCTGATTGTAAATTGGAAGATCCGCCAGGGAAATTATTCTAAATGTAAAACCCCGTGGTGCCATTTCCAATACGGCATTACTGATTTTTTTTGAGAATGATTCTTTTCGAAGACTTCCTGCTAAAATGCCTATAACTTTGTTCATAATAATTATGTTTTTGATTTTAAAAAAAATTAACGCAATGAGGCTGCTTTAACCTAAACAGCCTCATTTGATAAAATACTGGACTTATTGTATATAGTACATTGCACTCTAAAGAATAAGACTTTGAACCTTACTCCCCCGCTCCTATTTTAAGAATTTGCCCCGAAAAACGAGGAAATAAACCCAGAGCTGGACAAACCGGAATAGATTGACCCCGTCTCACCAGCAATAGATTTGTTGCAAGTTTTTGATTATCTTCATGTTTAGAAATTGGCGAGAAGGGATCAAATTTATTGGAATGTCCAGTAAGCAATTCACGTATGGAAATCCTGATTAATAATGGAATCATCCGATTATCTGAAGCCTGGCTTAAGGATATACGTGACAACTATTCGCAATTGGAAAATAAATTCCTGGCCAATAATATAGATGCCTATTTGGCTAAACCAGAGGATTATGTTTTAACTGCAGAAAATATGCTCTCTTTACTCTACAGTAACCAGCTTAAGTTTGGCCAAAAATTGCATGTTTCAAGACTGGTTGATTCCAGCATGGTTGAGGAAGAGCCGAGGCTGGCTAAAGAACTAGCAAACTTTCAGTCCAGTCAGGACTACCGGGAAATGGATTATGGGTTATTGACAACTATATTAACTTATGCTAAAGGAGAGACGAGTAATAAATTATTCCAAATCCAACTGTCTTCACTATCTGACGAACAAGTATTAGAATGCATATATCTACTTGAACCCGCTTATCAAGCACTTTTGGAAAAAGGTAAATACCCAAAGCTCGATGCAACAGAACTTAACTGGAAAATTGTTCACGCATTTGAGCATCGTAAAATAATCAAACGTTCTAAACCTGAGAAAGATTTTATACGCGTGATTAATAATAAATAAAGTTGTCGTTTAATTAAACGATAATTGTCGAATACAAGTTTTATTATTATTGTTATTTGCTCGGACAATGTGGGATCAGATTTGCATACCAATCTATAAGTTTATGGTCATAATTATATAGGAGATGATGTTCTTTGAGAACATTGCGTTCATTAAAAAGGTTATGTTCATGTATCATGAACATAACCTCATTTATGAACATAATAAGTGTTTAAGTTGTATTTAAGATTAATGTTCATTATATTCGTCTGTTCATGTTACATGAACACGTTAAAATTATGAACATTAAGCATGAACAGATATTACAGCCCGCATTGAGCAAACTTATGGAGCTGACGGGGATGGAAATAAAGGTGCTGAACAGACCAGACAAGGAAAGAAGAGCAGATGCGATCATAGAGTTGCAACATGGCCTCCAAAGCTTTTTGTTAGAAGTCGAGGTAAAAACGGAAATCCGAACCGCCGCACTAGCCAACCTATTGGAGAAACAAAAGACAATAAATGGGAACCTGTTGATGGTATCAAGATATATACCTGCTCCGATGAAAGATGAAATGAAGGCCAACGGGATCAGCTACCTGGAAAGTTCAGGCAATTGTTATATAGCAATCAAGGGCATGTACATCTATGTGAGCGACCAAAAGAACCAGCTTTTAGCAATAGAAGAAACCAAGTTATGGGCGCCATCAGGCATGAAGTTCATTTTTGCGGTGCTGATGGACGAAGAACTATTGAATGCTCCGTACCGCAGAATTGCCTATACCGCCGGTGTTGCACTGGGAAATGTCGGAAACTTTATTTATGAAATGAAACGTGAAGGCTTCATCATAGAAGGCTCAAGGAACAAACAGGAAATGCTCCTGATTGATAACAGGCAGATACTAATTGACAAATGGGCAGACATGTACAGAGTTACGCTCAGACCAAAGCAACTAGTCGGCAAGTTCCGGTTCAATAAGAAGGAGGACAGAGAAAATTGGCATAATCATGCGGCATCTGACCTTGGGATATATTGGGGAGGAGAAACTGCCGGCGCCATTTTAACAAAATACCTATCGCCTGAAGTCTATACCATCTACTCAGACCAGGACCGGTTTGATCTGATGAAAAAAATGAAAATCGTTCCCGACCACAATGGTGAGATAGAGCTGCTCAGGCCATTCTGGAACGACGAAATATTCAACGGTGGGGATACAGTTCCACCCCTATTGGCCTACGCAGAACTAATCAGCAGCTTCGACAGCAGAAACAGAGAAACCGCGGCACGCATAAAGGAAAAATATGTTAAATAGGTATATACTAGAACCGGTCATATCGGAAATGCTCGCCGTTCTTCAGGAAGTATTTTCAAAATTCGAAATTGACTTTTACCTGGTTGGGGCAGTCGCACGCGATATCAATCTTTCTGTGAATCAGGAACTCGCTTCTACCAGAATGACTAAGGACGTTGACCTAGCCATTACGATAAATGACCAGGGACAGTACGATAAGATAAAGTCGGAATTAGTCTCTACAGGCCTCTTCGAGGTCCATGAGTCGGAAGCCATAAAGCTTTTCTACAAAGGAGCGGTAGAACTTGACCTTTTGCCATTTGGTAAAATAGAAGGACCCGACGGCAATGTAAAGCTAACTGACCCGACATTTGTACTCCATATGCCCGGCTTCACTGAGATTTATCCGTTCGTGCAGGATGTTGAGCTGACGGACGGACAAAGGATAAAAGTATGCTCCATGGAAGGAATCATTATGCTGAAACTGCTTGCAAACGATGACAGGCCGCAACGGACGAAGGACATCAGTGATATCGAGCACATCATTCAGAGTTATTTTGATCTTTATGACGGGGACATCTATGAACATCACTTCGATGTGATGGAGATGTATGACACCAATGAACGTGACTACATACAACTGGTTTGCGCCAGGGTGATCGGCCGCAAAATGCGCCTGATACTCAAGGATTCGCCAAAGCTTATGGAACGGATATCCGGAATATTAACAAAAAGACCAACACCGAGATGGTTGGCAATGCTTGATGGACTTAATGAAAACACCTAACCATTTTTACGCGATTCATTACTCTTGAACCAGGCAAGTTCCAAACTTATTTATATTTTATCCATGAATTAATCCACCATAATGACGCTCGAAGAAATACGTTCTCAACCGGTCGCTTTCCAGTATAATTCCTGGAGCGGTATCACCAGACACCTGACTGTAGGCCAGAGCCTGGATATGATCAAAAACGGCACCTACAAAAAACAGGTGGACAGGCTTCGCGGGTATCTTGCTGCGGGAGATAGAGATACTTATGACCAGGAAAAAAGAAAACTTCCCGCTGTTACCTTTGCTGCTGATTTTACTGAAAAAAGGAAGCGCCAATCGATAGCAGTTTACAATGGCCTGTGCGTACTCGATATAGATAAACTTACAGGGGAACAGTTAGAACAGGTAAAAAAGCAGTTTTCCGAAGACCCATATGTCTTCACCTTTTGGGAGTCGCCATCTATGGCTGGAGTGAAGGGGCTCGTCCACTTTGAATTTCCTGCAGATACCCTAGCTGCCCAAATCAACTTTCGCCATACCTATGGTTTTAGGAAAATATATGATTATTTTCTTGAGAAATACGGAATATCCCTCGATACCAGCGGAAGCGATGTGACCAGGTTATGCTTCTTCTCCCATGACCCTTTACTTTTCCTTCAGGATAAAATCCTTTCCTTTCCAATCGTTTATTCACCAGAAGAAATAACCCGTACTCGGGAATCGATAAAGTCTGCAGAATATACGTATTCGGCAGAGGCTACCATGGATCAGAAATTTAATCCCAAAGACAAAAACAGCCAGTCCAGCCGGACCAGAATCCAGGCAATCATCAGATTCCTTACCAAAAGAAACCTGTCGATTACCAGCAATTTCCAAAACTGGTATGAAATCGGATATGCCATGGCCAACACTTTTACCCACGAACTTGCTTTAAAATATTACCTTGCCCTGTCAAAGATGGATGGCAGAGCCTTCGATGAAACAGCATGTAAAAATATGTTGGAATATTGTTTTGCCAATTCGATGGGAAGGTTTAGCTTTGGAACCATAATATTTTACGCCAAGAAAGTTGGCTATGGAGAAGATGTAGGGGTACCTAAGGTGGCGGAGAAATCATGAAAATGGATTCACTGTCGCAAGTATTAACGGCCGTTCTGTGCACGACAAAGTTGGGAGGCGCTCAAATAGTTCAGTATTTTCTAGTCAGGAACCCCTATCTTTTCTTTTATGCGACCACTTAGAGACTATACTACTGACCGGGTAATCTTGGAAATGCTTTGCAAAATGCGGGTCAAGTTAGCCCACAGGCGTAACAAAGAGCATTTGATCCACATCCATACGGGAAATCCGGCCCACAACTACCATAACACTAAGCCTTCGAAAAATGAAGAAGTATTATGCAGTTTTTTCCCTCCCAGAAAAAAATGGAAGACTGTGCTCAAAAGAAAAAGAATTAAAGATGGCATTCCAGTTAGCAGCAGTGAAAAGACATTGATGTCATTAAATGCCACCCTAAGGTTTTACCGAGCATGCGAACCAGATGCTCCGTTTCTTAGTAAGCTCGATGCCTTCATCAAGGAGATTCAGAATGCCGTACATGGAGGAGATTATCAGATCGGATCGCCTAAGATCATTCCCCAGCTCAAGGAGGACAAAGCTGATCCAGTTAAGGTCAATATATGTCGTCCGATTGCTTCTTTTGGACTAAAGGACAAAATCATATTAAGCATTACCAATAGATATCTTACAGCAATTTTCGACCCACTATTCATTGATAGCTCCTATGCTTTCCGATCAAAAAGGTTGATTAAGGGCAAGATGATGTGCCCTACGCACCATGAGCCAGTAGTGGAGGTAATGGAATACAGGAAGCATTATGGGGATGGCGCACTTTATGTCGCAGAATGTGACATGAAAAAATTCTTCGACACCGTCAACCATTCGGTAATAAAAAAAGTATTTAACCAGTTTTTTAACAGAAAATTGATTAGGGAACAATCAGTCAATGACCTTGCCAATGCAAAAAAAATACTTTTCGATTACTTGAAGGTATACACCTTCAATAAAATGGTGTTGCTCTTAAACAATGACCAGTCCCATTTTAAGACATTCAAGATTCCGAACGGTGAATATGGTTGGGTAAAAAACGAGCTTCTTCAAAGTGGATACTATAAGCATCTTGGCAATGCGCGCATTGGGATACCTCAAGGCGGCGCCCTCTCCGGACTGATAGCCAATGCAGTACTGAATAACGTAGACCGAAAAATCATAAAGCACCAGGATGGCGATTTGTTATATGTGAGATTTTGCGACGATATGCTGATCATCCATCCGAAAAGAGAAAAATGCCTTTCAGCGTTCGAAGCTTACATGCATGGGATAAAAGATCGAAAACTTGCCATTCACATTCCAGTAGCAGCTCCATATAGCAGCCACGCTCACTTTTGGAAGGAAAAATCAAAATATTGTTACAAATGGGGAAGCGACCGGGCTGCCGGATCTCCATGGATTGGTTTTGTTGGATACGAAGTGCACTATCAGGGACATATAAGGGTGCGCAAAAGTTCTTTGATAAAAGAAATGAAGAAACAGTATAAGGTCGTTGGAGATCTAAAATTGATTTTAAAAGACCCATTATGCAGAAGTGAGAAGAACACAATTTATGAATCTGTCGCCAGCAGGCTAATTGGTATGTCAGTCGGGAGGGTTGCACTTTGGAACTACAAAACCATGAAAAACGAAATGTGTTGGGTAAGCGGCTACAAACTTTTAACAGACAATAAATATTCGAGGATTCAGCTTAAAAGATTGGACAGTAGCAGAAACCGGTTGTTATTGAAACTTAGGAAAAAGATTGCAAAGATGAAGGCTGAAGAGCAGAAGCCCGACGCGGAGGAAAATGATTCAATTAAGCAAATTGAACAGACCTACCATGGAAATCCTTACAGCTACTTTTACCAGACGCTGAAAGCAAAAAATGATGAGGCAACAAAATAATTGGCTGCCCCTTTTATGATTACGTTGTGGAATTGCGATATTATATTAGAAATTTTTTTCCGTCAGATATTTTTTTGAGATGCATTAATTTAGATTCAAGTAATATGAGAATAGGTTTCATATTAATGGCAATTGTTAAGGCAGAAGATTTGAATCGATATTGATTATTTCGGTTGAGCATTTCTCTTTTTTCTATACTGCCCCTCAATCTTGTTATTGACCACTTTTTCAAAATTTACTATTGCCTCACAATGTTCATAAAAGTTCGATTTTCCGCCGATTGACTCTACTTAAACGGCAAAAAGCCTTGAAGTTCGAACCTTTTCTTTGAAAGGCGCTCAAATTCAAGGCTTTTTCTTTTTATGATGTTTTCCCAAGAAAAGAAAAAAAACATGGATAAATGCTTTATTACCTGAAAATGAGGCAATTATTAGTTCGATCCTGCTTGGGTTAACCCAATCGGCGAAAATTACTTTAAGCACTGGTTAACAAGCACTTATGGTTCGAACTGATAAATCGCTATGGTTTCTTTTCTTGATTTTCTTTCTTAAAATGATCTTGAACGATTATCTCTGAAAACCTTTTTAATGTTCGAATTACCTCTTGAGCTTCCGCATCAGAATAATGTTTGAACATAGGTAGATCCTTAACTTCCTTAATCGTTATCTCAGTTAAGCGACTGAAATCTAGGTCATCTAGATTTTCCATAACTAAATTTAGAATTGAGTCCATAGAGAAAAGCTTAATAAATAGACAATTGAATTGTGGTTGCGGTATCGATTCAATTACATCCTTCACAAATTATAAGCTCGCAGAAGACCTCCCACAATTAAGCCTCAATCGAACATGAAATAATAACCAAATATAGAGTTATTTCATCCAAGACAACTTAACTTGCATTTAGCCCTCATTTTCAACAATTTGAATTATCAAGAACTCATTATAAAAAACTAAAATTCTTATTTGAATAAAGGAATAAGAATATGAGAATAATACCCTGAAAAACCCATGTTTTAAAGGCTATATCCAAACGATTTAAACCTTGCTGAGTATAAAATAATGAGGGAATTATAATAATACCTTTATTCATATGTGTAGGTAAGGTTGAATTTTTGAAATTTATTCTAGATACTTTGGAAATAATTAATAAAGGAGAAGTATACCTGGTTATCATACTATTAGAATCTTTTGGAAAGGGAATAATGTTATCGATTTAAGTCTGCTTATCGTTTCTGCATAATACTTATCAGTGTCCAAAATTATTTGATACTGACTTATTACTTTAGTCGATAATTATTTTTCTTTTTTTGAATATTTCTGTTTGGCTCAGCGCCGGAAAAATAATTATACATACCCGTCTTATGCAATTCAGGTATGTATAATTAAAGGAATAGTTTTACATCAGCTATGCCAAAATTCTATAAAAACGGACGAATCGCTTCGTCTGCCATTTCAAGATATTGAGCACGCTTGCTTTCGTCAGCTTCTTGCAGCGCGGCTGCTAAACTTTCCTTGTCCAGGTCCTGACAATAGGCGGGCGTACCGGGCTGCTGTCTCCAGGATTTGGAAAGCAATCCACCATCGATAGCGTCAAAACCAATTTCGTTAATAAGCGCTTGAACGGTCTGTTTATGTTCTTCCGGATCACCTGCAACAGATATAGCGATACGCTCAGGGCTTCCTTCGGGTTTTGATTTTGAAGCCAAGCTTGTCGAAAGAATATTGTTGAAAGCTTTGATTACAGCATGGCCCAACACTTTTGCAGTCCATTCACTATCCGTCAATCCCCTTTCAAGATCAATATTCTCTCCATCACGGGATGGATAATAATTACCGGCATCTACAATAATTGCCTTTGTGGCGGCCAAGATAGCAACCGGAAGCTTTTCCAATGCAGTTGGAGGTACAGCGACAATGATGATGTCCTTCACTCCTGCCGCCTGTTCTACCGTCACCGCTGTTGCACCAGTTTTGTCGGCGATCTCTCCCAAAGATTCCGGTCCGCGTGAATTCGCAATTTTCACCTTATGCCCTAAGGCAGTTAAATGTCCGGCTAATGTACTTCCAACCATACCGGATCCGATTATTCCTATTTCCATTTTAATATATATTAGTTTAAATGTTACTTGTGCTTACTGTGTTCTCAATCCTAAGGATAAGCCATTGTCACTTTATCTGCCTTAATTCAATAAGTGAATCCTGAATTTATTTGGAGTAGCTATATCAAATTTACTGACGATCCTGAGCGCATCAGGGCAACTGTTTCCTCATGAGAAGCCGGTGGATCAGCTTTTATTAATTGGTCTATAATAAAATCCCTTCTGGCAGGGCCTTTTCCTTTTTCAGCTTTGGGAAGTGCCAGTTCGAGTTCTTCTGCATTTAGTTCCGTACAAAAAGCTGGAGTTCCAGGTTCCTGCCTCCACGACAAGGCCAGACTTCCGCCATCTACAGTATCGAAGCCCATTTGATCAACCAGTTCAGCCGCTATTTTCTTATGCTCATCGTTATCGCCGGCTACCGATACAGCTATCCTGCCTTTTTCCCCGGCAGCTTTACCGTTATGCTTGAGCGTGTATCCCAGTAACATATTAAAAACTTTCACAACCGGCCTTCCCAATAACTCGGAAATATATTCACTTTCCGTTTTTCCTGCCAAGCCCTCAAGCTCGCCATCACGTAAAGGAGAATTATTAGAGGTATCCATAATGACAACCTCTTCGGGCACATCCTGAAACAAACTTTTCGGCAGGTCTTTATAGCCGCTGAAGGGAATGGATAAAATAATGGCCTCCACATCTTTAACCACGTATTCAAGTGTTGCAGCCTTTGCTCCCAAACTTTCTGCAATTTTGCTGAGCTCAGCGAAATCCTGGGTGTTGGTTACCTTAACCTGATTCCCTGCTTGCGACAATTTTTCTACCAGTGTGCTACCCATAACACCTGTTCCAATAATTCCTATTTTCATAATTTAAGTATTTAACGTTTTTATTTTTTTTTAATTTTAAGTTTTTTGTTCTGTACTGTTAGAATTTCCTTGGTCCAGTCACAAAATTTAGCAAGCCAGAGGCCTAGGCCTCTCCATCTGTTACCTAAAGATGGAGGCCTTTATTTTGGGAGTTGATCATCTTTGAAAAGGTGTTCGACCTGTTGATACGGTTGAGCTGAACCTAGACCAGGATGTCCTAATTCAATAAGTTATCCCTGAATTTGTTGGGAGTACTGCCTACCTCTTTTTTAAACAGACGCGAGAAGTAGGTAAGATTCTCAAAACCAAGCGCCAAGGAAATCTCTGATATGTTCATATCACCCGCCGTAAGCATATTCTTTGCCTCAGCAATTAAAAAAAGGTGGATAAGTTCCAAAGTGGTTTTACCCGTTTCTTCTTTGAGCAGGTCGGTTAAATAACGGGGCGAAATATGCATCTTTTCCGCCAGTGAAGCCACACTAGGCAGCCCGGTATGCTTCAATTTTCTTTCTTCGAGATCTGCTGCGAGCAAAGCGTTGAACCTGGTAACTGTTGCCCCACTTAATGCTGTCCGGTTAATAAACTGTCGTTTATAAAAACGGTGCGCATATTTCAGTATCGAATCAATATGACTGATGATGATCATTTTGCTATGTTCGTCCGTATTATTGTTATACTCCTTTTCTATCGCGAAATACAGGTTCCAGATGATACTTTCTTCGGTTGGTGAAAGATGCAGTGCCTCATTGACCTCGTAGTCGAAATAGCCGTACTTTTTAATCTCACTATAGAGCGAAGTTCCAGGTAAGTAGTCCTCGTGGATAATGATCATAAACCCCTTTTCCTTTAGTTCGGTATTTTTGAACAGTACTCTCTGTTGCGGCTTGATGAACGACATAGCGCCAAGGTCATGGTCATACTTGGTTTTTCCGTAGCGGATTATCCCTGATTTTAGCTTTTTGAATCCAATAATATAAAATGCCGAAGTAAATTCGAGGTCGCTGATGCCGGTGCAACTATCACCGTAAGCCACACTGAAAAGAGGGTCTTCAGGCGGCTTGAACCCAAGAACTTCATACAGTTCGCTTATTTTTTTGAAATGCTTCATATTGTTACAATTTAAATCTGGATTTGGTAAATCGAGGTTCCGCTGCTGTTGTTTTTTTTAACCATGTTCCGCCACAGCAACATCCTGCCAGGCTGAATAGTATAAGACAAATTTCCGTTAATAACCGACAGCTTTTATGATACAGAAGTAGACAATTTTGAAACATTTTAACGTCTGACCATTATTATAGGAAACCGTTGTTTGTAGTAACGAGACAAATTAGTTTCAGCACCGTCATCAATCACCTGTTGGCATTTTACCTTACATCTAAGTTCCTTTCCGGAACAAAATCAACTCGAATTAAACTAAATTAAGCAGTATAGTATGAATGCTTGCTATTTTGCGCAAAAATCCACCTTATCATGGGAGAGGCCTATACGAACGTGGTCACAGCTAGAAAAGAAAAATCTCAATAGTGCAAGGTGACGGCTATTGAGATTAATTCGTATTTATATCTTTTGAAAGTTCTGTCTCTAGACAATGGAAGGACAGCGGTTGTTAACTTGTTTTTAGATTTTTAGGGAATAGCGAACGATTATATTCAACTATCTCCTCATGCGAGGGCTGACTGGTGCGTTCCGAAAATAATTTAATCACCGAGTCCCTGATCTGAGGCGCTACTGCCCTTATGCCGTCCTGGAGTGCCCGTTCAAGCTCCCCTGCATTTAATTCTGTGCAATAGGCCGGAGTTCCTGGCTGATGCCTCCATGAGTTTTCCAGATCACCGGCATCAACAACATCAAAGCCTGCTTCATTTACGAGCCTGGATATAATTGCTTTGTCCTTTACCTCATCGCCTGAAATCGCCATCGCAATACGATCTGGTGCGCCTTCCGGTCTTCCTTTCGCCACCAGGGTTTCTGCCAGCAGATTATTGAACGCCTTAACTACTGGACGGCCGATTTGTTCGGCAACCCATACGCTCTCTACCTTACCTTTCTTGATTTCATCAATGTCAGCATCCCGGAAGGGATAGTAGTTGGAAGTATCCACTACAATGGTATCTTTTGGCACCTGGTCAAACAAGTTTTTTGGCAGTCTCGGAATGGCTATGGTGGGTACCGATAATATGACTACATCCACATCCTTAACTAGATCACCTACTGTTGCAGCCGATGCTCCGAGTTCACTTGCCTTCTTTTCCAGTTCATCGAATTCGCCCGAATTGCTTACCGAAACCTGATGCCCTGCTGCCACCATCTTTTTTGCTATTGTGCCTCCAATGGCACCTGTTCCTATAATTCCTATTTTCATTTTTTGATATTTAAATGTGATTTTTCTTCAATTATACTATAGATCTTATTGTTGTTTTTTCTTGGCGGAAGCTGGTTGATTGCCCGGTTAATATCAACTGCGTGGTCTACAAAGCCATCAGGATAATTGCCCAGCACTACGTTATTGAAATAGCTGTCGTCAAGTTCCTTCATCTTTCCAAAGGCCCGTTCCTGCTTTTCTCTCAGCTCCTCTTTCTTTGCCTTTTTGCGTGCATCTATAAGTTCCGTTAAGGTCAGGTCTGTACAGTACGCAGGGCCACAAGCTTGCTGACGCCAGGAATCTTCGAGTTGTCCGGCATCCAGCGCATCAAACCCGGCTTCATCCACCAATCCCCTCACCACATCAACAGCCTGTTGAACGTCGCCCGAAACAGCCAGGGCGATCCTGCCGGCAGTTCCCGAGGCCTTGCCTTCTGTAGCCATGCTATAGGCAGCGATATTACTGAATGCCTTGATAACAGGTCTTCCAAACTGTTGCTGCACCCAGACACTGTTAACCATGCCTTTATCAATAGCCTCAATATTCCCATCCCGGTGTGGCCAGTAATTAGTGGTCTCCACTATGATCGTTGAGGAAGCTATTTTCCCTTTAAGGGTTTCAACAAGGTCTGGTATATTGACCAAGGGGATTGATACGATCAGGACATCAATATCCTGCACAACTTCGCCTACCTCTACGGCCTCTGCTCCTGCTGGATCGGCCACAGCCTGAATTGCTACTTTTCCTTTACGGTCGGCTAGCTTGAGCTGGTGCCCACAGGCACTAAACTTTTTGGCCAGTATCTGGCCAATTAGGCCAGCACCGATTATTCCTATCTTCATTTCTTATCTTTTAACTTCTCATATAATCACATTACTTGGCCGTCATGCCACCATCTACCTTATATTCGGCAGCTGTCAGGTAAGATGCCTCATCCGATGCCAGAAACAATACCAGATGGGAAATTTCTACTGGCTCGGCAAACCGCCCCATCGGTGTGGGCTCAAGCAGCTTCGGATCATCAAAAACACTTATATCAGGAACAATATTTGTCCTTACCCCGCCAGGATGCACCGAGTTAACACGAATGTTTCTGGTTGCATATTCCAGTGCAGCCATTTTTGTAAGGCCTGTTACGGCAAACTTGCTACCCACATAAGCTGCATTGGGTGAGCCGGGCGCCACCTGCAGTCCTGAGACCGAAGAGATATTTACGATCGAGCCTTTCCCAGCTTTCAGCATGGAAGGGATTACGGTTTTCATGCCCAGGAATGTCCCATCTGCATTGATGGCCATAACTTTTTTATATTCCTGATAATCCAGTTCGGCAACATTGGCAAAGGCTCCCGTAATGCCGGCATTGTTCACAAGAACGGTTACCGGTCCAAATTTTTCCTCTGCAACCTTAAGTACTTCTTCCCACTGTTCCTGGTTGGTCACATCATGCTTTAGGAATATGACGTTCTCTCCAAGCTCATCAGCGAGCAGTTTTCCTTCTTGTTCCAGTACGTCGCTCAGTATCAGCTTGGCCCCTTCCTGGGCGAACAATCGTGCATGGGCCTCGCCCATTCCCCTTGCGGCACCTGTAATGATGGCCACCTTTCCTTCGAGTCTTTTCATATGATATTTTTTGGTAGTCAATAAATAGATCGCTTCACTAACAATAGCAATCAGCCAATTAAATAACTATTGCAAAGTTATCAGATATTGCTTTCCTTTGTATACTACTTTCCCAAAGGAAAGTGAAATAATACAAAGACAATGGCTAAAAAAAAGGAACACTGTGATTGTTTGAATACAATTAAACCAGTTAGGGATGCACTCGATGTGATCAGCGGTAAATGGAAACTTCCGATCATTATCTCGGTTGGTGTGGGCAACGACCGATTTACGGACATACAGCAAAGCATCCCCGGAATAACTCCAAAGGTGTTGGCCAAGGAACTCAGGGAACTCGAACAACATAGACTTTTAAAACGCTCTGTTGTGGGCGACTACCCTGTTAAGATTCTATATACTCTGGAAAGTTATGCCGATACCTTAACCCCAATCATATATTCACTGAAAGATTGGGGAGTAAACCACAGAACATTTGTTACCGATAAATGTGGGCTTAATTCCTAGAGGCATCAATTATCTTACTTTCCTTTGGGAAAGCACTATATAAAGTATAGCCATTCGCGACTAACTTTGCATCACGACTTTATTTAAATTTAAGTGTATGAAAATTGGAATAATAGGTACAGGATACATCGGGAAGACATTGGCGCTAAAGCTGGCAAAAGCCGGACATGAGGTGACGGTAGCAAATTCCAGGTCGCCGGAGAATATGGATAAAGAAGTCCTTACCACCGGAGCTGTGGCAGTAACGGCGCAACAGGCAGCACAGGATAAGGATGTAATCATTTTGTCTACTCCCTTAGACCAGATCACTAAGGTTGCACCGCTATTTGCAGAGGTGCAGCAAAGTGTAACAGTAATCGATACCTCTAACTACATACCTGCACGCGACAGCAGAATTGAGCGTCTAGAAGCAGGTCAAGTTGAAAGTCTATGGGTTCAAGAACAGCTCGGACGTCCCATTGCCAAAGCATGGAATGCAGTCCTGGCATATTCTCTTGCCGCAAATGGCAGACCTGCCGGAGAACCAGGCCGTATTGCCATTCCCATAGCCGCCGACCGCGAAATTGATCGGGAGATTACCAAGCGGTTGGTAGAGGATACCGGATTCGATGCCTTTTACACAGGCTCCCTAGAAAATTCCTGGAGGCAGCAACCAGGAGCACCTGCATACTGTACCGATCTTACCATAGAGGAATTATCAAAAGTGATTGATACCGCAGAAAAAGAGCGTTTGCCCAAACGCAGGGATTTTTCGGTTCAGATCATCACAGAACGGATGAATGGCATCTCCAATAAAAATGCCGACTGGGATTTCATCCTTCGTCTTAACCGTACGTTGTACATGTAAGGGTCAAACGCAACTTAGGTCCCCAAAAATAAAAAACAGATAAAATTTTAATATGGAAAGACAGATGCTGATTGGCCTGCACCTGGGAAACGGATATGGTTCCCAGCCCGGCGCATGGCGTATGCCTGGAGTTGACCCCAAAAGTTATACGAGTTTTGATGCAAGGGTAAAACAAGCCCAGGCGGCAGAGCGTGGAAAGTTCCAGTTTATATTCCTGCCGGATGGTCCGGGAGCGATCATGGCCGATATTGGTACCGAATCGCCCAACTTCAACCTCGATGTAATGATGACCCTGGCCGCAGTTGCGAGGGAAACGGAATATATTGGGCTGGTTGCCACTGGCTCGACCACCTTTAATGAACCTTTCAACTTAGCAAGGCAGTTTAAGGCGCTGGATATCATGAGCCACGGCAGGGCGGGTTGGAACGCAATCACTTCAAGTGGCGATGATGTTGCGGCTAATTACGGAAAAAGTATCCCATCGAGCGAGGAACGATACGGCCGTGCCCATGAGGTCATTCAGATCATCCAGGCACTTTGGGGCAGTTGGGGAAAAGAAGCTTGGGTGCACAACCAGGAAACAGGAATATTTGCACACAAAGACCAGATTGCGCCAATTAATCTTCAGGGAAAGTTTGCAGGCTCAAGGGGCCCTCTTTATATCCCACCCTCAGAGCAGGGACAGCCGATTATATTCCACGCCGGCGGCAGTCCAAATGCGCATGAACTGGCCGGGCGGTTTGCTAGCGCCGTGATTGGCTCCGCTTTTACAATTGAAGACGCGAAGGCACAACGCAATGCGTTCAGGGTTGCGGCAGAACGTTATGGACGCGATGCCGACGAGATCAAATACATTCCAGGCTTGATGACCACGATTGCCAAGGATAGGCGCACAGCACTCGATCGTCGTATTCAGATGACCGAACATCTGTTTCCACAAAGGATTGCCTACCTGCAACAAATGCTGGGAATACCTCTGGCTATTAATCATATAAACGAACCAATCCCAAAGGCGAAATTAGACCTTGCACGCCCTTCACGATACGACCCGCGATCATCACATGCGCTAAAAATTGCGAAAGAAGGCTGGAGTTTACGTGATATCCTTGCCCATGGCGTGATAGACTATCATCCTGTGATCGTAGGCCCAGGCGTTGAGGCAGCAGACCACATGCAGTCATGGTTTGAGGCCGGGGCAGCTGATGGATTCTGGATCTCACCCGATGTTGATTCAGATGGAATAGACGCTTTTGTAAATGAAGTGGTCCCGATCCTGCAAAAACGGGGATTATTTCATCAGGAATATGAAGGCAAAACCCTCCGAGAACATCTTGGTGCACCTGACCAATATGGAACCGATCCGCGTGTTTAAAGCTTGCAGAGTATACTCCCAATGAATGTTTCCTAAAAGGAAATATTCCGTAGAATATGAGAATAAAAAGCCTTTCATAACGTAAAGGCAACGTAAAAACGTTCCATTATTGCCTACTTTTGTATCACTATAGCACTGAATGATTGACCGAACTTTGTCATTATCAATTACTAAAATATAACATAATGGCAAAGACAATTTTTATAACAGGCGCATCCCGCGGATTTGGCAGTATCTGGACAGAAGCGTTCCTAAAACGCGGAGACAACGTAGTTGCAGCTGTCCGTAATCCCTATGCACTGGAAGACCTTATAAAGGAATTTCCATCAAATCTATTGGTCCTGGAACTTGATGTAACCGATAAAGAGATGAGCTTTGAATCGATGCAAACTGCAAAGGCACACTTTGGCCGCATAGACGTACTGATAAATAACGCTGGCTTCGGACATGTAGGAGCTGTAGAAGAGTTGAGCGAGCAGGATGTCAGGAAACAATTTGAAACAAATGTACTGGGTTCGTTATGGACCATGCAGGCGGTCTTGCCGATCATGCGGGAGCAGAAATCGGGGCACATCATTCAGCTTTCGAGTGCGCTTGGCCTTAATACGGTATCCTTGATGGGCTTGTACAGTGCATCAAAGTTCGCAATCGAAGGCCTTACAGAAACGCTGGCTGGCGAAGTGGGCGGTTTTGGCATTAAGGTAACCATACTGGAACCGGGTGGTTTCTCAACGGATTTCTTCGGCACCAAGTCCCTTGCATCAAGCGAGCCAACAGCTGCTTACGATGACATCAGGATGGACTTTTATAAGCATGCCACAGAACAGGACTCGGGCAAACCTACGGCAACCGTTGGAGCGATCCTAAAACTGGTGGATACGGATAATCCCCCGTTAAGGCTGTTATTGGGCAAAACAACATTACCTTGGGTAAAATATACTTACGAAGAGCGCTTAAAGACATGGGAATCATGGCAGGATGTTTCTGTCGCAGCCCATGGCTAACAGAAGTTTAACTTTGCAGGGTTTGGATTTACCGAATCCTGCTTTTATGAAAGCTAGATATGGATCATTTCAAAAAAATTAGCGAGCTGCACGAAGCGCTTGGCGTAAAACCTCCGGAACATCCACTTTTTAGCGTGGCCTACGGTGAGCGGGAAGCTTGTGATGGCAACAGTATAATCGAATTTTCCCCGGAATTTTACGTTATAGGGTTTAAAAAGCTAAGAGCTGGCAGTATGCAGTATGGAAAAACAAAATATGACCACGACCGTGGCTCGATGTCTTTTGTAAGGCCCCGCCAGAAAGTTTCCTTTAAAAATGTCGAATTGGAAGAGAAAGGCTTTCTGATCATGATCCACGAAGACTTCCTGCCCGGAACCAGCCTTTACCATGAAATTAAAAAATACGGCTATTTCGATTATGAGGTGAATGAGGCCTTGCACCTTTCACCCGCAGAGGAAGACATCATCTGGAACCTCTACTTCAGCATAGAAAAAGAATATAACAACAATACCGACGAGCTGAGCAAGGCCATCATTATCAGCCATCTTGACGCCATGCTCAAATATGCACAGCGTTTTTATAAAAGGCAATTTATAAATCGTTCGCAACTATCAGGGTCAACACTTACAAAGTTCCAGGAGCTGCTTACAGCTAATTTCCAGGAGCGGGAAACCAAGGAAACTGGCCTTCCCACTGTTGCGCTAATGGCAGAAAAACTGCATATATCTCCCCGTTACCTAACCGATCTGTTGAAGGGAGAAACAGGTAAAACGGCACTGGAACTGATCCATCTTTTTCTGATAGGAGAAGCGAAAAACCTATTGGCTGAAGGCGATCTGAATGTCTCGGAGATCTCGCATCTACTTGGTTTTGAGAACACCACTTATTTTTCTCGCCTGTTCAAAAAAGAAGTGGGTACTTCACCGAATCAATTCAAAGACCAATTTTTGAATTAAAAAGCCGTCAACATTATTTAAAACAGTTTAAAATGTCAAACATTTGATAGACTTTAAATAAGCCTTCGGCTGTAATTAATCTCCTTTTGAAAAAAAGCTAATTTTTAACATAAAACGTTATAGATCAATAAAATTCGTTAATGTTTGCAACATGAAATTCGTGGTAAACATAGTGCTATTATTTTTATTCTGAGAACCCTTGCTTTTAGTAACGATTGTTTTGGTTAGGAGATGATTACCACAGATATTTTTCCATCAGTAGAGCTAGCGCAAAATATTTTATTCTAAAAAAACATTTTTCCCTATCAACCTTAATTAGGGGAAACAGATCCCAGTTACTAGAATATAAGTATTAATAACTGGGATCTTGAGTATGGTTTAAATTTTGCGTCTTTACTCGTTATATTGATTACCCGCAGTGTCAATCTACTTAAGTCGACTGCGCTCAGGATGACAATGCGAGCAAGGAAAATTGTTTAGGTATTATACGATAATCGTTTTGGACTTGACAGAAGAACAGAATCCCTTAGCTGACCATTTTTCCCTTAGTTTACTTGTAAGTTTTTTCATAACTTTTCTTTCTTCGATACTGCCCTTCAATCTTATTTTTTAAAGTTTTTTCAAAATTAACAACTGCTTCACAATGCTCGAAGAGGGTCGAACTTCCGCGGATTGACTCTACTAAAACGGCAAAAAGCCTTGAAGTTCGAACTCTTTCCTAGAAAGAAGCTCAAATTCAAGGCTTTTTCTTTTTATGATGGTTTCCCAAGAAAAGCAAAAAAAAAACGCATAAATGCATTATTGCCTGAAAATGAAGTAATTACTAGTTCGATCCTGCTTGGGTTAACCCAACAGGCGAAAGTTATTTTAAGCCCTGGCTTACAGATATTTATGGTTCGAACTAACAAATCGTTATGTGGGTAAACCGTGGTCAATTGACCCAGTCTCGCCAATAATAGATTTATTATAACACACTATTTTAAGAGCACTTTCAAATAATTAGAAGTTGTGGCAATGGGGTCAACTGAATTGGTTTGCTCACTATATGGCAACAACCTTATGTTTAACAATCCTTATTTTATAACCCTCGCACAATTAATTTAATTTTTTGAAAATTTCCTGCATAGTTTGCTTATCCATGCTAACCATATCCACCAGTTTTAATGTTTTGACCATTTTTAGCGTTGCAGTCTTGTAATGTAGGAAGTGCTGGGTATTAAGATGCGATTGATAAGCAGCTTTGTTAGCATAAATCTCAATTATTCTAATCTCGGTGACTGTTTCTTTTTGGAACATTGGAAAAATTGCAATCACACCGGGCTCTAGCTTTACAGAAGCTGACGCCTCTTCTTTTAAGATAGCGTTATATTCCTGCAGGTACTCCGGCAGGATTTCAATTTCAGAAATACGTACCATCATATCCTCATCGTCAATTGGCGTGGTAGTAATCGATAGGACATTTCTCAGTGAATTTGCCTGTGTTCTGCTAACATGCTTCTCTATCATTTTTGCAATTTCTGCCAACTGCGTTAGCGTAATCCCGGTATTCATTCCAAATTTTACGTGGGACTGTAATTGCGACTCCACACCCTGCATCGCGGCCAGGGCAGAAATAGTTACCAGTTCTCTTTGCTGATAGGTCAGCACATCACTCTGGAAAACATCGGCAAATAAATGTTCCTTCAAAAAGGCATCAATCCTTGGAGCGAATTCACCAAATCCTCGTGCCGGCTTAGCTTGGGGCATACTTGTTAGCGTTTCCAGAACCTTTCTTCCCCGTTCATAATTGTCCCCCGAACTGCGCTCTAAACTAATTTTCTTTCCCTCTTTATCACTGATGGCTCTGGATTTCCGCTCTTCGATTACCTTCATATAAACATTAATCGCATTCAGGCTTCTGGGAAACCCGCAATAGGCATAAAGTTGTACCAAAACTTCCTTGATTTCATTGACGGTAAGCCCTGCATCAAGTGCAGTGTTTAACTGTACCTTAAGGTTTGCCATATCGCCCGTCGCGGTAAGTGATGATATAGCCACCAGACTTTTTTGTGGCTGACTTAACGGACCACTAGTGCCAGTTTCAATTTGTGCGTTCATTGTTTTACTGCTTATGATTAAGGTCAGGCAAATCACCCATTTGATAATGCTATGCTTTTCCATAATGTTATTGATTTACCTCATAAAATTCCTCGTCTGTTACTGGATTGAGCCAGGTCACATTTTCATCCCCACTGTAATTGGTAATGGTGATGTGAACCATTTTGCCAAGAGCCGATGCCCCATGCCAGTGTATCACATTTTCTGGAATATTTACTACATCACCTTTTTTTATCGGCTGTGCAATTTTGCCTTGTTCCTGATAAAAACCGTTGCCTTCAATAACAATCAGTACCTGTCCTTTTGGATGGGTATGCCAATTGGTTCTTGCCCCAGGTTCAAAGGTCACGTTACCAGCTGAAAAACCATTATTGTTGTCCCTTGCAACTAGTGGATATAAATATGCTTTTCCTATAAACCAATCCTTAGATAACGGTTCGCCCAATGGGAATATTTCTCTTGTCTCCATTATTGTAAAATTTAAAAGATTTATTCAATGATGTAAGCTATTGCAGTTCAAATTTTACTGTTACGTTGCCAGATCCCAATGCTGCAGAAAGGCCAGTAGGGTTATCCACTTTTGCAATCCTTGTATAATTATAGGAAGTAGAAAACGTTTTATAAAAAAGAACCAACGTATTGGAACCGTACAGCAACAAGTCTCCGGTTTGAATCGTTCCAGGGTTTGAGGCATTTGCCGGCAATGCTGCAGAAAGATCGAAATATTTCTCATTGTCATTCAGCTCGGTCATATTCAAGGTAAGTGGCAATTTGGCCTTGAAGGCATTTCCCGCGGTATTGGTATTCAATGTGGCTGTATACACGGCGGTGCCTATCGTTATCTTCATTTTACTTCCTGTTGTATTATTCGGGTCTCCGATATTATTTCCATTCTCTGATGTTATTTCTTGACTGTTTTCTTTCCCACAGCTTGACATACTTAAAGATAAGGAAATTAGTATCATAAGGGTTATAAACCAATGTTTCATCTTATAGTTCTTGGGATGTTGGACGGAAGATAATTTCATTGATATCTACATCTTCTGGCTGGCTGATCGCAAAGGCAACCACACGGCCAAACGAATCCGGGCTGATGCCAACAGATCCCACATAGTCTTGATTTGCCTGTTGGATATCCTCATCGGTGATATGCTCCAACAGCTCAGTTTTTACGGCACCCGGACAAACGATCATTGTTCGGATATTATATGGCTTTAGCTCCATCCGTACTCCTTCTGTCAAGGCACGAACGGCAAATTTAGTTGCTGAATAAACAGCCGAACCAGTGAATATTTTATGCCCTGCGACAGAAGAAGTATTGATAATCTGACCTGATTTTTGCTCCTTCATATAAGGGAGTACGGCGGCAACCCCATTGAGCACTCCTTTGATGTTCACATCGATCATCTTATCCCATTCGTCCACATTAAGCCGGTCTATTGGGGACAACGGCATGATGCCGGCATTATTCAGGATCACATCCACCCGACCAAATTCTTTCACCGCCGAATCGACCAGTCCTTTTACCTCTTCCCGCTTGGTCACATCTACGGTCACCGCCAGCGCTTTTCCACCATTTGAGTTAATCTCCATTGCCAGATGTTTGATCCTTTCAGCCCTTCTGGCGCCCAATACCACTGTTGCACCGAGCTGGGCAAGGTACTTTGAGGCAGCCTCGCCAAGCCCACTGCTTGCCCCGGTGATGACAATTACTTTATCTCGTATATTATTTTCCAAGGTTTTATAATTTTTAATAATTTTTTTTTCTGACTACAATTGCGCTCAAAACGTATGCGGCTGATAAGCAAAACTTCTATAAATTTAATTTTTCGAATATTCTTCATCTGTAACTTTCATCAGCCAGCTCACGATTCCCTTTTCAGTTTTGGGAAGTATGTACATCTGCAGCATTCCCGTATCGGGACTTGCCCCATGCCAGTGCTCTACATTGGGCGGGCATTTTACAATATCTCCTTTTTTAAGGAATTGTTTTGGCTTACCTTTAATCTGATGGTATCCAGTACCATCGGTGATGATCAGGATTTGGCCCGAGGGATGTTTGTGCCAGTTGCTCCTTCCTCCAGCCTCGAAATATACGTTACCGACAACGGTGTTATAAACCGAATCATTCTCTACCAGCCCAACATTCCAGGCCTTTCCTGTGAAATTTTCAGTTGGCCCAGGTGTTCCTTTCGGAAAAATAAAATTAGGTGTCTGATCAGTCTTTTTATAGCTTTGGGCTCTTCCAGCAGTACTAAAAAGCATCAATGTAGCAATTGCGGTTATTGTTAATACCTTCATATGTTATAATATTGGGTCTGACTATTTCTGGTCTTTCAGATGTTTGGTGAAAAAGGCTTCCAACTTGTCGAACGGAATCAGGTCGGTCTTGTCATAAAGGTCAACATGGCCGGCATTTGGAACAATGACCAGTTCTTTTGGCTGCCCTGCACGTTTGTAAGCATCCTCGCTGAATTCCCTGGAGTGTGCCTTATCTCCGGTAATGAACAACATCGGACGGGGTGAAATGGTTTCAATATCGTTGAAAGGGTAGAAGTTATTGAACTTTGTATTACTGCTCAACGTAGGATGTGTAGTCGTTTTCGGCGAGCCACCTTTAGGCGTATATTCCCCTCTTGGCGTGCGATAGAACTCATAGAACTCGCGCTGTATCGGATGGGTGTTCGCATCCAATTGATGGGTAGTGCCTCCCGTATATTTGGTCTCGCCGCCCAAAAATTCGGCATAGCGTTGCTCTACCGCTTCAGCCTGGTTTTTTTTTCTTTGCTCAAGGCTCTGCGAATGGTTAAGAGCATTGCGGTTTGCCGAGCCCATGTCGTACATGCTCACCGTTGCAATTGCCTTAATCCTTGGGTCAATCTTGGCCGCACTGATTACAAAGCTGCCGCTTCCGCATACACCTAGCACACCTATTCGCTCCCTGTCAACAAATTCTCGGGTACCAAGGAAATCCACAGCTGCACTGAAATCTTCGGAATACATGTCCGGAAGTACGGCATTGCGTGGTGAACCTTCACTTTCGCCCCAAAATGAAAGGTCAATGGCCAGGGCAATAAAACCCCTGTCCGCCATATTCGAGGCATACACATCCGCACTCTGTTCCTTTACTGCGCCCATCGGGTGGCCCACGACGATTGCTGCATTTTTTGCTTTCCTATCCATGTTCCTGGGAATGAAAAGATGTCCAGCCACCTGCAGGTTATATTGGTTCTTGAAACTTACGGCATACAGGGCGACCTTGTCACTTACCTTAAACGTGGTGTAATCTTTAGCTGATATTTCTTTCATCTGTACATTGTTTGATGTCGATTGTGCATTTGCTGTAGCATATAAAAGCACAGCCGTGAGCGTGATAAAAATTGATTTTTTCATGTTAAATGTTTTTGATGAATTTTGCCGGAACTCCTCCGACAATTGTATTCGGGGCAACCTCACTGGAAACAACTGCTCCAGCGGCAACCACGGCATTTTCTCCAATGGTCACTCCAGGAAGTATCGTTGCCCCCGCACCGATCCAAGCATTTTTTTTGATGTGGATGGCTTTTGGAACCAATGAATGGCGGTCTTCTAGTGAAGTTGGATGTCCCTCTGATAATATGCTTACTTTCGGAGCGATAAACACATCGTCCTCAATGGTAATTCCGCCAAGGTCCAAAAAAACACAATCAAAATTGATGAAGACATTTTTACCAATTTTCGTGTGCTTTCCGTAATTGATGTGCAAAGGCGTAAATACCACAACACTTTCATCAATTTCCGTATGCGTTATTTGGCTTAAATAGTTTCTTATTTCATCTGGATCTGGGGTGCTATTCATTTGGACCAAAAGTTTCTTGGTCGCAAACGATTCTTCCCGCATTCTGTATGCTTCCGGATCGTTCGGTGAAATGGTTTCTCCATTGCGTAACCTCTCGAAAATGTTCTCTGTGCTCATTGACCTGATTTTTATTTTCAACAAAGATAAAAGGATTTCAAAGGTCTTCTGTTACATTTATTTCGCAAGTAATGTCAAATATTACTTATTATTAATTAATTGTTTTACTTTTACCTAATATGGCAGCAAATCAAAAAGTTATGCTCTGCAAAGCAGTATCGGCAAGTGAATTCCCAGCGGATTTTAATATCCGGTTTCATACCCATATGTATTGTCAGCGCGGTAGCGTGAAATTTGTCTTTAATGACCAGCAATATCAAAGTCAAAAGGGCGAATTTATTTTTTGGCTGGCGGGTATCAATGTATCAGACCTGTCTTTTTCAAAAAATTTTAAGGCCACGGTCTTGTTTGTCGACAGCGAACTGCTTACCGCAAGTTTGCCCAGTGCCACGGCGAGCATAGATAGCATTATACATTCCAAGGAATATCCGATCTTGCATCCGGATGAAAAAGATAAGGAGAAGATCCTGAAAAATTTTCAGTTGCTGTATGATATGTCGCAGGAAACAGGCCATCGGTTTTATAAGGAAGCACTTAAACTTCAAATGCAGATTTTCCTATTGGAGATGTGGCACATTTTTGAGGACGAGCTCGACAGAAAAAAACGAAGTTTGCAAAGCGGTACCTTGTATGAGCAGTTCGTACAATTGGTGCGAGAAAATTGTATGAGGGAGCGGGAGGTTCGGTTTTATAGCGAAAAGCTGAATATCACGCCCAAGTACCTCAATTACATTTGCAAGGCCAATACCCGGATTACCGCCTCAGAATGGATACAGCGTAACGCAAAGGAACGGATTATTATCCTGTTACAAAACAAGCAGCTGAATATCTCAGAAATTGCAGATCAAATGGATTTTTCGAGCCGCTCGTTCTTTAGCCGGTATGTAAAAAAATTGCTCGGCGTAACGCCTAAGGAATACCGGGAGCGAATATGAAGTTACAAATTAGGTTTCTTAGCGATTGGGTAGAGATGGGGCTATAATGTCCAGTTGTAGCAGATCAACATATTTGATGTACAACTCATTCAAATGAAAAGGATATTAATCACCGGCTCAGCAGACAGACTTTATTCCTAACTCGGGCCATTCGTGTGCGGTTTCATTTTTACACATAATACTCTTTTATTTACCATTTTTACTGATTATGGGTAAACATTCGCCAATCCAGATTCATTTCGTTAAATTCGGTATAATGTTAAAGGAAATGGAAGATGTTAAAAGATTAGACACGGTTCGCCAGTATAATGAGTATGCTGGCGTGGACACCCTTCACCCTTTGGTTAGTGTGGTAAATTTCAATGAGGTTCCTACGATTATTCATTATAAACACTACATGGGTGTGTATGCCGTATTCTTCAAGAACATAAAATGTGGTAATATGACCTATGGCTGCCAGACCTATGACTATGAGGATGGAACCATGGTGTTTATCCAGCCCGGACAGGTATATGGCATATACAGCGGAGGCGTTCCGGTAACGCCTTCCGGCTACGGTCTTGTCTTTCATCCCGATCTGTTGAAGGGAACCCATTTAGGCAGAATAATTAAAGACTACAACTTCTTTTCATATGAAGTGAACGAGGCCCTCCACCTTTCAAAAAAGGAGAAAAAAATAATCATAGAATCACTGCTAAAAATTTCCTCCGAAATAGAACAGAACATCGATAAGCACAGCAAGACGCTGATCGTTTCAAATATCGAACTGTTGTTAAACTACTGCATTCGTTTTTATGACCGTCAGTTTATTACCCGCAGCAATGAAAACAAGGATATTCTTGTTAGTTTTGAGAACCTGTTAACGGACTATTTCCGATCAGGAAAGGGCGCTCAGCTAGGACTGCCTAGTGTGGCATACTGCGCAGGCCAGTTGCACCTATCGCCCAACTATTTCGGCGACCTGATCAAAAGGGAAACGGGCAACACCGCCATGGATTACATCCAGTCAAAAATGATCGAACAGGCCAAAGCGCAACTTTTCGACAGCTCAAAAAAATTAAATCAAATAGCCTGTGAGCTCGGCTTTAGGTATCAACAGCATTTTACCAGGCTATTCAAGCAAAAAACAGGACTGACACCAAATGAGTATAGGACGTTAAATTAATCACAAGACTAAAATGACTGGAGTGATAGAGTATTTTTGGCTGTAAACATTATAAAGATCTAATAAAGCCACCGGGACATCCTAAACAAGACCAATTATATGATCAAACTTAACATTAACCAAAAAGCCCATGAAATAGATGCGGATCCCGAAATGCCGCTCTTATGGGCCATTCGTGACCTTGTTGGACTTACGGGCACCAAATATGGATGTGGGGTTGCCCAATGTGGAGCCTGTGTCGTCCATCTCGATGGTGAGGCCGTAAGATCCTGCGTCACAAAGCTTAAAAGAGCCCAGGGAAAACAGATCACAACGATCGAGGGACTGTCGGAAAATAACGATCATCCGCTTCAGCTTGCATGGAACGAGGTAAGCGTACCCCAATGTGGCTATTGCCATTCCGGTCAGATCATGTCCGCCGCCGTTCTGCTGAAAGAAAAACCAAACCCTACAGATGAAGATATAGACAATGCAATGGCAGGAAATTTATGCCGTTGTGGTACTTATCCGCGCATCCGACAGGCAATACACATGGCTGCAGAAATGCAAAAAAAAGGAGGCGTATAATGAAACGAAAAATCGTAAGTGATATTAAAGGCACTAGGATCCTAGTGGTATCATTCATTCTTGGCACACTGGTAATTTGCATGGCCTTCGGTTTTGAAAATGAACCGCAACCTGTAGCGCAACTAAAAACACCGGTGAAAAAGGACAGCATCGCATCGGTAAAGGCATTTCAGCAGGTTTACCGTGTCCTGATGAGCCCGCGTTGCATGAACTGTCACCCCTCCGGCGATATACCACTTCAGGGTGACGATAGCCACCTCCACGACATGTTCCCCAAAAGGGGCGTTGAAGGAAAAGGCTTGCTAGCGATGAAATGTACGAACTGCCACCAGCCGGAAAATACCAAGGGACTACATGCTCCTCCCGGAAATCCTAATTGGCACCTGCCCCCTGCGAACATGAAAATGGTATTCCAAGGGAAAACCGCACGTCAATTGGCCAAGCAGCTTGTTGATCCTACACAGAACGGGAACAAAAACATGAAAATGTTGATAGCACACGCTGACGATGATTTGGTGAAATGGGGCTGGGCTCCAGGAGATGGACGAACGCTTCCTCCGTTATCTCATGCAGAATTTAAAAAACAGTGGCTGATCTGGCTCAATACTGGAGCCTACGCACCAAAGAAATAAAAGTCAACCTAAAAAACAGATAAAATGAGCAACAGCGAAGTATCAAGACGGGATTTTTTAAGGGTAGCAGGCCTTGCCGGCACGGCGCTATGTCTGGGATTTTATTTCCCGTCAAACGCTGAGGAAGCGGCAATAGTCAATACCTGTGGTTCAGCTGCCGCTGACTTCGAGATGAACCCATGGATCCATATCAATATTAACGGAAAGGTTACTCTATTCAACCATCGGGCAGAAATGGGCCAGGGCTCTTATCAGTCAGTACCCCAGATCATTGCTGAAGAACTGGAAGTGGATCTGAAAGATATAGACGTTGCTTCGGCAATAGGGCATAAAAAATATGGAAATCAGATTACCGGTGGAAGCTCAACTATTCGAAGCAGCTACAAAAACCTGCTCAAGCTTAGCGCCACGGCAAGGGTAATGCTGATTTCTGTTGCGGCAACAAAATGGGCTGTTCCACAAGCGGAATGCTATGCCCAATCCGGTCACGTTTTCCACAAACCCACAAATAGGAAATTCCACTACGGGGAACTTGTGGAAGAAGCTACAAAACTGCCGGCTCCAAAGGACGTGGTACTCAAAAAAACTTCCGAATATAAACTCATCCGCAAACCGCTCAAAAGGTTGGATACTCCAATGAAGACCAATGGAACGGCTATATTCGGAATCGATAAAACGTTGCCGGGGATGCTGTATGCAGTAGTGGAGCGTAACCCCAGACTTCGCGGAACTGTAAAAAGTTTTGATGATACCGCTGCAATGAGGGTGCCAGGCGTAAAAAAGATCTTTAAGGTAAAAATGCTGGTTTTCAAAACCTATCGCGAAGGCGTGGTCGTAGTCGCCACCTCTACCTGGGCAGCCATGCAGGGTAAAAAAGCGCTGAAGGTAGAATGGGACGATACTGGATTTGAACACATCAGCACTCCGCTAATCTACAGCAGACAAATGGAAATGCTTAAAACCAGTGAAGGACTTTTCCTTAGCAAACAGGGAAACCCGGATGAGACAATTGCACAAAGCGCAAATGCGCTTGATGTAGTTTATCAAACGCCCTATCAATCGCACACTCCAATAGAACCAGTGAATTGCGTTGCACACTATCAGGCTGACAAACTGGAAATTTGGGGGCCGATCCAGGCCCCCGATATGGTCCAGGACTACCTCAGTGCAGAACTAAAGATGCCAAGGGAAAAAATTATTGTGCACATGACCTTTCTTGGCGGTGGCTTTGGAAGGAAGGCATTCATGGACTATCCGCATGAGGCGGCGATCATTTCCAGGGAAATGGGCGTTCCGATCCAGGTAATCTGGTCCAGGGAAGACGATATCACACAAGGTCCGCATAGGCCCGGTATTTCTTACCGCTGCCAGGGGGCAGTAGAAAATGGGATGGTAACCGCGCTAAAGTTTCGCATGTGCGGACAGAATAACGACCACTGGATGAGAGGGACGAAGTCGAACAAGGCGAATGGAAGCACCTCTGAAGGATTTTTGAAGCCTTATTACGAAAGCATCAAAAATATAAGTTTTGCTGAGGTTCAATTTGAAACACCTATGCCAACGATGTGGTGGCGCTCGGTTTATGCATCCACCAATGGCTTTGCTTATGAAAGTTTTATGGATGAACTTGCTTTAAAAGCTGGTAAGGATCCACTGGCGTTAAGAAGGGAGAACCTGAAGGATGAACGCAGTCAAAAACTGATCGATAGAATGGAAGAGGTGTCCGGCTGGAAAAAAAGAAAGAAGAATGAGGGATTTGGCGTGGCCATTACCGAATGTTTTGCTAGCACTGTCGGGCAGATCGTAAAGGTATCGAAAGATGGAAATGGAAAAATCAAGATCGATCAAGTTTGGGCAGTAATGGACTGTGGCTGGTATGTAAATCCGGATATCATTAAGGCGCAAGTGGAAGGAAGCATTGTGATGGCCCTAGGAGCTGCAACCCTTCATGAGATTACGTTCAGCGATGGACTGGTACAGCAGCGAAATTTTTATGATTATAAGATGCCGCGGATCACAGACATCCCTCCGATAGACGTCTATATTATGGAAAATGAAGCCGATGCAGGTGGTGTGGGGGAACCAGGGCTTCCGGCGTTCGCTCCAGCACTTACCAATGCCATATTTGATCTTACGGGCAAACGGATCCGAAAACTTCCTTTTGACCTAAAAGCCGTGTAAAGGTTTTCTATAAATCATTGGAACAGGATTTGGCAAACTCCTGCTATCAAAAAATAGAATGAAAGAAATTAACGATATTATAGTAGCGTATCAACTAGCAAGAAAAGCGGGCCAAAGGTCTGCCTTGGCAACAGTGGTCAGGGTCGAAGGTTCGTCATATCGCAGACCGGGTGCAAGGATGCTAATTACCGAAGATGGATTACTAACCGGAGCGATAAGTGGAGGTTGTTTGGAAGGCGACGCCTTGAAAAAGGCTCTTTCGGCCATACATCAGCAAGAAAATAGACTGGTAACCTACGATACTACAGATGAGGATGATGCAAAATTTGGTGTGCAGTTAGGCTGTAACGGCATTGTGCATATTCTTTTCGAACCGATTGATGGTTTAGATGAAAATAATCCAATCAAAATATTGGAATCAATAAACGGTGAAAGGGAAAATGCGGTAATTATTACGCTGTTTTCTTTAGAATCTAAAACCCACCTTGGAACAAGATCTATCATAAAAAGTGAAAATCGATTAGGTAATCTTCCAACATCGATAACATCAGAAATTTTAGCCGATGTGCAGCAAGTATTGGATAGCGAGGAGTCTGAACTTAAGAACTATAAGTTTGAAAACGAGTTGATCGATGGTTTCATAGAGTTTATCAAACCTCCCATTGCTTTGGTTATTGCTGGAGCTGGCAACGATGCACAGCCACTGGCAACCATTGCGCATATATTGGGCTGGCAAGTAACAATCGCGGATGGAAGGCCAACCCATGCAACGCGTCAACGTTTTCCAAATGCCAAAACTCTGGTTACAAAACCCGCTCAACTATTACCTCAGCTTAATATTGATGCTCAAACTGCTATCGTTTTGATAACACATAACTATAACTACGATACCGAGTTTTTGGGCTTACTTTTGCAAACTGATGTACCCTATATTGGCGCCTTGGGACCGAAGAAAAAACTGTTGAGAATGTTGGACGAGCTTGACATGAATACCGAAGCTAACCGCTCTCGTGTTTATGGACCAGTTGGACTGGATATTGGTGCAGAGACGGCAGAAGAAATTGCAATTTCAATTATCGCCGAAATTAAGTCTTCTTTGAGCAGAGCAACAGCATCGTCACTAAAAGAGAAAAACCAGCCTATTCATGTACATACAAAATCTATGTCATGAAAACAGGAATAATAATATTGGCAGCCGGCAATTGTAGCAGACTGGGAAAACCCAAACAACTGCTTGTGTTTAAAGAAAATACACTTTTAGAGAAAACCGTAGCAGCAGCAGAACAAACTTCATTCGCCCCTATTGTTTTGGTTTTGGGTGCCTACGCTGATGAAATTTTGGCATCAATTAAAGAAATGAACATTAATTATACCGTCAACGATAATTGGCAGGATAGCATGTCAGCCAGTATTAAGGTAGGCCTAAAAAAAAATTATTGGCCTCGAGCCAGAAATAGAAAACGTAATTGTAACTGTTACTGATCAACCATTTGTTACTGCTGATATTTTTAACTCATTGCATGAGCAGCAGCTTAAAACAGGTAAAAATATCATTGCCTGTAGTTATGCCGAAACCATAGGCAAGCCAGCATTGTTCAATACGCAGTATTTTGATGAACTGGATTTGCTAGAAGGTGGACATGGTGCGAAACACCTAATGGCCAAACATATAAACGATGTGGCAACAATTCAATTTGCATTGGGAAACATCGACATTGATACCGAAACAGATTATAAAAATTTAATTGACTAAAATGATAAAGGATTCCTTTGGACGCGTGCATGATTATCTGCGGATATCCCTTACCGATAACTGTAACTTCCGATGCTTTTATTGCATGCCCGAAGAAGAATACGATTTTACCCCAGCCTCCCGTTTAATGCAGCCTGATGAGATTTTAACCCTGGCGAAAATTTTTGTTGAACAGGGCGTAAAAAAAATTAGGCTTACCGGTGGTGAGCCTCTGGTACGAAAAGATGCGGCAGAAATTATAACAGAACTTGGTAAATTACCCGTAGAATTGGTAATTACCACCAATGGAACAAGAATTGCCGAAATGTTGCCAACGCTGGTTGCAGCTGGAATAAAGAGCATCAATATTAGTCTGGATACCCTGCAGCCAGAAAAGTTTATGCTTATTACCCGCCGCGATGTCTTCCATCAGGTTCGCAGTAATATAGAATTACTGCTTCAGGAAAAAATCATGGTTAAAATTAATATGGTGGTGATGAAGGGTATGAATGATGGCGAAATAAAAGACTTCATAAACTGGACAAAACATAACCCCATTCAGGTCAGATTTATCGAGTTTATGCCCTTTAGCGGGAATAGATGGACCAGCAATAAAATGTATTCCCTCCAGGAAATTTTATCTAGAATTGAACAGGATTTTACGGTTTTGCCCGTAGAAGGAATGCCTCATGATACGGCAAAGCATTTTATAATTCCCGGTCATGAAGGTTCATTCGCAATTATCAGTACCATGACTGCACCATTTTGCAGCACATGTAACCGAATGCGCCTGACTGCGGATGGTAAGCTAAAAAATTGCCTGTTTTCCAACGGGGAAACAGATTTGCTTTCTGCTCTTAGAAATAAAGAAGAAGTTCTGCCGCTTATCAGGGCATCTATTATGAGTAAGAAAAAAGAATTGGGTGGTCAAATGATTACTGACTTTGAGCATCTTGACCCAGAAACCATAAAAAACCGAAGTATGATTACCATTGGAGGATAAGATACATGATTACTGTACAACAAGCCCAAGAACTCATTTCCCAAAATATTAATCTGCTTACTCCTGTAAGGTTACCACTAAACCAGCGTTGCGGGCACGTACTGGCGCAAGATATTCTTGCAATTTATGACATTCCCGCTTTCCGGGAATCATCTATGGATGGCTACGCATTTAGCTATGATAAAAATTTATCCGAACTAATTTTAGTTGGTGAAATGGCAGCTGGAACAAATCAATACCTTGAAGTAAGGTATGGAGAAACCAATCGCATCTTCACCAGTGCGCCACTTGCTGATGGTGCTGATACAGTTGTGATGCAGGAGAAAATCGAAAAATCAGGAAACAAAATTATTCTGAATGATCCTAGCCTATCAACTGGAAATAATGTGAGGGAAAAGGGATCAGAAATTAAGGCAGGTGCACTGGCAATGCAAAAGGGAGAAATACTTAGTGCGGCGGCAATCGGTTTTTTAGCAGGAATCGGGATTACTGAAGCTGATGTTTTTCCGATGCCTAAACTTGCTATTATCCTTACGGGCAATGAATTGAAAGAGCTTGGTGCGGCATTGGATTTCGGTCAGGTTTATGAATCGAACTCGTATTCCTTAACCGCTGCATTGAAAATTCAGGGAATTACAAATATCGAAGTTTTTTGGGTAGTAGATGAGCTGGAAAAATTAACCACAACTTTAAAAGAAGCATTGAATAGCTGTGACTTAGTTCTATTGACCGGTGGCGTAAGCGTTGGTGATTATGATTTTGTTATCGAGGCAGCTAGAAATTGCGGAGTTAAACAAATTTTTCATAAAGTAAAACAGAAGCCCGGCAAACCACTATTTTTTGGCACGAAATAAAATAAGCTCATTTTCGGGCTTCCTGGTAATCCATCCTCGGTTTTGAGCTGCTATTACAATTATGTTTTGCCGGTTTTAAAAGGAATGTCCGCCAAAAAGAACGCTTTAAAAACTATTAAGGCACAATTGAATACCAGCTATCAAAAACCCAAAGGACTTACGCATTTTCTAAAAGGCATTTATGAAAATGGTATGGTAACGCCGTTAAATGCTCAGGAATCTTATCGTTTAAGTTCCTTTGCGCAGTCGAATTGTTTAATCTGTTTAAAGGAAGTGCAATAAACCTTTGCGCAGGGCGAAAGTGTTGATGTTCTACTTATAAGCCAATAATCAATGCAAGAAAGTTTTTTACTGTTTTATATCTTATTATTTATTGTTGCATTTCTGTACGCCTCGGTAGGGCATGGAGGAGCAAGTGGCTATTTAGCCTTAATGGCTATTTTTGCGGTTTCGCCAGCCGTTATGAAACCGACTGCTCTTTTATTAAATCTGTTTGTTTCTTCCACCTCGTTCATTCAATTTTACAGAGGAGGACATTTTAAATGGAAAATGTTCTGGCCTTTTGCCGCTGCCTCTATTCCACTCTCCTTTTTAGGTGGCACAATGGCTATTGAAAGTGCGGCTTACAAAAAAATATTGGGGGTATTGCTGCTTATACCGGTAATTCGGTTCTTCTTTTTTAAAAATACAGACCCGAAAGATTTTAATAAATCGAACATTCCACTTTCCCTCGCTATTGGTGGTATTATAGGTTTGCTCTCCGGAATGATTGGTATTGGAGGGGGAATTATACTCTCTCCCGTAATATTATTACTGAGATGGGCCGATCAAAAACAAACTGCAGCAATTAGTGCTGCCTTTATTTTTGTAAATTCATTATCCGGTTTAGGAGGCCAGCTAATCAAGGGATTCCAGTTCAATGCAGACATGCTAGCCTATGTGGGAATTGCATTTTTGGGCGGCATTTGCGGTGCATATTTTGGTGCGCTGAAGTTCCCTCAAACCGTATTAAAAAACGTATTGGCCTGCGTACTTGCTTTAGCTGCTTATAAATTATTATTTACACATGCATAAAATGAAATATATCATTCCCGTTCTTCTATTATTAGCTTTTGCTGCAAAAGCGCAGGAAAGCAAAGAGTTTGTAATAGATGGAAAAGTAAAAAACAAATTAACAATCGACTTAGCATCATTGAAGAATTACAAAATGATAAGTCTGGATAGTTTGGTAATTTTCAACCATCTCTTAGAACGTAAAAGCAGTATCAAAAACGTTAAAGGTGTTGCTTTAAAAAATATTCTATCGAAAGTAACCATAGATGAAGCATCACCAAAAAAATTAAGTGAGTATTACCTGGTCTGTACCGCAACAGACAATTATAAAGTAGTTTTTTCATGGAATGAGGTCTTTAACGCTAAAGCTGAAAACAATATTTTAATACTGTTAAGCTTTAATGCCGAACCTAAAAAAACGGAAAGAAACAGCTGGCCAACGATAGGCTAAGCGCAAATGAGGAAAACCTTCGGAACATAGTAAAACAGGCACCAGTGGGAATGTGCATATTGCAAGGAGATCCACTGTTTGTGGTCGAAATGAACGACACTTTTCTGGAAATCATCGGAAAACCTCGGGAAGCATTTGATGTTATGCCTTACTGGGAGGTGAACGCAGAATCTAGCGCAATTTATGAACCGATTACAAAACAGGTACTTGCAATCGGCTCTAGCTATTATGCAAACGAACATGAAATTATACTTATCAGAAACGGCGAGCCACAAACTGTTCATATCAACTTTGTTTATGAGCCGTTAAAAGATGCCGATGGCAAGCCATTCGCACTTATGATCGTTGCCATTGATATTACCACACAGGTGCTTGCACGCAAAAAAATAGAAGAAAGCGAAAAACACTTCCGTTCCCTGGCTGATATTGTACCGGCAAAAATAAGCAATGCACTCCCTAGCGGAGAAGTAACCTTCTTTAACCAACAATGGCTGGATTACAGTGGAATGAACTTTGAAGACTTAAGGGATTTCGGGTATCACCAGATGATGCATACTGAAGAAATTCCGGAGTTTCAGCAGCGATTGGGTGAGGCCGCTGCTAAAGGGACAGCGCTTGAAATGGAAATGCGCTTTAAAGACATTAATGGCGATTACCGATGGCACCTGAATATTGCCTCTCCTATAATGGATTCGCAAGGGCAGATTACCATGTGGGTGGGTTGTACCACTGATATAGAACGCATGAAAGAAGAAGAACTGCGCAAGAATGACTTTATCGGTATGGTTAGCCACGAGCTTAAAACGCCACTTACCTCGCTAAACGCTTTTTTACAAATCCTGCAGCGTAAAGCTCGTACTACTGATGACAGCCCATCTCTTGGTGTACTGGACCGTTCGCTTAGCCAGGTTAAAAAGATGACCACAATGATTAATGGTTTTTTAAATGTTTCCAGATTGGAAGCCGGCAAAATCCACATTGATAAAAGCCATTTCGAAATGGGTGAGCTAATGAAAGAAATTGAGGAAGAATATAGGATTATGATCAGTACCCACCAGATCAACTTCTCAATTAAGGGCGAACAGCAAATTAATGCAGACCGTGATAAAATCAGTCAGGTAATCAATAACCTGATCAGTAACGCTGTAAAATATTCTCCAAATGGAAGTACCGTAATGATCGACTCGGAAATAATTGGCAAAGAGATAATTGTACGTGTAAAAGACAGTGGAATGGGCATTAATGCGGAAGATCAGCCAAAGTTGTTTAACCGTTACTATCGCGTTGAAAGTCAACAGACCAAAACCATTGCAGGTTTCGGCATTGGCCTCTATTTGTGTGCAGAGATCATCTACCGCCACGGGGGAAAGATTGGCGTAGAAAGCCAGATTGGCCAGGGCAGCAAATTTTGGTTTAGCATTCCCTTATAAAATCATTACATAAGCGAAGTGGACGTTAATGAAAATTAGTTGAAGCAGAAAATTCGCCACCGCTTTGCGCCGTCAATATCGTTCGATATTCCGCAGATTAACGCTACATACACAATGCCAATGTTATTATGTTAGCACTTTTGAAATACAGATAAACACAGATCTATAGCTTATGTTGTACGAAAATTTAACCGTCTGCTTTCCGCTGTTTTTGGCTCCTGCCTGTTAAATACTGTTGGGTTTTAATATTCTCCCACATAATTAACTTATCTTCTACTTTCGAAAATGCCCTGATATCACCATCCTGAGATATAACCAGGCCAAGGGAAGATGGATGGTTCCAGCAATAGGCAATCATTGATCGGTGCCTTGTTCCATAATGCCTGGGATCATGTGGTTCAAGCGATTTTAGAGTTGCAGTTGCAGTAGAAGAAACATAAATCTTTCTAGGCATTTTTTTGGCCCGGAGTACTGCGCCAAAACCGTTGCTCACCATACTGCGATTGAAAAGCACCACCCCATCTACACAGGTTTGTGAGGCTATAAAGCTAATTGCTCCCTTTATCTCATCCCCTGTACCCTGCTTAGTATAAAAAGATCCTGATTCGCGCAGGTAAAGCAATTTGCTAACCGATCTTTTCCCGGCATCCAAATCTCCTTTAATGCTACTTTCGGCAACAAAGTTATCGATAGATGCTTTTGCATGTGCAACCATCGCTAGTGTAAGCCGCTCGTAATGAATTCTGTATTTTACGTCGAGGTCAGCACTGTTATCTCCAATCAGTATGGCTCCACCATGTTGGTAGTTCTGTATTTTGAGCAGCAACCTCGAAAAAGTCTGGATCCATAGCCCATCTAGAAAGTCTTCCCATTCAGCATAGCTTTCATTGGGATGAAACTGCTCTAGATATGCTTTTAAAGTAATCTTCAAAAAATCAGCATTCTTTCTTAACATTTTAGAAATGGGGCCGATTGTTAAAACATCCAGGTAACGCTTTACAAGCACATTATGCTTCAGGGTGGCGAGGAGTTCATAATCAAAAAGCACGTTCAAAGTACCAATATCGCTGATGGAAACCTGAAATAAACCAGGTTGTTCTGAACCGGTATCAGACTCATAATTTAAAAAGTTTTGATAATGCATCGCCTGATCGATCATACCCCAGATATAAATGCAGCCCTTTTCATCGTAATAAACAGCTAATGAGGAGCTGGCCGGATCTGCAGCCTTTGAAAGCTTGGCCAGGGTTTTGGTTGTCATCGCCACTTGATGGTCGAAAGCTACACAGCTCCACCTTTCCGGTACAATATAATTTGGAGGAGAAGGATCAGGGTTTTGCGGATCGAGAAAGGTGATTGTAACCCTGATCAGCTCGCTCTCCTCCTTGCACATGCTCGAATAAAAAAGGCAATCGAAGAGATCTTCCAAAACCTTTAAATCAGGAAGCGGGAGTTTGTTCCTTGTTAACTTAAGCTTATTCTGTACCAGCAAAGCCAGGTCAGCAGGGCGCGAATTTTCCAAAATACAATCGTTTAAAGCATAACAGATTAAAGTTAAAATCGTTTTACCTGAACTTACTCCTACATAAAAAATTGTTACGCAAAAAAGGTGTAACCCAGCTTAGAAGATTTTCCCTATCGAGCTATTTTATTGCTGATAATGCGGTGTATTAATCATGATCATTATAAAGGATTGAAGAAAATATTTTCCACATGTAAAACAAAAAAAATCTTTTTTCCTTTTAAGATAGATTCTGCAATAAACAAATTTAACAAGGCAGCGAACTGATGAAGTTTAAATACACTTTTTAGGTTTAAATCTCCTGGCTAAAGCCGTTTTAAGCAAAACTTGTTTTCACTAACCAACATAAGAAAATAAACCCCACGATGATTAATCGCCGCCAATCCCAACGTTTTACCGGAATTATCAGAAAACTCTTCGTTATCTTTCTCATACTTACTTTCATATTAACCGCAGGCTCTTTTATACTCCGCCACACCATAACTGCAAAACTCGACCGTTTAAGCGGCCAGCTCCGCCAACCATGGCAGCAACCGGCAATAAACAGGCTGCTCATTGATTTAAATATGACTGAGAACAGTTTCAGGCAGGCTAGCGCCAACGGACGGGCAAGTGATTTGGATGCATACAAAACAAACCTTAAACAGATTTTTGCCAAGATGGGCGGGATAATCAACCGGTATAAAACGGACGCAAATGGCCACTTACCAAAAAGCAAACAACAGATTGCACAAGCACTTCAACAAAAAATAGCGGTTTCACAGCAGCTGTTTGAGCTACAGAAACGCTTTACATCGCTCCTTGAGCAAACAACCGCAGGCTCAATTCAAGATCGCTCTGCAAAAGGTTTCGGAAAAAGGAATATGCAAACCGATACCTCTGTTTCTGTTTACCAGGAACCAACCAAAAGGAGCCTGATTAAACGATTAAAAGATGCGGTGAGCAATACCAGAACTGTTAAGGTATTAACAATTGAGCAACAAAAAAATCAGCAAAAAGCTGAATCTGAATCCGATCAGAAAGCAATGATTAATGAACTCGGCCAACAATACGCGCTTCTGGGCCAATCGAACCAGGAAATGATTTTGGCGAATTTAAACCTGCTTACCGAACTGCGGGGGCTTTTATTGGATGTGCAGGGTATAGAGCGGGTAGCCTTTGAGAAAAGCCGTGAGGAAATACTTGCAGAGTACCGTTCAACTTCCCGCGATTTAAATACCTTTACCGGCGTAGCATCCGTTTTCATATTACTTTTTATCATCATCCTGATCATTTACATCAGGAAGGCTTCCGGTGCAGAACGGAGGTACATCATGGAAAATTCGAGGGCTGTTAGGTTGGCTGGCCAAAAGTCAGAAATACTTGCCATCATGAGTCATGAAATCCGCAATAAGTTAATGGCCATAAACGGAGCGGTATTTATGCTTAAGCGGACAACCTTATTGCCTGATCAGGAGAAGAAAGTTACCTCCATTAATCTATCTTCAACACTACTGCTCGAAACGGTTAACAACGTACTTGATGTGAGTAAAATGGAACAAAGTGCCGCAGAACTAAATATAAGTCCGTTTACCCCTTACCAGGCCATTAGCGATTCGATGGAAGCCATGCGTTTTATGGCTGAAAGAAAAGGGATTGATTTGAATCTTGAATTTGAAGGCAGTAAAGAGTTAAGCGTAAACGGAGATGATTTGCGGCTTAAACAGGTGCTCATCAATTTACTAAGCAACGCCATTAAATATACAGATAAGGGCTATGTTCATTTATCTGCTCAACTCGAGAAAAAAGAAAAAGCTTACTTGCTTACTGTAATCGTTAGAGATACAGGCTCGGGCATTCGCAAAGATAAGCAGGCCGAATTGTTTTCGCCCTATTACCAGGCCGGTGGCCAAAAGCCCGGAACAGGATTGGGTTTATATCTATGCCGCCAGCTCATAAACCTACAGGGAGGTACCATCGCGCTCGAAAGTGAAGAAGGCCAGGGTTGTACAGTGCGTTTTTCAATCCCTTATTAATTCATTTGCAGGAGGTTCTGTATAATAAACAACAGCAATTAAGTAAATTATGGCTGATGAATTGCTCTATGTAAAATAATTGCAAGGTTCATCTTTTCTTTTCTCTTATATAAAGTTACCTTTGGAACCAATAAAGCGCATCCCTGCAAATGTTGTATACCACTAATAGTAACCTTACCCGTCACCTTAATGACGAATAAACTCAATTGCATTGTTATAGACGATGATCCTGAGGTAAGTAGTTATGTCAGTGAATTTGTTCGCGAAACCTCGTTTCTTCATCTGGTTTCCGTTCATGGCAGCCCCGCACAGGCAATTGATGTTTTGGGCAGTTCGGATATCGATTTAATTATACTCGACATTAACCTTCCGGGAATTGATGGAATGAGTTTTGCCAAAACACTCCATAATCAATACGGAAAAGATATGCCCCGGATTATTTTCATCAGTGGCTCTGGCGAGTATGCATCGCAAGGTTATAAAGTAGATGCAATAGATTACCTTTTGAAGCCTTTTACCTACGAAGATTTTTTTAAAGCTGCTTTTAAAGCGAAAAATTATTTACTGCCTGCAGTGCAGAAAAGCGATGCCGGAGAATTTATTTTTCTTAAAGTAGAGCATGAATTAATCCGTGTAGATGTAAACGACATTCTTTACGGAGAAAGCCAGAAAGATTATATTAATGTTTTTATCAAAGGTGGAAAGATGATTACGGCATTATCTACCATGAAAACAATGGAAAGCATCTTACCTTCCGATCGTTTTATGCGCATACACAGATCTTTCATTGTAGCCTTGGATAAAATTGATGCCATACAGCACAACACCGTCAAAATCGGAAAAGCAGTGATACCCGTAACCGAACAATATCGCCCGCAGTTCAAGTCACATTTCAAATCCTGGTTGTAATCCAATAACCACCAATAATTTCGACGATTAATTTAAGCCTTCTATCGGATAGGTAAGGCATTCTGACGAACGGATTTTCTGCCGGAAATACAAATAACTTTCTTTGATGTGTTTACATCAGGGCTGATAAGCGCTGCTACTAATTTGACACGACCATGAAAAAATATATTACTCGTTATCCTGCCACCTGCTCATATAATTTGGCCATAGAAATCTACCAAAAAGACTGAGCCGTAGCGATGTGATCTATAACAATAAATCATTTCGAAGATAATCCCCTGGCCTTTAAGATGAGTGAAAAATGCGATCAGCCTGAAGTTCCTTCTGGCCTATTACCAAGCATATCGAACCGGCCAGGTATTATCCACTAACACTCAGGTATAATTAAAATAAACAATAACAAAAACACCCAAAAGATGAATTACAAATTTACAAAATCAACAATGTTGCTTGCTTTATTAAGCATCTCAACCCATCTGTTTGCGCAGGAAACCCCAACTGCATCAGCGCGGTTTGGCAAACAATCTTTAAGAACATGGAGCGTTGGCGCCCATGGCGGAATATTAAGCCAGAATACCTTTTTAGGTGGCGAAAGCATTAAGGCCAAAGAGTTTAAAAGCATTGGCTATGGCGGCTTCATTAAAAAACAAATCTTGCCAGCGTTGGGTCTTCAAGCAGACTTTTTGCGTGGCGAAATTAAATCTTTAAACTCAACCAGCACAATCGAGCAAAAAAACAGCATCAATTGGTCTGGCTCATTAACCGCGGTATTAAACATTGCAAACTTTAGCCTTAATACAGAAAACGCTGTACTTATTCCTTACGTTAAAGCAGGTGCAGGTTATATGTCGTCGGATTCTCAGACCGGAAATGTGGAAGTATTTTCCAAAAGGGAAGGCTGGTTTATTCCTACCGGAGTAGGATTTAAGTTTGGTGTTGCCAAAGGGATCAATATTGATTTAGGTTATGACATCAACTTCATTAAATCTTCTCCAACTGTTAAAAGTGTTTACAACGAAAGCAGGTTTTCTTATGCCCATGCAGGTTTGGAATTTGCTTTAGGAAATAAAGAAAACTCACAACTGCAAAACTATAGTGCAGTTGCCGATCTGCGCAAGCAAAGTGCAGCAGAAAGTGCCGAGCTGAGAAGTGCATTATCTACCGCAGCGCAAAATGCTGAAAGAGACAGAGCACAATATGCCAAAGATTTAGGTGATGATGATAATGATGGTGTTGCCAACAAATTTGATAAATGTCCTGGTACACCTTCTGGAACTGCTGTTGATGGTTCAGGTTGCCCATTAGCTGCACCAACCACCATTATTAAGGAAACCACAGTGATTACTGAGGCAGACCGTAAAGTAGTTAGAGATGCAATTTCGAACCTGGAGTTTGATTTAGGAAAATCAACCATCCGTTCAAAATCATACACCACGTTAAACAGAGTTGCGGCCCTTTTAATAGAGAAAAACTTCAGCTTAAAACTAGCCGGCCATACTGATAATACAGGCAGCAGGGAATTAAACCTGCGCTTATCAAAAGAAAGAGCAGAATCTATTAAAACTTACCTGGTATCTCAGGGTGTAAATGCATCAAGAGTAGAAACTACAGGTTATGGCCCGGATCAGCCAATTTCAACAAATAAAACTGCCGCAGGCCGTCAGGAAAACCGCCGTGTAGAATTCACATTATATTAATCCTTAAATAAATAACATCAATCATGAAAAAATTTTTAGCAACTGTAATTATCTCAGCAACAACTATCCTTGCTGCCAATGCCCAAATTCAAAAAGGCAATGTATTGGTAGGCGGAAACCTAACCAATATCAATCTTGGGTTAGATGATCCGAAAATCTTCAGTGTAGACATTACACCAAAAGCGGCCTGGTTTATTCAGGATAATGTAGCACTTGGCGGTTATGTAAACTTTGGATTGGAAACAGCCAAAAATTCCAATACAACAACAAGCTATGGTGTTGGCGCATTGGGCCGTTACTATACCGGTAAAGATACTGAAGTACTTCGCCACGGACGTTTCTTTGCAGAAGCAACAGTGGGTATAGGTGGCGTTAATGTGAGCAATGGCGGTGGAAATACAAATGGATTAAACCTAAGCGTAGGCCCTGGTTTTGCCTATTTCATTACCCCAAATATTGGCCTTGAAACCCTGTTGAAATACAATGGACTGGTTGGATTTGGAAGTGCTACAACACAGAACAACATTAACCTTTCATTCGGTTTTCAAATCTACCTGCCCGGACAACGGACTGCCAACAAGGTAAAAAGAGATATTACCAATTAATAAATCAAATTTAAAATGCTGCTTTCCATCCCGAAAGCGGCATTTATTTTAATACATCGCATTATTTATAAACTCAAACGGTTTAAAGTTTTGCCGATTTCCAATCGCGGTCTCCTAAATAATTTTCTATCTAACAACAAAATCATGGAACAAAATATTGATCACATAAGAAATAAACCTGCCCTCGGATTTTTAACCCGCCTATCATGGAGTGCTATAATTGCCGGGGTTTTCATTGCCATAGCAGTGCAACTTCTTTTAAGTTTCTTAGGGCTTGGCATAGGCTTCGGCAGCATTAATCCGCTCGATGAAGCCAAACCTTTCAGCGGCCTTGGTACAGGAGCATTAATCTGGTGGATAGTAACTATGCTAATTTCTATATTTACAGGCGGATGGACTGCTGGCTGGTTCTCCAATCACATACAAAAAACGGATTTGGTATTGCATGGGCTGCTCACCTGGTGCCTGCTCACTTTCCTGAATATCTACCTGATCACTTCATCAGTTGGAAAAATTGTAGGTGGCGTAGGCTCGGTAATCACCAAAGGCTTTTCTCTTGCCGGAGAAGGAATAAAGGCGGCAGCCCCAGAAGCAGGTAACCTGATTAAAGATCAACTGGGTGTGGATAAAAACACTTTTGGGAAGATGAAAGATGAAGCTCAATTATTGTTAAGGCAAACTGAAAAAAAAGAATTACAGCCCAATAAATTGAATAAAAAACTTGATCAGGAATCCCGTCTGGGTGAATCAACCGGTGAAGCTGTTCTGGAGAATCCTCAGGAGGCACAGCAAAAAGTAGATGCATTAGTTTCTAAATTATTTTCTGAAAACGACTCTACCTTCAATGCTGTAGATCAGGAAGCATTGGTAAACATTGTAAAAAACAGAACCGGAAAAAGCCAGGCTGAATCAGAACAGATTGTAGCAAACTGGGTAAGCACCTTAAAAACAGCAAAAGAAAAGATTAAAGAGGTTAAGGCAGAAGCAGAACAAAAAGCGCGCAAGGTTGGCGATGAAATGGCTTCAGCCCTTTCAAAATTTGCAATCTTCTCTTTCATCGGTATGATATTGGGAGCTGTTAGTGCAGGTTTCGGAGCAATTTTGGCCTCAAAAAAAAGGCTTACAATTATTGAAATAAAACCCGAAGAACGAATTTAAATCTTGATTAAAGAAAACATGACTAAAGGGAAAAGAATAGGAACCATTGTAGCGGTAATTTTCGTTTTAATGCTTTTCGGCTTTGCTTATTACAATTACTTTTTTGTTTTTGGCGAGGGCGTTAAAGCCGGGGAATTAAATTACATCGTTAAAAAAGGCTATATTTTTAAAACCAATGAAGGAAAACTCATACAAAGCGGAGTGCGCTCCAGACAAAAGGGAACACTTGAAAACAACGAATTTGAATTCTCTGTAGCTGACGAAAATATTGCAGCAAAATTGATGGGCAACAGTGGCAAATTTTATGAGCTGCATTATAAGGAATATAAAAGCACTTTACCCTGGAGAGGATACAGCAAATATGTTGTCGACAGTATTTATGCCGCAAAAGAAGTTCAAAACTAATTAGTAGTTAATACCAAAAAAATCAAATACAATGGACAAATTAGAATTAAAAGGTACCTGGAATGAGCTTAAAGGAAAAGTAAAACAGGCCTATGCAGATCTTACGGAAGATGATCTGAAATACGAAGAAGGAAAAGATGATGAACTTTATGGAAAATTACAGCAAAAAACCGGCAAAACCCGCGAACAGGTTGTAGATTGGCTTAAATCTTTATAATCACAAGCTCCTAAAAGCTCCAGAACAAATGTTTTGGAGCTTTTTTATTAGCGCAATTTCCCGCTAATGGCGAGCAATTCGATTGCCCGATATTTCAAAAGTGAATAACCCTTTAGGCTTTGGCTTTATATTTTGCATAAACAAATTTCAATATTCCCCAACATATACAGTATATTGTCCGGCTTTTAATCCCCATAAAAACCGCTTAATAAATGCGTACCGCAGAGTTTGTCGCTTTCATAAAAGGAACTGTTTCCATTGAACAACATGAGCTTGATCTTGTACTATCGCGGTGCAGGTTTAAATCGATACCCAAAGGGAAGCTCGTACTGAAAACCGGCCAAATTGCCAACCAATACTTCTTTATTTCAAAGGGAGGTTTACGGTTTTATTATGATTTTAATAACAAGGAAAATACAACCTGGGTATGTTTTCAAAATGAATTTTTCACTGAAATTTCCAGTTTGAATCCGCAAAAACCCACCAGGTTTAACATTCAGGCAATTGAAGAAACAGAACTGCTGATTATCGACAAAAAGGATATGGATTTTCTATATGCGCACATTCCCAGCTGGGAAGAATTCGGGCGGAAAGTATGGGAAGCCACAGCGGCGAGGATGGTAGACCAACTTCTTAACTTTCAAACCATGTCTGCCGAAGAGCGTTATGCAGGATTCTTAGAGATGCCCGAATTGTTGAAGAAAATCCCTGTGAAACACCTGGCTTCCATTCTGGGGATCACCCCCAATGCCTTAAGCAGAATAAGGGCAAAAATCAGATAAAACATTTACTACCAATTGGTAGTTTTACCAACCTGTGGTCATGTTAACTTTGAAATCACAAAAAACATGACAATATGCAACAAAATTCAATAGCAAATGATATTTCTTATCCTGACGAAAAGTTAATTGAAGACTTTCCAGGTTTTACCAACGGCTATGCAAAGGTAAATGGAGTTAAACTTCACTACGTTGATGGAGGTTCGGGAGAACCCTTATTATGCTTACCCGGCTGGCCACAAACCTGGTATTCTTATCGCCCAATTGCGCTTGAACTTGCTAAAACGCATCGGGTAATTATAGTGGATATCAGAGGAATGGGCACATCAGAGAAACCTGAATCCGGCTTTGATAAAAAGAATATGGCACAGGATATTGTGGAGCTGATAAAAATACTCAACCTTGAGCAGGTGAACATTATCGGCCATGATATTGGTGGCATGGTTGCCATGAGTTTGGCCTTCAACTTCCCTCAGTATATAAAAAAACTGATCGTTGCAGATGGCATACACCCCAATGAAGGCATGATGCATATGGCACTCCTACCAACCGCTGGTACCTTTGGAGAAAAAATGGATGCCAATTTACCTTATGCTTGGTGGATGGGTTTTAACCAGGTGAAAGGCCTCCCTGAACTGATTCTAGAAGGTCGATTTAGGTACCTTATAGACTGGCTTTTCCGTTATGTGATGATTGATGAATCGCTGATGAGTGAAAAAGAGCGCGCAATTTATGCTGCTGCCTACAACGATAAAGAAAGTATCCGGGCATCCAATGCATGGTATCAGAGTTTTATTACCGATATCGAAGATGCAAAATCATACCAACCCTTATTAATGCCTGTACTTGGCATTGGAAGCTATGTAAGTTATAACTACATGAAAATGGCTTTGCCCTATGTTTGTAAAAACCTTGAGATGGCCGGGATGACCGAAAGCGGGCACTATCTATTTGAGGAATGCCCCGAAGCTGTTATAGCAACAGTAAACGAATTTTTAAAAAAATAACCTACCTTAAAAAGAAATGAAAAAAACAATTTTAGTTGCAGGAGCAACAGGCAATTTGGGATCGATGATCTGCATGGCCCTAGTTAAACGTGGCGCAGTAGTAAAAGCCCTTGTACGGCCGGAAAGTGATGCTGAAAAAATTGCTCTGCTTGTAAAAAATGGAATTGAGCCAATTACGGCCCAATACAGCGATCATACAAGTTTGGCAAATGCGTGCGAGGGTGTAGATTGCGTAGTTTCTGCATTGGCAGGCTTAGAAGAGGTAATTGTTGATCACCAAAGTGCCTTGCTGGATGCCGCCCTAAAGTGTGGTGTAAAAAGATTCATTCCATCTGATTTCTGCACCGATTATAATCCATTGGTACAGGGGGAAAATAGAAATTTCGATCTTCGCAGAAAGTTTAAAGCATATATAGATGGCACAACCATACAGGCAACATCAATTTTTAACGGTGCATTTGCCGATATTCTTAAATACAATACCCCCATGCTTGATTTAAAAAATAAAACAATTGGTTACTGGGGCGAAAAGGCAGATTGGAAACTTGATTTCACTACTATGGAAAATACGGCAGACTTTACTGCTGAAGCCGCTCTTAAAGATGAAACTCCGCGTAACCTCCACATTGCCAGCTTTCAGGTTAGCCCAAATATGTTAGCGCAAATTGTAAATTCTATCAACAACGAACATTTTACTGTCCACAAAATTAGCGACCTTGATCAGTTTGCGAAGTTTATAAAGCAACAGCGGGCAGATAATCCTGCTGGAGAAATGGAATTGTACGCCAAATGGCAACAGGCACAATACATGTATTCGATGTTCACCACTCAACACCCAACCCTGGATAATGAGATTTTTGGGCAAACAGCATGGACAACTGCAGCAGATTATCTAAGCCTTTTTATTAAGAAAGCAAATTAGCGTCATTATAACCACCGCAAATTTTTGGGTGATTTACCGTAATAATAAAGTATAGTTGGATTTTTAAACAGCATTATTGAGCCATATATGCTTGAATTTGTTATGATTTCATTCTGATTGTAGCAAGACACAATTAAGTTAGCGTTTTAACCACAGATGGACACAGATAAGCACGGATCTTTATAACGGTGTGCATCCTTCTCATCTGTGGTTAAATTATATTAGCCGTTACCAGAGCTTAACTTAATGCCATTGGAAACACAACGATCTGAACCATAAATTACAAAAAGTACTGGGCATCTTTAGCTTTCCTCCTTACCGCGAACGGTATTATGCAAGTATATTTCTTGTTGTGGAAAAGGAATTTTTATCGCGTTCGCTTTAAACTTTTCGTTAATAGCGGTTACAATATCACTTTTAATTAGGGCTGCCTCCTTAAAATCCCTTACCCAAAAATATATTTTCATATCAATTGAACTTTCGCTAAAAGAATCGTAAAGCACCGCATATGAAGGCTTTTTCAAAATGCGTTGCTCCTCTTCTAAAATTTGACTTACAAGCGTTTTTACAACCGGTAAATCAGAATCATAATCTATGCCTAAAGGAATAAAAACACGTCTTTTGTTTCCGGCCAGCGACCAGTTAATTAAATGCGAACTCAACAGATCCCCATTCGGCATCACCACATCCGCCCCATCCCAGGTGGTTATTACACTGCTTCTAAAACCAACCGATTTCATTGTTCCGGCCTGCCCGCCAATATCTACCACATCGCCAACATTAACGGGCTTTTCAAATGCGATAATTAAACCACTTACCAGGTTGTTAACAATGTTCTGTAACCCAAATCCGATCCCTACGCCTAGTGCTCCAATTACTATTGTAATTCGATCAAGGGGTATCCCCACGGCTGCAATAGCAAGAAAAAGCCCAACGCTTAATATAACAATGCGAATTAAAAGCAACCAGCTCCCTATCCCTTGCATTACGTTCTTTTTTCCCTGTTTATCGTGTACGAGGTGCTTATCCGACGCAAAGAAAGATACCACTTGCGAGGTTACAACGGATACACCCATGATAAAGAAGAATAACAAAAGACCATTGATAGTAAAGGTGTATTCACCCAAGGTTCTTTCTATAGCAAAAAAGTCTTGAACTGGGTTTACCACAGATTCAAAACCTGCAAAATTTCGTCCAAGCAGTAATATCCATCCAAAAACAAGGAGAAAATAAAAAGACATTGGTACCTTTTTACCAACCTTATCGAAGTTGAGGTAGAAAAGTTTCTTATCCTGCTCCTTATATACACTAAATGCAAGAAAAAGGCCCTCATTAATCAGGCGAACAGTCCACAAAAACAAAATGGCAATAACAACATTTAAAAAACCACCGATAAAAAGCGTTTTGGCAAGATTGTACCTGCCAAATATGTTTGCCAGGGTAGAGCCGAATTCTAACAACACCATTAAACCAATTGCCAAAACGATTAATTTCTCACGGAGTTCCTGCTTCTTTCCAGTAATCATAATCACTGCACCTGCAACCGAACCTACTGTAGAAATGATCAGCACCAACCATCTTTCAGGTCTTGAAGCCTGAAGAATAAGATTATCTAAAGCCGCAACCAAGAAAAACACCACCATCAATAGCCAGGTACGCATCCAATACCGAGTAATAAATGCCCTGAACATCACTGTTAAACATAAACAAGATAGGGTCCAGATAATCACATTTAAAACAAATGGAGGAGAGATGAACATAAATTGCGATACATTTAGTACCAATAATATAGCCGAAAGCAGCGGATAACGAAGTACCAGCTTACCTTCAAAATTATCAGTTAAAAGATCTTGTTCTTTATAAATTGATTTCAGGGAGCGGATATACAGAAATGAGCATAATATCAGCAATAGAACAACAAATAATTTCCCTACGTTATTTTCAAGGTAAAAAATAAGTGTCAGCATTCCCTTTGCCTCTGCCTGGTGAAGAATTTCTTTAAAAGGCCTGCTGTAAACGGCCGAATCCCAAATATTGGCAAATTCTCTCTTAAAAGAATTCCTAGCCATATCCTGCTGGTAAGCAGATATTTCTTCCTGACTGATTTGCAGGTTAAATACCAATAGGTTTGTTCTATTTAAAAGAGCCGTTGTGCGCAAAAGATCTTGCTTTAACAGGCTGTCAATAGGATGATATTGGTAAGCCACCACTTTGATCTGTCCGATATACCTGGTTAGGACTGCAGAATCATTAGAAAATTTGAACAGGGCAGGAATGCTTAATAATGAGTCTAACTTGTACCTGAAGGTATTAAGCTGCTCTTGATGTACATCCAGAATCAATTTAATAGCGGCGGCTTTAACCTGTAGCTCGGTTAAGATTTTAGATGTCGCGGTCAAGTTTCTGAAGGTCTGCGCGCTTCCCGTATTAATGATTACCCCATCAATTGCTGTTTTAAAATCTTTATCAATGCCATCTAACCGCGATTTTGTAACCAAATTATCCGGAGACTTTTTAAGGAACATTTTTGCCTTTTGCAGGTTTCGTTTAACCTCTTCAAAAATTTTGTTTTGCGCCAGCAGGGCCTTATCAGACTCAAATTCTTTCGCGCTCGAACTTGCTGATTGCTTTGCGAATCGCTGCATTTTTTCTACAAATCCAATCCTAGCAGTATCACTATGCACAGTGTCTTTTACCTGAGACTTATTTTGTGCCAGCAAAACAATTGGCAATAAGAGTAATATCAGTTGGATTGAAAAGGGTCGAAAGAATATGCTAATATTCACCATGGAGCTTTAGTAAAACAAAAAATTAACTCAAGTTAGAAAAAAAGGTGGGATTTATCTGCACAATGGCGTAGTTCTGAAATTATAAGCAGAATAAGTACATTCGGGTAAAGCTATTTTGAAACCAATTTGAAAGTTTTATTTTTGAAGCTTCTCCTTAAGCACTTCTATGATGGATAATTTTCAGGCGCTGTTCGATTATGTTCAAAAACTTTCAGGCCAAACGCTTTCTGTAGAAGATAAGCAAATACTTACCACTCACTTTAAACCAAAAAAAATCCGCAAGCGGCAATACTTTTTACAGGAAGGCGATGTATGTAAATATACTGGCTTTATTGTAAAAGGGGCAGCCAAAACGTTTACGGTAGATGAAAAAGGGCATGAACATATTTTAAAATTAAGTGTTGAAAACTGGTGGTTGGCCGATTTTGAAAGTTTTTACAAATTAATACCAAGCCGTTTTAATATAGAAGCGTTAGAGGATATGGAGATCTTACAGATTACCCATAACCTGGTAGAGGAATTTATAAAGCCCATCCCCGCTTTTTCGGCAATGCAGAATGTGCTTAGCCAGAACAATACCATAGCGGCACAGAAGAGGATGCAGAATGCCATTAGCTTAACCGGCGAAGAGCGTTTTCAGGAACTCATTAATGATTATCCACATTTTATACAGCGGTTTCCGCAAAATTTAATTGCTTCTTACCTGGGTTTAACCCCCGAAACCTTAAGCCGGATCAGGAAGAACTCTTCCCGGTAGATTGATCTTTATCAAGCGTATTTAATGACTTTTGATAAGATGCAGCTCCTTGCGCAAGTGCATCTTTGACCTAACATTAAATAGGTAAATCATGAGTAAATTAAAAAACAAAGTAGCCGTAATTACAGGCGGTAATAGCGGCATTGGATTTGGTATAGCTGAAGCGTTTAAAAATGAGGGGGCTGCCGGAGCTATTGTTGGCAGAAATCATCAAACTTTAGAACATTCCATTAATCAGTTAGGCAATGATTTTATAGCCCTCAATGCAGATGTAACCAACCTTGCCGATTTGGAGCGGGTGTTTAAAGATACAGCAGAAAAATTTGGCAAAATTGATGTGCTGGTAGCCAATGCCGGTGCAGGAACAACCGGAACCGTAGCAGATGTTAGCGAAGAAGACTATAATAAAACGATGGATCTTAACCTGAAAAGCGTTTACTTCACTGTACAAAAAGCATTGCCTTACATGAATGATGGAGGATCTATCATCCTTATCGGATCTAATGCCGCACATCGGGCATACCCCTCATTCGGACTTTACGGTGCGGCAAAAGCTGCGGTAATCTTTTTTGCTAAAAGCTTTTCGAACGACTTGTTAGAAAGAAAAATCAGGGTAAATGTAATTACGCCGGGCACTACAGATACGCCAGCATTTGATAAATTTGTTCCTGCAGAACATATTGAAGCTGTAAAAACTCAATTTGCAGGTGTAATGCCAATAGGCAGAATCGGGCAGCCATCTGATATTGGTAAAACAGCAGTTTTCCTGGCATCTGAAGATTCTTCGTTTTTACTTGGTGCCGAAATTCTTGTTGATGGCGGCATGACCTACCTGGCCAAGTAATTCTTATTCACTGGCATGAATTTGAATTTGTGCCAGTGAGTAATTAGGTGTTGAAGGTATCCACTCAACAATATTGAAAAGTGATTATCAGCATATTCAATCCTTACTGTTTCTTTGCTTTATTAACAACAAAGGCATTTATTATTGCCATTATAATAATGACAAGGATATTTCTTTGCCAGTTAATTTCGGAGAATATAAAGTAATCGATAAGGAAAAGAACTATCCCACCTATAATAGGAGGTAGTATAATTAAGGGTAATCTATTCATATATATTTGAAGAGATACTACTGATAATGGTAGTTGGCGCCATACCGAACTTTTTCTTAAAAGAATGAGAAAAGTGCGACAAGCTTTCGAAACCCAAATCAAGATAAATGGATGAAGGCTTTTGATGTTTGGTTTCAATAAGGTGTTTGGCTTCATTAAGCCGTTTATCCTGCAACCAATGCCTTGGAGGTGCGCCGAATGTTTTCAGGAAATCGCGTTTAAAACCTGCGAGGCTGCGGCCGGTGAGTTGTGCAAATCTTTCAATGGGCACATTAAAATGGTAATTGCTTAGCATAAACTTTTCCAGGTCGATTTTATACGGTTCAGAAAAATCGAACAGAAAGTTGCGCAGCGTTGGAAGGGCCAATAACAACAATTTAATTCCTTCTTTCACTTTCAGAATCCCCATTTCATCAGTCATGCTGTCGCCCGAACTACGTGCATAAGGCACAATAGATTGAAAATAGCCCTGCAAGAATTCATTTGTAGGAATCAGGATATTGGGCGGACCTATATATTTATGGTCTGCTTCTAACTTTTCTTCAAGCACAATTTTGCGCAAAAGATTTTCTTGCAGGGATATCACAATGGTTTCATAGTTTCCACCGGGCAGCGGCGTTTTAGTAAGCGTACCCAACTGGTTTTTACCAATCAGCAGCACCTCTCCTCCCCTTATTGAGATATTCTGACCGGAGGTTTCCAAAACCAGCTGACCAGAAACCTGTAACACCAGGGTATGGTGATTCCAGAAGCATACTTTCTCCTTACGCTCTGTAGAGAGGTAGGAATAAAAGATTACGCCGGGGAGGATTTCTGCTGGACTGTTCATTTAGCGTTGTAAATAAGTGCCACCATGTATTGCACCTATTGCAAAAGTAGTATTTAAAGTGTTCATTTCTTCAGGTGTAAATGCAATATCCATGGCTTTAATATTTTCAGGCAATCGCGATCTACGGCTCATGCTCACCAAAGGCATAATGTTATTTCCCTGCTCTTTAACCCAGGCAATGGCCAACTGTGTTGGCGTACAGCCTTTATTATGGGCCAGTTGCTTTAACACTTCTACTTTTTCGAGGTTATGCACCAGGTTATCACCCTGAAAACGAGTAAAGTGGCTATGGTAATCATTTTCGGCAAGTGGAGCTTTCATCTCTCCGGTTAACAAACCTTCGGCAGTATTGGCAAAGGCCACTACGGCAATGCCCAACTCGGCAGCTGCGGGTAAAAGATCGGTTTCTATTTGCCGGTCGGCAAGCGAATAACCAATTTCCAGGGCACTTATCGGGTGGATGCTGTTGGCCTGGCGAAGTTGATCAGCATTAATCTCGGATACACCAATATGGCGCACTTTACCTTCTTTAACCAAATCGGCTACGGTGCCAATTATGTCTTCTACCGGTACGCTTCCATCCATCCGGCTGGGCTGGTAAAGATCAATAGTTTCGATACCTAAACGGGTAAGCGAGTAATTGATAAAGTTTTTAATGGCAATCGGTCTGAGATCCAAGCCCAGCCACTGGCCATTGTGAAAGATGGCACCAAATTTTACACTGATAAAGGCATCGTTGCGCCTGTCTTTAATGGCTTTGCCGATAAGCATTTCGTTGTGGCCGGCACCATAAAAATCTCCGGTGTTGATAAAATTAATGCCACTATCCATAGCTTCGTGGATGGTAGCAATACTTTCCGTTTCATTAGGTGTTGGCCCGCCCCAGATAGACGACATGCGCATACAACCTAAACCAAGTTTAGATACGAAGGGACCATTTTGTGCCAATTGAATTTTTGTGATGTTGTTCATAATACAAAGATCAACAATCAGCAATGCGGAAACTTTCTTCTACGGCTCAAATATTTTGCTTGTATGGCTCAATTGTCTAGATTCATTGTATTACCTACGGGTAAGATAAACAAATTGGTTGTGGTCTGAGACGTTCTCTTAATCTCTAAACTTAGATTTAACTTATTATGTATCATTATGAATGCAATACTTACCGAAGCACCGAATCTTCGTTATTTTTTAGAAATTGCAATTTTTTACCAGAAACCAGATGATCACTAACCCAAATATTGAGCTGGCCACCAAGCCACATTACCCCATATTAGATGGCCTGCGTGGCATTGCAGCCATTATTGTAGTTACCTTTCACCTCACCGAACCCTTAGGTACCGGGCACCTCGATATATTGGTTAATCATGGTTACCTCGCTGTAGATTTTTTCTTCCTGTTATCGGGTTTTGTGATGGGCTATGCCTATGACGACAGGTGGCAGAAAATGAGTTTAGGCAATTTTTTTAAACGCCGCATAATCCGTTTGCAACCAATGGTAATTTTAGGGATGACACTCGGTACCATCGGGTTTTACTATACGGATTCTACCATTTGGCCCCTTATTCATACCATCCCATTATGGAAGATGCTGCTCGTGCTGTTAATCGGTTATACCATCCTGCCTGTGCCTTTATCGCTCGATATTCGTGGATGGGAAGAAATGCATCCTTTAAACAGTGTGGGCTGGTCGTTATTTTTCGAATATATTGCCAACATTTTGTATGCGGTGTGGATCAGGAAATTTTCTAAAACGGCGTTAACAATATTGGTCGTTATTGCTGGAATAGCATTGGCACAGCTCGCCATTTCTAACGGCGATGTTAGTGGTGGCTGGACGTTGAATGTAGAACAGGTACGCATTGGCTTTACCCGCACCATGTATCCTTTTTTTGCCGGCCTGCTCCTATCGCGCATTGCGAAACCCACCAAAATTAAAAATGCTTTTTTATGGTGCAGCCTTTTAGTGGCCCTTGTACTTTATATGCCACGTATTGGCGGTGCCGATCACCTATGGATGAACGGGGTATATGAATCCATTTGCATCATCATCGTTTTCCCGCTTATTGTATACATCGGTGCCAGCGGACTGCTGCAAACACAAAGGGAACGTAAAATATGTAAATTTTTGGGCGATATTTCTTACCCGCTTTACCTGGTACATTATCCATTGGTTTATTTTTACGTGGCCTGGATCAGCAACCATAAAGGCGTTACACTTGCGCAGGCCTGGCCATATGCCCTGCTTATTTTAGTTGGGGGTATTGCCTTAGCTTATGCAGCATTAAAATGGTATGATGAACCTGTTCGCAAATGGCTGCAAAAAAAGCTGGCTTAATTACAGCAATTCATTTATACCCCTGCCTGTAGGGTTTTTATTGAAAAAGGTGGCCATTATGCTCTTTACATATGGCCACCTTTTGTGTTTACTTTAAAAAGCCATCCAAATAAGCCAGTATTGTTTTGGTTTGCATCATCAGGCTTACATGGCCCTGCGCCGGCACAATGGCCAGTTGTGCTTTTGGCATCGCACCCATATCGGCAAATTTATCACCACCCAACAAACGGTAGGTTCTAATTAATTCAATTTTATCAAGGCCATCATTATCACCCGCAATGATGAGTACGGGCGAGGTAATTTTAGCAAGCTTGTCGTCGCCCATATCGAAGGGCACATTGGCATACGCAATCATTTGCGTTAAAAAATTTGTCCATTTAGTTTTGTCGGGTGCTACCGCGTCATAAGCAGTTTTCATTGGTGTGTTTGATAACATCTCCGGTTTAAGCCCTTTAAATGCATTGTTTACTTCGGGCAGCCAACCAGTGCTTTTATAGGTAGATGATATGATAACCAGTTTATTTACACGCTTTGCACTTTGTGTAGCAAACTGATAAGCAATGGTTCCGCCCATGCTATAGCCAACAACATCAGCACTATCCACTTTCAAATAATTCAATACCGCTTCAACATCGCTGGCCAGAGTAACCTGGTTTAATTTACGGTCTGAATATGGTGTGTGCCCATGGCCCTGCATTTCTATAGCAATTACTTTCCTGGTTTTGGCTAATTCGGGTATAAGTTCGCCCCAGTTGGTGGCAATCGTCATAAACGCGCCATGCAACAATACCAGCGGTTTACCTGCTCCGTAAACTTCGTAATAAACCTTTAAGCCGTTTGCCGGCGCATAACCGCTTACGGCAGGTTTTAACTGTTGCCCTTTTGATTGAAGTGTGGTTAACATTACCATGGCCATTAACAATATTAATTTAAATGTATTCCCTGTTTTGAATAAGCTTTTCATAAGGCTATTAAAATTTGGTATGAAATTATTTACAATACAAAGATGGCGCACATTTATTGATCCGGTGAGCGGTATAAACGACAACATTAGATGTGAATTGCGTCATTATTTAAACAGGACAGCCTAAGATTTAGTTGCAGGAGATCAGAATCGCGCATATTTAGCTACCGAAAACTTGCAGGAGGCCAAAATCGCGTAATATTGAGTTTTGAATGTTAATAAGTTGCTATTTCTACGCAAACTAAGCTTTTAAGCTTCTATTGATCCAAGATTTCTTAAGGCAATAAGATCAAAAAACATTAATCTAGTACTAAGTTTATCTTCGGGGTCTAAAGTGAGGTATTCTTTCTCTTGTTCTTCAGTTGAAAACAAATAAACAAATCCACACTTTTCGTAATAAGTTAAAGGAATTGGCTCATTATAAGCGTCAACTACGATAAATCTACAACCAGTTTTATTACTTCTTTCTGTAAACCACGCCTTAATGAAATCCATGACTTGCTCACCTATCCCTTGTCTTTTAAAATCACCGTTTATACCTAATCTACCAATAAGAACAGCAGGATAAGAACGCATTGTTTTTTTTCTAGGAATATCTTTTTGAACTTTCTTGCTTCTTGCATTAGGAAGGTGAGTAGTGTTTACACTGTCATTTGAAAGAGTGAACGCAGCAATAATGATCTTGGGATCTTCATCAAGCGTAAAACAATAGGTTTCACCAAGTAAACTTTCATAATATGCCTTTGCATCATTTTGAAAGAAATCGTTTAAATCCTGATGCTTGCAATCAAAAAAAGTGCACCTCTCAACTACATCAACATAGTTTTCCAAGGTGCACTTTTCTTCTAAAAAATTTCCAGCCACTAATATGTTATATCTTTGCTTTTGAGAGAATTTTACTTGCCGACTTAACTTGAGACGAAAAGTCGACAGAGGCCTTTTTGTTAAAGTTTGAGGAAACTTGCTTTTCAAACGAAGCAGCCACCTTGTCTTTTAAGACTGGAATAACTTTAATTGCAATTGCCATGATTCGTAGTTTTTGTTATTTTTATTATTTCTAATGCCAAAGATAGTCCATATATAAAATTTGTCAATATGATATTTTTTTTCTGTCTCAAGCTGTAAAGAATAGGTTATAAATCTTTCTTTCAGCGTAAGATGCAGTTTATAAGTTGTTTAGGCTGACACATAGATGCACTACCTTGATGCGATCTTGCATACAAACAATACCAAAATCAATATCATAATACGAGTTGTTTACATTGCTTTAAAATGATTCGCTGCAGTATCTATTTTCGAATAAACATTTTTATGGAAACATACTAAATGATAATTCTATGACAATCAAATATAAAAATTTGAAATTATTGGAGATAAATTAAGTTATTCATAAAATGTTAACTTCACCATTTTACAAAGCTTATAACAAAATTCACCATAGTAAAAATGCTTTACTTCACCGTCCAATAAGGCGAATCAGTTCTGGCGGTTAATAGATAATCCTCAATTTTTTTCACCACATCAGGATGGGCCGCAGCAACATCATTGGTTTCGCCAATGTCTGTTTTAATGTCGTAAAGTTCCAGTTTATGGTGTCTTTTTACTGCTTTCCATCGGCCGTACCGTACACCCTGTTCAAAGCCCAGCTCGAAAAACTCCCAATATAAAAACCGGTCAGTTTTAACTTTTGCTCCCTTCATTACCGGATAGATACTGGTGCCATCTGTACGGAATCCGGAGGTTTTACCGGCAATTTCTCCAAACGTTGGCATAATATCAGGAAAATATCCAGGTACATCGCTTGTTTTCGGGGCGTTTTTAATAAAGGGTGCCCAGGCAATAAACGGGATTCTGATTCCTCCATCATACATATCCCTTTTGTAGCCTTTAAGCTTACCGTTCGAATCAAAAAATTCTGATACCGCTTTGAGCTGGCTCGTTGGCTCCGATCTTGGCCCGTTATCAGATGCAAAGAACACGATTGTATTCTCCGACAATCCGCTTTTTACCAGGTAATCTTTTATTTTTCCTACCGATTGATCTAAATAATACACCATGGCGGCATAGGTTTTCATATCTTCCGGCCAGTTTTTATTCTTGTAAATGGCCTGGTCTGGCACATCAAGCGGCGAATGCGGATTGTTGAAGTTCAGCATTAAAAAGAAAGGCTTTTTATTGTTTTTCTGCGTTTGCAGATAGGTCAATGCTTCATCCGTACACATATTGGTTTCATAGTATCCTTTTTTTGCATCGGCATTTGGTGCCACGTTTACAAGTTTTCCGTTGATGTAACGGTGATCGGGCCAATAGGTGCTGGCGTAGGTGGAAGGAATATTAATCAGCCAGCCCGAAAATTGATCAAAGCCCCTTTGTAAAGGTGTAGCAAGCGAATCGTAACCATCTACATGCCATTTTCCAACGAGTGAAGTTTCATATCCGGCATCCTGCATCAGGTTTCCTATCGTATAATCATCTTTGGTAAGGTTGGCCCTGTACACTACATTTTTACCTTTCTTACCTGCAATTCCGCCTTGCTCGGTTGCATTGCCCCTAATGGTGGCATGCCCGGTGTTAAGCCCGGTAAGTATTGATCCGCGAGAGGGCGAGCATACCGGTGCCCCGGCATAAAAATCGGTAAACCGCGTGCCTTCATTGGCCAGCTTATCAATATTAGGGGTCAGGATCTGCTTCTGCCCGTACACACCAACGTCGCCATAACCCAGGTCGTCGGCCAAAATAAAAACAATGTTTGGCCTTTGTCCCGCCTTTCGCTGGGCAAAAACTGCTCCGCTGTAAAGCAGCGAAAAGCTGATGATGATTAAACTTCTTATGGTCATTTTATTAAAATCAACACTTGTAATTCTCATAATACACTAGTTATAACCCGGGTTTTGAATATATAGGCCAGGTGCTGTCTGAATTTCTGCAGCAGGTACCGGATAAATTACATAGTTGGGTACAATTTCATTAATTTTAGCAATCCCATCGGCCACCCTCCAGGCATTCATCTGTGTAACGGCAAGTCCTTCGCGCACAAGATCGTTCCAACGGAGGCCTTCGCCCAAAAATTCTCTCTGCCGCTCCTGCATTAAAGTCTGTATGGTTACATTAGTTAATGCACCTACACCTGCCCTGGCCCTAACTTTATTAACCGCTGCATCAACATCGCTCTGCGTGCCTGCCGCTCCATGCAAAATACATTCGGCTTTCATAAGCAAAATATCGGTATAACGCAGTACGATAAAGTTAACAGACCAATCTTTGCCAGACAAGCCTTTTTTGGCTACATCGATATATTTTTTAATAAAAGGCCCCGCAGTATAGGTTGTGGCTACGTTAAATGGGTACCGCGTATCTGTTCCGCTAACCGTATTGGTGGTGTAAGCAGTAACAAGATTTTTGGCCACCGGAAAGGTACTGGCACCATAACCATTTCCAAAGCTGTTGGATATTCCGTTGCCCGTCCAATACGCTACAGGTACCAGATGTGAAGGAAAACCAGCTCCGTTTAAACTGGATGCAAACTGCACATCGAACACCACTTCACTGTTGTTTTCGTTGGTATACGAAAAGATGGAAGCGTAATTAGGGGCAAAACTATAAGGGCTGCCGGTAAGTACCGCATCAAACAGGGCCGCAGCCTTATCATATTCGTTGCTGTTAAGGCCAGGTCCGTTTATACCATAAGTGGGACCCGATTTGGTTAAATAAACCAAGCCCAATAAGCCTTTTGCAGCATACGAGGTTGGCCTTCCAAGGTCGGCACCTGTAAAGGTGGCCGGCAGGTTGGCCGCAGCATATTGCAGGTCCGATTCAATCAGCGCATACACTTCAGCTACCGGGCTTCGGGGAATACTGGTTACTTCTGCTGCACTCTTAACCGTTGCAATTAAGGGCACCTGCCCAAAGGTACGAACGAGGGAAAAATAGTAAAAAGCCCTCAAAAAACGAACTTCAGCTGCATACCTGGTGGCGTTTGCAGGGGTAAGCACGCTTCCTTTGGTTTCTAATGCTGCAAGTACTGTGTTTGCATTGTATATGCCATTGTAATTTGCTTTCCATGCGGTTGCGATAAAGCCCGTTGTGGTAATGCTTGGTGTAAAATTATTAATCCCGTCCCAATCGCGGTTACCGTCAGATGTGGCATTTAAGTTATCGCTCCGCATTTCACCTAACCATAAGGCCTGGCTTGGGTAATTACTCAATTGTGCATACACACCATTTACGGCCTGAAGAAAGTCGTTGTTGTTCGTAAAAAAATTATCGGTGGCTAAACTCGATTCTGGTGTTTGATTTAATTCCTTTTCGCAGCTGCTTAACAACAGTATTGCAGAGAACAGGGTTAAGTATATTTTCGTTTTCATCTTATTTTACTAAAAGCCAATATTTATACCAATTGATGCTGTTTTACTTAATGGCGCCGAACCGTAATCGCCCGATATTGCGTAGCTGGCATCGCCGCTTACATTTGTATTTTGCGCTTCGGGGTTGGCCCCACCCTTGTAGTTATCATGACTGAAATAATTTTCTAACGCCACAAATATTCTTGCCGATGAGATGCCCCGTGTTTTAATCAATCCTTTAAGGTTATAACCCAAGGTGATATTTTGTACCCTGAAGAAATCGCTGGAGTATACCCAATCTGAAGTTACATTGGGATAGGTATAAGTTGCACCCAGTTTACCTCTTGGTGCATCCGGATTTGGATTTGCCGCCCTCCAGCGGTCTCTCCATACCCCAAGTACATTAGCTGTTGTACTTCCGGAAAAGTCTATTGCCCTGCCCAGGTACGAAAGTATCGAACCTCCATGCTGGCCATACAGCTGTACGCCAAGATCGAAGTTGCCATATTTGAAATTGTTTGTCCAGCCCCAGGTATACTTCGGAGAAGGCTGGCCGCCCACTACCCTATCGGCAGCACTTATTTTTCCATCACCGTTGGCATCAACATACTTTGCATCTCCAGCTTTCTGTCCTGATACTTTTGCCACCGCCGGATTGGCAACATCAGCAGCAGTTAAAATGCCATCCGTTTTGGTAATGTAATAGCTAAAGGCAGGCAGCCCTTCCCTTAACAGATATGGGGCATTGCTCCCGCTGTAAGCAGAGGCAATTTCAATATCAGCATGTGTAGGGCCAAGATCGGTTACCGTATTTTTGTTAAAGGCAATGTTGGCATTCATTGTCCAGCTGAAGTTGGCCGTTTTTACGTTTACGGTGTTCAACCCAAACTCTAAACCTTTATTAACAACTGCGCCTATATTTTGTAAGCTGCTGCTAAAACCACTTGCAGAGAGTACCGGCAGGTTTAATAATAAATCTGTATTCTTTTTATGATAGGCATCGAAAGTAAAATTGATTCTGTTGGCCAATAAACTGAGGTCTAAACCAAGATCTTAAGTGTTGGATGTTTCCCATTTCAGTGCTTTGTTGGCAAGGCCCGAAACCACCTGCCCGGTGGCTGTTGTTGGCGTATTGCCGCCAAATACATAGTTGGCATTTATAAGTGTGCTTATGGCGTTATAATCGCCAATGTTGTTGTTACCCGATTTACCCCAGCTTAACCTTAATTTTAGTTCGCTGATGGCTTTAACATCTTTAAGAAAAGATTCTTCTGAAACTTTCCATCCGGCAGATACCGAAGGAAAGGTACCCCACCGGTTTTCGGTACCGAATTTTGAAGAGGCATCCCTCCTGATGGTACCTGATAACAGGTAGCGGTCTTTAAAAGCATATTGCAACCTGCTATAGTAAGAAAAAAGCGTACTGTTTGCCGCGGTTGATGTTCCTGTGGTGGTAACACCTGCCGAGTTGGCAATAGCATTACTTAGGGTTTTAATGATATCATTTGCAAAACCACCTGCTGTTGCAAGGCTCACGCCCTCGGTATGTACAATATTGTAAGATACCCCTGCAACGGCCGAAATTTTGTGTACACCAGCAATTGTGTACTATAATTTAGTGTGTTTTCGTTTAGGAAATTTTGTTTTTTGATTACCGCATAAGAACCGGTTGAGTATAAGCCAGGGTTGGTTAATAAAGCTGATGCTGCGCCTACAGTAACCTGATCGGATGTGTATTTTGAAGTGTTCCTGTCCAGGTTGTCATAATTTACACTCGAGCGTAACGACAGGCCTTTTATAATCTGATAATCTCCGTATACGGAAGCAAGCAGCCTGGAAGTTTTCACTTTGTTAATGGCTGTTTCCAGGTAAGCATATGGGCTGATTATCCTTGGGCTACCCCAGGTGTAGGTGCTGTAACCATAAGCACCGGAATTTAATCCTGCCGTACTTTCTACAACGGGTACCATTTGTAAGGCATTCATCAATTGGTTGTCTTTACCCTCGCCCGGTGGCGCATTGTTAACAGAATAAGATGGCGCGAGATTGATTCCGAACTTAAGTTTTTTACTGGCATTGGCTTCTACATTGGCCCTTAAACCATAGTTTTTAAAATTGGAGTTAATCAGCGTTCCATTTTGGTTGAGTACATTACCGGAGATAAAGTAGTTTACGTTTTCCGATCCGCCACTTGCCGAAACCTCATAGTTTTGATAAGGTGCACTGGTAAAAATTGCATCCTGCCAATCTACATAATCAAGCCCCGGGTGCCCGGGCTGTGCCCACCTCGGATCCGTCATGTAACTGGTGTTTATTGTGCCTGCGGCCAAACCTAAAATAGCAGCTCTTTCTGCATTGCTTTGGCTGGCTGTTCTGCCCGTACCCGATGCTACCCATGCCGCGTTGGCCAGTTCGGTTGCCTGGGCCACCCATTCATCAGCATCGAGCATATCGATTTTTCTGGCAACTGAACTGATGCCTGCATTGGCGTTTAAAGTGATTCGGGGTTTACCCGCCACACCTTTTTTGGTGGTAATAATCACAACGCCATTCGCCGCACGTGAACCATAAATAGCCCCGGCAGCAGCATCTTTTAATACCTGTACACTTTCAATATCGTTAGGGTTAAGGTTATCAAGCGGACTGTTGGAGATTCCGCCAGCGGCATTCTGACTGGCTACATCAAGCGGGAAACCATCCAGAACATACAGGGGTTCGTTACCTGCTGTAATGGAACCTGCCCCACGTACCTGAATGCTTAGGCCTGCACCGGGTGTGCTGCTTTGCTGCCTTACCTGCACACCAGCCATTTGGCCGATAAGTGCCTGCTCTACCCTCGATATCGGCTTTTCTTCTACAGCTTTTGCATTAAAACTAGCCACAGCACCGAGAACATCACTTTTTCTCTGGGTTCCGTAACCCACTACCAACACTTCATCTAGCTTACTTTGATCGGGATCGAGCTTAATCAAAAGTTGTTCGCCTTTATAAAGCACTTCCTGGGTTTTGTAGCCTACATAGGTAAAAACTAATGTGGGTTGGTTTACCTCGGTAACCAATTGAAATTCGCCATCAGGATTGGTAGATACTGCCTGGGCAGTTCCTTTTATACGTATGCTTACCCCCGGCAACGGAAGGTTCTTTTCGTCGGTCACTTTTCCCTTAATTGTAATGGCATTCCATCGCTGATGAACAACATTTAGCACACCAAAAGTGCTGTACACTGGTGGGTTTGCAGTTTGGGGGCTATTCGGGTGCGCAGGTAGCTTAACATGTGTTTCTTTAATACTTTTATTTGCCGAAGCAGGTAAAATGGAGGAAAACAGGAAAAACCCTGTTAAACCTGGTAAAAAAAGTGTTTTTAACAAAGGTTTGTGATGCGAGTCCTTCCAGAACATTCCGCTTATTTTCATAATTAAGGTTGGTTTATGCCAATTATAAAATTGCAATGGGCTTAATGGGATGAAAAAACTCCTGCAATTTTCTTAATTTTAGCATGATCATTGAATAAATAGACCGGGTGCAACGCCAATTGATCTCCGGTTAAATGGTTTAATGTGAGGAATGTGCAGAAATGCATTTCCCCTATGTTGTAAATTATAACGCTGCGCTGTTGGTAAGCTTCTTTTTCTACCTCATATTGTGTTTACCTGCTTCATATGTATAACCAGGTAAATGGCTACGCTTATGTTTTGCTGTTTAATGCAAAGATCATATAGCAAATATTGATGATGAGGAAAATTTGCCGTGCCGTAACCTCACTTTCGATATGAGTTGTTAAAAAAAAAATCTATCGAGAAGCTTTCTGCCAGAGAAAAGATTAATTCAACAACAACTACAGCGGTTACTGTAGCAAATTTTTGGTATCAGATGGTAGGGAGTAAGGAGTGGTTCGGGATTCATAATATATAAAGTCTATCTTATTAGTAGACAAAATTATATTATCTTAACATGCCCTACAAACATTTAACAAAATTTACGATTTTGATAATTTTTGAACTTCCGGCAACGATGGCATAACGATTTGCATGCTCAATAATTATTCTATTGATAAAAATATTCAGTAAATGGATTGTATTGCAAAAGTGATGGAGATTGGGAAAGTAATTAACGAAGGGAAAAAGTCAAACCATTTATCCGATCTGCAATAAGCGGGCATTACCAATATGATGTTAAAACTAAAGCCCATCGTAATGAGCTTTGATCATACCATTTCATGTATTAATCAATTAAAAGTTGCCCTAAACGCCAGTGGCGAAAGCTGCGTTTTTGCTTTAAACAGTTTACTAAACGATTGCGAATGTTCGAAACCCAATTGATAGGCAATTTCGCTGACTGATAAATTTGAAGTAGATAATTTTTCTTTGGCTTTTTCAATAAGCTTATTGTGCACATGCTGTTGCGTGCTCTGCCCCGTTAAAATACTTTACCGATACTCTTTATGCCTTTCGTAATATTTTCTCCATCGCTCTGCCCTTTGCCAATTCATCAACCAACTTATCCAGGTACCTGACTTGTTTGGTTAAAATATTTTCGATTTCCTCAATGCGGTACCCACAAATTGATCCGGTGATCAGGCATGCATTAGGATTTAATGTTGACTGCTGAAAAAAGCTTTCAAAAGTTACTTTTTCATCAATAAGCTGCTGGAGTTTTTGCTTGTTGAAACCTGTTAACCAGGTAACCACTTCATCTAATTCTTCTTTTGTTCTGCCTTTTTTCTCCACTTTTGCCACATACATAGGATAAACTGAAGCAAATGTCATTTTTGCAATGCGCTCATTGTGGGTATCAGAAGTATTCATATGGATATGCTAATGTTAAACCTTATTGCCTATAGCGATACCAAATTTAACATTTATTTTTAGGAAGGATAAATCAATCTAGCATTCTTTCATATTGATGAATAATAGCAATTATTACCCAAACGCACCTGTCTTTCCGGTTTCCAAAAAAAAAGATGACACCTACAACACCAGGAAAACATTATTTGAAAAGCAGTTTAAGCCCGCTCTGAACCAACATAATAGTCTTTTTTAACCACGGCTGCGGTAACCATTAGCTGACCAACATGCCTCATGGTATGCTCGGCTGCATGGAATAACAAACCTATTACAGTTGAAGGGAGGCCTGCACGGCCCACTCCTCTAAAATCGGGCAGGGTAGATATATCTGTATTTTTTAGCTGCGCCAAGGCTAAATCGACCTGATTACTGAAACGGTTTACCAAATCGGCCACAGTGTATGGATCTGCCGCATCGTTACCTTCTTCTGCCAATTGTGCAAACTGAAATTGGGAAAGCCCTTGTGCCCTTGCATAAGTAAAAACCCGATCGAGTACGCCACTTAAGTGCTGAAGATGAAAACCTGTAGAAGCCATTCCGGCCGGGCGTTCCCAAAGTAAAGCTACCGGAAAACCATCCATGTATTCGTTAATCTCCTCTCTGGCTTGCAGTAATGCATGAGCAATAGGCTGTAGTAATGGATTAAACTCTGGCAGCGGACCTCTTTGCCAAACTTCTAACTTTTGCGACATATCTTAAATAAATATTGCCTTATAGGTAGGAAACCGTTATTATCAGCAACCAGATTACGCTAAATGTGCCTCCAAAATAAACCATAGACATATTTTGTTTAAGGTTTTTCTTGATGAAAGCGGCATAAATCATCCAGCCGAAAAATGCAATAAAATATAACGGAACTGCGAATAACAACATAGCTTATAAATTGATAATCAAATATAAACAAAACCTGTGAGAAATTTCGTCTACCATTAAGAAACGCAAGTGAAAACAAATCTTTGATTATTTATTGCTAACTTCTTTTTCAACTGAGATAAGGCATTGTAAAAGAATCAACAAATCATCATGCTGAACCAAGCGAAATGCCTTAGATATTAAGTACCTAAAGATAATTCACCATGTTCAGCACAATATTATATTACAAGATCGATCTTACCAAACCACCCTCTACCCTAATGGCTGCGCCATTGGTGCCAGAAGCTAAAGGACTTACGTAAAAAGTAACGGCATTCGCTATTTCGCTTACATCAAGAAAGCGCTGTAACAATGAAGTAGGCCGCATATTTTTGAAAAAGTCGGTTTCTACCTCTGCTATACTAATGTTTCCCTTTTTCGCCAAATCTTCAATAAAACCACCCACTCCTTTTGATTTTGTTGGCCCTGGCAAAATTGAATTTACAGTTACTTCTGTACCCTTGGTTAATTCTGCCAAGCCACGACTTACCGCCAGCTGGGCAGTTTTGGTCATACCGTAATGGATCATCTCATCCGGAATAAACACAGCCGATTCGCTTGAAATAAAAATAATTCTGCCCCAGTTCTTCTTCAACATTTTAGGGAACAACTCGCGGGATAACCTGATGCCGCTCATTACATTTACCTCAAAAAACCTGAACCAATCTTCATCGCTTATCTCTTCAAAGGCTTTGGGTTCAAAAATTCCAGCATTGTTAACCAGAATATCGATTTCAGGAAGTGCTGCAATCAGCCTGTTTACGTCTTCGGCACTCGAAAAATCAGCAGCAATACCCGAAATAAATTCACTGCCTGCAATACTTTCCAATGCTTTAACTGCATCATCTACACTTTGCTGCGAACGGCCATTTATGATTACTTTTACGCCTTCTTTTAACAAACTTTCGGCAATTGAGAATCCAATACCAGCGGTAGATCCGCTTATAAAAGCTGTTTTATTCTTTAATTGTAAATCCATTTCTAATTTTTAAAATGTTAATCATAATATTAACTGCCATTTGGCATGTAAAACTTTTTAACTTAGTTGCTTTAAGCAATACAAACTGAACAATTTTCTGCTTAAAATGTGTCATTTCAATATGCTAAAAATGAATAATCGTTAAAGCAATCCGGGCATCATTTTTGAACACAGAGTCTGGCTATAATAAACATATAGCTAAAACGTAATCAAATCTATTTATGAAAAAAACAGCAATCGCTCTCGCCCTAGGGGTAGCTATGGCCTCTTGTAACAACAAAGAGAAAAAAGCAGAAGTAAATCTTAAAGATAGTACCACAACCAGTCAAACTGAACCATCAAAAACCAGCGGAAGTGTTACCGCTACCGAAATCGACTGGAAAACTATTCCTGAGGTTAAAGAAATTGGCGAATTTCCTTTTTTTAAAGCTCCGGAAGGTATAAAAATTGTAGATGAAAAAGCCGGGCTGACTGATGTTTTTGAAAATGAAATGTTGGAAAACTATACTGGCACTGGCGTTTACACCACCAAAGGGAAACTTGGTATTATTGCTTTTGCAGATGAAAAAAGTCAGAATTTTAATCAACGCTTTTTTAATCAGGAGTTAACTGACTATATAAGTAAAATAGGGGCGAAACAGTTATACAGTGGAAATTATCCTGCCAACGATACTGCGAATGAGGCTTTGAGGCAAAAATTGAAAGGAAACATTTGGAACGGCAAAGGGCATACTTTCGCACTTTCTGATGATGAACCTTTTGCCGTATATGCATTTAGAAATAATGGTAAAAATTATATCGTTAATGTGCAAACAAACTCTGCCCAAGGGTATATTTTTATAATGGAATTAAAAGCTTAATTGGTTATAAAACAAAAACAGACCTTGCTGAGCAAAGTCTGTTTTGTAAATGTTTACGGTAGATGTATTGATATAACACGATACCTTTTTTATTGTTTTAATTATTGCAAAATAATTTAATCAAAGTTCAAATGGCTTGTAGATTAATGATACGCCTGATTCTACCAAAGCGCTTTTCGAGTTTTAATGACTTCTCATTTAATTGTGTTTTAGCTACCAACTTCGCCCCTTTTAATGTTGCACCAATTAAAATCCCGCCAGAAATCAATACAAAGTTTTTTATAATATATTGCCCCAGCAGTGTTGGAACCAGTATCGAATGATGAAAGGTTTCATGAGGGAAGAAAATTAGCGGAAGAAATGTACCAGCCATTTGCATGTACAATAAAATTAAAGTTAGTCTAAGCCAGGCTTTTGTAATTAAGCCAATACCAATAACGCATTCCCAAATTGCTAATATAGGCATGGAAATGGAGGGTTTGATGGCCCCGAAAGTAAGTTTGAGTATAGTACGCCCTGCAATTTCTTCTGCAGAACTCATGCCAGGGAAAAATTTAAGCATTCCAAACCAGATAAATATAATACCCAGACATATACGCAAAATATTAATGCCGTTCCGTGCTTTCCAGGCTACAATTCTTGATTCTGTTATTCTGAGGATACTGAACATGCTATAGGTTTTAGACCTTAATATACGTCGATTAACATCATTGAGTTTACTTCCAAAAGGGGTTACCTACTCGTTTATGATGTTAAAGCATGGTTAATCGCTAAAATGCTATACCAGTTATTGTAGAGAATAGAAGATGTGATTTATATAAAAAGATTGGAGGCTATGGGTCGTTTTGTTTTAAAGTGGCAAACTGAAATAGAAAGTTGAGCCAACTCCTAATTCGCTTTCTACCCAAATTTTTCCTCCATGGCCACGGATAATCTCATCACAAAGGTAAAGCCCAATCCCAAAACCGCTGATATTGGCCATTTGCTTACTATCTACCCTAAAAAAACGATCAAATAATTTATCCTGATCTGTTGGCAACACACCCATACCTTCGTCTTTTACACTCACCTGTGCAGTTTCATTAACCCTGATACAGGCTACATTAATGGTAGAGCCAAGTGGAGAATATTTTACCGCATTGTTGATCAGATTGGTAATTACCTGCCCAACTTTATCTTTATCGGCTATAACAGGTGTAGTTTCTACAGGTGCAAAAATAATATTATGGGATGAGATGGTGGCTAGCGATTCTACTTCGGCCTCTTTAATTAAGTCGGCCATATCAAATAATTTCAGGTCGATGGGTATTTTTCCTGTATCGGCCCTTTTCATATTCAAAAAACCATCTATCATGGTGCTCATCTTCTTGGTTTGAATATAAGCCCTGCTCAGAATATTCCCGCTCATGCCATCTTTATTTTTATCGGCACGCATTTGTAACACCTGGATATAACCACCCATTGAGGTAAGCGGTGTTTTAAGTTCATGACTTACCATACTGATGAAATCATTTTTGCGCTGTTCGTTTTCTTTTTGCTCGGTAATATCCAATACAGTACCAGAGAAATATGATTTTCTTCCCTTTTCGGCAGGGTTCAGTTTCCCTGTTGATTTTACCCAGCGTTGCCTTTTGCTCCTGAATTCGATAATGGGATATTCAAGATCGTAGGATTCATTATTAAGAAAAGCCTCGTTAATTTTTTCTACCACCTTGGCACTATAATCTTCTCTAATTTGAGAAACCGCAGCCTCGTAAGGCATTGTTTCATCTTCATGGTAACCAAAAAACTGCTTTAAGCGTGGCGAAGGAATAAATGCCCTTGTATCGGCATCGATGTACCAAATGCCTAAATCGGCTTGTTCGATTGCCATATTTTTCAGGTTTTCGCTTTCTGCCAGTTTTGCGTTTACCAATAATAAACTGTTTTGCGTAACCTTGAGGGCGTGGTTTACGGAGAGCAATTCTTCATTTGCAGCACGGATTTCGCTGTTAGTTTCAGATAATTCGGCATTTAGCTTTCCCACTTCTATCTGACTGCGGATTAACTCCTCATTAGAAGCCAGCAATTCTTCATTTGAAGCTGTAGTTTCTTCCATTAACTGATGCTGTAACTCTACTTCGCTGATAGAAGAAAGGCGCAATTCAATTTCATCCATCACAATTTTAGCCATGCTTTTTAAAATGGCTCTGCTGTTCGCATCAAATTTTCTGGGTATTTTATCTATAATGCATAAAGTACCAATCCTAAAACCATCAGCTGTAGTTAATGGTGCACCTGCATAAAATTTTAAACCAAAACTGCCTGCAACATTTGGGTTGGTAAGCAAACATGGCTCATGTGGTGCATTTTCGAAAACGGTAACCTCCGGATCTAAAACAGCCAGTGAACAAATACTTACGCCCCTTGGAGATGTGGTTGCCTTGCCCATACCAACATTGGCTTTAAAATAAACCTGTTCTGCATCTACAAGTGAGATTAAAGAAACGGGTACATTAAATATTTGAGTAGCCAAACCCGCAATATGATCAAAACAATGCTCTGGTGGGGTATTTATAATTTTGTAGCGCTTGAGGGCTTCAACACGCTCGACATCATTATCGGGGATAATATTCTTTCCGAACGTATTTTCCATTGTTATAATTTTACTTTAAAGCAATTAACTACCTTTAAGTGAAGGGTTTATTAAAAATAATATTATGATTTATCTAGTATTGTAACAGCCAGGCGACACAAATGTTTGGCACATCAATTAATATTCCTAAGGCTTGTACGAGATCTATTTAGTGAGGATTTGTAAGGTGATAATCTACCTTTTTAAGCAAATCAAAAATATCAAAAGGTTTGGCAATAAAATCTTCAGCTTTGCAGTTGCGCTTCATTTCATTTAGGCCTGCATGGGCACTCATCATCATAATGGGTATCTTTTTAGTGGCCTCGTCATTTTTTAAATCATCGCATACCAGTAAGCCGTTCCCATCAGGCAACCTAACATCGAGAAGGTACAAATCCTGTTTCCCCTTATCCTTAAAGGCCATAAAGTCTTTTATGTTCGAGAATCCATAAACCTCATATTGTTCATCGGTCAGTATCATTTCGATAATCTCACGTATGCCCTCATCATCTTCCAACAAACATATTTTCTTGCCCATAACTATATCACCCTTATTTGTTTAACTAAACAGTGATAATGTAACAACACTTGCCAGATAATGTTTTAGCTGTTACACTATAGGAGTACAAAAAATGATGGTATTAAAAAAAACAGCTAAACGCTAAGCGAATTTTCCATTTTTTGAATGAAATTGTGGTTTATTTACGATAGTAAAAAAGCGTGATTAATTCCCGATTGCTCTTTTTGCAGGCTTAAACTGTGTAGCCAATAATACACCCCCAAGTGCAGCGGTTAAAAATACCCCTTCAATAATTGCTAAACGTTTTTTCTTTCTAAAACCACGGTAAAAGGAGTGTGCAGCGATAATGCCCAAGCCTGCAAATTCTATATTTCTCTGTACACGCTTAGAAGAATCTTTACTTTTAACCAATACCAGGTGCAAAAGTTCGTCAATTAAACTTATGTTTTTCGAAATGCCTCTTCTAACTTGTGCCTTACTTGCAGATGCACCAAATTTTTTAGCAGCAGTTTGTAAGCCGGCAGTCGTAATTGCATTAATCAAATGTGTTCTAGTATCTTTTTTTTCCATATCAATTCCATAGGTCCTATTATTTGAACCCAATTGCTGTGATATAGTTTTGATTAATTTGAGAAAGACTTAATGCCGTAGCATTTATCAATTTTAGTGTTAGCGGACAGCAATTTTATATCGTGATGAGTTTGACTTTTCACTAACGATCAATAATTAAGGGTTTTAAGATAAAATAACGAGATCGATATCCCTCATGGCCAGATTTTTCAAAAGACCATTGAAAACTGCGGTACGGAGAATTACCTGGAAAATATTAAGGTGTGGCTTGCCGATGCAAATGGTGGTAACTTCTTTTTCGGTGGCCACATCGATAATGGTTTTGGTTATTGCATTACTTTTTACTTTAATCACTTCTGCACCAAGTTCGGTTGCCAATTTAAAATGATTGATAAGGTGCCGCTGTTTATCCAGCTTAATGCGCTCCAAGCTTTCATTATCACTTTGCACATACAATACGATCCACGGAGAACGGTAGTATGAAGCCAATCTTGCTGTTTTGCGGATTACCACACCAGCTGTTTCTGCATTGGAAGAAATACAGGCAAGAAATCGCTCGGGCCGGAGTTTTATTGATTTGGGAATTTCTGTCTGGATTTTCCGTTCTACCTGATGCACAACTTCTTTAAGGGCAAGTTCGCGAAGTTGGAGAATTTTGTCTGACTGGAAAAAATTGCCTAATGCCCTTTCAATTTTAGATTGATCATAAATTTTCCCTTCTTTAAGCCGGGTAACCAGTTCATCAGCTGTGAGATCGATGTTTACAATTTCATCAGCAAGTTCCAATATTTTATCGGGAATGCGTTCGGTAACGGCAATTCCGGTAATTTGTTCAATTTCCTCATTTATGCTTTCGAGATGTTGGATATTTACTGCGGATATTACACTGATCCCTGCTTCGAGCAGGTCGAAAACATCTTGCCAGCGTTTGGTATTTTTGCTGCCTTCGGCATCGGTATGGGCAAGTTCATCTACAATAACGATTTCGGGATGGCGGTTTATAATTCCTTTCAGATCCATCTCCTCTATTTCTTTGCCCCGATAAAATATTTTTCGCCGTGCGATAATGGGAAGGCCTGCAACAAGCGCTTCTGTTTCTGCTCTTTTATGGGTTTCTACATAACCGATGCAAACATCAACTCCGTTGCGCAACAGCGCATGTGATTCTTGAAGCATGCGGTACGTTTTGCCCACCCCGGCACTCATACCGATGTAGATTTTAAGTTTCCCGCGCCTGGATTTTTTTACCAGATCCAAAAAGTGCCTAACCGATTCTTCTTTTTGTTCTTCTTCCATAATCTTTTACCAGGTAACTATTACAATTCCTTTTTCTATTAATATGCTGAAGGCAACAATTATTACAAGGGTAAACAATATAACCTTAAACCTGAATGAAATTTTCCTGGCAAGCAAATTAACATGTTTATGCGCCGTATAACTTTTTTTGAGATGAGATGCCTTGCTCCTTTTTAACGCATTCAATTTTCTGATCATTAACATACCAGTAATGGCTAAAAACAGGCTGAAGATGATTTCTATATAAGGATGCATTGTTACAATTGACGATTAGAGAAATTATTTTTAAAATAGCCGTCATCTCGACCGATTGCAACGGAACGGAAAGATCTACAATAGACTTATCGACTCCAACACGCTCTGCCCGAAATGACGACGCTATTAAATGCTAAAACGAAACTGCTATGCTTGCCGTAAGGGTAGCATTTGCATTTACCGCAGCATTTTCTCTTGCAAATATTTTGTCTTTGCTATCGTAAGCTTTTCCTTCTAATCGAATTACAGCGTTTGCTATTGGCGCATAATCAAGATTTAATGAATAACCCTTGGTTTTGAAACCATTTGTTGTTCCTGTAGCGATAAAAATGCCGTTTTTGTCTTCATAATACTCAAATCTTCCGGCTACAGCCCATTTAGGTGCAAATTTGTATTGAAGAATCGCAACTGGCGAAATCACTTCATTTTTATCATCGCTTCCTTTTACTTTCTGTTGGGTGCCATAATCAAAACCGACTGTTACGCCAAATTTATCAGTAACCTGGAAAATGCCGTAAATATTATGGTAAAACCTGTTTACCCGGGCCGAATCGGCACCTTCAGTTCCGAGATAATTGCTATAATTAACGGTAATTTTATCGGTTGGTTTCCAAGTAAGCTGAAGTCCGCCGGCAGGTTTATTGTTTCCATTTTGGCGTGTAATACGCTGCCATCCGTTAAGGTAAAGTGCTGTAGCAGAAAACATACCATCTTTTGTTCCATAGCTAATTTTAGCACCAGATTCATAATATGGCGTATTCTCTGAAGAAATATTCCTGGTAAGCACCCAACAGTCTTTTGAAACTGCACTTTCAAACCCGATATGAGAAGAGAAAATTCCGGCATCAATCCAAAGGTTTTCTGATTTGGATAATTTTACTCCAGCGTTGGCCTCAAATATGTTTTTTAGCACACCAGGCTCAGCAGCAAGGTTTGCATTGGTATAGGTTCCGGCCATTACCGCTAAATTAGCGCGGATATTGCCACTATCGTAAGCTGCTTTAATAAAACCAAGGTTAAGGTTCACTTCGTTTGCACGGTTATGCGAATAAATAAATGCCGGGCGGTTATGATCGGCTGGTTTGTTAAAATCATATCCGTAATAAGCTTCGAGGTAACCTGTTACTTTAATTTTTGGTTCTTCCTGTGCTTTCGCGAAGAAACCCGTAGTAAGTGTAGCGGCTAGTAATAGTAATTTTTTCATTTTATCTGATTGTTTTATTAAGTAAAGTTTAATGTGAGCGTCATCTCGGTCCGATAGCTATCGGATGAATGCAATGAAATAGAGCGATCTAATTCAAAAGATTTCTCTAATACGGTCGAAATGACGTTCGTGGATTATTTAAAGTTCATCAAGTGCAATGTTTAATTTCAGCACATTTACTGATGAAGGGCCAAAAACGCCCATAAAAGGTTTAAGGGTATTCATCGCGATAAGTTCTTTTACTTTTTTCTCATCTATATTCCTGGCTTTCGCAACCCGTTGGATCTGAATGGCTGCACCTTGCTCAGAAATATTTGGGTCGAGCCCGCTACCTGATGCAGTAACCATATCGGCAGGAATATCTGATTTTTTGATACCTGGGTTGTACTTCAATAATGTATCAATACGCGACTGTACTTCTTTTAAATAATCAGGATTGGATGGACCTTTGTTAGATCCGGCAGAGCCAGCTGCATTGTAAGCCACTGCTGATGGCCTTCCCCAAAAATATTCTGGCTTGGTAAACGACTGGCCCAGTAATGCATAACCCACTGTTTTACCGTTTTTAGTGATTTTTTCTCCTCCACCGCTTCCTTTAGACATTTTACCAATAAAGGCCACACTGATGGGATATATTACGCATAACAGTACCAATAGCACAAGGGTTAAGCGGATAGATTGAATGATGTACTTTTTCATTTTATTAAAATTTATTTTACTGATAAACAGATTTTTTTAGACAAATAACCCCACTAATAAATCGATTATTTTAATGCCTATAAATGGTGCTACAACGCCGCCAATACCATATATAAACAGGTTTCTGCGTAATAATGCAGTGGCACCGATAGGTTTGTAAGCCACACCTTTTAAGGCCAGCGGGATTAGGATCGGAATAATAATGGCATTAAAAATTACTGCCGACATAATGGCCGATTCGGGGCTGTGTAAGCCCATGATATTTAAACTTTGCAAAGCAGGTATCGAGGCAATAAACAATGCCGGAACGATGGCGAAATATTTGGCAACATCATTCGCAATAGAGAAGGTTGTTAGCGTACCACGGGTAATTAACAATTGTTTTCCTATTTCTACAATCTCAATTAGCTTGGTAGGATCATTATCTAAATCGACCATGTTACCAGCCTCTTTTGCAGCTTGTGTACCACTGTTCATGGCTACACCAACATCGGCCTGGGCTAAAGCAGGCGCGTCATTGGTACCATCACCCATCATTGCCACCAGTTTACCAAGTGCCTGTTCATCTTTAATATAATTCATCTTATCCTCGGGTTTAGCCTCGGCAATAAAATCATCTACACCAGCCTTTTCAGCAATATATTTAGCCGTTAATGGATTATCGCCCGTAACCATTACCGTTTTTACACCCATTTTTCTTAAGCGTTCGAATCGCTCGCTTATACCTGGTTTAATAATATCCTGCAATTCGATTACGCCAAGGGCTTTTTCATTTTCTGATACTACAAGGGGTGTACCGCCATTGGTTGCAATTGCCTTTACATGGTTTTCAATGTCAGATGGAAATATATTTCCGGCCTTTTCTACTATATTTCTAATCGAATCGAAGGCCCCTTTTCTGATTCTTCTTCCATCAGCAGTATCTAATCCACTTGAGCGTGTTTCGGCAGTAAATTTTATAAAAGTTGATCCTTCAGGTGTTCCTACAGATTTTATACCTTGTTCTGCAGCCAGTTCGATGATTGATTTTCCTTCAGGGGTTTCATCTGCCAATGAGCTTAGCACACAGGCATCGGTAAAAGCTTTAATGTTTACGCCAGCAGTTGGGTAAAAATTGGTGGCTTTACGGTTTCCGATCGTAATTGTTCCGGTTTTATCTAAAAGCAATACATCAATATCGCCTGCGGTTTCTACTGCTTTACCAGATTTTGTGATTACGTTGGCCCTTAATGCCCTGTCCATCCCGGCAATGCCGATGGCCGATAAAAGTCCGCCGATGGTGGTTGGAATTAAACATACAAAGAGGGAAATTAATGCGGCAATGGTAATCGGTGTATTGGCGTAATCGGCAAAGGGTTTTAAAGTAACGCACACAATGATAAATACCAGGGTAAAGCTTGCCAGCAAAATGGTTAAGGCAATTTCATTTGGTGTTTTTTGGCGCGAGGCACCTTCTACCAGGGCAATCATTTTATCTAAAAAGCTTTCTCCAGGAGCAGTACTTACCTGAACTTTAATCTCATCAGATAAAACTTTTGTTCCTCCTGTTACCGAAGATTTATCGCCTCCCGATTCGCGGATAACCGGAGCAGATTCACCAGTAATGGCCGATTCGTCGATTGTAGCAATACCTTCAATAATCTCTCCATCTGTAGGAATGGTATCTCCGGTTTCGCAAACAAAAACATCACCTTTTTTCAACTGGTTAGATGAGCGGATTTCGATTATACCACTTGGCAAAAGCACTTTTGCAGGTGTTTCCTCTCTTGTTTTACGTAAACTATCTGCCTGTGCTTTACCCCTTGCCTCGGCAATGGCCTCAGCAAAGTTGGCAAAAAGTACAGTAAGCAAAAGCACCAAAAAGATGAAGAAATTATATAAAGGCGATCCTTGCCCGCTGTGGCTAAATGAATATACTGTAACATAAGCCATTACCAGGGTTCCGATTTCTACAGTGAACATAACCGGGTTGCGGACCATTACCCTTGGATCGAGTTTGATAAAAGATTGTTTAAGTGCGGTCTGCACTAAGGCAGGTTCGAACAATTTATTATTGGGTTTCATATTTGAATTTTATTATTGTTTTGTCGTGCTGAGCTTATTGAAATACTAATAATTGCATCTCGAGATACTCAACTGCGGCAATTCTTATTTATTTAAGCATGGTAAAGTATTCTGCCAATGGCCCAAGTGCCAATGCAGGGAAATAAGATAAAGCGTTCAGTACCAATATCACTGCAAAAGTCATCAAGGCAAACGTTTTGGTATCTGTTTTAAGTGTACCAGCCGATTCAGGAATGAATTTTTTGGCACCCAATAATCCGGCAATAGCAACAGGACCAATAATTGGCAAGAAACGGCCAATGAAAATCACAATACCGGTAGATAAATTCCAGAATATATTGTTATCGCCCAATCCTTCAAATCCTGAACCGTTATTGGCGTTAGAGGAAGTCATTTCATAAAGCATCTCTGAAAATCCATGGAAACCAGGATTATTAAGCCAATTTTTAGGTTGAACGGCCCATGCCGCATCGCCATGATTGGTAAAAATGTAACTGGCAATTGCAGTACCTGCAAGAATCAAAAACGGACTTAGCAAAGTAATAATGGCAGCGATTTTAATCTCTCTGGCCTCAACTTTATGTCCAAGAAACTCCGGCGTTCTACCTACCATTAATCCAGATATAAATACGGCAACAATCAGGTAAATAAAATAATTTAATAAACCCACACCACAGCCTCCATAAAAAGAATTGATCATCATGCCAAGTAATTGCCAGGTACCAGACATTGGCATGGTACTATCGTGCATACTATTTACAGATCCTGTAGAAATAATAGTAGTAACTGTTGCCCAGTAAGCAGATGCAGCGGGCCCAAAGCGGACTTCCTTCCCTTCCATTGCTCCGGTAGTTTGAGAAATGCCCATTTTTGCCAGGGCAGGACTTCCACCAAGTTCTGAACTTAGCATAGGCAAAAGCAGCATAAACAAACCAATTGTCATTACTCCAAAGATTGTCCAGGCCAGTTTTTTCCTGCGGATAAAATATCCGAAAGCAATCACCATTGCAATCGGAATGATTACCTGTGCAATTAGCTCTGCCATATTGGTAAAGTAACTTGGGTTTTCGAAAGGATGTGCTGAATTTGCTCCAAAGTATCCGCCTCCGTTAGTACCCAAATGTTTAATGGCAATCATTTGAGCGGCAGGCCCTCTCGAAACATTAACCGTATCACCCTGTAAAGAAATAAACTTGTCTTTACCATCATAACTTGCCGGGGTACCGTTAAAAGTTAAAATTAAGGCCATCACAAAAGATAGCGGCAACAATAAACGGGTAATTGATTTTACAAAAAACTCCCAGAAATTTCCAAGTTCGGTTGTTGTTTTATCTCTAAAGGCTTTAAAAAGCACAACTGCAGCAGCTATACCTGTGGCAGCACTTACAAACTGAAGAAACATCAGTACATATTGCTGGGTGAGGTAACTTACACCACTTTCGCCTGAGTAATGTTGAAGATTACAGTTGGCTACAAAGCTGATAATGGTGTTAAATGCTAAATCTGGAGTCATTCCAGGGTTTCCATCCGGGTTGAACGGAAGTTTATCCTGAAAAATGAGTACAAAAAAGCCATAGAATAACCATAATATATTAATGGTGAGCAAAGCTTTTAATTGCTGCTTCCAGTTCATCTGTTCTTTAATGTTGATTCCGGAAAGTTTGTAAATACCAGTTTCCAATGGTTTTAAAAAATCTGTCCAGACTTTTTCTCCTGCAAAAACCTTAGCCAGGTATTTACCCAAAGGTATTGCGATGGCCAGGGTGAGCAAGAATGTGGCGATAATGCCGGTTAATTCAGTGTTCATTTTTTTGATGTGTTAATTGTTCTCCAGGAAGGAGAAAGGATTAAAATTTTTCGGGTTTGATCAGCACGTAAATCATGTAGATAAATACGGCGATGGCGATAATAAATAATGCGATCATAGTGTTAGATTTTTTCGAACCAGTCGATTGATTTGTAAGTTGCCCAACAGAGCAAAATGAGAATTAAAAAAAGTAGTATTGTCATGATTGTATTTGCTTTGCATGCCATTAGCCAACTGTTATACCAGAAAAAGCAAAATCAACATAAATCATTCATTTTCAGTTATTTATAAACAAAAAAGATAATTACAGCAAATTAAAGCATAAAAAAACCCTTCCATTTTGGAAAGGTTTTTTTCATTTGGGGAAATTAATTCGTCATTGCTGAGGGGAAAATCTCAAGTCTTAGCGAGACACTAAGACTAGAAAAAGAAATCCTTCGATTACGCAACCATTGACAGGCTTCAGTAAAGCGGTCGTCATTGCTGGTACGAAGCAATCTTTCATGCTATTGAGCCTTGCCATAAAGATTGCTTCGTCGGCTGAAAAAGCCTTTTCGCAATGACGATATCCATTAAAGTCTTAGCGAGACACTAAGATTAGGAGAGCTCCAAAGTTTCGAGTAAACTAATATAAATATCAATCCCTTCTTCAATTTCTTCAATACCGATAAACTCATCAGCAGTATGCGAACGTGCAGAATTGCCGGGCCCCATTTTTACTGATGGCATATCCAGCCAGCCTTGATCTGAACTTGTTGGCGACAGGTATGTTTTTCTACCCAATGATAGGCCTGAAATTACAAGCGGGTGAAGAATATCAATATAAGAAGGTTTTAATACATTGGCGCGAATAGTAAAATGGCAAGTTGTATGGTTAATTATCGTATTTATAATTTCCCTTTCGGTATAATTGTGATCGAAGCGGATATCTACCGTAAACCTGCACTCATCAGGAACAATATTGTGCTGAATTCCGCCTTTAATCTCCGTAACCGTCATTTTTACGGGTTGCGGCTGATCATCCATAATGGGAAATAAATAGTGCCTGAACCATTCAATATCTTTAAGCGCATGGTAAATGGCATTGTCTCCTTCTTCCCTGGCTGCGTGGCCTGCACGGCCTTTCGAAACACAGTCTATTACCATTGATCCTTTTTCAGCAATAGCCATTTGCATACAAGTTGGTTCGCCCACAATTGCAAATGATATTGTCTTCATATCATTTAAGATGCTCCGAATGCCTAATTCTCCTGAGGTTTCCTCTTCAGCCGTAGCCGCCAAACAAAGGTTAAAAGAAAGCTCTTTCCGCTCAAAGAAATACAAAAAAGTGGCAATTAAGGCTACAAGAGGTCCTCCAGCATCATTACTACCCAGCCCATGTATTTTTTCATCTTCAATAACCGGGTTAAAAGGATCTCTTGAATATTGTCCGTTTGGCCTTACCGTATCGTGATGGGAGTTTAAAAGTATGGTGGGTTTTGAAGCATCAAAATATTTATTGTAGCACCAGATATTATTATGTTTTCTGAAAGTATTTATGCCATGTGTGTTTAAAAAAGATTCGATTTCATTTGCGGTAAATGATTCTTCGCTACTAAAGGAAGGAATAGTGATTAAGGTAGAAAGTAGCTCGAGCGATTGCTGATACAACTGGTTAAGATCAGTACCCTGGGTAAGGTGAATTTTACTAATGGTATTCATGGTAATGTAATGGGTTGATTATGAATGTGTAACTTCCTGATAAATTTCTGTTTGCTGATAAACAATTGGCTGAGCATCTATAAAATATGCCGGATCGAAAAGCATTGCGGTACAGAGGCAGTTGCATTTTTTCTTCCGCTCTAAAATATCATAGTTTACACAGCTTTTACAGCCTTCCCAAAAATGCCCGTCGTGTGTAATTTCAGCAAAACTTACCGGAAGAAAACCAAGTTTGGTATTCATCCGCATAATTGCCGGCCCTGATGTGATACTAAAGATTTTTGCGTTGGGGTATAATCTTCTCGACATTCGGAAGATCTTGTTTTTGATTGACCTTGCAACACCGGAATTTCTGAACTTTGGCGCAACAATAAGACCGGAATTGGATACAAAACGTTCGTTTTCCCAGGTTTCGAGGTAAGAAAAGCCAACCCACTCTCCCGTATCGGTTAGAGCAATAACAGCTTTGCCAGCCGCCATTTTCGAGATTACCGATTCTACCGTTCTTTTTGCAATACCCGAGCCGCGGGCAAGTGCTGATTGTGCTGTTTCCTGTATAATTTCTTCAGCGTAATGTGCATCGTTCTGATTTGCGGTGCGCACAAAAATAATGTGGTTATCCATTGTGATTAAAATTTCATGCCAGGCCGATTACAAAGGAAATGCCTAAACACGACTCTACATTCAGAATCTAGCTTTAAACAACAATATGAAGCACTATTAATTTATCAATAGTAAGCTCTCACCACAATACCTTACCAAAATGAAAGGGTTAGTTTCATAACGGAAAACCATTAACAGTTGAATAAAAAAATCAATGATGCGGTATAATCTTGAATCTAACTTATAGGTTAAGAACTTACAGTCAAATATTGATGTACTCATACTAACATTTCGGATTTTTTGGCGTATAATAGATTTTGCAAGACCATTAAACTTCTACAAAAATCAAACTTCGATCCCAAAAGTTGATATTATGATGCTCAACGCTAACAAAATTTCCTTTGTAAAGCCCCTTATACAGTATATGGAGCAATACCATACTTTCCCCGACGATCTCGCAGCCCAATATGAAAAAAATTGTACTGTGGTTATGGTAAAAAAGAATAAACATATTGTTTCACCAATTGATAGTAATGCGGCGCTTTACTTTGTAAAAAGCGGTATTGTACGTGGTTTTGTAAAAGAAGGGAGTAAAGATATTACCACTTGGTTTAGTTTTGGGAACAATATTGTGGGTGCTATACGCCATCCCGATGCACCGAGCAATCAATCTATAGAATATTTGCAGGCCCTCGAAGATTGCGAACTGATCCGCATTCCCTACACCCTGATTGAATATGGATATGCTAATTTTAAAGAGGCAAATATTATTGGCAGAAAACTTCTGGCACTTCATTATTATGCAGCATCTGAAAGATCTATTCTCGCCAGAATACCGAATGCACTGCGGAGGTACAGAAAATTGGCAGAAAGCAAAAAAATTGACTTGAATAAAATACCTCTCCGTTACCTGGCCAGTTATTTAGGGATGAGAATAGAAACGCTGAGCAGAATTAGAAGTAAAGAATTTAATAAAAACAATGAACCTAACGTTGAGCTATAGAAACTGCGATTGGACGTATACCAATCGTAATTTCGAACTTAAACTACTATATTTTGTTTAAAAAACCGCTTATAAAAGGAAAAGTATAATTCTATATTTCTATGAATTTATGAGCTGATATTTCCCACTCACAACTATTTAATTATAAGCATCCCCAAAAAAAAAGGCACACCCATAATGAGTGCGCCGTTTTACCTGAACCCATAAACCAATTGGTTTTAATTTAGAAATTTGTGTTTACAATTAATTGACTGCGATTTGCATCAACAAAATCAAGCGGAATAATTCCATATTTACCATGTATATTATTGGTAAAAAAGGTGGTAATTTTTGGATTTACAGCATTCGAAACTGTAGTAATGCTAGGAATACTGAATACTCCTGCTTTATATCCACTCGCGTAATTAAGATAAAGCTTGTTCGAAGAATCATTTTTTGCCTCGTTTAACAGCGTTTCAATTTTAGTCCATTTGGTATTTACATCGTTAACATTGTAAAAATCCTGCACTTTTAAATTGGCAGCAGCGTTGGCAATGTCGAACGTAGTATTATCCGCCCAGGCAGTAGCATCAATCCCTTTCGGAGATGAGCCAGAGAACCTTCTTAATAACCTGATTTTTCCACGGATGCTACCCAGCGTAGGAATGTTATTGCCCAAATCCCATTTACCAGGGTTTTGCTGTACATACGCATCAAAAGTCTGCTCAAATGAGCGGGTATTATTTGATGGCGTATGTTCTTCTTTCACACTCATAATGATTGTTTCGGTTGGATGGCTGTTTAAAAAATTAATACAGGCATTCAATACATCATTAAAATTAAGGTTTTGGTAGATGGCTCCATGGTGGATCGCGAAAGCATTGTCAATATGCCTGCAACGGATATCCAGATAGCGAACGCCAGCATTTAACTGGTCGGCAATGCTCAGGTTCTGGCATTTTGCAGTACCAGATACAGGTTCTATAGTAGCACCAGAATCGTGTGTGCCAGGAATAGATATTGCCGAAATGCTGTTTTGATCTGCCAGTACACTCATCCAGTTGTTTAACGAAATGCTTAACAGTTGCGCTGCCGGACTCGAATTACCTTTTAGTTTTGGACTTGCAAAATTTTCTTTTGATTGCTCTTCTTTTTTACAGGCACTAAAGGTTAATACCAAGGCCACAAAAAGTGGTAGTTGTAATTTTCTCATAGTTTTTTTAAGGAAGGTGATGATTTATTTGGTTCAGTATTATAAAACTAGTAAAAGGTTTTACTAAAACAGCACATCCTAAATAAATTCATAATTCGTTAATATAGATTGGGTTATTAACTTTTAGTAATAATGATTTTTGTGTAAGAATCCGAAACACTTAAATGCTAAAAAGCCACAGTATTTAACCGTGGCTAAGGTAAAGCAATTGATTGTATAACATTTGTGGTTTGAAAGCTGAATTAAGGCTTATTAACTTTGAATTAAATTCACGTTAATGCTTTTGGATTGTTAAAAGAAAAAATCAGATACAAGGGCAGATGCCCTTGTACTGATAGCGTTGAGTATCCCTAAACTTCGCTTTTAGATATCCCTATATATCCAAGTGAGCTGCAATAATAGATGCTTATTCCGAATAATTATAATTTATGCTCGTCCATTTGTATGTCCAAAAATATGAACGGCTAAAAAATTAATAATGAGCATTTTACAAATTGAAAAAATTAATTAAAAGTAGGTAAATGTTACCGTTGCCTGGCAATTTTTACTTGCAACTGCCCTTATCCAATGCGCACTGAAACCTGCTGGAAATGTGTAATTTAAATTTTGGCCAGCTTTGATTGAGAATTTTTTATACTGATGAAAACCCGTTAAATCAAAATCTACCTCCAAAGTAATTTCTACATCTTGATCGGTTGCAATCTTCACTTTTTTCTGATCGTAGCCAGTCATTAAATAAGGTAATGATGGATCATTTGCTTTTACTGCGGTATTTTTCCATACACTCCCTTCACCAACCGGTTTACCCATTTTCCACAAATCATCAATACCACCATACCATAATCCATTGGTTTCGTTGCCAAAATATTGTCCATCAGGTTTAGCACCTATTTTGGTACCACTTAATACCAATAAGCCTCGCCAGGTACAAAAATCGATTATTTTCTTGCGATGTGTAGTAACCGGGCGAATGGCAGCATAGCCAGATTCACGGCCAACTTCATAAAAAGTACCTTGTACATTCAACATAAAACGTTCCGATTCCACCTCCCGTTTATCTCGGTAAGGAAAACGCTCATATTCATCAGATCCCTTTGGCAAGCGAAAAGTTCCTGTTTTATCTTTGATGATAACAGAAGCCTCATCAACAGTATAATTTTTATTTAGCGCTAAAAGCTTTTCCATTTGCGCTGTACTATCAGCCGGATTGGTTAGAAACGATAATTTTTCGTCAACTTCAAAATATTGCTTTTTCTCCTTTGAAGTATTTAATACCTGTAGATTTTTGTTGTACCCTGATGGACGGATCAAATTCTCGTTAATTGGCAATTTCTCATTGATTCCTGCGAGCGTATTGAATAACTGATCTTGTATTTTATGTCCCTCCCCGGTGAAATGGAAAAATGCAGAGGCATTACAATCTTTATTTACCTTAAACCGAACCCATGTGGCCTTAAAATCAGCAGGGAAGATAAAATAGTGATACGCATTGACAGCAACGGTGATCTTTTTATAATCTTCCCACTTGTTATTTCCTGCCCTATCTATTTGAACCGTAAAAATTACAGGTTGATCTGATTTTTGAGTAAGATGCAATACCTTTTTATCAAAACCGTTTATCAGAAACGCATCAGATGGTATATTCGCTTTTATAGCATCATTATCCCACGGTCCACCCCAACCTGTTGCAGCACCCCAGTTTTTTAAATCATTCCACTGCCCAAACCAAAGATTGGATTGTGCCCTGCCAGCCATAGGATTTTCTAAAACAGTGGTTTCGTCTGTAGAAATTACAATTTGATTATTCCAGCTACAAAAATCAGGAATATAACGTAAATGGCTATTTACAGGTGTAATGCCACTGCTGTTTTTCCTTGAAAAAGATTTAGGAAAATCATACATCATGCCATGCATATCCATCAACATTTTATTATTTCCAACTTCACGGATACGTGGCCATTCGGTATACCAGCCACCTCTATGATCATAGGTATGCGCAGCTTTTGGCAAACGATATGTATACCATTGCCCATGATCCAATAATTTCAGCATTACAGAACGTTTATCCCAACCTATACTCCACAACGGGCTTTCATCATTTGGCGAACCGTAAATACCACCAGGTCCGGTTACATCTGTAAACTGTTTTCTTTCAATAATTTTCCAGGTATTTCCATCCCAACTTGCTAAAACACCTTTTTCTTCATCGTTTTTTGGTAAATCTCCAGCTTCTAGCATATCTTTTGTTAGCTTAAAAACAGCTTCTTCGCCATTATTTGCAACCACCAATTGTTTTTTCGCAGTGTAAGCACCTTTACCATGCCAGCCTGGCACAGGTTTATTAAAAAGCTTTTTTACTGCCAGGGTATGCACATTTGCTTCGTATAACATGCCCTCCATATCATAAAAGTAAACCATATTGGCCGGGTTAGTTAAATGCCGTGCTGTAGCCGTCATTCTGCCAGGCATAACCGAAAATGGAATAGTCCTCACAATTCCTTTATCATTTATAAAATAGTTACTCGTTATTAACTGGTTAGACTCTTTGTGGATCATCCGGTTTGCAGGTGTGCCACCAATGCTCTCGGGATGAATGGTAACATTGAGTTCATTATCAATGCTATACAACTTATCAGAACTTCCTTTAGGCATGTGTGGGGAATAGGTTACCATCCAAAGTTTGCCTGCCCATGGGGTAATGGCTCCAATACCGTTTTCGCCACCATCACCATTTGTTTTTTTTATACTTCCGGGCAGAGACCAACTTTCGTTAAATGTGGCTAAATGTGGGTATACTCCACTTACTTTTAAGGGCTTATCTTGAGCATAGCTCAAATGGCCAGTAAGGATCGCAGTACTTAGTAAGAGACTAAATTTTATCATCAGGTTTTGTTTTCATGTGTGGATTAGTAATTTGGATTTTGTATTAATTTGGGATTTGCCCTTACTTCAATAGCCGGTAATGGCCATAAGTATTGTTTCGATTTGTCGAAGTTACGCTGAAATAAAACTTTAACATCGGTACCAAAGCCACTGTAATCGGCAATTCCATCGTCATCAATTGGCGTAACACCCGGAAAAGGCCATTTGACTCTATTTTGATTTACTGGGTCTGGCAAACCGATAACAGGACGTGTTAATGCCTTTTCTGCTAATTTCCATCTAATCAAATCCATATAACGCAGTCCTTCAAAAGCAAATTCTACCCTACGTTCTCTTCTTACCACATTTTTTAGTTGTGCTAAATCTAAAGTAGTAATTGCTGGATAAGAGGCTATTTGACTAACAGATAGGCCATAAGCTCTGGCCCTAACTTTGTTAATGGCATCAAGTACGGTATTATCGGCTTGTCCCAATTCAATTTTTGCCTCCGCATAAGTAAGTAGTATTTCAGCAAAGCGGATAATAATGGCATCATTATCTTCCTTATGCGTATCAGACCAATTCTGAGCAACACCTTTTTTAAATACAAAACCGGTAAAACTTGCAAAAGGTGCAACAGCGCGCGTATCGTTGTTGGTTACCTTTCGCCCTAACTTATTGCTCCATACCTGTGCAGAATCGGGGTGTGGATTATAGTTATAGCCTAACCAATAACTGGTACGCGGTACCGCTGTTGAAGAGGTATTACTATAAAATGGTACTATTGTAGCAATTAATCGTGGATCGCGGTTTGTGAAAGGATCTAATGGATTGTACAAAGGGGATTCATCAATCGGCTTTCCATCTGTACATTCGAAAGCATCTACCAATTCGCGGGTTGGCAAGGTAGCACCAAAACCACCAGCGTTACGCGTCAGAATATCATCTGGCACACTAAATACCTGCTGCGTTTGGTCTCTGGGTATACTAAATATAATCTCTGCACTTTGCTCGCCAGCCAATTGGAAAAGGTTATCATAAGAAGCGTTTAAAGTATAAGCGCCAGCTCCTGCTAAATTCATAACCGCTAACGATGATGATCTGGCCGTTTCCCAATCACCCATATATAAAGCAGTACGCGCTTGCAAGGCTAAGGCTGCTCCTTTTGTTAATCTTTTTATAGCAGTTCCATAATTTTGAGGTAAGTTTTGTGCGGCAAACTCATATTCTCCCTTTAAAAAGGTATAAATATCTGCTTTACTGGTTTTATTTACATTTTTTGCCTCATCTATGGTTAGCGTTTTGGTATTTAAAGGTACGTCGCCAAAATGGGTTATTAATTTAGTGTACTGATAAGCCCTAATCAATCGCATTTCGGCTTCTAACCTGGTTATTATGGCAGTAGGCGTAGTTGCTGCTGCCCGATCTTTATTTTCTAAAAAGGTATTTACCCTTGCAATGGCTTTATAACAATTTAAATAATAGGTTTGCACATTGGCATTATCAGATGACAGGCTACCCGCTATAACTGGATTACCGCCTGATCCACCACGATAAAAGCAATTATCTGAGAAAAACTCCTCCCATGTGCTAGTTGCGGTTTTAGCAGAAGTCCAAAAATCTATCCGGTATAAATCATTTACCGCCAATTCCAGCTCGTTCTGGTTAGTATAAAAGCTACCTGTAGCAGGACTGGATGGATCTGATAAATCGAGTTTTTTGCATGACGATGCAGTAATAATGCCTATCGTCAAAAATGCATATATGATTGTCTTATTCATTTTGTATAGATTAAAATTTAACACTTATACCACTTAGAAATGTGGTAACGATAGGATAGCTTGCATTGCCAGACTCTGGATCGGCATATTTAGGATATTTACTACTGGTTAAGAAATCGTTGGCAGAAATATATAAGCGAATAGATTTAAGTCCTAGTTTTTGAAAAACATTGCATTTATCAAAAGTATAACCCAGTGTAATATTTTTTAACCTAAAATAAGAACCATCGAATAACCAAAAATCTGATGAGGCATAATTATTAGCAGCATTGGAATTGGTTAACCTAGGTAATGTTGCGTTTAAATTTTGTTCAGTTGTGTTGGTTTTGCTCCAAAAATTTCCTTCTAAATAAGTTGGAAAATTACCGAACTGCTCTTGAAAAGGCCGAACGATATCATTGTTTAGTCGGCTTAGTTTTTTGCCAACTCCTTGAAAAGTAATACCAAAATCAAAGCCTTTATAACCCAAATTTATATTACCGCCATACTGATAACGAGGCAATGATCCGCCTAATAACACCCTATCGTCGGCATTGATTATTCCATTACCATCTATATCTTTATAACCTACATCGCCAGCAGTGATTGCAGCGCTGGTTTTTGCAGTTCCTGCTATTGGAGCAGTCTGGTAAATACCTGTACTCACATAACCATACCATTCGTTAAACTGGCTTCCCTCCTTATTAACTAAAGTACTGCCACTTTCCTGGCGTGTACCACTCATGTTTTTTATTTTACTTTTAGCATCAGAAATATTAAAACTAGCGCTATAATTAAAATCGTTAATTTTATCTTTCCAGTTTAGGCCTAGTTCCCAACCGCTTACATCAAGTATACCCGCATTTTGCTGTGGTTTATCGTAGCCCATATTTAATGGAATATCAAGTAGCAACAAAATGTCTTTAGTACTTTTTTTAAAATAGTCAGCAGTAATATTTAACCTATTATTTAAGAAGGTAGCATCCAATCCTATGTCTGTAGAGCGGGTAGTTTCCCATCTGATATCATTTACCGCATAAGCAGTCTGGCTTCCAGAACTTAAAGGAACAAGTACGCCATTTTGATAGAATAAAACATTTCGAAGGTCGATATTGGCCTGATAAGGGTAATAAACTTGTCCCCCACCAGGTCCATTACTGATCCGTTGGTTTCCCACCTCGCCATACGAAGCCCTGAGTTTTAAGAAATTAATCCATTTTGTTTTTTTCATAAAATTTTCTTCTGAAAGCACCCAACCCGCTGAAAATGAAGGATAAGTAGCACTTCTAAAACCTTGTGCAAACCGCGAAGATTGGTCTAATCTTAAATTTGCCTGGAAAAGATATTTTCCCATATAATCATAGGCAACCCGGCCAAATACAGAATGTAAACTTTCTTCAGTTGCGCCTCCAGAATTATCACGTAGCGCAGTTGAACCCACCGTTAAATATGGAAAATCTAACAAAGGAAAACCATCTCTGCTTGCACCAAGTGATTCAGCATTTGAATAAATGCTTTCGTAACCCGCCAGCGCGCTAAAATTATGTTTATTGGTAAAGGTTTTGGTGTAATTTGCCAAAAACTGGCCTGTAATTTGGTAAATCTCATCTCTCGATTCATTTAATGTGGTGAGTGAGGTATTACTTGCTGCACTTGGGCTCCCATCGGGATTGGTGAATGCAATTTTCTTTGAAAATGCCTTGCTTTTATTAAAATCGAAAGTCGGTGCAACAACCCCAGATAAGGTTAAATTGTCAATTGGTTTAAAGTTTAACACTAACCTGGCTTGGAGCTGGTTAGATTTTGAGGCGGTTGTGCCCCCCTCATTTAGTTGTGCTAACGGATTTCGTCCATCTTTAGCAAGAGCAAAAGCACCATTTGAATAATAAGCGGCGTATACCGGAGGCAATACCCTAGCTTCGTAAATAGGCGTTTGACCACTAAAAGGGTTAGCAACAGGAGATAGGTTATTTAAACGACGAAAGGCCAGATCTGCAGTTGCACTAAATTTATTACTGATTTTAATGTCGTTGTTTATTCTAAATTGATATCGTTCATAATTATAATGATCATAAAATGCGCCTACATCTTGATAGCCCAACGAAACTTTTGTTCTTAATTTTTCAGTGCCGGAGGTAAACACCAAATCATGTTGCTTTCTTGGTGCATATTTATTGGTCATAATTAAATCTTGCCAATCAGTATCAGCAAAAGGAAATTTATCAGGAGTGACCGCTCTGTTTTTTTCGAAATTATCAATGGCATCCTGCGCATATGGACCTGTTGCCGCACCATCATTAACGGCCTGCTCGTTAAAGTAACGCATATATTTTGGCGAATTTACATATTCAGGAAGGGCTGTTGGCTTTTGTAAAGCATACTCGAAATTGTAATCAATACTCGAAACCCCGCTTGCGCCACGCTTTGTTGTAATTAATATTACTCCTGCAGCACCCCTTGAGCCATAAATTGCAGCCGAAGCTGCATCTTTTAAAACACTCAATGATTCAATATCATTTGGGTTGACTAAATCCATGCTGCTCACAGGTATGCCATCTACAACAACTAAAGGACCATTGGTATTAAGTGTAGTTACCCCCCTGATTTGTACTGTAGCACCTGCACCCGGTGCCGAATTGCTACGGGTTACACTTACGCCAGGAACTGCTCCCTGCAAAGCTTCTGATACTTGCAAGGTTTGACGGTTTGTAATGTCTTGCCCGCTAACCGTTGCAATTGCCCCTGTTAAATCTTTCTTTTTCTGGGTACCATAACCTACTACCACGACATCATTTAAATTTTTTGTGTCCGCGATTAAACTGATATTAAGGTTATTACCCGTTATTGAAACAGTTTGTTCCTGATAGCCAATATAGGTAACCAACAGTTTATTGGTACCATTAGGAATATTAAGGCTAAACTGTCCGTTCGCATCAGTGGTTGTACCTGTTTTTTTTTCAGGAATACTTATGGTTACACCGACAAGACTTTCTTTGCTACCAGCATCAATTACCTTTCCGGTAACAAATCTGGTTTGTGCCTTTAAGGTGTAAAACGTACACAAAAGCAGCACAAATAAGAGTAGTTTTTTTTTCATTTAATTTGGTTAGTTTTATAAAAAATAGTTTGTTTTGCAGCAATTGGTTTCAACCTTTGATTTTGCTTTTATAAACTTAGGTAATGATTTATATCACCAAATACTAACCATTTGTACAAATGTTTGCCAATATTATTGACAAGACAACAAATTAAAAATCAGTCAATTAAATCAAATGAATAACGAGTTTGTACAAGCCGAAAATTCTGTTTTTTTTAAACAGCTGGATATTTGCTGTAAAAAAGTTGCCAAGGAGATTAGTGAAAAAAGCATTTCGGAATGGAGAAATAGCGACTATATCAAGCTTAGTGGTTTATTGCATCGAAAAACAAAAGTTCATTTGAGTGAAAACACCCTAAAACGCATTTTCGGAAAGCTCAAAACATCAACACGTTATTACCCACAAAAAGCAACAAGAGATGCCCTTGCTCAATTTATTGGTTTTAGAGATTGGTATGAATTTGAACTTTTACACCCACTAAATGAAAAGGATACTCCTATTAAGCCAGAAATAAAACCGGGGACTTCAAAGCATAAGAACAAAACCTATATCTACGTTTTGTTAGGCTTTGGCATTATAATGACCGGCATAATTTTCTTCCTTTTCTTAAGTGGTAACCAGAGTGTTAGCAATGTTAAATTAACCTGTTTAAACCCCGAAGGTAAAAGTCCGCATTCTGCCATTTTTAAACTGGATGTTTTGGGAAATCTACCTGATGATCCATCAACTTTTATAATAGACTTTGGAGATGCTAAAACCAAACGATCTGCTTCTGCAAATGCTGTTGTTAATCATTATTATGAAACTCCGGGGCGTTATTTCCCAATATTATACCACAAAAATACACCTATAGATACCGCTTATGTTTACCTGCAAAGCAAGGGATGGGATGTGATTGCTACAATACAATATGATACAACTAGGGTATATCCAATATTAAAGAAAATTTCTACCGCTCCTGATTATCATGTTACCACTAAGGAATTACTGAATGCAGGTATCGATACCAGTAAAACCTTTTTTGTATCGTTTGCAAATGTAAGACCCACAGCTATTAGTGCTGATAATTTTGAATTTAGTGCCGATATTAAAACCTCGGCCGAAAGACCAGGTGTTCGCTGCTCTCAGGCCGATATTGTGGTGTATGGAGAAAGCGATAGTCATTTTCTAAGTATTATCAAACCAGAATGTATTGCGTGGAGTGCTTACAGATTTTCTGAGCAGTTTAAAAATGGAGATAAAACTGATTTAAGAGCATTCGGACATGATTTAACCATTAGTAAAAATGTTAAATTACGAGTAAAAAATCAGCACGTATCCTTATTAATAGATAATAAGGAAGTTTTTAAAACCACCTATCATAAACCCATTGGAAAATTAATGGGCTTCAAAATTATGTTCGCAGGGATTGGCTCTTTTAAAAACTTCAATCTTGCGGACTTGAAAACGGGCGAAAAGTTTTAAGCATATATCTGCCAATGGCAAAAAATACCACAATTATCAGCCGTTAAAGCAATAGATGATTATGCGATATGTTAAAATGGTTATATTGCAACACTAAACCGTTAATGAACAATCTCAAAAAAGCTAATTTTAATAAACTATCGTCATTTCTGTTAAAAAAGGAATGCATTTTTGCCATTTACCTGATATTAGCTATTGTAGCAGGTTATAAGCAATATCATCACCATACTTATAACAATTACCTGATTTTTAAATATGTATATTGGCACACTGTAGATTTACAAAACTTATATAACAATTATCCTGAATATTTAGATAGTAACCACTACGGACCCATATTCTCTATTTTTATTGCCCCATTTGCTTTACTTCCTGATGGTTTGGGCGCCATTCTATGGAACATTTCTAATGTATGTATATTACTATGGGGTATTTACAGCCTACCCATTTCAATAAATAAACGTACTATAATTGCCTGGATCTGTGCTCACGAAACTTTAACTACCCTATTCAGTTTTCAATTCAACATTGCCCTAACCGGAATAATATTACTCAGCTTTTCTTACCTGATCAAAAAGAAAGAAATACAATCAGCATTTTTTATTGCCTTTGGCACGCTTGTTAAACTCTATGGAATTGTAGGACTCGCATTTTTTTTCTTCGCTAAGAATAAATTAAAATTTATTATAGGCTGTTTTATTGCTTTCACCGCACTCTTTTTATTACCAATGGCACTCTCATCACCAGCATTTATTGTTCAATGCTATGCCGATTGGTACCACTCACTCGCGCATAAAAATGATATAAATGCTTCTTTAACATCTTTTCAGGATATTTCTTTAATGGGGATTGTGAGAAGAGTATCCGGGAACGTAAATATTCCAAATACACCATTTTTGTTGGGCGGTGTGCTTTTGTTCGGTTTACCATATCTGCGGATCAATCAATACAAAAATTTAGGTTTTAGGTTAATGCTTCTCGCATCTACACTTATTTTTACTGTTATATTTAGCAGCGGGTCGGAATCGCCAACTTACATTATCGCATTCGCCGGTGTTGCCATTTGGTTCGTGGTGCAACAAAAACCCAAAAAAGTATGGGTAATTGCATTGTTTGTTTTCGCTTTTATCTTAACCAGCTTATCTCCAACCGACATTTTTCCCAAATCAGTGAAAGAATTTATTCGTCTATATTCCCTTAAAGCCCTACCTTGCGTAATCATTTGGCTAACCATAATATATCAAATGATGAAAGAAGATTTTAAATCTTATCTGATTGCCGAGAATGAATAAATTAGTTTCTATAGTAATCCCTGCCTACAACGAAGCCGATAATATTTTTGTAATTGCAGAAAGTATTAAAAATGTTTTTTCTACGATCAATTATCGTTACGAGATTATCCTTGTGGATGACGGAAGTGCCGATCATACCCTAGAAAAAATAAAAGACCATGCATTAACCGCAGATAATATATTTTTTCTGGAATTTTCTAAAAACTTCGGCCATCAACTGGCAGTAAAAGCGGGTATGGATCATGCTTTCGGCGATTGTGTTATTTCTATGGATTGTGATATGCAGCATCCACCAGAGCTGATTCCACAAATGCTCCAAAAATGGGAGGAAGGTTTTGAAGTAGTCTATACCATCCGTGAAGAAGATAAAAATTTGTCAAAAGGTAAAAGAAGTTCATCGAATCTGTTTTACAAAACCTTAAACTGGCTTTCGGATATTGACCTTGAGCCGGGAGCGGCTGATTTCCGTTTGCTCGACCAAAAAGTTGTTTCTGTTTTTAGAAATTTTCATGAAAATGAGCCTTTTTTGCGTGGATTAGTGAAATGGTTAGGTTTTAAACAATTTGCCATCAGGTATAACCCTGCTGCCCGGTTTTCAGGCCAAAGTAAATACACGTTTAAAAAAATGATGAGGCTAGCACTTCATGGTGTTACTTCTTTCAGTATAAAACCGCTTTATTCTGCCGTTTACTTGGGTTTCACCCTTTCTTTCGCTTCGGTGCTATACATTCCCTATATTATTTATGCATTCGTAAATAATGTTGAAGTTTCCGGCTGGGCATCAGTAATCATGACCATTGTTTTTTTTGGAGGATTACAACTCATCATTTTAGGGATAATTGGCATCTACGTCGGTAAAATGTTTATGCAATCTAAAAACCGTCCAAATTACATCATCCGTTCAACAAATATTCAACATAAATAAAATGGTGCTTTTAAGTTTTGATATCGAAGAGTTTGATATGCCTTTTGAATATGGAAAAGACATTTCTTTTGAAGATCAGATTTCCATTTCGAGGGAAGGAACCATTACCATTTTAGACATTTTGGATAAATACAATGTGAAAGCCACGTTTTTCTGTACAGTTACTTTTGCCGAAAATATTCCAGATCTGATAAAACGAATTACAGAAACAGGTCACGAACTCGCTTCCCATGGCTATTATCATTCTGATTTTAAACCAGAACACCTGCTTCAATCTAAACTTAAATTAGAAGAACTCTCTGGCAAAGAAATTACAGGATACCGAATGGCCAGGATGATGCCTGTTGATGAAAAAGAAATTGAAAAAGCCGGATACAGATATAATACATCTATTAATCCAACTTATTTACCAGGGCGTTACAATAATTTTAATATTTCGAGAACACATTTTATTAAGGATAATGTAATACAAATTCCAGCTTCGGTAAGTCCGCTGATTCGTTTTCCTTTGTTTTGGCTTTCCTTTCATAACCTCCCATTAAGCGTATATAAAACATTAGCCAGCTGGACTTATAAAAAGGATAAATACTTGAATATTTATTTTCATCCCTGGGAATTTACTGACCTGAAAGATTTTGAAAGATTTGGTTTCCCCGCTTATGTAAGGAAAAATACCGGCATTAAAATGATTAAACGCATGGAAAAACTTATTTCATGGATGAAAGTTAAAAATTATACATTCGGAACGTTTCAGGAGTTTATCCAAACTATTTCTGTAAAATAAAAAATCGATAGCTGAGAACTATTTATACGTTTCAGCCAATTTTAAAGCATTATAGGCATTAACAATACCTCCGCTCACACAAACCTCACTAAAAAGTACCCGAACATTTTCACCTTTCTCGTTTTTGTATTTTACTTTGTGTGCAACTTTTGAAACGGATTTCATAAGAATCTCACGTATTTGAGCAGGCTTTAATTCCGGATAGTAGCTTAAAATTAATGCGGCCAAACCTGCAACAACAGGCGAAGCCATACTGGTACCATCCGCCTCCTCATACTTATTGTCGGGTACGCTTGACTTTATTAAAAATCCTGGTGCAAAAACATCTACATTGTATTTACCATAGTTTGAAAAATCTGCTTTAAGGTTATCATCATCCTTGTAAGCACTTGCACCAACCTCAATCCAATTGCTGGCATGTGGGAGATTAAACTTAGCAGTGTCTACCGGAATAGCTTTAATCAATGCCGACCTTTCGAAAGGTGGCCGCATACCCATTCCATTATTTTGTGCCATTGGTTTAGGAGGTGTAAAATCTGGTTTAGTTGGCTTTTTGTTTGCTTGTTTATAAGCTTCAGCTTCCTTACTATCGAAGAACTTATTAGGATAATTTTCTTCTAAATCATTATTTTGATTGTCGTTTCCAGCAGCATGCACCAATAGAACACCTTTTTCTTCCGCATATTTAACAGCAGAATCTACTGCTTTTTTATCCCATTTATAACTTTTGCCGAAGCTCATGTTAATCACCTTTGCGCCGTTATCTACCGCATAGCGGATACCATTGGCTACATCTTTATCACGTTCATCACCAGTGGGCACAACCCGGATAGCCATAATACTTACATTATTGGCTACACCAAAAATGCCTTCAGTGTTTGTGCGATCTGCACCTATAATACCTGATACATGGGTTCCATGGAATGCATCTGGCCCTTTTACATCATTATTCCCGTAGTTTTTCTGATAAGGATTGGTGTAATCATCACCAACCAATTCAGCACGCATATCATATTTAGGATTTAAGTTGTATTTTAACATTGCATCATATTGCTTATAACCTTCTTTGATGCTTTTGTAAAATTTATCAAAACTTCCATCCTCTCTAGATCCTTTTCTGATGATATTTTTTACCTGTTCTTCGGTCTCATCATCCGCTTTATAACGATCAACATCCTCCAACGTAGGTACTTCCTTTTTATTGATTTTAGCTACCGAATCCAAAACTTTGTTAATTGCAATAAGTACAGAAAATGTGTTACTGGCATCCTCATACTTTTTCCCGAAGTCGCCTACCATTTTTTTATACAATTTAAATTCTTCCTTTTGGCTGCTATCCAAAGGTGTTAGATTGGTTGTGGATTGATATTTTGGTGTATAAATTCTTAATAAGCGTACCAATTCTAAGTTATCATACTCGAGATTTCCTTTTTTTGATCCAATAAAATTCCAGCCATGAATATCATCAATGTAACCATTTCCGTCATCATCAATTCCGTTTCCAGGAATTTCCTTTTTATTCGTCCATAATATGCGTTGTAAGTCCGGATGCTTAATATCTACTCCCCCATCAATTACAGCCACAATGATATTTTGCTTTGGCTTTTTATCTTTCAAAATATCGCGATAAGCCTTTTCCGTACTTATTCCGAAATATCCATTTTCTAACAAATCGAGATTAAACCAATTTGCCGGAAGTTGCACATTTTTACTTTGAGCAAAAACGGAGGTGTTTATGCACAAAATTAAAGCAAGAAAAGTCAATGTCTTAAAGTTCACATTCATTATGATAGTATGTACGAAATACTACAATAATACGGTTTTATTACCTTGAGGGTGAAAGATTTTACATTTTTTAACAAGTCATAATGAAGTGTATCAACAACATAATCTGTTGGAAATATTTCTTCATCATAACATTTATGGAAGAGCCTGTTTTGATATAATACCTTAATCTTTCTTAACTTCTTAATGGTAGAGAAAAGAAAACCCTCTTCGTAATCAGCGGGAACCTAACCATCAACCATTTAGAAATAAAGGTAATAAAGAAAGGGTTTCCAAGCCAACATAGTGCTTAATTTTACTTAACAGCTTAATGATGGTAAAAACAATATGCGGAGATCAGCACGACCAGCCTCTTTATTATTTAGAAATTAAGGTAATGAAGAAAGGGATTCCAAGTTAACATAGTGCATCTTCATGTCGGGAAGAAAATCGGAAATGCTGATAGGATTGCCTTAAACGAAGAAAACCCTTCAGCATTTCTGCTGAAGGGTTTCTTTTAAGATTTGGCACCGACCTACTCTCCCACGTGTTACCGCAGTACCATCGGCTCTGGTGGGCTTAACTTCTCTGTTCGGAATGGGAAGAGGTGGACACCACCGATATAGGCACCTAAATATTTTTATTTGAGCTGAAAGGATAAAGCTCAAAGCTTAAAGCTCTGTATTCCGCTTTGGTCTCTGGTCTTTTGGCTTTCCGCTTAAATGACATATTATTGAAAGAAGTTATTATGAAGAACAAACAACAGTCTGTTTGCTTTGAAAGCTTCGGATGATTAGTACTACTCGACTGTGCTGTCACCAGCTTTACATCTGTAGCCTATCAACGTAGTAGTCTTCTACGGTCCTATATGGAATTCTCATCTCGTGGCTAGTTTCGCACTTAGATGCTTTCAGCGCTTATCTATTCCCAGCGTAGCTACTCTGCAATGCCCCTGGCGGAACAACAGATTCACTAGAGGCTGGTCCAACCCGGTCCTCTCGTACTAAGGTCAGCCCCACTCAAAATTCCTACGCCCACAACAGATAGGGACCGAACTGTCTCGCGACGTTCTGAACCCAGCTCGCGTGCCACTTTAATCGGCGAACAGCCGAACCCTTGGGACCTTCTCCAGCCCCAGGATGTGACGAGCCGACATCGAGGTGCCAAACCTCCCCGTCGATATGAGCTCTTGGGGGAGATCAGCCTGTTATCCCCAGCGTACCTTTTATCCTTTGAGCGATGGCCCTTCCATGCAGAACCACCGGATCACTATATCCGTCTTTCGACCCTGATCGACTTGTCTGTCTCACAGTCAAGCAAGCTTATGCTATTGCACTCCGCGTACGGTTACCAAGCGTACTGAGCTTACCTTTGAAAGCCTCCGTTACCTTTTTGGAGGCGACCACCCCAGTCAAACTACCCATCAAACAATGTCTCCCGCTTGGCGGGATTAGACACCGAATACAGAAAGGGTGGTATTTCAACGTTGGCTCCACGACGCCTAGCGACGCCGCTTCAAAGCCTCCCACCTATCCTACACATCCTGTATCCAATGTCAATGTTAAATTGTAGTGAAGGTGCATGGGGTCTTTCCGTCCCGTTGCGGGTACCCGGCGTCTTCACCGGGACCACAATTTCACCGAGCTCATGGCTGAGACAGCGCCCAGATCGTTACACCATTCGTGCAGGTCGGAACTTACCCGACAAGGAATTTCGCTACCTTAGGACCGTTATAGTTACGGCCGCCGTTTACTGGGGCTTCGATTCAATGCTTCTCTTACGATGACATCCCCTCTTAACCTTCCAGCACCGGGCAGGTGTCAGGCCTTATACCTCATCTTTCGATTTTGCAAAGCCATGTGTTTTTGTTAAACAGTCGCCTGGGCCTTTTCACTGCGGCTTACATTGCTGCAAGCGCCCCTTCTCCCGAAGTTACAGGGCCATTTTGCCGAGTTCCTTAGCCATGATTCACTCGAGCACCTTAGAATCCTCTTCCCGGATACCTGTGTCGGTTTGCGGTACGGGTTTTTATAACCTGAAGCTTAGCGGTTTTTCTTGGAAGTCTGATTACCTGCGCTATCCGCTTACCCGAAGGCTCGCGGTACTATCAGCTTTCAGCATCGTTGGCGGATTTGCCTACCATCGATATACCTACGGCCTTTAACGATCTATTCCGTCAGATCGCGGCAGTGTCACTACTCCGTCCCCACATCGCAGTTATAAAAAGTACTGGAATATTAACCAGTTGTCCATCGAATTTCCCCTTCGGGTTCTCCTTAGGTCCCGACTGACCCTGATCCGATTAGCGTTGATCAGGAAACCTTATCCTTTCGGTGGGCGGGTTTCTCTCCCGCCTTATCGTTACTTATGCCTACATTTGCTTTTCTATACGCTCCAGCACCCATTACCAGATACCTTCGCTGCATATAGAATGCTCCCCTACCGATATATTTCAATCCCATAGCTTCGGTGAACAGTTTAATGCCCGTTTATTATCCATGCCCGATCGCTCGACTAGTGAGCTGTTACGCACTCTTTAAATGAATGGCTGCTTCCAAGCCAACATCCTAGCTGTCTGTGCAATCGGACCTCGTTAGTTCAACTTAACTGTCACTTGGGGACCTTAGCTGATGGTCTGGGTTCTTTCCCTCTCGGCGCGTGACCTTAGCACCCCGCGCCTCACTGCAGATCATATTTCATAGCATTCGGAGTTTGTCTGGATTTGGTAGGATTTGACTCCCCCGCACCCAATCAGTAGCTCTACCTCTATGAAACTTAATATCCACGCTGTTCCTAAAAACATTTCGGGGAGTACGAGCTATTTCCCAGTTTGATTAGCCTTTCACCCCTACCCACAGATCATCCGGAAACTTTTCAACGTTTATCGGTTCGGTCCTCCAGTACGTGTTACCGCACCTTCAACCTGTCCATGGGTAGATCACAAGGTTTCGCGTCTACCCCCTCTGACTATACGCCCTGTTCAGACTCGCTTTCGCTTCGGATCCGTGCCTGAAGCACTTAACCTTGCCAGAGAGGAGTAACTCGTAGGCTCATTATGCAAAAGGCACGCCGTCACACCACTTGGATGCTCCGACCGCTTGTAAGTACACGGTTTCAGGTTCTATTTCACTCCCCTGTTCGGGGTTCTTTTCACCTTTCCCTCACGGTACTGGTTCACTATCGGTCTCTCAGGAGTATTTAGCCTTACCGGATGGTGCCGGCAGATTCCCACAAGGCGTCTCCGACCTCGCGGTACTCAGGATACTACTAGACTGGTATTCTATACGTGTACAGGGCTATCACCTTGTCTCGCCGGGCTTCCCATCCCGTTCCACTTCTGTTTACCAATGCCACATCGTAGTCCTACAACCCCCACTTTGCCGTAACAAAGTAGGTTTGGGCTCTTTCCCTTTCGCTCGCCACTACTTAGGAAATCATTGTTATTTTCTCTTCCTCTGCTTACTTAGATGTTTCAGTTCGGCAGGTTTGCTCATTATATGTGACTAGTCTTCAACTAGCCGGGTTGCCCCATTCGGAAATCTTCGGATCAGTTCCTATTTGCAAATACCCGAAGCTTATCGCAGCTTATCACGTCCTTCATCGCCTCTGAGAGCCAAGGCATCCCCCGTGTACTCTTTATTACTTTCTTCTACTCATATGCCTTTTGCGCCATATGGTATGCTTTTTTTGCTCTTGTCATGATGTCTCATACTTATCGGTTTCTTGCGATCCCTTTAAGCGAGCACAAACACAACAGTCGCCTATTGTTGTTTGCTCTTCTTTTTTAACTTCTTCCAATATGTCAAAGAACTTTACTGAGGCTGAAGGCCGAAGGTATAAAGGCGGAGGGTTTCATTGTCCCCAACCTAAGCTCCGTTTCAGCTCCGTTAGTAAAAAACTGCGGTCTCGAACCGTTCCATACCTTTGATCGTATGTGCCCCATGGCGTTTCTTCTTTTCTTAATCTTTATGTCAATGTATATTACCTATCCCGGTAATAAGGTATGTATTCTGTGTTTTTTGAAAGCTTTCAGCTTTGGTCTTTAAGCTTTATGCTCAAATGTGGAGAATAACGGAGTCGAACCGTTGACCTTCCCGATAGCTATCGGGACGCTCCAGCGCCATCCGCTGAAACTCTTATTGTGGAGAATAACGGAGTCGAACCGTTGACCTCCTGCGTGCAAGGCAGGCGCTCTAGCCAGCTGAGCTAATCCCCCAGAGTGCAGTTATCAGTTTTCAGTTCTCAGTTTTCAGTTATGACAACTGTCAACTGCAAACCGCCAATTGTAAACTTCAATGGTAGTCCCGTCCAGATTTGAACTGGAGACCCCTACATTATCAGTGTAGTGCTCTAACCAGGCTGAGCTACGGGACTTCTTGATTTTAAGGTAGGCTTAACAGTTGCAGTATATAGTATCTTACCGCTACTGCTTCCCTTTTTGGCTTACCCTTCATGTCTCCGTTGCGCTTGCCTTTATAGCAGCCCACCGTTTTCTTCTGGGTGTTTCTTTTTTCTCTTGTGTTTTTTAAAGTATCCGGTATCTGTGCCCTCCGCCTTTCAGCTTTGGTCTTTTACCTTTTACCTTAATTAGAAATATCATGTTGCGTGGCGAGTAGGCGGTGCTACTCCAGAAAGGAGGTATTCCAGCCGCACCTTCCGGTACGGCTACCTTGTTACGACTTAGCCCCAGTTATCGGTTTTACCCTAGGACGCTCCTTGCGGTTACATACTTTAGGTACCCCCAACTTCCATGGCTTGACGGGCGGTGTGTACAAGGCCCGGGAACGTATTCACCGCGTCATTGCTGATACGCGATTACTAGCGAATCCAACTTCATGGGGTCGAGTTGCAGACCCCAATCCGAACTGTGAACGGCTTTGTGAGATTCGCATACCGTTGCCGGCTAGCTGCCCTCTGTACCGTCCATTGTAGCACGTGTGTAGCCCCGGACGTAAGGGCCATGATGACTTGACGTCGTCCCCTCCTTCCTCTCTGTTTGCACAGGCAGTCTGTTTAGAGTCCCCACCTTAACGTGCTGGCAACTAAACATAGGGGTTGCGCTCGTTGCGGGACTTAACCCAACACCTCACGGCACGAGCTGACGACAGCCATGCAGCACCTAGTTTCGTGTGATTGCTCACTCATTTATCTCTAAATGATTCACTAACTTTCAAGCCCGGGTAAGGTTCCTCGCGTATCATCGAATTAAACCACATGCTCCTCCGCTTGTGCGGGCCCCCGTCAATTCCTTTGAGTTTCACTCTTGCGAGCGTACTCCCCAGGTGGAACACTTAACGCTTTCGCTTAGCCGCTGACTGTGTACCGCCAACAGCGAGTGTTCATCGTTTAGGGCGTGGACTACCAGGGTATCTAATCCTGTTTGATCCCCACGCTTTCGTGCCTCAGCGTCAATAAGACCATAGTAAGCTGCCTTCGCAATCGGTGTTCTGAGACATATCTATGCATTTCACCGCTACTTGTCTCATTCCGCCTACCTCTAGTCCATTCAAGCCCATCAGTATCAAGGGCACTGCGATAGTTGAGCTACCGTCTTTCACCCCTGACTTAACAGGCCGCCTACGCACCCTTTAAACCCAATAAATCCGGATAACGCTTGGATCCTCCGTATTACCGCGGCTGCTGGCACGGAGTTAGCCGATCCTTATTCTTCCGGTACATTCAGCTTCCTACACGTAGAAAGGTTTATTCCCGGATAAAAGCAGTTTACAACCCATAGGGCAGTCTTCCTGCACGCGGCATGGCTGGTTCAGAGTTGCCTCCATTGACCAATATTCCTTACTGCTGCCTCCCGTAGGAGTCTGGTCCGTGTCTCAGTACCAGTGTGGGGGGCCATCCTCTCAGATCCCCTAGTCATCGTCGCCTTGGTGGGCCGTTACCCCGCCAACTAGCTAATGACACGCATGCCCATCTCAATCCCATAAATGTTTGATCATTGGATAATGCCATCCTGTGATTTTATGCGGTATTAATCCGGATTTCTCCGGGCTATCCCCCAGATTAAGGTAGGTTGCATACGCGTTACGCACCCGTGCGCCACTTTCAAATCCAGCAAGCTGGACAATCTCGTTCGACTTGCATGTATTAGGCCTGCCGCTAGCGTTCATCCTGAGCCAGGATCAAACTCTCCATTGTAAAATGTGTTGTAAGATGCTGACCAGTTTTAACTATTGTTAAAAATAGTCTTCTTTTTTGTTATGTTGTCTGTTAGACACCACCTTTAAAATAAAGCTACGTAATCATGTACTTTGATCGGTACTCCATTACCTCGCTACGCTACATTGACATCTCTTTCAAGAACTTGCTGACCTGGTAACCTCACGGCCGGTCATTTATATATCTTCGGTTTCAGTTTGGAAAAGTCTTCTTCGTCTTCCCCGTGTTTCATCCGTTTCAATCTTTTTTCTGTTTGCTTTCCGCAACATCCGCTGCTCAGCTTTTTGCCCTTCCTTTCGGTTGGGAGTGCAAAGGTAAGGATCTTTTTCAAACTTCCAAATAAAATAAATTTTATTTTTTAATTCTATTTTTTCCTTTCCCTTATTTCAATAGGCTGATTTTATTCAGCTTTCCGTCCTTCCGGAGCGGGCTGCAAAGGTAGCAATCTTTTCCTCACCTGCAACATTTATTTTAAAATAAATCCTGCCCTATCATCACCCTCTGCCATCCTTTCATTCAAAACCCTTCCTCCGAAGCGGGATGCAAAAGTAGGGAATTTTAGCTTATCCGCAAAGAAAATATCACTATAAACGCACAGTTTAATGTAAGTGTATGGTTTTCAGAAAGAAAAATTTAATGGAGTGAGCAAACTTTTTGGAAGTTAACGTGTTTAGAGGGGACTTTGTTCGGGGGATTGCAAGGTTCAATCTGCGCCCAGCTGTTTCAAGTTACCAAATAATACTGCCAGATAAACCCAACAGCAGCGGCAGCGCCTGGGTTTTCGCCGGGACTACTGCTTTTGACTTTTATAGTAGTACGGAATAGACTTTACAAAAAAAAATAAAAATCCTTTTAAGATGGGTTAATTGATCGATAAAAACCCTACGAATTAAGATTTAATAATAACAATCAATTTTTTAACTAAAGTAATGATTGCAACCAAAACAATTCCAGCAACGAGACCAAAGCCAAATTCTCTAATAATTGATGGCCAAGTAGGGAAAACATGATGTAAAAATGCTATGTTATGTGCAAATATTCCACCTGACACCAGGATTAATGCCACGGTACCCACTACACTTAATATTTTAATTATAATTGGTAGCGACTGAACCAACAACTTTCCAATGCGTGATAGTATCCCCTTTTCACCGTAAGCTTTGATTAACCTGTAACCAACATCATCCATTCGAACAATTGCTGCTACAATTCCATAAACACCAATTGTAGCCAATAAAGCGACAACAGATACGGTCATAATCTGAATAGCAAGTTTTTGATCTAGTACACTGCCCAATGCGATGATTACGATTTCTATTGAAAGGATAAAATCAGTGGTAATGGCAGATCTGATTTTTACCTTTTCTGCAGCTTCTCCTTCCTGAATTAATTCTTTTGCTTCTGCATGCGAAGATTCGGCCTTATGAAAAAAATATTCTACTATTTTTTCCACTCCTTCAAAAGCCAAATATAATCCACCGAGAACCAAAATCACTTTAATCGCTACGGGAAAAAAAACATTTAAGAGTAATGCTATTGGGACAATAATAATTTTATTAACTAAAGACCCTTTTGTGATTGCCCAAAGCACTGGCAGTTCCCTTGATGAAAGAAAACCAGTTGATTTTTCTGCGTTCACGGCTAAGTCATCACCCAAAATTCCAGCAGTCTTCTTAGCAGCGACCTTTGCCGTTACTGCTACATCATCCATTAACGCACCTATATCATCTAAAATCGCAAAAAAACCCGAAGCCATATCTAATTATTAATGTTGCAAAATATCAATTCCTTTTTAGATTATCTTATTAAATTAAAAATCCCTATCGTTATAATATATCCAAACTGGAGTAACTAAATTTAGGAGTGGAAGTAATTATGCTAAAATTTAAAATGATAAACCAAGAACATCGGAAGGATGGTTTAGTTTGAACATTTATTCAAAAAAGTAAAACGGGTAAAGTCTTTTCGTAAATCAGATTAATTTGCGGGAAACAGCCTCTTTACCATTTAGAAATTAAGGTAATGAAGAAAGGGTTTCCAAGCCAACATAGTGCATCTTCATGTCGGGAAGAAAATTGGAAATGCTGATAGGATTGCCTTAAACGAAGAAAACCCTTCAGCATTTCTGCTGAAGGGTTTCTTTTAAGATTTGGCACCGACCTACTCTCCCACGTGTTACCGCAGTACCATCGGCTCTGGTGGGCTTAACTTCTCTGTTCGGAATGGGAAGAGGTGGACACCACCGATATAGGCACCTAAATATTTTTATTTGAGCTGAAAGGATAAAGCTCAAAGCTTAAAGCTCTGTATTCCGCTTTGGTCTCTGGTCTTTTGGCTTTCCGCTTAAATGACATATTATTGAAAGAAGTTATTATGAAGAACAAACAACAGTCTGTTTGCTTTGAAAGCTTCGGATGATTAGTACTACTCGACTGTGCTGTCACCAGCTTTACATCTGTAGCCTATCAACGTAGTAGTCTTCTACGGTCCTATATGGAATTCTCATCTCGTGGCTAGTTTCGCACTTAGATGCTTTCAGCGCTTATCTATTCCCAGCGTAGCTACTCTGCAATGCCCCTGGCGGAACAACAGATTCACTAGAGGCTGGTCCAACCCGGTCCTCTCGTACTAAGGTCAGCCCCACTCAAAATTCCTACGCCCACAACAGATAGGGACCGAACTGTCTCGCGACGTTCTGAACCCAGCTCGCGTGCCACTTTAATCGGCGAACAGCCGAACCCTTGGGACCTTCTCCAGCCCCAGGATGTGACGAGCCGACATCGAGGTGCCAAACCTCCCCGTCGATATGAGCTCTTGGGGGAGATCAGCCTGTTATCCCCAGCGTACCTTTTATCCTTTGAGCGATGGCCCTTCCATGCAGAACCACCGGATCACTATATCCGTCTTTCGACCCTGATCGACTTGTCTGTCTCACAGTCAAGCAAGCTTATGCTATTGCACTCCGCGTACGGTTACCAAGCGTACTGAGCTTACCTTTGAAAGCCTCCGTTACCTTTTTGGAGGCGACCACCCCAGTCAAACTACCCATCAAACAATGTCTCCCGCTTGGCGGGATTAGACACCGAATACAGAAAGGGTGGTATTTCAACGTTGGCTCCACGACGCCTAGCGACGCCGCTTCAAAGCCTCCCACCTATCCTACACATCCTGTATCCAATGTCAATGTTAAATTGTAGTGAAGGTGCATGGGGTCTTTCCGTCCCGTTGCGGGTACCCGGCGTCTTCACCGGGACCACAATTTCACCGAGCTCATGGCTGAGACAGCGCCCAGATCGTTACACCATTCGTGCAGGTCGGAACTTACCCGACAAGGAATTTCGCTACCTTAGGACCGTTATAGTTACGGCCGCCGTTTACTGGGGCTTCGATTCAATGCTTCTCTTACGATGACATCCCCTCTTAACCTTCCAGCACCGGGCAGGTGTCAGGCCTTATACCTCATCTTTCGATTTTGCAAAGCCATGTGTTTTTGTTAAACAGTCGCCTGGGCCTTTTCACTGCGGCTTACATTGCTGCAAGCGCCCCTTCTCCCGAAGTTACAGGGCCATTTTGCCGAGTTCCTTAGCCATGATTCACTCGAGCACCTTAGAATCCTCTTCCCGGATACCTGTGTCGGTTTGCGGTACGGGTTTTTATAACCTGAAGCTTAGCGGTTTTTCTTGGAAGTCTGATTACCTGCGCTATCCGCTTACCCGAAGGCTCGCGGTACTATCAGCTTTCAGCATCGTTGGCGGATTTGCCTACCATCGATATACCTACGGCCTTTAACGATCTATTCCGTCAGATCGCGGCAGTGTCACTACTCCGTCCCCACATCGCAGTTATAAAAAGTACTGGAATATTAACCAGTTGTCCATCGAATTTCCCCTTCGGGTTCTCCTTAGGTCCCGACTGACCCTGATCCGATTAGCGTTGATCAGGAAACCTTATCCTTTCGGTGGGCGGGTTTCTCTCCCGCCTTATCGTTACTTATGCCTACATTTGCTTTTCTATACGCTCCAGCACCCATTACCAGATACCTTCGCTGCATATAGAATGCTCCCCTACCGATATATTTCAATCCCATAGCTTCGGTGAACAGTTTAATGCCCGTTTATTATCCATGCCCGATCGCTCGACTAGTGAGCTGTTACGCACTCTTTAAATGAATGGCTGCTTCCAAGCCAACATCCTAGCTGTCTGTGCAATCGGACCTCGTTAGTTCAACTTAACTGTCACTTGGGGACCTTAGCTGATGGTCTGGGTTCTTTCCCTCTCGGCGCGTGACCTTAGCACCCCGCGCCTCACTGCAGATCATATTTCATAGCATTCGGAGTTTGTCTGGATTTGGTAGGATTTGACTCCCCCGCACCCAATCAGTAGCTCTACCTCTATGAAACTTAATATCCACGCTGTTCCTAAAAACATTTCGGGGAGTACGAGCTATTTCCCAGTTTGATTAGCCTTTCACCCCTACCCACAGATCATCCGGAAACTTTTCAACGTTTATCGGTTCGGTCCTCCAGTACGTGTTACCGCACCTTCAACCTGTCCATGGGTAGATCACAAGGTTTCGCGTCTACCCCCTCTGACTATACGCCCTGTTCAGACTCGCTTTCGCTTCGGATCCGTGCCTGAAGCACTTAACCTTGCCAGAGAGGAGTAACTCGTAGGCTCATTATGCAAAAGGCACGCCGTCACACCACTTGGATGCTCCGACCGCTTGTAAGTACACGGTTTCAGGTTCTATTTCACTCCCCTGTTCGGGGTTCTTTTCACCTTTCCCTCACGGTACTGGTTCACTATCGGTCTCTCAGGAGTATTTAGCCTTACCGGATGGTGCCGGCAGATTCCCACAAGGCGTCTCCGACCTCGCGGTACTCAGGATACTACTAGACTGGTATTCTATACGTGTACAGGGCTATCACCTTGTCTCGCCGGGCTTCCCATCCCGTTCCACTTCTGTTTACCAATGCCACATCGTAGTCCTACAACCCCCACTTTGCCGTAACAAAGTAGGTTTGGGCTCTTTCCCTTTCGCTCGCCACTACTTAGGAAATCATTGTTATTTTCTCTTCCTCTGCTTACTTAGATGTTTCAGTTCGGCAGGTTTGCTCATTATATGTGACTAGTCTTCAACTAGCCGGGTTGCCCCATTCGGAAATCTTCGGATCAGTTCCTATTTGCAAATACCCGAAGCTTATCGCAGCTTATCACGTCCTTCATCGCCTCTGAGAGCCAAGGCATCCCCCGTGTACTCTTTATTACTTTCTTCTACTCATATGCCTTTTGCGCCATATGGTATGCTTTTTTTGCTCTTGTCATGATGTCTCATACTTATCGGTTTCTTGCGATCCCTTTAAGCGAGCACAAACACAACAGTCGCCTATTGTTGTTTGCTCTTCTTTTTTAACTTCTTCCAATATGTCAAAGAACTTTACTGAGGCTGAAGGCCGAAGGTATAAAGGCGGAGGGTTTCATTGTCCCCAACCTAAGCTCCGTTTCAGCTCCGTTAGTAAAAAACTGCGGTCTCGAACCGTTCCATATATATCTTTATATATATGTGCCCCATGGCGTTTCTTGTTTTCTTAATCTTTATGTCAATGTATATTACCTATCCCGGTAATAAAGTGTGTATATGTTGTGGTTTGTTTCAACTATAGGTTTTACCCTATACCCTCTACCTTAAACCCTCAACCTTAATGGTGGAGAATAACGGAGTCGAACCGTTGACCTTCCCGATAGCTATCGGGACGCTCCAGCGCCATCCGCTGAAACTCTTATTGTGGAGAATAACGGAGTCGAACCGTTGACCTCCTGCGTGCAAGGCAGGCGCTCTAGCCAGCTGAGCTAATCCCCCAGAGTGCAGTTTTCAGTTTCCAGTTTTCAGTTTTCAGTTATGACAACTGTCTACTGCAAACCGCCAATTGTAAACTTCAATGGTAGTCCCGTCCAGATTTGAACTGGAGACCCCTACATTATCAGTGTAGTGCTCTAACCAGGCTGAGCTACGGGACTTCTTGATTTTAAGGTAGGCTTAATAGTTGCAGTATATAGTATCTTACCGCTACTGCTTCCCTTTTTGGCTTACCCTTCATGTCTCCGTTGCGCTTGCCTTTATAGCAGCCCACCGTTTTCTTCTGGGTGTTTCTTTTTTCTCTTGTTTTTTTTAAAGTATCCGGTATCTGTGCCCGCTGCCTTTCAGCTTTGGTCTTTTACCTTTTACCTTGTTCGAAATATCATGTTGCGTGGCGAGTAGGCGGTGCTACTCCAGAAAGGAGGTATTCCAGCCGCACCTTCCGGTACGGCTACCTTGTTACGACTTAGCCCCAGTTATCGGTTTTACCCTAGGACGCTCCTTGCGGTTACATACTTTAGGTACCCCCAACTTCCATGGCTTGACGGGCGGTGTGTACAAGGCCCGGGAACGTATTCACCGCGTCATTGCTGATACGCGATTACTAGCGAATCCAACTTCATGGGGTCGAGTTGCAGACCCCAATCCGAACTGTGAACGGCTTTGTGAGATTCGCATACCGTTGCCGGCTAGCTGCCCTCTGTACCGTCCATTGTAGCACGTGTGTAGCCCCGGACGTAAGGGCCATGATGACTTGACGTCGTCCCCTCCTTCCTCTCTGTTTGCACAGGCAGTCTGTTTAGAGTCCCCACCTTAACGTGCTGGCAACTAAACATAGGGGTTGCGCTCGTTGCGGGACTTAACCCAACACCTCACGGCACGAGCTGACGACAGCCATGCAGCACCTAGTTTCGTGTGATTGCTCACTCATTTATCTCTAAATGATTCACTAACTTTCAAGCCCGGGTAAGGTTCCTCGCGTATCATCGAATTAAACCACATGCTCCTCCGCTTGTGCGGGCCCCCGTCAATTCCTTTGAGTTTCACTCTTGCGAGCGTACTCCCCAGGTGGAACACTTAACGCTTTCGCTTAGCCGCTGACTGTGTACCGCCAACAGCGAGTGTTCATCGTTTAGGGCGTGGACTACCAGGGTATCTAATCCTGTTTGATCCCCACGCTTTCGTGCCTCAGCGTCAATAAGACCATAGTAAGCTGCCTTCGCAATCGGTGTTCTGAGACATATCTATGCATTTCACCGCTACTTGTCTCATTCCGCCTACCTCTAGTCCATTCAAGCCCATCAGTATCAAGGGCACTGCGATAGTTGAGCTACCGTCTTTCACCCCTGACTTAACAGGCCGCCTACGCACCCTTTAAACCCAATAAATCCGGATAACGCTTGGATCCTCCGTATTACCGCGGCTGCTGGCACGGAGTTAGCCGATCCTTATTCTTCCGGTACATTCAGCTTCCTACACGTAGAAAGGTTTATTCCCGGATAAAAGCAGTTTACAACCCATAGGGCAGTCTTCCTGCACGCGGCATGGCTGGTTCAGAGTTGCCTCCATTGACCAATATTCCTTACTGCTGCCTCCCGTAGGAGTCTGGTCCGTGTCTCAGTACCAGTGTGGGGGGCCATCCTCTCAGATCCCCTAGTCATCGTCGCCTTGGTGGGCCGTTACCCCGCCAACTAGCTAATGACACGCATGCCCATCTCAATCCCATAAATGTTTGATCATTGGATAATGCCATCCTGTGATTTTATGCGGTATTAATCCGGATTTCTCCGGGCTATCCCCCAGATTAAGGTAGGTTGCATACGCGTTACGCACCCGTGCGCCACTTTCAAATCCAGCAAGCTGGACAATCTCGTTCGACTTGCATGTATTAGGCCTGCCGCTAGCGTTCATCCTGAGCCAGGATCAAACTCTCCATTGTAAAATGTGTTGTAAGATGCTGACCAGTTTTAACTATTGTTAAAAATAGTCTTCTTTTTTGTTATGTTGTCTGTTAGACACCACCTTTAAAATAAAGCTACGTAATCATGTACTTTGATCGGTACTCCATTACCTCGCTACGCTACATTGACATCTCTTTTAAGAACTTATTGACCCGGTAACCTCACGGCCGGCCATTTTATATATCTTCGGTTTCAGTTTGGAAAAGTCTTCTTCGTCTTCCCCGTGTTTCATCCGTTTCAATCTTTTTTCTGTTTGCTTTCCGCAACATCCGCTGCTCAGCTTTTTGCCCTTCCTTTCGGTTGGGAGTGCAAAGGTAAGGATCTTTTTCAAACTTCCAAATAAAATAGATTTTATTTTTTGATTCTCTTTTTTCCTTTCCCCTTATTTCAACTTGCTGATTTTATTCAGCTTTCCGTCCTTCCGGAGCGGGCTGCAAAGGTAGCAATCTTTTCCTCACCCGCAATATTTATTTTAAAATAAATATTGCCCCATCATCACCCTCTGCCATCCTTTCATTCAAAACCCTTCCTCCGAAGCGGGATGCAAAAGTAGGTAATTTCAGCTTATCCGCAAAGAAAATCCACGGAATATCCACAGGTCCGACGTAACTTGATGGTTTTCAGAAAGAAAAATTTAATGGGGAAGGCAAACTTTTTGGAAGTTAACGTGTTTATAGGGGCTTTGTTCATAGGGATTGCAAGGTTCAATCTGCGCCCAGCTGTTTCAGGTTACCGGAAAACCCTGCAAAATAAACCCGATTAAAATGAAAAGCCCGCAGCGCAGTGAGGACTTGTAATGAAACGCGGGAAGAAACTTATATCGTAGCAAAGGAACAGGCTTTACAGATAACAATAAACACATTGGTGGATTTCTGAAATTCTACAACATATATTAAAGCTTACAAATCCTTTATGCCTACCTATATCGTAACAAAAAATTTAAACAATATTTAATACTTTTATGCTTTTATTATAATTATCCCAAAAAAAACATGAAGTTCCTATTCAAACTCAACCTTTCTCTCCTTTTTATCGGAATAGTTGAGGCTAGTTATGCTCAAAATTACAAAAACGAGCTTGTTATTATTTCTGAAAACGACGCTTACATAGATATTACAAGTGACCGCTATTATACTAATGGCGCATTTATTAAATATAGGCATGCATTAAACGGAGAAAATTTAAAAACGGGAAGAAGCAAGGAGATTATCGGTTTCGAACTTGGTCAAAAAATATATAACCCTTATTATAGTTTTGTACCAAACCCTGCGCTGCACGATCGCCCGTTTACAGCTTATCTTTATGGCGAGGCAAATTATAGCCGTTACTACACCAATAAACAGATGCTTAAGGTTTCTGCACAGATTGGAATTACGGGTAAAGATGCCCTGGGTGAACAATTTCAGAAAGCATTTCATAAATTAGTTGGTCAAAATCAAATTGAGGGTTGGGAATACGGCTTAAATAGCGAACCTACGTTAAATCTGGGTGCAGAATATAATAATCTTCTGATTGAAACAAATAATAAAATATTTGATGTTACCGGAACTGCTTCGGCTGCACTTGGCAATGTAATTACGAAAGCAAACCTAGGCGCAATGTTCCGTTTGGGCAGATTTAATGATATGGATGGCTCAGCTGCTTTTAACAGTTTGGTAAGTAATAATAATGTAAACAAGGCGCAACGCAAGTATGAGCTTTTTCTTTCTGTAAGTCCGCAGTTACATGCTATTGCTTTTGATTCCAGTTTACAGGGTGGCTTATTTTTAAATGATAAGGGCCCAATTACCTTTAAACCGAAACCTATAGTATTTACCACACAGGTTGGTTTAACTTTTGCTATTGCACGTTGGACGGCCAATTATACTGCTACCTTTACTTCTAACGAGGTTAAAAATAGTGCTACTGGCTATCGCTACGCCTTTTATAGTCTTGCTTACCGTTTTAGTAAAAGCTAATGAAAAAAAATTTACTCATTTTAGTTATAGTTCTAACTGGCTTCACATTTGCGAAAGCTCAAATTGCGCCAGAAAATCATTCGATTATTTTGAAGCCTGTATTTGGTACGCACGTAAATAGCGACCAAGGACACTTATTTCAGGATCAGATTACGGGTTTTGATGCGGCTTATTTTAAAGATATTAGCCAGAACAGCGATAAATGGATTGATTTTATTGGAGCAAAATCATACGGGATTGGTTTTATTTTCAGAGATCTGAGTAAACTAAAGGGTACTAAGGATACTTCTGAACATGCGTTCGGGCAGGTATATGGCCTGGTTGCACAAATGGATTTTGAGTTGTTTAAAATTGGGAAAGTCAAATTTAACTTTACACCGGGTGTTGGCCTGGGCTATACCAATAAGTATTATTATAACAACACTAAAAACAGATTTTTAGGAAGCCCTATTAATGAAACGATAAAAGCTGATTTGGGCATAGAACTGCCGATAAGTAAATATTCTGATTTAATGGCTGGCTTTGGTTTTTTGCATGTATCTAACGGTGGAGCAACTGTTCCTAATGGTGGATTGAATACCGGAAATGTTTACATCGGGCTTAAACTAAACAATCAAAAGGCATTAACAGCTGAGCGGAAGAGTACATATACTACGCTCCAAAGAAATTCTGTTGAGGTTAGTGCTGGTTTAGGTGCAAGGGGATTATTTGGCGACCGCACAAAAAGCTTATATAAAAGCGGATTGTATGCTGGTTACAATTTCTACCTTAACGATGTAATATCGTTGAAAGCAGGAGCAGATGCAGTTTATTATTTCACCACTTTTGATCCGAACAATTATGCCGGTACTTTCCAGAATTACGGCTCATCGTATGATAAATGGCGTACAGGTATTAGTGTGGGTGCAGATATTAATTTATGGCGTATTACAGTTGCAGCTCAAATCGGGAAGTATATCCATTATAATAGGTTAATGGAAAAAGCAACATGGTACTGGACATTCGGTCCCACTTATAACATTACGCCACATTTGGGTTTACAAGCAAAAACTTATATGCACTTTGCCCAGGCAGATTATGTTAACTGGGGTATCGTTTACAGGTTTTAATATTGCCCTGTACTTAACAATACTAAGGTGCATGCTTCAACTGGCTCTATATCATGCTGATCCAGAAGTTTTTCGAGTTCATAATTCTCGGTACCTGGATTAAAAATTACGCGTTTAGGCTTAGTTGCCAAAATGTAATCGTGGTATTGTGGCTGCAGCGCAGGACCGATATATAAGGTGATTGTATCAATATCGTTGTAAATTTCGCCGGGTTTTTCTATCTCTACCCCCGCAACCTCTCCTTTTTTTATCCCAACATTTACAATTTCGTGGTTAAAACGTTTGAGCATATTTGCTGCTTTATATGCGTATCTTGATGGATCTGGCGATGCACCTATAATTAGGGTCTTTTTCATTTTTTATTAAATTGAATAACAGTTTGAGTATTACAGAGATTAAAACTTGGAAAGTAAAGCAATTTGCCCCGAATGATAGGCATGGTGCTGTGCCAATCCACTTACAAGTTCTACGTTGGTTACAGCTGTTCCTAAAGCTGGGTTTCGCTCGCTTTTCACTTCATCATCCCACTGGTTATCTTTAATTGCTTCGCAAACCCTGATCAATTCTTCATTTGCGATTTTAAAATTGAAGATAATCCGCTCCCAATCTTTTGGTGTTCTACCTTCTGGCTCAGGCCAATCACCCATTGCAGGTTCTTCAGCTGGTTTACCTGTTAATCTTGAAGAAACTTCTTCCGTCCATGCGGTTAAATGCAGGGCAATTTCAGCAATAGAATGGGCACCTGGAACAAAATGACTAAATGCACTTTCGGGATTAACGTTATTAAGCGTTTGCATCACATGATTACCGTGCCATGCATCGCCATTAAAGGCTTTTTTTATTTCATTCGTGATATTAAACATACCAAAACAACAATTGGTACAATATAAAGTTTGTTATGATGCGCTTAATATTGCATTTGCACAATTAATGCCATCTATTGCCGCCGATACAATTCCACCTGCATAACCGGCCCCTTCGGCACAAGGATACAAACCCTTTACCTGTGGATGCTGATAGGTTTCTTTATCTCTGGGAATTCTGACCGGTGAAGATGTTCTACTCTCTACCCCAACTAAAATTGCCTCGTTTGTATAATAACCTTTTATCTTTTTGCCGAACAAAGGCAGTGCTGCACGCAAACTATCGGATACAAAATTGGGTAAAATATTATCGAGCATTGAACTTTTGGTACCTGGGAGATATGAATTTTTCGGCAGATCGATAGATAACTTATTGTTTACGAAATCGACCATGCGTTGTGCGGGTGCTACCAAGTTACCTCCACCAGCCTCAAAAGCCATTTTTTCAATTTCTGATTGGAAATGCAACATCCTTAAGGGATCATAGCCCTGAACATCATCCAAAGTAACCTGAACCACAGTACCAGAATTGGCATATGGATTATTACGCTTTGATGGCGACCAGCCGTTAACTACAATTTCATTTTCGCCTGTAGCACAGGGAGCGATAATTCCTCCGGGACACATACAAAAAGAAAATACACCACGGCTACCTACCTGTTCTACCAAGCTGTAATATGCCGGCGGTAAAAATTCTGAACGGATATCGCAATGGTATTGTGCGGCATCAATAATTTCCTGAGGATGCTCAATCCTTACACCCAAGGCAAAAGGCTTGGCCTCGATCAGGATATTTTTACGGTTTAAAAGTTCATATATATCTCTAGCTGAATGACCGGTGGCAAGGATAACCTCGTCGGCAAACAGCTTTTCTTCAAAATTGATTTCTATTCCTTTTACTTTACCAAATTCGACCAAAATATCAGTCATCTGGCTATCGAACATCACCTCACCCCCAGCATTTAAAATCGTATCTTTAATGGAAGTGATAATATGCGGAAGTTTGTTTGTACCGATATGCGGACGGGCATCTATGGCAATATCAGGCTCTGCGCCGTGATTTACAAAAACCTGAAGCACTTTATTAATATCGCCACGTTTATTGGATCGGGTATATAATTTACCGTCTGAGTAAGTACCCGCACCTCCCTCTCCATAACAATAATTAGATTCGGTATTTACCAATCCTTGTTTGTTAATGGCAGCTAAATCTCTGCGTCGCTGTTTTACATCTTTACCACGCTCGATAATAATTGGTTTCAATCCATTTTCGATACATTGCAAGGCAGCAAATAATCCTGCCGGACCAGCTCCAATGATAATTACGGGTTTAGCCGCACTTACATTTGGATAATTTATTGTATACACTTCCGGGATGGCTTCTTCATCAACAAAAACCCTTATTTGAAGGCGGAAGATAACTTTTCGGGAACGGGCATCAATCGATCTTTTAAGAATTTCGTAGCCGTTGATTCTAGCTTCGGGTAGCTTTAAAGCTTGAGCAAGTTTTTGGTTGATCAGCTCGGTTTGCTCTACCTCATGAGGGAGCATTGTAATTTCGATGTCTTTTTGCATAACATGTCGGGTTTTTATCCCGAACGCTACAAAGATAGATATCTGACAGCATATTTGATGATTTAGCATATGAATAAAAACTATTAGCATACTAAGTAATGCTTTTATTTTTTTTGGAAAGCAATTGCAGTATTTCATTGGAAACTACAGTCCCGCTCCGCTTCTGCCGATTGAAGAAATCGGCATCTCGCTCCGATCGGGTTTAATGGGGTTATTTTCTGCTACTATGCCGGTTTTCAGTGCTACGAACCTAAGTTTATAGCCCCGATCGGAGCGCGCATCCCGATTTAAGCACTGGTTTATGTTATATTTGGTGTGCTTGCTTGTTTCACAAGTTTTCTATCGGGATAAAGCAAAGAGCGGGACAACCATACAAAAAAGCGAAAAGCTTTGCGCTCCCAAAAAAAGAACAGGCTTATATACTCAAATTACCTAATCAAAATATCCTGATTTTTCCTTGTTAAATTTAAGTAGTTTCTTGTCAAGCTGTCAGATAAATACCTAAACTGTAACAAAGGCATGCATTTTGATATCTAATTCGTAAATTGACCATAATTCAATTCGATAAAAGACAAAAACCATAAAAATGAAAAGATTAATATTTGGAATTCTTGCTGCAGTAATTGCGGTTAGCACTTTAAGTTCATGCGGTTACAACAGCATGGTTAAATTGGATGAGAACGTTAAATCGAAATGGGGAACTGTACAAACCCAATATCAAAGAAGGGCAGATTTAATTCCTAACCTTGTAGCTACCGTTAAAGGTGCAGCAAAATTTGAACAAGGTACTTTAACTGCCGTAACAGAGGCCCGTGCCAAAGCAACACAGATGACGGTTAAGGCTGATGAATTAACCCCAGAAAACATTCAGAAATACCAGGCTGCTCAAGGGCAATTAAGCCAGGCTTTAGGAAAATTATTATCTATTACAGAAAATTATCCGGAATTGAGGGCTACACAACAGTTTAGCGATTTATCTGCTCAGTTGGAAAGTACTGAAAACAGAATTACTGTTGCACGTAAGGATTTTAATGATGCTGTACAGGAGTATAATGGTAAAATAAGGTCGTTCCCTACCAATTTAACTGCAGGTATGTTCGGTTTTAAACCAAAAGGATATTTTGAAGCAGATGCTTCTGCTAAAGATGCACCCAAAGTAGAATTTTAATTTTTTAAGTACAATAGATAAGGGTAGTAAATGTTTATTTAACTGAACATTTATTACCCTTTTTACTTCATATAAAATATACACATGCCTTTATTTTCAGATATTGAACAGGAAAAAATAGCTGATGCGATTTCCAATGCCGAAAAAGCAACTTCAGGAGAAATCAGGATCGCTATTGATAAACATTGCGAGGGTGATCCATATGAAAAAGCCATCGAATATTTTGCAAAACTTGATATGGATAAAACAGCCAAAAGAAATGGCGTATTGATTTATCTGGCACATGCCGATCATAAATTTGCCATTATTGGCGACGTTGGAATTAACCAGGTGGTACCACAAAATTTTTGGGAAACCACAAAAGTTGCGATGACGGCGCACTTTGCAAAAGGCAATTTAGGAGATGGCATTATTGCCGGTGTTGCCTTGGCTGGAGAAAAGCTGGCTTTATTTTTCCCTCCTCAAAAAGGTGATATTAATGAGTTGCCAAATGATATTGTTTTTATGGATAACCTAGAGAACAAATAAAAGATGAAGAAAATATTCCTTTTATCACTGTTTAGTTTACTATTCACTTTTGCTTTTGCGCAAGATTTTCCGGAAAAGCCAAGTACGTTGGTTAATGATTATGCCAATGTATTATCTACAGAGCAAAAACAGGCGCTCGAAAATAAATTGGTAACCTTTAACGATTCTTCATCTACTCAGATAGCTATAGCCATATTAAAATCTGTAGGTGATTACGACATTAATGAATATGCTGTAGAATTGGGGAGAAAATGGGGCGTTGGACAAAGTGGCAAAAACAACGGCATTATGATCGTTGTGGCTGTAGGCGACCGAAAAATCTCGATACAAACCGGCTATGGTTTAGAAGGTGCCTTACCCGATATTTACGCCAAACGTATTATAGATAATGACATTAAACCCAATTTTAAAGCAGGAAATTATTATGCCGGTTTAGACGAGGGTACCACTTCCATTATAAAATATACCAGAGGCGAATATAAAAATGACAATCCAAAAGCTTCTTCAAAGAAAGGCGGCTCAGGCAGTATCGTTATTATTATCATTATTGTTATTATCATCATCATTATTATGCGCAAAGGTGGTGGAGGCGGAAGCGAAGTAATTGGCGGTCGAGGAGCATCTAATGCTTTATTTTGGGCCATGCTTTTTGGAAGCGGTGGCGGTGGCCGAAGCAGCGGTGGCTGGGGAGGCGGTTCTTCTGGCGGAGGCGGCGGTGGATTTGGCGGCTTTGGAGGAGGAAGTTTCGGCGGTGGCGGAAGCAGTGGAAGCTGGTAGTCAGTTCATAGTTCATAGTTTGGAAAAGTTTTTCAATAGCATGTTACCCCATATTTAAACTTTGCACCAATTTTAATATTGCAAATTAATGTACAGAAGAGATTTAATCACAGCAGAGATACAGAAACTTGCCCAGGTTCTGGCCCGCCTTATGGGCCTTAAATTGGAAGGCAAATTAGCAGAAGCAACTCAAATTTTCGACGAAACCATGAATAGTGGCTTTCAGTTACCTAAAGAAATTTTGGAAGGTGAAGACCTCACGATTTTTGAAAAATGGTTATCAGAAGCCAATCTACCGCCCGAAAAGCTCGATTCGTTAAGTGAATTTTTATATTATGAACTAGGAGTGAGCGATGACCGCAATAAAATAATTGCACCAAAACTTAATTTAGTTTATCAATATTTGTCAGATCAGCACAAGATTGTACATTTGGTGAACCTGCACCGCCAAAAAACTATACAGCAGTATATCAGTTAAGTTGGCGGTTTTTAGTTTAAAATAAATTCAATAAAAACAAAGAATGATTATAGAAAAGTGGCAGAAGATTGCCTCTAAATATTTAGTAAGAGAAAAGTGGGCTACCTTGAGGGTAGATGAAGTGAAGCTTCCGGATGGCATTGTAAAAGATGACTATTACGTTTTGGAATACCCGAACTGGGTTAATGCAATTGCATTAACTGAAGAAGGAAAAATAATTATGGTTCGGCAATACCGCCATGCGGCTGATATTGTTTCGCTTGAGGTTCCGGGTGGTGTAATTGATGGTGATGAAGCACCTGAATTTGCCATTAAACGTGAGCTTTTGGAAGAAACTGGTTATAGCTTTAAAACCTGTAAGTTTATTACTGAACTCTATCCAAATCCGGCAACTTCTACTAATAAAACTTTTACCTACTTTTTAACTGGCGGCGTTAAAACACACGAACAACATTTAGATGAACATGAAATACTAAATGTTGAAGAATATACAGTTGATGAGGTTAAACAGTTTATTAAAGAAAATAAAATTGCACAGGCACTTCACGTTGCTGCCTTATTTTACGGCCTTACCGAACTAGAGCAGCTTTAAGGGTATACGATTTATAAATAAAAGCTCCTTAAATTTAAAATTTATGGAGCTTTTTCATAAACGGATAGTTTATTTTTAAATACCTCAAATGCTTTTTCGAGGTACAGTTGTTGATCTGTTCCCTCATTTCCAGTTAGCTGGTCAATTTGAATATCACCAACCACACCTTTTCCAATTTCGGCATATTGTTTTAAATTCCTATCGATTGTAACGCCTTCGGTTAGAACTAAAAAAGCTCCGTCGGTAAGTTCATGTTCCTGATTTGCTGAAGTCAATCCATTGGTTTTATTCCCAACCAGGGTAACATTCTTTTGGCCAATAAAAGATATGGTTGTAAATTCGGCACTACTGGCTGTTTTTTCATTAATGAGTATCACGAGGTGAGGTTTCTTGATTTTTATTTTGCCTGTAGTGAGTTTAAAGAGATAAACCGCTTTATTATTTTCATATAACCTGTCATCTTTAAAATTAAAGAAATTTTCTTTGCCCTTTCTATCCTTCCAGCCGATTACGTTAGGTTGATCAAGAAAAGGCGCAATTGCCGCATACATTGGTGCAAACATACCCCCATCATTGTTGCGTAGATCTAATATCCATCCTTTAGGTTTTTGAACTGAAAGTTTTAGTAGTTCAGTTCTGAAACGATTTACAAACTCATTCCATTCAGTCATATTGTAGCTATAAAATGCTGGTAAAGCGATATAGGCATAACGGTTTTCTAAAAATGCTGACTGTATTTGTGGAAAAGGCAACCCACTCGCCCGATAACCTTTTACGTAAGAAGCTACAACTTCGGGTGGGAAAAATTTGGAATGCGAATCACCTAATTTTTCAAGCACATCTTTAATTATTGGATAAGTTTCTCTGATGTATTTCAACTTATTGATCTTTTGTGTAACCTCAAGTTCAATTTTGTTCCAATTCATCTTATCGCTGTTTACTGATCTGTTTTTTATAATTTTAAGCGCAGTTTCAACATGTTTTAATGCTGTCTCCAACTTCTTTTTTAACGGATGCTGAAGATTGAAGGCTGATCAGAACTGACACCCATAAAATGATCTTTTTCATAAGGTATTTTTGTTGGTTATAGCACAGATTTAATTGCAAAATTGAGTTGGGTATCTTTTCCTGAGCAGAGATCTTCAATTTTTAGCCGTACAATTTTATTAATTTTCACTCCTTTTCCCTGGGCAAGTGTACCATCTGGATAATAAATTGCATTACCAGTAAAATAGATATTGTAATTTCCAGGGATATTAATGTGTTTTTCGTCGCCATCCGCCCCTGCCGTTTGCTCGCCAATAGTAATGGCATTCGGAAATATATGCTGTAAATTCATGGTATTCCATTCAGATAAGCTTCTGGTATCCGGATTCACGATAATGCAGACCTTGCCAGTGTAATTAAAACTTTCAGTTTTAACCCCACCAGGATAATAGGTAAAAGTGCCAGCTATTGGTAAAAAGCTACCCAAATTCTTATTATCCGCCTGAAAATACTGTGCGAAAAGATTATGTTGATTTCCGAACTTTTTGTAGATGTAATGAAAAACAAAACCACCCCAACTTGGATAACCCCGCATATCGAAAATGATTGCCTGTTGTTCTGCAGCTAAATTTAAAATAGAATCCATTTTAGCATCCAAATGATCATCTTTAACATCATTTAAAAGCCCGCGTATATTTTCAATATTGAAATAAGCGATTCCGCTTTCCATTACTTTAAATGGTGAGATACTTTCCGTAACTTTTAACTTAGCAATTAAATAATTATTAATTGCCTGAATACCGATCGTATTTTTTGAGGTTACAAAATCTATAAGAACTTCCTTTTTCTGTCCTGATGAGGATACTATTAATTGAAATTTTGAAGAATCATTACTCCACATGAAGTTAGTAACGTAATTATTAATTTTAAAAATTAACGTATTCCGATTGGATGCAGAAAGCAGTTGCTTAAGCCTGTCGACATTCTTATTTATCGATACTCCATTAATTGCTGTAATTAAGTCGCCAACTTTAATACCTGCTTTTGTACATAAATCGGGTACAATAATTTCCTTTACCAATATTTTGTTGTTAATAATCTGGTAATCAAAAGGAGGGTAATATTTGTTTTTAAAAATTTCTTTTTTGTAAGTGAGGTCATCATAAAAGCGGTTATAGGCGTGGGTATCGTTCAGTTTGGCTATAATTTTAAGGAGTAACACTTCGTAATCCATTCGGGAGGCACAGTTTTTAAAAAGCAGGATATTTTTTTTTACTGTTTGGTCCCAAGGCTCATTTATTAATCTTTTATGTGGATAAAGATAATCGATTACGCCCTGAAGCTTTGCCAATGCCAATAACCTCATGCCTAAGGGCAAATTGATGGAATCGGGAAATTTGTATTTCCGCTCATTGGGAATTTCTGTTGTATAGTTTAACGCTGGCACATAATGTTTTCCCACTGTATCTCTATAAGTGTAAACATTCAATAACTTTTTTTTCAGATCACTGTTAATCAGTCCATTTTTTATATACCAATTATGTAAAACATTATTGTTTGGAAGTTTAAAACCAACGTTATGGTGCATTTCTTCATCTTCACCTAGCTCAGTAATCATTCCCATCAAAAAAATATTCAGTTCAGCTTTGTTATGGATATTTCCTATAAGATTTTGCTTTTTCATAAAAACAGCATCTGCATCTTCTATCCCTTTGGTAAACTGTGGATGATAATATTTAAGAAAATTCCAGGTTTTAAAAAACAGGAAGTACTTCTCTGTTTCGTTGAATTTTTGTGCATTGGCCTGATAACAAGCAAACACAAGAAGCAAAAGATAAAGTGAAGATTTTAGTTTTTTCATATCAGGACAATTAATTTCTTCAAAATTGCGGTACAAAAAATAGGTTTAAGGGATGTAATTGACGAAAGGCATTATTTTATTGATGAACTGGCTGTTTGATCAAACAGAATCTTATACTTTAAATTTCGGTGTTGGTGTATAAAATTAGGGCTTTCATACTTTTCAGCGCAACCTTATAAAGGGATTGTATTATTTTTAGCAAATTTCGAAGATGAAAAAAGCACATTTCACCTATTTACACATCGGATATTGGCTTATTTTATGGCTCAAAGAACTGTTATTCGGATTTCAGACTTTTAACATCGGTGATCTTAATTTTGCAAGCATTGCCTCAACGCTCAGTGTTAAACTGATCACGCTTCTTTTTCCGATCTGCATTTTCTACACCAATTTCCTTGTTCTGGTACCTAGGCTAGCAAGAAAAAAAAAGATCATACTTTACATTGTATCACTGATCATTCTTTTTTCAATGCTCGCTCCTATTCATAAATATGTTTATGCAACATTGCTTCCGCAAAAATTCAATTGGTACTCTTATGTTTATTTAGATAAGCTTAATTTCTGGCTATCTTTTCAAACCCTGCTATTTGAAAACTACGTGTACATATTCTTTAGTATCGCGATAAGTTACGTTGGAGAATATTTTGAGACGCAGAAAAGGCAGCAGGAACTTGCCAAAGAACAGGCAATAACAGAACTTGCTTATTTAAAATCGCAGATTAACCCACATTTTTTATTTAATACACTTAATGACATATATGCGCTAACCTATCAAAAAGCAAGTGAGGCACCGGAGGCAGTGCTAAAGTTATCTGAACTTTTACGGTATATGCTTAAAGAAAGCAATGATAAGTTTGCCCCAATTGAAAGGGAAATAATTTACCTAAAAAATGTGGTCGAGCTTTATAAGATCGGTCAAAAAGGTATCGCTTACATCGATTTGGAGATTAATGGTGATGAAACCGGGAAAGAAATTGCGCCGCTAATATTGATCAACTTTGTTGAGAATGCCTTTAAACATGGTATAGTAAGTGATGCTGAAAATCCGATAAAGATCAAGCTTTTCATCAATGATCGTGATTTTAACTTTGAAGTTTCTAACAAAAAGAACAACGATTATAAAGATAAAACGGGCGGAATAGGGCTTGCCAATGTACAACGACGACTGGCATTGATTTATCCTGATAGGCACAAACTTGTGATTACCGACGAAAATGATACTTTTACCATTAACCTGAATCTTAAAAACATATGATCCGCTGTGTAGTTGTTGATGATAAGCCGCTTGCTATCGATATTTTAAATGATTACATCAGTAAAGTGCCCGATCTGATCCTGGTATTCAGCAGTACTAATCCATTAACTGCTTTAGAATATGTGATGAAAAACGAGGTGGACCTTGTTTTTCTGGATATTCAGATGCCGCAACTTAATGGTGTTCAGTTTATGAAAATTGTTAATGAAAAATGCCAGATTATCCTGACTACCGCTTATGCTGAATATGCCTTGGATGGTTTTGAAAATAACGCCATTGATTATCTGCTTAAGCCGGTATCTTTCGAACGTTTTTATAAGGCGGTGCAAAAGGCTATGCGCCATTTAAACTTAAATGAAGTTACGCAGCCCATAATTAGTTACCAGCCTGCAGAACCTGAAAACGATTTCATTTTTATTAAAACAGAATATAAACTGATAAAGGTTGATACAGATGATATCCTTTTTGTAGAGGGCATGCAAAATTATGTATCAATCCATACTAAAACTGAAAAAATACTATCCCTGCAAAACATTAAAAAAACGGAAGAACAACTGCCCAAAAAGCAGTTTATCAGGGTGCATAAATCTTATATTGTTGCGGTAAAAAAGATAAATAGCATCGAAAGGAGTAGGATATACATAGGTGATGCAATTATTCCACTTGGGGATGTTTACAAAGAACAATTTTATAAATTAATTGAAGATCGAGTAAGAAGCAGGGAATTAGTTTCCCTGCTGTCTCCTCACACCACCGTACGTACCGTTCGGTATACGGCGGTTTGTTAGAATAACTTCGTTTGGTGTGTCGTTTTCCAATAGTAATAATTGGTAAATCCATCAAGTCCATGCCTCAAAAAGAACTTCTTGTCAAGGGTTGTAAGTAATATCGGGCTGTTTGCAGTCCTACAGTACCCCTTACGGGTATTGGCCAATTGATAGGCCCTTGATTTTACCAACCCCATCTTCATTAAATTCCGCGCTCTACCCGTTATACTCTTCCATTGCTTCCAAAGAACAATCCGCAGTCTGGTCCTCATCAACTCGTCCAGTCTGGTCATATGACTCTTTGCTTCTGCAATAGAGAAATAATTAACCCAACCATGAATGATTTCCTTAAGCGTTAATATTCTTTCTTGGAATGGAACTGGTTGGCTACGTTTAGTTTGCTCCCGGATTTTCTCCTTGATCGCTCTTAGAGATTTGGATGAAATTCGCATCTTCCATCCCTCTTTGCTACCATAGAATGAAAACCCGAGCAGACTACTTTGGCTTGGCCTGCTAACCTTACTTTTCTCCCTGTTAACCTTCAGTTTCAGGCAGTCTTCCAGATATACTGAAATACTTCTCATTACCCGGTGTCCTGATTTCCTGCTTCTTAGATAGATACTGCAATCATCAGCATATCGCACGAACCTGTGCCCACGCTCCTCGAGCTTAACATCGAGTTCGTGAAGGATAACATTTGATAGTAACGGACTTAATGGACTGCCTTGTGGCGTTCCTTCTTTTCTTGGGCTGACCAATCCATTCTCCATGATCCCCACACTCAAATAAAGACGAATAAGCTTCAATGTCCGCTTATCCTTTATCTTTACTGACAGCAGATGCATAAGTTTATCATGGTTTACCCGGTCAAAAAATTTGTCCAGGTCAAGTTCCACAATCCAGGTGTAACCTGTGTTAAGATATTCCTGAGCCTTTAACACTGCCTGATGGGCATTGCGATCTGGCCGGAAACCATAACTATCAGAGGAAAAGTCGCCCTCGTACTTGGGGCTCAGCCATTGAGAGATGGCCTGCTGGATCAACCGGTCAATGACCGTTGGGATGCCAAGCATCCTCTTACCACCACTGCCTTTGGGAATCTCTACCTTTCTTACAGCGTTCGGTCGGTAATGGCCTGATAAAATATCACTCCGTAATGCCTGCCAGTTAGCATTCAGGTAGTCGCGAAGTTCATCGGTCTGCATACCATCAATACCACCAGCACCCTTATTGGCAGTAACCTGCCTAAAGGCTCTTTGTACATTTCGGATGTCTAATATTTCTTCAAGCATAATACTAAAAAAAAAAACTCCTTCCCAGGCATTGTGTACATTGGTTGCACGGCTCGGCTCAGCTCATCTTATAATTTACTCTCGGATTCCGTCCTACCCTCATATAAGCAGTTCTCTAATGTGGTTCCGCTGTAAACGCTCTGCCATAAACTTCCTGTTTCCTTTGCCATCCTAACATTTGGTCCTTTCTGCATCCGAAAAATGCAGTACTACGACCGCTGCTGACTTCTGATTGAGGCATTTAACATCTCTGCCAAATGTTTCTTCTCCTGTAATCGCGCTTACAATTGACAGAACTCATTCAGATCTCCCGGGGTAAGACAATCTACTTCCTATGGATGTGGCCTCTGTATCTGCGTAATAGTCCCCGTGCAGTATTGGGCTTCTGTTTGTTTCGCAACATCACCCGGACTAAATCCGCCTCGTATACAGTTTCTGTTCGTAAGCCCCCATATTTGCCGCGGACTTCCTTCAGATTCGCAGTCACCCACGACACCCTTGTCTCGAGCTAACACTTCCTACTGCTAAGCGTGTTCGGGACTTGAACCCTATAGTCGATTGCCATGCCCGGCGCACGAAAACAATAAAGGCCCGATAAATTTATCGGGCCTTTATTGTTATTGCATAAACTTTGAACATGAACGAAAGGTTTTAATTTGAACCCTTCTACCTTTCTGCTCCTGAACCTGGTTTAGCTCATTTTTAATTTCTTTTGGATATCGTGTACGTAAGCTTTAAACTTTTTATCGGTATCGATTAAATCTTCTACTGTTTGACAGGCGTAGATTACAGTACTGTGATCTCGGCCGCCGAAGAAAGCACCGATTGTTTTCAATGATGATTTTGTATGACTTTTAGAAAGGTACATCGAAATCTGACGTGCCTGAACAATTTCGCGTTTACGTGTTTGCGATTTAACCATATCAACAGGAACTTCGAAATACTCACAAACCAATTTCTGGATATACTCCATTGAAATTTCTTTAGAGGTATTTTTGATGAAGTTTTTCAACATCTGTTTAGCAAGGGCTAAATCAATTTCTTTTTTATTTAAAGTTGCCTGTGCTAAAAGAGATACCATAGCACCTTCCAGCTCACGAACGTTGTTATCAATGTTATGCGCAACATATTCTACAACCTCGCCCGGTAACTCAATACCATCGGCATACATTTTCTTTCTTAAAATAGCAATACGCGTTTCTAAATCAGGAATCTGCAAATCAGCAGAAAGTCCCCATTTAAAACGGCTTAACAAACGTTCTTCCAGTCCAGCCAAATCTTTCGGTGCTTTATCAGATGTTAAAATTACCTGTTTGCCCGATTGGTGTAGGTGGTTAAAGATATGGAAGAAAATATCCTGTGTTTTTTCTTTACCTGCAAAGTTGTGCACATCATCCATAATGATTACATCCATTGCCTGGTAAAAGTTAACGAAATCGTTAATGGTGTTGTTTTTTAATGAATCTACAAATTGCTGGCAAAATTTCTCACAGCTTACATAGATCACCAACTTATCTGGCATGCTGCGTTTAATCTCGTTACCGATTGCCTGCGCCAGGTGAGTTTTACCCAAACCTACTCCACCGTAAATCATTAAGGGGTTAAAAGATGTACCTCCCGGTTTAGCTGCTACAGCGTAACCTGCAGAACGTGCCAGGCGGTTGCAATCTCCCTCAATGTAATTTTCAAAAGTATAATTAGAGTTTAATTGTGGATCAACATTTAATTTTTTTAATCCAGGGATAATGAACGGATTTTTAATATCCTTATTAATGGAAACCGGAATTGGCATCGATTGTACCTTTGCCTCCGCACCATTTCCATTTGAGGGCATATTGGTAGTATAAGGATTACCGCTGTTAGATGATTTATCTACAACGATGTTATATTCCAACCTGCCATCCTCTCCAAGTTGCTTTTTTACAGTCTTGCGTAACAAGCCTACATAATGTTCTTCAAGCCATTCGTAAAAGAACAAACTTGGCACCTGTATGGTTAAAACCTTGCCTTCCAATTTAAGAGCCGTGATTGGCTCGAACCAGGTTTTGAAACTTTGGTTCGGAATGTTATCCTTAATAATTTGAAGACAGTTCTTCCATACTTCTGTACAAGTTTTTTCCATTGCGATTTCTATAATTTATTGGTTTACAGTGCCGATTCGAATTAAAGGGATGGTCCGTTTCGGGACTACGAATATTGACAAAATTATCAACATTTTAAACAAAAATTTCAAATAAATCGTAACGTACTGATAAGGAATATGGTAGCCCGCTTAACCTCAATTTTTTATGTTGATAACTATTTATTAACACTGGTTATCCACATTAACGATAATTTAACGCAGATTACTCCTATTAATTCAAACCGTCAATGAAAAAGCAAATTCTAAGCCATTTAAGCCATATTTATTCATTTTTACCAAAATAATCTTTAATTATCTTTAAATCAAAGTTATAGCCAGAAAGATACAAATTAGCCATAATGCCTACTGTACAGACTTGATTTTATTTAAAAATTTCAATTGGATATTGTATGAATTTTACGACAAGTCAAAGCATTTTTTCTATAGCTACTAAGGAACATAATTTTTCAGCCATCTTAATGCTGATGGTAACAGTGAAACGAGTATTCAGCGCAAAGACAGTGAAACCTGGAGTTTAATAAATCCCGAAACGGCTTCTAAATACATCAGCAATTTCGCCTAGGGTGGCATACTTTTCAACGGCATCAATAATTAACGGCATCAGGTTGGTTTCACCCTGGGCGGCTTCACTTAATTTGTTTAGTGCCTCCTCTACAGCAACGGTATCGCGGGTCGCTTTTAACTGGCTGAGCTTTTCTGATTGCAGCTTGCGTATGGAGTCGTCTACATTAAAAACCTCAGTTATACCTTCTTCTTCCTGCGTAAACTTATTTACCCCTACCGAGATCCTTTCTCCACTTTCAATTTCCTTTTGATACTGATAAGCGGCACTAGCAATTTCATTTTGCATGTAATCGCTTTCAATTGCATTTACCGAACCACCCATAGCATCAATACGATCGATATAAGCCCAGGCAGCAGCCTCAACCTCATCAGTTAGCTGCTCTACAAAAAATGATCCTGCCAATGGATCCACAGTATCTGTAACACCACTTTCGAAAGCGATAATCTGCTGTGTACGCAAGGCAATTTTGGCAGCAGATTCTGTGGGCAAAGAAAGTGCTTCGTCGTAACCATTGGTATGTAAAGATTGTGTTCCACCTAAAACTGCGGCCATTGCCTGGTTACTCACCCTGATTACATTATTTAAGGGTTGTTGTGCTGTTAAAGTAGAACCACCGGTTTGGGTATGAAACCTTAACATCTGAGCTTTTTCGTCGGTAGCGCCTAAATCTTTGGTAATTTTTGCCCACATCCGTCTCGCAGCCCTGAATTTTGCAATTTCTTCAAAGAAATTATTGTGACAGTTAAAAAAGAAGGATAATCGTTTAGCAAATACATTAATGTTCAAACCTTTATTTAACGCTGCTTTTAAATAAGTTTTGCCATTAGCAAGTGTAAAGGCAAGTTCTTGTACGGCGGTTGAACCGGCTTCGCGAATATGATAGCCAGAAATTGAAATGGTATTCCATTTGGGCACTTCTTGGCTACAAAACTCGAAAATATCGGTGATTAAACGCATCGATTGTTTCGGTGGATAGATATAAGTTCCTCTTGCAGCATATTCTTTTAAAATATCGTTCTGTATAGTCCCTGAGATCTGCTTTAGATCGGCACCTTGCTTTTTGGCCAAAGCAATATACATCGCCAGCAAAATCGACGCTGTTGCATTGATCGTCATTGATGTGGTGATATCTTTCAGTTCAATACCATCAAATAAAATTTCTATATCTTTTAATGAATCTATGGCTACACCAACTTTTCCTACTTCGCCATCGGCCATTTCATGATCAGAATCGTATCCAATCTGCGTCGGGAGATCGAAAGCAACCGACAAGCCCGTTGTACCCTGAGCCAATAAATAATGATAACGCTTATTGGATTCTTCGGCAGTTGAAAACCCTGCATATTGCCGCATGGTCCATAAACGGCCACGGTACATATCCTTTTGAATTCCTCTTGTAAAAGGAAATTCTCCAGGCTTTTCTTCCATCGGCTTCACCTCTGTATAGAGTGGCTTAATTTCTATGCCCGAGGTTGTGGTATGCTTCTTATCGCTCATATCTGGTTAGTTCATTAGTTCAATGGCCATTTGGCCAACAACGTATTGCATTACGGTTCCACAGGTAAATTGTTGAAACTACTCAAGTGGTTAACTGCATATGTTCAATTAACCCGTTAACCCAACTTAAAACAAACTATGGATATCCTTTTTAATCAGTTCAATGGTTAAATCGTATGGATTTTCATCAATACTGGCCATGTGCTGTAAAATTGCCTTGCTTAATTCAATTCCATTTGCATCAGCCGGCAAACCTTGCACTGCGTTGTTTACCATGGCTATGGTATCGTCTTTTAATTTACGCACCACAGTCCAGGTTACACTATCCACATATAATTGCTGGGTAATGTTATGCTGATATTCTGAACGCACTTCATTTAATATGCCTGCCTGCAACGTTGCAATGGCAATTCCTTGTTGATGAAGGCGTACAAGTAAGTTAGCAGGATTAATCCGATCGATAAAGATGATCAAACGTTCGTGTGCCTGTAAACGTAAGGGTAAAATATGGGCTTTACTCTCTTTATTCAATTCAATGGTTTTTAGGTTAAAGAAACGTTGGATATCGCTCTTTAAAATATAATAAACGGCCATTAATGCGGCGAAAATGCCTGCAAATAAGATCACTACATCAATTAAAATCTGTTGGGTATTCATAAGTATTGTTTATATACGGTAATATTAACGAACCGTTAAAAGCAAAAATGTGCATTATTATTTATATTTGTAACAGATAAAATTTAAATAACATGAGCACAACAGTTGATACAGCATTTGCACCAGTTACTTTTTCAGAAGGAGCAGCTAAAGAGTTATATAAATTAAAAGATCAGCAGGAGATCGGTGAAGATTACGGATTACGCGTTGGCGTAGAAGGCGGAGGTTGTGCCGGCATGAATTACATCTTAGGTTTCGATCAGAAAAAAGAAGGTGACCAGGAATATTTCATCGAAGGCATTAAAGTTTTTATGAACAAAGCACACCAAATGTATTTGATGGGCATGATGATCGATTGGCAGGATGGTTTAAATTCTCGTGGTTTTACCTTTGTTAACCCTAACGCAACCAGCACCTGTGGCTGTGGTACGAGTTTCTCGGCATAAATAAAATATTATTGTAACATATAGTGCAGTCCCCTTGTCTAAACATCGGGACTTTTTTTATTTTTACAAGCTTTGCCCGCAAACGCTTATCGCAATACTAAATGAATTACAGAGAAAACATCAGACTGGCACTAGAATCCATTAAGGGTAACCGCTTGCGTACCATGCTTACTGCCTTAATTATTGCCATTGGTTTAATGGCCTTGGTTGGGATTTTAACCACACTTGATGCTGTAAAGAAAAGTATGACTGATGCTTTTAGTAGCATGGGGGCCAACTCATTTACCATTAGAAACCGTGGTACGGGTATTAGGATTGGGAATGGCAAAAGGCCCAAACCGTTTAAAGCTATCCGTTATGAAGATGCTGTTAAATTTAAAGATAGTTTAAATACACCGGCAACTGTGGCTGTAAGTGTTTTCGCCAGCGGTGGTTCTACCATTAAATATGGAAGTTTAAAAACCAACCCCAATATAAATGTTCAGGGAATTGATGAAAACGGTTTGGCCTCACAAGGCTTAAATTTATCACAAGGTAGAAATTTCAGTGTTTCTGAAATACAGTTAGGAAGCAATGTTTGTATTGTTGGTGGTGAAGTGGTTGAAAAATTATTTAAAGATGCCGATCCACTGGATAAACTGATCAATGTTGGTAACAACCGTTTTAAAATTGTTGGTGTACTTGAGAAAAAAGGATCGAGTATGGGCTTTAGTGGCGATAGGGCAGTTTATGTTCCTTTGTTGAAAGCGAAACAGATAAATGCCAATGCAAATCCATCTTATACCATTACGGTTATGGTTCCAAGCAATGAAATGCAGGAAAACATTATTGGCGAATCTACCGCCTTATTCAGAAATATCCGTAAAGTTAAAATAAACGAAACCAATAATTTTGAGATCACAAAGAGTGATGCCATTGCGCAAACATTATTCGAAAACCTGGCTTTCGTAGCAATTGGTGGGGTGGCAATTGGTATCATTACCTTAATTGGCGCATCTATCGGACTAATGAATATTATGCTTGTTTCGGTTACAGAGCGCACACGTGAAATCGGAATCCGTAAGGCAATCGGCGCAAATCCTAAAGTAATCCGCCGTCAGTTTTTGATTGAAGCGGTAGTAATCTGCTTAATGGGCGGTGTGTTCGGGATCTTTTTAGGCATTGTGCTTGGCAATTTGATTTCGCTCGCTATGGGCGGCTCTTTCTTAATTCCATGGCTTTTTATTATTGGTGGCTTTATACTGTGCGTTTTGGTTGGGATTTTATCGGGATACTATCCTGCTAAAAAAGCATCAAAGTTAGATCCTGTAGAGGCGTTGAGGTACGAATAACCCCCAGCCCCTAAAGGGGAGTTAATTGCAGGGAGTATATAGCAACGGTAAATCTATATTTTACCCTTCGTTTAGTTCTATCCAAAGTTATTTAACTAACAAAATTAAAAACTGTTTTTTTAAAGATTTGCTATTACCGTCAGTGAAGCAAAGTCCCATTTAGGGGATTTAGGGGTCTAAAGAAACACGTTATTAAGTTGATGTTGTGTAAGCAGTTGTTGCATTAAAGGAGTACTGAGACTATCTTCAAGAGCAGCGGCATGTTTTAAATGGTGCATATCGCTACCCAAAAAATCAACCATATGGTTTTCAGCCATTTCTTCTGCTACTTTTTTCGCTCCCGAACCATAATATCCTGTTAAGGCGATGCTATTCATCTGCAACAAACAGCCGGTTTCTCTGATCTGGTGGTAACTTTCGAAAGAATGATAATAATAAGGATACCTTTCGGGATGGGCCAATACAGGTTTATATCCGGCATCCTGCATCATTTTAATAAAATCAATCAGGCTTTGCGGGGCATTGATGTAAGAAAGTTCGAACAACAGATAGTTATTGCCAAAAGTGAGCACCTCTTTTTGCCTGATTTTTTTTTCTAATGTTTCGTCAAGGTAATATTCGGCAGCAGCATCAACTTCTAAATCAATTTCTGCATCCAACAGGCCTTTTCTAAGCGTATCCAGGCCTCGGTTTATGGTATCGGGTGTATTGCGGAAATAATCGGCCATAATGTGTGGCGTAGCAATCAGCTTTTTAAACCCTAAAGTTTTAAATTTTCTGGCCAGCATTAAGGCATCTTTAACATTTTGGGCACCATCATCAATGCCTGGAATAATATGTGAGTGCATATCTGTTCCGATACCGGAAAAATTAAATTCGGGTGCTATTTTTTTCTTTTTAAATAATCCGAACATTATGGTAGGTTATAGCTTTAACTGATCTCTTTTGGCAAATTACTTGCCTCTGCTGCACTGGCTAATTTAGAGGAATAGATTTTATCGAGCAAATTATTTAAGTCTTCACTTAAATCGAACTGCAGATCTTCATGCAGTTTCTTAAATTTATTGATGGTTACCGCAACTGTTTTTAGGTAAAAAATGCTAAACAGCATCATAAAATCGCGGTAACCAAAAATTGATTTTTTATAATCGAAAGGAATGGCATTGAGGATATACAATTTAAGTTCTACCTCACCAACCGGATCTTTGGTAACTTTATAAAAGTGGTTAACCGATGTAATCATTTTCCTTACTTTTACCAATGCTTCTTTGGCATTCAGTTTTTTCAGTTCCGGAATCTGTTCTTCTACATCGGCTTTTATCCGTTCTTTCCGATCATCTAAATCGGTTTCATTTTCTAATAATTTATAATGAAGATGTTCTGTAAGCACTTTGTCTTTCGCCACCAAACGCAACAACAGCTTGTCTTTCTCTTTAAGAGGTAGTTCGGTTATGGCGGCTTTTAAATCTTTGTGCTCAGATAACTTCATTTAGAAAGGGTTAGCCTTAATGTATTTTTCCCACTCCCATGCCGAGCGCATCATTTCATTGATATCAAGATTGGCTTTCCAACCGAGTTCTTTGTTTGATTTTTCCACATCACCATATACCTTTACAACATCTCCAGCTCTTCTTGGTCCGATTTTATACTCAAGTTTTTCTCCGTTTACCCTTTCAAAAGCCGAAATAATTTCCAGTACAGAAGAACCTTTTCCGGTACCAATGTTGAAAACATCGTAATTAGCTGCTGCGTTGCCTTTTTCTAACTTTTTAATGGCAGCCACGTGTGCTTTTGCCAAATCAACCACATGAATATAATCGCGGATGGCAGAACCGTCTGGCGTATCGTAATCATTGCCATGTACTGTAATCGGGCCACGTTTACCAATGGCTGATTGTGTGATAAAAGGAACAAGATTTGCAGGAACACCGTTTGGTAATTCACCGATCAAAGCGGTTTCATGTGCGCCAACCGGATTAAAATAACGCAATGCGATCACATTAAGATCAGGAGTTACGGCAGCAGTTTCTGCTAAAATTTCTTCAGCAATCTGCTTGGTGTTTCCATAAGGAGACTCTGCTTTTTGTACTGGGGCAGCTTCTGTTACGGGTAAAGTTTCTGGCTGACCGTAAACTGTACAAGATGATGAAAATACGAAATCTATTTTTCTGTTGAATGAGGTTAAAAGATTAATCAGACTGTAAAAATTGTTTCTGTAATATTTTAACGGTTGCTCTACTGATTCGCCAACAGCCTTATAAGCTGCAAAGTGGATAATTCCATCAATGTCAGTATTGTTTTCTGCAAATTCCTGAACAGCTTTGGCATCCTGAAGATCGATTTCATGAAAATCGAACCATTTGCCGGTGATGGCATGAAGCTGGGTTAAAATTTTAATATTCGAGTTGGAAAGGTTATCGATAATTACAACTTCGTATCCTGCGTTGTGTAATTCTACTGCTGTGTGCGAACCTATATATCCTGTTCCACCAGTAACTAATATTTTTGCCATTTTAACGGTTAAATGTGGTAAAATCTTTATGCTCTATTTTCTCCAAAGCTTCTGGAGGCAATGATTTAAAATATTCGTATGTAATTTTTAATCCTTCTGCACGGCCTATTTTTGGCTCCCATCCCAGTATCTCTCTAGCCTTGGTAATATCGGGCCTGCGCTGCTTAGGGTCATCTTGCGGAAGTTCTTTATAAACAATTTTTTGGGTGGTACCCGTAAGTTTAATAATTTCTTCGCAGAATTGTTTGATGGTAATTTCATCAGGATTACCAATGTTTACCGGTTGTGCATAATCACTCATCAGTAAGCGGTAAATTCCTTCTATAAGGTCATCAACGTAGCAGAAAGAGCGTGTTTGACTTCCATCACCAAAGATGGTTAAATCTTCGCCCCTTAAAGCCTGACCAATAAAAGCGGGTAAAACACGGCCATCGTTAAGGCGCATTCTTGGTCCGTAAGTATTGAAAATTCTAATGATTCTTGTTTCTACCCCATGAAAAGTATGGTAGGCCATGGTAATGGCTTCCTGAAAACGCTTGGCTTCATCGTAAACGCCACGCGGGCCAACCGGATTTACATTGCCCCAATATTCTTCGGGCTGAGGGTTTACGTTAGGATCGCCATAAACTTCGGAAGTTGAAGCGATTAACATCCTTGCATTTTTATTCCGCGCTAAGCCTAAAAGGTTGTGTGTACCAAGCGAGCCTACTTTTAAGGTTTGAATTGGAATTTTAAGATAATCGATCGGGCTTGCCGGCGAAGCAAAGTGAAGGATATAATTAAGCTTACCGGGAATGTGTACAAACTTGGAAACATCGTGATTGTAAAATTCGAAATTTTCCAGCTTGAACAGGTGTTCGATATTTGCCATATCGCCTGTTATCAGGTTATCCATTCCTATAACATGATAACCTTCTTTCACAAAACGATCACATAGGTGCGAACCTAAAAATCCCGCCGCACCGGTAATCAATATTCTTTTTTGACCCATTTTAATCTATTAGTTTTCTACCTATGCTATTATAATAATAGCCAAGATCGATCATTTTTTGCAAATCATACAAATTTCGACCGTCGAAAACCACTTTATTTTTTAAAATGCCGTCTATCTTGTCAAAATCAGGGTTTCTAAACACCGACCATTCTGTTGCAATCAACAGTGCATCAGCATTTTCGAGTGCCTCATATTGGTTTTTAGCATAATGTACCTGATCGCCAATTATATTTTTAACATTTGCCATTGCTTCTGGATCAAATACGGTAACAGTAGCTCCGTTTTTAACCAGGGCATCAATAATGTATAAGGCAGGTGCCTCACGGATATCATCAGTTTCGGGTTTAAATGCCAATCCCCATAGGGCGAAATGTTTACCCTCTATATTTCCTTTATAGTATTTCAGTACCTTATCAACAAGGATGGTTTTTTGGCGCTCATTTACTTCCATAACCGATTTTAGTATCTGAAAATCGTAAGCATAATCATCTGATGATTTTACCAGTGCCTGAACATCTTTCGGAAAGCATGAACCTCCGTAACCCACCCCCGGAAAGAGGAAACGTTTACCAATACGGTCATCAGAACCAATACCTCTTCTTACGGCATCAACATCTGCACCTACCAGCTCGCAAAGATTTGCAACTTCGTTCATGAAAGTAATTTTAGTGGCAAGGAAAGAGTTTGCAGCATATTTGGTCAGCTCAGAAGAACGCTCATCCATAAAAAGAATCGGGTTACCCTGACGAACGTATGGGCCATACAATTCTGTCATCAGTTTTTTTGCTCTTTCGCTTCTTGTTCCTAAAACCACACGATCGGGTTTCATAAAGTCATCAACTGCTACTCCTTCCCTTAAAAACTCAGGGTTAGAAACCACATCAACTTCAACTGAGGTATTTGCTGCAAAAACTGCTTTAACTTTATCTGCTGTTCCAACCGGAACGGTTGATTTATTTACAATTACCTTGTATTCGGTAATCAGTTTGGATATATCTTTTGCGGCACCTAAAATATAAGAAAGATCGGCTGCACCATCTCCACCCGGAGGCGTTGGTAAAGCCATAAAAATAATCTGAGCATCTTTTACGGCATCGGCAAGGTTAGTGGTAAAGGTTAATCTTTCCTGCTCAATATTTCTGTGGAACAAAAGATCCAAACCAGGCTCATAAATCGGCACTTCTCCTGCCTGCATCTGTTTTACTTTTGCTTCATTAATGTCAACACATATTACATCATTTCCTGTTTCTGCTAAACAGGTTCCGGTAACTAAACCTACGTATCCGGTACCAATAACGGCTATCTTCATCTGTTAAAGTTATTTTGGCTGTATAAAAGCAATCATGATCTGTCTATTTATTGCGTTGAATGCTAGGCTAAATCGCGAGGGCTCCATATATTTTTAAGCTTTTTAAATATATTCGTTTTATCTTGGCACGAAGATATGAAATTACACTAATGCTTTTGCTTTACATAATCGGAATTCGGGTTTACACTTTGCTTATCAGGATATTTTCTTTATTTAATCCTAAGGCAAAACTGTTTATAAACGGACGTAAAAATGTTTATACACAAATTGTTCAAAAAATTAACCCTGCCGAAAAACATGTATGGTTTCATTTCGCTTCTTTGGGTGAATTTGAGCAGGGCCGGCCAGTTTTAGAGAAATTAAAAACCCTTTATCCCAACAAAAAAATAGTGGTTACGTTTTTCTCTCCTTCAGGTTACGAAATCAGGAAAAATTATGCCCTCGCGGATGTGTTTTATCTCCCGATTGATACTGCTGCCAATGCCAAACGTTTTATCACAAGCATTAATCCAGAAATGGCCATCTTTACCAAATATGAGTTTTGGCATTACTACTTTAAGGAACTGAAACAGCGGGATATTCCCTTGTATGTAATATCGGGTATATTTAGAGAGAGTCAGGCTTTTTTTAAATGGTACGGAGGTTTTTACCGCAATATTTTAAAATCGGTTACCTATTTCTTTGTACAGAACGATGAGAGCAAAACCCTGTTAAAATCAATCGGTTTAAATCATGTTACCATAAATGGTGATACACGTTTCGATCGCGTTTACGAAAATGCACAATCGCCGAAACAGCTTAGCATTATTGAAAGTTTTATCGGCAACTCTCCTACTCTTGTTTGTGGAAGTACCTGGCCGGAAGATGAAAAAATATTATCGGTTTTACCAGGTAAATATCCCGACTGGAAATTTATCATCGCTCCGCATGAGGTACATGAAAGCCACATTGAAAGCATTGAGAAACAGTTTCCGGTTAATAGTGTGCGGTATTCAATTTTTAGTTTGTCTGATCAAACGTTAAATGCCGAACACCAAACGCTAATCGTAAACAATATTGGCATGCTTTCTTCGCTCTATCAGTACGGAAAGGTAGCTTATATAGGTGGTGGTTTTGGAACAGGAATACACAATACGCTTGAAGCCGCCGCATTTGGTTTACCGGTAATTTTTGGCCCCAAATACGATAAATTTCAGGAAGCAAAAGATTTAATTGCGCTGGGTGCGGCTAAAAGCATCTCAACAGCTGATGCATTAATAAACGCTTTTGATAATTTAGCAGCAAATGGTAATGCAGCAAATGAAGCCAGAAAATATGTGGCAGATCAAAAAGGTGCTACAGATGAAATTATTTTGATGATTACGAAATCAGATCGGCCTTAGCAATTTCCTCCACAATTTCGGGGATACGCTGATCGATGGAAACCGTTACCACATCCTGTTCATCAGTTTGCGGCTCTTCCAATGTATCAAACTGGCTTTTCAACAAACTCGAAGGCATATATTGGTGAGATCGGTTGGTTATCCGATTGTGGATTAAATCAAAACTTCCTTTTAAATAAACAAAACGGATGGATACATTATCGGTTCTTAACAAATCGCGGTAAGCCTTTTTAAGTGCAGAGCAGGCAATGATGCAGGTTGTACCATGGGCAGCATGCTCGCGGCCAACTTTGGCAATCAGCTGTAACCAATCCAACCGGTCGGCATCTGTTAATGGAATACCGGATGCCATTTTATCTACATTGCGTTGCGAGTGCAGGTTATCGCCATCTATAAACTCGGCATTTAGCCTTGGTGCCAAAGCTTTTCCAATAACGGTTTTACCACTTCCAGAAACGCCCATCAAAATGATAAAATTTGCCATCATTAAAGCTATAATTATTTAACCATTCCGGCAAGTGCCTCAATAAACACCGGACTATCGTTTAAACTTTCTACCAGCTGAACATGTTCGCCACCTAAGGTTTTAAACTCTTCGTGGTATTCTACCGTAATTTCGTAAAGTGTTTCTAAGCAATCGGCCACAAAAGCGGGACTAAAAACCAACAGGCGTTTTTTGCCTTCAGCGGCTAATTTTTTCAGCACATCAGTAGTATAAGGCTGCACCCAGGGCTCCTTACCCAATCGCGATTGAAAACAAACGGTATATTGATCTCTTGTGAGGTTTAATTCTTTAGCAATTAACCTGGCCGTATCATGCCCTTGTGCAGAATAGCAGAATTTATTGGTATCGTTTAAGGTTTGACAGCAATCGGCAGTTTTTAAGCAGTAACTGCCGGTATGATCGCACTTTAACAACTGGCGCTCTGGCAAACCATGGAAACTGAACAATACATGGTCATAACTTTCTACATTATGCTTTTTCGCATTTTCTGCAAATACTTTAATCATCAATTCGTTATCGTGAAAAGAATTTACAAAAGATATTGGCGGAACTGTTGGCCACTTGCTTACCAGCTCCATAACCAGCTGCATTACCGACCCGGTGCTGGCCGAAGCATATTGCGGAAACATCGGAATTACCTGTATGCTTTCTACCAAACCTGCCTTTAAGTTGGCCAAGGCTGATGCTATGGATGGGCTTTGGTAACGCATGGCCAGTTCTACATGGTAATCGCTCCCTAATCTTTCTTGCAGCATTTTGGCTTGCAGCCTGCTATAATACAATAGTGGCGAGCCACTTTCATTCCAGATTTCTTTGTATAATTTTGCTGTTTTAGGACTGCGGAAGGGAACAATAATTCCTTTAACCAATAATGTTCTGTTTAATTTAGGGATATCAATTACCCTTTCGTCCATTAAAAATTGATCCAAGTATTTTCTAACGTCAGCCGTTGCCGGACTATCAGGTGTTCCTAAATTTACCAGTAAAATTCCCTTTTTGCTCATCTATACAAGAAATATGTTTTGTGCCGCTAATATCGGCTTTTTATTGCTTTTTACCTACGTTTATCATATGATTGCCGACATTTTTAGTCAGATAAATGTTATATAATATTGATTGATGCTATTGGTATCAATTGGAAATTCTCATGAAAGTTTCGCGCTATGCGCAGCGGCCAATCATGAGTATCATGAAACCTTCCTGCCGTGCGCAGCGGCAAATCATGAGTATCATGAAACCTTCCTGCCATGCGCAGCGGCAAATTATGAGTATCATGAAACCTTCCTGCCGTGGGCAGCGGCAAATCATGAGTTTTAGCTTAATTTTTGGTGTAAGTGTTTGATATTTTAAATTTGATGTAGGATGTTACCATCAGATTCCACAACCAAAATTATCCTTTTGTTTTATAAAGCTGCCACCAGGGCATGGCGGGTTTTTGATGGTGTTCTAAGTGATAACCGAAAAAGTAACAGGTTATGAAGGCGATAAAATGATTTTTTTGTAACGTGGCTGCATGGTATTCATTATCATGTTCGCCTTTGTGAGGTAGGTAGGTTCCGAAATAAAACAGCTGAAAAGTGCTTATCAGCGATGGAAGTACCCAAAACAACAGCAGGTTCTTTTGATCAATCCAAATTTTTAATACATTAAATGCAACCGCCATTATAACCAATTGAATTACCGTAACATAATTTAGCATAAAGCGGAAATACCATTTCCAAAAACCATGAGGGGCAAAATCAGGATCATCTTCGGTATGTACATGCCTGTGGTGCTGGTGGTGTTTGGCATATAAGCGGTTGTAAAAAAATCCTGCGTAAAGAAAAACAGCAAGGTAACCGATGAAATTATTTGCAGTTTTGTTAGCAGAAATTGTTCCGTGCATAGCATCGTGGGCTGTAATAAACAAACCGGTATATAAATGCATCTGAACAAAAACCATCAGGTAAACTAATGGATTGCTCCAAACAAAATCCCAGCTAAGCAAAAAATAAAGCGAAATAAACCAACAGGCAATTACGGTTAACGCAACCAGTATTCCGATATGTGGGTTTATAGTTTTCAAATTTCTATTATTTTAATAATGTGGTAGTCATCCGGAGCGAAGTGCAACGAATTCGAGAATCTATCAAAACAAATCTCTCCATTCACTGAGAGCCAGTCGGGATGAAAATACTACTATATAAACTATTATTAATTCTTTTGAGATCTTCTTACAATTTAATACTGCTCCAGCGAAGCTTTAACTTTCTCCATCAACCACATTGGCGTAGAGGTGGCACCACAGATACCCACTTTATCATTCTCATTAAACCAGGTTTGATTTAACTCTTCTACATTGGAAATGAAATATGAATTATCGTTATGCTTTTTACAAACATCATAAAGCACTTTCCCATTAGATGATTTTTTTCCGGAAACGAAAATAATTCTGTCGTAATGGCTTACAAATTCTTCGAGTTCTTCGTAACGGTTAGATACTTGTCTGCAAATGGTATCGTTGGCTTTAACTTCATAACCACGACTTAATAATTCATCTTTAATGTGGTAAAATTTATCGGTGCTTTTAGTGGTTTGACTATATAGGGTAAATTTAGCTGGAAGATCTACATTGTCTAGTTCGGCCAGATCTTGAAAAACAATCGCCTTACCATCTGTTTGCCCTTGCAACCCGATTACTTCGGCATGGCCATGTTTACCAAAAATAAGTACCTGCTCATCATCATCGTGTGAGTTTTTAATCCTGTTTTGCAGTTTAAGCACAACCGGGCAAGAGGCATCTATCAGGGTAAGGTTGTTTTCTAAAGCAAGCTGATAGGTTGAAGGGGCTTCGCCATGTGCCCTGATCAGCACTTTTTCATCCCTCAAGTTTTTTAAAACCTCGTGATCAATAATTTTTAATCCACGTTTGGCTAAACGCTCAACTTCTTCATCGTTATGAACAATATCGCCAAGGCAGTATAAATAACCTTCATTATCTAAAATATCTTCGGCCATTTCGATAGCATATACTACCCCAAAGCAAAAGCCTGATGATTTATCGATGTTAACCTGTAAGTTTAAATTGCTCATTTTTTTCAGGATTACTTATTTATCGTTGTAATGTTCCTTTGCAGAAATTATAAAAATTGTAATAATCTCTTCATTGATCCTATAGACTAATCTATCTTTTTATTTATTTGTTTGACCAGTAGCCAAAAATCAGATTTTAACTGTTCTTGTTTACGTACGCCTGATAAAGGATGAATGCTTAATTTTACAAATATTTGCTGAAGCTTCTTAATTGAAGCCCTAGCGCCTGATTTAAGAATGATTGCCAGTTGTTTTTAGCCTTTTTCTTCCTTAAAAGTTATATTTAACACCTGTAACACAGCCTCGATTGGCAAAAGTTATTTGATATCTTTAGGCTGCACGATTAGTTTTTCCATAATTATTTATATTATCCGAAATCAGATAACAAAATTAAGCAAAAATATTTGTTCCGGTTGTCATGTATAAGACAACAAAAAAGATTAGCTGTGCCGCAAACATGGTTACGCCGATATATTTTTGTTGCTTTAAACCCAATGCATAGTAAAACTTCAATAAAATTAATGAAACTATAAACCAGGCAACATAATTTTGCACAGGAATTTCGTGCCAGTCCCATTGCCAGTAATTAAATTTCATGGCTACGGGCTCTAAAAAGAAATCGAAGCCAACCAATACAAAGGCACCGATAACGGAGGCTAAAATACTGTTCCTGATCTTCATGCTTTTCATCATCTGGCCGATACTAAAAATCAGGATCACCCAATTAACGCCCATAAGCAAAGGAACCGCAGCAATTTTATACCCTAATGTATCGCCATAATAATAGCTGCCGAATATTTTCCCTGTATGCACGCCCAAAACTTCAACCAAAAAACCGCAGAGAAAAACGCCCGAAACAAATAATAAAAGCCGTTTTACATCGGCATTGTATGCAAAAACAATTACTGCAAACATGAGCAATAAATGAAACGGAACAAGTTTAATGAAATAAGGCTGAGCGGCAGGAATTAAAAAACCGAACAAGCCAACCAAATGAAAAATGATAATTACCGCAACTGCAATCCTTTTAACCTTTAAATCACTTTGATCGTTCTGCCCTTCCATGTGCCTGTTTTAAAAATATGTTTTTTTATAGAGATGATTGAAATGATTAAGAAGAAAAACATCTGAAACGGATGCAAAATCATATTGATCAAAACATTTTGTCCGGATAAATAAGAGATCATCATTCTGCTTAATACTATTAAAGTTAATGGTAATACAAGTAAAGCAACATTAAAGTTTAGTATTAAAATTAAGGGCCCTACGATTACCAAAAGCTGGTAAAGTAATAATATTATGATGTTATTACCAAAACCCGCAAGTAAATTTTTACTAAAACCGTTTACGCTTTCCCCCAGATTTTTGTACATCCTGCAATAAATCAGTCCGTTGGCAAGCAGTGCTTCCGCATTAAATTTTTCTTGCTTTACCAGTTTCATAATCTCCACATCTTCTACAACCTGGTGTTTAACACGTTCATGCCAATGGTTTTCTTTATAATTACCAGCATTAAAAAACATACATTGGCCGCTTGCTGCCGCAAAAGCAGGATTTTTCGACAATCTTACCAAACGTAAAGGCAATAAGTTTAAAAGTATAAAATGCATTAAGGGTACAGTTAAGCGCTCACCAATTGTTTGCATTACCTGGTTGGTAAAAACACTCAATAAAGCCAGGTTACCTATTTCCATACGCGCAATTAAACTGTTGATCAACCCTCTCTTAATCGTTTCATCTGCATCGATAAACAAAAGATATTTACCTGTGGCCAATTCGCTGAGCTGATGGCAGGCATAATTTTTACCGAGCCAGTTTGGAGTGAGAGTATTTCCTTTAACCACTTTAAATTGTGGATTGGTTGAGCAAAAATCAGCTACTAGCTTAAAAGTGTCATCACTGCTATTGTCGTCCAAAACAATAACTTCATAGTTGGAATAATCCTGATTTTTTATCGAATTCAACAATTCCAATATATTACCCGCCTCATCCCTAGCTGGTATCAATATAGAAACTTTATCATGGTAATGCTTAACCACCCTGGGCAGTTTCGGGTTGGAAAGAAAATTAAAAACGGTGACAGAAAACCGGATAACCAGAAAAATTAAAACTGCGTAAATAAAAATTGTCATTCAATAATCTGAGTTTGTTTAACAAGCGATTGATCGTAATGTTTATTATAGGCACTTTTTAATAACTGTAAACTCACGTACTCTTCATCCTCCCATTGCTGCAGATAAGTATAGGCGGATGGTTTCCTATTGGCAAAATAATCTATAAAAGTAGCAGCAAAAATAATATTGATTTTCTTTTTACTGGCATTAATCATCTGCATAACACCTTTTTCAAAGCTAATACTTTTCACATGGTTCGAATACAATTTCCCCTGGGGAAACACAAGTACCATGTTATTTGGATCATTTAACAGTTCGCCAGCATAATTAAGCACTGTTAAAACATCTTTACCTTTATTTTCGGCAGCAAAAGCGCCGAGGTATTTCAGAAAACCGACTTTATTATAGTTTTCGGCATTTACCAGCACATGAAACTGCTTTTTGAATACAATTTTATTAATGTAAAAAATAAAAAAACCATCCCACCAGCTAAAATGATTGGCTAAAATCAAAATAGATGAATCTTGCTTAACCGGAAGCTTATCGAAATTAAATGCTGAAAAATCTTTCTTGATAATGAACTGAATGTACCAGGAAAAAAAGTTGAAGATTAAATTATTTTTTCTGGGTTGATACATTTGGGGAAATTGCAAAAAAATGAGGTTAATTGCAAATCTGAATAGTTATAGTCAGCCATAGTTATCGTTTATAACGAGAATTGGTGAGATCCAAATTTATAATGTGATGGATAAATTAAGTACTAGCGATACAATCGCTGTTCTCATATATCTTCGCTACAAACGAGGACGATTTAACGAAATAAAGCAACTGAAACTATTCTATAAATCATCTTGCCTCTTCAACTCCCTAACAATTAGCTCAAATACACACGGTCTTCCTCACCTTCAACATCCATCACCACATCTACATGCTCTTTTAATATAGTGGCGAGCTCCAACCCTACAAAATCAGTTGCGATTGGAAAAATTTTATGACTTCTATCTACAAGAACTACTGTACGAATTTTTTTATGAGGGGTATTTAAGAAAACACCCAAACCATAAGCCAAGGTTTTACCACTGTTCAATACATCATCTACAATAATAATCACTTTATTTTTCCAATGGCTTTCGTCTAGATCCGTTGAAGCGACCAATTTGCTGCTTTCTTTTTGAAGATCGATGCGCAAAAGGGTTAATTTAAAACCTGAAATCTTTTTAAGTACTTTTTCCAATCTAACGGCAAGTTTATAGCCTCGGTCCCAAATGCCGGCAAGTACAATTTCTTTTTCATTCAGGTTATCTTCCAAAATCTGATATGCTATGCGGTCTATTTTCTGCTGAATCTGTTTCTTGTTAAGAATAAGTAATTGCGATGCCATTGTATAAAAAGGATTGAATACAAAAAGAACGATTTTAAGCCTGAAATTCAAACTATTTAAAAAATAATTTCGATTACTTGCAACGTTTCGTTTAGAGATGCGTCTAATCAATAACCAAAACACAAAATCATGAAATATCGGCCTGCAAACACAGCGAATCGATAGTTCAGCATTATTTAACAAAATACAATTATGAAAACCCTTATCAAATCATCCGCAATCTTATTTATGATCGTAACCAGCTATATCGCTAGAGCACAGGAATCGAAAAATTTCCCTGTGAAAAATTTTAGCGGGATAAGCGTAAGTAGCGGAATAGATTTATACCTCACACAAGGAAACAGCGAAAGCATAAGCATTAAATCTGATTCAGAAACCCTTAACGATATCGTTGTTGAACAAAACGGCGATAATGTGAACATAAAATTTAGAGATGGCATTAAATGGAGCGGCATGTTTAAAAACCGCGTAATTAAGGCTTATGTAAGTTTTAAAACATTAAATGCACTTGCAGCGTCGGGAGGATCGGATGTTTTTACGCAAAACCAGATTAAAACAGATAAACTGGCTATCCGCTCTTCGGGTGGATCAGACTTAAAACTGACTATATCATGTAACGACCTTTCCGTTCAATCCAGTGGTGGCAGCGATATTGATTTGAAAGGCAAAGCGTCAAATATGACCATACAATCAAGCGGCGGCAGTGATGTTAATGCTTATGAACTGGTTACAGATTATGCAAAAGTGCAGGCCTCAGGTGGTTCTGACGTTAGTTTAAATGTAAATAAAGGCTTGGAAGCAAGCGCAAGTGGTGGTGGAGATGTAAGTTATAAAGGAAATGCTTCACTTAAGAAAACATCAAGTTCGAAAAGCGGAGAAGTACACCACGTAAATTAAGCGTTTAGTTTAGTTAATGATAATACGCTGCTTTGTGGATGCAAAGCAGCGTTTTTTTTATAATGAGTATACAGATTAATGATTATTGAGTTTTACGTTTTCATTAATAGACTCAAATTACGCACTATTTTTTCTTATACGGGTAATAAATAAAATTGGCGCCTTCGGGAACAATTACGAATACACACATATAATCTTCCGGTTTTTTATAAACCTTTAAAAACGGATCTTTTTTCTCTTTACTGATAATTCCTTTTTCTACAAATTCTTCCAACGTAGAAGCTTGTATGGTCCAATCGGTATTGAGTTCTTCTTTATTTAAAATAAGTTCGCCGATATTTACTTCGTGTTGATGTGCAATAAAAATCGGGTAGGCAGAAATGCCCTCAACCATAATTTCTATAGCCACCTCTTTAATGGCATCAGCATAAAATTCCAGGTCTTTCTCTAAACTTACCAGCGGACTTTCCTGTTTCTTTTGCGGGTCTCCGCTATCTTCTGGCGTTGCGCTTAATAATTCTTCTCTATTCATACCTAACTAATTATTGAATGTTGAATGATTTAATCTTTAGGCAATTGACACATTCAATTCTCTCATTCAATCAATTATACCTTATTTTAATTTCAACAATACCACGTTTTCTACATGTTGCGTGTGCGGAAACATATCTACCGGTTTAATGCGCACCACATCATACTTCTCTTTCAGCAACTCCAAATCACGCGCCTGGGTAGCGGCATTACAACTTACATAAACAATTTTTTCTGATTCCATTTCCAATAAACGCTGCACCACATCTGCGTGCATACCAGCACGGGGTGGATCGGTGATTACTACATCAGGTTTACCGTGCGCAAGGATAAATTCAGATGTAAGAATATCTTTCATATCCCCAGCATAAAAAATCGTATTGTCGATCCCGTTTAATTCTGAGTTAAACTTTGCATCTTCAATTGCGGTGGGTACATACTCTACCCCTACAACCTGTTTAACATTTTTGGCTATAAAATTAGCAATGGTTCCTGCACCGGTGTATAAATCGTAAACCAGTTCATCACCCTTAAATCCGGCAAAATCGCGGGTTATTTTATATAGTTCAAAAGCCTGTTCAGAATTGGTTTGATAAAAAGATTTTACGCCAATTTTAAACCTTATTCCGTCCATTTCTTCGAAAATGTGATCGCGGCCAGAAAATACCATCACCTCCTGATCGAAAATGGTATCGTTTTTCTTTTGATTAACAATATAAAGTAATGAGGTTACCTGAGGGAACTCAGCTTTAAGGAAATTCATCAATCCATCAATCTGCTCCTGTTCCGGATACGCAAAAACAACCGCTACCATTACTTCACCTGTGCTGGAAGTACGGATAATCAGGTTACGCAAAACACCTTCATGGTTACGTAGGTCGTAAAACGACAAGCTGTTTGCTAATGCATATTTACGTACGGCATTTCTGATCGAATTTGAGGGCTCATCCTGTAAATAACAATGGTCGATATCTAAAATTTTATCAAAACGCAATGGTACGTGAAAACCCAATGCGTTCATATCAAAATCCTCTTCGCGCTCGATATCGGTTTTTTCCAACCAACGTTTGTTCGAAAAAGTAAATTCGAGCTTATTGCGATAATACCTGTTTTTTGCTGAACCTAAAATGGGTTCAGTACCGGAAGTATCTATTTTACCAAGACGCTGCAACGCGGCTTCAACATTTTTCTGTTTAAACTTTAATTGAGCATCGTAGCCCATGTGCTGCCATTTGCAACCGCCACAGGTTCCGAAATGAGGACAGAAAGGATCGGTACGCAAGGCTGATTTTTCGTGTAACTGTTCGATGATGGCTTCGGCAAAATTTTTTTTCTTTTTGGTTAACCTAACATCTACCACATCACCGGGAACGGCTTTATCAACAAAAATGACCAATTCGTCGGCTTTGCCTACACCTTTTCCTTCTTCAGCAATATCGATTATTTGTACGTTTGGAACAATAGTTACCGTACCTGGTTTTCTTCTACTCATTATTTTGCAAAGATAAGGCTAAAAGCTGAAAGAGGAAAGACCAAAGGGCAAAGACTAAAACTGAATGCTAAAGTTGGAATGAATATAAATAATTGAAAAGATAATGCTCAAAAGCGCAAGAAAATAAGTGCGTGTAAAAGATTAGGCAATATTTTTCCACTCAGTTTAAAATACCTGATAAAATATTGTTGATGTTAGAAATTATTTTCCAAAAAATTTAAACGCTGCTCCCCAAAAACCATCCAGCCAATTAAATTTCAAGTCAAATTTTTCATCTACCTGTACAGAAAACTCTAATATTTCTTTGCTCATGATAAAAAACCTATCTATTTAAGCAATACTACTAATTTTATACCAAAAACCAAAACGGTATAAATTAATTTTATGTTAATTTTACATCAATAGGTAAAAGCATTACTAAATCCTAAAATTATAGTGTGAAGTATTGATTTTCAACACATTATTTGTTAAATCAATTAAAATCCGTAACTTAATATATCATTCACATAAAAATGGAGGTTCATTATGAACGTTATCCGTAAAATTGAACATTGGGGAGATGTTCATCACTCAAAATGGCTGGATTATCTTAGGATTGTACTCGGCCTGATCATTTTTGGAAAAGGTGTTTCTTTTATTAGCGATACTTCAGTACTTCAGAACATGATTACACAAAATAACGTTTTTGGTTTTTCGGGCATGTTAATCAGCGTCGCCATTCATGTTGTTGCATTTGCACATTTGGTTGGCGGTGTTTTGATTACTTTGGGATTAGTTACCCGATTTGCCGTTGTAATTCAAATCCCGATCTTATTGTTTGCCGTATTTTTTGTTAACCTTACGCCTGGCTTTTCTGGTCCGAATTCAGAATTATGGTTTTCAGTATTGGTTTTATTCCTGCTGATCATGTTCTGGGTGGTGGGCTCCGGACCATTATCAGTTGATGAAGGCTTGAAGCGTAAAACCGGCAAACGGTACGCATAAGTAACATTAAATATTCTTAGTATCTTTCGCTTTTATAAATAATTATGAAAACGAAGATACTTTTTGCACTGCTTTTAACGGGATTGGCCAGTTATGCCCAAAACCCTACAGAAGGACATTTTAAACTGACAAGAGCTGGCTTTCAAGAAAATAACGCCTTCGAAACCACTGCTTTTGTACAGAAATATTTTCGTGTACCTGGCAACACAGGCTTTAATGCAAGTATCCATTATGTAGAAAATATCCTAAAAAAAGCTGGTTTTGTAGAGCAGAAACAAAATGAATCAGAAGCTCCTTTAACGTATCGCATCGAAAAACGAGCAATGAAAAATAACACCTGGGAGCCTGTTGATGCCAATATTGATATTATAGGAGAATCCCAGCCGCTTATTTCTTACAAAACCAACCGCAATATGATCCCGATTAATTGCGTATCTACCCCTGAGGGAGGTGTTACGGCAGATGTGGTTTACATCGCTAACACAACACCTGCTGAAATAGAAAAATTGGACTTAAAAGGTAAAATTTTATTTGCTGAGGCAAATCCATCACGCTTACTTCAAATTGCCACCAAAGCAGGAGCAATCGGTGTATTGGGTTATTCGATGCCTAAATACACCCAACCAGAACTTCATCAAACCTCTATTCAGTTCGGAAGCATGAAAGCCAATAGTGAGGTATGGACCTTGCTTTTATCTTATGCGGCTAAAGAAAAATTAAAAACAGCCTGTTTAAAAGGCAATACCAAATTAAAAGTTAACATTCAGACTAAAATTTATCCTTCGGAGGAATTAACAATTGTTGCAAACGTTAAAGGCAGCATTAACCCTAACGAACGTTTTGTTTTCAGTGCCCACGTTCAAGAGCCTGGCGCAAATGATAATGCCAGCGGTGTTGGCACATTGGCCGAAATGGCAAGGCTAACTGCAGAATTGTATCAGGCTAAAAAGATAAACCCCAAACGTACCTTAACTTTTTTGTGGGGCGATGAAATTGTATCTACCCGAAGGTACATAACTGAAGATACTACACGCGCAAAAGGCATTATGTGGGGAATGAGTTTGGATATGGTTGGCGAGGATACTAAAAAAACAGGGGGCTCTTTTCTGATTGAGAAAATGCCAGATCCATCGGCCATCTGGACAAGGGGCACGGATAAACATACCGAATGGGGAGCAGGAGATGTTAGCGAAAAAGACCTTTTTCCGCACTACTTTAACGATTTTATTTTCGACATCTGCAAAGCGCAGGGAAAATTTGCCAACTGGACGGTAAATTATAATCCGTTTGAAGGTGGCAGCGACCATACCCCATTTTTGCAGAACAAAATTCCGGGTTTACTAATGTGGCACTTCACAGATGTATATTACCACACAGATAACGACCGCATCGATAAAGTTTCATCAACAGAGATGAAAAATGTTGGGATAAGTGGTTTAACTGCTGCTTACACTTTAATTTCTGCAGATGAAAATACAGCAATTGCTACTGTTGCTCAGGTTAAAACTGATGCATTAATTCGTTTAAAAACTGAGTTTGAATTGAGCAAGAAAGCAATTATCGGGGGTAAACTGCCAAAGGATGAAAAACACATTATCGAAGTTTGGGCCAAATGGTATATAGATGCCCTGGCAACGGTGAATAAAATGCCTGTAAAACCACAAACTACAAGAGTTGGCTCGGCCATTAAATTTGCCAGCAGCGAGATTGAAAAACAAACGAATGTGTATTTAAAGGAGTTGAATTAGTTTGATGCCTAAACCAAAAGCAATAGTTATCGGTGCCGGAATTGCAGGAATTGCCTCTGCCATACGCTTTGCCGTAAAGGGTTACACAGTTGACGTTTTTGAAGCCAATGCTAAACCCGGAGGTAAACTAACTGAAATAAGTATGAACGGATTTAGGTTTGATGCCGGTCCGAGTCTTTTTACCATGCCGCAGTATGTTGATGAACTTTTTAAACTGGCAGGTAAAAAGCCTGAAGATTATTTCGAATACATTAAACTAAAAGAGATTTGCCGTTATTTTTATGAAGATGGTTTAAGGTTAAATGCAAGTACTGATCTTAATAAATTTGCACAACAAATTGAAGAAAAAACTGACTCTACCACAACAGAAATTGAGCGCTTCTTAAATAAAAGCAAAACCATTTACGAGGTTACCCACCGTGTATTTCTGGAAAGAAGTTTGCATAAGCTGAAAAGTTACCTCCATTGGGATACCTTAAAATCTATTTTCCGGTTCGGGCAGATCGATGCATTTAGAACTCAGGCAAAAGCAAACCAATCATTTTTTAAAGATGATAGAATAGCACAGCTTTTTAACCGTTATGCCACTTACAATGGTTCAAATCCTTATCAGGCACCAGCTACATTAAATGTAATTCCGCATTTCGAATACCATTATGGTGCTTTTCTCCCTAAAAACGGTATGTATGGCATAGTTACGGCCTTAGTAAAGTTAGCGGAAGAATTGGGCGTGAAATTTCACTACAACAAAAAAGTTGAAGAAATTATACATACGAACGGGAATAAACCAAAAATAAACGGCATTAAAGTAAATGATAAAATACATTTTGCAGATGCCGTTATCTCTAACCTCGACATTTGGTTTACTTATAAAAATTTACTTAAAGAGATACCGCAACCTCAAAAACTTCTCAATCAGGAGCGTAGCAGTTCTGCATTGATTTTTTATTGGGGAATGGATGGAAATTACAGTGATTTAGGCTTGCACAATATCTTTTTTACAGCAGATTATCACAAAGAGTTCAATTCCATCTGGAAAGACAAAACCATTGCTAACGATCCTACGGTTTACATTAACATCACTGCTAAACACATCAGGGGTGATGCACCTTTAGATAGTGAAAATTGGTTTGTAATGATTAATGTTCCTGCAAATAACAACCAAAACTGGGATTTGTTAATTAAAGAAGCTCGTGTAAATATTATAAAAAAAATTAGCCGGATATTGAACCGGAATATTGAAAAGGACATTATCTCTGAGCAAATCCTCGATCCCAGAAGCATAGAAAGCAAAACCGGTTCCTATCAAGGCGCACTATATGGAAACAGCTCCAACAATCAGTTTTCTGCCTTTTTAAGGCATTCTAATTTTAGTTCGAAAGTTAAAAACTTATATTTTTGTGGTGGTAGCGTACATCCGGGTGGTGGAATTCCGCTTGCTTTGCTATCTGCTAAGATAATTGATGATGAAATTGATGCAGTAGTGCATTAGTTATTGATCATTAAAAGAATTCTAAAAAGAAGAATTTTTTTTATCGAGAAAATATATCAATTATGCTTAATCGCTTCTTCCAATTTTTCACCATCTAAATCGAATGCATCTACAATAAATTTTGCCTTTGTATAAAAAGGATCACGTTCTTTTAGTTTTTCTTTAATGAACTCTAAAAGCTGTTCATCATTTAAATCTTTAATTAAGGGCCGCTTTTGACGGTTATGCAAGCGCGAAACCAGGGCAGCAGGTTCCATTTGCAGGTAAACCGTTTCACCGTGGGCATTCATCCATTCCATATTATCAAAAAAACATGGCAATCCGCCTCCGGTAGCTACCACACAGGTTTCTGGATAATCGAAGGTTTTAAGCATTTCACTTTCGTAATCTCTAAAACCATTTTCTCCAAATTCAGCAAAATATTCGGCAATGGTTTTACCGGTTTTTGAAACAATTTCGGCATCAAGATCTATTACCGGGCATTCTAACCGATGTGCCAGCTGTTTAGCTTTTGTACTTTTGCCGCAGCCCATATATCCGATGAGGAAAATCTTCATTTGTATTTTTATTACCGACCTACAATAACTGGTCGCGTTTTAACATTATATAATCTGTTACAGGTGGCGTAAAACCATATCTTTTAAGTAAGGTAACAACCTGTCCTCGATGATAAGTAGAATGGTTAAATAAATGAAATAAAATTTCATCCAATTGGTTCTCATACTTTACACCTTGCGAGTTGCTATATGCAATCCTTTTATCTAAAGTATTGTCTAGTAGTGCGATCCTGATCAACCTGATATTATCCGCAGCGATACCTTCAAAATTATTTTTATTATGAATGTCCCAAACACTATATTCTGGTTTCTGCCCGGAAATACAGTGTGCCCAAATGTGCTGGGCATTTAAAACATGGCTGAACAAACGTTCTGCATCAGGCATTTCGATGGTTGTAAGCTTAAAAATCTCAATGATACGCTGATCTGCGAGTTCAGTATAATTTATAATTTCTTCTTCGCGCATGGCTTAACTTAATTTAACCCTTGGATCCACATAGGCATATAATATATCAACCATTATGTTGATTATCACAAATACGAAAGCAATAAAAAGAATAGATCCCATTACCACAGGAAAATCAGACATTTCCAAAGCGGTTACTGTTGTTCTTCCCAAACCATTATAGCCAAAAATATATTCCACAAAAAACGAACCGGCAAGCAATGAAGCAAACCATCCTGAAATAGCCGTAATTACTGGGTTCATCGCATTTTTTAAAGCATGTTTATAAATTATTGCATTTCTGCTTAAACCTTTGGCTCTTGCGGTTCTGATATAATCCTGTGCAAGCACATCCAGCATGGCACTTCGGGTAAGCTGTACAATAATGGCTAAAGGCCTTAAGCCAAGCGTAATCATTGGTAGCCATAAATTTCTAAGGGTTAACACTTCGCCGTTAAAAGGATCGTAAGAATATAAACTTCCGCTCATTTTTAGTCCGGTGTAATTGCTCAGCACAAAACCGAACAGCCAGGCAATTATAATCCCGGCAAAAAAAGAAGGTGCCGATATGCCCAAAATGGCAAATGCATTGGCCGATTTATCAATCCATGAATCTTTATAAACTGCAGACAGCACACCTAAAAAAACACCAATTATCGTGGCAAAAATCATTGCTGTTAAAGCAAGAATAAATGTATTGGGAACGGTTTCGGAAAGTATTGCGGTTACATCACGTTTGGTTTGGTATGAACTGCGCAGATAAGGCCATTTTGCAACCAGCACCTTCTTATCAAAACTGATCAGTTTTGCATAATGGTATTTTTTCATGCTGGCGCTATCATTATCCAAGATACTGATTGGCGATAAATCATTGATGTACAAAACAAACTGTACAGGTTTGGAACGATCTAAACCAAATTCTTTACGTACAGCCTCAAGAGACTGTACATCGGCCCTTTGCCCCATTGTCATCCGGGCAGGATCGCCTGGTAAAATATTAAACAGCACAAAAACCACGAGTATTACCCCACCCATTACAAGCAGGCCGTACAATAGCTTTTTTAATGCGTATCCAATCATATTTATTTATCGAAATATTTTCTACTGAGCTGATCGAAAGTTGGTACGTTATGAAAATGCCATTTATTAATTATTACACCATTTTTCATCAATAAAACACCCGGATTTGCCCTTACCATACTCTTAAGCGGAACGGCATCAGCATAAAATACTTCTGAAAACAAGTTATTCTTTTTAATGAATGCCTGCGCATCCTGAGCAGAATTGGAAGTTAGCAACACCGTACGGATATTAAACTGTTGCGTAGCATTTAAGGCAAGTGCATTTAGCTTTCCAATGGCAGCTTCATTTGTGGCATGAAGATCGTAAGCTACAAAAATTAAATTGTAGTACGGGTTTTCGATCAGTTCTTTGGTGTAATCGGTACCGGAGGCATCAGTAATATTAAGATCTTTAATTTTAGGTTCGAAACCCTTTTTCACTAAATTTTTTGTCGGCTCTCCAATAATTTCCCAATTGTTATCCTTCCAGATTTCAGTTTTAAGGTAAGCCTTATCACTCATATCCTTTTCTTCTTTTGTTTTCTTGTTTTTTAAGTGATATATGATCTCAAATTCATCTGGTTTTTCTCCCGGAGGGATCACCATTAACGATGGAAGGTGTGCACCCACTTTATAAGGCAGGAAATCGATAATTGGAAGTACATTGTAAGTGTAAAGTCCGAAGCCTAAGGAAACAAGCGTTACGGCAATGGCAATATTACGCTGAGTTGCTTCTTTACTGAAAATCGGCTGGATGAGATTCTTATTTAGGAAAATTACGATGATCAATACCAGTAGAACAAGATCTTTACTAAACGACTGCCATGGGGTAAGCGGAATGGCATCGCCAAAACAGCCGCAACTGGTAACTACCTTAAACGCCGCAGAGATAAATGTTAATAGCGTAAAAAAGATAATTAACAATAACAATCCCCAGGCTACCTTTTTACTCCAGAAACCCAAAAGCAATAGCGCGCCGAGTACAATTTCTAAGGTACAAAGTAAAATAGCAATACCAGTGGCCATTCCACTTAAAAAATTCATATGAAAAACCTCAAAGTATTCCTGAAGTTTATAGCCAAAACCAAGCGGATCGTTTGCTTTGATCAACCCTGAAAATATGAATAAAGCACCGACAAAAATCCTTGAGAATCTTAAAAGTATATTCCGCATCTGTATGTATCTATTTTATAGGCAATTACTGGTAATACTATTTAACACCAAGTTTGATCAATGCAAAAACCGAATAGTTCAGCATATCCTGATAATTCGCGTTAACACCCTCAGAAGCCAGCGTTTGCCCTTCGTTATCCTCTATTTGTTTAACCCTAAAAATTTTCATTAAAATCAGGTCTGTTAACGAACTGATCCGCATATCGCGCCAGGCTTCACCATAATCGTGATTTTTGGCAAACATTAAATCCTTGGTTTCAGTAACTTTTTCTTCAAATCTCTTTTCAACCTCCTCATAAGGCAGTTCATTGGGCTCGTATGCTGTAAGTTCAAGCTGCATCATAGCAATTACGCAATAGTTTACAATGCCGATATATTCGGATACCACTCCCTCCCCTACTTTATTAACTTTTGTTTCTTCCAAAGTACGTATGCGCTGTGCTTTAATAAAAATCTGATCAGTAATCGAACTTGGTCTTAAAATCCGCCATGCAGTGCCATAATCTTTAGTTTTTTTTAAAAATAATGATCTGCAAACTGCAATCACTTCATCAAATTCGGTAGAGGTATTTGTTTGTGCCAAAGCCAATAATTATTTAGTTTTTAATGTATTTTTGTCGTGAAAAAACAAAAGCTAAAGATACATTTTTAAAGCGAAACCCAAATCCCGTGAGGGTTTATTATGGCAGAAAAAAACTTTTTTGAGCCCAAACAGAGCTTAAACGTAAACGGTAGACTTATCGATTTAAGTACGCCAAAAGTGATGGGTATTTTGAATATTACGCCAGATTCCTTTTATAGCAACAGCCGTACAAAAACGATGGATGAAGCCTTAACCAAAGCTGACCAGTTTTTAAGCGAAGGTGCTACATTTATTGATGTTGGCGGCTATTCTTCGAGGCCTGGAGCCAAAGATATTAGCATGAGCGAGGAAGTAGCGCGATTGGTACCGGTGATAGAAGGTTTAGCAAAAACCTTTCCCGAAGCCATAATTTCTATAGATACCTTTAGGGCTAAAGTTGCAGAAGAAACCATTTTGGCTGGCGCACATATCATTAACGATATTGCTGCGGGTGATATGGACGAACTGATGTTCGAAACCGTGGCCAAACTACAAGTGCCTTATATGATTATGCACATGAAAGGTACACCTCAAAACATGCATCAAAATCCGATGTATGGCAATGTGTTGCTAGAGGTAATCGATTACCTTGCAAAAAAAGTAGAGTCGCTTAAGGCACTGCATATCCATGATGTAATTATTGACCCTGGTTTTGGTTTCGGAAAAACTACCGAACACAATTACGAACTGCTTAAACATTTAGAAGATTTTAAAATTTTTAAACTTCCGCTGTTGGTGGGTTTCTCGCGTAAGGGAATGATTTACAAAACACTTGGCACTTCTGCCGCAAATGCACTAAACGGAACTTCGGTACTTAATACCATCGCTCTGCAAAAAGGCGCAGGGATTTTAAGGGTACATGATGTAAAAGAGGCGGTGGAATGTGTAAAGTTAGTAGAGAGGTTAACTGGTTAATGTTTGGCCATGATTTTTATATAAAACTCGGGCACGCTGCTAAATTCTCCTTCAATTCATCCTGCTAAACTTGTTTCAACATCTATTTTTGAGCAATAACCCTGAAATAAATTTAGGGTTACGATCCTTCCTAAACAATTAACCTAATCTTGTAAACTGAAAAGCATTTTACTATCTTGCCATTAATGAAAGGTTTTGATTTCGACTTCCTTAAAGTATCGCCAACTGATATCGTTGATATCATTTTAGTAGCCTTATTAATTTATTACGTTTACACCCTTATCCGCAATACGCTAGCCGTTAACCTGCTCGTTGGGATGTTTATTATTACAGTTTTTTTCTGGATAGTGAAAGCATTGCACATGGAATTGTTAACCGCTATCATAGAGAAATTTATGAGTGTGGGCATTATTGCGCTGATTGTGATCTTCCACCCGGAAATTAGGCGTTTTCTTTTGCTGATAGGAAAAAATGCTTTTCTGCAGAAAAACAAAGCCTGGTGGGGTTATTTATTTGGCAGAAAAGAGATTGAAAGAAATAATTTAACACGCATAAAACCAATTATTGATGCTTGTAAAAGCATGAAAAAAACACGTACAGGTGCATTAATCGTTTTTGTTAAATTTTACGATGAACAATTTTTCGCAAATAGCTGCGAACTTGTAGACGCTAAAATATCGAAACGTTTATTAGAAAGTATTTTCCAAAAAAACAGCCCTTTACATGACGGTGCCGTAGTGATTTCGGAAAATAAAATTAAAAGTGCGAGTTGTATTTTGCCTTTAACGGATAATGATCAACTGCCATCACAATTTGGATTAAGGCATCGGGCAGGTATTGGTGTTTCGGAAACAACAGATGCCGTTGCTGTAATTATATCTGAAGAAACCGGAGAAATATCGTATGCCAAACAAGGCAGGGTAAGAATGAATGTTTCTTTCGGGGAACTGGAGAAATTATTAAACAAGGATTTTTAGCAAGCACAACTTAAGAAATTTTATTCGCATCGTCACCTTGAATTTATTTCAGGATATTAAAATTACCTGTAGGATGCTGAAATGAATTGAGCATGATGGCCGCAAGACAATAAGCTAATTTCCTCCATTAAATGCAAAATGGTGAATGCTTCCATTCACCATTTCATTATAATTTAAATACTTTTTTATCGGTGTAACCCAATAAATGCGCAATTAATCGTTAGCAATATTGCTCAAAAGCTCCAATCAGGTTATCAGCAATCATTTGTGCTGGTCTGCCTTCAATCTGATGACGCTCAATCATATGTACCAACTTACCATCTTTAAATAACGCCATTGCCGGAGATGACGGAGGGAAAGGCATCATGTAATTTCTTGCCTGATCTACAGCTTCTTTTTCCATACCTGCAAATACAGTAACCAATTTATCAGGATGTTTTTCGTGTGCTGCTGCTGCTCTGGCTGCCGGACGCGCATTTGCTGCCGCACAACCACAAACCGAATTAACCACTACCAACACAGTTCCTTCGCCTTTAATCGCTTGATCTACGTCTTCTGCCTTTTTTAATTCTTGAAAACCTACGTTAGTTAATTCCTTACGCATTGGCTCTACTAAATATTCTGGATACATTATCTTAGTTTTTTATTTACAATTTGAACGATACAAAAATAAGAAAATCGAATGGTATGCACCATCCGATTTATATTTTTAAGGTAAAATTAAAATGCTATTTTTATTGTAATCCTTTTAAAATTTCCTGCATTTTATGTGGATCGCTTAACATACCCGAGCCGAATATTACAATAATGGCAGCATAATAAAGCAATGACAAAATATTAAGAATCAGACCTATAATTGCACAAATTCTTCCGGCATTTAAATTTTTAAAGGAACTTAAACTATATGCAGCAGGGTTAACTGCATACAATGCCTTATCTTTTTTACTAAGTACCAACGCAATAATTGCAGGAATTAAGCCTAGTATACCATAACAGCAACAAAATGCTATCGAAAGAATTCCTAATACAAGTACAATTGTTGAATTTGGTAGATTTTGTTGCCCGAAACCACCTCCAAATTGCCCAAAAGGTGGCGGTTGCTGAAAAGGTGGTGGGGTTGCAGGTCCATTACCAAATGGTTGAAAAGGTGCTGGTTCCGGATTCTGACCTTTAGAAAGATCTATTGGCTTATTTTCTTGAGGGGTTTCCTGTTCTTCTGACATAGTTATATTTAGATCAATTGGTGAGTATATATTTTGTAAATGTAATTGATTAAGATAATTACTGCAACCCCTGCGAAAACGATTTTTATCAGCTGCGCTCCAAATTTGAAATCGAATTTGAGGTGAATGACTGTAAAAAGCACTATAAAAATCAATGGTATTGCAGCTGGGTACAACTTAAATGATGCCATTAAATCACCGCTGAACAAAGCCAGTACGGAACGCTGAAAGCCACAGCCCGGACAATCGAATCCGAATTGCGCTTTAAAGGGGCAGGTTAATAGATGCCCGCTTAACCAATCGAGAAAGCTATGTTGCTGTTGAGCCATCTATATTGCCAATAACCTTGATCTGCGCATCTTTCCATGCTTTATATTTTTCCAAATCCTTAACAACCTGTCTGTAAACAAGGTTTAAGATGTAAATGTCATCAACAAAACCCAATACTGGCACGAAATCAGGAATCACATCTATAGGCGATAAAAAATAGACCAATCCGCCCAGGATCGCTATAATTGATCTTTTTGGAATTTCCGTATAATCGCCATTTACATAATCTTTAGATACTGCAAATAAGAGCACTAGCTTAGACCATACTCCTTCAAGATCACCTTTATTGGTTACCGCTTTTCCTAAGGCATCTTTAATGGTATTGCTCGCCTTGGTTTTATCATTTAAGATTAGCGAAGCTTTACTTTCTGACTTTTTAAAGAAACCCAATATTTTTTCCCTGTTCAATTTCATAGTTAATCGTATTACAAATTAACGGCCAAAAGCATCATAATTGTCTTCAGCATATTTAGTAAAGCGATCCAACAACTTTATATTTTTGTTTTCTATTGCTGTTAAATCATTATCCACATTGTTTTTAACGGGTACATACCACTCCACAGGATCAAAGAAATTTCTGAAGGTTTGTTTTTTAAAAGCATAACCATGTCTGGCAAAGATGGTATTTTTGATAATCTGCAAATCCAATTTTCTCAAATTCTTTAACTCATCTTCACTAAGCAAGGTGGTTGAGGCATTTAATTTAAAAATCTGATCGGAGGCACTCCTGTAAAAAGTATTTGCGCTCAATGAATCAATGGTTCCATCTTCAAGTGTATCTATACTTTTAACCATTTTTTGCTCGCTCCAGTCTACATATTCCATTTCTGTTGGCAACATACGACCTGCATTATATTCGAAAGCTTTTTTCAGTAGTTTAAATTCTTTTTCAGGCCATTTTAATTCTTTTTTGTATGCATTCCATTTGCCGATCAGCGTATCGCCAACGAGGGTAATTTCAAATTTTCCATCATATTTATCTGTGCCGGGTTCATCAAGCACAAAAGTAATTTTGCTTCCGTTTTCGGATAATTTGCCCAACAAAGGGCGGCTGTTGCCAGAAACTACGCTTTGCGCAATCACCGTATCTTTTGTTATTCTTTTAATATTGATATTCAGCTTTTTAACAGCATCTCCCATGTCTCCTTCATACTCCAATTCATCCGCTGTATAAAAATTACCTACCCAAAAACCATAAAGTTCTTTGTGGATTTCCTGTTGTGCAATGCCAGATGGTTTTTCTTTTTTAGTTTTTTTAGTATCTCTGCAAGAAAGCATCAAAAAAGGGATGAGCGCGAATAATAAGATTTTTTTCATAATTAATGTAACTGTTTCAGCGGGTAAATGTTTTGTGTTTAATCAGCCATTCAGCGATCAATAAATTGGGTATCCAGCCCAACCAGGCAATAATCTGATAAACATCCATTGGGGCTGGATGAAATAAATATACTAAAATAACTTTCCACAGCCTTAAGGTAATGGCAGAAGTAGCTAAAGCAAAGCTACGGTACATAAATTTTTTATGGTTTGTTATTTTCTTTTTTATAATAAGCAGAAGGGCTTTTAAAGTGAACCAAAACCACAGCACGCCCAAAATTATAAACGAGGTTTTAGCCATTAACCCTCCATTGGCAAAACAGCCAATAAAAATGCCTGATGGTGCTGCAAGCAACAATACTAAACTTACATACAAATAGCCCAACCACCTATGCACTTTTGGATAGCTTGCTAAAATGTTTTTATTAAACTGAGTAAAACCAGCCAGCAGTACAAATATTGCACTGTAAACGTGGAGGTAAAATATAGGGAGGTAAATTTTAATGCCGGATACTTCGGTTTGTTTAATTTGAAGAAAAGATACTTCGCTATTGAAAGGGATGTAGCGCAAGGTAAGCTGCAGCATTAAAATAAAAAAATAGGAAAAAAATAATAGCCAGGCCAACCACTTATAGCTAATGTTTTTCATTTATTTTTTATTGAACAGTAAAAGTAGTTTTTTATCAAAGGGAATGGCCACCAATTGTGCGTTTACTACATCATCTTAGCTTCAAAATATCCTCCAATTAATGCATCGAAAATTACCCTGTATTTTGATTTTTTAGGAATTGAAACAAGAAGTACATTTGTATCAAGTACAACTTTCATGAATGTTATTTTTTCCTTAAATGCTCATTTTTCCAGGATTCAATTGTATTTTCATCCCAATTATTATCATCCCAGAGTTTGTCCTTTTCATCAGATGCAGATTTAGCAAAATATTTTGCTAACATTTCTTTGATATCATTCAGCTGAGCATCGGGCAAATTATATTGAAATAATTTTAATAGTTCTAATTGAACATTTGTTAATTTCCCCGTAGCTTCCATTTTTTTCTATTTGAACCAAAACAAATATAATCAATATTATTTTATGATGATTTCATCATTTCCAATATATCATCTACATATTTACGCTCATTGGCCAGCCGTGGTACTTTATGCTGTCCGCCCAGTTTATCTTTCGCCTTTAACCAGTTATAAAATGTGTTTGAAGGGGCATTGTGCACTTTAGGACGGGCCAAGGCCATATCTTTAAAACGTTTGGCATCATAATCAGAATTCACCTCACGCAGTGTATTGTCCATAACATCTACAAACTTCTCAAAATCGTTCGGCTGTTTATCAAACTCAATAATCCATTCGTGTCCGCCAGCTTTTTCATTTTTGAAATAAATCGGTCCGGCAGTATAATCCTTTATTTCAGCACCAGTTTCCTGGCAAGCTTTGGTTAAAGCCTGTTCTGCATTGTCGATTATGACTTCTTCACCAAAGGCATTAATAAAGTGTTTGGTTCGGCCGGTAATTTTAATGCGGTAAGGCGAAAGCGAAGTAAATTGGATGGTATCACCAATCATATAGCGCCATAAGCCACCGTTAGTCGAAATTACAATGGCGTAATTTTTATGCAGTTCTACTTCTCCCAATAATAATGCTTTAGGGCTTTCTTCGCCTATATTTTCAAGCGGAATAAATTCATAGAAAATTCCATAATCAAGCATTAACAACATTTCTTCTGAATGATCCTGATCCTGGATACCAAAAAAACCTTCTGATGCGTTATAGGTTTCGAGGTAATACATCTCATCGGATGGAATAAGTTGTTTAAACTGCTCGCGGTATGGTGCAAAGTTTACCGCACCATGAATGTACAATTCGAGGTTTGGCCAAACTTCTAGCAAGTTCTGTTTTCCGGTGAGTTCGAGGACTTTTTTGGCCAATACGATGGTCCATGTAGGCACACCAGAAATGCTGGTTACGTTTTCATTGATGGTAGCTTCAGCCATTCTATCCATCTTGATTTCATAATTATCCATCAATGCGATAGACATATCGGGCGTGCGGTAATATTCGGCCCAGATGGGTAAATTTTTGATTAGCACCGCCGATAAATCACCATAAAAACAATCTTCATTTAACTGGTTTACCTGGTGACTTCCTCCTAAAACCAAACCTTTACCGGTAAACATTTGGTTATCAGGACGGTTATTGCAGTATATAGAAAGCATATCCTTACCACCTTTAAAATGGCATTCTTCCAACGATTCCTGCGAAACCGGGATAAATTTACTCCTATCGCTAGTGGTACCAGATGATTTTGCAAACCACTTGATATCAGATGGCCACAGAATATTCTGTTCGCCATTGAGCATACGCTCAATATACGGCTTTAAAGTATCGTAATTTTGAATTGGAATACGCTCCTGGAATTGCTGAGGTGTTAAAATCGTTTTATAATCGTATAGTTTGCCCCATTCTGTATTTTCTGCACTATCGATTAAAGTATGAAACCACTCTTCCTGAACGTCGTGCGGATACTTCATAAAAAGCTCGATCTGATGGATCCGCTTTTTCATTAACCAGGTAAAAATTGAATTTACAAATGCCATATCAAAAAATAAACAGCTGACTTTTACCACAGATGTTGACAGATAAACACGGATATTGTCGTTTTTGTTGGAACGATAATAAAATCTCTATACCTGAAAGCAATTGATCTGTGTTAAGCATCTTTAAGCCCAAAAACCGGGACAAGAATTGGTTAGAATTAAACATCAAATTTTTTACGTTTCAGCACAAAATTCGATCCAAGATAAACCTTTCTTACCATTTCGTTTTCAGCTAAAACCTCCGGAACGCCTTGTTCTAAAATTTTACCTTCGAAAAGCAGGTAGGCGCGATCGGTAATTGATAGTGTTTCCTGCACATTGTGATCGGTAATGAGGATACCGATATTTTTATGTTTCAGTTTGGCAACAATACTCTGAATTTCTTCTACCGCAATCGGATCTACCCCTGCAAAAGGCTCATCCAATAAAATAAAGTTAGGATTTGCAGCCAAAGCACGCGCAATTTCGGTACGCCGACGCTCGCCACCTGATAATAAATCGCCACGGTTTTTACGCACCTTGTGTAAACTAAATTCGTTAATCAGTTCTTCCAGCTTATCGCGTTGTTCCTCCTTGCTCATTTTGCTCATTTCCAAAATGGCTAGAATATTGTCTTCAACGGTAAGCTTTCTGAAAACGGAGGCTTCCTGGGCAAGATAGCCAATTCCTTTTTGCGCCCGGCGATACATTGGATCTTCTGTAATGTCTTCTTCTTCCAGGAAAATACGGCCTTCATTTGGTTTAATCAAACCTACAATCATGTAAAAAGAAGTTGTTTTTCCGGCACCGTTTGGACCCAGAAGACCAACGATTTCTCCCTGACTAACGTTGAAAGAAACATTATTAACAACAGTACGCTGCTTATATTTTTTAACCAGATTTTCGGCTTTTAATATCATATATAGATCGATCCGTCATCCTGAATTTAGTTCAGGATCTTTCTTACTAGATGCTGAAACAAGTACAGCATGACGGTTTATTTTAAAATTAATTAACTTTTATTCCTTTAATATTTAACTGCAAACGTTTCTTATCGCGCCAAACATTCTCTTCTAACGTATAACAAACAGAAAATGGTACTCTTGGTTGCAAAAGGTTTTGAAATTCTGCCAATCCGAACGCAATGCCTTCAAAAATAGGCGAATTTTGTTGTTTTATATTAATTTTTAGATGATTTTGACCAACTGCCATGGCATGTTGCGCAAGGTATACATTATGGGTAACAAATATCGGTGCCATATTCTCTGGTCCGAAGGGGCCCATTTGAGATAATACCCTAAAAAACTTACCATCAATCTGTGCCAGTTCAATTTCGGCATCAATCCTGATCATTGGCGTAAGTAACTCTTCTGTAATACTTGCAGATACAATTTCTTCAAACTTATCGGCAAAAGCATTAACATTATCCTGTTGCATGGTTAAGCCGGCAGCAAATTTATGTCCTCCATACTGATCCAATAAATGGGCACAACCACTTAAGGCTTCATATAAATCGAAGCCCACTACCGATCGGCAAGAGCCTGCAACATGGCCGTTTGATTTTGTTAATACAATCGTAGGCCGGTAATATTTTTCTGTTAAACGCGATGCTACAATCCCGATTACTCCTTTATGCCAGTTTTCGTTAAATACAACCGTTGTTTTTTTGTTGATCAGGATATCACTTTCACCAATCAGTGCCAAGGCTTCTCGCGTGATGTCCTGATCGTATGTTTTTCGTTCTGTATTTTTCAGATTGATGAGTTCGCTCTGCTCTAATGCATTTCCATCTACCTGGCAAAGCAACATGGCTACGGCATGCTTGGCATGATCTATCCTCCCGGCGGCATTAATCCGCGGACCTAAGGTAAATACTACATCAGTAATGCTGTAATTTTCAGTTTTGCCAGAAACTTCCATCAGGGCGCGTAAACCTTCGCATGGATTGGAGTTTAATTTTTTTAATCCGTAGTATGCTAAAATTCTGTTCTCACCAACAACCGGAACAATATCTGCTGCAATACTCACCATTACCAGATCTAAATATTGCAGATAAGTTTCTTTTGGGAGCTGATGTTTTTGTGCGTAGGCCTGCGCAAGTTTAAAACCGATGCCGCAGCCGGCCAATTCTTTAAAAGGATATGGACAATCTGATCGTTTAGGATCTAAAACCGCAATGGCTTGAGGCAATTCATCTCCAGGTAAATGGTGGTCACAGATAATAAAATCGACTCCTAAAGTATTGGCATAATCAATTTTATCGATAGATTTTATTCCACAATCCAATGCAATAATTAGTGAAAATCCGTTTTCACTTGCGTAATCAATACCTGCTGTAGAAATGCCATAACCCTCTAAATAGCGATCGGGAATATAATATTCTATATTTTTTGTAAGCTGAGAGAAGAAACTGAAGGCAAGGGCAACTGAGGTTGTACCATCTACATCGTAGTCGCCGTAAATCAATATTTTTTCGTGGGTTGCCAATGCGGTTTCGATACGGGCAATAGCAACATCCATATCCTTTATGATAAAAGGATCGTGAAGATGATCAAGATCTGGCCTGAAAAAATCTTTCGCCTGATCGAAATCACAAATATTACGCTGCACGAGAATCTTTGCAAGTGAGCGGTCTATGTTAAGTTGTTCCGCTATTTTTGTTACTGTATCATCGTTACAATCTGATGCCAGCACCCATCTTTTTTCCATTTAAGTTTATCTCCGAACAGTAAATATACATTTTAATTGGATATGATTGAGGTAATGTTAGTTGAGCGATAAACAAGGCCTTCATTAACAAAAAATTATATTTTATTTCGAATTACCTGGGTAAGCCTGATAAAGTTTCATCAGGTGTGCTTTCTGAGCTGCATATTTTGCGTCGTCGATTAAATTTACACGCTCTGCAGGGTCCCACGATAAATTGTACAATTCCGTTAATTCCTGATCATCCTTTTTGGTGATCCTCAATTTCCAGTCGCCATCCTTAACCCCTTCCAATACATAGTTGTGGTAATAAATTGGTCGGTGCGGTTTATTGTAGTTTTTGGTAGTAAGCAAGGCCGACACCGATTCGCCATCGTATACCTTTGCTGGCAATTTACTTTTAGTCCACTCGGCCAAGGTCGGAAAAACATCCAGATTTGAAATTGGTTTGGTTAGTTGGTTATTATTTAGCGTATGCCCTTTCCAATACACAATAAAGGGCACACGGTGACCGCCTTCGTATGAAATCCCTTTCGATCCCCTGAAAATACCTGCCGAACCTACATGATAAAATTTGGTAAAACCGTCATCATACATCCGCTGTGGCGCATTAATCCACGGTCCATTATCGCTGGTGAAGATAAAGATAGTATTATCTGCCTGTCCTGAGGCCACTACCTGTTTCCAGATTTCAGCCAATCCGGCATCCATATCTTCAATCACATCACCAAGCTCAGCACCTGCCGAAGGGGTTTTTCTACTTTTTTGAGCGGCAAAAGCCACAGGTAAATGCGGCATATTTTGTGCTAAATAGAGAAAAAACGGTTTTTTGGCCGCAGCATTTTTTTTGATAAATTTAATCGATTCGCGGGTGTAAGAACTGGTTAAAATACTATCGTGGGGCTTATAAATTTCTGGTTTGCTATTTCTGAAAATCTTAATTGTTGTATCTGTTTTTACATAAGGTGCTCTATAATCGTGACTGTATAAAAGGCCATAAAATTCATCAAATCCTTTTTTGTTGGGAAGCGAAACGCCATGATCGCCCAAATGCCATTTACCCACCACCGCGGTAGCATAGCCCGATTGCTTTAGCATCTGCGCAATTGTGATTTCATCTTCCGGTATTCCACGTTTATCGCCCGGACCAATTGGTGAAGGCAGGTCCATCCTACTGCAATACCTTCCCGTTAGTAATGAAGCTCTTGATGGGGTGCAGGTTGGCGAGGTGGTAACGAAGTTGGTCGCTTTTACGCCTTTTGCAGCCATTGCATCTAAAAACGGAGTCTTAATCAGCGGACTTCCATAACATGAAATATCGGCATAACCCATATCATCAGCCAATACAATAATTACGTTTGGTTTCTGCTGCGCTTTTAACTGTATAGACAAACTGAGCGCAAGTATAAAAATTAAGCTACGAAGATTCATGCCCGAAATTTAAGCATCATATTTTACAAAAAAAGGAAGTATCCAAGCTTTTACCGAAACAAATACTCGTGATTAGATTGTTATCTTTGTAAAAACATTAAAGATCCATATTTTGCAAGTTCACACCCTATTCGAAGGCACCTATTCTGTTGATGCATCAAAGAAATTTGTACCATTCGACACCGCTATACATACTTTTAAAGACAGACCCGCTTCATTATTTATCAATGTTCAGCCTTTTTTGGTTGAACTGAAAAACGACCTTGTTCTTTTTGATACGGGCTTAGGTTTTAGTGATGACCATGGTGAGCTAATTTTACATAAAAACATCCGCAATGCTGGTTTCGACCCCACTGATGTAACTAAGGTTTTAATGTCGCACTTACATTACGATCATTCTGGTGGCATGATCCATAAACAAGGAAATGATAGAGTTGAATTAAGTTTTCCTGATGCTGAATATGTAATTAACCGTGGCGAATGGCAAACGGCTTTCAGCAGTACTTCATCTTCTTACCATACCGATATATTTGATTTCGTTCAGCGCAATGCGCAATTGAAATTTGTTGAGGGCGATGGCGCACTGGATGAAACCATTACTTACGAATTTACTGGCGCACATTGTCCAAACCACCAGGTTTTTCTGTTAACAGAAGGAAATCAAAAAGTTTTTTTTGGCGGCGATGTATTGCCTGAGCCTGAGGAACTGGTTAAAAACTTTATTGCTAAATACGATTTTGATGGGCGTAAAGCGATGGAATTACGCAAAGAATTTGGCAAAAGAGCTGCAGAAGAAAATTGGGAATGTTTATTCTACCATGGCAAAAGTGCCGCAACGGGTTTTGTGGATGCTGTTGAAGGTGGATTTAGAATAAGGTAAGTTTACTCGTTTTTTACCGCAAAGCGCGCGAAGAAGAAACGCAAAGCACTCAAAGTTGATTTTTTTACCACAAAGTACACAGAGAGGATCACAGAGGGCATTGAGTTGGGTGCTTATAGCTAAAGAGTTTCTGTGTTCTCTGTGCAACACTCCGTGCCCTCGGTGGTAAAACTTAACACTCTTATTTCCGTCCTTTCTGTGTTTCCGTGGCTAAAAATTTTAACACCTAATTCAAAGGTCACTTGTTTTTTACCACAAAGTACACAGAGAGAATCACAGAGGGCATTGAGTTAAGCACTTATTGCTAAAGAGTTTCTGTGTTCTCTGTGCAACACTCCGTTCCCGGTGGTAAAACTTAACACTCTTATTTCCGTCCTTTCTGTGTTTCCGTGGCTAAAAATTTAAACACCTAATTCAAAGGTCACTCGTTTTTTACCGCAAAGTACACAGAGAGGATCACAGAGGGCATTGAGTTGGGTGCTTATAGCTAAAGAGTTTCTGTGTTACTCTGTGCAAAACTGCATGCCCTCGGTGGTAAAACTTAACACTCCTTATTTCCGTGGCTAAAAATATAATCCACAAAAAAGCCCCAACAAATGTTGAGGCTCTCTTTTTTTCCGAGAAGGGAATAATTATTTCTTAGCTACCAATTTAACAGCTAATTCGAAATTATCATCAATTGCTTTGTCGCCAATGCTATCGAAGAATGATTTCGAACCATATTTAATATCATATTTAGTTCTGTCAACAACAATTTTACCAGCTAAAGCTGAAGCTGTACCATCTGCATTAACAGTTACAGTTGCAGGGAAGCTTAATGGTTTAGTAATGCCTTTGATGGTTAAATTACCTGTTACAGTTACGTTAGCACCTGAACCAGCAACTTTAGTGATTACGAAAGTTGAAGTAGGGAATTTAGTTGTACCGAAGAAATCGTCTGCTTTTAAGTGACCTTCTAATTTAGCGCTGCCATCAGCATCTTTAATTGAAGTCATATCGATAACGAAAGTACCACCAGTTACACTTTTACCGTTAACAGCTAAAGTACCTGACTGTAATGCGATTGTTCCGTTATGAGAACCTGTTACTTTTTTACCAACCCAAGTAATGGTAGATTTTGCTGCATCTACAGTAAAAGTTACTGGTTTAGTAGGGTTTTTAAAAGCTGACAATGCTACTACTGCCACTAATAAAAAAATTGAGCTAATTTTTAATTTCATTTTCTGGTTTTTTAAAATTTGATACAAATATAGATTAAAGCACGATCTCTTGTTATTGACCTATGTTAAGTTTTTCAAATTAATCGGGATTTATTTAAAATCATTCTATTGACTGCATGATTACAGGAAAGGTTTAATTTGCTTGAAAAAAGAAATGATAGAACGGTAGATTTGTTTTATTACCGATAGGAATCTGATTAAATGATAATTACCCAGGCATCATAATTTACAGAAAAAAAATATTCTATATTTAGTAAAAATATTAGACGCTCATGAAAAATAAATTTTACATTCCATATTACCTGTTATTGCTTGTATTTTCTTTAACGGGTTGCAATTTTAACAGCAACTACATAAACCGTAAAGAAGATAAAAAAGATGCCGAAAAGGTATCCGATCAATTTTACACCTTGCTTGAGCAAAAAGATTTTAACAAACTATCCCCATTACTCAGCAATCAATTTAAAGCGGTAACCAGCACAAAAAAATTAAATGAATATTTAACAGGCACAGTAAGTAAGTTAGGCGAAATAAAAAGCAAAAAGCTAGATCACTGGGAAACAAAAGTGATCAAAGGTTCCAATTCATCTGCAAAATATGTACTCTATTATCTTGTAGAAAGGACAAAATTTCAAGCAAAAGAAACCGTCACCTTAATTGCAGAAAACGATCAGATAAAAATTTTAGGTTATAATGTTAATTCTGAAGGTTTGTTGTCAAGCAAGAACTTACCTGGTAATTTGAAAAATGGCATTGAAGCACTTTCGGGCCATTCTATGGACGACGTTAAGGTTCATTACAATTCTGCTAAACCTGCGCAGTTAAATGCACATGCCTATGCTCGAGGTACTGACATTCATTTAGCATCGGGCCAAGAAGAACATTGACAACACGAAGCATGGCACGTTGTGCAACAAAAACAAGGCAGGGTTAAAGCAAGCACTCAGATCAAATTTAATGCAGTTGTTAATGAATGACGCTAACTTAGAAAAAGAAGCTGACAAAATGGGGCAAAAGGAGCGGATCATTAAGGATAGAATTGAATATTGAATGGCTCGCTCCACCTATTAACTTTACACTCCAAACCCCTCCATTCCTAAACCTGAAAGGAGCGGAAATCCTTTTTGATGGCATTTACAATAAAAGATTGTTTCGTAGTTCCTCCTCAGCAATGACGATATAACGAGAGCAGAAACCACAGAAAGATTAAAGCGAATGGCAGGGCTACAGCTTCCGATGGAAAACTGCCAATATGTTTCCAAAAAAAAATCTGCAAGCCTTATAAATGAATTATAAAACTTGCAGATGATTTATCTAAATAGATTCCTGCGTCGTTCCTTCTCACAATGACGAAAAGAGAAATTAAGACGATGAAAAGGAGAAATTTAAAAGCTCTACCTTCCCGCCTTCTACCTTGCTAAGGAACGATTTCTTCTAAATAACTCTCAACCGGAGGACATGCACAGATCAATGATCTATCGCCATGACTATCATTTACACGACCAACTGATGGCCAGAACTTACGCTCCAACACATAAGGAAGAGGGAATGCAGCAGTTTGACGGCTATAGGCATGATCCCAATCATTTGCAGTGATTACTGATACGGTATGTGGTGCATTTTTTAAGGGATTATCAACTTTATCTAAAGTACCATTTTCTACTTCGCTAATTTCATTTTTAATCGCGATTAAAGCATCACAGAAACGGTCTAACTCATGTTTAGGCTCTGATTCTGTCGGCTCAACCATTAAAGTACCCGCAACCGGGAATGAAACCGTTGGTGCATGGAAACCATAATCCATTAAACGTTTTGCAATATCAGTTACTTCGATACCAAAAGCTTTAAATGAACGGCAATCCAAAATCATCTCGTGTGCGCAACGCCCCTGAGCACCTGAATAAAGTACCGGGTAATGCTGCTCTAAACGGGCTTTCATGTAGTTTGCGTTTAAAATGGCATATTTAGTTGCGTTGGTTAAACCTTCAGCACCCATCATTGCAATATAAGCATGAGAGATAATTAAGATCGAAGCCGAGCCCCAAGGTGCAGATGAAACTGCTGAAATTGACTTTCCTTTATCTATATCTACAACAGCATGACCAGGAAGATAAGGAACCAAATGTTTTGCAACACCGATTGGGCCCATACCCGGACCACCACCACCGTGAGGGATACAGAATGTTTTGTGTAAATTTAAGTGGCAAACATCGGCACCAATATTGGCCGGACTGGTTAATCCAACCTGCGCATTCATGTTTGCACCATCCATATAAACCTGGCCACCATTAGCATGAATCGTTTCGCAAATTTCGATAATGCTTTCTTCGAAAACACCGTGTGTAGATGGATAAGTTACCATTAAACACGATAAATTATCTTTATGTAATTCTGCCTTTGCTTTTAAATCTTCAACATCGATATTACCGTTTTCTAAAGATTTAACCACAACAATTTTCATGTCGGCCATTGCCGCAGAAGCGGGGTTTGTTCCGTGCGCTGAAGCAGGAATTAAAGCTACATTGCGGTGGAAATCTCCTCTATCGTGGTGATAAGCACGGATAACCATTAAACCTGCATATTCGCCTTGTGCACCAGCATTTGGTTGTAAGCTCATTGCCGCAAAACCGGTAATTTCACTTAACCATTTATCCAATTCATTAAAAACAGAGTAATAACCCAATACCTGATCGGCAGGGGCAAACGGGTGAATGCGACCGAAGTGAGACCAGGTAACCGGAATCATTTCTGCAGTAGCATTTAATTTCATGGTACAACTACCCAAGGCAATCATTGAGTGGCAAAGTGATAAATCTTTAGCCTCTAATGATTTGATATAACGCAACATTTCATGCTCCGAATGATGCGAATTAAAAACTGGGTGGGATAAATAAGTCGAAGTACGTTGTAATGTAGCTGGAATAACCGTTTCTACATTTTCTTCAACCTCAACCTGATCAGCTGCAATTGCTTTAACTTTAGCAAATATTTTAGCAATTAAGGCTACATCTTCGAAAGTGCTGGTTTCATCGAAAGATATGGTTGCAACATTACCAACATAATTTAAATTGATCTCGTTATCAATACAACCAGAATGAATACCGCCTTTTAAATCGCCTAAATCGAAACGGATAGTATCGAAATAAACTGAATTTAACTGCTCAAAACCCAAGCCTTTTAAAGTAGCAGCTAAGCTGATGGCCAAACCGTGCGTACGTTCTGCAATGGCTTTTAATCCTTTCGGACCATGGTAAGCTCCATAAAAACCAGCCATAATGGCCAGCAATGCCTGCGCAGTACAGATATTTGAAGTTGCTTTATCTCTACGGATGTGTTGCTCGCGTGTTTGCAAGGCCATACGTAAAGCATAATCGCCATGGCTATCAATGGTTACACCAATAATACGGCCCGGGATATTACGTTTATATTCTTCTTTTGTAGCAAAAAAAGCAGCGTGTGGCCCGCCAAAACCCATTGGAATACCTAAACGTTGTGTAGTACCAACTACCACATCTGCTCCCCACTCGCCTGGAGGCGTTAATAAGGTTAAGCTTAAAATATCAGCAACTACCGTTAATTTAATATTGAGATTGTGCAATTCAGCTGCAAAGTTTTTATAGTCGAAAACCTCACCATTTCCTGCCGGATACTGAACAATTGCACCAAAGAAATCTTCAGTGGCTACGAAATCTAAATGACTTCCGATAACCAGTTCTATACCGTAAGGATTAGCACGGGTTTTTAAAATATCAATCGTTTGAGGGAAAACCAGTTCGGATACGAAGAACTTTTTAGCCGCCTGGTTTTTACGCAAGCTGTATTGCATAAACATTGCTTCGGCAGCAGCAGTACCTTCATCCAGTAAAGATGCATTGGCAATTTCCATTCCGGTTAAATCGATAACCATCGTTTGAAAATTTAACAATGCCTGTAAACGGCCTTGTGCAATTTCTGCCTGATACGGCGTATATTGAGTATACCATCCTGGGTTTTCGAATACGTTACGTAAAATTACACCTGGCGTAATCGTATCATAATAGCCCTGACCGATAAAGCTTTTGAAAACTTTATTTAACAATGAAGTTTGTTTTAAAGCACCAAGATATTCAGTTTCTGATTTCGCTGCCGGCAAATTTAAAGGCTGTTTCAACCTAATTGCTGTTGGTACAGTTTGATCAATCAGCTCATCAATAGAATTTACGCCAACAGTTTGCAACATTTCGGCTGTATCTGCCTCATTTGGTGCGATATGGCGATTTTGAAAATCTTCCTTGTAGTGGATATTTAAGCTCATGCGGTATGAATAATAAATTTGCGTGCAAATGTAGCAAAAATGGCGTTGTATTCCACTATCAATCAGTGTAAAAAAGGTGTCTTATTTATGCTTAAAAGCGACAAAATAGGTAGATTTTATTCATTTAAAGAAAGACAAACGTTTGTTCATTTTCGTTTAAGAATCCTATTATTTGGAAAGCAATATGTATGTTGAAATTTAAATCTGTTTAGGCTGCTATTATCAGTGTTTTTTAAACCTGCTTACGCTTAACTGATGCTGCCTGAAGTGTAAAATTGAAGCCAATTAAGGCAAGTAAAAAAATCCATTTTCTTACCTTTGAGCAACATTTATCTAAATGTGTTTATATTTATGCAAACAGCTAAAAATAAGGTTGCTCTTCTTGTTCATGCCTGCGATCGTTATGAATTTCTTTATAAAGGCTTTGATTTTACATTTACAGAAAACTGGGATTTTAATATTCCTTGCAACTATTATTTTGCAACTGAGGTAAAAAACGCAGCTATAAATGGCTTTACCAATATTAAATCGGGCAATGGCGAATGGGCCGACCGCTTAGCAACGCTATTAAACAATATGGAGGAGGAATACATACTTTACTTCCAGGAGGATATGTGGCTCACTAAACCGGTAAATGCAAAGTTTTTTACCACACTCTTTGAGGAGGCAATTCAAAACAACTGGCGCCAGGTTAAACTGCACAGCATGAATGTTTACAAAACACGAGCAAGCAATAACGATATTGAAGGCTTTAATGTTGCTGAAATCGATAATGAAGCATCGCAATATTTAATGTCGCACCAAGTTACCCTTTGGAAAAAAGACTTTCTGCTCGCTCAACTTCATAAAAAGGAACATCCATGGAGAAATGAACGTAAAGGCACTAAAAGATTAAAAAAATTAAACCCTTTAATTCTTCATGCTGATTATTTTGCAGAGAACGGCGCAGCAGAAATAAACAATAATAAAAACCCATTATTTAGAAGCGAGTATTATGCCGTTTCATTTAACAGCACCTTAAATAATAACATTCTCCGCTTCATCGAATGGCTTAAAACGGGCAGTGCAGCTCAAAAAGAATATGCTGCAGAATTACAAAACCATTACGATAATAATTTAACCCACGATGGTAATGAGCGACCAAAAAAAGTGGATATATTCAAAAAAATTAAAAATTCTATTCAGAAAAGAGCTGGCAAGTAATTTTTGCTTATAATTTAAATTTATTTCTGCACTTTCCAGCCTTCATCCTTACTCAGCTTTAATTTATACGTTTTTGTAATAAAACTGCTGTTTTTGTCTGCGTCTTTATCAAACGGTTCAAAATCTGTAGTCGTCATTTTAAGTGATACCGTAACTTTTGCCGTGCTTGAGTTTACCTGTGCAAAATCTACTGGTTTCTCATCCGATAATACATATTCTACAACTTTAACGGTAGCTCTATCACCATCCTGCTTTAAAACCAACGGACTGGCCTTATCAGTTAAAGTGATCTGATAAACGTAGCTGCTATCTTTTGAAAGGAACTTCTTTTTGGCTTCTTTTAAACTTAACGTAACTAATCCTTTACTGGCCAAAGATTTATATTTGCCCAATTCGAACATATCGTTTGTACTGTTAAATTTCATCTCCCCAAATTTAAAGCGGGTTGTTTTATATTCAGGATTAGCTTTTAAATAATCAATAATTACCTCTGATGCTTCATCCTGATTAATAGTTGTTTTGGTTTTACAAGCTGCTAGCCCAATAATAATAAATGAAAGAATATAGATAGTAAGTTTTTTCATGTGTGTATGCTTTATACTTTTTAAAGATATTTATTTTTAGTTTAACCGCAAAGCGCGCGAAGTTTATTAGTCTTTACGGTTGTAACCACAAAGGCGCAGAAAAACACGAAGAATATATTCAAGTCATGATATGAATGTATAAACCCTCCTTTGCACCCTCTGCGTTTTCACTTTGTGGGCTTTGCGGTAAAAGCAGATCTAAGTCCGTTTTAGGTATTTTAAATTCGGTAAAATCATCGCCGATAGAATCACCACAACACCAACCCATCTTAAAAATGATACCTGCTCTTGAAGCACAAAACCAGCCATCATAACGGCCACAGGCAATTCTGCCGCACTTAATATTGAGCTAATGACTGTCCCGATTCTAGGCACACCTTCTGCATAAAATAAAGGCGGAATTACTGTTCCAAAAACTGAAATTATTAATCCCCACTTCAATAGGCTCCCGCCCAAAGCGCCATTAAACAAAAACGCTGGTGGAAAAATAATGAAAATCAAAATGCAAGCTCCGGTAATCATTAAAGCACTTTTATGAAGCGCAGGATATTCATTTCCAATTCTTCCGCTAAGCAATAAAAAACCTGCGTAACATATTGCGGCCAACAAACCGAAGCCAATCCCCTTAAGGTTCATACTACCGATACTGCTTTCTACCATTCCGCTCGCTAAAACTGTTCCACCCAAAACCAAAACAATGGCCAAAAGCTGTAATGCTGTGGGTTTCTTTTTAAAAATGAGGAATTCCATTAAAATACTCATCCAGATAAACTGCATCAATAAGATAATAGCTACTGAATTTGGCACAAGTTTTACGCATTGGTAATAAAAAATACTGACCAAACCGGTGCACGTTCCTGCCAGCAACATTTTCCACCAAGGTGTTTTATTTGTAATTATTTTCGTTTTGTAACCAGCTGTTCTGCTTTGAAAAAAAAACAAGATCCATAAAATTACCGTTCCAAAAAAAGCCTGGGCACCAGTAACATCACCCAGCGTATAACCTTCATGATAAGCCAGTTTTACGAAAGTAGAGAGGATACCAAAGCTACAGGCACCAAAAAAAACAAGGAGAATTCCTTTTAACATAAATTTCAATATTTAACCGCAAAGGACAATAAGATTTTAGCGAAGCATCAGAAAGATTAATTAAATCGATATACCAGGCTTCGCGTTCTTTGCGCCCCTTTTCTTTGCAGTATTGCGGTTAAAAACTAAACCAATTGTTGTAAATATTTCTGAATGGTAGGTTCTAAACCTAGATATAGTGCATCGCTAATTAAAGCATGACCGATAGAAACTTCCAATAATCCGGGGATGCTTTGCGCAAAATAATGCAGATTATGTAAATCCAGATCATGACCAGCGTTAATACCCAAACCTAAAGTATTGGCATGATGCGCTGCAGCAATGTAATTTACAACTGCCTTTTCGCGGTCTGCATAATAATTGTGCGCATAAGCTTCGGTGTACAATTCAATACGATCTGTGCCGGTTTCTACTGCTCCTTCAACCATCTCTACCAAGGGATCTACAAAAATAGAAACGCGGATGCCTTCTTTTTGAAAAACAGCAACCATTTCTTTAAGGTAATCTTTATGTTTAATGGTATCCCAACCATGATTTGAAGTAATCTGACCTTCGGCGTCAGGCACCAAGGTAACCTGAGCAGGTTTATTGGCCAAAACCAAATCAACAAATTTATCCTCTTTACAATTGCCTTCAATATTAAATTCTGTAGCAATAACAGCTTTTAAATCGTAAACATCCTGATAACGGATATGGCGTTCATCAGGTCGTGGATGTACAGTAATTCCCTGTGCACCAAAACGCTCACAATCCAACGCAACTTTAACTAAATCAGGATTATTACCTCCGCGACTATTGCGAAGTGTAGCAATTTTATTGATATTAACCGATAACTTTGTCATAAAGCAAAGATAAGGCTTTGCCCTTGTTAATCTTAAACCTTAAAAAAATTTGACTTTTTTTTGCTCATATTTGCTTCTTGCAAATGAACATAAAAGATACAACGCTATATAAACTTCTGATCGTTTTACTCGCAATTGCAAGTATTCCGGCACTTTTTGGTGGCGTAATGGAACCCGATGGAGCATTATATGCTTCTATGTCAAAAAACATCATCTTATATAAAGATTGGCTTAACCTTTATGGCCGTGGTGCAGATTGGCTGGATAAACCTCACCTCACCTTTTGGATTTCAGCCGCGTTTTTTAAAATTTTTGGGATTTCGTCATTTGCTTATAAATTGCCTTCATTTTTATTCGGTTTACTTGGCGCAGGGTATTTATACCGGTTAGCTAAAGATATATATGATGAAAAAACAGGATTAATCAGCGCGTTGATTTTTATGAGTGCCTTACACATCATCACTTCTACTTTTGATGTAAGGGCCGAAATTTACATTACCACTTTTACCTTAGCTTCAATTTATCATTATTATAAAGCACACCAAAACTCTTTTTGGCACATTGTAGCAGGTTCATTTTTCGCAGCCTGCGCAATACTGATTAAAGGTATTTTTGTGCTGATTCCGGTTTTTGCAGGCTTTATAATTTACTGGCTTTTTACCAAACAATACAAGCAACTTATAAAACCGAAATGGTATATCGCCATCTTGCTGATTCTTGTTTTCATTACGCCAGAGCTATATTCGCTTTACACACAATTTGACCTTCATCCTGAAAAAGTTGTTTTTGAAAGAACTGGCGTTTCAGGTTTAAAATTCTTTTTCTGGGATAGTCAGTTTGGGCGTTTTTTTAACAATGGGCCAATTAAAGGAAAAGGAGATATTTCATTTTTTCTACACACTACGCTTTGGGCGTTTCTGCCCTGGTCTGTATTATTTTATACTGCTGTTGTAAATCTCTTCAATAAGAAGAACAGAATTGCCTTGGCTCCGGAAAGCATTATAATTTGGGCAAGTGCAGCAGTAACCTTCCTTATTTTTTCGTTATCCAAATTTCAACTGCCCCATTATATTCTGATCATTTTCCCACAATTTTCAATAATAACAGCACTTTACTTAAGGAAGCTTAGCAGCAAAGGCTTAAAAACCTTCTTCATTATCCAGAACATTATTTTTATTTTGGTTATTGCCTTGCTTTCTGTGCTGACGTATATTTTTGGTTTCGAAAATCCATATTTAATCATTGGGATTCTGATTGTTGTTTTAGCGTTGGCGTTTTTGTTATTTAAAGGCGTTTTGTTGGAAACAATAATCGCCAGAAGTGCTTTTTTATCAGTTGGCTTAATGATCTTTCTCTTTGTTTTTTTCTATCCTGCGTTGTTAAAGTATCAATCGGGTATGCAGGCCGGTAATTGGTTAAAGCAAAATTATCCTACCGCTAAACCTGCAGTATTAAATTATATAGATGCATTTTCTTTTGATTTTTATGCACCCGGAGAAGTAAAGTATCTGCACAATTACAATGATCTCGATCAATCAAAGCACTTGAAAGATTTAGTGATATACATTTCGGAACAAGAATTGCCAAAGCTTAAAAGTGAGTACAATGCAGAAGTGATTAAATCGTTTGAATACTTTCATACGACCAAACTGACGGGGAGATTTTTAAATAATAAAACCCGTTATGAGGTTTTAGAGCACTTTTATTTGGTTAAAATACATTAAAAATGGATTTATTCTTCCGGATCTTAAAATTTGGCCTGACAGGTTTCCTGGGAATGGCAATCGATTTCGGTGCCACCTGGTTATGCAAGGAGAAGATTAAAATAAATAAATACATTGCAAATGCAATAGGTTTCTCGCTCGCGGTAACCAATAATTACCTTATTAACCGGGTTTGGACATTCGAGAGCACCAATATCCACTGGGCAACTGAATTTAGTAAGTTTTTGGTAGTGAGTTTAATCGGTTTAGGATTAAATACTTTTATCATTTATCTTTTTCACCAGCGTAAAAACGGAACCAACTTTTATGTTGCCAAATTTTTCGCAATTGTGATTGTTTTCGTGTGGAATTTTTTAGCAAATATGCTCTTTACTTTTAAGTAACAGATTTTGGATTGACTATTCATGCTGATAATTTCAGAATGACGACTTAGTTTTTATATTCGAACGGCTAAATGAACTAATGACTAATAACCAAAGAACTATTTAAGTGACGTTTTTGCCGATAAAATAGAATACAACAAGCCATATTAATCCTTTAATCAGGAAAAAAAGAAACCCGACCAGGCCTACCCTTTTAAACCATAATTTTACTTTCTCTTTGTTCATGGGATACTTGTAAAGATAAATGATTTGCATTAAATTAGAAAGATTTTAAATAAGGAATTATGAAATTATCTAAATCACTGCTGCTCATCATCATATCAATTTGTTTTTTCGAGGTTAAAATTTTTGCACAAAACTTTAATGATATAAAACGCTATAAAGTAAATTTTGCTCTCGCCAACAGTGGTACAGAAAAACTGATCACATTCAGAAGCTTTACTGCAAACAGTCAAAAATATTTATTACTGGTAAATCCTGAAACTTTAGATACCAAAGTAGATCTGGCTAGTAATTACACCACAAACAGTTTGCAATACTCAAATGTGCTGGCAATTTTTAAAAATACAGCTTACATAAAGGCTATAGAAGCCGCTGCTGCCAAGGATATACAACTTCAAAATGCGGGAATTGATCATGCCATCCCAAACGAAAAAGGAATTACCTTAACCATCGACCTTTGTCCATCACATAAAGCGCTAGACAGAATCATTTTTCAATCTATTTTTGATGAATTTAAAAAGACCGAGCAACCTGCTCCCTTAGCTGTTTCAGTTTCTGGCAAGTGGATGTTAAAACACCAGGATGACCTGAACTGGTTAAAAAGCCTGGTAGAGAAAAAGGAACTTAACATTACCTGGGTAAACCATACCTATAATCATGAAGTGAATAAACTGCCTTTGGCCGAAAACTTTTTATTGGCACCAGGAACAAATTTAGATGTAGAGGTATTGGAGAATGAAAAACTGATGCTAAAAAATGGCTTGATACCCTCTGTTTTTTTCCGTTTCCCTGGCTTGGTGTCGGATAAAACAATTGTAGACAAAATCGAGGCTTATGGTTTAATTCCTGTAGGAAGCGATGCCTGGCTTGCAAAAGGACAACAGCCTAATGCTGGCAGTATTGTATTGATTCATGGCAATGGCAATGAAGAAATTGGCGTAAAAGATTTTATTCAGTTATTGAAAACCAAACAGGCTGATGTGAAAAGCAAACAATGGCTGCTTTTCGATTTGAGGCAGGGACTGGAAAAGGAATTTGAATAATTTATCGAGTTTTTAACCGCAAAGAACACAGAGAAAAGGCACAAAGAACACAAAGATGGCCTCCGGGATAATATTGACTTTGCACCTCTTTGCGAAAAAATTTTGATTTTATTGTGGAAAAAAGAAATTAGAATAATTTATTGAGTTTTTAACCGCAAAGAACACAGAGAAAAGGCACAAAGAACACAAAGTTGGGCGCAGGGATAATATTTGGCTTTGCACGTCTTTGCGAAAAGCTTTGATTTCTTTACGGTAAATGGAAAAGGAGTTTTAATAGCCGTGTGTTCTTAACCATTGAGTGTACAGAGATAAGGCACAAAGAACAAAAAGCTGGGCGCAGGGATAATATTTTGCTTTGCACCTCTTTGCGAAAAACTTTGATTTTATTGCGGTAAAACTACCTCTTAACCGGCAATAACTTTATTTCTTTCGCTTTAAATCGGTTATTCACAATTTCGCCGGAAACTTCTGCTTTACTTACGGCATTGCAAAAACCATGTTCACCATGTGCATCGCCAAAATCATCAATACCTTTACCATCTACAAAATAAGGTTTCCCATCTATTTTCACGGCCAATTCGCAATCTTTACCTTTCATTTTAAACTGGCATTCGCCACAGGCAATATCAACCACCTTTTTGGTTACCACTTTTGCAGTCGCAGCTTTTTGAAGACTGGTTTGCGCATTCGCAGAAAATGCAGATACAACAAGCACTAAAACAAACATTAACTTTTTCATTATAAATTCTTTTTTCAAATGTAAGTTTTCAACAGCAAAAGAACCAGAAGCCTGTGTAAAATAAACCTGATGGAAACGGACATCCCGATTCTTCCATCGGGATAAAGTGGACAGCAGGACTGAAACCTTCCTAAGAGAACAGGAACCAACCTTTTCTATTTTTTAAGAAAAATCAATTGTCACATTAGAATACGCTGTCGTTCTAATACCCTTCTATGAGAATGCAATAAAAAAAGGGATATGCTATTTGCACATCCCTCTTATGTTACCAATCTTCAGTTAACTGCTAACTAAAAACTGTAAACTGAATTAGTATCTGTATGTATCTGCTTTGAAAGGACCTTCAACCGGTACGCCAATATAATCAGCCTGGTGTTGATCTAAAACATCTAACTCTACACCAATTTTTTCTAAGTGCAAACGGGCAACTTTTTCATCTAAGTGTTTAGGTAAAGTATACACTTTGTTTTCGTAAGCTGCAGTGTTTGTCCAAAGTTCCAATTGAGCTAAAGTTTGGTTGGTGAATGAGTTACTCATTACGAAACTTGGGTGACCAGTTGCGCAACCTAAGTTTACCAAGCGACCTTCAGCAAGCACAATTACATCTTTACCGTCGATAGTATATTTATCAACTTGTGGTTTAATTTCCACTTTGGTATCGCCATAATTGCCATTTAACCAAGCCATATCAATTTCATTATCGAAGTGACCGATGTTACAAACAATAGCTTTATCTTTTAATGCACGGAAATGTTTTTCGCGAACAATATCACAGTTACCTGTAGTTGTTACCACGATATCAGCTTCTTTAATTGCAGTATCTAAACGTTTAACTTCATAACCTTCCATTGCGGCCTGTAAAGCACAGATTGGATCAATTTCGGTTACAATTACACGTACACCTTGTGAGCTTAATGATTCTGCAGATCCTTTACCCACATCACCATAACCACAAACAACAGCAACTTTACCAGCCATCATAACATCGGTAGCACGACGGATCGCATCAACCAATGATTCGCGACAGCCATATTTGTTATCGAATTTTGATTTGGTAACTGAATCGTTAACGTTAATTGCAGGCACGTGCAAGGTTCCGTTTTTCATTCTTTCGTACAAACGGTGAACACCAGTTGTAGTTTCTTCTGATAAACCTTTAATTGCTGCAATCAGCTCAGGATATTTATCAAAAACCATATTGGTTAAATCGCCACCATCATCTAAAATCATATTTAATGGCTGTTGCTCCGGACCGAAGTGTAAAGTTTGCTCAATACACCAGTCGAATTCTTCTTCGTTTAAGCCTTTCCAGGCGTAAACCTGAATACCCGCAGCAGCAATTGCAGCAGCAGCATGGTCTTGTGTTGAAAAAATATTGCAAGATGACCAGGTAACCTCAGCACCTAGTGCAGTTAATGTTTCGATTAATACAGCCGTTTGGATGGTCATGTGCAGACAACCTGCAATGCGGGCACCTTTAAGCGGTTGTGTTGGACCGAATTCTTTACGTAAACTCATTAAACCTGGCATTTCTGCCTCGGCTAATTCGATTTCTTTACGGCCCCATTCTGCCAGTGAAATGTCCTTAACTTTGTAAGGGATATAAGTTGTCTCTACTGATGACATAATTATTTGTTTTTAAATGTAATGCAAAGTTACGGCATAGCTTTGTGAAAGCCAAATAATTAAAAGAGCAAGCAGGTTTACAGATTGTAAAATAGTAAGTCTATTTTCTCTGCACAAGCTCCAACACCTCATATCTTAACTATTTTTTGAAAAGCAAATCCTGCCGTTCTTAGTTCTGCTCCGGCCCTGCCACACATTCTAGTTCCGATGAATCCCAATGTAAAATCGGGGCGGAGGCTGTAATTCTCGTTCCTTAGGTTTGTATGTACTTAAAAATATATGAGCTTTGAATTTATAAAACCTTAATAGCAGTGCTGCACTATTACTCTGTCCCTTAGGTTTAGATTATAAAACTGTGCGTTGTTTGTAATGCTGAAAACAATCTAAACAAAAATTGATTTACAACTAATTATGACAAATGGCAATCTAAAAAGAAAATATAATAAACCGAGTATCGGAAGAATCGATAATGAATTCCTTGTCAGCTTTGGATTAGCCAGTAATTTATGACTAATTTTGGTCGTGAAAAAAATAATAACGCCCCTCTTAGTTACAGTTTCTCTATTCGGCTGCAAAAAATATCCGTACGAATCAAGTTATGTAACTATAGCTTACGAAGTTCAAGTTGGATACCTTGATGGACAAAACAACTGGGTACAACCAACATCACTGCCTGAAAATTTCGAAGCTGAAATAAGTTTTACCAAACCAGACGGAACAACTCAAACCGAGAAAATTTCCGGTAGCGATCTTGGTGTTGGGGAACAATTAGATTTCGACAAAAATGGGTCTGTCAAAGATTTGAAGCTTACTTGGACCTCTAATTTTACAGCTTCAAGATTAAGATTTAATTGTGTTATCAGGAGAGCTTTCTCAGTTGGTAAAATTACAACAGGGCTTCTAGCTTCAGCCAAGAATTCGTCCAACGGTTCTCTGCAAACCACTATAGATGCAAAACCACTTAAAAATTGATAAGTATTTATTATTAGTTGGATAAAATGTAATTTGAAAAGCAAGACCAGCAGCACTGAGAGGGCTGTCCATCCATTATAACTCCGATCAGGAAACGGAAGCTGCCAATTTTGTAGGTTTAGATTAATCCAGTTATACCGTATATGCCCTAAAGAAGTCAAATTGACATGGCGAGGTGTACATCAAAAACTTGACTTCTTTTTAAATCTCCAAAACATCAAAATAAAACTTTGATTTACAGGTAATTATTTCTTAAATTGTTGTAACCAAATTAACTGTTATGAAGAGCGTAAAACATTTATTGGATACCAAACACGTACGGATTATCTCGGTATCAGAAAATATATCCGTTTTGGATGCTTTAAAAGTAATGACTGAAAAGAATATCAGTGCCGTACTGGTAATGGAAAATGACTTGCTTAAGGGCATTTTTACAGAACGCGATTATGCCAGAAAAATCATACTTCAGGGCAAATCATCAAAAGATACATTGATTAAAGAAGCCATGACGGCCAGTCCGATTACCATAAATTTAAGCGATACAATTGATTATTGCATGGAGCTGATGACCGATAAACACATCCGTCATTTACCAGTAGTAGAAAACAACGAGGTAAAAGGAATGGTTTCAATCGGCGATGTGGTTAAATTTATCATCGCCGATCAAAAGCAAACCATTTCGCAATTGGAAAGCTATATTAGCGGATAATACTGGTTGGTGAGATACCTGGTTTACTCAATCTTCTGCTACTACTCTCCGCTACCGATGAAGTGTAATAAGCTTCAGTCGAAACGACGACTACAGAATTATTTCCGTCATTTCGAGTGCAGCGCAGCGAAGTCGAGAAATCTTTTAAGGCAGTTCTCGCAAAGATTTGTCCCCGAAGGAGTTCCTTTGGAACACCAAATTCGAAAGGACGAATTATCTTATACCAATGAAGACTATAATCTGCGCATCTATCCCCAAGCTATTTCCATCTCCACTCACCGGCAATGGTTAAAGGTTCTTTAAGGTTTTGAGATTCTAAAAAAGTCTTCAATTCTTCTTCGCCCTGAACACCAACAGGAATTTTTGGTGTATTGGCTAAAGCATATGTTAACATCGCACTATAACGCACTGTATTTTTAAGTTCCTGCTCATCAACCAGCTTAAAACTATCACCATCTGAATGGTAAAATGGGCCAGAATTGTTTGGCAGTTTACCACCAAAACCACCACCAGTAGGGATGCCCTCCAACATAAATGGTTGATGATCGCTATGTAATCCCGCACCTGCATTAAACATATTTTTAAAACCCGTATCAATTTTTACAATATCATTACCCCAGGCGGTAAACAAATCTTTCATTTCCGCTCTTGAGGTAGAAAAACCCTTCGGGTCGTTAGTCATATCATAATTCAGCATAAATTTTACCTGATTTAAGGTTTTATCCTTTCTAGCCTGATCGATATACGCTTTAGAACCTAATAAACCCTGCTCCTCGCCCATAAAAAGGACAAATTCTACAGTACGTTTTGTTTTTAAATTCAGTTTTTTAAACGTACGTGCCATATCCATAATCGCAAAAGAACCGATTCCATTGTCAATTGCACCAGTTGCTAAGTCCCAGCTATCTAAATGTCCGCCAACTACAATTTTATCTTTGGGCAACTCGGTTCCCTTAAAAGTAGCCACTACGTTTCTCGCTTTAATTAAACCAGAGAAATTAGTCATGGCGATATGCGCAATATGATTTTGTGATTTTATTTTCGTTTTCAACGCCATACCATCTTCCAAACCAATACATATAGCCGGAATAGGAATTAATTTACCCGTTACAGAAGCGGTTCCTGTTAACAGTACTCCATCTTTTACAGTGTTAATTATAATAACTCCTATTGCACCATATTTAGTTGCAATGGCAGTTTTTTCTGAGCGATGCAGTGTTTTTGTTCCTGCCGGAGAGCCTGGCAAAACACCAAGATAAATTAACGCAATTTTACCTTTAAACTTATCTGCATTGGCTTGATAATCTGCTTCTAATCCATTACCAGCATCAACAATTTCGCCTGTAACATCTGCACTCACTGGCGAATGCGCAAGTGTAACGGCTTTAACCTTGGTCAGATTATTTTTATCTGTACCAATTTCTACACTAATGGCTTTTCTAGCCCAGCTTTCTACTTCAAAAGGTTGAAACTTTACTTCACAGCCGTATGATTTTAATAAATCGAAAGCATATTGCTCAGCCTTTGCCCCATTTGTAGAGCCAGTTAAACGGTGGCCGATCGTTTCGGTTTCATATTTAAGCGTTTCGTAGGCTTTTGAATGCTGTTGTACATCTGTATTGATCTTGGCAAAAACATCACCGAATTTATCCTGGGCATTTGCAACAAAAGCGGCACAAAGAAGTGCAGTGGAGAAAAAATATTTCATTAATAATAGTAGTTTAGTTGCTGAAAGTACAAATTTTAGCCAGAGATTGCTAGCTGTAACGTATATTTTGCTTTGGATAAGGTGTTATGCTAATGGTTCGTTGTTTCGAAGTATCAATCCACTATTTTAAAGTATTACAGGTTTTAAAAGACACTGAAATAATTTCAGTTGGACTATAAGTGCGAAATCATCCGATGCAAAAGATTATTTTGCAATATCCGCCTTTTTCTTAGGAAAAACCAATGAAGCCACAATACTGATTACGAGTATGCTTAAAATCACTATAAGTGAGTGTTCGGTAGTAAAACCCCATTTCTCCAAATACACGTGACCCAACATTTTAACGCCGATAAATGCCAGTAGAATAGCCAAACCAGTTTTTAAATAATGAAATTTATGAATAATATTCACCAGCAGGAAGAACATAGACCGCAAACCCATGATGGCGAAAATATTAGAGAAAAATACGATATAGGGATCTTTTGTTACTGCAAAAATAGCCGGGATGGAATCCACAGCGAATAGAAGATCGGTAAACTCGACAATCAACAATACCAAAAACAAGGGGGTTACCAATGTTTTATGGTCAATTTTTACAAAAAACTTCTTTCCTTCGTACTTAGGGTGAATTGAAAATATTTTTGATGCCCATTTTACAACAGGATGATTTTCAGGATCTATTTTATCGTCTTCCTGCTTGCTGAAAAACATTTTAACACCAGTAAATACCAGAAAAGCACCGAAAATATAAAGTATCCAGGCAAATTTTGTAATCAGTGCTGCACCAACAAAAATAAAGATGAAGCGCATCACAATTGCACCCAAAATACCCCAGAATAATACACGGTGATAATATTTTTCTTCTACCGCAAAAGCAGAAAAAACAAGAACGATTACAAAAATATTATCGACCGAGAGCGCATATTCAATTACATAACCGGTTAAAAACTCCAAACCAAGATTTTGTTTGTAAACGGCTAAACTGCCATCAAAATCGCCTGGGATTAATTTAATATGATGCTGATGTTTGGTTACAATTTCCTGAAGGTGTGCAAAATCTTTGATTCCGTGCAGTTGGTGCCCTTCAGTTAAAAGGATAAAGTAAAAGCCAATGGCCAGGGCCACCATAATCAAACTCATTACTCCAGCTTGTTTTAAACTTACTACATGCTCTTTCCTGCTAAAAAGACCAAGGTCTAAAGCAAGAACAAGTACAATAAATAGTAGAAAACCTAAGCTAAAAAGTAATTCGTTACCCATTATTTTTTACGTTCAGTGGTGTACAGTACAAGCTGTTCTAAACCAGTGCGTGCCTCGCCTGCTTCAAAACTGTGCAAAATATCAAATGCATCTTTCTGGTATTCCAGCATTTTTTGATTGGCATAAAATACACCTTCATTTGCATTTACAAAATCAATAATCTGTTGAATTTTAACCGGGTCATCCTGATGATTTTTCACCAGGTTGATGATCCGTTTCCGTTCTGTTTTATCAGATTTGTTTAATGCATATATTAAAGGCAATGTTACTTTTTTTTCTTTAATATCAATCCCCAAAGGCTTACCCACATTATCCGTTCCGAAATCGAAAGTATCATCTTTAATTTGAAAGGCAATTCCTACTTTTTCACCAAAAAGGCGCATTTTCTCAATTGTTTCATCATCAGCACCTGCCGAAGCGGCCCCTGCAGCACAACAGGAAGCAATTAAAGAAGCTGTTTTCTGCCGGATTACATCAAAGTATAAATCCTCCGAAATATCCATCCTTCGCACTTTTTCCACCTGCAACAATTCTCCCTCACTCATTTGTTTAACTGCTTCTGATACAATTTGTAACAATCTGTGCTCGTTATTGTTTACTGAAAGTAATAATCCTTTGGCCAGCAAATAATCGCCTACTAAAACGGCAATCTTATTTTTCCATAAGGCGTTAATGGAGAAAAAGCCACGACGCTCGTACGCATTGTCTACCACATCATCATGCACCAAGGTTGCCGTATGTAAAAGCTCTACCAAGGCTGCCCCACGATGCGTCGATTCTGTTATTCCACCGCATAGTTTAGCCGCAAAAAACACGAACATCGGTCGCATTTGCTTGCCTTTTTGCTTCACTATATAATGGGTAATCCTATCCAGCAACGGTGCGTCGCTATGCATAGACTCTTTAAAGGTTTTTTCAAACGCTTTAATATCAGCAGCAATAGGTGTTTTTATCTGTTCGATTCCCGGCATTAAGTCGAAAAATTTTGATTGCAAACTTAAGCTAATTTCCCATAAAAAGGTAATCTGGAAACTTAATATTAAGGATTTGAAGCGCCGAGACTACAATCTCTATAATCTTTTCGCTTCTGCTATTCCTTATTATATCAAAACTTAAGCTCCGGTTTTAGACGATCTGATGCATAAAGGATTGTCAGGCGAGATAAAAGCGGTTATAAAAATGAGCTTTATCACAATAAATCCATTAAAACATTAGCTTTATTTAATTTCAAATTTTACATTTAAACCAATATTAGCTGTGCTAAATGAAAAAACGCTACAAAGTAATTATCGGTCTTTCGGCATTAATTGTTGCAGGCTATTTGTTGGGGCCTAAGCCTAAAAAGCCCGTTTACAATGAAGAATTAACTGAAATTCCCGAATTGGAAGATTTAGATAATTTTGTGGCGAGTTTGGAATCCATGCATAAAATAAAACCAGGTAATGAGGCAGAAATTATCTGGGCAGATAGCATCCACAAGCAAACCGAATATGCCATTGTTTACCTACATGGCTTTTCAGCATCGAAAACTGAAGGCAATCCGGTTTACCTCAACCTGGCAAAAGAGTTAAATGCCAATTTATATTTAGCTCGTTTGGCTGATCATGGGATCGATACCCTGGCCCCAATGCAATATTTTACCGCCGATCGCCTTTGGGAAACCAGCAAGCAGGCTTATGCCATAGGTAAAAAGTTAGGTAAAAAAGTAATCCTGGTAGGCACTTCTACCGGTGGAACTGTAGCATTAAAATTAGCGGCAACCTACCCAGAAATTAACAGTTTGATTTTATTATCGCCCAATGTGGCCATTAATGATAAAAATGCATGGTTGTTGAATAATCCATGGGGCTTGCAGATTGCCAGAAAAGTGGTTGGGGGCGATGAAAGAAAAGTAGACGACCGCACCGATGAGTATAAAAAATACTGGTATACGAATTATCGTCTAGAATCGCTGGTAGAACTGGAAGAGTTTATAGAAAGCAGTATGGTAAAATCTACTTTCCAAAAAGTAAAGCAGCCTGTTTTAATGCTTTATTATTATAAAAACGAACTGGAGCAAGATCCAGTGGTGCGGGTAGATGCCATGCTGAAAATGTTTGCTGAACTGGGTACACCAATTGACTTAAAAAGAAAGGTAGCAATACCAAATGCAGGCAACCATGTAATGGGATCGTACATTACCTCTAAAGATTTGTCAGGTGTTGAAACAGCTATAGGTAATTTTGTAGAGAGTACGCTTAAGGCTCCTGTTCATTAGTTAACTTTATTAATCACTAGTCGTCACCCTGAATTTATTTCAGGGCCTACCTTGCAAGACAGATGCTGAAATAAATCTGACAGCTATCGGATCAGCATAACGAGTAACACTAATCTAAATCTCTCTCATCATGAAAAACCCTAAACCTATATTGATCGAAATAGCATGGCTTTTGGGCTGTACAATATTATCATATTATATGTTCATTATATTATTGGGAACTTCCGGCTTGGACATAAATCTTCATGATACTTATTTTGTCGTTAAAACAGAACATGCATGGATATCTTTTTTTGTAATTATTTGCTTTTTTGTTTATTATTTTAAAGAATTAAAATATTCATACAACAGAAAAATTCAGCGTTCATTTATTTTCTTATTGGGTTTTATTTTAATCCTTCTTGCATCATTAGCGTTGCAGATTTTACCTTTCTTAAATCCATACCGCAATAACAACGGATGGACAGTTTACCCCACGTTATCCATCCATCCGAAAATCGATCCATTTGAGCAAAACATCACTATATTGGCAATCGTATCTAAAGCTGTTCTCATATTTCAAATTATAGTCGTTTCTATGCTACTAGTTTTAGCCTATAAATGCGGAAAATCAAAAAATAAATGATGAAATTTTACTTCTTAGCGGCCTTTATACTTATTTTAACCACAGAATCTTTTTCTCAGACAAAACACGATTCTAAACCGTTTATTTTAGGGGAAACTTTGGAAATCAATTCCAATGAACTTAAAGAAACCCGGAAATTAAATATCTATCTACCAGAAGGTTATGCTGCAGATTCTGCTACCAAGTATCCGGTAATTTATTTGCTCGATGGATCTGCAAACGAAGATTTTATTCACATTGTAGGCCTGGTTCAATTTTTAACTATGATTGAAAAAATGCCAAAAGCAATAGTTGTTGGCATCGCCAATGTAGACAGGAGACGAGATTTCACCTTCCCCACAACCATTAAACAAGATTTAATTGATTATCCAACAACTGGTAAATCGGAAAAATTTATATCATTTATAGAAAAGGATTTGCAGCCGTTTATTACAAAGAATTTTAAAACAAATGGTTCTAAAACCATAATTGGGCAATCTTTGGGTGGCTTGTTGGCTACCGAAATTTTAATAAAGAAACCTCAATTGTTCGATAATTATATCATAATTAGTCCAAGTTTATGGTGGAACAATGAATCGCTTATAACTGATGCTACCAAATTTATTCCCAACATTAAAACTGAAGCTAAAATCTATATTTCTGTTGGTAAGGAAGGAGAAAAAATGATAGCAGATGCCACAAAACTAGCTGAACTTGCTCAGGCAAATAAAAAATTAAACACAACATTTGTTCCGCTTATGCAGGAGAATCACCTTACTATTTTACACAATAGTGCGTATAAGGGCTTAGAAATTGTGTTTTCCGAAAAAAAATAATTCAATAACTTATTAAGGTTAAGGCACAAACTTTGCCGAAATTTAGCTAAGTATATTTTTAACAATAATTTCAGCGTGTACCCTCGAATTTTCGATAAATAGCTTGTGGGTATCCAATCCGCCACAAACTACACCGGCCAGATATAAACCTTTCACGTTGGTTTCCATGGTTTCTTCGTTGTAGGCCGGGCAAAGTGTTTCTGGTAATTCGATGCCAAATTTTCTTAACATTCCAAAATCAGGCTGATATCCCGTCATTGCAATTACGAAATCGTTCGGTATAGTTTGTATGCCTTCGGGGGTTTTTATATCAACCTCTCCTGCGCGTATTTCGACCAATTCAGAATTAAAATGCGCCTTAATTTCACCTTCTTTAATCCTGTTTTGTATATCTGGCCGCACCCAATATTTCACATGTGGACCAAGATCGCCGCTTCGAACCACCATAGTTACATTTGCGCCCTTTCGGTAGGTTTCTAAGGCCGCATCTACCCCAGAGTTGTTTGCACCAACCACTACTACATTTTGAAAAGCATATAAATGTGGATCTTTGTAATAATGGGTCACTTTTGGCGAATCTTCACCCGGCACATTCATCAATAAAGGAACATCATAAAAACCGGTAGCCACAACTACATTCTTTGCCGTATAATTTGTTTTGGAAGTACTAATTTCAAAAACCTGATCTTCGTTTTTTACAACTTGTTTTACGCTTTCGAAAAGATGAATGTTTAAATCAAATTTTTCTGCTACCCGGCGGTAATATTCAACAGCTTCATTGCGATTAGGTTTTGGACTGATGGTTACAAAAGGCACACCCCCTATTTCTAACTTTTGAGAAGTAGAAAAGAAAGTCATAAATACCGGGTAGTTGAACAAACTGTTCACCAAAGCACCTTTTTCTACAACTAGGTAGCTTAAGTTTGCTTTTTTTGCTTCAATTGCGCAAGCCATCCCTATTGGTCCGGCACCGATAATTAATATGTCGTAATGATTTTGATTTGCCAAATGCTTTATATCTTATGTTGTCATTCTGAGCCTGTCGAAGAACCTCCAATGCATTTCGACAAGCTCAATGTGACATTTGCGCTTAATTATACTTTCATTGCTTTACTTGGGCATGCAAAATCGGTTCTTTTTAAACCGGTATTTTTAATTGCAGCGTAGCCCCCGGCAACATCGATTACATTTTCTACTCCACGCGATTTTAAAATTGAAGCGGCTATCATTGAGCGGTAACCACCAGCACAGTGGATGTAATATGTAGATTTTGGATCGATCTCACCCGTCCATTCGTTAATAAAATCCAATGGGCGGCTAAGTGTAAATTCCAGATGCTCTGATTCATATTCACCAGGTTTACGCACATCAAGCGCTGTAATTTCACCATTGGTATTTGCTTCTTCAAATGCTTCAGCTGAGATCGAATCGATAGTATCGATTTCCTTACCGGCATCCGTCCATCTTTCGAAACCACCATCTAAATAGCCAATCGTACTATCGTATCCCACCCGGGTTAGGCGCGTAATGGTTTCTTCCTCTTTGCCCTCATCTGTGATCAATAAAATCGGTTGCTGTAAATCGCTAATCAAAGCTCCGACCCAAGGTGCAAACTGCCCGTTTAGGCCAATATTGATCGAATTGGGGATAAAACCCTTGGCAAAAACCTGAGGATCGCGGGTATCAAGCATAATGGCACCCGTTTGGTTAGCGGTATCTTCAAATTGCTGAGGCGTTAAGGCATTTAATCCTTTTTCATAAACCTCGTCAATACTTTCTACGCCACCTTTATTAATGGCTGCATTTTTAGCAAAATATTGTGGTGGTGGCATAATGCCATCTGTTACTTCGGTTATAAACTGTTCTTTAGTTTGCGCTTTTAAGGCATAATTAACCTCTTTCTGGTGGCCTAAAGTATCAAATGTTTCTTTGCTCATGCTTTTACCACAGGCCGAACCAGCACCATGTGCAGGATAAACAATTACATCATCAGCTAACGGCTTAATTTTCTCATTTAACGAATCGTAAAGCATACCTGCCAGGTCTTCCATCGTTAAATGCCCTTTTTGCGCTAAATCCGGGCGACCTACATCACCAATAAACAAGGTATCGCCACTAAAAATGCAGTGATCTTTCCCGTTTTCATCAGTTAACAAATAAGTGGTAGATTCTAACGTATGGCCAGGTGTATGTAACGCAGTTATGGTTACTCTGCCTACTTCAAACTGCTCACCATCTTTAGCAATATGTGCTTTAAATTCAGTTTTAGCAGTTGGTCCGTAAATAATTTCTGCACCAGATTTTTCAGCCAAATCTACATGTCCGGAAACAAAATCAGCATGAAAATGCGTTTCGAAAATATATTTGATGGTTGCTCCTGCTTTTTCAGCTTTCTTTAAGTATGTTCCAACCTCTCTCAGTGGATCAATAATAGCAGCTTCACCATCACTTTCTATGTAATAGGCGGCTTCAGCCAGGCATCCTGTATATATCTGTTCTATTTTCATGTTTTTTTTACTACGTCAAACTGAATTTATTTCAGCTGCTTACTAAAAGATGCTGATCACAAAGATTCGGGACAGCATGACGGATCTATAAAAGCAAAAATAGGGCTAAATACTTATAATCGAAATGTTGTGGGTCATAATTGCAGAAGTTTTACTTAGCGGGGGCATAAAAACTGCAAACTGTGAACCAATTAGCTGCCAACTATAAACTGTAAACTATTAACTGCCAACTGATCTGGGCGTTACCTTTTCCGATGAAAAAATCGGGAAAGGGGCGGGCTTTGCAGGGCTGCGCTGCGCTCCGGTACCGATGAAGGATCGTTACTGAACCCTTACAATCCCTAACGCGGTATTTATCACAATATCTTTCCCGGGGTTAAAATTTGTAGCCATAAGCACCGAAATTGTTAAATAAACCTGATAAAACGGAAAGCCCGAAGCGAAGAGTGAGTGAGGACTTGGAGTGATAGCAGGGCTTTCGTAACCTAAAAGCACCGAACCCCGCTTTTCAAAATAATTTGTATATGTTTTTTTAGAAGGTTTTACTGCAAATTAAAAACTGCAAACTGTGAACCAATTAGCTGTAAAACTGCCAACAATAAACTGTAAACTGCCAACTGATCAGGGCGTTTCCCATCCCGATGAAAAAATCGGGAAAGGGGTGAGCTTTGCAGGGCTGCGCTGCGCTCCGGTACCGATGAAGGATCGTTACTGAACTTACAATCCCTAACGCAGTATTTATCACAATATCTATCCCAAGGTTAAAATTTGTAGCCATAAGCACCAGAATTGTTAAATAAACCTGATAAAAACGAAAAGCCCGGAGCGAAGAATGAGTGAGGACTTGGAGAGATAGCAGGGCTTTCGTAACCTAAAAGCACCGAACCCCGCTTTTCAAAATAATTTGTATATGTTTTTTTAGAAGGTTTTACTGCAAGTTAAAAACTGCAAACTAATTAGCTGTTGTTAATGGCATTACAAATTAAAGCTGGCAATTAATCTTTGCTCAACTCCCCTCTTAACGGTTCTTCCATCAACTTACGGCTTTCTTCAACTGATAAACCAAGGCCCATTACAAACATGAGTTTTGTAACAGTTGCCTCAAAAGTTAAATCGTAACCACTTAAAACACCCATTTTTAGCAATTCTCTACTGGTTTCGTATCTGCCTAGCTGAACCGAACCTTTTTTACATTGAGAAATGTCGATAATGATTTTTCCGTTCAAAATGGCCTGTCGTAAACTGTCTAAAAACCATTGGGCAGTTGTGGTATTGCCCGAGCCAAATGCTTCAAGTATTATGGCATCTACTTTTGAGTCTGTTATTGCCTGAACTGCTTGTGGCGTAATGCCCGGATACAATTTAAGTACCCCAATGTTCGCATTAAAATTGGTATGTAATTCCAGTTTGCCTTCTGGTGCTTTTAGAATATAATTCCGGTAAAATTGCAGGTGTACCCCTGCTTCGGCAAGTGTAGGATAATTTGGCGAGCGGAAAGCCTCAAACTTTTCGCTATTGTATTTTATAGAGCGGTTACCCCTGAATAATTGCGCATCAAAATAAATGCAAACTTCAGGGAACAGTGCTTTTCCATCTTCTTTCGTAGCTGCAATCTCTAAAGCTGTAATTAAATTTTCTTTGGCATCCGTTCTAATTTCGCCAATAGGCAGCTGCGATCCGGTCAAAACTACTGGTTTATCCAGGTTTTCGAGCATAAAGCTCAATGCCGATGCCGTAAAAGCCATGGTATCCGATCCGTGGAGGATCACAAAACCATCATACTGATCATATTTATGGTAAACGAGTTCGGCTAATGTTTTCCATATCTCAGGATCCATGTTTGACGAATCCAATACCGGATTAAAGGAGTGTACATCCAAATCATAATCTAAACGACTTAATTCTGGAACGTTTTCTTTTATTTGCTCGAAATTAAATGGAACTAACATCCCATTTATAGGATCGTTAACCATACCAATGGTACCACCGGTATAAATTATTAATATTTTGGTCATTTGGTTTAGTGAAGGTTGCTCAACGCAAAGAAACTAAAAAATTACAAATGATGGAGTGATATTTTCAAATTAGCAATAAAAAGAGATATTTCAACTCTAATATTACCGATTTAATAATTTAAACAACAAATAATTATTAATTATTAATCCTACAAAACAAATTTTACTATTATGTTCCACTTCAGTAGAAATGACAAATGATTCAACCGGGTTAATAACTTCAGACGGAGGACTTCGAACTCAATCCTAAACACCGAAAATTTTCTTGGAATTCTCTGTGGTAACATCTGCAATTTCTTCAATAGAAACACCATAAATCTCAGCCAGTTTCTGAGCGATATAAATCAGATAACTACTCTCATTGGGTTTACCACGAAAAGGAACTGGTGCTAAATATGGCGAATCGGTTTCCAAAACAAGGTTTTGTAGAGCGATTTCAGATAATACCAAATCCAAACCTGCTTTTTTATAGGTAACCACACCACCAATACCCAAATAAAAATTTAAATCGATAGCTTGTTTTGCCTGCGCTACATTGCCCGTAAAACAATGGAAAATACCGCGCAACTTTTCATCACGTTCGCTTTCTAAAACTTCGAAAACTTCATCGAAAGCTTCGCGACAATGAATTACAATTGGCAAACCCAAATCTTTTGCCCAGCCAATTTGTTTGCGGAAGGCATCTTGCTGAATGGCCAAAGTTGTTTTATCCCAATAAAGATCGATGCCAATTTCACCGATGGCATAAATTTTCCGCCCAGAAATACTCTTGTAAATTTCGTCGAGCTGAGCAAGATAATCGTCCTTAACATCACAAGGATGTAAACCCGCCATAGCAAAACAATTTGCAGGGTATTTTGCCACCAAATCATTAATCATCGCTATTGACTTAACATCAACATTTGGCAAAAATAATCGGTTAACGTCGTTTTCAAAGCAACGATCAATCAACTGCGCCTGTTTCTCGGCATCTTGCTCGTAATATAAATGGGTATGGGTATCGGTGAAAATCATGTTTATAGGTGAAATGAATGATGAGTTAGGTTTTGAGTTAATAATTATGTCATGTTGACAATCTATTTTTCAACTTTTGTCTTTCTGACCCCCCGAGCTGTGACTATTTTTTATTTCCAGTTTTGCTTTTCTTCAATGCTTTGACTTTAGGCTCTGGACTTTCGACTTCAGACTTTCCGTTCTGCGGATTCCATTCCATTTCCTTTTTCAAAAATTTCCCTGTCAAACTAATCGGATTCTGGATTAAACCTTCTGGCGTACCTTCAAATAAAATTCTTCCGCCGCCAGCGCCTCCTTCTTCTCCAAGATCGATCACCCAATCGGCCACTTTAACCACATCCAAATTATGTTCAATTACCAAAATGGTATTTCCTTTATCAACCAACTCTTGCAAAACGCCTAAAAGCACATTAATATCTTCAAAATGGAGTCCGGTTGTAGGTTCATCTAAAATGTAAAAGGTTTTTCCGGTATCCTTTTTAGAAAGTTCTGTTGCCAGTTTAACCCGTTGCGCTTCTCCTCCGGATAAAGTTACGGATGATTGCCCTAAGGTGATATAACCCAACCCTACATCTTTCAGGGTTTTGATTTTTCTATAAATGATCGGAATATTTTCGAAGAAATTGCACGCATCCTCAATACTCATATCCAATACATCACTGATCGATTTTCCACGGAAACGCACTTCCAAAGTTTCCCGGTTATATCTTCTTCCGCCACACTCCTCACAAGGCACCTGAACATCCGGAAGGAAATTCATTTCAATTACTTTTAAACCTGCACCCTGACAGGTTTCGCAACGGCCACCTTTAACATTAAAAGAAAAGCGGCCTGGTTTATACCCACGGATTTTGGCTTCTGGCAGCTGAACGAAAAGATTTCTGATATCAGAAAAAACCCCGGTATAAGTTGAAGGATTTGAACGTGGCGTTCTGCCAATAGGTGCCTGATCGATTTCAATTACCTTATCAATTTCCTTTAATCCGTTAATTTTTTCGTAAGGAAGCGGTGTTTTTTTCGCCCTAAAGAAATGATGGTTTAAAATCGGGTATAAAGTTTCGGTAATCAAGCTGGATTTACCGCTACCAGAAACGCCGGTTACGGCAATAAATTTACCCAAAGGAAAATCTACCGATACCTCTTTTAGGTTGTGCCCGGTTGCTTTTATGATTGATAATTTATGGCCATTTCCCTTCCTGCGGATTTTTGGCGTTTCAATCTGCTTTTTACCATTCAGGTAATCTGCAGTTAAGGTTTTCGATTTAAGAATTTGTGCCGCTGTTCCTTCAGCAACCACAGTACCGCCATGAATCCCTGCACCCGGGCCAACGTCGATTACCCAATCGGCCTCAAGTATCATATCCTTATCATGCTCTACCACCAAAACGGTATTGCCAAGATCACGGAGATTTTTAAGCGCATTGATTAAACGCTCATTATCGCGCTGATGCAAACCAATACTTGGTTCATCGAGAATATACATTACGTTCATTAACTGCGAACCAATCTGCGTAGCCAAACGGATCCGTTGCGCCTCGCCACCAGAAAGTGTACGGGCTGTACGATCTAAAGTTAAATACGTTAAACCAACATCTGTTAAAAATCCAATCCTGGCTTTAATTTCCTTTAAAATTTCTTTTGCTATAATATTCTGACGGTCGGTAAGGCGTTCATCAACTTTTTCGAACCATTGATGAAGGTTGTTAATGTCCATCGAAGAAAGTTCGAAAATATTTTTACCATCAACTTTAAAGTGCAGGCTCTCTTTTTTCAAACGGGCACCATGGCACTCCGGACAGGTTTTCAGTTTCCTGAATTCATCCATATCATCTGATGCAGATTCACTTCTTTTTTCGTTCTGCTCTTCGAGCATCTTAATAATACCGTCGAAAGTAATATTGTAATTCTGAACGTTCCACTTATTATATTCTACCTCAACTTTAATCAGATCAGGAGAGCCGTTTAAAATGATGTTGATAATTTCGTCACTTAACTTTTCAACAGGTGTAGAAAGGGAAAAGCTGTATTTTTTTGCCAGGGCTTTAAGCACCTGAAACATCCAGATATCCCTGTATTCTCCGAGCGGAGCCAGCGCACCGTTTAAAATACTCAGTTTTGGGTTTGGAATCACTGATTCTTTATCCACCACAAAGATATACCCCAAACCATCGCAACGCTCGCAGGCACCATAAGGCGAATTGAACGAAAAACTGTTGGGTTGTGGTTCATCATAAGAAATACCGGTGGTTGGGCACATTAAAAACTTACTAAAATGCGCAACATTGTTGTCTTTATCGCTTATCTTTATTACCCCTTTACCCATTTTCATTGCAATCTGCAATGAATCAAGCAGGCGTTTTTTATCTTTCACATCAATAATCAAGCGATCGATCACTACTTCAATATCATGGATTTTATATCGATCAACCTGCATTTTTGCAGAAATATCTTTTATTTCGCCATCCACACGCACTTTTACATAGCCCTGCTTACGGATTTGCTCAAAAAGTTCTCTATAATGTCCTTTTCTACCTTTAACAACGGGTGCAAGAATATTTACTGCAACGCCATCAAATTTATTGAAGATATTCTGCAAGATCTGATCTTCGCTCATGCGCTCCATCTTTTCGCCTGTATTGTACGAAAAGGCATCGGCAACACGTGCATAAAGCAAACGCATAAAATCGTAAATTTCGGTAATGGTACCAACTGTAGAGCGTGGGTTTTTGCTTGTGGTTTTTTGCTCAATGGCAATAACAGGACTTAACCCCGAAACTTTATCAACATCAGGCCGCTCCATCCCACCCATAAACTGGCGGCTGTAGGCACTAAATGTTTCCATATAGCGGCGCTGCCCTTCGGCATAAATGGTATCAAAAGCCAGCGATGATTTACCGCTTCCACTTAAACCTGTTATTACAACAAGTTGGTTGCGCGGAAAACTAACATCTATATTCTTTAAATTATGTACCCTCGCACCATATACTTCTACATCTTTTTGCTCGCCGAGGTCGATAGATTTATTGCTCATATTTTATTTAAAGTTGGGGGAAAATCAAGCCATAAAAAAGACTGAATTTCAATCCGCAAAAATGCTAAAAATTTTATCAAAAAGAAAGTCGAAACCAATCTGTATTACCGATTAATTGTCATAATGTCGACTTCTATTTCGTAGGAAACCAGATGATAAGCCCAAGCGCACATAACCATAATGATCCTGAAAATAAATGTTGTAATTATCTTCTCCATAGTAACCTACTGCAGCCATCAAAAACACGTTATGCATAAAAGGAAAGCTATAATTAAAATTAATTTCAGCATTTAGCCTTTTCTGAATATCCATCAGATTTTTTGAAGGAATTTTATTCACCGCATAAGATAACTCGGTATTTAAACGCCAGGTTTCTTTTTCAGTTTTTGTTTTCGACTTGTTTTTTGCATTTTTTTCAATTTCATCATATTTGCGCCACGAGAAACCATATAATATGCGCGTAAAGCCGAAGCCTTCATTCAAAGCCGGTTCGTACCTAAAAAACTTGTACCATTGTAAGCCTACCCGATGATTTAACGAATAATAACTTTCGTTAACGTTGGTTGGTGTAAGCTGCCCGAATCGGTAAGAAAGTGTTAAATAATTGGCATTAAAATTTCCTGTGCGTGTGTTTATGGTGCCATCTGGATTAAGCGCATCCTGATCTTGCCCGTTCGAATGGTGGGTAAAAGCCAGTTCACCATATTTATAATTATCAGGAGTGGTATTTAACCTTGCATAGGCAGCAAAACCTAAACGGTAGCTGGGGGTACGCACCGCTGCCGAAAATTCGTTGCGCACTCTGACAGTAAAATCGGGAATAATGGCAAATGCAACGGGCGATTTGTAACTACCTAAAAGCATGTATGTAGTGGTAAGCCGCCCATTAATTACATATTTTGCAGGTGCGCCCAGTTCTCCACCTGGTGCAGTATAGGCTAAATCAGCATTTTCTTTGTAGAGATGAATGTATTCCCTATTGGCAAATTCTCTTTTTACAGCAATAGAATCTTGAGCGGATGATTGTAAGTAGAAGAGGCAGATTATAATTGTAAAAAAAGATCTGATCATACCAGATAAACGCTGATAATGAAGCAACGGTTTTGTAATTGTAAAGAACTTTTGCGGTTTTTGAATTGTTTCTTCTCAACGCCATACTACGCTCGAGTTCACGTTACAAACAAATCACCAACGAACTATTGAACAAATGAACTAACTCACCACTCTATCGTAGTTCCGTTTTCAGTTGGATGCCCGGTACAAACCAAAACCCTGCCCCTTTCAATTTCATCATCCGTAAGCACTTCATTGTAATCCATCCGCACCCCGCCTTTAGTACAATTTGCTACGCAGGTACTACATACACCTCCGCGGCAACTATAAGGCAGCTTGATCTTATTTTCGAGTGCAACATCTAAAATCCGCTTTGGCCAGGGCACTTCGAGATTGTACAGTATGCCTTGAAAATTTAAAATCACAGAATAGGTATTCTTGTCGACTACTTTTTCGGAGCTATCATCTTCATCCACCTCATCTTCAGGCAGCACAAAGGTTTCTCTCTTGATCTGTTTAATATCGAAACCCATGCCCAACAAGGTTATCCGGCATAAATCCATGTAAATTATCGGTCCGCAGCTATAAAACAGTGCATTATTACGGTCGAAATGTAAATGCTCTTTGAGCAATCTTTCAATATAAAATTTGTTTAACCTGGCCGTCATCAGGTTTTTGCTATTGCTAAAAATCCAAATAATTTTTAACCTATCGGGATATTTCTGTTGCCATTCATTAAGTTCATTGTAAAAGAGCGCGTCTTCTTGTGACTTGTTGCTATATACCAATGTAATCAACGATTTTTTTTCACGCACCAAGGCTGTTTTCATAATCGAATACAAAGGTGTAATGCCAACCCCTGCCGCAAAAAGAAAAAGATCGCGTTCCAGGTTTTCTTCTGGCAGATAACTGAACAATCCTTGCGGCTCTTGGGCGAACAAAATATCATTTACAGCTGTTTTATGGTGAAGAAACCTTGAAATCTCTCCATTTTCTACCCTTTTCACCGTAATTGCCAAAGGCTCATCTACATCAGGCGAACTATTAAATGAATACGACCTTCTTACTTCTTTATGCTTCCCCTGAAAAACCAGCGACAAAAACTGCCCAGCCAGGTATTTTGGATAGTGTTCATCCACTTCTTCAAATTGAAATGTAATGTTATCCCCCGGTTGATTGATTATTTTATTTATGCGCAGCTTAAACATAATGCAAAGTAAGGGTTTTGAGCGTAAAGCAAAAAGCGTTTGGCGTAAATTCAACGATCCTTTGTCGGTTAATCGGTTACTGTCCTAATTGGTTAATTGATCACTACTTTTAGTCAGTAATTCGCTATCCACATTCCATCGTCAACCTTATCCGATAGCTATTGGATCACGATGAAGGAACGGACGAAGATTCTCTGTGACCAAAAGCTCAATAGTCTGCTAGTTATTGGTTCATTGTATGTTTGAGGTATAAATTTTTCCCTGTAAATCCGTGTCTCCGTGGCTAACAACTTCCTTTCATTGATTAGCAGGGTGCAAAAGAATGTCAGTTTTTATCTGTGTAATCACCTCCAAAAAAAAACGTCCTGATTTAAAATCAGGACGCCTTACCAAATGCTTGTCTTTATCTTAATTATACTATTCGGCGTTATAAGCCAATAATACCCTCGGTTTTTCGTAACCGTAACGTTTTGGATGTTCCATAATCTGTTTCATAGAAATCACCTTATAAACATAGCCTCCGGTTTCGCGGTTGAGCTTCATTTTGTAGTAATTGTCTTGATTTTGATTATCGATCTGCTTGCGTAAGCGTCCATCGCCAACATTGTAAGCCGCAGCTACCAATGTCCAACTTTCTAAACCCTTATACATTTCCTTAATGTATTTGCAGGCCGCAATGGTAGATTTACGCAAATTGTAGCGCTCATCAACATTTCCGTTTACTCTTAATCCGTAGGTACGTGCTGTGCCGGGCATAAACTGCCAGATACCGGCTGCACCTTTTGGAGAAACTCCTTCAGCCATTCCAGATTCGACCAGGGCCAAATACTTAAAATCATTAGGGATTTTGTACGCGGCAAGAATAGGCTCAATTACAGGAAACCATTTTGCTGCTTTTGCATGCAGGCGGTTCGTTTGTGTGTTGCCATAACGATGTGCTGCAAGAATTTTTTTCATTTTGCGTTCTACTTTTTTATCGCCCAAAGGCAAAGTTTCTTTTGCAAAATTTAACTGTGCCATTAAAGATAGAGGGCTTTCCTCTTTTTCCACTTTAAGGCTATCAGATTTTGGTATTGTAGTGTTTAATTTTTCTTCTTTTAAAAGACTTTTTTGTGCTAAGGGCATTTGGTAAGCGAACACTTTTGCCAAGATAAATAGTGTTGCCACTACCGCAAATGGTACGATGTGTTTCTTTAACATTTTCCTCCTTTTTTTGGTGAACTTATATAAAAACGTTGGCAAAGCTAAAAAATAATAAGCACATTATCAAATAGTTACGAAATTAAGCCCCAAAATTAGCCCTTAAAGTGCTTTAAACGTGGATTTTAAATTTTGATTTTCGCCCGATTTTTCCTATTTTAGAGGCTATTTTTTTAGCTAATTTTTCCGCTCTTAAAATTGTTATGTTCATCATTTTTTCATAAATTTGCAACCCGCATTTTTAATGTGGTTAAAAGCGTATCATGATAAATAAAAACAACAGGAACAGTCGGGATGACAAGTCCAAACCAGGCAGTCGGAAAACAGAAGGCAGGAGCAGTTCGGCCGGGTCTGACAGAAGAAGATCAGACGACAAAGACAGCAAATTCAAAAAATCATCCGATTCAAAAGACGGCTTCAAACCCAGAAGCTCAGACGGTAAAGATTTCAAATCAAAATCTTTCGGAGACAAAAAAGACTTCAGACCAAGAACAGGAGACCGCGATTTTAAATCAAAAGAGGGAGAATCAAAGGGATTTAAATTTGGCGACCGTGAATTTAAATCAAAAGATAGCAATTCAAAATCAGAAGACCGTAGTTTTAAACCTAGAGAAGGCGGATCGAGAGATTATAAGCCAAGAACAGGCGATCGTGATTTCAAATCGAGAGAGGGCGGATCAAGAGATTACAAACCAAGAACAGGAGACAGGGATTTTAAACCAAGAGAAGGTGGTGCAAGAGATTATAAGCCAAGAACAGGAGAACGTGATTTCAAATCTAAGGATGGAGATTCGAGAGATTTTAAACCGAGAACTGGCGACCGCGACTTCAAACCTAGAGAAGGCGGATCAAGAGATTACAAACCAAGAGAAGGTGGCTACAAAGATTTTAAATCAAGAGGCAAATCAGACGATTTTAAACCAAGTGCTGGAAGTTCAAGAGATGTAAAACCGAGGGAACCAAAAGAAGGTGATACCCGTCCGTTTAGAAAACGCGAGGATGCGCAGCCTAGAGATACAGAATTTAACCGCCCGGAGCGTACTGTGATTGCTCAGGGCCGCAGAACTACGAATGAAGATAAAGGCTTAATCCGCCTGAACAGATATATTTCAAATGCAGGCATCTGCTCTCGTCGTAAAGCTGATGAGTTAATTGCTGCCGGCATTATTACCGTAAACGGTGAAGCCATTACCGAATTAGGGCATAAAGTTGATCCGGCTAAAGATTTGGTACGCTATAACGGCGAACTTTTAAAACGTGAGAAAAAAGTTTACGTGTTATTGAACAAACCAAAAGATTACATCACCACAACTGACGATCCGCAGGAACGCCGTACAGTGATGCAACTGGTTGATAAAGCAAGCCGCGAGCGTATTTACCCGGTTGGCCGTTTAGATCGTAATACTACCGGTTTATTATTAATGACAAATGATGGTGATTTAGCGGATAAATTATCTCATCCTAAAAACGGAATTACCAAAATTTACAATGTTGAACTGGATAAATCTTTATCACAAGGCGATTTAAACAAAATTGCTTTTGGTTTAGAATTAGAAGATGGATTGATAAAGCCGGATAACATTTCTTATGTTGCAGGTGGAACCAAAAAAGAAATCGGCATTCAGATTCACAGCGGTAAAAACAGAATTGTTCGTCGTATTTTCGAGCACCTGGGTTACAGCGTAGAAAAATTAGATCGTGTGGTTTATGGCAATTTAACCAAAAAAGATCTGCCCCGCGGTAGATGGCGTTATCTAGAAGATCATGAATTGATTCAGATTAAGCATTTAATTAAATAATATACAAAAGGCAGCCAATGGTTGCCCTTTTTTTTATACTGCTATTTTTTACCACAAAGCACACAGAGAAAGCACAGCATTCACAGAGTTGGAGTCTATATCCAATCGCCCTCGTTAGTAAGAGGATGCAAAAGAAAAACGATTATATCGTTAAATAGCAATAGTAACGTGCATTACAAATGCAGCAGTCAATCAGCGTCATTACAAACACAGACGAAAATGAGGAAACATCTTCCGTGTTTCCTGTGCCTCCGTGGCCAACTTTATTTATATTTGTTAAAATCAAGATCATTCTACATGAAAAAATTCAGTTCATTATTTATACTTACCATATTGACTACACTAGCCTTTGCCCAAAAAAGCAGTTACAATCTTATCGTTGGAACCTATACCGCACCGGGAAAGAGTGAAGGAATTTACACTTACGATTTTAATGCTTTAACTGCTGTTACCAAAATAAAAAGCATTATCAAAAATACCGCTAATCCGAGTTACCTCGCCATATCTCCCGACCAAAAATTTATATATGTGGTTAATGAAACCGGCACCACAAGTACTGTAAGTGCTTTTAAATACAATGCAAAAACTGGTGATTTAACGTTTTTAAACAAAGTTGATAGTCATGGTGCCGATCCTTGTTTTATTACCGTTGATACAAAAAATGTAATAGTTGCAAATTATAGCGGCGGCAGTTTAGCCGTATTTGCAAGAAAGGCCAATGGAGCTTTAACCGAAGCTTTGCAGATTATTAAGCATACGGGAAAGAGCATCGACCCAAAAGGCAGACAGGAAAGTGCCCATGTGCACATGACGGTATTCACGCCAGACCACAAATACTTAATAGTGAACGACTTAGGCGAAGATCAAACCTATATTTATACATATAAGCCTATAGCAAAAGAAAGCATATTAACGGTTAAATCTGTAATTAAAACCAATGCAGGTACCGGCCCCCGACATATAACTTTTAGTCCGAATGGAAAGTTTGCCTACCTGGCGCACGAATTTAATGGCACCATTACAGCTTTTGCTTATTCTGATGGAAGATTAACTAAAATACAGGAGATTGGCACTGCGCCAAAAGATTTTGCAGGCAAAGTTGATGGTGCAGATATTCACGTCTCACCAGACGGAAAATTTCTTTATGAAACGAACCGTGGCGATGCCAATAGCATTTCTACTTTCTCAATCCTTTCAACGGGAAAACTTAAATTTATCGAAACCGTAAGCACCCTGGGTAAAGGCCCAAGGAATTTTGCCATCGATCCAACTGGAAAATTTTTACTTGTTGGACACCAGTATACCAACAACATCGTGATTTTTAACCGCAACAAAACAACCGGCAAATTGACCGATAGCGGGAAAAGAATTGATGTTGGTGCTCCTGTATGTTTGGTACTTAATTAAGATCTAAAACCAAACCAATGGAAAATTTCGATTGGACAAAATTTACCATCAGGATAGCGATTAAGGCAAATATTGAAGACCTATACAACGCGTGGACAAAACCAAGTGAAATTGAAAAGTGGTTTTTAAGCGAAGCAACGTTTTATGATGAGAATGATGTATTACTAAGCAAAACGCAAAATGCGCTAAAAGGCGATCGCTACAAATGGATCTGGTATTTGTATGATGATATCGAAAATGGAACCATAACCGAAGCGAACGGTAAAGATTATTTCCAGTTTACTTTTGCCGGCAATTGCTTGGTAGATATCAAACTCAGCGAAGAATTCGAATACACTGCTGTAGAACTTACGCAAAAGAATATTCCACTTGATGATAACTCCAAAAGGAATATCCGTTTAGGCTGCCACAACGGCTGGAGTTTTTATCTTTTAAATTTAAAATCAGTTTATGAAGGTGGTTTGGATTTAAGAAATAAGGATAACCGTTTCAAACCCATGTTAAATAATTAAAGCTGGTATAATAGATGCTGAAATAAATTCAGCAGGAAGCAAGTTTTTTAGATGCTTGCGTAAATTGAATTTATAGTACGATCATTAATTTATAATACGATCGTCACCCTGAATTTATTTCAGGGCCTATCTTATAAACAATAGATGCTGAAATAAATTCAGCAGGACGCAAGTTTTTTAGATGCTTGCGTAAATTGAATTTATAGTACGATCGTTCACCATGGATTTATAATACGCTTATAACAGTCGACGCTAGTTTTAACCACCTCAACTCGAAGGATCAACGCAAAAAAAATGGCCCCGATTTTCATCGCGACCATTCTTAACTATTTTAATTTTAGTAATTATGCTGGTTCTGCAACCCTTGCAACGTTACGGTATGGAAATTCATTAAAAATATGCCTGCGGGCGAAACGACCAGGAGAATCCGCATTCACCAATTTCACATAAATTGCTTTAGGCACATCGAAATATTCGTAAGCACTCCCATCAAAAAACTGGATGTTTAAAACCTGTTGTTTGTATTCGAAATCCTGAATATTTGATAATGTTGTGGTTTGTGTATACGTTTCAATATTCTGCTCGCGTGTTTCTGGCGCAATACTTACCAGGAAATGGTAAGCTTCGATAATTTCTTTACTTCTTGCTTCTGCATCTAATTTCTCTTCTTCCTGCTGAAATTTATCAGGGTGACAATCTTTCATCAATGTACGGTACACCGATTTAAGCTCTTTTAACTCAGCATTTTTGTCTACGCTCAAAAGCTTTCTGTAATCAACTATTTTCTTCATGGGAACTAACCTCTTTTATAATTTTGTTGAAACGTTTTTCAATCACTAAAGCGTTTCAAGCCGCAAAGATACGATTTATAATCATTTGATTTTGAGAAAGTTTACTTTTTTCAAATATTGCCGATAGTAATGGTAAATTGTGCATTTAGAAGTATTTTAATACCCATTCAATACCCCAAAACTAAAAAAGTTTTGCTGCGTAAAAACGGCAAAACTTTGAATGAGTTAAATAAATAACTTGTAGTTAATATTTGGGCTGTAACGAATTCTCAATCACTTCCTTGTAATAATCTATATATATAGGCAAGATCTTTTTCAGATCGAAATCCTGAGCCCTTTTAAAAGCATTTTCTTTAAAACGGTTTAATGTTTCATCATCTTTCAAAATTTCGATTGCATGAGCTGCCATTGCATCAACATCGCCAACATTGCTCATATAACCACAAAATCCATCAACATTAAGCTCTGGCAAGCCACCAGCATTTGTAGTAATTGCAGGTACTTTACAAGCCATTGCTTCTAAAGCAGCCAAACCAAAACTTTCAGATTCTGAAGGCATCAGAAAAAGATCCGAAACCGATAAAATTTCTTCTACCGCATCTTGTTTCCCTAAAAACCTTACACTTTCGCAAATATTTAACGATCTGCAAAGTTGTTCATCATAAGCACGCTCAGGTCCATCGCCAACCATTAACAGCTTCGAAGGAATAACCGCCTGCACCTTTTCGAAAATCCGGATAACGTCTGAAGTGCGTTTCACTTTCCTGAAGTTGCTGGTATGAATTAAAATCCGTTCGTTATTTGGGGCAATTGCTTTTTTGAAATGGTCTTTAGCCTGTAAACTGAATCGCGAAAAATCGATAAAATTCGGAATTACCTTAATTTCTTTAGTTATTTCAAAGTGGTTGTAGGTATCTTCTTTTAAATCTTCCGAAACTGTAGTTACACCATCACTCTGGTTGATTGAAAAAGTAACCACCGGTTTATATGTTGGATCTTTACCTACCAAAGTAATATCTGTACCGTGCAAAGTAGTTACCACTGGTATATGAATACCATAACTCGCTAAAATCTGTTTCGCCATGAAAGCAGCAGAAGCATGTGGAATAGCATAATGAACATGCAATACATCCAATTGTTCGAAACGGACAACATCTACCAGTTTACTCGCCAATGCGGATTCGTATGGCGCATAATCAAAAAGTGGATAGTCCCTAACCGATACCTCATGATAAAACAGATTGGCAGAGAAGAAATCGAGCCTGGCCGGCTGACTATATGTGATAAAGTGAACTTGATGACCCTCGTTAGCAAGCGCCTTACCAAGTTCTGTTGCAACTACTCCACTACCGCCAAAAGTGGGGTAGCAAACAATTCCTATCTTCATTGTATGTGTATTGTTGTTACCGCAAATGTACCCGATTTTAATGTATAATGCGTGTCGGTCTATTGCAATAAAAAAGACGAGAAATTGAGTAGAGATTTTCTCAAGAAAAAAGAAAAAAACTTAGAAGATTAGGATTTCAGATTTCTCATTTCCTCCTTAATTACCAAGAAGAGTTCATTTGGGCGCTGCGTGCCGATAAAATATTCTAATCCATCACGATCGGTTAGCACAACCGCATCTTTACCTGATGAATAAAAACGGATTGTTCCTTTTGTGTGGAGGTTATATACCGGATTATTGAAAAAATAACGGCTGTAAGTAGCTTTACGCACATCAACAATGCTATTTAAATCTATTTTAACCCGTTTTGTTGTCCAAAGGCCATCCAAAATCATACTGCCATTATCTACCACAATTTTGTATTGGATCAAAAACAGCAAAAGCATGGAAACACCTATAATTCCAAATCCTACAACAAGGAACAAATCTTGGGTATTGTCGCGATCGCGCTCATAAACATATGCTGCAAAACAGAATGCAGCCATAATAAGCCTAATGAAAATGCGAACATAATCACGGCCGATGTACTGTTTTTCGATATAGGCGTATCTGCTTTCCACTTATTTAATTTTGAGTTCGAATATAGCAACTTTTTTTGTTGTGCCCGTTAATTTATATCGGTTATCCTGTCGCATGCCAGCAATCCAAACAATTTCACCATTTCCGTTCACCAATATTGGAGTAGTGTTTTTTAAATGAATGGGAACCTTTTCATCGATAAAGTAATCACTTACTTTTTTAGGGCTGCGCATGCCCAACGGAATAAATTTATCTCCATTTTGCCAATTTCTCAGCACCAACGGAAAAATCAGTTTATCTGCATTTACAAAAGCGTTATTTTCATTAATTTCAAATTTAATGTCATCGGTAAATTTCAATGAGATTTCCTCACTGGCAAAAGCAATACTTTTGGTTGTTGGGTGAATAAATTGATTGGATACCACAACAGTATCTTTTTCAACAATTACCAAATCACCCCTATTGATAATGGCCTGATGAGTTGCGCTATAAAAATGTGTTCCGCTCAGTGCCTTTAAACTATCTAAAATTTCCTGAACTAAATTTTCGCCAAAACCAAAAGGTTTAAGCAATTCATATAGCAGTAATTTTTGTGGGTTTAGTTTAGCAATCTCATCCAAAGGAATATAAATTCCATCATTTTTCTTATTTAAAATCTTATTTTCAAGTTTGTTGACCTGTAGATTTAAAAAAGTTTCTAATTCTGCAAATCTTGCTATATTCTCGGCAAAGGTTTTTTCCAGGTTTGGATTAATCTCTTGCAGGTGAGGAACAACTTGTAACCTGATTTTATTCCGGGTATAATTTGTACTTGCGTTCGAGCTGTCTTCTACGAAATTAATATTGTTAGCAATTACAATATCGTCAATTTGCTGGCGGTTTAAGAAGAGTATCGGCCTGATTAGCCTTTCGCGTTTGGGCAAAATACCATGTAAACCACTTATTCCGGTGCCGCGGGTTAAATTAATAAGCACGGTTTCAACAGCATCGTTCTGGTGTTGGGCCAATGCAATGTAATCGTATCTTTCTTTAATCCGTATTTCTTCAAACCAGTTGTAACGGAGATCGCGGGCTGCCATCTGAGTAGAAATTTTATTTTCTGTGGCATATTTTTTGGTATCAAAATGCGTTACATAAAAAGGTAACTCTAAATTTTTAGCCAGAAGCGCAACAAAACTTTCATCACGTTGTGCCTCATCGGCTCTTAAATTAAAATTACAATGTGCAACACCAACATCAACGCCTATTGCTTTAAACAAGTGCAACATTAATACCGAATCTTTGCCTCCGCTTAAGGCCAAAAGAATCCTGTTACCCCGAACAAATAGCTGTTGCTGTTCAATAAAATCCTGAAATTGCTTAAGAGGTAACATCAATCAAAAATATTTAATTTTAACTGGTATTCCGAACGTTCGGAACAAAAAACTAACTTTGTAGTGTGCAAAAACTATTTGTCTTTTTATTTCTTCTAATCAGTCCAGTATTTTTATTCGGTCAGCAACCTGCTTCGAAGATTAAAATCGTTTCATTTGCAAAGATAACCGGAGATACCAAGAAAAAAATAAGTTACCTCCGTAATCCTGTTTTCCAGCAGGATAATGCAACATTAACCTGTGATAGTGCCGTTTTTTACAGCGAGCGAAATTATTTTGAGGCTTTTAAAAATGTGCACATCAACCAGCTTACTACCGATATTTATTCTGATCAATTGGAATACGATGGAAATAAAAAACATGCCCATTTGACCGGTAATGTAAAAATGATCGATCCCACATCGATCTTAACCACCAATATTTTAGATTATAATACACTCAGTAAAATTGGCACATATACCAGTGGCGGTAAAATTGTTAATAAGGAAGTAACACTCACCAGTAAAAACGGCTATTATTTTAGCAATTCGAACGATGCCTATTTTAGATATGATGTAGTGGTAGTTACGCCGCAATCGGTTATCAAATCGGATACGATGAGTTATAATACGCAAAGCAAGTGGACCTTTTTCTATGGCCCGACCAACATCAAAGGAAAAGACGATAACCTGTATACTGAAAACGGCCAATATAATACACTGAGCGAGGATGCCTTTTTCGGAAAAAAAAATTTATACACACAGGGTACCAGATCGTTAAAAGGAGATAGTTTATATTATTACGGCAAAAAGGGAATTGGCAAAGCTGTAAAGAATATTGTTTTTTCTGATACAAAAGATAAAATGAAAATGTTTGGCGATTTGGGTTATTATTATAAACTGGATCAGCGGACATTGGTTACCCGAAATGCCTACTTGGGGATAGGTACCGAAGATTCTATCATGGTGAAGAACAAAAAAAGGCCTGATAGTTTATGGATGGGTGCGGATACCTTGGAAACTCAAATGGTATTGCAAAAGACGTTAAAACTGATTCCTAAAATTTCGATTAAAGCCGACAATCAGGTTGGTGAAGATGATGAAGACACTGGAGAAAAGAAAGCAAAAGGTGAGGCAAAATATAAACCTGAGGCTGAATCTAGTCAAAAAGAAGATAAAAATAAGCGTAAAAACAGTAGAGCAGATAAAAAGAAAAAGAATAAAGACGACGAAAAAGATGATCCGCTTAACCTGAAAGATAAAAATATCGACAGTTTAAAATCAAAAATAGATTCGCTCGGAAAAGGATTGCCGAAAATTGCGCTGGATAGCCTACAAAAAAACAATGTTTTAAAAAACAAGGCAGATTCTATTGTTAAAAACTTACCGAAACTAAAAACAGATAGCCTGCAGAAAAAATTAACGGATAAAATTGGTCCGGCTATAAAAGATATTTCAAAAGCAAAGGTAGATAGTTTACAGAAGAAACTGACTGATAAAGCTACACCAATCGTTAAAGATTTATCGAAAACAAAAATTGATAGTCTGCAGAAAAAGGCAATTAAAACTGGTGTTAAAGATAGTTTGACAAAAGTTATAGCGAATTTGAAAACAGGCAAGCCAAACGATACTGCAAAATTTAATCCGGCAGATACTGTTCAAACCCGTATTATTAAGGCTTATCATGGTGTTAAAATTTTTAAAACTAACATACAAGCTAAAACTGATAGCCTTTTTTATACCAGTGCCGATTCTACTTTGCGCTGCTATAGTAACCCAATTATATGGTCGGAAGGCTCGCAACAGGTGGGTGATACCATTTTTGTTCAGTTTAAGAACAAAAAGCTGAATAATTTACAAGCATTCAGAAATGCATTTTTAGTGAATACGCCAAAAGATTCATTAAGGTTTAACCAGATAAAAGGCAGGTTAATGACTGGTTTCTTTTATAATGGAAAACTTAAAAATCTATATGTTGATGGCAATGCTGAAAGTATATACTATACACAGGATGATAGCACGAAAGTGTATAAAGAGATGAACCAAACGCTGAGCAGCAGGATAAAATTCATTTTCAAGGACAAAGAAAATGCAATTGAAGACATTGTTTACATAAAAGGTGTAGAGGGAGCTTTAAATCCAGAAAATACCATTGCAAAAGACCATGTTTTAAAAGGATTTTCATGGAAACCAACAGAGCGGCCAAAATCCAAAAAGGACGCGGTTGGCTCATCAGGAAAGGCTAAGCCCAAAGGAAAGACTAAAACCGTTGCAGGTAAGTCTCCAGTAGCTACAAAGGCGACAAAGCCAGCCAAAACTGTACCAACTACGATTGTTAAACCAAAAATTACCACAGGAAAAGACAGTTTAAATCTGGATAAAAAACTGCCTCAAACCAAACCGGCAGACACCAGTAATTTTGGTATCAAACCTATTTTGCCAAAAAGGGATTCTACGCTAACAAAAAAAGATTCAATACAGTTAAAAAAGGTAGCGGGCAAGATGTAGTTTTTTGCTATTCATTAAATTAATGGTTAAATTTATTTATGGATTTACAATCAGAAAAACTAAGTGTACTTCAACAGATTATTAATTCTGATGATGAAAGTTTAATCAGGGATATTAAATCATTAATTACTGCAAGGGATATTGATTGGTTTGATGAACTGAACGATAGTCAGAAAAATGATATTTTTGAAGGAATAAGCCAATTAGATCGTGGCGAAAGTTTTAGCCATGAAGAGGCGAAAAAAAGGTTTAGTATTTAATGACTATTATTTGGTCTGAAAAAGCAGGCGAAACCTTTCAAAAAAATATTGATTATTTAAAGGAAAACTGGACTGAAGTTGAAGTAAAAAAATTCATCATCAGGGTATTTACATATCTTGAAACGCTATCTGAAGAACCACTAATTTCTAGAAAAACCTATAAGACAAAAAATACGCACATAGGTTTTATCATCCCTCACATATCAGTTGTTTACCGAATTAAACCCAAAAAAGATATCTTAGAGATTGTAACCTTTATAGACAATCGACAAAGTGGCAAAAGGAAGAAAAGATTCTTATAACTCCCCCTTCAAAAACTCCATCATCTTTCCAAGTGCAATCGCCCTATGGCTGATTTTATTTTTTTCCGCCAGATCCATTTCGGCAAAAGTTAATTCATAACCATCTGGCTGGAAAATCGGATCATATCCAAAGCCGTTAAAACCAGATAGCGTTGTCCGGATTGTGCCTTCAATTGTGCCTTCAAAAATATGATTTTCACCATTTTGCATTAAAGAAATTACGGTTTTAAACCGTGCTCTTCTATTTGCAATGCCTTCAAGTTTTTTTAAAACCAGCTGAATATTTTCCATATTATCACGGCTTCCTGAATACCTGGCAGAGTAAACCCCGGGCTCATTATTTAATGCCTCAATTTCTAAACCACTATCATCAGCAAAACAATCCAGGTTAAAATGCGCTACTACATAACTGCTTTTTAGGCTTGCGTTTCCTTCAAAAGTATCAGCCGTTTCAGGAATATCAACTAGGCACCCAATATCTTCTAAATTCAGAATTTCATACTTACCTTCAAGTGCAGCACGTATTTCTTCAGTTTTATGTTGGTTATTTGTAGCAAAAACAAGTTTTTTCATTGAAAATATTGGGCGTTTTTAAATTGGAATGTTTAGAAATTTTTAAGGTTGCTACAAAAGTATTAATGTTCCCCCATTATTTACCATTATACAGGCTTATCTGATTTTCTGAAGATGCCCCCACAGCAATTTTTTTGCGGTTATATCACTTTCAAGATGATGAAGATTAGGGGCGAAAATTATTCTGGTGCTTTCGTGAACGATAATTTCATTTTGCCAGCTAAGGTTTAATTTAAGTTCGGCAACTTCCACACCAAAAGATAACATAATAAGGGGTTTAAAAAACTTGTGCAACGTTTGATAATCAGTTCCGGTGTAATTTGCATAGTTTAAAATGGCAAAGTCTGGCGTACCCAAATCTACTGCTTTGACTATTTTCCTCAGCAGTTCCCTCCCCTGTTCGCTACTAACATCGTTCTGATTGTCGTTCACTAAAATCAATACCGATTTTTTATTTCCGCCTAAAAATTTAAACGTTTTTTCGGTAAGCGGTTCTGCCACAATCTGCGGAATTTCAAGTTCTTGCATATTAACTTTCGGTATATTTGTAGCATTAATCTGAGGAATTTGCGCTATTTCCGGTTTTAAAACAGATTCTTTTACTTCGGTAACTGAAACATTTTCGGCAGCAAAAACTGGCTCAGGATTACCTAAAGGCAGAATTTCTACGCTTTCATCCTTAACTAAAAAAACCTCTTCAGTAAAAAATAAGCGTAAAGCATTCGCATTGTTGGTAACCTGGTTTTCCATTCGTATTTTTGTTGAATAATAATATCTGTTAAAATTAGTTAAATATCTTATAATAGCGCCGCTAATTGTTACTTTTATCCCTTAAAATTTATAGAGTGCTCTGCGTGAGGAAAGCTTATTGCCTATTTATTTTCAGCTTTATTTATAGCATTTCGTTTGCACAAAACGTTGCTGTGGTAAACGGTAAATCGATAAGTGCCAAGGAGTTTATGTGGGCCTACAAAAAAAGCCATAATGGCAACATTAGTGCGGCTTATGATACCTTACAAACGTATTTAAACTTGTATATAAATTTTAAACTTAAAGTTTTGGATGCCCGTGATATGGGTTTGGATAAAAATGCCAGTTATCAGGAAGAAATTAAGACTTATGAGGACGCATTAACCACGCATAAGAAAGTTGGGGTAAGTAATAAAGACCGCGATTTTTTATTAAGCGAATATCGCGAGGGCGTTTTAATGTTCAATGTTTCGGAACAAAAAATTTGGAATAAGGCTCAGGAAGATGAACAGGCGATACTTGATTTTTACACTAAAAACCAACAAAATTACAATAAACCTTTAAGTGAAGTTAGAGGAGAGGTGATTGCCGATTACCAGCTAAGCTTAGAAGATAAATGGCTTAAAAGCCTTAAACAAAAATATCAGGTCAAGATTAACGAAAATGAGCTTAAAAAGCTCGCCAAATTATAACCGATCTGATTTTAAAACGATTAGTATTAAATTTGCAAAATATAATAAATAGAATGAAGAAAGTTTTTTTAGTAGCAACCGCTTTAATTTGCCTGTTCTTAAACAGTTTCGCGCAAAAGCATACCGTTGATAAAGTTGCTGCTGTTGTAGGAAACAATATTATCCTGCTATCAGATTTAAACCAACAATACACACAATATCTTTACCAGGGAAACCAACCAAATAATGATATTAAATGCAAAATTTTACAACAAACCTTAACCCAAAAACTACTTAAACAACAAGCTGAAATCGATTCGGTAATGGTTGAAGATGGTGCAGTTGATGATGAGGTTAACAAACGCATGCGTTACAGTATGCAACGTGCCGGTGGACAGGAGCGTTTAGAGCAATTTTTAAACAAATCGGTTCTTCAGTATAAAGATGAGATCAGACCATCCGTAAAAGATGAGTTGATTGCGCAGAAAATGCAGCAAAAAATCACAGAAAACATCAATGTTACCCCAATGGAGGTTGAAAAATATTTCAAAACGCTGGGAGATAGCATTCCTGAATTTAATACAGAGGTAGAAGTTGGTGAGGTGGTTTTGAATCCTCAGTTAACAAGAGCAGAAAAACAAAAATTCCGCGATAAAATTGAAGCCCTTCGCTTAAGGGTTAAAAGTGGCGAAGATATGGGTGTTCTGGCTAAAACCTATTCTGAAGATCCAGGTTCTGCCGCCGATGGTGGTGATTATGGTTTTATCGACAGAAATACCATGGTTAAAGAATTTACAGCATGGGCTTTTAAATTAAAGGCCGGAGAAATTTCACCAGTGTTTGAAACTGATTATGGCTTCCACTTTTTGCAGGTGTTAGAGCGTAGAGGTGAACAAGTACACGTTAGGCATATTTTAATCATGCCTAAAACCACGCCAGAAAGTTTAACCCGTTTAAAACTGCATGCAGATAGTATTTACAACAATATTATTGGCAAGAAATTGAGCTTTGCAGCAGCAGCAAATCTTTATTCTGACAATAAAGAAAGTAAATATAATGGCGGTATGATGCTTAATGCGGAAAATGTACAGGCTAGAAGTACTTTTATCCCGGTTGATAAATTAGATCCAACAATATTTTTGGTAATTGACACAATGAAAATCGGTGGCATTTCTAAGCCAGATTTATTTACCGCAGCAGATGGAAAACAAGGCTACCGTATTTTATACTTAAAATCTAAAATACCTCCTCACAAAGCAAATCTTGCGCAAGATTTTCCAAAAATCAGAGATGCCGCACAAAGTGATAAAATTAATCGTACTTTAAGCGAATGGTTTGAAAAACGTCGCGAAAGTACTTACATTAAAATTGACGACGAATTTAATACCTGTGATGAATTAAAAATTTGGACTAAAACCACAGCCGCAAAATAACACCAATGCAGTATAAGAACGAAGTAGAAGCTGTTGATGCACTTCATCAATCTTTCAACAATATTAAAGCCGAAATAAGCAAGGTAGTAGTTGGACAGGATGACATCATAAAATCTGTTTTAATCGCCATTTTTAGCAACGGACACTGTTTGTTAGTTGGCGTACCGGGATTAGCCAAAACTTTACTTGTACAAACTGTAGCTTCTGTTTTAGATCTTGATTTCAATCGAATTCAGTTTACACCGGATTTAATGCCAAGCGACATTATTGGCGCAGAGATTTTAGGAGAAGACAGGCACTTTAAGTTTATAAAAGGGCCTGTTTTTTCTAATATTATCCTCGCTGATGAGATAAACCGTACCCCTCCAAAAACACAGGCCGCCTTGTTAGAAGCCATGCAGGAGAAATCGGTTACCGCAGCTGGGCAAACACATATTTTACCGAAACCTTTTTTCGTTTTGGCCACACAAAACCCAATTGAGCAGGAAGGAACTTATCCCCTACCCGAAGCGCAACTAGATCGTTTCATGTTCAATATTCATTTAAACTATCCTGCTTTTGCTGATGAATTGAATATTGTTAAAAACACCACCAGTAATAAAACCATCCAACTGCAAAAAATTATTCATGCAGACGATATTCAATATTTTCAGAAACTAATCCGCGATATTCCCATTACAGATAATGTTTTGGAATATGCTGTAAAATTAGCTTCCAAAACCCGCCCGAACAGCGAATTTGCTACAGATGCGGTTAATAAATATATCAGCTGGGGTGCTGGCCCTCGTGCCTCTCAGTTTTTAGTGCTGGGTGCAAAATGCCATGCCGCAGTAACTGGAAAATATTCTCCCGACATCGAAGATGTTAAAGCCGTTGCTGAACCTATTTTGCGCCACCGTATTGTGCGCAATTATCGCGCTGAAGCCGAAGGTTTGTCAATCGAAAAAATAATTAAAGACTTGTTGTAATCAGCGAAATTTATAATTCTTGCACTAAAGGATTATAAATCAACATTACAGTAGTTAGCGGTTCCAAATGGTGACCAACTAAATTATTATATTTGTTTAAGATGGATACCAACAACCTCACCGGTGCAATAGCCGCACTAATGGACGAATATAAAAAGGCAGTTGATGAATTGATAATAGTTATCAGACCAATCAACCCGCAGCAACTGCTTAAAATCATTGAGCCAGTTAGTTCAAATACAGATTGTATTTCCATCCAAACCATTTTAACGCATGTAGCGGCTTCAATGTTCAGTTACGCAATATATATCGAAAACTCAGTCGGATTGCAGACCATTAGAACAGAACGGCAAGAATTTGATGAGGTACTACCCTATATTTCCCTTATCCAGGAAGCACTTAACTATAATGAGGACTTTTTCAACCGAAATCCTAATATTATAATGGAAGAGCTAAATCCAGCCAGGAAAATAAATACACGATGGGGACAGCAGTATGACGTAGAACAAATGCTTGAGCATGCCATTGTTCATATTTTACGGCACAGGCGGCAAATTAGGAATGCTTTAGCTCAATTTAATTCATAAAACGAATTATTAACAGCACAAGTATTAAAATTACATCTCTTGTCTTTTAATTACTTGCGCTACCTAAAATACAATTGGTCAAATTACGCTTATTTTAATTTTGTTAGTATCTTTACGACTTAATTACAAAGCATAAATCTTTAAATCAAAAATATTCGATATGTCAGCTCACGATTCACACGCACCGGTTCATCAAACTAAAGGCATTTGGGCATTACCATTAACGGCTTGGATTATTGTTTTAATCCTTCTTGTAGCTTTTACAAGACCAATTTTCCACCATGAAGAAGAAACTTCTTCTCACGAGAAAACTGAGTTAAACCATACAGAAGCTCCTGAATCACACCACTAGGCATAGCTCAAGAGAAAAATAAAAAAAGCGCTGAAACCAGCGCTTTTTTTATTCTTATATCCTTTGTTTACTCGTTATTACCTAACAACAGTTTATGCTCCATTGAAAACATTATCATGAGCTTATAAACTACGATTTACTTCAGCTACTTAATTTGCCCCTTAATATTAGGAAAATCAGTAATTACCCCATCTACACCTAAATCCATAAAATATTTAAGCTCCTTAACAGTATTTACCGTCCACGGAATAATTTTAATACCCATATCGTGGCACCGATCTACCAAACCTTTACCAACCAGTACTGAATATGGACTATAAATGGTTGGTTTAAATCCCAATTTCTCTATATAATCTTCAAAAGGCTCTTTTTCATCAATCAACAACGAAGTTTGTATTTTAGGATATTTTTCGTGCAGGTATTGTAGGGTACGCATATCAAACGATTCGATAATTACCCTTTTGGCAAGCTTTTTTTCATTGATCACTCCCATAATTAGCTCTACAAATTCTGCAGGCTCCGGATGAAATTCGTTATCACCGTTTTTAATGGTTTTTGTTTCAATACTGTAAACTGGTTTAGCCAATTTGTGTGCTTTAACATAATCCTCAACCGCATCTATTGTTTCAGAAAGTAAGGGTTTATATGCTTTAAATTTCATTTGACCAGGAAAACGACTATGAACTTTACTCCCTACATCAAACTTCTTTACCTCTTCATAATCCATCTTATAAATGTTGTATTTCTTCTGATCTTTCAAAGAAATCGCTTTTCCGTTAGGCTGAAGTGAGATTTCATTGTTAAAATAAGGCTCTTGAGAAAGTACAACCTGTTTATCTTTAGAAATCACGGCATCCATTTCTAACGTGTTAACACCCAAATCCAAAGCTTTTAACATTCCTTCAATGGTATTTTCTGGCATAATGCCTCTTGCGCCCGCTTTACCCTGCAGATCGAATTTTCTTTTTTGTGCCGATACGTTTAAAAAAAGTAATAAGAGCGTGGAGAGTAGAAGTAATTTTTTATTCATGAATTTTAAACGTAAAATGAACATTTTTATTTGTGATAATCTTCCTTAAAGCGTAAAAATGCTTCATTTAGTTATATTATCGCGTTGCTGGATGGATATCGCTTCATCAAATTGTAATCCAACTGTGGCTAAACTTTAGCAAAGTTGCAGGAAGCAATAATTTAAGAAATAAAAAAAGGGCTTCTTTTTATGGATAGCCCTCTTTTAATTCACATTGTTATTTTATCTTTCTGCAGGTACGAATGCCTGTACAATTAAGTTCCAGCTTGCATCTGCTGCTTTTTCATAAACGAAAACATAATTAAAGCTTTCACGCAGGTCGGCTTTATAATCGATGGTAGCAACACCGTAAGTGTAAGCCAAATCGCTGCCTATTGCTTTATCTACACCTGTAGTTTTTAAATTGATCTTGCTGATCATGCTATTATAAAAAGCAACAATTTTTCCTTTTCCATCAATGGCCTCATTACCAGGGAAAAGTAAACGTGCATCATTGGTTAAAAAACCTCCAAATGCAGCAATTCCATGCGTTTTTAATAAAGTATTAAGGGTTTTCTCAGTGGTTAAAATGATTTCTTTTCCGGCTTTAATTTCTCTTTCATTCAAAAATTTGGGTGCAACGTGGTCTTTAGGTTCAACAAACGAAGGTGTAAATTTAGTTAGCGGTTTGTTGCTTTCTGTCCCTAAATCAATCGCTAATTTCCATTTGCCATTTTCCGGTTTCCAGATAGAAAGGTACTGACCGTATTTTTTTTCTGAAGTTCCGATTTCATAAGGACCGGTAGTAAAACCTAAATCACCACTACGCGATACTTTAGCCAAATTTGGTGTCCATGTTACATCATTTTCAGCATTAGCTTTACCAGCATAAAAAGTTTTAGCATTAACAGGGTTTGGTCTGAATACCAAAGTACTGGTCGATGAATAATCTATGTAAGCTTCTTTATCTCCATTTTTGGCAATCGACTTAGCGAAATCCTTTTCAGCATTTACTAAAGATTTGGTTGTTCCGTCGCTTTTTTGTGCAAAAGCACTAAGGGCTAAAAGCGAAGCTATTGCGGTTGAAAATAATTGTTTCATTATTAATTAAGATAATATGTTTGGCGAATATAAAATTTTCTTTGATGGATGATTTCAAAAGTAATTAACAATTACACATTAAAGGGTTATTTTTCGCGATAAATAGTTTCCAAAACCGTTTGGCCGGTTGCTTTTAACGTATTCTTATCTATATTACTCAAATTATCCAACTGGGTATGCCAATTGATATAAAAGCCACTGTTATCGCTGTAATGGATAATATCTATTGATGGAATTCCTGCTTGGTTCATCCAAAAATGATCGTCTACCAGTTTTCCACTTGGTATACTTGTAAAATACGATGCGTAACCGATTTCACTACCAATTTCCCAAACTTTTTTTACCAAATCAGGAGCGGCCTGTCGTGAAATTTCATCTTGTGTAAACTGAGCGTTGCCCCCGCCTACCATATCAAGATTGATACCATATAATGCCTTGTAACCTGTAACAACTGCATGTTTTGCCCAATATTGAGAACCCAAGCACCATGAAACATCATCAAGTGTTTCATCATCAGCCTTTCCATAATCCTCCAAATCCCATAAAATAAAATCGACTCCAACATTTGGCTCTTTTTGTTGAATCTGACGTGCCATTTCTAAAATTACTGCCACACCACTTGCGCCATCATTAGCTGCATCAAAAGATTTACTACGGTTTGCAGGATCTGTATCCTGATCAGAAAATGGACGTGCATCCCAATGTGCAGTAATTAAAACTCTATTCTTTTGATCAGGATTAAGAGCAGCAACGATGTTTTTCATTTGAAAACTTTTACCATCATAAGTCTGTGTTTTCTGCCCCATTATACTTACATCTGCGCCGAAAGATTTTAATTTTGTTACTAAATAATCAGCACATTTTTGATGAGCCACAGTACCGGGAATGCGTGGACCTAATTCTACCTGAACCTTGGTATAAGCATAGGCACTATCTGCATTAAAATCAGGCGACGAAAGTTTTAATGAAGTTTCTTCCCCATTTCCATCAGTACCCTGCTTTGTTTTATTCTGGCATGCCTCAAATCCGATTAATGCTAATAAAGGCAGTACTAAAAGTTTTTTATTCATTTTTCAAACTAACGGAAAATTGTTTAATTAGTGTAAAGCACACTAATTTACTGTGCCTACCCTTTGAGGCGATTATTAAAAATTTACGAAAGGATATAGTTTACAATGGCCTGGCAATGAATTTTAGTGGTATCGAATACCGGAATATCGAAATCATCCTGACTGATCAGCATGGGGATTTCTGTACATCCAAGGATTATTCCTTCGGCTCCATCCGCGATCAGATCATTAATTATTTTGATATACTGCGCCCTGGTTTCTTCTAAAATCTGTCCTCTGCCTAATTCTTCTTTAAGCGTAAACTGGATGTAATCGCGGGTTGCTTTTTTTGCTGGCACCAATATGCTTAATCCATGGCCTTGGAGCTTTTTGATATAAAAGTCTTTTTCCATGGTAAACACTGTACCCAATAAAGCTACTTTTTTAATTCCTGTAGCATTTATGGCCTTAGCAGTTTCGGTGCCGATATGGATAATCGGTAATGCAATTTTTTCCTGAAGCTGATCGGCAAAAAGATGGGCAGTATTTGCACATAACACAATGGCTTCTACACCACTACGCTTTAAACGCTCACAAGCAGCCAGTAAAAGGTCAAATGATCCTTCCCAGGTTCTATCCTGAACATCACCAAAATTAAGGGAGTAAATTAAACACTCAGCAAAATTTAATCCGCCCAAGCGCTCATTTACGCCCTCATTTATAAAACGATAATAATCTATTGTTGATACCCAGCTAACGCCCCCTACTAAACCAATTTTTCTCATCGTTTAAAACTATCGGCTCTTTACTCCAAACGCCCGACTCTAAACTCGTTAAGCTTTGCTCCAGGTTGTTCCTTCTTTGCCATCTTTAAGCTGAATACCTAATTCCTGCAGTCCGATGCGGATACGATCAGAAGTTGCGTAATCTTTATTTGCTTTAGCCTCGGTTCTTAAATCAATTACCATATCCAAAACGCCGTTTAAGTCATTTCCTCCCGCATCCTCATCTTTAAGGCCTAAAATATCGAATACAAAATCGTTAATCAGTTGCTTTAATTTTTCTAACGCTTCGACAGAGATTTTCCCTTTACCATCATAAACGGTATTGATAATTCTTACTGCTTCAAAAAGTTCTGCAATTAAAATCGGACTGTTAAAATCGTCATTCATTGCATGGATACATTTTTCTTTTAAGGCATCAATGTCAAAATCATTCTGTTCTGCAACCTGAAGTTTATCCAACAAACCAACCGCCGACATTAAACGGCGAAAGCCTTTTTCTGAAGCATCCAGGGCATCATTAGAAAAATCCAAAGTACTACGGTAATGTGCCTGCAACATAAAAAACTTAACCGTCATCGGGCTATAGCCTTTCTTCAGTAAGGGATGATCGCCCGTAAACAACTCTAACGGAAGGAAACCGTTCCCCGCCGATTTAGACATCCGCGTACCGTTTACCGTAAGCATATTGGTGTGCATCCAATAACGGGCAGGTTGTTTATGGCTGCAAGCCTCAGATTGTGCAATTTCGTTGGTATGGTGCGTGGCTGCTAAATCCATTCCACCTCCGTGAATATCAAATTCGGCCCCCAAATATTTAGCACTCATTGCTGAACATTCGATATGCCAGCCCGGAAAACCCATGCCCCAGGGCGATTGCCATTGCATTAACGTTTCTGGCTTTGCTTTAATCCAAAGGGCAAAATCCAACCTCCCGTGTTTCTCATCCTGACCACCCAATTCGCGGGTATTGTTCAGCATATCTTCCAGGTTACGATTGGTTAAAATCGTGTAATTGTATTCTTTACTATATTTTTCTACATCAAAATACACATTGCCATCCACTTCGTAACCATAACCATTGGCTATAATTACTTTAATCATTTCAATTTGCTCAATAATGTGTCCGGTAGCAGTAGGCTCGATACTTGGCGGCAGTGTATTAAACATCCGCAATACATCGTGGAAACCTAAAGTATACTTCTGTACAATTTCCATTGGCTCAAGCTGTTCTAATTTTGCACGTTTTGCAAATTTATCATCACCTTCATCCCTATCGCCCTCTAAATGGCCAGCATCGGTAATATTACGTACATAACGCACTTTATAACCTGCATATTTAAGGTACCTAAAAATTAAATCGAATGATATAAATGTGCGGCAATTGCCCAGGTGCACATCACTATAAACGGTAGGACCGCAAACATACACCCCAACATTAGGTGCATTTAAGGGTTGAAAAAGTTCTTTTTTGCGCGAAAGCGTATTATAAAGCTGTAAGCCAGTATTCATACTGCAAATGTAAGATTTAGTTAGAAAGTAAAAACGTTTAAAGTTGCAATGTTTAGGTTATGATTTTAAGCTAACATTTGAAAAGGCAGTTACGATACAATAGATGGTCATCCTGAACTGCTCGACTCACCTTTAAAAGCTGTTATCACGTAATGCCCGTCTTGTTTATTGCTGCTTATTTATTTAAGATTCGAAAAGGCTATGGCTGCCCATCGGCAATTGCAGTCCTCCTTTACGCTGTAGCTACGCCGATCTTTTAAAACAAAATTTTATTCCTTAGTTTAGATTTTACCTATCAACATCAATAAATGGTTCAAATAAGAGAAGTTTTAGAAAGTGATGCAGATACTGTAGCCAAACTTTCTACACAATTGGGTTACAAAAGTGATGTAAAACAAACAACAGCCCGGATTAAACTCATCAATAACAGTATTGAAAATTGCGCATTTGTCGCCTTAATTAATGGCAAAATAGTAGGCTGGATTCATGCATTTTACACTTTAAGAATAGAATCTGATGCATTTGTAGAAATTGGAGGTTTGATTGTTGACGAAACTTACCGGAATCATCAAATTGGGAAACAATTGATTGAAAATATAACACTGTGGGCAAAAACGCAAGAGCTAAAAAAATTAAAGGTTAGGTGCAATATAGTACGTATTGAAAGTCATAAATTTTATAAGCGAATTGGCTTCAAAGAGAATAAAACACAAATTGCATTTGAAAAGGATATAATTTAACCATTGCTATTCTTGCGAAGTCGATGGGCACCCGCTCAGCAGATTTTGCAAGTTGCCCTTACATTATTACAACCCACAAACATTTCATTATTGTAACATTTCAATCCTATTCGTTAACTTTGTAGCATGATTGATTTACCGGTAGTACCTGCTGTGACTGAAGTTAAACGTAAACCCGATTGGTTACGTGTAAAATTACCTGTTGGTAAGGAATATGCCCAAGTTCGCAGTTTAGTAGATACGCACAAGCTCCACACCATCTGCGAAAGTGGTAATTGCCCTAATATGGGCGAATGCTGGGGTGCAGGCACGGCAACTTTCATGATTTTAGGTAACATTTGTACCCGTAGCTGCTCTTTTTGTGCCGTTGCAACAGGCCGTCCTTTGGCTGTTGATGTAGATGAACCTAACCGCATAGCCGATTCTGTAAGGTTAATGGGCGTTAAACATTGCGTAATTACTTCGGTAGATCGTGATGACTTAAAGGATGGTGGTTCAATCATCTGGGCAGAAACATTACAAGCCATCCGCCGAGAAAGCCCTATTACCACTTTAGAAACATTAATTCCTGATTTTAAAGGACAGTGGGATAATTTATACCGCGTTTTAGAAGAAAGACCAGAAGTGGTTTCGCACAATATGGAAACAGTTAAGCGTTTAACCAAACAAGTGCGTATCCAGGCAAAATACGATAGAAGTTTAGAGGCCTTAAAAAGGATTTCGGAATTTGGTTTAAGAACTAAAACGGGCATTATGCTTGGTTTAGGTGAAACTGAAGAAGATATTTTTGAGGCAATGGACGATTTAGTTGCCAATGGTGTTCATATATTAACTTTAGGCCAATATTTACAACCTACACGTAATCACCATCCTGTGGTTGATTGGATCCATCCAGATACATTTGCTATGTATAAAGAGGCTGGTTTAGCAAAAGGTTTAAAGTATGTAGAAAGCGGTCCTTTGGTTCGTTCATCTTACCATGCCGAAAAACACCTTTTTCCGATTGAAGGAATTGCCTAAATCTATTATTATAAGCGATTTAACCTCTTTTATTAAATCGCACTCCTTAAAGGAATGAATTTATAAAACATTTTTTTGGTTTTAATGTTCTGTATTGTATCTTAGTGACCGATAGTGACTGCATTAAAAAAATTAACTCTAACCGAGCCTGAACTTGTTCAAGCACTGCAATCGAAAGATCCAGCGGTACTAAAAACACTGTACAGCATGTATTCCTCAGCGCTTTACGGCGTTATTTCACGCATTATTACCCATACTGAACTTGCAGAAGATGTTTTACAAGAAACTTTCGTAAAAATCTGGCAGTCTGCTACACACTATGATCATACTAAAGGACGTTTGTTTACGTGGATGATGAATATTGCCCGCAATTTATCGATCGACAAACTTCGTTCTAAAGATTTTAAGAATTCACTCAAAAACCAAGATATAGAAAATAACGTAAGTTTCGTTGATGAACAAAACAAGGTTACGTTTAATCCGGATGTTCTTGGAGTTAAGCAACTTGTAGAAAACCTTAAACCGGATTTACAAGCAGTTCTTGATTTAGTTTATTACAAGGGTTTCACACATGTGGAAGCCGCAGAAAAGTTAGATCTGCCATTAGGTACGGTGAAAACCCGGATCCGGTTGGCTATTATTGAATTGAGAAGGAATTTTAATTGAGCGTGGAAAATTTAAAAGCATATATCGAATCTGGAGTACTTGAGCTGTACGTTTTAGGTGATTTATCACCTGAAGAAGCGTTGCAGGTTGAGGAAATGGCATCTCAAAACCTAGAGGTTAGAGATGAAATAGCTGCCATTGAGCAAGCTATGGAGCAATATGCTATGCAAAATGCTGTAGAGCCATCTGCAGATGTAGAAACAAGATTATTCGAGAAGTTGGGGTTAAGTGAAGTTGAAGAGAATGTGAATGTTCAACCCGAACCAGTTTATACAGAAGAACCAAGAATTATACGTTTGGATGGAAGTAGTGCAAAAGTGAGAACTTTGCGTTATGCCTTAGTTGCTTGTATAGCTTTATTGGTAGTAAGTACTGCAGCACTATTTATTACTTATAATAAACTTAATGCTGCGCACGACCAAATTGCAAGTTTAAACCTCGACAAACAGAAATTTGCCGGAGTAGTTAGTAAGCTTGAATTTGAAAACCAAGGTTTAGATAACATGGCTACTATGGCCGATAGTAAAGAATGGGCAACCATTCGTATGGCAGGACAGGCTTTTAGTCCATCTTCTAAAATGAAGGTTTATTGGAACAAAAAAGATAAAAGCGTGCTGATTAACTATGTGGCAATGGATTTACCTAAAACAGATGCCGAACATGAATATCAATTATGGGCACTTGTAAATGGAAAACCAGTAAGTTTAGGTGTATTCGGAAAAACCGATTCTACCAGTAACGAAGCCTTAGTAAAAATGCAGACTATCCAGGAAGCACAAGCTTTTGCCGTTACATTAGAGCCAACTGGTGGCAGTGTTAATCCAACAATGGATAAACTTACCGTTATGGGTGGTGTTTAAATAGAAATTATTTAATTAATATATTAAATCCCGACATTAAAAAGTGTCGGGATTTTTGTTTTATAACATTTTGATCGATGTTTCTTACCATTAATCGACATTGGGGGCAGGAAACTTACTTGATCAAATAAGAAAGGCAGGGAGGCATCTTTTTTGAAATAGATCTCTCCGCTGCGACCTGGTTGACGATTAAGATTTCGCCGCGTACTTCACTTCTTCATATGGTTGTACCAATACCCATCCTTCACCAAAAAACTCCAATTGGAATGATTCGCCACTTCCTCTTCCAATAAATGAGCCGAAAGTTAGATTTGTTTTAATGTTGGGTGTTAAATTTTCAGACCACGCCACTGTAGCATTTGGATCGGTATAAACTGGTTGGTTGCCTGTAACCCTTAACAAAATTGGTTCTCCATGTGTGGTAATGGCAATGTATCCGCTTCCCGAAAGTTTAACCTGAAATAAGCCTCCACTCATCATCCCGGCAATGCTTTTAAGCATTTTTATCTCATTTTTAATATTTTCTTCCAGCGCAAGTACGTCGTTGCCATTTACAAAAACTGATTCGTTTTGAAGTTTGATGATCTTTACTTTCTTGCCTTCATCTGCCAGATATAATTTACCTGTGCCAGTGGCATGCATTAGCGAAGTACCTTCACCTGATATCGCTTTTTTTAACAAACCACCTAAACCTTTACTCAATAAACCTTCTCTTTTAAAATCGATATTACCGATGTAAGCCACCATAGAACCTGCTTTAGCCAAAATCTTTTGATTTTTAAGGTTTACTTCCAGCATGGCTGGTTTTTCCAATTCAAAAAAGTCGTTCTCATTTGGGTTTTCAGCTGATTCCTGAATTAATTCATTCAGCGTGTATTCTTTTTGTGCCATAATAATTTGTTTTCCGTTTTTAGGTTTCTGATTTCTAAATATTCCCTTAAGCTATAGATTTTTAAACTAGAACCATAGTAGATTCAATTCATTTTTTTTCCACATAAGATTCTATTAACTAATTGGCCATGCAGATTTTAATTTCTTTAGAAATTCTGGCAGCGACCTGAGATGCGGTAACCACAAAACTTTCGCTTGCTAAATGATCTCCAGCTTTGCCATGTAAGTAACAGGCTAAAACAGCGGCATCACTGGCTGAATATTGCTGTGCAACTAAACCAGCAATAATACCTGTAAGAACATCGCCCATTCCTCCTTGTGCCATAGCTGGATTACCGGTTGAATTAATTAAAACGCGACCTGTTGGCAAGCAGATAAAAGTATATTGATTTTTAAGCACGATTACGATTTTGAGCTTTTCTGCTAGTTTTTTTGCAGTTCCTACCCGCTCCCACCAACTATCATGGTCGCCAAATAACCGATCAAACTCTTTCATATGGGGAGTAATGATGGTGTTAGGCGCCAGTTTTTTGATCAGATCTGGTCTTTTTCCAAGAATATTTAAAGCATCGGCATCGATAATTAAAGCCTGATTATTCAAAATTAAGTCTTCGAGCAGTTTTTCGTTGTTTTCATCAGTACCCAAGCCTGGGCCTATAGCTATCGCCTGGTACCTTTTCGGATCTTTAATCGTAACATCATCCGCTCTTGGCAGAGCCATAACTTCTGGCAAAGCAGTATTTAGTGCATTTAAACCGCTTGTTGGAATACATGCCGTTGTTAATCCCGCTCCGGCATGCAAACAGGCCATAGATGATAGTAATGCTGCTCCCATTGTATTTGCATCACCGGCAATAACAAGGGCATGACCATAAGTACCTTTATGACTAAATAATTTTCGCGGCTTTAGGATTTTATCTATATCACTTTTTTCTACAAGACAGAAATCAGCCTGTTGTTTTTGGATGAAGGCTTCATCCAGGCCAATATCAACCACCTCATACTTTTCAGTAGCCAGAACAGATTCCGGAAAGAAAAAATTGATTTTAGGTCTTTGAAAACAGATCGTTTTATATGCTTTTATACCATTATAATCTCTAGGCAATCTACCTTCCGCAAAAAAACCTGTGGGAACATCAACTGCATACACTTTTTTATTTAGCTTGTTAATTCCATAAGCGAGTTCCTCAAATGGTCCGCTTAAGGGTTTGTTTAATCCAGATCCTAAGATGGCGTCGATAATCAGGTCTGCTTTGATATTTTTTAAATCGGCAAGTTGATTAATGATGATTTTTTTACACCGCGTTTCTTCAATCCGTTGCAAATTGATTGCAAAATCGCCGCTTTGTTTATCGCTAAAATTTATGATGTAAACTTTTATATTTTCGTAACCATTCGCAATAAGCAAATGGGCTATTGCCAGTCCATCGCCGCCGTTGTTCCCCTTTCCACAAAATATGGCCACACTTTTATTGGTGTCAAATTCAGTTCTTAAAAAACTTTGAACGAAAGCGCGCGCAGCTTTTTCCATCAGATCGATCGATGCTATCGGTTTATTGGCAATGGTAAACTGATCGGCACTGCGCATTTGGGCAGAAGTAAGCAATATTTGCATATAACTAAGGTAATATTATACAGCTATAATGCAAAAGATAGGATTTTGTTTGATTTTTCCTTTATCAATGCAATTGAATAAGTTGATGAGTTTTAACCTCCAATGTAAAAAGATAAATACGGATTTTACTTCTATAAGCTTGTTTATCAAAATTGCTTGGTAAACTTATTATTTTCCAAAAATCTTATCAGGTTGTGCTGATATGAGTTTACTCATGCATAATGGCTTAAATCATCACCTTCCCTTAGTAGCTCAGATTCCTTAAATAATTTAAAATACTATCTTTTAATTTTATACCTTTTGCGAATCTTTAGCGTTGACTATTGAATTAAATTAAATCTCAAAACAATGAATCAAAAACCATCAAATGCATTCGTGGCAGCTGCCTGGATGGCATTAGGTATCGGAATGATCGGCTTTATTGTAGGGCTATGGCGTTCTGATATGCTTCTTAATGAAAAAGGATATTATTTTACCGTATTGATGTTTGGCCTTTTCGCCGTAATCTCTTTACAAAAGGCTGTTCGCGATAAGCTGGAGGGTATTCCGGTTACTGAAATTTATTATGGCATCAGTTGGTTTTCTACGCTTTTAACCATCACCTTATTGGTAATCGGTTTGTGGAATGCAACTTTACTGCCCAGTGAAAAAGGATTTTATGCCTTTGCATTTTTACTCTCGCTTTTTGGTGCCATTACGGTGCAGAAAAACACTAGGGACAGTCAGATTGTAAATAAAAACCGTGATTTGGAATAGATTATTGGGTGCAGCAAGGATATACTGAATAATTGCATTGCCTTACTCATTAGTTTAGCCAATATTTCATAACGAGCAATCTAAATTAAATTATCTGCAGGTTTTACGAATTAATTTCATAAAACCTGCAGATTTTTTTTTGCAGCAAACCTTTTAATCAACCTGTTACCAAGCCATTTACTTTGCCTACATCGGCAACTTCTAAATCTGCCTGAAAATCCAGTAACTTTTTTTTCGCTTTAAAACCCGCACCATTAGTAATTTTACTAAACAAATTAATACATTCAAAAAGATCATCCACCTGATCATCGAAATAACTACCGCCAGCAAAATATTTATAATTGGCTGCTATAAATTTTTCTATTTTATCTCTATCCTCAACTGATACTTCATCAGTATAAATAGGATCGGTAAGCAAAAATTTAAGCTGCTCTTTAAAAATCACTTCTTCATCTTTTACTAAAAACATTTTTTGCGATATTGTTTCAAAAGCAGTGCTGACGCGCATAAATGAAGTAATCTCTATAATTTTATTTAGTAAGGCCTGCTGGTTTTGCAGCAGAACGTTGATCTCTTTATTGCTATCATAAAGACATTTAAGATCGTTAACCATATTCTGCTTAAAAGCGACTGACAAAAAATATTCAAAGATCTGTTTATCCAATTGCTTTAATTTGCTTTCCAGTTCTTCATATTCAGCATTCAGCCGCACAATAAGCTCGGTACAATCTGTTTTAATATGGCGCTGTCCATCGTAATCAAAAGTATCAACGCTAAAAACTTCATCCTCAATTTGCTTTAGTGTATTTAAATCAGTCTTAATACCATCTTGCAGATAGATTAAACTTAAATTTTCATCATTAAACAAGTCGCCTATCTGGCCTTGTATAATTGGCAATCGCTTTTCGAAAGCATCTTCATTAAAGTCAATTAATGGATCTCTAAAATCAAAATATCCATTATACATATTATTAAGAGAATACTGTTTTTGATTTTCCCAAAAATCAAGTTCAAATTTGCCGGGATCTGATATAATTGGAGAATTGCCATAATCAATTGCATCAAAGAGCTTTTTAGTAATCTCCTCCAAAACCAGGTGTTTGTTTGTCAGTAAATCTGTTGCAATTCCTACACCATAACTTTTAAGTGGATAATCTAATTTTCTTAAATGCGCTACCCTATCTTTAGTGCTTGGGTGCGATGACCATTGATCTTTAAGCACAAGTTTACTTTTATTAAATTTATTATAGTGTTCTTCAGATACAATAGGTAAGTTATTTTCAACGGTGATATCTTGTAGATTAGCATAAAAATCCAAGACGAATTTTTGCTGAGGGAAAATATTAATGGTTTTCTCCTTCTCAATAATTTTAGCGTTATAATAATTAAACACGTTATTTAATGAATAATCAGCCAGTTGCAGGCGATGAAGTGCGGTAATTAATGCATCAGAACCCGCAACACTAGCAGCAACTGCATCGGCATGAAACTCCATTTCTCTTGATAAGGCCAAATGATTCAAATTAACTGAATCATAATTTTTCTTTAAAATAAATTGTATACCTGCAATGATTTTATTTGCCAAAACCACAAAAATCGCTAAATAATTACTGATACCAGCTAATTTTTGAGTGAAATTTCCATACCCATCATTATCATATAGGGTATTATAAATTACTTGGTTAACGTTATAAACATAACTCCCTGTACGCATACTTTTTTGGGAAAAATGGCCAAATTCGTGTGCGAGAATAGCTTTTAGTTCATTAATGGATATTGTATTCATTAGGCCCAAACCAATATGCAGATTCTTCTTTACTGGAAAAAACATACTCCAAAAACTAGAATCATAGAATACAGAAGCGTTAACCTCGGAGGATAAGTATACTTTTTTAGGTAAATCTGTCCCTACCTCTTCAACAATTTCATCAATCATTTTAAAAAGATCAGGGTGTTCGGCTTTTGTTATCCTGGTTAAATGAGAGCGGTCAACTTTATTAACCTTAAATATAAATTTCACTAAAAAAACCAATATTAAAACACCAAAACAGACCAACCCACCACCCAACATGAAGGTAAAAAACATCGGTTTAAGAGCAATTAGCATCAAACCTGCATATGCACAAAGGACAGTTAAGCATACAGCACCGAGAATTAATATAAGGTAGGTTACTATGAATAATAAAATTGCTTGAATAGATTTTCGTGCCATCTTCTTAAAATTTTCAGATGGCTGGAGAGCATTTTTGTTCATAAAATAATGTTTGGTAATGCAAGATAATAAAACACACAGGCAGGTTAAAGAACTTTTAAAAAAAACAGTAAATTATTATAACAAAACTTTTTATTAGTTAAATCACTGAAAAATAATTACTACTTTAACCATCAGATACCGAAGCCAATAGTGATCATTTTCGAGCAGATTATATAAACTTATTTCAATCTTATACATCCTATCCATGGAACAAAAAGATGGCTTAAAAAAAACGCTTACTCCTTTTATGCTTTGGGGGCTCGGTGTTGGGTATGTAATTTCCGGAATGTATTTCGGCTGGAATTTAGGCCTGGAGAAGGGCGGTACGCTAGGTATGGCCATTGCCACAGTTGCCATTATGGTAATGTATGTTACCTTTAGTTTCAGCTATGCCGAACTGGCCTGCGCAATACCAAAGGCTGGTGGTGTTTTTGATTATGCAAATACCGCACTGGGCAAAAACATAGGTTTTATAGCAGGCATTGCACAAATGGTCGAATTTATATTTGCACCTCCAGCAATTGCGTTTGCCATAGGTGCTTATTTTAATGCTTTTTTTCCGCAGGTACCCGTTCTTACCAGTGCAATTGCAGTGTACTTTATATTTACAGCACTTAACGTTTATGGCGTAAAAGCGGCGGCATCATTCGAGGTAATAATTACCGTTTTAGCCGTTGGTGAGCTGTTGTTATTCTCTGGAATCACATTGCCTAAATTCCGATCCGAAAATCTGATTCAAAATAATTTTCCGAACGGCTGGAGTGGTGTTTTTGCCGCCATACCCTTTGCCATCTGGTTTTTCCTGGGTATAGAGGGTGTTGCCAATGTAGCAGAAGAAACTAAAAACCCACAGCGTGATATCAGCAAAGGTTTTGGATGGGGTATTTTTACGTTGGTTGTTTTATGTGTACTTGTTTTTATCGCTACCATTGGCATTGGCGGCTGGGAAGCCATTGTATACAAAAACGGAAAATCAGGAGAAACTTCTGATTCGCCATTACCGCTTGCCTTATCGATGATTACCGGCGATAACCACCTGATGTATCATGTACTCATCACCGTGGGGTTGTTTGGATTAATCGCCTCTTTCCATGGTTTGGTTTTGGCTGCTGGTCGCTCCACTTACGAAATGGGGCGTGTAAAAAGTATTCCGGCTATCCTTGGGGAAATTTCACCCAAATTTCAAACACCAGCAAATGCGCTAATTGGCAATATGGTAATCGGCATCATTGCGCTGTTATCGGGTAAAACCGCTGAAATTATTATTATTTCAGTATTCGGGGCCTTAACGTTATATATTATTTCAATGATTTCGGTAATGGTGCTGCGGAAAAGTCGGCCTGAGATGGCTAGGCCTTTCAAAACTCCGGTTTACCCACTGTTTCCCATCATTGCTTTAATTATTTCGTGCGTTTCTTTCATCGCAATGCTGATTTATAATCTTAAATTGGGTTTAATTTATTCGGGTATCGTTTTAGGCATATTTCTTTTATATAAAATATTCAAAAAGGCAGATTGATGAGTACAAGCAAAGAAATTCTGGATTACGTTAAAAATCATCCTTCTGGTAAAGTCAAATTGGCTGTTGCTGATATTGATGGTATTTTAAGGGGAAAATATGTTGCAGCCGAAAAGTTTGCTTCGCTGGTTGAAGGTCGTTTAGGCTTTTGTGATGTTACCTTTGGTTGGGATGCAGCTGATCTGGCTTACGAAAACGGAAAATACACTGGCTGGCATACCGGTTATCCGGATGCGCAGGTTAAAATTGATATTGATACTTTCCGGAAAATCCCATGGGAAAATGAAGTTCCTTTCTTTTTAGGCGATTTCATTGATGATCAGGACCGTGCAAATTTTGTTTGTCCAAGGCAGCTCTTAAAAAAAATAATTACCGAATGTGAGCATGAAGGTTTTTCGCCCCTTTTTGCACAAGAATTTGAGTGGTTTAATTTTTCGGAAACACCAGAAAGCATTCATGAGAAAGGTTTTGCAAACTTAAAACCCTTAAGTCCGGGTATGTTTGGTTATTCCATTTTAAGGAGTACCTATAGGAATGAATTTATGAGCGACCTGTTCGAACTGCTCAATAAATTTGATATTACCATTGAGGGTTTGCATACCGAAACAGGCCCTGGGGTATACGAAGCGGCCATTAAATATGCACCAGCCTTAAAAGCGGCCGACCAAGCCATTTTATTTAAAACCGCTGTTAAAGAAATTGCCTACAAACACGGTATAATGGCCACATTTATGGCAAAAGTAAGTGAAAACCTGCCAGGATGCAGCGGCCATGTGCATCAAAGTTTGTGGGATACCGATAAAAAAACAAATCTTTTTTACGATGAAAAGGATCCGGCTAAAATGAGTGAAATAATGAAAAGTTATATCGCTGGTCAACTATACTGCCTGCCAGAGCTATTGCCGATGGTTGCTCCAACTATAAACAGTTACAAACGTTTGGTAGAAGGTGCATGGGCACCAACCACGGTAACCTGGGGAATTGATAACCGCACAACCGCATTACGTGCATTGCCAGGAAGCAAAAAAGCATCGCGTTTGGAAACCCGGATTGTTGGCGCTGATACTAACCCATACCTGGCACTTTCGGCTTGTTTAGCTGCAGGAATGTATGGTGTTAAAAATAAATTAAAGCTCAATCAACCGGCTACAAAAGGGAATGGCTATACCGATTTATCAAATGGTATACTATCCCGTAATTTATTTGAAGCTACACAAAAGATGAAAAATTCTGATTTGGCCAAAACACTATTGGGCGAAGATTTCGTTGATCATTTTACCATGACCCGCGAGTGGGAATGTAAGCAATATGCCAAAGTGGTAACCGATTGGGAGCTAAAAAGGTATTTAGAAATTATTTAATCTAAAGTCTCCGTGCTGAAAAATCAAATTTTTAGAAAAAAATGGATTAAAGATGAGAGAATACGGGTTATCGTCATTCCCAACCCGATAGCTATCGGGTTAATTGGGAATTTTAATACTAGGGCAGGGTTTGTGAGCTGCATTAAGATTAGCGCCAGCGCGAAAATGACGACAATTTTTTAGAATCTGTGATTCGTAACTTGATTCAGAATCTTTTATAGATTAAATGCTGAAAAATTCAGCATAACACAAACTTAAGAAACACAAAAGGAACAAAAAACAATTGCCATGATATTTGATAAGATCCATCAGTTTAATTTCCCTACAACCATCCGTTTTGGTGCTGGTGCAGTAAAAGAATTACCCTTCTATTTAACCAAGCACAATTTAAAAGCACCATTAATTGTTACCGATGCCACAATTGCGCAACTTCCATTTTTTAAAAACATTGTAGAAGATTTGAGGGCAAAAAGTATTTCTGTCGAAGTTTTTAGCGATATCCATAAAAACCCGGTTAAAAGTGATGTTTACAAAGGTACTGACGTTTGGGATGCCACTAATCGTGATAGCATTATTGGTATTGGTGGTGGTGCGGCTCTTGATGTTGCCAGAGCAATTGTGCTCAGGGTGAATCACCGGGAAGACTTATTTAAATACGACGATTTAATTGGTGGTGATATTTATGTCACCAATGATGTTCCTCATTTTATTACCATTCCAACCACATCAGGTACCGGAAGTGAGGTTGGCCGTAGCGCAATTATTGCGGATGATGAAACCCACCAGAAAAAAATTCTGTTCTCCCCCAAATTAATGGCGCAGATAGTATTTGCAGATCCTCAGCTTACTATGGATTTACCACCATTTATTACTGCTGCAACAGGTATGGATGCACTTACACACAATATGGAAGCCTACCTGGCCAAAAATTTCCACCCGATGTGTGATGGTATTGCGCTTGAAGGCATTTCTTTGATAAAAGATTCGCTGGAAAGGGCAACCAACAATCCGGATTTAGAAAGCCGCAGTAAGATGTTAATGGCATCAATGATGGGTGCAATCGCCTTTCAAAAAGGTTTAGGTGTTGTACATTCGTTGGCGCATCCGCTATCTTCATTATTGGATACCCACCATGGTTTGGCCAACGCCGTTAATATTCCTTACGGTATGCAGTTCAATATTGCAGGTTTTGAAGATCGTTTTAAAAAAATTGCCCGTACTTTAGCACTTAAAGATGAAAATGGTGAGGCTGTTGTAAAATACCTGTTTGATTTAAACACAAAAGTGAATATTCCGCATAAATTGAGTGATATTGGTGTTAAAAATGAACATATCGAAACCCTTGCCGATTTAGCTTTTGCCGATTTTGCACATCCAAACAATCCAAAACCGGTAAGCAGAGCAGATTTTAAACAGCTATATTTAAATGCACTTTAAAGCAGTTATTAACCACAAATAAAGAGGATGAACACAGATAAAAGGCTGTATAAATTAAATAAAAAATTGCAGTCCAAATCTGTGTTCATCTGTAAAAATCTGTGCCAAAAACATAAAGGACTATGTCTGATAAAATAATTATTGGCGTTACCGATTGCAGCAAATACGCCATTTACCGGGATTGGGTATTATCTTACAATAAAAGTGTTGAGGTTATCCAGCTTGGCTATAAACTAAACAACTTTGATGAAATAAATAAATGCGACGGTATTGTTTTAACCGGTGGTGAAGATGTTCATCCCCGTTTTTATAACCAGCCCGAATACTATCATTATTGCTATGATGATGACATTGATGAAGAACGGGATAACTTTGAGTTTAAGGTTTTAACCTATACAGAAGCAAACTCAATTCCGGTTTTGGGTATTTGTCGTGGCATGCAAGTGGGCAATGTATTTTTTGGCGGTACTTTAATTCCTGATATTCCAACCTGGGGAAAGTTCGATCACGGTAAAATGCCGGATAAATCAGACCGTTACCACGAAATCATTGTAAACCCATCTTCATGGCTCAACCAGATTGTAAACACAGATAAAGGCTTGGTTAACAGCAATCACCACCAAAGTACCGATAAAACCGGAAAAGGCCTTGTGGTAAGTGCAGTATCTCCTGATGGCGTTACTGAGGCAATGGAGCGGATGAAACCTGAAGGAAAACCTTTTTTGCTATTTGTACAATGGCATCCTGAACGGTTAAAAGATCAGCAGGGTCCTTTTAGCAAAAATATACACGAGGCTTTTATTCATGCGATAAACTTAAATATTAACCACAGATAAAAAGGATAAACACAGATCCTAATGATTATTACATTTTAAAATCTGTATTCATCTGTGAAAATCTGTGGTAAAAACAAAGAACATGCAAATCATCAACCCAGCAACAGAAGAAGTTATTGCGAATTTAGCGGAGGATACTCCATCTACGCTTCAAGCTAAATTTGAGACTTTAAAAGAGGCTCAGCCACTATGGGCAGGTAAAACACTTGGCGAAAGGATTAAGGTTATTACCCAGTTCAGTGATTTACTGGAAGCTAATATAGAAGAATTGGCTGCAGTGCTAACATCAGAAGTAGGCAAACCGCTTCAGCAATCGCGTAATGAAATTAACGGCGCAAGGGCACGCATTAAATGGATGCTCAATAATGCTGAAAAATATTTAAGTGATGAGGTAATGGTTGAGGAACCAGGTTTGAAAGAGGTTATTAAATATGAACCGTTGGGTGTGGTCTGCAACATTTCGGCATGGAACTATCCTTACCTGGTTGGCGTAAATGTTTTTATTCCTGCACTTTTAAGTGGCAATGCGGTAATGTACAAACCATCAGAGTATGCAACTTTAACAGGAATTGAAATTGCAAAACTGTTAAAAAAAGCAGGGGTGCCTGATGAGGTGTTCCATATTGCTATAGGAGCAAAAGAAACAGGAAGTGCACTATTAGAAATAGGCTTTGATGGTTATTTCTTCACAGGGTCATACAAAACAGGAAAATTTATTTACGAAAAAGTAGCCCCTAAAATGGTTCCTTGTCAATTAGAATTAGGTGGAAAAGATCCTTTGTACATCGCCGATGACGTTACAGATGTAACGGCAGCTGCAATTGGTACAGCTGATGGTGCTTTTTACAATAACGGACAAAGCTGCTGTTCTGTAGAGCGCATTTATGTGCACGAAAAAAATTATGATGAATACTTAAATGCTTTTATTACTGAGGTTCGAAGCTGGAAAACAGGTCTTCCTACTGTTGATGGTATTTACATTAGTGCATTAACGCGGAAAGAACAGATTGCCGTGCTTGAAAACCAGGTAAATGATGCTTTAAGTAAAGGTGCAAAATTATTGACTGGCGGCAAGGCTGTTGATGGAAAAGGTTATTACTTTGAACCTACAGTGCTAACTGATGTAAGCAACGATATGCTAGTGATGCAGGAAGAAAGTTTCGGACCAATTATCGGCATTATGAAAGTAAAAGATGATATTGAAGCCGTTAATATGATGCAAGATACCGATTACGGGTTAACCGCTTCTGTTTATACAGCAGATCAGGCAAGGGCTGAAAAAATATTGTCTCAGCTTGATTCCGGCTCCGGCTACTGGAACTGTTGCGACAGGGTGAGTGCAGCCCTGCCCTGGAGCGGTAGAAAATATTCTGGCATCGGTGCTACTCTATCACACCAGGGCTTAAGGGCGTTTACCAAACCGAAGGGCTATCATTTAAGAGGATAATAAAATGGAAAACGACAGAGATAATCACATGATTGAAGGCGAAATTGCCGATTATTTATTAACCGACGATGGGATATTAATTTCTTATAGTAAAAGTATTTTACGTACGGTAGAAAATATTTCGGCTAATGTTAAATTGGTTAAGGAAATTACAAATCACAAGAAAGTTCCGTTGTTAATCTATTTAAAAAATTCTCCGGTTCCGGATAAAGAAACCCGCAAGTTTTCGACTGAGCAGTTGCCCCAAATTTATACGGCCATGGCGATGGTTTCGAAACCGGGTTTGGCGCAATTGATTATGAAAATTCTTTTTAAGTTTCAAATTCCTCCAATTCCCATGAAATCATTTACGGATGATGAAAAGGCGAGAGAATGGTTGACGAAGTTTTTGTAGTTTACGAGAAATCATCATTGCTGAGAAGGCTTTTTTTAAGCCGAAGAAGCAATCTTACAACGATCGCTACCAGCTTTAAGATTATTCATTTTTGCGTATGTTTTTAAAGGCATTCATGAACTCGCTTGGTTCGGTTATCTTCGTGTCTCAGCAATGACGAGCGTTTTTTTTATCCGTCATTGGTAATGAAATGAAGTATCCGGAGTAGACGGATTTAGCAATTAAGTTTTTGACTACGCTCAGACTGACAAATCTTTAATAATAAAATAGATTAACTTTAACGTGAGTTTTGGGTCTTAATTTCGTCATAGCAAACCGAAGAAGGCGTTTTGCGTAGGCGTAAAGCAATCTTTTTAATAATAAATTAGATGATAGATTGCTTCGGCTCGCTCATATCCAGCCTCGCAATGACGAAATATTTTATAAAAAAATGATAATCAGACAAATAAACCAAATAATTCACGTCAACTTTATAAGTTTTTTTCAGCTCCAAACGCTATACGCTCAACGTTTTGCTCATTTCTCACTGCTCAAATTAAATCTTTTTTAATAAATTGCGAATTATACTTATCCGGATAAACCGTTTTAATTATTTTAATGAAAAAAATATTCCTTATTATCTCATGCTGTTTTTTTACAGCCAATATTTTCGCTCAATCTATCATTACAGAAACTGAAACCGGCGATGCCGAAAGTGCAGTTGTACAAACACCGATTGCCATTATTCCCGAACCGGTATCTTTAATGAAAAAGGCAGGAACTTTCATCTTACCCGAAAATATAACCATACAGGCCGTCAAAAGTGGAGAGTTAAAACAATCTATTGCATACCTTACTAACCGCATTACTACCGCCACAGGCAAATTTGTGAGTACAGTAAACGCATCAAACCATCCTACCATCAAACTGATTCTAAATGCACAAGAAGATGCACAGTTAGGTAAAGAAGGTTATAAATTAAATGTAAACCCAACTCAGGTTGTCATCACCGCAAATCAACCAGCGGGTATTTTTTATGGTGTTCAATCGTTGCTTCAGCTTTTTCCTGCCGAAATAGAGAGTAAAGAACTGGTAAACAATATCAAATGGAAAGCACCTTGTGTTGATGTGGTCGATTATCCTAAATTAGGTTGGAGAGGCCTTATGTTTGATGTTGCCCGTCATTTTTTCACCAAGCAGGAAGTAAAGCAGTTTATTGATGATATGGTGCGCTATAAATTTAACCTGTTGCACTTGCACCTTGCAGATGATGAAGGCTGGAGAATTGAAATTAAGGGTTTGCCGAAATTAACTGAAATTGGTGCATGGAGTGTTAAAAAAACCGGCACTTTTGGTGATTTTGTTCCTCCAACGGCTGATGAACCACGTACTTATGGTGGTTTTTATACGCAAGAAGATATTAAGGAACTTGTTCAATATGCACAAGAACGCTTTGTAAATATTTTACCAGAAATAGACGTTCCTGGCCATAGTTTGGCTATTATTGCTTCCTATCCCGAATTATCATGCACACCCGATGCCGTGAATTACAAAGTGCGTTCAGGCGAAAAAATTATGGATTGGAGCCGTGGTGCCCCTCCTATCGCTTTGGTAGATAATACGCTCTGCCCTGCTAATGAGAAAGTTTATGGCTTTTTAGATACAGTACTTACACAGGTTGCGCAGCTTTTCCCGTTCGAATATATCCATATGGGTGGCGATGAAGCTTCGCATAATTTCTGGGAGAAAAACGATCAGGTTAAAGCTTTAATGCAACGCGAAGGATTAAAAACGATTCCTCAGGTACAGGCATATTTCGAAAAAAGGGTTGAACAGATCGTAATTTCAAAAGGTAAAAAATTTATGGGCTGGGATGAAATTCTTGAAGGTGGGGTTTCACCTACGGCTGCTGTAATGAGCTGGCGTGGAATGAAATATGGCATTCAGGCAGCAAATGACAAACATAATGTGGTGATGAGCCCTACTGATTATGCTTATTTAGATTACATGCAGGCTGATCCCATTACTGAGCCTAAAGTATATGCCTCATTGAGGTTAAATAAAGTTTATCAGTTTAATCCATTGCCTGCGGGCGTAAACCCACAATATGTAATTGGTGGACAGGCAAACTTGTGGACGGAGCAGGTTTTTACTTTCCGCCAGGTAGAATATATGCTTTGGCCGCGTGCTTTTGCCATTTCAGAGTCGATTTGGAGTCCGATTGAAAAGAAGAACTGGACAAATTTTGTTGACCGTACAGAACAGCATTTCAAACGTTTGGATTTGGCCGAAATCAAATATTCTCCTGCCATTTATGATCCGATTTTTACTGTAAAGCGCAGTGCCGACAAACAGTTGATTATCGAATTAACACCTGAAATTGATGGTTTGGATATTTATTACAGTTTCGATAACTCCACTCCCGATCGCTTTTACCCTAAATACACAACTGCATTGCAGGTTCCGAAAGATGCCAGTATGTTGCGTGTAATTACTTATCGTGGCAAACAACCTATCGGAAGGCTGATTAGCATGCCAATAGCGGATTTGCAAAAAAGAGCGAGGTAATGGGAAAAGAAATAGAACGCAAATTTTTAGTCGATCAACAGAAGTGGGATAACCTTAACAAACCAAAGGGAAACCTATTTAGGCAAGGTTATTTGTTAACCGATAAAGACAAAACCATACGGGTAAGAGCAACAGAAACCAAAGGTTTTTTAACCATAAAAGGGCAAACAATTGGTGCTACACGAATGGAATATGAATATGAAATTCCTGTTGCTGAAGCCGTAGAATTGTTAGATAACTTCTCAAAATCCGAGCTTTCTAAAATCCGTTACGAAATTCCTTTTAAAAATAAATTATGGGAAGTAGACGTGTTTTCGGGCGATAACAAAGGATTAACCGTTGCAGAAATTGAACTGGAAACCGAAGATGAATTTTTTGATTTACCCGATTGGGTAAGTATTGAAGTTACAGAAGAAGAAAAGTATTATAATTCCAATTTAACAATAAATCCATTTAAGGATTGGGTTTAGCGATTATTTCCAGGAAATTGTATCATAATAGCACTTTTTTTGAAAGACATCCTATTAGCAAGATCGTCTTTTCTACCGAAAGACTGCGTGAGATCTTTGAACTAGTTTAAGGATTTCTCTATCAAAGGGATTTCTGCCCAATAATTAACAGTAACAATTCTATAATACGACACAGCACTTTTCCTCAAATAAGTTGATGCTCGTGGGCAAAATTTAGCAAACCCACTATCGATTTTACGCCAGTTTTACGCCAAATATTTTTACGGTGGGTTTCTACTGTATGCTCGGAAATGAAAAGCATTCTTCCAATATCTGCTGAGGTATGCTCTTTGGCAATCAACCGGATCACTTCAATTTCCCTTGCTGATAAAATATTAAGTTCCTCTATGTGATTTTCTCGCTGGTAACCATTTATAAACTTTGCGGTTATGGAATGTTGTATATAGGTTTGGCTTTGTAATACCTTATTTATTGCTTTATGCAATTCATGATATTTTACATTTTTTAAAAGATAACCCGTAGCACCAGATTTGATCATTGCTGAAATATCCGTAAAATCATCCTCCCAAGAAAGTACAATAATTTTAATCTTTTGAAACGCTCTTTTAAGTGTTTTAATTAAATCAGTACTATTTTTTGTACATAAACTGGCATCTACAATAACAACATCCGGTAATTTTTGTCGAATCAATTGAATTGCAACCAAACCAGAACTGGCTTTCCCTACAATGATAACACCTTCAATAGCACTCAGCATCAATTCAACACCGCCGAGCAGCTCATCAGAATCATTAAGTAAAAACACCTTAATCGTTTCCATAAGTTTAGTTTTAACGTTAAGCATTCTACCAGATTACGGGAAAAAACAGAGCAGCCGATTGTAATAAGCTACGCTGAGAAACCTACATCGGGCATATTATTAAAAGCCAGAAAATTTATGTTTTTAACGAAGATAGATAGTATAGGGATTTCGAAAATTTGTAATCGGCTGATAATTAACTGATCAATGGGATAACCTTGAATAAATTTAGTAGTTACTGGGCATAACTGCGGGAAAGGCAGTATGAAAAACATGCCATTTAGCAAACTTTTAATACCCGGAAATGGAACGGTAAAGCTTGAGCGCATAATGACAATAAGGATAAAAGAATGTTTTGTTGATCTAATTTAAACAAATATTTGACTTACCAGCAATTTATTCCATCCTTATTGCCAAAAAAGCGCAAAAACCAGCAATTAATGCTGTTCTTTGCGCTTTTTTTTATACTGGTCTTAATTATTTTGCTAACGGAGAGCCTTCGCCCGGTTTAATGATCTTTTTCAGTTCCACATCAAAAACCAATGGCGTAAATGGATTAATTGGTCCACCACCGTTTTCGCCAAAACCAAGTTTAGATGGCAAAATCATTTTAATCTTACCGCCAACACCGATTAATTGAATGCCTTGGATAACACCTTGAGGCAATTGCCCTAATGGCAAACTACGCGGCGCGTATTGTACATTTTCAGAATATATACCAGCTTCTTTAGCCACTTTTGCATCTGAAGTATCAAAAACATTTAATGCTCCACTCGATTTTTTATTGGTAAACTGACCGGTATAATCCATCACCACCGTATCGGTTAAAGTTGCTCTTTCTGAATTTCCGGGAGAAGTAATTACATATTGCAGGCCCGATGGTGCGGTGGTTACCTTTAGCTTATTCTCTTCAACATATTTAGCTATTTTAGTAGGCTCTACAATCTTATTTTTCTCATTTAACGCTTTATATTCTGCTTCGAAGAACAATCTTTTCTTGGCATCAAAAATAGAATCAGGATCTTTTCCTTTATGCAATACTTTCTCTATTTTAATTGTAAAGGAAGCAATATTTGATTTTAAACCTTTTGGCTTCGGCTGACCGGAATATTTCTCCATCGAATCTAGATTCAATTTGAAAACCGCACTATCACCCTCACCAAGCAACTTTAACCCAGATGCCAAATCGCCCTTAAACATGGATTTACTAATGGCAAAAAAGGCAGGTCGCTCATTATCGTAAGTATTAACCATTATCGAATCAGGATTGGTATTGGTTTCGACTGTTTGAACTCCGTTTAGCTTTACATAATCGCCATCCTGAATTTTTGGCTTACCATCACTTTTATAGATCTTGTAAGTCATATCTCCTTCACCCTTTTCAAACTTGTTACAGGCAGATAGTCCTAATGCTGCCGCTAAGAGCATAATAATTGCTTTTTTCATTTAATTTTATTTATTAAAAACCACTTCAATTCCTCATAAAGAAGATTTAAGTTATTTTATTACATCACTACAAAGATAGACTATATTAAGTTTTTATAAATCTTTAGGATATTATATTTCTTGGCTCAGCGTCAAAAAAAAAGGCAAAAAAAATCCTGCTTAAATGAATAAGCAGGATTTGTATATCAGTTATCTGATTATTTTTTAACTACCGGAGCAGGGATTGTTACCGGAGCCGCTGCAGCTGGTTTTCCTTTGATAATATCTTTGATTTCTAAATCGAAAGCAATCGGACTGAAAGGCATGATACCAACTTGTGGTGCACCTTGCTCGCCGTAACCTAAATTAGAAGGGATAATCACTTTGATTTTACCACCTTTACCAATCATTTGTAAAGCTTCAGTAAATCCAGGGATTGTACCGCCAACTGGCATTTTTTGAGGACCATATGGTTTACCTGGTTTAAGTTCATTTTCTGCTTTAGCAAGTTTCTCATCACTTGTATCGAAGATTTTGTATTTACCATCTTTACCTTTTTTAGTTACTCTACCTGTATAATCAATTAGTACGGTATCACCTAAAGCTGGTTTTTCAGCACTACCTGGTGCTTCAATAATGTAATGTAAACCACTTGCAGTAGTTTTGGTAGCCAATTTAGTATCGTCTAAATAAGCTTTTAATTTAGCAGGTTCAGCAGCTTTCTTTTTCTCTGAAGAAGCTTTGTAATCAGCCTGGAAAAATTCTGTTGCTCTTTTATTGAAAGTAGAATCAGCTTCGCCAGTTTTTTTCTTGAATACTTTTTCAATTTTAACAGTAAAAGTGATGTATTTATCATTTTTAAACTGCTCTGGTTTTGGTTGTTTGCTATGGAAAGCCATAGTATCCAAATTCACCTTAAAAGTTGCGCTATCGCCTTCTCCAAACAATGTTAAAACATCATTCATATCACCAGCGTACATTTTTTTCTGTGCAGGAAATACTGCAGGGGTTTCGCTATCGAAAGTGCTTGATAAAACTGAATCTTTATCGTTTTTTTGAATAAAATTCATTTTAACGATATCACCTTCTTTAATTTTTTCGTTACCTGCCGAGTGGTGAATGGTATATAATAAGCCACCAGCTCCCTTTTTTTCTTGTTTACATGCCGCTAAGCCTAAAGTAGCTGCTGCTAGAATAATAATTCCCTTTTTCATTTATTAATTTGACTTTTTAAGTTTTGTGTTTATTTATTGCCCTTAGGCGATTAATTGTTCTTTATATTCTGCTAATATCGATTTAAATTCGTTAACCACATCAGCTAATGGTTTTTCTGCCGCTCCACCAGCTGCATTTCTATGTCCGCCACCGTTGAAATATTTTTTGCAGATTTCATTTGCGGGAAAATCACCTGTAGATCGAACAGATAATTTCACTTTATCGCTACGCTCAACAATTAAGGCGGCCAAGCGGATACCGTTAATCGATAATGCATAGTTTACTACACCTTCTGTATCGCCTGTGGCACTATGGTATTCTGCAAGTTCATCTTTTGTAACCGAAATGATGGCTGTATTGTATTCTCTTAATACTTCCAGTTTATTTGATAAACAATAACCTAAAAAGCGCAAACGGTTTTCACTGGCATTATCGTATACGAGTTGATGGATTTTCCAATGCTCTGCACCCAAATCTATTAAATTTGCTGCTATGCGATAAACTTCTGAGGTGGCAGATTGAAACCGGAAAGAACCTGAGTCGGTCATAATACCTGTATATAAACAGGCTGCCACATCTTTATTGATGCCCGCTTTATCTTCCAGCTGATTTACGATAAAATCGTAAACCAATTGTGCAGCAGCACAGGCATTGATATCCCAATGGCGGTAATCATCAAAATCTTCAGGTTCCAAATGGTGATCGATCATGATTTTTTTAGCACCTGCAACCCTAACCAATTCGCCGAGTTCGTTAATACGGCTTAAGGTATTAAAATCAAGGCAGAAAATGATCGAAGCTTCATCCACTAACTTCGCGGCTTCTTCTTGCTGCTCGGTAAAAATAATTACATCACCATTGTTTGGCATCCAATGTAAAAAAGTAGGATAATCAGTTGGAGTGATTACCTTAACGTGGTGGCCTTTTTGAATTAAATATCCATATAAACCTAAAGATGAACCCATCGCATCGCCATCAGGTTTGTGATGCGTAGTGATCACAATTCGTTGTGGCGTAGCCAATAATGTTTTTAATTCAGTTAATGTAAGCATATATTTTTTGCGCTGCAAAGCTAAGTATTTTTAATATAGAAATGCAGCTTAAAGTAACAATATCAGTCGCATTATAGCCAAAGCCTCTCCTAAACATGAACAATGGCTGTTGATTATTCATCAATTAAAACGTATTTTTGCAGAAAATTGATATCAAAAGCACAATGAGCACTAACAGAACTTTTACCATGATTAAGCCTGATGCAGTAGCAAACGGCCACATCGGATCGATCATTAACGACATTACCAATGCAGGTTTCAAAATCATTGCATTAAAATATACCAAACTTACAGATGAAACTGCCGGTCAGTTTTACGCTGTACATGCTGAGCGTCCTTTTTACAAAGATTTAGTAAGCTTTATGTCTTCAGGACCAATTGTTGCTGCTATTTTAGAAAAAGACAACGCAATTGAAGATTTCAGAAAATTGATCGGTGCTACCAACCCCGCTGAGGCTGCAGAAGGTACAATCCGTAATAAATATGCTAAATCAATCGATGCTAATGCAGTTCACGGTTCAGATTCTGATGAGAATGCAGAAATTGAAGGTAACTTCTTTTTTAAAGCAGACGAACGTTTCTAGTTCGCTACACAAAAAATTTACAATAAAAGCCCGAATATTCGGGCTTTTATTGTTTTATCTATTTTGTATCTTTCGCCCATAAAATAATCCACAATAAACCTGTTGGAATTAGTTACAAATAAATAATCAATGAAGAGAATTTTTCTGGCGGTATGTTTATCAGGTATCGCCTTTGCATCTTATGCACAAACCAAAACAGCAGCAAAAAAGCCTGCCGCAAAGAAACCTACTACAGCAAGTAAAACTTCAACATTTACCGTGTTAAAATCTTCATTAGATTCTACCAGTTATGCTTTCGGTACTTCGATTGGTGCAGGCTTAAAAACTACCGGCCTATCTACCTTAAATTACGAAGTATTATTAAAGGGTTTGAAAGATGCATTTAGTGGCGGCAAGGTAGTACTTACGCAACAACAGGCTCAGCAGTGTATAAATGAGGCGATTTCTAAAGCCTCTGCAGTAAAAAACAAAGCAGAAACAGAAGCAAATAAAATTAAATACGCACCAATTATGAAAGAAGGACAGGATTTTTTAGAACAAAACAAAAAACGTGCAGGCGTGCAAACAACTGCAAGCGGTTTACAATATGAAGTTTTAACTCCAGGAACAGGAGTTAAACCGGTAGCAACAGATTCGGTATTGGTTCATTACAAAGGAACCCTATTAAACGGAAAACAGTTCGACAGCTCTTATGACAGAGGTGAGCCGATTTCTTTCCCACTTAACCGTGTAATACCGGGGTGGACAGAAGGTGTACAGTTAATGCCTGCTGGCTCTAAATACAAATTCTTTATTCCTTATAACCTGGCTTACGGCGAACGTGGCGCAGGTGCAGATATTCCGCCTTATAGCACTTTGATCTTCGAGGTTGAGTTGTTAAAAGTGAACGGAAAATAATTTTAAGGCAATTTAAGAACGGACATTTGCAGTTAACCGTCATAAATGGCTAAGAACCTGAAGGTTCACCGAAGTTAAATTTATTATTTGCGGTCAGAAGTTCACATCTGGCCGTTTTTTATTTTAAATAATTTGTACTTGGAATTGCATGTTGCATTACTTTACCGGGTGGTTACATCCAACATCACTGATAAGCAATTGGAGGCAAATAAGTCATTTACTAAAACTTTCTTCAACCTTCGATGTTAGCTATTACAAATTAACTGATATGAAAAAAGCATTTCCTTTAGTACTGATCGCATTTTTATGCACCACCTTAAGCAGTTGTGAACTGGTAGAAGGTATATTTAAAGCCGGCGTTTGGGTAGGCGTTATTGTGGTTGTGGTTGTTGTTGCAATCGTAATCTGGATTTTATCTAAGATTTTTGGCGGAGGCAGAAGTTAGTCTCTAGTGCACAGTCTTTATTCGGGAGCTTTATCTCCACTAAAATAAAAGGGCATAAATTTAAACTAATGCCCTTTTATTTTCACTTACAAAAAGACCATGTCATTGATGACCTCACTACCGGCATGTTCGTTAAGTTTCTGGATAATGCCCTGACGAACCATAACCAGTTCGTTTTTAATAACGGATGATTCTATCCGGAGAAAAAGTTTTTTATCGTGGATGTAGATCTGTTTGGTTCTATTTGCAATGGCAGTTCCCATAATCTCAGGCCATATCGATAAAATTGAAGTTTCATCAAACTTACGGCGTAAACGGTATACATCGAGCATTTTGCTAATCGCATCCTTTACTGTAACATCATTGGGTTTACGCATTTTGTATATTTCCGTTATCAACTTCAAACAAAGTTACATCAACTTCTATTTTTTCAAAAATTGATTTTACTCTTTCCCTTCCTGTATCTGTTATAAATATTTGCCCAAAATCATGGTGGGAAACCATTTGCATTAATTTTTGAACACGGTTATCATCCAGCTTATCAAAAATATCATCCAGCAAAAGCAAAGGTTTAAAACCCTTATTTTTGGCTAGGTAAGCGTATTGTGCCAGTTTTAAAGCAATTAAAAATGATTTTTGCTGACCTTGGGAACCAAACTTTTTTAAAGGCATACCGCTAATTACAAAAGCCAGTTCATCTTTATGTATGCCTGTGGTGGTACGCTCAAGGATGCGATCTTTCTCAACTGATTTTTTTAAAAGTTCTTCAAATGTTGTCTCATTCAATTGTGATTGATAGTTGAGCTCAACCGTTTCCTTGTTTTCGGTAAGGTAAATATAATACTGGTTAAAAAGCGGAATAAACTCATCCATAAAGGCTTTACGGATGGCAAAGATTTTATTGCCGGCAAAAACCAATTGCTCATCTAAAATTTCGAGTAACGTTGGGTCGTATTTCCGGGTAATGGCAATCTGTTTTAACAGCGCATTCCGATTTAACAAGATGCGGTTATAGGTAATCAGCTGATCGAGATAATGGGCATCTGTTTGCGAAATCACATTATCGATGAATTTTCTCCGTTCCTCACTTCCTTCCATAATCAGGTTTACATCATAAGGAGAAACCATTACCACAGGGAACAGGCCTATATGATCGGCCAGTTTATCGTATTCTTTTTTATTGCGCTTAAACTGTTTTTTTTGATTCCGTTTAACGCCGCAAGAAATTTTTTCGTTTTTGGTACTTCGGTCGAAATCACCCTGAATCATGAACACTTCTTCTCCGGTTTTAATCTGCTGACTATCGATTGGATTGAAGTAACTTTTGCACAAACACAGGTAATGTATGGCATCGAGCATATTGGTTTTACCAGAGCCGTTATTACCCGTAAAAACGTTTACAGTTTCTGAGAAATGAAGATCTGCATCCGTATAGTTTTTGAAATTTAGAAGGGTAATGTTTTTTAACCACATAAATATGTCACAAATTTACCGTTTTTTAACCTCTTAACATTCATTGTTTAAAATAAACGTTAATAACATTTAAAAAAACTGTACTTTCATAGCAAGTAAAATTACATGGTTGCACAAAAAATGTTAGAGGGAAACGTTCTATGGTCTTACGATCATGAACTGACCAATGAAAAAAGCTCAAGCTGGATTAAAAAAATCGCTGGTTTATTTTCGTTTTTAAAGCCGATCCATAATCATGAAGGGAATATTCTATTGGCCTCCAACGGACTTTTTATTACCGGAGACGAGCAGCTGGAACTTCCACTATCACATATTGAAGAGGTTTATATGGGTTTCGATGATGTATTTCCTGCCTCATCAGCCAAAAATTTCGGAGCATTTTGGCAACCCATCCGAATTAAATCAACCATAAGCCGCTCAGAAAGCCAAACCGTATACCTGGTGATAAACCATACGGGCATTTTTAGCGATAACCAAACCTGGTTTAACACGCTAATTAGGTTATTGCGGTAATTGAGCTGGCATTTACAGTTCTGCATGCCTAAATAACTAATGTTTAATCAAATACTTCAAAATAAAGATTGATACTTTGATTGAAAAATGTATTTTTGCAATCTTAAATTTTTTAAACAAACATGTCTACAACAGATAACCAGACAATTCAACCATCTAAAAAAGGTTCATTTTTACAAGAGAATAACAAAAGCTTACTGTTTATTGCAGGTGCTGTAGTTTTATTAGTTTTAATATATCTTTGGTATCAAGGCGTGTATTTAAAAGGCCGTGCAGAAGAAGCTGCCAGCAAAATGTACAAAGCAGAACAATATGTTGGGGTAGATTCACTATCCAACAAAGCTGTTAAAGGTGAAGGTGGTTACCCGGGCCTGGAGCAAATTGCAAAAGAATACGATAACACAAAATCGGCAAATTTAGCAAATCTTTATTTAGGTGGCATTTATTTACGTAAAGGCGAATATAAACAAGCTATCGAATCGTTAAGCAAATACAGTGCTACTGGCAGTCCGGTTGCAGATCCATTGGCTTTAGGTTTATTAGGAGATGCTTACAGTGAGTTGAAAGACTACAAACAAGCCGCCACTTATTATAAAAAAGCAGCTGATAAAGCAAGCAAATTTACTTCACCAATGTTTTTAAAGAAATTAGGGTTGGTAAATGAAAATCAAAATGATTTTAAAGGTGCTGTTGATGCCTATACTAAGGTAAAAACGCAATATCCTGAAAGTGCTGAAGCGCAATTAATTGATGCTTATATTGCAAGAGCTCAAGAAAAAGTTAAATAATCATTAACTAAAAATATATTCATTAAAAAGATCATCGAAAGATGGTCTTTTTTTGTTTGAAAGTAGTCCTGATAAAGATTTAAATTCATGCAGAATAGTCTGTGAGGACACAGACCATGGATCCGTAGAGGGAATCTATATAAAATTATGCTATTCAGCCCCTAATAGCAGTAAAAACTTTGCTTTATAGACCTGATTGACGCGGTAGCTCCCGATTCCCTTCTAATCGGGACTACAAGCATAAAGCAGCGCGAACATTCAAAAGAGCTTCTGCAACTGCGCTTCAAATGATTTTTCTCCTCCCCTACGTGCTAATTAAAAAATCCCATTAGCATCTTCATCAATTGTAGCGCAACGAAATAGAGATGTTCCCTTCTGTTTATTACCATATAAGGCATTTGAGGGACATATAAGTTAAAATTATTATCTGTAGAAGGTTGAATATACTTTCTAACAAAAGATCCTCTGCTATGCTCAGGATGACAGCATGCATAGTTAAGCGATTTAAACAGTTACCGGATTAACCTCAAAATTTACTTATTAAAAGCTGTCATGGTGTGAGCAGGCCCAATGGTAACAAAACTTTTAATCAGTTCAACACTTTTATCAATCAATGCAGGGAGTTCTAATTGTTCATTTTTATCAAACAAGCCCAAAACAAAATCAATCTGTCTACCTTTTGGATAATCGCTTCCGATGCCAAAACGCAAGCGGGCATAGTTTTGTCCGCCACACATTTCTTCAATGCTTTTTAAGCCATTATGGCCTGCACTGGAGCCTTGCAGTTTAAGTCTTAACTTTCCTAGAGGTAATGCCAGATCGTCAACTACAACCAAAACATTTTCAGGAGCTATTTTTAACTCCTTCATCCAATAGTTTACTGCCTTACCGCTAAGGTTCATAAAAGTAGTTGGCTTTATAACATGTAGTTTTTTGCCTTTATAGCTTACTTCCGAATAATAGGCCAAACGAATATTATCGAAACTACCTCCTAGGCCTTTAACCAGTTCATCGGCAATATCAAAGCCAATGTTGTGCCTGGTGTGTGCATAATCCGGTCCGATATTTCCTAAGCCAACGATGAGATACTTCATGGCGCAAAGATAATAAAAAGGTTGAGGGCGGGAAAGCTGGATGGTGGAAGATGAAAAAAGTTCGGAGTAGGAAGTTCGGAGTCTTTACCTTTGCAAGAGCATGGTATTTAGCGTATGAGGGTTATCTCACGTAAATAGAAAAAGCGGTACAAAATTGCTTTTGCACCGCTTTTAAAAACTGTGTAATCACATTATGTGATATCAGTGTACTATTTTTTACCTTTAGCAGCTTCAGTTTCTGCTTGTTTTAATGCTCTAGACATTGCAACAGAAACGATAGTATCTTCAGGAGTGTTAGTAATTACGTAGCTCTCGCCTTTAAGGTCGCGAACACGGAATAAACTTCCAACTTCTAATTTTTCTAAGCTTACTTCTACGTTTTGAGGCATGTTAGCTGGTAACGCTTTAACACGAAGTTTACGTAATTTCTGGATTAATTTACCTCCCATTTTTACACCTGGAGAAGTTCCTGTTAATTTAACCGGGATCTCCATAACAATTTCTTTCTCGTCGAATAACTGAAGAAAATCGATGTGCATTAATACGTCGGTAAGTGGGTGAAATTGAGTGTCTTTTACGATAGCTTTAGTTTTAGTACCGTTAACATCAATCTCCACAAAGTTTACATCCGGGGTATAAATAACATCTCTTAAATCTGCAATAACCACTGCGAAGTGTTGTTGCTCTTTTCCACCATACAATACCGCCGGAACTTTACCTTCGTAACGAAGTTCCTTGGCATCGCGTTTCCCTACGTTCTCTCTTGGAGAACCGCTAATTGCGATTGTTTTCATTTTTATATTTATTATTTAATTAAACTCTTTTTTATGGTTTCACGTTCTGCGGCTGGCGTTTTTAGCACTCTTCGCAATACGTTAAACATTTTGCATTATACTCTAAACAGATCGCTAATTGAGCCATGTTCGTTTACATTGGCAATTGCCCTTGCAAATAAACTTGCTGTACTTAGCACCCTAATTTTCGGACTTTCCTGTCTTAACGGAATGGTATCCGTAACAATCAGTTCGGTTAATACCGAATTTTCTACCGTTTCTATGGCTTTGCCCGATAATACTGCATGTGTACAAACTGCTCTTACACTTGCTGCTCCGTTTTCCATAATTAAAGCTGCTGCTTTAGAAAGGGTTCCGGCAGTATCGCAGATATCGTCAATCAATACTACATCTTGTCCGGTAACATCACCAATAATCGACATTGATTCGATTTCATTGGCGCGTTTACGGCGTTTATCGCAAATAATTACCTCAGCGTTAAAGAACTTTGCAAAAGTACGTGCCCTATATGAACCGCCCATATCCGGCGATGCAATAGTTAAGTTTTTTAAGCCCAAGCTTTTGATATATGGTACAAAAATTACCGATCCATCTAAGTGATCAACCGGAATATCAAAGAAACCCTGTATCTGTGCAGCATGCAAATCCATCGTCATGATGCGGTGAATACCTGCTGATTTTAATAAGTTTGCCACCAATTTGGCACCGATTGCTACACGGGGCTTGTCTTTTCTATCCTGACGGGCCAAACCATAATAAGGAACTACTGCAGTAATATAATGTGCCGATGCTCTTTTAGCAGCATCAACCATTAGCAAAAGTTCCATTAAATTATCGCTGGGCTGATAAGTAGACTGGATTAGAAAAACATCACTACCACGAATTGATTCATCAAAGGAAGGTTGAAACTCGCCATCGCTGAATTTGTGGATGGTTACGCTACCAAGCGGCTTACCGTAATGTTCGGCAATCTTAAGTGATAATCCCTTAGAACCTGTTCCGGAAAAAAGCTTTACCGGGTTAAACTGCAATGGCATGGGTTCGTGTAGTTTACGGTTAAAAAAAATCGGATCATGTCTATTTAAAACATGATCCGACATTAAATTTTAGTTGTCCGACCTGGATTCGAACCAAGACAAACGGTACCAAAAACCGTTGTACTACCCTTATACTATCGGACAAAAACTTCTCAAGGATATTCTCCTCGAAAGGGAATGCAAATGTAGGAACCTTATTTTAAATATGCAAGAGTGATTTTAAAATATTTTTAATTTCTTTCCTGCTGTTCCTGTTTGCGTTGCAAAGATAAAAAAATCATCATATCTGGTGCAACATTTTATTTTTTTCTACGACTTTTTTTACTGCGAACCACTTAAATCATTTATTATCAAAGACTAAAATTAAACTATGAATTACTCAAGGATCAACACCATTGGAGGCTGGCTCTGTTTTTTCGTTGCCACGCTCACGTACATCTTAACTTTAGATCAATCTGTAAGTTTTTGGGATTGCGGCGAATTTATTTCTGCAGCCTTCCGCATGGAGGTGGTACACCAACCCGGCGCTCCTATTGTATCAATGATCCAGCGGTTATTTTCTGCGTTGGCTTTTGGCGATAAAACCAAAGTGGCTTATTTTGTGAATTTAGCATCGGCCCTTGCCAGTGCCGGAACGATACTTTTTTTATTCTGGACGATTACCGCACTGGCAAAAAAAACGGTAATTAAAAAAGGCGAAGAAATTACAAATCAGAAAATCATCGGCATTATGGGCGCAGGTTTAGTTGGTGCCCTGGCTTATGCTTTTTCTGATAGTTTTTGGTTTTCGGCAGTTGAGGCAGAAGTTTATGCCATGTCGTCGCTTTGTAGTGCCGTTGTGTTTTGGGGAATACTAAAATGGGAATCGCTAGCCGATGAACCAAAATCAGACCGATGGCTGCTCCTTGTAGCTTATATTATGGGGCTTTCCATTGGCGTACACATTTTAAACTTACTTACCATCCCCGCGCTAATATTTGTCTATTATTTTAAAAAATATCCCTCACCTACCTGGCAAAGTATTTTAAAAGTATTTTTTATTTCAATTCTGGCTTTAGCGGTGGTCCAATTTGGTATCATCCAGTATATCATATCTATTGCAGCAGGTTTCGATTACTTTTTTGTAAACACGATGGGGCTGGGTTTTGGATCGGGAATATTGTTTTTTGCTGTTCTTTTAATCTCTGGTTTGGTTTATGGCATCCGCTACTCCATCCTAAAAAACAAAAGGGCCTTAAACCTCATCATGCTATTTACTGTGCTATTATTATTTGGCTATAGCTCCTATGCTTTACTGGTAATCAGGGCGCAGGCTAAACCGAATTTGAACAATTATAATGTAGATAACGTTTTTTCACTTTCGAGGTATCTGGGTCGCGATCAATATGGCGACAGACCTCTGCTTTATGGTGAGAATTACAATTCGCAAAAAACAGACATTAAAGAAACTGGTAAAATTATCCGTAAGGGCGAGAAGAAATATGAACCTGCCGGAACTAAATCTGCTTATGTTTTTGCCGATGAAACATTATTACCGCGCATGTATAGCGACAAACCCGAACATACCAGGTTTTATAAAAGTTATATGGGTTTTAACGATGAGCATAAACCAACCTTTATGGATAACCTGACGTACTTATTCTCCTTTCAGGCGGGGCAAATGTACATGCGTTATTTTATGTGGAATTTTGTTGGCAGGCAGGATAATGAGGATGGACAGTTTGGAGGAAAAGATGGCAACTGGCTTAGCGGCATTAAACCCCTGGATGCGATTAGGCTTGGTAACCAGAAAAACCTTCCACCTTCAATTGTAGAGAACAAAGCATATAACCGATTTTTCTTTTTACCGTTAATTATCGGACTGATTGGTGCGGTATGGCATTTTAAACGCAACCAGAAAGATGCCGGCATTATTGGTTTACTTTTTGTTTTTACCGGCATTGCCATTGTATTTTACCTAAATTCTGTACCAATTGAGCCTCGCGAGCGGGATTACGCTTATGTGGGTTCATTTTATGCTTTTGCCATATGGATCGGTTTAGGTGTATTTGGTTTAAAAGATTATGTTTTTCAAAAATTAACGCCAACAAAGGCAAGTATTTTTGCATCACTTATAGCACTGTTTGGTGCTCCGGTTATAATGGCCAATCAAGGCTGGGATGATCACGACCGTTCGGATATCCATGTGGCGAGAGATATGTCGGTAAATTACCTAAAATCATGCGCACCAAATGCCATCCTCTTCACCTATGGCGATAATGATACCTATCCTGTTTGGTATGCCCAGGAGGTAGAAAACATCCGTCCGGATGTGCGCATTGTAAACCTAAGTTTATTTACGGCTGATTGGTACATTGATGGGATGCGCAGAAAGCAAAATGAATCTGCTCCATTGCCAATTACGCTAAAACCTGAACAATACGTTGAGGGTACAAGGGATATTATGTATTACCAGGATTATAAAATAGCCCAGCATATAGAGTTAAAACAGATTTTAGACGTGCTCCTATCCGACAGTGATGAAGATAAGGTAACCATGAATGATGGCACAAAGTACAATGTATTGCCAACCAAAAACCTTAAACTGGCAGTAAACCCGCAACAGGTTCTGGATACCGGAACCGTGCCTAAAGAAGTTGCAGGTAAAATTGCCAGCAGCATGGAATGGACTTTTGGTTCGGAATATGTAACAAAAGGCACCCTTGCTTTATTTGATATTTTAACACATAACAATTGGGAAAGACCCATTTATTTTAGTGGCGCAATGCCGAATGAACAGTATTTGGGGCTAAACAAATACCTTTACTCGGAAGGGTTAAACAAAAGATTGCTGCCTTTAAAACCAGATACCGCAATAACCGAAGATTATGAACGTGTAAACTTAAAACCTTTATACAACAACCTGATGAATGTTTACGCTTTTGGCAATATTAAATACGCCAACCATTTAGATAGGCAATCTGCTGATGATGTAACTATGTTGGCCAACATGTTTAACGGCCTTTTAAATGGTTTGATCAATGAAGGTAAAGTTGCTGAAAGTAAAAAAGTGGCCAACAAATACCTGGAAGTAATTCCCACTAAATTTTACAGCATGCGCCAGGTAATGAGCACCTATTATTTTACGGAAAGCCTATACCGATTAAACGATTTAAACCATGCAAATGCAATGATCATAAAGTCTGCTGATTATGTAGGTAAAGAGCTTACCCACCTGGCTGATGTTTCGGAAAGTAAAAATCAATTGTCATCAGAGCAGGATGTTCGTTTTTACCTCGGCTATTTAGGTCAGATGGTAAAATTAACGGAGGTTTTTAAGCAGCAAGCACTTAGTAAAAGTTTAGAAAAACAGTATAACGACCTGATTGTAAGATTTACTCCTTTTGCGGCGGGTTAATCAAAAACATTCTAAATTTTAACCGATAGGCAGATTTTACATTTCTGCTTATCGGTTTTTAATTTGTAAATAGATTAAAATCCTTTAAGATAATAGACTTAAGCCGTTAAAAATTGTTAAATCAATCCAAAAATTTACCTGTTTTATCGACTAGAATAGTTAATTTCGGCAGCATTTTTATGTGAAAACAATTTTTAATATCATTAAACAAACCAATGAATTATTCAAAAGTTAATAATATAGTAGGCTGGATCTGCTTTTTAATTGCTACACTAACTTACGTTTTAACCTTAGAACCATCTGCAAGCTTTTGGGATTGCGGTGAATTTATCGCATCAGCATTTAGAATGCAGGTTGTTCACCAACCGGGTGCGCCTTTATTCTTAATGATCCAACGTTTCTTCTCCATTTTTGCTACAGGCGATTTAACTAAAATTGCTTACTGGATGAACGTAGGTTCGGCTGTTTCAAGCGGGGCAACTATCTTATTCTTATTTTGGACAATTACCGCACTGGCTAAAAAAACAGTGCTAAAAGCTGGCGAAGAGCTTACAACAGGCAAACTGATCAGCATTATGGGTGCAGGAGCCGTTGGTGCACTGGCTTATACTTTTTCTGATAGTTTTTGGTTTTCTGCTGTAGAATCAGAAGTTTACGCGCAATCGTCGCTATTTACTGCGATTGTATTCTGGGCTATCCTTAAATGGGAAGCACATGCCGATGAGCCAAGGGCTGATAGGTGGTTATTGTTTATTGCATACATTATGGGTTTATCGATCGGTATTCACTTGTTAAACTTATTAACCATCCCAGCGTTAGCTTTTATTTATTACTTTAAAAGAACAGATAAGGCAACAACATCAGGAATTATCAAGACACTTATTGTCGGTATCTTAATCCTTGCAGTAATCCAGTATGGTATTATCCAGTACCTGGTTTCATTCGGTGCATATTTCGATCTGTTTTTTGTAAATACATTGGGAATGGGCTTCGGAACAGGTGTTTTATTCTTTGCCGTTTTATTAATCGGTGCGTTGGTTTGGGGTATCCGTTATTCCATTCAGCACCAAAAGAAATTGTTAAACTTAGGTTTAATTTCTACCGTTTTAATCATTTTCGGTTATGCTTCTTTCTCGATGATCATCATCAGGGCCAAAGCAGACCCGAATTTAAATAACAGTGCACCGAAAGATGCTTTCTCTTTCTTAAGTTACTTAAACCGTGAACAATACGGCGATAGGCCATTGGGTTACGGACCTAACTATAATTCTGAAAGAACAGGTGTTACTGAAGGAAAAACAATCTGGAGAAAAGGCAAAGACAAATATGAAGTAGCAGGCAAAAAAACCGACTATGAGTATAGTAACAACACTTTATTGCCACGTATGTATAGTGATGATCCTAAACATGCTGCTTTTTATAAAGAGTGGATGCATTTAGATGATTCTAAAAACCCTAATCTGGTTGATAACGTTGGCTTTTTAGCCAGTTACCAAATTGGTTATATGTATATGCGTTACTTTTTCTGGAATTTTGTTGGCCGCCAGAACGATGAACAAGGTCAGGGAAGTGGTTTTGAAGGCGAATGGATAAGCGGTATTAAACCAATTGATGCCATGCTGAGAGGCGATCAAAGCCATTTACCGCCATCAACAGTTGATAATAAAGCGTATAACCGTTTCTTCTTTTTACCTCTAATTTTAGGTATAATTGGCGCACTTTGGCATTTTAAACGCAACCAAAAAGATGCTGGTGTTGTGGGTTTATTATTCTTTTTTACCGGTATTGCAATTGTATTGTATCTAAATCAAAAACCTTTAGAGCCACGCGAAAGAGATTACGCCTATGTAGGGTCGTTTTATGCCTTTGCCATATGGATAGGGCTCGGGGCACTCGCCATTAAAGAATGGGTATTTAAAAAAGTAAGTCCTACCGCTGGTGCTATTGGGGCAACTGTAATTGGTTTATTGGCAGCTCCGGTAATTATGGCTGAGCAGGGATGGGATGACCACGATCGCTCTACTAAACTGGTTCCTCACGATATTGCTTTGGATTACCTTCAATCCTGCGCACCAAATGCCATTTTATTTACCTATGGTGATAATGATACCTACCCGCTTTGGTATATCCAGGAGGTTGAAAACGTTCGTCCGGATGTGCGTATTGTAAACTTAAGTTTATTCGATACAGATTGGTATATTAATGGTTTAAGGCAAAAACAAAATGAATCGGCACCATTGCCAATCTCGATGAAACCTGAGCAATATGTGCAGGGTGAAAGAGATGTTATGCCATACGATGATTACAAAATTGCAGGTAGCGTTGAGCTTAAAAACGTTGTAGATTTATTATTATCGAATGATGAAAGCGATAAAGTACCAATGCAGGATGGAACAAAATCTAATTTCTTACCAACAAAAAACCTAAAAATTACAATCGATCCTAAACAGGTGGTGAGTACCGGTACTGTACCTGCCGCTGATGCCGCGAAAATTGCTTCAGAAATGGACTGGAAATTTAACAAAGGTTATGTTACCAAAGGAACTTTAGCCATGTTTGATATTCTTGCGCACAACAATTGGAAGCGTCCTATTTATTTTGCTTCTACAGTGCCTTCTGAGCAATATAACGGATTAGATAAGTATTTATACAGCGAAGGTTTAGCCTTGCGTTTATTGCCACTTAAGGCTGATACAACAGCATCTGAAGACAGACCTGAGCAGTTAAACACACCTGTTCTATATAACAACGTGATGAATAAATTTAAGTGGGGAAATATGAAAACCGCTAAATATTTGGATCCACAATCATCTGATGACACCTTTATCTTCACCAACATCTTCAGCAGCCTAACAGGAAGCTTAATTAAAGATGGTAAAATTGATGAGGCTAAAAAAGTAATTGATAAATATTACGCTGTAATGCCTGATAAATTTTTCGGCATACGCACTGTGGTAGTAAAGTTCTACATGGCCGAAAACTTATACAAGCTTGGCGAAACAGCAAGAGCAAACGATATTTTAGATAAATCTGGCGATTACATCAACAAGGAACTAAATTACCTTGCAGATATTTCACAATCGAAGGGTTTAACGGGATCGCAGAATATTCAAACTGGTTTGTACTATCTGGATAGAATGATTAAAACCAGTAAAGCTGCTGGCCAGGATAAATTGAGTGATAAATTACAGAAAACATTTAATAGCCTGGAAAGCCGTTTATCAATGTTCTTCCCTCAACAAGGTCCGCAGCAATAAGCGGATGCTGAAAACATTTTACGAAGCAGCTACATTAATTTGTAGCTGCTTTTTTGTTTATTAGCTAATACAACAGGGATATTCGGTAATGTAACATCCGTCACCCTGAATTTATTTCAGGGTCTTTTTTTTATAGCATGATAGATGTTGAAATAAATTCAGCAGGACGCATATCCATTGAGCATTGCCAAATAGGAAATAAATATCGTAACATACATCACCCTGAATTTATCTCAGGGTCTTTTTTCAATAGCATGATAGATGCTGAAATAAATTCAGCAGGACGAATCTCCATTGAGCATTGCCAAACAGGAAATAAATATCGTAACCTACATTACCCTGAATTTATTTCAGGGTCTTTTATCTATAGCATGATAAGATGCTGAAATAAATTCAGCAGGACGAATCTCCATTGAGCATTGCCGAACAGGAAATAAATATCGTAACATCCGTCACCCTGAATTTATTTCAGGGTCTTTTTTCTATAGCGTGATAGATGCTGAAATAAATTCAGCACCTGAATTTATCTCAGGGTCATTTATCTATAGCAAGATAGATGCTGAAATAAATTCAGCAGGACGAATCTCCATATATCTTGTGTCTATCTTCACTGTTTAAAATAAAAAATCCTGTTCAGCATTGCCAAACAGGATTCAAAGTATTTTATTTTGTTATAATTATTCGTTAACTACTCCCATTGCACAGAATTTCTCAATTCGTTGTTCAATGAGTTTATCAGTTTTTAATTTGCCTAATGCAGCTAAATCTTTAACAATGTAATCTTTCAAAGTTTTCCCCATTAACTCCGGATCCTGGTGTGCACCACCAAGTGGCTCAGGAATTATTCCGTCAATAAGCTTGTTGCCAAACATATCATCCGATGTCAGTTTTAAACATTCGGCAGCTTTTTCTTTAAAATCCCAGCTTCTCCACAAAATAGAAGAGCAGGATTCAGGTGAAATTACCGAATACCAGGTATGCTCCAACATATACACTTTATCGCCAATACCAATACCTAAAGCACCTCCCGATGCACCTTCACCAACAACAACACAGATAATCGGCACGCGAAGGATAGACATTTCCAACAAATTTCTAGCAATTGCTTCACCCTGCCCGCGTTCCTCTGCCTCCAAACCAGGGTAAGCACCCATGGTATCGATAAAAGAAATTACCGGTTTGTTAAATTTTTCGGCCAGGCGCATTAAACGTAAAGCTTTCCGGTAACCCTCAGGATTGGACATACCGAAATTACGGAACTGACGCTCTTTGGTGTTTTTACCTTTCTGGTGACCGATAACCATTACGGTTTGACCATTTATAGTAGCAAAACCACCAATAATAGCCTTATCATCTTTAACCGTTCTATCGCCGTGCATTTCAATAAAATCATCGCAGATCATACTGATGTAATCGAGCGTTTGCGGACGATCAGGGTGGCGGCTCATCTGAACCTTGTTCCAACCGGTTAAATTTTTATATAAGTTGTTGGTAGTTTCATCTAATTTACCATCAAGCTCGTCTAAAGTGGCAGACATATCTACCTTGGTTTTATCGGCAACTTGCTTAACCTTTTCTATCTGCTGAACTAAATCGGCAATAGGTTTTTCAAAATCGAATGATGTTTTTATTTGCTGCATAATTGAACCACAAAAATAAGTAATTATTTTTAGTTTGAAGCGAACAGTTTTTTGTTTGCGTTTTTGGAGCTGAAAAATCGCTTAAATGAGCTGGAAACTTTAATAGCAAGTAATAAAACTAGAAGAGTTGACAACTTTAATAGCAAGGCGCACAAGAAAGTTGTCAACTCTAAAAAAATAAAGCTAAAAGAGTTGACAACTTTAATAGCAGGGTGCATAAGAAAGTTGTCAACTCAAAAAAAAAAAATAAAGCTGAAAGAGTTGACAACTTTAATGGCAGGGTGCATAAGAAAGTTGTCAACTCTAAAAAAAATAAAGCTAAAAAAGTTGACAACTTTAATAGCAAGGTGCAAAAGAAAGTTGTCAACTCTAAGAAAATAAAGCTAAAAGAGTTGACAACTTTAATAGCAGGGTGCATAAGAAAGTTGTCAACTCTAATAGCAAGGTGCAAAAGAAAGTTGTCAACTCTAAAAAAATAAAGCTAAAAGAGTTGACAACTTTAATAGCAAGGTGCAAAAGAAAGTTGTCAACTCTAAAAAAAAATAAAGCTAAAAGAGTTGACAACTTTAATAGCAGGGTGCATAAGAAAGTTGTCAACTCTAAAAAAAAAAACTAAAAGAGTTGACAACTTTAATAGCAAGGAGCATAAGAAAGTTGTCAACTCTAAAAAAATAAAGCAAAAAGAGTTGACAACTTTAATGGCAAGGTGCAAAAGAAAGTTGTCAACTCTAAAAAAATAAAGCTAAAAGAGTTGACAACTTTAATAGCAGGGTGCATAAGAAAGTTGTCAACTCAAAATTTAAAACTTAGCCGCCTCTCCCGCCTTTGGCAATGCTTTTTTGATAAACTCCCTGATATGGTTATTAGCTGTTTTAAGGTCATCTTTGCGCAGGTACATCATGTGCCCACTGCGGTAACCTTCCCAACTCATGCGATCTTGCAGTTTACCGGCGGCATCCAATTGCCACATGCTATATTTAGCGTTAAAATAATCGCAGGCACCATCATAATAACCCGATTGCACCAACAAATGAAGATATGGATTTTGCGCCATCGCCTGACGGAGGTTATCGCCCGTTTGGTCGCCGGTTTTATCCCAAGGGTAAACCGAACCGAACATATTGTATTTTAAATCGGTTTTATAATTAAGTTCATTGCGGATGTACATGTTAATGGCTGGCGTAAAAGAGTGCAGCCACGAGGTTAATTCGGCATTATAATCAGGTCCTTCACCAGCACTCATTTTATCGATACCACGATAGCGCGAATCCAATCTGCCAACGGTAAAACCTTTATCTCTCAACAATTCTTTCCAAAAGAAATCTGTGGGCACGTTGAGGTTATAATCTAAAATCACCTTTTCCGAAAGGCCCGAATAACGCGCCATTTTAGCAGCGATTCCTTTTTTCTTATCTGCACCAAGTATTCCGCCTTGCGAAATTGCCGGAATTAATTCGTTGAGGGTGAAATTTTCTACTTCGGGTAACATTGCCGTTAAATCTTTGCTTTGTAAATCGGCTGCCAAGGCTTTATGGTACCATGCAGTAGCAGCAAAATACGGTAAACGTAAAGCTGCATCAACAGGACCGCTCCGCTCTATACCAAGTTCGGTAGGCGATACCAATACCACACCATTTAAATACATCCACTGGCTATTCTGTAACTCTAAGGCAAGCCCTGAAACGCGGGTGGTGCCATAACTTTCGCCTATTAAAAACTTGGGTGATGCCCAGCGGTTATTGCGGGTTACAAAAGTATTAATCCACTCGGCAAGGTATTTTATATCAGCACGTACACCAAAAAATTTATTTGTCGGAATATCTTTACTTACTACCCTTGAGTAACCTGTATTAACGGGATCAATGTAAACAATATCGGCAACATCTAAAATAGAATAAGGGTTTTCCTTATAACCATAAGGCTGAACAGGGTAACCTTCATCATCGATATTTAGCACCACCGGACCCGTATAGGCAATGTGCATCCAAACTGAGGCAGAGCCCGGCCCACCATTGAAAGAAATTACCAGCGGTCTTTTATCGCGGTTTTGCACATCGCTGCGTTCGTAATAGGTATAAAACAAGCCGGCAATGGGTTTTCCATCTTCATCCCAAACCGGAAGCGTACCTGTAGTGGCTTTATAGGGGACAGCTTTTCCGTCAATGTTTACCGAATGGTTGGTAACCACAGCACTTTCTACTTTAATGGTTCTTTCGTTTGTTAGCGATTTTGGTTCGTCTTTCACGGTAACCTGTGTGGTGGTTACGGTTTCTTTTGACTGATTTTTTCTTGGTCCTTGTGCCTGCACATAAAAGGCTGCACACAGAAATGTGGTGAGTAAAAATTTAAATTTCATCGAAAGTTTGGTTTGGTTGTTAAATATCAAACTAATGCGGCGTTAATCAAAAATCGCATTGGAAATGTTACCATAAAAGCACCAAGCATATTTATTAATGCTGCTTGTTATGCCTTTAATTCCTCAATCATTGATTTTGCCGCAGCCTGCTTAAATTTTAAAGTTTTAATTTTGAGAGAAATTTCTGCCTGCTTATCAAGGCCGCATTTAGCTGTTTTTTCCAAACAGTCTATTTCCAAAATTTCTAGATATGCCAATAATGGTAGGTTTTCAGGCATTTTTAATTTTAAATGAACCAAAACAGACCATAAATTCTTTGTTTTAAGATTAGTATCCTGCAATAACTGTAGCTTTCTTTTTAGCTTTAAACATGCATAAGCAGCCCGATCAATCTGCTTATTTAATTTGGTTATAATCGCGCTTTTTGCATGTTCAGTTTTAGTGTTGATTTCGCTATGGATTATTTCATGAACATCGTTGTTTAAAAATATTTCTATTACTGAAAGCAGAAGCAGATTTTTTGTGGCTATACTTCGTGAACCATTTTCATACATTGCTGCCGAACTTCTGTTTATCCCAAGTAGGCCACTCATTTGATCTTGTGTAAGGCCTAGCTTCTCTCTGATGTTTTTCATTTGCTATTCCTGTTACGGTAACCTTGTGACAATTTTTTACATCATTCGAAATTTGCTCATAGATTTGTGACAATTTTTTTTAAAAAAAATTATTTTGTGCAGCTATCGGATAATTGCAAAGTAAGCTAGCAATAAAAAGCCGACATTACATTTAGTAACGCCGGCACTGCAAAAAACTACTTCAAAGAAGTGGTAAAATTTTTATAAAGAATTTTGTTACTAAAACAGATTGCCATTTGATAAACAACAAAACTTAAATAAGCAACGTATAATTGAAGTTATTACTTTTACAAAAAGCTATTTGATCAATTATCGCACAAACGTTTGATTAATTTTGCATTCCGAAGCATAACGCATGTATAAGCAATATTTACTATAATGATCACTTTGGCTTGTTATTGATTTTACAGCATCCGTTTATTTTAGTGCCGAAATTTCTTCATCAGACAATACCTTGTTCCAAATTTGCAGTTCATCTAACTTTCCTTTAAATCCACCGATAGTGTGTAAAGGGAAAAACAGTGTTTCAGATTTACGCATTTTTGTTTTGTCTTTATCTGTGAACTCGATCCAGTTATCGTACAATTTCTTTTGCAGCTTACCATTTACATAAAGGCTTGTCCCCTTATTCGTACCTGTTATCACTACATGCGTCCAGTTATTTTCTGGCAAGCGGTATCCAAAATCAATATTATAGCCTTCTCTCGAAAAACCCAGATTACCCGTACCCGCCTGTTCTAGTTTTACAACGGCGTTAGGAGATTTAAACAGTATCGCATTATCTGCATTGTTACTAGCAGGGTTTACCCAAAATGAAACCGTGTAATTGTATCCAATTTCGGTATAAGGCAATTCGGCCAAACTGTTTTCACCTGAAAATGCTAAGGCATTTTTTAAATATCCTGGGGTATATAGTGTATTTTGAAGTTTAACCTGATTATTCTTTTCATCAAAACTATAATGTGCTGTAAATGGAGCTTCCTTTTTGGATAACTTTCCACTAATATTTAGCGATGGTCCTTCTCCTATTTGTTTACTCAAAACGCTAAAATCATCGAATGTTAAATGCGTATTGCTGCCACCCCACATTTTTTGCGCAAGTACCTGCATCGCCGGAAACACCCTATCGTGCACATCTTTTTCGGTAATGCCATTGCCTACAATATCATTCCATACGGCGAAAGATCCTCCTAATATGGTAGGATCACCGGTAGGAAACTGAACATCACCGATCATCGAGGGAGTCCACTTACTGTACAGGTTTTTTATATTCAGGTAATCAAAATAATAGCCCGCAGCGGGCACAATATAAAGCCATCCATCTGGCGTACTGATCTGTTTGTAGCCCAGTTTTTTCATCTCAACAGGATTTGCATATCCGTTGTACCAGGTATTCATCACTACATTTTCTACTTTAACAGGGGTATTGCCCTTGGCATGTGTTAATGCGCCCCAAAGCCTTACCTCTTTCCCAAAATCTTCTACATACCTGATCATATGATCGGTAAAAGCCCTAAAAACTTCTGCATCTTTTTTGGCGTATTCATCCGTGCCAATATGAACCGCTTTACCCATAAACACGGGGTTGTTTCCTGAAATGTATTCTTTAAACACATTTTCCATAAAAGTATAGGTTAATGGGTTATGGAGATCGAGGTGATCCATACCATATGCCTTACTACCAATTTCGGGAACCACTTTGGTAAAAGCCAGTGCATGGGCCGGGGCATCAATTTCAGGGATGATACGCACGGCATAATCATTTGCAAGTTGTTGCAAGGCGATAAATTCTTTTTTGGTATAAGAACCATCTTTTGCAGTTAAGCCAGGGTAGCTTGTATTTTCTAAACGGAAAGCAGAGTAGGTTTCAGACCAGTTATCGTTGAAATATTTTTTAAAACCGTTATCATTTAAATGAATCTGAAAATCGTTCAGTTTATAGTAAGACATGAATTTCACATAATCTCTTAAAAACCGTAAACTAAAGAACTTACGGCCAACATCGAGTACAAAGCCGCGGACTTTAAATTCAGGGTAATCTCTGGCCAGGCCTTTTGGAATACTATTTTTCTGTTCCAGTAATTGCAACAAAGTCCGTGTTCCCCAAAATAATCCCTGGTATTTTTCGGCACTAATGGTTACATGCTCGTCAATATTAAAGTAATAACCCTCCTCTCCAATGCTTTTATCTTTGGTATTTAAGGTCAAGAAAACGTCTCCTTTTTTAGGTTTTCCTTTTACGATCAACAGCATAAAACCCAGCTTATCTTTCAATTCCTGTTTTAAAATACCGGCAGCATTTTTCAACGCTGACTCATCATTTGCATTTAAAACTATCCTGCTGGTTTTTGTGAGTATGAAATTACCTTTATCTCCATGCCATTCGCGTAAAGCCGGAATAACGAAGGGTTGTGGATTAACACCAGCGTCGGCATATTTTCCGGGTACAATTATTTCTTTTGAAACATCGTACTTTATCGAATCAGTTGTTTCATTAATCAATTGAAAGTAGAGTTTCACTTTTGTTGCAACCAGTGGTGTGGTAATTTTGCCCGATGGATTTATAATGGGCTCGTGGTTGCTTCCTTTAAATACGAGGGAATATCCTTTAGGACTTTCAGGAAAGACGATTTTCTGGTCGCCTGCTTTTATTTCTTTCACATCAGCTACTGATTTTACAATGGTACTATCGGTTTGACCGAATATAAACCCCGTGGTAATGATGATTAAACCAACGGTAATTAGCATATTTTTCATGTAGTGAATTGTATTTGGCGTTTAGTGGTAATTTCCCTTTGCTGAAGCCTTGACATTACAAACAGGCCCATTTAGTTTAAAGATATATTAAACTTTTTCCATATGCTTAAGCAAGTATTGCGCAAACGTTTGATGCAATGCTCATGCGAAGTATTAAATGCAGTGAAACGCTACTCAAGTACCCAAAAATAAAAAAGCCGACACTGCGCAATGCAATGTCGGCCAGTATAAAAACCGTGAAGCCTTGTTATTTATCCCACCATACTTTTCCTACCAACTTATCGCCACCAGGTACGGCGGCTGATGCAGCTTTATAATTTACTGCATTGGTAACACCTTCAAAAAGCGGATAAGGAAAACGGCGTGGAATTGTTCCATTGGTTGCGTTACCACTATAAATTACTGGAGTTAAAGCAGGTATGCCTGTTCTCCGCCAGTTAGACCATGTTTCGTAAAAATCCAACATGGTAATGGTATGTGCCCAATATTGGGTAGCAATCATATCCAAACCATTTGCCGGTAGATAAGGATGTGCCACCAGATATGCAGCAGCATCAGTAGCACTAACAGTCATTGATGGGTCGTACTGCGATAAATACGTCATTGCCGAAGTTACGCCTGCATTGTAATGTGTAGCTGCGCTACCACCAATATTGTAACGCTGTGCAGCCTCTGCCCAAAGCAGTTCTGTTTCTGCATAAGTTAAAATAAAGGTATTACCATCCTTTTTCAACATACCGGGATTCGGTGAGGAATAATCGGTAAAATCTGTATAGGAAGGATCCTGGCGTACATCCCTGGCTGCAATACCGCTTAAATCTTTACCGTTTGGCATGCCCTTTTGTACTGCAGCAGTTGTAATGAAAGCAGGATTTTGATCCTTAGTTCCATCGGTTAAATATAGCTTGGTTACCGCAACCTTACCTAGACGCGGGTCGTTATTGGTTTTTAAATAATTGATAAAGGTGCTGCTCCAGCGGGTATAAAAATTCTCTTGACCACCATCTCCCAAAAGCACCTGCGAATTTCTGTTTTTAGTTACACGGTCACCATTGGCATCATGTTTAAAAAATGCATTATCAGCGTCGCTGGTCATGGTTTTGCCTACCGCTTTGTTGATATAGTTTTGTGCCAATGTTGCATCGGCTTTGGTTAGCCTCATGGCCATACGCAACATCAAACTATTGCCAAAACGTTTCCATTTGGCAATGTCACCAGCGAAAATAAGGTCGCCTGTAACTTTATCACCGCTTGCATTTAATGCTGTGCTGGCTTCATCAACCTCTTTTAACAGATCGGCATATATAGCCTGTTGTGCATCATATTTAGGATACAAATTTGCGGTGTAATAACCTTTACCTGCATCAAAATAAGGTATATCGCCATATAAATCTGTTAATCTTTCAAAAATGAGTGCTTTCCAGATTCTACCCATTTGGTAAACGTTGTTATATTGAGGCTTTCCTTTGGTAAATTCAACCAGATCGGCAGCATATTTAACCTGATCGGGATAAGCTTTTTCCCAATAAGCCGCGGTGTAACCTTCGTTAAGCAAGTATTTATCTCCTGCCCAATAACTAATAACAGACGACATGCCCTGCATCATGGTTGAGGCATAGATTAAATTACCTCTCCAGGTTTCGTAAGCAAAATCGATGCTCCCTGTATAATTTAACTGAGCCGTAGATAATAGGAAGTTTGGGTTATATTGCTCCTGACTGATAGCTGTTGGATCTGTATTAATTTTTTCAAAGTCTTTTGTACAACCAGTTATCATGGCTAATCCAGATAATAAAAGAGGTACGTATAATTTTATGATCGTTTTCATTTCAATTTTTTTTAAAGGATTATAACTTAACACTTAAATTTAAACCGTAGGTACGTACTGGTGGCACACCACCTAACTCCATACCAGGAATGGTTGCATTATAGCTCGATTCGGGATCAATGTTGTCTGTTTTCTTCATCAGAATGAATAAGTTACGACCAACAAAGCTTACGTTTAAACCTTTAATTTTATTATTGAACATTTTTGCAGGAAAATTATAGCCTAAAATGACCTGTCTGAACTTTATAAAGCTCGCATCCTGCACAAACTGTTTTGATACATTATTAGCAAAATTGGTGTAATAAGTTGCCGCATTTGGTTTGGTAGGGTCAGCAGCAGCGGCAGCATCCAATGCATCACGGTTTTCGAGTGTTGACTGATGCAAACCAAACACATAACCATAATAATCAGTAGCTGAGAAAATTTTGCCACCCCATTTACCGTCGATTAAGAATGAAAGATTAATTCCTTTATAAGTAAATTCGTTATTCCATCCGGCAGTCCATTTATTGTATGCCGAACCATAAGGTTTCAATTCTCCTCTTTCCGGAATCCCGTCGGCACCTTTAACAATATTGCCATTTGCATCATACTTATAATCGTAAGCCATAACCTGCGCAATAGCCAATCCTTCTAAATTTTGCAAAAAGCCTACATTACTTCTTGAGGTTGCTAATGGTTGCGAGGCGGTACCAGGTGCAAGGGTTAATACTTTATTATCATTGTATGAACCGTTTATGCTTGATGTCCAGTTAAAATCCTTATTCTTTAAAACAACTCCAGATACCAAGCCTTCTATCCCTTTGTTTTGCAAACGGCCAATATTTAAAATGGCAGCGTTATAACCTGTTGTGGTAGAAGCAGGAACAGCCAGGATTTCATCTTTCGATTTTTTATTGTACCAGGTTAAATCGAAGCTCAAACGATCGCCAAAGAACTTCATCTCCGTACCAATCTCTAATTCTGTAGCACTTGACGCTTTTAACGTAGCATTTGGAATTGCTGGATTAACAATATTACCCAATGAGCTTCCATTAACGGTTTCGCTACGTAAATTATAGTATAGTTGGGTTTGGAACGGATCTGTAGCCTGTCCAACCATTGCATAACCTGCCCTAAGTTTACCAAAACTTAAAAAAGATGGTTTCCATAACTCTGAGAAAACAAATGAACCGCTTACAGAGGGATAGATGCTATTGAGTTTATTATCTTTCCCTGGGGTTGCCAGTGTAGAAAACCAGTCATTGCGTAAACTTCCTGTTAAATATAAAATATCCTTATAGGCTAATTCCAAAGTACCATATACCGATTGAGTTTCTTGATCTGTTTGATAAATACCAACAGCTTTACCGCCGGTATTGGCTAAATTATACACGCCAAAAATCTGGAACGAACCACCTGTATTTGTGGTTCCGGCCCCTTTGGTACGACGATAACTGGCACCAAAATTCGGTGTGATTGAAAAATCATCAATTTTAAAAGATTTACCAATTAATGCATCAACGTTAAGGTCAGAAAATTTACTGATCTGCTCTGTATACCCCCCATCAGCATCGTAAGCTGTACCTGAAGGAGTAATACCTAAATAATTATCGTTGTACGAGTCTCTACCCGCACGTAATTGTAAAAACAGTCCGTTATCGAAAGTATATTTTGCGTTGATAGAACTCAATAAACGCTCTCTTTTGGTATTGTGGATAAAATTGTAAGCGGCAAACCAAGGGTTAGTAGCATAGGTATTGCCAGTGTTATACGAAAGCTCAGATCCATCGGGTTTTGTACCCGGCTTAAGTGTTTCAATATTTACGCTGGTTGGTAAAAACGCTGCGTTGTAATTGGCATTACCTGCACCATCTGAAACCATAGGGCGGTTATTTGCTTGTTCTAAAATGTAGTTGAAGCGTGCATCAATTACCAAATTTTTAATGGGATCGAAAGTACCTGATAGGGTAAAGTTTTGTCTGTTTAAGCCAGAGTTTGGCACAACAGAACGGTTAGTTAAATCACTTGCCGATAGGCGCATTACGCCACCGGTAAATGATTTGTTTAATGCCAGGGTATTGGTAAAGGTTCCCCCTGTTCTATAAAAATCCTCAATATTATTTTCCTGGGCCGAATAAGGTCTGCTCACCCCATCAAACTGAACTACGTTTGATCCATCTAATTTTGCTCCCCAGCTCGAACCGCCTACCTGGGCGGCTGCGGTTGCATCAGCAGGTTTTACCCCATTGGCACCCTGGCCGTAAACATATTGCCAATTGGTTCTATCCATTACCTGTTCGGCTACATAGTTACTGCTAAATTCGATGCTGTTCCCTTTTCCACTTTTGGTGGTTATTAAAATTACCCCAGCTTTTGCTCTGTTGCCATATAAAGCTGAAGCGGCAGCACCTTTTAAAACGGAAATGCTTTCAATATCATCGGGATTTAAATTGCTAATCGCATCGCCCAGATCGGGAGCGTTATCGTATTGACCGCCGTTGTTTCCAATACCTATTGTACTTCCAAAACCAACAGGGGCACTTTCCATCGGAATACCATTTACCACATATAGTGGTTGTTTTGATGGGCCCATGCTCGATACCCCACGAATGGTAACGTTGGTTGCTGCACCGGCACCGCCTGATGTGCCTGCAATATCCAAACCTGCTACCTTACCCACCAATGAGTTGGTAACGTTATTTTCGCGTGCCTGTGTTAAGGTTTCGCCACCAATTTGCGTAACTGAATAACCTAAAGCTCTTCTTTCTTTTTTGATGCCCAAAGCCGTAACCACTACATCGGTAAGCTGTTTGGTATCTTCTGAAAGCACTATATCGATACTGGTTTGAGCACCGATTGAAATTTCCTTTGTTTGAAAACCTGCAAATGAAACCACCAAAACCGCATTTTCTGGCGCATTTAAAGAAAATTTACCATTTACATCTGTTGAGGTACCAATACCTGTTCCTTTTACCCGAACAGTTGCTCCGGGTAGTGCACCTCCAAGTGCATCTTTAACCGTTCCGCCGATTGGTACTTCCTTATTTTTGCTAATTACAATTAAGCCACCTTCAGAGACAGAATATTTCAGGTTCGTTCTGTTTAAAATGGCTGCCAACACATCAGTAACCAAAGTATTGGTAACAGTAATACTTACATCCTTATTAACAGGAACATAAGAAGAACTGTAAACAAAATGGTAACTGCTTTGCTGTTCAATAATCTGTAATACCCTGGCCAGTTTTGTTTTCTTAACATCTAAAGAAATTTTTTCCTGAGAAAAAACCGATGCCGAAACATTAAGACAGGTAATGAAAACCATAATACAGGTTAGTTTCATTAGCATAATGAATTTTAAGAGCGCTTTATATTTTGGGCGCCCTTGCAGTAAGTAATAATAAATCATATTTTTGTTTTTTTGGTTGCATAAGTTCTTGGCAGCAATCTGTTTGCGCATAAACTGCCATTAATTAATCAAAAGAGAAATATTTAAGGGCGGTGCTCCAACACCGTCCTTTTTTTCTTCCTATTTTGAGATGATTACCTGTTTTCCCTTTATCTCATATTTAAAATTATTTTCAGTTGCTTTTAAGGCATTCAAAACCTGTTCAATAGTCTCATTTGTAATGGTTGCCGTAAAACGGTATTTTTCTATGGCGGGGTCTGTAAATTTGATTTCTACATTATACCATTTCTCTAAAACATTCTTAATTTCATCAAAATCCTGGTCGTAAATCTCAATCCGGTTTTGCGTCCACGCGGTTTCTACAATCGTGCTATCCTTAATTTTAGTGTAATGATTAATGGTAATTTCGGGCTGGGGAGCAGTTGGCTTTACCAGTTTGCTTTTTAATTGAGGAGCAACATTTTTATAAAAAGTAACTTTCTGACTTGGTTTAAGGGTAATGGTACCTCCATTTCCATTTACAGCTTCCATTGTAATTAACCCACGGATTAAGGTTGCCTCTGAAGTAATTTCATCAGGATAGGCTTTTACATTAAAAGCCGTGCCCAGCACATTGATATTAAAATCAGTAGTATGCACTTTAAACGGCTTATTTTTATTGTGTGCAACATCGAAAAAAGCCTCTCCGGTTAAGGTTACTTCCCTGGTTTGATCGTTAAAACCTTTGTTAACGGATAAAGAACTTTTCGCATTCAATAACACAGCGGTACCATCCTGAAGCCTGATTTTTTTGCGCTCGCCGTTTTTTGTAGTGAACGTATTCATCACCTGCGCAGCGTTTTTAACACTATTGTAATGATTATAGTTGTTATAAATAAGTACCGAACCAATAATGAAAATGATTGCCGCAGCAATTTTAAGCCATAAATAACGGTTAATCTTTACAACCTTTCCTACCGGGAATACACTTTCTTTAAATGTTTCTACTTGTTTGTTTAACGGACGTTTGTTACCGCTCAATATCACATACAGTTTTTTCGCCTCTGCAATTACCTCCGCCTGTTCTTGATGGGCATTAATATACTTCTCCCAATATCCAATGCAAAGCTTATCTGTTCCAGCGCAATATTGCTGGAAAGTGCTGTCGACTAAAAAGTCTTCTGCATTAAATTTACTTCTATCAACCATTATTGTTTGCCTTTTATATAGCAGTGCCTAAAAGCTTTACTTTTTCCTAAGGAAATTTTAACTTTTTTTTAACATTACCGAATATATGCATTGAATAGCGACAGAAGAAGGAAATTTAATTTGTAAAATCAAATTTAGACGGGTAAAAAAGAATTTTAACGGATAAAAGATCTGGTGATTTTTTCAATATAGGTTATGCCGTGATTTTTTTGGGCGTTTTAACACGCTATCCGCTGTATCTTTTGGTTATCCCTTCGCTTATTAAGCTTCAGGTATACCAAAAGGATGCCGCTGCTATCGTTAACGCAATTCAAGACCTTTTTTACTAAGCCTAGAAAAAATGATTTACGCGTTAAATTCCTTTCTCAGGATTTTAAGTGCATCGTAAATGGTATTGTAAGCAGTTTTAATGGTTTGATTGCTTTGTTCGGCAATTTGTTCGTAAGTTAATCCATCAAAAAATTTCAGATGGATGAGTTGTTTCTGCCTAAATGTCAACTTTTCCAACGCATTTTTGAGCTGATGTTTTACCAGCTCATCACTTTGTACTTTAACAATAAATTCTTCGTAACTCATTTCCATCCAATCGCCATCGGCTCCGGCATTAAAAAGGGCATCGTTAATTTTGCGTTTTCGTTCGAGAATTCTTAGTAATTTCCTCTTAAGGAAAGTACGCAGGTAAGCTTCAACATTATCAACGCGGGTTAAACTTTCATGTTTTTCCCATATAGTGGTAAAAACTAGGTCGGTAGCTTCGCTGGCCGTATCGGCATCGGCACAAACCCTGATTCCGAAATTTACCAATGGATAATAAAGCGCAGCATAGAGATCAAAAAACGCATCTTTATCACCAGTTCGTAATCGTTCCCATAATAAGTGATGCGCTAATTTGTTGTCCATTAATTTGTTAGTTGTTATCGCAATATTAACTAAAAACAACAAGATTATTACGTCCGGATTTTGATCAAAGTGAAAAAACTAAAACTCCACTATCCAAAACTTATCAGTTTATTTTACTTTAAAGCCGTTTTACTAAAAATATGGTATTCTCCTGGTGCCAATGTTTGTGTGTAAATGTTGCTGGCCAGGTTAATATTGCTCCCGAAAGCATCTGTCCAATTGCCTGCTGTACCAAAATCAATATTGGCTGTTTGGTTCACCACATCAAAGTTTCCAACCACTACAACGGTATTGTTTCCTTCAATTAACTTAATATATTTAATTCCGCCCGCTAAACTATACGTAGAATTTGCTGAATTAAAAATGCTGTTGTTTTTCTTTAGCCTGATCAATTTGGCATAAGCATCGTACAAAGCCTTACGGTTTGGATCGCTGTAATAATCCCACTTAATTGGTTTTTCACCTGTCCTGTTGTTATAATCAATGCTAATATCGTAACCCAATTCTCCAAACTGCCACACCATTTTTGGCCCCGGAATACTAAATAAAAATGCTGCGGCCAATTCTTCTCTTTTTAATGCTATTGCCAAATTCCCTTTAATTGTATAACTACCTGACCCGTTACCGTAACTGATGTTTTTAAAATTCAGCCTTTCTTCATCATGACTTTCGCCATAGGTAACCAGTCCATCCGATTTGGCAAAACCATGGTTACCATAAAAACCCCATTGAAAATTCGAGTTTCCCAGCCAGCCCATAGTGGCTTCGTTCATGTTTACATTTAGGTTGTTCCACAACATCATTCCATCATCAGCCAGCACCTTTTCTTCAGATTCTTCTGCAAAATGTTCTAAAATCACATAAAAATTATTGCCATCAACGCTTTTTATAAATGCATTATAATCTTTCCAAATGGCAATACGACTTGCGTCGAACAGCCTGAATTGTGCATCATCTGTTGATGTTTTCTGGGTAAATCCTTTAGAAAGATCGAAGCGGAAACCATCAATTTTATACTGCTGCATCCAAAACTTCATTACATCTTTGGAGAATTTTTTCGTTGCCTGGCTCTCATGGTTAAAATCGTAACCCACATTAAAAGGATGCTTGGCATCAACATTAAACCATGGGCTGGCAGTTGTTGGTTTTGAGCCATCGAAATACAATTGTACCATTGGCGATTGCCCAAATGAATGATTCAAAACCATATCCATAATTACGGCAATGCCACGGCCATGGCACTCATCAATAAAATTCTGCAAAGCCGTTTTGGTACCGTAATATTTATCGGGTGCAAAATAAAACGATGGATTATAACCCCAGCTTAAATTCCCTTCGAACTCATTTACGGGCATCAGTTCAATTGCATTTATACCCAAACCTACCAAATAATCGAGTTTGGTCAAGGTTGAAGCATAATTATGATCGGATGTAAAATCGCGGACGAGTAATTCGTAAATCACGAGGTTATCTTTTGCAGGGCGTGTAAAACTGGCATTTCTCCAGGTATAGTTTGGCTGATTGGCCTGCATTGTACTTACAATACCCGTGGTTTTACCCGTTGGATATGCTTTTAAATTTGGATAGGTTGCAGCAGTGATGTATTGATCGTTATCAGGATCGAGTACTTTTTCGCAATAAGGATCGGCAACTTTTAAATTCCCATCTACATAAAATTGATAAGCATATTCTGAATTCGGATTTAAATTATCGAGCTGAATCCACCAGTAATTTCCATCTGGTGTATTTTTCATCGGTGCAGCAGTTACCAACCAATTGTTAAATTCGCCAATCAATGAAACTGATTTTTTACCCGGGGCATAAAGTGTTACAATGGCTGATGTGCCATTATTGATAAATACTACTCCATCTTTTGCTCCAGAAGGTAAATCTGCCTTTTGATTGGTTGGCGTTAGCTCTATACCTCCGTCATTTGATGCTTTTTTACATCCGCTATTAAATACAGTTATCAATAAAAATAGATAAAGGATGTTTTTTTTCATTTGGTTAGGATTTTATTTTACTTCAATTCAGTGCACGAAATTGGTGGCCTGTGGGGACACAGGCCACGGAATAGCTTTCATTTTTATGCTCTGGTTCATGTATTCACGAACCTTAATTTATTTCCTTATGTAATCTCGAATAATGGCAGTGAATCCTATCGGGTTGTATGCCTACAAAATAAATGCTGTTAGTGGTCGGTGAGCACACATACCACGGGATCATTGATCATCTCCTCGGTCTGTGTCCTTGTGCCCTGATTCATGTCCCCGTGAACCAAACTTTATTTCCTTGTTTAATCTCAAATAATGGCAGTGAATCCTATCGGGTTGTATGCCTACAAATAAATGCTGTTAGTGGTCTGTGGGGACACAGACCACGGAATCTTTATACTGATCTTGCTCATCTCCCCGGTCTGTGTCCTCACAGACCGAATATAAATAATGGCAATTTATGCCCTATTTACATCGATCTATTTTCTTCTACTTCCAGTTTGGAAGTCAAAACTTCATCTGTTTTCTTTGGTTCACGAATAAATAAATAACAGATTATTGCCGCTAAAATCATCAATCCACCGCCTAGTTGTACCGCTAAAAGTCTATCATTATTCAGAACATTACGCATCAGCCAGCCAAAACCTAATGAGGCAATAATCTCTGGCAAAACAATAAAAAAGTTAAAAATCCCCATGTAGATCCCTATTTTATCTTTTGGTAACGATCCGCTTAACATGGCATAAGGCATAGAAAGGATACTGGCCCAGGCAATACCAACGCCTGTCATACATAAATACAACATATTTTTATCGTGCACCCAGGCTACACTGATTAAGCCAATGGCCCCGCAAATTAAACAGAGCGCGTGCGTGGTTTTTCTACCCAATGCATCGGCAATTTTTGGCAGCACCAATGCAAAAAGAAAAGTGATTACGCTATAATAGGCAAGTGTTAAGCTTCCAAAATCTGCACCTTGGGCATAAACCGGATCTGCGGCATCTTTCCCGCCAAAAACATTCACAGCAACAGCCGTGGTGTAATAAAACCACATTAAAAATAAGCCTGGCCAGGTAAAAAACTGCACCAAAGAAACAATCTGCATCCTTTTGGGCATATTTTTTAATGCACCAAAAATTTCGCGGGCACCACCACCAAAACCTTTGTTGCTTTCTTTAACTTTTTCTTTAAAATCCACTTCTTGTGGCGGGTATTCTTTAGTTGTAAAAACCGTCCATAATACAGCGGCTAAAAAGAAAAATGCGCCGATATAAAAAGAAAATTTAACATTTTCAGGAATATTGCCTTTTTCTGCTGTGTTGGTTAAATGAAAAACATTGTTCATAATCCATGGCAACGCCGATGCCACACTCCCACCCAATCCAATCATCATGCTTTGCATAATAAAACCACGGTTAACCTGGCTATCAGGCAATTTATCGGTAACAAAAGCGCGGAAAGGTTCCATGGCAATGTTTCCAAAAACATCTAAAACCCAAAGCAGGCCGGCTGCCATCCACAATACGCTGCTATGTGGCATAAAAATTAAAGCGATACTGCTTACAATGGCACCAACCATAAAATATGGTCTTCTTCTGCCCCATTTTGGATGCCAGGTACGATCGCTCAGGTAACCAATAATCGGTTGTACCAATAAGCCTGTTAAAGGTGCTGCCAAAAACAATAACGGAACCTGATCGGGATTGGCCCCCAGGTTTTCGTAAATACGCCCCATGTTGGCACGCTGTAAATCCCAACCGAACTGGATGCCAAAAAAACCTACACTCATGTTAATGATTTGAACAAGTGTTAATTTTGGGTTTTCAAATATTGTTTTTAAGCTCATTTTGGTTTGTTTAAGCGCTTAGCGCGGGGCGCAGGGCGTTATATTGGTTATAAATAATGTTCAATCGCTACCCGAGTTACACTTAATGCATTGCTAATGATTAAAATTCTATCACCTGTGCGCTAACGGGTGTAACGGTTACTGGTATACTAGTTCCTGCCGGGATGTTTAATTTCCTTTCGGTTAACAAATCTGTAACCGGGGATGAATGTTTAACTTTTAAAATCTGATCTGGAATTTCGATATTGGCGTTTAAAGTTTGTGTTCTGTCGAAATTGGCCACAACCAATAAACGTTGTTTACCGGAGTACCGGATAAAAGCATACATGCGGTTATTCATATTCCCAGTAACAGGAACTTCATATATCTCTCCATTTACTACCGCATCGCTGGTTGTGGTAACTTTTAGCAATTGTTTGTAATACGCTCGCAGGCTTTGTTGCGCCGCACTTAGTTTCTGACCATCGAATAAACCTCCGTTCATCCATTTCTGGTGATCGGGAACGCCCCAATAATCGAATATTGTTGTGCGGTTATCATCGCCCCCGAAACCTTCTTGTCCTTTGCCTTGCTCGCCAACTTCCTGCCCGGAATAAAGCATTACCGGACCTGAACCCAGGGTAGCCGAAATAACCATTGCAGGCAAAGCCAGTTCGGCTTTTCCTGCAAATCCTGCTGATGCAATGCGTTCTTCATCGTGATTTTCTAAAAAGCGCAACATATGTTTGCCAAAACCAGCACTTTCTACCTGCCACACCTGCTTAATTGCTGCTACATCTGCAGTTGGTTCATTTTTGATCAGTATTTTAAGGCCATCATATAAACCCACTTTATCATATAGGTAATCGAATTTACCCTCATCCAAATACTGCTTGTAAACTGTTGGATTGTAGGCCTCACCCAAGAAAATAAGATCGGGGTTAACTTGTTTTACTTGTGGTATAACCCAATTCCAAAAGGCAATGGGTACCATTTCGGCCATATCACACCTAAAGCCATCTACGCCTTTTTTAGTCCAGTATATTAAAATATCCCGCATTTTAAGCCAAACAGGTGGAATGGGATCGAAATATTGTCTTTCTCCATTCAGGTAGTCTACTCCATAATTTAATTTAATGGTTTCGTACCAATCATCATATTTGGGTTGGGCAGAAAATACGTTATTACCAGTTGCCTTTGCTGGGTTTTCTTCAAATTTCCGATCTTGCAAGGCGGAGATCGGGGTAGATTTTGATCCTGATGTGGGCACTGAAAATGGTTGCCCAGGGGTATAGTAAAAATCGTTGGTGGTACTAAAAGCTTTTGTAACATCGTCTTTTTCCCCAAAGTCGGTTACTCCACTTGGTTTTGTATAAGAATGATAGCTTCTGGCAACGTGATTGGGCACAAAATCGATAAGCATTTTCAGGTTATGATCATGTGTTCTCTTTACCAAAGCCTCAAATTCTTTCATCCGGTTTTTAACGTCAACAGCTAAATCAGGGTCAACATCATAATAATCTCGGATAGCGTACGGAGAACCTGCTCTGCCCTTTACTACATCGGCATCGTCTACTTTAATTCCGTAAGCACTATAATCAGTTAAACTTGCATGGGCCAGTACGCCGGTATACCAAACATAATTTACGTGGAGTTCTTTTATGCCTGCTAAAGCCTTATCGCTGATATCATTAAACTTACCAGAACCGTTCTGTTCAATGGTTCCGTAAGGGATATTGGTTGTATTTTTATTCCCAAATAAGCGGGGCAATAACTGGTAAATAACGATTTGTTTATCGTTCATTTTTGTACGCTTTTTTTGTGCAAAGGATGATAATGTAAGAATGGCAAAAGTAAAAAAAAGTGTTATGTACCTACCTTTACCTCCTCCAAAAGGGAACAGAGATAGGACTGAAAAGGTTTTTCTATTTACGGAAGATTGAAATTTTAACCCGCTATCCACAACCTTTAAACCCTTTACATTCCTCATACCAACGCTGCATTATTTACTTCGATTTCGGTATTTCCAGCTAATTTATAAACCTGGTTTCTAATGCCGATTTCTAAATCGATTGCTGCATTATTTTTTATACTGATACCGTTTTCGGTAATGTTAATTTTTAAGGTTGCGCCTCTAAAACCAATGGTAAAAGAAAATGATTTCCATTTATCAGGTAAGAAGGGATTAAATTGAAGTTTACCGTTTCTAACCCGCATACCCGCAAAACCTTCTACCACACTCATCCAGGTACCTGCCATTGAGGTAATGTGCAGGCCATCTTCGGTATCGTTGTTATAATCATCAAGATCTAAACGTGCCGTGCGCAGGTAAAATTCGTAAGCACGCGCTTCATCATTTAATTTTGCAGCCAATATACTGTGTACGCAAGGCGATAAAGAGCTTTCATGTACGGTGCGCGGCTCGTAAAAGTCGAAGTTTCGTTTTAAAGTATCGAGATCGTAGTCTTCTTCAAAAAAGTACAATCCTTGTAAAACATCGGCCTGTTTAATAAAGCACGACCTCAAAATCCTGTCCCAACTCCATTTCTGGTTAATTGGTCGTTCACTTGCAGGGAGATCACTAACCAAAGTCTGTTCTTTATCCAAATAACCATCCTGTTGTAAGAAAATGCCAAGTTTTTCATCATGAGGGTAATACATTTTCTCAATAATGTCGGCCCAATCAGCAAACTCTTGCTGATTAAAATTTATGCTTTTTAGTAAGCTGTTGTATTTTTCTGGTTGTTGTGTTTTTACAATTTCAGCGGCTTCGGTTGCATATTTCATGCACCATGTAGCTAAAATATTGGTGTACCAGTTATTGTTTACGTTGTTTTCGTATTCATTTGGCCCGGTTACGCCAAGCATTACATATTGTTGTTTATCGTTGCTCCAGTTAACACGTTGTTTCCAGAAACGGGCAATACCGATTAATACTTCTAAACCAAAATCTGATAAATAACTATCGTCGCCCGTATAACGGATGTAATTGAAAATGGCAAAGGCAATGGCACCGTTACGGTGAATTTCTTCAAAAGTAATTTCCCACTCGTTGTGGCATTCTTCGCCATTCATGGTAACCATTGGATATAATGCAGCACCATCTTTAAAACCTAATTTTGCTGCATTTTCAATTGCTTTACCCAATTGTTTATGGCGGTACACCAACAAGTTTTTGCTTACTTCCTGTGGGGCTGTAGCCAGGTAAAATGGTACACAATAAGCTTCAGTATCCCAATAGGTAGAGCCGCCGTATTTTTCGCCTGTAAAACCTTTCGGACCGATATTCAATCGATCATCTTTGCCGGTATACGTTTGGAAAAGCTGAAAAATATTGAAACGAATGGCTTGCTGGGCCGAAACATCTCCTTCAATTATGATATCACTTTCTTCCCATTTGGTTGCCCAGGTTTCGGTTTGTTCTTTTAATAAAGTATCAAATCCTTTAGCAGATGCTTTGGCAATAACTGCTTTTGTTTCTTTTAAAAGAGATTCTTTAGCATAATTCTCTGAAGATAAATTAGCAGCAATTTTAACCAGGGTAATCTCCTCGTTTGCTTTAACATCTAGAGAAAAAGTTTGTGCAACGAATTTTTCTTTACGTACCGCCTCTGGATTAATGTTTAGTTTTTCGGCGTTTTTATACAGTTCGATATTGCTACCGGTACAAACCTCAAACTCAGTTTTCTTTGTTCTTAATTTGATATAGGCTTCGGTTCCTGAAATTTCATCAGTTACCTTATCCCAAAATTTTTCATCGTAGTTACTGTCCTGGTTTTTAACATCGCCATCAATAAAAGGCGTTAAGGTTAATTTACTATCAAAATTTAAGGGTATAATGGTGTATTTAATGGCACCAACTTCATCATCGGCTATGCTGCAAAAACGGGTAGCTTTTACTTTCAGGGCTTTTCCGCTCTTTAATTTTGCGGTAAAAGTCCGCTCCAGGTAGCCGGCATGCATATTCAATACACGCTTGAAATCTTGTACTTCTGCTGTTGCCAGATCAAGAATTTCATCATCAAGCTTTACTTCAATACCAACCCAGTTTGCAGCATTTAATACTTTGGCAAAATATTCAGGATAGCCATTTTTCCACCATCCCACACGGGTTTTATCTGGATAATATACCCCTGCAACATAGTTACCAGATAGGGTTTCGCCGCTGTAAGTTTCTTCAAAATTTGCACGCTGCCCCATGCGACCATTGCCCAGGCTGAAAATACTCTCCGAAATTTTATTCAAATGTGGATCAAAGCCTTCTTCGATAATATTCCACTCATCTGCCTTAATGTAATTTTTCATAATTGAAAATTGAGTAGTGAGATGCAAAGATTGGAGGGCATCCCTCTAAACCTTGTACCGCACACTAAACTATAAATTCTCTAAATCTGTAACTGTTAATTTGTCTAATCCGCTTACTACTACATCGGCCTGCGTAAGCACACTTTTTTCGCCGATTCCGATTGCTTTCATCCCTCCTCTTTTTGCGGCTTCTACGCCTGCAACGGCATCTTCAAAAACCACACATTCTTCGGGTTTAAAGCCCAAAAGTTCGGCACCTTTTAAAAAAACCTCAGGGTCGGGTTTTGATTTTGTAACCATATTGCCATCTACAATCTCATCGAAGAAGTGGGCCAGGTGCGTTTTCTCCAAAATGATGCCTGAGTTTTTACTTGCCGAGCCTAAGGCCAATTTATAACCGGCTTTGTGAATGGCGGTTAAAAAATCAACTGTACCGGGTAATACTTCTGCCGGCGTCATCTTCGTGATCATATCTACATACCAGCTGTTTTTTAAACTGGCAAGTTCTTCCTTTTCACGATCAGTTTTTTCTACACCACCCCAGCTTAAAATTTTATTTAAACTTTCTACCCGGCTAACGCCTTTCAACTGCTCATTCTGCGCTTCGGTAAAATCAAAACCCATGGTATTGGCCAAACGTTTCCACGCTTTATAATGGTAAACCGCAGTATCAACCAGTACACCATCTAAATCGAAAAGGCAAGCCTTTATTGAGGCAGAAGGCTTAAGGTTGAGGTTAGAAGGTTCTATATGACTATTATTTTGCATCTTTATTTTATATTTTTTAATAAGTATCAGGTTTCAAGGCATAGCATTTATTTGGCAATAGGCAATTACCTTCCGCCTTAAACCCTCAACCTTCTACCTTAATTCGAGCACTAAAGTTGTTTTAGCGGGTACTTTGATGTTTTTAAATTCGACGTTTTCTCCGGTAATTACATTTTTTGCAGTGGTAATTCCTTTTGTTCTTTCGGCAAAACGATCGGTATTTAAAGTTTTTTCTTTTTCTGTATTGTTTACAATAACCATTACCGAGCCTTTTAGTTCGTTGGTATAACGGAAATAAACATAAATATCATCCTGAGGCACAAATTGCATCAACTTTCCGGTTTGTAAAGCTGCACTGGTTTTTCGGAAATTTGCCAATGTTTTAACAAAGTTGAAAGCTTCATTTTCTTTGTTTGTACGACCATCAGCAATGAATTTATCCTTTTTATCATTCTTCCAACCCCCAGGAAAATCAGAGCGGATTAACCCATCTGGATTGGAAAAATTTTTCATTAAAATTTCAGTACCATAATACATTTCAGGGATACCACGCATGGTAAGTAAAATGCTCATGCCCATTTTATATTTGTCGAAATCTTCGCCAACCATCGAATAGAAGCGGCTCATATCGTGGTTATCTAAAAAGATGCAATTGGTATTTGGGTTTTTATAAAGAAAATCGTGTGCCAGGGTGGCATATAAACGGTTAATTCCATCTACCCAGCCGTTTTTACCATTAATTCCTTCGTAAATGGCATCTTTTAAAGTGGCATCGGTTATGCCTTGCAAGTGGGTATCAAAACCGCGGTTAACCGTATTGCCACCTGTAAAAAAGGCCTGATTGGCTACAGCAGTTACCAATGTTTCGCCAAAAACGGACAAATGAGGAAATTCTGCCTGCACTTTAAGTGCCCAGTCTGCCATGTAAGCCGGATCGTTATAGCCATAAGTATCTAAACGCAAACCATCAATACCTGCATACTCAATCCACCAGATGTGGTTTTGGGTTAAGTAATTTTGTACATAAGGGTTAGTTTGGTTTAAATCGGGCATTGAAGGTACAAACCAGCCATCGAGCATTTGTTTCCGATCTGCCGCAGAGGCGTGTATATCCATTACAGTTTGATCGCGGTAACTGGTTTGCGTATATGTTGGCCACTGGTTCAGCCAGCTTTTCATTGGTAAATCCTTATAAAACCAATGTTGGGTACCAATGTGGTTGTGTACAATATCTTTAATTACTTTTAATCCTTTGGCATGGGCCAACTCTACATATTTTTTGTAAAGTGCATTTGTTCCATAACGGGGATCTATTTTGTAATGATCGGTTACCGCATAACCATGGTATGAAGCGTGTGGCATGTCGTTTTCTACCTCAGGGGTCATCCAAACAGTGGTTACGCCTAAATCTTTAAGGTAATCGAGGTGGTTCATTACCCCCTGGATATCTCCGCCATGGCGGTAATACATGCTATCGCGGTTGAGTGCGGTTTCTGTTAAACCCTGCACAATGTCGTTGCTTTCATCTCCGTTCGAAAAACGATCGGGCATAAGCAGGTAAATAAAATCTTTATTGGTTACGCCCTGAATTCTGCCCGCACTTTTATCGCGGCTTTTAAATTCGTAGGCATAACTGAATATCTTTTTGCCATTTACCGAAAAATTAATTGGAAAGCTTCCTGGTTTTACGGTTTGGGCAATATTTAAATCGAGAAAGAGGTAATTAGGGTTTTCAACTTTGTTTACTTTCACCAGTTTTACGCCCGGGTAAGTAAGGCTTACTGTAGCATTGGCAATGTTATCGCCATGCACAAGTAATTGTAATTTAGGGTTGTGCATGCCTGTAAACCAGAACATAGGTTCTACACGCTCCAGCTTTTGCGCAAACAGATTGTTTGTTAGCAAAACAACCAATAGGGTAAAAATGGATGTTACCCATTTAAAAAAAGAAGTATTAGTATGATTATGAATTGGAAACGGATAATTTGGATGGGTATGAGATCTGTTCATGCTAAAACTTTAAAGATTTTAAAAAAAGCCCTGCAGCATGTAACTGCAGGGCAGATAATAAGGATTAGTTTTTAACCATTGTAGCTTTTTTAGCGGCTACATCTAAAGTAATGGTATAAGTTCCGGGAACGGTTACGGCAATGTTATCGCCTCCATTGGTTAAAGCAGTTATGCTACCACCGAGATTAACTGTCCAATCATGTTTGAATCTGAATTTCAATGCACCAGTGGTTAAAGTGGTTTTAACGGAGTAATTATTTGACTTTCCATCATTTACCACTTTCATGTCGGTATCATTGTTCCAGCCACCCAAAGTTGCATCTCCAATAATCGACCATTCGTTCGGTGTTGTAAAAGCTATGGTTTTGGCATTTAAATCAACAGTTACCTGTTTCACTATGGCATCTGGTGATTTTAAGTTATCTCCTACGCTACTGCTGATTTTACCCGCACCTGCATCGCCATAGGCTACATCCCATTTTTTAGCAGGTGTAATTTTAAATTCCAGATTTCCTGCGGTATAAGCAATCATTCCGGTATAAATACCATTGCTTGATAGCGAAATTAAACTGTCTGCAGTAGTAGGATCCCAGCCCTGATAAGCTCCGGGAGCGTAAATCCATGCTGAAGCCAAATAAGGGGTTGCAGTAATCGTTATTACATTAGAATAGGTTATGGCATTTGCTGCAGCACCCGATTTTAATCTTACTTCTAATTGAGTTGGAGTATCAATTTTGCCACCCAAAGCCAACATCATATTATTAAAATCGTTTACAGTTGGCGAATATGAGGTGTTGCTGATTACATATTCTTTCGGCGCTGCGAAGTTTTTCCCTTTAAGATCGAACTGCAATGTAGAAGTTACCGGAATAGTATAACCTGTTACTGTTGGTGCCGGAAAAGTTAGCGTTAATGCAGGTTTTGCCCCATTTGCCTGTACCAGACTTAAAGTAGTTGCCGAAGCTGTAAGTGTGCCTGCCGCACTTACATTGGAAACGGTTTGCGTTTCTTCTTTTTTACAAGACCATAGCGATAAGGTTATCAGACTTAAAGCAAGGGATTTTAAAAATATTGTTTTCATCTCTTATAAATTTTAAGATTATCAAGTAAACCCAGGTATCTCAACCTGAGATTCTCACAGAACCGTACGTGATGGTCTCCCATCATACGGCTCTTATTATCGTAATTCCATAGTAGGTTTCGAGCCAAATGTCCAATGTGCAAATAAGTTTGGCTTTCGTTTATGTAAACGCCTTATCCATTTCATCGCACTGGTCAAACTAACCCTTAACCCTTTGTATTTTCTGATTGCCCAGTTGGCCAGCTTCGCGTTAACCCTACGCAAAAAGCCTTTCAACTTTGTGCTATAGAATTTTCCGTAATAGTTGATCAAACCCTGCAATACCGGATTCATTTCTTTGGCAACAGATTCTATCTCAATACCTGCAATTCGTAGTATCGGCAACTTGTTGAGCTTTTCATTCATTGCTTTCATTGCTTTCATACTTACTGCGGGAAGAAAGTTGGTAAAACTGACATGCCTCTTGGTGTTCAATGCCTGTCTGGGCTTGAATGTATAACCAAGAAAGTCAAACGATACCGCCTTCTCTGTTTCTCCCCTGCGGTTGCTGTCCTTGCAATAGACAATCTTAGTTTTCTCTTCATGCATCTCCAGTCCACAATCCTTTAGCCGTTGTCCTAATGATTCCTTCAAGTGGATGGCCTGTTCCTCTGTTTTGCAGTGAATGACTGCGTCATCTGCATAACGCTCAAAAGCATGATCCGGATAGTTGGCTTTTAGCCACACATCCATTGCATAATGCAGATAAAGATTTGAAAGAACCGGACCAATAACAGAGCCTTGAGGTACTCCTTTACTCCTTGCAACTACTGTTCCATCTTCCAGTTGTAAAGATGCTACCAGCCATCTTTTGATGTAAAGAACCATCCAATCTTCTTCTGTGTGCTTTTCAACGGCTAACATCAGCAAGTCATGCGGAATATTGTCGAAGAACCCTTTAATATCGACATCCAGTAACCAGTTGTATGCCCAGCACCTTTCACGTGCCTTGGCAACTGCCTGTAATGCTGATTTCTTTGGGCGATAACCGTAAGAATCTTCGTGGAATAAGTTGTCGACCACTTCTCCCAGTCTTACTGCTACCACTGCCTGTCCAATCCGGTCGGTTATCGTGGGAATACCCAATGGCCTTTTACCGCCATCTTTCTTGGGGATCTCTACCAACTTGATGGCGGGTGGTACATAGCTACCAGAACTCATCTGGTTCCATAACTTGTAAAGATGCTTTTGGGATTGCATGTCAAATGCTTCCATACTCATCTTGTCTACACCCGCTGCGCCTTTGTTGGCTTTGATCTTCAAGTAGGCTTCCTGGACCGACTTTCTTGAAATACAATATGGTTTTGGCCTGTACATCCTCTATACCTCCTGTAGTATTAACCTTGAACAGTTTCTATCAATGTACAGCGCCTGATAATGCCACTCCTTCGTTCCAGTCAAGTTTCCAAGACTATCATCACTACTACAGGTGGCTCTGCCCCCGTGGATGGCATCGGTACTTTCGACCTTACGGGTTCCTCCGCTTGGACTTTTCCCTTCACATCCTTCCGACAGGTTCACAAGTTCCATCTGATTGCCTGTATAAAGCTCATGCTGCCTATACGCCGGATGCCACAGAGAAGGTAAACAGGTCGTCCTCCCTGCTGATAATAAAGTGTTACTGTACTTTAGTTTTGACATCATCTAATCCTTTCGACGCCTCTTCGGCAGTTCATTTGCATTCATCTTCTTTATACTTACCTGACACCTTTAAGATGCCTTTTCCTCTGACGCTCACCACCAGGACACTTAATCCAAGCAGCTCAGAGGCGGTTTGGTACCTGCTCCTGTAAGCCGATACCGAGGGGCCTACCCTCATCAATCAGACAGCACTGATTTGCTCGCGCAAATCATTCATGTCGCTCAATAACCTGGGTTTTGAACCAAATTCGGATTAACGATAATATCTGCCGATGGAATTGGATATAAATTGCGGTATGCAGGAACACTGGTTCCTGATTTTACACCACCTTTAAATGGCCATAAATAGGTGGCACCTGTAAATTTACCATAACGTACCAAATCTGTACGGCGGTGACCTTCCCAGTATAACTCGCGGCCACGCTCATCCAAATAGAAATCAACTGTAAGTGAAGCTGTGGTTAAATTCCCGTTATTATTCCCATAAGCTCTTTGACGTAATGCATTTACGTATGTTAAAGCCAGTGCAGCACTACCTCCTGAACCTCCACGGGCTACTGCTTCTCCATAAATTAAATATTGTTCAGCTAAGCGGAACAAAGCAAAATCAAGTGAGCTAAATGTTCCATTTAACGATGCAGGTGTAGAACCTGTTGAAGTAACATTCTTGAATTTTGTTACCCTTAAACCATCGGTAAAAGTTCCAATTTCATCAACCGTACTTTTTGCACCAAAGAAAACACCACGTTTATCCTGTGTTCCGTTTGGATCTGGAAATAGCGCAGGCAAATTCTGGCGGGTTCTGTTACCGCCCCAACCGCCGTTTGGCACACCGTAAGAAGCTGTACCCATATCGGCATTAATACCTGCATTAATCAAAAATGTTGTACCACCATAGTTGGTTCCGGTTACGCCATCGTAATTGATGGTTAAAATATTTTCGGTATTGTTAATGTTGTTATCAGCTTTGAAAAGATCCATATAATTGGCTTTTAAAGTGTAACCTGCATTAATTACCTTGCTTGAATAGGTAATGGCTTCTGTATATTTTGCAGTACCAGTATATACTTGTGCATTTAAATATAATCTTGCCAATAATGCCCAATCGGCACCTTTATCTGCACGGCCATATTCATTTGTACGAGCTTCAGCCAAATCGCCTTCTATAGCTTTCAATTCTGATTCTATATAAGTAAACAAAGCTGCTCTACTGGTTTGTTTAGGTGCAACTTTACCAATCTGATCATCTTCGGTAACAAATGGAGGATTACCAAAGGCATCCATTAACACCCAATATTGATAAGCACGTAAGAAACGGGCTTCTGCACGGTATCTCTGAATTGCAGTTACATCAGCACCTGTTATGTTGCGCGAGGCCAATTTATCCGGTGTGCTTTCGCGAAGAAATTCGTTACAAACAGTAATCTGTAAAATACTTCTTGAGTATAAGCCACGTAAAAACTGGTTATCAACAGCCCAGGTTGAATTGTCTAGTTCTGGAATACCGGTATCTCCCCAGGCGCAGATAGCTTCATCAGTGGTTAATTCCTGCGAAGTCCAGAATAACCTTAAAAAATCTGCAAAGCCAGAGTTTAAGCCACCCACATCACTGTTATCAGATCCGGTAGAACTGGTAAGTGCATAGGTTGCATACAATTTAACCAAACTTTGTTTGTAACCTGCCGGTGTTGCATAAACGGAAGCAGAAGTTACATCGTTTGTAGGCAATACATTTAAATTGTCCTTTTTGCATGAATTTAATGACAGCAGTAATACGCCTGATGCCAATATTATTTTAAATGAATTTTTCATTCTTTATCTCTTTATTAAAACCCTACGTTAAACCCTAATGTGTATGTACGTGGCCTTGGATATAAGTTATAATCAATACCGCTGCTCAGTTCAGGATCGATACCTCCGTAATTGGTTACGGTAAAAACATTCTGGCAGTTTGCCGAAATCCTTAAAGTAGCTGTGCCGTTTTTAGAAAGCTTACCTGCATTAAAAGCAATACCTGCATTGTCCATTTTTAAAAATGAAGCATTTTTAACATAGTAATCGCTTAAAAACTGGTTGTTCTGGAAATTTGTGTTTAAAAAATCGCTTGATGCATTGTTGATCACACCAGCCGAGCTTAAAATATTAGCCCTGATACCGAAATTTGAAGAAACGTTATCGTAAACATAATTGCCAAGATTAGCCCTTAATGTTGTGGTAAAACTCCATTTTTTATAGTTAAAAGTGGTGTTAAATCCGAAAGTAACATTAGGATCGGCAGATTTATAAAAGTATTGGTCGCTGGTGTTTACCACGCCATCACCGTTTAAATCTTCATACACACCTTCCAATGGTTTTCCTGATGGATCGTAAACCTGTTTGTAAACAAAATATGATCCTGGAATCTGGTTAACGGCGTTGTATTTTAAGTGGATACCCGTACCGCCGGTAATGTCTCCCGCATCAACCTTGAATCCCGAATTTGGGTTTAAAGTTAAATTGGTAACTTTTCTTTTGTTGTAAGCAACGTTCACACCAAAATCCCAACTGATGTTTTCGGTTTTAATGGCGGCAAAATTAATGCTGGCTTCGGCACCTCTAACATCCATATTACCAACATTGGTTGTTAATTCGTTATTGAAGTTGGTACCTACAGGGATATTGATTTTACTCAACAGATCAGAAGTTTTTTTGTAATACACATCAATACTTCCATATAAACGTCCTTTCATAAAACCATAATCCAAACCTGCGTTATAGGTGGTTGTGGTTTCCCATTTCAAATCCGGATCGTAAGCTGCCGGAGTATAATAGTTGTAATAAGTATTCCCAATCTGGTACTGGCCGGTATTGCTGTTGGCATAATATTTTGATAAATAATCGTAATAGCCGATACCATCTTTATTTCCCGTTTCACCATAACTTAAACGGAGCTTTAAGTCGGAAACAGATTGACTGTCTTTTAAGAAATTCTCACCCGAAATTCTCCAGGTAAACGCTGCTGAAGGGAAATAACCCCAACGGTTCTGCTCAGAAAATTTAGAAGAAGCATCTGCCCTTAATGTTCCTGATAAGATATATTTATCAGCCAGGGTGTATATAAACCTTCCGTAGTACGACAATAATTTATCGCGATCTGTAGAAAAAGGGAAAACCGGAACTACCAATTCTTCACCCGTTCCTTTGTATGAAGTAAAATTGAAACCCGTTTTCGAGTTATCGTAATAACCATAACCAGCAGTTACATCAAAACGGCTTCTGATGCTTGCCACAGTGTGCGCATAGTTTAAATAAAACTCCGAAAGTTTATTGGTTTCGGTATTTAATGAGCGTGTGTAAGAACCTGAAGTAGAAATACTTTGTGCTGCATAAACCGGAACACTAACCGATCCGTAACCTTTGGATAAATCGTAACCTAAATTTAAGTTGGCATGCAACTCAGGCAAAAAGTGAAAAGAATAATCGAAACGGGCATTACCGAAACTTCTTTCAGCATTACCATTGTTATCGTTTAATCTGATTAACCCTACCGGGTTACGTGGTGCATTTGGATTAACAGAACCATCGCTTCTTAACCATTCGAAATAATTTCCGAATTTGTTATTGGCCGTTACCTGTTGCGTTGGATCGAATTGAATGGCAGAACCTACAGCACCTGCATTGGCAAAATGCGATTCGGTTAATGCACCTTTTAAATTCAGATCGATTTTTAAGTGATCTTGAAATAAGCGTGGAGAAATGCTGATTGCCCCGGTACCGCGAGAAAATTTATCGGTAATTAACAAACCCTGCTGATCTAAATAGCCAGCAGAAACACGATAAGGAACACCCTTAAATGAACCTGCAATGCTTAAACTGTTATCTGTAGAAAATGCATTCTGGTAAATTTCATCCTGCCAGTCGGTATTTGCATTGCCCAATAATGCAGTATACTTTTTACCATCATCGTATGATGCATTGGGATTGGCGTTTACAAAATCGCGGATTTGGCCAGAAGATAAAATATTAACTTTTTTAGCTACGGTAGCGATTGAGTTGTTGGTACTGAAATTAAAAACCGGAGCACCTGATGCACCTTTTTTAGTGGTGATTAAAATTACCCCGTTAGATGCTCTTGATCCATAAATGGCCGTTGCATTGGCATCTTTTAACACAGTAAAGGTTTCAATATCATTAGGGTTTACCAATGATAACGGACTTGGCGCATTACCAATAGAGTTGCCACTGAATGGCACCCCATCAATTACGATAAGCGGATCGTTACTTGCATTTAAAGATGCACCACCACGGATACGGATGGTACTACCAACACCTGGTTGCCCGCTGTTTGAGATAATGTTTACCCCTGCTACCTTACCCTGAATTAATTGCTCGGGTGTAGTAATGGTACCTTTTTGAAAATCTTTCGAATTTACCGTAGTGATAGATCCCGTTAGGTTTTTCTTTTCGGCAGTACCATAACCGATTACCACAACTTCGTTCAGTTTTTGTGCATCTGGCACCAATTTAAAATCAACAGTTGCATTTGCCGAAACGCTAACTGCTTTATCAAGGGTTTGATAACCGATAAAACTTGCAGATAGGGTTACCGAGCCGCTCGATAGGCCTGCAAGTTTAAAATTACCGTTTCCATCAGTTGATGTACTTCTTGTTGTACCTTTTACAACTACAGAAGCACCGGGTAGTGGAAGGCCGGTTTCATCAAGCACCTTACCAGATACTGATCCGGTTTGTGCTTTTACCATTAATGCTGAAAAAACCAACAGCACCAAAAGCCCCTGTTTTAACAGGTAAAATACTCTCATATTTGAAGCTCGTTTAAGTATAAAAATTTGGTTAAATATTATAGTGATTTACACATAGGACTAATTTACAGCTGTTATGGAGATTTCAAAATTTATTTAAAAAATATATTTGGCGCAACAAAAGCTTAATAAAAACTAGTTCAAAAATCTGTTTTTTTGTACCCATAATAAGTCACATTAAATAATTGTTAAATATTTAATCGTTTATAAATCAATTACTTATAAATGTTAAATTTCAAATTAAAGTGTAAATTCTACACTAAGCCATTTTTGAGGCTTTTTTCGGGAACGTTCCCGAAAAAATTAGATCAAAATTTAGTCATCTTTCGGGAACGTTCCCGAAAATCGGTCAGAATTCTGCGTATTTTACACTAAGTGAGGAAATTTTTTGAGAATTTGGAGTTCAAAACAGCCCTGTTTTTAAGGGCCTTTTTTAATCTTTTTTTGTCGAATTCCGCTTGATGATTTTCGACTCTAAAACCACCTCATTTGATTCGTTTTTATCAGCATGATCATCTAAAATGGTAAACAATAATTTTGCGGCCTGCTCCCCTATTTCAGCTGCCGGCTGAGTGATGGTGGTAAGCGAAGGATTTAGCAATGGCGCAATTTCAAGACTGGAGAAACTGATTACTTTTAAATCTTTGGGAATATTAAGGTTGAGGTCGTAACAGGCATAATATGTAGCAAAGGCCAAACGCTCTACCGAAGTGAAAATGCCATCTGGTTTTAATTGTGTTAAGGCATTTTTTATGATAGTGCTGTTTTCCTCATAACTATTGCTGCAATCTACAATCAGGTTTTCTTCAAAAGGAACCTGATGTTTGGTCAATGCATCAATATAACCTTGCATACGTGTTTTACCGATTGATAAACTTTTATTCACAACCAGGTAGGCAACACGTTTACAGCCCTGCTCTATCAAATGCTCGGTAGCCAAAAAACTGCTGTTATAATCGTTGGTAATTACCCTCGGCGTATCAATATCTTCGTAAATCCTATCGAAAAATACCAGGGGCAATCTTTTAGCACCAAATTTATTCAGGTAATTGTGGTCGTTTGCTTCACCAGAAACCGACATTACAATACCATCTGCTCTACCATTGTGTAAATGGCGTATAAAGTTGACTTCTTTTTTGTAATCATCATCCGTTACATAAATCAGAATGTGGTAGCCATTTTCACGCGCTACGCGCTCTATACCGTGAATAGCCTGCGAGAAATAATTATTGGCCAGTTCGGGCACAATAACCGCAATAGTTTTACTTTTCTGCTCCCTTAAATTACTGGCGTAATGGTTGGGCTGGTAGTTTAATTCTTTCGCTTTAGATAATATGCGTGCTTTGGTAACATCATTAATGTCACTATTATCTCTAAAAGCCCGCGAAATTGTAGAAGTAGATAAATTTAAAGCTTCTGCTAACTTCTTAATATTAATACTATCCATTTTTGGCTATTTAACTCAATTAATTTGAATTAATGCTGTAAATATAAACTATAAATGCACCAAATATTTGTTAAGAACCACAATTTATCAATTTATAGCTATTGCCCAATTGCAAGCAATGCCAACATTAAAAAAGTGACGACCGCCGAACCAATAAATTATTCAAATAAATATTCATTTTTTTTAAAACAAAAAGCATCTTTACAGCTTTAATAGTAATACTATTAAACATTTTCGCACCTACCTACGCTAAACGAAACTGAATGAAAATAAAATTACAAAATGGCAAATAAAAAAATACTCATCGCAGATGATGATGAGGGCATTGTTGACGCTGTTACTATGATTTTGGAAGTGATGGGTTATGACGTAGAATATACGTATGATGGTGGTGCGGTAATAGATGCTGTAAAAAACAGACCAGATTTAATCTTACTTGATATTTGGATGAGTGGCCACGATGGCAGGGATATATGCAAGCAACTTAAAAACGACCCCGAATTTATGGCGATTCCCATTTTAATGATTTCTGCCAGCAGAGATATCAGGCAATCGGCAATGGACGCCGGGGCAAACGATTTTATGGAAAAACCATTCGAAATGGATTCATTGCTGAATAAAGTAGATATGTTGCTGAATTAGTTTGATATCGTCTTAAAAACTTCATCCTTAATTCATTACAAAGCAAAAATCGTTATTAATTGAATGTGGTTTAAAACTTACCATTAATTATCCCTTATAATTACCAAGGCAATAGAACCCTAAGATCATTACTTTAATGACCTTAATATCAAACTTAGTTTCCTGAGTACATTTTAGTAAAATACCTCGTTTTAACGCCTGCTTCTATATTTATAAATCTTCATATCTGATTGATTCATTGATCAGCAGTTTATATCATTCACATTCCCGATTTTCATTTGTGTAAAACGATTGCAACACGCCATATTGTGTAAAGAAAAAAATCTTATATTAAAATACTAAAAAAATAGCGAAATTTAGCTATTCTACATGCCCGATGAAACCTCAATAGCGTTAAGAAAGATAATCCACATTGATATGGATGCTTTTTATGCATCTGTAGAGCAGCGCGATTTCCCCGAATACCGAGGTAAACCACTCGTAGTTGGCGGTAAACCCGATAGTAGAGGAGTGGTATCTACAGCCAGTTATGAAGCCCGCCAATACGGAATCCGTTCGGCAATGCCATCAAGCAAGGCTTATCAGCTCTGTCCATCGGCCATTTTTGTATATCCGCGGTTTGATGCGTATACTACTGCCTCTAAAGCCATTAGAGAAATTTTTAGCCGTTATACAGATCTTATCGAACCTTTATCACTAGATGAGGCCTACCTCGATGTTACCGTAGATAAATTGGGAATTGGCTCTGCAATCGACATTGCACAATCGATCAAAGATGCAATTAAAAATGAGTTAAATTTAACAGCTTCGGCAGGGGTATCTACCAATAAATTTGTGGCTAAAGTAGCGTCTGACATGAATAAACCCGATGGCTTAACGTTTATCGGTCCTTCGAAAATTAAGGCTTTTATGGAGAAACTCCCCGTTGAAAAGTTTTTCGGAGTAGGCAAGGTTACGGCAGCAAAAATGAAAGCCATGCAGATTAATACTGGAGCGGATTTAAAAAAATTAACGGAATCGCAACTGGTTGCTCAATTCGGAAAATCAGGGCGGTTTTATTATAAAATAGTCCGTGGCATTGATGAACGCCCGGTTAGGGCAAACCGCGAAGCTAAATCTGTAGGTGCCGAAGATACCTTTTCGGAAGATACCAACGAAGATTCGGTAATGCACGACCTATTGAAGCAAATTAGCGAAACGGTGGCCACCCGACTAGAAAAACACCAGCTGAGTGGCAAAACAGTTACCTTAAAAATTAAATTTGCTGATTTTAAGCTCATTACCCGCAGTCGCTCTTTTGCTACCCCAATAAATAAAGCAGAAGTGATTTACGCCGAAGCCATTAAACTTTTAGATGAAGCGGCAATTGGCACAACACAGGTAAGGCTTTTAGGAATAACTTTATCAAGGTTTTATGATGATGTAGTGATCGAAAAACCTGAAGACAATCAGCTGGAGTTTGAGTTTTAAAAATACTTTTGGCCATTGTATATCGGTGAGACACCAACCGATAGGTCAAACGAAAAACAGTGTCACCTTGAGCGTAGTAGAAGGGCATAGCCAAATGGAAAGGAATAATTACACAATCTTTATTTTTTGGAGCGCAAGGCCTGTACATAATAATACGTTTCCTCCCGTTTTGCGCTTTTACGCTTCGCTGCCTCGTACCTCGTTGCTGCAGGGTAACGCTTCAACCGGGGCTAAATGGCCAGAATAGCATTCCATTTTGAGGGTTGCAGGGAGTAAAGCTATTGTTTAGCTTGGTTATTTCGGTCGGTGAGACACCGACCGATAGGTCAAATAATAAATATCTCCTGCTTTATACAACAACATTAATTTCGGAAGATGAGACTCCAAACAAGAGTATAGCCCAGCATTAATATATAGAATTATCTATGCGGTCTGTGGGGACACAGACCATGGGAACAAAAACAAAAAGGTTCTACAAATTAATGCAGAACCTTTGATTGTTAATTTATAGGTAATCTTATTTGCCAGCTAATTTATCGGCAAGCATTTTCATATAAAAACCGCCTACAACACTACGGGCTTTAAAATTATCACGTATACCGGTATTTGAATCATAAAAATCGTTAAGCGGCACTCTCGAATCGGTTTCAATGGCATGTTTGTAAACTGGATGTACCAAGGCTTCGAATTCTTTTTGTGTTGGGGCGAAAGTAGCTGTCCACAAAATCCAATCGTTTTTTGTATATGCTTTTCTGCTATCCAACGGAATGCCATACCTGTTTTGTTTGGTTAGGTAATATTTGGTTTCGGTATCGTAAATTTTCTGAGGAAACAGATTTAAATTTAAAACCTTATCCCAAACCAGATTATATTTTTGGCTCCAGGTATCTTTATTGTCGAAAGTTAAAGCATAGTGATCGCCTGCATCAGCCATATCAATCCATTTTGGCACCATACTTTCAGCAATTGCGCGGTATTTTTTAGCCACATCATCATAACCCAATGTTTTAGCCATTTGTGCATAGCAGGCAATACCCACAATCGCTTTTACCGATAAATTGGCATTACGGGCAAGGTGACCGGCAAAATCATCGGTACAGAGCTGCGTTTTCGGATCTAAACCTTCTTTTGTTAAATAATCAACCCAGGTGGTTAATGTTTTCCAGTGTGCTTTTGCATAATTAGCATTTCCTTGCGCTTTTGCAATGGCGGCAGTTAAAATAATCATGTTACCCGATTCTTCCACAGGCATTGGCTCACCATAAGTTTGTCCATTTGCCAATGGATATGTACCTAAATCATGAGCTGCCCATGGATGAGGATATTTCCCGCTTTCGCTGAAATAAAAAATTCCGTTCAACATACCCTGCAACAATTCTGGCTTATATATCAGGTATAATGGTGCTGATGGGTAAGTTACATCAACAGTATTGATAAAACCACCACTGTTATTTTCTTTTGATAACCATAAAATTTCACCTTGCTGACTTTTAACCAAAGTATGTGCTGCAATGCTCTGGCGATAGCCTAAAACACATAGATCTGCATATTCTTTGCCACCTGATTTTAATGCATCGGCATATAAAGTTTTGTTAAAAGCTTCGCATTTCTGAATCACATTTTTGTATTCATCTGCTGCTGCAGTTAATTGTGCTTCTATGGTTTCTTTACCTGAGGTGTTCCACCATGGCCTTAAATTTTTATTAAAATACTGAACTGAATAAATTTCATCGTAGCCCAATTCTACATATTTTTCTACAGGGGCCTTGCCTACCGCACCGAAAGGAACAATTGTATTTAGAGCCAGCATTTTGCCCTGCTTAGCTGTTGAAGCAGAATTGCCTTTTCTAAAAGCATCTGATGCATCTTTTTCTGCGGTTACAAATTGTATTGCATTATTTGCTTTTGGTGCAGCTACATAAAAGTAACCCCAATCAATACGCATATCATCACTTGCTTTTTGCAGAATTGGCTGTTCTACTGTACCTGTTTTTAGTACCGATAACTTGGCGGTACTGTATTTGCTTGCGGTAACTTCTTGCGTAGGACGGTAAACGGCAATATTTGATGATGCACTTAGCAAAACTTTTACCTGGTGCGTTTTACCATCATTGGCTTTTACCTGGTAAGAAACATAAGAAACCGGACGGGCAAACAAGCCCAAATCTTGCATTAATAATGGCGAAGTAAAGGTTAATTTAAGATCTATTTTACCACAAGTAAAGTTATAAATGGTTTGTGTAGCGTTAATATCGACACTTTTTTGCTTTGCAACCTGCACCTTTTCGGCATTATCTTTCAGTTTTTCAACCAAGCCAAAATCAAGGAAACGGCCCCCAGCGGTATTTAATAAGTGGATGGCGATTACGTTTGCACCTGCTTTTAATGTGCTTTTATCACCATTGCTTAAAGCGATATATTGGAAACTGTTTGTCCACCCTTCTTTGTTATAAATTTTTTTCCCATTTAAATAAACTTCAATGTTATCATCGTGGTTTATTTTTAGAAAAAGTTCATTTATAGATGCTGGATTGGCAACATTAAAGGTTCTTCGTACCCAGATATCGTGAGATTTCCAAAGGGTTTTAACATTCTTTGCATCATCGCCAATGGGTGCTGTACCGGTTTGCCAGTTGCTTGCAGTATATTGCTCAGCTTTCCAATCGCCCTGAGGTTCTGTTTCAGTATATTTTACTTCATATCCTTTTTCATCAGAAGCGGGTACAACAGTTTTGTAAGTAGTGGTTTCTTTACCTAAAAAACGATAAATATTGCCATCAACGTTAATCATACCCAATAGAGAATGATCGGCACCTGTCCAGTGTTGCGTAGCAGATTCATTTAATTTATCGGTGGTAGACCAGATACTGAAATAGGTATTGTGCGTGATTAAGGGATAAGCCGGGGCTTTTCGCTCCTGTGCCTTAAGCAAACTGCCAATAAACATGCAGCCCAGTATGCCTATGCGTTTAAAAGTGTTGATTTTGTTCATAATTTGTGTGTGTATTGAAATCTGATATTATATTCTGGTTAGATTTTAACTATAGTTAAACGTTTTACTAAAGTATAAAATATAATTAACTTTTGAGCGTGAATTGAAACTTTTAATTGTCATTTAGACAATTAAAAATAAACTTCAAAAAAATACATGAAGTTTTTAAGCTCCATGTATCTTTCAAATTGTGTATAAGTGCTAAAATGAATTAGTGTTGTTTTTTATTGATTGTCCACTCAGATAGTTGGAAAACTCTACTTCCTCTGTTGGCTTTAATGTATAAACGATAGAATTTATAGGCTACAAAATTATCGAAATAATATCTTTTGGTTACATTTCTTTCGCCTTGATTTGGCCAAGGACAAGTAGTTACCGTATGTAAATCGGTATATTGGATGCCATCTAATGATCCTTGCAAAATCCAATACCTTGGGTCTCTATCTTCGGCATCATTTCCTGAAGTTAGCGTATAAGCACCAACAACCTGTGGCGTTGCGAGTTCGAAAGTACACCTCTGGGTACCATCAAAACCTGCTTGCAAAAATTTGGTTTTAATATCATTATCAACCAGTTTTTTCGATCCCTCATTAGAATCGGCACCTGCACCAGCTTCGAGGTTGACAGAATATTTACCGCCAATAGTTTGCATATAATTTTCGCCAATTTTCGTTGGGTCGAAATTAGGATCTACAATATTTAACAAAACCTCTTTAGAAGCTGAATAACCTTGTCCGTTTCTCGTGGTTAAAGTAACCTTATATTTGCCTGGAAAACGATAAACATGTTTTGGATTAACTGCTACTGATGTACTATCATCGCCAAATTGCCAAAGCAATGTTTTATAATTGGTAGAGCTTCCGGTAAACTGATATTCTAAAAACTTGGTTGGGCTTGCTACCGTGTAATCAAAACCTGCTGTAGGTTTAGGTTCATCCACTACCGGAATCACCTCTTCTGCATCCTTCTTACACTTTACTGTTGTAATTACAATAAGTATTAAAAGAGATAGAATACTGAATAATCTTTTTGTGTTATTTTTCATATCTTATTAATATTTAAGGTGTTGGAAATAATTGAGATTTTGGTATTACTCTTTTCGACAAGATATCCGGTACTTCAATTTCTAAATAAGCTTGCTGCCCACCTACATTTTCACGGTGATGTGCCTCAATTGTATACCGTTTGCCGCGCTCTAAAAATATGGTGCCCTTACGTGTATCTTTATCCCATTGGGTGGTATAATCGTTTACTAAGGCAACTCCGTTTACATATAATCTTGATCCATCATCCCAACGGGTTTGATAGAAGGTGTAAGTGCCGCGTACCGGAGCCAAAAACTCACCTTTCCACCTGGTTGCAAAATTATCTCTGCTTAACTGCGTTCCGCTGGTATTTTTAACATTATCCGGCCATCCATCACCACTAAAGTTAATGGTTTCATCAACCCTTGTTACAAATGGTGCACGCCCGTCATCCGGATCCAATTGTGTATTGGTATAATATTTTGCAGTTAAACCAGTCCCGTTTCCGGTGATATAAGAATTGTTATCCAAATTTACATTCGGATCTATCACCACAATTAACTTGCTTTTTGTTGGATGAATTACGTGGTTTGTTGCATCGCTGATATTTAAAGCAAATGCAAATTTCTTATTTGCAACAATATTCGCATCAAATACAGGCCATGGGATCTGAAGCCTTACGGTTGCACTTGTTGCTCCTGTAGCAAATCGAACTAAAGTATCAAGTGAATAATCTTTCGCTGCCAGATGGATTGCATCCGCAGGTAAAGTTCCTTTTCCCACCAAAGTGGCAATGGTATCTATGTTCTCTTTGATTTTAACATTGAATGCTGTAGATGGCTGGTTTTCCAAACTTATTGTAAGCGGTATGGTTACTCCTGCCGGACCTATAATGTAATTGCCTTGATAAACCACGGTATAAGTACCACCCCCATTTAAGCTTAGATAATGGATATCAGTTGGTTTTAACAACTCGGCAGTATTAATTATCACTACAATAGTAGATTTACCGGCTGCAATTTTATTTCCTTTGCCCGGGGCCGAAAGTTTTAAGGCAAAAACAACCTTTTTACCATAATTACGTTCCAATACTGACCTGCGTACAATGGCAATACCCTCGCTGTTATCTGTTCCAAAGGCTACGTTGATTACGTTCGGATATTCTACTCCGGCTGATGGCATAAGTATGCCATTCGTAATTGAACCATTTTTAATTAACTGGGTAACGGTATCGTTATTTAAAGTTAAACCAACCTGAAATGCTTCTTCTGCAATTCCTGTTAGGGAAATTTTGAAAGGGACTTTAACAAATTCGTTGTCGATAGAAACATTTCCGGCTACAATGCCATCTCCTGTAATACTCCTGGTATTGGGATCGGGGAGTTTTAAATCCTCTACCTGTGATTTGCGGCAAGAATAAACACCAATGATGCTTAGGCTTACCAATGCGATGTATATAATTTTTTTCATTTTATGATATGTTAATTATCGAATAATCCTTACTGATCTAACCAAACTCGGCCATCTAACCTCCAAGATTGCTTATTGGCAATTTTTAACCAGTTTATAACCTGTGCTGGTATATCTGAAGTTTGCGGAACAAATATGGCCAGTGTTTCTGGTGCTGGCGGGCAGATTAAATCGTTAAAATTTTCCCAGGTATAAATTCCCTGAAATTTGAAATCATGTGCCTGAGAACTCAAGTCGGCCATAATGTTACCGTTACCATCAGTTGCAGGCCAGTATCCTACCAAGAAATTAAAGTATGGATGGCTCTGATCAATAGAGGTTTGACAGGCATAATTACTGATCATTCCATCTGGAACAGAAAATTTAAAGAAACGGATATCACTTACATATACATCAGGCTCTCCATGGCCATTGCCGTTTAAATAACCTAATTTTAGGGAATTTGAGTTTGCTAATGAACCTGATCCGGTAATTTCTTCTTCATTATTAAAGCTACCGTTGGTATAGGTACGAACAAATCTTTGGCCATTACGCACCTCGATTTTAGCGGTTAAATTTGTCCATTTTCCTTTGCTAAAACTGCCTCCCCTACATTGATGGTAATCTCCATCCTTGGTACCTCTCCATTCGAAATACCAATAATCTTCTTCCAGATAAATTACCCAACCCACACTTGGGTGACCGCTAGACCACTCGTTACGTTTACCCAAAACACTTGGCCAGAAAAATTTTTCTTCATTCTTTTTAACCTTAAGCTCTATGGTTACTTTTGTGGTATCGTCTATATTGTAAACAGTCGCATCAACGCTATCAATTTGCGCCCTAACATCTTTCCCTTTAAAGCGGATTGTTTTACCTAGGTACCGGTTTCCGGTAAATGGCTTGGTAAGAATCCGTTTGCTATATGTTGGCGTATAATAAATAACAAATGAGTTGGCTTTAGGCTGGCTAAAAATGGTTTGATCATCGGCATTTGGGGGCAAGGTAAACTGGCCGCCTGCACTTGATGCAATAACAACCAACCATTGTTCATTATTGTAATTTGGTCGTTTTGTTAAAGCGGCCAAAATTTCACCTACCGAAGTATCGAATTTTTCGATAGCTGTTTTATAAGCCGGAAAAGAAATGTCGTACCCGGATGCTGCTCCTGCTGCATTAATCCCAGTAAAATGGCCCACAACAACAGTTGCTGTATCGCTGTTTAAGTTACTTATCAATCCTGCTTTTACGGCATCATCATTTGCCACCAGGCTACTTACATCAGCTCCTGTTGTTAATGATTTAAATACAGTTGATGAAGTGTAGGTAACAATTTTACTTTTTGCACTCGTTTCTTTAATTCTGTTAAAAATTATTGGATAATTCTGCAGGTCGTTATTGGTTAGCGCATCAGTTGTAACTTGATGTTTATCTTTTGAAACACCGGTTAACATATTGGCCCAATTGGTTGCATTTGCGGCTGCATCAAGGTCGCTTAACCCCACCCAACTGTAAATGGAGTGTGGTAAAATTGCATCGATATTTGGTGTATTGACATCTAAAACAGATTGGCCCCTTGCCCCATCAACAATTAAATAGAGCACCTTACGGTTTCCGTATTTTACAGTTGTGGTATCGTTGGCATTCTTATCTCCAATTGTTCTGTCGAACTCCTTATTACAAGAAAATATAGCCGTAGTGATTATTGCTGCGATTAAGCCAATCAATAATTTATATTTTTTCATCATACTCATCCTAATTTATATTTTGGTTAGCTTAATCTATTATTCGATGGTTACCCTAATAATGTGATACAATGGTAAATTATCAAAACGATAAAATTCGCCGATTAACAATAATGCTTTTTTACCATCTGCAGATTTTGTTTCTATAACATCAGATAATTTTCCTGTAAACGGACCTGTTGCATTGTATCCTTTTGCCAATGTACCTGATGGCGTTAAAACCATAAAACCGTTTCTGGTAATAGCTCCATATTTTATAAAAGATCCGCTTACCACAATTAATCCGTTATTAAGCTGTTTCGCAAAACTAGGATAGCCTCCTTCAAATGATCTTGAAGAGAATGTTTCATCTAAAGTCCCGTTATCATTTAGTACGGCCAAACCAAATGCTGGTTTACCATTATATTGGCTAAAAATTCCGGTAATTACATATTTTTTTGTAGTTGCATTATATACACACGAAATTATGGAGTTATCTGCTCCTGAGCCAGGAGTAAAAGTAGGATCAATGTTTCCATCAGGGTTTAACCTCACAATGCGATTGGCCGGCTGACCATCAAACGTATTAAAATTACCGAATACAACCAGTTTTTCAAGCTTTTCTGCATCGGTATGCATATAAGTATACGAACGTCCGTTTGCACTTTCTTTTCCCTTATTGGTAACGGTGTTAAAACGGAATGTTTTATCAAGACTGCCATCTAAATTAAAGCGTAAAATCTGTCGAATTTCTGTACTGTCCAATATTACAGTATCCCTTGATAAATCGTAATTAAACTTATCGTAAGTTCTTTTTACGTAAAACCTAAAATCGCCGGTTGCTAAAATTTTTCCCTGGTGTTTGTATACACGGTCAATATAACCATTTGTACCACCGTTAAACTTCGGAAACCACTTTTGCGTAACAGTGTCGGTGGCTGTTGGTTTTCTTTTAGTCTGAATTTTTACAGTGTCAATTGCTCCGCTTGTAAACAAACTGGTAATGTTGCTGATGTTATCAGCACGCTGGTTAAATCCGCTAAAGCCACCTGCTACAATAAAACGGTTACCAATTTCTACAATACTGGATAAGCCTCCATTTGCACCTTTTCCGGTACGGAATGTACGGTCATATTCGCCATCAATTGATGTTCTGGCGATTCGGTTAATTGGAACTACACCCCCTTTATTATCGAAATTGGTAAAATTACCAACAACAATTGCCCGTCCATCAAGCATTTCGTAAAACTGGCTTACATACCCATTAGTACCGGCTGTAGCTTTAAAAGTAGGGTCGACCTGGATGAGGCCGGTTACGGTAAATGTTGGGCCAATAAATAATTGATCGCCAATGGCGATAGACGTAACGCCTGTACTTCCAGTTTCAGGAACTTTAACTTTTATTTCAGTAGCGGTTACACTAAGTACTTCGCCTTTTTCGCCATTGAACATAAAGCTCAACTGATCTTTATATTTATCAAAGCCAGATGCTTTAATGGTTACTGTTGTACCCACCAGCCCTACTGCCGGAACAGGGATATCAGTTTGCGAAATGGCCACACCCAGGGGTGATTTTGCATCTGCATAAGGATCGGGGATCACTTCGTCTGCTTTTTTACATCCTTGAAAGCTAAAAGCAATCAAAGTGATTATTGCGAGTATAAATTTAATATTTTTCATTGTTTTATATCTTGAGGTAAAACCTGTTATGACTTATTTTGTGGGATCAGACGGAGCTAAACCACTAAAATATACGTCGCTGTAAAAATCATCGCGGTTAAATCCAAAATAGGCGCCGTTCACTATATCATTAAAGGCTAAAGCATGTACTACACCATTGGTAGGTTTTATATCTGATGATGATACTTTATTTATACGCCAATCATCATTAGGCTTTGAAGCATCTGGTATATAAGTTAAATTTAGTTGGCGGTACCCGATGTATTTGATATTGTTTGCGGTGGCATAGGTTACGCCAATGTTGGCAATGTTGCCTGCAAGCGAATAGTATAAGCCACCCGGATAAACTGTCCTCACATCAAAATCTATCTGTTGATAGTCTTTTAACCTGTTTACCCCTTTAAACATATAGCGCATTAAATATTTTTTCCATATCGCCGGGCTAATCTGATCCAAAGTTTTAACGGTATCTTTTCCTGAGTAATAAAGAAAATTATTTAACCCATCAGTTCTAATTGTTCCAATTGTTCTTTTAATAACATCATCATCGAATGCAAAAAAAGTGAAGTCATCATTAGAAAACATACTTTCCAAGCCCGCCAGCTTTACAATTTTAGCTACAGTATCAAAAGGAACTTTTTTAGCCTGCAGGTACTGAAGCATGTTACCTTTAAAATTAGGATCAGCCAATCCTCCATCACGATAATATTCATCACGTTTACAAGCATTTAATATAAGCAGTACAGCAGCACAAGCAAAAATTAGCTTTTTCATATATCTTTTATTATAATAATTAATTACCACCATTAACCCAGTATTCATTCAGTTTCATAAATGGATTATTGTTCACAGCATCTGAGCTGATAGGCCAGGTCCAGGCACCACGACTAAATTTATCTGATGTAAGTACATTGTAAGAAAACTGACTGTTTAAAATTCTTTTGGTTCTAACCAGATCGAAGTAATGGTGGCCTTCGCCGATAAGCTCTCTAGATCTTTCGTAGAAGATAAAATCTTTCAGTTCTGAGCCTCCGCCACCACTGTATTTTGTTGCTTGTGCACGCTCTCTTACTTTATTCACCAATACAATGGCCGCTGCATCTTCTCCTAAATTGGCAAGGGCTTCTGCATAAAGCAGCAATTCGCCGCCGTACCTGAAAATCATAAAAGTATTATCAGGGTTGGCATCTTCCTCACCAACAATGAAGGAGTTTTTTGCATATTTCAACAACATGAACTTTCCGTTATCAGCAAAAATATCTTCGTTAAACCAGGTGGTTATTCTTTTATCACTACCATCCTGAAAAATTTTCTGCATATACTCTCCCCTGTAATAAGCAAAACTTACACGGTGGGTATACTCGGGCCTTTTATATGGGTAATGCAAAAACATATCGGCAATTGGCGCAACGTTCAATACTGCATCTCCATAATTGATACTTTGATAAAATTCAAACAAACTTTCTTCTGAACGACCTTTGATCACGGTTGACCATTCGCTAAGCGGCAATAACCGATAGGCATTACTGGCAACCAGTTCTTTACCTAAATCTGCGGTAGCCTCATAATATTTTTTTGCATTTGCATTGTCGAAACCGGCATTCCACATATTCATTTCCATCATTAAGGCAATAATGCTGCCTCTACTTGCCCGTACACCTTTTAAAGCAGGATCGCTATAAGTAAATGGAATTTCGTTTTTATGGCTATTTAAATCGGCGATGCATTTATTCAGTACAGAAACAAAATTTTCACGTGGTAATGAGGTAGAGTGAAATGCATCTGTATAGTAAACAACATCTCCAAATAACCGTACCATGGTGAAATAGCAAAGTGAGCGGATAAAAGCAGCCTCAGCTTTAAACTGTCCTTTTTCGGTATCGTTAACGCCTGGTACGCCCTCATCTAATTTTGCAATTAGGATGTTTGCACCTTGAATGGCCCTGTAATAACCTGTCCAATTTGTTATTCTATCAAAATTGTAGTAATCCCAGGGCTGCCCTCTTCTGATTAGATTTAATATATCGTTTCTGCCCAAATATTCTACATATTCTCGCGATGGGGCATTATCAGACTGGCTTTCGTGCAGCACTTCACCTGACCTATATTCTCCAACCGCACCAACATAGTGTGTTTCGTTTATTTTACTAAAAACAATCCTCGATAAATCGTAAATATTGGCAACAACATCTTCTTTAGACTGGAAATAGTTGTTACCCGTTAATTTATCCAAAGGCTGTACGTTTAAAAACTTTTTACATGAAGGCAAGCAAAAAGATGCCGCAATAACTAAAGTGTAAATGATAACTTTTTTCATAATAAATATTTTTAGTTGCCTGTATTAAGTTCTAAGTTTAAACCAATATTATAGGTACGTGGTACAGGATATCCATTTGAAATATCGCGCCCTAATGCGGTTACATTTTCTGGATTTGGACCACTATACTTAGAAAAGGTAATTAAGTTATTGGTTGAACCAAATATCCTTAAATTGGCAAGTCCGAATCTGCGTATCAACTTTTTATCGAACATATAAGAAAGCGTTAAATTGTTGATTTTCAGGTACGAACCACTTTCTTGCCATAAGGTTTGATCGGCTCTTAATGGCTGTATACTTCCGTAGCGGGCAAAATCATAAGGGTATGGGTACTTGGCTACATCACCAGGTGATTGCCAGATGTTTAAATCACCTAAAGGCACTACCGCATTTAATGCAAAAGGATCTTTCATAATGGCAATACGATCGGCAAGGGCATTATTCAAAATTGTTCTGTCTGCGGTATAACTTGCATACATATTTAAGCCCCAGTTTTTATACCTCATGGTAAATGATAAACCCCCTGTAAACAATGGCTGTGAGTTTCCGGTAATTTCGTAATCTCTTCCATCCAGGATGTAATCGCCATTTACATCTTTTAAAATCGGGTCTCCTCCATAAAAGAAGGTATTGTTGGTTTGGTACCTTTTTCCGGTAACCGGATCTACAGGTACATCACCATCCGTGCGGTAAACACCCTGGTTAATTCTTAAATAGTTGGAAAGAGTATTTCTACCCACACGGAAAACATTATGTTGCAGGTAACTGGAACCATCAAAGCGGATATATTGACCGTTATATTCTTCAGGCAATTTTAAAAGCACATCGCGGTTATAAGCGCCGTTTACTGAAAATGACAAATCAAAATCTTTACTGGTAATGGCTTTCACATTTAGACTGATCTCGGTACCATAATTTGCAATTCCTAAATCGTTGCTTGATAATTTGTTAAAACCTGTAGTATTGGATAAAATACGATCGAACAATAAATTATCTACTTTTTTGAAATAGGTATCAACAACGATCGAGAATCTGTTCAGGAAACCGATATCAAGCCCCAAATTGTATTGACTTGTTGTAGTTGGCTTTAATGCCGGGTTTGGAATTAAATCGTAATCTATACCAATGGTTTGGGTATTGTTGTAATTTCCATTAAGGTTGTAAATACCATAAATACTTTGAAGATTACCTGTTGGCACAATATTTTGCCCCCAGGTTAACCTTAAACTACCATAATCCAACCATTTTTTATCGGTTAACCAGTTTTCTTTGTTAAAGTTCCACCTTAAACCAACTGATGAGTTTTTAGAATATGGATTTTCTAAACCGCTTGATGATGTACCATCCAAACGGTAAGAAAATTCAGCAACATATTTTTTGTCGTAATCGTACGATAATGAGCCTGCGAATGAGGCAATTGTAGCATTTCTATAGCTACTTAAAACCCCACCACCTCTTGAATAAAAACCATCAATACCAATTGGGCCCTGAAGCTGATCATTCGGAATTCTCTCCTGCCGACTTATTGACGATTGTGAGCCTTGTTTATAGATCTCATTAAACGTGTTGATAAAGAAATTATGTTTTTCGCCAATCGATGTTGCATAAGTAATGGCATTTCTATTGTACAACTGGAAATTTCTTCCATTATAATCATACAGTTTGGCAAACTGTCCGTTTGCCGCAGCAGGTGTAAATGTGGTTTCAGTATCTGATGTATAATCGTAACTCAAGGTTGATGAAGCTGCCAAACCCGGAATAAATTCATAGCGGGCATCAATATTTGCTCTTAAATTTCGAGAGTTATTATCATTTAAAGTTTGTAAGGCCGATAATACCCCACCAGATGCCTGATAAAATGATGGTGGCGGCAAAAGTGTTGAGGCCTGCCCGTTGGCAGCTACTCCCGATTGAAGTAAACCGGCACCGTTACCTTTATTTTGTTTACCAACTGAACCGTTAACAAAACCGAAAAATCTAAATTTATCATTCGGTTTAAACTCCATGTTCATGTTTAAATTATAGCGGTTGTAACCTGTGTTTTTAATAACACCTTTTTCGGAATAATAACCCATATTGGCTTTGTAATTAAACTTTTGATCACCGCCATCTAAAGCCAGGTTATGACTTTGGTTAAAGGTAGTTTGGTAAAATACATCCTGCCAATTGGTAGAATTATTCCAATAGGCATTTAAGCTATCGGCAAGAAAAGGTGTATTACTTATTCCCCTGATTTGATTAATGGTTTGAGCATTTAAAATGATCTGCTGAATTTTTAATGAACGCTCGGAATTACCACCTAAGGTTTCGCGTAATTTTGGTGGAGAATTAACGAAAAAGTTAGATACGTATTTAATACGTGGCACTTTAGAGTTACCTCTTTTTGTAGTGATAATAATTACACCATAAGCACCTCTCGATCCATACATGGAGGTTGCCTGTGCATCTTTCAGGATCTGGATATTTTCGATATCTTCCTGAGGGATTAATGAAAGCGGACTAACTCCCGGACCTTGTGTTTGAAAACCAAATTCAGCTGCTTTATCTGCATCCAAAGGCACACCATCAATAATATACAGTGGCGATGTAGGTTGCAGAAATGAATCGTTACCGCTACCGGATATACTTAAACTCGACAAACCACGAAGCTGTACCGATCCTCTAAAACCCGGAGCACCCGTATTGTTCTGGATATTTAATCCCGGTACTTTACCCTGTAATAAGGTTTCTATATTGGATACAGGTACATCTGCTACATCTTTATTGGTTAGCACGGTTACCGAACCGGCAGTAGTTTCTTTTGGCCTATTTTGATAAGCTACAATGATAACATCGTTCAGATCTTTACGGTCTTCGCTAATGGTAACTGTAATATTTGTTTGATTGGTAATTTTAACCGATGAGGTGTTGTAACCTAAAAATTTAAATAAAAGTGTGCCTCCAACAGGTACATTTACAGAAAACTTTCCATCGCCATTGGTTTGTGTTAGGCCTTTATTGGTGGCTTGTAAAACCACTGATACTCCTGGAACGCCTTGTTTTGTGTCTTTATCTAAAACCCTACCATTTATAATGATATTTTTTTCTTGCGAATAGGCATTCGTACAACATATTATACATACAATAAGTAATGTATATAAAAGTATATTTCTTTTCATAATATTAGCTTTATTGATCAACTATTCGTTAGCAAATTTTGGGTTTTCGTTTTTGAAATAAAATACGATCTCCCAGTCACCTGCCTTATAAATGGCGAAATCGATACCGAAATTGCCCACTGTACGTACACCTCCAAAACCTATTCTGGAGTAGCTCAGTTCCACTTTTGCTCTTGATCCTCCGGTTGCGTAAGATGTTGGAACCTCTACCAATGGAATGGGATAAGCAACATCGTATTGCACATATTTATCTGTTTTTTGAATATTAAATCCATGGATCATTTTGTCCCAAACGGTTTCATTAAATGCAGATGGATTAATTTCTACAGAATCTTTGTTCAAAACCTTAATTCTAAGCGAATGCCCGTTACCACCGGAAGTAAATGGACGGATGTAAACGATTGCGTCCTTTTTATCATTATTACTTACCAGCGGTAAGTTAGATGTAGCACCGATTACGTTGTTTAGATAAGGGCGGATATAATCCCGAAGAGTTTTATCTAACGGAAATTTTGGATCAGGCGCAGGCAAACCTGTATAGGCGTTAAAATCATTCGATGGCTCGTAAGGGCGCTCCCTGAACGGTCTGATCTGAAAATCCCTGATCAACCTTTCTCCACCTGTATTTTTCACTTTAACATCAAAAAAGCGCGTATCCTGAGCGAAATTGGTACTATCTGTCGGACGGGGCTTTAATATCTGATTGGTTGCCGAAGGCCATAAAATAAATTCGCCTGATGAACGCATTTCAAATATTGGATGCGTTTCTATTTTTCTCTTTGCTTCGATCTCGGCGAGGCTTTTTTCTAAACCTGTATAAGGTGCAATCCATACGTAAGTAGGTGCAGTTATAAAAAGATCTGTTACTGGTTTTCCATCGCCATATCTAACATTCAAAATTTCAAACGTAATCGGATTGGTTGAATTGTCGCTGTTAAAGCCACCGATCAGATTGGTTCTGCCAATTATAGGCTCGAGAATTTTATTGCTAAAATTCACATTATTACTCATATAATCCTTCTCGTCAGGCAGGTCGAAAATCTTTTTACAGCTACAAAAAACAGTGAGGGCAAGTAAAAGGAGCGCAAAATATTTATTTATGATAAATTTCATTGGAGTCTTTATTTTAATGTTTCTATTCCGCATCATTATTTCGTTTTGTTTATGGTAAACTCTGCCAACTGGAATAATCCGCTGTTTCGCAGTTCGGTAATATCAATGCGGTAAAATTTATAGGCAACAGTATTTGTGCACCTGAAAATCTTTTGCTGATACCTTTCTTCGAAGAAGAAGTTAGATCTTCTATCCAATTCTACCCAGTTTACACCGTCCATAGAGCCCTCATAAGTCCAGGCTTTTGGATCCCTTTCGTTGGCATCATTTGCAGAGGTTAAGGTATAAACCGATGACACTGCAGGGGTTTTAAGTTCAAACCTCATCCACAATTCACCCTGCAAATCAGCTAAGAACTTAGTATGGTCATCTCCATCAATCACTTTTCTCGAATTTTCGCCACTGGTTATACCTCCGCCATTTTCGCGGTTAGATGAAAACACACCACCTATTTCGAGGTATAGGTTTGGTGGTGGTGGTACAAAAGTTAACCTGGTAACGAACTCATTAAAACCGAATACGTGATCGGCACTGATTACGTGTACCACGCCATTTTTGGTTTTAATGTTGTTTGATGAGGTTGTACTTGTTGCCCAGTTGCGAACAAATTTGCTTTTTTTGGTATTATCAAAATTGATAACTGCCGGCCCTGCGCCAACCTGGCCTGAAGCAGAGATGTTGGTAATGCTGGCATGCATCGGGTAACCAATATGTACACTGGTTAAGTTTAAACCATCCTGAAGTTTTAAGGAATCAGTTGTTTTTTTACCTCTGATAATATAATAAGAGGTCATTGTATCTAACTGAACCGCATCAATATTGGCTAAAAAAAGTGGATCTTTATCTGATAGTTTTCTTAAAGTATTTAAGTTCCTTAAAGCCAGTTGAAAACTTGGATTTGTTACAGCAAATAAAGTAACATTACTATCGGTTAATGTTTTTTTCAAACCCATTCGATCAACTGCTACAATTAGCGAATCGAAAACGCCTGGTTTGCTTTTTAAATAATCGTAAGTACTACCGGCAAAGGTTACATCCTGTTCTGGAGCATCATAAAACCCTCCGTTTTTTTTGCAAGCTGCATTGACTAGAATTAGCAACGTTAAAATTGCTAAAGCGCTCATGTATTTTATTGAATTTTTCATATCCGTATAATTAGCGCCAGTAAGCATTTTGGGTTAATAAACTATTTTGAGAAATAAGTCTTCTTGATATTGGCCAGTAAATGCCGCCAGAGTTAATGAGGTTCATAAATTTGGCGTCATTTTGTTTAATCTTATTGTAGCGGATCAAATCGTACCATCTAGAACCTTCGCCCAACAATTCGCGGTGGCGCTCTTCGAAAATGACTTTGATAATATCATTGGTATTTAGTGAGTTAAGCAGTTCTATAGGGTCTTCAAATCTTCTGCTTTGTACAACAAGCAATTCATTTAAAGCACCATTTTGATCGCCTAAAACCGATAGAGCTTCTGCCCTTAAGAGTACAATATCTTCTAACCTGGTAAAAATTAAAGCACTGGTAAAATACCTGAAGTTCGGATCTGTTCCTCCGCCCTGAATCACTTTGATTTTGCTGAAAATGGGATACTTACCGTTTAAATTTGTAAAGTATCTGCCATCATATTTCGCTTGTCCTAAAGTATCAACGGCAAACCTTTGATCTTTAGCGATATTGAAATATTTTAAGATCGAATCTTTTGGCAGGTATATATCCGGTACTGATTTGGTCATAACCGGCTCAGCCAGGGTTAGCTCTTCAATGTGCCCTGTAGATGAGCCATCAACATGTCCGTAATCGGAGTTAAAACCAAACATTTGTCTGGTGTTTTTATTGTAAAAGAACCCGTTAGAATTTGATAGATCACCACTTGAAGTAAAACCACCTGCACTTCTGTTATAATTATCTTCAACAAATTTGGCATATTTAGCAACATTGGTGTAATCACCATTCCAGGCTGCTATATGGGCTAAAATGGCATAGGCTGTAACTTTGGTAGCCAAAGCACCACCCCATCTTCCTGATGTTTCATTATAATAATCAGTAGGCTGCTGCACATCACCACCACTATAAATGAATGGCATATCGGCTGCTGCTTTTAAAATTTCCTGTTCGGCCCATGCTAAAACCCTTGCCTGGCTTTCACGTGGTTTATCGGTAAACTTACCTTCATCCGAAGAGGTTATAAAAGGTACATCTCCCCAAATCCTAACCATATAGAAATAAGCAAAAGCCCTTAAAAATCTAGCTTGGGCAATATCAACAGTCATGTTATTGCTGGTGTAACGCTTATCTGTTTCTTTCACATGTGCTATATTTTCTAAAAAAACGTTGGCACCATTAACAATGGCGTAAAACCTTGTCCAATCGGATAACGACTCGAGTACCGGATATGATGCATTTAAATTATTACCGATAACTGCCTTTAAATCCTGCCTTTTAGGACTTAAAAACTCTCCTGTTCTTACATCACCATAAATCCAGTGACCGTTATTATCTGATAAAGCAGCCCTTGTTAAAGCATAAACCCCTAAAATTCCAGATCGGGCATCTTCTACTGTATTCCAGGCATTTTTTTCGCCAACAACTCTGGTAGAATCTGTTTCTAAAGCTTTATTACAGCTCGCTAAGGCCACTATAGAAATCAGAAGTATGTATAAAATATTTTTCATCTTGCTTGATGTTTCGTTAGTTCTTGTTTTCATCTTATAGCTCCATTTTAACACCTACAGTATATGTTCTTGGAATTGGCTGGCCATAGCCTGTATCAACGCCATCGTAGCTAACCAATTCAGGATCCTGACCGGTGTAAGGTGTGAGGGTGAAAATATTACTCACTGCACCGTACACGAAAAGTTTACTGATTTTGATGTTTTTCTTACTAAGCAGGTTGCCAAGATCGTAACCTAACGATACCTGCCTCAATTTCAAAAATGATGCATTTTCTAAGAAAAGATCCTGATCTGCGCGATAAGGAATTACCGTACTCCAAGGGTTATAAAGCGGGTATTTTGAGTAATCGCCGCGTTTTTCCCAAAAGGTAATTTCTTTTACAGAATTGATATCTGTATTGCCTTCGCGGTTAACGAAATCAAAACGGTTGGCCATCTCCTGGTTAATTAGCTTTCTACCTAAATTAAAATATAAGCTTGTGCCTAAACTCCAGTTGCCATATTTAAAGTTGTTATCAAAACCACCTGCAATAGTTGGTAAAGAGTGGCCTTTTAATACTTTATCATCATCATCAATGGTATTATCGCCATTTTGATCCTGCCAACGTGGATCGCCAGCTTTTAAAGCAATTCCTTTGTATTTTAATTTTTGTCCATTAACTACCGGCACATCCCCATCTGAAGTGTAAATACCATTATTAACCAATAACCAATATTGATCTAAAGGCTGGCCAACCTTTAAAAACCTGTTACCTACAACAAGCTGGTCCAAACCTCTAGGCAGGGCTTTCAGTTCGTTCGAATTGTGATTAAAGTTTAAGGCAGAATTCCAGGAGAATTTACTTTTGGCAATTACCTGACCGCTGATGGTTACATCAACCCCCATATTATTAACTGACATCCCGCTTTCGATAGATTGCTTATAACCGTATTCGGCATAAGCAGGAATACCAATTAATTGGTTTTTATCGGTTTTGCTGTAAAGATCAACCGAAAGTTGGAGACGGTTTTTTAACAATGCAGCATCGGCACCGATATTAACCTGATCGGAATACGACCAAGGCACACCATAACCCACCCAGCCAAACTGATAAGAACGGGTTAACACACCAAAGGCGTTATAGCCGGGCACGGTTAAGTTACCTGTATACCCAACAGAAGCTGTATATTGTGGCCCTTGTGCATAATTATCGTAGCTAAATGTACGCCCCATTCTACCAACACTTGCACGTAATACCAAATCATCAACCAATCTGTTATCTTTCAAAAATTCATTTTTGATATTCCAGGCAGCAGAAATAGTTGGTGAATAAAACCAGCGGCTTGTTGGTTGTGCATTTGAAGAACCATCTAAACGTAATATAGCTGATAAGAAATATTTTTCGTTAAATGAATAATCGGCTTTGCCATAAAAAGACAGTAAATTATCTTCAGTTTTATCAATAAAGCGATAAGTTAATTCTCTAGGGAAAGCAACCGGGATTAAATAATTTCCGTTATCAGAACCATCATCATTTTTAGGTTTCGAATCGAGCAAGTTGATTTTAATGTAATCGTTAACACCTTTATAAGCATAAGCGTTACTGTATTTGTAAATATCCCATTGCATAGATTGGCCTATTGCAAAATGAAAATCATGAACCTGATTAAGATTTAAATCATAGGTTACTTTATTATCCATCATTAACCTTTGGCTAAAGCCGTAATAGTTAGAGGCATAACTGTTGCCCTGCAAAAGCGTTCTGGCATAAAAAACATCCCTGTAACCTTCACTGTAATCGGCATTAAAGGCCGATATAACTTTAAACTTACCAAAAGTGCCTTCTAATTTGGCATATCCCTGAATGCTGTTGGTTTTATTATCATCAAAGCCTTTTGCGTATTGCTGTATATAAGAGGCATAAAAATCTTTGTTGGGAGGAAGCGGGGCGCTTAAATCAGGAAAATAATTAAGTTGTGCAAACCGATCGCGCAGGTTCCTGTTTCTATCACGGTTTAGGCGGTTTGCATTAATCATGGTAGAAAAAAGCAACCACTTAGTGGGCTTCATATTAATATTAAAAGTGGCACTATAACGATCTATGCCGGCTTGATCGGCTACACTCTCGCTTTTAGTGTTACCCAATGCAAACCTGAAGTTAGCCCTGTCGGTACCCCCCGCAAGCGAGAAATTAATGCCATATACCAAGGCATTTTTATAGTACAAATCCGTCCAATCTGATTTACCGCTATATACGTTGTTTAATGAATCACTTAGATATACCGGATATTCTTCATCATCAGAGTACCTGCCGTTTGTGGTATAAATATCGTAAAACCGCTGTCTGAACTCATTTTCATATCTTCCATTAATGGTATTAACAGATGGTTTTTGCACCATACCGATATAAGAATTGAAGGAAATTGAACGGTATTTACCAACTGCTGTTTTAGAAGTTAGCACAATTACACCATTAACACCCCGTGGGCCATAAATGGAAGTAGAACCCAAATCTTTTAGTACTTCAACAGATGCAATATTATTCATATCGATACCTGCCAATAAATTAGTTGCAGGGCCGATTCTATTAAAGTCAAATTGTTGTATATCAAAAGCGAAAGGATGTTCCCTTACCAAAGGGATTCCATCAAGCACAACCAGAGGCTGTACATCATATAAATCCTTTTTAGACAATAGCGGCATTGCAGCCCCTCTGATAAACATATTTTGTATAGAGCCCGGTTCGCCTGATGGCTCCTGAACATACAAACCAGCAAAATTGCCCTTTAAATTTTGCTGTAATGAAATGGCTGGAAAAAGAGACAGATCTTTCGGATCTTTTTTTACACCTCCGGAAAGCTTGTTGTAAAGTGTTTTTTGCTTAATCTGGTCTAAACTGTCTTTTCGCAAGGAATCTTTCAGAGTTACGATCTTAATTTTTGTCGTATCCTGAAATGCCAGGTAATTAATTGTTAGGCCTTTATGAAGTTTTTTGCCCGCTGCAAAAGTCGGTAAAACGTTTAATGTAAACGCGGCAAAAAAGACAAGGCACGCCCATAAGTATCGCATAGTTAATGGATCTTTAATTGGTAAAAAAAATGATTTTTAAAACTTAGTTTTTCGGAAACGGCAAGATAGGTCTCGGGTTAGAAAGACAGGTACTTCGATAGTAATAGTTAGGGATTCTCATAAAATTTAGCATTTGGTTAAATCAAATATATATATACTAAATCGTTTTAACAACAAAATGTCATTTTTATGAAATTTTTATAAAACAACGTAATAATATTAAATTCTATTAAAATAAATGTCAAATCGAGACATAAAAAATTAAATATTATTAATATTTGTTAATATTTTAACATCCTATAAAACAGCAGATAGTGATATTTTTGAGTCTTAATTACAATAAATTGAACAATTTTCTGTTGTTAAGCCTGAATCTAGTTAAACGTTTTACTAAGCATTTAATAAAGAGTCCTATATCTCGCTGAACAATAGAGGGTGTCCGCTTTGCAACAGCACCATTGCTTGTTACAGTATTATTGCCACATCAGTATTCTTTTATGGTTTAAAATGACTTATAAGCGATCATTTTTCTGTAGCAACCCGGTAAACCGGATCTTCAATAATATTTACCTGGATAATTTCGCCGGCATTTTTAAGTAAACGTTTACAATCATTACTCAGGTGCTTCAATTGCAGCTTCTTATTTGCATGGCTATATTTTTCGGTAAGTTTATTTAAGGCATCAATGCCCGACATATCGTAAATTCTACTGTTTTTAAAATCTATAACAACAAAAGCAGGATCTTGAGCAACATCGAAAAGCTCATTAAAATTGGCCACCGATCCAAAAAACAATGGTCCGTATATCTCATAGTGCTTTACGCCATCGGCATCAATGTGCTTGCCCGCCCTTATCCTTTTAGAACTTTCCCATGCAAAAACCAGCGCAGAAATAATTACCCCGATTAATACGGCCAGTGCAAGGTTATGCAACCAGATGGTAATTACCGCAACCAAAATGCCGATCACAATATCTTGCCTGGGCATCTTATTAATTACCTTAAAACTCATCCATTCAAAGGTTCCGATGGCAACCATCATCATTACCCCTACTAATGCAGCCATAGGCACGCGATCGATTACAGGCGCACCTACCAATATAATTATCAGAATGGTAATGGCAGCAACAATACCCGATAACCTGGCCCTTGCCCCTGCCGAAAGGTTAACCAATGTTTGCGCAATCATTGGGCAGCCCCCCATGCCGGTAAAAAAGCCATTTGCAATATTTGCTATACCCTGTGCTATGCTTTCTCTGTTACGGTTCCCTTTCGTTTCTGTAATTTCATCAACCAGGTTTAAGGTAAGCAATCCTTCAGTTAAGCCTACACCTGCCATAATGAGTGCGTATGGAAAAATTATTTTAAGTGTATCCATGTTAAATGGAACTAGAGGAATATGAAATGGCGGAAAACCTCCTTTAACTGATGCAATATCTTTCACCAATTTGGTATCGATTCCGAAACCTAAAACAACAATAAAAACCAAAATAATGGCCACTAAAGATGCAGGAATAGCTTTGGTTATTTTTGGGAGGATAACTACAATTGCAACAGTAAGCAGCACTAAAGCCAACATGATATATAAAGGTGTGCCGCTTAACCATTCTACTTTACCATTAACCATGGTTTTAAACTGTTCTAACTGCGACATAAAAATAATTACCGCCAAACCGTTCACAAAACCGAACATTACAGGCTGCGGAACGAGCCGCACAAATTTGCCAAGTTTAAATAAACCCACTAAAATCTGGATTGTACCGGCAAGCGCCACTGCGGCAAAAACGTATTCTATGCCTTGGGTTTTCATTAAAGCAATAAGCACAATTACAGTAGCACCCGCACCACCCGAAACCAAACCTGGCCTGCCACCCAAAACTGCAGTTACCAGGCCCATAATAAATGCAGCGTACAAACCTGTTAATGGCGGAAAACCAGCAAGAATAGCAAATGATAACGATTCGGGAATCATCGTCATGGCTACAGTTAAGCCTGCAAGTATTTCAGTTTTGTAATCTATTTTCTTCGAAAAATCGAAAAGTTGCAGGTAGGGTTTCATTAATGAATGATATTAGCAAATTGCAAATATCGAAATAATAAGCACAATAGCCTTATTATTGGCTACGCATTGTGGGTAAGTTCAGCAAGCTGCTCCTCATCCTTAAAAGTGTAACAGCTCTTGTCGTGATCAGCATTTCCTGAAATTGGATTTATACGATGCTGAAAATTGCTTCCCCAAATTTCCAATGCTTTAAAAACATCAGTCAGCCTTTTACCCGATTCGGTAAACGAATATTCCACCTTTGGCGGTACCACGGGATAAATTTTCCGCTCCACAATCTGATCTTCCTCCAACTCCCTCAATTGCTGGGTAAGCATTTTTTCCGTTATGCCTGCTACACTACGGTGAAGTTCTCCATATCTTTTCGGACCCGACAAAAGCCTATTCAAAATAGTTAGTTTCCATTTACCGCCAATTACATTCAGCGCCGCTTCCATTGAGCAGGAGTAATAGGCTTGTCTTTTCTTTGTCATATAAAAATTTCGATGCAGGTGTTTAAAGAATCTCGGACCATTTCGTACTAAAAAGTGCGTACCGAACCAAAAAGTACATACTTGATGGGTGGTATAATTAGCCGTCTCTTTGACCTATTAAAACATAAAGATAATGAAAAAATTAGCAGGAAAAACCGCAATCATCACAGGTGGAAATAGCGGTATAGGTTATTCAACAGCAGCAGAGTTTTTAGCTCAGGGTGCTAAAGTAATCATCACAGGCAGAAATGAAAAATCGGTAAAAGATGCCGTTGCTGCACTGGGAGAAAATGCATTCGGAATAGTTTCTGACAGCGCCTATATGGAAGAAATTACAAAATTGGCAGAACAGGTAAAAACGATAACAACCACATTAGATATTATTGTGGTAAACGCAGGTATTGGTAAATTTAATTCATTGGCAGATATGACAGAGCAAATGTTCGATGAAATTATGAATATCAACTTTAAAGGTGCCTATTTTAGCTTGCAGCAATTATTGCCTTTAGTTAACAACGGCGGTTCTATTATTTTAAATACTTCGATAAATGCACATATCGGCATGGCTGGTGCTACCGTTTATGCTGCAAGCAAATCGGCATTATTAACTTTAGCAAAAAATCTATCTGCAGAATTAACTTCCAGAAAAATAAGGGTAAATGCGGTTAGTCCTGGCCCTGTTGGCACACCCTTGCATACCAGCGAAAAACTTGGCTTAAGTGAAGAAGATTTGCAGCAAATGGGAGAGCATTTGGTAAAACAGATCCCCGTAGGCAGATTCGGACAAGCAGAAGAAATTGCTAAAACAATTGCTTTCTTTGCTTCTGATGACTCATCATTTATTTTGGGATCAGAACTCATCGCAGATGGTGGTATGTATAATTTATAATAAACAATTGAACCAGAGGATATTTCCCCTGGTTCAATTTTAATTAACCTGGAATAATACCATTACGTTTCAATTCATCAAACAAACTAAAAAACATTTTTTCGGTTTCCACATACTCATGAAAACCCATCCGCCGCGCTTTGGTTCCATCAGAAAAGAAATCATAATCCCATGAAAAAACAAAATCGCCAAACGGCCAAGAGGATACCGACGAATAATGGTGTTTAGCCAGGCCGTATTTTTCCTGCATCTGCGTCCATAAAGTCAATTTATCAGCCATAACTATTGTAAGAGGCATTTGGAGCGGTGGCGCGACTTCCATTTTAAAATAAGCGGCAATTTTTGGCCAGAGATCATTCCAGCGGATCAGATCGCCATTTGTAATGTTAAATGCCTGATTGGCGCATAAAGGATTTGTAGCTGCCCAAACTGTGGCCTTTGCCAATAAGCCAGCATCGGTAATATCCAAAAGTTTATCGTAGGCACCCAACTTACCAGGGAAACGAAGTGGCAAACCCAATTCTTTTGATATGGAGGCATAAATAGCAATTACCAGCACTAAATTCATCGGATTACCCAAAGCTGTACCTGCAACCACTGAAGGACGAATTGCCGACCAGCCCCATTTTTTTCCTTTTTGCTGCGCTTCAAGAAATTGCTGCTGATCTACATTAAACTCCGGTGGCATATGCCCGCCATCGTTTTCTTTGGCTGGCGTTTTAAACGGGCCATAATGCGCGCCATACACTTTATATCCCTGCATTAAACTAATATGCTGTAAATCCACAGCAACACTTTCTATTGCATTAACTACATTAACGAGCATAGCCAGATTAGGGGCTACCAGCTCAGCCCATGTTGGCTTATCCTGGTAGGCTGCATAAAAAATATGCGTTACGGCTGTTAATGTTGCTAATTTTAGCTTACTATCTTCACTATCCAGAAGATTAACCGATATATATTTAACGTTCCCATTATCAGTACCTCCACGGCGGGATAGGCCGATAATTTGCCAATCGCCATGGCTTTCCAAATGGCTGATGAGGTTGCTGCCGATAACGCCATTTGCGCCTACCACTACTGCTGTTTTTTTGCTTTTCATCTCTTAAAATTGAGTTGTAAAGTTCAGCTCAAAAAATAAATGTGTTTTTGTAAAATAGTATGATAGATTTGTACAATTCCATGATGAAACGATACATCCAATTTCAGCCCATTGTTATTTCGGATTTTGAAGCAAACGAATGGCAACATCCTGTGCACCAGCACAACCATTATGAACTGATTTACATTAAAAATGGATCCGGCAATCATATCATTAATAATATTCCTGTAGCTTACAAAAAGGGAAATGTATTCTTAATTGGCCCTGATGATGACCATCGTTTTGAGATTGATGAGAAAACGCATTTCGTTTACATTAAGTTTACTGATATTTATATCCATCAGCCAGAAATTAACTCAACTGGCTTACAACATTTAGAATACCTGATTAAAAGCAGGGAAACACATTTTTTAGGTTTCAGTTTTAATGAAGATGACCAGTTGGTGGTGGAAAATATTATTGCACTCATATCCTCACTCCATAAAAATATGTTGCAAAATGAAGCGCTAATCTGGATACAGATTTTAACATTATCGCATATTATGCAACGCAACATGCCAGAAATTAAAAGCAGTTTACAACGTTCTAAAGATATTCAGGCCATTTTCTGTTACTTGCATAAACACATTTACCATCCACAAAACTTAAAGGCCAGCATTATGGCTGCGCATTTTAATCTTTCAGAAGATTATATAGGTTCGTACTTTAAAAGAAATACAGGCATTACCCTTAGGCAGTATATTCAGGATTATCGACAAAACCTAATAAAAAAGCGCATGGAAAATGGCAGGTTTGGCCTAAAACAGATTGCCGCCGAATTTGGCCTAACCGACGAAAGCCATGTAAGTAAGGTATTGAAGAAAAGTATATAGTCAATCACCTGAAAAAAGTTTCAACGTGAAATAACGGACTGAATTGTTTATCCTTAACAAATATTAGGCTTATTTTCCATGTTTTTATAACGCTAAACTATTTCCTCATTTACAGGAGATTTGTACTACAGAAAAATAGCACTTATCTTTATCCTTACAGGCATGAACCACAAATTAAGAACCCACATAGAAGAAATTGTAACGTTAACGGATGATGAATTTGATTATGTACAGGAAAATTTCATCACCAAAAAGTTTAAAAAACATCAATTTTCAATCCAGGAGGGTGAACAGGTAAAATACTCTTATTTTGTGGTATCAGGGCTTTTAAAACTGGTGCATACGGATGATTCTGGAAAACAGCATATCGTTTCTTTTGCTATGGAAAACTGGTGGGAAAGCGACTACCTGGCCTATTTTAATCAGAGCTCTGCCACCATGAGTTTGGAGTGCCTGGAAGATACCGAAGTATGTTGCTTTACCCTTAAAAATTACCAAACCCTGTGTAAGGAATTTCAAAAAATGCAATATTTTTTTCTACAGAAAGCCAATTACGGACACATTGGATCTCAGCGCCGGATATTATCATTACTTACATCAAATGCTCAAGAGCGTTACGAACAGTTGCTAAAGGAATATCCAGCTTTATTTCAACGGGTACCCAAATCGCTTCTTGCAGCTTACCTGGGCGTTTCCCGCGAAACTTTAAGTCGGTTTTCTCAATAATAATGTGATAAACCTCACTCCAAATTCTTGCGGTTCATCACCGTTTAAACCCTAACATCGGTTGCAACTTTGTATCATTATAATTTAAATACAAAGTGATGGAAAAACAAATCATTAATCCCTGGCAGTGGCAAAATCAGCGCAGTTATGTACAAGCTGTAGAAGTTAAACAAGCAACAGGCACGCTTTACGTTTCGGGGCAAACAGCTACCAGTGCAGATGGCATATCAAGCACGGCCGACGTAAAAACCCAACTTATTGAAGCCATACAGCATTTGGAACAGGTAATTGCACAGGCTGGATATGAACCTAAAGGTATTGTCCGTTTAAATATTTACACCACCAAATCAGCTGAATTTTTCGAATGTTTCGATATTTTTCAGGCGTGGATAGCCAAACATGGTATTAAACAAGCCACTACCTTATTAGAAGTAAAAAGTTTGTACGAAACCTTAAGCGTAGAATTAGAAGCAACTGTAGTAAAGTAGATGCGAATCAATTAGCGCTTAGAAACTGTAAATTGTTAAACTAATGCTGTAAACGGCATATAAAATGCCATTAAATATAGCTTCGAGCAATAATTTTAAAAAAATCAGTCGGGTGACTGATTTTTTTTGCGCCATTTTATCGACTAAAACAAAACACTGATTATCCAGTTAGATTAATATTATTGGTTAGAAAGCATGGAGGAAAAGTATAAATGACGGCTTCAGCACAATTGGCAAAGTGGGTGGCAGAACAACATGCGGGGCAACTCGTAAGAAATACGAATAAGCCCTATTTTAATCATTTGGAAACTGTTGCAACGCTTGCAGGGCCTGTAACAAGATTGGGTTATGAAATTGGACTTTGTCATGATTTATTGGAAGATACTAATACCAATGGCGATGACCTGCAAAATGCATTAATCCGTTTTGGTTATGCTAAATCTGATGCATCTGAAATTATGAATTGTGTAATCGAATTAACAGATGTATACACTAAAAAAGCTTATCCTTACCTTCATAAAGTGAAGCGAAAAAAACTGGAAGCCGAGCGGCTTTTTAAGGTAAGTGCCGCTGCCCAGACCGTAAAATATGCCGATTTAATGGATAATATTGACTGGATGATGCAGCACGATCAAAAACATGCTACAAAATACCTAAATAAAAAACGCCTGCTAATTGCCAACCTAAACCAAGGCAATGCACAGCTTCGCCAACAAGTATTAAACCTAATTAATAAATGTTTATTGACACTTAAATATAATCATTAAGATTATGCACCACTTTTCTTTTGATCTGCATAGGCCACATTATAAAGGTGGTTTGGCTTTAAATAAATTACATCGTTTTGGAAATCGAAAACAGTATTGAATCTTTTCAGAATATCTGTCCCTAAATAATGAACGTTTACACCCGGCATTGGTTTATTTTGCTCCATTACCTGCGCCGGAACATCTTTAAGTTCAAAATTGCCGATTTTTAAACTTTGCAATTTTACTGTAGTTACGGGTACTTCATTACCCCTAGTGCCCTGCATCATCACCTTTTTTATAACTTCCATCTTATCTGTCGGAAATTTCATTTCCCGCAGCAAATCATTATCCAGCATTACGGTACGCTGATAGCCTAAATCAAAGAAAAACAGACTTTTATTTTTCGTACCGCTTTGCAAAATCTCACTTTCAATAAAAGGTTTGTTTTTGATATAGGTGATTTTAAATTTAGTGTATTGTTTATCCAATAAAATCTGTTTTGGCATCACCGAATGCACCATTAGTTTATTTTTGTCGTAATCAAGGGCTACAATCATGCCGTCGAATATATCCCAGCCCAGCAGTCCATCCGTTTCATCACCAGCCAGTTCAATATCATAAATTTTGCTTTTATACGTTTGATTCCCAATTTTAATATCATAATCGGTATTATAAAGCTTTGGCTTAGATTTAACTTTTTGCTTCAAAGCAGCGGTTGTGAGGTCTACTTCGGTTGCGCCAGAATCGAAGTTCAACAAAAGGGAATCCGTTTTATTGAAAACCACTGGTAAAAAGTTAGTATTGTATTTATTTACGAAAAATGGAATAGAATCGTGTACTTCAGGCGATATTCTACTAAAATTCTTTAAAGGTGGGCACACAATCCTGGTGCGGCAGGAATCTTTGCCGTTTAATAATACGATAAATTCTTTTTCTGCCCCCGGGCCTATTCTGAATACAATAGAATCTATATCTGTTTTAAACTTTATGTTTATTGATTTGGTTATTTTCCCCGTTGTAAACACATCCACCTTTATTTTAGGATTGATGTACCAGTTTGAGGATGCCTTGTGCGCTTCGTAAAATTTTGCCTCACCAGCTCCGGCTTTAACAATTGGTAATTTCTTTTGGGCTAAAATAGATAAGGGAAGTAACACTGCTGCAATGAGTAATATTTGTTTCATAAGCGAATAATAGATTTAAGATTTTGCAAGGGACTGCATTTAATGGTTGCCAACGGAAACTAAAGATAAAAAAGAAATACAAATCATGATGTGCATGATGCATTTAAATTTTGAACGGTTGAAATGAGGTACTCAAACTAAATTGTTAGCGATAAAACAAGTCGCATATCACCCCTTAACTTGTCGTTTTTGCACATCTGCGCCTATATTATATTGCTGTATTTTTGAGTAAACTAAATAAGAAACAACATGGCAACTCAAATTTTCGTAAACCTGGCGGTAAGCGACCTTAACAAGTCGGTAGCGTTTTTCACCAAACTTGGTTATACTTTTAACCCAAAATTTACCGATGAAAAAGCAACCTGTATGATCATCAGCGATACCATTTACGTTATGCTGCTCACCAGAACTTTTTTCCAAACTTTTACCGAAAAAGAAATTGTTGATGCCCACAAAGCCATAGAAACATCCATTGCCATATCTGCCGATAGCAAAGATGCCGTTAACGAGATGGTAGATAAAGCTGTAGCTGCTGGCGCAACGATTCCAAACCCGGCTACGGATTATGGTTTTATGTATCAACACAGTTTTGATGATCTTGATGGTCACCATTGGGAATATGTTTGGATGGATCCGAACGGCATGCCAGAGCATCAGGGGTAAGATATTACAGGAATTAAAAAGGACAGATAAGGAAATTCCTTACCTGCTCTTTTTGCTTTTATCTGATTACAGCAACTTGGCTAAATTTTTTATTTTGAGAATTTGATCTTCTTTTTATAGGCTTTTTTAATTTCGATTAAGATTACACCATTTGCACCTTTGGCACCATACATTGCTGTTGTATTTGCATCTTTAAGTACTTCAATTCTTTCGATCCAATCCGGAGATATTTCACTTATTTTCGAAGGATCAATGATACAACTTTTATTACCGGCCATAACATAGTAAAGCGGCGTTTTATTTTTCGAAACTATTGAAATGCCACCCAACATAATCCTTTGCTCCGTGGCTAACTTTACAACAATTTTGTCATGTATATCCGTTTCAACATTCGCAAAACCATTTAAACTGAAAATAAATTTACTTAGCCTGTCTATATCCTTGATGTTGAATTCGAACTTACCAGTTGAGTCTGTTACGGCAAGAACCTGCTCATCTCCCTTTTTCCTGATCTTTACACCAACTAATGCATTTCCATTATTATTTTGCACTACCTTTCCGGTAATTATTGTATTTGGAGCAGGTAAATAATGTGATAATTCACTCGATATTGAAGAAGATTTAGGATGTTGCTCGCTCTGCAAAACTACAGGTTTTAAATTTTGTGCATCCGCCGGACTAATTATAAATGCACTTAGGGCAAAGGGCACTAACCATTGCCAGTTCAGCCTGGAAGAAGGCAATATAAGCGCTCTATTTAACTGACTGGCCAATACCCGCCCACACACATTTTCTTTTTTATTTTGAAAGAAAAGAAGCAATTCTTTATCCGATTTGCCAGAAAGATCAATAATGTTTTTTTCACACTTACTACAATGGTGATTTCCATCTGCGCTTTCGATGTGGCTCCACTGTTGTGTACAAGGTTTGGTTAATAGCAATTGCAGGTTTTTCATGCTTTGGGTTTTAGAGAAGATGCACTACAAACTATTATTCCATAAAATTACACATCTGATTTTACTGCTAAATGTATTTTTACATTGATTTATAACGAATAGAACTTCTCGCCCCGGTGTATACGGAAAAAGCCAACTCGAAAGTTGGCTTTTTGGCTCCCTCTGCTGGGCTCCCCGATCTAAAATCGGGATAAACTTCTCGCCCCGGCGTATACGAAAAAAGCCAACTCGAAAGTTGGCTTTTTGCTCCCTCTGCTGGGCTCCCCGATGTAAAATCGGGATAAACTTCTCGCCCCGGCGTATACGGAAAAAGCCAACTCGAAAGTTGGCTTTTTGCTCCCTCTGCTGGGCTCGAACCAGCGACCCTCTGATTAACAGTCAGATGCTCTAACCAGCTGAGCTAAGAAGGAGTGCTGGTTGTTTTCCTAAAACGTTGCTTAATGTACTTTGCAGCAAACTTAGCCTTGTTCGTTTTGGGAGTGCAATATTAGTGCTTTTAAATTATTTATGCAAGAATAAAATACAATAAAATGATCTTCTATTTTGAACAGAAGATCATTTTACAGATTTAAAACTGGATATCAGTTCATTAACAATTACTTCTTAACAATCCATGGTTCCTGATTTATATCATCGGCGCCGTTATATTGACGGCCTAATGCCTGTTTTAGGTTTTCTCCATTAGTTGCTCTTTCAATATCAGGGTATTGAAAACGCTTCGGAATCCTGTTACTGTTACCCACACCAGGGCCAGTATCAAAAGTTGGCACAAGTGTACGGCGGTATTGATAGTAAGCCTCTAAACCTGAATTACGGAAATAAGCCAGATATTTTTGGGTAAGAATCTGCTTTAAGCCATCGTCTGTATTTCCTGTATATTTTACAACCGGTTGTGCATAGTAATCTGATTCGAAATTGAAATTTACATTATACGTTTCAAAGTCGCCCAACTTTCCATCCTTCTTTAAAAAAGTAACTACATTATTGCCATCTTTAATGCCATAAAAGCCTATAGATGCCTGAATACCTTTTTTATACCAACTTTCGGCATCGCCGGTAGCCCAACCTCTGTTAATACCTTCAGCCTTAATAAAGCAAAGTTCTGGATAAGCAATAATAAAGGTATTTTCGGCCGTGTAACCACTGTAATAACGGTAGCGCCCAATGAGCGAATACAAACCTTTTTGTACTTTATCCAACATCACGCCCTGATCTTCTCCTGTAGGTGCACCAATGAAATTGCGGTAATCGGTAATGGCATAACCATTTTGTTCTGCAACACCGCGAGCTGGCTCGGCAACCATGTAAGCACGAGGATCTTTAAGTGCCGAAAGTGTATTTAAGTACGTGCCCGCCATATTGTACCGCAAGGCATCGTTACCAAAATTATCTTTATTGTTGGGATATTTGTTAAAACTCTCGTTATATACAAACTGTAGGTTATCAGCCATGCTCTCCATTACCGGATATTTTGAAGGGTTATCCAATACCGCAGCAAACTGTTGTTTTATATTTAAGTCTGCATCACCCGCCTTAATGCTCAGATTGATCAACGTTCTTAATTTAAAGGTGTTTACCACCTTTTGCCAGGCTACCAAATCATTTTTGAGGTAAATATCACCCTTTAACTCTTTGTTACCCGCAACAATTAAAGCGGCTAAGTCATTATTTGATTCTTCCAACCAGGTTAGCGATTGTTTAAAAATATCTTTTTGGGTATCGTACTTTGGGGTCAGGTTAGCAAAACCTTTTAAAGCTTCTACCATTGGTAAATCCCCAAGTTTTAAACTCATTTTTACAAAGTAGTATGCCTTAAAAAATTTGCCCAAAGCCAGGTAAGGTTTTGCTACAGCACCACCTAAACGATTGGCTTCCTCTTCCATTTTCACAACATTTTTTAAGGTCGTATAATCTAAGCTTAAAACACCACCTTCATTCCAATTATATTCATTTTTGGCATAGTAGGAGTAATTTGACGCTGTATATTGATTCCATCTTTCTGAACTCGAAAAAGGAGCTTCGTACATATCGAACAAAATGCCATTCAGCAATAAATTTGGCGGAACAGTTTCAGCCTGGTTAGGGTTTTTAAAGTTATCTTCAAATTCTTTCTTACATCCGCCGCAAAAAGCTACGATGATAAAAAGAAACAGGATTTTATATATTGATTTCATCTTTTTATTTTTATGTTCTGGGTATTAAAAAGTAACATTCAGGTTAAAACCTATACTTCTGGTTGTTGGGGTTTGCAGCGACGAAGTACCTTCTCTGCCCGAATATTGATCTACATCCACATCATTATAGGTAGAATTGATAAAGTACAGCAGGTTACGCCCTACTACAGAGAAATTGGCCGACTTGATGAAGCTGCGTTCCAACAATTTTTTAGGCAACTGATAACCAAAAGTTACCTCACGTAGTTTTGCATAGGTACGGCTCATCATTGTATTTTCTTTGGCACCATAAAAAACGCCCAAATAATCCTGCAACAATTGAGGGGTAGTGTTTGGCGCGAAAGAAAGCTCTCCATAATTGGTAATTACCCCTGTAACCGGATCGAAGTTAAGTTTGCCGCCATTGGCAACAACCACTCCATCCCCTACCCATGTACCTTTATAGTTTGGATCATTTACACGCAGGTAATCCTGATATCTGGCTTCGCCCATTTTACCCTGAACAGTTTCGATCTGACGGCCACCCTGAAACGATTTCAACCTCACATAATCTTGCATTACCCCACCAACTTTACCATCTAACTGGAAACTGAAAGAGAAATTCTCGTAGCGGAATTTATTGCCAATGCTCCATACCCAATTTGGATCGGCATGCCCCAACAATTGGCTAACCGGTAATGAAATCGGTGTACCGCTTAAAGTATGAATTACCTGTCCGCTTGGTGTTTTGGCTAACACAGAACCGTAAATATTATCGATACGGTCGCCGGTTTTAAAAAATTGATCAACCGATGTTTCACCTGGTGCAAGTTCTTTGTAAACCTGTTTATAGGTAGACCAGTTGATCATTACATCCCAACCAAACTTATCCGTCATAATTGGTGCGCCCGATAAACTTAACTCTAAACCGCTGTTTTGTGTTTTACGGCCATTAATGGTATTGGTTTGGTAACCTGTAGCTGCTGAAATATTTTGTTTGATAATTTTAGGACCGTCGATATACCTGAAATAAGTGGCTTCGAAACCCAATCTGTTTTTAAGAAACTTTAAATCGATACCTCCTTCATAATTGGTTCTGCTCTGCGCTTTTACAGCATTGAGGTCAATCAGGTTATTGGTATAATAGGCACCTGTTTGGTTATTATAAGTCGGCCTGATGCTATATGGCGAAGATAAACCATAACCCGGGCCACCGTATGATGATGAGTATTCTGCACCATAACCGACAGGATAAGATTGCAATGGCGTGGCACCAATAAAATCCTGCGTACCTAAACCAGGGTCTTTAACGTTGGCATACGATGCCCTTACTTTAGCAAAAGAAATAAAAGCAGGCATTTTTATATAATCAGAAATCACCGAACTTAATGAAACTGAAGGATAGAATGCCGCATTATTGCCAGGAGGAAGAGCAGAATTCTTATCAACACGGCCAGTGGTATTGATATTAAGGTATTTTTTAAAACTTAAATCAACCGAGTAAAAAGCACTTAATACCAACATTTTCGAATTAAAATCGAATGCCTTTACCGGATTTTTAGAGTTTGAGAAGTTGTATACGTTAGGAACATTTAAATAATCGGTAGTGGTAAAGCTTGAGTTATAACTGAAGTTACGGGCATTACCTCCACCAAAAGCGCTGATTTCGAATAAATCGCCAACATTTTTGTTGTATTTTAAAATCAACTGTGTATTGTTTTCGAACATGCTGCGACGGTCTTCCCTGTAATCACCCAAACCTTCTTCACGTCCATAAGGATGAGCAGAAAATGGCATTTTTTCGGTTCGTAACTGATCGTAAGTCGATATTTGTGTTTTTAACAACACATCCAATCCTTTGGTTACATTGTAGTTAAGGGATGCATAACCATTGATATCATTCTTTTTATGGCCGCGTAACCACTCATACGACATAAAATAAGGATTGTGGTAACGCTGGTATTCTGCATAAACAGACTGGATGCCTTCTTTACCCGGCTGCCAATAGTTTTTCATGTCATCTATATTCCAATCGGCACCGCCCCAAAGCGTCATGTTATAAATCACACTGTTTGGGCCATAGTTAACATCAGGAATATTATCAGAAAACTGGCGGCTGTAGTTAATGTATGCTTCGGCCTTTAATTTTGGACTGATGTTATAAGAACCGCTCAGATTAAAGCTATTGATATTTAATTTGGTATTCGGTATAATTCCTTTCTGGTAGTTATTAGAGATGGAAACCCTCAAATTGTATTTATCCGTTGCAGATGATAGCGCAATGTTATTGGCAGATAGCAATCCGGTTTCGATAAAACGCTTTAAGTTGTCTTTACCGCGGGCCACCCATGGAGTACCCTGGCGCACGCCATTTATAACAGGACTATCGTATTGAGGAATTAACTGACCTTCGAATTTTGGCCCCCAGATATCGTAATCTCCATCATTTAAGCCACCGCCTTTTCCATCGCCAAAAGCATAGGCACTGTGTTCACCAGGACCATACTCATCCTGACTTTTTGGTAAAGCAATAAATCCTTTGTTAAATTGCGTGCTCGAATTTAGTTCTACAGTAAAGCCTTTATCGCTGAGCTTACCTCTTTTGGTGGTAATTAATAATGCACCGTTGTAAGCCTGATAACCATAAAGTGCCGCTGCAGCAGGGCCTTTAAGCACAGTATAGGTATCAATATCATCAGGATTGATGTTCCAGGTATCCGAATTGATCGGCACCCCATCTACCACTACCAGGTTTACATCATTACCTCGCAGGTAAAGCGATGAGCGCCCCAAAAGTTCTGAAGATACACCTACAGTTAAACCAGCAACTTTACCAACCAATCCATTTACGGGGTTGGCTTCCCTGGCTTTTACCAGATCGGCACCTTTAACTTCCTGAATGGCATAACCCAGGTTACGCTTTTCTTTGCGGATACCGAGCGCGGTAACCACTACATCATTAAGATTTTTTGAATCTGTTTTTAAGGTTATAGTAAGGTTTGCACTTGTAACCTGCACCTCTTGCGGAAGAAAGCCGATAGAACTTACCACTAGAGTTGAACCAGTTTGGGCATCTAATGTAAAACGGCCAGACTGATCGGTAGAAATTGCTTTTTTGGTTCCTTTAACCGTTACGCTTACGCCAGGAATTGGCTGCTGTGCATCATCTTTTACCTGACCGGTAATTTTTGTTTGTGCCCATGTAAAATAGGGCGTGAGGCATAAAAGCAATAAAGCTAACATGCACATCTTCATCTTGTAGAGATGTTTCATTTATCTATAAGTTTTTTTAGGTTTTATAGATGCAATGATAAGGTATGCATGTTAGCCTAATGCCAACTTTTAGTTAACAAATAACACTATTTTTGTTTAGTATTTGTTAACTAAGTATTTTCTTAATGCTTTCAGCAGCGTAACCTGCACTAGCCGTCATTCCTTTACCGCCAATAGCGGTGCGAATGTGGATGCGGTCGTCGATATCATAAGTTACAATGTGCTTTGTGGGGTGTTGGGGGTAAAATCCTGCCCAGGTGGTTTGGAGCTTCCGCACATCAAAATCAACAATACGCGCCGCTTCTTCCAACATGAGCTCATTTATGTAATGGCTTAAATCAAAACCAAGATCATCAAAATGGTTTACATCTGCATATACATGTGAATCGCCAATGATAATGGTATTATCAGCTGCTTTTTTAAACAACATATGGATGCCCCATTTTTTCAGTTCTTCGTAATGCTCAGGAGTTTTAATGCTTTTAAAAGAAGGGCAATAGTGCTCGAAACTTTCGTAACGCCTGGTGGTGAGCCCTGTTAAAATATTACCTTCCAAAGCTACACTAGGCATAGGGATGCTGCGCATCATCTGTAATTTACTCACCACAATTCCACTTTCGCTAAATAACTCAGGGTAAAGGAGTTTAAATTCATAACCATTGCAAATAATGGCCTTTTCTGCTGTAAAAAGTGCTGTTTTATTTCTTAAACCAACCTCTACACCGGTTCCTTTGCTTTCGCAGGCTGTAACTGGGCTATTGTATTGAAGTGTGTAGTTTTTAAACTTGGTTTGCATATAGGTATGCAGTCGGTAAATCATTTGATCTGGCGCAACACTAATTTCCTGAGGAAAAAAAATGGCTTCTTTAGCATAGGAAGCTTTTATAGCAGGATATTTTTTTAAAACAGCTTCCTGACTAAGCAGCTCTGTTTCGTAACCTATCGTATCGTAATGTGCTTTAAGCTCATGGATCAGTGTCTGTTCATCAGGATCGGAAGCGATATATACACTTCCATTTTGCTGCACAGAGATATCAAATTCTTTTTGAATGGATTTATAAATTTCCAGGCCTGCAACACCATACTCAAACCATTCGGCTTCCATACCTGATGGCACTACCTGGCCGAAGTTGCGTACTGTAGCACCTACCGGAAAATTATCTTTTTCGAGCTGCAATACCGTTTTGCCAGAAAGTAAAGCATGGTAAGCATGAAATGTTCCTAAAATTCCTCCTCCAATTACAATAAGATCGAAATGTTTATTCATTTTTTGTTTATGTTTTTGTGCGAGATGCTTTAAATAGCATCTTCATCGATGTTAAAATATTTTAAAAATTATTCGCCATTCCCGCTCAGGCGGGAATCTTAAGCCTATTACGTTACGATTCCCAATCGACCGATAGCTATCGGGTTAGGAATGACGATACTGTTTATAAAAGCCGCCTCAACTTCGTTGCGCTCAGTTACCATTAACAAACTCCAAATAGAAAAGCCGTTATTGCTGGTGGAACAACGAAGCAATCTTTCATGCTTTACGGCCACTATAAAGATTGCTCCGTCGGCTGAAAAAGCCTTCTCGAAATGACGATAAATGGCAAAAAGCAGTCAAAACTTTTTTTATTTCCCCGTTAAAACCACGCTTCCTGCAGCTTGCATCTTTTTATTGGTAGCCAATGTTTTCCTTCTAAAATAAATCAATGAAAGTACGCTGCATACCCCACCAATTAGCGGCACAGCAAACAAACACTGTTTAAAGAAATGCATCCAGCTGGTATTGGTTCCTCCAAATTCATGTAACATCAGCACCGAAAAGCTTCCTACATAACCAATAGAATCAGCCACATACATAATGAAACCGATATTGCTTTTGTAATGAAAATTGGCGATCATCCGCTCAAAAAAAATGGCATTATAAGGTATATAAGCCATATAAAGCCCCATACCAAGCAAAGCCATCCAACTTACCGGACCAATATATCCACGGTCAAAAAAGAATGTACTTACCCCAATTAATAAGCAACCTGCAATAATCATGATGTGTATTACGGTAAAGGCTTTAAGGTTATCTTTAATGAGAATTAAAAGTCCCATCATTACCAATACCACAACCGATATTAAGGTATCTATCTGCGTATAAATGTGGTTGTTGTGTATACCCAAACCATTCCATATCTCAACTTCAAAATTATCGCGCATGTCGCGGATGCAGGTAAGCAGTACATAAATGATAATGGTTAAAATAATACCCGGCAAAAAAGCGGTGATAAAAGCTTTCCGTTGTTTTGCATCCATCGGTACCCGCTTTGTACGCAAAGCCTGATCTTCTGCTGAAGGCGGTGGAATAACCTCCAAACAAAATACAAAAAGGAACAAGGGAAGCAAAAAAACCAAACCGGTAAGGAAAGGCATCCAATAATCACTTACGGCTGCAAAACTCATTAATGTACGTGCCACAGTTTTTACAAAACCTGAGGCAAAGATTAAACTGATCGACATTAACGCTCCCATAAACTCAGTGGTTTTTCTACCTTCGAGGTAACTGAATACCAGGCCCCAGATCATCCCGAGCGGGAAACCATTTAGGAAAAGAAATACAATATTGTAAGGTGCAGGTACAAGGGCAAAGCCAAGCAGTGCAAGCCACGAAAAAACAATTAAAAAAATAATGCTTCTGGCGCGGTTCTCAAAAGTGGCTGATGCGAATGCTTTTCTGAAAGCATACATACTGGTATAACAGCCAAAGGCTGCAACGCCACCAAGCACTGTAATTAACCAATATGGCCAGTTTAATGCTTTTTTGCGGGCAATTTGAAGTAAATTCATCTTTAGCTTAACGATTTCCAATATTGCACACTTATATACTTGTCAGCTGTATTTGCTGCACCGAAGGTTTTGCCCATGCTATAAAACTTTACAAACTTAATTAACATAGCTATTATAATTTAAACAATAGTAAACAATGTTTATTATTTGTAAACAAAGTCAAAGTTATTAAATTGTTAAGTTTAAAAACGTTGGCAAAAATTATTTACCAAAAGCTACCAACACTGGTTTTCCCCTCCAACTTTGCGGCGCAGTTAACCCCATTAGCCAGGCTAATGTAGCGGCAGTATCATAGGTAATAATGGCATCTTTTAACTCGTGGTTTTTTTGTACGCCAGGCCCTGTAATAATCCATGGAATCTGCACTTCATCAAGTGATTTTCCGCCATGTCCTTTACCTGTACCACCATGATCTGCGGTAACTAAGATAACAGTTTCTCCGGCAATACCAGCATCATTAACTGCCTTAACAATTTTTCCAATACGCTGATCTACCAGTTCGAGCTGTTTGTAATAGGCTGGTGTACGATGACCGATAGAATGGCCGGTTTCATCAGGCTCATCAAAATGTAGGAAAGTAAAATAGGGTTTTTCTCTTTTGATAATGGCCGCAGCAGTGTCTGCGCAGAAATCGTCCTTTTCCTTCCCATCTACGATAATATTTACAGCTTCTTTTTCAAACAGGTAACCGATCCCATTCCAACTGTAAATTATAGCTGTTTTAGCCTGCTTTTTCTGATCCCTGATTACGCTGAATATTCCGGGAAATAAACCATAAGAAGTTTTGGTTATGGAAGGAATTTCTGGCACTTTACTATTCCATTCAGTGTAGCCATGCTCAGTAGGCCCTGCGCCCATTAATAAAGAAGCCCAGTTTACCGCACTTGATGATGGCAATACACAACGTGCCTTATCTGTCCACGAGCCATTTGCCATTAGTGCTTTAAGGTTGGGCATATTTGCTTCCTGCAGGGCATAACCCCCAAAGCCATCGCAACCGATTAATACAACATGTTTAACTTTTTTTGGCTGAGCCTGTGCCAAAACGGCTACGCAGAGCAACAAAACAATACTTTTTAAAATTTTTTTCATATTCATAATTTTACCACCCAAAACTAGGAATGGTTTATGAACATGAAGGTAAATATTTGTTAAGTATTTATAAACATTGTTTACTAAATTGCTACTCGAAGAAATATACCACGAGCATTAAAGCTTTGGTATCGCCAACATTTACAGGAGTATGCGAAAGCCTTCCATCAAAAAGCATTGAATCACCCTTTTCTAAAACGATTTTCTTTTTTGCAAATTGATATTCAACCCTGCCTTCAATCATATATTTAAATTCGAAAGCTTCAGTTTTAACCATTGGGCGTTGGGCGTTTACCTCAAGCTCAAGCAATACAAAATCTGCTGTAGAAAATTTAATGTTCTTGGTTAAGATACGCGAATAGTTAAAGCCAACGGCTTGTTCTTTTTCAAATTTCTGATATTGTTCTTTTCGCTTTACCAGTACAGGGGCATCTTTTTTATGGAAGTTGATATCCTTAAAAAAACTGTTCAAATCAATTTGCAAGCTTTTGATTATATCCATCAAAACCATTAAAGATGGGATGGTTCTGCTATTTTCGATCTGAGAAATAAGGCCTTTACTTACTTCTGCCTTATCTGCAAGTTCCTGAACGGTAATGCCAAGTTCTTTGCGTCTTTCCTTAATTTTAACGCTTATTTGTAAAAGAATTTCTTCCTGCATGTTAAAAGTGTATTAATGACGCTAATGTATTATTTTATTCCTACAATCTGATTCCAACCATCGCATTAGTTACGTTTAAACACATTTTTTTTGAGGGCGAAGCGTCAAATTTAGATTTATCACCATGAGCCTGCCGATGGAAATACTTAAAATTATTTAAATTGTTTCGACAGGCTCAATGTGACAGGTGCAAACCAAATTGATCTGATTAATTTACTTATTATCGGTAATGGCCCTTTACCCAATGACGGCCACCATAAGGGCCAACAATATAATGGCCGGGTACCCAATGGGCGCGTGGTGCACGTGCACTTACCACGCATGCACTAAAATTAACTGCCATAACCAATAAGAGCAATGCATTTACAATCTTTTTCATAACCTAACCTTTTTAGTGAAAAAATAATTCGAGCTTTATGCTGTGTGTATCATTTTGACGGGCCGAGCACGGGAAAGGTTTAATTGTCTTTAACTAAAAACATAAGTTATGTTATCCGATAGCTATCGGATTTATTCATCTTCTTTGCATGACAGACCCTGAAATAAATTCAGGGTGACGAGCGACCACTGACAAAAAAAACGGCCTGACCTTTTGGAGGCCAGACCGCTATATATTAGTTAAAAAAAGATTAGAAGCTATATCTCAATCCCAATTGCATCTGGTAACGTGATGCAAAGAAATCTTTCGAATAAGAGGTTACATCTTTTTGAGCGAAGGTATATACCGGATAGGCCGTTGGTGTACCTGCCGTTTGAACCTTAATACCCATACTGGCCATAGAGTTATACGTATTAGGAGAAAAATATTGAATTCCCCAATCCTTGTTTACCAAATTGGTTAGGTTAACAATATCATAAGTTAAAGTAAGTACATGCGGGTGTTTTCCTTTAGCCACCTCAATATCCTGAGAGAAACGGAAATCAGCCTGAACATTCCAAGGGGTACGTGCACCGTTACGCTCGGTAAAATCACCTCGGCGGCTACTTAAATATTTATCACCATTAATGTAGTTATCGAACGCCGAAGCTTGTGCAATACCATCAGGTGTATTGGCAAAGAATTTCTGTGTTTGGCCTACAGCTGGCACATACATTAAACTTACCGTTTGTCCGGTTCCATTGATTCTCGTATTCACTAAGCCCAATGAATATGGTGAACCCGATTGACCACTAAAAAATAACGAGAAGTTAGATACATATTTACCATTTTTAGCCCAATCTAACCTGTAGTTGATGGTAGAGATAATTCTGTTGCGGATATCGAAGTTAGAATAAGCCAAACCTGGATTATTTGGACTAAGGGCCTGGTTTAACTGCCAGTTAGATTCCATAGAGTTACGGATACCATTCGCAATATCTTTCGATCTTCCGTAGGTATAAGCCACCATCATATCCAAACCAATAGGAAGCGATTTACTTACCTGAGCGGTTAAACTGTATTTATATCCTTTATCGGTATTAGATAAAAGATAGGCATTGGTGTACAATGGATTAATTTTGGTACCTGAGTAAATTGGCTGTTGTTTTTGCGTATCGTAAACCATGTAAGTAGGGTTATCTACATAGTTGATCTGTTGAAACTGCACATCTTTGATTACCTGGCTAAAAATTCCTTCAACGGTAAATTTCCACTGATCGTCAGTTTTATAATCGAAAGCTAAATTACTTCTCCATGCTTTTGGCATTTTAAAGTTATTATCAACCAAATCTACCTGTGTTGCACCTTTGGCATCTTTAACATTAACACCTTGGTTGGTTACATAACCTGCTTCGCCATTACCAGTTAAAGCATCTTTAATCGGGTCTGAACCTGCTGCAGGTTTCACAATTTTGGTTGGATCTGAATTGGTATAAACATACGATTTATCAAATGCACCATAGTTTACACCATTGTTGTAATATGCATAACCAATCCATGCAAAAGGAACACGGCTGGTAAATAAACCTGTACCACCGCGCATTACCAAACTTTGGTTACCCAATACATCGAAATTAAAACCTACACGCGGAGAAATCTGAATTTTATTTAAAAATTTTCCAGTAATTGACGAGGGTTGTGTATACGTATAAGTTGTTCCGTAATTGGCATCAACCGGAGAGTTTGTGGTTTTTGAACTTAACGAAGGCATATCTGGTAAGTTTGCCATATCGAAACGTAAACCTGGAGTTAATTTAAAACGGTCGCCTATGCGGATTTCATCCTGACCATAAACGCTGTACATGTTCACATTAAATTCTGCAGTTGGGTTGGCAATAATGTTATCGCGGGTATTGTCATCATAATTATAACTTGTACGTACCCTGTTTGGCTGATTGGCCAGAAAATCTGCAACACTGCTATAAGCTACACGGCCGTTCCATGAGTTTACAAAACCATAGTTAATTTTATAGAACTCGTTGTGTGTACCTACGGTAAAAGTATGGTTACCGCTGCTGTAAGTATAGTTATCGGTAAACTCGAAAGTGTTTTGTTTCATGTTAAAGATACTGGCCTCACGGTCGGTACCTAGAAACAACGTTCCACCGTTGGAAGCAATTTCGATTTGCGGTACAGCTGGGTTAGATAGTGGATCACGGTAATCGTGAACGGTAGAATAACCTACAATTAAGTTATTTGTAGCTGAATTTCCGAAACGTGTTTTAAGGTCGGCAACTGTTGAAGTTTGATTGTTGTTCTGCCTAAAATCGATACCACCAAACCTAAAGTTAGACTGATCTCTTTCTAAGTTTGTGGCTTTCGAAATGATGGTATTGTTTCTAATGGTCAACTGCGTGCTTTCGCTGATATTCCAATCTAAACGGTTAAAGAATTTGTTCGATTGTGAATAGATATTGTAGTTGCCAAACGAACCTGCATCAATGCCGTAAGCGGTTTTCATACGGTCAGAAATCTGCTGCGCCTCAGTTAAGGTAAGCAATTTCATATCCGATGATCCTGCACCTAAAATTACCGGATCCTGACGGCGGGTAATCTCCTCATTGGTGAAGAAAAACAATTTATCTTTAATGATTGGAAAGCCTACACGGAAACCAGTTTGATAATCGTGGAAAGCAGAAGGCTCTTTGCTGTTATCGCCAATTTTATTCCTGCCGATTAACGAAGCATTACGGCCATAGCCATAAACCGATCCTACCACTTCATTTGTACCGCCACGCGTTACCGCATTAATACTACCGCCTAAAAAGTTACCCACTTTAACATCGTAAGGAGAAAGCAAAACGGTAACATCCTGAATGGCATCAAGCGAAACGGGATTGGTACGTGTACTGCTTCCAGGCATGCCCGAACTTCCGCTCTGCCCACCCAATGAGGGACTAAAACCGATGGCATCATTATTAATCGCACCATCAATGGTTACGTTATTGTACCTAAAATTGGTACCGCCAAAGGTATTGTCTTTACTGCCTTGAGGGGTAACTCTTGTTACATCCTGCAAACTGCGGTTCATGGTTGGTAAGGTTTTTATCTGCCCTTCGCCAATACTGGTACCTGCGCCAGATTTTGTTCCGCCTTTTTGACCTTTAACACTTACCTCTGCCAATTGGTTGCCTTGCTCCTGAAGATCGATATCCAATTTAACATCAGCACCCAGGGTTAAGTATATATTTTCTTTAACAACCGGACTATAACCAACAAAGGTTACCGTGATTTTGTATGGTCCGCCGGGATTTAAATTGCCGATGCGGTATAGGCCGTTTTCGTTCGACGAACCTTTTGATACTGTACCTGTTGGAACGTGCACCATAACGATGGTTGCCCCAGGGATGATGCCTTTGTTATCCTTAATCTTTCCGTTAATGCTGGATGTTGTAACCTGCGCCTGAGCAAATGTGACCAGTAGCACAAGGATACTTACCAGGGATAGTATACGTGATTTCATTTTCTGTTATTTTATTTTGGTACAAAACAACAGCCTTAATGTTAATTCAATATTAACATCAGATTAAGTTTAACCTTGTGTTAACAATATAAAAACGGAAAATAAATAATAGGAAAACAATTCCTTAACAGCCCGGTTTCGGGCAGGAATAAGATTTAGAGCAATATGCTCAAATATCAAAGTCAAAGATGAAGATTTGATGAAGTTTGCAGTTTTCAGTTGGCGGTTTTCTGTTACCAGTTAACTGATTTTAAAAAAATTAACTGTTCCACTCAGATAAGCAACTCGCTATTGAACCAATAAACCTTATGTATTACCTTTGCAATAATGACAATTAGATTAGCTAAAAAACAAGATATACCACAAATAATGCAGTTGGTAAGCAAGGTTGTGCCGTTGATGCAGGCTGCCGGAAATTTTCAATGGGGAAATGATTATCCGAATCCTGAAGTATTTACCGCCGATATTACCATAAATCAGTTATGGGTTGCCGAGCTGGAAGAGCAGATTGTTGGGGTTTCGGCCATTACAACAGATCAGGATCCGGAATATGCCGATGCGGGATGGAATATTAATGATAAAGCCATTGTTACGCACCGTTTAGCAGTAGATCCCGATTGCCAGGGAATGGGCATTGCCAAAGCGTTAATGATGCAGGCCGAAGTTGTGGCTAAATCATCAGATATTACCATTTTAAGGGTTGATACGAATAGCGAAAACAAAGCCACTCAAGCACTTTTTCCTAAACTTGGCTATCAGTTTAGCGGCGAAATCAGTCTTGCCAAACGCCCAGGACTACGATTTTTTTGCTATGAAAAGCTTTTGTAATTAAACCCTTAACGAACCGCGGAAACCTCTGGCGGCATAGTATGATTGCGCACCATTGTGGTATACAAAAACATGATTATAACGTCGGTCGGCAAATAACGCTCCGCCGAGTTTTCTAATTTCAGGAGGGGTAACAATCCAGCTTGATGTTTTCACATCAAACGCTCCCAATTGCTGCAAAGCCCTGTACTGCTCTTCATTTAAAAGTTCAATACCCATAGCCGCGGCCATATCAATTGCATTATCAGCCGGCTGATGTTCTTTTCTGGATTCTAAACCTTCCAAATCGTAGCAAACACTCCTGCGGCCTTTGGGACTTTCTGCAGCACAATCGAAAAAAACATATTCGCCTGTGGCGTTATCATAAGCGACTACATCAGGTTCACCTCCAGTTATTTCCATATCATCAAGTACCCACAACTTTTGCGGATTGGCTTCGAGTTTTTGCTGCACATTGCTCCATTGCATACCTTTATGCCTGTTCATATTTTTTTCAAAACGGTTTTTTAAGGTTTGCATGAGCGCTTCGGTCTGTTCGAACGATAACTCTTTTTTATTGGTCTTTATTTCATTCATAACTTGGGTAAAAAATTGTGTAATCACCAGAGTTAGTCATTCAGCCCTTTTCCATTTAAAATATGCGGCAGGTATTTCTCAACTCTGTTCTCGCGGGTTTTGGCTTGTTTAGGTGCACAAAAATGTAATAGGTAAGCCCTTTGCCGTCCGGGTGTTAATGCCTCAAATGCAGTTTTTAAATCTGGCATACTGTTTAATTTACTTTGAAACTCTACCGGAATTTCATATTCTGTAGTTTTTTTCAATTCTACCTTTAATCCAGCCTTTTCTACTTCAATTGCTTCATAGATATAGGTTTTTAAAACAGGTTTTAACTCGATTATTTCCAATGTACTGGTAAACCTAATTTGCCTTGCCGATTGCACATTCTCCGTCTGCTGGATCAATATGCCATTTTCATCCTTCAATAAAGCACCTTTAAAAAACAAAAAAGCACAGTATTCTTTAAAATCGTGTATTAAAACAATATTGCTTCCTTCGAACGTGTAACATGGACAGCCCCACTTTAATTCTTCGTTAAGTCCGCAATCAAGGGCAATTGTTCTTAATATAATAACCGCCTCTTGCCATTTTTTGGCTTTGTTAAAATAAAAATCAACTTTAGCATTCATCGGGTTATAATTAGCAGGAACAATCTTTTATATATGCTGGTCTAAAATAACAGGATATTATATGCCCATTCTATTAGTTAATTTAAATTTAGGAATTACTACAGCAATTCAAAAAACTTTCTAAAGATATAAGAAAGGTTATATGAGCTTATATTTTTCTATCGTGCCCTGATATTATCAAAGCTGCGGTTATTTTATAATACGCGATGGCTTAATTGATAATTGTCAGTCTGAGCGGAGTCGAAGAACTTCTCGCCAGCCTTAAATGAAAAAAGCCAACTCGAAAGTTGGCTTTTTGGCTCCCTCTGCTGGGCTCGAACCAGCGACCCTCTGATTAACAGACGGACGCCGCCCATTGCTAACAATATGTTTGCCAATTAGTTACAACCTATCAAAGAAATTTTGTAATGTATTTGTAACGGTTTTTTTTATGAAGATAAGAATTTCTTTTTGCACATAATTTCCCAATTCCTTAACTTTTACCATAATTAAATTTTGGTTCTAAGCCTCGCTACTTGCGATTTGATATTGCTTTGACTACTCTTTCAGGAAAGATGATAGCAAACGATTAGCAGTGATGCAGATTTAGACTTTTAAATAGCTGATCAATGACATAGATCACTATACCCTTTTCAAATGATTAGTAATTTGATACCTTGAATTTTACCGTTTTACTTTGAAAGGTTGTGTACACCATACTACATCTTAAATTACTTTAAGTTACGGGAAAAGCCTCTCTACGGGCAGCAAGCATTTTCTCATATAGCTCTTGAATAGTTTTCTTTTTGCTGGCTTCGATCTTCTTCATCCAGTATGCTGATCCGCCTTTTGGATTGTATTTACATCCGAACTCCATCAGTTCTACCATCAGCGGTATCAGGTCAAGCCCTTTATCCGTCAAATAATAAAGAAACTTGGAAGCATTGCTTTCAGAAACCTTTTTGATCAAATAATTCTCATCCAATAGTAAACTGACTCTGTCTGATAAAACCGAGGGCGCAATGTGTTCGTCAGAAGCCCTCCATTCGAGCCAGGAATTTTTGTCTCCAAAAATCATATCTCTCAATAATAACAAAGTCCATTTATCTCCAAAAACGTCCAGTGTGTAGCCTACAGGACATGTCGATCTGCTTCCAATTGTTTTCATAATGTCATTAAATTAAGTAGTACATTTTTAATACTACTTTGTGTTTATGTTTGTGGTATCGAAATAATACCACAAATGTACACATAAATGTTGCCAATAAAAAAGTTGCAGTATCTGCATTCGCTAATATGTAACATCATTTTATCAAGTGACAAATTATGACTTTGTAATGAACTCAATTATTATTAATTAAAAAATCATGAAAGCAATTCACCTAACAGCTATTGGAAATCCGATAGAAAATTTGAAACTAGTAGAAATCCCTACACCCACTGCACCCAATTCAGGTGAGGTGATCATTAAAATGGAATATAGCCCAGTTAACTTTAGCGACCTGATGGTGGCTAAGGGTGTTTACTTTGTGCAGCCTGAATTGCCTGCCGTGATCGGTGGTGAAGGTGTAGGCGTAATCACTGAGATCGGCCCAGATGTAGATCATCTTAAAGTTGGCGATAGGGTTGTATTACCTTTTGGTACATATGCCTGGGCAGAATTTGTTAAAGCTCCAGCTGAAAAATTGTTTGCATTATCTTTGACATCTGATCCCAAACAAGCTGCAATGGCATCAATCAATCCACCTACAGCTATACTATTACTTGATGAATATGCCAAGCTAGAACAAGGTGATTGGATAGTTTTAAATGCAGGAAACTCAAGTATAGCTAATGTAATTTTCACATTCGCTAAGGCACGGGGTATTAAATGCGTTGCAATTGTTAGGCGACCTGAGGCTGTTGAGGCTGCCCGTCAGGCAGGTGCGGATGTTGTTGTAGTAGAAAGTGAAACTGTTGTACAAGAAGTAAAAGAGGCTACTGGCGGTGCTAATATTAAGCTGGGTCTTGATGGGGTAGGCGGAAAATCCTCTGCAATATTAGCCCAAATTCTTGGACAGGGAGGTCATCTGGTAGCTTATGCTGTCTTAAGCGGACAACCTTTAGTGGTAAGCCAGGTAGATCTTATTGTTAAACGTTTAAAAATCCATGGTTTCTGGATGTATTTGTCTGAATTTCTTCCAAAGCTAGATGCCGCTGCCCGGGAAACCGATTCATTAATGGCATCCGGCTCCATCAATGTGCCTATAGCAGCTTGCTATCCGCTAAGTGCCTTTAGCGAAGCTGTAGAACATTCTATCAAAGGCGAAAAAGTCTTGCTTGACTTTACTTTATAATCAGAATCAAAAAAACAATAGTTTGGGAACAGGTTATTTATTAACGAATTAATTAGCTGTGAAAAATAAATGTTTAAGATTGACATTCAGCAAAGTGTAGTCGTAATATTGATCTGAAACTGGCATGCGCGAATATTTCTTTAGCACAGGACGGATTTTGCCGCAAAAGGGAAATGATGCTATTGGTGTGTAGAATCCTCGGAGTTTTATTATAATGTCTGAATGAATTCTCGCTGAAGACTGATATTACAAGCTTAGTAATTTGAAAACGCTTTTAGTTTTCGACAAACTCTTCCATTATTCTCTAACCAGGCAGAGAGATACCGTCGAGGTAGGGCCAGTTATGACTAATAATTTAATTAAAAGAGAGGAGGCTTTATTAATCCTTCTCTCTTAAAAATCAAAATGAAAAATAATAACAGATGTCCGTTAGGGATAAATGAAAAAGTTTTTCGGGTCTTAGACCAAAAAGTTGCTATAAATTTTGCTATAGTCGCTGAGCTAGATTGTAATGAACCGGAAGAAGCCTGGAGACAGGCTATGGATAGTGCGCAGTTAAGGCACCCAAATCTTTCTGTAGAGATCATTGGCAGCCATTATTCGAATTTAGCATTGAACTTGTAGCAAATTGCCCTATTCCACTTACTACTGAAAGAAGAACTTAAAACTATCAATCAAATAAAACGAAATGGTAAAAATTATATTAATAACCGGGGCCTCAAGAGGATTCGGTAAATTATGGGCAAAGGCTCTTCTACAGCGTGGTGATAAAGTTGCTGTAACAGCGAGAAAGCTTCAGGATTTAAATGACCTGGTGACGGAATTTGGAAGTGCAGTGTTTCCAATTGAACTTAACGTGGATGATCGGAAAGCGTGTTTTGCCGCTGTTCAACAAGTTAAAGATCATTTTGGACGTATTGATGTTGTGGTCAATAATGCGGGTTTTGGTTTGTTCGGAGCTGTTGAAGAAACTACGGAGCAGCAGGCACGCAACCAAATGCAAACTAATTTTTTTGGTCTACTTTGGATTACGCAGGCAGTTTTACCAATAATGAGAGCCCAGCAAAGTGGACACATTGTCCAGGTTTCCAGCTTCCTGGGTTTAATTACTATTCCATTTCTTGGTTTGTATAATGCTTCAAAATATGCAGTTAATGGTTTGAGTGAAACCCTTGCTAGCGAAACTAAAGCTTTTGGAATAAAAGTCAGCATAATAGAGCCAAATGGCTATTCAACTGATTGGGCTACTATATCTTCAGTTCACACAGAGCCTCAAGAAATTTATTCTCTGGGTAAAAAAGAATTTGAAGATTCACTAACTCCTGATACCTATGGGACACCTGAAAACACTGTGTCAGCTTTTCTACAGCTCATTGACAGCGATAACCCACCTTTACATTTTTTATTGGGGAAAAATGCCTACGCGGCAGTAAAAGATGTTTATTCGGCACGTATTGCTGAGTTTGAAGACTGGAAAGAAGTTGCCATAAGGGCCCACGGTTTTCATTAATACTGCAGCATCATTCTGTTTTTATCAATATTACTTTGGTTTCATTTATGGCTGCTTGCCTAATTACTGCACTTAACTTTTCCTGATGGGCGTCTCCCCATTGCCCAAGGGCATTAATTATTGGCATTAAACTTTCACCCATGGTCGTTAAAGAATATTCAACTTTAGGAGGTAACTGAGGGAAAATCTTCTTGGTCACCAATTCATGTGCCTCCAGCTCATTCAGTTGCATATTTAAGACTCGCCTTGATGCATCTAGGATTTGGCGCTGTAATTCGCCTGGCCGTTTATGACCCTGATTAATAAAGTATAGAAGACGTATTTTCCATTTCCCGTAAAGAACCTCTCCCAATACGTCCAGACCGCAGTTAAGTGATGGTTGTATTTTTTTCTTATATGCCATATTGCAAAGGTAAAACATATCTTCAAGAATGTCTATACGGATAAATTTGTCCCTATTGAATCGTTTTTCCGTACTTGTTTCACCCGCGCTTATCCTCCAATTTTGCCTTATAAAAACAAGAAAATGGAAAATTATAATCATAACAACGAATTAGCAGGAAAAATCGCTTTGGTTACAGGTGGTACAAAAGGTGCGGGACAGGCAATCGCAGAGCGACTTGTCAAGGCGGGAGCAAAAGTTATCGTCACGGCGCGTAATCATCCCGAAAAGATAAATGATGCCTTCACATTTATCGCCGCGGATCTTAGTACAGTAGTTGGTACAAACCAAGTATTAGAAAAAATTAAATCACTGTTTGGAGGGGTAGATATTCTAATTAACAATATGGGCGGTTCTGAAACACCCGGGGGCGGATTTAGCGTATTAACAGATGAGCATTGGGAGCAAACGCTGCAAACTAATTTTTTTGCACCTGTTAGACTTGATAGGGGCCTTTTACCTTCAATGCTGAAAAAAGCGTCAGGTTGCATCATTCATATTGCTTCTATACAAGGGAAGCTGCCATTATATGATTCAACTTTGCCATATGCTGCCGCAAAAGCAGCATTAATAAATTACAGTAAGGGCTTGTCTAATGAACTCGCATCTAAAGGAGTAAGAGTACTTACAGTGTCTCCGGGATGGATTAAAACCACTTCTGCAATTAGAATGATGGAACGCTTAGCAGAAAGTTCAGGTGTAACAATAGAAGAAGCAACACAAGGGGTGATGGATTCTTTAGGTGGAATTCCCATGGGCAGACCTGCCGAGCCAGAAGAAGTGGCAGAGTTGGTTGGATTCCTCGTTTCCCCCAGAGCGTCTTACCTTACCGGGACAGAGTTTGTCATCGACGGAGGTACATTACCAACAATTTAATTTCAATTAAAAAAATAATAAAATATGGAAATCAAGAATTTAGAATTGCCACCAATAATTACCGCATTGATCAACAGTCAGAATGAGCATGACAGCACAGCGTTTGTAGCCTGTTTCATGGATCAGGCAGAGGTGTTTGATGAAGGAAAACACCATAAAGGATCCCAAGAAATTAAAGCATGGAATGAACAAACCAATAGCGAATACAATACGCAAAACGAGCCAATAAGCTTTGAGCATACAGATGCTGGGGATGTTCTTACACTAAAGGTATCTGGAAATTTCAAAGGAAGCCCAATTCAATTAAAATATAATATTATAATTCAGGATAATCTTATCTCTTATCTATCGATAGCATCATAATAGGTAGATCGGTTTGATCTTTCTGTAACTGTGATTTATAACATAATCACGAGTTATAAAGTTGGTTATCGACGTAATATTCAACCACTCTATACTGTTATCAACTGTATTTGTACAAGCAATGTCATTTGCAAAAGTAGTATTATAATAATACTTCTTATTTAATATATTTGGATATGCAGGTGCATGTCCTGTGACAATACAGTCAGAGGATTTTTACAAAAAAAAGATGCCATTAGTAACAGTAACTTTAACAAAAGGAAAACCTCAACAATATATTGAGCAGGTTTCCGGTAGTATCAATAACGCATTACTTGAATCCTATATGTTGCCGCCGAATGATTTGTTCCAGAGATTTTTGCAGTTAGAACCAGGGGCATTTATCTATGACAGACATTATCGTGGAGGCCCGAGATCTGATGATTTTATACTTGTGGAAGTTAAATCGAATGCAAGGAGAACCGAAGAAAAAGATGCAGCTTTTAAATCGATAGTGGAACATTTGTCAAAATCTCCAGGTGTTCGTCCTGAAGATGTGATGATCATTTTTGATTCTCATTCAACTGCCGAGGATTATTCTTTCGGTAGCGGAATCTCAGCCAATAAAAATTGATATTGCCGTTATTGTTTGAATCTTTTAATTAATGAAGAGGCTGTATCCAATTAGATGATGCAGCCTCTTTGTATTTAGTAGGTTTATACCATTCGATGTTTGTCTCTACATTCCTTCTTCCTGTTCGTTTTCTCCATGCTTTGCTTATGACGAATTAGGTTTTCATTGATTTCAATATTGTGGTTTCGTTTGATTTATGGCAAAATCCTTTCATCGGGCAGTTTTGACCTTTTGCCACTACCGTTTTTTTGTATCTGAAATGGATACATCTGTATAAGTCGAAAAGGCCACGACTGATGCAACTTTGAATCATAAAATAAATAAACAGATGAGTAAAGTAATCTTAATCACCGGAGCCTCCAGAGGCTTCGGGAAACTCTGGGCAAAAGCGTTCCTGGAAGCGGGTAACAAGGTAGTGGCAACCGCAAGAAATTTGGCCGACCTAGAGGACCTCGTGTTAGAATTTGGCAATATGGTATTGCCGCTTCAGTTGGACGTCAAAAACAGGACGCAATGTATCGAAGTGGTAAACTTTGCTAAAGAAACTTTTGGACAACTGGATGTAGTGATCAACAATGCCGGATTCGGCCTTTTTGGTGCGGTAGAAGAAGTGAATGAAGTTGATGTAAAGAATCAGTTCGAAACAAATGTATATGGCTCACTTTGGATTATACAAGCTGCGCTACCGATTATGCGAGCACAGCGGAGCGGTCACATTATACAATTATCCAGCTTACTGGGAATTGTTAGCATTCCTACTATGAGCATCTATAATGCAACGAAGTTTGCCTTGGAAGCCATCATAGAAGCATTGTCTGGGGAAGTGAATCACCTGGGCATCAACACTACCCTTATTGAGCCTAACGCCTACACAACTGATTTTGGGGGTGATTCGGCTCTGCACAGTGGGTCTATCGACATTTATGATGATGTAAAAAATGCAGTCCTTGCAGGTTTTAACGAAGACACGATGGGTGATCCATTAGCGACCATACCTGCTATTTTAGAGATCGTGAATACGAAAAATCCTCCGCTTCGTGTATTTTTTGGTAAAGTAGGTTATACCTTTGCATCAGAGGTTTATGCCAAACGCCTTGCGGAATGGGAAGCTTGGAAGGAATTTTCCATTGCTGCCCAAAAGTAACCGGTTTTTGTAACGAAAGACCAAATGACATTCGTTTGGCTTTCGTCATTTTATAACATGCATATGAAGCACTATACAACATTGAACGCCTTACATGATGACAGCGGAATTCAGCGGCCTGAAAACCCTTTGTTAAGCATCATGACCTGCCAGGATTATAGGAGCAGTTCGCTGGGAAAAAACAAGTTTAGTGGGGATTTTTATCTGATCAGTTTCAAAAAATTCGTTTCCGGCAATTTTCGGTACGGACGCAGAAAGTATGATAATGATAATGGTTCGATGATCTATGTAAGACCTAGGCAAATCATTGAGTTTGCGGATTTGGTATTATCAGAGAAAGGTTTTCTAATATTAATACATGAAGATTATTTGTTGAACACAAAATTACATTCTGAAATAAGCAAGTATAGTTTCTTTGATTATGAAGTTAGTGAGGCCCTACACTTATCGGTAGCTGAAGAAAAAAACATCTGGGAACTTTATGGTAAAATCCAGTCGGAATACCATAATAACCAGGACGAATTCAGCAAAGAGATCATCATAACGCACATCGATTCTATTTTAAAATACTCTCAGCGATTCTATAAACGTCAGTTCATTAATCGGGCGGATTATGAGGGAAGTCTGATCACCAGATTTAACTTGATTATGAGGGAATATCAGGAAAGCGGTAAACTGATCACAGAAGGCTTACCCACGGTTGGGTACATGGCATCGCGACTGGCCATATCTACACGTTACCTAACCGATCAACTGAAAGTGGAGACGGGTAAGACAGCCCTTGACCATATTCATATATTTTTGATAGACAAAGCTAAAAACATCTTGTTAGCTACTAATAATTCTATATCAGAAACGGCTTACCAACTAGGCTTTGAAAACCCACCATATTTCTCCCGATTATTTAAAAAGAAAAGCGGTATTACACCGGTCCAGTTCAAAGAAGGAAAGTTTGGGCTTAATTAATATTATCAGGCAAGTATTTTGAAAAAAAAGCCTTCTTTTTCTGATAATCGATTGTGAGCAAATGCCGATGCCTTTAAGGAAAGTAAACCGTTCCAGATAAGCATTCAATATCTCTTTTTCTTTTTGCCGATTATCATAAACCCATTCCATTATTCAAACCAAAATTTTAGGTTTTGATGATGAATTTTTGATAATTTGGATTACAAAAAAACGAAGGTTTAATTGTAATCTCAAAAAATTAGAATAGATGGATAGTCTAGGCATTCGTATGACCTTGAAGACATAATGGATACACAATATGGTGAGCAAAGAAAATGATGATAGGAACTTAATCATTCTTGTTTTAGAACACTGCGACCGATTTGATGCGATAAGAGGTCGTGCTATGTTAATCACAGTTGCCTGAGATAAGCCATATTACTCCAGAGAAAGAAATGAAAGTGTGGACAATGATTACAAGGCAATGCAAGAGTGGGGATTTCGCTAAAAGTGTGCACCAGTTTTCATTCCAAACTGTACACCCCGCTTTTTACCATCCGGTCTTGATGGAATCGTAAAGACTGAGCCAAATATATCCAATCTTCCCAGATTCCTTACCTTCATTTCCCAATCTATCTTTCCTACATCTGTTCTCTCAATCCTCCACAGAAGATGGTTTTGCAAGAAAAACGGCCTTCCAGGACAGAATTTGAGACAAATCAGCCCATGTTTAAAAACACATCAGAATAAGAAATGTAATTTTGGATTTTAAGGCCATTAGAACATCTCCATTTCGGTTTCTCTAGGCGAAACAATCATTGAGCCCAGCCCCGCTTTTCAGAAGCTTAAAACCGCTTAAAATGAGCCGAGTGGCCACTTTCGAGCGAAATCTAGTGAACAATATAGGCCGAAAAAGATGGCCACGATGGATGAAAACCAGTGGCCACTTTTAGGTTCTTCCCCACTTTTGGTGGTACTTATGATAATTGATGGCTAATGTTCGTTAGAAATTAATGAACCTTGCGAATCTAATTTTCTCTTCTGCTGATACATTTAAGATTATTTCGGTGGACAATCAGACTGATCAGATAAATATATACGTTCAAAGCCGGCAGAAAATATGTTTATGTCCGAATTGCTGTGAGCCGTCCGCCAAATTACATAGTTATTACACGAGGAAATTTAATGACTTGCCCACCTTTGGAAAGTCTTGCAGGATCTTTCTGAAATCCCGTAAATATTATTGTCTAACGGACGAGTGTCCACTTAAAATTTTTACAGAACGCTGTAGGCTCCCCTGTTTTTCAGACCATTCAAAAGTATAATTTTGTCCTCAAATTTCCTGTAATAAATCTACAGGAGATTTGAAGTTCAATGCTTGATGTGGTCGATGGTAATTGTAATCCATCATCCATTCCTCTACTTTCTCCCTTACATCATCCAGGGAGTGAAATATGTATGCATTTAGCAATTCTCTTCTGATGCTTCCATTCAATCTTTCAATATACGCGTTCTGTGTTGGCTCTCCTGGCTGAATAAAAACTAGTTCAACATTGTTTTCCTTTGCCCATTCATCCAACTTATGCGAGATGAACTCCGGCCCATTATCCATTCTTATTTTTTTTGGAAGTGCCCTATATTGTTTCAACTCATCCAACGCTCTGATAACCCGCAAGGACGGCAGTGAATAATCTATCTCCATAGCTAGCATCTCTCTGTTGTAATCATCAGCGATGTTCAACAACCTAAATTTCCTTCCATTCCAAAGCGCATCGCTCATAAAATCCATGGACCATACCTCATTTATAGTTTCTGGTACAGACAAAGGCTTTTTGACTCTTTCTGGCAGCCTCTTTTTTGCCCTGCGGCGGATATTAAGCCTCATTGATGTATAAATCCTATAAATCTTTTTATGGTTCCATTTAAGCCCTTTTCGACGCAATCGGTAGTAACACTGCCAGAAGCCTATGGAGACGTGCTTTTCAACAAGAAGTGAAAGCGCATCAACTACTTCACTATCATCCCGTCGTTTATGTTGATAATAATGTTTGCTGCGGTTCAATCCAACGCATTTACAGGCCTGACGATGGCTTATCCTTTTTACCATTTCATCCACTAAATCCCTTTTTTCGTCAGGCGTTAAAGCTTTTTTTCTACAGCCTCCTTGAAAACTTCATGCACGAGGCTAAGATTAGCATACATTTTCTTTAAACGTGCATTTTCTTCCTCCAATGCCTTAAGTTTTGACAACTCTTTTACTTCCATTCCGCCATATCTCTGGCGCCATTTGTAAAAGGCTGCTGTACTTATTCCTAACTCTCTGCAGAGATCGTGCACATTCTTGCCATTCTCATGTTCCTTGATTGCCTTTACAATCTGGGATTCCGTAAACTTGATTCTTTTCATATTGCCAATTAAAATTAATAGTTTTTCTAATAGCCTCGCTGCGCTCGGTCTAGAATTATACTTTTAACTGGTCTGAATTTGGGGAAGTGCACAACGCTATGAAAATCATTTCCAAGCATGCAAGCGGACAACAAAGCGCCTGGAAGATAAACTATTTAATACTGCTTTAGAATTGGGTGGCAAACCTGCAGAAAGAATATGTTGTCATTTTTCAATACCAGTCAGCGATACTACTTTGCTGAGACTTATCAATAGAGCTCCTTTACCTGCCCCAGGTGTTTTTACAGCTATAGGCGTTGATGATTGGGCCTACAAAAAGCGTGAAAGATATGGCAGCATTCTGGTAGATTTAACAACAAGAAGAGTTGTCGATTTGCTACCCGACAGAGAAGAAGAGAGTTTAATTACCTGGTTAGAGAAACAGCCAAAACTTGAAGTAATAACTAGGGATCGTTATGGCAAATACAAGCGTGCGGCGACTAAAGGTGCACCTCAGGCGATACAGGTGGCCGATCGCTGGCATTTGCTAAAAAACCTCGGTGAGGCGCTCACCAAAATGATGACCCGTGAATATGCCAGATTAACTAGGTCATTAGCGCCGAGGATTGAGGAAAGCCTAGTTGAAATACCTGACGAATTACCTATAAGAGAAAAAGAATTGGCCACAACGGGGATTATAAGGCGACGGTTTGATGAGATGAAGAAATTACAGGCAGAAGGTTTATCAATAAAGGCAATTGCAAGACAATTGGGCATGCATAGGGAAACCGTTAGAAAATACATGTTGACGGAAAATTTAGTCCGTAAATCCTACAAAGACAGGGGGATGATCGAGAACTACTTCAATTATATTAAAAAGCGAATGGAAGAAGATGATGGACTTTATTTGAAAACATTATGGAGTGAGTTACGGCAAATGGGTTATCCGGGAGGGTACAGCACACTCTCTGAAGCCTTAGCTTATTATGGCATTCGCATCGGAAAAAAAGCCAGGAATCCAAAAACGCCACAGCACTCAGGCTCATTCTTTAAGCCTTCTAATGCTGCAATGCTATTCCTGACCTCGGAAAACAGGCTTACCGCAACGCAGAAAAAGCTAATAGACAAATTATGTAAATCATCATGTGGCTTAGAACACGCCTTGGTATTGGTAAGAGATTTCCGAAATCTTATGGAAAACAAGTTGGGAAATCAACTCCAGGGCTGGATAGAGAATGTACTGCACTCAGGGATTAGCGAGATGGCAACTTTTGCGAATGGCCTGTTAAGGGATTATCAGTCTATCAAAAACGCGATCAGCTTGCCTTGGAGCAATGGCCCAGTAGAAGGCAATGTAAATAAGCTAAAGACTATCAAACGGCAAATGTATGGCAGGGCCAGCTTTGATTTGCTCAGAAAAAGATTAGTGCTGAAACCCACATAACCACCAAAAGTGGGGAAGAACCACTTTTAGCGGAACCCCCATGTAAATGACTCGTCCTGATTTTACTTGTCGTTTTTGAGTTATAATACTAGAATTAGTTTACATCTTCTGGGTGGTAATACTGGAATTAGTTTACACCACTTTTGTGTTAATTCTGATATTACTTTACAATTGTACAATTTGTAATTTATTAATAAAAGAATTGCTGTGGGTTTTTTCTGATTGTATTTTCAGACGGTCTCCTGCGACTCCTCTTGCATGCCCTTTTTTTTATAAGGATAGTGTTTCCAACGCTTGCTTATCTCACCAGACATATCATGGGCTTTGCTAGGTGTAAGATAGTCCAGACTACCGTGGGGCCTTTTATCGTTATAGTTTTTGATAATGATTTCAATGCTCTTTTTAGCTTCTTTATGATCCTTATATATCTTTTTTGGGAAGAACTCATTTTTCACTATTCCATTAACACGTTCGGCTAAAGCATTATCATAGGGACTACCACTTTCAGTCATACTTATTGCAATTCTGTCACTGTTAAGAAGCTCAGTATAGCTTTTAGAACAATATTGTATCCCCCGGTCCGAATGATGAACCAATATGAACGGTGAGTCTTTTTTCCTCCCGTTGATAGCCATCTCCAGAGCGATAATACAGCCGGTAGCTTCAAGGTTCGGATGGAGTGCAAACCCTACAATCTTTCTGGAATAGGCATCTGTGATCAGGCTTAGATAGCTAAAGCCATCCTGCGTACGAATATAGGTTATGTCACTTACCCATAGTTGTTCCGGGGCAGAGAGCATCATATGTTTTATGAGATTCGGGTATCTTTTTAGAGAGTGGTTAGAGTCAGTAGTCCTTACGGAACGTTTCCTCCGCCGTATAAGTAGTCCATGAAATCTCAAAAGATCATAAAGCTGGTCTCTCCCCATCTTTATATTATGCTTTTCCATTTCCGGAGAAAGCATGTATAGCAGTTTCCCTGTTCCCAAAAATGGAACTGCTGTACGGAATTCAGCCACCAAGGCCAATACCACCATGTGGGAAATATCAGTTTTGATCGCTGTTTTCTGCGCCAGATAATAAGCCTGGCGGCTTACACCAAACAGTGCACAAAGTTCAACCAGACGCTTATCCGGTAGTTTTTGCCGCATCCTTAAGACCGTTTGGTACCACGCTTTTTTCTAATATTGATCTTAAGTTCGCTTTCCGCAACCTCAATCATAGTCTCTAATCCAACATTTCTCAGCTGGGCATCAGCCAAAGCTTTTGTTAGCTCATCGATCTTTTTCTTAAGAAGTTTTGTCTCTTGGTTTTCGTCCATCGCTGAAAGTTCATAAGATGTTTTAGAATGGACTAAGATAGCCAAATTATGTTTCTCCATCCATTTGCCAATGGTACTTGAAGGTAAGCCATATTTGCGTCCAGCTGCTCGCTGACTGAGCATACCGGATTTGATCTCGCAAATGATTTTCTCTTTCAGATCATCGCTTAACCGTCCCCAAGGTTTTCTAGTTGCAATTTTTGTTTTGTCTTTGCTTTTTGTTGCCATTTTTCAGTTTTTAATGACAAGCTATAGCAGGACGAGACAAAAGGTTTTTCGAAAAGTTTGACATTTATTAGTGTAAAACTTGACGAATAACAGTAATTGAGAAAGTGTTCGAGTGGGTAGAAGAATTCCTATATGCAAACAAAAACCCCATCCTATTGCTAGAAATGGGGTTTTTTGCGATTTTCGGACTTGAAAATCTGAGCTCCCTCTGCTGGGCTCGAACCAGCGACCCTCTGATTAACAGTCAGATGCTCTAACCAGCTGAGCTAAGAAGGAGTGCTGGTTGTTTCCTAAAAACGAGGTTTTTTACACTAATAGCGCACATAGCCTTGTTCGTTTTGGGAATGCAATATTAGGGCTTTTAAATTATTTATGCAATATTTGCAGTGAAAAATTTTAAAAAAAAATTAACACATAGATATGAGCCTGATAATCATAGGTACTGTAGCTTTTGATGCTATTGAAACTCCTTTCGGAAAAACGGATAAAATTGTAGGTGGAGCAGCAACTTACGCAAGTTTAGCCGCATCTTACTTTTATAATAAAGCAAAAATCGTAGCAGTTGTTGGTGATGATTTTCATCAAGCAGATATTGATACCTTTACTTCGCATGGGATTGATACCGAAGGATTACAGATTAAAACAAGCGAAAAATCTTTCTTCTGGTCGGGGAAATACCATAATGACATGAACAGCCGCGATACTTTGATTACAGAGTTGAACGTATTGGAAAACTTCGATCCGGTTATACCAGAAAGCTATCAGGATTGTGAATATTTGATGCTGGGAAACCTTACTCCACAAGTACAACAAACGGTAATTAAACGCCTTAAAAACCGTCCGAAATTAATTGTAATGGATACCATGAATTTCTGGATGGATATTATGATGGACGATTTACTGGAAACCATTAAACTGGTAGATGTATTAACCATTAACGACGCAGAAGCCCGTCAGCTATCTGGCGAATACTCTTTAGTTAAAGCGGCAAAGAAAATCCTTGCCATGGGGCCAAAATACCTGATTATTAAAAAAGGAGAACATGGTGCTTTATTGTTCCATGAAGATCAGATTTTCTCTGCTCCGGCATTGCCTTTGGCTGAAGTATTCGACCCAACTGGTGCCGGTGATACTTTTGCGGGTGGTTTTATTGGTTATTTGGCAAAAGTAGGCACAATTAGCTTTAATAATATGAAAAATGCAATCATATATGGTTCAGCATTGGCATCGTTCTGCGTAGAAAAATTTGGAACTGAAAAGCTATTAAATTTAACAGATGAAGAAGTTGCAGCCAGAATTCAGGAATTTGTAAGTTTAAGTGCTTTTACAATAGAAGCATAGTCAGTTTACAGTTGACAGTTTTCAGTTAACAGTTTACAGTTGATTGCAGATAAACGAACCGCAGATTTAGAGATAAATTTCTTTTAAATCTGCGGTTTTTTTCATTACAACTTATTTAACCAGATTGATGTGCTGAGTTTATTTTAGCATTTTGTTATGGCAAAATTTCCTGATCAGAGGTTAAAAGATTTATTACATGCAGCCATCGCTTTAAGATTACGTATTGCCCAAAATGAGGGTTTTTGCTAATGGTTACTTAAAATCCTGCCGCTGCAGGTTGTTTGTTTCTCAAATTAATCACCGTTTTGCTAATTACCGGCTGCAATGTTATCAGGATGATAGATAAAAAACAAAGGGCTGCAATCCATTCATAATAGCTTACACAAAACTGTAGGAATGTTTGTTTTTGCAGGGCTTTGTTCAGCAAACCCACAGCTACTTTACCCGCTTCATCGTGAGGCAAACCCTTGCCAATTAAAGCAGATTGATACATTTTTAATCTTTCCGGCAGGTTAAAATCCAACAAGGTGATACCGCTACGCAGATCATCGCTCTGTTCTCCTTTAAAATAAAGCTGATAGAAATTAATTAAAGCCAAACTGAGACTAAAAGTAGAAAAACGCACAAATACACCAACAGATGATGCAGATTGGCTTAAATTTTCGGGAACAGATGACATAATGAACATCACAATTGGCGACATCACCATCCCAGCGCCCACACCTTGCAAAAAAAGCGGTACGTAAAAGTTTTCTGTTCCTGCTTCACTGGCAAACAGTTGGCACATCCATAAAAAAAACACAAAAAGCAATACAAAACCACTTATCCACAACACCCTTAAATGTTTTTTACGGATCAAAAATCGAATCGCAACTACTGAGCCCACTACAACCCCTGCAATATTGAAGATCATAATCTCGTTGGCATGCAAAGAATCCATCCCCAAAACATTAATAAAATATGAAGATGTTAAACTGAAAGCACCACGAACAATATAAAGAATAACCAGGAAAACAATTCCGATGGCAAAATTCCTCGATCTGAAAATACTGAGGTCAACTGCCGGCCTTTTTAGGGTAAGCTGCCGGCTAATAGAAACCACAAACAAAAATAAAATCGCTAAAATAGCGTAACGGATACTTGTATCATCCAGCCAATCGTATTGCTGACCATAAACCAGAACATAGGCAATAAGTACAAGCATGGCAGAAAAAAGCACAAAACTCAGCCAATCAATTTTATAAAGTGGTGTTTTGCGTAACAAATGTACCCTGTTCATTACACTAAAAAGCAATATTGCACTAGGTAAAAAACAGAATATAATGGCTTTATATAAAACATTATATTCATAATTTTCAACAATTGGAACAGAAAAAAGTGCCGTAACCGGAGATACACAGAGAATCATTCCATAAAAAATGGTATAACCAGTTTCTTTTGCGTGTTCGGATTTTAACCTGCTAAAAAGTAAATTTAGTGATATACTGGTAAGGCCGCAATTCACAATTCCTTGTAGAAACCTCAATGTAAAAACCAACCAGATTTCGCGGGTATGGTAACACCAGTACGCAATAAGAATTTCAAGAATGATGCAGATCAATAAATAATCTTTAGTAACTACCCTGGCAAAAAAACGGCGTTCTACAACGGCAAAACTGGCAACTGCGGCATAAAACATCAATAATGAAAACTGAACATCCGATGCACTTGCACCATAATAGCCAGCCGCAGCGGTCCCATCAGCGGTAGAGAGTGCAAAAAGCAATACCGACGATAAAAGTACCGCAAAAATGCTCAGAATTATCACCCATTCGGGTACTTTAACTTTAAATATAAGCAAATGATCAGTCATTTTTTTTCACTTTAACACTAGCACTCATTCCCGCACTTAAAAGCTCAATGCCCTGGTCATTTTTACCCAAACGGATGCGAACCGGGATACGCTGTGCAATTTTTACAAAGTTTCCGGTAGCATTATCTGGGGGCAATAGCGAAAACCTTGAGCCTGTAGCACCAGATAGGGATTCAATTTCTCCAATAAACTGTCGACCAGGAAAAGCATCAACCTCAACATTTACTTTTTCGCCAACATGCATTTTAGCAATCTGGGTTTCTTTAAAATTAGCCACCACCCATTTTCCAGCTGTCCGATCAACCAGATAAGCAATAGTTTGGCCGATTTGAACCAATTGACCTGCCTGGATGGTTCTTCTACCCATTTTACCATCATAAGGCGCAACAATTACCGTATAGGAAGTATTCAGGTTGTTTCTTTTTACAACGGCCTGTCTTCGCTTTATTTCAGATTCCAGCACATCACTTTGGGCCTTAATATCATTCGTTTTGGAGATAGCAGTTAAATAATCTTCTCTTGATGCCTGATATTCTGCCTGTGCAACCTGCAATAAACTCTCAACCGTTTCCAACTGTTGGCGGGTAGCCGATTCAGCATCAAAAAGTTTTTTATAGCGGGCATATTCCGCCTGCTGTTTCCAGAGCTTTGCCTTTGCAGCAGCAATTTTAGCTTCCGCAACCAAGGCCGTACTTTGGGCTGTTTTAATATTACTTTGTTGTACCGAAACCTGTGCCTTCGCATTTAGCAAAGAAGCCGCTGCCTCATCTTGTTGAACGGTATAATCATCATCATCTATTAAAACCAGGGTATCACCCTTTTTCACTTCCTGGTTCTCTTCAAATTTCACTTCTTTAATGTAACCACTCACTCGTGCAGTTACCGGATTGATGTATTCATCCACCTGTGCATCGTTTGTTTCTTCAAATTTCATATAGCCGATGAGCGTTTTTCCACCCCATATCATCAATATCACTAAAACGATGAGTGCTATTATTGTGGTAATTCTACTGATGATTTTATCGGCTTTGCTTTGTTTCTGTGTGTTCATTTTTATAAGTTTCCTACGGCTTTTTGTAATTGATAGTATTGTATTTTAGCATTCACCTTTGCAGTGGTGAGTTCGAACCGCGATTGCAATAATTGCGTTTCTGCATCCAGCAAGTCGGTTAAAAGCGACAGTTGGTTGAAATAGGTATTTTGTACAATCCGATAACTTTCTGTGGCCTGCTTAATGTTTTCTTCTGCAAGTGCAATGCGTTGTACCGATTCTTTATAGCGGATATAATTTTCCTGCACTTCCTGGCGGATCTGATCTTTCACATCTTCATCTTCAACTTCCTGCTGATGCACCTTAATCTCCGCCTCCTTAACTTTGTGTTGATTGGTATACCAAGATGAAATCGGAATTTTAAGTTTTAATCCAACCATACCATTACTATAAAGCGATAACGCATAAGGATAAAACTGAATTTGCGGGTATGCAAAGGCATATTCCCCAAAAAAACCCAAAGAGGGCATAACATTGGATTTTACATTCTTTAGTTTCAATTTTGCGAGGGCCTGTTCTTTCTCCGAAATTTTTATTTTGTAAGAAGTTGTTTCGGCATCATTAAAATATTCGTCAATCTGCTTTAGTGCAATGGCGTCTGTTTCATTGTCAGATATTTGAGGATTCAGAGGCGCATCATCTGCCCTGCCAATTAAAATATTAAGTTTCTGTTTAGCGATTTTGATGCTATTGTTAATTTCTGTTAACAACATGCGCTGCTTAGAAAGGCGCAATTCTGCCCTCAATACATCACTTTTTAATATCGTTCCGTTTTTATATAACTGGTTAATTTCTGCCAATTGCTTTTCGCGGTCGCGGATGTCTTGTTCCAATAAATCCTGGTAAGAAATATTACGGAATACATCGTAAAAATAAACCGCAACTGTATAATGGATTTCCTGTGTACTTTGTCCTTTTTGTACCCTGCTCAATTCGCTTTCCACTTTCGAGGCATTAATTTCAGTACTGGTTTTTCCTCCATTATAAATATTGAAATAAGCATCAGCACCTGCTTTATAATAAGTTGGTGCAACCGGAAACTGGCTAGGGGTATGAAAAAGTCCGTTTTCGTAAATAGGTAAGGGTAAAACATGAGCATAAACTCCTTCGGCAGCAATTTCGGGTAACCTTTCGGCCTTGCTTACCTTTACATGCGCATCAGCAGCCTGCACATTGAGGCCCTGCATTTGTATTTTTTTATTGTTACTATCTGCAAGTGCCCAAACCTGGTTAATGGTAAAATTATCCTGATGCGGAATGGCTTGTGGATGAACAAAAATTGATGATAAAAGAAGTGCGATGCACAACCAAAACGATCTTTTATTTCTGTTAAAATTCATATTCGTTAATTAATGATGCAAATTTCGTTACAGATTTGTTACTTTGTTTTATCTAAACTGACAGATATTTATTCAAACCAGCCAAATGATAAAAGTTAGCAACGAAGACCTTTTATTTGCAATAGACGAAAAACCAGAAACCATGTACGTTTGGCATAGCCGGTTTGAAGACCGGTTTCAAGACCACAGCCATTTAAAAGGACAACTCACTTATGTAGAGGGAGGCATTATTTTTTTGTATACAAAAGAGAAATCCTACTTTTTGCCTGCACGGCACTATGTTTGGATTCCGGCCGGAGTAGAACATCATTTACAACACCGGTACCATGCCGCAATTGTTCGGAATATTTATTTTGATACCGCTACGGATGATGAAAATCCGTTTTATAAACAAATCGGAATATATCCTGTAAATAACCTCTTGTTAGAAATGTTCCTTTTTTCTGAGCGTTGGAATGGAAATATTGTTCCAAAAACGAAAGAATACGATTTTTTAAATACACTTAAGAATATTTTGCCTGTGGTGAGCGAACACCCCCTCCCTATTGCGTTGCCAACTACAGAAAACCAGCGTTTAAGACCTGTGTTACAACATATTGTAAATGGACTTGCAGATGATGGCATGAGTTTGGAAAGTGTGGGCAAAGCGATGGGTTTTAGCGAACGTACCCTATCAAGATTATTTCAATCGGCTTTGGATACTTCCTTTTTTCAATACCTAAAACTGGCCCGGATGATAAAGGCAATGGAAAAATTATTGGAAAGCGATGCCACAATCAGCGAGGTTGCCTACCAGGTGGGCTACAATAGCATTTCTTCTTTCAGTAATACTTTTTATAAGATGGTGGGTAAAAGACCCTCAGAATTTAAAGAATTAAAACAATCAACTCTTACTAAAATTAACCTGGTTTAACCAGCATCGCAATAGGTACAAATTTTTCAAAAACAGCATCAGTATGGGGTGCATCGGGCAATTCATCAGTTAAATCCTGCCCTGCCCAATGCTCATAATGTTTACCGTTTCTCCAAAGCCTGCTCTCAGTCATATCGTAGATAAGCCCCTTATAAGCCACCCAGATCTGAGGTTTATCCTGTCCGTTGCGTAAGGCGAGCTGTTGCTTGGTATAAGCTGGTAAATCCATTTAAATCAATTTCGGGTTGAAGATAATCAAAAGGTTTTTAAACATATATAAAATAGAAAGCAGTGAGCTTATATGATTTTACATGCCTTGTATAGTCAAAGCTTCGATTCATTATTAAAGAGAAAAAATTTTAATCACAGATATACACAGAGATCAGTTTTTGCCACGGAAGCACGGAAATTCATAGATGATCATACTACATCGTCCTCGTTTGCAACGAGGATGTACGAGAAAAGCGATTTTATCGCTCTTAAAGGAATTATTTTCGCATTGCAAATGCGTACCTCAAAAATCCTCGTTACAAACGAGGACTATTTAAGACTTTAACCACAGATTTACACAGAGATCAGTTTTTGCCACGGAAACACAGAAAGCACGGAGAATTCATAGATGATCATACAACATCGTCCTCGTTTGCAACGAGGATGTACGAGTAAAGCGATTTTATCGCTCTTAAAGGAATTAATTTTGCATTGCAAATGCGTACCTCAAAAATCCTCGTTACAAACGAGGACTATTTAAGGAGAAATAATTTTAACCACATATCGACACAGAGATCAGTTTTTGCCACGGAAGCACGGAAATTCATAGATGATCATCCCTTAGTTGTGTCATCCTGAGGGATAATTTATTTATAAAAATCAAAATAAATTACAGGGCACTTAAAAAACAAATCTCTTCAGATTATCGTCGCTTGTTTTTAAAAACCTCGTACAGGTAAATATTCATCAACAACAAACTCATTAAATAAAAATGATCCTCAAAAGGAATCGTGCCCACTCTGAAACCCAGGTTCTGCTTATCGTTATACATCACTATCGGAATGGAAGTCAAAAATCCATTAACAACATAAAAAGGTATTAAAGAAACCAAATAAGCCCTGTAAAACCTGTACATAAACCTATACTCAACATTGATGTATTCTACATAAGCCAATACTACAAACAAAAAGCCGAAATTAATTAGCGTATACCACCTGCTGTAACCAAAAAAAAGAATGGCCACACAAAGACCAAGAAATAAATTACTTAGTGCCAGACTATATTTCTGCAAATCATTTTTCGGGAAATAGGCATTTAAACATTCATAAATAAATACACACGCGTACGGAACCGTTAAAAAGAAGAGCATTTCTTCCAGGGGCAATCCTAAAAGATTTATTCCAACCAGGTAATCGGGGTTAAACGACCATACATTTAGTTTGGTAAAAAGGATATCCCATACTAAAAACACAATTCCGGTAATCAGTATTGCAGGAAATATAAATTTCCACTTGCTAAAAAAATGAACCTTTTTATCGAAGGATAAAACCAGCGGAAAGAAAATTACGGCAAGGTTTATGAATAAATAGGTATAATGCATTTATAGGTGTTTCTTTAAAATTTTAACTTCTGCCGGCGTACACTTTTTACTATCAATCATAAATTTGGCAACGTTTTTAACCAAGTCTTGGTCGGCAAGGCCAAAATTTTCATTTTGATAATGCTTAACAATTTCCTTTTTATCAACAGCCAAATCTTTACTGAAACCCAAAAATGAAGGCGTATAAAATTCGATAGAAAAGCGCATAAAACGAATTTCCATATTTTCTTTATCCATATCAATAGCCTTTTGCAGGGTTTTAAGCGAGCTGCCAACATATTTGATCTTGTTATATGGATTCCAGGAATGTTTTGCCTTCAAAGCTTCCAATGTTCCGGTATAGCCCGTAATCAGTGCTGTTTTATTAGGCAATTTATTCAATTGCGTAAAAAGAGAATCAGTTAGCTTTGAATTTTCTACCGCTTTTACCATATTGGCTTTTAATACCGCAATTTCTTGAGTAGATAACTGGGCATAAGTAATATTGCTTGCCGCTAGGAGCAGAAAACATATAAGGCTTAGTTTAATCATGTTTAGCCGCAAAGGTAATAAATCTATCAAGAGTTCTCTCGGCAGATATCCACTCTTTAATATAACTATATTGATAACGTTAAGAAAACTCGCTCAACCTCCTTAAACCCTTAAAAATAAAAGAGATAACCTGGAGTAATCACCTAGATTCGACATCCTCTACAAATTCCCCATTGCATTTAAAATAACCGATGCCCTGAATGACAAAAAAACAAAACAAAACAAGATAAATTTCCTTTATTTACACCATGGAGAAAAAACTTCAGGTTACTATAATTGGTGCCGGTTTTGCAGGTTTGGCCGCGTCAGCACTGTTGGCTAAAGATGGTTACGAGGTTACCGTAATCGAAAAAAATGGAATGGCAGGCGGCCGGGCCAGAACCTGGGAAAAAGACGGTTTTACTTTTGATATGGGGCCAAGCTGGTACTGGATGCCAGATGTTTTTGAAAACTATTACAATATTTTTAATAAAACAGCATCCGATTTTTACGAACTCAAAAGATTAAGCCCTTCCTATCGTATTTATTTTGACAAAGATGAACGCATTGATGTGCCTGCTACACTGGATGAACTATATGCATTATTTGAAAAGCTAGAGCCTGGCAGCACTAAAAACCTTCAATCTTTTCTCGATCAGGCCAAATATAAATATGATGTTGGCATGAATGAATATGTTTTTAAACCTTCACACAGCGTAATGGAATATTTTGATCCGCGATTGGCCATTAGCGGAGTAAAACTGCAGTTACTGGGCAACATGCGGAAACATGTACATCAATTGTTTAAAAATGAGCAATTGAGGAAACTTCTGGAATTTCCGGTTTTATTTTTAGGTGCCACACCGCAAAATACTCCTGCTTTATACAGCCTGATGAACTATGCAGATCTTGTTTTAGGTACCTGGTACCCCATGGGCGGGATGCATAAAATTGTGGCTGCCATGCAAAACATAGCTGAAGCTGAAGGCGTAAAATTTATTTTTGATACAGAAGTAACCAAAATTGAAGTTCAAAATAACATTGCTGAAGAAGTGATTACTGATAAGGGCACATTTAAAAGTGACTTTGTAGTGGGCAATGCTGATTATCAACATATAGATCAGCATTTATTTGAAAAACCATACCGCAATTACAGCGAAAAATATTGGAACAGTAGAACAATGGCTCCCTCATGCCTTTTATTTTATATTGGGCTTAACACAAAGCTAAAAAACGTTTTACACCACAATTTATTTTTCGATGAAAATTTCGATCAACATGCAGAAGAAATCTACACGGATCCGAAATGGCCGGCTAAGCCCTTATTTTATGCCTGCTGCCCTTCAGTTACCGATCCAAGCGTTGCACCTCAAGGTTGCGAGAACCTCTTTTTTTTAGTTCCGCTTGCACCTGGTTTAAAAGACAGTGAAAGCAAAAGGGAAGAATACTTTAATTTATTACTTAAACGCTTCAAAGATTTAACAGGAAACGACATTACTGATCATATTTTATTTAAACGCAGTTACGCTATGGATGATTTTGTTGCAGACTATCATGCCTTTAAAGGAAATGCGTATGGACTAGCAAACACTTTGAAACAGACCGCTTTCCTAAAACCTAAAATGAAAAGTAAGGTAACAAATTTTTTATATACCGGACAATTAACCGTTCCAGGCCCTGGAGTGCCACCTGCAATCATATCTGGACAAGTGGTAGCAAAAGAAATAAAAAAAAAGTTAAAAAAAGCTTGACAAATTTAAAATTTCCCTTATCTTTATAACCACAAAACAAAAACACTGCAATAAAGCTTTAAAACACATAATTGTTCGAGGTTTGCATTTGTTTCGAAATAAGAGAGAAGGCGAATTGTTGAAAGCAAAAATAAGAATCAACTAACCAAATATATGATAAGCAAAAAGGCCTGATAATTCAGGCCTTTTGCTTTTTACAGAAAACTTCAAATATCCAGTTCAATAGCTGATCGTCATTTAGGCCGGGCAACCAGGCAGAGGTAAATCAATACCATTATCGAAAGCCGTGATTGGCAATTCAACTCATGATCCTTAAAAAAGATGCTTAGATAATTTTGTCAACCAAATATTAAGATCCGGCAAATAGATTTCTTAACTGCATTGCAATACGCCAGAAATCAAGGATCATGTATATAAGGGAACAAAAAAAGGGCCCAGATAAAATCTGAGCCCCAAGTTTTTCAATCGATGTATCTTAAGCCATTTCGCTAACGGCAACTTCTTTAGAGTACGTTTTAAGGTATTTTTTCAAAATTCCTCTTGCAACGTGAATACGGGTTTTAACTGTTCCGATTGGAATTTCCAACATATCAGCAATTTCATGGTATTTATAGCCTTCAAAATAACGGATAAACGGCACATAATATTCTTCGGGTAATTGTGATAATGCTTTATCAATATCACCTAATACAAATTTACTTTCAGCCTGATTTTTTGTAGCACTATATGAAAGGTTAGCAGAAGAAATATCTTCGCTTTGTGTAATTAATGTATTCGTTTTCACTAAACGGCGGTAGTTATTGATAAAAGTGTTTTTCATGATGGTAAATAACCAACCTTTTAAATTCGTACCCTCTTTAAACTTATTATAATAAGTGATCGCTTTCAGCATGGTATCCTGAACCAAATCATTAGCGTCTTCTGCGTCTTTTGTAAAATTTAAAGCATAAGATCTAAGTGATACCGAGTGATGATTAACCAGATGATTGAATTCAAATTTTGTCATGATGTTTAGCTTTAGGGGATTTAAAAAAAACAAATGAATTTATGCTCATTCCCTTATTTGTAAACAAACTTAGTACCAAAAATTTTTGGCATGGTGCAAAAGGCGTACAAATACGCTAAGGCATGGTTTCGTCACAGAATATTTACTTCTCTTTCTAAAGTGACTCCAAAAGTGGACTTTACACTGTCTATAATCTGTTCAGAAAAAGCATACACTTCCGTGCCAGTTGCACCACCATGATTAACTAAAACCAAAGCTTGATTTTTCCAGGTGCCTGTTTGCCCAACAATTTTACCCTTCCAGCCACATTGTTCAATCAACCAGCCTGCGGCCAATTTAATTTTATTATCAGCTGTAGCGTAATGAACCACATCGGGGTGTTTTGCTACAATATCTGCAAACTCATACTTTTCAATCACAGGATTTTTGAAGAAACTCCCGGCGTTTCCAATGGTTGAAGGATCTGGCAATTTGCTTACGCGGATATGTGATACAGCCGCCGATACATCTGCAATAGTTGGATTTTCGATCCCTCTGTTATGCAATTCTGTTTCGATTGCACCATAAGAAGTATTTATTTTCGCTTCGGAAGAAAGGCGGAACGTAACAGATGTAATAATATATTGGCCTTTTAATACCCCTTTAAAAATACTTTCGCGGTAGCCGAAGTGGCAATCTTCATAATTAAAGGTTTTAATTTGCCCGGTGCTGATCTCAAATGCAGTACAGCTTTCAAAAACATCTTTAAGCTCTACCGCGTATGCACCAATATTTTGTATGGGCGATGCGCCTACAGTACCTGGAATCAGACTTAAATTTTCTACACCAGCAAAATGATGCTGAACACAGTAGTCTACAAAATCATTCCATACTTCTCCGGCACCTGCACTTACCAAGACCTTATCCTCCAAAACTTCAGATTGAATACCTTTGATGCTGATTTTGATTACCAAACCATCGTAATCTTGGGTAAACAACACATTGCTGCCTCCACCTACAATCAGAAGTTTTTGAGATTTTACCAGCTCATTTTCAAATAACTTAACCAGGTCTTTTTCAGCAAATACCTCTGCGAAATATTTAGCTTTAACATCGATACCAAATGAATTGTATGGTTTTAGCGAAATATTTTCCTGAATCTGAAGCATAGTGATTTTATGTTATGCTGCAAAAGTAAAATAAAAATTAATTAAGGAACAATTTTGGTAATCTCCTTATCGAAATTAAAACTCAACCCCTTCGCTTTCGCATCTTCTGATTTTACCCCAGAAAGTTTCCAGCCTATAAATTCTGGTTTGGTTTTGGCCAGATCCAGCAGGCGGTACCGCTCTTTAGTCAATTGCGCGCTGATCAATCCTACACTATCAGATTCTTCCTGACTTAAATGTTCTATTTCACTTTCAAGCAAAGCCAAAGTCGTATCCAATTTATTTCCTTTTTTTAAGCTATCGGCATAAGCTTTAGGAGAAATAGTATAGAGACTATCTAAACTTGCTTGATCAAAATCTAGGTCTTCATCACGGTTATCATAGCGGGCTTCTACAAGTGCAATGGCGCGATCTTTATTGATTTTAGTTTTCTTACCACATGAATACAATAACAATGAAGCAGTACAAATAAGAATGATCAGAGAATAATTTTTCATATTGTAATTTAACTTTTTAATACGTCTTTCCTCACAAAAAGCAGCCCAAAAGCTTTCCCTTTCTCCTTAGCCCTATTTTTATGGTGAATTTTATGCGCTTTCCGCACCGCTTGCAAATAAGTGTTATTGCTTTTAAAGGTTTTAAACCTACGGTGTACAAACCAATCGTGTACCACAAAATAAATAATACCATATAAAGTAATACCCAGGCCGATAAAAAACTTATAGCTTAAGTGATCGCGATCTATATACATTAAATACAATGACAGTGCAGCAAATAAAACCGCAAAAACATCATTCCACTCAAAAAATGATTTCGCTTTTTGATGGTGGCTTTTATGCATAAACCATAGCGGGCCATGAAATAAATATTTATGTATAAACCAGGAGAAACACTCCATTATTATGATGGTAAATAGTACCGTTAGGAAATTGATAATTACTGACAAGTTTTATAAATGATTGGTTTGTAAAGATATATAAACACGCTAAGATTAAAAATTATGTCATACCATTGTAAGCTTAATATACTTTTCAATAAACCATTCCTGACAAATCATTTTTTAGCACTATTTTTGACTAAAATATTAAAAAAGTCAGAAAGTAGAAAAGTAAAATGATTGTAGCCGATAAAAAGAGAGAGCAAATTATTGATGGTGCTATAAAACGCTTTATCCATTTTGGGATTGGTAAAACAACGATGAATGATATTGCTGAGGACCTGTCAGTTTCCAAACCATCACTCTATTATTATTTTCCGGATAAAAAGCATTTAATCATTGGTGTAATTGAACGGGTATTTCACGATTTTTTTGAGTTGATAAAAAAGAAATACAATCCGGACCAACCCCTGGATGAAATACTTTTTAACACCATAGATGTAAGAAATACATTTTTTCAGAAATATTACATGTTAAGAATTACAGAAGGTATTCCTGATTTATTAAATGATGATGTAATTAAAGGCAAGTTACAAACACTTAAAAGATCTGAAAAAGATTTTTTTGCAGAGATATTCAGTCAGGCCAAAGCCAAGGGAGAAATAGAACATGATGATACGGCCCACGTTGCCGAACTCTACCTGGAAAGTTTGATGGGCCTTTGTACCATGTGCATTATGGAAACTGGAAAAGATCTGTTCCCTGATAAAAAAGCTTTCAACAGGATGACGCTTAAACAAAAAAACCTCACCAGCATTTTTGTTAGGGGTTTAAGGTGTGCAGACTAACAGAAAATAAAATCTTCGGCTATTACAGAAGAACTTAAATAAGAACCCAAAAACAAAAAAACAATACATTATGCTTAGAGTAAAAATGGTAAAATTAATGCTCATACTCCTTATCGGTTCGGTTTTGCCGCAACTGGTGGTTGCTCAGCAGCAAATTACCTTAAAAGATGCGCTAACCTTTGCGCTCCAAAACAACACCAAGGTTCGGAATGCGAAACTGGATATTGAAGGCGGACGTTATAAGGTAGAGGAAGTTAGGGCACAGGCCTTACCTCAGCTTACAGGAAACGTAGGCTTAACCTATAACCCAATTATCGGCCAGTTGGTTGCTAACTTTGGCGGACAAACACAGGCGATTAAATTAGGCCAAAACTGGAATTCGACTGCAGGTGTTCAGCTTTCGCAACAGCTGTTTAACCAACAGGTTTTTACTGGTTTACAGGCGGCTAAATCAAGCGAGGAATATTATAACCTTACTTCTCAATACACAGAAGAGCAGATTATTGAATTGGTTGCCAACAATTATTACCAGGTTTTGGTAAACAGACAGCAGCTAAACGTAATTGATACAAACATTAAAAATGTAAAGATTGTAGAAAAAATTGTTTCCAATCAATATAAAAACGGTTTGGCAAGAAAAATCGATGTAGATCGTATTACTGTAAATTTAACCAACCTGAACACACAACGCGAACAGGTAATTAACGCGATTACCCAACTGGAAAATCAGTTAAAATTTTCGATGGGGATGCCGGTTTCTACACCAATCAGTTTACCTGCCACCGAATTAACTGAAGTAACTACTTTACCTGTTTTTACAGATTCTATTGATTTGGCGAACAGAACTGAGGTAAAACTTTTGGATAACCAGGATAAACTCTTATCGCTGCAAAGAAAAGCCTATGTTGCCGAATATTATCCATCGTTGGCTTTAACGGGTAATTATACTTACTCCAGTCAGAGCGATAGTTTCGACTTTTTAAAATCCAATGCGGCAGCAATTGGTTACGGGGCATCAGCAATTGGCTTAACCCTGAGAATCCCTATTTTCAATGGCTTTTTAACACGCTCTAAAATCCGCCAGGCAGATGTTGATATCAGAAAAGCAAAAGAAAGCCGAAAAGAATCTGTAAACTCTTTAAATCTTGCTTATGAAAATGCAAAGATTCAATTGCGGAATAACATCAATACCATAAAATCGCAGCGTAAAAATGCTGATTTAGCTCAAGAAATTTACAAAAGCACCCAAAATAACTACAACAATGGTTTAGCTTCATTAACCGATCTTTTGGATACGGAAAATGCACTTACCTCGGCACAAAACAGCTATACACAGGCTTTATTAAATTATAAAATCGCCGAAATACAATTAATCAAATCAAACGGAAATATTAAATCGCTAGTTAAATAGAAATGAAAAGAGTAATTATCATAATTGTCGTAATTGTTGTTGCCATTGGCGCAATAGCTTATGTTTTAAGCAACAATAAAAAGAAGAACGAAGAAAAAACTGCTTTCATTGCTAAAGGCGGTGGCGCTGTTGCTGTTCGTATTGCTGAGGTAGAGAAAAAAGCAGTGAATTTAGATTTCAGTGCAAATGGAAACTTTATTCCTAAGCAGGAACTTAATTTCTTATCAGAAAATGCTGGTCGTGTTACTGCCATTTATGTAGATGAAGGTGACCGCGTAAGCAAAGGACAGGTTTTGGCACGCGTTGATGCTGAAATTATCAATACCGACAGGGAAACTGCAGAGGCTAACTACCAAAATGCGGTTAAAGATGAAGCGAGGTATCAAAGTTCATTCTCAACAGGTGGGGTAACCCAACAACAGTTGGATCAGGCTAAATTGGCTACCAGAAATGCAAAATTGCGTTTACAGGCTTCGCAACGTAAATTAAGTGATGCCAATATTAAATCGCCAATTAATGGAATTGTTAACAAAAGATACATCGAAGTTGGTGCTTTTGTAAATACCCAGGGTACACAATTATTTGAACTGGTTGATGTTTCCAAATTAAAATTAAAGGTTAATGTGAACGAATCGCAGGTGGCCAACCTTAAAGTTGGAGATCAGATTGAAATTAAATCGTCGGTTTTCCCAACTGATAATTTCTCAGGAAAAATAACTTTCATCGCTGCTAAAGCTGATGCAACTTTAAACTTTCCGATTGAAATTGAGGTAGATAACAGCCACAAAAATACGCTTAAAGCAGGTATGTATGGAACTGCGGTATTCAAATTCCCTAAACAGGCACCAAGCATCCTAATTCCACGTACCTCATTTGTTGGTAGTGTGAGCAGCAACCAGGTTTTTGTATTGGATAAATCGAACAACACAGCCAAAACCCGCACAGTTGTAGCTGGCCGTATTTTGGGAGATAATGTTGAAATTCTTGATGGTTTAAAAGAAGGTGAAACGGTAATTACCAGCGGGCAGATTAACTTAACTGAAGGTACTGCAGTGAGTATCGTAAAATAAGTTAGGGGATTTTTTGGCTTTAAAACGCGGTACGCCAATCGCAAAACGCAATACTAATTAAAATGAAGATAACAGATATATCTATAAAAAGGCCTTCGCTGGTAATTGTGGTATTTACCGCATTAACCTTGCTTGGGCTACTAAGTTACTTTTCGTTGGGTTATGAATTACTTCCAAAATTCTCTAACAACGTAGTATCTATTTCGACCATCTACCCTGGTGCTTCACCAAATGAGGTTGAAAATACCGTAACCAAAAAGATTGAGGATGCGGTATCATCGATGGAAAACATTAAAAAGATCAACTCGGTATCGTTTGAGAGTTTATCAACTGTTACTATCACCTTAACTGATGCGGCAAACATTGATATTTCCTTAAATGATGCACAAAGAAAGGTAAATGCCATTCTTTCTGATCTGCCTGAGGATGTAAAAACACCATCATTAAGTAAATTCTCTCTGGATGATTTACCGGTAATTACCATGTCTGCTTCGGCAAATATGGACGATATTACATTTTACGATTTGATCGATAAACGTATTGCCCCGGTAATTTCGAGGGTAAGCGGTATTGCACAGGTAAACTTGGTTGGTGGTTCGGAACGCGAAATCCAGGTTTCGTTAGATGCTGATAAATTACAGGGCTATAACCTTTCTGTTCCACAGGTGCAGCAATTAATTCTGAGTTCTAACTTAGATTTCCCTACAGGAAGTGTTAAAACGCAAAACCAGGATGTACTGATCCGTTTATCGGGTAAGTACAGAAGTATGGAAGAGTTAAGAAACCTTGTTTTAACAACAACTAAAGATGGTGCACAAATTCGTTTAGGTGATGTTGCCGATGTTCAGGATTCACAAAAAGAAACTGAAAAACTGGCACGTATCGATCGTAAAGCTTCCATTGCAATCCAGATTATTAAACAAAGTGATGCAAACGCGGTAGAAGTGAGTAAAGGTGTGCATGCTATTATTGCTAAGCTTAAAAATGAATATGCTGCAAATAAGTTGGATATCAGAATTGTTAACGATAGTTCAATTTTCACCTTAGAATCTGCCGATGCGGTAATTCACGATTTAATACTTGCAGTTATCTTGGTGGCTTTCGTAATGCTTTTCTTCCTACACAGTTTACGTAACGCGTTAATTGTAATGGTATCAATTCCGGTTTCATTAATTGCTACGTTTATCGGAATCAGCTTATTTGGCTTTACCTTAAACTTAATGTCGTTATTGGGGCTATCACTCGTGGTGGGTATCCTGGTGGATGATGCGATTGTGGTACTGGAAAATATCCAGCGACACATGGAGATGGGTAAAAATAAAGTAAGGGCAGCATCTGATGCAACAAGAGAAATTGGCTTTACTGTAGTATCCATTACTTTCGTAATTGTGGTGGTATTCTTCCCGATTGCGGTAAGTACAGGTTTGGTATCGAACATTCTTCGCCAGTTCTGTATTGTGGTAATTATTGCAACTTTGCTATCATTGGTAGCTTCATTCACCATTGTACCACTTATTTTCTCACGTTTTGGTAAGTTAGAACGTATTGAAGGTAAAAACCTATTTGGCCGTTTCATCCTTTGGTTCGAAAAACAGTTAAAGAAATTTACACTTTGGATCACCAGCATCTTAACATGGTCATTAAACCATAAAGCACTAACATTGGTTGCCGTAGTAGTAATGTTTTTAAGTTCATGTGGTTTATTAGTTGGCGGCTTTATTGGATCAGAGTTTTTCCCTAAATCAGATAAAGGAGAGTTCTTGGTGCAGTTGGAATTACCAAAAGATGCATCTTTAGAACAAACCAACTTTTTAACCCAAAAAGCTGAAGCTTATTTAGATAAACAACCAGAAATTACTCAGTTAATTACTACAGTTGGACAATCAACCGGTGATTTTGGTGGTACGCAAGCTACGGCATATAAATCGGAGATTAACGTAAAATTAGTTGAACGCGATCAGCGTGAAGGCGTTTCTTCGGATATTTTCGCTACAAAAATGAGTCGTGCATTGGCTAAAGAGCTTGTTGGTGCCAAAGTTAAAACTGTGCCGATTAGTATTTTGGGTATTGCAGAAAATGCACCGATCCAGTTGGTGGTAATGGGATCTGATTTAGATAGTGCATTGAAATATGCTGAAGGTGCACAAAAAGTACTTGCTTCTATTCCCGGCGCAACTGAGATAAAATTATCAGTAGAAAAAGGTACACCAGAGATTAATGTTCAGGTAGATCGTGATAAGATGTCGGCTGTTGGCTTAACGTTACAAACGGTTGGATCTACCATGCAAACCGCCTTTGCAGGTAATACCGATGGTAAATACCGTAAAGGTGAGTACGAATACGACATCAATATCCAATATCAAAACTTTAACCGTCAGAATATCGACGACGTAAGGAACCTGATTTTTGTAAACAGCGATAATAAACAGATTAAGTTATCACAGTTTGCAACCATTACAGAGGGTTCAGGACCAAGCCAGTTAGAACGTTTAAATAAATCTACTTCAGTATCTGTTAAAGCCCAATCAATTGGTAGGCCAACAGGAACCGTGGTTGCAGAATTCCAGGCAAAACTGGAAGATATGCAGAAAAACGGCAAATTAAAGGCACCGGTTGGCGTAAGTTATAGCTGGGCAGGTGATCAGGAGAATCAGAGCGAAGGTTTTGGTACTCTGGGTATCGCTTTATTGGCTTCGATTATTTTGGTTTACCTGATTATGGTTGCACTTTATGATAGTTTCATCTATCCTTTGGTGGTAATGTTCTCGCTTCCTTTGGCAGTAATCGGCGCATTGTTAGCCTTAGCATTAACCAATAACTCAATCGGTATCTTCACCATTTTAGGTTTAATTATGCTAATGGGTCTGGTAGCGAAAAATGCGATTATCCTTGTCGATTTTACCAACCACTTAAAAGCAGAAGGTAAAGAAACCAAAGAAGCGCTTGTTTTAGCCAACCACGCACGTTTACGCCCAATTTTAATGACCACCATTGCGATGGTATTCGGTATGCTTCCTATTGCATTGGCAAGCGGCGCAGGTGCCGAGTGGAAAAATGGTTTGGCCTGGGTTATTGTAGGCGGTTTAACCAGTTCGTTATTCTTAACCCTGATTGTTGTACCTGTAGTATACTTAATATTCGATAGAATGTTAGAAAGATTAGGCTTCAACAAAAAAGGCAAAACAATTGATGAACTGATGGAAGAACCATACGATCATAAAGATGTAAATGAATACGATCTAGATCACGGACATTAATAAACATCCAGATTAACAATCAATTTAGCCCCGACCCCAAATCGGGGCTTTTTTGCGGATTTAAAAATCAGGAACAGTGGTTTAGCGAGCTATAAATGCTCTTAACGCACTATATTAGGGCAAAAACAAATCATCCATGGTAACTGCATTCTGCACCAGCCCAATAGAATACATATTATTTTTAATACCATAAGTTGTAACCATGGCTAGAAACAATGCTTTTTTTGTTTTGCTCTGCCCACTGAATATCTCAAGTTTGTATTTTAACGCTGCAGCATAGGCTTTATCTATTGCGAATTCAGTATTCGAAAATTTCATTTCACATATACTGATCACATTATCTTGCCTGTCTAACAACAGATCCACCTGTGCACCGTTTCCATCTTTTGGTGCATATCGCCAAGCTGATTTTTCAGTAAACACTCCAGAGATGCCCAGTGCCTGTTTAATATTAACTGTATGTTTCATGCAAATCCCTTCAAATGCATAACCACTCCAGCTCCTCCAGGAAGATGTTGATGATTTTTTAAGCCACGTACCTGCACCAGTGGCGCGGGAGTGTTCGATAAATTTAAGATAGAAAAGGCTGTATTCGTCGCTGAGTTTGTAAATGCTCTGATTTGCATTTTTCTGAAAAGGCAGGTGCGGAGTAATGAAGCCAGATTCCACTAGTTCCTCAAGTAAAAGACTGGTAGTTCCCCCACTCTGTAGGTTACACACCGCAATGATTTCGTTTCTTGTTAAGCCCGAGGGTTTTTCTGCAAGTGCTTTGACTACCGAAATGTGCCTGTCTGCGTTTTCGAACAGCGAACGGTAAAGGTTAGCGAATTCTGTTGAAAGGAGGCCGTCCTTGGTGAAGCAAAGCCTGTCGATGGCCTGAGTAGCACTTTCCCCTTTTTTGATTTCTTTCAGGTAATGTGGCACACCGCCCATCGCCATAAAAATGGTCAGCATCTGGTAACGGTCAAGTTGGATATTATTGCTTTTTAAGTACTGTTCTGTTTCATGCAAGGTGAAAGGCAACAAGCGTATTTTTCGCGTTAACCGATTGTGCAGGCCACCTTTGTTGTTTACAACTTTTTTAATCATCCAGGTGGCAGCAGATCCACATATCGCAACAATCAGATTCGGCTGTTGTGAGGCCCACTGGTTCCAAAAATATTCAAATGCAGAAAGAAAGCCTGATTTATGTGAACTTAACCATGGAAATTCGTCAAAGAAAATTACAGCTTTTCTTTTTTTAATTATTGGCGTTGCGAATTCTCTAAGTTGCCAAAAGGCTTCTGTCCAGTTTTTAGGCACTGCAGGAGTTAATGGCGAACCTAATGCTTCTGCAATAGCTTTGCTAAAATTAAGGAGTTGTTCGGCAGCATTTGCATCATGAACGCCCGAAAGTTCGAAAATGAGCTGTTTCTGGAAAACTGAGCGGATCAGGAAAGTTTTTCCTACCCTTCTCCTGCCAAACACCGCCAATAGTTCTGATGAAGATGAGGTAAGTGCCTCTAATAATATTTTTTTCTCAGCTATTCTTCCAATAAGCAATTCCATTTTTTATCCCTTTTAACGTTAACGATTGAAAACAATTTTATCCGCAGCCAAAATACGCTTCAAATATATAGTTTTGGCTGTGGATAAAAAACATCCGCAGCCAAAACATGCTTAAAATTTATAATTTTGGCTGCGGATAATGAATTATATTTAAATCCTGCATTTTTTGATATAATCGGAACCAATTATTTATTAAATCCGTGAACACTGAAATTACTTTTAAATTAAGTGTACTGAACCCTGCGCGGATAATTCTACAATATTGTATCCAAACAAATTATAACGCAATATTGTATATTAGGGATTATGTTCAAATTCATTTTTAGCCTGTTAATAGTCTGCTCGGTTCTCATAGTAAAAGCTCAACACCCTCCCGTATTTGCGGCAATGACTACTGATTCCAGTTTCATTAAACTTTCCAATCTTGATATTACCCTGGTAAAATACAGTTACAAACCCAATGGAATTAAATTTTTAGTGGTACATGATAATGAAGATACTGGCGTAAAAGCAGGCTTTGATTACATCCGTTGGAGTGGTGGCGAATTAATTGATAGTCAGTACGGTAGTGTTAGGGATTATTATTTCAGTTATATGGATGATCAATACCGCATAGATCCGAATGCAATTTACACAGAGGTGGGTGTTAATACCCGATTAAAAAAGGATCTATTCAGTTCGAACGAAGTAGAAAAGGCAATCCTAAAGGCAGGTAAACAGATAGTTGATTTTTACGACCCAAAAGCTACCGGTTACTTTTTAACGCTACACAATAATGCAGATGGCGGCTTTGGAATTTCTTCTTATTTACCAGGTTATGATTTGGCCAGCACTGCAGATTCCGTTTACATCAACTTCCAGATGGACGGCGATGACCTTATATATGTAACTGAACCCAGATTATTTTCAAGTTTGAAAAAAGCCAATGTGAATGTAATCCTGCAATCTAAATTCGCTTCTAATGATGGTTCACTTTCCATTTACGCCATGCAAAATAACATTCCCTACATTAATGTTGAAGTGCAGCACGGGCATCAAGATGAAAATTTGCGCCTTATTGAATTAGCCGTTGCCACACTAAAAGAACATGGCTTGGTAAAGAAGGAGTAAAATCTGCTTTCGTTATGGTAACGTTGAAAAGTAAACCAAAAAGGCGTACAGCCAATGCCTTTAAGATGAGCACATAATAATCTATTGAATTTTCTTTTGAAAGCAAATCAGGTTCTATCAATAAAAAAAATTTATTTGGTAAGTTTAGTTGGAACTGGATATACCACACCATTAGGCAATAAGATAACCTGTTGCAGCGAAGTGATTTTCCCTTTATCATCGCGGATCACATAAAGCCTTGTACTATTTTCACCATAGCTTGCATTATAGCCTTTAATTGTTAGCATATCCTTACTCACTTCCCTTATCTTATAATCTTCGGATGGTTTACCAGCATCAGCCCTTCTCCAGATAAGGCCTTCCTTTGTTGCAATTATATACCGGTTATTGTTGTATTTACCAATGATGCCAGCATATCTTTTTTCCCAGCCAATGTTCATTTTATCTCCTGCCTTGCTATCTTCCAACTGCCATTTAACACTTGCTATTAAATCCGAATCTTTAGAGTTTTTAATGATGTCTTCAAAGATTATTTGACGCGTTTTGGATAAGGACAGTTGACTTTTCACAACTGAATCGGGGATAACGCTTGTACCCTCCCAACCCACCTGTGAGTTTGGTGCAACTACCATTTTAACTGATAAAAAAAGCGACAAGATTGTTTTTCAACGGAATGTAAGAGCCAGCAATTCCTGCTCCAGCTGAGGCTTCACCTATTATGGTTGCCCGGTGCATTTTCTGCATGGCATAAGCAAACCCTTCTACAGCCGAACCTGTATTCGGACTTATCAATATAAATACTTTGCCGTTAACATTCCGCCTGCCAGGTACAAATGAATAGGTCCATTCCTGTTCATCATGGGTACGATCTTTATAAAATCCGTTTAAATAAAACTTTTCATCCCCGGCTGCGAAAAAATAAGAGGCCAGAAATCTTCCCATTTGCAAAATGCCGCCACCGTTCGCCCTTACATCTATAATTACATATTGGCTATAAGCTGCGGTATTCATTACTGCGGCGGCTGTTTCAAACGCTTCTTGAGTGGCGTAAAAAAGGGCCTGGGATGTTAATATACGCTGTTGAAGATGAGGGATCGATATCTACACCGCGGAATCCGTAATTTTGTTTACGTAAAATGGTAGTTCAATGATAGGCTTAAACAGATCAGTTTTATTATATACCGGAAAAATTATCTAGTTTATACTCTTAATCTTAGTAACCAAAAAAGTAATCAGCAATCCAAACACGGAAATGATCCCGAAAGAATAACGCAAACTTGATAGCTGCGAAACATAGCCAATTAATGGCGGACCGAACAAAAACGCAAAATAACCAATGCTCGAAACCATTGTAATGGCCTTACCTGATGGCACTTTTTTATTGTTACCTGCAATACTGTAAACCATCGGTACAATACTGGAAACACCTAGCCCAATAAGCATAAAACCTAAAATGGCCACAATAATATGAGGGAATATTACAGCAAGGGCCATACCTACCGATATAATTGCACCACTGATTTGCAACAGGTTTTTACGCCCGAACCTATTGATCAGATAAACACCTAAAAACCTACCGCTGGCCATCATAAACATAAATGATGCATAGCCGATTATGGCCTTGTTGTGCGGCAGTTTAACCACATCTTCAAAGTAAATTGCACTCCAATCGAACATTGTTCCTTCGGTTGCCATACTGCAAAAAGCAACAACGCCCAATAACACTAATATACCTTGTGGCCGGGTAAAAAATTTTGCTTTCTCCATCAGCACATCGGGCTTACTGTAGTTCAATAATTTTTTCCCGTTAAATGCTACATTGGTTAAAGAGAATAAAGCAATTACCCAAAAATGGGTATACATGCCCAACTTTAAGTTTACCAAACCGAGTGCAATTAATGCCCCGGTTAAATTGCCTATGCTCCATGCACCATGAAAAGAACTCATAATGGGTTTACCATAAAAGTTTTCGCCTGCTACACCCTGTGTATTTAAGGCAATATTGCATAGATTACCTGTGATACCGAACAGCACTAAAAAAGCGGCCAGTTGTAAACCTGTGGTAGCCAGGGCTAAAAATGTTAATGCAATTGCATAGAGTGGTGCGGTTGCCCTTAACATTTTCTTGCTTCCAAAATGTGTGGTCAATTTTGCAGAAAAAAACATCGTAATAATCTGTCCTGCCGGCAATGCAAAAAGAATGGAACCTAATTCTGCATCATTAAGCCCCATAGATGCTTTGAAAGTTGGTATTCTACTTGCCCAACTGGCAAAACAAACGCCTTGCATAAAGTAAAATGCGGAAATAGCGAAACGTACTTGTTTTGGAGAGCTTTGTGCTGTTACAGGTGTATTTTCTTGTTTTATTAGAATTTCCTTTTCTTGCTTGCTTTCTTCCAAAATGATGTTTTAATTATAGATTGAGCTACAAAGTTCTTTAAATCTATTGTAAAAACCGACAATTTTTTAACATTTATCCGAATTTCTGTCTGCAAACTGGTTAAAATCTTAAATTTTCCATTTTTCAAGTTGATAAGCACTATCCCAAAACATCCACTCCAATCGTGTAGCCATTTCAAAAGCCTCAAACATTTTCTGCCGGGTCTCGGTATTGGCATCAGCCGCCAGTTGATCTGCAATGGTAATCGCTTTTTCCACTGCGGTTGCAAATTCTGCTCCTGCATACATATCGATCCACCTTTTATATGGATTTTGATCTCCGCTTTGCTGCGAAAAAATATAATCGCCAACTGCTTTGTAAATCCAGAAACATGGTAAAACGGCGGCAACTGCAATTTCTACATTGGCGTAAGCAGCCTGGTTAAGGATATAATTTGTATACAATAAGGTAGATGGTGTAGGCTGAACATTTGTTGCTAAGCCAAATTCTACAAAATAACTTTCATGTAAACTCCTCTCTGCGAAAATTGCTCCTGTAGAAAATCCGGCGAAGGCCATTACCAGGTCGGCATGCTGCATCCGGCTGCTAATTGTACTTAACGTCCGCCCGAATTCCAACAAATAATAGGCATCCTGCGCCAGGTAAAAAAGGAATTTTTCTTGCGGTAAGGTACCATTGCTAAGTTCGGTATTAAAAGGCATTGTTAATATTTTGGCATAAATGGGTGCTACCTTTTCCCATGCCTGTTGGCTCCACATCATTGAATAATTAGTTTTAGCGGATTAAAAAAATGATTTAACGGGCCATTGCCCTTACCTGTTGTTACGTTACTTCCACTTTGTAGTGCCTCGCTGATATATTTTTTTGCAAGTTTTATAGCCGTTAATAGATCATAACCTTTTGCCATCTCGGCAGCTATGGCTGATGATAAAGTACACCCCGTTCCATGCAGGTTTTTTGAAGCAATAAATGCACTTTCGAGTATAACTGGTGCATCTTTTCCATTTATGAAAACATCGTAAATAATTGGTCCGGCCAAGTGCCCGCCTTTCAGTAATACAGCGTTTGCGCCTTTTTGGATAATTTTGTACCCTGCCGCAATCATATCTTCAAGGTTATTGATCGGTTGCCCGGAAAGTATAACGGCTTCATCAATATTTGGGGTAACTAAACTAACAATAGGAAACAATTTTTCAATCAGCAGGTTCACGGTATCGGGTTCTATTAAACGATGACCGCTGGTAGCCACCATCACAGGATCTAAAATTACCGGAGCAGGATTATTATAACTGCTTAATGCCATTACAATTACCTGTACCACTTCTGCACGGTTAATCATCCCGATTTTAATTGCAACAGGTGCAATATCATCCATCACGGCCTGCAATTGATCTTTGATGATTTCTCCCGGAATGCCGTGTACCGACTTTACGCCCTTTGTATTTTGTGCCGTTACTGCTGTAATTACAGAGGTGCCAAAGCAACCCAGTGCCGAAAAAGTTTTTAAATCGGCTTGTATACCAGCACCTCCTCCACTATCGGAGCCAGCTATCGTTAATACATTAATGTAATTCATTGCTTAAAGACCTCATTTTGTTTAAACAACTTCAGGAGTCTTCAAATGCAGTATGCATTTTACACAATATGTGCAGACAAACTAATTTTCCTACGCCGGCATTATCCGGATCAGGTTCCTTTGAGGTTGATGGAGGAAAGATTTATGGATAAAGGACATTACCTTTTACCTTTATAACTTTTACCATTAAACTCAAAATGGGTATGTTCTCAGCCAACTTGTTTTTTGAAGGCACCCCTAAAGTTTCGTACCGCAATATAGGGCTTAGATTTTATTCTTTATTTATAAAAATTAATTAAAAAAGTTGATCCCCGCCTGCGAAAGGATAACGGTACGGAGTAAAATACTTGTTCAATCGTCATTTCGACCGTAGTGGAGAAATCTTTGAACTTGATTTTTAATAAATTTAAAAGATTTCTCGGCTGCGCTGTACTTCGCTCGAAATGACGGTCTGGGTGTCCATCATCACTCCTAAATTAATTGAGTATTTAATGTCTAAAAATTGTTTAGTAAGATCCCCGCCTGCGCGAGGATGACTGTATGGAGTAAAATACTTTTTTAATCTTCATTTCGACCGTAGTGGAGATGAAAACGAATCAAGAAAAACAAAAGCCCCGACTTTACATCGGGGCTAAAACACAATAATTAATAAAGGGATAGAGACATTATATTTTATCCGGCTGATAGAACCTTACGGTACCATCGCCCTCGTTTGAAACAATTAATAAACTTCTACCGTTAGGACTATCTTTTGGTTTAACAAACAGTAAACCTTCGGGGGCATCGCCTAAAAAATTGCTATATTTTTCAAAGTTAGTCTCCAGCATCTTCCAGATCAAAGCCATCTGACAAATAATATACTCCACTATTTGCTGCAGTAATCTTTATTCTGTAAGTAGCATCGGCCGGCATTGCTATTAGATCCAATAGATCCGAATCTAGACCATTTAATAGTTGTCCGGTATTCGGTGCATTAGGATTTATTAATTGCTGTAAAACATATTCATAACCACCAGTATATCTTCCTAGCTGGTCTTTTAGGGGATTCTCTCGAAGGAGCTCAATTTTAACATGACTGTCGCCTGAGGATAAATTAGCATTCCAGTTGATATTCTCAACATATCTACTTCCATATTCTCCATGTGGTAATGATGAATAATCACTAGGCGTTGCCATTGTAATATAACATAGGCCATTAATATTTGCATTTTGTTGCCCATTTTGATTTATTTCTAACATTGCTTTTGCATCAGCATCAGCTTGAGAAATGGTAGAATTATATTTATTAGCTGGTACGGAATAGAAAATCTCAACCGGATCACCTAAAAATGAAGAACAATCATTTTTTTGAAAGCCGATAATTTTAAATTTGTTATAGAACATTCTGCTTATACCCGTATTTTGGGTGATCCATGATGAATAGCTCGAAACCTTGGCATAACCTTTTACACCAGTATTACAATCTCCCCATCCATTAACAATACCAACTAGGACCTTTCCAAAATCAGCAAGATCAATAACTAAAGGACCACCACTATCACCATAACAAGGAGCTTGTTGTGATGATCCTGTAGACGAAGTATAGATGTACGAAGATGTTACCGATGAAATTTTCACATCTGCGGCAAAGAGATAATCTGTAAATGTTCTGGCTCCAGTTGACGAGTTGTAGGATGTAGCGCCCCAACCCGAAACCATTGCCGGCATATTTAAGGTTACAAGCGGATCCTCGGCGGGGGTTGCATACAAAATGGAAGAAATACCATGATTATAATCATTTGGATCGAAAACCAGTGGGCTAGAAAGGTGTATCAAGGCAATATCATTGTCTGTTTGCCCAGTATAATTTGGATGCCTAATGATTAAATCTGCATTGCGCTGTACGCCATAGCCTGGGGTCCATATGAGCTGCCCGCCTGTATAGAAATTTTATTATTTTCTATCTGTGTATTTGTACCTGGGTAGGTTACAACATGTGCGGCAGTTAATATCCAATTCTCACTAAGGATTACACCACCAGCATTGAAGCTTCCATTAAAAAAAACAGCAGCTTGATAGCGAGCATCTTGAATTGGCTTTGGATTGCCTCCAATTATGCTTGTTTTAGGAACATTATTGTTTTGAAAAGATTCCAACTGCTCTAGCTGCTTGTCTTTCTTACACCCAATAAAATTTGTTGACAAAATGACCATTGTAATCATGGCGAGAACAACGATTCTTTTGCCCTTTAAAAAATGGTTTTTCATAGAATAGTTTTTTTACGGTTTATTGTTTACTTAATATCTGAACCATAAAAATAGAGTTACACAACGCTGTTTTTTAGGCATTGTTTATTATCATTTTATTAAGAAAACATAAAGCGATTAAAATAAAGTTTTGCGATCAAATGATGCAGGTCTTCACCCAACTGGAGCATTCAGGAAAAAAGCAATATTAGTGAAGAGTTGTCAACTTTAATTGCCAATTTGCTAGAAAGTTGACAACTCTGAAATGAAAAAAGCCGACAATTTCTTATCGGCTTTTATCTTTGCATGATTAAACTTTATAGTCGACCGCAACATCGACTTATCGGTTAAATATGTATCGCTCTGTTATCAGTTGCAGCAAGAGCAGCTTCTTTTAAAGCTTCTGTGTAAGTTGGGTGAGCATGGCAGGTACGTGCAATATCTTCTGCAGATGCACGGAATTCCATCGCAATAACCGCTTCGGCAATCATATCGGCAGCACGAGGACCAATCATGTGTACACCTAAAACTTCGTCGGTAGCAGCATCGGCCAAAACTTTAATAAAACCATCGGTATCCATGCTTGCTTTTGCACGTCCGCTGGCTTTGAAAGGGAATGAACCTGCTTTATATTTAACGCCTTTTTCTTTTAATTGCTCTTCGGTTAAACCTACAGAAGCCACTTCTGGCCAGGTGTAAACCACACCAGGAATTAAGTTATAGTTGATATGCGGTTTCTGCCCGGCAATGGTTTCGGCAACATAAGTACCTTCATCTTCTGCTTTGTGGGCCAACATGGCACCAGTAATTACATCGCCAATGGCATATACTCCTTTAACCGAAGTTTCTAAATGTTCGTTAACCGGAATTTTTTTACCTCTTTCTTCAATAGTGATTCCGATTTTATCTAAGCCCAAACCTTCGCTATAAGCGGTACGGCCAACGGCTACGATACAATAATCGGCATCAAATGATATGGTTTCGCCTTTTGGTGTTTCGGCAGTAACTGTTACAATTTTACCTTTGTTGGTAGCGCCGGTAACTTTATGCCCCATATAAAACTCCATGCCTAAGTTTTTCCTCAACACGCGTTGCAGCTCTTTACCTAAACCAGCATCCATTGTGTTAATAATTGATGGTAAAAACTCTACTACAGAAACTTTTGTACCTAAACGGGCATATACAGAACCCAACTCTAAACCGATTACACCGCCACCGATTACAACCATCGTTTTAGGTACTTCTTTAATATTTAAAGCCTCGGTAGAGGTAATGATGCGTTTTTTATCGATTGGCAAAAACGGTAAAGCTGTTGGTTTAGAACCAGTAGCAATAATTACGTTTTTAGCTGATAGGGTTTCGGTAGAGCCATCGGCTTTGGTAACGAGTATGGTATTTTTATCAACGAAAGAGCCAACTCCTTCGAAAGAATCGATTTTGTTCTTTTTAAATAAATAAGTAATACCAGCAGTATTTTGTGCAACAACATCATCTTTACGGGCGATCATCTGTGGCATATCAACCTTTAAATCTTTTATGTTGATACCGTGGGTAGTAAATGTGTGGGCAGCGTTGTGGTAGTGTTCTGAAGAATCCAACAAAGCTTTAGACGGGATACAGCCTACGTTTAAGCAGGTACCTCCAAAAGTTTTATATTTTTCAATAACTGCAGTTTTTAAACCTAACTGAGCACAACGGATTGCGCCTACATAACCGCCCGGCCCTGAACCGATAACAACGACATCGTATTGCATAATTTCTTGATAATTTTGATTAGTCAAATGTAGGGAAAAAAGGCCGAAAGCTGAAAGCGCATCAGGCAATAGAAGCACTTTCTTAGTCATTGTTTTATCAGTTATTTGCACTTCATCAATCGGCTATAGCCAATACACGTTTAGCTTAAGCGTAATTTTTAGAAAAACAATTGATTAATCATTTGATACGCTTTGCCCAGTATGATTTTAAATTTGTGCGAAACGAGGCTGTGTAAGTAATTGTTCAACGGAGATTGAACCTATTGTGTCGTCAATAGTAGCCTAAGGGCACATGCATTACAAGTAATTGTTTTGTGTGAAGCTGCCCTGACAAAGTAACCCTTTCACCGGCAGGTGAAGAAGTTGAAGCCGTGAGGTGGAAACAACGACGGTAAGCATTATGCTGTCTGGGGGCGAGGCTGAAGGTATGGTCAACGAAAGTGAACTATCATTAAAAGGTCGTTAAGTCGAACAAGCCAAACAATGCTGATAGGCTTGAACCAAAAGGTGACGCAGTTGGATAATCTCTGGAATTTTGGGATTACACGAACAACAGAACTGCCGGCGTAGAGATAGGACCTAACCCTTCGTTGTTACTTACACGGAACGTTGTAAGCCCGTATCATTCCTGCGGATGCAGGAAAGCCGACTGTAAGGAAGGCCGATAGTGGTGCGGGTATGGGATTACAGAGAAAGCGAATGCTATTTTGTAATGAAATGGATAGGAGTTTAAACGTCACTCCACACGAAAGTGGGCAGACTTCTGTATATGGTAATTATTTTATAAGAAACTTTTAGAACTTTTTAAAGGAGGAAAGCAAATGAACGTAAGTAAAACAGCGTGTGCGCCTACTGACAAAGAGCTCAGCAATTGGAACAACATTGATTGGGACAAATGCAAGAATGGAGTTGGAAAGCTACAAGCACGTATTGTAAAAGCTCAGAAAGAAGGTAAACATGGTAAGGTAAAATCCTTACAATGGGTACTAACACACTCTTATTACGCCAAAGCTTTGGCTGTGAAAAGAGTAACCTCTAACAAGGGGAAGAACACAGCAGGTGTTGACAAGGTAACTTGGGATTCACCTGTTGAAAGATTAAAGGCGATTGCTGATCTGAAAAGAAAAGGGTACAATCCACAGCCTTTAAGACGGGTACATATTGAAAAAAGCAATGGGAAATTACGCCCTTTGGGTATCCCAACGATGAAGGATAGAGCAATGCAGGCTTTATATCTCATGGCATTGGAGCCGGTAGCAGAAACTAAGGCAGATAAACACTCTTATGGTTTCAGAAGAGAACGCTGCACGATGGATGCTATTACCCAGTGTCACACACTTTTGGGTAAAGAGAAACTCTCCCCAAAATGGGTTATGGAAGGAGATATTAAAGGTTGCTTTGATCACATCAGCCACCAATGGCTATTGGAGAACATCCCAATGGACAAAACCATGTTAAAAAAGTGGCTTAAATGTGGTTTCATCTTCAAGGATGAACTGTTTCCAACAGAGGAAGGAACCCCACAGGGAGGTATAATATCACCAACGCTGGCCAACATGACTCTTGATGGTTTAGAAACAGTGTTGTTGGAAAAATTCCAACGGACTACAGTAAGTGGCAAATCATATTACCCAGCCGTAAGGTTGGTAAGGTATGCTGATGATTTTATTATCACAGGAAAAACGCAGGAAGCACTGGAAAAAGAGGTTAAGCCTGTGGTTGTTGAATTCTTAAAACAAAGAGGATTAATCCTTTCTGAAGAAAAGACCAAGACAACCCATATAGACGAAGGCTTTGATTTCCTGGGTTTCAATGTCCGCAGATTTAAACATGTGGTACTTACAAGACCATCAAAGAGTGGCATGAAGAAATTCCTATTAAAGATAAAGGACATTATTAAGTCCAATCAATCTACGAGACAGGATTCACTTATACGCATGCTAAACCCTGTTATTACTGGCTGGGGCAACTACTATAAACATAGCGTTGCCTCGGATATATTTCAGAACTGCGATCACTTGATCTTTCAAAAAATATGGTCATGGTGTAATCGTCGCCATTCCGCTAACAAGGGAAGGAAATGGGTTAAACAAAAGTACTTTCAAAAGATCGGCAATCGAGACTGGTGTTTTACTTGGAAGGAGAATGAAAATGAGGATAAAAACTATCTGACATTGAAACATCTTTCCAATATAAACATAACCAGGAATGTCAAGATCCATGGAAGTGCAAACCCCTTCGACCCTACATGGAAGTACTATTTTGAAAAGCGTGAAACGTACAAAATGTTACAGACATTAAAAGGAAAGACGACTCTACTTAAGTTATGGGAGAAACAGAAACGCACATGCCCTATCTGCGGCAACAAAATTGACAGGGAATTACCGTGGGGCACTACCAAAAGTATTGTCAACAACAAGGCAATTCACGAACTTGTACATGATGGTTGTCGCAGAAGTGTTTACCTTAAAAAGAGGGCTTCTCGATGAGGTCGTCTATGTAAATAGATGGCAATTACTTGAGCCGTATGAGCTGGAAACTCTCACGTACGGTTCTTAGAGGAGAAGGCGGGAGCAATTCCGCTGACTTACTCGACACAGGGGTAAGCGCTTATATCAATTCTTTTTGAAGCATAAATTCTTTCGCGTTTGCAAAACTTAAAAACAATTCATCAGCAATTTTTAATTTTTGATGTGCGCGCACATTATTTTGGATGGCATAACAGGTAATGCCCGCAGCCAAGGCAGATTTAACACCGTTTAATGTATCTTCAAAAACTATGCATTCGTCTTTTTGTAAGCCCAAACGTTCAACACAAAGGTTATAACTTTCGGGGTGAGGCTTAGAGTTGCTTACATCGGTACGGGTAATGAAAAATTTAAAATACTTGGCCAATCCGTTGCGCTCAAAAACAGCTTCAACATCAATTTTAGGGCTTGCAGTAACCACAGCCAGCGTTAATCCTCTTGCGTATGCAAACTGGATAAAATCCAACGCAAAAGGCATTAGTTCAATATCGGTTGTTCTAAAACCATCGAAAGTAATCTTCTCCCTCCTGTTGATGAAACCTTCAAGCTCTTCGTTAATTTTATACCTGTCTATTATCGTTTTGGCATTTTTAGGCAATGGGATGCCTGCATAATTGCTTAGCCAATCTTTAAAATCGATAGCCACTCCATAATCGCACAAAAAAGTATTCCAACAATCGAAATGAAACTTTTCCGAATCAATTAATGTGCCATCTAAATCGAACAGCAATGCTTTTATTTTACTCATTATAATTTTTAAAGGAATGATTTATGGGATGATCTCGAAGAGAAAAAATTGTTGTACCTGCGATTTCCCAAAGTTATTATCAACGCAAAAGATTAGAGATTGATGTCCGTTAGCCAATTTTGGACCAAAAGTTACGCCTTCAAAGTTGTCGATATGCCTGTTTAAAGTATCAAAATCGAAAAGCAGTTTTTTAGTTAACGGTTTTGGCGGATTTTTCACAAACGATGGGTTATCAATTTCATTTTCTGCCTCGTTTAAATCAACCAGGTAAAGTTTTACAAAGCTATGGTCATCATGGCCTTTTGCCCAGGCCCTTTCCATAACCAAAAGCGTATGGTTGTTTACCGCCAGTATTTCTGAAATGCCATTTACATTCCAGTCGTTTTCAACCGTTGGCTTAACTGGTAAAGCGCCAAGGTTATAAGCATATTGCGCAGTATTCTTTTTGCTTGCCACATCAAATTTCAGAATACGTGTTAAAGCTTTATCATATTCAAAAGCTGCCTGTAAACCATCTTCATATCTTGGCTCCTCTAAACTGGCATATAATGTTTTGTAACCATCGGCATAAGTTAGGCCTTCAAACAATGCATTTTTGCGTGTTCCGTTTTCGGTTTTGGTAAAATGAAAACCTTTGGGCAGTGGGATGGTATCCAAAAACTTCCCATCAGTAGAAATAAAAGTTAAACCAGGTTGAACGATTGTTGTATAACCATTTTTAAATAACCTTTCGCCTTCACTACTCCAAATTAATTGCTTGCTTAATGGGTTATACCTTACCGATTCGCCATCTGGTTTAACGCTCTTATCAGTACCATATTTAGGATATTGTTTCCCGTTTTCCTGAAGCAAATAAGTTACGCCCGTTATGCGAACAGTATCTATTTTATTTTCTTTAATATCAATTTGTGCGGTATAAATCCTCGCCGGACTAAATTGCGAAGGATCATCGCTGATCATATAATATTGGTTTTGTTTTACATCATAATCAATACCTGATAATCCGCCTACTACCGAATTTTGGAAATTTGAATTTAAAGGCATAATGTATTCATCCAAAAACTTAATGGCTGATACACTGTTTTCATTTTGCTTTACCGCAGCATACTTGGTTGCAGAACAAGATGAAAGAACGATGGAAAGAATAGAATAAACAAGGAAGAGCTGTGATACAGATTTCAAATCGTGATGTTTAGGCTGTAAAAATATGGTTTTTTGATTGCACAAGGTACGTCACCCTTAATTTATTTCAGGGCCTTAACAGTGATGATTGTTGTTTATGTTTAACTAAAATAAATTTCTAATTTCATAACGATAAACGGAACAGTCGGAATTTTACCATTTAACTGCACACTTAATAACTCGATCTGCTTAACTTCTTAAAACATTAAGAAAACCTGATTTTTTCTCTATAAAAAGAAACAGTCGAACGTTACCATCCGACTGCACAGTTATTGTGTAATGTAGTGTCAGATGTTGTTACCTAACACAGATAAAGTTTAAGATTTAAAACAACTTACCAATAACACGGTAAGTAATATTGTTTCCATCTACAATCTCTTCATAATATACATCATCAGGAGAAACAAAATATTTTTCATTTTTAATGGTCACTTCCCTGCATCCTTCTGGCAACTCGTTAATTACATCACCTATATTGTGCGAATCAACAGTTCCTCCATCAGTATTTAAAACCCCATCTTTACCTGCAACAACATATACTGCTTTACCATCGGCATTTTCTTTTTGGGTGTAATAAACGCCCTTATATTCGTAATAATCTACCCCGTTAATGGTAACCTGAGTGGCATCAGAAGGTAAATTCGGAACTTCGGCACCAACAGGTGGAGTTACCACTTCATATTGTTCGTTATTTTGTTGATAGAATAATCCACCTGAGTAATAAAACTGATTGGCACCATAGTAAAACGGATAATAACCATAAGGCAATACACCAATTCTGATACCTAAAAACGGACGGTAATAATTGTAATAGCTATAATACGGACGGTAATAAGGTCTGCCATAACCCGGGCGATATGCGTAACCTGGTCGGCCATACCCTGGTCTGCCATAACCTGGTCGGTAACCCGGTCTGTTATAACAGTAATTTGGTCTGGCTACACGCCCTCCATAACTTGGGCTATAACTTCCTCTGCCAGGTGCACGCATTGTTGGCTGTCTGGAAATGGAACCTCCACCTCTTGATGAACTTATCGAACCAGATCTTCCTCCTCCAGAAAATCCTCCTCCACCTCTACTTGCCCTTTGTGCAGAAACACTTTCGATGTTTAAGGTTGCAATCATCGCTGCTGCAGCGAAAACAACCAATCCTTTATTTAATAACCTATTCATTTTATTGTGTTTAACTTGATTACGAATATGACGATGAAAACGGTTAAAAGATTATCCCTTAACAAGATTTAACTAAATTTTGATACAGCAATGACGAATGTAGCCCTTGGAATTACCTGCTCATGCATGGAAATTGTAAAACACCTTTCTCATCAATCCCATACATGCTAACAAACCTTTTACGGGTTGTTTTTTTTTATCGATTCTTAATCACCTATATTTAAATTTTATTCCTTAAAACTAGCTTAAATGAACCTTACCAGAATTTTTAGCCTTTTATTTTGCCTGCTTACTGCTAACCAATTAATGGCCCAGCAAACCGATTCGGCTTATGTGAGAGAAAACTACACTAAAATAGAGCGCCAAATACCCATGCGCGATGGGATTAAACTATTCACTTCCATTTATATACCCAAAAATCAATCCAAAAAATATCCATTTTTAATTAACCGCACACCATACACTGTTGCACCCTATGGCGAAGACAAATACAAGCTTAGTTTAGGTAACTTTCCGGCAATGATGCGCGAAGGATTTATTTTCGTTTATCAGGATGTACGTGGCCGTTGGATGAGTGAAGGTACCTTTGCCGATATCCGCCCGCAGCAAACTGGCAAAAAGAGCAAAAACGCCATTGATGAAAGCACCGATACCTACGATACTATTGACTGGCTGGTTAAAAATGTGAAAGGCAACAATGGTAATGCCGGAATTTATGGCATATCCTATCCTGGTTTTTATTCTACCACTTCACTACCAAACGCCCACCCGGCCTTAAAAGCTGTTTCGCCACAGGCACCGGTTACCGATTGGTTTATGGGCGACGATTTTCACCACCGTGGAACTTTATTTTTAATGGATGCCTTTAGCTTTATGGGAAGTTTCGGTGTACCACGGCCTAAACCCATCACACCAGATAAAGGCCCTAAGGGTTTTCAATTCCCGATAGAAGACAATTACCGTTTTTACTTAGAAGCCGGATCGGTTAAAAGCCTTAAAGACAAATATTTTGCCGATAGCATTAAATTTTGGAATGATTTATTTAAACACCCAAACCTTGATACGTTTTGGAAAGCACGCTTAATTACCCCGCATTTAACCAATGTAAAACCGGCAGTAATGGTGGTAGGCGGTTTTTTTGATGCTGAAGATGCTTACGGAACCTTTGCAACCTATAAAGCAATTGAGAAGCAAAATCCCGGAGCCAATAATATTCTGGTTGCAGGTCCTTGGTTTCATGGCGGCTGGGTACGTAGCGATGGATCTTATTTTGGAGATATTCCTTTTGGTAAAACCACCAGTATAGATTATCAGGAGCAATATGAACTGCCATTTTTTAAACACTATTTAAAGGGTGAAGGAGATTTTAATGCCGCAGAGGCAAATATTTTTGTAACCGGCAGCAACGAATGGAAAAAGTTTAAAACATGGCCACCACAGGATGTAGAAAGCAAAAACCTGTATTTACAGCCTAACGGAAAACTGGCCTTCGAAAAAGTTGGCAGAACCGACAGTTGGGATGAATATGTGAGCGATCCGAATAACCCTGTGCCTTATCAGGATGGCATTCAATCCAAACGTACCCGCGAGTATATGATAGACGACCAACGCTTTGCAGCCCGCAGGCCAGATGTAAAATCTTACCAAACTGATGCCTTAACAGAAGACATTACCCTAACCGGACCTGTTTTAGCCAACCTTGTAGTTTCTACCACCGGAACCGATGCCGATTACGTAGTGAAATTGATTGACGTTTACCCGGAAGATGCACCAAACCCTGAGCCTAACCCTAAAAATTTAATTATGGGTGGTTACGAAATGTTGGTACGCGGAGAAATTATGCGCGGCAAGTACCGCAACAGTTTCGAAAAACCCGAAGCTTTTGTTCCAGGCACCATTACCAAAGTAAATTATCCATTGCCTGATGTGGCCCACACCTTTAAAAAAGGACACAAAATCATGATTCAGATTCAAAATTCATGGTTCCCTTTGGCTGATCGCAATCCGCAGAAATTTATGGATATTTATCAGGCAGAACCACAGGATTTTCAGAAAGCAACACATAAAATTTACCATGATGTACACAACAGTTCATATATAACCGTTTCAGTATTGAAATAAAGCGAAAAAATGCCCTCACACTCGTTTCTACGAGTGTGTAAATAGTCAATCGTTTTCAACGATGCAAAAACATTATCCGGTTCGTGTTCCCACGAACCGGAAGCTTATTAAATATCCGCTTAACCACCTAACTTATTCAAATGAAATACTTTAAACTAATCATCATTCTGCTTTCAGCATCATCAGCATTTGCGCAAGGCGATGCCGGATACCCTAAAGCAAACTACACCAAAAAGGAAGTATACATCCCCATGCGTGATGGAACAAAACTTTTTACGGCAATTTACTCCCCTAAAGATGCCTCGAAAAATAAAAAATACCCGATGATTATGCAGCGTACCTGCTATAGTGTAGCGCCATACGGAGAAGATAAATTTCCTGCCCGCTTGGGTCCATCAGAACTCATGATGAAAGAAGGTTATATTGTGGTAATGCAGGATGTAAGGGGCCGTTGGAAAAGTGAAGGTACCTGGACCAACATGACACCTGTAATTGATAATAAAAAAAGCAAAAAGGATGTTGATGAAGGATCAGATACTTACGATACCATCGACTGGCTGGTTAAAAACGTAGCCAACAATAATGGTAAAGTTGGTCAATGGGGAATTTCCTATCCGGGTTTTTATACCGCAGCAGGAATTCTGAGCAATCATCCAGCATTGAAAGCATCATCGCCACAGGCACCAATTTCCGATTTCTTTTTTGATGATTTTCACCATAATGGATCATTCTTACAAAGTTATTTCTTCACCTTCCCGGTATTTGGGGTACAAAAAACCGATACCACATCTAAACCCTGGTACAATAACCAGATAATTTTGCCAAAAACAAAAGATGGTTACCAGTTTGCTTTAGATCTTGGCCCTTTAACCAATGCAGATAAATATTATAAGAATAACTTTTTTTGGCAGGAAACTGTAAACCATCCAAACTACGATGAGTTTTGGCAAAAACGCGGTTTATTAAAACATTACAATACTGTAAAACCTGCGGTAATGTTGGTTGGCGGATGGTATGATGCCGAAGATTTGTCAGGCCCGTTAAACATTTATAAAACTATAGAAAAGAAAAATCCTAATGCTTACAATACAATAGTGATGGGGCCGTTTGGCCATGGAAGATGGAGCCGCGAAACTGGCCATACCATGCACAGCAATGTATATTTTGGCGACAGCATAGCTACCTTTTACCAAAAAGAAATCGAATCTAAATTTTTTAATCACTTTTTAAAAGGCAATGGCGACAAAAACTCTGGTTTACCAGAAGCCTACATGTTTGATACCGGCAAAAAAGAATGGGAAACTTTTACCAAATGGCCAACAGAGAAAGCTGCTAAACAGAAATTGTATTTAGCTGCCGATGGTAAACTTAGCATGACTGCCCCTGCTGCCGCTGGTTCTATAAACTACATCAGCGACCCTTTAAAGCCTGTTCCTTATACAGAAGATTTAACCACAACATTGGGTTTTACGCCACATAATTACATGAGCGAAGACCAACGTTTTGCCGGAAGAAGACCAGATGTATTGGTTTATCAAACCGAAGTGCTGGATAACGACATTACATTGGGTGGTGAAATTATGTCGCACCTTAAAATTGCAACCACAGGTACTGATGCAGATTTTATTGTAAAACTGATCGATGTTTATCCTGCCGATGAACCCAACAATCCTTATATGCCCAATAAAAACATTACCCTTAGCAATTACTGGCAAATGGTACGCTCGGAAATAATGCCTGCCCGTTTCCGTAACAGTTTCGAAAAACCTGAAGCTTTGGTTGCCAATCAAAAAACCGATGTAAATTTTCAGTTGCAGGATGTATTGCACACCTTTAAAAAAGGACATAGAATCATGATTCAGGTACAAAGCACTGCATTTCCGCTGTTTGCACGCAATCCACAAAAATTTGTAGAAAATCCTTATAAAGCAACAGAAGCAGATTACATTAAAGCCACGCAAACGGTATTTAACGATAGCTTTATCGAAGTTGATATTATAAAATAGCGCGCGTGGAAATAGCCCCGATTCGTGTCTCCACAAACAGGAAAATTGATCAACACTGAAAAAAAATGAAAAAATTACTCTTCATCCTTGCAACCGCCCTAAGTATTTCAACGGCTCAGGCGCAGCTGCTTGGAAAAAACCAGGTAAACTCCCGCGCCGAAAGTCTTCGCGGAACCCTTACCCCATTGCGCACCTGTTACGATATTAATTACTACCACTTAGATGTGAAGATTGATATTGATCAGAAATCGGTAAGCGGAAACAATGAATTTGCCTTTACTGCCACTCAGGATTTCACTAAACTACAATTCGATCTTTTCGACAACTTAAAAGTTGATAAAGTGGTTTATCAAGGCAATAATTTACCTTTTACACGCGAGTATAATGCTGTTTTTGTTACTTTCCCTAAAGCGGTAAAAAAAGGAAGTAAAGATAAATTCACGGTTTTTTACTCTGGCAACCCTACCGTAGCAAAAACACCACCATGGGATGGCGGTTTCATTTTTAAAAAAGATGCTGCAGGCAATCCTTTTGTATCTGTGGCCTGCCAGGGGCTTGGTGCCAGCGTATGGTGGCCAAATAAAGATCACCAAAGTGATGAGGTAGACAGCATGTTGATTAGCATTACCATACCAAACACCTTACAGGAAATATCAAACGGAAGGTTAAGAAACACAGTAAATAAACCCGATGGTTACAAACAATACAACTGGTTTGTGAGCAACCCCATTAATAACTATGATGTTACTTTTTACATTGGAAAATATGCACACTGGCAAGACAGTTACGATGGTGAAAACGGGAAACTGAGCATCGATTATTGGGCTTTACAAACGGATAGTGCAAAAGCGCGCCCACACTGGGATGCAGATGTTAAGCCCATGCTAAAATGTTTTGAATATTGGTTTGGCCCATACCCATGGTACAAAGACGGTTATAAACTGGTTGAGGCACCACACCTGGGTATGGAACATCAGAGTGCGGTAGCCTATGGCAATCAATTTAAGAAAGGCTATTTGGGTAGAGATTTGAGCGGAACCGGCCATGGCCTAAAATTTGATTTTATTACCGTACACGAAAGCGGGCACGAATGGTTTGGCAACAACATTACCGCAAAAGATATTGCCGATATGTGGATACATGAAGGTTTTACCAATTACTCAGAAGTATTGTTTACAGAATGTACAGAAAATAAAGCAGCTGCAGATGAATATGTAATCGGGCTGCAAAAAATAATCAGCAACGACATTCCCGTAATCGGCCCTTATGGTGTTAATAAAGAAGGATCAGGCGATATGTACCCAAAAGGAGCAAACCTGATTAGTACCATCCGCCAGTTAATTAATAATAATGAAAAATTCAGACAGATTCTTCGTGGATTAAACAAAACTTTTTATCACCAAACGGTAACTACCGCACAAATCGAAAATTACATTGCTAAGCAGAGTGGTTTAAAATTAGATAAGGTGTTCGATCAGTATTTACGCTATACCAACATCCCTGTACTTGAATATAAAATAGATAACGGAACCTTGTCTTATCGCTGGTTAACCGATGTAAAAGGCTTCGATATGCCTGTACGCGTTACCTTAAAAACTGGTGCTTATACATTAATCAAACCATCAAATGATTGGAAAACGGTTAAAGTAGACGCCAGTATTAATGTTGATAATTTTAAACAAGATCCATTATTTTACATCAAAACAAAGAAAGGATAATGGTTGATTTTTCTTTACCCCAGACTGGAATTTAAAGAAATTTTCACTTTGTGCAACTTTTCTGCAAAACAACCGTCTTATTAGAAAAACGACATTCCATTTAAAAATAAAATCTATAACCATGAAAAAAGTATTTGCAATATTATTGGCATCATTAACATTAACTGCTGGCGTTAACGCAATTGCAAAAAATGGCAGCAACACAAATGAATTCCGTACCAAAAGCGACGATCGCCAGGTTAAAAACTTTAATGGCGTAGCATCTGCAGGCCCAATTAATGTAATTGTAACACTAGGCAATACCGAGAGCTGCCGTTTAGAAGGCGATTCAGAAGCAATTGCTTCAATTATTACGGAGGTAAAAGGCAACGTGTTGGTTATCCGCCCACAAACAAGTATCACCAGCTGGTCTAGAAAATACGAAGGCAAAAAAATCACAGCATACGTAACCGCAAAAGAGTTGGCAAGCTTAACAGTAAGTGGCGATGGAAACTTAACTGTTAGCGGCAAAATCAGCACCGGTAGCCTAACCACAACGGTGAGCGGTTCGGGCAGCATTAAAGCAACAGCAGATGTAGATGATTACAGCGGTGTGATTAGCGGATCGGGCGCAATTAACATCACTGGTGGCGCAGATCATGCAAAAGTAGTTATCAGCAGTTCTGGTACATTTTCAGGTAAATCATTTTCTACAAAAACCTTAAACAGTACCATCAGTGGTTCAGGAACTGTAAATATTGCGGTTAGCGAAAGCATTAAAGCAGTAATCAGTGGTTCAGGAAATGTAAATTATTCTGGCAATCCAAGTGTTGATAAAACTGTTATTGGCTCAGGTGGAGTGAGAAAAGTTTAAATAAAAACCATTTAATAGCGAACACCTGTAAGAAATTACAGGTGTTTTTTTGTTGGTAAGGAATAAATTTTTAGTTCCATTCCCCAACACAATCGTTATGATGAACTTGTTATAGCATCTTTTTGTAAAATACCCTGATCCAGAAAGCTCTTTGGACAAGACCCGGTATTCAAACTAAAAAATTATCTTCGCTTAACAACATCCCTAGCTAATGAAAAAAACCTTATTTGCACTCCTTTTACTATTTAATATCAGCTTTGGTTACAGTCAAACACTCGATAAAAAGTATCTGCCAGTGGTAAATGCTTTTATCGCAACAGTAAAAAGTGGTTCGATAGAAAAATTGAGCGACAAAATCAAATATCCTTTAACCCGGACTTATCCCATCCCGCCAATTAAAAATAAGCAGGAATTTATAAAAAGATATAAAGAGGTTTTTGATGACCAACTCATCAAAAAAATTATTAACTCCAAACCCACAACGAATTGGAGCGATGTCGGCTGGAGAGGTATTATGCTTTTAAACGGCGATTTATGGCTCGATACCGATGGCAAAATCATTGCAGTAAACCAGCAATCAAAGCTCGAAGCCAAAGAACAAACTAAGCTAATTAATGCCGACAAAAACAAACTTTATCCATCTCTCGCGAATTTTACACAACCGGTTCTGGTTCTCGAAACTGCCCGATACCGGATCAGAATTGACGACCTTGGGAACAACAATTACAGATATGCCTCCTGGTCGCTAAAAAGTAACATGAGCGAAAAGCCTTCATTGGTATTAACCAAAGGTAGGTTGACGGCCGATGGCAGCGGCGGAAACCACAACTATCAATTTAAAAGTGGCCAATATACCTATACCTGTTATATTACAGTACTTGGAGAAGAAGATTCGACTCCCGCCCTACTCACGATCACTAAATCAGGTAAAGAAATTTTATCTCAAGAAGCAAAAAAACTCACTTTATAATAATGCAAGCATATGCTTATCGAAACTTTAAAAGCACTTTTTAACCGTGATTTAAACAAGCTCAAATCCGAAATCGAATCCTATAATAATGAAACTAATTTATGGATTATAGATAGAAACATTGCCAACTCAGCAGGCAACCTTTGCCTTCATTTAATCGGAAACCTGAATACATATATCGGTGCAACCTTAGGTAGTAGTGATTACATCCGCAATCGGGAACTGGAGTTTTCTTTAAAAAATATCCCAAAGCAAGAACTGATCAACATGATCCAGGCAACTCTGATAACGGTTACGCAAACCCTCGAAAAAATAACCGAAGAACAGCTTAATATTGAATATCCGATGTTAGTTCTTCAGGAGAAAACCTCAACCGGATTCTTTATGGTTCACCTTACCACACACTTAGCCTATCATTTAGGACAGATCAATTACCATAGAAGGTTGTTGGATGTTTAAAATTATGTTGTTATAAATAGAAGCCAGGTTGGGCATCCAGTAATGCAATCTATGTGCTAAACCATCAATTGCGAGGAGGATTTTCAGCGACAAAGCAATCAATCAAGAGAATGCAATTAATACATGAGAATTACCCATCATGCAACAACCCTTTGCTCAAAATGCAATTGTAGTTACCAAAAAAAATTAAGCGTTACACTATTTAGAAAAACAAGAGCCAATCGCTCAGAATAAAAATAATATCCTCCGTGCCTTTATTTTTCTGTGGCTTTCTACATCCAAAACAAAAAAGGAGGCTTAAACCTCCTTCCATATCTTTTTAAAACTGAACCCCAATGAGCCACATATTTTCAATGTAGTTAATCTTCTGACTGGCGTGATCGTACTCATCCCATCCAGTGGTATGCACATTTGTTAAATTGGTAGCACCAAACTTAGTGGTGTTTTGCAAATAAACATTTTTCCAAACGTAAAACTTAAGTCCGATTTTAGCCGACACCCCATAACCTGAAATATTCCAGTGGTTGTTGCGGCCAAGTCCGAATAAGCGAACATCAGAACGAGGAACCATAATTCCTCCGCCTAAGCCAGTTTCTAATGTTAATGAAGTATTTCCTCCTGGTGCAACCCAAATATCATCGTAACGTTCAACCTCTATATTGGCATAGTTAAAACCATCAGTATGTTCATAAGTAAGCATACTTTCTTTAACATTAATATTTTGCCCGTTATAATCACCAGCTAAAGATCCTGTTGCAACATTTTCGGGCGTAATATTGGCACCGATGTGCCCAGTAATGGCAACAGTTTGCGGAATATCCATCACATATTTCATGTGGTCCCATCCGATTGAAATGCTGTAGTTATCTTTAATAAAATAACCTACGCGAATATTATATTGCGGAACGGTGATTAAACCTGGGTTTAAATAAGCCCAGCTCAATTTAGACTGCCTATCGTGTGCAACAACATCTTTAAGTGTAAAATCGTAATTTGGGCCCTGAAACCTGATATCGCTTTTGCCATACCATGAACTGTTATAACCCCAGTGAAAAAAGAAATCGCCCTTGCGCGAAAAATTTCTTTTATGCTCAGGATTAAATAAACTTTTAGATGTTGGTGTATGGTCAGTTGAAGAGGTTTGAATCTCCTGAGCCTGCATACGCTTGCCGAACAAGAGTGCTAAAAATAGAATGGTAAGTCTTTTCACGCGGCAAATTGAGCAAAAAGACCAGTCAATTACAACAGCTTTAACATTTTGTAGGACTTATTGTACAAAAAATGACTTTGAAACATTAAAACCTGGTATAAACGGCCAGTTGAATGATATTATTAACTGTATTATTCGTCATGCCCTTACTCGCCTGGTTCATGTAACCTGCTTCAAGATCAAATTTCTTCGAAAATCGATAACCCGCAGCCACGTACAACCTGTTTTGATCGAAAACGCTATTGTTAATTTGATCTTTATTTTGGAGATTTAAAAAAACCTCGTTTTGCAAGGCCACAAACGGCCCTTTAGTAAAGGTAGGCTGTGTTTTTTGTAACGGTTGGATGAGCCTTAAAAAATAACGGAAACGCTGCGAAAAAACATCCTCGCCAGAGCGGCCAATAAAACGTTGCTCTAACCTAACCCTATGACTGGCAAATACTGATTTTATTTTATGAGTGTAAATATATTGCTCGAAAATACGGTGTTCGTGAAAAAGATTTTTACTGGTACCGATCAGATTCATATCAGTGGTTTGCCACAAATAACCCAAAGCCACATTATGTTTATCGTTAATAAAATATTGTACCGCAGGCCGTACCAAGGTATTCCTTAAATGACTCCAATCGTCACCAGAACGCAGCTGAACATCAAACTGAAGTCCCCATTTTTCGTTAAACTTGGTATTGTTTAAAAACATAAACCAACCCGAATTTTGCTTTTGGGTTTGCGCATAAAGCTTTCCAGATGCCACAATGATCAGCACCATGGCAGAGAATAATATTTTTTTCATAAAAAGATAAACCGGTTTTATCTGTGTGCTGCTAAATTAAAAGAAATATGGCAAAGTGAAAAGAGAGTTGTTAATTAGTTAGAAAATCAGGAGATCGGAGTCCGCCATTTATTGCCTGCAACAACGTTCCAACCTGGCGTATTTAGCGTTGTTATGGTTGTTGATAAGGTCGCAACCAACTACCTGTTCCTGGCCTTAGTGTTAAAAACCTCCAAATCCATTACCTAAACCAGTACGAATCCTTGTGTTAAAAACCCTTATTATTTAAAATTCATTTAACGTTAAACGATTAAAAATTTATCTTCGTTAAAGATTTGGGCATTATGGCATCTTTAACTTGCCTTAAATTGCGCTTATTTTAATATTACAAAACGTAAAATAGAACAAAAATGATTATCGAACCTAGAATGAGGGGCTTTATCTGTTTAACCGCACATCCTGATGGCTGCGCACAAAACGTAAAGAATCAAATTGAATATGTAAAATCAAAAGGAGCTATAGATGGTCCTAAAAAAGTATTGGTAATTGGTGCATCAACCGGTTTTGGTTTGGCATCACGCATTACTGCTGCTTATGGATCTGGGGCGGCTACAATTGGCGTATTTTTCGAAAAGGCACCTTCTGAAGGTAAAACAGCATCACCAGGCTGGTACAACAGTGCAGCTTTCGAAAAAGAAGCACATGCAGCTGGTTTATACGCAAAAAGCATAAATGGCGATGCGTTTTCTAAAGAAATTAAAGAAAAAACTTTAGCAACAATTAAAGCCGATTTAGGTCAGGTAGATTTAGTAATTTATAGCCTTGCATCTCCGGTACGAAAACATCCTGATACAGAGGTATTACACCGCTCTACTTTAAAACCTATCGGAGGAACTTACACCAATAAAACTGTAGATTTCCATACAGGCAATGTAACCGAAATTTCTATCGAACCTGCTACAGAAGAAGATATAGTGAACACTGTGGCCGTAATGGGCGGCGAAGACTGGTCGATGTGGATTGATGCTTTAAAAGCAGAAAACCTGCTTGCCGAAGGTGCCACAACAGTAGCATATTCGTACATAGGCCCAGCTTTAACCGAGCCGGTATACCGTAAAGGAACCATTGGCCGTGCTAAAGATGATTTAGAAGCAACTGCATTTACCATAGCCGATAAATTAAAAGATATTAATGGAAAAGCTTATGTATCAGTTAATAAAGCATTGGTTACACAGGCAAGCTCTGCAATTCCGGTAATTCCGCTTTACATTTCATTGTTGTATAAAGTAATGAAAGCTGAAGGTATACATGAAGGTACAATTGAGCAGATTCAACGTTTATATGCAGAACGCTTATACACCGGCAATCCTGTTCCTGTTGATGAAAAAGGAAGAATCAGAATTGATGATTGGGAAATGCGCGAAGATATTCAGGATAAAGTTGCCAAACTATGGAACGAAGCAACAACCGAAACACTACCTGCAATAGGCGATTTACCAGGTTACAGATCTGATTTCTTAAGTTTGTTCGGTTTCGAAATTGATAAAGTAGATTATCAAAAAGATGCACAGGAAGTGGTAGAAATAGAAGGTTTAGTAAATTAATTATTCAAATCCATTATCCTCAACCGCTATAGTTATTTCGACTTGAGCAACGCGGAATGGAAAAATCTTATAATAAACGGCTGGCCATATAGCCAGCCGTTTTTATACCCAAACACATGAATTTCGATTTACAGCAAACTTTAGAAAACGATTTAATCAAAGCCGTGCCATTAAAACAGGAAGATTTTGAAGTCCTTTTTGCCGTAGCCTCCGATCCATTAATTTGGGAGCAACACCCCAACAAAGACCGTTATAAACGGGAAGTTTTTGAAAATTTCTTTAAAGGTGCCATCGAATCGCAAGGTGCTTTTATTGTTTATGAAAAAGGTACCGATAAAGTAGTGGGCAGTTCGAGGTATTACGAACTGGATGAGGCAGATCGATCAGTTGCAGTGGGTTATACCTTTATTGCGCGCGAGTTTTGGGGCAAAGGGCATAACAGGGCATTAAAAACACTGATGTTCGATTATGCTTTTCAATTTGTGGATAAAGTGATTTTGCATATTGGTGCAACGAATTTCCGATCGCAAAAAGCTGCTGAAAAATTAGGGGCTGTTAAAATTGCCGATCTCGAAGTAGCCTATTACGGTGAGCCTGTTAAATGGAATTTTGTTTACCAGGTGGATAAAGATAAATGGATAAACAGGGCTTCATAAAAATTAACCACAGATCAACACAGAAGTTTTTTAAATCTATCGTCATAGTTTGTAAAGAAGATGACTGGAATTTGCATTTTTAATGCAATAAGCAGCTAATTATTAGCAGTTTTTAACCACAGATTAACACAGATGTTTTTAAAGCTATCGTCATCGTTTGTAAAGAAGATGACTGAAATTTGCATTTAATACAATAAGAAGCTAATTATTAGCAGTTTTTAACCACAGATCAACGCAATTCAAGTTATCCTATCTGTGTTCATCCTTTTCATCTGTGGTTAATTATATTGCCACCTATACAAGTTACCTTCCATGTTCCCGTAACCAACGTTATTGATAATGACAAGAGCATAACCGAATAAAATCGTATTTATGCTTTAGTATTGTTATCTTTGTTTAATTCTCCATTCCACTCACCCTTCAAAACAAAAACAATTAAATAATATATGGCTAAATCTCAGGCAACATACAGTAAAAAAGAGAACGAAAAAAAACGATTAAAAAAGAAAAACGACAAACAAGAGAAAAAAGAAGAACGCCAGGCAAATGCTAAAAAAGGCTTATCTCTTGAAGACATGATGGCTTACGTTGACGAAAACGGAAACATCTCCTCTACTCCACCAGATCCGAAGAAAAAGAAAGTGATCAACACTGAAGATATTCAGATCGGTATTTCAAGACAAGAAGACATCATCGACGAAAATCCTGTAAAAAAAGGAACAGTTACTTTCTTTAACGACAGTAAAGGTTACGGTTTTATTAAAAACACCGAAACTCAGGATAGTATTTTCGTTCATGCAAACGGTTTAATCACCCAGATTAAAGAAGGTGATAAAGTTACGTTTGAAGTAGAAATGGGCCAAAAAGGACCAACTGCTGTTAAAGTATCAAAGGTATAATACCTTGATTCAAATTCTTTTTGCAGTTCTCTAACTGCAAAACATGATTAAAATTCTGCAGAAAACTCTGCTGCGCCAGGTTTTATAACCCTATATAATTCCGACTATTTAAGCATAAAACCTAGCGCATAATTTTACTCTCTTTCTATTACTTTAGAAAATCAGGTTTCTATTGGCATTGGCTATTCAATCCCGCCATAGCTATTAGCCCTCATTTTGATGCGTTGCCATTCCGGGCTATCCGCTTTGTCGGGTTTATGTAGCTAGCGCAACCACTTTTTTTAATAGACAAATGCCTAAAGTAATATTTGCGCCATAAAAGAATAATATTTTTCAGGTTAAAATTTATTCCTAAAGCCATTAATTAGGCTGGATCGGTTTTTTTAAAGATCCGCATAATCCTTTGTCAATAAACCCGATAACAACGGCAGCCCCTGATTTTTCTTCGGGGCTAGATTGTATAGCAGGGAAATTTTGCCACAAACTACTGGCATACATTTCCCTAAAAGATAAAAAAATAATAATCTCGGTGTGGAATTTGTGTACGCTTCACATCATTACAGTACACACAAAGAAAAATAGATATGAAAAAGTTAATAGCATTTGCACTGGTTGCATTTTTAGGTTTATCATCAGCGATGGCTCAACAAGTAGATTTACGCAGAAAAATAAGCGTAAGCGGAACAGCTGAAACAGAAGTTACCCCAGATATTATTTACATCAGTATTTCCTTAAAAGAATATTTAAACGGAAAGAAAAAGGTAGAAATTACAGAATTAGAGAAACAATTGTTTGCAGCAGTACAAAAAGCAGGCATTGCAAAAGAAAACTTAACCATTAGCAATTTAAGCAGCTGGAACTACGCTACTGAGAAAAAGAAAAATCCTGATTTTTTAGCAAGCAAACAGTACCGTTTAAAAGTTAGCGATTTAAACAAATTCAATTCAATTTTAGAATCAATAGATGCCAAAGGAATTGCAAACACCAATATCGAAAGCTACGATTACTCTAAAATTGAAACGTTAAAAAAAGAGCTTAAAGTTAAGGCACTTTTATCAGCAAAAGAGAAAGCTGCTTACATGGTAGAGGCTTTAGGCGATAAATTAGGTGGTGTAATTGAAATACAGGATGGTGGAGACAATGTGATACAACCTGTTTACAGAAATTTTGCAATGAAAGCTGAAATGGCCGATGCAACAGAAGCACCAGAAATCGATTTCAAAAAAATTAAGCTGAATTTCACAGTAAATGCCATTTTCGAGATCAAATAAAAATTTTAACAGTTAAATTAATGCTTTTTTAAAACCTACCGGAACATTTTGGTAGGTTTTTTGTTAGGTAGAGGTTGAACACTAAAAAATTAGATATTATGAAAAAATTCATCTACACGTTAGCCTTGATTTTCGCTTTGGGAATTAGTTTTAATTCAGTTCAGGCGGCTGATAAACCTGCAAAAAACCCAACAGAATTAACTTCAGAACAAGCTGTAAAACTTGAAAAAATTAAAACCCGTGTTGAAGAAATCAGAGACATGGACAAATCGAACTTAACTAAAGCAGAACGTAAAGCATTACGTAGCGAGTTAAGAGAATTAAAAGGCCAGGCCCGTGCAGTTTCTGGAGGTGTTTACCTTTCAGTTGGTGCAATTATCATCATCATTTTATTATTGATCTTGATTTTATAATCAATACACAACACTCATCTATCTATAAAAACAAAAAAGCTTTGCACTACTGCAAAGCTTTTTTTATGAGGAATATCGTCATTGCTGTAATGATTTATCAATTAATCAATAATATCAAAACCTGTATATTTTACTAAAGCTTCAGGAATTTTAATACCATGCTCTGTTTGATAATTTTCTAAAATTGAAGCTACAATACGCGGTAAGGCCAACGCACTTCCATTTAATGAATGTGCAAGCTGTGCTTTTCCTTCTTTTCCTTTAAAACGCAATTTTAAACGGTTACTCTGGTAAGTTTCGAAATTAGATACAGAAGAAACTTCCAACCAACGCTCTTGCGCTGCGCTCCAAACTTCCATATCATAGGTCATGGCAGAAGTAAAGCCCATATCGCCACCGCATAAACGCAGCACACGGTAATGTAAACCAAGTTCTTTCAGTAAAGACTGAACATACAGACTCATATCTTCTAAAGTTTCATAAGATTTATCCGGATGGGTAATTTGAACCACTTCAACCTTATCAAACTGGTGTAATCTATTTAAACCACGCACATGCGCCCCATATGAACCTGCTTCTCTACGGAAACATGGTGTATAAGCGGTATTTTTAATCGGCAGATCCTCTTCCTTTACAATTACATCACGGTACAAATTGGTAACAGGAACTTCGGCTGTAGGAATTAAATATAAATCATCAACAGTTGAGTGGTACATCTGTCCCTCTTTATCTGGCAACTGGCCCGTACCAAAACCCGAAGCTGCATTAACCAAATGAGGTACCTGCATTTCTTTATAACCTGCAGCCGTAGCATGATCCAGGAAAAAATTGATTAATGCACGTTGTAACCGTGCTCCTTTTCCTTTATAAACCGGAAAACCTGCACCCGTGATTTTTACACCCAGTTCGAAATCAATAATATCGTACTTAGCGGCCAGTTCCCAATGTGGCAAAGCTTTGGTAGGCAATTGTGCGGGTTCACCATGGGTTAAAACAATTTCATTATCCTCGGCAGTAGAACCTTGTTTTACCAAATGATAAGGTAAATTAGGTAACTGAACAATTAAATTATGTTGGGCAGTTTCCAACTCGGTAAGTTTATCGCCAAGGCTTTTAATGCTTTCTTTATGAGAAGCAGTTTGTGCCTTAATCACTTCAGCTTCTTCTTTTTTACCTGTGCGCATTAAATCGCCAATCTGTTTGGCAGCTGCATTAGCCTCAGCAGAAATATTATCAAGCGAAGTTTGTGTAGAACGGCGGTCTTCATCAATTTTAATGATTTCATCTACCAGTTCTGGCTGTTTAAAATTACGCACACTTAAACGTTCTAAAACTTTCTCTCTATTTTCGCGGATATAGTTAACTTGCAGCATTATTTAATTTTTTAAGCAAAGATAGCAAGAGTTTGGAGTTTGGGGTAAGGAGTTTGGAAAAAACTGCAAACCATTAACTGTAAACTGCAAACTGAAATATGGATGGCAAACTATTTCTCGTACCAACGCCAATAGGCAATTTGGAGGATATGACCTTTAGGGCAATCCGTATATTAAAAGAATGTGATTTAATACTGGCTGAAGACACCCGTACCAGTGCGCCAATGCTTAAACATTTTGGTATTGATAAAAGAGTTTTCTCACATCATCAGCATAATGAGCATAAAGCAACTTCAGAAATCATTAAGTTTTTAAATGAAGGGCAAAAAATTGCCTTGATTTCTGATGCCGGAACACCTGCCATTTCTGATCCGGGTTTTTTCCTGGTACGCGAAGCCATAAAAAATGATATTGCTGTAGAGTGCCTGCCAGGAGCAACGGCCTTTGTGCCTGCTTTGGTTAATTCGGGCTTACCTGCTGATGCATTTTGTTTTGAAGGATTTTTACCTGTTAAGAAAGGAAGACAAACAAAATTTAAAAAACTGGCCGAAGAAGACCGTACCATTATACTTTACGAAAGTCCGCACCGCTTATTAAAAACTTTAGAAGAGTTTGCCCAATATCTGGGGGCAGATCGGCAGGCATCAGTAAGCAGGGAACTGACCAAGATGTTCGAGGAAACCGTTCGCGGTACTTTGGTAGAAATAAAATCACATTTTGAAAACAATACTTTAAAAGGAGAATTTGTAATTTGCATAGCGGGGAAACCCAATATTAAAAGCAAAAACAAATATGATGATGCTGAAGAATAGCATTTAAACATACCCACACAACAATTTAAAAAACATTATGATTAGCATAGATAGATTTCTGAGTGACGAACAAGACCCAAAAGCGGTTGAAAAAGTTATTGGAAAATTAAACGACCTTTTAACCACAGGAGAAGAACTTTTGTATTTGGCCGTACAAAAAAAACCTGCGGTAAATTTGTTGCCAGATAGCATTGCGATTTCTAATAAACGCATTTTTTACTGCGAACCTGGCAATTTAGGTTTGACCATGAACTTTAAAGATATTTCATGGAAAAGCATTAAAGAAGTATCATTTAAGGAAGAATTTTTTGGTTCTAAATTTATCTGTGTGCCACAACATGGCGAAAATATTGTAACCGAATTTATCCCAAAAGTACAGGCCCGCAAATTGCATCAGGCCGCAAATCAGCAATTGGAAGAATATAAAGAATTGCTCCGTCAACAAAAACTGGAAGAAAACCGTGCAACTTCTTCCCCGATTAATTTAAATGCCCAACCCATTTCCGAAATTCCTGCTTATGAGCCCACTCCTGAGCCAGAACAACCAGTAATTCAGATTGCTGAAGTTGTAGAAGAGCCTGAAGATGAAACCACATTAAAATTACGTAAGCTTAAAACGTTGTACGATAAACACCTGATTACCCAGGAAGAATACGAAGCTAAAAAGGCCAATATTTTAGATAGTTTGTAAACCAAATCCGTTATCCTGAATTTGTTTTAGATCTTAATAAGAGTTTATTTAAAAGATGCTGAAATAAATTCAGCATGACGGGCGTAAAACGGCGAAAAATAGCAAAAATGAACAAAAAACAAACTTACCTCCTCGCCCTCTTAAGTGCATTTTTACTTTGGCTCGCCTGGCCACCAATGCCATTTACCACACCCTTGCTGTTAATCGGTTTGGTACCATTATTTATTGCGCTAACTTCTATTTCGGGCAATCCGGAAAAAAAACAGGGAAAAAGGATTTTCTTAACAGCTGGCTTAACTTTTTTAGTTTGGAATACAGCATCAACTTACTGGGTTTATAATGCCATAAGTGCCTATAACGGACCTTTGGTAGCCATACCGGTTTCTTTAATTCCTTATGGTTTAGGTGCACTTTTAATGACTTTTGCTTTTTGGTTATATTACCGATTGGGCAAATACGTAAATAAAAAAATCGCTTACCTCGGTTTAATTGCCTTTTACATTGGTTTAGAATACCTTCAACAAACCTGGGATCTGGCTTTCCCCTGGATGACTCTAGGAAATGGCCTGGCGGGCATGCATCAGCTTGCCCAATGGTATGATTATACTGGCATTTATGGTGGTTCGTTATGGATTTTAGTGAGTAATATCCTGGCTTTTGAAGCTTATAAGAATTTTAAATCACAAAACGGTTATTTAAGGTTTAGAACCGCAGGAATTTGGGTTTCAGTGGTAATTATTCCCATCAGCATTTCATTAGCCAAATACTTTACGGCAGAACAAAAAGGGACGCCAAGTAATGTAGTAGTGGTGCAACCGAATATTGATCCTTATCAAAAGCTAGAGAATATTCCTCCTTTGGAGCAGGTTAAAATATTAACACAATTATCCGATTCGATCGGGCAAACCAACACCGAATATTTTATCTGGCCAGAAACGGCTATACCAAGTTACGACAATGAAGACCGGATCCGTGAAACTACAACTTTTGGTACCTTACAAAACTTCATGGGTAAATATAAAAACGGCACATTAATAACCGGGATAGAAAGCATTAAAATCTATCCGGATAAAAAAACACTTTCTGCGCGATACGATTCGCAGGCGAACCTTTACGTTGATCATTTCAATACGGCCATGCAGATTGAAAACTCTGCTGATGTTCAGTTTTACCATAAATCCAAGTTGGTACCTGGTGTAGAAAAAATGCCTTTCCCGAAAGTATTTTCATTTTTAGATGTTGTTTTTGCACAATTGGGCGGTGCTGTTGATGGGTGGGGATGGCAGGAAAAACCGGATGTGCTTTACGCACAAAGTGGAATTGGAGTTGCGCCGGTAATTTGCTATGAAAGCCTATGGGGTGATTGGATCGGCCAATCGGTTAAAGATGGTGCCCAATTTATTGCAGTGATAACCAACGATGCCTGGTGGGGAAATACCTCGGGCAAAGATCAGCACATGATGTACGCCAAACTCAGAGCCATAGAAACCCATCGCGATGTGGCCCGTTCTGCAAACACCGGAATTTCCTGTTTTATTAATCAACGTGGTGATATTACGCAGCGTACCAAATGGTGGACAAGAACGGCTATCAAAGGCAACGTGAACCTTAATGACGACATCACCTTTTATGTAAAAAGTGGCGATATAATTGCAAAAATATTTAGCGTTTTAGCCGTGATCTTAGCCTTGATTATTCCTTATAAAAAATGGGTAAAAAAATAACCCTTCAATAAACTTCAATTATAAAAACATGCAACATTTTAAAAGCCTTCGGTGGTCTGTTTTATTATTACTGCTAACGCTAAATTTTGGTTGCGATCAGATTTCAAAGAATATTGTACGAACCGAGATTTCAGATTATGAACACATCAGCATCATTAAAGACCGTTTTACACTCACAAAAGTAGAAAATAGTGGTGCTTTTTTAAGTTTAGGCGACAATATGCCTTATATCTTCAGAATTATAATATTAACAGGTTTACCATTGCTATTTTTAGCTTACGGATTGTATTTTTTATTCGCTAAACCAAACCTTCCTGCAACTATGCAAATTGCGATCTGCTTTTTAATTGGTGGTGGTATCGGAAATCTTTACGATCGGATTGTACATGGCTCAGTTACGGATTTTATGCACCTGGATTTATACCTTTTTCAAACAGGCGTGTTCAATTTTGCCGATATTTCGATCATGATCGGTGTAGGTATATTACTTTTTCAATCTTTTAGAAGTAATAGGCTAAAACAACAAATAGATTAGGATAGGAAGAAAGATTAATGCTAGCTAATTAAAAATATAAAAAAGTATGTTCTAAACATACACATTTGTATTTTTTGTATTATATTTATTCATGTAATACTCAATTACAGCATCTTACGATCTAAACTAAAAACCTAAACTATGAAAAACTTATTAACAAAAACTGTGCTGATTGCTTTGTTATCAGTAATAGCGATTTCGTGCTCTAAGAAAAATGAGATGCCGACTGAACCGGAAAATGAAACCACTCAGAACCAAAAAGTTATTGCTTACATCAAAAATCTTGGATTTACAGATACCCAGATTGTAGAAAATGGCGATAATTATGTTGTAGATGGCGATATCGTATTCAGTAAAAACATGGAAGTTCCTGCTGATAATGGGAAACCGATAACCGAACAATATTATAATGGAAATATTGTAACCAATAGTATTAATATACGCGTTAAGGTCGACCCTTCGATCAACAGCATGATCAGCGAAATCAATTCTGCAATTAACCAATGGAATACGGTACCTAATTCTAAACTTAAATTTGTGATTACTACAGGTACTGTTTATGATATTCTAATTAAAGTAGATAATACCATTGGAGGTTCTACCTGCGGACAGGCCTATTTATCTACATCTAACGGCAAAGCTGGCAATACGGTTTGGATTAACAAGAACCTGATCCAAAACAACTCTTTTGCACAACGTACGAGAACCATAACACATGAATTTGGACATACCATTTCATTTAGGCACACCAACCAATCTACAACGATTAATGTTCCAGGGGTTGGAGGAACCGATGCATTATCATTAATGAACGGTGGGCAATGTGGAAGTGGCGCAACTGTGTTATCTACAAAGGATAAACAGGCTACCGCAGTATTGTACCCTTTATAATTAAAAATCAGATAAATAACCAAAAAAGATCGTAATGCAATGGAAGCTGTTTCTTTGGAGCAGCTTCTTTTTTTAAAACGCTTATTTAGTATGAAATAAGATATGTTTTAACACAAGGATTTCTTAACAAAGAATTGCTACCATTAAACAAACATATTTTTATCTTTAGGTGTTAAACAATCTAAAAATAAAATCCCATCATGAAAAGAAATGCAACAGCCGTATGGCAAGGTTCTATTAAAGAAGGTAATGGCAATATTACTACCCAAAGCACTACATTAAACAACACACAATATTCTTTTAATTCTCGTTTTGCAGAGGGTGTTGGCACCAATCCTGAAGAATTAATTGCTGCTGCACATGCAGGCTGTTTTACGATGAAATTATCTGCAAACTTAACCGAAGCAGGATTTACAGCTGATAAATTAGAAACAAAATGCGAAATCAACCTTGATCCATCAAAAGGTGAAATTGTAGAATCGCATTTAACTTTAACGGCTTCTGTACCTAACCTAACACAAGAAAAATTTGATGAACTGGTTGCTGATGCAGAAAAAAACTGCCCGATCTCTAAATTATTAAATACAACGATTACTGTTGATGCTACTTTAGCATAAATAAATTTTAAACCTCGCAGGTTTTAAAAAGCATGCGAGGTTTATCATTATGAAAAAATAATATAAGCTGGCGATTTTCTATAAACAGTTTCCCGGTTTTCAGTTCACAGCTTAATCAAACCTAATAATTAGGCCGTTAAATAACTTAAGCCATATATTTACCTACTATTGGCATTCTTCTGCCCATACCAAATGCTTTTGGCGATACCCTTAAAATAGGTGGGGTTTGATAACGTTTAAATTCAGCGATATTGACCATCTTTAAAATGCGCTTAACTAATTCTGCATCATAACCCTGGGCTATAATGGCTTTCGAGCCTTGCTTTTTTTCGATATGCTGGTACAATATTTTATCTAAAATTTCATACTCAGGAAGCGAATCAGAGTCTTTTTGATCAGGTCTTAACTCCGCTGATGGCGGTTTAACAATCGTATTAACCGGAATAATTTCTCTTTCTTTATTGATGTATTTTGCCAACTCAAAAACCTGCATTTTATATACATCGCCAATTACCCCTATCGCACCACACATATCGCCGTATAAAGTACCATAACCTACCGCACACTCGCTTTTATTGGAGGTGTTTAATAAAATATAACCAAATTTGTTGCTCATGGCCATATTGATAATTCCCCGGATACGGGCCTGGATGTTTTCTTCTGTAAGGTTAAAAGGCATGCCTTTAAAAGCTGGTGCCAATATCTGATCAAAAGCTTCAGCTGCATCTTTAATAGGCACAATTTCGTGCATGCAACCAATATTATTTACAAGATCCAGGGCATCTTGTACAGAGTGGTCAGAAGAATATTTTGATGGCATTAAAACCGTCATCACATTCTCAGGCCCCAATGCCCTGCAAGCTAATGCACAAACCACAGCCGAATCTATCCCGCCAGACAGACCCAAAACGGCTTTACTGAAACCAGATTTTCTAAAATAATCGCTGATTCCTAAAATCAGTGCATCATGAATCTGCTCAATATCCGTCATTCTTTCCAGTTGAGGATATTTGTTTCGTACATTTTCAACTTCTTCCAAATCAAAAACCTGAAGATCCTCTTCAAAATATTTCATTTCGGCTTTCATTGTTCCATCTGCATCGAAAACCATCGATCCACCATCGAAAATAATTTCAGTTTGTGCGCCAACCTGGTTTACATAAAATACCGGAAGTTTATACTTTTTCGCATTATCCGCCAATACCTGTATCCGTTCATCATCGTGTGTATAAGAAAAAGGCGATGCTGCAATATTGATCATCACATCTGGCTGCTCTTTAATCAGCTCATCCATCGGATTGGATACATACAATGGGTTATCATTTATGTTCCATAAGTCTTCACAAATGGTTAGCGCAATCTTTTTCCCTTTAAAATCAATACAGCTAAATTGGGTGGCGGGCTCGAAATAACGGTATTCATCAAAAACATCGTAAGTTGGTAAAAGTGCCTTTCTAACCACCGCTTTAATTTCTCCTGCCTCAATAAAATAGGCCGCATTAAACAAATCCTTACCTTGTAATACCTCGTTTTTAATCGGCAAACCAACAATGCAAGCAATATCCGTGCAATGTTTGGCTATTTCCTCAACAGCGGTTTCGCAATGGATTATAAACTCATCAAATTCTAAAAAATCTCTTGGTGGGTACCCACAGATAGCCAGCTCAGCAAAAACAACAAGATCAGCACCTTTATTTTTCGCCAATTGAATATTTTCAGTTATTTTTTGGGTATTATGCTCAAAGTTTCCAATGTGATAATTGAGTTGTGCCAGTGCTATTTTCATTTTGCTTATCTAGTTTATGTTATAAAGAGATTGTATCAGTCGGCATATGTGTTTCCTCCGATTAGAAGAAAACACCGAAATTAAGTGCCAGGTAGTGATTTTTAACATTCCTGCCTTTATCCGATACAATATTAGTAAAGCCGTTATTAAAAGTTAAACCAGCTACAATACTGGTATTGCCAGAGATATCAAATTCACCACCACCACCAATAATTAATCCGGCGCGATAAAGTTTGATATTATCTGATACATTTTGATTATCGCCAACAGTAGTACCGCCGGTTACAGCATCTTGTTTAGCACTGATATTAATAGAATTAGACAAACCAAACTGACCGTACCAACGCTTACCATCGGCCTTTACCGTTTTTAATTTAACAGTTAAGGGTAGATCTACATATTGTAATTTATACTTTAAATCGTAAGCTTTTGGGGCAGTACTGGTACCGCCTGCATAATATGGCAAAACATTAGCCTCCGTGCTTTTACCGTTAATTGAAGTAATGGTTAACGCAGTAGAAAAACTATAATTTGGTGCAAAGTTAAAATCGCCGATCAATCCATAAGAGAAACCCAATGCTAAACCGTCGGTTTTTCCTTGTTCAGGTTTAATCCATCCAAAAGTTGGCGTAGCGGTTAAGCCCAACCTAAAACCATAGCTGGTTAAAGGAGAATTTTGCGCCCAGGCACCAATAGTTAATAGAGATAAAATTAAAATGGTCGATATTCTTTTCATGCTATAGCTGATTATATATATTTGTTCTACATGATGTATAACGTAAAACACTGGCAAATTTATCTAATTTTTCTTTTTGCCATCACATTTATTTCCTGCAAGCAAAACAACAGGCCAGATGTTAGTAATATACAGGTAAATATCAAAATAGAACGATTTGATAACGAGCTATTTACAGGTAAAAACAAAAATATTATTGATGTAGATAAGCAGTTGAACATGAAATATGGTGTATTTTATGACGACTTTATTCATAGAATCCTCGATAGCAAATATTCAAATACCGAATCGTTGGCCAATTTGTACCACGATCAGGCCTATACGGATTTAAGCAAAGAAGTTGACAGCGTTTTTCCAAATTTAAAGGCTCAGGAAGAAGGACTAAATGAAACTTTTAAATACATCAAATATTACTATCCAAAAGCGAAAATTCCTAGATTTATTTCCTTTGCTTCGGGTTTTGCTTATCAGATGCCTGTGGGCGATAATTACCTGGGTATCGGTTTAGACATGTTTCTTGGCAAAGACAGCAAATTTTACAGGGCCATTGTGCAAAGTGTTCCATTATACCTTTCAAGAAGATTTGCTCCCGAATATATTGTACCACGCGTGGCAGAAACCTTTGCACACGAAGAACTTTTTGCCGAACCTGATGAAAACAGGACCCTGCTTTCTAAAATGATTTTTCAGGGAAAGATTTTATACTTTTTAGACCAGGTTTTACCTGAAAACACGAGCGACTCTACAAAAATTGGATACACTCAGCAACAATTGGATTGGGCACAAAATTTTGAGGGTGATATTTGGGCATATTTTTTGGAGAACAATTATTTATATGAAACGGATTACCAAAAGATTCAGGTATTCTTATCAGAAGGTCCATTTACTCCAGGTTTAGGAGAGAATAGAGATTCGGCACCAAAATTGGGTGTTTGGACGGGTTGGCAAATTGTTAGAAAATATATGAAAGCACATCCTGATGTTACTTTACAAAAATTAATGGCCGATCAGGATGCGCAAAAAATTTTAACACAATCGAAATACAAACCTAAACAACAGAAGTAACTGCATTTTTTAATAGTTCATTTATGTACGCAGGTTAAATACAATTTCACAATCAAGCAGTTTTTAAACAATTATCCCAAAGTAAATCTATGAAAGTTGGCATTGTATTATCAGGCGGAGGCATAAGGGGAATAGCGCATTTAGGTGTTTTAAAAGCTTTTAGCAATTTAGGCATCACCTTTAGTCACATTAGCGGAACCAGTGCCGGAGCAATTGCAGGAGCATTTTTTGCAGCAGGTATAGATCCGGAAGAAGGTTTGAGCATTTTCTTAAAAACAAAATTATGGCGTTTTGTTAGACCTGCAGTAGGCTCTTTGGGTTTGATTAACATAGAAAACACTTCATTAATTTTAAAAGAATATTTTCCCGACAATACAATTGAAAAGTTAAAAATACCTTTAACCATTGCGGCAGTAAACTTTAGCGAAGGCCGATTGGTTTATTTTACCAAAGGCCCGTTAATTAGGGCTATTCATGCTTCGAGCTGCATCCCAGGTATATTTAAACCCATTATGATTGATGGGCAGATGTATGTAGACGGCGGCATTTTAAATAATTTTCCTGTAGAACCTCTAATGGAAGATTGTGATTTCATTATTGGATCATCTTGTAATCACCTCAAACCTGTTGATAAAATTACCGGCATAACCAATTTAATGGGACGCGCCGGTATCATGTCAATCAACCACGACATGGAAAGAAAAGCGAAATTTTGCAATGTTTTAATTGAACCAAAAGGTTTGGGTGCCATTAGTACCTTCGATATGAAACGTGCTGAAGATATTTATTGGCTAGCCCATGAAGAAGCTTTAATTACGATCAAAAACAGCCCGGTTATCTCTGATTTAATAACGAAATAAACATCCAGATATTTATTTCATTATCGGATAAAATATAGTATTTATAATACACATATATTTATATTTGTTACAAAAATATAAAGTGTAGAATATACACTTATGCAATAAAAATATTACAATTCTCTTGGTGTTGATGTAATATTATTCTATTTTAGGATTATACTTTGCAAATGCAGAGCCAATCATCCTAAATTCTATCTATGTTTTTCAACCTTATTATTCTTTTCCAAAAAAGAAGAATTCCTGTTTTTACGATTTTCTAACTTGAGTTTCAGACCGAAAAAGATCATTAATTTTTACCTAAAAACCTAAACCATGAAATTCTTAAAATCAAACAAAACGCTTTTAACTGCATTAGCGTTAACCACAGTATTATTTGCCTGTAAAAAAGAGAAACCAACAGAAATAACAGACTTAGATAAACCAGAAATAACAGCTGTTAATCCACTTGGTGATATCAAAATCTGTACAGAAAGATCTTTGGATGGTACTACTCCAAGGGGTGCTGTTTTAAAATCTACAAAATGGGCACCAGGAACCACAATTAAAGTAAGTTTAAACGGAAGCACAGCGGCAATCCGTGCCAAAGTAATTCAGTTTGCAAAACAGTGGGAAACTTATGCCAATATAAAATTCAACTTTGTAACCAATGATAACACTGCCAAAATTAGGGTAAGTTTTGTTAGTGGTGATGGATCTTGGTCTTACATCGGTAAATCGACTCCAAGCACCGGTGCCACCATGAATTACGGTTGGTTAACCGCAACTACAGCAGATTCGGAGTATAGCCGTGTGGTAATTCACGAATTTGGCCATGCTTTAGGCTTAATCCATGAGCACCAACACCCATTGGTAGCCATCCCTTGGGATAAACCAGCAGTTTACGCTTATTATGCTGCCGCACCGAATTATTGGAGCCAGGCTGATGTTGATAACAACCTATTTGCCAAATACAGCACAACACAAACCAACTATAGTGCTTACGACAAAAGTTCGATTATGCATTACTCGGTTCCAAACGAATTAACCATTGGTGATTTCGAAGTGGGATGGAATACCGTATTATCACCAACTGATAAGTCATTTATCGCTACAGTATATCCATTTTAAAAAATAATTAATACACATAGTGGTTTAAATCACCACTATGTGTATTTTGCTTGTATAAACTGAAAAAAATATGTCTATCGCTTTGCGAAACTTTTCTTTAAAACCATTTTTTGCCTGCTTAATTCTTATCCTCTCTTACCAGGTTTCGTTTGCACAAGATGTGTTGCATAAATGGGAAGTAAAGCCATATGTTGGCATAGAACAGGCCAGGTTCGATTGGTCTATTGCAGGAAATACTGCCGGAACCAATCCGAATATATTGTCGGAGTTGATTTGGAAAAATCTTAAAGGACCAGGTTTTGGCTTAAATGTAAAATACCTCATCACCAATAGGCTAAGCGTTAAGGTAAACAACCAATATAGTAATATTACCAAAGGTGATGCAGAAGATACCGATTATGCAGATGATAACAGGCAAAATGCATTCTATTTCGACCTGCTAAATGCTAATAAAGGATACTTGTACAATGCTGATTTACAATTTAGCTACCAGCTTTTAACATTTGGGCAATTTAACATTAAACCGATTATTGGTGTATCGTACAATCAGCAAAAATTTTATCTTTTGGAAAGCGCAAACAATCCAGACAGCAAAGGTTTAAATTCTACTTATCAGGCACAATATAAAGGTTTTGATTTTGGCTCTGAGTTTATTTTTAAAACACAAAAATTCAGTATCGGCGCAACAATTTTAGCTGGATTTTATAATTATTCGGCAAAAGCCAACTGGAATTTAATTCCTGACTTTGCAAAACCCATAAGCTTTACGCATAAGGCAAATTCCTTCGCACTAGGTGGAAATGTAAATCTTTCTGTCCCTCTAAATAAAAGTTTAGGTTTGCATCTCGACTATCAATTAAATAATATTAAAACTTATTCTGGCGTAGATAAAGCCTATTTTAATACGCAACCTACTGAAGAAACCCAATTTAACGGCGCAAATTTTAGAAAAAATGCGGTTTTGCTCGGCTTAAACTTTAGCTTTTAGGCCCGATTCTGGTGCTTTTCATGCTTTAAGGCCACTAAACGTGCTCCATCTAAAACAGGTATTGCTTTGCAAAGATTTAACTGCAAACAGAAAACCACGTCTTCTTCAATATTCAATTGGGCTAAACGATGGCTATGCGAAGATTTATGCAGGTATTTTCGTAAATCTGTTTTTGCAAGTGAATATAAATCTTCAGCAGCTACACTAGAATCATCGAAATGTTCAAAATTCTGTCGCAGTTTACTCACTACCGCTCCGGCAAAAAGAGTATCTTCTAAATTAAACTGATCTTTCCATCCGGCACACAGTAAAAGCACATTTTTATCCTGGCTTTTCAGGTAATCGCAAAGTGCATCAAGATTTAAGAATGAGCCAATAATTACCTGGTAAGCTCTTTTCTGTGCCAAATGCAACGCTTTTGTACCATTTGTAGTTGTTAAAACAACAGTTTTTCCGCCTACTTTTTCTTTGGTGTATGAAAAAGGTGAGTTTCCGAAATCATACCCTTCTACTACTTCACCATTTCGTTCTGCAGCCAATAAAAATCCACTGTTGCTATACGTTAAGCAATCTTCCACGTTGGCAACAGGAATAATGGCCTCAGCTTCGTTATCTATTCCATAAGTGATGGATGATGTAGCCCTTAAAATATCGATAACCACCACAATACTTTCCTCGATATCATATAAATCGATCAAGGCTGGTGTTAAACAAACTTCTATTTTTTTTGACATTTGACGAGATATGAGGTGTGAGATATGGGATATGAGATTTTAGCGGTCAAACCGTCTCAAATCTCATATCTATTGTCTCAAATCTTATTTATAAAAAGGAAACTTAACTACTTTAGCCTTAATTGGCGTATTACGGATTAAAATAAAAACTTCAGTTCCTTCTTTAGTAAATTCTTTAGCGATATAACCCATACCTATTGCTTTTTGCAATGAAGGGGCCTGCGTACCTGAAGTTACTTTACCAATAATATTTCCTTCAGCATCAGCAATTTGATAATCATGACGTGGAATACCGCGATCGATCATTTCAAAGCCAACTAATTTCTTTTGAATACCCGCTTCTTTTTGTGCCAGTAACGCCTCAGAATTGGTAAAGGTTTTAGAAAATTTGGTAATCCAGCCTAAACCTGCTTCAATTGGCGAAGTGGTATCATCAATATCATTTCCGTATAAACAGAAACCCATTTCTAAACGTAAAGTATCGCGGGCACCTAAACCGATTGGCTGAATATTGTATGGTGCACCAGCTTTAAAAATGGCATCCCAGATTTGATCAGCATATTGATTTTCAAAATAAATCTCGAAACCACCAGCTCCAGTATAACCTGTTGCAGAAATCACCACGTTATCTATACCAGCAAAAGTACCTTTTACGAAAGTGTAATATTCCATTGAAGCCAGATTTACATCAGTTAAGCTCTGTAAGGCATCTGCAGCTTTCGGCCCCTGAATAGCCAAAAGGGAGGTTTGATCGGAAATATTATGCATTTCTACACCTTTCGAATTAAACTGTTGAATCCAGTTCCAATCTTTTTCGATGTTTGAGGCATTCACCACCAACATATAGGTTTTATCGTCTATTTTATAAACCAGAAGATCATCTACAATACCGCCATCTTTATTTGGCAGGCAGGAGTATTGAACCTTGCCATCATATAATTTAGAAGCATCATTACTGGTTACACGTTGAATAAGATCCAGTGCATTTTCACCTTTAAGGATAAATTCGCCCATGTGGCTTACATCAAAAACACCTACACCACTACGAACAGTTGCATGCTCGGCATTAATACCTTCGTAAGTAACAGGCATATTGTAACCTGCAAATGGAACCATTTTAGCGCCTAAAGCGATGTGTTTTTCTGTTAATGCGGTGTTTTTCATCCGTAAGTTTATTTTTTTATGATAATGAAGCTATTTGATCTATATTATTTAACGCATTAGGCTTTGAATAAAGGTTTTCCAGCCTAATCTTTCTGGGTGGCAAAACTACTAAGAAAAAGACAAAATTTTGAGGTTAATTTTAAGGAGATTTTTAGCATAATTCTTCTCGTAATCGTGATGCTCAACCTATTTCAGCATCCATTTACGAAATTTCCAGAGTTGACAACTTTTCTTTCTAAATGCATAGAAAATTGTCAACTCTTATTATAGCTATGCGCTCACCAATTCTTCGTAAATCTTTAGCATTTTACTGGAGATTAAATGAACACCGTGGTCATTTTCTACTGTTTTCCGTGCATTTTCACCAATTTCCATCCAGCGTTTTGGATTGATGATACACTGTAATATTGACCGGTAAAATTCATCTGCAGAATCTGCAATCAAAATATCGTGACCATGCCTGCAATTAATACCCTCTGCCGCTGTAGTGGTAGCAATAATGCATTTTTTCATGGCCATACCTTCAATAATTTTTACCCGCATGCCGGTTCCTGAAATTAAAGGGACAATCATAATGGCTTTAGAGTTCATAAATTCTACGGCATCAAACACCTCTCCTTCTACAATAAGGTTTTCGGAATCGTATTCGAAGAAATGTTTTTGCATGTTTTTCCCTGCAATATAAAAGCGGAGATCTTTATTTAATTTCTCTATATCGGGCCATATATCATCCAAAAACCATTCTAAACCTTCCTGATTCGGACGCCAATCCATAGCCCCCAAATGAAAAAGTGTTGGAAAACTGGTTTTACTTTTATCTACTTTGTATTTTTCTAAATCTATGGCAACAGGAAAAACTGTCATGGGCACTTCGCAGCCAAACATCAGTATACTTTGGCGGTCGGGCTCAGAAATGGCAAAAATTTGGTGAAAACGGTTAATTTGATCAGTTTCATACGCTTTTAACCTTTGTGCCAAAAAGGCGAGGTACTTTCGGCGTATTAGAAACTTTTCTGAATGTGAAAGTCGCTCCCAGAGTGTAAATTCGATATTATGCGCACGGTAAATTAACTTCGCATTGCTATTTGCCTTTACTACATCTAAATAGGGAACAACAAAAAGACCTTCAAACTGGATAATATCAAATGCATTTTCGCGCAGGAGATTTTCTAACTGACGGGCGGCATCTTCGCTGTAATACCTGGAAACATTATAAGATTCGTTAGTGAAAATATTAAAAAATGCCGACCATACGTTTACTTCGGTATCTAAATCGTAGGTATGGTATTTAATCTGTTCAAAAATAGGATCATAGATATCTTCCATATCTATTTTTCCTTTTGTTGGGTTAAGGCTAAACAAAGTAATATCCGCACCAAGTTGCAGCAAGCCTTTTATGGTATTGTAAACCACAATGGGATAACCACTATTTGGCGGAAAGGGAACCCGCTTAGTAATCAACAGAATTTTCACAATGTTGTGAAAATACGAAAATTTAGGCGTTTTTTGAAAACAGTTCCAATTGGGGATCGCTCACGTTAAAAGTTTTGCGGTGAAAAGGCGATAAGCCGATTTCTATCACGGCTCTGCGGTGTGCTATTGTTGGGTATCCTTTATTCTGCTGCCAATTGTAATGCGGATAATCAATATGCAGATTAGTCATATATTCATCCCTGTGTGTTTTGGCCAATATAGATGCCGCAGCGATATTTAAATATTTCCCATCGCCCTTAACAATACAACTATGTGGAATTTGGGGATAGGTTTTAAAACGGTTGCCATCTATTACCAGGTATTTTGGTTGGGTATGCAATTTTTCTATCGCCCTGTGCATAGCCAGAAATGAAGCATTTAGAATATTAATCTGGTCAATTTCTTCGTGATCGCATGAGGCTACAGCCCAGGCCAGAGCTTCTTTTTCAATAATTGGCCGTAACAGGTCTCTCTGCTCATGAGATAATTGTTTCGAATCATTTAATCCTTCCAACACAAAGCCTTTTGGTAAAATTACCGCAGCTGCAAAAACAGGCCCTGCAAGGCAACCTCTTCCAGCTTCATCACACCCGGCCTCTAATAATTCTTCCTGATAGCAGTTTAACAACATGTTGCAAATTTACTGAAATAGAGATACTAAGAAAATTATTTTGTTCAACATGTTTTAAACATTAATTTTAGGCAAATACCAGCTCTGAAATAGTTTATGAAATACAACGAAACCCTCGCCCTGCGTGTTGCCGAACGTTTAATGCACCTATCCGATGTAGCGGAAAAAGAAATGTTTAGTGGCCTCGTTTTTATGGTGAATGGCAAAATGTGCATTGGCGTTTCTAAAGAAAGTATGATGGTGAGGCTTGATCCCAATATTTTAGAAAATTTATCCGAGAAAGACGGCTGGCAGCAGATGGTTATGGGCGATAGACCAATGAAAGGTTATGTTTCGGTATCGGAAGATGTGCTGGTTCGCAATGATGAACTCGATTTTTGGGTAAACCTTGCATTATCCTTTAATCCATTGGCGAAAGCTTCAAAAAAGAAATAAAGCAGCTAACCTGTAAATAAGGCCGAAACTGGCAAATCCATATTTTTTGATTAATTTTATCTTTCTAATCAAATTTTATGAAAAAAGGAGCTGCTGTAGCGGTATTTCTGCTATCTATTTCACTTACTCTTCTGGCTCAGGTTAAAAGATCCACCACGCAAACTTCAGATATTAAAGAAACAAATACACAACAATTAAAAACAGCTGCACCTGAAGGGCATTACTGTGATTATTGCAAATTAAATTACCCTGAATCGCATTTTCCATGTATCATGAAATCCATCAAAGGCAAACTGGATGTAATAACCGGAGAGATAAGTTTTGCAGCCGGGCAACCCATAGGTGGTATTGTGGTTAAAGGTGGTAAAAATGCCAGAGGGAATGCAATAAACCTGGTTACCAATCAAAACGGAGAAATAGAATTTAACAATGAAACTTCAGGAAATTATAAATTTATCATTACTGTTCCTTCAACCAACCCAAACTCAAGGGTAGCGGGTTCGCCAATTGGTGGTATCATTGTGAAAGGTGGGAAAAATCCGGGTGGCAGTTTAATTACGGTTATTACGAATGAAAATGGCGAAATAGAACTCAATAATCTTTCTGTCGGAAACTATAAATTCACCGCTCTTGGTGCTACGGAAACAGAGAAAAGTAATCCTTTATACAAATCCAGTCATTCGGATAAGGCCAACCCTTTATATCAGAAGTAAATTCGTTAAATTTACGTTACATTCCATTTTTGGCACCATTATGGAATCTTTCAAGTTTGTGCATCTTTAAATTGTTACACATTTAAAACACACATTATGAAACGTTTAAATTTAATATTGAGCCTTGCCTTTCTCTTGCTTGGGTTTCAATCTTTTGCCCAAACCAATAAAGAAACTACAGTCAGAATTGTAGCCGACAAAAATTATACTTTTATTGCCAACTCAGCCATGCCGATGTCTAATAACGATATTAGCAAAATATTAACGATGATGCCTGGCGGACAAGGGGGCGCAACCATTAACCTATCGGGATCACAATACGATGTACGGGTGACTAAAGATAGTGTTGTGGCATATTTACCTTATTACGGACGATCTTATACTGCGCCGATAGATCCGAGCCAGGGAGGGATTAAATTCACATCAAAAGATTTTACCTACACAGAATCGAAAAATAAAAAAGGATCTTATACCATCCAGATCAATACCAAGGATGTAAAAAGAGAAAACTATCGCTTTACCATCAATATTTCTACCAATGGTTATGCTTCATTAACAGCAAGTAGCGTTAATAAACAACCGATTATTTTTAACGGCTATTTAGACGAACCGAAGAAAAAGGATTAATATGTAATTCGTCATTGCTGAGAAGGAACGACGAAGCAATCTTTCATGCTGGCGAGCCCTGCTATAAAGATTGCTTCGCCGGCTGAAAAAGCCTTTCTCGCAATGACGATTTCACTTACTTCTTCACCAACTCAATTTGAAAAATATGTGGCCACTTCTTACCTGCCACGAAAAGTCTTTTGGTTGCTTTATCGTAAGCAATGCCGTTTAAAACATTATTCGCTTTTTCATCTTCAGTTTTAAAGTAATCGGCGGGCAACAATCCTGATAAATCAATCTTGCTTTCTACAGCACCTGTTTCTGGATTGATAATCAGAATTTCGTTTGTTGTATATACGTTTGCATAAATTTTGCCATCAATAATTTCCAATTCGTTCAAGTTTTGAATGGCACCTTTATTGTCGAAAACATCAATTGATCCAATTTTCTGATAAGAATCTTTATCCAGAAAAAATATTGTGTTCGAACCATCAGTATTGTATACTTTTTGACCATCGAAAGCCAAACCCCAACCTTCTCTGCCAGTGGTATAAGAAAATTCAGACAGTTTTTTAAAAGTTGTCTTATCGTAAACGAAACCAACTTTTTCGCGGTAAGTTAACTGAATAATCTTATTGCCGATTACCGTTATTCCTTCGCCAAAATATTGTTTATCTAAATCTGCTTTCTGTAAGATTTTCCCGGTGGAAGGTTCTACTTTACGTAAGCTCGAATGGCCGTAATCTCCTGCACTTTCATAAAAAAATCCGTCATGATATTCAAGGCCTTCTACATAAGAAGCTGTATCGTGAGGCAAGGTTTTAATTACCTTATAACTGTATTCAGTAGGTGCCTGAGCAGCTAAAACATTAATGTTTGAGGTTAAATCTTCTGATTTTCCTTCGCCGAATATTTTTGCTGTGATTAAGTGATTTCCTAATTTTAAACCTGCAGTTTTTAGTTTAATGGCTGAAGTATCAGTTTTCGAAAGTACTTTAACGGTATCGATTAAATAAACAACAGAATCTACCTTTTGCTCGGCTCCAAATTGTACTTTAACATCAAATTCATTACCTGATGCCACATTAAGGCCGGTCATAGGTGAAACAAAGCTTCTGTAGGTTGTGGTAGAACTGTCTTTACAAGAACTTACAAAGGCAAGTGCAATTCCGATAAATAAGAAATTTTTGATTGGGTTAATCTTCAGGCCAAAACGCATCTTCAATATGTTTTAAATTATAATTTTTATTTTTCGTAAATGTAATCGCAATAATGTCAAAACGGACATCATTTTGATGATTCATGATTTCAATATAGGCATTCGCTGCCAATTCCATCTGAATTTGCTTCGCTTTTTGTACAAATTCTTCCGGATCGCCAAAGGCTACAGAACTTCGGGTTTTTACTTCCACAAAGATCATGATTCCGTTTTTATATACAATCAGGTCAACTTCTGCTTTTCCGTGCGTCCAGTTTTCATCTAAAATTTCATAACCTTCAACTTCCAGATATTGCTTGGCAATTCGTTCTCCCTCTTTCCCTAAATCATTGTGTAATGCCATAAATGATTAAAACTGGATTTTGATTAAAAATTTCTATAGAAATGATACTAGTTTCTTAACTTAAATTGATCCTCATGATGAATTTATTTTATTAGCAGTTTTTATTGTTTTAAAGGTCTAATAACGACTTTGTGGTCAGCATCTTCCTGCTATAAAGACCCTAAAATAAATTCAAGGTAACGATACTATTATTTAATGCATGAAGTTATGTTATCTATAAAACTAAGCGATCATTTCTATTAAATGATAATCAACTCTAATTTATTTTACAATTACAGAACCCAAAAACTTTGAAATTTCCCTTTCTACGCCCTTAATCACCCCGTAACGCTGCATCAAAATCATTTGATTGTCCTCATTTTTTTCATCTTTAATTTCCTTCAACAGATTCATCAATATTTTTTCAACTTTTCGTTTTTTAAGGTGAAAAATGCCGCCTAAAATCGTAGCTTTTAAATTCATTGATTCATCTTTTACATAAATGAGATGCTTGTTTAACCAATTTTCACTTAAGGCATATTCTGAAGTCGATAGTGTAATGGCGAGATCGGCAATGTCTCTATCTTCGTGTTTTACAAAATGGTTGGAAGTAGGCAAACGTCCATTGTCGATTTCTGTTTTATAGTAATCAATAATTCTTTTACACAGCGGATCATCGAATTCTACGTCGCTCAGATTCTGCATAATAAAAGAACCAATGTACATGTCATCAATCTTATCCCAATTTACAAACTCGTGTCCGAAAGCCAGTAATAACCTCACAATTTCTTTTTCCTGATGTTCGTTTTCCTCTACAGGTGGCTCTTGCCCCATCGGGCCTGCGCTATCATCCCATAAATCATCTGGCGGACCAAGCGGCTCGGGCGGACCTGAAGAATATGGCTTTGAACTTGCAGAAGAATTTGATCTCTGGTTGTTATCAAAACTTTTTTTAAGCTTAGCCGAACGCATTTTATTGAGCTCACTTAATAGAATGTGTTCATCAATTTCGAGCAAACTGCTACACTCACGGATAAAAACAGATGCTTTAATAGGATCGGGAATTTTCGCAATACTTTCTACAATATCACGGATAATACCAGCACGTTTAATGGGATCGTTACCAGCGTCTTTTAGTAGTACATTGGCTTTGTATAAAATAAAGTCTTTTCTGTTCTGCTCAAGATAGGTTTTAAAAGCTCCTGCTCCCACATGGTGCATATAAGAATCCGGATCGTGACCATCGGGGAAGGAAACGATTTTCACATTAAGGCCTTCTTCCAAAATCATATCCAAACCTCGGAGTGAGGCTTTTATACCTGCTGCATCACCATCGAATAAAATGGTAATGTTCTGTGTAAAACGCCCGATCAGTTTAATCTGCTCTACTGTTAACGAAGTACCCGAAGATGCTACCACGTTTTCTATCCCGGCCTGATGAACGGAAAGCACATCGGCGTATCCTTCTGCCAGGTAACAGTTATCTAAATCGCGAATGGCTTTTTTAGCATGGAATAAACCATAAAGCACATTCGATTTATGGTAAATTTCACTTTCCGGGGAGTTTACATATTTAGGAACATTTTTATCTGTTTTTAATGTTCTACCACCAAAACCGATAATCCTGCCTGTAAAGTTGTGGATTGGGAACATCACACGGCCACGGAAGCGATCGTAAATTTTACCGTTATCATTTTTAATTGATAATCCGGTAGCTTCTAAAAATTCTAATTTATGGCCTGCGTTGATCGCGCTTTGCGTCATGGCATCCCAAACATCGGGTGAGTAACCTACCTCGAATTTCTTTAGGATGTCTTCTCTAAAGCCACGCTCTTTAAAATAGCTGAGGCCAATGCCTTTGCCTTCGTCTGTTTCCCAAAGTTGTTTCACAAAAAATGCAGCTGCGTATTGTGAAACAACGTAAAGACTTTCTTTGGCACTTTGTGCTTCGGCATCCTGAGGACTTAATTCAGCTTCCTCAACTTCAATATTGTATTTATTGGCTAAAAACTTAAGTGCTTCCGGATATGAATATTTTTCATGATCCATTATAAAGCGCACTGAATCTCCACCTTTGCCACAACCAAAACATTTGTAAATGCCTTTGGTTACGGATACGTGAAAGGATGGTGTTTTTTCGCCATGGAAAGGGCAATTGCCAATTAAACTGGTTCCGCGTTTTTTTAAGTGCACAAAATCCCCTACTACCTCCTCAATACGGGCGGTATCCATTATCTTATCTATCGTTTCGCGGTTTATCATATACGCACAGCGCTTTCCTCTTCTTTTTTTACCACAAAGATAACAGAGAAAAAACACAAAGAACACAGAGAAAAGTTTCTTTGTGTTCTTTGCGAAATACTTTGCGCGCTTTGCGGTTTAAAATGTTCTACTTCACTAAAGGCAATAACTCATCGGCAACCAATTTATTGCCAGTTTCGTTTAAGTGTACCCTATCAACGGTTAAAACACCTTTTTCTTTATCTTCAGGATTATTTTTTGCTTCGTATTCGGTAAAAATCTTTCTTAAATCGCATACCGGAAGATTGTTTTTTGCAGCCAGTTCTCTAATCCCGGCAGCATATTTATTTAAATCGGCATCCAATTCATTTGTACCATCTTTTTTCTCTCCTACTACAGAAGGTGTTACCAATACTACTTTGCTTCCTACGCCCTGAATTTTATTGATCAACGCCTGGTAAAACTTTAAATATTTATCGTAATCAGTTCCTGTATGAGAAGATTGCTTGTGCCAAACATCATTAATACCCACATAAATTACCACTAAATCAGGTTTTTTATTCAACACATCATCTTCTAAACGGAGGTATAAATCGTATACTTTGTTACCGCCTATCCCTGCACCAATTACATTGTATTTAGTAGAATCTAACGCTTGTTTGATCAGGGTTACATATCCTTTTTTTGAAACTCCTTGCTGGGTAATCGAATCGCCGAAAAAGATAATCCGTTTTGGTTTAAATGTCATTGAGGTTAATGCAATTAGGCAAAAGCTTAGTAAAATACTTGTTTTTAATAGTGTTTTCATCTTTTTATAATTGGTTAGGGTTATTTATTGTCGGTCTTTTTAAAATCCAGGTCTTGGAAATCGAAACTAAAATCGGTTAGTGGCGAAATTGCTTCTATTTTAAATCCATTTGCTATGGCATTGTTATCTAAACTGAAATTAACAAAAGCATCTGCATCCAAACTTCTATCGTACCATTTTACGATGTAGGTATTTCCTTTATAATAAGTCATGTCGCCTTTTAATTTTGGAGCATTTTTAGCCTTGAAATGCATTTTACCATTTACTTCACTAATGGTAACATCGCCAAACCAGGCATCGTGGAAAGTGCCGTAGTAATTTTTAGCATCAGGTTTAGAGGTAGATAGTTTTTGTTGTGCGGCAATATCATTCCACACTTTGCTCACCATTTCATCAGCCTGTTTTTCATTCCTTAACCGGTTATCGTTATAGGTTTTAATTCTATCCTGTGCTTTAATGCCTAAATAACCATCTTTAATTGAATTTGTGATGGCGTTAAATGCAGCACCAGATTGTTGATTGGTTAATACGATAATCCCCAATTTCATTTCTGGCAAAATGGTTACCTGAGTTACAATACCCGATAAGCCACCAGTATGCGTTGCCTGAAAATTACCATTAACGTTACTCAAAAACCAGCCTAAACCATAGCTGCTAAAAGTAGCCGGATTACCACCTGCTATAATGGTTTGAGGGGTCCAAAGCTCTTTGGCTACAGCAGCACTGAATAATTTCTTATCTAATGTTTCTCCGTATTTACCACCGTTAATCATTGCCGTTACCCATTTGCTCATATCGGTAACGTTAGAATAAATGCCTCCTGCTGCATTGGCAATTTCGCCAAAACTAAGGCCTACCGGAAGCAATTTACCCTGGTACGGTGCATGGCCATCAATTACATTCGATTTATCTTTTAAGCGGTACCAAGAGGCTGCAGTTTTTGTCATGCCGAGAGGCTTAATAATTCTGCTTTCTATAAAATCCTCATAAGTACTACCCGAAACCCTTGCCACCACATCACCTGCAACAATATACATAAGGTTGTCGTAATCATATTTTGTGCGGAAAGATGAAACGGGCTTTAAATAACGGAGGTTATGGATTAACTGTTTCTTATCAACTGTTGAAGAATCTGGCCAGATCATTAAATCACCTGCACCCAAACCTAAACCACTGCGGTGTGTAAGCAGATCGCGAATGGTAAATTCGCTGGTAACATAGGCATCATACATTTTAAATTCCGGAATTACATCCGTTACTTTTGTATCCCAGGTAATTTTCTTTTCATCAACCAACATACCCAAGGCAGCCGCTGTAAAAGCTTTTGTATTTGAGGCCACGCCGAAAAGGGTATTTTCATCTACCTTTTTATTGGTTTTGATAGAACTTACCCCGTAACCTTTGAGGTGAATGATTTTACCATCTTTGATAACAGAAACTGCAATTCCAGGTACGTTAAAAGTAGTTAATGTTTTTTCTACAACACTATCAATCTGCTTGGAGGTAAGTACCTGGGCTTGCACCTGGATACCTAAAAACAGTAAAATAGCAAGCGATATTTTGAATTTTAATAAGGAAAAAAGTTGCATTTGTATCAGTTTTAATAATCGGTTAAAGATAATAAGCTGCGTTCGAATAATATTTAACTATGAAGATTAATTTTTATCTCCTCACCTCAACACCATTCGTTATGCTGAATTTATTTTACAACTAAATTGCGTGTTTTAAGTTATCTGGCAGCTATTACGTGCCAGGCAGCTTTCCTGCAAAACAGCGCCTAAAATAAATTAGCTTCTGCGAACTCGCGAAGGTTCAGTTCAGGGAGAAGGCTCTCTGGGTATTAAAAGCAGCTTAATACACGTAGGAGAAAATCAATCTTTATTTTCCTTTTTCGAGTTTGTAATCTTTATGCACGATTAAAAAACTTGCCCGTTCTTCTTTTTTGAAAGGGTAATCCCAGTTGCCCTGATAGGTAATTTTAGTTGGCAGTTTATCATCTCCAAAATAGCCCATTTCGATATTCATCTGCACATCGAAATCGAACAGCATGTTGCTGTATTTCATATCAACATAACGGCCCAAAATATTGAAATTCCGTTTATCAAAAATGGTTACCAGTTCTTTAATCATAATACCATCTTTCGTCCAGCTACTTAAATCGGGTTTTACCGAAACTTTAAAACGGTATACCGGGATAGAATCCAGATAGGTGCCACTTGTAAAACCATAATCGTAATACTGGCGCATATTGGCTGAAAAAATTTCGGTTTTACTCCCAATAAAAGGAACTTTTATTGGTCTGCCAGGATTAAAAATTAATGTTTTCAGCTTGTCTTTATAACTTTCGTTTGTTCCACCTTTGCCATCCGGTTGCGGTGCATTGGGTACAAAATCGGTATTGTAGGCATTCATAAAAATGTAATCGAACATTTCTACGGTATACAACTGGTATTTTCCGTTTTTCTTGTAAATTTTACCCGTGTCTTGTTTAACCAGATACTCCATTTTATAAGGGCCACTGTTGTTGTGTTTTATTTTACGGTAAACCTTTCCATCAACTTTATTCTTCTTATCATAACTATAAATTCTGTTTTCGGCAATGAAGCTATAACGTTTCATATCCCTAAACGATTGATAAAAAGAAGTATCATACATCACTCTTTTAATAAAGGTTTCTACATTCAACTTTTCGGCCTTGATGTTTACTGTAGAATCGAGCGTAATGGTTTTGATCGTATCCGGATTAAAACGGTTAATTTCCTGAGCTAAACCTTTGTAAGAGATTGACGCTAACAGTAAAAGAAAAAAGTATTTTTTCATCGAAGGTGAATAAGTAAATGGTTTTTGCCTGAAATTTAGGGATGTTAAATGGTGAGCGCGAATGGTTTTTTTATACCGTTTCACCCTTAATTTCCTAATTGTTTCAAAGCGATATAAGCCATCAGTCCTGTTGATATTTTTAAAGCATCTTCATCTACATCAAATCTTGGCGTATGTACAGAATATTGAGTGTCTTTAGCTGCATTACCAGTACCTAAACGATAAAAACAAGCATCTGTTACCTGAGAATAGAAAGAAAAATCTTCGGCTGCCATCCAGATATCCAAATCCACTACGTTTTCTTTACCTAAAAAATCCTCAGCAAAAGCCCTTGCATTGGCAGTTAATTTTTCTTCATTAATTAAAAATGGGTATCCCCTATGGATATCGAAATCGCAGCTTCCACCCATGCTTTCTGCCATTCCTTCGGCCATTTTTTTCATGCGTTTATGCGCTTCATCTCTCCAGTTTTCATCCAAAGTTCTGAATGTTCCTTCGATTTTAACCTCATTAGGAATAATATTGGTTGCGCCATTAGCAATTACTTTACCAAATGATAAAACTGAAGGCAAACGCGGATCTGCATTGCGACTTACAATTTGCTGTAACGCGATAATAATATGTGATGCAATTACAACAGGATCGATATTTTGGTGAGGCTGCGCACCATGACCGCCTTTTCCGGTTACGGTTACATACAATTCGTCGGTAGAGGCCATATAAATTCCCGATCGGAAACCCACTTTACCAGCATCAATCATTGGCATTACATGTTGGCCAACAATATAATTAGGTTTTGGATTTTCGAGCACACCTTCTTTAATCATAATACTGGCACCACCGGGCAATAATTCTTCTGCTGGTTGAAAAATCAGTTTGATTGTACCACCGAAATCGTCTTTCATTTGATTTAAGATATTCGCAGTACCTAAAAGTGAAGAGGTATGTACATCATGGCCACAAGCGTGCATTACACCATGGTTCTTAGAACGGTAAGGTTTATCGTTCGCTTCATGGATGGGTAAAGCATCCATATCGGCACGCAAAGCAATTACTTTATCAGATGGGAGATTTCCTTTAATTAAACCCACAACACCTGTATTGGCGCAATCGGTATATTCTATTCCCCACTTTTTTAATTTATCCTTGATGAATAGTGAGGTTTCGAATTCTTTAAAAGATAATTCGGGATTGGCATGAATATGTTGACGGAAGCCTACAACTTCATTAAAAATGTTGCCGGCCAGTTCTTGTATTTTATTTTTGATCATTGTTTGTTGTGGTATCTAAACTTGGTGCGTTAATTTTTTCCCTGAAAATAAAAAGAGTGGGAAAAGTTGGTCTAAGTTCGTTAATTAGTCGCTGAGCCTCCAATCGACTCCTAAAATCGCCTACCCGAACATAGTAATTTGGTTCTTTATAAGTAAGGTATGTATTTAATTGTGGATAAAGCCCTTTAAACCTTGCCTGTTGGTTAAAAACCTCACGCCGATCAGAGCCATAAAAAATCTGCACCCTATAACCATAGGCAGAAACGATGGGTTTGCCTGGTTTTACTTCTCCGGAGCTTTTATAAACAGCAATACGTTTGGCTATTAAACTATCAATTAGAGGGTCTTTTATTACCGTTACTTCTCCTTTTTGTGCAAAAGCAGTATTAAAAAGAAACAAAAAACAGATAAAAGTTAATATTTTTTTCATGTGTAAAAACCTGAGCATTTATGAGCAGATGAGTAAAATATCATCTCATATCTTCTTAACAACAAGAATGCCGAAATCGTTGCAAAAATCGGCATTCTTTATGGGTTAAGCAAATTGATATTATGCAGTTAATTTCAATACAATCATCATGCTGAATTTATTTCAGCATCTAACCGAAATAATTATAGTCTGATCTGCATTAACGTAAATAAAACAGGGGCAATAAATTGAATATTCTTAATGGAACAGATTATTTCTTTAGCCATTTATTTATTTCATCATCCAAATCTGATTGTGTTACAAACAGACCATTATTAATTTCTTGTTGGGATGAAATAATTTCTTGTTGTTGTTCGACAGATAATTTTAAATGTTTATCCTTTGCGGGTGCTTCAAGAATTGTAAGACCAAAATTTTTTAGCATTTGCTTTACAACAGTATTGTTTTGATCAGGAATTTTTATTGTTATTGTTTCCATACTCAAAAATACTAATTTAAATACAAAAACCAGTCAGCTTAATCCTAAATCTGCATTCTTTATGGGTTAAGCAAATTGATATTATCCGAACGAAATATTACTTGTCGAATGGATTGGTAACCTTTAAACTGGAAAGCCTATCAAAGTCTTTAGAATTTCGTGTAATAAGAGTAAGGTTGTTTACAATAGCTGTTGCAGCAATTATTGCATCGGGCAATTTCAGGTTATAATATTTGCGTACCTCTACAGTTTGATTTTTAATTTCCTGGCTTAGTTCATACACATAAGAATCCTTAATAAAGTTTCTTAATATGAGTAAATCGTTTTCAGTAGCAGTTTTCCAGCAAAGAAGTTCAATCTCAGTGATCGCAGAAATGGCAGGCTGGTTAGTAGATATTATATTGTCAATAAACTTTTCAGCTGTTGGTGCAAATTGCCTTTGCAGAAAATAGATTACAGTATTGGTATCCCAAAGATAACTTATTCCCACTCGTTTCGTATACTATTTAATTGTTCATCAACATCTGAAATTGGCTGTTTTTGCATCGAACCCTTATATTTTGTGATCAGATCGTTACCAGAGAGATCCTGAGTCTTAGAATCTTTTCTTAAGCGAATAACTTTAAGCAATTCCAAATCTTTTAAAAGATCTAATGCTTTATCGTTTAAAATATCAACTGTTACAGTTCTCATACTCAAAAATACTAATTTAAATACAAAAACCAGTCAGCTTAATCCAAAATCTGCATTCTTTATGGGTTAGGCAAATTGATATTATGCGGGTTAGTTTTTTCGGTTTGTCATTTCTTCATACCTCAACAATGACGACCTTTATTAACAGATCTGTCAATGGTAGCTTAGCCGAAGGATTTTAACCACAGATCTACACAGATCAGTTTGCCACGGAAACACAGAAAGCACGGAGAATTCATAGATTTTAATCCCTTATTTGGGTCATCAATATAAGACCTTGTTTCCTAAGAATTTCATGTTTTCTCCTCATCTCAATAAAAAAGGCAGATTCGTTTTAAAAACCAGCGTTATAAAAAAAGCCCCAACAATATGCTGAGGCTTTATGTGAAATATTTATTCCGGTTATAAGTTTGCGCCGTGGCAGTTTTTATACTTTTTACCGCTACCACATGGGCAAGGTTCGTTTCTACCAACTGTAGCTTCTTTACGGATGGGCTGTTGTGGAACGGCCTCACGTGTATCGCCAAACTCAATACCTGGTTCTTCTCTGCCAAACTCTTGTTTAGTAGTTTGCAACTTTGGTTGTTTGACCGGAGCTGGTGCTTCTCTAACTTCATCTGGCTCTTGCTGAACCGGGATACCACCTTTATATAAGAAACTTACCACTTCTTTATTTACCGCATTAAGCATGTTTTTAAATAAGTTAAAAGCTTCCATTTTATAAATTACCAATGGATCTTTTTGCTCGTAAACTGCATTTTGTACGGATTGCTTTAAATCGTCCATTTCGCGTAAATGCTCTTTCCAGCTATCATCAATTAAGGCCAGAACAATGGTTTTTTCGAATGAACGAACCACTTCTTTTCCCTTGTTTTCGATTGCTTTCTTCAAATCAACCGCCACCTGAATACCGCGGATACCATCGGTAAACGGAACCACAATCTGCTCGATATGCTCACCACGTTCTTGATAAACCTGGGTTAAAACCGGTAATGACTGTTGAATAATTGCTTCTGATTTACGTGCATAAAATGCTTCAGCTTCATCAAACAACTTTTCAGTTAACTGAGGAGTACTGGTTGAAGTAAATTCTTTTTCGGTAATGGCGGTATCTAAAGAGAAATTCTTAATCACCTCCAGTTTAAAACCATCATAATTTCCTTCCTGTTTATATTCGCTTACGATATCTTCTGCAACATCGAAAACCATATTGTTCATATCTACATCTAAACGTTCGCCAAACAAAGCGTTTTTACGTTTAGCATAAATTACTGTACGTTGCGAGTTCATTACATCATCGTACTCCAATAAACGTTTACGTATACCAAAGTTGTTTTCCTCTACTTTCTTCTGTGCACGCTCTATAGATTTGGTAATCATTGAATGCTGAATTACCTCACCATCTTCAATACCCATACGTACCATAATGCTCGAGATACGCTCTGAACCAAATAAACGCATCAGGTTATCTTCTAACGAAACAAAGAACTGAGATGAACCTGGATCGCCCTGGCGACCGGCACGACCACGTAACTGCCTATCTACACGACGGGATTCGTGACGCTCAGTACCAACGATGGCTAAACCGCCAGCTTCTTTAACACCTGCACCCAATTTAATATCGGTACCACGACCAGCCATGTTGGTTGCAATGGTTACGGTTCCTGCCTGCCCGGCTTCTGCAACAATATCAGCCTCTCTCTGGTGCATTTTGGCATTTAACACATTGTGTTTAATGCCACGGAGTTTAAGCATGCGGCTTAACAATTCTGAAATTTCTACAGAAGTTGTACCTACCAATACCGGACGGCCAGCTTTTGGCTCCAGTTGACCTGTTTCAGGATTAACCGCAGGAATTAATGCACCTTTGGCATCAAGTTTTGGTACGGCTCTGCCAGTTTGATCGTATTTAACAACTGGTTTGCCATCTTTTTGCTTTACATTACCTTCTTTATCGGTTTCGTATTCTGTTTCGTAATGAGAATATGGAAAAACAAGGTACTGGATCTCTGCAGCAACAGCGTTGTATTTTTCGCGAACGGTACGGTAAACATAATCCTGTTCATCTATTCTTGAAATGTTCCTGTTTGTTGGTATTTCTACAACGTCTAATTTATAGATCGACCAAAACTCGCCTGCTTCTGTTGTTGCTGTACCCGTCATACCGCAAAGCTTGTGGTACATACGGAAATAATTTTGCAGGGTTACAGTTGCATAAGTTTGGGTTGCATCTTCAACCTTAACATTCTCTTTGGCCTCAATTGCCTGGTGCAATCCATCAGAGTATCGACGGCCATCCATAATACGGCCTGTTTGCTCATCAACAATCTTAATTTTGCCTTCATCGATGATATATTCTACATCAATTTCGAATAAGGTATACGCTTTTAACAATTGGTTTACAGAGTGAATCCGTTCTGCTTTAACAGAGTAATCGCGCATTAAAGCATCTTTCTGAACAACCTTTTCTTCTAAAGGCATATCAGATTTTTCTAAATCCGCTACTTCAGTACCCACATCAGGCAATACAAAGAAGTGAGGATCTTCACCCGATTGGGTAATCAATTCGATACCTTTTTCAGTTAACTCAACCTGGTTATTTTTTTCATCTATATAGAAGTACAACTCAGAATCTACCTTAGGCATATTCTTGGATTGATCGGCCATATAGTGGTTTTCTGTTTTCAACAACAAACCACGAACACCGCTTTCGCTTAAAAACTTAATTAAGGCTTTGTTTTTTGGTAAACCACGGTAAGCACGCAATAAGGCTAAGCCACCTTCGCCCTCTTCGGTTCCGCTATTACCTGCGTTAATTAATTTTTTAGCTTCGTTTAAGGCTTGTGTAACATAAGCTTTCTGTGCATTAACCAAACGCTCAATACGTGGTTTTAACTCATAAAATTCATGCTCATCACCACGGGGAATCGGGCCCGAAATAATTAAAGGTGTACGGGCATCATCAATTAAAACTGAATCGACCTCATCCACCATTGCAAAGTGCTGTTTGCGTTGTACCAGTTGATCTGGCGTTTGCGACATATTGTCACGCAGGTAATCAAAACCAAATTCGTTATTGGTACCGTAGGTAATATCTGCGGCATAAGCTCTTCTTCTTTCTTCGGAGTTTGGCTCATGCTTATCAATACAATCAACAGTTAAGCCATGGAATTCGAACAACGGCCCGTTCCATTCACTATCCCTTCTTGCAAGGTAATCGTTCACAGTTACAATGTGTACGCCTTGTCCGGCCAGGGCATTTAAATATGCAGGCAAAGTACTCACTAATGTTTTACCCTCACCGGTAGCCATTTCGGCAATTTTACCACTGTGTAAAACAATACCACCAATTAACTGCACATCATAGTGAACCATGTTCCAGGCCACTTCAGTTCCTGCGGCATCCCATTTATTGGCCCAGTGTGCTTTATCGCCAACAATTTTAACATTGTTTTTTCTTGCAGCATAATCTCTGTCAAACTGGGTTGCGGTAACTTCTAAATAGTCGTTTTCGCTTAAACGGCGTGAAGTTTCTTTTACAACAGCAAAAGCTTCAGGAAGAATTTCTAAAAGTACTTTTTCCAATTCTGTATCGCGGTCTTTACCTAAAGCATCAACCTGATCATAAATTGCTGTTTTTTGATGAAGATCTAAATCTTCGTTTTCTGCATCAGCTTTTAGGGCTGAAATTTTTCCGTCTATATCGGTTAAGAAAGTAGAAATCCTTTCTTTAAATTCTATGGTTTTACCACGTAACTCATCATTGCTTATTGCAGATAGTTTACTGTAGTGCTCGTTAATTTTAACAACCAATGGCTGTATAGCCTTTATATCTCTTTCTGATTTACTTCCGAAAACCTTCGCTAAAAATCCTAACATTATAATATTTTAAATCGTATTTATAAAAAAATGGTGTGTTACAACAACCAAGCCATTGTCTGTACTAAGTCAGTTTGGCAGTTATTGCTATCATTGGGGGCTTAAAATCTTTTAAAAGATTCTTTTAACAAAAGGAACTAAGGGCTGTTGTTCTTCGGTTTTTTTCTGATGGTTAAATCGGCAATTACCTGATTTACACTTACGTACTTTGCAACTTTTAATTGTGCTTGTGTGCCAATTAAAGCCAGTTTAGTGTAGGATAACAGGTAAGGATTGCGCGCTTCGTTAAGCTGAACCGAGGCCTTACCAGTTGCATTGATACTAATGTTATGCTCGTTACAATATTCATTTAATATTCTAAGCCCTTCAACGCGTTCGGCTTTCGCCAAATGTGTTAAGCTAAAAAATACAAGTGATATGGTTACAAGGTGTTTCATTAATAGCGGCAAAGCTAGTTTTAATTTTTATAAAATGAAATTACATCATCCCAAAAATCGTACCTCATTTTTTAATCCTGTATTTCTTTTATCGCCCCTTGATTCTATTTTGCTGAATTGGCTTTTTATAATGATGCCTCTGCTTTTTATAATGACGCCCCCGCTTTTTATAATATTATTTTATTTTTTAAAAAGACATTAGGAATTCTTACCGTCTTTTTTAATTTTATGGCATGTTGAAAAAAGTAATTACGCTCTGCTACCGAAAAATAATTGATACCACCAACACCAGTGCCTGGGATAAGTTTGTGCATGAAGATAGTTTTGCAGAGTTTAAGATGCAGGCTCAATTTTACAATCAGGAACAACGTTTTACCACTTTTGCCGAAATGTTGATCAATGCTCCTGAGGCAGAAAAACTGCACTTTTTGGTAAGCGCAGCCATTACCGGATATTTACGCCAGTTAAATGGCATTATACCGGATATACTGGACAATTTAGGCCGTCGGTTTCTAACTTTTGAAAACTTTAAGTTCGAATTGATCAACTCAGATATCAACGACCTGGAAAAACATAAAATAGCGATCAACTTTTTTTCTAAACCACTTATTTGGCACGACACCGTTGATAACCTGCTTTTAGTATCGCAATTTAAAGAAGCAAATGAAGCTGAGGTTTTTACAAATCTTTTTCAGATTCAACCTTTTGTGAGCATACATGCTCTAAAACATACAGATTAAACGATGGAACTTACACCTGGAAAAATATTTTTGGCAGATCAGCGCGGATTAACCGAAAGTTCAGTTTTAAGAAGTTACAATACCTTTAATTTCGAAAAATATTTTAACGAAAATAAAGAAGCTTTTGGCAACCTGTTTATATGCAATGATGAATCGATTGTTGGTGGCAAGGTTACGTTTTTTCTATGTAAAGAAGATTCGCTTCAGCTATTTATGCCCATTACCGGCGGCATTGATATTGTTGCCAACGGAAAAGAATTCGCTTTAGAAACCGGCCAGATACAGGTTTTAAATATGGGTAAAGGTGAAGTGTTGGAAATTAGCAATCCTTACCAGAACGATACCATTAATTACATGCAGTTTGGGATTAAAACCGACATGTTTTTAATGCGTGCAAGTGAAATGCTTTTTGGTTTTGATTTTGAAAAGAGCCCGAATCAACTGATCAAAATTATCGACAACCAGAAATTACCCTTTAAATTAAGCGCAGGTATTTTTGCCGAACGCGAAGCAGCAGTTTATAAAATTCAAAAGGCGGATAACAATTTTTTTGCTTTTATTATTGAGGGTACTTTCGAAATTGAAGGCCGCTTAATGCACGCCAGAGATGGTTTAGCGCTCTGGGATATTGAGCAGGTTGAATTGAAAGCCCTAAGTAATAATGCGATTGTAGTGGTTTTGGAATTGGGGTTTTAGCTTTTAAATTTTTGCAAACAAATGGTGTGTGAGAACACGAACCATGACGTAAATTTATCCCGCAGATTTTAGAAGGTTATCGCTGAGTCTTTCGACAGGCTACCGTAGATAGAATCCAAAAAGAAGATCGGCAATGCTGAGGAGTAACGACGAAGCAATCTATCATGTAATTTATTATTAAAAAAGATTGCTTCACGCCTACGCAAAGTCCCTTCTTCAGTTCGCAATGACGAAATCAAACCCCAAAACTCACGTGAATATAGCAGCACATTCCCTTAACATTTTTTCTACGCCGGGTTTTGCCTTAGGGATTGGAAGGGTTGGTACCGATTAAGCATCTGTTTTTATTTAATTACGGTATGCTTGCTTGTTTCACAGGTTTTCATCGGTACCGCAGCGAAGCGCAGCCCTGAAAAGCCGGCCCCTTTTCCGTTCTAACGGGATTGGGGAACGCCCAAATGATTAAATAAATAAATTAATTGATGATCTGCCGCCAGGCTCAGGATGATATTTTATTTAAAAACTACCTCCGTAGCCCCGTAGCCAAACTTTTCTTTCCGTGCATCCATATATGTTTTCACATGTGGATTTTTACTGATCAGTTTATGAATTTTATCCCTCAAAGTACCATTTCCTGAACCATGGATAAAAACAATTTTATCGAAATGATGCACAACCGCAGCATCCATAGCCGTTTGAAAATGATTAATCTGGATCTGCAGCATTTCATCAGCTTCTAAAAAATGATGATCATCTCTCAGTTTTTCTATATGCAGATCGATTTCTTTTTGTGGGGCTGCAACCGTTCTTTTCTCTTCTGTTGATTTAAAAAAGCTTTCTTTCAGTTTCTGAGGATCGATGTTTACAGGCACAAGATCATCCAAACGGATTAACCAGCCTTTATTTTTTAATTGTGGCAATTCTTTTTGCTCGCTACTAAAATCTTTTGCCCTAAATTTTTTGGCAATCACCAATGGGTCAACAGGTTTTACATCCGCTTTACTGAAAACCAAAACCTGGAAATTAAATTCCGGCCAAAGATCTAAATCAGCCAGAGAAGCCGAATAAACCAAGGCAGATGCATAAGATTCTACTACCCCATGAAAGGCACCCGCATATTTTTCTTTACGCGCTGTGGTTAAACTTACTAATAAAATATTGGGCGAATGGTTTTGCAGGTGGAAATGCACCACATTACCCGCTTTATCATCTGTAGCTACAGCAACATAAATTCCATTTTCAATTTTACTAATACCAGGAACATTTACCTGGATGGGTTTCGGCATATCAACCTCTTCGGCTACCACACCATGGCCATGTACCGATGTTAAATTACTAACCGCAACAGGAATTTCGAAACCATCTTCATCAGTTACACCTAAAGTTTGGGCATCGATAATCTTCGTTACATAACCTTCACGTTTTTCATCAACAAAACGCACAAAATCTCCAAGTTTAAATTTCATAGCCCCTAAATCCCCTAAAGGGGAATCTCCATATTATTTAGTAATAGTTATTACAATTTCTCCAAATTTCACTTCACCATGCAGCTCCCCTTTAGGGGCTGGGGGTTAATGACGAGTATCGTTTCCGTGGTAAATACTCAGGTAACTTTCGTATCTGGATACTGCAATTTCGCCATCATTTACCGCCGCCATAACTGCGCAGCCAGGCTCGTTAATATGCCTGCAATTGTTAAACCTGCAACTGTGTGAGGTTTTAAAAATTTCTCTAAAAAAATGCCCCAGCTCTTCTTTTTCAATATCAATAACACCGAGTTCTCTAATTCCCGGCGAATCTACAATAAAACCACCCTGAGGCAGTTCGAACATTTCGGCAAAAGTGGTGGTATGCTGCCCTTTATCACTCCAATCTGAAACCTCTCCTGTTCTTAAATCGCGATCGGGCAACAATGCATTAATCAAACTTGATTTCCCCACGCCCGAATGACCGGAGATGAGGGTAATTTTATCAGTAATCAGCTCCTGTATCACCGGAATATTGATGCCTTTTAAAGCCGAAACTTCATAGCAGGCATAACCAATATTTTCGTATATATTTTTAAATTCCTGAAGGATTTCTAAACCCTCTTTACTAAACAGATCGAGTTTATTAAATACCAATACGGCAGGCACATCATACGCTTCGGCTGTTACCAAAAAACGATCGATAAAACCTAAAGAAGTGCGTGGCGAGGCCAATGTAACCACCAACATGGCCATATCAAGGTTCGCAGCAAGTATTTGCGCCTGCTTACTCAGGTTAATTGATTTGCGGATGATGTAGTTTTTGCGGGGCAACATCTCGTTAATCAAGCCCTGGTTACTGTCCTTTTCAAGGTCGAATTTTACCCTATCGCCAACCGCAATCGGGTTGGTGGTTTTAAGTCCCTTAATTCTGAATTTCCCTACAATACGACAGTCGTAACGTTCACCATTATCGGCCAAAACGCTATACCAGCTCCCTGTAGACTTAATAACTAATCCCTGCATATTTGCGGTAAAGGTATGAATATGATTTCATTGGTAGAAGCAGCCAACGTGGATAAAAGTTTGGTTATCCGCAATAAAGATTTAAAGTTTACAGTCATTTTCACCTTATATTTTCCTATCTACCAAATATCTTACATAAATTCAACGCTTTAAAAGGCAAAAAACCTAAATTTGCGACAATAAAAATCAAAAATATAATGAGTTTCAGAATAGAACACGATACCATGGGCGAGGTGCAGGTACCAGCCGACAAATACTGGGGTGCACAAACCGAACGCTCACGCAATAACTTCAAGATTGGGCCGGAAGGTTCGATGCCAAAAGAAATTATCCATGCTTTTGGCTACCTGAAAAAAGCTGCGGCACTTGCTAATACGGAACTTGGCGTATTATCGGCCGAAAAAGCTGAATTAATTGCCAAAGCCTGTGATGAAATTGTTGCCGGTCAACTTGATGATCAATTCCCATTGGTAATCTGGCAAACGGGTTCTGGCACGCAAAGTAACATGAACGGTAACGAGGTAATTGCCAACCGTGCGCATGTAATTAATGGTGGTGCACTGGCCGATGATAAAAAAGTACTTCACCCTAATGATGATGTAAATAAATCGCAGTCATCAAACGATACCTTTCCTACTGCAATGCATATTGCGGCATATAAACTTACGGTAGAAACCACTATCCCAGGTTTAGAGAAACTTAGAAATACATTAGCTAAAAAAGTTGAAGAATTCAGTTCTATTGTTAAAACTGGCCGTACTCACTTTATGGATGCTACCCCCCTTACCCTGGGGCAGGAATTTTCGGGTTATGTACAACAGATTGATAACAGCATCAGGGCAATTAAAAATGCTTTGGTGATGGTTGCTGAGTTAGCTTTAGGTGGTACCGCTGTAGGTACTGGTTTAAATACACCAAAAGGATACGATGTTTTAGTGGCAAAGAAAATTGCCGATTTAACAGGCTTGCCATTTGTAACCGCCCCGAATAAATTTGAAGCTTTAGCAGCACACGATGCGATGGTAGAACTATCTGGCGCATTAAAACGTACCGCTGTTGCTTTAATGAAAGTAGCAAATGATGTTAGGATGTTAAGTTCTGGCCCACGTTGTGGCATTGGCGAAATTGTAATTCCTGATAACGAACCAGGCTCTTCTATTATGCCCGGAAAAGTAAATCCTACACAACCAGAGGCTTTAACCATGGTTTGTGCACAGGTAATTGGTAACGATGTTGCCGTTTCGGTAGGTGGTATGAGCGGCCATTTTGAACTTAATGTATTTAAACCGGTAATTGCGGCCAACGTATTGCAATCAGCACGTTTAATTGGCGATGCCTGTGTTTCTTTTAATGATAAATGTGCTGAAGGAATTACAGCCAACTTACCAGAAATTGAAAAACATTTACAAAACTCGTTGATGTTGGTAACGGCTTTAAATCCACATGTAGGTTATGAAAACGCAGCTAAAATTGCAAAGAAAGCACATAAAGAAAATAAAACCTTAAAAGCAGCAGCTGTAGAACTGGGCCTGTTAACTAACGAACAGTTTGATGAGTGGGTTCGTCCGGAAGATATGGTAGGCAGTTTGAAATAATTTAGAGGATCGTCATTCCCAACTTGATTGGGAATCTTAAAGCGTATTGCATTAAGATTCCCGCCTGCGCGGGAATGACGTCACTTTGAAAAATTAGTTTTTTAATCAATACCATTAATCAAAACAACTGGTAATATGAATTCAATATTCGCTACAATGATCAGTATGACATCGATCATTGCGCCATGTATTGTACTTGGGGCATGTTGCTATTTTTTATCAAAGAGAACGGTTGTTGAAGCTATTTTAATGACCATTGGGGCTGGAATGGGTTTAGTTATTCATGTGCTTTATCTTTTTATGCCAATGTTAACAAGCTATAAAAATATACCCTACACTGATATCTCTAAGTATTATACCGTAATTGGTATTTTTAATCTCATTGCCAGTCTTTGCTTTGCCATCGGTTTTTTAATACTGGTTACCAACACAGTTAAAAAGAATGCAGTAATATACGATCAATTTCCTAAAAGCATCGATTAACCATACAATGAACAAACTGCAGCCGGGTTTAAAGGGTTTTTACATCACCCTTTTTGCATTATCTATTTTTTATATTGCCTGTAGCCCTAGGCCTAACATACAGGGCAAGGGAGAAGATTTTATGCAGGGCGTGTGGAACGAAGATTCGGTTGCCTTTAGCAATAAATTAAGCAATTATACCCAACACCATTTTCGGTTTAGCTGCGATTCTGTTTACATCGATATGGTTACACACAGTAAAGTAAACCTTTACGAAGATTCGTGCTATCATAATGGCGTTTGGAAAGAATATGCAAAGGGTGTTTATGCCGTTAAAGGCGATACACTATTTGTTGGCGCAACCTTTACACATGCCAATTACAAACAAAAAATATCGGGCTGTTACCGAATTGGTCGATATGAAAAGAATTTCCTGATTAAAAAGCATACCGCAGATATAATGTCGTTAGAAAGCTTAAGTGATCAGCGTGAAATCAAATTAATCCTCAAAGAAAAAATTACCTGCGTACAAAAAGAATTATAAAATGATTTTTACATCAATTAAAAAGAAACTACTCACAGCTTTAGCACTTGGTTTTTTAGCTTATTTACCATTACAAGCAACTGCATGGGGCACTATTGGCCACCGCGTAGTTGGTGAAATTGCCGATAGCTATTTAAAGGCCAAAACGCGCAAAGCCATTCAAGGTATTTTAGGTTACGAAACTTTGGCCATGAGTGCCAATTGGGGCGATTTTATTAAATCGGATTCTACCTACAATTACATGTATAACTGGCACTTTGTTAATCTTCCTGCCGGATTGGATAAAAATGGTGTATACAACTTCCTATCTACCGAAAAAGCACCAAGCCTTTACACTAAAATACCTGATCTTATTGCTGTTTTAAAGAAAACAAGCAGTACAGCCGCCGAAAAAAAACTTGCACTACGCATGTTGGTGCATTTGGCAGGCGATTTATGCCAACCTATGCACGTTGCCCGTAAAGAAGATTTAGGTGGTAACCGTGTTTCTGTTTTGTGGTTTAATGAAAAATCGAATATCCATCGCGTTTGGGATGAGCAGTTAATTGAATATCAGCAATTAAGTTATACCGAATATGCAAAGGCAATTAATCATGCTTCTGCAATTCAGCTTTATAACTGGCAAAACACAAGCTTAAAAGATTGCATTTATGAATCGTATGGCATTTGCAACAAAATTTACGATAACACAAAACCCGATTCGAAATTGAGCTACCGCTATAACTTTGAATGGGTAGAAACGTTAAACGATCAACTTTTAAAAGGCGGCGTACGCTTAGCCAAAATGTTAAACGACATTTACGGATAAGCCATTTTGATAAGATTTTAATGCCTCAACGCCAAAAAGCTTGAGGCATTTTTTGTTTCTTGTAGCATATTGACCGTTACTTTCGTTAAAGGGGGTATAAACTAAAACGCTATGAAAAAATTAATGTTGATGTTGCTGGTTCTTTTATCCCTTTCCTGCAAAAAAAACCAAAAAGAAGATCCCATTACTAAACAAAAATGGGTATTAGAAACTGCTATTGTTTCTCCAGCTTTAAACATAAGAGGCGAATTGGTTAGCGATTATAAGAAATTGGAAGGCAATGATGGCTGTTTATCCAACAACTTTACACTAACATTTCTACCTAACGGCACCTACCGGCAATCTTCTACCGGATCGCTATGCGATATGGTAGAAAATGATGAAAATCAAAAATGGAGAAGATCAGGTGAGCAGATCATTTTAGGCCACAGTCCCAATACGGAAAATATTTGCACCATTAATGGTAACAAATTAACTTATACATTGGTAAATTCGCCAGGAATATTTTATTCCAAAGTGGTATATACTTTTAAAGCACAATAATATTGAAAATTTTAATGGTTTGCCTGGGCAATATCTGCCGTTCGCCATTGGCTGAGGGCATTATGCGCCATCTGGCAGATAAAAGCTCTTTAAACTGGGGAATTGCTTCTGCCGGCACAGGCAACTGGCATATTGGTAGTGCACCTGATCATAGGAGTATTGCTGCGGCCAAAGCACTAGGTTACGATATCAGTAAACAACGTGCGCAGCAGTTTAACCATTCTATGTTCGGTTATTACGACCTGATTTTAGTAATGGATCGCAATAATCTCGCTGATGTAATAAGCCTCGCCAAAACCCCTGAAGAAAGAAAAAAAGTTAAACTTTTTCTTGATAACAACGAAGTTACAGACCCATATTGGGATAATGCGCTTTTTAGCCCCGTTTGCAAACAGGTAGAGGAAAGATGTATGGAAATTATCAAACAACTTTCTTAAATTTAAAATTCCTAATCACACACTAACCAAGTCTGCAAAATGAAAAAGTACCTTTCCCTCTGTTTATTAATTGCATCCGTTTTTTTACTACAAAGCTTTACCACAGCAAAAAAACAGGCAAGAGTTTTAGTTTTTTCTAAAACCAAAGGCTTTAGGCATAACTCCATTGAAACCGGAAAAGAAGTAATACAAAAATTAGGGCTTGCTCATCATTTTGATATTGATACCACCGAAAATGCTGATGCTTTTACTGAAGATAACCTTAAAAAATATGCTGCTGTAATTTTTTTAAGCACTACCGGTGATGTTTTAGACAGCAAACAGCAAATAGCTTTCGAAAGATACATCCAGGCAGGTGGAGGTTATGTAGGCATCCACGCAGCTACCGATACAGAGTATGATTGGCCTTGGTATGGTAAATTGGCGGGAGCTTATTTTATCAGTCACCCAGCCGTACAAGAAGCAAAATTTATTATTAAAGACAAAAAACATCCCGCTACTAAATTCCTTACTGATTCGGTTTGGATCAGAAAAGATGAATTGTATAATTTTAAAGATATCAATCCAGATATAAAAGTACTGATTACCTTAGACGAGAAATCGTATACTGGTGGTAAAAACGGCGATTTTCACCCATTTAGCTGGTACCACAGTTTCGATGGCGGAAGAGCATTTTATACAGGTATGGGCCATACCAAAGAAGGCTGGGCCGAAGAAAAATTTCAGAACCATTTATGGGGAGGAATTGAATACGCAATTGGCAGCCAGAAAAAATTAAACTACAGTAAAGCGCATTCTAAATTTTAAGTAACCATTGCACTTGTTGATTCATCATCAATAAGTGCGATCGTTTTATATTTGTCGTTTCTTGTAATTAACCAAATAAATATAATTCAACATACAGAACGAAGCCACTGCACCAAAGGTATGCCACAAAAAGTGGGTACCGATGCTCAATATATCCCATTTATCCGCAATACGAAAAGTGAGCGCAAATACAAAAGCAACCAAGGCAAAACCAACCCATTTACCATTTTTCCATTCTGTTTTAATGAGGTAGCCAAACACAGGGAATAAAACAAGTGCTGCCATAAAAGCATAGTTGATGTTGATAAAAATCTGAAAATCGCCGTTACTGAAAAGCCGCCTTACATAAAACTGAAATAAGGCATACACTGCCACAATTAAAGCGGCGAAGTACCATTTTGTAAGTTTGGATAAAAAATAAATCCCCGCAGATAAACACAACAGCATTATAGGCATCCAGTCCATCATAATAAATATTGGCCAGCGCCTTAAGCCATGGTAAGTAGTGCCTCCTATCCCTCCAATATATAGTAATACCAACGCAATGCTGAGAAAAGTGTGCTGTTTAAAATTTCCCCAGAGTTTTATCGTCCAGTAAACGGCAATGGCCAAAAACAAGCAACTTGTTAGGGTATTAAACGGTTCGGGAAAAAGCTGGCTCAAATTGGTTTCGGTGTACATTGTACCGCCATCTGGAGGATTTTGATTTAAAGCGCTCATGATAAGTTAACGTATACTAAAATTAAATGTTTCATGGTTCAGTGTAACGATGAAGATGTAAAAATAATTTCGCATTTACATTTCCGGCAGATTAAATATCAATTAACCTATACTTCAAAAATCGTATTTATTTGTACTTTAGTTTTAGCTAAGCTATACCATTATGAGCAAATTATTAATTGTTTTTTTATTCTTATCTACCAGTATTTATGCCCAAACACCTCCTAAACCTTATGGTGCAGTGCCATCGAAAAGGCAATTGGCCTGGCATGATATAGAGGTATATGGCTTAATTCATTTTACACCCACTACCTTCGAAAATAAGGAATGGGGCTTTGGTGATGCCGATCCGAAAACTTTTAATCCAACCGATTTTAATGCCGATCAGATTATTAAAGCAGCAAAGGCCGGCGGGTTAAGAGGGATTATTTTAGTGGCTAAACACCATGATGGTTTTGCGCTGTGGCCAACCAAAACCACTGAATATAACATTAGTAAAAGTCCATTTAGAGCAGGGAAAGGAAATTTAGTTAAAGAAGTAGAACAGGCTGTACGTAAAAACGGTTTAAAATTTGGTGTGTATTGCTCGCCATGGGACAGGAATAACGCGCTTTATGGCACCGATAAATACCTTGCCATTTATCAGGCGCAATTAAAGGAACTCTACAGCAATTTTGGTGAGCTTTTTATGAGCTGGCATGATGGTGCCAATGGTGGCGACGGATATTATGGCGGCGCAAAAGAAAAACGATCTATTGATAATACCACATACTACGATTGGACTAATACCTGGGCAATTACACGGAAAATGCAGCCAATGGCAAATATTTTTAGCGATATTGGTTTGGATATACGCTGGGTTGGAAATGAAGACGGTAATGCTTCAGTAACCTCATGGGCCACTTTTACACCAATGGCACCTGATGGAAAAAGTGCAGCCGTACCTGGCCAGGCAAATTACCCGCAAAGCCCGGAAGGAATTAGAAATGGTAAATTCTGGATGCCGGCCGAATGTGATGTTCCTTTGAGAAAAGGCTGGTTTTATCACCCTAATGAAAAACCAAAAACACCAGAAGCTTTATTCGACCTATATTTAAAAAGCGTTGGCCGTGGTGCAGGATTAGACCTCGGTTTAGCACCAGATACCCGTGGGCAGCTGCACAACGATGATGTTGCTGCACTAAAAACATTTGGCGACATGGTGAAACATACTTTTGAGCATAATCTGGCTAAAAATGCATCAATCAAAACAAGCAATAGCCGGGGCAAAAGATATAATGCGGCTAATCTGCTTGATGGCAAAAAGGAAAGTTACTGGGCCACACAAGATGATGCCCATAAGGCAAGCATAGAACTGGATTTAAAAGCAGCCAAAACCTTTGATATCATTAGCCTCCAAGAATATATTCCTTTAGGGCAGCGAATTGAAGCTTACACTGTTGAAGTACTTGTAAATAACACCTGGAAAAAAGTTTACGATGGTACGAGCATCGGCGCAAAACGGTTAATTAAACTGGAGAGTCCTGTTACAACTAATAAAGTAAAAATCAACATTACCAAATCGCCTGTTTGTATTACGCTAAGTGAAATTGGGTTGTACAAAAAAGCAGTTTAAACTTAATCTGGTTTGTAAAGGATTTCGAAAACTTGTGCCAGTGCATTAGAAGTCTGTTTGCTATAGCGATAAGTGCTATCGGCCTTAATATCTCTGTACATCAGCATTACGGCACGATGGGATGCTTTACTCAGTTTAATTTTTTCCTCTCGTTCTTTAGCATCTTCAGGCTTTAAATTTAAGGCCTGCATTTGTTTAATTACAACAAGGTTCCTTTCCATCGGTATAATGCCATCCTGCTTTATAGAGGTAAGCTTAACATCCTTTGGTAAGGAAATCTTTAAATTCATAATGCTGTTAAGCGAGCCCATATTACCGTTAACAGTATCCCTTAATTTGCGGTACTCTTCAGTTCCGTACTTTGGGCTAAAGTAAAGCACTCCGCTAAAAAACATCAGAAATAATAGTACTGAAACTGCATATCTTGCCCAGCTTTTAATTTCAAAACTTTCATCCCATTTATAGTTAAGTAAATAGGTAAAAATAAAACCCGAAATAAAACCGCCAACATGTGCGGCATTATCTACTCTTTTGCCAAATGCACCATTTAGGAGTACCAGTAAGGAGACAATCAAGGTACTCATTAATAATGCTTTCGTTACTTTACGTTCAAAAGATTTAGTAATCAATAAAGCAATAAAAGCGCCATATAAGCCCATTATAGCTCCTGAAGCGCCCATCATCACTCCTTCCTGATGAAAAATTAAACTCACCAAGCCGCCACAAATGCCGCTCACCAAATAAATAAAGAGGTATTTTTTCCAGCCCAGTTTATTTTCGATCATTAAACCCAGATAAACCAGGGCATACATATTAAAAAACAAGTGCGATTTAGATCCGTGAATAAACTGATAGGTAATTAAACGCAAGTATTCGCCGCCCAGCACAAGATTACGCTGATTAACCCCAAAATTTAAAGAAATCCTTTTTATTTCCTCAATATAATCATCATGAGAAGCACTGCCGGTTTTTAATGATAGATTGATCATTAACACGGCCGAAAAAAGGAAAATTGCTACATAATAAAAAACATTGATCAGGACAACGATCGGCGTTGCGGTATAACCTTTTTGGGGAAAGAACAGGAAGAAAACATTTTTGATCTTATTTTTTGTTGCCAAAGGGGCCTTTTCAAAATAATGATCATCCTGCGTTGCTATAAGCTGGTGAAATTTACACAAACTTTCTTCCCAAACATCTTTCAGATGAAACTCTACATATTCAAATTCATGAAAGAACTTTTCAAGGTTTAAGTCGTTCTTGCCATAATCATTAAAAAGCATCTGGATACCCACACACTCACTCTTTACTACAGCGAAATTTCCATGGATGCGGATTGATATTTCTTCACTATAGGATTGGAAAGATATTGGTGTGTAAGCAATTAGCCCGCTTTCAGACACATGACTAAGGCTCCAACCCAGATTTTCGATCGCCTGCCTGGCAATAATTAAATATTTATCTGCCGGAAAATCGGCCAAAGGAATATATTTTTCAATTTTAGGCGAGTAACCCCAACTTACAGACATAGCGCGTTAATTTTTCTTCGCCACTAATATAATATAAGGGGATAGATTTTTGCTTTCGAAAGGGATAATCTTTGTAAATACTTTACCTGTTAACCAAACTGCTTTTTTAAATAAACGAACACCCGCAGATTTTTGGCTTTCATTCTCCAACCATACGCTAAAACGACCAAAATAGCCCGATTTTACCTCACTGAGACCAGCTTGCTCACATATTGATTTCAATAACGCGGGATCCATGCTATCGATATTATGTTTGTCGTAGTTTTCTTTATCAAAATTCTTTTGAAACCAGCCGTTAACCGCTTTAAAATTTGGCAATGTAATAAATAAAGTGCCTCCTGGTTTTACAAAGGCAATGTGGCGGTTAATTATATCGGCAGTATCATTAAAATGTTCAATTAAACCACAGCTTAACACAAGATCGTACTGTTTTTCGGGCGTGTAGTTAAAAAGATCGGTTTCGATGATATGGATATCACTTTCAGTTAAATTATTTTTCTCTAAAAGCTCGTTTACAACAGGTGGATGCACAAAGTAATCTAAAAGCGTAACATCAAGCTTAAAGTATTTTTTTAGGAATACCGCATAATAACCCGGGAAACCACCCAACTCAATGGCAGTTTTAACATTATTCTTTTGAATAACATCAGCCAGTTGCTGGTGAAATAAATAGTTTGAAGGTAACTGAACCGCTAGTCCTTTTTTACTTTCCCAATAATTTACCCAAAAAGCCCTGTCGGTTAATAAATTTGCCATGTTTTAAATAATTCCAATCCCAAAGAAACGGAAAAAAATGGTTAATTGTTAAAAGTGGTTAACTGTTTAAATTGTGAAAATGCGTTAAAAGCATATGCTTACTTCAAATCTTTCAAAATTTCAGCTACTGCTCTTTCCAGTTGAGGATCTTTATCTGCCAGGCGGTCTTCGAAAGTATTTTTTACAAAAATATCTGGTTTAACACCTTCCTTTTCGATATTCTTGCCATCCATAGTATAACAACCCCAGGATGGTAAACGGTATGAAGAACCATCAACCAAACCTTTAGCTGAAGTAAAAATAATCCACCTATAAGTTTCCGTTCCAATAATTTTACCCAACTTCAGCTGTTTAAAACCCGCAGCGGTCATTTCTGCATCACTTAAAGATTGCTCATTAACCAACAGCACAATTGGCTTAGCCGCCGGACCAAAATTACTCTGCGGAGCCAATTTGCCACCACGGTATTTCCATTGGAGGTACGGCCGCTGAGAAAGAAATTTCAGCACATCATCATGTACATTTCCCCCGGTGTTGTAACGCAGATCGAGAATAATAGCCTCTTTATTTTCTTCCTGTGCTACCATATCCAAAAGAAAAGTTTCCAATTCGCCACCGCTCATATTTTTCATATAAGAATAGGCAATTCGGTTATTGCTCCATTTATCAACATTTTTATGGTTTCGACTGATCCATTCATCGTAAAGATTTCCCCTCAAAGTACCCGAACTTTCTGGATGTAAATTAACAAATACATCCTTTCCATTACGTTTAAAGGTTAAGGTAATCTCTTTATCTAACGATGGCTTACTAAAATAATAATCGCGGTCTATTTTTTCATCCACCTTAACACCATTCACTTCTGTTAAAATATCTCCTGGTAAAATATTCGTTCCGTTACGTGCAGCATTACTTTTTGCAGCCACACGTACAACCTTTAACGGGTTTTCGTTATCAAAAATAATCCCTGTTTCATTGGTGGTATAATTCAGATTTTTTCGTTCTTCTGCACCAGTACTGTTAAAACCCATGTGCGAAGAATTCAACTCGCCCAACATATCATTTAATAAAATTCTAAGGTCGCTCCGGTTATTTACATAAGGCAAATAAGCAGCATAACGCGTTCTCATTTTATCCCAATCAACACCATGGAATTTTTCATCATAGAAATTCTCATCCAAACCCACCCAGGTTTCGAAAAACATCTGGTTAAATTCTGCATTCAGATTTCTCGTAAATTTATAGTCGTGGTCTACCCGATCAAGTTTATTGCCTTCTAACGAGTACTTGTTAATTGTACCCCGCGATAAGACGTAAAATTTATCACCTGCTGAGATAATTGAATAATCGCCACCATCGGCCACCTTTTCGGTTTTATTGGCTTCGAAAGGCTCAATTGTAGTCCGGTAAAGCCCGGGAGCACCCCCTTCGTGGTTAGAGGAATAAAACACATAGGTTTTATCCCCTTTGGCAAAGGCATCAGTTCCGTATTGGCCACCAAAAGCCGAGCCTACCAGTTCAATGCGATCCAGAATATTTTGGGTATTAATTGTGATGATATTTGCCGGCTTTGGTGTTGGTTTTACCTCTGTTTTCTTTTTAGCAGTATCTGCTTTTGCTTTTTTAGTATTGGTTATTGCAGGCTTAACTTCAGTTGGGGCAGGCTTGGTTTCTTTAAATAAATCATCAAATTTATCAGAGCGGTAAGCTTCATCATAATTATCCAATGCCATCCTGTAAATATGTGCATTGGCCATTCCTGTTGGATAAGATGGCTTGGTGCGTGCACTTGTAAAAAAGATATATTTTCCGTCTGGCGACCAGGCAGGCCCGGTTTCGGTAACACCGGTATTGGTTAAATTAATGGTTTTATCGCCTTTAATGTTGTGTACCATGATATCCTGTTCAAAGTTTCGATAAACGGTAAATAGTACATATTCATCATTAGGTGAAAAACTTGGTGCAGCATTTTGTAAAGCCCAAAACTCATCGGTTACTAAGGTTTTAGCTTCGAAAGTTTTAAGGTCCATCAGTTTAAGCTCATTTCTACCGCTCAGATACACGGCCATGGTTTTGGTTTTGTTCAGTGTAATATCGCGCACATTTGCTTTATCTTTCGTAAGCTGTTTTACCGATCCTTTTCCATCACCGGTAATGGTAAACCAGTTTTGATAGCCGTTAGCGGTTTCGCTGAATAATATTGTTTTGTTATCTGCAAGCCACTTACATTCGAGTGCCCGTTCGCCGCTATTGGTAATTTTCCGGATAAACTTTCCGTCAGCATCACTTACAAATACCTCACCCCTCGAAACAAAAGCCATTTTTTTACCATCGGTGGATACGTCAAATGCTGAGATATTTCCGCGTACTTCATACTCCTGCTCTTTACTCAAAACCTGGTTGCGGGATGTGCTGATGTTCACCCTTTCTGCCTTTTTTGAAGTTACATCATAAGTATACAATTGATAATCCTTTTCAAAAACAACGGTGGTTCCATTGGCCGATACAAAGGGGCGTTTAATTGATGTATCAAAATTAGTAAGTCCGGTTTTTTTACCTCCAATAAACGTGTAAAGATTGTATTCTTCATTGCCTTCATCCGATACGAAAAATATGTTTCCTTTTTGATCGATGCTCGTCCAGAAATCTTTTCCGATATAATCGGTATAGCGTTTATAACTTTTTGATTTTGGATTATACGATTGAATATCAGGATTGTATGCCCCTTTATAATGTTTGCGGTTTGCAAATCGGTAACTTTCCCATGTATCGTTAAAAAACAGCTCACCATCAGGAGATTCGGCAATATGATGAGTGGTATTAAAATAATTATCGAACAAACGTTTGGCTGTACCTCCAGTTACACTTACTTTATAGCTTGAAAAAGAATTGTATCGGCCGGAAGTAAAATAGATTGTTTTCGAATCCCAGCTCCAGTTGTCTACTTCATCCGCAGCATCATTAAAAGTGAGTTGTTTAATGTCGCCACCCGTTAAAGGCATCACATACACATCATAATTGCCAAACTGATTGGATGAAAAAGCCATCCATTTGCCATCGGGAGATATTTTAGGATTAATTTCTTCTCCCTGCATCGCTGTAACCCTTGCCGCTACACCACCTTTTACAGGTACTTTCCAAATATCACCATCATAGCTAAATACTATTGTTTGTGCATCGGGCGTTAAAGCAGGGTATGCTGCAAAATACGTTTGATTTTGAGCAAAAGAATGTACAGGCAACAAAAACGCCAGTGTTGCAAGCGATTTTAACAGGGATTTGATCATGATTTATTTTGTTTGGCTTTGATGCTTGAACCCGGCTTGTTTAAAATAATCATTAAATTCAGACATGATTATTTTAAACATTAAAGGCTCCATACTACAATTAAAAGCATTAAAAAATATTAGGATGAAATTACGCAACAGATTTTATATTCGTAAACAATAAAATGTATTTTTGATTGATTTGAAAGTTGTACACCTAAATACCTATGATGGAAATGGCGGAGCAGGGCGTGCCTGTTTGCGCTTAAGTGACGCCCTAAAGGCCAATGGGATCGATTCAAAAGTATTGGTTTACTACAAATTTGGCCAAAACCCAAAAATAGATACTTTTAGCAATTCACCTTTCCAAAAAGCAAAAGCCATTTATAACATTTTATCCGAAAGGTATTACGCCAAATGGCTAAGTAAATCGGTAAAAACACCGTTTAGTTTACAGTGGTTTGGCCGTTCGGTAATTAACCATCCCGATGTTAAAAATGCCGATATTATTCATTTACATTGGGTAAACCACGGTTTTCTTAACCCAAAATTTTTGGCGCAGCTTGATGAACTGGAAAAACCAATTGTATGGACATTTCATGATAGTAATGCCTTTACAGGTGGATGCCACGTGCGTTATGGTTGCGAAAACTTTCATCAACAATGTGGCAATTGCCCGATTTTGAAAATTAGCGGCAAAGATGATATTTCGCACAAAACCTGGCTACGCAAGCAAAAAGCTTATACCGCTTTAAACTTTCACATTGTTGCACCAAGCAAATGGATGGCTGCTTCAATAAAATTTAGCAGTTTACTGGGCACCAGAAAAGCCACCGTAATTCCAAATACCATTGAAACAAAAATTTTTAAACCCTACGTTAAATCAGAAGCTAAAAAAATCCTTAAGATTAATCCGGACAAATTTGTGCTGATGAGCGGGTTTATGCCCTCAAAAAATGATAAACACAAAGGAACGCCTTATTTAATTGAAGCGTTAGAAATTTTATCCCGAAGGGCTGGAATACAGAAAGAAAATATCGAAATCGTGATCTTCGGCAATAAAGAAAATGCCGAAATGCCAGAATTTCCTTTTAAAACCACTTTTTTAGGCACCATTAATAAAGATGACCATTTAGCCAAATGTTACTCTGCTGCAGATGCTTTTATTACCCCTTCATTAGAAGATAACCTGCCGAATACTGTGATGGAAAGTTTATCATGTGCTACACCTGTTGTTGCTTTTACCACAGGTGGTATTCCGGATATGGTTAAACACATGCAAAACGGTTACCTGGCCGAATATCAGAATGCAGAGGACCTGGCAAATGGAATTGAATGGCTTTACCACCGCCCGAATAAAGAAGAAATACAAAAAGCAGCAAGGCTAAGCATTTTAACTGATTTCTCCGAAGAAGTAATTGCGGCAGAACATATTCATTTGTACGAAACATTGATTGATTTACAGCCGAAATAGAGTTAATCTTTTAAGAAATTTATATTTTGGTTTGCGAAATCTCATTTTCGTTTTAACAAACATAAATTCTGTCAACTTTATTAATTTATATCCTCTGAAACTGTTAAATGGAAAGCATCACTAATTATTCTGAAAGTATTAAAGCATTAAAATCAGCAATTTTATCAAGTCGGTATAAAGCTGCTACTTTAGTAAATAAGGAACTTTTACTATTATACTTTACCGTTGGTAAATTCATTTCAGAAAAGATAAAGAAAGAGAAATGGGGTGCAAAAGTTATTGATAACCTTTCTACCGATTTACAGGCTGAACTACCAGGCCTACGTGGATTTTCGGCAACAGGGATTAAAAGAATGAGATTCTTTTTCGAATCATGGCAAGAATATTTTCTTATTGAGCCATTGGTAAAAGGCTTAACTTCAAATATTGACATTGAGGAACTTGTATTTAGTCCAACAGTGTTGACCAAATTACAAAACACTGATCATGAGCTATTTAAAATTAGGCCAACACTGTTGGCCCAAATTGAAAATCATTTCTTTAAGCTTAGTTTTTCACATCACATTGAGCTAGTTCAAAGTACTGAAACCTTGGATGAAAAGATATACTACATCCAAAAAACAGCAACCGAATTTTGGAGTTTAGCTACGCTAAAACACCAGCTCAAAAATAAATCATTTAGCAATTTTGGCAGTTTACCTAACAACTTTTCAAAAACAATTTACAATGATGATATAAGACAGAAAGCATTACAAGCTTTTAAAGATGAATATTTACTGGACTTCATCAATATTGAAGATGCTGACGAAAATGATGAACGCGTTTTAGAAAGTGAAATCGTACATAATGTTAAAAAGTTTTTAATGTCTTTAGGTTCTGATTTTGCTTTTATCAGTAACCAGTACAGATTGATTGTTGAAGAAGAAGAATATTTTTTAGATCTATTATTTTTTAACCGCCGTTTACAATGCTTGGTTGTTTTTGAATTGAAAACCGGGAAATTCAAGCCTGAATATTTAGGTAAAATGAATTTTTATTTATCCGCATTGGATGAATACATTAAACAGCCACATGAACAACCCTCAATAGGCATAATACTTTGCAAAGAAAAGAAAAATAAGATTGTAGAATTTTCATTTCGCGATTTTAATAAAGCCATGGGTGTTTCTACCTACAAAACCAGCAATGAATTACCACAAGCCTATAAAGGGCTATTACCGGATGTTGAAACTTTGAAAAAACTAATGGATTAGACTAAATCGCATTTGGTACCCCCATTACGCTTAAGAAAAACGAATTGTTTACATAACTTCATTTTTACATCTGGAAAGAAAAATTGAGTAATCTTTATTAAATTTACTCCAATCCAAAAAAGCCATCCCTTGCCAAAGCTAACAGTCATCACTATTGTATACAATAACGTTCGCGATATCGAACGTACCCTCCAATCTGTTCTTAACCAAACATATAAAAAAATTGAATATATTGTAATCGACGGAGCATCAACAGATGGCACTTTACAGGTTGTTCAGCGTTATAAGGATCAGCTTACTAAAATTGTATCGGAGCCCGATAAGGGTATTTATGATGCCATGAACAAGGGGCTGGCATTAGCTACAGGCGATTATGTTTTATTTATGAACTCAGGAGATGAGATTTATGATAACCATACCGTAGAAGATGTTTTTGCATCGGCTCCAGGCGCCGACATTTATTATGGAGAGACTGAAATGTACAACGACAACTGGGAAAACCTGGGCCGAAGAAGGCATGAAGCACCAGAAAAATTCGATTGGACCAGTTTTAAATATGGCATGAATATAAGCCATCAGGCGATTTATATCAGAAGAAGCATTATTACGCCTTATGATTTAACTTATAAATACAGCTCAGATATTGATTGGATTATAAAAGCAGCAAAAAAAGCATCTAATATTGTAAATGTTCACCGCTATGTAGCCAAATACCTTGTAGGCGGCATGAGCAAGAAAAAACACCGAGAGAGTTTAAAAGAACGGTTTAAAATATTCACCAAATATTATGGCCTAATTCCTAATATTTTTAACCACATCGTTATTGCTAGTAATCTGGCCTTATATTTTGTTAAGCACCGTAGAACAAATGACTAATATTTGTCTGTCATTCTAAACTTACTTCAGAATCTGTCAGGCTTGAAAATATGCAGAACTGATCCCTAAACTAGGATTACTATTATCTCTAAAAAAAGATGCTGAAACAAGTTCAGTACAACGATCCGGCTAGGCATATCTTCCCCCTAATCTCAAATTTATAAAAACAATAATTTTCCTCAACTGTCTTTAATACATCACCTATTAAAAATTTAAAGATTATGGGACAATTAAGTAACCGCACTATTGCTGTACTTTCAGAAAGCGGATTTGAAGAAGTAGAATTAACCGAACCAGTTAAAAGGTTAAAAGAAGAAGGAGCTACCGTTCACATTATCTCCTCAAAAAGTGGAAAAATTAAAGCTTGGGATCAAGATCACTGGTCGATCGAAGTAGATGTAGATAAAACTATTTCTGAAGCAAATGCAGAGGATTATCATGGTTTGCTTTTACCTGGCGGCGTAATTAACCCGGATCAGTTACGTGTTAATGAAGATGCAATTGCTTTTGTAAAAACATTTTTTGCTGATGGAAAACCTGTAGCAGCAATTTGCCACGGACCACAGACATTAATTAATGCTGATGTAGTTCAAGGTAGAAAAATGACATCCGTGAAAAATATTTCACAGGATTTAATCAATGCCGGAGCCATTTGGTCTGATGAAGAAGTTGTGGTAGACCAAGGTTTTGTAACCAGCCGCACACCAAAAGATTTACCTGCTTTTAACGATAAAATTGTAGAGGAATTTGCCGAAGGTGTTCATGAAGGGCAACACGCCTAAAAACTTTGGACGCTCTTTCTAGATTCACTCAAAAACGGTTGGCAAATTGCCAGCCGTTTTTATTTTTATTCTGTGTTCCAGAAGATGTTACCTAAACACTTATAACTTAACTTGCCTGATGATATTTTTAATGTTCAATTCAATAATATCAGTCATGGTTTTACAACGCAGGTAGTTTGTATCCTTAAAATAATCACTCATACTTTGTTTTAGCAAAGCGATGTTCTCAGGGGTGGTTAATTCTTCTTTATTCGAAACATCTCTTAAATCGGTTAACCGGTGCCTTTCACTCCGTACTCGGTGCACAATCGATGATCTTTCTTCCTGTTGATATTGCAGCACTGTTTTTTCAGTTAACTGTTCCATGCTCATTTTTACATAAGGCAGGTTCTCCTTAAAAAACTGGGGCAGATATACCTTTAAATTTCCCTCATAAAATTGCTGGTCAAAATCAATTGCACGGATCCTGAATTGAATATCATCAAAATCAGGCGTAATCTGTACCACAAAATTATAGGCCCGCATGTCGCCCAAAAGCATAATTAAACAACGCTCGTTAAACTTTACAAACTCTTTTGCAATACGCGTCGGGTTAAATTCAGGAGTATACAGCTGGCCTTTGGTAAAAACATCACCCGGAATTCCTGCAATGTGTTCCTCAACCAAAGTATTGCCATCAACAAGATAATTTACTTGGTTTGGCGAAAGAATTTCTTCCATTTCCAGGCCATAAATACGCGAGGCATCGGCTTTCTTGATATAAAAATAATCGTAAACATCATTTAAACGGTTTACAATGCGGATACGGAAAGGATGGGTATTTCCGAAGGTACAATATTCAATTTTATCAATGTACTTGTGCTCTACAATTCTCAGGTTTCCTGAAGCTTTTAGGTTGGCGTAAATTTCTTTCAAACCATCATGTAAGGTTTCAATTAAGTCTTGCGCATAGATAGGGCCTTCCCAAAGTGAATCTTTACCAAACTTATCCATTAAAGGGAAAGCCTCGTTAAACTGCATTAAATCATTGTAACCAATGGGTAGTTTTGCTTCACGCTGGTAAGTGCGCAAATATTTTTGCAAAGCAGGTGTAACCGGAAAAATCGGCTTCTTTTTTGAAATTTTTACATCATTGTTTTCCATGTAGAGGCAATTTACCATTTTAAAAATTTAACCGCAAAGGCCGCTAAGTTTTACGCGAAGAAGTAAAAGAAAAAAACAGTAGTGCGCGCTTTGCGGTTAAAACTTGGGATAACTAAATGGCAAACCGCTTAAATACCTGCTGATTTTACGGTAAGGATAATTGCCGGCACCGTGATCTGCAAACTGTACAATAATTGTATTTGTTTTAGGATCTATATATAACCTTTGCCCAAGCATCCCCTCTGCCGCGTAATCACCATTTTCTCCTTCCTGCGGAATCCACCAGAGATAATGATGTGCAGACTTTTGCCAACCTTTGGCAGAGGCAGGTATTTCTTTACCGATATTGATTGATTGATTAACCCAACGCTCCGGTAAAACCTGTTTTCCATTGTATCTGCCTTTATTTAGAAATAATCGCCCAATTTTTGCAAAATCAATGCCCGTAACCTGAAAACGGCTTGCGGTATTTGTTAAACCATCAACCTGATCTAAACCCCAGGTAGCATTATATTCTGCACCAATTTTCTGCCAAACATTCGCCTCAAAGTATTGCGCTACCGATTTCCCAGTTGCATTTTTTAAAACCCAGCCTAACAAAATCGGGTCAATGCTCTTGTATTTCCAAACTGTGCCGGGTTTATTTGCCAGCTTAACTTTCATCAGCTGTGCCTTCATATCATCCGTATAATAATACTTGGCCTCATCCGAAAAAAATGCTTTCACAATTCCACCCAAGGCATCCTGAAATTCCAGTCCGGATTTCATCTCCAGAAGATTTTTTAACGTAACCTGCTCAAAAGCAGGATTTGATTTCAATTCGGGAATGTATCTGGTTACTTTATCATTTAAATTTTTAATTGAACCAGCTTCTAAAGCTTGACCAATCATGATGGAAATTATACTTTTAGCTCCAGAAAATATACTTGTTAGCGTGCTATCGCTATATCCATTATGATACCTTTCGTATAGCACACTATCGTTCCTGATCACCATAAAAAGATTGATTTCTCCGTTTTCTATATATTCTTTTAATGGAATAGATTGATTGTCACCATCCAAAACATGGAGTGTATCTAAATCATCACGTTGCTTACCAGTTCTGATAAAATGAAAAATGGAGTCACTTTTACGCGAAACTTCCTGAGGAAAGATTTTATACGTTTCTGCATTTGGAGTTCTATACTTTATAACATTTAATAAATAAGGCTTCCAAAGGAATAGTACGAACAGCGAGAAGAAAAAAGTATAAATTAAGATTAAAAGCGTTTTTTTTAAGATCTTCATTAGATAGGCGTTGTACAGGCAAATATAAAATATTTAGGTATTTATGCCTGCTTAGCCAATTCATTTGTTGCAAAAGAATTGGCATTTTTAGGTTGATATTTCCACCTTTTATGGCTCCACAACCAATATTCAGGCCTGGCTTTGATCATTTCTTCCAAAAAACGGGTATGCATTTCTGTAATTTCAAATTCAGCAGTTTTGGCCGGATTTAAACAGAGCGGTATACAATCTACACTATAAAAGCCCCGTTTAAGTATATTGATTTTAAAATAAAATATTGGCTGATTGATTCTTTTAGCAATTTTTTCTATACCCAATTGAACAGAACTCGGCTGATTCATAAAAGTTGTCCAATAATGTGATTCATCTTTTGAAGGTGCCTGATCGTTCCCAAAACTAAATATGCTCGGCTTATCTTTGCTCGCCTGTAAAGCCCTCATGGTTTGGCGCATGGCAATTAATTTATTTCCGAATTTACTGCGCACTTTTTTAAACCAGTTATCAAAAGTAGGATTTGTTAATGGCTTATAAATTGGATAATGATCTGCATTAAAATTAAGTCCAATACCCAAAGTACCCCATTCCCAGTTGCCATAATGTGCAGCACAGATCAATACGCTTTGACCCCGATCCAAGTATTTTTGAACTTGCTCCTTGTTGTGAAATATAAAACGCTTTTCTATTTCCTCTGTCGAAATACTTTTCATCTTAATTACTTCGAAAACCAAAGAAGCCAGATAGCGGTAAAAACGTTTTTCTATAGTGATAATTTCTTTTAATGACTTATTAGGAAGGGCCTTTAATAAATTTGTTCTCACTACTTTGCGGCGATAGCCGAAAACAAAATACAGCAGTAAGTAAGCGCCATCAGCCAACACGTATAATACAGATAATGGAAGCAAAGATAATACGCCTAAAAAAAATATCCCCAGATGGGAAATCCCCTTTTTAATCATACCAGAATAAGTTGAAATGCTAATTTAAAAAGCAAGTCAAAAAATTATGCCATGAAAATGTTAGTTTTCCAGATAAGACAAAAAGATGAATTTACGCAATTGCATCCATCATATTTTCATCCCTTTGGATGATTGCAGAAATTTTTGGTTCAGGTTTGTACTTCCACCTGCGGTGGCTCCACAACCAATAAGCAGGCGCTTCTTTTATCATATCCTCTAAGAAATGTGTATGCATTTCGGTGATTTCGAATTCGGCAGTTTCGGAAGGATTTAAGCAGATCGGCACACAATCTACCTCATAATAACCTCTTTTTAAATGGTTTATCTTTAAATAAAAAACCGGACGATTGGTTTTCCTGGCGATTTTCTCTACCCCTAACTGAATAGATGATTCTTGATTTAAAAAAGTTGTCCAATAATTCGATTCCTCTTTTCCCGGGGCCTGGTCGCTACCAAAAGTGAACATGGTTGGTTTATTTTTACTGGATTGAATAGCCCGTAAAGTTTGACGCATGGATACCATATGGTTACCAAATTTACTCCTCATGGTCAAAAACCAATTATCAAAAACATCACTGCTCAGTGGCTTATAAATTGGGTAGTGTTCGCCCGAGAAGTTTAAGCCTATGGCCATACAAACCCACTCATAATTTCCATAATGGGAAGAGCAAAAAAGTACACTCTCGTTGTTTTTAAGATAAGCCTCTACCAGATCCTTATTTTTAAACCTTACTCTTTTATTCAGCTCATTTTTAGAAATACTTTTCATTTTGATCACTTCGATAAAAAGAGACGACAAAAATTTATAAAATCGCTTTTCTATAGCATAAATCTCAGCGGTATTTTTTTCGGGGAATGCATTATTGAGATTTTCTTTGACTACTTTTCTTCTATAACCAAAAACATAAAACATCAATACATAAAAAGCATCTGCCAGTAGGTATAAAATAAATAATGGCAATAGCGAGAGCATATTTAATAAAAATATACCCGCTTTGGATAACCCTTTATTAATCATGATGTGGGAAAATTAGTTTGCTTTTATAAATGCAAAATTACAGTCGCGGTTAAAATCAATTGCCATCAAACTGTTAGTTTTTTATTCCCACAAGTTTTATGAAAAAACCATGACAAAAAACGACTGTCTTGATTAAAAATTGCTTATTAACAGGCACTTACCTACTGTTATTGCTTAGCTTAATAGCATCCAAACCTATTTAACGGCCCATATTTTATAAACCTTCTTGTTATCATATTCGCTGATTTATCAAATAAGATTTAACAAAAGAAGAACTAAAATTAAAAAATCGACAGTAATTGATTTCCTATATATTTATGCTGGTAGCTCAGAAATATTTAACCCCTATAATTAACAACCTCATCGCTGCTTTACTACAAATTATCAATGCCAAACCATTAAACGTAAAAAAGCCCCGATTTACATCGAGGCTTTAATTAGCTATATTTTAAGTCTCCTTTAAGAGATTAAGCAAATTGCTTTCCTTTAACTTTACGTTCTTGCTCAGTTAAATAGATTTTACGTAAACGCATGCTAGCAGGTGTAACCTCGATATACTCATCAGCCTGGATGTATTCCATAGCCTCTTCTAAAGAGAATTTAATTGCTGGTGCAATGCGGGTGTTATCATCAGTACCAGAAGCACGCATGTTGGTTAATGCTTTACCTTTTACCACGTTTACCACTAAATCGTTATCACGGATGTGCTCACCCATAATCTGACCTTCGTAAACATCAGTTCCCGGATCAACAAAGAAACGACCTCTATCCTGTAATTTATCAATTGAATAAGCAGTAGTTTGTCCTTTTTCCATTGAAACCAATACTCCGTTCAAACGACCAGGGATTGTGCCTTTCCAAGGCTCGTAAGCTTTAAAACGGTGTGCCATAATTGCCTCACCAGCAGTAGCAGTTAATACGTTGTTACGCAAACCGATAATACCACGAGAAGGGATTTCGAATTCTAAATGCTGTAAATCGCCTTTTGGCTCCATAATTAACAACTCACCTTTACGCTGAGTTACCAATTCGATTACTTTACCAGAAACTTCACCCGGAACATCAACAATTAGTGTTTCAATTGGCTCATGTTTTTTACCATCAATTTCTTTAACGATAACCTGTGGCTGACCAACCTGAATTTCGTAACCTTCACGACGCATGGTTTCGATTAGTACTGATAAGTGGAGAATACCACGACCGTAAACCAACCATGAATCTGGAGATGCTGTTTCAACAACTTTTAAAGCTAAGTTTTTCTCAGTTTCTTTGATCAAACGTTCTTTAATACGTTGAGAAGTTACCAATTTACCTTCTTTACCGAAAAATGGAGAGTTGTTAATGGTAAACAACATATTCATTGTAGGCTCATCGATGCTGATTACAGGTAGTTGTTCTGGTGCTTCAAAATCAGCGATAGTATCACCAATATCAAATCCATCAATACCTACAACTGCACAAATATCACCTGAACTTACTTCTGTGGTACGGATTTTTCCTAAACCTTCGAATGTATATAGTTCTTTTACTCTTGTTTTTACAATTTTACCATCGCGTTTAATTAAAGTAACCGGTTGGTTTTCTTTAATTGTACCACGGTGAACACGTCCAATTGCAATACGACCTACGAAAGATGAATAATCCAATGAGGTGATTTGCATCTGTAAAGTACCGTCGTTAATTGGTGCTGGTGGAATGTTAGCCACAACTGCATCCAATAAAGCAAAAATATCAGTAGTTGGTTTTTGCCAGTCAGTACTCATCCATCCTTGTTTAGATGAACCGTAAATTACAGGGAAGTCTAATTGCTCTTCTGTAGCTTCAAGATTAAAAAACAATTCGAAAATCTGCTCATAAACCTCTTCTGGGCGACAGTTTTCTTTATCCACTTTGTTTACCACCACAATCGGTTTTAAACCAAGGGCTAAAGCTTTTTGCGTTACGAAACGCGTTTGAGGCATTGCACCTTCAAAAGCATCGCAAAGTAAAAGTACACCATCTGCCATTTTCAAAACACGCTCTACCTCACCGCCGAAATCCGCGTGACCAGGAGTGTCAATAATATTAATTTTTACGTCTTTGTATTGAACCGAAACGTTTTTAGATACAATCGTGATACCACGTTCGCGTTCTAAATCGTTGTTATCCAATATCAAATCTCCTGTTTGTTCGTTGTCACGAAAAATAGAACAAGAATGTAAAATCTTATCAACCAAAGTAGTTTTGCCGTGGTCAACGTGTGCTATAATAGCTATATTTCTAATCTTTTGCATAAAATGCGCCTCAAATTTGGCGCAAAGATAGTGTTTTGAAATGGATTTTCTACTATATCTCTCACTATTTAATATGATGATAATGTTGTAATTATCTCATTTTTAAATGGAACGAAAAGCAATACTTTTTTTATTTCCCGAATGATCTTTTGCAAAAACTTCTTCAAAATATTAAACTTAATTTAGCATAGCGAAACACCTATCCATATTCGAAAACAAATGAAAATTATACCCCATACCGTAAAAGATATTCAAATTGCCGAAGTAACTTCAGAAGAATTAATTATTAAGCACGCAGAAGATGGATTAGACTTATTGGGCAACCTATATTACCAGGGATTTGACAAAATAATTATCCATCAACAAAACATTATAGCTGCTTTTTTTGATCTTAAAAACGGAATGGCAGGAGAAATTCTTCAGAAGTTTTCAAATTATCGGGTACGCCTAACCATTATTGGCGATTTTAGCGCATACCAGAGCAAAAGCATTAAAGATTTTATTTACGAAAGCAATAAAGGTAACCACATTAACTTTCTAAGTTCAACCGCCGAGGCTTTATCGAAACTTGCTGGTTAATCATTTGCTAATGCCAACCAATCCTGGTACGAAATTACGCCCAAACCAGGCCTTGCCGCCCCTTCTAAAATGGCAATAAACTCCAATGCATGCCCGTCAGGATCATTAAAATAAATAGCCAAAGCGGGCATCCAGGCAAAAACCATCGGTTCGTGATTGCCATTGTTGAGAAAATTGTAGGGCTTTAGGTTTTTAGATTCCAAAAAAACGACAGATTTGTTTAGCACATCATCCACATCGCAGCTAAAAGCAAAATGCCTGATATCAATCTCATTCTTTGGCTTTTCCCAAATCCCCAGCATAGCCTCTTTCGGCTTGCCGATCCAGAAAAAAGCAATTTTGCGTTCCTCTTCATAATGGCATTGCGTTAAACCCAAAACATTGCTGTAAAAATTTATCGATCTTGCCAAATCTTCAACATAAATATGCGTTTCAAATAGTCCTTTTATCATATTATGAAGGTAGATATAAGTTGTAGCCACAAAAAATCATGTTTTTCGATATGCTTATCAACAAAATTGATAGCACTACAATAATTTTATTTCTAGCTTTATTAAATAAGCCAGTTGTTTATAGAAAGTTTTAATTTATGCCTGATGAAAGTTTTTAAAACCCTAGCATTTATAATTATTGCCAGTTTTATTTTAATGGTTTCTCCTGCTTACGTTTTCGCACAGAAAGCATTTGAATATGAATACTATGTAGGTAAAACCAAAGATATGACCATTAAGCTTTCCTTGGCAGATGGTTATATTGCAGCCAGCGAAATTAGAACCGTTGGTTTTAAAAGCAAAAAAACTTCCCGGTTTTTAACCGAAACAGGTTATGAACAGGCTGACCTGAAAATGAAGTTTTACCACTACTCCGCTTCACAAAAAGAATTTCCTGATTATTTTATCGTTGATAACATTAGAGATGCCTACGAGCAGTTACCGAAAGAAATGCACGGCAAATATTATTTTAAAAACGAGGTAATTGCCTTTACCTTAAAAATTATAGCAGGCCATCGTTAGGGTATCAATCAACATTGTGTATATTAATGGCATAGATTGAGAAGTTTATATTAAAAAGCATGACTAAAAAGATTCTCCGCTATACCCGAAATTCACTTTTTATACTGATAGGTTTTATCCTGTTTTACTTTCTCTGCGCCTTTTGTTTCTCCCGGATAACCATCAATAAAAACCCGGCAAACAAAAAGGAAATTGCCATTTATATAATGACGAATGGTGTACATACAGATATCATCGTTCCGGCAGTTACCCAAGAAATTAACTGGACAAAAGAAATCAGTTATAAGAATACGCTGGAAGCCGATAGCACGTACCAATACCTGGCTATGGGTTGGGGAGATAAAAAATTCTACCTCGAAACACCCGAGTTTTCGGATCTAAAACTCAGTAATGGCCTTAGGGCTATTTCTGGCTTAAGCACTTCTGCAATGCACACTACCTATTACCAAAATGTACAGATAGATGTGAACTGTAGAAAAATCCTAATCAGCAAAGCGCAATACAAACAGCTCATTAAATACATCTTAGCGAGTTTTAAAAAAAATGACGCCGGGCATTTAATCAATGTCAAATCGAACATCCATTACGATATCGGTGATGCTTTTTATGAAGCAAAAGGAAGTTATAGCATTTTTAGAACCTGTAATACCTGGGCAAATGCAGCATTAAAATCATGCGGACAAAAAAGTTGCCTGTGGACCATTTTTGACACCGGTATTTTTCTGAAATACAATGATAAAGAGTACGTAAAATAGTTATACAGCATACTTTACACCTTTAAACAATTAGCCGTACAACTTTTAATAAGGTATTAACCAGATAGCTTAAAGCATTAATTTTATTCCTAAACGAAGTATAATTTTAACGCTATGCTGTTTAACTCCTTTAGCTTTGCGGTTTTTTTACCAATTATTTTTGTGCTGTACTGGGCACTAGGAAAAGAACGCTTAAAAGCCCAGAACCTATTATTGTTGGCTGCAAGCTATTTCTTTTATGCCTGCTGGGATTGGCGTTTCCTATTTCTGCTCATCTTCTCTACCCTATTGGATTATTTTACAGGTTTAAAGATGGCCGAAAGTAAAAATAGCAAGTCTAAAAAATTTTGGTTCTGGTTAAGCATCTCGATTAACCTGGGTTTTTTGGGTGTGTTTAAGTATTATAATTTCTTTGCAGATTCTTTTGCCGAAGCCATTGCCAATTTTGGCCTTCAGGTAAACCCATGGACGCTAAAAGTGATTTTGCCAGTCGGGATTTCTTTTTATACATTTCATGGTTTATCTTACGTTATCGACATTTACAAAAACCGGATAACCGCAGAGAAAAACTTTGTTGATTATTCATTATTTGTGAGTTTTTTCCCTTTACTGGTAGCCGGGCCAATTGAACGGGCAACACATTTGCTTCCTCAAATAAAAAAAGAACGATCGTTTGATTACAGTAAAGCAATTGACGGTTTACGACAGATTTTATGGGGATTATTTAAAAAAATTGTGATTGCAGATCAATGTGCCAATTATGCCAATTTAATTTTCAACCATTCTGCAGATTATTCAGGAAGTACATTATTGCTTGGTGCCATCTTTTTTGCCTTTCAGATTTATGGTGATTTTTCCGGTTATTCTGATATCGCCCTCGGTACAGCAAGGTTATTTGGGATAGAACTGCTGAGGAATTTTGCTTACCCTTATTTTTCCAGAGATATTGCCGAATTTTGGCGCAGGTGGCACATCTCACTATCTACATGGTTTAGAGATTATTTATATATCCCCCTGGGAGGAAGCAAAGGCGGCACCTGGATAAAAATACGGAACACTTTTATCATCTTTTTGGTAAGTGGTTTCTGGCATGGTGCAAACTGGACATTCATGATCTGGGGACTGCTGAACGCACTTTACATTATGCCTTCGATTATTTTTAATACCAACCGATCAAACCTTGATACTGTTGCGCAAGGGCGGACTTTTCCAAGCTTAAAAGAATTTATTTCGATGATATTAACATTTGCGTTAACTGTTTTTGCCTGGATATTTTTCAGGGCAAATTCTGTTCAACATGCATTTAATATCCTATCATCAATTGGTTCCGAATCATTTTTCAGCCTTCCAGAAATACTGCCTGTTAAATTATTCCTTTTAATGGCCTTATTTATCCTGATAGAATGGAAGGGCAGGATGGAACAATACGCCATATCAAAATTTGCTTTATCGTGGCCAAAACCGATAAGATGGGGCATTTATTATGGCCTTGTATTGGCGATTTTCTTTTTTGCAGGTGCAGAACAGCAATTTATTTACTTTCAATTTTAATGGTGATGAAAAAATTCATTCAGTACATAAGCGTTTTTATCCTTCCGATAATTTTAATGGGTTTTATTTTTGAACTACTGATCAGAAGAATTCCAAACGATTATGAATACAAAAAAAATTACCTCGATCACCATGCGGAGGAAGTAAACACCTTATTTCTGGGCAGTTCTCATGTTTATTATGGCATTGATCCAAAATATATCAAATCGAGTTTTAACGCAAGTTATATTTCACAGTCATTCGATTACGACCTCGAAATATTAAGAAAATATGAGCATAAATGGAAAAACTTGAAATATATTGTTATTCCGGTGGATTATTTTTCATTTTACGGCCGTTTAGAGAACAGTCCGGAGGCCTGGCGGGCAAAAAATTACCGCATTTATTACGATATCAACACCGATCATAAGATTTTCAACGGTACAGAAATGCTAAGCAACAAACTCGGTGTTAATCTATCTCATCTTTACAGTTATTACCTCAAAGGTGAAAATGATATCAGTTGCAGTAATTTAGGCTGGGGATGGAGCTATAAGGCAGTAAAACATAAAAATCTTATTAAAAGCGGAACAGCAGCAGCAGCAAGGCATACAGCGAAAAATAACCTTCAATATGCCGCCAACCTACATTTATTGGATGAAATAATTGCATTTGGTGAGCAAAAACACATCAAAATTTTATTATTTACAAGTCCGGCGTATAAATCTTATGTAACACATTTGAGTAAACAGCAACTAAATGCCACACTTTCTACCATCAAAAAATTAAATAGCGCGCATCAAACCATCAAATACTATAACCTATTGCAAGATAGTACGTTCCAGGCACAAGATTTTTACGATGGTGATCACCTGAATGAAATCGGCGCAAAAAAGCTGAGTTTAAAAATGAATGTTCTTTTGGGGAAAATCTAAATTATTTTTAAACCTCAAAGGCCCAATCTAAAAAAGCAGGCATTACGCTTTCCCAGGTAGGAACATCGTGTTTACCTCCCACTTTTTCATAATAAAAAACATTTTCAGGTCTTTTATAACCTTTATTTAAAAGTATTTTAACAATATCGATAGTATCATCGATCGAATCGATAATCATGTTTTTATTTCTGTCTGCCTTTTCATCCTCAGTACCTGTCATTAACCAGAATTTCATATCAGGTTTGGTAGATGAACTTTCTAGCTTGGCATGCATAATCCGATCGGCATCCGTATAACCTTCGGCAAGGTCTTTTTTCCTCCACCAAAATGCACCCGAAAAAACACCAACGGCATCAAAAGCAGCATGATTGTTCAACGCTATATCAAAAGCCGATAAACCACCTAAAGAAAATCCCGCAAAACCCGTTTTACCGGTAATTGGCATGGCAATTTTCTTTTTAACAAAAGGTAAAAGTTCTTTAATTACGAAATCGCTATATAAACCGGCTTTGGCGCCACGGCCTTTAAAATCAGGCATACCTGCCACACCATACTCCATTATACGATCTTCGGATGCCTTAATGGCTACAACAATTAATCTGTGGTTTCTTTTACCATGGTGGGCATCTTCTAAAATTCGCCTGAAATCCATTTTGGCCACATCCTGTCCATCATTCAATAAAAGGAGCTCTATTTTCTCATTCCCTAAAATACCTTCAGGTGTGTAAATATCTATTTCTACCTCGTGCTTTAAATAAGCAGATGGAATTTTAAAATTGCTTTTATTAACCTTTACTGATAAAATTGTTGTGTACATCATATTCAAAATCCCCTATCACATGGCTATCGCCTCAGAATTCGGGGCAAAGGTACAAATCTTGCTAAACTATTAATTATCATAGGTTAATTTTTACAATACAGTTTTATTTGCTTCAATTTTAGCACTCAAACTGTTCGTTTTACAAATTTTAATTTATACCTTAAATCATTCAATTGTTATTATGGTTAAAGAAGAACATAAGAAATGGTACAGCCCGAATTTAAGTGGCGAAATCGACATGCTCATCTTTGGTCACGGTGGTATCCCTATCCTACTGTTCCCGACAAGCATGGGTCGATATTTTGAAAATAAGGATTTCAAACTGATAGATTCTGTTGAGGGATTTATCAATGAAGGAAAGATTAAAATCTATTGCCCTGATGGCGTTGATAAACTGAGCTGGTACAACAAAAGTATTCATCCCGCAGATCGGGTAAAAAATCACATCTGGTACGACAAGTATTTACTGGAGGAAGTTGCACCATTGGCTCGGCAAGAAACCGGGCATAGCAAAATTATTACCGCTGGCTGTAGTTTTGGTGGTTACCATGCAGCAAACTTTGCGTTTCGCCACCCATGGCTGGTGAGCCACATGTTTAGCATGAGTGGTGCCTTTGATATATCCGGTCAGTTAGATGGTTTTTACAACGATGACGTTTATTTTAACAATCCGGTTGATTACCTTTTAAACAACAGCAATCCGGAGCTGCACTACATGAAAATTGTTTTGGGCACAACTGATCGCGACATGTGTAAACCCGATAACGAACGTTTATCAGAAATCCTTAATAAAAAAGGAATTGACCACTGGCTGGATATCCGCCAAAATGCCGATCACGACTGGCCAATCTGGAGAGAGATGTTTCCAAATTATATCGCACAGCTATAGGAGAGTATTGGGCCGTGAATTTGAAGTTTTGAGTTGATGACTATAATAATCAAACAATTAACCGATTAACCAGTTAAAGAATTAAACTTAATACTTACCAATGAAGAAAATAGGGATTTTATTCGGACAGGAGCGTTCTTTTCCTGAAGCCGTAATCGAAAGGATTAACCAAAAAGCAGAAAAAGGCATTACCGCCGAAGCTGTTAAAATCGACAAAATATTCCAGAACGCACCATTGGGTTATTCGGTAATTATCGACCGCATTTCACAAGATGTGCCTTTTTACCGTGCATCTTTAAAAAATGCGGCAATTACTGGTACCGCAGTGATCAATAATCCATTTTGGTGGAGTGCAGATGAGAAATTTTTCAATAATGCACTTGCAGAGCAAATTGGCGTACCCGTACCCAAAACAGCTTTAATTCCATCAAGAGAACATCCTACAGGAACCACTGGTGAAAGTTTTTCTAATTTAACCATGCCCTTAGATTGGGATGCCATTTTTGAATACACCGGTTTTCCGGCTTATATGAAACCTTATGATGGCGGTGGCTGGAGAGATGTTTATAAATTGCATGATAAGGAAGACTTTTTCGACAAACATAGCGGCACGCAACAACTCGTGATGCTTTTGCAGGAAGAAATTATTTTCGAAGAATATTTCAGGTGTTATTGCATTGGTGGCAAACACGTTCGTATTATGCAGTACGATCCGCGTAATCCACACCATTTGCGTTATGCCACCGAAGGCAAATCGCCGGATCCGAAACTGCTTAAAACCGTTGAGGAATATACCTTGAAACTATGCAGATATTTAGGTTACGACTTTAATACCGTAGAATTTGCAGTTCGGGATGGTGTGCCAATCGCAATTGATTTTTGTAACCCTGCCCCCGATGCTGATATTAAAAGTGTTGGACAAGAAAATTTCGACTGGGTAGTAGAAACTACTGCTAGTTATGCCATAGAAAGGGCTAAAGCCCAAAAAGACGGTCAGGATAATTTAACTTGGGGCGAATACATTAAATCTTCAGTAGGCGGCACACCCTTAATAGCTAAAACAGCACCAAAAGTAGCTAAAACCGCGGTTCCAAAAAAAGCCGCAGCAACCGAAAAAACACCAGCAAAACCTAAAAAAGCTGCAGCAAAAAAATAATTGGGATTTATATTTTAATCAAAATTAGGATGAACGAGTTTACGCTGGGCATAGAAGAAGAGTATATGGTGATTGATCCCGTTACCAGAGAGCTTACTTCTCACGACCAAAAAATTGTAGAGGCCGCACAAAAAATACATAAAGACCAGGTTAAAGCAGAAATGCACCAGGCCGTTGTGGAAGTGGGTACCGGAATCTGCAAAAATACAACCGAGGCACGTAAAGAAATTTCGCAGCTGCGTTATACGGTATCGCAGCTTGCCGGCGAGCAGGGTTTAAGAATTGGTGCATCTGGTACTCACCCATTTTCGCATTGGGAGAAGCAATTGATAACAGAACATCCGCGCTACAATGAAATTGTGAACGAGCTGCAGGAAGCTGCCCGTTCTAACCTAATTTTTGGTTTGCATGTACATGTAGGATTTCAATCGCGCGAGTTGGCCATTCATATCGCCAACCAGGTAAGGTATTTTTTACCCCATGTTTTTGCCTTATCAACCAATTCTCCATTTTGGGAATCGCGGAACACAGGTTACAAATCGTTTAGAACTAAAATTTTTGATAAATTTCCACGTACAGGTATTCCCGATATTTTCAACAGCATAGAAGACTACGATAATTATGTAAAACTGCTCATCAAAACCAATTGCATGGATAATGCAAAAAAAATCTGGTGGGATATCCGCGTACATCCATTTTTTGATACTGTTGAATTCCGCATTTGCGATTGCCCGATGTTAATTGATGAAACAATGGCTTTTACAGCCTTATTTCAGGCACTTTGCGCCAAATTATATAAACTGCGCTTACAGAACATGGAATTTATCAGTTACTCCAGAGCATTGATAAACGAAAATAAATGGCGTGCTGCCCGCTACGGGATTGATGGAAACCTAATCGATTTTGGTAAGGAAATGGAAGTAAACTGCCGCAACCTTGTGCTGGAATTATTGGATTTTGTGGATGATGTGGTAGATGATTTAGGTTGCAGGGAAGACATTAATTATGTGCACAAAATTTTAGAGCATGGTACAGGGGCCGACAGACAGTTGGCGGTTTACCAACAAACTGGTAACTTTGAGGCGGTGGTAGATTACATTACTACTCAAACACTTATAGGCGCAAAGTAATTTTATAATGGATAAAAGTGGCTTAAAGGTAGCCGTTATCGACTTGAATAACGGTGCACCTAATCAGGGTATGCGGGGGATTCAGGAAATTTTATCCCGTTTCAAAAATGAAAATAATGTCAACCTAAGTTTCGATATTTTCGATTTAAGGCAAAAAGGCGAAATACCCAACATCGGGTATGATGCTTACATTTCTAGCGGTGGCCCTGGCAGTCCAATTGAAAGCAAAGGTGAAAAATGGGAAAATGATTTTTTTGATCTTTTAGATCAGATTGAAGCATATAATCAGCATCATGAAGAAAGAAAAAAATACGCTTTCCTGATCTGTCATTCCTTTCAACTGGCCTGTAGAAAATATGGATTAGGCAATGTAACTGAAAGGCGTTCTAACGCTTTTGGAATTTTCCCGATTACTTTAACTGAGGATGGGGAAAAAGACGAAATTTTTAATGGCATAACTAATCCTTTCTTCTCTGTTGATAGTAGAGATTGGCAAGTGATTGAGCCAGATTTTGACGCTTTTGAGAAAAAGGGCGCAAAATTATTAGCCATTGAAAAAGAACGGAAACATGTTGATTTAGAACGTTGTATGATGTCGATCCGCTTTACTGACGAAATTATCGGCACACAGTTTCATCCCGAAGCTGATCCGGTAGGCATGAAAATGTATTTACTTCAAGAGGAAAAGAAGAAAGCAATTGTTGATATGCATGGCGAACAAAAATACCTTGATATGTTAAACAGTTTAGACGATCCGGCAAGAATTGTGCTTACTCAAAGTGTTATTTTACCTAATTTCTTGCAAAAAGCAATTGGCAATTTGCAAGTGGTATAAGTCATTGCATTAAGTCGTCATTTCGACTGGCGCGTAGCGGAATGGAGAAATCTATAAAAATGCTAAAATATTAAGCTCAAAGATTTCTCCACTACGGTCGAAATGACGATATTTCTTAAGTATTGACCTAATACCCACCTTATGATACCTGCTCAACGCCAAAAATATAATCAGCAATTTACAGAAGAGAAATACCAAACTTTTTTAACAGAATTGCAACATGGTTATGCCGAAATTCCGTTCAGGGTTGCAGAAACGCCTGTATTTTTTCCCAAAGTGCTAAAAGAAAAGTTAATTGCAGCAGGAGAAGAAATCATAAAATTGATTAAACAGACGGATTTTAAAACGCTTACTCAACAGGCTATTCCATCAAATTGGAACGTGCCTAATGAAAATGAACAACCACACTTTCTGACGTTTGATTTTGGCATTTGCAAAAATGATGAGGGAGAACTTACACCTATGCTCATTGAAATGCAGGGTTTTCCATCACTATATGGCTTTCAGCACCATTTGGCCAAAACCTTTCGCGCCAATTTTGAGATCGACGGCTCCTTGAACCATTTATTAAATGGTTTTAATGAAGAGCGATATATTAATCTGCTAAGAGAAGTTATCATCGGCAATCATCAACCAAACGAAGTTGCCCTAATGGATTTAGATGCTCCAAATCAAAAAACAGCTATCGATTTCTTTGTTACCCAAAAATTGTTGGGCATTAAGATTTTAGCACTGGAAGACATCAGAAAGATAGGAAAGCAATTATTTTATCAAGAAAACGGCCAACAGATTCAATTAAAAAGAATTTATAACCGCTTAATTTTTGATGAAGTTGCAAACAATACCGAAATATTTAATAATAGTTTTGATCCCCGCGAAGAACTGGATATAGAATGGGTAACACACCCTAATTGGTTCTACCGGATCAGCAAGTATACCATGCCATTTTTAAAAAGCGAATTTGTACCCGAAACACGTTTTTTAAATGAGCTGGATACAATCCCAAAAGATCTAGAAAACTATGTTTTAAAGCCATTGTTCTCCTTTGCCGGTATGGGGGTAATTATTGATGTAACTGAAACAGACATTATCAATATTAAAGATCCTGAAAACTGGATTTTGCAGAAAAAAGTAAATTACGAGCCGGCAGTACAGGCACCTGATGGTGGCGTAAAAGCTGAAATCAGGATGATGTATTTATGGCCCGATGATGGCGAACCCCAGCTTTGCATTAACTTGGCAAGGTTAAGCAAAGGCAAAATGATTGGCGTGCGCTACAATGCCGATTTCGATTGGGTTGGTGGTACGATAGGCTTTATGGAGGAATAACTTTACTTTAATCGTAAAGACAGCGAAAGGAAGACCCAAATATTATTTATTTAACCACCGAGCGCACAGAGAAGAGGCACAGAGAACATAACAATTATTAACACAATAATCATTCAGCCACGGAAACGCGGATGTCACGGAAACTATGCCAAGTATCTCCGGTGTAAAGATTCGCTTTTGCTGTGGTAAAAATACACTAACCTCATTTCGATTATTAATATTTCTTTAAAAGTCTACCACAGACATTTTTGGTTCATAGCCGTCACCCTGAATTTATTTCAGGGTTTATTTAGCAGTAAAGATGCTGAAATAAATTCAGCATGACGATGGCGGTAATTTCACGGGTTTAAAATTAGTCAGTATTAATAAATATTAATCAAAATGAGGGTACTAAAAAAAAAGGATAGTACACAGTGATACAATCCCTTCGTGTTTTCTGTGACTCCGTGGCAAAAACCTCACTAAAAACCCTCTCGGTGCCCTCTGTGTAAAACTCGGTCATCTCTGTGGTAAAATTTAATGATTTCGTATAATCTAAGAAGTCGAAGATTAACCACCGAGTCACGAAGAAAACGGCACAGAGAAACACAGAGAAATAATTTTTCCGTGCTTTCTGTGCATCCGCGGCAAAAACCTCACTAAAAACCCTCTCGGTGCCCTCTGTGTAAAACTCGGTTATCTCTGTGGTAAAATTTAATGATTTCGTATAATCTAAGAAGTCGAAGATTAACCACCGAGTCACGAAGAAAACGGCACAGAGAAACACAGAGAAATAATTTTTCCGTGCTTTCTGTGCATCCGCGGCAAAAACCTCACTAAAAACCCTCTCGGTGCCCTCCGTGTAAAACTCGGTTATCTCTGTGGTAAAATTTAATGATTTCCTATAATCTAAGAAGTCGAAGATTAACCACCGAGTCACGAAGAAAACGACACAGAGAAATAATTTTTCCGTGCTTTCTGTGCATCCGTAGCAAAAACCTCACTAAAAACCCTCTCGGTGCCCTCTGTGTAAAACTCGGTTATCTCTGTGGTAGAACTTAATGTTTCTCTGCGAAATGCTTTGTGCACTTTGCAGTTAATTATACATAGCACTCCAATATATTTACATTCATCTGAACACCAAAATACTAAAAGCCTTTATATTTGTATTATGGATATTCAAACGATTTTAGTCTTTCTACTTTTTGCGGTAGCATTGGTATATGTTGGCCGTTTGGTTTTTAAATCTTTACAGGTAAAAAAAGATGGTTGTGGTGGAAATTGCAAATGTGGTGTAGATTTTTCCGATATTAAGCCCGTAAAAAAATAACATCACAACTTATGATTCATCAGTTCCAAAAATATTTACAGGAAAAAATTGAGATTACTGATGAACAGTTCGAAAGCATATCATCTGTTTTAAAGGTTAAAAAATTCGAAAAAAACGAAATACTTCAGTATACCGGCGATAATTTTAAACACGGATATTTTGTAGGTAAAGGTTTGCTGCGTGCTTATTCGATTGATGCGAAAGGAAAAGAACATATTTTGCAATTTGCCCCAGAAAACTGGCTGGTATCCGACCGCAATAACATGAATAATGAGCCATCAATATTTTTTATCGATGCCATTGAAACCACAGAAGCTGTATTAATGCCCAATAATTTTATGGAAGAGGCAGCAAGGCAGGTACCTTGTTTGCAACCCATGCAAATCAGGCTGTTAAATAATTCTATCCGCTTTATGCAAAAAAGAATTAATATGCTTTTGAGTGCGACTGCTGAAGAACGTTACCTCGATTTTATAAAACTATATCCCAATCTTACCCTTCGTGTACCACAATGGATGATTGCATCATACCTCGGTATTACCCCCGAATCGCTTAGCCGGGTTAGAAAAGAGCTTGCAAATAAACATTTCAGGCCATAGCCAACTTTAAATGAGTGAATGGCATATTCAAAGTTGAACTAATAATATTATCTTTCTATCCAGCATTCAATCCTGCTTTCAATCTATCATTCCTTTCTTACCATACATCAATCTCTATTCAAAACCTGCGCTGTACTTTTGTGTTGTAAATATTAAACATCTCAAAAACAAAAAGATATGGCAACTACAAAATGGACATTAGATCCAACCCACAGCGAATTACAGTTTAAAGTAAAACACTTAATGATTACCACAGTAACTGGTAATTTAAAATCTTTCTCTGCAGAGTTATCATCTGAAGGTGATGAATTCGAAAATGCAGAAATTTCTTTCAAAGGTGACATTGGTTCAATTGATACCGGAAACACTGACCGCGATAACCACTTAAAAAGCGGCGATTTCTTTGATGCTGAAAACTTTGCACACATCGAATTTAAATCCAATTCAGTAAAAAAAGATGGTGATGATTATATCGTTAGCGGTGATTTAACCATCAAAGGCGAAACCAAACCAGTAAAATTAACAGCAGAGTTTGGTGGTATAGCTACCGATCCTTGGGGAAATACCAAAGCAGGATTTACTTTAAGCGGAAAAATTAACCGTTCTGAATTTGGTTTAACCTGGAATGCTGCGTTAGAAACAGGTGGTGTAATGGTGAGTGAAGAAGTTCGCATCTTAGGCGAATTACAGTTTGTAAAACAAGCATAGCGCGTAGAGCTAAGCGTATAGCGACACTATACGCTTAGCCCCATGCCTTATTTAACTATAAAAGGTAATGGAAACAAAACAAATAGAAAAAGTATTAAAAGCCCCTGCCCCACATATGGTTGGCGATGGTTTTAGGGTACACAATTTTTTTCCAAGCGGATATGAACTCAATATGAGTCCGTTTTTTTTAATGGATTATGGCTCAAAAATCGAGTTTTCTGCAAGGAAAGAACCAAGAGGTGTTGGTGTACACCCGCACAGAGGCTTCGAAACCGTAACTATTGCTTATCATGGCGCAGTTGCACATCATGATAGCTCAGGAAACAGTGGCGTAATTTATCCAGGCGATGTACAATGGATGACTGCCGCAAGTGGTATACTACATAAAGAATATCACGAAGAACAATACAGCCTGAATGGTGGCCCGTTTCAAATGGTTCAGCTTTGGATTAATCTTCCTGCAAAGGATAAAATGGGTAAACCAAGATACCAGGCAATTAAGCAGGCAGATATGGCGCACTTCGATTTACCTGAAAATGGAGGTAAAATCGAAATTATTGCAGGCAATTATCAGGGTATAAAAGGCAATGCCAAAACGTTTACTCCGATTGAATTGTATAATGCAAGGTTAAATAAAGGAGGTAAAGCTTCTTTTAATTTTCCTGCAGATTTTAATACCGGATTTATGGTAATTGAGGGCTCAGTGATTATTAATGAGCAAGAAACAGCATCTGTTAACGATTTTATCCATTTCTCAAATAAAGGTGAAGAAATACAGTTAGAAGCTTCAGAAAACAGTGTGGTATTGATTTTAAGTGGCCAACCTATTGACGAATCGATTGTGCAATATGGCCCTTTTTTAATGAATACCGAAGCGGAGATTCATCAGGCCATTGAAGACTATAACCAAGGAAGATTTGGTTATTTAGAGGAGTAAACTGATGATTTTACGGCTGAGATAGTTTTCAGCAGCTTAATATATAATCCCAATTTTTTAAAAAGGGAAAAAAGCCGGCAATTTTTTTTCAAAATCTGTCGGCTTTTTTTATGTTTATAATTGCTGCATTCTTTTTGTTCAGCACTTTATAAACTGTTAAATAAACAGATAAAAACAGTACCTTAGGTAAGAACTAACGATCTATAATCTCAACCATATCCCTTTAAAATCATTCATCCAATCTTCATATTCGTTAGTGACATTTGATTATAAATCAGAACAGAAAAATGTCCGGAAAACAAATATTTCAAACTGAAACTAAAAGACGCTGGCACACTTTTACATGGGTAAGCCGCACATTCTTTTTAGTTTTTATAGGCGCAATAATCTGCGTGGTGTACACCCTTTCATCTGTACAGGAACCAAATTTGCCTTTCATTAATACCAATTCGCCGTTAACGCAAAAACAGCTCGATAAATTAAAGAAATCACAGCAGTACAAAGATTTTACCATCGAGAAATCGAAACTTCAAAAAATAAAGAAAGATCGTGAGCACCGCATTTTAACCCATCGGGGCAACAGCAAACGCATAAACATGGCTTTTTATGTAAGTTGGGCTTCAACCGTTGGCAAATCGCTTCCTGATCTTAAAAGAAATATCGGTCATCTGGATATGGTGGCTACAGAATCATTCTTTTTGAATGGCGATTCTATTGTGGATAAGGCTGATACCGCGGCTTTAAAAGTAATCCATACAGCAAAAAAATCAGCCATCGCCGTGGTATCAAATTACAATAAAGACCATTGGGATGGCGCTGCAGTAAGGAGATTATTAAGCGATCAGCCTGCGCAACAAAAGTTGATTTACGACCTCATCGCCATCACTAAAAAATATGGATACAATGGCATAAATATAGATTTTGAAGAACTTAACCTTCAAAATAGTGACAGCTTTAATGCTTTTATGAAAAATCTTTACAGCCAGTTTCATGCAGAAAAACTGATTGTTTCTCAGGATATTTCGCCGGAAAACGATGATTATAAACCCGAAATACTTCAAAAGTATAACGATTACATTGTTTTGATGGCTTATGACCAGCATACTGAACAGAGTAATGCCGGCGATATCTCTCATCAGGAATGGGTAGAAGAAAAACTTGATGATATTTGCAGTAAAGTAGATGCCGACAAGGTGATTTTAGCCCTGGCCTGTTATGGTTACGATTGGCCAAATAATAGCGTTGGCAAATCGGTAACCTACGAAGAAGCAATGACCACAGCTGTTAATTTCAAAAGTAAAATAAACTATAACCCTGCCTCAGCCAATTTAAATTATAGCTACAATGATGGTAGTGGCATTAAACATGAAGTTTATTTTACCGATGCAGCAACTTACTTTAACCTGATCCGTAAGGCTGATGATTGGGATATTGCTGGTGTGGCACTATGGCGCCTGGGTTCGGAAGATAAACGTTTATGGTCTTTTATTTCTAACGACCTAAGTCTTGATACCTTAAAGAAAAAGCCGTTCGATTTGCGAAAAATTGCCTCACTAAACATGGGTGGTATATCGTACATCGGTGATGGAGAAATATTAGACCTGATTTCTACACCAACACCAGGAAGTGTAAAATTTACTTTAAATAAAGACAACTTCTCTATCGCTGATCAAAAATATACCAGGCTCCCTGAGCAATATGTAATTAAAAGATTTGGAGAGGCTGACAAAAAAATTGCGCTCACATTTGATGATGGTCCAGATCCGGTATACACCCCACAGGTACTCAGTATTTTAAAACAGGAAAAAGTACCTGGCTGTTTTTTCGTGGTAGGGATTATGGCCGAAAAAAACATGGAATTGCTTAGGCAAGAATACAATGATGGCTACGAAATTGGAAATCACACCTTTTTCCACCCCGATATGTCTGCAATTGGTCCGAGGCGAGTAAAGTTCGAGCTAAATGCCACCCGCAGGTTAATTGAAGCGGTTACCGGCCATAGTACCATTTTATTTCGCGCACCTTTTAATGCTGATGCTGAGCCACAAAACATTTCAGAAATTTTACCCGTTGCCCAAAGCCGTAAAGAGAATTACATCAACATTGGAGAATATATTGATCCTGAAGATTGGGAACCTGGCAAAACTGCTGATCAGATTTTTAATGAGGTGGTAAAACAACAAGATAATGGCAATATTCTTTTATTGCATGATGCTGGCGGAAACCGTGAAGCTACCGTTGCTGCTTTGCCCAGGATAATTAAATTTTTTAAATCAAAAGGTTACACTTTTACAACAGTTGGTGATTTAATGGGTAAGAAAAGGTCCGAATTGATGCCCGCAGTTAAATCTACAGCAAATAGTGGTTTTTCTGGCTCCGGAGATTATTTTTTTATTAATTTCTTCTATTATGGAAACATGGTTTTAAACATCATATTTTCTGTCGCTATTGTTTTGGCTATTTTAAGGACAATCTTTATTGCATATTTAGCCATCAGACAGCGAAAAAGAGCTAAAAGCAATGTCGGCAAATTAATCACAAATCCAACAGAAAAAGTAAGCATCATCATCCCCGCTTATAATGAAGAAGTTACCGCTGCGCAAACCATAAACAGCTTGTTAAAAACCACTTATCCCGATTTCGAGCTGATATTTGTAGATGATGGCTCAAAAGATAAAACCTTTGATATCATTAACGAACATTTTGGAAATCACCCGCAGGTAAAGGTTTTCAGAAAAGCAAATGGCGGCAAAGCATCGGCACTAAACTATGGTATATCAAAAGCAACTTCCGATTTTGTAGTTTGTATTGATGCCGATACTCAGCTAAAAGATGATGCAGTTACCGAGTTGATGCGCTATTTCTACAGCGATAAAATAGCTGCCGTAGCAGGAACGGTTAAAGTAGGCAATGCCAATAATATCATTACCAAATGGCAATCAATAGAATACATTACAGCTCAAAATATGGATAGGCGTGCTTTTGATCTGCTAAACACCATTACGGTTGTACCCGGTGCGATTGGTGCATTCAGAAAAAATGTAATTCTTGAAGTGGGTGGTTTTACCATTGATACCCTTGCAGAAGATTGCGATTTAACCATGCGCATTTTAAGGGCAGCTTACAAAGTTAAAAATTGTGATAGTGCAATTGCGTACACCGAAGCACCAGAAACCGTAAATATGCTGTTGAAACAGCGTTTCCGTTGGAGTTTTGGGGTGATGCAAAGTTTTTGGAAAAACAGGAAAACTTTACTTAATAAGAAATATGGCTACTTTGGAATGGTAGGAATGCCAAATATCTTAATTTATCAGATCATTTTACCGTTATTTTCACCGCTAGCCGATCTTTTCATGCTTATTTCGCTCATTAGCGGCTTGTTTTCATTAAGTGCGATCAATAATTTAACCTTAACAGGCTTTTCAGGTATATTAAGCTTACATAATGGTTTTGGCCAGGTACTTTTTTATTACATCATTTTTATTGTTATAGATATGATTTTTGCCGCTATAGCTTTCCGGATGGAAAAAGAAAAATACACGAATTTACTCTACATCTTTCCGCAACGTTTTTTCTGGAGGCAATTGATGTATGTTGTGCTGTTCCGCTCTTTCAGAAAAGCCATAAAAGGTGAATTGGAAACTTGGGGAACAATAAAAAGAACAGGTAACGTTAAAGAGCAGCTAGTTTAATGGCTGCTAATGGATATCTGTTGCATAAAACAGATAATGATTGTCAACGTTGGTGTTAAGTTATAAAAATTGGGGTGCAAATAATATTTACACCCCATAACTTCATTCCCAAATCAATTGGATAGCTTGGTAACTTAAAGGGAAATAAGATTTTCTCTTTCGTGCGAGTTGTATACCATTAGTTAGCTTTATCCTGATTTTTGCGTCTACTTACCCATTTCAGACTTCAGCGGAAGAAAATTTCAACACCGTTATGATTTTTCAATCAGACAAACGGCATAGGCAACCACACCTTCTTCCCTACCAATAAAGCCCATTTGCTCGTTTGTAGTGGCCTTAATTGAAATATCTTCTGTAGACATGCCTGTTGCATCGGCAATATGCTGTTGCATTGCAGGGATATGCGGATTAATTTTTGGAGCTTCAAGGCAAAGCATTGCATCGATATTTCCTATTTGCCACCCTTTTTCGGTCAATAACTTAACGGTTTCTTTCAATAAAATCAGGCTACTGATTCCTTTCCATCTATCATCGGTATTTTTAAAATGGAAGCCTATATCGCGAAGGTTCGCCGCACCTAATAGTGCATCGCAGATGGAGTGAAGTAATACATCAGCATCCGAATGCCCAAAAGCGCCCTTATGATGATCCAAAGTAACACCACCAACAACAAAAGGATGCTGATCTATTAATTGATGTACATCGAATCCGAAACCTACTTTAATTTTCATGTATATTTTGCTTTAATCTATTATCTTTTGCTTTTATTTTCGCCAAAGTTAAACAATAGACCAAAACGAAGGGTATTTGCAAGCGGACTGCTTTGCGCATTTGCAATTAAATAAGAAAAATCAATGTTAAAAATATTATACTTTAAGCCAAGGCCTAAGGTAAAATAACGGCTATCGCCCTTTTTAGGACTTTGATAATTGTAACCTGCCCGAACAGCAAATTGCTGGTTATACCAGTATTCTAAACCTGTAGAAATTCCTACTTCTTTCAATTCTTCGCTAAAACCACCTGGTGCATCGCTAAAAGAACCAAAAATACCTGCAGGCACCGAGCGGTTTGGATCCTTTCCGCTTACGATATTATTGTTCGAATCGTAAATCGGTTGTGTGGGTACCAATAGCTTGTTAAAATCCAGCGCAAAAGTGATCGTACTAAAATCATCTACGTTTACAGTAGATGCACCTCCAATCTTGAAATTGGTAGGTAGAAAGAAATTTTCGCCACCATCAGAATAACTCATTTTTGTCCCGATGTTCGAAATATTGGCACCAGCCGAAAGAATAGCCGGTTTACCGAATAATGTGGATGTTGTTTTGTACAATCCTGATACATCAACGGCAACAGCATTTCCTGAATGTACCTGACCAGAAGATGAAAACTGCCCTGAGGCCAAATTGGAATAAATATACCTTAGAGAGGTTCCGAGCGAAAATTCTTCGCCAAAATTACGCGCAAAAGAAACATCAAAAGCCAGTTCATTTGGATTGGAAATCCCAAGATCCTGCTGGTTGATATCGGTAAGCTGAATTGATCCTAAAGAAAAATAACGCAATGATGCACCAATGGTATTGCGGTCGTCTAATTTATAAAACCCACTAAGATAAGCGAGGTTAATATCAGGAACCAAACTTTTTAACCATGGACTATAGGAAACAGAAAAACCGTAAGGTTTATCCAAAAATGCAAGTTTAGCGGCATTAATACTGGCCGAATTTACATCACCTGCAACAGCTACCCCGGCATCACCCATTGCGCCAGCACGGGCATCGGGAGTAATAAGCAGAAATGGAACTGCCGTTACAATATTGTTTGCCTCACTACCATTTGTTTGGGTATTGCCTATGGTTACCTGAGCATTTGTTTTACCAAATACCAAGGCCATTGAGAGTGCAGAAAAAGCAAGTTTACTGATGTACTTGAAATTCATCCTTTAAAGGTACGTAATTTTAGATTTTGGTATTTAGCAATAACTGGAGAATATACCCTTTAACGTAAAACCAAAACTTATATTTCACCAAATTACGAATTCTATGATTATTTACTAATTAAACCTACGATTTTTACATACCGGTGTGACTGTAGATAATGTAAGTACAAAGCCAGTAGCAATTTAGCTAAATTATTGAATTCATATTTCTCAAATTTATCTTTTAACCACCTGGGATATTGCCCTGATCTATAAAAACCAATAAATCAAATATGGTTAATTTATTGATAATCTCCATCAAATAATTATAACAGAACTTTTAATTTTCAATTATTAAACCCTTCAACAGCTCCATAGCTGAAATATATTAATGGATCCCTTTATTTTATTGAGGTTGATTTGTAGAATTTTACACCACAACTCAAATTACTTTCTTTAAACAGACTACACAATTTTAAGATTAATTTATTTTATCTAGCTTATTTATAAATATTTAGCTAAATTTATACCTCAAAACTAAACAGACACAATACCACGTAAAATAATACATTATGCCTTAAAAATATATTCAATATTTTATTCTCACATTATTTATATATTCATTTAAAATTGTTTAATTTTATCGGTTGAATCCCCGTAGGAACGACATCGAACGTATTATATGAAAAAACTATTACTATATTCTTTTACCTGTTTGTCATTAGCAGCTCTACTTTCGGGTTGTAGCTCAAAAAGTGCCAGCTCAAGCAAAACAGGTATTCCTTATGCCGATAGGAAAAGCAAAAACAACCAATCTGGTGCGTTTGCTGTAGCAACACAATACAAAAGGGCACCAGGACCGGGTTTAATTCCGATTGAAGGCGGAGTTTTGGTAGTAGGTGGCAGTGCCATTGAAGTACCTGGTGTAGAGCCAAATATTTATAATTATAAAAGGCAGGTAACGGTGCCGTCTTTTTATATGGATGAAACCGAAGTTTCGAATACCGACTGGTTAGAATACCTGCACTGGATCCGTTATAACTTTCCAGAAGATCGCGAATTTTACTACAATGAGCTGCCGGATACTTTAGTTTGGCGCCAGGCTTTATCTTATAACGAACCTTATGTTGACAATTACTTAAGGCATCCGGCTTATCGCGATTATCCTGTTGTAGGTGTTTCGTGGGAACAGGCTTCACGGTATTGCGAATGGAGAACGTCCAGAGCAAACGAATTTATTTTACGTGAGAAAGGTATCTTAACAGATTACAAAACTTTAGCTGGCAACGGTAGAGGAAACAATAACAATGCAACCGCTGCGGCTACGCCAAAACCATCTAAACCTTTTAATACTGATGCTTATTTAAATAACCAGTATGATGATAAGGGTAAAAATGCACCGATTGATTACAATACTCAATCTGGAGCGGCTACTTCAACTGCTGGTGGTACAGCGGCTACAGGCGGAGGTAGAAACAATCAGCCAAGAAGAACTGCAACGCTTGAAGATGGTGTAATTATGCAGCCTTACCGCCTACCAACAGAAGCCGAATGGGAATATGCTGCTTTGGGTTTAATTGGCAATACAGAATACGAAAACATCAACCAAAACAAAATTTACCCTTGGAACGGTTTGGGTGTGAGTTCTGCAAAAAAGAAAACCAGAGGTATGATTCAGGCCAACTTTAAAAGGGCTCCTGGAGATTATATGGGTGTTGGTGGTTCATTGAATGATAAAGGAGATTTAACTGTTCCGGTTATTCAATATACGCCAAATGATTTCGGTTTGTATAATATGGCCGGTAACGTAAATGAGTGGGTAAATGATGTTTACAGAACTGCTACTTTTACTGATGCTGATGCATTTAACCCATATCGTGGTAACTATTTCACCAATAAAAAATTAGAAGATTCGCAAAGCGGCAAAATTGCCCTTGATAAATATGGCAACCCGATTAAGGAAAATGCATATGCGGGCAGAAAACAAACCTGGGCAGAAAAACAAGCTCAGGCAAAACGTTCTGATTCAATTTCAAAATCGACAGATCCTCAAGCTACATCAGCTACTGCTTCAACAAGTTATCAGGCCGATCAGAGGGGTTACCGTGATAGACAAAATACTTTATTGAATGAAGAAGGCGTTACACTAGTGAACGATAAATCCAGAGTATATAAAGGCGGTTCATGGAACGATATGGCTTACTGGTTAAACCCTGCAACACGACGTTTTATGCAACAGGATGAATCATCTGCAGAAGTTGGATTCCGTTGTGCTATGACAATGCTTGGTGCGCCTGAGATTAGTACCGCTGGTAAAAGAAGTTTTAAAAACCCTCCACAAAAACCTTACAGGGTTAGCAGAGGTAAATAATAAAAAAGTCCCGATGAAAATCGGGACTTTTTTTATGTCTTATAGTTTGTAGTCTACTTCGACTAATTTAAATGAAACTCGTCATCTCGACTGAAGCGATATGACGTACTTTGAATTACTTAAACTGAATCAAAATCTGATTTTTCTCTACCTTATCACCTTGTTTAATTAGTATCTTCTTAACTACTCCATCCGTTGAGGATTTTAATATATTTTCCATTTTCATGGCCTCGAGGATAAGCAGGTTATCGCCTTTTTTTACTTCGGCATTTTCTTCTACCAATACTTTAAGTACCAAGCCAGGCATGGGCGCTTTAATTTCAGACACTTTATTTGTAGCTAAATTATCTAATCCAAGCTGCTTTAATAAAACATCAAACTGATCTTCGATACTAAGCTGGTAAATATTCCCATTGACTTTTATTTTACAGGTTTTATCTGTTTTATTAAGTTCTACAAGCTCAGTATTAAAAGATTTATGCTCATATAAAACATGGGCATTATTATTTCCCAAGGTGCTTAAATCAAGCTGCACAGGTTTGCCATTAACCAAAAAAGCTGAATCTTTTTGCTCAACTTCAAATACAAATTGATCATTTACTTTTATTTTATGCATAGCTTATTGAGTTAAGGCGTACTGAACCAGATTCGCGCCCATTTTAAGCGCTTTAGTTCTCGTTTCTTGTGTATCTTCAGGGTAAGTACCGAAATCTTCCCAACCGTTGCCTAAATCGCACTCATAGGTGTAATAACAAACTACCCTTCCTTTATATACTAAAGCAAATCCTTGTGGCCTTTTGTTATCATGTTCATGAATTTTCGGTAAGCCGCCCGGAAACTTAAATTTCTGGTTGTATATGGCATGATTTGCAGGCAATTCGACAAAATTCAGCTCAGGAAACACTTTTTTCATTTGTGGCCTGATAAATTTGTCCAATCCGTAGTTATCATCAATGTGCAAAAATCCTCCACCGGTAAGATACTGTCTTAAATTTTTCACTTCCTGATCGCTAAAAACCACATTTCCATGCCCGGTTATATAAACAAAAGGATAATTGAAAATTTCTTTAGAGCCAACTTCAACTATGCTTTCTTCGGCATAAAAATTAGTTTTCAAATTAGCGTTACAGTATGCTATTAAATTTGGCAACGCGGTTCTGTCTGCATACCAATCGCCACCACCACTGTATTTTAATTTTGCCATCCGGTAGGTTGGCGGAGTGAAAGCGAAAAGCATAAAGCTAAAAGCTAAAAGACCAAAGCTGAAAGACCAAAGCTGAAACCTGGAAAACTGAAAACTGAAAACTGAAAACTTCAAATTGATTATCGGTTAAGGTAATTGATTTCAAAACAAACAGCTAACGCAGCAGTTTCAGTGCGTAATCTGTTATCACCTAAAGTTAATGCTTTAAAGCCTTTGTTCAAAGCTAAATTAACTTCATCAGGTGTGAAATCTCCTTCGGGACCAATAAGAACCAGATATTTTTGATGTGGGCTGATAAGATTGGAGATATATTGCTTTTCACCACTATCAATGCAATGTGCAATTAACTGCTCTCCTTCAAAAGGAGTTTTTAAAAACGTATCGAAAGAAACAGCATCATTTAATTTTGGATGATAAGCTTTTATCGACTGTTTTACGGCAGAAGTAATTACTTTGTTCAAGCGGTCTTCTTTAACCACTCTACGCTCTGATCGATCAGTAATAATTGGTGTAATTTCATCAATTCCCAATTCGGTGGCTTTTTCTAAAAACCATTCCATCCGATCGATATTTTTTGTGGGGGCAACGGCAATATGCAAATAATGGTTTCTTTTATGAAACTCGGTTTCTACATTTAATATTGATAAGGTAACTTTTTTTGGATTATCGGAAGTAATTTCAGCAGTGTATAAACCACCTTTTCCATCAACCAGGTTCACAATTGTACCAACGGCCAGCCGAAGTACCCTAACGCAATGTTTGCTTTCTTCTTCGTTAAGCGTATAGGTATTTTGGGTAATATCTGGTGTATAAAAAATATGCATAGTTGAAATTAGTGATTATCAACCATATCTTCTTTACTGATAACCAACTCTAATTTAATGGTTTCGATGTTCTGCTCTGTCTTTTTTAGAATAGTGAACAGATAACCATAAGATTCGTTGCTTTCGCCAACCTCTGGAATACGTTCAAAAACGTGAGAAACCAAGCCCCCGATAGTATCGAAATCCTCATCTTCAGGCAAATCATGAGGCAGATATTCATTAACATCATAAACCGTAGCAAATGCATTCACGATAAATTCGTTATCAGATACTTTTTCTACCAATGGTTTTTCTTCATCATATTCATCCTGAATTTCGCCCACCAGTTCTTCAACAATATCTTCCAAAGTAACCATACCTGCTGTACCACCAAATTCATCGAGTACAATAGCAATCTGGATGCGGTTGCTTTGCAATTCACTCATTAAATCGTTTATTTTTTTGGTTTCCGTTACAAAATAAGGTTTACGGATAATGTCATTCAATGTCCAATGTTGATTACCGGCTGCAACCAATGGCAAAATATCTTTTGCGTGGATAATCCCCACAATTTTGTCCATGATTTCATCGTAAACAGGTAATCGCGAATAGCCTTCCTTAATAATGGTATCAATTACTTCCTCTTTAGGCGAAGTAAGTTCAATGCCTGAAATTTTGGTTCTTGGCACCATGATATTCTTAACTACACGCTCGTTAAAATCGAATACGTTTTTAATCAGTTCATGTTCGTTATTATCCAAGGCGCCGCTTTCCTTGCCCTGATCGAGCAGGTATTGCAATTCTTCAGTGCTGTGGATTGATTCGTGCCCGCCTGAGGTATCGATACCAAAAGGTTTAAGGATTATTGCAGCCAAACTGTTCAATGTCCATATTGCGGGCCTTAATACAACGTAAAATATCTGTAGCGGGATGGCAACAAAAAGCGTTGTGGCTACCGGTCTTTGAATAGCGAACGATTTAGGGGCAAGCTCACCAAATACAATGTGCATAATGGTAATGAGCGAAAAAGCCACAATTGTTGATGCGGTATGAATGGACGCATCACTTAAGCCCCATTGTAAGCTATCGAAAAGATTTTTAAAGATAGTATGCATAACGCCTTCACCTACCCAACCCAGGCCAAGAGATGCAAGCGTTATACCTAACTGTGTGGCGGCCAGATATCCATCAAGATTGTGGATAATGCCTTTGGCCATTTTGCCTACGCGGCTGCCTGTTTTTGCCTTAATCTCGATTTGTGATGCGCGGACTTTTACAATTGCAAACTCTGCAGCAACAAAAAAACCATTAAGTAACACCAAAAATAATGCAAAGAATAATCGCCAGCCAACAGAACCTGTATCTGGTTCTTGTAAAGCAACCAAAACTACGTTTGTGGGCAGGATTGCACTTAACTCAAAATTTAAAAACAAACATACCGTGGGTAAATCCATTAAGCCAATTCTCTAAATGTTGTGTTATAAAGTTCTATGCTTTCTTTAATTACTTTATGCGCATAACGAACACCAAGTAAATGTTCGATAGTTACATTTTTATCTTCTAATGCTTTATAATCCTGAAAGAAACGAACAATTTCTTTCATTTGATGCGGAGGTAATTCATCTAAATCGTTGATGTAGTTTACAGACATATCGTGAGCTGCAACTGCAATGATTTTATCATCCTGCTCACCATTATCTACCATGTGCATTACACCTACTACCTTAGCCTCAATCAATGTCATAGGATATACATCCACTGAGCAAAGCACTAAAATATCTAACGGATCTTTATCATCACAATATGTTTGTGGAATAAAGCCATAATTTGCAGGATACATTACTGACGAAAAAAGAACCCTATCCAATTTAATCAGACCTGATTCTTTATCTATTTCGTATTTTGCTTTTGAACCTTTTGGAATTTCAATAATTGCATTTACAACCTCTGGAAGGTTTGAACCAGGAGATACGCTATGCCACGCGTGATGATCGTCTTTTGCCATTTCTAATTTAAATCTGTTTTATCCTCTTCAGGGCCACTTACTACTTTACTTTTTACAAAGGTAATTAATAATGGTATAGTTGTAATAAGGATAAAGCCAATAATAATATATAATAAATAATCGTTAATTTCTTTTTCAAACTTTCTGCCCAAAAAATAACCGAGCAGAGTTAAGGAGCAGATCCAAAGTACGCCGCCAACAATATTGTACAAAGCGAACTTTTTAAAATCCAGCCGTACCACGCCTGCAAAAATCGGTGCAAAAGTTCTTACAATCGGCACAAACCTTCCCATGATGAGCGCAAAGGCACCTTGTTTGTGATAATAATCTTCTGCTGCCTTTAAATATTTCTTCTTAAAAAAGAAACTATCTTTTCTGGTATACAGTACAGGCCCTGTTTTACGCCCAAACCAATACCCGGTAAAATTACCTGAAATTGCAGCTACACACAATCCGGCTAAAAGTACAGCAATGTTAACATCCAGTTTACCTGTTGCAACAAACATTCCTGCTAAAAACAATAAATAATCGCCGGGAAGAAAAAAACCAAAGAACAGGCCCGTTTCTGCATAGATTACGAATATGACTAGATAGAAACCGCCCTCCCTCAATAATTTCTCGGGGTCAAGTAGTTGATGCAGGTTATTCCAAAAATCGTGCATATTCAATTATTCGTAAAACTACAAATAATTATTAAAGAACAGCATACCTATATCACGTTTAAAATAATTGCAGGGTAAATACCTAAAATAAGTGTGATTATTACTGATACCAGCAGCACAACTTTATATTGTGCAGGTGTAGAAAGCTCAGTTTCAGCACCATCTTTAAACCACATGGCAACAATTACCTTAAAATAGTAATAGAAACCAACCAAAGCGTTTAAAATCGCAAATGCAACCAATAAGGTATTATACTCTGTCATTACATTGAGAAACATTAAATATTTCCCGATGAAACCTGCAGTTAACGGAATTCCGGCCAGAGAAAGCATTGAAATGGTTAGGCATAATGCCACCAGCGGATTTTTCTTTCCTAAGCCATTAAAACTCTCAAAGCTATCGCTACCGGTTTTTTGTTTAACCAGAATGAGCACAGCAAATGCGATAATTGATGCAAAAGTATAAGCCGCGGCATACACCAAAACATTGTTGCCTGAGTTTTTGGTTAAAACAATAAGTGAAAACAACAGATAACCTGCATGTGATATACTGGAATAAGCCAGCATGCGCTTAAAATTCTTTTGGAAAAGGGCAGTTACATTTCCGATAAATAACGTTAAACAAACGATAACCATCAATGGTGCAACCCAGAAATCGTGTAATGGGGCAAGAGAACCAGCAAATAACCTTAAAAATGCCGCAAAACCAGCTGTTTTAACCACTGTACTCATGAAAGTAGTGATCAGGGATGGTGAACCTTCATATACATCGGGCGTCCAGAAGTGAAAAGGAGCAGCACCGATTTTAAAGCATAAACCGATCATCATTAAAATTACACCTGGATAAAAAATTGGCGATATTGATGTGGTATTATCAACAAGATATGATTGGATTTTATCTAAATCGAACGAACCTGTTGCACCATAAATTAAAGTGATGCCAAACAATAAAAAGCCTGTTGAAAAAGCTCCCATTAAGAAATACTTCAGAGAGGCTTCGTTTGAGGCAAAATCTTTTTTACGGATACCTGCGAGGATATATAAGCTTACCGACATGATTTCCAGGCCTACAAACAACATGGCCATATTTTTATAAGATACCATCATGATCATTCCGGCAAGCGCAAAAAGGATCAAAGTATAATATTCGGCTATGTTATCGCTTTTGGCGTGAAAATAGTTTTGTGTGAGTAAGAAAATCAATAAGGTGCCAACAATACAAACCGCTGAAAATGCAAGGGCGAAATTATCAGTCTGCATCATTCCGAAATGAACTGCATTGCCATTCCATGCAGAAAACGTAAATCCTAGCGCAGTAAGTAAGCCAACAACGGTAAGTGGTAGTAATGCTTTATTTGCCTTAAACAAACCTGCATAAAGCACTATAAAAGCTGTTATACTAATGGTTATAATAATATTCATTGCTTAATTTACTGTGTTTAATTTTTGATTTACCTGTTCTAATAAATGTTGTACAGATGCCTCTGTTAAGTGCAAAACTGGTTTAGGATAAACTCCTAAAATAATAATTAATGCACATATGGTATAAAGAACCAATTTTTCGGTTCCTTTAATATCAGTGAAAGTGATGGTTAAACTATTGGTTTCGCCCAGCATTACATTTTGGTACATGCGCAACATATAAACCGCGCCAAAGATGATGGTTAATCCTGCAATTGCAGCTGCCCAGATGCCATAGTTATAAACGCCCATTAGCAATAAAAATTCGCCAATAAAGCCATTTGTACCTGGCAAAGCTACCGTTCCTAAAACTATGATTAAAAAGGTAATGGCCAATTGAGGTGCTACTTTAGCAATCCCACCCAATTCTTCTATTTTATTTGTTTTTACGCGGGAAAAAATAATATCCAAAACGAAGAATAACCCTACTACGTTAATACCATGACTTAACATTTGTACCATTGCACCCTGCATGCCTTGTTGGTTAAAAGCAAAGATACCAGCAGAAATTAATCCTACGTGGGCAATAGATGAGTAAGCTACTAAACGTTTTGCATCTTTTTGTGTAAATGCAATTATTGATGCATAAACAATACCTATAATGGATAAAATAATAGCTAGCTGACCCCAATCGTGAACTCCTGCCGGAACAATTGGTAATAACCATCTAATTACACCATAAATACCCATTTTTAACATGATACCCGATAATAACATGGTTCCTTGTGCAGGAGCTGCTGTATATGTATCTGGCTGCCAGGTGTGGAAAGGGAAAATTGGCATTTTTATCGCAAAAGCAATAAAGAAAGCCCAAAAAATCCATCCTTGTTGTGCACTGTCTAAATTTAAAGCGTAAAATGCCTGAATATCAAAATTGTGTGCCGGGTTTTGAAGGTATAGATAAATAATCCCCATCAACATAAACAATGATCCTGCGATGGTATACACAAAAAACTTCATGTTGATACGGACGCGGTCTTTTCCGCCCCAGATGGCACAGATAAAATATATCGGAATTAATGCTGCTTCCCATCCAATGTAAAATAGAAAAGCATCTAATGCAGTAAAAACCAACAAAAGACCACACTGCATGAATAGAATAAGGGCATAAAATGCAGCCGGGCTTTTATATTCATGGTTGTAGCTTGATAGAATGATAATTGGCACCAGTAAATTGGTGAGCAACACCACGAGCATGCTGATACCATCGATACCCGCATGAAAATTGATACCCAAATCAGCAATCCAAGGCAAATTAACCTCAAACTGAGTACTTGCATTTGGAATGAAATTGCAGGCGATAACCAAAGCCAGGCCTAAAGAAGCAACCGAAAATACGGTTGAAACTATTTTTGCCGACTTACCCGCAAATGCTGTGATAATTGCACCTGTCAGCGGAAGAAATATAAGTAGTAAAAGTTGTTCCATTATTTAATTTTGAACCCTTTTTATATGTAATAAAATGTATAAGCAAGCAATGCGATGATACCGAATACCATCATAAATATATAGAAACCTACGTTTCCACTCTGTAACAAACGGATTCCTTTACTGGCTTCATTAGTGCTCCACCCTAACCCGTTCACAATTCCATCGATAAACTTGTTATCGATAATTCTATAAAAGAATTTCGAAAGTGCATCCAAAGGTTTAGTGATGATGAAATCGTAAATTTCATCTAAATAAAATTTATTGTATGATAGTTTTGCCAGTGCAGAGCGCGGTGCTTCATCAGCAACAGGAACGCGAGCTCCTCTTACATATCTACCATAAGCATAAAATAAGGCTGCTACAGCGGCAGTTACAGATATTCCCATTAAACCTATTTCAGTTGAGTGACTTAAATCTAATTCGTGTTGTGCTACTCCAGCTCCTGATAACCAATGAGCCAACCACTCGTTTCCACCAAAAATATGAGGGAAGTTGATTGCACCACCAATTGCGGCAAGAATAGCCAAAATGATTAAAGGCAAAGTCATCGCTGTTGGCGATTCGTGTACATGACTTTCTTCATGGTGTGTTCCACGGTATTTGCCAGAGAAAGTTAAGAACATCATTCTGAACATATAAAAAGCGGTCAAAAAAGCTGTTAATACTCCAACTCCCCATAAAACCGGACTAGCCTGGAAAGCGTGTGCTAAAATTTCATCCTTTGAGAAGAAACCCGAAAACGGTGGTAAACCTGAAATGGCAATTGTACCGATCATCATGGTTAAAAATGTAACCGGAAGTTTCTTTCTCAATCCACCCATATGGCGCATATCCTGCTCATGATGCATGGCGTGGATAACCGAACCAGCACCTAAGAATAATAATGCTTTAAAGAATGCGTGGGTTAATACATGGAAGAACGAACCCGTGTAAGCACCAACACCTAAACCTAAAAACATATATCCCAATTGCGATACTGTTGAATAAGCCAATACTTTTTTGATATCTGTTTGCGTAAGCGCAATAATTGCTGCCACTAATGCTGTTGCTGCGCCTACAATTGCGATAATGTGTTGTGTTAGTGGCGCAAGATCGAACAATACACTCGAACGTGCAATCATATAAATACCAGCTGTAACCATGGTAGCTGCATGGATCAAAGCCGAAACCGGCGTCGGCCCGGCCATTGCATCTGGTAACCAGGTAAACAATGGCAACTGTGCAGATTTACCGCAAGCACCTATAAATAATAAGATGGTAATTAAAACCAAAGGATTATGGCCTGGTAACATGTTTGCCGCCTGAGGAAAAATTTTAGAGAATTCGACACTTCCGAAGAAATTGAAAATCAAGAATACACCAAGCAAAAATCCTAAATCGCCGATACGGTTCATTACAAAAGCTTTTTTTGCTGCCGATGCATAAGCCGTATTGGTGTACCAGAAACCGATTAAAAGGTAAGAGCATAAACCTACTCCTTCCCAACCGATAAACATTACGATATAGTTTGAACCCAATACCAATAAAAGCATGAAGAATACAAACAGGTTAAGGTAGCTAAAAAATTTACCAAAGCCAGCATCATCGTGCATGTAGCTGGTAGAATATAGGTGGATTAAAAAACCAATTCCGGTAATGATTAAAAGCATGATTGAGCTTAAAGGATCTACCAGAAAAGATAACGGAATGTGCAATTTACCAGCACTAATCCAATCAAATAAAAATACTTCGTGAGATTTTTGTGTGTCGCCTTGTAAACTAAAGAAAATAACTACGCTGATAATAAAAGAAGCCAGGATTACTCCACTTCCAATTATACCAACAAGTCCTTTAGATAAAGAGTTTCTGCCCAGTCCATTAATTACAAACCCTAAAAGAGGCAGTAACGGAACCAACCAAATCAATTGTTCTATTGTCATTCTTATTATATATTTACCACTTAAGGCGATTTAAAACATTAATATCTATCGATTTCGTATTCCTGTATACCATTACGATAATCGCCAAACCTACTGCAACTTCTGCAGCGGCTAAAGCCATAATAAAGAATACGAAAACCTGTCCGGATGGATCGTTGCTATGAACCGAAAACGCAGTTAACAGTAAGTTTACAGCATTAAGCATCAGCTCAACGGACATAAAAATTACGATGGCATTTCTGCGTGTTAGTACACCTATTACGCCAATAGAAAAAATGATGGCACTTAAATAAATGTAGTGGTTTAGCGGAACGCCTTGAAGTTGTGATGTTAAATTTTCCATTATGCTTCTACTTCATCTCTTTTAGATAATAAAACGGCTCCAACCATTGCTGCCAACAGTAATAGAGATGATAATTCGAATGGTAATAAAAATGGGCCGAAAAGTTCTTTACCTAAATTTTCTACCAGTCCTAATCCTGGATTTTTTAAGATCAATGGACTTGTAATGCTTGCTGATTTTAGCGAACCGATTAAGGTTACTACCAAACAACCGCCTGCAATTACACCTACAATTTTAATTAGCGGTGATTTACTAGGCTCAGTTTCATTGTTCAGGTTAAGCAACATTAATACGAAAAGAAAGAGTACCATAATTGCCCCCATGTAAACAATAAAGTTTACCACTGCCAAGAATTGTGCATTTAAAAGCACATAGTGAACAGTGAAGGTAAAAAAGGTAAGAATTAAGTAGAGCACGCTGTGGATCGGATTTTTTGCAAAAATCACAAGCAGCGAAAAGATGATACTTAATGTGGCTACGAAATAGAATACTTGTGTACTCATTAATTGTTTATTTATTTATTTGTTTTCGTCACCCTGAATTTATTTCAGGGTCTTGCTTAAGAGATGCTGAAATAAATTCAGCATGACGATTCTATATACTATTTTTTCATTTCCAACGGAGCCTCTACCAACTTATCTTTCCCGTAAATAAAATCTTTACGTAAATAATCAGCCGGAACAATTGGTCCATCTAAATAAATTGCTTCTTTAGGGCAAGCTTCTTCACATAACCCACAAAAAATGCAACGCAACATATTGATTTCATAAGTTGCTGCATATTTTTCCTCACGGTATAAATCCTTCTCTTCAGGTTTACGTTCGGCTGCAATCATTGTAATGGCCTCTGCCGGACAAGATAAAGCACATAAACCGCAAGCAGTACAACGCTCTTTACCGTTTTCATCACGTTTTAACGAGTGCATGCCTCTAAAGTTGGTAGAAAATTCGCGTTCTACCTCCGGATATCTTATTGTAGCCTCTTTTTTAAATAAGTGACTGATGGTAATGCCCATACCCTTAGCAATTGCCGGCAGGTACATACGCTCCATAAAGCTCAATGGCTTTTGTTCCAGTACTTTTTTCTTATTACTTAATGATTCCATAATTAAAACTTCTCAATAATCGCAATCACAACACCTGTTATTATAATATTGGCAATTGCCAAAGGTATTAAACCTTTCCAACCTAAATTCATCAATTGATCGTAACGGAAACGAGGGATTGTCCAACGTACCCACATGAAGAAAAAGATGAATATGCATATTTTAGCAAAGAAAACTGCTGTACCAAAAAGTGGTGCCCAGGTTGGTCCTAACCATACCGCCATAGAATCCATACCAGGATAATTGTAACCACCCCAATATAAAGCTGCCATAACAGCAGATGATACAAACATATTGATATACTCCGCAAATAGGTAAAAACCCAATTTCATTGAAGAATATTCGGTATGATAACCACCAATCAGCTCAGTTTCACACTCGGGTAAATCGAACGGGGCACGATTGGTTTCTGCAAAAGAACACACCATAAAAATGATGAATCCAAGTGGCTGATATAACACATTCCATCTCCAACCATGTTGCTGATCAACAATTTCTTTTAAGCTTAGCGTATTCGTCATTAAAAGCAAAGCGATAATTGATAATCCCATTGCAATTTCATAACTGATGTTTTGTGATGCTGCACGGATTGCACTTAATAACGAGTACTTGTTATTTGATGCCCATCCACCGATCATTACACCATAAACACCCAGTGAAACCACTCCAAAGATATACAAAACACCTACATTGATATCAGCTACCTGTAAGGAAACCGTTTTGCCTGCAATTAAAACCGGGCTTCCCCACGGAATTACTGCGGTACCAATACAGGCACAAAGCAATGCCAAACCCGGGCCGGCGATAAATAAAAATCTGTTTGATGATGTTGGAATAATTTCTTCTTTCATAAACATTTTAACACCATCTGCCAGCGGTTGTAAAATACCAAAGGGGCCAGCTCTGTCTGGTCCTAAACGATCTTGTAAATATGCGGCAACTTTACGTTCTGCATAAGTAGAATACATGGCAATAACTAAACTGATGCCGAAAATTACAGCTACCAGGATAAATTTTTCTATAACAAAAGCGCTATCCATTAGTATTTAACTGTTTTATGTAATTCAATTTCATTTGCAGCTTGTAGTGCCTCATTTGGCTGAATAACGTGCAAAGGTTTTAATGTTTCGTAGTGGTTTGATGCAATTACCGAAGTATCATCAATATGAGTAGGGTGTTCGATTACCCAATCAGCCGTTGCTTTTTTATCAAAGCGGCAAGTATTACAGATAAACTCTTCTACTTCTCCAAACTGATCTTTACGTGCAGTAACACGTAAAACATCTGCTCCTTTATACCAAAGGGTTACTTTACCATTGCATTTTTCGTGATCGCAATCGCGGTGTGCGTCAACAGGTTTGGTAAACCAAACACGATTTTTAAAACGGAAAGTTTTATCTGTTAAAGCACCTACAGGGCAAACGTCAATTACATTTCCTGAGAAATCATTATCAACTGCCTGGGTAATGTAAGTAGAAATTTCTGAGTGATCGCCACGGTTTAAAATACCGTGAACACGTTTATTTGTAATCTGATCAGCTGTGAAAACGCAACGGTAGCATAATATACAGCGGTTCATGTGCAACTGGATCTTATCACCGATATCGATTCGCTCAAAAGTACGGCGCTCAAACTCATAACGTGTTTTTTGCAAGCCGTGCTCGTAACCTAAATTCTGTAAATCGCACTCTCCTGCCTGATCACAAACAGGGCAATCTAACGGGTGGTTAATCAATAAGATCTCTACAACTCCAGCACGCGCTTCCAAAACTTCTGGCGAAGTAATGTTAAGCACTTCCATTCCATCCATTACCGTTGTGCGGCAAGAAGCCACCAATTTAGGCATTGGGCGAGGATCTTTTTCCGAACCTTTAGTCACTTTTACAATGCAGGTACGGCATTTACCACCACTGCCTTGTAATTTAGAATAATAGCACATTGCTGGCGGAACAATATCCCCTCCGATTTGCCTTGCAGCATTCAGAATGGTAGTTCCGTTATCAACCTCTACTGTTATCCCATCTATCGTAACCTTAACTTTTTCACTCATGGTTAATGATATTCTTTTTATTTTTTATGCTCATCCCGTCATTGCGAGGCACGAAGCAATCTTTTTTTATAATTTATTACTTCTCTTTCGAGACTTTGTAACCAATTTGCTTTCTTGGTTCTGCTTTCTGTTCCAGTAATTCATCAAAATATCTGAATATGACTTCAATATTCTTATCCTGATTATCTACTTTCTTTTTAATCTTTTCTACTTCTAACCGTAATTCTGCATTGCTTAAAACCATTTTACGTAGTGCAACAAAAGCTCTCATAATAGAAATATTTATTTCTCTTGCTTTTTTACTTTTAAGAATACTTGATAGCATTGCCACACCCGTTTCTGTAAATGCAAAAGGATTCGCTCCTCCCAAACTTTGTCTTGAAGGTATCACATTTTGTGATACCATAATCTCAACTTCTATTTCTGACAAGATGAACATGAAATCATCTGGAAACAAATCTAAGTTTCTCCTTACAGCCTGTTTTAAAGCTCTATTTTCTATATTATAAAATTCGGCCAATTGAAAATCAAGCATCACTTTTTCCTCTCTAAGTAGAAATATCTTATTAAGAATCATTTCTGTTGGAATTAATGATATATCTTCTTTTGGCATATATTAATACTCTTATTTCTAAGATCAAAAAATTGTGACCTTAGGTTTAAAATTAAATATTCAAGGTGGTCGCAAATTGCGACCAGTTCAATACACCAAAATAACGAACTAAAATTCTAAGATCGCGAAATGCGCCCTTAAGATTTTATTTCTCTTCAGTTACCGGAGCTTTCTCTATCGGAGTTGCATAATTTGCAATACCATAATTTTGGCTCTGGCTCTTAACCGGCTCTTTAATGTGCCATTCAAATTCATCTCTAAAGTGACGGATTGCACTGGCTACTGGCCAGGCTGCAGCATCTCCTAATGGGCAGATGGTGTTTCCTTCAATCTTCCGTTGGATATCCCACAATAAATCAACATCTTCCATTTTTCCATGGCCGTGTTCGATTTTGTGCAACACTTTCTCCATCCATCCAGTACCTTCACGGCAAGGTGAACACTGTCCACAGCTTTCGTGGTGATAGAAACGTGCGAAATTCCAGGTATTACGAACAATACACTGATCCTCGTCAAAAGCAATAAAACCACCCGATCCCATCATGGTACCAGTAGCAAACCCACCTTCAGATAACGATTCGTAACTCATTAAACGAGGTTCACCGTTAGCATATTTTAAAGTTAAATTAGCTGGAAGGATAGGCACAGATGATCCACCTGCAACTGTTGCTTTTAAGCGTTTTCCATTGGCAATACCACCACAATATTCATCAGAGTAAATAAATTCTTCAACTGGTAAACCCAATTCTATTTCATAAACGCCAGGTTTTACTAAATTACCTGATGCAGATATTAATTTTGTACCTGTACTTCTACCAATACCGATTTTTGCATATTCATCTCCACCATCATTTATAATCGGTACCACTGCAGCAATCGATTCAACATTGTTTACCACTGTAGGGCAACCGTACAAACCTGCAATTGCCGGGAAAGGCGGTTTAATGCGGGGATTACCTCTCTTGCCCTCTAGCGATTCTAACAAAGCAGTTTCTTCACCACAGATGTAAGCACCTCCACCTGGCTGAACATATAACTCTAAATCGTAACCTGATCCTAAAATGTTTTTACCCAACCATCCGGCAGCTTTAGCTTCAGCAATTGCCTTTTCTAAAATGCGGATCTGAGGCATCATTTCGCCACGCACATAGATGTAAGATACCTTGGCACCTAATGCGAAACTCGAGACAATCATCCCCTCGATTAATGCATGAGGAATATAGGTCATTAAATAACGGTCTTTAAAAGTTCCTGGTTCAGATTCGTCAGCATTACAAACTAAATAACGCGCAACACCTTCTGGCTTGGCCAAAAAGCTCCATTTCATCCCCGTTGGGAAACCCGCACCTCCGCGACCGCGTAAGCCTGATTTCTTTACTTCTTCAACAATCTCTTCAGGAGTTAAAGTTTTAAGGGCTTTTTCCACAGCACGGTACCCGCCTTTTTGACGGTAGACTTCAAGAGTATTGATGCCTGGTACGTTTATATACTCAAGTAACAGTTTTCGAGACATTTTAATTAGTCTATAGTCTGTAGTCCATAGTCCATAGTCTTAAGTCATAACGACTCTCGACTTAAGACTCTCGACTTAAGACTTAATTTTCAAATCTTCAATCAATTTATCTACACTTGCCTCGGTAAGGTTTTCGTAGAAGGTATATTCCGGGCTAATTTGCAATACCGGACCAAAACCACAGGCAGCTAAACATTCAACTCCTCTAAAGCTGAACAAACCATCGGCAGTAACTTCACCTTCTTTAACACCTAACTTGTTTTCCAAGTGGTTTAATATTTTTTCGGCACCTACCAGGCAGCAAGGCCCTGTACGACAAACCTCTAAAGCATATTTACCTTGTGGCTTTAAAAAGTACATGGTATAAAACGTTGCCACTTCGTAAACTTCAATCGGCTGAATATTTAAATACTCGGCAACTTTATCCATAGCCGATGTTGGTACCCAAAGAAATTCAGCCTGTACCAAATGCAAAAGTGGTAGTAAGGACGATTTGCTCTTATCTGCCGGATAACGGCTTTTTACCTCATCAAATTTGGCTATCAATTCTGACGAAAACACTACAGGTGTTTGTTCTTCTACTTTAAGCATCTAATTCTCCTGCAATAATATTCATACTACTCATGTTGATAATGGCATCAGACAATAACATGCCTTCGCTCATTGGTGCAAACATCTGGTAGTTTATAAAACTTGGTCTGCGGAAGTGCAAACGATATGGGGTACGGCCGCCATCATTAATAAGATAGAAACCTAACTCGCCATTTCCACCTTCTACAGCATGATAAACTTCCGCTTTTGGAGCATCAATTTCACCCATCACAATTTTAAAGTGATAGATCAATGCTTCCATATTGTTGTAAACTTCTTGTTTTGGAGGAAGATAAAACTCAGGAACATCAGCATGAAAAATACCTTTTGGCTCTGTTTTTAATTTCACAATTGCTTGTTCGATAATGCGCACACTTTGCCACATTTCTTCATTACGCACCAAATATCTGTCGTAAATATCGCCACTTGTTCCTACAGGTACTTCAAAATCGAAATCCTGATAAGAAGAATATGGATCACTTACACGCACATCATAATCTACACCGGTTGCACGCAAAAGCGGGCCTGTCCAGCTGTATTCTAAAGCAGTTTCTTTGGTTACCTCTGCTACACCAGCCGTTCTATCAATAAAAATACGGTTACGGCTTAACAAGTTTTCGAACTCTTTTAAAGCCTTTGGAAATTCTTTTAAAAACTTATCAATTTTGGCAAATGCGATATCATTGAAATCTCTTTCAAAACCACCAATGCGGCCAATATTTGTAGTTAAACGTGCTCCGCAAACTTCTTCAAAAATCTCGTAAATATGTTCACGAAACTGAAATAAGTATAAGAAAGTGGTAGTTGCTCCGGTATCCTGACCAATAATGGTGTTACAGATAATGTGATCGGCAATACGCGAAAGCTCCATGATGATTACCCTAAGATAATCTACACGTTTCGGCATTTGAATATTTAATAATTTCTCAACCGTCATGTGCCAACCCATATTGTTAATAGGCGAAGAGCAATAATTTAAACGGTCAGTAAGTGGTGTAATCTGATAAAATGGGCGATGCTCGGCAATCTTTTCGAAAGCACGGTGGATATACCCAATTGTAGAAACGCCGCTAACAATACGTTCGCCATCTAATTGCAAAACGTTTTGAAAAACGCCGTGTGTTGCAGGGTGAGTTGGACCTAAGTTTAGGGTTACAAGCTCACTTTGCGGGTCGTTATCTGTAAATACCGGATGGTTATGATTCATAATTTACCTTCCAAAAAATTCGTCTTTTTTATCTACTCTGTTCGGATCTTCCAATGGATATTGTTTCAGCATCGGGTGTACGCCTAAATCGTCCATATTTAAAATACGGCGAAGATCAGGATGCCCTTCAAACTTAACTCCAAATAAATCGTAAGTTTCGCGCTCCATCCAATTGGCACCTTTCCAAACAGTTGTTGCGGTTGGAATAGTTGGATTTTGTTCCGAAATAAAAACTTTAATCCTGATCCTTTGCTTCTCTACCATGTTGTGTAAATGATAAACAACGGCAATGCCATGTTCTTTACCTGGATAGTGAACTGCAGTAATATCAGTAAGGAAATTAAATTTTAATTCTTCTTTTAGATGTGAAAGCACATTGATGATAACATCTTTGTAGGTTACAAAGGTTAATAAACCATACGGCTCAGAAACAGCAGTAACTTTTTCGCCAAACTTTTCAGTTAGTTTTACGTGGATGTCGTTATTTAACGTCGTTTCTTCCATTATTTAATGCCGTATTGACCTAAAAGATCTTTGTAATAATCAGAATTTCTTCTTCTGCCAGATTCGTTTTTCACCAAATCCTGAATACGTTGAAAACCATCTAAAATGGCTTCTGGTCTTGGTGGGCAACCCGGAACATAAACATCCACAGGAATAACCTCATCAATACCTTGCAGAACGGAATACGTATCGAAAATACCACCACTACTTGCGCAAGCACCAACAGCCATTACCCAACGAGGCTCTGCCATTTGGATATAAACCTGCTTTAATACCGGAGCCATCTTTTTAGCGATTGTACCCATAACCATTAAAACATCTGCCTGACGGGGAGAAAAACTCAAGCGTTCGGCACCGAAACGACCAAGATCGTAGTGAGAACCCATGGTTGCCATAAACTCAATTCCGCAACAAGAGGTTGCGAAAGGCAATGGCCATAATGAATTTGAGCGAGCCAAACCGATCACTTTATCAAGAGAAGTGGCAAAGAAGCCAGATCCTTCTATTCCTGGAGGCGCATCAACTATATTAATTTCACTCATGTTTATAAACAAAAAATGCTCATCCCTTTGCAGAATGAGCAACAAATTTACAATATTTTAAAGGCAATTAAACTAGGATTACCAGATTTAGAACCTTTCTAAATAACTTGAAAACAGATACAGTTAGTGTTAAGGATACACTGCAGTTTTCGGTTCTCAATTTTCAGTTTACAGTTTCAAAACTGCCAACCGTAAATTGCCCGCTGCAAACTGATAATTGCCAACTGAACTAGTTCCAGTCTAAAACTTTTTTCTTAATTACGTAAATGAAACCAAGTAATAATGTACCCATAAAAATAAACATTTCGATCATGCCATCCATCTTTAATGCGCGAAAATTGACTGCCCATGGATACATAAAGATTACCTCCACATCAAAAAGCACGAATAAAATAGCTACAACGAAATATTTAATAGAGAAAGGCTGACGGGCATTACCAACAGATTTAACACCAGCCTCAAAAGTTTCCAATTTATCGAGTGTTTTACGCTTTGGGCCCAAAAAGTGTGTAGCAACCAATGTGGTTACCACGAAACCTAAAGCTACAATTACTTGAAATATAATTGGTAAAAAATCTATAGCCGAACTTTGCGCTTGCATATTATTTATTTTTATGTTGCAAAAGTAAAAGAAAAAGGCAGAGTAACCAAACTCTGCCTTTTCTAAATTATTTAACTTTTTTAATTATTTACCTTTACCTTTTGCTTTTGGAGCAGCAGCAGGTGACTGCAGTTCTTTTAATCTAGCTGCTGCATAAGTATCTGCAGGATCTAGTGCTAAACTTTTTGTGAATGCATCTATTGCTTTTGCCTTATCCTTATCAGAATACCAAGCACCAATATTGTTATATGATTCAGATAAATTTGTTTTGTTTGCTGCTACTTCCTCAGGCTTAACTAAACTCACATATTTTTCAAAATATGGGATACCAGTTCCTTTAGGATTAGTTTTATCATCAATTAAATTGGCTATTCTTCCTCTAGTGAAATAACCCAAAGCAAAGTCAGGAGAAACTTTAGCTAAGTGACTTAATGCAGAATCCGCTTCAACTAAAGCTGCTGTATTAAAAGGTTTTTTCTCTTTTTGAGCGATATAAGCTTCGTAAAACCTAGTTTGACCTAAATAGTAATAATTGGTAAGTGAACCTTTTCCGTTAGGATTATATTTAATAGCCATTTGGAAAATTTCAGCTGATTTAGCATACTTTTTAGCTTTCATCAAAGATAAACCAGCCTCAGCTAAAGCATCTGCATTTGTTGAATCTATTTTAGCAGCCTCAATAATATTCATTACAGCTAAACTATCCTGACCAGCTTGCAATTGAGATTTACCCAAATAAAGGTAATCATTACCTAAAATTTTAGACTTATCTTTTTCTTTGGCAAAAAACTCAGTCATGTAAGTTAGCGCTTGAGGATAATTTTTGTTTTCGTAAGCGGCCCAACCTTTTAATCTTGAAACAACAATTCCTTTAGGATCATTTGCTGGAACCTGTAAAGAAGTAGCTACTTGCTCAAGAGTTTTAAAATCTTTTGCATAAAATAAGAATTGAGCATAACGCAATTGAGATTCCAAAGATTTATCAGTTAAATCCATGTATTTTTTATAATTCTCGATGCCTTTTGCTGCTTTTTCTTTATCAACACCAAAGCTACTCCATTGTAAATATAACTCCCCTAATTCGCGATAAGCCGGACCATAATTTGCGTCAGCAGCAATTACATCCAACAATTCTTTTTCTCCTTCAGGAAAAGCCCTTGATTCTTTATACATTTTACCAATCTGAGTTTTGGCTCTTCTGTTGTTTGGATCCACATCACCAACACGCATATACGGACCTAACGCTTCAGAATTTTTCTTTTGCAAAGCATAAGCATCTCCCAATGCCAAGAAAACTTCTGCATCCTTGTCTTTCGAATCTAACTCATCTGCTTTTGTAATATTTGCTAAAGCATTTGTAAAATCTGGTTTAGATACATCATCACTAGGTTTATCCTGAGCTAAATATGCTTTACCGATATACAAATAGGTTTTGTAATCCTTTGCAGCTAATGCTACAGCTTTATCAAAATTAGTTTTAGCAGAAGTAGGGTTGTTAGACAACATATCTGCTTCACCTAAACCAATAAGGTTTAAGTTGTTTTTAGGATCAGCGGTAATACCTTTGGTAAATACGGCTCTTGCAGAGTCGATATAACCGGTTTTCAAATAAACCAAACCAAGATTGTAATAGTTATTACCATCTGATGCTTTTGAGCTCACCAATGATTTAAGCATTGATGATGCTTTCTGATACTGTTCAGCGTCAATGGCTTTTTTCGCGTCATTTAAATCTTGAGCAAAAACTGCAGAACCCATCAACACTAAACCTACATTTAAGGTTATTGCTTTCTTTAAAATTTTCATCGGATATTCTGTTTTTTTATTTAATAAAAATGAAGTGTCTCTTTAGATTTACTTCGTGGTTCAATTTATAGTTTTCTAATTTAATTCTATTTTGTCAGGTTAATTTGTCTTGGCATTAATTTATGTGGACCAAGTCCTGATTTAAGTACAATCAATTGCCCTCTCTGACTTCTTAACCATGTTGCAAATCCTGTGCCTAAACCATCTCTTCCTTCGCAATCTATGATATTTATATTTCTTAAGAAAGGATAAACGCCATTAATCAGATTATCCTGAGTTGGTTTATAATATTTATCATCACCTGGAGCACCTTTCACATTCTTTACACCTAACACTTTCACCTGCGAGAGGTATTCACTCACCTCGGTATTCTTATTGGTAATCCAATTTACGCCCAAAATACCAATAAAATTTTTATCTTCTGCAATAAGTTTGATCACTTCGTTGCTAGAATTTTTAGAGTAAACGCCTGTAGTAGGAAATTGACTGATTTTAGCCAGTTCTTTAAAATACTGAAAGGTACTTGAATAAGCGTTATCAAAGACCAATTTCTTATCTGATTTCTTCCCCTGTAATATATCAATCACATCTTTAACGTTTATTGTACTATCAATATTGCCCTGATTTGTAATTAAAGCAATACCATCTACAGCAAACCTTGAGGTGTTTATTTTGATATTACGTTGGTTGTAATATTTTTCTTCAGCTTTCGTCAATAACCTTGGCAACACAATTACCCTTACGCTATCGTTTAAAAAGGCGGGCAGAAGTTTTTGTTCGGGCTTTACTGTGGTCTCAAATTTCGCTTGTGGGTAATCAAGACTAAATATATCAATCTGGTCTTTTACAATTAGCCCAACGCTTTCATCAACCAGCATTTTAAGTGTTCCGCTTGTTCGGGTTTCTTTAACTGCTTCGGCTTTGTTTTTACGTTTGCAGGAAACAAGAGCCAGAATTAGAAATATAAATAGGAAGTTTCTCATTGATTAATCTCGCCTGCTCAGGCTTAAAAGTCTTACAAAAGCATAAATAATTAAAAAGATCCCTATTGCGATTCTACCCCATTGCGGAATCCCTGGTAAACGTAATGCTATCGGTTCCCAGAACATGAAGGCTAGCCCCAATACCACGTAAAAGACAAACATGACAAGGCCTAAAATGAGCAAAAACCGCTGTTTAGGCGATTTTTGCTTAAAAATATCAAAATTTAACATCTACTATTAGTTCAATGTAAAGTTAACGTTGATGTTGTATTTTACCCTTACCGGCTTACCATTTTGGATACCTGGGTTCCAACGTGGACTAGCTTTCAACACACGGATAGCTTCTTCATCAGTTCCGCTACCCAAACCACGGGTAACCTGGATATCTGTTAACTTACCATCTTTTTCTACAACGAAAGATAAAAATACTTTACCCTGTACGTTGTTTTCTTGTGCCATTGGTGGGTATTTAATTGCTCCTCCTAAATACTTATAGAATTTTGCAATACCTCCCGGATATTCTGGTTGTTTCTCGATACTAACAAAGTCATAAACTTTATTATCATCAACTGCAACGGCAGCTTCTCTTTTCGGTCCTTCACCTACTGGTTCAGCAATAACAATATCTGCTGTTGGGTCACCTTTGATATCTCTCTGACCTGGATCTGCTTCCTTCAATTTTTCTACCGTAGGTGGTTCATCACGAACCTCGATATCTGGTTTTACAATTGGAGGTGGCATTTTCACCTGGTCAACTTTCGGTGGCGGTGGCTCTACCGGTGGTGGAGGTGGCGTTTTAGGATCCACTGGTGGTGGCGGCGCTAAAATTACTTCCTGTGCTTTTAATTGCTCATCTTCATGCTCCATAGAACCTTTGATAAGGCTATAGATTTTCGGAGAGAAAAATAACACTAGAAATATTATAGAGCCAATAATTAATGCTTTTGAGGTATTTGCACCATTGGTTTTACGCAACTGGTACGCACCATAGGTTTTGTTTTTATCTGCAAAAACCACTTCAAGCCATTCTTTTCTGAATATATCTAACTTCGACATAACTATTGGTTTTATTGATTATAAAATTCCTTGCTCTTTCATGAAATTTTTCTCGCTATCAAGGATATTATCATCATCAATCTGACGAACCTTAATTTTAAGAATTTCCAGTTCATCCATAATGTCAACAAAGTTCTGGAAAGTTGATCCTGTAGTTGGTTTTACCAGTACTACGAAATCTCCCGGAACGCCTGATGCATCTGCTGTTTTTCTATTTTTAACGATAGCAGCTTCCACTTGTGAGCCTGATTCGATTGTTGGTGCTGTTTCACCTGCAACGCCCATGTACCAAGCTATCTTATCCTTTTTACCTAATAAGATGGTCATGGTTTTACTTGCTTTCAGCTCTAGTCTGTTTTCAGGTAACTTCTCATTCTTATCTGGTTTTGCAATATCCATCGCTTGTGGTGTAGATATTGATGTAGTTAAGATAAAGAATGTTACCAAAAGAAACATTAGATCCACCATCGGAGTCATATCAACCCTTGGTGTGGCTTTCTTCCCGCCTGTATTTAATTCTGCCATTTCTTATTTCTTTTTAGCTTCAGAGTTAGTAACCAATAAAAATTTGTTTACACTTTGTTTCTGAAGCACATCAATAATCTTTTTCACAACTGGATATTCTTCTTTAGCATCACCTTTGATACTAACGCGCATATCCTGATTATTTATTTCTTTAGTTGCTTTACGAGCATTTAAAACCCATGAGTTTAATTGGTTATCGGTAGAATCTGTAGGGATACCAGTTTGTACGCCTGGTTTCATACGATCCGATCCATTCATAGCGATAAATCCTTTTAAACTTGCAAACGGCACACCGAAAGTTGATATTACTGAGAAACGTTGAAGTTCATCAGGTGTAAACTTTACACTGTATTGCTCGCCCATTAGTTCTAATGTTCTTCTTCTTACATTATTTCCTGCTACTTCAAAGAAAACCTTACCCTGGCCGATGGTTAAAATCGCATTGTTTTCTGCCGGCACCTTAAATTCATATGTAGATGAAGGTGTAGAAACGGCTAGTGGTTCTGGTTGCCTTGCAGTAGCAGTTAAGATGAAGAAAGTAAGTAACAATGAGGCCACATCACACATGGCGGTCATATCTGTTACTGTACTTGTTCTTTTAACTTTAATTCTAGGCATAATATTTTTTACTAGTTTTTAATAATGATGATCTTTTTTCCGGTTTTCCATAAAGCCGGTAAAAATTTTTTCAAAATTCTTATTTATGCGAACTAGCGTATGTTTGAACGATGCTGAAACCAGCCTCATCGATTGCATAAGTTAACTTGTCAATTTTAGAAGTTAATATGTTGTACATGATAATTGCTACAGTTGATACCAAGATACCTGTTGCAGTGTTGATCAATGCCTCAGAGATACCTACCGCTAATGCCGACTGATCTGGAGCACCAGAGTTTGCTAAACCGGCGAATGCACGGATCATACCTGTTACTGTACCCAATAAACCTACCAATGTACCGATTGATACCAAAGTTGCAATTACGGTTAAGTTTTGCTCTAACATTGGCATTTCTAAAGCTGTAGCTTCTTCAACCTCTTTTTGGATTGCAACGATTGATTGCTCAACATCCATGTTGGTATCTGCTTCAACTTCGCTGTATTTTTTCAAGCCTGATTTAATTACGTTAGCAACTGAACCTTCTTGTTTATCACACTCAGCTTTTGCAGCTTCGATGTTACCTGCGCTTAATAAACCTTGTACTTTGCGGATGAAAGTATCTAAGCTAGATTTTCCACTTGCTTTACCAATAACGATGAAACGTTCGATAGAGAATACAATTACTACTAATAGTAATCCAACTAAGATTGCCACAATCGGGCCTCCTTTGTATGCTGTTCCAAGATAGTTACCAGGTAATGGTAATTTCTCTCTGTCGCCATCGATAAAGTTACTTCCTTCTCCGAATACGAATCTCCAAACACAGAATCCAATAACAATACAGATTGGAATAACGAATGTTGCAAATACATTTGAAGCACTAGAAGAGCTCTCTTTTTTAACAGTTGTTGGTTTTGGTGCGTTTGCCATTTTTTTTGAAATTTTAGTTTTAGTTCTTGTTTTTAATTTTTAGCTGTTTTTTTCTTTTGTACTACACACAACGTTTCTTATCCGAAATTGTTGCGAAAAACAAATTTATAAATTGATTTTAAATTACAAATTAATAAATCAATAAGCAATTAAATCGTTACTTAGAATTTAGTTTCGGTAAACCACCAAGGGTGTATAACAAAAAAATTGCCCCAGCCGAGGCAATTCTTTCACAATAAAAACTAAAAAAAAATCGAATTGCAAATTTTTCTCTCAAAAAATGCATTTTAAAGTGCATTTAACATAATTTTAACGCTTCGTGTCTGCTTTTTAATACTTTTGTCAGTTCGAACTGCCTGAAATTTTCAGAAAACGCATCTGCAAGTTGATAAGCCTTAAAATAATATTCTTCCTGATTATCCCATGTTTTGGAGGGGTCTAAAATATCGTTCGGAACTCCGGGACAATTTAACGGCATCATTAATTTAAACACGTGGTGCTGTTTATAATTATTATGTTCGAGATCTCCGTTCAATGCGGCACTTATCATTGCCCTGGTATAACTCAACTTCATTCTTTTACCCACCCCGTAAGCGCCCCCACTCCATCCTGTATTTACCAGCCAAACATTTACTTCGTGTTTCTTCATCTTTTCGCCCAATAAAGTAGCGTATCTTGAAGGGTGTAATGGGAGGAACGCTTTACCAAAACAGGCTGAAAAGGTTAATTGTGGCTCGTTAACACCGGTTTCTGTTCCTGCAACTTTAGCGGTATACCCACTCATAAAGTGGAACATGGCTTGTTCTACATTCAGTTTAGAAATTGGTGGCAACACGCCGAATGCATCTGCTGTTAAAAAAAATATGTTTTTAGGAACTGAGGCTATGGAAGGTAAAATTGCATTGTCGATATAGTTTATCGGGTAAGCTACGCGGGTATTTTCCGTTTTGGAGATATTACTATAATCAACGTTTTCAGTACCCGGGAAAAAATTGGTATTCTCTAATAATGACCCAAATCTGATTGCCTTATATATCTGCGGTTCTTTCTCTTCCGTTAAATCAACACATTTGGCATAGCAACCACCTTCAAAGTTAAAAACAGAATCATTGCCCCAACCATGTTCGTCGTCTCCGATAAGCCCTCTTTCGGGATCGGCAGACAAAGTTGTTTTCCCTGTGCCCGAGAGGCCAAAAAATATAGCGGTATCTCCATCTTTTCCCACATTGGCTGAACAATGCATAGAAAGTGTATGCTTATATACTGGAAGAATAAAATTTAAAACTGAGAAAATCCCTTTTTTTATTTCGCCGGTATAACCTGTTCCACCGATCAAGATCATTTTCTTTGTAAAATTGATTATAGAAAAGTTTTCCTGCCTGGTGCCATCAATTGCAGGTTCGGCCAAAAAGCCTGGTGCCGCAATGATGGTCCACTCTGGCGTTATGCCAAGCTGATCTTCTTCAGGGCGGATAAATAAGTGATGGGCAAAAAGATTCTGGTAAGCGGTTTCTGTAATCACCCTGATGGAAATCGAATAATCCGGATTGGCACAGGCAGATGCATCGCGAACATAGATTTTTTTATCTTCAAGATAGCTGGTAAGTTTGTAAAACAGCTGGTCGAATTTTTCAGGACTGATTTTAATGTTTACATCGCCCCACCAAACCTCATCTTCTGTAACTTCGTCGCACACAATAAAGCGGTCTTTGGGCGATCGCCCAGTAAATTTTCCGGTATCAACCGCCAATGCTCCGGAAGAAGCCAGCGTACCTTCTTTATTTAATAAGGCGTCATCAATTAATTCCGTTGGAGATAATTGGTACTTTACAGCAATGTTTCCGCCTAGATTTAAATAGCTTAAATCTGGCGTTTGCAGTTTCTTTTTGCTCATAACAATAAGTTAGTTAGTACAGCAAAGGTAAAGACTTATCTTCCAGAAAAGCTAGTTTTAAAGCGTAAATTTTTACATATTGTAGCAAATACACTATTATGTAAATATTTTATTTACAGCTATTTACAACTGATTATACAAGCATAAAAAATATTAAAAATTACACTAAGTACAATTTGGTAAATGGTTTTAGTTTGCTAAAATTTTGATGATAGCCAGAGAGCAATGTACTTATAGGTTGAAAATCTGCTTCGAGAGGAAGCTTGTATGTAGAAATAATTAAAAGATTGTAAAGAGGTAATGTTAATTTCCAAAAATTATTTGAAGTGCGATAAGGGTTTAATTGTTATTTGTGAAAATGGAATTGAGCTTGATTTTTTAGATTAAAACATTTGAAAGCTAAACGTATACATTTTCCGCTTTTTCCAAATAACAGATTTAGCATATCTAATGCCTAAAGTAGGTATCAAAAGAAGATCTTTTGGGCACCTTTCCATTATTAAAAAATAATTCGTCTATTTCATCTACTTAAACGTTTTAATAAAAATTTCGAAATAAAAATCAAAAAACATTTGCATTTTAAAAAAATAATCTCCTACTTTACGGTGTACAAAGTACACAAAGACAAGATGAATTTTAACACTTCGATTATTACAACGATTATTATTACCACCGGTATAAACCAGCGGGGCTAATTTGTTGTAAATTGAAAAAACATAAAACACAGAGAGCGTCCCGATGAAAATCGGGACGCTTTTTTTTTAACCCAAGCTGATTGAAAGCTGTACGAGCACCCTTAACAATGAAAAAATTTGCACAGTATAAAACAGTTAAAACCAATATAAACTAATGAAAGTACTTAAATTCGGCGGCACATCCGTAGGTTCGGCCGAGAACATTAAAACGCTCTTGCGCCTGGTTGGCGAAGAAAAACAGAAGAATAGCCCGGTAGTTGTATTATCGGCAATGAGTGGTGTTACCAATCTGCTTACCGATATGGCCGAGATGGCTGAGCGTGGCGAGGATTACGACACCCATTTAAAAGAAATTGAAGCAAAACATTTTGCTGTAATCCGCGCACTTTTACCAGCTGCTGCACAAAACCCGGTATTTACCCGCTTAAAGATATTTTTTAACGAATTGGAAGATTTGTTGCAGGCGGTAACCAACTTGCGTGAACTAAGTTTGCAAACCAAAGATCAGATTTTAAGTTATGGCGAGCGCTGTTCTACTTTCATGATCAGCCATATCGCCTCGCAAAATATTGGCGACGCGCATTATGTTAATGGGTCTGAGTTGATTAAAACTGACAGCAATTTTGGTCAGGCGAAAGTGGATACGGACTTAACCGAAATGCTCATCAACAATTTTTACCAGGAAAATAAAAATAAAGTGCTTTTTGTTACTGGTTTTATTGCGAGTAATGCCTCAGGCAGGGTTACTACATTAGGTCGCGGTGGTTCTGATTATACAGCAGCGGTTTGGGGAGCAGCTTTAAATGCGGAAGAAATAGAAATCTGGACAGATGTAAACGGCATGATGACGGCTGACCCACGCATTGTGAAAAAAGCATTTTCTTTACCAGAGTTAAGTTATACCGAAGCCATGGAGCTGAGTTATTTTGGCGCGAAAGTTATTTATCCGCCTACAATGATTCCAGCTTTTATGAAGAAAATTCCGATTGTAATTAAAAATACTTTTGAGCCAGATTTTGCCGGAACATACATTAAAAGTGATGTTAAAGCATCAAGTTTACCAATAAAAGGTATTTCATCTATTGATCATATCAGTATTATCAACTTAACCGGAAGCGGTATGGTGGGCAAGGCAGGCTTTAGCGGCAGGTTATTCTCGCTTCTATCGCGCGAGCAGATCAATGTGGTGTTGATTACTCAATCTTCATCAGAGCATAGCATTACTTTCGCAGTTAAACCAACAGATGCTTCACAGGCAATTGCTTTAATCAAAAAAGAATTTGAGCTTGAACTGGACGCAAAGAAATTAGAGTTGCCGGAAGTTGAAAACAACCTGGCAGTTTTGGCAATAGTGGGCGAAAATATGAAACGTACACCAGGCATGAGCGGACGTTTGTTCAGTGCTTTAGGTCGTAACGGTATTAATGTGAGGGCCATTGCACAAGGTTCTTCTGAATATAATATCTCGGTAATTATTAGTAAAGACGATTTATCAAAAGCGGTTAATGCCGTACATGATGCTTTTTTCACAGACCTGAAAAGAACATTGAACGTTTTTTGTTTAGGTACAGGTAATATTGGAAAAACATTGTTCAATCAGTTAAAAGAGCAGATGCCTTTCTTAGCAGCAAATAACGATTTACAGGTAAAAGTAGCTGGTATCAGCAACACCCGAAAAATGATTTTCAATGCTGATGGCCTTTCACTGGAAAATTGGGAAACTGAATTAAACACACAAGGTGAAACTGCTGATTTAGCAGGCTTTGTAGCCAAAATGAAAGCTTTGAATCTCCCAAATTGCGTATTTGTGGATAATACTGCTGCAGAATCGCCAATTGAATTTTACCAGGACATATTCGAAAGCAGCATTTCGGTGGTAACCTGTAATAAAAAAGGTAACTCAGCTGATTTTGCCCAGTATAAATCATTTAAAGATACAGCCCGTAAGTTTGGTGTCGATTTTTATTATGAAACCAATGTAGGTGCAGGTTTGCCGATTATCCGTACCCTGCGCGAGTTGATGATGAGCGGTGATAAGGTTGCACGCATTGAAGCCATTTTATCAGGAACCATTTCTTACATCTTCAATAATTTTAAAGGCGATGCCGGTTTTTACGAAACGGTAAAGGAAGCGCAGGAGCTGGGTTATACTGAGCCAGATCCACGTGATGACTTAAATGGAAAAGATTTTATGCGTAAAATGCTGATCCTGGCCCGTGACGCAGGGTATCCATTGGAAGCGAGCGACGTAAAAATCGACAATATTTTGCCTGAAGCTTGTTTAAATGCAACTTCAGTAGAAGATTTCTATTCGGAATTGAAGGCAAATGCAGCTTATTTTGAAAATTTAAAGAATACCGCAGCCAATGATGGAAAAGTTTTGCGCTACATCGGCAAGTTAGAAGATGGAAATGTAGAAATCAGCCTGCAAATGGTTGATGATAGTCATCCATTCTATATGTTATCGGGAAGCGATAATATTATCTCATTCACTACTGATCGATATAAATCGCGCCCGTTGGTGGTAAAAGGCCCTGGGGCAGGTGCCGAAGTTACGGCCGCTGGTGTTTTTGCGGATATCATTAATGTAGGTACTTTAAATAAGTAACGAGATGAATTCGGTTTTAGACAAAAAGAACGAGATCCTTCACTTGGTTAATCAGGCGATGATCGATTTCGAAAATATTCCGGATGAGGCATGGAATGATAAACCACAGCCTTTAAAATGGTCTAAAAAGGAATTGTTGGGTCATTTGGTAGATAGTGCAGTTAACAACATCCGTCGTTTGGTTGTTGGACAATATGAACAAAGGGTTAAAATTATTTATCATCAGGATGAATGGGTAAACCACCAAAACTACCAGGAGGCAGCTATTGCAGAAGTTATAATGCTTTGGAAGTTATTAAACTATCAGATTAGCCGGGTAATTGAAAATATTCCAGAGGAAAAGCTTCAAAACACCTGCGACACAGGAAAAGGGAAAATAGAAATGCACACCCTTTCTTTTTTTATCGATGATTACTTAGTGCATTTGAAATATCATTTAAACCAAATAACGCTTAACAAATAGATAAGCCAATAATAATAATGAAAAATAGTCTAAAAGTTTTCGCTCCGGCAACTGTTGCAAATGTAGTTTGTGGCTTCGATGTACTGGGTTTCGCTGTAAACGAGCCTGGCGATGAAGTTGAAATGAGATTTACAGATACTCCTGGCGTAGTGATTAAAAAAATTACTGGTGATGATGGCCGTTTACCTCTAGATGCCGCTAAAAATACGGTTAGCGCAAGTGTACAACATTATTTACAGCATATCAACCGCTTAGATATTGGCGTAGCGATTGAACTCCATAAGAAAATGCCAATTGGTAGCGGATTGGGATCGAGCTCAGCCAGTACAGTTGCAGGACTTTTTGCCATTAACAAATTAATGGGCGATTTATTAACTGCAACTGAACTTGTTCCATTTGCGATGAAAGGTGAAGAACTGGCCTGTGGTTATGGCCATGCCGATAATGTTGCGCCTGCCCTATTGGGTGGTTTTGTACTGGTAAGAAGTTATGAACCATTAGATGTGATTTCTTTACCTACACCAGCTGGCATGTATGCCGCTATTGTATATCCGGAGGTGGATGTACCTACCAAAGATGCACGCCAGATGATCCGCAGTAAGGTGGCCTTAAAAGATGCCGTTACACAATGGGGAAATGTGGCGGGTTTGGTAAGCGGATTATTTATGAACGACTTCGATCTGATCGGACGAAGCATGAAAGATGTTCTGGTAGAACCAACTCGTTCGATCCTGATACCAGGTTTTGAAGAAATGAGGAAACTGGCCATGGAAAACGGCGCAATTGGCTTCGGAATTTCAGGTTCAGGCCCATCTGTTTTCGCCTTAACTAAAGACGAAGAAACCGCCAGAAAAATAACAAAATCACAACAGCAACATTTACATAAAATAAATATTAACAGCAAAGCTTTTGTGTCTCCGGTTAATGCGGAAGGGCCAAAAGTGATGTAAATAAGGCTTAAGGAGAAAGCTTAAGGCGTAGGCTTGTACTCTGCGCCATAACCCTAAACCTTACACCCTAAACCCTTAACCTTAAAATGAAACTATACTCAACCAACAATAAAGATTTACGCGTTTCTTTCAAAGAAGCCGTTTTTAACAGCATGCCACAAGATAAAGGTTTATACATGCCTGTTGAAATTCCGCAGCTTGATGCAGATTTTATCGAAAATATAGAGAAATATACGCTACCAGAAATTGCTTACAAAATAGCTTCAACTTTATTAAAAGATGAAATTCCTTCTGAAGATTTAAAAGCTTTAATTGATGATGCCATTAACTTTGAAGCACCTGCAGTAAAATTGGAGGATAAAACTTTTGTGCTCGAATTGTTCCACGGACCATCGTTAGCATTTAAAGATTTTGGCGCCCGTTTTATGAGTCGTGTGATGGCATATTTTTTAAAGGATGGCGAACAACTTTTAGATGTTTTGGTAGCTACATCAGGCGATACCGGCGGTGCTGTAGCATTGGGTTTCTTAGGTGTACCAAACACGAGGGTAACAATTCTTTACCCTGAAGGAAAAGTGAGCCCTATACAGGAATTACAGTTAACAACCAATGGCGAAAACATTAGGGCCGTGGAGGTAAAAGGAACTTTCGACGATTGCCAGGCACTGGTTAAACAAGCCTTTGCAGATACAGAACTGAATACAAAATTCAGATTAACTTCTGCCAATTCGATTAACATCTCCCGATTGATCCCACAAACATTCTATTATTTCAATACGTATGCCCAGCTGAAAAAGCAAGGTTTAACCGATGTAGTATTTTCGGTGCCAAGTGGCAATTTCGGAAATATTGGTGCTGGCTTATTGGCCTATAAGCTGGGTTTACCTGTTAAACAGTTTATCGCAGCCACTAATGTAAACGATACTGTACCACGCTTTTTACAAAGTGGTGTTTATGAAACTAAACCATCAACACAAACTTACTCCAACGCCATGGATGTTGGTGCACCAAGTAATTGGGTACGCATTATGGATTTGTTTGATCAGGATATTGAAAGCATTAAAAAGGTGGTAACCTCATATCGCTTTACTGACGAAGAAACACTGGAAGGAATAAAAGTGCTAGATGGTAAACTCAATTATGTAGCCTGTCCGCATACTGCGATAGCTTATTTGGCTATTGAAAAATACAGAACTGAAAAACCAACTGATGAAAGTGCTGCTGTTTTCTTATCTACTGCACACGCTTGCAAGTTTCCTGATATATTCCCCGTGGATATCGCTGCTAAAATTGAAATCCCTGAACAGGTAAAAGCTTTAGAAAGTAAACCTAAACATGCCGATCAGTTGGGTGTGGATTTTGAAGGGTTTAAGAATTATTTGCTTAAAGGCTATTAGAAACATAAAAAAAGAAGTCAAGTTTTAAAAACTTGACTTCTTTAGCATTTATATTAATGTCCCGATTTTATACTTGTTTGCTCAATGCCTTTTAATCTTTTTGAGCAATAAATACCGAAATACAAAATAAAAAGGTAACACACCAATGGCAGAATAAATGAATGGTGAACACCAATTTTATCGGCTACGGCACCTTGAATAAGCGGCATAATGGCGCCGCCCAAAATGGCCATCACCATTAAAGAAGAGCCCTGACTGGTATATGCACCCAATTTAGCAATTGAAAGCGTATAAATGTTGGAGAACATAATGGAGTTGAAAATTCCGATACCTAAAACGCTGTACATCGCCAATTCACCTTTATTTACCATTGCTGATACTAACAACAACACATTAATGGCAGAGAAAATAGCCAAAGTTCTGGCTGGCGCTGATTTCCCGACTAAAAATCCAAGGAAATTTAGTGCGATAAATGCCAAAAAGAAACTGATCTGTGCAAAAGTTAAATCTACAATACCATAAATTAAGGCAAAAACCAAAATGGCTGTACCTAACATATAAATAATCTTTTTCGATTGACTTAAAGTATGGCTAAGAGAAATTGATCCTACAAAACGGCCAATCATTGCTCCTCCCCAGTAAAGCGACAGGTAATTTTTACTCACCACCTCATCCAATCCGGTTATTTCAGGCAATCTTAAAAAGCTGATGATAAAGCTACCCACAGCCACCTCTGCACCAACATAGCAGAATAAAGCGATGATTCCCCTGGTTAAATGTGGAAATTTTAATACGCCCAAACCTTTTACTTGTTCCTCTTCTTCAGGCTGGAAAGATGGAAGTTTAACATAAAAAATAAGCAAACCCACAAGCAACAAGATGCCTGCAAAAATTAAATATGGAATACGTGTTGCGGAAGCACTAAAACTGCCATCAGCTTCAGAAAAGAATTCAAAAATAAGATGACCACCTAAAATTGGGGCAATTGTGGTTCCAAAAGCATTAAAAGCCTGTGTTAAATTTAAACGGCTGGATGCACTATCCTCAGGTCCTAATAAAGAAACATAAGCGTTGGCCGTAATCTGTAAAACGGTAAAACCCAATCCAAGCACAAATAATGCACCTAAAAACAGTGGATAAACAGAGTAGGTAGCCGCCGGAAAAAACAAAGCACAACCGATTGCTGCAAGTACAATACCGAATAGAATTCCTTTTTTATAACCCACTTTATTAATTGGGTCGCCATTGGTATAAGAAATTAGGAAATAAATTAATGATCCGACGAAATAAGCTCCGAAGAAACAAAATTGCACCAGCATAGATTCAAAAAAGCTCAATTTAAAAAGCTGCTTCAAATATGGAATCAAAATATCGTTCATGCAGGTGATGAATCCCCACATAAAGAATAAAAGGGTAATGGTAACTAAGGGAACGGCGTAATTTGATCTAGACTGGCTTTCGGCAATTTTGTTATTCATTTATTTTTAATATTAATATGGTAAAGCTAGTCCAATAATTACACCAGGTGGCTTTAACCACAGATTAGTTACCATTTTTTTACTTTCAGTAATTATATTTAATGAAAAATCCCGATTTACATCGGGATTTTTTCTATTTGGCATTTTGTGATTTTAACGCGCTTAATTCGCGCTGTAATTGTTCAATTTGCTGTTGTTGCTCTTTTATACTGGCCACCAAAAGCGGAACTAAATTTTCGTAATCAACCTTGGTTATGGTAGCGTTTTGAAAAGCATTTTTACCGGATGGATAACTTTTTGCCTGAACGGAAATAAGTTCAGGAACGGCAGCTTTAGCATCGGCCCCTACAAAACCATATTGTGGTCTGGCAGATAATTTCAATTTCTCTGCCCACACTTTATCATAGGTAAAACTTACTGGTTGCAGCTTTGTAACCTGTGTTAGGGCATTTTCTACTGGTTTAACATTATTTTGCACAACCTCTTGTGCACTGATTTTTAACGAAGCAGCGATTAATAACACTGCAAATGAAATTGCTCGTTTCATATATATAATTTGTAATTTTTAAAATAGATAATTGTTTCCGTTTCTTAGAAGCGGAGTTTAACGGTAAAAGTTATTCTTATACGGAGGGTGGAGGAGTTAAAACCTCAGGAAAGTAAGCTAATTTAAAAGAATGATCGTGGATGACGACCTTTTTTGAACTTTGAAAAGGGAAATTTATCTCATATTGAAACATCATCTGCTGCACAGCATATTCAGTTTCTATTTTTTTTTCTTCTTTCTCTGTCGCGTCATCATTGGTTGATAAAACTTCAATATCAGCAGAATAGCTTAAATACGAAACCAGATTGCTTACTTTTAAGAAAAAAGTTAGGGCAATGCAGCTGATCAAAACGTATTTAAAGGTATTAAACTTCATTGTTGCAAATATAAGTTGTGTACCTTAAAAACAATAAAATTATAGTTAAAGTTCTGTAAGAATTTGGAGCATTGTTGTAGTAACTGATTCCACATCACTAGCTGATGTACGCCAATTTACAAAAGCAGCCCGGATTCCTTTTTTCCCATTGTAAAATGTCGGGGTCATAAATACTTTACCACTCGCATTTAATTTATTCAGAAATGTTGTTACTAAATTTTCATCGGTTAATGAGAAACAAACAGTATTTAAACGCACGGGTGCCCGCAATTCGAAGTTTGAATTTTCATTGATGAAATCGGCAAACTGGAGGGCCATTTCAACGTTACATTCTACAATATCCCGATACCCTCGTTTTCCATAACTTGTTAAGGTAAACCATGCAGGTAAGGCCTTGAGGCGGCGTGAATTTTCTGGCAGAAAGTTTAAATAACTGAAATTTTCTAGCGGATTACCTAAATAAGCAGCATTGGAGTTTTGGAACGTTTCTACCTGTAATTGCTGATGCTTTTCTTTAACAAAAAATACCGCACTTTCGTAAGGCACATTTAACCATTTGTGGCAATCTACCGTAATGCTATCGGCATTTTCCCAGCCTTTAAGCAGGTGTTTGTATTTGGGTGAACAAGCTGCGAAACCGCCAAAAGCAGCATCAATATGCCACCAAAAATTATACTTATCTTTTAATACATTAATGGCTTCAAAATCATCAAAGTCTACCGTATTTACGGTTCCTGCGCTAGATATTAAGATGAAAGGCTCGCCATTTAAAGCTTGTATTTTAAGCTCAAGATCTGCAACATCCAAAGCTTCGCGATTACCTTGCAATACATTTACCTGTATAACATTGCTGCTGCCTAAACCAAGCATGGATAAGGATTTAATGGCAGATGAATGTGGCGTGGCAGATAGTATTTTTACATTTCCCGAAATGCCTTCCCTCGCAAAATCTTTACCCATCTGTTTTCCAATCCATTGTCTGGCTACCGCTAAACAAGTAAAATTAGATAAGGTAGCTCCTGTTACAAAACCACCAAAGAAATCTTTCGGCAGGTTAAATAAGGAAAGTAATAACTGAATGGTTTCGAGTTCGATTCTAGCCGAAACATCGCCATTACCATTTGCGCTTTGGGTGTTTTGATCGTAGATGGTGGCAAGCCAATCGCCAGCAATAGCAGCAGGTGTGGTTCCTCCGGTAACAAAACCCCAATACCTTGGGCCAGAAGAGGCTACCATAGTGGGTTCGAAACGCTGGTTAAATTGAGCCAGGGTATTTTTGACACCAATCCCCTCTTCGTTTAAATTGATAACCGTTTCTACATTACCCGAACTTGTTGTTGAGCGTTCATGAATGTGATTTAAATAATCTATTCCCTGTTGTTTAACTTCTGTTAGTATAGCATCAAGGTTTTGTTGATCTGTATGTAAATTGTTCATCAATAACTATTTTTGCCACGGAAACACAAATTACCACGGAATAAGGGATATTATGTAAGTAATATTAAAATATGGCCTTTGCAATTTTTTTGGTCTGCTCAGGGCGGCCCATTGTGTAAAAGTGTAATACCGGTGCGCCAAAATCTATCAATTCTTTACATTGTTTAATCATTGCTTCTGTACCGATCTCTTTTGCCTCATTATTATTTTTGGCATGCGATAATGCATCAGTTAACTCATCGGGTAAATCTATATGAAAAATCTTTGGTAAAACATTTAGCTGTGATAAGGTGCTAATCGGTTTCAAACCAGGTATAATTGGCACATTGATATCATTTTCCCGGCATTTTTTTACGAAATCGAAATACTTTTGGTTATCAAAAAACATCTGGGTTACAATAAATTCTGCTCCTGCTTCTACCTTCTTTTTCAAAAATTTAAAATCGGTACTCATATTGGGTGCTTCGAAGTGTTTTTCGGGATAACCTGCCACGCCGATACAGAAATCACTTTTAAAAGTTTCTACATCTTCGTGCAAAAATTTACCCTCGTTATGGTTTTTAATGTGTTCGATCAAATCTGTCGCATAACAGTGTCCGCCAGGAGTTGGAACGAAATTTCCATCAGCTTTACGGGCATCACCACGCAAAGCCAAAACATTATCTATACCTAAAAACTGTAAATCAATCAGTGCATTTTCGGTTTCTTCTTTGGTAAAGCCACCGCAGATTAGGTGTGGAACGGCATCAACTTTATATTTATGGATTATGGCCGCACAAATAGCAATGGTACCAGGACGCTTACGGTATGATACTTTTTGCAGCAAACCATTTGCCTGTTCTTTATAAATGTAATCCTCACGGAGCGAAGTCACATCAATAAATGGCGGATTAAACTCCAAAAGTGGTTCTATGGCATCGTAAATCCATTGGATGCTCTGCCCTTTTACTGGCGGTAATAATTCAAATGAGAATAAGGTTTTACCCTTTGCGTTTTTTATATGGTCTGTAATCTTCATAGCCTAATCCCGAATAATCGGGACTTTAAGTTTTAATTGTAATACGATTCCTCTCCTCTGTTATGGATTGGAGTTAATAAGCTAAATTCGGACTTAACCACCGCTCCACTTCTTCAATCGGCATGTTTTTCCTGATGGCATAATCCTCTATCTGATCTTTGGTAATTTTTCCTAAACCGAAATATCTTGAATCCGGGTGTGCGAAATAAAATCCACTTACTGCTGCTGTAGGATACATGGCATAACTTTCGGTTAAATGTAATCCGATTTTATTCTCTGCATCAAGCAATTCGAATAAAGTGCCTTTTTCAGTATGTTCCGGACAGGCAGGGTAACCTGGTGCGGGACGGATACCTGCATATTCCTCTTTAATTAATTCCTGATTGCTTAAGTTTTCATCTTGTGCATAACCCCAGTATTCTTTTCGTACACGTTCGTGCATGCGCTCTGCAAAGGCTTCAGCTAAACGATCGGCCAGTGCTTTAGCCATAATGCTGTTATAATCGTCGTAATTGGACTCAAACTCATTTACCAATTCATCAATACCGATACCTGCTGTTACTGCAAAACCACCAAAATAATCCTGAATACCGCTTTCTTTCGGCGCAATAAAATCAGATAAGGCATAATAAGGCTGCCCATCTACTTTTTCTGCCTGCTGGCGTAGGGTGTGGATGGTTACCAGTTTGGAGTTCTCAGTTTTCAGTTCAGAGTCGTTTGACAACTGATCACTTTCAACTCTCAACTCAATATCATCTCCTACTGCATTTGCTGGCCAAAAACCAATTACGGCTCTTGCTGTTAACAGCTTTTCATCGAGAATGCGTTTTAACAAAGTCTGCGCGTCATCGAAAAGCTTTTTCGCTTCATCGCCAACATTTTTATCATCGAAAATTTTTGGATAGCTCCCCCGGAGCTCCCATGTATGAAAAAACGGTGTCCAATCGATATATGGTACCAGTTCTTCTAAAGGATAATTATCGAAAACCCTGGTGCCTGTAAATTCCGGCACCGGCAGGTTGGGTTGAAAATCGATCTTAAATTTATGCTCACGTGCATCTTCAAGTGTTTTAAAACGTTTATCCGATCGTTTATTTAAGTGGGCTTCTCGGGCTTTATCATATTCGGCTCTTATACCAGCAATGTAATCGTCTCTTGTTTCAGGGTTCATCAAAGTGCTGCAAACGGTAACGCTTCTTGAAGCATCCAATACGTGAATGGCAGGCCCCGAATAATTTGGTGCTACTTTTACCGCAGCATGGATTCTTGAAGTTGTAGCTCCTCCGATAATTAATGGAATGGTAAAACCTTCGCGTTCCATTTCTTTGGCAAAGTGAACCATTTCATCTAATGAAGGTGTAATTAATCCGCTTAAACCAATAATATCTGCTTTTATTTCTTTGGCCTTTTTAATGATTTCCTGTGCAGGAACCATCACGCCCATATCTACAATCTCGAAGTTGTTACAAGCCAATACCACACCCACAATATTTTTTCCAATATCATGTACATCACCTTTAACTGTGGCCATTAATACTCTTCCTGCTGATGAATTTTGATCCTGATCGGGATTATCCAATTTCTCTTGTTCGATAAACGGCAATAAGTAGGCTACGGCTTTTTTCATTACCCTTGCTGATTTTACTACCTGGGGAAGGAACATTTTCCCGGCACCAAATAAATCACCTACGATGTTCATTCCATCCATCAATGGCCCTTCGATAACCTGGATTGGGCGGGCATATTTTTGCCTTGCTTCTTCTACATCATCATCCAGGTATTCTACAATTCCTTTTACAAGCGAATGTGATAACCTTTCTTCAACCGGGCCTTTTCTCCACTCTTCGTCTTTAACAACTTCTTTTCCTTTTGATTTTACCGTATCTGCATATTCTACCAATCGCTCTGTAGCATCGTCTCTTCGGTTTAAGAGTACATCTTCTACCCTTTCTAACAATTCAGGTGGAATTTCCTGGTAAACTTCCAACATCCCTGCATTAACGATTCCCATATCTAAACCTGCCTGAATGGCGTGATAAAGAAATGCAGAGTGCATTGCTTCCCGTACGGTGTTATTCCCTCTAAAAGAGAAAGAAATATTGGAAACCCCTCCGCTTACTTTTGCATGAGGAAGGTTCTCTTTAATCCATCGGGTGGCATTTATAAAATCGACAGCATAATTATTATGCTCTTCTAAGCCGGTTGCAACAGTTAAAATATTTGGGTCGAAAATGATATCCTCTGCGGGGAAACCGATTTCGTTTACTAATATATCGTAACTTCTTTTACAGATTTCTTTTCTGCGCTCATAATTATCGGCCTGCCCTTGCTCATCAAATGCCATAACAACTACGGCAGCACCGTATTGCATAATTTTGCGGGCACTTTCGCGAAATTTATCTTCTCCTTCTTTTAGTGAAATGGAGTTTACAATTCCTTTTCCCTGCAAACATTTTAAGCCATTTTCAATAACCGACCATTTGGATGAATCGACCATGATAGGCAATTTGGCAATATCAGGTTCAGAGGCAATGAGGTTTAAGAATTTGGTCATTGCTGCTTCCGAATCCAACATCCCTTCATCCATGTTCACATCAATTACCTGTGCACCACCTTCAACCTGCTGTAAGGCAACGGCCAGAGCGGCTTCGTAATCGCCACCTAAAATCAATTTGGAAAATTTTGGCGATCCGGTGATATTTGTTCTTTCTCCTATATTTACAAAAATGCTTTCTGGAGTGATGGTTACAGGTTCCAATCCGCTTAAACGCATATGTGGTTCAAGTACAGGGATTTTCCGTGGTTCGGCCTTTCTTGCATTTTTGGCAATACAACCAATATGATCTGGCGTGGTACCGCAACAGCCCCCAACAATATTAACAAAGCCTGAAGCAATAAAATCATCTACCAAATGTGCTGTTTCATGCGGCTGCTCATCGTATGCGCCGAACTCATTTGGTAAACCTGCGTTTGGATAGGCTGATACATAGCAACCTGCTTTTGCAGCAAGTTCTTCTATATGCGGACGCATTTCTTTAGCTCCTAAAGCACAGTTAAAACCGATACTTAAAGGTTTTGCATGCATTACAGAGTTTAAAAAAGCTTCGGCAGTTTGACCTGAAAGTGTTCTGCCGGAAGCATCGGTAATGGTACCAGAAATCATAATTTCCAGTTTACGACCAATAACTTCCTCATATTTTTTAATGGCTACAATAGCCACTTTAGCATTTAAGGTATCAAAAATGGTTTCGATTAATAAGACGTCTGAACCTCCATCTACCAAACCACGTACCTGCTCGTAATAAGCTGCTTCGAGTTCATCAAAATAAACCGCTCTAAAACCAGGGTCGTTTACATTCGGCGACATGGAAAGGGTACGGTTGGTTGGGCCTATAGCACCAGCAACGAAACACTTACGGTCTGGATTTGCAGCCATAAATTCATTTACGGCATCTTTTGCCACACGCGCCCCTTCGAAACTCATTTCATAAGAGAGATCTTCCATCTGGTAATCGGCCATAGAAATGCGCTGGGTACTGAACGTATTGGTTTCGATAATATCGGCACCAGCTGCCAAATACTCCAGGTGTATGGTTTTAATAATATCCGGACGTGTAATGTTAAGCAAATCGTTATTGCCTTTTACATCACAGGGATGATTTTTAAATCGCTCGCCTCTAAAATCTTCTTCTGTTAAAGTATATCGCTGAATCATGGTACCCATTGCACCATCAATCACCAAAATACGTTTCTCTAATTCTTCTCTTATGCTCATTCTTGTTGTAAGATTTGAGATATGAGATACGGGATGTCAGAAATCAGATATGAGATATGAGATATGAGGTGTAAGATATATGAAATTGGGTAGACGCTATGTCTCAACTTTCAAATCTACGGTCTCAAATCTATGGTCTCAGATCTATAGTCTCAAATCTATAATCTCAAGTCTCTAAAAGGCTTATTTAAAAAGTTGGTACGTGAATCGTAATCCTAAACTTATCTGGTCCCGAATAATTCAGGATAGAATTTAGCACCTTGTACGGTTACAGGTTGCTAAGACTTCGTTGGGTCTAATCCCTCCGTCTTTCTTAATAAGCATACAAAAATGCAACAAAGCTACATCAATTCCAAAATTTATCGCTTTGCTGCCAAATAAAATTACAAAGGCCATGCAATTCTGCACGGCCTTAAGAATATTGTTTTGTTAATGTCTATTTTCTGCTTCCGAAAATACGGAGTAAGAAAAGGAAGATATTGATGAAATCCAGATACAAATTTAAAGCCGCCATTATTGCCAGTTTTTTAGTATCTGCTTCTGGAATTGCTTCTCCGCTCTCTTGGATTCCCATCCCAATTCTTTTGATTTTCTGCACATCATATGCAGTTAACGCAGTAAATACTGCAATACCTACAAAGGCCATAATCAGGCTAAATTGTTCGCTTTTAATAAACATGTTAAGAATGCTCGCAATAAATAATCCAGCAACACCTACCATTAAGATAGGACCAAACTTACTTAAGTCGATATTAGTAGTATAGCCCATAAAAGCCATAATGCCAAAAATACCAGCAGCAGCTGCAAAACAGGTAATGATTGAGGCTCCCGTATAAATTAAAAGGATAAAGCTCAAACTCACTCCTAATAAAATAGAGAAAAGCACAAAAACGCCTAATAGTGCACCATAAGATAATTTGTTAAAACCCGCGCCCATTAATAAAACTAATCCAAGTGGCGCAAACATGGCTACATAACCTAAAGCTGTTCTTCTACCTGTTTCAAAGTCGATTAACGACCTTAATGCACTCTCACTGTTCGAAATGTAAAAAGCTGAAAGCGTAGATAATAGCAATGCAACGAACATCCATAAGAAAACGTTTGCAAAGAATTTTTTAGAAACAGATTTTTCCTGTACAAAAACACTGTTGTCTTGATATTGATAATTTTGTTGTTCCATTTTAAATTTTGTGTATTTAACTATATAAAAATAAATATTTAGTTCAATCTTTTTGTCAGCAGTTCTTCAACTTTTTTAAAGAATTGTAAGGGCTTTAATGTTCGCCATGGCAGATGGTCAAAAGCACCCCCAAAGTTAATGTAATAATCGATGTTATTATCCCTGAACTCGGTAATTACATGCTCCTGAAAATTGACACCAACAATCCAGCCATCTTCTACTTCCTGAAACCACTCTTCGTAATAACTATCGTCGGATGCATGGAAATTCAATACATTTTCACCGATAAGGATAAATTTATTAATGCCTTCATCCATCATGAGTTCTAAAATATCACGCTTCATTAACATTATATCGTTGTTAATGGCATCGTTCCACTCACCTATAAATTCAATAATGGCGTAACTGCGGTCGTAATCGGCATACAACACTTTCATATAAAGTGTATTGGAACCAAATTCGTCCCATTGCGGGTGCAATAAAAAGTTATATATCTGCTTATCGAAGTAAAGTTCAGAATATTCGGTATTGTAAAATGGCGACCGCTCATCTTCTGCCGAAATATAATCATCTCTCCACTGGTAATAAGGCTCTATCTCGTGCATAATTTTTATTTATTGAATAGATAAATTATTGAATGAGTACAATCATTCAATCTATTTTTCTATCATTTCTAATGTCCTGCTTCTACTGCTTTACGTACACTTCCGTAACGGGTTAACAATTCTGCGGCTTCATCGTAACCAATATTCAGTTCATCGGCAACCATTTGCGTCCCTCTATCCACTAATTTATGATTGGTTAACTGCATATCTACCATTTTATTGCCAACCACACGCCCTAACTGCACCATAACTGTAGTGCTTAACATATTTAATACCAGTTTTTGCGCCGTGCCGGATTTCATTCGTGTAGATCCGGTTACGAATTCTGGTCCAACCACTACTTCTACCGGAAAATCAGATTCTGCTGCAATAGGTCCGCCAGTATTACATACAATACATCCGGTTAATATGCCATGTTTGCGGGCAGTATTTAAACCCCCAATTACATATGGTGTAGTACCTGATGCAGCCAAACCCACCAGGCAATCTTTCTCATTAATATTGAATTCCTGCAAATCTTTCCAGGCTTGCTCGGCATCATCTTCAGCAAATTCTACAGCTTTCCTGATGGCGGTATCGCCACCGGCAATAATGCCCACAACCCAATCAAATGGAACGCCATAAGTAGGTGGACATTCGGATGCATCTACCACCCCCAAACGGCCGCTGGTACCTGCGCCTATATAAAAAAGACGACCACCTTTTTTCATCCGCTCGGCAACTGCCGATGTTAGTTTTTCGATCTGAGGCAAAGATTTTTCTACTGCAAATGCAACTGTTTTATCTTCGTTATTAATGCCCTGCAGAACTTCTAACACCGACATCTGATCGATGTGGTTATAATTAGATTCTTGCTCGGTAACTCTGTTCATAAATTTAATTTTGATAAAATTCGGTAAATTCTTTTTAAAAACTGCCTTAAAAATCCAAAAATATGCGCTATAAATTTCAATATATACCCAGGTTGGGTTAATTTATGTTAATTATTATAAACAAAAGACACTAAAAAGCAGTTAAAAAATATATCAACCCGCTTATTTTCATAAATTTGCAGTAACGCCGATGAAAAAAAATACCCGTAACAACATGTTGATTGCTTTGAGCTATTCTGTTATTTTAATAGCAGGCATGTTTTTGGGCATAAAATTTATTAAAGATCAAGGTTTTGGCGTAAAAAAAAGTCCTCAGCTTGCCAGCAACAGCGATGAAAAATTAAATGAGATTTTACACATCATCAACGGAAATTATGTTGATGACATCAATACAGATTCGCTTCAAAATTTACCGATAGATAGTGTTTTACACCAACTCGATCCGCATAGTGTTTACCTGCCACCAACCGATGCGCAGGATATGACAGATAACCTTGAAGGAAACTTTGAAGGGGTAGGTATAGAGTATTATATGCTGAATGATACCATGATGGTTACCGGAGTGGTAAAAGATGGCCCTGCTTACCAGGCAGGCATAAAACTGGGGGATAAAATTTTAAGTATTGATTCTACCACAGTAAGTGGAAGAAATTTACCAAAAGACCAACTTACCGGCCGGTTTAAAGGCAGGTCGGGCACAGGAGTTAGCGTGGTTCTTTTACATCCTGGTGCACCACAAACCAACCGGATTATGGTTACCCGTGGCAAAGTAAATATTAGTAGTATTGATGCGGCTTACATGATCAACAATGAAACCGGTTATGTAAGAATAAGTAAATTTGGTGCCAATACAGACAATGATTTCTCTGTTGCTGCAAATAACCTGAAAGCAAAGGGAATGAAGAAGCTCATCCTCGATCTCCGGGATAATGGTGGTGGTTATTTTACCGCTGCAACTGGCCTTGCAGATCAGTTTTTGGCTGAGAATAAACTTATCGTGTATACGCAGGGAAAACATGAACCACGAACCGATTATTTTTCTACAGGAACTGGTGCTTTTCAAAATGGCAAGCTGGCGGTATTAATTAATGAAAATACAGCTTCGGCCAGTGAAATTGTAGCCGGGGCAATTCAGGATTTAGGTCGCGGAATTATTGTTGGCCGCCGATCTTTTGGTAAAGGATTGGTACAGGAGCAATTTGCCTTTGGCGATGGCTCTGCGCTGAATTTAACCATCGCCAGGTATTATACTCCATCGGGCCGTAGCATTCAGAAATCTTACAAAAAAGGTTATGATGCCTATAAACACGAACTTGATGAACGCATGATGGATGGGGAATTAACTGGCGACCGTACTTCTTTTCAGGATTCGATTGAAAAAACTGAAGGTGTAAATATCCAGCCTACAAAAAAAGTTAAACCTTTGGGGGGCATCCAGCCCGATATTTTTGTAAAATTGGACACCACCGGCTATAATAAATTTTACAGCACTCTGGTGAGTAAAAAAGTACTTTCTGATTACGTTTTTAATGTACTCACCGCAAAATACAGTGCCTCATTTGTGGAGCAGAATATCAATATCTTCACTATAAACGATAACGACTTTAAAGATTTTATAGGATTTTTACAACGTAAAAATGTACAAATAGATCGATTTCAGTTATACAATTCAAAAACGATTATCCTTAATGATTTAAAGGCTTTACTTTGCCGCTATTATTTGGGTGATGTGGGGTATTACAAAGCCGCAAACCAAACCGATAATGCGGTAAGGCAGGCACTTCTTAACCTTCAATAAAGTCTACATTCCTTTAGATTATTTAATTAGATGGCTCCTCAAATTCTGGTAGCTACAATTGTATTGAATACCTCCTTGCAACACAAACATTTCAAGCTGATTGATGTTTAATACCGATGCTGAATAAGTGTTTTTAAATTAAATCAATTAACATGAAAATAGTAATTATTGGCGCAACAGGTACGCTCGGTAAAAAGGTGGCTGAAGCATTTGCGCAAAAGCATGAAGTAATCCGTGTGGGAAATACTTCTGGTGATGTTCAGGTAGATATTACGGATGAAACATCTATAAAAGCCATGTTTGAAAAGATTGGCGAGTTTGATGCCTTAATTAGCACCAGCGGAAAAGCACCATTTGCACCTTTAAACCAAATGACGGGGGAAGTATTTAAAAGCGGATTGCTGGATAAGTTATTAGGGCAGGTTAATTTGGTACTTATCGGCCAGCATTACATTAGCAAGGGTGGTTCTTTTAGTTTAATATCGGGAATATTGTCTGATCATCCTGTTGCGGCAGGTGCTGCCCTAAGCACAGTTAACGGAGGTTTAAATGCTTTCGTTATGCAGCAGCACCCGAACTTGATAATGGCATTCGCTTAAACGTGATCAGTCCAAATGTGGTTGAAGATTCACCTGCCTATTTTGATTCGTTCCCGGGAGAGATTCCGGTAACGATGGATAAAGTGGTTAAGGCTTTTGAGAAAAGTGTTTTTGGAATTGTTAGCGGCCAGGTAATAAAAGTATTCTAATTATAGAAAAACATTGATTCACGGTCTCTGATTGAGATAAATTTTGTTTTTTATAGAATTCACCAAAACTCATGCTGTTTTTATTGTTATTAAAAATCCATAGCATATATTGGTCTGTTTAATACTCTCGAAAATGATAGAAACTGAACGCCTCATTTTAAAGCCTTTAACACACGATCAACTTTTAAAATACATTAAAGACGATCATTCGCTGGAAAAAGAATTCGACCTTTTACCAACCAAAAAAAATATTTCCCCCTCTTTGCAGTCTGCTCTTGAACAAACGATTTTACCTCATGTTTTTGATAAGGATAAAGACTATTTATACCACACACTTTGGACAATCATTTCCAAACCCGACCGAAGAATGATTGGTGAAATTAGTTTTGTTGGTGAACCTGATGCGAACGGTGAAATTGAAATTGGTTACGGTACTTATGAAGAATTTAGGGGCAAAGGATTTATGACGGAGGCAGTAGGCAGATTAATTGAGTGGGCAAAAGCGCAACCAAAGGTAAAATCTGTTTTCGCGGCCACTACAAAAGATAATGTGGCATCCTATTCTATATTGGAAAAGAATAACTTTAAACATATTGGCGAAGTAGATGATATGTTGAGCTGGAAGATTGATTTGAAGTAAGTTTTACCGACACGAATTAAAAATATGTCTGAATAGAATCTATGTAGTTACCGTCATCCTGAATTTATTTCAGGATCTATCCAACAAGGTTATTTTTTACATGAAAGATGCTGAAACAAGTTCAGCATGACGACCGTTTTATAATTACAGCAGAATCTCAAATAAACTCAAACTAATGCCTTCGTAATGCTTAGGTAAACCATCTGTTTGTTCCATTGTTACAACGCCAACATAATTGAAACCCGATCCGGTGTAATATTCGAGCAGTTTTTCATTATCGGCCCAGGTATCCATCCTGATAAATTTTATGCTATTCTGGAGAGCGTAAACTTTTGCCCATTTGATAATTTCCTTAACAAAAGCATAACCCCGAAATTCGGGATGTGTAACTATACGGTGGATATAAATGGCATCTTGGTCGCGATCGCCCCAAATTAACTTATCATTAAAAGTAACAGCAAAAACACAGGCTACAATGCCATCAACCAATATTTTATATTGGCGGCTCTCATCAATTTCATTTTGGACCATCTCTCTACTGAAGCCCTGCCAATGTTTATTGAATACTTTTTTTTGATGGGCTACAGCCATATCATAAAACTCGAAAATGGTATCGATATCGCTTGAAAGACTATTTTGAACTTGGATTTGCATTTGCCAAAGTTACCGATAAATTACAGATTGTGGCTATCGCCCGTCATTCCCCCGCGGATGGGAATCTTAAAGGTTAGTGCATTTAGATTCCCAATCAACCCGATAGCTATCGGGTTGGGAATGACGACCTCTCTATAAATGCCGCTTCAGTCCAAATGTTCCGTAAATGCTTATTCAGAATGACAAAAACAAAACAGGGCCGCTTCCGCTATGGAATGCAGCCCTGTTTTAATAATATTTCTTGGTATTTTCTCCTTAAGATATGTACCTTGAAGCCCCTAACCTATTTCTGTCTGAAATAAATTTGGATAGGTGCCCCAGAGAAATCGAAGTTTTCTCTTAATTTATTTTCAATAAAACGTTTATATGGATCTTTAATGTACTGTGGCAAGTTGCAGAAAAAGGCAAACATTGGCGAAGTGGCATTAATTTGCGTGATGTATTTAATTTTAATGTGTTTTCCTTTTAGTGCCGGTGGTGGAAATTTCTCGATCAACGGCAACATTACATCATTTAATTTAGATGTAGGAATTTTCTTACTGCGGTTTTTATAAACTTCTAAAGCGGCTTCAATTGCTTTGAAAATACGTTGTTTGTTTAATACAGAAGTAAAAATAATTGGCACATCAGTAAAAGGACGGATGCGTTCGTGAATCTGGTCTTCGAAAGCTTTCATGGTTTGGGTATTTTTTTCGATCAAATCCCATTTGTTTACCAAAATTACAATCCCTTTTTTGTTTTTTTCTGCCAAATGGAAGATATTTATATCCTGACTTTCGATTCCTTCAACAGCATCAATCATCAATACCACAACATCAGCTTCTTCTAAAGCTTTGATGGTACGCATTACCGAATAAAACTCTAAGTTCTCTTTAACCTTCGTTTTCTTACGTAATCCGGCAGTATCAATTAACATAAACTCATGTCCGAATTGATTGTAATGAATTTTAATCGAATCGCGGGTGGTACCTGCATTAGCAGTAACGATGTTACGCTCTTTACCGATCAATGCATTTACCAAAGAGGATTTACCTACATTAGGCCTGCCTGCTATGGTAATCTTAGGCAACTGATTTTCTTCTTCAGGAATATCTTCGAAGTTTTTAACAATCTCGTCCAGCAATTCTCCTGTTCCAGAACCCGTCATTGATGATAATGGGTATACTTCTCCTAATCCGAAACCATAAAAAGTATGGATTTCATTATATAAAGCAGTATTATCTACTTTATTGGCACAAACATAAACAGGCTTATTACTTCTGCGCAATACCTGGGCAATGTCATCATCAAGATCGGTTATGCCTGTAGTTACATCCACCATAAAAACCAGCACACTGGCTTCTTCAATGGCAATCATTACCTGCTCACGAATGGCTGCTTCATAAACATCTTCTGAGTTGGCAACATAACCACCGGTATCAATTACGGTAAATTGTCTGTTCGTCCATTCGCCCACTCCATAATGCCTGTCGCGGGTTACACCGCTCATGTCATCAACAATGGCCTTACGGCTTTCAGTTAGTCTGTTAAAAAGGGTACTCTTGCCTACGTTTGGCCTGCCTACGATGGCTATAATATTACTCATGGGTGTTCTATTGATAGTTAATGGCTTATAGTTAACGGTCGTGGTGTTTGGGCAAGCTGCTCAAAACTATTTGGCTATCAGCCATTGACTATCAACTACTAACCGATTTATTTCGGGCTGCAAAGGTACGCTTAATTTTCGTAACCTCCATTAATATTAATTTTTATACTTATCTAAAAGTCCTTTTATTACTTCTTCGGTCAATTGGTTTCCTTGCAACAATGGAAAGCCCTCCCACCTTACAATTCCTTTCGGATCGATTAGAATGGCATGCGGAATACCTTTTACTTCAATTAAATTTTTCACTGTTCCTTTGGTATCAATGGCTTCAAAATAATTGATCTTTGGGTTGTTAAAAGCTTCTACTTTTTCTACAGTTTCATCAGAAACACCAATAATTACCAATTTATCAGCATATTTTTTCTGAATATCGTTCAAAGTAGGAATGTACGCCCTACACGGGCCACACCAGGTTGCCCAAAAATCAATCAGTACGAATTTACCTTTGGTATCTGGCTTTTGTGAGATCCATTTCTCCACCACAAGTTCTGGTGCTTTTTCATTGAGGATGGATTTTGCCCACAATTTTTTCCCATTATTCGATTCCTGGGCGAAAACTGTTGTACAGATTAGTAGTAAGAGAAACGTTAAATTTTTTTTCATACAATAAAAATCGAAATTAATTGTCGTAACCAAAGCTTTTTAAGTAATTCTTTTTGCTTCTCCAATCTGGAATTACTTTGACAAACATTTCCAGGAAAACCTTGGTATCCAAAAACTTTTCAATTTCTAAACGCGCTTCGGTACCTACTTTCTTTAACATACTACCGCCTGTGCCTATCAAAATGTTTTTCTGCGAATCGCGTTCTACCACAATTTCTGCAGTAATCCTCACCATTGCACCTTTGCCATTTTTCATTTCCTCTTCCTTAAAGCTTTTCACAATTACCTCGGTACTGTAGGGAATTTCTTTCTGATAATTAAGGAAGATTTTTTCGCGAATGATTTCTGAAACAAAGAAACGTTCTGAACGATCTGTCAAATCTTCTTTGTCGTAATATGGTGGATGTTCTGGCAACATTTCCAGCATACGGTCCAATAATCCGTCGACATTGTGTTTATGTAAAGCAGAAATTGCATAAATCGCAACCGGATTTAGCTTCTCCTGCCAGTAAGCAATTTTCTCTTCTACCTTTTCCTGCTCTGCTTTATCAATCTTATTAATGAGTACAATTGTTGGGATATTGCGGTTCAGAATTTTCTCCAGAACATCTTCTTCATCATGCTCTTCATTAATGTCGGTTACGAACAAAAGTACGTCGGCATCGGTCAAAGATCCGTTCACAAAGCTCATCATACTCTCTTGTAAACTGTATTTTGGCTTGATTATACCGGGTGTATCAGAGAAAACAATCTGATATTCTTCTTCATTTACGATCCCTAAAATGCGGTGCCTTGTGGTTTGTGCCTTAGGAGTTATAATGCTAAGTCGCTCGCCTACAAGCACATTCATGAGGGTAGATTTACCTACATTTGGTTTACCTATTATACTAACAAAACCTGCTTTATGCGCCATTAAAATATTTTTTAAAAAAAATTTGCAGCACAAAGAAACGAATTATATCTTTGCATTCCAATTCGGAAACAGAGTTAAGGATTTAATTCAAACAAAAAAACGAGTTGTATAGAGTGCGGGGTGGAGCAGTTGGTAGCTCGTCGGGCTCATAACCCGAAGGTCGCACGTTCGAGTCGTGTCCCCGCTACCAATTCAGTTGGTAGTGCTCAATTGGCAGTTTTAATTGCAAATTGAAAACTAAAGATTAAAACTGAAAATGGCCCGTTCGTCTAGGGGTGAGGACGCCAGATTTTCATTCTGGAAACAGGGGTTCGATTCCCCTACGGGCTACGAAACCGCAGCAAATGCCACGCGGTTTTTTTTATCAGTTTCAATACTGCAAAATTGGAGGTTGGTATTACCTTTTAAAATACATGAGAGTGCGGGGTGGAGCAGTTGGTAGCTCGTCGGGCTCATAACCCGAAGGTCGCACGTTCGAGTCGTGTCCCCGCTACCAATTCAGTTGGTGGTTCTCAATTGGCAGTTATTGCAAATTGAAGACTCAAATTATAAAACTGAAAATGGCCCGTTCGTCTAGGGGTGAGGACGCCAGATTTTCATTCTGGAAACAGGGGTTCGATTCCCCTACGGGCTACAATCCCGCTTTACGATAAGTAGAGCGGGATTTTTGCTTTTAAACTGTTTTAAATTGAGAAAGTTTTTGGATCAAGTGGGGAATATATTTTAGATAATGACAATTTTATACATCATTGTTTTTTATGGATCAAGCGGAAAAGTTGGGGGAGTTAAACTCTAGGCATATATTTTCGATAATCTGAATAAGAAAAACTTAATATCCCTTACACCTCTCGATGTTGCTCTAAAGGCTTTGATCTTTGCATTGAAAGATTCTGCAGAAGCATTTGTAGCCCTGTTAATAAAGAAGTTAAGGATATACAGGTAATGCGATTGAATTGATCTGGCAACAGTCCTAAAGGAATCAATTCCGCATGCTTCGACCTCATTATACCAGATTGCCAATCTTTTAAAGGCCTGTTCCTTACTTTTGCACAACCTGAATATATCTCCCAATTTTTGGGCAATATTATATGCATTCTTTAATTTGGGATACCTTATGAAAAGTAGCTCTGCTCTAAGTTCTTGATTCCGTGTCCATTTTGAGGGGTGTTTAAACAAAAGATACCTGCTCCGCGCCAGCAATTGCTTTAAAGTATCTCCATTAGCCAACACTTCTGGATGGTAAGCAGTTTTGTTCTTTTTTGCCGTTGCGATATCCTCATTTTCTGCATCGATAGCCTCCCAACGATACTTTATCCTAACTTCCTGAACTGCATCATAAGCCAATTTCTGAACATGGAAACGATCAATTACCCGATGCGCGTTTACAAAACATCGTTTTATGGCCAATTGCATGTTGGCAGCCATATCCATGGTTACTTCCCGCACCCGTTTTCTCAGTCTTTCCGGAATCTTTTTCAGTACAGATATAATGTTTTCGGCCACCGTACCCTTGATCATCGCTACAATAGCACTCTTTCTACCTTTGGCTTCCTTATTGGTTACAATAGTATAAAGCTCTCCATTGGATAAAGCTGTTTCATCAATACTGAGCCTGGGGCTCACATTCTTTACAAAAAGCATCCAATCATTCGCATGCCCTTTCTGATCCCAACTATTATAATCACTGATATGCTCTTTATATTGCTCCTGGAGTTGTTTGCCGTCTATTTGGAAATAATGCCCTAAATGATAGCAGCTAATGGGGTGGTTATCCAAATATTCCTTTTAAAAAAAGACCGAATTCCGTAGTCATCCGAGTCCCTTTTCTTACTAAATCCCAATCTCTACTAATGATATACCCAGTCTTTTTTACCGTCCATCTACGTCTCTTGATACGTAAGGCAACTTTTTGCCCACGAATAGGAAAATCCTGAATGGAAACTTCTGGAAGAAAGCCCTTTGATTCGAGCTCAGTTATCCCGTAACCGGAGGGAGCTACATTCTTCTCTTCAAGAAAGATCTGAAGCTCTTTCGACTCTTTTTCGACTTTGAGTATTGCGAAATAATCCAGAATGCCTTCTGGTAATAAAAAACTGATAAGGGTGTGTTCGGCTGGATTCAAGGGAATTTGTAATTACTATTAACTACAAAAGAAACAAATTATTCGATTACCCCCAACTTTTCCGCTTGATCCTTTTTTATACTTTATCCATATAAAATTAAATCCTACAATAAATATCACTAACACCAACATATCCAATAGAAAATTACTGGTATTAAAGCCAATATGGGCCAACCCAATATCAGAGGGATCTATTTTGCCATAAGTGTATTTGTTAAACGCTAAAGGAAATCCGATTAAGGTAAAACCGTCTGATTCAGCTTCGTATGTTGAGTATAAAAGAGTTATTACGATAAAAACTGCAATAGCTAACAAAGTTGGTTTAATATATATCCTCATCTACCTAAATTTAATCTGCCAAACTTGTAATTTGCAATAATTACATTATTTATTAGTATTTGAATATCATAAAAATATCTGTTTCTCAACCAAAAAAATAGCGATGGTGTATAATTGCTAACAGATCAGAATTTCTCAGACAATTTATCAACTAAATATTTCAGTTCTTAAATAAATGAATAGCGAATTTCTCCCTACGGGCTACGATCCCGCTTTACGATAAGTAGAGCGGGATTTTTGCTTTTAAAACAGAACCTGTAAACCATCTACTAAAGGACGAGTACTCAAATAAAATCACCAATTTACTATCTTAATCAAAACTGTTTTGGTTTGAGCTTTTGGCCTGCCAGTATTGCAATTTCATTAATTCTTTTTTGCCTGGTTTCAGGTTTTTTAGCAAGTACGAGCCAGTGCAGGATGCTTTTTTGAACAGATTTACTCAAACTTAAGAAAAAAGGTTTCGATCCGCGTTGCACCTTAAAGGCTGCCGATAAATCTTTCGGGATTTTCAGCTCTTCAACTCCATCCAAAATTATCCAGGAGCCATTCTGTTTTGCTTTTTCGATACTGTTAAACCCTGCCTGAGTCATTAATCCCTCATTAATCAAACGTTCAACTTTCGCTTTGTTTATTTTCGACCATGCACTATTTGGTTTCCGTTTACAAAAGAACTGCATAAAGGTGAGGTCATCTATCGGCCTTGCGGTACTATCAATCCAGCCAAAGCAAAGTGCTTCATCTACTGCCTGGCTCCAGGATATAGATGGCACATTGGATTTTATTTTGTAGTAAACAAGCCAAACGGATTGTTTTGCTGTATGGTTTTCTATTAACCATTTCCTCCAATCTGCCTGACTGGCCGGACAAAAAGTTTCAATATCTTTTTCCATATTCATTGCTAATTAATTTCCGAATTGACGCAAATGATGATCAAAATGTTTCCACTGCATCAGTGCCCATTCTTCGGGGGTTAGCGGACCGAAAAATGCCTGAGGATGTTTGGTACATATGGTCGGACCTCCTGCAGAAAATGTCTTGATCTGTTCAATAACCTTTGCTTTTTCAGTTTCAAAATCGGGATTGCCTTTTATGATATAACTTTTATCAGTTGCACTATTTTTAGGGAAAGGCACTTCACTAAAAAATTTTGTCTTCAATAGTTTACCGAACAAGCGGCCAACAAAACCTAATCTTGCTGGGTTATGCAGGCCCATGGCCGTTTCTAGCGATGCATTGCAGTGTGCAAGCATTTGATTTACGTTCATTTTGCCCCATTGTTTTTGTGCAGCAGGTGTAAGTTTTTCGATCCGCGCTAAAATGGCTATGGTATCAGATGGGTTGAAAAGGTTGTTCATGTTCATTAATTTTGTTTATACTGCAAAACTAATGCGGGCGATTGACAGCCCTATGTCAGGGGTATATGCCTGTTAATGATTTTTATCGAAATATTCCTGCAAAGTCATTTTATGGGGGCTGAATTTCTCAGCAAGCATCTCCAGTTTCTTGATGCGATCTAACCGGAAGAACCTAAATTCAAGCCTTAAACGGCACCAAGCTACCATCAACCAATTTTCTTGCGTACTCAAGAGTGCAAAAGGTTCGATCAAGCGGCTGCTGGTTTGGTTGGCTTCATTGGTATAATCTATCCGGGTAAGGTAGAAATTGGTGAGTGCAAATTGTAAATCAGACAGGTTATTACTGTTGCGTTCGTTATTAAAATTTTGAGTAAAGCGGGTACGTTCAGCCAAAAGATTCACATTATCCTTTACCTGATGCCCCAAAACAGCTTTAATTTTATCGATGGCTTCTAGGTAATCTTTAATAAAAGAAGCGTCCTTATTTTTAAGCACCAATTGCTCGGCCAAAATCAAGGCATTTGCCTGGCTTTCGGTAAACATTACCGGGGGTATTTTATAACCTTCCATCAACCGGTAGCCTTTCCCCTCTTCGGTGTAAACAGGAACACCAGCCTGCTCCAGTGCTTTAATGTCGCGATATATTGTTCTAATGCTAACCGAAAAGCGTTTGGCCAGCTCTGGTGCGGTCAAAAGTCGCTTCGTTTGCAATTGCGTTAAAATTGCGGTAAGCCGTGATAGCCTGGTGGTATCGTTATCGTTCATGTTCCTGATTTTCATTTAGATTAACGAAGTTCTTCCATAACGTAATCCCATTTCTGACTTCGTAAGTCAATGATACAAAAAACCAGGCTTTTTTGACTCAAGCACCACATGATAGATGTTGAAACAAACTTAGCAGAACGATCAAGAAAATAAAAATGACGCGAAAAATTATGATAACCGGATCATTTCACCTGTTTTTACCGATTCATCGCAGGCAAAGGCAATCCTTAAACTGTTCACGGCATCATCAGTTGCATCAATTAAAACAAGATCTTCGGTTATGGCCTTTAAAAAATAACGTTGTTCGCGGTTACAAAGTTCCTGGTGATCGGGCTCATCGGTAAGGTCTATCCATTCATCAGCTTTGCTAAACTCATCCTCGGCATTTAAATCAGCATGGTGTACCTTAATTGATTCTGTTTTGGTATGTGCATCTATGTTATCAGAGTTTCCAGCTGCTCCTGCTTTTTTTGCCATTATGGATACTGATCCCCTGGGGCCGAAAACATCTTTAATAAAAAAAGCATTGTCGCTTACCATCGGGCCCCAGCCTGCTTCATACCAGCCGATAGATCCATCCTCGAAACGGATCTGCAACTGCCCGTAATTGTAATTCCATTCGGGAATATCGTCTGTTAGCCTTGCACCAATGGCACTTACCTGTATGGGTTTAGACCGCGTCATCTGGCACATAATATCAATATAATGAACGGCACAATCTACAATCGGGCTTAAGCTTTTCATCAGGTTGCGGTGCACCGTCCATTTTGGTCCATGGCTTTGTTGGTTCAGGTTCATGCGCATTACCAGGGGTTTTCCCATTTCCTGGGTCAACTGTGTAAATTTTTCCCATGATGGGTGATAGCGCAGAATATACCCGACCAATAATTTTTTACCGGCCTTTTTCGCGGCCTCTGCCACTTTAATTGCGCCTTCAACGCTATCGGCTAAGGGTTTTTCGATAAATACATGGCAACCACTTTCGAAGGATTTGATTGCATAGGCTTCGTGGGTATCGGGGTAGGTAGAAATGCAAACGGCATCTGGCCTGGTAGTGGCGAGTGCTTCATAAAAATCAGTATAAAGCTCATATTGACCGCCCAATTTTTGGTTGAGAATTTCTTTACTTTTTCCGGTTGATACAAGGCCGCATATTTCAAAACCTGGCAATGTATGGTAGGCAGTTGCATGTGATGCACCCATGTTACCGCAGCCCACTACTAAAACTTTTAAGTTTTTATTTTCTTTTAACATAATCAATCCTAAACACCTAATGACCAACCTTTACGGTATTCGCGTTTCACAAACTGGTTTACTTCATCAAAATTGGTAACTTTCATATTTACCTTATCCCAAAGCATTTTAATATCCCTACCAGGGTAACTGATTTTGCCTGCCGTATCCCTTCGCTGCACATCGGTTCCCCTGATGGCGAGGTTAGCAATAAGCAAGGTTTCGGTAAGCGGACCGGCAGTTTCAAATGGCGAACTGAGCTGCATTTTGCCGTATCCGGCAATTGCTGCTTCGGCAAACTGTGTATAATGGCCTTCTTCCTGGTTTATGATACGTGGAATGGTAATTTTGGTTTTATCTGATTCGTTGCGCGACAGCGGCAATAACCTTGGGTTTTTGCCATAGGTTTCGCAAATCATTTTTCCTTTCGTACCGATAAAAAGCACACCGTTATCGCCGAAACTTTCATTTGCACCCAGTTCTTCCGGACGTTCGGGTTTAATGCCTCCATCCATCCAATGCACCTGCACTTCGTGTTTGGTTTTTGGTGTTTTGGCGAAAGTTAAAATAACATGGCTCGATGGCGGGCAGCTTTCTGGCAGATAGGCCCGTTTAAATTCATCCACATAAACACTGCCCACACTGCATTCTACACTGATCGGTGTATCCAACTCCAACACTCTGAAAGGTGGTTCTACCAGGTGGCAGCCCATATCGCCGATGGCCCCGGTGCCGTAATCCCACCAACCCCTCCAATTAAACGGAACAAGTTTATTGATATAATCTTTATATGGTGCACTGCCTAGCCAAAGGTCCCAATCCAGTTCTTTCGGCACCTCTTCTTTTGCTGTTGGCCACGAAATGCCCTGGGGCCATACCGGCCTGTTCGTCCAGCAGTAAACCGTGTGTACTTTCCCTATTCTACCTGCATCATACCATTCTTGGAGTCTTCTTACTCCATCGCCCGATGCACCCTGGTTACCCATCTGTGTAACTACCTTGTAGCGTTTTGCTGCTTCAGTGAGCATCCGGGCCTCATAAATATCGTGTGTAAGGGGCTTTTGTACATATACATGTTTGCCCAGCTGCATGGCCGCCATGGCTATTTGTGCATGGGTATGATCGGGAGTAGATACGGTAACGGCATCAATATTTTTGCCCTCTTTATCCAGTAACTCACGGTAATCTTTATAATATTTTGCCTTAGGGAAATTTTTAAGGGAGTTTGCAGCCCTTCTATCGTCTACATCGCATAAAAAAGCGACATCTGTTTTACCACCTCTTACAATACTGGCAATATCGCCCTCTCCTTTTCCACCTGCACCAATACCAGCCAATTGCAGGCGATCGCTGGGGGCCAAAAACCCCGGCCCACCCAATACATGGCGGGGTACAATCATAAATCCGGCTGCTGCAAGTGCCGTTGTTTTAATAAAGTTTCTTCTCGAATTTTCGGTTTTCGAATTTGCCTTATCTTCTGTCATTATTCAGGGATATTATAATGCTAAATTTAAATTATTTCTTTTTAGTTGAGGCTTTAGGGGCAGTTTCTTTTTTGCTCAAATCTTTAATTCTGATGTTGCGGAACTGCACGGGCGAGCCATGACCAAGGAAGCCGATATGACCACTTTGGCGCAATAAGCCGGGGTGCTCCTGATGATCGGGAGTACCGTTTTTCTTAAAAGGTTCTATATCGCCATCTAAAATAATGGTACCATTTAATATAACTTTAATTTTAGATCCTTTTGCAATCACTTCTTCATCATTCCATTCGCCTGTTGGTTTCAAAAATCCTCTTTTAGCAGGGATAGTACCGTAAACGGAGCCATGGTACTGGTATACTTTAAGGTCTTTATAAATCGGGGCATCATTGTCTAAAATTTGCAATTCCATACCTGCATAGGCGGCATCGCCTTCTAAAGGTGCTCTTATGCCCAACCCATTGTTTGCGCTCGGGGTTAATTGAAACTCGAACCGGTAAACAAAATCACTGAACTCTTCTTTGGTAAATAAATTACCGCCAGATCCTTTGCCGGGTTTCGGACGGATGGCAATGTTTCCATCTTCGATCACATAATCAGTTGTATTGCCTGTCCAGCTGTGCATATTGGTACCATCGAACAATACTTTATAACCTTCTTTTTTTTCTTGTGCACTTAATTCGAAAGGTTTAGGGCGGGGAATTTCTTTGATGTAAATATCTCGATAGGCCACAGGCGATCCATGTGCCTGTAACTCAATCTGCTCTTCGGCAAAAATAGGCAAACTTCTATCCCAGTAATTTTCCAAAATTACGTTATCGGTAACCAGCTGGCCGTTAAGGTAAACGGTAACACGGTCGCCTTTCATTATAATCCTGAAGGTGTTCCATTCATCTAACTTATTATCAGCTACTTTGAGCGGTTTGCTTTCGTTCGTTTGGTTGTTGTACAAACCACCAGAGCCTACCTGGGCACCAACTTTGGTACGTGCAAGATCCCAGATTTGCACCTGAGGCGTTCCGCGTAAGTAAATACCGGCATCGCCTTCCCCTTTTTTATCGTCGATGATTTTCCAGTCTACAAGCATTTCAAAATCACCATATTTTTTAACTGTAGCGAGGTTATTGCCGTGGCTCTGAAATTGCAATTCGCCGTTTACTACTTTCCAGCTTTCCTGTGCTTCGGCATCGGCTTTGCTTTGTGCCTCCGCTAAAGTTTTGGCATCCATTTTTGATCTTTTAATCGGATCGGCTACAAGGCCTTTCCAACCAGATAAATCTTTGCCATTAAAAACCTGAACAAAACCTGCGCCGGCTTTCATTTCTGAAATATACTTCCTCATGCCTTCTTTCTGGTACCCGGCATCGCCACCGGTAATTACGGCAATGGTTTTGGTTAATAGGTTTTTTACTATATCACCATTGTAAGTTCCAGCCATGGTAATATTCATCACTGCATTTGCCGCCGCCTGTTGTAAAGGGGCATTATCCAAGTACATACCTGCAAAAACAATGGCATTAAAACATTTGGCCTGTTCGGTATCTTTAAGTATCTGTTGCTGCTGCACAGGGCTTTTTGCTACTGCCATTGCATTACGTAATAACAACAAACGCTGTTCGGCAGGGTAGTTCGTTTTTCTGATTAAATTAAGGTAACCGGTAATTGCCTGATTTAAAAATTCAGCATTGCTGGTGTTGCGTGCAATACTGATCAATTCATCTGTTGAGGCAGCATCCGACCATGAAGAAAGTGCTTCAATTGCGGCCTTTTTTGTGGCCTCATCACCTGCGGCATAAGCTTCGGAAACAGCATTTAATGATTTTTGCCCGCCCAAACTGCCCAATACTTTATACAGTAACAGTTTTTTATCAGCTGGTGTATTTCCCATTTGCTGAAGAATTGCATCCGTTTGCGCATCCTTATCTGTTGTTCCCTTTACAGAGGCTATAATGGCATCCTGCAGGGCAGTAAGTTCGCCAGCATCAGTAGTTTTGTTTAAAAGCTCAAACAATTGTGCTTTATTTTCGGCTATAACAACATGTTTAAGTGAATGGAAAGCTGCTTTGCGCACTTCAGCATTTTTACTGTTCAGGGAGGTATATATTACAGCAGTTTGGTTTGTGGCTGCGCGGGCAGCTAAAATATTAATTAACGCAACCTGAACTTCTGGTTTGGCTTTAGGGATAAATGCAGCAACTTTGGTGGCTACACCATCACCTTTTATTCTTAAAATACCATTGGCGATACCTGTAATATCTGCGGCATTGGCCTTGGTCATTAGTTTTAAAAACTCCTCCAATACTTCTTCCTGGCCAAGTTTTACAGCTGCATTAATGGCTGCCAGTTTAACTTGCTGATCATCACTTTTAATCAGTTTTAGCACATCAGGCAGTGCAGATTTTGCCTTGCTTTTGGCAAGCATATCCAAAATGGAAACCTGGGTAGGTGCATCTACCTTTTTAAGTTGATTTACCCAGGCTGCGCTATTGGCATCATTTACGCCAGCCGCAGCTAACTTAACAGCAGCTGCGCGATACTCAAATTGTTTATCGCCCATTGCGGCCAATAATGCCTGCTGATCGCTTTGTGTAGCTGAAAGCAATTTTAATGCTGCTACGCGTTCGTTTACCTGATCATCAGCTGTTGCCTTAGCTAAAATTGTTTTGGCAATACTTTCTACAACGGCTTTATCTGTTGCTATACTTTTTTGTGCATACTGCAACAAGGCAGCAACGGCATTGGTTGGATCATATTTATACCCCGCCTGTTCAGCTGCTTTTATCAAAACCTCTTTTGATGCTGCATCGCCAATATTGGCCAGGGCATATAGGCTTACTTTGCTTAATGATTTATCGTTACTTGCAGCCAGCGGGGCAATAGCTGTTGCTGCTGCTTTATCATTGGTATGCCCAAGGGCTTCTACAATGGCAATTTTAGCTTTACCATTAGCTTTAGTTAAGGCACCAACCAATGCATTTGTTGCAGCAGCTGTTCCGATTTTGGCCAATGCCCGCGAGGCTTCGTCTGCCAGCTGATCATCTGTAAGGTAAGCAGTTAAACAAGGTACTGCAGCATCATTCCCAATTAAATCAAACTGACTGATGATAAATGCCTTGTTCTGTTTATCGGTTAGTTTAGCCAGCGATTTGCAATAGGCAGCAATGGCCATGCTTTTTAAAATTTGCTGATCACTTTTTGTGGCATAAGCGGTAAAGCCACCAACAGCGTACTCAATTGCCGCATTATTTCCCTTTTCAGGAGGGGTTAGGCCGCTGATTAAAGTTACATAACCTTCTTCACCCAGCGCTGCAACTTCTTTCATGTTGCCTGCTAACTGTACTGAGTTTCTGGCAGGTAATTGTGCCAATAAATCGGCAATACGGGTGGTGGTGGTTCTTTCGTCTTTTTTATCCTGAGCAAGTGCTCTTGAGCTAGCTAGCATGTTCGAAAGCATTACAAGAGCCAAAAGCACCAATAGTATCTTTTTATTCATGATAATTGTATTTGGAAGGTTTTAAATGGAAAACGGTGCCCGCATTACAGGATTAATTAATCTGTTTGCTGCCTCATCATCGATGAACTCTTGTTTTACAGGGTCAAATTTTAATGATCTCCCCAAGCGCAGAGCGGCCAAACCAATATTTACAATGTTACATGAGCGGTGTCCGTTCTCTTCATTCAGCGCAAATTTCTTTCTGGTTCTAACCGATTCGGAAAATTCTACAATCTCCGGGTCGGGATCAGGAAATTGTGCCAGTTTACGCTCGAGATCAGGAATATCAGATTTAAAGCCGGGATACAATTTACCTTTTGGGCCTTCTATATAAGGTACATTGGTATCTTTACCTTCACCATCCAAAATAATCTGGCAGCCATCGGCGTAGGTATAAGTTATCCGCCGCCAAATGCCAACAGCATCGGTATGTTGCTGTGGTGCATCAACCTCTACTGAAATGGGGTTGGTATCGTCTTTCCCTAAAAAATATTGAATCGGATCGATATAATGCTGCCCCATATCGCTCAGCCCACCACCATCATAATCCCAATAACCCCTAAAAGTTTGGTGTACACGGTGTGCATTGTAAGGTTTATATGGCGCAGGCCCCAGCCATGCATTATAATCCAGTTCTGGTGGTACTGCCTGAGGTTCCAAATGATCTTTCCCTACCCAGTAAAATTTCCAGTCGTAGCCAGTATGCTTGCTAACGGTTACCTTTAAAGGCCAGCCGAGCATTCCGCTATCCACCAGCTTTTTAATGGGTTTGACAGTTGTACCCATCCCGTAAAAAGTATCTTTAAACCTAAACCAGGTGTTTAACCTAAACATCCTGCCGTTTTGTTTCACTGCTTCTACCACCCTTTTTCCTTCACCAATGGTATGTGTCATTGGTTTTTCGCACCAGATATCTTTCCCTGAATTTGCAGCATCTACTGCCATTATCCCGTGCCAATGCGGCGGGGTAGCAATGTGTACAATATCCACTTCTGGTAACTGTATCAGTTCTCTATAATCACTAAATGTTTTTACACCTTTATCCAGCATTCCTGCGGCTTGTTTAAGGTGATTTTGATCAACATCGCAAATGGCCACTACTTGTGTACCTTCGTATTCGAAATGCCCGCGGCCCATGCCCCCAACGCCAATTACGGCTTTGGTTAATTTATCGCTTGGGGCCAGGTAGCCCTGTCCGCCCATAACATAACGCGGTACAATGGTAAAAGTAGCCAGTCCGATTGCCGATTTCTTGATAAAATCGCGCCTGGAATTTTGATTTTTTTGTGGTTCTTCTTTAGTTTTCATCTTGGTTATCTGTGTAGTAGAAACAGGGTATGCCGTGGTTAGTCGGCATATTAAGGCTTATCTATACTTTAATGTTAGCAAGAAATTATTGTAAAGACAAAACATCACTAATTTCTTTACGCATTAAAAAAACTTTAATAAATTTTTAATAGAAGTTATCTATATTTATCAAAATAGTATCATTAACCTCATGAATCTTAATCTATTAAATCATTTAATATCAGACCGGAACGATAGGCAATCGGTTTATAAACTTAAACTCATTAAACATCTTTTTAATTTAGGGGCATCATCAGTTTCTGTCTTGTGTGAAGTGATGGATATGAGCACGCCGAGTTTATTAAAGCTCTTACTTGCTTTGATGGATGAGGGTTTGGTAGAAAAGAAAGGATATGGGTTATCAATTGGTGGGCGAAAACCTGATCTTTACCGTTTAAGGGATAAAAAAATACTGATCCTTTGTATTGATATTGAACTATTTAATACCAAGATTACTGTTATAGACAATAATTATAATTTTATTCTTGATGTTAAAACCATCCCGCTGCCCATCTCTAAAAGCAGGACAGATTTTTTTGGCCTTTTGCATGATCATATCGAGGATATCTTATTGTCGGCAGCGATAGATCCTAAACAATTGATTGGATGCAGCGTGGGCATGCCTGGTTTAATTGATGCAGAAAAAGGTGAAAACTATAGCTATTTCCTAAGTGATGGCGAAAATATTTCATTAACAGCAGCCTTTGAAAAAATATTAAACATACCTGTAGTAATACAGAATGATGTAAATGGATCATCGATGGCTGAATTTACACATGGAATGGCCAAAGGCCGGAGAAATGTGCTGGTATTGCTAATGGATTGGGGCGTAGGCCTCGGTATTATTTTAGATGGCAAGCTTAGGCAGGGTAACTGCGGCTTTTCGGGAGAATTAGGCCACATGCCTTTTGTTGAAAATGGTGCCTTGTGTTACTGCGGCAAACATGGTTGCCTTGAAACCGTTGCCTCCGGAAACGCATTATCTGAAATGGCCAGAGAAGGCATTTTATCGGGTAAAAATTCAATGTTAAGTAACCTCTCTAACGAAGAACTGGAAAGGATTGAACCCGCACTGATAATTAAAGCGGCAAATAAAGGCGATCAATACGCCATACAATTACTCTCCAATGTTGGTACACACATGGGTAAGGGAATTGCAGTACTGATTCAGCTGTTTAACCCTGAACTAATTGTTTTGAGCGGCAAAATAGCAGGTGCAAAGCAGTACATTACGCTCCCTATGCAACAGGCTATTAATACGTATTGCATGACGCAGATTAGAGAAAAAACAACAATCGTATCATCCGAACTCGGTGAGGATTCCAGATTATTGGGCTACGCAGCAAGTGGAATTGATCAATTTTTGGATGCTTTTATAAAAAATACAAAAAAGTTGAAGAAGGCAAGTGCTTAATTGGCTCAAACTACCCTAAACTTGTCTGTTATTGATACCTAATTTTCTTTTAGCTTATTTAGATTTGTAAAGCAAACACATAACAATAATGGAAACCTATACAAAAGCAGCCTTCGAAAAGGTTAATGGCATTAATATGTATTATGAAGTTTATGGCGAAGGTGATATTCCGCTGGTTTTGATTCATGGTGGCGGTTCTACCATCCAATCTTCATTTGGCAGACTGATTCCTTTTTTGGCAAAAACAGAAAAAGTTATTGCCGTTGAACTCCAGGCGCACGGGCGTACGAGCGACCGCGATCAGGAAGAATCTTTTGAACAGGATGCCAAGGATGTAACCACTTTATTAAATCAGCTGAAAATAACAAAATCCAATTTTTTGGGTTTCAGCAACGGCGGAACAACGACTTTGCATATTGCAGCACACCATCCGGCTATAGTGAATAAAATCATTGTGATTTCGGCGAATTATCAACGTGAAGGTTTAATTGATGGCTTTTATAATGGTTTTGGAGATGCCACGATCAACCATATGCCTGAGCCACTTAAAACTGCTTTTTTAGCGGTAAACTCAAATCAAAACGCATTGCAAACCATGTTTGAAAAAGACAAACAGCGTATGCTGGATTTTGTTGACCTGAGCGATGATGACTTAAAGGGAATTACCGCCGATACACTTTTAATGGTGGCGGATAAGGATGTAATTAAACCCGAACATGTGGTTAAAATGTCGAGGTTGATTGCAAATGCCAAACTGGTTATTTTACCTGGGGTACATGGTGCCATGATTGGCGAAAACCTTAACCCCGAGGTAAGCGATAAAATAGTTGAGATTACAGCACACTTAATAGAAACGTTTTTGAACCAACAGGCAGTTTAAAACCCTTATTTAAAAATTACCTCCGCTTGATTTAGCATTGAATATCTTTGCCAGATGGAACACCCATTGGATAATCCAATTTATTATGCCTTAACATCCGGCCATGGCCACCTTGCAAAAGGAATTGATGAGGTAAAATATTATAAGGAAGACATTACGGCATTTGCTGGCTTAAAAAATAATTCGCAAGAGAATCTAAACACCCTTTATCAAATCAGCCCTGCGGAAAGCCTGTTTGTATTTTTTTCGAAAACGCCAGTCGAAATACCTACGCAATGGAAATTGTTAACGCACATCAATATGCTGCAATTTGTTTTTAGTGGGAAGGATATCTCTACAACAACAGGAATTACAGACCTTAATGCAGAACATGTTACTGAAATGATCGACCTGGTAGAACTGACCAAACCCGGGCCGTTTCTGTCGAAAACCATCGAACTCAGCAATTACACAGGTATATTTGTTGATGGGAAATTGGCTGCCATGGCCGGACATCGGTTTCATCCCAGTCCGTATCGTGAAATAAGTGCGGTTTGCACCCACCCCAATCATTTGGGCAAAGGTTATGCTTTTAAGGTTTTGCAAGAACAGATTAAAAGAATAGTGCAGCGTTCGGAAATACCTTTTCTACATGTTAGAAATGACAATCAAGGTGCCATAAACCTTTATCAGAAACTCGGTTTCGAGATCAGAACTGAGATGATTGCTTATGTGATAAAGAAAGAATTATAAGCAAACAAGAGAATGTTTCTAAATAGAAAACTGATCAGAAATTGCGGTTAATATGCGTTAGTTTTGCGGTAAACAAACATATACATGTCTAAAACAAAACTTACCATTAACAATAACGGCTCTGTTAAAATAGAGGGCGATTTCGAAATTGTAGATAGAAACGGAAATACTTATGGTTTACAAGGTAGAGAAATAGTATCAATCTGCCGTTGTGGTTTATCTAAAAACAAACCTTTTTGCGATGGCGCACACAATGGCCATTTCGAGCATGAAGCGATTGCATTCGATCTTCCTCCAAAAAAAGTATAATTAAAGATATTCTTTTTAAAAAGGTTGTATCATAAAGGCGATTTCACCTTAATGCCAACATTTTGATGACCTATCCCTAATAATGATACAACCTTTTTTATTTTTTAAAAGCATAGTAAATCAAATACCTATCCTGGAAGGGGCTATGCCATAAGCTTTCTTAAAGGCGAATGAAAAGTGCGACAAATCTTTAAAACCAACCTCGAGATACACATCTGAAGATTTCCAGCCCTTTTGTGTAATAAGGTAATAAGCATCATTTAACCTTTTTTTCTGCAACCACCGATTGGGCGAAAGATTAAAAATCTTTTCAAAATCTCTTTTAAAAGTAGCCAAACTTCTGCCTGTTAAATAGGCAAAACGGTTAATATCAACATTAAACTTGTAATTGGCATTCATATAGGCTTCCAGATCGATTTTTCCCGGCTCAGAAAAATCAAAAAGCACATCCTTTAATACAGGGTTCGTCTGCAATAAAATCATCACCACTTCTTTAACCTTTAGGTTGATTAAAGCCTGATTAAATCCATTTTTACCATCAAGGTATGGCCATAAAGAATCGATATAATTTTTCAGCAAACTATGGGCTTCCAGTGCCAATCCTTTTAGGTCGTGATTGGGTTTTTGCATGTGCAAATCGTATTCATTGCTAATGCTATGCAAAATTTCCTGATCTATATTGATACTGATCGATTTAAACTCTTCACCTGGAGGTGGGTATTTGGTATACCTCGCCAATTGATTGCGACGAAAAAAGCGGAAGTCTCCATCTGAAAACACAAATTTTTCTCCCCCGATAAAAATCTCAGAAGTACCCGCAATAACCAAACCCACAGAATGATTGGGGATAAACTGTTCGCCTTCGCTGCTCTTCTGCGCATAACAGGAGTATAAAATATCCGGGCGTTTTTCTGGGTTTGGCATCTTAATCAAATTTATAGTTTTATGGCGAATTTGTCATTCCCGTTTAAAAGGAATCTCAATACGTAATTATTTTTTGGTAAAAGATTTACCTAAATCAGTATCCAAAAAATTCTCTGCTTCATCGTGGTCTGTAGATAAACTAACTTCCATCCATTTTTCCATTTCAGCCGTTCTTGCAGCATCGGCATGCTTAAGCATTCCAATGGCTTCGCTTCCTAATACCAAATGTATTGGTGGTTCAGGGTTTTCAACCAAATCAATCATTGCTTTGGCAGCTTTCTCCGGATCGCCCATGGGCACAAAATTACCATTTTGGAAAAAATCAGCACGTTTTTCAACCGTAGATTCATATCCCTCAACATGGGCTGCATAGGTCATCGAAGCACCGGCCCAATCTGTGCGGAAACCGCCAGGCTCTACACTGGTTACATATATCCCCAAATCAACTACTTCTTTAGCCAGGGCTTCGCTAAAGCCACTCAATCCAAACTTTGCCGCCTGGTAAACACTAACGCCGGCATTACCAACCCGCCCTCCAATAGAGCTAACCTGAAGAATTCTACCCGAACGTTGTTTGCGCATAAATGGCAATACAGCCCTTGTAATTTCAATCGGTGCATATAAATTGGTTTCTAACTGACTGCGCACCTGCTCTTCGGTAAAAGCTTCGGCGGCACCCACAATACCAAAACCCGCATTGTTAACCAAAACATCTATTTTACCAAAACGGGCCACAGCAGATTCTACTGCCAAATGTACTTGATCATAATCGGTCACATCCAAAGTAATTGGAAAAATCTGATCAGGATATTCCTTTACAAAATCATTTAAAGCAGCAGTATTTCTGGCGGTTGCAGCAACTAAATCGCCTTTTGCCAATACTTGTGCTGTTAGGTCACGTCCCAACCCGCGGGAGCTACCTGTGATAAACCAAACTTTTTTCATTTTTATATTTATTTAATGAATCAAAGGTAGCGTGAATGATGAGTGTGAGCTTTGCTAAGCGGCTCAATTTACTTTGTTAAAAAGCTCATCTTAGTTTATCAGAACTTTTAGTTAGCGTTATATGTTACTACTCAATAAATATATCTGTTATGGCGAAAGAAAAGAAAAAGGGGAAAAAGAAGAAAGACAAAAAGAAAGGGAAGAAAAAAAACAAGTTAGGTGTTAAAAACTCCCTTGTTAACAACATCAATGCCCGTAAGAAAAAGGGGAAGTCAAGGTCGAAAAAGAAATCTAAAATCAGTAAAAAAGCTTATAAAAAAATGAAGAAGGGGTGGAAGAAATAAAGATTCCGCCCAATATTACATTTAAGCTTAAAATAATCCTACATTTTCATTTAGTTTTTGGCAAAACATGATTTTCTTTAGCCCAGGCCTGCCATTTGGCACTTAGCTCTTTTACCTTATCAGGGTGTTGAGCAGCTACATCATTCAACTCCGTCTGATCATTTTTTATGTTGTAAAGGTGCCAGGTAGAATCACCAGAAAGATTGACCATTTTCCAGTCACCTGATCGTATAAAACTGGCATTAAAATGTTCGTTAAATAGCATTTCGTGCCCGCTGGTAGCTTTTCCTTTTAAGGCAGGCACCAAACTCAAACCATGCATCGGTTTAATTAAATTACCATGATAGCTGTGTGGGTATTTTGCATTTGCAAGTTCCACAAAAGTGGTCATAAAATCTATTACATGCCCTACCTGGTTGGTATAACTGCCTTTTTTTGCTGTTAAGCCTTTCGGCCAAAAAGCAACCATGGGCGTATGTACCCCACCCTCATATGATTGCGCTTTTGCCAGTTGATACGGTGTGTTTGCTACATTTGCCCAGATTGGCCCTATTGAAGTATAACTTGTTTGTGTACCCGGCATTACCTTTTTATAAATTGGATAGGCAATTTTTTCACCTGTCCTGGTTTCACTTGGCCTGTCAAAACCCGGCCCATAACGCATTGCATCCTCAGGACTTGCTCCATTATCACTCAAAAATATAATCAATGTATTATCCAGTTGCTTGGTTTCTTTTAAGGTTTTAATAATCCTGCCAATGCCCTGGTCCATCCGATCAATCATGGCGGCATGTACGGCCATGGCCATCTCATCAAAGGCCTTGGTTGGATTATCTTCCCAACGTACGGTAGATTGACGCGGAGACATCGGGGCTGTTTTAGGATCGATCAAACCCATGGCCACCATACGTTTATACCTTGCCTCGCGGATAGCATCCCAACCTACTTTGTAAGTATCTTTATATTTTGCAATATCCTCTGGCTTTGCCTGCAATGGCCAATGTGGTGCATTTTCGGCTACATATAAGAAAAATGGTTTATCGCCTTTGCCAAAATCACGGATATAGGCAACAGCAGTATCGTTTATGGCATCTGTATGGTAATAATCTTTAGGCACATTTTTAATGGGTGTGGTTCCACTTACCAGGCTAAAAGGATCAAAAAAGTCGACCACTCCCCAAAGTGTACCGAAGAATTTTTCGAAACCCCGGCTTGTTGGATATTGATCAATCGGAGAAAATAAAGGGAAAGAGGTTTTATGGTTCAACCAATCCAATTGTGCCTGAGGTGTTGGCTGCTCAATGGTATTTGATACATGCCATTTGCCCGACATTGCCGTTCTGTAACCTGCATCTTTTAAAACCTCGGCTAATGTTACGCTATTTTTGGTTATGGCCCCGCGATAACCTTCAATACCCCTATCAGTAGTCATTTCACCAATTCCTGCATTGTGGTTGTAAAGGCCGGTAAGCAATGCCGCCCGTGTAGGGCAACAGCGTGAAGTATTATAAAAATTTTTAAACCGCACACCCTGGCTTGCCAGGTAATCTATATTAGGCGTTTTAATTTCTCCTCCATAACAGCCAATATCAGAAAAACCCAAATCATCAGCCAGAATAACAATGATATTAGGTCGTTTATCAACAGCTTTTTTAGGCTTTGGCTTATCAATAAAAGCAGTTAAAACGGTTATTGCAGCAATAAAAAACAGTGTTGAATATTTGGTCGGTTTGTGCATAATAATCCAAATTAAAATAAAAAAACGGAAGTTCTTATTTCATCAATTATTTTGTTGCAAACGCAGCTAAAACGATTTAAAGCTCAAGTTTTCCTTGTGCAACCTGTCGGTTATGGTTACTCCGTTTTGGATTTGTAGTAAGTGAAGTAGGATAGCAACAATACAATCATAAACACAACCGGACCAATGCGGTTACTGATTGGATCGCCAGAAGCACTGTGTGCTATAAAGGCAGATATAAACGTAAATGCAAAACCCGCATACGCCCATTCTTTCCATTGCCCTTTAATGGGAATCAACAATACAATGGCTCCTAAAATTTTAGCAATGGCCAGTTCAACCCTAAAGTAATCAGGAAAGCCGAGGTGATGAAAAGCTTGTTTAATGGCATGTTTTGTAAGGTAAGAATATGCAGAAAAAGTCATCATTAATGCAACTAAGGCTGTTGATATCCAATAGATAATTTTGATTGTTTTTATTTTCATTGTATTTTTTTTATGCAAACTTATGTAGTTTTGCTATCTAAAAGATACTAGTATCCCAAAGGATAGTGCTATCCTTTATGAAAGCGTTTAACTTTGTACCATGGGACCAAGAAAAGAACATCGCAATAAAGAAACCTGTATGGCAAGCTTAAATGCAGTTAAAGACGCACTTTACGTATTAAATGGCAAATGGAAACTTCCATTAATTATCTCCTTACAGGAAGGCCCTAGGCGCTTTAACGAAATTCAGAAATCGCTTGGTGAAATCACACCAAAAATATTATCGAAAGAACTAAAAGACCTCGAATTGAATGAATTTGTAGTACGTAAAGTATTTTCTACAACACCTGTAACCGTAACCTATGAACTTACGCCATATAGCGAATCATTGGACAAAGTAATTGACGAGTTACGGGAATGGGGTTTAAAGCACCGTGAAAGGTTGGTTAAAAATAGAAAAACTGAGCCTGATGCAGCAGCAATGAGTGCTTAATTACTACTATATATCAACCTGAAAAACTGCGATATTACCCTAAAAAAGCAAAAAACGGATAATGATAAAATTCGGCTATCTTTGTACAAATTAAAATCAATGGCGGTATTACATAAAAAAGAAGAAAAAATTCAGGCAGTGCTGGGTAGGTTGCCTAAAAAATATACAGACGAACAATTTGTTGAGATGTTTATTAAACTTTATTCTAAAGATTGGGGCAAAATTAAATCAGCTTACATTAAGCAATCTCAAGATAAAGAACGTGGATCAATCATCAATATGCCTAAACCCGAGGTGTATTTACGCCAGGTTTTAGCCAATTACCTGCAACAAGAGCATGCCCCAAAAGCTGTTGAGGTTAAAAAAGAGGAAATTATTGAACCGCCCGTTGTTGAAACTCCAGTTGCCGAAGTTAAAAAAGCAAAAACACCTGCTAAGAAAAAAGAAACTGTAGCTGAAGAAGCCCCTGTTGAAGTTAAAAAAGCAAAAGCACCTGCAAAAAAGAAAACTGAAACCGCAGCAGAACCTGTTGCTGAAGTGAAAAAAGCGAAAACACCAGCCAAGAAAAAAGCTGAGGTGGCAGAAGAAACTCCAGCAGTTGAAAAGAAAGCAAAAGCAGCACCTAAAAAAACAGCAGCAAAAAAATAAAATATTTCACATCGTATATAATAAATCGCCTGTTTGGTTGTTTATGTATATGAGAGCGTTAATTTAGATGACGGGGATAGGTCGGTATGATTTATCCCCGTTCTTTTTTGAGCAATTTTTCGAAATAAATTTCCAGAATTTACTGCTTACAAAAAGCTTACAAAATTTTTAGAAAAAAAATAAATTCAAGATAATAAATCGCCTTTTTGGTTGTTTATATATACGAGAGCGTTAATTTAGATGACGGGGATAGGTCGGTATGATTTATCCCCGTTCTTTTTTGTCCAATAAACCAATCGAGTAAGAAGCAGGGAATTAGTTTCCCTGCTGTCTCCTCACACCACCGTACGTACCGTTCGGTATACGGCGGTTTGTTAGAATAACTTCGTTTGGTGTGTCGTTTTCCAATAGTAATAATTGGTAAATCCATCAAGTCCATGCCTCAAAAAGAACTTCTTGTCAAGGGTTGTAAGTAATATCGGGCTGTTTGCAGTCCTACAGTACCCCTTACGGGTATTGGCCAATTGATAGGCCCTTGATTTTACCAACCCCATCTTCATTAAATTCCGCGCTCTACCCGTTATACTCTTCCATTGCTTCCAAAGAACAATCCGCAGTCTGGTCCTCATCAACTCGTCCAGTCTGGTCATATGACTCTTTGCTTCTGCAATAGAGAAATAATTAACCCAACCATGAATGATTTCCTTAAGCGTTAATATTCTTTCTTGGAATGGAACTGGTTGGCTACGTTTAGTTTGCTCCCGGATTTTCTCCTTGATCGCTCTTAGAGATTTGGATGAAATTCGCATCTTCCATCCCTCTTTGCTACCATAGAATGAAAACCCGAGCAGACTACTTTGGCTTGGCCTGCTAACCTTACTTTTCTCCCTGTTAACCTTCAGTTTCAGGCAGTCTTCCAGATATACTGAAATACTTCTCATTACCCGGTGTCCTGATTTCCTGCTTCTTAGATAGATACTGCAATCATCAGCATATCGCACGAACCTGTGCCCACGCTCTTCGAGCTTAACATCGAGTTCGTGAAGGATAACATTTGATAGTAACGGACTTAATGGACTGCCTTGTGGCGTTCCTTCTTTTCTTGGGCTGACCAATCCATTCTCCATGATCCCCACACTCAAATAAAGACGGATAAGCTTCAATGTCCGCTTATCCTTTATCTTTACTGACAGCAGATGCATAAGTTTATCATGGTTTACCCGGTCAAAAAATTTGTCCAGGTCAAGTTCCACAATCCAGGTGTAACCTGTGTTAAGATATTCCTGAGCCTTTAACACTGCCTGATGGGCATTGCGATCTGGCCGGAAACCATAACTATCAGAGGAAAAGTCGCCCTCGTACTTGGGGCTCAGCCATTGAGAGATGGCCTGCTGGATCAACCGGTCAATGACCGTTGGGATGCCAAGCATCCTCTTACCACCACTGCCTTTGGGAATCTCTACCTTTCTTACAGCGTTCGGTCGGTAATGGCCTGATAAAATATCACTCCGTAATGCCTGCCAGTTAGCATTCAGGTAGTCGCGAAGTTCATCGGTCTGCATACCATCAATACCACCAGCACCCTTATTGGCAGTAACCTGCCTAAAGGCTCTTTGTACATTTCGGATGTCTAATATTTCTTCAAGCATAATACTAAAAAAAAACTCCTTCCCAGGCATTGTGTACATTGGTTGCACGGCTCGGCTCAGCTCCTCTTATAATTTACTCTCGGATTCCGTCCTACCCTCATATAAGCAGTTCTCTAATGTGGTTCCGCTGTAAACGCTCTGCCATAAACTTCCTGTTTCCTTTGCCATCCTAACATTTGGTCCTTTCTGCATCCGAAAAATGCAGTACTACGACCGCTGCTGACTTCTGATTGAGGCATTTAACATCTCTGCCAAATGTTTCTTCTCCTGTAATCGCGCTTACAATTGACAGAACTCATTCAGATCTCCCGGGGTAAGACAATCTACTTCCTATGGATGTGGCCTCTGTATCTGCGTAATAGTCCCCGTGCAGTATTGGGCTTCTGTTTGTTTCGCAACATCACCCGGACTAAATCCGCCTCGTATACAGTTTCTGTTCGTAAGCCCCCATATTTGCCGCGGACTTCCTTCAGATTCGCAGTCACCCACGACACCCTTGTCTCGAGCTAACACTTCCTACTGCTAAGCGTGTTCGGGACTTGAACCCTATAGTCGATTGCCATGCCCGGCGCACGAAACAAAACCTTGAACAATTTTCATTTGTTCAACCTCAAAAAAAATAAAAATATTTTCACTTCGAGATAATAAATCTCCTTTTTGGCGGTTTATATATTCGAGAGCGTTAATTTAGATGACGGGGATAGGTCGGTATGATTTATCCCCGTTCTTTTTTTGCAGTTTTTTCTATTTCTTTCTTATATCACGCTTTCTGATACGCTGCTAAAAACAGGTGAAATCCTTTCGTTTTACACACCATTGTAAACTTTGACCTTTTAATTGGCATATCGGGAAAAGTCGATATACATTTGTGCCATGGATCAGGTAGAGATATTTAAAGCCCTTTCAAACAAAACCCGTTTACAAATTTTAGGCTGGCTAAAAGAACCAGAGCTAAATTTTCCTGAACAGCAAAATGCCGATTTTGAAAACGTTGGTGTATGTGTTGGTCAGATTCAGCTGAAAAGTGGCTTGTCTCAAAGTACCATCTCCGAATACCTTTCTATCCTGCAACGTGCAGATCTTATCAGTTCTACCCGGGTAGGCCAATGGACATACTACAAACGCAACAAGGAAGGTTTAGAAAAATTAAGTGAAATCATCAATACCGCATTATAAATTTAAAAAATATGAACACAGATAGTTTATTCAAGCCGTTTAGCCTTAAAACATTAAATATTAAAAATAGAATCGTAATGGCTCCGATGACGCGGTCGTTTTCTCCTAACGGAGTACCAACACCTGAAGTTGCAGCGTATTATGCAAAGAGAGCAGCTGGCGAAGTGGGTTTAATCTTATCAGAAGGAACCGTAATTAACCGCCCGTCTTCATCTGCAGACCCTAACATTCCTCATTTTTATGGTGCTGAAGCACTTGCAGGTTGGGAAAATGTAATTAAAGGCGTTCACCAGGCTGGTGGCCAAATGGGTCCACAGATCTGGCATCAGGGTGTGATGGAAAATCATGCCTCAGGATGGTTACCAAGTGCACCTTTTGAAGGTCCGTCTGGCTTAAACAAACCAGGTTTCGAAAACGGAGTACCGATGACAGATGCTGCCATTGCAGATACCATTTCTGCATTTGGGCAAGCCGCTGCAGATGCCAAAGCTTTAGGTTTTGATACCGTAGAAATTCATGGTGCGCATCAATACCTGATTGATCAATTTTTTTGGGATGGAACAAACAACCGTACCGACATTTATGGTGGCAAAACTTTAGCAGAACGTACCCGCTTTGGCGTTGAAGTGATTAAAGAAGTACGTAAAAGAGTTGGCGAAGATTTCGCATTGATTATCCGTTTATCTCAATTTAAACCCGCAGCTTACGATTTTAAACTGGCTAAAGATGAGCAGGAAATGGAACAATGGTTAACTCCTTTAGCTGATGCAGGGATTGATATCTTCCACTGTTCTCAACGCCGTTTCTGGGAACCTGAGTTTGAAGGTTCTGACTTAAACTTTGCAGGTTGGGCTAAAAAAGTAACCGGAAAAGCAACCATTTCAGTAGGTTCTGTTGGTTTGGATGGCGATTTCTTTGGTGCTTTCGCAGGTCAAAGTTCACAGCCAAGCTCTTTAGATGAATTGGTACGCAGAATGGACCGCGGTGATTTTGATTTGGTAGCCGTTGGCCGTCCGCTTTTAGCCGATCCAAACTGGGTAGAAAAAATTAAACACAACCGTACAGAAGAATTGAAAGGCTTTACCAAAGAAGCTTTAATGGAATTGGTTTAGAACCATGTTTTTCCTTTTTAAACTTAGAAAAGCATCTCGAAAGGGATGCTTTTTTGATAAGTCTTCATCCTTTCGATCCGATAGCTATCTGATAAAGCGCAGCGAAATGGAGAGATCTGCCCGCGCCGTTAGGTGAAACATTATGCTCTGAGTTTAGAAATAATTTTTATACCATGGAAGCACAGAGGAAACGGAAATTTACTTAATAATCTGAAAAGCAATAGCTGCAATACTTCGGCTGCTCCAGCCCCGCCTTTGCTTAATCCCGACTGAAAATTCGGAATAACGCTGTCGGCCGGGTTTATTTTACCTCTAACAGTAGCAATGCCGTACCACCTAAACACGATCAAAGCGGAATGCCAATTTCCTTCAATCCAAATCCCGGCCTTTTTCCTTAAATTCACCTCTTTAAAATTAACCATCACATGTCGAACATTAAACTTATTATTGAAGAAAGACCCGCAAATATTGGCAATTTTATGGTTGGCAGACTGCTTCCTTTCAGAGAAAAAAGGATGGTTGGACCTTTTTCATTTATCGACCATATGGGACCAGCGGCAATGAGTGATCATGAAAATCTTGATGTTCCGCCACATCCGCACATTGGTTTATCTACTTTAACTTTTCTATTTGAAGGTGAAATTACCCATAAAGACAGTTTAGGATCGGATATTGTGATTAAACCTGGTCAGGTAAACTGGATGACTTCCGGTAGTGGCATTGTACACTCTGAAAGAACGCCTGAATATTTACGCCATACCGATAAAATGCTCCATGGCCTACAGATTTGGGTAGCCTTACCTAAAGATTTAGAGCAAATGGATCCTGAGTTCTGCCATGTTGAAGGTGCCGATATTCCGACCTGGACGCAAGATGGTGTTGAGATTAAATTAATCGCTGGTGAAGCTTTCGGTCATAAATCGCCGGTTCCGGTATACAGCCCATTATATTTTTTAGAGTTAAAAAGCACCTCAAAACAAAAGGTAAGCATTGGCGATCACCTCTTTGGCGAAAGCGCACTTTATATTTTAGAAGGAGTAATTGAAAGTGAGGGCAATATTTTCGAACCACGCCTAATTCTGATCGCAAACGACGCCAAACTTTGTGAGTTTACCATGCACGAAAACACCACAGTTTACATTTTCGGAGGTGAACCTTTCCCTGAAGAACGTTTTATTTATTGGAATTTTGTAGCATCAGATAAGGATTTGATTGAGAATGCAAAGCAGAAATGGCTAAATCAAAGCTTTAAGCCTGTACCTGGCGAAACAGATTTTGTACCCCTACCCGATCCAATCAGAAACATTAAACATTAATTCCTGTTAAACAAATTCATATTTACTGAAACCGCTACACCAGTCGACATTAATTTAGAATTCCCATAACCAATATCGGTTAATGGAATTTTCATAAAGGGTTTTGCACTGATGCTTAAGTTATTATTTATTTTACGTTGAAATTCTACACCAACATTGGCTATGCCTAAGTAATGCTGGTTACGCCCTTTTACTTCGAAACCTTGTGGGCCCTCATAGCCACCGTTGTATGAATAGCTATATTTCTCTTTTAACATGATATAACTCGAAAGCCCGGTGCTTACCGAAATTGCATTTCTGTTATTCCCAAAAACCTTATAGTTTACATTTAAAGGAATATCGAGCACATCGCAATTGGCATGGATGTTTGAGGGTGCTACAGTAAAAAGATAATTGGTATTCGGCCTGTACAAACTAAAATCAGAATCATAAATTTTCTTGGCATAAGCGGCTCCCGTGGTTATACTTAGTTTCTTGGTTAAAATATAGGTAGCTTCTACACCAAAACCGCCACTTAAACTACTTTGCCCCGATTTTTGAACACTCGTTAAGTCTGGAGCGGCTAAAATACTAAGCACAAATCTTGATTTTTGTTTTACCAGCGGTGGTTTAATCCGCTCAGGCCTACCTATTGCCACACTAGAACTTAATTTTTGATCTCTAAATTCAACAGGATCAGTTTTAATGCTTAAGCTTGGATTATAAGTCACATCAGCCAACATACGGGATTGATCAACCACAGTTTCATTTACTTTCCGCTCAGTTTCCCTTTCGTAAGTGCCTATTACGCCTGTAGCAATTGTTTTTTTTCCTGCAATCTTCGCAACTGCTGATGCTGAATCTATAGTCGCTCCGCCATCATTAACGCTTTCAGGCACTTTAGTTACACTTTCCGGGTTATTTTTTAATTGATTATTATTTTGATCACTCTTGTTGGTTTTTACCACTGCTTTAACATCGGCTTTATCAGCCCCTGGCTTAACCAGTAAAAACACCACAAGTAACATAGCAGCTATCCCCGCCACGGCGGTAAGCCAGATTAGCGGTACAATACGCCTTTTTGGTGTTGGATGCAATCTTTCCTCCAGATCATCCCAATCTAAATCATTAAAAGGTAGATCGGGGTTTTCCAATCCGTCTTTAAATAATTTATCTATATCTTTTCCCTCTTTCATTGCATGTTTGTATTTAACCTAACCTCTAAAAGGTTTCTATCTACTCCCGAACTCCTTACCTGGTAAGTTTTCGCTTCTGTAGCTTTTAACATTTCCTGTAATTTTTGCCTCGCCTTAAACAGGTTCGACTTTGATGTGCCCACCGATATTCCGAGCATTTCGGCAATTTCCTCGTGCGCATAACCATCTATAGCAAAAAGATTAAAAACCGTTCGGTAGGCGGGAGTTAATTTTTGAACCAGTGCCAATAAATCGTGGTAAGCCAGTTTATCGTACACAGAATTTGTTTGGGCAACGTTTTCGTGATCCTGAATATCTACATGATCGGCAAATTTTAAATTGGTACGATAATAATCGATTGCCGTATTGGTAATGATCCGGCCAAGCCATGGTAAAAAAGCTTTGGAAGTTTCATATTTGGCAATATTTTTAAAGGCTTTAAAAAAACCATCATTCAGTATCCCTGCGGCATCCAACCTATCATTTGCATAGCGTAAACAAATACCCATAGCAAAGCTATAGAAATGTTTGTATAGTGCTTTCTGACTATCCCTTTCATTTCTAATACATCCCTGAATATACTTTTGTATAATATCTTCTCTATCGCGGTCAGCGCTCACAAGGTCTCCTTTCAACACACATTACGGTAAGAAATTACAAATGGTTGCCTCAAAATATATTTTTTTGATAATAATTTTCTTTTGTTCGTTTTGGTTAAAATTCTTTTTTCTGCAAGCAACCATTTACAACCTGGCGGCGTAATAGCGGCATATCATTTTAATAAAGTTAAAATTTAAAACAAAAATCTTATGCTAATCTACTTAAAAAAAAATCTATTGGTTATGCTTTGTATAGCCATGGTATTTACTGCCTGTAAGAAAAACAGTTCAGACGATCCAACAAATCCACCTGCTGCTAACAATAATAAAGGGATACAACTGGCAGCTGATGCGAAGTTTGGATCGGTACTAACGGATAAGGATGGCAAAACTTTATACTTTTTCTCATCTGATGCAGCTGGTACACCAACCTGCGTTAACGGTTGCGAAACAATATGGCCGCTTTATTATTCTGCAGATGCCAGTACAGATTTAAACTTAAACAAAGCCGAAGTTGGCGAAGTTACCCGTGCCGATGGCCGTAAACAAAGTACTTATCGCGGTTATCCACTTTATTATTACTCGGGCGATGCCGCAAAAGGCGAAATTAAAGGAGATGGTGTTGGCGGAATCTGGTTTGTAGCTAAGCCTGATTATTCTTTGATGCTGGCCAATGCACAATTAACATCTAAAAATATTAATTACACCAGCACATATGCTGTTGGAGATGGCAAAACCATTTACTTAACGGATAACAAAGGCCGCACCTTATATGCTTTTGCTAATGATAAAAATAGTGTAAATAATTATACTAAAGGAACCACGCAAGAAGGTATCTGGCCAGTTTATGAATCTGAAATCCTAAACGTTCCTTCTGTAATAACTAAAACTGATATCGGGGTCATTACCGTTGCTACAGTGAACAAAAAGCAATTAACCTATAAAGGGTGGCCTTTATATTACTATGTTCCTGATGTAAACAGAGGTGATAATCAAGGCTTCAATGTAAAGCCACCAACTGCAGCAGTTGGTTCAGTTTGGCCGGTATTACAGCTTAATTCTACTGTTGCTCCGGCACCATAAAATTCTTTGGGTAAGGCGGGTTGGAATGGTCGGCTGTTGTTTTCACAGCCGGCCTTTTTTTATACTTCTAATAAGGCTTGTTTAATTTTTTCAGCAGCATCAGCCAGTTCTTCGTCGCTTGGCTTTAGTTTTTCTTTACTAAAGTTCATATCGCCAACATTATTCATTGGTATTAAATGAATATGTGCATGGGGCACTTCCAATCCAATTACAGAAACGCCTACCTTTTTACAAGGGAAAGCTATCTTAACTCCTTTAGCTACAATTTTAGCAAACATCCAAAGACCTACATATAAATCTTCGTCCATATCGAAAATGTAGTCGGTTTCTATTTTTGGAATAACCAGAACATGGCCCGCTGTTAAAGGTTGAACATCCAAAAAAGCTAAATATTCTACAGTTTCAGCTACAACATGTGCAGGGATTTCGCCTGCAACGATTTTTGAAAAGATAGTCATTTGAGGGTTATGGTTTAGGGTGTAAGGGCTGGGCAGTTAGCGTTAAGTGTTTGGCGGCAAGCGATTAGTAAAACGCTCATCGCCAAACGCTATCCGCTTATCTCGATATTTCGAGTACTTCGAACTGCATTTTACCTGCAGGCACTTCAATTTCGGCAAATTCGCCTACTGATTTACCCAATAAACCTTGCGCTATCGGCGATTTAACAGAAATTTTCCCTGTTTTTAAATCAGCTTCTGTTTCGGCTACCAACTGATAAGTCATCGTAGCACCGTTTTTAACATTTTTTATCTTTACGATAGATAACGCAAGCACTTTCGACAGATCAAGTTTCGATTCGTCAATTAAACGGGCATTGGCTAACGTATTTTTTAATTTTGAAATTTTTGCTTCATGCAAACCCTGCGCCTCTTTGGCTGCATCGTATTCTGCATTCTCCGATAAATCACCTTTATCCCTCGCTTCTGCAATTGCTTTAGATATTAGCTGACGACCGGTGGTTGTTAAATAATGAACTTCCTCTTTTAATTTATCTAACCCCTCTTGGGTGTAGTATGTTACCTCTGTCATTGCTCTATTAATTTTATTCAAACGCTATAAAAAACAAACAAGACTATATAGTTGGTTTGCTACATAGTCTTGCTTCAATTATAACGAAGATAAATTGTGGAAATTACAAAAGCAAATAAATACTCATGATTTTTATGATTTAAGGTTTTATATGCCTCATAATGGGATGATTAGGAACAGATACCACTGAGTACGCAACTTAAGATTTAGCCACTGACAACGTAACATTCAATCATACACGTATTCAAAATTCAATCATTAGTTTTAATTTAGCTAAAATTATTCTTAAAAAATGAAAAAGATATTGTCTATTGCCCTACTGATCTGTTTGGGTGGGTATACTGTTTCTGCCCAAGAACTTTATATGCCGCGCAACATTAAGGCTGCATATGCCAAGGGTACCCGTTCAATGAGCGGAAAACCTGGCCCCAATTATTGGCAAAACCATGGTAAATACAACATGGCTATTAAAGTAGATGCCAACACGAAGGTGGTTAGCGGTACCGAAGAAATTTTATACAGCAACAACAGTACAGATACTTTAAAAACACTCGCCATCCGCTTTGTAAACAATTTACACAAACCAACTTCTCCAAGAGGCGGCGCAGTGAGCGAAGATTTTTTGAGCACCGGTTTAAATATTGCTGCTTTTTCGGTAGATGGCGAAATTTATCAGGTTGATAGTAAGAGCTGGGGAACAGTTGGCAATGTAAGATTAAAAAAACCTTTGTTGCCTAAATCGAAAATAACAGTAAAAATCGACTGGGATTATCCATTATCAAAAGAAAGTGGTAGAGAAGGGCAAATTGATCCAAATTCGTTCTTCGTGGCATATAGTTATCCTCGTGTTTCGGTATTTGATGATTATAATGGCTGGGACCGCATTCCGCATACGGATAGAGCCGAGTTTTATAACGATTTTAACGATTACGAATTCTCCATTAAAGCACCTAAAAATTATGTGGTTTATGCGACAGGCGATTTCCTGAATCCAGACGAGGTTTTACAACCTGAAATTTCTGCCCGTTTAAAAAAATCGTACAATGGGGATGAGGTCATTCACATTGCTACCGAACAAGAAATGAAAGATGGTAAAGTAACCCAGCAAAAAGACTGGAACACCTGGAAATTTGCAGTAAACCACATTACCGATGTTACCTTTGCCTTAAGCAACCATTATGTATGGGATGGTGCAAGTGTAGTTGTAGATAAAAAAACAAGTCGCAGAGCAAGTGCACAAGCTGCATATAACCCAACCACAGGTAAAGATTTTGTAAACTCGGTTAAGTATAACTTGAATGCTTTAGATTGGTTTTCTAACAATTGGCCAGGTATCCCTTATCCTTATGTAAAAACAATTGCTTTCCAGGGTTTTGCTGATATGGAATATCCGATGATGGTAAATGATTCGCAATTTGGAGATCCGGTTTTTGCTCAATTGGTTCAAGACCATGAGGTGGCACATACTTATTTTCCATTTTATATGGGCATTAACGAAACCCGTTACGCTTACATGGATGAGGGTTGGGCCACCACATTTGAATATTTAATTGGTATTGCAGAACATGGAAAGGAAGCAGCAGATAAGTTTTATAAAAACTTTAGGGTAAACCAGTACATTAATGATAAATCTGCAGAAGAAGATCAACCTGTAATTTCGATGTCTGATCAGGTATCGGGTACAGGTTACGGAAATAACTCTTATGGAAAAGCTTCGCTATCTTATTTAGCATTAAAAGATATGCTTGGTGATGATTTATTTAAAAAAGCATTGCATAACTATATGAGTAACTGGAACGGCAAACACCCAATTCCATGGGATTATTTTAACTCGATGAATGCGGGTTCTGGACAAAACTTAAACTGGTTTTTTCAAAACTGGTTCTTCAGCAACAATTATCTCGATTTAGCCATTACTAAAGTTACCGCTGCAAAAGGTAAATCTACGTTAACAGTTAAAAATACAGGTGGGTTTGCCATTCCTTTTGATGTGGTGGTTACTTATACAGATGGAAAAGTAGATACCATCCATAAAACCCCGGCAGTTTGGAAAGCAAATCAGAAAGAAGTTGTGGTAACAGTGAATAGTGCTAAAAAAGTAAAATCGATCAGTTTGGATAACGGCATTTATATGGATGCCACACCAGCAGATAATGTTTGGTTAGCTAAATAGTTTTCAGTTGGCAATTTTCAGTTGGTGGTTCGATACGGCTACCAACTGAAAACTGTTAACTAATAGTCCTCGTTTTTAACAAGGATTATCGAGATTCGCATTTGTAATGCGACATAAACAAATAATGGCGATAAAATGGCTTACATCCTCATTACAAGCGAGGACGATATATCAACTGAAAGCTGTTAACCGTTTTCTGCTTTACAAGTAGGTTCATGTTTTACCGGAAAATTTAGCGAATTAGCAATAAAACACATTTTATTTGCTTCATGGTGAAGCGATGTTGCAAGTTCGTAATGTGCTTTATCTGCAATTAAAACCTGTGGATGTAGTGTAACTTCTTTAAACTTACCACTACCATCCGCACCTTCTTCCATTGTACCTGTGGCTTCATCTTTATAGTCGATAACCACAATCTCGTTTTTTGAGCATAAATGTAAATACCAAAGCATATGGCAACTTGAAATAGAGGCCAACAACAAATCTTCGGGGTTATATTTAGATTTATCACCCAAAAATGCAGAATCTGATGAACCGGAGATATCGGCTTTACCCTTTACCGAAATTACATAATCGCGATCGTAAGAACGGTAATCCATTGTACCCGAGCCTTTATTGCCCGTCCAGGTAACTGTAGTAGAATATAAATGATCTTTCGGCATGATAAAATTGGTTAGATTGTATAGCCAATTTAAGAAAATAAAATTGAGATTTCCCTGTTTTTTCGCGTACTTTCAGACAAAAAATTAAGCTTTTTATCACTAAGGTGGCTTAAGTGGTAAATTAATTTGAAAAGCAGGGTTTAGTGGTGCTTCGGTTCCGAAAGCCCTGCTATCTCTCCAAGTCCTCGCTGCGCTGTGGGCTTTCCGCTCTATCAGGTTTAGTTAACAAAGAGTTTCGAAGTCAGCAAATACACCTTGAAGCTTTAAAAACCTGCAAGGTCTTGATTAGCTAAAACTAAGTCCCTTTAATTTCTCAGCTAAAACTTCCGAGATCTTACGGTACGAATCAAAAGTCCAGCCGCCAACATGTGGGGTTAAAATTACCTTTTCGTTATTCTTTAATTCATCATACCAGGACTGTTCACCTAAGGCGGGGAATTTTTCTGTCTGTAAAACATCTAGTCCTGCCCTTAATATCTTTCCTGTTTTTATGGCATTCAATACTGCTGCTGTGTTTACAATTTCGCCCCTTGCGGTATTGATAAAGAAAATAGGCTTTTTAAAATGGAAGAAATATTCATCATCAACCATTTGTTTGGTTTCGGCTGTTAAAGGAATATGCAAACTCAGCACATCGCTGTGTTTTACAATTTCTTCCATACTCACCTCGCGGGCAAAAGCATCAGAAAAACCGGTTTTATATTTATCATAAGCCATTACATCTACTTCGAAGCCAGCGAGCTTTTTCGCAAAACTTTGTCCCATAAAACCATAACCGATAATGCCAACTTTTTTTCCTTTCAGTTCGTAACCACGGTTTCCTTCCCGGTCCCAAATGCCATTCCTGATTTCGATATCGGCCCTGCGGAAGTTGTTCATCAACGATAATAGTAATCCTGTGGCATGTTCGCCAACCGCATCACAATTGCCTTCGGGGGCATTTATTAATGCTATATTTTTTTCAAAAGCAATTTTATCATCAATATTATCCAGGCCCGCACCTGCCCTTGCCACAAACTTTAAATTTGGTGCAGCAGCAAAAATTTCGGCATCAATCCTAAATTTTGTCCTTACGGCAATCCCCGTATAATCTTTTATTCTATCTAATGTTTGTTGTCGCGTAATCTGTGGTTCATCGTCTACCTGGTAACCCATAGCAGTGGCCTGCTCTTTAAATGCAGGGTGCAGATCATCAACAATCAATATCCTTTTCATCATAAACAAAAGTAACATTTTGCAAATTGATCAATTGTAATATTCCTCATTGTTTTATCAAAACGAAACCTACTGATTTGTTAAAGTATTAACAGCAGGTTACCACAAAAATATTACTATAAAATGGCTGTAATAAAATAGTTACGGCTCCTTAATTAAACTTAGTTGCCGTTACTTTGTCTCCCTTTATAAAAACACACGAAATTTTATTTTTTAATGAGACTTATACATTCAAGAACAATACAGATTACCCTCTTACTTTTAAGCTTAACATTTAGCCTTTTTGCCCAAACAGGTGGAAAAGCAAAAATTACCGGAATACTTAAAGATGCAAAAACACAGGAAACCATTCCATTTGCTACGGCCGTTTTAATAGATAAGGCTACTGCTAAAAATGCTAAAATTGTACAAACAGATGTAAACGGTGCATTTGTGATGGCCGATATCCCTACCGGAAATTTTACTTTTAAGATAAGTTTTGTGGGTTACCAAACGATGGTGAGGGATAACATAGCCATTACTGCGGCAACAGGTACATTAAACTTTGGTGAGATCAAAATGAACCCAGCTAAAGGAAATGTATTAAGCGAAATTACTGTAACGGGCGAAAAACAGGGCATGCAGATGGGGATTGATAAAAAGATTTTCGCAGTAGATCAAAGCGTAATCAGTGAGGGTGGCTCGGCAGGAGATTTATTGCAGAACGTACCCTCAGTTTCTACTGATATGGATGGTAACGTAAGTTTACGTGGTTCTACTGGCGTAAAAGTATTAATTGATGGGAAACCCTCGTTAATTGCAGGCGGTAACGTTGCGCAGATTCTTCAATCTATCCCGGCAAGCTCTATTGAAAGTGTTGAGGTAATTACTAATCCATCAGCTAAGTACGATGCTGAAGGTCAATCAGGCATCATTAACATTGTGTTGAAGAAAAACACAAAACTTGGCTTTAACGGTTCAGTTGCGTTAACAGCTGGTAACCGCGATAACTACAATGCAAATACCAATTTAAGTTTCCAAAACAGTAAAGTAAATATTTATGGAAATTATGGCTACCGTTACGGCAACCGAGTTGGTGGTGGTTTTCAGGATATTTATTATAAATCGGATTCTTTAAGAACACGATTTGCCAACCAGAACACTGTTTCCAAATCATTGGATAAAGGCCATAATGCCAAAGCGGGTATCGATTATTACCTTACGCCTAAAAGTGTAATCAGTTTATCAGGAGGTTTTAACTCAAGAGAAAATGACCGTAATGAGCAGCTCAACATCAGGCAATTGGATAAAAACCAGTCGCCAGTTTTATTAAGCAACAGAACCAATAGCACCGATGGTTTCGGAGATAGTTATGATGCCAATTTAGATTATGTACAAAAATTTAAAAAAACTAAAGAAGAACTTACATTCAACTTCGGCTATTCATACGGCACAAACAATAGCAACCAGTATTACAGTACCAATACCATTAACCGCAACGGTGTGCCCATTGATGAAACTTTAAGTTTACAACGTGTATTCAATACCGGCAACAATACCAACTATAACATACAAACAGATTATGCTCTGCCTGTTGGTAAAGCTGGTAAAATTGAAGTGGGTTACCGCAGCCAGATCCGTTTAGGAGAAAATGATCAGTATGCGGATTCGATCCCTACAAACACAAATATTTACATCAGTAACAATAAATTAATTAATGGATTCGATAGTAAAGATCAGGTGCATGCACTTTATTTCAACTACCAGAACCAGATTAAAGATTTTGGATACCAAATAGGGTTAAGGGGCGAAGATGCACGTTTAGATACCCATTTAGAAGGTTATACCGGCAATGTATTAACCGCTGCAGAAGGAAACATCCACTACAAAAGAATTTACCCAAGCGTTTTCTTAACACAGAAATTAAAAGGAGATAATCAGCTGCAATTGAGTTATACCCGTCGTGTAAACCGTCCACGCCCATGGGATACCAATCCGTTTTTAGATGTTTCAGATCCTTTAAATTATAGAGGTGGTAACCCGAATTTATTGCCGGAAGATGTACACTCTTTCGAGCTGGGGTATAGCAAATACTGGAAAAAAGTAACCTTAACATCGAGTTTGTATTTCCGCCAAACCAATGATGTGATTCAACGCGTAAGAAGTACACCAGTTAATGGAATTATAACTTCAACCCCTCAAAACTTAACCAATCAGATTAATAGTGGTTTAGAATTAATCGGTCGTTTCGACTTGATCAAAGCTTTAAACTTTACAACCAACGTTAACCTTTACCAGGCGAAGTTTGCCGGAGATGCCAGGTTTGATATCCCATCGAGCAGTGGCTTTAGCTGGAATGCCAACCTAACTGGAAATTTAACCGTAGTTAAAAATCTATCATTACAAGTGCGTGGCGATTACCGTGCACCAGAAGTAATGGCACAGGGTAAACGTAATGCCATGTACGGAATTGATGGTGGGGCCAAATATGATTTCCCAAACAAAAAAGCATCTCTAAGTTTCAATGTGCGTGATGTGTTTAACACCAGAAGATGGAGCATGACAACTGAAGATAGAGCAACAATTGTTGATTTCGAACGCCAATTTCAAGGAACAATGGGCAACCTAACCTTCTCTTACCGATTCGGAAAAACCACTTTTACTGGTACAAATAAAAAGAAGAAAGAAGAGCAGGACAACCGTCCTGATGAAGGATCGTTTTAATAACTTAAGGTGCTTAGAAATTTTTAAGCACCTTTTTTTTTTACCAAATTTTATTCAATACAATTCCTTCCTGCGTAAAAGCTATTACAAGTTATTATCTTGCAGCATGGAAGAGATAAATCCCTGGAAAACGCTAGATAGCGATGTAAAATACGATAACAATTGGATCCGTTTAACTGAGCACCAAGTCATCAATCCATCTGGCGGAAAGGGAATTTATGGTACCGTTCATTTTAAAAATCTTGCCATAGGCATACTTCCGTTGGATGAAAACCTCAATACCTGGCTGGTTGGCCAATACAGATATGCGCTAAATGCCTACAGTTGGGAAATTCCGGAAGGTGGTGGACCATTTCATGAAGCACCGCTTGAAAGTGCCCGAAGAGAATTATTGGAAGAAACGGGCTTGAGTGCCAGAAACTGGAAAGAGATTCAAAGAATGCATCTTTCTAATTCTGTAAGCGACGAACTAAGCATTATTTACCTAGCTACCGATTTAATACACGGCATTGCAATGCCCGAAGAAACCGAACAACTAATTGTTAAAAAATTACCTTTCGAAGAAGCCTATCAAATGGTTTTGGATGGTAAAATTACCGATTCAATGAGCGTTGCCGCAATTTTGAAAGCAAAGCTGATGATATTAAATGGTGAATTGTAATTATAAACACCAAATGTTCCTACGGAACATTCAAAATATTGCATATTTTTTCTACCCAGCACATGTCCCGATGGGACATTAAACTATATCAATGTTCTAACAGCTTTTTAGAGATATTTTCTTTTATAATCCTGTAAAGCACTCATACTAAATCTTCTCAAAGAAACATTTTAACAATGCTGAATATTTTCAAATAGGGTATTTTCCTATGGAACATTATTATTTATAAAATCTGTTTCTTGTTCCGTAGGGACAAATCTTAGAACTACTAACTAGCATATGTCACGATAGGACATTAAACTATATCAATGTCTAACAGCTTTTTAGAGATATTTTTTTTTATCCTGCTAATTATTCTACTAATTTTCATAAACAAGAGTTATGTAATTGAATTTTTCCGATAAAAAAAGATTAAGATTGATATTATTTAAAAAATCCGTTCCTTGTTCCGTAGGAACAAATCCTCGAACTACTAACTAGCATATGTCACGACAGGACATTAAACTATATCAATGTCTAACAGCTTTTTAAAGATATTTTCTTTTATAATCCTGTAAATAATAAATCTTCGAAAAGAAACATTTTAAAAATGCTGAATATTTTCAACTAATGTATTTTCCGATGGGACATTAAAGAAAATGGATGTCTAACAGCTTTTTAAAGATATTTTCTTTTATAATCCTGTAAATCTTCGAAAAGAAACATTTTAACAATGCTGAATATTTTCAACTAGCGTATTTTCCGATGGGACAATAAACTAAATTAATGTCTAACAGCATTTTAGAGATATTTTCTTTTATAATCCTGTTAAAGCACTCATACTAAATCTTCTCAAAGAAACATTTTAACAATGCTGAATATTTTCAAATAGGGTATTTTCCTATGGAACATTATTATTTATAAAATCCGTTTCTTGTTCCGTAGGAACAAATCCTGGGTAGAACATTACGAATTATAATTTTCGTTCCGTAGGAACGTTTCGTGTTCCAACAAAAAGATAAGGTTTTATAGAAAAATTAAAAAATAATTGCTAATTTGATTTACGCATTGCTTGCAATGGAAGATTGCTTATTTAATAAGCACATATTAAAGCGTTTTTAAGTATCCCCTAAATATTAAATCATTCCATTTTCTATTATCCCTTAGTGATAAACCCTCGGCAGCAAAAATTTCGCTTTGAAATTTTGGTTTCCATAGGAAAATTATTGTTGATTTAATTTTATAACGCTATGCCAAACACATACACGCAGTTGCATATCCAATTTGTTTTTGCCGTTAAATTTCGTGCTTCCTTAATCAGGGCAGAATGGAAAGAAAGACTGTTAAAATACATTACAGGAATATTCCAGACAAACAACCATAAAATGATTCAAATTAACTGTATGCCTGATCATATACATATCCTAATTGGAATGCGGCCTCATCAATCTATTTCCAGTCTTATCCAGAATGTAAAAACCGAAAGTTCCAAATGGATAAATGATCAGGGATTCTGTAAAGTTAAATTTGCATGGCAAGAAGGATATGGTGCTTTTTCATATTCAAAAAGCCATATTCAACAGGTTATTCAATATATTCAAAACCAGGAACAACACCACAAAAAGCAAAATTTTTTAGAGGAATACACCAGCCTTTTGGAGACCTTTAAAATTGAATACGAAGAAAAATACATCTTCAAAGAACCAGAATAATTTATTATTATCTTTGCAATCTATTAAACCGACCAGATGAGCAAGCTTTTTGGATATATTTTAAGCCCTATTTTTTATATTTTTTTTGGATTAACCCTCTGCATCTTCCACCCAATTCAATGGCTTAGTTTTAAGCTTTTTGGCTATAAAGCGCACAAGGTTTCCGTAGATATCCTTAATTTTTTTCTCACCTATTGCCAGGTTTTCCTTTTCAATTCGATCAGTTTTAAAAATGAATATGATTTGCCAACCGACAGACCGATTATTTTTGCGGCAAATCATCAGAGCATGTACGACATTCCATCGCTAATCTGGTTCTTAAGAAAACACAGCGCAAAATTTATCTCCAAAATTGAGCTTACCAAAGGTATTCCATCCATCTCCATTAACCTCCGTTTGGGCGGTGGAGCAAATATTAACCGTAAAGACAATAAGCAGGCCATTTCAGAAATTATTAAACTTGGTCGTAGAATGAAGGAAAACAACTGGAGTACGGTTATTTTCCCGGAAGGAACAAGAGCGAAAGATGGGCAATTAAAAACATTTCAGTTTGGAGGCATCGCAACCATCTTAAAGGTTGTTCCTAATGCACTAGTAGTACCGATAGCCATCGAAAATTCATGGAAAATTGTTCGCTTCGGCATGTTTCCGTTAACCACAGGCAACGCCTTAAAATGGACGGTTTTAAAACCCATAGAACCAGGCATAAAAACACCGAATGATATCACCCTGGAAGTTGAAAACGAAATCAGAAAAGTTTTGGGTCAACCAGTGGCGCAGCCTGCTATTTTATAATTTTTATTAATTTCTTTAAAGATCCTTCGACTCCGCTACCATTGACAGGCTCCAATAGAATGGTCGTCATCTCGACGTTAGCGCAGCGAAATGGAGAGATCTTTGTACCAAGTTATTTGAAATCAAATTTAAAAGATTTCTCCACTGCAGTCGAAATGACGATACTTCAAGACCATTCACCTGCTTTATCTATCTGTCATTTATATTGATTTTTAAAATAAATTATCCCTCAGGATGACCAAATCAAGATAATATTCCGTGGTTTCTGTGCTTCCGTGGCAATATAAATTAATATCCTGTTAAGCGCTAAACGCTTGGCGTCAAATGCACTAAATATTCTTATTCCCTATTACCCTGAAAAATTCATCACGATAAGTATCGCCTACTGGGATAATTTTCTGATTAATGGTGATGCGGCTACGCTCAATACTTTCAATTTTATCAACCGCTACAATGTATGATTTATGCACCCTGATAAACTGACTCTGAGGCAACGCCTCTTCCATCTTTTTCATACTTTGCAGGGTAATAACTCGCTCATCTTTGGTAAAAATCGAAATGTAATCTTTCAAACCCTCAATAAACAAAATATCGTGCAAGTATATTTTTTGGATCTTATGCTCTGTTTTTACGAAAATGTAATCCTGAACCGGATTTGGCGATCCTGAAAATGGTGCTGGTGTAACAATGGGTTGCGCTACACTCGCAGGAGTTTCAACAGGTTTTACCTGGTTGTGAACTTTTTCTACCGCTTTATAAAAGCGATCGAATGCAATGGGTTTTAAAAGATAATCAGAAACATTCAGATCATAACTTTCCAAAGCATATTGCGGGTATGCGGTTGTGAGGATGTAATGGCATTTATTACCTGCAATTTTCAAAAACTGGATGCCAGTTAGCTCAGGCATTTGGATATCTAAAAATACAAGATCAATTCCCCCACCCTGAACAATCTGCAAAGCTTCAATAGGGTTTTCGCACCTTTTAACCATCGTTAAAAACGGTACTTTAGAAATATAATCCTGTAAAATATCAAGCGCTAAAGGCTCATCATCAACAACAATACAGTTTAAGTTCATTTTTGGTTATTATTTAATTCGAGATGATAATTTATATCCGGTTTACAGATTAAATATCAATCATCAGTTCACAGGTATAATGAGTAGCCGAATTTACAACATTTAATTTATATCTATCAGGATAAACCAATTGTAACCGTCGTTCTACATTGGTTAAACCCACACCACCCTGAGCATCTTTATTTTGCTGGTTCTTTTTATTTATCACGCTAAAATGCAAAATTTTCTGATTGGCAATGATATTGATTCTAACAGGCTCTGCCGGATCGGTTACCACACCATGTTTAAATGCATTTTCTACAAAAGAAATCAACATTAAAGGCACAATTTTCTGATTATCAATTTCACCATTTAAAGTAAGCTCAATATAAGCCCCATCTTTAAACCGTATTTTTTGCAGTTCGATATAACTGGTTAAATAATCTACTTCTTTGCTTAACGCCACGGTTGGGGTATTGCTTTCGTAAATCATGTAACGCATAATTTCCGAGAGTTTCATAATGGCATCGGCAGTTTTATCCGATTTTTGATAAGCCAGCGAATAGATATTGTTAAGCGAGTTAAAAAGGAAATGCGGGTTTAACTGCGATTTCAAAAACTGGAGTTCCATTTCGCGACGCTCACTTTCTAAGTTCCGCTGGATCCTTTCACTTGCAAACCAATCAATGGTAAATTTGATAATACAGCTGCAGATTAAGAAAAAACCTGATAAGAAAGTAACCATAATCACAAAACTATGTACTGGAATCTCCATCCGTTTTCCCTTAGCACTAACATTGGTCAATACATCATCCGGGTACAAAACAGCGATTGCTGTTTTAGCCACAACCGCAACTGCAATCAATATTAAAAATGCCAATACGTAGATGAAATATTTCTTCCTTTTCTTGATTAGCTCAGGGATCAAGAAAATATAATTAATATAGAAAATAGAAATATTTATTATTCCATATGCGATATAGCTAATAAAATAATCTTTTGCTGTATGTATTGATGTATCAAAAATATTTAGCCCAACAATTAGCATCACGATAATTGTCCAGAAAATAGCATGCAAGATTAAAGGCCCCTTACTTTGTTTCATTAGAAATATATTAAATGGAATATGAAATTGATATACGTACAATAGACGCATATCCTATCATGCACACAAAATAAATAAAGTTTTATCGATTTACTTACACAATCTACCAACGGGCATTTTTTTTCTACCAACGGCCCAATAGGCAAATTTTATCGACAAACGCCAAAAATGGCCGTTGATCTAGAATCTTGAACACTTGGTATAATAGATTTTAGCAGCTTGTTTTTCTTGAGTTTCTTTGAATCATCAAAACGAAAACAAAATGAAAACATCATCAGCAATCAACTTCAATAATCAAGCAGTAATGGCTGATGATCGATTCACAGCCGCTCAATTAAAACAAAACATCATGAAAAAGTTAGGAAACACATCGCCATTTTTACTTTTATTATTACCAGTATTTATGATGATCATTTTAACACTTACTGTAAGCACCAATCAAAACGATGCCGAAATTGTGATAAAACCTGCAAAAACATCAAATACGATCGTAACAAAAGCCACTGCTATTTTTAAATAATAGCCATGAATAATTACGCTATCGAAACGGTAGGCTTAAACTTTAACTTTGGCAACCAGGTTATTGTAAAAGATCTCTCTCTACAAGTACCAAAAGGCAGTATTTACGGTTTTCTTGGTCCGAATGGAGCAGGTAAAACCACAACCATAAAAATTTTGCTAAACCTGCTGAAGTCGCCTTCAGATCAGGTTTTCATATTCGGCAAAGAAATAAACAGCAACCGGATAGCTACACTTAAGCGTATTGGCGCCCTGGTAGAACAGCCTGCTATTTACGGTCACCTTTCGGGAAAAGAAAACCTGATTAACCGGTGCATTTTACTGGGCATAAAAAAAACAAAGGCAGATGAAATGTTGGCCCTTGTTGGCTTAACAGAGGCTGCCAATAAAAAAGCAAGTAAATATTCCTTGGGCATGAAACAGCGCTTAGGCATTGCCCAGGCATTAATTTCAGATCCGGAATTACTTCTTTTAGATGAGCCAACCAATGGCCTCGATCCAAACGGCATTATAGAAATCCGTAATCTGATGATCGATCTGACCACTAAACATCAAAAAACAATCTTGGTATCGAGCCATTTACTGGCAGAAATAGAAAGAACAGCCACACATGTTGGCATTATAAATAAAGGTGAACTTTTGTTTCAGGGCACTATTGATGAACTTCATTTACTCAGCAAACCCATGCTTGAAATTGAAGTAGATCAAATTGAAAACGCAACCGCACTTATCTCAAAATCGGGTTATGAAGTGATAACAAAAACCGATAAAAAAATTACGGTTCCATTTATTTCAGCGCAAAATAGTGGCGAATTAAACACTTTGCTCATTAAAAATGGCTTTACAGTAAGCAGTTTATACAAGCAAAGAAAAGATCTCGAAAATTTATTCCTCGATATAACCAAAACAAACTAATATGCACACGCTCTTCATATCTCTACAATCAGAATTTTATAAATCGCGTAAAACTTTAGCATTTTGGGCAGCCATTTTATTACCCGTAATTATATGTGGCCTTATTACCTTTGGTTTTTATTCCGGATCAGAGAAGATTCTCGATCGGCATTACCCACCAATGATGCTCTGGGGCAATTATATCGGTGCAGCACTTAATGTTATGGGCTTATTGGTCATGCCTTTCTATGTTATATTTATGGCTTTCTCAGTTAATAATATCGAGCATAAAAACGATACATGGAAAATGTTATTTGCGCAGCCACTAAATAAATTTTCTATTTATGCGGCAAAATATTTATACGCCGTATTACTAATTTTCATTTGCTTATTCCTTTTTGCAACTTTAACCTACTTATTTGGTTATTTATTACAGGTTTTAGTGCCCAAATATAACTTTAACCAATTTAATCCCTCCACTGTCCTGATCAATTCTTACACTAAATTGTTCCTCTCCTCATTAGGGATTTTATCATTACAGTTTATTTTAAGCTTAGTATGGGGCGATTTCCTTAAGCCAATGGGAATTGGTTTTATTGGAACCATTATGGGCATTATAACTGCAAACGTAGGCTGGAAATATGCTTACCTTATCCCCTACGCGCTACCAACGCTGGCATTAAGAATAACGAAAGTAAAAAAAGGTGGTGATCCATTGGATTTTCCAATTTTTACCCAAGAAATATGGACAAGCTTAATCTATGCGGCCATTCTTTTCACTATTGGCTATTTTATTGTGACTAAAAAGAGCATAAAATAAGTTTAGGGCTAAAATTTCATCGAACAATCGTGTAAAAATATCATTGGAAAATAATTTGGAACGGTTTAAAGTGTATTTTAGACCAAAACCAACAAATTATTCAGAAATGATCAAAAAATTTACACTAACAGCATTGGCTTTCAGTCTTTGCTTTTCGGCTTTTGCACAAGAAACACCAGATGCAGCTGTTATACAAAAAATTAGAAAAGAAGGTTTAGACAATTCCAAGGCAATGGAAATTGCTTTTAATTTAACGGATGTGAGTGGGCCGCGTTTATCAAACTCGCCAGGACTAAAAAAAGCACAGGATTGGGCCGTAAAACAACTTACCGATTGGGGATTAAAAAATGCCCACCTCGAAGCCTGGGGAACTTTCGGTAAAGGCTGGCAAATTGATAAATACTATGCCGCAACTACCATCCCATATTACCATGCCATTATTGCATCGCCAAAAGCCTGGACACCTGGTACCAACGGCCCGATTAAATCTCAGGTGGTTTTAATTAAAGCCGATAGCGTAGCCGATTTAGCAAAATATAAAGGCAAATTAGCCGGAAAAATCATCATGATGGATCAGGGTGCACCCTTAACAAGTGGCACAAAAGCAGATTTTTCGCGCTATGCAGATACCACATTGGCACAAATGGCCGCTGCTAAACCACAAGCAGCAGGTGCAAGACAACGCCCAACCAGCGGACCAATGGCCGATAGAATGGCACAAATGATGAAAATGCGCGAAATCCGTGCTGCAATCAGCGCCATGCTTGTTGAAGAAAAAGTTGGTTTAATTTTAACTTATGCCCGTGGCGGACAAGGAACATTTTTTACCAGTAATGGTGCTTCTTATGCACTAGATGCCAAACCGGTATCGCCAGAACTGGAAGTTGCAGCAGAAGATTTTTTACATATACTACGCCTTTTGCGTGCCGGCAAAACAGTAGAGGTAGAAGCTGATATCAAAACATCATTTTATGATAAGGATCCGCAAGGCTATAATGTAATTGCAGAAATACCGGGAACTGATAAAAAGTTAAAAGAAGAAGTGGTGATGATTGGCGGGCATTTCGACTCATGGCATGCAGCAACTGGCGCAACCGATAATGCTGCAGGCTCTACCGTAATGATGGAAGCCATGCGTATTTTAAAAGCAATAGATTTTAAACCAAAACGTACAATCCGCATTGCACTTTGGAGCTCTGAAGAACAGGGTTTGTTTGGATCGAGAGGTTATGTAACCAAACACTTTGGCGATCCGAAAACGATGGTACTTACACCCGATCAGAAAAAAATCTCAGCTTATTATAACCTCGATAACGGAACAGGAAAAATCCGTGGCATTTATTTACAGGGTAATGAGGCCGCTGGCCCGATTTTTCAAAACTGGTTTACACCTTTTAATGATTTAGGAGCAACAACGGTAACCATTAATAACACAGGCGGTACGGATCATCAGGCTTTCGACGCGGTTGGTATTCCAGGCTTCCAATTCATTCAGGATCCTGCTGATTACAATACCCGAACCCACCATAGCAATATGGATACTTATGACAGACTTGTTGAAGACGACTTAAAACAGGCCGCAACAATTATTGCTTCTTTTGTTTATAATACATCGCAACGCGAAGCACAAATCCCTAGAAAAGAACTACCTGCACCACAACCTGCAAGACCGTAAATTGAACACCGCTTAAAATAAAAGCCTGCTGATTTGACTTTAGGATCAAATAGCAGGCTTTATTATTTAGATTGAGAGGTTATATGTATTTTGAAACCCTTACAGGGATAATATTCTTTCTTTAAACGCCCAAACAATTAATTGATAAGAGTTTTTTAAATCGAGTTTTCTTACCATATTTCTGCGGTGCGTATTAACTGTATGCTCACTGATAAAAAGCATTTCGCCGATTTCTTTACTGTTATAACCCATTGATAACAGGTGTACAATCTCAATTTCCCTCTCGCTGATCGAACTGTGATTTTCCTTTAGGAGGATATTGTTTGCCATTTTTGAAAAAATTAATGGTTAAATGTTTTTCGTAGTCGCCGCCCATTGTAGACCTATTTCTAAATAAGTTCAAAATAGTTGTTTTTCATAGGTAGACGCTCTATTATTTGATAACCGCATTTTTTTAAGTTGTTATCATATACCAAAAGTAGTAGTACCCCGCAATTCGTTGCTAGTGTAAAACGCCCTAAATTAAAGGGTATTTTTACGGTATCGTTCAGTGAAGCTTGGAGGGCTTATAGAATTTATTTTTCAACTTTCATTAGCTCCCCACTTATTATCTATATTTGGGTTAAAACCAAATAACTTTATGACACAAGTTCCTTTAATGAAGGGTGGTAAAAACAACACCATCCCGGTAAATATTGCACAACAGATGACGGAGGCTTTTCGCAAAAGCCAGAATACAGAAAAAGGTACATATACAAAAGCGGCCTGGTTTCCTGCGGCACAAATATCATCCTTAACAAAAAAAATGATTGATTTTGGTGGCGACGGGATTAGAATCTATTTCGGAAGGTACACCAGCGAGATTATTGATCAGATCAACAAATTGGAATACGGAGACCAAATCCCTTATACCTATGCCGATATGAATACCGTACTTCTGGTGGTCACCAAATTAATTGATGGTAAACCCTGCACGGATTATTTTATTGATAAAGATGTTGCCTGCAATGTTGAGGATGCACAACCAACCGATCCTGAAAACAGAGCTTTATTATGCCCGCAACAATGCGATGATACTAGCAAATTGATGTTATAACATCAAATAGATGATAGGAAGAATTGACATTCCACTGGATATATTCAAGATTCTGAAATATATCCTGCCAACAAGCGCCTCGTATGCCGAGCTGCTTTGCCTTGTTTTTGCTATATATTTTTTATCAAAAGACAAGAACCCATTTTGGCGAATAACCATATGGTACCTGGTAATCGTAATGGTAACCGAAACTGCTGGAAAGTATTGCGCCTTAACTTACCGTACAAATCTATTTGTGCTTAACATTTATACCTTATTTGAGGTATCATACGTTACCTATGGATTTTATACTTTTATAAAACAGTATGCCGATATCAAAAAATGGATAATTGCAATCTATGGAGTAATCATATTAATTTACATCACATTTACCGCTATATACGGTATCCATGTATATAATGCTTTTACCATAAGTATAATGTCGGTGGTTTTTGTTATTTATGGCTTATTCTATTTTTATTTATTGCTTAAAGACGAAGATTATATCGATTTAAAATTTCATGCTGCATTTTGGTGGGTTGGCGGGGCCTTAATATTTTATTTTGGCAGCACACTCGCTAATTTCTTTGATGATATTATACAGCAAAAATTTTTAGGCAAATACAATACAAGGGCTATTATTTACACAACACTTAACTTTTTTTTATATGGCCTCTGGGCCTATTCATTTATATGCAGAGCTCGTCAACGGAAGTAATGTCACTCATATTATTGGCATCATTTGTTTTTCTTTTGATGCCAATATTCCTTTTACTTTATATCAGGTCGTATAACCAGCACAAAAAGAACCACGTTCTGGAAAAGCAGAATATGCAGCAAATATTCGAATCCGAAATGCTTCAAACACGTATTGAGGTACAAGATCAAACCATGCAGAGCATCGCTACTGAATTACATGATAATGTGGGTCAGTTATTGAGTCTTACCACACTCACCTTAAATTCTGTAAATTTAAACGATGCAGAAAAAGCAAAAAAGAAAATAGACAATTCACTTTCCCTTGTCAACAAATCAATTAAAGAACTTCGCGAACTGGCTAAACTTTTGCATGGTGAGCAATTGGTAGAAAACGGCATTGGCAATGCCATTGATCAGGAAATAAACTGGCTTAATAAAACCGGCGCATATGAGCTAAAAACCAACAATTTACTGGTTGAAAGACAAATTACTTCGCCAAATAAAGATCTCATTATCCTTCGTTTACTGCAAGAAATTATCAATAATATCATTAAACATGCACAGGCCACACAGATTCAAATCGATGCTTACCTACAGAACGATACTTTACATTTAAAAGTAACCGAAAATGGAATAGGTTTTAATCCGGACGAAATTAAAGCTCAAAAATCGGGTATGGGCCTTAATTCTATTTACAAAAGAATTGAGATGATTGATGGAAAATTAGCCTTAAATTCGGCCCCGGGAGAAGGTACTTCCATTGCAATCGAAATCCCATACCCTTAAACTGTATGCAGAACCAAAGTATCGCTATCGCTATTGTTGATGACCACACGCTCTTCCGCTCCGGATTAGCCAGCCTGTTGGAAGAATTTGATGAAATTAAAGTGACGTTTGAAGCCACTAATGGGGTGGATCTTCAAAACAAAATTAATAACCATACTGAAGTTCAGCTTGTATTGATGGACATCAACATGCCTGTAATGGATGGTTATGCCGCTACCAAATGGGTTAAAACCCATCACCCGAATGTTCATGTGCTTGCATTAAGCATGCTCGAAGATGAAAAGGCAATTATCGGAATGCTCAAAGCTGGTGCTGGCGGTTATATGCTCAAAGAATCAACTCCATCAGATTTATTTGCAGCCATAAAAGTAATTGTAGACAAAGGATTTTTTGTAAATGAATTGGTATCCGGAAGGTTATTGGTAGCTTTAAAAGACAGCGATATTAAACCAACATTCTCTGCCCGCGAATTAACATTTTTTCAGCATTGCAGCACTGAGCTTACTTACAAAGAGATTGCCGACTTAATGAATGTAAGTCCACGCACAGTTGACAACTATAGGGAATCTCTTTTTGCAAAACTCAACATTAAATCACGCACCGGATTGGTAGTTTATGGCATTAAAAATAACATCATCACGATTTAAACTTTTGTAAAAGATAAATCATCAAAAAACTGATTATAAATACTTTAAATACAAAACCTTCTGCATTTCCATTTCAAAATAATGGAAATTCATTCTAAAAAATACAGCATTTTCGATTTCTAAAATATTTTTCAAATAAAATTTGGATAACTAACGAATTAGTTTTAACTTTAGTCAAGACAATTTAATTTGTCATCATCCTTATTATTATTAATTATTATGGAAATTAAAGATTTAACCAAAGCTGAAGAACAAATTATGCAGGTTTTATGGCAATTGGAAAAAGCATTCGTCAAAGAAGTTATTGATGAGCTTCCCCTTCCCAAACCTGCCTATAATACTGTTTCAACAATCATTAGAATCTTAGAAACGAAAGGCTTTATTGGCCACGAAGCTTTCGGGAAAGCACATCAGTACTATCCTTTAATCAGCAGAGAAGAATATAAGCGCCACGCAACGGAAAAATTGCTGGGTAATTATTTCGAAAATTCGGTTGAGAGTATGTTCTCTTTCTTTGTTAAAGAAGAAAAACTGGATTTAAGCGACGTTGATGAAATTTTAAAAATGATTAACAAAATTAAACATCAGCCAAAATGAGTTTTGCCCACTACCTATTACAGGTGAACTTATATTTAATTGTTTTTTTCGGTTTTTACAAATTACTGTTAGATAAGGAAACCTACTTTACCTTAAACCGCATTTACCTGGTATCTGCGGGAATTTTGTCGTTATGCATACCGTTTATACGTTTAGAATGGCTTACAGAACAAAAGGCAGCACAGCAGGTTTATACATCAGTAAATTGGGAAGCCGTATTACAACAGGCAACAATAGTAACAGAACGGAGCGCAGGCTTTAATTGGGCCAATGCTTTCGTTTATATTTATTGTGCAGGTATATTGTTTTTCTTGGGTAGGTTGGTATTTAACTTATTGGCAGTTAAAAAACTCATCACATCAAGCAAAGCCGGATCGGCATTTTCTTTTTTCGGAAAAAAAATAATCGACCGCGAATTGCCGCAAATGGATGTGATTGATATTCACGAAGAAGCACACATTAAACAATGGCATACGGTAGATATTTTATTTTTCGAAATTATAGGCATAATTACCTGGTTAAACCCGGTAATTTACCTATACAAAAAAGCGATTAAAAATATCCATGAGTTTTTGGCTGATGAACTTGCCGCCGAATTTCAGGGCGATAAGGCTGAGTATGCCATGCTTTTGCTCAGCAAATCATTCGGCATATCGCCAAACGCATTAACAAATGGCTTTTTAGAGAAATCGTTAATTAAAAAAAGAATTTTCATGCTTCATAAAGAACGATCTAAAAAAATCGCGATTATGAAGTATGGAATTTCTATCCCACTGTTTGCACTCTTGATCGTATTTTCATCAGCAACTGTGCGTAAAAGTGAAAAACTAATCTCCATTACTGATCAGATTCCTTTAGATAAGCCGATTGAGATGGTACAGGATATGGTAACCGAAACACCTAAAGAAATAATTCCCGAACCAAAGGTTTCTATTGATGGAAAAACAGATCCCAATTGGAAAGGATTTTATCAGTTTCTTGGCAGAAACATTAAATATCCGGCGGCAGCCAATAGTGACGAAGTGCAAGGAAACGCTCAGATAAAGTTTAATTTAAAAGGTGGAAGAGTAACAAATATCATTTCAAATGTAGAATTAGGTGCCGGTTGTGATGAAGAAGTAATGAAAGCCATTTTATCATATAGAGGCTTTAAACAGATAAAGGATGGTAAATATGCATTAACAGTGAGCTTTAGTATTCCGGAATCGTCGGAAGAATTTAAAAATAAATTGTTGCCAAAATCAGCAGGCTATCTGAATTTGAACAAAATTACCATTATATCTTATCTCCAAAAAAATACTGAAACCGGAACGGTTAAATCAGAAAATACTGATAAAATTTACGACTTTGTTTCAATCGAAAAACAGCCTGAATTTCCGGGTGGTATAGCTAAGTTTTATAAATACCTTGGTAGCAATATCAAATATCCTAAAATGGCTTTAGAGAATAATGTTCAAGGTAAAGTTTTCCTTAGTTATGTAGTTGAAAAAGATGGTTCGCTATCGGATATTCAAATTACCAGAGGATTAGGAAGCGGTACAGATGAAGAGGCCGTGAGGGTTATAAAAGATTCGCCAAAATGGAACCCCGGCATTTCAAACGGTAAGCCTGTTAGGGTAAAATATAACATCAATGTGAACTTCACAATCAATGATGATACACCAAAAGAAATTAAAGCAGGTAGTATTCCTGCCGATAGGATAAAATTGAAAGATGGTTCTAATCTTGATGCATTAATCATTTTAGATGGTGTTAGATTATCTGAGAACAGCCAATTGGGTACAATCAATCCAAATAGTATCGAATCAATAGAGGTACTAAAAGATCAAACCGCCATGAATTTGTATGGACCAAAGGCTAAAGGTGGCGTAATTTTAATAACAAGCAAGGGTGCAAAAAGCAATACTTTCCGATCGTTAGATGCCAAAGAACTTTCGATAGATAAGACAGGTAACTTTTTTGAACTCAGAAAAAGATTCTAATCAAAATTTACTATGAAAAATGTAATCGTATTTACCATGCTGATGGGGTTTACTTTAGCTGGTTTTGCCCAAAAGGCCGACAGTACCAAAACACCTAAAATTAAGTTAAATAGTACATATCTTACCGCTACTGAACCATTAATGGTGGTGAATGGGACTAAGCAAGTTTTAAGGGGTATATCATCGGTAAAGGATCTTGATCCTACCAATATTAAAGCCGTTACCATATTAAAAGATAGTTCTGCGATTGCAAAGTACGGAGCAGACGGCTTTGCGGGAGTTATAGAAATAGAAACCAAAAACACCGATTCAACAGGTAACAGCATTATAAAGGCTAAACCTATAAAACCTGTAGATCTGCATTTGAATGGAAAAGTAACGGGATTTAAGGTAAATCCAATGCCCAATGGCCAATTACCTGTTAAAAAGCGATACCTGTTAAATAGAGATTTCGATCCAAAAGCAAAAATGCTGTATATTATTGATGGTAAAGAAGTTGCTGATCCTAAAATAAATGAACAATCTATTAAGTCAGTAGAAGTTCTTAAAGATTCGTCGGCCACAACTTTATACGGCGATAAAGGCAAAAATGGTGTAATTATTATCACAACCAATAAAGCAACCTCCAAGAAAAATTAATCCCTAACCTTTTAATATAAAACAATGAGAAAGCTAATCTTTTTAGCCCTAATGGGCATCGCCATGTGTTTTAACCAGGCAAAAGCACAAAACAATCCTGATAAAGTTTACGATTTTACCTCTTTAGAGAAAACGCCAGATTACCCTGGAGGAATCAAGAAATTTTATGAATACCTGGGCCGTGAAATAAAGTATCCTGAGGTAGCCAAAAGAAACAGCACACAGGGAAAAGTATTCGTTTCATTCGTAGTGGAAAAGGATGGCCAGTTAACTGATGTTAAAGTTACCAGAAGCCTAACCCCTGAAACAGATGCGGAAGCATTAAGAGTTTTAGAAAAATCGCCAAGGTGGAACCCCGGCTTAATAAATGGAAGACCGGTTCGTGTAAAATACAACATCAATGTTAATTTCAGCATGAAATAAAAATCAAACGGTAATCTGAATAAACACAAAACCCCAGCAAAAATTGCCGGGGTTTTATGTTTTCTCTCCTGTCTCGGAAGACTAAATTTACGAAAATTTAATGTATATACAAATATTACAGAATATAATTTTTAATTAAGCAAAATTTTAATATGCTAACATAGGAATATTGTAACTTTCGCAAACTTTTATTTTGAGCTTGCTTTGTTGTACAAGGTTTCGGTTTTAAAAGATCAAGTTTCGTATGTTTTCAAAACATGATGTAAATGTTAAATTCCACATTATTTTCAGCTCATATTAACCAAGAGATCACTATAGTTTAGTCCATTATAATTTTCAGTCATTTAGAAGTTTAAAATACTTTTAGTTCATATTTCACCTCTTTATTAATTCTTCTTAGCTTTCAAAAAAGAGCCAAAACTAGAAAGCCCCCACAACGTGGAGGCTCAAGAATCCGGTGTTTAAACCGGATGCACAGTATATCTTTAAATTGTTTCCTCAGAAATGAATTTTGCAGATGCAAAATCACGGTTCATGCGGGCAATGTTTTCCAAAGAGATTCCTTTAGGGCATTCGGCCTCGCAGGCACCAGTATTGGTACAGTTACCAAAACCTTCTGCATCCATTTGTGCAACCATGCTCTGTACCCTGCGGTAACGCTCTGGCTGACCTTGTGGTAACAATGCCAATTGAGAGATTTTAGCCGACACGAAAAGCATTGCTGAAGCATTTTTACAAGTAGCCACACAAGCACCACAACCAATACAAGCCGCCGCTTCAAAAGCAGCATCTGCCTGCATTTTAGGAATAGGCAAATTGTTTGCATCCTGAGCATTACCCGTGTTTACCGAAATAAAACCACCGGCAGCAATAACCCTATCAAATGCAGAACGATCTACTGTTAAATCTTTTACTACCGGAAAAGCTGCTGCTCTCCAAGGCTCAACAACGATGGTATCGCCATCTTTGAAAGAACGCATATGCAACTGGCATGTAGTTACCAAGTCTTTAGGTCCGTGCGGACGGCCGTTAATGTACATTGAACACATTCCGCAGATACCTTCGCGGCAATCGTGGTCAAATACAACAGGCTCTTCGCCTTTAGTGATTAATTGCTCGTTCAATACATCGAACATCTCTAAGAAAGACATATCCGGTGAAATATCGGCCAATTTATAATCTACCAAAGCACCTTTGGTTTTGTTATTTTTTTGACGCCAAACTTTTAGCGTTAAGTTCATATTTCCTGTACTCATTGTATCTCAGATTTGAGATTTGAGATATTAGATATGGGAACCAAGATTTTCATCTCATGCCTCACATCTTACATCTCTTATCTATTTATAACTTCTTTGTGCTACTTTAATATTTTCAAACTTCAATTCTTCTTTATGAAGTTCGAAGTTTACACCTTCTTTAAATTCCCAAGCGGCTACGTATGCAAAATTTTCATCATCACGCAGGGCTTCACCTTCTTCGGTTTGATACTCTTCACGGAAGTGACCACCACAACTTTCGTTACGGTTTAAAGCATCAATACACATTAACTCGCCAAGCTCGATAAAATCGGCAACACGACCAGCTTTTTCCAATTCAGTGTTTAACTCATCAGCAGTACCCGGCACACGAACATCACTCCAGAATTCATGACGCAAGGCCCTGATTTCCTGAATGGCTTCATTTAAACCTTTTTCGTTACGTGCCATACCACATTTTTCCCACATGATGTGGCCTAAACGTTTGTGGAAATGATCTACTGTTTTGGTTCCTTTGATATTGATTAGATTGTTTAAAATACCAACTGCTCTTTTCCTCGGCCTCTACAAACGCAGGGTGATCGGTTGAAATTGCCTTTACCGAAATTTCTTTTGATAAATAAGCACCAATTGTGTAAGGTAGAACAAAATAACCATCAGCTAAACCCTGCATTAAAGCAGATGCACCTAAACGGTTGGCACCGTGATCGGAGAAGTTAGCCTCACCTGTACAGTATAAACCTGGCACCGATGTCATTAAGTTATAATCAACCCAAAGTCCGCCCATGGTATAGTGAACTGCAGGATAGATACGCATTGGTGTTTCGTAAGGATTTTCACCTGTAATTTGCGCATACATATCGAACAGGTTACCATATTTCGCTTTAATTACCTCAGTACCTAAGCGCATGCAGGTTTCTTTATCAGGATTATGGTTACCAGCTTTTGAAGCTTCGATTTTACCGTAACGTTCTGTGTTGGCTTTAAAATCAAGATATACTGCTAATTTGGAAGCACCTACACCATAACCTGCATCACAACGTTCTTTAGCAGCACGTGAAGCCACATCACGTGGAACAAGGTTACCGAATGCAGGATAACGGCGCTCTAAATAATAATCTCTTTCATCTTCAGGAATTTCTGAAGCTTTACGGTTATCATCTTTCTTTTTTGGTACCCAGATACGTCCATCGTTACGCAACGACTCTGACATCAGGGTTAATTTTGATTGGTGATCTCCTGAAACAGGGATACAGGTTGGGTGGATTTGCGTATAGCAAGGGTTTGCAAAATAAGCACCTTGTTTGTGCGCTTTCCAGGCTGCTGTAACGTTACTTCCCATTGCATTGGTAGAAAGATAGAATACGTTTCCGTAACCACCTGTTCCTAATACCACTGCATGGCCAAAATGACGTTCGATTTCTCCTGTAATGAGGTTACGGGCAATGATACCACGCGCCTTACCATCGATTTTAACAACCTCAAGCATTTCATGGCGGGTATACATTTCTACTTTACCCATACCAATCTGGCGTTCTAAAGCAGAATAAGCTCCTAATAACAATTGTTGGCCGGTTTGACCTGCTGCATAAAATGTACGCTGAACTTGTGTACCACCAAATGAACGGTTATCCAACAAACCACCATACTCACGCGCTAAAGGAACTCCTTGTGCTACACATTGATCTATAATGTTTGCACTTACTTCAGCTAAACGGTGTACGTTTGCTTCGCGTGCTCTGTAATCACCACCTTTAATGGTATCGTAAAAAAGGCGGTAAACACTATCACCATCATTTTGATAGTTTTTTGCTGCATTGATACCACCCTGAGCAGCGATTGAGTGTGCTCTACGTGGAGAATCCTGAAAACAAAAACATTTTACTTTGTAACCCATCTCAGCCAGGGTAGCGGCAGCCGAAGCACCTGCTAAACCCGAACCTACAATAATTACCTCAATAGTTCTTTTGTTCGATGGGTTAACCAAAGGCACAGAAGACTTATATTTTGTCCATTTGCTGGTTAATTCGCCTTCTGGAATATTTGAATTAATATCTGACATATCTCTTTTGTGCTAAAACTTAATCAATTAAATGGGTATAAACTGCAATTGGCATGAGTGCGAATACGATCGAAATGATTAGCGCATACCATACACTGGCTCTTTTAATCATTCCATTGTATTTTGAATGATTCCATCCCATGGTTTGAAATGCCGAAGCGAAACCGTGCAATAAGTGGTAACAAAGAGAAATCATTAAAAGAACATAGGCCACAACCCTTACCGGATCCTGAAATTTCTCTTTCATAACGGCATATAAATCTTCATTGCCGTTTGCATCAACAGTTGGAATTCCTGTGAAACGAGAAACTACCCAAAAATCTTTCAGGTGGATAACAAGAAAAATAAGCAATAAAGTACCTAACAAGCCCATAGAGCGGCTGTACCATTTACTGTTCGCACTACCATTGTAAACTGCGTAGCTTTCTGGCCTTGCTTTTCTATTTTGAATTGTAAGGTTAACTGCCTGATAAATATGCACAAGCAAGCCTAAAAACAATATGTACTCGCCTGCCCTGATGATCCAATTGGTAGCCATAAAATGTGCTCCAATATTAAACTTCAAACCATTATCGTCAAGAAATATTAACGAATTAATACCTGCGTGTACAATTAAAAAGAGTATCAGGAATATTCCTGTAATACCCATAACGTATTTTCTTCCTATTGATGAAGAAAGTGCATTTCCGAAACCACTCATTTGATTAGGATTTATATCTAAATTTCTTGCAAAAGTATCTAATTATGAGTTTAATTTATAAACGATTATGACAAAACAACGATAAAACATTTATTTAGAAACATTCTAAAGCAGAATAGGAAATAATTGAAATTATACCCATACCGTCATGCTGAATTTATTTCAGCAACTATCCTATATAAGTCCCTGGAATAAATTCAGGATGACGATAGTTTTGAAATTTATGGATAAAGATATTGACCAGATCGTCATGCTGAACTTATTATAGCAACTATCCTTTATAAAGGCCCTGAAATAAATTCAGGGTAACGATAGTTTTGAAATTTATAGATAAAGATATCACCCAGATCGTCATGCTGAATTTATTTCAGCAACTATCCTTTATAAATCCCTGAAATAAACTCAGGGTGACGGCAGTTGCAATATTGGGTTATGAATTCCTTAATGGTTAAAATTTAAGAAACCCTAAACACCCAACATAACTAATCTTTTCGTTATATTGCCTTACCAAATAATTAACATGAAAAAGCTGCTCTATTTTATTGTGCTCCTGGCCATTTTATGCTCAGGTTGCGATCCTGCTCCGGCTACTTTTAATCTGGAAACCAAAAACTTTGGTCCAAATGCCGTAATTACCATTCAAAGTGCAGAAAACAGTGAAACACTAAAAGTTGAAAACATAACAAACGGGAAACAGACTTTTAAAATTAACATTCCGAAAACAGGCTATGCCATTTTAAAAACAGAGGATGGGCCCCATAAAGAGGAATATTTCTTTTATCTGGATAAGGGTGATTATAAGGGAGTTCTTGATGGAAAAAATACAAATAGTTATCCATTTAAAACCGTACCTGATCAAGAAGGCGAAGCGTTTATCGAGTTTTACAAACTTTCAGATAACATGAGTAAAGATATACTTGATAGTTTAAGTAAAGCCGAGGTAGATCTTGATCAGGCCAACCCGAACAATATAATGGAACGTGCTCAAAAAGCTGATCAATGGAGAGAAAAACAACTCAAGCTTAAACTTGGAATTATAAGAGCCTTCGCTAAAGCGCATCCAAAATCGACTCATCCGATCTTTTTATTGGAACGTTTAGGTACTGTGGATTCGGAAGCGAAAAATTACTTATCCATTTTTAACCTACTAAGTGAGGAAGTAAAAGAAACGAAAAGAGGTAAAAATCTCCTTGCTGAAATAAAACAGGCTAACCAAATGATGGCGGGAAGTAAAATGCCGCTTATTGAGGGCGAGAACCCTAAAGGCAGAAAATTTGATTTGAAAGTATTGAAAAAGGTAAATCTAGTGAGTTTTTGGGCATCTTATAGCGGTAAGAGCCGCAGAGACAATCAAACCTTAGCTTCACTTTATGAAGAATATAAAAACAAAGACGTTGAATTTATCAGTGTATCTTTTGATAAAAAACGTGATTCGTGGTTAAAAACCATCAAAGAAGATAAGTTAATTTGGCCTCAATATGCCGATTTTAAAGGGTCAGAATCTCCCAATGCCAAAAACTTAAGCAATTATAACGTTACCTATTTCTTTTTAGTTGATAAAAACGGCAACGTATTAAGCAATAATGACCTTACATTAGATTTTGTGAAGAGTGAAATAGAGAAAAATTTAGCTGGCAGATAATTTTTATATGCTTACTGCGGAGTTAATTCCACAAAAAAGTCCCGATTTGCATCGGGACTTTTTACGATTTATGTGTTCGAGTTTTCTTAAGCTACTTTAACATTTACCGCGTTTAGGCCTTTTCTACCTTTCTTCTACATCGTAGTTTACGGTATCATTCTCGCGAATGTTATCGATTAAGCCTGAAGCATGAACAAAAATTTCGGCATCGCCATTAGATGGAGTGATAAATCCGAAACCTTTAGTTTCATTAAAAAATTTTACTGTTCCTTGTTGCATTATATTGTATTTTAATTTGTTTCAAAGATAAAGTTAAATACCTATAAATCAATTTTTTATTTTTAATTATATTAATTATTGCTAAATATATTGACTATTTGCCTTTTAAGCCCTGTTTGGCAGCTCGATTTACTCAATAAATACCTGATGTATTACCTGATTTTATAATTAAATAGCAGTCAAAATTAGTATTCGCTTCTGCTTTTCTGCCTAAAAACAGCAATAACCGACCATAAACGACTCCTATTTCATTCCAATAAATACTTACTCAATTATTCTTGATTTTACCTTTGAGAAGATAACATAGTTTATTAGCTATAAGCCATACTTTCCTGTTGTTCATAATTAACCAAAAGGCTTTCGGTAATTTTAACCATCAGTGTTTGATCGCTCCCGTTGTAGCTTAAAATCAATAAATCGCCTACAATTTCGTGTAAAATAAGTTTCGGGCTGGTATATGTAATAGAAACCACATGAGCGCCTTTATTTAAAAGATCTGAAGCATAAATATGCAACTCGGCCCAATCAAAAAGTACAGGCTGATCTTCCAGGTCATTTAAAACAGGCATTTTATGATCCAGGGCGGCAATGCTGTTCATTACCGAATATTGAAGTTTTTGATGTAATGTATTTGCCTTTTCATTGGTCAACTGCATTTGCGAAAAGGTATGGAGTTGTAGATTTAGGCTGTATATTTTAGATTTTTTTTGAAATTCTTTGTAGGTATCATGAAATATCCGTCGTTCAAAGTCGGTTTTACACATGAAATTGAAATATTGTTTTACACTTAGGTTAATATGAGCTAAAGCCATAATATTCGTTTTTGGATGCTTATTCAAATATGTAACAATAAAATAATTTAGTAGTTATCGATAAAGGCTGATAATCAATCGCGATAACAAAACTAATTCTTGATTATGAAAAACGGATGAATATTGGTTTGAGTACGGAGCATTAGGTGATTTGCCGGTTATTTAAGATATTTTAACATATTAAATAGCCGTTTGATTGTGTAGGTAATACTCAATTATATTTTCTGGTTTGCGTTGGTTTCCTAACGGGTGCATTAATTCGCTCAAAATGGACGAAGCGGATGTGGAATGGTTCTTCTGATGCAACAAGCTATCCAATACACAAATTCGTAGCGATCGTTGTAAGATTGCTTCGCTGGCTGAAAAAGCCATCTCGCAATAACGAAACGTGAAAAATTTTTACTCCTTTTACCTCTATTCCTGGCTTAATTGCAATTAAAACAAAAAAGCTTCCCGGGTTAACCCCGGAAAGCTTTCTTAAACTATTATTTACTTAATTATTGTGCTGGAAAACTGTAGTTGTATGAACCCTGTTCGCCAACACCAGAAATACTTACCATATTGTTTCTACCCAATGGCAATGCTTTTTGAACATCAGCAACAGAGTTTACAGGTTGTCCGTTTACTTTTGTAATGATCAATCCTTTCTCTACACCAATGTTATCAAAAGCTTTTCCGGTGGTTACTGATGTTACTACAACACCACTGTTGATGCCATATTTAGATTTTTGTGCCTGAGATGCTGGAGCAAAAGTTGCACCTAATTTTGAAACTTCGGCACCTTTGCTTGTTGCGTTTTTGGCAGTTAAACCTACACTGGCTTCACCTTTCAAAGTAACAGTGTAATCTTTAAGGGAACCATCGCGAAGCACTGTTAATTTAACTTTATCACCAGGATTTAAACGGCCAACTCTTTCCTGAAGATCTGGTGAATCGTTAATTACAACACCATCTACTTTTTTAATTACGTCGCCAGATTTAATTCCTGCTGCAGCAGCACCGCCACCAGCAACAACATCATTCACATATAAACCGCTAATTTCGTTGGTTTTAATACCCTCTGGTTTTTCCTCACCACTTAAAGGCACAAAATTTACACCAATATATCCACGTTTAACTGAGCCATATTTCATAAAATCATCCACAATTTTACGTGCCAGATTAACTGGAATTGCGAATCCGTAACCTTGGTTATATCCACTTTGCGAAGCAATTGCAGAGTTGATACCAACCAATTCACCATTGGCATTTACCAATGCACCACCGCTGTTGCCTGGGTTAATGGCTGCATCAGTTTGAATAAATGATTCGATACTGGTATTTGCCGGACGGTCTGGTCTTTTACCCGTACGTTGATACTCGCGGTATTCTTCTTCTGTAATTTCATTGCCTTGTTGCTCACGACCAATAATACCGATACTACGGTTTTTGGCACTTACAATACCAGCAGTTACAGTTGTATTTAAATCCAATGGGAAACCAACGGCTAAAACCCACTCTCCCACCTGCACATTATCTGAATTACCCATTTTTACCACTGGTAAACCTGTTGCGTTAACTTTAATCAGGGCTAAATCTGTATTTGGATCGCGACCGATTACTTTGGCCTCAACTTTACGCCTGTCGGTTAAAACAACTTCAACTTTTTCAGCATTTTCTACTACGTGGTTGTTGGTAACGATATAACCATCCTGACTGATAATTACACCCGATCCTGATGCTGCCCTTGGCTGACGCTGCATTTGGCGGCCACCGCCTCCACCGAAAAAGTCTTCCATCATATCAAATGGAGAAGACGAACCCTGGCCTTTAGATGCCGCATAAGTTGTTTTAATGTGTACCACACCCGGTGCAACTGCTGCCGCAGCCTGTGTAAAATCGGTAGCTCCTGCTGATGTTACTTTAAGTGGATTATTTGCAAAATATAAATTCTGTTTTTCAGAAATTGTACTGCCTGTTTGGTTACGCTCAAATAGTTTGTAACCTCCAATTGCAGCTGCCCCACCTATAAAAGCAGCCAACATGGTAATTCCTAATATTTTTTTCATGTGTTTGTATATTGTTTTTAAATGTTATGAAGCTATTAAAAGTATAAATTGGTTAGCTTTTAATGGTTCATTTGTTTATTTATTGTTTAAAGCCATGATTTATTATAAGCTGGTTTGCTAGCTAATTGTTTGTTTAGCTTACAATATTTCATATTGTTAAATGTTATTATTGCGGGAGCGCTTTCAATTTGATTTAAGCAGAATGCTCCGGCAGTTTTTATCTGCTCAAATTTTCTTTTATAAGTTTATTCAAATTTAATACCATATAAACGATATTTGCATCCTCAAAGCACTTAGTTTTGTGTTAAAAAATGTTAAATTAAAAAACACAATCCGCTTATTACCTTTTGCAACTCAAATATTGCATTAATAAATGAAGATTAAATGAAAATTAATTTCTTTAAATACCAGGGCGCAGGCAACGATTTTATTTTAATAGACCATACCGCGAGTCCATTAAAAAATATTGATAATCAATTAGTTGAGCAGCTTTGCCATAGGCGTTTTGGTGTTGGTGCTGATGGATTAATGTTCATTACCAAACATGAGGATTACGATTTTGAGATGCATTATTTTAATGCCGATGGTAAACTGGGAAGTATGTGTGGAAACGGTGGCAGATGTATCGTAGCCTTTGCCAAACAACTCGGTATTATCGACCGTGAAACAAACTTTTTGGCAGTAGATGGTCCACATTATGCCAGAATTTCAGAAAATGGCGAGTGGGTTGATTTACAAATGATTGATGTAGATACCATTACCAAAGATGATGATGCCTATGTATTGAATACAGGTTCGCCGCATTATGTTGCGTTACAAAGTGATTTAAAAGACTTTGATGTTTTTCATGAGGGGAAAAGTATCCGTTACAATGCAACATATTCACAGAAAGGAATTAACGTAAACTTTGTAGAAGATAAGGGCGATTATTTATTTGTGCGCACCTATGAACGTGGCGTTGAAGATGAAACCTATGCTTGTGGCACAGGCGTAACCGCTGTGGCTATGGCCATGGCAAAACACAAAAATCAAACCGGTCATATTACAACAGCCATTAAGGTTTTAGGCGGCGATATTAAAATCGAATTTGATTACGATGGTAAAACATTTACGAATGTATTTTTATGCGGCCCGGCCAAATTGGTTTTTGAGGGCGAAGTGGAATAGGATTCCTTTTTAAAATTATTTGTTATTACAAGTGCCGAGGTTTTTTAAATTGATAGATCAGAACAATCTTACTTTCTATTTAGATAAAAATTGCTCACATGAAAAAAGCTTATTGCGTTCCTTTCCAAAACCAGCGGATTTTAAAATTAAATGCTACCAGTATCTAAAAATCTAGTGTAAAACAGACAACCGCTACACCCTCTGTTGGCTAAAATACACAACATTTACTGTAATAAAAACTGTATATTTCAATTGATTTTAACAGCTTTTAACATCTGTCGCAAGATATTTACACACGCTTTTTCCCAGTAAACAGTGCTTTAATAGCCTACTGAACAGCTTTTTAAAGCTTCATAGCACTGTTTTTAATCAAAAAATAAATCAATCGATTGATTAAATGACAGAATTCGGACAGATTTATTTTTTTTTAGGCTCTATTTTTGGGCAATTATTAGCGAAAATCAAAGTCCCATTTTTTTTGATATCGCCCTTAATCCCGGAAATTTAAATTTAAACACACAGAAATACCCCATGAGAAAAGTAACAACTCTCTTTTTTAGCGTGAGCATTGGTATGCTTTTAGCGTCCTGCGGAAATGATGATGCAGCTAAAAAAGCAGCCGCTGCAGCCGCAGCCGGTCCACAGGCCTACCCCGTTTTTACAGTAAGCACACAAAATACAACTTTGGATTCTGATTATCCGGCTACGATAGAAGGTATCCAGAATATCGATATCCGCCCAAAGGTTGATGGCTTTATCGAAAAGATTTTTGTAGATGAAGGTGCGGTTGTTAAAAAAGGCCAGTTACTTTTCACTATTAACGCACCACAATATGAGCAACAGGTTAGAACAGCAAGAGCGGCCATTAGTAGCGCAGAGGCTGATGTAAATGCGGCTCAGTTAACGGTAAATAAAACCAGGCCACTTGTAGAAAAAGATATCATCAGTAAATATGATCTTGATGCTGCTCAGTTAACGCTTCAAAGCAGAAAAGCAGCATTGGCACAGGCAAAAGCCGAATTGGTAAATGCACAGGTTAACTTAGGTTATACCTCAATTACAAGCCCGGTTGATGGTGTAGTGGGCAGTATTCCTTTCAGAAACGGAAGTTTGGTAAGCAGCACCAGTACACAGCCCTTAACTACGGTTTCTAATACATCTAAAGTATATGCATATTTCTCATTAAACGAGAAACAGCTATTGGATTTTGCCAATATCTACAAAGGAAACACCCTGGCCCAGCAAATGAAAAACATTCCTGCGGTTAGCCTGGTGCTGGCTGATGGAACTGTTTATGCACAGAATGGTAAAATAGAATCCATTAATGGTCAAATTAATACCAGTACAGGTTCTGCAAGTTTAAGGGCAACATTCCCCAACCCGACTTCATTATTAAAAAATGGAGCTAGCGCATCTGTTAGAATCCCTCAACATGTTGAAAATGCCATTTTAGTTCCTCAAAAATCAACTATCGATTTGCAGGGTAAAAAATTCGTGTATGTATTAGGCGATTCTGCTAAAACGGTAAGTACCGAAATTCAGATTATGGATTTGGCCAAAGGCAAATTTTATGTGGTAACAAAGGGCTTAAAGGCTGGCGACAAAGTTGTACTTGAGGGTTTCCAATCATTAAAGGATGGAACAAAAATCAAACCTGAAGAAAAAAGTGCTGATTCAGTTTATGCTGATATCAAAAAGTAACAATATAATGAGTGACAATCACACGATATCAGTGTAATCAATATTAATTATGTTTAAGAAATTTATAGAAAGACCGGTTTTATCAACGGTTATATCCATTATCATCGTAATACTCGGTGTTTTAGGTTTAGCTACGTTGCCGGTTTCACAATACCCAGAAATTGCCCCGCCTACGGTTCAGGTTTCTACCTCCTACCAGGGTGCTAACGCCGATGTGGTAATGAATAGCGTTGTTGTTCCGCTGGAAGAGCAAATAAACGGTGTAGAAGACATGACTTACATGACTTCGAGTGCAAGTAATGATGGTACTGCAACCATTACCGTTAACTTTAAACTGGGTACCAATCCTGATTTAGCGGCGGTAAACGTACAAAACAGGGTAGCGCGTGCAACCAGTTTACTCCCTGCAGAGGTTACAAAATCGGGTGTAATTACAGCTAAAAGACAAGCGAGTAACGTACTTATTTTTGGTATTTACAGCGATGATCCTTCTTACGATCAGAAATTTTTACAGAATTATGCCAACATCAACATCATTCCACAAATTAAACGTATTAATGGTGTAGGAGATGCAAGTGCTTTCGGGCAAATGGATTATACCATGCGTGTTTGGCTTAAGCCTGATGTGATGGCGGTTTACGGTTTAATACCTAGTGATGTTAATGCTGCTTTGGCAGAACAAAACGTTGAGGCTGCTCCTGGCCAGTTTGGAGAGCAGGGCGATCAGGCATTTCAATACACTTTAAAATATACAGGCCGTTTAAAAGATGAGGCAGAGTTTAGCAACATCATTATCAAGGCGGATGCAAACGGACAGATACTGCGTTTAAAAGATGTAGCCAGAATCGAATTGGGTGCTCAAAGTTATGCCAGTACGGTTAAATTTAACGGTAAACAGGCTTTAGGTATCGCGATTAACCAAACGGCAGGATCGAATGCGAAAGAGGTTATCGAAAATTCAATCAAAACTTTGGATGAAGCGCAAAAATCTTTCCCTAAAGGCGTTCATTATACCACATTGGTAAACGTTAACGATTTCCTTGATGCTTCAATCGAAAAAGTAATTCACACCTTAATTGAGGCATTTATCCTCGTGTTTTTGGTGGTATTTATCTTCTTACAGGATTTCCGTTCTACGTTAATTCCGGCAATCAGTGTTCCGGTAGCTATTATCGGTACATTCTTCTTCCTTAGTTTATTTGGGTTTACCATCAACTTGTTAACGCTATTTGCACTGGTGCTCGCCATTGGTATTGTGGTGGATGATGCGATTGTGGTGGTTGAGGCAGTGCACGCCAAACTGGATGAGGGTTATACCGACGCCAGAAAGGCTACCATAGATGCAATGGACGATATTAGTGGTGCAATTATTTCGATTACCCTGGTTATGGCCGCGGTGTTTATTCCCGTGAGTTTCATCTCTGGTTCATCGGGTGTATTTTACAAACAGTTTGGTTTAACGCTGGCCATTTCGATCATTTTGTCAGCAATTAACGCATTAACTTTAAGTCCGGCGTTGTGTGCAATCTTTTTAAAACCACACAAAGAAGATCATGAAAAATCGAAAAACTTTTTAAACCGTTTTTACGATGCCTTTAATACATCTTTTGATGCCGTAACCGGGAAGTACAAAAAATCGGTTGGCTTTCTTTCCAGAACAAAATGGATTGTTGGTGCAGGCATTGCGTTTTTTACAGTGCTCCTGATCTGGACAATGAATACCACACCTAAAGGTTTTGTACCCAATGAAGATTTAGGAACTGTGTTTTCTGACATTTCATTACCGGCAGGAACATCACTGGAAGAAACAGATCTGGTAATTAAACGAATCGACAGTATTGCGCATACGGTGCCTGAGATTAAAAACTCTTTAAGGGTAGTTGGCCGGAGTTTAATCAGCGGTTCAGGAAGTTCTTACGGTATGGTTATAGGTAGGTTAATTCCATGGGATGAGCGTAAACGTGATGTAAAAGCAATTATTGGAGAGCTTTTTGCGAAAGCCGCAAGTATAAAAGGTGCTAAAATTATTTTCTTTGCGCCGCCAACCATTCAAGGTTTTGGTACCAGTGGTGGTTTTGAATTTCAGTTACAGGATAAAACAGGTGGCGATATTAAAAAATTTAATGATGTTGGCAATTCATTCCTGGCAGCGTTAAGTAAACGTCCGGAAATTCAGTACGCATCAACTTCATTTAACCCTAATTTTCCTCAATATCAGATTGATGTTAATGTGGCAAAAGTTAAACAGGCTGGCTTAACGGTTAGCGATGTACTGGCTACACTTCAAGGTTATTATGGTGGTGTTTATGCATCTAACTTTAATAAATTTGGAAAGCAGTTTAGGGTAATTTACCAGGCAGATGCTCAATACCGTGCCAACCAACAAAGTTTAACCAGTATTTACGTTCGTAACTCGAGCGGTGGCATGGCACCAATTTCTGAATTTATTAATTTAGAAAAAGTGTATGGTCCGCAAGCCATTTCGCGTTTCAACTTGTTCACCTCAATCGCAGTAACAGGTAACCCGAATGCAGGATATAGTTCTGGTGATGCTTTAAAAGCAGTACAGGAAGAAGCCGCAATCCATTTACCAACAGGTTATGGTTACGAATTCTCAGGTTTATCCCGTGAGGAGATGGCCGGAGGAAGTCAAACCGTTTTCATCTTTTTACTCTGCGTAATTTTCGTTTACTTTTTACTTGCAGCACAGTATGAAAGTTATATTTTACCGCTAGCTGTTCTATTCTCTTTACCAATCGGTTTGGCGGGTGTATTCGTTTTCGATAAAATATTTGGTGTAGATAATAACATTTACACGCAGATTACTTTGATCATGCTTGTGGGTTTACTTGCAAAAAATGCCATTTTAATTGTAGAATATGCGGTAGATAGAAGAAGAAAAGGCATGAGCATTGTAAATTCGGCAATTGATGGTGCTACTGCACGTTTACGCCCAATTTTAATGACATCCTTTGCCTTTATTTTAGGTTTATTACCCTTAATGTTATCATCAGGAGTAGGTGCATCAGGAAATAAATCAATCGGAACGGGTGCCGTTGGCGGGATGTTGATCGGTACTTTGTTTGGGGTATTCGTAATCCCTGCTTTGTTTATCATATTCCAATCTTTACAAGAACGTGTAAGCAATAAATCGCCTTTTAATGAAGGAATTGATCATGAGCAAACACCAGAAGAATACGAATTGGCAACTGCTAACAGCAAACATTAATATTAAGAAAATGAATTTTAGATATAAACATTCCATTTTAATCGGTTTAGCAATTCTTAGTCTGAGTGCCTGCGTAACTAAAAAATACGAACGCCCACAGGTTACCAGCGAAGGCTTATACCGGGATAACAATACCACAGATACAACAACCATGGCCGATTTGCAATGGAAAACGCTGTTTTCTGATACCACATTGCAATCGCTCATTCAACAGGGAATAAATGAAAATTTAGACTTAAAGCAGGCAATTGAGCGCATTAAGATTGCAGAAGCAACTTTAATTCAAAGTCGTGGGGCATTATTGCCAAGTTTACAGGCCGATGTAAACGTAACCGATAATAAAGCGTCGGCTGCGGCACAGAATTTTCCGGCAGGGATAAACATTAATTTAGAAACACAAACCTATAAAGCACAGCTAAGTACCAGTTGGGAAGCTGATATATGGGGTAAACTGAGCAGCGCAAAACGTGGTGCATATGCTACTTTATTACAAAGTGATGCTGCCAAAAGAGCCGTTCAAACTCAATTAATTGCAACTATTGCCAACAACTATTATGCATTACTGGCACTAGATAAGCAACTGTCCATTACTGAGCAAACCATTAAGGTTAGAACTCAGGATGTAGAAACCATGAGGGCATTAAAGCAAGGTGCTGTGGTTAATGGAGCCGCTGTTGTACAAAGTGAAGCCAATTTATATGCTGCCCAGGTAACATTGCCTGATTTAAAAAGAAGTATTAAAGAAGCAGAAAATGCCTTGAGTGTACTGGTTGCAAAAGCACCAAACGCAATTAACCGCACTACTTTGGATCAGCAAACGCCTTATGCCAATTTACAAACCGGAGTTTCTGCGCAATTGTTAAAAAACCGCCCGGATGTAATTGCAGCTGAATTTGGATTTAGATCGGCTTTTGAAAATACCAATGTGGCCAAAGCTTATTTTTATCCTGCATTAACCATTACCGCAGCAGGTGGTTTATCGAGTTTGCAATTGCAGGATTTCTTCAGCAAATCGATCTTCTACAATTTGGTTGGTGGTTTAACGCAGCCTATTTTTGCTAAAGGGGCAAATAAAGCCCGTTTAAAAACAGCGGAAGCAAACCAACAGATTGCGTTTTACAATTTCCAACAAACGCTTTTAACTGGCGGACAGGAAGTTTCGAATGCTTTGTACGCTTACCAAACCGCAGCAGAAAAAGAAGAAACACGCGCAAAACAAATTGCTTCGCTTACCAAAGCTGTTGATTTTACCAAAGAATTATTGCGTTATAGCTCAGCAACAAACTATACTGATGTTTTAACTTCAGAACAGAGTTTGTTAACCGCTCAATTGAGTGGCATTAACGATAGATTACAAAAACTACAGTCGGTTGTAAACCTTTACCGTGCATTAGGCGGTGGCTGGAAATAAACAATAATTAACAAGCATTTTTAGGGCATTCTGATATTTCAGAATGCCTTTTTTGTTGAGTAAATTGTTGGCCTAAGCCTGATGCCACGGAAGACATGTGGTTTGTCATCCACAGCCACGCAAAGGACGGAATTGGCGCAAGGCAAATTCAAAGATCTCTCCACTTCGCGTTGCTTCGGTCGAGATGACGATTCTATACGTCCACTCTAATTTTCAAAAATAAACATGCGGGGTGATTTAATTTAAAAAAACATAGCGATCGCTTTAAGATTCCCGCATGCGCGAGAATGACGACCGTGTTTAAAATACCTACTAAAAGATTGTTTCGGCTCGCTCTGCCTCCAGCCATGCAAAGGGCGGAATTGGCGCAAGGCAAATTCAAAAATCTCTCCACTTCGCGTTGCTTCGGTCGAGATGACGATTCTATGCGTCCACTCTAATTTTCAAAGACAAACATGCAGGGTGATTTAATTTATAAAAACATAGCGATCGCTTTAAGATTCCCGCATGCGCGGGAATGACGACAGTGTTCAAAATACCTGCTAAAAGATTGCTTCGGCTCTCTCGCCCCCAGCCTTGCAAACGACGGATTTAACGCATTCCCTGCATCATGCTATTTGCACCTCGCTATTTCCTCCATGCTAGACGGCATAGGAAATGATGGAAGGATAAAACGTTAAAGCTTTATCAATACCTTTCCTTCCATCGTTGCATTGAGGCAGCACACACTTTCCGCCCCCTTCGGCGGAACTTGTGCTGACGACCAAAAAGCTTTAACGAATTTATCCGACATCAGTTCCAAGCCTTGATTTTTGGTTACCTTTTTATCAAGAAAAAGGTAAGAGCCCCCTCGGTGGCGGTGAACCGAGGCAAGCCCGAGCAGAGCGAAAACATAGCAAACGCATTACGATTCCCACATGCGCGGGAATGACGACCGTGTTTAAAATACCTACTAAAAGATTGTTTCGGCTCGCTCTGCCTCCAGCCATGCAAAGGGCGGAATTGGCGCAAGGCAAATTCAAAGATCTCTCCACTTCGCGTTGCTTCGGTCGAGATGACGACTCTATGCGTCTACTCTAATTTTCAAAGACAAACATGCGGGGTGATTTAATTTATAAAAAAATAGCGATCGGTTTAAGATTCCCGCATGCGCGGGAATGACGACCGTGTTTAAAATACCTACTAAAAGATTGCTTCGGCTCGCTCGTACCCAGCCTTGCAAATGACGGATTTAACGCATTCCCTACATCATGCTATTTGCACCTCGCTATCTGAACCTTGCTTCCGGGCATAGGAAATGATGGAAGGAGAAAACGTTAAAGCTTTATCGTTACCTTTTCCCTTCATCATTGTATTGAGGCAGCACACACTTTCCGCCCCCTTCGGCGGAACTTGTGCTGAGGACCAAAAAGCTTTAACGAATTTATCCGACATCAGTTCCAAGCCTTGATTTTTGGTTACCTTTTTATCAAGAAAAAGGTAAGAGCCCCATCGGTGGCGGCGAACCGAGGCAAGCACGAGCGGAGCGAAAACATTACGATTCCCGCATGCGCGAGAATGACGACCGTAGTAGGAATTTACAACAAAAAGATTGTTTCGGCTCGCTCTGCCCCCAGCCTTGCAAAGGACGGAATTGGCGCAAGGCAAATTCAAAGATCTCTCCACTTCGCGTTGCTTCGGTCGAGATGACGATTCTATGCGTCCACTCTAATTTTCAAAGACAAACATGCGAGGTGATTTAATTTATAAAAGCATAGCGATCGCTTTAAGATTCCCGCATGCGCGGGAATGACGACCGTGTTTAAAATACCTACTAAGGTGCTGAAGTAAATCCGATAGCTATCGGATCAGCATGACGATCGCGTTAAACATAGGGGCAAAAATAACCATCATAAGTGCATTTTACTTTGAAACTCTCCTGCCATGGGCAGCGACCAATCAAAGTTACTTTGAAACCTTCCTGCCGCGGGCAGGGACAAATCAAAGTAAAATCGCCAAAATCAGCATTGATTCTATAATTACAACCAAGATTCTAAGCCCGTTACGCTTGTACTTTCTCATTGTGCACACCCCTTTAAAAGCTGGCTCAATTATTTTCGAAAAAATAATGTACGTTTGTTTTCTAAAACGTTAGCCACTAAACAGTTTATTTGTATTTTGGCTGAACCAAACAAATTTATGCGTCTCTCAAAACTTCTAGCCCTACTAGTTGGCTTATTTTTATTTAGCAATAGCTACGCTCAAACTTATGTGGTAACCAGTAATGCGGATAGCGGCCCTGGAACCTTAAGAGATGCCTTAACGCAAGCAGCGGTAGCAAACCGGGCTTCTACCTATACCATTAACTTTAATTTACCTGGTAGCCCAAGTGATAATGCAAACCGAACCATTAGGCTCCGTACTGCATTGCCCATCGTATCATCCAATGTAGTAATTGATGGTACCTCTCAAACCGCCTGGCCCGCACTCGGCGTTTCGGGAGCTAAGGTAATTTTAGAACCGGAATATGCAAACACAACATTTTCTGGTTTAGTAATTGGGCAGGCATCCGATACTCAGGTTCAAACCACCGGTGTTGAAATTTATGGTTTATACATCCGAAATTTTGCAACCATTACCAATTTACAGAATGTAAATACCGCCCAAGGATCAGGAATAGTAATTGATTACCGGGCAAATAATATTATCATCGGTGCTCCGGGAAAGGGAAATGTAACCGGTGGCAATATTAATGGTATCGTTATCCGGAACAACTTTCCCTATTCCAATATAGCAGCAACCAGAATTAAGATCCAGTCGAATTTAATTGGAGTAATATATGATGGGATAACCCCTAACACCAACGTTTTCGGTATCTCGGCCAATTTGTACGATAGCGCGCTTGATGTTGGTGGCGACAGTGCCGGAGAAGGAAATGTAATTGCCGCAAACCGGATTAATCTCGACATTACCCGGTCATCATATTCTACCAATGCAAGGTTTGATGTTAACGTAATCAACAATAAAATCGGGGTTGATTATACTGGTAAAAAGGATTTCCATGAATTACCTATTTTTCTTTCTTCATCTTCATTAGAAATTGCCGGGTTAAAGGTTAATTCAATTAATACAGCACTTTACGTACGGAACAATATTATTGGTGGCAACAGAACAACAGGTGTTTCCATTACCAATTCAGATTTTGTTTTAACAGGCAATGCAATAGGTACTGATGCTGCCGGAACTGTGGTAATGGGCAACGGTATTGGGGTTAAAATAGAATCTGGTGCAGGTGGAACCATTGGCGGTGCTACCCCAGCTGAAGTAAACCTAATAGCCAACAACAATTTCGGTGTCGAAACGGTATCATCAAAGCCGGTAAAAATTACCCGAAACAGTTTCTTTTGTAACAAAACATTCGGGATTGGAAAAACATTGTCCATTCTTCAACCCTATATCCAGGTACTGAAAAAAAGAAGTGATTATGTTTCGGGCAGGGCCACCCCAAATTCAGAAGTAGAGTTATTTTATACCGTAAACTGTCAGGGCATTTGCGAGGGTAAAACTTATATTGCAACGGTACAGGCAGGCAGCGATGGCCGATGGGAATACAATGGCAGCCTAAGTGGGATGGTTACCGCTACGGCAAGTTTATTAAATGCCACCACCTCTCCGTTTTCTACAGCAGAATTATTACCTAATGAAGCTATAGTGGAGCCGGTTACCTGTAATGCCAACGGATCAATCACCATCCCTGAAGTGCGCGAAGGATTTACATTTACCTGGGTAAAGATAGAAACCGACGGTAGCCGTGTACCTAAAGGCAATACACAAAGCATTTCCAATTTGGAGGTAGGTACTTATGAAGTAACTGTTGATGATGGATGTAAAGCATTTCCAACAGTGTTCATAATTAAAGACCAAAAATTAACAAAACCTACTATTATACCTGTCAATCCAATCTGCGGACAAACATCTTTTACATTTACAGCCGAGGTTTTGAGGGGTAAAGGTGTTATAAAATACGAGTGGATAAATACCGCAACAAGTGCTGTTGTAAGCAGAACAAACCCGGTAAATTTACCCGAAGGCACTTATTACGTAAAAGTATCAGATGAAGCTGCCTGTACACTAAATTCAGATCCGATTACAGTTGCCAGAAAACCACAACCAAAAATTGGCAGTCCATCCAGAACAGTTTCTGCCGCTTGCGGAAAGGAAAACGGTTCTATTACAGGTATTACCATTACCGATGCAACAGGTACATTAGGTTATAAATGGTTTAAGCGCGATCCAATTACCGGAGTTTTAGGTACAGATGTTGTATCAACAACCTTAGACCTTGAAAATGTTGGAGGTGGCAGCTATACACTATCTGTTTCCGATCAGGGCCAGTGTTCGCCTGTTACTGCAACTTTTTTTATCGGCACCTATAGCGATGTGGCCATAAATGGTGGAGCAGTTACACCAGCAAGGTGCGGGGCCAACAATGGAATTATCGACGGGGTATCAATCACAAACGCCGATACGTACGAATGGTTAAGCCCAACTTTACAAAGCATAAAAAAAGGTTCCTATTCTCCAGGCATGTCTATTAAACTGATCGATCTTGCTCCGGGCACCTATACACTTAGAGCAAGCAATTCATTATATACCTGTACTTTAGACAGAACTTACCGGGTAGATGCGCTAACCCCAACAATTTACACCTTTACACCAACGGTAAACAATACCACCTGCGAGTTGATTAATGGCAGCATCAACCTTAATTTTAGCTCTACACTTCCAACATCGTTTAAATGGGTAGATGAGTCTGGCTCTACAGTGGCAGGCGCAACAAGAACAGGAAATATTATCGAGCTTAAAAATTTACCCGGAGGAAATTATAGGATGTTCGCTTATGATGTTAATAATTGCGAAACTATTTTAGGCCCATATCCGATCAATGTTACGCCAAAATTAAACATCGTATCCAATACGGCAACTGTAATAAAAGATGGTTGTACCTTACAAAGAGGTTCTGTAAAAGGCATTCAGGTAATCGGCGGGATTCCTGCTTATGATTTTAAATGGATAAATGAAGCAGGAGAAGCAGTTCAGTATACGCAGGATCTGATTAATGTTGGTGCAGGCACATATCATTTAGAAGTTCGCGATAAAACAACATGCGGCTATGCAGTTAGTGAATCTTACACTGTGGTTGACGAACCTTTCAAAATTCTCACACCAATCATCAACGATCTCCGCGTTTGTTATGTATCTGATATCGTGCTGCCAGTAGTTGCTCCTGAAGAAGGCACCTACCAGTTATTCGAAAAAATCGACGATAGTAAGCCGTTTTTAGAAAGCAGTACCGGAATATTTAAGTTTAGGGTAGCCAAAACAGCCGATTATTTTGTAAGGAGAAAATTAGGATCCTGTACGAGCGAATTTGCAAAATTACATGTAGAAGTAACGCACGACAACCTTGAAATAACCAATACCATGACACCAAATGGCGACGGTATGAATGATGTTTGGCAAGTAAGGGGTTTACCAGATTTTAAAGGTACAAACATTAAAATTTATACCCGTGGCGGTCAGTTGGTATTCGAATCAATCGGTAATTATACCAAACCATTTGATGGCCGTTTTAGAGGTAAAGATTTACCTGCCGGGGTTTACTACTATGTGATTGATTTAAGGGCCGAATGTAAACCACTGGGTGGCAGCATAACACTATTGCGCTAAAACTGCCTGCTCGGACAAGCCACCTGGTAACGGTTATTTAATAAAATACCGAGTACAATTTCGTGCGTGCCGTTATTTACCGAGCGTAAGCCTGATGTATTTACATCATAAGAGTAACTCAGGTTTACCAATGATGCAACATTAAATCCCGCCAGCAGCGAAAAAGAATCGTTGTTACGGAAACTCGTGCCAACCCAAAACTTATCTTTATAGGCAAACTTTAAATTGGCATCAAATGTAGCAGGCGAGTTTGCCCAATAGGTAATCAATGCCGATGGGATCATCGCTATATCTTCATCCAGAAATATCTTATAACCTGCTGTTCCATAAAAGGTAGCAGCCTGGTAGGCATCTGTTTTAACCTTATCGTTTACGATGGCACTTTTGCTACCAATTAATTGCTTTGCAGATACACCAGCAAAAAACCTTGGGCTGTATAACCAAACACCGGCACCAATATCCGGTCTTATTTTATTGTTATAATCAGCAGAAAACAATGGATCTCCAGATTCGTCGGCAATAATACCACGAACATCAACACTGATTGATTTAAAGCCACCCGATAAGCCCAATGATAAATTTACTTCGTTGGTAAGGCCAAGATGATAGGCATACGTTACATTTACGTTCGTTTGTCGCACCAAACCGGCCTTATCCGTCATGGCTACCAATCCAATTCCATGATGGGGCTCTGCTGCTGTATAATTATTTACATAACTTCTGCTCATCGGGTTTTCGCCATTTCCGGCAAATGAATTTACATTGCTTCGAACAAAATCTTCACCAATGGCCGTACTTAAAGAAAGGTATTGAGTGCTTGGAGCACCTTCTAAACCGCTCCACTGCTTACGTAAACCCAATTTAAGGTCAGTATAATTATCTATCCCAGCCAAGGCAGGATTTAGGAGGATATTATTAAAAATATATTGTGTACTCCGTGGGATTTCCTGTCCGTAGCCAGAAAAATACAGACAAGCGAACAGAGAGAGCGTGTAAAAAAATTTCATTTAAACTATTGTGATGCGTTAATTGATTGATGCTAAAAACTGATCAATACAAGGGCTAAGATAATAAGTTGTAGCCAATTATAAAGTATTTAATATTTATGTGTGCAATTCCTTTTCACAGGTAACCAAAACAAGCTGGCAACATCAAATTGATGTGTAAATTGAGCAACGCAAATCATTAAGGTTGTTTAAAGCATTTTCTGATTGGGTATTTTTAAAATTAGACAAAAAAAATGCTGCTTTTTTATCTCAAAAACAGCTGTTTCTTTTGATGTGACTTCAAAATATTGTAAGTTTAAAGTTTTTTAAGCGCTTAGCTTGCAAAAATTTTAAACCAATCAATGTTACGTGTCGATAGTTCTAAAGCCTGTAAAGTGGTGTACTCTTTGTGCAAGCATGAGTATTTGGGCTACTTAATTGAACCACACGTAGTTCAGCTTAACCCACAAGGAGATTTTTCTTTTACTTACCAGAGAATTTTTACCCATACAGCAGAAGAATTTAATGCCTGTTTAAGTGAAATTGATTATAAGCTGATTAAAATTTTAGACGATATTGAGCAGGATTCGCTGATTAAAAAATATTATAAAAAGCTGATCAGACCGACAGAGTTCTTTACCAAAATTTTCGACGATAAGTTTTATGAGAGCGTCCGCCCAAAAATTGAAAAAAAACTTGCCGAGGCTTTAGAAATATTAAAGGTTAAAAATGAGCTTTATGTAATGGATAAAGATGGCTGGCCGGTAGAACGCAAAATTGAACTTGCGGCCGAACCTGCTTCGATTCTTTTTCATTTCAGGAGAAACGAAACCGAAACAAGGTACTTTCCCACCATTAAATATCAAAACCTGCGCATCGAATTTATGTTTAAAGAAGCGCAGATCATCAGCAACAAACCCGCATGGTTGCTACTAAATGATGTTTTGTACTTTTTTGATCAGGATATTGAAGGCAAAAAACTGCAGCCGTTTTTAAATAAACGTTTCATTGCCATACCAAAAGCCACCGAAGCCACTTATTTCGAAAAATTTGTTGCCCCGTTAATTGAGAAACACCATGTTTACGCAGAGGGATTCGAAATTAGAACAGAACAATTTGAGGCCGTTCCTGTAATTAATGTTTTATATGTTGATGGTGGTCTTTCTCAAATCCAACTGTACTTTAAATATGGCGAATATACTTTCCCTGTAGAAAATGCACACAAAGTAACCGTACGTTTAGAAAAAACAGCCGATAACTATATTTTCCACCGGGTAAAACGCTCAGCAGAATGGGAGAAAAAACAATTTAACTTACTGCTGTCACTTGGTTTAAAAAAAACAAGTGCACTTTTCAGTAACCTTGAGGTGGCTGCCCCGGATGAAAATCCCAGTTATGGAGCCATTAACTGGGTAAACGAGCATATCGAAATTTTACAGGCATCAGGCTTTGAAATTGAACAGGCAACCGGACAGAAAAAATTTGTACTCGGGGCAAGTAAAATCGACCTTGAAGTTAAAGAAGGTAACGATTGGTTTGACATTAATGCCGTAGTTTGGTTTGGGAAATACCAAATTCCTTTTCTATCGTTAAAACAACACATCCTTCATAAAAAACGCGAATTTTTATTGCCTGATGGCGAAGTAGCCATTATTCCTGATAAATGGTTTACCCAATATGGCAGCTTGTTCAGTTTGGCAGAAGCAGGAAAAACATTAAAATTAAAGAAACACCATATTGGCCTGATCAACGATCTGGCCGAAGACAGTTTGGCAAATGTTACGCTCGAACGCAAGCTTCAACGCTTATCTGATTTTGAAGATATTGCCGATACACAGATGCCTGTTCACTTCAAAGGCAGTTTACGCGATTACCAAAAGGCCGGCTATAACTGGTTCAGCTTTTTACGCGAATATAATTTTGGCGGCTGTTTAGCTGATGATATGGGTTTGGGTAAAACCATCCAAACACTGGCCATGCTTCAAAAAGTTAAAGAAGACGACCAGTTATTGGGTATTCAAACCACATCATTAATCGTAATGCCAACTTCTTTAATATATAACTGGCTAACAGAAGCGAAAAAATTTACCCCAAAACTTAAAATACTGGCGCATACAGGCACAAATCGAAATAAGGATGTGGCCAATTTTGCCAATTATGATATCATTATTACCACCTACGGTGTAACCAGGGTTGATGTAGATGAACTAAAAAACTTTTATTTCAACTACATTATTCTCGATGAAAGTCAGAACATTAAAAACCCTGCATCGAAATCATTTAAAGCGGTTAGAAGTTTAAAATCGAGGCATAAACTAATTTTAAGTGGTACACCTGTAGAAAATTCGGTAAGCGATTTATGGTCGCAGTTAACATTTTTAAATCCTGGTTTGTTGGGTACGCAAGCATTCTTTTACGAAGAATATGTACAGGCGATAGAGAAGAAAAAAGACGAAGAAAAAGCGCGTAAACTACAATCGATCATTAAACCTTTTGTGCTCCGCAGAACGAAAGAACAAGTGGCCGCAGAGTTGCCTCCTAAAACCGAGCAGGTTATTTATTGCGACATGAGTGAAGATCAGGCAGCATATTACGAAAAAACCAAATCAGCCTACCGGAATGATCTGCTGCAAAGCATGGATGATGGAACTTTTGCACAAAAACAAGTTCAGCTTTTACAGGGATTAACCGCCTTACGCCAATTGGCCAATCACCCGGTAATGATCGATGGAGAATATATATCAGATTCAGGAAAGTTTGAAAACGTGATTCATACGTTAGATAATGTGCTTAAAGGCGGACATAAGGTGCTGGTATTTTCGCAGTTTGTAAAACATCTTGATATTTTTAAAAAGCATTTTGAAGCAGAAAATATTCCTTTTGCCTATTTAGATGGCTCAACCCGTAACCGTGGAGAAATTGTTTCCGAATTTCAGCAAAATACCGAATTAAAGGTTTTCCTGATCTCCATAAAAGCAGGTGGTGTAGGTTTAAACTTAACGCAGGCTGATTATGTTTTCATTCTCGATCCATGGTGGAACCCTGCGGTAGAACAGCAGGCCATTGACAGAACGCACCGTATCGGTCAGGATAAAAAGGTTTTTATCTATAAATTTATTGCTAAAGATACTGTTGAAGAGAAAATTCTTGCGCTGCAAAACCGCAAAAAATCGTTGGCAAGTTCTTTAATCACCACAGAAGAGAGTTTCTTTAAATCGCTGAGTAAGGATGATATTAGGGATATATTAAATTAATTTTTTTGCCACGGTCCATTTGGAGTTGAGTTGAAAAGCTATTTTAAACCACACATAGCAAACTTCAAACTGTAATATTAGAAATCAAATCCAAAAGTGGTATCAAAGCATATCCCCCCCCTTCCGTGGCAACATTATTTTAAATTTCTTTTCAAAACTCATTCCTTATTTACTTGTTATACAGTAGAACATAAATACTACCATTATGACAAATCAAGATTTTAATACAGCAGTAAATAACGTTAAAGAAGCCTGGAAGTATCCAGAGTTGTTTCAAAACGTATCAAAATCCGAGCGTTGGCTATCTGGCGCAGCTGGTACATACCTTCTTTTTAAAGGAATCACTGGCATATTTTCACACCCGGTTATTGGTTTAACAGGTGCCGCAATTGGAGCAGGCTTACTATATCGAGGCATAACGGGTTATTGCCCTATGCGCGATTTGGCAGAGCAAAGACAAGAAGAAATAGCCCCTGATGAGGTAATTGTAAGTGAAACCTACGTTGTTGACGATTTGGGGTAAAATTTTAAATACGAAATTTCCATTTCTTAATAAACTGGTTAACTTTAAAAAGTTAAACCACAATTATGAACAAGTACACACTATTATTTATTCCTGTTTTATTTGCAGGGCAAGTTATGGCACAAGATAAAAAACCAGATCCTGCCAAAGACCCAAAAACAACCGAGGTTTGGGAACCTGTACCTAAGATAGTTACCCCAGGTAAGTTGCCTCAGGATGCACCGTCTGATGCTACAATACTTTTTAATGGCAGAAACCTTGACGCATGGCATTCGGTTAAAGATCCATCGAAACCAGCAGCCTGGACAATTGATGACGGATTTTTTACCGTAAAAAAAGGTACAGGAAATATCGAAACCAATAAAAAGTTTACCGATTATCAATTGCACATGGAATGGAAAATTCCTGAAAATATATCTGGAGAAGGTCAGGCACGTGGAAACAGCGGTGTTTTCTTAGCTTCAACCGGCGGTGGTGATGATGGTTATGAAATCCAGATTATGGATGCTTATAACAACAAAACCTATGTTAACGGCCAAACCGGAAGCGTTTACAAACAAGCTATCCCACTGGCAAATGCAAACAAAAAACCAGGCGAATGGCAATATTATGATATCATCTGGAATGCTCCACGTTTTAATGAAGACGGAACAGTACAAAAACCAGCAAGCGTCACCCTATTTTTAAACGGTGTACTTTTACAAAACGGTTATGTATTAAAAGGCGAAACCAGGTATATCGGCGCTCCTGAATACAAAAAACATGGCCCGGCTTCGATTAAATTACAAGATCATGGAGACCCTAGTCCGGCAATTAGTTTTAGGAACATTTGGGTAAGAGAATTATAATTTCAACAAAACAACAATAAGGAACCTGCAAGCCAAAAACTTGCAGGTTTTGTTTTATAAAATAATTTGACTGATAATTGTACCATCAAATTAGCGGCAAATTATGAACAAAGGCAGGTTAGAAGCATTTCGTGATGGGGTAATTGCAATTATCATCACCATTATGGTTTTAGAAATTAAGGTTCCTGAACATGGCGATACCTTGGCAAGTTTAAAGCCGCTTATTCCGAAGTTTATCAGTTATATTCTCAGTTTTATTTATGTAGGTATTTATTGGAACAACCACCACCATTTAATGCATACAGTAAAAAAAACCAACGGATCAATGCTTTGGGCCAATCTTAATTTCTTGTTTTGGTTATCACTATTTCCAGTTGCTGCTGGCTGGATGGGCGAACATCATTTTGCGCTTTGGCCTGTTATTGTTTATGGTGCAGTGCTTTTTCTTGCAGCTGTTTCTTACACCCTACTGGTTATTGTTATCAAAAAAACAGAAGGGCAGCATTCACTTGTTGTACATGCCATCGGTAACGACGCTAAAGGTAAATATTCATTGATTTTTTATATTGCCGGCATAGCCTTCAGCTTTATCAATCCATGGATTGGCGTAGCACTTTATTTTACAGTGGCCTGCATCTGGTTTATTCCCGATAAAAGAATAGAAAACGCAATGCGTGAGCAAGGCTTAATTGATGTAGGGAACAAAGATTAGCATTAAGGTATCAGATTAAAAACAGGCGGTTTGATAAACACTTATCCGCAATACAAAATCATTTTAAACGCTTATGCATCAAGACGTTTGAAGCACCTCCATATACAATTCCCTGCTGATCATCTCTGCGCCTAAACTCATTAAATGATCGTTTGGCATTTGGCAGTCGATTAAATCGATATTCATTTTACTCAAAAAAACCAGTGCAGCTTTAGAAGCATTGCTTACATGGCTAAACATGCTTTCGCCACAAAAAACGCGTTTTACTTTAATTCCGTATAAGCCGCCTACCAATTGGTCATCAAGCCAAACCTCTACACTGTGTGCATAACCTTGTTGATGGAGATTAATATAGGCATCCTGCATTTCATTGGTTATCCAGGTGCCATCCTGCCCTTTCCTTTCAGTATTTGCGCAGTTTAGAATCACATCTGCAAAAGCCTTATTAAAGGTGATATTAAAAATTTTATCTTTTAAAACTTTCCTCATACTCTTGCTGATTTTTATCCTATCAGGATATATTACGCAACGCTCGTGCGGCGAATACCACAGAATCGGTTCTCCCTCACTAAACCATGGAAATATACCGTTTGAATACGCAACTAAAAGCCTTTCTGTACTTAAATCACCACCAATAGCCAATAAACCATCCTCCTCTGCCAAAGCCGGATCAGGGAAGCCTGGGTTATCGTCTAACAATTGAAAAAACATGGACAAAAATAAAGAAAGAAAACAAAGATTAAACCCTTGCGTTTTAAATAAGTCATACTGTAAAACAAGCCATTATGAGCGCAAAAGATAATTTCTTCAAAGTAAAACATCTTTACAACCGGGCGGGCTTTGGTATTTCTTACACCGATTTGGAAAAGCTAAGCAGAAAGAATCTTGAGAAAGTGGTAGATAACCTCCTCAAAGATTCAGAAAAAAAAGATCCCATCAACTTGGTTAATGATTTTGAATCTAAGCGGCAACTCTTGGTGCAGGCAGGTTTATATGCCAAAAAAGACCTCAACGATGAGGAGAAAAAAATGCGACAGCAGATTATTCGCGAGCAAAACGAAGTAAGCCGCGATTTAAACATCGCTTTTGTAAATAAAATGATTAATACCGATGCGCCATTGAGGGAGAAGATGACTCTTTTTTGGCACGGACATTTTGCCTGCCGCAGCAATAATCCCTTTTTTGCACAACAGTTAAACAATATACAACGCGAAAATGCACTTGGCAGTTTTAAAACCTTGCTTGTTGAGGTTTCGAAGTCGCCGGCAATGCTGCAATACCTTAATAACCAGCAAAACAAAAAAGGGAAGCCAAATGAAAATTTCGCCCGGGAGCTTATGGAGCTTTTCACCCTAGGCAGGGGAAATTATACCGAGCAGGATATTAAAGAATCTGCCCGTTCTTTTACCGGCTGGATGTATGATAAAGACGGATCGTTTGTTTTCAGGCAAAATCAACATGATACAGGAACAAAAACTTTTTTTGATAAAATCGGGAATTTTGAAGGGGAAAATATTATTGATATTATCCTCGAAAAGCCTGAAACTTCACAATTTATCGCCCGGAAAGTATATAAATTCTTTGTAAACGATAATCCAAACGAAGCGCACGTAAAAGAACTTGCCACACATTTTTACAACTCAAAATACGACATTGCCTCATTAATGAGGAAAATGTTTACATCAGATTGGTTTTATAGTGATGAGAACGTGGGCACCAAAATTAAATCGCCGGCAGAATTTCTGGTAGGTTTAAGCAGAGAATTCTATGTTACCTATAACAAACCTCAGGTTTTAATACAATTGCAAAGCAGTTTGGGCCAATACCTGTTTAACCCGCCAAATGTAGCGGGCTGGCCAGGCGGACAAAACTGGATTGACAGCTCTTCGTTAATGTTGAGAATGCGCATTCCTTCACTGGTTTTAAATGATGGGGAAATCGACTTTAGTGGTAAAGCCGACCCTGAAGATGAAGCTGTAATTGCCTTAAGCCGAACAGCAACAACCAATGCAAACGCCAATACGAAACCAAAATCATATGTAAATGCCAATGCAAACTGGACCAAATTTTTAGATACTTTACCTAAGGGATTAACGCCATTAGAATTGACCCAATTTTTATTGCAACCGAAATTAAACACTAAAATAACAACCATGGTAAGTGATAATAAAGGGTTGAGAAGTACAGCAGTAGAAATTACAAGTATGCCCGAATATCAATTGTGCTAGGTGCTTATTTAGGTTAATGGTTTGATGACTCATAGTTGATAGCCAAGTGACAAAATACCGAAGATTAAACCGGGGTTGATAGTTTAATGGCTTATGGCTAATAACAGGTTAGCCAACTAAAACGTTGAAAATGAGCCACTAAATACAGGCAATTAGTAAAACACTAACAAGATGAACAGAAGAAATTTTTTAAGAAATACAGGGTTTGTTGCAGCAGGCTCATTATTCGTTCCCGCTTTTATGAAACCGCTTGAGGCCATGGCGTTGGATGAGTTGAGTTTATACAAAAACCTGGTTGTGGTACAGCTTTCGGGCGGAAATGATGGTTTAAACACCGTAATCCCATTCGGAAATGATATTTATTACCAAAAACGAAAAAGCATAGCCATTAAGCCTGAAGAGGTAATTAAACTTAACGATATGCAAGGCTTAAACCCAAATATGGCTGCCCTGCAAGAGATACATGACCAAGGTTGGATGACGATTATTAATGATGTAGGTTACCCAAATCCTGACCGTTCGCACTTCCGCTCAATGGATATCTGGCAAACCGGTAGTGATAGCAACCAGTTTTTATCTACCGGATGGATTGGCCGCTATTTAGACAGCAACTGCCAAACCTGTAAATTCCCTTATACTGCAATTGAAGTAGATGATTCACTTTCTTTAGCGATGAAAGGGCAAACCAAAAAAGGCATCGCTTTAAAAGATCCCGCAGCCTTATTCCGCAATACCAACGACCCCTTTTTTAAATCGATGCTGCAAAACGATAAAGAGCATTTAGATGAAGATAACCTGGGTTATTTGTATAAAACCATGATCGAAACTTCATCTTCTGCAAATTATATACAGAATACATCGAAAATTTATCAATCGAAATCAACCTACCCAACTTCGGGTTTTGCGAACCAGTTAAAAACGGTTTCCAAGTTTATATCTTCGGGATTAAAAACCAGGGTATATTATGTTTCGTTAAGCGGTTTCGATACGCATGTAAATCAGATCGGGCAACAAGGCAATTTGCTTAAACAGTATAGCGAAGGCATGGCTGCTTTTTTGAAAGACTTAAAATCGAACAACAAACTCGACGATACATTGGTAATCACTTTCTCTGAATTTGGCCGGAGAGTTGAACAAAACGCCAGCAACGGCACCGACCATGGAACTGCAAATAATATGTTTGTTTTCGGCGGAAAATTAAAAAAACAAGGCATTTTTAACGCTGCGCCTAATCTGGGCGATTTAGATACGGGCGATTTAAAATATCAGTTGGATTTTAGACAGGTATATGGTACCATTCTAGATAAATGGCTGGATGTAAATAATGCGGATATTTTAAACAAGAAATTTAATACACTTGATTTTATATAACCTTAGCAAAAGAAGTCAAGTTTGAATGGCCAAAGTGCTATAAAACTTGACTTCTTTGTTATTTACTTCTTTTTTAGTACATAAACCGGCCGGTTAGAATCTGAAGAAACTTGCTCTGTATAAACACTAAACAACTCATAGCCATAGGCCTTCATCTTATTCACTGCATCAATTGCTGAATTAAATCCTAGTTTTTTATCATTATCATCCCTAATGTACTGCTCGCTATAATCGCCAACCTTTTGCCCATACTCCAGCGCAATCCATTGTTTATCTGCCAGAAAACTTTTTGTTGCACGGATCTGAACAAAATCCACGAGGATATCCGTCAATTTTACGCCATTTACATTTTGGGCAATGCCACGCGACAGCCCAAAGCAAGCGACGAACGCCGCTGCAAGAATTAATTTTTTCATGTTGTGTTTCTTTTGTGTGTAATTCTAAATTACAAAGAATACATGATGTTGTTGAAATGAATTGTAACAAATACTTCAGAATTAAATCTTAACCTAAAAAACACAATGAACTTTTTAGGCAATATCATCTGGATTATTTTTGGTGGCATCTTTATTTTCTTCGAATACATTATTGGAGGCTTAATCCTTTGCTTAACGATTGTAGGTATTCCATTTGGCATACAATGTTTTAAATTTGCCTTTGTGGGGCTTGCTCCTTTTGGGGTTAAAATAACCGATACATCATCAAATACAGGTTGCCTTTCTACCATCATGAACCTGATTTGGATTTTATGTGGTGGTTTCTGGATTGCGTTAACCCATTTGTTTTTTGGCATCCTACTTTGCATTACCATTGTAGGTATTCCATTCGGTCGTCAGCATTTTAAGCTAATGAATCTGGCTTTTACACCTTTCGGGAAATCGATTTCATAATTTGAGGTAACTATTGGATCAATCCTATTGATTTAGAATGTTCAATCGCCTCTTCACTATTATTAAACAAACAAGCCCTAACATTTTTACCTTCTATCTTTCTAAGCAGTTCTAACGCTTCTGCTTCTTTTTCAGGGCGAATATTACGGATGTAAACTGCTTCGATATTTTTTGGATATTTCTCTACTATGGAAGCATAAATTTGAGGGTCATGCTGCGAATTATCACCAAAAAATACAAACTTCTGGTTCGGAAAAGCATCCAGGATCCGCATTACCCTCAATAATTTACCTTCATGCCCTGTTTTGCCTGTTTTAATTAAATCTTTCCACCGCTTTAAAGTATTTAAAAGAAAAGCACCATCAGGTAGTTTATTAAATTTAAATGTTTCTACCAAATAATCGTAAAGATTCCACTCGCTGCTACTTACATAAAAGAACGGGTTGGGCTGATTGGAATCGGTATGCGAAAGTGCAAGTTGCTGGTAATGGCTTGCAGCAGCAGGAAAAGTTTTCCGGGTGTGTGGATTTTTGATAAAAAGCTCTCTCAACCGTCGTCCAATAGTGGCAGAATGCGAAATCATTACCGTATCATCCACATCAGAAATGAAAGCATATTGCGTAATGTGTGGCACATAAATTTTTCCTTCTCCATTACCTAACACACTTCCATCCTGATCAATTGCTTCTACCATCACATCATGCCAGCCCGCGGGGATGTCGTTTTCAGCTTCCCATTCGAATTTAAAAAAGCCATCTGCTTCGGCTGTATTGGAAATGATCTGGTTAAAAAACCGTAAACGGACATCAGCAAAAGCATAAGGTTTTAAAATAAAAAGCTTTAAGAGATAAATGATGTTAACCAGTATATTATTGCTATAAATCTGCTTTGTTTTCGCTTTATGCTTAAAAACGTGCCCATAAACAACAAGATTGTGGGTATGGCCATAACCATGATATACTTTTACACTAACAGATTTATTCATTGTTATTAAAACAGAGTTAATTAAAAGTTGTTTGTGATGTAAACATAAGTTAACTACATGAAATTACTATTTATAATCAATCCGGGCTCTGGCAGTCACGATATAAACTTAAAAGAAGTAATTTCTGCACATTTCGAGGCAAAAAATACCGAAGTAGATTTATTTGAATTGCCTAAAGATTGTTCCATTGATAAGATTAAGGAAAAAATTAACAGTTCTAAAGCAGATCGGGTTGTGGCCGTGGGTGGCGATGGCACATTAAAACTGGTTGCAGAGTGTTTATTAAATACCGAAACACCTATTGGGATTATACCAGCAGGTTCGGCTAATGGCATGGCAAAAGAACTGGGCATACCAACAGATATTGAACAGGCTTTGGCCTTTTTGGATGGCGGCCGACTCCAAAAAATTCATGTAGTTAAACTTAATGAGGAAATTTGTATCCATTTATCCGATCTTGGTTTCAATGCCTACCTGGTTAAAAAATTTGATGCACTACCCGAACGCGGAATGTGGGGCTATGCAAAAGCTACCTGGCACGCATTGTGGAATCACCGCCGGATGGAGGTACAACTAAAACTTAAAGATGAAACCATAACCTCTAAAGCTGCGATGGTGGCCATTGCCAATGCGACCATGTATGGTACTGGCTTAAAAATAAACCCGGATGGAAAACTGGATGATGAGCTTTTTGAGGTGGTTTTGGTAAAAGATTACTCTTACATGGAGATATTAAAAATATGGATAACCAAACTGCCATTTAACCCTAAAAAGATTGAAGTATTTCAAACTGCAGCGGTAAAAATTTCTTCAAAACACAAAGCGCACTTCCAGGTTGATGGTGAATATATTGGCCAGGTAAATACGGTGGAAGCTAAAATTATTCCAGCTGCCATTACTGTTGTGTTGTCAAACGAATCAGCCCCTGAAGCTATCGGGTAATGCACGATGAATTCTAATTGTAAAGTACAATCTGAAAAACTCAGCAATAAAACAAACCCGGAATAGGATATCGAACCAGCGATCGCCCAGATGTAATACTTCTGGCAGATAAGTAATGAAACCGATAGAAAAAACCCATACCACTAAACGGAATGGAAATTGAATGTAGTAGGTTATAAAACCAAATTTTTTAAGTAAAATTAATCCTATTGCCGAAATAAACAACGATACGAACAAGGGCAACAGTAAAACTACTTTAGCTTGTGAGAGTACCTGATCTGGAATTTCGTTCAGGTGAGATAAAATCTGCCAAAACTGCTTTGCCAGCAATATGATGCTGATAATATCCAATAAAGCAAAAAATCTGGTGGCGTTTTTCATTTACTTACAATATTTTGCCAGATAATCGTCGGCCAGTTTACTCCCCATATACTTAACGAAAGTAAAATCTTCGCAGGCTCCCTGTTTATCGCCTTGTTTTATCTTTTTCAAACCCATCTTTATCCGGTCGCCTAAATATTCATCATCTATACCGAGTTGATTTTTTATGGCAATAATCTGAGCTTCCTGCCCAGGCTTTGCCTGATCGATGTTTTTATAAAAGTTGATTACTGAATTTGTTAAAGCCTCTTCGGCCTGATAACTGCGGATGGATTCTTGCATGGCTTCGCTTGATTTCCCTTCGCAATTGTAGCCAGACAGCACAAAGTTAACAGGAACAACGATCGATACCGTGGTATCGTAACCCACCGGAACCTGCCATTTTCCGCTGCTCATCCGAACCAGACGTAATGCTTCTTCATCCAGATCGGACAAGATTCCTTTACTTACTTTCGAGAAATAAACCTTTCCCTCACCGTCGAGTTTAAAGCTCACATTTACCGTTCCCTGGATGCAGTTATCTTTAGAAAACTGAGGATAGATGGTATTTTCTCTTAAGAAATTCGTAAAGCCACTTTTCCCTGATTTAAACTGGACTTGTGCCATGGCAAATGAGCAGCATAAAAGTAGACAGATGGTGAATAGCTTTTTCATTATACTAATTTACGGTTTTAACCGCAGAGCACGCAAAGTTTTTCGCAAAGGGAAGGGAAGTTTTTTGCCACGGAAATCACATAAATTATTCCGTTTTAATCTATGTTTCTCTGGCTAAATAAAACCTCTTCATGTTCTCAGTGGTAATGCTTGGAAAACGTAGCCTTCAGAATAAAATTCGGATCAGGGCAATTGGCCAAGTACCTTTCCCTTTCGCTAAACTTGCAAACTCCAGGGTAATCGCCTTTTAACCCTTCCATATTTTCGATTAATTGGAAATGAAGGTGTGGCGGCCAATAACCGTTTTCTTCTTTTGCACCCAATGATGCAAATCTCGCTCCTGCGGCAATAAATTTACCTTCTTCTATACCCTTTAATGAATCCAAACTTAAATGCCCGTATAAAGCATTAAACTTAAATCCATCTATTTCATACGCAAGAATTATTGTTGCACCATAATCGCCGAAGTTGTTGTTATTGGCAAAGCTTTGAACAGTAGCATCATAAAAATTATAGATTGGGGTGGCAACCGGTCCCCAGATATCTACGCCCAAATGTAATCTTCTGGGTTCTTCGCCAGTGTCAAAATGAGCACTTCGCGAATAAATGGTGCGGTGTTCATTGTAACCGCCAATTCCATAACGTGCATTATTGCCGGCAAGTTTTTCGTTTACCCAGGCAGAAAACAGATCGGTATTGTCTAAAATTTCATCCGTTAGCTCAGTATTTGCTGCTGTAAAATCTAAACTTAAAAGCTGATCCTGATTTACATCAAAATCTACAACTTTTTGGATCAAAGAAGCATTTGATTGGATAAGTTGCTCGAAAGTTTGCATGCTGATTATTTAAAAATGTAAACGAAATTATAAATATAGTGAGATAAGGCCCCACCAATTACAAACAGGTGCCAAAGTTCGTGACTGTGGATCCACCTGGACAACGGTTTATCTTTTGCATAGTAATAAGTTCCGGCGATGTAAAAAATACCACCGAATAATAACCAGAAAATTGCCCCAACAGGTAAAGCAACTAACAATTTTTGTAGCAAAGGCACAATTAAACAGCCCATTAAAATGTATATCGACAAGGAAATGGCGTTACTTTTTAACCGGTTAAAGATTTTAAGCAGGCAACCAACACTGGCAATAATCCATACTATGGCGAACAGACTCCAACTTAGCCAACCATCAAATACAAGCAATGCGGTTGGGGTATACGACCCTGCAATCATAAGATAAATGCAGCAATGATCGAATTTCTGCCAGAAACGCACACCATAATCGGTAACCGGATAGCCATGGTACATTGCACTTACACCAAAAAGGATAAAGGTACCAATACTATAAATCCATGCAGCAGTATATGCAATTGGGGTATGGCACTTTTGCAGCAATAGGTAACCTGCCGGAATTGCAATTAACGCCGGTATAAAATGTGTGAAGAAATTAATGGGTTCCCTTAGCTTCCTCACAAAGATTTATTCGCTGTCTTCGTCTTTTTGCCTTGGCTCTTTTGCAATTTTATCAAAAAGATGATCCATACGCTCTACATATTCATTTGTATCATCTACAAAGAAAGTAAGCTCTGGCACAACCCTAACCTGGTGGCGGATTCTGCTTCCTAGCTTATACCTGATTTCGCCTGCATGTGCGTTAACCGTATTGATAGATAGCGTAGTATTATTGGTATTAAAAAAGCTTAGGTAAACTTTGGCTACTGCCAAATCTGGCGAAACCCGAACCCGGGTAATGGTTACCAGTGTATTTGGCAAAAACGCAGCACCTTCGCGTTGAAAAACCTGTGCCAACTCCTCTTGTAATACTCCTGCAAATTTCTGCTGACGTTTACTTTCCATAGTGTATTTATCTGTCGGCACTGTGATGAGACCACGCAGTTTTTAATACTGCGGGTTTTATTTCTACATCCAATGACGGAATTTAATCTAATATAACAAATTACTATCATACGGGTATCTTGCCACGTGTGCGGCTTTAACCTTATCATACAATAGTGTTTTAAACTCTTCTAAGTTTTCTTTTTCTGTAGCCGATATAAACAACACAGGCACTTTATCGTGGCTCATCCAACTTTTCTTAAAGTCTTCAAGCGTTAATTTACCATCATCTGCTTCATCATCAAGTTCTGGCGAAACATAAGCATCAATTTTATTAAAAACTAAAATCATGTCTTTATCAATCGCGCCAATATCTTTCAATGTTTCGTTAACCGTATTAATTTGATCTTCGAAGTTTGGGTGCGAAACATCAACCACATGGATCAGTAAATCTGCTTCACGTACTTCATCTAAAGTAGATTTAAAACACTCTACCAAATGGTGAGGCAGTTTGCGGATAAATCCAACGGTATCTGAAAGCAAAAAAGGCAAATTCTCGATCACCACTTTCCGCACTGTTGTATCTAAAGTTGCAAATAGTTTATTCTCTGCAAATACTTCCGATTTCGACAGCATATTCATGATGGTAGATTTACCCACGTTGGTATAACCAACCAAAGCTACGCGAATTAACTGACCACGGTTTTTACGTTGTGTTTCGTTTTGACGATCGATATTTCTTAAACGCTCTTTTAACAAAGAGATTTTGTTTAAAATAATCCGCCTGTCACTTTCAATCTGCGTTTCACCCGGTCCACGCATCCCGATACCTCCTTTTTGGCGTTCTAAGTGAGTCCACATACCTGTTAAGCGTGGCAGTACATATTGTAATTGCGCCAGCTCAACCTGTGTTTTTGCCTGTGCCGTTTGCGCCCTGTTGGCAAAAATATCCAGTATTAGATTGCTCCTGTCTAACACCTTAACACCAAGTTCGCGGTCGATGTTGCGCAGTTGCGAAGGTGACAGTTCATCATCAAATACAACTACATCAATTTCTTCCGATTTTACATAAGCCTTTATTTCTTCCAGTTTTCCTGTACCCACAAATGTGGCACGCTCTGGCTTAAGCATTTTTTGTGTAAAAACCTTTTCTACCTTCCCACCAGCTGTATCAACCAAAAAGGCCAGCTCATCTAAATATTCTTTTGTTTGGGCATCTTTTTCGCCGGGTGTAACCACACCAACCAAAATTGCCCGTTCCTGCACAATGGCAGTATCATAAAATTTTTGTTTTCCCATGTAATTGCAACAAAGATACGAAATTTGCAAACTTGTAAATCCATTAAGAAACCATACGCGTGCAATAAAAGTTTTTAATTCCCTTTAGAGAAAAATGATTGTCAACGCTTCTATGGCAATACGACCAAATCAAACCAGTTAAATGTTTTTCAGGCGACTTAGGTGGTTAAATATTTTTTTTGAAAAACAGGGTTCAGCGTGCTTCGGCTACGAAAGTCCTGTTATCGCTTCAAATCCTCACTCGTACCTCGCTGTGGGTTTTCCGCTTTATCAGGTTTATTTAACAGAAGATTGAGGTCCTTAGTTTAAAGGTAAAGTGAAATATAAACCTCGCAGGTTTTAAAAACCTGCGAGGTTTATACAGTCTATATCTGCCCTACAAATTCCTTAATTGCAGCACCCGGATTATCGGTTTTCATAAAATTCTCACCGATCAGGAATCCGTTAAAGCCTGCTGTTTTTAATTCTTTAATTGTTTGTGGATTACTAATCGCACTTTCCGAAATCTTTAAAAAACCGTTCGGAATTTTATTGACTAAATCAAACGAGGTTTGAATATTTACAGTAAAATTTCCCAGGTTTCGGTTGTTTACGCCTATGGCATCTAGATTAGGGCAGATGCTTCGCTCCAATTCTTCCAGATTATGCACTTCTAAAAGCACATTTAAACCTAAATCTTTTGCAAATTTCCCAAAATCGTTCACTTGTTGAGGTGTTAAGATTGAAGCAATCAACAGAATAATATCTGCACCCCAGGCTTTTGCCTCGAGGATCTGGTATTCGTCGATCATAAAATCTTTCCTTAAAATCGGAATATCGTTTGCAGCTCTTGCAGCTAATATATCATCTGTTTTACCGCCAAAGAAATCTACATCGGTTAATACAGAAAGTGCTGATGCCCCTGCGGCATTATACGCCTGGGTTACTTCAGCAACATCGGCAATGCCATTAATTAAACCCTTTGATGGCGAACGGCGCTTAAACTCAGCAATAATGCCAGTGCGCTCTTCTGCCAATAAAAACGATTTAAAGGAATAGGGTGTTCTGTTAAAATGCACCGATTTTTCTAAATCCTGAACAGAGATTAAAGCCTTTGCGGCTGCAACTTCTTCCTTTTTACGTAATACGATTTTATCTAATATGTTCACCCCTAAATCCCCTGAAGGGGACTTTGACTTTCCATCATTCATATTTCTGTTATAATCAATTTTAAACTTTAAGTTACTTGGGTTTTCATTCCCCTTCAGGGGGCTAGGGGGTCATTAACCAATTTTGCATCATCTGTTTACCATACTCGGTAAGTACGCTTTCGGGGTGAAACTGTACACCACGCACATCCAATGTTTCGTGCCTTAAAGCCATAATCTCACTTTTATGATCTCTTGCCGTAATTTTTAAACACGAAGGAAAGTTGTCCTTACTTACCACCCAACTGTGGTAACGGCCAACATTTATTGTTTGCGGGCATTCCCAAAACAATGGCTCATCTCCATCCACAACGGTTACCGGAGTGGCAATTCCATGCATTGGTCTGCCTAAATTTAATAAAGTTCCGCCAAAAACCTCGGCAATGGCCTGCTGACCTAAACATACGCCAAAAATACTTTTTGTAGGTGCATAAGTCTTGATCACATCCAGCAATAAACCGGCCTCTTCAGGTATTCCCGGGCCTGGTGAAAGCAAAATTTTATCATATTTATCTACATCTGCCAAGTCGAATTTATCGTTTCTCCAAACTTCAGCTTCATAACCTACCTCATTAATTAAATGTACGAGGTTGTAGGTAAAACTATCATAGTTATCGATTACTAAGACGGTTTTTTTATCTATATTTTCCATTTTATTTCCTGTTAACGGATTTTACTCCAAACTAAAAACTCCCAACTATATACCCTCTGCCATTTGCAGTGCTTTACGCAGGGCTGCAATTTTATTATTTACTTCCTGCATTTCGGTTTCCGGAACAGAATCGGCCACAATGCCTGCACCGGCCCGATAATGCAATTCATTGTTCTTGCTCATAAATGTTCTAATCATAATGGCATGGTTAAAATCTTCATTAAAACCCATAAAACCAATTGCTCCTGCATAAAAATTTCTGCCGAGTTTTTCGTTTTCATCAATCAGCTGCATGGCTTTGTATTTTGGCGCACCACTTAAAGTACCCGCTGGGTAAGTATCTGCAACTACTTTAAAAGCACTTACATCTTCCTGCAAATGCCCGCTTACTTTGCTAACCAGGTGAATCAGGTGGGAGTAGTATTGTACTTCTTTAAATGATTTTACTTCAACACGGTTACAGTGTCGGCTCAGGTCGTTCCTTGCCAAATCAACAAGCATTACATGTTCTGCACTTTCTTTAGGATCCTGCTCTAGTTTACGGGCTTGTTCGGCATCTTCAATGTCGTTTCCGCTGCGTTTAAAAGTACCTGCGATGGGGAAAATATTTGCGGTATTGTTTTTAATGGTGATTTGTGCTTCTGGTGAAGAACCAAATAATTTGAAGTTCCCGTAATCAAAATAAAACAGATATGGTGATGGATTTATAGAACGCAGGCAACGGTAAACATTAAATTCATCGCCAGAGAAAGCTTGTTTAAATGCCCTCGAAGGTACAATCTGAAAAACATCCCCGCGGTAAATGTGCTTTTGAAGTTTCTCTACCAAATCCATAAAACCCTGATCGGTAAGATTAGAGCTTTCTGCACCGCGCAATTGAAACTTATATTCAGGATAATTTTTATTCTGAATCAGGTATTCCATTTTCTCCAATCCGCCTTCCTCCTCTCCTTCAAAAGTATTTTTGAAAAGCGTAATTTCATTTTTGAAATGATCGATGGCAATAATGTAGCGGTACAAATGGTATTGCATTTCCGGAATATCTTCACCCTCGGGTGTTTCAGAAGTAAACTTAATATCCTCAAAATGCTGCACAGCATTCCAGGTAAAGTAACCAAATAAACCGCTAGAAATAAACTTGATTTCAGGCAATTCAGTTTCTCTGAATTTATCTTTAAAATCGGCTATTTCATCAATAAGGTTTTTGCTTTCTGTAATTTCTACCGTGCCATCAGGGAAATAAGATTCCAATCTTGAGCCCTTTAAAATGATGCCCGCAACAGGATCTGCACAAACAAAGCTCATTGAGTTTTCTCTGCTGTGGTAATCGGAACTTTCTAACAGGATGCTGTTGGGGTACACATCACGTAAGCGTAAATAAATGCTCACTGGCGTTGTGGTATCGGCAAGCATTTTTTTGTAAGTCGTATTTATTTTATACATGATAAAGGTAAATGGTGTAAGCTATAGGGCTTAAGGTTTGCATTTCGTATTTTTTAACAATAAAAAGCCCGGCGTGTGGTTCTACGCCGGGCTTTAATGGTTCTTTAATAAGGTTTAGGTTGATAAACTATATTTTGTTCATACGCAGCCAGCGCAATCCGTTCGAATTACTTTGCCAAAGCCAGGTATGTATATTGTTGATCATGAGCCACAAAAATATAAAGAATTTTGAAAAATGGAAATATTTATGAAAATAAGTTTAGTAAGCGATTAAAAGATGGAAGTGTTGCATCCGAATTAAAAGTTTCTTTTGCCCAATATCATCTTTTTGATCGGAGTGCAGCGCAGTTGGGAAATCTACTTAACAGATCTCTCCATTCAAGATGAAGATTCCTTACCCATTTCGTTATTGCGAGATGGCCTTTTCAGCCAGGGAAGCAATCTTTGATCGCTACAAGCCAGATATAACAAATCGCATAAAGCAATAAAAAAATCCTGCTCTTTTGAAGCAGGACTTTATATATTACATGTAGAAATACCGGTTAAGAAACCCCAAAGAATGATCTTCCCGGAACATCTTTAACCATTAATAAAATAGCTACAATAATTAAAATCAAGGCCAGGCCGAAGAAAACAGCAATAGTACGGTGTTTTGCAACTGCTTCTGTTACCTTTTTCGATTTTGCATTTCCAATCGTGATTAAAATAATTGCAATAATCATCATTGAGGTATGTTCTGCCTTAAAGTACCGGCCAATAGCATTGCTCATAGGTAATTTGGTTAACGGACTTAAAAAAAACAGTACCAGGCCAATCAAAAACTGAATATGTACACTAATCAATGTAAAAACATTCAGCTTGCGGTTACCTTCTGTGTATGTTTTATTGCCTAACCAGCCCGATAAAGCATTGATTACAGCGATAACCAATAAAATTAATACGATGTAGCGCCATCCGGAGTGCGCAGATTTTACGATGTTGTACATTTTTATCAAATATGTTTAGCCAAAAATAGTCATTAATTGTAAAATATAGGATATTCAGTAGAATGAACACTAATTTATATTAGTTTTAAACAAATTAAACACTAAACTTATTATGAAGAAAATTTTACTTGCCATTGGGCTGGTATTTTCTACTACATTTTTGTTTGCACAGCAAACAACCTTCCCTGTTAACGGCTCTTTTGATACCAGACCTGGAATGTTTGCCTTTACCAACGCAACTATTGTAGTAAATGCCAACCAAACCTTATCAAATGCCACACTTTTAATTAAAGGACAAACCATACAGGGCGTTGGCGCTGGTTTGGCCGTACCAAAAGGTTATGTGGTAATCGATTTAAAAGGGAAATTTGTTTACCCATCGTTAATTGATGCTTTTACAAGCTATGGCCTGGCCGAAGCACCTGCACAACAACGGGGCTTTGGTGGTCAGCGACAATCTATTTTTGTTTCGACCAAAAAAGGTGCGTATGGCTGGAACGAATCCATCAGACCTGAAACGTATGTTAAAAATATTTTTTCTACCGATACTAAAAAGGCCGACGAATTGCGTAAAGCAGGTTTCGGAAGTGTTAATGTAATCAGTAGAGATGGCATTGCCCGTGGAGTGTCTGCAGCAGTAACTTTAAACGAAGGTGCAGATAACAGCGTTATTTTGAAAGACCAAACCGCAGCGAACTATTCGTTTAACAAAGGCACTTCATCTAATGATTACCCTACCTCACTCATGGGTTCGATTGCCTTATTGCGCCAAACTTATTACGATGCGCAATGGTATGGCAAACAAAAAGATGAGTATAACATCTCTTTGGATGAATTTGGCAAACAACAAACTATGCCGCAGATTTTTGAAGTTGATGGCTGGCAGAACATTCTCCGTGCAGATAAAATTGGCAAAGAGTTTGGCAAGAAATACATCATTAAATCAACCGGTGATGAATACCAGCGCATAAACGAGGTAAAAGCGACCGGAGCAAGCTTAATTATTCCATTAACTTTCCCTAAAGCTTATGATGTTGAAGATCCTGCGGAAGCCAGAAACCTGACTTTATCGCAAATGAAGGGCTGGGAACTTGCACCTACCAACCCGGCAAGCTTAGAAAAAGCAGGAATTAAATTTGCTTTAACTGCTTTTGGATTAGAGAACAGCCGCGATTTTTGGACGAACATCCGCACGGCGATAGAAAATGGCTTAACCGAAAAGCAAGCCTTACAATCGGTTACCGAAATACCTGCTTCATTGTTGGGTATCAGTGATAAAGTAGGTTCCCTTGAAAAAGGAAAAGTGGCTAACTTTTTAATCTCATCTGATAATTTATTTAAAAACGGAAACATTATTTTCGAAAACTGGGTTCAGGGCAAACGCTTCATCGTAAACAAAATGGATGTAAGTGATGTACGCGGCACTTACAACTTAAATGTTGATGGTGTTGGTGCTTTAACGCTAAAGATAACAGGAACAGGTGGCGGTTCTACCGCTGCAATTGAAAGATTGGGTACAGATAGCGTAAAAACCACTGCCACTTTTACCAGAAACGGAGATTGGGTAAGCATCAATTTCAATTTAAAGAAAAGTCCGAAAGGCGATATCCGCTTAAGCGGTTACATCACCTCTGCAAACCCGGTAACTATAAAAGGCGAATCGGCATTGGCTGATGGCACCAGCGGTAAATTTACTGCTACTTACAAAGAGGCCGCAAAAGATACTCCTAAAAAAGATGAGCCTAAAGCAACCTTGGCATTAGGCCCTGTTATTTATCCTTTTTCTGCCTTTGGGAGTACTGAATTACCTAAACAGGAAACCGTATTAATTAAAAATGGTACTGTATGGACGAATGAGAAAGATGGTGTTCTTTTAAATGCTGATGTACTTTTGGAAAACGGAAAGATTAAAGCCGTTGGTAAAAACCTTTCGGCAAGTGGTGCAAAAGTAATTGATGCTACGGGCAAACACGTCACTGCCGGTATTATTGATGAACACTCGCACATTGCCGGTGCTGGTGGCATTAATGAAGGTGCGCAATCGGTATCTGCCGAGGTTCGTGTTGCCGATATTATCAACTCTGAAGATGTGAACATTTACCGCCAGCTGGCCGGTGGTGTTACCACTTCGCATATCCTGCATGGCTCGGCTAACCCAATTGGCGGTCAGTCGCAGTTGATTAAACTCCGTTGGGGTAAATCGCCCGAAGATTTAAAATTTGCTGGTGCTGATGGTTTCATCAAGTTTGCCCTGGGCGAAAATGTTAAACAGAGCAACTTTGGTACTGGTGCACGTTTCCCGGTTACGCGGATGGGGGTAGAGCAAACTTTTGTAGATGAGTTTACCCGCGCAAAAGAGTATGCAAAAGCAATTTCGGTTAAAGGCAATAGTGTACGTAAAGATTTAGAGCTAGATGCTATTGTAGAAATCCTGAACAATAAACGTTTCATTACCTGCCACTCTTATGTACAGAGCGAAATTAACATGTTAATACATGTTGCAGATAGCTTAGGATTTAAAATAAACACTTTTACGCACATTTTAGAAGGTTATAAAGTGGCCGACAAAATGAAAGCACATGGCATTGCAGGCTCTACCTTTTCTGATTGGTGGGCATATAAAAACGAAGTTGCCGAGGCCATTCCCTACAATGGAAAAATTATGCACAACGTGGGTATTACTACAGCCTTTAACTCAGACGATGCCGAAATGGCACGCCACTTAAACCAGGAAGCAGGAAAATCGGTATTGTATGGTAACGTGCCTGAAGAAGATGCGCTTAAATTTGTAACGCTTAATCCGGCCAGAATGCTTCATATTGATGATAAAGTGGGCAGTTTAAAAGCTGGTAAGGATGCCGATGTGGTAATATGGACAGCCAACCCACTTTCTATTTATGCCCGCGCTGAAAAAACATTTGTTGATGGTATTCCGTATTGGGACATTGATAAAGATGCCTTGGTGATTAAAACACAACAGGCAGAAAAAGCCCGCCTGATTCAAAAAATGTTGGATAGCAAAAGTAAAGGCGGCCGCACACAACGCCCAATGGGTGATGCACCACGATTATACAATTGCGAAACTTTAGAAAACTATTCTGCAGAATTAACCGAGAAAGAACATGCACACTAACATGAAAACATATTTATTCAGTCTGGCTTTTTCGGCTTCGAGCCTGATGTGTTTTGCGCAGGCAAACATTTCGCCAGCCAAAAAACAAAGTAAAACGATAGCCATTACCGGTGCCACAGTACATGTAGGTAATGGAACAATAATTGAAAATGGCACCATCCTTTTTGGTAACGGTAAAATTATTTCGGTTACGGCCAATGGCCAGGTACCACAAGATGATGTGTTACGTATTGTAGCTACTGGCAAACACATTTACCCGGGCTTTATTGCCGCTACTACAAATTTAGGCCTAACAGAAATTGAAGCGGTAAAAGCAACATTGGATTTTCAGGAAATCGGCGATTTTAATTCGCACATCCGTTCGATTGTAGCGTATAATACCGATTCGAAAGTTCCGGCCACGTTGCGCAGCAATGGGGTGTTAATGGCACAGCCAACTCCACAGGGCGGTACGGTTTCGGGCAGTTCATCAGTTGTGCAGCTCGATGCCTGGAACTGGGAAGATGCAGCACTTAAAACGGATGACGCCATGCACATGACCTGGCCTGTTACGCCTCGTTTTAGAGGTGGTTTTGGAGGCTTCGGCCGGCCGCAGCAATCGCCAGAATCGTTAGCGGAAAGAACACAGGCAGCCATTGCGCAGTTAACCTCCTTTTTTGCTGAGGCCAAAGCTTATTCGGAAATGGGCAAACCAGAAGTGATTAACACGCGTTTCGAAGCGATGAAGAAAGTATTTGCAGGCAACGAAAAACTGTTTATCGCGGCCGATAGTCAGAAAGATATTGTTGCAGCTGTTAATTTTGCCAAAAAGTTCGGCATTACGCCTGTAATTACGGGTGCTGATGAAGCTTACCTGATTATCGATTTCTTAAAAGAGAACAACATTACCCTGGTGGTTAAACAGCCTCATGCTTTGCCCAACAACAATGATGATGATGTAAATATGCCTTATAAAAACGCTGCTGTTTTGGCCAATGCCGGCTTAAACGTGGTATTGAGTATTGATGGTTACTGGCAACAACGCAACCTCCCTTTTATGGCAGGTACGGTTACTGCATGGGGTTTGGATAAAGAAAAAGCATTATCTACCATTACTTTAAATGCTGCCAAAGCAATGGGAGTTGATAAAACTACGGGCAGTATTGAAACCGGTAAAGATGCCACTTTCTTTATCTCGGCAGGCGATGCTTTAGATATGCGTACCAATAAAGTGGAACGAGCATTTATACAGGGCAGAGATATAAATCTTGATAACCTGCACAAACAATTGGATAAAAAATTCAGCGATAAATATACCGCTGAAAAGAAATAGCATTTTAATGGTTAACTGGTTAATTGTTTAAACCGGTTAATTGACTGTTAAAGCTTAAAATTAGAACGGCCGATATTAATTTACCGGCCGTTTTTTGTTTAATAACGATTTGGCTGGCTTTACGGCTGATCATCAAACGTCCATATCTGGACTAAATCACCAATTATAAAATTGGCTACCTAGGATTCGTCCCGATGGGACGATCTGTGAATATTACAGTCTTATATCGTCCCATAGGGACGAATCCCAGGTGGAAAAAACATGGTTGTTTTTTCCTTTCCGTAGGAACGTTTCATACTTATAATCAAATCTCAGTAAGTTCAAGCGCCTCTTTACTAAATTTTAAATAGACAACGGTTAGTTTTGTACCTACCGAATAACGGGAATAATCTTTGGGTTTTACCCTGATTCTTATTTTATCTTTTTTAGCTGGTCCGGCAAAAGTCAGGTATTCTGCATGTTCTGTTTTATCACGGTTGATCACTACACTAATTAATTTGTTTTTACCCCTGGCTTTATCCTTTTTCCAATTGGCACTATCGTAGCTCGTTACCAGCCAGGCAAAGCAATAGCAAAAACCATACATAGCAAAGCCCGCACCTACAAATAAAATATAATCGTAGTACTTAAAATCTGCAAAGTGTTCTTTCAACAGTAGCGCAGTAAAAGCCATCAATAAAAATATACTTCCCCCTAAAACCATTGGGAGAACCTTTTTAACTCCTTCTTCCTGACTTGCTATATGCTTTAGATCTTCATCATTTAAAGGAATATTTTCTTCTAACTGTATTTCCATATCCATCGGTTATCATCGGTGCCCCCCCAACACCAAATAGATTTGCTTTACAAGTAAAATTAAGTGATTAATATTAATTTAATCATTATTGGTAAAACCAAGATAATTTATTCAATTGCTGGCGCACGCGATGCGTGTGCCAGCAATTTTAATTAAGGCACATGTACAACGCGTGTACCAACGTTAAGTAGTATATTTTTTCCTATATTTAAATCATAATCATCTCTATAAAAACCATACCCCCACCAACCCTCCCACGGTTAAAAATGGTTTATTCGTATTAATTTATAAAAGTTATACATGCTTTTGCTCATGCACTGGCAATAAAAAATATAGAAATGAGCCGTAAATATAAATTCCATAATAAAGAGGGATTATACTTTGTAAGTTTTGCCACAGTATATTGGTTGGATATTTTTGTTAGACGCATATACTGCGACATTTTTGTTGATTGCTTAACTTATTGTACAAAAAACCTTGGTTTGGAACTCCACTGCTGGTGTATTATGACAAGTCATGTGCATTTAATATTTAGTGCAAAAAACAATAATCCAGATAAGCTGCTCGGTAGGATAAAAGAATATACTTCCAAACAAATTGTGAAGGCCATTAAAGAGAATGGTAAAGAAAGCAGAAAAGAATGGCTGCTGTGGATGTTTAAGCGGGCAGGCTCAAAAAGCAGTAACGTTACAGAATATCAATTTTGGCAACATAACAATCAACCTATAGAATTATGGAGTGCCGAAGTTATTGAGCAAAAGGCCAATTACCTGCACGAAAATCCGGTTGTTGCTGGCTATGTTAACGAGGCCTGGCATTGGAAATACAGTAGCGCGATAGACTATAGCGGAGGTAAAGGATTGATAGAATTGAATGAACTTTAATTTTTTTTATAGCACACGCGGCAGCGTATGCTAAATTATTAAAGTAGCACACGCGGGACGCGTGCGCTAGCGAAAGTTAAATACAACCGAAGCGCTGGCGCACGCGTCCCGCGTGTGCTTAAGCGTAAGGTTAACATTAATTTAACACTCAGGGGCAGTATTAATTTATGAGTAACATTTTATTTTAACATCAGCCTATAAAAAGGGCAATCACTAAACCATTTCATAATATTAAATCTAATTCGGCTTAACACCACATTAACATCTTTGTCATCATAAAAAATCAGAAAAATAATCATGATGAAAAATTTACTTATTGCAGTGTCGCTACTGTTTTGCATTGTCTACAACCGGGCAAGTGCGCAAACCACGCAGGCATCAATCTCTGGTATTATAACCGATCAACAGAAAAAGCCTATTCCCGGGGTTTCTGTACAGATCAAAAACAACTCTACAGGGTTTACCACCAAAACATCTACCAATGCCCAGGGCGAGTACACTTTTAAAGAGCTTCCTTTGGGTGGGCCATATTCAGTAAAAGCAGTTTATGTGGGTTTTGGCGAGCAAACCAGAAATGGCTATATGTTAAACCTTGGCGATGTGGTTAAGGTGGGTATCACCATGCAGGAAGCTTCACAAGATTTAGAAGCTGTGCAGGTAATCGCTTCAGGTTTAAGAAACAAAGTTCAAAACTTTGGTGCTTCTACAGAAATTTCTGCTAAAACAATGAACCAGTTACCTGTAAACGGGCGTAACTTTTCCAATTTAATGGATTTATCTCCGTTAAGTCGCGGCGGCAATATATCGGGCCAGTTGGGTTCATCTACAAATTATACCATTGATGGTATGAATGCTAAAAACCCAACATCGGCTGGTAGTACAACCAGTAGAAGTGGTGCGCCATACTCAATTTCTATTGAGGCTGTTCGTGAGTTTAAAGTAGTAACCAACCAATACGATGTAACTTTGGGTAGAGCCGGCGGAGGTACCGTAACTGCAGTTACAAAATCGGGTACAAATACAGTAAGTGGAAGCGCATTTGGTTACGGAAGGGCTGATTGGTTATCATCACGTTATGATATCAGAGGTGTAAAGCGCGATAACGATTTCTCTACTTATCAATACGGTTTTACGTTGGGTGGACCGATTATTAAAGATAAATTACATTATTTCGTGGGTTTAGATCATCAGAAAGATGCCCGCCCATTAATTATTGCCGATGTAAATGGCCCTGCTGATGAAGCCCGTTTCAGAATTACGAACAGTACTTTAGCACAGTTTTTGGATGTTGCACGTACTAAATATGGCGTAGCAAACACCCCTCAGTATGGTTCTTTCGATAAAAAACGTGGATCTGATGCTGCTTTTGCCCGTTTAGACTGGCAAATTAATGATAGAAATTTGTTAACCATTCGTGATAATTATACGAACGACAGAAACCCACTGGGTTTGGCTGACAATACTGCGATTAACTTCTACGAAAGTTATGGTAACGATAAAAACGTTGACAATAATTTATTGGCAACTTTACGTTCAACCATCAGCAGCAAAATTACCAACGAATTAAAAATACAGCATTTATATACTTACCAGGCAAGCACGCAGAATGATGAATTAACGGGTGCCATTCCAAGAGCCATTGTAGGAAACATAAAATCAGACCTTGCTGATGGTACCAAGGGAATTTCTACTGCGATACAAATTGGTGGCCACCGTTTCGGGCAGGAAGGTTTTACCAATAATGTTTTTCAATTGGTAGATAACTTTTACTATAATACCGATAAGGTTAAATATACATTTGGTGTTGATGTAATGTATACCAATGCAAAATCGCTTTATGGTAGTGAGGTAAACGGCCGTTTCGAATACTCAACTTCTCAAATTCAGGATCCTGCTTTTCCAAACGACCCTACAAAAAAGATCGAAGTACCGGCAATTACAAACTTTAACAACCTTGCGCCAAATAGATTTTACCGCGAAGTACCATTGGTTGCAGATCCAACTGTTAAAGCCGGCATTTGGAATGCTGCTGTTTACGGGCAAATGCAAACCAAACTGGCTAAAGGTTTAGATTTTATAGGTGGCTTACGTATCGATTACAGCACGTATCCTAAATCGCCGCTTAACCAACAACTGTTTGATGCCATTGGCGTAAGAACGGATAATGAGTTAAAACAATTTTTAATTCAGCCAAGAATCCAATTTAACTGGGATATTAACGAAAACAGAACAGATTTTGTACGTTTCGGAGCAGGTATCTTCGGTTCGGATGTGAACAATTATGTAACCATTAACAACTTAACCTTTGATGGTAAACACTTGGCAACAGTTGATGTTTTTGGCAAAGATGTACCCACACCAAACTTTATAGGTTATAGAAATGGTTCTGTTGCTACCCCTTCATTAACAGCTTTACAGGTACCAACGATTAATACTTATGCCGAGGATGCAAAAATTCCGGTGGTTTATAAAGCCAACTTATCATACAGTAAATTAATTACTGATAAACTTAAGGTTGGCATTACGGGTTACGCAACATTAGGACGCAACAACTACATGTATGTTGATAAAAACATGGCAGCAAATCCTTACTTTACCCTGGCTAATGAAGGTAACCGTGGTGTATTTGTACCAACTTCGAGTATCACAGCAAGCAATGGTGTTGCCGATTGGAAAGGCGGACGTTTAACCAACCAGTTTGGCCGTGTGTTAGAATTAAACAGTAAAGGAAAAGTAAATCAGTTCGCTGTAGTTTTAGATGCGACCTGGAACTATTTTAAGGATGGAGAAATCTCTGCGAGTTATACTTATAACGATACAAAAGATAATACATCATATAATGGCAACGTGGCAAACTCTGCTACCTTATCTCTGCCTGTTAAAGATGATCCGAGAGATTTAAGCAAAATGTCTTATTCAGATAATCAATTCCGTAATAAGGTTGTTATTTATGGCACCTCGCCAAGTTTTTATGGCTTTAGGTTAGGCGTTCGTTACTCTGGTATCGGCGGAACGCGGTATAGTTTGTTGGCAGGCGGCAATATCAACGGTGATTTTGTGGCTACAAACGATTTGGCTTATGTATTTGATAGAAACAATCAAACTGTACCTGCAAATGTTCGTACAGGCTTACAAACGTTGTTGGATAATCCAAATGCAAGCCAAAGTTTAAAAGATTATATTAATAAATACTCTGGTGAGATAGCAGAGCGAAATGGCGGTGTGAATGACTTTTTTGGCATTGTTGATTTAAAGTTAAGCTATCAACTTCACCTTAATAAAAAGCACAGTATCGAATTCTCTGGCGATGTATTTAATTTTGCAAACCTGCTTAACAAAAAATGGGGTGTAAATGAAACTTTGGGCAACCAGGCTTTATATGCGGTTAGCGCATTTGATACCGCAAACAAAGCTTATACTTATCGTGTAAACAACACTGGTATTGTTACCCCATCGGGCAACCCTTGGCAAATACAAATCGGTTTACGTTACGGTTTTTAGTTAAATATTAGCTAAGTATCTTAGCTTAAAGTCATAAAAAAGGGGAATGGATTTTTATCCGTTCCCTTTTTTTATGTTTGCATTTATAAACAACAAAACTTAATGGGATTATTACTTAACTACCTGAAACACCACAAGTGGATTGTGGCTTTGGCGCTCTTGCTGGCAGGTATAAATATTGGCTTTTCACTCTTAGATCCATACATCACAGGTCGTATTTTAGACCGTTTTATCAATAAAAAAGATTCGCTTACTTACAGCCAATACCTTTGGGGCTCGTTGGGCTTAATCGGTTTGGCAATTGGTGCGGCAATGGTTTCGCGTATTGCTAAAAACTTTCAGGATTATTTTACCAGTGTAATTGTACAAAAGGTGGGTGCAAAAATGTATGCCGATGGTTTACAGCACTCCTTAAAATTACCTTATCAGGTTTTTGAAGATCAACGCAGCGGCGAAACCCTGGGTATTTTGCAAAAGGTACGCTTAGATTCGGAGAAGTTTATCACTGCCTTTATCAGCATCCTTTTTGTAAGTTTAATCGGAATGATTTTCGTAATCGTGTATTCGGTTTCGGTAAGTTATAAAGTTACTTTGGTTTATTTCTCTGCCATTCCGATCATCAGTTTTGTGAGCTGGTTTTTAAGTCGCAAAATTAAAACCATACAACGTTCTATCGTTGGCGAAACCACTGCTTTAGCGGGTTCAACCACCGAATCATTAAGAAATATCGAACTGGTTAAAAGTTTGGGATTGGCCGATCAGGAAATAGAAAGGCTAAACAAAACCACTTACAAAATTTTGGGCCTGGAGCTTAAAAAAGTAAAATATGTACGCAGTATGAGCTTTGTTCAGGGTACTACGGTAAACCTGGTGCGCAGTACAATGGTGCTGGTTCTGCTGTTGCTTATTTTCGATAATTCTATTACCGCCGGACAGTATTTTTCATTTCTTTTTTACTCCTTCTTCCTTTTTGGCCCATTGCAGGAGCTTGGTAATGTAATTTTAACCTGGCGTGAGGCTGAAGTATCATTAGGGAACTTTAAAAAGATTTTGAGTACACCAATTGATAAGAAACCGGAGAACCCTACTTCGATTACCAAAATTAAAGACCTTACTTTTAGCGATGTAGGCTTTAAACACCAAACGGCGAACAGAAATGCTTTAGAAAACATTTCCTTTAAAACACATAACGGCCAAACCATTGCTTTTGTTGGTCCGTCGGGTTCAGGCAAAACTACACTGGTTAAATTGCTCGTTGGCTTGTATCAACCAAAAGAAGGGGAAATTTTATACAATGGCATTCCGAGTAATGATATAGATCTTGATGCCTTAAGGGAGAAAATTGGTTTTGTAACACAGGATACGCAGTTATTTTCGGGTACGATTAGAGAAAACCTATTGTTTGTAAACCCTAATGCAACCGATGAGGAATGTTTTAAAGTATTGAATCAGGCAGCCTGCCAAACTTTACTGGCACGTGCAGATAAAGGTTTAGATTCGTTAATTGGTGAAGGTGGTGTTAAGGTTTCAGGAGGCGAAAAACAACGTTTATCAATTGCGAGGGCTTTACTGCGCCAACCTGATATTTTGGTTTTTGATGAAGCCACTTCCTCTTTGGATTCGATTACAGAAGAAGAAATTACCAAAACCATCCGTTCGGTTTCGGATTTAACCGACCACATTACGATATTGATTGCCCACCGCTTATCGACCATTAAACATGCCGATAAAATTTACGTTTTAGAGAAAGGACATATCATTGAGCAGGGTCGCCATGAAGAGTTAATTGCACAAAATGGTTTATATCAGGCCATGTGGCGCCAACAAATTGGCGAGCGAGTTGTTGAAGCTTAGGAACAAAAAATTATTGTTATGTTACTAGCACAGGTTGAAAGCAATCAGATTGCGATGGTTATTATTATTGCGGCCATACTTTGGCTGGCATTAATATTAGTGGCATTGTACCATATATCGAGAAACAGCAACATTGGTTTTTCGGTTAAAGTACTTTGGTTTATCATTATCCTCTTGGCTCCTTTTTTGGGTTCGATCATTTACCTGATGTGGGGCAAGAATAAGAAGTTTTAATTGATGGTATAGTTTGTATCATTATCTCAATGGTCTGTGTGCTCACAGACCATTTGTTTTTTACCATTAAAAATTTAGAGTTGTCAACTTTCTAGCAATCGCGCCATTAATTTGACAACTCTTTTAATTAAATCCCCATGGTCTGTGTCTCCACAGAACATTTATTATTTACCATTAAGAATTTTAGCGTTGTCAACTTTCTGGCAACCGCGCTATTAATTTGACAACTCTTTTAATTAAATCTCCGTGGTCTTTGTTCCCACAGACCATTTCTTATTTTACTATTAAGAATTTTAGAGTTGTCAACTTTCTAGCAACCGCGCTATTAAAGTTGACAACTCTTTTAATTAAATCTCAATGGTCTGTGTGCTCACAGACCATTTCTTATTTTACTATTAAGAATCTCAGAGTTGTCAACTTTCTAGCAACCGCGCTATTAAAGTTGACAACTCTTTTAATTAAATCCCCATGGTCTGTGTCCCCACAGAACATTAATAAATTACCTCCCAAAACAAAGGCACAATTGTTTTCTTTTTTTTTGCATAAGGGATAGCAGTGGAAATCCTTTTTTTGATCCTTCATCAAAAAAAGATTGGAACGTATAGCCCGACCCTTGCGCAGCTTGGGGCATGCCCAAAATCATCTACAAAAATATTCTTATCGTATCTTCTTTCTTCGACTAATCCGCTTTAGTAGTATGCTCATTAATATCCTGCAGACTCAGCTTGGTTAACGACTTTGTTTTTAACCAGGTAATTCCGGCAATGGCGAGCGTCATTGTTCCACCAAAAACCACTGAAGGGATGGTACGCATCAGCTTCGCGGTGAGGCCTGATTCGAATGCGCCAATTTCGTTAGATGAACCAATAAACATACTGTTTACCGCCGAAACCCGTCCTCGCATTTCATCGGGGGTTAACAGTTGCATAATTGTAGATCTGATGATTACGCTGATGCTATCGAAAGACCCCTCCAGGAATAAAAAGAAGAGTGTGAGGTAGAAATTTTTAGATAAGCTCCAGCAGATGATGCTTAAGCCGAAACCTGTTACGGCGATTAGTAAATTGCGCCATGGTTTGTTCATTGGCGAAAAGCGCGTCATGGCGAGCATGGTAAATACTGAGCCTGCAGAAACCGCAGCCCGCATAAAACCTAAACCTTCGGGCCCAACTTTTAAAATATCGTTGGCAAATACAGGCAATATTGCCACAGCTCCTCCGAAAAATACCGAAAAGAGATCTAAACTCATTGCCCATACCATCATTTTGGTTTTAAATACAAAGTTTATCCCTTTCAGCAAACTTTCTTTAATGTTTTCTTTGGGTATGAACTGTGGAGGATGCACTTTTAAGAAGAAAATACAAATCAGCGCAATAAATACGAAAGTTATAATAACCGTGTAAGTAACGGTGATGCCGAAGAAACCGTAGGTAATGCCACCAATTGCCGGCCCTAAAATGGAAGCCATTTGCCAGCTTGAGCTGCTCCAGGTACTTGCATTGGGATATAGCTCTTTAGGTAATATCTGCGCCATTAAAGAAAATGTAGCCGGACCAAAAAATCCTCTGGCAATGCCCATCCCAAATACGAGTACATACATGATGAGCGCTACAAGGTTTACCTTAAAATTAAATAAGGTGAAGATGATATTGAATTGCTGAAGGTTAAATTGCGAAAGGGTTACCAGCAACATAATGATGGTACAAATAAATACCCCTATAAATATTTTAAGCAGTAAGCCTCTTTTTTCACTTTTATCGGCTACATAACCTCCATATAGTGCAATTCCTATGGCGGGTATGGCCTCACAAAGACCAATAAAACCGAGTGCCAATGGATCTTTTGTAACGTGATAAATATAAATTCCAAGTACTACCGCCTGCATCTGGTAGGCAAAAGTGAAGAAAAAACGCATGCCTAAATAAGAGCGGAACTCTCTAAAACGCAATGCTGCGTAAGGATCGTGTTTTGCGATAACGGAGTTGGGATCTGAATCTGCCACAGGAAAAAAAAGTTATATGCAAAACTACGTTATGAAAATTAAAAACAGGAATGGATATACAATAAGATTATTCGTTTAGCTATTTAAAGGTAAAGTTGCCCCTTGCTAAGCTGAATTTTAAGCATAAAAATACCCGATGAATAAAATTATTCATCGGGCATTTAAAATAGAGGCTTAGTAGCCAGGGTTTTGATCGAGCATATTATTCTTATTTACTTCATCGCGACTAAATGGCCTGAAATAAAGTTTATCGTTCCAACTCCTGCTCTCTTGCGCATTCTCCTCTACCGGACTATATGTATAATCGTAAATGGTATTATCGTAATGATATGGTGCAGACATGGTTTTACCAGGTTTAAATTTACCGGTAACTTTAATGTAGGTGGTTTTCCTGCCCAATGTTTCACCTGCAATTAACCAGCGGCGGGTATCATGGTAACGTTGTTCTTCGTAAGCCATTTCAATACGGCGTTCGTGGCGATAAATTGCTCGTAATCCCTCCTGATCTGTGGCGGTTACTGCCGGCATACCTGCCCGGAAACGAATTTTGTTTAGCCAATTGCTCGCCTTACTTAATTCGCCAAGCTCAATACTGGCCTCGATATAATTAAATACGGCTTCGGTATACCTAAAGAAAGGCCAGGGCACATTTTGCGACATAGAGGCATCTACAATAGTTGGGTCTGGATCGATAAATTTGTGGTAGTAGTAACCCGTCCAGCTGCCGTTCCAGTTTTCGATAGAACTTGCGCGTGTATCCAATCCTTTAAAGTCTATACGGGCACCATTATCAATTAAATCATATACTCCTGTTTGGATCTGACTTGCCGGATCAACATTGCCTGATGCTTTATCACGGGATTTCCATCCGGCACCATCGTACAAAATGGTAGCATAAAAACGAGGATCTCTATCCTGATAAGGGTTGGCTTTTTGGGCAGGATTTGCCCAGCTAAATTTGCTGCCATCTTTCATCTCATAATCATCAACCAATAAACCGATAGGCGTATTACCTGCCCAGTTGTGGTAACCGTTCGGACCATTTTGCTGCGCATGTTTAATATTGCTTTGGATAATAAAATAACGTGCAAAAATTAATTCTGAAGCAGCGGTAGCATCTATCCCTGGTGCTTTACTGGCCCCGCCCATGGCAATACTTTTATAATTTACCTGTCCATCGGCTACAGAGGCCGGAGCATTAAGATCTAATTTATATCCTGTACCCAATTTGATAACAGCATCTGCAGCTGTTTGTGCAAGGCGATAACGTTCTGCCTGATCGCCACTTGCATAACTTAAAAAATCTAACGTTTTAACATCAATATTTTTAACCTTATCAGTAAGTTTGGCTCTGTTGTGTAAATCGCTTGCAGCATATATCAGCACTCTCGATTTAAGGGCCAAAGCGGCAAGAGCAGTGGTTCGCCCTTTTTCCATGGCCTTACCGGTTAATAATTTATTGGCTTCATCGCAATCTTTTACAATAAAGTTTACACATTCCTCATAAGTGTTGCGCTTAACGTTATAGTTATCATCGAGCACATAAATTTTAGTTACTAAAGGCACTGCACCGTAGAAACGCAACAACTGGTGGTAAAAATAGGCCCTTAAAAAATAAGCTTCGCCAAGTAACTGATCTTTTAACGCCTGGTTGGTAAGTGCATTATCACCACTGGTAATTTTTTCAATAGTAATATTACATGCCCTGATGCGGTTATACATTTGTTTGTATGCCCAGGTATCATCTACCCAACCTAGTGTAGAGGGATTGATGGTGGCGTTATTAATAAGATCGATACCGCGCGTAGGGTGTGTAAATAATGCTTCATCGGATACGGATGCCAACATTTGCTCAGAAAAACCTCCGTTGCCCAAGCCGTTATAAATATCGTTAACAAAGGCCTGTGCAGTTGCAGGATCTTTCCATACCGATTCGGAAGGTACTTGGCCAGGTGATTCTACATTTAAGAAGTCTTTCTTACATGCAAATGCAAAAAAGGTAACAAAAATCAATAGATATAGATTTCTATTCTGAATTATTGCTTTCATATTTTTCATTGTAATTGATAAATAGCTATACATTTAAAAAGTGGCTTTAATACCAAAATTAATTACCCTGGCTTGAGGATAATATTGCCCGCTGGTGTTGGTAGATTCTGGATCCCATATCTTGATTTTATCCAGCGTAGCCAGGTTGAGGCCATTTGAATAAACCCTTACACTGTTTAACCCAACTTTTTCTACTAGCGTGGTTGGCAAAGTATACCCTAGCTCTACATTTTTAAGCCTGATGTAGTTATTGCTACGCAACCAATAGGTATTGTTTAATGCATTATTGCTATCGGTATAATAGGTAGCACCCCGATTGGATAAGCGCGGATTTACCGAACTTGGATTATCAATGCTCCAACGGTTCAGGTACGACCATTCTAAGAAGTTACCGATATCGCCCGATTCTGTTAAACCAACAATCTGCATTCCACCGGTTGCACCTTGAATAAGTACCGATAAATCGAAACCTTTATATTGCAAATTAAAATTTACACCGCCGGTAAAAGTTGGCGTTCCATTTTTATCCAATCGTATTTTATCATCAGCATTAATTTTACCGTCACCGTTAATATCTTTAAACTTCATATCGCCAGGGCGAAGTGTTCCGGTAAGAGCGCTATAATTAAGGGTATTTGCATTAATATCAGCCTGATCTTTAAATACGCCATCATAATCATATACCAGCCATGAACTGGTTACCCTGCCCGTAGAACGTTGCCATTCTGGTGCACCAGGTGTTTCATCCCAAAATATGATTTTGTTTTTGGCGTATCCACCGTTTACACTTACACCAAAGTTTAAATCACCAACCTGGTCGTTATAACTTAATTTAAATTCGAAACCTTTGTTATTTACCTTACCCAGGTTTACAGGGGGTAAACGATCGGTAATGCCTGAGCTTTCTGGCACAGAACTGCCTCTGCTGATCAGGATATTGGTACGTTTGTTATAGAAATAATCGAACTCCAATGATAGTTTATTATTTAAGAACGATGCATCTAAACCAATGTTGGTATTATTGGCCACTTCCCATCCAAAATTAAAATTGGGCACTTTGCCTTCGGTTAAGGTTTTGGTTACTAAATCATTGAAGATATAGTTTCCGAAATTCATTAAGCTGAGGTATTGATATTCCTGTAAAGCATCTCCAAAATAGGCTTCAGCACCCATCTGTCCGTAAGATGCCCGTATTTTAAGGTTGTTGATGAACTTCACATTATCTTTAAAGAACGGTTCTTCAGATAAACGCCATCCAACTGATACCCCAGGGAAGAAACCGAAACGCCTATCGGTTGGGAAGATATAAGATCCGTCAACCCGCCATAAAAATTCTGCAAGGTATTTCTCTTTATAATTATAACCTGCCCTACCAAAATAGCTTAAGCGCGCCCTTTTAAACAAGTTATTCGGGTCGCCGGGATTATTTCCTAAAGATTGCTCCCTTTCATCGCCCGCAAGTAACTCTTGAACTGAAGAAGATATATAATACCTTCTAAAAGCGGTAAAACCATCATTATTTACGGTTTCGCGTGTTACACCAGCCATTAAGCCAATATTATGATCGCCAATTTTTTTATCATAATTAACCATTCCGGTCAGGTTTACAGCGAGCTGTCCGCCTGCAGTTTCCCTAAGCCTCGGGTCGGTATACTGAGAGCGTACAGTACCCGTTAATACTGGCGTTACTCCATCTGCTGCAAAAGTTTTTTTATCCCAGTCGTAGAGTGTCCATGGCAGTTGCCAGTTTTTTTGCCGGCCTGAATATTTATCTATAGCCGCGGTTCCAGTTACCTTTAATCCATCTACACCAGGAATTTTAATTTCTACTTTTCCTGTAGTTTGAAAGTAATCGCGAACATCTTTGTTATAACCTGTTAAATCGGTAGTAGATACCACCGGATTATAACCATATTCGATATCCCTGCCTGGTTGTCCGGTAGGCCAAATGGCAATTTCGTTCGGGCGGCCCCTCATTAAAAACCTGAATATATCGCCAGCCCCTACGGTAGGGAAATTACGATCTTCCTCTCGTGCGGTTACCCCTAAGGTGGTGGTAATGTATTTACTCAGCTTTGCTTCAAGATTAAAACGCATATCGTACTGTTTATAACCTGTTGCCGAATTTTTATAGTAGGCATCCTGATCAAGGTAGCCCAATGAAACCAAGTATTTTACATTTTCACTTCCGCCATTAATCTGTGCGTTATGCTTTTGCTGAGGTGTCCACGTTTGGAAAGTAGTTTTAAACCAATCGGTGTTTGGATACCTTAACGGATCTGACCCATCACCAAATTTTCTGATTTCATCAGGCTTGAAGGCCGCATTAATCGTTTTTCCTCCGGTAGAAAGGTAAGAACCTGTACTTTTGAAGCTATTCCATGCGGCTGTCCATTCGTTTGGATTTAGATCGGAACCGAAAATGTTCAACTCGTTTAAAATTTCGGCATACTGAACAGAATTAGCCATTTTTGGTATTCTTGTAGGCTGCTGTAAACCGTAGCTAAAATCATAAGAGAACTGCGGCTTGCCTGATTTACCCAATTTAGTGGTGATCAGAATTACGCCATTTGCAGCCTGCGAACCATAAATAGCGGCAGATGCATCTTTTAATACGGATACACCTTCGATATCATTTGGATTTAAACGTTCAATACCCCCGGCCCGATTAGGAATCCCATCAATTACAATTAAAGCATTATTATTTCCAAGCGAGTTTATTCCGCGGATACGGATGGTTGAGCCATCATAACCAGGTTCTCCACTACCCTGCAGGGCAGTAACACCAGGTAAGCGGCCCGCTAACGAATTGGTTAAGTTTACAGATGATGATTTTGCAAGTTCGGTACCTTTTACAGAAGCAACGGCACCAGAAACTACCGCTTTTTTTTGGGTTCCATAACCCACTACCACTACTTCTGATAAATTTTGATTGTTTTCTAATAATCGGACATTGATATTCGTTTGGTTTTTCACCTGCACTTCCTGATCCACATAACCCACATAGGTAAATACTAATGTAGCATCCTCGGGCACTTTAATGCTAAATTTACCAGATCCATCTGTTACCGTGCTTGCGGCACCACCCTTTAGTTTAACACTCACACCAGGAATTGGACCTTTAGCATCAGTAACCTGCCCTTTTACAGTAATATCCTGAAGCGGAGGTTTGTAAAAATCAAGAGGGGATTTTTCGTGCAATACAGCATCAGCGGATCTGCTGCTAAACGGAGAAAAAATTAGACCACCACCGCAAACAAGAAACATGCTACTTCTGGCAAAAGTCTTTAATAGATTTTTTTTCATAGTTTTCAATTTATTTTGGTTAGATATTGATTGTAATGCACTTTAATACCCACGCGTAACATAGAGCTGTCATAATACGCATGATTAAAATCTGATTTACCGAAACAAATAGCTACAGCATATTCTCGCAAAGAATTTATTCAATTGCTCTGAACGAATCAATAAATCAGTGTTAACCATTATTAACCACCCTTATCTGATAAATAAGCACATCTGGGGTTAAAATCTACTGTGTACGACGTACCCATATTTAGAATTGCCGACTATACAGTTCATATTTGGTTGTACGCAATATAGGAATATTCAGGATTTAAAAAAGGGGGTAAAATAATATTTATGAGGGGCACACTCGTAAAAAAACAATTACATCACTACACAATGTATAACTTATTATACAGCAGTAAATATTATTGTAAATAAGAAGTAAGTGGGGATTTAAAAAATTTAAATAAGTTATAGCACTAACTTATTTTATCAAAAGAGATGCCTCTTTCCAATTTTTGCAGGTAGGCTTTTAATACAGCGTGATCAGGCTTTTCCAATTGCGGATCATTTTCGAAAAGCTCAATTACTGTATTACGGGCTTCTGCTAAGATAATTTGATCTTTGGCCAGATCAGCAAGTTTCAAATCAAGCACACCACTCTGTTGAGTTCCTGTAATATCGCCAGGGCCGCGTAATTGCAGGTCGATCTCCGAAATCTCGAATCCATTGTTGGTTCTTACCATGGTTTCTAAACGGATTTTACCTTCTTTACTCAGTTTATTACTACTCATTAAAATACAGAATGACTGTTCTACCCCCCGGCCTACCCTGCCGCGCAATTGGTGGAGCTGCGAAAGCCCAAATCTTTCGGCATTTTCAATTACCATCACAGAGGCATTAGGCACGTTTACACCCACTTCTATAACTGTGGTGGCCACCATAATTTGACTTTTACCTTCAATAAACTGTTGCATTTCGAACTGCTTATCTGCATTGGGCATTTGGCCGTGTACAATACTCATTTGGTAATCAGGCCGTGGAAACTGATAACTCAATTGCTCTATACCTGCTTCAAGATGAAGAAGATCTAACTTTTCGCTTTCCTTTATTAACGGGTAAACAATGTAAACCTGTCGGCCTTTGGCAATTTCCTGTTTCATAAAACCGAACATCCTAAGGCGTTGGCCTTCGAAAAGATGTTTAGTTTCTATAGGTTTCCTGCCAGCGGGCAATTCATCGATTACTGAAACATCCAGATCACCGTATAAGGTCATTGCCAGGGTACGCGGTATTGGCGTGGCCGTCATTACCAGAATGTGAGGAGGAATAATATTTTTACGCCAAAGCTTAGCGCGCTGTTCTACGCCAAAACGATGCTGTTCATCAATTACCACGAGACCAAGATTCTTAAATTGCACTTTATCTTCAATCAGCGCATGCGTTCCGATCAAAATGTCTATTTCACCATTTTCCAGTTGCTCATGTAAAATGGTCCGCTCTTTCTTTTTCGTACTTCCGGTAAGAATGGCCACCCGAACAAGATCATCCGTTACCAACTCTGTAATGGATGCATAATGTTGCCGCGCTAAAATTTCAGTTGGAGCCATCATACAAGCCTGATAGCCGTTGTCATTGGCCAATAACATACTCATTAGTGCAACAGCCGTTTTGCCACTTCCTACATCGCCCTGAACAAGCCGGTTCATTTGAACGCCGCGTTGTGTATCAATCCTGATTTCCTTAACCACACGCTTTTGGGCATTGGTTAATTCGAAAGGTAAAAACTCCTTATAAAAGCGGTTCACCTTTTCGCCTACTTTATCAAAAGTAACCCCTTTAAATTTTAATTGCCTTAAATGCTTATTGTGTAAAAGCTGTAATTGTATAAAGAACAATTCTTCAAATTTCAAGCGTCTCTCCGCAGCACTTAAATCTTTTTGATTCTTAGGAAAATGGATATTTAAAAATGCCATCTTTTTATCTGGCAATTGGTATTTATCAATAATATATTGAGGTAAAGTTTCAGGAACCTGGGGAATAACCTGATCTAACAATCCCGCAATTAAACGTTGCAGACCTTTTGAATCAAGATTAAATTTTTTCAGCTTTTCTGTAGAGTTATAAACCGGCTGTAAGGTTAGGTTTCCTCTGCCCACCTGTTTTCGCTGATAAAGTTCCATTTCAGGATGTGAGATACTGAATGTTCCATTAAAGATGGTAGGCTTTCCGAAGGCAACATATGCCGTACCAACAGTAATGTTTTCATCAACCCACTTTAAGCTCTGGAACCAAACCAGTTCCATAATTCCGGTTTCATCTTTAAAAACAGCAACAATGCGTTTTGCTCTTTTATCGCCGATAACTTTTTTATTAATTACCCGCCCGATGATCTGGATATACTGAGCATCCGGATTGATCTGATTAATCTTAAAATATTTAGTACGGTCTATATATCTAAAAGGATAATGCGAAAGCATATCCCCATAGGTAAAGAGGCCTAAATCTTTTTTTAAAACATCAGCCCTGCTTGGCCCAACGCCTTTTAAAAACTCAACAGGTGTATCTAATACCGAATTAAACAAAATATATTATCGTTTCTTGTAAACAACACTCTTCAGCAACTGCGCATTAAAAATAGCAATCGATACTAGCAAAAGCAAATAAGCGAAAAGCTGGTTTATACCTATTTCCTCTTTAAAGTAGAAAAATGCCACGGTAAAAGCAACAATTGGATTGAGATAGATTAAAATACCTAAGGCGGATGAAGGCATACCCAATAGGGCATAAGAATTTAAAAAGAGTGGGATAATGGTAAAAACAACCGCAATTAAGAAAATATGCCCCCAGAAGAAAGTTTCAGTAGGTACGGGCGCAGCGTTAACAAAATACCATGGAAGCATCATTAAGCCCGATAGTATAAGCTGAATACCTAAGAAGTTAAATTTATCTACATCCTTAATTACCTTTAAAACAATAATGTAGAGGGCATAAAATGATGCGATGATGATGGCCCACATTACTTCATGTAATGAACCCGTTGCCAATATTAAGATGCTTAAAAAAGCGATCACTAATGCAATTACTTTAATTTTGGATAACTGTTCTTTTAAGATGATAAATCCGCAAAGCGCAGTTAACAAAGGACAAACCATATAAGCAAAGGCTGCTGCTTTTAAGCTTACATTGTTTACAGCATAAATATAAGTGAACCAGTTTCCGGTAATCAAAACGGATGACAATAGCGTTAGCAATGATAATTTGATCTTCTTTGCGGTGGTTAATGCCTTCAAGATAATCCAATCATGCTTCAGCGCTTCCTGCCTGAATAAAAGTATGGTCGCCCAAACTACAATAATGGAAACAAATATTCGATAGTATAGAATTTCATGCGGAGGGAATCCTTTTATATCGCGTAAAGGAACGGACATTGTTCCCCAGATGATGTAAGGAATAATGCCCGCTATAAAATACGTGCTTTTGCCTGCTGCCAAAATTATCCTACAATGGCAATAACAGAAATTTCTACGTTAACGTTTTTAGGAAGTACCGAAACCTGTACTGTTTCTCTGGCAGGAAAATCGGCTGTAAAGTACTGCCCATAAATTTCATTAACCTGTGCAAAGGTGCCCATATCACTCAAGAATATAGTAGATTTTACAACATTATCGAAACTTAAACCTGCTTCGAGTAAAACTGCTTTAAGGTTGCGCATTACCTGATGAGTTTCCTCTTCGATATTGCCAATGTTTAATTCTCCATTTTCAGGATTGATGGCAACCTGGCCTGATACGAATAAAAAATTACCAGCTTGTACAGCCTGGCTATATGGTCCAATTGGGGCTGGAGCATTTGTTGTTTTAATAATTTGTTTCATACAATTAATTTATTTGGCAAGCCATTGAATAAGCTTGTAGATGATGCCTGCAAGAAAAACTAAGATGGCCAGTGCATTAATAAAATGCATAATTTTTAAGTTGATATTATTTGGCCTGTTGGGATCTTTTTTTCTAAAGAAATACATAGTACAAACTTAGCTAAAAAGCTTAATACAGAAAATTTATGGGCATAAAAAAAGTCCCGATTTTCATCGGGACTTTTTTAAATCTTATATTGAAATACTAGTTTCTAGCAGTTTCAACACGACGGTTTTGGATACGACCTTCTTCAGTATCGTTAGAAGCGATTGGATTAGCTTCACCATTACCTTTAGTAGCAACTTGACTAGCGTTAACACCAGAGTTTACTAAGTAAGTTTTAACAGAGTTAGCTCTGTCTTTAGATAACTTCACGTTATATGCAGCAGTACCTTCGCTTGAAGCGTAACCGTTTACAGTTACTTTACCACCGTTTTCACGTAACACTGAAGATAATTTATCTAAAGTAGGGTAAGACTCAGTTTTTAAAACTGAAGAGTTGAAATCGAAACCGATTTTTTCGAAACCAGTTACATTTGAAGTTGAAGTTGAATCAGCAACCATTTTAGGAAGTGGACAACCTGAACCATCAACAGCAGTACCAGCAGGAGTTCCTGGGCATTTGTCAAATTGATCAGCAACACCGTCACCGTCAGTATCTTTTTTCAAATCTTCAACAGATTTCTCAACAGCAGAAACACGGTTTTTCAATGCTTCAACTTCTTGACGTAAAGTTGGATCTTTTAACTCATCGTACATAGTAGCTAATGGGTTAGTCCACTCTAAACTTGGTTTAGCAGAAGAACCTAAAGAGAATTCTAAACCAGCATAACCGTAAGAGAATTTATCTTTAGTTTGACCTTTTGCATAAACTCCGTCTAAGTTATCAGCATCAACAAAGTTCATAGTGTAACCTAAGTTAAAGTTAACACGCTCAGAAACTTTGAATTTAACACCAGCACCTACTGGAATGTAGAAACCTTTTACGTAATCTTTTGCATCATGTTTGTCATCAGCAGGACCAGTAGCTTTACCTTTCCAGTCGATAACAGAACCATTGTTTAAAGTGATTTTTGGAGCATAAGCCATATAACCAGCACCAGCAGTTAAGAAGAAACCTACTGAGTTCTCACGACGTAAGAAATCGATAGAACCTAAGTTAACAACACCACGTAAATCTACAGCATATTGTAATTCAGTTTCGAAATCTTTAACAGCTGGGTTAGAAATACCTTCGTTAGTACCAGAAAGTTTACCACGAGTTCCGTTTAATTCTAAACCGAAAGAGTGACCTAATTGTTTACGGATGTTTAAACCGTAACCTAAGTTAGCATCCCATTTGTTGAAGTCGTTAGAACCACCGATAGCTACAACTGGCATTAAAACACCACCATGTACACCGATAGACCAAGTTCTGTACTGACCTCTACCGCCAAATACCTTGACAGCAGAAGTTGTTGCAGGAGCATCCTGAGCGACAGCAAGAGAAGCTACTCCTGTTAATGCCACTAAAGAAAGCGCAACACTTTTCTTTAAAGTAGAATAATTCATAATCTTTTTTCTTTTTTAAGGGTTAAACAATTTAATTGATTAATTTTTTAGTAAAAGCAAAATTAAACAAAATTTTAAATTTTCAAACTTTTATACAAACTCCGTTCCAAACTTCACGGTAATTAATCATTTTATTACTTTTGGCCATTGCGCATATTAAAATACTATATTCATGAAATATCCAACCATTGATCAGTCATTATTTATTTTAAATAGGAAAAATTTTTCTAAACATCTAAAAAACAATTCATTAGCTATATTTAATTCAAGTGATGAGTTTCCTAGAAGTGGCGATCAAAGCTTTGTTTTTAAACAAAATCCTGATTTATTTTATTTATCAGGAATTGATCAGGAACAAACAATTTTATTATTATATCCCGATTGTCCTAATCCTTTGTACAGAGAAGTCCTGTTTTTAAGACAGACCAACGATTTCATTAAAGTTTGGGAAGGATATAAATATACAAAAGAGCAGGCAAAAGCCGCATCCGGCATTCAGGCTATATATTGGCTGGAAGATTTTGACAACATCTTACATAGTATAGTTAATTATGCCGAACATATTTATTTAAATACCAATGAAAACGACAGGTATGCGCACGAAGTTCCATATCGAGATGTTCGTTTCATTGAAAAAATGAAATCAAAATATCCTTTACATCATTATGAACGCTCGGCCCCGGTTATGCGCAGTTTACGTGCAGTTAAATCTGATGTAGAAATCGAACTCACAAAAAAAGCTTCTGCAATTACTCGCGATGCCTTTATAAGGGTATTGAAATTTACCAGGCCAGGTGTAAAAGAATATGAAATTGAGGCAGAAATTATTCATGAATTTATCCGTCAAGGTGGAACCGGACATGCCTACACACCCATTATTGCTTCAGGCCATAACGCCAACATTCTACATTATACGGATAATAACCAGGAATGTAAAGATGGTGACGTGATCCTATTTGATTTCGGCGCAGAATATGCCAATTATAATGCAGATATGAGCAGGTGTATCCCTGTTAACGGCAGGTTTACCCCAAGACAAAAAGAAGTTTACAATGCCGTTTTGAAAGTAATGAGAGCGTCGGTTAAATTAATAAAGGAAGGTACCATCTGGAATACTTACCATGAGGAAGTAGGAGAAATTATGTCTGAACAGCTAATTAACCTTGGGTTGATCACTTCCGAAGATGTAAAAAACCAAAACCCTGCTTACCCTGCCTATAAAAAATATTTTATGCATGGCAATTCTCACCATTTGGGTATCGATGTGCATGATTTCGCCGGAAGATATACCCCATTTGCCGCAGGTAATATTTTAACTGTTGAGCCAGGCATTTATATTCCGGCAGAAAGTTTGGGCATCCGTTTGGAAAACAATATTCTCATTACTTCAGATGGTAATGTAGATTTAATGGCTGATATTCCATTGGAAGCGGAGGAAATTGAAGATATTATGAACAGTTAATTTATTTACAGTATCCAGTTTACAATTTCCCGTTTGCAGTGCTTAGTTAACCGCTTTAAACAATTAAGCACTTAACCATTACGCATAAACTCATCCGCAAAGCGGTAAATATTAAAATTATCTTTTTTTAAGGCTGCTTGGATTTTTTCACGCAGCCTTTTTTTATCTATAATCCGCATCTTATCATGTTGAATGATTTTCCATGCTTTTTCTGCAAATAAAAATACACTTCTGCTATTATCCCTTAAATGAGGTTTGATTAACCAATTGCATAATTCAGCTATGCCTATATTTTTGTCAGCAACTGTTTTTAAGATAGGAATTGTTTTTGTACCTTGATGAACAATTTTTTTGAGGTTATTGGCAAAGGTATCTGCTCCTGCCCGATCTGCCTTATTAATTACAAAGCAATCTGCAATTTCCATTAAGCCTGATTTAATATTCTGAACCTCATCTCCGGATTCGGGCACCAATACAACAACAGTTTTATCTGCCAAACCAGCAATTTCCACTTCTGATTGGCCAACACCCACCGTTTCAATTAAAATAAGGTCAAAATTCGAAGCTTTTAAAACATCAACCATTTCAATTGTTTTTGCAGAAATACCACCTAAAGCACCACGGGTTGCCAATGATCTGATAAAAACATTTGGATTGTTAAACTGATTGGCCATCCGGATTCTATCGCCCAACAAGGAACCAAAATTAAAAGGCGAAGTAGGGTCGATAGCCAATATAGCAATGCGCTTGTTCGCTGCCGAAAAATGATTGGTTATGGCATTTACCAATGTGCTTTTGCCTGCTCCGGGTGGGCCGGTTATACCCAAAACTGGAATGTCAATTTTGCTATCCAGATCTCTTAAAATCGAATCCGACGGTTTAATATCATTTTCAATAAGCGTTAATACTCTTGCTAAAACCTTATAATTGCCAGCTTTTATCTCGTTTAAAATGGATAGATGCGTATTCATCAATAAAACTATCTTTGTACAAATTAACAAAATTATTAGCCACATCAGGCCATCAACAACAAATCTGGATGAAAGTTACTGGTTTTACCTTTTTAAGAAATGCAATTGTTAATGATTACCCTGCCAAAGAAGCAATACTTTCGGTACTGCCATTGTGCGATGATTTTATAGTTGCGCTAGGAAACTCAACTGATGAAACTTCAGAAATGGTAAAAAGCATTGATCAAAAAATAAGAACGATTAATACCATTTGGGATGAAAGTATACGGGAAGGCGGTCGCGTTTTTGCTGATGAAACAAATAAGGCACTGGCAGAAATTAGTGATGATACGGATTGGATGATCTATATTCAAGGCGACGAAGCCATACATGAAGATCATCTCCCCTTGATTAAAAAAGAGATGGAGGCAGAACTCAACAATAATAACGTTGAAGCCTTGCTTTTAAAATATAAACACTTTTATGCCTCTTATGATTACCTGGCAGAATCGAGGCGCTGGTATAGAAGAGAAGTTAGAATTATCAAAAACTTACCTGGCGTCCATTCTTATCGGGATGCACAAGGGTTTAGAATCAATGATCGAAAACTTAAGGTTAAATTAATAGATGCCTATATATATCACTATGGCTGGGTAAAACCACCAAAAGGATTACAGGGAAAAGTGCGCAACTTTAATCAATTTTACCAAACAGAAGAATGGATTGAAGAAAATTACCCGGTTCAAGATACCTATGATATGCACAACGCCGATCGTTTGGTTCATTTTAAAGGTAGCCATCCAAAAGTAATGCAGGCCAGAATTGAAGCAGCGAACTGGAAATTTGAAAAAGATTTGACCCAGGAAACCCCTAAAATGAATTTCCGAAGAAAAGTTTTACAAAAAATTGAAGATTTAACCGGATTGCGGTTGTTCGAATACCGGAATTATAAAATTGTGAAATAGGCCTCAACTTAAATCTACTTATATTTGCATAATTTTCAATTTGTAAAATAACACCTGATGAAAAAACCTGATGTTTTAGTAACTTTTGATTCGATGAAAGATGCCAATTGCGGTTATTTTTCGTTTGGAAAAGGATTGGGTGATGCATTAATCCAGGAAAACAAAGGAAGATTTAAATTAAAATTTTACGTTTTTAAACATACTCAATACCTTTTTAATGGCCTGGTTGATCTCATTTATCTATCCAGATTGGACAGATTATTTTTTAAGGAAAAAAATGATTTCGATGTTGTTCATCTTTCAGATCAGACCTGCAGATTAAGACCTGGCAAAGTAAATGCAAAAAAAATAATGACCGTTCATGATATGAACAAGGTACATTTAAAATTTAGCAAGCCACATAGAATTCAGGTATATTTAAAAAAACTGGGTAAGTTAATTGCACAATGTGACAGAATAGTATGTATTTCTCAATTTGTTGCCAACGATGTTTTACACTATTTTCCAGAAGCTGATGGTAAAGTAAGCGTAATTTACAACGGAGCCGATAAACTGATCTCAGCGGAAAAATATATTCCTAGCTTTGTGCCACCAAAACCTTTCTTATTTACTATCGGCTTGTTATCGGTTCAGAAAGGATTTCATCTGCTACCCGCTTTGTTAAAAGAGAATGATTTTCACCTTGTTATTTCAGGCAGGGAAACCCCACATAAACAGAGGATTTTAGAGGAGGCCGAAAAATATAATTGTTTAGACCGGGTTCATATTACCGGGCCAATCTCTGATGAAGACAAAGCGTGGTACTACAAAAACTGCGATGCATTCTTATTCCCTTCTGTTGCCGAAGGTTTCGGGCTTCCTGTTATCGAAGCCATGCATTTTGGGAAACCGGTGTTTCTTTCAAAATTCACTTCTTTGCCCGAAGTTGGTGGCGAGGTTGCTTATTACTTCGATAATTTCGAACCAGAACACATGCAGGATGTGTTTAAAAAAGGAATGAACGACTTTTTACAAAATAATCGCTACAATGAGGCGGTTATGCAAGCAGAAAAATTTTCATGGGAAAGAGCGGCCAGCCAATATTTAAATCTGTATCAGGAATGCCTGATTAACCAACCTTCAATCTCTTAAATTTACGAAAAGCTCAAAATTCAACTTATAGAAGTAAGATTTATATCATCTTATTGATATATATGAAAAACCGTACATTTGCCACAATCTTATTATATTTTTTTGTCGGCTAGGCACTTGCCTAAGTTCCGTTATATATACAATACATAATGAAAACTTATTTTCGTTTACTATCATTTGCCAAGCCTATAGAGAAGTTTGCAATACCTTATGTTATTACAACATTGCTTTCTATTTTATTTGGAACCTTCAATCTGGCTTTATTATCTCCATTATTTGAAACACTTTTAAATGCTAACAAGCAAACTTGTCAAACCCCTAGTTTAACCGATAAAGCTGCTTCCTCATTCAGTTTACTTGGCAAATTAAGGGATTTTGTTAACCATTCTATCAAAGTTAACACCATCGAGACTACGCTACTATATATTTGCATCATTATTGTTATCTCGGTATTGCTTTCGAACCTTTTTAGGTATTTCTCCCAACGTTATATGGAAGATTTAAGAGTGCATACATTGCTAAACTTTAGGAAACAGGTTTTTAATAATGTAATGAATCTTCATGTAGGTTATTTTAATAATGAGAGAAAAGGTGATATTATTTCTAAAGTTGCATCGGATGTGCAAGTAGTTCAATTTACCGTTACCAACACACTTCAGGTTGTTTTTAAAGAACCCGTGACACTAATTGTGTATGTTGTTCTCTTATTTAACATATCTACCAAGCTTACCTTATTTTCTTTATTAGTGATTCCAATTTCTGCATTTATTATCAGTAAAATTGTAAAAAGATTAAAGCAACAAGCAAAAGAATCGCACGAATCTTTTGCTAAAATGATCGGCTTTTTAGATGAGGCATTAAGTGGGATTAAAATCATAAAAGCTTTTAATTCCACAGAGCGAATTAAGAATAAATTTAACCAGGAAAATATATTTTATTCCAACTTAACGCGCAAAATGGTCAGACGGCAACAACTTGGCTCACCAGTTTCTGAATTTCTTGGCGTTCTAATGATTTCGATTATTGTTTGGTATGGTGGATCATTAATATTGCATAATGATAAAAATGCTTTAACAGCTTCAGATTTTATTGCTTACATCGCTATTTTTTCTCAGGTAATGCGGCCTGCGAAAGCATTAACAGACTCGTTTAGCGGAATCCACTCTGGAATTGCAGCAGGTGAACGCGTTTTAGACCTAATAGACACTAAACCATTGTTAGTAAATCAACCAAATGCTGAAATACTTAATGGCTTTAACAGCACAATCAGCTTTCAGGATGTATCATTTAATTATGGAGAAAAACAGATTTTGAACTCAATAACTTTCGACATTGAAAAAGGTCAAACAGTGGCGCTTGTTGGCCCATCGGGAGGTGGAAAAAGTACTTTAATGGATCTGATTCCGCGTTTCCATGATCCAAAATCAGGTGCAATAAAAATTGATGGCCACGATTACAGAACACTTACCGTAGAAAGCATCAGGGCACAAATGGGAACCGTTAATCAAGAATCCTTTTTATTTAACGATACAATTTTCAATAACATTGCATTTGCCAAGCCTGATGCGACCATAGAAGAGGTTGTTGCAGCCGCAAAAATTGCAAATGCGCACGATTTTATTGAAAATACAGAAAACGGTTATCAATCTTTTGTTGGGGATAGAGGAAATAAACTTTCGGGTGGGCAGAAACAGCGCGTATGTATTGCCAGGGCTGTATTGGCTAATCCGCCAATTATGTTACTGGATGAGGCAACTTCTGCTTTAGATACCGAATCGGAAAAATTAGTACAGGATGCGTTAAATAATCTGATGAAAAATCGCACTTCTATCGTAATTGCTCACCGTTTAAGTACCATACAACACGCTGATAAAATTGTTGTGATAGATAAAGGTAGTGTGGTAGAAACCGGTAGTCACAATGAATTAATGAATAAAAATGGTTTATACAGGCGTTTAATTGATATGCAGGCTTTTAACGACTAAATATTTAAATGAGGAGAGTACTATTTTTCATGCCTGATAATCCGCTTAAAAAAAATGCGGGCAACAGAACACGGGCATTGAGCATGTTAAGCTATTTTAAATCAAGAAATTTCGAAATAGATTTTGTTAGCGAGTATTTTACCGGACGTTGGAATGAGACAGATATTAAAGCATTCGAAGATTCAGGTTTTGCCAACAATACCTACGTGATTAAAAAGAAGCCTTCGAAAAAAAATATACTCTTTTATCTTCTATTCTATAAATTGCCAAACTTTTTCTATCAAAATAAGGCATGGTTTTTTCCACTTCAATTTCCTGAATTGGTGACCATGCGATTTAAAAGGGCATTCAAAAAAATTTTAAAAAGCAACAATTACGATTATATCTTTATTAATTATGCAAGTTGGGCAACACTGGTAGAAAACAACCAATTCACAAAAAATACTGTTAAGGTAATTGATACTCACGATTTTATAACTGCCCAACATCAAAGAAAAAATGATATAGGGCAATCTTTTAAAGAAGAAATTAGAAGAATTTCTTTATTCGATATTGTTTTAGCCATTTCTGTAGAAGAACAGTATATTTTTAGTCAATTTAGCAAAAATAAGGTTGTATTAGCCCCAATGATGCTTGATAAGCCCGAAAACGATAACCTTGTAAAAGAAAAACAATATGATTTGATCTATGTGGCAAGTGATAATATCCACAATCAAAAATCTGCTCATTGGTTTTTTAACGAGGTGTATCCACTTTTACCCGGCAATATCCAGATCTGCATAATCGGGCAAATTAATGAGCATTTATCTATAAAGGCACCCAATATTATTTCAATAAATTTCGCCGAAGATTTATCAATCTATTACCAAAATGCGAGAGTAGCACTATGTCCTATGTTAACAGGCACAGGAACTAAAATAAAAGTAGTAGAAGCATTATCTTTCGGCATACCGATAGTTTGCAATACCAGAGGTGTTGATGGGCTGATTAACAAAACCAATAACGGTTGCTTGGTGAGTGATGACCCGGTGGAATTTGGAAACAATATCATGAAACTCTTAACAAACGAAGCAGAATATAAAAAACAAGCAGAAAATGCATTGATGGCTTTTAGCATGAATTATGAAAAGGAAGAATGCTATAAAAAATTGGATACTATTTTTGATATGTTTTAGTGACTTAAAATAAATTGAAATCATTTAGCACATTTTTTCAAAATCTCAATTATGGGCAAAAAATTATCAATTATAACGATCAATTACAACAATAAGGCAGGATTACTAAAAACGATTCAAAGTGTTGTAAGCCAAACTTGGCAAGATTTTGAGTTTATTATAATTGATGGAAACAGTTTGGATGGAAGTAAAGATGTTATTAATACATATTCTTCATTTTTTAGCTATTCTGTATCTGAACCTGATAGTGGTATCTACAATGCGATGAATAAAGGCATTAAGATTTCAACAGGTGATTATCTGATGTTTTTAAACAGTGGGGATTCTTTAATTGATAATACAATTTTAGAGAAATTGAATGCTGAATTAAATGGGAAATATGATATTTACTACGGAGATATCCTACACATTGATGGAATCAAAAAAGAAATCCGCACGTTTCCTAAAAAGTTAAATTTTGCTTTTTTTTATGAACAAAACATTTCTCATCAGGCAAGTTTTATTAAATCAAAGCTTTTTAAGGATATTTTTTTATACAATGAGAACTTCAAAATTGCATCCGATTGGGAATTTTTCACTTATGCAATTTGTAAACGTGAGGCTTCGTATAAACATTTAGACTGTGTAATTGTAACTTATGATGGAACTGGAATATCTGCAAATTCAGAGAATCATCCAGAAATCAATAAAGAAAGAGAAGTTTCTTTGAATAAATATTTCCCTGAATTTGTAAAGGATTATGATTATTTGAAAGAGATAAAGTTTAAAAAGGCAGAACAACTTATGCATATTAAAAAGTATCCTATAGCCTACAAGATTTTAAAAAGTTTTATGAATCTTATTCTTTTATTTTTGCCAAAATTTCATCGAAACTAAAATGAATAGTTCTTGTGTAATTGTAATACCGGTTTATAAGTCTGAGCTTTCAATTTATGAAAAGATAGCTTTCACTCAATGTGGAAAGTTATTGTCTGACTATGATATTGTACTACTTAAACCAGATGATTTAGAAATATCGGATATCAAGATAGAATTTTCTTATCGGGAGATATCTCTGCCGAGTATTTATTTTAAGAGCGTGTTTAGTTACAATGACTTGATGCTTTCGGCACTTTTTTATGAGAAGTTTTTGGATTATAGCTACCTACTCATCTATCAGTTGGATGCTTTTGTGTTTAAAAATGAATTACAATATTGGTGCAGCTTAGGTTATGATTATATAGGTGCACCATGGTTGAGAGAAAAAGAATTTCCAACTTTATTTAAAAAGACTAAAGAGAGGCTTAGATCCTATTTGCACAGAAGATATAATTTACTTGATAAGCAAGGGCGACCAGATATTGAAAGACAATTATACAATCATGTCGGTAACGGTGGCCTTTCGTTGAGAAAAGTTAAATCTTTTTATGATATCTGCATTCAAGAAAAAGAACTTGTAGAGAATTACCTTGGCCGAAAAAGCAGCGATTATAATGAAGATATGTTTTGGACCATAGAAGTAAATCGAAAAAAGAAGAGAATAAAAATCCCTCATTACAAAAAAGCATTGAACTTTTCCATTGAAACAGCTCCGCAAATGGCAATGACTTTAATTAAAGGAAATATGCCTTTTGGTTGCCATGCATGGGATAAAAATATCAGTTTTTGGAAACCTTACTTCAAAGAAGCAGGTTATCTGATTTAACTCCGCCAGATTTCTTTATTTAACATTAAAAACAGACTTAAATTATTTTTTTTTAGTTTACTTCTCCAAAAAACTCTAAATATTGCTTCCTTTTTATATCCAGATATTTTCATCTGCTTTAGGAAGAACTTGAATGAATGTTTTTCGGCAAATAAAATTTCTTTTTTTGATAATCCTTCTACATCTATTGGTAAATCAGCAGCCCATTTTTCATGCAATTTTAATGTTTCCTCTATCCAGGTTTTAGAATAATTTCCTTCTGAGAAATGTTCTAATAACACTTGAAAAGTTACAACAGCACGATGTGTTTGTTGTACTTGAAGTGAAAAATCCAGATCATAGCAATGGAATTGTTTAAATGTTTCTTCATCAAAATTATGAGCTTCAACGATTTCTTTTTTGGTACAGAACCAAACTCCATCTACAACTACTACGTTTGAATATTTTTCATTTTTCAAGTTTTTTGAAATGTGCTCTGTTTTCTCTTCACTAAATTTATAACGTTGAAGAATATTAATATAATTGATTTTTTTTTCACCAGCACTACAAAACCATCCAGACGGAACTTTGGTTTTATAACTACTTCCTGCTATACCAATCAATCCTATTTTTTGATCTTCATTAAAAGTATCTGCAACTATATTGCCCCAATCTTTTGTTTTAATACTAATATCCTCGTGCATATAACAAAGTAGCTTATGTTTTGCCAGCTTTGCACCTTCATTATAAATTTCGCATAATCCACGCTTTCCATCAGCGTTATCAAAACTTATAATTTCGTGTTCTACTCCGATGGTTGCGGCAATGTTCTCCCTAAGGTCAGAAAGCTGATCTTTATTTACGGAAGCTATAATTATTGATATCATCTTGCTCAAAAATAAAATAAAAATCTTTAAGGACTTTGAAAATTATATAACCAGTACAATATAAAACATTCCCAATTCAACATCTTGTGTTCATTTAGCTTTTTCTCTACGTTAAATGAGTAATATTTATAGGACAGGGTTATCATATAGATGATAAAACAGCATTTGTATACTACGATCAAAGAATTATCTTTTGAAACTTACATAATTGATTATTTTTGATATTGATTAACACATAAACCTTTCATGCAGATTAATTCAGATTCTATATTTTATATCTTCTGCCCAGCAAATTTTGCAACTGGGGGGCCGGAAGCCCTTCATCAACTCGGACATAGGCTCCATAACCTAGGTCATAACGTTTTTATGCACTACATAGTTAGTGAAGAAGTAAATCCTGTACACGAGAATTATGTAAAATATAATGTACCCTATACTGATAAGGTAATAAACAATAAAAACAACTTTCTGATTCTTCCAGAAACATATTTGGATCCAATATTCCAATCTGAATTTTCAGCAGTGAAGAAAATTATCTGGTGGTTAAGCGTAACTAATTACCATATAATTTTTGATGAGAAAAAACAGGCTGTAAAACATAAAAAATTTTATACTATTAAGTCTTTTTTAGACCCTAAAAAATATAATCCTCTTCCAACGCTTTCAGCTATAAAAAGAAAGAAGGTTTTAAACCTTGCTCATTCACATTTTTCTCTGGATTTTCTTAAAACTAATAGAATGGAGATCATTGGTAAAATTTCAGATTATATGAGCGATTCATTTTACAGTAAAATAGCTAAGCATACACCTAAAGAGGACATTTTATTATATAATCCTAAAAAGAATGGAGAATACCTGAATCGGATTAAAGAATTAAGCTCAGATCTTCATTGGAAAGCACTGATTGAGATGACACCCGATGAAGTTGCAAATTGGATGAATAAAAGCAAACTCTATATTGACTTTGGGTACCATCCAGGTCAAGAAAGAATGCCGAGGGAAGCAATATTGATGTCTTGTTGTGTTATTACAGGGAGCCAAGGATCAGCAGCATTTCAAGATGATGTACCTTTACCAGAAGGGTTTAAGTTTGATGAAACTAAAGATTCACCTGAGGCTGTTGTCAATCAAATTGTGCTGACTTTATATAATTTTGAAGCAAAGATTAAGCTATTCAGTAGTTATAGAAAAAAAATCATGGATGAAAAAGAAAACTTCGATGATGCAGTTAAAAATGTATTTAACAAAAATTAAAATTGAGCAATTCTAACATCAATACTCCGAAAATAAATTACGCCTTCATAGATTCTTTACGCTTTATCTCGATGATAGGAATTGTAATGGAACACAGTTCTTTCTTTTTTGTAGCTAAATTTAACACCTTAAATGAAAAAATAGTTCAAATTCTAAGCCTGCAAGTCTTCAAGTTTGGTACCATTATATTTTTCCTGTTAGCAGGTTTTTTGATTGGCGATAAATTTACAAAATATAGTACTAAGGAATATCTCCAACGGAGAGCACAAAATACATTGAAGCCCTGGTTATTTTGGGTAATAATATTGCTCTTAACAACTTACCTGGATGTTATTGTTAAGAACATTAAGTACGGGGATAATATTTTATTGAATATTAGTATTGAAACAATTTTATCAGACCTCGGAAATATTGTTTTTAATACCAGTTATTGGTTTATTCCTAATTTTTTGCTGTGTATAGCAATTCTCCTTTTCTTTAGAAAGTATTTATATTCCATAAAACTAGGCGTCGCACTTTTATTGTTATCACTTTTTTATTCTGTTAATCTTTACATAGATCTTATTCCTACTTCGCATACAACAGCCTTGTTTGGATTCATATTTTATTTATGGTTAGGTGTACAGATTAATAAATACTATGACCAGTTTAAAGCTATGGTTGACAAAACCTCAATGACTTTGATTTTTATATTATTAATTATAACTTTCTCTTTGGCAAGTTTAGAGAGCTATAACCTACTCAAGCTGTTACCTGCTGATCCTTTTAATACTTTAAGAATAACCAATATCATTTATTCGCTCCTGAGCTTTGTTTTTTTATATAAACTTGGCTCTAAAATCCAGATCAAAAAATTTAACCCGAGTATTTTCACCTTTGGGATATATCTTATACATCAAATCTTAATCTTTAGATTGATGCCTTTGATTTTCAAGCCACTTCAAATAATACTTGAAAATAAATCAGCCTATTACGTCCTAAGCGTTCAATTGATAACATTCATTATTGTATATACTGGTTCAATCCTAATTGTATCAATTATTAACAAAATTCCAAAAGCCAGATGGATAATAGGAAGGTAAAAATGATTGATAATGGTATAGATAAATGATCCGTATTAATCATTGCAACAAAAAATAAAACTTACTAAGTTAGGAGGCTCTAAATTAAACAGGCTTCTTTCAAATGCAATAATTTGAAAAGACAATGTTACATTTGCAAAAAAGTAGCATCAATATTATCGATATTCTAATCTTACTTATGACCATTAAACCTCAGGTAAAAGCAAGTCACAAATAACTTGTCTTAAATATGTTTGTATTATTTTAAAAATAGATTCGAAATCGAGACCGCAGGAAAACTTCACAGAATCTTTTATAGTTATTTTAAGTTTTTCTAAAATAAAATGTACTTAACTTCCGTCAATTTCAACTATCAGATAACAACAACAAAAAAAGTGGCCTTTATGGGGCCACTTTAATTTTATAATATGTTGTATTATTTACAGTTTTCTAGCTACTTCTACTTGTTCGTAAGCTTCAACGATATCCCCAACTTCGATGTTATTAAAGTTCTGGATGTTTAAACCACACTCATAACCTTTATTAACCTCTTTTACATCATCTTTAAAGCGTTTTAACGATGCCAGTTCACCTGTGTACACTACAACACCATCTCTAACGATACGGATCTTGCTGTTACGGGTAATCTTACCATCCAATACCATACAACCTGCAATGGTACCCACTTTAGTAATTTTGAAAGTCTCACGGATTTCAACGTTAGCCACAATTTTCTCTTCAAATTCTGGATCCAACATACCTTCCATTGCCGATTTAATCTCATTGATTGCATCGTAAATGATAGAATATAAACGGATATCAATTTGTTCTGCTTCTGCTAGTTTACGCGCACCTGTTGATGGACGAACCTGGAAACCGATAATAATCGCGTCAGATGCTGAAGCTAACAATACATCAGATTCTGAAATCTGACCAACACCCTTACTGATGATATTGATCTGAATCTGCTCAGTAGACAGTTTTAACAATGAATCGGCTAATGCTTCGATCGATCCATCCACATCACCTTTAACAATGATGTTAAGCTCTTTAAAGTTACCAATTGCCAAACGACGGCCGATCTCATCCAATGTAATGTGTTTCTGAGTACGTAATCCCTGCTCACGTTGCAATTGCATACGTTTATTTGCAATATCACGCGCTTCAGTTTCACTTTCTAAAGCATTAAATCGATCACCTGCTGTAGGTGCACCTTGCATACCCAAAACCTGTACCGGTTGTGATGGACCTGCTGAATCTACTTTAGCACCACGCTCGTTGGTTAATGCTTTTACACGTCCGCTGTAACTACCTGCTAAGATTGGATCTCCAACCCTTAATGTACCAGCCTGAACCAATACTGTAGTTACAATACCACGTCCTTTATCTAATGCCGACTCAATTACAGTTCCTGTAGCTCTCTTATTCGGATTTGCTTTAAGTTCTAATAATTCAGCCTCTAATAATACTTTATCTAAAAGTAAATCAACGTTTAAGCCACTTTTGCTTGAAATTTCCTGTGATTGATATTTACCACCCCAATCTTCAACCAAAATATTCATTACCGATAACTGCTCACGTACTTTATCTGCATTTGCACCTGGTTTATCTACTTTAGTAAAAGCAAATACCAATGGTACACCTGCTGCTTGTGCGTGGTTAATTGCCTCTTTTGTTTGAGGCATCACTGCATCATCCGCAGCGATAACAATAATTGCAATATCTGCTGCCTTGGCACCACGTGCACGCATCGCGGTAAATGCTTCGTGACCTGGAGTATCTAAGAAAGTTACTTTTTTACCGGTTGGCGTAGTTACCATGTAAGCACCGATGTGCTGTGTAATACCACCGGCCTCACCAGCCACTACATTTGCCTTACGGATATAATCCAGCAATGAGGTTTTACCGTGATCGACGTGACCCATAATCGTTACAACCGGAGCTCTTTCGATTAAATCTGCCTCGTTATCTTCTTCCTCAATTACATTTTCTTCATCTTCATCTGGTTTAACGAATTGAATCTCGTAACCAAACTCATCTGCTACAATAGTTAACGTTTCTGCATCTAAACGCTGATTGATGGAAACGAACATACCAAGACTCATACAGGTACCAATAATTTTGGTAACTGGTACATCCATCATGCTTGCTAACTCGTTAGCCGTAACAAACTCTGTTACTTTTAATATTTTCGATTGCGATTCAAGCTCATTTGCAGCTTCTTCAGCATTAAACGCTACATCATCACGTTTCTGACGACGTAATTTAGCACGTTGTGCAAATTTCCCAGATTTACCTGCTCCACTTAAACGGGCAAGTGTTGCTTTAATCTGATCTTGAATTTCTTTCTCAGTAGGTTCTTCTTTAGGGCCGCTAGGGGTAGCGTTTCTATTTTGGAAACCTGGTCTGTTGTTGTTGTTATTTCTATTGCCCTGATATGGAGTTCCACCTTGCCCGGCTGGTCTGTTACCCTGGTATGGTGTGCCACCTCCAGGTCTGTTGCCTTGATAAGGCTGACGAGGTTGCCCTGGCGCACCAGTTTGACCTTGCCCCTGCCCTGCAGGATTATTTTGACCTTGCTGACCTTGACCTCCATGTTGACCTGGCTGACCTGGTGCTCCCGGAGTTTTTTTACGTTTACGCTTGCGTTTTGCAGCCTCACTATCACTAGATGATGCTACCGGACCATTTCTTCTATCTGGAACGGTTGGTAAAACAATTTTACCAATGATGTTCGGTCCAGTTAATTTAACAGTACGCGCTTTAATTACTTCAGGCTCGTTGCTTGCCGGTTTTACTTCAGCTGGTTTTTCTTCCACTTTTGGTTGTTCAACTGGTTTTGCAGGCTCTGGAGCTTTAACAACTGGTGTTTCTAAAACTGGTGCAGGCGCAGCAGGTGTTTCTTCTTTTTTAACCTCAACTGGTTTTTCTTCAGCTTTTGGCTGTTCAACTGGCTTTACAGGTTCTGGCGATTTAGCTGCTGGTGCCACAGGCGCTTCTTCGCGCTTAACCAGGCGTGTTTTAGAGTTAAGATCGTTTAAATCAATCTTTCCTACAATTTTAACACCTGGTAATCCAGTTTCTTCAACCTTATCTTCTGCTTTTGCTTCTTTTACTGGCTCAACTGCTGCCGCAGGTGCTGGTGTTGGCGCTGGCGTTTCTACCTTAGGTGTTTCTACAACCTTTGGTTTTTCTACCGGTGGAGGAGTAAACGACTGAGCATTTTTTATTAAAATCTCTTCGTTTTTCTCAAAATCGGTATTCTTCTTCGGCGCTTCTACTGGCTTTTCAGTCTCAGGCTCGTCACGACGTATTTTACCAATCACTATTTGTTTGGCTTCTTCTCTTACGATCTTATCTCCCTGATACTCTTTCAATAAGGCATTATACATGTCTCCCGTAAGTTTAAACATAGGGCTTTTCTCGGCAGAGAACCCCTTTTTGTTTAAAAACTCAACGGCCGTACCCATGCCTATATTAAGTTCTTTAATAGCTTTAATTAAAATGATTGGTTTGTCGTCTGACATTTAGCTCCTGTTATTGTTTTTTATTTAATACAAAAGTAGTGTTTATTTGGCAATTACACCACTTATTCAAATTCTGACTTCAAAATTTGAACCACTTCTTTAATGGTTTCCTCTTCAAGGTCGGTGCGTTTCACTAAATCTTCTACAGTAAGTGCTAATACACTTTTAGCAGTATCGCAACCGATAGCCTTTAATTCATCAATGATCCAGCTATCAATCTCATCTGAGAATTCTTCTAAATCAACATCTTCATCACTTTCTTCTCCGGCCTCGCGATATACATCAATTTCGTAACCGGTTAGTTTACCAGCCAGTTTAATGTTATGTCCACCGCGGCCAATTGCCAATGAAACCTGATCTGGTTTTAAATAAACCGATGCGTGTTTGGTTTCATCATCCAATTTAATGGAAGTGATTTTTGCCGGGCTTAAAGCACGGGTAATGTATAATGAAATATTATTTGTGAAATTAATCACGTCAATGTTTTCGTTTTTCAATTCGCGAACAATACCATGAATACGCGATCCTTTCATACCCACACAGGCACCTACCGGATCAATACGGTCATCATACGATTCTACAGCAACTTTTGCACGCTCGCCAGGTTCGCGTACGATTTTTTTGATGGTAATTAAACCGTCGAAAATTTCCGGAACCTCTTGCTCGAACAAACGTTGTAAAAACTCTGGTGCTGTTCTAGAAATGATAATTTTCGGATTTGCGTTAATCATTTCTACTTTAGAGATCACCGCTCTCACAGAATCACCTTTTTTAAAATAATCTGCAGGAATCTGCTCCGTTTTAGGCATTAAAAGTTCGTTACCTTCATCATCCAAAACCAAAGTTTCTTTTTTCCAAACCTGGTAAACTTCACCAGTAACGATTTCGCCTACCCTGTCTTTATATTTTTTGAAAATTTCATCTTTCTCTAACTCCAATACTTTAGAAACCAAAGTTTGGCGTGCTGCTAAAATTGCCCTGCGACCAAAACTTTCCAATGTAATCTGCTCGATATAATCATCGCCAACTTCCAAAGTGTTATCTAATTTAGCTACTTCAGCAAGTTCGATCTCTAAATCATCATCCTCAGAAAAGCCATCTTCCATTACTTTTCTCGTTCTCCAGATCTCCAAATCTCCGTTATCAGGGTTCACAATAACATCACAGTTTTCGTCTGTTCCGTATTTTTTACGCAACATGCTACGAAAAACTTCTTCCAGCACACTGATCACCGTTGGGCGATCTATATTTTTGAAATCTTTAAACTCTTGGAAAGAGTCGATCAAATTAATTGTTGTAGTACTCATTTTTACTTAAATGAAATTAACACACTTGTTTCTAATATATCATTAAACGGAACATTTGTTTCAATGGTTACCGCCTTTTTTCCCTTTTCTTTAACCGATTCTTCAATCAGCAGGTTATTTTCAGTTACTTCCAGCAGTTTTCCTTCCTTTTTTAAGCCTTCTTTCAATTTAATACTTACCGTACGGCCAATATTTTTATTGTACTGACGGATCAGTTTTAAAGGCTCACCAACACCCGGAGAAGAAACTTCTAAATTATAAGCCTGTTCTATTGTGTTTTCTTCTTCGAGATGAAAACCAACATGCCTGCTTATTGCCACACAATCCTGTATGCTAATGCCTTCGTCGCCATCAACATGGATAATCAGCTTATTGTTTGGCAACATTTTTACTTCAACCAAAAACAGTTCTGGCCGATCTGCTATCTTTTCCTCTACGAGGACTGCAACTCTCTTTTCTACCTGCATATTTTAACCTGATTTCATAGAAAAAGGGGACACTGTCCCCTTCTCTTTTCTTCGATTACGATGCAAATGTACTAAAATTTTACAAAAAATCAAACAGTTGCTGTAATTATTATGCTGATTATTACCGCTTAAGTGTTTGTCGTTGTGCTTGTAAATTATGTTTTGCAGTACCCGAAATAAGATTTCCCACGGTTGCAAATTTTACACCCAAATAACTTTCGACTAAATAATCTTTTCCTTGTACAAAGGGCATAGCAGGACTAAAAACCAACGAATCGCCTACAATTTTAATCTTCCCGGGCACAATCAATTCATCTTGTATACTATCCTGATCACCCGGCTTTATTAAAACCGAAATTAAATTAAGTGTATCAATGTTAGCTTTATAGGCATTTTTAGCCTGCAACAGGCTCGCCTCGTCAATATTTTTAATTACTATTGAAGTGCTGTCTACCGAAAACTTAATTATCGGTTTGTTGTTTGTATTCGAACATGAAAGTACAAACATGAAAACAACTATTAAAACCGTGTATTTTAAAAAGCATTTAAACATTAACAAAAATAAACATTTATGAGATTTATTATCGAAATCCTTTTAATGGGATTAGCCTTTTTTATTGGCGCAAGACTTGTGCCTGGTGTAACTATAGATGGTTACGGAAACGCCATTATCGCCGCGGTTTTAATTGCACTTGCTAACGCAACCATCGGGTTTATTTTAAGGTTGTTAACTTTTCCGGTAAATTTCTTAACGCTTGGCCTGGTATCATTCATTATTACCGTGCTGATGATTTTATTGGTGGATAAAATGATGACTTCTTTTAACACTTCAGGCTTTATTGCAGCTGCATTTTTAGCCATAGTTGTTGCCCTGATCAAAGCAGTATTTAGTGCGGTAGCCGGAGAGAAGGAATAAGTTGGGCGTTTCGAGTTGAGGGTTTGGACTAACAAGCCCAAGCTCCTAACTCGAAGCTTAAAATTAACGGATCACTTCTCTCGATATAACCATCTTTTGTATCTCAGAAGTACCTTCATAAATCTGCGTAATTTTGGCATCCCGCATTAAACGTTCTACATGGTACTCTTTTACGAAACCGTAACCACCATGTACCTGTACGGCTTCTATGGTAACATCCATTGCTACTTTTGAGGCGAAAAGTTTAGCCATTGATCCTGCCTGAGTATAAGGCAATCCCTGATCTTTTAACCAGGCGGCTTTGTACACCAGCAACCTGGCCGCTTCTATTTGTGTAGCCATATCGGCCAGTTTAAATGCAATGGCCTGATGCTCAGCAATTGGTTTACCAAAAGATTTACGTTCTTTAGCATATTGCGTAGCCAACTCAAAAGCTCCTTGAGCAATGCCCAAAGCCTGTGCAGCAATACCTATCCTTCCCCCTTCTAAAGTTTTCATGGCAAACTTAAAGCCAAAACCGTCTTCACCAATCCTGTTTTCTTTCGGAACTTTAACATCGTTAAACATTAAAGAATGCGTATCAGAACCTCTGATACCCAATTTATTTTCTTTTGGCCCAATGGTAAAACCTTCCGTTCCTTTTTCTACAATAAAAGCATTTATGCCTTTGTGCCTTAATTCGGGATGTGTTTGCGCAATAACGAGATAGGTTGATGCAGTACTGCCATTGGTAATCCAATTCTTAGTACCGTTTAGCAAATAATAATCTCCCTTATCTTCTGCTGTTGTACGCTGCGATGTAGCATCAGATCCTGCTTCTGGCTCCGATAAACAAAATGCCCCGATCTTTTCGCCAGCGGCCAATGGTTTTAAATATTTTTCTTTTTGCGCTTCGTTACCATATGCCTCCAATCCGTAGCAAACCAAAGAATTATTTACCGAAACGACTACTGAGGCAGAGGCATCGATTTTAGACAGCTCTTCCATCACCAGTACGTAAGAAATGGCATCCAGTCCGCTACCGTTATATTTTTCGCTCACCATCATTCCCAGGAAACCTAATTCTCCAAGCTTTTTGACTTGCTCTGCCGGAAATTTTTGATGCTCATCTCTTTCGATCACCCCAGGTTTTAACTCCTGCTGCGCAAAATCGCGTGCAGCCTGTTGGATCATTAATTGTTCTTCACTTAATTCAAAATGCATAACATTTATGTATAAAAGGTTAGTAAATCAAATGTAGCATTTCTGATTGAAATTACTATGGCTGCATAGTAATTTATTTTTAATTAGGGCTTATTGGAAGGATAATTAAAAAGCCAGGGCATGCAGCGTGTTAAACGCCTAAATAAAGAGTTATTTTGTTTCTTTTTTGGTCAGGATCAGGAATAAACTCAAACTCCCCAAAATGAGAATGAGCAAAACCTGCGAGGAATGAATGATGGTAGAATAGGCCAATCCATCTTTAAAAGATACGGCGTACAATACTAAGGATTGGGCAACCATCCAGTGGAAAACACCTATACCGCCCTGAACCGGGGCTGCCATTGCGAAACCAGAAAACACAATTGCGGTAAAAGCAGCGTTAAAATGCAAACCGGAAGTAGCTTCAATAGATGAAAATGCAAAATACATGGAGAGTGAATAGAAAATCCATATTCCCAGTGTATAGGTTAAAAATAATCCTTTTCGTTTAAGTTTACTGTAAGAACCAAACCCCTGGCGCAAGCTTACAAATGTGCGCAAGAATTTTTTGCTGAATTTTTGACGGAGAAAATAGATTCCGGCTGCGATAAATACTATAACCAGTATACCGATTATAATAAGCCACAAATAATTAACGGTGTTTATTTTTTTTGCCAGGTTGAGGTAGATGGTATTATACAGAAAGCCCGAAACAATGTTGTATTGAAAAAGCAGCACGGCCAGGCTAGTGAGCAAAAGCATTACAATATCGAAAAGCCGCTCAGTAATTACAGTACCTATAGAGGCAAACATAGGTACTTTTTCTGCTTTGTGAATAACGGAACAGCGACCAATTTCTCCAAAGCGTGGCAAAGCCAGGTTGGCAAGGTAGCCGATCATTACAGCATGATAAGCACTCCAGAAACTTACTTTATAATGGATGGATTGATAGAGCATCTGCCAGCGCAGGGCCCGTAAAACGTGCGCTATCCAAACGGCCACGGCAGATGTGATGACCCAAAAATAATCAGCAGTTTTAATTTCCTGCCAAATCTTACCTAAATCCTGACCTCGAAAAGCTAAATATAATACCCCTATTCCTATTAAAAACAGGATGATGTATTTTAGCGCTGTTTTGAGGTCGAATGTCACAAGGTTATTTTAGCAAGTGGTTGTTATCATCTGGAAAAACAAGGATCGGGTTGTATTTTTTAGCTTCTTCTATTGGTAGTGACCCGTATGACATGATAATAAGGATATCGCCAAGCTGTGCTAACCGTGCTGTTGCGCCGTTTAAACAGATGGTTCCGGTACCGCGCTCGCCTTTAATTACATAAGTTTCGAAACGTGCGCCGTTATTATTATTTACAATCTGCACCTTTTCATTAGCAATAATGTTAGCTGCATCCATCAAATCCTCATCTATCGTAATACTGCCAACATAATTTAATTCGGCCTGTGTTACCTTAACACGGTGTATTTTCGATTTTAATATTGTAATAACCATTTGGCAAAGTTAGTAATCAGTTTGGAGTTTTCCGTCATCAGTTTGGAGTTTCACAAAGGAGCAGAATGTTAAAGGTAAATCGTGATGGTGCATTGCAGACAGCTTAAAAGCTTAGGCCAATAGCCATAAGGCAATGAAACATTAAACAACTACATCATTTATTACTTAATAATCATATTATCGATTAACCTTGTTGAACCAACTTTTGCAGCAACCAGGGCAACGAGATTATTTTCATCTTTAGATTTAGCGGGTTCCAGCGTATCGCCATTGGCTATGGTAAAATAATCGAGTTCTACACCATCTATATTTTTATAGAACGATTTTGCTTTGGTTTCTAATTCTTCTAATGGGTATTCATTAAAATGATCGATAACAAATTGCAGCGATTTACTCAGTACCAATGAATGTTCGCGATCGCTGGCCGATAAGTGAATATTGCGGCTACTCATGGCCAGGCCATCATCTTCTCTGATAATCGGGCAGGTAATAATGGTAATAGGCAACTTAAAATAAGCCAGCATATTCTTGATCATCAATAATTGTTGAAAATCTTTTTGTCCGAACATGGCCACATCGGGCTCAACGGCATCGAACAGCTTTTTTACAATCTGTGTTACGCCCTGATAATGGCCTTTTCTAAATTCGCCTTCGAGTAAAAATTCTGCATTGCCTAAGTCGATATGCCAGGCTTCGTCTGCTCCGGCGGGATACATTTCCTCCACGTTGGGCATAAATACACCATTACAGCCTGCATCTTCGAGCATAGCTAAATCATGCTCAATGGGGCGGGGATATTTTTCCAAATCTTTCGGATCTGTAAACTGTGTTGGATTTACGAAAATGCTACAGATAATGATATCGGCATTTTGCTGGGCCAGTTTTATCAAAGATATGTGGCCATTGTGCAGGGCACCCATAGTAGGTACTAATGCTATTTTTTTAGCTGATGCTTTTAAAGGTTTTAAAAAAGCCTTAAGCGCTGCTTTGGTTTTAAATATTTCCAATTCGGACAATCTAAATTAAAGCCGTAAAGGTGTAAATTAATCTAAACGAAACCAAACAAATGCTTGCTATATTGATAAATAGTATTATTATGCTTACCTTTGCAGCTCATTATCTTTTATTTAACTTAATATTTTCTTAGAATATGGAGATGGCAAAAACGAAGCTGCTGATTGTTACACACGAGATGTCGCCTTTCCTCGAGCTTACTAAAATTTCTGAAATTACGCGCCAGTTACCGCAGGCAATGCAAGAGAAAGGATTCGAAATCCGCATCTTAATGCCAAAATTCGGTAACATCAACGAAAGAAGAAATCGTTTACACGAAGTAATACGCTTATCGGGAATGAACATCATTATTGATGACAATGATAACCCTTTAATCATTAAAGTAGCCTCCATCCCAGCTGCACGCATGCAGGTGTATTTCTTAGACAACGAAGAATATTTTCAGCGCAAACAGGTATTTAGAGATGCCAGCGGAAAATTCTTTGATGACAATGATGAACGCACAATTTTCTTCTGCAAAGGCGCTTTAGAAACCGTTAAAAAATTAGGTTGGGCACCAGATATCGTTCATTGCCACGGCTGGATGAGCTCGTTGGTTCCTGCTTATATTAAAACTACCTATAAAAACGATCCTACTTTTAAAAATTCGAAAGTAGTGTATTCAATTTATGAGGATGGCTTTACAGAAAAATTAAATGCTGATTTTGCAAAGAAAGCTGTAATGGCAAATATGACGGAAGACGACACAAAAGCTTTTTTACCATCTGATTGCAACAGCATGCACATTGGCGCAATAACACACTCAGATGCAGTGGTTTTAGCAGATGAAAACCTGGATAAAGATGTGTTAAAATTTGTTAAAGATTCCAATAAGCCAACATTAGCTTTTAACTTAACCGAGAATTTTGAAAACTTCTATACTTTTTATGAAGAAATTTCAAATGACGAATTGGTTTCAGTTGCTTAATTAGGTATTATTATTTTAAATATGAAATTTACAAAACAAGACTTATTAACCCTGTTGATAGGTCTTTTTCTTTTTGCATCATGTAAAAATCCCGACGGTGTGGGTTTAGATGTTGATCCGAATACTGCAATTACCGGAACGCTTGTGGTATCTCCGGTAAAATCTCAACTCGTTCCGGAAACTGCCGCAAACACTTTTGGATTAAACCGTTATCCGCTAGGCTATATGACAGATCCTGTTTTCGGTAAAACCGAGGCGAGTTTGGCCATGACTGTTTATCCTGTTGTAAGTACTGATTTTGGAACTTCTCCAACACTTGATTCGGCAGTTTTGGTATTAAAACTTGATGAATCCAGTACGGCAACCAAATTTTATGGAGATACAACCAATTCTAAATACAGCATTGATGTTTATCAATTGGCAAACAAGGTTGAAAACTATAAAAGTTCTGATGTACAGACTTTTAACAACGCCTTGCTAGGAAATTTTACCGGCAAAATTGCACCAAATACAAAAGCAAAAATATTTGATATTGTTACTGGTAAAGCTGATACTTTAAAAACAGTACCGGCACAGATCAGAATTCCTTTAAATAAAGCATTTATACAGAATAACATTTTGAACCTGGGTACAACCGGAACTGCTTCAAATGCTAAATTTATTGATGCTTTTAAAGGTTTATACGCCCAAATCAACAAAACATCTTCAACAGGTGTTGGGGGTATTGCTTTCTTTAACTTTACAGGTACCGATTCTTATTTACAATTGGTTTGGAAGAAAGTAAATTCATCAAGCGGCATAGATACCGCAACGGTAAACTTCCCGATTGGAGTATTGGTTAGCAATGGCAGCAGCGGCACAAGTGTAATTTCGGGTGTGGCCGCAAACATAAAACACGATTACGCAGGCACTCCTGTACAAGAACAGATTTCTGCTCCTGCAGCATCATATAATGTAACTTATTTACAAGGCCTTGCAGGTGTAAAAACGAAGCTGAGCTTCCCTGATTTAACATCTTTTACCAACCTATACGGAAAAGCGATTGTTAATAAGGCAGAACTGGTAGTAGAGTTGGGCGGTGGCGCCCCTGCTTATCCTTTTAATGCTGCACAAAGGCTTTCATTATACCGTTGGGATATTGCACAACAACCTGTAAGTATTCCAGATTATACTACTTTTACAAGCAGTACAGGTGGAGATGCATTGTTTGGAGGCTATTTTGATGCTTTAAAAAACCGTTATATATTTATTGTAACCAGTTATGTTCAAGGCTTAATTGACAAAACTACAGAAGATAATGGTACCTTTCTTGCGCCAACATCTTTTAACAATTTTCAGGTTGTACCAACTGCAACCTCTGCAGAAAGATCGATAATAGGAGCAACAAACTTAACAACAAACAAGTTGAAGCTGAATATTTATTATACAAAGATTAATTAATATATCAACTCATTTTAATCTCCTGTTTCAAAAGAACAGGAGATTTTTTTTGTCCTGTGGTTTCTCCATAAATTTAAATTCACTCAAAATTCACCTAAGTCAAACGTTTGTTTAGTATGTTTACAGAATTAAAATTTATTCAAACTTATGTGTGGAATAGTAGGCTATATTGGTTATAGAGAAGCTTGGCCAATTGTACTTAAAGGACTTAAAAGACTGGAATACCGCGGTTATGACAGTGCTGGAATTGCACTGATGAATAACGATGGACAACATATTTACAAAAAAGCGGGAAAAGTTGCCGTTCTGGAAGAATTTGCCGAAGACCAGGATAAATCCGGCACAGTAGGCATGGGCCATACGCGTTGGGCTACACATGGTGTACCTTCTGACCGTAATTCCCATCCGCACACTTCAAATAACGATAAGCTTTCTATCATTCATAACGGGATTATTGAAAACTATGCTACCTTAAAAGAAGAGCTAACCCGCCGTGGGCACGAATTTAAAAGTGATACGGATACAGAGGTTTTGATCCACCTGATTGAAGAAATTCAAAAAATAGAAAATATTGACCTGTTGGAAGCTGTTCGTTTGGCACTAATGGAAGTAATTGGTGCTTACGCAATTGTGATTATGGATAAAGATCATCCTGATCGGTTAATTGCGGCCCGAAAAGGGAGTCCGATGGTAATTGGCGTTGGCAAGGGCGAATATTTTATTGCTTCTGATGCTACACCGATTATCGAATACACCAAAAATGTAATTTACCTTAATGATAATGAGATTGCACTGGTAACCAAAGATGATCTTTTGGTTAAACGTTTGGATAATGCGGTGCAAACACCATTGATCCAGGAATTGCAGTTACAGCTTGAAATGTTGGAAAAAGGGGGCTTTGAGCACTTTATGCTTAAAGAGATTTATGAACAACCACGCTCTATTAAAGATTGTATGCGCGGCCGGATTTATCCTGCAGAAGGAAAAGTTCAGCTAGGTGGAATTAAAGAATTTGCAGAAAAATTAAAAAATATAGATCGGATAATTATTGTGGCCTGCGGAACATCGTGGCATGCAGGTTTGGTTGGCGAGTACCTTATTGAAGAGTATGCACGCATCCCTGTTGAGGTGGAGTATGCTTCTGAGTTTAGGTATAGAAACCCGATTATTACAGAGAAAGATGTGGTAATTGCGATTTCACAATCAGGAGAAACGGCCGATACGATGGCTGCTATCGAAATGGCAAAAGAACGTGGGGCAACCATTTTTGGAATCTGCAATGTTGCTGGAGCTTCTATACCAAGATTAACGCATGCTGGGGTTTACACGCATGCTGGTCCTGAAATCGGGGTAGCATCAACCAAAGCTTTTACGGCACAGGTAACGGTTTTAACTTTGATGGCTTTTTACATGGCCCAGCAAAAAGGAACCATCACCACTTCAAAACTGATTGAACTTTTAACAGAATTGGATAATATTCCTGAAAAAATCCAGTTCGCGCTATCATCAAACGATTTAATTAAAGAAGTTGCAGAAAAAATAAAAGATTCTACCAATTGTTTATTTTTAGGAAGAGGTAGCGGATTCCCTGTGGCATTAGAAGGGGCTTTAAAGCTCAAGGAGATTTCTTATATCCATGCCGAAGGTTATCCTGCCGCAGAGATGAAACACGGCCCAATCGCCTTAATTGACGAAGAGATGCCTGTGGTTTTTATTGCCACGCAAAATTCCTCATATGAAAAAGTAATCAGCAATATCCAGGAGGTAAAAGCCAGGAAAGGAAAAGTTATTGCCATTGTAACCCAGGGTGATACTGAAGTTAAAAAAATGGCCGATTACTGCATTGAAATACCTGATGCAAACGAAGCATTTTTGCCGCTTTTGGCTACTATACCACTTCAGTTACTCTCCTACCATATTGCAGTAATGAGGGGTTGTAATGTTGATCAGCCAAGAAACCTAGCTAAATCGGTAACAGTTGAATAATTTAGGCATAAAAAAAGCTACCTCTCATCAGGTAGCTTTTTTTATTGATTTGTATTTTTTAAAAAGGAAGATCTCCGCTTTCATCAGCTGAGCCGATCGTAAATTCATCTTCAATCTTCGATTCTGTATTTTGATGTACAGGTGTTGTCGGACTTTGCTCAAAGTCACTTTTTCTGCCCAACATGGTAAAATTTTCGGCAACAATCTCTGTCACATATTTTTTTACTTTTTCTTTGTCTTCAAAAGATCTCGTTCTCAATTTTCCTTCGATATAAACCAGTTTACCTTTTTGGAGGTATTTTGAAGCAACTTCAGCCAAACCCCTCCATAACACAATATTGTGCCATTCTGTTTGTTCTACTCTTTTGCCGTCTTTGTTGTATGTTTCCGATGTAGCTAGCGGGAAACTGGCTACAGTTACGCCACCGTCTAAATGTCGCACTTCAGGGTCTTTGCCTAAGTGGCCTACTAAAATAACTTTGTTAATCCCAGACATAAATATTTTTGGTTAGTTGTTTCGTTTTGTTAATGTGCACCGCTAAGATGGTTAGTTACTCCATTTTGTGCTTATAAAAGTATTCCTGTATAAAATCGTGGATTACTTTTGGTTGCGGTAACTCATCTAACTTATTTAAAGAAACCCAATTAAGTTCCTTTTGTTTATTAAAGTTAAATATATAATTTTTTAATGCAAAAAATTGAACATGGATTATTTGGTGAGTCAAGAGGTGTTTTTTTGCGCTGATAAATTTAAAATTTACATCATTGCCAAAGGCTTCTTTAACCTGATCAATAAATATTCCGGTATTAAATCCGAGTTCCGCCGTGGTTTCAAGGCTCGGAAAATCGTATAGATGCTGCCATATATCTCCAGCCTGCCTTTCTTTAACGAGCACCTTTTCATGATCATAACAAATGAAATAATTAATATAACGGTGCTTCTGTGCGGCTTTTTTTATTTTAACAGGAAGCGCATTTACCTCATGATGAGTGAAAGCATAACAGGTTTGGTTTAATGGACAAATGCCGCAATTGGGAGATTTTGGTTTGCACTGTATTGCCCCAAATTCCATTATAGCTTGATTATACAGTGCCGGATCTTCTTTAAAAAGCAACTCGTTTGCTAAGGAAAAGAACTGTTTTTTACCTGCCGGAGAATTGATTGCCGTATCAATGCCATAGTACCTCGAAAGCACGCGGAAAACATTTCCATCAACCACAGCACGTGCCTCACCGGAAGAAAAAGAAGATATTGCCGCAGCCGTATATTCGCCGATTCCTTTCAACTTTATCAGCTCATCATGCAGATTTGGGAAGATTCCATGGTGATCTTTAACTACAATTTGCGCGGTGGCATGCATATTTCTGCCCCTGGAATAGTAGCCTAAGCCTTGCCAAAGCTTCAAAACTTTTGCTTCGGTTGCATTGGCAAAATCATTAACGGTAGGAAAATTTGATAAAAATTTATTAAAGTATGGAAGCCCCTGCTCTACCCGGGTTTGTTGCAGGATAACCTCTGATAACCAGATGGTATAAGCATCAGTGGTATGCCTCCAGGGCAAATCTCTCTTGTTTATCAGATACCAATTGATGAGTTCATTTTGAAATGTCATTACTGCAAATTACGGTGTATTTATCCGATTAAAAAAAAAGTTGCAATTGACTGATAAGTCTGGAGATAAAAAAATCATCTTTTATTTCCCTATCTCATTAAAAAGCAATACTTTTGCAACCCCAAAACAGTAGTAATATTAAAACACAATAATATAATAAATAATAAAATATGACTAAGGCAGATATTATTTCAGAAATATCAACAAAAACCGGAATTGAGAAGGTTGATGTACAGGAAACGGTTGAGGCATTTTTCAAGGTTATCAAAACCAGCATGATTGGCGGTGAAAATGTATATGTTAGAGGCTTCGGAAGCTTTGTTGTTAAAAAGAGAGCGCAAAAAACTGCGAGAAATATCTCAAAAAATACTGCAATAATTATCCCAGAGCATTTTGTTCCTAGCTTCAAACCAGCAAAAGTATTTGTTGATAAAGTGAAAAGCAATTCAAAAAAAATTAAAGTAGAAGCCTAAGTCTTAACGTTATGAATAGCAACATCAGATCAAAACAAACCATTATTATTGGAGCGATTGTATTGCTTGTTGCATTTTTATTTACAAGAGACATTAAGGGTTTGGTGAAACCGACCGAAGAAAATGGAAAAATGCCTGAAAGCGGCCAAATGGCTAACGCAGGTTCTTCAGCAGCTTTATCGGCCTTAAACCTCGAAACTTCATCTACAGCTGCAAAAAATGTAATCAATAAAAACCTGGCTACAGACATTACAGCTTTAGAAAACACTTACAAAAACGCAAACGGTGCAGAGAAGATTGAGCTTGCAAAACAATTGGCCCAGAAATGGGACGATGTAGAGCAAATCACCCCATCAGCACTTTATTTAGAAATTGTAGCACAGGCCGAACCATCATCAAAATCATGGCTGGCATCTGGTAATCAATTTGTTAAAGCTTTTGAAAGTACACAGGATAGTATAGCACAACCTGCTTTATTGCAGAAAGCAAATACATCTTATAAAAACGCATTAGAGAAAGATTCTACAAACATTGAAGCTAAAACAGGCTTAGGTGTAACGATAGTAAATGGCTTAGGCGCACCAATGCAAGGTATTGCAATGTTGCTGGAAGTTGTGGCTAAAGAACCTAAAAATGTAAAAGCGAATATGAATTTAGGATTGTTCTCAATAAAATCAGGTCAGTTCGACAAAGCAATTCCACGTTTTAACACTGTAATTGCCGCCGCTCCTACCCCTGAAGCCTATTTTTATTTAGGAACAGCTTTAGAAAATTTAGGCAGAAATAAAGAAGCAGTAAATGCTTATCTATCAAGCAAAAAATTAGCGGCTAACCCAACCTTATCTTCTTTCATTGATAAGAAGGTGGCTGAACTAAAGAATAAAAATTAATTAACAGATTAATAAAAACATTTAAAACTTAAAACTATGCCAAGCGGTAAAAAAAGAAAAAGACATAAAATGGCTACCCACAAACGTAAAAAACGTTTAAGAAAAAACAGACATAAGAAAAAATAGTTTCTTATTTTGATAAAGCTTATTAAACCTCATAGTAAACACTATGAGGTTTAAATAATTTATATGATTTTCGATTATATGGATTTAGGCTATATCAATGTTTTTATTTACTATCCATTTGTTAATAGGCGAAAGCCTTAAATCTGTAGCTGTTGGTAAAAGAATTAATTATCAATTCGACTCCTGCCGGAGTTACCATAGCGTTGATTGAAGACAAACAACTTGTTGAGCTTCACAAAGAACAAATCAATAATAACTACGCCGTAGGCGATATTTATTTAGGCCGCATTAAAAAAATTATGCCCGGCCTGAATGCTGCTTTCGTGGATGTTGGTTATGAAAAGGATGCATTTCTGCATTATTTTGATTTGGGCCCTCAGGTGCAATCTTTAATTAAGCTAACTAAGATCAAGCGTAATGGCTCGGTTACAGGCACATTATTAGATAATTTAAAGCTGGAAGCCGACATTAACAAGGCAGGCAAAATTTCTGATGTGCTGAGTAAAAACATGCTCCTCCCTGTACAAATTGCAAAAGAGCCAATTTCTACAAAAGGACCGCGTTTAAGTTCCGACATTTCGATTGCCGGCAGGTATGTGGTACTGGTGCCCTTCTCCAATACCATATCTGTATCAAAAAAAATAAAAAGCAATACCGAACGTAATCGTTTAAAAAAGATTATTGAAAGTATTAAACCTCAAAATTTTGGGGTAATTATCAGAACCGTTTCTGAAGGCAGAGGAGTTGCCGAAATGCAAAAAGATCTTTTGGATTTAATTGCTAAATGGGAAAACTTCATTAAAAAAATACCTGCTACCGAACCTTCAAAAAGAGTTTGGGGAGAAATGGACAGATCATCAACGCTAATCCGTGATATTCTGAACCCTGATTTTACAAACGTTTACGTAAGTACACCAGAGTTGTACGATGATATCCGTTCTTATGTGCACGATATTTCTCCGGAAATGGAAAAGATCGTTAAACTGTACAAACAGAAAGAACCCATCTTCGATCACTTCGGGATAGAAAAGCAGATTAAAAATGCTTTCGGAAAAACAGTAAACTTACCAGGTGGTGCTTACTTAGTTGTAGAGCACACTGAAGCACTTCACGTAATAGATGTGAATAGTGGAAACCGTACTGCCAGTAAAGAAAACCAAGAGGAAAATGCTTTACAGGTAAATAAAGAGGCGGCTAAAGAAATTGCCCGTCAATTGCGCTTGCGTGATATGGGCGGTATTGTGGTAATCGATTTTATCGATATGCACAAACCAACAAACCGTAAAATGCTATTCGATTATTTGCGTGAGCTGATGTTATTGGATAGAGCCAAACATACTATTTTGCCTCCGAGCAAATTTGGTTTGGTACAAATTACCAGGCAGCGTGTGCGCCCGGAAATGAATATTGTAACGGTAGAAAAATGCCCGGCCTGCGGTGGTACAGGAGAAATTAAAGCGAGTATCGTTTTAATGGATGATATTGAAAACAACCTTAATTATATTTTAAGAGAGCAAAATGAAAAAGGTGTAACACTTTCCGTGCACCCATACATTGAAGCTTACATAACAAAAGGAATTTTCAACCTTCAACGCCGTTGGTTCTTTAAATATGGCCAATGGATTAAAGTGAAGGCACAATCATCGTATTATTTAAACGAGTTTCACTTCATCTCCGCAAAAGACGAAGAGATTAAACTATAACTCAAAACACATTCAATTAAAAGCCTGGATTTTTTAAATTCAGGCTTTTTTGTTTTAAAAAATAAAAGCAATAAATTTTAATTTCCACCCGCACGGAATTACGATCGCTTTTATGATATCGTGCCGACGCAAATTGGCAAACGTTTAATTGTTCAAAAAAATAAAAGCAATTCAATTCAGATAGGTTAAATTCGTAATCTAAAATTTTAATCAATTGGCAAAAACAAAAAGTGCATTTTTCTGTCAGAGTTGTGGTTATGAATCAGCAAAATGGTTGGGTAAATGCCCATCCTGTAACCAATGGAATACTTTTGTAGAAGAAATTGTAGAAAAAAGCTCAGCATCTGTTCCAACCTGGAAAAGTGATTCATCAAGTCGTAAATTAAGCAAACCGAGCAAAGTTGATGAAATACAATCTTCTACTGAACGGAGAATATTAACGGGAGACAAAGAACTCGACCGTGTTTTAGGCGGTGGCCTGGTAGAGGGCTCATTGGTATTGATCGGTGGCGAACCCGGGATTGGAAAATCAACCCTGATGTTGCAACTGGCTTTAAATTTAAAAGGTAAAAAACTGCTTTATATTTCTGGAGAGGAAAGTGAACAGCAAATTAAAATGCGTGCTGAGCGGATTCAGGAAAACCCGACGTCCAACTGTTATATTTTAACCGAAACCTCTACCCAGAATATTTTTAAACAGATTGAAATTTTAATGCCTGAGATTTTGGTTGTAGATTCTATCCAGACGCTTCATTCTGCCCATATCGATTCTACCCCGGGGAGTGTATCCCAGGTTAGGGAATGTACAGCCGAACTGTTGCGCTTTGCAAAAGAAACAGGTGTGCCCGTTTTCCTTATAGGTCATATTACGAAAGACGGTGCCATTGCAGGCCCCAAAATACTGGAGCACATGGTTGATACTGTTTTGCAATTTGAAGGCGACAGGCACCATGTTTACCGCATATTACGATCAATTAAAAACCGTTTCGGGGCAGCGGCAGAATTAGGGATTTACGAGATGCAGGGAAGTGGATTAAGAGAAGTTTCCAATCCTTCAGAAATTTTACTATCGCAACGTGATGAAGAACTAAGCGGCATTGCGATTGCAGCTACTTTAGAGGGCGCCAGACCAATGCTAATCGAAACCCAGGCTTTGGTAAGTTCAGCGGCCTACGGCACGCCACAACGATCTGCAACGGGCTTTGATACCAAGAGAATGAATATGCTTTTGGCTGTGCTGGAAAAGCGATGCGGCTTTAGATTAAGTACACAAGACGTTTTCTTAAATATTGCGGGCGGAATAAGGGTAGAAGATCCTGCAATTGATTTAGCTGTACTAATTGCCATTATTTCTTCACATCAGGATATAGCTGTTTCTTCTAAAAACTGTTTTGCAGCAGAAGTTGGGCTATCAGGAGAAATAAGGGCGGTAAATAGAATTGAACAGCGTATTGCAGAGGCTGATAAGTTAGGTTTCGAAACCATTTACATTTCTAAATACAATTTAAAGGGGATAGCATTAGAAAAGTATAACCTTGAAATTAAAGCGGTAAGTAAAATAGAAGAAGTTTTTAGTCTTGTTTTTGGCTAATAGTTGGGGAAACAATTCAACAACATTCCCCATATAGAAGAAAAAATTCCACGGTTCCACAATTTTGGCAAAAACGATATAAAAGGGCAAAACAAAATAAACCGCTTATTATGAGCGGTTTACATCTAAAACAAAAAATAAAGATGGATTTGGATTAAGCTTTGCCTAGTAAAGTATGTTCTATGAGGCCATAGAACTTTACGAAAATGGGATGATTTTTCCCCGTTGGTGGACACCAACGGGGAATTTTTTTGCCTTTAATTTATTTAAAGAAAAATTAAATAACTTTGGTTCAAGATAATAACCGGAACCATATAATAAATAAACATGAAAAAGATCATTTTGAGTTCAAGCCTTTGCCTATCTGTAGCATTTGCATTTGCCCAAACCGCTTACAACGGACAAAAATTCGGAGAGGAAGTTAAACCCGGAAATGTAAAACCCGCAGCAAAAATTGAAGCTGCAATGGGAGACAAAAAAACGGCAGACATGAAAATTGAAGGTAAAGTTGTAGATGTATGTAAGAAAAAAGGCTGCTGGATGACCCTCGAAATGCCAAATGGTGAACCGATGCGGGTAACATTTAAAGATTATGCCTTTTTTATGCCAATGGATATTGTAGGCAAAAAAGTAGTTTTAGACGGCTTAGCTAAAAAACAAACAATTTCTGTGGAAACTTTACGTCATTATGCGGAAGATGCAAAAAAAACTCCTGAAGAAGTAGCAAAAATTACAGATCCTAAAAAAGAGCTTGCTTTTGAAGCTAAAGGCGTGGTAATTTTAGATAAATAGGTTCGAAATCTGAAATGCTAATATAGAGCTGAAAAAGCTTAATTGTCTCCGTTTGTAACGAGGATTTTGAGGTAGGGCATTTGCCAATGCGAAAATAGTTCCTTTAACAGCGATAAAATCGCTTTTCTCGTACATCCTTCATTACAAACAAGGACGATGTAGTATGATTATCTATGGATTTTCTGTGTTTCCATTGCAGAAACTATCTCTAGTTCATTACCGAATTACCAAACACTTACAATTGCTAAGTACGAAGCAATCCTGAAACACACGCTAGTAGCGATCGTTATAAGATTGCTTCGCCGGTTGAAAAAGCCTTCTGGCAATGACGATACCCATAGGATATTCATTTCCTTAAAATAATGTCATTCATATTGATTTTACACAATAAATTCTCCCTCAGGATGACATATATATTGAGATACAACCTCCTACTATTGGATAAGATTTTATTATAAAACCCAGTTCCAGCCAAACTCATCGGGAGCTAAGCCGTAACGGATATCGTTTAATTTTTTAGCAATTCCATTGGAAATGTGTCTTGTAGATGGATCTGTTAATTTATAAACCTGACCATTATAACCCATTTCGCCAACATGTGTAACTGTAGCAGCAGTTCCTGCAGCAAATGCTTCTGTTAAGCTTCCGTTTTCAATTCCCTCGATCACCTCTTTAACAGAAACCCTACGCTCCTCAACCTCAACACCGGCCTCTTTAGCCAGTTTGATAATTGTATCGCGCGTTACGCCATCTAAAACTGTACTGCGTACTGATGGGGTAACCAGTTTACCATTAATTACAAAAAGCAAATTTGCGGTTCCGGCTTCTTCGATAAATTCGTGTGTAACCGAATCCGTCCAGATTAACTGATCAAAACCTTCTTTTTTAGCCTGCTCAAAAGGATATAGTGAACGGGCATAATTTCCGGCAGTTTTAGCAAAGCCAACTCCACCTTCGTCTGCACGGGTAAATTCAGTTTCGATTTTAACTTTTAAGGCACTGCTGTAATATGGACCTGTTGGTGTGGTTAACAAGGCAAATTTATAAGAATCAGATGCTTTTACCCCTAAATATGGGTCCATGGCAAACATTACCGGACGGATATACAAAGCGTAATCTTCCTGGTTAGGCACCCATTTCTCATCCACATTGATTAACGCTGCCAAACCTTGCATAAAAATTTCTTCAGCAATACCTGGCATCGACATCCTTGCCGCTGATTTGTTAAAGCGTTCGAAATTTTTATCAGCACGGAAAACACTAATCTTTCCGTCGGGTTGACGGTATGCTTTTAATCCTTCGAAAATTGCTTGTCCGTAATGAAGTGCAGAAATTGCAGGGCTCATAGGAATGGGGCCATAAGGAAGAATCTGTAAATTTTTCCATTCGCCATCTTCAAAGTCGGCTGTAAACATGTGATCGGTAAAAACCTTACCGAATGGTAACTGCGAAAAATCAGTAACAGCCAAACGGGTTTCGGTTGCATTCGTGATTTTTATATCTAATGTCTCGGTCATTGTATTTGAATTTTGAATGAGTGAATGATCGAATGATTGAGTATTTTACCTGCTCATTCTTATATTCAATCATTAATTATTTCGCGCAAATTAAGAAAAAACGTGCTTTTTTAATAGCTTTTTATAATATTAATCTTTGTTTTTGAGTGTTTTAAGTACACTAAGCACCCATCCTTTGCCCCACTCTTCCATTTGTTCATCTGTCCATAAGAATGGATAAAAGATTCTTTTTTGAAAACGCGGAGGCAGGTATTTCTGCCAGTTGGTTCCTCCTGTTGCGGCAACATCAACAGGATCTTTCTCTAAATAACGTACCGCCGATTTATAATGCGATAAAGGCCATTCTACGTTTACATACAAATCTAATTTGCGCAGCTCTTCTGCAAGCGCTGTAACATCTGCTCCATTTGCCTGTAATTGATGATATAGCGCCGAAAAATTAGTGAGTGTACGATCTTTTGCCAGTTGCAGAAACTGAGCAGCATACTTTTTAATAAACTGTTTAAGGGTTAAGGTTTGTTTGCCCGAAGCCAGCTCAGTTGCCCCAAATTTCCAATAAATATTTTCAAACTGCTCTTCTATTGTTGCCGTGCTTAAAGCTACCCGTTTAGATTTATCAACCAGGCGGATAAAATCAGTAGCACAGATTTCAATCATCCTATACTGCCCCGATTGGAAACCACTTGCCGGTAATAGCGACATGCGGAATTTTAAAAACTGTTCTTTCTCCATACCATCAACCATTACTTCAAAAGATGTGGTTAGGGCATTGAAATAAGCATTAATGCGTTTTACGCGGGCAGTAAAAAACTCAACAGTTAAATTTTTATGCTCAGCAATCTGCCTGCACTCGTGCAAAGCTAGTTTAAAATAGAGCTCGGTAATCTGATGGTACATGATAAAGATTTCTTCATCAGGAATTGGTGTTTTAGGGCTTTGCAAACTGAGTAGTGTATCCAGATGGATATAATCCCAGTAGGTTAGGAAATCGGCATATAAGAGGCCATCGAGGTAAGAGGCCATATCCTGCCCCATTGCGGTATACTTTTCTTGTAATTGGTTTAATTTGTCTTTTATTTCTGGTGTGAAATCCATTGTTTGAAGTTAGCTGGTACAAAGGTGATAAAGATTTTGCAACAAATAACTAAATTTTATACATTTGAAACCAAGGCGATGGGGTACCGCCAAAACCGCCCAAACAGGCTGATGACTCCTACGATTTTATTTAAAATTGAATTCAAATGCCTGTTAAAAAATTAACAGAAGGATTTCTTCTGTCTGTTCATCGCTTTATTAAATTCGACTTCGGATTACTCTTGATCAGTACACTTAAGTGGTTGCTGATTTCTCTACTACTGGGTGGAATTATTGGATCTGCTTCTGCCCTATTTCTGGCTACCTTAAACTGGGCAACCAATTATCGCGAACATCACCTCTGGATCATTGCCTTTTTACCTTTAGCTGGTATTGTTATCGGTTTGGCTTATCATTATTGGGGCACAGCAGTGGTAAAGGGAAACAATCTCTTAATTGAAGAGTTACAATCGCCTAAAAAGATCATACCAATTGTGATGGCTCCGTTAATTTTTGCCGGCACAATTATTACTCATTTATTTGGAGGATCAGCCGGAAGAGAAGGTACTGCCGTTCAAATTGGTGGTGCATTTGCCGATCAGTTTACCAAACTATTGAAACTTAATGCCAGAGACAGGAAAGTTATTCTGATTTGCGGCATCAGTGCTGGCTTCGCCTCCGTTTTTGGAACTCCACTAGCTGGTGCCGTATTTGGGTTGGAGGTTTTTGTGGTTGGAAGTTTAACTTATAGTGCAATTCTACCTTCGTTTATTACCGCAATAATTGCCGATTATGCATGCAAGGCCTGGGGCGTTGGCCATACCCATTATAGTATCTCTGTAATACCTGAACTAAACTCGGTTAACCTGCTGCTATCATTAGGGGCCGGTATATTGTTTGGACTTACAGCAAGATCTTTTTCTGCCTTAAACCATGGTTTATCCAAGATTTTCAGTAAAATTAAGTATCCGCCGCTTCGTCCTTTTATAGGTGGAATAATTTTGATTGGCATTATTTACCTGATTGGAAATACGCGTTACATTGGTTTAGGGATACCTGTTATTTCAGCCTCATTTACACAACAAGAAGCTTACTATACCTTTGCCATTAAATTATTTTTAACAGCTTTAACATTAAGTGCCGGGTTTAAGGGAGGGGAAGTAACCCCACTTTTTTTTATTGGAGCAACATTGGGTAGCTTTTTGAGTTTTTTTATTCCATTGCCATTAGGATTGCTCGCGGGAATGGGTTTTGTAGCTGTTTTTGCAGGCGCAGCAAATACTCCGTTAGCCTGTATTTTTATGGGTGTAGAGTTATTCGGAACCTCCTCGGGAATTTACATCGCCCTTGCCTGTGTTACTGCATACCTGTTCTCGGGCCATACCGGGATTTATCAATCACAAACGATTGGAGCCCCGAAACATTTGTTGCTGAAGAGGCGTTGAGGGAACGGGGGGGATTCATAAAGATGGCCGTCATCCCAACTAAAGCACGAGGCACGAAACAATCCTAAAGCACACGCCAGTAGCGATCGTTGTAAGATTGCTTCGTCGGCTGAAAAAGCCTTCTCGCAATGACGATACCCTTAGGATATTCATTTCCTTAAAATCATGTCACTTAGATTGATTGTTATAAAAATTATCCCTCGAAAATACAATCCTGGTTAATATAGTACCCTAAACTTTATGGTTTGTTCAATTTTTTTAAGCGATTTAAACAATTGTTTATCGTATTGGGCATTTATATCGGTAATGGCATAGCCTATTTCGGGGTTGGTCATTAAAAACTGGCTTACAATATTGATATCGTGTTTCGCAAAAACAGTATTAATTTTAGCCATTATACCTGGCACGTTCTTATGAATATGGATTAAACGGTGCGATTTCTCAATTTTTGGCAATTGTAAATTCGGAAAATTACTGCTTAAATAGGTTGCTCCGGTGTTCATAAAATCGGCAACGCGTTTGGGAATAAAATCTATGTTGCGCGGGTTATTTTTTGGATCGTCGAAAACTACGATTCCCTGTTTGGTACAAAGGTCAAGATCTATTTTATTCTTTGCACTTCCTAAATACCCAATTGTTTTAAGTTTGGCTGCATTTTTCAACTGCTCTTTATCTATTTTTTCGCCATCAGCCAACAATATTATGCCAACATCTTTTACATATTTCTCTTCGAAAGTGGTTTTATGGCGAATAGATAATCCATCATTTTTAAGAATTGAGATGGTTAAAGGATCAACTTCGCCAATTACCAGACAAAGAATTCGGTTTTTTGGATAAGAGATTGCCCGTGGAAGATCATTTACATACAAAAACTCATCAAAACTTGGCGTAACATGGTCTGCTTTAGATACAATGCTTTCGCGCGCAATGTTCTCGGTAAAAGCAAAAAATTTATTGATAATTCCGCTTTCACGCAACTGGAAATCTGAGTAACCATCTCCGATGCCAAACAGTTCGCCTTCTAATTTTAAATGTTTAAGCAACTTTACTTTACCACCTTCTTCGCTTAGCGGGTTGGCATGGTCGTAATCTATAATTTTACCATCGCCGGTGGTAACAAAGGTATTGGCATAAATATTTTCTTTCTTAATGTGATATTGGCTTACTACTGGAGTAATAAACTCCTTAAATCCGCCGGAAACAATCAAAACCTCGTCGGCATGTTTTTTAAAAAACTCTGCATTACGCGAAAAAGACGTTGATACTTTCTTTTTTAAATGTTTAATCAGCTGTTTTAAATGCTCCTCATTTGCTTCGAGCAGTTTAACGCGTTGTGCTAAACTTTCGGAGAAGGAAAGTTTCCCTTCCATAGCAAAATTGGTATAATCTTCAATTTTTTGAAAAATCGCTTCTTTATCTGGGTGGTTCTTCAGCGAAATGCGGGCAAGTTCATCAAGTGCTTCTACCTGGGTAAAGGTACTGTCAAAATCGATGATGTAATAGGCTTTTTGTTTGGGCATTATCTTAAATGTTGGGTAATTTCTTTTATGCTTTCGGCAACGGGCTTAAAGTTAATGCCAGTTTCCGTTTTTACTTTATTATTATTGTAATAACTCAAGGTTAAACTGCTTTTTGCTGCATCTTTGGTAATAGAAGGCTGTGTACCGGTAAACAAGGAAGCAAATTTAAGTGCCCGCCAGGCTATTCCGAGCATCCATGGTTTCGCTTCTTTTACAGGTGCTTTAACTCCAAAACCCTGAGCAATTTCGCCAAACAGCGCTTTATAATGATAATCGTCAGCAGATACGATAAAACGTTCACCAGAAACTTCGGCATCCATTAAAAGGATCATGGCTTTTGCCACATCTTCAACATCAACAAAGCCTGATGCGCCATCTGTATAAAACGGAAAACCTCCTTTTACCAATTTAAAAATAGCTCCACTCCCTTCAAAACCTGCATTTTTACCAATAATAACCGATGGATTGACTATAACCGCATCCAAACCTTCAGTTATACCCCGCCATACTTCCATTTCGCCTTCATACTTTGATAATCCATAGGCATGGGCTTTGGCATCATACTCCCAGAAATCTTTTTCCGTTATTTTTTGTCCTTTTTTTGCATTTCCAAGGGCTGCTACCGAACTAACATGCAACAAACGGCAGTTATTTTCGGCACAAAGGTTTACGATGTTAGATGTTCCTTCAATATTTACATGAAAAAGTTGTTTTTTATCTTTTGGGTTAAAAGATACAAATGCAGCGCAATGGTAAACTTTGGTAATTCCCTCAAAGGCATCCTCGAGTATAGAAGGTTCATTAATATCGGCTTCAAACCACTCAATTAATGGAATATCTTTTATCAATGCAGGGACTTTAGATTTCGCCCGCCTCAGTGCCCGCACAGTTAAACCTTTATCAGTTAACTGTTTAATTAATTCAGATCCTAAAAATCCAGTTCCTCCGGTTACCAGTATCATTTTATTTTTTTCGGGCTATATGTGGAAATACGCATTCAAAAATAGATATTTGAGCCGAGAGTTTTAAATATATGTCATTAACGGATTTCTTTTCACCCATAAACCCCGATAGTTTTACACCCAGGCAAGGATTTTTTACAAGTCAGCTGGGTTTAAAAGCGCAGATTTACACCGAAACCTTTCCCGATTTTGAGGAGCATACCTACGATCTGGCTATTTTTGGCGTGCTTGATGGAAGAGGGGCGGTGAATAATGAAGGCAGTGCCCTTGCTCCGGATTATTTTAGAGAGAAATTTTATAAGCTCAATGAAGGTCCTTTTAGTACCAGAATTGTAGATTTAGGCAATATTAAACACGGCGCAACCATTGCTGATACATATATCGCCATTAAAATGGTGGTTTCTGAACTCATCAAAAAAGACATCATCCCAATTATTATTGGTGGCGGGCAGGATTTAACCTATGGCCAGTATCTGGGTTATGAAGATTTAGAGCAAAAAGTAGATCTGGTTGTTATTGATAACCAATTTGATATCGGTGATGATGACCATGAAGGAATTGCCACCCGATCGGACTGTTACCTGAATAAAATTTTCTTACACCAGCCTAATTATCTGTTCAATTTTAGCAATGTAGGTTACCAAACTTATTTTGTAAACCAGGAGAGTTTGAGCGTGATGGATAAACTGTATTTTGATGTACATCGCTTGGGCGAGTTTGCCCAGGATATTACTTTGACTGAACCCATTATCCGCAATGCAAACATGATCAGCTTTGATATAGGCGCAATCCGATCTGCCGATGCTGCCGCAAATGCCAATACCACACCGAATGGTTTTGATGGTGAAGAAGCCTGCCGCATTGCCCGCTATGCAGGCATGAACGATAAATTAACCTCAATTGGCTTTTACGAATTCAACCCTGCTTACGACAATAACGGACAAACGGCTTTTTTACTCGCCCAAATGGTATGGTATTTTATAGAAGGTTATTACGCCCGTAAAAAAGATTTTCCGCTTACACCAAAATCTCAGTTTATGATATACCGTACCAGCTTAAAAGATGGTTCGGGCGAAATGATGTTCGTGAAAAGCAAAAAATCAGACAGGTGGTGGATGCAGGTACCTTATCCATCCGGACAAACTAAAAACGAGCGTTACCACCTTGTACCTTGCCGATATGATGACTACCAGACTGCCGTAAATGGCGAAATGCCTGATTTGTGGTGGAGAACCTATCAGAAATTAAATTAAGAACTGTATTAAAAATAAGTGTTGCTAAAAGAGTTGTCAACTTTAATAACATGGTTGCCAGAAAGTTGACAACTCTTAAATAGTATTATAATAATAAAATTCTGTAAACGATCTGGGCATGCCCCAAGCTGCGCAAGGGTCGGGCTATACGTTCCAATCTTTTTTGATGAAGGATCAAAAAAGGATTTCCACTGCTATCTCTCATGCAAAAAGAAAACCATTGCGCCTTTGTTTTGGGTGGAAAATCCCCATGGTCTGTGGAGAAACAGACCATGGGGATTTTCCCAAAAGAGTTGTCAAATTAATAACACGGTTGCAAGAAGGTTGACAACGCTGAAATTATTTGTTTCATAGTAGAAATAAGTGGAGCTAAATGAGTTGTCAACTTTAATAACATGGTGCCAGAAAGTTGACAACTCTGAAATAGTATTATAATAATAAAATTCTGTAACCGATTTGGGCATGCCCCAAGCTGCGCAAGGGTCGGGCTATACGTTCCAATCTTTTTTGATGAAGGATCAAAAAAAGGATTTCCACTGCTATCCCTCATGCTAAAATAAAACCATTGCGCCTTTGTTTTGGGTGGAAAAGTATTAAATGGTCTGTGGAGACACAGACCACGGGGATTTTTCCTAAAAGAGTTGTCATTGTAATAGCAGGGTTGCAAGAAGGTTGAGAACGCTGAAATCAATATTTGTCTCTTGCTGGTAAAAATAAGTAGTACTAAAAGAGTTGTCAACTTTAATAACACGCTTGCCAGAAAGTTGACAACTCTGAAATAGCCCCAAGCTCCGCAACGTATAGTCCTTATGCAAAAAGAAAATTAGTGAGCCTTTAAATATTCTATCATAATTTTACACAGCTATTTACGTTTTTGCAGTACAGATTTCTATATTTGAAAAACGATTAACAAACCCCACATGAAAAAGATATTATTATCTGCAATGGCACTATTGCCACTTGCAGCTTTAGCACAAAAACCGTTTACCGTTAGCGGTGATATAAAAGGATTAAAAAGTGGCGATAAGGTTTATTTAATCTATCAAAGCGAGGGTAAAAGTGTTACCGATTCTGCAACTGTTGCCAATGGTGCTTTTAACTTTAAAGGTACCTTAGTAAACCCTGCGCAAGGAAGCCTTTACTTAAATAAAAACCCATTTGTAAACCGCCCTGCACAGGGTGAAAAATTAGATGGGCTTTCACTTTACGTAGAACCAGGAAATATTAAACTTGCAGCCGCCGATTCATTAAAAAATGCAACGATAACAGGTTCTGTTGTTAATGACGATGCTAAAAAATTAAAGGCACTAACCAAACCGGTAACCGATAAGCTTGATGCCATTAATGTAGAATATGCTGCTTATACGCCCGAGCAAAAACAAGATAAGGCCCTTATGGGTGCTTTAGGTGCACGTTATGAAAAAGAAGCTGCTGCAATGGCTCCATTGTTGTTACAATACGCTAGCAACAATCCAAAATCTTACATCAGCTTAAGTGCAATTAGCCAGCTGGCTCCAGATCCTGATCAGGCAGTGGCAGCAGAAAAAGCTTTTAACGGTTTATCGTCTGAACTTAAAGAGACTTCAGGAGGTAAAAAAATCGCAAAATTATTCGACGCTGGCAGAAAAACTGCTGTTGGTGCAATGGCGATGGACTTTACACAAAACGACCCTAATGGAAAACCAGTAAAATTATCTGATTTTAAAGGTAAATATGTACTTGTTGATTTCTGGGCATCATGGTGTGGCCCTTGTCGCCAGGAAAACCCTAACGTTGTGGTAGCCTATAATAAATTTAAAGATAAAGGCTTTACTGTTTTAGGTGTATCATTAGATCGTCCGGGGAAAAAAGATGCATGGTTAAAAGCAATTGCTGATGATAAGTTAACCTGGACACACGTTTCTGACTTAAAATTCTGGGAAAACGAAGTGGCACAAATGTATGGCATCCAATCTATCCCTGCCAACTTCTTAATTGATCCAACTGGTAAAATTATCGCTAAAGGATTAAGAGAGCAAGCTTTACAGGATAAACTTCAGGAATTGTTGGGAAGTAAATCGAAATAATAATTCGGTTATCCAATCGCTGTGCCGAAAGAGATTGTTAAGGTATCTCCTATGTTTGAGATCAGCATGTTTCTTTCAAAATAAGCCAAGAAATAAATCCAGGGTGGTGCTCACAAGGATAAATAAACTGATAAAAAAGAACCCCTCAGATCAATTGATCTGAGGGGTTCTTTTTTATATACCTGATTAGTTTTAAATTAAATCAAAACCGATATCTTCTCTAAAATATTTACCGTCGAAATAAATTCTACCTGCATCGGCAGTGGCTGATTGCAATGCGGTAAACATATCTTTTTGTAAACTTGTAATCGCAATAACCCTTCCACCGTTTGTTTTAACCACATCATTTTCTAACAGCGTACCAGCATGGAAAGCGTTAGAATGGCGAAGGTTTTCTATTCCGGTGATGGCCTTACCTTTTAAATAATCGCCAGGATAGCCTCCAGCCACAATCATTACGGTAGCAGCGGTTTGATCTGAAATAACAAGATTTACTTCGTTCAGTTTTTTATCTGCGGTAGCTAAAAACAGCTCAACCAGATCGTTTTCAATCCTCGGGATTACACTTTCGGTTTCAGGATCGCCCATGCGTGCATTATACTCAATTACAAATGGCTCTTCTCCTACTTTAATCAATCCGAAAAAGATAAATCCTGTATAATCAATATTATCTTTCTTTAATCCTTCAACTGTTGGTTTAATGATGCGTTCTTCTACTTTGGCCAAAAATTCTGGTGTGGCAAAAGGAACCGGAGAAACCGAACCCATACCGCCTGTATTTAATCCGGTATCATTTAATCCGATCCGTTTATAATCTTTAGCAGATGGCAGTGTGATGTAATTTTCTCCATCTGTTAAAATAAATACCGAAAGCTCTATTCCACTTAAAAATTGTTCGATTACAACTGTTGCGCCAGCTGCACCAAATTTACCACCCAGCATCAGCTTTAATTCTTCCTGTGCTTCGATGGTTTCGGTACAGATTAATACACCTTTACCCGCAGCCAAGCCATCGGCTTTTAAAACTACTGGTAAAGCATGGTTTTGTAGATAAGCCAAACCATCTTCTAAAGTAGCTGGCGTGAAAGATTTTGAAGCCGCTGTAGGAATTCCATGGCGTTCCATAAATTGTTTAGAGAAATCTTTACTTCCTTCTAAAATGGCTCCTTCTTTTTTTGGTCCGATTACAGGAATATGTGCAATGGCTTTATCGGCGAGGAAAAAATCGTGAATACCGTTTACCAAAGGCTCTTCTGGCCCTACTACTACAAGCTGGATATTTTCTGTGAGTACTACTTTTTTGATCGAATCAAAATCGTTTACATTGATATTGATGTTGGTACCGTAAGCTCCTGTACCACCGTTTCCTGGAGCAATAATCAATTTATCGCAGTGCGAAGACTGGCTCATTTTCCAAGCGAATGCGCTCTCTCTGCCGCCTGAACCTAAAAGTAAGATATTCATGTTGACAAAGATAGGATTAGTGTTGGAATGTTGAAATTTTGAACGTTGAAATGTTATCGGCTTTTGGCCTATACCTCCCATTAACCGCATTAGGCTTTGCTAGCTCCCTTTCGCACTGCGCGTCATTTGCTCCAGCATATCCCACATTTCATTAGGGATTGCCTCTAAGCCGTTCATCTGGCCTGCACCCTGCAACCATTCGCCACCATCAATTGTAATTACCTCACCGTTAATGTATCCGGAGAAATCGCTCACCAGAAATGCCGCTAAATTGGCAAGTTCCTGATGATCGCCAACTCTTTTCAACGGTACACGGTTTTTGAAATCGAATTTTTTGGCTAAATCGCCAGGCAATAAACGCTCCCATGCGCCTTTGGTTGGGAAAGGACCCGGGGCAATTGCATTGGTACGGATACCATATTTACCCCACTCTACCGCTAAAGATCTGGTTAATGCTAAAACGCCACCTTTTGCACAGGCAGAAGGCACCACATAGGCTGAACCTGTAAATGCATACGTGGTAATGATATTTAATACAGTTGCTGTTTGTTTTTCCTTAATCCAATGTTTGCCAAAGGTAAGTGTACAATTAACGGTACCTTTTAATACAATATCGATAATAGATGAAAATGCGTTGGCAGACAAACGTTCGGTTGGCGAAATAAAATTACCTGCTGCGTTGTTTAATAACACATCAACCGCACCAAATCTTTCTAAAGTTTTGGCCAGTACATTTTCTACCTGTGCTACCTCCCTCACATCGCAAGCTACAGCCAATATTTTACCGCCTGTTTTTTCTTCCATTTCGTCGGCGGTTTTTTGCAGTACATCTTGTTTGCGACTTGTGATGACTAAGTTTGCGCCTAATTTCAGGAAATAAACACCCATTGCTTTTCCCAGTCCCGTTCCACCGCCAGTAATTACAATGGTTTTTCCTTTTAAAGCGTCTTCTCTAAGCATTGGTGAATTATAACTGAACATAGTGTATTTGGTTATTAGTGGTTGATTGTTGAAATTGGTTAACTGTTGAAACCGGTTAATTGATTAAACTGTGAATTTGCCAGCTGAAAACTAACTACTGCAAACTACTTCCGTTGCAGGTTGGCTAAAATTGTTTTCAGTATGTGGCGTGTTGCCGGCGACCACCATTGTGCCAACATTTTCTCAAGTGTAGCCGACTGATCGGCGGTTACAGCAGTGATCAATTCTTCGCGGATATTTAATTTACTTTGCGACCAGGTATTGCTTTCCAGCTCCATAAATTTTTTAATCTTTCGCTCGGCAGCGGTTAACAAACTTTCATTCCTTACCAGCTCATCTACCAAACCTACTTTTAAAGCTTCCTCAGGGTTATAGAGCTTGCCCGAAAGCAGGCTTTTTGTGGCTTCGGCTTTACCAATCCAAAAGGCGTATAACTGAAAAATACTATTGGGAACGATAATTCCTACCGGAACTTCATTTAAGCCGATAATGTATTGCCCTTCGGCCATTACACGGTAATCGCAGGCTAAAGCCATTACGCAACCACCCGCAGGGCTATGCCCGCTTATTGCTGCTACCATTGGCTTTTTAAACGAAACCAGGTTGGCTGTAAAACCCAGGAACAACTGCCAGAAAGATTTTGCTTCTTCTTCGTTATAATTGTAAAGCTCTACCAGATCCAAACCTGCAGAAAAGAAAGGTGCTGTTCCGGTTAAAATTACACCGCCAATGTTATCATCGGCGGTGATGTTTTTGAGCATATCGTCTAATTCGGTAATCAGCTCGCGGTTTAAGGCGTTTGATTTTCCTCTATCTAATGTTATAGTGGCTAAACGGTCTTTAACACTTACTTTTATTGTATTCATATGTTAAATAGTATCAAGATTATAGGTATTGATTAGCATGATATTTAAGCTAAATATAATTATGCATGCATATCAATTCAAATTTATCTATTTTTCCTTATTTAACATCATAAGTGTAAACTTTTCTACCTAAATGCCCAAAGGCATCTATTCCTTCTATCACCACGCGATATTGTGCAGGCTCATCGGCATTGTAAAAATCAAATTTTCCCTTACCATCTTTATCGGCCACAACCTGTGGGTTCCAATAAATGGTTGTTCTTAAATCGGCCCTGTTACTGTTACTTTCTGTATCGTATTTTGGAGAATAAAATTCTCTTGATATGGTGAAGCCTTTTGGATTAAAGGTTACAATTCCTGGTGCATAACGATCGGTACTTCTGCCTCCATCGCCGCGTTTGGTGGTAATAATAATTACCCCACCGCCACCTTGCGAACCATATATTGCGGTATTACCAATGCTTTTTAAAAGCTCGATGGATTCTACATCTGTCGGCGATACGTTATCCAGAAAATCAGACTCCATTTGCATCCCATCAACGATAATACGAATTGGTGTATCCTGACTGCGCATTAAATACGGCACATTTCCTCTAAAAATTACACCTGGCAAACGGCCCTGCAAACATTGAGATAAGGTAACGCAGGTAGACAACTGATCGGCCGTCATTATAAAATCTGCCCTGCCGGCTCCGTTTAGGTTTGATGAATTTTTAGCAGGATTTTTCTTTTCGGTAATGGTTACTTCCTCCAGCTTAATTGTTCGCTCGAGTAATCCTAAACGGGTCATCTCATTAAAATAACTGTCGCTCTCTTTGATGTATTTCATCAATGTATTGTTCACGTTCACCTCAACATCAGCACCATTTTTATTTTTGGTTACAATCTGATTGGGCACTACATCAAGGTTGATATCAACAAATTTCCTTTCGGTTTTGGTTCTTGCCTGTACTACAAATTTTGTACTGTCGCCAAAACTCAAATTATCAAAAACAAACTTACCTTCGGCATTGGTTACGGTATCTAAAATATACATCGTTCCTTTGGTAGCCATAAGCATTACTTTTCCACCGGGTACTGGCTTATTGCCCTTGGTTATTGTACCACTGATGGTGATGGATTGTTCGGCTTTGTAGGTAATGTTAGGGCCAACGTTATTAACGATATTCTTCCAGATAAATCTTCTCCACCCTTGGGTAAGCATCAGGTTATCGAGCTCTTTTTGCGTTTGTAGGTCATCCTTTAAAAAGTAATGGTTGGGTTTTTCTACATATCCGATCAAATCAGATGTAAGCAATAAGGAGGTTAGGATATTTGTTTCATTGTCTTCATCTGGTGTTACCTTATTGGCGTTGGTAACCGAAACAGAAAAGCTGCCCAAAACAGGTTGCCCTTCATTGGCGGCATCAAAGGCAAAACTGGTTTTACCTTTTTTAGCTGTTGAAACGCCTGATGAATTGAGTGAAACGTCTATCAGTCCGGCTTTATTATTTACAAAAATTAAACGCTCGGCAATAGGCTGGTTGCTGCCCGAAAATAAGGTAAACTGAACAATACCTGTTGGTAGATTTTTTTTAGGGATATTGGCCAGCAACACTTGTTTATCCATTTTGGCTTTCGAAACATAATACACATTTCCACCATGCTGTGCCACCACTTTTAGCTCCTCACCATTAACCAGATCGGCACTGCCCATAATTTTAAGTACAACCTTGCCAGTATCCAAACTGTTTAAAGATATGGTGTAACCACTTTTAGCGGCAGCCGGAAGTTTTACGGTTTTTTGCGACCCATCTTTAAACTTAATTTTCGCAGAATATGTTTTTCCTGCCTGGTTGTTAAATACCAGGTTTCCCATTCCTAAATAACTGGTTGCAAAATTGGTTATTTCTGCACCTGCTTCATCAACAATAACTCCTTCTACATCTTCTCCATGTCCGCTTGCATTAACAGCCTTTATGGCCACCTTTTGAGGCAGTTCTTCAACAAGTGTTCCTCCTTCGGGCATAAACTGCACATCAACATCGTTAGAAGTTGAAGTAATGGGGATGGATTTAACTACTTTTTGTTTGTTATCAAGCGTGATGGTGGCAATTATCTTACCCGATTTATTCTGAAAAGGTTGATTATTGGTGAAATTGATTACGGCATCACCGCCTAAACTGGTTTTCACCTTCCCTTTGGCTACCGAACGGTAATCTAACTGCACATCATAACTAATTTCGTTCTCACTATAGGCTACTCCATTCTTATCTTCGAAATGCACGGTGGCACTCACTTTATCGGTATTGTTTTCTTTACTGAAGTTGTAAGTTGTTTTTGTAAAAACTTTGTTAGCCCAGCTATTTCCGATCTTAATTGTTTTATCGAAGAAGAATTCAGTTCCAAAATTCCGCATATAATTGGTGTACGCCCTAATGCGGTAATTGCCCTCTCCTAATGAATCGGTAAGCTTAAAATCTCCCCAGGATATGCCGCCCATTATTGGTAGTTTGACTACTTTTTTAAGCGAATCTTTTTCGTTAATCAGCTCTACGTACAGAATTTTACTGATGCTGGATGGTGTACCGGTTTTAGTATTTACCACATAGGCTTTAAACCAAACATCATCCCCTATGGCATAATAAGGCTTATCTAAATGAAGGTGAACTTTTTCCTGGGGATATTTGCTGGTATAATCATCGAATTTTTGTAGAAGCTGACTAAATGGATCATCATCCATTTTAAATGCAGTAAAGCCGATTAATAAACAAACAAAGCTGAGTGCGAGAATAATTCTGGGTTTCATGAGGTTAGGTACAAATAAATACGCGTCAAGGTACAAAACCTAAAGCATACTTTTATGAAGTTACCGTGAAATTTAGTTTGAATTCTAAGTTTTTAGTTGATGGCCCAACAGCGTGCACATATAGTATTGTTTCCCCGGAGATTCAGGGTGGGCTGCGCCTCAGCAATCACTACCGGTTGTTCATAAACCCGACAGCAGCAGCGGCTCCCGATTTCTTCTATAGGGACCACAGCGAATGGCGGGGCTACAGGCCGCCAAAAGGCTGTAACGTTCGTTTTCAAAAGAAAAATGTTGTTTTTGCTAATTATTTGGAAATGAAAGGGCCTGAGCATTTGGCGCCTCCAGTCCCGCTTTTGTTTCTGCCGATGAAAAATCGGCATTCACGACAATCGGGTTTACAAACAATGTTTAGTGCTCAAAAAACAGATCATTGTTCATAAACCCGACAGCAGCGGCGGCTTCCGATTTCTTCTATCAGGAACACAGCGAATGGCGGGACTACTGGCCGCCAAAAGGCTGTAACGTTCGTTTCCAAAAGAAAAATACCTGATTTGAATCAGATATTATGCTTCCCATCAGATTTATAATAAACAAGCTCTATCGGTGATGAAACCTTCCTGCCATAAGCGGCGGCAAATCATGAGTAAATGACAATTTTCAGTTCGGCATCTGCAATTTACAGTTTACCAAGCTGACATTTACAGTTAACCGATTTAAACAATTAACCAACAAACAATCATTAGAATTTATTCTTCCACATCATGCTCTCTACCGGCCTTGTGGTTTTATTGTTGTATTTCGCATTACCTTTTGTATTGTACATGGTTTCAATTTTACCATCAACAACAAAATAAATCAATTGACCTATCGGCATTCCGGCATAAATTTTTACAGGCTGGGCTACCGATATTTCCAACGTCCAGGTGTTGCAAAAGCCAACATCACCTTTACCTGCTGTTGCATGGATATCGATCCCTAACCTACCGGTACTGCTTTTTCCTTCTAAAAACGGAACATGGCCGTGCGTTTCTGTATATTCTACTGTTACGCCCAGATATAACGTGCCCGGATGAAGGATAAATCCATCTTTCGGAATTTCAAAGTGTTCTATTTCATTATGAGCCTTGGCATCAAGCACGCGGCTTTTGTATGTAGCCAGATATTTCCCTAAATGAACATCATACGAGTTGGTGCCTAAACATTCGCGTTTAAAAGGCTCAATGATGATTGTTCCCTTCTCAATTTCTTCTAATATCCTGCTATCAGATAATATCATTTTTATACGTATTTTTGGCCTAAATTATCATTTATTTAAGATAATTTTGCATGTAATCTCCAATTTAATCAATGCCAATTATTTACAATAAAAATATTGATCAGCATTCTGTTTTAGCAATTTGGAAAATTGAGGAAACAGAGGAAGAATTGTTGGCCGGACTACAGCTTAAGCAACATGAACGCGATATAATTTCTTCATTAAATAGCGGAAAACGTTTGCTGCATTGGTTAAGCACCCGACTTTTGTTGAGAACGATGCTTAACACAACTGAATATATAGATTGCCAGTTTGATGAACATGGCAAGCCTTACCTCGTTAATTTCGATTACCATATTTCATTAAGTCACTCTTACGATTACGCTGCCGTAATGATTAGCAAAGATCATCCGGTTGGTGTGGATATAGAATTAATTAAACATAAAATAAAAAGCATTAAACATAAGTTTTTGAGCGATGTAGAACTTGCACAAAAACAGATAGGTGATAATACAGATGGCCTGTATGTAGCCTGGTGTGCCAAAGAAGCAATTTATAAATGGCACGGAAAAAAAGGACTGGAGTTTAAACAGCATATTCACATTAAACCTTTTAAGCTGAAAAGCGAGGGTTCTTTAAATGCAATTATTGAACTTCCTAACGGCACCCGCGAGCTGGCCGTAAACTATTTTAAAACCAAAGACGGCTATATGCTGGGCTATGTAGCAAGCAATTCTTAACCACACAGAGATGAACGCAACAGATGAAAAAGTAATTGCAGCAGATTTGATTCCAACCTTGTTTACAGATTGGGGCTTAACAGATTATCAGCAGGCCTGGGATAAACAGGAAGATTTATTGAATAAAACGGTGGCCATTAAAACCGAAAACCGTGTAAACAATACCCAAAAACCTACCCCAAACCACCTTGTATTTTGCGAACACCCTCACGTTTACACACTGGGCAAAAGCGGGCATCCTGAAAATTTATTGCTGGATGAGCAAGGATTAAAAGCTAAACAGGCTACTTATTATAAAATAAACCGTGGTGGTGATATTACCTATCACGGACCAGGGCAGATTGTAGGTTATCCGATTCTTGATCTTGATAATTTCTTTACCGATATTCATTTATATCTCCGCACACTCGAAGAAGCGGTTATTCTTACTTTGCAGGATTATGGTGTATCAGCAGGCCGCTACCCGGGTTATACTGGTGTTTGGTTGGATGCAGACAATGATAAAGCACGAAAAATATGCGCCATGGGCGTTCGTTGCAGTCGTTGGGTAACCATGCACGGTTTCGCTTTTAATGTAAATGTAGATCTGAATTACTTTAAAAATATTGTTCCATGCGGTATTGATGATAAAGCCGTAACTTCTTTAGCGAAAGAATTGGGCTATCAACCGGATATGGAAGAGGTGAAAGGGAAGCTTAAAAACCATATTGCCAATCTTTTTAAAATGAAGCTGATTTAATGGTTAGGCTTATTCTAATAGTTGCATTAGCTATAGCTACGAAAGCTGCTTTTGCCCAGAATGTGAATAAAATAATCACATTCATAAAAGAGCATCCTAAAAAGGCAGCTATTGTACTGGTAGAGAACAACAAAGAAGTACTTAATCTCAGAGGCAGCCAGGTAATGCCCTTAGCGAGTGCGGCCAAAACCCTAATCGCGATTGAGTTTGCTAATCAGGTTGTTTCGAAAAGGATAAATGCAACGCTAAGTATTCCTATAGCCGAACTTAACAAATATTATATTCCTTTAGATGGAGGTGCACATCCAGCCTGGCTGAAATCGTTAAAAAAGAAAAAAGGCGACAGTGTTTCATTGTTACAGGTTGCTCAGGGCATGATTAGGTTCAGTTCGAATGCCAATACCGAATACCTTGAGGATCTATTAGGCCTGGAAAACATAAACAGCAACATTAAAACACTAAAAATCAGCAAACACACCCCCTATTATTATTTTACCGCTGGCGCACTTATGACATGTTTAAAGCCGGAAAATATTAGCGAAAATTTATGGGCTGCTCAACTGCAGGCAATGCCAATGGATGAATACAGGAAACGCTGCGAAAGCAATCACCTTAAATTAAAAACAGATTCGGCGTTCATTAAAACTCTTAAGCCTGGTGACCTTTCGTTTAGGCTCCAAAAAATATGGTCGGATAAGTTAGTCGCGTCAACCACTGCTGATTATGCAAACATTATGCGGAAAATTAACGATAGAAATTATTTCAAGCCCGAAGTTCAGCAAACATTAGATCAGATTATGGAGTGGCCAATGCTAAATCCTAGCAATCAGGCAGCATTTGAACATTTGGGGCAGAAAGGTGGATCAACCGCATCTATTTTAACAGATGCCTTTTATGCTACAGATAAAACTGGCTTCAAATTATCGTGCGCATTTTTCTTTAATAACTTAACTGAAAAAGAAAATCAAATGATCCAAAATAACTTTGGAAATTTTGAGGCAGGGATTATTACAGATGCTGCTTTTAGACAAAAACTGATCATTGCGCTGAAATAAAACTAAGCTCAAAGCTATTTCGTAGATTAAACTATGAAAATTTTGCTGAACATCATTTTATTTTCTTTACTAACTTCGGGCTGCACAAAAAAAGAGCCCATGTATACCGAACCTACTAGCAGTACGCCTACAACAACCCCGGCAACAACCGGCGATTACACTTACCTGGCCCTGGGCGATTCGTACACCATTGGAGAAGCGGTTAAGCAGGCAGAATCTTTCCCTTATCAACTGCAAAACCTGCTCAAGGCTAAAGGCAAAAATGTAGCAAACCCTAAAATTATTGCTGTTACCGGCTGGACCACCGACGAGCTGCAATCTGCCATAAAAAGAGAAGCCTTAACCGGAACATATAGTTTTGTAACGCTTTTAATCGGCGTTAACAATCAATACCGTGGCTACCCGATAAACACTTATAAAAAAGAGTTCGCAGAATTGTTACAAACAGCGATAACGTTTGCCGGAGGCGATAAAAGCAAAGTCTTTGTGGTTTCCATACCCGATTGGGGGGTTACTCCCTTTGCTAAAAATTCTGGAAGAAACTCCCAAACCATTTCAAGCGAAATCGATAGTTTTAACGCTGCAAATCAAGAAATAACGCTTGCAGCAGGTGTTAGCTACACCAACATTACGCCAGCATCCAGAAATGCAGCCACCGATATTTCTTTAATTGCCAACGATGGGTTGCATCCAAGTGGTAAAATGTATGCCGAATGGGCAAGTGCTTTATTCACAAATGTTGCTAATGTGTTGAAATAATTTAGCCGCTTATTTATTCTGTTTTTAAATTAAAAAATTTACTTTAGTTCAACTATTTAAATTAATCACCTTTAAAAACATTAAAATTATGAATGAGTATGAATCAGGCGGAGTAGCCGCGGGTATTGGCTTAGTTGGGGGTATTTTTTACCTTGCGATAATCGTTTTGTGGATTGTTGGCATGTGGAAAGTATTCGAAAAAGCAGGTAAACCAGGCTGGGCCGCAATTATCCCTATCTACAACTTGATCATTTTGTTAGAAATTGTAGGCAAACCAATGATCTGGATTTTATGGTTAATAATACCTTGTGTTAATATCGTATTTGCAGTTTGGCTTTATAATTTAGTAAGTAAAAGTTTTGGCAAATCAGAAGGCTTTACAGTTGGTTTAGTTATCTTTCCATACATTTTTTGGCCGATCTTGGGTTTTAGCGATGCTAGATATTTAGGTCCATCAGCGGCAGAAGCACAAAACGGCGGTTTTGGAAATAATCCTTTCAACAATCCTTTTAACAAACCAACTGATAATCAGAATACACCTAACGATACCCCTCCACCGGTAGTTTAATTCAGGATGTTTATCATATTTATATTTTGCAGCTTAATCAACTTTGTTGATTGGCTGCAAAATCATTTAATAGCCTGCCCATTTAAAGCTTTAACTGGCATTGATTGTCCGGGTTGTGGCTTCCAAAGATCTTTAATTGCTCTTGTTCAAGGCAATCTATCAAAAAGCTGGTCACTTTACCCACCAACTATACCACTCTTATTGCTGTTTATCTCTACAGTAATACTTTATAAATTCAACATTAAGCAACGCACACTCCTATTCAGGATAATGGTTATCACTGTTGGCAATTTTGTAATGATTAGCTACCTGCACAAAATGTTTTTCAGCTAAACGCTCATATTAGCGGTTAAGTGATTATAATCTTTTAACACCGTTTCTAAAAACTGTAATTCATTCATTCCGGATGGGACGGTTGCCAGAATATGTGCTTTGGTTTTAGCGGCCATGGCATAAATTAAATCGGCATTTCCTGTTTGATAGTAACCTGTTAATACCTCATGTATTAACTCAATATCCCTATCATTTAAATGCAAAACCTCTTTAAACTGCGCGTTGTACTCTTCTGGCAAATTAAAGCTAAAGGCTACATTGGTAAATTCAGTTCTGGGCTTTGTTTTAATTAAAGTGGTTTTGGCCAGTATATCGCCCACTCTCTGGTGGTTTTTGGTTACCGCTACTGAAACCAGTGCAACCACGCCCCAACCAAAAGGGAAACCAAAATCAATCATCCTGAATAGCCACCTAAAAACATACTGACCTAAATTAGGTTGGGATCCATCTAAACTAATTACTTTTATTTTTAATATTTTTTTTCCTAAAGTCTGGCCTTCCATTGTAATTTCACATACCAGATCGTAGAAAGCAAAAATGGCCAGAAATATAAAAAAAACAACCATTGCAGCACTACCCGACATTGCCATCTGGGCTGCCCCCATCACCACCATGGTAATAACCGCAATAACTAAAAACCCGGCCAAATCTATGCAGCGGGCAGCTATGCGTTCTCCCAGTCCGGCAATTTCGTAATCAATATCAATATTTTGAGCGGTGCTAATTTTGATGCTATCCATATTCAAACATAATTTTTTTTAAAGATAATTGCTGTATATCGATCTTAAATTATTTTCAACTAATGATTTCTTATATTTCCGCCAATTATTGCATCTGCATTAAAAATGTTTCGAGATGAGAAACAATGTAAATTTCATTTCCACAAAAAATTAACTATTTTAACCCAAGATTTGGTAACGCCTTAAATGAGAGAAGCATTATTTGTTAAACAGAATTCGGAGAAGTGGCAAAATTACGATTCCATGCAACAGGCCAATCCTGATGAAGTTGCCAATCAGTTTATAGAAATAACCAACGACCTTGCTTACTCAAAAACATTTTATCCCAATTCTAAAACCACAGCTTATTTAAACGGTTTGGCCTCCAAACTGCATCAATCAGTTTATAAAAACAAAAAAGAGAAATCGAACCGGTTTATTCATTTCTGGAAAACCGAACTCCCTTTAATTTTTTTACAACACCGTAAACAAATATACTATGCGCTGGCATTCTTCCTGATTTCGTGTGCAATTGGTGCTTTATCGGCCAAGTACGACGATACTTTTGTGCGCCTGATTATGGGCGATGGTTATGTAAATATGACTAATGAAAATATTGCAAAAGGCGATCCTTTTGGTGTATACAAGCAAGAAAATGAGCTTATGATGTTTTTCCAAATTGGGGTAAACAATATTTATGTTGCCTTATATACATTTGTTCTGGGCATTATTTTTTCATTTGGCTCGATAGTTTCACTGTTCAGAAATGGCATAATGCTCGGATCTTTTCAATATTTCTTTTTTAGCAGAGGCTTAGGTTTTCAATCGGTACTGGTAATCTGGATCCATGGAACATTAGAAATATCTGCAATCGTTTTGGCAGGAGCCGCAGGATTGATATTGGGCAATAGTTTTTTATTTCCTAAAACCTATACCCGAATGGCATCTGTACTCAAAGGAGCAAAAGATGGTTTAAAAATCGTGATCGGTTTGATCCCTATTTTTATCGTTGCTGCATTTTTCGAAAGCTTTGTTACACGGCATACCGGCATGCCCCTATGGCTAAGCATTTCGATCCTGTTATCATCCGCAGCTTTTATCATTTGGTATGTATTTATCTACCCTATTAAAATTTACAATAAACAACAATCACTAGATTAAAATGGCAGCAATTGAATTTAAGAAAAGAAGAGATTTCGGACAGGTGATTAATGATACTTTTACCTTTATGCGCCAAAATTTTAAGCCATTAATCAAAGTGTATTTTACATTTTGTGGCTTATTTGTTCTGGCAAGTATGCTAACCATGTTGTTGCAACAATATAAAATGGTAAACATCATCAATACTTTCGGTAGTGGAACGGGTACAAGCGGATTAGCTTTTGGGCGTTTATACGGAATAGAATATTTCTTATCTATCTTATTTTCTTTGGCCACTTATGCAAGTATGAGTGTAGCCATACTCTCTTATATTGCTATTTATGTGCAAAAAGGCAATCAAACGCCTACCATAGATGAGGTTTGGGGATATTTTAAATACTATTTCTTCCGAATTTTTGGCAGCTCTCTTCTATTGATCATCATGTTGTGTGTTGCTTTTATGTTCTGCCTGATACCCGGCTTTTGGCTATTTCCTTTCATTGCGATGATGTTTCCTATTATGGTAATTGAAAACGGCTCTTTAAGTTATTCATTTAGCAGAAGCTTCAAAATTATTAAGGATAATTTCTGGATTACTTTTGGTACACTGATCGTGGTATGGATTATTGTTTATGCCTGCATGAGTATGGTTATTTTGCCTACCAGTTTGTTTAATATGATCGGGATGTTTACACATAAAACACCCCACATGTCGCTAACCCTTACCATGATTACCACTGTGCTACAATCGCTGTGTCAGGTATTTACCATTATACCCATCATCACCATTTCGCTGGCTTATTTTAGTTTGGTAGAACAGAAAGAAAGTACCGGATTGATGGAGCGGATTGCAAATTTCGGCAATACAGAAAAACCAATAGATACCCGACCTGAAGAATATTAAAATGCAACGTGCTGTAATCCGATATTTTCTTGTTTTTCTGTTGTTTTTTATTCCGGTAATCAGCAATGCGCAAGCTATTAAGCCGAAAGCAAAATCTTTGATCGTCGAGGTAGACAGCACCAAAATTACGCCATCAAAATTTGATAAAGATGCCATTAGTGATTACAAGGCGCAAAAAGAATTTCAGTACGACGAGATAGGACAGCAACAATTGTCGCTTTGGGATAAATTTTGGATGTGGTTTTGGCGTTTGATAGGTGATTTGTTTCAAGGTGCATCATCAAACCCATTTTCGCGGTATATTTTTATCGGATTGGGCGTTGCATTAATTTTATATATTGTAATTAAGATTATTGGTGCCGAGAATATTTTCAGGAAGAAATCAAAAGCAACCATACTGCCTTACGATGTGATTACAGAAAATATTCATGAAATTGATTACGAACAGGAATTGCAAAGGTTGGTTTCCGAAAGAAAATTCCGTTTGGCCGTTAGGCTTTTGTATCTCCGTGCGTTAAAACAACTCAGCGATGCCGAAATAATTCAGTGGCAGCCAGATAAAACGAATTACAATTACCTGATGGAGATTAGCAAACCGGAACTTAGAAACGATTTCAGCAGACTTACCCTGCAGTTCGATTACATCTGGTATGGCGATTTCCCTATTGATGAAGTAAAATTCGAGCCTATAAATCAATCGTTTAACCAGTTTAACAGGCAGATTAAATGAAAGGATACAAAATATACCTGGTTATTGGTGCTTTCCTCATCATTGCTTACTTGGTTGCGCAGTATAATAAGCCTACGCCCACTAATTGGGCCCCAACTTATGCTACAAAAGATAAAATTCCTTACGGAACTTTTATTTTGTACAATAGAATTAAAGATATTTTACCCGCAGCAGATGTTCAGCTATCAAAAATTGCCATTTACAATACCTTAAAAGGAAAAAAACTGAATAAAACAGCCTATTTAATTGTTGCTCAAAAGGCAGAGATCAGCAAAACCGATTTCGGCCAGATGGTTAAATACATGCAGGCCGGAAACGATGTATTTATTGCCAGTTACGATTTAGGTAATTTGGAAAAAGACCTTAAGATACAAACTTCTACCTCGATGACGGCTGAAGGTAATAACCTGAATTTCACTAATCCAAATTTAAAAACCGAAGCCAACTATGGCTTTGAACGAGGCATAGGCAGTCAGTATTTTAGCAAGTTAGATAGCAGCAAAACCACCATACTTGGTGTAAACGGAAAAGGCAGACCTAACTTTATCCGTTACAGTTACGGCAAAGGCAATCTTTACCTGATTGCAGAACCTGGATTTTACACCAATTTTAACCTGTTAAATAAATACGGTGCAGAATATGCCGCAAAAACTTTAAGTTATCTACATGGCAGCAAGCAGGTTATTTTCGACGAATATTTTTCTGTCCAAAAAAATACCACAACCGATATGCTTAGGGTATTTTTTAAACATCCCGAACTTGAGTTTGCCTATTACCTGGCCATTTTTAGCCTGATTCTTTTTGTGCTCTACGAGAGCAAACGCAGGCAAAGAATTATTCCGATAGCAGATCCTTTTATCAATTCTTCGCTGGCATTTGTTAATGTAGTGGGAAGTGTATATTACCACGAACGGAATAACCTGGATATTGGCTTAAAGAAAATAAATTATTTTATGGAGTATTTAAGAACAAGGTACTACTTAAAAACCAATGAGATCGACAGCAACTTTGCGCAGTTGTTAATGGAAAAAACAGGCATTAATGAGGCCCTGGCTAAAACATTGACCAAACATTTTATTCAAACGCCAAAAATGAGCGAATTGAGCGATACACAATTGATTAATTTAAACGAAAGCATAGAACAGTTTTATAAAAATACGCAAAGCAATGGAACAAGAACAGTTTAACCCACGTACCGATTTAAGCGCACTCAATGCGGCGGTGAATCAGATAAGAAACGTACTTGGAAATATTATTGTAGGCCAAAAACAGGTTATCGACTTCCTAATTGTTGGTTTGCTTGCCGATGGACATATTTTAATTGAGGGTGTACCCGGTGTGGCAAAAACGTTAAGTGCCAAATTGCTCGCAAAATCGATTGATGCACAGTTTTCGAGGGTTCAGTTTACGCCTGATTTAATGCCATCAGATGTTTTGGGCACACCCATTTTTAATACTAAAACAGGAGATTTCGAATTTAGAAAAGGTCCGATTTTTGGCAATATTATTTTGGTTGATGAGATTAACCGTGCACCTGCAAAAACGCAATCGGCCTTATTCGAGGTGATGGAAGAACGTCAGGTTACTATTGATGGCCAAACCTATATCATGGATGAGCCGTTTATGGTATTGGCCACACAAAACCCAATAGAACAGGAAGGGACCTATCGTTTGCCGGAGGCACAATTGGATAGGTTTTTATTTAAAATAGAAGTAAAATATCCTTCATTAGAGGAAGAAACGGCCATTCTGATGGCTCAGCACACTTTGGTAAATAAAACACTTTTAAGTGAAGTAAAACCAGTATTATCTGTTCAGCAAATACAGGAAGCCAGGGCCATTATCCGTAATTTATTTGTGGAGCCTGAACTTTTAGAGTTTATTGCAAAAATTGTAAACGAAACCCGTAATAATTCATCGCTTTATTTAGGTGCATCGCCAAGAGCATCATTAGCAATTGTACATAGTGCTAAAGCTTTTGCAGCCATCCAAGACAGAGATTTTGTTACACCTGAAGATATTATTGCTGTTGCAGGCCCGGTGCTTGCCCACAGGATATTGTTATCACCAGAGAAAGAAATGGAAGGATTAACCACAACCGATATTGTTAACCAGATTATTAAAAAAATTGAAGTACCAAGATAGTTTTGAATACCAGAGCTTGAAACCTTAAGTGGTATTTAGCCGCAGCAATTATCCAGTTAAAACAATTAGCCGATTAAACAACATTGAAAAAATTCTTTCAGCAATATTATAGCAATCTGTTCCTAACCAACCGGTTATTTATGGCCTTGGGGTTTTGCATTGTGCTTTTTCTGCTGAAATTCTTTTTTGCCTGGCTAGGCGATATTCCTGAAATTGCAACAGGAACAGTAATTATTTTGTTTTTTACCGATATTTTTATTCTTTACCGAAATATCGAAGGTATAGAAGCAAAAAGATTCACCTCAAAACGTTTAAGCAACGGCGACGAAAACCCGGTACAGATTGAGATTAAAAATCATTATGGATTTGGCATAAAAGCAAGAGTAATTGATGAGGTACCTTTCCAGTTTCAGTTACGCGATAAAGATTTTAAACTTCATTTAAAACCTGCAGAAATCAAGTCAATTCATTATAATTTGCGTCCAACCAAACGTGGGGAGTATGATTTTGGATTTATCAGAACTTATATTGGTTCACCCCTGGGTTTAATTAATCGCCGCTATAATTTTGATGGTTCAAAAATTCTACCTGTATTCCCATCCTTTATCAACCTTGGGCAATACGAATTGATGGCTGTTTCACGCTATTTAACTGAATTTGGCATAAAAAAAATCAGGAAAATTGGCCAGAGCAGCGAGTTCGATCAGATTAAAAATTACGTCGGAGGTGATGATATACGCACCATAAACTGGAAAGCTACTGCCAGAAAAGGCGGTTTAATGGTAAATACTTATACAGACGAGAAATCGCAGAATATTTATTGCGTTATTGATAAATCGCGTGTAATGCGCATGCCTTTTGAAGGGTTAAGTTTGCTTGATTATGCCATAAATGCTACTGTAGCACTTTCAAAAGTGGCAATGCTTAAAGAAGATAAGGCCGGTTTAATTACAATAGCTGAAAATATCGGATCGGTTGTTCCTGCAGACCGTAAGGAATCACAGCTGGGCACTATTATGAATGTGCTTTATAAAGAAAAAACACGGTATCTGGAGAGTAACCTCGAAGCCTTATATTCAGCCGTGCGCTCGGTAGTAAAACAACGCGGGCTCCTGGTTTTCTTTACTAATTTTGAAAGCTTATCGGCACTACAAAGGCAATTGCCCTACCTGAAAAGGATTGCCAGATACCATTTGTTAGTGGTTGTCTTTTTCGAAAATACTGAACTGAAAGAATTAAGCACTGAACCTGCAAAAAATGTGGAAGGTATTTATCACAAAACAATTGCAGAGAAATTTATCTACGAGAAAAAGTTAATGGTTAAAGAGCTTAACAAAAATGGCATTCTCGCTATTCTTACGCCTCCACAAAAATTAACGGTTAATGTAATTAATCAGTATCTGGCCTTAAAGGCACAACAGCGGATTTAGTGTGGCGCTTGGAGTAATGAGTTTGGATGCGATGATCCACTGAAACATGCTTAAACCTTGCATTTCATTTTGTCTGTAGGCACACGAACTGAGGGTACGGGGGCGATGCCATACTGAACCATGCCAGGCAACTCCAAACCCCAAACTCATAACCCCAAACTCAAAAACCCTCTATTCCTCTTCCCTAAAATACACTTTATAAAAGTTCATCGATTTATCATCATCGTAACCTTTTTCGATCATATCTTTATTGCCATGTATGTAAATGTGGAAGTTTTTATCCAGCTTTAACACGCTTTTATAGGCACGCGCCTGTTTTTTAACGGCAGATTCTGCAATTTCAAAATTATCAGCAATCGGACTTTCAAATTCCTGCTCGTAATTTTTCTTGTAGTTTTTAAACGACTCGATCCCCTCCGCATTACCAATTACCTCATTACCGAACTCTTCAATATCGAAGGTTTCTTTTTCCTTAAAATACTTCATCGAGCGGTTCAGCAGGTCAATTTTATCTGCTTTGCTGATTTCGTAATCATCATCCAGCTTCTGTGTGACGAAGTTTTTATAAACGCCTAAAACATTATTGGTTTGGTTATAGCTATCGTTTCTGATCTTCAGCTTTAAAAATTCATCTTTCCAGTAAACAGCAGAATCGTTGCTGCTTTTCGATTGATCCAGTACCACAACTTTATAACCTTCTTCTCTATCTACATTAAAAATCAAACAGCCTTTATCCAGTTTGTTAATGCTAATCGCTTCCTGTTCGTAGCTAACGTTAAAGCCATCCTGCTCCGGAAAAACTTTTAAATAAGTATCCTTCGTTTCAGATTTAAAAACGCCTACAACATCCAGTTGCTCTCCTTCTATCTGCACTTTTTCGAAATAAGCAACATACAACTCTCCTGATTTAATTTTCGGATGGTTGGCTACATCATAAAGATGTTTAGCCAATTGCTGTGAATCTTCATGAAAAAGTTCGTTGTTCTCAAAAATTTCGTGAACAAAATGGAACACTTCATTAAGTTCTAAATTATCGTTAGGATGGTAAAAACGGTAAACTTCATTTACCTTTTCGAAAGGCTTTAAAAAATACTGCATCAATAGGTTACCTAACACTTCATCATCAATTCTTAGAGGAGCATCAGATAATTTATAATATTCTTCAAGCAGTTTGTTGCCTGTATGGTGGATGGAAAGTTGCTTGAGTGAAGCCTCGAAAAATGAAATCATGGGGACAAAAATAACAAAATCATTGATTAACCCTTCCGTCATTCAATCTATTGCATTCTCTAGCTAATTGGATGGTTTTTACAAGAATATTCAAATTATGATTTAAACGACCTATTAATTGCCGTTTTTTAATTTATTAAGGAAATCAACAAACTTTTTATCTGCATAATTAGCCACACCTTCATGTTTAAAAGATAATCTTCCTTGTTTATCAAAAATAACGGTTGTGGGCAAAGATCCGGCGAATAGCTTTTCAGGAATATTACTTTCTACTTTAAAAACACGCATGGCATATTTCCGCTCGGTCATAAACCCGGTTGATTTTACAAGGTCGCCATCTGCGTCGGCAAAAATAAAAACAACATCCCTATCATCTTTAAACTGATTATACAATTTGCTGATTGATGGCATTTCAGCCCTGCATGGCGGGCACCAGGTTGCCCAGAAATTAATAAAAATTACTTTTCCTTTTAAATCACCGAGATCTACAATTTTACCTTTTGCATCTTTAAACTGAATGCCGTTAAGATTTGTAAAGTTTTCTTTCGGTACATCAACAGCAGGTTTATAAAAACCTACTTCTATTAATCCTTTAATGAAAAAGGCTTTTGCATCAGGCACAAAAACAATTACCAAAAGGGTAATGATAAACAAAGCATTTAAAATGTTCTTTCTAACAAACCTCATTATTAGTCAATTTTATTTGATGCAAACCATAAAGCGAACATATTACTATTGGTTAAATTCCTTTTAAACTTTTAATAAAACCGTCAGTCATAACATCATAAATACAATGTTACTTTGTAAATATATATAATTGCTTAGGATTTACTACTTTTGGACTGTTGAAAAAGCACAAGCAAAACATTAAGAAATACTTGTCGGCATTTATGCTGATCGTATTTGCTATTGCCTTAACTCCGTGGAGTGTGCTTCATCATCATCCGGCAGCACCAATTGTTCCGAAAGAAGCGCATTGTAAACATGTTAGTCATGTGCAGTCGCACGGCGATACCTGTTTAATCTGTAATGCCAGCTTTGAGAAAAATTATGTGCAAACCCATCACATTTACAGGATTTTCTTATCGGCAAAAATTTTCAGCCGTACTGAGCCTACATTGAAAAATGCCTTTACCGAAATTAAGCGTACTTGCTTACGCGGCCCCCCTTTAGCTTAATTTTTCTTGTAGCGCATTCGCGCTGAACCAATTATTTATAAGAAAAACTGAAACAAGCTTTATTCAAGCTATTGTTTTGGCTTTCCATCATTTTTATTTACACACAAAACATGAAAAAATTACAGCTTATTGGCTTGGTAATTCTATATACATTATTGAGCAGCACCGTTTTTGCTGCAGTACTGAAAGATATAAAAGGTAAGGTTATTGATGCCAGTACCAAACAAACACTGCCTGGTGCAACCATTTTTATACCCGATTTAAAAGTTACAGCCGTTACCAATAATGATGGCGAGTTTGTCATTAATAACCTTCCAACCAAAGGAAGTTATTTAGTAGAAGTGCATTATGTTGGTTATAAAACCGCAACCAAAGTAGTAAATTTGGCCGATGCGGGTGGATTGGAGTTTGCGCTGCAACCTACCGCAATTGAAACGAAGGAAATTGTAATTACCGGAAGTTTAATCAGCAGTACAAGTAAACGAAATAGCGCTTCTTCGGCAGTTATCGGTAAAGATCAGTTGCTTCAGCCTTCTACCAACTTAATCGATGCCCTGACCAAAATTCCTGGTGTATCACAAATTACCACCGGCCCATCCATTTCCAAACCCGTAATCAGGGGATTAGGTTACAACAGAATTGTAACTTTGGATGACGGAATTAAACAACAGGGACAGCAGTGGGGTGATGAACATGGTATTGAAATCGATCAGTTTAAATCAGACCGTGTGGAGGTTTTACGTGGCGCAGCTTCATTAATGTATGGTTCTGACGCACTTGGCGGTGTAATTAATTTACTGGAGCCAAGTTCTGCGCCCGAAGGACAGATAAAAGGTGAATTTATAACCAATTACTCAACCAACAATGGCTTAAGCGCCAACTCTTTAATGTTGAATGGTAATGAAAACGGTTTTGTTTGGAGAGCACGCGGAACCTATAAAAATGCCTATTCTTTTAAAACACCAACAGGGTATTTTCCTAACTCTGGTTTTAATGAAACCGACTTAAGTGGTATGGTAGGCTTAAATAAAAGTTGGGGCTACACACATTTAAACGTTTCAAGCTTCCGCAACAATATTGGTTTTTATGAGCCAACGCTTGATGACAATGGAAATTTTGTTAAAGAAGATGGCAGCCCATTTACCAATGACGACAATAAAAGCCGCACTTTAGCATATCCGCGTCAGGATATTCGCCACTACAAAATTGCTTTAAACAACAATTTCATAATAGGAAATGGCAACTTGAAAGCCGATTTTGGATATCAGCAAAACCAACGCCGGGAGTTGGATGGTCCAGATCCAGCTTTATTTTTTGACCTAAAAACCTACAATGCAGATTTAAAATACTATATCCACGAAACCAATGGATGGCAACCAGTATTTGGCCTAAGTGTAGACGATGCCCATAGCCAAAACAAAGGAACAGAATTTTTAATTCCGGCGTATGATACGTTTGGATTGGGTGTTTTCGCCTTTGCAAAGAAAAACTGGGATAACAACACTTTCAGCATCGGTGCACGTTACGATTTTAGAAAAAACAACGGAAAACAACTATTCGATGATGGAGAAGAACTTTTTGCACCATTTAAAAATAAATTTTCCAATGTGAGTGGCGCACTGGGTTTTACGCACCAATTTAATGATGAACTTAACTTTAAGGCTAACGCTGGTAGTGCGTTTCGTGCCCCGAATCCTGCTGAGTTAGGATCTAACGGTGTGCATGAAGGTACTTTTAGATACGAAATTGGTAATTCGGCCTTAAGTCCTGAACGCAGTTACCAAATAGATGCAGCATTAGAATATGAAGGGAAAATTGTTAGTGCAAGTGCCAGCATTTATAATAATTACATCCACAACTACATTTATGCATCAAATAATGGCGAACAGCGCGAGGTTGACGGTACACTTTTCGATGTTTACCGCTACGGACAGGTAAATGCAAATCTTTACGGTGCTGAAGCAAGTTTAACCATTCACCCGGTTCCATTTATCCATTTCGAAAATACATTTGGATATGTACACGCTCAAAACAATACTTTAAACAGGCCCCTTTCATTTATTCCTGCCGGAACATTGAGAAATGAGTTACGTTTTGAACCTAAACTTAAAGGAACAAATGATGCTTACCTATCGGTTGGTATTAACTCTGCATTTAAGCAAACCCGTGTTGATGATGTTTTTGAAACCCCCACAAGTGGTTATACATTGTTAAATGCTGGCATTGGTGCTACATTTAATTTAGGCAAGCAACCTGTAAAATTATCGGTATCAGCCAACAACTTGTTAAATCAGAAATATTATGATGCTTTAAGCAGGTTTAAACCAGGTCGTTTTGACCAGGAAAACCCAAATTTAGGAGTTTATAACACTGGAAGAAATATCACATTCGGACTTTATGTTCCTTTTACCCTGGTAAAATAATTTAAACCAGCAAAATCTTCAATAACAAAAGCGCGACTGGTCGATAAGATTAGTCGCACTTTTTTTTGTTTCCCTTAAAGCATGTAAAATCACAAAACAAACATATCTAAGCAATTGACTGTTAGTAGAGTAGATAAAACCAATCGTTAACCAATAAAACCTACTATGAAAACATCTTTTAAAACCTTTGCATTAGGCCTACTGATACTATTTTGTTTAATATCCTGTTCTAAAAATAGTGACAAAATGGATCCTGAAAACCCAACTTTCACAGGGCCAAATCCAAGTCCGGCAAATTTAAGTGTGAGGGTAATTTATATCGTTCCATCAGATCGATCACTAAATAAAGCATATACAGATGCTGCCGGAAACTGCATTACTCAATTAACAACATGGTATAAAAATACATTGGGCAGCAACAAAACTTTTCATATAAATGGCAATATGCTGGTAGAAACGATGCAGAGTTCGCATCCTGCCGCATGGTTTAATGCACAAAATGGTAATACAGGTGATGCACAATTTTATTTCTATTCTAATGCAAAAAATGATGCTAAAGCTTTACTTGGAAGCAGTTATGATGAAACAAAATACATTTATTTAACCTATGTAGATGCAGCAGGAACAACTGGTGCAGGCGCAGCAGGTTTTACGGCCATGCCAGAAAATGACCTTAAAGGATTAACCGGACAAATGACCGAAGCTGTTCCGAGATGGATTGGTGGTGCCGGCCACGAATTGGGGCATGCTTTCGGGATGCCGCATCCAGCAAATGAAAATCCTCAGGCCTTAATGTGGACGGGTTATACGATTTATCCAAACTGTATTTTACAGGATAACGATAAAGCGATTTTAAATGCCAGTAAATTTTTCTATTAAGGAACCACAGCAATAAGTAGCTTATCTCGAAAAATGTTCACATTGTGAAGTAGAAAGCAATCTTAAAACTCTTGCTATAAGCTCAAGTTTTAAGATTGCTTCTTCAAAAAGGATTGGGGTTAGTAGACATTGAAATCAATTCAGGGTTATTTCTTAGCCGTTTCCCGCCTAGCCCTCACGTATTGATTTGGCCATTCCGTATCATCGCCAAGTACTTGTGCGGCATGAGTAGGGAAATAGGCATCACGCAACGATTCGCGGGCTATAAAAATGAGATCTGCCTTGCCTTGTTCCAAAATTTCTTCAGCCTGGTTGGCTTCTACAATAATGCCAACGGCACCCGTGTAAATGCCAATTTCATTCCTGATTTTATCGGCAAAAGGAACCTGATAATTAGGCCCCGCCGGAATGAAAGCATCAGGTACGTTTCCGCCGGAAGAGGTATCAATTAAATCCACCCCACGATCGTTCAATACTGCAACCAACTGCAATGAATCATTTTCATTCCAGCCGCCTTCTGTCCAATCTGTTGCCGAAATACGCACAAATAACGGCAAATTTTCTGGCCAAACCGATTGTACTGCTTCAACCACATCAATTACCAAACGGATGCGGTTTTCGAAACTACCACCATATATATCAGTACGTTTATTGCTGAGTGGACTAAAAAATTCGTGCAGTAAATAACCATGTGCAGCATGTATTTCTACTACTTTATAACCAGCATCTAAAGCACGTTTTGCCGCAGCCCTGAAAGCAAATACAATATCCTGAATTTCTGAAATCGTTAATTCATGCGGCTCTACCTGGCCTTGTTTGAAAGGGATAGGTGATGGACCAACAGGTTTCCAGCTATTTCCGCCTGAGGCAATCTGCTCTCCGCCATTCCATGGCACTTCGCAACTTGCTTTTCTACCTGCATGTGCCAGTTGAATGCCTGCAATTGCTCCATTGTTGTGAATAAAAGAAACAATCTGTTTCAATTTATCTACATGCTCATCTTTCCAGATGCCTAAATCAGCATAAGTAATTCTTCCATCTTCGGTAACTGCAGAAGCTTCCTGGATAATTAATCCGGCACCACCAACAGCCCGGCTGCCTAAATGCACCAAATGCCAATCGTTTGCAAAGCCATCTATTGAAGAATACTGGCACATTGGAGAAATAACTAATCTATTTTTTAAGGTTACATCCTTTATAGTAAAAGGAGAAAATAATTTCGACATATCTTTTTAATATTTTAACCACGAAGGGCAGAGAGAAATAAACAGAGGATTAAAAATCAGCATGCGCCAGTTCAGTATCAATAAATTGAATTTCTTCAGCATTTAATTTTACGTTTATGGCCTCAGCATTCTGAATGGCTTGTTTTTCATTTCTCGCACCCACCAAAGCAATGGTAATGCCTGGTTGTTCAACCGTCCAACGTAAAACCAGCTGAGATAGGGTTGCATTTTTTTCATCGGCCAATGGCTTAATTTTAGCCAAAAAAGCATTTGTTTTTTCAATGCTTTCTGGTGAGAAGAATTTATTGCCCTGGCGGTGATCGCCTTCTTCAAATTTATAATCTGCCGTCATTTTTCCGGTTAACAAACCCCGTTCCATCGGACTGTAAGCTAAAACTGATTTATTATTTTCGATGCAATAAGGAACAATCTCATCCTCTACACCACGGTTTACCATACTAAATGGAATCTGGTTTGATACAAGTGTTAACGTTTGATCTGCTTCTTTTAATTGTGCTACATCGTAATTGCACACTCCTGCATAACGTACTTTACCCTGCTCAATTAATCTGCTTACCGCTTCAAAAGTTTCATTAATAGGTGTTGTAACATCTGGCCAGTGAATTTGATACAGATCGATGTAATCAGTACCTAAACGCTTTAAGGATTGTTCGCATTCATAAATTACACTCTCTTTACCGGCATATTTATAGATATCGATTTCTTTTCCGTCATTGTTTTTACTTTTAAAGCCGAAATCGCCTTTGGCCAAATCCCACCGCATCCCAAATTTAGTTACCAGTTGCAATTTATCGCGTGAGATGCCTTTTATTGCCTCCCCTACAATCTCTTCACTTTCTCCTTGGCCGTAAATTGGTGCAGTATCAATTGAGGTAACGCCTAAATCGTATCCGGCTTTAATTGCGTTTATGGCATCATTTCTATCCGTACTCCCCCACATCCAACCACCAGCAGCCCATGCACCAAAAGTAATTACCGAGAGTTCTAAATCTGAATTTCCTATTTTTCTGTATTCCATCATTATTTTTTTATGATTTTATCAACCGCATAACTGTTATGCGGTAAGTAAGCCAACAACACCGATAAAAATGCAACATGCAAAAGTTGAGATGGCAATGCTTCCCAGTTTTCAATCAGGGTGGTGCCAAAAATAAGTGCCAAAGTAACTGCCCCAGCTAAAAGCAATCCCTGCCTTGTAAATAAGCCAACAATAATAAGTATCCCGGCCATAAATTCTGCAACAGGCAAAACATAGCTAAAGGGAATTACCAGGGCTTCAGGCAGAATTGATTTAGAAAATTGCCCAACCATCCAGCTGCTGAAACCGGCAAGTTTAGGCAAACGCACCAAGCCATGCCCAAAAAAACTTATGCCTATTGCCAAACGGCCAAGCAAGTATGCCCATTTTGTATCCATTGTTTATCGATCTCTTACAAACATACAATCTACCAGTTAAGGATGTTTTATTGCACCATTATTTAATGGATATTTTACCTTCCAATGGCGGAGGAGATGGCGAAGAGCGCCAAGCGTGTAGCGTTTAGGGTTAACGTATAAATGAAAAACGCCAGCCGCTCTCCACCCAACGTGAAACTTTTTTCGGCAAAAATTTGGAGATAACCGAACAACATCATACATTAGTGTATTATTTAACTAATACAGTAGATATGATCAACATTAACAATCTTAATTTTGGCTACAGCAAGCATAAGCCATTATTTAAAAATATGAGCATGCGGTTAAGCAACGGCCATATTTATGGCTTGCTTGGTAAAAATGGTGCAGGTAAATCTACCTTGCTAAAAAACCTGGCTGGTTTGGTTTATGCGCAAAGTGGCAGTTTGGAGGTAATGGGTTTTAATCCTGCTAAACGGCAACCGGCACTTTTGGAGCAAATCTGTTTTATTCCTGAAGAGTTTTATCTACCATCCGTGAAAATTGATGCTTACTTAAAAGCTAATGCTCCTTTTTACAAAAACTTCGATCATGCTTATTTCGCTAACCTGATAAAAGAATTCGACATTCCGGTTGAACAGAAACTTATTAATATGAGTTATGGACAAAAGAAAAAGGTAATAATTGCTTTCGGACTGGCTACACAAGCAAAACTGGTTATTATGGATGAACCCACAAACGGTTTGGATATTCCATCTAAGGCGCAGTTTAGAAAAATTATGGCTTCGGCCATGACAGATGAACGTTGCATTATCATTTCAACACACCAGGTGAGGGATCTGGATAACCTAATCGACACGGTGATTATGCTTGATGATAATGACATTGCCCTCAAAGCTACTGTAGAAGAAATTACGGCAAAGTTAACTTTCAAAAAAGTGAAGGAAATTGATGATAGTATTATATACGCCGAACCTTCGCTCTCTGGTTATAACGCCGTAATGCCAAACTACCACCAGGAGGAAAGCAAGCTGGATATGGAACTTTTATTTAATGCCATACTTGCAGAAAAAATCAAATTTAAACCTTTATTCAGTTAAGCGATGAACAACACATTTAATATCAATCGATTTGGCTTATTGCTTAGAAGACAATGGCTTGATTTTGGCAAAATTTATTTGATCAGTTTTGGTGTATTAATCGGGATTTTAGCCTTCATTTATGCCATAAGTTTAACTGATGAAAGACTAAAATATATTTCTTTTAACACATTGAACTTCAGGTATCCACTGTTTTTGATTACAGGCTTGCTTTTCGTAAGCATCATAGCAAACAGTTATTTTATGCAATTAGGTCAAAAATCAAAAGCAATAATTAACATTTTGACACCTGCATCCACCATTGAAAAATTTTTATGTGGTATCTTTTACACTGTAATAGTTGCATTACCAAGCTACCTGTTGTGCTTCTACTTAACCGATCTTATTTTTGTTTCTTCTATTAGGGCAACTCATACACTAGTAACAAGTTATAATGATTACAATGGAAAAAAAGTTGTTATAGATAACCTTGCATATTTCTTTTCTACACCTACGGTTAAGCAGTTTCTTCAATTTTATTATGTGCCCTTTTTAATCAACGCAGTTTTTTTACTTGGATCTATTTTTTTCCAAAGCTTCCATTACATTAAAACGGCAATATCGGTAATGGCATTTGGGGTAATTTGGGTTACGCTGACAATTTTTATCATAAAAAAATTAACAGATAACACCGTTTGGGTGGGAAGCCATTATTGGCAGGATGAACAAAATATTTATTTCTTAATAAGTTTAATGAGCATATTAATAACACTGGTATTCTGGTTTATCTCATTTATACGATTAAAAGAAAAGGAGGCCTAAATGGAGTTTAATAATAACAAGGCTATTTACTTACAGATAGCGGAGTATGTTTGCGAACAAATATTGTTGGGTAAATGGAAAGCTGACGAAAAAATTCCATCGGTAAGGGAAATGGCAATAGAAATGGAAGTTAATCCGAATACAGTAATGCGTACCTACGAATTGCTTCAAAGTAAAAATATTCTCAATAACAAAAGGGGAATTGGTTTTTTCCTGGCTGATAATACAATCGATCAGGTAAAACAATATCGTAAAACAACTTTTATAGACGATGAATTGCCCAATCTGTTCAGGAATATTTATCTGCTGGAAATTGATTTCGACGAGCTGAAATCCCGCTACCAAACTTTTGTATCACAAAACTTTAACGCCTAAAAAATGAAAACAAGCAATAAACTTTTAATAGGGTTAGCACTTACCCTACTTATTGTTCCTTTAACAGTAATGATTTTGATTGCCAAAGCGAACCGCATCGACGACAAAACGTATAATAAAATGCTAATGGGAGCCGAAAATATTAATAGTGATTTAGATCGGTTCATTAAAAAATATCCGGTCAAGGCATTTCATAACGTAGTGATTAACGGTTCGGAATCATCATTTCTAAACATAAAAATTATTGCCAGTGATAAGTTCTTGTTTAAGGCAACCAAAGGTATTGCACCAGATATTGATTATAAAATAGATAATGATGGGAAATTGCATATCTCTTTAAAAGAAAGAAGCAAATATCAATATGGAACATTGTTGATTTTCTCGCCAAACCTGAATAGTATCACTTTTAATAATGTATCGATTGATGAGTTATCAGCGAATCAGGAAAGTTTAAATGTGGAAATTGTAAAAGGCATAAACTTCAGATTTGGAGCAGGTTTGAAAATTAAAGACCTGAACCTTTTAAAGCAAACCCTTGATAAACAACAAAATGTAATAATACCAAACATAATGATTGAAGATGCGGAGATCAATAATTTGAAAGTGAATATTAATACCGGACACCTAACTGTAAATAATACTACAATAGGGAATTTAAATCTAAACTTAAAAAATGCAAATGCAGAATTTCAAAATGAGGAAAACAAAAATGTAGCCCCAATAGATTCGCTTATATTAAATAGTATGGGTAAAAATGAAGTTAATTTCCAGCACATCAAGATTAAAAACGCTAAGGGTATGCTCTCTGACGAAACAACGATCCAAATACCTATGGTTAATTTAAAGCAAATAATTAAATAGTGATTTTGCCTGAATGGATAAATAACATTTAAAAATTAACCTAATTATTGTAAAAAAGGGCATGATTTTTAAGCTAACTAATTGGCAAAAGTTTAACTTGGGTCAATTAGCTTTTTTAGTTTTAATATCATTACCCCCATTATGAAGAGATACTTTTTTTTATTTGCCCTATGCCTGTTCGTTTTTAGCCAAGTACACGCACAAAAAACAGATACTTTATCTATTACTTTGGATAATGTTAAATATCCTTACCCTGTTAAATATTTCCCGATCAATACTGAGGGGCAGGATGTAAAAATGGCTTATATGGATGTTGCGCCAACGGCCAATGCAAATGGAAAAACAGCCATCCTGTTTCATGGAAAAAATTTTGGGGGATATTATTGGACAAACGTAATTAAAGCTTTAACCAATGTAGGCTACCGCGTTATTGTACCCGATCAAATTGGCTTTGGTAAATCATCTAAAGCATATATTCATTACAGTTTCCACCAAATGGCCGCCTGGAACAAAAAATTGCTGGACACCCTTGGCATTCGAAAAACAGTAGTTTTAGGCCATAGCATGGGCGGGATGCTGGCCACGCGTTTTGCTTTAATGTACCCCGAAACAACAGAAAAACTGCTGCTCGAAAACCCAATCGGACTGGAGGATTACAAAACATTTATTCCTTACATTACAACAGCACAACAATACCAAACCGAACTTAAAACCACTGCAGAGAGTGTTCGGAAATATTATCAGGGATCTTACTTTACCTATTGGAAACCGGAATACGAATACCTGGTAAATATTGCAGGCGGCGTAACCAATAGCGCCGACTATCCACGATGGGCAAAAGTTGCGGCACTAACTTACACCATGATTTATGAGCAGCCAGTTGTATATGAATTTCAGAATTTAAAAGTACCTACCGTTTTATTTATCGGTAAAGAAGATAAAACCATCGTTGGAAAAGGGTTGCTTACACCCGATCAACAAGCATTGCATGGGCAATACCGACTTTTAGGAAAGCAAACGGCAGCCAAAATTATTGGAGCTAAAATTATAGAGTTTGATGCCTGCGGACACATCCCGCATATTGAAATCCCGACAGAATTTTTGGTGGCTTTAACGGGAAGCTTGTAACTTCATAAAAAGACCTCGCAGGTTTTTAAACGGCAAACTCCGGATTAACCTGCGAGGCCTCGGTCTAAATAAATTAATTAATCTCTTTCCCTACAATCTTATTAATGCCCTGCATTTCGAAATCAATATCTTTACCCATTGATTTCATTTTGCCGTAGAGCTCAACCCTTAGGTGGCTGTTAAGCACAATACCAGTTTTAATATTAAGGAGCGTTTCTCCAGAGTTGGTTCCACTTAAATCAGTTTCCGTTTTATTGCCCATCATTTCAAAAATTCCTTTAGATACCAATGTTCCCTTCACGCTCAATGTGGCAATATCATCTTTCACTTCTTTTAAAGTATACTGCGTAATGGTCTCAATTGGCATGCTCATTTGCATTTTGGTATCAACCGTCCAACTGTCGCCAATTTTAACAGCTCTTTCCGGATAAATTTTAAATGACGACTCCATCGTCTGTTTTACAATATCCATACTAAACTGCTTATTTAAAGCCGCTTTAATCTGCTCAACCTTATTGCTATCTGTACTCATTTTTTTCGCCATATTGTTAAGCATACTATCAATTCCGGCTACTGATTTAATACTTCCATTAGGTGTAACAATCATATAAAATGTTGCCCCCTTTAAACCTCCAAATGGATTTTTCATGGTACTGTCCTGGTCATCCGAATTGTAGGTCAACATATTCCCCATACCAACAGATTTCATAAAAATCCTGTTATACGTTACCTTAACATCCTTTTCACCACTATGGCCTTCAGTTATGTCAAAAGTATAATCTGTACCAATATTTTGAGTTAAATGTATTTCCTGTGCATCAATTTTCTGGTTAATGATCTGATCAGAAGTAATAGAAAAATCGTATTTATAACCAGTCGGATAATTTTGCTTCAATACATAAGTCTTTTGCGCAAAGGCACTGATTGAGATCAGCCCACAAATAATTGTTGTTACTATTTTCATTTGATAATTATCATTTTACCCTGCAGGCTGTTGCGCAAAAATGCGGCTTAACTGAAAATAAAGTTCGGGATGTTTATCTCTTAACTGTTCAGGTTTTTCAAAGAAATATTCTGAAACCACAGCAAAAAATTCTGCCTCATTGGTGATGGCATAAGGATTAATATCCGATTTGTTATCTTCGATTTTTTGCATCTCCTCATGCATCATTTTAACCCAAGGCAAAGTATATTCGTGGGCAATTAAATTTTCAGGTACGCCATCCGTTGCACCATCCGATTTATCTAAAAGATGTACAAATTCATGTATTGCTGTATTTTCTTTTCCGGCACTTTTAGAAAAACCATGGCGAAGTGCAGAACGCGATAAAATCATCTGCCCGTTCATGTAACCCGTTCCCACCATGCCCATAATATTTCTTTCTCCACCTTCTTCAAACTGAAAATCTTTGTTAAAAGTATCCGGATACAATAAAACGCTTGTTAAGTTTTTGTATTGCCAGTCGTCGAAGCCAAAAATCGGAATCACCGCACTGGAGGCAATCAATAATTCATCTAAGGTGGTCATTTCCAACCCTACTGCTTCAATTTTAACGGTACTAAAAAATGAAGCTACTTTTTGTTCAAACCGAAGTTTATCCGTCGAATCGAGATTGTGGTAATAGCCCACATAATCATCCAATATTTTCTTGTCCACATCTGTTAATGGATCAACAACAACCTTTTTCTTTTTAAGGATGAGGTAAAGGGCAATCAGAAAAATCGGGATCAGGTAGGCAAATGGAAGGGAATTCATAAAAGGGATTACACGGGTTTATAGTAATTACACAGATTTAACAGATGGCACAATAGTGCCTAGCTTTCGATAATTTCTAATTGGGTTAAAACATTTTCGCGGGTAACCGGATAGGGTTTATTGTTAATTATCGCCTGATAAATGGCTTCGAACAGCGGCAGATAACTTCCTACCTCCGATTGGATAATTTCCGCTGTCTTATTTCCATCGGCATCAATGGTGGTTAACGAACCCTCTTTACCATCGGCCTCAATTCCGTAACCCTCGTCGCTAAGTTTCATACCCGCCAACAATTGTTCTTCCTGGCTATCGGCTCTTTGCTTAATAAAACTACCATTAACACCGTGCAGCACAAAAGCAGCCTGAGGATCTACCACCAACATGCTCGAGGTAACAAAAACCTGTACACTATCCGGATAACTCAACTGGATGGAAAAATAATCATCAACCAGGGTTCCTACCCTATTTTTACCTAAAATTTTATGGAAACTTAGCGGCTTGCCAAATAAACTGATGACCTGATCCAATAGATGCGGACCTAAATCGTATAAAAGTCCGCTTGCCTCAACCGGATTTTCTTTAAAAGCTTTCGGTCCGATTACATTACGGTAACGATCGTAGCGTAAATGCATTTCATTGAGTTTACCAAGTTTACCGCTTTCTAAAACTTTTTTAACCGAGGTAAAATCGCTGTCCCAGCGGCGGTTTTGATAAAAGAAAATCTGTTTGCCAATACTATCGGCCAATTCAAAAAGTTCTTTGGCCTGTGCCACTGTAGCGGTAAAAGGCTTTTCTACTAAAATGTGTTTATGCTTGGCTAAAGCCGCTTTGGAATGCTCGTAATGTAAATTATTCGGGGTATTAATTACCACTAATTCTATTTCCTCATCATTTAAAAGTTCATCAACACTATTATAACTTGTAATATTTGGGTAATCATTTACCGCATTTTTCTGGCTTCGCTCTACAATCGCTTTTAAATTAAAACCGCTGTGTGCCTGTAAAAATGGTGCATGAAAAACCTTACCCGACATGCCGTAAGCTAATAAACCTGCATTAATTGTTTTATTGATATTCGTATCCATAGATTATAAATGTAACTAAAAATACATTTATCATTCAAGCTTTAATGTTAAAACCGTAAAGCTTTTACTTAAGCCTTACACCATTTTACACTATCTTTGTACACATGAAGCCATCGGAGATTAATGCCAAGTGGAAAGTTTTACAGGAAAGGATTTCTACTGAATTTGATTCGGATTTTCCTGATTTAAAAGTAATGCTTTTCCTTATTGGTGTACAGGAATTGGGCAAAGGGCCGAAGAAATATAGCAAACGTCAAAAAGAAGAGCTGATGCATATTGCTACCTGCCGCTTATTAAGCGAAATGGGTTTTTATGAATTAGAAGGTCTTGATCAGGACGGCTGGCCGCACTGGAAATTGATCAAAGCTATTCCTCCTTACACCATGCTTGAACAGGAAATGTTAATGAAATCGCTTGTGGTGAGCTATTTTGAGGATATTTATTCTGAAGATTAACTCCTATCCTACGCTCAGATCTTCCTGTTTCAAAAAAAATAAAATTATTAAGTGGCTTATCTAATAATTTGTCACTCTGTTCTCCCCCTACATGAACCAGGTTTTTTTGGAAAGCAAAACCATCTACATTTTTTAATGGTAGCCAGGCTTTTTGCTATATCTCCCCACCCGATGAAGAATCGGGATCGGGAGGATGCCGCTTCAATCCCGTTTAAGTAATTCTTTTAGTGGTGATATTTGAGGTTGCAGGGCGGTCGGAATAATGTGCAGTACCCTAGGTTAGCTAAACCTGATAGCAACGGAAAGCCCGTAATGAAGTGATGGCTTGAAGTGGATAGCAGGACTACCCTAACCGATAAACACAGGAACCTGATTTTCAAAAAAAATATGTTATCTCCATTTAAAGTTTGTCACCTTGTTCTCCTTCGACTTGATCAAAGTTTTGGAAAGCAAAGCCACCTGCATTTTTTAATGGTAGCCGGGCTTTTTGCTATATCTCCCCACCCGATGAAGAATCGGGATCGGGAGGATGCCGCTTCAATCCCGTTTAAGTAATTCTTTTAGTGGTGCTATTTGAGGTTGCAGGGCGGCCGGAGTAGTGTGCAGTACCCTAGGTTAGCTAAACCTCCTATGAATAAACCTCTTTTTTCAGTGGCTTTGAAAGCTTTTCCTTTTTAATGAGCAAAATAATGCCCTTGCCCTGAGAATTAGCGCTATCTAGAATTTAAATTAATGCCTCTCAGAAGCTGTTTTTTATAAAAGTATTAAAAACTTAGCTATATCCTCCTATTAGCGGTCATTAATTTGCCGCAGGTATTTATTAATACTCAAGTTTAAAGATAGCCGCACACTGATTAAAGCAGGTTGACCCGCAAGGTTTAGAAAGCAGTCTATCATATCTTTACAGCTAGTTTATTTTTTTATTTAACCAGACCCGGCGCATATGGTACCGAATGAATCCAGACATGTCTTATCCTTTGTAATAACTTCCTGGCTACTTTGATTATAGCCCTGCGGGAGCCAATCCTTGCAGACCATTTGCTGTAGCACAGGGTTAGAGCCGGATCTGTTCTTATCCCTGCCCAGGCAGACTCCACAAGTAAATACCTGAGCCTGCGGTGCTGTCTGGTTGTTATACTTCCTTTTCTATCGTCCTCACCTGAGGAGTGCTGCATTGGGCATAACCCGACAAATGAATTGAGCCTATCTGATTTCTCAAAGCGGGTAATATCAACGATTTCTACAATCAGCACAGCTGCTGTTACAGGCCCTATACCCGGTATTGAGCAGAGCAGTCTGGAAATATTTTGATAACGTACCTTGTGCATAAGCTTGCGTATCTCCCTTAAGGTATCCAGTTTCTGAGCTCTGATGGTTTCCATTATCGAGAGCTGCCTGTCCAACACAACTCTGATGCTCGACTCCCCACAGCTAACCTGTTTTAACCAGTCCACAAATGCATTGCTCCAGTTGGCCTTCGCAAATCTATGGGGTATTTCAATACCCATCAGGCGCAGAAGCCCCTTTATCCTGTTTTTTGCCCGGGTGAGGTCATTACTGTAGCGCTCGTTAAGGCGTACAAGTTGTCGATCCGCCTCCAGCTCAGGATCAGGAACATAAACACCTTCCAGCTGGCCAGCCTGAAGCGCCTCTGCTATTCGCCGGGAATCATTTCTGTCATTCTTGTTCTTTGTACTCTTATCAGTCCTGGGAACATCTGCTGCATTCACAGCAATGCAGCTTATCGATAGGGCAGCAAAAGCACGCTGTATCCAAAATCCACAGAATCCACTCTCATAGGCACATTCATAATTCGCCTTAGGATAACTGGTTAAAAGAAAATTCCGCAGGCCCTCAACAGAGGGAGGAGACTGAACAAAACTTTTAAGGTACTGCTTCCCCAGGTAAAGGGAAACAGTCCAACTTTTAAGGTGCACGTCGATACCGCAACTTATCGTGTGACCGCTAAAATCTAATTTTTCTGCTAAATTTGTCATGATCTTAGTTCTCTTGTTTATATAAATTTAACTATTGTGGCTTGCAAAAGACCACTCGAACTAAGATCACTTTTATTACATAGATACTGATAGCAACGGAAAGCCCGTAATGAAGTGAAGGCTTGAAGTGGATAGCAGGACTACCCTAACCGATAAACACAGGAACCTGATTTTCAAAAAAAATAGAATTATTAAGTGGCTTATCTAATAATTTCAACAATACATATTTTAAAGAGTTATCAACTTGAATAGCAGGTTTGCGAGAAAGTTGACGACTCATAAACAAAAAACCCCGGTGGATGTACACCGGGGCTGCATTTATAATGACCTCATAGGTAGAGGGAAATTGCGATATTATCCTTGTTTTTGTGCGCTCGCTTTTAATGCATCGTTAGCAACGATAACAATTTCTACACGACGGTTTGCTGCACGGCCTGCATCAGTTTCGTTATCTGCAATTGGCTCTGCAAAACCTTTACCAATGGTAACTAACCTTGATGATGGAACACCTTGAGAAACTGCATAAGCTTTAACTGCTGCTGCTCTTCTTTCTGATAAGCCCATGTTATATTGCTCTGTACCACGGCTATCGGTATGGCCAATAATTTTGATATCTGTATCAGGGTATTGGTTCAATGAAGAAGCTAAACTCTGGATATTTGTTTTAGCTGCATCTTTCAAAGCCGTTTTATCAAAATCGAATAAAATACCACTATCAAATTTTACGATAATTCCTTCTCCCTCACGAATAACCTCTGCATTAGGAATAGCTTTCTGGATTTCAGCTGCCTGCCTGTCCATTCTACGGCCGATAAAAGCTCCCGCTGTACCGCCAATAGCACCACCAATTAAAGCACCAACTGCTGTATTACCGGCTTTTTTACCGATTAATGCACCAATAACACCACCAGCTGCAGCACCGATACCAGCTCCTTTTTGTGTTTTAGTTAAACTATCACAACTTTGGAATGCCATCGAACCTACTGCTAATCCTATACTTAATGTCGCTATTCTTACTCTTGAAATACTCATAATAATTTACATTTATAATTTCTACTCGTGCTATTCAAACACAATGCCAAAAACCACCTAAACTACATTTTATATACATTTTGAACGAATATTGCCACAAACCCGTACATTAAGCATAAAAAAAGAGCCCCTGTTTATGGTAACTCTTTGATAATGTATCATTCTTAGTACAAAAAACTAAGCAGAGAAATAACTCTCCAATTCTTTTAATGTATTCTCGTCTGTTTTAAAATCTTTGATTACCTGTCCTTTTTCTACCAGTACAATCCTACTGCAAACATCTGTAACGTGATTTAAATCATGACTGGAAATAAAAGTGGTCATGTTTCCTGCCTGGTCTTTCAAAAGTTTCTTCAAGCGGATTTGCGTTGTTGGGTCAAGGTTGGCGAAGGGTTCATCTAAGATTAAGATTTCGGGCTTCTGCATCAGTGCAGCAGCTATACCAACTTTAACCTGGTTTCCTTTACTAAAATCGCGGATGTATTTGCCACTGTTCAGAATTTCTGCATTAAAAAATTCATTATACTGCTGTAGGTATGCAGAAACATCGGCAATGCTCATGCTATGTAAACTACCGATAAATATAAAATATTCTTCGGGCGTCAAATAATCGATCAGGAAACCTTCATCTAAAAACGATGCGGTGTAATTTTTCCAATTGTCGCTTTGCATTACGTTTTCACCTTTTGATAAAACTTCGCCATTTGTGGGGCGGATTAAATCTAAAAGCATCCTGAAGAAAGTGGTTTTACCAGCGCCGTTATTCCCCACTAAACCAACAGTTTCGCCGGCAGCAATCTGCAAATCTTCGATGTTTACAACGGTTTTATCGCCATAAACTTTCTGTAAATTCTTAACTTCTAAAATCATAATTATTCTCTAAAGCCTTCGGCTATTTTATATCGTTGTTTTTCAAGTCGTTTTGCAATGTAGTTTACCCAAAACCCACGCAGAAATAACATGGCAAGGCCAAAAATGCCCACTACCGCCAAACCCCAATAAGGTTTATTTAACATGCCAAATGGTACATACATTAAAATTGGAGTTAGTGCATAAGGAAACATTAAAAGCCATTGCGTAGCTCCTGTGCCCTGGTAATTAAAACTTGCTGCTTTTGTAATATCCAGTCTTTTATAATTCAAAGTGGCCAGATAAAGCACCACCACCGTTCCGAAACCGATATTGTATAAATATGCCGCCAGGTGTAATAACAGCAATTTTGGACTTAAAAAGCCATAAAAACTGGCCAATAGGGTAATAATGGTGCAGCCGATGGTAAAAAGCAGGAATTTAGCTTTAATGTAATCTTTAAAGTTAATTTTATTGGCCAATATCCCGTCGAAATGGGCACTTTGCCATGCAAACATAAACTGCCCATAAATAATGATGGATACCCCCGTCATAAAGATTGCGCCAAACATCATCTGCCCAAACGAATCAGTATTTATTGCTTTTTCTTTGTAGAAGATAAATCCATAAAAAAGGAAAAAGAAACCAAGAATGACTGCAGAACGTGGCCTTTTGTGGCGGAGAATTAATTTCAATTCAAGCGCGGCCAACTCGCCTACTTTTCCAAAACGGTTAAGAAAAGCATAATCGGTACTTCCTTTTTTCTCTTGCTTTTTGCTTAACTCTTCTACATATAAATTTTTACGTAAAAAATTAGTGTTAACGAAAAATATGGCAACCGCAGCGATGGTGAAACCAAATGCATATACCGGATGGGCAGCAATGGCCCTGAACACAAAATCAGAAGCGGCCATAATCGAAATTACCTTATAATATTCCAGGGCTGCAAATGCGGCGATAACCACTAGGCCAACAAAAGTATAAAGGGTATTGGTAATCGATTTGCGCTTAATATACAGCACGAGGTAATTGTTAAAAATCATTACCGAAAATATCGCCACAATGTACATCAATGTAACCAGGCCACCATATAGAGGCAGAATTTTAATAAAAAAGAACGGAAGAAAGATAAAGAACGGCCAAAGGTTAAACACCGAAAAGAGGGCTTTAACATTCAAAAATCTAATAATCTTACTTCTTTTTATCCGAAGGTGGAGATACGGTATTATACTAAGTGTTGGTAGTTCCTGAAATTGCAAACGCATAATAAAATCGAATGCGAAGTAAAAAAGAATAATGCCGTTGAAGCTTTTTATTACATCCTGATCAGGAAAAAAGTAATTCAGCAGATGAGACATTCCGAAACCTGCCCCAAGCGCCAAAATAAAAAAATAGAGCATAAAAAACCCCAAAACAACCTGTCCGGCTATACTACTGCCACGGTTCCGCGAACGCCAAAATGATTTTCTTTGATGGCTTAAAAAAGTACTCAGCATATTTAGTTTAGATGTTTGATTTAGTCAATATACCTATTAGTATGCATTATGCAGAAAATGTTACACTAATATTTGTATTTGTCTTTCCAGTTTTGCCTAAGTTTTTCTCTCAGCTTCTCTTCTGCGGCATTTTTACCCGGATCGTAAAGTTTAGTACCACTTAATTCATCAGGAAAATATTCCTGTGGAGAAAAATTTCCTTCATAGCCATGCGAATACTGATAATCTTTTCCATAACCGATATTTTTCATCAGTTTGGTAGGTGCATTACGGATATGCAAGGGTACAGGTAAATTGCCCGTTTGTTTAACCAAAGCCTGCGCTTTATTAATGGCTTCGTATGATGCATTACTTTTAGGCGAACTGGCCAAATAGGTTACACATTGGGAAAGAATTATCCGTGCCTCGGGATAACCGATTACATTTACTGCGGTAAAACAGTTATTGGCCAATAATAAGGCATTTGGGTTGGCATTACCAATATCTTCTGAAGATAAAATCAATAACCTGCGTGCAATAAACAGCGGGTCTTCGCCACCTTCTATCATCCGCGCCAGCCAGTAAACCGCCGCATTGGGATCGCTTCCACGGATAGATTTTATAAATGCCGAAATAATATCGTAATGCTGTTCTCCGGCTTTATCATACAAGGCAAGGTTCTGCTGTGCGTGTGCCAGCACATTTTCGTTGGTGAGCACAATTTTATTTCCGCCAATACCGTTGATGGCAATTTCGAGTACGTTTAATAATTTTCGCGCATCGCCACCAGATAATCGGATTAAAGCTTCGTGCTCTTTTATCGTTATTTTTTTCTCTGCAAGTATTATATCTTTTTTAATGGCCGTTTGCAATAAAACAACCAGTTCGGTTTCTGTTAAAGACTTTAAAATGTATACCTGGCAGCGGGAAAGTAATGCGGAAATGACTTCGAAAGATGGATTTTCGGTTGTTGCACCAATTAGTGTAACTAAGCCCCGCTCTACCGCACCGAGCAAGCTATCTTGCTGCGATTTACTGAAACGGTGAATCTCATCGATAAATAGAATTGGCAAACCCAAAAAGCTGTCTTTTAACTGCGCCGCACGGTCAATTACTTCTCGAATATCTTTTACACCACTATTTATGGCACTCAAATTAAAGAAAGGGCGATCTAATGCCTGCGAAATGATATAGGCTAAAGTTGTTTTGCCAACGCCTGGCGGACCCCAAAAAATCATGGACGGCAGTTGACTGCTTTCTATTGCTTTACGTAAAACTGCTCCTTCTCCAACCAGATGCTGTTGACCAACATATTCATCAAGATTTTGAGGGCGCATACGTTCGGCTAATGGAGGCAGGTTTTGCATAATGGTAAATATATAAAAATTGAGTATTTTGTTTGTCGATTATTTACTAACCAAATATCGACAGCACTTGCTCCTGGCTAAAACAAAAGGACAGCTGCTTTAGTTCTAATTTAATATTATGGACATTAAAAACTTAGATCACCTTGTACTAACAGTTGCCAATTTAGAAAGCACATGCAAATTTTACAGCCTTGCCCTGGGAATGGAAATTATTGAGTTTGGCGAAAACAGAAAAGCTTTAAAATTTGGCGATCAAAAAATTAACCTTCACCAATACGGAAGCGAAATTGAGCCTAAAGCCTTTAAACCCATGCCCGGAACGGCCGATTTATGTTTTATTACCGATTTTCCACTACGTGAAGTAATGCAGGAACTTAAAGAAAAATGCATCGAAATTGAAGAAGGACCTGTGGAACGGACAGGCGCAAATGGAAAAATTACATCCATTTACCTTCGCGATCCGGATATGAATTTAATTGAAGTGAGTAATTACTTGTAACCAAGCAGTTTTTTTGCCACGGAGACACTGATTGACAAGGAAATTATTCAGCGTCATTTCCACGCAAGTGGGAATCATAATGCGCATTACAATACTGAGTAATTTGCTACTAAGTTTTTTCATCCCATCCTTTACTTGCATTAAGATAGCCAATCAAGTTCGGAATGACGTTACTAGGGAATTATGCTTCAAAATCTAATCCTCTATTTTCGAATGGTGTTTGGTATCTTTCATGGTTGTGTACAAAATCAACGAGATTAAAATACATCCGGTTACATACCAATAAAAATAACTTTCGTGCCCTATATTTTTAAACCACAAGGCAAAATATTCTGCCGTGCCACCGAAAATGGCAACAGTTAAAGCATAAGGCAAACCTACGCCTAAAGCCCTGATTTCGGCAGGAAACAGCTCTGCCTTAACTACAGCATTAATGCTGGTATAACCACTTACAATAATTAAAGCACCGATCATCAATAAAAAAATGATTGTGGTATTTGTTTCGCCTGCCAATCCATTTAAAATTGGATAAGTACATAAAGTACCTAGTACACCAAAGCCGATCAATAAGGGTTTGCGGCCTATTTTATCGGATAGTAAACCAAATAAAGGCTGCAGAATGGCAAAAACCAGTAACGAGATAAAGGATAATGTGGTAGAAGTTTCCTTGGTAAGGTGCACTGTATTTACCAGGAATTTCTGCATATAAGTACTAAACGTGTAAAATGCGATTGTTCCGCCTAAGGTTAAGCCTACTACGGTAAAAACTTCTTTTGGGTATTTTAACAATACCGCTATACCGCCTTTTTTATCTGCCGAGCTTTTGTTTTTAAATGCAGCAGTTTCGTCTATATGCCTGCGCAGATACAAAGCGATAAAAGAGAGTATAGCCCCAATAAAAAAAGGAATGCGCCAGCCCCAATCGTGCAGTTCGGCAGGCGTAAGTAACCAGTTTTGTAAAATGAGCTGAATGCCTAAAGCCAACAATTGTCCGCCGATTAGCGTAACGTATTGAAAACTGGAGTAAAAGCCACGGTGTTTTTTGGTAGCCATTTCACTCAAGTAAGTTGCTGAGGTTCCGTATTCTCCACCGGTACTCAAGCCTTGAATTAACCTGGCAAAAATCAGCAATAATGGAGCGGCAATACCAATCTGTTTGTAGCCTGGCGTTAAGCCAATAATTAGTGAGCCTATCGCCATAATGAGCACAAAAAGCGTCATTGATTTTTTCCTACCCAATTTGTCGGCAATACTCCCAAACAACCAACCACCAATAGGCCGCATTAAAAAAACCTACGGCAAAAATTCCGGCGGTATCCAATAATTGTGCTGTTGGGTTGCTATTCGGGAAAAATGCTGGAGAAAAGTAAAGGGCAAAAGCCGAATAGGTGTACCAATCGTACCACTCTACAAGGTTACCCACTGAACCACCAAAGATTGATTTCAAGCGGTATTCTACACCTTTGATTTCGTTCTGATTTGATGTTTTTTCCATATGGTGAATTATTGGTGAGAAAATTGGACTAACCGAGTTTGTACCGCCAGAAATGAAACTTAAATCAATACCGGTTGTTAATCAAAAATATGATATTTTTATAAAGAAAGAGCGAAGTTATTTTCATTCTGATGTTATTTACTCCTTCTTTCATCAACACTCAATCATAATAAAATGAAAGATAATTTTTCTTCACAATCAGCAGAATATGCGATATACAGACCAACTTATCCGCAGGAGCTGTATGAATATTTATTCACTTTAGTAAAAAACAAGGATGCAGCTTGGGATTGTGCCACAGGAAATGGGCAGGTTGCGCGTATATTGGCCAATCATTTTACGGCTGTTTACGCAACAGATATTAGTGAGAATCAGTTAAAAAATGCTTTACAACTTCCAAATATCACTTACAAAGTTGAACCTGCAGAACAAACTTCGGTAGCCGACAATACTTTCGACTTGATTACTGTTGCACAAGCCATCCATTGGTTTAATTTTGAAGCATTTTATGCAGAAGTTAAGAGAACCTTAAAACCTGATGGCCTTTTCGCAGTAATTGGCTACGGCATCATGTTTATTGATAAAAAAGTTGATAAAGCGGTACATAAGCTTTATGAGGACATTTTAGGCAAGTATTGGGACAGCGAACGGCGATATATTGAGGAGGGTTATAAAACAATCCCTTTCCCTTTTGAAGAAATTGCTGCACCTCATTTCCAAATTAAAACTACCTGGAATTTTAACCAATTAATTGGCTATTTAAATACCTGGTCATCCTTGCAGCACTATAAAAAAGCCAATGACCGTAATCCATTGGAGTATATGTTTACTGAACTTAAAGAAGCCTGGGGCAATGATGCCGAGAAAGGTGTTCACTTTCCGGTTTTATTTCGTATTGGGAGGTAAGTTTAACCACAAAGCAAAAGAAGAAAAATACAATGATCGCAAAGCTGGATATTATCAGTACTCTGCGCTTCTTGGCGAAGTCCTCCATGTTCTTTGCGGTAAAAATCAAAGAACTATTTCAATAATTCAATAATACCTAAAACAGTTAGTTTTTACCACCGAGAGAACAGAGGTAAGGCACAGAAAAAACTGAGTTATTTCCAGGCGGAATATTTATTAACCTCTATGTTCTCTGTGGTTAATTAATCTTTTAGCCAACTTTAAAGAACCTAAAACAGTCAGTTTTTACCACCGAGAGAACAGAGGTAAGGCACAGAAAACACTGAGTTAATTTCCAGTTAGGATAGTTATTAAACTCTATGTTCTCTGTGGTTAATTAATCTTTTAGCAACTCCAGAATACCTAAAACAGTCAGTTTTTTCTGCTCACCACTTTGCATATCTTTTAGGGTAAGTTCGCCACTGGCAATTTCATCTCCTCCGATTAATATCACATAAGGGATTTTTTTCGCATCAGCATAAGCCATCTGTTTTTTCAATTTCGCTGCACTTGGGTATAATTCGGCAGAAATACCTGCATTTCTTAATTGTTGAACAATTGGCAAAGCATATTTTTCAGCTTCTGCATCGAAGTTGCTAATCAATACTTTTGTACCAACTTCTGTAGTGGCAGGGAAAAGGTTCAGTTCTTCCAATACATCGTAAATGCGGTCGGCCCCGAAAGAAACACCAACTCCGGTTAAATCTTTTAACCCAAACATTCCTGTTAAATCATCGTATCTACCGCCACCGCCAATACTGCCCATGGCTACTTCGTTGGTTTTAACTTCGAAAATACAGCCGGTATAATAGTTTAAGCCCCGAGCCAATGTAATATCGAGTTCCAATTTAGCGGTTAGTGGCAAGCCATAAGAAATCAGACTTTCTACATATTCAAAAACCTGCTCAATTTCTGCTATACCTTTTAAACCTGTTTCAGATTCTGCCAATACATCTTTTAAACTGGCTATTTTTTCTTCGTTACGGCCTTCCAGTAAAATTACCGGACGGAGTTTTTCTAAATCAGTTTCAGTAAAACCACGCTCAATAAGTTCTTTACTTACTCCATCCAAACCAATTTTATCCAGTTTATCAATGGCAACAGTCATATCGATAATTAAATCTGGTTTGCCAATAATTTCAGCGATGCCAGATAAAATTTTACGGTTGTTAATTTTTATTGTAAAATCTTTTAGTCCCAATTTGCTCAAAGCTTCATTGTAGATTAAAATAAATTCGGCTTCGTTCAGCAAACTTTCAGATCCTACTACATCTACATCGCATTGATAAAACTCGCGATAACGGCCTTTTTGCGGTCGATCGGCCCGCCATACGGGTTGCACCTGAAAACGTTTAAAAGGTAATGTAATTTCGTGCTGGTGCATTACTACATAGCGTGCAAAAGGCACAGTTAAATCGTAACGGAGGGCTTTTCCAGAGATTAAGGGAATAAGCTTATTGCTATTGTCATCTTCAGCGAAATCGAAAGATTTTTTTTTAGGATCTTTAAGATACTCACCGCTATTTAGAATTTTAAAAATCAGTTTATCGCCTTCGTCGCCATACTTACCGGTTAAAGTAGAGAGATTTTCGAAGCTTGGGGTCTGGATTTCTGCATAACCATATTTCCTGAAAACCGTTTTAATGGTATCATAAATAAAATTGCGTTTTACCATTTCAACCGGAGTAAAATCGCGGGTACCTTTAGCTAATGAGGGTTTAATAACTGACATAGCCGCAAAAGTACAAAAATGTAAGGTTTAAACCGATCAGGTTTTTAAATGTAATATTAAATAAACTTGCAGATGCTAATTGTAAACTGCCAATGTTAACTGATTTGGGCGTTTCCCAAGCTACGCAAGGGGCGGGCTTTGCTTATGAGACCTCGCAGGTTTTGAAAACCTGCGAGGTTTGAAAAGTCATTTCCCTAACACTTCTTTTACCATTTCCCTGTTTGGTTTAGAAACGGGTATTTTATCGCCATTATTCATTAAAAGCGTCCCGCCATCTTCTTTTAGCCAGCTTTTTACAAATTTTGGGTTAACCAGATGGCTTTGGTGTGCCCGCAAAAAACCATGTGGTTTTAGCAGATCGGAGTATTCTTTTAATGATTTGGCAATTAACAATTTACCACCATCACTAAAGAAGAAATTGGTATAGTTGTTATCGGCTTCGCATCTGATGATTCCATCAATATCCACATATCTAATTTCATTCTGTTGAGGTAGTGCTATCCTGGTATTTCCTTTAACCACTTCCTTTTTATCGACTCTTTCTTCAACTGTAGCGTTTTGATAAGTAAGCGGAGGGGCAAAGTTTATGGCTAATGTATTCGGAGCAGGATTTGATGATGTACTCCGATTTTTTTTAATCAAAAAGTAGATCAGCATAAAAATGCCACCAAAAAATACGAAAAAGACAAGGCCTGCTACCAAAAGCATAATTATTTCGGGTGCCCCTAACATAGCAGCATGAGCTGCCTGTATGCCATACGCAACAATAAAAGTTAATCCGAAAACTATCCTATTTTTCATTTCCTACCCGCTTAAATCTTTTGAATAAATATAGACATAAGAAAACAAAACCGATCATTACAGCTATAGAGATAAAGCCGACCATAGTTAGGAGAATTATTTCTGGCCCACCAATAGTTGCAGCGTGAACAATTTGCAGGCCTAGAAAAATGATAAAGAAAAATAAAATTAATAACTGTTTCATGTTGATTGATTAATGTTTAACTAAAGTAATCACGTATCATTCATTTAAAAATCAACATTGAGTATTAGGTAGGTTTTGATGAGGATTTAACACTAAGCTTTTAGTATTATATCTATCAAACCTCGCAGGTTTGTGAAACCTGCGAGGTTTGAAAAGTCATTTCCCTAACACTTCTTTTACCATTTCCCTGTTTGGTTTAGAAACGGGTATTTTATCGCCATTATTCATTAAAAGCGTCCCACCATCTTCTTTTAGCCAGCTTTTTACAAATTTTGGGTTAACCAAATGGCTTTGGTGTGCCCGCACAAAACCGTGCGGTTTTAGCAGATCGGAGTATTCTTTCAGTGGTTTTGAAATCAGCACTTGATCACCGTTGCTTAGAAAGAAAAAAGTATAGGTATTATCGGCCACACAGCGCACAATATCATCAACCGAAACATAACGGATTTCGTGCTGCTGTGGTAAGGCAATTTTCGGAATCCCAGGTTCATTTTTTTTGATCTGACTCAGTAAAAAATTGAGCTGCTCGCCATGTATTTTGTTTTTGATCCTAATTTCGGCCTTTGCAACAGCGGCTTTCAACTCCTCAGCATCTACTGGCTTAAGCAGGTAATCTAAAGCTGCGGATTTTACAGCCTGAATACCATAATTATCGTAGGCGGTTACAAAAACAACTTCAAAAGTTTTCTCATTAAGTTGGTTTAATAAATCGAAACCAGTTGTTTTACCCATCTGTATGTCTAAAAAAAGCAGATCGGGATGATGGAGATTAACCTGGTAAAAAGCATCTTGTACATTGCTCGCGCTGGCTACTACTTTAATATCCGGACAATGTTTACCCAATAAAATCTTTAAATTTTCTAAATTGGCTGCTTCATCGTCTACTAAAATTGCCCGCATCTTATAACCATTGGCTTAGTGTAATTTTAATTATTGTTCCTTCATTATTTGCTTTCACATCCAGCAAAAATGGGGTTTCCTTATAAATCGAATTTAGTAAAGATATTCTGTTCTTGGTTAATGCCAAGCCCAAACCCGTATAATCTTTTGCAACATCGAAACCGCTGCCATTATCTTTTACACTCAATATAAGATCTGTGGATTTTTTAATAAAATTAATTTCGATCCTACCATCATTTCCCTTTTCGGCAATACCATGTTTTACGGCATTTTCTACAAAGGGCTGTAAGAGCATAGCCGGAATTTCGATATTCTCCACATCTAAATCAGGCGAAGCACTAATCTGATATTGAAAACCAAAACGCAGTTGCTCCATCTGCAAATAATCATCAAGCAAGGTCTTCTCAGAAGTTAAACTGATGAGTTCTTTATGATCTAACACATTCCGTGTTAGTCGTGCAAATTTAACAAGGTAGCGATTGGCATTATCGATTTCATTTTTGTTCATCAGTGTTTGGATACCTGCAAGTGCATTAAATAAAAAATGCGGGTTTAATTGCGAACGAACAGATTCTAACCGGAGTTTCGCAATTTCTTTTTCCCGAGATTTCTGAGCAAGTAACTTGGCTGCCTTTTTTTTTCGGTTATTAAGGATTAGAACCGCAATAAATGCACAAAACCCACCAATTATGGCACTTCTCCATAGGTCCTTGGATGTGAAAAAATTTTCTTTTGGTTTTTCTACTGTGAAATGAAAAGTCCTAGCCAATGTATTATCCATCCAATAAGAATAAGTACGCGTTTTGGGATATACGATAATCTCATATTTACCGGAACTAGTAAAATTTTCAACATTGATATCCCCAATTACCAAATTAGTACCCTTAATCAATTTCCATTTAGGTTCTAGCGTAGCAGAAGAACGGGCATCAACATGATCAACAGTTACTGAGTATAGAATATTAAAATCTGTATTTTTCATCGTAACTCTAATCCCCTTTACTTTTTCATTTACGATTATGGTGGCCCTATTTTTAATATCCTTGGTTATTTTTTTTTCTAATACCTTAAATGATAAAGATTGCGGTGATAAAATTGGTTTATTGTATATAAATACTCGGTTAACTCTTTTTTTATTATCAATTCTAAATATTTGAACTTCGATTTTCTTATTTACAACATTAAACGTACCTAAATCTACAGCTACGTAATTTGGCAATACACTGCCTTTGCCCCACTTATATTTTATTTTAGTTGGGATTTCATCCTTTTTAAGTATTACAGAATCATTCTCTATAATTGAAAACCTGTAAAAACTCAAACTGTCTTTCTGGATCCGGCTTTCAAGCTCAATTGATGTTGCACCTTTTAATAAAACTACATTCCCTAAAGCAAGATTGTTTAAGTATTCGAATGGGGTAACCTGTTTAGTACCACTATCTACCACTAGAAATATATTGCATTTAGAAAATTTATTTGCAATAGAATAGTGCATCGGATTACCATATTCATCAACCAGATATTTATTTTTCTGTGCATTCGCCACTAAAGCAAAAAGCAATAAAGAAAAGGAAAGAATTAATTTTTTCATGCGTTTAATTTTCCATAAACATCTTGTAAAAAATCTGCTTAAGAAACCTTAAAACAGGATGTGGCATGAATAAACTTGTAAAAGTGGGCGTTGAGACAGGATTTAGATTTGAGAGGAATTATATTTTTCGAAGAGATGTATTTCACTACCATTGACTGGGTTGAAAAGAAAAATCGTCATCTCGACTGAAGCGTAGTCCCGAACGTTCGGGAGAGAGACCTATGTTAGATAGATTTCTCGGCTGCGCTGCACTTCGCTCGAAATGACGGTAAGCTGGAGATAATATCGCTTTAATTACCCTCCAGCTTTTTTTACTTTATAGCCATCTTTCTGAAGGATACCCATTACTTTATCGCGTACATCGCCCTGGATCATGATTTCGCCATCTTTAACGGAGCCGCCTACACCACATTTTGTTTTTAGCATTTTGCCTAAAACGTCTAAATCTTCTGATTTACCCCTGAAACCTGTAATTAATGTTACTGCCTTACCCCCCCTGTTTTTTTTATCGAGCATTACCCTTAAATCCTGCTGATTGTTTGGCGAGGTAACGGTATCATCAACTTCTTCTTCGTATTCGAATTCAGGATTGGTAGAATACATAATTCCGCCAAGATCACTTAAACTATTTTTCTTTGGTTTCATGTTTTATAAAATTCATTGGTTTACTGGCAATTGGTTAAGTCGTTGATGGTTTGACGGTCGGATTGTTCTAAATCCTCAACTCCAAATTTAACTAAGGCACAATCACTTTTAAAGAAAGCGGCTTTATCATTGCTTCTATCTCTGTACCCATTTGTAAAGGTTCGCCATCAACATGCACCGCGCCTGCTTCTTCCCTAATAATTTTAATATTTTTTCCTTTAATAATTTCAATCATGTCTGATGTTTCGGCTTTGCCCCTTAACATTACATAACCCAAAACCGGCAATTTTATTATTGGAAAAGGTTTAATAATACAAACATCAAGCAAACCATCTTTTACTGATGCATTAGGCGAAATAAAAACATCGTTTCCGTATTGAGAGGAATTAGCAATGCTAATGGCAAAAGCTTTTCTTGAATATTCAACACCATCGATATTTAACAGGTAAGTTTGTGCTTTATAGTTAAAAACTTCTTTAAAACCCAGCTTTACATAACCCGATAATCCGCGTTTTTTATCTTTCGAAAAAACAGCACTCAAGTGTGCATCGAAACCCATTCCTGCCAAATTAAAAAAGCATTTCTGGTTAAATTCGGCAGTATCAATTTCATCTATTTTAAAATTATTGATGATGGAAAGGGCATACTTCAAATTTTTCGAAATATTTAAAAACCTGGCCAGGCCATTGCCTGATCCCAGTGGCAGAATGCCTAAAGTTTTATCATGCTTTAAAACTTTTGTGGCCACTTCGTTTATTGTTCCATCCCCTCCCGCAGCAATAATTACATCGAAATTTTTGGTTGCTGCTTCATCAGCAAGTTCGCCGGCATGGCCAACGTATTCGCTAAAAACGAAATTCGGGCTAAACTTTTCTTTATCCAGATATTTATCAATAAAATCGGGAATACGTAATTTCCCTCTCCCACCAGAGATAGGGTTTATGATAAAGAGGATATTGATCTTTGTGTGCAAAGTGTAAGAATGAGTGCACAAAATAATCTATAATTTTTGAAATAAAGAAAATATGCTAATTTTGCGACAGTAAAAAGTGGATTGATTTGCTATCCCGATACTTCGGGACCGGATTGCAACCACTTAAAAAAATTGCTAATACCTCCTTTCAATACTTTAAAAACCTGTTTACAAGGGGTTTGGCAATCTTAAATTTGTTTATTTATCATTAAATATTTAATAAATGTCATATTTATTTACATCAGAATCTGTTTCTGAAGGTCACCCAGATAAAATCGCCGATCAAATTTCGGATGCATTAATTGATAATTTTTTAGCTTTCGATCCGGAATCAAAGGTTGCCTGCGAAACTTTGGTTACTACTGGTCAGGTTATTTTAGCTGGTGAGGTAAAATCTAAAACTTATTTAGATGTACAACAGATTGCGCGTGATGTAATTAAGAAAATCGGTTACACAAAAAGTGAATATATGTTTGAGGCCAACTCTTGCGGAATTTTATCTGCAATACACGAGCAATCTCAAGACATTAACCAGGGTGTAGATAGATCGAATAAAGAAGAACAAGGTGCTGGTGATCAGGGTATGATGTTTGGTTATGCCACCAACGAAACTGAAGATTATATGCCTTTGGCATTAAACCTTTCTCATAAATTATTACAGGAATTGGCTGTTTTGCGCCGCGAAAATAATGAAATCACTTATTTACGTCCGGATGCAAAAAGCCAGGTAACTTTAGAATATGATGATAACAATAAACCAGTTCGCATCGATGCCATTGTTATTTCTACGCAGCACGATGATTTTGATGAAGAAACGGCAATGTTGGCTAAAATCAAAACTGATCTGGTAAACATCCTTATTCCTAGAATTATCAAAAGCAATCCTGCTTACGCACACTTATTTAATGATAAAATCGAGTACCACATTAACCCGACCGGTAAATTTGTAATTGGCGGTCCGCATGGTGATACTGGTTTAACCGGAAGAAAAATTATTGTTGATACTTATGGCGGTAAAGGTGCACATGGTGGTGGCGCATTTTCGGGTAAAGATCCAAGTAAAGTAGATAGAAGTGCTGCATATGCTACACGCCATATCGCTAAAAACCTGGTGGCAGCTGGTGTTGCTGATGAAATTCTTGTTCAGGTATCGTATGCTATCGGTGTTGCAAAACCAATGGGTATTTATATCAATACTTATGGAACGGGCAAAGTGGGTAAAACAGATGGAGAAATTGCTAAAATTGTAGAATCGATTTTTGATATGCGCCCTTACTTTATTGAGCAACGTTTAAAATTAAGAAATCCAATTTATAGCGAAACTGCTGCTTACGGGCACATGGGCCGTACGCCAAAAACAGTGAGCAAAACTTTTAGAACCCCAAATGGTGAAGAAAAAACAGTTACTGTTGATCTGTTTACCTGGGAGAAATTAGATTACGTAGATCAGGTTAAAACTGCTTTCGGTATTTAATTCTTATAAATTTATATGAAAAGGCGTTTTGCATAAGGCAAAACGCCTTTTTTATTGCGTTAAACTTGCGAAATTTGCTTGTGCCATGGCCTGTTTGAACTTTGTAAGTTGGCTAACCTTTTTTTTGAAAGGCAGATTCCTAAGCAGTTCGTGATAAAATTCAACTTATTTTAAAGATTATTTAGCTTCATAAATGCCATTTCTTTTTCAGCAATATGATCATCATCTATCGCATAAGATTTGATATTGGCAATTTTCATTTCATCAATTACATCTACAAAATTCTGGAATCTTGCGGTTTTGCTCGGCTTGATAATAACAATCATATATTTGGCTGGATTGTGTTGATGGGTTTGGGCAACCAACTGTTCATTTGCCATGATTTCTTTTTGAATATCAGCCACTGGTATAACTTTCATATTTGCCTTTTCGATGGTACCCATGTAACAAACGGTCTTGTTATTTTTTCCCAACAAGATCGTCATGGTGCGCGATTCGGGGTAATTAACGACCAAATCAACATCGGTTTTATCCGGCTTCGCAATGTCGGCTGCATTTAAAGAGCCCAAAGAAGTGGTGAGCATAAAAAACGTGGTTAATAAAAACATCAGATCTACCATTGCAGTAAGATCTACCCTTGGTGCAGGTTTTTTTGTTCTTCCTTTTGCAGCCCTGCCGCTTTGAGATTCGTTTAGCGTTGCCATAATATTTAGGTTTTTTAATGATGATGACAAGCCAGATTAAATTGCATAAAAAAAGCGGTTAAAAATTTAACCGCTAAACAAAAATCCTCATTCCAAAAAGGAACGAAGATGATACATTACTTCACCGCCTCAATTACCCCGCAACCTACTCTTGGGCCTGAATTACCTGTAGGCTGTGTAGTATAATCATCAGTGCCACCATGCACAATAATACCGCGGCCAATTATGTTTTTAACATCGCCATCTTTAATATTCCATCTATCGGTAGTTACCGAAAGTGTGGCATGGCCTTTACCGTCTAACTTAATGTTGCCAATGTCGCCACTATGGTAAGCACCAGATCCCCATTTTCCATGCGCTTCTTTCGTAGGGTTCCAATGGCCGTGGGTATTTTCGCCCATATTGCCGCAATCACCATGTTCGTGAAAATGCACAGCAACATTACTGTCGGCCCGTGCAGCAAAATTCATTTCAATATCCATTTTAATTTTTCCATCGCTCAATTCGTAAAACTTTGCCGTTCCAATGGTTTTACTATTGTCGGCTGTTTCGGTTAATGTGGCTTGGGCAATTTCTTTGTCGGTTTTTGTACAGGCACTTACAAACGCAACACCTGCAATGGCTAAGCTTAAAAGATATTTTTTCATTATTTCAAAATTTAGTTCACATAACAAACAGATTGACAATCATTTGGTTTGCTTTAAAAAGAGCAAGTGCCAAAACCATTTCCAGTACGACTTGTTTACTCAATATAAAATCGTATAACTATGGAACGCCCAGTTGCAATGAACACTTTGAGTCAAATTTTAGAGAAATTGAGGCTGAAAGGAAAAGATAATGAACTAAAAATTTCTGATCATGGTAAGATGCAAAGTAAATCATTAGGTAAAATTTACCGCCCTGAAGATTTAACTATTGTTAAAACTTACCGCTTTGAAGGAGATTCGGATCCGGCAGATAATTCTGTACTTTATCTTGTGGAAGATCAGGACAAAAATATTGGATATATATTAGATGCCTATGGAATCTATTCGGACAATGACGGTCCATCTTTCGACGATTTCTTAAAAAAGATTCCGACGGAAAATAGAGATGAACAGGAATTGTTTGCTTAAAAGCTAACATTTAATATTGGGGAGAATCGGCGTAATCTGATTCTCCCTTTTTTATTTAAAAAAAATTAAGCAGGTATATTTCCGTAATTTTGCGCCTCATTTACGAGCCCCCTGATGAAAAGCAAAATTAATATTCCTCCAATACCCGCTGTTTTACTGTCTATCATCAGTGTGCAGTGTGGCGCGGCAATTGCAAAAGGGCTTTTTCCACAAATCGGGGCTGCAGCAACAGCATCACTACGGATCGGATTATCTGCCGTAATTTTATTCATCGCTTTTAGGCCAAACCTATTTAAACTTAATGCCAAACAATGGAAATATGTAATTCTTTACGGCGTTTGTTTGGGCGTAATGAATATGGTATTTTACATGGCCATTGCCCGCATACCAATCGGTTTAGGCGTAACTTTAGAATTTGTTGGCCCACTAGGGCTGGCCATTTTTGGTTCTAAAAAACCTGTCGATTTTTTATGGGTATTACTGGCCGCCGCGGGTATTGCATTAATTGCCCCATGGACAAGCACTGGCTTAAATGTTGGTGGCGTGTTACTTGCTCTTTTAGCTGGTGTTTTTTGGGCTGCTTATATTATACTTGGCGGTAGAATTTCTAAAATTATGAAGGGTGGCGATGCCGTGGCCATCGGGATGTTGTTTGCCACGATAGTGATACTGCCATTTGGTATTTTTGGTGGTGGATTTGGTACGTTAAACCCTAAATTAATAGGTTTAGGAGCAGCACTTGCTCTACTATCAAGTGCCATTCCATTTACCTTGGAAATGAGAGCCCTTAAGCAGCTTCCTGCCCGGACTTTCAGTATTTTAATGAGTCTTGAACCTGCCATGGCTTCACTGGCGGCATTGGTTTTTCTGCACGAATATTTATCTTTAACAGAATGTTTTGCTGTTGCATTTGTGGTAATTGCTTCTGCCGGCTCATCTTTAACAGCCAAACGTGCAAAATTGTAACTAAGCCAGTTTTTCGGTTTTGTAAATTATAATATCATCTGTAAGCGTTGCGGCCTGTTCAACAAAGCTTAAAATGTAAGGTTGCTTGTTGTGCGCATCCAAACCCAACTGATCTTTCCATTCTTCCTGAAAGATGAAAGTTCGATCACTTACAGATTCATGCAAATCGTATTGGATACAGGCTTCCTCTTTACGAGAATTAGCCACCATATCCAATAAAACAGCTTTTAAAGCTGCTGTTGTTGTTTCTTTGCTCTTAACTATTGCTGTTAGATAAATGCTCATATATTGCTGTGTTTAAAAAATTTTTAGTTAAATGTTCTTGGTATAATTTTAATGCGCCTATAATATCCGCATTTTTTTCTACGTCGTGAAAGTGGATTCCGTTTATCCGTTCCATACCGGTAAAAGCGTTCATTCTATGAAAACCGAATAACACGCCATCATCTACACTGGTTTGCATAAAAAATTCTTCAGGTATTGTAAAAGCTTCTTTAGGGGCATTCCATGATGAGGTTACCATATATTTGCGCCCGTGCAGCATGCCACCGGTTCCGTAATTTCTGGTTGGGTTATCTGCCTTGCGGCCATCGCTTATGTAAATTCCATTTTTATGCCCTTGGGTGAACACTACATCTATATATTTTTTAAAGCCATGCGGTAACTGGAACCACCAAGTTGGCGTATGGTAAATAATCACATCGGCCCAAACATATTTCTCTACTTCTTCTTTTGGGTTATAATCATGGTTAATATTGGTTGTTTTCACCTCAAAACCATCTGCTGATGAAAAGAAATCGGCCGTTGCATCAGCTATCGTTTCGTTAAATCTTCCTCCCGAGTGCCCAAACTTTTGGCCTCCGTTAATGATGAATATTTTTGTCATTTCGTATTTCTATTTTTGATACCACAAAATTACACCCTGCCCAAGTATTATTAAAATAAGTTAATTCATATCTTTGTATCAGAATTATAATACTTAAAACATGGTTAATTTAGAATGGTACAGAAGTTTTAAAGCGATTTATAAAACCGGAACTTTAACTGGTGCAGCAGAAAACCTGTTTATTTCGCAACCGGGCGTAAGCTTGCATTTAAGTTCTTTGGAAAGTTACGTTGGCTACAAACTTTTTGAGCGTACAGGAAGGAAAATGATCCCGACAGAAAAAGGTAAAGTATTGTATAATTTTATAGTAGAACCGCTGGCAAAGCTTGAGGATGCTGAAAAACATTTTCAAAAAAGCACCGAAAAACATACGCCAACCATTAGTGTGGGCATGTGTTTTGAAACTTTTCAGATTACACTCGAACAATATATTTCTACCTTGCCCTTTAATGTGATTATCCGTTTTGGAGATTATCCTGAAATGCTCGATCAGTTGGATAAAGGTATTTTAGACTTAATTATTACACCGCAAAAGGGAAATTCGCCCAATATTGCGCACGAGGCATTTTCATCAGAAACCATTGTTTTGGTAGGTGGCGAAGAAACAGACAGTGGCACTTTTAACGCCTTGGTTAAAAAGAAAGATTTACCAGGGATGGAAGCCTGGCTAAAACAACAAAAGTGGTATGGTACCGCAGGTGATATGGAACATCTTTTACGTTTTTGGCAACTTAATTTTGGCAAACATGCCGATTTCAGGCCAAATTATATTGTTCCGAACCTCAACTCAATTGTGCGCTGTTTATCTGGTGGAAAAGGCCTGGCCATTATTCCAGATTTCCTTTGCAAAAAAGAAGTGGAAGATGGAAAGGTAAAAGTAATATGGGAAGGCACATCAAAACTGACCAATACATTATACTTTGGTTGTAGGAAAAACACCCAATATGCATCAGAAATCCATATAATTAAAAAACTTTTTAAGGAGGTTATGGTTAGTATATAGTTTGAAATGATGTTGGTTAATCCTTTTATTATTTGAAACTTAGATAAAATATTTATTTTAGGTCATCCCGATAAAATTTTATAATGAATCAATCCAGTCATCTCCTAAGTAACGATCAATTAATAGCAGTCTTTAATTTAACGCATACCGCAACTGCAGTTCATGTTGGTGAAGATGCGGTTATCCAGGCGGCAAATGATGCGATGCTTAGAATTTGGGGGAAAGATAGAAGTGTGATCGGAAAATCACTTGAAGATGCCCTGCCTGAATTAAAAGGACAGCCTTTTATTGATATGTTTAGGAAAGTATGGTTGGAAGGCCTTGTTATTGCCGGAAAAGATACTGCTGCCGACATTGTAATTGATGGTGAGCTGAAAACCTTTTATTTTGATTTTGAGTACCGCGCAATAAAAAATGATGAAGGTAAAACCATCTGCATTTTACATACTGCAATTGATGTAACCGAACGTGTACTTAAGAAAGAAGCTATAGAAAGAGAAAACGAAAAAGCGGAAGCCTTAGAACGCGAACAGGCCCTTAATGAAGAACTTGCCGCCACAGTAGAAGAACTTGCTGCCACCAATGAAGAGCTGGTATCTACAAATGAGGAACTGCAGCAAACACAAGAAAGTTTGCATGTTTTAAATAATGAACTTGAACTAAGGGTGGTTGAACGTTTTAACCAACTTTCGGAAAGTGAAAAACGTTTTAAAACAATGGCCGAGGGAACCGATATATTTATTGCTGTTGGCGATGAAAATGGAAGTGCTGTTTATTTTAACAAACCCTGGACAACATTAACCGGCCGATCGATGAATGATCTCCTTAATTTTGGCTGGGCAGATCTGATCCATCCGGAAGACCGCGATAACTATTTAAATATTTACCTTACTGCATTATCGGACAAAAAACCATTTTCAGGTGAATTTAGAATTTTGACCAAAAAAGGCGATTACCGATGGTTGTTGGCGAGCGGCCCTCCCCGCTTTCATGCTGATGGATCATTCGCTGGTTACATTAGTTCGTGTGTTGATATTACCGAAAGAAAACTCATCGAAATAGAACGCCTTAATTTAAATAAACTCATCGAAGCCAGTTCCGAATTTATTGCATTGTCTGGCTTAGACATGTACATACAATATTTAAATCCTGCGGCTTTAATAAAATTAGGCTGGACAAATTTTGCCAATAGAACCATTTTGGATTGTGTTTTCCCTGCAGACAGACCTGCCGCAGAAAAACTTTTACCTGGTATTTTGGAAAATATTAATTTCAGACAGGAAATCCGCTTCTGGAATGAAAAAACAGGCAACCCTTTTTGGATTGAATGGAATGGTTTCACCATTAAGAATGATAAAACCGACCAAATAATCGCCATAGCATCGGTTAGTCCGGATATTACCGAAAGAAAACTTTATCAGGAAGAGCTTCAGGACATTAACATGGAAATGGCAGCAGCAAATGAGGAGTTGGCCACAACCAATGAGGAGCTTGCGCAAACACATGAAGACCTGATTCAATACACCAAAAAATTAGCAGATAGTGAAGAAAAATTACTTCAGGCGATAGATACAGGTAGAATGGGCACCTGGAGCATCGACCCTAAAACATTAGAAGTTACCCTATCGGGCTTTGTAAAAAACTTACTTGGCTTACCGATGAACGAGCCTGCTAAAATGGAAACAATCATGAGTGTAATTAACCCGGATTATCATGATATGTTGAATACTGCTTTAAGCAATGCATTAAAAAACCATTCATCAAGCGATACCGAATATCCAATAAAAAATTTAGTTACCGGTGAAGATAAATGGGTTAGGTCTACCGGAAGGGTTTTCGAAGATCAGCATGGCAATGCGATAGAATACTCTGGTCTTTTTATTGATATTACCGAGCAGAAACTGGACGAACTTCGAAAAAATGATTTCATTGGAATGGTGAGTCATGAATTAAAAACACCTTTAACAGCCATTAACGGTTTTGTGCAGGTGTTGCAGCGCAAGGCTAAGAAAGACGAAGATAATTATGAAATCATTGCTTTAGACAAGGCCCATAGCCAGATCCGTAAAATGACGACCATGATTAATGGTTTTTTAAACGTATCCCGCCTGGAATCTGGAAAATTATTAATCGAAAAAACAGATTTTAGCTTAGATCAGTTATTGAAAGAAACCATTGAAGAAACTTATATCTCGCAATCATCACACGAGATTATATTGCACCCCACCTGTAATGTGAGTATAAATGCCGATCGGGATAAAATTGGCAACGTAATTTCGAACCTGATCAGTAACGGTTTAAAATATTCGGATAATGGAACACGCATTGAAGTAAACTGTAAATTGCACGATAAGGAGGTCGAAATCCAGATCAAAGATGAAGGTATAGGTATAAATCAAGCAGACATAGATAAACTTTTCGAACGTTATTATCGGGTAAAGGGCAACCATACCATTTCTGGATTTGGTATAGGGCTATATTTAAGTGCCGAAATTATAGAAAGACATGGTGGCCGGATATGGGCAGAAAGTGAAGAAGGAAAGGGCTCTGTTTTTCATTTCACTTTACCTTTGAGTTAAATTTTGTTGTGGTTTTTACCGCAAAGCGCTCAAAGTTTTTCGCAAAGTTCGCTAAGTTTTTTAGAGAAAAACATTCATTCTTGCGCAGGCGGAATTTTAATGATTATTCCAGTATTTATTCTTTTAGTACATTAACCATTCAAGCTGGCCATGAGGGTAAGTTTTTAGTTTAACTTCGCTGAGCCCTAATCTATCTTTAAACCCTCCAAAAGGGCATCGTCAACCAAATTTGGCAGCGTAATTTTTAAAGTGTCCGTCCGCTCCATTTCTCGTTCAATAGCAAAGCGGGCTTCTTTATTACGTGCCCAACTTCTTCTGGCAATGCCATTATTTACATCATAAAAAAGCATATTCTTCAATTTTTCTGCGGCTTGTTCGCTTCCATCAAGCACCATTCCGAAACCACCGTTTATTACTTCTCCCCAGCCTACGCCGCCTCCATTGTGGATTGATACCCAGGTTGCCCCCCTGAAACTATCGCCGATAACATTATGAATGGCCATATCTGCTGTAAATCTGCTTCCATCATAAATGTTGCTTGTTTCTCTAAAAGGAGAATCCGTTCCGCTTACGTCGTGATGGTCTCTACCTAAAATAACCTGAGCCGACAATTGCCCTGTATTGATCGCTTCATTAAACTTAAGCGCAATCTTGGCCCTTCCTTCAGCATCCGCATATAAAATCCGGGCTTTTGAGCCTACTACCAATCTATTTTCTTTTGCCGCAACAATCCAGTCGATATTATCTTGTAACTGCTGCTGTATTTCTTGCGGCGCATTCAGCTTAATTTCTTCCATTACTTCTTTCGCTATGCGATCGGTTAAATCGAGATCTTTTTCATTGCCCGAGGCACAAACCCACCTAAAAGGGCCAAAACCATAATCGAAACATAAAGGGCCTAAAATATCTTCTACATAGGATGGATACTTAAAATCAATCCCATTTAGGACCATTACATCGGCACCTGCCCTACTGCATTCCAAAAGAAAAGCATTTCCATAATCAAAAAAATAAGTTCCTTTGCTATGGTGTTTATTTATGCTTGTAGCTTGCCTTTTTAACGAATCCTGAACATACAATTTAAATTCTTCCGGGGCATTTGCCATCATTACATTTGCTTCTTCAAAACTTAAACCTACCGGGTAATATCCGCCAGAATAAGGATTATGTAGTGAGGTTTGGTCTGAACCAATCGTTATCTCAATATTTTCTTCATCAAATTGTTCCCATACTTCTACTACATTACCGATATAAGCTAGCGATATATTTTCTCTTTTTTTCTGAGCAATCCGCACTCTTTGCACCAGTTCTGCTAAATTATCAATTAGCTCGTTTACCCAGCCTTGCTGATGCCTTTTTGCAGCCGCTTTTGGATTTACCTCTGCACATACTGTAATACAACCCACAATGTTGCCCGCTTTGGTTTGTGCACCGCTCATGCCACCCAAACCAGCCGTTAAAAAGATTTTGCCTGCTACATTTCCTCCGTAAAAACCTTTCTTTCGAAAAGCATTCATTAAGGTGATTGCCGTACCATGAACAATGCCCTGAGGCCCAATATACATGTAAGATCCTGCGGTCATTTGTCCGTACTGAGTTACCCCTAAGGCATTAAATTTTTCAAGGTCGGCGGGTGTTGAATAATTTGGCACCATCATGCCATTGGTAACCACTACACGGGGCGCAGCAGTGCCTGATGGAAATAATCCTTGTGGATGCCCGCTATAAATATTCAGCGTTTGCTGATCGGTCATTGTAGCCAGGTATTGCATGGTTAAAAGATACTGCGCCCAATTCTGAAAAACACTCCCATTGCCGCCGTAGGTAATTAGCTCTTCGGGGTGTTGCGCAATTGCCGGATCGAGGTTATTCTGAATCATAAGCATAATTGAAGCCGCATGTGGCGTGCAACAAGGATATTCTGTTATTGGCCTTGCATAAATATCATAATCGGGCATAAAACGGTACATGTAAATATGTCCGTAGTTTTCCAGTTCATTTAAAAATTCATAAGCAAGTTCTTTGTGCCACATTTCAGGAAAATAGCGCAATGCATTCTTAATACTGAGTTTTTTTTCATCTGCATTTAAAACAGCTCTTCTCACTGGTGCATGGCTAAGTGTTTCATTCCTTTTTCTGTGTAGAGGCAATGTTGACGGAATTCCTGCCAGTATCTGTGCTTTAAAATCCATATTTTCGCAATTTTAAATTGTTATTTCAATGTAGATTCTACTGCATTGGCAACAGCTACAATTTTGCCTTTTTTCACCATTTCGATAGCATTTTCCATTCGATTGTACATAATCTGATCTTCTTCAAAATGGTCAATTTCAGTCCGCACAAAATCATGTACCGCAGCGAGTATTTTACCAGGCTTTAATGGTTGATGGTAGTCTATAGCCTGTGCAGCACAAAACAATTCGATACCCAATATTTTTTCTACATTTTCGATTACCTGTAAGGCTTTACGCGCACTAATGGAACCCATGCTCACATGGTCTTCCTGGCCGAGTGAAGTTGGAATACTATCGGCACTGGCCGGGAAACAAAGTCCTTTATTTTCACTTGCCAATGCTGCTGAGGTATATTGCACAATCATAAAACCAGAATTTAAACCAGTTTCTTTCATCAATAATTTCGGCACGCCAGGCGTATTTCCTTCTAGAGAGAGGTAAATTCGCCGATCGCTGATGTTTCCGATTTCTGAGGCCGCTAAGCAGGCATAATCTAACGGCAAGGCGAGCGGCTGACCATGAAAGTTTCCTCCGCTGATGGTTAAATCATCATTAAATATAACGGGGTTATCGGTTACAGAATTGAGTTCGATTTCCAACGCTTCTTTTAAATGTATCCATGCCGTTCTGGAGGCACCATGCACCTGTGGAATACACCTTAACGAGTAGGGATCCTGTACTTTGGCGCAACCGGCATGCGATTGCATGATTTCTGAACCCTGCAAAAACTTCCGTATCTGCGTTGCTACCGTAACATTTGCCGGATAAGGCCTTAATTGATGAAGTTGCGCATGAAAAGGTTTTTCTGATCCTTGCAAGCCTTCAATCATCATAGCCGAAATAATATCTGCCGAGGCAAGCACATTTTCTAACCATTGCACCACTTTAACGGCATGGGCTGCAATAAACTGCGTACCATTAATTAAAGCAAGACCCTCTTTCGGGCCCAATTGCAAAGGCTGTAACCCATGTTCTTTTAAAAGATCAGCTGTAGCAATAATTTTATCTCTATAATGAACTTGGCCTAAGCCTATCAAAGGTAAAAACAGGTGTGATAATGGAGCAAGATCGCCAGAGGCCCCAACCGACCCTTGCTTGGGCACCAATGGTGTGGCACCAGTTTCTAAAAACCAGATCATCCGATCGAGCGTTTCCACCCTAATCCCTGAGTAACCCTGCGCCAAGGCCTGTAATTTTAAAACGAGCATCAGTTTCGATATTTCAACATCTATAGGTTCGCCAACACCAACTGCATGGCTTTTTAGAATATTTTCTTGTAATTTACGGGTATCCGCAGCCGAAATCATGGAGGTACATAATGGACCAAAACCGGTATTGATGCCATAAACTGCCTTATCTGAAACCGCAATCCGCTCCACAACTTTACTGCTTTTAAGCACTTTAGAACGTGTAGTTTCACTTAAAAAGCCCTTAATTTCTCCATTGCATATGGCCAAAGCCAATTTAGCCGTTAAATAATCTGTTCCGTAATTAAATATCTGCTGCTCGCTCATGCTGGAAAGGTTTTAAACAAAAATAAGCCCTATATTTGATACCTATAAATACCAATTACATCATCATGTAATAACCATGGGTTATCAAATCGAACTTAGACATTTAAAATATTTCCAGGTTTTGGCAGAGGAATTGAAGTTTAGAAAAGCTGCCGATCGCCTTTTTATTTCTCAACCTGGCCTAAGCAGGCAGATTAAACAGATGGAGGAAATTTTTAACGCCCCACTGTTCGATCGCAATAAGAAAAAAGTGGAACTTACAGAAGCTGGTATATACCTTAAAAACGAGGTTGATTTTTTGTTCAGCCATCTCGAAAACATTAAAAAACAGGTCAGCAATATTAATGAGGGCAAGCAGGGTGAACTCCGAATTGGTTTTTTAGGCTCGGCGGCACAAAAAATTGTGCCCGAAGTTATTTTTAAGCTAAATAAAGACTTCCCCGAAATTAGGACCAACCTAGATGAAATGCCCAATAAATTACAGGTGGAATTATTGGAAAAAGACATGCTCGACGTAGGTTTTGTGCGGATGCAACAGTTTAAACCCGGCATTTCGAAACACATGATCCATCAGGATACCTTTTCACTCGTATTACCCAAAAGCCACCCCATGAAGAAGGCTAGTTTTGAAGCGGTAAAAAAATTGGGTAACGAACCTTTTATCTTTTTTTCAAGTGATGACAGTCCTTTTTATTATGATTTAATGATGAGCATTTGCGAAGATCATGGCTTTAAACCCAAAACCTACCACAAATCTGTTAATGCGCTCACTATTTACAAACTGGTAGAAGAAGGCCTTGGCATTGCCATTGTACCAACTGCTTTGCAATATGGCTATCAGGAAAACGTAAAGTTTGTAGAGCTTACGCATATTTCGCAAAGAACGGAGCTCTATATGATCTGGAAAGAATCTAACCGCAACCCAGCGTTAAAAAATGTGATTAAATTGTTGTTGGAGGATAAGGTTTAGGTTATAGTAGATATTCTGACATTATCAACTAAACAGATCCAAATCCTCTCCAAATTGCCTTTTAAGTTCGGAAACAATGTCGTCGATTGTCCATTTCTTTTTGGTATTTACAGCCTTTTTAACCAATTGATATTTTACGTCTAAATCATCTTTATAACCCGTTGGTTCGCAATCCCAAACTTTCTCACTGCACCTTCATAAGCCTGTACAGGTGCACCAAAATAATTGGTAATAATGAAATTGTACAGGCCATTTACGATTTTGGCGCTTGGGGTAAATTTATGCTGATGGTATTACCCGATCGGAAATCAAAAGTATTTATAGGGATATTTCAAATAGAAATCATTACTAATCTTTTCTAAACTATTGACAAATAATTCTTGAATTTCTATTGGCAAATTATCCTCATGATCATCCAATTGTTCTTCAAGCTCCCGATATAAAAAAGCGGCCTGAAGAAATACGAGAAAATTAATATGAAAATCAAGAAATACATCAATAGAATTATATTCACCATTATTGTGATCGTAAAACAAAATCGTTGATTTTTCTATATTAATAAACCATTCATCTCCCTGTCCACTTCGTCCAATTATCCAAATCTTATTATATAGCTCTGGGTAATTTTTCTCAATGTATTTATTTTCATTTAAAGCATCTTCATAGCTAAATATTTCTATGTCAGGTGTGATTTCCAGGCCTTTGTATTCCGATAAAAATTTTAAATATAGAGGATCTGATACTGGCACTTTAATCAGATCCTTGATTTTATTTTTTCTACCCTGAAATTCTTCAAAAATTAGGGCTGAATTCTTTTTTTCGAACATAATATTGGATTTTTTGAAATGCTGAAGAACAAAACCTATAAATCCTAATATATAGTACTTATTAATTTTTAATTAGAAACTTTTTTAGTTTAGTATAATAAGTTTATTTTAAAATCAATTTAATACACAAGATAATGAATTTAAAAGTACTTACATTTTATTCTTCTTGAAAATCACCGATGTAACTAAGTCCTAATTTATCATTTATATCAATTTTGAGATCTTGATGGCTTATCAATTCCAACATTAAATTCGTTGTTGAATTAATGGCTAACTTATCTGCTTTTAATATCATTTTCTCTGCAATATTATAATCCTCTACGTGAGTTATTATTATCTCATCAACTTTTTCTTTATTTTCAGTATAGTAGAAGTTAATCTCTTTAATGATCTGTGCATCAACACCTAAAATCTTTGCTATACGCTCTTTGTCCACATCTTTATTTTTTAAAGAATCAAGAACATCAGAAGATATTTCATTTTTTCCTATCCACAAATAGTGTTTGTTTAAATCTGTTTTATCATCAGAAGTTGACAAATTATTGATTTGTCACAGATAAGTTAATTTTTCTGCCTTTGATGCTGATTCTTGAGTCAAATCAGTATTTTCATAAGCAATCAAAACATTTATACGATCAAGACCTAGTTCCTCATCCAATTTTAAAAATTCTGAACCATCTCCAGGAACATCATTTAATATTGCATGGATACTTTGATGCTTCTGATAATATTTCAGCATAATAAAATCTTCATCATAATTATCAATGCCTATCTCCTTACAAAATTGACACCGCAGGGCTGCACTAGGCTCTTTATCTTCTTCTTCGTTTCCCGTTGGCGGTTCATTATCATAAATATACCATGCTTTAAAATATGGTTCCTGATCAAATATTTCTCAAAAGATGCTTTTGATTCAAAATTTCCTACCCAAATATGTATTTTCTCAATCACCTATTCAATAATCAGTCTTAAATTTCTCTCTAAAAACTCTTTTCTTAAAAAATCAATTATCTTACTCCGATTTATAATTAAATTATAATCTTTATTTTTCCATTTGAAGGAATTTTCATAAATGACATAGCTTGACAATTCAGGTTTTGGCAAGGGCATCATCGCTTCTCCTAAAACTCTCAATATCTCTCCATCAATATCAATTTCAACACTCCCTCTATCTATTTTTAAAATTTTCATATTCCTATAATTTGATTTTGGCCGAAATTCAAAAGTATTTTTATAGAAATTATAGCTAATCTTTTCTAAACTATTAACCAATAATCCCTAAATTACTATTAGCAATTTATCGATACAATATTTCAACTTTTAAACTATTAACTATAGTTTCTGAATTGTCAAAAAAAGCTTTATAAACCATCGGATAAGTATTTCCCAATAGCTATCTGTTTATTATAGAATAACAACATTCGGGTTATAAATTTCTTTATAATATTTGTCAATTAATGAGATTATTCTATTCCGTTCTTCAGGGCTCATCTTCCTTTCGTCTTCCCAGTTTTTAATTGATTTTGAATAAATAACCCCATTAACAGCGTCAATTTCACATATTAGAGCCTTTTCATTTTCCTGAAAAAACAAGTTTTCTCCCCTCCCCAAAACTCTTATTCCGTATGAATTCCCTTGATTGTCTTTCAATCTATTTATAGTTGGATTTCCTTTTAACTGTTCTATATAATCGCTCATATTATGTACATTTTATGTGACCCGTCTTACTTTTATCGCCAGATTTTTTTCTTCTAAAAATCGTACCTACGTTTTTATTTTTGAGAAGTTCGGGCTTTTCTATACGCCACCATGTTCTTTCTCCAAAAGGGCCAAATCTTTTCGCTCCTGTTGAAAACACATTAATATCTCCAGATGCACTTTCTGCGAATCTCTTAGACGCAATGTTCCAGACTTCAGCAGCCTGATTACCTGTCAGTCCATTTTTCGGATTAAATAAATCTAGATAATCTAAGATCTTTCCTCCTCTAGTTTGCTCTAATGTTGTCTTTCCGTTGGCTAGCGCCCAATCTTGCGCAGTTTTCATGTTACCACCAGACCAAAAAATAGCACCGTCCTTTGCCGTAGAAAAATCCAAAGAATTGTGAGCCATATCTTTGAGAATGTCAAAGCTGGGTAATCCACTCAATCCAGATGGGTCTACCCACCAATTGCAGTCACGTACATATGCATACAGATTATTACCTCCTTGTAACCCTATCGGATCTTTACATACATACGCCCCAATCTCCGGATCATAATATCTAAAACGGTTGTAATATAATCCCGTCTCTACATCTTCATATTGGCCCTGATACCTAAAAGGTATGAAATCCTTCGCTCCGCTCAATCTACGGATTTTACCATAAATATCTAGCTCGACTTCCCAAATTTTTTGACCATCTTCATCATAAGCCTGTACAGGTGTACCCAAATAATCGCTTATAATAGAATAATATTGGCCATTAACAATTTTTTGGCACTTGGTGTAAATTTATTCTGATCGTACACCCCGGTAACTAAATCGTTGCCAAACAGTTATGCTTTCGTAACCGAGCCAACGATTCTTGCGAACACCTCTGATTCAAGCATAAACTTAGCCCTAAAGGCACAAGCACCCCCTATGTGGATGCTTGTGCTAGATTATATCCGGAAATCGGATTCTTTATTTGATCATATTTAAGTCAACAATAGTATTCTAGAGTAGAATGTAACAAATGCATATCTTATATGCATAACACATTCTAAATTGAAGTTCATTCTTAATCAATAAATGTATCATATTCTCTGTAATAATTTATGGCCTTAATAAAGTCTTCCGTTTCCGAATCATTTTTTCTTAGTAATTGATTTTCAACAATTGATTTAAATGTTTCCATTTCCAAGAATGTATCTACATCTAAGTCAACTGCGATCATTGGAAGCCCAGTATCCTCATCTTCATCATATTCCAATGCTTCATCTTCGGTAATGTGGTATATAGTCGTACCAGAGGGATTTTCCTCCCACTTAATTAAATTACAATATAGCCAGGCATCCCAATCTAAATTTTCTCGCTCTTGGATTAAAGTTTCAATACTAGTGTAAGTTTTCATATTTCGTTTTTATGTTATCGTTTATTTGCTTATCGGCAACCTGAACCACCTCCCCATTTATTTCTTCCACCGTAACCTTTGGGATGATAATCAGGAAATCTTGAATTATGATCAACTCTATCTACAAGTTGAAGTAACCCTCCAACTTCTGGATGATGGTGCCAAGTAGTACCAGTAAATGCAGTTCCTTTAAATGCTCCCTTTGGTCCAGGTTTAACGTGATCGAAAATACCCGGATACTTTGTTTCTAATGCATTTTTAAGACTTGGATCATTTTTTAATTTATTATATAACTGCCGATTGCCTTCTTGAAAATGTTTTCTGTCAGACATACGCCACATATCTTTAGAAATATATGATTCGTGATGTACATCATAAACACCTGGATTAGTACTAATTAACCCGAATTTATCCACTTCAATTTGAGTATCTCTCACATAGGAATAAAAATTAAATTGCTGTGAATCAAGGCCTATTGGATCTTTACTGATATATATCCCAGCTTTGCTATCATAATACCTAAATCTATTGTAATATAATCCTGTCTCTACATCCTCATATTGCCCCTGGTAACGGAACGGTACAAATTCCCTATCGCCACTAAGTTTACGGATTTTTCCATAAATATCGAGTTCGCAATCCCATACTTTTTTTCCAGAACCATCATAAGCTTGTACTGGAGTGCCCAAATAATCACTAATAATAGAATAATATTGGCCATTAACAATTTTGGCGCTAGGTGTAAATTCACCCTGATCGTAAACCCAGGTAATTAAATCGTTGCCCAGTGGTTCCGTTTTATCGTAGCTGAGCAGTCCATCTTCATTAATCCCCAGTTTAGGCCGTTCTTTTAAAGGGTAATTCCATTCGTGGAGCAATAAATTACCATCCCACACATAGCGATAAACAACCCCCTCCCGGCCTCCCCCTTTTGGGGAGGAGCCATGAACAATTTTGGCTTTCCTTCTGCCCAAAGCATCGTATTCGAAACTGATGATTTCGCCGTATGGATTTTTAACGGCTTTCATCATCCCGTTGGCCGCCCAGGCATAAGCCCAGTCGCCCTCTTTCCATTCTGGTAAATCGGGTTCTGCATCTGCTAAGATATCCAGCTTTTCCGCTTTAGGGATATCAGGATCGGCCATTCCCCAATTTAATTTTTTTCCAAATAAGCCATTATCTTCTGGTTCGGCAACTTCTCCTTTGGCCAGACCTATAATATTACGCTTGCTTTTTTGCACAAGGTTGCCTTTGGCATCATAACGGTAATACCACTGGTCATCTTTAAGCAGTTTACCACCTTTATCATAACGCCTGTCACTGCGATCAGCAGTTTTATATAAGTTCCCGGTTTCATCAGGATTTTTATAGATGACTTTGCCATCATCACTATAACTTGCCGAAGCCAGACTGCCAAAAGTATCGTACCTGTAATTGATGCTGCCTCCCGTAATGCTGTTTAAGCAACTATTGAGTTTATCATTCGGCCCCCAGGCATATTGTTTAAAAGCAATGATAGAACGACTGGCTTCTACCTTCTGACTGATTGGATGACCTTCATGACCATAATCGAAAGTAGCTTTTATCCCACCGCTTAAACTGCGGCTGGTTTCCTGTCCGTTTTTGTTACGGCCAATGGTTGCAATCCATTCTGCTGACCCGTTACTTTTCGCGGCAATGCCATTCAGGTAACCTATTTCATCATAATCGTATTGAATATCGGCCCCTAATGAACTTTTTAAACTGATCAGATTTCCAAAAATATCGTATTGATAATTAATCTGGTAGCCATCCTGTATTTCCTGGGTAATCATACCCAACGGATTGCGCTTAAAATTAACCGAAGAAAGTTCATTTTCTGCACCAATGAGCAAACCAAGTTTATTGTATTGAAAGGCTTCGTAGGTACCATCTTCATAGCTGCTATACACCAACCGGCCACTCAGATCGTAATTGTGGTAAATGGCCTTACCATCGGCCTGTATGGTTTTAATAACCTGCCCATCCTGGTTGCGGATGTATTGTTGCTCCTGTCCATCAAAACCGATTTCTTTCACCACATCATCATTCGCATCCCTTAAAAAGATATATTCTTCGCCTTTTTCGTTGGTAATTCCTTTTAAATTTTCCCATTTATCGTAGGCAAAATGAAGCGTCTGGGTATTTTGATGTGATAAATTGTTGCTTCTTTTTTGTGTTTTTAGACTACCCATTGGGGTATAGGACATTCGCCATTCTTCGCGGCCATCGGTGGCATAAACCGGAAGATCATAGGCGTCGTATTCGAAACGTAAAGGCTCTTCACCAAAATCTTTTACCAGGATTACGCGCCCCATTTCATCCCGTTCCCAAACCGTAGTTTGATCACCGTCAGGACTAAAACGGATCAAGCGTCCGTAATCATCATAAGTCCAACGACGGCTATTGCCTTCGCTCGAAACCGATTCGATCAGCTGGTTTAAGCTGTTATAAGTCCAATGAACTTCATAGCCATCATTGTCACGGCAAAAAACAGGTAATTTTTGTCCATCGGTATAATAAAAATCGACTACCCTATTGTCTTTTTGAACATGTTTAAGCAGTTGGTTCTGCTCATTATATAACCAGGTTTCATTTGAACCGGCGGGATCACTGCGCAAAATGAGGTTATTGTTTTCATCGTAGGCATATTGATATTTCTCGCCATCTGCGGTATGGTAGGTAATAATGTTGCCCCGATCGTCGTATTCATAGCCGATTACCCTGCCTTCAGGGCTCGAAACCATTTTTTCTTCGTTATAGCGATCGTGCTCATACCAGGTTTCGCCACCCATGGCATCCACCTTTTTGTAAACCAAATCGTTTTCATCATAATAATAACGTTCTATTTTACCATCGCGATAGTAAACCTCGTTATATCCTTGCTCCGGAAAGTAGCTTATCGATCCGCTCATAAAACCATCTCTACCTTCGGTATGAATTACACGGCCTTCTGCATCGTAAGTCCAGAAATAAACCATATTGTTCCGGTTAGTTCTTTTCACTACATGGTTGTTCTCATCATACTCAAAGCTGATGGCCTTACCCGCCTGATCATATACTTTGATCATATTGCCACGTTGATCATAATCGTAACTCACTAATAAATTTCTGGTATTTTTATAGTGATAATAAACGGCATTAATGGCTGTAGCATCATTATTATGCTTCATTTCGAGCACACGGCCAGAGTTTTCTACAATCCGGGTTAAAAGTTGTTTTTGATAATAAAAGGTAAGCTGGCTGCCATTGGTATATTCGATATGGTTTATACGGTATAAATCTCCATTTGCCCCCCCTCTAAAAAGGGTATACGTGTAAATATCCTGATCAATGGTAAGTACCCAGGTATTTTCATCCGGTCTTTCCATCCAGAGTTTCTGCGCACGATCGTATTGTTTACCTGAATATGCTTCGATATAAGGTAAAGGCATCACCATATTTTCGGTGGGGTGGCTAAAACCTACAATGCCGGCTTCCGGATCAGGATAAATGTACAGGTCGTAATTGTTGTATACCTGGTTGCCCAACATGCCCGAATAAGGTTTATCACTGCGCCATACATTGCTCCAGGCCAGTGTTTGGCCAGCTGGCAGTTCGAAATCGGTCCACTCGAAAAACATAGCACCTGTAACGAAATTTACAGGCTCTAAACCCCAATGACAAAGCTTTTTTGATATTGGATTATTTTTAAAAAGCTTCCCTAATACCTTATTAACCCCTCTTAAAGCCGCTTTAAATAAAGCCCCACCTAATTTGGTAAGCCCTCTCATAATACCAATGGCAGCAAAGCGCATTAAATATTCCTTTAATGTATAATTATGCGGTGCAAATTTACCACCAACCAATACCGGTTTACCGGTATTGATCTGCACATACATGCTTAATAAATCACTATAAAAAGCGAAATAAGCAAGAGGATTTTTCTTTAATTTACCAGGTACAGTTGGTAGCGGTTTTAATCCCATTGGTGGGCACCAACAAGTTAATACCTGCCCAGGATTAGAACCACTCATTTCAGATCCCTGTCCTTTTACAGTGGTAGAGCCCCAATACACTTCACCCTCATGCGGTGAACCCGGAATATTTACAATGAAATAAACCGGTATAGAACTGATGTGCCTAAAAGGGAGTAAAACCCCCATCACACTTGTAGTCGTGGTAGCTTTATGTCTGCCATGTACAAAAATAGAGCCCCCCATCGGGATACTGGCTGCACCAATTAAACCTTGTGCGAATTTTGGAATAGGAATGTTAAACCGCAGATAATCCATCGGATCGAAAACCATACCGATAAAAGGATGGGGCAATGGTAATGGAATAAAGCCAAATGATGGCGGGATGGGAATGGTTGTCCAGTGAAAATCGATCGCCAGCACCACATCAAAATGTTTACTAACATGCTGTACCGCTGTATTGGCCATTGCGGGTTTTTTGGCTGTTAAAAGCTTTAACGTACTTTTTGCCGCAGGCGGATTACTTCCGGGGGCAACAGCACCACCGCCACCACCAACCGATTTTGGTTCAGCTTTAGTTAAGCTTGCAGATAGGCTTATTGACCTATCGGTAGCCATATTCGGTTTACTTGCTTTAATCTTTTTCATCTGCATTATTTTTGGGTGATATCATCACCGAACATCCTTAGGATAATGGATTGGAATGGTTCTTTGGCACTTCTGCCATCGATTTCCAGTCTTCTCCGTAATCCTGCTGCATCTCCAGATCTAATTTTTTACCTTCTGGACTTTCCTCCCCATATTTTTTTAACATGATCGATGCGGTATAAGCCATCGAACTTTGTCGCCGTTGTTCTATCGGCATCTTTTTTGCAATTTCTAAACACTTTAAGTAATAGGCCATTGCTTTGCCAGATCCTGATATTTTGCCATCAGAAAGTTGTCCAAGCAAACGGGTACATTCCATAGCTATAAAATCATTCTCGATAAACTCTGCAATTTTAATCGCCTTTTCGAAGTACTTTTTAGCTTCATCTTTACTTGCATGTGCCAGGAGAAAGCTACCATAGCTCATGTGAATGTGAGCACTTAATAGCGAGCTTTCTCCGGTGCGAGCCAAGGCTATTTCATATTGCTGACGCGCTTCTGTTTTCTTACTTTTTACGGCTAAACTCTGTGCCAACATAATCCTTGCAGCAACAACAGCTTCTTGTAATCCCTGTTTTTGGGCAATTACAATGGCACGTTCCAAAACTGCATTGGCCTGCTCGTGTTTACCTTTACTTAAATAATTACTGGCAATCAATATTTGTTGCTGGTAATCGGCTTCAGGATCATTTTTTTCGCGGTTGGTATGTGCTGCGGCATTCTGCATCAACTGGCTCACATCGATATTAATCCTAAACTCGGTTCCTTGTTTTAATTTTTTTAAAGTACGGTGTGTATGGTGCTCTGTATAAACCAGCTTAATATTTTGATTTTTTATGGCTTTAACACAGTTACACCATTCATTAATCCATTCAGAAAGACCCGTAACATCATTAATGCTTGTTGGTGCCAGCTGAACATATATTTTTTTCAACTTTAAATCAGGATAGAGACTGCAGAGCTGTTCTAAAGCGAGAACAGGCACATACGCGTCTGTTTTATAAATTTTTGCGTTTACACTCATATCCACATCCCAAACGATCCCTTTCCCAGTATCTTTCTGCCATAAATCAAAAATCTCTTTCCACTCTTTAACCAAATTTTTACCGTAATCATATACATTTTGAAATTCCTGGTAATGAAGCAGGAACATGTCATCGGTACGGCTTTCTTCCGTTAATTGGTATTTGAAATAAGCTTCAAATAAATTTACCTCGTGCCGTTCACCTAAACAAAGAAACAGGGTTTCTGATGGATGTTGTCTTACTACTTGTTGCCATTGTTTATCTATTTTAAATAGTTCGAGTTGTATCGGATTCATTGGAGCTTAAGTCGGCATTAATTTAGGTTAATCGTTCCACTACTGATATTTGTTTCACTTTCGCCACCTACGTTAATCTTTTTCGAAGCAAGGTTAGCTTCCGTTTCTCCACTCATCGAAAGTGTTTTTGTGCCAATATCAAGGGTTTGCGATTCTATACCAATTCCAGAAGTTGGTGTTCCATCCTCAGGGCCCACACCTATACCAATACTCACCGAAGCGGAATTCCCAATGTTTTCGCCCAATGTTAAAATATCCTTGCCTTTTATGATGATTTTCCCAGTTTTATCCATAAAAATGCTGCTCTCTCCACATTTAATAAGGATGGATTCTTTGGTTTCGAAAACCGCTTTTCCTGCCCCGTCCAGTTCGATAAAATTGCTGTCTTTATCACGCATAACCATACCCGCACCATCATCCATAGTTAAAGTATGTCCGCTTTTAGAAGTCAAGCTTTTGCTGTTATTGCTAGAACTACCACCACTACCACTTTTGCCATGAAATACAGAGCCCAGTACAATTGGCCTTGCAATATTTCCTTCTTCAAAAGTTAAGGCAACCTGATCACCAATCTCAGGAATAAATACAAAGCCCCGGTTTTTATTCACTTTATCGCTGCTTCCGGCATCGGGCGTAATTACCCGCAGCCATTCGGTTACATCATTGGTTTTACATTCCCATTTAAATTTTACTTTAATACGCCCTTGTCCTTGTGGGTCGGCATTGTCAATTACATCAGCCAGTTGCATATCCGGATTGGGTTTCTTATAATTTTTAACAGCTAACCGCTCCGTTGTAGCCACCACTCCTTCGAAAGTATTGAAATATTTACCTGTTCCATCAATATCATGATTGATGCTGGTAATCAGAAACTTACCCAAGCTTTCAGTAGAAAAGGATAGTTCTTTTCTGAGGCTCATCGTAATTTCTGCAATACTTCCTATCCCTAATGCAGCATTATCACCACTTGCATTTACTTTCAAAAGGTTACTGATGTGTGCTTTTTCTTCGTTTTGCACATGACTTTTAATATCATTGCTATTATCTACACGTATGAGTGCTGGCTGATTAAATGTTTTACTGTACATGGCATTAGATACCTGTATGGCGTGTGCTAAATCTGGCGATCCATTGCTTGCACCACTGCTTTCGCTCTGCAACATTTCATCCTGTTTAGGATTATAGGCAAAACGTTTATTTTTAATCGGTGCAATTTCCATGGCATATTGCAAGTTTTGTACATCTCTGCCATAAACCAGGGCAACCTCCTTCTGATCATCGGGTTTGCCAAAATTCAATTGTTTACCGTCATAATAAAACCATTCATGGTATTCGCCTGAAAGCCTGTTCAGGAAGTCGAAATCACTTTCACGGTATTGGATCAGGTAATCAATTGGCTCTTTTCTGGCTGCATTCGCCACAATTTTAATATCGTTTGATGGTACGTCTGAAGTAGCAAGGTTTACAATAGCATTCAGATCTTTATCCAGATAGGAACCAAGATCCGGACCACGGTCAATCAGAATTGTCGGACTATATCCACTCACAATCAGCACGCCATGGTAACCATGGCTTTGTGCCAGTTCTACTTTAGTTACCAGGCCGGCAAAATCCTGTAAACTGCCAGATTCATAGCCGAAGGAAGCGGTAAAGGTTTTACCTACAAAATCACGACTTTCATTTAAATTAATCAAACCAGGCTCACCCAACTGGTCGTGGTTAAAACGTAGCTCGAAATAATGATGTTCGTTAAAAGACTGTTGCAGGCTGAGAGAAGAAAAATGTGTAATTTCTTTACCTTCTATATTAATTTCTACTAGGAGTTTCTTTTCCATAATATTCTATCTTTAGCAAATCCACAAATAAATTCCGCTGGTTCTTGGGTCTAAAAAATAATCTTGATATAAACACTTCTTACCATCCCAAAGGGTGAAATGACCTGTTGCATCGCTAAACTGTGTTTTAAAGCAGATGATGCCCGATACACCACTTATTTTGTCTTGGAATGCCCTTAATTGAGTTACTGGGATAAATTTGTCTCTAACTGCTTTTTCTACCTTTAAATCAGGTTTTTTGTATTTGTGGCTTAGGTAGTCGAAGAATTCACTTACCCGGAAACAATAATGCTTGTGATCAGCTCCTGCAATTGTTTCGAACTTTTTTGTATATGGATACCGCTTGGGTATGGCATGAACTTTTGCCTTTTCCTGAACCAGTAAATCCTGCTTTGTGGAATATTTCCAACTCGGTGTATTCAGAGTGAAGGTTTTGTTATTAATACCCAGATAATTAAATGCCTTGCTCATCCGCACCACACAGGTATTGGTAATGTAGGCCACATTAACGGCACCGCCAATTGTTGCTTTTACCAGCTCGCTACTTGTTGCAGGATAATTTACCCTTAAATCCGTAAAACTTGGCAAAGAAAGTGGCATGTTACTTTTTAGTTAAGAGTGAATCAAGATATTTGGTACTTCTAAATGATGCATTTTCCAATGCGAAATAAAATACATCCTTATTTTTTGAAGATAAAAGAGATGATTTGTTCTTTTTAAGAAAAACAATCAGCGTATCATTTGGATATTTTACATATTTTAAATCACTCATTGCCATATATTTCAGGCTATCCATAGATTTTAGATTTCCTTTAAATGACTTAATTATGTTGGCACTAAAAACCTTTTCAGCATTATAAATGGAATCAACCCGGGTAACATTAATAAGCAATATATATGGTGCTTCCTTTTTAAGGCCTAAGACCATTTCTGTAGGTGGATTTTTATTTATTTCGATTTCCGACTGCTTACTGGTACTGACCGAAGTCAATGAATCTTTACTAATGGCAGTGGGTAACACGTGCTGCTTGTTGTGATTTTGATTGCACGCGGCAAAACCCAAAGCCAAAATGGACCATAATAAAATATGTGCACTGTTTGTTGGCTTCAGTTTAATTTTATTGAATTTAAAAGCAAATACATCTGCCATGAGGAAGGTATTTAAATGTTTAAATCAATCCTGTTCCATCTGATTAAGAAAAGGGTAAAAAACCCAGGCAATAGATGACTATCTTTTGCCTGGGTATTTGAAAAAAAATTAGGCTTTAGGCCAATCGTTTTCGTGTTCTGCGTTGCCTAGTTTTAGCTTACGTGCAGAAACCACAAAACTTAAAGTCATGGGTGTATTGTCGTTTACCGCAATACCTTCGTTATATTGAATGATGTAACCATCTTCGAAAGACAGTTCTTTCATTTTTGCATCTTCTTCGCCTTTTTTGAAAACCAATGTTCCAGAAAGTGGCTTATATTGGTTGTTAACCATCGATTCGATTACCGAAGTATCTTCGGTAGATTCGATTTCGATATTAATGGTTCCACCATAAACACCTGATGATGGACGGCCTTTTGCGTCAACATCTCTATTTAATGAAAAGCTGCACTGTAGTACATCAAATTCTTTTGATCCTAAGTTTAAACGGGTTTTAAATGCCATTGTAGTAAGTTTTAATGTTTTTAAAATGAATGAATTTGCGGTGAGCGGTTGGCGCTTAGCGTATGGCGGTTGGCGTTTTATTTACCTTACACCTTCAACCTCCCCCTAGGCTTTTGGCCAATCGTTAAGGTGCTCGGCGTTGCCTAATTTAAGCTTTCTTGCTGAAATCTGGAATTTGAGCGTCATCGGGTGATCCCCAATAATGTTGATCCCTTCGGAATACTTAACAATGTAGCCATCTTCGAAGTTAACTTCTTTCATCTTGGCATCTTCTTCCGATTTTTTGATCAAAAGTGTTCCTGTAATAGGTTTGTACTGGTTGTTTACCATCGCCTCGATAATTGAGGTGTCTTCGGTTGATTCGATCTCAATGTCGATGGTACCGCCGTAAACTCCGGAAGAAGGTCTTCCTTTAGCATCTACATCACGGTTTAATGCATAGGCACAATGAAGCACATCGTACTCCTTGCCTGAAAAGTTTAATCTAGCTTTGAAAGCCATAGTTTTAAAATTTAAAGGTTAAAAAATTGATTTTATGTAGCCTCCGCTACATTAAGTATAAACCAAATATTAAGCCAATTATTGTGTATGTTGCTCATATATAACGAGTAGCAAGGTTCACGACATTTAAAAATCTTGGCTCACGCTATAGAAAACGCAGATTATTGTGAAGAAAAAAAGTGTATTTTTTTTAAAAATAATTATAGTATGATTTGCACTACAGCATATGAAATAAAATATTGTAGCGTTTCTGGACAATATGTTACTTTTATAAACAGATTTTCAGACAATGCTAATTTTTTTCAAATTGAAAACTGAAGAATCAACAAATATTTCTCTCCCAAATACCCATGACCTGTTTTTTCCATAACTTCTACTTTGCTTTTCTTATTATCTGTAACCCGCTAATTTTCTACTCTTCCAATACCCACTTATACTTAACCAAAGAAAAGAAAGGTTAAATGCCAAACAGATGATTATCAAGGCATCAGATTTTACCTGAAGTATAACAGAAATTAAATATAGAAATGCCGAAGTTGGAACCGTTAGCATAAATGCAAATAAAAATCGGAAAAACTGGGTTTTCGCATGATCAAAAGCATTGATAAAGTCGTAGTAAAAGCCAAGCATATTAAGTACCAGAAAAATGACTGACATGAACAATAAGCCTGTATTTTCGAGAATATACTGATTGGCTCCGATAAGGATATCAAAAACACCCGCTAAAGCATTCTTAAATATCATGACCGGAATTCCAAAAACAACGAGCAGCACTCCAAAATATACGGTACAAAAAAAAACCTTTTTTGAAAGTTTTTTAGGTTCATCCACACGGTAACTTTTAATAATTGTTTTATTAAAGCGAGATGGCCGGAAATTGTATAAAACGATAAGGAAAAAATAAAATTCAAGCTGGAAAATGGTCAATTGATAACCATCGTTTGTTTTTCTGATCAGGTTTTCGTTAGATGCCTGAATGATGAATGAATAAAATAGCGAGCATACGGCATAGAGCCTAAAAAGAAGGAAATAGTAAAATAGTGCGAATGAAATTCTTTTGGCAATCATTAAACTGTTTTAAAATTATAACCTTCAACAATTATCAGCTGTAAAATTTAGGATTATTATTTCTCCAAAAGTATTTTATGTTTTAACATTACTCTTTTTAAGCCCAACCCATCTCTACTATATACCAGTTTCATTTGCTTAAATTGTCCACCTTCATCATAAGTCATCCATGTAAAACTATGGGCTAAATCCAGATCTTTTGTTTCAGTGAGTGTAGAAAGGTACGGCCTTAACAAACTGAACATTAGGGCAATGACTTCGTTTTCATAAAGGCGGTAGATCCTAAACTTTTCTGTATTAAACACTAAAAATATTTCAAATAATATTTGATAAAACCAGGATTTTCTGGTCAATTCATATTGTACTGGTTTATTAAAGTAAGTATATAATTTATGTTTATTAAAACCTCGGTTATAAAAAATAATGATGTCATCAATTGAATCAATAGCGATTTTCTCCTTTAAAAAGAATGTTTCAATAATCAGATCGTTATTCTCTAAATAAATTTTATAGAACATATTCTACAATATAAATTTATCTTATTAAAGAAAGTGCTTCCCCTTTATTTTTCCTATGGAAAATTGCTTGTTCGTATATTATACTATGCCCGTGTTCCCTTCAAAAGGTTGTTAGTTTATGGCTTAATGCCAGGTAAGCTATCGGATAATTTCAAAAGAATTCGCATTTTTAGGTACGTAGATATAAAATGGAAAACCAAATTCTTCATTTTCTGCCTTTTTTAAATAGGAGATAATCGGCGAATGGTTCTCTCTTTTTAAATTTATGACACGGTTACCAGCATAAAATTCTACCAGTGGTGTCATTGGAAATTCCTGTAATACATACTCTTCTGCTTCTAACATTTTAAATATGTTTTTTAATGCGGCTAGATTATCTTCAATAAGATACATCGATGCATCGGTTTCTTCATATCGTCTTTTTAAGAGCAGATCCAGTGAAACTATATCTTCATTTTTAAAAAGATCGTAGATTCTATGGTAATACTTATGAACCTGATTAACAACACTTTGACTATCATTTTTTACAGCTATGGCATCGGTCCAACCTTTCAAATTATAAGGTACTTCTGCATTAAATTCGGCAATAGATTCTATTATTGGTAGTTTTTCATCGTTCGCCTTTTTCATTTTATACTCGTAAATAGTTGTTAGCTGCGACTGATCCATCGTAGCCGCGTCAAGATATTGTATCTTGATAGTGGCATCTGCATCTGGATGTAGGATTTGCCCTTTCAATGGTCTAAACCGAAGTTTAAGCTGCTGTGGGCCGCTGTGTAATATAAAATGATTGATAGGATAATTAGAAAATATGCTGCCTCCGCTCTCATATGAAAAGGCAAGCACGTCATTAATTAGTACATCAAAATTTGCAAGAGCGACATTAAAGTCAACTAAATAATAGGGTTCTTTCATCATGTATGCTCTGCTATTTAAAAGGATTGTCGATATTTTTATGATAACCTAAAATTACGGCGTCTTCAAATGCTTTTTTGGTAATAATATCGAGTTTGAAGTTTAAACTATTATTAACCGGATCGAGTGTTAAACGATATAGTACATCATTTTTTACCCATGAAGTTACCTGTGGATAATCGACAACCATACTATTGAAATCATTTTTATACTCTTTATAATATTCGGGAAAGCTTTCTTTAAGCATTGCCTTGGTTTTGGCACTCAAAGCGTCTGCTATGATGTTATTAACTGAGGCACTATAAGCTTTTCCGAATTTTTTCTTGAGATATTGTATGCTAACATCAGTTTGCTCTGCATTAACGGTAAATGAAACAAACGATAACAGGTTATTATAAGTGGTTATGACTGCCCCGATTGAAGGGTTAATTGTGGAACCGTGGAATTTAAGATTTGCGGTTTCCTTTTCATCAAAAGAATATTTAATAACTTTTTCGCCCTTATCAACTGTTTTAAAACCACCATCTGAAACTTCGATATGCCCATTCTGGTTTTCCACCCGCGAAGCATAATGATTTAAATCAATTTCCAATGGTTTATTAAAAGTTAATTGCGCAATATCTATTTCCTCTTTTTTACAGGCAGTCGATAACATCAACAGCAATAGAGCGGATGACAATAGTTTTATTTTCATATTATTATATATAATGTTTTTCAAATTTTATCTCGGCTGGTTTCACTATAACAGACTCGCCTTCGTAGCTAAATGTCCTTTTTATAAAACCGAATTTTATGGTGGTAGCCGCCACAAATTTAGCTTTAATACCGGCAAATGACGCGATCGGACTAGCATAGATTCCATTTTTATCAGCCCCAACCTCAATTCCACCTGTTACGCTTGTTTTAACATCAGCTGTCAACACACCTTCCACCCCCATGTTTGCTGTACCGGCTTTAGCCAATGCCTTAAACTCTACAGAAACCTTTATTTCACCTGTGCCTTTGACATTGCCAGTAGTTTCCTTGGGGAAGAGAACATTAATTTTGGTTTGACCATTAATATTGATTGCTCCACCAAAAGTCACTAAAAATGTAATCTGAACATTTTTTTCAAGTTTTTCAAGCACCCAGTTTATTACCGTTCCGGCCCCAGGACAAATAGCATTTCCACCATACTCCACAAACATTTTGAACAGATCTATAAAAGTATTGGCTTCAACGAGCGGTTTGGTGTCAGCACCGATCTCTACAATTTCGCCAACCCTGCCATTTGTCTTTTGGAGGTACCATTGTGCAGAAAAAGCAATAACCGGTGGTTTTACCTCAAAACTCCATTTACCTTTTGCCACTGGTGATTGAACAACAGTATCGGCCAACTGTTTAATTTTATTAAAAATGCGAAGTGTTTTAGCAATACGTTCTTCCCATTCCTTACCAAACTCTACTTTTTGTTTACTGCCATTTGCCGCGGTCCACTCTCCGGTTAATGAAAGTTCGAACTTTTGGGACATTTCACCGTAATTTTTGGACCATTCTGCATCTATTGCCGCACCAATAGCTTTATTCTGAGCATTTTTTAATTCGTAACCATAAAGTTTATTCCCATAAGAATAAGCAAAAGGCTGCGTGTGGGACCATTTAAACTCTATCGTCCATTTGATATCAGAATAAACGTGTATAGCAAGTGTTGGGTTATTCGGAACAGAATAATACCTGCATGAGTGGATATGAACTAAATAATTATTCATCAACCCATCTCGCCGCGGCCAAATATAATTTAATGGCATAACATTAAACTTACTCATCGTAGATACTGCTGGAATGGTAATTTTACCCTCAGTTTCTGCTTTTAAATCAACATTGATTAACTTGATGAATTTATTATGCTTTTTACGCTCGAAACAGGCCTTAGTATCAAAATTTATGGGTTCTACCAAAATATCCTGAGGTTTATTCCCTACTATTGCTTCGTAAATGATAGTTTCCGCATTATGTCCATAATATTCGAATGCAATATCTACCCTTCTATTACTCGTATATTCATATTCATTTTTGTATTTAATATTATCACGCCCCATTTTGTCATCGGTAGGGTTTACCTCACCATGCCCAACAGCTTTTATTCTGGTAGGATCTAGTTTCCCTTTAATAAAAAACTCTCTTACGGTTTTTGCCCTATTTTCTGACAAAACATTATTGTGATTTTGTTTACCAATTACGCAGGCAAATCCATCAAGCTGGATGGTACTATACCGGTGTTCGAGTAAAAACTGCAAAATATTATTAAGCTGTTTAATGCTTTCGGGTAAAAGTTCGGTACTATCGAATTTAAAAACGATAGATGTTAACGATTTTTCCCGCTTATCCTGGATATTCTTAAGACCCTTTCCATTATCAAAAACAAGAACTGGTTTAGCTCCAGCTTCGGTAACATTAATCTGTTCAAATTTACACAACTCAAATCTTTTGGCGTTTTTATCCGGCTCATAGATAGTAACCGGTGTTCTGTTCTGTGGCTTCTCTATTACATGAGAAACCACCTTATCTTTAATTCTTAAAAACCTCGCATGTGCGGTATCACCACCATCATCCTGAATATAGACCCCAGTTATTGGATGCACAACGCGGACATAAAATTCTTCAACATCTGACCTGTCTTTCATCGATTGATACCAGGCAAATGTATTAGGGATTTTCAGGTTAATTTCGCCATTTATTACATTAACGAAATAGATTTTTCGGGTAACTTCGTCTTCTTTTGGTAATAAACCATATGCTGACCGCAACTTTCTGAATACCCTAACCTCAACATTATTATATCCATTTAATCCTTCAGTATTGAATTTAAGCCAAACCAGTTCCCCATAAGAAAACTGATAGGTTTTGCGTACATCCTCTCCGCCCTCAGTACGGCTCCATTTACTATCTACAATTCTGGCAGGCGACTCCCCTCTAATTTTTATACCTGATTTGCCATCAAAATTACCACTCCATGTTGCTTCTATATAAAACAAATATGGCCCGGATAATTTTCTCGGTATCTTTAGCGCATACTTGGCGTTGCCGGGCAATGTTTTTTGGAACTCTATATAGCCCTTACTGTTAAAAACAGCCCATTTTATATCTTTTTTCTTATCTTGTTCAGTACTCCCTGGCAGCCATTCGCCTGCTTTAAACCATACAAACTGACTGGGTTCGACAACCAAAAGCTGATTTGGTATAGAGCCTTTTTTTGAATTATATACCGTACCCTCACCTGTCCATACGATTTTCTTGATTCCTTTGGCCATATCTTATGATTTAACACTTACTTCCATGCCTTCAAAATCATTTGCAGACTCATTTAAAGATTCTGACAATGGATTAAGTTGTGATTGTACATTTTTATTTGCATTATCGAAGTTTTGCTTTGAGGCTTCTGCTTTTTGTCCATGATGAATAATTTCAATGCAATCTGTACCACCAACCGGGCAGGTTGCCTTACTGTCTTCAAGCAAAATTTTACCTCCATTAGACAGTATGGTTTCTTCATAAAAACCAGACCATTTTGTTACAATTGCACTACAGGGTTTATTGTTCATCTTCGAACATGAGCCGAACATGTTTTTTTCGAAAGTTGCATTAATATCAACTGTAGTTGCTATAGGCTTCTTGCTTCCATCTTTATCGTTTGCATATTCTTTAGCATGGGTAAGAACCTTCAATTTATCAGGTGCTGATCCATACTTGCACATGCATTGAGCACCTTGAACAACAATGTGTTTTTCTGCCATATCTTTATTTATTAAATAACCGCTCCCAAAATCCCTTTCTTGATGAACCATCAAGAATAACCATATCTGAAACAGGCAAACGATCAACATTTGGATCCAAAACAAAATCGTGATCAAATTCTTGATCCCCATCAGGGATTATTGATATTTTTATTTTTACACTTGTTTTCACAGCTTCATTATAGGTTACTGATGAAAAAAGCGAAACAATGCGTTTACTCTTTGGATGTAAAAGATAATACCCTTCATAAGTTCCCGTAATTTTATCCCCAAAATATTCATCATCAACCGAAAGAATCTTACCTGTATGTAACAATTCGATTCCGCCGAAATCATTAGTCTCCGTGCTTAGCTGCTCAACTGTTTGATATCCTTCAATTTTAAAATCCCGCACAATTGGAAATTTATACGTGTTTTCCATCGTGTGGTTCCTTCCGTATTCCTTATAAATCGGCCGAAAAAAAGTATGAAGAAACCAGTCATGGTTCAAAAATGCGAGCTGTAATTTATCCTGATTGGAAAGCTGTCGTTCCATTTTCAGCAGGTAATCTTCTACCAGATCGCCTTCAAAGTCATTTAAAACTTTATTTTTTACAGATGGCCATCGGTTAAATATTTCATTATAATTATAAATATTTCTGAACCCCCCATTATGATCTACAGAAATAACCAAAGGATAAAAAACTTTTCCAGTGGCATAAGCTAAACGGTCTGCTATTAAATCCGGTAAAGTTTCATTAATAAAAACATCACTTATCCGCTCAATCTGGAACAAGGCCTGACCTTTATCAACATGCTTTAATCGGGTTATACGCAATTGATATTTAACCTCATTACTTTCCTGTTCCTCATCAAAATGAATCACAACACTATAATTAACAGACTGTTCAGTGGGCCATTCTAAATGAAGAGCGCTTTTGCCAGGATAGTAAATTTTTTTATTTGCAATGTCCACCTTAATTTATAATAAAATCTAACATTCTACTTATTACTAACAGGCTATTTCACTTGCCTAACGAGTTTTAATACTTCCGCCTGCGTCATATGTATTAACTTTATTTTACTAAGGCTTTTTCTGGCAATGGTTGTGAAAATCTCCGTTTCTAAGTTTTTTCCCGTTTCTTCTACATTATCTTTCCACTTAAGCGGAATAGATTTTGAAGGACTGAATACTGCTTTACGTGATGTGATCTGACGATCTTCATTGTTGCGATAAGTTGTCATCTCAATAGCAGCCGGATTTAAATAACTAATCTTTTTACTAAAGTGCACTTCATCTGCTGAAGCTGCTTTAACCGACTCAATATTACCCTTATTATTATATTGATACTTAAAATTCCAGGTATCTTTTAATTGTGACTGGCTTCTTTTAACCGTAACCTTTGATTGCTGAATCTTTTTTTCCCATCTCCCCTGATTTGCGGAAAGTAAAATTGGATAAATATCGGTAATCTCATAATCCTCAATATAATCTTCCAGAAAATCGAAAAGACTTAAAATGGAATGTTTAACCTCAACCTGTTGTTTTAGCAAGGAATAAAATTTAGGGTACAGTATATAGCGATCATTTTGATTGATCAGCACGCTATGATCCGAATCTTGAAATATGACTTTTAAACCTTCATTAACATCTGAATTACTTAATACCGATTTAATATGAAGATTAAGTCCATTATTTGTTGAGGTTAGCACATATGCTGTAGCTTCAGACAAAATCCCACCAGCAACTTTGTAAACAAATAAACTGTCGCCCAAGGTATTATGTACATACAAAATTTTGCTTGTATCACGCTCGTTCTCTTGTTCATATTTAGCTGATACATAACGGGTTAATAAAATACCATTATAACTATTTGCAATCTTTTTTCCTGGTTGTGCTACCGTACAGCCCATAAATAGGAAATTCAGAATTACGATATTGATGAGTTTAATCATGGCTACTGGTTACTTTGGGGTAGAGGCTGTTAAACTTGTAGGGGTGATTTTCCAGAAAATACTTTTCCCTGCGGTAATGGTGGCCGAAATACCATTTGTAGTTTTTACACCTGTTTCATAATAAAAGTTTCCACCTGCCCAGTACTTCTGATCACTAAAATCTGACGATGGAACTGCATATTTAATTCTATCGGGAACATCAACTTCTTCAAATAAGGGTTTGCCATCGGCTCCTTTAATTTGTTTCCCATCTGGTCCCTTTACAGGTTTTTTAATTTTTTTCGTAATATGTTCATGCGTACCTTTATCTGTTTTATCATCATGATTGCCTTTATCTTTATATCTTGCAGATGTACCGTTTGCAGCCACAAACTCATCATAAATGTTTTTTGGAATTTCTACAAATTTATATTCGTCAAATTTGTTCTGCCCTAACTTATTGTATGGATTTGTTTCAGAATTTCCCCAGGCAAGAAAGTCAGTTCCGTCCCAGAATTCTGCTCCGTCTGTAATGTCTTTCACTCCAAAACAAACATCAAGTACTGCATATCTTGACAGTTTAGATTTATCATCATTTTTATCTGGAAGCTCCTTTTTGTTAGGTACCGATGAATATCCTGAAGCCAATAATGCACGCCAGGTTTTATTTGTAGAAACAGATCGGTTGTGGCTAGTAAATGCCACACACCTGAGTTCCTTAATATCTGCATTACCAGATTCATGGCTAACGATATAAGCAATATATCTGAAATCTGCATGAATCAACGCTTTACCATCGTATTTTACTAACTGTGATTCATCATTAACAGTTTCCCATTTTTTTGCTGCAACTGCCTGATCGTATTTATCTTTTGTAGTGATGTAAATTTTTGCACTGCCCGCTATTCCACCAAGATATTCGCCTTCTCTTGTATAATAAACATACTGAATATCATCTTTGGGCTCTTCTGACGGGGCATAACTACCAAACTGAACATTTGCCATAACTAACTCGATTTACCACCTTGACCAACCACTTTTTTATTACTAATAAGAAAAAGATTCTTAAGTCTCGCTTCAACATTAATATGATCGGCTATCTTTTCAATATTATTTCCAGCAATGAGTTTATAATCGGTTCTCACTCGGATGCTCATATTAGTACATTGTTTTTTAATCGCCATAATTAAAACAATTTTGATTTCTCGGCACTATTTACCTCAACGGTTTTACCACTTTGCAAAGTCATATTTTCTTTCTGACTAAATAAAGTAATTTCACTAGCCAGTTCGTTCGAGGTTTCAGCCTGCCTAATGAAGTCTTTAGATACAGATTCTGTCCTGTTATCAGAGTTTTCCTGAATATCTCCTGTAGCACTTAGCGAATAATTGTTTCCTGCAATCATCGAAATATCTTTGTTAACAGAAATACTTTGATTGTCACCTACGCTTGTACTTTGATCTTTACCCACCTGCACATCCATATTCTCCCCTACATTAATCTGCATATTCTTACAGTTTAGTGTCATGTTCTCCAAAGCGGTAATCGTAATATTATTGCCCTTTGTGTCAATATGGATAATATTCTGATGGATATCCGTAATTTTTATTCCCTGGCTACTCTCATTATCATCAAACTCAACCAGGTGCCCGCTCCTGGTAATTATACTTTTCAGGTGGTTTTTAATTAATGGACTGCTATCTACACTTGAGCTGTGATACACACTTCCCATAACAACCGGGCGTGCAATATTTCCTTCTTCAAAAGCAATCATTACCTGATCATCAATTTCTGGTATGGCAAAATATCCACGGTTATTTCCTCTGTCGCCAATACCGGCACTTGGCGTAACCACGCGTAACCACTCGGTTACATCGTTGGTTAAACACTCCCATTTAAACCTTACTTTAATGCGCCCTTGGCCCTGTGGATCGTTATTATCGATTACATCGGCCAACTGCATATCCGGCTGAGGTTTTTCGAAGTTTTTAACCAATAAGCGTTCGGTAGTAGATATCTTCCCTTCAAAAGTATTGTGGTACTTACCATTTTCATCAATGTGGTGTTTGATACTGGTAATTAGGAATTTACCCAAACTTTCTGATGTAAAAGCCATTTCTTTACGAAGGCTCATGGTAATTTCGGCAATACTACCAATGCTTAAGCCCGCATTATCACCTTTGGCTGTAACCTTTAACAGTTCACTGGTATTGGCTTTCTCTTCATTTTCTACCAGGTTCTTTATGTCGTTATTGTTATCTACCCTGATCAGCGAGGGCTGATTAAAGGTTTTACTAAATGTAAGATTAGAAGCTTTAATGGCATGTGATAAATCAGGTGTGCCATCTACTTTGCCAGAACTTTCGCTCAGCAGCATCTCATTCTGTTTTGGATTGTAAGAGAAACGTTTGTTCTTAATTGGTGCAATTTCCATTGCATATTGCATTTCCTGCACATCCCTGCCATAAAACAAAGATATTTCTTTCTGTGTATCGGGCTTACCGAAATTTAGTTGCTTACCATCATAAAAAAACCACTCATGGTATTCGGCCGAAAGGCGGTTTAGAAACGAAAAATCGCTTTCTCTATATTGAATAATGTAATCAATTGATGAACTTCTTGCAGCGTTTGCAATAACTTTTAAATCATTAGCCGGGGTATCTTTTGTAGCTAATTTTACAATTTCATTCAGATCTTTATCAAGATAAGAACCTAAATCCGGTCCACGATCGATTAAAATAGTTGGACTATAACCACTTACAATTAAAACACCGTGATAACCATGGCTTTGCGACAGTTCTACTTTTGAAACTAAACCTACAAAATTCTGCATACCATCTGGCGAATGACCAAAAGATGCAGTTAACGTTTTACCGACAAAATCGCGGCTGTCATCTAAACTAATCAATCCGGGTGCACCCATTTGATCGTGATTAAAACGCAGTTCGAAATAGTTATGTTCGTTAAAAGCTTGCTGGAGACTAAAGGAAGCAAAATGGGTAATTTCCTTATCTTCTATATTAATTTCTGCAATGAGTTTCTTTTCCATATTGATTTATCTTGATCACAACAATACCCAAATCCAATACTAAATATATAAACGTGCGGTTAAATTAATAATGGAACCGTGTTCAATATTACCTATGTTTTGCTGAATATTATGTGTGGTTGCCGAACCAAACGTTTTACTTGAATAGTAAATGTTTTTTACTGCAATATGTTTGAGATGGTTAGACATAATTGAGCATTAATTTACGAGCTGGCTTTGTAGTTATAGCTACTTAACCCTGGGATGATAATTTAGGATGATATAATTTAGCGCAATAATGGGTTAACTAAATACGCCCCGATAAATCGGGGCGTATCAATTAAATTGATTTTATATTAAAAATGATTAAGCTTTAGGCCAATCGTTTTCGTGTTCTGCGTTGCCTAGTTTTAGCTTACGTGCAGAAACCACAAAACTTAAAGTCATCGGGGTATTGTCGTTAACGGCAATACCTTCGTTATATTGAATGATATAACCATCTTCGAAAGACAGTTCTTTCATTTTTGCATCTTCTTCGCCTTTTTTGAAAACCAATGTTCCAGAAAGTGGCTTATATTGGTTGTTAACCATCGATTCGATTACCGAAGTATCTTCAGTAGATTCGATTTCAATGTGAATGGTACCACCATAAACACCTGATGATGGACGGCCTTTTGCGTCAACATCTCTATTTAATGAAAAGCTGCACTGTAGTACATCAAATTCTTTTGATCCTAAGTTTAAACGGGTTTTGAATGCCATTGTAGTAAATTTTAATGTTTTGAAAAATGAATTGCATTGGGCGGTTTGAGAATAGCATAGGCAATATTAAACCTCAGCCCCTAAACCTTACACCTTTTACCTCAAACTAGGCTTTTGGCCAATCGTTAAGGTGCTCGGCGTTGCCTAATTTAAGCTTTCTTGCCGAAATCTGGAATTTGAGCGTCATCGGGTGATCCCCAACAATGTTGATTCCTTCAGAATACTTAACAATGTAGCCATCTTCGAAGTTAACTTCTTTCATTTTGGCATCTTCTTCTGTTTTTTTGATCAGAAGCGTTCCTGTAATCGGTTTGTACTGGTTGTTTACCATCGCCTCGATAATTGAGGTGTCTTCGGTTGATTCGATCTCAATGTCGATGGTACCGCCGTAAACTCCGGAAGAAGGTCTTCCTTTAGCATCTACATCACGGTTTAATGCATAGGCACAATGAAGTACATCGTACTCCTTGCCTGAAAAATTTAATCTAGCTTTGAAAGCCATAGTTTTAAAATTTAAAGGTTAAAAATTTGATTTTTATGTAGCCTCCGCTACTTCAATCTTTAAACCAAATATCAGGCCAATTATGATCTATATCGCTCATATATAATGGATAGCCTTAATCAAAAAACGATAGTAAAATGCAAAAAGCACACTAAATGGTTAGTTAAATGAATTATTTTTGTGGATAAGATGTGGAAAAGTTAAAATATATTTTTAGTGTTACAAATACAAGCCAATACAAAATAAGCTACAAAGTGTAGCGATAATCGGCAAAGTGTAGCAATTTAGGGCAAAACCAGAACAACTTCCAGTATTTTACTCTATTATTCTACACTCCGATAAAAAAACTAAATTTAGATCAGTTGTGCTCCAAATTTTTCCATTTTAGCAACCCATTTCTGGCTATAATGATTTTCTAGCGAATGCAATTCGCCTATTGTATTGGTAAGCACAGGGCTCATTCTGCACTTTTCAAATACAGCCTTTTTAATGGATAAATAGGTTGTTTTTTTATTGGCTTTCCACTCTTTAAAAGTGGCTTCGTCCAAAATAGATACAATCCTTGCTGAACGGCCGCTAAAATTGTTGTTTACATTTTGCTGTTGGGTATTAAATATCTGATCGGGCATAAAAAGGCGATCGAAAAAGCCTTTAACTTTGGCAGGAATATGATCTACATATACCGGGCAAAAGAGCACAATATGGCTACTTTGCCTAATCGCCGTAAGGGCTTTCTGCAAATCGGGTTCTAATTCGGCAATCTGCCTGTTGTTAAACAGTTTGTTCGAATTAAATATCAGATCGATAATGGCCAACTCTTTCACAGTTGCGCCAACACTTTCTGCACCTTGCTTATAAGCGTTAATCAGGAAATTTGTAGATGCGTTTTTTTCAATATCCCCATTTAGGATAAGTACTTGCTTCATTTTTTTTGATTAATCTGATCTGGCCGATGCATTACAAAATTATAAAGAATTTGTTAAGTGTTATGCATATCCATAAAAAAACCCAACGCTAAGGTTGGGTTTTTATTTTCAGTAATCAAAAACTATTGTTGATTATACTCCGAGTTCCATGTGGTACTTTCGTCTTCACCTTTATGCCCATCAAGTTTTACAACAAAACTTTTAGCCGGGAAATATGGGGTAATGTGGATATCTAAATGAATCCTGTCTTTTTGAAGTTCATCTCTTTCGAAACGCATAATTTTAAACCTTTCAATTAAACGATCTGCACCTTGTATACCATCTAAAAATTTAACAATCTGCCCGCGTAAATCCTGCTCGGTTTTTGAAGTCCAGTTTTCGAATGCTCTTCTGTTTAAGAAATCGAACAATACTTTGGTGATATAATCAAATACACGAACAACAGAATATGTTTGCAAGCCAATATTATCTCCATTAAATAGGGTTTTCGCAGAGAAAGCCATTACTTTGCCATACTCATTTACCATTGGCACTAAGCCAACTCTTTCTAAATGAGAGATTTCGCTTTTCTTTAAATCGAATTTTACACCATCTACTTCGTTTATTGCACCATGTTTTTTACCGGCAGTAACCTGCGACATTAGTGTGTAATACATTTTACCTGCAAGTGCAGCTGATCCAGGTACAGTAAGGTCATCTTCTTCCCCAACCTCGGCAACTTTTCCACGGCCTACCAACCAGTTACAAGTCATGATTACGTTAGATCTGAAAGCATCGCCTCCGGTAAAGTTTGCTGCGGTAAACAAATCAAGTACATCATCAGGCTGATCAAGATCGGCAAAATCTGTTACCAGCATTGCTTTGTTATTGTGCGCTATTTTCCCCCATCTTTCTAATACTTTATTAGATCCCATATAACCCGGAACCACCATTAATGAGTAGTTATTGCGTAAATCCAAACGATCGTAATTTTGTTTCAGCTCATCATCCACATAATCGATAAAACGAGGATTATCCAAATCTTTAATCTGATCCATTGATGCATTTAAGAGCACCACATTTTTAAGTTTATCTGATTCGGTATTTTTGTAAAACAAATGAACCGATCTGTAAGCTTGCTCTAATTCTTTAGTACTTTCTAAGGCTGTTCCAAGGTTTTTCTTCAGATTTTCTTCCGCAGCATTTAACTTTTCGGTACTTTTTTCTACCATATCCGCAACAGAGCCGGAAGATTCAAGTACATCTATCCAAAGCTGAATTTTCTTTTTTAGCTCTTCGCGCTCTTTCTTTTTCTCGTCGCCGGTTAAAAAGATCTGCTTACGGGCTTTTCTTTCAGGATTTAAATTCTGAAGTCCATCAACTGTAGCTTCCAACAAATCGAAACCACCAACCCTGGCCAGTTTTTCTAAGTTATCTTTGAGTGATGTTTTTTCTATGGTTTTTACTTCGGCTGGTTTAAAACCTGCTTCGGATGTATTTTGGTCTGCTTTTAATTCTTGAGGGTTTGACATGTTTTCTCAGCGTTTAGATTATTTATTTTCCTCTAATTCATCAACAAAATTCTTTAAAGCACTAATGAATGCAGATTTAGTTTCTTCATCATCAAGGGTAGCTTTTAAAGTTTTATTCGATTTTAATTGTTTGATCACATTAAGCGACATTTCTCTCTCAATATTAACATTGGTGAGGTAATTGCTTTGGTTGATGATGTTTTTTACACCAAAATCTCCCAAATCGTTAAAATTTATAGTTTCGCCAACGGTAGATCCATCCTGCTTTTCGAAAGCTACTTTTACATTTGGTTTATAATGTTCGAACACCTCTTTAACCGTTTTTAATCCTTCTACCTTTTCTGGTTTAATGGGTTCGTTATCGGTAAGTTTTTGAACAAAAAGTGTTTTGTTATGGGCAATTTCTGCGAAAGCTTCTGAGGTATCAATTTTTCGTTCATTACCTCCAATTTCATAGTTAAACATAGTATGTTGATTTAGATTTAAGATTAAATTTTCTAATATAATAGTTAACGTTTTAACTCAATTTTTGTTCCAATATTACTGCTTCTGGTTGAATAATATTCCATTCCAACTGATCTTCATCCGGATGTTTGCTTACTTTAATCTTTGATCCTTTTTTTAGTTCACCCGAAATGATGTATTTGGATATTGGTCTGCGCAGCAGATTTCTGATTACCGCAGATAACTGACGTGCACCATATTTTGGAGTAAAGCCATCCAAGGCAATCATTTTCTTGGCATCATCGGCTATTTCAAAGTCGATACCCATTTTATTGAGAGATTGGATTAGGCTGCTTAACTGGATTTCGAAAATACGCACTACATTGCTTTCGTTGATTGGTGCAAAAGGAACAATTTCAGAAATTCTGGCCAAAAACTCAGGTCGGAAATGCCCCGCCATTACTTCCATCAATTGGTTAGATGCAGGAATAATGCCTTTACCTATCTGTTCGGCAATCCACTCGCTACCAATATTTGAGGTGAAAAGTATAAGTGAATTGCTAAAATCACCTTCTTTCCCCAAACGGTCGTGCATATGCCCTTCATCCAGAATCTGTAAAAAAGTATCAAACACTGATGGGTGTGCTTTTTCTATTTCATCGAAAAGCAATACAGAATAAGGTTGTTGTCTGATTTTATTCACCAGCAAACCACCTTCTTCGTAACCTACATACCCCGGAGGAGCACCATACAACAATGCTGCGCTATGCTCTTCTTTAAATTCGGACATATCAAAGCGGATCATTGCCTTTTCATCATTAAACAAAAATTCGGCGATTGATTTAGCGAGTTCAGTTTTACCTGTTCCTGTTGGCCCCAATAAAAAGAATGAGCCGATGGGTTGGCCTTTTTTGTTCAATCCGCTACGAGATTCCAAAATTGCATCAGAAACTGCTTTTAATGCCTGATCTTGCCCCACCACACGTTTTTTAAGGTATTGCTCCATGTTGAGCAATTTCTCTTTTTCTCCTGCCTGCAATTTACCCATCGGAATTCCTGTTTTATAGGCAACGATAGAGGCAATATCCTGTTTTGTTATGCGGTCGCTTTTTTCTGCGGCGTATTTTTTTAATTCCTGAAGACTGCTGTTGATATAACCCTGATATTCATCAGCCGTTTCGAAAGCATCGGTTTGTGTTTCATCAGTTAAACGGCCAAGCAAAACCGGACTTAATTTATTCTGAAGTAATGAAAAAAGCCATTTATAATCTGCAAACTGATCGGCTTCTGACTGATCTGAATTTGCTTTCAATACTTCTAAATCGCTTTCCAAACTCTCAATTACCTGATCAGAAGTATCGTTCATCATTTTCATGGCGGCCATTGTACGGTCTAACAGGTCGAAAGCCGAATCAGGCAGGCGCCTATCTTTCATGTAACGTTTTGCCAAACGTACACATTCACCCAAGGCATCAGGCTCTATTGTTAAAGTATGGTGTTCTTCGTACTTTATGGCCAGTTTCTGTAGCATTTTTATGGTGCTTTCTTCGTTTGGCTCATTTACCTGTAATACTTCAAACCTGCGACTAAAGGCTTGTTCGGGTTCGATAATTTTACGGTATTCATCAATTGTGGTAGCACCGATTACTGTAATTTCTCCCCTTGCCAGTTCGGGTTTCAATAAATTGCCAATGCCTGCGCCAAGTGGTCCTTTACTATCTAATAAGGTATGAATTTCATCTATAAAAAGAACTGCTTTTTCAAACTGTTTTACTTCTTTGATGATGTTTTTCAAGCGGTCTTCTATTTCTCCTTTATAAGATGCTCCCGCAATTAAAGAACCTAAATCCAATTCAAAAAGCTGAACAGGCTTTAAACTTTCGGGAACATTTTGGTTTACTATATCAATAGCGAATCCATCAACCAGGGCTGTTTTACCTACTCCGGCATCACCCGTTAATATTACATTGGGTTTTGTTCGGCGGCAAAGAATTTCCATCATCATCCGCGTTTCTTTATCGCGGCCAATTATTGGGTCGGTTTTGCCATCACGTACCATTTGCAGCCTATCTATACAATATTTATGTAGCGCATTGCCTGTGCTTTTGTTTTCAGTACCTGATGTTGTTTTATCAGGCGAAACTACCCTCGATATTTCTTCGTCTTTTACGTAAAGATCCAAAATTTCGCGTTCCTTAATCGGGAATGATTTCAACTGGTCGGGCTGAAAACCAATGCCAGGTTTTGCCAAGGCAGTTAGCACGCATACTGGCGTAATGAGATCAAGACCAAGTTTAATGCGTACATTATCTGCTTCTTCAAAAATCACAGCAATTTCCGGGGAACCGCTTACGGTATCATTTAGACTGGCTGATTTAGCCTGCTCATCAATCCGAACTTCAGCCCACTCGCTTATGTATTCTTCATCTTTACCTATTGAGGTTATAAATGAACGTAAACCAACATCCTTATGCATTAATCCTTTAAGCAAATGGGCAGCAGAAAATACTTCATTTCTGTATTCCTTTGCCAGAGATTGTGCGATATGCAGTGCTGTTTTTACCGATTCGCTTAAATTTGTAATTGCCATATTTTTCTCTATTGAATGCTTTTTGCTCTTTTAGTATAACCTTCCAGATAATCGGAAACACTGTGCCACATTGTTTGTAAAATATTCTCTTCTGTTATTTTTTCATCACGTTTTTCTATAATTTTTGCACTAAAAGCCCGGATCACGTGCTCTGCGGAATCTTTTAAACTATCATCTTCTTTATCAAAATCTACTATTACAACAGGCTTGTTTGTAGAAACCTTAACAAGATTCTCGTAGAGATTACTAAAAGATATATCAGAAAATAATCCTGCAAAATCTATCCCTAAACCGATGTAACTAAAAGCTTTAACAGAGGCTGATGCCTCACTAAAAACACCACCCAATAGAGGGCCTGTTGAACCTAAGGTAAAGGCTCTATCTAAATCTTTCTTACCCATGCCCTTTCTATCATTGTAATAATTTCCTCCATCTTCAAAATGTGCTTTATTATAAGATTTAATATTATAAATCAGATTATTAAAGTTTAACACACCTCTTGGGAACAAACCTTGTACAAAACTTAAGTTGGCAAAAGATTCGTGCTTATTGGCAGATTCTCTAGCTTCCAATTTTCCAAAAACTTTACTTATTCTACGGTCTGAACGTGTTGTTTCACCTGTTTTTATTCTACCCTGTTCACCTCTTGCTGTTACGGTATCAATAAAACTGCATTTATGTGCTTGTATCTTAAGCGTTTTCCCTTCTTCTACAAACTTTATCCAAATACCGTTAAATTGTAGTGAAATGGTATTTTCAGCATTACCCGATAATAAAATATTATGCGATTTAATATGCCAAATCTTCATAATTCTATATTTAAAAAAGATATGGAAACAATAATAAATACATAAAATGCGCTCAAGCCTAAAATTATATAAATGGCTGATTTCCTATCACCTTCATTAATAAGTCTATAAATCATAATCCCTAAGGTTAATGTAATGGCAAAAAGAATCGAACCTATAATAATACCTTGTCTTTGCTTTAATATTTTAGCTAAAAATGGCAATAGCCAAAAAACAATCAACATTGGTTTCACATATTTATCAGACCGATATTTTTTGTTAGTCAGCATATTATTATTCAGATAACCTAAGCGGTAAACAAGACAGCAATTGTGATAGTAATTAATTTGCAGGCAATACTGCCGGGTTAAAATTATTTTCGGTGATGTAGTAATAGGTTTTTCCGTTCGATATAAACTGTTGCTCAATCTGAGTAGCGCGTTTAATCTGCTGTACGGATTGATTTAGCAATTTAATGTAGGTTTCAAACTGATCTAAAGGCATTTTAGAAGTGCTTTTTAAATCACTCACCTTGTATTTGGCTAAAAACTCATTATTTAAAGGCAAACCTGTAACCAGTTTAATGTAATCGGCCAAAGTCATGGCTTTAATATCACCTGATGATACTTTCATCCCCAATAACTGTTTAGGCATTTTTACATAATTTTTTACCAGCTTACTTCTAAAAGAAGACTGATCTGGCTGAAGGTTTTGACCAAGCATAATCGAAAAAACATCAACTATCTGCTTGTATTCCATATTGTTTAATACAATGGCGTATTGTAAACTGGAGCGGTTATTTTTTACCACATCTGCTGATACATTTGCTGTACTGTAATATTTAAAAGCATTGTGAGGCATCCTGTCGGCAATTTCTACACCTACAGGCAAAGGCAACAAACCTTCTACATCAGCAGATAAATTTTTGCGGGAGATGCCTGTTAAACGGAATGCACTATCCAAAGAGCTGATCTGGTTATAAATATCTGCATTGGTTTCTTTTACAAAACGGCGCAGCGCAATCGTCATACTCTGGTTGGAATTAACCGTTCCTTTTGTTGGAAATACAACTCCTCCTTGTATTAAACTATTTTTTGGATAATCTAAATAGTAAGAAATAGAATCTTGCAAACTTGTGTTGTAAGGTTGGAAGCTTTTTAAACCTTCACCTTTAACCATGGTATTTTTTCTGTATTCTGCAGAGCGGATGGCTGACTCAGAAACCAACTTACGTGATTGAATTACGAAATCATTAAACGACTGGTTAAAATCGCTATATACCTGTAAGGCCAAAATGCGTGCATCGGCCAATGCAACCTGCTCACTCAGTTCATTAATAAGATAATTATTGGTACCGCCAATGTTTCCTGTACTTCCTACCAAAATAATTAAATTGGTTTCATTCTTTTTGGCTTTAAACAGATTAATTCCTGCTTTTAATGCACTAAATACCGGTTCTTCTGAAATTTCGCCATTACACCTAAGTGTATTTTTGGCCTGGTTTGATAAAAAAGTCATTAATTGCCTGTAATCATCCTGAATAGGGCTCACAAAAATCCCCTGTAAGGCACATCCGCTTTCTCCGCGGTAAACTACCCCACCATAATTTACTTTGGTTCCTTTTCCAAAATCGCCCATTATACTTTCAAACGAAGCAATGGTATTTGTCATACCAGAAAGATATTTGGTCATCGGGCTTCCGCCATCCACTACAAAAACAACATTTACCTTTGTTTTATTTTTGCGGAGTTTCAGGTAGTCCTGATAAGAAAGTGCCGAGCCGTTAATGGTTAATATTTTATTGTCTTTTTTGTTATAAACATCAGTTGCAATACCTACAGCATATGCACCGGCATCATCCGAAACAACTGGTACACTTCTTAAAATCAGATTTTCGCTTGGCAATAAAGGATCTACCACGAAAGCTGTTCCCTTATCAATTCCATTTTTTATAGCAGTTGAGGTTGAATCGTCATTATCATAATTGCCAGGCTTAACTGAGGTGATGTACAAACGGTCTCCCCAGCTATGTACAGCTTCAGCAGAAACCCATCCATAAATACTTTTTAAGGCTGTATCGGCAACCAATTGGTCGTCCGATCCGATTAGATACTTTTTACCATCTTCTGATTTTTTGTAGATATAAGCAATTTCATGCAACCTCACTTTGGTTCTTCTATCTTTTAGCTCTGGCGTATTATAAACCAGGATAGAATCAGTTGTATCAAAATAAAATTTTGGCTCGGTTAAGGCATTTTTTCCGTTTATGATCCCAATAGCTTTTTCTGCATAACCTGTTTTTTGGTTAGAGAAAGCGCGTTGCCATAAAAGCAACTTGGCTTTAGAAATCCAACCGTAACTGATGGCACTTTTTTTATCGTTAATTTTCCGGCCTCTAATCATTCCGGCTTTGTATTTAATCAGTTTAAGGTATCCGTTTTCTTCTTTAGAAACATAAAAAGGTTCCATAAAGCTGATTTTCTTCATAATTAAACTTCCACCGGGTGAGGTTGTAGTGTAATTGTCTTCACGATCGGAAAAAACAATCCATGGCAAACTGCTGCTGCTGGTGCTTTCGTTTACATTGATGGTTTCGGCAGGCCTTTCGTAAGATTTAGGCATGTATTTCACTTTTTTGCCAAACGATGCCGGTGATTGTGCATAGGCAAACGATATTCCTAAAAACAGGATGGTTAAGGCATAATATTTTTTCATATTTTTAGTAAATGAGCTTTAAAATTAGGTTAAGATGTTAATCTATTTAGTTTTTGCCGGAGCCTCTGCAGTTGCTGTTGCTGCGGGCTGCGCAGTTCCGGAGTGTTGTTTAATATTTAATAAACTGGCGCAGGTAGAATTTGGCTTAATGGTTAATTGTGCTTCATCTACCGCTATTTCGCCTCCAAAAGTTAAGCCCATACAGTATGAATAAATATCTGTTTGTTTTTTCTTACCGTTCATTTCTACATTTACAGTTACTTTTTCATTGCTGCACATGTATTTGTTTATGAGGTAGTAATAATTGGAATTAAAATCGGCTCCATTTGCAATGGCCTGTAAACGGGCCCTGATATCATCAATCGTTTTGCGCTCGCCATCGCCAGGCGCAACCAGATCATCTACTATTTCGGCATTCGGATCGGTAATTAATATGTTTAAGAAAGCTGGTTTACGGGCTTTATCAGATCGAAGACGTACCACATATTTACCCGGAGCGCGGTAGGTGTATAAAGCAGTTTTTCCTTTAACATCCACACGGCCGGTTTCGCCGAAAGACCATTCAAAATCTTTTCCCTCACCATCGCCTTCCAGCCTGATTTCTTCATTAACCAAACCCGCAGTTGGCCCGCTTATGGTAAGTACGCTATCCACAGCAATTGCCCTAACCGTATCGCGTACCGTGATTGGAAATTCCTGGCGAAGTTCGCCATCTACAGTTAAGCGCACAATGTAAGTATCGGCTTTTGTGTAATGATAAGATCCAGTTTTGGTGGTGGCTTTTTCGCCATTTCCAAATTCCCATAACCATTTTGAGGCTTTTGGAGTGTTATCGGTAAAAACCAGGTCTTCGTTTAAATAAATTTCATCTTTAATGATTTTCGCATCAATTGCCCGCTTTTCGAACAATGAACTCTTAAATAAGAAAATTAGACCTGTTAAAAGCAATACAGCTAATAGGATGTAGAGAATAACGTAGCCCTGCGAATTTGAATTAACTTGCTTAGTGTTTGTGTCAGACATAGGTAGCGTTGTTTATAGGTTGTTTTGAGAATGTTTATCTTGCTGAAATGGTTTGTTGGAGTTGTCGCCTGTTGGTAATGCAATCGTCAAGCTGTTTTTGATAAAGTTCGATATCCGAAATGTTTTTATTCTGTTCCTGCCTGTCGTAAAATAATCTGTCGTATAAAAGTTGGTTCTGAACAAAAATTTTATAGCGAGAATCAGATGCTTTCCGGTCAAATGCAGATTTGATTGATCCTAATGAGCGTTGAATGTCATCTCTTAAAAATACAGCCCTAACATTTGGATTGTAACGTGTAATCCATTTAAAGGTAGTATCAACGATGGGCATGGTTTCTTTTACAGTATTTTCGAATACTTCATTTTCATTGATCTTTAATTCCAGGTCGGCTTTGGAAATTTCATACTTGGATTTACCGCTGTAAAAAATGCCAAAACTTAAAAGCCCAACTGTAAAAATAAATAGCGCTAAAAAGAACAAGAATTGTTCGCGCCTATCTTTTATGCTTAGTTTTATCATAATAGTGCTATTTACCGGCCAAACCTGCCGTTTCTAATTTTTTTTGCTGCTGATTGATTTGCTTGAATACATTCGTTAACCCTTTCTTTAGCCCGCTGTATTACAGACCTTGAATCGATAAGCGAATCTTGAAGGTTGGCCATTGCACCTACATTGTTGTTCAGTTTTTCGTACAACGTAAAGCTGGGTGTAACTTCTGTTTTTTTAGAAATAAGCTCTTTTATCCTGTTATTTGCGCTTTGAATATCGCTAAGTAAAATGGCCTGTTTACTCATTTCATCAGCATTATAATCGCTGTATTGTGAGAGTTCTTTAAAGCGGAGCAGAATAAGGTCGAAATTTGTATTGATATCTTTTCTCAGGTAAGAAAGTTTTTCAGTCTCTTTTACTTTTTTGTCGAGTAATGTGTACTCATAATCAGAAGCTGCATAAAATAGATAAATGCAAAGAATGGAGAAAAGGGTAAGAAACACAAAGTTTAAGATAAACTTGGTGTAAGCACTCCTAATTTCAATGGCGTTAATGGGTTTCATAGAGCGTTAATAGTTTCACATTGCAACAGTATAAGAATTAATCCGACATCAAATTCACTTAAAATCACACATCTTTCTCAAATTAACACTGTACCATAACAATTTTTAATATTTGTTGTTTGGTTATAAAAACGATTTTATTTCTTTTACTTTTAACAAACTTTAAGCCAAATCATCTATGTCTGAAAATTTTTACAACAAACCCTTCAGATTTAAGTCCATATTTTCAGGTGCTGGCCTTCAGCCAACTGACCTAGGTAAATCGATTTCGAACCACATAGAATTGATTATTTTCACCCGTTATGGTGAACATAGGTTTCACAATGATTTTGGGTGTGAAATATGGGACTTAGACTTTGAATTAATCGTGAGTGAAAGCATCTGGGAGGAAAAATTCCGTAAATCCTTATTAAAATCAATTACTAATTCTGAGTTCAGAATATACAATACTTCGGTAGAAGTGCGCATTACGGAGGTAGAAAATGTATATCCATTGCGTAAGATAACAGAGATCAAAAAAAAGGTAGATATTAGTGTTAGGGCACTGATAAAAACCACAGGAGAAAAATATTTTTTTAACACTGCTTTATTCCTCAGCCCCTTATCAACCTAAATTAAAACGCCCCAAATTTTCTACACATGAAGCCAGTTTTTTATTCATCAAAAGATGAAATCCGAAATAGAATTTTAAAAAATGCCGAAGATTTTTGGAATGTTAAAGACAGTAATGATTTTGACCCGCTGGTAAAACTGATTATTGAGGCGTTAAGCAACGAATTATTTAATGTATCTAATGATGTTAAAAACCTGGAAAACAGGATTTTTGATAAAATTAGCCGCATTCTGGCACCTGATCATTTAACCTCTTCATTACCTGCCCATGCAATTATGCATGCAAGGCCTATTGAAGATGAAGATTACCTTTCGCCGTATACCCAGTTTGCATTTAAAAAGAACATTCAGCAAGAAAACGATAAGACAAAAAAAACTGATATTTTCTTTAGTCCGTTACACGCTGTAAAAGTTCATAATGCATCTGTAAAATACATAGCCACCGGAAATACGCTTTTTAATGTTGAGCAATTAAGCAAACAACCTGGCTTAAATACGCTACCTGGCTCTGCTATTGAAAAAAACACCCTATATATTGGCTTTAGCGGGCTAAAAAACTGGATGGATTTTAATAAACTGAATTTATTTTTTGACTGGAAAAACTATTCGGTACCCGATAATGCTTACGACCTGCTATCATTGGGGAAATGGTTCTACAAAAACAATGAGCTTACGCCTTACACTGAACGTTTTATGGACGAGCCTTTAACGGGTAAGGTTGAAGCACCTTTTCACCACAAACAATTACTCAATCTGATTAAAGCCGACGTTTTGCAGTACTATAGCAACAGGTTTATCACGCTGGGCGACCTTAACGATTTTAACATCGACGATAGCAAAGAACTTCCTCCGGTTTTTGAAAATATTTTTCAACCTGGAGGATTAAATCAGATCGATGGAAAAGTTAAATGGTTAAAAGTTGTTTTTCCCGCAGCCATCAATCAGGAAATGCTGAACGAACTGCATATTTATATTAATGCATTCCCTGTGGTAAATAAACGGTTGAGCCAGATTAAACACCGGTTTAAAACCATGAATAACATTATTCCGATTAAAACTGAAGCAGCAGACCAGATGCTGGCGGTAGAAAACCTGAAGGATAATAAAGGCAAAAGCTATAATGAAATTCCATACACCAACGAGAATGAAAAGGGGGATGGCTCATTTTCAATCAGGTATGGTGGTACCGAACGTTTTGATACCCGAAACGCGAAAGAACTGGTTGATTACCTTTTTGAACTTTTAAGAGATGAAAAAGCAGCATTTTCTGCATACGGGCCTGATTTTTTAAGTACAATACTTAAAAACCTGGAACAAAATATTGCCCTTATTGAACAAAAAAGCCGCTCGGCATTGAAAGATATTAAAGAATTGCCAAGTTATATTGTATTGAAACCAATTGATGATGCAGATATCTTATTTCTGGATATTTGGGTTACTCAGGCTGAAGAAGCCAACCACATTAATGCAGGAAGCCGGTTGGTTATTTACGAAAACAACAGGGTTAATGCAGAAAGTGTCGTTTTACTGAGCCAAACAAAAGGTGGCCGATCACGACTTAATGCTGCCAACAGGGTTCAGGCTTATAAATATGGCTTAACCACTGCCGACCGGATTATTACCAAAGCAGATGTAATTAATTTTTGCCGTTACGAATTGGGCAACCAACTGAAAAGCGTTACGTTAGCCAAAGGTTTAATTATGGATAATAAGCCAAACGCAGGCTTTATTAAAACTACGGATATTATTATTGAACCGGCAGATCACCTTAAACTGAGCGCACAGGATTGGGAAGAACTTTTAAGCCTTACTTTAGCAAAATTAAATTTACGCAGTACCATGAATATACATTACCGAATGTTATTAAAACCTTCGATTTATAGAATGGCATAATGCTAAATATAAACGGTATAGCCAAGGTAGGCACTTTCAACATCGGCACTTAATACCGTTTCCTGAAAATTGACAGCGGTGAGCATTTCTACATTAACTTCCGCATCAACAGGTATGAGGTAACTAATGGCCATATCTAAAATGGCCCTGTTCTTTTGCCCTGGGATAAAATTAACGAGTTCGTGGGGCGAAGTTGGCCCAATATTGATGTTAAATGATTCATGCTCGGGTATAAAGCTATCTCCAATAATTGTATCAATGCCCAGGGCACTTCCACCCAGCTGCATCTGCATATTATCGGCTATTTTTATCGGCGTTATATTGGCGGTGGCATCTACAATGGCAATAGGCAAATTAAATAATGCGGTAAGCACTTTTGATGCAAACTCAATATCATTTCTTTTTTGCTGTATTTCTGGTAGTAAATGCATCCAGATGATACTTTGCTCTTTATTTAACAGGTTAAATTCGTCCCATCCAAGTTCAAAAATCTGGCTTAAATCTGCATAAGTAGTTTTTTTATCGAGCTTATTTTCATAGAGCTCGGTCATGATCCTTACATGGTTGATTTCTGCATCAAATGGGGTAAAAAATAACCTGGCCTGCTTTTCTTCCTCTCTCCTGTCTCTGATATCTTTAATCATCGATTCCTCATCCATGCCCGCGCTACCTGTAGGCGGACGATGGAAAAGTCCTTCGGGCAGCATATCGTATAAACCTTCCCTATTGATGTTTACACGGATACGATCATGCCTTCTTTTTTCAGAATAATAAGTGTTTGTATCTTCAATATCTTTTGCAAAAGCGCGCTTATCGGGCCCTATCGGAATGATTTCTATCCGATCTGCCTCAATTATATTTCGCTCTATCAAATCAGCAGCATAAGCCACAGCTTTGTAATCTGTAAAGAGTTCGTTATTAATCAAAGTTTCTTTTTTCATTTAAACTTTAAGCTTGCATTTTTGTTATAGATTAAATTTTTATTATCGAAAAAATAAAGGATCAAAATCAAATACTAAAGATACTATATTTGTAGTACATCACATCTAAAAAAATTAATGGACGTTAAATCATTTTTTATTCGCTTTCTCTTATTCCCGCTGATCTTTATTATCTCAACGGCAGTACTTTCTATCATCAACAAAAAGAACCAGTTTCTTAACAACAAAAGACTTATCGTAAGTGTTCTTCTTATCGGCATTATTTTAGCATTACCTGGATTTTTAGGTTTTTTAAACTTCAATTTTATGCCCTGGGGGTATATTATCTGCTGTATTTTTTACATTTTAATGGGTACGGTTTTCGTTTATTTATTAACCAAATATTATCCTAAGGATTTGCTGGAGCGTAAAGTATTTATCTTTTTCGCCACTTTAATTTCTGCCCTTTTATCTGTTTATTTATTTCAGCTTGCCTTTAACTGGTTAAGTTCGGTAAATTTTGGATGGTTTGGCGCAGGCAGCATCACCTGCTTCTTTGTGCCGCTTATTTTTTGGTGGGCCTATGTTTCACTGCTCGGTATTCCGTCAGAAATTTACAAAATCTGGAAATATCCAGACACTCCTCTTGACATCAACATGGACCATGTGGATTTTAACAGGCTTTTGGTATTGGAGCTGGAACTTTACAAAAAAAGTAGCGATCCGGAGCCTTTGAAAGTGAAGGTAAAAGCGGTAGAAAACATGAATTTTGGAATTTGGTTCCACAAATTTATTGATGATTATAATCTGAAGTTTGCTAAAAGTCCGGTTGAGTTTAAAGGCGATGACTATGAGAATTACAAATGGATCTTTTTTATCAAAACATCCTTTTTTAAACGGAACATTTTTATAGATCCGGATCTTGATATTATCGAAAACGGCATTACCGAAAAAATGACGATTTATGCCAAACGTGTATCAGAAAATGCAAATAAGCCACACGAAGTGGGAGAAAGTGCTATCTTTATCTAATCTATAAAAACATTTACCATGATAAAGCCGCTAAAATATAAATCCATTAACTGGATTAATGGCATGAAGCTTTCTAGTGATCATTTTACTTTAAGCGATCTCTATTTACAAGATTTTGTACGCGATGCTGTATCGCTGAACTTAAACAGCAGTAATTACGGTTTTTTACCTCCCTTTGCCGGCTATAAGAGTTCGCACGATATCGAAATATTAGAAAAAGCAACCAATCATATCGAAGTTAGGGTGAGGTACTGTAATGCGATTACGCCTGAAGGCTGCCACATTGATATTGTACAATCTGACAATATGGATACTTTGGTTCATAACCACTATTTTGGGCAATCTGAACCCCGAAATTATGTTATTTTACTCGTAGTTAATCCGTTTAACCGTACGCCATCTGGTACACCTAATCCTGAAGAAAGCCCTATCCGATATCCCGAACTGGCAAAAAGTTATTCAATTGCTGTTCTGCCAGAAACAGAGGTAAGCTCGCAAACGGCTGATAGTTATTTTTTAACCATTGGCCAGGTTTATTACGAAAATGGCAGATTATCCATCAATAACAATTATATACCACCAAGTTCGACCATTACGAGCCACCCCGCATTGATTAGATATTATGAATCTTTCAGCGTGTTATTAAATGATTTGCAATTGGCTGCTTTTAAAATTATTGATAAAACAAGCGGGCGTGATAACATTACTCCATTAGGCAAAAATATCAGGCTCATTTCTGAAAAGATTGTAGATTACATTGCAGGTTTGTTTTACGAATATAGAAATATTGCCCATCGCGAATCGCCAGTAGTTTTAGTAGGTTATTTCTCAAGCTTAGCACATATTTTTTTCACAGCGATTAAACTGATCGATCCGCGCGAAAGAGAGGAATTACTTAAATATTTTTATGAGTGGAAAGATGTAACCCCTGGTAATTTTGAAGAACTGCTGGCTAAAACCATTGAGTTGGTTTACGATCATAAACAGATTAACAACAGCATGCTTATGGCCAGCGAGTTTATGAATGTATTGGTTGCACTTTGGAATAAATTAAGCGGACTGGAATACATTGGCCAGCGCAAAGAAAATATTGTGGTTGCAGAACAACAGGTTGTGCAACAGGTGCAGGCCAGAAAAACCTGGACATTATTAGATTAAAACATTTCTCGGAACAATAAAAATGAAGCTGTACCCATAAATTCGGGTACAGCTTTTTTATTTACCATAATAGTTGCCTTTTAAAAATTAACAAGGGCCGAACCATCATAATTAGCAGGCTTTGCAATGCCTAAAAACTTAAGTATTGTTGGTGGCACGTTATACAAATAAGGGGCACCATGATAATCGGTAGTTTTTCGTTTAAATATTGGTGTAGTAAGCGCAGTCCAGCTAACTGTAGCACTATTTTTAGTTAGCATAGCAATTTGAGGCGTTACCAGGCTGCCATTATAAGTGGTTCCGGTACCTTCATTGCCTTTAGTGTATAAAACAAGATCGGAATTTTGCGGATGTGCAGATGTTAAAGCTGTAAAACTATAAGTACCAATACTTGTTGCGGGCAAAGCCGATTTAAATAACCTGATTTCGGAAATATTACCAGTAAAATACGGATTATAGTTGCCAGTTCCATCTTGACCGATTTTAAATGCGGTGCCACTTTGCAGGTCGCCCACTGCAGAAATATTACCCTCTGCAACTTGTATTCCACCATCGTAAAGCGTAGCTTTTTGCGTTGTACGGTTTACCACTACTGAAACATGATGCCATAACTGATCGGTTAAATCAACGCCATCAATATCCAATCTATGGGTTCCATCGCCAAAGTTAGCCCTGATTACGCCATTTCTGTTGGAAATGATAATTCCTTTGTTAGAGCCACTTGCCCAATTTTTATTTCCGATAATTACCGGATCGCTTGAGGCTGAAGTTGCCCTTGCCCTGAACTCGATGGTAAAACTCCCTGTTGCACTTAGGTTAAGACTACTTAGTGTTGGCAGCTGACCATAAACATTGGTTTTAAAATCGACAGTGGTAATGCTGTTCGGGATAGATTCTGTTGCAGTGGTAGGTAAAGTATTAACCAATTGTGGTGCAATAGCGCTGTTATTTAAAATGATAAATGCATTTTGTTCCAGGTAACTCGCACCTCCATGGCTGGCATCGCCTCCATGATCGGTTGCTACAACAATTAACCAATCTTCGTTATTATAACTTGGCCTGGCTTTTAAGGCAGTTAATATCCTACCAACACGCGCATCAACGGCCTTTACAGAATCCATATACATTTGGGTAGTTGTTCTGTAATTACTGGCATGCCCGGCATGATCTACATCATCAAAATGGCAAAAAGCAACATCGGTATTGCTCGTGGTAATTTCCTGGATAATTCTGGTTTCGGTAGCGTTATCACTTGCACTGTTTTGTTTAACCGTTACATCTTGCGTAGCTACAATAAAATCGTTAATTGATGACCAGCTCACAATTGATGCTGTACGTAAGGCTGGCAAGTTGGTTTTAATCTGCCTGAAAAATGAGGGATAGTTTACAAAATCTGATCCTGAAAAGCTATTATCAGATGCTTTGTGTTTGGCTACACCTACTCCTGTAAATAAAGCAGACCATCCGTTTGATGACCAGGTGGGTACCTGTGCCAATGCATTTGTACTGGTGTAGGATTGATCCATCAACGTTTTGAGGTTAGGCGCGTTTGCTGCCGTTATGGCTTTCCATACACAGCCATCAATACCGATAAATAACACCTTTTTAGGTTTGGCTGCCAAAGCACTTTTTGCCAGTGATTGCTCATCAGAAATTAGATTTTCTTCAGGAGTAACTGTACCTGCCTTTTTACATGAACTGATAAATAAGATGGACAGAAAAAATAGGAATGATAAAAATTTTAATGTTTTCATAGTTGAATAGGGTTTGAATGTTGTTTACATAAAAATTAATTTGTTTAGCTAAACTAAACAAAAAATATTTACAAAACACCTTATTCTAATTCAATACATTAATGATAACAATTAGTTAACCTTCCATTAAACCGTCATTAGGATTGGATTATGTGATGAATATTCAGTTTTTAAGGTTATGAGCACGATTTAGTTGGCGCTAGATAATTTTCAATCTTTCTTCTTCGAGGTCGATTTGATACAGTTGATGTCGGATGATTTCTTCGTCAACCGCTGGATCTTTGTTGAGTTCGGTTAGGTAGTTGCGTTGACTTTCCAATAGTTCGATAAAAATGGTTTTAGTACTTTCGTTCATCCAGCCATCATCAGTAGCGTTAGCTTTTTCTTCCCAGTGTTTGAGTAATGTTTCCATTGTCGCATTTCCATTCATTTCATTTTCGCACTTGTTTTTAAGAAATTGATAGGAATGTTGCTTTAAGCCCTGCTTCATGTTTCTTTTAACCATTTCATCGGTTTCCTGCCTGATGATAAAGCCAAAGGCACCTGTGCGCCTGATAATGGAAGGAAGTGTAAGTCCTTGTATCAAGAGTGTTAATAAAATCACAATAAATGTGATGAACAAAATGAGGTTCCTTTGTGGAAAAGCTGTTCCATTATCGAATGATAAGGGTATGGCCAATGCGGCAGCCAATGAAACTACGCCACGCATACCTGTCCAACCGAGCAATAAGGGCATAAACAACAATGCCCTTTTGGAACGTGCGGCAGGCATTACGCCTGGGCGGAAAATAAGTGTGGCCATCATTGCTGCGTAAGAGCTAATGATACGTGCAACGATTAAAACGCCTGTAACCAATAAGCCATAACCTATAGCGGTGCTTAGGGGTATTCCCTGTGCACGTAAACCATCTCTAATTTCAGGGAGCTCTAATCCGATAATCAGAAATACTACGCCATTTAAAATGAATATAAAACTTTCCCACACGCTAAATCCTCTGATGCGACTGGTACTGTTTAGGAAAACCAATCGCCTTGCCGACATAAACAATCCTCCACTTACCACTGCGAGCACCCCCGAGCTGTGTAGCTGTTCGGCTATCCAGTACATAAAATAAGGTTCAATGAGTGTTAGTGCCGTATCTGATGGTGCATCAGTGGGTAAATATTTATGCACCTGAACAAATATCCAACCCAACAATAAACCAATTCCTGCTCCACCTAAAACCATCCACAAAAAACTGGTAGCTGCTTCCTGCCAAATAAACTGACCTGTACCTACAGCAACCAATGCAAAACGGAAGATTATTAACGAAGAAGCATCGTTTAAAAGGCTCTCACCTTCCAAAATAGCAGCAGTAGATTTTGGAATTTTTACAAATTTTGTAATGGCGGCGGTGCTTACGGCATCAGGAGGGGAAACAATTCCTCCCAATAAAAACCCTAAGGCAATGGTGAATCCGGGTATGAGGTGATTGGTAACCAACGCAACTGATAAAGCGGTAAAAAAAACCACCAGAAAAGCAAAACTTCCAATAATCCGCCACCATTTTTTCATCTCTTTAAAAGAGATAGACCACGCCGCCTCATACAGCAAGGGTGGAAGAAAAATAAAAAAGATCAGGTTTGGATCAATTTTCACTTTTGGTAGTCCGGGTATAAAACTAATTACCAATCCTCCAATTACCAATAAAATCGGGTAAGCAATTTTAAGCTTGGTGGCCCACATGTTCAATAATACAATTATTGCGATGATGGCAAGCAGAAAAGGTAAAATGGTATGCATTATAGATGTTTCTTAGATGATGATCAAGTAATAGTGAATTAGTACGTCAATTTATAAAAAATACGATACAATTTCATTGCGAGCAGCTGATTTGAAATTTATTCCTAAATAATACCGTTCATTTCCATTTACAGAATGTCCGATAATGAACACTTCGATTTTTGAAAAAATAGTTTAATTATCTGTATATCAACATTTTAATTCGTATTATTTCTTTTGGCATTTCCTTAGTTAACATGGATCTAAACGACATGACCTATCCTAAGAATAGCAGCCCGTATCGTAAACAAATTATTTAAACAGAAATATATCATGAAACTCATCAAAAACCAAATTGCAATGACAACAGTCATTATTTTATTATTAACTTATATTTTTCCGATCGCTACCCAAGCCGCAGAAAATAAACCCATTAAAACTGATAAGGTTTCTCTCTTCAGAAAAATCATAATCAAAGGAAATGTTGATGTAGTTCTGATCCAGCGGTCGGAGATTGGTATTTCTTATGCTAATGACAATGAAGGAAAAGCAAGAATAACACAACAGGGCGATGTACTTAACATCACTGGAACCGGGCCAACAACAGGCAAGTTGATTGTTTATGTAGCTGAAATTTATAGAATTGAAGCTGAAGATAATGCTACAGTAAGCACTGATGGAATATTGGCGACGAAATTTCTCCAGATTATTTTAAAGGGAAATGCAAACGCTAACATTTATACCACAAGCCAAGGACTTTATACCGCAATTTATGATCAATCAACACTTTATTTAAAGGGAAACACAGATACACATTTTCTTTTGATAGATAAGCACCCAAAACTAACCTTCGATCAATTTGCTGTATTACAAACACAATTGACTAAATAGTTGAATACTGAAGTAGTTGTATTGAAACTGATTAAACAAAAAAGCCTTAACTTTTGCAAGTTAAAGCTTTTATTGCGGAATGGACGGGACTCGAACCCGCGACCTCCTGCGTGACAGGCAGGCATTCTAACCAGCTGAACTACCACTCCATTTGTTCTTCTTTAAAGCTAGAACCTCTTCCCCTTTCGGGATTGCAAATATAGATACAATATTGAGTTTATCACTATAATAACCGTCTTTTTAATCATTTATTACGTAACACACTGAACCTCATTCTAAATATTTTAATCAAAATGATTTTTAAACAAAAAAGCCTCAACTTTTTCAAGTTAAGGCTTTTGTTGCGGAATGGACGGGACTCGAACCCGCGACCTCCTGCGTGACAGGCAGGCATTCTAACCAGCTGAACTACCACTCCTTTTGTTCCTCTTTAAAGTTAGAACCTCTTGTCTCTTTCGAGGTTGCAAATATAGAGACTATATCTTAATTCGCAAATTTTTTTTTCAAAAATATTTAACTCCCTATCCTACAGCGCCTTCCTGCATCTTTTCTGCATTCTCAGCAAACTGAAGCGCATCAATAATCTCCTGAATGTCTCCATCCATGATCGATGGAAGGTTATACATCGTTAATCCGATACGGTGCTCGGTAACACGGCCCTGAGGATAATTGTATGTTCTGATTTTAGCCGAACGATCTCCTGTTGACACCATTGTTTTACGCTTGGCAGCAATATCTCCATTCTTTTTCTGCAATTCGATATCGTAAAGTTTGCTACGCAACATCTCCATCGCAATTACACGGTTACCCAATTGAGAACGTTCCTGCTGGCAAACCACCACAATACCCGATGGTTTGTGTGTTAACTGCACTTTTGTTTCTACCTTGTTTACGTTCTGTCCACCGGCACCACCTGAGCGCGAAGTTTGCAACTCAATATCCGCAGGATTAATGTATAAATCGATTTCTTCTGCTTCTGGCAAAACCGCTACCGATGCCGCTGAGGTATGCACACGCCCCTGAGTTTCTGTATCTGGCACACGTTGTACACGGTGTACACCACTTTCGTATTTTAACTGACCATAAACATCATCTCCATTTACTTTCAGAATCACCTCTTTGTAACCCCCGGCTGTTCCTTCCGTTACATCAACAGTTTCAACTTTCCAGCCTTTGGTTTCGAAATAGCGGGTATACATACGGTATAAATCTCCTGCAAATAACGCGGCTTCATCGCCACCGGTACCGCCACGAATCTCAAATACAGCATTTTTAGCGTCTTCCGGATCTTTAGGAATCAACATCAAACGGATATTGCTTTCCATCTCTTCCTGTTGCTTTAACAATAGATCGAGCTCCTCTTTTGCCATTTCACGCATTTCGGCATCTTTCTCAGTAGCTAAAATTTCTTTATTGGCATCGATATTACTCATTACATTTTTGTAGATTTTATATTCGTCTACAATTTTGCCTAAGTCTTTATATTCTTTATTTAAAGCCGCAAAACGTTTCATATCCTGAATTACATCCGGGTTACTCAACGATTCTTCCACATCTTCCCAACGCAGCTTTATAGCTTCTAATTTATCTAACATATTTATTCTTGTTGAAATTTCCTGATTAGCAGCAGAAGGCTAAAAATTAGGAAATGCAAAAATAAGGAAAAAAGCTGAATTAGTTTGTTTGGATGAAAGGGTTAATTGTTTGAAGTGCTTAATCGTTAATCTACGGCAAGTAAAACTAAGAAGTTAACTATTAGCCGGAAATGCAAAAATTAGATGTAAAAGTTTTGGAAATGAACAGTTCTGTAAACATGGCAGCCGATAGTCCCGCTATCACTTCAAGTCCTCACTCATGCCTCGCTCCGGGCTTTCCGTTTCTATCGGGTTTAGAAACAAACGACAGTTAGCATTATGCAACCCCAAATAGCAGCACTTAACCGCGTAAATAAACGGGATCCGATAGCTCTCGGATGGAATGGCAGCTACCGGTTCTTTACCGATAAATCGGCACTAAATTAGCATCGACACTATAATAAAAAGCCCGACGAAAATTTAAAAAAGCTACAGGTTTACCTTCCAAAAAAAGAGCTTAACAATTAGACCTTTGGATTATAATATTCCAGTTTCAAATTTACGCCATCAAATACCGCATAAGATTTGTAGCTAAGCCACTCCCCTATGTTCACATAGCGACTTCCCTTGCCCAAATCAATATCTAGAGGCAGGTGCCTGTGCCCGAAAATAAAATAATCGAAATGTGCTTTTTGTAATTGCTCTTTGGCATAAATGGCCAGCCATTCTTTATCTTCACCTAAAAAAACTTCTTCTTCGGTTTGTGCAGCCCTACTTCCCTGGCTCCATCCGTTAGCAATACCAATACCTAAATTTGGGTGCAAACGGGCAAACAACCACTGACAAAGTTTGCTTCTGAAAATTTTCCTTAAAAATTTGTACTTATTATCTCCGGGGCCTAAACCATCGCCATGATGTAGATAGAACTTCTTTCCACCCCTTTCTATAATCAGTTCATCACTTATTATTTCCATCCCAATTTCCTGCGTAAAATAACTGCGCACCCACATGTCGTGATTTCCTTTAAAAAAGTAGATTTTTATTCCGGCATCGGCCATGGCAGCCAACTTACCCTGCAAGCGAATAAAACCTTTAGGAATTACCTTAGAATACTCAAACCAGAAATCGAAAATATCACCCATTAAGAACAGCTCGCTGCAATTGGGTTCAATAAAATTTAACCAGCTTACAATCCGCTCCTCACGTGCACGGCTTTCAGCATAATTTGGTGTGCCTAAGTGAAAATCGGAAGCGAAATAAATATTTTTTGCCATGGATTTTCAAAGGTAAAGGAAAAAAAGCTGAAAGACTAGTGATGAAGCTGAAAGACAGAAAGACTAAAGAAGATAGACCAAAGCAGAAAGCTGAAAGGCCAAAGACTAAAGCTGAAAGGCCAAAGACTAAAGCAGAAAGCTGAAAGACCAAGACCAAAGACTAAAGCAGAAAGCTGAAAGACCAAAGAAGAAAGACCAAAGAAGAAAGACTAAAGCTCAAAATACCTTAATCAGTGTTATCAACCCGAAGGTAAAAACATATATTAGTAAATAAATCTATCTTAACATGAAAAAACAAATTCTATTAGGCTTATTTGCATTAAGTCTGTTTGCCTGTAACCAAGGCAAAAAACCTGCAGAAAAAATAACATTGATGAAATACCCTGAAACAAAAAAAGACAGCACAAAAGATAATTACTTCGGAACTACAATAGCCGATCCTTACAGGTGGCTGGAAAACGATACCTCAGCAGAAACTAAAGCCTGGGTTGTAGCCGAAAATAAGGTTACCCAAAATTATCTTGAACAAATTCCATTCCGTGCCGACATCAAAAAACGCTTAACAGCATTATGGAACTACCCCAAAGAAGGCGCACCATTTAAAGTTGGCGAATATTATTTCTTCACAAAAAATGACGGACTCCAAAACCAAAGTATCTGGTTTATAAAAAAGGGGTTAGATGGCGAAGAAGAAGTTTTTCTCGATCCGAATAAACTTACAAAAGATGGAACTGCAGCGGTTTCGCTGCTGGGTTTTTCGCACGATAAAAAATACCTGGCCTATTCGGTTGCACAAGCGGGATCAGACTGGAGCAATATTTATGTGATGGAAATTGCCAGCAAAACCAAATTAACGGATGAGTTAAAATGGACTAAATTTTCTGGAGCAGCATGGAAAGGAGATGGTTTTTACTACAGCAAATTCGACGAACCGGCTCAAGGAACCGACCTTTCTGCGGCCAACAAATACCAAAAAGTATATTTCCACAAATTAGGGGATCAGCAACAAAACGACCAACTGATTTTTGAAGATAAAACCAACCCAAATCTATATTTAGGGGCGAATGTAACTGAAGATGAACGCTTTTTGGTGATATATGCCAGCGCAGGCACTTCGGGCAATGCATTATTTTATCAGGATTTAAAATTACAGGGAAGCAAAATTGAACCGCTGATCAAAGGATATGAAAATAACCATAATGTTGTGGATAATATAGGTGATAAACTATTACTAAATACCGACTTAGGTGCAGAAAATAAGCAGGTGGTTCTGGTAGATCCTAAAAATGCAGATCCTAAAAACTGGCAGAAAATTATTCCTGAAGCTAAACTGCCTCTTGAAGGCATCAGTACAGGTGGAGGTTTTCTTTGGGCATCCTATTTAAAAGATGCCAGTACCAACATTGTTCAGTTTGATTTAACAGGCAAAAAAGTTGGAGATGTAAAATTACCAGCAATTGGAACTGTTGATGGTTTTGGTGGGTATAAAGAAGATAAAGAATTTTTTTACACTTTTACTAATTTTACTACTCCCGGTGCAATTTATCGATATGACCTAAACAAATCAGAATCAACTCTTTATAAAAAATCGGGACTACAGTTTAATACCGACAATTATGAAACCAAAAAGGTATTTTATCCATCGAAAGATGGTACAAAAGTACCCATGTTTATTGTACATAAAAAAGGGATTGAGCTTGATGGCAATAACCCTGTTTATCTTTATGCTTATGGTGGCTTCCAGGTTAGTTTAACACCTGGCTTCAGTTTATCCCGAATGTTGTTTTTAGAGCGTGGCGGCATTTACGTGCAACCAAGCTTACGTGGCGGAAGCGAATATGGCGAAGCCTGGCACAAAGCAGGCATGTTATCAAAAAAACAGAACGTTTTCGACGATTTTATTGCCGCAGCAGAATACCTGGTGAAAGAAAAATACACCAATCCATCGAAAATTGCCATTTCTGGTGGTTCAAATGGTGGGTTATTGGTTGGTGCCTGTATGACGCAAAGACCCGATCTGTTTAAAGTGGCCTTACCTGCTGTTGGCGTTTTAGACATGCTCCGTTACCACAAATTTACCGTTGGCTGGGGCTGGGCAGTGGAATATGGAAGCAGCGATAAAAAAGAAGATTTCGATTACCTGATTAAATATTCGCCATTGCATAACCTAAAAAGCGGTGTTAATTATCCTGCAACTTTAATTACCACTGCCGATCATGATGATCGCGTGGTACCTGCACATTCATTTAAATTTGCCGCAACCTTACAGGAGAAATACCGAGGTGAAAATCCCGTTTTAATTAGAATTGAAACAAAGGCTGGTCATGGTGCAGGCAAGCCAACTACCAAAATGATTGAAGAAGCAGCTGATATATGGAGTTTTGTGTTTCATAATTTAGGAATGAGTTGGTAAAACTTATGTATTTTCACCATGGATCGATTTAAAAATCGGGATCAGGGTCTGAATGGCTAAACTGGTTCTCAAATGAATTCCGCATGACTAAATGCCGAGAATAAACAAATCCCACTAAATCCATAGACCAATTATAATTTGCTTTAAACCATCAAAAACCCTTAACTTTTGCTTTTTGTTAAATAATAGAATATAAAATACTGAATATAATCGGATTGCAAAATTATCTAGAATATTTCTAAATAGCAGAATTGATAATACTTTATTTCGTAACTTTGCGTCAAATTTTTTTTAATGATCACTACTGATATAGCCGTAATAGGCGCTGGTCCGGTTGGTTTATTTGCCATTTTTGAAGCCGGTTTATTAAAAATGCGTTGCCATTTAATTGATTACCTGCCTCAGGTTGGTGGTCAGCTGTCTGAAATTTACCCTAAAAAACCGATATACGATATCCCAGGCTATCCTTCTGTATTGGCTCAGGAACTTATCGATAACTTAATGGAGCAGGCAAAACCTTTCCATCCAACGTTTACTTTGGGCGAGCGTATTGAAGGTTTAGAGAAGCGTGGCGAAGCTGATTTTGTTCTTACAACAAATATGGGTACCGTTATCGAAGCCAAAGTTGTGGTAATTGCCGGTGGTTTAGGTTGCTTTGAGCCACGTAAACCTGCTGTAGAAAATTTAGAGAAATTTGAAAACGGTAAAGGTGTAAACTACATGATCCTTGATCCTGAGAAATACCGCGATCAAAAAATGGTGATTGCAGGTGGAGGCGATTCTGCTTTAGACTGGACCATTTACCTGGCAGAAGTTTGTTCTGAACTTACTTTAGTGCACAGAAGCGAAAGTTTCCGTGGTGCCCCGGATTCGGTTTCGAAAGTTATGGCATTGGCAGAAAGTGGAAAAATTAATTTGATTTTAAATAGCAACCTTCAGGCTGTACAGGGAACTGATAAGTTGGAGCAAGTTGAAATTGTTCAAAACCGCACCATGGAAAAAACGGTTGTTGAAGCTGATCATTTAATTCCATTGTTCGGTTTGAGTCCTAAATTAGGTCCGATTGAAGATTGGAACCTTAACATCAACAAAAGTGCAATTGAGGTTAATGTTGATGATTATTCTACAAACATCCCCGGTATTTATGCTATTGGTGATATCAATACCTACACCAACAAATTAAAATTGATTCTTTGTGGTTTCCACGAGGCGGCATTAATGAGCCATAGTGCTTATTCTTACATGAACCCAGGCGTGAAATATACTATGAAATATACAACCGTAAACGGGGTTTCAGAATTTTAAGCTTTCTACTATATTTGCGAATCAATATAAGTAAGCTAAAAATGGAAAACAACATTAATATATACATGCAAGAGCCGGATGGCTCGGTTACTGAACACGTTGCACCAACAGACATGGGCTTAAGCCTAATGGAGTTTTTAAAAGCATCAGAATATGATATTCTGGCTACCTGTGGTGGAATGGCCTTATGTGCTACCTGCTGCGTTGATGTGTTGGAAGGTGAAGAGAAACTGAACGATATGACAGACGATGAGTATGCCATGTTAGATACTTTGCCAGATTTGTTGCCAAATTCTCGTTTAGCCTGCCAACTGCAGTTAAACAACAATATGGACGGATTGAAAGTGAAATTACACGGCGTAAGCTAAGTTGTAAAACATATTTAAGAGAAAAGGCGATACTACTAAGTGTCGCCTTTCTTTTTTTATATCACCACAGCGAATTGTAAATGGTTAATAGAAATTACACAATGATTTGCGCATTACCTAATTCCGACGAATCCTATCGTGCGGGCACGTCTTGTTTAATCTCGATTTGTTTTAGTTCCTTTGCCTAAGCCGATCGTCATGCTGATCCGATAGCTATCGGATTTATTTCAGCATCTTTCCTGCTATCAGCTGGCCTTGATTCATAAGAAGGCACACAATGTCATTTTTTTTCCGCTCTTTGCCGCGGGGCATGGTACTTTGGAGTGCCAAAGTACCAAAAGCGCTTTGTCATCCGACAATGTGGCTTCTCATCACCCAAGCTCACCAAAAACAGTGACACTTTGTTTAATCAGATTTTGTTTGTGTTTTCTTTGGGCTGATTGAGCCCTTCGGGGTTTGTGTTCAATTCACGTGAAAGTTTTGACTCATCTCTTACGGACACTAAAAGACTGCGTTTCAGGTTTGGTAGTGTTATTTGTTCTATTCTGCACCTGTTATTTGATTTCCTGCCACTTGGGATTGACGGGCGTTCTTCGTTAAGACCTGGGTATTGTTAAAGCAGCATAGCATAACCTCCAAAAACCCATATCAAAGGTGTGTCGACATGATAGGATGAATCCGGAAAGTGTGTCGGGCTTTCAAAGCTTTACTCCGGTACCGATGAAAAATCGGTACTGAACCCTTACAATCCCTAACGCGAATTCATCGCAATTTAAGACCTCGCGGGTTTTGAAGCAGCGGCATTTGTTATTAAACCTGATAAAGCGAAAAGCCCGGAGCGAGGAACGAGTGAGGACTTGAAGTGATAGCAGGGCTACAATTGCGATTGATGCAGAACCCATCATTTTCCAAAAACGATGAGAATAAGCTTACGCTTCAGGAGTAAATCCCGGCTAACAAAATCTTTATCAGAAACCCCGCAGGTTTTAAAAACCTGCGGGGTCTGGATGGCAATTTATTGAATAGTTACTTTCTGCTTTTCTACATTCCAGCCATATACTTCTACCGCCAAATTATTTTGCTTTCCTGTATATTCTACAGTTACGGTTTTACTTTCTCCTGGTAAAATACTCACGTAGTTATCATCATAAAATGCAGGCAATATGCGCTCGCCGGTGTTGGCGTTAATTAAAGCAACGCGGTTAAAAAACGCCACAGGATTTCCATTTGCATTGCTCAGCGTAACCGCTACCTTACCATTTTTCTGATCAGTTGCTGTCACCTTTAATGGCGCTTTTTTGATATTTTTTAATCCTGAATACTCACCATCTTTTCCTGGGAGCCAGTAAATGTTTTCGCTTAAAATGTTCTGCTTCTGGTCTAGAATTCTTAAAGAAACAAATACACCTTCCTTTTTATCCAACTTGGTTAAGAACTCGTTCATAGGAAAAAGTCTTCTCACCGAAGATGGTCCGATTGAATTAAATACCTGTGAATAAAAGTAGTCTTTGCCATCCATATCGTAAGCTTTGGCTTGTACCATCAGGTTATTTTTGGTAACAAAACCATTATTCACAATGGTAACCATACTATCCAAAGGATTCATCATTACATGCAGCGGCTCACTTCCTTTCCTTAAACCATATAAACAGGCGTTAGGATCAAGATAATAATCATACATCTGCCCGCGCATGGCCGTCCACGGATTTTGCGTTTTCCAGATGATGGAACCGGTATACCAATCCCACATTTTATTCGAGAAACCTTCCATTAAAGCCCTATACTGATCGTAATTGGCCAATTGTGCCTTCATGGCAAAATCTTCAGCACTTTTTGGCTTACCATATGGGTTAAGGTATTGCTCATAAGAGATGTATTTATGGTAATCCCATACCGAATCGGGCTTGGCTTTGTATTGTGGCGCAACCAGATTTTCTTTAGGGATAAAGCGAAGCAAAGAAACATAGTCGCCCACCCCTACCGAGCCTACTTCTGAGTTATAAGGAAATGTTCTGGTGCCCCAAAAAGTTTTAATATCCTGTATCCCGTACGGACCATCACCGTTCCCACCGATAGAATTGAAAGACATTTCATCACTGTTTGAAAAATCGAAAAGTTTTCTTGTGCCATCTAATCGGGGCAGAATATCATTTTTTAAAGGCTCCAAAATATCTTCAGGCGGGGTAATTTCATTCCCTCCACACCAAAATGCAAGTGAAGCATGGTTTCTGATCATTTTAATCTGATCTTCAATGGCTGTTAAGGTTAAATTATGGTCATCAGGATAATTTCTACGCGTCCATTGGTCTTCTTTCTTCATTGGATCTACCCAGCGGCCATTGCAATCGCCACTGAACCAAAAATCCTGAAATACAAGCAAACCATATTTATCGCATGCATTATAAAACTCAGGTCTTTCTAAAATTGCTCCTCCCCAAATGCGGATCAGGTTGAGGTTCATATCTTTATGGTAACGTATTTCTGCATCGTAACGGGCATCGCTAAAGCGGAGCATCGCATCAGAAATAATCCAATTGCCACCTTTAATAAAAATTTTTTGTCCGTTTACATAGGCACCCATGCTTTTGGTGTGCTCATTCCAGATATTATCAATCTGGCGCACGCCCACTTTAAGCTGCTCTTGATCTAATACCTGGTTAGCTGCTACAAATTCGATTTTTACATCATACAGGTTTTGTGCTCCATATCCGCTTGGCCACCATAATTTAGGGTTTTCGAGCTGTAAATCAGGCAGCTTAACCGTTGCTGTTTTATTCGCTGCGATGGTGGTAGGTTGTTTAATCAACTTTCCGGCAATTTGATACTGTAAAGTTCCAGAAATCGCCTGATTTGTTGGGTTTTCTACTTCAACTGAAACTTTAACAGTTGCAGGGTTTTGTTTCCCTTCTGGTAAACGCTTGCCCGGAACCAAAGTGATTACCTGAGGATTCTGGATATTGATATTTTTTGTTTTCTCGATGGTCACTTTATCCCAAATGCCCGTATTACGATCTCGGGTGGGTTGGATCCAATCCCAACCAGCAGTATATTGTGTAGTAAGGCCTTTGGCAATGGTACCGTCGCCACCTTGGCCTCCATTCGGATTTCCCGGAAAATCTGGTGGATAAACAATCACTGCAAGTCTGTTTTTTCCATTCGTAGCTAATAGTTTGGTAATGTTGTACTGCGCCCTAAGGTGCATACCTACCTGGGTTTTAGGATTAACTTTTTTTCCGTTTAAATAAATTTCGGCTTTGTAATTTATTCCTCTAAACTGTAGCCAAACCTGTTCGTTACCCACAGCACGCTCTTCAAAATCTTTTACAAACCAATAGGTGTAATAATCATTTCCGGTTTTATAAACGTCGGGAATTTTCTCATTATTCATCCCATAAAAAGGATCAGGAACTTTTTTGTTGTTCAGTAAAGTGGTTAATACTGTACCGGGAACGGTTGCGGGCATCCAATTGTTAAGAGAAAAACCCGATTTAGAAATTTCAGCACCGTTTGATTGTGCATCTTTAATATTGGTACACACCCAGCCCGAGTTTAGCTCGTAACGCTGCTTAGCATTTACAATGAAAGCCGAACAGAGTAGAAGAAGTAGAAATAGTTTCCGCATTTATTTGAGATCTTATAATTGATAATTATTGTTGTGGCTAATTTTTAATACAAAAGTCGGTTAAACTTATCCCGACTTTTGTATTTTGCTTTAGAATTATTTTCCGGATATCGGCCTGTCTTCTGGTTTTACGCCCCATGTTGCAGATGGTTTATTGCCCATATAAATTTGTATATTTCCACCAGCAGTTATGGCTTTGTGCAAAATATACGATTTAGTATATGGTTTTCCATTCAGCACAATTTTCTGAATATACTTATTCCCGGCACTATTACCTACAACCTTTATATTAAATTTCTTATTCCCAGGCAGCGAAATAACCGCATCGTTAACCAAAGGTGTTCCAAAAACGTAAGCTCCATTTGCGGGATTAACAGGATAAAATCCCATTGCAGTAAAAATGTACCATGCACTCATTTGCCCTACATCTTCATTGCCACACAACCCATCTGGTTTTGATGAATAAAAATCATGGTCTATTTTACGGATCAGATCTGCGGTTTTCCATGGCTGGCCTGCATACGTATACAAATAGGTAATGTGGTGATTGGGTTCATTTCCTTGTGCATAATTACCAATCAAACCACTAATATCGGGTGAGCCATTGGTTCCTAAATCCAAAGGTAAGGTAAATAGCGAGTCGAGTTTATTGATAAAAGGTTTATCTCCTCCAAAAAGCTTAATCAGTCCTTCTACATCCTGAGGTACCAGCCAGGTGTATTGCCAGGCATTTCCTTCTACATAATCATCTTCACGGTGTTTTGATGAAAAAGGATCGAAAGGGGTTCTCCAGGTTCCGTTGGCCAGTTTGCCACGCATAAACTGAACGCTTGGATCGAAATATAAGCTGTACAACTTTGACCTTTTGCTAAAATAATTGTAATCGGCTGTTTTGTTCAATGCCTTAGCCATTTGCGCTATACAATAATCATCGATAGCATACTCCAAAGCCTTACCAACTGATTCATTTACCTTATCAGCCGGAATATGTTTTAGCTCCTGAATGTATTCAATACCATCTGTTTTTTGCATCGCCGATTGTTTAATTGCTTCATAAGCCAGGTTAACATCAAATCCGCGGTACCCTTTTAAATAGGCATCAACAATAACCGGCACAGCGTGGTAGCCCACCATGGTATTAGTTTCGCTGCCCATTAAGTGCCAAACCGGCAACTTCCCTTGTTGTTTGTAAATGGCCAACATGGTATTTACCACATCGCTTACTTTATCCTGGTGTAAAATGGTAAACAACGGATTGGCTGCGCGATAAGTATCCCACAATGAAAAGGTGGTGAGGTTATTAAAATTGGCCTTTCTGTAAACTTTTTTATCAGTTCCCAAATAATCTTTATTTACATCATTAAATAATGATGGTGCAATCATAGTATGGTATAATGCCGTGTAAAATACTTTTTTAGTGGTGGTTGAGGCCTCAATTTTAACTTTAGATAGCTCTTTTTCCCATTTTGCATCAGCATTTTTAACTGTAGAAGCGAAATCCCAGCCTGGTAATTCGGTTTTTAGATTTAAAATTGCATTTTCTGCACTAACTGGCGACAAAGCAACTTTAATTTGTAATTTCTCAGCATTAAGGGCGTTAAAAGTAACAATTGCCTTTAATTTTTTGCCTGTTAGTGATGATCCGCTTTTTACAGCTGTACTATCATATAGCGCAATGTTTTTTATTGGTTGCGAAAGCTTGATTACAAAATACAAACGTTGATCGTTAGACCATCCCTTAGAATTTCTGCGCCCAACAATGGTAGTGGCATCTATTTGCTTTAATGAGGCAGATACTGGGGCATCCCAACCTATGCCCTCATTTAAATCGATAATAACATGTGGATTTTCAGCGCTTTTTTTAAAGGTATATTGGTGGAAACCAACTCTTTCTGTAGCCGTTAATTCGGCTTTGATTTGGTATTTATCAAGTAATACACTGTAATAACCAGCTTTAGCTACTTCATTTTGGTGCGAAAATTTAGAAAGATAACCTTGCTGATCATCGGCTGTTTTTCCTTTTTCTAAAATGATTTTACCAGTGGCAGGCATAATCGAAATATCTCCCAAATCGCCAATTCCTGTTCCACTTAAATGGGTATGGGCAAATCCGGTAATGGTATTGCTGATGTAATTATAGCCGCTGCACCAGTCCCAACCTTCAAAAATATTGTTCGGCCCAAGCTGAACAGCCCCGAACGGGACATTGGCACCAACGAAAACGTGACCATGTTTTGCTGATCCAATTAATGGATCTACATATTGCGTAAGCTTTGTTTTCTGCTGTGCAGTGGCATTAAGTGTAAATAGAGAGGCGGTTAGAAGTAGAATAGACGAGATTTTTCTGAACTGCATGTGTGTTATAATTTCCTACGATAGATTTAAAAATCTAAAAGTAAAACGTTTTATGATTAATTCTCATAAAAAGGGAAATAATTATATAAAATGTCCGTCATTTCAACTGAAACGCAGTCTTGATGATAAATCGAAAGAGAGATTTATCATCATTGGATTTAGCTTATCTGAACACTTTGCTCGAAAGGACGATCACACAGGCAAACGACCTTTTATCCAATCTCTAAAACAATTACCTGATCGGGTTCATCGGCATTTAAAGTTGTGGCAATCGTTAATTTGGATTGTTTAAGTGTGTAGTTTACCGGGGTTTTATCTTTTAGTAAATACGCTTTTTTGATTTTTTTTACCGGAAAGTTTTCCAAATCTAGCTTTGCCGTTTTACCATCTACTATATGGATATAAATTTTTTTGTCGCTTTGCGTAACGCTTCCCCATGCTTGTGGCTTAATAAAGCCTGCTTTGGTACCGTAAATACTTTCGCCATACATTTTAAGCCAATCGCCTAAACCTGCTAATCGGTCTTGAAACTCAGGCTGAATTTTACCGCTCGGCATCGGGCCGATGTTCAGCAAAAGATTGGAGCCTAAGCTTGCTGCTTTAACCAACATGTGCACCAATTCTTTATTGGATTTATAATAGGTATCGCTTAAATTATAACCCCACGAGTTTGATATCGTTTCGCAGGTTTCGAGCGGCAATTGATCTGATGCTTTTTGAAAACTTAACCCTGATTTATTCTCACCGGGAAGGTCACGTTCGAACATCTGAAAATCTTCTCCGGCAAAAGGTGTAAGGTGGTGGTTATTCCCAATCATACATTGCGGTTGGAGTTTGTGTATCAAACCGTAAATTTCATTGTATTTCCAGTTAATTCTTGATGTTCTGTCTTTTGATCCTTCTGGTTCTGTCTGATCCCAGTGCCCATCAAACCAGATCCCGCCTATTTCGCCGTAATTTGTTAATAATTCGGTTAACTGGTTTTTCATAAACTGCAAATAACTTGCGTAATCGCCTTTGCCTGTTCTACCGGAATTCTGCCCCGTGCGGCCGGTTTCATGTGGATAATCTTCCCTGCGCCAATCCAGTAATGAATAATACAGGTATAATTTTATCCCTTGTTTATGGCATTCATCGGCCATCATTTTTACAATATCCTTTTTATAAGGTGTATTCATGATGTTAAAATCAGAATATTTGGTATCCCACATGCTAAAGCCATCATGGTGCCTTGTAATCAGCGTAATGTACTTCATCCCGGCATTTTTTGCCATGGTTACCCATTTTTCGGCATTAAAATCAATTGGATTAAAAAAATCTTTAAGGTTTGTATAATTATGAACGGTAAGTTTCCGCTCATTCATTACCCATTCTCCACTACCCGGAATGCTAAAAGGGCCCCAATGGATAAACAATCCGAAACGGGCATCACTAAACCATTCCCGCTGTTTCAAATTAGCAGCCGCAGGTATGTAGTTTTGTGCTTTCAACTGTATGCCAAGCAATAGTAACAATCCTATTATTACAAATTTTTTCATGTGGTGAAGCTTATATTTTGGTTAGATTTTAGTCTATTGATGCTGTAGCTTTGGTTGGTTTGCCAATTACTTTATAGTTTCCATCTCCTTTTAAAATGGCTAAAATCTGTGTTTGGTTGGTAAACAGGGTTTTTGCCGCAGCCAATTCTTTATCGTACTGAAAACTTTGCTCTATCCTTCCTTTTTCATAAAAATAACGGCTCACAATCTGTGTTTCCAATACTCTTTTAATTTCTGCCTTATGGCTTACCAGGTCAGTTTTTTTAGAGGATGTAAGTTTGTATTTCAGGTTCTCGAGGTCGGTTTTTACTTCAGCGGATTTATTTTCTTTTTCAGCCTCTAAACGCAAGTCAGAAAGCAATCTTTCGGTGCGGCTCTGATAGGCGAGGTCTTTATCTGCAAGGCTGCTGGCAAAAGTGTTATAATCAGCATCGGTTAGCTGGAAGGTTTTTGCAGAAGTCAAAGCTGGTTTCTCTTTTCCATATTGGTTTGCATAGTTAAAGAAAAGGCTTTTATTAATCATCGAAATGGTAATCGGGCTTAATTTAGCTGCATCAACCACCACATCAGGGTATACACCATTGCCACTGTAAACATTTCTGCCGGCTTTTGTTTGATACATTACCATGGTAGAATCTGCAAAACGTTCGGCTACTCCTTCGGCATTTTTATGCGCATAATCCAATTTTTGAATACACCGGCCTGATGGGGTGTAATATTTGGCCACAGTTACTTTAACCAGGCTGTTGTATGGCAAATTAAAAGTTTGTTGCACCAAGCCTTTACCATAACTGCGCTGACCGATTACAATGGCCCGATCTAAATCTTGCAGCGACCCAGCCACAATTTCTGAAGCGGAAGCAGAGTTGCCATTTACCAAAACCACCAACGGAACCGAGGGCGCTATTGGCGTAGATAAGGTTTTGTAGGTGATTGTTTTCTCCACATTTTTACCTTTTTGGGTAACTACAAGCTGATCTTTATTAACAAACAGGTTTACAATTTTAACAGCTTCCTGCAATATGCCTCCGCCGTTATTCCTTAAATCAAGTACTACACCTTTAGGGTTTTCTTTTTGAATGGCCAACAAAGCATCCTTCACTTCCTGAGCGGAATTTTCGAGAAATTTATCGAGTTTAATATAGCCAATACCCTCGCCAACCATGCCCGAATAAGAAACATTAGGTTGTTTGATCTCTTCGCGAATGAGCTTTTTTGTGATTTCTTTGCCATCTCTGATCATCAGCAAATCTACTGCAGTTGCTTTAGGGCCGCGTAGTAGCTGGCTAATTTCTGCACGGTCTTTCCCTTTTACTGCGATTCCGTTTATACTCACTATCTGATCGCCGGCTTTAATTTCACTTTTATTAGCCGGATAACCTTCACTCACATCATTGATGAACAATTTTCCATCGATAAAAACAGTGCTTGCTCCAATACCGCCATATTGTGTACTTACATATTTCAGTTTATAATCTTCTATTTCCGATTCGGGAACATACTCTGTATACGGATCCAGGCTATCCAACATGGCATCAATACCAGTTTTCATCAATTGCGGGGCATTGGTATCATCAACATAATTGATGTTGATCTCTTTATACAGCGAGGCAAAAATATCGAGGTTTTTAGAAACCAGAAACAAATCTTCTTTGAATGAAAAAGATACTACAGCAAGGCCAAAGCCAGCCGCTAAAAGACCATATTTTAGTTTTTTCATTCCCTTATGTATTTTATATTCCGCTTTGGCAGGTAAAATGAAATACCTGTCTGCCTGAAGGATGATTTATTGAATGTACAAACGTAAATGTACAAAAAGCGGCAAATATTAAAAACAGCTTATTTGGGGCAAGCGTAAATTAAGCGTTACGCTAATTAAGGAGGTTAAAGTACTGAGTTTACTACAATCTGTTTCCTTTGGTATCTGCCAGGGCTTTTTGAATGGTAAATTCGACATAGGTACGGTCGCGCTTAACTAAACGCATTAAATCTTCAACCAGTTGATCTTCTTTGCCTGGCGTAAATTCCAAGGGTTCGTTGGCAAGGTCGCGGTATTTCCTTAAGAACTTGGTTTTTACTTTAAATGCAGTTTCTGAAGTAAGTTGAAAATTAGCCATGGCATATTTTATTTGATGCAAAAGTAAAAAATATTTGTTCAGGTTGATGCGTTTTTATGTGAAGTGACAAAAAAAGTGGAGATTCGCGCTTTATTTTTGCACGATAATTGTGTTAAAACCGCGTTATAGAACAAAATCAGGTGTAAAATCGCAATGAGTGTAAATGTTAAACAAGAGCCACAAACAGTAATAATAGTACTTAAATATGGTATTATGCCTGATTTATGGCTCAAAAATCCCTAAAAAAGCAAATTAAACAACATGAAAAAAATCATCTTCTCTATTGTTTTCCTAACCCTGGGTTGGGCAACATCAAAGGCACAAACTTTTAACCTTGGCGTTAAAGCAGGCGTAAATTTAGCTAAATTAAATGCAGATTTTGCAAGTGAAGAAAACCGTTTGGGTTACCAGATCGGTGCGTGGGCGCGTATTGGTGGTGCAAGTTTTTATGTGCAACCTGAAGCCTATATCGGCAGTAAAGGCAACAAATTTATCAGCATTCAGCAAGATAATGGAAATGAAGTTCAGGCAGAAGGAAAAGTGAAATTTACCACATTGGATGTTCCTGTTTTACTTGGAACAAAGTTTGGAGCTAAAAACCTAAATTTCCGCTTAATGGCCGGGCCGGTTATTTCATTTATTCTGGATGAAAACTCATCGTTTAGCTCTGCTTACCAGCAAGCTACAGATTTCGACAATTACAAAAACCAGGCATTGGGCTTACAGGCTGGTGCAGGAGTAGATGTAGGCAATATTTCGGTTGATTTACGCTACGAGGCGGGCTTATCGAACATTAGTAAAAGTGAAAAATACAGCCAGAAACCTAATTTATTTCAACTGAGTTTAGGATTTAAGATTTTGTAATAACATATTAATAAAGGCGGTTGCGTTCCAACTGCCTTTATTATTTTAAGATTATTAAACTTCCACTTAGTTTTCAACATTCGTTTTTTAAATCTATAAATCTTAATAAACGCTCGTTGGAAGGGGTTGACCGTCATAATTAACATTAAATTTTTTAGTGCAGCCATTTGAATAAAATACCCGTGATCCTGACCTGGTATATACGGCATATTCTGCATTAGGTAGTAATCAGAACCTGTAATTTTCCAAGTGTCATCAATTCCATCGCAATTTGGTATTGTGGAATTAAGGCAAAAAAAAGGCTATATCATATTATAGATTTGTTATCCTGAACTTGTTGATGGCCTTGTTAAACATCTTTTATAGTGTTTCAACAAGCTCAACATGACGAAGAATTACTTTTATGATACAGCCTTTTGGTATTGAGACAGTTTTAATTAATAAAATGTGGTATAAGCGGTAACTGTAGGCAGAAAAGCCGAGTTGCCTGCAACGCCTTTCAAATAAAGTGTATAAGCCCTGCCTTTTGATAACGAAAGTGTTAATGTACCCGCAATAACAGCCCCACCACTTGTGGTGTTGTACAAAAGATACTTAACACTTGGCGCTACCCCTGACCCTGGACTTGGCACCTCCGCCCAGGCAGAAGATGTTCCGTAAGCTACGTTTGAAACAATTTTAGGCCCTGTAGGGAGATCCCCTTTAATCAAATCGATATTTGGCCCACCGTTATATACATTAATAACACGCAAAAAAACTTTTGATGTATCTAATGCAGGCTTTATATCCTCTACCACTAATGATGAAGGGATTTGCTTTGCTGTGGTATTGTACTGCCCGGTAGTAAATATTGTATAATACTTTCCTGCCTGTGGCGTTATCTGCGAATTAAATACTTCTAAACCAGCATCAGCAGTAGCGCTTGCTATAATTTTTGCGGTCAACTTGTGCGATCCTGGTGAAGTAATAGCATAACCAAGGTCAGGGAACAATGATGTAGCGGTAGCGTAATTATACCCAGCATTTTCAACTCCTAATGATGACAACCCGGCAGAGAACTTGGTTCCATCTATAAAAAAATTAACAGTTGGACTGCTTGGTGTAACATTCAGAATTTTTACATATGCATACTTAGGATCGCCGGGGGCAACCTTTTCATATACTGTATTTTCTACCAGAGCTTGTTTTTTACATGCGGAAAGCAATACTGTAGCCACCGCAACGAAATATAATATCTTTTTCATTTTTGTTTATTTAAGCATGAGTTACGGTTGAGAAAACCACATTTTAAAAGTATGGTAATTAGGCTGATCGCCTCCAATTTTTTTTAATGCTTCTAAATTCCAAATGTATTCTGAATTGTAACGCGGGCGATAACGTTGTATCGGTTTGCCTCCGTTATCTGCATAAAATGAAGCAGGAAAAAAGAACGTGCCTAAGTAGGGATTATTACCTTTAGAATCGCCATCAAAGTAATTGTATTTACGCAAATCGCTCCAGGTTTCAACAAATCCATAAGCATAAAGCGCAAGGTATTTTTGCAGCATAATATCTTTTAGTGTTAATGTTGCTGGCGTTTGTTTTACAGCGGCACTTGTTAAATATGCTGTTTTATCAGCAGAGGTAATTGCTGTACCTAAAGCACTAACAAAATCGATACTGGCTGAAATTCCTTTTGTATAAGCATCTAACGCTAATGTGGTATTACCGCTTCTAAAAGCTGCTTCGGCTTTAATAAATTGCATTTCAGAATAGGTCATGATTGGAAAACCAGCGTTATCTTTAAACAGGTATTTACCAAACGTAGCACCGGGGTTAGCTGATGCCAAAACTCCCCATGGGTTTGGAATTTGATTTTTGGCAGCTACAGTTCCTGCATCTGATGTATTTGGAGCAGTCCCTCGGAATTCACCATCAGCAGAGGCCGTAATCATGTTATTTCTACGCGGATCGATAACCGCATTCTTTGTTCCCACAAGATAAGTTCCGTCAAGTAAACCCACAATAATTCTTGTTTGGCGATAGGATGCCAGGTTTGCTCTTAGCGGTCCAAAGAAATTACCATTTGCAGCTGTTGTACCTAAATTGGGTACAATAAAGTTATCAGCATTGCCAGTTAATGATTTATCAACATACTCAATAACCTTTGCCGGATCGTAGTTCGCTTTATTAATCAGGTTATTTGCATTTCTTGCAAGTATTCCATAATTGAACCTAATCCATTTGGCATTATCGCCAGCATATATTAAATCTGCCGGTGCCAATTTACCAACTGTTCCGGTACCATCGGTTCTACTAAAGTTAGCAATTGAAAGATTAGCCAACCTAACAACTTCGGCATAAACATCTGCCTGTGAATCGTAATCAAATACATATCGATTAGGCTCAAAGGCTTGCTTAAGAATAATTTCACCATGGTAATCGGTGGTAATTTGCCAGCTCCAGGCTTTTAACGCCTGCGCTAAACCTACATAATTCCACTCTGATTTTGCGGTCGATTTATCTATAATCAAGTTTAAATTGGCTCCCAAACCATAATAATTGGTTCTCCATATCTCACCGCCAGAATCACTTGATGGAATCCATCCATGAGATTCCCCTACGTTTACAGCCCCTCCAAAGTATTGTACAACGCCTCCTAAATACCTCGAATCAAATTGCACCCCACGCTCCATTTGTGCAAAAAGCGGCGGGGTTAAGGTTCTGCTTTCTGGATCTTGCGGTGTTGCCGGATCGGTATTAATATCCAAATACTTTTTACACCCTGATCCGATCAAGACTGTTAAAGCAACACATAATATATATATCTTTTTCATTTCAATTTTAATTAAAAACCAACTTTAAGACCAAAATTATAACCTCTTGGCTGACCTGCAGAGCCATAATCAATACCCGATCCACCTAAACCACCTGAAGATGCATTAAGTCCGTTTACCTGAGGATCTACACCATTATAGTTAGTAATCAGAAGCAAATCTGTTCCTGTAAAGAAAACGCTGGCATTTTTGACCACCCGGCTTTTGGCAAACAAACTTTTCGGAAGGTTGTAACTTAAAGTAATATCTTTCAATCTTATCCAATTGATATCTTTTTGAAGAAAATCGGCAGTGTTGAAATAAGTAGAATAGTAAGTTGTGGTGATGTAAGGAATAACTACAATGTTGTTTTTTGTTGGGTTGGCACTATTTTCCAAACCATCTCTAAAAACTCCTTCAATAATTCTAGGAGTTTCACGATCTAGGCTCAGCTTAGATAACCCCCTTTGGTATAGATATTCTTCTGTAGCATTGTAGATATCACCCCCTTTTCTTATGTCCAAAAGGAACGATAAGTTGAAATTTTTATAGGTGAAACTATTTGTTAAACCAGCACCAAAATCTGGAGCGCGATCACCAATAGGAGTAAAATTTGTATCTCTAATTGGCATACCATTAACAGGGTTTATTAATATTTGGCCCGCATTATTGCGCAGATAATTTTGCCCTGCAAAGGCTGATATTGATGAGCCAACGGTATATTGTGCCCTTACATCATCCGTTAACCAGGTATCAGACAGATAAAAAACGTCTTGACCGGCCGGAAGTGACAGGATGTAACCACGATTGCGTGAAATATTTGCGGAAATATCCCAAGAAAAATCTTGCGTTTTAATTGGTGTTCCTTTTATAAGAAGCTCAAAACCCCTGTTTCTAATTTTACCGCTATTGATATAACCTAAAATTGCACCAGTTGCATAACTTAAACGAGGAGCCGTGATTTGTTTATCTGAAAGGTTTTCATAAAGAGAAAAATCAAAAGATAACCTGTTGTTAAAAAATCCCAATTCCAAACCCACCTCTTTTGATGTTGTAAACTCAGCTACCAGATCAGGATTTCCTGCTGTTACATCTGTTGCAAAACCGCCACCGGTTGTGGTTTGTGCAAGAAGTTTTGTTTTTGTGATGTAAGCCGTTCTCGCATCTTTACCAGATTGCCCCCATGATGCTCTTAATTTTCCGAATGACAACCAATTTAATGTCTTAACAGCTGGCAATTCTGAAAATACAAAACTCAAGGATGTTGCCGGATAAAAGAAGCTATTGTTTTTGCTCGGAAGTGTTGATGAGATATCTTCGCGGCCAGTTAAGGTTAGATAAAGAAATTCATCATAACCTAATTCCGCCTGTGCAAAACCGCCAACTTTACGTTTAATAAAATCAGAATAAGCAACCCGTTGCGTTGTTGGGTCGGTATTGTTTATACTATAGTAGTCTTGCTCATAAAAACGTGTACCAAATTGTGCGTTGGTAGCATCATCATCATCAGTTAAATCTCCACCGATTCTTAAAATAGGTTTAAACTTACCAAAGTCTTTTCTAAATGTACCAACAAGCGAGGCATTGAATAATCGCTTTACATCCTGATAGGTATTTATAGCACCGCCTGAATATACTGTTCCACTTACATTAGAGGCATATGATTGGGGATGATAGGCAGATAACCCGGTTTGCGTAAACATATCGGCACCTACCCTACCGGTAACGGAGAACCATTTAGCAGGAGTATAATCTAAACCAACATTAGTTAAAATGCGGTTTAGCTTATCATAGTTTGGATTTTTGTTCACCCCCCAGTATGGATTGTCGAGCTCAGCTCCCAAACTTGATCCCAAAATCCTTCTTCCACCTGTCTGCGGATCAATATAATTCCGCATATCATCTACCCGGGGCCATGATAAAGAACTTAACATAGGGCTACCAACGCCTCTGTATGTTTTATCAGTTTTAGATGATATGAAATTTACTGAAGCGTTGAGGCTTAACTTATCGCTGATTTTGGAAACCCCACTTAGTTTAAAGTTTAAACTGTTATAGCCAGTACCAGGAATATAACCTTTTTGATCCGTGTAACCTAAACTGGTTCTTACCGATAGCTTTTCAGATCCACCTTCTACAGATGCATTATGTTTTTGAGTAAAACCAGTCTGATAAAAATTTTGAAGGTTATCATATACAGGTAATCTCTCTGGGTATTTAGCACCAAAATAAGTTCTTGTTCTAACTTCTTCGTCGAATATACCACCTGCTCCACCACCATATACAGTTTGATAATCAGGAAAACGATAAATATTTTCCACACGGAATGAGTTGCTGTAAGTGGCTCTGGCCGTACCTGCTTTAGCCTTTTTTGTAGTAATAACTACTGCACCAGAAGCCCCCTCGGTTCCGTATAATGCAGCAGCTTCTGGCCCTTTTAAGATGGTTACAGATTCGATCTCCTCAGGGTTGATATCCATCACGCGGTTACCATAATCGTTGGTGCGGTTAAAACTACCCTGCCCAACCAAGTTATAATCAGAAAATGTTTTGTTGGAAATTGGCAAACCATCTACCACAAATAATGGCTGGTTATCTCCATCAAGCGAAACACCGCCCCTAATAATAATTTGCGATGAAGAGCCTGGTAAGCCAGTTGTAGGCGTTATAATTGCGCCGGCAACCCTTCCCTGTAACGCATTTAAAAAATTATCGCGTTGTGTATCGGCAATTTCAGCACCTTTGAGCGTTTGGGCAGAATAGCCCAATGCTTTTTTATTACGTGTAATACCTTGCCCTGTTACCACCACCTCTTCTAAATTACTCGCATCGCTGGCCAAAACGATATTGACAGTTGTGTTACCACCAACTGCTCTTTCCTGCGTTCTATAACCGATGTAAGAAAAGGTTAGCACATCTGTTTTTAAGGCCTTAATAGCATAGTTTCCTTCAGCGTTGGTTTGTGCAACTGTAGTGCTTCCTTTTACTCGGATGGAAACACCTGGTATAGGCCCATCAGTTGATGTAACCTTACCGGTAATGGTTATTTGTTGCGCTATGGCATGAGCCAGCAACAAAAACGTACCAATAAAAATTAGTAGTAGTTTTTTTTTCATAAACTGCCTGTTTAGTTAGGGATAAAGATTGTTTAGTTGTTGTTAGTTAGTTACTAAAACACGCACAATAACGCATTTTATGCTAATATCACAATTGTTTTAGAATAAAAAAACTATTTAACAAACTATTTAGCAAGGCGTAACAAAAATATTATCGCAATAACACGCAAAAACACGCACATTAAAAAAATCTAAAAATCTTTTATACATTCGTTCTAAAACCAGACACTACTTATGCTGAAAAAAGAACGACATGATTTCATCATGCGCCAGATTAACCTGCACAACCGGGTTTTAACCTCCGATCTGGTGCAGTTGCTAAATGTTTCGGAAGATACCATTAGAAGAGACTTACAGGAGCTTGTTGACGAAAACCTACTTTACAAGGTACATGGAGGTGCTTTATCTAAATCCTACCACAGTTCTTTTGATGACAGTACTGTTTATGCCCGAGAAAGTAAGATTGCGATTGGCAAAAAAGCCATTCAGTTAATAAAAGATGGAATGGTAGTTTTAACCGGAGGAGGCACCACGATTTTAGAATTGGTAAAATTACTTCCACAAGGATTATCTGCCACATTTTTTACGATTAGTCCGCTGGTTGCAGTAGAATTGGCCAAGTACAATAATATTGAGGTAATTTTGATTGGAGGATTATTTTCTAAAAATTCGCAGGTTACTTATGGCGGTCAGGTAATTACACAGTTATCAGAAATAAAGGCCGATTTATGCTTGATGGGCACCAGTGCCATCCACCCTGATGAAGGCTTAACAGATACATATTGGGAAATTAATCAACTTAAAAAGGCCATGTTGGCCTGCGCAAAAAGAACAGCCGTACTCTGTATTTCGGAAAAACTGGATATTGCTTTAAGGTTAAGGGTTTGCCCGATAGAAAGCATTAGTTATTTGATAACTGAATTGGATAATGCCCACGAATCGCTTTTCCGTTATAAAGAAAAAGAATTGAATATTTTATAAAAAGGGTCCCGATTTTAAATCGGGACCCTTTCTTTTAGAATGTTGGATCGGCAGGAGTATTGGTATTGTTATCCCTTTCCTGAAAAGGATATGGAAAGAAATTTCGCTTACGATCGGTCAAAGGCTGATTAAATCTCCTCATATCTTCCAGTTTTAAACCCGAAGCATATAATTCTATCGAACGGTGCTTATAAATAAGATCTAACAATTGTTGCTGAGTATAAGGCCCTACCAAGGGTGGCAGTGCTGCCGCAACACCAAACAGATCGGTTGTTTTTGTTACTACTTTATTTAATTCAATTAATGCATTTGGTAAATCGGACTGCCGCGCAAGTGCCTCCGCTTTAATCAAGGTTATTTCTCCTGGTAAATAAATAGGAAACGGTGTAGCCGTTGCCGCAGCAAAACCGTTCATCCGCAATGTTTGAGGGCTACCAGCAAGTACTGTATAAAAAGCAATTCTTTTATCTGCCGCATCAGGAACATTTGCTCCGGTAAGACCTAAATTTGCATTTAACGGCTGAAAAACATTGTTTGAAGAAATAATACTGAACAAAATATTTGGTGAGGTAGCATCAAACTTAAAAAAGGATGGCTTTGTTAAATCTACCAGGTTTGCCTCTGTTAAAGCGAGCGCATAATTTCCTGAAAAAAGTGCATACCTTGCTTTCAAAGCGTGAATTGTATTTATAATATTCACATCAGCAGGAACATTGGTTAAAAAGCTTGTCGAAATTGGATTCGCAGCAATAACGGTTAAAGCATTATCAAGCACCGCAATTGCTTTTGTAAAACCTGCAGAACGCGTAATAAAAGCTACATTTTTACCTGTTCCATCAGGAATTTTCTCCCAGTATTGCGCCATATTTCCAATGGCCAGAGCCTTAAATATGCTCGAATAAGCAATCAACCCCGAAGCATAACCCTTATCACCCAGGTTATTGGCATTGGCAATAACCAAATCTGCATCGTAAATAATTTTGTTGGCGCTTGTCCAAAGATTGAATAGAATTGTATTGGTTCCATCTACAGTACTTCCTCCGGTACTTAACTGTAATTCAGGAATATTTCCTGAATTAAGTAACCTTAACTCGTTGGTTACAAAACCATTTGCGGCAACAGAATTGAACATTACACCCGTACGGGTTAAAGTGTACACGCGCTGCAAACCAATTGCCACGGCGGTTAATCCTTGCTGTGTGCCCAAAGCCACATCTGTTTTGGCCCTTGAAGGATCCTGATATTCTTTTGTACAAGAAGCGAGGCACAATGTTAACAAAAGCGTTAAACAGGCTATATTTGTCGAAATATTGTTTCTTAAAATTTTCATAAATTTTCCTTTAACAATTATAATTTAACTTGTAAACCCAAAGTAAAAGTGCGTGGAATGGGCACCGAACCAAAATCGATATTTCTTAAGATGGTTGATTGGCCACCAGAGTTTAACTCAGGATCGTAACCTTTGTAATTATCCCACGAAATTAGGTTTCTTCCGCTTACTGTTACTGTTAAATCTCTTAAAAACTTAAGCTTACCAACATTATAGCTTAATGAAATTTCTCTCAATTTAACAAAAGATCCATCATCAATACGCCATTCTTCAATCGCATAAACGCCGGCTACATAGCCTCTAGGCAATTGTCCAAGTTGCTCCTGCTCCGCTACTTTGCCATTACCCACACCTTGCCGTGTTCTCCAGTCGGCATTCCATACATCACCTCCCTGTACAGCATCAAATTGCACATGTAAATTCAAACGTTTATAGGTAAAATCGTTCACAAAAGACATATTATAATCTGGATTTGGATTACCAATCACTTTACGTAAGGTTGTACCGGTAGGCAAACCGTTAGCATCGCGCTGAGGGGTAAATGTTGTGGCAGAATTTTGAATTCCCTTTTCTATTTGAGGAATACCTGCGGCATTGGTTAACAAACTTCCATCAGGATTCCGTGCAAAAAAAGTTCCGTAAAACACACCAATAGCCTCCCCGTTTATAATCGCTACCGGGGCACCAGGGTTTGTACTAAACAATCTTAAACCACCAACATCAAGTGCTGTGTTTCTGTTTCTGTTAAAAACAACTGAAGTATTCCATTTAAAACCCTTTCCATCTATAGGGGTTCCGTTTAATACAAGTTCAATCCCTTTGTTTCTTAACGAGCCGATATTGTCCAGCAAGCTTGAAAATCCACTGGAAGGTGCCTGCACGCTGGCAATTAAAAGATCACTTACTTTTTTATTGTACCAGTTAAACTGTAGGCCCAACCTGTTTTTGAAAAAAGATAAATCTGTTCCCAGTTCCAGTTCGCGCTGGCGTTCAGGCTTAACATTTTCATTCGCTAATGTGGCACTCGAAAACAATGAAGCCCTTCCTAAAAATGATTGAGTAGAATAAGCATTTATCCGATCATATGCACCAATACCTGTTAAATTTCCCGACTCCCCGTATGCTGCCCTGATTTTAAATGCATCCCACCAGTCAGAAACACCAAAACTTTTCCAGTAATCAGCTGAAGAAAGCACATAACTTAAGCTTCCTTTCAAGTATTCCTGTGTACGGTTTTCAGCTCCGAATACTGAAGATTGATCAACCCTCAGGGCTCCGGTAACAAATAAATGATCTTTATATTTAAAATTTTGTTGAATGTATCCTCCACTAACCGATAATTCCGTTCTGCCATCTACACTCGGAAGCTGCGTTGCAGCAGCGTTTACTGTTTCGATTAATGGTGCCAAACCTCTACCGTTTACCAACTGGTACCTGGTTTTTTCATATTGAAAAGAGTAACCAACCTGCGTGGTTGAGGAAATTAAATCAGAAAGTTTTGCCTGGTAAGTGGCATTAAACTCATTGTTAAATTGAAAAGCATTGTTTGTTGCCGCACTTGCATAGCCATTTAAGGTTCCATCCAAGGATGCACCTCCACCATAAAAATCAGGATTTACATTATACGCAAAGGGTGGTATGTAGGTAGAACCACTCTGACCAGAGTTATCAACCCCCAAAGTAAAATCTAACGTTAGATTTTTTACCGGGTACAATTTTAAATTGGCATTGGCAATGATGCGGTTAGTTTCCTGGCGTTGCTTAATATCTTCGATTACCGAAACGGGATTTACCCTGCCCCTTTCTCCAACAGCCATTAAATTACCGTTGGCATCTCTGGCAAAAATATCATGTATATTACCAATAATGGTAACTGAGTTCATTGGCGAAAAAAACGAATTTCCATCTGGCTTTTCATTGGCAGAACTGCGGATATAATTTAAGCCGGCACTTAATTTTGCCCATTCAGTGATTTTTTGATCTACGTTTGCCCTAAAATTATAGCGCGTAAAGTCAGTGTTTTTAATAATCCCCTGATTGCTGAAATAAGCCGCAGAGGTATAATATTTTGTATTTTCATTACCTCCTGAAACTGAAACAGTATTATCTGTACCTGTTGCCGATTGAAAGATATAATCCTGATAGTTATAGCGTGCAGCAGGAATGGTTTTCTTTTCCAACACTGCCGGATCGCCAACCGTTTGGATCACATCTTGGGTAGGAAAAAGAGTTGGTGTACCAAACCTTACCGGAGATTCGTTCACCTCTACCTGCTTACGGAGGTGACTCAAGGTTAAACTTGTGCTAAAATTAACCTGGGCAGCACCACTTACACCTTTTTTGGTAAAAATCTGAATCACGCCGGAATTTGCCCTCGAACCATAAATTGCAGCTGCGGCGGCTCCGTTTAACACTTCAATCCGCTCAATATCGGCCGGGTTGATATCAACCATTCTGTTTTGGCCGATACTGCCCACAAAGTTACCTCCATCGTAGTTAGATGAAGTATTGGTAACCCTTGTAGTAGAATTATTAACAATTACCCCATCAATAATATAAAGAGGCTCTGATGATGAATTTACCGAACTGATCCCCCTTAAGCGTACAGATAATCCGCCAGCAGGATCACCTGAGTTTTGGCTGATCTGAGCCCCTGCTGTTTTTCCCTGTAAAGATGAAAGTACGTTTCCGCTTGGGGCCTTGTTTAAATCATCGCCCTTAACCGTACTTACATAACTTCCCAGTTCTTTTCTTGTCGTTCCCTGCGAAGTTCCGGTAACAATTACCTCATCAAGGCCAACGGCATCGCCACTTAGTGCTGTACTTAATTGAACCTGATCATTTGTCCCAAGATCTATCCCCTCACTTCTGCTTTTATAACCTACGTAAGAAAACTGAACCTGGTATTTGCCCGGGGCTAAATCTACCGCAAAAGTATATCCACCGTTAGTATTGGTACTGGTTACTAAATTGGTATTGATAATTTTAACAACAACGCCCGGAATCGGTTCTTTATTTGAAGCATCGGTAACCTTACCACTTATGGTATACCGTTTGTTTTGTGCTTGTGCCATTCCTGCAGATAAGATCAGCAGAAATGGGATCAACAAAATTGCGAAAAATCCTGGTGACCATTTTAGGTAACTTTTTTCCATAAAAATTGGTTTTATATTTGAAGATTAGTGTTAAAACAAATTTAACAAAATACCGCACAAACCAAATTTTTAACGGGTACAAACTCATTTACAATTCTTAAATTGGAATGATGTTGCTATTGTGGCAAACTGATTTTACCCATACAAACCGAAGGTACACCTTGCCTGTTGCCAAAATTAATCGGTTCGCCACAAAGCGTTTCATTTGCCAAAACAGCAAATAAGACCGCCTCTTTAGCATCGGGGTTAATGTTTAAATCAGCTGTTGTTAAAAAAATACAGGCAGGCAGTTTTTCATTAAGGAGCCTCACCAGCAAAGGGTTATGCATGCCGCCACCACTCATAAACACATGCGCTTCAGCTTCTTCGCCAAAACAACGTTTTATAGCATTTGCGATAGTTTCTGCCGAAAAATGGCATAACGTAGCCATTACATCTGCTTTACCTAAATTTATGGTTAACGATTGCTCCTGTGCTTTTACTAAATAATCAAGGTTAAATAATTCGGGCCCGGTAGTTTTAGGAAATTCCAGCTCAAAAAAATCACAGTTAAGCAAAGCAGACAACAATTTTTGATTCGATTTACCAGATAAAGCAATTGCAGCATTTTTATCGTAAAACTGGCCAAAATGTTTTTGCATGTATTGATCCATCAAAGTATTGCCCGGACCAACGTCTGTAGAAAAAATTGCACTTGCATCCGTGCTTGCTGGCAGGTAAGTAAAATTTGCTATTCCGCCAATATTGAGCATCACACGGTCTTCGCCTTCCTTAGTAAACATTAAATAATCTCCATAAACAGCTAAAGGAGCACCTTCACCACCAGCGGCCAGGTGTTTCTGCCTAAAATCAGACAAGGTAATAATCCCAGTTTTTAAGGCAATATGATCTCCATCCCCAATCTGTAATGTGCCGTTAGGATAATCTGCCAGTTGGTGTAATGATTTTGGAGCATGAAAAATGGTTTGCCCGTGGCTGGCAATAAAATCAATATCATCATTTTTGTAGCCCCATTCTGCAAGCGCATCATTTATAAGCTGTGCATGGGTGTTGGCAATATGCGCGTTCATAAGGCATACCAATTGTAAATCGACTTGTTTTTTTGAAAAAACAGCTTGTATTTTTGCCCTAAAATCGTCTGTATAATCAGCGGTTTTAAAATTTAACACCTCAATATTGGTATGTGCTCCGCTTCCCTTCGCCAAACAAAGTGCAATATCCAGTCCATCCATAGAAGTGCCGCTCATCAAGCCTATAATTAAACGTTCTGATTTTCCTGCTTTTAAGTATAACTTTTGGATCTGTGTGTTCATATTGGTTTTTTTACGAAAAAAATCAAACGTTTGTCTGGGCCTTTAATCGAATATTGTGTAAATTCTTGCAATAAATGTAAATAACCTTTGGTACAAATTGGGCATAACTCTCTATATTTACTGCTCCGTACATTAAAATCCATATAAAAAAAATGGCTAGATTAAATCTACTGGAGGAGACACGTTTCGAGAAATTACCCGTAAGCGTGTTCGAAAATCCAAAAATTGCTTCAATTAATGTAGCACACCGCATTGCCGGGCTCATTAAATCAAAACAAGCAAACAACACACCTGCAGTACTGGGCTTAGCAACAGGTGTTACCCCAATTGCAGTTTATGCCGAATTGGTTAGGCTGCACAAAGAAGAAGGGTTAAGTTTTAAAAACGTAATTACTTTTAACCTGGATGAATACTATCCAATGGCCCCTACTGCCGCACAAAGTTACGTTACGTTTATGAATGAAAACCTTTTCGATCACATTGATATCGATAAGAAAAACGTTCACATTCCTGATGGAACGCTAGCTTTGGAAGACATTCCGGCATTCTGTTTGGAATACGAAAAGAAAATCGGCGATCTTGGAGGGCTGGATATCCAGATTTTGGGTATTGGCCGTACCGGTCACATCGGATTTAACGAGCCGGGATCTGCACCAAATTCGGGTACCCGTTTGGTTACGCTGGATGATTTAACCCGCCGTGATGCTGCACGCGATTTCGGTGGTAAAACCTTTGTACCAACCAAGGCCATTACCATGGGTATCGGTACAATTTTTAAGGCAAGGGAAATCATTTTAATGGCTTGGAGCCGTAAAAAAGCTTCGATTATTAAAAAGGCCGTTGAGGGCGAAATTTCAGGAGAAGTACCCGCAACATACCTGCAACTTTCTGAGCATGTGGAGTTTATTCTTGATGCTCCCGCAGCTTCAGAATTAACCCGCTTTGATACCCCGTGGTTGGTTAAAGATTGTATCTGGACAGATGCCTTGATCCGCAAAGCGGTAATCTGGCTCGCCAACACCTTAAAAAAACCGATCTTAAAATTAACTGAAGACGATTACAACAATAATGGTATGGCACAACTGGCAACCGAAAAAGGCCCGGTTTACAATATCAATATCCATATCTTCAATAAATTACAACACACCATTACCGGCTGGCCAGGTGGCAAGCCAAATGCAGATGATTCACAACGGCCGGAAAGGGCCGAGCCTGCCAAAAAGAGGATCATAATATTTTCTCCACACCCTGATGATGATGTAATTTCGATGGGTGGTACTTTTCTGCGCCTGGTTGATCAGAAACATGATGTACACGTAGCTTATCAAACTTCGGGCAACACCGCTGTTTGGGACGACGATGCACTCCGCTTTGTAGAGTTTAATGTAGACTTTACTGAGAAAATGGGTATGGACAATGCACATTTAAAGGATCTTTACAACAAAATGAGAACCTTTATTGAGCAGAAAAAACCAAATCAGGTAGATACGCCAGAAATTCAGACTGTTAAAGGATTGATTAGAAAAGGTGAAGCCATTGCCGGAGCAAGATATTGCGGCCTTGAAGATGACCACATCCATTTTCAGGCACTACCATTTTACGAAAGTGGAAAAGTACAGAAAAACCCGGTAACAGATGCCGATATTGAACTTACAATCGAACTTTTACAGAAAGTTAAACCTCAGCAGGTTTACGCAGCCGGCGATTTCGAAGATCCGCACGGAACACATATTGTTTGTTTCAAAATCATTCTGGAAGCATTAAAACGCTTGCGTAAAACCGAAGCCTGGGCACAGGATTGCTGGTTATGGATGTACCGTGGCGCGTGGCATGAGTTTGAAACCTATGAAATTGAAATGGCAGTTCCAATTTCTCCGCAAGAGCTTGAACGCAAAAAATATGCAATTTTCAAACACCAGAGTCAGAAAGACAGAGCCGTTTTCCCTGGTGACGACTCAAGGGAGTTTTGGCAACGCGCGGAAGACCGTAACCGAGATACCGCAAAAGCCTACGATGAGCTTGGCCTTGCTGAATATGAAGCAATGGAAGCGTTTGTACGTTGGAAATTTGAAGATTAATTGAAATTTAAAATAAATCCAGTCCTGCTTTGATTATTCAAAGCAGGATTTTTTTTGCCCAAGCATCATATGTTCAAAAAACCGCTAATGAAAAATATTTATAAGGTTTAATAAAAAATCAAGAAGTTGCTCACCTCCAGAACTTTGCATTAATAAAAATAAAGTCACCGAAAAGTGAGTTTTCGCTTTGGCCAAACCTCCGAAGTCTCGATACCTGTAAGCAGCAAAATCAGAAAGTCTTTATAAAGATTTCCATGGCTTTCAGAAGTAATCTTCACTACTGTTTACCTAAACTTCGTAAGTAATTTCTCAATCTAAAAACAATAGGCTAAATTAGTTCGCCAAACCTAACCAGTTAACCATGACCGAACCTAAACAACGATTGTTATCTCTTGATTTTTTTCGGGGGTTAACTGTAGCTGCAATGATTTTAGTAAATAACCCCGGCAGTTGGGGCCACATTTACGCTCCGTTAGAACACGCAGAATGGAACGGCTGTACACCTACTGATTTGATCTTTCCGTTCTTTTTATGGATAGTTGGTGTATCAATTGCCTTTGCCATGAGCAGCAGTAAAGCAGATCCATCAACCCATAATAAAACCATTAGAAAAGCCATTAAACGTGGAATCATTCTCTATTTACTTGGTTTTTTCCTCGCTATTTTTGGAAAAATCATTAGCGCAATAACTGACCATAGATCCATCTGGGAGGCTTTTCAAACCGTTAGGCTTTTGGGCGTACTGCAACGCATAGGCATTGTTTTCATCATCAGCAGTATTATTTTTATCAAAGTATCCAATAAGGCAATTTTCAGATCACTCATTGTAATACTTGCTGTTTATTGGGCATTAATGACCTTTATTCCTGTACCTGGCGTAGGTTACCCTAACCTGGAAAAAGAAACCAATTTAGCAGCCTGGATTGACAGGGGTATACTTACTGAAGCACATACCTGGGCATCATCCAAAACCTGGGATCCGGAAGGAATTTTAAGTACATTACCTGCAATCGGAACCTGCTTATTTGGAATACTGGTGGGTGTGTGGATGCGTAGAAAAGATGTAGATAACCCTACCAAAGTTGCCTGGCTGTTTACTACCGGTATAACAGCAGTTATTTTAGGTTTACTTTGGGATTTACAATTTCCGATCAATAAAGCATTGTGGACAAGCTCTTACGTACTTTATGCCGGAGGACTGGCCTCAATCGGCCTGGCCCTTTGTTACTGGATTATCGATGTACAGGGTTATAAAAAATTTACCACACCTTTTGTTGTTTACGGTGTAAATGCCATAACTGTTTTCTTCCTGGCGGGCTTAATGCCCCGTGTATTAAACCTCATTCAGCTCACCAATCCCGACGGCACAAAAACCGGCTTATTGGTGAGGTTTTACGAAACTTGTTACACTCCATTTTTCAGTCCGATAAATGCCTCGCTCGTGTGGGCCATAACTTATGTGCTTGGCTTTTATATCCTGTTATATTTCATGTATAAAAAGAACATTATTATTAAGGTTTAGTAAATTTAAACTATAATTGACTGAACCCTGCTCAATTGAAAAAGAAAACCACCATATACGATATCGCTAAGGAGTTGAATGTTACTGTTTCTACAGTTTCAAGAGCACTTAGTGGCTTTCCGGCAATAAGCGATACCACAAGGAAAGCGGTTGTAGAAATGGCTAAAAAGTTAGATTATAGTCCAAACAAGCTTGCTTCTGCCCTAAAATCGGGCAAAACCTACATTATTGGCGTAATTGTACCAAGTGTACAGGCTCATTTTTTTGCATCCATTATTCATTGCATCGAGGATGGTTTAAAAGACAGCGGTTACCGCGTTATTATTTATCAATCAAATGAATCTGTAGAAAACGAAATAAATGGCGTAAGAACCTTATTAGAAGCACAGGTAGATGGCATTATGGCTTCCCTCTCTTTAGAAACACAAGATGTTTCGCATTTTGCCGAAATTATTAAACAAAACAAACCCTTGATATTATTCGACCGTGTAAACGTCGATTTAAATGTGCCTACCATTACACTCGATGATTTTAATGCTGGTTATATCGCTACCAAACACTTAATTGATAAGGGATATAAGAAAATTGCCTTTATTACCACCATTCACCAGATTAAGATCTTTAACGATCGTTTAGAGGGATATAAATCTGCGCTCGCAGATCATCAGCTCCCGCTTTCAAATGAACACATTATTTTTGGAGGCCTATCAATAAAAGATGGCCGTTTTGGCGCAGGCAAATTAATGCGCAGCAAAAACAAACCCGACGCCATTATTGCCGGTGATGATTTTACAGCTTTGGGGGTAATTAAAAAACTTAAAGAAATTGATGAAACGCCGCCAGAAGTTGGTGTAATCGGATTTGCAAATGAGGCTTTCTCTGCCTATATCACCCCAAATCTATCAACTATCGATCAGCATGCACCTCAAATGGGCAAAGAATGCGCTAAAATGTTCCTCAAAATGGTCAGTCAGCAAAACCCATATGCCAACATGGAACACATCGTAATCGATCCTGCCGTTGTAGATCGGGAATCAACTAATAAAACAGATTAATATTCGTATTATTCTTTAGCTAAAGGCACCTCTATCCCCACCGGACCACTCGGCTCACTTTCATTCTTTAATCGATCCAAAGCAGTTACAAGATAGCTGTAACGTTTTCCGCTTTCTACACTTGTATCGATAAATGAAAGATAATCTTCAAAACTTATTTTAATAATATATTTAGGATCGAGCACAGAAATCTTTTCTCCTTCGCTAAAACGGTAAATTACAAAACCCGAAGCCGTTTCGCCATCTTTCGCTTTTAAAGGAAGTTGCCATTTTAAATGAACGCCGTCCTTTAACGCATCTGCTGTTAAGGCCAATGGTTCATTAGGTGGTACATCATCCAACCAGGGCATTTGAGGAGGCAGGGCAGGGTATTTGTAAAAATCATTCTTTAACGAATCGCCAACAGCCTTTGCCACCGTGCTTAAAGATTTTGAACTAAAATAAACACTTCCCTGAATTCGGTTATTATTTCTAATGTACCTGATCTGATTCGGAATTTCGCTTAAATTTTTCCAGGCGGCTTCTGCACGCGAATTAACCAGGTAAGCACCCTGGCCAATGTAAACATGCCGGCCATAAGTATTATTGCTCCACCAATCAACCAGGGTACCATAAGGCGCAACCCTTCTGGTAAACGTAAAATAAATTTGAGGATTGATGTAATCTACCCAGCCTTCCCTTACCCATTTACGGCTATCGGCAAAAAGCTCAGCATAATTGGATAAACCACTTGTTGCAGAACCTTCCGGATCTTCATATTTGTTTTTCCAGATACCAAACGGACTGATTCCGAATTTAACCCATTTTTTATAGTGGTGAATACTGTCATCCAGCTGTTTAATCAGTAAATCAACATTGTTCCGCCTCCAATCTTTAATATCCGAAATGTTATTTGGGTATTTGTAAAAAGTATTGCTGTCGTTAATTGTTTGTCCTTCAACCTTATACGGATAAAAATAATCGTCGAAATGGATTCCATCTACATCATACCCTTTCACCACATCTAAAATTACCTGAACAATATATTCCCTAACATCAGGGATACCTGGATCGAACTGTTTTTTGCCGCCGTAAGTAAAAAACCAATCTGGATGTTTACGGTAAGCATGGTCTTCGCTCAATACAGCAGAACTGCTCATACTCGCCCTGTAAGGGTTAAACCAGGCGTGAAGCTCCATCCCTCTAAAATGAGCCTCTTTAATGGCAAAAGCCAACGGATCGTAACCAGGAGCAGGAGCCAATCCCTGTTTACCCATTAACCACTGGCTCCATGGCTCTCTCGATTTTGCGTAAAAAGCATCAGCGGCTGGCCTTACCTGCAAAATTATAGCATTCATGCCCTGACTTTTATGCCGCTCCAAAATCCCGATCAGCTCTTGCTTTTGTTGATCGATGCTTAAACCCGGCCGCGATGGCCAGTCGATATTGGTAACTGTAGCCACCCAAACACCCCTAAACTCCCTTTTTGGTGCAATTTTTGATAAAGGTTGTGCATTTAATATATAAGGTACTACGATTAAAGATAAAAGTGCGTATAGGAAGTTTTTAAGCATTATTTCTGTCTTATTTTTTACTCAGGTTGTGTGTTTGTGTTAATTTGAATACAAATCAACATTAGCAAGTAAACGATTTTTTTTAAAAACTCTTATAAGTTTTTAAAAAATTTTAATTTGCGCCCTGCTAAAATTAATTGTGTATACCCATTTACCTATGGAGAACAAAAGTATATTAATTAAAGAAGATACAGCGTTATTAAAAATGGAACCACAAAAGATTAATAAGGGTGATAGAAACAAAATTTACTTCCTGGTCATCGTTATTGCGGCTTTAATTGGCACAAATGCCTACTTATTTTTTAAAGATCGAAAGCAGAGCGAAAGATTTGTTACCGTTAGCACAGAAAAAGATAAGCTAAGGCTTGAGGTAGAAAAGATTGAGGTTGAGCTGGATAAAGTGAATGCCTTAAATTTAGACCTAAACGATAAACTTGTTGAAGAGCAAAAATTAGCCCGCGAAAAAATTGATGAACTTAAGGTTGCCTTAGAAAAAAATCAGATCACACAGGGCGAGCTTGATAAAGCCAATGCGCAGATAAACGAGCTTAAAACTTTTGTAAAAAATTACAACGATCAGATTATCCAGCTACAAAAAGATAACATTTTTCTAAAAAACAGTCGCGATAGCTTAGAAAATACACTGAAAAATATCAGTAATAAGGCTTCAAATCTCGAAAATGAGAATTCGAGTTTAAACGCGAAAGTTAGAACCGCAGCAGCATTAAAATTGCAAACTGCCGAAATTATTGCCTTCAGAACCAAATCGAGCGGCAAAAAAGTTGAAGTAACAAAATCATCCACTGCCGAAAAATTAAGCGTAAGGTTTAATATTATTCCCAATCAACTGGCAGAAAAAGGCCATCACAACATTTATTTAAGGGTATTTGATCCTGCCGGAAATTTATTGGCCGACGAAGGCAACCGTTTCGAGGCTGATGGACAGGAAATGCAGTTCAGCCATTCTATTTTTATCAATTACAATAACGACGATAGCACCTATGTTATCGACTGGGCAAATCCAAAACCTTTTATTAAGGGGATTTATACCGTAATTTTATATGCTGATGGCAACACCGTGGGCAAAGCTCAAGTAGAATTGAGGTAAAATCAGCACCATATTAACCAATCTTTATTTTTTATTTAGCTAAAGGGAAATTCAAATAAAACGTAGTTCCCAAGCCTGCTATTGACGTAAATTTAACCGACCCGCCAGCATTTTCAACCGCTTGCTTTACAAAAGCCAACCCTAAGCCAGTGCCCGAAGTTTTGGTGGTAAAGTTTGGTACAAAAATCTTATCGTGTAAGGTTAAAGGGATACCTTTACCATTATCTTTAATCTCGATATATGCATTTTGCGCATCAATGTATACCACAATGGAAATGCAGCATAAAGTTTCTTCATCAATGGCTTCAATGGCATTTTTAAGCAAGTTATTAAAGGTTCTTAAAAGCTGATCATGATCGGCCATAATTTCGATATCACGGTCACTTTTATTCAGCACATCAATCGTTACATTTTCTGTACTTTTAAATACCTCTCTTGCCTGTTCAATTATTGGAACCAAAGAAAGGCGTTCCAGGTTGGTATCAGGCATTTTTGCAAAGTTCGAAAATTCGGAAGCAATCTTCGAAAGACTGTCAATTTGTTCTATAAACGATTTGCTAAACTTATTAAACTTTAACTCAAAATTTGGATCTTTCTCTTTCCATGATTTCTCCAGCAATTGAACACCCAGTTTTAAAGGTGTTAGCGGGTTTTTAATTTCATGGGCAACCTGTTTGGCCATTTCGCGCCAGGCACTTTCACGCTCAGATCTTGCCAGCTTAAGCGCACTAGCCTCCAGTGCCGAAATCATATTGTTATATTCTTTAATTAAAGAGCCAATTTCATCATGCCTGCGCCACACAATTGGTTCGTTACGCTGGCCAATTTTTGTTTTACTAATGCTTTCCTGTATTAGTGTTAAAGGACTGGTGATTTGGTTGGCCAGAAATACGGCAAGTACACCAATGGCTACAAAAACGAGTGCATAAATATTGATCAGATTGCTTACAAAAAGCGCAATTTTATCGGTATATTCTTCTTCGTTTGAATAATTTGGCAAACCTATATATGCAATGGTTTTATTCTGTGCGTTTCTGATTGGTGCATAAGCAGCCGCATAAATTAAATTCCCAATATTTTCTTTAGGATTTATATATTCCGAACGGTGCAAACCACTCAATGAAAAGAAGGCTTTCGGTCCCATCTTTTTACCAATAATTTTATAATTATACAGCTTGGGATAGGTAGTCATCAATAAATTGCCGTTCAAATCATATAAATTCAAATCTGCATTGTTAATATCTGCAAAATTGTTAAAATCGGCTATTGCGTTCTCATCATTTGTGATTATTCCATTGCTGAAAACCTGTTTTTCGAAGTTTTGCTGCACCTTTCTTATCTTATCCTTTAATATTGCATCTTGCTGACCGCGGTATTCAAGGTTCATGTAATAGTAAGTTACCCAACCAACAATTACCAATGTTGCCACAACAGAAAGTACAATCGACACCTGGATTCTGGTTTTGTAAAGAATCTTATTGGCATTGATCATTAACGACCTGTTTATACTGAACCAACCTACTTTATCGTCATCCAGGTTTTTAATAAGCCAGATTAAGCCATAAAGCAATATCGAGAAAATGATAAATACCAGAAAAAAGAAAGAAAGGGCTGCCAATCTCTCCAGGTAATCAACTTTCTCCCTGCTGATAATTACCATTTTGCTATCTGATGGCTTATAAATTAAATGGCTGTAGTGGAGTTGGTCGTCGCTTATGGTAATAAAATCATCTTTTCTGCCTTTAAATATGCTTCCATCTAAAGGATAGGTGTAGTTACCAGATTGGTTGAGGAGTTTATTATTACTGTACAATGCAATGGAATAGCCTTTAAAATCCTCATCTTTCATCAATCTCTGATCACCTAAAAGATCCGGAAGACGGTTATTATAATTATAAGGCTTAGATCGAAGCTCGATAACCAATGTACCCAATAAATTGCCTTGATCTACGACAGAAATTATCCCGAAATAATCCTGGTAACCGAAAGTATTATTTACCTGATAGAAAAAGTTAGAACCATCTATTTTAACAGAGCCAGCTTCTACCAGGTTTTTGTATTTATTAATCGGAGGACTATCAGAACTGCCGATTATAACCCCTGATTTATCGTAAGGATAAATCTGATAATCATACCTGTTTAAATAACCATCCAAATAATCTTTAATGTGATTTTTAAGCACAGAATAATTTCCGGTCCGGTCCTGATCAAAATACCGCACCAAAAAATCATCTTTAACAATTTCATTTCCTAAAGCACCAAGCGCAACAATGGCATTCGGATCTTCTGATGACTGTACTTTACGTGCAAGCGGTTCGCGTAAGCTTCTTTCTTTAAAATCTTTATACCGCGTATATTTAATTGAGGTATTAAAGGCCAGGCAGAAAAAAACAATGGCAAACATCCCTATCGAAAAGTTTTGCTCTTTTACATAAACCGCCCGCGCAACAATAAATAAAGCAAGTGCAAAAACAATAAAAAATGCATTAAAATCTACAACGAGCTTATACATAAAAACACCAGCAAACCCAATTAGAAAAATTATTAGCCGCTCCCTGTTTGTAACATTCAGCTGTTTGCTTACTGTTGCCGAAATAACCGTTATGAGGTAAATCTGAAACCAGGCCAAACATAAAATGACGATGCCTACCCAGCTGGTTCCACTCAGTTTTAAAATATTTACGATATCGAAATTGATTTTGGAATTAAAGATCAATCCGAAAAAAATATCATCTGTATCCCAAACTATCCGGCCAATTAATACCAGTAAAACTGCCTGGATAATTAAGCCTATTATTTTATTCCTTTTAATTGATTCGGGAAACTGGTATTGCTCCTTATGGTTATACATAAATAAGAGCAGCCAGGTGAGTACAATTACATTCAGCAGGAAATCGCCCAGTGAAGGCATTAAAAAACTATCGGCATAAATCCGCGGATCGAATAACTCTAAAATAAACCGATGGTTAAACCACCCGTAATATAAATCTGATAACCGAAAAGCCAGGAAGAAAAAAAGCAGCAAAAAGGTGCCCCATGCAATGTGGCCGCGCCTTGCAATAAGTGAGCTTAAAGAGTTAAAAAACATACAGATGCACAGCATCCCGGCAACAAAAAGCCACAACTGTGTACCAGAATAATAAGTTTCTGCATAACCGGATTTAACCTTCAGCCCGAAAAGAAATTTATTGTCAACACTTTTAATCACATATACATCCTTATCAGTAAAAGATGCAAAGGTTAGCAACTTGGTTTTGGATAAAATGGGGTCGATATCGTTTTTAAAGTATTGCGTTTCTTTAAAAGGATACTGAGGCTGGATAGAGATTAGAAAAATTAGGCTGAAATTACCTTGCGTGCTTTTTATTACCTCATACCAGCCATTGGAGAAAAACAATACAGAACTACCTTCTTTTATCGTATTCGGATCAATATCAGACACTTTATAGGTGCTCCAAAACTTAAGCTGGCTATTTTGGTAGGTTAATAAGTTTATGCCGCTCTTTTCACGAAAAGATTCTATAAAATCTAGCGCATTTTTTGGATTAGCATGAAATTGTTTGGCTTTGGCTACTTCTTTCTTATTTGCCAGGAAATTTTGCACCGCTTTTTCCTTTATCGAAAGGTTTTGCTGAATTTCTTCTGCATCACGGTCAAGCAATTCGCTTTTAGTTGTAAAATGGCTTAACGAAATAGAAGTCACAATTAAGCAACAGCCCAAAACGAGCAAAAGAAACCTTATTTTTACACCAAAGCTCATTTTCATCTAATGATAAAGATATTAATATTGATAAAAAATAACGCCATAAACAGTTGAGTTTATGGCGTTGTAACTATTATTCTATTTATGAATACTTAAGCTATAGTAGCACTGCTTGTTTGTACTTCGCGGCTTACTTTTTTAACCAATCCCTGTAATACATTGCCCGGGCCTACCTCTACAAATTCAGTTGCGCCATCGGCAAGCATATTGCCTACTGTTTGTGTCCAACGTACAGCTCCTGTTAATTGTTTAATTAAATTTGCTTTAATTTCGCTTGGATCAGTATAAGGCTTAGCATCAACATTTTGGTAAACCGGGCAAATTGGCGCAGAAATATCTGTGGCTTCAATTGCTGCTTGCAGTTCAATTTTTGCCGGCTCCATTAATGGCGAGTGAAATGCACCACCAACATTTAATTTTAATGCCCTTTTTGCTCCGGCTTCAGTTAATTTGGCACAAGCCAGATCAATACCTTCTAAACTGCCAGAGATAACCAGTTGCCCCGGGCAGTTGTAATTTGCAGGAACAACAACAGCATCAATTTCTGCACATATTTTTTCAACCACATCATCTGCCAGGCCTAAAATAGCCGCCATTGTTGAGGGTTGTGCTTCGCAAGCTTTTTGCATCGCATTTGCACGTGCAATAACCAACTTTAATCCATCTTCAAAAGATAATGCTTTTGCAGCCACCAAGGCAGAAAATTCGCCTAATGAATGACCGGCAACCATATCTGGAGTAAAACTTTCACCTAAAACTTTTGCCAAAATAACAGAATGCAAAAAGATAGCGGGTTGAGTTACATTGGTTTGTTTAAGTTCTTCATCTGTTCCTGAGAACATAATGTCACTGATACGGAAACCGATAATCTGGTTGGCCTGTTCAAATAATTCTGCAGCTTTTGGGTTTTCGTAAAGATCTTTACCCATGCCTGCAAACTGTGCTCCCTGTCCGGGAAAAATATATACTTTCATATCCTTTAATCCCCAAGGGGGAAATTAAATATTTACTTAAATTATTATTATTGAAACCCTCCCCTTTAGGAGGATGCGGCTAATCTAAACTCGCCGTTATTAACCTCAAAAACTCCGCTCTCGTTTTATCGTTGCTTAAAAAAGTACCGGTAAAAGCTGAGGTTGTAGTAACCGAATTCTGTTTCTGCACTCCACGCATTGACATGCATAAATGCCTGCATTCCATCACTACGGCTACACCCATTGGGTTTAGTGTATTTTGAATACAATCTCTGATTTCGTTTGTTAAACGCTCCTGTACCTGTAAACGACGGGCAAAGGCATCAACCACTCTTGGTATTTTGCTCAAACCAACAATGTGCCCGTTAGGAATATAAGCTATATGTGCTTTACCAAAAAATGGCAGCATGTGGTGTTCGCACATCGAATACACTTCAATATCTTTTACCACCACCATTTGGCTATAATCTTCCTGAAACATTGCCCCTTTAAGAATTTCATCTGGTTTTAAATCGTAACCGTGGGTTAAGTATTGTAAAGCCTTTGCCACGCGCTCCGGCGTTTTCAATAATCCTTCACGCTCAGGATCTTCGCCCAACTGGCCAAGAATATCTTTATAATGTGCAGCTACAGCTTCAATTTTATTTTCGTTGTAACGGTCTATTTTTACATAACCATCCCTCGATTCTTCTTTTAATAGGTCTTTATTGCTCATTAATTTAGATTTTAGCCAAAATATTCAACAAAATTATTTTCGGTTTCGTAAATTTTTACGCAATGCAAAATGGCTCCACTTTCTGCAATTGGTGCCAAAAGCTGATTCCAGATTTCGATGGCCAGGTTTTCTGTAGAAGCCAGCTTGCCTTTCATAAAATCAACATCAAGATTTAAGTTCTTATGATCAACCTTATCTACCACATAATTATTCATTACGTCTTTCAGCCATTTTAAATCCACCAGGAAACCTGTTTCAGGGTTAACTTCGCCTTTAACGGTAACATATAACCAATAGTTATGGCCATGCCAGTTGGGGTTGGCACATTTACCATAAACTTCATTATTTTTTTCATCATCCCAATCGGTACGGGCTAATTTATGCGCGGCGTTAAATGATGCTTTTCTTGTTATGTAAATCATTACTATAAAATAAAATGCAAATATACGGATAAAGGTTTAAGCTTTAAGATTAAAGGCCAGCTTAAAGAAAACGTAAAATTTTAACAAAACTATCTGCTAACTTTACTAAATGAAAACCTTAGTTGTTGCTGCTACAAAAGCAGAACTTGCCTTCTTTTATCAGCATTTCAATTTACCGGAGGGTGATTTTATAGCGCATAAAAATTTCGATCTGCTAATTACAGGAGTTGGTATGGTGGCAACAGCTTTCGCCTTGGGCAAGCATCTTTCTTCTAAATACGATCTTGTTGTAAACTTCGGCATTGCAGGCTGTTTTGACAGAAATATAGCCTTAGGAACAGTTTTAAACATTACTGAGGATACTTTTGCAGAGTTGGGCGCAGAAAATGGGGAAGATTTTTTAACGATAACCGATTTGGGTTTTGGCGAAAACCATTATGCAACTAATACACAGCGAAAAGTTGGCTTGCCACTGGCAAAAGGAATTACCGTGAATTGCGTAACAGGAAGTGAAAAAAGCATTAAAAACCTGGTAAAAAGGTTAAACCCTACCACCGAAAGCATGGAGGGTGCTGCCGTTTTTTATGCCTGTAAACAGCTAAATATTGATTGCCTGCAAATTAGGAGTGTATCCAATTATGTGGAACCTAGAAATAAAGACAATTGGAAAATAGGACTTGCAGTAAAAAATTTAAACGAATGGGCCATTGCTTTTATTGGAGAAATGAACTCATTATGACCGATTAATTTTATGCAGTAGTTATTTTTGATGAATGAAACTTACACTCGGATTTTCACCCTGCCCTAACGATACATTTATTTTCGACGCATTAATTCACCATAAAATTGATACAGAAGGTTTAGAATTTGAGGTGTCTTATGATGATGTGGAAACATTAAATCAAAAGGCACTTAGAGGTGAATTGGACATTACCAAGTTAAGTTTCCATGCTTTTGCATACGTAGCCGATCAATATGCCTTATTAGATGCCGGAAGTGCTTTAGGTTTTGGTGTAGGCCCATTATTAATCAGCAAAAATCAATTTAATGAGTCAGAACTTCAGGCTTCAAACGTCCAATTAAAGGTAGGTATACCTGGAAAGTTTACAACGGCTAATTTTTTGCTGGGTATTGCTTACCCCCACTTACTCAATAAACAGGAGCTTGTTTTTTCTGAAATCGAATCAGCATTACTTAACGAAGAGATCGATTTAGGTTTAATCATTCACGAAAACAGGTTTACTTATCAGGATAAAGGCTTAACCAAAATTGTGGATTTAGGCGATTATTGGGAAAAATTAACCGGTTGCGCCATTCCATTGGGCGGAATTGTGATTAACAGGAATTTAGATCGTGAAGTACAGCTAAAAGTGAACCGCTTAATCCGCCAATCGGTAGAATTTGCCTTTGCGCACCCTAAATCTGGTATCGATTTCATCCGCGAGCATGCCCAGGCAATGGAAGAAAGTGTAATGTACAAGCATATCGAACTCTACGTAAATAAATACAGTGTAAACCTTGGCGAAGAAGGCCGCAAAGCGGTAGATACTTTATTTAAACTGGCTCAGGAAAGAAATATTATCCCGACTATACGGGAGAACCTGTACATTTAATTGGTTCCATAATCCCGACTGTAGCGGAGCGATTTAATCGTGCATAAAAGCCCTGAATACAAGTTCAGGAAGACGCATAAGATGAAAGTGGATTCATGAAGGCTACCATTGACAGATTCTAATAAAAAGCGTCGCCATCTCGACTGAAACGCAGTGGAATGGAGAGATCTATCTCGTTAGATTTCCCGACTTCGTTTCATCCTACTAAATGTAGAAATGCGTATAGAAAACATAATAGAATTTCCGTGAATTCTGTGTTTCCGCGGCAAATGCAATAAAAAACACAATTAAGTTGCTTTGGTTACCTAAAATTGAGATCCTGAAACAAGTTCAGGAAGACGCATGAGGTGAAAGTGGAACATTACAACATCCATTTAAATACCATACTAACCCACCAGCAATTTGTAACCTTTTCCATGCACATTGATGATTTCTACCGTAGGATCGGCTCTTAAGTATTTACGGAGCTTACTTAAAAATACATCCATACTCCTGCCGTTAAAGTAATTATCATCATGCCAGATACTAAGCAAGGCTTCTTCACGCGTTAAAACCGTATTCTTTTTTAAGCATAATAATCGCAACAACTCAGCTTCTTTGGTTGATAACTTTTGTTGTACATCATTATTGGTAATAATCTGGGTGGTATAATCGAAATGATACTGACCGATGGAAAACTGAGTTTCTGCAGCTTCATCATTCTGATCACTTTTATTGGCTACACGCTTAAACATGGCATTTATGCGCAATAAAAGTTCTTCTATACGGAATGGTTTGGTAATATAATCATCGCCACCCAAATCATAAGCAGCAGATTTATCTTCCAACATGGTTTTAGCTGTTGCAAAAATAATTGGAACCTGCGTGTTTACCTTTCTAATGTCTTTACCTAATGTAAAGCCATCTTTTTTGGGCATCATCACATCCAAAATACAAAGATCGAAGTTTTGTTTGTTAAACGACCTCAACCCTTCTTCGCCATCAGTGCATAACACCACATCAAATTTACCCTTAAGCTGCAAATAGTCTTGTAACAATAAACCTAAATTTGGGTCGTCTTCCACCAGAAGTATTTTTTTCATTTTCTTAATTTTATTCATGTAGCATTACCTACATTGAAGGTTTGATTCTGAATATGCATAACGGTTTAATTTAGGATGAAGATTAAATTAATACTCCACTATATAAGGTAAATTAAACCTGGTATATTTTAATGTATCACTAAAGCAAGCTTTGTATTGATGGTTAGCTGGTTTATAAAGGTAAAGATATTTCGAACGTGGTTCCCTTATCTTTTTCGCTACTTACTTTAACCGTTCCGTTTAGTTTTTTGATAATATCCTGTACATAATTTAAGCCCAGGCCAAAACCTTTCACATCATGGAGGTTCCCAGTTGGCACCCTGTAAAATTGATCGAAAATCCGCTTCGATTGCTCTTTGGTCATTCCGATTCCCTTATCTGTAATTTCGATAATTAAATTTCTGTTGGTGTTACGGGTTGTAATGGTAATTTCTGGCGTATTACTACTGTATTTATTTGCATTATCAATCAGGTTATAAATTACGTTAGATAGGTGCAGTTCATCACCATAAACAACAGCATTTTCTGCATTGGTATTTACATGGATAATGGCATTCTTTTTCTGCAATTGCAATTCCATACTATCGAGCACAATTACAATCAGATCGTTCATATCCACTTCGGTATTCTCCATGGTTAGCTCACCTTTTTCTAAACGGGCAATGCTTAAAACACGCTCTATATGACTACCCAAACGAACATTTTCATCATAAATAATCCCTGCTAAACGTTTTAACCGGGCTTTATCTTTAGTTACTTCTGGATCTTTTAAAGCCTCGCTGGCAATCATAATCGTTGCAACAGGGGTTTTAAATTCGTGCGTCATATTATTGATAAAATCTGTTTTCATTTCAGACAGTTTCTTTTGCTTTAAAATGGCATAAAGGGTATAAGAAAAGATAAAAACAAGTACCAGCAACAAACCTATAGATGAGGCCAGTGTAGCACTCAGGTTAGAAATAATAGCTGAGTTTTTATTCGGAAAACTCACAAAAAGCATTCCCGGATCGCGGAACAAATCGTTTCCAAACAAAGGTGTTTTATAGGTATTTTCGGGCAAGAATTCTCCCTTTACGTTGGAGGCCATCATGAAAATAGTGGAATCTTTTTTGGCTAAAGAAACGCGATAAGAAGGTTCCAGCTTAATATTATTCGCAATAAGTTCTTCTTTTAATAAATCGCCCAAAGCACTAAAATTAATGCGTTTGTAAATTGGCACCTTGCTTTCCTGCAGTTCTTTAGAAACATCTTCAACTACACTCGATCGGGTATAAAAGAAAGTATCCTTACCCAGCGCCGCTATTTTTAACTCTAGTTTCTTTCTCGAAATTTCATCTTCCCGCTTAAATTTTTTCTCTAAATCATTAGGAATTTTAGCTACACTTGCAAAGCCGGGATTACCGTCTCTGGGATCAAATACCAGGTACCTTAATGTATCAGGCAAACTTTGCAGGCTTTTAAATTCAAATGCTTTTGGTGGAGCGGCAAAGGGTTTTGTACGCATACTATAACCTTTTATAACCAAACTTTTCATATCAATAAAAGCATCCATCTGCAGATCCAGCTTATCTCCATTTTTTGATGACAATGAAGCATATTCTTTTTCGGAGATCACGTTGGGCGCTCGGTATTCTTCCCGAATAATACTATCCTGTTGATTAAGATAGTTCTCGATCTGATTTTCTCTTTCAACCTGGCGAAGCTCTACCTCTTGAGTATATTGTTGCCTTAAATCTTTTATATCCAGTGCACGCTGCCTAGAATCCTGAAGTTGCTTAAACTTATTTTCTGCGTCTTTTCTGTTAAGATGATCTGCCACATTTCTACGCTGTATTTTATTCACAACTGTAGTTAGGGTCTGGTTTACCTGTTCATCAAAAAGCTGAGATTTTAGTTTGTAAGACTCCCTGATGTAATACAACTGCATTACAAATACACCAAGCAAAGCCACCGTCATTAAAACGGTAATTAACCAAAAACTCTTTTTTTTCATAGAAACAGAGTGGTTCTAAAGGTAAAAAACCAAATCACAAACTTTTTAATCTAAACAGATATCAAAAATACTGAATAGCTAAGCTAAGTGTTTGTTTTTAACATATTTTAACAGCGGATGGCAAGTATGAATTATGAGGTTTGGCTATTTCACAAACCCTGTAAATTCCGGATGTATAGCGGGCAGGCAAAAAAAAATGCCGAGACTAAAGCCTCGGCATGGTTCAAAATTGTTTGCTTAAAAAAGATTCTTTATTTAGAAAGGCAAATCATCATCTTCTCCTGGTGTATTGCTCACATCAACCGGTGCTGCATATGCAGGGGTTGCTGCCGGGGCACCTGCTGCAACAGCATTGATACGCCAAATAACCAAACTGTTAAAATATGATGTTTTACCTGTTTTATCTGTCCAAGGGCGACCACGTAAATTAAAGAATACTTCAACCTCATCGCCTGCTTTAAATGTATCTAATAATGCTGTTTTATCCTGTAAAGCCTCAAAACGGATATATTCTGGGTATGTTGGATTTTCTGCGTATTCTATTATTAAATCACGTTTTTTAAACGTTTCACTTACTTGTTGTGTGGCACCTACTTCGTGTACTTTTCCTTTAATTTCCATATCTAATACTACTTAATGTACTATAAACATCAAATCTCTATAAATTTATTGATAACTTCGCATATATTATGATGCAAGTTTTCCACAATAAAAGCAAGGTAATTATTACCTGCAACAAGCGCCTTTCGCCCTATTTACAAGATGAAGTTACGGCCTTAGGTTACACCATAGAAAGATCTTTTGCTACCGGGGTTGAGCTCAATATTACCCTTACAGAGTGTATTAAGCTTAATTTGAACCTGCGTTGTGCCAGTCAGATTTTATATGCCATTAAAAGTTTTAAGGCCATTACGCCTGATGATTTATATAACGAAATTAAAGCCATTGAGTGGGAAGAACTGATCGATTTTTCGGGTTATTTTTCAGTAACCTCAAATGTTGATAACCCAAATATTACCACGCCTCTATTTGCCAACTTAAAAGTAAAAGACGCGATTGTTGATCGCATGAAGGAGAAAAAAGGTATTCGCCCCAACTCCGGATCGGATGCAAACAAAGCTGTAGTACATTTATACTGGAAAGATGCAGATGCTGATGTATTTATGGATACCTCAGGCGAAACACTTGCCAAACATGGTTACCGCAAAATTCCAGGGAAAGCGCCAATGTTAGAAGCTTTGGCAGCCGGAGTTATTTTAGCCACCAACTGGGATAAAAAATCGCCTTTTATTAACCCAATGTGCGGTTCAGGAACGCTTGCTATTGAAGCTGCTTTAATTGCTACCAACCGTGCGCCTGGCTTATACCGCATGAATTATGGTTTTATGCATATTTTGGGTTATAATGAAGAAGATTTTTTCACTGAACGCAGAATATTAAAGGATCAGGTGATTAAAAACATCGACCTTAAAATTGTGGCTTCCGATCTTTCTGAAGATGCCGTTGAGGTTACCCGAAGAAATGCAAAAACTGCTGGTGTAGATACTTTAATTGAATTTGAAGTATGCGACTTTGAATTAACGCCGGTACCTGAAGATGGTAAAGGAGTGGTTGTTTTTAACCCTGAATATGGTGAACGCTTGGGTGTTCATAGTAAATTAGAATTAACCTATAAGCGTATGGGCGATTTTATGAAAACCAAATGCAAAGGTTACTCTGGCTATATTTTCACCGGAAATCCTGATCTGGCAAAGAAAATTGGATTAAAAGCAGCTAAAAAGGTCGAATTTTATAATGGTAAACTAGATTGCAGATTATTGGAATACGAGTTATACGATGGCTCTCGCAGGGCACCATTAATTGAAGGCTAGATTTTTTGATTGAAAATTAATATATTAGACTCTCTTACGTACCATAACGTAAACAATTTTGAAAAATATGGAATTTGATGACATGGATCATATGCCCGAATGGGAGCATTTTAGCCGATTTGGCCGGGATGATGAGGATGAAGAAAATTTATCGAGTGATGATGCGGAAAAGGTTAGGCTAAAAGTTACCCGGGCTAAAAGCCTTTACAACCAGGCCAGGGCCGTTTATAAATATGCTGCCTTGTTTTGCGAAACGCTGGAAGGTGAAATGGCCGAAATGACCGCTAACTTAATTATGCAGAATGCACTTATGCTTTGCCCTAAAATTATTGGCGCAGAAGGAGCAGATATGTACATTTTAAGAATGGAAAATGCTTCCATCATCCGCACCAACTGCCGCGAACTGGAAACCCAGGTTAGGGCAGCAGATATGTTTGAGATTTGTACACCAGAATATAAAGACATTGTTTTAGGTGAAATTGAAAAATTTCGCCTGCTGTTTATCGAATGGGTAAGATATTTCGAAAAAGACGAGTTTGAAGATGATTGGGGATTATATTAGTCCTTAGCTTTTTAACCTGCAACTTTCTTATATTCTTCATTAATTATCATAACTTATAACCTCTAAATTCACTCCTTTCTTATTGGTTTTCCTTCTTTAATCTGGGTCAATAAAATCTTTCTGAAACACCATATATCAACCCCTAAAAAGAATACATTAAACATTTGGGTTGTTGCTTTGTTGTAATAATCAGTTCATTTTCCCGATACTCAAAATCTACTTATAGGGCCAAAAAATCCGGAAGCTAAAAATCTGCCACGGATAAAGTTTCGTACATAGTGAAAAACATTTAAAATTTATCCCTTTTTTATGGAAGATGTATTGGCTTTAAAGACGAAGAATGTTGCTGGGAATATTAGGAAAATTAGAGAATACAGAGACTATACTCAAGATTATCTGGCAGCAAAATTAAAAATCTCTCAAAATGCATATAGCAAAATTGAACTTGGTTACAGTAAATTAACAATTGACCGTTTATTTCAAATTGCAGCAATTTTGGAGGTGGAAGTACCTCATTTATTAACCCTTAACCACAATGATTTAATTAAAATTATTGCGGATGATGAAAGCAGAACAGCAGCGGCGAGTTAATTAACTCGAACGCTGTTGAAATCATTTCTTTTTACCTGCATATAATTCCAATACCTTTGGAAGAAATTTAGAAAGATGCAGGCTTCCATTCAGAAAACCATTGATTTTGTACAAAAAACTTTAGCAAATGCCGAAGCTGGTCATGACTGGTTTCATATTGAGCGTGTTTTTAAAACTGCGCTAACCATTAATGAGCAAGAAAAAGGTGATGAACAGGTTGTGGCTTTTGCAGCATTATTGCACGATATTGCCGATCCTAAATTTAATAATGGCGATGAAGATTTAGGGCCAAATATTGCTGAGTCTTTTTTAGTTTCCATTGCTATCGATCCCCAAACTATCGCACATGTTAAACTGATTATTCAAAACATGTCGTTCAAAAATAGCCTCGATGGTGATAGATTTACGTCAAAAGAAATGGAGATTGTTCAGGATGCTGATCGTTTAGATGCAATTGGTGCCATCGGAATTGCCAGGGCTTTTACTTATGGCGGGTTTAAAAACAGGGTACTTTACGATCCGGAGATTAAACCTGAAACGCATTTAACAAAAGAAACTTATAAAAACACCACCGCACCAACCATTAATCACTTTTACGAGAAATTACTTTTATTGAAAGATTTGATGAATACAGAAGCCGGAAGTGCCATAGCAGCAGAAAGACATCAATTTATGCTGCTTTATCTTGATCATTTTTATAAAGAGTGGGATGGCAAATAACCGGTAAAAAGACTATTATAAAATACCTATTAGTAGGTATTTCAGAACAATGCATCAGCACTTAACTTTATAAAAATTAATTCTCATGCATGCTTACAAACTAAAATACCACAAAAACAGTGTGTTGTTAATCGCGATGGTTGGCATTCCTGTATTCTTCATCTCATTGATGTTATATTGTCTTTTTAGTTTACCTACCTCTTTATCCGAACTTTCCATTTTAATTTTAGTTTCCTTATCCATCGTTTCGATGGCACTGATCTTATTGTGGATCACAAAAACACAGATTTTTGTACGCAGCAAGGTAATGATCAATGAAAAAGGAATCAGTTTTAAATTAAAAAGCACTTCATTTTTTTACAGAAGAACTGATTTTTTCTGTGGCTGGGAGCACATAACCAGTGTAACCGAAATGTTCGATAACCACAATGGGGGTTATTTTTATCAAATTGCCTTTAACAATCCTGACTTTGTAGCCAATTTCAGTCCGCTTAAAAATCATGAAAAAGAAGCAGATCGTTTCTTTTCCGAACTTCAATATTATCAAGACAGTTTTGATATTGCGCATCAATTTCCCTTAAGCAGAAAATTGAACCCATCGGGTAACTTTAGTTAAACTACGATTATTCCCATTTGGAATAGATTAAATAAATCTATTTACTAATTTTTTTAGTTATTAAACTATATTTGTTAGTAAATACATATTCCTATGTCTGATCGAATTCGTGAAAAATTAAATATTCTTGCTGACGCCGCTAAATATGATGTTTCTTGTTCATCAAGCGGCGGCACGAGAAAAAATACAAATAAAGGCCTTGGCGACAGTCACTCTTCGGGCATATGCCATACGTACACTGAAGATGGCCGATGTGTTTCACTTTTAAAAATCCTTTTAACCAATCATTGTATTTACGATTGCCTGTTTTGCGTTTCGCGGAAAAGTAACGACGTAAAACGCGCAGCTTTTACGGTGGATGAAGTGGTAGAACTGACCATGAATTTTTATCGTCGCAATTATATTGAAGGCTTGTTTCTAAGTTCTGGAATTTTTAAAAATGCCGATTTTACTATGGAACGCCTGCTTTTGGTAGTAAAAAAACTGCGATTGGAACAAAATTACAATGGTTATATCCATCTAAAAACTATACCCGGGGCCAGCGATGAATTAATTAAAGAAGCTGGTTTATATGCTGATCGGATGAGTATTAATTTAGAAATGCCAACCGAAGCGGGCTTAAAACTTTTGGCACCAGAAAAAAATCACAATGATGTAATTAAACCCTTAGCCTTTGTTCAACAGCAAATTACCCAGTTTTCTGCAGATAAAAAACTAATTAAACATGTACCCAAATTTGTACCCGCAGGCCAAAGTACGCAAATGGTAATTGGTGCCACCCCCGAAAGTGATAAAGACATCATGTATACTGCAAATGCTTTTTATAAGAATTTCTCATTAAAAAGGGTGTACTATTCAGGTTATGTTCCCATTAGCAATGATACCCGAATGCCTATCCTCGGTACACAACCACCGCTTTTAAGAGAAAACCGATTGTATCAAACGGATTGGTTAATGCGTTTTTACGGTTTTAAGGTACAGGAAATCTTAAATGATGCCAATCCTAATCTAGACGTCGATATTGATCCGAAATTAAGCTGGGCCATCCGGAATATGCAGCATTTCCCTGTAGACATTAATACCGCTGACTATAAGATGATCCTTCGCATACCTGGTATCGGGGTCATGTCTGCTCAAAAAATTGTTCAGGCCAGAAAATTTGGAAAACTCAGAATTGATCAGTTAAAAAAAATTGGTGTTGCTTACAATAGGGCTAAACATTTTATTATTTGCCTGGATAGCCCCTATCAATTAAAAGATTACCAGGGTACACAGATTAAAGCATTTATTTTAGCAGAAAGTCAAAGCAAGTATTTAAAAACGGACAGCAACCAGATGATTTTATTTTAAGGGGTTCTTATCTCCGAAGTAATTAAGGCGTTGCGTCATTCCTAACCTGATTGAGAATCTAAAAGCTTACTGTATAAAGATTTTCACCTATGCGGTAATGACGAGCGATATAAAATTTTCAATATAATAAACCTATGACCTACATTATTGATGGATCGCTTCAAGGGCTTTTAACAGCAGTTTTCGAATGGTTTGAACGCAAGCCAGGAAAAGCCACGTTAAAATCTTCAGCAATTTTTCAACCGGAAGCATTTGTAGAAAGTTTTACGGTAACCACACATCATGAAAAAGCAGATCGGGTTTGGGCAGGATTACAAAAAAAACTTAAAAAAAATTGGTTACGTCAATTTTATTGCAGCTACTTATCAGAAATTCCAGAAGCTTATAATCACCTTTTTCAATTTGCTATTTATATCTTTCAAAATCAGCCCGGAGCTGAAAGCAATTTTGGCAATGCGCATGTAATGGCACTATCAAAATATGCACGGAGTGTAGAAAGAGAAAAACACAGGATGGAAGCGTTTATTCGTTTTCAAAAAACAGGGGATGGAATATTTTATGCCGGTATTGATCCCGACTTTAATGTGTTGCCTTTAATCTCGAACCATTTTAAAAACCGTTATGCCGATCAGCAATGGGTAATTTATGACTTAAAACGCAAATACGGACTGCATTATAATTTAATCTCGGTAGAGGAAATTACGATAAGCTTTAGTAATGGTGTGAATAAACAAAATCCGGCTCCGGTTTTAATGGATGAAGGAGAAGCCTTATACTCCACCTTGTGGAAAGATTATTTTAAAAGTGCCAATATTGTTGCCCGAAAAAACACCAAGTTGCATTTGCAGCACGTACCAAAAAGGTATTGGAAGTATTTAACTGAAAAAGCAATTTCTTAAACGTTTTAGTCGCCATTTTAGCCATGTTAAAGTTAAAAACGACATTCCATTACATCCTACCTGTGACGAAAACCATCCTATCTTTTATCTGATTTATAACCTAAGTTAACATTCAGCGTCATGATTGTGTAGGGTTAAAACTTAAAATTGATATGATGCATTAGCTTTAAAATAGAAAACTTACTGCCATGCTGACACGCACATTCTTAATTAGGCTGAAAAGATTGACAGTTTGGTGAAAATTTGTCCCTCAAAACCTCTTGGCATAAAAAGTGTTAATTGTATGCTTAGTTAAAAAACTCAAATCAAAATAAAAAAATAATAAAAGTTATGGCGTTAAACCTTAAACCAATTGCTGGCAGTTCGAACAGAGTAATAGTTGAACCGGCTGCGGCAGAAGAAAAAACTGCATCGGGTTTGTATATCCCTGATACTGCTAAAGAAAAACCATCTAAAGGAACTGTAGTTTCTGTTTCTGAAGAAGATTCTGAAGGTAAAAAAGCGAGTGTAAAAGTTGGCGATGTTGTAATTTATGGTAAATACGGTGGTACCGAATTCCCTTACGAAGGTAAAGATTACCTAATTATGCGCGAAACTGATATTTACGCTGTAGTAGGGTAATAATTTAGGGTTGATGACTGGATCTCGAATGAGTAAATTCAGCATTAATCAACAAATAAAATAATAATGTTAAAATGAGAAGAATATAAATCCAATTATTTTCTCATAAAATCATCCAAAATTTAAAAGAAATGTCAAAACAAGTAAAATATAACGTAGAAGCACGCGACGCCCTGAAAAGAGGTGTTGATATTCTTGCAAATGCAGTAAAAGTAACTTTAGGTCCAAAAGGCCGTAATGTAATTATCGATAAGAAATTCGGTTCACCAGCAATCACTAAAGATGGTGTTACTGTGGCTAAAGAAATCGAATTAAAAGATGCTGTTGAGAACATGGGTGCTCAAATGGTTAAAGAAGTAGCTTCAAAAACAGCTGATATTGCTGGTGATGGTACTACAACTGCAACTGTTTTGGCTCAGGCAATTATCACTACGGGTATTAAAAACGTTGCTGCAGGTGCAAACCCAATGGATTTGAAACGCGGTATCGATAAAGCGGTTACTGCTGTTGTAGAAAACTTAAAATCTCAATCGCAGGCGGTTGGTGATGACAACAATAAAATTAAACAAGTTGCATCTATCTCAGCTAACAATGATGAGGTAATCGGTTCGTTAATTGCAGAGGCAATGAGCAAAGTTGGTAAAGATGGTGTAATTACCGTTGAAGAAGCAAAAGGTACTGAAACTGAAGTTAAAACAGTAGAAGGTATGCAGTTTGACAGGGGTTATTTATCTCCATATTTTGTAACCAATGCAGATAAAATGGAAGCTGAATTAGAAAATCCTTACATTTTAATCTACGACAAAAAAATCAGCAACATGAAAGAATTGTTGCCTGTTTTAGAAAAAACTGTTCAAACTGGTAAACCTTTGGTAATCATTTCTGAAGATTTAGATGGTGAAGCTTTAGCTACTTTGGTAGTGAACAAAATCCGTGGTTCGTTAAAAGTTGTAGCTGTTAAAGCTCCAGGTTTTGGCGATAGAAGAAAAGCAATGTTAGAAGATATCGCAATCTTAACCGGCGGTATTGTTGTTTCTGAAGAAAGAGGTTACAAATTAGAAAATGCTGATTTAACTTACTTAGGATCTGCTGAAAAAGTTGTTGTTGATAAAGACAATACAACTGTGATCAACGGTGCAGGAAATTCAGAAGATATTAAATCTCGCGTTAGCCAGATCAAATCTCAGATTGAAACCACTACTTCTGATTACGATAAAGAAAAATTACAAGAGCGTTTGGCTAAATTAGCTGGCGGTGTTGCTGTTCTTTATGTTGGTGCAGCTAGTGAAGTTGAAATGAAAGAGAAAAAAGACCGTGTTGATGATGCTTTACACGCAACCCGTGCGGCTGTAGAAGAAGGTATTGTTGCTGGTGGTGGTGTTGCTTTTATCCGTGCGGTTGAAGCTTTAGCTAACCTAAAAGGTGCTAACGAGGATGAAAATACTGGTATTCAGATCATCCGTCGTGCAATTGAGGAGCCATTACGTCAAATTTGCGAAAACGCAGGTATCGAAGGTTCTATCGTAGTACAAAAAGTTAAAGAAGGTACAGCTGATTTTGGTTACAATGCACGTACTGATGTTTACGAAAACTTAATTGGTGCAGGTGTTATCGACCCAACTAAAGTAAGCCGTGTAGCATTAGAAAACGCAGCATCTATTGCAGCCATGTTATTAACTACAGAAGTTGTTTTAGCAGACGAACCTGAAGAAGGTGGTGCTCCAATGCCTCCAATGGGCGGCGGCGGTATGGGCGGTATGATGTAATATTTCCCCTTCAGCGAAAACATTTCGTGTAAAAATATTCCCCCAAGGCACAAAGCCTTGGGGGTTTTTTTATGCCTTAAAACCATCATAAACGAAGCTTTAATGCCCATATAACCTACTCATTTAGTTATTGTTGGTGTAAAATTTTGAATCTGTATTTCCAAAATAACGTTCTTTGATATGAATATTTATTGACGCGTCTTAGGTTCGATACTCATTTCTGAGGTTGGATATAGTAAGTTTCACTAAGCTTCCAGAACGCAATAAAATCATTCCCTAGTGTTAGAGATATATGAAGATTCGTTGTAAAAGGAAATGGCTTTTTTTTGTCCTATTTTTTGGGGCAATTCTATATGCGTCAACAAGTTATTCCCAGGTTGTTATTGGCACAGTAGATCCAGGGCCATTTACACCAGGCAGCACCATTGCTGTACCTTTCACTGTACCTGCAACCTGTATATCGCAGGGTAATATCTTTCAGTTATACTTATCCGATCAAAATGGAAATTTCGGTGCAGAAACACTCATTGGAAGTTATAACGGATTTTACAGTACTTATATCAATGGGAAGCTTCCGGCAGGGCTTACCGCAGGAACTGGATACAGGGTAAGGGTAAAATCTACCAATCCAGCATCAGTGAGTGCAGCTTCTACCGCATTTGAAGTAAAGGCAGGAACGGCAGTTGAAGCGAAATTAACTTCAACATTATTAAATGCCACAAGCGACGAAACTTTCGGTACCTGTATCGGCAGGGCCAACAACTCATTTTCACTCACAAACGAATCTACGGCAAATAGCACCGTTACCGCTTCCATCAGTGATGAAGTAAACGGTGGCGCACCATCACAATTGAGCTTTACTACCGCAATACAGAGTTTTACCGCGCAACAGGTACATTATACCATTTATACCAAAGCAGTAATGCCGAATGGTACTGTGGCTACAAAGGCTTATTTGCTGATCAATAATAAAGCGATAACCGCATTTGCCAACACAGGAAATACCGTATTGTGTTTACCATCGGCCAACTTTAACTTTAACGTAGATGTAACGTCAGTTTCGGGTATTCAAAACAACTTTCCCGGAGATATTTATACCATTACATGGGGTGATCAGTCTACAACAACCCATACGCTTTGCGAAATTATTGCAAACGGAGGTAAGGTAACGCATGCTTACACCAAATCATCGTGCGGAAGTGTTTCTACATCAAGTGCGGGCACAATTTATAATGCTTTTGATGTATCTATCAGGGTATCGAATGCTTTTTGCAGCACAATGGGTACGCCTGTTTCTTCATCTGCTAAAGTGGTGGTAAAGCCGATAAATTCATTTACCTATAACAACCCGGGCTGTACCGGTGCAAATATTACCTTTGTTAATACTTCTGTTTTAGGCGAAAATCCAAACACCAACACACCAGCCTGTACCCCAAATAATATAACTTATGATTGGTATGTTGATGGGGTAATTAAAGCGGCTGATAAACCAAAATCGTACAATTTTGTTTATAGTTTTCCAACTCACGGTGAGCATAAAATAAAGCTGGTTTCTAAAAATATTACCGGAGAGTGTGATGCTGATCCGGTGGAAATGACAATCTGTATCCAGGATCCACCAAAACCCGCCTTTAGCATTACACCGAGTACAATCTGCTCTGGAACTACATTAAAACCCACTGATCTTTCAATTTTAGATAATACCTGTAACGCAGCCAATAGCTATTCTTGGTCGGTTACCCCGGCAGTGGGTTTTACAGGAGGAACAAGCGCAACAAGCCGGGAGCCGATATTTAATTTTACTAATCCAGGCACTTATAGGGTTACTTTAAGCATCAGTACACCATCTTGCGGCGTAATTATTAGCGCACCGCAAACTGTTGTGGTTAATCAGAGTCCTGTAGCAACACTTTCGCCTGATATTACGCTTTGCAATTTAGCCACTTACGATTTCAATAACACCACAACGGGCCCAACCAAAACTTCAATCTCAGGTACAACACTTGATTTAGCCGATACTTACACATGGACAGTTACCCCTACCGGAACCGGCACATATAGTTTTATAGGAGGCACAACAGCGAATTCAAAATATCCATCTATAAAATTTGATAGCTACGATACTTATACAATCAAAGTTATCCATAAAAATAATTGCGGTACCGCAGAAGATACGCAAGTATTAACATTTAGCACAGCTCCTGTAGTTAACGCCGGAGCAGATCAAAGTATCTGTTTCAACGACCCGAGTTTTACACTCAGCGCAACAATAACAGGTACTACTTCAACTCAAACTTGGGTTGGCGGTCAGGGAATTTTTACACCCAACAGAAACGATTTAAACGCAGTTTATACACCTACTGCAGCCGAAAAAACCGCAGGAACCGTTACTTTACAACTTCGCGTAACAACGGCACTGGCAGCACCCTGCAACCAGATTAATGATGATATCATCTTAAAAATTAAACCGGATATCAGTTTAACAAGCGCAGCCAGTAAAACCATTTGTACAGGTAATAATGTAGGGTATACGCCCACATCAGCCGTGGCGGGCGTTACATACACCTGGACGGCCACCGGAACTGCTATTGGCTACACTGCAAATGGTACTGGCAATATTGGCGATGTGCTCACCAATTCAGATCCTACCACTGATGCGAACGTTACCTATACTATTATACCACATTTAGATGGTTGTGATGGAACACCATTCTCTTTCGTGGTAACCGTAAAACCTAACCCAATAGTATCGGCAACGGCACCTGGTACAATCTGTAATGCAACTTCATCAGCCATCACCCTATCAGCTAACCTGGCGAATGTAAACTACACCTATACCAGCACGGTAACGGGCGCTATAACCGGCAACAGCAACAGAACTGTAGCTGCTGCAGGCACACAGATAAATGATATTTTAACCAATTCTGGCACTACCGCAGGCTCAGTAAGTTATGTGGTTACACCAACATCAACAAACGGCTGCCCGGGTACGCCCATTACCATCACCATTACAGTTTTACCAAATGTAACCCTGGCAAATGCTGGTGCAGATGATGCAATTTGTAATGCTACCACTTATATTTTAAAAGGAAATGCTCCTGTAGTTGGCACGGGTAAATGGGCTGTTGTTTCTGCACCTACGGCCTTAACTTTTGCAGATGATACTCAAAGCAATACTACGGTTTCCGGATTGCAGGCAGGCAATACTTATACATTAAGGTGGACAATCAGCGATGCAAATTGCGCTGCATCCAGCGATGATGTGGTGATTACGGTAAATCCCCTTAGTATTGGAGGAACAACAGCGGGTGATGTAGATGTATGTGCAGGAGCAAATGGAGGAAACATTACCTTAAGCGGGCAGGTTGGAAACGTAATCCGCTGGGAAAAATCGATTGATAATGGTGTAACCTGGTCTACCATTACTTCTACAGCAAATCCATATGTATTTTCTAACCTTGCCATCACCACAAAATACCGTGCGGTGGTACAAAGTGGCAGCTGCGCAGAAGCCATATCAACAGTAACCACTATTACAGTAAACCCAGGCACAGTAGCCGCAAATGCAGGTGCAGATCAAAGCTTATGTAGTGGAAATGGCATTACCTTAAACGGAAACAATCCTGCGCCAAACACGGGTTTATGGACACTGGTTTCTTCACAAACGGGTATCGTTATCACCAATCCTACGCTATATAACACCACTGTAACGGGCTTGGTGCCTGGCCAAACCTATACTTTCAGGTGGACAATTTCTGGTTTTAACGGCTGTCCGCCTTCTGTAGATGAAGTTACAATTGTTTACTACCCACCGGTTACCAATAACATCAATCCTTTAGCTGGAGCAACTTGCTCGGGGCAGAGCATTACCATAACAGGAGATACACCGACAGGTGGAACAGGTACATTTGCTTATCAATGGCAAAGCAGCGCTGACGGAAATACATGGATAAATGTTCCATCGGCAACAAATAAGGATTTAACTTTGGTAGTAAGCCTATCTACTTATTTCAGGCGATTGGTGAACAGTACCATTTGTACCTCCATCAGCAATTCGATCCAGGTTACCGTTTTGCCAGGTTTAACCAATAATACGATTTCTGCAGATCAAAATATTTGTACCGGATCGGCAGCTGCACAATTAACAGGCAGCACGCCAAGTGGAGGCAGTGGTACTTATGCTTATCAATGGCAATCGAGCACTAACGGAACCATATGGACAGATGTATTGGGTGCAACCGGAATAAGTTTTACCCCGCAAACACCTGCTGCAACTATCTATTACAGACGAGCTGTAAGTGGCGGTGCGTGTAGCAACAATATTAGCAACCAGATAAAAATAACGGTAAATCTGCCTGCCAAAGCAGAAATCACTTACAATAATAATGTGGGCTGTGCGCCTTTTATTCTTGATGCAAACAATATTGCTGCAACTTTATATCCAGACAGGAACAACATTTATACCTGGTTTGCCAATAATGTACAAATTGGAACGGGACCAACTTTTCCTGGTTACACCATTTTAAACGGAAATGAAAATGTAACCATCAAACTTGTTGTAACCAGTGGTTTAGGCTGTAATAGCGATGAAAAAAGTGAAATATTTACCAGCCTTCCTGTAATTAACCCTTCATTTACAGCAAGTACAACTGATGGCTGTGGGCCACTTAATGTAACGTTCACCAATACCACAACCCCAATTAATGGCGCAACCTATAAATGGAATTTCGACAATGGTACAACTTCAAATCTGGCTCAGCCACCAGCAATCACTTTTCAGGCAGATCCGACCGGTAAAGATGCTGTATACAATGTTACCTTAGAAACCACTGTTCCCTGCGGACCTCCAATTATAAAAACAGTAACGGTTACGGTGCATGCAAAACCTATTTCGGTATTTTCTCCGGATAAAACCATAGGGTGTTCGGATCTGCTCGTTAATTTTAACAATACTTCTCCAGAAAGTACAGGTACTACCTATACCTACGATTTTGGTGATGGCAGTACCCCTGAAATCTATCCTGACAGAAGAAAAGTAAGCCATACCTTTAGTACGCTTGTGGTTAAAGATTTTATAGTAACCATGACCGCGAAAAACAGCTGTGGTACCAGTACATCCAGCAATACCATTGTAGTTTCGCCAAATAACGTAATTGCAGAACTGGTTGTTAACGGAAACGAGAAAAAAGGCTGTGCACCATGGAAAGTAAATTTCGTAAACAATTCAAGCGGTGCCAATCGGTTTATTTACACCTTTACCAACGAAGATACTGGCGAAATTATTCAACTCCCTTCTAACACCACGGGCGTTTTCCCTTACACTTTTACCAAAGCAGGTAAATACACCATTAAACTGGATGCGGAAAATGATTGTTCAAAAAATTTCACTACCGAAACGGTAACTGTACTTGCCCAACCTACAGCAAGTTTCAGTGCCGATAAAACAACAGGTTGTACCAACCTTGCCGTTAAATTTAAAAACACGAGTGTTGGCGCCATCAGTTACAGCTGGGATTTTGGTGATGGTTCACCAATTTCGAATGAGTTTGAGCCTCAGCATACCTATACAGGATCAAATGCAAATTACGCCGTAACCTTAACCACTACAAATAGTTTAACCTGTACCAATAGTACCACAATAGCCGATTTTATTCATATTGTTGCCCCGCCGGTAGCCACATTTACCGTTACACCCGGTAATGAAACTTCCATTCCAAATTATACATTTGGCTTTAAAGATGTAAGCCCGAATGCGGTAAGCTGGCAATGGACATTTGGCGATGGATCGGGATCTACCTTACAAAATCCAACCCATACCTATGCAAACGAGGGCACTTACAATGTAACCCTCAAAGTGCTCAATAAAGAAGGTTGTTCTTCTACTACATTCCAATCCGTAAGAATTATCGGTGTACCCGGGTTTTTGAACATTCCGAATTCATTTATGCCTGCAAGTGCGAAGAACGAGATCAAAATTTTTAAAGCCAAGGGCCGTGGCATAAAAGAATGGCAAATGTCTGTTTTCAATAAATGGGGCCAACTGCTATGGGAAACAAGTAAACTTGATGATGGCTCGCCGATTGAAGGTTGGGATGGTACCTATAAGGGCCAGGAACAGCCACAGGGTGTTTATTACTGGAAAATAGATATAAAATTTATTAATGGCAGCGATTGGAAAGGGATGAGTTATGATTCTTCACCTCCACGTAAAACGGGCGTAATATATTTAATAAGATGATGAGGAGAAGGATAATATTGGTTTTGTTTATAATGGTGCTTCCGCTGATGATGTTAGCGCAGGACCATATTTTTTCGCAGTTTTATAATGCGCCGATTTACTTAAATCCGGCGTTAACGGGGCAATTTGAAGGCGACATTAGGTTTAATGCCCTATACCGCAATCAATGGACTGGTTTGGCAAGCGACTTTTCGTACATGAGTGCTTCCGGAGACCTCAACCTCCATCAGATAAACAGCGGTGTTGGACTTATTTTTAACCGCAGCAGCGAGGGTACCGCTTACCTGGTAAAAAACAATATTGCATTAAGTTATTCGTATATTATTGGGGGTGATGACTTTACACTGTCGTTCGGATTGCAGGGTGGCATCACCAATCAGAAATTAAATTGGGATAAACTTGTTTTCGGCGATCAGATTGATATTAATACAGGCTATATTCCGGGCAGTGTTTCTGGTGCCGAGCGGCCAAGTGTAGATAGCCGGTTTTATCTTGATGCCAACGCTGGTGCAAACCTGGTTTATGGCAAATTTATGATGGGCCTGGCAGCGCATCACCTTAACCGTCCGGATGAATCATTATCGGGTTTCCAGGCCAAATTGCCCATGCGGATATCGGCCAATTTAAGTTACAAACTTACCCTGGCACCCGATGAGTACGACCGCGATGGAAATTACCTCATACCTTCTATTGTAGCCTACAAACAAGGCAATGTAAAATCATTCAGTGTAGGCATGCAATACAAATATGCAGGTATAAATGCAGGCATTTGGTACCGCAACGATGGCAATTCGAACGGAAGTGATGCAGTTGTTTTTTCTGTAATATTTGATATTTTCAACAGACGTACCAATGGCGAAAAATTCAGGTTGGGCATCAGTCACGACGCTACAACTTCAAAAATCAATTATAGCAATACAAGCGGGACATCCGAAATTGGGGTGGGTTACGAAAAGTATTTTCAAAATAGTTCAAGCGGTGGCCGGGCAAATGGCTTAAGATGTTACGATTTTTACTAATTTGCCATTGATAATTCAAGGCAATGAACGATATCCTAGATCAAAACCATTTCATTACACAAAGTGAAATCAATAAATTTTTATTGGCCACTCTCCTTTGCGGTATAATAGGCGCAGAACGCGAATACAGAAGTAAATCTGCCGGTCTTAAAACCATGATGATGATCGGTTTAGGAGCTACATTATTTACCATCCTATCCGTTAAAATCGGACCAACCAGTCAGGACCGTATTGCATCCAATATTGTAACCGGAATTGGTTTTTTGGGTGCCGGAGTAATTTTTAAAGAAGAAAACCGGGTTAAAGGACTTACAACGGCCTGTATTATCTGGATTGTTGCTGCAATTGGTATGGCAGTAGGTTCTGGTTATTATGAACAGGCCATAGGGGTCACCATTGTGGTTTTACTTGCGCTGATTATTTTTCCTTTTTTAGAAGAAATTGGCGACCGCCGTTTCACTAAAAGAGTATATCGTATTGTTAAAAAACAGCATACCCATGGCAATTTAGAAAGCTATGAAGAAGTTTTTCGCGAGAGCAAACTTAAACCACAGCGCGGAAAACACCAATTGGCGGATAATATTATCACAGGAAACTGGATTGCTACCGGTACGCCACAAAACCATCAAAAATTTGTAGAGCGGATGCTTAAAGATGATGACATTATAGAGTTTGATTTTTAACCGAATCAAACCAATCTACTCTTTGGGTTTGTAATGCTAGTTTTTTCTCGTCAACCACCATAGTGTCCGACCACCTATCGTGCCAGGGGATACTTGGAGTACCTAAAGCACTTAACGCATTAAAAGGTATTGCCCTTGTAATATTCCGAACTAATGCTTTTTGAAAAGACATGTCAGTACCATCATAATTTACTGCCCTTGTACCAGTAATTAATTTACCTAACGATTTCCCGTTGCACATTGCCTCTGTCATAAACATTACTAGGCCATAAAACAATAGCGTAATTAACCGTAAAGCCAGGTCATCAATATCATTTAAAAGGCTTCGCTTAAAAATGCCAATCATTATACCAAGTCCAAATGCAAGGATGTAAAATACGGCTGTATCTATAATATAATTAGCGAATCTTTTGCCAGAGCTGGCACGGCAGTATTCTAAATCAATTTCTTGATAACTGTTGTCGAAGTTCATTTTTGAGGCGTTTATATTAGACCTTTCCAAGGTAAAATATTTTCACCATAGCGCAAAATTAATTTATCCAAAATCATAAAACAATCCTAGCTTTGTGTAACTATAATCATAATGATCAAGGAACAGATTTCAGTTTTCGATATTTTTAAAATAGGCATTGGCCCATCCAGTTCACATACTCTTGGCCCATGGCGTGCAGCACAACAATTTACAGCATCGCTCGCTCAAAACAACTTAATTAATGAAATTGAGGGTATAAAAATATTGTTATATGGCTCACTTGCCAAAACAGGTGTGGGCCACGGAACCGATGTAGCCATTTTACTTGGCTTAACCGGTGCTGATCCTGTAACTTTTGATGTAGATGCGGTTACGCCTACTTTTGAAAGCATAAAAAAAGACAAAAAACTAAACTTCGCAGGTAGTTTAATTATCGATTTCGATTACAGCAACGACCTTCTTTTTCTCTTTGCAGAAAGCCTGCCCTTTCACCCGAATGCGGTTACTTTTCAGGCATTTTTAAAAAACGGAACCGGAGTTTCAGAAACTTATTACTCCATCGGTGGTGGTTTTGTGGTAAAAGAGGGTGAAGACAGTAGTAAAAAAGCACAGGTTGATCTTCCTTTTCCAGTTGAAAAAGCCAAAGAACTTTTGCATTGGTGCCTCTCAACCGGTTTAAAAGTGAGCGAAATTGTGATGGAAAACGAATTGGCCTGGCGCAGTGAGGCAGAAACCAAAAGAGGCATTTTACAACATTTTGCCGTAATGCGGGATTGCATTTATCGTGGTTGCCATACTACTGGTTTTTTACCTGGAGGTTTAAATGTTGCCAGAAGGGCCTTCCCATTAAATAAACGCCTTATTGCCAACAGCGAATATTCAAACTATGATACCTGGGTAGAAGCCATTAAAAAAGGCGGTAACGGCTTTAATTACACGTTAGATTGGGTAAGTTGTTTCGCGCTGGCAGTTAATGAAGAAAACGCATCATTTGGGCGTGTGGTAACGGCACCAACAAATGGCGCGGCAGGGGTAATTCCGGCGGTACTCCAATATTTTATAACCTTTTGTGATGGTTATAGTGAAGAAAAAATTATTCAATTTATTGCCTGTGCTTCAGAAATTGGCAGTATTTTTAAAAAAGGGGCAACAATATCGGCAGCAATGGGTGGTTGCCAGGCCGAAATAGGAGTTTCATCAGCTATGGCAGCCGCAGCACTTACAGAATGTTTAGGAGGCTCGCAAAGGCAGGTTTTAATGGCTGCCGAAATTGCCATGGAGCATCATTTAGGCTTAACTTGCGATCCGATAGGCGGACTGGTGCAAATTCCATGCATCGAAAGAAACACAATGGGAGCAATCAAAGCCATTACTGCAAGTCAATTGGCTTTACAAAGTAATCCTGATAAAGCAAAAGTGAGTTTAGATGCCGTGGTAAATACCATGTGGGAAACCGCCTTGGATATGAATGCCAAATACAAAGAAACATCTGATGGTGGTTTGGCAACAAATATTCCGATCAGTTTGCCTGAATGTTAATGCTGAAATTAAGGATAAATGATTGATTAAAAACCCTTTATTTGAAGGATAGTATTTTGTATTTCCCCGTTCATAACTGAAAAATACTTAAACCAGGCCCGAATAAGTGAGCACCATCCACCATAAGCCCGTGGTAATGAAAGAAAGCAAAATCCCGATGCCCACCACTAAATTAGAAAGCTTTGGGTTAAGATTATACTGATCGGCTACCACGCCAGCCGTTAATAATGTTGGCATAGCCATTTCGAAAATGGTTATTTTGGTAATTGTTCCGTTCATGCCCAAAGCAAGCGCAACAAGCAGAACAACCAAGGGTGCCAAAATTAATTTATACAATAGTGCAAAGCTGATGTGTTTTAGTTCGCTAAACCACCCCCCGAATTTTAGCTGTAAACCTATTGAAAATAATGCCAGCGGACCTACCGTTCCGGCTAATTTATCAAACAATGGATCGAAAGCAGAAATATCAATAAAATGTGGAATGCTTAAAGCTAAAATACAACCTATAAGCGGCGGAAATGTCAATACCTTTTTAAGTACCAATTTCGGACTTAACTGTTGATTTTGCGATGAACGAATGGCTACAATGATGCCAATGGTAGATAATAGCGTAAATGTAACCTGATCACAGATAATGGCTATAGCCAACTCTTTTTCGCTAAAATATGCTACAATTAACGGAAAGCCAACAAAAGATGTATTGCTTAAGGAACTGGTGAGTTTTAAACCGCCTGAAGTTGCTTTACTAATATTTGTGATGCGGCTGTAAATTGTAATAAATAACCAACCGCACAACCAGATGCATACCGGTGCCAGGGCGGGAAATAACAGATCTTTAGTCCAGGTGATATGTGGAAGATACTTAAAAGAAACAGCAGGGAGTGCGATGTAAATAATCCAGGCATTGATGCCTTTATGAGCATCTTTAGGTAGCGATTTACTTTTTCTGAAAAGAATTCCCGCTAAAATGCATAAACCTATAAGAATGAAGTTTGCCATCTAATTGCGCAAAGATAGTTTATAAAAGAAAAACGCCAATAAGAATTGTACTTATCGGCGTTTTAATAATTTATGCAGATGGTTTTGGCTTCTTCTTTTTATGCCAAACCTTTTTCTTTCCATTATTATTATTACTATGCTGAGGTCTTTTTTCTTCAACATGTGTAATTTCTATTGCGGCTACACTCTCGGGCAGAGGCATGCGTGGAACTTCTTTTTCAATCAATTTTTCGATGTTATCGAATTTACGCTTGTCTCTTCCATTTACTAAAGTAATGGCGGTTCCTTTTGTGGCGGCCCTTGCAGTACGGCCAATACGGTGTACATAATCAGCCGGATCGCCGGGAACATCGTAATTGATTACCAAATCGATACCTTCAACATCAATCCCTCTGGATAAAACATCTGTTCCGATTAAAATTGGCAGTCTGCGGTTTTTGAAAGCCAATAAAATATCTTCACGCTCTTTCTGTCCTAAATCAGAGTGGAAGGCTTCTGCTTTAATGCCCAAACCTTTAAAAGTTTTGTATAAAGCCTTTACTTTTTCTTTAGTCGAAACGAAAATAATACTGCTTTTGTATTGTCCGCTTTTAAAAATATCGGTTAATAATGCCTGTTTCTGCTGATCGTGGATATTGTAGGCTTGCTGATCAATTCCTTCAGCTGGTTTAGCAATTGAAATGGTAATTTGCTTCGGTTCGTGCAAAATCTTGCCTGCCATTGTTCTTATTTTAGGCGCCATTGTAGCCGAAAATAAAAGTGTTTGCCTTTTCTTTGGCAGGTAGCTGATGATGCGGATAATGTCATCATAAAAACCCATGTCCAACATCCTATCGGCTTCATCTAAAATTAAATGCTGCAAATGCTCCAATTTTAATACGCCGGATGATAAATGCGCCATCAACCTCCCCGGCGTGGCAATAATAATATCCACTCCATCGCGCATTGAGCGTTTTTGTTGCTCATATGCAATCCCATCTCCACCGCCATATACCGCTAAAGAACTGATATTTGTAAAATAAGCCAATGCTTCAACCTGTAAGTCGATTTGTTGGGCCAGCTCGCGTGTTGGAGCCAATATCAAAGTATTATTATGTCTGTCTGCAGCTTTGCTGATTTTATCCATTACTGGTAAAAGGTAGCTGGCGGTTTTTCCCGTTCCGGTTTGTGCACAGGCAATCAGATCATGATTGTCTAAAATTACTGGAATGGCTTGTTCTTGTATTGGAGTAGCGCTTTTATACCCCATGGCCATTAAGCCTTCGTATAAATCGGGGTTAAAATTAAAGTCGTTAAAATTCAATCTGTTGTGTTTATGTCTTTTAGCAAAAGTACCTTAAAATACGGCGAATAGCAAACCGCATTTCAATATAGCTACAGTTTAACGATTTTGAAATGCAAAAAAACTACATTTTCTGGCAAAGCATAAAAAAATAGCCCCAACTGTAAAAAAACAATTGAGGCTTGGAAATTATAATAGACGAAACTTAGTCTACCAGAATATCTTTTTCCGGTGTATTCGTTTCAGGGTTTTTAGGTAGCGTAACCTTTAAAATTCCATCAGCATAATGTGCTGAAATATCATCTGATAAAACCTTTCCATTTAAGCCGAAGGCCCTTTCAAAGCCAGCGTTGCTGTATTCCCTGCGGTTGTATTTTTTTTCAGCATCTGCCTCCTCTTTAGGCTGGTAACTGATCGTTAATACATCATCTTTAGTAATCACTTTTAAATGCGTTTTAACTAATGCAGGTGCAAAAAGCTCAATAATAAAACTGCTTTCCGTTTCTTCGATGTTTACAGGTACTTTTCTAAATCCCTGGTTAAACATCCCAAATTTATGGTGACCAAAGGGCCCGCCAAATTGTTTTCCAAATCTGCCTGCTCCTGAGCCGAAACGGCTATGCATCTTGCCCGAATGGCATCTATTTTCGTTGTACATTGTGTTTAATTTTTAATTGTTGTTAATGCTGTTAATTTATTGGCAAGCCAATGTTAGTTGTAAACCGGTTGTTCGGTTTTAGGGATACCCAATAATTGCGTGATGATATTTGCATAAGGATATGATGGTGAGAAAACTGCATAATCAAATTTTAAACCCCTTATCTGAACCAAAATATCATCAATAAATTTCATTGGCTCAAGTAGTGCACTAATCAATCCCGATTTCGGTTTCTCATCTTCAGCCACCTCTTTTTTCTCCCGAAAAATGTTCAGTTCCTGATTGTATGCTTTAAAGTCGGCACCAATTTCCTCAACGGAGCCCTTAAATTCATCAGAACTGAAAAAGGTTACCTTTTCTCCTTTCGTAATCAGATCATTCGCCATCCCTAAAATAGGCCGAACATCCGCTTGAGATGGATCACTTAAAAAAAGTACTTGCGACATAATTTCTATCTGTTTACCTTATTTATACTGTCGATAGGTTTAATCACACTATCATTCATTTTTCTATTGTGATGGCTGAAACTATGATTCCTGTAATGCTCTTGCTGGCAATCATCATGGTAATGCCTGTTTTTAAAGTCTAACCGATCGCGGTAACCATTTTGAACAGCCAATACATTTAAGCTGTAAAAAGTGCCTGCTGCTACAGCAATTGCTAATAATATTCTAAATGCTCTCATTGCTGTTAATAATTTACGTTAATGTTGTTCACTGTTCCATTACCTTGCACATTTGGCCTGTACCATTGGTTATCAATCGGTACAATTGGATTGTAATATTGCTCGAAGCCGTTAAAGCGATGGTGGAAATGATGGCGTCTTCTACCAATAATCACCCTGAAAATTAGGCCAATTAACATTGCGGCGAATATAAATTTGAATACAAATGGTATGAAGAAAGCGGCTGCTCCGATTACAATTCCGAATCCGATGGTTTTTAATATTTTTTTCATCTCTTATAATTTTAAGTACTGTAATCCATTCACCTTAAATTAGTTGAAGCACCAATACTGTTGTTTTTGTTATTTATATAGGAAGACGCAAGACTTTTATTTTTACTTTAAATTATTTTGGATTTTTTAAAATACTTGTGTTATTTCTAGTTGGTAGCGTAATGGAAGGATTTTAACCACAGAATTACACAGAGATTAGTTTTTGCCACGGAAACACAGAAAGCACGGAGGTGACCTGATTTTAAGGAAATGAATATCCAACGGGTATCGTCATTGCTGAAGGCTTTTTCAGCCGACGCTTTACTGAAGCCTGCTAATGGTAGCGTAGTCCAAGGATTTTAGCCACAGCTTTACATAGAGATCAGTTTTTGCCACGGCAACACAGAAAGCACGGAGGTGACCTGATTTTAAGGAAATGAATATCCAACGGGTATCGTCATTGCGAGAAGGCTTTTTCAGCCGACGAAGCAATCTTTATGGCAAGTAGAAAGTCCTTATTAGTATGATAGTAAAAAAATCAATCTTCATTTCGACTGAAGTGCAGCGAAATGGAGAAATCTGTCTTAATAGATCGCTCCGCGTTACTTTTTAGATAACGATTCGCTAAAAGCTTTCAATTATTCTTTGTTACGATAGTGGCCCCATCCGCCACATCTCCGTTTATATTCCGCTTTAAATTTTGCCCGCTCCTCTTCATTCATCATCTCCCATTTGGCGCGCATACCCATTGCCCGCTCACGGAAACCATTATGCCCGCCATGGCCGCCTTTATTAAAATTGCCGAATAATATTCTGCACAGCACAAGTAAACCAATTGCCTGCCAGTAATTTAGCTTACCTGTATGCGCTATTTCAGGCAAAATCCAGTTCCATAAAAACATAACTACGTAACCCAGCACCGCAGCAATAAGCACTGCTACAGGGAAAAAGAACATGAATTTCTTACCGCGATTAAATTTTCTATTCATCATGTCTGTAAACTTAATAGTTAATAAATTCTTGATATAAATTTTGTAAACGGCTCCGCAGGTGTTTTACTGCATAACCTTTTCTTGATATTAGTGTTTTAATATTTTCGCCGCTTTCATCAGCTAACTCCTGAAAGGTGCGTTCCTCCAGTTCATTCTGAACAAAAACATAGCGTTGGTTTTCTGGAAGTTCCTCAAGGGCCAAAAACAACTGATCCCAGAAGAGTTTTTTTAAACTCTCCTCCTCTGGCGAGAAAGATTCGGCAAGCAAAATTTCTTTAAAATTAATCTCGCCATCCTCGCCCTCAAAAGTGAAATCTTCTAACGATTCTTCTTTCTGCTTCCGGTATTTATCAGTGATTTTATTTCTGGCCACCCGGTAAAGCCAACCACTGATCTGTTCAATGGCACCTGCCTCAGGTTGATTACTGAGCTGAAACCAAACATCCTGCAAAATATCTTCTGCATCCTCATCTGTATTCACCCTGCCGCGGATGAAACTGAATAGGCGTTTACCATAGTTGGCAACGGTTGAAATGATATTTTGAGGCTCGTTTGTTGGCACTAAATTTTGTTTAATAATTCAGTAAACGGATGAAACTCAATATTACTTTAAATTTTCTTTACTTTTTTGGTCAGATTAGATTATAGCATTTTACGCGCAAAAACTTACTTCTCAAGTATTGATTTAAACCATATGTAGAGGAGCAAAATCTTCAATAGTTCCCTTTTTGAAAATGAAATGCAGCTAATGCCAATTTCTGGGTGAAGCGATAATCCAATATCAATAAGTTAAGCGTTTTTTAACAAAGGCTGGGCACAGATAAACACGGATATTTATTTGTAAGCATCCTTTTATCTTTGATATTTTTGCAATTACTCAGTAAACGTATTAAGTTGTCCCTATTTTAGTGCTGCAGTTGGATAAGTTCCTTTATCAACTACTGTTTTAATGTTACCACTTAAATCTGCCACATATATTTTGCTTTGCTTGTACGGTTTTTCAGCACCACTGTAAAAAATCCTGTCATCCGCAGTTACAAAAAGAAAAGATACATGAATTCCCTTGGGGGAGATTTGCGTTATTTTTTTGCTGGCTACATCAAGAAGATAAACCGCTTCAGCTTCATCATGCGTACCTTCTATTAGGGGACCGTTAGCGGCATTAAAAATTATTTTTTTGCCATCTTTGGTATAAAAGAAACCGTTGCTGCTCGATATATTATAGACAGTCCCTATTAAAGCTTTTATAGGTTCCGTATCGATTATTTTTCCTGAAAGATCAAAAGTATAGAGGTTTTCCAGGTCGTGCGCAATAATTTCATGATCATTTTTCCAGGCGGGAGAAAAAGCATTTATTTTTGATGCACTATCCAGCATGATATAACCGGAATTATCAGCTTCGATCACACCTATTTTCCACACACTGTTTTTGTTAAAAACATTAAAGGCAATTTTACCTGCATCGGCAGACCATACCGCTCCATAATAATTATTGTTGCTTACCTGTAGCTTGCCCTGGCTCTTATTTTCAAGATCGGCAATCCAAACAGACCTATTTCCAACAGAATCACTTAGCGTATAAGCCAGTTTATTGCCATCTGGCGAAATCGCAGGATCAGTAGCACCACCAAACGAAATCTGTTTCATGGTATCAATACTGGTTGCTACAATTTTATCGCCATCCTGGTAAGCAAGAGCAAAATTTTTATTGCTTAAAGAAATGGTATCTAAAACAGCTTTATTTGCATCATTTTCTGAGTTATTGCTGTTACATGCTATTAAAAAAAGCGAAATTGCAATGCAGGCTGAAGCGAATGGTTTGTTAAACATCATCATGTGCAATTTTACAAATAGTTTTTGTTTTTGTCATTCCACATGCCGTGGTGGAGCTATATTTTACCTAAAACAAACTTTGTCTTGATAGATTCTATCTTCTATCATGCTTCGGGAACCAACGGCGGAGGGAAATAATTGCCCCGGTCTGTGTCCCCACAAACCGAAATTAGATCTCATTCATTTTTATTTATGGTTCGTGTCATCGCGAACCAGCTAACCGGTTAAATCTTCTTCTTATCTGCGTAACCGAATACTTTTTGCAATAAGGTTGTGCTTCTTGAACTCAGGTTACCTCTGATTTTTAATTCTTCTTTTGCAACTTCAACAAATAAACCATCTATTGCTTTTTGGGTAACATACTCTGTAAGGTTGGTATTTACGGGCCTAACTAAAGGCAAGCGGTTGTATTGTGTAGTTAAATCACTGTAATATTTTGTTGCGTTTACTTTATTTAAACTCGTGGTTACAATCGGACTAAATTTTTGCATCAGCTGCGAAGTGGTTACTCTTTTAAAGTATTCGGTAGCTGCATTATTATTACCTAAAAGGATATTCGTAGCATCTGTTAAAGTCATTTGTTTAATGGCAGAAATGAAAATGGGTTTTGCTTCAGTAGCAGCATCTTCAGCAGCCCTGTTCAAACTCACAATCACATTATCGCAAAGTTTGTTCAAACCTATGCCGCGCAAGGTTTTTTCAACTTTCTGTGCTTCAGGCGGCATTAATATTTTAACTGCAAGATTGCCTAAAAATCCATCTTTAACCGAAAGCCGGTCTGCACCCGCAGAAACACCTATCTGCAACGCTTCCTTAATCCCCTGTCCTATTTCCAGTGTAGATGGCGTACCTGTAGCAGCAGTGGTTGTACCCGGTTTCTCCGTAATTTTCTTAAATATATCGCTTAATTTAATCTGTGCTCCTGCATTTAAGCTAACAAATACCAGCATGGCCAGTGATATTGATAAATTCCTGATTGTTTTCATTTTGTGTGTTTAATCAAACTTAAGCAAAAGAGCTGCCATTAATTAATTGTTGTTTCAAATATAATCCTTTACAAACGGCTTACTTAAGTTATCAGTTAAAATTGGTGTTACGATATCAAAATTTCGGCAGCTGATAGCCTAAAAAATTAGTTTATGTCCAATCACTCAAAAATATTTTTTATACTTGAAAGATAATTCGAAATAGCTACCTTTTTTTTGAGATTTATAAAAAATACAGCTGGAAACACCCAGCAGGAAGATGCCAAATTAATTGCTGAGTATAAAAATACCGGCGATTTAGACGCATTGGGTACGCTTTACAATAAATACATGCATTTGGTTTTCGGGGTTTGCTTAAACTACTTTAAAGATGAAGAGCAAAGTAAAGATGCGGTAATGCAGATTTTTGAAGAATTGGTTACGAAACTAAAAATACACGAGGTGCAGAATTTCAAAAGCTGGCTTCATGTTTTAACGCGGAACCATTGTTTAATGGCATTGCGGAAATCGGCCAGGCAGAATAACGTTTCTATAGACGATACTTTTGTGGAAAACAGCGAGTTTGTGCATCTGGATATAGACAACACAAAAGAAACGCAGCTTACCATTATGGAAAAGTGTATGGAAACTTTGCCCGAAGAACAGCGAAAAAGCGTAGATTTATTTTATTTACAAGAAAAGTGCTATAAAGAAGTGGCCGATATTACTGGCTACGACATGCTGAAGGTAAAAAGTTACATCCAAAACGGTAAACGGAATTTAAAGATTTGTATAGAGAAAAACAGTAGTGAATAACGATTGGTTAGATATTGATGTGCTGGAAGATTACCTAGATGGTAAACTTGATGCTAAAGCTATGCACTTTGTTGAGCGTCAGGCTTTAGATGATCCCTTTGTTGCAGAAGCATTAGAAGGTTTAAAACAATCGCCAAAACGCAAACAAACACTTTCTATTTTACAAAAACAATTGCACGACCGTGTTTCCGAAAAACCTATAAAACGCAACCTCTGGGGCATTACTACGCAAAGATTAAGTATTGCGGCAACAGCAACAGTAGCTTTCATTGCGGTAAGTATTTTGTTCTTCATGCGCGAAACCAGTCGCAGAAATGCGGAAATTGCGGCAAGGAAAGAAAAAGGCGTAATGGTGCAGTTGGATAGTGCAACATCCATTGCCTCGAGTAAGCCTAAAACTGATACAACAGTGCAAAGTGCAACCAAAACCGCTTTAATAGATAAAGCCATTGCCCAGGCAAAAACGGGCGATCTGGCAAAAAATTCGAGGAAAAGTGAAGTGATCCAACCTGCCGAGCGCGTAGCAACCGAACAAAAAGCGGTTGTTGAGTATAACCGCAGAGGTACCTCCAGATTAGAGAATATTAATGGATTTGCCACTAAAGCAAAGGCTGCACAGCAATCCTTAAATGAACCTGTGCTAGCTTCGGCACCTGCGCCTGCAATTGGATCGAGCAAAATTGTATTTAGCGGAAATGTAGTAGATCAGCGCAATGGTAAGCCCATACAAGGGGCTGTAGTTAAGTTGGCTGGCTCTAAAAATATAACGGCAACCGATATAAAAGGATATTTTTCGTTACCTGCTGATAGTAGCGCTAAAGATAAAGCATTATTAATCAATGCAATTGGTTTTAAAGAAGTTCCTATAGCAGGTCTACAAGATCCAAACGCAATAAAAAATGCCCTTACCGGAAATAAATCTTTAAATGAAATTGCACTGATTACAGGATCCAACGGTCAGAAAAAACAAAATATTCCTGCGCCAAAAATTACACTCCGAGCAGAACAAAACCTGGATGGAAAATCAGCTGATAGCATTACGAAACCCATTCCGGTTTCTACCATCAACTATGTGCAATATTTAGAAAACAACAATAAACTCTATAACCCTAAGGGTCCCGAACAATTTGTGATTTTAAGCTTTAAAGTTAAAAAGAACGGGCGGCCTGCAAACATTACTGTGATTAAATCGCTCAACAAAAGAGCCGATGCAGAAGCAAAACGGCTTATTCAGGATGGCCCTGATTGGGTTTTACCTAAAAAAGGTACTGATTTAGTCGAAATCAGTGTTAAGTTTTAATTTCATTTATTAAACAAAAAGCGTTGCATTATTACAGCGGGCAATATAACAAGCCTTGTTGTGCGCAATGAAACCCACTCTTTATTGGGCTAAAAAAATCAAAATTACATGTACAAATTACTCCACTATACTGCTGATAATCAAAATGAGGTGCTTGAATTTATGCACCAAAATACATTTGTAACCTTAATTGGTTTCGATGGCGAATTCCCGGTTGCCACGCAGGTTCCTGTTAAAACCGTAGTTGATGAAGAATCAATTAAACTTATTGGCCATATCATGACGAAAACTGATCATTGCAAAGCTTTTGAACAAAACCCTCACGTTATGGCACTATTTACAGGGGCACACGCTTATATTAGTGCTTCAGTGTACGAAAACCCTTCTGCTGCCTCAACATGGAATTACAAAACAGTACAAGCCAAAGGGATGATCAGGTTAATGTCGTCAGAGGAGACTTATCAGGTAATAAAAGAATTGACTGATAAATACGAAAATCCAGAAACGAGCCCTGCGGCATTTAATAAAATGGATGAAGCTTACATTCAGAAACATTTAAAAGCAATAACCGGCTTTGAGGTTACCGTTAGTCATATCGACCACGTTTTTAAAATGAGTCAGAATCATTCTTCCAAAAATAAAGAAAACATAGTGGCAAACTTAGAAAAAAGCAATGATGCGCTAGATCAAGAAGTTGCTAAAGAAATGAAAAAGGATTTTTAAGCATTTTGGTTCATGCTATAATTTCATTTACAGTAGCGTCATCCTACACTTCATCATTTAATTCGGATAAACAAAAAGACCAAGGCGATGAGTTTTGGTCTTTTGAGTATATTTAAAGGATTTTGTTTTTATTTTAAGTAGTAAATGGCAGCGTAAATAATGGCAGCCAATGTGGCCGATACCGGGATGGTTAAAATCCATGCCCAAATCAGGTTGATGGTTACCCCCCAACGCACAGCCGATACACTTTTTACAACCCCAACCCCTACAATAGATCCTGTAATGGTGTGTGTAGTAGATACCGGGATACCGAAATGTTCAGTAATTCCTAATGTAATGGCACCTGCACCTTCTGCCGCAACACCTTCGAGTGCTGTTACTTTAGTGATTTTAGAACCCATCGTTTTTACAATTTTCCAGCCACCACTCATGGTACCCAATGATATTGCAGAATAACAAGCTACTGGAACCCACCAAGGCATGGCTTCGAAATTAGGAATAACCTTTGCTGCAATTAATGCTGTTGCAATAATTCCCATTACTTTTTGAGCATCATTACCACCATGGAAGAAACTTAAGGCTGCAGAAGAAATTAACTGCAAACGTTTAAACCATTTCTCTGCTGTGGCCGGCTTGGCGTTTCGGCAGATATTGATAATGATCAGGGTTAAAACAACAGAAATAACCAAACCGATTATCGGAGCCAAAACAATAAAGGAAATAATTTTAATTACATAACCCATGTTTACAGCATCAAGTGGGCTTGCACCTGTAATTAATGCGTAAGTCATCCCTGCGCCAGCAAAACCGCCAATAAGCGTATGTGATGAACTTGAAGGGATACCGTACCACCAGGTTAAAAGATTCCAGATAATTGCAGCAATTAATCCTGCGAGGATTACTTCTAGGGTGATATAATGCTCTATAACTGTTTTAGCAACCGTATTGGCTACTTTATGATCGGTAAAATAAAAGTAGGCGGCGAAATTAAAAAGCGCAGCCCACAAAACCGCCTGAAAAGGCGTAAGAACTTTTGTAGAAACAACTGTTGCAATCGAGTTAGCGGCATCGTGAAAGCCGTTAATGTAATCGAAAGCAATAGCCAGAATTACAACAACAACCAATAAGGTAGTTACCATGTTTGTGTATTATTAAGCGTTTTTAACCAAGATAGTTTCAAGCACATTTGCCACATCCTCACACTTATCTGTCGCTTTTTCTATCGTTTGTAAAACCTCTTTTTGTTTAATTAATTCAATCGCATTGGTTTCGTATTCAAATAAACGGGCAACCGCTAAAGTGAATACATAATCGGCCTGATTTTCGCCACTGTTAATGCGGATACAAGCATCAGCAATTACACGGATATTTTTAAAACTGCGTAATTCTTTTATTGCTTTATCGATATCGGTACACATTTCTACCAAAAGCTCAGCGATTTTAACAATCGGCTCATTAATGGTGTTCATGTTGTACATCTGCATGCGGTTTGCAGTACCATAAATATAATCGGCAACATCATCAACAGCAGTAGCCAGTTGGTGAATATCTTCTCTATCAAATGGAGTAATGAAGTTCCTGCTTAACTCAAGAAAAATCGAATGGGTAATATCATCACCTACATGCTCTAAGCGTTCAATTTCTTTAAAAATTGTTTTTCTTCTTTCTGCATCAGCGGTGCTCACCATTTCTAAAAGGGTTTCTGCAATTTTTAATGCATTGCTGCCTGCTTGTTCGAAAAGTGGGTGAAACTTTCTGTCTTGAGGTGTAAAGAACTTAAAAATATTGTTCATGTTAATTTTTAATATGTTGCAAAGCTACAAGCCCAATGTTAAGTTAATGTTAATTTATTAATTATATTAACGAGATCGGCCAGTTTTCCGTCATACGAGGTTAATTTTAATAGCATTTAGATGTTTGATAATGAATTAAATAAAGACTTACCAAATAGTAACAACCTTTTATTTGAAAGAGATTTGCTCTTCTACCCCTGCCTGAGAAAGACAGGTGCTTTTTTCGATCTGTGATTGACAACCTGCACTGGTTCTTCAGAATACTCAATATTAAACCTTTTTAAAAAGAAATCGGTTTTGTGATAAAGTCTGTTAGGGTCAGCAAAAATTACTTAGCTTTTTCTGCGATTCTGTGGCAAAAACTAACGAATGATCTAATAGATGATCAAAGCGTCTTGTTTGTGTACTTGCTACCATTTTGTTAAAATTGATAGTCGCACGCAGTTGAAAAAAATTAACCTCCTTTTTGCAGGGTAAATGCAAAGGTAGTTCCTATACCAGGCGTACTTCTTACCGATATGGTTTGCTGATGGGCTTCCAAAATGTGTTTTACAATGGCTAATCCTAACCCTGTACCACCAACTTCTCTTGCCCGATGGGTATCTATGCGGTAAAAACGCTCAAACAAACGTAACAGGTGTTTTTCTTCAATACCGATACCATTGTCGGTAACCTCAATCAAAACCTGATCATGTAATTCGAAAATTTTTATTGCCGTTTCGCCACCATCAATTCCGTATTTAATGCTATTAACAATTAAATTGATCAGTACCTGGCGTACTTTCTCTCTATCCGCCAATACATTGGTAATAGCGGTATACTTATCTTTAAAAAAAAGTTTAATGTGTTTTGCCTGCGCACGGTCTTCAAGGTTTTCCATCACCTCTTTAGCCAGTTGCACAAAATCGAATTTTTGATAATTTATCGGTGATTCGCCTGTTTCGAGCTTAGAAATAGCATCCAAATCATTAATTAAATAACTTAAACGCTCTACATTGTTCTCTGCCTTTTTTAAAAACAGAACTGCCTGATCCGGATCATCTACCAAACAATCCTGCAAAGTTTCAATATAGCCCTGAATGGCAAAAAGGGGCGTTTTAAATTCATGAGATACATTAGAAAGGAATTCGCGTCTGAATTGTTCCTGCTTTTTCAACAAATCAATCTCTTTTTTCTTTGCTCCTGCCCATTCTTTCACTTCTTGTTCTACATCATTAATCGGATCAGAACTTACATATTCGCCAAGTGCATCTTTTAAATCCTTGCCAAGTTTAAGGTTATGGATGAGCTTATAAATCAGTTTAATTTTAGTGTAGATGTATTTTTCGAGCAAATAATAAAACACCAGGAAACTACAAAGAAAGGACACTCCAAAAGAAATAGCGAGGTAATACCAGCTATGCTGAAAGTAAAAATTAACCATCCCGATGGATAAGCCAACGGAAAGAGCAGTAAATAAAACCAGCACACTTAATTTCATGCTGCAATTTAAAGCTTTTTATGTTAAATGTGTGTTAACAGATAATAGCATTTGCCAGATGTTTGCAAGAGCGGGTTTAAGCCAATTACTTATAAAAACAAAAAAGCTTTTCCTTTTGAGAAAAGCTTTTTAAAATAGTTTATTTAGACTTATTTTTTAGTCGAATCTGTTGTTGTAGCTGGAGCCGGAGCAGTAGCTGGCTTAGTGTTGTTTAAGCTTCCGCCAAGTGGAGATGGTGATGGCGTTTTATCCAAACGTTCTTGAATAGCTGAATTTCCAACAGCTGTAGTACCACCGCTGGTTTTAGCAATTGTAGTGATTGATAAGGTTAAAACAACAATAGCTGCCAACAAAACCCACGATCCTTTTTCCAAAACATCACCGGTACGTTGCACACCAAACATGTTACTGGTGCCGCCACCTGTAGCCAAACCACCACCTTTAGGGTTTTGTATTAAAACAAACAGGCCTAAGGCTACGCAAACAATAATTAATAAAATGATTAAAAAGGTTACCATGCTAATATTTATATTTTAAAATTTCTTTTCTATAGATTGGATAAGGTCGGCAAAGTAACGGCTTTTTTCCGGATATTTCAAACTTAATTTTTTATAAGTATCTATGGCTTTGTGATAAAGCATCTGCTCGATGTAAATCTTTGCCAATGTTTCCGAAACAAGGTCGTAATTGTCTTCTGCACTCTTTTTTGCCTTATTTTCATTATCAATCTGCTCAGGCTTGGGCGGTTTAATTGTTGGGTCTTCTTTTAAAAACCGTTCTATAATTTCCGCTCCCTTAGCATCTTTAATTTCTCCGGCAGGATATTCGGCCAGGTGATCGGCTACTTCAAAAGGGGTTTGAATATGAAAAATATGCTCAACATACTGTTGTTGAAATTCTGGCTGCTGTTGCGTATGCGGTGTTTGCGGCTTTACCCTGGCAGAACTGGCGTGGGCATAAGGTTGAAAAATCTGCTCGTGTTCTTTACGCGTTTTGGCCAGCCACCATAAAAATGTATACGGAAGTTTATCGTCGTTATACTGTGAAACAAAATTTCTTTCGTGCTCATCAGGCACTACAGTTTCAATTTCCGGAGCCTGCGTTACCACATCAGTACTTAATTTCTGCTCAAAAGCAAAAAAATCAACAGCGGCCACACTTTCGATAAATGAATCCTCATCAATGGGTAAATCCATTAAATGACGATCTGCACCTGGAAGATAATCTGGTGTTTCTATATTAATGTTTTCAGCTGCGGGTAAATGTTCTTCGCTAACTGTTTGAGCAGCCTCATCAAAAATATTATTATCGTCTACAACAGTTTCTGGAGTTGTAGCAGCAATTTCTACTTCTTCAGTCTCCCTAACCGAAACCATATTTAGCACATGAAACAAAACATGCCCCTGACTATAAAGTGCAGCCTTAGGGATTGCTGATGCATTGGCCTTTGCTAAAAGTAAATGAATAGGTTGAGCATAAGGAAATTGCTGAACCATATCCTGTAACATGGATACGTGCTCTGGACCAACCTTTCCAGGTTGCGCAAGTAAATCGGCCAGTAGCTTTTTATTATCCATTATAGAGGTTTGCCGCTAAGTTAAAAAAAATGTGGGCGGGTTTTTAAAATTTTGTCTAATAGAATGCCGCTTTATCTACCACTGCGCAAAGGCCCGGTTAAAAATATCTTCTGATAGCTGCTTGTTAATATTCTCAATAGCTCCCGGCAACAGGGTTTGAATAGGCGCACCACTGATCGGAAAATCGAAAAATTTGGTGAAACTCTCCTCAAAACTTTCTTTTTCGTGCTCTTTCAGGTTGTTTTTATATTTTACAGAAACGGTAATTGTTAACCTGTTTGCGCCAGAAGTAGGTGTAGCACTGTTTTGGAGTGCCACTGGTTTAATATCATAACCTGTTATTCTTCCCTCAAAAGATGCATCACCTTCGCCAGTGGTAGAAATAATTAATTTGGTTTGGTTACGGATACGTGTTTTTAATGACTCTGTAATCTGATTGCTCAAAGTTGGTACTACAAGTGGGGCATTATTTTCGAATAACCGGATAACAACTGTTTTTAATCCTGTGGTTGATGCCCCGCTGAATTTATAAGAACAGGCATTTAATACCGAAGCAAGTAGGATTAAAGCGAATATTTTAATTTTCATAACTCTTATTAATGCTTAAAGCAATTGTACTTTAAATTATAAATTTAGTTCCTTAATCTTTCTGTACAATGTTCTTTCAGAAATACCCAGTTCCTGGGCCGCAAATTTGCGTTTACCCTTATGCTTTTTTAAAGCTTTTTTAATCAGATCTGATTCTTTATCAACCAGTGATAATGATTCTTCTACTTCTTCGGCCTCATGCGCAAAATAATCGGTGTTATTGCTGTTCGGGTTGTTATTACCCTGCGAGGGTTGTTGAATGGTAAAAGCATGCTCCTGGCCCGCAGGTAACTCTACATCACGATACAATTGGTTGATATACTGAGGATTATCCGCCAAAACTGTAGCAGTATTGCCACCGTGCTGTATAATTTCTGCAACCAATTTTTTAAGTTCAACCATATCCTTTTTCATATCAAAAAGAACTTTGTACAAAATATCACGTTCAGTAAAATCTTCTTTTGATTGGGCGTTAATGGCCATGGGCAGGTTACTACCCGCCTCATTAGGGATATAGGTTAAAATTGCTTGGCCGGTAACATTTCGGTCTTTCTCCAGTACACAAATCTGTTCGGCAATATTTTTTAACTGGCGAACATTACCTGGCCAGCTGTAGTTTGTTAAAATCTGAATCGCATCTGGCTCAAGGTGTAAGGCCGGACTACGGTATTTATCACTAAAATCTGCAGAGAATTTTCTGAACAAGAGGTAAATGTCCTCCTTACGTTCGTGTAATGCAGGGATACGCAGCGGAACAGTGTTTAACCTGTAATATAAATCTTCGCGGAATTTTCCGTTTTTAACACGGTTATATACATCAACATTGGTTGCCGCAATAATGCGGACATCCGTTTTTTGAACTTTAGATGAACCTACACGTAAATATTCTCCGCTCTCTAAAATCCTTAATAAACGGGCCTGTGTGCCTAAGGGTAGTTCTGCTACTTCATCCAAAAAAATTGTTCCGCCGTTTGCAACTTCAAAATAACCCTTGCGGGCTTCGTGTGCACCTGTAAAAGATCCCTTTTCGTGACCAAAAAGCTCCGAATCTATTGTTCCTTCTGGAATAGCGCCACAGTTTACAGCAATAAAAGCCCCATGTTTACGGGCACTCATTTGATGGATAATCTGCGAGAAAACTTCTTTACCACTACCACTTTCGCCTGTAATCAATACAGACATATCGGTTGGTGCCACCTGGCTGGCAATATCTATCGCACGGTTAAGTAATGGAGAATTTCCAATAATACCGAACCGTTGTTTAATATTTTGTGTATCCATTTATTCTTTATAAAGTTTCGTCACTCTGAACTTGTTTCAGGTCTTTTAAATTAAGATGCTGAAACAAGTTCAGCATGACGCATGCTATGATACTATTTTTCCAATTAGGGTAGCAGATGTACATCTTTCGATATAAACATTTGCATATTCACCGGGTTTAACGCCATCAATTGCCGGAAAAATGGCCATTGCGCCGCTATCTCCTCTTCCACAATAATCAAGATCTGATTTTTTAGAGGTTCCTTCGATTAAAACGCGAACGGTTTTACCCACCCATTCTTGTAAACGCATTAAAGAATGTGCTTGTTGTTTTGCCAAAATTTCGGCTAAACGGCGTTTTTTTACATCCTCGGGTATATCATCCGCTAATTTACGTGCAGCTAAAGTCCCTGGTCTTTCAGAGTAAGTAAAATTATAAGCAAAATCATATTGCACATAATCCATTATGCTCAAAGTTTCCTGGTGTTCGTCTTCTGTTTCTGTACAAAAACCTGCAATGATATCGGTAGAAATTGCACAACCCGGAATAATGTTACGGATGGCATCTATACGGTTAATATACCATTCACGGGTATAAGTTCTGTTCATCAGTTCCAGTATACGGGTATTTCCCGATTGAACAGGTAAGTGGATATAATTACAGATGTTATCATATTTAGCGATGGTATGTAAAACCTCATCGGTAATATCTTTTGGGTGTGACGTAGAAAAACGGACCCTTAGCTCAGGGCTAACCAAGGCTGTTTGTTCCAAAAGCTGTGCAAAATTTACATTTTCGGTTCCATCTTCTGATGTCCAAGTGTACGAATCTACATTTTGGCCCAAAAGGGTAACTTCACGGTAACCTGCTTCAAACAAACCTTTTGCTTCTTCTATAATTGAATGCGCATCGCGGCTACGTTCGCGGCCACGTGTAAAAGGAACAACGCAAAAAGAACACATGTTGTTACAACCACGGGTAATGGAAATAAATGCGGTAATTCCATTGCTGTTTAAACGAACCGGACTGATATCGGCGTAAGTTTCTTCGCGGGATAGTAAAACGTTTACCGCTTTATGCCCACTTTCAACCTGTTCGATCAAGTTAGGCAAATCTCGGTAAGCATCTGGTCCTACAACTACATCAACCAAACGTTCTTCTTCTAAAAATTTAGATTTTAAACGTTCTGCCATGCAGCCCAAAACGCCAACAATTAATTTAGGGTTACGGCGTTTTTCTACACCAAACTGCGAAAGGCGGTTCCTTACCCTGGTTTCTGCATTTTCGCGGATAGAGCAGGTATTAATAAAAATCACATCTGCCTGATGGTAATCCCCTGTAGTTTCAAAACCAGTTTCGGATAAAATTGAGGCAACAATTTCGCTGTCCGCAAAATTCATTGCACAACCATAACTTTCGATATATAATTTACGGGCATCGGCTTTTACTGGTGCATCTAAAATTAAAGCTTCACCTTGCCTGGCCTCATCGTGCGTCTTATCTGTTACTTGTAAATCAATCATTATTTAAAAACAATTTGGGGATTGCAAAAATACATAAATAAAATTAAAAGTGACAAATTGACATATTTAGTTTAAATGTTTACAGTGGGATTATGATCATTACGCAGTTGCGAAAAGGAATACGGAATCGATTTTATTATTTTTTAATGGAAAATATGCCTGTCGGATAGTGTTTTAAAGTTCGTTTATTCTTTTTTGGAAATGTACGGTTCTGCACATGTGGAGGATTGCAGCCCCGCCCCCGTTTCTGCCGATTGAAAAATCACCATCTCACTAGGGTCGGGTTTAGCTTACAGCTGTTTGTGCTGATATGAGGGGTATCCACACCACAGGCCTAACCGATTAGCCCTTGGTGAAGCGGTACCCTGCAGGGCCTGAGGTACGATGGCCGAAGCGTACAAGCGTAGCAAAGGAACAAACGATGTTTCTTGTACTGCCCTTGCGCTGCAAAAAAATTAACAATATATACTCAGTTAACCACAGATAAAAGGGATGCACACAGATGAATAATCCGTGTTTATCTGTGTACATCTGTGGTTAATATGCTAACTCAGTGAAATTATATAGGAATAAATGTAATTCACTTGTGCTGCAAAAATTATTTGTCAATGATACTAGTGTTTTATAGTTGGTTTATTCTTTTTTGGAAATGTAAGGTTCTGAACATGTGGAGGATTGCAGCCCCGCCCCCGTTTCTGCCGATTGAAAAAATCGGCATCTCACTATGGTCGGGTTTAGCTTACAGCTGTTTGTGCTGCTATGAGGGGTTTCCATACCACAGGCCTAACCGAATAGCCCTTGGCGAAGCGGTACCCTGCAGGCCTTGAGGTACGATGGCCGAAGCGTACAAGCGTAGCAAAGGAACAAACGATGTTTCTTGTACTGCCCTTGCGCTGCAAAAAAAAATTAACAATATAAATACTCAGTTTACCACAGATAAAAGGATGCACACAGATGAATAATCCGTGTTTATCTGTGTGCATCTGTGGTTAATATGCTAACTCAATAAGACAGGCATGCACGGTGGTTTCTTGCACTTCAAAAAGCTATTTTAATATAGGCTTAGTTTTTTCGCTTGCTGTTAAAAAACCTTTAGTCTTCCAATCTGTTACCTATCGATAAGCCATAATGATGACAGCGCAGCGTAGAAATAAAATCTGGACCTGGATAGGAAGTATATTTGGTATCCTCATATTAATTGTAGCCTTTGGTGCCATGTTTTTAAGTGCCCGATGGAAGCCTATACTTACCGAAAAAATTAAAGATGGAGTGTATAACGGTTCTCATCACCTTTACAAAATAGATTTTAAAAGTATAAACTTAAATGTAATTACAGGAAGCCTGGCCCTGCGTGATGTTACCCTAAAGCCCGATACCGCTGTTTTTGACAGCCTAAAGAAAATGCAACTTGCACCTGCCCATACTTTCGAGCTTAAGCTGAAGAAACTGCAAATTACCCGTGTAGGCATATTAACCGCTTATTTTAAAAAACGGATAGATGTAAACGAAATCCTTTTGCAAAAACCCTCCATCAATATGGTTTTTAACAAAGTGAGTAAAAAGCCAGATACGGCTAAAGATGAGAAATCCCTTTATGAGCAGATTTCAAAATCCTTTAAATCGGTACACGTTAAAAGCATAAAAATTGTAGATGCTGATTTTGATTACATTAACAAAACCGGTGCTAAAAAGACTAAAAACGCTATTAAACACCTTGATATAAACATTAAAGATTTTTTACTGGACTCTCTTTCTGGAAGTGACACCACAAGATTTTATTATACAAAGGATGCTTCCTTTCAAATTGCCGGATATAAATCTGTAACGAAAGATAAAATGTATTCAATGAAGGTTGATACAATCACGGGATCTACTGCATCGAAAAAAATCACAGTAAAAGGTTTAAAACTTATTCCTTTATATGATGAACTCACTTTTGCCCGAAAATATAAAGTTCAGAAAGACCGCTACAATTTGGCCTTCGAAAAAATAGAATTTAATGGTGTTGATTTTATTGGTTTAAATACCGACCAGAAATTGCACGCAAAATCTTTGAAAGTTGGTCCGGCAAATGTTGAAGTTTTTATGAGCCGCGAATCGCCACCACCTCCTGGCCTGGATAAGGGGAAAAATTATCCACATATCGCTTTAAAGCGACTAAACTTGCCTACACTGATTGATACCGTAAAATTAAGACATATTAACCTTAAGTATTCGGAATTTAATCCTGCCAGTAAAAAAACCGGTTCGGTAAACTTTAAGGCATTAACAGGCAATATTTTAAATGTAACCAACGATAGTTTACAAGTGAGTAAAAATAACCATGCCGTTGCCAATTTAAATACACTTTTAATGGGCACAGGAAAGATGAACGTAAAAATTGATTTTAATCTTACCGATAAAAATGGTGCTTTTACATACAGTGGTAATTTAGGCAGATTTGATATGAAAAACCTAAATCCGCTATCAAAGTCATTGGGCCTGGTTGAGATAGAAAGTGGCAATATACAACAGCTTGATTTTAAAGCTAATGGAAACTTAAGGTCCGCGGCAGGCACTATGAATATGCTTTACACCGATTTAAAGGTTAAATTATTATCGGATAATATTGATGGCGAAGGCACCAAAGAAAAGGGATTTTTATCATTTCTGGCCAATGCCATTCTGGTAAAAAATGAAAACCCACAAAAAGGCGAAGCTCCTAGAACAGCTAAAATGACGAATAGCAGGATCAATTCGGCATCTTTTTTTAACCTGATGTGGAAAACAGTTTTTGTAGGCATTAAAGATATTGTAGGTGTGGGAATAGTACCCGAAAAAAATCCTGTAAAACAGCAAAAAGTAATTGCAAAAAAAATTAGAGCACAAAAGCGGGCAGATAGAAAAGCAGCGCGAAAGGCAAGGAGAGAAAAAAACTGATCTTACATTTCTAAAATATATGTTTATAACCGTATATTGCTAGTAAAAACAAGATCCTTCCTTTTTTAATGCCTGATACAAAAAGATACCGTTATAAAGTTTTGAAATGGACTGCCGGCATGCTGCTTGGCATTTTTATCGTACTTGCAGGTATTGCCTGGTTTTTAAATGTAAAATCGCGGCCGATGTTAACCGACAGGATAAAAACGCTGCTTTATAAATCCACAGATAGTTTATATACCATTAGCTTTACAAAGGTTTCTACCAATATTATCACAGGCAACGCTACCTTGCAAAACGTTAAAATTACCCCCGATACCAATCGATTTAAACGCCTTATTGCCTTAAAAAGAGCACCAAACAACCTTTATACGGTTTCATTAAAAAAACTGGTTGTAAAGCGCTTCCATCCGCTTACGCTATACAGGGAACAAAAGCTTCAACTCGAGGAAATCATTTTTGATAAACCCGAGGTTACGATGGTTAATCAACAGTTTGCGTTTAACGAAGGCCGTGCGCCAAGGCCAATTAAATCTCCTTATGATATCATTTCCAAAAACCTTAAGGAATTTAGCATTAAATCCATCAGGTTTAAGGATGTGAGTTTTAAATACATTAATAAAAATATAACCAATTCCACTCCTTTTTCAATTGATGATCTCAACATCACCTTAACCGATTTATTGGTTGATTCGACCTCCGCAGAAGATCCATCCCGCTTTTACCTCCTTAAAGATATTGTAATTAACCTGAATAACTATGTTTACCGCACACCGGATAAAATGTACGACATTAAGCTTGATAAACTTGATTTTAGGGCAACTACGGGTAAATTGAGGATAAACAGCTTTGCAATGGTTCCGCTGTATGACGAAATGACTTTTGGAAAAGTAGCGGGTTATGCCCGTGAACGGTTTAACATCAGCATGAGCGATATTATGCTCAACGACATAGATTTGCCACTTTACATTAGCAAGCAAGAACTTTGGGCAAAAGAAATGGCCATTTCGAATGGTTTTATTTCCGTTTTTAATCAAAATGGACTTCCAGGGAAACCCCAGGAAAATAAAATAGGTAAATTTCCTCATCAACTTCTGCAACTGGTTGATGCCCCTATCCTTGTACAAAAAATTCAGCTGAAAGATGTTAATGTTAATTACGCAGTGTCCAACAGCGAAAGTAACCAGAAAGGACAGATCAGTTTTGAGCATACCTCGGGAATTATAAAAAATGCCACCAACCTCGATAAAATTAAAGCCATAAACCCAACAATGGAGGTAAATCTTAATACTTATCTTTTTGGACAGGGAAAGCTTGATGTGAACTTTAAATTTAACTTAACCGCTAAAGACGGGGCTTTTTCTTACAATGGCGTTTTGCACAATTTTAATGCAAGGGTGCTCAATCAGATTACCAAACCCCTTGGTTTGGTACGCATTAACCGTGGCAACATCGATAAATTAAAGTTTGATTTTAAAGCAAATGATTTAGGAGCAAAAGGAACTGTGGCTTTTTCTTATTACGATCTTTCTGTAGCCCTGATGAAAAATGACCCTGAAAAAGATCATTTGGTAACCCGTGGCTTCCTTTCTTTTTTAGCGAATGCTTTAATCATAAAATCCGAAAACCCCGGACTGGGTAGTAAACTCATTCCAGAAAAAGTAACTTATAGCAGGCCTGCAAACACTTCTTTTTTCAACATGATCTGGAAGAGCCTTTTTACAGGCATAAAATACAGTATTGGCATTACAGAAGAGAAACAGAATGAGGTGCGCCAGCATATTGCCAAATTTAAAGCCATGAGGGCGAGCCATAATTTAAGGAAACATAAAAGATTAATGCGCCGGATGAAGCGGGAGCGCGAACAAAATGAAAAGCGGTAACATTTTGTAACCTTTTCTTATCTTTATTATCTAAACTTAAACCAAAATTATGATTATTGCCCTCATCATTATCGGATTTATATTCCTGATTGGAATTTTCTTCTACAATTCACTTATCGGTAAAAAAAACCAGGTAACCAATGCTTTCTCTGCCATTGATGTGATGCTTAAAAAACGGTTCGACCTCATTCCTAACCTCGTTGAAGTGGTAAAACAATACACCAACTATGAGCAGGGAACCCTAACTAAAATTGTCGAGCTTAGATCAAAAGCAACCTCAGGCAACCTCAGTAATGCAGAAAAGGCTGATTTGGATGCTCAATTAAGCAGCACTGTTAAAGGTTTAATGGTAAATATTGAAAATTATCCTGATTTAAAGGCCAATACCAATTTTATTAACCTGCAAACCACCTGGACAGAAAGTGAAGAGCAGATTGCTGCAGCAAGAAGAACTTATAATGCTTCTGTAACCGACTATAACAACTCCATTATGATGTTTCCTGGAAGTTTATTTGCCGGAATGTTGAACTTTCAGCCAATTGCTGTTTTAGAAACCGCAGCCGAAGAACGCAAAAACATCAGTGCCAAAGAGCTTTTTAATAATTAATGGCATTCAATATTGAAAGTAATGTAGCCTTACAGCAAGTTTTGGCTACAATGGAAGTGGAGCGCAAAAGAATTGCAGCTACGCAAACCAAAGGTTATATTTTTATTGCAGCAGGCATTTTACTCTTAATTCTCGGTTTTTATCTGGGCTTTCCCATTCCTGCGGTAATTGCTGGCTTAATACCGATAATTTATGGCGGTGTTTTATTATTTAAAATCAGCGATGCTTTATCGGCTTACCAAAATGCCTACAAAAGGGATGTAATCGGTGCGGGCTTAAAATTTCTTGATGAGAGTTTATCGCTAAACCCCGAACAGGGAATTGAAGCTTCGGAGTTTATGTATACCCAGCTTTTTAACACTGAGCCAGATCGCTATAAAACGGAAGATCTGGTTACAGGTTGCGCTGGCAAAACCAGATTTTATTTTGCAGAAGTGCATGCAGAATATAAAACAGTTACCCAAACCAAAAACGGAACCAGAACAGAATGGCACGACATTTTTAAAGGGATTATTTTCGCAGCTGATTTTAACAAGAAACTTAATGGGGTTACGATTGTTAAACCAAAGGATTTTGGAGCTGCATTTGGAGCATGGTTCTCAAAAAACCTTTTTTCTTTCGGCAGCAATGATGTTATTCAGCTGGAAAACATAGATTTTGAAAAAACTTTTGTAACGCATGGTTCTGATCAGGTAGAATCGAGGTATATCCTTACTCCTGCCATGATGGAACGGATATTAAAGCTCAATCAGCAAAGCAAATACAACATTAGCCTATCTTTTATTGAATCAAGGATGTACATTGGCTTTCCTCTAAATAGAAATTATTTCGAGGCCCCTGTATTTAAATCTTTATTAAAGCCTGAAACCATAAATGAAGATATTGCCACCATAACGTTTATGTATGATATTGTTAAGGAACTGGATTTGAATACTAGGATTTGGGGAAAGAATTAACACAAAGTTTTAACCTGGTAAAACGGAAAGCAAAAATGCGGCAGTTTAGCGTGAGCCGGAACTAGGCTTAAGAAGTTTCTCCGGCAAATGGGCGATCGAAACTTCGTAAGGCAAGCGCAACTAACTCAAATGTTTTTTTACAATTTCTTCGAGCGCAGCAATATCAAAAGGTTTTGATAAATAACTATCGGCACCTGCTTCATCAGCCAACGAAGAAATATCGTTATTTGCCGAAAAATAAATCACCGGGATATGCTTTAAATCCGGGTGGCTTTTTAAGGCTCTGGTGGCTTGTATACCACCTAAATCGGGCAGCCAGTTATCCATAAAAATTAAATCAGGCATATATTCTGATACCTGTTCTTCTATATTATTGGCATTCTCAGATGTTTTGATTTCATACCCCGCATCTTCCAAAATAAAAGTACATAGATCAAGAATATCTCTATTATCATCAAAAACGAATACTTTTTTTGCAACTGTCATACTAACCTCCGAAAGCAAATTAATTATTTAAATTATTTATATAATCAGCCATATTATGGCCATCCAATACCACATGTGGCTTAACGTTAATTACAGCCTGTTGGGGCATATATGGCATTATGGCCGTATTTGGATTCTGTATAACCACGCTGCCCCCCAAATTGTTTACCGTTTTTAAACCCTCTACCCCATCTGCATTGGATCCTGATAGCAGAATGCAGACTAACGTTTCTTTAAACACCTCAGCCGCAGAATGAAAGGTTACATCGATAGATGGCCGCGAGTAATTTACTTTTTCTGAGTAATCTAACGAAATGCTAAAATCCTCTTCTATCAACATATGGTAATCTGCCGGGGCAATAAATACCTTACCGGGTGTTAAAAATTCTTTTTCTTCAGCTTCGTTTACTTCCAGTTTGGTGCGGCTGCGCAACAGATCGGTTAAGAGCGATTCGTTACTGGCTTTACGGTGCACCACCAAAACAATTGGAAAACTCATATCATTCCTTAAAGCAGGAAAAATTTCCAGCAATACATCCAAACTGCCGGCCGAACCGCCAATAATTAATGCATTACAGCGGGCAGAATTTATAGTTTGCGCCATATTTTCTCCATTTTTACCCTTTTATATTCTTTTGATTTTGGCCAAAATTCTAAACTTTCTTTACTGCCCAAAGCAAGGTATCCTAATTTCTCGATACTTCCATCAAACAGGTTAAATACTTTATGCTGCAACTCTTTATCGAAGTAAATTAATACATTTCGACATAAAATCAGCTGAAATTCATTAAAAGAATGGTCTGAAACTAAATTATGTGTCGAAAAAATCATTTTACTGTTTAAACTCTCATCAAACTTTGCCAAAGAGTAATTTGCGGTATAATAACTGGAAAACTCTTTTACCCCTCCCGATTGCAGGTAATTTTCTGAATACTGTTTTAGATAATTTAATGGAAACATGCCTTTTTTTGCCTTTTCCAAAACAGAGGGATTAATATCGGTGGCATAAATAAGCGATTTATTGAGCAAGTTAAGTTCTTTTAAAACAATTGCCAGCGAATAGGCTTCCTCTCCGGTAGAGCAACCTGCTACCCAAATTCGGATAAAGGGATAAGTGCCTAAAACCGGTAAAACATCATTCCGTAATGCCTTATAAAAAGACGGATCGCGGAACATTTCGGTAACATTAACCGTAATTTCTTCCAGGAAACGCTTAAAATATTGTTTATCGGTTTTAATTGTATAGCGGAATTCGGCAAAGCTCACAAAATTATCCAGTGCATAAAGGCGGGTTATTCTCCTTTTTATTGATGCGTGAGAATATTCCAGAAAATCGTATCCGTGGCTTTCCAAAACATCATTCAGCAGGATTTCCACCTGATCATTATCTATTGCATCACTTATCACCGGCTATTTTGTAAATTTTTCTATCTGTGCTAATAATTCGTCAACATTTATAGGTTTTGAAACATAACCCGATGCGCCCGCGCTTAAGCAACGTTCTTTATCGCCCACCATTGCTTGCGCAGTTACGGCCAATACAGGAATGTTTTGCATTTTGGCCGATTTTTTCATTACGGCAATGGCCTGGTAACCATCCATATCGGGCATCATCATATCCATTAAAACAATGGCAACATTCTCGTGCTTTTCTATAATTGAAAAACCCTCCTGGGCACTTACAGCAGATAAACAATCGAAACCTTTGGCCTTTAAAACAGCTTTTAAAGCAAAAATGTTTCGGTTGTCATCATCAATAATGAGAATTAATTTTTGAGGCATAGTTTAAAAAAATGGGTTATGATTTATGATGATTTTCGTAAAGCCAAACGCGTAAAAGTGATACCAATTGATCCATATCTACCGGTTTGCTAATGTAATCTGAAGCACCTGCTGCAATACATTTTTCGCGGTCGCCCATCATGGCTTTAGCTGTTACGGCTAAAACAGGTAAATTACGGTATTTAATGTCCTGTCTGATGGCTGTTGTAGTTTCATAACCATCCAGTTCAGGCATCATCATATCCATTAAAACCACATCTACTTCCGGATGCTCGTTTAATAATTTAAGTGCCTCTTTACCATCTGTAGCTGCCACAACTTTCATTTGGTGTTGCTCCAACATTTTGGTTAAAGAAAAAATATTACGCACATCATCATCTGCAACCAAAACTGTTTTGCCAACCAAAACATCTTGTAATTCGGAGAATTTTTTAGGTGATTTTATTTTTTCCTTACTTTTTTCTTCTACCAGGTGCAAGAAAAGGCCTGCTTCATCCAAAATACGCTGATAAGAATGGGCGGTTTTTACCACTATAGAATCGGCATATTGTTTAATGCGGTTTTCTTCGCCCTTTGAAAGGTTTTTACCTGTAAAAATAATGATCGGCAGATTTTCCAACCCCGGTGTTTTTTTAACCACTTCGAGTGTTTCATAAGCATGTTTATCAGGAATGCCCATGTCTAAAATTACACAGTTAACCTCGGGTTTATGTAATGCCGAAACACTTTCATTTACCTGGTTAACAATTTCTGTCTGGATATTAAAATTGCTCAGGAAATAGCTCAGTGCTTTGGCATGTTGCTCATTCTCTTCTACAATAAGTACTTTTTTAGGGTAACGGCTTAACGCATGTTCTAGTTTAGAAAAAATCTCCTGCATGTGCTCAAAAGCAAAGGGTTTGTTGATAAAATCTACAGCTCCCTTTAATAAACTTTCTTTTTTAACCTGCAATGACGACATGATGTGCACCGGTATGGGCCTTGTTGATGGATCGGCCTTTAATTCTTCCATTACCTGCCAGCCATCTTTAACCGGTAGCTGGATATCAAGTAAAATGGCCAGCGGTTTAAAGTTTTTTGCCATTTCGATACCTACATCGCCACGCACAGCTACCAGGCCTTTATAATTTCTCTTCCTGGTAAAATCCAAAAGAGTTTTTGCAAAAGGGGTATCATCTTCCACAATCAAAATTACTTTATCATCGGGCTGGATGTTATCACGGTCATCTTCTATTTCCTGTGGGATATTATTTACGGTTAAATGACTCACCTTTTTAAGCGCAGGTTCTGCGGGAGTAACCACTACAGGTTTTTCAAAATCGGTTACAACACCATCAAAACCTTTATTTTTATCAATAGGAAGGGTTAAAGTAAATATACTACCTTCTCCTTCGGTACTTTTTAATTCTATGTAACCACCGAGTAACTTAGCCAGTTCTCTACTGATAGAAAGGCCCAAACCAGTACCACCGAATTTGCGGCGGGTAGAACCATCGGCCTGCTGAAAGGCTTCAAATACCATTCCCTGTTTTTCAGGGGCAATACCTACACCTGTATCGGTAACTTTAAATATTAATGCGCCTAGTTTGTCGTTTTTGCTAATGTTTAGCGTTACTGAACCAACTGTGGTAAATTTAATTGCGTTTGATAACAGATTTTTAATAATCTGCTCTAAACGCATTTTATCGGTATGGAAAAATTCAGGAACATCTGCCGCTTTATCAATTACAAAATCAAGTTTCCGCTCTTTTGCCAAAGGATTAAATAATGAACGCATGTTGAAGATCACATCATCAACTTTAATGTTCATTCTATCAAGTTCCATTTTACCGGCCTCAATTTTAGAAAGATCCAGAATTTCATCAATCAAGCTTAGTAAGCCCTGGCCCGAACTTTGAATTACCTCCGCATATTCCTGATGCTCACGGTCCATTGCCTCATTTTCGGCCATTAATCTCGACAATAGTAAAATTGAGTTTAAAGGCGTTCTTAGCTCGTGAGACATGTTTGCTAAAAACTCTGATTTATACCTTGTGCTCAGCTCTAAAGCCTCGGCCTTTTGCTGGATTTCGATATTTCTTTCTTCAATCAGTTCATTTTTCTCTTCTAACAAACTGCTTCTTTCTTCAAGCTCCTGGTTGCTTTGCAACAGTTCTTCCTGTTGCACACGAAGTTCTTCTTCACTTGCCTGTAGTTTTTGTGCCTGGGCTTCCAGTTCTGCATTTAAGCCCTCAAGTTCATTGTGCTGTACCTGCAACTCTTCTGATTGTGCCTGCGTTTCTTCTAACAATTGCTGAAGTTTCTGCCTGTTTTGTGCGCCTAATAATGCGGTGCCTATATCAGATAAAACGAGCTTTAAAAAATGCAATTGCAAATCGCTGTATTTACCTATTGTACCCAATTCTAAACCACCTATAGAAATTTCGTTCCTGATAATTGGCAATACAATTAGTTGCGCAGGTTTAATATTTCCTGTTGCATGCGTTACAGTTAATTCATTTTGCGGTACCTCATCAAGTAAAATAGGTTTACCACTTTTTACGGCCTGGCCAATTAATCCTTGCCCAAGCTCAAGGGTTTTTACGAGGTTTTGCCCTTCTAATGCATACTGGCCTTTTAAATGCAGGTAACCGTCATCTTTAAATAAGTATAATGCACCGATCTGGCTTTTGGTATAACTGGCTAAAAACTCTATAATATCTTCGGCTAAATGGAAAACATCTTTTTCGCCTACCATATTTACATTTAAATTGGCCACTCCCGTTTGTATCCATTCATTTTCTTCGAGCGTATCAAAAGATTTTTTCAACGAATATGACATGTTATTTAGCGATTCGGAAAGTTCGCCGATATCATCCTGCGACTGGCTATCGAGTTTTACGCCGTAGTTGCCGTTAGAAATCTGGTAAGCAATTTCTTTAATGGCTGCTATGCGTTTTTCCATCTCATATTTCTTATCCTCAATTTCTTTTTGAAGCTTAACACGCTCATCAAAATCGACTGATACTTTTCTATAAAAAAACAGTGTAATCAGTATGGCCAAAATAGCTGCAATTAAAATTAGAACCGGGGTATAGGCGGTAAGTTTATTAAGTTCGATTGTACGGTTTTCGAGCAATCTCCTTTCTTCCTTTACCATTCTGTTTACCACTGAACGTGCCTGATCCATGTAGATTTTGCCCTCTAACAATACCGTAGGATCTACCTGTCCGCCCAATGATTTAATTTCTATAGTGGAGGTAATAATATTGAGTCTGCGGGCAAGTATATTTCTTAATTCGGCAACATTTTTTTGCTGGGCTACATTATCTTTCGTTTGTGCTTCTATCCTTTTTAAAACGGCCATTGCCGTGTCTGTAGAACCGTAGTATGGCTGTAAAAATATTTTATTCCCTGTTAAAAGGTAGCCCCGCTGCCCGGTTTCGGCATCTTTTAAGGTAGAAATTACACCTTGGGTATTTAAAATAACTTCATCGCTGTGTTTTACCAGTTCGGTACTTTTAATCAGGTTACTGATACTGATGTAAGATGCCAATGAACTGATAAATAGAATAATTAGCGACAGGCCCAGGCCCAAACGTAAATTATTTTTAAGAGTTGTTTTCATTATATGTATTAAGATAATTAGATCTGGTTTTTAAGGATTTCTTCTTCGGTGATGGGAATGATGAAATAAAATTCAGAACCTTCATCCGGAACGCTATTTACACCAATAGTACCACCATGGCGGTTGATGATTTCGGAACAGATGTACAAGCCAATGCCCAACCCGTTAAAACGGTTGCTGTTTTCTTCTACGCGATAAAACTTATCGAATATTTTATGCTGCTGTTCTTTAGAAATACCGATACCGAAATCTTTAACGGCCAGATACAGTTTTTCATCTTTGATGTTGATGGTAACATTAACCTGGTTGGTGCCAGGGGCATATTTTATCGCATTGGTAATAAAATTGATTACAACCTGCTCCAGGCGCATTTCATCACCAAAAATCATCTCATCTGTTTTGCCCAGCTTAGTGATTTTAAAATCAGGGTTGGAATGTTGCAGCATCTCTATGGCGTTGTTTACCATGTTATCGGCACAGAAGCTTTTCATGTTAAACTTCATCTTCCCGCTTTCAATTTTAGAGATATCGAGCAGATCGACAATGAGCTCATTTAGTTTTTCGAGCTGGATGCTTGCTTTTTCAAGATGATTCTCCGCCATAGTTTTATCATCTCTTTTCAAGCTTCTCTGCAACAGCTGAATGTAACCTTTTACACTGGTTAACGGCGTTTTTAACTCATGACTGGCAATACTGATAAACTCGTCTTTTTTATGTTCGGCCTGCTTCCTGAATTCAATTTCTTCGATCAGTTTCTCCTGTACTTCGTTAAGTTTTCTGTTCTGTTCGTAAATTCGGTAAAACGTTTTTATTTTTAGCAACAGTACATTGATATCAACAGGTTTGGTAATGTAATCCAACCCGCCGCTCAGGTAGCCTTTGGTAATAAATTTAAGTTCGGTATTAACTGCGGAAAGGAATATTATGGCGGTATCTTTTGCTTTACTGAAACCCGAAATGGCTTCTGCCACTTCAAAGCCATCCATATCTGGCATTTGTACATCAAGAATAATCAGCACATAATTATTCTTTAAAACTTTTTTTAGTGCTTCTTCGCCGGATGATGCGGTATCAACCTCAAAATTGTGTGCTTGGAGTACTTTCTGTAACGAGATCAGGTTTTCGGGCCTGTCATCAACTATAAGGATCATCTTTATTAAAACAAATAAGAAGCCGGGATAATTATGTTTGGTTTGGAGATAAAAATCTCATTAACTGTAAACAAACAATGGTGTTTCAAAAAAGTTTTAATTTTTTATAAATTATTTGAGTTGAAGGTATCACCCTGTTTTATATCTCCGGTTTCGAAACCTTTTTTAAACCAATACATGCGCTGTGCCGAAGTGCCATGCGTAAAAGAATCAGGCTGTACATCGCCTGTGGCCTGCTTTTGAAGTTTATCATCGCCAATGGCATTGGCAGCAGTTAAAGCTTCTTCAATATCGCCTTCATCTAATTTAAAATCTTTTAGATTTTGTGCGTTATGTGCCCAAAGACCGGCAAAAAAATCAGCCTGCAATTCTAATTTAACGGATAAACGGTTATACTCTTTTTCGCTTACCTGACCTCGTGCCTGATCTAATTTTTCTGAAATGCCCAATAAATTCTGAACGTGGTGCCCAACTTCGTGAGCAATTACATACGCCTGGGCAAAATCGCCGGCTGCTCCGAAACGGCTTTTTAAATCATCATAAAATGACAGATCGATATATACCTTACGATCGCCCGGGCAATAAAAGGGCCCTACATTGGCATTTGCATTTCCACATGCGGTTTGCACAGCCTCCCTGAACAACCTTAATTTCGGGTACTCGTACTGTTTGCCCATTGCCTGAAATTCTTTATCCCAAACCTGCTCTGTTGATTCTAAAACACCAGAAACAAACTGTGCCTGAGCATCATTAGCCGGCACACCCTGTTTTACTTCTTCTGTTCCGGTTGTGGCGGGAATCTGGCTTACCACCCCGGTTAAATCTTTACCGAAAATTAATCCAAGTACTACAATAACAATACCGATGCCGCCGCCCAGGATGGTTTTTCCGCCACCGCCACTTCTTCCATCTTCTACATTATTACTGCCTTTACCAAACCATTGCATAGTTTATATTTTTTAGTTTAATGAATAACCTTAATCACGGCACAATTGTTATACTAAAGTAGAAATTATTTTGATTGAATTACCCTTTTTAGGTTGTATCCAATCGCAATTCTGGCTACAATTACAACATAAATCTGTTTTGCGACCTTTTTTATTCCTTCTTAGAATTTGGACGCAGAGTTGTGACACATTTCTATGTGACACAAAATCTGCCACTTAAAAATTTGTCACATAATTTAATGGTTTAAATATAATCGCTCTCAAAATGAGAAAGAAGTATAATTATACCCCAGATCAGTTTTTTTGGATGAATGATAATAAAATGGGTGTCAGTAAAAATTAAAGGCACCCATTTATGTATACAATAAATATCTTAGCCATTAAAAACAGCTATTGCTTTAGCTATCCTGGCTTTGGTTTCTGCAACGCCCAGCAGCAAGGCAATATCAAAAACACCCGGGCCAAACTTGCCACCTACCAACATTATGCGGAAAGGCAACATCAATTCGCCTGGTTTAAATCCTTTTTCATCAGCCAAAGCTTTAAAAGCTGCTTCGGCAGTAATGGCATCTGTAAGACTTAAATTATCGGCAAAAGCATTAAAAAATTCAGCTTTTTCGGATGTCCACTTTGGTTTAACAGCATTTATATCATATTCGGCAGGCGCAGCAAAAAAGTAACTGCTCTGCGCCACAAAATCGGGCAATAGTGTGCAACGGTCTTTAATTAGATCGATTATGGTGTTTAAAAACGCGTCATCATTAATTTCGAATCCTGCTTTTTCGAGCTCAGCTTTAACGCCCGGCGCCAAACGCTCTGCGCGTTCCGCTTTGATCCACTCGTGGTTATACCATTTTGCTTTTTCGAAATCGAATTTAGCACCAGCTTTACTGATTCTTTCTATAGAGAATTTTTCTTCTAATTCTTTTAACGAGAACAATTCCTGATCGGTACCATCATTCCAACCCAAAAGCGCAAGCATATTTACAAAAGCTTCGGGCATAAAACCCATTTCTTTAAAGCCTTTGGTTATATCACCAGTTTTAGGATCGGTCCAATTCATGGCATAAACCGGGAAACCCAATCTGTCGCCATCACGTTTGCTTAATTTTCCGTGTCCGTCTGGTTTTAAAATCAAAGGCAAATGCGCCCAGGCCGGCATATCTGTTTCCCAACCTAAATATTTCCAAAGTAAAATATGAACAGGTGCTGATGGCAACCATTCTTCGCCTCTAAAAGCGTGTGTAATTTCCATCGCCCTATCATCAACCACAACGGCTAAATGGTAAGTTGGCATTCCATCGGCTTTTAACAACACTTTATCATCAACAAGTGAGGTTTCGAAGCTTACATCACCACGGATTAAATCGTTAAAATGTACAATTTCATCAGCTGGTACTTTAATACGGATTACGTGCGGAGTTTTAGCTGCCAATAACTCTTCTACTTCACTTATAGTAAGGGTTAACGAGTTGCGCATTTGCATGCGTGTGGCCTGGCCGTACTGAAAATTCGGAATCTCTTTACGTTTAGCATCTAAATCTTCGGGGGTATCAAACGCATAATAGGCATAACCATCGCTTATTAATTGTTCGGCAAATTTCCTATAACTTGGTTTGCGTTCGCTTTGACGGTAAGGGCCGTAAACGCCGGGGTTGGCAGGGCTTTCATCCGGAGTAATTCCACACCAATTTAAACAGTTTACGATATACGCTTCGGCACCTTCTACAAAACGGTTTTGATCGGTATCTTCTACACGAAGTACAAAAGTTCCGTTATTTTTTTTGGCAAACAAATAATTGAACAAAGCGGTGCGTACACCACCTAAATGTAAGCCTCCGGTTGGGCTTGGGGCAAATCTTACTCTAACTTTTTTATCCATGATTAAGCAAAGAGCAGGGAGTTAAGGGCAAAGGGTACGGTGCAATCCATGCTCTAAGCGCTAAGCACTATGCTCGGCACAAAGATATGTTTTTCATCCATTTTATATCGTTTTCATCTGTGATGAAGCAACTGTAATTTCTAAAAGATTGCCTTAAGGTTTTGGAAAAAGCATAATGGTTTTACGATTTTTCCGTTTTGTTATTGTAATTTGGCTAGCTAAAGCATGAATCCTTATCAAAAGAAACGCCGTTGGAAGTTTTTCCTTCTCATTTTTGCCATCTTAATTGGCATTGCTTCAGTATTTTACACCGATTCTTTTGTAAAAAAAATGGAACGTGAGGAAGCAGATCAATTTCACCTTTGGGTTAAAATACAGGAAAGGGCCATGTTTTTATATGATAATGACGATTACCGTGTTATTGTAGAAACGGTACGTGCAAATACCAAAACCCCTGTAATCATGATTGATTCGGCAGGAATGATCAGCTCCTTTTTTGGGTTGGACAGTACTAAAACCAATTATGCCACTGCCGATACCCAGCTTAGTTACGATAGCTTATACTTTGTGCGGCAGCTAAGGCAAATGAAAACTCAGCATCCGCCGGATGAAATGAATATTTTCGGTAAAAAATTTAAGGCTTACTATCGCGATTCGTTTATTTTAACACAGTTGAGGTATTTCCCTTACATACAAATGGGAGTTATATTTCTCTTTCTGCTAACGGCTTATGCTGCATTCAGTTCTGCCCGAAAAGATGAGCAAGACCATGTTTGGGTAGGTTTGGCCAAAGAAACGGCCCACCAGCTGGGTACTCCCATATCATCCCTCATGGCCTGGACGGAGTTAATGAAATCTAAATTTGATGCGGAAGACGACCCTCTGATTGCAGAAATGGAAAACGACATTAAAAGGCTCGAAATTATTACGGACCGTTTTTCTAAAATCGGCTCAAAACCAATACTTGAAGACCATACGGTTTATATTGTAATCAGCGATTTTATCCGTTATTTTAAGGTTCGTACATCTGATAAAGTTAAATTTAGCATTACGGGCGATGAGCAGGTAAGAGCGATGCTAAATGTGCCTTTATTTGATTGGGTAATTGAAAACCTTTTAAAAAATGCAGCCAATGCAATCGAAAATGAGGGATCAATCTCCATTAATATTATTGAAAACCTCGCCAAAGAGCAGGTATTTATTGATGTAAGCGATACGGGAAAAGGGATTCCACGTTCTAAATTTGATGCCGTTTTTCAACCAGGTTATACTACACGTAAAAGAGGCTGGGGCTTAGGTTTGTCGCTTACCAAACGTATTGTTGAGAATTACCACAGTGGCGAAATTTTTGTAAAGGAATCTGAGCTGGGTAAGGGCACAACCTTTAGAATAATATTAAAAAGCAGCTTAAGATATGAACCGACCACAGCCTAATGAATATCCAATTTGGGGCGAAACTTACATCAGTAAAGTTGATGGAGATATTTTTGAGATTTTAAACGATCAGGCACAAAGTTTACCGGCTTTATTTAGGGCCAATACCGACAAAGCAAACTATGCCTATGCAGACGGCAAATGGACGTTGAGGGAAATGTTAGGGCATATTATCGATACAGAGCGTGTTTTTGCCTACCGCATTACCTGTTTTGCTCGAAATGAAAAGCAAGCTTTACCAGGTTTTGAAGAAGACGGATATGTAGCAAATGCACGCTTTGCGGAGCGTGATCTGGAAGATTTAATTGAAGAATTTACTGCGCTGCGCAAAGCCAATCTTTATCTTTTTAGATCGTTAAATGAAGAAGAATTAAACCGGAAAGGAATCGCTTCAGACAGGGAGATTAATGTAAAATCAATTCTATTCATTGTTGCTGGTCATATTTTACACCATGTTTCTATATTAAAAGAACGTTATGAAGTGGTTTAAAAATTTTACCGTTGATGATTTAAATAACCGCCCTAAAAATCATTTAGGTGCGCTGCTCGATATTCGTTTTACAGAAATTGGCGAAGATTTTATTGTTGGTACAATGCCTGTTGATGAACGTACACACCAACCAGCCGGAATTCTTCATGGCGGTGCTTCGGTAGTTTTGGCCGAAACGTTGGGCAGTATCGCCTCTTATATGTGTATCGATCCTGAAAAGTATATTGCCGTTGGTTTAGAAGTTAACGCAAACCACCTGCGTCCGGTAAAATCAGGCTTGGTTAAAGGCATTTGCAAACCCTTACATGTTGGTGCGAAAACACAGGTTTGGGAAATTAAAATTTATGATGAACGTGGCAAAATGAATTGCATTAGCCGATTAACGGTTGCAATTATTAATAAGCCGCAGTAAAAAAGAGAAGTCAAGTTTAATTGCTTCTGCACGATAAAAACTTGACTTCTCTGCTGATTAAAACTTGCTGCTGTTATCCAGCCATTTCTTTTCTACGAGATAGGAAACGATAAGGCCCAGGCCACCGAAGATACCGATGCAACCGAAGTAAATCGCTACCGATTGGCCTTGTTCGGCGTTTGTCATGTTGCTGCCAAATACGCCCCTAACTGTAAAAAGGGCCACCAATAAACCTATTCCCAAACCCACTAAAAGCAGTCCGAATTTTAAGCTTAAAAAAGGTTTTGGCGTTGCTTTGTGCACACCAGGATCGATTCCCCGCTCAATCATTGCCATCTTTTCCTTATTTGATAAATAGCGTATTCCAAATACCATTGCGAATGCGCCTAAAAAAAGTGAGATTGGTACTAATATAGCTTCCATGATTATAATTTTTTAATTTGTAAATATTCTATTTGTCTATTGAACCGTGTTCTGTGTATTATGACTACATACTTTTTAATCAGGTTACACCCTTGCTCAAAAAAAAACAATAGCTTTATCCAACAATTAAATAATCCCCTTGCACAATCAGTTAAAAAATATCTCAATTTTTAAATCTTTAAGCGATGAGGCTTTAGATCGGTTAGCTGCGATTAGTTTAGAAGTACAGCATCAAAAAGGAAAAATCCTGATTTATGCAAATAAAACAGAACCCCATTTTTATATTCTTTTAAGCGGCATAGCCAGGGCATATTCTGATGGTGAAAACCAGGAGATTACTTTTTGGTTTGGGCAAAGTGGCGATGTTCTTTTTTCTTTTAACAGCTACATTAACAATAAGCCAGGTTACGAAAACATTGAACTTTTAGACGATTGTTGCTTACTCCAGATGAAACTGAGCGATCTTTTTTCGCTTTATAGCCAACATTTAGAAATTGCCAATTGGGGTAGAAAAATTGCTGAACAGGAATTAATTGCTACAGAAAGAAGATTAATTGACAGGGCTTTTAAAGGAGCAGCAGAGCGTTACCAGGATTTTTTAACGCAATCGCCTGAATTGATAAAACGTGTGGCCTTAAAACACATTGCTTCTTATCTTGGCGTAACGCAGGTTACTTTAAGCCGCATCAGGGCAGCTAATAAATAAGTTTATTTTTTTAACATTTGTAAAATGCTGCCCCATAAATGTGCTGTAAATTTGTACAAACACATTTATTATGAACTGGATTATATTAATTATTGCCGGCCTTTTCGAGGTTGGTTTTACTACCTGCCTTAAATTATCGAACAATTTTTCGAATATAAAATGGAGTGCGGCATTTTTCGTTTGCATCGCCTTAAGCTTTTTATTATTAAATAAAGCTACACAAACCTTACCTATGGGAACAGCTTACGCCGTTTGGACAGGCATAGGTGCTGTTGGAACGGTAATTATCGGAATTGTATATTTTAACGAGCCGGCAACTTTTTGGAGGATATTTTTTATCTGTACACTAATTGGCTCTATTGCAGGGTTAAAGTTTTTTGCATCGCATTAGCAAGTATCAACCACAGATAAAAGGATGCACACAGACATAAAGATTGTGTTTATCTATGTTCATCTGTGGTTAAAAACGCTAATAATATTGAGGGAACCTTCACTCGGGCCTGGTTGGATAAAGCAACATTCATTTTAAAAATCTGCACGGTGTACCAACGTTGTTTATAAACCGGATGGCAGCGGCAGCTCCCGGTTTTTCATCGGAACTATAGCGAACAGCGGGACTGTAAACCGCCAAGAATTACTGCCCTTTCGTTTTCCAAAAACACATAGGATTTTACTCCCCATTAACTACAAATGCGCTGTTTAACTCAGCCTGATCATAAAAATGATGTTTCACGTGTAACCTACTTATCTCTATTGTAGTCTTACCGCTAAACATGGAGCAAAAACTTACAGATTTGGCACTGATACAAAATGTATTGAACGGTGAAACCGCTCAGTATGCTTTGTTGGTAAAACGCCATCAACGGTTTGTATTTACGCTTGCTTTAAGGTTTTCGAAAAATAGAGAAGATGCAGAAGAAATTGCTCAGGATTGTTTTGTAAAAGCATATAAAGCGTTGGGTACATTTAAACAAACGGCCAAATTTAGCACCTGGCTTTATACAATTACCTACACAACTGCCATGACTTTTTTGAGAAAAAACCGTTTAGATACCGCTTCAATTCATGATGAAAGCACCAGTATACAACTTGAAAATCACACCTCTGGCTTTAATGCCAATGGTTATGAGAAACAAGATAGTCATGCTTTTTTAAATTTGGCCATTACCCACTTAATGCCGGATGATGCTGCCATTATTACGATGTTTTATAAAGGCGAGCAAAGTTTGGAAGAAATTGGTGAAGCTTTGCATATGGAACCGAATACCATAAAAGTAAAATTGCATAGGGCAAGGCAAAGGCTTAAAGAAAAATTACAATATTTGTTAAAAGATGAAGTAAAGGAGTTACTATGAATACAATAGAACAACAGCTTTGGGATTATATTGATGGAAATTTAGATGAATCTGCTAAAAAAGCCATCGAAGAAAAAATTGAATCTGATGCTGAGATAAAATCACAATATGAGGATTTAGTTAAACTTAATTTATCTTTCGAAAGCATGGATCTTGATGAACCTTCCCTATCGTTCACCAGGAATGTGATGGAAAGTGTTGCCCTGGCTCCTGCACCTGTGGCCATGAAAACACAGGTTGATAAAAAGATTATTTATAGCATTGGTGGCTTTTTTGTGATCTCCTTGCTAGCCTTATTTGGCTATGTGCTCTACATTTCGAACTTAAGCATGCCTAAATTCGGTTTTAATGTTAATTTGAATTTTAATGTAGATCAGTACATCACGCCTACTGTATTGTATAGCTTTTTATTTTTCGACCTGGTGATTGGATTGATATTTCTTGATCAGTTTTTAAGGAAAAAGATGCATAAATAATACGCTTTTATTTAAATGCCCCGCAGATTAAGATGATTTACGCAGATTATTGTCATCTGCGTTTTCCGCGCAATCTGCGGGAAATTTAACCCAATCTCTTCAAAATTTCCAATCCTTCCGGCCAGTTTCCAAATCCTGTTTTTGCATTAATATGGCCCGCTTCGCCAATATTAATAAATTCGCTTCCCCAATTTTCTGCAAAAAATTTAGCCCTTTCCAATGTTACCCACTCATCGTTTGAGCTGGTTACCACTATGGTTTTAAAATTTATTTTATCATCGGGCATGTAATCAAAACCTACGGTATTAAATGTGTAACGTGGTGCTTCCAAATCGCTTGGTGCAACCAATAATGCTCCTTTAATAATCCTCTGATATTTTTTTGCCCAGTTGGCAATTGCTACGCAACCCAAACTATGGCCAATTAAAACCACCTCTTCAAGGTTATAATTGCTGAGGGTATTGTCTATATTTTCAATCCAATCATAGCTTGCCGGTTCATCCCACTCCTTTTGATTGATGCGGATAAAGTTTTCACCTGATTTTTCAAAATAGCTTTGCCAATGATCCGGGCCGGAATTGCCCAAGCCAGGAATAATGAAGTAATAAGTCATACTGAGGTTTAAGGGAACTGAAATCGATTCGGAAAAAAGAAAATAAAAAAAGGCCGCCATCGCAAGAAAGCAGCCTTCTCTGTAAATATGATAAATAAATTAAATTACTTTCACATTAACGGCGTTTAAGCCTTTTTTACCGTTAGCAACTTCGTACTGTACTTTGTCGTTTTCACGGATTTCGTCGATAAGACCTGTTGAATGAACAAAAATTTCGCTGTCGCCATTCGCAGGAACGATAAAGCCAAAACCTTTAGTTACATTGAAGAATTTTACTGTGCCTTCTTGCATTGTATTAAATATTAAAATTAAGTCTGCAAGGTAAGTTTTAATTTTTAAAATCAAAATAAATTTTAACATTTTTTTAACGTTAAAATTTTGTAAACATCAGATTATTAAGGCGTTTTAATTGCCTTACCAATTATTGTTAAAGTAATTTCACTATTATGCGGGATTCCGAGTGTGGTTCCGGGAGCTACGTTAAAAAGGTTTCTAACATAAATATCGGCTATTCCCTGAGCCACTTTTTTCTTCGCTTCGGCATTCTCCGGAAGTACATTATAAATGGTTTTTACATGTATCCCTCCCTGAAAATCCACAACGGCTGCAACCTGATAAGCAAAATCTTTATAAGCGCGGTCAATCCTGATGATGTATTGCGGAAACATGTAATCGTAAGCCTCCGTTCTGTTATTTGCCCGGTCTACCGTACTGATTTTTTCTTTGCGTGCAATTTTGCTTTTGGGTATAAACTGAACAGGGTCTGTTGCAGCAAAAGCACTGTCGCTGTTCAGGTTTACCTTTGCTGCGCGTTTCTCAATAAAAGCAGTATCCGCTTTCGTTGGCTTTTGAAGATCGGCAGCTTTTACTTTTAATTTATTTTTAATGTAATTCTGTGCGTAAAAGGTCATATTCACGTCCGATCGAACATCCGAAGCGATCACTTTTCCATCAACCTGTACCCGTTGAAAAACCAAACTATCTTTACTGATGTGTTTTACTTTAAAAAATTCTGCGGCAAAATTGTATACATTTCCGTGGTCGTATTGCATGTAAAATTTCTGCATCTTTTGCTTCTGCGGACTCCAGGCCATCATCGTATCTTCTTTTGCAACTTCGATAATCCACGATGGTTTTTGCATAAATCCGGCTTCGTTGAAAGAAAGCCCATCTTTAAACCTGCGTTTAACCTCCTGATAACGAATACCTTTAACGGGCTCGAAAGTGAAATCCCTTAAAGTTGGATCACTGGTTTTAGAGCCAAACTTGCAGGCAGAAAGCATCAGCACAAAAAAGAAAAAGTATATCGTATTTTTAATCATTTCTACAAAAATCTTTGGCTAAAATAAGTTTTTTTAACCAGAGCTAAACATTCTTATGGTCGATAGCGGCTATCGCCTGGCTGGCTTCTTTACTAAAATTACATTTGCTACTTTCCGCTGCCCTTCATGGTCCCATTTTTTATTATCTGTTGGAAAATTTACCACGCCATTATCTGGCATTCCATTTACCCAGAGTGTGGTAGAGCCGCCGCCATCGAAATTTATCGCGCTTGTACAACCCAACCAGCGCATCAGTTTGGTAAGCTCAAACAAACTCATGCCTGCTGAATTTTCGTTTCTTCCATCAACCGTCAATAAAATTACCCTTCCATTTGGTTTCATGCCCAGGCAGGTACGTGGATGGCGCAAGCGGTTAAAGCCTGCCGTATCCAATGTTTCATCAATACTGTTTAATGTTAATAACGGTCCGTTCAATAAAACATTTTCTGCCGTTAATTTAGTTTCCCAATCAGCAGAACCATCCCATTTTTGGATTGAAATTTTTCCGTTTTCGATTACAATGGCCGCTTCCTGGTGCCTTGCGCGGCTATTATTTTTATCTAAACGGTTGGTATTGATGGTATTTCCGTTTACGCGCACAAAATCTACCGATCCTCCATTTTTTACATCAAAAAAATTGCCATTTACCGCAGCTATAGCTGTATCCCTTAAACCGAAATTACTGGTGGTAATCAATTCTTTTTCTTCTGCACCGATGGTAAATACAGCTTTACGTCCGGTATTTTTTATTTCCAAGAACGAAATATTTTCATTTGCAGTGAAAAGATTTTTTTGATCAAAATGATGCCTGTATAAAACCACCTGCTTGGCAATTTTATTTTTCTGCCATTTGGCTTTTACGACGGCTAAAGAATCGTTGCTCTGACTAAAAGCAGATAAACCGATTGTTAGTAAGGTAAGTGAAAATATTAGCTTTTTGAACATAATTCTGGTTTTGCAATAAAATTAAAAAACGATTTAGCGTTTCCCTTAAAGCATCAAGAATTATACAAAAGGTATCAATAAAAAGAAAACCTCGCAGGTTTATAACCTGCGAGGTTTAAGCAACGCAAAAAATGTTTGAATGAATGATTTTTAAATGATTGCTTTTACTTCAACCATTTATTTTTTCGGATCTAAAATATCTTTAATTCTGATGCTCAAATCTTCGTAATGTGCTTTTGTAATGGCATCGCCTGCTGTTGCCCTGGCTTTTGTTGTAGCCAAGAGTGTTTTCAATTCAGCTCTAACCAATGGTCTGATATCTGATAAACCTACATTGATTGGCGTTAAACCATAACTCGCAGCATAATCTACCGGGAAACCAACAGGAAGATCAGCATCTTTTGTCATTAAATCTTGTAAACGGTCTACATAAGCGCGTTGTAAGTTACGTTTAAAGGCATCTGCTCTACCAGCCACAAAAACCGATGACCTTAAATCAGTAAATAATTCGGGTAATGTATAAGCTTTTGCTGCACCGTTTTTGGTTTCATTATCCAACAAGCGTGCAATACGTGATGCTGATAATAAATTGCCTAAGGTATTGGTTTGAACACCTTTAATACGGTTTAATAACACGCCGTTATCAAATTTGCTCAATTGATCGTTGCTAATTAACCACAATGGTGTGGTAAACAATTGTTGATTAAAGAAAGTAATTGCTTCTTTTTGCTTGGCTTTTGGCAAATAAGCATAAACAGGTCCTTTTTGCTCGTAAGTTTTAAAGTTTTCACTCAAACCACCAACATTTGTTGCCACATGACCCATATAACGGTTAAACTGGCCAACAATTTCAGTATAAATTTCTTTTAAATCGCTGTAATCTTTACCTTTTTGATATGTCCATTTTTCTACATTAGGGAGAATACGTTTTAAGTTTGCAATACCATAAGTACTTGCTTTCATGGCATTGTCACCTAAATCTTCACTTTGTAAGCGTGGATCTAAAGAAGTTCCCTGGCGGCCATAGAAATATAAAGGGTTACCTGCATTTTTTAAAGTCCATTGGTCTAAAACTTCTTTTTCCTGCTCGGCAGTTTTATTTCCAGGAATCCATGAGTAGCCCCATTTTACAACCCATTTATCATATTCGCCAATTTGAGGATGAAGCTTGGTTACGCCATCGCCTGGTTGTGCGATATAGTTAAAACGGGCATAATCCATGATTGATGGTGCGGTACCATGTTTATCTGTAAAGGTTTTAGATCTTAAAGAATCAACCGGATAAGCATAGCTAGAACCAAAGTTGTGTGGCAAACCTAAGGTATGGCCAATTTCATGTGAAGAAACAAAACGGATCAATTCGCCCATTTGTGCATCTGTAAACTGCGCTTTACGTACTTCGGGGTTAATGGCTGCTGTTTGTACAAAATACCAATTACGCAATAAGTTCATTACGTTATGGTACCAACCGATGTGTGTTTCTAAAATCTGGCCGGTACGAGGGTCGCTGATGTGCGGTCCGTATGCATTGGCAATATCAGATGCAAAATAGCGCACAACCGAATATCTCGAATCTTCTACGCTGAACTGAGGATCTTGCTGCGCTGTTGGTGCTTCTTTACCTATTATGGCATTTTTGAAACCTGCGGCCTCAAACGCTACCTGCCAGTCGTTAATTCCCTGGATTAAAAACGGCACCCATTTTTTTGGTGTTGCCGGATCAATGTAAATCACAATCGGTTTTACAGGTTCTACCAGTTCGCCACGTTTATAGGCGTTGGTATCTTTCGGTACCAAATTCCAGCGGTGAATGTATGCGGTACGCTCTGCTTTTTGTGCATTGGTTCCATAATCTATTTGCGATTGACCAAAGAAACCTACTCTGTTATCCATTATTCTGGCTTTAACAGGTATTTTCGGCAACAATAACATTGAGGTATTAAACTCAAAAGTAACAGCGGCATTGCTGTTATCAGTTGGCGATTCGGCCGCACGATAAGTTTTCGCAGTTTTTACTTCAAGGTTTATCGGGAAAGTTTTAACGGTATCGATGTATGAACGCGTGGCATCGTACACGGTAACTTTATAGGCTTTACGCATCTGATCGGTTGCACCGATTGCCATTATATCACCATTATAAAAATCGGTAACATCAATCACTACACCTGTAGTATCTTTATTATAAGCTTTAATTTCAAAACTGGCTAAAATTTGCGCCAGATTGGAGTTTTGAACCGATTCGTACATATCGCTGTTCGGATCTGCTTTGGTTGAGTAACTTGGTACGCGGATATAAACCTGCTTGCCTCTACGCTCCCATTTCCAAACCTGTTCGTTCAGTTCTTCACCACCATATTGCTGGTTGCCCACTTTAACGCCTGCCGGTACTTTTGCCAAACGTGTAACCACAAGCATTTCACGGTTAATCATCGAATCTGGTATTTCAAAATACCATTTATCATCTACTTTGTGTGTTTTGAACAAACCGTTTGTTGTTCTGGCTTTTGCAGTAATTACCTCTGAAAATGGTTTAATTCCTTCTTTTTTAGGTGCTGCTGCTGTGGTGGCCGGAGTAGCTGGTGTGGCTCCTTTTGTGGTTTTAGACTTTTTCTGGGCATAGGCGGAGTTTGATCCGGCTACACCAAGTGCTACGATACCCGCTAACGCAAGTACCTTAAAGTTTTTCTTCATGTGTTTATAAAGTTAGTTTGCTTGGCAATAAGAGGTTAAAGTTAAAATCTTGTTACACCACAATTCTTTTGTAACAGGAAGATTACCTCTGTTAAATCCTCTTTTCGAGCCTTACTACTTTAAAAAAAACTTGTTTATCTCTATAAATTTCGAAAATTAAGCTCCGATCTGCTTTTGATTTAAATAATTCGGTAAGATCGTTTAACGAATATGCATCTATTCCCTTAAAGTTTACACCAATAATTTCATCATCGGGGCATAATCCGGCTTTTTCAGCAGGGCTATCTTCATCTATTTCTCCAATAATCAATCGTTTATAATCTTTTTGATCAAGGTAAATAACCATCCCTACCATATCGTGCTCAAAAGGAGTTTTACTCGCGCCATTGGGTTTAACGTAAATAAAACCATCCTGGTAATTGAACTGGATATTGAATTTCCGAAGCAGATCAGCCCCTAAATTTCCATTCCTTTTTGATAAATCAATTTTATTGGCAATCGTTTTAAAATCCGGAAAACCTGCAACTACATCTTTAAACACAAAACCGCCTACATTAAGTTTACTCAAACGGCCAACATAGCCTTTAATCTGTCCACTCAGGCTCATTCCGAGATTGGCTTTAATTTTTTTTTCGGGCAGAGGAAATTCTGTTCCGTTCAGCATTTCCATCGATAAGGCATGACTGGCACCTGTATCCATTAAAAACCTGGCTGTAACGGTTCCGCTATCTGGTATTTCTATACTTGCCAAAATATAGGGTTTCTGGTTTTCTATCTGGATGGGGATTTTTTTCCCTCGATATTTTATTTTCGCCTCATGATTGTAAATAATCAGCCTGTTTTCGCTGTACCGTACATCAACAATAAAACTGTTAAAAAAGCTGTAACCCAATAAACCATAAATTTTTAATCCCAAATGTCCTGATAAATTAAAGAGATCTTCTTTTAAAATTGCTGTTGGTATACGCTCTATAGCCGTATTGCCCACTTTAACATCCAAACTCTGCGATACATAGGCCTCTACGCTTTCTATGCCCAGGCCCGAAACCTTAATTTTACGGAGCATGCTAAAGTTTAACGAATCAATAATTGAAGGATCGGTTATAATCATTGGTCCAACACCGGTATCCAAAACAAAATCAAACGGGCCTTTGCCGTTTACATAAACCGGAATTACCATTAGGTTTTTAATGCACTTAAAAGCAATGGATTGTTTCTGCCGGTTTCTTTTGAATAAAAACTCCTGAGAGAAACCCGAAAATGCAAGAAATAAAAAACCCAGGCAAATGGTTAGTTTACGTAAACAGATTATTACACCGGGGCTATATTTGGTTAACATTAAACTAAATTTAATAAATTAGTTGCTTATTATTCCCACTAAATTTAGAACATGTTCAAGTTTAAAAATCAAAATTTCATTTTTCTGTCGTTTACGCTATTTATTTGTGTGTTAACCGGTTGCTCAACCAATAAAATTATTTCGAATAAGGTGGCGAAAGAATTTAAAAACTCACAGGTAATTAAACAATATCAGGTTGGTTTTGCACTTTTTAATCCTACTGATAAAAAAATGATTTTTGAGAAAGATGCCGACAAGTATTTTACTCCTGCCTCTAATACAAAACTCTATACTTTTTTTGCAAGCATGAAAATGATTCCTGATTTAATGCCTGCACTAAAATATGTTGAGCGGAACGATTCTTTAATTTTTTGGGGAACAGGCGATCCGGCATTTTTACAGTTTGCTGTAAAAGATAAATCGGCCTATAATTTTCTTTTGGCTTCTAACAAAAAACTGTTTTTTGCGCCGGGCCGCTATGCAGGTAATTTTTTTGGCGATGGCTGGGCCTGGGATGATTATGATTATTACTACCAGCCGGAAATTACAGAAATGCCGATTATGGATAATATGGTTACTTCTACCTATGCCTCTCCAAACAAAATTAATATAGAGCCAAAGGTTTTTGCACCTTGTTTCGAAATAGATTCTACAAAAACTACAGGCAATTTTCAAGTAACCAGAGATTTTTTAACCAACCGGTTCCATTATCCTGCCGTTGCTGTAAAACCAGGTTATAACCAACAAAATCCGTATAAAACCAGTACACAGGTTACCGTAGAAATACTTGCAGATACTTTGCATAAACCTGTAGGCATTATAAAGTATAAAATGCCAGCTGATGCTAAAACTTTACCTGGCGCAAAACGCGATTCGGTTTTAAAACATATGATGTTACCCAGCGATAATTTTATTGCCGAACACTTATTATTGGTTTGCTCAAACCAGATTGGAGATACCTTAAGCACAGCAAAAGCAATTGAGCACATTACAAAAAATTACCTCTCCTTTTTACCGGATCAAGTAAAATGGGTAGATGGCTCTGGTTTATCCCGTCAGGATTTGTTTACGCCCCGCGACAATGTTTATTTACTGGATTCTATTTATAAGATGGTAAATAATCCCGAAAAATTATTCGATATGCTTCCTGCGGGAGGAAAAAGCGGAACCTTAAAAAATGCCTACCCTAAAACCGACAAACCTTTTGTATATGGCAAAACAGGTTCGCTGGGCGGGGTACATAATCAAAGCGGGTATGTACTTACCAAAAAAGGCAAAACCTATATCTACTCTTTTATGAACAATAATTTTATAAAACCAACAGCAGAGGTACGGGCAGAAATGGTGAGGATAGTAACTTATATACATGATAATTTTTAATGCCAGATTTTAAATCCATTACCCAGCCTTTTTCTAACAGCATCAATATTGATGGTAAATCGTATTTATATTTTGGCGGAACTGCTTATCTGGGTATTCCTCAAAACAAGCCTTTTATCGATCTTTATATTGAAGGAATTAAGAAATATGGTTTAAATAACGGTACAAGTCGCACAAACAATATTCAACTGGGCATTTATGATGAAGCAGAAAATATAGCCGCGGTGAGGTATGGTACAGAAGCAGCATTAATTACTTCAAGTGGATATTTAGCAGCTCAGCTCACGGTTAAAGCACTATCCGAATCTTCAGAAGTGGTATATGCCCCAGGTAGTCATCCTGCGCTTTGGTTAAGCGAAAATCAGGTCAAAAATTTAGGTTTATTTAGTGATTGGGCGGTAGAAACGACTGAAAAAATAAATTTATCCGAAGAGAAAAATTGGGTTTTGATCAGCAATTCGATGAACAACCTCATCCCTGAAATTTATGATTTCAATTTTCTAAAAGAGATCCGAAAAGATAAAAATATTACCCTCATTGTAGATGATTCGCACGGGATTGGCGTAAATAACAATGGGATGGGTACGATCAAAAACCTCCCCAAACAAGAAAACATCCAAAATGTAGTGGTTGCCTCAATGGCAAAGGCATTGGGTGTTGATGCTGGTATTGTTTTAACTTCAAATTCAGTAATTAATAAACTTAAAAGTTCTAATACTTTTATTGGGGCCTCCCCATCCAGTGCGGCGGGGCTTTATGCATTTATCCATGCTGAAGAAATATACAACAAAGCATTAAACAAACTGAAAAACAACATGGCAATGTTCGAAACGGTTTCAAATCTTACTTGGAAATGTGAGCCGGGTTTCCCTGTGTATCTACTGGGTGATGTAAATTTTTCACAACATCTTTTGCAAAGGCAGATCCTGATTTCGTCTTTTCCCTATCCGAACCCTACAGACAAAATTTTAAACCGTATAGTGCTTTCCTCCTGGCATGAAAAAGAGGATATCGAAAGGTTGATAACAGCTATAAATTTTTAACCTTTCCTTATCCGATTAATTTTTCAATATTTATAACATGAAAAAACTGTTCCTATTCTTATCGTTAACGCTTCTACTTGCCAACATTGTTTCTGCACAAACCACTACCGTGTGGATTGTTAGACATGCTGAAAAAGATAAATCTAACCCACAAGATACCAACCCGAACCTTTCGGATGAAGGAAGAGTAAGAGCAGGAGATTTAGCCACTTATTTAAAAAAGGTAAAATTCGATGTTGCTTTTGCTACGCCAACAAAAAGAACGCATGAAACATTAGATTCATTGGTGATTCCGAAAGTAATTGATTATAAAGACATAAAATCGCTGGTAGATAGCATTAAAACAAATTACCTGGGCAAAACGGTGATGGTAGCAGGGCATTCCAATACCGTACTTGAAATTATTGAGGCCCTAGGTGGCAAAAAACCAAAAGAAGAATTAACCGATGATGATTACGACTATATTTTTGAATTATCAGTTAAGGAAGACAAAGCAAGGGTTAAAATGGAGCAATACGGCAGGCCACATCATTTGTAGTTTTGTGTTTTTGATAGGCGCTATTTCCAGCCCAAAGCACCAATAACTATTGAAAATAAATTGCTATAACTTTTCGAAAGGAATATCCATTAAATTGTAATTCCTCCAACCAGAAAAATCATAGTGCCACCACTCATTTTCCAGCACATTCATTTGGTATTTGGCCATAATCGCAATCAGGAAATCTCGGTTTTTCTTTGCCTCGGGTGATATATTTTGATAATTTGCAGCTGCAGCAGCCGAAAAACTATCATATGGTGTTGGCATCACCAATTCTTTCCCTGTTTTTAAATTAATTAATGTTAAATCTACTGCACAACCCCTATTGTGTTTAGAACCTTTTGCCGGGTTGGCTACAAAATTTTTGTCGCTTGCCTTTTTGTAAAACTCTACAGTAATGGCATACGGACGGTAACCATCGAATATTTTTAATCCGTAACCTTTTTTATTTAATTCTTTTTGGATTTTCTTTAACGATTCTACCACAGGCTTTCTGGCAAAGGCCCTTGCCTGTTTGTACATCACTTGTTGCATAAAGTTATTTTTGGTAGCGTAACGAATATCCAACTTAATATTTGGAATTGCTTTCTTAATTTCTATCAGTTCATTATCCGGATTTGTTTTTATTGATGCCAGGTATTGAGTATAAGAATTTACAACAACCAGTTTTTGCTCAGGTTTTGAGGTAGTTTGAGCAACCGCAAATAAAGAAAACGACAGAAAAAATATAAGGCAACTAACTTTCATAACAGAATTGGCTTGAGTTGGTCGTAATTACTGATTCGAAACCACCAATAATTCAAGATCTTTAAATGGCAGGTTAAACATATCAGCCAGGTCTTTATTGGTGCAGTTTCCCTGATAAATATAAAGCGCTTCACGTATACCCGGATTATTCCAAACCATATTCACTAAGCCCCCAAATTCGCCAATATCCAATAAAATAGGCGCAAAAATATTTGTCAGCGCATAAGATGCCGTTCTTGGCACGCGCGAAGCAATATTAGGCACACAATAGTGAATTACATCATATTTCCTGAAAACCGGATTGGTATGGTTGGTTACTTCTGAGGTTTCAAAACAACCACCCTGATCAATACTGATATCGATAACCACCGAATGTGGTTTCATCCTGGCAACAGTTTCTTCCATCACCACGCAAGGGCTGCGGCCATGTGTGGCGCGTATGGCACCAATCACTACATCGCAAGTTATAATGGCTTTATTTAATACAATTGGCTGCATTACCGAAGTAAATACCCTGCTGCTGCCCAAATTATTCTGTAAACGGCGTAAACGGTAAATAGAGCTGTCGAAAACTTTAACCTCGGCTCCTAATGCCAAAGCCGTTCTGGCCGCATACTCGCCTACAGTGCCGGCACCTAAAATAACAATTTCAGTCGGCGGAACGCCGGTAAAACCACCAAGCATTAAACCCTTGCCACCCGTAACATTGCTTAAATATTCTGCAGCAATTAAAATGGAGGTAGAGCCAACAATTTCACTCATGGCCCGCACTACACTCAATACATTACCCTCATCACGCAGGTTTTCAAAACACAGTGCATTAATTTTTTTATGCATCAACGCTTTTAAATAATCCTGTTTTAACGTTCCGGTTTGTAATGAAGAAATAAGCGTTTGGCCTTTGTGCATCATTTCGATTTCTTCCAGCATTGGTGGTGCAATTTTCACTAGAATATCGGCCTCGAAAACTTCTTTTTTATCGTATGCAATTTTTGCGCCCTGCTCGGCATATTCCGTATCAGAAAAATTTGCAGCTATTCCTGCCCCAGTTTCCAAAACAACCCTATGCCCATTGTTTACCAATAAGGCCACAGATAATGGTGTTAAGGCAATTCTATTTTCTTGAAAGGAAATTTCTTTTGGTATACCTATGTATAGATTATTTTTTTTATTTCGGGTTTCCAGCTTTGCCTCTTGTGTTTGTAATAAACCCTGACGAGCTATATCGGCCATTCCTTCGCGTAATCCTGTAGCCATGTTGAATTAAAATTTTGATAGTTTTAGGTTGTTCAAGGTAAGGAAAATCTGTTAATTTATTGATAACTAATTGTTATACCTTTGAAAGCCTGAATAATCTGCGGTTTTCATCCAGTACATTTATCTGTACTTTAATATAGTTTTCCGGTAAGATTTCCGCTACCCTTTCCGGCCATTCTATTAAACAGGTTCCATCACCATAAAAATATTCCTCGTAACCTAAATCATACGCTTCGTGAATATCTTTTATCCTGTAAAAATCGAAATGAAACACTGAACCGTTAGCACTTTCATACTCGTTAACAATAGAATATGTAGGACTCGAAACCACATCATCAACCCCCAGGTGTTTACAGAAAATTTTGATGAAAGTTGTTTTTCCTGCACCCATTTCGCCCTCAAAAATAAAAACCTTTTGGTTGCCGGCAAAATCTGAAAGCTGTTGGGCAACAGCAGGTAAATCGGCTAAATTATTTACATCAATATCCATTTTAAAAAAATAAAGGCAAAAGTAATACATAATTGCATTGCTTTTGCCTTACTATTTGTGATTTGTCAGCCTGAGCCTGTAGAAGCCCCTACCATCGCAACAGATCCTTAAACATGTTCAGGAAGACGATCCTATTGAAAATGAACGGCCTCATGTCTCAAATCTAACATCCAATCTCTAACACTATCTCGGCGAATACGTTACCACCGGAATAATCATTTCTTCTAACGAAATTCCGCCATGCTGAAAGGTTTCGTTATAATAATTTACAAACTGGTTGTAGTTATTCGGGTAAACAAAATAACTGTCTTCACGGGCAAAAATATAACTGCTGCTGATATTGATTTTCGGCAATAAAGCATCGTGCGGGTTTTTAATCAAAAACACCTCTTTGGCATTAAAATTAAGGTTTCTACCTTGTTTATACCTTAAATTCGTATTTGTACTCCTATCGCCAATTACTTTAACCGGTTTTTTAACACGGATGGTTCCATGATCGGTTGTAATGATCACTTTTACCTTTTTCTGTGAGATTTTTTTAAGCAAATCCCAAAGCGGAGAATGTTCAAACCACGATAGTGTTAACGAACGGTAAGCAGCATCATCATTAGCCAATTCCCTAATCATCTGCATATCGGTGCGGGCATGGCTTAACATATCAACAAAGTTGAATACAATAGCGTTAAAATCGTTCTGCAACAAATTATTGGTTTGGTCAACCAGATCTTTTCCCTGTTCGAAAGTTAGAATTTTATTGTAGCTGAATTTACAGTCTTTTCTTAAGCTGCGCTTAATGTTATCGGCCAGAAAAGCTTCTTCGTGCATATTTTTTCCACCTTCATCATCATCATTTTGCCAAAGTTGAGGAAAACGTTTTTCCATATCCAAAGGCATCATACCCGAAAAAATTGCATTACGGGCGTACTGTGTGGCTGTTGGCAAAATGCTGGTATACATATCTTCCTCATCAATTCTGAAATATTCTGAAATTAACGGGTTGATAATTTTCCATTGATCGTAACGTAAATTATCAATCAGGATAAAAAATACCGGTGTATTATCATTAATATGAGGAAATGCCTTTTTCTTCAACAACTCATTCGAAAGCAAAGGTGCTGTATCCTTATTCTTAATCCAGTCTAGGTAGTTTTCTTCAATAAATTTAGTAAACTGTGTATTCGCCTCTTGTTTTTGCATGGTTAAAATTTCATGCATCTGCGGATCATCCAGTTTTTCCAACTCAAGTTCCCAGAAAACAATTTTTTTATAAACATCAACCCACTCTTCGTAATTTAACCTGTCGCCCAAAGTCATCCCCAAACGGCGAAAATCCTGCTGGTAAGCCATAGAGGTTTTTTCGCTAACCAAGCGTTTATTATCAATCAGCTTTTTAATGGTTAATAAAACCTGTTTCGGGTTTACGGGTTTAATCAGGTAATCATCAATTTTGCTGCCGATGGCATCTTCCATCAGGTTTTCTTCCTCACTTTTTGTAATCAAAACAACAGGCACATCAGGATTTAAATTCTTAATGGCAGATAATGTTTCGATACCGCTCATTCCCGGCATGTTTTCATCAAGAAAAACCAGGTCAAAATGCGCTTTTCCAAATGCTTCGAGTGCGTCGTTACCGTTGGTAAATGTAGTTACATGATAACCTTTATCATTTAACAATAATATATGTGGTTTTAGTAAGTCGATTTCATCATCGGCCCATAATATCTTAGTTTCTTGCATGTTTTTGTAAAAATAGGTAAGTATTGCCTTTTAATTTTGGCAGGTAAATCAAACTATAAATAAAAATAGCAATTTTTGTACCGTATCTACCTATTTAACTATTTTTAACGATTGAATAAGAAGAAAATAATAAATGATCCGGTTTACGGTTTCATCAGCATTCAGTCTGAATTGGTATACGATGTAATTTCACATCCGTATTTCCAGCGTTTGCGTTACATTAAACAGCTCGGAATGACCCATTTGGTTTATCCCGGAGCTTTACATACCCGCTTTCATCATGCTTTAGGTGCGATGCACTTAATGAGTTTGGCCATTAATCTTTTAAAAAGCAAAGGACATAGCATTACACCCGGCGAAGAAGAAGCCGCCATTTTGGCCATTTTGCTGCATGACATAGGCCACGGACCTTTTTCTCATGCATTGGAACATTCGTTAGTTACCGGCATCAGACATGAAGATATTTCGGCAAAACTGATGCAGGATTTGAATGCACATTTTGATGGACGTTTAACACACGCCATTGAGATTTTTAACGGCACCTACCCTAAAAAGTTTCTACATCAGTTAATTTCCGGTCAGTTGGATTTAGACCGGATGGATTATTTAAACCGCGACAGCTTTTTTACCGGCGTAAGTGAGGGTGTAATCAGTTTCGACCGGATTATTAAAATGTTTAATATCTATGATGATAACCTTGTAATTGAAGAAAAAGGTATTTATTCAATAGAGAAATTTTTAATTGCCCGAAGGCTGATGTACTGGCAGGTTTATTTGCATAAAACAGTAATATCAGGCGAAATGATTTTAGTGAAATTACTGGAACGCGCAAAAGAATTATCGGTTAACGGAGAAAGTTTGTTTGCTTCACCATCATTAAATTATTTCTTAAAAAACGACATCAACGAGGCCAATTTTTTTGCTCAACATGAAAATTTGGAGCACTTTACCAATCTTGATGATCAGGATATTTACGCTGCAGTTAAAGTTTGGGCCAAACACCCCGATAAAATTTTGTCTACGCTGTGTAAAATGCTTACTTCCAGAAACTTGTATAAAGTAGAAATGGGTAACGAAAAAGCAAATAACGACCGCGTAAACTTTTTGCAGGATGCAGCCGTTAACTTATTGGAGGTTAACCCGGCAGAAGCCAGGTATTTTGTTTTTACGGATTCGATCCAAAACCGTGCATATAATGCCGGGGTTGGAAATATTAAAATTTTAATGAAAAATAACGATATTGTTGATATCGCAAAAGCGTCGGATTTATCAAACCTGGAGTCGTTGCAAAAAACAGTAGAAAAATATATCCTCTGTTACCCCAGAGGGATTTAAGCTTATTTAACAAAATATTTAACTTTTACTGCCGTTTTAAGTCTTATTATTGTGTAAAATATACACATCTTAACCGTAGCAGGTTTTTTTGTTCATATCAATTTAACATATACCTTTGTACGATGCAATTTACTGCCACGCAGATAAGTCAGTTTTTGAACGGTTCCATTGATGGCAACCCAGATGTAGCCGTTACCGAACTTTCCAAAATAGAAGACGGGAAAGAAGGCTCTTTGTCTTTTCTTTCTAATCCTAAGTACGAAAACTTTCTGTATTCTACCCAGGCGTCAGTTGTGATCGTATCTAAAGATTTCGCTCCTACCCAACCTTACACCAGCACATTAATCAGGGTAGAAAACCCATATAGTGCTTTTACCATTTTACTGGATAAATACAACGAGGCGATGAACGCTCATGCCGCACAATCTGGCATTGATAAGCTCGCCTTTGTGCATCCAACAGCAAAAATCGGTAAAAATGTGTTCATTGATGCTTTTGCATATGTTGCTGAAAACGTAGAAATTGGCGACGGTTGTAAGTTAAATGCACAAACATTTGTTGGTGCAAACTCTAAAATTGACGAAAACAGCACTTTTTTTCCTGGGGTAAAAATTTACCATAATTCAGTGATCGGTAAAAGAGTGGTTATCCATTCAAACACTGTTATTGGTAGTGATGGTTTTGGTTTTGCACCTCAAAAAGATGGTACTTACAATAAAATACCTCAAATCGGCAATGTAATTATCGAAGATGATGTAGAAATTGGTGCAAATACTACTGTAGATCGTGCAACAATGGGATCAACAATTGTAAAAAAAGGTGCAAAAATTGATAATTTGATTCAGATTGCGCACAATGTTGAAATTGGTGAAAATACCGTTTTGGCCGCACAATCAGGAATATCAGGAAGCACCAAAATTGGTCCCAACAGTGTTGTAGGCGGCCAGGTAGGTATTGCCGGACACCTCACTTTAGCCAAAGGCACGCAAATTGGTGCACAGGCAGGCATTAACTTTAATATTACAGAAGAAAATAAACAATGGCATGGCAGTCCGGCGCAACCTTTACGCAATTGGATGCGTGCCTCAGTAATTTTCAAGCATCTTCCAGATGTAGAGAAAAGAATAAACGCGCTCGAAGACGAATTGAAAAAGCTTATAGCTGAACTGGAAAAGAATACAATACACAATGAACGTTAGACAAAAAACGATTAAACAAGAAATATCGGCATCTGGTGTTGGTTTACACACAGGCGCTAATGTTACTTTAACATTTTGCCCCGCTCCCGAAAATCATGGCTTTAAATTTCAGCGTATTGATTTAGACGGACATCCGATTATCGAAGCCGATGCAGATAACGTAACCGATACTTCACGCGGAACAACACTTACCCAAAATGGTGCAAGCGTAAGCACCGTTGAGCATGTAATGGCATCTTTAGTAGGCATGGATTTAGATAACGTGCTGATTAAGTTAGATGGACCAGAAACACCAATTATGGACGGTAGCTCAATCCAGTTTGTTGATTTACTGGAGGAAGTTGGAACAGTGGAGCAAAATGCAGATCGCGAATATTTTACCATTCCACATAACATTACCTATACAGAAGAAGACAGGAAAGTAGAAATTGTGGCAATGCCGCTTGATGATTATCGCTTTACCTGTATGATCGATTATAACTCTCCTGTTTTGGGCAGTCAGCATGCTGGCATTAACACCATTGCAGAGTTTAAAAAAGAAATTGCTTCTTGTCGTACATTCTGTTTCTTACACGAATTAGAGTACCAGTTATCGCACAATTTAATTAAAGGCGGCGATTTAAATAACGCCATAGTAATTGTAGATAAAGAAGTTACCAAAGATGAATTGAGCCATTTGGCGAAGTTATTTAACCGCAAGGATATCGATGTTGCCCCACAGGGAATTTTGAACAACATGGAACTTCGTTACCAAAATGAGCCTGCGCGACATAAATTACTGGATATGATCGGCGATTTGGCATTGGTAGGCATGCACTTAAAAGGCCACATTATGGCTGCACGCCCCGGCCATGCGGCAAACGTTGCTTTTGCTAAAAAGATTAAAGCTGCCATTAAAAAAGAAAAAAACAAAAAAATACAAAAGGTTTACGACCCGAGTGCAAAGCCATTATATGACGTAGTTCAGATTATGGATATTTTGCCTCACCGCCAGCCATTTTTATTTGTAGATAAAATATTGGAACTTTCTAAAAATCATGTTGTTGGCGTTAAAAACGTAACCATGAATGAAGAGTTTTTCAAAGGGCATTTTCCGGGCGCACCTGTTTTTCCTGGCGTAATCCAGATTGAAGCAATGGCCCAGGTTGGGGGTATTTTAGTTTTAAGTACCGTTCCAGACCCTAGAAATTATTTAACCTACTTTTTAAAAATAGATAACGTACGCTTTAGAGCACAGGTGCTCCCTGGCGATACTATTGTTTTCCGTTGCGATTTACTTGAACCGATCAGAAGGGGTATTGCCCAAATGAAAGGTGTAGGTATGGTTGGCGAAAAAATCGTTGTAGAAGCCGAAATGATGGCGCAAATTTCAAAAATTAAACAAGCAGAACCCACGCAATAATGATACAACCGCTAGCATACATACACCCCCAGGCTAAAATCGCCGAAAATGTGGTGATTGAACCCTTCGTAGTGATACACAAAGATGTGGTAATTGGCGAAGGAACCTGGATCGGATCGAATGTAACCATTATGGATGGTGCACGCATTGGTAAAAATTGCCGCATCTTTCCTGGTGCTGTAATTTCGGGTGAGCCGCAGGATTTAAAATTTGCCGGTGAGGTAACCACTGCAGAAATTGGGGATAATACCACCATACGCGAGTGCGTAACCATTAACCGTGGTACAAAAGATAAATGGAAAACCACCATTGGCAGCAATTGCTTAATTCAGGCTTATTCACATATTGCACACGATTGTGAAGTAGGCAATAACTGTATTTTTTCCAATAGTACCACACTAGCTGGCCATATAACCATTGGAAACAATGTGGTTTTGGCAGGTTTGGTTGCCATACATCAATTTGTTAAAGTAGGTTCTTATGCTTTTGTAACCGGTGGTTCATTGGTGCGTAAAGATGTTCCTCCTTATGTTAAAGCGGCCCGCGAACCACTTTCTTATGCAGGAATTAACTCTGTTGGCTTGCGGAGAAGAGGTTTTACCAACGAACAGATTGACGAGATTCAGGAAATTTACCGTGTGCTTTTTGTAAAACATAATAACGTAACCAAAGCTTTGGACATGATCGAAGCCGAATTTAAACCAACTGAAATCCGTGACGAAATTGTAGATTTTATCCGTAATTCTAACCGTGGTGTAATGAAGGGTTTCGGAATGGGCAGCTAATCATAGAGCAGCAATACCAAGCTTAAAGCAAAACAAATATTCATGAGTGAGTTAACACTAGTCAGAACCGATTCAGATAATACCGATTTTAAATCATTGGTAGCATTGTTAGATCAGGATTTGGCGGTTAGGGATGGTGAAGACCATACTTTTTATGCTCAGTTTAATAAGATTTACGCCATTAAAGCTGTAATTGTAGCTTATCATCATGAAAATCCGGTTGGCTGTGGTGCAATAAAACCTTTCTCAGCAACAGAAGCCGAGGTTAAAAGAATGTTTGTGCACCCCGATTACCGAAAAAAGGGCATCGCGGCTAAAGTTTTAAACGGTTTGGAAAGCTGGGCTGCCGAGCTGGGTTTTGCTTCATGTGTTTTAGAAACTGGCAAAAAACAACCAGAAGCCATATCTCTTTACCAAAAATCCGGTTATCAGGTTACGCCAAATTATGGTCAATATGTTGGTATTGATAACAGCGTTTGCATGATTAAACCGCTTAACGCAAAATCTTAAACGGCCCGGCAAAAATGAAAATCTCATTAAACAACGTAGGCAGAAGATTTAATAAAGAATGGATTTTCAGAAATTTAAGCACTGAATTTTCTTCAGGCAGCAGTTATGCCATACTAGGGCCCAACGGCTCGGGCAAATCTACTTTATTGAGTGTTTTAACGGGCAGTTTATCACCCTCTGAAGGTGAGATTTCATTCTCTGAAAGCAAAGAAATTCCTGTAGAAAACATTTACAAATACATCGGTTTAGCTGCGCCGTACCTCGAACTGGTAGAAACCTTTACTTTAAAAGAAAGTATAGATTTTCATTTTAAGTTTAAAAATTTCGCCTCTGGGCTTGATGCCAAAAAGCTGATCGGCATATTGGGTTTGGAAAAAGCAGCAAACAAACAAATCAAGTACTTTTCGTCGGGAATGAAGCAAAGAACCAAACTAGGTTTGGCTTGCTGTGCCGATACGCCAATATTATTTTTAGATGAGCCAACAAGTAATTTAGACGTTCAGGGAATTAGTTGGTACCGCGAACTGATCGAAAATTTTGCAAAAGACAGGCTAACAATTATTGGCTCCAATCAAATACAAGAATACGACTTCTGCACAAATCAGATACAAATATCAGATTACAAGTAAGTTAAACATGCTTTAATCACATAAAGCTAAGTCTGTTTTGTCATACATTTGTATTATAAATATTTTTTTAAAAAAATATTTTTTAGTTCAATAAATATACTTACCTTTGCACCACCAAAAAGAGAAACAATTATTAATTTATCTCTTCATTAAAAGATCATATTTTCGGTTAGTCCGAAACAAAATATATAGCCCGTTAAAGGCAAAGAGTTTTTCATAGTTTAGTTTGAGGTTTAGGTTGATTATGCCTTTGGAGTGGTTCCCAAAGGCATTTCTTTTATACGGCCTTTTTCACCTCCCCTGGCCATATTGTAAACAAAAAACAAATCAATATAAATGACCCATGGAACAATGGATTACAGTTTTTCCTTTCCAAATCATGATTGATTTTTTTAACTTTGATATTTAAAATTAACAAAACATTATTTCAACATAAATGGCAAAGGCATCAGAAGTAAAAAGCGGAAATGTGCTTCGTTTTAACGGGGAGTTGGTAAGTGTAGAAGAATATATACACCGCACCCCCGGAAATTTAAGGGCATTTTATCAAGCCCGAATGCGCAATGTAAAAACAGGAAAAATTGTTGAGTACCGTTTCCGAACAGACGAGGAGGTAACCATTTGCCGTGTAGAAACCAACGACTACCAATATCTTTATGAAGATGGCGATTATTTGGTAGTGATGGATAACAATACTTTTGAGCAGTACAACATCCCAAAATTGCTTTTCGGAAATTCTATTAAATTTTTAAAAGAAGGAATGAATGTAACCATCGCTTTTGAAAGTGATGAACCAATTGTTGCGCAACTGCCCAATAGTGTAGAATTAGAAATTACCTATTCTGAACCTGCTGTAAAAGGCGATACCTCTACAAGTGCGCAAAAATATGCTACAGTAGAAACAGGTGCCGAAATAAGGGTTCCTCTATTTATTAATCAGGGTGATAAAGTGAAGGTTGATACCAAAACCGGCGAATACATGGAAAGGGTAAAATAAAACCATCCCGAATTCTAAAAATCCCCTCAATTCCCTAGGCCTTATCCCTTAAACCTTTATAGGTTTTTATCAAAATAATTTTACCTTTGCCGTCACGAAAAAATGAAATATAAATCCAATTTAGGATAACACAATATGGCTAAAGCATCAGAAATTAAAACAGGTAACATCCTTCGTATAAACAACGAACTGGTTACTGTTGACGAATGGAATCACCGTACACCTGGAAAAGGTGGAGCATTTTACACTGGTAAATTCCGTAACATTAAATCGGGCAGAATTGTTGAAGCACGTATGAATACCGACGAAGCTGTTGAAATTTGCCGCGTTGAAACCAACGATTATCAATATTTATACGAAGAAGGCGATTACCTTGTTGTAATGGATAACAACAGCTACGAGCAGTTTAACGTAGAGAAATCATTATTTGGTTCGGCCATCAAATTTTTAAAAGAAGGCATGAACATTATTGTTTCTATGGAAAGTGAAGAAGCAATTATGGCTCAATTACCAAACTTTGCTGAGTTTGAAATTACCTATTCGGAGCCAGCGGTTAAGGGTGATACCTCTACAAACGCTTTAAAAGCAGCTACTTTAGAAAATGGTGTTGAAGTTAAAGTTCCGATGTTTGTAAACCAGGGCGATAAAATTAAAATCGATACGCGCACAGGCGAATATGTTGAGCGTGTAAAATAGTTTAAACAAATTACTTAAAAGCCTCTAAATTAATTCTTAGAGGCTTTTTTGTTTCTTTATTCTCGGCGTGATGTAAACCTCGCAGATTTTTGAAACCGACGGGCTTTTAAAATATTTATCTTTGCTATTATGCTAAAAGCCGAAATCAGAAAGCAGGCGTTAAAAGACAGATTATTACTGAATGCCGAAATATATGGAAAACTTAATAAAGCTCTTTTAAACCAATTCAAATCGCTTGATTTCAGCAAGATTAAGACCCTTCATATTTTTTTGCCGATTGTAGAAAAAAAAGAACCTGATACATTTCTGCTGATAGAATGGCTGAATAAAAATCATCCGGAAATTAAAATTATCGTCCCTAAAGCTGATTTTGAAACGGCGTTGATGACAAACCATGAATACCTGGGCATTGATGACCTTCAGAAAAACCTTTATAATATTCTGGAGCCACAAAAAGGAAGCTTGCATAAAGGTGAAGTAGACCTGGTGATTGTTCCACTTTTAGCATTCGATAAAGAAGGTTATCGCGTAGGTTATGGTAAAGGCTTTTACGATCGCTTTCTTGAAGGCTTAAATGCTCAGAAAATAGGCTTATCTTTGTATCCTGCTATTGAAAAAATCGACAATGTAAATGAACATGACATTAAGTTGGATTTTTGCATTACACCTACAGAAATTATAAAATTTTAAGTTTACCGGCATGCCACAAGAAATCGTTATCAAAACTGAAAAACAATACGAAGACAATATGATTGCGGTGTTCGAATTACAGGAAAAGGAAGAATTAACAGCAGAAGACCTAAAGCAGATTGAGCTGATGTTGAAAGCCGGAGAAAAATACGAAGCCGAGCATTTGTAGAATTTTCTACTTATGAATCGTCATCCTGAATTTGTTTCAGAACCTACATTTCAAGACATAATCATTCAACTATTAAGAGAACAAGAAAGATGATGAAACAAGTTCAGAACCACGCAAAACAAGAAATATTCGGTGTTTCTGTGACTCCTTGGCTAAACCTAAGAAGTATATGCCTTTACAAAATCGCTCACCAAATAAGCAATTAATTTAGCCGTCAACCTACTTACCCTTCCATCAAGCATCCGCGTTGCACCTTCGCATATGTGCAAATAGGAAAATTTTTTAGCGGTAGTCAAAATTAGTTTTCTAATCTCATTAACGGTAAAACCTGAAGGTGTTTCAGCACTCGAAAGCACATTTTCAATACAATCCAAATCAATTTCCAGGCCAGCTGTTTGTCCAAGATTATTAATTAATCCGCTATAATCTGCTCCTGTTAAAATATCATCAAAAAACACCGCTTTCAATTTAGGATTCGTTGTTATCTGGTTTAAAATTTCTTCATTATTATAGCTTTGATGCAATCCATACATGAAATAGTTATCCAGGTAACTTTCATTTAAGGCATAAGAAAACGCATTGCCACTGTGCCTACCTTCAAGCTTTCTTAAATCAGCATGGGCATCTACATTCCAAACATCTATTGGTTGTTTATTTGCTAATGAAGTGCCTTTGATTATCGGATAAGCATTATTATGCCCCCCGCCTATTACAATCGGAATTTTACCCGCAGCAACAATTTTTTCAATTACCGGATAAACCAGGTTGTCAATTTCAGCTACTTTGTTCCTTAAACCATTTATAGAAGGATCTTCTGGCTCATTGATTTCAAAATGGCCCAAAACCAAAATTTCTTCACCACTTAAAAAACGATTGCTTTGGATATTAAGAAAAGCAACCAAACTTGTTCTCCAGGCGGATGCAGCACCAGCAATACCGGCATTTGCCCGCACGCCAATATCTTCAGGAATACCTAAAAACACAAATTTCGCATTGGTGTGCTCCAAATTGTTCCACGATGAAAAAACAGCAACATGCTCGCCAATTTTGCACTCTCCATCCCTCCGGATAATCAAATGATCAATGTCGCTTTGCGAATATATTTTAAGATTATCCATTATAAATTTTACCGTTTATAATCACAGTTTCTATTTGCGTTTCGCCAAAACTATAAGGTAAATAGGCAATAGAGGGCATCGGTTTTGTGATGAATAAATTGGCCCTTTTTCCAATTGCAATGCTTCCAAAATCCCTGCTTATTTCCATCGCCGCAGCACCATTTAATGTAGCTGCATTGATGGCCTGTTCAGGAAGCATTTTCATTTTAATGCAACCTAACGATACCACAAAATTCATGTTTCCTGATGGTGTTGAACCTGGATTATAATCTGTAGCTAAGGCAACAGGCAAACCTGCATTAATAAAGCTTTTGGCATCCGCAAATGGAATACCCAGGTAAAACGAACAAGAAGGCAATAAAGTTACAATGGTTTGGGAATTTTGTAACGTTCGAATGGTTTCTTCATTACTTTCTTCCAGATGATCTACAGAAACTGCTTTATTTTGTACTGAAACTTCTATAGCTCCGGAAACTGAAAGCTGATTGGCGTGTACTTTTGGTTTAAGGCCGTATTTTGCTCCCGCTTTTAATACCTGATCGGTTTCTTCGACAGAAAAAAATCCTTTCTCGCAAAAAACATCAATGTAATCAGCCAGTTTTTCTTCGGCAATTTGCGGCAACATTTCGTTGATAATTAAATCGATATATCCCTGGTGGTTATTTTTAAACTCAGCCGGATATGCATGAGCAGCTAAAAAAGTTGCCTTGGTTGGAATCGGGAAATGATTTTTCAGCCTTTTTATTACCCTGAGCATTTTAATTTCACTTTCAGTTGTTAAACCGTAACCGCTTTTAATTTCTACAGCACCAGTTCCCTGAAAAATCATTTGCCTTAAACGATTTGCTGCACTTTGGAACAAATCATCCTCGGATACATTTTGAAGCTTATTGGCAGAATTTAAAATTCCACCGCCCGCAGCTGCAATTTCCTCATAACTTTTGCCCTGTATTTTCATGGCAAATTCTTCCTCACGTGGGGCTGCAAAAACAATATGGGTGTGGCTATCGCACCACGAAGGGAAAACAAACCTGCCCTTGGCCGATACTTGAGCAGGAAGACTTGAAATATGAGGCGGGATAGCATCCATCATACCAAAATCTGTAATCACATTATCTTCAATTAAAAGCCAGGCATTTTGCAAAACAGGCAATTGATCCAATTCACTTCCGCGGAGCACCAATTTATCTTTAGGATGCACGCCTACCAGGCCTTTTATATCTGTGATTAACATTTGGTTAGGTTGAAGGTTAAAAATTTAATCTGTGTAAATTGCTAATTGAATTACAGTTAACCGATAAAAAATTAACCAGCTAACTCAATCCTTAATCGATTTCTAGAAGAACCGGACAATGATCGGAATGGATGGCGTCAGGCAAAATCCTTACGTTTTTCAGGCGATGCTCCATTGGTTTGGTGGCCAAATGATAATCGATGCGCCAACCCAGGTTTTTTCCTCTCGAACCCGCACGGTAGCTCCACCAGGTATAATGATGCGGATCTTTATTAAAATGACGAAAAGTATCAATGAAACCATTATCTAAAAATAACTGCATCCATTCCCTTTCCTGAGGCAGAAACCCCGATGAATTGGCATTTGATTTAGGATTATGAATATCTATCGGGGTATGGCAAATATTATAATCGCCACTCACAATTAGGTTTGGGATTTCTTTTCGCAATTCATCAATATACACATCAAAGAAACGCATAAATTCATACTTTTTAACCTGGCGTTCATCCCCGCTAGAGCCTGATGGCATGTAAAGGCTCATTAATGAAAAGTTATCAAAATCAGCCCTTAAAATGCGTCCTTCCTTATCAATCCATTCTTCTCCGCAGCCAAATTCTACATGATTGGGTTTAATTTTGGATAAAATGGCAACTCCGCTATACCCTTTTTTCTCTGCCGGAAACCAATAATGGTGATACCCTAATTGCTCAATTAACGCAATAATTTCAGGTATTTGAGATGGCAACGCTTTTACTTCCTGCAAACATACCATATCAGCAGCTGTAGCCTGAAGCCAACCGAAAAAATTCTTGGTACTTGCTGCCCTGATCCCATTAACATTATAGGAGATAATCTTCATTCCGTAAATTTCAATTGTTGTGGGCGGTAAATTTAGAAATTAATTAAATAAATGCTTAGTAATTGAGATTTGCTTTCGTTAAATTTGTTTATGAGCATTGAGGAATTAAAAATCGAGATTGCAAAAAAAGTTTTTGAAACGGACGATGAAAATCTTTTATCAGAGTTGGAGATGCTTTTAAACTACAATGAAAAAGTGGTGCTGGATGAATTACCAAAACATGTACAGGAAGGGATTAAAAGGGGACTAAAGCAGGCCGAGGAGGGCAAGTTAATTCCTTATGAAGAAGTTAAAAGGAGACTTTCTGAGAAATGGCATTAAACATTTCTTTTTCAGAAGAAGCCTATGAAACACTACTTTTAATTGGGATTTTTATTGAAGAAACATGGGGATATCATCAAGCCGAAAAATTTATCCAAACCGCTTATAGAAAAATTGATTTAGTTGCCATTCAGCCTTTCATTTACGAACCCATTTCGCTAAAATAAACAAGTGAGAAAAGGTGTTATTTCAAAATATACTTCTTTTTACTATCAGGTTTATCAGGAAGAAATTAGAATCCTATTCTTTTTTGACAACAGACAGGATCCTTTGATTACATAACCATTTTATCTTTCAACGATCCCTGCAGCAATTGTTTTTCCAACTTTTTTGCCTCTCTCCTTTTCAAAATAGTGATTTCCATTTTAACATCCTGTTTTGGTCGGTTATTTTTATCCGTCGCTAAAACAGCTATTTTATCAACCATATCCAAACCCACAACAATTTCGCCGTAAACGGTATAATTTCGGTCTAAATGTGGCGTACCGCCTAAGGTTTTATACACCACACGTTGCCACTCAGGAATTTTAAATTTGAGCCGCTTTTCTTCTACATTATTCAATTGCTGTTCGGTAAAAACCTTTCCCTGTACCAGGTAAAACTGGCTACCACTTGATGCTTTAGCTGGGTTAACATCATCGCCTTCTCTGGCCGCGGCTAAAACACCTTTTTTATGAAATAAACTATCATTAAACTCCGCAGGAATGGTATATTTTGGTCCGCCGTTGCCCAACAATGAATCTGGCTTGGCATTTTTAGAGTCTGGATCTCCACCCTGAATCATAAAATCTTTAATCACACGATGAAACAGAACGCCATTGTAATACCCTTGTTTGGTTAATTTTAAAAAATTATCGCGGTGTAATGGTGTTTCATTATACAACTTAATAATACATTCTCCGAATTCAGTTTTAATGCGTACGTATTGATTTTTAGGCTTAGCCGCAAAAGCAGAAAGCACAGAAAAAGCACATAGAAATAGTAATAGTTTCTTCATTTAAATTGGTTTGACGCTAAATTAAGCTAAAAAATGAAATTCAATAAATAAATACTGGCATTATTCGGTTTTTTTTCCTTTACCTTTGTATTAATGAAGTTAAAACAAAAAATAGCACTTTCTTTAGCTGTATTCTATGCAGTTAGTGTTATGGGTTTGGCTTTAAGTCTCCATTTCTGTGGAGGCAAACTAGAAAATGTTAAGCTTTTCAGCAATGAGTTATCGTGCAAATTCTGTAAAGATATTCCTGCAGAAAAGAAAGACGACGGTTGTTGCAAAAATACCCAGGTAACGGTTAAGGTTAAAGATAGCCATCAAACAGAGGCACAAGTACAAATGCCGAAGTTGTTTTCGATTCAGCTTTTTCTCCACCCTCCTGTTTTTGAGTTTCTAAGCAACATTTTTCCAAAGTCTTTTAGTAAAATTTCAAACAAGGCACCGCCTTTATCTTCGCGGATTGCACTTCACGTTTTCAATTGCATTTTTAGGAATTAGGATTTAAGCATCAGCTCGTCAATGCACGTTTTAGCGTTTTGACTGGCTCAATGTGACATTTTTTTAAAATTCTAATTCAAAAAATCATGAAAACAATAAAAATTTTCAGCATTCTTATGCTATTCTTCGCCGTTAGTGTTTCGGCGCAACAAATATCTTCAGCAGATTTACAGGTAACTGGTTTAACTTGTTCCATGTGTTCAAAAGCAACACAAAAATCTTTAGAAACATTAAATTTCATCAGCAGTGTGAAGCCAGACTTAAACAAAAATATTTTTGTTTTAACATTTAAAAAAGATGCCAATATCAATCTTGATCTCGTTCGTAAAAAAGTTCAGGATGCTGGATTTTCGGTAGGCAATTTAACAGCTAGTTTTAACTTTAACGATGTAAAAGTTGATGATAAAGGCCAGGCTATTGTTGATGGTAATGTGTACCGTTTTGTAAACGTAAAAGGCAAAACGCTTAGCGGCACAGTAAAGGCAAGTGTGGTTGATAAAGATTTTATTTCGGGTGCTGCATTTAAAAAACAGGCCAAAACAGCTAATTCAGATGCTTATGCTAGTGGCGCAGGTGTTGTAAATGGCAAAAAAACACGCATTTATCACCTCGTTCTTTCTTAAAATGAAACGGATATTAATGTTAGCGCTGGTATTTATCGGCGTTTATAATCTCGCTCATGCGCAAGAATTATATGTATTTACGGAGCCGGCGAGCAATATGCCCACCAAATCAATCGGTGTTAGAATTACCAATGAAGGGATGTTTAATTACCCCGGCTATGTGAGCAGAACGATTCCGGAGGTAATGATCGGCTTTAACAAAAACTTAATGATGCATGCACAAGCTTTCCTGTCTGATATGGATGGAAAATACCGTTTAGAAGGTGGAAGTTTGTATGCAAAGTATCGGTTTCTATCATTGGATGATACACACAGCCATTTTAGGGCCTCAGCATTTGGCCGGGCAAGTACCAGTAGAAGACCTACCTATACGCACGACATAAATTTGGAAGGCGATAACAGTGGTGTGCAGGGTGGATTAATTTTCACTCAGCTTTTGCACAAATTAGCACTTTCGTCAACTTTGGGTTATGCACACGCATTTGAAAATAATGAGCGGCAGATTGCCGGAATGCCTCAGCCGAAAAACATGTTATCCTATAGCTTGTCATCAGGTTACCTGATTTTACCTGTGGTTTACAAGGATTACAATCAGCCAAATTTTAATGTATATCTCGAATTGCTAGGCAAAACAGATCCTAGCAGTGGCCAATCTTATCTGGATATAGCCCCTGCCATACAAATGGTTTTGAACAGTAAAACAAGGATCGATTTAGGCTATCGTTTTCAGGCTACCGGAAATATGGAGAACCGATATACCAAAAACATGTACCTGCTACGTGCAGAATTTAATTTCTTTAATGTTTTAAAATAATAAAAAGATGAAAAAAATATTAGGATTAGTTGCCATCATAACAATCGCAACAACAGCTTTTACCTATGCACAAAGCAAAACAGATGCAGAATTAAATCAAGTACTAACGGCTTATTACGATGTAAAAAATGCATTGGCAACAGATAAGAAAGACCTTGCGGTAGAAAAAGCAAAATTTTTATCAGAAAAAGTGAATGCAGTCAATCATAAAGATCTTCCTGCCGATCAACATAAACTATTTATGGATCAAGCAGCCATTATCAAAAGTAAAGCAGCACAGCTTGCGGGATCGAATGATATAAAAACACAAAGAAAAGCTTTCGAAGGAATTTCTTATGCCATGATTAAGACTCTTAAAGGCTTAAAATTTAATAGCCAAACGGTTTACATTCAACACTGCCCGATGGCTAAAGCAAGCTGGTTAAATGAAAAAGAAAATATCGAAAATCCATATTATGGAAGTATGATGTTTGATTGTGGTGATGTTTCTGAAACCATAAAATCTAAGTAATGAAACTGCATATCAAAAATATGGTATGCAACCGTTGCAAAATGGTGGTTAAGGCTGAGCTGGAGCAGCTCGGCTTTACACCATTATTGGTTGAACTTGGTGAAGTTACGCTTGCCTATTGCATTTCAGCGGAAGATAAAAGCAAAATAGGGCAGAATTTGAGCCGTTTTGGTTTCGAATTGCTTGAGGATAAGAAAATGCAGGTTGCAGAACAAATTAAAACGACGATTATTAATTTGGTGCATTACACCAAAGAGCCGCTAAAAATTAATCTCTCTGTGTACTTAAGCGAGCAATTGAAAATGGAGTACAATACGCTCAGCACTGCGTTTTCGGAAGTGGAAAACCAGACAATTGAAAAGTATTTCATCGCACAAAAAATAGAGAAAGCTAAAGAAATGCTTACTTATGGCGAACTTACATTAAGCGAAATTGCTTATCAGCTAAATTACAGCAGCGTAGCACATTTATCGGCACAATTTAAAAAAGTAACTGGCATTACCCCTTCTGTTTACAAAGGTAACTCAACAGATAGCAGGAAAACACTTGATGAGGTATAATGCATAAAAAAATACATTGGTTATTGGTAAGATAGATCATGGTTGATGGCCTATTAGCTACCGTCAGTCAACTATAAGACTATTAACCAGTTAAAAGTTTTCAGTTAACAATTAATCCTCCGATTAACCCAACTCTAAATTTCTTACCATAAGTCAAGATTGATCGGCCGATCCTTAACTACATTTGTACTTAATAATTCACTAAATTATATCCTGATGAAAAAATTATTCTTATTTCTGATCGCTACATCTATCAGTGTGGCCTCATTTGCACAAACAAGTTGGAAAATAGATCCAATGCACTCATTTGTTAACTTTTCGATTAAACACATGGGCATTTCTTTTGTTGATGGATCATTTAAAAAATTCGACGGAACAGTTACTGCTTCGAAACCAGATTTAACAGATGCTAAAATCAACTTTACGGTTGATGTAAACAGCATTACTACAGGTGTTGAAATGAGAGATAATCACTTAAAAACTGACGATTTCTTTAACGCTCAGAAATTTTCAACAATGAAATTCGAAGGCACTTCTTTCAAAAAACTAAGTGGTAATAATTACGAATTAAGTGGAAAATTAACCATCCGCGACGTTACAAAAGATGTAAAATTTGCAGTTGTTTATGGCGGTACAGCTAAAGATCAACAAGGCAATACCAAAGCGGGTTTTGGTGCAACAACTACCATTAACCGTTTAGATTATAACATTAAATATGATCCAACAGGTGCTGGCGTTGCAAAAGATGTTGCCATTAAATTAAACCTTGAATTTGTTCAGGCAAAATAACACAAGATCGTCATTTAAAAAAAAGCTGTCACATTGAGTCTTTCGAAATGCACATAGGCACTTCGAAAGGCTCAGCATGACAAACATAACATTATGTCAACCTTATCTCAATTTAAAAACTTTACTCAGCGTTTGCCTCAAACCGATTTGATGCCAACCATATTTATTGGCCATGGTTCGCCCATGAACGGTATAGAAAACAATGAGTTTAGCCAGAGTTGGGCAGAATTGGCAAAAAATATTCCTGTGCCGAAAGCGGTATTAGTGGTATCGGCACATTGGTATACACATGGTACTTACATTACTGCAATGGATTTTCCGGGTACCATTCACGATTTTGGCGGATTCCCGCAAGCACTTTTTGATGTGCAGTACCCCGCGCCTGGAGATCCAGAATTAGCGAAAGAAATACCTGATTTAATTCATTCAACTCCAGTAGGCTTAGATCACGATTGGGGTTTAGACCACGGCACGTGGACAGTAGTAAAACACATGTATCCTGAGGCCAATATTCCTGTTCTTCAATTGAGCATTGATTATACAAAATCGCCGGAGCAACATTACGAAATTGCCAGGGAAATTTATGCCCTGCGTAAAAAAGGCGTTTTGGTGTTGGGTAGTGGAAATATGGTACATAATCTTCGCATGTTAAGTTGGGAAATGATTAATGGCGGAGGTTACGATTGGGCCAACGAAATGAACAATAAGTTTAAAAATTTAATTGCCAACGGCGATCATAAACCGCTGATTAATTACCGTAGCCTCGGTACAGATGCGATGTTGGCCATCCCTACGCCAGAACATTATTTACCACTCATTTATACACTCGGAATGAAAAATGATAAGGAAGAGGTTTCTTTTTTTAATGATAAAGCGGTTGGAGGTTCTTTAACCATGACTTCGGTTTTGGTAGGATAAGCTGGGGTTTAGGCAGAGTGAATCGTTAAAAGCCTGATTTTATTCTTTTTACCACCAATAAACTTTAATTTTCTTAACTCTTTAATTGTCAAAAGCCTATTTAGATAATTACCTTAAGGAAATTCAGGCTATTAAGGAAAATGCTATACTACGGATTTCTCCATTACAGTCAATATAACGACTGATTGCAGAATCACATTGGCTCAAAATTCTATAAAACTTTATGATTATTCTGTAACGCTTATCGCCTACCGAAGCGGTAAATTTGTATAAAGAATTCATAATCATGACACATACCTATCAACTTACCGGCATGACCTGTGGCGGTTGCGAAAATAAAGTAAAAAACAACCTGCTCCTTTTACCTGATGTTACTGCTGTCGAGGTTTCAAAAGATAGCAATTCTGCTACCATCAGCATGGATAAACACATCGGCTTAAACACCCTTCAACAAGCCTTAGGAGGCACAGAGAGTAAATATCAAATTTCTGCGGCACAACATAGCGAAACACTTGAAGAAGCAAAATCGTGGGCCGAAACGTATAAACCTATTTTAATAATTTTTGGATATGTTACCGCAATTGCCCTTATAGTTTCGTGGCAAGGCAAAAGCCTTAATTATATGGCTTTTATGCGCATTTTTATGGCAGGCTTCTTTCTTACATTCTCCTTTTTTAAAATGCTTAATTTAAAAGCCTTCGCCGAAAGTTATGCCATGTATGATATTGTTGCGAAAAAATTTAGTGCCTGGGGATACATCTATGCTTTTATCGAACTCGGTTTAGGCCTCTCTTTTGCATTAAACTTATCTCCAACCATTATTAACTGGGTTACACTTATTGTAATGACCATTAGTATTTTTGGTGTTTTGGAAAGTGTGTTAAACAAGAAAAAGATTCAGTGTGCCTGCTTAGGTGCCGTATTTAACTTACCCATGAGTACCGTAACCATTGTTGAAGATGCCTTAATGATTGCGATGAGTGCTGTAATGCTGATTTTGATGTAATGTTTATTGGCGTTTGTACCTAAACTCCGATTTTCGGCTTTTACCATTAAGCTCGCCTTCAATCCAGGCGAGCATTTCAATTTTTCCCTGATCCTGATAAACTATTCGCTGCGGAAAATCGTGTGTTTTATTTTCAAAAACATAGACTTTATCCTTAGATGAGATCAATTTAAAACATGTCTCTTTTCCTTCATTTTGTTTGGTTACAATTGAGCAATAGAAAGTTTCTTTCCCAATTTTTTTAATCTGAAGGGTTTCAGTAAGCAAGCTATCTCCCTTTGCATTTACGCTGTAGCTTTTACCGCTAAGGGTTTTATCTGGATTTAACTCCCAATGTTCAACAATTTTTCCTTTTGATGTTTGCATTTCCCATGAGCCAAGTACAAAAGCGAAAGTTTGCGAAAGATTTTTTTGTGCTTGTACATTAGTGTAAAAACAAATAAAAATTAAGATCACAAAACTGAAGTATATTCTTTTCATTTTATAATAGTATTTGTAATGTGCGCCAAATGATGTTTTCCGTGCCAGGCATACATCCCTAACATATTTGCCAATGTGAGTTCTTTATTTTGTGCCGGATGAATATATTTTCTTTGGTAATCTTCTACTTTCAATGTTTTTAAAAAAGCTACCCAGCGCTGATGCAAACCAGTTAATAAATCAATTGATAATTTAATGTCACCATTTTTAGCTTCTTCCGTTTCGGCCCAACGTTCTTCGTAATAGGGTCTTATTACCGGAATATCTTCGGTAAAGGCTTGTTTAAAACGGATGTATGCATTAAGGTGACTATCTGGAATATGATGAACCACCTGCCGCAAGGTCCACCCTTCGGGGCGATAAGTCTGGTTTAATTCGTCATCAGTTAGATTATTTGTCGCATCTTGAATTTGCCTTGGTAAAGCTTCGATTTCTCCAATCCAGGTATCAATTTGCTTTTGATCAAAAACTTTAGGCATTGAAAACTGACCGATCGGGTATTTAAGTTGTTCTAAATCCATGACAGCAAAATAGTTATTTTACAGAAATAATGAGTGATGTTTTTGACGCAGATAAATAGACGGAAATTTAATGCAATTCCGTGCAACCTACGCATCCTTGGCATTTATATGTTACCGCACAATTACCTCTATAAAGTTGTTATTAAGCCACAATTCTTACCACTTTATGTTATAAATCGAGTTAAATTGTAGTCATTTCATTAAAAATTCATTCATTTAAAGCATATTGCAGCAAAATTCAATAATAAAGGATGAAAAGATTGTTTTTTGTTGCCGCATTCATAATTCCCCTGGTTATTCATGCACAAACCATAAAAACAGATGTACTGGTTATCGGCAGTGGTGATGCTGCTTATTCCGCATCGTTTCAATCCTTTAAATCGGGCGTAAAAACACTTCTGCTCAATCAAAAAGATCAATTGGATTTAAATAAAATTGCTGGAACAAAAAAAACCTTACTGCCATTTTATCAAAGCTTTTTAAAGCGTGAAACTGAAAATGCGAAAAGCCTTGATATCCCCAAGCCCAAGCCAGATAAAAAAAAGCCTGTAAAAGTTATTGTTGACAGCACACAGCTTTTAAACGTAATTAACAACACCCAATATACAGCGATTCAGCGGTCGGGAAGTGGATGGGAAGTAAAGCTTACAAAAGAAAAAAGCATTAAAGCGAAGATTCTGATTATGGCTGATGATCCGGGGAAATTAATCTCTTCGCTAAAAACAACCAGCTTAAAACCTGCAACTTTAAGTGTATTAAATTACAGCGAAAATTTATATCGAACCACAATCGCAAGTAATTTCCAGCAAGGTGCTCACTATTTATCCTTATATAATTTGTTGATTCCTGATCAGGAAAACCTTTTATACATTCCCGCAGATCAATATGAAATTGGACCACCAGCAGGTGCAACCGCAGCATATGCATCATTTTACAATACCAAAACGAGTTTGTCAAATTTAAAAGGGATTCAGGGCGAGTTATTGGCCTACAAACATCCTTTAATGCCTTTTGATGATGTAAAACCGACAGACTCCAATTGGTTGGCCATTCAAAAAATAGGCATAACAGGCATTATCAAAGCTGAGCTTGAACAAAACAAAGCCTATTTTAAACCTGAAAAAGAAGTTACATACAACGAAATTAAACAACCAATTAAAGATTATTATTATAAGGCACAAATTTGGTTTGATGATCATCAGAATATCCCCATCGATTTGGAAAATACCATAAACATGGTTTGTTACGTAGGAAATAAAGCTGTTGATGCAACTAAAGCCGATCTTCAAAAAAAATGGTCTAAAAATTATAGGTTCACTTCTAAATACGACCTTAAAAAAGTGTTAACCAGGCGAGAATTTGCCGTAATCATTAACGAATACCTCGAACCATTTGATAGAATAAATGTAGATAAAACCGGAAGAGTAATCCGCTAATATTTAAGCATTGATTGGTACAGAGGTGATAGGTAATTTCAAAATTTCATCTCTGATAAATTAAAAACGACACTTGTAACATTTCCATTTCCTGCTAAAATTGGCCTGTCCATTCGTTAAATTGCAGGCAAACCAAAAATTCATGAAGAAATATTTACTTTTTCTTTTGCTCTGTACGGGCGAATATACTTTTGCGCAACAATTGGCGCCCTTAACTGTAGAAAAAATTATGCGCGATCCAAAATGGATGGGTATTGCACCCACCAACTTCCGTTGGACCGCAGATAGCAAAACGCTGTATTTTAACTGGAACCCGGAAAATAAAATTAAAGAGGATTTATTTAAGGTTTCGGCAACATCGTCCAAGCCGGTTAAAGCAGCGGAGAAAGAAGACGAAAAACTTTTGAGTTTAAACTATGCCTACAATAAAGATCAATCACTTGGCTTAATCGAAAAAAGTGGCGATATCTACCTGCAAAATTTTAAAAACAAAAAAGAAACCCGGTTAACCAGTACGCAGGAAAGAGAAAGTAACCCTATTTTTTTAACCAATGGGAATATCGTTTACCAATTAGGCGACAATTTATTCGAAGTTGATTTAAAATCAGCTGAAACTAAGCAGTTAACCAATTTTGTGAAGGGTAAAAAAGCCGGAAGACCGGAAACCAAATCTGTTACAGAGCAGGATAAATGGCTTAAAGCCCAACAAACGGAACTGTTCGATATTATTAAAAAAAGAAATGCAGAAACAAGGAACGGCACACGCGGAGGAAGAGGCCGCTCAGGAGCCGCTACTGGCGATACAAAACCGCTAAAAGAACTGTATACAGAAGATAAATTTTTAAATAGCGTAACCATTAGTCCCGATGGGCATTACATCACCTATAAATTAACAACACCTGCGCAAAACAACCACAGCACCATTGTGCCAAACTACATTACTTCTTCTGGTTATACAGAAGATATTCCTGGCAGAACAAAAGTTGGGGAAAGCGAAAATACCGCTCAGGGTTTTATCTACGATACCCAAAAAGATTCTGTTTATGCCATTCAAACCGCTACCATACCAGGTATAAAAGATCTTCCGGATTACCTGAAAGATTACCCAAAAGAGCTGGACACTTTAAAAAAGAAAAACGCAGATCGGCCTGTAAATTTCTTTGGCCCACTTTGGAATGATAACGGAAGTACAGGAATTGTTGTGGCCACATCAACCGACAATAAAGACCGTTGGATTTTAAAGTTAGACGCTTCAACAGGTAAATTCACTTTAATTGATCGCCAACGCGATGAAGCCTGGATTGGTGGCCCCGGCATTAGTGGCTTTTATCAGGGAAGCACCGGATGGATTGATAACAACCGCTTTTACTACCAAAGCGAAGCTACCGGATACTCGCACCTTTATGTAGTTAATGTAGCCACGGGAGATAAAAAACAGCTTACTTCAGGCAAATGGGAAGTACAATCAGTTCAGCTTTCGAAGGATAGAAATACATTCTATCTTAAAACAAATAAAGAACACCCAGGAATTACCAATTTATTTAAAATCAGCGTAAATGGTGGCGAGCTGGTTCAAATTACAACCATGAAAGGCTTGAATGAACTTACCCTCTCTCCTGACGAAAAATACATTGCCATTAATTATTCTTACATGGATAAACCCGGCGAACTGTATCTTCAACCTAATAAGGTGGGCGCAAAAGCCGAAAAAATAACACAATCTACCTCTGCAGAGTTTAATTCTTACAAATGGCGTCAGCCGGATATGGTAAGTTTTAAAAACCGTTATGGCGCCGATGTGTATGCAAGGGTGTATAAATCAAGCAATCCACACCCAAACCACCCTGCTGTGGTTTTTGTTCATGGTGCTGGCTATCTTCAAAACGTACATTTCGGCTGGAGCACTTACTTCCGCGAATTCATGTTCAATAACTTACTGGCAGATAATGGCTACACTGTAATTGATATCGATTATACCGGAAGTTCTGGTTATGGCCGCGATCACCGTACGGGAATTTACCGCCATATGGGTGGAAAAGATTTAACCGATCAGGTTGATGGCGTAAAGTTTTTGGTTGATAAATATGGCGTAAACCCTCAACATGTTGGGTTATATGGCGGTTCGTATGGCGGTTTTATTACCTTAATGGCCATGTTTAACGAATCGGATGTTTTTGCAAGTGGTGCGGCGTTACGTTCGGTTACCGATTGGGCACATTACAATCATGGCTATACTTCGAACATTTTAAACGAACCTTTTAACGATCCGATTGCTTACAAAAGAAGTTCGCCAATTTACTTTGCCGATAAGTTAAAAGGTAACTTATTAATGGCCCATGGAATGGTTGATGTAAATGTTCATTTTCAGGATATTGTACGCATTACACAACGCTTTATAGAACTTGGTAAAAACAACTGGGAACTTGCCGTTTATCCGGTAGAAGATCATGGCTTTATTGAGCCTAGCAGCTGGACGGATGAGTACAAGAGAATATTTAAGCTTTATGAAACTACGTTGAAGAAGTAACCTTATCATTTATCTGGCCGTCATTTATAATAACCAAACAAAGATGTTTCGTGCCTCAGCATGACAGCAGAAAACTGAAATAGAAGCCAATTATAGTTGCCTAAAACAATATAGTTTTCATCTATATCGTTATCAATAAATACAATAAATAATGAGTAAAACAGGGTTGATTGACTCCTCATTAAGCCTTACCTTTGTGCCTTAAAATTAAAGACAAAAATTATGGCAATAGTAGGTAAAAAATTCCCGAGTGTTAGTATTGATGCAATGTCAGACATGGGTGACGACTTGAAAATCAATGTATTTGAAGAAGCTGTAAATAAAAATAGTAAAGTGTTATTATTCTGGTATCCAAAAGATTTTACTTTTGTTTGCCCTACAGAATTACACGCTTTCCAAGCTGCTTTACCTGAGTTTGAAAAAAGAAATACAATTGTAATTGGTGCATCTTGCGATACCAACGAAGTTCACTTCGCATGGTTAAATACACCAAAAGATAATGGTGGTATTGAAGGTGTTACTTATCCAATTTTAGCAGATACACACAGACAATTGTCTGGCATCTTAGATATTTTAGATCAAGAAGTTAACTATGACGAAGAAGGAAATGAATCATTCTCTGGTTCAAATGTTTCTTTCAGAGCTACTTATTTAATTGATGAAACTGGTAAAGTTTTCCACGAAAGTGTTAACGATATGCCACTAGGTAGAAATGTTAAAGAATATTTACGTTTAATTGATGCTTATGCCCACGTTCAAAAACATGGCGAAGTTTGCCCTGCAAACTGGGAAGAAGGAAAAGAAGCAATGAACGCAAACAGAACTGGTGTAGCTGAATATTTAGCTGCTAACTAATTAAGCAAAACGTTATGTTTTTAGAATTAACAGAAGATAACCTTCAACAATATTTAGCCGATAACTCAAAAGTTATGGTTCAGTATGCTGCATCCTGGTGCGGTAACTGCAGAATCATGAAACCAAAGTTTAAAAAATTGGCTTCAGAAAATGAAGATGTGGCTTTCTTGATCGTTGATGCCGAAAAACTTCCAAACTCACGCAAATTTGCGAACGTTGACAATTTACCAACTTTCGCAGCTTTTGAAGGTGGCAGTTTGGTAGATCAGGTGCAAACCAACAAAGCAGAAGGCTTAATAGAACTATTTAACAAGATAAAGTAATGAAGATTCCGGTTATAAGACAATTATTTCAAAACACCACTCCAGCACAACTGGAGACCACTTTAGAGGTTTTAGAGGCTTTTTGCGAATTTAGAGGCGTTAGTGAGCACGAAGTGGATGTTGCAGGTGAAATGATTACCAATATTTGTGGTGCGCTTGAAGTTCACCAAATGGTAAGTGAGGGTGCAGCCGAAAAAGATGCATTAAATGCTTTTGGCCAAAAAGTAATGGGTTCGATTGATCGATAATCGTTTTTAAGCTTTAATCTGACTTTTTCAAATAAAAAATCCCTTGTTGATCAAATCAGCGAGGGATTTTTTTCTTCATTGCTAGGAGGAACTATGAAGCAATCTTTTATGCTATTATCAATTCTTGTTTTTTTGGAAAGCAAGGGCTGGTTTCCCTCCCGCCGATAGAAAACCTGTGAAGCAAGCATAACACAAGTAAATAAAAACAGATAATTAAATCGGCATCCGTCCAATCAGGTTTAGACGGCTGGGTTTTGTAATTCTGAACGAAATAAAACCCAATGCAATGAGCATAAATGTGATTATTAAAAATATTTTGATTCCGAAAGCTTAGAAATTTCTTAAGAGTTTAACTTCAACATGTGCTACTACGTGCAGACTCTTTTGTGGGGACACGGGCCTTGGTACTTAACCTTACATTAAAGAAAATAACTGCCAGAAAGCCAGCGTAAAACTTAAGCAAAAGCCAACTGTGGACACTATTTTAAGTAAATTTCCTTTTCTGGTTTGAACAAAAAATATTCCTGAAATAACCAAAAATACAATTGCGATACCGGTTAGTAATAAAGGATTTTGTAAAAAACCAGGAAATACTGAAAGGTAATTCTGTTTGATAACTTCAAATGAATTATCACTATCCGTTGCCCGGAACCACCAAATCATATCTACCATAATAACGGTGAGTAAAACCGATGCTATTATAAATTTTGTTTTTAGTTTCATATTTACAGATTGTTATCTTTTTAAATATAGCGAATAACAAAAGAAAATAAAAAAGGCCTTTACGGATACAGACCTTTGAACAATATTTTTATATCTCGCAGGTTTTAAAAACCTGCGAGGTACAAATGAAACTTTAAGCCAAATTTCGTCCCGCATTTACAATACCGAAAACCGTTCTTACCGCAAGTTTTTCTAAAGCATGCTGGTCTTTCTCGTTTTGATCATGCTGTAGTTTTTCTAAAGCAAAATGCTGAATCAATACCAATGGCAAAATAATTTTTTCGCGTGTAGCAATCGATTTTTTATCTACAGGATAATTCGCCATTAAAGTTGGCTGTCCGGATAGTTTTAAAAGCATCTCCTTCGCTAATTTGAATTCGTTGTGTAATTGAGTCCAAAAAGCACCAAACTCTTCATCTGCCGCCAAATGTGCTGTTATTGTGAAGTCTGATTTACTCATACTCATCATACAGTTATCTACAATGGTTTTCAAGTAATCAGAATCCTGGTAAACTTTAACTACTTTATCCCAATTGCCTGCATTTTCCTGGCTTTTCAGGGCCGTTCCCATTCCATAAAAACCGGGTACATTCTGTTTTAGCATACTCCAGGCGGTAACAAAACTAATGGCCCTTAAATCTTCAAGTTTCATTTCGCCTCCGCCATTTCTTTTTACCGGACGGCTGCTGATATTAGCTTGCGATAATAGTTTTAAAGGAGACAATTTCTCTAAATAACTTACAAATAATGGATGCTCACGGAGGTCGACAAAAGCCTTATAACTTTCTTCGGCCATTTCATCAAGCAGGGTTTTATTTTCAGGATCTAAAAGAATATTATGTTTTTCTTTCAGGCCTGATGTTAATCCGGCGTTTATCAATTGCTCAATATTAAATTCAGCACTTTCTACAGATCCGTATTGAGAACTGATGGTTTGCCCCTGAACAGTTAGCTGCATGTTCTTATTGGCAATTTCCTTACCCATCGAAGCATAAAAACGGTGAGTTTTACCTCCTCCACGGGCAGGCGGCCCTCCGCGGCCATCAAAAAATGCCAATTGAATATTGTGTTTAGCAGAAACCGCTGACAATGATGTTTTACCATTAAAAATAGACCAGTTGGCCATTAAATAACCGCCATCTTTGGTACTGTCAGAATAACCAAGCATAATGTCCTGCTTGTTTCCACGGCTGGCCAAATGTGCTTTGTAAAATGGGTTGCTATAAAGCTTATCCATAATTGCTGCAGCACCTTTTAAATCATTAACGGTTTCAAAAAGTGGTACAAAATCAATTGTTAACGATTCTTTACTCCAGCCATTCCAAAGGAAAAGCTCAATTAACTGCAAAATATCACTAGCCTGCTGGCAATTGCTGATAATGAAACGGTGACAGGCTTTTTCGCCATTACGCCTTTGAATACCTTTAATTTCTTTAATTACCTCGATGGTATCTTTTGTTAACGCATCAGGTTCTGTAGCGTAAACTACGGTTGCTTCTTTAAAAGAAATAAGGTTTAATTTTTCTTCTTCAGAAAGATTATCGTAATCTGCAGGATATAATGAAGAAATGGGTTTATTTTGGCGACAGTAAGCATGAACACTTCTTAACACGCGGCTATCCTGGCGGATATCCAAAGAAGCGAAGTAATTGCCATATAAATCTATTTTGCGGATCAAATCATTAACCAGATCAACAAACAGGCCTTCATGCTCGGCCAAAAGCGTTTCTTTAATTTTATTCAGGTTATCTCTTAACTCATCAGAAATATCATGTAATTCGCAGGTTTGATCAAAAGCATTCTGATAAAGTACATCGTGTAATTTTGCAATATTTTCCTCCACACCCCTAAAAGTGATGCGGCGTTTAATCACCCTGAAATCGCGGTAGTAACAACGGAACAGGATTTGACGCAGCATTTTAGATACTTCCAGAGTAGTATCTGCATGAATATTAGGATTCCCGTCACGATCACCTCCTGGCCAGAAACCCAGCTCAAGAATTTTTTTGGTTTCAAGGTTATATTCATCCAGATTCTGATCAATTTCTTCCTGGATATTTGCCGCAGCGAAATAAAAAGTATTTTCTAAAAACCAGGCAAGGTTTAATGCTTCATCAACTGGGGTTGGCGATTTTTTATTAAAAAATGGTGTTTTACCCAATTGCTGTAAAAGCGAATTCATCGAGGTAAGGTCGTTATCTCTGATGGCTTTGGTTAAATCGGTTATAATAGCCAATACGCTCCCGGGATAAAACTGCGTTGGGTGGGCGGTTAAAACCAGGCGAAGCGAAAGTTCATCAATCAGTTTCTCAATTTTAGCTAAAACAGGTTTGTTATCTGCATTTTTCTTTAAAATAAAGGCTAAGGTACTTTGCTCATCAGTAGTATTGAGTTTGGTAAAAGAAGCATCTTCTACGGCATCAAAAAGCACCACTTGGCGCTCTATATATTGGATAAAGCGAAAAAGCAGGTCAACAATGTCTTTACGATCGGTATAACTTGTATACTTAGCAAAAAACTCTTCGATAACCTGTGCGGGTTTTTCCCCATTTGCAATACCTTCTTCACAGCTTTTAAAGAATAGCGGAAGCAATGTTCCGGTATCTTTTATTTTATAAAAAGGTAAGGTGAGAAATAAACTGTTAAATAGTTCGAATTTTGAGATGACCTCATTATTAAAAATAGATTCTCGTTGCGTAGTTAAACGAAGTTTGGGCATAGCTTATGCGATAGTTTTGTATACCGTAATACTACAAAAAATGCATAAGGTATTAAAATTCTAAGGCTTACAATTTGGATAATTGTAGAATAAATTTTAATTTTAGAATCTTATTTGGTCACTATGTGGTTAAGTAAGAACATTTGCAATGTTTAAGGGCATTGCATTGATTGTTAATTTTTTGGGTTAAAACAGCCGATGTAATAAAATACACCGGCTGTTTTTGTTTTTTGCCAATATTTAGGCAATTTCTTTGCAAATTTTAGTGTGCATCTGTCACAATGTTTGCATTCTTCTTAAATTTTTGAAGATATAGCAAAGGTATTGAGAACAACATGATCAATCCGGCAACCCAATATGCATCGTTATAAGTGAGCAACATGGTTTGTTTAATTACCGAACCTTCAATCGCTTTCATTGCCATTAATTTCGCATCCATTAATGATGAACCTTTGGCCATAAAATTATGCACTAAGCCATTTAATTTAGCGGTAAAAGTTGGATTGTAGTCGTTTATGTTGGTAAGCAGATTATTTCTGTGGAAACCCGAACGAATGTGAATCAGTGTTGTTAATGCTGCGATACCGAAAGAACCGCCCAACTGCCTGCTCATATTATTTAATCCGGAGCCTTGTCCAATTTCCGGACCTGATAAGTCTTGCATGGCCAGGGTTGTTAACGGCACAAATAATAAGGCCATACCGAAACCTCTAATTACTAAAGGCCAGAAGAAATCGCCGGTTCCTGATGCAAGTGTTGATTTACTCAGCATCCAACAGAAAACGAAGAATAAAAACATTCCTCCTGTAGCCATAAACTGCGCCGGAACACCTTTTTTAAGCATGATACCGATAAAAGGCATCATTGAAATGGTACAAATACCACCTGCAATAAAAAGCTTTCCGGTTTGTAAAGGCGTAAAGCCTAAAAGGTTTTGCGCAAAAACAGGGAAAACGAATACCGAGCCGTACAATCCGAAACCTAATATAAAAGAGGTAAACATCCCGATTGAGAAACTTCGCTTTTTCATAATCCGAAGATTAACAATTGGGTACGCTGTGCTGGTTTCGCGCCAGATAAACAATAACAAACCAAATATAGAGGCTACTGCTAATGCGATAATGTAAGGTGTAGAAAACCAATCTTCGCTTTCGCCTTTTTCCAATAAGGTTTGTAAACTTCCAACCGCCACAGCCAGTAAACCAATCCCCCACCAATCAACAGGTTTTCCTTGCCCATCCTTGGGCGTCTCTCGAATAAAGGTGATGGTACAGTATGCGGCGAGTATCCCGACGGGAATATTTACATAGAAAATCCATGGCCAATCTGCTATTTCTAAAATATAACCTCCAATTGTTGGTCCTACGGTTGGTCCTACAACCGCACCTAAACCAAATAAGGCTGTTGCAATCCCCACATCTTCACGTGGCCATGTTTCAATTAAAATAGCTTGTGCTGTTGATATTAATCCACCCCCGGCCAAGCCCTGAATAATCCTAAATAAAATAAGTTCATTCAATGAAGTGGCGTTTCCACATAAAAAAGAAACTAAGGTGAAAACGATAATAGAGGTTAAGAAATAATTTTTCCGCCCAAAACGACTGCCCAACCACCCCGACATAGGCAGGATAATTACATTCGCAACGGCGTATCCAGTGGATAACCAGGCCACATCCTCCAGGGTTGCGCCCAGGTTTCCCTGTATTTGAGGGATTGCTACGTTTACGATTGTTGTATCAATCAGCTCCAATAATGAAGCTGTGATTACCGTAAATGTAATGATCCACTTTTTTAAACCTACTTCGGCCATTTTGAAATTATTTAGTAGATACTGATGCTTTAACGCTCATTCCTGGACGTAATTTGGCCAACAGCTCTTTTGATGGATGAATTTTGATTTTCACTGGTATACGTTGTACAACCTTAACAAAGTTACCAGTGGCATTATCAGGAGGTAGTAAAGATCCTTTTGCGCCAGTAATTGGAGAGAAATTATACACTTCGCCCTGAATTTTATCGTCTGGATAGGCATCAACTTCAATTTCTACTTTAGAACCTTCTCTGATTTTTTCCAATTGCGTTTCTTTAAAGTTTGCAGTTACATAAATGCTTCCGTCGTTAACGATAGAGAATAAAGATTGACCTGCCTGAACCAATTGTCCTTTTTGAACATTCTTTTTAGAAACAATACCTGTTGCTGGCGCTTTAATATCAGTATATGATAACTGAAGTTTAGCAAAATCAATATCACTCTGGCGTTGGCTAATAACATTGCTGCTTACAGCCAATTGCGATTGTGTAGTACCAACCTGTTTAACCGCAGCATTGTATTGATCGGTTGCTGCCTGGTAAGCTGCCTGTGCAGATTCTTTTGAGGCTTTAGCCTGATCGAAAGCTTGTTGGGTAATTGATCCGTCTTTTACAAGGTTTGCATAACGGTCATAATCTTTATTGGCCAGGTTTAATTTAACCCTTGCCGCAGCTACATTTGCTTTTGCAGTACTGGTATTTGCCTGGGTTGCGATAATTTGCGATTGCGCTACTCCAACACCTGCACTGGCTCCTTTTTGGCCAGATTGTGCCTGCTCTAATTTAACTTTATAATCATTATCATCAAGCTTAACTAAAACCTGACCTTCAGTTACATGCGTATTTTCTTCAAAATTAATATCCTTTACATAACCACCAACACGCGCAACAACAGGACTGATATCACCATCAATCTGAGCATCATCCGTATCTACGTGTTTGCTATAATAATTCCATTCTGTAATTCCGAAAATTACACCTATTACTAGTAAAACACCTAAAATGATGGGTACTACTATGTTCTTTTTTTTCTTTTCAGTTGTCATTGCTGTATTTATTGCGTTATTTTTCCTGTTGATTTTAATAGTGTATAGTAAGCCAAACCTGCATCTGCCTTAGCTATTTCTAAATTTATTTTTGCCTGGTATAGTAAGGTTTCTGCGTCGATACGGTCGGTTACAGAAGCTACATTGTTTTTGTATTTAGAGGCCAATAATTTATCGTTTTCTGTTGCCTGTGCAATAGAGGTTTCCAATACCTGGATTTTATTCATCGCTACCTGGTAACCTTGAAAGTTTTTATTGATATCTGTTTTTACCTGATCTGATAAAATATCTTTCTGAATGGTAATTTCGTTTTGCTGAATTTTAGCTTCGCTTACTTTATTTTTATTGGTCCACAGGCTACCGATATTCCAGGATACCGTTGCACCTAAGGTAATCGGCATTAAATATTGGTTTGCTGGTGGTATAAAGTTACCACTTGGATTTATGTAATATAAGTTTGCGCCAATACCAACGGTTGGTAATGTATTTGCTTTAATGGTTTTAATGTTAAAATCGGCAACTTTGTTTTGCACGTCAAGTTGTTTCAGCTCCTGGCGGTTAGCCATTGCCATACCGATATATTCATTTAAAGAATTAGCGCCTTTTAAGCCTAAAGTAGGATCGGTAATTTTAACTTCTGTATCTTCAGGCAAACCTAAAAGAATATCGAGGTTGTAATTGATTACTTTGCGGTTGCTTTCGATATCCATTTGCGTTAATGTAACATTAGCTTGCTGCAGCTGGAAACGCAATACATCATTTTTGGTAACTATACCTTGTTCGAAAAAACGTTGCGCCTGTTTAATCTGTGCTGCGATAGACTCTAAATTCTGATCAACCACTTTTCTGCTTTGCGATACCTTGTATAAAGCGTAATAGGTACTGATTACTGCATAAGTGATTTCTTCTTTACTTTTTTCGGCATCTAAACGTGCAACATCAGCCAAAAGTTTGGTTGATTCTTTTGCATATTTTAATTTACCACCTCCATACACCAACTCTTGTACTGCTGCAGTACCAACAAAAGCATCGGCTCTTTTAGGCAACTGTAAAGATGAGCCTCCGCCGGGTAAAGTGAAGGTTGTGGTAGGAATTTCAGCGTGGTTGTATAAAAAGCTTGCGTTTGCTGTTGGCAACACATTGTCTTTAACAACTTCTAACTGGGCAACAGCCTGATCGATTTTGTTTTGAGAAAGTTTTAAGTTTTTACTATTGGCTATGCCAAGTTCTATTGCCTGGTTGATATTTAATTCCTTCGTACTCTGTGCAAATAAAGCAGCAGGAATTAATGATGCCGCAAGCATTAATCTAATTGATTTGGGTATCATTTTTTTGTTGTTAAATAAACTGTTGTTAGATCTTGTAAGTGAGCTATTGCCCTGTCTTTAATAATTTTTTTATCTTTCGGATTGTTGAGGTCGAAGTTTGAGCAAGATATTACTTTATGGGGAGCAATAACAATATTGGTTATCGTACCCATAATGGTCGCAATTACCATCCTTACATCAACTTTGTTAAAACTACCATCTTCAATTCCATCCGTAATAATGCGGTCTATAAGCTGCATGTTATGACTCATTGCATCTTTAATCTTATCATACATTTCGGGCCTTTGGGTTAAAGAAAGTTCGCGATGCATCATTTTATGAAAAGCAGTGTTATTCAGTATCCTGTTTACATAACCCTCTATAACTCTGTGCAGTTTTTCTAATGCTGAAATCTTATCTTCATTGATGATTTTTAACTGAGATGCGAAACCTGCAATACGCTCGTTCATAATCTCTACAAAAACCCCTTCTTTTGAACCGAAATAATAATTTATCATCGCCATGTTCGCTCCAGATTCTTTGGCAATCTGGCGGGTAGAAGTTCCCTCGTACCCAGTTTCGCAAAACAGCTTTTCAGCTGCGTCGAGTATGGCCTGTCTTTTATCTACTTTTTCTGTTTTCATTTCTTTTTTGACGCCACAAAATTAATCAATCGTTTGATTAATTTCCAAATGTAAACACACTTCTTTTACATTATCTTGATAAAACCCTAATTTTAAGTGAAATAATTAACCTGAGAATGAAAATAAGATCAACTATGGTTGAAGATTTTGAAAATAATACTCAGATTTATATTTATGATAATAGAATGTGCATCTGACTACAATTAACAAATGCACATTTATATTGGCCGGAATTGATAATAAATTGGAATATTGAGGAGAATGACAAATTAAAATTTAAAATAAATATTAACTTTGCCTCCAAATAACAAAAACATGAGTGTACAAGAGAACAGCAGCAATAATTTCAACTGGTTATATTATGCTTTAGGCTTATTCTTCGGAGTTTTTACCGGAGCAGTAATTACGCAAAATTATATTTTCGCTTTATTAGGTGGTGTTTTAGGTTTGTTAACTGCAGGCTTATTTTTAAATGCTATCGTAAAAGGCAGAAAATACTAGTTTATTTTTACCGTTTACATCCCATTTTAGGATAAAAAATAATTTCATAGCAAATGAGAATTTGTGATTTTACCCATTGGTGTAGAAACATAATTACTCCATTGCCACAGAAAACAAAAATTTACAAATGAAAAATATCTTCATTGTTGTTTTCGCTCTTTTTTGTTTCAGCGCAAAGGCTCAGCAAGCCACTACTGCTGATGTAAAATTTCCTGCTGCAGATCCAAGTCCGGCAGATATTGTTTATTTCCCGCTTAATGCACCTAAAGCAAAGGCTGGAGATTTAGCAAAGCCGGTTATAAAAATTGTTTATTCGCGGCCACAGAAAAAAGGACGTGATATTTTCGGTGTTTTAGAACAGTATGGCAATGTATGGCGTTTCGGCGCCAACGAAAGTACCGAAGTGCGTTTCTACAAAAAAGTAACCATCGGTGGAAAAAAAATTAAAGCAGGTAATTATAGCTTATTCGCCATTCCGAATAAAGATACCTGGACTATAATTGTAAATAGTGAAACGGATAAGTGGGGCGCATTTACTTACGATCAATCAAAAGATATTGTTCGCGTAAATGTTCCGGTTAAAACCTTAATCAAGCCAATCGAGTATTTTTCTTTAACCTTTACCCCAAGTACTGATGGCGCTAAGTTGATTATTGGTTGGGATAAAACCCAGGTTGAACTGCCAATCATTTTTTAAGATAAAAAAAAATTAAAATCTAGAGTCCCGGCCTAAAAGCCAGGACTTTTATTTTTTCAGGCATTTGAGGTCAGTTTCTTGGCTTCGCCATCATAATCGATCGCTGAAAAACCAACTGCAGCTATAAGTCGGTTAAAGCGGAATGTGATTAAATAAGAAAAAAGAAATAATAACGCAAAAAAGCAAACTCCAATCCTGGCAGTTTGCTTTTTTAATCATTATTAACCTAAACAGGAAAAAACTTCTACAAATTGTCCTGCAAGAGCTTCAAAATTAGTTTCATCCTGATATAGAAAATATGCAAAAATCACTATTTATATTTTAATTTAACCTACCTTTCCTATAATGGTGAAGTGTTAAATGTTGCTTAAATAACCTGATGATGGACTGGGGCACCGAAACCTACCAGGCCCATCATTTCACGTAATGGATAACCTGTGCATTGCAAAAGTTATTTTGCCCGGTGCATCTGCATCATTTAATTGCTTAACGTGCACATAAAAGAATCTTGCAAACTTGCCCATTACTTCAATTAGTTGTATGCTGTAAAATTAACCTGAAATTGAACTCAGAGAATCACCCAAAAAGGGTGATTTTAGCATTATTTTTTAGCAAGGCATTGCTACAGGTTAGATAAACCACTTTTCTTTTGCTGTTTTTATAGCTTCTGATTTAGAATTTACATCCAGTTTGATATAAATATTTTTTACATGGCTTCTCACTGTTTCCTGATCAATAAAAAGATCGGTAGCAATTTGAGATTTCGTTTGCCCGTTTGCAATCCTATCCAATATCTCCGTTTCTCTTTTGGTTAAGGGCGAATTAAGGTTTTTTTGAAAAGATCGCATTACAATTCTGGCCACATTGGTACTCATTGCTCCGCCACCTGTACTTACTTCTTTAATTGCATCTATAATTTTTGCTGCACTCGAGTTTTTGGTGAGATAGCCCCCAGCTCCCAGGGTTAAAGCTTCGAAAACCAACTCCGGTGAATCGAAAACAGTTAAAATGATGATATTTGCCTGTGGCAGAGCTTTTTTAATAAAAGGCAAGGCTTGCAGTCCATTGGTTCCAGGCATTTGGATATCCAATAAAATCACATCCGGACAATCTGCATCGAGGTGTTTTTTAGACAAATCGTACGATGCGTAAGCATTTACAACAACAAAACCTGCTACATCATTTAACAGCGATTCGTAACCCATTCTTAAAATATCATCATCTTCAATTAAAACGATTCGTATATTTTGGCTCATTGTGATATTGGTTTTAGGTTAAGACGGATTTTAGGCTATTTTGTAACAGGAATTTTTGTCGAAATTGTAATGGCGGTTCCTTTCCCTGTAATAGAAGAAATCTGGAAGGTAGATTTTATGCGCTTACATCGGGTTTGAATGTTATTTAGTCCCCTTCCCCGTTCTACCGATTCAAGGTCGAAACCCGCCCCATCATCCGTGGTTAAAATGTTAATGGTATTATAATCCGTTTCAATAACCATTATCAGAACCTGTGTTGCTTTGGCATGTTTAAGTACATTATTCAGCATTTCCTTAAAAATCAGCGTTAGGTTTCTGTTAAACTCCATTGATAGATGTAGCTTTTGATATTTAACAAGTACACCCTCCATCTTAAAATCAATGCCTGTATTATGGAATAGATCTATCCCAAAATTTTTGATGTGCATTAAAATTTCAAAAAGATTATCGCTCTGCGGATCCAGGGCCCATAGAATATCTTTCGTTCCGGTATACAGCAAACCTGCATTTTCTCTAATAAGCCTAATCAGTTCTTTCTGCTCTTTCTCCGTTTCATTAACTTTTTTGTCTAAAATCTCCGATAACACATTAATCCGCGTTAATTTGTTGCCTATATCATCATGAAAATCCTCCGCCGTCTGCTTTCTGATCTTTTCCTGTTCTTTGAGCTTAACTTTTTCAAATTGATATTTCTTTCTTTCCCTGGTTTTAAAAATGAGATAAAAAATCAGCCAGATTAAAAAGATCAATACCAGAAAAGCCACGATTTTAAATAATATGGTATCGTAATATGGTGGTACAATAATAAAGCTAAACTGCCCGATGTTAGATTGCTGTCCATTTGCAATGGCATAAACCTGGAAAGTATAGCTTCCCGGCCGTACAGCAGAATATTCGATCTCGGTATTGGGTACTGGTTTACTAAAATCATTATCTATCCCAACCAGTTTGTACCGATAAAGTACACTTTCAGGATTGGTAAGGTAAACACCTTTAAAACTTATTGCAATGTGGTTTTGGCTATAATCTAATTTATAAAAACTGTTTTTTTGATTATTGATGTCTATAGAAAAATCTTTAGAGCGGTCGCTTTTATGGTAAACAATAACCTGTTGAATATGAATAAACGGACTGTTTTTATTCTCATTAGGTGCCACTATTTTACACTGTATCAACCCACTTATGGTACCCACCAAAATGCTGTTTTTATAGTTAATAATCGCATTTTGATTACACTCTACAATTAAAGGATGATCTCTGAAAACTTCATAACGCTGCTGTGTTTTATCAAACGTTAGTTTGTTTATTCCACGTCCGGTTCCTGCCCATAAATTATTTTTATGATCAGTTGCAAGGCTATAAATGTCGTTAGAATTTAAGCCATCGGCCACCACATAACGTTTAAAAGCTTTTGTTTTGAGGTTCCACGTTATAATACCATCACCAAGGGTTGCAAAAACCAGATTATCACCATGTTTGATGATACTTAGAATATGTATTTTGTTGAGCGGTTTAAGATGGAATGTTGTATCTACTTTTCTATTTCTGATCAGGGTAATGCCATTCGAAGTGCCCAGCAACACACTATCTTTGTTTAGCGGGAATGGAAAAATACAGGATGAATACTCATCAAAGCCTGTTATTCTCTCAACTTTTCCATCTTTTAAATAGGTTGATGATTTTAACCCATTGATCCATATTCCCCCTTCGTTATCCTCCGCAATAGCACTGTTATCATATCTTTCAGCTTTTAATATTTGAGAAAATTTTTGTCCGTCATACTTCCAAACGCCATTCCCATAGGTAGAAATCCAAATGTTTTTTGCCTTATCTGCAAATACAAAAAATATTTTTTTATCCTTAAAAAGAGGATTGTCAATAACGGTCAGGTCTTTTCCATCGTACTTAAAAATACCTTTATTGTAGGTACCGAACCAAAGGTTTCCTTTTTTATCGGCTGCAATTCCACTTATCGGATAGCCAACATTTTTGCCTTTAAATTTATTGTAATGAATAAAGGCATCTCCTTCATACTTATAAATTCCATCACTGAAACAGGAAATCCAGATGTTATTTTCTGCATCTTTAAAAATTTCATTAACCTGGTTGTCACTAAGTCCGTTTTCACCATTAAAATTTGTAACCAAGCCATTATTCCGGATCAGGTAAGCCCCTTTTTCAGAGCCAACCCAAATATTGCCCTTATCATCCTGCTCTAAAGAATAATAGGTATCAATATGAGGATTTTTAAAAAATAATTTCGTAACCCCTCTTTCCAATACATGTACTCCACTCCGGTACGTTAGCAGATAAATTTTATTTTTAACTTTTCTATCGAATAAAATCTTCGAAACTGATAATGCACTCAGTTGTTGCGGCAATTTCTGATAAATGATCCATTTGCCGTTTTGAAGTTGATAAATGCCTTTGTCTGTAACCGAAGCATAAAGGTTTCCAGATTGGTCTGTGTTAATGGTGTTAATGCTTTTATCCCCTATGGAATAATAAATAAGCCTTCCCTTTTCTACTTTAAAAAGTTTCCGCTCGGTTATTCCCCAAATTATACCCTGTTTATCTTTAAGTAAATGGCTAACTGGTTTACCAGAAAATAAGGTGCTTATTTTTCCTTTTTTTAAGATGTTGATTCCAGCTTCCGTACCAAAATAAACCTGGTTAAGGTTATCTTCCAGGATAGCGTTAATGGAGTTGGATGATAATCCATCGGCCTTGCTGTATGAAGTAAATACCTTGCCATCAAAATTACTTACACCCCCGTAAGTACCGAGCCAAAGTGTTCTATCTTTTGCCTGATAAATTACCATCACCTGAGATTGTGGCAGGCCATCTTTCAGGTTGTAATTGGTAAAATTATAGCTTTGAGCAAATAGCTTTAGGCTTAATAATAACAGTAAAGAAATTAGGAGATTTATCTTGATTATAGACAGTTTACTGTACATGTAATACAAAATAAGGATAATTACGTTCAAAAGCTATCCCCCGTTTTGGGGGATATTTTATGCATTGCCCATATACGGATCGGTTTGGGTAATTTCTCCTGTTTCTATTTTACCGGCATAACGTTGTTTAAAAATGCTATTACCTGGTTGCACGATGCTGAAATCGTACCAGTTGGCATTTTTAGCCAGGTTAAAAGCAACTTTATTGGTGCCTTTAGGTTTAATGCTCACTGTTTTTATCCCTGATTTATACTTATTATCTCCTATTTGCAACGTAATTACTGCTGTACCTTTGTTTTCTATTGAAAAAATTAAGCTTCCGCTAAGTTTTTTTGTAACCAGGCCAATCTGCTCCGGATATGCCTTAACCACAATTAAAGGGTTCTTTTTATTGCCTGAGAAAGATCTGTAAAAGCCATTTGGCCCATTGATAAACAGCTCATAAGCTTCGCTGTCAAAATCTTCTATATTGATGTTGTCTTTTAACACATCGCCTGCTTTAACTGCATAGGCCCAGGTTTTACCCACAACGCCTTTAAATTTACCGATGGTATTCATATTGAAAGGTGCACCAACCGTTTCTGTTTCACTACCAAACAATGTTTTTGCTGATTGAAAAGTCAGTTCGATTTCGTTGTTTACCACATTGGCATCAACCATTAAATGGTAAGGCAGTGCGCAGGCATTTTTGGTTCCACTTTCTTGTTTAGGTGCATGCGCTGATGTTTCAGAAGAAAAGGCTTCAAACTTATTAATTTTTGCTACTTCTGTTTTATTCAAAGCAGTTGGACCAACCTGTGCCGGTTTATTTTTTGCATTACCGATATTGGTTACTACGGCATCCCTTTTTAATGGCTCAGGAGATTTAATTTCTTCTCCATTATAAGGCCTGAAAACAGAAGTTAAATCACCGCAAATGTTTCTTCTCCAATCGCTGATATTATTGCTTTTAATTGCCTTTCCTGTTTTTTTAGCGAGCCATTTCTCTACAAACATTAATGATGAGGTATGATCAAAAACCTGCGAGTTTACAAAACCTCCTTTGCTCCAGGGCGAAGCTATTACCAGTGGAACCCGGTAACCCAGGCCTATAGGACTTCCTTTTTTTGCTTCAAAATCGGTAGCATAGTTTATTCCATTAGATACTTTTCCGCTGGCGGGATCATCTGGATTTGGAACTACAAACGGGGGTTGATGATCAAAATAACCATCATTTTCATCATAGGTTAAAACGAAAATTGTTTTTTTCCAAACTTCAGGGTTCTTGGTTAAAATATCCAAAGCCTCGCTTACATACCAGGTTCCGTATAATGGCGAGCTGGTATGATCAGAAAAACGCTGAGGCGCAACCAACCAGGAAACTGCAGGTAGCTTTCCACTGTCCACATCTTTTCTGAATTGATGAAAAATATCGCCTTTCGGAATGTTTACTGTTTCAGACTGGCCCTGATCATTTTTAAAAGTAAATGGTTCAAGATCAAGGTAATCCTTTTCAGATATATTTGTTGTAAAGGCTTTATCTATTAAGTTTTTCTCTTTTTGAGATAGTTTATCGTATTTCTCCTGAACTTCTTTAGCAGTTAAGGCCGGTTTAACGGTATTATCGCCATTTTTTCTAAAATAAGCCGATAATTTAACATTATGCCGGCTAATGTATTCTACAGGATTATCACCATAATTACCCAACCAATCATCTATTTCGCCCTCAGGGAGTTTTGATGTCCAGAGTTCATTTTGGTAAATTCGCCAATCAATGCCATTATCTTCCAGTGTTTCCTGAAAGGTTGGCCAATCTACAAATACATTATTTTGCGATTCTGCCTGGTCGTTATTTACTACAGCAATGCGGTTAGCACTCTTTTCTCCACGGATCGTTCCTGTAAAAAAGAACAGTCTGTTCGGCGTTGTTCCGGTAAGCGACGAACAAAAATGCTGATCACAAATGGTAAAGGCATCAGCCATGGCATAATAAAAGGGAATGTCATTCCGATCATAATAAGCCAAAGTCATCGGTGATTTTACAGGCAACCATTTATCATAACGACCGCCATTACGTGCAGCCACCTGATCGTTCCACGAATGTGGCAAACCACCTTGCCAGGTAATTTTTGTTTTGTTAATGTCTACATGAAAAGGTGCATAGGTATAACCCTGACCATCTTTTTGTAGCCAAACTTTGCTGCCATCAGGCTGAATGTGTGGGTGTGGATCATTAAAGCCGCGTACGCCTTTCATTTTACCAAACATGTGATCGAACGACCTGTTTTCCTGCATCAAAAAAACAATGTGTTCTGCATCGTAAAAGGTACTGCCCGGTTCAGGGTTAATAGACATGGCTTTTAGTACCGAACTGGGCAATGTATTGGCCATGCCCGTGGCTCCGGCAAATAAGGCCGCCTTTTTTAGAAACTCTCTCCGTGAATCCATAAATTATACAATATAGCTTAGATAACGCAAGTTAAATTTTTCAGTTGGCAATAAGCAATTTTCAGTTGGTGTTAATTATTTTCAAATTAGTTGCAAATTGCTTAGTATAAAACCATCAGGCAATATGCCCAACAATAAATCACTGCAAAAAACATTTAATTTGTTCTATTTCAGTTAATTAATGAAACAATTAACCTTTATAACATCCAATTGCGGTGAACTATACAACAAAATTATTTTTGAAAAACCCTCACATAATCAACCTTCATTGTTGCAGGAAAAATAGCATCATCTACCCCTTTTTTTCCGCCCCAACCGCCGCCTACAGCTACATTTAAAATTACATGGAAATTTTGATCGAACGGCCAGTCGCCAGAACCTTTTTTGGTATTTTTAAAGCTGAGGTATTTTTGATCATCAATAAAAAAATCAATGCGATCTGCAAACCATTCTATGGCATATATATGGTATTGGGTATATGGATTTTCTACTTTTAACGCCTTACCAACCTGGGTTTTAATTACATGGTTAAATTTTTCGGTATGTACCGTTCCGTGCACACTATCCGGTTCGTAACCCACATGCTCCATAATATCAATTTCGCCGCTTTTTGGCCAGTCGCCATATTTCCAATCAGTCGGCAATGCCCATATTGCAGGCCATAAGCCCCTGCCCTTTGGTAGCATGGCCCGAACTTCTACCCTGCCATATTTAAAATCAAATTTATTTTTGGTTACGAGCCTGGCCGAGGTATAATGGTTATTTTCTTTGTCGGCTTTTATTGCGGTGATGTTCAGATTGCCTTTTTTAACCACTGCATTCGCCGTATCGGCATCGGTGTAATATTGGAGTTCGTTATTTCCCCAGCCTTTTCCGCCAACATCGTAACTCCAGTTTTTAGCTAAAGGTAATCCTGCATTATCGAACTCATCAGCCCATTTCAGCTTCCAGCCTGCTGCTAAAGGAGTCTTTTTGAGCTCTTCGAAAGTTAATTCAGGCTCATTGGTGGTAATGTAATCAACCTGGTGTGCTAAAAGCCACTGAATTTCAGGAACAGTATTCACCGTCCAGGCGTTCACCGTTAAGCCCAATTTGTGGGCATTTTCAATCCATCCATCTTTTTGGTATATGCTGTAATGGTAATCAACACCCGTTAATTTATCGGCTTTCATTTGTTCTGCACTGATCTCACCCCTTAAATATGCAACTTTTGCATTTGGCAGCAGCTCCAAAACGCGTTTACAATAATCGTAGTCAAAACTAATGTACTCTGTCCATTCTACTACTTTCAGTTTCTGAACCATTTCGATACACTTATTCGTAACTTCAATACCACGTTCTTTGCTAATTAAAGAGGGTTTGATTTCTAAAATGAGCTTCGTTTTTTTCTGTTTTTTTCCTTCCAGTAAATAGGCTTCTAACGTTGGTATTTTTTCACCATTCGTCATGGTTTTAGTCAACAAATCCGCATATTTTACTTTCTCAATCGTTAAACCCTGAAATTCAGGATCATGATTAATCACCAAAACCCCATCAGCCGTCATCCATACATCGAATTCTGACCCATAGCAACCAAGTTTTACGGCTTCTTTTAAAGAAGCAATGGAGTTTTGTGGGAAATTATTTTTCTTCCACGCACCGCGGTGGGCAATTACCTGGTTTTTGTTCCAATTAAACTTTTGGGCGAAAGAAGCAGTAAAAATGAACAACATCAGTGTAGAAATAAGTACTCGTTTCATATTTAACATGATTATACAAAAAATCAAAAGTAGATTTTTATCAGAATACTCGTTTAAAATCTATGTAACCTTTGTATTAATAAAAACAAGATAATGGTTTTTAAATTAACTTAGTTATACGCAGAAAGACTATACTGAAAATGTAAATTATCACAAGTCAATATCCAATTATTTGTAAATTGATAGTGAATGATAAACATTATGAAATAAACGCGTTACCTTACTATGGTTTCTTTCAATTGATTAGAACTATTTTTACATTTACAGTGATATGGTGAGCAATAACTATAGTGAATTACTTAGAAAGATAGATGAGTTTATCCGCAAATTTTACCTGAATAAAATTTTGCGTGGTAGTATTTACGCTGCAGCCATTCTTTTAGCCTTGTATCTCATTGTTTTTTTAGCACTTTATTACCTCAATCCAACTGCTGGTTTTAAAACCTTTATCTTTTTTGCTTATCTCATCACCGGTATTTTGCTTGTAGGTTTTTTAATTGTTAAACCTTTGCTTGCAATGTTAAAGCTGGGCAAACACCTCACTTTTGACGAAGCATCGGTTATCATCGGAAATCACTTTTCCGATATTAAGGATAAATTACTCAACACCTTACAGCTTCATCGTTTATCCGAAAACCAACCCAATAACAATCACCTGATCATTGCTAGTATTGATCAAAAAATACTCGAACTCAAACCTGTTCCATTTTATACCGCAGTAAGCATTAATGATAACAGGAAATACTTAAAATATCTTTTTGTTCCGCTATCAATCATTTTGCTCATCGCTATTATTGCACCAGCCATTTTACGCGAAGGCACAAACAGTTTTTTTAAATACGACGAATACATTGCACCAAAAGCGCCATTCACTTTTGCAATTCTGAATAAAAGTTTAACCGTTACCCAAGGCGATGATTTAAGTTTAAACCTTAAATTATCAGGAGATGAGCTTCCATCCGAAGTTTATGTTGAAGATGGAAAAAACACTTATAAACTCCTAAAACAGAGCATTAGTAAATTCAATTACAGCATAAAGAACATACAAGCCGATAAAAAACTGATTTTTAAAGGAGGAGGCTTCAGTTCTTCTGTATTTACTATAACGGTACAACCCCGCCCTGAACTGTTAAACGCCACAGCAACATTAACTTATCCTGCTTATTTGGGCAAAAAACAAGAATTGATTGCCAATGTTGGTGATATGCTCTTGCCTGAAGGCACCAAAGTTACCTGGAACTTTAAAACAGGGCAAAGTACAGCCCTTTTGTTTGTTTTAAATGGGAAAGAAAACAACTTAAAAGTAACCGATAATGAATCTGCTTTTAATGCAACCATTAGGAGCAATTCTAAATATAGCATTACCCCTAAAAACCAATATGTTACGCTCAGAGATTCCTTATCACACCAAATTACTGTGGTAAAAGATCAATCTCCGGCAATTGCTGTAGAAGAAAAACCAGATTCAGTAAGCAATAAAGCCCTTTACTTTAACGGACAAGTTACCGATGATTATGGATTTAGCCGCTTAAGTTTCAAATACAATATTAAAGAGAACAGGCACATTGTAGCCACTGTTACCAAAAATATAGCCATTAAAAGCAATGCAACAGAAAATTCTTTTTTCTATTTCTGGGACTTAAAAACCGCTATGACCAAGCCGGGTCAGGAAATTGAATATTATTTCGAAGTGGCCGACAATGATGCAGTTAACGGCGCTAAAGTTACCCGATCTGAAATTAAAACGTTTAAACAGCCAACAAAAAAGGAAACTGCAGAACAGGTAAGTGCCAGCAACCAGGCTTTGAAGCAAAAAATGCAATCGGCTATCCGTTTGGCAAATACAATCGAAAAAGAAAGTAAAAAAGTAGCAGAAAGCCTGATTGATAAAAAACAAATCTCTTTCGAAGATAAAAAGCAAATTGAAGCCTTATTAGACAAGCAAAAGCAGCTTGATGAAGCTGTAAAAGAAATTAAAGAACAGAATGAAAAAAATATTCAGCAACAGGACGATCAGCAACAAAACGAGGAACTTTTAGAAAAGCAAAAGCAGATAAAAGATCTATTCGACAATGTTTTGGACGAAAAAACCAAAGATCTTTTACAGAAACTGCAAAACCTGATGAATGAAAAAAATAAGGACCAAACGCAAAATGAACTTTCAAAGATGCAGTTGGATAACAAAACCCTTAAAAATGAACTCGACAGGATTTTAGAACTCTACAAGCAGTTAGAATTTGAACAAAACCTTCAAACGGATATCGATCGCTTAAATGAACTCGCTAAAGAGCAAAAGGAACTCGCTGAGCAAACTAAAGATAAAAAGCAGGATAGTGAATCGTTAAAGCAGAAACAGGATGCACTGAACAAGGAGATGAAAGACCTTAAGGAAGACCTTAAAAAGCTTGAAGAAAAAAATAAAACACTGGAAAGACCAAATCCATTCGAAAATCCAGAAAAAGATGTTCAGGATATTCAAAAAGAGCAGCAAGACAGCAAAGATGCTTTAGACAAAAAAGACTCAAAAGGTGCCAGCCAGAAACAGCAAAAAGCCGGTGAGCAGATGGAAAAGTTGTCTAAAAAAATGAGCGATATGCAACAGCAAGGTGAGGAAATGGAAAACAACCTGAATGCCAAAGAGTTGCGCCGCTTGTTGGAGAACTTATTAACAACTTCTTTCGATCAGGAAAAGGTAATGCTTGCCTTAAAGAAAATGACTGCAGCTGACCCCTCTTATATCAGCAATGTTCAAAAACAGCGCAGCATTAAAGATAACCTTAAAACAATTGCCGATAGTTTATACAGCCTCAGTAAACGTGTACCACAAATAGAATCGACTGTAAATGAGGAAATGAACAAAATCAATTTTAACCTTGATAAAAGTTTAGAGCGCTTAGGGGATAGAAGAACTGCCGAGGCAAACCGTTTTCAGCAGTTAACTATGACATCGGTTAACAACCTCACCTTAATGTTGAGCGAAGCACTGAGCCAACTGCAGAATATGCAAAAAAATGGCAAAGGTGGTAGTGGAAAGAAACAAAAGCAAAGCATGAAACAGCTTTCGCAGATGCAAGACCAGCTGAATAAAAGTATGCAAAAGGCCCGTGAGCAGATGCAGAAACAAGGAGGCAACCAAGGTACTGTTGGCAAAGGGCAAATGAGCCAGGAATTCGGTAAAATGGCACAGCAACAGCAAATGATCCGCCAGGCTTTAGAAAAGATTAACCGCGAAGAAAATAAGGATGGTTCTGGAAAGATGGGCAACCTTAATGAAGCGATTAAAGAAATGAAACAGACGGAAAGTGATCTCGTTAACAAGCGTTTACAACAAGAAACTTTAAACCGGCAAAAAGAACTGTTAACCAAATTGTTAGAAGCAGAAAAAGCAGAACGCGACCAGGAAGAAGATGCTAAACGCGAAAGTAAAGCAGCCAGGGAATTTCCGCCATCCTACCAAAAAATGGTCGATCAGTTTAAAAAACAGCAACAAAATGGTAATGATATGTTGCAAAAACTTCCTCCAAGTTTAAATTACTACTATAAAAACAAAATTGCCGAATATTTGAAATCACTTAATATGGTACAATGATGTTTGGATTTACGATAGGGTTAGGTAAATCGTCCCGTCATTTCGAGCGGAACAAAGTGGAGTCGAGAAATCTTTTAACCTTGCCTACAATCTTTTTAATTAAAGATCTCTCCATTCCGTTGCACTCCAGTCGAGATGACGACAACTACTATAATATTTCTTAAATTTGCAGCAAATACCCCCTTATATGCCAGCAATATCCTTCTTCACTGAATCAGTAAGCTATAATCTTCCTCAAAAACTTAAAGTAAAAAAATGGATAAAAGCTTCAATTGAAAAAGAAGGATATCAACTACAAGAACTTAACTTTATTTTCTGTAGCGACGAGTATCTTTTAAGCATCAACCAACAGTATTTAAATCATGATACTTACACCGATATCATCACTTTCGATAATTCTGATGTCGAAAAACTAATTGTAAGCGATATTTTCATCAGCATTGAACGGGTCAAAGAGAATGCTAAAACTTTTAAAACATTAGAGTTTGATGAGGTTTGCCGTATAATGATTCATGGAACACTACATTTATTAGGCTATAAAGACAAAGAAAAAACCGCCAAAACCCTAATGACGGAGAAAGAAGATGAATATCTTGCCTATCGGGCACAAATTGGCTTAGTTTAATCTCTATAAACTCTTCAAGAATTAATAATTCTATTTTCCGTATTATCTACAATGCTGAACTTGTTTTAGCAAAGCTCCTGCTACCTTTCCATCTCAATTATTTAATGGCGTTCGTCTAAAAGTTAACGCTGTTCGTCGACTATTACCCCCTACTGGTATAATTAAGCAATATTTTGTGCAACATTTATTGGCTACAGCAGTCTTATAACAAAAAATAACACCAAGATTTAAAATTGATGATTGCAATCCAATCATCCTCGAAGATAAAGTTTAGTTTTAGTTAATGATTGAAGCAGCGGCGGAGCGATTCTAGCCGCTGTTTTCTTTTATAGATTGGCTTACTAATGATATATGAACTAAAACATCAATATTCTGCCATTTTTAACTGATACAGAAGCCCTTTACAATTTGATTATGCCGTTCCAAATATTTTATACTTACTTTTGCACTAATTTTCCTTTATAAAACCGAAATACAAAAAAATTGAGCACACTAATTGCGGCAGAAGGCTTAGGTCATGGTTATCATGACGAATGGCTATTTAAAAATTTAACCTTAGGTATTAACTCCGGTCAGCGTGTTGCGTTGGTGGGAATTAATGGTGCAGGTAAGAGTACACTTTTGAAACTATTAGCAGAAAGGTTCCCTCCGCTTGAAGGTAAAATTGTTAAAAATAAAGCTGTTAAAATTGGTTTTCTCGATCAAGAACCACAGTTTACTGAGGGTTTTTCAATCAGTGACCATATATTTTCTCTAGAAAATAAACAACAGCAGCTCATTAAAGAGTATGAGGAATTAATTGAGGATCCCAACCCGGATGAGAAAACACTTAATCGTTTATACGAAGAATTAAGTGAGCATAACGCCTGGGAATATGAGCATGAGATCAAAACCATTCTAAACAGAATGGGCATTACCCATCTTCAACAAAAAATTTCTACCCTATCCGGCGGACAAAAGAAACGTTTGGCCCTGGCTAAACTTTTAATTGAAGATCCGGAAATCTTGGTGCTTGATGAGCCAACCAACCATTTGGATATTGATACCATTGAATGGTTGGAAAAATTATTAACCACCGGGCAAAAAACAATACTATTGGTTACCCACGACCGTTATTTTTTAGATAATGTTTGCAACACCATCGTAGAGTTAGATAGAGGAAAAATATTTAACTATAACGGAAACTACGCCTACTTCCTGGAAAAGAAAAGTGAAAGAGAAGCTTTAGACGCAACGGTTTTACATAAAAACCAACAGCTATTAAAGAAGGAATTGGAGTGGATGAGACGCATGCCACAGGCACGTGGAACAAAATCTAACGCCAGAATCAATGCTTTTTACGATTTAGAAGAAAAATCAAAGAAAAAGACTGATAATCAGAGTATTAACCTCCAAATGAAGATGTCGAGGCAAGGTGGGAAGATTATTGAAGTAGAAAACATATCAAAAGCATTTGATGGCAGTGCTATTATAAATGATTTTAGTTACACCTTCAAAAAAGGAGACAGAATTGGTTTAGCCGGAAAGAATGGAACTGGAAAATCAACTTTGTTAAACATTATAACAAGCCAACTTACGACAGATTCAGGAAAAGTTGATACTGGTGAAACTACTGTATTCGGTTATTACAAACAAGGCGGCTTAACATTCGATCCAAAAGAAAGGGTAATCGATATTGTGAAATCGGATGCTGAATATATTAAAATGGCAGATGGTTCTGTAATCACTGCTTCTGCCCTACTTACGCTTTTTCTCTTTCCTCCAAAGAAACAACATGGTATGGTTGAGAAATTAAGTGGTGGAGAGAAGAAGCGTTTGAACCTGATGAAGGTGTTGATGCAGAATCCAAATTTTTTGATTTTGGATGAGCCTACCAATGATTTAGATATTGATACTTTAAATGTTTTGGAGGAATTCTTAGAAAATTTTCCAGGTATTTTAATGTTGGTTTCCCATGATAGGTACTTGCTCGATAAAATGAGCGATCAGCTATTTATTATGGAGGGCGAAGGAGTAGTTAAAATATACAATGGCAATTATTCGGAGTACCGTTTGAGTTTGGAGCAACCAAAAGTTAAACCAGAAAACAAGAAAACCACTGCTCCTATTGTTGAAGCTACACCTACCAAAGTAGTAAAAAAGTTGAGTTTTAAAGAACAAAAAGAATTAGAAGATAGCGAAAAAAGTATTGCAGATTTAGAAAATAAAATTGCTTTGCTTAACGAAAATCTAACTAAAATCGATGCGGCTGACTATGTAAAAATTCAAGAGGTTTCGAATGAGATAGAAATCCTTCAGTCAAAACTCGATGAGTTAACGCTGCGTTGGCTTGAGTTGTCAGAATAAGAAAAATATAATTTAAAGGTAAATTGAGTGTAGGTGTTTCACGTGGAACATATTATTTCACCAAATAAATAATTTGACTAGGACATGCGTATTCATTTATCACTATTGAATGAATTCATATAAAAATAGCCTTATTTTATATAATTAAATAAAGACTTAAAACAATTGTTTCACGTGGAACAATTAAATATACAAAAAAATGTTTGCAAAATACGATTTGATTGTTGTTGGTGCTGGTCATGCAGGCTGTGAAGCTGCCGCCGCCGCCGCCAATCTAGGATCTTCTGTTTTACTAATTACAATGAATATGGGTACAATTGCCCAGATGAGTTGTAACCCTGCCATGGGCGGTGTAGCAAAGGGACAAATTGTTCGTGAGGTTGATGCTATGGGTGGTTATTCAGGTATTATATCCGATAAATCAACCATACAGTTTAGAATGCTAAATAAATCTAAAGGACCTGCAATGTGGAGTCCGCGTGCTCAGATTGACAGGATGCGTTTTGCTGAAGAATGGAGGTTGGCTTTGGAGCGTACTCCGAATGTTGATATGTGGCAGGATAGTGTTGTTGGTTTGTTAGTGAAAGACAATACCGTTTATGGTGTTAAAACATCGTTAGGAACAGAGATAGAAAGTACTGCTGTTATTCTCACCAATGGAACTTTTTTAAACGGTGTAATGCACATTGGAGAAAAGAAATTTGGAGGAGGCAGAACTGCTGAAAGAGCATCAACAGGAATTACTGAACAACTGGTACAATTGGGTATGGAGGCAGGCAGAATGAAAACAGGTACTCCCCCACGTGTTGATGGTAGAAGTTTAGATTATTCTAAAATGGAAGAGCAATGGGGAGATGAAAATCCTGGCAAATTCTCTTATACTGACACGACGGTTTCAACTGATCAACGGTGTTGCTGGATTACTTATACCAATGGAGATGTACATGAAACACTGAAAGAAGGTTTTGAAAAGTCGCCAATGTTTACGGGTAGAATTAAAGGCTTAGGCCCAAGATACTGCCCATCTATTGAAGATAAAATTAACCGCTTTGCTGAACGCGACAGACACCAAATTTTTGTTGAACCTGAAGGATGGAATACCTGTGAAATTTATGTAAATGGTTTTTCAACTTCACTTCCTGAAGATGTACAATTTAAAGCGTTAAGATTAATACCGGGTTTTGAGCAAGCAAAAATGTTCAGACCAGGCTACGCTATTGAATATGATTTCTTCCCACCTACTCAGCTATCGTTAACACTGGAAACTAAACTGATCAACAATTTATTTTTAGCCGGGCAAATTAACGGAACAACGGGTTATGAAGAAGCGGCTTGTCAAGGTTTTATGGCAGGAATAAATGCGCATCAAAAAATTACGGATAAACATGAGCTGATTATGAAACGATCAGATAGTTATATTGGTGTTTTAATTGACGATCTTGTTACCAAAGGAACGGAAGAACCTTACCGCATGTTTACTTCACGCGCCGAACACCGCTTATTGCTACGACAAGATAATGCTGATATCCGCCTCTCTCCTATTGGCCATGAATTGGGTTTAATTTCTGATGAGCGATTAGACAACGTAAATCAGAAAATTGCTAAAGCTGATGCTTTAGTTAAATTTACTAAAAACCAAGGTATAGAAATGGCTGATGCCAATCCGATGCTTGAAAGTTTAGGATCAAGCCCGTTGAATCAAAATGTAAAAATCCATAGCTTGGTAGGCAGACCGCATGTTGGTTTACCTGATTTGATTAAAGTGAGTAAAGCGCTTGCTGCAGCAACCCAGGATTTAGATAACGAAACAATTGAGCAGGCGGAAATAAAAATCAAATACGAAAGCTATTTCGAAAAAGAAAATGAGATTGTAGCTAAAATGCTTAAAATGGAAGACAAGGAAATTAAGTCGGATTTTGATTATAATAAATTGGTTTCTATTTCAAAAGAAGCGCGTGAAAAATTATTTAAAATAAAACCACGCACTTTAGGTCAGGCTTCACGAATTTCTGGGGTATCACCATCAGATATATCAGTTTTAATGGTATATATTAATAAGTAGTTGATTATCAGTATTTTAATAAAAACAACCAAAGCTTTAAATAAAGCGATATAAGACAAAAAAAACATTTTTTAATATTACGATTCCAAAAAGTATAAAAATTCGTCAGAACGTTTAAAATATGCCAAATTTAAAAGCTCAGTATTTTAACCTTGCAAATTTAGTAGTTGTATTTACGCTTCTCCTATTTTTCGGTTGCGCTAGTATCCAAACTCCTCAGGGTGGACCAAAAGATAACAAGCCGCCGAAAGTTTTGAGTATGACTCCAAAAAATCAAACCAGAAATTTTAATGCTAAAAAAATCATTATTGAGTTTGACGAATATTTTAACATAAAAGATGAGTTTAAAGAATTCTCCATTTCTCCAGATCAGGAAAAACTTCCGGTTTTAAAGAAGCGCCAAAAAAGACTTGAAATTGCGCTTCAGGATTCCCTGGAGAAAAACACAACTTATACTTTAAACTTTGGAAAATCTATAGCCGATGTAAATGAAGGAAACGTTGTTAAAAACCTTTCGTATGTTTTTTCAACTGGTCCGGAAATCGATTCATTATCCATTAGCGGAAAAGTAATCAACTCGCTTAGCGACGAACCTGAAAAAGAAGTTACCGTATTTATTTTGCCTTTAGAAAGGGATACTATTTTTGGAAAGAAGCGTCCATCTATTTACACCACAACCGATAGTGCCGGAACTTATAAACTCAATAATTTAAGAAAAGGAACTTACAAAGTATATGCTGTAAAGGAAAGCAGCGGTGGAGGTGATAAAATATACCAGCAGATTTCTGACGAAATAGGATTTATAAAGGAACCTGTTGTTATTGATAAGAATTTAGAGAACATCAATCTTCAGATATTTAAGGAATTGGCACCAGAATTTCGTGTGTTAGACCGAAAACTGAACAATGATGGAAGTATATCAATTATCCTTAATCAGCAACTTAAAAGCCCTAAAATTACTGTTACCGATCCTCCTGCTGTTGATGTTGGAAAGTTTGTACACTTTACAAAAAATAATGACACTGCTAAAATATGGTTAAAAGACCTGGGCTTCGACTCGGTTAAGCTAGCCATCCAGGACCAAGGCAAAGTTTTACAGACTTTGAACTTTACAAAGGGCAGAAAAGATACTTATACGAGGGATGTTACCATTGCCGATAATTTATCAGGAGGTAAGCTAAATCCATACCAGCAATTAACATTAATATTTCCATTTCCCATCACAGTCGGAGATCCGTCAAAAATAATCCTGTTGGAGGATTCTGTTAAACGAACAAATTTCGAATTGGTAAAAGACAGTGTCGATTTTCTTAAATATTACATAAAATATCCCTGGAAGAATAAAAAAAGTTACGATATAAAATTAGGTGCAGGTGCATTCACAGCTATTTTTAATGCTAAAAATAAGGACGTTAATAAAAAATTCACTCTAGAAAGCCCTGATGCTTATACCACCCTTATATACAATGTAACAGTGCCTGATACATCTAAAAGTTATGTAGTTCAGTTCCTGAATGAAAAAAAGGATATTGTTAAAGCGTTTTCTATTAGTAAAAATTCTAAGATTACTTTTTCCAAATATCCTGCTGGCAAATACATGTTAAGAGTGGTTTACGACGATAACAAAAATGGAGTCTGGGATACCGGAAGTGTAAAAGGTGGCTACCAACCTGAAAAAGTTTGGTACCTGAAAGCTTTAATGGACCTTAAGCCAAACTGGGAACGGGAAGATGCATTGGTAATACCTCCACCACCAAATAAATAAATAAATAAAAGTCGTCACCCTGAATTTATTTCAGTGTCTTTAATAGCAAATAAGATGCTGAAACAAGTTCAGCATGACGGATACTATGTGGTAAACCAGCCCGAATACATGATGTAATTATCTGGCAACTTATTTAATAAAGCCCTTTGCTCTTCAGTAATGGGCTTTATTTTTTTAGCGGGCGTACCAGCATATAAATAGCCAGTTTCGCAAATTGTATTTTCCAAAACCACCGAACCTGCAGCTATAATGCAATATTGTTCTACTATGGCGTGGTCCATTATAATGGCTCCCATCCCGATTAAAACATTATCCTGCACAGTACAACCATGCACAATAGCATTATGACCAACAGATACCCGGTTACCAATGTGTGTAGCTGCTTTTAGGTAGGTAGCATGAATTACTGCACCATCCTGTATATTAGATTCATTTCCAATCGTAATGGCGTTTACATCGCCTCTAATTACGGCATTAAACCATACCGAGCATTTATCACCAATTACCACATCACCAACGATAGTGGCATTTTCAGCAATAAAATTGTCAGCCCCAATTTGAGGATATTTATCTTTTACGGGGAGTATTAATGGCATAACATGATTTTACGTCACCCTTAATTTATTCGGGTTCTTTTTAATTATTGTATATCTAATATTGCTGAAATAATACAGCATGGTGAGATCTTATTAAAAAACAGTATCTACCAATTCTTTAGCATGCTCCGGATAATCAGTAGTATAATGTAAGCCCCTACTCTCTTTTCTTTGCATGGCAGATTTAATTACAAGATAGGCAGTTTGAATTACATTACGCAACTCGCAAAGTTTAACTGATACCTTATTCTTTTTATAAAATTCTTCAGTTTCTTGGTATATTAAAAATAATCGGCGATGTGCCCTTTCTAAACGAAAATCAGAACGCACAATACCTACATAATCGCCCATCACCTTTTGTAACTCTCTTAAATTATGGGTCACCAATACGTCTTCATTGCTTTGTGTAACTCCTTTAGAGTCCCATTCAGGAATATGGTCAGGGATAACATTATTTTTAAATTTTTCTATAGCATCCTGATAAATGCGGTGTGCAAAAACAGTAGCTTCAAGTAATGAATTGGAAGCCAATCGGTTAGCTCCATGTAAACCCGTTGAAGAGCACTCACCGCAAGCATATAGATTTTTTATTGAAGACCGTCCGTATTCATCAACCAAAATACCACCACACATATAATGAGATGCAGGTGTAACCGGAATATAATCTTTCGTCATATCTATACCAATAGATAGGCACTTAGCATATATATTAGGAAAATGCTTTAAAATATCGGCTTTCTTACGCATGGTAATATCAAGATACACAAACTCATCACCCGATTTTTTCATTTCATTATCAACAGCGCGTGCTACAATATCACGTGGTGCAAGCGATTTTCGTTCATCGTACTCATGCATAAATTCTTCTCCATTTTTACGCCTTAAAACCCCACCGAAACCTCTTACCGCTTCTGATATTAAGAACGATGGATATTCTCCCGGATGATACAAAGCTGTTGGATGGAACTGAATAAACTCCATATTCCTAACTTTTCCTTTAGCACGATAAACCATCGCCATACCATCACCTGTTGCAATAACAGGATTTGTTGTGGCAGAATACACGTGGCCGGCACCACCCGAAGCCATCACAGTCACATTTGCCACAATCTTTTCCACATCGTTAAGCTCTGTGTTAAAGGCATATATACCATAACAGTTAATATCTTCTGTACGTTTATCCACAAACTCACCAAGGTGATGCTGGGTTATTAACTCCAGCGCAAAGTAATGTGTTAATATCTCTATGTTGTTATTCTCATGAATTTCTTTTAGCAAAACCCTTTCTATCTCATATCCGGTGATGTCTTTATAGTGTAAAACACGGTGTTCTGAGTGCCCTCCTTCCTTGGCCAAATCATAAAAACCGGCATTATCCTTATCGAAATTTATACCATAGTCAATGATCTCCTGGATGCGCTGAGGCCCCTCTTTTACAACGATTTCCACAATTTTTTCGTCGCATAATCCATCCCCGGCAATCAAAGTATCATCAATATGTTTCTCAAAAGAATCACCTTTATCCACAACAACTGCAACGCCGCCCTGGGCATATTTCGTGTTCGATTCGTCTTCATTAGACTTGGTTACAATTAATACCTTGCCAAACTTGGCAGCCTTAAGTGCAAAACTTAAACCTGCTATCCCTGAACCAATTACCAGAAAATCTACTTTTCTCATTAATAAAAACATTTACTTTATCCACGATGTTAACAACTAGTTAATAAATGTTAACTCCATGTCTAAATTATCCTAACAAATAAATTTGAATGTTTAAAGCTACTCTAAAAACACAATTTGCCACAATCTTTTGCGCAATTTTTAACCACCTTTACTTAAGTAATTAACTTTTTACCCACTTATAAACAATTAACATTCCGGTATTGATAAAATTTGAAAGGATTTTCGATAGTGCTGTAAATCAAACTTATGATATTAGATAAATGTAATCTAAATGTTAGTAAACGATTAATAACTTATCTAAACGAAAGAAATTTCTAAACTTGCCAACAATATTAACACACTAATAAACAAACAAGATTTATTTATTTAAAATAACTTATTAATTATTGAGACGTGGAAAGCTTTATCTTTGGCCAACGTCAAAATTCAAAAAAGGAAAATTTAAAAATGAACATAGATGTCTTAGAAGAAATCAACAAAAAAGGTTTCGCAGAAGAGGAAATTGATCCAACACTCGATCTTTTTGCGGAGATTGAGAAGTTGAAAAAGGAAAAGAATGCCATAATTCTTGCTCATTATTATCAAGAGCCTGACATACAGGATATTGCAGATTATATTGGCGATAGTTTAGGGCTATCGCAAGAAGCTGCAAAAACAGATGCTGATGTGATTGTGTTTGCCGGTGTGCATTTTATGGCAGAAACAGCCAAGATTTTGTCGCCCAATAAAACAGTTTTATTACCTGATGTAAAAGCAGGTTGCTCATTGGCAGATAGTTGCCCGCCACACCTGTTTAAAAAGTTTAAAGAAAAATATCCAGATCACCTGGTAATTACTTACGTAAACTGTACGGCCGAATTAAAAGCTTTAAGTGATATTGTTTGCACGAGTACCAATGCTGTTCAAATTGTGGAGAGTTTACCTAAAGATCAAAAAATCATTTTTGGTCCTGATCGTAATTTAGGTGCTTATGTGGCTAAAAAAACCGGGCGCGATTTAGTGCTGTGGAATGGTGCCTGTATGGTACATGAAATTTTTTCGCAGGAAAAAATTACAAAGCTTAAAGAACGCCATCCGAATGCTAAATTTATTGCGCATCCTGAATGTGAAGAAGTGGTTTTAAAGATGGCCGATTATGTAGGTTCTACTACAGGTTTGTTAAAATATACCATTACCAATCCGGCAACTGAGTTTATTGTAGCTACCGAAAGTGGAATTATCCACCAGATGGAGAAAGCAAATCCTACTAAAACTTTTATTCCTGCACCGCCTAATAACAGCTGTGCCTGTAATGATTGCCCTTATATGAAAAGAAATACTTTAGAAAAACTATATTTATGTATTAAAAATGGTTTACCGGAAGTAACTGTACCTGAGCATATTATTGAAAAAGCACGTAAGCCGATTCAACGTATGCTTGATATTTCTGCAGAATTGGGCTTGTAGAAAATAAATTGTCATTGCCGGAAGGAACGAGAGCCTGCCCCAACTTTTTTGGGAAGAAATCTTAATTAGTTTGCTGGTAGCAATAGTGTAAGATTGCTTTGTAACCCGCAATGAAGAAAAAATGAGTATATGGAAAAAAACAACATTCTTAAAAACTACTCCGGCTTATTATGGCTTTTGGCAGGTATAACTGTTGGAAGTATAGTAGGATTAATTTTTGGGAAAAGTGTTGAAAGTATAAAACCTTTGGGTGATATATTTTTAAACCTGTTGTTTACTGCTGTTATACCATTGGTATTTTTCGCCGTTTCATCTGCAATTGCGAATATCGATAGAACAAAAAAACTGGGTAGATTATTAACCATAATGGTATTGGTTTTTCTATCAACTGTTTTAATTGCCGCAATTTTGACCTTGGCAGCAACCTGGATTTTTCCGATCCACCAACAATTGGGAAATGCTGTTTTACCAGATGAACCTGAAAAAATACAGTCGTTTGGTGAGCAAATGACCCAACTTTTAACCGTAGGGGAATTTTTTGAACTAGGAAGCAGAAAAAATATGCTTGCATTGATTATTTTTTCAGTTTTGGTAGGTTTTTCTACGCTATATGCTGAAAAAGAAGGTGATGGTTTTAAAAATTTCCTCGTTTCTGGCAATGAAGTGATGAAAAAACTCATCATTTTAATTATGAAACTAGGCCCGATTGGTTTAGGTGCATATTTCGCTTATCAGGTTGGAGTTTTCGGACCACAACTCTTTGGTACTTATGCCAAAGCTTTAGGTTTATATTATGGCGTTGGGGCATTTTATTTTATCGTTTTTTTTACGCTTTATGCTTTTGTAGCGGGTGGATTTAAAGCCATAAAAGTTTTTTGGAAAAATAATATTGTACCCTCTTTAACTTCAATCGGAACCTGTAGCAGCATTGCCACTATTCCGGCAAACTTAGAAGGGACAACAAAAATGGGCGTGCCTGCGTACATCACCAATGTAACCATCCCTTTAGGATCAACATTACATAAAGATGGCTCCAGCATTAGCTCAATTATAAAAATTGCTGTAGTTTTTGCAATTTTCGGAAAAGATCTGGTTCACGTTGATACCATTATTTTGGCTTTGGGCATTACTGTTTTGGTTAGTATTGTTGAAGGTGGAATTCCGAATGGAGGTTATATTGGCGAATTATTGATGATTTCGGCATACCAATTACCACCAGAAGCCTTGCCACCGGCCATGATTATAGGTACCTTAGTAGATCCAATGGCTACCTTGTTAAATGCTACTGGTGATAACGTTGCAGCAATGTTAATTGCCAGGTTTACAGAGGGTAAAAATTGGATGCAAAATATTAAATAAATAGATTCGTCGCCCTGTCCCGATTTTACATCGGGATCAAGGTCTTATTTGTTAAGTTGCTGAAACAAGTTCAGCATGACGATAAATGAAATATAACTTATGTTTGAAAATAAAGAACGCACAGATATTAATGAATTAGGAGAGTTTGGTTTAATTAAACACCTCACCACTAATTTTAAAATTAAGAATGATTATTCGGTTAAAGGTGTTGGCGATGATGCGGCTGTTTTAGATGCTAAAGGAAAACAAATTTTAATTTCTACCGATTTATTGTTGGAAGGAATTCACTTCGATTTGGCTTATGTGCCTTTAATGCACCTGGGTTATAAAGCGGTGCAGGTAAACCTGAGTGATATTTATGCGATGAACGGAAAAGCCAGTCAAATTACTGTTTCGCTGGGTTTATCGAGTAAATTTCCATTAGAAGCTGTAGAAGAAATTTATAAAGGCATTGAACTGGCCTGTAATAAATACAACATAGATTTGATAGGTGGCGATACCTCATCAAGTAAACAAGGTTTGGTGATCAGTATTACCAGTATTGGTTATGCCGATGCGGATAAAGTTGTATATAGAAATGGCGCTCAGGAACATGATTTATTGTGTGTATCGGGTGATTTAGGAGGTGCTTATTTAGGTTTGCAAATTTTGGAGAGGGAAAAACTAATTTATCTCGAAAATCCACAGGTTCAGCCAGATTTGGAAGGTAAAGATTACATCATAGAAAGGCAGCTCAAACCAGAAGCACGGATGGATATTGTGGCACTTCTAGATGATTTAGGTATTAAACCAACCTCAATGATTGATGTTTCTGATGGTTTGGCATCTGAAATTTTACACCTGGCAGAACAATCTGATAAAGGAATAACCATTTACGAAGAGAAAATTCCTTTGGATCCTATGACTTATGAAACTGCACGTGAATTGGGGTTAGACCCAACAGTTTGTGCTTTAAGTGGTGGTGAAGATTACGAGCTATTATTTACGATCAGTCAGGAAGATTATAAAAAACTGAAACACGATGTAGATATTACGGTGATTGGCCATGTTACCGATAAAAATTCGGGCTGTAAAATGGTTTCTAAATCAGAAAAAGTACACGAGTTGAAAGCCCAGGGCTGGAATGCTTTTAATAAATAAAATTTATCAATAAAGAGTAAGTCGTCATTTCGAGCGAAGTGCAAAGTAGTCGAGAAATCTATATTAGCAGATCTCTCCATTCTCCTGCGTTTCGGTCGAGATGACGATTTTACTTTGTAAACATCATTGCTAGGAAAATATGAATTTCTTTAGCAATGACTATTTTTGCAAATGAGTCTTTAATTATGAAAATTATTTTTTAGCTCTTTTATAACGCTATCGTCATGCTGAATTTATTTCAGCATCTTTTCTGCAAGATATACCCTGATGCCGATGTAAAATAGGGACAGGGTGACGGCTCTAAGTTTAAATAATTACTCTACTCACTAATAAAAGCTAAATATTCTAGTCTTCGTTAACATCCAGATACTTCGTATCAATCTGTTTGGTGGTCTTCGCTCCCAGTTTTTTAATCTTTTCAGACGTATTGGTTAAATTTCCTGATCCTACTGAGAGTTTATTAAGCGCTTTATCATAAGCATCCTGTCCGTTTTTAATGTGTTTGCCGATATTTTCCATATCCGTAACAAAACCCACAAACTTATCGTACATACTACCGCTTAAACGGGCAATTTCCATTACGTTACGGTTTTGTCGCTCCTGTTTCCACATGCTGGCAATTGTGCGTAAAGTAGCCAATAATGTAGATGGACTCACAATAACCACTCTTCTATCCCAGGCAAAATTGAACAATTCTGCATCTTTTTGTACTGCAATACTAAAAGAAGATTCAATTGGTACGAATAACAAAACAAAATCCGGAGAATTAATTTTATATAAATCCTGGTAATTTTTAGAAGATAGTTCCTGGATGTGATTCTTAATGGAGGCCAAATGCTGTTTTACATATCCTTCGCGCTCTTCGTCGGTGTCGGCTGATACGGAACGCTCATAAGCAACCAGCGATACCTTAGCATCAACGATAAGATGTTTATCATCTGGAAGGTCAATCACCACATCGGGTTGGTATCTGCCGCCTTCGGCGGAGGTATGCGAGGCCTGAATGCGGTATTCCTGATCGCGCACCAATCCGGAGCGTTCCAAAACCTTTTCTAAAATTACTTCCCCCCAGTTTCCTTGCTTCTTACTATCGCCTTTCAACGCTTTTGTTAAATTATTGGCATCTTCCTGAATAAGTTTGCTTTGAATCTGCAACTCTGAAATAACACCTTTTAAAATATTCCTTTCGTCAGATTCAGCTTTGTAAACTTTTTCAACTTTATCTTCAAAAGCTTTAATGTTTTCTTTCAGCGGATTTAAAATGATGTCCAGATTGGTGCGGTTCTGCTCAATAAATTTCGTTGATTTTTCTTCGAGGATTTTATTAGCTATCAATTCAAAATCTTTATTCAGTTTTTCTTGTGATTGCTCGTAACTGGCCTTTTGCTCTGCAAGTTTTTCTTTCTCTGCCAGGTAAAAAGATCTTGTACTTTCGAGTTCTCGGTTGGCATCAGCCAGGCGGTCGCGTTCTGCCTGTAACTCCTCAATTAAACGTTGTTGCTCCTGCTTAAGCAATATGGTAATGTGTTCTTTTTCAGTCGATAAATTAGAAACACGCTCGTCTGCTTTGGCTAAACTGATTTTCAATGATTCATTTTCGCTTTTTGTTCTTTCAAAATCTTCTATCGAAACAATTGAAATGGCTGCCTGAGGATTCTTTAGAAATAAAAGAACCAAAACAATTAATATAACGATTAGTAAAGCAATACCGGCAATCTCCATAATGATAAAAATTTTAGCAAAAATGAAGATTTAAAATAGATATACCAAAAAATTTTAGTTATTATGAAAAAGGGATAACCGAAAAAAATTTCTATAATTGAACATTAGTATTTTATAAATGAACGCATTAACAGTCCTCATATCCTGCCCTGATCAGGTAGGTTTGGTTACCAATATCACCCGGGTGCTTGCAGCACACCAGTTTAATATTATTGCCATGCGCGAGTTTGTGGATGAGGTAAATAAATCATTTTTTACCCGCATTGCCTGTACCGGAATGCTCGAAGATGCAGAAAAATTAAAGGAAAAACTTTTAGAAAATCTTCCAAATGCCGCTGAAGTAAATTTAATAGCAGAGCAAGAGAAAAGGATTGCTGTTTTAGTAACAAAAGAATACCATTGTTTAGCAGAAATATTGATCAAAAACCAATTTAAAACCTTGGGGGCTAATGTACAATGCGTTATAGGCAATTATGAAAGCTTAAGAGATTTTACCGAAAAATTAGGTATTCCATATTTTTATGTAGATCACAGCGGTAAGGATAAAAGTGTATTTGAGGCTGAAATAAAAGAAATTATTAATCAGTTTGAAGTAGATTATTTAGTACTTGCTAAGTTTATGCGGATTTTATCTGCTGATTTTGTAAAAGATTATGCAGGTAAAATTATCAATATCCACCACTCGTTTTTACCCGCTTTTATCGGTGCAAATCCTTATCGGCAAGCCTTTGAACGTGGTGTAAAAATTATCGGTGCAACAGCTCATTTTGTTACTGATAATTTGGATGAAGGACCGATTATTACACAACATACCAATCATGTTGATCATAATTTCGGGGTAAAAGAAATGATTAGGGCGGGAAAAGAAATTGAGAAAAAGGTTTTGTTAGAGGCTCTGGAACTTATTTTCGAAGATCGTGTGTTTGTAAGTGGAAATAAAACGGTTGTGTTTAAATAAAAGTATTTTAATAGATTAAAAAGACGTCATTTCGAGCAGACCTGATAGCTATCGGGTGCAACGCAGTCGAGATGACGATGCTTTTTATATAGATCTTTAAAAAACCTAACTCAATGTTCTATGTGGTAAAAAACAGCTATAATTTATTCAACAATAAATTCGCCACATCCTCGCCTGTTTGCGCACCGATTGCTATTCCCATACCATTACAGCCGGTGGCACAAAATATACTGGTACGGACTTGGCTGATCGTCGGCTCCAGGGTTTTACCAAAAGCCATGATACCGCTCCAGCGATAATCGATTTCATAATTAACCTGAGGTAGAATTACATTTTTGAGTAAACTTTCCAGCGCTGCGTGAATTTGATCAGTTTGGCCAAATGAGGTTGTTTCTTCTGCTTTAAAATCAATATTTCTGCCACCACCCAATAAAATCCTGTTATTGATATTTCTAAAATAATAATAGCCTTTACCGTAATGAAACGTACCTTCTATTTTAAGGTGTTTAATCGGTTTGGTAATTAAAACCTGCCCCCGGCCCGGAACAATATCAATATCAGGCAATAAGTTTTTTATAAAGGCATTGGTGGTCATAACCAAATTTTTGCATGAAAAGGTTCCGTGGATTGTTAACAGACGCGTAAAATTTGTTTCCTCCTCAATTTTATCTACAGGGCAATTATTTAGTATAGTAATACCCAGCTGTTGTGTATATTGCAGTAGTGCGAACATCATTTTACCGCTATCAATCTGTGCTTCATATTGGTTTTCGATGAGTGTTGATGCGCCCTTTAAACCAAATAAACTGATTTTATCATCACTGCGCTTAAAAACATCCATCCCAACAATACCATTGATAATATGGTTATAATGTTCAATTTTAGATACACATGTAGTGGCCAACAAATCATCTTCGCTCTTAAATAATTCATAACCGCCTAAACATTGGTAATCAATGGTTTTATCACCCAGTAAGTTGCGCAGCTTAAGCAGCCCTTTCCATCGTCTTTCAATCAGTGTAGCAAGGCGGTCAGTATCAGCCATTTCTTCCTGCTCAATTAGTTCAGAAATGCTTCCAAAGCACGCAAAACCTGCATTTTTGGTGCTTGCCCCTGTTGGTAAAAAACCGCGTTCGAGTACTGCTATTTTTAATGAAGGCAATGAATTTTTTAGGTGTATTGCTGCATTTAAACCAACAATTCCACTACCAATTATAATGACATCAAAATTAAAAAACGATTCTTTTTCCCAGTATGAAAACGTGTTTGGCATAGCATAAATGTAAGTTTTTTAACGCTCAAATAATATAGGAACGCTTTTTGATATAGGCTAAATGAAAAACATACATAAGAAAATGGGAGTTTATTTAATATTAATCATCCCGGTATTATTGTTGAGCATGTTTGTACAATGGCGATTTAGAAATAAGTTTTCTAAGTATGCCGAAATGCAATTAAGCTCAGGTTTATCGGGCAAAGAGGTGGCAGAGCGAATGCTGCATGATAATGGGATATACGACGTGAAGGTGATGAGTACCGAAGGGCAATTAACAGATCATTACAATCCATCAGATAAAACCGTTAATTTAAGTACAGATGTATATTACAGCCGAAGCGTAGCAGCAGCAGCTGTGGCGGCACACGAATGTGGGCATGCCGTACAACAGGCAAAATCATATCATTGGCTACAGTTGAGAAGCAGCATGGTGCCGGTGGTGAGTATTTCATCCAATCTGTTACAGTGGGTTTTATTAATTGGTGTTTTGCTGATTGGCTTTACCGGAAACCCGATTGTTTTAGCAATAGGTGTGGTAGGACTGGCACTCGTAACCATATTTAGCGTAATTACCTTACCGGTAGAATTTGATGCCAGTAACCGCGCATTGGCATGGTTAAAAAATAATAACGGTGTAATGCAAACGCAGGAAGAAAATGCTCAGGCTAAAGATGCACTCTGGTGGGCAGCTATGACGTATGTAGTGGCAGCAGTTGGTGCATTAGCCAATTTATTGTATTACGCATCGATGCTTTTTGGTAGAAGCAGAGATTAGCGATATTTTAATTAGAAAAACACATGGCGGCCAGGATTATTTCTGGCCGTTTTTGTTCATTAGAGTTTACTAACTTGTTTCTAAAGAAGGTGTGATTTAACACCAAATTCCTGCTGAATTTATTTCAGCATCTTTTTAGCCAGATAGACCCTGAAATATATTCAGGGAGACGACGCTATTGGAAATTTTTATTAGGAAAACCAGTTTGTTGTATATGGGTAAGTTCCCTCTCCCGCTACTATTGGTAAAGATTTTTTACTTTTTTAAACTCAACGTCCTGCTGAATTTATTTAAGCATCTTTTTAGCCAGATAGACCCTGAAATAAATTCAGGGAGACGACGCTATTGGAAATTTTTATTAGGAAAACCAGTTTGTTGTAAATAAATAAAGTCCGCTCCGCTACTATTGGTAAAGATTTTTTACTTTTTTAAACTCAACGTCCTGCTGAATTTATTTAAGCATCTTTTTAGCCAGATAGACCCTGAAATAAATTCAGGGAGACGACGCTATTGAAAATTTTTATTAGGAAAGCCAGTTTGTGGTAAATAAATAAAGTCCGCTCCGCTACTATTGGTAAAGAATTTTACTTTTTCACACGCTAACGTCCTGCTGAATTTATTTCAGCATCTTTTTATCCAGATAGACCCTGAAATAAATTCAGGGAGACGATGCTATTGGAAATTTTTATTAGGAAAACCAGTTTGTTGTAAATGGGGAAGTTCACTCTCCCGCAGCCATTGGTAAAGATTTTATTTTTTCACACGCTAACGTCCTGCTGAATTTATTTCAGCATTTTTTTAGCCAGATAGACCCAGAAATAAGTTCAGGGAGATGACGCTAGAGATTAATATTTGTAAATTAATTCAGTTTATAAGGTGCTACCAATTGAAACTCTGGTATATCAACATCAAATTCTGAATCATCAATATCACGTTTCATAAGGTAGGTACCCTTCATGCTGCCCATATCCGTTTTTAAATTGCAGCCAGAAACATATACGTGGGTTTCGCCAGGTTGAATAACAGGTTGCAAACCTACAACACCTTCTCCTTCTACTTCTCTGCGGCTGCTGTTAGAATCGAAAATTAACCATTGACGGCGCATTAACTGTACAGCATAATCAGAAAGGTTTGAGATTTCTACGCGATAGGCAAACATAAAATGTTCGTTGGCCGGATTTGAATATTCTGGCTGGTAAAGTGTTTCTACCGAAACTTTAACCCCGTCTGTAATAGCTGTAACCATGATGATTTACGAATGTATAAAAAAACCTTTCAAAAATCAAGCCAGTACTTTAGTGGTATCATAGTCGGCAAATTTCTCTGCCACTTCTTCTAAAATACTGTAAATGTTGTTAATATCCGGCTCTGCAACCAAACGCATTCTGTAAGGTTTAAAATCTGGCAGGCCTTTAAAATAGTTTGCATAATGGCGGCGCATCTCAAAAATTCCGGTTTTAGGTCCCTTCCATTCCAGCGATTTATCCAAATGTGTACGGCAAACTTCAATTCTTTCTTCGATAGTTGGTCCGGCAAGATGTTCGCCGGTTTTAAAAAAGTGTTTTACTTCGCGGAAAATCCATGGATAGCCAATGGCAGCGCGACCAATCATAATGCCATCTATTTCATATTCCATACGCCAGTTTGCAGCTTTTTCCGAACTGTCTACATCACCATTGCCAAAAATTGGAATTTTTATCCGGGGATTGCGTTTAATTTCGCGGATGAGCGACCAATCAGCTTCGCCTTTATATAATTGTGCCCTGGTTCTGCCATGGATGGTAAGTGCTTGAATACCTACATCCTGCAATCTTTCTGCAACTTCATAAACATTTTTAGTATTATCATCCCAACCAAGGCGGGTTTTAACGGTAACAGGTAAATGAGAGGCCTTAACTACAGCATCAGTCATTTTTACCATTTTATCAATATCCTGAAGCAAGCTTGATCCCGCGCCTTTGCATACTACATTTTTTACCGGGCAGCCGTAGTTGATGTCAACAAGATCGGGCCCTGCAGCAGAAGCGATTTCTGAAGCTTCGCGCATATGTTCAATATCACCACCAAAAATCTGAATCCCGATTGGTCTTTCGTATTCGAAAATATCAAGTTTTTGAATGCTTTTAGCTGCATCACGGATTAAACCTTCCGAAGAAATAAATTCGGTATACATCATATCTGCCCCGTTTTTTTTGCATACATAACGGAAAGGCGGATCACTTACATCCTCCATTGGAGCCAACAGTAACGGGAACTCACCTAAATCTATATTTCCTATCTTAACAGACATTTTCTATCTTCAACGATTAATAAAACATACAAAGGTACAAATAATGAATTTTGTAACACCCATCCGAAAGGAAAGCCACCCACTTTTACAGATATTTTTACTTTGCCTTTACTGGGCTGCAGGAGCGGTAATCTGCACAGTATTAGGCTTTATTGTAATTGCAATGGTATACGGCACCTCCGTATTTGGTGAATTTGGGATGATTTTAAATGGTGACCCTAAGTTTATTACAGCATTAAAAATCATTCAGATTTTTAGTTCTACCGGGATGTTTATATTACCTCCTATCGTTTTAGCCTATACAGAAGGGCGAAAGCCAAGTACTTTTTATGGTTTTAATAAACCCTCTTTTCTCCTATTGATATTGGTTTTTATTATCATGATTGTGAGTATGCCTGTTATGGAATGGACAGCTGTACTGAATCAGAAAATGGTGTTGCCAGAGTTTTTGAAAGGACTCGAAAATTGGATGAAAATGAAGGAGCAGCAAGCGATGAAAATGACGATTCAGCTGATAACGGTAAGGAGTAATTGGGATTTTGTAGTCAATTTAATCATGATTGCCGCATTGCCGGCAATTGGCGAAGAACTTTTTTTTAGGGCCGGACTTCAGGGTTCGCTACAAAAAATGCTTGGCAATCATCATGTTGCAATCTGGAGTACTGCAATTATTTTTAGTGCCATTCATGTTCAGTTTTATGGTTTTGTACCGCGTATGCTTTTAGGTGCAGGCTTTGGTTATTTATATTATTATAGTGGAAGTATCTGGTATGCCATTTTAGCCCACTTTATAAATAATGCTTACGCAGTTTGTGCAGCTTTTTACATGCAGAAACACCATATGCCTTTAGATAAAGCTGACCAACCAATCGGTTTTCCGTGGTATGGCTATTTAATTAGTGCAATAATTACCATAGCTTTGTTCAAATTTTTTAAAGATAGCGCAACACGTGAGCGAAAATTGGGTTAAAGTATATACCACCAGCGATGCCTTTGCGGCAGAGGTATTAAAACAGGGGTTAACAGAGGCTGGCATCCCCGCGGTAACAATGAATAAACAGCTCTCGGCATATAATATTGGCGAAATAAATGTTTTAGTAAGTAAGGTCGATTTTGATAAAGCCATAGAATATATCGTTGAAAACGAAATTGATTAGTAAAAACATGACCTTATCCCCTACACCTTTTACCTCCTATCTTAAATGAAAACCAGGGCAATAACCGCTTTCTTTTTTACCATTGTAATGCTTGGCTCTATTTTTTTAGGGAGTTATACATTTTCTATTTTCTATCTTGTTTTAAGTGTTTTATCCTTATTCGAGTTTTATAAACTGATCAAAAATTCGGGGATCAGGCCACACCGTAACATTGGTTTAGTAGCCGGTTTCCTGATATTTTTAATGGCTGCAGGCTTACATTACCTTAAATATGATGTTAAATATTTGCTGCTGTGTATACCTTTAATTTTCTCTGTATTTATTACAGAACTTTATAAAAAGAATAAAATTCCTTTTGCCAATATCTCTTACACTTTTGTGGGCTTTGTTTATGTAACCATTCCATTTTGCTTTTTCCATGCTTTAGGGTTTTTAAAAGATTGGAATGAATATAATTTTCATTTTCCACTTGCATTTTTATTAATGCTTTGGGCAAATGATACAGGGGCTTATCTTTTTGGTGTAAAATACGGTAAAAGCAAACTGTTTGAGCGCCATTCGCCAAAGAAAAGCTGGGAAGGCTTTTTTGGAGGCATGTTTACCAGCGTTTTGGTTGCTTTTGCTTTATCGTTTTGGTTTACAGAAAATCCTGCCTGGGTTTGGGCTGGCATGGCCGTGTTAATTGCCAGTTTCGGTACTTTGGGTGATCTTGTGGAATCGATGCTCAAACGCAGCTTGGATACAAAAGATAGCGGAGGGTTATTACCAGGGCATGGTGGTTTGTTGGATCGTTTTGACGGCTTGTTACTGGCTGCTCCAGTTGTTTACGCTTATTTGTATTTAATTTTGTATTAAAGGTTTATCTATCGTCCTCGTTTTTAACGATAATGAATGAGATTCACATTTAAAATGTAGGTTTTTTTTATTAGCGATACAATCGCTATTCTCGCTAATCCTCGTTACTATTATTTGTTTCTTATGCTTTAGCCATTACTACGTAATATTCCCTTTCTACCTGGCCGGATGTTTTACTTTGAACCTGTTCTAACTTTTTAATAGAATCTTTAATTGTAAAACCTGCATTCTCTAATAAGTCTATTACGGTTTTTACCTCATATAGTGTAAATCCATAAGGGGTAAAAGGAAGGTTTTGCATAAAGGTTTTATCCGCAAAACATATAGTTAAAGTCCCTTTAGGCTTTAATACACGCTTAATTTCGTTCAGGTATTTGCTCGCATCAGGCCAAAAATAGATCGTATTAACAGTAAAAACTTTATCGAACATATAATTTTCAAATGGCAGCGTAACGCCATCGCTTAACTGAAAATGAACTTTTCCATTTGTAATATAATGCTGGTTGATCTTTTCGGCCTCAGCAATCATCGTTTCCGAAATATCGGCTCCGTAATACGTTATATTTTCTGCTTTTAATAATAATTGAGCGATATGACCGCCATTACCATGACCAATTTCTAAAACGGTTTCATTGCTTTTTAGCTGTAATGCATTAATTGCAGCATTAGTCATTCCGATGTTATTGGCATGCATCATCTCCCCTGTTTTAATGCCATGCTCACTTTCAGGGCAACTTAATTGTTTTGCAATATTTTTTAGCTCTTCTACTGAATGTTGATGTTCCATAATCAAAGCTAAAAATTAAGAATGGATGATTTTTACATCTTTTTAGATTATTTAATTACCTGAACAGGCTTTTTATTTTCATCGATGGCTACAAAAGTAAAATCGCCATGTACCGCCAATTCTCTTCCCTCGGCATACATTTGCTCAATATAAATCTCTACATTAACTTTTAAACTGGTGTTTCCTACATGATTTACCTTGCCAATAAGCTCTACAATGGTGCCCGCAGGAATTGGTTTTTTAAAATCTATTCTGTCGCTGCTTACCGTAACCATAATTTGGCGGCTGAAACGCGTTGCAGTGATAAAAGCTACCTCATCCATCAGGTGCATGGCAGTACCTCCGAAAAGGGTATCGTAATGATTGGTTGTATTAGGAAAAACGGCTTTAAAAATACTGGTTTTAGAGTTTTCTATTCTTTCTTCTAGAGTCATGGGATAAATATAGGGGCTGAAAAAAGCTTTGACAACTTTCTAATAAAGAAAGTTGTCAAAGTATAGCTTGGCCATAGAAAACAGAAATATAAAAACGCGTGTTTTCTGTGTTTCCGTGGCCAAATTTGATTAATTCGCCTGAAGATCTGCAGCCAAAACTTCTTCGGCTTTACGCATTTCTTTAGCAGCATCAACCATTTCTATTAAGGCTTTTTTAGTTTCGTCCCAACCCCGGGTTTTTAAGCCACAATCAGGGTTTACCCATAACTGTTCTGATGGAATAACAGCCTTTGCTTTTTTGAGTAACTGAACCATTTCTTCCCTTTTCGGAACCCTTGGAGAGTGAATATCGTAAACACCCGGACCAATTTCGTTTGGATATTTAAAATCGGCAAAAGCATCCAATAATTCCATTTGTGAACGTGAGGTTTCGATGGTAATAACATCGGCATCCATATCGGCTATGTTTAGGATAATATCGTTAAATTCCGAGTAACACATATGTGTATGGATCTGAGTAGCATCTTTAACGCCACTAGCCGAAATTTTAAAGGCTTTAACTGCCCAGTTCAGGTAGGTTTGCCAATCTGCTTTGCGTAAGGGTAAACCTTCCCTAATGGCTGGCTCATCAATCTGAATAATTTTTATACCAGCATTTTCAAGGTCGCAAACTTCATCGCGGATAGCAAGGGCAATTTGTGTACAAGTTTCTGATCGTGGCTGATCGTTACGCACAAACGACCATTGTAAAATCGTTACCGGGCCAGTTAACATACCTTTCATGTACTTTGAGGTAAGTGACTGAGCATAAGCGGTCCACTTTACCGTCATCGGTTCAGGTCGGGAAACATCACCAAAAATAATTGGCGGTTTTACACAGCGTGAACCATAACTTTGTACCCAGCCGTTTTTAGAAAAAGCAAAGCCATCAAGTTGCTCACCGAAGTATTCAACCATATCATTGCGCTCAAATTCGCCATGTACCAGTACATCAAGGTCTATTTCTTCCTGCCATTTTACCGCTTTTTCGGTTTCCAGAGCGATCAAATTATCATATTCATCAACCGTAAAAGTTCCGTTTTTAAGTTTGGCTCTCCAGCTCCGTACTTCGGCTGTTTGCGGAAATGAGCCGATGGTTGTAGTGGCATAACTTGGTAAATTAAGTTCCTGCTGTTTAATTTTTCTAGCAGAAAATGGACTTAAGCGTTCAGCATCCTGCTCTTTTAATCCTAAAACACGTTGTTTAACTTCAGGATTGTGGATGATTTTAGAAACTTTACGGTTACTGATGGCAATTTTGTTTTCCTCCAATTTTTGTTGGGTAGATGCAGGGTTCTCGTTGGTAATCAGTTTTTTTAAGGTAGCAACCTCTGTAATTTTTTGTTTCGCATAGGCTAACCATTGTTTAATTTTTGCCGATAAATTTTTTTCGTTGGTTTCATTGTCTAAATCAACCGGTGAGTGGATTAAAGAGCAAGATGGGGCAATCCAGATTTTATCCAAACCTCTTTTTTCTATGGCTTGATTAATGATGGAAATAGATTTTTCGAAATCATTTTTCCAGATATTTCTTCCATCTACCAAACCTAAAGAAAGAACGGTTTCTTCTTTTAATGAAGTTAAAACATCCGTTAACTGATCTTCAGCACGTACCAGATCGATGTGTAAGATATTTATAGGTAATGAAGTTGTTAAAGCTAAATTATTGCCCAAGCCCTCAAAATAGGTGGCCAAAACAATTTTTAACCGCGGAAAAGCTTTTCTGATCTCTTTATAAACGTATTCATAAGCCTTTTTGTCTTTTTCAGTAAGGTCTAACGTTAAAAAAGGCTCATCAAACTGAACATATTCTGCATTTAAAGCATCTAAGCGTGATAAAATTTCTATATAAACCGGAAGGAGGTTTTTAATAAGATCAATTTTTTCAAAACCAGCTTCTTTTTCCTTACCTAATAAAAGGTAGGAAACAGGGCCGATCAAAACCGGCTTTGTAGTAATCCCCAGCTGTTTTGCCTCATAAAACTCATCAATAATTTTGGTCGAGAAGAGTTTAAATGGCTGGTTTTTATAAAATTCAGGTACAATGTAATGGTAATTGGTATCAAACCATTTGGTCATTTCCATTGCCACCACATCCAAGCCTTCTTTTTGATATCCCCTTGCCATGGCGAAATAAAGATCGAGTTCTTCGTTTCCTTTTTTCAGAATCACCTCGTTATACCTTTTAGGAATCGACCCAAAAGTTAAGGAATGATCGAGCACATGATCATAAAAAGAGAAGTCGTTCGATGGAATAACATCAATTCCGGCTTCTTTTTGAAGTTTCCAGTTTTCGTGGCGAATGTTTTTGCCCACCTGAAGTACGTTTTTGTACCCAGTTTTATCTGCCCAATAATTTTCGCAGATTTTCTTTAATTCCCTTTGACTACCTATTCGCGGATAGCCTAGATTTTGCGTTAGCATCTCTTTTAAAGATTAAGTAAATAAATCGTTTAAAAGCTCAGATCAGTATTTTAATGGGTTTCTATTTATAAATAAAAAGGAAAGGTTACGGCACAGCCTGCCCGCTATCAGCAAAAAGCTTAAAGCAAGCATATAAAATTTAATTTTATTGTGTACAATCAGACCTGACCAATTACTTTATAACGCGAAAGCACCGTCAATTCAATATAGGCAGGTCTCCTGACTTATTCCCGATTTTACCGCCTTCCCATACCGGTTAAACGGCACAGTGGCATGAATGGTAAAACCGTTGTCTTTTTTATAGACAGAATTTACAGTTGCGCGACAGCTCGTGATTTGCACACGATTCCCTATTAATCCCGGGTGTATTTCCGGGAACCTGTATCGGTTGATGAAAAATAAAGTTAAGAACTTACATCAAGGCAAATGTATGGATTAGGATTTAAAACTTGTAACAAATTTACAGCAAGCTGTTTTTAGCACTTTTTCTCTATTATATTTGATTACCAACTAAACTTCTTATTATGATAAAAAACTACTTTAAAGGGCTCTGTTTAGCTTTTTTAATGGTAAATGGCCTCGCTGTGTTTTCGCAGGAGGTACCCACGCCAAAATCTCATTTTGGTTTTGATATAGGCGATGATTATCAGCTCGCTAATTATACTCAAACAGAAACTTATTTTAAAAAACTTGCCGCAAACTCCAACCGCATCAAATTAGTCGATATAGGTAAAACTGAAGAAGGCAGAAGCCAGTATATGCTCATTGTTTCCTCTCCGGAAAATCTAAAAAAATTAGATCGGTATAAAGAAATTGCGCAACAGCTGGCACATGCCGAAATTACGCCGGAGCAAGCAAAATCATTGGCACAAGAAGGTAAAGCCGTGGTATGGATAGATGGTGGTTTGCATGCAAATGAAGTGGTGGGTGCGCATCAGTTAATTCAGACTATTTACGAATTTGCTTCAAGGAATGATGCTGAAACAACACGCATTCTGGATAATGTGATTATTTTGTTTACGCATGCCAACCCGGATGGGCAAGAGTTGGTGAGCAATTGGTACATGAGGGATAAAGATCCTAAAAAAAGAACTACTTCTGGATTGCCCGTTCTGTATGAAAAATATGCAGGACATGATAATAACCGCGATTTCTTTATGTTAAACCTCAAAGAAACTCAGAATATCGGCCGTCAGCTCTTTGTAGAATGGATTCCGCAGATCATGTATAACCACCACCAGGCTGGTCCGGCAGGTACAGTTGTGGCAGGCCCACCCTACCGCGACCCATTCAATTATGTTTTCGATCCAACCATATTAACCAGTTTAGATGCTGTGGGTGCTGCCATGCACAATAGAATGAATGTAGAAAATAAACCTGGCTACACCCAGCGTGGAGGATCGGTTTATTCTACCTGGTACAATGGAGGGTTAAGAACCACAACTTATTTTCACAATATGGTTGGGCTTTTAACAGAAATTATAGGTAATCCTACCCCATCTGAAATTCCCCTGGTTCCATCGCGTTTATTACCTAGTGGCGATTCACCAAACCCGATTACGCCAAGAAAATGGTATTTTAAAAATTCGATCGATTATTCAGTTTCTTTAAATTATGCTGTTTTAGGCTACGCACAGCGTTATCGGGATGAATTATTATACAACATTTACCAAATGGGCCGAAACTCAATCGAGCGTGGTAAAAAAGATACCTGGTCTTTCTCTCCTAAGAAAATTGAAGCCATTAACAATGCTGCAAAAGGCACCTCCGTTGCAGGTGGAGATGCAGATTTTGGAGCAAGAAGGCAAATCAGTATGAAAGCTTTTGATACGGTAATGAAAGCCCCTTTAAACAGAGATCCTTATGGTTATATTTTATCTGCAGATCAACCTGATTTCAATACAGCCATCAAGTTTTTAAATGCATTGATCAGAACGGGTATTGTGGTGCAAAAAGCAACCTCATCTTTTAGTGTTGCCGGAAAAAATTATCCTGTCGGAAGTTATGTGGTCAAAACCGATCAGGCTTTCCGTCCGCATGTTTTGGACATGTTCGAACCGCAAGATCATCCAAACGATTTTAAATACGAAGGCGGTGCGCCAATTCCACCATATGATGCTGCTGGATGGACATTAGCGTATTTAATGGATGTGAAATTTGATCGGATTCTTGATGATTTCTCAGGTCCGTTTGAGAAAAATCCCTACGGACAATTATTAAAGCCTGAAAATAAATTAGTCGACGAATCAAGCTATGTATTAAGTGCGGCACAGAATGATTCTTACACGGCAGTAAATGATTTATTGAGAAACAAAGTTGAGGTTTACCGCTCCACAGAAAATGGCGATTTTTATGTTTCATCAGCAGGAAAATCGGTATTGGAAAAAGTAAATGTCAAACTAAAAATTGCTGCGGCTCCAAAAAGCAAAGTTAAAATATCAACTGCCAGAATTGCCTTATGGGATACTTATGGAGGTTCTATGGCTTCGGGCTGGGTTCAATTTTTAATGGAACAGTACCATTACAATGCAAGCGTAATTTATCCTCAGGATATCGATGCAGGCAATTTAAAATCAAAATATGATGTGATTATTTTTGTTGGTGGTGCAATCCCAGGAGTACAGGGAGGTGCCGGAAACAGATCTTTTGGCCCAAAGGCAGACGAAGTTCCACAAGAATTCAGAAACCGTTTAGGAAGAATCACTTCCGATAAATCGATTCCTGAATTAAAGAAATTTCTGGAAGCAGGAGGAAATATTGTAACCATTGGCAGCAGTACAAATTTAGCTTATCACTTAAATCTGCCGGTGCGGAATGCAATGGTCGAAATTGTAAACGGGGAGGAAAAGAGATTGCCTGCTGAAAAGTATTATGTTCCCGGAAGTGTTTTAAATGTTGGTGTAGATACAACCTTGCCAACCAATTGGGGAATGGAAAAGGAAGCTGATGTTTATTTTGATAACAGCCCTGTTTTTAAGCTCACTGGCGACGCCATTGCTTCTGGTAAGATAAAACCATTATTGTGGTTTGAAAACGCCTCACCGTTGCGCAGCGGATGGGCATGGGGGCAAGCGTATCTTCAGGATGGTGTAACGGCTTTTGAAGCAAAGGTTGGCAAAGGTAAGCTGCTTGCTTTCGGGCCTGAAATTGCTTTCAGGGCTCAAACACATGGTACGTTTAAACTGATATTTAACCAGTTGTATAAATAGTTATAATTGATTGACAAATCAAATATAAAGGTCGTCATTTCGACTGAAGCATAGTGAAATAGAGAAATCTTTGAACTGTTAAAGATTTCTCCACTGCGGTCGAAATGATGATATCTTGAGATGAAAATTTTATTAAGACACTAGGGCCACTATACTAAACGATAGTGGCTTTTTACTTTGGCTTTACTATAGTCAATTATTATCCACTTAATTTTGTGCTATGAAAGTAGAAATCTGGTCGGACGTAATGTGTCCGTTTTGCTATATTGGGAAAAGACATTTTGAACAGGCAATTGAAAAATTACCGTTCAAAAATGAAATTGAAGTAGATTGGAAAAGTTTTCAGCTCAACCCTGAGTACCACAATACCAACAATGAAACAATTTACGATTACCTTTCGAGAAGCAAAGGTATGCCCGTTGAGCAAGCCAAACAGATGACAAAACAGGTTGTTGATATGGCTGAAAATGCTGGTTTAACGATTGATTTTGATACAAATATACCTGCCAATACTTTTAACGCACATCGATTGATTCATTTGGCATCTAAACATAAACTTCAGGATTTAGCAGAAGAAAAATTGTTTGAAGCTCATTTTGTAAAAAGCAAAAATATTGGTGAAACCGACGTTTTGATTGATCTTGCCGTAGAAATTGGCTTGGATAAAGCAGAAGCCATGTCGGTTTTAAATGGAAATGAATTTGCAGAAGCTGTACGTTATGATATTTATGAAAGCCAGAACTTAGGAATTAGAGGGGTTCCTTATTTTGTTATGGACCGCAAATATGGCGTTTCCGGTGCGCAACCTGTACAGGCTTTCACAGATGCGCTTACCCAAAGTTTTACCGAATGGAAAGAAGCACAACCTAAAACTACAATAACCTCATTAAACAAAAATAATGATGCGGTTTGTGATGAGAATGGTTGTGAGATATAAATTTGTTTCCTAAAGATTAGTAGATCAAAGCAGATCTTTTTCTGTAAAGTTCCTTTAGATCTGAGTGACTTTTACATGAAAATACATAGAAAACCGTCATCTCGACTGAAGCAGCGCAATGGAGAGATCTATTCAAAACGGTCGTCTTTCCCGCGCAGGCGGGAATCTTAATGCAACCTCCGACCCTACTAAGGCATTACGATTCCCAATCAAGTTGGGAAGGACGATTCCTCTATACCTGCCACCATCACTTTTTGGTTCGGGAAGACAATAGCCCGGAATAAATGTTCCCATAAACCTATCATTCTTACTTACCGATTCTGATTTTTTAAAGGCGTTAACAGGTATTCTAAACCATTTACCCGTATTTCAAACATAGTAGCCATTAAATCGCCCAGTTTTCCTTTCGGAAAGCCCTTATCCTTATACCAAAGCAAGTAACTTTCAGGAATATTGCAGATCAGATAACCTTTATATTTTCCATAGGGCATTTGCATTTTCACTAAATCGAGCAATAAAGTAGGGTCTAACATTTTGTTTTAAAATAAGTGCTCATAATTGAAAAAACATTAATTCAGTCAACAGACTGACTCAATTAACGTTAATTCAGTCAATGAACTGACTGAATTAATGTTTTTTAATCAATCAGCTCTAAAGTTTCAATCGCTTCCTCAACGGTTTTTACATTATCGAAAGCAATCCTTAAGGTGTTTTTTACCTCTTTTAAATTACACATCCGTGGATGATTTTGTGCAAAAGTTAAAATTCTGGTAAAAGTATTTGAATCAAAATAAGCTGATTGTTTGTCGCTCAAGAAATATCCGCGCAAGCTGTTTTTCTTGAAACTGATTTTTTCAAAACCTAATTTTTTACCTAACCACTGTAACCGTACCACGCTGAGCATGGTTTTTACCTGAGGTGGAACAGGTCCGAAACGATCGGCTAAATGTTTTTCAAAAATAGCAAGCTCTGTTTCGTTATCAAGTTTAGAAAGTTCGGTATATAAATTATAACGTTCAGTTATGTTAGTAATGTAAGCATCGGGGATATACAATTCCAGATCCGTATCTACTTGCGTAAAGCCCACAAACGGCCGGGCAGGTTCATTTTCAAAAAGGCCCTTAAACTCTGCTTCTTTAAGTTCCTGAATGGCTTCATCCAGTATTTTATGGTACATCTCGAATCCGATTTCGGCAATAAAACCACTTTGCTCAGCACCAAGCAGGTTCCCGCTTCCTCGGATATCTAAATCGCGCATGGCCACATTGAAGCCACTTCCAAGATCAGAAAATTCTTCAATTGCACTTAAACGCTTCCGGGCTTCAGATGTTAGCGTAGATAATGGTGGCGAAAGTAAATAACAAAAAGCTTTTTTATTGCTCCGGCCCACCCTGCCGCGCATTTGATGCAGATCGCTCAAACCAAACATATGTGCATGGTTAATGATGATGGTATTTGCATTCGGGATATCCAAACCAGCTTCGATAATGGTAGTGGCCACTAAAACATCTTTTTCTCCATTAATGAAATCGAGCATTACATCCTCGAGTTGATCGCCATCCAATTGCCCGTGCGCAATACCAATCCTTGCTTTCGGTACCAATTTCTGGATCATTCCACCCAATTGCATCAAGTCGTTTACACGGTTATGTATAAAGAAAACCTGTCCGCCACGGTCTAACTCGAACTGAACAGCTTCCTGGATCAGTTTATCGTTAAAAACATGCAATTCGGTACTAACGGGTTGCCTGTTTGGTGGTGGCGTACTAATAATGGATAAATCTCTTGCGCCCATTAATGAAAAATGCAGCGTTCTTGGAATCGGAGTTGCTGTAAGTGTTAAAGTATCAACATTTACACGCACGGCTTTCAACCTTTCTTTTGCTGTAACGCCAAATTTCTGCTCTTCATCAATAATCATGATGCCGAGGTCTTTAAACTTTACATCCTTGCTCAGTAAACGGTGTGTGCCGATCAAAATATCAACTTTACCTGCTGCGGCCTCGGCTAGCGTATCTTTAATCTGTTTATTGGTTTTAAACCTGTTAATGTAATCTACCGTAACCGGAAAATCTTTTAAACGCGACGAAAAAGTTTTAAAATGTTGTAAAGCTAAAATTGTGGTAGGCACTAAAATAGCGGCCTGTTTGCCTTCAGCAACGGCTTTAAATGCTGCACGGACTGCAATCTCAGTTTTTCCGAAACCCACATCGCCACAAACCAAACGATCCATCGGGTGAGGCGATTCCATGTCTTTTTTTACATCCTGGGTAGCCTTTAACTGATCGGGAGTATCTTCATAAATAAAAGAAGCCTCCAGTTCGGTTTGTAAATAGCTATCTGGCGAAAATGCCGTTCCGGCCTGGGTTTTACGCAATGCATAAAGCTTAATCAGGTCTCGGGCAATATCTTTAACTTTTTTTTTAGTGGTTTTTTTTAGCTTGTCCCAGGCATCGGTACCCAGCTTATTCATCTTGGGCACACCACTATCTTTGCCGCTGTATTTGGCTATCCTGTTTAATGAGTTGATGTTTACATAAAGAAGATCGTTATCGGCATAAATCAAACGGATCATCTCCTGTGTTTTACCATTTACCTCAACCTTTTCCAGTCCGGCATATTTGCCGATCCCGTGATCGATGTGGGTAACATAATCGCCGGATTTTAATTCCCTTAAATCTTTTAGGGTAATGGCCTGACTTTTCTGATAGCCTTTTTTAAGCTTATATTTATAGTAACGGTCAAAAATCTGGTGATCAGTATAAAATGCAGTCTGAATCTGGGAATCTATAAAACCCTCGCGCAGCATGCTATTGATCGGTGTAAATTTGGCCGTTTTGTCAATGTCTTCTAAAATGGCATATAAACGTTCAACCTGTTTCGGTGAATCAGTAAAAATAAAGTTAACAATGCCTTCTTTTTCGTTTTCCTTGAGGTTATGAATTAACAGATTGAAATCTTTATTGAATGATGGCTGTGGCTTTGTTTCAAATTCAAAACGGTGATCTGTTTTATAAAAAAACTGCTTTCCGAATTCGATGATGGGAAAATCCTGAAGATGATCACCTAATAATTTCTCATCGGTAAAAGCAAATTTAGGATCAATCCATTCGGGATTTTGATTTTTATCTGCAGCAGGAAGCGCTTTCCATAGTTCGACAGCTTTTTTAAACCCGGCTTTTACAATATCCAAGGTAAACTCAACATCCTTAAACCAGAGTTGTGTATCCTGATCGATGTAATCGAGGATGCTGATATTGCTTTCGGTTAAAAATTTCGCCTGAACGTTCGGCACAATGGTAAGCGATTTTACATCGGTTACTGAAAGCTGACTTTCAATTTCAAAACTTCTGATACTTTCTACCTCATCACCGAAAAATTCGATCCGGAAAGGCAGATCAGAAGAAAAAGAAAAAATATCTACAATACCGCCGCGGATAGAAAACTGACCTGGTTCGTAAACAAAATCTCTTCTGTCAAAGTCGTAATCAATTAAAAATTCATTTATAAAATCGATACCAAGCTTAGCACCCAGGCTTATTTCCAGTGTATTCTTTTCTAAAGCCGATCGGTCGATTACTTTTTCTGCAATGGCTTCCGGATAGGAAACCACAATTTTACCATATTCAGAATCGTGGTTCAATTCATTCAATACCTCTGCACGGGCCAGTACATTAGCGGTATCTACCTGGGTAAAATCGAAAGATTTTCGGTATGAAGATGGAAACAGTAAAACCTGTTTATCCAAAACACTTTCCAGGTCGGATTGAAAATAGGCCGCTTCTTCCCTATCTGGTAAAACGAACAAAATAGGTTTGTGGAGTAAAAAATAAGAAGAAAGTGCAACAATAGCATCGGCAGAACCCACCAATCCCTTTAATTGTATCTTTGGGTTTTTGGTACTGTTTAACGCTTTGGTAAACTGGCTTACCCTATCGTCGGTTTTGTATCTGTTTATTAAATCGCGAATGTTCAAGGCACAAAAATAAGCTTATCTTTTAATATTAACCCGCAATTTGTGTAAAGGTTTTTTTAACTAATTTTGGCAGGGTTGCAGGTAAAAATCAAAAGACGAAAAAGAAATAAATTCTTTTTGTTAGATTCCATTACTCATTTGGTCGAAATATATGCCCTATTCGTCGATTAAGGGCAAAATGATGTAACAAAGGTAGTCGTATAGCCTCTAAATTGTATAAAAAGTGAAACAATGAAGCTATTATGATTTCCATTTAAATAAAAATAAATCGTAGGAACTTCATCACCAATGAAAATAAATGATCACCAATGAAATACATTAAAAGCTTTCCTATGGAACTATTTTTCTGGGTAGCAGCTTTGGTATTACTGGCAGCAGCAAATGGCCACGAGCATCATTTTACACTTTGTCCATTAGCCAATTTAGGGTTTGAGGATTGGTGTCCGGGATGTGGCATAGGCAGGTCGATCAGTCATATTTTACATGGCGAATTTACCGAAAGCTTTTCGGAGCATTGGTTTGGGTTTCCGGCACTTTTAATTATAGTTTACAGAATATACACATTGATAAAAAATAAAAAAAGATTTAAAATTTCAACCACTAATATATAGAAACCATGGATATATTTCAATCACCTCTAATGTCGTTACCAGGTATAACGCCAGAAGAATTTTCATACTTACAACAAGCTACTACCGGGTTAACGGAACAGCAGTTGCGTAATTTCTTAATGGTTTACAGCAGCAAAAGGAAAAACCCCTCAGATATGTTAATTTTCTGTTTAATCGGTTTATTTGCAGTTCCCGGCCTGCAACGATTTATCATCGGCCAGATTGGAATGGGTATTTTATACCTGGTAACCGCAGGTTTATGTTTCATCGGATCAATTATCGATGTTGTAAACCATAAAACACTTGCTTTTGAGCATAACCAGAAAATGGTTTTCGAAAGCTTGCAGATGGTTAGAATGGGCGGGTTTCAGTAAACCCCTCATTTTTAATGAGTCTTTTTTTGGGAATACATACAGAACAGCTTTAATGTTCATCCTGCCATACACTATAAGTCCGCACCCATGAAAAACCGGGTTTGCGGACTTTTTTTATCAGTTTAGATGAAAAAACACAATAAACTGCTAAAACCTCACACCACCACGAATAGATAGAAAGCTTGTATTTTGTGTAATTTGAATACCTACTTTCGCATATGTGCTAAGTTGTGGAACAAGGTGATAATTTAACCCAAAGTCAAATTCTCCAAAAGTTGAGCTCTTTTTTCTCCCCATATCATTTTTCAGAAAACTTTGACCTAATTTTAAATTGAAGAGTGGACTCAATTTTTTTTGATTCGCTAAAAGTTCAACATCTAAGCTAGGTGCCACTCCATTGGCATTGTTTAATTTAAGATAGCTTAAACCTATACCCATAAATAAAAAACGATTAAGAATGATACCGTTAATCAGGTTAATTTCATTTCCTCCACTTTTGCCAGTCAAGAAATCAGAGGTACTAGGTTCTACTCTCTCGTATCTTATGAGTTGCGAGCCATAATAAAGATGACCAAATTCTGCTTTGGCACTATATCTAACCTGACAATAACTATTGCAGGCTATCGAAGTAAATAATAATACTAGGAATGAAATTTTAAACAATTTTATTTTCATCGATGTGAGGGCGTTATCTAATTTAGATCACTAATTTAATTATTGAAAACATATTGCCAAGTTTAAATTTTCATTTTTAACACAAACGCCATTTTTTCTATCTTTAGAAAATGAAATTAGCTGAAATTACAAATTATCTCGAAAGCATTGCACCATTGAATTACCAGGAAGATTATGATAATTCTGGCTTAATTGTAGGCGATCCCAATATGGAAATTCGTGGCGCTTTGGTGGCTTTAGATTGTGTGGAGAAGATTGTTGATGAGGCGATTTCGACAGGTTGCAATTTGATTATTACCCACCACCCAATTGTTTTTAAGGGTTTAAAAAAGCTAAATGGTAAAAATTATGTAGAACGTGTGGTGTTAAAGGCAATCAGGAATAACATTGCACTTTACGCCATTCATACCAACCTGGATAGTATCCACACAGGTGTAAATGCAAAAATTTGTGAAAGATTAGGCCTAACAGGAACCAAAGTACTTTCGCCGAAGGCGGGGTTATTAAAGAAACTGGTTACGTATTGTCCGCAGGCCCAGGCAGAACAGTTGCGGTCTGCACTTTTTTATGCAGGTGCGGGCAACATCGGCAATTATAGCGAATGCAGTTTTAACGCTGATGGCTTTGGTACATTTAAAGGAAATGAAAATTCAGATCCTTTTGTAGGTGAAAAAGGTGTTCGCCATCGTGAAGCAGAAGTTCGTATTGAAATGGTTTACCCTACACAGGCCGAGCGTAAAATTTTGGTAGCCTTGTTTGAAAACCATCCTTACGAGGAAGTGGCCTACGATATTTATAATCTCGAAAACAAGCATGATTTAGTTGGTTCGGGCATGGTGGGCTGGCTTGAATATGATATGGATGCTTACGATTTTTTACATTTGGTAAAAGACCGCATGCAGGCTAAAGTGGTTAGGCATACCGAAATTATAGGTAAAAGGATAAAAAAAGTAGCGGTTTGTGGCGGATCAGGAAGTTTCCTTTTAAAAGAGGCGATTGCTGCGGGGGCTGATGCTTTTATTACAGCAGATTTTAAATATCATGAGTTTTTTGATGCGGAGGAAAAACTGATCATTGCCGACATCGGACACTTTGAAACTGAACAATTTACCTCAAATTTATTGCTTGAAATTATTCAGAAAAAATTTACTAACTTTGCAATCCGTTTAACGGAGCAAAATACAAACCCCATAAATTACTTGTTTTAATGGAACAAACCGTAGAACAAAAGCTAAAGGCTTTATACGAATTACAAAATATCCACACAAAAATTGATAAGATCCGCCAGGTACGTGGTGAATTACCAATGGAAGTTGCCGATCTTGAGGATGACGTTTTAGGATTAGAAACTAGAATTGCAAAAATCAAAGGCGAACTTGATGATCTTGAGGATTCAATCGTAACCCGTAAAAATACAATTAAAGATGCGCAAGCTGCCATCAAAAGATACGATACTCAATTAAAAGAAGTTAAAAACAACCGTGAATACGATGCTTTAACTAAAGAAATTGAGATTCAAGGTTTAGATATTCAGGTATCTGAAAAGAAAATTAAAGAACATGGTTTCGAAATCACTTCTAAAACAGAAATCTATGAAGCTGCCAAAGCTGAATTAGATGGCAGAAAGAAAGATTTAGAAGTTAAAAAAGGTGAATTGGATGTAATTACTGCCGAAACTGAAAAAGAAGAGCAAGATTTACAAAAGAAAGCTGACAAAGCGGAGCCTCAAATTGATGAGCGTTTATTGGTTGCTTACAAACGTTTGCGCAAAAACGCAATTAACGGTTTGGCTGTGGTAACCATCGACCGCGATTCTTGCTCAGGTTGTTTTAACCAGATTCCGCCTCAACGCCAGTTAGATATCCGTCAACGTAAAAAAATTATCGTTTGCGAACATTGTGGTCGTATTTTGGTAGATGAAGCTTTAACTCACGAAGTAACCGAAGCTTAATCCGAATCATAAAATTATTAGAACGTCCCGATTTAATCGGGACGTTTTTTATATACGCCCATTTTTTGTGTACACAAAACAAGAGTACATTTTTAGCGTTTTAGTAAATAATTGATGTTAATGTGAAAGCCCTGTTGCTTTGTGCGCATAATTAAACCGAAATAGAATCCCGAATGAATAAAAGCTTCCGTTTTTTTGTAACCTCTGCCCTGCTCATTTCTCCTCTGTTTTCATTTGCAAACTTCGATTTTAACAGCAATTGCCTAAATGCCTATAAAAGCATCTTCGAACTGAAATTGGGCAATGCCAGGGCATATATCTCTACCGAAAAAAAGCAACATCCAAATAACTCCATCATTCCGCTTTTAGAAAATTATGTAGATTATTTTACCGTTTTAACATCGGAAAGCAAAGCTGATTTCGACCGCTTGAAAGTGAATAAATCTGCCCGTTTGGATCAAATCAGCGATGATGATAAAAATTCGCCATATTACTTATATGCACAGGCAGAAATCAATCTGCAATGGGCTTTAATAAGGGGCCGTTTTGGAGAATATTTTAATGCGGCAATGGAAGTAAAAAAAGCGAACAGCCTTTTACAGGAAAATAATAAGAAATTCCCCAACTTTCACCTTAACCTTAAAGGATTGGGTTTAATTAATGCCGTTTTAGGTAATTTACCAGATGGTGCCCTTAAAACAGCACTTTCTACTTTTGGCATAAAAGGCAATCTCCAAAATGGACTGAATATGTTCGAAAAACTTGCCGATAACCTGCCTAAATCTTCCTATGAGCCATTTTATGAAGAAGTGGTGTTTTATTATGCCTATGTATTAACTGATGTAGCGCATAGCCCCCAAGCCTATGCCAAAACCATAAAATATACCGAAAGGATTGCCGATACCAGTTTGTTAAAAAGCTATTTACAAAGTTATGTATGCATTAAGAACGGCCACAGCGAAGAGGCCATCTCCATTTTGGCCAAGCGGCCTGAAGGTGGTGTTTATCAACCTTTCCCATATTTAGATTACCTTGAAGGTATTGCGCATTTGAATAAATTGGATCTTAATGCAGCTACGTATTTTAACCGCTTTTTACAAGCAACCAAGGGCGTTAATTTTGTTAAAGACGCTTACCTGCATCTCGGCTGGATAGCACTTCTGAAGGGAGATAAGGCCGGTTATACGGCCTTTGCGGCAAAGGCTGTTAAAAATGGCTATACCTATATGGAAAAAGACAAGCAGGCCAAAAGCGAAGCTGCCGCCGGAACGCCTACGTTAGATCTTTTAAAAGCCCGGCTTTTATTTGATGGAGGCTATTTAAGCAGGGCACTGCAAACGCTCAATGATAAGAAAGCAAGTGAACATACGAATGATAGAGATAAAACAGAGTTTAATTACCGCTTGGGAAGAATTTATGATGATTTAGGTAAGGATGACCAAGCTTTAGCTGCTTATCAGGAAACCATCAATGGAGGCAGAAACCTGAAATATTATTTTGCTGCAAATGCTGCATTGCAGATGGGTAAGGTTTACGAACGGAAGAAAAATACCGCTAAAGCAAAAGAGGCTTTCAATACGGCCATAAGCATGAAAAATCATGAATTTGAAAGCAGTATTGAAAGCCAGGCAAAAGCCGGGTTAAGAAGATTGACGAATTAAAAACGGTGTACAAAAGCATTGATGTGCATCCCTGCTCCAACTGAAGCAAAAACCGCTACATCACCAGCTTTAACTTTATAACCTTCTACCTGTTCTTTTAAAACCAGATCCAACAAAGTTGGTACAGTTGCTACTGAACTGTTTCCCAACCACGAAATCGTCATCGGCACTAAATTTTCTGGTACGGTATCTTTACCATAAAGCTTAAATAAACGCTTCATAATGGCGGTATCCATTTTTCCGTTGGCCTGGTGCACAAACACAATATTTACATCATCTACAGTTAAGCCAGCTTTATCAATAGCCTTTTTAATCACCTGCGGCACCTGAATTACTGCAAACTCATAAAGTTTACGGCCATTCATTTTTAAGTAAAGGTTTCCATTGGTTTCCTCCGGATGAGCACTTTTGCCCATGATTAAAAGGTTGCCGTGATTCACCGCATGGGTTTCGGTTTTATGGGCCAGAATACCTTTCTTTTCGTCTGATTCTTCTGCTTCAAAAATTACAGCTCCGGCACCATCCGAAAAAATCATGCTATCACGGTCGTGCGGATCGATAATGCGGCTTAAGGTTTCTGCTCCAATTACCATTACCCGTTTTGCATCGCCACTTTTAATGTAATAATCAGCCTGTATCGCACCCTGAACCCATCCCGGGCATCCAAAAATGATATCGTAGGCAACACAATCAGGGTTTTGGATGCCTAATTGTTGTTTTACTTTCGCTGCTAAAGCGGGTAAAACATCTGTACGGTTACTTCCCAACGGGATATCGCCAAAATTATGGCAGAAGATAATATAATCTAAGGTTTCTTTATCGATACCGGCGTTTTCTATAGCTTTTTCTGCAGCCTTGGCACCAATATGGTTGCTTAACTGCTCGGGGCAGACGTAGCGTCTTTCAACGATCTCGGTAATTTCAGAAAACTTATTAATGATTTCTGAATTCTCCTTCTCCAATCGGTTTCCATTCTCAAAAAATGTAGAATTTAAAAATTCACTACCTGAAATAATATTCTGAGGAATATAACTTCCGGTGCCGGTAATTACCGTATTTATTGCTTTGCTCATAATTATAATACCGCATACTAAAACGGTATGTAGTATAAAACTATCAATTATATTCGATAATCGAAAATAAATTTATTTTTTTAACAGCCCACCCTGTCATTTAACCAGAAAATGAAGATACTATTTTTTAAAGAATCATTAAAGCATATTTTGAGTTTTGCCAACGATACCTATAAATTTTTAAAATACCTGAATTGCAGTTTGAATCGAAGAATAGGCCACCACTAATGGCACTTTAATTTGATGTAGATTTTGTAATAACCTGATAAGAAGCGAGGGCATATCAATTTTCAAAGAAGACTGGATAAAATTTTTAGTGATTAATATATTTCTTAACTAAAATCATCAATCAAAAACACAAAAAGCTCTTTTGGGCCATGCGCTCCTAAAACCAATGTTTTTTCAATATCGGCAGTTCTGCTGGGGCCAGTAATGTTGCTGATCATTGATGGGATTTGGTTGCCATATTTATTCTTCAACAGCTGAAAAGCATCTTTTAGGTCTAACACCAACTGACTTGTTCTCGCGATTACAATGTGGTGGTGTGGGAAAATACTGAGCCTTCTTCCGGCGGCACTCTGGTTAGTTACCATTACGCTTCCGTTGCGGGCAACAAGTGCTTCGCAAAGGGTGATACCCACCTCTGCCTGTTCGAAATCTTTATCTGTTTGGTAAAAAGGAAATTCGTATTTGCTTAAAAACTGTTGGAGTTCTGGCTCCCAGCAATATATTTTGCGCCATTTAAATTTATCGGCCAGCTGAAGGATATTCTCAAAAAAATCGATCCCATCCTCGCAGAAAATGAAATTACCCGAAATGGCAGTAAGCTGTTCGGCAAACAATACCTCCAGCTCATCTGTATTTTTTTTATACAGTTGACTTTCTTCTAAATTTGGATAAGGGTTTTCGCGTTTCTCTAATAGTGCTTTCCTTATCTTTTTTAGTATTTGTTCCTTCGCTGTCGTATTATCCTTCATTATAAAAAAAAAGCTACCCTAATGATTAACTAGGGTAGCAAATGTAATAATAGAAATTATTTATTTATGCCTCTACCGGAGTAATATGTCCGGGAGTTCCATTTTCGCCTTGATTTTCGAATAAACGTTTACCAAAAATCACTTCTAAATCATCTTTAAATAAAACTTCTTTTTCGATCAGGATATCAGCAAGTTGAATCAATTTATCTTTATTTTCTTCCAATAAATTGATTGCTCTTTGATATTGACCTTCAATCAGTGCCGAAATTTCTTTATCAATGGTTAAAGCGGTATCTTCTGAATATGGTTTAGAGAAATTATATTCATTCTGACCCGACGAATCGTAGTAAGTAATGTTTCCTAATTTATCGTTTAAGCCATAAATGGTAACCATCGCTCTTGCTTGTTTGTTCACTTTCTCCAAATCGCTAAGTGCGCCGGTAGAAATGGTATCGAACATTACTTTTTCGGCTGCTCTGCCACCCATTGTTGCACACATTTCATCAAGCATTTGGTGCGGACGAACAATCAAACGTTCTTCTGGTAAATACCAGGCTGCACCCAGGCTTTGTCCGCGTGGAACAATAGTAACCTTAACAAGCGGTGCCGCATGTTCCAACAACCAGCTTACGGTAGCATGACCAGCTTCGTGAATTGCGATGGCACGTTTTTCACTTGGGGTAATAATTTTATTTTTCTTTTCTAAACCACCAACAATTCTGTCTACAGCATCTAAGAAATCCTGTTTATCAACTGCCGATTTGTTTTTACGTGCAGCAATTAAAGCGGCCTCATTACAAACGTTGGCAATATCAGCACCCGAAAACCCTGGAGTTTGTTTGGCTAAAAATTCGGTATCTAATTCTTCTGATTTTTTAAGTGGAGTAATGTGTACTTCGAAAATCTGTTTACGTTCAATAACATCTGGTAAATCAACATAAATCTGTCTGTCAAACCTACCGGCCCTTAATAAAGCTTTATCTAAAACATCAGCACGGTTGGTTGCTGCCAAGATAATAACATGTGTATTGGTGCCGAAACCGTCCATCTCAACTAAAAGTTGATTTAAAGTGTTTTCGCGTTCATCATTACCACCCATCACGCCGTTTTTACCACGGGCACGACCAATTGCATCAATCTCATCAATGAAAATGATACAAGGCGATTTATCTTTTGCTTGTTTAAATAGATCACGCACACGTGAAGCACCTACTCCAACAAACATTTCAACAAAATCAGAACCTGATAAAGAGAAGAATGGAACCTGAGCCTCGCCTGCAACAGCTTTAGCCAATAAGGTTTTACCAGTACCCGGCGAACCGACCAATAAAGCACCTTTAGGGATTTTCCCACCTAAATCGGTATATTTTTTAGGGTTTTTAAGGAAATCTACAATTTCCATTACCTCAGTTTTAGCTTCTTCTAAACCGGCAACATCATTAAATGTAATGTTCACCTGGCTTTCTTTATCGAATAATGTAGCTTTCGATTTTCCGATGCTAAAAATCTGACCGCCGCCGCCGGCTCCACCGCCCATTCTGCGCATCATAAAGATCCAGAAACCGATTAGAAGTAGTACCGGAAGAATAATGCTCAGGAACCAGCTAGCCAATGGATTGCTGCGGCTGGTTTTTTCTGCCAAAATACGTGGCTGGTTTGGAGGTAAACTTACTTGCGATTCTGCCAATTGTTTATCAAGACCGTCCATTGTACCTGCATTGAAATACACCACCGGGCTTGCATTACTGTTGTTTACATTAAAAGTGCTATTGCTTTTATAAGCATCATACAGCTTCTTTTTCTCTAAACTATCTTTCTTGATATAAACCTCTACCCGTACTAAATCATCTGATTTATAGGCAACAACTTTTTGAACGTCGCCTTTAAGCAACATTTGTTGTTCGAATTTTTGATAGGTAACTTCTTTACCACCATCGGTAGTAAATAAAAATTGTGCGGCAATAATGGCTATAATAATTGCTGCATAAACCCAAAAAATATTAAATTTCGATCCCTTTTGTGGTTTCTTGGGGATATTGGGTATTCTTTTCCCTTGTTTTTCGTTGGTATTTTGATTGTCGTTCATTTGTCTTTTTCAAAATGGTTCTAAAGGTTATGCGCTCTGATAATTTGTGCTTTCCGCATCCCCCCAAAGTTCTTCTATGCCATAAAAGTGGCGCTTTTCGGTTTTAAAAATGTGCACAACCACATCAAAATAATCTAGAATAATCCAATCTGCAGATTCGAAACCTTCTTTATGTCTTGGGTCGGCCTGGGTGGCCTTATATATTTCTTTTTCTACACTATCGGCAATAGCTTTAACCTGGGTGCCTGAGGTGGCACTTGCAATGATAAAGTAATCTGCTACTGAAGTATGAATATTTCTAAGATCTAACCGCACTATATCTTCTCCTTTTTTTCTTGAATGCCGTGTACGGCTAACTCAGAAAGGTATGTAGAAAGGGCTACTATTTTCTTTTTTACCATTAAAATGCTTTAATTTTGGAATTACAATATTATAAATTCAACACTTGCAAAATAACACTTTTTCGACACTATTTGTTGGTCAAAATTTAATCAAATTAAAAGAGGTTGATTCTACCAATAACTTTTTAAAAGATTTGGTGTCAAAATCCGAGCCATTAGCCGAAGGGACTGTAATTATGGCAGATAATCAGTTTGCCGGTAGAGGACAGCAGGAAAGCGTTTGGCAAACGCAGGCGGGCAAAAACATTAGTACCAGTATTTATCTAAAGCCATCCTTCCTGCCGCTCGATAAACAGTTTTATCTTAATATTGCCGTTAGTTTAGCGGTTAGCGATGCTTTATTATGTTTTGTGCCGGAGGGAATAAAGGTAAAATGGCCAAACGATATGTATTACCTGGATAAAAAACTGGGTGGAATTCTCATTGAAAATACACTGACAGGTTCTTCTATTAAATCATCAGTTATTGGCATTGGGTTAAACATCAATCAAAAGGAATTTCCTGATAACATCAGCCAAAGGGCTACCTCCGTCATTCAAATTTTACAAAAAGATGTGCTTTTAATGGATATTATGGCGAAAATCTTCACGTTTCTGGAGAAATACTACTTAATTTTGAGAGCAGGGAAATATACTATTTTACAAAATGATTACCTTGCCAAGCTTTATAACTTAAATGTTTGGGCATTATATAAACAACACGGCGAGGTTTTTGAAGGGAGAATAACAGGAGTTGAAGAAAATGGCAGGTTAACTGTTGAAACTAAAGACGGATTAAAGGCTTTCAACTTTAAAGAAATTGAATTTACACACACAAAATAAACACATAATGAAAAAAATCACCCTAGTGCTTTCGATGGTTCTTTTTACCATTGCAGGTGCCTTCGCTCAGATCGAAAAACCAGTAACCTGGGCTTATTCTGCAAAGAAAATAAGTAAAACAGAAGCTGTAATTTATTTAAAAGCAACAATTGAAGATAGGTGGCACATCTATTCTCAAAATGTTAAAGATGGCGGACCGGTTAAAACTACTTTTACTTTTTCCCCATCAAAAGATTTTAGCCTGGTTGGAAAAACAATAGAACCCAAAGCGATTGTTAAGTACGAAAGCACTTTCAAAATGAATGTAAGTTATTTCGAAAAATCAGTAATTTTTCAACAAAAAGTTAAATTAAATAAGGCAACAACAGTTGTAAAAGGAGTGGTAGAGTTTATGGTTTGTAACGATAAACAGTGTCTTCCGCCAGAAGAAGTTGAGTTTAGCATTCCGGTTAAATAGTTGAACCTCAAAATATTTACAAGCAGTCCTGAATTTTCAGGACTGTTTCTTTTTAAAGTAAAATCTGCGTGCTGAGGTGGTTTAAAAAAAACCGTTTATAAAATTATTCTTAATTTCACGGTTTCAAACACACACACACTTAAACACACAAATGAAAAAGGTTTTATTATTGTTATTAATGGCCACAATGTTTATTGCATTGCCCGCTGTTAAGAGTTACGCTATTGTAACCCAAGATACCACATCAACCGCTCCTCCCGATGATATTGTTTTTACCGAGGTTGGTTCTGCACAGGATAGTGCGGCGAATCATCTTGTAAAAGACACTGTAAAAAAAGATACAACGAAGGCAACCACCTTAAAGACAACAAAAACCACTGATTCTGAAAAACTAACCCTTTGGCAAACTTTTCTTAAAGGTTTATTTGGTGGGTTTTTGGCTTTTTTAATGCCATGTATATTTCCAATGGTGCCATTAACCATCAGCTATTTTACAAAAAGAGCAGGGAGTAGAAAAAAAGGGATAGGACAAGCAATAATCTATGGTATTTCGATAATCGTTATTTACGTCGTTTTTGGATTACTGATTACTTTAATTTTCGGTTCTGGGAAATTAAATGAATTGAGTAGCAGTGGATGGTTTAATTTTGCTTTCTTTATCCTGCTCATCATATTTGCCATTTCTTTTTTCGGCGCATTTGAAATCACATTGCCAAGTTCTTTTGTAAATAAAATTGATCAAAAAGCAGATTCGAGTAAAGGTTTAGGCGGTATCTTTTTTATGGCCGCTTCTTTAGCACTGGTATCATTTTCTTGTACAGGGCCAATCATCGGAACTTTACTTGTTGAGGCTAGCTCAAAGGGAGCTGTGCTCGGCCCTGCAGTAGGAATGTTTGGCTTTGCTTTGGCTTTGGCATTACCCTTTACCTTATCTGCAATCTTCCCAGGCTTTTTAAATACGCTCCCTAAATCTGGTGGTTGGTTAAATAGTGTAAAAGTTTGCTTGGGCTTCCTAGAACTTGCGTTAGCTTTAAAATTTTTATCTGCCGCAGATTTGGTATGGCATTGGGAGTGGTTTGATAGAGAGATCTTCCTTTGTTTATGGATCGTTATTTTTACTTTAATGGGCATTTATCTGCTGGGTAAAATTAAGTTTTCTCATGATAGCGATTTACCTTTCGTATCAGTGCCCCGATTATTTTTCGCCATTTTATCATTCTCATTTGCGGTTTACATTTTACCCGGATTATGGGGGGCACCAGTAAATGTATTAAGTGGATTAGCTCCTCCTCTTAATACACAAGATTTTATTTTAGGCGGCAACACTCAGGCATCAAACAGTTCTTCCAATTTTCCTGCTTCTGTAAAATATCAGGATGTTTTACATCCTCCACATGGCTTTAATGCATTTTTTGATTTGGAAGAAGGATTAGCATTTGCAAAAAAAGTAAACAAACCAGTGATGATCGATTTTACCGGACATGCGTGTGTGAATTGCAGAAAAATGGAAGATAAAGTCTGGATAAATTCAGAAGTAGGACGTTTAATTAAAGAAGAATTTGTTTTAATACAGCTTTACGTTGATGAAACATCAGTTAAAGTGCCGTCTAATCAAGTTCATTATTCTTCTATTTTGCGCAAAAACACAGAAACTTTAGGCGCGTGGAATGCAGATTTTCAGGCAACGAAGTATAATTCTAATTCTCAGCCTTTTTATGTACTGGCTGGTCATGACCTTAATGCTTTAGTTAAACCAGAAGGAGCAATCTTTGATGCAAAAGAATATGCACTATATTTGCAAAGCGCCTTAGATATTTTCAAAGGAAAGAAACAAACAAATGAATAAGATTAAGAATATTGGTGTTTTAACCTCTGGTGGCGATTCGCCAGGCATGAACGCCGCAATTAGGGCCGTTGTTAGGGGCTCTATTTATTATGATATTGAAGTAACCGGTTTTATCCGTGGCTACGAAGGGCTGATCAATAATGATTATATCTCTATGGACCGCAAATCTGTAGCAAACATCATTCAGCGAGGTGGTACCATACTAAAAACCGCCAGAAGTGAAGCTTTTAGAACCGCAGAAGGTAGAAAAACCGCTTATGCTAACCTGAAAGCTTTAGGAATTGATGCCCTGATTGTAATAGGTGGGGATGGAACATTTACGGGTGCCAATATCTTTTCAAAGGAATTCGATTTTCCTATTGTGGGTTTGCCTGGTACGATTGATAACGATTTGGCAGGTACTGATTTTACAATTGGCTATGACTCTGCCATTAATACGGTTATTGATGCTGTAGACAGGATTAGAGATACTGCAGAATCACACGACAGGCTTTTTATTGTTGAGGTAATGGGGCGCGATTCTGGTTTAATTGCTTTAAGAAGCGGTATTGGTGTAGGTGCCGAAGCCATTATGATTCCTGAAGCAAACATGAATGCAGACGATATTTTGCACAAACTTGAACATAGCCGTAAAGATAAAGCCTCAAAAATTATTATTGTGGCCGAAGGAGATGATACCGGTGGTGCTTTTAAAGTTGGCGAAATTCTTCAAGAGAAATACCCGCATTATGATACGAAAGTGTCGGTTTTGGGGCATATCCAACGTGGAGGAAAACCAACCTGTATGGATCGCGTATTGGCCAGCAGGTTGGGTGTTGCTGCTGTAGAAGGCTTAATTAATGGCGAAAGTGGTGTAATGGCTGGTCAGATAAACCGGGAAATTGTATTTACTCCTTTCGATCATGCTATTAAACACATTAACGCTGAAAAAGTGAGCGCAAAATGGTTGAAGCTAATTGATATTCTTTCGTTTTAAGCGAAAAAAATGAATTATAAAAGAAAAGTCTTTCCCGCACCGGAAAGACTTTCTTGTTTTTGCTTAGTTTTTCGCGATAAGCAATTTCTTAATCTTCTAAAATTACAGCTGTGCCATTGGCACTTACCATTAACATGCTGCCACCGCTCCCAACGGTTTCATAATCCAAATCAACTCCAACAATTGCATTTGCGCCTAACGCTGCTGCATACTGTTGCATTTCGTTAACAGCTGTATCTTTTCCCTCTCGTAAAACGCGTTCATAGGAACTCGATCTCCCTCCTACTATATCTGTTATCCCAGCAAATAAATCCTTAAAAATATTTGCTCCAATAATCGTTTCGCCGGTAACTAAACCGATATATTTTATAATTTTTCTGCCCTCAACTGTAGGCGTTGTGGTTACTAACATAGTTTCAGTTTTTTAATTAGAACAGCTTCTTTAAGAAATGTTACATTTTTTCGAATGTATTGAGAAAGATCTTTGAAAAATAAATTTATGTAATCGGGAAAGTTTTTGCATCAATATTAAAAATCAAGTTATGAGCGCATCTAAAACCTTCCTCACCCTCCTTTTACTTTTGGTTTCATTTTTTCTTCGGGCGCAAATGCCTGTATTAAAGGTACAACAGGCCGAAACCAGCGATCAAAAAGATGTGGTTAAACTTAAAAAGTTAGCCATTGATGTGCAGATTACCGGAAACATAGCCACAACGGTAATGACAATGACTTTCTACAATAACAGCAGCCGCATTTTAGAAGGCGAACTTACTTTCCCTATGCCAGAGGGCGTAAGCATAAACCGTTATGCTTTAGATATAAATGGAAAAATGCGTGAGGCGGTGCCGGTAGAAAAAGCCAAGGCAACAGAAGTTTTCGAAAGTATTGAGCGGCGCAGGGTTGATCCAGGCTTACTGGAAAAGGTGGAAGGAAATAATTTCCGTACCAGAATTTACCCATTGCCTGCTAATGGAAGTAGAACAATTATTGTGGGTTATGAGGAAGAACTGGGTTTTAGCAAAGGAAATGCTTTAAAGTATCATTTGCCTTTGGATTATAACCAAGCTATAGAAAACTTTACTTTGAAAACCACTGTGTATGAGAGTATTGTAAAGCCGGAGCTTGGTGAACAGCCCGATGGAAGTTTTGATTTAAAAGTTAACGGAAATACATATGTAGGCGAAATTAATAAAAGCAACTATAAACCAAAAAAGGGGCTCACAATTAATCTTCCAAAAAGGAATAATCTGCCAGAGGTACAAATGCAAAAAGCTTCATCTGGATATTATTTTCTTGTTAATGTTTTTCCTAAAATAGAAAGCCGCAAAAAGCAATGGGCAAACAATATTGGTTTAATCTGGGATGTATCGTTAAGTGGCCTTCAACGAGATACCGAGAAAGAAATACAATTGCTAGATTTAATGATCAGCCAAAAACAAAACTTAACAATACAATTGGGCCTGGTTAACAACGGCTTTAAATATGCAGGAACTTTCATTATCAATAACGGAAATTGGACTGAACTGAGAAACAAATTAAAAAGTTTAGTGTACGATGGCGGTACAAATTTCAGTGCGATAAATACGAGAGCTCTCCAGGCCGATGAGTATATTTTATTCAGCGACGGGCTATCCACCTTCGGTAAAAACACGGTAGCATTAAATAAACCCATTCATTGCATCAATACCGCGCTAAAGGCTGATTACAGCACTTTGAAATTCATCAGCATGAAAACTGGCGGACAATTTGTTAATCTGAATTCCATTTCTGTTGAAGATGGATTTAAACAACTGAACCAGCAAAATCTACAGTTTTTAGGAATTAAAAACGGCAGCAACGTTAGGCAAACTTATCCATCATTGAGGGTAAACGTAAACGGTCATTTTTCGCTTGCAGGTATTATGAACGAATTTAATACTGAGTTTATTCTGCAATTCGGCTTTGGAAATACGGTGGTTTCAGAACAGGCAGTCCGTTTAAACCCTACAGAACACACTTTAAGCAGTATTGATGTAAGCCGCGTTTGGGCACAAAAGAAAATTGCAGAAATGGATATCCGTTACGACGAAAATAAAGATGATATCAGTATTTTGAGTAAACAGTTTGGGATCGTTACACGGAACACCAGCCTGATTGTATTGGAAAATCTAGACGATTATATACGTTATGACATTACGCCTCCAGTTGAACTTCAACAGGCTTACAATGCTGTTTTAAAGCAACGCAGAACAGCCATTTTGGAGCGAAAGGAAGATTTGATAAATGCTGCCGCCGCCATGACAAAGGAGCTAAAAGCCTGGTGGAACACCGATTTTAGTTATAAAGAACCTGAAAAGAAAAAGGAAAGATATCCCGACCCGGGGCAAAGGGATATGATCGGAGATCCTACATTATATGGGTCTTCTGATACGAGGCCCAAAAGTAGCCGGGCTGAAGTTGCTAAAGTAGCTGAAATGGTTGTGCCATCGCCACAGGCTATCGCTGTTTCGCTACCTCCTCCTACCGGGGCAGCGAGACGGGCCGCAAAAAGCAACCAATTAAATGAGATTGTAGTTGTTGGCTACGCAACGCAACGAAAAGCTGTGGTAACAGGGGCGGTAACCTCAGTTTCGGATAATAAAGTTTTCGAAGGTTCGGGCAATGCGCTTACAGGAAAAGTTGCCGGAGTTAATGTAACACTAAAAGATAAGGCTAAGGTACCGCAACCTCAACCAACAATTTTACTACCCGAGTTCAAAAGCGATAAAGATTATATGAAAAGTTTGGTAGGCAAGCCAGATAGTGCTTACATGGCCTATTTAAAAATAAGGCCTAAATATATCAGTACGCCTATGTTTTATTTTGATGTGGCCAACTGGTTTTATCAGCAAAAGGATAGCGTTAGGGCGCTAACCATTTTGAGTAATATTGCTGATCTTGACCTCGAAAATGCCGATTTATACAAAACCCTGGCTTATAAACTGAAACAAACGGGTAATTATAATAACGAGATTTTTATTACTCAAAAAATACTGCAGTGGCGGCCTATGGATGCGCAAAGTTACCGTGATTATGCGTTGGCCTTGGCTGATCAGGGGCAATATCAGGCTGCTTTAGATAACCTCTACAAAGTACTTACTCAAAGTTATAATAGCCAGATTGCCGATAGAGATCAGGGGATTGAAGAAATTATAATATCCGAAATAAATAACCTGATTGTAAAATATGGCAATAAACTGGATACAAAAGGAATAGATAAGCGTTTGATTCAGCCTTTGCCTGTTGATGTGCGCGTTGTACTTAACTGGAATAAAAATGATACCGATATCGATTTATGGTTAACTGACCCAACGGGCGAAAAAGGGTTTTACGGCAATTCAAAAACAAAAATTGGTGGCAGAATCAGTAACGATTTTACTTCAGGTTATGGTCCGGAGCAGTTTATGATCAAAAAAGCAATAAAGGGAAAATATAAAATTGAGGTTAATTATTATGGTGACCGGCAGATAAATATCAGCGGACCAACAACTGTAACTGCAGAAATTTATACCCGGTATGCTACAGGCAAACAGCAAAGAAAAGTTATTGTATTGCCTTTGGCATCAGGAAATAGCGGAGGTAATTTTGTTGGTGAGTTTAATTTTTAAAAGGTGATAACATCAATTAAATAATTTAATGGATCAGAGTTGTCAATTTATAGCCAGTTTGCTGGAAGGTTGACAACTCTTTTAAAAATTAGATTTCTCCATTATCCTATACGTCAATCGAAACGACGGATCTTTTTCAAATTTAAAGCAGTAAACCTGCTACTTCCTCCCAGTTGTTTACCCGTTCGAATTCGGTAACCAGTAAATTATGAGGAGAGGTAAACAATAATGGCCTGCCCGCAAAATTTACAAAGTTTTTTGTACGGTCGTCTATTATAATGTCAACGTTTACAATTTTATTTCCGCAGAACATAATGTGTTGCCAATCAATAAACGGAAAATGCTCTGCCATCCAATCATACTTATCAATTAATGAATTGCGAAATTCCATAGCTGCAGAAACAATGTAAACATCATATTTTTCTTGTAGGGCTTTAATTACCCGCTGGCTGTCTTCTATCACTTCAAGATCGCGAAAAAAGCCCGGCTCATTGATATATTCAAACCATTTCTGGTTAACATCTTGTGGTACGTGGTGATAAATTTCGTTTCCGGCATCGATTTTTAAATCAAGCGGAACATTATAATCCCGGTTATATAATTTGATAAATTTTCCAACGGCATCGGCAATCACCTCGTCCATATCAATCGCAATTCTTTTCATTTTGTAGCTGCAAATATTTTGGCGCAAATATCCTGAAAACAAAGAAATTAAACTATGTTTTTAATTTACAGTATTTTAGTTATCTTTGCAGCCCCGCAGCATGTAGCTCCGGGAACTATGTTGAATACATAAATACAAAAGAAAATGGCAACTAAAATCAGATTGCAAAGATTCGGTAAAAAAGGAAAACCTTTTTTCCACGTTGTGGTAGCAGATTCTCGCTCTCCACGTGATGGTAAATTTATTGAGCGTTTAGGTTCTTACAACCCAAACACCAATCCTGCTACCATCGAAATTAACTTCGAAAAAACTTTAGCTTGGGTTAACAGTGGTGCACAACCAACTGATACTGCTCGTGCTATCCTTTCTTACAAAGGTGTTTTATACAAAAAACACTTAGAAGGTGGTGTTAAAAAAGGAGCTTTAACTCAAGAACAGGCAGATGAAAAATTTGCAACTTGGTTAGATGCTAAAGCAGGTAAAATTTCTGGTAAATCAGAAGGTTTAGCTACTTCTAAAGCAGATGCACGCAAAGCAGCTTTAGCAGCAGAAGCAAAGAAAAAAGAAGATAAAGCAGCAGCTATCGCAGCTAAAAATGCACCAGTTGCAGAAGAAGTTGTTGAAGAAGAAGCACCAGCTGTTGAGGCTGAGGCAACTGAAGAAGCTCCTGCAGCAGAAGCTACTAAAGAAGAAGGAGCAGAATAATTTTAATTATTTTGTTTTAAAAAATAGCGTTCCGAATTTCCGGAACGCTATTTTTATTTAAAGATGATATTTACAGTTCGTCATGCTGCCCGATGTCAAATCGCAATCAGCATCTTTCATTTTATAGATCCCGAAATTATTCTGGGTGGCGATTGAATTTGAATATGAAACACGAAGAAGCATTTTACATAGGTTACGTTACAAAAACGCGGGGTTTAAAAGGAGAAGTTCAGGTCTTTTTTGAATTCGACGATTATGAGCAACTGGAGTTTGATGTCGTTTTTGCAGATATGAACGGCAAACTGGTTCCTTATTTTGTAGCATCGGCAAAATTGCAAGCCAATAAAACGGGTTATTTTAATTTTGATGATGCAGACCATATTGATAAAGTACAACCACTTTTAAAGAAAAAATTATACCTCCCGCTTTCGCAAATGCCCGAACGGGAAGAAGGAGAATTTTTCTATACCGATTTTAATGGTTATGTGGCTATTGATGAAACCCTTGGCGAACTTGGCGAAATTATTGAAGTAAACGAATACCCGCAGCAATTTGTGGCAACGGTGATGTATAAGGATACCGAAGTTTTATTCCCCTTGAATGAAGATTTTATAGTGGAATATGATGAGGATAAAAAAACACTAACCCTCGATTTACCAGAAGGTTTACTCGATATTTATTTAGCACAATAATAACTGTAGCAAAAAACTTTTTCTGTGGTTTTTCGTTCTAGCTGTAATGAGGTATCTGTTTGCTATAGTGATCGTTTTGTTATTTGCTTGTAACCGGGCTAAACGAAATGATCAAGCCGCAAACAAACGCGTTTCAAACACACGGAGTTTAACCCAAAAGGATTCCATACAAAAGGTAGCCCTGGTTGCATTAAAGGCCTTAAAAGCACAAGATTATAGTGGTTTCGCATCTTGCTTCCATCCTACCGAAGGTGTCCGTTTTTCTCCTTATGGTTTTGTAGATTTTACCCATAAACAAACCCTGGCTAAAGATTTTTTAGAAGCCATAAATAAGAACTGGATATTAACCTGGGGGCATTACGATGGCTCTGGTGCAGCAATTAAACTCAGGGTTAAACCTTACATCCAACGCTACATTTACAATGCCGATTATTTAACGGCCGAGAAAAAAGCTTACGACTCATTTATCGGAGGTGGCAACTCTATCAATAACCTTAAAGAGGTTTATCCCCAACTGCATTTTACTGAATATTATTTTAAAGGCTTTGATAAAAAGTATACAGGTTTAGACTGGAGCAGTTTAAAGTTTGTATTTAAAAAATATCAAAGTAATTATTATCTCGTTGCCGTTATACACGATCAATGGACGGCCTAGCAGCGCAAAATTCGAGTTCAGACTAAAGACTTCAGACTAAAGCCTTACCTTTGCCCCATGCGTTTCGATATTATAACAGTTCTGCCCGCTTTATTAGAAAGTCCGTTTGCTCATTCTATTCTACAGCGCGCACAAAAAAAGGGCATTGCCGAAATTGTAGTACATAATCTGCGTGATTATGCAACCAACAAACAAAAAAGTGTAGATGATTACCAGTACGGTGGTGGTAGCGGCATGGTAATGAGTATTGAGCCTTTTGCAGCCTGTATTGAAAAACTTCAGGCAGAGCGCGAATATGATGAAATTATCTTCATGAGTCCTGACGGTGTTACTTTAAATCAAACTACAGCAAACGAACTCTCTATTAAGCAGAACATCATTATTTTATGTGGGCATTATAAGGGCATAGATCAACGTATACGCGATATCTTTGTAACAAGGGAGATCTCGGTAGGTGATTATGTTTTAAGCGGTGGTGAGCTTCCTGCTGCGATTGTGGTTGATGCTGTTGTGCGTTTAATCCCTGGTGTTTTAAATGATGAAACTTCTGCCTTATCGGATAGTTTTCAGGGCGAACTGCTCGATGCACCTGTTTACACACGTCCGGCCGATTGGCGGGGACATAAGGTGCCTGATGTTTTGTTAAGCGGCCATGAGGCAAAAGTGAATGAGTGGCGGCACGATCAAGCCTTGGCGCGTACAAAAAGCCGTCGGCCTGACCTTTTGGAATAGAAGCATTTAACACATTCGAATGTGGAATTCGTAAAGATTGTGGAAAAAATTAAAATAGGTTTTTTTATATCAAAAAAAATCCCTAATATTGCAATCCGATTTTCAAGGTAAAGAAAGTTGGTTTAATAGCTTAAAATCATGGATTTAGTAAAATTTGTTGAAGAGCAGGCCATCGCGAAAAAAGATTTTCCTGCGTTCAAGTCTGGCGATACAGTGAGCGTACACTATAAAATTCGCGAAGGTAATAAAGAACGTGTTCAAATTTACCAAGGTGTTGTAATACAACGTAACAGTGCAGGTGCTAATGAAACCTTCACCGTACGTAAAATGAGCAACGGCGTTGGTGTTGAGCGTATTTTTCCTTTTAATTCTCCAAACATTGAGAAAGTAGAAGTGAATAGCTATGGTAAAGTTCGTAGAGCGAAATTGTTCTATTTACGTGCTTTAACTGGTAAAGCTGCTCGTATCAAATCTTTGAGAAAATAATATTCTTTATTATACGATATAGCCTTCACGATTAATTTCGTGGAGGTTTTTTTGTTTATACCTTTGTTACATGTTAAACTCTGCTTTTTTCGACCAAATTATTTGGGGCAACACTGTAAAAGCCTATTTCCTTTTTGGAGGCATACTTTTTTTAGGTCTGGTTTTTAAAAACATTGTTTCGAAGCTTTTAAGCAGGTTACTTTTTAAGCTTTTCAAAAACTTTTCCAATCAATCTCATAATGATGCCTTTGTAGCCCTGCTGGTAAAACCGATCGAGGTTTTTATTCTGCTAGCTACGCTGTATCTTTCCATTAATCAGCTTAAACATCCGCTGGAAGTTGCTGTTTTTCATTACAGTAAATTAATTGGTAAAGTAAAAGAATTAATTCCGGTAACGATTGGCGATTGTATTGACCGGATATTTCTTTTTGGAATTATACTCTCAGTCTTTTGGATCATTTTAAGGATAATCGATTTTATCAGTCACGTATTACTCTATAAAGCTTCACTTACCGAAAATAAAGCCGACGATCAGCTGGTGCCGTTTTTAAAAGAATTATTTAAAACGGTTGTAATTTTTATTGGCTTTTTTACGCTTCTGGGTTTTGTATTTGAGGTTAATGTTTTAACGCTGATTACCGGTTTAGGGATCGGTGGTATTGCCATTGCCCTTGCTGCTAAAGAAAGCTTGGAGAACCTGATAGGCTCTTTTACCATCTTTTTAGACAAACCTTTTACTGTTGGAGATCTTGTAAAGGTGGATGGTGTGGAAGGAACCGTTGAAAAGGTTGGTTTTAGAAGTACAAGAATCAGAACTTCGGAAAAAACGATGGCTACTATCCCTAACAGAGGTATGATCGACGGAGTTTTAGAAAATCTGTCGCTCCGGAATTCACGTAAAGTATCCTTTATAATCGGACTTACCTACGAAACCAACTCGGAATCACTTAGAAGAATTATTACCGAAATAGAAAGCTATATAAACAACCACGTAGGTACAAGTGACGATGGTAACGCTTCTTTTAAAAGTTTTGGCGATTCGGGATTAAACGTAGAGGTTAATTACTTTGTAACGGTGCTTAATTACGCAGAATTCCTCAAAATAAGGCAGGAAATCAATTTAGAAATTATGGATATTGTAATCCGTAACAAATCAGATTTTGCTTACCCTACACAACGTTTAATTAGCGATAGGCCAACTGCTGCGGTAAATAAAGAAGAAGTAGGTAATGATGCTACGGATTAAAATCTATCAGTTATGCTTGCTTAGTCTGTGTCCTTGCAGACTACAGCTTATATTATTATCTAAAATTGATGGTATTAGACGTTTTAGATAATGGATAGAAAATATTTCTTGTTTGGAAAGCAAGTGTAGCGGTGCTATTGAAGTTTGTTCCTGCTCCAGCTTCTGCCGGTTGAAATATCGGCATCTCGCTTCGATCAGGTTTATATGGGAACTTTTGTTTTTCAAATCCTTTTTGAAGGTCGATATCATATAAAAGCCGTTCCAATATGAATCGGAACGGCTTTTTAATGTGTTTATATTGTTCTACTAACTTAATGTGGCCAAGGTGGTTATCCCACCTTTAACAACCTGGTTAAGTTCTACGTTTACTTTAGTTCCAACTGGAAGAAAAACATCAACCCTCGATCCGAATTTAATAAAACCGAACTGTTCTGTTTGTATTACCTGATCTCCCTCTTTTACGTACCAAACAATCCTGCGGGCTAAAGCACCAGCAATTTGGCGGAATAATACAGGCGTACCACTTTTATGTTCTACTACTGTTGTGGTGCGTTCATTCTCTGTTGAAGATTTTGGGTTCCAGGCGGCAAGATATTTACCAGGATGATATTTAAAGAATTTTACCACTCCCGAAATTGGGTTACGGTTGATGTGCACATTTACTGGTGACATAAAAATTGAAACCTGTAAACGTTTATCTTTAAAGTATTCTCCTTCTTCTGTTTCTTCAATTACCACTACTTTACCATCAGCAGGGCATACAACCAAATTTTCGCCTGAAGAAAAGCTGCGGGTCGGATTTCTGAAAAACTGAAGTACAATTATAAATAATGCGGCAGAAAAGATATAAATGAACCAGCGCAACCAGGTAATGTCATGGTATTTATAATCAACAATTGCGTTGATTACGAAAATAAACAATATGCTTAATGCAATGGTGGTGTAACCTTCTTTATGTATGGTCATTGTGTTAAAAATTATTGGGCAAAGGTGCGAAAAATAAATTAATCCAATCTAAAAATTATGCACCCGTTGCTCTATAAATGTCGGTTAGGTTCCGGCCAAGGCCATTATAATCTAAACCATATCCAACCACAAATTCGTTAGGTATTTCAAAACCAACATACTCCAGCTCTTCAATTTCGTACTTTAGTGCACTTGGTTTAAGTAAAAGTGAGCTTACTTTAACTGATGCAGGATTTTTTGCTTTAATTGTTTTTAAAATATGGGTTAGGGTTAAACCGGTATCTACAATATCTTCAACAATGATGATGTCTCTTCCTTCAATATTTTCTGGTAAACCAATCAGTTCTTTTACGTTTCCAGAGCTTGATGTTCCTTCGTAAGATGCTACACGCATAAAAGCAATTTCGCAAGGCACATTAATTTCTTTAATTAAATCGGCCATAAATAAGAAACTTCCGTTTAACACACCTATAAATAACGGGCATTTACCCTCATAATCTACATTGAGTTGAATGCCCAGTAAACGGATCCGTTTATTTAAAGTATCGTTTTCTAAAAATATCTCGAACTCTTTATCTTCTACTTTTATTTTGTGCATGCTGCCGTTAAATGGTTTAAATTATTGTTTGTAGAACTGTAAACTAAAAATTGCCAACTAATTACTGTTGCGTTTTTTCCAGTTCTTTCTGTCTTCTTCGTTCTTCCCTGCGCTCCTGTCTCAATTGTTTTTTTGTTTTGGTGGTATCTGCCGGAGTAGTTACCGGTTTGCTTGCAGTATCCTTTTTAGCTCCTCCACCAAAAAGGCGTTCGAAGAAACTTTTATTTTTATCATGTACAATTACAACAGGCAATCCATCTCCGTCATCATCAAAAGCATTGGTATCGATAACAGCAGTATCTGGAGCCAAATACCTACGTAAGCCTTCTCTTAAACGAACATTATAAAAACCATAACCAGAAGTATCGCTGGCTACTAGGCCCCTTCTTGCCATAATATTTCCCATAAACCTGAAATAGTTAAACATGTAAGGTTTTAAGCTTCCATCGGCCATAAATTTATACATAGATGCCTTTGGTTTTGGCACAATGCTGGCGAGAAACAATCCATCGCCAATGGTTAAATCAGCAGGTTGTTTTCCAAAATAATACCTTGATGCCTCTCCTATTCCATAAATGTTTTGGCCTAATTCCATAATATTGAAATAAACCTCCAACATCCGCTGTTTGCTTACCAGGTGGTTGTGCTCAATAAGCCAAACAATTAAGATCTCTTCTGCCTTGCGGGCCAGGGTTTTCTGCCGGCTTAAATAAACATTTTTAACCAGTTGCATACTGATGGTACTGCCACCGCGTTTAAATTTCTTTTCTTTAAAATTAACCGCAATAGATTTACGGATAGATTCTTCAACAAAACCATTGTGCGTAAAAAATGAAGGATCTTCTGCAGTTAAGACGGCATTGATGAAGTTTTTCGAAATAGCAGATAATGGGGTAAAGTTTGGGTTAGCTGGGCCAATGGTAATGTCGCGCATGGGCTTGCCGTACTCATAAGGCGTGTAAACGAATGGACTGTTTATTTTTTGTAAATTGGTTTTACCCCATTGTACAATTTTAAAGTTTACCGGAGTTAACGTAGAGCTGAACCGAACGCTATCAGGAATTTTCGTATCCAAATAAAAATTAAGGTTGTATTTAACTTTTCCTTGTACTTTTAGTCCTTCCAACGATTCGAATAAGCCTTGTGGAAACGCATCTAAAACGCCTTGTGCATCTTGTTCTTCGGCATTTAGCTTTAACTCATAAATTTTGTTTTTACCCAGTGTGTATTTAACGTAGGGATGAATCTGAGCATTTTTAAGGAATGCTGTTGAAGTGCTGTCGAGCGTAATGTAATTTGGTCCGACCAGAATATCTGCATCCAATTTTGCGTGTTGTACAATAATATCATTTGAAGCAATCCGGGGTTGATTGATCAACATGTTTTTTACCGACCATGAACCAGAAATTTTATAATCATCTCCACTGTATTTTGCGTTTTTAAGTTCTGTTTGAAGGGTGTCGAAGCTTAATTTTGCGTGTAATTTATTGTCCAGGTAGGGCAATTCGAGTTTTTTTCCATCCGCATAAGCCGTAAACCGCAACTCTTTACTGCCTGGATTTACATAACCATCAACATGCCAGGTAGATTCGCCATTATTTACATTTATTGCCGATTTTAAGTCGCCACCATCTATTGTTGCCATGGTTGCAAAACTTAATTTGGCGGTATCATGATCGTTTAATTTAAAAATCATGTTCTGTACATCCATATCATCAGGTATTTTATACAAAACCTGATTTAAAATATTGCTCGCTATTTCTGACAGGTTAACCTTGCCCTTGTTTTCTGTGCTGTCCTTCTTTTTTCTTTTTAAAATGAAATCGATATTCGTGGTAGAGTCTTTAAGCACCACACTCACAAAACCATCGTTCAGTTTTACTTCTGAGAGCTTTACATTGCCAAAAATAAGAGGAAGAAGCTTTACGCCTACACTTAACTCACCAATGTTGGAGAGGGTATCGCGCTCTTTGGGAACAACAGAAATGTTCGTCATTTTAACGGTACTAAGGCCTGTAAAGCCAGCGGAGCCAATTTTAACTTCTAAGCCATAATCTTTATCGGCTTTTGCTATTGCCTTCGCCACCATTTTTTTAAGAAGTGCTTCCCTTTTGCTATACGCTACCGCACCTAAAGCGATACAAACAACTAAAAAAACACCTAAAACCCAGGCTCCGATTTTTAAATATTTTTTGGGGATCTTAATTTTTGGTATTCGCATATAGTCGTTAAAATGGTTAATTGCTTAAACGTAACAATTAAATGTTTATTTCGTGTTAAAATTACAGTTAAAAAGCCTAAATAAAAGTATTTATGGCTATGTTTTGTTAATTTTGAATTTAAATTAATACCATGCAGATTAGCCCGCAACAAGTTTTAGATGCGCTTAAAAATGTTGAAGATCCCGATCTTAAAAAAGATCTGGTTACTTTAAACATGATTAAAGATTTACAGATAACGGATAACCAGGTCAATTTTACACTAGAGCTTACTACACCAGCATGTCCGATGAAGGAGATGTTGAAAAATGCCTGTACAAATGCAATCAAACATTTTGTTTCGCAAACGGCAGAAGTAATCATCAATGTAACGTCGAGGGTTACCCAGCCAACCAATTCATCATCGTTAGATAACATCAAAAACATCATTTTGGTTTCATCTGGCAAAGGTGGCGTTGGTAAATCAACAGTGGCAAGCAATTTGGCGGTTGTACTGGCTAAAGATGGTGCCAAAGTGGGACTAATCGATGCCGATATTTACGGGCCATCGGTACCCACGATGTTCGATCTTGTTGATGCCAAGCCTGGAGCTGAAGAAACTGCAGACGGGAAAACAAAAATTTTACCGATCGAAAAATACGGAATCAAGTTATTGTCGCTGGGTTTTTTTGCAGATCCAGGCCAACCTGTGCCATGGCGCGGACCAATGGCATCTAACGCGGTAAAGCAGTTGTTCAACGATACAAATTGGGGCGAATTGGATTATCTGATCGTAGATCTTCCACCGGGAACGGGAGATATCCACATTACCATAACCCAAAGTTTCCCTATTTCTGGCGCAGTGGTGGTTACCACACCTCAACAGGTAGCACTTGCCGATACCCACAAGGGTTTGGCTATGTTCAGGATGCCAGGAATTAATATTCCAATTTTAGGTGTTATAGAAAACATGTCGTATTTTACTCCTGCAGAATTGCCTGAGAATAAATATTATATCTTCGGAAAAGGTGGCGGTACTAAACTTGCTGAACGCTTTGATGTGCCATTTTTAGGTGAAATTCCGATTATACAAAGTATTTCGGAAGCTGGGGATAACGGAAAACCGGTTGCTTTGAACCAAAACCCTCTGTTGGATGTTATATTTGGTGATATTGCAAGTAAAATTGCACAGCAGATATCCATCAACAATGCGCAAATGGTGAATTGCTAAAAAATTACTATTTTTATAAATTAAAATATATATAATGAATTTAACAGAACAAGTAGAACAGGCATTGGAAACTATCAGGCCATATTTAAAGGCTGATGGAGGTGATGTTTCTGTTGAAGAAATTACATCAGAAGGAACGGTAAAGCTTAAGCTTTTAGGCAACTGTGGTTCTTGCCCGATGAGTTTCATGACTATGAAATCTGGTATTGAACAGGCAATTATGAAAGCCGTTCCACAGATCACTTCAGTTGTAGCCGTAAACATGGCCGAGCAGGATTAAGCTTTAACACTATTTAACAAGGAAGTTTTATTAATAAAATTACTTTTGTCTTAATGAGATATTGTATTGCCCTGATTTGCTTAATTTTTTCTGTAACCGCTTTTGCGCAACAAAAGCCGGCACAGGATAAACTCATCCAATTTTCTGGGATTATTACCGATATTGATAGTTCAAATGTGATTCCTTATGTTACCATCACCAATCTTTCTGCCAAGAGTAAAAGGGTTGGTGCTGATTATAGAGGGTATTTTACTTTTATTGTAAACCCTGGCGATACCATTTTATTTACCGCTATTGGTTACAAAAAATTTTCTACAGTAATTCCGGAAAGTACCCCTGATAGTAAGTACACCATTATGGTTAAATTAAAAGCCAATGTGATTGATTTACCATCAGTACGTGTTTTCCCTTGGGCCACAACAGAAGAATTTACCCGCGAGTTTTTATCAATGAAACTGGCGGATGATGATATGGCCATTGCCAAAAAGAACCTCTCCCGTTCCTCAATTGATGGTTTAATACAAACCTTACCGCGTGATGGGCAAGAAATCGGAAGTCAGAATTACAGGTATAATTTTGATAGGATGATCAATAAGAACATGGTGCAAACCAACCCCCTACTTAACCCTTTTGCCTGGGGCAAGCTGATGCAGCAGATCTTTGATGGCGATAAGAGCCGGACGAATTAGTCTGGGTACAGAGGTCCATTGCAAAAGATAATTATTACCTTAATTTTATTTTAGACGTATAAGAGCAATTAATAGCGACGAACCTTAAATAAAAAAGGGAAAATGTTTCCACTTTCCCTTTGATATCTTACATTAAAACTTATCTTTTCTTACTTTTATTCGGAAACTTCATTTTGTAATCCGTTTTGATATTTCCTTTCGAAATCGCATCCAGCTTGCTTTTAAGCATGGTTTTACGGAGCACACTTACTTTGTCGGTAAATAATTTACCTTCAATATGGTCGTATTCATGTTGGATTACGCGTGCTGGCATTCCGTCTACATCTTCAGTATGCTCTACCCAGTTTTCATCAAAATAAGTAATTTTGATATTAGGCTTGCGCATAATGTTTTCGCGGATATCAGGAATACTCAAACAGCCTTCGTTAAAACTCCAGGCTTCTCCGGTTTCTTCTAAAATTTCGGCGTTGATAAATACTTTTTTATAACCAGGTTTGCCATCTTCATCTTCACCGGTATCTACAATAAACAAACGGATAGGCAAGCCAATCTGAGGAGCGGCCAAACCTACACCATTTGCGTAATACATGGTGTCGAACATATCGCTGATCAATTGTTTTAGTTCTGGATAATCTTTATCAATATCGGTTCCTACCTTTTTTAAAACAGGATCGCCGTATGCTACTATTGGTAATTTCATTGTATAATATTTATGTCGTCCTTCATTACGGGTACGAAGCAGTTTTAATGCGCTGGTTGAACCAGCGATTGTTGTATTGTTGCTTTGTACCTTGCAATAACGAAAAAGTAAAGCAATGCACGAGCATTTTTTTACAAAAATAAGAATTATTCCTCTATTGGGCAGAAAGTAAAGATATTCAGGTGCTCAATATCTAATATTTCATGCACCACATCGGCCATTTCTTTGGTGGTAACTGCATTTATTTTCTCAAAAACAGTTTCTAAAGAATCTATTTTATTGTGATCGATCAGGCTTTTTGCCATCGAAATAATTAGTCCGATTCTATTTTCTTCTCCCAAGGCAATTTGCCCTATAAACTTGTTTTTTGCTTTTTGCAATTGAAGTTCATTTAAGGGATGTTCTCTAAGCCTTTTAATTTCTTTAAAAATTAGAGAAAGTGCTTTGGTCTGTTTTTCTTTATCTGTTCCAAAATAAATTGAAAAAATACCCGTATCGCTTAATGGAGAAAAATTAGATTCTATTGTGTACGCTATCCCATATTTCTCTCTAATCTGCAGGTTTAAAACCGAACTCATTCCGTTACCACCAAAATAATTGTTCAACAGCATTAAGGGTACCTTTTTCTCCTGATGGGTAGAATAAGCCTGGGTGCCCAAAATGCAGTGTGCCTGCATAATCGGTTTGTAAATGGTGGTATTGCTTTGTGATAGTACGGTTGGTTTTAACCTGGCTTTATCGGGATTATTTTCTTCAACATTGGCAAAATGTTTGCTGCCCTTGCTAACTACGCTGTTTAGGGTATAATTTCCTAAAATAGCCACTACAATTTCATTTGTTCGGTAATTGGCTTTTCTAAAATTAATTACATCTTCGCGGGTAAAATGCTGCACCGTTTCAGTTGTGCCCAAAATGTTGTTGCCAAGTGGATGCCCTGCAAAAAGCATGTCTTCAAAATCATCGTTAATGGCTTCTTCAGGTTGATCCAGGTAAGAAGAAATCTCATCCAGGATTACACTTTTCTCTTTATCCATTTCCTCTTCGGGAAAAGTAGAGTGGAACAGAATATCGTTGAAAAGATCTAAAGTTCTATCCAGATAAGGGTTTAAAAAAGAAGCATGTATGCAGGTGTATTCCTTTGTGGTATAGGCATTTAAATCAGCACCAACACTTTCTAAGCGGTTTAAAATCTGATTGGTACTGCGTTTTTCAGTTCTTTTAAAAATCAGGTGTTCGATAAAATGCGCTAAACCTGCTTTATTTTCCGGCTCATCGCGAGAGCCGGTATTTACGATAACGCAGGCGTGTGATATGGCAGAGGCCGAAGGCACATGCAATAAGCGTATACCGTTTGGCAAAGTGTGAACATTGTATTCCATTGAAGGGCAAAGATAAGGCTATTTGCTCACAATGACTCTGTATCTGGATATTGCAATTGTAAAGTGGAGATCAATTTATCTTTAGTTGGCCTTTTAAGTACCAAAAAAGCAAAATTTGCCGCAGCAAAAATCAAAAAGAACGAATTATGTGTGATAAAAAAACCAACAATGTTAAAAAGCGCACCTCCTTCCAGCATCGCTGAGCTAATGATAAATGCACTTTGATACATATTGATTTTTGTATCGACAGGTGCATTTTTATTAATTTTTGCCATTAAATTTCTATGAAAAAAGATACTTGCAGAAATCGTGATCAAACCCATGATCGGAAATATTGGGTTAAAGGGTGATGTGGTTTTAGGATTGGCATCGAAAAACATCATTTCGCGATTTAGAAAAATGGTTACCAATGCAAAAAGGAAAACCCCTGAGCATAAGGCAAGATGGATAATTTGGAGTGTTTTTAGTTTGGTGTTCATTGTGGGGTTTTAGCTTGATTTATATTTTAAAAAGGGTGGTCGTCATTCCCGCTCAGGCGGAAATGACGAACCGGGTAAAAAAATTATTTCGTTATCCCCTCCAGCGAGAACAAAAATGCCCACCGTAAGGAAACATCTTTTAAGTAATCGAAACGGCCTGATGCGCCGCCATGGCCAAATTCCATATTGGTTTTAAGCAATAGTACGTTCTTATCTGTTTTTGTAGCCCTTAGTTTAGCCACCCATTTGGCAGGTTCGAAATACTGCACCTGGCTATCGTGCAGGCCTGTGGTAACCAGCATATTCGGGTAGGCCTTTTTCTCTACATTTTCGTAAGGGGAATAGCTTTTCATATAATCGTAAGCTGCTTTTTGTTTAGGATTTCCCCACTCATCAAATTCATTTGTGGTCAACGGAATGCTTTCATCCAGCATGGTATTAATTACATCTACAAAAGGAACATCAGCAATAATTCCGTTCCATAAATCAGGAGCCATATTGGCAACTGCACCCATCAATAAGCCTCCTGCGCTGCCTCCATGTGCATATAAATGACCTTTAGAAGTGTACTTTTGATCAACAAGATATTCGCCTGCAGCAATAAAATCGGTAAATGTGTTTTTCTTTTTCATCAGCTTGCCATCTTCATACCACTGTCTGCCCATTTCCTGTCCGCCACGGATATTTGCAATAGCGAAAACGAAACCACGGTTTAAAAGGCTTAATCTGGGTGAAGAGAAAGTGGCATCGGTGCTTGCTCCATAAGATCCATAAGCGTACAACAGCAATGGCGCATGTCCATTCTTTTCGAAACCCTTTTTATAAACCAGAGCGATCGGAATCTTTGTTCCATCCTTTGCCGTAGCGAAAACACGTTCTGTTGCGTAATCATTAGGATCGTAGCCACCAATAACTTCCTGTTGCTTCATTAGTTTTTTATCCTTCTTATCAAGGTCGTAATCATAAACAGAACTTGGTGTGGTTAAAGAAGTGTAAGAATAACGGAGCGTTTTACTGTTGTACTCCGGGTTTGCACCTACTCCGGCAGCATAAACAGGCTCATCAAATTTGATGTAGTAATCGCCCCCATCATTTTTAAGTACGCGGAGCTCTGTCAAGCCGTTTTTACGTTCTGATAATACCAAATGATCTTTAAATTCTTCCCCATATTCGAGTAAAACATCTTTGCGGTTTGGAATAACCTCTTTCCAGTTCTCCTTTTCTGTTTTATCCAAAGGGCATTCCATCAGGCGGAAATTTTTGGCGTTCCAATTGGTTATAATATAAAATTTATCGTCTACAGGCAAAATGTCGTATAAAACATCTTTCGATCGGCTAGAAAACACTTTAAAAGCATTTTCAGGATGATCAGCATCAATCATTCTATATTCAGCGCTTAGTGTTCCCTGTGAGCCGATGAAAATGTATCGACCGTTTTTTGATTTCATTACGCCAATATAGTTGCTGTTGTCTTTCTCCTCATAAACTACCGCATCTGTTTTGGCATCCGTACCAAGTGTGTGTTTTTTAATTTTCTCACTTAAAAGCGTAACAGGGTTTTTTGAGGTGTAAAAAAATGTTTTATTATCATTTGCCCATGCTACTGCACTTTCGGTATTGGTAATGGCATCTTTAAGTATTTCTCCTGTTTCTAAATTTTTAATGTTAATGGTGTATTGGCGGCGAGAAACCTGATCCACACCAAAAGCTAAAAGTTTATTGTCAGGACTAACACTAAAACCTGTAGCACTATAATAAGTGTGCCCTTTTGCAAGGTCGTCAACATCTAGCAAAACCTCTTCAGCAGCTGATAAACTTCCCTTTTTCCGGCAATATTTAAAGTATTGTTGTCCATCTTCGGTTCTTGTATAATAAAAATAGCCGTTCTTTAAAACAGGTACAGATTCATCTTTCTCCTTTATCCTTCCCTTCATTTCTTTAAACAGATCAGCCTGAAATTGATCTGTACTTTTCATCATTGTGTTGAGGTAAGTATTTTCGGCTTTTAAATAATTGACAACTTTTGTACTATCCGGACCTTTTTTAAAGTAATCGATCATCCAATAGTAATTATCTACTACAGTATCGCCATGTATTACTCTTTGGTGAGGAATAATTTCTGCTACAGGAGCTTTGGCATCGGGCCACTTAATCGCTTTCATTTCTTTCTTTTGGGGGTTATTGCAAGCCATAACTGTACTAAGTACAATTAGGCTGGGTAAGATACGTTTCATAGCGGTTTGATTTAGGTTCAAATGCAATTTAGTCAAATAGTTCAATAGTTTATTAGCATTAGCTCAGGAGTTCATTTGTTCCGTGTTCAGTAGTAGTGGCGGGCAGGATAACTTGTTAATTGTTTAAATCGATTATGCTGCACCAAACGCCAAGCGCTCAATCCCAAACCACCTATTACCATTTTAGCAAAAATCCATAAAGCCTATAGATAATTATCCGAAATAGAAAAATTGATGTTAAATTGCCAAATCAAAATGCTTGAAAAGAAGGATGAAATTAGGCTACAAAAAAATAGTTGTTAAAGTTGGTTCAAATGTAATTACACAAGCGAATGGTTTGCCCGATGAAGCAAGGATTAAACACCTTGTAAACCAATTGGCAGATATTAAAAAACAAGGTATTGAAGTTATTCTTGTTTCTTCGGGGGCAGTAGCATCTGGTAGAAGCCTGATTAAGGTTTCTGAAAAGCAAGATGCGGTAACTACCCGACAGTTATTGGCTGCAATTGGCCAGGTGAAATTAATTAATACCTATGCTAATTTTTTTGCCACCCATGATATTCAGTGTGCGCAGGTTTTGGTTACCAAAGAAGATTTTCGCGACCGGGCACATTATTTAAACATGAAAAACTGTTTGCAGATTTTGCTTCAAAATGAGGTAATTCCTGTTGTAAATGAAAACGATGTGGTATCTGTTACCGAGTTGATGTTTACTGATAATGATGAGCTTGCCGGATTAATTGCTTCGATGTTAAATGCTGACGCGCTGATTATCTTATCTAATGTGAATGGAATTTATAATGGCGACCCAAAAATTGAAGGATCGGCTGTTATTGAAGAAATTAATGGCTCGGTTGCTAATTTGGCATCTTTTATACAAACAGGTAAATCGCAATTTGGGCGTGGGGGGATGATTACTAAATCTACCATGGCACAAAAAGTGGCGAAACTTGGCATAACGGTTCATATTGCCAATGGAACTAAAAACGATGTGCTTACGGAATTATTAAATAATGAATTGGTGCACACTCGTTTTGTACCCGAAAAAAGTAAATCAGGCAAGAAAAAATGGATTGCTCATTCGGAAACAGCTGCAACTGGTGTTGTGAAATTAAACGATGGTGCAAAAACCGTACTAACCTCAGGAAAAGCCACCAGTTTATTGCCCGTGGGGATTATCGAAATACAAACAGATTTTTTAAAGGGCGATATTATTAAAATTGTGGATGAAAAAAATAACCTGATCGGATTGGGCATCGCAGAATATGGTTCGGATAAAGCCAGGGAACGCATTGGACAAAAGAAACAGAAAGCGCTGGTGCATTACGATTATTTTTATTCGGCTATTTAGCAGGCTCATTCGTCATCCTGAACTCGTTTCAGGATCTTATTAATAGATGCTGAAATAAATTCAGCATGACGAACCTCTAATTAAAACAAAACAATGGATTACAAACAATACTTCGAAAAAGCAAAACAAGCAAGTCGTACCTTGGTTGGCGTTGGTAAAGAAACGACAAATGCTGTTCTAACAGATCTGGCTGAGGCTTTGGTAGCCAATACAGCATCAATTCTTACTGAGAATGTAAAAGATTTAGCAAAAATGCCTATCGAAGATCCAAAATACGACAGGCTAAAGTTAAGCACAGCGCGCATTGCTGATATTGCGAACGATCTTATAAATGTTGCAGGTTTAAACAGTCCTTTAGGTAAAATTCTTTCAGATAAAACGCTTGAAAATCACCTTCATATTCAGAAAGTTAGTGTGCCATTAGGTGTTGTAGGTGTAATTTACGAAGCGCGCCCGAATGTTACTGCCGATGTATTTTCACTTTGTTTTAAAACAGGAAACGTGGCTGTACTTAAAGGTGGAAGCGATGCAGAATTTTCAAATCTGGCGATTGCAAAAGTGATCCACGAAGTATTGGATAAACATAAAATTAATCGTGATGTATTAACACTATTGCCTGCAGAAAGGGCAGCTACTGAAGCTTTATTAAATGCAAGAGGTTTTGTTGATGTGCTGATTCCGAGAGGAAGTCAATCTTTAATTACTTATGTCCGCGAAAACAGCAAAATTCCTGTCATAGAAACCGGAGCAGGGATTGTTCATACTTATTTTGATGAATCTGGAGATTTGGAAAAAGGAAAAGTAATTATTTTTAACGCAAAAACCAGGAGGGTAAGTGTTTGTAATTCGCTTGATTGTGTGTTGATCAACAAGAACAGCCTGAACGATTTATCTGCACTTTTATCGCCTTTGGCTGATGGAAATGTTGAGCTTTATGCAGATGAAAAAAGTTATAATGCATTAAAAGCTACTTATCCTGCAGAATTGTTAAATCATGCTGCGCCAGAACATTTCGGCACAGAGTTTTTATCGTTAAAGCTTGCCGTAAAAATAGTTGAAGATTTAAATGATGCATTAAACCACATTGCAAAATACAGCTCGAAACACAGCGAAGCAATTATATCGGAAGATGTTGGTAATATTACTCAATTTTTAAATGAAGTAGATGCCGCTGCGGTGTATGCCAATGCTTCTACCGGGTTTACAGATGGGGCACAGTTTGGCCTGGGAGCCGAAATTGGGATCAGTACGCAAAAACTTCATGCCCGTGGCCCAATGGGACTTGAAGAATTAACCAGCTACAAATGGGTGGTGAGGGGAAACGGCCAAGTAAGGGGTTAATCGTTTTCATTACAAAAAAAGCACGATGGTTAATAGATTATGGTCAATGGCCGCGGAGCGATCAGCCAAAACGCTTTACAAACCAATCAGAAGATAATGGTTAATTGATTATGGTCGATAGCCTGGGAGGGATCAGCTATGAGCCAAAAAACCATGAACTATCGTCAGCCTGATTCACAATGGTCAATGGCCGCGGAGCACTCAGCTATGAGCCGAAAACCATGGTAAACCAATTAAAAGACAAATGGTAACTAGATATTTTCAATGGCCGCCAAACCATTAGCTATGAGCCAAAAAACCATGAACTATCGTCCAGTCTAATCACAATGGTTAATAGCCGCGCAGACCATCAGCTATGGGCCGAAAACCATGGTAAACCAATTAAAAGACAAATGGTTACTAGATTATGGTCAATGGCCGCCAAACCATCAGCTATGAGCCAAAAAACCATGGACTATCAACCAAAAAACCATGAACGAGCCCATACGCAATTCGCTACAATTCAAATACTTCTCCTCTTTCGGGAACTGCAACATTAAAACCATCTTCCTGTAATGCCGATGATAAGCTTTGCAGGCTCTTATCTTCACCATGAACCAAGAATACTTTTTTGGGTTGCCCCGTTTGTTTTATTGTTTTAATTAAATCGTTATGGTCGCCATGCCCGCTAAGCAAATCCGTTTGGCGTATTGTAGCATAAACCATCATTTCGCGGTCTTTAATCCGAACAATTGGTGCGCCGCTTAATAATTTATAGCCAAGTGTTCCTTTTGCGCAATAACCAATAAACAGAATGGTGCAGTAATAATTTTGAATGTTGTAATACAGGTGATCCTGAATCCGGCCACCTTCTAACATACCTGCTGATGAAATGATGATGCATGGATCAAAATAATTGGAAACATCTTTACTCTCTTTCATGGTGTGAACATAAGCCAAATGCTCAAATTCAAATTCATCACCCATGGTTTGGTAAAAATCCTTAGCCTCCTGGTTTACCAGGTTATGGTGTTTACGGTAAACCTCTGTAGCTTGAATAGCCATAGGACTATCTACAAAGATTTGAACTGGCGGCAACAGTTTTTTGGTGAAAATTTGATTTAAAGCAAATACCAAAGATTGTGTTCTACCAATACTGAATGCAGGAATAATCAATCTACCGGGGCTTTTTATACAAGCTTCGGTAATTTCCTGTACCAATCTTTCTTCCAAAGTTTGATCTTTAGTATGCATTCTTCCGCCGTAGGTTGCTTCACTTACCAGGTAATCAACTTCGGGCAATGGTTCGGGATTAACTAAAACCGGATAATTATCTCTTCCAATATCACCGGTAAAAGCAATTTTCTTTTCCTCACCATGGTCATTTATAGTTAAAACAGCGGCAGCTGCGCCTAATAAATGCCCAACAGGAACAAAAGTTAAACTAATATCGCCGTTTATTTTAAAAGGCTTATTAAAAGCAATAGTTACAAAACGATCAATCGTATCCATCACATGTTTGTGCAGATACAAGGGTTTTGGGCCACTAAAATTGCCTCGTTTGGTTCTGGGTTTTCGACCTGCCTTTCTTAAAAAAAGTTCCACAGAATCGAATAATAATATTGAAGTTAAATCGGCTGTTGGTGGTGTACAAAGTACTTGTCCATCAAAACCCAGGCGCACCAACGTAGGTAAATTGCCGGAGTGATCAATATGGGCGTGGGTTAAAATAACCAGGTTTATACTTGCCGGATCGAATGGAAACTGTTGGTTTTCTTCCTGGTAGGTTTCTTTCTCGTAATCTAACCCACAATCTATCAGTATTTTATAATGGCCAGCCTCCAGCAAGTGCATACTGCCTGTTACTTGTTGTGCTGCGCCCCAAAACGTTAACTTCATCTTCTTATCTGTACAGTAAATTCTTTAGCCGTAAAGTAGTATAATTGATGGGATTTTTAAACAATCAGGCGTAATTTTTTAATTATAGTCTGTCGTTTTCCCTGAATTTTAGAATCCTTAAGATTTCAGTTTTGGCTTCTTCTGAAAAATGTTCTAAATCAGCTTGTGTGATTGTTTTGTCTAAAAGCATAGCAATGACCGTATCAAAAAACCAGGAATTTTTGAGACCGTCATATCTTCTGGCGATATGTTTGTCAAAATCCTTTACTGTAGTAAATATCTTATAGTAATCATCCCTATTGTCTACAGGCTGTTGCGTTTTCCATTGATCCAAAACTTCAGCGAATTCGTGCATGCCTTTTATTAATTCTCTTTGTAAAGCTACCTCAAATAATTTTCGGGCAACCTTGTTATCTGCTTTTGAAAAATCCATCTTTATCAATTGATCCTATAAAGATAAGAATGTATGATATATCCGGTCAAGCTCAAAGTCAACGAAAAGATTTTTTATCTTTGTAAAAAAACATTCAGCATGCAAGAGCCTTTTGATATCGTAATCGGACCAATAAACTATTCAGTTTTCCCTGAAGGAAATGATTCTTACACCATTTTTAAAGATGGTAAGGAATATATTCAGATTCAAAAAGATACCTCTTCAATTTGGCTAAAAATGGATTATAAAACCGAATTGCCAATTTTTGAAGAAGATGAAGAAGTTAATGCCATCGGCCAGGCCATTGAAAAGTACGTGCCTGAAGAAGATGATGAGGATATAGAAGAGTTATAGTCACAAAAAAAAGGCCCGATTTTAAAATCGGGCCTTTTGCTTTACAATGTTTTTACCTGTTGCAATTGGCTGTCCATGTTTGCCCATCTTTTGATACTAAAATATTAAGATTACTTGCATCAATACTAATACCAGTTAAACCTGAGCCTATGCTCACATAATTGTTATCGCTTTTCTTTTCAAACTTTACACCTGTAATATCAGGAATGTTGTTACCAAAGTAAAAGTTATAAGTTTCGCCAACTTTACTCACAGTTACTTTGCCATCGCTGCTGTTAATTGTTGTTTGACCGTTTCTATAAGAAACTGTTCCTTTATAGGTACCCACAAAGAAATCTTTGTCGGCCGGATCGGTATCTTTTTTACACGATACCATTACTGTTAATGCTATTAATAGCATGCTGAAAATTTGGATTGTCTTTTTCATCTCTTTCACTTTTTTTATTTTATATAGGTAATAAATGTAACTGCCTAAAGACAATCACTATGCCAAACCGTTTTGATGGAAGGGTAAATAAGGAGAGAAGACATGATAGTAGAAAATTATTTTCACTTGTAAGCATCTGTAATACAAGGCGTTGATTAGTCGCTTAAAAAGCAAAAGACGAAAATCTTTTAAAGGTCTACCTGAAATGTATGGTTATCGTTTTTGGATAATAAAACTGTTCAGTTTAATTGAATAAAGTAGACAAAAATTATTTTTTGTTTAAAATTGCAGTTATTTTTTTATCGAGGTCTAGATTTTCTTTGTCATCAAAAGAATCGCCGGTTTTGTATGGTTTATAATTTTTATCAAGGCGGTACAACTGATAATAATTGGTTCCTGTAAAACCGTAACTTATAATTACGCCATGCTTTTTATCATAGCTTGGGTTAACAATTTTATCAAAATTTTTAACTTTAGTTAAAGTATATTTTTTACGATTAATTAAATAAAGGTTATAAAAAGAGTTTCCTCCCCTTGCTCCGGTATCTTCAAAAATTAATAAATCCTTAACCCCATCATTGTTAAAATCCTCATATTTAAGGTTATCGGCTATGTGGCGCATTTCAATATTTTTTTTCCAAAATATTTTGTCGGTTTTTACTCCGGATTTACCAAAGTACAGTATTGTGTTGCACAATTCTGAAAACGGTTCTTTTTCAGTAGTAAGGCATTGTAAAGCCAGCACATAACTTGTATTTTTAAAAGGATAAACGTATTGCCAGCTTCCTTTTGCATTTGACTGATTGAATATTTTTTGGGCAAATGAATGGCTGGTGATGAATATAAGGCATAAACAAAAGATCTTTCTCATGGAAGGTATGGTGAGCGTTAATAATAGAAATATTTGCCGTTGGCGGGGATTTTTAATTCAATTTGGCCAGGGATAAAACCATCCATTTTTGGAAGTGCTTTAAAAGGGTATTTGAAATTATAAAAACTATCTTTTGGGATCTTTGTTCCGTCATCGCAATCGCCATAGGTATAGGCAACACTCACTTGTTTGGTAGAGAAATTAATGTCGTATTTGTAATCAAAATCACAGGTATCGTAATCATCATAGGTAGAGCCGATCAGAAACCAATCGGCATTTTGATAGCGATAAACATTTTTCCAAGTACTATAATGCCTGCTGTTGTGGTTAAAGCTTTGTTCGGTTATTAGTGTATTATTTTTGATTTTTACCGAGAGATTTACCCCTGCATCAATACAGAAGCCACAATCTTTACTGCTTTTTAAAATGCTGCTATTGCTTTTCCAAAGTTTGTTTTTACCATTTATTTGTTTGCAGATGTATAACATTCTTTTAAATCCATTTTCTCCATCCGCTTTGTCAGTATCAAAAACAATTACCAATTCTTCAATGCCATCTTTATCTAAATCGCCTTTGGTTTGGGTAACCATTTTGTAGTTTTTGGGTGGAAAAAAATCCGGCAATGTTTGACTGTTGCTTTTTAGGGAAATGATGATTAAGCTTAAAAATATAAAAGGCAATTTTTTCATAGGGGGTATTTGCACGCCAATAAACTTAATGTTTATCAAGATAACAAATAAATTAAACGCTTTCTTAACAACATTTTATCCCGCCCAGCCATCTCTATCTAAACTCCGGTAATTAATTGATTCTGCAAGGTGTTCGAGTTCAACGTGCTCGCTTCCAGCCAAGTCGGCAATGGTTCGCGCAACTTTTAAAATTCTGTCGTAGGCACGGGCCGATAAGCCCAGTCGTTCCATAGCGGTTTTTAATAAAGTAGTGCCCTCGTTACTAATCTGGCATACTTTGCGCACCATTTTAGGGCTCATTTGTGCGTTATAATGCAAATCCTCCTGGTTAGCAAAGCGTAGGTCCTGAATTTCTCTCGCTTTAATTACGCGGTCGCGGATACAATCACTTTTTTCTGCACTTTGAGCGGAAGCCAATTCGTTAAAATTAACTGGCGTAACCTCAACATGAAGATCAATCCGATCTAAAAGTGGCCCAGATATTTTACTCAGGTATTTTTGCACTACGCCGGGGGCACAAACACAATCCTTTTCCGGATGGTTATAAAACCCGCACGGACAGGGGTTCATCGAGGCTACCAACATAAAGCTTGCCGGGTATTCTACTGAAAACCGTGCTCTGGCAATGGCAACTTTGCGGTCTTCCAAAGGTTGCCTCATCACTTCTAAAACGCTTCGTTTAAATTCCGGAAGTTCATCTAAAAATAATACACCGTTATGTGCAAGTGATATTTCTCCAGGCTGTGGATTTATTCCTCCACCAACTAAAGCTACATCGCTAATGGTGTGATGGGGCGAACGGTATGGGCGGATAGTCATTAAAGCATCAGCTGCCGAAAGTTTTCCGGCAACGGAGTGAATTTTTGTTGTTTCCAACGCTTCTGTTAAATTTAACGGGGGTAAAATTGTAGGTAAGCGTTTGGCTAACATGGTTTTACCGGCACCCGGCGGACCAATCAAAATTACATTATGGCCACCTGCAGCGGCAATTTCCAACGCTCGTTTTATATTTTCCTGCCCTTTAACATCAGCAAAATCGTGTTCGTAATTATTGATGTTTTTTAAAAACTCCTCTTTGGTATTAACCTTTACTTGTTCAAGCTGTTCTGTTTTATTAAAAAAACCTACTACCTGCGCAAGGTTTTCTACACCGTAAGCAATTAAATCGTTCACAATACCAGCTTCACGAACATTTTGTTTGGGCAGGATAAAACCATTGAATCCATCCTGTTGGGCTTGTATAGCAATTGGTAAGGCTCCTTTTATGGGCTGAATGCTTCCATCTAATGATAGCTCTCCCATTATAAAATAGTTTTCCAATTCATCAGCAGGAATTTGCCCTGACGCTGCTAAAATGCCAATAGCGATTGGCAGATCGTATGATGAACCTTCTTTTTTGATATCGGCGGGGGCTAAGTTGACAACAATTTTCTGTTTGGGCATGCGAAAGCCAGAAACGTTTATTGCACTGGCCACCCTTTGCAAACTTTCTTTAACTGCATTATCGGGCAGGCCCACCATGTAGTATTTGGTACCCGCACTAATATTCACTTCGATTGTTATGGTTAGTGCATTTACACCATAAACAGCACTCCCGTATGTTTTTACAAGCATTAAATTCTAAATAAGTAAATGGAGATGTAAACTATTCGGGATGAATATTGATCACAATATAGAGATTGTTTAGCTAAGGATCAAATTTTTTTAGGTTAAGTGCCAAATACAGCTTTTTCTGCTCAAATTACCAACCTAAATCAGCTTTTTCAGTTATACCAAACTAAAAAATCCCGACCATTACTGATCGGGATTAATATCTTCACGAAGAATAAGACCTTAGGCCCTAAACCTCTCTACCCTAAATTTTTAAACTATCTGCCAAATGGCATTTTAGGCATACCTTTCATCATTGCTGCTGCGGCTGCCGGGTTCGAAAACTGCTTCATCATTTTACGCATATCTTCAAACTGTTTAATCAGTTTGGTTACTTCTTCTACCTTGCTGCCAGATCCTTTTGCAATACGCAAGCGACGGCTTTGTTGAATGCTGTCTGGATTTTCTTTTTCAAACGGCGTCATTGAATTGATAATGGCTTCGATTGATTTAAAAGCATCGTCCTGTATATCTACATTCTTCATCATTTTACCCACACCAGGAATCATGCCCATCAAATCTTTCATGTTACCCATTTTCTTGATCTGCTGAATCTGGTTGTAGAAATCGTTGAAATCGAATTTATTCTTGCGGATTTTTTTCTGAAGTTCTGCAGCCTCTTTCTCATCGAACTGCATTTGTGCACGCTCAACAAGTGAAACCACATCACCCATACCCAAAATACGCGATGCCATACGATCTGGATAGAAAACATCAAGGGCTTCCATTTTCTCGCCGGTACCAATAAATTTAATCGGTTTATTTACTACCGATTTAATTGAAAGTGCTGCACCACCGCGGGTATCACCATCTAATTTGGTTAAAACAACACCTGTAAAATCTAATCTATCGTTAAATATCTTAGCTGTATTTACCGCATCCTGTCCCGTCATCGAATCCACTACAAACAAAATTTCGTGTGGATGGGTTTGGGCTTTAACCTCCGATATTTCGTTCATCAACGACTCGTCAATAGCCAAACGGCCGGCGGTATCGATAATGATTACATTATTTCCATTTTGTTTACCATGCTCAATACCTTCCAAGGCAATGGCAACAGGATCTTTTGATTCGCGGTTGGCATATACAGAAACCCCTACAGATGTTCCTAAAACCTCCAACTGATCTACAGCCGCAGGGCGGTACATATCACCGGCAACCAATAAAGGTTTTTTACCTTTACCTTTTAAATGCAGCGCCAGTTTACCCGCGAAGGTGGTTTTACCCGCACCGTTTAAACCCGCAATTAATATAATAGTAGGGTTTGCTTTGGTTTCTAACTCTGTAACCTCGCCACCCATTAAGGCCGCAAGTTCATCGTTCATTATTTTGGTAAGCAATTGCCCTGGAGAAACTGATGTTAACACATTTTGCCCTAAAGCTTTTTGCCTCACATCGTCCGTAAATGCTTTTGCTGTTTTATAGTTTACGTCGGCATCCAATAACGCTTTGCGGATTTCCTTCATGGTTTCTGCCACGTTGATTTCCGTAATGCTGCCTTGTCCTTTTAATACTTTAAATGCTCTGTCTAGCTTGTCCTGTAAATTATCAAACATCTTTTTTTAAGCTAAAAGCTTAATGCCAACGGGCAAAAAGCTACTTGTTTTTAATAAAAGGCAAATGTATTAAATTTTGCTTGTAAATCTTAGCAACTCAAAGTCAAAACTTTAGCTTGTTTACTATATTATTTAATGAGGCCGTGCAACATTTTGTTCTTTATGCAGTCTTATACCCAACTAACCTAAACCCATGAAACGCTTTATTCTCCCAATTTTAATATTCGCTTGTACTTACTGTAAGGCACAGGATATTGCTAAACAAAAGCAGTTAGATGCCAAAAGAACAATCCATATTCCTAAAATTGATGGTGTTTTAGATGATGAATGCTGGAATAATGTACCTATTGCTACAGATTTTATCGAAAATAAGCCCAACCCCGGAAAAATTGAAACTCAGGATAAACGTACTGAAATGAAGGTAATTTATGATAACGTTGCGATTTATGTTTATGCACGTATGTACGATAATCCTGATAGTGTTTCGCACGAACTGGTTTCGAGGGATAATATTGGTAATGCTGATTTTATTTCCATTATTGTTGATCCTTTTTATGATAAAATGAACGGTAACGGGTTTTTTGTTACCGCTGCGGGCGTGCAGTTTGATGCTAAATATTCACAGGTAGGTGATGAAGATGCAAACTGGAATGCTGTTTGGGAAAGTGCAGTTAAAATAGATGATAAAGGATGGACCTGTGAAATGAAAATTCCTTATTCGGCCCTGCGTTTTTCTGGTAAAGATGTGCAAAACTGGGGATTAAATTTTAGCAGGCGGATTCAGCGGCAAAACCTTCAAACTTTTTGGAATTTTGTCGATCCGAAAGTAAACGGATTTATAAATCAGGAAGGGCTTTGGATGGGAATAAGAGATGTAAAACCGCCATTGAGGTTGTCATTTTCTCCATACGTTTCGGCCTATGTTAATCATTATCCTGTTAATTTACCGGGTGTAAAAAATACAACTTCGCGTTTTAACGGTGGTATGGATGTGAAGTATGGCATTAATAACAGTTTTACGCTGGATATGACTTTGGTACCCGATTTTGGTCAGGTACAATCAGATAACAGGATTTTAAACCTTACCCCTTTTGAGGTAAAATTTAATGAAAACCGACAGTTTTTTACCGAAGGAACCGAACTTTTTAACAAAGGTGATCTTTTTTATTCCAAGCGGATCGGCTCCATCCCATCTTATTATAATTATAGCGAAGTAGGAGGAGATAAGGTAGTAAAAGATCAGACGGAAGCCAAAGTGTTAAATGCCACAAAAATTTCAGGGCGTACGGCGAAAGGCCTTGGTATCGGGATTTTTAATGCCATTACCAATAGCATGCAAACGGAAGTTGAAGATGCGCAGGGAAATCTTCGTGAGGTAGAAACGCAACCCCTTACCAATTACAATATTTTGGTTTTTGATCAGTCGCTAAAAAACAATAGTTCGGCAACGTTCATCAATACCAATGTGTTAAGGCAAGGTTCGGCTTACGATGCCAATGTAACTGCTTTACTATTTAACCTCAACAATAAAGGCAACAAATACTTTATAAATGGCGCAGGTAAAATGAGTTATTTAAAAGGTAAGGAAGCGGTTACCGGATACAGTTATGGCCTAAAGTTTGGTAAACAAAGCGGAAATTTTACCTGGAGTTATTCTCAGCAATATGCCGATGATAAATTCGATCCATCTGACTTAGGCTTTTTTACCAATAACAATTTTTTAGATCAGGTGCTTGATTTCCATTACAATGTTTATAAGCCCAGTAGTTGGTACAATCAGTTATTGAGCTATTTTAATGTTTTATATTCGCGGAGGGCAATGCCTTGCAGCTATCAAACTTTTTCTGTAGAAGGCGGCCCATATGTTCAATTCAAAAACCTATGGTCGGCAGAAGTAAATGGTGTTTATACCGCTGCAAGGAATGATTTCTACGAATCGAGAAACGGACAGGTATATAAGGCACCCGAAAGCTATGGCTTTGCTTTATACATTAACCCCAACCGTGCCAAAGCCTATAATTTGGGCGGAAACATCCGTTATAAAGAACAAGAACTTTTTAAGGGTAAGGAATATAATTTTTATTTTTTCCAGAACCTGAGGCTAAATGATAAAATTGCCTTTGGTTTAGACCTTAGTTTTAATCCAAACTACAATTATGTAAACTGGGTAACAGCACAGGGCGATAAAGCCATTTTTTCTAAATACGACCGCAGAACGGTAGAAAACTCTTTTGATGCGAAATATACCTTTACCAATTTAATGGGCTTTACGGTTGTGTTAAGGCATTATTGGAGCGATAGGCGCAACAAAGAATTTTATTTACTTAAGCCAGATGGCAATTTAACAGATTATGAAGGACCAGCATTAACAGGTACCGATAGAAATTACAATGTATTTAACATTGATTTAATTTATACCTGGCAGTTTGCACCAGGGAGCACACTTTCAGTTTCTTATAAGGATGCCGCCGAAACTTATGATACTTACTATACGCAGCGGTACAATAAAAACCTGAGCGGGATTTTAAATGCTCCGCAGAATAACAGCCTTTCGGTTAAGGTTTTATATTATGTAGATTATCTTGATTTAAAGAAAAAAAGGAAAAAGGTTTAAGCCACAGCTTATGATAAACGGGCGGCGTGCTAAATTTATTTCAGCATTTTTCTTGCCCGTAAGGCACTGAAATAAATGCAGTTTACGTTAAAGGATTTTCGATTTAATTAACGTGCTTTCCCCGGGCTTATACCAAATTTTTTACTAAAAGCATTACTAAAGTGTTGTACGGATGAATAACCCAGTTCTTCAGCTATATGCTTAATGTTTTTACTGTTATCGGCCAAAAGTTCTTTTGCGCGCATTAATTTATAATCGCTTAAATAGCCAAAAACTGTATTATTGAAAATTTCTTTAAAACCATGTTTAAGTTTAAACTCATTTATTCCTGCGGTTTTAGAAAGCTCGGTTAAAGATGGCGGATGGCTTGCATTGGCTAATAAAAATTCTCTTGCATAATAAATGCGTTCTTTATCATAGGCTGATTTGATGGTTGGACTTTCTGTTTTTTTTGCCGCCAGCTCAAAAGCCTGCGCTTGTAGGGCCAAAAGCTCTAAACATTTAGATTGAAGGAACAAGAGCTTTAAGCCGCCCGTAAAATGGCAGTTTATAATGTCGCTAATACAACTGTGCATGGCTAAACTGATCGGAAGGTTTTCTGCCGAAATCTCTACCGGACGGTTATTTGTAATATTTTCTGCAAAATTCTTTAATAAAGTACTGCTTTCACTGGTTAAATCGATAAAACGTGATCTTTCGAAATTTACCTCAAAAAATTTATGCGGTCCACCTAATGAAAATTCCGCCGTTCCATCAAAGTCAGGACTGTAGATAATATTATGCTGATTGGATTTAATATCCATGCGTTTATTGGTAAGGAAGTTTTCCATAATACCGCCGCCCATTAATGAAAAATGGAGCTCTACCATATCTGGCTCATCAAAAGATTTAATCCGCAAACGGCTTTTTTTTACCACTACATCGCCATAAACAATGTAAATACCCGAAAAAGCTATTTCCACAATCTCAGCGTCACCAAACGGAAAGCTGTATTTATCCCTCCTTTCAGTTACCAATGCCTGGTTAAGGGCTAAATTATCGAACTTGTTCCCAAGAAAATAACATCCTTCTTCGCCATCATAAATGTTTAGGCCCATAAAATCCTTTTGATATAAATTTTAATCCTTTTGATATAAAAAGATCCTGTTATCAGACAACTACTTTTGGGCAAAGTTACTAAACAAAAGAACATCATGCCTAAAATACCATCCTGGCTGGCCAATACAATGGAAAAAGTGATCAGCAATAAAATATACCAGGTAGAAGTTGTCGGAATTAATATGTTAAACAGCAACTTAAAGTGCGTTACGTTTAAAGGCGATTTTTTTGATGCTAACTTTATGCCTGGCAATGAAGTATTATTCAGGGTGAATGCTAACGAATACAGGCATTATACGCTTTCGGGCTTTGATGAAGCAAATGAAACCTGTGAGGTGATTTTTTACCTGAACAAACAGGGGCCGGGGCATAGTTTAGCGGTTAACATTAAAAAAGGAGATCAGTTGAAACTTATTGCTGATGGAGCAAAGGTAAAATACAATGAAGAGGCAAACCAACACTTCTTTTTTGGTGATGAAACCAGCCTTGGTTTGTATGAATCTTTTGGTAAAAAAGTAATGGATGAGGATGTAGAATACTTTGGCGTTTTGGAGCTTATGGAAGAAAACCTCAGTGCTGTAAATCAGCTTAAGTTATTGATAGATACTGTGCCCGCTGATGTGAACTCCCCGGCAAAAAATGCCATCAACTGGATGGATAACATGCATCCCATCTGCTGGGAAATGTGGCGGAATGCTACATTTTATTTAACTGGCCGGGCTAAATCGGTGCAAGCATTTAAAAAGTACCTCAAACAAAAAGGCGTAAGCTTTAGGCAGATTATTACCGCACCTTATTGGGAAATGGGTGAAGTTGGCGGGGGATAATATTTCTACCTCGGGAAAGTGAAACCGAAACCCAGGGCCAATGTTTGGCTGGCCTGGATCTTATTTGTTTGGGTATCTGCATCAAACAACAGAACCCCTGTTAAACTTGTGTTCATAAAACGGTTAATTTTTGCAGTTATGGCCACATCTAAACGATGATCTATTTTAGACCATTGAAAGTCTTCATATGGAACAAACATCTGATACCGGGCCTTCAGATTGGTATTTGTAAATACATCTTTATCAAACGCGCTTACTATTTGAAAAGCTAATTCGTTACGTATCTTTTTACCTAAATCGACCCCGTATACGCTAGACTTTAATTGTTTTGTTGGATCTGGATCAATGAAAAGTTTCTCGTCTAACACGAAAGTTTGACGTGCAGTACCTGTACCAATACGGGTAGAAAAATATTTAACTGGTTTGTACTCGAAACCTATCGATTCTGTTAAATAACCTGGCCCCATAAATTTTGAAATTAGGGTTGCGATTTCCTGGCCGTTTGTAACGCTATAAGAATAACCATTGTCAAATTGGGATTCAAAACTTAACGAACCGAAAAAGAACCAGCTTTTAGATAATTGAAAAGAGGCTTTATTATCCCAAAAAATACGGTCGTTGGTTTTCTTTTGAAGTTGATCTTTGTTTTTTATTTTACCGTACTGTAAAACAAGTTCACTTACATAGCTATAGCTGTTTTTATTGTATTCTGCTTTCCAGTTCACTAAACCACCAACGGCAACCGAGTTGGTACCCCCGCCCTTCCAGTTATTGCTAAACTGCGCCTGGTTAACATTAATGCCAATGCTGGTTCTGGTTTTCCAGTAATTAATTTTAGCGTTTACAACCAAAGGCTTAATTTTTACAGGCTCAAAATTTAACGGCCCTTGCCTGCTTGGCAGCGGACTGCGTTTTAATTTAATGTTCAGGTCTTTTGTATTGATCGGGATGGTATCAATTTCCTGTGCATATAATTTTGTAGAGCAGAAACTTAGAGTCAGGATGATGGCAGCTAAACAGTTCTTCATTACCTACAAAGAAAAAGAAAAATTTTAGAGATAAAAAGCATTTAACAAAATGATTGTCGGATTGGCAATTGAATTGAATGCGAAAACAGTTGTTTCAAAACTTTTTGATCCAGCCGTACCAGTTACCATATTTAAGGTAATTTAAGTCTGCTTCATAATCGTAAGCCTCCTTTTCAAAAACGATGTTCCGGTAGGCTAATTCATGTTTTTTATAGTGAAGGAGGTTAATTAAATAGTTAAGCAGGTAAGCAATGTAAAAAGGAAAAATAAGCAGTTCCAGTTGTTGGCGTAAATGGATTTTTTCGTGATTAATAATTTCAGGGTCACTTTTAAAACTTGCAGATTTTAATAAGATAAATGGAAATATGGCCATGCCTGCTGCAGGAAGCTTTTTAACAATGAGTATCGGTGCTCTCACAATTTCTCGATGGTTATTTTAGGCAGTGCAGGCAATTGCAATGCTTTCGGATTTAACCTGTAGCTTTTATAGGCATTTTTAATAAACTGATTAAATGAATAATCGGTAGCATCGAGTACAAATTGATAAGTTGGGCGGTACTGCTGCATAAAATCCGTTAGTTCATCATCTTTTATGCCTAAAACCTGCCGCACCAAATTGGCATTAAAACGGTAATCGATCAAATCTTCACGGTAATCTTTTTCGAGTACTTTTTGAAGGTGACGCGCATTTCGTCCCTGTTTGCTTAATAAGTTATAAATCGCATCTATACCAAGGCCTACCCCACCGTTGCCCAGGTTTAGTAAATCTTTACTGCTGCCCTTCATGGTTTGATAGCGGTATTCCTGTACGTTTTTTTCGTAAAGCTGTTGGGGTGTTAACCTTTTCCGCTGAATCACTACATCCCGAAGTCGTATGCCAAGTGTTTTAAGTTGAAAATATATTGCCGGCTGGCCCTTAAAAACCATTGTATCAACCCCATAACCCGATAAAGCTGCAACCAAAGTATCGCCTGGTATGGCAAAAGTGCTAAATTCACCTTTGGTGGTATTGTATAACCCATCACCCGTACGGATGTTGTAAATGTAAACCTTTGCCAGCCGTTGTTTGGTTTCTTTATCAATAACGATTCCCTGCACAGGTTTCGTTTGTGCATAAAGCAGCACAGAGCAGCTTAAGAGGGAAAAAAGGGTGAAAAGAAATTTCATCAGATTACAAAACTACAAATATCCGGCAGGCAATGTTTGTACTTAACATTATTTAACCTTAAGTATCTGCCCCAGTTTAATAGCATCCGTACTCATTTCGTTCAGCATTTTAAGTTGATCAACCGTTAGGTTAAACCGTTTTGCAATATTATATAAGGTATCGCCTTTTACAACGGTATAAGTGCCATCAGCAAGAATTGGTTTTGCGCCGGGAGGAGGTGTTTCGACAGGTGTAAATTTGGCTTTTTCCTGTGGAATATTTTGATTAATTTCAGTAAATACCCTATCCTCACGCGCAATTTTCTGCTTTTCGCTTTCTGATTGATCGTATTGATGAAGTTGATATTTCTCTATTGTATTGATCAAAAGATCAGGATATTTCGGATTGGTGGCGTAACCTGCGGTTTTTAATCCCTGCGCCCAGCTTTTATAGTCGTTTTTATCCAACTGGAAAAGAAAGCTGTAGCGTTTGCGTTTTAAAAATTCAGAATGATCCCTAAAAGATTCGCGGGCATCTTTATAAACCCTAAAACAATCATTTTTCTGGTCGTCGTCGCGGAAATAGTTTTTTCCTTTCCAATCCGATGTGCATTTAATACCAAAATGATTATTGGCATATTTGGCCAGATCGCTGTTTCCACTGCCCGATTCTAAAATTCCCTGTGCTAAGGTAATACTGGCGGGGATACCATTGGCATTCATTTCTTCTACCGCTACACCCTTAAATTCATCTATATAGCTTAAAGTATTATAGCTTTTGTACGAATTGTTATTGGCCTTATTGGCTGCTTTTTCGATCTGTTTGTTATTTTTGGAAAATTTCCGCGAACCGCACGAGCTCAAAAAGATAAGGATTGCCGCTAAGAAAATGAAATGATTGGATGAACGCATTCTTGGTGTATATTTAATTGTTTAAATCGGTTAACTGGTTAATTGTGAGCTGTGGTACCGTAAATTGTTGGAATGATTAAATTTCTATTGACTTAGCGCTTTGCTTAAAACTTCAACTTCTGCCCTGGCTTTAAGTTCGCTTTTTTTATGCCGTTTTTCTGCATCAATTTTTTAACTGTTGTACCTTTCTTTTTTGCTATGATACTTAAATTATCCCCCGATTTTACTGTATAAGTTGTAGTAGTTCTTCGGCTTCTTGTGCGGTGGCGAACCGGAGCTGCGTAAACCGGTTCTTCGTATCCTTCCGGTCTTTCGTCATATTGATAAAGCTCGTATTTTTTAATCAGTCCGATAACCTGACTGGACCAGCTTCTGCTGCTTGCATAACCACAGCGGCGGATTCCATATGCCCAGCCTTTATAATCATACTGATCATATTTTGCGAAAAGATTGTTAAAAGGCTCGCGTGTTTCCATAATTTCCACAAAATGACTGTAAGATTCATCCGCATTTAAGTAATCGCGATAAGAAGATCGGATTCCGGCATTGTTGTTCGGGCCTTTAACACCAAAATGATTATTCATTTGTTGGGCTATTTTGCTGTTACCTGCGCCAGATTCATGTATCGCAACAGCCAAAATAATACTTGCAGGTATTTTATGGTCGCGCATTAAACCCTGCGCATATTCTACATGTTCTGCAATATATTCTTCCGTGTCTTGCGCCTTTGCAACAATTCCTGATAAAAGGAAAAGACAAAAAGTAAAGATTTTCTTCATTTCATTTTTGGTTAATAGACCATGGTTTAATAGGTAATAGCCTTGACTTATACGGCCAGGAGCCATTAACTATAGGCCATCATCAGTTCTTCCTAATCACAAACAAACCATCCCGAACAGGCAAAATCAGTTTTTCAACCCGTTCATCTGCAGCTATTTTGTCATTAAAACTAGTAATATTCCTGGTGTCTTTATCTTGTTTCTCCTGAAGTACTTTTCCACTCCACAATACATTATCCACAATGATAATTCCTCCGGGGCGAACACGATCGAAAATTAAATCATAATAAGTGCCATTGTTTTTTTTGTCGGCATCAATAAAAACAATATCAAAACTTTCATCCAAGTCAGCTATGGTAGCAGTGGCATCGCCAAGGATGTATTTAATCTGATCATTGTAGGCAGATTTTTTAAAATTGCTGCGTACCATGTCTTCCAGTTCCTCGTTAATATCCAAAGTATACAGCAAGCCATCGCTGGTTAATCCTTCTGCTAAACATAAAGTTGCATAACCGGTAAAAGTGCCAATTTCTAAAATACGTTTGGGCGAAACCATTTTGCTGAGCATACTCAAAACCCTGCCCTGGTAGTGGCCGGATAACATGCGTGGCATTAAAACTTTAAGGTTGGTTTCGCGGTCTATCTGTTGAAGCAGTTCGCTTTCAGGCGCGCAGTAGGAAATTAATAAATCTTGTAAATCGTCGTTTATCAGGCTCATTTGTTGGTTATAAACGGTTACTTTCCATAAAATATTGTAAAATGATGGTTGCGGCAATGGTATCTACCCTGTCTTTATCCCTTCTATCCATTTTTTTTAAACCACTTTGCATAATTGCTTCATGTGCAAGTTTGGAGGTAAAACGTTCATCCACCCAGTGCCTTGGAATATCGGGAAACGATTTTTTTAACAAGGTAGCAAAGCCCTTTACATGTTGTGCCGAATCAGATGGTGAACCATCCATTTGCTTAGGATCGCCGAGTACAAAAGCCTCAACCTGTTCATTAACCATATATTTTTTAACATATTCGATTACATCTTTCGGATGTACGGTATCCAATCCGGTTGCAATTATCTGCAAGGGATCGGTTACTGCAATACCGATGCGTTTTGTGCCATAATCAAATGCGAGGATTCTTGCCATAAATGTTAAGCGTTAGGTGTTGGCGTAAAGCGTTAACCCATCTTTTAATTTTAAAAAGTTCAAAGGTAAGGTTTTTGAAATAATCGATAAACCTCGCAGGTTTTTAAACCTATGAGGTTTGTTAATGCATTACCGGAGCTTACTTTTCTTAAACCAGATTAACTTGACTTTGGTCAAATCTCAAATCTAATATCTAACTTCTCATATCTATTTCTTATTTTGCACCAAATGCAGTTTAAAGAAATCATCGGACAGGAAAGAGTAAAGCAACAATTGGTGCAAACGGTTAAAGAAAACCGCATTAGCCATGCGCAACTGTTTTTATCGGCGGCTGGTTCGGGTGCTTTGCCTTTGGCTATTGCCTATGCGCAATACATCAACTGCCTTAACAAAGGTGAAAATGATAGCTGTGGCGAATGCTCGAGCTGCAGAAAGTACGAACGTTTAATTCACCCTGACCTTCATTTTTCCTATCCTTTTTTTGCTTCGGCAAGTGTAAAAATTGCTGTAGATGTACTTGAAGAATGGCGCAGCATGGTAATGCACGATCCTTATTTTGATATTGATATCTGGCGGTCAAAACTTGACGCAGCCAATAAACAGGCCAATATCAACATTGCAGAATGCCACGATATTATTAAAAAACTGAGCTATAAAGCTTTTGAAGCCGAAACAAAGGTTTTAATTATGTGGCTGCCCGAATATTTGGATAAAGCCGGTAATGCCCTGTTAAAATTAATTGAAGAACCACCTGCAAATACCCTGTTTATCTTAATTGCGCAAAGCCAAGACCAAATTTTAACCACTATTTTATCGCGTACGCAGATTGTTAAGATCCCGAAATTATCATCAGAAGAGGTAACCGGGTATTTATTAAACGCAAGCGGATTAACTGAGCACCAGGCCATTGATTATTCCTTTTTAGCTGATGGGAATTTAATTGAAGCAAAAGCACTGGCTGCAGATACACAAAGCGATAGCTCGGGTACATTTACAGCCTGGTTAAGAATGGGTTTTGGCAACAAAGTACCCGATTTAGTGGAGTTTACCGATGAGGCGGCAAAGTGGGGAAGAGAAAACCAAAAGAATTTTTTAAAATATGGCGTAAACTATTTGCGCGAATGCTGTTTGATTTTAAGTGGTGCCGAAGAATTGGTAAAACTGCCGCCATTAACCTTTGAAACAGCAAAAAAGCTCAGTACGCACGTACTTACACTGCCCATGGCAGAAGCCATAATTGGCGAACTGGAAAAGGCGCATTACCACATTGAAAGAAACGCAAACCCGAAAATTCTGTTTTTAGATGTATCTTTACAATTGGTAAAAATTATCAAGTTTAAAACGCTCCCTGCGGGGACTCAATATATATACAATTAATATGGGATGTGGAAGTTGTTCAACAGGTGGTGGTTGCACCCCTAATGGATGCAAAAGTAATGGCTCATGTGGCACCGGTGGTTGCCAAACAATGGAAGTTCACGATTGGCTATCCAATTTGGATATGCCATCTAATTATAAACCTTTTCAGGTTACAGAAATTAAATTTAAAGGTTCGCGTAAGGAGTTTTTTCTTAATAACGACAATATTTATCTCGAAATTGGAGAACTTGTTGCTGTTGAGGGGCCTACGGGTGGTTTTGATGTTGGGCACGTTTCGCTAACAGGCGAATTGGTGCGCATCCAGATGAAACGCCGCAAAACTGCGCTTGATCAGGTAACCAAAAAAATATACCGCAAGGCCACAGAGGCTGATGTGGAAAAGTGGAACGCCGCCAAAGGGATGGAGTGGGAAACCATGCACAAAGCCCGTAAACTGGCGCTTGATCTTCGGTTACAGATGAAAATCAGTGATGTTGATTACCAGGCAGATAAAACCAAGGCCACATTCTTTTATACTGCTGATGGCCGTGTCGATTTTCGCGAGCTGATTAAAAAAATGGCCGAAAGTTTCCGCATCAGGATCGAAATGCGCCAGATTGGAATGCGTCAGGAAGCAGGCCGTTTAGGCGGAATCGGATCTTGCGGCCGCGAATTATGCTGCTCTACATGGTTAACCAATTTTAAAACCGTTTCTACAGCTGCTGCACGTTATCAAAACCTTTCGTTAAACACTTTAAAGCTTGCTGGCCAGTGCGGCAAATTAAAATGCTGCCTAAACTACGAGTTGGATACCTATTTAGATGCTTTAAAGGATATTCCGGATAGAATCGAAAACTTAGATACCGAAGCGGGTTATGCCCGCCACCAGAAAACAGATATTTTTAAAAAAATAATGTGGTTCAGTTACCAGGGTGACGAAAACTGGATTCCGGTTAAAGCGGCCCGTGTAAAAGAAATTATGGCCATGAACAAGGCGGGTAAAAAAGCACCAAATCTTAAAGAAGAAGCGGTTCAAATTGCTGCGCCGGTTGTGATCGAAAAATCTTTCGATTATGAGAATGTGGTTGGTCAGGATAGTTTAACCCGGTTGGATGAACGATCACGGGGTAAAAACAACCAGAACAGAAACAACAGCCAGAAAAATAGCCGCAATAATAACCAGAATAGAAGAGATAGAGTGCCTGCTGGCGATAAAAATGCCGGTCCAAATAACAGGTCTCAACAGCCTGCGCAAGGCGGGCAGAAACCTCAGCAAGGGAACAAGCCACAGCCTAACGGGCCGAAACAGCCACAAAATTCTGGGCAAAAGCCTCAGCAACAGGTTGTGCCTAAGCCACAGCATGTTAACGGACCTAAGCCGCAAAATATCAATAAGCAAAAACCACAGCAGCCCCAGGCACAAAAACCTGTAGTGAAAGCTGAGGGTGAGGCTGGAGCAGATGGTTTAAAACCTGAGCAAAGTAAAAATAAGAGCAGAAATAACCGTAGGAAGAACAATAACCGCCGAAATAATAACAATGGCTCAGAAAATAAACCTGCTACAGAGTAAAAAGCAATTGTTTTTGCTTGGTTTTTTATTGGTGATTTCGTTGTTTGTTGGCTGCACCACCAGTGTAATTGATAGTAATGTAGAAATTACCGATCGAAGGTGGAGCTACCGCAGGCATATTCTTACCTCGTTTGAAATTAAAGACAATACCAAAGCCTATAATATATACTTTAAACTTAGGCATACCGCTGATTATAAATATGCAAATATTTTTATTCTTGCACATTTTAAGGATGGTAAAAACACGGTAACCAGGCGGTATCAATACAAACTGGCGAAAAACGACGGTGAGTGGCTGGGCAGTGGATCGGGCAATCTATTTACCTATACCCTACCAATGCTTACTAACTATCATTTTCCTAAAAATGGCAAGTTTGAAATAGAGATTGAACAAAATATGCGTGATAATCCACTGTTGGAGGTGAGCGACGTCGGCTTAACTGTAAGTAAGTCCTCGGGAAATTAAAAAGCATCAGCCTGTGAAAATGTCGCTCTTCATATGAATCTTTTTCGGGTTGATCGAAATATTCCCATGTCTAACCGTCTACCAGCTCAATGCTGCTGAAAGAGAGTCAACTGCAAAAATAATGTAGTATATAAATATGCGGAAGGAGTTCTGAACCCAACAAGCCACAGAAACAGGAGAATAGTAACTATAAAAGATTATATTTTTGTTAGCATAGAGGTGAAAGTAGTACATAAAACAGACGAAACGGTTTAGATGGATTTTTCGCAAGTTTTCTTTTTCGGATGTCGTAAACGCGGTAGTATATTCAGTTTCGTTCGTGTATTACGCTACTGTCGTTGCAATAATAGGAAAAAATAAAACAACTTTATGACTTCAAAAAAGTTTGAAAAAACTATTGCTTATCAGCTATCTTTTTAAAATAAAGCCGAACTTTTTATAAATTACTGATGAAGTCTGAAATTCAATTTTCAAAGTAAGTTATAAATATTGCAGTAAACTTTCCAGTTTCATTCCGCGTGATCCTTTTAATAGCACCAGATGATTTTGCACAGGATTTTCTTGCAGATAGTTTTCTGCTTCGGCTGGGCTTTCGAAAAAAACGCCGTTAACATCGTTTTTAAACGTATAAAAATCTTTTCCGATAAAAATAATCTGATTCAGATCACTTTCAGCTGCCTGTTTTGCAATTAAGTCATGCTGCGCAAGAGATTCAGGCCCCAGTTCGAACATATCGCCCAAAATAGCCGTTTTTTTACTTGCCGATAATACCGCAATATTTTTTAAAGCTGCCGACATGCTGCTGGGATTTGCATTGTAAAAATCGCAAATAACCGTATTATTTTCTGTTTTAGTAAGTTGCGAGCGGTTGTTTTTAGGTTTATAATTCGATAAGCCATTATTTATTGCTTCAGGGCTCATGTCGAAAAAATCACCTATGCATATTGCTGCAAGAATATTTTCGAAATTATAACTTCCGGTTAAATTGGTTTTTACGGTAGATGATACATCATGATTTGTCCACTCCACTTCAATAAAAGGATCGCTGCTTTTTAATGTCCCTTTAATGGTATTGCCATTTTCAGTTCCATAATAAATTAACTTACTTAGGCCAGCAGCAGTACTCATTTCGAGTAAATAAGCATTATCCCTATTAATAAAGGTATAACCATGCGTTTCTTTTAAGTAGGCGTAAAGCTCGGCCTTTCCTTTTTTTACCCCTTCAAATCCACCAAAACCATCTAGGTGCGCCATGCCTACATTGGTAATAATGCCATGGGTTGGCTGGGCAATGGTACAAAGCAGTTCTATTTCCTTTTGGTGGTTTGCCCCCATTTCAATTACCGCAATCTGAACATCATCAGTGATGGATAATATAGACAAAGGAACGCCTATGTGGTTATTTAGGTTGCCAAAAGTCGCAAAGGTTTTATATTGCTCTGCTAAAACAGCATTTACCAGCTCTTTACTGGTTGTCTTTCCATTACTCCCAGTTAAACCGATCACCGGGATGTTTAACTGTTTGCGGTGTTGGCGTGCAAGATCCTGTAAAGCGGTCAAAACATCATTTACCAACAAAAACTGCTCGTTTACGGCATATTTTTCTTCATCTACAACGGCAAAAGCCGCACCTTTTTCAATGGCTTGGGCAGCAAACTCATTGGCGTTAAAAAGATCTCCTTTTAGGGCAAAAAAGATACAACCCGAACTGATATTTCTTGTATCTGTAGAAATAACGGGGCTTTGCAGGTAGTATTGGTATAATTTTTCAGTTGTGATCATGCTTATCGTAAAAAATATGATGTAAAATTAAGCTTTAGCAACAACAAAAAACAAAATTAGTACATTAGGTAAAATTATTTTCCTATGAAGAGACTGTTAACGTTCTGCCTAAGCTTTCTTAGTTCTGTATTATTTGTACATGCCCAGCTAAAATCTCCAGATGATTTTTTGGGCTATGAGCTTGGTTCGCACTTTACTCCTCACCATAAAGTAGCCGATTACTTTAGGCAAACTGCTGCGGCTTCTCCAAAAAACATTAAACTTATTGAGTATGGTAAAACCAATGAAGGAAGGCCTTTAATGGTTGCCATTGTTTCATCAGCGGAAAATATAACTAAGCTAGAGCAGATCAGAAATAACAATATCGTACTGTCAACAGGAACGAATAATAATAGTATCGATTTAGCAAATCAACCTGCCATTCTTTGGTTAAGCTACAATGTGCATGGGAACGAGGCAAATTCTACCGAAACCGCTATGAAGATGCTTTATACGCTTGTTTCGGGCATTAATAAGCCTGCCAATGAATGGCTAAAAAATACAGTTGTTGTTATTGATCCTTGTTTAAACCCGGATGGAAGAGACCGTTATGTTAATTACTTTAATAGTGTGGTGGGTAAAACGCCTAATTCCGATCCGTCATCAAGGGAGCATATTGAACCTTGGCCAGGTGGCAGACCCAATCATTATTATTTCGATCTGAACCGTGATTGGGCCTGGCAAACACAAATAGAAAGCGTGCAAAGATTGGCTCTCTATAACCAATGGATGCCACAAGTGCATGTAGATTTTCATGAACAGGGCTATAATGAGCCTTATTATTTTGCACCTGCAGCAGAGCCCGTACACCAGGATATTACGCCTTGGCAGAAGAGCTTTCAGGTTGTGGTAGGAAAAAATAATGCAAAGTATTTTGATGCCGAAGGGTGGCAATACTTCACTAAAGAGCGTTTCGATTTGCTTTATCCCTCTTATGGCGATACCTATCCTTTATATAACGGATCAATTGGGATGACGTATGAGCAGGGCGGAATAAGGGCAGGATTATCAGTAGTAACAAATGATGGGGATACGCTTACCTTAAAAGACCGTATTGCACACCACTTTACCACAGGAATGTCGACGCTTGAAGTAACTTCCTTAAACCATCTAAAATTATTAGAAGAATATAAAAAATATTTTCAGCAAGAGCTAACCACTGCTCCAGGCATTTATAAAAGTTACATCATTAAGCCCAGCAATTTATCACGGTTGAAAAAATTGGCTGAGCTATTAACAAAAAACAAGATTGAATTTGCTTATGGAGGAGATAAAACAGGAAAAGCTTACGATTATGATACGCAAAAGGAAGAATCCTTTACGATAGGTCGTAATGATTTGATTGTAAATGTTCAGCAACCGCGTGCCGTTTTGGCGAATGTTTTATTGGAACCGCAAACATTTGTAACCGATTCTAACACATACGACATTACCGCTTGGGCCCTGCCTTATGTATATGGATTAAAAGGTTATGCAAGTAAAGAGAGTATCAGAGGTAAATTCTCATCCTTGGAAGAACCAAAAACGGTTAACAATGAGGTAGATAAGCCCTTGGCATGGCTTTTTAGCTGGGGAACCAACGAAGATGCCCGCCTTTTAATTGCACTGCAAAAAGAAAATATAAAAGTGCGCCAGGCCGATCAGCCTTTTTCAGTTGGCGGTAAAGATTATCCTGCCGGAACATTGATTGTATTGCGGGCAGAAAATGAGAAATCACTTAAAGGCATAAAGGAAAAAGTGGCTTTAATTGCTAAAATGCTCGATAAACCGATTCAAGCAGTGAGCAGCGGTTTTGTAGAAAAAGGAAAGGATTTTGGATCTAATGTTTATCCGCTCCTAAAACAACCAAAAATCGCTATAGTATCTGGAATGGAAGTGTCATCTCTGGCTTTTGGCGAAGCATGGTTTTATCTGGAGCATGATTTAAACCTTTCACCGAGTATCATTAATGCAAAAGACATCAATAATTTGGATATCAATAAAGTTAATACCCTCCTATTGCCTGATGGAAGTTATAGTCCTTTTATTGGGGATGGTTTAACCGCATGGCTGAATAAAGGCGGTAAGCTTATTTTAATGGAAGATGCGATTGAAAGTGTATTGGAGAAAAAAGGCTTTGATATTAAAAAGAAAGAAGCCCCAGTAAAAAAAGATGAAAAACCGGAAGCCAATAAACTGCTTTTTAAGGATAAAGACCGTGACGACTTCGAAACAACTATACCAGGGGCAATTTATAAGATTAACCTTGATGCCAGCCATCCTTTTTCTTATGGCCTTGGTAAAGCCTATTATAGTTTAAAAACCGACCGCAAAATTTACGAACCTTTGATTAAGGGTTGGAATGTTGGGTTAATTAACGAAAAAAGTTTAATGGCAGGTGTGGTAGGAAAAAAAGCACGGGAAGAACTAAAAGCTGGACTGCTAATTGGCGTTCAGGATTTTGGCCGGGGTGAGGTTGTTTACCTGGCTAATGATCCACTGTTCAGAAATTTTTGGGAAGGTGGAAAAACGTTTTTTGGGAATATTCTGTTCTGTAGTTATTGATTTACAGTGTGTCAAATACTATGTTTTTAGTTTAAAAAGTAGATTATATCAGAATATCAGTTAATTAAATAGTGCCTTTGTGTCTGTTTAAAGTAGGTTTTGTTAAAATATGTTAAAAAACATTTGTTTCAACAAGTAGTTAATTTTACATTAGCGTACAATTAATATCATTAACTAACCTATTATTAACTATGAAAAAACTTCTACAAAGTTTGTTCGTATTGTTGCTAATTGTTACTACAGCAATGGCTCAAGATCGAACAATCACAGGTACAGTTACGGCTTTGGATGACAAACTTCCCATCCCAGGCGTTTCTGTAAAGGTTAAGGGCACTACTATTGGTGCATCTACCGACGCAAACGGAAAGTATTCACTTTCAGTTCCAGCAAATGCAACTACACTGGTCATTTCTAGCCTTGGTTTCGGCACAAAAGAAATTACTATTGGCTCATCAACTGTAATTAATGCAGTACTATCCTCCGATTCTCAACAACTTGGAGAAGTTGTGGTAACTGGTGCCTTGGGTATCAAAAGACAGGCAAAAGAAATTGGCTATTCCACTACTAATGTTAGTGCGAAAGATTTAACCCAAACCAATGTAACTAACTTGGCAAATGGTTTAACTGCGAAAGCTGCCGGCCTGCAGGTAAGTACTGTTAATAATGGTATTGATCCTCAGGTAAGGATTACCTTACGTGGAGCAAGATCAATCAACGGTAATAACAATGCCTTAATAGTTCTGGATGGAGTTCCTATTCCAAACGGAACGTTAAACTCGATAAACCCGAATGATATTGAGGATGTTACTATCTTAAAAGGATCGAGTGCATCAGCACTTTATGGTTCTGAAGCTTCAAATGGTGCTTTAATTATCACTTCAAAAAGGGGTACTACAGCAAATAAACCAATTATTAAATACGGTAACTCGTTTCAGATTAATAAAGTTTCTTATTTTCCTGATATTCAAACAAAATTTGGTCCTTATGGAGGAGAAACTGTTGCAGATGGTTTCCGTGATCCGGATACTGGGTTTCCATTATTTACTGGATATGAAAATCAGTTATATGGCCCGGCATACAATGGCGCAACCTATCAGTTAGGTGCTCCTATTGCAAATGGGGAGAAAAATATGATTACTTATTCTCCTAACGAAAAAAGCCCTATTGAAGCTTTTTTCAAAACAGGATTTACCGAGCAAAATGATCTTTCTTATCAAAGTGGTGATGTAGATAACAATTTCTACTTTTCTGCTCAAAATATTTACACAAAAGGTGTAATTCCTGATGATTTGTCTAAAAGAACTTCATTACGTGTTTCTGGTACTAAAACATCTGGTATTTTTAAATTAGATTATTCTGTTGGCTATACAAATGGGAATACGAGCACTTATGGAATTAATTATTCTACAAATGCAACTACTCAGATTTTGTATGCTAACTTATTCCAAATGCCAGCTTTTATCAATATTGCAGATTTAGCTGAAGGAGATAACAGTAAATTTTATAATCCAAATGATTACTATAGTGCCTATAATGTAAATCCTTTCTGGCAAATCAAGAATTCCAGAAGAGAAAATAAAAGTGATACTTTTTTGGGTAATATTAGCTTAAATGTAAAGCCTACAAAATGGTTTGATGCTACTTATCGCTTATCTCAAAATTTTGGTATAAATACCTTAAAATATACACGTAAAGAAGTGCAGTTTTCTGCTTATGCTGCAGGAGATCCGCTTGGTGTGAGTAATATTCCATCACGGTATGGTGCTTCTAGGAAATCGCCAGGTTTTGTACAGGATTATACTCAATATGGTGATGGTACTACAACTTATAATCCATTGAATAATCAAGGGTCATCTCGTTTACAACAGGATATTTTTGTTAAATTTAATCATACTTTCTTTGATGATTTCAAAACAGATTTATTATTGGGTAATACCATCTGGCAAACCAAAGTACGTATACAGAATGACCAGAGCGCAAACTTGTTAATTCCGGATTTTTATAATATTGGATTAATTTCAGGTGCGCCAACGGCTAATCAAAGTGAGTTTTTTGTTCGTCAAATTGGTTTCTATGCGTCCTTAAATATTGGGTATAAAGATATTGCATTCTTACAGGCTACTGCCAGAAATGATGATGATTCACGTTTATCTGCAAGTAAGCGTTCATTCTTTTATCCTTCATTATCTGGATCATTCGTATTTACTAATGCTTTTGAAGCTTTAAAGGGCAATAAGATCATTTCATATGGTAAGCTTAGGGCCGCAATTAGTAAGGTTGGTCAGGTGAGCGTTCCTCCATACTCAATCAATAACGTATTCTCTAGTACTCCTGGTTTTCCATACGGTGGTTTAGGTGGTTTATCGTTAGGTACAACCAATAACAATCCACTCTTAGAGCCTGAGTTTGTAAATGAAAAGGAAATTGGTATTGAGCTAGGTTTATTAAATAACAGGATTAACTTAAATGCTACCTATTACAAACAAAACAGCAAAAATCAAACATTAGGTGTTCAAACTTCAGCCTCTACAGGATTTAATACTGCAACAATTAATGCTGGTGAAATCGAAAACGATGGTTATGAATTTGAACTGAACGGAACAGTTCTTCCTGCAGGGCCGAATTCAGTTGGCTTGAAATTAGGCGGTAATTTTGGTATCTACGATTCTGAAGTTAAGTCGTTACTTCCAGGTAGTACACAATTTCAGATTAGCTCTGGTACCACTACATCTGTATATGCTGTTGTTGGTCAGCCATTCCCATCATTACTTGGAACAGATTATGCACGTGATCTTCAGGGCCGCGTAATTGTTGATGCAGGCGGTACAACTGCAGGTTATCCGCAATTGGGCTCAGGATTAACAAATTTTGGAAGAACGACTCCAAAATACGTTTTGGGATTGAATTTATCTGCTAGCTATAAGTTTATGACGCTTAGTGCAGTGGCAGAATATAAAAGTGGATTTGTAATTTTAAACTCTGTTGCTTCCACATTGGATTTCGGTGGGATATCTGCCACAAGTGCTTCAGCAGATCGTCAACGTTTTATTTATCCTAATTCAGTTATCCAAACTTCCCCTGGTGTCTACATTCCAAATACGACAGTTCCGGTTGTTGACGGTAATTATGGTTTCTGGCAATCATCTAACTATGGTGCAGCTGCCACTCCATTTGTAACAAGCGCTGCATTTTGGAAAATTAGGGAAATTGCTTTAAATTTTAATCTAACGCAGTTTATCAACAAAACTAAAGCAATCAAAGGATTGAACTTTGCGCTAACCGGTAGAAACTTATTCATGTTTAGACCAAAAGATAACCCTTATACCGATCCTGAATATAATTTGGATACTTCTAATGCAACCGGAGTAACCAATGCAAATCAAACACCGCCTTTAAGGATTTTCGGTGCAAATCTTCAGGTAACATTTTAAATGATAATTATGAAAAAGATATTTTCCATCATAGCACTTTCTGCAATAATCGGCATTACTGGTTGTAAGAAAGACTTTTTGAGCCTGGAAGTAAACCCCAATACACCTTCTGTGGCTACCCCTCAATTTCAGCTGTCGGGAACTTTAGCTGTTTCAGCTAATTTATATAATGCCAACGTAGTAGCAACTGGTAATGGGGCGATTAGCCTTACAACAGGTGGTTATCCGGCTACAGTTGGGGTTTGGATGGGTTACTGGACACCAAGTGGTAATTATGTTCCCAATTCGGCACTCAATACAAATAACTTCACCAATACCGCTTACCAAATATTTACCCAGTTTTACCTTAACCTATCAAATTATAATGATCTTGTTAAAAAAGGAACTGCTGATCCAACATTGGTACATTTTGCTTCAATAGGCAAAATTATGAAAGCTTTTGAATTTCAGACATTAGTTGATACTTATAATAATGTTCCTTATACTGATGCCTTTAAAGCGCCAGATGTCCTTTTTCCTAAATATGACTCAGGCGAATCTATTTATGATGATTTAATTAAACAACTTGATGCAGCGATAGCAGCAATAAAAGCTGCACCAACATCTGCAGTAAATCCCGGCACTTCAGATATTGTATTCAAAGGTACAATGGCCAACTGGATTAAGTTTGCTAATACAATCAAGTTAAGGTTAGCGATTAGACAGTGGAATAAGTTACCAGCTAAGCAGGCAGCATTAAAAACTGCTATTTTAGCCACAAGTGCTGATGGCTACGTGGATGAAACGTTCCAGGCTGCTGCAAACCCTGGCTATACTAATGATGATGCCAACAGTGGCAAACAAAGCCCTTTCTGGTTAAGTTACGGTGCTAATGCAACAGGCGCTGTTTCGCTTCCTGGTGATTATTATAAAGCTAATAATTATGCTATTACAAAATTGAAAAATACGAATGATCCCCGTTTGTCTAGATTGTATGCACCTGCCCCTGCCCCAACAGATCCAGCAGTTCCATTTTTTGGAAATATTTATGGATCTACAGCACCAAGCAATAATCCAAAAACAAGTGGCATAGGCCCTGGTTTACTTACAGGACCAACAATGAATGCGGTTTTAATGAGTTCTGCCGAATCATTGTTTCTACAGTCTGAGGCTGCTGTTTATAGCATACTTCCCGGAAATGCACAATCCTTATATGAAAAAGGAATTACTGCGTCATTTACTGCTTTAACAGTTCCTAATGCTGCAACTGCAGCAGCTACCTATTACGGACAGGCTATAAATAATGTAAGTTGGACGGCTTCAACAGATAAGGTTCAGGCAATTATCGTTCAAAAATGGACTGCTTTAAATGGTTATGGAAATCTTGAGGCTTACAGTGAATATAGAAGAACAGGTTTCCCGTCTGATATTCCGGTTTCTACTCAGTCTACTCAGCCAACAATTCCAAGTAGGATTTTCTATCCAGCAACAGAATTGTCTAACAACGGCGATAATGTTAAGGCTCAGGGAACAATTAATCAGTTCACATCCAAAATCTTTTGGGCTAAATAATTATAACTATGAAAACAACATATCATTCAAAAAAAATTATTCCTGTTATCCTTTTTTCAGCGATAATAAGTTTAAGCTCATGTCTAAAATCAAAAGATACCTTTGTCGATTTTAGTAAGGTAGGAACTACTATCGAATTGCCTTTGGCGGCGTTAAATCAGGAAACAGGTGTTAAAGTGGTTGCCAAAACATACACTTCAAGTACAACTGCGACTGATTTACCAGTTGTAGTCAACATTGCCTCTCCAAAGCCATTGGATAGAGATTTAAAGGTTACTTTAGCTGTTAATGCTAATGATGCGATTGGTAAACTAAATACGGCTGTTCCTGCAGGAGGTTATATTTTGGCACCTGCAAACCTTTATTCGGTTTCTAATTTACAAGTTACAATTCCAGCTGGCCAACGAACAGCCACAGCAGTTTTTAAAATTAATTCATCATTAATTGGAGCAGCAAATACCAAATATATATTGCCTGTCTCTATTGTTTCAGCAGATGGAGAATCAATAAGTTTGTATAGTACCGTTTATTACAATCTTTTGGTAAACTAATATAATTAACAATCTTAATATTGAAGCCTTCCAGAATTATTTCTGGAGGGCTTTTTTATTTATAGGAAAAGTTAAGCAATTGTTCCTTTCATTAATGATATGTCATTCTTGTATTATAAATAATGGATCTAATTTTTGAAGAAAGCAACTCAACTTTTTTAAAAAATCTTATTCTATACTCCAAATAGCGCTATGTAAACCTTATTCATCTCAAAAAAATCATTGCTTTATGGATAAAATTCCTTAAAATTTTCTACTAAGGTTTTAGTAGATTCTGGCACGGTTTTTTCGTGAATATTACCTAGTTAATAATCATCCAAAAGGCCTATTCTGCGTACTTAGGTGCCTTAAAATGTGAATTTTGCGTAAATAATTTCACAACTTGTGTATGATTTTCCCCAAAAAGCCTTTTTACTCATACAGTATAATTGTCAAAATAAAGTCATTATGTATTTAGGTTTTGTTAAACTTTGTTAAAATATAGCTTATCTCTACTATATTTAGCACTTCAAAAATCATTAACTAACCTATTTTCAAATTATGAAAAAACTTCTACAAAGTTTGTTCATACTTATGTTCGTTGCAATTTCTGCAATGGCACAAGAAAGAACAATTACTGGTACAGTTACATCTTCGGACGATAAATTGCCGATCCCTGGTGTAAGTGTTAAAGTGCAAGGCACACAAAGCGGTGCTGTAACAGATGCTGGCGGTAAATACTCAGTTAGAGTTCCAGCCGGATCAACAATCCTAATTTTTTCTTATATCGGATATGCTCAACAAAGCAGGACGATTAGTGGTTCATCAACAATTAATGTTGCACTAGAAGCCGACTCTAAATCTCTTAGTGAGGTTGTGGTAACAGGAGCAGGTCTGACTGCGCGTAAAAAAGAACTGGGTGCCGCACAAACAACTTTGAGTAATGCTTCTATAACGCAGGCCAAACCAACCAACGTTGTTTCTGGCTTGGTGGGTAAAGTTGCAGGATTAAATATCCAAGGTGTTGGTAGTGGTGTTAATCCAAACTATCGTGTTGTTTTACGTGGTATGCGTTCACTAACGGGGAATAACCAAGCACTTATTGTTGTGGATAATGTGATTGTGCCAAATACAATTTTAAGTAACCTTAATCCAGATGATGTTGAAAATATTACTGTATTAAACGGTAGTAGTGCAGCAGCATTGTATGGTTCAGCAGCATCAAATGGCGCATTAATTATCACTACTAAAAAGGGTAAAAAGGATGGGTCTTTCGATATCAAAATCGGAAATACTACTACTTTAGAGCAAGTTGCTTTCTTTCCTAAATTACAAAAAGAATTCGGGTCAGGATCAGATAACGATTTACAGATTTATCTTCCTTATGAAAACCAGCAATACGGCCCACGCTTTGATGGAGTAGTAAGGCCAATTGGTCGCCCACTGGCTAACGGTGCAATTCAGATGGTTCCCTACTCTTATACTAATAGTAAAGACGATTTCTGGGATACCGGTGTTACCAACTTTACAGATTTTTCGGTTTCATCTGGTAATGATAAAGGAAGCCTATATGCTTCTGCTCAATATATGAGGGCTTCAGGAACAACTCCTGGAGATAAATATAACAGAGCTACGGTGAAAATTGGAGGCACTAGAATAGTATCCGATAAAATAACCTTTAACTATTCTGCAAATTATATTCAAAATAGACAGGATCTAACTACCCAAACAGGTTCAATTTATAATACCTTATTAAATGCCCCTTCTCAAGCATTGATCACTGATTATAGTGATTGGAAAAATAATCCTTATGCTAATCCAAATGGTTATTATAATGCTTATTATAACAACCCTTATTTCTTGGCTGACAACTACAGACAGCTTACAAGAAATGATTATTTTCTAGGAAATGCAGAATTAAAATATAAGCCATTAGATTGGTTGGATTTTACTGGTCGTATTGGTTTAACTACGCAGAATCAATCATCTAAAAGTTACTCAGATATTTTTAAATACAGTGATTATACCAAATCTATCTCAGGATCAAGTGAGTACAAGCAACAAGATATTTTAGGCGGTGTTAGTGATAATTTAAATTATGAAACAAATATCGTTACTGATTTTATCGGTCATGCGCAGAAAAAAGTGAACGATTTTAAGTTTGATTTGACGGTTTTAGGTCAGTTAATTCAAAAACAGTCTAAATCTGCTACTGGTTCTGTGAATGGCTTAGTTACTGCTGGCGTATTCAATTTAAGTAACAGTACAAATAATCCAACTGCATCTGAAGGCAACTCTTTAACTAGATCTTATGGCCTGACTGGAAAATTAGATGTTGCTTTTAAAGATTATTTGTTTTTAAGCGTTACAGGACGTAATGACTGGGTTTCTGTATTAGCCCCAGAAAACCGTTCATTCTTTTACCCTAGTGCTACTTTATCATTCGTTGCTTCTGATGCTATTGAAGCAATTAAGGATATCAAAGAAATCGATTTTATTAAATTAAGAGGTGGTTGGTCTAAAGTTGGTCAAGTAAATATAGGGGCATACAGTTTAGTACCAACCTTTGGTCAAGGTGCTGGCTATCCTTATAATGGGCAGGGAGGATTATCTGTTGGAAATTTACTTATTTCAAAAGACCTGAAACCTGAGATCACTTCCGGTTTTGAATATGGTCTTGAGACAAGTTTCTTCCAAAGTCGCTTAAGTTTGACAGCAACTTACTATAATACCAAAACTAAGGATCAGACAGTTCCAACGGGTGTATCAAGTACAACAGGATACACTGGTTATTTGGTAAATGCAGGTCAAACTACTAGTAAAGGTTGGGAGACTAGTTTAAATGTCGTTCCTTTCAAAACCAATGATTGGGAAATAACTTTAGGTACTAATTATGCGTATTATGATAATAGTGTTGATTATATTAGTGCAGATTTAAGTCAATTAACATTAGGCGCTTATGGAGGAACAGTTGGTTCTTATGCCATTTCAGGACAACAATTTCCAGTTATTCAAGGTACAACTCATGTTCGTGATAGTCAGGGAAGAATTATTGTAGACAGAATTACTGGTTATCCGTCTGCCACAACTGGTATTAGTATTTTAGGACAAGCAAACGCTAAACATATTTTAGGTGTGAATGTTAATGTTCACTATAAAGGTTTCAATTTATATGGTTCAGGTGAATATCGTGGCGGAAATGTAATTTATAATGCTGCGGGTGGTACATTCGACTTTAGTGGTGCAGGAATAAATTCAGCGGCTTATAATCGTGATCGTTTTGTTATCCCCAATTCATCTTATTTAGATCCTGCTACCAATACATATGTTGCGAATACAAATATTACCGTTCGTGACGGTGGTCCGGGTTATTGGACAATCGCTGGACCAAGAACTGGTATTAACGAAAATTATGTAACATCTGGTGCATTCTGGAAAATTAGAGAATTGGCATTATCTTATGATGTTCCAGCTTCATTCTTGGCAAAATCTAAAGTTGTTAAAGCGGCAAGAATCAGCGTTCAAGGTAGAAATCTTTTCATCTTTTTACCTAAAACCAACGTATATACAGATCCAGAGTATAGTGATGGAAATGCATCAAGCAGTGGTAATGCTATTGGTTTAACAAACTTAAATCAAACTCCACCATCAAGATATTATGGAGCTACTTTAACATTAACCCTATAATAATAAAGACATGAAAAGAATTTTTAAATATATATTCGGATTTTCTATGTTGGTTTCTATTTATTCTTGTAAAAAGGATTTAGATATCAATACCAATCCAAATTCAGTTACTGTTGCTACTGTAGATTTGGTTTTGCCAAATGCTATTGTAGCTACAGCTAACAGCATGCCTGCCTATAATAGCATGGGTGCGCAACAAGTTGGCTATTTTACAAATGGAGGAGGTGTAAGTGGTTGGGGAGGAATTATCTCTTACAATTGGAATACAGGTGATTTTTCTGGTCTTTGGGCTACTACATATGATATTTTAACTGACGTTCAGTATGTAATTACAAACTCAGAAGGAAATGCGACTTTTAAAGAGTTTAATGCAGCGGCGAAAACCCTTAAAGCTTACAACTACGCATTATTGGTAGATACATATAACGACGTGCCATATAGTGAAGCGTTACAAGGTGATGGCAAATTGCAACCAAAATATGATAAGGCTACAGACATTTATAAAAGTATTGTGGATTTACTTGATCAGTCAATTACAACATTTAAAGCGACAGGTACAGGTGCAGGTTCCAAATTATTTGTAAGCGCGGACCCTTTGTTTGGAGGTAATTTAGGAAGATGGGCTGCCTTTGCTCAAACTCTAAAGTTGAGATTAGTGCTTAAGGGCCAAGGAAAAGTAACCTTTACCAATACTACTTTTGATAGTGCTGTTGGTTTCTTGACTGAAGACGCCATCGTTCAACCAGTTTATGCAAAAACAGATAATAAGCAAAATCCAATGTGGAATTCATGGGCATATAGCGCTTCAGGTACAGCGGTTGGTTCGGCTAGCCAATATGCTCCTAGTGCATACATCATGACATTTTATAATGGAACGAAGATTAGTGATCAGGCTAGAGCAAATGTTACTTATATTACTGGTACAACTACTCCTACAAATCAGTTAGGATATACCCAAGCTGATGCGGGTAGAGGACAAGCTCCAAGCTCATGGTTTAAAGGTACAAGTGCGACTGCTTATGACAAAATTGGTATCCTTAAAGGCCCAGATGCTGGTCAGCCTGTTATGCTGGCCGCTGAAAGTTATTTTTTACAGGCAGAAGCTAATGTTAAAGGTTTATTGGCTGGTACAGCCTCGACGAACTTTGATTTAGGTGAAAATGCTTCATTTAAATATCTTTACAAAGATAATACTGGTGCGGTTACCGCAGGGAAAGATCCTGTAGCTGATGCTACAACTTACAGAACTACGAATGTAGCAAACCCATTAGTAAACTTCGCCATTGCAACGACTGATGCACAAAAATTAGAGGCTATAATTACTCAAAAATATATTGCTTTCAATATGATTTTTGGCCATGAAGCTTGGAATGAATATAGAAGGACAGGCTACCCAACGATTGTTGTGGCGCCTAATCCAAATAGATTGACTTCTTTTGTTTCTATCGTATCAGAATCGACTGCACCAGATAAGTTACCAACAAGAATTCAATACCCGGCTAATGAATTTAAGTATAACGCATCGAATGTGCCAGCAATAAATAAATATTCAAGTAAAATATTTTGGGCGAAATAATTGATTTTGTTTAACATTCATAAAATAAATCATGAAAAAAATAATAAATTTATTAGTCTTAGGATTAATAGTAACAGGATTCAGTTCTTGTTTAAAAGATGATTCCATCATCGGTCCTGATTCACCCGGTGCTACTAAAAATATAGTAGAGTTTTTAAATCCGGATTTTATAGGTTCTGGAACAGCAAGCACATATGCTCTGTACGTAAAATCTTTTGATATTGCACCTTCAGCAACGACTGTTGTTCAGGTAAGTTATTCTGGTGCAGATGTAGCTCCAGAAGATATTGCAGTTAAAATTGGTTTAGATCCAGCCGCTTTGGCAAAGTATAATACTGACAATTCTATCACTTATACCGCTATGCCGACAAATTTATATAGCTTTTCGTCGGTAGATTTAGTGATTCCAAAGGGCCAGAGAACGGCAAGTATGACAATTACAGTTAAGCCAGATCAATTTGATTTTGCTGCTTTGTATGCATTGCCTTTAAAAATTGTTTCAGCCTCTTCAGGAGTTATAAGTGGAAATTTTGGTACAATAATTTTAGCACTAGGAGCTAAAAATAAATATGATGGTGCATACACTCCTCAGGCAGGGAGTTTTGTTCAGCGTTATAGCAGCCCTACAACACCAACACTTAATGATGCACTTAACGGTAGTACAGCCACAAATCCTGATGTAACCTTTACAACGATTAGTGCCAATACAGTCCAAATAGGCAACTTGAAATGGGCTGGTGGTACTTCTAATGTAGGTGGTATTGATAACCTTCAGGCAACAATAGATCCTGTAACAAACCTGGTGACAATGAAAGCTATTGGAAATGCAACACTTGCTAATATTCCCGGTTCGGTTAATAAATATGACCCAGCAACGAAAACATTTACGTTAAACTTCGATTGGAATCAAACAGCGTCTAAACGGGTTTATTCATTAGTTGCCAAATATAAAGGAGCTAGATAGAAAGTAATTAAGTTTATTTTAATGATTAAAGGAGCACTATGTGCTCCTTTTTTATTTAGTTAAAATTCTTTGATTGCGTTTTCATCAATGTTTAAGTGAAAATATCTGATTATTGTTAGCCTATATTTTTAATCATTGAGGGATCACGCTGCCGTTTGATTAAATACTTAATAGAAGTGTATAATCAAACTCAACCACCTAAAATTAAATTCCAACTACATTTTTATCAGTTATTTATGTAGTTTAATTGTCATAAAAAGGCGATAGATATTAAATTTTTGTATCATTTTGAAGACATATTGTTTTTTTCTGTAGATTGGTTTTTAATTCTTAATTAATCAAACAACTAATTTAAATTCATGAAAAAACTTTTACAAAGTTTGTTCGTGCTTTTGTTTGTTGCATTTAATGCAATGGCTCAAGAGCGGACAATTACAGGAACAGTAACGTCTGCGGAGGATAATGCTCCCCTGCCTGGCGTAAGTGTTAGAGCCATCGGCTCACAGGTTTCCTCAACAACCGGATCTGATGGTAAATTTACTCTTAGAGTACCCCCAACAATTAAGAGTATCCAATTTTCTTTTATTGGCTACGCAACAAAAAGTGTTAATCTTACATCTGCTAGCAGTATTAATGTAAGATTAGAAACTGATGCGAGAACTTTGCAGGATGTTGTAATTACTCAAGCCTACGGAACAACAACAAAAGGTAAGAATACAGGTTCAATTTCCACAGTTGGAGCAGCCGATATAGCACAAAGACCAGTAACGAACTTAAATAGTGCATTAGCAGGAGCGGCGCCTGGTGTACAGGTAAATGCAGGAAGTGGTCAGCCAGGTTCGGGTCCAACGATCAGGATTCGCGGTTTTGGTTCCATTTCTGCATCAAATAGCCCTTTATATGTCGTAGATGGTATTCAATATTCTGGAGATCTAAGCAACATTAATGTTGATGATATTGAAAGTATTTCATTATTAAAAGATGCAGCATCATCTTCTCTTTATGGTTCAAGTGCTGGTAATGGTGTAATTTTGATTACTACTAAAAAAGGTAGGCAAGGAAAAGATCAATTGGATTTCAGAATTATACAGGGCATAACCTCCAGAGGTATTCCAGAATATGAGACTGTTGATGCATTTCAATATTATCCACTTGCATGGCAAGCCTACCGAAATAGTTTGGTTTATCCGGTAACAGGAACTGGAGTTCCTTTGGCAACAGCAAATACTACTGCTACAAATGGGATTAAAGCCCTTTTGGGTAATAATCCCTTCAATGTTGCAAACAATGCAATTGTAGGAACAGATGGATTATTAAATCCAAATGCAACATTACTTTATGCTGATGATTTAGATTGGAGAAAACCTTTATTAAGAACTGGCCAAAGAAGTGATTATTCAATGGCCTATAGCGGCGCGACTGAAAAATCAGACTTTTATGCGTCTTTAGGATATTTAAATGAAAAGGGATACGTCATCAGATCTGATTTTAACAGAATTAACGGACGTGTAAGCCTCAATACAAAACCATTAAAGTGGTTCAAAACAGGTTTAAACTTAAATGCAAACATTACAAAATCCAATCAGGCAGACGCTGATGGAAGTGGTAGTATTGTTAACCCATTTAACTTTTCTCGTTATATCGGTCCGATTTATCCATTATATGCACACAACCAAACAACAGGCGATTTTATCGTAGATGCTAACGGTGGAAAAATTTATGATACCGGTAATTTGTTGACATCATTGGCTATTCCTAACCGCCCATCTGGTGCATATGCAGGAAGACATATTTTAGAAGAAACACTTTTAAATTCCACAAAAATTAAGCGTAATGTTTTGAGCGCAAGGACTTATGGAGAAATCACTTTCTTAAAAGATTTCAAATTTACTCAAAATCTAGGTGTAGATATTTCTAACTACACTTTTGGAGACTATCAAAATAAAATCGTTGGTGATGGTGCGCCAAATGGTAGAGCGAGAAACACATCCACAACCACTACAACATTTACTATTGAGCAATTATTAAACTATAATAAAAAAGTTGGATTGCATAGCTTCTCAGCTTTGTTTGGTCATAATAATTATGATTATACTTATAAATACTTAACCGGAGCACGTAATACACAAATCTTGGACGGAAACACTGAGTTAATCAATTTTGCAACGACTACCGATTTGACTTCTTATGTAAATGATTATAGAAAGGAAGCAATTTTTACTCGTTTAAATTACGATTATGACTCAAAATACTTCTTGTCTGGATCATTCAGAAGAGATGGTTCTTCAAAATGGGGCCCAGGACAGCAATGGGGTAACTTTTATTCTGCAAGTGCTGGTTGGTTACTGAGCGAAGAAAGTTTCTTAAAAGATGTAAGCTGGGTTAACTACTTAAAACTTAGATCTTCTTATGGATCATTAGGGAATGATGACCTACTTAATCCAGATGGTACAAGAAGTTATAATCTGGACAGATCATTATATGCTCTAGCTAATAACAATGCTGCAGAGCCAGGAATTCTTTTCCAAAGTTTGGCAAATCCTAATATTACTTGGGAGACACAAACACAAATTGATGCTGCATTAGAGTTTGGCTTATTTAAAAACAGATTGCATGGAAGTTTTGAGGGGTTTAATAAACAATCGTCAAATCTATTATTTAATGTACCTCTTCCTATATCTACAGGTTTGGGCATTGGCAGCAGTACTGGTACTTTTCCTAAAAATATTGGTAAAATGTGGAATCGGGGTATTGAAATCAATCTTGCTGGCGACATTATTAAAACTCCAGACTTTAAATGGGACATGAACATTAACTGGTCATTGGTTAGGAACAGAATTACTAAAATGCCCGAGGAAACGCCAACAATTATTGATGGAACAAAACAGTTATCTGTAGGTCAATCTAGATATCAATACTGGTTACGTCAATGGGCAGGGGTAGATCCTACTGATGGAGAAGGTTATTTCTTAATTAACCCGCTAAGCCCTGGATCAGCTGCTGACACAAGAGTGATTAATGGCCAAAGTTATACCATCAATCCCAATAATGCTTTATATGCATATTCAGGATCAGCAATTCCAAACTTTTTTGGTAGTGTAACCAATACTTTTACATATAAAGCATTCTCTTTATCTGTTATCATGAATTACCAGGTTGGTGGAAAAGCATATGATGCTACATACCAATCGTTAATGTCTTATGCTGGTTATGGAGGCTCCCTGCACGTTGATGCCATGAATTCGTGGCAACAAGTTGGTGATCCGAGTGCTACGCCTAGACTTGACGTGGGAAGGTCTACTTTTAACAATGCTACTTCTACAAGATTCTTAATTGATGCGTCTTATTTGAATATGAGGTCGGCAGTTTTAGCTTATAAATTGCCAACCCCATTAATTAAAAAACTGGGTTTAAGTAAGGTTAACGTATATGCCTCTGGCGAAAACTTGTTCTTAGTTTCTAAACGTAAGGGTTTAGATCCATCAGAAAGTTTCACTGGGGTAAACACAAATAACTATACACCAACGCGCATAGTTAGTTTAGGTTTAAATGCATCATTTTAATAGAGGGAAAATTATGAAAACGATTAATAAATTATTTTTTCCATTATTGGTATTAACACTAACAATGGGTGCCTGTAAAAAAGATTATTTAACAACAAGTCCTACTGATTCTGTTGATAAGAATTTGGTTTTTACAACAACAACCAATGCAATGGCTGCCTTAAATGGTATTCACAGATCTTTATATATTCAATATTCTAGGCAGGAAGAAGGTGGCCAGGGCGCTGTTAACTTAAACATAGATTATATGGGCGATGATATCGTAAATACGGTAAGTACTACGGCATACGGTGTGCATAAATGGATAACCCATAGAAGCGCATCGAACGCAAATAACTCTTTCATCTACACTTTTTATTATAGGATCATTGCTAATGCTAACCAGATTATCGATAATATTGATAACGCTGAAGGTGCTGCGGCAGATAAGAAAGCTATAAAAGCAGAAGCGTTGACATATAGAGCCTGGGCGCATTTTGTTTTGGTGCAAGTTTTTGGAAAACGTTATGATGCAGCTGGAAACAATACCCAGCCAGGAGTTCCGATTATGATAAGTTCGGAGGCAGAAAGTAAGCCCGGTAAACCAAGGGCTACTGTTGAGGCGGTTTATGCTCAAATCAACTCAGACCTTGATTTGGCCATTACCAATTTTGCTGGTGCCACAACCAGGCCTAATAAATCTCACTTTAATCTTAATGTTGCCAAAGGTATCAAAGCTAGAGTTGCTTTAACTCAAGGTAAATGGGCAATTGCTGCTCAAAATGCATTGGAGGCGAGAACAGGATTAACATTGATGACTAATGCAGAATACTTAGCTGGATTCAATTCATATGATAATCAAGAATGGATGTGGGGAAGTAGACAGCAAGAGGATCAGACCACTTATTTCTATTCTTTTTTTGCGTACTTAGGTACTTTTAACTCTACAGCGAACAGAACTGTTCCTAAGCGAATTAATTCAGTATTGTACAATCAAATTGCCTCTACAGATGTTCGTAAAGCATTATGGGATCCAACCGGAAGTAGTACTACTTTCTTAGCCTACAATCTTCCTGTTGGTGTAGTTTCAAACTCAACTGCAAGTTACAAGCAAGGTAAATTCAGAAATGCTGGAACAACAAGTGTGGGAGATGTTGTAAACATGCGTGTAGCTGAAATGTTTTTGATTGAAGCAGAAGCGAGAGCTCGTTTAGCTATTGCTGGAGCAGTTGCTGAAACTGTGACTGCGCAGTCTGTTTTATTTACATTAGCAAAAAATAGAAATCCAAATTACGTAATAACAACTAACGTTGGTACTACCTTATTAAATGAGATCTTGATTCAGCGTCGTATTGAATTATGGGGTGAGGGATTTAGATTCTTTGATTTGAAACGCCAGGATTTGCCATTGGATAGAACTGGTGGAAATGCTACAATCGCACTTTCGGGTGTTTTAAGTGTTCCTGCCGGTGGTCCAGAATGGCAGTGGGCAATTCCTCAATCAGAAATTGATGCTAACCCAGCAATCGGGCCTAGCGGGCAAAATCCATAATTAGAATTTTAAGATTTTCAAGGGCTGTTCAATTTGAACAGCCCTTTTTTTATGCTAATTTTCTGCAATGGATATAATTTTAGTGTTTGTGAGCGTTGATAATTAAGATTTTTATTAGCTTAAGTTCGTAAATAGACATTTTTTTAAGATATGTTAGTTTGTTTTAGCTTTAATTAGCTTTATTGTAGTTTTTAAATGGTTTTTTGAAATTTTTTGTATGTATCTTTTTATTTTAAGCTATATTTTTTGTAAAAAAGAGTTTTAAATAGTATTTTGTGTGAATCATTAACCGAACTAAACTAATTTTTTATGAAGAAAACTTCAAATGGCTCTATTTTGTGTCTTTTTTTTACGTCATTTCTCTTTTTTAATCACCAATTAGTGTTAAAAGTTCCCCCTAATTCAGATATTGATCTCTCGATCGACTGCTAATGCCTTATTACAAATTACTGTTAGAACCACAACAGTAAATTTTTTAAGAAATATTACATTATTGAACAATTAATACACCTGATCGAATCAGATAAATAAGGTGTTAATAAGCATTGAATGCTTAAGATAACAAAAAGGGTATTATAAGTTATTTGGTAATCATTTAAGAACTATTATTCTTAAACAGTATTGCGCACTTCGTATTGTAAAATTTGTATTACAATATAATAATCATATATCGACCATTATTAACTAAAACTAAACTAAATTTTTTATGAAAAAACTTCTACAAAGTTTGTTCATATTGTTGTTTATCGCCTCCTCAGCAATAGCACAAGATCGAACAATCACAGGAACAGTTACGGGTTTGGAGGATGGATTACCCCTCCCTGGAGTAAGTGTTAAAATTAAGGGTGCAACTGGCGGAACCACTACAGGTGCAAATGGCAAATATTCACTTAAAGTTGCAGGTAATACAACAACATTAGAATTTTCCTATATCGGCTTCCTGAGTCAAACCAAAACTATTGGCGGTGGCAGTATAGTGAATGTGCAACTTAAAAGTGATTCCAGAACATTATCTGATGTTGTGGTAACAGGTTATACTACGCAATCTAAAAGAGATGTTACAGGATCAATTGCGAGTGTGAGTGGAGAAAAACTTAAAAATCAGCCGGTTCAGAGTTTCGAACAGGCATTGGCTGGTAAAGCCGCTGGTGTAAACATTATTCAACCAAATGGCGTACTGAACAATCCTCCTGTTTTCAGGGTTCGTGGTTTTAACTCTATCTCATTAAGTTCTTACCCATTGATCATTGTTGATGGTATCCCGGTATTCACAGGTGATCAATCATCTAATAGTGCCGCGGGCAATGCTTTGGGGGATATCAACCCAGCAGACATCGAATCAATTGACATACTTAAAGATGCAGCGTCTTCAGCAATTTACGGTTCAAGAGCTGCCAATGGTGTTGTAGTAATTACCACCAAAAAGGGTAAGCAGGGAACAACTAAAGTTAATTACGAGGGTTGGGTAGGAACTACAAAAGCTCAGAATCTTACCCCTTTATTAAATGCATCAGAATATGTGCTGATCAAAAATGAATCAAGGACCAATAACGGTCAGGCTCCGGCATTCTTTTTACAAAATAAATCTGATGGCTCTCAGGTGGAAACCAATTGGTATGACTATGCTTACAGAACCGCGACTTCTCAAAATCATGCATTAAACTTTTCGGGTGCAAATGATAAAACCTCATATTATGTATCTGTTGGTTATAGTAATCAGGAAGGATTTATCATTGGTAACTCTTTTGAGAGAAAAAATGGGCGTGTGAATTTAGATCATAAACTGTTTAAAAACGTTACAATTGGAACTAATTTCTCATATAGTAATACTTTAAACCGTGCGCCAAATACAGGTTCACTCGCGGGACAGGCTTTTTCAACAGTAGGCTTAGGAAGGCTGGCCATTGTACTTCCTCCAAACGTAGCCGCTTACAATGAAGATGGCTCCTATAACATAAATGCTCCGGCAGGTTCGGTTGGTTTGGGTGCTAATACCATTGCATCGAATTATCCGAATGCGGCCGTATTGGTAAATGAAGATAAAAATACTTCAGAAAGCGATCGTATTATTGCTAATGCTTATGCTTCAATCCAAATTTTAAAAGGCCTAACTTTTAAAACCACCTATAGTTTAGATAATCTCAAAATTGATAACAACTCTTTTGTGAATCGTTTACAGGGAGATGGCTTTTCTTATAATGGTGGTGCTACAAGTAACTTTGTAAAAAATAGCAGATGGAACTGGTCTAATACTTTAAATTACAGTGGTGTTTTCGGTGATCATACTTTAGGCGCATTTATAGGTGCTGAAGACCAGTATACCAAATCACTTGGTTATGGTGCAACCAGACAAGGCGTAATCGATCCCTTTATTGAGGTTTTTCAAGGTGCATTTGGTGCCATTACCCCAGCAGGGTTAGTACAGGGAGATAATGCTTTCCGTTCTTTTTTTGGTAGCATCAATTACGATTTTAAGAAGAAATATTATTTAACCGGATCTTTCAGAAGAGATGGTTATTCAGGCCTTTCAGCGGGAAATCAATATGGTAATTTCGGTGGCGCTTCCGTTGGTTATGCCATTTCTGAAGAGAATTTTTATAAAGAGCTAGCCATCAGCAAGGTATTAACTCGTATTAAATTGCATGGAAGCTATGGAGAAGTTGGAAATATAAATATTGGTAATTATCCAGCTCTATTCCTTTACAGCCCAGGATTATATGGGTCATCCTCAGCGCTGTCATTTTCACAGGCGGGTAATCCTAATTTAAGGTGGGAAACAAGTAAAAAAGCTGATATTGGAATTAATTTAGAATTTTTGGGTGGACGTTTCTCTTTGGATGTGGATTATTATCATAATGATATAGACAACCTTGTTCAAAATGCTCCTCAGGCACCTTCTAAAGGTATTCCTGACAACGCCATCACAACAAACATAGGAAGGATGTATAACAAGGGGCTTGAATTTACATTAAATTCAAAAAACTTTGATGGTGATGACTTTGGCTGGACAACGAGTTTTACTTTCAGTACTTTGAAAAATGAAGTTACTGCACTGGGAAATAACAATGCGGATGTTTTTGGAGCTACTTCTCTTGAAACTGCTAATATAACACGTGTTGGCTATCCAATTGGCTCTATTTACACCGTACCTACTGCCGGTGTGGACCCTGCAACTGGTGAACGTATTTTTGTAAATAGATTTGGGCAAAAATTGAGATTTAGTTTTGGACGTGCTACAGCTGCGAGGTATCAATATCTTGATGGGCCAAACGCTGGACAGAATGCCCCAGCAATTGATGCTGCATTAGATGCAACAATCACAGGTCAGTCAATACCAAAATGGTTTGGCGGTTTAGATAATAACTTCCGCTATAAAGCCTTTGATCTAAGTTTAGGACTAACATTCTCCGGAGGTAATAAAATTTATTATGGATCGCAAGCTGGTCTTAGAGATCAACGCTTTTGGAACAACGACAAAGGAATGTTGAATAGATGGACCACGCCAGGTCAGATTACTGATATTCCTCGTGTTGTTTATGGTGACAATACCTCAAACGGATCAGCTTTTGCACAATCACAAAACGTTTTCACCGGGAATTTTTTAAAAGTTAGAAACCTGGCCTTAGGCTATACATTGCCAAAAACACTGTTAAGTAAATATGGTGTTTCGAATATAAGGGTGTACGCACAATCAAGTAATCTTTTGATTATATCTGGTTATCCAGGTCCGGATCCAGAAGTTTCTGTAAACGGCAACTCAACCACTACTGGAAATAGTGGTAACCTAGCTCCAGGTGTGGATAGAAACTCAGTGCCATCGGGTAGAACATTTACGTTTGGTATTAATGTTGGATTTTAAAATTAGAAATCATGAAAATTAAAATAAACAATAAAATAAAATATCTTTTTATAGCTGCTCCCTTGCTGTTTGCATCATCATGTAAAAAAGATTTCTTAACTACAGCTCCAGATACATCCTTACCAATTGAAGAGGCATTTAATAATCCGGATAGGATCCTTTCACAAGTAAATGGCATTTACGCTGGGGTAAAGAATGGCCAGTTCTATGGTGGGAGATATTTAATCTACAATGATATCCGTGGTGAGGATTTTATAGTAAATAAGCCTAATGGGGTAACAGGTTTAGATACATGGAGGTTTAACCTAGTATCAAATACTAATGAAGTAGTAAATTTATGGGGTGCAATTTATGCTGCAATTAACAGGGCAAATCTAGTTATTGAGGGCGTTAATGCTAATGCTTCCTTACTTACTCCCGCAGTAGCAAAACAATATATTGCAGAAGCTAAATTTCTGCGAGCATTTTGTTATTATAGCGCATTACAACTGTATGCCAAACCTTTTATTACAGATAATGGTGCTAGCTTAGGGGTTCCTTTAAGACTTAAAGGAGAGAAAGATTTAACTGGAAACGACTTAAAAAGAAGTACAGTTGCTGAGGTATATACACAGATTTTAAAAGATTTAAATGAAGCAGAGCCAGACTTGGCACTAACGCTACCAGCAACAGCAATATCCACTCGGGCTTCAAGAAATACAGCTATCGCATTTAAAACCAGGGTATATCTTACAATGGGAAACTTGTCTTCAGTCGTTACTGAAGGTAATAAAATTGTTAGTGCAACAACTCCATTTAAGGCAACAACAGGCACGCCTCTTCAATTAGAGGCTAATATTAGTAATATATTTGGTGGTGCCTATGTAGGTAATGCAACTGCTACTGAAGCTGCTTTATCATTCCCGATGACAGATTTAAATGCTCCAGGCACCCAGAACCAGTTGGCATATTATTACAATGTTTCTCCAAATCAGGCAGGTGGAAATGAAGAATATTTCCTAAATCCTACAGGTATTTTGGCCAATCCTGTATTCGCAACTGGTTCAACCGATGCCAGAAAGGGATTAACAACAGTTTCTGGTGCCAATACTTATTTGACTAAATTCAAAAAGCCTTCTCCTTATACAGATTATATTCCTGTAATCAGGTATGCTGAAGTATTATTGAATCTCGCTGAGGCTACCGTGGTGACAGATCCTGTAAGATCTATTGCATTATTAACAGCTCTAAGACAGCGGTCAAATCCAGGTTATGTATTTCCTGCAGCAGATTTATTGCCAGCCAATCTGAAAAACACAATCTTAACAGAAAGAAGAATCGAACTGTTAGGAGAAGGATTTAGATCTCCTGATGTCATGAGGCTAGGTGCAGGCTTTGCGGCGAAAAGTGGCACTCAGGGTTCAGCGCCAGCAATACCCTTCAACACGGCGGGTTATATTTGGCCAATTTCGGCAAATGAAGTGCAAAACAATAAATTGATTGTTCAAAATTAAAATTAATAGACCAAAAAAGGCTTGGAAATTTCCAAGCCTTTTATTCAAAAATAAGAATTAACAAGTAATCCTACTTGTTATCCACACTATATTTTCCAGGGCCGATAAAGATCAATCCAAAAAATACAATAGCCAGTTCAATCGCATGGCTAGCACCCGCCAATCCATCGCCTTTGCCAAAATGTACCAATGATGCGATAATCATAGTAAAAATCAATAAGATTAAAGCCGGACGAAAGAACAAGCCTACGATTAAAAGAAAGCCGCCAAAGGTTTCAGTTGCTGCCGCCATGAAGCCCCAAAATATTGGCAAAAAGTTTATGCCGATTACTTTCATACTACCGCCAAGTCCGGTCCAGCCATCAGGGCCGCCAGCAAGTTTTGGGAAACCATGGATAATAAACATTATCCCTAAGCCAATACGTAATATTAACAATCCGGTATTACGGTATTTTCCTAAATTGTCTAAAATTGCCATCTTATAAATATTTAAATTGAACGTTATTTGTTTCTACTTTTAAGTTTACCTCTGCACCTAATGTCATGCAAAGATTGTTATTAATATGTCCTGTTGGGAAATTAAAGCAAACAGGATAATCGTATTCCTTTACAATTTCCCAAATTACCTCATCAGCGGTTTGACCAAAAGAAATTTTTTCTTCTTCAATTTCATTAAATGCGCCCACAATCAGTCCTTTTAAATGACTGAGTTTGCCTGCCCGCTTTAACATGCGTAACATGCGGTCGATACTATATTCGTGCTCTCCAACATCCTCAATAAATAAAATTTTATCTTTGAAGTCCATTTCTGAGACTGAACCCTGTAACATGGCCAGTAAAGTTAAATTGCCTCCGATTAAAATTCCATTTACCTCTCCTGCCCTGTTTTTAAATGTACTTTCAAATTCATAAGTCTGCTTCTGCCCAAATAAAGCGTTCTCTAAAGAAATTAATGCTTCATTGGTTGATTCATCAAATGTATAAGGCATTTGAGCGTGCAGGCATTGTGTATTGCATTGTGCAATAAGATGCGACAGGATAACAGTAATATCACTAAAGCCTACAAACCATTTTGGATTTTTGTCGAATTCGTTAAAATTTAATCCGTCAATTATGCGGATGGCACCATAACCTCCCCGACCGGAAATTATCGCTTTTATAGATGAATCATCCAGAAATCTTTGAATATCGCTGGTTCTTAAATCATCATTTCCGGCAAACTGGTGATGGCTGGCGTATACACTATCGCCAATAACGACCTCAAGTCCCCAGCTTTTTAATATTTCAATAGCATGGTTTATAGGTTTGGGTAATTTCTTTGCCGGACAAACCAGGGCAATCTTATCTCCTTTTTTTAAATATGGGGGCTGCTTAATCATCTTCAAAACACTTATCTTTGCCAAATTAATAAAAATTGTTTTGGATAATAGTAAAATAAAAAGATATACCGTAACTGCAGCACTACCGTATACCAACGGACCGGTTCATATTGGACACCTTGCCGGTGTTTACATTCCTGCAGATATTTATGCGCGTTACCTGAGGTCGAATAAACGTGATGTGAAATTCATCTGTGGATCTGACGAGAACGGGGTGCCCATTACTTTAAAGGCCAAAAGAGAAGGAATTACGCCTCAGGAAGTGGTAGATAAATACCACAGAATAATTGGCGACTCTTTTAAAGAGTTTGGTGTTTCTTTTGATATCTATCACCGAACATCTTCACAAACGCACCATCAAACAGCTGCTGATTTTTTCGAAACCTTGTACGATAAAGGTGTTTTTACCGAGGAAATTACTGAGCAGTATTATGATGCTACAGCAAAGCAATTTTTAGCTGATCGTTATATTACCGGTACCTGCCCAAAATGTGGCAATGAAAATGCTTATGGCGATCAGTGCGAAAATTGCGGTTCAACTTTAAATGCTACTGATTTAATCAATCCTAAATCTACATTATCTGGCGATAAGCCAATTTTAAAAGAAACTAAAAACTGGTTTTTGCCGCTTGATAAATACGAAGATAGGTTAAGGACTTATATCGAAAGCCACAAAGAATGGCGGCCGAATGTTTATGGACAATGTCAGAGCTGGTTAAATGCAGGTTTGCAGCCAAGGGCGATGACGCGTGATTTAGATTGGGGCGTACGTGTTCCATTACGCGATGCAGAAGGAAAAGTGCTTTATGTATGGTTTGATGCCCCTATAGGCTATATTTCTGCAACAAAAGAGCTGTGTAATTACGCCAAGCTAGATGTATGGAACCCGAAGGCTGAGGAATATTACATCAGCAGCTATGAGAGTGATAAATGCGGTTGGGAAGAGTACTGGAAAAGCGACGAAACCAAATTGGTGCATTTTATCGGTAAAGATAATATTGTTTTCCACTGTATTATTTTCCCGGCGATGTTGATGGCTCATGGCGAATATACTTTAGCGGATAATGTACCTGCAAATGAGTTTTTAAACCTAGAGGGACAAAAAATCTCGACGTCTAAAAACTGGGCAGTTTGGCTGAATGAATATTTGAGAGAATTTGAAGGAAAACAGGATGTACTGCGTTATGTATTAACTGCAACCGCCCCTGAAACGAAGGATAATGATTTTACATGGAAAGATTTTCAGGCAAGAAATAACAATGAGCTTGTTGCAATATTGGGAAATTTTGTAAACCGTGTAGTGGTGCTTACGCATAAATATTTTGGTGGCACGGTACCAACCTGTATGCAGATAACCGATGTAGACCAGGCAGTTATTGATGAATTGGCTGGCTATCCTGCAAAAATTTCAGCATCGATTGAAAATTACCGTTTCAGAGAAGCTTTATCCGAAGTGATGAATGTTGCCCGTTTGGGAAATAAATACCTGGCAGAAACTGAGCCTTGGAAATTGATTAAAACTGACGAAGACCGGGTTAGAACGATTTTGCATCTTGCGCTACAAATTGCAGCCAATATTCAGATTCTAATTGAACCTTTCTTGCCTTTCACAGCTGAAAAATTAATGAAAATGTTGATAAACGGTGGCCATGACTGGGAAAATGCAGGTGGTGTTAACTTGTTGAAACGTGGTCATCAAATTGGTGAAGCTGTGCTCCTGTTCGATAAAATTGAAGATGCGGAGATCGACTTTCAAATTGAAAAACTTAATCAAAGCAAGGCAAGTAATGCAGCCAGTAATGTAGTTGCTGTTCCGGCAAAAGAGAACATACAGTTTGACGATTTTTCTGCGATGGATATCCGTGTAGCCACAATAATTGCAGCTGAAAAAGTTGAAAAAACCAAGAAACTATTAAAACTTACGGTAAATACGGGCATTGATGAAAGAACAGTAGTTTCTGGCATTGCTGAATACTATAAACCTGAAGATATTATAGGTAAACAGGTAAGCATGATTGTAAACCTGGCACCAAGAGAAATCAAGGGGATTTTATCTCAAGGAATGATCTTAATGGCTGAAAGTTCGGAAGGAAAACTGACTTTTGTTGCGCCTGCAGAAAAATTTCAGGAAGGTAGTGTAATCAGGTAATACTTGGTTTAACTGCAACAAAAAAGCCATTTGATGCAAATCAGATGGCTTTTTTTTATTAAACTTACAATAACTCCCTTTTAATTAGGGGTTCATCCGGTTGAAATAATCAGCAATAACCTCATTGTTTGCTTTTGCCCGATCGCCGCTTGTTCCAAATGTTAATTCTGTTTTACCTTCTTTCATCTGTTCAAAAACTGATTCTACAAAATCACTAACAGAAGGATGTACATTATGGATGCCTTTACCGCCTAAATCGGTATCCAAAGCTGGCGGGATCATTTCGATAACCTCAATTTTTGAATTTTTAAGGCTATGCCGTAAAGAGAGTGTAAATGAGCGCAAAAATGCTTTTGTGCCACAATAAACAGGAACCGCCGATAGCGGTACAAAAGCCAGTCCAGAGGTTACATTAATAATTGTATCCAATGAATCCAAACCTGTAAAAAGTTTTGTTAAATGGAGCGGAGCTAAAACGTTAGTGGTAATTTCATCTTCGGCTTTTTGATAAAAATCATTATCGTTAATATCCATCCAGTTCTGAATGCCAGCATTATTTACCAATACATTTAAGTCGTTATGATTTTCGGCAATCCAGTTATAGAGTTCATTTCGGTTGGCTTCAGTGCTTAAATCACAAACCTTAGTAATTACAGTGGGTAATTTTTTGGCAGCTTCTTCCAATGCCGACTCACGCCTTCCGCAAATAATTACTGTATTGTTTTCCTGTATAAATCTTTCCGCTAGTCCGAAGCCTATACCACTGGCGCCTCCGGTTATGAGTATTTTATTGTTTGCTAATTTCATATTCTAAATCATTTTGTTAAAACAAAGATCAAGCTATTTTAAAGATTTATTATGGTGAGTTGTACAGTTTTTTAACCATGACTAGAGGTATATGGTTTATTGCAGAATCTGGCTTTTGATAAGGCTTTTTAGCTAGACTTTTGTTAATTTTCTTTCTGTAGAGTTGTTTAAAATGAATTCTCTTGCGACAAAACTTTTGCTATATTTGCCGGAGCAAAAATAAAACGGTCCCGTAGTTCAACGGATAGAATAGAAGTTTCCTAAACTTTAGATATGAGTTCGATTCTCGTCGGGACCACTTTTACGTGTTTTAAAACGATTCAAAATCCTGTAAATCAAATGATTACAGGATTTTGTTTTTATCCAAAAACTATCAAAAACAGGTCGTTTTCGCTCACTTTGGTGAGTAATTCGGTGAGTTTTGGAAAGAATCGAATTTCTACCACGGATTGAGTTTAAAATGCTGATTGTCAGTGTGTTCGAATTTCGAACATCTTGTTTTAGTCAGGTTGCAAATCTAACTTTGTTAACCTAGTAATTCAAGCTTATGAACCAGAATTTTAGCTTGCTTTTCTATCTGAAAAAGCAAAAAAAAGAAAATGAAAATGGCCTGTTGCCGATTTACCTACGCATCACCGTAGGCGGGAAACGCTCTGAAATTTCAATCGGTAGAGAGATTGAGCCTGAGCAATGGGACAATCGCCGCAACAAGGTTAGGGGCACCAGGCAGGAAAGCCGTGCTTTGAACGATTACATGAATAGCATCATTTCCAAAATCAGGAAAATCCACACCGGTATGATAGACCGTGATGAAGAGATTGATGCGGAGACCATTCGCAACCACTATCTTGGAAAAGGTACAAAATCAAAAATGATTCTTGAAATTTTTCAAGAGCATAATGAAAAAGTGGCCGAGCTTATTGGCAACGGCTACAGTAAGAATACACTAAAGACTTACAAGAGTTCAATAAAGCATCTTGCTGCCTATATTCTGGCGAAGTATGATAAAGCAGATTATCCCTTAATCAAGGTTGACTTTGGATTCATTACCAGGTATGAGCATTATCTCCGGGTTGAGAAAGAGTGCATGGCTATCTCTGCGCAAAAATATATTGTTCATTTAAAGAAGATCGTATTTTTCAGCCTGGCAAGCGGATGGATTATCGCCAATCCATTTCTTCACTATAAACTAAAAGCCAAGCCGTCTCCAAGAACATTTTTGACTCAGGCAGAGCTTGATACCATGCGTACAAAAAGGCTGCATGTTCAGAGGAATATCCAGGTCAGGGATATTTTTGTTTTCAGCTGCTATACCGGTCTTGCCTATATCGATGTGCAAAAACTTAAAAAAAGTGAAATTCAGATTGGTGATGATGGCAAGGAATGGATTTTTACATCCAGGACTAAAACTGAAACGCCATCCCATATTCCTATCCTTCCTGAAGCAAAAGAAATCCTCGATCGATATAAAGACCATCCCATTTGCGAGATAAAAGGTTTGGCACTTCCGGTCTACTCCAACCAGCGGATGAACAGTTATCTTAAAGAAATCGCTGATCACTGCGGCATCACAAAGACCTTGACCTTCCATTTGGCCAGGCATACATTCGCAACAACTGTCACACTTTCCAATGGCGTGCCGATAGAAACTGTTTCGAAAATGCTAGGGCATAACAGCCTAAAAACCACTCAGCATTATGCCAAGGTATTGGATTCGAAAACGGGACACGATATGTCCGCACTGGCTGAAAAACTATCTAAGAGAGCAAAGCATAAAGAATCGAAAAAGAACAAGAGTGAAAAGATAAAAATCTTAAAGCTATATCAATATAACTAAAAATATTAACCACCAATCGGCAAATATTTCAGTATATTAGTCTATTTAAAGTTTTTTGGTAAATTTGTATTGATGAAAGGAACAAGACAAGCACGGGTTATACTGGTTCATTGGAAGCGATTCACCGGCATTGAGCTGGATGTTTTCTCCAGTCTCAAAAATTTCTGTGATAGTTATCCAGGTTATAGTTATCACACCCTTAGCAACCACTTGTCAAAAAAAAAACAGCCTTTCGAAACTGATCAGATCAAGATTGAACGCAAGCCGATTCTAACGAAATTAGAGCGCCCCGAGCTTCCCAAGGGTTTATTCTGGGACATGAAATATGCCGCAATAAACTGGCAGCAATCTTACCGAATCGTTATCGAAAGAGTATTGACTAGGGGCGATGAGAAGGATTTGGATATAATCATAGCATTCTACGGCAGAGAAAAAATAATTGACACACTGAAAAATGAAATCGGGTTTCTACCTGAATTAATAATAGACAAAGTATGTAAATATTTCCGGTTGACTAAAAATCAACTGAAATGTTATACAAAAACACAGTCACAAGAGAAACACTGGATTTAATCCAGAAATTAATGGATGATGCTAAGCTGGAACAATTTTTTCTGGTGGGCGGAACCGCATTATCACTAAAAATCGGGCACAGAATATCCATCGATATCGATTTATTTTCGTTACAAAAATTTGATCCCAACTTACTCCAGGATCACATCTTGTGGAATTATGGATCAAATTTAAAAGTGGTTGGCTCGGGTGCTCTGATGGGTTTGATTGAAGGGGTCAAAGTCGATTTTATCACACATCCCTATCCGCATGTGCAGCCCCTTGACAATGTGGAGAATATCCGAATGGCATCATTGCAGGACATCGCTGCTATGAAATTGAATGCCATTGTCGGAAGTGGAGAGCGTATTAAAGATTTTGTAGACTTATATTACCTGCTTGAAAAACTTAACTATTCCGAAATGCTCGATTATTACCGCCAAAAATATCCCAATGTAACCGTTGACATGGCTAACCGGTCTGTCGCCTATCATCAGCAAATCGATATGGAGGTACCCATAGATCTCCTGGATGGAAAACTTCAATGGGAGAAAGTCGCAAACAAATTGATCAGTATCTCGAATGAGTTTCGTCTTGCGGCTAAAACCATTCCTGGCAAACAAGCGGGGCTTGGGCTTAACTTTAATCGCAACAATGATACTGATAAGGGACATGGCATGACGAGATAATTTATAATTGTTTTTGAGTTTAATTGAAAGATAACCTAAGAAACGGTACAACAATTTACCCTTTCTTAGGTTATTTAGTTACACCCCACCAATTACTTTTTTGCGTAGATGCAAAATCGGAACGAAGGTGGATGGTGTGTACGGGTTCGATAGGCCACAAATGAGGGGTGGCCAAAATTTATATCTTTAATTTTTATTTTTTTCCTCGCCTGTTTTGCAGTTTCTTCTTTAGTAATCGCGCTTTGTTGAGTTCAGCCTCTTTGTTTCTGAGGGTCTGCTCCGCCTGCAGCAGTTGCTCTTGGTTTAGTATGATCTCTTTTGCAGCCCTAACCAAGCTATCCCTTGAGGATAGAAACCCCAGGTCTACCTTGCTTAAATATTCAGGATTATATGCCCTTAGATACAAGAGCTTATCGCTATCCAAAGCCAGGCTTGCGTTTCGGTTAAGTATATACGCGCTCAGTCCTGTTAGAACAGCTATGAACAAAAGGCCCGCAAAAATTCCTATAACCAAACCCTTGCTGTTTTTATCCAAATGGTGGTGGTGTCTAACAGGGATAATTGTTGGGACTTTTTCTATTTTCCGATTTAAACTAACCAACATTGACTTTAAATCCTCCGAATCCAATTTTCCATTAACATCATTTAACCCCTGTAAAATCTTTTTGAAATCATCACCATAGTCAGCAGGCTGGGTATTGATTAATGTCCGGACATTATCTTCCATCGCTTTGCTCTGAGTTGCCAAAGCTTCCAAAATCTCTCCAAAGTTATCTAATGATTCATCAACTGTTTTCATATCATTTTATTTAATTACCTACTCATTCCCCGGCGTTTACCCTTAGTCTGAGATTTCTTTTTTCTTTTAATAAATGGCTCTGGTTCTGTGGCAATGGTAGGAAAGTCACCTTGCAGCAAAACCTCCAGCACTGAGATTCCGGTATGACTAAATTGAATATTATCACGAGTCTCATGAACCAAATTCAGCATTGGAGAGGACTCTTTTAATCCCGTCGAAAAGTGGGAAATATCTAAGTTCGTAGCATTGAATTCAGTATTTAACTTGCTGTAGCTAAAAGACCTATCAATCTCAGAGCCTTTAAAAACGCAGCCGTCTTTACAAAAAGAAATCCCCTGAATCTCATGGCTATTTCCTTTGTATTTGAAAATAATTTCCACCCCATGATTTTTCAGTCTCTGCTCAAAATTTTTCCAGTTTCCCGCAACTACTTTAGCATATTTGATAAGGTCAAATATTTCATACTTAACCTTATCAACCCCCTTTAGCGCCTGTCTATTCACATGCATTTTGCCGGATGCTAAAAATAAACCGTGCGCCTTTGTTATTTCCCGGCATACCCTGGCATTTTTGTGGAACAAGTTTTTGTCAGAGATTGTCTTACCGGAATTCGAAACCCTGTTATATACCAGATGTATATGTGGGTGAGATTTATCTTCATGCCTGACAAAAAGAACCTGCGTATCTTTGATGCCGATGTTATAGAGATATTCCTTTGCTATTTCCAGCATTTTTTCATCGGTTAGCTTCAGTTTGTCCTGTTCACTGAAGTTTAGGGAAATATGGCCAACCGCTTTAGTTAGCTCCGGATTTGCGGAACGCTGGAAATTAAAATCCGCAATCATCCTTTTAACGTCAGCAATCCTGATGCCCAAACCATCAAGCACTTTAGCGGTATCCTTTTGAACTACATAGCGTACACAGCCACCAAAACTCCTTCCCGATGTTATTTTACCAATCATACTTCATTCATTGTTTTCATGTGGTCATCAATCTCCGAAATCAGATCCTGACAGCGCCTAGCCATAATCAGCAGACCCATTTGATGGGCTTTTTTCGTCAGCTGATTTAGATTGTTTGCCATGCCTGCAAGTATCCTGTAAGCAGAAATTTCTGCCTGACCAAATCTGGTCATTACCTTGGATGACATTACCGAATGCCTTATAAAATCACTTATGCCCATTCCGGCACGCTTTGATTTTTGTTCCAAAAGAAATCGCTCGGTGATAGTTAACCGCAGTCTTACCATACTTTGTCTTTTTATTTTTTTTGGCGGTCTTCCACCTTTTTTCTTTAGTCGAATTTCCATACTATCTTATTTAAGTCTTTGTGGCGGTAGCCACTTTCTGCGACCATCGGGAGTGGAAAGCAAGTTCTTTTTCCATGGGAAAAAGGTTTTTGTGGTAACAAAAACATAAACTTGCTCCCTCAAAGTTTTTAAAAAACCCTTTCTCTAAAATCGATTTATACAATTTCATTCATTTAAAAAAATCAAACTCCCTGAGGGGTTGAAAGATGGCATATAAGTAATGTAACCTGACCTGGATAAATCCGTGATACACTTATGGTAGGTGCTGGTTGATCTGATCTTTGAAATCCTCATTAGCTTTTTCCTGGTGACCACAACGGGATTCATCCTGCCACCACTGGCCCAGCACTGAACGATTGATGTAAAGAGACTAATATGTATGGGGGAAATCACCTGGTCTTCCTCTGCCTTGCGCAGGAAGACTGTTAGAGGTGTAGCCATTTTCATCTCAGAATATTTGGCGTTTTTGTAAACTGCAGGACTTTGTTGATTTCCTCCAAGCTGTAATACATGGTTCCACCAATTTTGGTAAAACTGAGCGTTCCGTTATTTCTAAGGGTTTGAAGGGTTCCAGCAGATATGCCCAATAATTTCCTAACCTCGTTGCTACGAAGCCATTTTTTATCAGTCGGTTTTTCTGGAGCCAGAAAAGCTTTAAGTTCTTTAAATAGATCTGATTTGAAATCCATCAAATCAGATTTCGTCATAATTTCTATAGACATAAGATTCAATTACTTTGGCGACATTGCCAATGCGAAATTGAATCATAAACGGGCCTTTTATATGACCACTTAATTGGTTTGGTCAAATCAAAACCGTTTTGTTTTATAGATTGGATATAATCGGTATGATTTTGAAGAGTTTGGTGGATTCTGATACATCAGAGCCTTTAATCAGCTTCCCGGTTTTATTAGCAGGAAAGTAATTTCTAAGGGTCTCAAGCGAAATCTCGCTTTCTCCATGCTGAAAGTATCTTCCAATCATCTTATACCAGGGGCTTTGGGATTGGGAGCGAGCTAATTTTTTACCATCGGGCGTTTCGAGTCCTTGAATTTGCTTTATCAAATCGATCAGTTGTGTTAGATTACCATCCAGCAGTCTTATTTTCTGGTCTGGCTCGTAACGACTAAGTGATTTGATTTGCTCTTTTAACTGTAGAATTTCTTTTTTAAGCTTTAATATCTCAATATCCTTTTCTGAAACAACTGTTTCTAAGGCCTTTTTAATGTGCCATTTGTCGAACTTTCCAACAACATCTTTAAATTTTCTTAATGCCTCGAGGCTCTGAATTGTATTTAATGCAGTTATATTTTTTTTATGGTAATGAGCGATCTGATCTTCAATTTTATCTGAAACATGCGTGAAAAATTCCTTCTCACTATTTAAATTATTGTCAAGAATAAACCAATGAAGGTGAAATTGATAGTAATCAGCGTAGTCTAACGGGTTGACCGTGAAGAATTTCTTGAAGAAAAAATTATCTCCCATTTTCCGGTCAAATTTAATCGGATTACCTATCTCAAATTTGTGGGGATTTTTATCAAAAGGATCTCTGAACTTAAAATATTCTTTCATAAAATAATTTTACTGTTTATTCCAAATTAAACATTTAAATTAAATGCAGCGAAAACGAACTGAGATAAATTCTCATTGATACAAATTCCAATACTTTGACTTTTGTATTAATGAGAAGCATTTAGAAAACTCACTCATACAATTCCACCATTTAATGAGGGGATTTTGAGAATATACTATGGCATCACAACAATTTCAATGCTCCCTGGGATTATAGAAGGATGTAAAACTTAAAATCAATTATACTAAGAAATAATCCCAGGAGCATAAATAAATCGTCAGTTTAAGTTTCAAGTTTAAGAATTGCCAAGTATTCTTACCTTTGAGTAAATTAACACTTTCTCATGAAATATTTATTTTTTGCCCTTTTCGTATTATTTGCCAGCTGCAAAAAAAGTAGTACAGAGCTGCTTCCCCCTCAGATTTCTTCTATCACACTTAATGGTTCAATCTCCAACGTAGTAATAGGCGAGGCTTTGCAACTCCAGGTATCTTATTCTCCTAGCAGTGCCCTGACACCCGAATATGAATGGTTTTCAGATAATCCAAATGTTGTAACGATTACATCAGATGGAAAAGTCTATGCAAATTCAATAGGAAGTGTAACAATAACTGTAAAGGTTAAAAAAAGTAACTTATCTTCTCAACAGAAAATAACTGTTATACCAGGAACGATAACTTCATTAACTTTAGATAAAACCCAGATTAACCTTTTTGTAAATCAACAACAACAAATTAATGTGTCGGTTCTGCCAATCTCGGCACTATTAGCCTCAGTAAAATGGATATCGTCTGACCCCTCAATAGTTCAAGTCTCCCCAGCAGGACTAGTTACAGCTTTAGCCCCAGGAAAAGCTGTTGTTAGTGCCACAAGTGATGATGGGATGATAAACGCTAATAGTAATATTGAGGTTGTTCCAGAAATTCGATATACAAGAAATATCTTTGATAAAATAAAAATCGACTTGTTAGATCAGTTAATATTATATAATGAGCAGCAAGGCAAAGCTCTTGCATTAGAACTTGCCGCAGGGAAAGTGGGTTACATTGTTCAAGCTGTCACTGTTGCTGGAATTACATATTTATCATCTAATCCTGGATATCCCGATGCAGAATTTAGCAAACTTAAAATACCTTCAGGAGAAATATTAAAGATAAATTCAAATTTTTACATGGAGCTTTTTCCAACCACTTCGAGATTAGGCACCCTAACACTTGATATTAATTTTCTTGAAAAATCATGGGAAATTAAAGGAACCCGAACAAAGGTATATTCCTACAAGTATTCCGATAATGTTACACTAAATGACCTTAAAGCTATTATTGACCAGAATATTAGTGATGTCAGGAGATATGTAACCACAGGTAACTAGGGAAAATATTTACTGCTTTTTCATTCCCTTGTCTCGGAATCTCATTAAAAATTTTATGCTACCGATTTTATATATGCAATAAACCATCATTAAAAAATGTCTTTAATAACATAAGATTTCGCTGACTTAATCAGTTTCATAAAACGGTGGTATTATGAGATTTTATTTTATCTTTAAAACTGTTTAAGGTTCAAAACGCGCATCGTCTCACAAACTTGTTTCATTAAACAAAATTTATTATAAGTTTTAATAAAGGTTTTATTGATACAATTATGAAGATTGGATATGCCAGAGTCTCTACAAAAGAACAAAATCTAAATTTGCAAATCGAAGCACTCGAAAAGGCAGGGTGCGAAATTATTTTTAAAGAAACGATTTCTGGAGCTACAAAGTTCCGCCCTGAACTCGATAAAATGATTGCTCAGTTCCGAAAAGGTGATGAACTGATTGTTTGGAAACTTGACCGCTTAGGAAGAAGCTTAAGACACATTATTGATTTAGTTTTGAGTTTAAGTGAAAAAGGAATTATTATCAAAGGTTTGACAGATGGTGTTGACACTTCAACGATCAATGGCAGGCTCTTTTTAAATATAATGGCTTCATTAGCGGAGTATGAAAGAGAATTGATCAGAGAAAGAACAAATGCTGGTTTGCAATCCGCTAGAGCTAGAGGTCGTATCGGAGGTAGACCTAAAGGCTTCGCCAAAGATACGATTGCCAAATTGATAGTTATGCGATCTGTTTATAAAGACCTGGATAAAACTCCAGAGGAAATTTATAAAGGACTTCAATTGACAAGACCAACCTTCTATAGATATGCAAAGATTCTCGATACCCACACCAATGAAGAAATAAAAAAAATGGTGAAACGGTAAAAACCATTATATCTCACAACATGCTCTTCGAAACCAAAAGAAGATCTTTAGCGTCTTAAGGAATTTATTACTTGATGCGATTAAAGCAAGGTGATCATATAATTCTTGAATTAGAGCAAAAGTATCCGCCCTACCAAGTACATCTTGATTAGCTAATTTTCTGGGTTTAGCTTTGGCAGCATGAATAATTCTAAAGAAAAGCGCAGTGCGATGAGATCCATGATCGAAGATTGGCAATCTAGTGGCAAGTCAAAGAAAGAATATTGCCTGGAAAAAGGCATCAATGAGGCCAGGTTTTATTATTGGTATTCCCGGATCAATGGAAAAGAAGATACTCCCCGGGGATTTATCCCGATAGAGAGGCATTCTGGTATCAGGGAGATAGAAGTTTTTTACCCAAACGGAGTAAAACTAAAAGTTAATGTCGACCTGCCGCTTTTAGCTCAGTTGATCCGTCTGTATTAAGATGTTCTCACTAGGATCTTCGCACCGTTTTTATCTTTATTCGGGGCATTGTTATATGCGTAAAAGTTTTGATGGGCTGTGCGGATTAGTCAGCTCCGGGCTGCAGCGCAGTCCCACTAGTGGCGAAGTGTTCGTCTTTTTGAACCGCAGTCGTACACACATCAAACTACTACATTGGGAAAGTGGCGGTTTTGTTCTCTATTACAAACGGCTGGAACAGGGCACTTTTCTTAGTCCAAAAGACGGAGGAAATGAAATGTCATGGAGCGATCTGGTACTGATGGTAGAGGGTATTCATGTTGTAAAGAGTATTCAGAAAAAACGTTATTCATTAGTGTAAAAACAGGCTTTTCTCTTGTTAAATCGCTGGTAAATCTGTATTTTTAGCGTATGGAAACGGCACTGGAAAATCTATCGAAAGAGGACCTTTTAAAGGTTATTTCCAGTCGCGATGAAAAAATAGATTCGCTAACTTCTCTGAACAGTTCGCTGGTGCAGGAACGGGATTATTTGAAATCACAGGTCGAAATGTTCAAGCGCATGCAGTTCGGACAGAAACGTGAGCGTTTTGAAGGTGATCCTAACCAAACGCTACTACCCTTTGAAGCCGATGCAATAGCTGTAGCCCAGCAACAGGAATCAATCAAAGAAAAGATTGAATACATACGCAAACGGCCAAACCACCATGGACGTGCAAAACTGCCCGAACATTTACCTGTTGAAGAAATCGAAATACACCCTGAAGGTGACCTTTCAGCTATGGTGTGTATCGGCAAGGAAGTTACCGAAGAATTGGAATGCGAGCCCGCACGATTCTTTATCAAAAGGTACATCCGCTATAAATATGCCGCTAAAAACGGTGAAGGCGTAAAGATCGCCGAGCTTCCAGAGCGAGTAATTGACAAAGGTATTCCCGGAGCTGGTCTGTTAGCTTCCATACTGGTGGATAAGTACGTTGACCACCTTCCCTTATACCGACAAAAACAACGCTTTGCAAGGGAAAATATACAGCTCGCTTCCTCGACCATCGAAGGTTGGACAAAGGAAGCGCTCTTTAAGCTCGAACCGCTTTACCAGCAGCTGGTCTTCGATACGAAATCAAAAGGATATTTACAGGTTGATGAAACACCCATAAAGGTGTTGGACAGCGATAAAAAAGGTGCAGCCCATCAAGGCTATTATTGGGTTTACCATGCCCCATTGGAGGGAACGGTACTTTTTGACTATAGCCCCACTCGTGGCCAGCTTGCGCCATTACCCATCCTTGGAAACTTTAAAGGTTATCTCCAAACCGACGGATATGTTGTATACGAAAAATATGCACGCAGCAAAGATATCACCCATCTGGCCTGTTGGGCACATGCCCGAAGGGAGTTTGAAAAAGCATTGGATAATGATAGATCCAAGGCAGAAAAAGCACTGCTGCTGATTCAAAAACTATATGCTCTAGAAAGAATAGCCAGGGAGGGGCAGCTGGATACTGCGCAGATCAAGGAACTTCGCCTTAAGGAATCTCTTCCTATAATCAATGAAATGGGTAAATGGATATTCCAGGAAATAAAGAGTACGCTGCCAAAGAGCCAGGTCGGCAAGGCCATGGCCTATGCTTATGCCAGATGGGATGCCTTGTCTGCATACCTGTATGACGGCTCGCTACGTATTGACAACAATCTGGTCGAAAATGCAATCAGGCCTATCGCCCTGGGCAGAAAGAATTACCTCTTCGCTGGAAGCCATGAGGCAGCGCAAAGGGCGGCAATGATTTACTCTTTTTGTGCCATATGCAAAAAACACGAAGTAAACAGGACCAGAACAAGCGCCTGCGGGAGATCGCCTGGATACAGTCGCACCGCGTCCGCGTTCCAGTGGCAAGTATCCTGGGGCTTGTCCAGCTTTGCGACCTAAATGATTCCCCCAATGCGGAGATCATTTCAAAGCTAAAAATATCGGCAGAACAGCTCGACAAAGTGATCATGGAGATTATCGGATTGACGGATGACCTGATCTGATCAGTTTAGAAATATAGAATAGGTTCGTTCTAATTAGGTATTGCTAGAACGTGGCACTATTTGTGTTGCTTTTATGGTGACGGTAAATTGCCGCCGACCACTTATATTAAAAACAAGTCAAATGGAAAAATTAGCATTACTGGCAAGGCTGGAGGCCAAACCAGGTAAAGAAAAGGAAGTAGCTGAATTCTTGAAAAGCGCGTTGCCTTTGGCCGAAGCTGAACCTGGCACCATTCGCTGGTATGCCCTGCAGATCGGGCCGTCTACCTTCGGTATCTTTGACACTTTCGCCGATGAAGCCGGTCGCGAAGCGCATCTGGGCGGCGCGATCGCCAAAGCGTTGATGGCGCAGGCTCCAGATTTACTTACAGCGACACCAGTCATTGAAAAAGTAGATTTGCTGGCTGTTAAATGAACTTTAAAATAAAAAGTCCTGATCCAGTGTTTCCACTGGATCAGGACTTAAACCTCTTGTAGGTGTTTCGATTTGTTGCGTTGGAAGCGTTAATTCCTAAGCAAAACGTTAAATTCGTTCGGAAAAAAAATGACCGCGATCGATAAATTAGACGATAAGGAACTTTCTTAAAATAGATACAGGATACTAAAAAGATGAGAAAGCCAGCAGAAATCACGTATAGTTAAAACGATACAACAAATGTCTCAGAAAAGAAGATAACTAACTCGATTTTCTTTTAGCGGTATGTAATTTCCAATAAGTCTTATAGATATATTTATACTATGATATCAGTATTAATTGATGTACTAAATCACAATAAAAAAGATTGTCTCAAAAAATGAACTTTAATTTGTCATTATATTTTATCATTTACTCATTATCAAAAACTAAAAATTGAGTTTGATTAATGAAATGAGTTTATGATTATATAGGAAAAAAGCGGAGTACAGCAGTATAATCGTAGGCAACTCTGCTAAGTATAATCCATTCTTAAGCCACGCCTCCTGAAAACTTATTAAATCTTAAGCCACGCCTCCTGAAAACTTATTAAATAATCAGGGAATAGTGATAAATTAAATTCTCAACACCTACTTTAAGATTTTGCACGTTATTTTATTAGTATTATATTTGTAATACGGAAATGGTGTCCTTCCGATTCAACCGCTTTTAAGAGCTAATGGCGCCTACAATAACCTATAGGTAATTAAACCTACAGGATCAAACTATTGTAGGTGAAAATATTAAAATCAACATTTCAACAATACATCTTATTTTCAACCATTCCGGTTGTGATGAAATTTTTCTGCTTCTCATCCCTTGAAAAAGGAATTCTACAATCTAAATCTTCTAATAAGAACTATTACCAAAGGCCTTGGTATAGGATTATCTCATTCTTGGTTGATAAGTCTTTCTGTTTAATAAGAATACATTTTTTGTGTCTGAGTTTTTTAAGGCAAAAAGATGAAATATTCCATTTACCAGTGCCAGCTAACCTTCGGAAAATGTTACTCTTATTGCAATTCATTTGTTATCAAACTGAACAAACACTAAAATTCAATATCAAACAAAAACTATGAAATTATCAAAAATTCATGCCCGCGAGATCTTAGATTCCAGAGGCAATCCAACTGTAGAAGTTGAGGTTACAATTAATGGTACCACATCAAGAGGTATCTCCCCATCTGGCGCCAGTACTGGCGAAAAAGAAGCAGTAGAGCTTCGTGATGGGGATCAGTCCCGTTACCAGGGTAAAGGAGTTGAGATTGCTGTATCTGGCTTAAATAAGGAGGTTAATAGCGCAATGGCTGGACAAACATTTGAAAGCCAGGAAGCATTTGATAAAAGACTGATTGAACTCGATGGAACGGAAAATAAATCCAGGCTGGGTGCCAATTCCATGCTTGCAGCTTCAATTGCTTTTGCACGTGCTTCTGCTAGTTCAAAACAAATTCCATTGTACAGACAGTTAGTAGAAAAGACCAATACATTATGCCGGTACCCTGCATGAATGTAGTCAACGGTGGCCGTCATGCCGATAATAATGTGGACTTCCAGGAATTTATGATTGCACCACACAATGCACCTACATTTAAGGAAAGCATCCGTATGGGTGAAGAAGTATTTCATACTCTTAAATCATTGTTAACAGGTAAGGGTTATTCTACAGGTGTTGGTGACGAAGGTGGATTTGCGCCAAACTTAAAATCCAATGAGGAAGCAGTTGAAGTCATCATGGAGGCAATAAAAAAGGCTGGTTATAAGCCTGGTGAAGATATTTCAATCTGCCTTGACCCAGCAACGAGTGAGCTATGGAAAGATGGTAAATACAGCCTGTTTAAAAGCACGAAAGAAAACTTTACCTCTGATCAGTTGATTGACCTTTGGGAGCAGTGGATTGATAAGTATCCTATCGTTTTACTGGAAGATGGTTTGGGTGAAAATGACTGGGAAGGCTGGAAAAAAATGACAGACCGCCTGGGCAAGAAAGTAGAATTGGTAGGTGACGATATTTTCTGCACCAATCCAGAGATCATCCAACAAGGTATAGATGCAGGTATTGGTAATAGTGTGCTAATCAAATTAAACCAGATCGGAACCATTTGGGAAACATTGCAGGCTGTTGAACTGGCACAGAAAAACAATTATCATTGTTTTATTTCCCATAGAAGTGGTGAAACAGAGGATACGACAATTGCTGATCTTGTCGTGGCCACCAATGCTGGTCATATTAAAACTGGTAGCGGTTGCCTCTCCGAGCGAGTATCTAAATTCAATCAATTGCTTCGCATAGAGGAAGAATTGGGTGGTCAAAGCTCGTTTGCAGGTAAAAATACTTTCAAAAAATCATAATCTATTTCCAAATCATATGAAAACAAAAATAAGAATAGCCCTAGCTGCCCTCATAGTATTTACTTCATTCGCTGCAATGGCGCAAACATTACCACAGACCGCAAAGTCTTATCTTCAAAAAAAATTTCCAAAAGAAAAAGTCAGCCGGGTCGAACGTGATGACAATAAATACGAGGTACATCTCAGCAGTGGTTACGAACTTGAATTTAGCAGTTCAGGGAAAATCTTAGAATTGGATGGAAATGGAAATATGATACCTGCAAGCATCCTGCCCGCCAAAATAAATGCTTACTTAAAAAAAAATTATGAAGGCGAAAAAACAGAAAAAATCGAACTCGAGTCAAACGGTTATGAGGTCAGTCTTTCTAATGACTTAGAAGCGAAATTTGATAAGTCGGGAACTTTTAGGAAAACTGATAACTAAGTATAAAATAACACATGAAAGCTCAAACAATCCGGACAGCAACCTTTCCGGATTGATTGTAGCTTTTGACATATCTATATAAGGCAGTATGCTTCACAATCGCAATTAATCACATCTTTTAGTTATAATGACAACAAACAATAAAATCCCTTTACATGAACATTACGCGATCATCAAACACCTGATCAGGTGGACAGTCCTGGTTTTACCGGTTGCTGTTGTAATTGGTAGCATTGTCGCTTTGTTCCTTGGGTTACTTAATCTGGCAATTCATTTTCGTTTTCAGCATACCTGGCTACTTTTTCTGCTACCGCTATCCGGGATAGTTATTCATTTCATCTATCAATCTGTCGGTAAATCTTCTGAAAAGGGAAATAATTTGATTATGGATGAAATTCATAGTCCAGGTGGCGGAGTTCCCAGCTATATGGCTCCTGTAATTTTAGTGACTACGGTAATTACTCATTTGTTCGGTGGTTCAGCAGGAAGAGAAGGTACTGCTGTGCAAATTGGTGGCAGTATTGCCGGTATAGCCAGCAGATTGCTTAAACTTAATGAAACCGACACCAAGGTGCTTCTTACCGCAGGAATTGCGGCTGGATTTGGCGCTGTGTTTGGTACACCACTTACCGGTGCCATATTTGCATTAGAGGTGCTGGCTATTGGAAGAATAGAATATAAGGCCTTATTACCAGCACTAATAGCCAGTATTGTTGGTGATTTAACTGTTTCAGCCTGGGGCATTCATCACACTGCCTACCATATTGATGTGATTGCTAAAAGCGCCTATTTTTTATCAGCATACTTACCAATAAATCTTTTACTGCTTGTTAAGATTATCTTTTCATCAGCTTTATTTGGTCTGGCAAGCTACTTATTTGCAATAATGGTACATCAAATAAAGGGCTTCTTCTTAAAGGTGTGTAAAATAAAATGGCTGATTCCAGTTTTAGGTGGCTTAATTATTATCGGGCTAAGCTATGCCATTGGGAAACCGGATTATTTAAGCCTGGGTATTGATGCAGAATATCCGGGTGCAGTAACCATTCCATCTGCTTTCCAAACTGGCGGGGCAGATACTTGGAGCTGGTTATGGAAGACCATTTATACAACTTTGACCCTTGGAACAGGATTTAAAGGTGGTGAGGTAACCCCTTTATTTTATATTGGCGCAACATTAGGCAATGCACTTTCGACCTTATTAAATGCTCCAGTTAGTTTGTTTGCTGCCCTTGGATTTATTGCAGTTTTTGCTGGTGCAACTAATACACCCCTTGCCTGTACGATTATGGGTATAGAACTTTTTGGTAGTGAATACACCATGTTTTTTGCGGTAGCCTGTTTTACAGCCTATTTTTTCAGTGGCCATTCGGGTATATATTCTTCACAGCGTATTGCGGTACCCAAAATATTTACGGGAACATAAAATATTGCCTTATCCTGTTCCGGTAAATTATCATAAAAAGGTGAAATTTTCATAAGACCCTTGACCAATGCAGTCAGCAACCTGTAACAAAAAACAACGCTTAAATTTTAGGTTTAAGTCATAAACTGCACTATTATGGTATATCGACCGTTTTCATTCCTCTCTTTTTTAAAGCATCAAGTACAGCAAAGAGAAAACAGCTCCTCAAAAAACGAAATTACTACTTACTTGTACTCTCTGCAATAAGAGATGAATATCGTTCCAGAACATTGATAAAGCAGTACTGCCAGTAGAACTCGGCTCCATTTACTACAGTAACTTATTGTATCAGCTTTTGCAGATGCGCTGAAGCCAAAACAAATATTACCTGTACATGATGTTTATGCAAAATACCTTTTTAGAACAACGCTATAAACTTATAGCGAGCATTTTGAAATTCCGGTATTATTTTTCACAAAATAAGCCTACCCGGAGATGTTATTGATATATGATGAATTTAACTTCCTATGTTGTTTTAATAAGGTAGAGCAATAAAAGTATACTGGCTATGAAAACTAAAGCGGTTAAAACTTTAACAAAAAGTGTTGAGTGGTAATACACCCCCTGATTCAGTTGTTCTTTCGTTGAATTATATCTTAAGTAAGAACAAATGATAGTAATTGCTCCCAAGGCAACTAGAAAAATCCCGATAATGCGGGAATCTCCGGTTTGGTGCAGTGGTACTTTACTCCCCAGTGCAGCACTGATCTGCTTGATAAATAGCGAGAATTTCATTACCACGAAACCAAATCCCATGATACCAATACTGGTTCTGATCCAGGCCAAAAATGTTCTTTCATTAGCCAAATGGTCTCCTGCATGCTGTTTGGTATTTTCTTGTTCTTGAATTTTCATCTTGTTCTGTATCGGTATATAAGCAACATATTTTGCATGTTATGTCAATATCGATGCCAGTTTGGAGATGATAACCCTGGTATCCCGGATGCAAGCAAGCCTGTTTGATTCAGTGCCGGCAGGATAGCAGGTAACTGCAATTTCTTCGATAAACGATAAGCCTGATAGGTCAATAGATTCTTTAACCTCTTGTTCAATGCTTTTCATTAGGATCATGATTAATCGGGGTTGATATGTTCTGATTTTATGAGCTAATTGCTCTATTCCACCCTGCCTTTGGTTCTTTCTGATTTTCACTGACGATTTATCAATAGGTGTACAAGTTAGATGTTCCAAAAAGCATCCAGTGCCCTTAAAGAACTGCAAAAAATCTTCTACAGATTTAAAATCGCCAAATACCTCACTAAATGCAAGATAAATTGTTCGAAACAGATTAGTATTTCCCAGGTAAAAATGTTTATCGCCACCTCCAGGAGCTTCAGAAACAAAGAGCAGCAGCACTTTAGCTGGCTGATATTTCCTCGAAATTTCGGTAACACTATACATTGTAGTTGTAGCTTTTAGCGAAGCGCATAAATAGTTCCGCCAGAGCGTCCGGCTGACCATGAAGCTGAATGAAATGAAACGGCCTTTCGATAACCATATCCTTGATATCTATGATGCGGCATTCATTGTTCTTGAGCTCTTTCAATATGGAGTGGATAGATAAAAAAGCCAGGCATTTGCTGTGAATCAGATAGGATTTAATGCTTTCGGTACTACCTAACTGCATTTCTATATTTAAGTCCCCCACCTTTATCCGGTGTGCTTTTAAAGCATATGCAATAACATCTAGTGTACCAGAACCAGGTTCACGAAGTAATAAATCATAATCCTTCAACTCATTCGGTTTGATTATTTCCTTTTTCATGGCATAATTGTGACCAGAACACACCAACACCAGCTCATCTTTTAGATATTGTTCGTATTTAATCTGTGGGTTCCGGGAGATGCCTTCAATGATTCCAAAATCTATTTCCTTAGCAATCAAACGCTGCTCTACATCTTCTGTATTTCCGGTAACCAGTTGGATTTGTATATCCTTAAACTTATTGTGAAACTGTGCCAATACAGGTGGAATGATATATTGTGCCACAGTACTGCTGGCACCAATCCTCAATATTCCTTTATGCTGTTTAGTAAGTAGATTCATATCATATTCCAGTTCCCGGTAGGTTCCAAAAATCTGTTCTGCGTAATGCAACAATAATTCGCCGGCTGGGGTGAGGCTGATTTTTTTGTTTCCACTGCGTTCAAATAATGACATTTTGAACTCCTGCTCTAATTCTTTAATGTGTTTGGTTACAGCAGGCTGACTGATAAATAACTCTGCCGAGGCCTTTGTAAAATTCAGCCTTTTAGCGACAGCATAAAATACTTGCAAACGGAAATCTATCATACACGGTTTTAGTAGATAAGCTAAGATACAAACAATTTGTTTCAACAGGTACTGACATCATAACCTTATGTTATCATCAATAACTTTTTATGCTTTTTCTGATGCGTAGAATAAATGCACATTTGTAACAGAAAAACATTGGTTATGAATAAGGAATCAAAAGAAAAAGAAATCAGACAAGCACTTATATATACAGCCAGGACAACGGCTATCATTGCGATTCTATTTGTTGCTTGTGGAACTATTTTCATCTGCACTTTATTCTTTAATGGGCAGCCAGATGTAGAATTGACAGCAAAAACCAAACAGGATGTGGAAACCGGTATAGCTGCTGTTAAAGTCAAAAGCCAGGTTGTACCTGCTGATGCCTGGAAAGCGCCTGATGAAAATACGATTCCGGCGGACACCAAGTACGGCCAGATGATTAGGTATGGCAAAGAATTAATAGCACATACGAGCAAATATTTTGGGCCAAATGGATCCATAGCCCGTATTACAAATGGTATGAACTGTCAGAATTGTCACCTCGAGGGTGGAACCAAACTGTTCGGAAATAATTATGCTGGTTTTATTTCCAGTTTTCCTAAAATGAGTGGCAGATCAGGAAAGGTTGAACCTGCATCGGCACGTATTGCAGAGTGCTTCAATCGAAGTCTTGCAGGCAAAGTACCAGACGAATCTAGTAAAGAGATACAGGCAATGCTGGCTTATATGAAATGGCTTGGAACTGGTGTAAAAAAAGGGGAGAAAGTATTTGGAACGGGAACCGAAAAATTAAAATACCTGGATAGGGCAGCGAATGTCAAACATGGAGCGATTTTATATACCAGTAAATGTCAAAGTTGTCATGGTGCAAAGGGTGAGGGAATACTCGATGAAGACAAACTAACTTATGTTTATCCGCCATTATGGGGCAAACACAGCTACAATGATGGCGCAGGGATGTATAGACTCAGTAACTTTGCGGGGTTCGTAAAGAACAATATGCCATATGGCGCCAGATATGGAGATGCGCAGTTAAGTGATGAGGAGGCCTGGGATCTCGCTGCTTTTGTGAACTCACAGCCAAGACCACATAAAGATCAAAGAAAAGATTACCCTGATTTGTTAAAAAAACCTTTTGATGCGCCATACGGACCATATGCCGACAAATTTTCTGAAAATCAGCATAAATATGGTCCATTTGCACCAATTGTAACCTCCGAAAAACAAGTAAAATTAACAACTAAATAAATTATCAAAATCTAAAATCATGAAAAAAATAACCTTAATCTGTACATTATTTTTGCTGATCGCAGCAACCTCGGCCACTTTTGCCCAAACTACACCTGCTAATTTTACAGGGGCAAAAGCCACCCTTAAAAATTATAAGGCACTGTATGTAATCAATAACGGTGATGAGAAAAAGATTGCAGGAACACTTCGAAACCTAAAAAATGCACTCGACGATCCCAGGTTAAAAGGGAAAATCAATGCAGAACTTATTGCCTTTGGAGATGGCGTAGCTGTTTACCAGAAGAACGGATCTTTTGAAAAAACATTATTAGAACTGCAGTCCAGAGGAGTAATTCTTGCACAATGCGAAAATACCGTCAGAGAAAGAAAGATCGAAAAAAATACCTTATTTGATTTTATCAGTTATGTACCCAGCGGCAATGGTGAAATCATCATCCGTCAATATCAGGGATGGGCAGTTGTACATCCTTAAACCAAATAATTAGAAAATCATGAAATATATAAATCACACCTTTTTAGCCACAGTTGCATTTTTATTGCTTTGTGGAAATGTTAAGGCCCAGGATCATCGCTTTGATCCGCCCTGGAATACTCCACCTGAAAGTAAAGTTCAGTTCACAGTACCTGGAGTAGACAATGTGCCTGATCTTTTTGGAGACATTAATGATCCCCAACTGGTGGTTTTCTTTGCCGGTAACCAGTTTATGTGCATTGACGAATTAATTGCAGCCTTTAAAAAGTCATATCCACAGTATCAGCGGGTATTTGCCGAAACGCTTCCCCCAGGCATTTTAGCCCAACAAATAAAAACCGGTAGCATTGTGGTGGGCAACATGAGAATTACCTTAAAGCCGGATGTTTATACAGCTGGTAAGAACCGGATAGACATGACCCCTGAATGGTTTAGCAAAACGACTTTATATGCTAGAAACAGGTTGGCAATCATGGTCCAAAAGGGAAATCCGAAGGCATTGAAGTCACTCAAAGATTTAGCAGATAAAGAGCTGAGGATCAGTATGCCAAATCCAGAAAATGAAGGGATTGGTAAACGTATTGAAGAAGCCTATCTGAAAGCTGGGGGAGAAACATTAAAATCTACCATCATGGAAGATAAAGTTAAAGATAAGACTACTTATCTTACCATGATCCATCATCGCCAATCACCAATGAGGATCCTATACAATGAAAGTGACGCCGCTCCAGTATGGTATACTGAGGCCTACTATCAGAAAATGATTGGCCATCCTGTTGAGCTCATTGAAATTCCTGAAAAAGAGAATATCCATGCGCAATATATAGCCGGACAGTTAAAAGATGCGCCACATCCGGCCGCTGCAAAAGATTTTATGGATTTTTTGATCAGTCCGCAGGCTGCTGCCATCTACAAAAAGTTTGGTTTTGATTTACCTTAAACATAAACACAATGAAAAATATATTTTTAACCATATTGTCAGTCGTTGCTGTAGTGACCATTGGGAATGCACAAATTCCAAATGATACTTTATATGTCTATGGTCCCGGTGGGCCGCTCGGACCGATCAATGAATGTGCGAAGGTTTTTGGAAAGCAGCATGATATCGTAATTAAAGTCACTGCCGGGCCGGATAATGAATGGATGCCGGATGCAATGAAACATGCAGATCTGTTCTTTGGAGGAGCAGAATACATGCTTTCAAAATTCATGTCTGACCACCCAAACATGATAGTGGCGAACTCTCGGACAGAGTTATATAAACGTGCGGCAGCGATCCTTGTACGGCCCGGCAATCCTAAAAACATCAAAAATCTGGGCGATCTCTGTAAACCAGGTGTGAAAATTCTTGATGTGAATGGGGCTGGGCAAATGGGGCTTTGGGAAGATTTGGCAGGTCGACAAGATCTGATTGCAAACATACAGCAGCGTATAGCAGGTACATTTGCAAATTCGGCATTGGGTATTGCTGCATGGAAAAATGATCCTCAATATGATGCCTGGATAACATTTGGCTCCTGGCATAACCGTTTACCAGACCTCACCTCAATGGTTAGGATTCCTGTTACACAAACAGTCTATAGAGGTACACCTGTAGTGAGGGGTAGCACTGGTACGCATAAGTCGGAAACTGAGGATTTTATCAAGTTTATGCAATCCGATAAAGGACATCTCATTTTCAAAAAATGGGGTTGGGAATAAATAATGTCTAAAAACTTATCTTCTATAACATGAAGTTATGGAAGATAAGTTTTAATGATTTGATCGGGGTTTATTAGTTATGGATCTTTGAATTAGAAAATAAAGACAATCAAAATCATGACACAAATCAAAGACAATTCAAATTCTTCTAAAATAAAGGCGGGTAACCTGCTAAACTTAAATTTAAACACCCGCAAAATTATCTTCATCCTGGCAGTTTTGCTGTGCCTCTTTCCATTTATGTCGCCTCCTTTAGCCTTATTGCTAGGATTAGTATTGGCGCAACTAATGGAACATCCCTATCTGCATTTAAATCACAAGGCCACAAACCTGCTGCTAAAAATTTCTGTTGTCGGGCTAGGATTTGGAATGAATGTATTCAGTGCAATGAAAGCAGGAAAAGAAGGCGTACTGTTTACCGTAGTTTCTATTTTCGGAGTGCTTATCATTGGTTTTATCCTGGGAAAAGTATTTAAAATAGAACGTAAAACATCTTTTTTGATATCAGCTGGAACGGCGATCTGTGGTGGAAGTGCTATTGCTGCATTGTCGCCTGTAATGAACGCAGAAGAAAAACAGATCTCCGTTGCAATGGGTACTGTTTTTATACTCAACTCGGTGGCCTTATTTCTTTTCCCCGCTATCGGACATGCGCTTAACTTGTCACAGTCACAATTTGGTATGTGGTGTGCCATTGCTATTCACGATACCAGTTCTGTTGTTGGGGCAGCCAGTAAATATGGTGAACAAGCACTACAGATAGCCACAACTGTTAAGTTAGCCAGAGCACTATGGATTGTTCCCGTAGCGTTTGGTACATCTTTCCTATTCAAAAGCAACAATAGCAAAGTTAGTATACCCTATTTTATAGGGCTATTTATCCTGGCAATGATCGCCAACACCTACTTACCTTTTATTAAGCCTTTTGCGCCCTACTTTGTAGCATTAGCAAAAGTAGGCTTAACTTTAACATTGTTCCTGATAGGAAGCGGACTCTCATTTACTATCTTGAAAGCAGTGGGGATAATGCCACTGTTACAAGGCGTAATTTTATGGATAGTAATTTCAAGTGCTGCATTATGGGCAGTTATATCTTTGGTTTAAAATACATTAGTTACTGATCATCACCAGCTTTTTTGAAAGATCATCAATAAGAACCACATGTTTATAATCGGCGCCACCTGTTCCTACACTCTTAATTATCCCCGAGGATTGACCGCTAAAAGCTCCTTTTTCATCGGTCTTAAAAGAATTGATGACATAATCTGCGTTAAACGTATCATTTGAGGAGTTGGTTAACGCTAAAGTATACGAAGTATTTGGCTCGAGTTTTTTAAAGTCCTGTTGGACAAGATCAGTCAAGCCTACGCTTCTTACGTTTAGCATGCCTGTGTAGGCTCCCCTGTTTTTCAGACCATTCAAAAGTATAATTTTGTCCTCAAATTTCCTGTAATAAATCTACAGGAGATTTGAAGTTCAATGCTTGATGTGGTCGATGGTAATTGTAATCCATCATCCATTCCTCTACTTTCTCCCTTACATCATCCAGGGAGTGAAATATGTATGCATTTAGCAATTCTCTTCTGATGCTTCCATTCAATCTTTCAATATACGCGTTCTGTGTTGGCTCTCCTGGCTGAATAAAAACTAGTTCAACATTGTTTTCCTTTGCCCATTCATCCAACTTATGCGAGATGAACTCCGGCCCATTATCCATTCTTATTTTTTTTGGAAGTGCCCTATATTGTTTCAACTCATCCAACGCTCTGATAACCCGCAAGGACGGCAGTGAATAATCTATCTCCATAGCTAGCATCTCTCTGTTGTAATCATCAGCGATGTTCAACAACCTAAATTTCCTTCCATTCCAAAGCGCATCGCTCATAAAATCCATGGACCATACCTCATTTATAGTTTCTGGTACAGACAAAGGCTTTTTGACTCTTTCTGGCAGCCTCTTTTTTGCCCTGCGGCGGATATTAAGCCTCATTGATGTATAAATCCTATAAATCTTTTTATGGTTCCATTTAAGCCCTTTTCGACGCAATCGGTAGTAACACTGCCAGAAGCCTATGGAGACGTGCTTTTCAACAAGAAGTGAAAGCGCATCAACTACTTCACTATCATCCCGTCGTTTATGTTGATAATAATGTTTGCTGCGGTTCAATCCAACGCATTTACAGGCCTGACGATGGCTTATCCTTTTTACCATTTCATCCACTAAATCCCTTTTTTCGTCAGGCGTTAAAGCTTTTTTTCTACAGCCTCCTTGAAAACTTCATGCACGAGGCTAAGATTAGCATACATTTTCTTTAAACGTGCATTTTCTTCCTCCAATGCCTTAAGTTTTGACAACTCTTTTACTTCCATTCCGCCATATCTCTGGCGCCATTTGTAAAAGGCTGCTGTACTTATTCCTAACTCTCTGCAGAGATCGTGCACATTCTTGCCATTCTCATGTTCCTTGATTGCCTTTACAATCTGGGATTCCGTAAACTTGATTCTTTTCATATTGCCAATTAAAATTAATAGTTTTTCTAATAGCCTCGCTGCGCTCGGTCTAGAATTATACTTTTAACTGGTCTGAATTTGGGGAAGTGCACACCTGATGACATTGAATTATCCTTATTCATCAATTTAATCACCTGACTTTTGTCTGCAAGATTAAGCGGGGTTAAATTTTCTTTTGAGGCATTTGCAGGGCTGGCATTAGCGGCGTACAACAATGCTTGCGGACATTGTCCAATAGCAATGGTTTTTACAACGGCCATTTTTACCAGATCAACCACTTGTACCTGGTCATCATTTTCTAATCCGACATATGCAAATTTACCATCTGCTGAAGTCCAGACGCCATGTGGCAATGATCCTGTCGCAATGCTATCAGTAAGCTTGAAATCTTGTGAAACACTAAATACTTTTAAGCTGTTTTCTCCGCCAATGGTTGCCAGCATCACAGGTGAATTATTAACTAAAGTAAAAGTGACATGGTTGGTAATTGGACCTGTATTTAGTACTGTATGTATAGTATTTGTCTCCGTGCTGATGACAGTGATCTTCCCTACATCCTTATGTGTCAATGCAATCCATTTCCCGTCAGGACTACAGAATATATTTGGAGAAAATGGACTAACTACTGGAATACGCTTTACAATAGCATAAGAAGTTGCATTCACTACATCCACTTCTGCAGTAAAGCTGGAACAAATATAAGCCCATTTTCCATCTGGAGTAAAAGCAACCATTCCCGGGCCGTCGGCTACTGGGATTTGCTTGATTTCAATCAGTTTATTTGCATCAATTACGCTGATATACGATTCTCCTCTTACCGATATCCATGCCTGTGATCCTGAAGGGTTAAAGGTTGCCTCATGCGGTGAACGTCCGATATAAACAGTTTTTAATACTTTATTTTTTGCTGTTGAAATAAAGGTTACTGAATTTGATCCAATGGAAACCGCTGCTAGTAATTGCTTTTTAGGGGAATAACCCAGGCCATGAACCAGGGCCTGTCCCTTATATAGAGGACTTAAGATATCAGGTTGGGGTTTACCAAGAACAATATTTCCTAATAGCGTTTGTGTTGAGGGATCTAAGACAGAAACCGTATTAGATATCTGATTGCCTGTATAAACCCTGTCTTGGGCATAGATTGATTGTGCTTTTGATTGTAGGACAAAACTGGATATAAATAGCGTAAACAAGGATATCTTTTTCATATGTTAATGGGAGGTTGTAAATGTCTTCATTTGTTGGATTTCTATCTGTTCATCTGAGATAATATTCTCGGCCAGTCTTTTTACATTTTTATTTTTTCCATACCGCAACTCAACTTTAGCCATGTCGATGGCAGCCTGATGGTGAGGAAGCATTATTTTTGCAAAGGACAGATCAGTATCCGTCAATTGTTTTTCTTCAGGCATTTGTTCCATCATCACTTTCATCATCTTCTGGTTAGCGTTTTGATGTTGGTTGCCTGTAGCGATAAATCCTTCAGGATGGCTGAGCAGGAGTTGCATTTGCTGAATCTGGGTTTGTTGCTCAGCTTTGATACTTTTAGCCAGCTGAATCATTTCTTTATTTTTTCCGGTCTTAATCTCTTCTTCTGCCATATCAATAGCACCCTGGTGATGTGGGATCATCATTTGTATGAAATCTCTGTCTGCAGATGTGGTAGCTGATATTTCATCCATCTTCATCATCATATGGGCCATTTGCCCAAGGAAGATATTTTTTTTAGTTGCCATTTGCATGTGTTCATGTTGTGCTCGTGCAGAGAAACTAGCAAATAGTAAAAGTATAGACGTGAATCTGATCATGGTTTGATGTAGAATATTAAATGTGATAAACTGTTTATGCCAGACAAGCCTTATGCGATAACCGCAAGATCCTGAAATTTGTTCTTATTGAGCTATATTACATCTACATCAATTGGCGAGATAAAATTAACCATGTAAGTTCTTCTGTCTAAATCATGCTCCATGGGTTGCGTTTTGCCATTTTGATCTGTCGCTCTAGCCATTAAACTATATCTTCCAGTCTTAGCAGGAACCACCCATTCAAATTCAAATAGCCGCCAGGCGAAACGGATAGCAGGACCAATTAATTTTGCTGGTTGCCATGAATTGCCTTTATCCGTGCTTATTTCTACTTTCGATAGGTTACTATCACCTGACCATCCTGCACCCCTTACTTGATAAGGTTTTCCAGCCGGCACCGCTTCAAACAATACCGGCCTTGATATTTCAGACTTAACCAATGTAGTGGTTACGGGCGTCAAGGTAGGTAGTCCTTCAACACGCTTCCAGTAAGCATATTCAATCGTCTGCCAATAGCCATCAAACGGCTTTTCAGATGCAGTAATTTTCATCAGCCATTTCACAGATGCCATACCATACCATCCTGGAATAATTGCCCTTGCCGGGAAACCATGTTCAGCACTCAATGGTTTTCCATTCATTTCATAGGCGATGATGATGTGATCCTGCATTGCTGTTTTTAAAGGAATGCTCCGGGCGAATTTGATTTTCCCTGGTGATTTCGGCTCTTCTGTAATCATCCCCTCATCATTCCCTTCCAAAATAATGTCTACCGTACCCACCTTTATCCCAGCCTTTTTTAACAATACGGATAAAGGTACTCCTGTCCATTCAGCATTGCTGATCCCACCTTGTTCCCATCCTAAACCCTTCACTTTTGGGGCGAGGTTAGCACGTCCGTTTCCGGCACATTCTATAGTAGCCATTACCTTTTTTGCAGGAAGCTTTTTAAGTTCGCTCAGATTGATCTTTATGACCTGATTGGTGTTGCCGCCAATCTCTAATTCCCAATTTGCAGCATCAATATTGGGGATGTTAAAATGACTCCTGATGAAGAACTGGTTATTTGGAGTAATCCTGTTTTTTAACGTAGGAAATGGAAACTCCATATTTAATGGCTTTTTCTCTCGCGTAATAAGTCCTGGAAATTCACTGTCTTGACTGGTTTGTTGAATCTCCTTCGCGGAAGCCCAGGATGGTATTGTCGCACCAGCTATCACCGGGATAATTCCAGTAACAAAATTACGTCTGTTTAACGTGTAGTTTTGTGATGTTTTGTCGTTTTTCATTTCAATAAATGTAAGTGATTACAATATAGCTAAAAATCTCTCATAGGATAACTTATATTCTTCCATTTTCTTGATGGTTGAAAGGAAACATCTGTAGACTTTACTTCATCGCTGGCCTGCTAGAAAAGACATAATAATTCTATAACTGTTTATCAAATACTCATCTCAATTTCTATCAAAAAATGGTAGATTTGTGATAAGCCAAAAAATCTATAGCGTAAATTTAGTCTCAAAAAAGGAAGGATTTTCATACCTGGTTATCCAGCTTTCTATGGCAGGTGAATTTTCCGATGTAAATGATCTATTTAAAGATGGGGAAGATTTAGTTCTTAGCGTGGGAGATTTTTTAAATTCAACCGATGAGAATGTTAAGGGTATGATCACTATTCTAAACTGCCTCAGAGACCTACAAGATTCAATAAATAATCAATAGCACTCAGATCAAAGATAAAATGAAAAAAAATGACATCTTAATCCCCATGACTCTGGATGAAATAGCTGATAATTTTAAGAATTTGGAATTTAAATACATATATGACTATCAACAATTTGACCATCCATTTTTTAAAGAATTATCGAATCTTTATAACGAAGAGCCTATTTTATTCAAATGTGTGTGCAGTGACAAAAAGCTATTTTCACAGTGCGTTGAAAACTTGGCACTTATTGATAAATTAGGAAATTCAAAGGAGTCTTTAACTAACCGAATTATAAAAGGCCTTCTGACGAACAAATTTTTGAATGCTAAACCTTCACCTATTAGAGAATTTTCAAACAATGCAAATTGGGAACGTTTTGGAAAAATTAGTATTAATAGAATTAGTCCGCTTGCATTTGAGGGAAAATTAGCAGAACTAGTTAGTAAAGGAGGGCTTTTCTTTAAATCAGATAAAAGTTTAAAAGATATAGTAGGACTTGCCCGGGGATTCAGTGATTCAATAATACAGGGGCAGTTAACATCCTTCATCATTTATCAAATAGAAGAGGGTTGGTCAGCTTACCACGGAAATATGGGTTATGATAATGCATTTATTCTCTTTGATGAAGACCAGGGTGGATTTTGGATTTTATCAAATACTGATTATGACTAAATTACTTCTGAAATAGGTTTAGCGTAAGCTTAGGGTGACCTACGAACAAGCTAGCTTTAGGTTATTTACTTAATTTGGCGCAATAAAATGTTTCAAGAAAATGGACATATTTGAAACTCTAATGAACGTCGCTTTGATTATTCAGTCTTGCTAATCTTGCTATCTTATTATTTTTTAAAAGTCAATTACAAAAAAAATCTCAAGCAAAAAGTGTGTTCATATTTTAGCTTGGTTTTCTTAAATCTTATTACGAATTTTAAGCCTTTAGATATTGCAAATATTTAGACTCAAATCTGTGGCGAGCAAAAGGTGAGTTTTGGATTAAAATATAGAAAAAAGTGCCCCTAGTTGTGCTTAAATGCATTGGGTTCGATTCTCGTCGGGACCACTTCCTTAGATTCAAACCAGAACATTGTCATGCAAATCGTTGATTTTCAAGGCTTTGTTTTGGTTTTTATGACACATTAAGACCCGTTTTCGACCATTCTGAATGGTTAATTTTAGTGAGTCGAAAATTGACTATTTTTTGTAAAACACTGTAGGTCAGTAAATTGATTGAAATATCAAAACCAGAATTATTCCGAAATGTTCGGGTGCTGGATTATTTTGTAAGATATTGATTTACAGCTCGTTCGACTGACGAACATCTTGATGACTCACTGGCTCAAATGTACATTTGTTTAATTTTAAATGTATCATTATGAGTTACAATTTTCATCTTTTATTCTATCTAAAAAGACCAAAAAATTTTATCAAGGGCGAGATGATGCCCATCTATTTACGGATTACCGTGAAAGGAAAACATTCGGAATATTCTGTCGGCAGGGAAATTGTTCCCAGCTTCTGGTCTGCGCTTAAAGGAAAAGGCACTGGCCTGCGCGAGGAGATCCGGGAACTTAATGATTATCTGGATACGCTGGCCTCAAAAGTTCGACGGTTTCATACCACTCTTGTTGAAAAGGAAGATGAGGTGACAGCGGTAGTCTTGAGGGATCATCTTACCGGAAAGAATACGTCTAACCACAGCCTGCTAAGAGTTTATCAGAAGCACAATGACAATATGGAAAAACTGATTGGTAAAGGATACAGTTATAGCACGTTTCAAACCTATCAAAGTTCCATCAGACATGTTAAACAATTTCTTCAGCTCAAATATGAGGTTCAGGACATTAACGTCAAAAAGGTGGATTTTAAATTTATCACCGATTATGAGCTATTTCTTAGAATAGATAGAGGAAATAATGCAATGTCTGCCCGGAAATATATTGTTCACCTGAAAAAAATCATGCTGTATTGCCTTGGTGCGGGGTGGATAGTCGGGAATCCATTTTTAAATTATCGCAATACTGCTAAAGCTAAGGCAAGGACTTTTCTAAATATGGAAGAGTTGGATAGGATCAAAAGCAGGGAATTTCCACTCGAGCGCTTAAACATTGTTCGTGACATTTTTATTTTCAGTTGCTATACAGGCTTGTCTTATATAGACGTGAAACAGCTTCGCCCCGATCAGATTACAAAGGGTGATGACGGTAATTTATGGATATTCATTAAACGGCAGAAAACGGAAACACCCTGTCACATCCCTTTGTTGGATGAGGCGAAAGTAATTCTTGACAGGTATAAGAATCACAGGATATGCAGATGGAGAAAAGTCGCGTTGCCAGTGCTCACTAATCAACGCACGAATGGTTACCTGAAAGAAATCGCCGATCTTTGTAACATCACTAAAGTGCTTACTTATCATCTCGCCAGGCATACTTTTGCAACCACTATTACCCTTTCAAATGGTGTTCCGATTGAGACCGTATCCCAAATGCTTGGTCATAATAGCTTGAAAACAACACAGCATTATGCGAAGGTTATCGATACTAAAGTTAGTACTGAGATGTCTGCATTACAGGAGAAACTTTTAAACCGAGATAAGGAAGAAGAAGATACTGGTGATATGAAAGTTATGAAGCTATTTAGATAAATTGCTTTCAGTGTAAACGGAAATCGGTTGTAATTTGTCTTGTCAATCTTAATCTAATTGCCAGTATTTGTATCAACACTAGGCAGATAATTTTCACACAAGGGTTTAAAAAATAAATAATTATTATACTAATAGTATTACTTTTTATGTTTTTTTAAACTGGTATTAAGATGTCTGCATTACAGAAAACTTCTAGAAGGATAAAGAGGAGGATGATGGTGATGTGAAGGTTATGAAGCTTTTTAGCTAGATTGTTAGCTATGTAGCTGTTATAGGCTTTGAATATTGAAGCAATGTTAATTTAGATTCTTCTTAGTTGAGTAAAATCATTAAAATATAGTTCATGGTGTAATCTTTTTAGGGAACATTTTTATGGCAACTGTGAGTTTTTATAATTATAGTGTTTTGAGGTATTATGGTAGCAAGGCAACTTAAGAGAAAAAACGGGCCCAATCAAATTTCCAACAGATTTAGGAAGTGCGAGTAGCAAGTAGACTTAAGTGGCTGATTATAAACAAGTTTTTTGATTATTTATATTTTGTTTTTATCTTTGATAATCTTCGAAGAAAATCCAAAAATTTTAAAAAATAAGCCTTTTTAAAGGGATCTCCATGCCCTTTATTCGCTTACTGTTTACCGAATGGCAACAAAGTTGCCATTCGGTAAACAGTATAAAAGGCACTTGCTGTATAGTCATGGCCCATCAAAGATGGGCCATGACTTATTCCTATACGTCAATCATTCTTCTTATGAGCCAAAAAAAGCTAGTATAAAGTGTCACAAATATTTCATAAATTTGTGGCAAAATAATTCATTTTAATATGAAATATTCAGCACATAATCAGATAGTTAACAAGATAATAAAGAATAAGCGCGGAAAGCTGTTTTTCCCAACCGACTTTTCGGATATTGGTAGTGCTGATGCGATCAGGAGCAGCCTGTACAGGCTTGAAAGGGATCATGTACTGGAACGGCTTGCGCATGGAATTTATTTGTATCCGAAGATAGATCCTGTTTTTGGTAGCCTCTACCCTTCTACTGAGGAGATAGCGGAAAGTATTGCTAGGCGTGATCATGCGAGGATTATTCCTACAGGATCTGCTGCTTTACATAAACTGAGGCTGACTACACAGGTGCCGATGAATGTTACTTATCTGACTGATGGTGCGCCCAGGAAAATCAAGATCGGAAAGCAGCGGATTACTTTTAAGCCTACAACGGCAAAGAAGCTGGCTACTAAAGGAAAGATCAGTACGCTGGTGATACAGGCGCTTTCAGAACTGGGTCAGAAGAATGTGGATAGCCAAATGCTAGACCGTTTGAAGTTGGTACTGAAGGATGAAGATAACAGGAACATTGAACATGACGCTAAATTAGCACCGGCATGGATTGCGGTGATATTGAATGAACTCTCTAAATCGATAGAAAATGATAAACTGGCTTAAATCAACGGCTGAACGTCAGAAAGAATTATTGGGACTGGCCAGTAACAAGACTGGTCTTCCCGCTTATGCGATAGAAAAGGATTGGTGGGTAACTTTGGCGCTGTATGCGATATTCCGGACTCCCTGGTCGGATCATTTGGTGTTCAAAGGCGGTACTTCTTTAAGTAAATCCTGGGACCTGATCGAGCGTTTTTCCGAAGATATCGATCTGGTTATTGACCGGTCGGTACTGGGTTTTGGGGAAGAGTTGAGTAACTCCAAGATTAAAGAATTGCGCAAGGCTTCCTGTGCCTTTATTTCAGGGGAATTTAGGGACGGGTTGGAAAAGGAGTTGCTCGATTTGGGCATCCCTGCAGATCTGTTTTCTTTAAAAGTGGCTGAAACGACAGAATCTGACCGGGATCCTCAGGTACTGGAGCTGTATTACGAGTCTGTACTAGAAAAAGGCGGTTATTTAAAAGAGGCTGTACTGATCGAGATTGGTGCCAGGTCGCTAAAAGAGCCTTCAGAGCAAAGGGAAATTAGCCCGATTATTTCGCAGGCTTTGGGCGATTTTAACATAGCTGGGGAACAGTTCAGCGTGCTTACTGTTCTGCCAGCGCGTACATTTTTGGAAAAGGTTTTTCTCCTACATGAGGAATTTTGTAAGCCTGCTGAAAAGATAAGAACAGAAAGAATGTCGCGGCATCTATATGATCTGGATAGGATTATGGATACTGAGCATGGTAACCAGGCGCTGCAAGATAAGGATTTATACAAGGGAATAGTGGAACATCGGGCAAAATTCAATGTGATCCGAGGAATTGGTTACGAAAAACATGGGTATCAGGATATCAGCTTTATTCCACCGGTTGAGGTATTGGGAGCTTGGGAAAATGATTATAAGGCCATGCAGGAAAGTATGATCTATGGTGACTCGAAAACGTTTAAAAAGTTGGTCGGACGTATGGAGGAACTGACCAAAAGGTTCCGAGATGTAAAATAACTTCTTTATTTCAGGAGGATAAATTGCCTGCTTTTTTGTTTTAAGGTTTATTCATACCAGCTGGATTTTGGTTTACGAAAATGGGAGTTTTCGGCGATGATCGCCGCAATTCTCCGTTTCGGTAAACCGAATTTGCGTGTCAATGCACCTATTATACCTAATTACTTATAAGCCAATTGATTTTTTAGATAAACAGTGATTAGCTAAATGATTGTTATTTCAATCATTTATGTTGATTAAGTTTGAAATAACAATCATCATACATCGAATGCAGTCATCCTTTTTTGTAAAAACGTTAGGAACAATTTCTGTCTGAAAAACCATAATATATTCGAATGTTATCAACTAAAGAAATGAAAATAAAGATAATTAGCGACCTACATCAAGAATTTGGAATCTCAGATTTGGATTTTAGCAATGCTGATCTCATTATCCTGGCTGGAGATACAAACCTGGGGACAAAAGGAATAGAATGGGTAAAGCGAAACATCCCTGATAAACCGGTAATATATTTATTGGGTAATCACGAATATTACAAGGGATCATACCCGAAGACACTCAACAAAATACTTGAAGCATCCAAAAACTCAAATGTAAATGTCCTTGAAAATAATATGGTTGAGTTTGAGGGCATAAGGTTCCACGGTGCAACTATGTGGACGGATTTTTCCTTATATGGAAATCCTGTGGAGTCTGGCATTATTTGTCAAGCCAAAATGAACGATTATGTGCAGATACGCAGAGATCCAGCTTATTCAAAGTTAAGAACAATAGATACCTATCAGATTCACCAGAAATCAAAATTTTGGCTGCAAGAAAGTCTGAAAGAATCACGCGGTTATAAGAATGTGGTAATTACCCATCATGCACCTAGCCTGCAATCAATACCCGAGCTTTATAGAGATGATATCCTGTCATCTGCCTATGCTTCAAACCTTGAAGATGTGATTTTGGAGCATCAGCCCTTATACTGGATTCATGGCCATATCCACACGCCAACCAGATATACTATTGGTAACACTGAAATTATCTGTAATCCACATGGCTATTTGAATGAGAAGTATAATGGCTATGAGAAAGATTTGATCATAGAGATTTAGTTTAAAATGCGGCTATCGTATTGCTATCAGCTGAGGTGAGCAATAGAAAATAATCCTTTCTTTTCGGCAGTATTCAGACTCTAGGGATCTGGTAAGTTAACATCTCATAATAACCCCTTACATCCGTTGAACACGTGATCAAGGAGAAACGTGCGATATTAGAAGTATATTTTTCAATATTGTCTTCAATCTTTAAATCTTCTTTTAATTGCGAATTCATGGCCAACACATAAATTATGTTTTTAGAAAAAAGAGTAACAAACTGATCTTTGTCCAAACCATCCAAGTCGCGTCCAAGTTCGCGAATCTGATCATATGCCTTTTCTAGAAATGTATAATCTCCTGAGCTCTTCGTTTCGCTGAGCCTTCGTGCAGAAATTAAGATCTGATTGGTCAACTCCCTTATTCTTGCGTCGAATCCTTTTTTAACATGTATCAAATAAACATTGTCGTTATCATAATGAATGATATCACAGATTTCTACCCCATCCACGATTACTGTATCTGAAACGATGTAACCTGGTAGAAGGTTATATTTCAAGTTATAGTCCCCTTCTCGAGCCGTTACAGATTTATCCCATGGTATATGCAGAATGCCTTTGGGCAAAGGAAACGCTTTTAGGACACGTTTTGCCTGATTCATCATGTCATTAACAAAGAGCTCTTTAAGTTCATACCATTTCGTATCGATCAAAAAGATCGGACGGCCCTGATAGGTAATCTCTGCGTTGAGATAAAACATGAATGAGCTAGTTAATGGATTTGTTGAACCAGTATAACTCAATACCCTTACTCCACTTAGAAAAACTTTGATATCAAATGCGTTATCTCCATATTTTCCATATGCATAGTTAAGCACTGTGGGGAAAATCTCGGATCGATCTTCAACTTCAGCAAATTGCTTGTAAATATCCCCATCTTTCTCCTTAAGCACATGTTTGCCTGCTTGGTAAAATTTCTCAATCTGATTTGGATTGCAAAAGTCATATTCAAACTTATTTCGGGAATCCATATCTGTACCACGCAGGTACGGGATATAGTTAAATATTTTTTGATGGAGAGCCTGCCTTAGATCCTCTACGTAGGAGTCGTCTGTAATTTCAATGTAGGAGCTTAGATAGTCTTTTGGTACCTCGCCCAACATCCAGCAGATTTCTTGGACAATGTTGTGCAAAATTTCAAAATCAATCTGTTTCCTAACTTGAATGCCTTTTCCAACTGTTATGTGGATTCGTTCAGATTTCTTTTTTTGAACAGCACTAAACCATGTCAGACTGGATTTAGCCGAAAGTTTTACGGTGAGCTCCTGGGGAACTTTTCCAAATTTGATATAATTGATCAGCTTATAATTATCACGGTACTGCTCATTTGCTGCTATCCGCTGGCCTGTTATGCCACGGGATTTCATCGATGTCAGTTCGTCGTCGACAATTTCAATTATGCGGTCGTAGGTGTTCAGTCCAAAAGATTGATCGATAAAGGGAAGAATAATTCTATATGCGCTACCGCCTGGTATAACGAAGAGCCCCATATCTGTTTCGATAAAAAGCAATAAGGAAATCTTTTGCTGGATAAAAGAGGTCTCATCTTTAAGGTCCTCTGGTATAAATTCAGCCCATTCTGATTCCTGTTCATCGGTATTTGTCAGGTATAAGTGGTACACAAAGTCCTTTTTTTCGAAGCGATTGGTTTCAATCTCTTGCGGTTGGTCTCCACCCATTTTATCAATTGATGTTCTGACGATGCGATTTATAACCGCCTTGATCCCAGTGATGGCTTTAAGATCCCTGTGTTTAAGATCAATTTTGTAAATGCTTTTGAATCCGTTCACTTTAGAATAAATATAAATGAAAGGATGAAAATGAATGCCGACAAGATACATTCAGGGTGTTGAATATTCATGAGAGATTTATTAGATAACCAAATATAGCATAATTTACAGATAATGCCTTAGCGTAAATGTCAGGTATGCTGTCAAAAAGTATAGGAAGCTAGCGGACTTGCAATAAAGCAGAAAAACCATGCTATGAATTATTTTTCTCGCATCCCATCTTGACCAGGCTTTCTGGAAAGTAAGGGTAAAAAAACTTCCTAAAATCCTTTTCGGCCGCCAACAGCCTAAAAGCTCGCTCCCTAAAATCTGCAAGATTAAAATGCTTATGAGCAAGATTAACCAGGCCTTTGTTATTATAAATCTGAATAATCGAAGGATAATCACTGGAAGTAAGAAAGCCCTCGATTTTCTCCATCCTTTCTTTATACCATCGCTCAATATCCAGGTCATTAAGATAATTCGCAAGATTATCCTTTACACCCTTTAGCGTTCCTGCTCTGGAAAGATGGGAAGTTTGGAAATAATAATTGATTCGGCCAGCGAGATAATTCGAAACCTGCACCTCTTTGTCCTTTTCCAGCCCGGAGACAATATCCGCCATCAGCCCCTCTACTACATTCCCACATAGCATTTTTGCCTCAAAGGCTCGCAGAAAGGCCTCATCAAAGAATAGGTTTTCTACCTCGGCCGCCGTAAAATGAAAGACGTTCTTTTTTTCAAGTAAAGAAAGATGGTCAGCATCATGAAAATCCGCATCGATCAGCCCGAGGGCCTGTGTGTCCCTACCCTGTATTTTATTGAAAGCCCTGGTATGACTGATCACCTCATGACAGCTTCCCACCGGCGTCACAACAAAGCCTGGAAAAAGCAGTGAATACATCCGCTCATCAACTTTCCCCCTTTCCCCCTCACAAAAAAGAACAGGCCTGCGGCTTCCCAATAACTCCAGCATCAGCGCCTCAGGAATCTCATTATCTGGAATAGGCTCAATCTCCCACTGATCGGGATGTATATAAGATTTCACCCATATCTTTTTTGCCGTCCCGCGGCTTACCGCAAAATCCAGGTCATGAGTGAGGTATATAAAAAGACAATCTCTACGGTCATGTTCAAGGATATCCCATAATCTCTTCAACACCGTCTTATGCAGAAAGGTCTCCGGCTCATCTACTACGATAAATCCATCCTGTGGCGCCTGCAGCACTTGTGCGATCAAAAATAGCACTGCCTTTTCCCCGTCGCTCATTTCCGTTGCAGCGTAGGTATGATTGCCATAAGAAACGGTAACATTCATTCCGTCTCTGCAGCTGATTTCGCGGTGTGGTAACAATCTATTCCAGATCGAAATTGTCCGATCCAACAAGGTATCATCCGGCGGTCGTAGCGCCATACCAGACTTAAATCTTTGTTTCGACTGATTCCTATAAAACTGGTTTTGAACATGCTGTTGCGAAAATAGGTTCTTAAGTGCCAGCTCAAACTCCTGCTGAAGCGAATTTATCTCAACGTCGGTCCTTGAAAACTTATCTTTTGATTGCGAGGCTTTTAAGTCGCTAAAAGTCTTCTCAGCGCTCGTAATTGTATTTAGCTTTGGAATACGGAGAATGCGCTGTGCTGCAATTACCAGGCCGCCTGTAGAAAGCTCCTTTCTGAAACGCCTCGAAAGACGGCTCTTGCCACTACCGTTCGCCCCTATCACCACCACATTATCCGAATAAAAGCCAATCTTCTCAAAAAACTCAAAATTGAACTTCATACTCTCAAGTGCCGATAATGAGTTCATGGCATTGCCGAGCAGTTTTGCACTGACCTTTTCCCTCCAATCGATTGATTGCTGTCCCATATATTCAGGTTCGACGACATTGATATGATTGGCCCCACTCAGAGCCGGTAGGTTCGTCCCAAGATAATGCAGATAATTCACTTTCACCTCTTTATCCTTTAGCTCAATTACCACCACAGAAAGAAAGCTTAAGGAAGCTGAAAATGCATCCATGATCCAGCCCTCGCAATTCAGCCGTTCAGCCATTAACAACTGGTTATTTAGTTCAGTTATAGTCCTGTTTACATCTTTAAGAAAATCTTCTTGAAAATTATTCATATGAGAAAGCTGGGATTAATTTAGTTGTTAGATATTACACACAAGAGAAAAGAGATGTCCTGCATTGCAAGTATAAATATATTTAAGGCAGATAGCAAAAGGAACATGAGAACCATTTGGCATTAAATTAATAGTTTTGAACATTGTAGCATTCTCTCTGCAAAGAAATTAGTAAAAGAAACCTGCACCCCAAAAACAACCGAAAACCATACTATTCTGGATCAGATTTCAAAAGATGGTGGTGGCAATTTATGGATATTCATCAAAAGGAATAAAACTGAAATGCCCTAGCATATTCCCTTATTGGCTTAGGTAAAAGTGATTTTTGACTGTTATAAATATGCTGGTAGAGAAAAGTTTCGTTGCCAGTATCACTAATCAGAGATACTTTTAATTAAAGTAGGCAGTGGAGGATGAGTATGACCAAACTTTGGATTTAATACTGGTTAGGATAGAAAGTTGGAAAGAGTTCGTCTAGAAATTACACGCGTTGGTCTAGTGGTTATTAGTGCTGGTATAATATAGGGTTTTTGCCTGCAACGTTTGATGTATGGCTGCGTCTTAATAACAAACAAATAGCAAAAACCTAAAATATTAACGATATGAAAACCTTAGCAAAAACAATATTTGTAGCAGCATTTACAGCAGTAGTATTAACTTCATCAATGGTAGCAACTTTTGCCGCTGAGCCAGTTAAAGAAGAAACAAAAACTTCTTCATTATCAAAATTCAACAGGATTTGGGTAAGCGGGAACGTTAAAATCATCTTAACCCAAGGTGACAAACAAAATGTAGAGGGTGCTAGCAACTATGATGCTGCAAAAACCTCAGTATCAACTGATGGAAAAACCTTATTTATCAATTCATTGGAAACAAGTCAGGTAACACTTAATATTACCGTAAAAGATTTGGAAAGAATCGAAGCTTATGGCCAATCCGTTGTGGTAACCAGCAATAATTTCGATGTAAAATACCTACAGTTATTTTTAGGACAAAGTGCTACAGCGAGAATTAAAACTACAGCAGGAAGCTTATATACTATCGTTAAGGATGATGCGGTGTTGAAATTAAACGGTACTGCTGATCACAGTACAATGATTGCTAGCAACATGAAAAATTTAAAATTAGCTGACTTTGCCAGTCTTAAATCAGAATCATATGCTTCTGAAAGCATGGAAGTGGAGCAAAATGCAATGATTTTAGCAAAATAAAACCTGTTTTAAAATGAATTAGAGCTGACCATTTGGGCAGCTTTTTTTGTTATCGCTGAGTAATAATTTATAGGTATTACCTTGATTCGCGAATTGCAAATACTTATCTTAATAAAGGTTTAAATGTAAAGGCTATGAAACTTTCGCTCTTTACGAGCGGTAAACAGAAGGAAGAACAAAAGATTTAATCTACGAGCATAATTTTTTTTAAGGTCTTAGATTTTTTAGCCAGTTACTCAAAGTTGAACCAGTAGAAACGAATCAGAAGACAACATCTAAAGTGTAAACCAAAAGCAATGGTATTTTCTAAAATGATCCGTAGTGATGTCGAGAGTGGCTATATTTAAACCATAAAACAGAGTTACGAAAAGCGTCGAATTTAGTGAACGTTTGAATAGCCTGCTAAAAACCAGCCATCAATATTATGTTAAGAGCTATGTATGTATTTGTGTTTGAATCCCTAAAGAAAGAAAACATTAAGACTGGAAAGAAAATATCCGAGGCGCTGGATGAAGAGAAAATACCATCTCAATTTACAAGCTTCCATTCCCAAGAAGAATTGTTCAAACTACTGGACAATGTCGCAGAAAAGATATATGATGAGGGTCTTTTTCCATTTATCCATTTGGACTGCCACGGCAATAATGAGGGAATATTTGCTTTGAATGAGAAGGATGAACAAGAATTGATTCCATGGAGATCGCTGATGGTTAAGCTGATTCAGATCTATAAGGCTCCAGATAAAAGTTCAGTAGTATGTATTTCATCCTGCGAGGGGATTACCGCAACTTCAATGATTGCAACCGCTAGCCCTTGCCCCTATTACTATATTGCCGGATCGTTAAAAAAAATACCTCCCAGAAAAACACTTGAGGCTTTCAAGCAATTTTATTTTGACATATGGGAAGGTAATGACATATGGGATACTGCGGTAAAAATAAACCACATGCATATTTTCAGGGAGATTGAATTTATGGCCATAAACAGGGATACCAGTTGGAACCTACTTGAGCAAGGTTATTTAAAGGACATTTCGAATCCAACATTCCTAGCGCAGCGGAAAGTATCATTAGAAAAGGAATATGCTAAACTCATGAACGAGATTAATGATGAACAGAAAGCATTTCTTGAAAAGGCATATACTGAGGAATGGCAGAGAAGAAAATTGATGGAATATAAGGAAATCTTTTATTCCTGATATGAGTTAACCCGCTTTATTACGATATTTATATCTAAATTTAAATCCCTAATTAACATCTCAATATGGCAAAAGACAACATTCAACTATACAGGCCTGTAACGGAATTTTATGGAATATCGCATCAGGATGGAGAGCTACGAAAATGGATTGACAGCGGGCAAGACACAAGTGATCTTATCATCAGTTGGCCCGGTATCTCCACCCCATTCGGCGAAAGCTTAGCGGACATATCAATTGCTGTGGCACAAAGCCATCCCAAAGCACAGATAGAAAGTGTCAAACGTATGGCCAACGATATCTACAACGGAGAAAAGATCGAGATGCACGACAGTATTTTGAGGATAGACCAGCAAAACCATGTTAAGGTGGGTTGGGTAAGTGCAAAAGAAAGGCCAGAAAATCAGGAGATTAAAATCTCGGTAGAATGGGTTGCTGGCTTCGATGCCAATTTGGTAAAGAATGCCATCATCAGCGAAAACGGACAGTTCCAGAAGATAAAGCTGGCTACGATCAAGAAAATTGAACGGAAACTCCCCAAGATAATGGAAAAGGCATATAACCTAATGCCCGAATCAGAACTCAAATTTCTTGAGTCGAAAATTAGCGTTAAATCTGAGCGCCTGGAAATGGTGGAAGAGTTATCTGAAACGCCAAAAGAAGATAGTGGAGGCCTAATTAATCTTTTTTACGGAACCAATAGAAACCTATTGAGAGATAGGAAAGAGGTTGATTTTGGAGATGAAGAAACTGATCAGCTCAAATACGGAAAATGTGTGGTCGGGATACCCGCAGGGCATGTCAAAGGAGAATTGGAGCGTCCGGGAAATCTTTTGTTCTGGAAAGGCTTCGAAAATAAAAACATTCACATTTCTCTTGAGGATTGCGCATTGATGGAGTTAGGGCACTTCAAGGAAATGTTTCAACAAAAACTTGCCGAAAAGGAAAAAAAACACGGTTTATTATTTGTGCATGGTTTCCGAACTACTTTCAAAGAAGCCGCATACCGCACCGCTCAGTTGGCATGGGATTTACCCTTCAGTGGTTTTGCAGGTTTCTTTAGCTGGCCCTCGGCAGGAAAATTGACCAAGTATTCAACCGATGAGGCTGCTGCAAGAAGCGCTGCATTGGTGCTGAGGGATTTCATCAAAGAAATCCTTGAGATCAATGAATTGGAACAGCTCCATATCATTGGGCACAGTATGGGTGGACTGGTGCTGACACTTTCCTTAAAAGAAATTACCACCGATCCAATAATGGCCCCTAATCTGGATAAAATCTTTCAGCTAATTCTCGGAGCGCCGGATATTGATAAAAAGGAATTTCAAAACATTATTATGCCAAGTTTTAACAAACTGGGCAAACGAAGAACAATTTATGCATCTGACCATGATTTCGCCCTAGGTGTATCCTCTTACAAAAGGAGTTTTCGTGAGCGTTTGGGCCAGGCGATTGAGGGCATATTTGTTGGTGTCGGTATAGATAGTATTGAGGCTTCTAATATTAGGTCGGTAAATAACCATAGCTACATATTTGAGAGTGATAAGGTTTTGAGCGACCTCCATTATCTGATTACACAAAATTTATCCCCGGCAGACAGAAGGTTACGCGAGGTTCGGAAATCTCCTATTAATTATTGGCTATTCCCCAAATAATCCAGAGGGAAAATTCACGAAGAAGAAGTAAGACAATATTAAGAGCAATGAAGACGGCAGACAGGCTTACCCCTACCAAGGACACCTTAAATAAACTTTTCGCACTTTCAGGAAATCAATGTGCTTTTCCGGGATGTAAACAGCCACTTTTAAATGAGAAGAATCGGTTTATCGGACAGGTATGCCATATTGTGGGTGCATCCAAAAAAGGTGAACAAGGGGACTCTCCCCTTACACCCGAGCAGAGGAGACATTTTGATAATCTTTTAATACTTTGCTATCCCCATCATATTGCCACGGATGATGTTGCAGAATACTCCGTATCACGGCTTACTGAAATGAAGGTCGTACATGAGGAACGCTTTCGCAACACCCTCGAAGGTTTTAGCTATCCGGGGACTGTTGTGGATGAAATGTACCGAAACGAAATGCGCCGGATGCGGGAAGAAGTTTCCCAAACTTTGGAAAATACAGAAATCCTAAAGGAAGGTGTAGTCCACAACCAGCTGGCAATTGAGCAATTGAGCGGTCAGCTTAATAATTTTATGACGCAGATGAACATTAATGCCGGAGGCGTGAACAGTGATTTCACCGAAGAAATTGATGACATCATGAAACTCAGGGAATCTAACGACCAAAAAGCAGGAATGATCGCCCTATCTCAGTTCAAGACACGAAATTGGGAAAAACTAAACCCTCATGACCGTTTTCGGACTATCGCCAATTTAGGTATTTTTAGCCTGGAACTTAACGAAACTCTTGAGGCTGGAAATTATTTTGTTGAGGCTTATGGGTATGAGCCTGGAAACATCAAGGCCCAATCCATTGGGGCTCTGGGTTATGCCATAAAGGGCATTGACGAACAAGCGATGGCCTTGCTTGATGAAATCTGGAAGTCAGCGCCAATGAGTACTGAAGCATGGTATGCCTTTATCATGATAAAAAGGGAGACATTACCCTTTCCCGAGCTTTTGTCAATTGTACCAGAAGAAGTACAAAATGATATCGAAGTGGCATCCGGTTTGAGCCTGGCAGCAAGTTTGAGCAGTAATCATTCCCAATCCATATTATTTGCCAAAACTGCCCTTGATAAGGCGACCACCAATATTTTTGATTTTAAGGCATCCCTCGCGACCTGTATCCTGCAGTCTATCCTTAAACCTTATGAATTGCTTTCCGGCCAGGTAAGTGTAGAAGATAAAGAAAAAGTCAAATATATAATAACGCTTTATAGCGAGGCTTGGAACGAAATTAAGGATTCCGGTTTAGCAAAATCCAGGGCTTGGTGGCTGATCAACCTAGGTGTTTCGCGCAAGTTCCTCCCTGATCCCACAGGCAGCTACAATGATATGGCTGAATCCTGTAGATATAACGAAACCTACCATTCATTACGACACTTGGCCATTGCGGCACTTGAGGCAGATAAAATTGAGGAGGCACTCCGGATCACTGATCGCATGATTGAAATCGGAGGTCAAGAGAAGCTGGAGGAGGTAACCCTGTTCAAGATTGAGCTTGTTGATAAAAAAGGTGAATCTGATGAAGCATTAGCGATGATTGAAGTGTTTCTAAAAGGCACACTTGAACCACAAAACCGTTACCATGCCATGATTAGGATGCTGGATATCTATGAACGGCAGGGGGAAATTGAGACTGCGGCAACTGTAAACGAGGATTTGCTGAATCAATATCCCGAAAAAATTCGGCCATATATTAAAAAAGGAAGGTATTCAGGTGATAAGGAGTTTTTAAAGGTGCAGCTTGACCAAGCTTATAAGAAAGTTGATAACCAATCAGAACCTTCAGAAGTCCATCTGCTCATAGAGTGGTTAGGTCGAACGGAAAACTATGAACGTGCAGCTACCTTACTGGAGGGCATAACAAATCAAAAGGTGTTATCGGATCATACCAAGGATCTATTGCAGCTATACTATCAAGCTGGGGAAACAAAAAAACTCTTGGTGCTTACCGAAAGCCTGTTGTCAAACTATGGCCCAACTGATTTACTTACTGAATACAAAGCTGTCATTTACCAGAATATCGGCGATTATAAAAATGCTATTGGCGCATGTCGGGAATATCTTGAAGTTTATCCTGATGACCAGGTAATCCTGACCAGATTGGGCATGTTATATGATAAAGATAATCAGCCTGGAGCACTCTCGAGTCTATTGAAGGGCATTGAAAGGGCAGATCAGACATTACCGCGTTTTGTGCAGCGGAACTTGGCCCAGCTATTTTATAAAGCAGGAGACTATGCCACCTATTTGAAGGTGATGTATGAAATCAGGCGACAGTTTATAGACGATCCTGATGCGCATAAGGAATACATTAATGGCATGACCAAAGAGATCCCGATAATATCCCATAATGATCCAAGTGTGGTAAAGATTGATGACGCGGTTCTAATCAGAATTGATGGGGCATCAACAGAAACTTTCGTATTTGAGGAACGGTCAGACCCAAGCGAGAACGATGGAGAGGCTTGCCTCGACGGGCCTTTGGCTAAGCTGCTGATGGGAAAAAAGGTTAGTGATCAGCTGACCATGGGAACGGGTGATGTTATTCGGCAAATTGAAATTCTTCAGATTGAAACAAAGTACAGATATGCCTTTCACGAAAGCATGAAGCTCTTGACTGGGAAATTCTTTCAGCAAAGTGGGGCCAGACATTTTCAGATGGGGAACACAGGTAACTTTTTAGAAGATTTTGGCTTTTTCTCTGAAATGCTTAAAGAAGGGCAAGAAATAGACAAAATTAACAGTGAACGGTTTGTCAAAGGCAAGATTGCCTTAGGTTCAATTGCTGTACAAAGAAAGTCTTCAGTTTTTCAGGTCTGGAAGGATTTTGTTCAGTACAGGGGAATGGGCGTAGATACAACCATGATAATAGATGAGCATACTGCTGCCCGCGAATATTTGAAAAATGGAAGCCCAATCATTTTTGATGCCATTACAATCGTAACGATTTTTAAGATTGGTGCGATGGAAGAAATTACCTTACTGGACAACAAAAAGCTCATCACGCGTTCGACATACGAGGAGATTACCACATATCTGGAAGAGCAAGATCAAATCCGGGAAAGAGGCATTACCCACATCAGGCTCGAGGGGGATAAATTGGCAAACAGATTGGAAACATCAGATGAAGTACAAACAGAAATAGCGGCGCTGAAAGGCTTAATCGATTGGATTGCCGCAGATATGACGATCGTACCCGTAGATGCAGCATTAAAAATCAATGCCCATGAGAAGAAAAAGTTTGATGATATGACAGGCCCCTCCTTTGTAGATTCAGCCCTTATGGCTGAGAGTCAGAATGCCCTACTGGTTTCTGAAGAGAGGTTGATCAGGTTATTCTGGTTGCAACAGAACGGTGTGCGGGGCTTAAATATTGCTGCAATTTTTGACTTTCTTCGAAAGTCCGGAAAAATATCTGAGAAAAAATATGATCTGCTTTATGAGGAGCTCTTAAAACTCAACTATAGGTTTATCCCTGTCGAGTGTAGGCTGTTGCTACATTACGCTGAAATCGAAGAATTTAATATTGGCACCTTATTTCAAAGGGCTTGTCTGGGCTTGATCGCTCCACTAACTCCCGGGGATCAATCGATAAGTATCACGGTTGATTTTTTTTATAGCGTTTACCAAACAATGTCCTTGATATTTACAGCCGAGAGTCTAAATAAGAGATCAGCACTCTTCAGCACCTGCATCGATGTACTAAAACATCGATTTCAACCTATATATTTAGAGAAGCGACTATTGGACTTGACAGAAAGGAGACTACGTTTTTTGCCGCGGGAGCTGGACGAAGTTAGGAAGATTATCGGCATGAATTTTCGCCATGATACGTTATAGGCTTTACAAGATGGCTTGCAAGATATGAGACAAGTGTATGATGTTTCAGGGTTGGAGGACATCAATAGAGCTTCTGTTTGCCTCCAAATGATAACACTATTTATCATTGTTGATTAAGTACCAAGGCCATTCATTGATAATGACATGACTGGCTTAGCTATTCTTTGGCACCTTTTTCAGATGATGCTCTTTTTAAGTTGCTCTGCTGGCTTGAAGGTTGCCTACAGACCCGAATAGTTGTATATTGCTATCAATTGTTAACAGTTCCTTGTCTGGTTACTGAAAGGGAACCCCACTCCATAATTTATTATGACAGAACGTTTTTTTAAATTTCGGGGGAGATTTGACTTTTCTCCACATCTATACGAGATCGGTAATCCAATATTCCCTAACAAAAAATTAGAGGATAATTTCTTTGCCTTGAAACTGTATAGTCTGCCCGATGGTGAGTATAAAGCATTTTACGGTTTTCACCTGAATCATTATCTGCAACTGATTATTCCGAACAAAGTACACCACATTCCGAGGCATAGTGCACCAGTTTGGTTCTGGCTTTAGCACTAACTTTAAACCATATCACTTTTGGACAAAGCGATATTCTGTAAACTTAATGATTTTTTTTATTTCTCATGGATTTGCCCGTAAGTGCAATTCTGTGAGCAGATGCTGACAGCCTGTCCATAATTGCATCTGCAAGTGTGGGTTCATCTATAAAGTTATACCAGTTATCCACTGGCAGCTGCGAGGTTATTATTGTCGCACCGTTGCCATATCTATCCTCCAGAATATCAAGTATTGCAATCCTGGCATCATTGCTCAGGGGCTTAAGCCCGAAGTCGTCTAATATCAGTAGCCTGTTTGAGGATATCCCCTTAATCCATCGGAGGTAAGTTCCATCGAGCCTTGCCTGGGCAAGAGCATCCAGAAACTTATTCATACTGAAATATAGCGTACGGAATCCAAGTAGGCAGGAACTGCGTCCCAGTGCACAGGCGAGGAAACTTTTGCCGCACCCGGTAGCGCCCGTAATGAGCACATTTTCACCACGTTCAATAAAAGTGCCGTCCGATAGTCTTAGTACCTGTTCACGGGTAATGCCACGCTCGGAGGTACAGAGTATATCTTCGGGAAGTGCATGATATCTAAGTTTACTGAACCTGAGATATTTTTCTGTTCTTGCATGCTCACGGTACTCGATTTCTGCCTGGACAAGCATGGCAAGCATTGAATGTGGGTCTTGGATTTCGTGTACTGGCAATTGTAGTGTTGCCTCATAGCGCCTGGCCATTCCGCTGAGCCTTAGGCTTTTCATCTGATCTGCTGTGTTCTGTGTATTCATATTGATCTTTATTAGTTGGTTTTGTATGCTTCGGCTCCTCTCACGTTCTGGTGTAGTGGTGTCTTATATTCTTTCTGTTCTGTTTCCTTGACCATGTCCATATTATTGTCAAGGATGTTTTTTATTACAGTGTATTTAAACCTGTGCCCGGTGAGTGCTCTTTTGCAGGCAGCTTCCATTCTTGCCGCCCCGTAGGCTTTCAAGAGCCGCATCAGTCCAGCGCAGCCAGCATATGATTGATGGATGACGGGATTGCTCTGCATCAGCTTCTGAATAAAGTCATAAGTGTTCTGACCTGCTTTTTCAGCCTGTTTCAGATAATATTCAGGATCCCATCCCTTTTCATCCGAAAAGGATTGATGAGCTTCAGGCATATGTTCCCTTACCGTGGTGAAATGGTGTTTTCTGAAACTCCGGACGTGTATGGCAATCCGCGTGCAATTATGAAAGATCTCAACGCTGTCCATACAATATGATATCCTGACCTCTTTGCCAATATATCTAAAGGGAACGCTGTAATAGTGCCAGTCCTCACCAATAACCACATGGTAATTCTTCTGAACTTTTGCCCTGGTGTAGTGCTGGATAAAGAAAGGTGATTCGGGAAGTGGCTGCAAAAGTGCGGACTCATTATTATGGAAGAGCTCATAGCGGCTGAAACTTTTGCGCTGGAAGCTAAGCTGGTGATGTTCATTCAGCTTAATCATGATCGCTGCATTCAATTCCTTAAGGCTGTAGAAGGTCTGGTTCCTAAGTTTCGCATAGATGCGCATGTAGGCTATCCTCACAAAGTTCTCTACGCTTGGCTTGTCCTTTGGCTTATACGGGCGTGCAGCAAAAAGCGCAATCTTGTTATGATTGGCCCATTGCTCCAGCATCTCGGTAAAGACAGGTTCATACTTTGAGCTTTTGGATACCCACTGCCTCATATTATCCGATTTTACGCCTTTGGGTACACCACCAATATAGATGAGTGCTTTGTTCAATGCTGATACAACCTGGGGTAACTTCGCATCTACAAGTGCTTCCACATAACCGTAACCGCTAAAGGGAAGAATGGCAAGAAACACCGGACAGCTAACGAGTTCTCCTGTAGAAGTATCCAGATAATGCAATGGCGCACCGGCAAAATCTACCTGCATCATCTCAGCTGGCTTATGCTCAAAATGCATAACGGCCTTCGAGGCCCGGTTATGTTCCTGCAGCAGATCACAGAATCTGGAATATTGAAACCCTTCCGGATAATTGGTAATATACTCTTCCCACAGCAATAACCTGGTTACGCCTTCTTTGGAGGCGAGCTGTTCATTGTGATATTCCAAATGTTCAAGGAAATGAACCCGCCTGGGGTCAGCATCCTCCATTACCTCTTCCTTTACAAGGCCAAGAATCTCATCGATATCCCTATCAGATAGCTTTAGCAAGCCATTAAAGGTCAAACCTGTCGATCTGAACTTTTCCAGGTAACTCGCGATCGTACGCCTGTTGACCCGGACCTCTTTTTCTATTTTCCGTTGGGAGACGCCCTGATCGAGGAAAATGAGTATCTGTCTAATCTTATTCATGCTGAGCAGTTTGTTCGCCATATCTACAGGGGTAAGCTTGATGCTTACCAAACCTATATAATTGACGGGTTAAACTATGCCCAATTGCATGATATGGTTAAATATAGTGGTGCAGTATGTGTCGGAATGGCAGAGAAAAATAATCCTGAAATGAACCAAAAATGGTGCACTTTGCCTCGGAATATTTTATTACCTCAAACAAAAACTGGTGTACTTTGGCTCGGAATGACTGGTGCACTATGCCTCGGAATGGGTGGTGTAGTATGGGTCGGAATATCCATGGATGAAACCCTTATAGCTATTTACAAGAAAGCTAATCTTATAAAATCAGACCTTCTTGAAACTTGTTGTCAACTTAGGTTTGAAACATATAAGCGGACAAATGGAATGCCAACAACCACAGTAAATATCAATGCTGTTCCTCGTAATCCTTTAAGAGATAACATTTGTAAACTGGCTGGACTATCTTACAATTTCCCAAATCAGCATAACGTGTTTTTGGATTATGGAAAAACGATAGCACGTGCTTATAAGAAATATTTTTCTAACCAATATGCACGACAGGTAAAACAAAGTGTTGTCGGACAAATGAAAATAGATAAAAACTATATTATTAAAGGTTCGCCATTTACAAGTGCTGTTGTCAATAAAGATTGTGCTATGGGCTACCATTTTGATCAAGCAAATACAAAGGATGGATTATCCTGTATGATAATTTTAAAGGAAAATGTTGCGGGAGGAGAACTCATTTTACCTGAATTAAACATTGGCTTTGCTTGTCAAGACGAATTTATTTTATTGTTTGATGGTCAAAAATATTTGCATGGTGTAACCGATATGGTAAAAGCACTAGGTGGATATAGATACACAATAGTTTATTATAACAATTCAGGAATGAGACTGTGTCTACCACCAGATTAGGAGCTAAAACATTCTCAAAGATGGTTGGAAAGAAACGAAAATTTATAAGTGATGAAAACTAAAAGAACAATTGAAGATAAAAAAAAAGAGGTTTTGTGCTTATTGGCGGAAAATTATGGAATAAAAACTATTGCTTGTAGAAAGGCTAGAATTGGAAGAACTCAATTTTACGAATGGTTAAAGATCGATGAAGAATTTGGAACTAAAGTAACGGAAATTGAAGAAAGCTTTTTGGACTATGTGGAGTCCCGATTGATAGAATTCATTGAGCTAAATGATAGAGCTTCTATAATGTTTTACCTCAAAGCCAAAGGTAAGTCGAGGGGGTATAACTAACTCTTAATATTACCCTTAAAATATTTATACAAGAAAATTTTAGAAAACAAAAAACTCGCTGGAACTTTCCAGCCTAATAACGAATACAATGAAACTCACTTATAGTATTAAACCAGTGCTTAGATTGTGTGCACTTCCCCAAATTCAGACCAGTTAAAAGTATAATTCTAGACCGAGCGCAGCGAGGCTATTAGAAAAACTATTAATTTTAATTGGCAATATGAAAAGAATCAAGTTTACGGAATCCCAGATTGTAAAGGCAATCAAGGAACATGAGAATGGCAAGAATGTGCACGATCTCTGCAGAGAGTTAGGAATAAGTACAGCAGCCTTTTACAAATGGCGCCAGAGATATGGCGGAATGGAAGTAAAAGAGTTGTCAAAACTTAAGGCATTGGAGGAAGAAAATGCACGTTTAAAGAAAATGTATGCTAATCTTAGCCTCGTGCATGAAGTTTTCAAGGAGGCTGTAGAAAAAAAGCTTTAACGCCTGACGAAAAAAGGGATTTAGTGGATGAAATGGTAAAAAGGATAAGCCATCGTCAGGCCTGTAAATGCGTTGGATTGAACCGCAGCAAACATTATTATCAACATAAACGACGGGATGATAGTGAAGTAGTTGATGCGCTTTCACTTCTTGTTGAAAAGCACGTCTCCATAGGCTTCTGGCAGTGTTACTACCGATTGCGTCGAAAAGGGCTTAAATGGAACCATAAAAAGATTTATAGGATTTATACATCAATGAGGCTTAATATCCGCCGCAGGGCAAAAAAGAGGCTGCCAGAAAGAGTCAAAAAGCCTTTGTCTGTACCAGAAACTATAAATGAGGTATGGTCCATGGATTTTATGAGCGATGCGCTTTGGAATGGAAGGAAATTTAGGTTGTTGAACATCGCTGATGATTACAACAGAGAGATGCTAGCTATGGAGATAGATTATTCACTGCCGTCCTTGCGGGTTATCAGAGCGTTGGATGAGTTGAAACAATATAGGGCACTTCCAAAAAAAATAAGAATGGATAATGGGCCGGAGTTCATCTCGCATAAGTTGGATGAATGGGCAAAGGAAAACAATGTTGAACTAGTTTTTATTCAGCCAGGAGAGCCAACACAGAACGCGTATATTGAAAGATTGAATGGAAGCATCAGAAGAGAATTGCTAAATGCATACATATTTCACTCCCTGGATGATGTAAGGGAGAAAGTAGAGGAATGGATGATGGATTACAATTACCATCGACCACATCAAGCATTGAACTTCAAATCTCCTGTAGATTTATTACAGGAAATTTGAGGACAAAATTATACTTTTGAATGGTCTGAAAAACAGGGGAGCCTACATATTGAAATAACCTACTGCTATCCCAAAAGTTTCTGGCTCTTAAATTGTTGGTTCCAGATGCCTTAACGCTTTTGCTAAATATCATAATAGAATAATATGGCACAATTCTTATCTCACATTGGACTAATCTAAATCATTCGAAATAGAAACTGAGGATTAACTCAGAATTAATTTTCCCCTTTTAATGGTGTTTTCTTTGCCGAGGCGATCGATTGTAGTTTAGTTCAGGGTAAGTTCCAAGTCTAGAATTATCGTTGCGCTCGGGCAATAATTTTGCTTGATTAGATTGGCCCTATCTACAGTAGTCACATATCCGTAGATTTCTGAAAGCCATCTTCAATATACAACGATGTAGGTGCTAACGATGTTAAATAAGGGTAACGTGGAAATATTTACTTAGTAGACCAACAATAATTGTTAATCGTTAAGGTACAAACATATGAATTACTTTAACAGATATTAGTGTAAATTGTATCCCCAAATTCCCTAGAGAATAGAGAGATTCTTTTTCAGTTCAGTAAATTTCAAGCCTTTCATCAATAATGCGCTAGTTACATGTGCGAAAAATGGTTTAAGATCATCACAGTAAACTGATTTGTTAACGTATCCGTTTTTGGACGAAAATCGGTGGACCGGATGAGTGCTACCGCAAACTTTTAGCCAACAACATTCCTTGCAATCAATTGAAAGTTTGCTGTTGATTTCCTCGTCTAAGATGCTATTCATATAAATGGTGAAATCATATAATGAAATATTCGTCACATTGAATCCTGTGTGAATTATTGTTCCGCTAGATCTCAAAATATCGTCTGGACTTAAATCACCATTTGAAGATATTGTGATTGCGTTTGTGTTAGCTATGCCTAAGCCAGATACTAAAGATGAACCCCCTAGCAAGAGCGAGATAACAGAATTGAGAAATCTGACTTTTATCGTTGGAACATCATCATTAAACCATTCATCAAAAAGTGCGGTAAGATATTCCTTATATTTTCCAGTATGCTTTATATTATAGGTTTCATGATTATCATCAGGGAGCAAAAAATCAATTAACTTTAGATTTAACTCTTTAGTAAAATGGTTAAAAATCTTTCTAGATGAATTTTCTGGGTTAATTACACAGATCAATCCATATGGAGCGATTTTGCCACTTTTGACTGCCGCATCAAGAAGTTTCAGCCCTTTTATAGTTTCATCATATGTCCCACTTCCATCGAAATGGATTCGACCGATGTCATTTTCTGATTTTGTTCCGTCAAGACTAGTTGATAATTTGATGTCGAATAGGGAAAAAATATTTATCCAATCCTCATCAATAAGCATGGCATTTGTTTGAAGACAGAACTCTAGTTTAACATTAGATGAAAAACTCTTTTTAAAAATATTAACCATTCTTACGAATAGTATTTTATTCATTATTAACGGTTCACCGCCATGAAAATCTATTTGCAAATATTCTATTCCTAATTTTTTACAACCTTCTGCTAAGAAAGCCGCTATGTCTTTTACAGTGTTAATGGTTATTGTCTTTGCATGACTTTTATAAGAGTCATCTTGTCCATTGAAAAAATAGCAATAAGAGCAATTAATATTGCACCTTTCTGCTATTTTCAAAATAACTTCTAATGATTTCATTTAAAAGTTTTTAGACCATGCGACAAATGCATCAAAACCAGGACTCTCGTTCAAATTCAGTTTGTCAAGCGCTTCTTTGGAAATAGCGCTATTTTCACCAAGATTAGAGTCTTTAATCTCTTTTACAGTATATCCTTGATCCTGCAATTGCTGTAGCAGATCGGCAAGTTTGTTTGTTTGCTCCATTTTATTATGATTTTAATGTAGAGTTCTATTACATAATTACTTTAAGTATTCCTATGGTATGTAAATGTATTGCCTTGAGAATCGGTATATGACACAGTAACACAACCCTGTTCGTCATAGGCTTCTATTTCAATTGTGGGGTGTAATGTGATTTTTTCGGATTCGCCATTTTTTTCGATTTGAAATTTCGCGTCATTTAAAATTGCGTCACCAATTTTTTTTCCAATTTCTAGGTAGACCTCTTGATTATCTCCCATGTGCGCGTCAATGTATGACGTTGTAAGTTTTGTTCCCATAAGTGTTTGATTACTAATTTTATATAAAAATAGCATAAACATTGTAAAATTTTTTGATCGTTATAAAGTTGTGAATGAATCTGGTAATTTATTTTACATATTATACAACTTTTATACATTCAATAGTTTGCATGTGCAACTTTAAGCCGCCTTTATTTTTGCCATTATTCTTAGGGTTGCTGCCTACACCTTTCAGGATATCCTTAAATAGCCGGATGGTGGTGGAATCTACGATGAAAAAGTTCTTTTACAGTTAAGCTCGTTGTTCGGCTGTCCGACAAAAGCTGAGGTAACGTTTGGCTAACTCATAATACAATGCTTCAAAAAAGATATTGTTCGCTTATAATAACGATCACTTTTATCTTCTTTACCAAGTTTTGGAAAGCTATTTATCTGATAATTGTATTACGTGGCTTAAAAGCGTCTCACCGACTAACTTTATTTTTATATTTTTGCTTTTATTTTTACCCGTTGTAGTTATAAAGTCTAAAAGATAACTCAAAAAGAAACTTAAGCCGATTTCTTTACGCTACTAAAGCTAGGAATAGCACTTAGGGTAAATAAAAGGGAAAGAAAATTGATTCAATATGCCCATTTTTGAACACCTATGACTCATTTCAAATATGTCCTAAGGATGAATTTTTTATCGTCGGGACCAACACTAGATTACATATAAAATACACTTAATTACTTGACAGTATATTTAGAGCGCCAGTTGTTATCTTTGCATGATCATTTGTTAAGCTCTTCAGATGATTCTTCCCCATCCTCAGAATCGTATTAACATGCCTTCATTTTTACTTCAGATAATTTTAAATAGATATACCGCAGTTACTGATTAAGATATAATCTTTTCAATAAGAAGGCCTAACATTGATCCTTTAAATGATTGAATGGTCGTTTTTACATGATCCGAAATAGTAGGCAAAATTTTCAGGTCAGGGCATTACAATAAATACTTCAGAAAAGGTTTAAACTTTATTCAGAGTTAAATATTAAATTAAAATGCACAGCAAAAGACTAGAGTTACTATTGATTTACGATGCTAGTGAATTGTTCTCAGAAATTTCTCGTTTAACTTTGATCGGTTTCTTTCTACATACTCGAATGCGCTTGGCGGCCACTTATCGCTAATAATTTACGATTATTTTGGCAAATCATCTTTTAGAAGTCTGTAAATATTATCCAATTTGACATGAACAAACTTTAAGGTGCAATGTTATATTCCGTCACAAAATTAGGGTAAAATATCTCATTTCTTGTCACAGAATTAGGGTAAATTTTCTTGCAAGTTGTAATAAAATTAGGGTAAATGGACTTATCGTAATAAATTATTGAGATTAATTTTTAACAATTATTTGAAAACTATTATGAAGTTATTAGAGATTGAGCAATTTGTGAGGACAGAGTGAGTGTTGTTTACTTTAAACAAAAGAACCCTGAAGCAAGTTCAGGGTTCTTTTTATTTTACTTCCTCGTAATCTACGAAGTCGCCGAGTTTATCTGTTTTACTTTGATCGGGTTTTGGAGGCATATAATCTATAGAAATAGAACCTTCAGGTTTCGATCGCCTTTGTTGCTGCTGCCCGGTAGCCTGACTCTGCATTTTGCCCGCCAGGTTATTAAACAGCATTGGAAGAATCAGCCTAATCAACATTCTGATTAGCCAGAGTACCAATATCGTTATGAATATGAATTTTACTAATGCCATTCTTTAAATTACTGTTGTTACAAATATAGACGTCAGGAAATTTATTTTGTTACTTTTTTCGCCTTTAATTGCATTTCCATTACAATATAATACGCAAATTGGCTTGTAAAAGTTTTAATATCTGCTAATCCTCAATAATTTCAGTAACGCGGCCCACCTGTCCATCTTCGAGTCTTACCTTTATTCCTCTCGAATGAAATGCCGATGATGTAAGCAGATCTTTTACAACGCCATAAGTAACATTTCCAGATCGCTGATCTTTCTTCAATATAATTCCGACTTCTAAACCCGGATAAATGTCTTTTCTATTTTGCCCGTCCATTTATGTTAAATAAATAATTAAAGCCGCAAAAATCCATAAATATTTCGAATGTTAAGGTAATTTGCTGAATTCTATTTCAGGTTTTTTACCTGTAGCGTTTCTATTGAAAATTTTTCTTGGGGAGGTATAATTATTAAAGAATCCTCCATTTTTTAAGTAAAATAAACCTTGGTCTATTCCTCCCTGGTAATCCATTCTATATCCTTTTGCGCCAGTATTATCAGTTGTAAAACGTGCAGAATTTAATTCAGTCCACTTGCCTCTATCGTCGCAGATCCATTGATTGTTGAATAAAACTTTTCTGGATAAATCTCCCTGAACGGGCGAGAAATTTTCTAAAAAGGAATGGAATCGTTTTAGATAAGTTTTAGTCTGTGGCCTGGTAAAACTGGCAATTAACTTCCATTTATTCATTTCTGGAGCGAAGAAATAAGCAGTATATGTAGTGATGCTATCGTTTCCGGGCACACCATGTAGCAAAAATTTATAGGTATTTCCTGTTTTCCACATGTAGTTTAAGTAACTCTGACCGCCAGCACCTTCATTTCCAAATTCACCTGTATGTACACTTTCTCCTTTTTTAAGCATTTTAATTTTGTGCGATTCTGGAATGCTTTTCGGATCATCGGTATTAAAAGGACTCCATACTGAAAACAAGATGTGCCTTTCTGTCGGGCTGTTTACCTGCATACCAAAATATCCTTCCCCAAAACCACAGGCCATAAAGTATGAACCAAGAATATCTTCTCCTTTTGGTACAGTCACCTCGTTGTAATACCATTCTGCATTTACATTTTCAGGCTGTAAATAGTTTAGGTGAACAGATGGACCGCGTCTGCCCCAGTGGAAGAAATTTCCTTCATTATTTTTGACATAAGCAGTTTTGCCTTCTGTTGCCGTTCCGCTGAGAATTAAACTTGGGATGGAAGGAAATTTTGCACCACTTTTATTTATCCCTTTAATGGCAATGGCAACATATCCGGTATCTTTAATCGTCCATTCCCCAATTTTACCATCGAAAGATCTCGATTCATCGAAATTTACTTTTTTGGGTTGATTGTTAATGGAGAATTCCAAAGTTCCCCGCCCTTCAATAACTGGCTTTTCGCTAAGCGAAATGACCAATGTACCTGGCTTTCCAACCCTGAAGTAAGCCGTAAAGTATTCGTTCGGATTGCTCCAGTTTACGATTCCCTGATTGGATAAACTTCTCTCAGCATCCTGGTGTAAGGAGCTGTAGGCATTACCACCGAGCGGCAGGGAGATTGCCGGAACATTTTGGGCCTGACTTTTCAGACCCATAGCACCGAGTACGATCAGTGCTGATAGTTTAAAAGATTTCATTGAATGATTTTTAGATAACTTATTGAAAGCAATTGTAGGCTAAATTATCTAAAAATCATGCTATAAAACCAAATCGTTACTTGCCAAACTTTTCGTTAAACATTTTCTCCAAGGCAAACATTTCATCACGCAGTTTTGCGGCTTGTAAAAAGTCCATATCTTTTGCTGCTTTCTGCATATCCTTACGGGTGGTATCGATAGCGCGTTGCATTTCTGCTTTTCCCATATATTGCACTATTGGATCTGCAGCAATGCTGATTTCGGCATTTTCTACATAAGCTCTTGCTTTGTTATCGCTTGCTTTTTGAGAGAAATCAAGTACAGAGGTCTGCTCTAAAATGGCTTCCCTTGATTTTCCGACGGTTTTTGGGGTAATTCCGTGCTCAAGGTTATATGCAATCTGTATATCTCTACGTCTGTTCGTTTCTGAAATGGTTTTTTCCATACTTTCGGTAATTCCGTCAGCATACATAATCACACGCCCCCTGTCATTACGGGCAGCACGGCCAATAGTCTGTATTAAAGATTTCTCCGAGCGCAGGAAGCCCTCTTTATCGGCATCTAAAATAGCAACCAAAGTTACTTCCGGTAAATCTAAACCTTCACGTAAAAGGTTAATTCCCACTAAAACATCAAATTCTCCAAGGCGTAAACCACGCAGGATTTCCACACGTTCAAGGGTTTTAATTTCGGAGTGGATATACCTGGTTTTAATATTTAAACGGTCTAGATATTTGGTTAACTCCTCGGCCATCCGTTTAGTCAAAGTAGTTACCAGAATACGTCCGCCATCCTTTATGGTTAGGTCAATTTCATCCAGTAAATCATCAACCTGATTTATTGCCGGTCTGATTTCAATCACAGGATCAAGTAACCCTGTAGGTCTGATTACCTGCTCTACCACTACACCTTCCGATTTTTCCAGTTCGTATTCCGCAGGCGTTGCACTCACATAAATGGTTTGCGGAGCAAGAGCTTCAAATTCGTTAAAGTTTAAAGGCCGGTTATCAAGTGCTGCTGGTAAACGGAAACCGTATTCAACCAATGATAATTTACGCGATCTATCCCCACCGTACATCGCCCTGATCTGTGGAACGGTAACGTGGCTTTCGTCAATTACCATTAAATAATCTTCCGGGAAATAATCCAGCAAACAAAAAGGACGCATACCAGGCTGTCTTCCATCAAAAAAACGCGAATAATTTTCGATACCCGAACAATAACCCAGTTCTTTCATCATCTCGATATCGAAATTCGTCCTTTCTTCCAATCTTTTCGCTTCCAGCAAATGTCGGTCGGCAATGAGCTGGTTTTTACGGATTTCCAGTTCTTCCTGAATTCCCCAGATGGAAGAGTTGAACCTATCTTTTGGCGTAACAAAAAGATTTGCAGGATAAATGGCCATATCTTCAAGTTTTTCCAACGTTTTGCCCGAAACTGGATCAATTGCTGAAAGTTCTTCAATATCATCCCCGAAAAAGGAAATGCGGTAGGCATGATCAAGATAGGCAGGGAAAATATCTACAGTATCACCCTTAACCCTAAAAGTTCCGCGTTTGAACTCGGTTGTGGTACGTGAATATAGAATTTCTACTAAACTATGTAAAAAAGCATTTCGTGAAATCCGTAAGCCTACGCCAAAACGGAAAACCATTCTAGAGAAATCTTCGGGATTACCCATACCATAAATGCAGGAAATAGAAGATACGACAATAATATCGCGCCTTCCGCTCATTAGCGAAGATGTAGTGCGTAACCGAAGCTTTTCAATCTCTTCGTTTATACTGAGGTCTTTTTCAATATAGGTATTGCTAGAGGCGATAAAGGCTTCGGGCTGATAGTAATCGTAATAGGAAACAAAATAATTAACAGAGTTTTCGGGAAAGAAATTTTTAAACTCGCCGTAGAGCTGCGCCGCCAGGGTTTTATTGTGACTTAAAATCAAAGTAGGCTTTTGCGTCTGTTCAATCACGTTGGCCACAGTAAATGTTTTTCCCGATCCTGTAACCCCCAATAACGTTTGATAATGTTCGTTTGCATTTACACCATCAACCAATTGTTTTATTGCGCTGGGCTGGTCTCCGGTGGGCTGATATTCTGAAGTGATTTTAAATTTCATGAGTATATCAAATATACGGTTTAGGCTGTAAAGAGTAAAACAGGCGAAAGTCAGGAAAGTTGGAAAATAAAATCCCCGTTGATTTTTTTCAACGGGGGATTAGTTGCAATCTTAATACTTCGCTGGTAACTGGCAATAATTAAATTCTCCGCTACGGTCTAAATTATCATCGCTTAGAATAAGCGCGGGAATCTTTTATTTACCCGTAGCCGCCTGCATTGGGTTTTTGCCAACAGATTGGCCTCTTACTGCCCCACCGGTTTTTGCTTTATAAACTTTAAACTTGCTTTCTTTGGCTTTACCTCCCCAACTATTGTTTGTGGTATCAATATCAGCGGTTTCGCGTAATGGATCAACTAATATAGAAGCCACTTCTTTATCTTTTACATAAAATTTAGAAGTTTTCAATTCATTATGTCTCCAAATCTGTGCCGGTATACGGTCTATTTCTTTTGTTCCATCTTTATAAGTAAATTCTACAATAACAGGCATAACCAAGCCACCTTTGTTGCTAAAACTTAACTCATACAAGAATTTATTGTTGTATTTACTTTGATCTGCATCTGCAACAACTTCTACAGGTGGAGTTATATCCATCTTTGATGAAATTGTAGTATCAACAGTAACCAGGCCTCTATCATACTTGTAATAAAAATCTTGGGCTGCGGTATTTTTATCGGTATAGAAGTTGATTTTTTTATCTTCACGGTTTCTGATTTTCGAAATATCCTCAAAAGCATTCACTGCAGGCTTATCTATTTTTACCATTCTTGATCTTGCCGCAGGTACTTCTTTAGGGAAATCTGCCTTTGCAAATTTTACGCTATCCAAAGAAATGTCACATGGATCGGTTCCATAAAACCAACCTCTCCAAAACCAATCTAAATCTTCTCCACTGGCATCTTCCATCGTACGGAAAAGGTCGGCAGGTTCAGGGTGTTTAAATGCCCATCTTCTTGAATATTCTTTAAAGGCATAATCGAAAAGGTCTCGGCCCATAATTGTTTCGCGTAGGATGTTTAAACCCGTTGCAGGTTTTGAATAGGCATTCGGACCAAAACGTGCAATGTTTTCAGAATTGCTCATAATCGGCTCCAATTCATCCTTAGGCAGTTTCATGTAATCAACAATGGTATATGCCGGCCCTTTTTTGCTCGGAAATTTATTGTCCCAAAGTTCCTCTGTTAAGTATTCTACAAAAGAATTCAGCCCTTCATCCATCCAGGTCCACTGGCGTTCATCACTGTTAACAATCATCGGGAAAAAGTTGTGCCCAACTTCGTGAATTACCACGCCCAACATGCCGTTTTTAGTGCTTTCACTATATGTTCCGTCAGCATCGGTACGGCCGTAGTTGAAACAGATCATCGGATATTCCATTCCGTTGGCCGCCTCAATGCTTTGGGCAACAGGATATGGGTAAGGAATGGTGAAATCTGAATAAGTTTTAATGGTGTGGGCAACTGCGCGGGTAGAAAATTTGCTGTATAAACTATAGGCTTCTTTTCCATAAAAACTCATACACATTACGGTGTTGTTGTTGGCCTGAATTTTTTGAGGCATCGCATCCCAGATAAACTTTCGTGAAGAAGTCCAGGCGAAATCGCGCACATTATTGGCATTAAAAACCCATGTTTTTTTAGCGGTCGATTTTTTGGTTTCTGCAGTTTTGGCCTCTGCAAGCGTTTGAATTTCTACGGGTGCAGCTGCGGTTTTAGCAGAATTGTATCTGGCCAATTGTGTTGGATTTAGAACAGCGCTGTAATTGATACATTCGCCTGTTGAACCTACCAAGTGATCTGCCGGAACAGTCATTTGTACTTTAAAATCACCAAAAGTTAACGCAAATTCTCCTCTGCCGGTAAATTGATGGTTCTGCCATCCCTGGAAATCGCTATATACACATAAACGTGGGTACCACTGAGTCATGGTGAACAGGTAATTCCCATCATTTGGAAAAAATTCATATCCGCCACGGCCTCCAACGCTCATTCTGTCGGTAATTTTATAGTTCCAGTCAATGTTAAAAATTAATTTTTGGCCGGTTCTTAAAGCTACAGGCAAATCCACCCTCATCATGGTTTTATTAACAGTATACTTTAGGTTTTTGCCTGTTGCATCTGTTAATTTGGTAATGTTAATCCCAAAACCATTATTATCCTTTGCACTAAGTTGATCTAAATTTTTGGTGGTACCGATAGCTGGCATTTTGGTTGCATCCTGATAGTTTGCACTTTTATCGGTGCTATGCTCGTTTTCGTCAAGCTGCAACCAGATATAGGTTAACGGATCGGGCGAATTATTGGTGTAGGTTACGGTTTCAGACCCTGTTAACAATAGGTTTTTTTCATCCAGCTCACATTTGATGTTGTAATCGGCCCGTTGCTGCCAATATTTAACGCCTGGTGCACCACTGGCTGTGCGTTGTTCATTTGGGGTAGGTAAAATAGTGCCCAATTGCTCAAACTTGTTTCCGTGGTTACTGCCCGGATTGTTCAAAATGTTTTGGGCCATGGCCAAACTACCCGAAAAGAGTAAAAGGCCAGTTAATGTATACAGTTTATTCATAATATGTTGTTAAAGAGGAATTCTTTCCAAAGCCATTTTTAAAGCCAGGCTAAATACGGCTGCAGATACAAATAACACCCAACTGGTGCGTTTTATACGTGTATAGTTAAAAATAAAAAATGTAACCAATAAAATAATAATCACCATAAAAACCTGTCCGGCCTCTAAGCCAACATTAAAACCAAATAATCCCCACCCAATGTTCTGGTCTTTTGCCAGCATAATCCTGATGGAATTTGCAAAACCCATTCCGTGGATCAATCCAAAACCCAATGCCAGAAAGTAATTGATTTTGACTGATTTTAATGAAAAATTCTTCCTGAATAAATTACTTATCGCGGTAATTACTATGGTGCAGGGAATTAAAAATTCTACCCATTTGCTTTCGAATCTGATGATGTCCAATACACTCAAAAGTAAGGTTAGCGAATGGCCGATGGTAAAAGCAGTAACGAGTATCAATACCTGTTTCAGATTATTGTAGCTGTAAATGGCCACCAATGCTAAAACAAAAAGTTGATGATCTAAAGCATCAGCGCTTATAATATGTTCCCAACCCAGTTTGAAATAAAAGATAAAATCTTGTAACGGCATGAAATAATAAGCTAACTATTGGAGGCAAAATAGATTATAAAGATTAAAAATATATTTTTAATTCCATAAAGACCAAATATCCATTAAACAAAAGCCTAAATACCAAATTTGTTACCAATATTTTATGTTTTACAGCAATTATTAACCAATTACAAGGTTTACAGGTGTAAACTAGATTGTTGTTTAAGCTGCACAAACAATAAGTTATATTGGTACCTGAAATACTGGTTTTTTAATCATCGATATGCTTTGGCTTAAATATTATTTTCAAAAACCCGAAAAAGGTTTCGATCCTGTTCCTAAAGCTTTTGCAGAAAAGTATGCCGCAAATGAGTATCAAAAATTAAATAATGAGGTGATAGAGGCAATAAAAGAACGAGTACCTGATTTTAAAAATAAAACGATACTCGATCTCGGTGCCGGACCAGGGCAATATAGCATTGCTTTTGCTAAAAAAGGGGCAAAAGTTACCTGGCACGATATCAGCCGGAACTATCTTGATATCGCCAAAACCAAAGCTGCAAACGAGAGCCTCGCACTGAACTTTTCACTTGGTTACCTGGAAGAGGCCCATGGGAAATTCGATATAATTTTTAACCGCATCTGCTGGTATTATTGCATTAACGACATCCGTTTTGCCAAGTGCATTTACAATCTGGTAAAAGAAAACGGGTATGGTTTTATTATAGTTAACAATGAAAAATACCTAAAGGAAGAACTTGAAAAAGAATCAGGATTAAAAAAAATGGCAATGAAAATGAGTTATTGGCTTAACGAAAATTTTAATATTAAATTTACTCATGTCCATCCCTCCCACAAAAAATTAGCTAAAATATTTGCCAGGTTAAATTTTAAACATTTACAGCTTGAGCAACGCGGGCATAACACCTTAATTACATTTAATAAGTAGCCGATTTATCTCTTAACTTTGTTTGCTGAAAACAAAAATATTGATGCATAAATTAAAATATATTCTGCTGCTTTTGTGCGGTGCCTTTTTCTCTGTTGAGGCTGGCATAAAACATCCGCTTCATGTAAGTACAACCGAAGTAAACTTTAATGCTAAAGATAAAACGCTGGAGATAAGCTGTAAGATTTTTTCGGATGATTTTGAGGCCATTTTGGCTAAGGTGTATAAGCAGAAAACCGATTTGAGCAATCCAAACATGAAGAATGCGATGGATGAACTGGTAAAAAAATACCTGCTTTCCCATTTACAGGTAAAAGCCAATGGAAAACCCGTCGTAATGAATTACATCGGGTTTGAGATCGATCATGAAGCCACAAACATCTACCTCGAAGTTGAAAAAATTCCGGCAATAAAATCGGTAGAAGTGAACGATACTATTTTATACGATATGTTTGATGATCAGATGAGTATAGTGCATATTGTGAAAGGGAATAACCGCAAAAGTACCAAGATTCTTTACCCTGATAAAAAGTTCAGCGCAAACTTTTAATTGTAATTTTTGTATTAGATAACGGTTCAGTGTTAAATTACCGTTAATTTTATTAGGCGGTATTGTTTTGTTAATATTGGCTGAGAAATATTTCTTGTAATCTTTGTTTTAAAATTCCGGTTTGTTAAAATAGGTTATGCATCTAATCATCTTCTCCAATATATTAACGCCCAGGATAAAATATATCTTCAATTTTATTTTTAAGGATATACTTAAGGCCGAAGTAGAATTTACCGGCAATAGCCAATATTTTCTGCAAAGCGACCAGGTTAAGATCAGTTATGGCGAACAGCCATTGGGCGCTGAACTTTTTTTTAAAAGTACCCCGTTGCTTTTCTCCAATAAACTGGAAGAACTAAAACCTAAAAGCATTTCTTTTGGCGAGTACCAGGTTCCTTTTCCCGTTGAGGATTCTACTTTACCCTTTGATATTTTTGCTGCCTCGTTTTTTATTGTTACCCGTTACGAAGAATATCTTCATCAGCAAGTAACAGACGAAGCTTTTAAACCATCAAAAAGTTATCAGCACAAATGGCGGATTTTAGAGCGGCCGATTATTGATGAGTGGGCGCTGATGATTAAAAGTATCATCAGGAAAAAACATCCCGAGTTTAAATTTCACGAAAAGAAATTTCAACAGCAGCCCACCATACACTTTAGTTTACCGCCCAATATACCCGATGGCTTTTTAAACCGGACTAAATTTGTTTTTAGTGCACTTTTTAAAAAAGAGAACAATTACCTCAGCTCTAAATTTGATGTGCTTACCGGTATTGGTATCAATAATGAGAAGGTTTTGGAAGAAACGAACAACATTTTTGCCAAAAAGAAAAATAAGCCACTCTATTTTGCCGATTTTCCAGATGTACCGATAGAATACCTCCGGATAAGCGGCATTTCACAGCTTTTAGCTAACCAATCATTAGGTTTATTAAGGCCTTGCGCCAGCGATGTGCAAAAAAAGGTAGAAATTAAAGAAGGCTTATCGAAACTTAAAAAGATACATCCAAATATTGTTCCTTCAAGCAGTCAGCAACTGGAAGTTTTAAAGTTTCCCATTTGTTACCTTAATATTCTCAACTCAGGTATTACTGCCGATTATTCGATGGGTTACAGTAATGTACCTGGTTTTAGGGCCGGTACCTGCACAGCATTTAGCTGGTACGATCTGCAACTCGAAAAAGTAACGCCCCTGCTTGTTAATTCTTATTGTTTAACCGATTACATTCTTCAGTTTTTGCCACACCAGGACGCTACAAAAATTTTGCGGCGGTATATTGATTCGGTTAAGGTTGTAAATGGCACTTTTTACAGCAGCTGGCATTTAAAGAGTTTAGCTAACCACCCTAAATACAAAAAGTTAAAACTACTTTTTGCAGAAATGATGAGTTACACAGGTAATTGATTTAGTTTAATATATTTTGGCTTAAAATTCTTAAATTTAAACCATTACAGGGTAATTCCCTGGGTACCGAAAACATGATTATGATTTTTGATCTGAGCAAAACAAAATCTATTGCCAATACCTTTATTGCCGAACTCCGGGATGAGAATATCCAGAAAGATTCGATGCGTTTCCGTAAAAACCTGGAGCGGCTTGGTGAGTTTTTCGCTTATGAAATCAGTAAATCACTTCAATACACAACCAAAGATATTACTACACCCCTAGGTGTTTCGCCTTGCAATGTTTTGGCAGAACAGCCGGTTATGGCTACCATACTCAGGGCCGGTTTGCCCTTACAGCAAGGTTTGCTTAATATTTTCGATAAAGCAGAATGCTGTTTTATTTCGGCATACAGGAAAGTAAAAAAGAGCGGTGATTTTGTAATTCAGATGGATTACATTTCTACCCCTGATCTTGATGGAAAAGTTTTAATTATGGCCGATCCTATGTTGGCCACCGGCCAAAGCATGGTAATGTGCTGTAAAGAGCTTATAAACCGCTATAAAATAGCAGAACTTCATATCGTTGCCGCAATAGCAAGTACCGAGGGGGTAGCACATGTACGTGCCAACCTGCCAAAGGCGAAACTCTGGCTGGGTGCCATTGATGAAGAAATGACCAGCAAATCTTACATTGTTCCAGGGCTTGGTGATGCTGGCGACCTGGCTTACGGTGAGAAAGTGTAAATTGGTCTGCAATCTATATTTTTACCCCAGCGTTATTAATCATTAGTAAATAAAACTTGAATATTCTCTTTGTATGCAGTAGAAACAAATGGCGAAGTGCTACTGCCGAAACCATTTATAAAAACCATGCTGATCACCAGGTACGATCTGCCGGAACTGAACCATCGGCCAGGATTAAAATCAATGCAAAACTGATTTTGTGGGCTGATTTGATTTTTGTAATGGAGAAAAAACACAAGCAAAGAATTACGCAGCGTTTCGCTGAAGAAACCTACCAAAAGGAAATCATTATACTTGATATTCCTGACGATTACCAATACATGGATGAAATGCTTATTGAAGAGTTAAAAGCGAAAGTTGATGATTATTTATAATTCAAAAATCATTAGGCTACCTTTGTAAAAACTTATTTCATGAAAAAACATATTTTCTTCGACCTTGACCACACCATTTGGGATTTTGACCGCAATGCCGAAGAAACGTTGAACGAGCTTTACCTAACGTATAAACTGGATACGCTTGGCCTAAAATCCTGCTCTGATTTTATCTCCACTTATACCGAAAATAATCACCAGTTGTGGGCCGATTATCACCTGGGCAAAATCACGAAAGATTTTTTAAGGTCGGAACGCTTTAGCAAAACCTTTATTCAATTGGGTATTCATCCAGATGCAGTACCTCATCAGTTTGAAGATGACTATGTGAGTATTTCACCTACCAAAACCAATCTTTTCGAAGGAGCCGAAAATGTTCTGGCTTATTTGAAACAAAAATATACCCTGCATATAATTTCCAATGGATTTAAGGAAACCACCTTAACCAAAATGAATCTTTCTAACCTTAATCCTTATTTCGAAAATGTAATTATCTCCGAAGATGTAGGCGTAAACAAACCAAATCCACTAATTTTCGAGTACGCATTGGATAAAGCCAAGGCCTCTAAAGCAGAAAGCATTATGATTGGCGATAGTTTGGAGGCTGATATTTATGGTGCTTTAAACTTTGGGATGGAGGCTATATTTTTCAATCCCATGCGCAAAGAAAAACCTGATGATGTACATAAAGAAATTCTTCACCTCGAAGAATTATTAAGACTTTTTTAGCCTTACTCCTTTTTTGTTTGATTTTGGCATTTGTTTAGCATTAGTTTAATACACACACAAATGAAACCTTAATTAAAATGAAAAAAACCATCTTTTTAGGATTGGCAATGCTATTTGCTACCCTAACTTTCGCTCAACACAATGGCAATTCTGCCGAAGTATTCTTACAAATTGTTAATCCAGGCAAGTACAGCGTGTATTTAGACGATGAACTCGTTGGATCTGCCAATGGGAGGTTCCGCTTTTACGATGTATACAACACCGCACCAACACTATCTATTATTCAGGGCAATACCGTATTGTTAAAACAGCGGCTTAGGGTTACTCCGCAAGAGCGGCTTGTATTAAGTTATGAAAATAAGCGGTTAATCACTTTTAAACAGCTCACCATCTTCCGCAACAGACAATATGCGCTAAATGATTTTGATGGTTATGCCGGAAATTACAATACTGGGATTGTGCCGCCAAGGCCACCACAGCTAGAATTAAATTACAGATTACTCTCTGAGGAGGCTTTCCAGGCGTTTTTAAACCAGTACAGAAAGGAAAATTTTGATGATGGCAGACTAAGAATGATTAATGTAGTGAGCAAAAACTCCTCACTATTAAGCGCTCAGGCAAGAATTTTGTTAAAATCTTTCAGCTTTGATGATGAGCGATTGAAAGTGGCCAGGAATCTTTATAAAAACGTTGCAGATCCTCAGAATTATTTCACGGTATCTGATGTTTTCATTTTCCCATCTAATAAAGACGACTTCTTAAAATATTTGGAGAAGCAGTAATTCATCCTATCTTTATTAAATGACAGCGGCAAAAATAAAGGCATCGATACATAAAATTATCGATGCCTATAAAACAAAATTATTTAATTATCCCGACAGTATCTTTCAAAGTACACCCCCAATTGCCGGTTGGAGTTACAGCGAAGTATACTCACATATTTTTGATGCGAGCCTCTTATCTATAATTGCGATGGAGCATGCAGCTAACGGCAAGGGCGAAAACAAACCGACACACTTCATTGTAAAAATGATTTTACTTTTGGGTGCTCTTCCGCCTGCAAAAAAATATAAGGTGCCCAAACGCCTGGCAGATCGTGTAAAAAAGATCAGTAAAACAGAAGCACTGGATTTTATTTTAGAGTTCGAAAAGGCGCTGGAAGATAATTATCCTTTAATTGCCGATGCGAAGCCCGATTGTAAAACCAAACACCCCAGGTTAGGCTATTTAAATGCTAAACAATGGTTAAGGTTTATTGAAATTCATCTAAAACACCATTTAAAACAGTTAGAAAGAATAGAAAAGAGTTTTCAGGCGTAAATTAATTTCGCCATATTTGGGTAGTCCCAAATTCAGTCTCATGAAAAACGCTTTTTACCTCCTCATTATTACTGTGCTTTGTGCCTGCAATAGCGAAAAAAAAGAAACTGCTCAAACGGTTATTTCAACACCTACAGGGATGCAGGGTTTGCAAAAAAGCAACACTATTCAGCCAGTAAGCCAAAGTTCAAAAACTAACCTTATTTTTAATCCACCGCATGGCGCAGCTGGCCATACATGTGCTTTGGCGGTAGGTGCACCACTAAATCAAGCGGCAGCTGCACAACCACAGCAAAAACTAAATCAGCAGGCAAATAATACTCCCGCAACAACACAAGCAAATACCTCAGGGAAGAAATTAAATCCCAAACATGGAGAGCCAGGTCATCGGTGTGATATTGCAATCGGCGCGCCTCTTGATAGTAAACCCACTCAGGTGGTTACCACTCAACCTGCGGTAAAACAATCGATAGGGATTAAAACAGCCAAAGGTTTAAACCCACCGCATGGCCAGCCAAACCATAGGTGCGACCTTGCAGTTGGTGCTCCTTTAAACAGCAAGCCAGTTCCATCGGTAAATGCGCTCCCTGCGCAAACGCCCGAAGTTAAAACAACAGAAACAAAAGTGTTGGAAAGTAAGGGTAAGGGCAAATAACCTTTATATGTACTTTCGGGATTAAATATTTAGCATTTACATCGCCTTACTTAACGCACATTTTTTTACATCTTTGCGTTAATGAAATTACCCGCCATAAAAGGTTTTAACGAAGAAGCATTTAACAAGTATCTTAAAAATACGGGATGGTTAATGTTCGGGCGGATTTTAAGCATGTTGGTAGGGTTTGTTGTAGCAAGGTTTTTAGGTCCGGTATCTTTTGGCGATCTGAGCTTCGCTGATGCATTTACAGCGATAGCAGCCGCAATTGGTGCGTTGGGTTTAGATACTTTTATCATCCGCGAAATTATAAACGATCCATCTAAAAAAGATGAGATTCTTGGAACTTCATTGTTTTTAAGGTTAGGTGTTAACCTGCTACTTATCCCAATTTCTATTGGTTTATACCTGCTTTTTCATCATTTATCAGATAATCCGGGCCAGCCGCTTACCTATGTGGTAATACTTTTATCCTTTGCTGCATTCTTTAAGTCTTTCAACGTAATCGATTCTTATTTTCAATCACAAGTACAGTCTAAATATGTTGTCCAGGTTCAGAATATATGCGTAATACTATCTGCGTTAGTAAAAATAGTTCTGGTAATCTTGCATCTTCCAGTAATCTGGTTTGCATGGGCATTGGTTTTTGATGGTTTCATTTTGGCCTTCGGATTGATGTTAATGTACCGCATCAAGGGTTTTGATATGTCTAAATGGCATTTCAAAAAAAGCAGGGCCAAATCCTTACTTAAGCAATCTGCGCCGCTAATTTTATCTGCGGTAATGGTTTCTATTTACATGAAAATAGATCAGGTAATGCTAAAAACAGAAGGAAGTAAGGCCGTAGGCATTTACGCTGCAGTTGCAAAAATAAGCGAAGCCTGGTATTTTATTCCGGTAGCAATTGTTACCTCAGTTTTCCCAGCGCTGATTCTTGCCAGAAAAACAGATCATGAGCGGTACCTGAAACGCTTGCAAAACCTGTACGATTTACTGGTTGCAATAAGTTTACCAGTTGCTGTGGTAATTACTTTTTCCTCATCACTTATCATCAAAATTATATACGAAAATCGTTTTGAAGGAGCAGAAACTATGCTCCCGATACACATTTGGTCGGGTATATTTGTTTTCTTAGGCAGTGCGAGTTCTCAGTTTTTACTTGCAGAAGGGTTTACTAAAATTTCTTTTTATCGAACAGCATTTGGTGCATTATTGAATGTTCTGCTCAATTTATGGTTAATTCCTTTATATGCGGGGGTTGGAGCTTCAATTGCTACCCTGATAGCCTGTGCAAGTTCCGCATTTTATCTTTTATTTATTCCTAAAACTAGGCAACAAGGTATAATGATGTTAAAATCATTATTTTTGGTCACAGCATTTCAAAAAATATTTAAACGTTGAGTACTCTTAAAGCATTAACCACACTAGTTGCAAAGCCAAGCAGGCTTAAAGCATTATTATCTTACGGTCATAAAGGCTACCTGAACAGCATTGGCTGGTTCACCGCTTTTGATAAGAAACAGGCTGTAGATGGCAAAGGAAAAGCTTTGCCCTGGGTAACCTATTCGTTTATCGATTTTATAAAGGAGCGGATCAACAAAACGCAGCATATTTTCGAATACGGTTCGGGCAGTTCTACCATTTTTTATGCAGAAAGAGCAGGTTCGGTTACTTCGGTTGAACATGATAAAGGCTGGTTTGATAAAGTTAAAAATACAAGTCCGGCCAATGCCGAGATGATTTTCTGTCACTTGGAAAAAGATGGCGAATATGCTAAAAAAGCAACTTTACTGGGTAAAAAGTTCGATATTATTATCGTAGATGGCCGCGACCGCGTAAATTGCTGTAAATATAGCGTTGATGCGTTATCATCAAATGGTGTATTGGTTTTGGATGACAGCGAACGCGAAGTTTATAATCCTGCACGTGTGCTTTTAAAAACACAAGGTTTTAAAGAAATTAGTTTTAGTGGAATTTCACCAGGGCTTTTTTACGAAAAAGCAACATCAGTTTTCTACAAGCAAGACAATTGTTTAGGTATTTAAATCAATTAGCACCATGTTAAGCGAAGAAGTAAAAACCGCATACGATAATTTTTATACCAATAGCGATGTGGCCTGGCGAATGCTCGGTGCAAAATATAAAGCACAAAACATTGTTGAGGTTTGTAAAGGGCTAAAGCCTAAAAAAGTATTAGAGGTTGGTGCAGGCGATGGCAGTATTTTACACTTTTTAAATGAATGGCATTTTGCACCTGAACTTTATGCGCTGGAAATTGCACAAAGTGGTGTCGACATTATAAAAGACCGTAAGCTTGCCAGTTTAAAAGAGGCACAAACCTTTGATGGATATAAAATTCCTTATCAGGATGATGCTTTCGACCTAATCATCTTAGCGCATGTTTTAGAACACGTGGAACACGAAAGAATTTTGCTCCGTGAGTTAAAAAGGGTTGCAAAATATGTAGTGGTAGAAGTGCCAAAAGATTACCGTTTCGGTGTAGACCAAAGAATGAAGCATTTTTTGGATTATGGGCACATCAACATGTATACGCCAACTTCTTTGCGATTTTTATTGCAAAGTGAAGGTTTGGAAATTCTGGAGGATAAAGTTTCGATGACTGCCCCTGAAACGGTTAAATTTAATGAGTTTATCAATAGAAAAGCACCAAAAACGTTTTCTAAAAATTTAAAAATAGAGCTCGAATACCGCATTAAAAAAGTGTTGGGCAATCTTTTTGGAAAGAAAAAGCAGGAGCAATTTGCAAACGCATACACGGTTTTAACTAGAAAATCAGATCATAACCTGCATATATTTTAAATTAGAAAGACCGTCATTTCGAAATGAAGCCGAGAAATCTTTTTACTTCATGCTAGGTTTGATCATTTTTCTCCAGTCCACGATGCTTTATCCGGTAGCTATCGGATCAAAATGACGATGAATAACAGCAACTGGCCAATTTATTGATAGGGTAATTTATAAAACAAAAATGCAAAAACTTGCTCCAATAGCACTTTTCGTATATAACCGCCCGCAACATACCGAGCGGACAATCAAATTTCTCCAGCAGAACGAACTGGCTGAACAAAGCCACTTATACATCTTTTCTGACGGGGCAAAAACGGATCAGGATAAAGAAAAAGTTGCTGCGGTACGGAAAATCATAAAAAAAATCGACGGATTTAAATCTGTCAAGGTTATTGAAAGTAAAAATAATGCCGGATTGGCCAATTCGGTAATCGCAGGGGTAAGCCAATTAGTAGAGGAATACGATCAGGTGATTGTTTTTGAAGATGATCTGGTTACCTCGCCCCATACGCTGGCATATTTTAATGATGCCCTAAACCGTTACCGCAAAGAAGAAAAGGTAATGCATATCGGTGCTTATATGTATCCTTTAAAGACGGAAACATTGCCGCAATCTTTTTTTTACAGGGCTGCAACAAGTTGGGGATGGGCAACATGGGGAAGAGCCTGGAAAAATTTTGAACCTAATATAGACTTGCTCTTAAAACAGTTTGATAAAAAGAAGCGTGCAACGTTTTCTATCGACAACAAAATGAATTTCTGGAAACAAATGCAGGAGTTTAAAAAAGGAAAAAACAATAGCTGGGCCATAAGATGGTATGCTTCCATCTTTTTAAAAGGAGGTATAACGCTTAATCCATCACAATCGCTTGTGAACAACATTGGGCACGATGGAACAGGAGTGCACTCCGGCATAAATGACATCTATAACGTTATTATCAATCCGAAACCAATTACCGAATTTCCGGCAGTTATTGCTGAAGATCCTATTGCATATGCAGCCATAAAAAACTTTCTGATCAAACGGAAGGGCAATATGGTTATGCGGGTGAGAAGATTCGTAAAAGAAAAACTTACACAGTATTTTTCTAAAGAATAAGCGGTTCATCTTTAGCGATCTGTTGTAAACAATCAAAAATATGACAAACCTTTTTTTGATTGTAGGTGTTGCTCTTATACATCAAAACTATAAAAATAACAACATGAAAACGACAACAGCAACAGCAGAAATATTAAACGACCTTGTTCAAATCAATAACGACCGTATTGAGGGTTATGAAAAAGCCCGTCAGGAATTAAAAGATGGCGACGCTGATCTAAAAACACTATTTTTAAATATGATTGCCGAGAGCCAAAAATATAAAATGGCTTTAGCTACAGAAGTAGCTGCATTGGGCGAAGATATTGAAACAGGAACAACCAACTCTGGTAAAATTTATAGGGCTTGGATGGATGTTAAAGCAATTTTTACCGGACACGACCGTAAAACAGTTTTAAACAATTGTGAATTTGGTGAAGATGCCGCTCAAAATGGATATAAAATGGCTTTAGAAGAAGAAGATCTTCCATCGAATATTAGAGAACTGATTTCTGATCAAAAAGCATCATTAAGAACATCACACGACGAGATTAAAAGATTGCGTGATGCACAAGCATAAATAAAAAGGATATTCAATAAAAAGCCCTCTTTAGTTTCGAAAGAGGGCTTTTTTATGGGTTTCCGTCATGATAAGCATAACAATTCTGCTATTTAAAATCCTAAAATGAATTCAAGATAAAGATGGGTAGCATAATAAAATTGAAAATTATGACTCCAGTTCACGGTCTAAATGTTCAGTAACACGCTGAATTGTATTGTCGATCGTATTACTTAAAATCGTTAAATAAGAACCTTTTTGAGCAGTTTCAATTGCAATCTGCAAACATTCGGTACTTTTATTATTGATAATGATTTCTTTATTGGGATCTACCTCTTTAATTCCTTGCACCAATAAATCAACCAGTTGCTGCTGATCTCTTCCCCTTAAATACTTTTCCTGACAGATGTAGATCTTATCGAACATTTGTGCTGAAATACGGGCAGTTTCGATAATATCTTCGTCTCTTCTGTCGCCGGTTCCAGATATTATGCCTACATGTTCTGTTGCTTCAACACTTTGTAAAAAAGATTTAACACCATTAAATCCATCTGGATTGTGCGCAAAATCAACTAATACTTTAAAATCCTTAAATCTGAAAACATTCATTCTGCCGGGAGTATGTGCTGCAGATGGAATAAAAGTTTCCAATGACAAACGGATATCTTCCGGTTTATAACCCCACAAATAGGTAGCAAGCGTTGCGGCAAGAACATTTTGGATCATAAAGTTTACCGAGCCACCAAAAGTTAAAGGAATATGAGTTGCTTTATCTACGCGAAGTTTCCAGTCGCCTGTTTTAATGGTGATAAATCCGTTTTCGTAAATGGCTGCAATGCCACCTTTTCTGCAATGCTCCTTAATTACCGGATTGTTTTCATCCATACTGAAATAAGCAACATTACAGCGTGCATCTTTGGCAATGCGCACACAATACCCGTTATCAGCATTTAATACAGCCCAGCCTTTACGGCGCACTGCACCAATTACAACCGCTTTAACGCGAGTTAAATCGTCAAGGTTATGGATATCTGAAATGCCTAAGTGATCTTCCTGAATATTGGTTACCACACCAATATCACAGGCATTAAAACCTAATCCTGCCCTTAAAATTCCGCCACGGGCCGTTTCCAAAACAGCAAATTCTACGGTTGGGTCTTTTAAGATAAACTCCGCACTTACAGGCCCCGTGGTATCGCCTTTCATCAGCATGGTATTGTGCACATATACGCCATCACTGGTAGTAAAGCCCACACGCTTACCATTGCTACGGATAATGTGTGCAATTAATCGGGTTGTGGTGGTTTTACCGTTCGTTCCGGTAACGGCAATAATTGGAATCTGTGATAATTTACCCTGAGGATACAGCATATCAATTACCGATGCGGCAACGTTTCTAGGTAAGCCTTCGCTCGGGGCTAGGTGCATCCTAAATCCCGGTGCCGCATTAACCTCTAAAACAACACCGCCATTTTCGGTTAAGGGCTGAGTAAGATTTTGGGCCATAATATCGATACCGCAAATATCCAAACCGATTACCCTCGAAATCCTTTCACAAATAAAGATATTTTGAGGGTGAACAATATCAGTTACATCAATCGATGTTCCGCCGGTACTTAAATTAGCGGTTGATTTTAAATAAACAACCTCTCCTTTTTCGGGGATGGTTTCTAAAGTATATTCTTTTTTGGCAAGCAGATCTAACGTATCACGGTCTACAGCAATCTCGGTTAACACGTTTTCGTGTCCGTAACCACGGCGTGGATCTTCGTTTTCCTTATCAATAAGCTCCTGAATGGTATGGATTCCGTTACCTCTTACATGCGCAGGATCGCGTTGAGCCGCTGCAATTACTTTATGGTCAATTACCAATACACGAAAATCGTATCCGGTAATGAATTTTTCAATAATAACCCTTCTCGAATAAGTTTTTGCATATTCAAAAGCAGCAATAGAATCTTCCATCGTTTTAACGTTGATGGTTGCTCCCTTTCCATGATTTCCATCAAGCGGTTTGAACACCAACGGAAAGCCAACTTTTTTAACCGAAGCTTCAAGGTCATCAATATTGGAAATGGTAACGCCAGATGCGACCGGAATAGCCGCCTCAGTGAGCAAACGTTTCGTTTCCTCCTTATTGCTTGCAATATCTACCGCAATGCTACTGGTTTTTTCAGTCATGGTGGCCCTAAAACGAACCTGGTTTTTGCCGTATCCCAATTGCACCAGAGAGCTTTTGTTCAGTCTGATCCATGGAATGCTTCTGCTCACTGCCTCTTCCACTATTGAGCCCGTACTTGGACCCAAAGCTTCCAGCTCACGAATTTCTTTCATCCTACGGATGTCGTGCTCCAGATCGTATTCTTCATTATTAATTAAAGCTTCGGCAATTTTTACGGCAGCTTCCGCAGCATAAACACCTACTTTTTCTTCCAGATAGCTGAATACCACATTATAAATGCCTTCAGTTTTGGTTTGGCGTGTTCTACCGAATCCGGTTTCCATGCCTGCAAGAGTCTGAATTTCTAAAGCTATGTGCTCAATTACATGGCCCATCCATGTTCCTTCTTTCACGCGGGTAAAAAAACCGCCTTCTACCCCTTTAGAACAGCGGTGGGTAAACATACTTGGCAATAGTTTCTCTATCCGTTCGCTAAATCCTTCTATTACATTGGTTGGTTTTTGTTCTAAATCTTCTAAATCCAGACGCATCTGAATCAGTTTCTTCCGGCTAATCGACCAAATATTTGGCCCTCTCAATACTTGTATGTTTGATATCTTCATGTAATATTTTGTTCGTTTTTTAGGTAAATCAGGCATTTGAAACAGCCTGTTTTATTCAATTTAAAGAAAGAAATTGATGACTGTAAATTATGCATTTATTTTGAAAATAGGTGCCTCATTTAGCTAAATCAATTTTAAGGTGTATTTGTTTTATTTTCAAGTACAATAACGTTAAATTTAGGTTAGATTATTTTAAGGTTTGTTAATAATTTGAATATTATTGACAAAAAAAGTCGTGTTTTTTATCTTAAGCCTATATATTTGGGTTTTTTGATACAATATAATACACAAAGAATGGTTCCGAAAGGTAAACTCATCATTATTGGCGGCGCAATAAACACAGGTAGCTTCGCAGAAACGCAATTTGGCCTCCCTGAAAACATGAATTTTTTTGAGCGTGGAATTCTTAAACGGATTACTACAGAATCATTAAGAGACACACAATCCCGCTTCGAAATCATTACTACGGCTTCATTAATGCCCGAAAAAGTTGGCGAAGAGTACATAAAGGCTTACGCACAACTGGATGTTCATAATGTTGGTGTATTAAATATCACCAATCGTGAAGAAGCCAATTCTGACGAAAATTACGAACGGATCAAAGCAGCTGAAGTGATTATTTTTACAGGTGGCGATCAACTCCGTCTTTCTTCGATCTTCGGTGGGACAAAAATTCACCAGATTTTACTCGAAAAATATAGAAATGAACCTGTGGTAATTGCAGGTACTTCTGCAGGTGCGGCGGCGAGTTCTAAAAACATGATTTACCAGGGCAGCAGCAAAGATGCTTTGTTAAAAGGGGAAGTGAAAATTACTGGCGGCCTTGGCTTTATTGATGATGTTATTGTAGATACACACTTTGTTCAGCGCGGCAGAATTGGTAGATTACTGTATGCTGCGGCCAGTAACCCGGGTATTTTAGGCATCGGCCTTGGCGAAGATACAGGTCTTTTTATCTCCGACGGGCATATTATGGAAGCGATCGGCTCCGGGATGGTGATTTTGGTAGATGGACGCAATATGGCCGATACCAATTTAACCGATGTAGAAATGGGCCAACCGGTCTCGATTAAAAATATGGTGGTACATGTAATGTGTGATGGTGACGTTTATGATTTAACAGACCATAGTTTGGTTATTCATCATCCAAAAGTTATTCCTATATCTTAAATGAAGATTATGGTGTAGGATTTAAAGCCAAACGCTCATAATAATTGTTTTAATACACAAATTTAAAAGATGAAACTCATCATACACGGAGGATTTTTTAGTGAATCGTCTACCAATCAGGAAACAAAAAAGGCGAAACAAGATGCTTTGGCTTCTATTGTTGCGCTTGGGCATGAATATTTAAAAACGCATACGGCTTTAGAAACCGTTGTGTATACTGTTGCACTGCTGGAGGATAATGAGTTATTTAATGCAGGTATTGGCTCACAGATCCAAAGCGATGGTAAGGTGCGGTTAAGTGCTGCTTTAATGGATGGCAAAACAGAAAAATTTAGTGGAGTGATCAATATTGAGGATGTTAAAAACCCGATTGAAATTGCACAGAACTTATTAACTTATGACGACCGTGTTTTAAGCGGAGCTGGTGCACAGCAGTTTGCCAGGGATAATGGGTTCGACTATTATAATCCCATTACCGCGCAACGTCAATCAGAATATGAAGCTAAATTAAATTCAAAAAACAATAAAGGCACTGTAGGTTGTGTTGCGCTCGATGCAGATGGAAATTTGGCTGCTGCAACATCAACCGGTGGCAAAGGCTTCGAAATTCCTTGCCGGGTGAGTGATTCTGCAACTGTTGCTGGCAATTATGCAAATCAATATGCAGGTATTTCCTGTACAGGTGTTGGCGAAGATATAGTGAGCGGGGCACTGGCTGCTAAAATCGTTACCCGTGTTACTGATGGCTTTTCTTTGAAGGATGCATCTGATAAATCTTTTGATGAACTTAAGGCTTTTGATGGCTTTGCAGGAGTTGTTGGCATAACCGCTATAGGCGAGGTATACCATTGCGATTCACACCCATACATGGTTTGGGCATCTTTTGATGTTAATTTACAGGTATTTAGCTGAAATTAGATTTAAAGTATTATTTTTGTTGCATGACCAAGATTGTATTGGCTTTGATTGGCCTTTTCGCATCATTACAATTACAAGCTCAAAACATAGATAAAACTGAAATCCAGGAACCAAATGGAGGTAGCGCTATTAATATTGCGGTATCTAAATTTGATTTGGAAGACGGAAATTCTTTTTTTGAGGAAGCAGAAGATTTAGAGCGAAAAGGAGATTTTAACGAAGCCCTTACCTTATTCGGAAAAGCCGCTTTCGAATATAATGCTGTAAAAAACTTCAACAGGTACGGCCAGGCCATTATCAAAATGAGCAGCATGCATTATCAGTTGGGCCGTTTTAGTGATGCAGAACAGATTCTTTTAAACGTTGCGCTAAAAAACTATTCTAAAACAGGCAATAGAGCGGGTGTAATGAATACTTATAGCCTATTGGGTAAAGTTTATCTGGCAAATACCAAATACACGCAGTCTATGTGGTTTTATACTCAACAGGGTATCCTTGCAAAACAATCCAAAAATAATAACGCATACATCGAATCTATTTTAGGGATTGTTCAGGTAAAAATCAAAAAGAAGGATTTCACACTTGCCCTCCGCGATCTTAAATCAGCAGAATGGATTGCCAATTCAATTAAAACTTCTCAATATAAATCACAGATTAAAGATGCAAGAGAAGTAATTGCAAGTAAAACAACAAGCAAAAAAGTAAATCCAAGCTAGTTTAAGCATTTAAACCCTCTCTTCTTCCTCATAGCTGATCTTTTTGCGTCTTTAATTAGTCAAAATCAGTTCCCTTTTAAAACAAAAAATAAGGCTCAACGTTCTCCTATAGAAATTGTTAAATAAAAAGCTTTTAGTTAGATTTGATAAAGTTTTAACAAGAGACGGTAATAATGCTGTCTCTTTTTTGTTTTTTTGCTAAAATGGTATCATATTGGCTATATAGAATTGGAAATGGATTTTAAATCATTTAAAGAGATGTTAAAGAGAATATTTTTTGTAATTTTTACTGCGGCAGTACTTGCTTGTCATGCTGCACCTAAAACTCAGCCCATGGTTGAGGGTGTTACCAATGTAAAACCTGATGAGCAACAACAATTGGTTATTAAGGAGGTTGTAAACCTGATTGAAAGCTATAATTACAAAAAAATTCAGATTAATGATTCCATATCTTCTATTATTTTAGATAAGTACATTAAATCTTTAGACCAGGGAAAGAATTATTTCTTAGCATCGGATATCAAGGAATTTGAAAAGTATAGGTATACACTTGATGATGATTTTAAAAATGGCGATTTAAGTGGTCCGTTTTTCATCTATAATGTTTATGCTAAAAGGTTAAACGAATATTTTAGCTACTCTTTAGCGCAGATCAAAACCAAATTCGATTTCAATCAAACCGATACCTATGTTTACGACAGGGAGAAAATGCCTTGGGCAGTTTCTTCAACAGCTTTAAATGATACCTGGAAAAAACGTGTTAAATATGAACTGATCAATTTAAACCTAGCAGGAACAGCTGAAGCCAAGAATGTAGAAACATTAACAAAACGTTATCAAAACCTGCAATCTCAAACTTCAAAAACAAACAATCAGGATGTTTTCCAGATTTTGATGGATGCATTTACCGAATCAATCGATCCGCATACCAACTATTTTAACCCTAGCAATGCGGTTGCCTTTAACGAGGATATGTCGCGCTCATTTGAAGGTATTGGTGCCCGTTTACAATTGGAAAATGAAGTGGTTAAAATCTCGGAAATTATTGCCGGCGGACCCGCTTTTAAAGGCAAACAATTAAGTGCAGGCGACAGGATTATTGCTGTAGCGCAAGGCGATGGTGAATTTGTTGATGTTGTGGGCTGGAGATTAGACAATACGGTAACTAAAATTAAAGGTCCTAAAGGCACAAAAGTCCGCTTAAAAGTTATTCCGGTAGGTAAAGAAATGTCATCAAAACCAGTCATAATTGAATTGGTTCGCGATAAAATTATTTTGGAAGAAACCTCTGCCAAGAAAAAAGTTAAAACGATCAACAGCAACGGTAAAGACATTAAGATCGGAATAATTACGCTGCCCGCATTCTACGCTGATTTTAAAGCAGCAAATGCTGGTGATAAAAATTATAAAAGTACCACACGTGATGTAAGAAAACTGATCGATTCATTAAAAACATATGATAAAGTAAATGCGATTGTATTGGATTTACGCGGTAATGGAGGTGGTTCTTTAGTAGAGGCCATTTCATTAACAGGTTTGTTTATTGATAAAGGCCCGGTTGTTCAGGTAAAAGATTTACGTGGTAAAATTGAAGTAGATGAAGACGAAAATAGTGGTGTAGCATGGGATGGTCCTTTTGGCGTAATGGTAGACCGCCTGAGTGCATCAGCGTCAGAAATTTTTGCAGGGGCAATACAAGATTACGGACGTGGTATTATTATGGGAAGCCAAACCTATGGTAAAGGTACTGTTCAATCTTCTATCGATTTAAATAAATTGGTAAACCCAAGCATGTTACAGAGAGTTGCCGGTTTGGTTTCTAAAGATAAAACGGTAGGTACTTCGCCAAACGGCACAAGCCCTGCTGATATTAATTTAGGTCAGATTAACTTAACCATGGCTAAATTTTACCGTGTGGCCGGAAGCAGTACCCAACACAAAGGTGTAACGCCTGATGTTGTTTTCCCTTCTATCTATCCGATGGATAAAATTGGTGAAGATACTGAGCCATCTGCATTGCCTTGGGATGTTATTCCAAGTTCTAACTTTAAAGCAGTTGCAAACTTAACAACCGTTAAGGCACAGTTGATGAAAAACAGTGAGCAACGTGTTGCAAATTCATTGGATTTTAAATACCTGAAACAAGATATCGCCGATCTTAAAAAGCGCGATGCTGAGGTTTCTGTAACGTTAAATGAGGCTAAGCTTAAAGCTGAACGTGAAGCTCAGGAAGCAAAAACGCTTACCAGACAAAATGAATTAAGAGCATTACGCGGATTGCCTGCAATTAAAAAAGGAGATAAAATTACCAAACAGGATGCTTACGATTTTATCGAAGATGAATCGTTAAAAGTTATGGGCGATTTTATGCAACAATCAGGTAATTATGTAATGAACTTAGGTTTAATGCCTAAGAATAATTAATCAGAAATATCTTTAACCAAAAAGGCCGCTTTAGTTTTTTGCTAAAAGCGGCCTTTTATTTTTTACAAATACTTCGGAGGTTTCATTGGCACCTGGCCCAACAGAACTCCGAGGTCTAAATTATTGTGATTTCGGATATTCTTATCCGATATAGCAATTTAATATGGTTAACTGTCTAATGCTAACATCCTACTGCACTTCAAAATAAGCTAGGCTTTCTTTGAAGATGGTTCAGTTTGTTTATTCAATTGCATCGCCATCATTTCTTTCATGGTTTTATTCATCCCATCGGCACTCCCATCTAAAAAGATTACATTACCATCCCCATTTTCTGCAAAGTGTTTGATCGATTCCGTCCACATGGTAAATAAAATTACCGAAATATCCAGGTTAGCCTGTTCCATTTCCTGTGCAGCTTTGCTCATACCATGGGCAACCTCAGCTCTGAATAAAGCAATACCTTGTCCGCGCAATTGCGCAGCCTCACGCTCTGCTGTTGCTGCAATTTTAATGGCATTACCATCAGCTTCTGCAGCTTTAGTTTTGGTAATCAACAAAGCCTGACCTTCATTTTCTGCGGCAGCTTTAAGGTTGTTTGAAGCCACTACACGGCTCATTGAGCGCATAATTTCTTCATCAAAGGTAATATCATTCAACTGAAGATCCTGAAGGTGATAACCCCAGCCATCCAGTACCTGGTCTATCTGTTCCTTAACATGCAGTACAATTTCATTACGCTGAGCCAATACGTTGGCTTGTTTTTGTGTAGCTACATATGCCCTGATCGAACCTTCGATGGTTCTGATCAACGCTTGCATAAGGTTAGTGGCATCTACGAATTTAAAGGCTACATTTTTGATGGTTTCTTCATCCTGGTTTACCACAGAATATAAAAGCATGGCTTTAAAATATACATTGGCCTGATCTTGCGTTACCGCCTGGAATGAAAGTTCTACCGAACGGTTTTGAATCGAAATACGCGAATAAATCTGTTCTATCAACGGAATTTTAAAGTTTAGCCCAGGCCTTAACTGACGGCGGTATTTACCGAAAACCGTTACCACGGCAATGGTTCCTTGTTTAACAGTAACAAACGAGCTGAGTAGAATAATAAAAGCTACTATAACTACAATGTAAATGGTGTATTGCATAATTAGATTTTTTTATGAAGTTATAAAAAATTCATGCAAACTACATCAGGCATTTAGTAGCTTTAAGTTTTTCTAACTAATTCATAAACAATGAAAACTAAATTAATTCTTCCGGCGGCCAGCATTTTGTTGTTTGCTGCTTGTCAGAATAAGAAACATCAGGAAACCGAAACGATAACTGCGCGTACCGAATTTTTCGATAAAACAGGTATGGATACCACAGTTAAGCCAGGTGATAATTTTTTCCTGTATGCAAATGGCAAATGGATTAAAAACACCGAAATTCCGAAAACAGAAACAGGCTGGGGCTCTTTTTATGTTTTGTATAATGATAACCTTAAAAACCTGGATAAGATTCTTGAAAGCGCGTCAAAATCAGATGGTGCTAGGGGAAGTGCCGAGCAAAAAGTTGGCGATTTTTATGCGAGTGGAATGGATACACTTACCATCGAAAAATTAGGTATCGAACCTATAAAACCTTTACTTTCGAAAATTGACGGGATTAAAAATGATAAAGATTTAATCAACTTTGTGGCTGATGGTTATAAAAATGGCGAAGGTGATTTGCTAAGTTTTAGTGTAGAGCCCGACGATAAACTGAGTACCATAAATGCGCTGGCATTTTCACAGGCAGGCCTTACCTTACCCGATCGGAGCTATTACCTTGATCAGGATGATAAAGCAAAAAAAATAAGAGCAGAGTATATTAAATACATCACAAAGATTTTTAGTCTTGCAGGCGATTCAATAAATGCAGCAAAGTATGCAGATAACATTTTAAAGTTAGAAACTGCCATTGCACAATCGCATTCAACACCTGTTCAACTACGCGATCCACAGAAAAACTATAACAAAATGACAGTGGCCGATTTCCAGAAACAAACACCGAATATTGAGTGGAAATCTGTGTTGAATAAATTAGGCGCAACTACTGATACGATTATTGTTAGACAGCCGAAATATTATCAAACTTTATCGGGCCTGGTAAAAAGCCAACCTATTGAGATTTGGAAAGAAAAGCTAAAATTTGATGCCTTAAACCGATCGGCCAATGCTTTTACCAAAAAATTCAGAACGGCTAAATTCAATTTCTTCTCCAAAACGCTGTATGGTCAGCAGGCACTAACAGAAAGGTGGAAATCCATTGTAAACGCTACAGACAATAGTTTAGGCGAACTTTTAGGTCAATTGTATGCCGAAAAGTACTTTAAACCGGAAGCGAAAGAACGCATGTTGACTTTGGTAAATAACTTACAAAAGGTATATGCAGAACGGATTCAGAAAGTGGATTGGATGACCCCGGAAACTAAAAAGAAAGCTTTGGAGAAATTAAATGCATTTATTAAAAAAATCGGCTATCCGGATAAATGGAAAAAATATGATGATGTAGAGGTTTCCAAAAATACGTATTATGCAAACCTCCAATCAGCAAATAAGCACGGCTATAAAGAAATGATGGATAAGCTGGGCAAAAAAGTTGATAAAACGGAGTGGGGAATAACTCCGCCTACAGTGAATGCCTATTATAATCCTTCATTTAACGAAATTGTATTCCCTGCGGGAATTTTGCAGTTTCCTTTCTTTGATTTCGCGGCTGATGATGCAATAAACTATGGTGCTATTGGTGCGGTAATCGGACATGAAATGACACATGGTTTTGATGATCAGGGCCGCCAGTATGATGCTGTAGGCAATTTAAAAGAATGGTGGACCAAAGCTGATGCAGATAAATTTAAAGCTAAAGTGGGTAAGGTTGAAACATTTTACAACAACTTCACTTTGCTGGATAATCAGCACGTTAATGGTTCATTAACTTTAGGCGAAAACCTTGCCGATATTGGTGGATTGAACATCGCTTATGATGCATTTAAATTAACTAAGCAGGGAAAAGGCGATAAAAAGATTGATGGTTTTACGCCAGATCAACGTTTCTTTTTAAGTTTTGCCCAGGTATGGAGAATGAAAACCCGTGATGAAAGTATGCGTGTAAGGATAAAAACGGATCCGCATAGCCCAGAAATGTTCCGGGTAAATGGCCCGGTTTACAATATGGAGGCGTTTTACAAAGCATTCAATATACCTGTTACGGCAAAAATGTATGTTGCACCTGCAGACCGCTTGGGTGTTTGGTAAGCAATTGATTAAAATTAAATTATAGAATCGTCATTTCGAGCGGAGTTTACGCAGTCGGGAAATCTGAATATATTGATCTCTCCATTTTGCTATGCTTCAGTCGGGATGACGGCTTTTTTTGTAATATTCTCTATGATAGGTATTTACTGTTTTATAAAATTTCTGGAAGAGATAACTTACAGGCAAATTGCATTTACAACACAAGCACTTTTTTGATCGATTTAAAACAAAAGCAAAGTTATTTTGTATTAGTCATATTAAAAAGTAACCTCATGAATGTAAAACGCACTTTTGGAACCGTATTAACTATATTAGGAATAATAGGCCTAATATACGCAGGGTATGGTTTTGTAAACCACAATCAAAACTCAAGAGGTTTGATGGTTTATGGAATCATCGGATTGATATTCTTCGTATCAGGCATTGGTCTGGTGAAAAACACTAAAGACGAAAGCTAAGCTATTGTTTTTGTCTTATTTTTGGGATAGCTGGAGGAGTGTCGAAGGTGCTCTGAGGTTATCCCAAATTACTTTTATTTTTAAGCAGCATTTTGTTCGCTAAATTAAGTGAATCACTTCTGTTTCTTTTTTTGCTTAATAATCTGGTATTGACTAAAAGCTACGAGGCACCCCGCTAAAATAATAATACCTGCCGATAATAAGTTCTTAGGATTCTGATTGATGTAATAAGCTGCTGCCAACACCAAAAGTGCAGCTGCAATACCTATGATATAATGAATGATTAATCCGGTTTTCATGGCGCAAATATTCTTAAATAAATTGAGATTGATGTCTTAGAAGATTAATCTTTTAAGCTAATCCTGTTATCAGCAAATTTTAGCTGATGGCCAATGAAATCAATATCCGTTAATTCTTTAATCCTTTTAAAGGCACCATAATTATCATCCAATGTCAAACGGTTGATTTTATCCTGTTTAACCGAAACGATATCCGCAAAAAGAAAATCTCCTTTAGCGTTTATTTTAAGCTGTAGCAAAGGAGCAATGCCATTATTTCCTTTTAGGCTGAACATGCCATAAGTGCAAAAATTACCCAAACTGTAAGCAATAAATTTATTTTTATATACTTCAACCGCACGGGTTACATGTGGGCCATGGCCTAGTACTACATCTGCACCGGCATCTATAACGGCATGTGCAAACGCATATACATTGCCTCTGTTTTCATTGTAAAAAATCTCATTTTTGCGCGGCACATGCTCAAACCTGGCACCTTCGCCCCCGCCGTGAAAAGAAACGATTACAATATCGGCCATCTTTTTTAAACGGGTTACTAAAGCTTTAGCACTATCTATCTTATTAATAGAAACGGTATTTTCATTTGGTGCAAATGCACAGAAAGCATATTTTACACTATCCTTTTCAAAAATTTCGAATGGTTTGTTTACTTGACCCGCATAATGAATCTGTAACGAATCCAAAATTCTTGCGGTGTTTTTACGTCCTTTCGCATCAAAGTCGCCAACATGGTTGTTTGCTATGCTTAAAACATTAAAGCCTGCACTTTTGTAAATTCCTGCATACCGTTCAGGCATTCTAAATGCGTAACAGTTGTTAGGGTTGATGCCATTACATTTATTAGAGTTGCCAGAATTAAGGAAACAACCTTCAAGGTTCCCGAAAACGATATCACCTTTTAACGGGCTATCTACCGCATCAAAACTATTTAAAGCGTCATCGGGTGGCAAATTTATTTTTGAAGGAAATGCTGAGCCAAGCATAATATCGCCTACAGCAGTAATGGATATCGTATCTTTTATTTTTCTGATTACGGTATCCTTTTTGGCAACTGTAGTGGTAATCTGGGCATTATTACTGGTGCAACTAATCAAAATAATCAGTGCAATAGCGGATATCATTAGTGTATTGAAGAACTTCATTATTGATTTAAGCGGTATAAAAAAATCCTCCAAAATTTCTTTAGGAGGATTGTGTATGTTTTAAACTGTTGACTAAAAACCGTCAACTATATATTGGTCTATTCTACTTCAAATTCTTTCTTGAACGATTCTAAAACACGACCGCCTTTGTAAAAGTAACGGCTGTAATAAGGTTCGTTCAGGTTACTGATTACCACACCGCGAGAACTTGATGCGTGAGCAAATCTATTATCGCCTAGGTAAATTCCTACATGAGAAATACTTCTGCTTTTTATTTTGAAGAAAACCAAATCACCTTCTTTCAAATCTTCTTTAGACAATGGATCTACCATGCTGAAAATATCGCGCGAATTTCTTCTGATCGTTGTGTTGAAAACTTTGTCGTAAATCGCTTTGGTAAAAGCCGAGCAATCAATGCCTCTTTTACTGTTTCCACCATAACTATATGGCGTTCCGATCCATTCGTATATAAACTTATATAGTTTTAAATTCGAAGTTGCATCTACTGCAACACCCATCACCTGTGAGAAATATTGCGAAGCAAGATTGTCGGGATCGTTCAGGTCTTTACCAGATTCTTTTGTTTTTGTTTGCGCAAATGCGGTTGAGAGCGTGCAGATAGCGATTAAGGTTGAAAACAAAAATTTTTTAATCATGTTATACAGTTATGTTTGGGTATTCACTTACACATTAACGTACACCACATGGGCTTATTGTTGGTTGTCAAAAGTATTGATTATACAAATGTTATCCAAATGTAATCTTGTAAAAAGTGAAAGTTATTAACATTTTTATTTTTTATCCACGTTTTTTTAAAAAATATTTAAGCACAGGAGGGACTTTTTTTCCCATACCGTTCTCCTGTTAAATTTCGGTTCGAGATTAAATTATTGTTTTTTAAATTATGTAAATCCTTATTTAAACAAAATTATATTTTATAGTAATTTGATTCCGTATTATGATAAAGGGTGTTGATTTAATTATAGGAAATCGTACTAAAACCGCCGAAAAATTGAAAAGTCCTGTTGGTTGTTGCATTTAATTGTAAAACAACTGTTAAATCTGATTTTAACCCTGATACTATGATGTTTTTACACTAGAAAGTGCCAAAAATTACAATAAAAAAATTAGATTTGCTGTCGCAAAAAACAAATATCCTAAAATGAGTGCAGTAGAAATAAATAAAGATACCTGGTTAAAGTGGTTTGAGTCGATGTTGCTTATGCGCAAATTCGAAGAAAAAACTGGCCAGTTATACGGACAACAAAAAATACGTGGCTTTTGTCATTTATACATTGGACAAGAAGCTGTAGTTGCAGGTGCAATATCTGCAATGCAAAAAGGTGATTCAATGATTACAACTTACCGTGATCATGCCCATGCCTTAGCTTTAGGAGTTAGTGCCGATAGTATTATGGCAGAAATGTACGGTAAAGCTACAGGTTGCTCTAAAGGTAAAGGTGGTTCGATGCACATGTTCAGTAAAGAACATAACTTTTATGGTGGTCATGCAATTGTTGGCGGTCAGATTCCATTAGGTGCTGGTGTTGCTTTTGCAGAAAAATATAAAGGAACCGACAATGTTAATATTTGTTACATGGGCGATGGCGCGGTGCGTCAAGGTGCATTAAACGAAACATTTAACATGGCCATGCTTTGGAAATTGCCTGTTGTTTTTGTTTGCGAAAACAATGGTTATGCAATGGGTACCTCAGTACAGCGTACCACCAACATGACCGATATTTATAAAATAGGTTTAGGTTTTGATATGCCATGTGCACCGGTTGATGGTATGGATCCTGTTGCCGTTCATAACGCAATGGATGAAGCAATTCAACGTGCACGTAAAGGTGAAGGACCTACTTTCTTAGAAATGAGAACTTACCGTTACCGTGGTCACTCAATGTCTGATCCGGCAAAATACCGTACCAAAGAAGAATTAGAAGATTATAAAGCAAAAGATCCGGTTGAGCATGCAAGAGAAACTATTCTTAAAGAAAAGTATGCAGATCAGGCCTGGATTGAAGAAGTAGAAGCTAAAGTGAAAGCAACTGTAGATCAGGCAGTGAAATTTGCTGAAGACTCTCCTTGGCCTGATGCATCTGAATTATACAAAGATGTATATATGCAACAGGACTACCCTTATGTAATGGACTAACAATATTTAGATTTCAATTAATTAGATATAATGGCTGATGTAATTAAAATGCCCAAGATGAGCGACACCATGACCGAAGGGGTTTTGGCGAAGTGGCACAAAAAAGTGGGCGATAAAGTGAAAAGCGGCGATGTTTTAGCAGAAGTAGAAACTGATAAAGCAACAATGGACATGGAATCATATTGGGATGGCACGCTTTTATACATAGGTGTAGAAGAAGGATCATCTGTACCTGTTGATGCCATTATGGCCGTTATCGGTAAAGAAGGCGAAGATTATAAAGCTGCTTTGGAAGCTGAAAAAGGTGCTGAAGCACCAAAGGCCGAAAGTACTGATGCTCCAAAAGCTGAAGAGAAAAAAGAAGAAGCTGCGCCTGCACAAGGTGGTGGTTTAACTGAAGAAGAATTGGCTGCTAAAGGTGTAACGGTAATCCGTATGCCTTTATTAAGCGATACCATGACAGAAGGCGTAATTGCCGAATGGCATAAAAAAGTTGGCGATAAAGTAAAAGATGATGATGTTCTTGCTGATGTAGAAACCGATAAGGCAACTATGGAAGTAATGGGCTACGCAACCGGAACTTTATTGCACATTGGTGTAGAAAAAGGTGCTGCTGCGAAAGTAAACGGAATTATCGCTATTGTTGGTCCGGAAGGAACTGACGTAAGCGGAATTTTGGCTGGTGGTTCTGCCCCGGCTCCCAAAGCTGAAAGTGCTGAAGCACCTAAAGAAGAAAAACAAGCTACAGCTGCTGATGCAAATACATCTGCCCCGGTTGCAGAAAGTTCATCTGATAGTCGTGTTAAAGCATCTCCTTTGGCAAAGAAAATTGCTAAAGATAAAGGCATTGATTTAGCACAGGTTGCAGGTAGTGCAGAAGGTGGTCGTATCATTAAAAAAGATATCGAAAACTTTAAACCATCTGCTGCTCCGGCCAAAGCAGAATCTGCTTCGGCTCCGGCTGCTGAGAAAGCTGCTGCACCGGCACCGGTTATTCCTCAATATGTTGGTGAAGTTAAATTTACTGAAGCTCCGGTTTCGCAAATGCGTAAAGTAATTGCTAAACGTTTGGCAGAGAGTTTATTTACTGCTCCACATTTCTATTTAACCATCAGTATTGATATGGACAACGCAATGGCTGCACGTACAGCTATTAATGCAGTTGCTCCTGTTAAAGTTTCTTTCAACGATATCGTAATTAAAGCGGTTGCTGTTGCATTGAAAAAACACCCTGCGGTTAATTCATCATGGGGTGGCGATAAAATCAGGTTTAACGAACATACCAACATTGGTGTGGCTATGGCTGTTGAAGATGGTTTATTGGTTCCGGTGGTGCGTTTTGCTGATGGTAAATCTTTATCTCACATCTCTGCAGAAGTAAAAGATTTTGGTGGTAAAGCAAAAGCAAAAAAATTACAGCCAGCAGATTGGGAAGGTTCTACTTTCACAGTTTCCAACCTGGGTATGTTTGGTATTGATGAGTTTACTTCAATTATCAACTCACCTGATGGTGCAATTTTATCAGTTGGTGCTATCCAGCAAGTTCCTGTGGTTAAAAATGGAGCTGTTGTTCCTGGTAATGTAATGAAATTGACTTTAGGTTGCGATCACCGTGTGGTTGATGGCGCAACAGGTGCACAATTCTTACAAACTTTAAAAGGTTTATTGGAAGAACCAATCAGGTTATTAGCATAATCAGTTAGCGATTTACAATTTTCAGCTCAAGCTGACAATATAATTAAAGCCATCCTTTCAGGATGGCTTTTTTTGCGTTTAAAGCTTTTAGTAAATGGCCACATATTTTACTATTTTTGAATAGAACCATAAACCAAACTAAATGAAAAAGATATTTCTATTTGCGGCCTGTATTATGGCACTTGTTGCGTGTAAGCAAAAAAGCAGCCTGGATAGCAGTGCTGAAAATAAAGCTTTTGCCGGCATGTGCGAACAGTATTATCAGGACGGATTAAAATTGAATCCCATTAATGCAACTTACATTGGTGATGAAAGGTATAACGACCTTTTGGCCAATGATGGATCGCAAACCTATTTGAAAGCATATAGATCTTACAACGAACGTTACCTTGATAGTTTGGGTAAATATGATAGAGCAAGCCTGAATGCAAATGATAAATTATCTTTCGATTACTTGAAAGACCAGTTGGATATCAATCTTGAGGGTTTGAAGTATCATTTCGAATACCTGCCATTTAACCAGATGTTTGCTTTGCCGCTAACCATTGGTCAGTTTGGTTCGGGTACGGGGATACAGCCTTTTAAAACCGTAAAAAATTACGAAGACTGGTTAAAGCGTGTATATGCTTTTTCGGTATGGGCAGATACTGCAATTGGGAATTTTAAAAAAGGTGCAGCTGCCGGTATTGTATTGCCCAAGGCATTGGTGGTAAAAATGATTCCTCAAATGCAAAGCATGGTGGTGGCAAAGCCCGAAGAAAGTTTATTTTATGGTCCGGTTAAATTAATGCCTGGTAGCTTTTCTGCGGCTGATAAACAAAAACTAACCACAGCTTATCGCAATTCCATCACCAATGTGATTATTCCCACCTATAAAAAACTGGGTGATTATCTCCAAAATGAATATTTACCAAAAACCCGAGCAACATCTGGTTATTCTGCCATGCCGGGTGGTTTGGCCTGGTATACTTACCTGGTTAAACAACAAACAACTACCAACAAAACACCCGAGGAAATTTATCAAACAGGTTTAAAAGAAGTTGCCCGGATTAAAGGGCAGATGGACAGCATCAAAAATTTGGTTGGCTTTAAAGGCGATTTAAAGGCTTTTTTCGAGTACATGAAAACCGATAAAAAATTTATGCCTTATAAAACACCCGAAGAAGTTTTGGCTGCTTTTGAGAATATCCACCAAAGGATGAAGCCGAATTTGAAAAAAATGTTTGATGTGGAGCCTAAAACCCCTTTCGAAATACGCCAAACCGAAGCTTTCAGAGCAGCATCGGCCAGTGCAGAGTATAATCAGGGTTCGGCAGACGGAACACGCCCCGGGATATTTTATGTACCTATATTAGATGCAAAAACTTTTAATACCACCTCAGGAATGGAATCGCTTTTCCTTCATGAAGCAATCCCTGGTCACCATTACCAGATTTCTTTAACGCAGGAAAACAAATCGCTGCCTAACTTCCGCCGTTTTGGTGGGCATAATGCTTACGTAGAAGGTTGGGCATTGTACTGCGAATCGTTGGGTAAAGAACTGGGCTTGTATCAGGACCCTTATCAGCAGATGGGCGCATTGGGTGATGAGATGCATAGGGCAATCCGCTTGGTGGTTGATGTGGCCATTCACACTAAAAATATGACCAGAGAGCAAGCCATAAAATATATGACGGATAATGAGGCCATCAGTAATGAAGGTGCAACAGCAGAAATTGAACGTTATATGGGTATTCCTGCACAGGCTTTGGGTTACAAAACCGGTGCAATGAAAATAAGGGAATTAAGAACAAAGTATGAAAAACAATTAGGTCAGAAGTTTAAATTGGCAGCTTTTCATACAGCAGTTTTAAAAGATGGATCTTTGCCGTTATCTGTTTTTGAAGCAAAGATGGATGCCTGGGCTGAAAGCCACAAATAGGATAGTTTTTTGTTGTAAATAATTGTTCAAAAAGTCGTCATTTGAAGAGAAGTGCAATCTAGCCGGGAATCTGTCGAATGAATTCCGTTAATCGATGCTTCATACAAATGACGGCTATTGCAGAAATGTGAATGAAGCAATCAAATCTTTAAACCCTTTGCCAATAACTTTGTTAACTATAAAAACATCCCTAAAACATGGACAAAGAAAAATTGATACAAGAAGCTTACCTAGTTGCGCATAAAATTGAAGAGAACGGCAATTTCCCGAATAACCCAACTTTGCCATTAATGATTTACAAAGGCACTTTTAGGCTTCATCCTGACGATACCGAAGAGGTAATTAAACGTGTTTTTGCGCAGAATGGTTATACCAATGCCTGGGTTGATGGTATTTTCGATTATCACCATTACCATAGCAATACACATGAGGTAATGGGCGTTTTCTGCGGCAAGGCCGATGTGCAGTTTGGTGGCGATCATGGGGTTTGTATTGAACTGGATAAAGGTGATGTAATCATTATCCCCGCAGGTGTTGCACATAAAAAGCTGAACTCAAGTGAAGATTTTACTGTTGTTGGCGCATACCCGAATGGTGCCGAATACAATATGAAATATGGCAAAGCCGAAGAGCGGCCGGAAGCAGATGAAGAGATTGCAAAAGTTAAAAATCCGGATAACGACCCGGTTTATGGAAGTAAAGGTCATTTATTGGAGTGCTGGTATAACCAAAATTGCGAAAATGTGTAAAACTCTTTCGTTTTAACCGTCTAAAATTCTTTAATTTTCGGGTTTTAAATACACTATCCTTAATATAAATGAATTTTCGATACATCTGTTCAGCATTAGCCCTCTCTGTAACTTTACTAACTGCATGTTCAAGCAAAAAATCCGAGGAGAAAAAGGCGGCTGAAAAGAAAATCCGTACCAAAGATGACGACAAAGCCGATAGCCTTTTATTGGTTTACAATCCCCAAAAGGGAGATAAATGGATTGCTGATTTTGTAGATAATCTACACCGGAAATTCGGTTTCAACGGAAATATGCTTGTGGCCAAAGATGGTAAGATCCTTTACGAAAAAGCCATAGGCTGGGCTGATTACCTGCACCGCGATAGTTTAAATATCAACTCAGAATTTGAGCTGGCATCGATTACTAAAACGTTTACAGGCACTGCAATAATGCAACTGGTAGAAGCAGGGAAACTTTCGCTAAACGATAACGTAAAAAAGTTTTATCCTAATTTTCCATATGAAGGGATAACCGTGAAACTATTGCTCTCCCACCGAAGCGGTATGATGAACTACGTTTATTTTATCGATGATATCTGGCGAAAAGAGAAACGCAATATGAAAAAAGGCGTTACCAACCAAGAGGTTATGGATGTAATTGCCGAACGTAAACCAAATCCGTATACCAAACCCGACAACCGTTTTCATTATAACAACTCAAATTTTATGGTTTTGGGAGCCATTATTGAAAAAGTAACCGGACAGCGTTATTCTCAATATATGATGGAACATGTATTTAAGCCTGCCGGGCTAAAGCACACCCATGTATACAGCACCACCGAATATGAAAAAATACCGGTAGATGTGGTTGGCCATGACCGCAATAGCTTTAGGTATTCTGTTGCACAGAATTTTTTAGATGGGCCAGTGGGCGATAAGGGTATTTACAGTACGGTGCACGATCTGGTATTATTTGATAAATATTTGAAAAATGGAAGATTATTAAGTAAAAAAAGTTTAGATTCTGCATATACCGGACATAATAAACCTATAAATGGCCACTTTAACTATGGTTATGGATGGAGAATGTTTGATGGAGAGAAAATGGACAAAGTGGTTTATCACACTGGCTGGTGGCATGGTTTCCGCCATATTTATGTTAGAGATTTAAACAAAAACATTGTTATTGTGTTTTTAGGCAACCTAACTAACGGAAGTTTAATGCATCTCGATGATTTATACAAACACTTTGATATGCCGATTATCCGTAAAGGTGCTTACCATGGCAACGGAAGTTTGCCAGGCTCAGACGAAGATTAATTTTTATGGCAAAAACTAAGTGGATTATTGAACCAAGTACGTTAACCATCTATCCTAAAAGAAACTTGAGGATAATTGGTATTATCTTTTTCGTACTTATTGCGGCTTTTATTTTCTATCTGTCAAGGTCTATCCAAGGTTATTCATACGGCTTAACTTTTGGGTATTATATCTTTATGCTGCTCATCCCACTATTGTTAGTTTTTGTAGCCGAAACTAAAATTATCTTTGATGGCAACAGCAGGAGATTATATAAAAAGATTGGTTTTTTGCCTACCGGATCTATTGCCTTTGATGATATTGCTTCGGTTCAGGCCTATGAAATACTGGGAAGTGGTTTTAATTACAGGCTGTTTAAAAAGAGTAACAGGCACGGAAAAGGCTTAATCGTTTCTTCAGGTTACAGCAAGGCCACCAATGCCAACCTCATTCAATTTCAACAGGAAGTACTGCCAAAAATTGATGAACTTGTTTTTGCCAATGCCCCGTTTATCCCTAAACAGGCCATTTACGATTTTAAATTTTTTAAAGAAGAGGGTGGGGTTTACCTGCTGCGCGACAATAAAATAGGCAGTTTAATTATCGGTTTATTCCTGATCGGTATTACTGTTGCCGTCTTACTTACCCCAAATGCTTTAAGTAGTGAAGGATCTATCAAAAGGTTATTGATAACCTATTTCCCGGCGGTTATCGGTTTGGCATTACTTTTTGCAGCAACTTCCAATATCCGTTTTGATAAAACTCAGCGTAAAATAATCCGTTCTACATTTGCTGGCCGTGTGGTAAAAGAATATCCTTTCGATGATCTGATCCGCTTCCAGATTATCCGTAAAACAACAAATCTCATTTATTCGGGTACCGAAGTTAGGGCTGAGATAGAAATTCCGGCCAAAAACAAGGCAATTACCTTAATCCTTAAAAATTTTATTGGTACAAAAAAAATCGATCGCTTTATTGATGAGGCGAATACGATTTTAGGCAGAATTTAGTTTAATATAAAACACATCCATTATGTTCGATAAATTATTTGCGGCACAACAAAAAGCCGAAGAAATTAAAAAACGCCTCGATACTGTATCAGTATATGGCGAGGTAGAAAACGGTGCAATAAAGATTACAGCAACAGCAAATAAAGCTATTACTGCTGTTTCTATTGATGAAGAATTTTTAAAAAGTGCTGATAAAGAGGAGTTGGAAGAGCTGTTACTAACCGCAATTAACAAAGCTTTGGCAAGTGCCGAGCAGGTAAGTGCAGCAGAAATGCAAGCTTCTGCACAGGATATGCTTGGCGGGTTGGGCGGCATGTTCGGGCAATAATATCATGAGCTTTTATTTGCTTTCAATATTAATTATACTCAAATTTTGATAAAAAAATCATGAAATACACTTATTATGGCCAATCTTGTTTCTTATTAGAAGCAGCTGGAAAAAAACTATTGTTCGATCCGTTTATCTCACACAACCCACTTGCTAAAAAGATAGATATTACTGCTATTGAGGCAGATTATATCTTGGTGAGCCATGGCCATGCCGACCATGTAGCCGATTTGGTTCAATTGGCCAAACAAACGCAAGCTACGGTAATTGCCATGCCGGAGGTTATCGAATGGGCTGCAAAGCAGGGCATAGAAAAAGTACATGGCATGAATTTTGGCAAATTTACCTTCGATTGGGGAACTGTACGCATGGTGCCTGCAACACATTCTTCTGGTTTACCTGATGGAAGTTATGGTGGTAACCCTGCTGGCTTTGTTTTGGAGGTAGATGGTAAACAGATTTATTTTGCGGGTGATACTGGATTAACCATCGAAATGAAAGTGCTTGCCGACATTTATAACCTGGATTATGCCATTCTACCAATCGGTGGAAATTACACCATGGATGTTGATGATGCCTTAATTGCCACTAAATATTTTGATTGCGATCAGGTAATTGGCGTGCATTACAATACCTTCCCTGTAATTGAAATTGATACTAAAGTAGCTTTGGATAAGTTTGCACGTGAAAATAAAACCTTATTACTGCCAGAAATTGGCGAAACGATAAGTTTATAATTTTAGCGGACGTTCCGCTGCCTTCAGTCGGGATGACAAGCGTAAGAAAACAAAAAAGGGCCTCTGATTTTAATCGGAGACCCTTCAAATTATAAACCTGAACCTAATTCTTTTTAGCAGCTTCTTTGTTTGCTTTATAACGCATATCTGCTGTACCATCTTTTTTAGTTGGACCAGCAACTTTAGTTACCGCTTTTGTTTTATTTTCTTTAAAACGCATATCTGGCGTACCATCTGCTTTTACTTTAGCAGCTGTAGTAGTCGTTTTAGTTTCTACTTTTTTAGCCTCTTGTTTTGCACCTGCTTTAACCGGTGCTGTGGTAGTTTTTACTTCTTTTTTGGCAACCATCTTAGTTTTAGCTGGTGCTGTTGCCGGTGTTTGAGCAAATGCTGTTGTTAAACCAAATGCTGCGATTGCGATTAAACTCAATAACTTTTTCATAATTCTTTGATTTTTTTTTAGTTGTTATGAAGCTTCTTCGTTTTACTCCGAGGTTTCATAATCTTTAATTTTTGTTTTACTCGTTTATTTGTTGATATAAAATTGATTAATTGGTATGAAGTTTTAATGAAGATAATAAAATTTGAGGTGATTGTGATATTTATTATTGGGCTTGATCTAACTAAACTTTGGTTTTTCTCAAAATAAGTTTATAACCATTATTGTGATCATTAGCAACAATATTGGATAACGTTTGTCCGCCACCATCAAATTTCGCACTTGGTTTTTTAGCGCTAAATTCGGTTTGATAAGTTTTGTTTATCGAAATAGACTTATCTTTTGGATTAATTAACGTAAAAAATGTGTTTTTGCTACACGTGCTTTTATCTTGAGCATATATCGAAATTGATTTGACAATTATGCCGTTTGTTTCTACAATAATAGAATCAACAGCAGTCAGAAAGTCCGATTGCCTGTTTTGCATCAGGTTTTTTACAGCAATCTCTTTATTTATTGAGGCTTTAAGCAAATTTGCAGTCTGGATGTCTGCGCTTAATATTTCCTGAATTTTGTCGAAAGATTTATCCGTTTGTGCAACCGAAATATGCGCCACAAATAAAATAATTGCAACAGTGAGTAAAATTTTCATTTTTGAGCGTTACCTAGATTAATTAATTACAAAGTTGATTATGATTTTGGCTTGCATAGCAGTAAGCTTGCCGAACAATGTACCAGGAAACCACGGCGGTGATAATTTAAGCACCCTAATGGCTTCCTGACTTAGCATATCGTTTGGTGATGAAAATATTTCGATATTGGATAATCGGCCATCAGTATTTACCGTTGCCGAACAAATTACTTTACCAGTAAGGCTTGGCTCAGGAAAGCGAAGCGTTTTGCCCAGAAATTTATAAAATTTAACATTACCTCCTTTAAAAATGGGTTCGGTTAAAATATTTTTCTTAGCAGCCGGCTGATTGTTTTGGTCTAAATAAATACTGTCTGTTAAATCACCTGTGGCATTGTAAAGCTCTTTTGCCGCCAGTTGTTCGTTGGGATAAAAGATTTTCCATTCGCCGGTTTTTAAACCCTGATTAAAGGAGCCCTGATGTTGAATGTGGTCCTTATCGTAATATGACTTGAATGGACCGTCAATTTTGTTGTTCTGGAAATGAATTTCCTGCGCTGTATTGCCCAATGAATCGTAAACTATCCATTTACCTGTTTTAGCATTTTTGCTGTAATGACCGTGAATAAAAAGCTTGCCATTTAAAAATTCCTGATAACTCCCATGATGGTTTTTCAGTTGTTCGTCAGCAAAAGTCTCTTTTTTGAGCAGAACAAAGTTTTTATCGGCCGTAGTTTTAACCCATGCTAACGTGTCTCTCCTATTAATTTTGTATACGTTAACATTTTCCTTTTTTGCTTCTGCACCGCCAAAATTATAGGTTACAAGCGTATCGCTTTTCTGTGCCATGCATGTAATAAATGTTAAGCAGCAAATCAGAAATGGTAAAAACGTTTTCATGTTAATGTGCGGCCAACCAATTATCACCCTCACCAATTTCGACTACAATAGGCACGGTTAATTTAATTGCATTGCTCATTTTATCCTGGATGATTGCTTTCATCGCATCTTTTTCTGATCTCAATACGTCAAACACCAACTCATCATGCACTTGCATGGTCATGGTTGATTGCATATGCTGGACTTTCATTTCTTTATGGATATTAATCATGGCTATCTTGATCATATCTGCCGCAGAGCCTTGTATCGGTGCGTTGATGGCATTTCGTTCGGCAAAACCCCGCACAGTTTGGTTGGCAGAGTTAATGTCTCTTAAATAGCGTCTTCTGCCCATTATCGTTTCCACAAATCCATTTTCTCGGGCAAAATTCATGGTATCACTCATGTAGCGTTTAATACCTGGGTATTGTGCAAAATATTGTTCGATAATTTCTGCAGCTTCCTTACGCGGAATACCTAAATTTTGAGATAAACCAAAAGCAGATTGGCCATAAATAATTCCAAAGTTTACCGCTTTTGCATTTCTGCGCTGTGTGCCGTCCACCTCTTCAATGCTAATGCCATATACTTTTGCAGCTGTTGCGGTGTGGATATCGATGCCTTTGCTAAAGGCATCGAGCATGTTTTCTTCTTTACTGATTTCTGCAATAATGCGCAGTTCGATCTGCGAATAATCTGCTGATAACAAAATGTGGTTTTCGTCTCTTGCAATAAATGCTTTACGTACTTCCCTGCCACGTTCTGTACGGATTGGAATATTCTGTAAGTTTGGGTTGTTAGAACTTAACCTCCCTGTAGCGGCAACAGCCTGATTATATGAGGTATGTACCCTTCCTGTTTTTGGATTAACCATTAATGGCAATGCATCAACATAGGTTGATTTGAGTTTCTGCAACTGTCGGAAATCTAAAATATCCTGTACAATATCGCTTTTGCTTGCCAAAGCGCTTAAAACATCTTCTCCAGTCTGATACTGGCCAGTTTTGGTCTTTTTAGCTTTTGGATCAAGCTGAAGTTTATCAAACAATACTTCTCCGAGTTGTTTTGGAGAGGCCAGGTTAAATTTGATTCCGGCTTTATCATACACATTCTGCTCAAACTTGATAATTTCGGTTTCAAGCTCTTTAGAATAGGCCTGTAATGTTTCAATGTCAATCCGAACACCTTCTTTTTCTATATCTGCCAAAACATACACCAAAGGATTTTCTATTTCTTCGGCCAGTTTTGCGGCATTCAATTCTTTCAACTTAGGTTCAAAAATGTGTGCAAGCTGTAAGGTTACGTCTGCATCTTCAGCGGCATAATCCACTACATCTACCACTGCAACATCACGCATGGTGCCCTGGTTTTTGCCTTTTGCGCCAATTAATTTAGTAATGGATATGGGCGAATAACCAAGATAATTCTCAGAAAGTACATCCATCCCATGCCGGGTGTCGGGATCAATCAGGTAATGGGCCAGCATGGTATCAAAAAGTTTGCCTTTAACCTGAACTCCGTACCATTTCAACACCAGGATGTCGTATTTGGTATTTTGACCTATTTTTTCGATGGCTTCATTTTCCAGTACCACCCTAAATTCGTCTACAATAGCCTGAGCTTCTGCTCTTTCGGCCGGAACAGGTATGTAATAGCCGGTGCCTGGTTTTATAGAGAAAGATAAGCCCACCAAATCGGCCATGTTTGCATCTGTACCGGTGGTTTCGGTATCAAAAGAGATTCTCCTTTCAGCTAGCAATATTTTAATTAAATCGGCTCGTTGTTCTGCAGTTTCTACCAGTTTGTAATCGTGTTCTGTATTTTCGATGGTTTTAGGTGGAAGTTTTTCTGCAGGTTCCTCTTCAATCGTGTTGGTGTATTGAATTGCTTCACCCGTTTGGTTGCCAAATAAATCGGTTTGTGTTCCTTCCTGAAAACGGGCTGTAGTAACCGAAAATTCATCACCAAATACCCTTCGCCCTAATGTTCTAAATTCCAATTCGGTAAATAACGGCTCTAATAAATCGCGACTTGGATCGCAAAGTTCTAAACTTGCTTCATCCAGTTCAACAGGAACATCCAGCAAAATGGTGGCGAGCTTTTTGGAAATTAAACCCTGCTCTGCAAAATTTTCTACGTTTTCGCGTTGTTTTCCTTTTAATTCGTGAGCATTTGCAATAATGTTTTCCATAGAACCGTATTGCTTAATCAAAGCTTTAGCGGTTTTTTCTCCTATGCCGGGTATACCTGGTATGTTATCAACCGCATCGCCCCACAAGCCTAAAATATCTATTACCTGTAGCACATTTTCGATTTCCCATTTGGCCAATACTTCTTTTACGCCCAAAATTTCCATATCATTACCCATACGAGCAGGCTTATAAATGAAAATATTTTCTGAAACCAATTGAGCAAAATCCTTATCAGGCGTCATACAATATACCTGATAACCTTTTTGTTCCGCTTTTTTGGCCAGTGTACCAATAATATCATCTGCCTCGTAACCATCAGATGTTATTACAGGGATATTAAAACCCGTAATTAATTTAATCACATATGGCATTGCTGCCGCAAGATCTTCGGGCATGGCCTGGCGGTGTGCTTTATATGCTTCGAAAGATGTATGTCTTTCTGTGGGTGCTTCGGTATCAAAAACAACTGCAATATGGGTTGGTTTTTCTTTCTTCAAAACATCCAGCAAGGTATTGGTAAAGCCCATTACTGCTGATGTATTGATGCCTGTTGAGGTAAAACGCGGGTTTTTACTTAATGCAAAATGCGCCCTGTACATTAGCGCCATACCATCGAGGAGAAAGAGTTTTTTATTCATGTGATTACACTGATTTAAAGATTACACCGGCAAACGGATTTACCGGATGATAAAAGTAACCAAAGTTAATAATCTACAGAACTATAACATGAAATTTTATGAACGTATCTCAAAACCAGTTAAATTGCGTTACTTAAAAAATAGAAGTCAAGATGAAAAAATACATTACCCTTACTATATTGTTATTTGCATCAGTTTACTTTAGCCAAGCGCAGGATTTTATCGTTAAAAATAATGATGATGTAATCCGTGGAACAATCAAGGGAACTGATTACTTTTCTGTTTTTATTAGTGCTAACGACGAAGCAGATGTGATTTTACCTGCAAAAGAGGTTAAAAACTTCTTCTGGAACGGCAATAGTTTTGTAAGTAAGGGCTTTGCTAACGGCCGCAATTTCGAATACCGTTTTGTTAAGGTAATTGAAATGGGAAATGTTAACCTATATTCTTTTGGTGGTGGCACTTTAGTGCCCCAAGTAAAAGAGAAAAAGGTAAAATTCCGGCCATCAATCGGTATTGGTACAGGAACCGGCGGATATGGCGGTATGGGCATGGGTGGAGGCATTAGTATCGGTGGTGGCCGTAATGCTGCTCCAGAAAGACCAGCAGGAGCACCAGTAGTGCGTTATTTTATCGAAAAACCAGGTTCAGGGCCTTTGCAGGAAGTGCCTATGAAAGCAATAACTGTGGATGCCAAAAAAATTGAAGTAAAAAATATTCTTTTACAGAAAATTGGCGATTTGCCTGCATTAAAAGCCAAAGTTGAGACGGGAACCGATTTTAACAGCAAAGATGTTGTTGAGTGGGTGAAAGAATATAACGCGACTAAAAAGTAAACAGGATTAATGATCGATTATAGGATTGCACGATCGTTTTTATCATTAAACCACAACTTTTCATAGATTTCCAAACTGATGAGTTTACCATTTTTAATTTCACAATTTTTAATCGTTTTATGGTAGTTGAATCCCATCTTTTTTAGCACCTTTTTGCAGTCTCCGTTTTCTGTTTCAACTAGAGCTTCAATTTTTTAAGTTTAAATTTTCAAATGCATAACTGCATACAAACCTGGCAGATTCGTTAATAATTCCCAATCCCCAATATTCTGGTAACAGCCAGAAGCCAATTTCTGCTTTTTCTTCGAAAGTGTTCAGGTCATTAATTCCTATTGCTCCAAAGAATGTTAAACTTTTCTTGTCGCAGATTGCCCACCAAATGCCTGTCTCATTTTTTTGAAGTTCATTAAACCAGGTTAATTGTGCATTGGTTTCCTCGAGGTTATCATAACTTACACCATAATAGCGAATCACATCCGGGTGTGATAAGCCTTTAAAAACATCTGTTAAGTCATCATTGCTAAACTGTCGCAACAAAAACCTGTCGTTATAAAGCGAATTCGAAGCGAACATTATCTTGCACAGCAATTTAACAAATGGTCATTAACCATTCCTGTGGCCTGCATATGTGCGTAACAGATGGTGGTACCGAAAAACTTAAAGCCGCGCTTTTTCATATCTTTACTGATGCGGTCGGATAGTTCTGTGCGTGGTGGAACATCACCCATTTTTTCGATAGGGTTTAAAATAGGTTTACCTTCGGGCACAAAACTCCACATGTATTTAGAAAAACTGCCAAATTCTTTCTGGATTTCGATAAATAATCTGGCATTGGTAATGGCTCCGTTAACTTTTAATCGGTTACGGATTATGCCTTCATCATTCATCAGGCGTTCCACATCTTTTTCTGTAAAAGCCGCAACCTTTTCCACCTCAAAGTCTGCAAAAGCCTTTCGGTAATTCTCCCTTCTTCGAAGGATGGTAATCCAGCTTAAACCGGCCTGAGCACCCTCCAGTATCAGAAACTCAAATAAAATTTTATCATCATAAACGGGTTTCCCCCATTCTTCATCATGGTATTTGATGTAAAGCGGATCAGAACCGGCCCAGGCGCAGCGGATTTTTAAGTCAAGCATAGCGTTTTACCTTTAGAAATTTCAAATTAAACATTCTTTACAAACTGTTAAATTGGCGGTCTTTAATACACTCGTCAACCTGAATTTATTTTAGGGCCTTGGTTTAGTACAATTCCTAGCAAGAAAAAAAGATGCTGAAATAAATTCAGCATGACGAATGATTAATCGTATGTCGCTAAACTCCCGCCTCCAAACTCAATTCATCCCAATACTCAACGGCTCTTCTATAATGCGGAATAACAATGCTGCCGCCAACTAGATTGGCAATCATGAAGATTTCATTCATTTCGTCGCTGTTTACACCTGCATCAAAGCATTTGCCAAGGTGGTATTTAATGCAATCATCACAACGCAGAACCATAGAAGCTACCAAGCCCAACATTTCTTTTGTTTTAACATCCAGCGCACCATCGGCATAGGAAGTGGTATCAAGTGCAAAAAAACGTTTAATGTTTGTGTTTGCTGTTTCCATAATCCTATCGTTCATTTTTTCACGATAGCCGTTAAATTCTTCTACTAATTTTCCCATATTTTAAAATTCAAAATCTTTTTCAACTGTTATTTGTTAGCAATATAAATATTTGATTATGAAAATGATATCTCCAAAATTTCACGCTGTTTTAGACTATATTTTGATTATGCTTTTACTGGCCTCTACAGATATTTTTGGCCTATCCAAAACGGCATCTACATTGGCCTATGCACTTGGTATTATCCATTTTTTGTTAACAGTATGTACCGATTTCAGCGGAGGTATATTCAAAATAATCAGCCTTAAATTACACGGAATAATTGAATTTTTTGTAAGTATTTTATTAGTTGTTTTAGCATTTACCCTTTTTAAGGGCAATTTAACCGACGAAATATTTTACGCTTGCCTGGGCCTGTTGATTCTGATTATTTTTACCCTTACCGATTATAAACGGAGCTTACCTGTTATACTATAATTTCGTTCTGAGGGTCCCAAAATACCTTTTTAAAGTTAACTACTTTATCGTTCTTTACCTCAACGCCTTCTTTGTTCAGCAGTGCTTCCATCAAATCCGGCGTTTTAAAATGAAACTTTCCGGTAAGCAAACCACTACTGTTGACCACCCGGTGAGCAGGTACACTTGGGTAGGCTGTTCCGGCATAAAGCATGGCATGCCCCACCATTCTCGACGATTTTGCGGCCCCTAAACTTTTGGCGATGGCTCCATAAGAGGTAACCCGCCCTGTCGGGATAAGGCGTACAATCTCATAAACCTGCTCGTAAAAATTGGTATTCATCAGTCGAATGAAAACTGAATATAATTAATATTTTTATCGTGGAGCAGGTATTTTTTTTCGTAATAGGTTTTGATTGATAAAACTTCGTTTACCAGGTTTGATGTATATAAATGATCGGTATTTTTATGTACAGGTAAGCCCAGTTCTTCTACTTTTTCACAGGTATAGGCATACAATTGGTCGTTATCTGTTTTCAGGTTAACATTGCCACCTGGTTTTAAAACAAGTTTATACCGGTTTAAGAATGCAGGGAAAGTTAAACGTTTTTTCTCGCGGCTATCCTGAGGCTGCGGATCAGGAAAAGTTATCCAAATTTCATCAATTTCACCTTCATTAAAATAATCCAGCAAATTTTCTATCTGGATCCTTAAGAAAGCAACATTATCGATCCCATCTTCAATGGCTGTTTTAGCACCGCGCCAAATGCGGTTGCCTTTATAGTCTATCCCAATAAAGTTTTTTTCAGGAAAAAGCCTGGCTAAATTAACTGAATATTCGCCCTTGCCACATGCCAGTTCGAGTACAATAGGATTCGAATTTTTGAAATGTTCTGCAGCCCAGGTTCCTTTTAATGCCTTTCCTTCTTCTAATTGATATACGTTCGCAAATGTTTCTATTTCTGCAAAACGCCTAAGTTTATCTTTACCCAAAAGTCTTTTTTTTGCAAAAATACAATTAAATCAATAATGCGGGTTTGTTTTGACTGAAAGTTTAATACCATTCTTATTTAGGAATTGTATTTTTGTGGTTTATAAAAAACAACGTGGAAAAAAACGCTAAGATATATGTTGCAGGTCATCGTGGTATGGTGGGTTCGGCCATTCACCGTAAACTGCAAAAAGAAGGCTATGCAAATATCATTACCAGAACTTCGGGTGAACTTGATTTACGCAGCCAACAGGCTGTTACCGATTTCTTTGCTGAAGAAAAACCTGATTATGTATTTCTTGCTGCTGCCAAAGTTGGCGGCATTGTAGCAAACAATACCTACAGGGCCGATTTTCTTTTCGAGAATTTAGCCATACAAAACAATGTAATCCACAATGCTTATGTTACGGGCGTAAAAAAACTAATGTTTTTAGGCTCGAGTTGCATTTATCCAAAAATGGCTCCTCAACCTTTAAAAGAAGAGTACCTTTTAACAGGGACCTTGGAGCATACAAACGAACCTTATGCCATTGCTAAAATTGCGGGCATTAAAATGTGCGATGCTTACCGCGATCAATACGGCTGTAATTTTATATCGGTGATGCCAACCAATTTATATGGTTATAATGATAACTATCACCCTCAAAATTCACATGTTTTACCTGCTTTAATACGTAAGGTGCACGAAGCAAAAGCGAATAACGAAAAAGAAATTGTGGTTTGGGGTTCAGGCTCGCCAATGCGCGAATTTTTGTTCGCAGATGACTTGGCAGATGCCTGTTATTTTCTGATGCAAAATTATAACGAACCGCATTTGATTAATGTAGGTACAGGACACGATTTAACCATCAAAGATTTAGCGCTATTAATTAAAGATGTATTGGGTTTCGAAGGTGAATTGGTATTTGATGCCAGCAAACCTGACGGCACACCTCGAAAATTGATGGATGTTAGCAAACTTCATGATTTGGGATGGAAACATAAAATCGAATTACCAGAAGGTATAGCATTGGCCTATCAGGATTTTGAAAGCAGGTATTAGAATAATAATCGGGTAGTATTTTTATTAACCTGATATTCTCTTTTAAAATTTAATCATTCAGTAATTTATTATAGTTAGAATTTATATCTTTGATTATATAAATAAATTTTAACTATATGACTTTAGTTCAGCTTGAATATATCGTGGCAGTAGATACTTACAGAAGTTTCGTAACTGCTGCAGATAAGTGTTTTGTAACCCAGCCAACATTGAGTATGCAGGTGCAAAAACTTGAAGAGCTGATCAGTGTTAAAATTTTCGACAGAAGTAAACAGCCTGTAAGTCCGACTGAAATTGGTGCACAGATTATTGCACAGGCCAGGATTATTTTACAGGAAAGCGGAAAAATAAAAGAACTCATTAGCAGTCAGCAACAAGATGTTTTGGGCGAATTGAGAATTGGCGTTATTCCAACTGTTGCGCCCTATTTGCTGCCCGAAGTAATTTCAGCAATGCTGGAAAAATATCCGGAATTAAAGCTCCTAATCTGGGAGTATACCACCGAAGATATTATTCATCATTTAAAAACAGGCGTATTGGATTGTGGTATTCTGGCCACCCCACTAACGGATCCGAATATTACAGAAACTCCTTTATACTATGAAAACTTTGTAAGTTACATCAGTAAAAACAGCAAGCTTTATAAAAAGAAAGCTGTAGATGCTGAAGACTTAAATGATGAGAACATCTGGCTTTTAAACGAAGGTCACTGTATGCGTAACCAGGTATTGAACATTTGCCGTTCAACCAAAAACAACAGGTTGCAAGGGCTGGAATATAATACAGGTAGTGTAGAAACCCTTGTCCGTATGGTCGATTTAAACGGGGGTGCAACTTTGCTTCCTGAGTTGGCTATTGCAGAGTTAAATGTGAAGCAAACCAGTAAAGTCCGCCATTTCAAATCTCCGGAGCCTGTACGCGAAATCAGCCTGGTTACCCATAAAAACTTTATAAAAAAGCGGATGCTTAATGCTTTGAAGGATGAGATTTTGGAAATTATCCCTAAGGCAATGAAGCAAAAAAAGAAAAAAGATATTGTTGGAATTTAGACCGCGTTTTTGAAATTAATGAGGATTGGCCAAATCAAACATTTGGCAACTTTACCCACGCGATCGTCATGCTGAATTTATTTCAGCATCTCTATTGCTACATAAACCCTGAAATAAATACAGGGGGTGAAGGCTATTCATGAAAAGTATTATAGTAACCTTACATGGTTCAACAAGAAAGATTTATAAAACTTCAGAAACTAATTTCTTATCTTTATCCACATGATCTGCCAATTGATAACTTTGTGCTGCGGGATTTTTATCTTCTAAAAAGATGAGGATAATTAGTGAAATGATGGGGATTAAAAAGGAAATGAAAAACCAGAACCAGAAATTCCGACCTGTTCTTTTTGCCAAAAAACCTGCCAGCAGTTGTGGTGATAACAGCAAGCCGAGTACGAGAGATCCTAAGATTATTTCTGGCATGGCTATTTTGAATTAAAATCTTGCCCAGCGGTATCAGGAATGATTACTGGTTTTGCTTTTCTATTGGGGGTGCAGATAATAATCCTTTAATATCGCTCTCCACTTCTTCTTCCTCGCCTTTTTTCTTTTTCTTGTTTTTTGCTTTTAATCCTTTGCCGCTTAAGCGTTCTTCTATCACTTTATCATACTCTGTTTGCTGCTCTGGCCTTAAAACATTGCGGATGTTTTTTGATGTCTCATTCTGTAATTTATAGAATTTGTCTACATCCTCTTCGCGCGAATTGCCTGCCTGTTGCCTTTTAATTAAATCTGCCTGTTCTTTAGCCTGGTTAAATGTAAAGCTATAGATCACGCTTTTTTGCGTGCCATTTAATTTTAATCTTTTGTCGAGATCATCTACATTCTTTTGTGCAATTTCTGAAGGAGTAGGTACTTTATTTTGCTGGGCACTTACCAAGCCATTTACACCAATTACAATTAAGAATAAAATTACAAGCCTTTTCATTTCGAACATTTTATATCTGCGAAGTTACTTAATTATCTTAAAACAAGGAAGTCCCGATTTGCATCGGGACTTCCTTATATTTTAAACTATATTTGGCTTACAAAGCTTTTTTGTAAAGTTCAGCAACTGCATCCCAGTTTACTGCATTCCAAATTGCCGCTAAATAATCAGGGCGTTTGTTTTGGTATTTTAAATAATATGCGTGTTCCCAAACATCGATACCGAAAATTGGTGTACCTTTTACTTCAGCAATATCCATTAATGGATTATCCTGGTTTGGAGTAGATGAAACCTGAAGTTTTTTATCAGCACCTACAGATAACCAAGCCCAGCCCGAACCAAAACGGGTAGCACCAGCTTCTTGTAATTTAGTTTTAAGATCAGCAAATGATCCGAAAGTTTCGTTAATTGCTTTAGCTAAATCGCCAGTTGGCTCACCACCTTTATTGGGGCCTAAAACGTTCCAGAATAATGAGTGGTTATAATGACCGCCACCATTGTTTCTAACAGCTGCAGGGTATTTTGAAATATTTTTTACAATTTCCTCGATGCTTGAGCTTGCTTCAGGTTTACCTTCTAACGCTTTGTTTAAGTTGGTAACGTAAGCTTGATGGTGTTTATCATGGTGAATTTCCATGGTAGTTTTATCAATATGCGGTTCTAATGCATCGGTTGCGTAGTGTAACGCAGGTAATTCAAAAGCCATAATGTTTTATGTTTAAAGATTTAAAAATGTTTCTTGTAGCAAATATAACATTAGAACGTTAAGATTTGTTCATGTTATTATCATCAAATCGTTTTCTGCGTTGCTATTGTAAATTAGAACGGGTTAAAAGTTGTAAGGTTCAGTGCGATAGCCAATTCCTTTTCAATAAAAAAATTGATTTTTAATCAATAGTTTATAGCTAATTTTTCTATTAACTATAAGCCATTAACCCATCTCCACTACCGCTTCTTCGCAAAAAAATCCCGCATAAGTATTGCGCATTCTTCTGCCATTACACCACCTTTTAATACTGTTTTGGGATGAAGCAGGTTTGCGTTTTTTGATATAAAACCTCTTTTTTCTTCTCGGGCACCATAAACAATTCGGCCAATTTGTGTCCAGTAACTTGCGCCTGCACACATTACACAAGGCTCAATGGTTACATATAAGGTGCAATCTCTCAAATATTTTCCACCAATGGTTTGTGCAGCAGAAGTAAAAGCCTGCATTTCCGCATGCGCAGTTACATCATTAAAGCGTTCAGTTAAATTATAACCACGACCAATAATCCGGTTTTTACCAACTACTATTGCGCCAATCGGGATCTCATCTTCATTTAACGCTTTTTTTGCTTCTTCCAAAGCCAACTTCATGTAATGAATGTCTTCCTGTTCGGGATCGGTATTTTCGAAATTGTAAAAGCTCATGTGGCAAATATAGGGTATAATGGCCAAAAAGACTTCCGAAGTTTTGGTGGCCATGCGCGTGGTAAACTTCTGAAGTCTACGCTGAAAATTGGTTAGGTTTTGGAGCGCAGTGTCGCTGATAATCGGTTACCTCAGTCCTGCTTTTCGTTACAAGTCCTCATTCGTACCTCACTCCGGTCTTTTCACTTCAATCAGGGCTATTAGACAAAGGTCCGTGCTAATGGGGAACAAATAACGCCCAGAGTTCCGAAGTTTCCAGGGGCCGAAGACTAGCAAAACTTCGGAAGTTTACAAGCGTTACACAAGTTTACTTCCATTAGGAACTTTACTTTGTACGGCAGTCAATACAATATCGCCGTTTTCATCGGCGAAACCGGTAACCAAAAATTCAGACATAAACTTTCCAATTTGTTTTTTTGGAAAATTGACCACACCAACAATCTGTTTTCCTGGCAATTCTTCCAATGTATAGTGTTTGGTTATCTGCGCACTGCTCATTTTTATGCCAAATTCACCAAAATCTACTTTTACTTTATAGGCTGGTCTGCGGGCTTCAGGAAATTCAAAAGCCTCTAAAATTGTTCCCACCCTTAATTCTACCTTTTCGAAATCATCCCAGGTTATCTGTTCCATAACTTAATTAAATATGCGCGCAAAAATAAAAATTATTAATATCAAATGTGATCGCATTTAGCTACAGGTTGCTAACAGCTTTAAGATTAACAGATTTAATAAAAAATTTGCGTTTTATTTTTTTAAAACTATCTTTATGCAACCGTTTGCATAACCAGATATTAATTAAATTAAAATATGTATTTATTAGGGATTGATTTAGGTACTTCATCCATAAAAGTGGCTATAGTTGATGTGGCAACACAGCAAAATATTGCCACTGCACAATATCCTGAAGAGGAAACGGCAATCAAATCTTTACAATCGGGCTGGGCAGAGCAATCGCCAAATGATTGGTGGCACAATGTACAGCAGGCCATTCTAAAGTTAAATGCAACAGGTTTATTCGATCCCAAACAGATTAAAGCCATTGGCATTGCCTATCAAATGCATGGATTGATTGTTGTAGATAAAAATCAACAGGTATTACGCGATAGCATCATCTGGTGCGACAGCAGGGCTGTGGATTTGGGGAATAAAGCATTTGAAGCTATAGGCGAAGAAAAATCGTTAAAACATCTGTTAAATTCTCCCGGAAACTTTACAGCTTCAAAATTGGCCTGGGTTAAACAAAATGAGCCAGAAATTTATAGCCGTATCGATAAAATGATGTTACCAGGTGATTTCATTGCCATGAAATTAACCGGAGAAATTACCACAAGCATTTCAGCATTATCAGAAGGGATTTTCTGGGATTTTGAGCAACATGAAATATCTGAAGACGTTACCAAATATTATGGTATTGATAGCAGCCTGATACCAACTTTAAGACCTTTATTTTCTGAACATGGGCATTTGAAAGCTGATGTTGCAGATTTGCTTGGTTTGACCAAAGGTATTCCTGTAGCATATAAATCCGGCGATCAGCCTAATAATGCACTTTCACTAAATGTATTAAAACCTGGAGAAGTTGCGGCCACAGCCGGTACATCTGGTGTAATTTATGGTGTAAGTGATGATCTTACTTATGATAAACAATCGAGGGTAAATACCTTTGCTCATGTAACCTATTCCGAAGATAAAAAACACACCGGTGTATTGCTTTGCATTAATGGCACAGGCAGTATGTACCGTTGGGCAAAAAATAATTTTGCGCCTCAGGCAACATATAGTGAGCTGAATAAGCTGGCTGCAAAAGCACCTATTGGCAGTAATGGATTAAAGGTACTTCCATTTGGTAATGGCGCAGAACGGATGTTAAACAATAAATATACGGGCGCTCAACTTTTAGGTATTGATTTAAATACCCATAACCAGTCGGACATTTTCAGGGCTGTACAAGAAGGAATTGCATTTTCTTTCCGCTATGGGCTCGATATAATGCGCGAAAACGGGATGACTCCAAAAGTAATCCGTGCAGGCAAGGCAAACTTATTTTTAAGTGATGTTTTTGCTCAAACCTTCGTTGATGTAACAGGTATTCCGGTTGAGCTTTACGAAAATGACGGCAGTGTGGGTGCAGCACTCGGAGCAGGAATAGGTGCAGGGATTTTTAAAAATGCTGAAGAAGCATTCACCAAACATGAAGCAATAAAAACTTTGACACCGCAATATTCCGAATCCTATGAACCAATTTATCAGGACTGGAAGAAAATATTAGAGAAACAGTTAGCAATTGGTTAGTGATTAACCGCCCTTTGGAAGATCAACTAAAATTATCGACTAACAAACCATCACCAAAAACAAAAAACATGACAAAAGTAGTAACAGGAGCAAAAGAATTTTTTAAAGGCATTGAGCAAATTAAATTTGAAGGCCTAGAAAGCGATAATCCACTTGCCTTTAGGTGGTACGATGCCAATAAAATTGTGGCAGGAAAAACCATGAACGAACATTTTAAATTTGCCTGTGCGTATTGGCATTCTTTTAATGGCAACGGTGCCGATCCTTTTGGTGGCCCAACCCATGTTTTCCCTTGGGATGAAAAGGCCGATGCAATAGAAAGGGCAAAAGATAAAATGGATGCCGCTTTTGAATTCATTACCAAAATGCAAATCCCATATTACTGTTTTCATGATGTTGATGTAGTAGATTATGGAAATGATGTTGCTGAAAACGAACGCCGTTTGCAAACCCTTGTTGAATATGCTAAGCAAAAACAAGCTGATAGTGGTGTAAAACTGCTTTGGGGAACTGCCAATCTATTCAGCCATAAACGCTACATGAACGGTGCATCTACCAATCCCGATTTCCATGTACTTGCCCACGGCGCAGCGCAGGTTAAAGCAGCCCTGGATGCAACCATTGCGCTTGGTGGTGAAAATTATGTTTTCTGGGGAGGAAGGGAAGGCTACATGACGCTATTGAATACAAATATGAAACGTGAGCAGGAACATTTGGCCAAATTTTTACATACAGCCAAAGATTATGCCCGCAAACAAGGTTTTAAAGGAACGTTTTTTATCGAACCAAAACCATGCGAACCTTCCAAACACCAATACGATTACGATGCAGCTACAGTAAAAGGCTTTTTACAGCAATACGATCTGTTGGGTGATTTTAAATTAAATTTAGAAGTGAACCACGCTACATTGGCCGGACATACCTTTCAGCATGAATTGCAGGTAGCGGTAGATAATGGTTTATTGGGCTCTATTGATGCCAATCGAGGTGATTATCAAAATGGCTGGGATACCGATCAGTTTCCGAACGATATTAACGAGTTAACAGAAACCATGCTGATTATTTTAGAAGGTGGAGGCTTGCAAGGTGGAGGTGTAAATTTTGATGCAAAAATCCGCCGTAACTCTACCGATCCTAAAGATCTTTTTTATGCCCATATTGGTGGTATGGATATTTTTGCAAGGGCCCTGATTACCGCTGATGCCATTCTTCAAAAATCTGATTATAGGAAAATAAGAACCGATCGCTATGCTTCATTTGACAGTGGTAAAGGAGCAGAATTTGAGCAAGGTAAATTAACTTTGGAAGATTTGCGAAACTATGCTGCAGAAAATGGTGAGCCAGAGGTTCGCAGTGGGAAGCAAGAGTATTTGGAGAATTTGATTAACAGGTATATTTAATCTATCTATTTACATTATCTGTAAAGTGTGATACCGTGGTCTGTCTCATTACAAACCACTGGAATTTGATTAGCAGGTATATTTAATCTATTTATATACATTATTTATAAAATGTGATACCGTGGTCTGTGTCCTCACAGACCACTACTTATTTATTTTATACCTTCTGCGAGGATACAGACCTTAAGGGTAATTATGTATGCAAATCGTTGTCGACCTGGGGCATAGTGAAAACGAACTGAATTTAACTATTACCGATTCAATCGGCTAATCAATCAAATTAATAAACGTTACATTAACATTTTTTAATTTAAAAAAAAGCAGTGATTAATTTATGATTTTACTACATTTAGGTTTCTAAACCAAATAACCACTATTATATTAATGAAACACAACTTATTGGACACGAAAGATTACATTGTATTTGCAATCTACTTCGTTATTGTGGCTGCGTACGGTCTGTACATCTACAATAAGAAAAAATCCGCATCAACCGGCTCAAAAGATTATTTCCTTGCAGAAGGTTCACTTACATGGTGGGCAATCGGTGCCTCATTAATTGCATCCAACATTTCGGCAGAGCAGTTTATCGGTATGAGTGGATCAGGCTTTAAGATGGGGCTTGCAATTGCAACTTATGAATGGATGGCTGCCCTTACCCTGGTCATTGTTGCCGTTTTCTTTATTCCGGTATACCTAAAGAATAAAATTGCTACAATGCCCCAGTTCCTACACCAGCGTTACAACGGAACCGTGGCCATGATTATGGCCGTGTTCTGGTTATTGCTATATGTAGTGGTAAATTTAACTTCGATACTTTATTTAGGTGCTTTAGCAGTAAGCAGCATTTCTGGTTTCGATCTAACATTCTGTATGTATGCCATTGCCGCATTTGCCATTGTAATTACACTTGGGGGAATGAAAGTAATCGGTTATACTGACGTGATCCAGGTGTTTTTCTTAATTCTGGGTGGTTTGGCTACAACTTATTTAGCTTTAAACCTGGTTTCTACACACTACGGTACATCAGGTATTTTTGAGGGTTATAGCTTAATGACTTCAAAAGCATCAGAGCATTTTCACATGATTTTAAAACCTGAAAATGAGAATTACATTGATTTGCCAGGCTTAAGCGTACTTGTGGGTGGTATGTGGATTGTGAATTTAAATTATTGGGGCTGTAATCAGTACATCACACAACGCGCTTTAGGTGCTGATTTAAAAACGGCACGCGGTGGTATTCTATTCGCCGCTTTCTTAAAATTATTGATGCCAATCATCGTGGTATTACCGGGTATAGCGGCCTACGTATTGTATAAAGATGGCGCTTTCCAATCGGAGATGTTACAGGATGGATCTGTTAATCCTGACCGTGCTTATCCGGTGTTGTTAAACTTATTGCCAGCGGGCTTAAAAGGGTTATCATTTGCAGCTTTAACAGCAGCTGTGGTGGCTTCATTAGCGGGTAAGGCAAATAGTATTGCAACTATTTTTACATTGGATATTTATAAAAAAGTATTAAAAACCGATGCTTCTGAAAAAAACCTGGTTTTTACTGGTAAAATTGCCGTGGTTGTGGCCATGGTATTAGGCGTTTTAATCGCACCTCACCTTGGTATCGATAAAAAGGGTGGTTTCCAATACATCCAAGAATATACAGGTTTTGTATCGCCAGGTATATTTGCCATGTTCATCCTTGGTTTCTTCTGGAAAAGGGCAACTTCAAATGCTGCGCTTTTTGCAACCATTGGCGGTTTCGGATTGTCGCTAGTATTAAAATTCCTTCCGGGCTGGACAGATTTATCATGGTTATCAGGAATGGGTTTCTCAGTTAAAAATGCAGCAGGCATTTACGAAATTCCTTTCCTGGATAGAATGGGTTTTGTGTTCGTATTCTGTATTGTCGGTATGGTGATTATCAGTTTATTCGAAAATAGAAATGGCGTAAATCCTAAAGGACTGGAAATCGATTCAAAAATGTTCAAAACCACAACAAGTTTTGCTGTTGGTGCATTGATCATAATCGGTTTACTGGTAGCGCTTTACGGTATTTACTGGTAAATAAAAAATTAAATATTTTAGAGCTTTCTGAGAAATCAGGAAGCTTTTTTTGTTTAAGTGTATTTTAGAGATTAAATATGAGCTATGCTTTAATCAATAGCTATTCGTTTTATAAAATTAGTTTGATTCGTGAAGACACAAACCAAGGCTTAAAGAATATCCGCTATCTTTTTTTTTGGAAAGCAGGTTCAGTAGATCTTGGGTAAAGATAGCCCTGCTCTACGTTTTTTCTGATGAAGGATCAGAACCACTTCGATCAGGTTTAGTTGGCAGGGATAGTACTTTTATTTGTGGTTGCGTGGTTCGTTAGGCATGAGCCCAGGGATGTGGTATTTTAATTTATAAATGAGCCATGCTTTAATCAATTGCATGAAAGATATTTGCTCATATAAGTTAGTATGGTTTGTAAAGACACCGAACCAAGGAAAGTCGAATTTTAGGCGTCCTGCTATTGCCTTGAATAGTAGCAAAAGCATATTTATAATAGCCCTGATTGAAGTGATTCCGATCCTTTACCGATCAATCGGCACTAAATTAGCATTGGATTAACGGAAAGCAGGACTGCCCTAACCGATTCCAACAGAACCTGCGCTCCAAAAAAGGTCAGAATATTTGAAACGAGTGAGGCATTAATCTATAGAAGAAAAAAATATTTTATTTCTAAAATTGGTGTGGTTCGTGTAGACACGCACCAAGGTGTGGATATAATCAATTACTGCGCGCAAGGCCCGTCTGGAATTTCTTTGCTGATTTTAATTACTTTGGTAACCACTAAAGTCGAATCGAAGTCGGCAGCTACTGTAGCCGTGTCAGATTTGGCAAAAAAGCCTTCCAATTCGACGTATACCGGCTCGTATGGCTTTTCGAAGCCAAGATTGCTATAAGAAAGTTCCAAGGTTTTTACACTATCTGTAACCCAATATTCACGGCCATCTTCGCAGAGGGTAAAAGATTTCATTTCCGGACCGAAAGTATACAGGCCCTTAACTGTTTTAAGATTACTTTTTTCTCCCTCGGCCTTATCGTTTCTACAAGCGGTAAGGGCTACGCCAAGGAGCACAACAAATACGAATGCTTGTTTAAATAACTTCATTTTTATATGGATTGATTTATTTGATCTATCTTTTTAACACTCAAATTGGATGACAAAGCAGATGCCAAAAATGAGAAGATGCCTACTGTAACAAAAACTAAAACAAAATCTTTCCATTTTAGCCCTATTGGGTAGGAGGTGACAAGTGTTTTATTTTCTTCTCCCATTTTGATGAAACCGTATGTATGCTGAAAATAATAGAAAATAAGGCCGATAATTAGGCCAAGCACACAGCCCGACATGGTAATCATCATCCCCTCAAATAAAAATATACGCTTAATTAATTTTTTTCCTGCACCCAAACTGCTCAAAATAGCCACATCCTTTACCTTATCGATTACCAACATGGTTAACGACCCTATGATATTAAATATAGCAATAATCAGAATAAAAGTAAGAATAATATATACGGCCCATTTTTCAGTATTTAAAATGTGGTACAGCGATTTATTCTGTTCGGCCTGGTTGCGTACCTCATAGGCTTTCCCCGCTTTTTCGATCACCTCTTTTTGGAAGTTGTCTACATCAACCCCTGGTTGCAAATTGATCTCAATTGCAGACACATTTTTCTCTTCGCCCAACAATTCGCGCGCAAAGCCAAGCGGAACGATAATTCCGTTATCAAAATCCTGCTGCACTTCAAAAACGCCGCTAACGCGAATGCTTTTTGCTACAAAATCATCAGCCGGATTTAAGCTGCTTGCTGAAATGTCTTTTTTTGGCGAATAAATTTCAAGTTCTGTAAAGGGATCTACCGTATTTACGGCCAGATAACTTTGTAAAGCAGAGCCAATTACTGCATTGTCGCCATTCCTGTTGTGTAAAATAAAGTGTCCTTCTTTTATGGTACTATCAAGTTTGGCGTTTTTTAAATAATCTAAACTCACACCTTTCACCATACCTACAGCCTGTTTATTGTTGTATTTCAACAAAGCATTTTCTTGCAATACCTCTGTAAATGCAGCAACATCCTTATTTTTTTTAAGCTGGTTAAAATAGGTAGTATTCGGATCGAAGGTTTTGCCCTTGGCCGGGGTTATGGCAATGTGGGGGGTAATGGTATCGAACATGTTTAACACCACCGTTTCCAAACCGTTAAATACCGAAAGAATAATGATCAATGCTGCACTGCCCACCATTACACCCACCATCGAAATACCCGATATCAGGTTGATGGCATTGGTTGATTTTTTGGCAAAAAGATACCTTTTGGCAATATAAAATGATGTATTCACGTCGGTAAAGATAGTTAAAAGGTTGAGGGTTTAAATATATAATGCTAGCAGCCCCCACGCTTAAAAGAACTTTTAAACAATATTTAGTATCAAAAAAAAGGATTGTTTTGTTTTTCGAAACCTATGCTTGTCGCAGGTCCGTGGCCAGGATAAACTACGGTTTCATCTGGTAATACAAACAGTTTATCGGAAATGTTTTGAATTAATTGCTGATGATTGCCACCAGGTAGATCGGAACGGCCAATGCTGCCATAAAAAAGTACATCGCCACCCATTAAAATATGATCTGCTTCACTATAAAAGCAGAGGTGTGCCGGTGAGTGGCCTGGGGCAAATATTAAGCTTAATGTACTGTTGCCAAAAGAAACTGTTCCTGTTTCAGGCAAAAAAGTATCCGGAAGTGGTGAAATCTGATAGTTGTTAAAGCCCATTGAAGGGGCATAACCCGGAACGGCAGTTAAAACAGGCAATTCGCCTTCGTGAAACTGCGGCTTTAATCCATAGGTTTCAAAAACGAATTTATTGCCGAAAACATGATCAAGGTGGCAATGCGTATTAAGCAATAAAACTGGTGTAAGGTTTTGCTGTTTAATGAATGCTGCCAATTCGTTTTGCTCAAAACCCTCGTACATCCCAGGATCAATGATGATACATTCTTTACTTTCATCGTAAAGTACGTAGGTATTTTCGCTGTATGCATTAAAAGTGAAGGTTTTTATGGTAATCATAAGTCTTATAAATGTTCCTGATTAAAATTGTATCAGGGTGTTGAATAATAAATTAATTTTTCCACCTGAAGGAAGAAATCATTGTATCAATGTCTTTTTTAATGAAATTGATCACAGGAGCGATTGAATCGTATTGTGGCCGTTCATTAAAATATAATGCACCTCTAAAATAATGTTTTGCACTATCGGTTAGGAAAAACTGAACAGAAGATGCTGTATTTCCTTCAATGGCATAATAAATACCATACACTTTCCGATCGGGATAATTGATAAGCTTTTGATCTATCGCACTTGCTTTAATGGTATGTTTAAAGGCGAGTTTCCGGGCATCTTCTACCATTTCATTGTATTCGCCTTTGCCTGATACATCATAATAGGTTAAATGTAAAAAGCCATTGAATTGTTTGAAATGAATGTTAAACCAGTCTTTTTGTGCATCACGGCTTTTATCCTGCTCTACCACGGCATAAGTTGGATACTTAAAGCTGAAGGGAACGGGCTGAATAAATGTTTTATAATTTTTTTCAGGGAATTCAATTCTGAAATAAGCTCTTGGTTTTGGGCTATAATCATTGTTCTGACAAGCTGTTAAGAATAAAAGCAGCATGACGGAAATACAGATCAGTTGTTTTAATTTCATAGCATTTTATCAAAGATTGCTTTGTCGTTCCTCCTCGAAATGACGATAAGTTAGCTTATTTATTCCAGATTGCCCAGGCTTTTTCGGCTTGTTTGTATAACATTTCCAAACCATTTTTAATGGTGGCACCGCGTTCTGCTGCTTTTGCCAAAAATGTAGTTTCTAATGGATTGTATACCAAATCATAAGCCAGGTGTTGTGGGCCGAGCTGGCTGTAATCAATTTCTGGAAAGGTATCAACATTTGGCGACATCCCCAGCGGTGTGGTATTGATCAATACTTGATGTGAAGCTAAAATTGCCGGTGTTATTTCTGAATACAATATTGCCCCCGGAACAGGTTTGCGTACCACTACCTGGTAGGGGATGTTCAATTTTGCTAAAACGTATTTAACCGCTTTTGCCGCTCCACCATCACCAAAAACCAACGCTTTTGCATGCTGTGGGCCTAATAAGGGTTTTAATGATTCTTCAAAGCCATAAGCATCGGTATTGTAGCCTTTTAAATAATTTCTGTCTTCAAAACTTTTGATGGAAATGCAATTTACGGCCCCGATTTTATCGGCTGCTTCATCTACTTCATTTAAATAGCAAAGTACATTCACTTTATGCGGTATGGTTACATTTAAACCACAAAGTGATGGGTTTTCGCTTAATAAATCGGGTAATGATTTGATATCCTCAATAGGGAAAAGTTCGTATTGGTGATCAGCAATGCCCTCATTCAAAAATTTTTCGGTAAAATACTTTTTAGAAAAGGAATGAGATAGTGGATACCCGATTAAGCCGTATGTTTTCATATGCGTATTTACGTCATTGCGAGGCACGAAGCAATCTTAACGCGATAGAAATAAACTATCAGAGATTGCTTCGTGCCTCGCAATGACGGATTTATCTTTTATTTTACTTGGTTCAGGAAATAATCGAAAGTATCTCCGCGTAAACCTAAACGAATGGTTTCCAATGGAATTACCTCAGCTGGGGCAATATTACCAAGGTTTACATTGCTACCGATTAATTTAATGAACCAAACCTGTTGTTCTTTTTGTGGTGCTTCCCAAATAATGGTTTCTTCAGGAATCTGTGTTAATATTTCATCAACCAAACCTTCCCGCACTTCTCCGCTTCCGCGGTAAATACCAACATTACCACCTTCGCGTGCTTCGGCAATTACTTTCCATGAGCCTGCTTCAATTTCTGCCTGCATTAACTTAATCCATTTGTATGGGGCAAATATTTTGGCAGCATCTTTACTTCCCACTTCAGAAATAACGGTTACCTGTTTGGAAAGTTCGCGGATGAATTCACATTTTTTATCATGCTCAATTTCAATGGAACCATCAGAAACCTCTGCGTACTCCATGCCATATTGATCTAAAATGCGTTGGTAATCTGCAAATTGATTACGGATAATAAAGGCTTCAAACAGTGTTCCTCCAAAATAGGTAGGAATACCGGCACTTTTATATAAAGCTAATTTTTCTTTAAGATTTGGGGTTACATGAGATGTTGCCCAACCTAATTTTACGATATCTGTATGTACGCCGGCAACTTCAATAAAATCTTCAACCTGGCGTAGGCTCAATCCCTTATCCATAACCATTGTTAAGCCTTTTTGGCGTGGTTTAGCTGGACGTTCGGGAACGTTTAATAATGGATAATTCATATGCCTACAAAAGTGAAAAAAATTTTGAGATTTATTTGTTAAATTTTTCTCACAAGCTCGTTACCGAATATATCTGTTTATAACGCTCAAAATGGCACTATTATCCTGTAATTGCGGTAAATATTCAAATAAAATATAATGTTTATCGGGGTCAGTTGTTAAAGCCGTTTCCAAATATCCCAGCGCATCACTGTAATTGCCAAGTGCAAAAAGATAGGCTACCATACGGTAATACAGTTCGGCAGCTTCGGGATTATTTTTAATCGCTTCAGCCATTGTTTCTGATGCTTCCAAAAGTTTTCCCTGCTCGTAAAGCACGGTACTAAAATCTAGCCAGGCTTCAATATCCAATGGATTAAATTCCAAAACTTTTTCATAGGCCTCTATCGATTCCTCAATCTGACCTAATTTATAATAAGCATCGGCCATGGCGAACCAAAAATCTGGGTTTTCGGCTTCTAAATCGATCGCTTTTTTATAAAAATGCAACGATTCGAAGTAACGTTCCTCAAAATTCAGCGTAACACCGATCCCAAACCAGGCATCTGCCATTTTAGGATCCATTTTTACTGATTTTTTATAATAAGAACGCGCTTCATCCATTTTTTCAAGCTTCTCGTAACATTCACCTATTGCGCAATAGGTATCGGCATTGGGCTGTTCGTACTCGAAAGTCTGTTTATAAACTTCAATGGCTTCATCGTATTTATCCAGCTGTACCAATGCATTGCCTTTGTTGAAGTAAGCGGAGCTGAAATCTTCTTTGATTAAAATTGCATAATCGTAGGCATCGATGGCTTTTTCAAAAAGATTTAGTTTATGGAAACTGTTTCCCAAATTATACCATGCTGCATATGAATAAGGATCGGTATCGATGTACTGCTGATAGAACTTAATGCTTTCTTCCTGTTTATCCAGCACATCATAACAAAAAGCCAGCTCATACAAACCGTCCTGATTTTCCATATTTTGCTCTAAACTGAGTTTAATATAGGTAATGGCACTTTCATAATCGCTCATGCTTTGGTAAACATAAGCCATCTGCAACAAAATTTCATCGGTACTTTCGGCAAGTCCTAAAGCTTTTTCATAGTTTTCGAGTGCTTCATCATAGCGTTCGGTATTTTGGAAAATATTACCGCGCAAAAGATAAATATCCGGTTCGGATGGCTCTAAGAGTTCAGCTTTTTGCAATGCAATAAAAGCTTTTTCGTTGTTATTGGTTAAAATGTAAAGATGAGCCTGCTTGATTAAAAAAACAGTTGCATAGGGGTGTTGACTGATTGCAAAATCAACCACCTGCAAAGCTTTGACCGGATCATTTTTCTCGATATAAAAATCTACTATGTATTCGAATGCGCCTGCATCGAAAAAATACTGATCCTGGTTGCGGAGCATTTCTTCGTAACGTTCTACTGAGCGTTGTGCGTCTTCGTTGGATTCAAAAAAGAATTCTTCTTCCATATATTATACTATTAAAGAACCGTGCCAATTAGCATAAAAACACATTATAAGTTTACCGATTATAATTTTCCGTTTTTAAAATAATTACTAACATCAATTGGCTTAATCAGCGTAAATCGCTGAATATAAAGCGTGTTAACTGTGGTAAAGATGTGTGGATAATCGATTGATTTTTTGCAACATCGCGGTTCCTTTTCCCTTCTTTTACAAAAATACTATAAATTTATGGTATATACGTAATTGAGAAGTCATGAAAGGATCAGTCATTTTTGCCCTGTTTTTACTATGTTTTGTTACTCAAAGCTTTGCACAGCTTAACGAGGAAGCCGCCCTTAAAAAAGCGGTAAATAATCTTTTCGAAGGGATGAAGACCGGAGACAGTACTTTAACAAGGGCTGCGTTTGCCAATAGTGCTATTATGCAAACAATTGTTGAAAAGGATGGAAAAGTGGTTGTCCGTACCGAATCGGTAAATGATTTTGTAAAATTTATCGGAGCACCGCACCAGGAAAAATATGATGAACAGATAATTTTTACCAAAATATTGGTTGATGGTGCGCTGGCTTCGGTTTGGACAGACTATAAGTTTTACCTTGGCGAAAAATTTAGCCATTGCGGTGTAAATTCCTTTCAGTTGGTAAAAGGAGATCAAGGCTGGCAGATTGTTTACCTTATTGATACAAGAAGAAAAACAGGCTGTAAATAAGCTTTATTGTTTTACTGTAAAGTATTGTAATATTTAAACACTTTAATCAGGTCATCGTCCTGTTTTAAATCCAGTTGTTCGTTTTTGATGTAAGTAGCTACTTGTTCCTTTTTATCGGCTAAAACCGTAGCAATGCTTTTTGTTGAAGGCGTAAATTTTTGAATTGTTCCAGCTTTACTGGTTAAATATGTGGTACGCTGTACGAGTTTGTTGGTTTTTTTCTTGGTAAACCAATCTTCTACTATTTCTTTTTTAATCGAGTATTGTTTTAGCAGGCTAACGTTGCCCTCAGCAACTGCTTCGTAAAAACCTTCTGCCTGACCGGTTTTTAATTTAATGAACTGGTGAGAATTGCCAACAGAATCAAGCAGGGTGAAAGATTGCACGGAATCCTGAATGGCGTAAACGTTTTCATTTTCTGTGTATTCCAATTGTTGCGTTTCCAGGTTATACCTAACATTTTTAATGTCAAACGCTTTCTGACTAACGGTTTTAATGCTCCCGTTGGCGTATTTGGTGTTGAAATAAGGACTTCCTTCAACAGGATTTTTAATTACTGATTTTAAAAGGGGTTTCGCACTTGGGCCAACTGTAACATTCTGTGCAAAATTGTAAGTAGTGAGGCTGATTAAAATAAGGAGTAAGAAAATTTTTTTCATGGTTGCGTTTTATAAGGCGAAAATTTTGTGTGTTTCGATTGGTTCTTTTTGTTGGCGATAAATTTTAAATAAAAATTAAAACAAATGGAAAAACAAGCTAAAAATAAGAGGATTTTCTTATGGATATTGCTTATAATTCCAAATTACTAAAACATTTTAGTGATTATTTAAACGCAATTTATAACATTTTTAAGATAATCATTATTTTTTTTGATTTATTGATAATAAAAACTGTAATTCGCGGAATATTAACTTAAACAAACTTTAAAAACTATGAAAAAACTCGTACTGTGTTTATTCATATTTTTATTTTGCGGTATCATACAAGCAGATGCTCAGAGTAAAAATATTACTGGGAAAGTGGTTGCATCTAATGATGGATTGCCGCTTCCAGGGGTTAGTGTCCGTGTAAAGGATACAAAAAAAGCAACATCCACCGGGTCGGATGGAAGATTTACCATTAGCGTTAATGCGAATGAGGTGTTACAATTCTCTTATATCGGTTTCGTAGCGAAAGAAATCGCAGTGGGTACGCAATCAAATTTGAATGTTAACCTTGAGCCAGACTCAAAAAGTTTAAGCGAGGTTACGATTTCTACTGCATTGGGTATTAAACGTAAGCCAAAGGAAATCGGTTACGCAACGCAACAGGTAACCGGTAAGGCACTAACCTCGAGCAGGCCAACCAACCTTGCAACGGGTTTATCTGGTAAGGTGGCAGGTTTGCAGATTAACCAGGCCAATAACCAGATTGATGCCGGCGACCAGGTAAGGGTGGTATTGCGTGGTAACAGGTCGTTTACCGGTAACAACCAGGCGCTTTTGGTTTTGGATGGTATAATTGTTCCATTGAGCCAGTTGAACTCAATTAACCCGAACGATATTGACAATGTGAATATTTTGAAGGGTGCAAACGCCGCAGCACTTTATGGATCGGATGCATCGAACGGAGTAATTATTGTGAGTACCAAGAGGGGATCTTCTGATGGCGGTAGCATAACCTATACTAATTCCACTTTACTAAATCGTTTAAGTTACTTCCCTAAGCTCCAAACAGAGTTTGGTGGCGGTACTACTCAGGATGACTTTGGATTTGGTTTGTACACTCCTTTTGAGAACCAGACCTTTGGAGAGCGTTTTGATGGAAGCATCAGACCGTTGGGCCGTATTTTAGAAGATGGAACTTACCAGATGGTTCCTTACACTTATAAAGATGGCGAAAAAGAGAGTTTCTTTGAAACTGGTATCGATGAGCAGAATGATGTTACCTACTCTGGAGGAAACGAGAACGGAACAACCTATATCAACCTTCAGCGTGTAAACAGTAAAGGTTATGTTCCGGGAGATAAATCCAACAGAACTGCAATCCGTATTAACGGAACACGTAAACTGAACAAATTTTTAGCGGATTATTCATTTAACTATACTCAGAGAAATTACGATAAGAGTAACAATCAGGTATATAACAATGTAATCAATACGCCAGGAAACGTACCATTGACTGAGTACAGTGATTTAAATTCGAAATATGGTAATCCTAACGATTACTACAATGATTATTATAACAGCCCATATTTTGGTTTACAGCAAAACCGCAACAACGAGAGAAGAGACGATTTGCTGGGTAATGTTTCATTTACCTATAAACCAGTTGATTGGTTGAGTTTGATGGCGAGAGGTGGTTTGAGCACTAAAAACACACTGGGTAAAAATAAGAACTATGCCTATACCTATTCGGATTTTGCACACAATTCGGGTAAAGGGATAGCAGCCAATCAATACACAAAATCATCAGTAACAGATTACAGTGAATTTGAAAGCAGGTATACAGGGGATTTTCTTGCAACTGCAACTAAAACGTTTAAGCAATTTAAATTTACGCTGATTGGTGGTGCGCAGGTGATTCAGAAAAACTATAAGTATATGACTCAATCTGGTAACGATTTAGTGGTTGATAATCTTTTTAACCTTAATAACCGTTCTGGTGAGATCGTGGGATCCGAAAACGAACGTAACTCCCGCCAGCTGGGTTTATTTGGAGATTTAACGGCTACCTACAACGATTACTTAACGATCCATATCTCTGGTAGAAATGACTGGGATTCAAGATTAGCCAAAAGTAACCGCTCTTTCTTTTATCCGGCAATTGATGCAGCTTTAACACTTACAGATGCAATACCTGCACTAAAAGAAAGCAAAATCATCAGTAACTTAAAAATCCGCGGAGGTATTTCTAAAGTATATGCAGTACAGATCGATCCGTACAAATTGCTTTCTACCACCAGTCCGGCAGGAAACTTTCCTTATGGCAGTACCGCAGGATACTCTATTGATAACGCAGTTTATGATCCTAACTTGAAACCAGAGCAAACCATTTCAAAAGAAATTGGTGTAGATGTTGGTTTCTTAAATAACCGTATTACTTTAGAAACTTCGGCATATTTGCAAAATACCAAAGATCAGGAAATCATTAACGGGATAGATTTATCTGGTACTACCGGTTATACAAGTGCAGTAATTAATACTGGCGAAGGCCAAAATAAGGGAATTGAATTTAGCTTAAACGCGGCACCGGTAATTGGTTTTTCAAACGGATTTAGATGGAATGTAGGTGTAAATTATTCGTACAACACCAATAAGGTACTATCATTATATCAGGGTCAAAACCAATTGGGTATTGGCGACAACAACTATATCGTAGTAGGTCAGAGTTTTCCTTCCTTACAGGTGAGCAGTTACCAAACCGATCCGCAAGGCCGGGTGATTGTGGATGCCAATACAGGTTTGCCACTTTCAAACCCAATTAATAAAGATTTCGGACAAACCAACCCAAGTACTGTAGTTGGTTTTAACACCAGCTTTACCTTTAAAAACTTTACGCTATCAGGTGTTGCAGAATACCGCAGTGGTAACGTTTTCTATAATAGTTTTGCAAGTACATTGGATTTTGCGGGTGTTAGTTATACATCTGCACAGGCTGGTCGTGAACGTTTTGTTTATCCAAATTCAGTAATCCAAACTTCACCGGGCGTATTTGTTCCTAATACCAATACTACAACTATACAGGGTAATGGATCTTTTTGGGCTGATGGCATCCGTAATAATACGGCCTCTAACTACGTAATGAGTGCTGCATTCTGGAAAATCAGAGAACTTTCTTTGGCCTACCAGGTACCAACACAATGGTTACAGAGCAAAGCCAAATTTATCAAGAATGCAAGTATTGCCTTGATCGGAAGAAACTTATTTATGTTCAGGCCTAGTGATAACATTTATACTGACCCGGAGATTAACGTGGGCACAGGGAATGCACAAGGTGTTAATAACTTGAATCAAACGCCTCCTACACGTATTTATGGTTTTACCGCAACAATTGGCTTTTAACAATTAATAAAAAAAACATGAAAAAGAAATTTATATATGTGTTTACAGTATCGGCAGTATTAATGCTTGGTGCCTGTAAAAAGGGTTTTTTAGATATTAATGATAATCCCAACAACGCTACAAATGTTAAACCTTCTTTAATATTAACGGGTGCGTTAAACAATACTGCTGCATATACTACGGGCGGCTCTATTTTTTACAGCTTTGCAGCCTTGTGGATGAATTACTGGATGACCCCAGGAGGTGTTTCAGGTTGGTACGAAGAGCGTTCATACAATTTTACCACCAACTGGAGCGGTTCTACTACGCTTTGGGGCAATTTGTACGATAACCTTAACGATTACGCATCTTTAGAAAAACAGGGCAAAGCAACAGGGCAAAATTTCTTCGTTGCGGTGGCCAAAACAATGAAAGCCTGGGATTACCAATACCTGGTAGATTTTTACGGTAATGTGCCTTACACGCAGGCGTCTAAATCGGTTCTTTTCCTTAACCCAAAATACGATAAAGGGCAGGCTATTTACGAAGATCTGGCGAAGCAATTAGATACAGCAGCAAATTTATTTAAAACAGCAACGGTAAGCCCGTCAGATGTTACGGCTGATATTTATGCCAAAGGAGATGTGAAAAAATGGGGTAAATTTGCCAATACGTTAAAACTTAGAATTCTTTTACGTCAATCGGAAATTCCTGGTAGAGAACAGTACATCAAAGATGAGATTGCAAAAATTACTGCAAATGGATTTGGATACATCGGAGTTGGTGAGGGAATGTTTAATAATCCCGGTTATTTAAATACATCTGGTAAGCAAAATCCATTCTGGGGCGTATATGGTTATGCTGCCAATGGCGACAAAACTGCATCGCACACCTATATGCTGGCCAGCACTTACGGCATGGATTTCCTAAAAAATAATAATGATCCAAGATTAGGTAAGTTTTATAGCACAGTTAATGATGGTGCAGGAAGTACTTATGTAAGCTTAGTTTGGGGCCAGGATGTAAATTTCGATCAGACACTTACTACCGTTTCAGGTATTGGTAAAGGGGTATTAAAATCATTCGATCAATCGCAGCCTATTATGACAGATTTTGAGAGTTTGTTCTTACAGGCTGAAGCTGCACAAAGAGGTTACCTGGGCGGTAATGCACAAGCGAATTATGAAGCCGCTGTAACGGCCAACTTTGTTTACCTGGGATTAAAGGATACAGACGCAGTAACTTACCTTGCTGATCAGGATGTGGCAAATTGGAGTGCTAACGCAGACAAAATTGCCTTGATCATTAAACAAAAGTGGGCAGCCATGAACGGTACAAATGATATTGAACCCTGGACAGATTACAGACGTTTAGAGCTTCCTGCAGATATGCCGATATCTATTTCTTCTACGGTAACTACCAAAAAAATCCCGGTAAGAATGTTATATCCACAAAGAGAATATAACACCAACTCGGCAAATGTAATTGCAGAAGGTACAATTAACCAGTTTACGTCTAAAATTTTCTGGGATGTTAAATAAATCATTTAAAACGATGAAAAATAAAAATATATTTAAAGGACTTATTGCAGCATTATGCATAATAAGTTTGTCTTCTTGTTTGAAGAACAAAAATGAGCAACCTGATTTCTCATCAACAACACCAGTTGTAGAAATTCCTGTTGGCTCACCAGTGGGTGATGGCAGCATCAACTCTTTAAGCACTTCACTTATTCAAAAAGATGTTCCAACCGACTATTACTTTTACATTAACTATGCAGCATCAAGCACAAAGCCAACTGATATTAAGGTTACTTTAGCTATCGATCCGGCTACGCTTTTAACATATAATAAGGCGCACCCTACTGATACTCCATTAAAGATTGTACCAACGAATGCTTTTACAATGCCGACAACGATTACGATTCCTGCGAATGAGCGTAGGGTACAGGTTCCGGTGAAGTTTGTGAGTACAGCACTTGATCCTGCTATTGGGTACGGTTTACCTGTAATTATCAAAGATGCTTCTGGAGAAGTAATTAGCAATAAATTTGGTGCTGTGGTTATTAATGTAGGCGTTAGAAATCGTTATGATGGAAAATACTCAAGCAAAGGTTATGTTTTTAGAGAGGGTGATACTGGCGGCTTAACTGGCTTTTTTAAAGGCTTGAGTAAAGATTTGTCGAGTAATGGTGCTAATGCGGTTAATTTTTCTCAGAACTGGGCAGACGGTGGTGGAGCCGGTGGTATTGATGGATTAACCATTAATGTAGATCCTGCAACCAACAAGGTAACGATGAAAAGCAAGGGCAATGCAACTTTGGCTAATGATCCGACTTACGATAACCGTTACGACCCGGCAACGAAAACTTTTTATATCTCCTTTAAATGGGGCGCTAGTCCAACAAGCCGATCGGCTACCGATACGCTTAACTATGTTTCCATTAGATAAGTTAATATAAACAGCATAAAATACAGAAGCCCGTTTGAATCAATCAAACGGGCTTCCTTTTTTTATAATATAGTTAAAGCTAATGCTAAATGCTATTCCTTCCCTAAATCTGCTGCACCTTTTTTAAAGAGTTCGGCCTGTTTGGTAAAATTTGCTTTAGCATCGCCACCTACGGCTGCGGCCTGTTGCGTTTTTGCCTGCGCAGTTGCAGTGTACGCACCTGCCAGTTGTTTGTTTAAATAGGACTGCAGTTTTAACCTTTCGATAGCACTGCTAATGTTGTTTATACCTTTTTCGGTAACCGAAGGATTGGTATTCGCCCTCAAGTACTGGAAATACTGGCCAATTACTGAAAAGATTTCATTCCGGTCACCAGTGAGCATAATCTTTTCATAAAATGCCTGATGTTCATCTTTAGGATCGCTAATGTATAACGATGCAATAGAAGGTGCAATGTGATCTTTTGTATCCGCATCTAGTGAAGATAAAGCCGAAATGCTTTCTTGCGGAGCCAGTTTGGCTAAACCACCAACACCCGCTGCGATTACTTTGTAGGATCTATCCTTTAAGCTTTCACTCATTAAAGTTTTATACGTTATATCTCCTGTTTCAGCTAATTTCACAATTGCAGCAGCCCTTACCTCAGTATCCTTATCGGTTTTGGCAATTTGAAGTAGGATTGGTAAAGCCATCGCTTTGATTTTTGCATCTTCCAGGTTAATGCCATCAATACTTAGCGCACGTAAATCGGGTGATTTGTCTTTTAATCCTTCTAAAAGTACTTGTTGGCCGCTGTTGGCTTTGCTTTGCATGATGAACTGAAGTGCCTCTATCCTATTGGCATAGCTTGGCGCATTTTTATATTGGAAATAATAGTTTTCTGCGGTTTTATTGTCGTTAGTTTCACCAACTAAAATTTTATCTGTGTCAAAATCAATTAAGTCGGGTTTATTGTTCACATCGAAACTAAAATTCTGCTCGCGGCTGTTGATCAGAATTTCTTTCCTGATTTTCTGCCCACCTGCATAAATGTCAATCTTAATTGGTAAAATAAAGGTTTGAACACTCGAATCCTGGGTCTGTTTTACTTTAATTGTGGCTTTTCCATTCTGGTAACCATAATCTATACTTAAAATGGGGTGTCCACCATTGTAATACCACTGGTTAAAATAAGGGCTCCAATCTTTACCGGTAACCTCTTCCATAGCCAATCGCAATTGGTGCGTTTCGCCATTTTTGAAAGCATTTGTGGTTAAATAACGGTTAAGCGATTTGTAGAAAGCGGCATCGCCCATCTGGTTTTTTAATGCATACAGAATAATCGATCCCTTGGCATAACTGATGTTATCGAACATATCTTCCTTGTCACCATAATAAAAACGCGCTAAAACAGGGCTTTCGCCTTTTTTGGTCGAACCGATGTAAGATTGCAACTTATCATAGCGTGACTTGTCTTCTGCATCCCGACCGGCATCGTGGCCATGCCAGATTACTTCTCCAAAGGTGGCGAAAGATTCGTTCATGGTTAGGTTAGACCATGATTCTGCTGTTATATAATCGCCAAACCATTGGTGAAAAAGTTCATGTGCAATTGTTCCTTCCTCATTGCCATCCAGCAGCTCGCGATCGGTTTTTTGTACCTGTTCGCCATGCAAAGTTGCCGAAGTATTCTCCATAGCTCCCGAAACATAATCTCTGGCCACCACCTGCGAATATTTGTTCCATGGATAATCTACACCAAGCAAATTGCTGTAAAATTGGATCATATCTGGCGTTTTTCCAAAAATCTGTTTCGCATAGGGTGCAAACTTTGGTTCTAAGTAATAACTTACTTCTTTGCCTTTATAAGTATCTTTTGTTACTTTAAATTCGCCTACGGCCATCATAAACAGATATGGTGAATGTGGAAGATCCATTTTCCAGGTATCTGTTCTGGTTCCATCGGCATTGGCTTTCTGGCTCACCAGTTTTCCGTTAGAAAGTGTAGTGTATTTCGATTTTACGGTCATCGAAATTTCATCAGTAGTTTTCTGATCGGGTTTATCAATGGTAGGGAACCATGCCGAAGAGGATTCCGTTTCGCCTTGTGTCCATATCTGCGTTGGTTTATTCTTATCAGTTCCGTCCGGATTGATAAAATAAAGTCCTTTTGCATCGGTTATGGCTGCGCTGCCTTTTACTTTTAGCTCATCGGGTTTTGCAGTATAAGCAATGTATACCGTATACTTTTCAGTATTGGTGTATTTTTTATTTAAAGTGATATGCAGTTTATTGTCATTGTAAACATATTTAAGCGGTGTATTTCCTTTGGCGCCAACCAATGCAACCGTTTTGATGTCCATGCCCTGTGCATCGAGGGTTAGCGAATCTGTGGCATAAAAATGTGGTTTAAGGGTAACCCATTCTTTTCCGTAGAGGTACCGCTTAGCATAATCAAAAGCTACATCAAGTTTGGTATGCACAAGATCATTAACCTTGGTTGCCGTTGCCCGGTAAACAGCAAGATTGGTTGATTTTTCTACAGGTTGTTCCTGTGCAAAAAGTAGATTGGCCGTAAAAGCAGAAAACAATATTATGCCACAGGCAATAAATTTTTTATTCATTTTTAAAGATTTGATAAGTCAGTTAACTTTAAACCACGATATTAAGAATTGTGGTAAAGTAAACACTCAAATGTAGTCCCCTTTCTGTTAATTTTTTGTTTTTTTGTGTAAATCGTTAGATATATGACTACAGCTATTCAATCCATTTTAAATAAATTGGGCATTCAGGCGAGCAATCCTGCCTTTAGTACAGGCAACAATTGGGGTGGAGAATCGAATCCGGATACTTTAGAAAGTTTTTCTCCTGTTGATGGTGAACTGATTGCTTCGGCAAAAGTTGCCGGCAGTTCAGATTATGAGGGTGTTGTGTTAAAAGCGCAATCGGCATTTAAAGAGTGGCGTACCATTCCTGCGCCAAAGCGGGGAGAAATTGTGCGTCAGTTTGGCGATGCTTTACGTGAAAATAAAGATGCATTGGGTACACTCGTATCATACGAAATGGGAAAAAGCTTGCAGGAAGGCTTTGGTGAGGTGCAGGAGATGATTGATATCTGCGATTTTGCTGTGGGCTTATCACGTCAGCTATATGGTCTTACTATGCATAGCGAACGTCCGAACCACCGCATGTATGAGCAATGGCATCCACTGGGGGTTGTCGGGATTATTTCTGCATTTAATTTCCCTGTGGCCGTTTGGAGCTGGAACACGGCTTTAGCACTGGTATGTGGTAATGTTTGCATCTGGAAACCCTCAGAAAAAACGCCTTTAACAGCCATTGCCTGTCAACATATTATAGCTAAGGTTTTTAAAAATAATAATATAGCCGAAGGGGTTTGCAGCCTCATTTTAGGAGATAGAAGCGTAGGTGAAATGATGACGAATGACGGTCGCATTGCATTAATTTCTGCAACAGGATCTACCCGTATGGGAAAAGCCGTTGGAGCTGCGGTGGGTGCCCGTTTGGGTAAAAGTTTGTTGGAACTTGGAGGCAATAATGCGATCATTATCTCTGAACATGCCGATTTGGACATGAGTTTAATCGGAGCTGTATTTGGTGCAGTTGGTACCGCAGGGCAGCGTTGCACTTCTACCCGCAGGTTGATTATTCATGAAAGTGTATATGATGCTTTTACAGCAAAGTTGGTTAAAGCCTACAGTCAACTCCGTATCGGCGATCCTTTAGATCAAAACAACCATGTTGGGCCGCTAATTGATACTGATGCGGTGACTGCCTATTTAGATTCGATAGAAAAATGCAAGGCAGAGGGTGGCAATTTTGTGGTAGAAGGCGGGGTTTTATCTGGCGATGCCTATAGAAGTGGTTGTTATGTAAAACCTTGTATTGCCGAAGTTCAGAATGATTTTAAAATTGTGCAGCATGAAACTTTTGCGCCAATTTTATACCTGATAAAATATAAAACTTTAGATGAGGCAATTGCCTTGCAAAACGGTGTGCCACAAGGGTTATCATCAGCCATTATGACTTTAAATTTAAGGGAAGCAGAGCAGTTTTTATCTGCTAAAGGATCAGATTGCGGTATTGCCAATGTAAACATTGGTACCTCTGGTGCTGAAATAGGTGGTGCTTTTGGAGGGGAGAAAGAAACTGGAGGAGGTAGGGAAAGTGGATCTGATGCATGGAGAGCATATATGCGCAGACAAACCAATACCATTAATTATTCGAATACTTTGCCCCTTGCACAGGGTATAAAATTCGATTTGTAGCAGAATCCTTAATGCAATAGTAATAACCCATAGGTGCAGGGTTTTTCCCCGGAAATTCGGGACAGGCTCTAGGCTGAAAAAGCCTTCTGTCAGTAAGGACAAAAAAATAAAAAAGGCGCTGAAATTAAACTCAGCGCCTTTTTGGTAAAATATATGATGGAGTTAGAATAGTTTTTCTAATAGGTTTACCTGAAGATCATCATAACGGGATTTGTTGTTTTTTGCCAAAGCAGATTTTGCAACCAGTTTAGTATAGGTATCCTGAGCTATAAATTTTCCAGTTTCTATTTTAGAAGTGATACCGCTTGTCGATTGGTGTGTTTGTGTTGAACCTTCGAGCTTTAAAGCGGCTGAATCATTTACATCAGTAGTTAAATTAACTGTATTAACGTTTAAATCTGCTGATGCATCATCGCCTAAAACAACGTTTAAATTTAATAAATTAAATTTCCCGGCAGTGCTAACCGTTGCGGTATTTAATGCTTCGATACTATTTAAATTATTAACGTGCGCAATAACCGTTAAAGTATTTTTTTCGAATGAGCTGATTCTCAATGTTGCACCCTGTTGCTGTATCAATGCGTTTTTGGTATAATATTGATCATAAACTTCAATACTTTCTTTTACATCCTGTATCAATATCAATTTTACATTTCCTGATACCACAATTTTATTGATGTTTTTCACCATCGTTATTGCGGTGTAGTTTGTATTGTTTTCTGTAGCATTTGCTACTACTGTTGCGCTGGTTAACGTAACCATTACTAATGTTGCTGTGAACAAATTTTTGATAGAAGTTTTCATGACCTTAATATTTTATGTTTATAAATCTTATATTTTTAAGTTCCTAATAATTAGGTGGTTTTGTAATTAAGACGGTATTCTGGTGAAAACGTTTCAGCCAATTATGGGCTATTATACCATGAGCTTTTATTTATGGACGAACGCCAAAATAACCTATACGAAAAATGTTTGGTTGTTGCCGAAAAGAATGAGATTTACCGAGTATTAAGTAATAATGTTAAAAAAAGTTAAAGGATAGCAAATAACTAATCGATTAGTTTTATCTTCGGAAAACAAAACCAAATCCTTCTATGAAACGTTTATTACTCTCGTTGTGCTTTCTTGTGTTTATCTCCTCCTATTCGAAAGCGCAGAATCTCCATACTATTAAAGGAAGAACGATTGATACGGCCTCTACAACCCTGTTATCAGGAACTACAGTTGCAGTGTTAAATGCCAAAGATTCTACACTGGTAAAATTTACCAGAACTGCAGAAAACGGCTCGTTCGAAATTAATGGTATCAAAAACGGAAAATTTATTCTCCTGGTCTCTTATCCGAAATATGCCGATTTTGTAGATCATTTTACGCTTGATTCTACCACACAGGTTAAGGATTATGGAAAAGTAAACCTGACCGGAATGGCAAAAATTTTGGCTGATGTAATTATAAAGGGGAACAGGGCTGCGATGAAAATCAAGGGTGATACCACCGAATTTGATCCAAAAGCTTTCAACATTGAACCAAACTCTAAAGTTGAGGATTTAATTAAACAATTTCCAGGTATACAGGTAGATAAAGACGGAAAAATTACTGCTCAGGGTAAAGCTGTTCAAAAAGTTTTAGTAGATGGTGAAGAGTTTTTTGGTGATGACCCTACACTTGTAACAAAAAATCTCCGTGCAGATATGGTAGAATCGGTTCAGCTTTATGATAAAGCCAGTGATCAGGCCAGCTTTACCGGAATTGATGATGGGGAAAAAACGAAAACACTAAATGTTAAATTAAAAGAAGATAAAAAAAATGGTTACTTCGGTAAGGTGCAGGGTGGTTATGGAACCGATGATTATTACACCGGGCAATTGATGTTTAATAAATTTTGGGGGAAGAAAAAATTCTCTGCTTATGGCATTTTTGGCAACAATGGTACAGTTGGTTTAGGTTGGGATGACCGTGATAAATATGGCGGTAATACAATGACTATGACCGATGAAGGCTATATGTATTTTAGCTCGGGCGGTGATGACTTTGATAGTTATGATGGGCAGTACAATGGCCAAGGGTTACCTGTAGCCAGAACCGGAGGGCTGCACTTTGATAGTAAATGGAATAAAGACAAAGAATCATTAAATACCAATTACAAAATTGGTTCCATCCGAGTTAGTGGAAATCGAAATACAATAAGCCAAAACAACTTAAGTTCTGGTGTTATTAATAATGTTTCTGATCAGTTTAATGATAATGATATGTTTAGGCAAAAACTGGATGCTACCTATGAAATTAAACTGGATACTACACTGACTTTAAAAGTAAGTGTAGACGGTGCTTTAAAAGAAAGCAATACGTTTAATTCTTACAATACTTCCAGCAAAAATGGTAATGATGAACTGCTAAATAAAAGCGATAGAACACTTAGTAACAAAGTTAACGAGCAACAGTTTAACATGAGTGCTTTATTTACCAAGAAATTGAAAAAGAAGGGCCGTACACTTTCCCTTAGTTTAAGCGAGGCCATAAGCAAAAGCAATAGTGATGGTTATTTAAATTCTAAAAACACGTTTTACACCACTACAGGAGTTCGCGATAGTGTAATCAATCAATATAAAGTTAATGATATTTCAAATACTGCGTTCAGATCTAATTTAGCATATACAGAACCACTTAGTAAAACCATAAGTGTAATTGTAAATTATGGATTAAGCTTGATGAGTGGTCAATCTGACCGAAAGTCGTTCAACAAGTCAGCAAGTGGTAATTACGATATTCTGGATACCCAATTCAGTAACGATTATAAATTGGATCAGATCATTAATCAGGGAGGGGCAGTATTCAATTACAAGAGTGGAAAATCATCAGCTACTATTGGCTCAAAATTTAGTGGCGTTAACTTCAAACAGATAGATCTTTACAACAATAAAACCTATAACCGTAACTTCATTAATTATATGCCTCAGGCATCATATCAATATAGATTTTCACAGCAAAAATCTTTGAGAATAAATTATAGTGGAAATACAAATCAGCCCTCTCTGGAGCAAATTCAACCCATTAGCGTAAATACCGATCCATTGAATATTTCCTTAGGTAATCCCGATTTACGGCCATCTTTTAGAAGTAGTATCAGTGCGAATTTCAATTCGTATAAGGTATTAACAGATCAATCGATCTGGCTAAGTGGCTATTATAGTTTTACAGCAAACCCCATTATTAGCGATGTTGTTACAGATAACGCAGCTAAAAGTACTTACAGATCTGTTAACCTCTCGAATGAAATGCCATCAAATTTTTCAATTAATGCACAAACTAGCCGAAAAATAAAAGGTATAGATTTAAGTGTTGGTATTAATGGTAATGCATATGGAAACACTTCGTATAATTTTATTAATGGGGTTTTAAATAAAACAAAAAATTATACCTACGGAGCTGGATTAAATTTTTCGAAGTATGTTGATAAGAAGTATAATTTCTATGCCCGTTTCGGACCAACTTATAATATTGCCAGAGCGAGTGTTAATACCTCTGGCAACAGCGATGGTTGGGGCTGGGATGGTTATGCATCAGGCTCGGTAAAATTACCAGCCAAATTTGAGTTATCTACTGATGGCCAGTATGAATTTAAAGGGAAGACACAAACATTTGATGAAAACTTTCAACGTTTCCTTTGGAATGCCTCATTAACAAAAAAGTTCTTCAAATCAGAGAATCTTAAATTCGCGCTAACTGTAAACGATATTTTAAACCAAAATGTCGGCTTTGATAGATCGGCATATAACGGAAACATTACCCAAAGCAGTTATACAACTATTCAGCGGTATTTCTTATTCTCATTAATATGGGATTTCAATAAAATGGGTGGTGGCGTTAAAACACAAAAATAATGATCATGAAAAATCTGCTTATATACTTTATCTTATTTACTGCCATTTTCATCAGTAAAAATGCATCTGCACAGAATGCGCACTTTGTTCAAAACGGTATAATCGAATTTGAAAAAAAATCGAATATGTATGCCATAATAAAGAAGAAAATTAACAAGGATAACGAAAGTTACTATGGCCCTGCTTTTGATCAATACAAAAAGAACAATCCTCAAACCAAGATCGGAAAAAGTGTATTAAACTTTACAAAAGACAAAAGTTTATATAAGGTAACTTCAGCTGAAGAACCCTTAACAAATAACTGGGTAACAAGAGATATGTTGGCCGACTTAAGGAATACCGTGGCAACCAATTTTGGTACTGAAACAAGTATAGCGCAAAAAAATGTTTACGAAGAAACCTATCTGGTGAAAGATAGTGTTCGTAAAATCAATTGGAAAATTACCGACGAAACAAGGGAGATTGCGGGTTACGAATGCAGAAGAGCTAATGCGGTAATCATGGATTCGGTTTATATAGTGGCTTACTATACTAACCAAATTGCAGTATCGGGCGGGCCGGAATCTTTTACGGGGCTGCCAGGAATGATTTTGGGTTTAGCATTGCCTCATGAAAATGTAAATTGGTTTGCGACTAAAGTTACCGAGGTTGCCGTACCCGAAAAAGACTTATTGCCCCCAACCAAAGGAAAACCAATAACCAATAAAGGATTAATAGCGATTGTAACCTCAGCACTCAAAAATTACGGACCTGAAGCATTATCGGATTTAAAAATTTTTGGGCTTTAAGGAACAGAAGATTATTACAATTATGCCTATTTTAGCAAGCCAAATAGCATATAATGTTTACTGCGCTTTATAATCACATTAACAGATTTATAAATTTGAGTAGTGATGAACAGGAAATCCTTGAACCACTACTCAAATCGTTTTCAGTTAAAAAGAAGGCCTTTTTATTAGAGGAAGGGCAAACTTGCCGGGCCAATTATTTTGTGGTAAAAGGTTGCCTCAGGCTTTATTTTGTCGACATTAAAGGTGTGGAACAAACCACTCAGTTTGCCATAGAAAATTGGTGGATAACTGATCTCAGTAGCTTTCTGTTCCAGGAGCAATCAGAATTTTATATTCAGGCTGCCGAAGCTACAGAGGTGATTGCCATTGAGCACCACCATTATGAAGAAATGTTCCATAGATTAGCGAAACTGGAAAGGTATTTCAGGTTGATCTTACAAAAAAACCATCAGGCCTCACAGCGGAGGATCAAATTTTTATACAGTCAAACGGCCGAAGAGCGATACCGGCATTTTAATAGTTTATTCCCAGAATTTGTGCAGCGTGTGCCACAGTATATGCTGGCTTCATATCTGGGTTTTACGCCGGAGTTTCTAAGTAAGATCAGGGCGAAGAAGATATAAGCCATAGTGCTCACAGCCTTAATTTTGTTTAATATGGGCCACGGAAACACAGAAGGGACGGATAAATACCGAACGGGTATTGAAAAAGAAAACATTGGTATATGAGGACACCAATGCTACCAAGTAAGCCCTACAGGCATACCTAATTTAACCACAGATAAAATGGATGCACACAGGTATAAAGATCTGTGTTTATCGGTGTCCATCTGCGGTTAAAAACTTATTAAATAAATGACATTAATGAGAACACAGGCTTTGAAACCACTCCGTGTTACTCCGTGCTTCCGGGGCTAAAAAATAAACATAGCGCTAACTCTGCAGAAAAAAGTGTGCCCTTTGTATTAAGCAATCATTTCTTAAACTACATTAAGTTTTTTGATCATTTCGATGCGGAACTTTACATCATAATCAAAAAACAAATAATATGGAAAGTAGAATTGATATCCCAAAAGTAGAACCTGCAGCTTATCAAGCTATGTACGGTTTAGAAAAATACTTATCAACGAGCAAATTAGATCCTATCCTTTTAGAGCTGATTAAAATGCGTGCTTCACAAATTAATGGTTGTGCTTTTTGCTAAATATGCACTCAACCGATGCCCGTAAAATTGGTGAAACTGAGCAGCGTTTATATCTGTTGAACGCCTGGAGAGAAACAACACTTTTTACCGAACAAGAGCAAGCGGTTTTGGCCTTAACAGAGCAGGTAACTTTAATTAGTAACCACATTTCGGATGCTGTTTATCAAAAAGCGGCAAGCTTCTTCAGCGAACAGGAACTTGCACAGATTATTATGGCTATTGTAACCATTAATGCATGGAACAGGCTCGCAATTACTGCAAAAGTAATGGTAGGGTAGTTAATTTCAGACCTCTCAGGTTTTAAAAACCTGAGAGGTCTATAGCTACAAGATTGAATCAAAAATCTCGCTCAGGTGACTCAAATGGTTGATATTTTTTTTGGAAAACAATGGTTCTGTATAATTTGGTCACTGTAATCCTGTTGTTCCCTCAAGTCCTCGCTCATTGCTTCGATTGGGGCTTTACGTTCTATCAGATTTATTTAACAAAAGTCAGTAGTTGTAAATTACGCACCATCCAGACTCCAGAGGTTTCTGAAGCCTCCGAGGTCTAATTTTGCGCTCCGTTAATCTTCTTCAATCCCTCATATACCAACCTGGCAACTTCTTTTGCTCCTTCCGGCTGAAAGTGCGTATTGTCTTTTTGTCCTTTAGGATAAGCTTCATATTTTGCTGAGTCTAAATTCATAAAATAATTTTTACTTACAAATTCATTCCCTTTTGTACTAAAAAATGCTGCTGAAAGTGATGTTAAATCTATAAGTTGTACATCTAATTCCTGAGCTACATCTTTTACCGCTTGTGGATACTCGCCATGTGCACTCCCCAGTTTTCCATCTTTCCAGGGATAGTTTCTGATTACCGGTGTAATAAGAATCGGTAAGGCACCTTTGGCCCTGGTTTCTTTAACATACATCCTTAAAAAATCTTTATAACCAGGAATATCTACATAACGGTCTGGCTTATTCTTTGCTGCATCATTATGGCCAAACTGGATTAAAACCAAATCGTTCTTTTCCAGGGTTGATAATACTTCTTTCCATCTTCCCTCTTCAAAAAAGGTTCTGGTGCTTCTGCCGCCTTTGGCTTTATCAACCACAAGGACACTATCACTTTTAATCAGCTTGTTTAATTTTTTTAAACTGTCTTTTTTTAAAAACTGTTGAAAAACCTGTCCCCAACCCGTTATCGGGTATTTTTTCTGCATATAACCTTCCTCCAGGGTATAATCTGCAACAGTAGAATCGCCTATTAAATAAATTTTAATGGGCTTTGGTTTTACAATGAACGACATCAGTAAAACTCCCAACAGGGCAACGGTAAGATACTTTTTCATTATTTTATTTTAAAGGTTGTACACGGAACCAATCATATTCTGCTATTCCCGAATCATTAGTTTGGGCATCCCTAATGGCAAAAATCCCCATTTTTGCACCTATCCACTGTCCGGCTGTTGCTTGAAATTCATCTCCGGCATTGGTAAAACTCAGCCCATCTTCACTGTAACTAAACTGGCATTTTGCACCAGCAGTAACCTTGACCCTAAAATATACAGTGGCTGATTTCAGCTTAATAATTTCCTTTTCATTCTCCGTTTTTCCTTTATCTGCATTTTGGCAAACGCCGTACATCAGGTAAAAACCGTCTTTTTTACTTTTAATACTTATTTGTGCATAACTCCGCCCCATTACCACCAGGCCTGTTTTTTCATTTTCCAATTTCGGATTGGGCTTAAAAACAAGTTTTGTTGTGGCCATAAATTCATCGGCAGGAAATTTCTGCATCAACAGGCTTGGAACATCCCATAAGTTTTTAGCATCATCAGGAGTTTTGGCGGTGTATAATTTCAACAAACCTTTTGCCGCATCGGTAAATAACCAGGTTGGCTGCGGGTTGGCCTGCCATTGCCATTGCAACCCCAATTGCGAAGTTCCAAATTCATCACTTTCTACTGGCGTTTCAATTGGATAAACCTTGCCCACATTTGGTTTTTTATACGTTATAACTGGCTCGCCTTTGCCATCGCCATCATTATCCACGCCGATTACTGGCCAGTTATTTACCCATTTCATTGGCTGCAGATGTACCACACGCCCGTAGGCATCTTTATCCTGAAAATGCAAAAACCAATCTTCACCAGTTTGAGTATTTACCCAGGCACCTTGGTGGGGGCCGTTTACAGAGGATTTTCCCTGATCCATGGCTACCTTTCGTTCATATGGACCATAAATATTTTTACTTCTTAAAATGAGCTGCCAACCTGTAGATACGCCGCCTGCTGGGGCAAAAAGATAGTAATAACCATTTCGTTTGTAAAATTTTGGTCCTTCAATCGTTGGATCCAGTTCATGACCATCGTACACAATACGACCGGTTTCTGTCGCTTTAGCACCATCGCTGGTTAAGGGCATAATAGCCAATACACTTTTTATCCCGGCCCGGCTGCCCGCATAAGCATAAGCAAGGTAAGCTTTGCCATCTTCATCCCAAAAAGGGCAAGGATCTATCAATCCCTTACCTGCAGCCACTAATTTTGGTGCCGACCAATCGCCTGTAATCGTTTTTGCTTTTGTTAAATAAATGCCAAAATCGGGATCTGGATAATAAATATAAAATTCGCCATTGTGGTAACGAATCGAAGGTGCCCAAACACCATTGCCATGCTGCGTTTTCTCGAAATGCTCAAAGGGAGGCTGGCGTTTTAAAGCATGACCTATTATTTTCCAGTTGACCAGATTTTTGGAATGGAGAATTGGCAAACCCGGAATTGCATCAAAACTTGAGGCGATCATGTAAAAATCATCTCCCACCCGGATAGCATCCGGATCAGAATAATCGGCGTTTATAACCGGGTTTTTAAAGGTTCCATTGCCTAAATCAGCTACCCAAACTTTGGAAACATACCGGTTATCAGGCGATTGCTGGGCAAGGGTATTTAAACAAAAACTTAAAAAAAGGATTGAACTGTATAGGTATTTCATTAACAAAAATGTTTTTAATATTTGGTCAGTTATTTATCTAGCATTACGTCATTCACGCGCAGGCAGAAATCTTAATGTGGCTTATGATTGGCATTAGATTCCCAATCATGTTGGGAATGACGATGCGTGTATTTTATCAAATTAGCCTATCAACAAGATTAAGTTTTTTTTTATTTTCAGGCAAGTTGTTATTGTGCAATCGTTCCCGACATCGTTTGCGAAGTTTAATCTGTTAAATGTTTCTTTCGCATAGATTTTAATGTTTAAAATTGTTCATCATATATTTTAAAACACGGCTGCGTTACAAAGTTTTATACTTTTACGTGGCCGATTTTAATTTAAGCCTAACCAAATTGATATGAAAGCAATTATTTTATTCTTTCTTTTAGCTCTTTCACTTGCTGCAAGTGCCCTGGAAGTTAAACCCGATTTTGTGGTGGCGGCCGATGGCAGCGGAAATTTTAAAACAGTACAGGAAGCAATACATGCTGTACCCGATTTCAGAAACAAAACAACGGTAATTTTTATTAAAAAGGGTATTTATAAGGAGAAATTAGTTTTAGCAGCCTCTAAAAAGAACGTAAAGTTTATTGGAGAGCGCTTGAACGAAACCATTTTAACTTATGATGATTATGCACAGAAGAAAAATGCTTTTGGCGAAGAAAAAGGCACTTCAGGCTCCTCAAGCTTTTATATTTACGGTGAAGGTTTTTCTGCTGAGAATATTACTTTCGAAAACTCATCCGGCCCGGTGGGACAGGCAGTGGCCGTTTGGGCAGGTGGTGATAAAATGATTTTTAAAAACTGCAGGTTTTTGGGTTTTCAGGATACACTTTATACCTATGGTGGCAACAACCGCCAATATTATAAGAATTGCTATATTGAGGGAACGGTGGATTTTATTTTCGGTGCTTCTACCGCATGGTTCGAAAGCTGTACCATATTTTGTAAAAAGGCGGGTTACATTACCGCTGCTTCCACTGCTGATACCACAAAGTTTGGTTACGTATTAAACAAGTGTAAAATCAAGGGAGATGCTCCAGCCAATACTTTTTATTTGGGCCGCCCATGGAGACCTTATGCAAAGGTTGCTTATTTAAACTGTGAGTTGCCAGATTTAATTCGCCCTGAAGGCTGGAACAACTGGGGCAAAGAAAGCAATGAGAAAACGGCCTACTACGCTGAATATAAAAGTACCGGAAAAGGAGCTGACCCAAAAAACAGGGCAAAATGGTCGCACCAGATAACAGATGACGAGTATAAGGCCTACATTTTGGAAAACGTTTTCCGTGGATGGAATCCTGAGGCAAAATAGTCTGCTTAAAACGTTGATATTCAATATTAAAACACCTAAATTCAGGTGTTTTTTTACTTTGTTCTCCGGCAACGATTGCATAGATTTCTCTTCGATTTTAACCGCAAACAACGTACACTTGTTATTACAATAACCAAGTATAATTTAACAGCACAAATAATGAAACATATTTCTGGTGGTTTATGCCGTATTAAAGTAGCTCTGGCATGCTTAATTTTAACTTCTGCAACTGCTATAGCACAACAAAAGCAAAGCTTACCCGTAATTCAACAGGTTAAATTTAAAAAAGATACCACAAGCATTGTCAGTTTTGGGGCAAAAGGCGATGGCATTACCCTAAATACGCAAAGTATTAATAAAACCATTGCAAGCGTTAGCCAAAAAGGTGGCGGTGTGGTGTTAATTCCTTCCGGCCTGTGGTTAACCGGCCCTATCGAATTAAAAAGTAATGTAAACCTCCATTTAAAGCGTGATGCCATTCTTCAGTTCACCGCTGATTTTAATCAATATAAGTTAGTTCAGGGAAATTGGGAAGGCCAGCCAGCGTGGAGAAACCAAAGTCCGATTTCTGGTATCAATTTAGAAAATATAGCCATTACCGGAACAGGAATTATAGACGGTAATGGTGGCGCGTGGCGCATGGTTAAAAAAGATAAACTTACCGAAACCCAGTGGAAAACTTTGGTTGCATCTGGCGGGGTAGTAAGGGCCGATGGTAAAATGTGGTATCCATCCGAAAAAACCGTTAAAGGCTCAAACACTAAAAATGCAGGCGTAATTGGGCCGGGAAAAACAGCGGCCGATTATGATGATATTAAAGATTTTCTCCGTCCAAACTTATTGGTATTAACAGGTTGCAAAAAAATCCTTTTAGAAGGTGTTACTTTTCAAAACTCACCAGCCTGGAATTTACACCCGTTACTTTGTGAAGATTTAACCTTAAGAAATTTACAGGTAAAAAACCCTTGGTTTGCTCAAAACGGCGATGGAGTTGATGTAGAATCTTGCAAAAATGTATTAATTGAGGGCAGCACTTTTGATGTGGGCGACGATGGAATCTGTATTAAATCAGGCAGAGACGAGGCTGGTCGTAAACGTGGTGTGCCTACAGAAAATGTAATTGTAAGAAATAATGTAGTTTACCATGCCCATGGTGGTTTTGTAATTGGCAGCGAAATGAGTGGTGGTGCTAGAAATATCTGGGTATACGATTGCTCGTTTATCGGTACCGATATTGGCTTACGTTTTAAAACTACCCGCGGCCGTGGTGGTGTGGTAGAAAATATTTACATCAATAACATCAACATGATTGATATTCCTGGTGAAGCCATTTTATTTGATATGTATTATGCCGCTGTTGATCCGGTTCCGTTGGCCGGCGAAAAACGCGAAGCCATTAAAACTGTTACTGTTCCGGTTACAGAAGCTACTCCACAGTTTAAAAACTTTTACATTAAGGATGTTGTGGCAAATGGTGCTGAAAAAGCAATATTTTTTAGGGGTTTGCCAGAGATGAACATTAAAGACATCCACCTGGAAAACGTGACCATAAAAGCCAAAAAAGGAATAGAAATTATTGAAGCGGCAGGAATTTTCTTAAAAAATATAAACATAATTACCGAAAACACCAGTCCGGTTGTAATGATCCAAAATGGCTCAAATATTAATATCAGCGGATTAACCTTTCCAAATAACAGTAAAGTATTGTTTGATGTAAGTGGCGAAAAATCAAAAGGTGTAAAAATTACCGGAACGGATGTTTCCAAAGCAAAAACAGCGTCTCTTTTAAGTGCTGAAGTAGATAAAAAAGCACTGGAAATTTCAAAATAACCAATATGAAAAAATCAATTTTATATACAATAGCGGCGCTCATCTGTTTTTCTATTTTATCGCAAAGTGGATTTGCCCAAAAGAAATTATCAGAACAGCTGACCTTAACTGCGATGGAAAAACTGTTTCAGGATACCACACTGCTAAAAGGTGCTAAAGGCCCAAAATGGACTTATGATATGGGTGTTGTATTGGAAGGTGCGGCAAGCGTTTGGCGGAATACCGGAGATGGGAAATATTTCAAGTACATCCAAAGTTCAATGGATGCTTATTTGGATAAAGATGGAAACATTAGCACTTATAAACCAGATGATTTTAATATCGATAACATTAAAAACGGACGGTCTTTATTGTTGCTTTACAAAGTTACCGGGCAACAGAAATATTTATTGGCCGCAACAAAATTATACGATCAGCTGCAAAAACAGCCACGTACTAAAGAAGGTGGCTTTTGGCATAAAAAAATCTATCCAAATCAAATGTGGTTGGATGGCCTGTACATGGGCGAGCCGTTTTATGCTGAGTATGCAAAATTAATGGAAAAAGATGCGGCTTTCGATGATATTGCCAAGCAGTTTATACTGATGGAGATAAATGCCCGCGATGCTAAAACAGGCCTACTTTACCATGGTTACGACGAAAGCAGAACCGAGCAATGGGCCGATAAAAAAACGGGCCTTTCGCCAAATTTTTGGGGCAGGGCAATGGGCTGGTACATTATGGCTTTGGTAGATGTGCTGGATAATTTTCCAACCGATCATCCACAGTATAAAGAGTTAATCGCCATTTTAAACCGCACGGCAACCGCTGCTGTAAAATATCAGGATCCGAAATCGGGTGTTTGGTTTGATATTTTGGATATGCCCACCAGAAAAGGCAATTATCTTGAAAGTTCAGCCTCCAGCATGTTTGTATATGGTTTGGCCAAAGGTGTGCGCAAAGGTTGGTTGGCCCCAACGTTTATGGCAGCGGCAAATAAAGGTTATGCGGGTTTAAAGAAAGAATTTGTAGAAAAAGCTGGAGAGGAACGGATAAATCTTACTAAAACAGTTTCAGTATCTGGTTTGGGTGGTAAGCCAAAATACCGCGATGGTAGTTTCGATTATTACATTAGTGAAAAAGTAATTACCAACGATCCTAAAGGTGTAGGTGCCTTTATTTGTGCAGCTTCAGAAATGGAAATAGATGTGTTGCCAAAACCGGGCAAAGGTTTAACCGTTACTGTTGATAATTTTTTCAATAACGAATATACTACTGGTCCTACTGGAGATAAAATCCCTTTCCATTATGTTTGGGAAGAAGATGATAATAACGGATTTTCATTGTTTGGCAAAGTATTTAATAATGCAGGCGTAAAAACGGCTACACTTAAAACCGCTCCAACTGCCTCCAATTTAAAAGGAAGTAACATTTACATCATTGTTGATCCTGATACCGAGAAAGAAACAGCAAAACCAAACTTCATGGATGCTGCACATGCCAAACAGATTAGTGAATGGGTAAAAGCTGGTGGAGTTTTAGTGCTTTTGTTAAATGACGTTGGGAATTGTGAAATCTCAAAATTCAATGTGCTGCCAGAAACTTTCGGTATTCATTTCAATGAAGATAGCCGCAATAAAGTTCAGGGTGCAAATTTCGAGCAGGGCGCCATAAATATCCCCGCACGAAATGCAATTTTTAAAACGGCTAAAAAAGTTTACATCAAGGAAATTTCAACTATCGTGGCCAAAAGTCCTGCAACTTCTGCACTTACAGATAAAGGTGATGTGATAATCGCAACGGCAAAGTATGGTAAAGGAACCGTTTTCGCGGTTGGCGATCCGTGGTTTTACAATGAATATATAGATGGCAGAAAGTTGCCGGCAGAATTCGAAAATTTTAAGGCAACGAATGATCTGGTGAACTGGTTGATTAAGCAGGTGCCGGGCAAGAAATAAGGTTAACCACAGATTAAAAGGATCAACACAGATAAATAATATTAGCCAGGGAAGACGCAGGCAGAGCGATCGAAAAAAAAATAGCTAATGGTCTGTGGAGACACAGACCACGGAATGGTGTTAACCACAGATGAAAAGGATGAACACAGATAATTGCAATTAATGGTTTTGGAAACATAAACCATGGAATAAAAATTTCTCCGTGTTAATCTGTGTCTCCGTGGCAAACAAGAACCATGGCACATGGAAACAAAAAGAAAATTGGTGGCTTGTGGAGACACAAACCACGGAACAAACAAAATGATGAAAATAAAAATATTGTTAACCCTAATCTGCAGCACTTTATTACTATCGTGTTATGCGCAGCAGCCTAGCGATTCTACAGCAGATAAAATGCTCGTTTACCAGTTGGGTAATGGCGGCTGGCCAAAGCAGCTTGAAGATAAAAGCGTGGTCAACTATGGTGCAGCCATAACACCAGAGCTTTTGGCAAAAATTAAAGCCACCAAAGATCTCCATGCTACCTTCGATAACAAAGCCACCAGCAGGGAAGTTGTATACCTTATTCAAGCCTATAAAAAAACAAATAACAAAACTTATCTGGCAGCAGCAGAAAAGGGATTGGATTATATATTAATGGCTCAATACGCCAATGGTGGTTGGCCACAGTATTATCCGGATAAAAGTTTGTACCGCTCAGAAATTACCTATAACGATGATGCAATGATTAATGTGCTTAATATTTTGCAGAATATCGCTAATAAGCAAAATGGTTTTGAAGTGGTAAATCCGGCTTACATTAAAAAGGCCGAAAAAGCAGTTGTTAAAGGTGTTGATTGTATTTTAAAAACCCAAGTAAAGCAAAATGGAACTTTAAGCATCTGGGCAGCGCAATACGATAAAGATTCGATGTTACCGGCAAAAGCACGAGCGTTTGAGCCTGCATCGCTAAGTACAAGTGAATCAGTAGGAGTGGTTCGCTTTTTAATGAGGATTAAAAATCCATCAGCTGAAATAAAAACTGCAATTGCAGCAGCAGTAAAATGGTTTGATACCTATAAAATTGCCGGTTACCGGTACGACAGACCAAACGATCCTAAAACCAATATTAAAACAGCTGCATTGGTTGCAGATAACACCAGCATGGCCTGGGCCCGCTTTTACGATCTGGAAAAAAACACGCCTATTTTTGGCGACCGCGACAATACAATCAAAACAAAATTAGAAGGGTTAAGTCCCGAAAGAAGAAATGGTTACGCCTGGTATGGTAGCTGGGGGCAAAAATTAATTGAAAAAGAATATCCGAAGTGGTTAATTACCAACGGGAAATAAGTAAAAAATAAAAATCGTTATTGCGAGGCACCAGGCAATCTTACAACTATGGGTAGGCATTTTCTGCCACTTTAGATCGCTTAGCTCCCGAAATGACGGAAACCGTAAGAACAATGATTTTAAACAAAGAAAATTTAGCAAACATTAACGGCGATAAGGTTACAAAACCTAGTGCCGAAATTTTGGCCTTACCAGAAAAGGTAATTCAGTTTGGAACGGGTGTTTTATTGCGCGGGCTGCCTGATTATTTTATTGATAAAGCCAACCAAAAAGGTATTTTTAACGGTCGCGTTTTGGTTGTTAAATCTACTTCCAGAGGCGGTGCAGATGCTTTTTCCAAACAAGATAATTTATACACACTTTGTGTTAAAGGCATTGAAGATGGTGTTAACGTAGAAGAAAATTCAATAAATTCCTCAATCAGTCGTGTTTTATCAGCATCGCAAGATTGGGCCGAAATTTTAAAAGCTGCCCACCAGCCCGAAATGCAGGTGGTAATTTCCAATACAACAGAAGTAGGCATTGTTAAAAGTGAAGATAAAATCACTGATAATCCGCCGCAATCCTACCCAGGCAAACTGTTGGCTTTTCTGCACGAAAGATATAAAGCCTTTAATGGCTCAGTTGAAAGTGGAATGGTTATCGTACCAACTGAATTAATCAGCGATAATGCCGATAAACTCAAAGAAATAGTATTGGATCTGGCCATTCAGAACAAATTGGGATGGGATTTCGAAAACTGGTTAAAAACAGCGAATTATTTCTGCAAAACCTTGGTTGATCGGATTGTGCCAGGAAAACTTCCGGAGGCAGAGCAAAAAGCCATCGAAAGTGAACTGGGTTATGAAGATGAACTGATGATCATGGCCGAGCCTTTCAGGTTATGGGCGATTGAATCATCAAGTGAAAAAGTAAAAGAAATTTTATCCTTTGAAAAGGCTGATAAAGGTATTTTCATTGTTCCATCAATTGATAAATTTAAAGAGCTGAAACTCCGTTTGCTTAACGGTACACATACCATTAGCTGTGGATTGGCTATTTTATCAGGTTTCAATACCGTAAAAGAGGCAATGGCGAATGAGGATTTCGCAGCCAACGTATTAAAACTGATGAAAGATGAAATTGCACCTGTTGTGGTAAATGAGGATATCACTTACGAGGAAGCAATTGCTTTTGCCGAAAGTGTGATCGACCGTTTTAGCAATCCAGCTTTAGAACACCAGTGGCAGGCGATTACGCTGAACTTCACTTCAAAAATGCAGATGCGCAATATGCCATTAATCAGAAGATATTATGCATTAAAAAATGAAGTGCCTCAACTAACGGCCCTGGGCGTTGCTGCATACATTATTTTCATGAATGTGAATAAAGAGGGAGATGTGTACACGGCCAGTGCCAACGGAAAAAACTATCCCGTACAGGATGAATTTGCAGAAATTTTATACGAATACTGGAAAAATCCTGAAACCGTGGTAGATAATACCCTTGGTGACAGACGCCTTTGGGATAAAAACTTGAATAATTATCCCGGCTTTAACGCGGCCGTAAAATCTTACGTTGATTTATTACAGAACAAGGGTGCAAAAGAAACTTTAAGTAACTTGCATTCAGAAAGAACAATTTAAAATGGTTACTAGAATTTTAAAAATCCATCCCAACGATAATGTACTTGTTGCCCTGCAAAACCTGGCAAAAGGTGAAACAGTTATTTATGATGGACAGGAATATATTTTACAGGATGACATTCAGGCCAAGCATAAGTTTTTTATGCAGGATATGAATGCAGGCGACCACATCATTATGTATGGCGTACTTGTAGGTAAGGCACAACATTTTATCCTTAAAGGTGGTTTAATGGATACTGAAAACACCAAACATGCTTCAGATCCTTATGAATTCCGTCCGTATCATTACGAATGGCATGCACCTGATGTATCTAAATTTGCAGACAGAACTTTTAATGGTTATATCCGTAGTGATGGCCGTGTGGGTACAGCAAATTATTGGTTGTTTATCCCTACCGTTTTTTGCGAAAACCGCAATCTGGATGTAATCCGCGAAGCATTACACAACGAATTGGGTTATGCCGTAACCGATAAGTATAAATCTTATGCACACCAGTTGGTTGAGGCCTATAAAAACGGCGAAATTTTAGCAGAAGCTGATCCAAGTTCAATAGGATTGGCAAATCCATCAGCCAACCGTGTTTTCAAAAATGTAGATGGTATTAAATTTTTAAATCACCAGGGTGGTTGTGGCGGTACCCGTCAGGATGCTGCTGTATTAAGCAAATTATTGGCCGCCTATGCCGATCATCCGAACGTTGCCGGGGTTACGGTATTAAGCTTAGGCTGCCAGAACCTTCAGGTGAAAGATTTTATGGACGATTTAAAACACCGTAGTCCGAATTTTGATAAGCCCTTATTCATTTTTGAGCAGCAGCAATCACAAAGTGAAGAACAATTGGTTAAAGAAGCCATCAGAAAAACGTTTATCGGTTTAACCGAAATCAATAAAATCGAACGTCAGCCTGCACCATTAAGCAAATTGGTTTTAGGTGTAAAATGTGGCGGTAGCGATGGCTTTAGCGGAATCAGTGCAAATCCTGCTGTAGGGTATACTTCCGATTTATTAGTGGCTTTGGGAGGCACAGTATTGCTTGCCGAATTCCCCGAACTTTGCGGCGCCGAACAACAATTGATTGATCGTACGAAAGACGAAACTGCGGCACGTAAATTCATTCAACTGATGACAGCCTACAACCAATCTGCAGAAAACGTTGGCTCAGGATTTTTTATGAACCCTTCGCCAGGAAATATAAAAGATGGTTTAATTACTGATGCCATTAAAAGTACCGGAGCAGCTAAAAAAGGAGGAACATCGCCGGTAGAAGATGTTCTGGATTATACAGAACCTGCAACAAAACCAGGGTTAAACTTAGTATGTACGCCCGGAAACGATGTTGAGGCTACTACAGGAAAAGCCGCTTCAGGGGCAACCTTAATTTTGTTTACCACAGGCTTGGGTACGCCGACAGGAAACCCTGTTTGCCCGACAATTAAAGTATCAACCAACAATGCATTAACCAAACGCATGGGCGATATTATCGACATTAACTGCGGGCCGGTAATTGAAGGTGAAAAAACCATCGAACAAATGGGCGAAGATATTTTAGAATATTGCATTAAAGCAGCCAGTGGCGAAGTAATTCCTAAAGCAGTTTTGCTTAACCAGGATGATTTCATTCCATGGAAACGAGGGGTTAGTTTGTAGTGAGTCTGGAGTCTTGAGTCTCAACTTGTGAGTCTTGGAACCCAATTCCGCGTTCTGTGTCTTTATAGACCACCAAGCGAATAAACAATAAATTCAATTCCGGTTTCTGTTGACACACCGGGGATAAATAAAAAAAATGAACAGATATGCGTATTGATCACCTCAATTCTATTATCTCAAATTACATAGCATGAAATCTTTTTTAGACGAAAATTTCCTTTTGCAAAGCAAAACTGCTGAAAAGCTTTACCACAACTTTGCAAAATCATTGCCGATTATCGATTACCATAATCACCTTATTCCGGAGCAGATTGCCAATAATACGCAGTTTGCAAACATCAGTCAGGTTTGGCTTGCCGGCGACCATTACAAATGGAGAGCCATGCGTGCAAACGGTGTGGATGAAAAATACATCACTGGTGCGGCTTCAGATTATGAGAAATTTGAAAAATGGGCAGAAACCGTTCCATATACATTACGTAACCCATTATACCACTGGACCCATTTGGAGCTTCAGCGCTATTTTGGCATAAACGACCTGCTTTCTGGTAAAACTGCTCAGAAAATTTTCGACGAATGTTCTGCAAAATTGCAGACACCAGAATATTCGGTACGGGGTTTATTGGCCAAAATGAATGTAGAGGCCGTTTGTACCACCGATGATCCTTTGGATAGTTTAAACTTTCACCAACAACTGGCAAGAGAAGGCGCAAACCTTAAAATGTTGCCAGCCTTTCGGCCGGATAAGGCGATGAACAGCGACGATATTGAAGGTTTAAACCAATATATCGATAAACTGGAAGGTGTTGCCGATAAAACAATCAGTAGTTTTCAGGATTATATCGATGCGCTAAAAAGCCGTCACGATTACTTCGCGGCAAATGGCTGTTCCGTTTCAGATCATGGTTTAGAACAAATTTACGCTGAAGACTACACCGAATCAGAAATCTCAGCAATTTTTGACAAAATCCGCAGTAAACAAGCCATTTCTTACCAGGAAAACCTGAAATTTAAATCAGCAATGCTGATTTACTTTGCAGAATGGGATCATGAAAAAGGTTGGGTACAACAATATCATTTGGGTGCATTGCGCAACAACAACGCAAGGATGTTAAGGCAGCTAGGCCCTGATACAGGCTGGGATTCGATCGGCGATTTTAGTCAGGCCAGGATGCTGTCCAAATTTTTAAACCGTTTGGATAATCAGGATAAACTGGCAAAAACCATTATCTATAACCTTAATCCGGCTGATAATGAGTTAATTGCAACAATGATCGGAAATTTTAACGACGGTTCTGTAGCGGGTAAAGTGCAATTTGGGTCAGCCTGGTGGTTTTTAGATCAAAAAGACGGTATGATCAAGCAGTTAAACGCATTATCAAATATGGGGCTTTTAAGCCGTTTGGTTGGTATGCTTACCGATTCACGCAGTTTCCTTTCCTTTCCACGCCACGAATATTTTAGAAGAATTGTTTGCAACCTCTTTGGCGAAGACATTGAGAATGGCGAATTGCCTAACGACCTGGAGTGGGTTGGCAAGATTGTGCAGGATATTTCGTACTTTAACGCAAAAAATTACTTTAAATTTTAACCAAAATAGGGCTTTAGAGAGGTATTTCATTGGAAATAAATCATTTCAATCGTTTTCCTTCCATTTTCATACCGTAACAATAAACAGCATGAAATACGCCGATTAAATATAAAAATGAGCACCCAAATATTCGCTTCATCTAAAAAAGGAGAAAAAGTTTTAAGCTTTGGTGAAATACTTTTGCGCATTTGCCCCGATATGGACGGTGCATGGTTAAAAGAAAACAAACTTCCGTTTTATGTAGGCGGTGCAGAGCTAAACGTGGCCACAGCACTGGCACTTTGGAATGTACCCTCTTCTTATTTATCGGCGGTGCCGGATAATTCGGTAACCAGGGAAATTGTAGATTATCTTGATGCCAGAAACATCGATACTACGCCGATGGTTTACCATGGTGAGCGTTTGGGCCTTTATTACCTTCCGAAAGGGAAAGACCTTAAAAATGCAGGAGTAATTTACGATAGGGCAAATTCTGCTTATGCCGATTTAAAGGTTGGCCAGATCAATTGGGATGAGGTTTTTGATGGCGTTGCCTGGTTTCATTTCAGCGCAATCTGTCCGGCAATTAATCAATCAATTGCTGATGTTTGCCTGGAAGCTTTAAAAGTGGCAGCCGCAAAAAATATCACCATTTCGTTGGACCTGAACTATCGTGCAAAACTTTGGAAATATGGTAAAGATCCGATTGATGTTTTACCAGAACTGGCGCAATATTGTACTTTGATTATGGGCAATGTTTGGGCCGCCAATAAAATGTTGGGCACTGCACTGCATGAGGATTTAACCCCAAGCGAAGGTTATGCAAAGGAAACGTTACTACAACAGGCAACCGATACCGCTAAAGAAATATTAAGTTTGTTTCCAGCTTGTAAAGCCGTTGCCAATACCTTCAGGTTCGATTATGGTAAAGGCATCAGGTACTACACTGCCATTTATACCGCTGATGAGTTAACCGTTTCAGAAGAATATGTATCTGATGAAATTTTGGATAAAGTAGGAAGTGGCGATTGTTTTATGGCAGGTCTTATTTATGGCTTTTACAATCAGTTATCAGCCAAAGAAACCTTAAATTTTGCCACTGCGGCAGCATACGATAAATTATACATTCCAAGTGATGCTACAACCAGTACTGTAGCAGATATTGAAAAAAGAATACTACGAAATGATTAGCAACAAGCACAAAATTTTAGATGCCATTTTAGAGCAGGGCATGCTACCCCTTTTTTATCAAGACAGTGAATCGGGTAGTGTAGAAATATTACGTACCTTGTATAAAGCGGGTGTACGTGTTTTCGAGTATACCAACCGTGGTAAATCAGCCTTACCGAACTTTAAAAAGTTAAAAGAAATACGCGATGCTGAAATGCCCGATCTTTATCTCGGCATCGGAACAATAAAAACGCCTGCCGATGCGCATGCTTTTATCGAAGCCGGTACAGATTTTATCGTTGCACCGATCGTTAATCCGGCTGTTGCCGAAATTGCCAATAAAATCGGGATGCTTTGGATCCCTGGATGTATGACGCCGACCGAAATCAGCGTTGCGCAGGAACATAAAGCGATGTTGATCAAAATTTTCCCTGCCAATATTTTAGGGCCTGAATTTATTTCATCAATCAAAGATCTTTTTGCCGGACAATTGTTTATGCCAACAGGAGGTGTAGAAATTAATGCCGATAATTTAAAAACCTGGTTTAAAGCCGGCGTTTGTGCCGTTGGTATGGGCAGCAAATTAATCAGTAAAGATGTGATGAGCAAAGGTCTTTATGAGGAGTTATCCGACAACACAAAATTAGCGCTTGATCTGATTCAGCAAAGCAAGTAAAACCCTAATACACCCTAACCAAATGAACCAATCCAAAACAAGCAAATACAGATGGACCATATGTTTGCTGTTATTTTTAGCTACGACCATAAATTATTTAGACAGGCAGGTACTTTCTTTAACCTGGACGGATTTTATCAAACCAGAGTTTCATTGGGATAACAATGATTATGGAAATATTACCGCGCTTTTCTCAATTTTCTACGCAATATCAATGCTTTTTGCTGGCCGGTTGGTTGATAAACTCGACACGAAAAAAGGCTTTTTATGGGCTATAGGTGTTTGGTCTGTTGGTGCCTGTTTACATGCCTTTTGCGGTATCGCAACTGCAGGGATTATTAATGGAAACTGGTTTGTGGGATTTGAAGGTGCCAAAGAAGTTATCTCCCGCGTTAACGATACCGGGTTAGTGGTTTCAGTAAGTGTTACCTTATTTATTTTTGCCCGTTTTGTATTGGCAGTTGGAGAAGCAGGAAACTTTCCGGCAGCAATTAAAGCCACCGCAGAATATTTCCCGAAAAAAGACAGGGCATTTGCAACCAGTATATTTAACGCCGGGGCTACGGTTGGTGCACTTGCAGCGCCCATCACCATTCCCTTTATTGCAAAGGCGTATGGCTGGGAAATGTCGTTCATCATTATTGGTGCATTAGGCTTTATATGGATGGGATTATGGGTTTTTGTTTATAACAAGCCAGAATTGCATAAAAGAGTTAGTGCTGAAGAACTGGCATATATACAGCAGGATGTAATTAACGACCGGAAACTGGCCGATTATGTGGAAGAAACCAAAGAAAAAGTTTCTTTTATCGACTGCTTTAAATACAAACAAACCTGGGCTTTTGCCTTTGGTAAGTTTATGACCGATGGCGTGTGGTGGTTCTTTTTATTCTGGACACCGGCTTATTTAAAATCGGTTTATGGAATGGACTCTACACAAAGTGCCCTTCCGCTATTTGTGCTTTATATGATCACCCTTTTATCAATAATTGGCGGTTGGTTACCAACTTATTTTGTTGATAAAAAAGGAATGAACCCTTATGAAGGCCGGATGAGAGCAATGCTGATTTTCGCATTTTTCCCATTATTGGCTTTGGCCGCACAGCCTTTAGGGCATATTACCTATTGGATTCCCGTAATCATTATCGGTATTGCAGGTGCCGCCCACCAGGCATGGTCGGCCAATATATTTTCTACCGTAGGCGATATGTTTCCTAAAAAAGCAATTGCCACCATTACCGGTATCGGTGGTATGGCCGGCGGGCTAGGCTCTTTCATCATCAATAAAGGCTCTGGTTTGTTGTTTGATTATACAGGCAAAAACAAGATTGTTTTTATGGGCTTCAAAGGTGAAGAAGCTGGTTATTTTATTATTTTTTCCATTTGTGCGGTATGCTATTTAATTGGCTGGACCGTAATGAAAACCTTAGTGCCAAAATATAAAGTTATTGAACTAAAATAATTGCAGATTTAATACACAGGTAAAGTTAAATTATCTGCGTATTAATACCTTTGCAACAAGGTTAATCTATACTTAAACTATAGATTAACAATTATAAACCCTAATAACCAACCCAAATTGAGTACACCTCTAAACCTCGAAAGTATTTTCGTTGAAGAGAGCCAGATTCCAGATGAATTTAGGCTCACGGAAGAAATCAATCAAAAGGAGTTTCTTTCCAATGGGGAAATGAAACCCTGGAACGGACCATTTAATGAAGTGTTTTCTCCGGTATGCGTAAAAACCCCTGAAGGCTTTAAACGAAAGCGTATTGGTAGTTTCCCTGTTTGTACAGAGAAAGAGTCTGCAGAAGCTTTAGATGCAGCCGTAGCCGCTTATGACAATGGCCGTGGGCAGTGGCCTACAATGAGTGTTGCCGACCGCATCACCTGTGTAGAAAACTTTACCCATAAAATGATTGAGCAAAAAGAAATTGTTGCAAAATTGATCATGTGGGAGATTGGAAAATCTTACGCCGATTCAATAAAAGAATTCGATCGCACCGTCGAATATATCTATGCAACCATTGATGCGTTGAAGGATATCGACAGGCAGTCATCACGTTTTGAAATAGAGCAGGGTATTGTGGCCCAGGTACGCCGTTCTCCACTTGGTGTGGTACTTTGTATGGGTCCGTTTAATTATCCCTTAAACGAAACTTTTACTACATTGATTCCTGCCTTGATTATGGGCAACACCCTTTTATTCAAACCACCTAAACACGGTACATTATTACACTACCCATTATTGGAAGCTTTCCGTTCCAGCTTTCCAAAAGGTGTGGTCAATACCATTTATGGTCGCGGTAATACCATTGTTCCTGGGTTGATGAAATCGGGGAAAATTAATGTGCTTACTTTAATAGGCTCCAGTAAAGTGGCCAATGAGCTTAAGAAACTGCACCCTAAAGTAAACCGTTTAAGGGCAATTTTAGGTTTAGATGCAAAAAATGCTGCCATCATTACTAAAGATGCCGATTTGGATTTAGCCGTTTCTGAAACAGTTTTAGGTTCGCTTTCTTTTAACGGACAGCGTTGTACAGCGATTAAAATCGTTTATGTGCACCGAAGCTTGGCTCAGGAATTTTTAAAGCGTTTATCTGCCGAAGTAGAAAAACTAAAGTTTGGTATGCCATGGGTAAAAGGAGTAAACCTTACTCCGCTACCAGAGTTGAACAAGCCAGAATATTTAAAAGAATGTATTGATGATGCGGTTTCGCACGGAGCGAAAGTGATCAACAAAAATGGTGGTCAAACCTTCGAAACCTTTGTGTATCCGGCCATTGTTTACCCAGTGAACAGCAATATGAAACTATACCGTGAAGAGCAGTTTGGCCCGATTGTTCCTGTGGTTCCTTTTGATGATCTGGAAGAGCCTATCGAATATTTAATTGGTTCTCCTCACGGCCAGCAGGTGAGTATTTTCAGCAATAATGCTGCGGTAATCTCTTCGTTAATCGATCCTTTGGTAAACCAGGTAAGCCGGGTAAATATTAACTGCCAATGCCAGCGCGGACCTGATGCCTTCCCGTTCACTGGTCGTAAAGACAGTGCCGAAGGAACACTTTCGGTAGTTGATGCATTGCGTTCGTTCTCTATCCGTTCTTTGGTAGCCACCAAATTTACAGATGATAACAAAAAGTTATTGAACGAAATTGTTAGAGGAGATGATTCTAACTTTTTAAGCACGAAATATATTTTCTAAATAACAATGATCGTCATTGCGGGGAAAAAGCCTCGTAATGACGATTTATGTATCGGATTTACCTCGACTTAAGCATACCTAAATGAAGAGATCTATCTAATCAGATTCTCCGCTTTATCCTGCATTTAATCAAAAATAGTATACAATAAAAAACCCCGCAAAATCAAGTTCTACGGGGTGTAATTTAAGGAAGGAATCCACTAAACTTTAGCGCTCTTCTTTTTCTTTTTTTCTTCAGAATAAAATCCAAAACCCAAACCAGCCAACAACAGGATCGACCCTGCCAATGAGATTTTCTCACCAGCGTAATAAGCCGTAGGATGGAAAATAAACTCTAGTTTGTGGTTACCAGCTTCTAATTGTGCTGCACGTAAAACATAATCAGCCCTGAAATACGGTTTTTCTACCCCATCGATATACATCTTCCAGCCTTTATTATAGTAGATTTCAGAAAATACGGCAATTACATCTTTTGCGGTTGAGTATTCGTATGTTAAATGATCAGGGTTATAAGCGGTTAATTTGATAAAACCTTCCTGTCCGGTACCCAAGCGTTTGGTATCAATCAAGGCTTTAAAGCTTTCATCAACAATAGCTTCTTTTTTAGCATCGAAACTGCTTATTGCTTTCATCTCTTCATCAGCATTCCTGGCAAACTGCACACTTTGCACAAACCAGGCATTGCCCGCAGCGGTAGCATTACGTTGCATTTTATACGATCCGGTTTGAGGATCCTGCGTAATAATGTATTTTGTATTTAACATATCCAGTACATCCTGGTTAATGCTTTTCGTCAACTGGTTATCAACCAATTCCTGAAAACGTTTCAACCTTGCAGAGTGGAAACCACCAACTGTTTTATGGAAGTAAGAAGTTTCGGCGCTTTTAAACGGATCGCCTAATGATAAATCGAAAACCCTAAAGTTCGGATCTTTATCCGCCGAAATAAAATTATCTACATCTCTCGGTTGATAATGATTATTCAGGTCGTTTTTGCTTACAAAATTCTGGTTATTTAAATAACGACGGTCTACCTGCCATAAATCAATCAAAACAAACAGTGCAAGTAAACCAAAGGCCAGTTGCATATTCATTTTTTTGGTAATAAAAGCCCAGGTAATTCCGAAGCCAATAGCGATAAACAATAAGGTACGTAAAGCATCAGCACGCGCCAGAGCTACACGATCTGCTACAACGCCATTTAAAATCTCAATTGCTGCACCACGGTTATTCTGCAAGGTTTGTGTTAATGCATCTACAACCTGAGCCTGGTTGGTTTGCGTAAAGCTGAAGAATGCGGTAGGGATCACCGCAATAATTAAAGCGAAACCTCCCGTAATACCTGCCGACCAGGTTAAACGCTGCACTAGATATTTTTGATCATATTGACCTTCCTGCGCCTCCTTAATAGCTAAAATAGCCAAGAGCGGCACCAATAAGCCAACAACTGCCAATATCGATTCTACTGCCCTGAATTTATTGTAACCCGGCAGGTAATCAAAGAAAATATCCGAAATAAAGGGTAGGTTTTGCCCGAAAGAAAGAAACAACAACAAAACGCTTGCGCCTAAAATCCACCATTTCCAGCGGTGTTTAACGATAAATAACCCAAAAACAAATAAGAAACAGATAATCGCACCAAAATAATATGGCCCCGATGTACCCGGCTTGTTACCCCAGTATTGGTTGGTACCCAGATTTTGGGCAACATATCCAATGGCCTGTTTTGGATCAACACCCTGAAGGTTTTTCTCCACGGCTTTATACGTGTTGCTTTCAGGTTTGATCATCTCATCAATACTGCTGGCACCGCCATAAATGTTCGGGATTAAGAACGAGAAACTTTCTCCAACACCCTGGCTCCACTGGTAAGCATACTCCTTATCCAAACCGTTTGCAGGTTCAGCTTTATCAGTTGTTAAATTAGATTTGCCACGGATAGTTTCTTTTCCATATTCATAGGTTGTCCACAAGGTACCCGCATTCACCAAAACTGATAGTATAATGCCCGCAACAATGTAAGCGATGGATTTACCGAATGCAGGCAGTTGTTTTGCCTTAAAAGCATGGTAAAGTTCTATACAGGCCAAAATAAATAACGCTATAAATAAATAATAGGTCATTTGGATGTGGTTCGAACGAATCTCCAAAGCCATAAACAGTGCCAGTAAGCTCGCGCCAACCAGATATCTGCCCCTTAAAGTAAGAATAATAGCTGCTAAAATAGGTGCAAAAAAACCAATAGCCAGGGCTTTATTGCTGTGTCCGGCTGCAATAATGATAAAATTGTAGGAGGTAAATGCAAAGGCAATGGCTCCTGCAGCGGCAAGCCAGGGATTTATTTTGAGTACACAGAACAATAAATAAGCACCTAAAAGGTATAATAAAACCGTTCCAACAGGGTCAGGAAATATGCCTTTAATTACATCTATACCATAAGTGGTGATGTTTAAAGGATATTGCACCCAAATTTGATAAGCTGGCATACCACCAAACATTTGGTTGGTCCAAAGCGGTCCTTTGCCATCTTTTGCCTTAATATCCATAATTTCTTTCTGCATGGCTTTAGCCTGCAAAACATCGCCCTGCTGTGGCGCTTTACCCTGCAAAACAGGACTGAAGTAGGCAAACGTAATGACTACAAAAAATGCAATAATGGCCAGGTGTACGCCATTTTTATTAAACCAGTTATTCATTAAGGTTTGTTTAAGTTTAAACGAACGTCAAAAATAAAAAATTGGGCGGTATAAAAAAGGAATAAATTAAAAGGGTGGCGAATAAAAAATTAGATTTGTGTTAGAGAATAAAAATCCAACCCGTTTATGATGAGAAAGTTTGTGATTACCGTTGCGCTCGCCTCCCTATATTTTGCCTCCTTTGCACAACTGGTAAGTTTAAACCCTGGCGAAATCAAAACACTTAAAAATAAGATCAAAAACAGCGAAGAAATTAGAAAGCTTTATCAGGGCTTCGAAAAATCTGCTTCAGTTTACCTTAACGATCAGCCAAACCCGATTGATACCATCCGGACGGAAGGTTTACTGAAAGGAAATCCGAAAAAACTGAAAACCCAGCAGGCATTGGCCGATATGAATAAAATGTTCGTTCTGGCTTTACAATATCAGCTTAGCGGAGAGCAGAAATATTTAAACAAATGTGTAGAATTTCTTGCTGCCTGGGCAAAAATAAATCGGCCAAATGGCGATCCTATCGACGATACCAATCTCGATCCGGCAGTTGAAGCCTATGATCTGATTAAGAAAGAAATTTCAGCTGCGGATAAAAAGCCGATTGAGCAATGGCTTAACGAAACCGCACAAACAGAAATTAACAGCAAGCGTATGAAAGCCGGCCGGGCTACGGCAATTAACAACTGGAATGCCCACCGCCTAAAAATAGTTGGCGAAATTGGTTACGCTTTAAACAACCAGGAACTGATTAACTGGGCAATAGAAAACCTTAAAAGCCACATCAACATCAATCTTTATCCCGATGGTACCAGTTTGGATTTTAAAGAACGAGATGCCATGCACTACCACATTTACGATCTGGAACCAATGTTAAAACTGGCCATTATCATTGACAGGGCTAATGGACAGAATTTTTATAGCTACGAATCGCCAAAAGCATCATCTATTAAAAAATCTGTTGAGTGGTTAATCCCGTACATCAATGGCGAAAAGCAGCACGAAGAATATGTAAATACAACCGTTAAATTCGATCGCGACCGTGCCAAAAATAATGAACCTGGTTTTGCTCCTGGCACAATGTTTAAACCAGATTTAGCGCTTCCAGTATTAAGGTTTTCAGTGTATTTCGATCCAACGCAGATTGGATTATTGCAAAAATTGAGTGGCAACCAAAAAAACTTGCGAACGGTGCTCGAGGAAATTGAGCGGAACACAAAAAGTTTTCAGAATAAAGAAAGTTTCAATAATTTTTGAAAGTTTAAAAATAACATTATATTTGTGTATGGAATTAGCAGCAGCAAAATTGAAATTCATAGAGGCTTGGGGTAAATTAGGCTCCGAATGGGGAATTAACCGCACCATGGCACAAGTACATGCGCTGCTGCTAATTTCGGCAGAAGCACTAACCACCGAAGAAATTATGGAGCAACTGAGCATTTCCAGGGGAAATGCCAACATGACGCTCCGCGACTTAATTGGATGGGGCTTAATTGAAAAACAACATAAGGCCGGCGAACGCAAGGAATACTTTTTTGCTGATAAAGATGTTTGGAATATCGCCCGGCAGGTAGCTAAGGAACGGAAAAAGAGAGAATTAGAACCTGTGTTGAAAGTACTTAACGAACTTTCTGTGGTAACAGGTGATGAAAAGGATCCTGAATTTACAACCTTTAAAAAATCAATTAAAGATATTAATAAATTGGCCATTAACGTGGATAAAACCTTGGAAACCATGCTCAAAGCAGAGGAAAGCTGGTTTTGGGGTTCGGTATTAAAAGTGTTTAAGTAGGTTGGAGATGTGAAACTTGCGAGCGGTGTATTCATTACCTTAAACGGCTAAATACTAAACTAAATATTCATTCAAAAGCCCAACATTGAGTTCGGCTTAATTTTTTAAAGTAAACTTTCAGTTTTTACTGAAAATATTAAAATTAAAATAATATGAAAACGCTTTATAACCATTTGATTTTGTATGACAATGAATGCCCAATGTGTAACGTATATACCAAAGCATTTGTGAAGACAGGTATGCTAGAAAAAGCTGGTCGGGAAGCTTACCAACAAATGCCCGAAAATATTTGCCCATTGGTAGATCGGCAACGGGCAGCCAATGAGATTGCACTCGTAAACATCGAAAATGGCGAAGTTAGCTATGGTATTCAGAGTTTATTCAAAATTATTGCGCACAGCATGCCCTTTTTTAAACCCTTGTTTTCATTTGGCCCATTTGTGTTTATCATGCGTAAATTTTATGCCTTTATCTCTTACAACCGCAAGGTGATTATTCCGGCGGCAATTAAAGAAAATACCATACAGCCAAGCTTTAAAGTTCATTACCGCATGGCTTACCTAGTTTTAACCTGGTTAATTACTGCCTATGTATTAACAGCTTATGCACACCTGCTTACCAATTTTGTACCATTAGGCAGCAAATACCGTGAGTACCTGATTTGTGGCGGTCAGTTGTTTTTTCAAGGTGCCGTTATTGCTTTTTATAAGAAAGAAAAACTTTGGGATTACCTGGGCAACATGATGACGATCTCTTTTGCAGGCGCAATTTTGCTGATACCTGGTTTAGCATTGGCCAAATATTTCAATATTCACCCGCTATTTTATATCCTTTATTTTTTAATGGTTGCCGGACTCATGTTTTTAGAGCACCTTCGCAGGGGCAGGCTGTTAAAATTGGGTTTAATAATGAGTATCAGCTGGGCACTTTACCGTTTAATTGTTTTGGGTTTGATCTTTAGTTTGTAGAAATCATGAAATATGGAAAAATTATACTCGCTGGCGGAAATGGCTACTTAGGAACCATACTGGCCCAATATTTTAGCCATTTGGCTAACGAAGTGATTATCCTCGCCAGGAAACCAAAAGCCGCAAAGGGGAACATTAAAACGCTGTTGTGGGATGGTAGAACTGTTGATGAATGGAGTGTAAACCTTCAGGATGCTGATTTATTGGTTAACCTTTGTGGTAAAAATGTAAACTGCAGATATACCCAACAAAACAAGAAAGCCATTTTCGATTCAAGATTGATCCCTACACGGTTATTGGGTAAAGTGATCAGTGAAATGGAAAACCCACCAAAACTTTGGATCAACATTACCTCAGCAACCATTTACAGGCATGCAGAAGATCGTCCGCAAGATGAGTTAACAGGTGAAATTGGTGAAGGTTTTTCTATCGAAGTATGTAAAGCCTGGGAGAGTAGTTTTTTTGAAACCAATACCCCAAAAACAAGAAAAGTAGCACTAAGAATGGGCATTGTAATTGGGCTTAGTGATGGTGCATTTCCAAGGCTGCTCAACCTGGTAAAACTGGGCATGGGCGGCAAACAGGGTAATGGCGAACAATACGTAAGCTGGGTACACGAGCAAGATGCTGCAAGAAGTATCGAGTGGTTACTTCAGCACAAAGAAATTGAAGGAGCTGTAAATTGTACTGCTCCGGAAGCTGTTAAAAACAATGTGTTTATGCGCAGTATCAGAAAAGCATATGGCATTGGTTTTGGGTTACCTGCCCCTGCCTGGCTATTGGGCATTGGCGCAAAAATTATTGGCACAGAAACCGAACTGATTTTAAAAAGCAGGTGGGTTAAACCGGGTATTTTACTGGCTAACGGTTTCGGGTTTAAATATGCAAATATAGATGAGGCGGTAGCGGCTTTGAGTGTAGAAGGAAAAAATTAAGTTAAAGAATTTATGCCATTAATTGTTTTAAAAACATTGATTGATGCACCTGTTGAAAGTTGTTTTAATTTGGCGAGGAGTATTGATCTTCATGTACAATCGATGCAACAATCGGGTGAGAAAGCCATTGCAGGAAAAATAAATGGACTAATTTGCTTAAATGAATCTGTTACCTGGCGAGCCAAGCATTTAGGGCTTTATTTTACCATGAGCAATAAAATTACTGCAATGGAGCGGCCAAACTTTTTTATTGAAAATGAAATGATAAAAGGCCCTTTTAAAAAGCTCCATCATCAACACCTGTTTAAAGTACTTGGCACACAGACAGAAATGACCGATATATTTTGGTTCGAGGCACCTTTTGGTATACTTGGCTGGTTGGCAAATAAAGTGTTTCTAAAAAGTTATATGAAGAAACTGTTGTTAAAAAGAAATGAAATGCTGAGTCGTGTGGCAAATTTTGATAATTCCCCGTCTAATATGCTTAAAATCCAATATTTATAATTTAATTATATCCTATCCCTATTTTAAACTCTTAACCAGGTTAAGCTTCAACTCTTTAATGCCTTTTACCACCAAGCCGGCAATTTGTTTTGCCCCTTCAGGACTTAAATGCGTGTTGTCTTTTTTCCCGTTTGGATAATTTACATTTCCGGAATCAACATAGTTGAATAATTTAATGGAGGGTTCTTCGCCGAGGCGGTTTAATAAGCTCTCAGTTTTTGCCAGCATATCAATCATAGGAACGTTTAGCGAATCGGCAACCTGACGGGTAATCCGGGGATAATCGCCATGAGAATCGATTAAAACACCATTTTTGAAACTTCTTCGCGAAATTGGTGTAAGTAAAACAGGAAAAGCTTTTTTGCTCCTGGTTTCATTTACATACTTCACCAAATTAATTTTGAAATCAGCTAAAGAAACGCCAACGGTGGGTTTATCTACTTTTTCATCATTGTGGCCAAATTCTATAAAAACATAATCGCCCGGGTTAAGCTGAGCTAAAATAGGGTCCCAGCGCTTTTCGGCCCGGAATGATTTTGTACTCCTCCCGTTCAGTGCCCGGTTATCAACAGTGACATCTGCCTTAAAATAGGATTGCAATGCCATTCCCCAGCCTGTTTCGGGAAAAGCCTTTTGCTCTTTGTTGGCAGCAGTAGAATCGCCAATAATATAAAGTTTGGTTTTCTTTTGGATGAAGGTAAAAGACAGTAAAATAGCTAAAGTTCCAGCAGCTAAAATTTTAAAGAAATTGATTTTCATATTTTCTGTTAATCTATAAATGCGGCGGATACCATTGATCTGCTCCGCCGAGTATATTTTTTAAAGTATAATTTTTTGCTTCTTTATCTGTCAATTGCTTCGCCCAGGGTAATCTTGTTTTTGCTGATGCGCCATCACCGGTATTTCTATATTCTGCATAAAACACGGTCAGCTCTTTATCCGGAAACATTTTATCGCCTTTCCATGGGTTCCAACCTTCGGATAAGATGTGTTTACCAAGATTGCAATTTATAAATACCGTTTTTGCATAAGGTCGCCACGGCCTGCCCAAATAGGCTTTAGTTACCGTAGAATCTGCAATAAGTGAACAATTTAGAAAAACAAATCCAAATTTTTGCTGTGCAGATGTTGCAGCTGCAGTTACATAAGAATCAGTCAAACTTTTTATCGTACAGTTTTGAAACACAACTGTTGCTTTGCCAAAAATAAAATCTGTTGTACCTTCTATATAGCAGTTCTGATAAAACTGGCGGCTATTTTCGATGGCGGCATAAAGCGTATCCTGATTGCCTAAAAATCTACAGTTTTTGGCTACAAATCGGTCGCCCTCTACATGCAGTGCAACTGCTTGCCCCACCCGGCCCGCTGAATTGATAATGGTTAAATTTTCGAGGTGGATATCATTTCCCTGAATCAATACCGTAAAGGAGGTATAGGTGCTGAATTTAGCATTGCCAAAAACATCTTTACCCAGCGGATTTGACTTTCCCGAATAATCATCAAAAGTAATGACGGTTTCTGCGGCGCTTTCACCAATAATCGAGAGGTTAATTTTCCACGATGGAATAATCAGTTTTTCTTTGTACAGACCATGCTTTACAAAGATTTTAATCTCTTTTTCTCCTAAATCCCTTACCGAATTAACAGCTTCCTGAATGGTTTTATAATTTCCGCTCCCATCCTGCGCGACAGTGATTGCTGAAGGATATTTGGGATCCTGAGCATGCAGATAAAGAAAGGGAACTGTGCTTAATATGAGTAGCGTGATAAACTTAAGATAGGATATTCTTGTCATTCTTTTCAATTAAATCTACAGCATAAAGTTCATTAAAAAAGGGCAGATTAAAACCTGCCCTGTAATTTTGTTAGTATGTCCATTTAGGATCACCGATTGGCCCTCCCGCGCTTCCGGCAGTTCTTAAAGGTGAGCCGGCAGGCAATGTAAAGTCTGTTGTTACAGCAGTCCAGCCCAAATTAATAGATTGGTTACTCACCAATGTTGCCGTACCAAAGGTTAGGGCGGTACCATTGGTTAATGCGCTTGAAAGATTGAAATAATTGCTGTTGGAAATTCTAAGTGTACTTGCTGCACCGGTACCCCTTATGGCAGCCGCGTTCACCGTACCTGATTTAGGGGTATTGGCTAAAATACTATTTGCAATGGTAAAGTTAATTGGGTTTGCATTTGCATCTAACAGTGCATATTTCGCATTGCCGCCAAAACCGTTAAAAGTAGAATTGGTAATGGAAACTGTAGGCGTTACATCGCCAGTGTATGTGGTGCTGGCAGTAACCAACCCAGGGCCGGCATTATAGAAAGTAGACTTAGAAATGTTAAGGTTAGCAAACTGCATTTTATTTAAATGAAAGGTATAATAGGCAGAAGAACCATTTAAACCCATATCGTATACAACCGAATTGTTAACGGTAATGCCCGTGATTTTAAAATCGCGTACTGCTGTACCCCTGTCGCCCCTTAAAAAGGCAGTAGTAGAGCCATGCGTTACACAGTTATCTACCACAACATTAGTAAAAGTTGCTGCAGATCCATTTGCTGCTTGTGAGCCGATAAAATTGATAAAATAAAGCGATGCACCAGCAGTTCCATCAAATTCAATACCTGATAGCGTTACACCTGCACCAGTGCCTTCTACATCAATCTCTTTATAATTCACTTTTGTATCGCCCGGGTTGCCCGATATTGATTTGATAGTGATGGTTTTTTGGGTAATAAAAGTTGCTGCAGCCAAAGTATAAGTACCAGGATTAAGGCCGATTATTGCGCCATTTGCCGCACTTGCAATTGCTGCTGCCAGGTCATCTCCAGGGTTAAGTTTTACCGTATAGGTAGTGGGTGCAAGTGTGGTGAAAGTGGTTATTCCCTTGCTTTTTGGTCCGGCAAATAGCTCTGCCGTGTATTTTGTGCCAGCAGTTAACGTGTTAAGTGCTTTAACACCCAATGTTACATCGCTTGTATTTAATGCAACTGTAACAGCTGCACCTGTGGCCGGGGTTACTACAATTGAAGTTAAGCCTGTTGTTGGGGTAAAATACAGTTTAGCGGTTGTTTCTTTAATTTCAATATCCCTGATGGCCTGAAACAACTGGATTCCTGTTAACTGGAAAGCACTGCTGCGAACATATTTCGATTCTGGCTGACTTTCGGTGGCATTGGCCTTAATTCTTGCGTAATATTTAGTTCTTACCGCTAAATTATCTTCAGTTACAGTTACACCCGCAGTATCGGCCGTAGTGCTGTAATTTACCGTTGCAAACAGTGAATCAGTAGAGAAATCGATACTATATTTAAAAGTTTTCCCTGTAGACATGAGCGGTAAAGACCAGGTTAACTTTGCAGAAGTTTCTCCGGCAGTAATTTTCACATCACCCGGTTTAAAAATTCTTGCCGGTTCTGTTGGCGCATCATCTTCTTTTTTGCAGGAAGAAATTGCTACAGTCATCAATAATAAAATGACGAATTTAAACCCCAATTGATCTATAATTTTTTTCATAATAAATACCTTAATAGCCAAAGTTTTGAACCATACTTGGATTTTCGATTAGTGTTGTTTTAGGATAAGGGAACAGTTCCTTTTTATTGGCTTCGAAGTAAAAAGCAATACCGGTAGAAGTACTGGTGATCGAATTTTCTTCAGTAACGGCCTTTCTCCAGTTTTTGGTGTTATAACCCGCCGGAGCAGTTGTAACATTTAATCCGGGTGAGGCAAAGACATTATTAGGCGCTCCACCATACAAATCGAGTTTGGCTACCTCATTTACACTTGTGCCCAACAAATAATCGCTTTCTTTTGCATAAATGTAATTTGGTACACTCGCATAATCTCCCGTTCCGGCAACTAAAGCCCGGATTTTATTTCTGGTTTCCTCAAATTTACCTGCCAGTAAATTCCAGCGGATCAAATCATACTTGCGGATACCCTCACCACCAAATTCCAACAGGCGTTCCTTAACAATGGCATTAAAAAACCCTGCTTTATCCAATGGGGTTACAGGAATTTGTGTTTCAAAACCAGCGTACGCACGTTTTTGCACTTCTTGCAATGCACTTACCGCAGTTGCAGATGGGGCACCGTTTATTTCATTATCAGCCTCTGCATACATCAGTAAAACATCAGCAAATCGCAACATTGGCCAGTTTATGCCAAATGTTTGCGCGGCAGATGAATTATTAAAGGCTGTCCACGATTTACGGAATTTTCCATCCGTCATGTTAAATAAAGTATTCACTATTTTTTTTGATGTTGCAGTAATCTCGAAAACGCCAATCGTTACATCTCTCCGGCAATCTTTATTTACATCAAATTCGTAAAAATAAGTAGGAATGGCATTCATTCCACCACCGCCAGACCCAAAAGTAGAGGCTGAATTGAAGCGGATTCCATTATAATAACCAAGTTTACTGTCTGTAGATGCGTTTCCTCCAAAGGCTGCAACTTCGAACATCAGTTCATGTGCATCATCAAGGCGGTTTGCGGTATGCAGGGTTTTAAATACATTTTCATAAACCGGGTTCAGGTTATGCTCAGAACGGTGGTTCATCAGATCAAGGCACTCATCAAAAGCTATTTTATAATAGGTAAGGTAATCAGCACTGCGTTCCATGGTATGGCTGGCCGATCTTAATGAATAACCGCCTCTTGCTAAAGCAATGCGTGCACGTAAAGCTTTTATTGCGCCTTTGGTATAACGGAAACTGCCATATTCGGTAATTCCACTTCTCCATGGCACTAAATCTTCAGCCACTTTTAAATCAGCGATGATCTGGTCGTAAGTTTTATTACGGTCTACATTAGGTCCGTACAATGTTTCCGCATCAGCAGCAGGAACAAAAGATGCCGGAACATCTCCCCAGTTGCGGATCAGTTCGTACAGAAACTGAGCCCTTAAGGTTAAAGCCTCGCCATAATAGCGTTTCATAACCGTTTTTTCTGCATCTGATCCATTGGCATAAAGTTTTGAGGCCGGAATAAATTTGATACAGATGTTTGCACGTTCTACACCTGCATATAATTGCAAAAATGGATTAACCAGATCAGTATTATCTGAACTCGCGCCGTACATGCTTATCCCCCTACGATCAGATGAGCTGTAACTCCCCGACGTTTTAAAATCATCGGCAGTTAAGCCAAAAAGTGTAGAAATACGACTTCCATAACCATTATCTCCACAAAGGCGGTTATACACAGCAATAACTGCCGCGTTCGTATTGGCCGTGCTTTCGAAAACAACATCAGGTGAGGAAGTTGATGGCGATTCTACATCTAAATATTTTTTACAGGAAGTAGTTATACTCAATGCTCCAACAGCAATTACCATTAAAGCCGATTTTATAAATTTATTGTTCATTTTCTTTAATGTTGAAATTAAAATGCCATGTTAATACCAGCAAGTATGTACCTGCTCCGTGGGTAGGCCGCATAATCAATACCTGGCGTAAGCGGATTCGATCTGCGCGTATTGGCTTCAGGATCGTAACCTGTGTAACCGGTAATGGTATACAAGTTGTTAACCGTACCGTAAACCCTTAGTTTTGAGATAAAACCTGTTTTTTTAATTAAACTTTGCGGCAGGGAATAACCCAATGTTACGTTGCTGATCCTTAAAAAGGATCCGTTTTCAATCGCGTATGATGTTAAGGCGTAATTGCCACCTGTAGGCGTCCAAAGCGTGGTATTGGCATTCATTGCGGTTAATAATGCCGGGTCTGTAACTTTTACACCATTTGCATCAAAATTTTGCCACCTGTCATTCATAACAGCCAGTAAATTGTTGTCCTTTACATTGTATTGTGAGGTGAATTCTATTTTATTGGCATTATAAACTTTACTTCCGTAGCTAAAGTTTACAAATACAGTTAAATCAAAGTTTTTATAAGCAAACTGATTATTCAAGCCGCCTGTAAATTTCGGCTGTGCTGTACCTAAAACCGTTCTGTCATCATCACCGATCATCATGCTTGCTGATGATGATAATTTTTTCACTTTCATATCGCCCGGCTGTGGATCGCGGTTGCCCAACAAAACCCTGGCGTTAGCAACTGTTGGTTTAAGCGTGTAGGTATAAGCGCCGGTAGTGGTGTTTTGAACGTTTGTAAAATCATCAACAGTATAGCGGCCATCTGAAATGAAACCGTAAAACTGCCCAACTGGTTGGCCTACCTCAACTTTAAAATCGCCTAAACTGTTCACCCATCCTGATTGTGTGATATAAGAACTTACACCATTTTGCAGCTCAACAATTTTATTTTTGTTGAACGAAATATTAAAACTGGTGTTATAGCTGAAATTTTTTGATTTTACCGCCTGATAGTTCAATTGTACCTCAAAGCCCCTGTTTTGCGTTTTGCCCACATTTTGCTGCTGTGTGGCATAACCTGTTGTTTGTGGTACGTTTGCATTTAAAAGCAGGTTTTTCGTTCTGTTATCATAATAATCCAGATTAAGCGATAACTTGTTCTTAAAGAGATCAATATCTATACCCAAGTTTTTAGAGATGTTGGTTTCCCAGGTAATGTTAGGGTTGGATAAGATATTTCCGGTAGCTGTACCCGAAATCAGACCAGTTGAAACCGTCCCATCTGTATCTGCGTAGCCACCAGTGGTTGAACTTAGGTAAAAAAGCGTTCTGAATAAATCCTGGCCGATGCGGTTGTTCCCTGCTGCACCATAACTAAACCTTACTTTAAAATTATTTAACCAGCTAAGGTTCATGTCTTTAACAAATTTCTCTTCAGTTACTCTCCAGGCTACCTGCGCCGATGGAAAATAACCCCATTGTTTACCTGCGGCAAATAACGAAGAAGCATCTGTTCTAAAATTTACTGTAGCTAAATATTTATTCTGAAAGCCGTATGATGCTCTGCCAAAAATAGAAAACTGCCTGGTGCCTGAAATTAACGATGTTGGGCGGTCTTGTATCGTATTTGCAGGAGCTGGACTTACAAATGCATCACTCGCTGAGATATCAATGGGCAAAAATTTAAGTACTGTCGTTCTCGAATCAATATCTACCATGTTAATTTCCTGTCCTACCAAAATATCCAAACTGTGGTCTTTTCCCAAATCTGGTTTATAATTGATGGTATTGGTATTGATAAAAGATTTTTGCGAAACCGTATCGAGTTGTATTGCAGGTAAACCGGCATTATTTCTTGCCACATTACTTACAGGGCCATTAAAAGTATTGGTATGTCTGCTGGTTCTATTATAACCCACAGTACTTTTGACGGTTAAATTTTTAAGAATGGAATATTGCACATAACCACTGCTGATTAAATCGTTTCTGTAATCATACTTCAATTCCTGGTTGGCAAGTGTAATTGGATTGGTTAATCCGGTAGTTAAATAATCAGCATCGAATAAATCGCCAGAATCACTACCGCCAGAATATGGCTGGTAACGCACAGAGTTCCTTAATCGGTTGGTACCTTGCGATCCGGTAGAAGTTGTACCCACACCATCAATACGCTGCCCGCTGTAACGTGCATTTAAGCCAACCCTGAATTTATCCGAAAATTTATGGTCTAAACGCACAGAAGCAAAGGTTCTTCTGTAACCTGAGTTGAGCATAATACCATCTTCTTTCGTATTGTTTACAGAAACATTATAGGTCGTTTTTGTGGTACCACCAGATAAATTTAAAACCTCAGTATTGCTCCAGGCCTGGCGACCAAAAACTTTATCCTGCCAATCGATATTCGGGATGTTTTTATAAATATCAAGATCATCGAAAGTACCGTATTTTTTGGTAAAAGTATCTTTAACATCCTGTGTGGTGTTGTTATTGTAGAGCTCGTATTGATACTTGATAAACTCATAAGGATTCATCACATCGAGTTTGTTTACAATCTGCCTTGCACCTGCATAAACATCGAATGATACTACAGGGCGGCCTTTCTTTCCACTTTTGGTAGTGATGATTACCACGCCATTAGCACCTCTGCTACCATATATTGAGGTAGAAGCTACATCTTTTAAAACATCGATCGATTGTATTTCGTTAGGCGATAAAATCGATAAAGCGTTTTCTACCTGGATGCCATCAACAATGTATAGCGGAGAATTATCTCCCGTAAGTGAACTTCCACCCCGCACTTTAATAACAATCTCGGCCCCCGGGCTTCCCTCTGATGTGGTAACCGAAACACCCGCCAGTTTTCCGGCTAGCGCCTGTGCTGCGGTACTTACAGGGAACTGATCAATATCTTTGCCCGTTATAGAGGATACCGAACCCGTTAATGCCTCTTTACGCACCGAACCGTAACCGATGTTTACTGTAACCTCTTGCAAAGTGTTGGCATCTTCTTCAAGCGTGATGTCCATTTTACTTTGGTCGCCAATGGCAACGCTCTTGGTTTTATAGCCGATGTACGTAAAAACAAGTACGCCACCCTTGGCAGGAACGGTAATTTTGTATGCACCATTGCCATCTGTACTGGCCCCATTTTTAGCATCTTTTACCGAAACACTTACGCCGATTAAGACCTGCCCGTCTGACTTATCCTTTACCGTTCCGGTAATTTGCCTGGTTTGAGCCTGGGCTACGGATAATCCAAAAAAAGAGAGAAATGCAAAATAGAGTAAAACTCTGCTCATAATTAATAATGATTTGAAATGATTTGGATACTTATTTGAAGTTGCAATTGCTTGCATTAGAATATAATTCTATTTCGGGATGTTATTGTTTATTTATATTTGGTTACGTTGATGTAACAATTTTACAAACTAAAAACCAATTGAAACTAATTTTAACTAAAAAAGTGTGCAAACGTTCCCAAAAACGTTAAGAGAACGTTTATTATTATTGGGAGTTGAACGCCCTTAAAGAGATATTTTTCGTAACTTGTACGCACTGCGAAAAATGAGATTTGAAACATCTACCATAAAAGATATTGCTAAAGCATTGGGCCTGTCTACATCGACAGTTTCCAGGGCTTTAAGAGACCGTTACGAAATTAGTGAGGAAACAAAAAAACTGGTGCTGGCCTATGCCGAAAAGGTAAACTACCGTGCTAACCCCATTGCCAGAAGTTTAAAAGAACGCCGTAGTTACTCTATTGGCATTATTGTGAGTGAGATTGCCAACAACTTTTTTTCTCAGGTGATCAACGGAATCGAATCCATCGCATATGATAAGGATTACCACGTAATCATTTCTCAAAGTCACGAATCGTATAAACAGGAAAAACTGAATGTTGAGCACCTGGCTTCGCGCTCTATTGATGGTTTATTGATTGCATTATCGTCAGAAACACAGGATATTGATTATTTAAGAAGCTTGTACGCCAAAGGATTGCCAATTGTTTTTTTTGATCGTGTGCCGGAGGATTTTGAAACCCACAAAGTAATAGCAAATAACTTTAAAGGTTCTTTTGATGCCACCGAACACCTCATCTTATCAGGAAAAAGGACTATTGCACACCTTACAAATTCTGAAAACCTTTCGATAACCAAAGAAAGACTGGAAGGCTATAAAGCAGCTTTGCTCAAATACCACATTGAATTTAAACCCGAACTTGTTAAATATTGTCAGCACGGGGGCATGCACAGTGCAGAGCTCGAGCAAGCAGTAAAAGAACTTTTACCACTACAACCGGATGGAATTTTTATTTCGAGCGATCGCCTTACTACGGGCTGCATTATGGCTTTAAAGAAAACCAATCCCGAGGTTGCGGATAAAATTGCCATTGCCGGTTTCACCAACTCTAATCTTGTCGAATTATTTTCGCCCTCACTAACCTCAGTTAAACAACCTGCTTTTGAAATGGGCCAGGTGGCAACCGAGCTACTTATTTCGATGATTGAAGCCAAAAGGCCCGTAACCGAATTCGAAACCAAAGTATTGGACACTGAATTGGTAAAAAAGCGGTAGGCATCATATCGCTGTGCATGGCATTCCATGCCGCCAACTCCAAACTTACTTCCCATTACTCAGCGCCAAACGCGCTGTGCCAAACTCCCTACAAATTATTACCTTTGCAGCATGGTAGAAATCATATTAAAAAAAGGCAAAGAAAAAGCAGCATTACAAAGGCATCCATGGGTATTTTCTGGGGCATTGGAAAAAGTTAAAGGGAAACCTGAAGATGGTGATGTTGTAAAAGTTTTTGCCTTCGATAATGAATTTCTGGCCTATGGCTACTACAACAGCAATTCGCGCGTAGCTGTGCGTCTTCTGGAATGGGAAGAAACTCAAACTATAAATAACAGCTGGTACCATAACCGTTTGAAGCAAGCCATTGCCTCACGTCAGTTTATTTTAAGCGAACATACCAATACCTGCAGACTGGTTTTTAGTGAAGCTGATTTTCTTCCGGGTTTAATTGTTGATCAATATGCAGATTTCCTCTCGCTTCAGATTTTAAGTTCGGGGATTGAAAAAGTAAAAACAGAAATTGTAGAAATACTAAAGGCAGAATTAAAGCCAACAGGAATATTTGATAAAAGTGACGCCACAGCCCGTACCCACGAAGGCTTGCCTATTGAAAACGGTCTGCTTTGGGGCGAAAATCCTCCTGAATTTTTAGCCGTTAAAGAAAACGGAATTACTTATCATATTAACATTGCAGAAGGACAAAAATCTGGTTTTTATTGCGATCAGCGTGATAATAGAAGTATTTTGGCCAGTTATGCCAAAGGTAAAAAAGTTTTAGACTGTTTTAGTTACAGTGGTGGTTTCAGCTTAAATAGCCTTGCAAATGAGGCCGATAGCATTACCAGTGTAGATAGTTCTGGCTTAGCTGTAGAAACGCTAAAACAAAATGTAGCCTTAAACAATTTTGATGTAAATAAGGTAACGGCCATACAATCTGACGTGAATAAACAACTCCGCGCTTTTAAAGAATCGGGAGAACTGTTCGACATAATTGTGCTTGATCCGCCCAAATATGCACCATCGCGTTCGGCCTTGGATAGAGCGGCACGGGCTTATAAAGATTTAAACCGCCTGGGTATGTTGTTACTGGAAAAAGGTGGTTTACTGGCCACTTTCTCCTGTTCAGGCGCAGTTGATATTGAAACCTTTAAACAGATTATTGCCTGGGCAGCACTTGATGCAGGCAAAGAAGTACAGATTATTAAACAGTTTTGCCAGCCAGAAGATCACCCGGTTAGAATTTCTTTTCCAGAAGGTGAATACCTAAAAGGGCTGTTATTGCGGGTATTATAAAAATTGTGCCCTGGTCAGTAACCAACACCTATTTCTAGCCTAAAAGTGCAAAACACAGCCTACGCGGAATAATCCATTCTTTGTGATTTTAAAGCCTTTGTGGTAAAAATAGCGTCTTGGCTGATAAACAAGTATTTATAACTCCTCCGAACTTTCCGGTAGATGATCATACTCGCCTTTCCAGGCATAAAACCCAAAAATCATCAATCCAAGGCTAATCGGCAGAAAAATGAAGAGAATAATTGCCCATTGCAAAATGGTATTCGTTCTTTCAATATCGGTATGGGTCAATCCAACTTTATCTATTGCTTGTATAAATAGGAAAGTCATGGTCAGTGGGCCTAAAACCATCCAAACCAACCCTAAAAATTTCTTTAATATATTCATCTTGCTGGTAGCTAATCGTTAATGTTTTCGTCTCTTTTGTTTGATAAATAAATTGTTCCGATGATTAAACTTAATGTTGCAATACCTATCGGATACCATAGCCCGGAGAGTGGTGTTGCACCAGAAAAACTTGCAATTAAAGTGGCGATAAATGGAACAAGGCCACCAAAAACACCATTGCCAATATGGTAAGGCAATGACATAGAAGTATACCTGATTTTAGTAGGGAAAAGCTCAACCAAAAATGCTGCAATTGGTCCGTAAACCATTGTTACCAGTAAGATCTGAAAAAAGATTAAACCTACAAATTTCCAAAATATTGGCGTTGGTAATACCTTATCTTTCAGTATTTCCTTGCCTATTAGAACGCCTTTAGTTGCAGAAACCGTATCGGTTTGAACGCTGTTAAAAGAAGCTCCGTTTTTAAGTATTATTTTGGTAGAAACCGTTCGTAAACTATCTGTTGTATTTTCAATTAAAACGGAGTGTACAGGTGCAGGCGTTGAAGATAAAATTGCTGATTGTTCAACTTTCGTGTAATCCGTATCATTTAAAAAAGTTTGATAAATCGGTCGGTAAAAAATAATCCCAAGAAGCATTCCGGTTAACATAATCCACTTCCTGCCCACTTTATCACTCCATGCGCCAAATACTACAAAAAAGGGTGTTGCAAAAGCAATTCCCCACAGTAAAATATACCTCGAATCGTTAAAATCCAATTTGCAGGTATTCTCCAAAAATGATTGTGCATAAAATTGCCCGGTGTACCAAATTACCCCCTGGCCCATTGTAGCACCAAATAATGCCAGTAGCACCATTTTAAAGTTCGCCTTATTGTTAAAACTTTCTTTTAATGGATTTTTGGAAATATTTCCCTCTGCTTTCAGTTTCGAAAACATGGGCGATTCGTGCATTTTCATACGGATATAAATCGAAACCACAACAAGAACAATCGACAGGAGGAAAGGAATCCGCCAGCCCCAATCGCCAAAGGTTTCAGCACCGAGTATATTTTTGGTAATTACGATAATTCCTAGTGAAAGGAATAGCCCTAAGGTGGCCGTAGTTTGAATCCAGCTGGTAAAAAAGCCTCGTCTATTTTTGGGAGCATGTTCTGCTACATAGGTTGCAGCACCACCATATTCGCCTCCCAGCGCCAAACCCTGAATTAACCTCAACACCAGTACTAAAATAGGCGCAGCGTAACCAATGCTTTTATAAGAAGGAATTAAGCCGATAAAAAAAGTAGATCCACCCATTAAAACCAGCGTGAGTAGGAAAGTATATTTTCTACCAATCAAATCGCCAAGTCTGCCAAATACTAACGCCCCAAACGGACGAACAATAAAACCGGCAGCAAAAATGGCTAAAGTATTAATGAGCGCAGAAGCACCGGCATCTTCCGGGAACAATTGATGGCCAATGATGACCGCAAGGCTTCCAAAAATATAAAAGTCATACCATTCTATAAGAGTGCCCAATGAAGAGGCACCAATAACTTTGAAAATGTTATTTTTCGGCAACGTTTCGCTCATAAAAAGAAATATTTGGTGGCCCAAGATAGACATTTACTTCACAATAGCAAACCCGCGCGATTATTTAATTTGCTCATACTAAAACATTTCCGCTTTATGTTTGTATTTTCATCCGAATGAATCAGTTTCCTTTCAATATATATGCTTTTAATACAAAATATCAGATTAACTAGAATTTTAAGAAATACCTGGCAAGTTGATTTAATCATGATCGCCTCATGCACCGCCGCATATTTCGTACGGGCATATTTAATTGCCCACCATTTTTCAATACCATCCATAATACCAACTGTACTGGGTACCGCAATTGCCTTTTTTATTGGTTTTAATAACAACCAGGCTTACGACAGGTGGTGGGAAGCCCGAAAAATTTGGGGTGCATTGGTAAACGATTCCCGTTCTTACGCAAGAGCATTAATTAATTATGTTGATGAAGATGATGAAAGTGTTAAGCGCATGGTATACAGGCATATTGCATTTTTATATGCGCTAAAAGCCAATTTAAGGGGAGCAGTGGATGAAATTTATACCAAATACCTTACTGAAGCAGATTTAGAGGAAATTGGAAAACATAATAATGCACACAATGCCATTTTAAACATCCAATCCAGAGATCTGCAAAAACTATCAAAAAACAATGCAATTGATGGCTTTCGCTTTATCGAAATCAATGAGATGCTAACCCGTTTTTCAGATTCGATGGGGATGAGCGAAAGGATTAAAAATACAATATTTCCAACTACCTATTCCTATTTAACAAAAGTATTTATCTGGTTATTTGTTGTCACTTTTACACTCGTAATCAGTCAGGATGCCGGACCTGCCGCCATATTTTTAGGGTGGTTAATCGGTTTTGTATTTGTATCAACACAAATTAACGGGATGAGTCTTGTTAATCCCTTTGAAAATAACTCTGCCGGTGTTCCACTCAACCAGATTACCAGAACGATAGAGATCAATCTTTTGCAAATGCTCAAGGAAGAAAACATTCCAGAACCTATTAAGCCTATAAATAACGAATATATCCTATAGTTTTATTGGGATATTACCAAGGAATTAAACTTTTTTAGCGATAAACTGCTCAATTATTGAGCAGCTATTAAGGCTTTTAGTTTTTCTTCAAAAATAATGGACTTGGATTTAAACTGGGGATCGGAGAGGGAAAAATTTGCCATGGCATAAACGATTTTTCCATTCTTTCCAACCAGAATATTGGATGGGAAACCATGGTTTATATTTAGCTTCCGGATTTCATCCTTACTCAAGGATACAATTTCGTATTGATAAGCATTCTGTTTTTGAAAGCGTTTGGCGCTCGAAGGAGCATCATGCGTAATTCCGATAAACCTAACACCTCTTGCAGCGTATTTGGCTGCAAGTTTGTTCAGTTCGGGCATTTCAGCAATACAGGGAGGGCATTTTTCGAACCAAAAATTAATGACCACTACCTGGCCTTTAATATCAGCATTTGAAAATGGCTTTTTATTAATGGTTAATCCATTAAAAGCAGGCAGGTTTTTTCCAGATAGATCCTCAAAGAATGTTTCTTGTGTTGCCCATCTAATTGGCGCATCCTGCCCAAACGAGGGTAGGCTGAAGACAGTGAGTAGAAGAATCAGGCAAATTTTCATCAGGCCTAAAGATAAAAAAAAAGTCCCGCCAAAAATGGCCGGACTTAATGGTTTGTTTGGTTTGGAAATTCTTATTTAAAGGTAACTGAACCATATTCTGTTTTAACGGATACGTTTGCTGTGCCACCGCTACCAATTTTGCCCGAATATTTTTTGGTTTCATCATCTTTGCTCACCGTTGTTGAGGTTACGTTCGAACCATATTTAAAGCCTGCATATGATGTTGAAACATTGAAATTTGCATTAAAACGATCTGCAAAACCCAATCCCACACTTACATATTCCCCGCCAAAGGTGAAGTTTCTGCAGGCAGGTGTAATTTCATTTACACTTAGGCGGTTATAATCCATGTTGATGTTGGCATCGCCATTTAAAGTGCCTAAGGTTACATTTGAATATTCTGCATTTACCGCTATTTTACCTGCCGATGCAATATTTAAATCACCATAGGCCTGCTTAACAACTGTATTTCCTTTAACCGTATTGATATTTACCTTTGCATACTCGGCATTTAAAAGCAGGTTGCCGCCAATGGTACCAACTGTTAAGCCTTTACCGTATTGTATTTTAATATCGGCCGATTTTCTGATGGTATTGATATTTACAGCAACATATTCCGCATCAAGTTGTAACGTACCCACAGCACCAATGGTTACAGGGCCATTGTATTCATGTTTTACTACAGCAGCATTTAAATCCTGGATATCGCATTTGCCGTATTGAACATTAATGTAGTTATTTATATTACTTAAATTGCCTGCAACCAGATTGCCGTATTCTACCTTTAAAGAGGTTGGGCCAGAAAAATTACCCAATTCTACATTACCATATTCCTGCGACACTGTTAATGGGTTTACAGCCGGCATAAATACAACATAGTTTACTTTTATTTCTCTGCGCCAGGTGGTTACGCCATTTCTTACGCCACGGCCATAACGTCCGTTTCTATCACCCATATTTGTTCTAAAAGTTACCACGTCGCCATTTTTAGTGGCATCAATGCTCACCCCATCAATCAGTTTTTGTACATCATTGTCAGAATTGCTGTAGGCTTTAATATCTACATCAACACGCACTTCTCTCTTGTCCCAGGTTTTAATTAAAATCGAACCGAATTGATTGTTCAAATTTATTTTATCATTATTATCCACACTGAAACTTTTACTAAAAGATTTAGAACGCTCAGCATCGCTCCCCGTTTGTTTATAGTTTGAAGTATTTACCATCGCCAATGTCGTCGATTTGTCGGTATATACAATTGTTTTCTCTGATGGACTATTCACCACCAATTCCTGCGCATCAACTTTTACGGCGATTAAAGCCATGAAGGCTAATAATATATTTATTGTTTTCATGTTGTTAGTTTTTAAACACCTTTAAACTTAAAGCCTGCCGGCTGGCAATAAGCAATTCGGTGAGGTGAGCGTAATGTAATTTGTTGAGCAGCAGATATCAAGATTGATTTCCCTGCTATTTTTACTTATTTAAATCTGGTTAACTCTCTTGTAATCGTCAACCTGGTTTATGATTAACAACTGCTGTTTTAACAATTGCAATTGTATTTCGCGGTTTTTTACCATCGCTTTTACCACAAAAGTTTGGTTTGGCGAAGTTGGCAGTTCTGCTTTTAATCTTTCATAATCTTCATCAAGCTTTTTCAGATCTGCAGTAAACTTTTTATATAGTTCAGGGTTTGCAGAAGCAAAAATGGCCAAACTATCTCTTTTTTCGGTAATCAATCCTGCAAAGTGAACTTCTTTTTTGGCGTAAGATGCGCTAACGTCGGCTATTTCTAAATCTTTGTTTTGTAGCCTGCCTGCGTACAACCAAATTAAACCTAAAACCATTACTACCGCTGCTGCCGCACTCATCCATAAATATAGCTTTACCGGTTTTTTTTTCTTTTTTTGATCTAACTCCTGTTCAATCTTTGCCCAAAGTCCGGCCGATGGCTCCATTACATCGAATGCTTTACGGTTTTCCTTTACAAAGGTTTCTAATCTATTATTCATCTCTCATCCCTTTCTGTTCTAAAATACTTTTTAACTTCTTTTTAGCCCTCATGTACTGCGTACGGCTAGTGTTTTCGCTTATTTTTAAAATGTGTGCAATCTCTTCATGGTCGTAACCTTCTAGAAGATACAAACTCAATACCACCCTGTAACCATCTGGTAATTGGGCAATAGCCACTCTAACTTCATCAGCCTGTAAGCGCACTTCACTGTCATCAAAACTGTCTTCATCAGGCACCTCCGATATTTCGTCGGTACTTACAAATTCCATTTTGCGTTTGCGCAGATAATTAATGGATTTGTTGATCACAATCTGCTTTAACCAAAGTCCGAATGTGGTTTCCTGCCTAAAATCAACAATTCTGGTAAAAGCATCCAAAAATGCTTCCTGTAAAACATCTTCCGCCTCTTCTTCGTAATTTAAAATACGCAGCGCCACATTATACATGGCCTTTGCATACAGTTTGTACAATTCAAACTGCGCTGCCCGGCTGCCCTGCATGCATTTTTTTACGAGTTCTAGGTTTTTATCGATGTATACGGCTTCCAAAATTTCGAATATTCTGATTATAAGACATAAGGGATTTTAAAACGTTGCATCAAGGTATAAAAAAAGTTTAAAAATATGTTAATCTGGTTTTTAGCTAAAAATATCCCGGTTAAACAAAAGAAGGATACTGCCTATGAAATGCTGCCCTTTCGTTCCAAACAAATAATAATGTTTTACAGTTGATTGAAAATGATCAGGTTTGTGCGTTTGGCAATTGCTGTCCCGCTTTTCTGTACGCGTTCCAATGAAGGATCGGAAGCTCTTCCCTACAATTGGGTTTATTTGGGAAAGTTTTGTGCCCTGAAGCAAACCGCTGTTAACTAAACCCGACAGCAGCGAGCGTTCCGATCCTTCATCGGGATAAAGCAAATGGCGGGGCTACAGCACCTATGAAATGCTGTCCTTCCGTTTTTAAACAAATAATAATGTTTTACAGTTGATTGAAAATGATCAGGTTTGTGCTTTTGGCATGTGTGGAATATCAGCGGCCTTATCATCATAAATTTGAAATTCCTGATACAAACATTAACTTCATGCTATGGAAACCGATATAATCATTTCAGCAATAAATGAGATACACCAAAAAGCAAACCAGGCTTTAGAAAATAAGGATGTAATGACTTACGCCGCTATATTTAATGAAGATTTAACTTATACGCCTGCTGAAGGTGTTACACTTAATAAGCGCGATTATACGATTGATTTAAAAAAGTATTTTAATCAAATTAAAGAAATCAATACCAGTTATTATCGCATTAAATCATCTTTTGAAAATGAAATTTTTACTGAAAAGATTGCTCGTAAATCGGTTGTTTTAAAGCCGCACCTGCTGATTTTTTCTAAAAAACAAACCGTACAAACCGAAGAAGTTTACCATTGGAAAAAAATTAAAGCAGAGTGGAAGGTTGTAGCAATTGAAATCGTATTGGAGGAGAAATATTAATGACTGAAGACAACAGTGTAAAAGTTCTTTTTAGTTTCTACAGCGATGCCCTTGAAGAGTGGGACAATTGAAACCATGTGGTGCATTATTGTGGATGAAGAAAAGGGTCATTATAAAATAGACAATGTTCCATTTTATGCACCTTTTGCTTGTAACGATCTCATATTTGCTGAACATGATACAGATGAAAAAATGTTAACCTATCGCGAAACAGTCGCTTATTCTGGTCATTCTACTATTCAGGTGGTGCTAATGGATAAAAGGACATCAATAGATAAAATAGTTAGAGTTTTTGAGATATTAGGTGGTAAAACTGAGAAATTTAAAGATGGTTATTTCGTAATCGATATTCCCCCAACGATAAATTATAAGCCTATAAATCTTAAGTTAAATGAATTGCAGGGGAAAGAAGTTATCGGTTATGCCGAAAGTTGTTTGTATGATAAGCATCGATTTCAAATCGCATGTAAGTAGAAATAGTAACTGGCTGATGGATTGAAGCAGGTAATCAATCAAATCACTTGCTAAAATACCCTCTTTAGTCTGTTCAGATTAAGCTGAAAAGGTATCTGTTTCCTGTATTTGGCAAACAAACAGTTTTTAATAGTTGAACTAACCAAGCAGTTATTCGATTCTATTTCAGATTTTTAACTCAAAACCTGAAATGAATTCAGGCTGACGGCCTTAAGTATGTATTCATCTTGTTTCAGATCTCTAACTCAGAACTTAAAATGAATTAAGGTTAATGACTTCAGTACATATTTCTCTTATTCATGCTTCTCAAAAAACCTGTTTCAAAAACCTTTGCCTATAGCATTAACTTTAAAACAAAATCGGTATTTTTGCCGCTTAATTTAGATTACAATATATGTTAAGAACAGTAACTTGTGGTGCATTAAACCTGAATAACTTAGGAGAAAGTGTTACGCTATGTGGTTGGGTACAAAAATCAAGAGATTTGGGCGGTATGACTTTTATCGACATCCGCGACCGTTATGGTATTACTCAACTGGTTTTTAACATGGATGATAATCGTGAGCTTTGCGAAGCCGCACGTACCTTGGGTCGTGAATTTGTGATTAAAACCACGGGAACTGTGGTAGAAAGAAGTAACAAAAATCCAAAAATGGCAACCGGTGATGTAGAAATTAAAGTTTCTGCTTTAGAGATTTTAAATGCTGCAAAGTTGCCTCCTTTCATGATCGATGATGAAACTGATGGTGGTGATGAGTTGCGCATGAAATACCGCTATTTGGATTTACGCCGTAATCCGGTTCGCAATAACCTGGTTTTACGTCATAAAATGGCACAATCGGTCCGCCGCTATTTAGATGCTTTAGATTTTATTGAGGTGGAAACGCCTGTTCTGATTAAATCTACTCCAGAGGGAGCAAGAGATTTTGTGGTGCCTAGCCGCATGAATGAAGGTGAATTCTATGCATTGCCTCAGTCGCCGCAAACTTTTAAACAATTGTTAATGGTATCCGGTTTCGACCGTTATTTTCAGATTGTAAAATGTTTCAGGGATGAAGATCTAAGAGCCGACCGTCAGCCTGAGTTTACCCAAATTGATTGTGAAATGTCTTTCATCGAACAGGAAGATATATTAAATACTTTTGAAGGTTTGATCCGTACTTTATTTAAAGAGGTACGTAATTACGATTTGCCTGAAGTGCCGCGTATGCAATATGCAGATGCCATGCGTTTATATGGATCTGATAAGCCCGATACCCGTTTTGCAATGCAGTTTGTAGAGCTTAACGATCTGGTTAAAGGAAAAGGTTTCCCTGTTTTTGATAATGCTGAACTGGTTGTAGGTATCAATGCAAAAGGTGCTGCTAGCTATACGCGTAAGCAATTGGATGAACTGACCGATTTTATCAAACGCCCGCAGATTGGTGCTACAGGTTTGATTTATGCCCGCCATAACGATGATGGAACCATTAAATCATCTGTAGATAAATTCTTCAATGAAGAAGACCTTAAGCAATGGAGTGAAGCTTTCGGAACGGAAAAAGGCGATTTAATATTAATCTTGGCGGGTTCTACTGATAAAGTACGTAAACAATTAAACGAACTCCGTTTAGAAATGGGTAACCGCTTGGGTTTACGCGATAAAAATACATTCTCTGCCCTTTGGGTATTGGATTTTCCACTTTTAGAGTGGGATGAAGAAACTGAACGTTACCATGCAATGCACCACCCATTCACCTCTCCAAAGCCTGAAGATATAGCCTTATTAGATACCGATCCTAAAAATGTTCGTGCCAATGCTTACGATATGGTTATCAATGGTACTGAAGTAGGTGGTGGTTCAATCCGTATCCATGATAGGGCCTTGCAGGCCTTAATGTTTAAACATTTAGGTTTTAGTGCAGAAGAGGCGCAAAAGCAATTTGGTTTCTTAATGGATGCTTTCGAATTCGGCGCACCTCCACACGGTGGTATAGCTTTCGGTTTTGATCGTTTAACCTCAATTTTCGCTGGTTTGGACTCTATCCGCGATGTCATTGCATTCCCTAAAAATAACTCCGGTAGAGATGTGATGATCGATAGTCCGAGCACTATTGATGATAAGCAATTGAAGGAACTGAAAATTAAGACAGATTTATAAAATAGATCCGTCTTGCTGAACTGGTTTCATCATCTCATTAAAAGACCCTGAATCCCGATTTAAAATCGGGACACGATGGTGAAACGCATAAAAAAAGCCTCAGAATTTAGAATCCTGAGGCTTTTTTATAATATAATTAGCACTTTGCTTATCCAATGAACCGATTGTTAATGAATCATTAGACTAATACGTTTCACTATCTGGCGGAATGCCATAATCGATAAATTTTTTATCTTTTTTCTCTTTCTTTTTACCAAACCAGCTTTTTACCGAATTAAAGATCGCCGATAAATGCTCTGCATCTAATGATTTGCCTACCTTGCCCGATACCAATCCAACAGCTGCCTTGGTTAAAAAGCCAGCCCCTCTGAATATGGTTTTGTTCATAAAGAATGGTAACAGCAATGACATGGCGGTGCCGCTAATGTTTAGTTTTTCATCAGCTTTGAATAAATTATTAGGTGTAGCATATCTTTTAATCAATGCGCCCAATGTAAACTGTTTCAAATAGGCCTTTGCATCTGTTTTAAGCATATTTTGCTTAAGCGTATATGCTACCTTAAGTTCTAATTTTTTTGCCTGCAGGTTTTCCAGGTTGCGGATATCTTTATACCTTTTCATCTTCCTCCTTATCTGCAAGTTTATCAAAGTATTTTCTAATGGCAATATTGATAATTGCTTTCTCTATATATTTATCCTTGGTTAAATATACAATTATGGCCAAAAGGATATAAAATAAGGAAACACAGCCAAATCCTCCCGCGTAGCTACCTAAAACATCAGATAAGTACAGTGCCAGCGTTACAGAGCCAAATAAAAAGGCTAGTATAAAGCAGACAATAACAGTGGTACTGGTTACTAAATCGGCAAATATTTTCGATACTTTTTCTACCAGATAAAGTCTGGTGTATTCAACCCTGGCTTCCAAAAAGCCTTTGGCGTCTTCTACCAGATCTTCAATACTTTTATCTTTATTTTCCTGCATAATTCAGATGAGGTTTAACCGGGCAAAATGCCCGGCTATACAAGTTATTTACTAAGCGTGCTCTACGTCGTCGCTATATTCTTCTTCTACGCTTCTTAATTTCGTTTTAATCGAGCTTACCACTTTTTCTTTTAAACTGGCAAGGTTATTAATTTCGTCAGCAGCTTTATCCTTGATAGAATCACCCAAATCTTTTAGCGATTGGCTTAATTTATCACGGGTTTCATCACCTTTATCTGGTGCGAACAAAATTCCTAACGCTGCACCTGCAGCTAATCCTGCTAAAAGCGCAACTACAACTTTTGAGTTATCATTCATAATTATCTATTTTAAGGGTTTAACAATTAAGTACAATATAAAACTACTACATTATTTTATTGTTAAGCTATATTTATAACTCACTATGCTCATTATTTGTTTTAATTCTTTCCAATCTTTCTGATGCGAGCGTACTCGTCTCATAAATTTTAACAAGCAATATAAAATAAGATAAAAGTAGCGGGCCAAAAACAAGGCCTAATATTCCAAATAAAGGAATACCAATAATTACGCCAATTACTGTAATTATGGGATGAATGTTGCCAACTTTTTTTGCAATAATGAATCTGAGTACGTTATCGATATTAATTACAACTACAAAACCAAAAATAAGCATTGCCCAACCTGCAAAATTATTTCCATTTGCAATTTGTAAAATAGCTGCAGGCACAAAAACAACAGGGGGCCCCAAAACAGGTACAAAAGAAATAAAGGTGGTAATCACTCCCCAGAATACAGGATCTTTGTAGCCTAAAACATAAAATGATAGACTTACCAATGATCCTTGCACCAAACAGATTAATCCTTGCCCAAGTACATTTGCATAAGTTGTGTTTTTCATTTCATCACCAAAACGAAGTGCATTCTGTTCTCTGAAAGGAGCATATTTCACTAAGGAAAATTCGAACTTTTTTCGCTCGATGAGCATAAAGTAGAGTAAAAAGTACATTACCAGTAAACTCAATATAATATTTACTGCACTCGAAATCAGTGAGGGGAAAAGCTGTGTAGCCCAGTTACCCAGTCTGTTTAAGCCATCCTGAATAAGTTCCTGATTAATTTTTACCGGTATAAGGTGCTGTAGCTTAACCAGAATGTTTTTAAAGAAAATCTCATTATTCCGCAACTCTGAAATTTTACTGATTACCATACTACTCAATGCATAGAATGGCAAAACAATTAAAATAATGCTGATGGTGATGAGCAGAATGGCGACAAACCTTTTATTCCAACCTTTATTTTCTGCCAGATGAATATAGGCTGGGCGCATAATGGTATAAAGTACCAATGTGCTTAATATAGCACTAAAAATACCTTGTAGAGAATACGCAATTAACACCCCAAGCGCAATAATAATGACAAGATTAATGTTATTACGCTGTTTGTAGGAGAATACTGACATGTTTAGATAATAGGTACTCTTTAAATGCTAAAATGATCGATTTTGTTTTTCGAATTTAAAATTTATATATGATCATCAAACATGGCCAGCTTGAATTTTTTATAGCGTGTTTTTCCATCTAAATTAAATTTTTCGGGTCTTAAGTGTTGACAAAGTAAATTGCCTTTACACCTCTAAAATAGCTGGACATTCAGCATTCTGTATCGCAATAATTAATTTCTCTGGTTAACTGAGTAATCGCTTGTATTGCAAAACGATTATTTTCCTACAAATACAGCTTTTCTTTTTTCTACAAATGCAGTTACCCCCTCTTTAAAATCGGCAGTTTCAAAGCATTTTCCAAATGATTCAATCTCAACGGCAAAGCCATCAGCATCATTTACCGATGCAATTACTGATTTTATTGCTGCTGATACCGCTAAGGGTGCACGTTGCTTAATTAAATTCAAAATATCCTGTGCCTTGCTTATTAAATCTTCTAGGGGTACAACATAATTTACAAGTCCTATTTTCTCAGCTTCAGTTGCGGTGATCATATTTGCGGTAGTAATCAATTCTATGGCTTTGCCTTTTCCAACCAGCTGGGTTAACCGTTGTGTGCCACCATAGCCTGGTATCAGCCCTAAAGTTACTTCTGGTAAACCCAATTTTGCATTATCAGATGCGATACGCATGTGGCAGGCCATGGCAAGCTCAAGTCCACCGCCCAAAGCAAAACCGTTAATTGCTGCAATAAATGGTTTTGGAGAATTTTCGATGGCATTAAAGACCTCGTTTTGCCCTTTTTTAGCCAATTCCTCTCCCTGCTCACCATTATAATCAGCAAATTCTTTGATATCTGCACCTGCAACAAAGGCCTTTTCGCCTGCTCCGGTTAAAATAATGCCTCTTACTTCATCAGTATTTCCGGCATAGGCAATGGCTTCGGCCAGTTCTGATAAAGTATCTTTATTTAAAGCATTTAAAGCTTTTTCGCGATTTATAGTAAGGTATAGGATATTTTCTTTTACTTCTGATATTAAATTCTGATATGCCATAGCTTAAAAATTTCTGTTTTCTGTAACCCAGTTTTGAATATATTCTACAATGCTTGCCATAGTGGTACCTGGTGGAAATAACTCACCAACCCCCATGCCGGCAAGTTTTAACCGGTCAGCTTCCGGAATAATCCCTCCACCGGTTAATAACACATCATCCATCTGTTTTTCTTTCATAAAATTGATAATTTTCGGAAAAACGGTCATGTGTGCACCCGAAAGGATCGATATACCTATTGCATCAACATCTTCTTGTAATGCCGTGTTAACCACCATTTCTGGAGTTTGACGTAGGCCGGTGTAAATTACTTCCATACCCGCATCGCGAAGCGAGGTTGCAATTACTTTGGCACCTCTATCGTGCCCATCCAAGCCAACTTTAGCCACTAAAACACGGATTGGCCGATTTAATGCTTTGCTCATAAATGAATATTAAGTTGATGTAAATGTATTGATTTTATTAGGTAATTTATAAATAGGATAAATGTGTACTCTGGTTGATGGCTCATTGTTTTTAGCTGTGGTTTTTGTAGGCTATTTGGCCCATAATACTAAAGCATTGGTATTTTCATCGTACTATAATGAAGTTCTGAACCATTAACGATCAACCATGGGCTAATAAACCTATAATCATTGTATAAATCCGCTCAATCTTTTTACCTTTGCATTCCTAATTTACAGGTTTTTATGAGTGAAGAGAAGTCATTGAACTTTATTGAAGAAATTGTTGAGAACGACTTAAATAGTGGTAAGTATGAAACCTTGGTTACGCGTTTTCCGCCGGAGCCTAATGGTTATCTGCACATCGGCCATGCGAAAGCAATATGCTTAAATTTCGGACTAACACAAAAATACGGCGGTTATACCAATCTGCGTTTTGATGATACCAACCCGGTAACTGAAAAAACCGAATATGTAAACAGCCAGCAAGAAGATATTAGATGGTTGGGTTTTAACTGGAAAAACGAATTATATGCGTCAGATTATTTTGACGAGCTGTATGGTTTTGCCGTTAAACTGATCGAAAAAGGTTTGGCTTATGTTGATGAGAGTTCTGCAGATGAAATTGCGGCTTTAAAAGGCACGCCAACCGAACCAGGACAGGATAGCCCATACCGTAACCGTAGCGTTGCAGAAAATTTAGCCCTTTTTACGAAAATGAAAAACGGTGAGTTTGCTGATGGTGCTTATATTTTACGGGCTAAAATTGATATGGCAAGTCCGAATATGTTAATGCGCGACCCGATTATTTATCGCATCAAACATGCTGAACATCACCGTACAGGCAACAAATGGTGCATTTACCCGATGTACGATTTTGCGCACGGACAAAGTGATAGTATCGAGCACATTACACACTCAATTTGTACCCTGGAATATGTTTCGCACCGCGAACTTTATGATTGGTTTATCGAAAAACTGGAGATTTTCCCTTCAAAACAATATGAATTTGCGCGTTTAAACCTTACCAGTACGGTAATGAGTAAACGCAAGTTGTTGCAACTGGTTAACGAGAATTTAGTAAACGGATGGGACGATCCGCGTATGCCTACAATTAGTGGTTTACGCAGAAGGGGTTTTACCCCAAAAAGCGTACGTGAGTTTTGCGAGCGAATTGGTATTGCCAAACGCGAAAATTTAATTGAGTTGAGCTTATTGGAATTTTGTATCCGCGAAGATTTAAATAAAACAGCTAATCGTGTAATGGCGGTTCTTGATCCGATTAAACTGGTAATCACAAATTACGAAAAAGGCACGGAAGATTTAATTGGCGAAAACAATCCTGAGGCAGAAGATGGTGGTGGTACACGTGTAATCCCTTTCAGCAACGAACTTTGGATTGAGCGTGAAGATTTTATGGAAGTACCTGCAAAAAAATGGTTCCGCCTGGCACCTGGCGCAATGGTACGCTTAAAATTCGCTTATATTGTGAAGTGCGAAGATTTTGTTAAGGATGAAAATGGAAACGTTACTGAAATCCGTTGTACCTATATCCCAGAATCAAAAAGCGGTAACGATACCAGTGGCGTAAATGTGAAGGGAACCATCCATTGGGTGAGTGCACCACATGCTAAAACAGCCGAAATTCGTTTGTACGATCGTTTGTTTACCTCTGAAACCCCTGATGCGGAAGAAGGTGATTTTAAAGATTACCTGAATCCTGAGAGCTTAACAGTATTACCAAACGCTTATATTGAGCCAGCTTTGGCAGATGCAGATTTGGAAGGCCGTTATCAGTTTATCAGAAAAGGCTATTTCTGTTTAGACAAAGATTCTACTGCCGATAAATTGGTTTTTAATAGAACGGTAACACTGAAAGATACATTTAAAAAGCCAAACTAGTTTTTACTATTTTTAGGCGATACATAAGGCACAGATGAACACAGATTATTGTGGATTATCTGTGCCTTTTTATGTTATCTTAATTTAGGTGTTCAATAGAAGCGGTCTGCATCAAAAAATTACACTATTCTTTCTGCAATAAACTTTTGACCTTCATTCTCCGGCCTTATAAATCGCCTCCCCGATCTAATATTTTGTATACACATTGTAAAGCACCAAAACATCTACCGGTGTTAAGGTTGATGTAATATCAGATTGGATGTAATGGATCTTAAATGCGGTAATTGCAGCGGCAAGATTACTGGTATCGTAACCGATATATTTTAAAGCCATTTCGGTGTTAAAATCTGCAGGTGGATTTTTTAGCACATCATCATACCAATAGCCAAAACCTTTATCTGCCAGTTTTTTCCAGGGGAAATTTTTTGGGTCATTTTTACGTTTTGGGGCTATATCGGCGTGACCAATAAAATTCGCAGTTGGGATAGAATAAGTTCTCTTTAAGGTAGCCAGTAATTTAATCAAACTATTAATCTGTGCATCGGGCCATGGATCAGTCAAGCCATTGTTATCCAGTTCAATACCGATAGAAGAAGAATTTAGGTCAGTATCTTTTCCCCATTTGCTTATGCCGGCATGGTTTGCACGCAGATAATCATTTACCATATGCACTACCTTCCCATCGCGACTGATTACGTAATGTGCGCTGGTGCCAGCTTTGGTTGAAAAGAATGTTTTGACCGTTTGTGCTAAACTATCCTGTGCGGTATGGTGAATTACTACAAAATTTGGTTTGCGTATCCCAAAATTTACAGAACCAATCCAGGTTTGATTTGTTGCCCCTAGTGAATCGTAAAGTTGACCAACTGGAGGTGTTGTGCCTATTATTTTAGAAAAATCTTTAGCTTTTTCTTTATAAATTTTTTCTGTTGCAGCATATTTACTACTTCCGCAACCAGATAAAACAAGTAGCAGCGGAAAAGCGAAAATAGTGGATAAATTTAATGTTTTGGGATATAACATGGGCATGAATTGTTAGCAAGTTGAAGTTACAAAGTTATGTGAAACTTCATCCAATGCATCAAACTTTATACAAAGCTTTCAAAATTTACTAATTTAGCAGCGATATACATCTATAATGAAGAACTTATACAAATCATCAATATTATTATCTTCCCTGGCATTTGCAATTGGCTCACTGGTATCTTGTACGGGCAATAATAAGCCTTCTGGTGAAAAAAATGTTGTGGTAAAAAATGATAGCCTTACCAATTACGTTGCACAGCGTTTACCCATTTACGAAAGGGTTAAACTGACCACCAATATTAATCAGCTGAGTATAAACGACCGCAAAGTTTTGCCTCTATTGATTCAGGCTGCAGAAATTATGGATGAGCTTTACTGGAAACAGGCTTATCCGCAGAGAGATAGCCTGCTTGCTACCGTTAAAGACGAAAAAACACGCGATTTTATAAACATCAACTACGGCCCTTGGGATAGGTTGAATAACGATAAACCTTTTGTTGAAGGTGTTGGTGCCAAGCCTGAAGGAGCTTCTTTTTATCCTTATGGCATCACTAAGGAGGCGGTTGAAAAATCAGATCTTGCTGATAAATTTGGTGCCTATTCTGTTATTCAGAAAGATAGTACAGGCAAGTTATCTACCGTACCGTATCATGTTTTATTTGCTGCTGAATTGCAAAAGGTAAGCTCTTTATTGAAACAAGCAGCACTAATTGCCGAAGATAAAGGCTTGAAGAAATACCTTAATTTAAGGGCCGATGCCTTGGTTAGTGATAATTTTACGGCAAGTGATTACGCATGGCTGGATATGAAAACCAATGGATTGGATATCATTATCGGGCCGATAGAAAATTATGAGGATAAACTTTTCAATGCCCGCACCAGTTACGAAGCTTACGTACTGATTAAAGATAAAGAATGGAGCAAGCGTTTGGCAAAGTATGTAAAAATGCTCCCTGAACTTCAAAAAAACTTGCCTGTTGCCGCAAAATACAAAACGGAAACTCCAGGAACTGATTCTGAATTAAATGCTTATGATGTAGTGTATTATGCAGGAGATTGTAATGCCGGATCGAAAACGATTGCCGTAAACCTTCCTAACGATGAAAAGATACAGCAAGAAAAAGGTACGCGACGTTCGCAGCTTAAAAATGCAATGCAGGCAAAATTTGATAAGATCCTGGTACCAATTTCTAAAGAATTAATTGAAGCTGACCAACAACAATATATCAAATTCGACGCTTTTTTTGCCAATGTAATGTTCCACGAAGTTGCACATGGTTTAGGCATTAAAAAAACCATTACCGGAAAAGGTTTTGTACGTGCGGCATTGAAAGAACAATACAGCTGGTTGGAAAAGGGGAAAGCCGATATTTTAGGCTTGTATATGGTTACCGGCTTACTTAAAAAGGGAGAACTACAAGGTGATATAAAAGATTATTACACCACGTTTATGGCTGGTATCTTACGTTCGGTACGCTTTGGCGTTTCTGAAGCACATGGAAAAGCAAATATGCAGTGTTTCAACTACTTCCAGGAAAAAGGGGCATTTGAAAGGACCGCTAAAGGAACATATAAGGTCAATTTTGAGAAATTTGCCACAGCTATGAACGATTTAAGTGCTTTTATTATTACACTACAGGGTAATGGCGATAAAGTTGCCGTAGAAAAAGCGCAAAAGGATAAAGCTGTTATCCATCCGGAACTTCAAACAGATCTTGACAGGTTAACCAAAAAGAATATTCCGGTGGATGTAGTTTTCGAACAAGGTGTAGATGTACTTGGTGTAAAATAGAGATTTCCTACCAAAGAGTTTAAAAGCCATAGGTAAGCAGGTACTCACTTGTTTAACTGTGGCTTTTTTGCGTTAAAAATGCGTCAATGTTAAAATGGTTTCATTATTCCCTGCGCAGGCGTGAACATTAAAAGTACGTTGGTAGCGGAAGTGATTAAATTGCTTTTTCCCTCAGCAGTGCCGATTAATTACAGCAAATCAAAACAATTGCTCCCCTACCAAATTAAGATGGGAATTTATTCTTGAACTCTAATCTTGGGACTATTATCATTCAATCCTATATTAAAACCTTCAACTTTTTCAAAAACCTTGTAACCTTTTTAAAATACGGTCGTCTTACCTATAACTTGACAAGCGGAAACCTTTCGTTTCCGGGCTAAACTTTAAAATAAGCAGGCAATTTAATGGAAAGCATATAAACTGTGCTATGGAAATCTTTTTGCCCGGATTTTTTAAATATTTAAACATACCAATGAAAAATTTATACAAGATATTATTTACGTTCTCCTTCTTTTTTACCGGTGTAAATGTTTTTGCACAAACAAACCCTAAAGCCAACATTAGTGGTATAATACTGGATGAAAATAAAAAGCCTGCCGATTATGTTACGGTTGTATTGTTCAAGGCTTCTGATTCGAGTGTGGTTAAAACAGCTTTCACAGATCCTAACGGAACCTTTGGTTTTAATGTTCCAAATAAGGGAAGCTATTATTACAAAGCCAGTAATATGGGTTATAAAACGCTTAAAAGTAAAACAATTGTTTTAACGGAAGATAATCAGAAAATAGATTTTGGCACTGCACAGCTTACTGCAAGCACCCAAAATTTAAAAGAAGTTAGCGTGGCGGTTACCAAGCCGTTAATCGAAAGAAAAATGGATAAGGTGGTGATGAATGTTTCGAACAGTTCGATCATGAGCGGTTCTACTGCGCTGGAGGTTTTGCAAAAGGCGCCAGGCATAACGGTAGATCAGAACGATAACATCTCAATGATGGGTAAACAAGGCGTGTTAATTCAATTGGATGGAAAACAGACTTATATGAGTAGTGCTGATGTGGCCAATTTGCTTCGCAATATGCAAAGTTCTGATATTGAAAGCATTGAGCTGATTACCAACCCATCATCTAAATTCGATGCATCTGGTAATTCGGGTATTATCAACATTAAAACAAAGAAAAACAAAAACGGTGGAACCAACGGCAGTCTTAATGGAATGGCCGGCTACGGCAAAAACTTTAGGGGTAATGCTGGCTTGAGCCTGAACCATAGGACACAAAAACTGAATCTTTTTGGAAATTACAATTACGGAAAAAACAATAGGACGAACCAGATTGATATTGACCGGATTTCGAATGGTAAGAATACAGATACCTACTTTATGCAGTCTGGCTCCAGCCTTCGAAAACAACAAAACAATAATTTTAAGGCAGGTTTAGATTATTTTATCGATAAAAAAAATACGATTGGTTTATTGGTGAACGGTTATTTTAATCATGGAAACGAAGCCTCTGTAAATAACACCTTTATCGGGCCCTCTTTTGTTAAGGTTGATTCCAGCCTGATCACCAACTCATTACAGCAAAACAAATACAATAACGTTTCTTATAATTTAAATTATAGATCTGTTCTGGATACTGCAGGATCAGAAATATCGGCCGATGTAGATTATTCTAAATACAAAGGAAACGATGGGTCTAATTATGAAAACGATTACCGTTTTGCAAATGGAGACAGAATCCGCCCAATAAAATATACCAGGAACAATACGCCATCAATCATTGATATTAAAGCATTTAAAATTGATTATAACGTGGCACTGAACAAAACGGTAAAATTAGAAGCCGGGGTTAAGAGCAGTTGGGTTAAAACTGATAATGACTTACAGGCAGAAGAGTTGATTAACAGTGCCTGGCAGAATGATGTTAAACGGAGCAATCAGTTTATATATGATGAGAATGTTAATGCAGCTTACACCAATTTAAATAAACAGTTTAAAAATACCAGTATACAAATTGGTTTAAGGGTTGAGCAAACCAATTCGAAAGGAAATCTGATTACAAACAATACGGTTGTTGAACGGAACTACTGGGATTTTTTTCCGACATTATTTGTTCAACAAACGCTTTCGAAAAACAATCAGTTAGGATTTTCTTATAGCAGGAGGATAGACCGCCCAAGTTACGATGCTTTAAATCCTTTTATCTATTATTTAGACGAATTTACCTACAGCAAAGGAAATCCGTTTTTAAACCCGCAGTATACACACAATTTTGAGATGAGTTATACGCTAATGCAGAAATACATGCTTACAATAGGTTATAGCAGAGTTAATGATGTAATAACAGAAGTAATATTACCTGATGCGGCAAGTAAATCTTTATATCAAACCAATGCGAATATCGCCACAAACATCAGTTATAATGCCAATTTAAATGTGCCTGTTCAAATTACCAAATGGTGGCAGACGAATAACAATTTAAATGTTTTTTACCTGAGTTTCGAAGCACCAGATTTAGCCGGAAAGGCTTTAAAAACTGGAAAAACGTCTTTTCAGTTTAAAACCCAACAAACCTTTACCATTGTAAGTGGATTTACAGCAGAACTGAGTGGCAGCTATGAATCGCCGCTTGATTACGGAACGTTTTCTATCAGGCCACGTTATTCTATCGATGCCGGTGTGAGCAAAGCCTTGTTTGATAAAAAAGCGAGCTTGAAATTTGCACTATCTGATGTGTTTAACACGTATAAAACAAACTTATCGAGTATATATTCTGGTTTAACCTACGATCTTTATCAAAAAAATGAAAGCCAGATCGGCAGAATCAGTTTTACATACCGTTTTGGCAAGAATGAAATTAAACCTGCCCGCCGCCGTTCCACCGGTACTGAAGCAGAGCAAGGAAGGATGAAAAATTAGGACAGAAAGTGCCCGTACAACCGTCATTCCCAGTTGAGTTGGGAATGATGGTCTTTTTGAATTAGGCTACCATCTTAATCCAAAAACCTGACGACGAAATGCTAAACATTAAAATTTATATTCCATCACATAATCGTCCATAAAGTAGCCTTCACCAATATCAAGCTTTACGGATTCTTTAATGGTAAATCCTCCTTTTAGGTAGAAATCTTTTGCCTTATTATTCTTATTTACATTGAGCTGTAACGCGCTTGCGCCGGCATCTTTAACCTGGTTAAAAACCTCGTTGATCAGGATTTTTCCAACCCCTTTGCCATGTGCAGATGGCACTACATAAAGCTTGTGGAGTTTATAAATACGTTCTTCATGCCCAACTATAGAATACCCCGCAAAACCAAACTGATTTTCGCCCTCCTCGGCAATCAGGAAAATATGTCCTTCCATAAATTGCTTCAGCAACTCTCCTTTGTTGTACATTTTATCCAGCATGTAATCAATCTGTGCCTGCCCGATGATATCAAGGTAGGTTGATGGCCAGGTTGCTGCGGCGATATCCCTGATAATTTCTATATCTTCTTCTTTTGCTTTTCTAAGGGTAATCATATCGGTTCACTAATAAAAATCGGTTGCCCTGAGAAGGTAAATTCTACAAAGCCATCCTTTACCACAATAAAAATTTCGTCCTCATTCTGCGCTAAGTTGGTTACCTCCATGTACCGGTTGCCATGGATAAGAAATTCGCTTCCGGCAGGTTTCCAAACTGAAAAACCTGATTTAATTGGATAATGTTTTGCTTTTTCTGTAAATACCACCAGGTTGATCTGATCTTCAAATCCTGCAAATTTCTCCAAATCGAATTTTTTGGCAATAACATTTACTGCAGGGTATTTCTCTTCATATAAATAATTGATCGCCACCATTAAAGCATCAACAGGCCCCTGGATAACCTTTGTATCTTCTTGTGTTTCCTGCCCGCTACCGTTTACCAAAACATCTACCTTTAAGCCTAAGGAAAATATTTTATCATAATTTTCTCCGTTAACCAAAAGTGTTGGACTCCATTCGAGCAGTTGCCCGAGTAACTCTTCGTTAAAATTTCCAAGCTCATCTATATATAAAGCCGGCTCTTGTTTTTCTTTTACAATATGGTGTGAAGACATAGTGCGAATATATAAATTTCGCATTAAGTAAAATACATCAAGAATCAGAACCGGGTAAAATGATTAACGGTTGTACGGATATTCACTCACCCAATGGAAGCCCCGGTTGATGAGTCTGAAATTTTTGAGGTCTTTCTTTTTAAAGCTTACCGAAATTGAATCTTTCCCTTTCAGCCCTGAAATAATCAGTTTATCTTTGCCTGTCAAGTTATAATTTAAAATATATTGTGCTGATTCTTTATCCTGAGAGTTAAATACCACTTCTTTCTTTTTGGTATTAAAAACTGTTGAAAAATTGTAGGTGCTATCGTTCATTGTTTTTACCCTTGCATAACCCGCATAACTGATAACCATCTGTTTCCATCGCGTGCTGTCGCTAGTTAAAGGTGCTACCGTTTTGCCTCTAAACTTCATGCTTTCTACATCATATATGCCATATAAAAACGGCTTTGGGGCTTCACTGCCATATATTTTTGTTTGTTGAATAAAGGTATAAAGCAAAGTACCAATTGAGGCTGTGATGTACAGATATTTTAAGCCATAGGCAGAAATGTATAGCCAGCGTTTTTTAAAGGTAGGGCGGTACATTTTACTGAGCTGTTGATTTTCATATTTGATAAAGAAACGGTATAAGGTTAAGAAATGCGGGGCAAGTATAAAAAGACTCATTACCACGAGCGCGGTAGAAAGTAGTTTCACCGGAACATCGAAAAAATAGTTCATAGACATTACGTGCGCTGTTGCCGCGAGAGACAAAAACGCGCCAATTACAACTGTTCTGCGGAACAACAATAAAACAGCAGAAACTTCTACAAGGCCCATAAAAATATTATAGCCTTTAGAAAAGCCCAAAAATGTCCATGCCAAACCCATAGGTGAAGCATCGCCGAAAGGCTGTAAAAGCCGGTTTAGCGAAGGATCGGGGAATTGAAGTTTAATAACTTTTATTAAACCATATAATATTAAGGTAAATGCCAGATAAAACCTCACCAATACTACAAGCCAATAATATGCGGCATTATAACTTTTCCGGTTACGATCTAAAACAGACCAGATGATACAGCCGATTACTGAAATTAAAAATATAAAAAGTAACAGTACCCAATCGTAAGAGGTATCACCGCTGCCGTTGGTGGTGATTGTATGATCGTAATTGTAATGGATAATATGTTCAGAAAACCATGGAATTAAATGATGTAACGCCAAACTTGGCAACTGCAGTATGCCCGAAAAAAATGTAAAAGAGCCATTATTATTCAGGATTATAAAAAGAGGAAGTAAAAGAAAGAAAAACCTGAAAGCGATTTTTTTATAAATATTCCAGGAGGTGTTGGTTTGAAGAGCGTTTTCTGACATGTTAGTTTGGGTTTACCCAAAACTAAAAATTATTCAAAGACCTTCAAATTATAAAGTGTTAATTAACAGTGCTTTCTTTAACTAAACTGTAAAAATCCTGATAGGTTTCTATAAAATCATCTGCAAAATTAATTGCTCCTGAAACTGCGATTCCGTAAATGCCTGTATGCATCAACGCTTCTACATCATAGGTTTTAATACCTCCAACAGCAAGCACAGGAAGATTGATGTTTTGATCTTCAAGTTTTTTTACTGCATTTTGATAGCCTTCGATACCCAGATGTGTATAATTATTCGGCTTGGTTTCCGTTTCAGCATAAGGACCGTATCCAGCATAGTCTGCCCCTTCTTTTGCCAGTCTGATTAAATTTTCGGTCGTATTTGCCGATCCGCCTAAAGTAATGTCATCGCCCACCAGTTTACGTAGCGTGATAAAATCAGCATCCATATCTTCTATATGAAAGCCTTGTATATCCGCTTTTCCATTTAAATGAACATGATCGGTTACAATTAAAGTGGTACCCCAATCATCACAGATTTCTGCAATGGCTTTAATATCCTGCAGAAGTTCGTCATCATTCTTGCTCAAACAACGGTATTGAATCCATTTTGCTCCAGCTTCGCAAGCCTGCTGTACCTGTTCGATGTGGCTTAAATGTGGAATATCATGCGTAATGTACTGGAGTTTTTCTATATATTTCATTCTGGATCATGATTGCTGAGATTAGTGGTTATTTATGATCAGCAGGGCAATATAAACAAAATCGCCATTCCAAGTGTGCCTTGCAATGGCGATCTTTTTTTTAGCTTTAGGAATTCGAGCTTACAGCTTTATAGGATGGAAAGTTGTCAACCCTGAATGGTAAACTAAAATTTCACATTCAAGCTAAGCAAAAAGTTGGTGCCTGCCTGTGGATAAAAGAAATTTTCGGTTATTCTGCTTCCTCCTGATTGGTAACCATAGGTATAACCGTTGTTTTCGTATTTTTTATCAAAAAGATTGTTTACCAATAAACCCAGATTGATGTTTTTAACCCCTGCAAATTTAAAATCGTAGCCTAAACGTGCATTGTTTACCCAGTAACCATTAATGGTTCTATCATTGTTCTGCGTATTATCAAGGTATTGTTTGCTTACATATTTACTTTGTAATGCGATAGCAAAACCGCTAAACGGCTTATAAACCAGTTCTCCGAAAAGAACAGCATCTGGTGAGAAAGAAATGGTAGTTAGATTGTAATTGTTTATTACAAATCCGCCATTGTCATAATCTTCATAATATTCGGTAAAATTCTTGATTTTGTTTCTGCTGAATGCGGCATTGGCATTTACCATAAACTGTTTGCTGATGCTGTAAGAACCATCCAGCTCAATACCCAAACGATAACTTTTATCTACATTCTGGCGATAGTTTGCACCCACATCATTGATCTGGCCAGTAACCACCAGCTGATTTTTGTAAAACATTCCGTAAGCATTTGCACCCAGATTGAGTTTATCATCTTTATAGCGGTATCCCAGCTCTACATCATTCAAATGTTCTGATTTGGGTGAAATACCAGCCACACCAGCATCTGTATAATCATCGCGGTTTGGCTCTTTGTTGGCCACACTGAACGAGGCGTATACATTGCTCTGCGGATTGATAAAATATGTAGCACCAACTTTCGGATTAAAGAAATTTAATGTTTCGTTAATTGCCAGTGTATTCAGTTTATTTTCAGTTCCTGCGATATCGTAATATACACGGCGGTATTGCAAATCGGCAAATAAACTCAAAGATTCAACCGGACTGTAGTTTACCTTACCATAAACGTTAAAATCGGTTTTAAAACCTTCGTTATCGTAATAGTGCCTGTCGATATTGCCATTAGAAGCATACTGTGCCCAAATTACCTGTCCAAAATGTGCACCTTTATATTCATTGTAGGCACCACCGAGTGTAAAATTTAAATTCTTGTCGGGTACGTAATTAAAGGCATAGGTAACGCCATAAAAATCATTATCCAGCCAACGGCGACGGATTAAATCGGTTTCGGTAACAGGCGTTCCGCCATTGATATCGACCGGATTTAAGCCATAATTTTTTAATTTATCCTGTACCCTGTATTCTTCGTAGTAACCCTCACCTTTTGTATAGTGTAAGGCACCGTTAAAAGAAAACTGATCAGAAAACTGCCTGGCATAAATTAGCTGATAATGATTTTGGGTATAGTTATCAGTTTGGTTATTGTAAAGGAAGCTATTGTAAGTTCTGCCGGAATTTAAAAGGTTGTCAGCATCTTCTGTGCTTAATCCATTTCTATCGATATAGGCGTTCATGCCAGCTACATCATTTTCTAAACGCGATTGCGGAATGCCATTCCAGGATTGATAGGTTTTTTCCGTGCCTGAAAAAACGTTTACACGCAAAAGATCTTTGTTGCCGTGGTACGCACCAGATAAAAAGTAAGATTTTAGTAATGATGAGCCACGGTCTACATAACCATCAGAACTGATTCTTGATAGGCGGCCATCAAAGCTAAAGCGGTTATTAATTAAACCCGTTCCAACTTTTACAGTGTTCTTCCACGTATCAAAACTTCCATATGTGCTATTTACTTCTGCGTAAGGTTCCAATTCACTGGCAGTTGTTTGGATGTTTAAACTTGCACCAAAGGCACCCGCTCCATTTGTTGAAGTGCCTACCCCGCGCTGAATTTGAACATTATCTACCGAAGAGGCGAAATCGGGCATGTTTACATAAAATGTACCCTGGCTTTCACTGTCGTTAATCGGAATACCGTTAACCGTTACATTGATCCGGCTATTATCGCTCCCGCGGATCCGGATGCCTGTATAACCTACGCCCGCACCAGCATCAGAGTTGACCACCACACCTGGTGTATTTTGAAGAATAAAAGGCAAATCCTGTCCGAAGTTATTCTGTTGGATCTCCTCTTTGCCAATGTTTTTATAGGTGGTCGCCGATTTTTCTGTCGCCCGCGTTGCCCTGACAATTACTTCATCGGCAAGGAAATTCTGGGGAGCGAGTGAGAAATCCAATACCATACTTTGCTTAATTTCAACTGCTTTTTCGGTTGTTTTATAGCCTATATAACTTACTACAATGGTATATTTTCCATTAACCATGTTCGTAATGGTATAATTTCCGGAAGCATCACTTACTACCGCGGTTTTTTGATTTCTCAATTTTACGGTTGCACCCGGAAGCGGTTGCTGATTTTGATCTGTTATTTTACCAGTAACAGAATTCTGTGCCAATGCGATAAAAGGCAACATTGCAACAAGTGCTGCAAAAAGTAAATTTTTCAATTGTATTGTTTTTAGTTAAACCCATCGGAAAAAGGGGTTTCCCCGATTTCAGTTAAACTTCCATAACTCCAATCCCTACGCCGGCATTACCCGGATCAGGTGCATTTATAAGGTTAATGGTTAGGAGATTCAAGTTTCGGTTTTTACCAAATGCTTTTATCTTTTACCTTTCACCTATAAAATGGGTATGTTCTCAGCCTGTTTTTGTGTTTATTAAACAAGGCACCCCTAATGATGCTTCAAAGGTAGAAAATATTTAAGAATAAACGGGTTTTTTGATTAATTGTGAGTCAATAGGGCAAAAATTGACTGTACAATGTAAGATTTGTGATTTTAGACCGTGGAAAGGAGTGGTTCTGTACTTTTGGCCATTTCAGTCCCGGTTTCTGGTACGCGTTCCGATGAAGAATCGGAAGCTCTTCCCTACAATCGGGTTTATTTAGGAAAATTTTGTGCCCTGAAGCAAACCGCTGTTAACTAAACCCGACAGAAGCGGTTCTGATCCTTCATCGGAATTAGCGGATGGCGGGGCTGCAGCACCTATGAAATGCTGTTCTTTCGTTTCCTAAAAAGAAAAACGTTTTATTGTTATGGAAAGAAATGGTTCTGTACTTTTGGCCATTTCAGTCCCGCTTTCTGGTACGCGTTCCGATGAAGAATCGGAAGCTCTTCCCTACAATCGGGTTTATTTAGGAAAATTTTGTGTCCTGAAACAAACCGCTGTTAACTAAACCCGACAGGAGCGGTTCTGATCCTTCATCGGAATTAGCGGATGGCGGGGCTGCAGCACCTATGAAATGCTGTCCTTTCGTTTCCAAAAAAAAACGTTTTTTATTAATGAGAAATGAGTGGTCTGTACTATTTTGGCAATTTCAAAACAGACAAGAATTTGATCAAGAACTATTTATTTATTATAAACCTAAAAAATCATCAATTGCCGCAATTGCATTTGCAAGCCTTTCATTTCCTAAACCACCAATAACTTTATAATTGGCGTTTAGTGCCTGCAGTTCCTTATGCCAAACCTGCATAAAATATTCCCGCTTCTCCGGGAAATCGCGTAGCGGATCATCTTGCCATGGTAAATCGATATCCATAAAAAGATAAAGATCATACGGTCTTTTTGGCAAAGCTTCTAAAACAACTTCCGGAGTTTCGCCAAGTACCTCATCGCTCCAGATTTTTACCGTAACAAAAGTGGTGTCGCAAATAATAAAGTCGCTAAGGGTAGTTACTAAAATGGCATCTTCCAAAGCTACCTGTCCGTAATACATATTTATTTCATCCTGTAACGTATAATCCGTTACTAAATTTTCGCAATAATAACGGGCATACTCCGGCACCCATGATACATGGTAATGCTTTGCCAGTAATTGAGATATGGTAGATTTTCCCGTACTTTCCGGGCCAACAATTGCAATCTTTTTGATATTTTTATTCACGATATTTTTCTGAATACAATCAAATGTAAAAGAAAATGCCTTAAAAGAAAAAATCCGGTTGAGGAGGGCTCCTCTAACCGGATAATAAACCAAACAAACTATTTATGAAGAAATCCTCATAGCGGGTAACTAAGCCGCGGAGGAAGCTTTAGAACAATGTCTAAAGTATATACAAAACGCATATATGTTGAGCTTATTACAACATTATTGCCAATAATAGGCTCATCACAACTTCGTGACTTAATTCTGACGTGTAGGGCTACATTTGCATATTTCTTTTAACACTAATTAACATTTATGTAACTATTGCATATACAGTGTGTACACTCGTGTATAATTTCTAGTACAGTGCGTAATCTGAGTGTTCATTATTTAAAACTATTTAGGCAAAATGGTGTTATTTATTTAAGACATCAACAGCTAAAACGTTATACCATGAAAAAATTATGTGTTGCTTTATCACTAATAATTGTATTTGCATTGGGAGCGATTGCTTTTACAAATGTTAAACTTGGTGGGATAATTGGAAAAATTACTCCGGTGGATGCTGCTTCATCGGTTTCTCTTGTAGCTTCCACAGACACGCTTAGCGCTCAGGTGAATCAAGGTGTTTTTACTTTTACCAACCTTAAACAAGGCGTTTATACGGTGGTAATTAAAGCTAATGCGCCATATAAAGATGCCGTGATAGAAAAGGTGGCCGTAAAAGATAGTGCCACTACCGATTTAGGCGAAATAAAATTACAACAGTAGGCTTTTCAGCAAAAGAAAAATTTATAGAGAGGGCTTTCTAAACCCTCTTTTTTATTTTAAAAAAATCAGCTTAAAATACTTCTAAAGATGTATCTTTGCATCCCGACAGAACAGTTGGGATTTTTTCTTCATACAAGCACAAAATCTCGTTGCTTTCAAGGTTTCAATAGGAACCAATACTTTAGAATTTTAATTATTGTTTAAGCTTTATCATGCCTAAAGACACTTCCATTCGCTCAGTACTGATTATCGGATCTGGACCAATTATTATTGGCCAAGCCTGTGAATTTGATTACTCGGGTTCGCAAGCGGCACTTTCTTTAAAAGAAGAAGGAATTACCGTTTCCATTATCAACTCCAATCCGGCTACCATCATGACGGATAAGGTTATCGGTGACCATGTTTACCTGCGCCCGTTAACTGTTGATTCAATAGAGGTTATTTTACAGGAGCATATCGACTCTGCAGATTTACCTAGAATTGATGCAGTACTTCCTACTATGGGAGGGCAAACCGCACTAAACCTTTGTAAAGAGGCGGAAGAACGCGGTGTTTGGGAAAAATACGGTGTAAAAGTTGTTGGTGTGGATGTTGCAGCAATCGAAAAAACAGAAAACCGCGAAGCTTTCCGCCAGTTAATGGTGGATATCGGCGTAGGTGTTGCTGAATCGAAAATTGCCAACTCATTTTTAGAAGGTAAAGAAGCTGCACAACAAATCGGTTATCCATTGGTAATCCGCCCTTCATATACTTTAGGTGGTTCTGGTGGTGGTTTTGTGCACAAAAAAGAAGAATTTGATGCCGCTTTGAAACGTGGTTTGGAAGCTTCACCAACACACGAAGTATTGGTTGAAAAAGCTGTTTTAGGCTGGAAAGAATATGAGTTGGAGTTGTTAAGAGATAGCAACGACAACGTGATCATTATCTGCTCGATCGAAAATTTCGACCCAATGGGTATCCATACAGGTGATTCGATCACTGTTGCACCTGCTATGACTTTATCAGACCGCTGTTACCAGGATATGCGTAACCAGGCGATTAAAATGATGCGTGCAATCGGCAACTTCGCAGGTGGATGTAATGTTCAGTTTTCGGTTAATCCGGCAAATGACGAAATTATCGCCATCGAAATTAACCCGCGTGTATCACGTTCATCAGCATTGGCAAGTAAGGCAACAGGATATCCAATTGCAAAAATTGCTGCAAAACTGGCAATCGGTTATAACCTTGATGAAATTGAAAATCAGATTACCAAAACAACTTCGGCATATTTTGAGCCTACTTTGGATTATGTAATTGTTAAAGTACCACGCTGGAACTTTGATAAATTTAAAGGAGCGAACAAAGAGCTAGGTTTACAAATGAAATCTGTAGGTGAAGTTATGGCGATCGGCCGTACCTTTATCGAAGCATTGCAAAAAGCTTGTCAGAGTTTAGAAATTAACCGCGCAGGTTTAGGTGCCGATGGCAGACAAAACCGCAACATCAACGAAATTATGGATGGCCTGGAGCACGCTTCATGGAACCGTCTGTTTTTAATAAAAGATGCCATGACAATGGGTGTGCCTTTGGAATCGATCCGTAAGGTTACTAAAATTGATAAATGGTTCTTAAACCAGATTCAAGAACTTGTTTTGCTTGAAACTGAATTAAAAAGATATTCCTTAAACAATATCCCTCAGGATTTCTTCGTAACGCTTAAACAAAAAGGTTTCTCTGATATTCAGATCGCCTGGTTGTTGGGCAATGTTACCGAAGATGAAGTTTACGATCGCCGTAAAGCTTTAGGAATCAACAGGGTATATAAAATGGTGGATACTTGTGCTGCGGAATTCCCTGCCAAAACACCATATTACTACTCTACTTTTGAAGAAGAGAACGAATCTGTTCCGTCTGATAGGAAAAAGGTAATTGTATTGGGATCAGGGCCTAACCGTATCGGTCAGGGTATCGAATTCGATTACTCTTGCGTACATGGCTTATTGGCTGCAAAGGAAACGGGTTTCGAGGCCATCATGATTAACTGTAACCCTGAAACGGTTTCTACAGACTTTAACATGGCCGATAAATTATACTTCGAGCCGGTATTTTGGGAACATGTTCGTGAAATCATCGAGCTTGAGAAACCTCTTGGCGTAATCGTTCAATTGGGTGGTCAAACTGCTTTGAAAATGGCAGAGAAACTAACCGAAAAAGGCATCAAGATCATCGGAACATCTTTCGAAAACATGGATATCGCCGAAGATCGCGGCCGTTTTTCTGATTTATTGAAAGAATTGGATATTCCTTATCCAAAATATGGTGTCGCTGAAAATGCTGAAGAAGCAATTGTTGTGGCAAATGAGGTAGGTTATCCGGTACTGGTTCGTCCGAGTTATGTATTGGGTGGACAAGGCATGAGCATCGTAATTAACGATGAAGACCTAGAAAAAGCAGTAGTGAAGTTACTGGGCGATTTACCAGGAAACCGCGTATTGATCGATCACTTCCTGGATAGAGCAGAAGAAGCGGAATCTGATTCGATTTCTGATGGTGAGGATGTTCATATTGTAGGTATGATGGAACACATTGAGCCAGCAGGTATCCACTCAGGAGATTCATTTGCAGTGTTACCAACATTCAGCTTATCAGAAACTGTAACTAAAGCAATGGAAGAATACTCGATCAAAATTGCAAAAGCTTTAGATGTGAGAGGTTTGTTAAACATCCAGTTCGCTATCAAAGATGAGAAAGTTTATGTAATCGAGGCAAACCCTAGGGCATCGCGTACGGTTCCTTTCATCGCAAAAGCTTACGATGTACCATACATTAATATCGCAGCGAAGATTATGTTGGGTGTGGCAAAACTGAAAGATTTTACGATTGTTCGTAAACTAGAAGGTTACGCAATTAAAGAACCGGTTTTCTCTTACGAGAAATTTCCTGAGGTAGCGAAAGAATTAGGTCCTGAAATGAAATCCACAGGTGAGGCAATCCGCTTCATTAAAGATTTAGAAGATCCTTACTTCCGTAAGCTGTATAAAGATAAGTCGATGTATTTGAGTAAGTAATCCACTTACTGAATTTATAAAATAGCAATGGCCAGTGATTCTTCACTGGCCATTTTTGTTGGAGTTGTATCGGACGGCTCGTCATTCCCAACCTGTTTGGGAATCTTAAAGCTTACTGCATTACGATTCCCGCCTGCGCGGGAATGACGACCGTTTTATAACTACTACCTTTTTATTTTTTCAACTTCGGTATCCTTGTTGGGGTATCTGTTCCGTTTACTATGGTTACAGCACTTTTAGCAATTGCTTTGATGGTAGAAAGTATGTTTTCAACATCTAAAGAGCTGTATTCATCTTTAACACTGTGGTACAACTTATCAATATCGATTTTATCGGTACTGATGGTATGTGCCGGAACACCTAAGGCAGCTAAAGTGGCATTATCACTTCTGTAAAATAAATTCTGATCCGGATAAGGGTCTGGATGGAATGTAAATTCGGTTCCAGCTAAGTTTTTCTGTAAAATCTTACCGAAATCAGATCTTTCATAACCTGTTATAAATGCAGTATTTTTTCCGAATTTCGAATCTTTACCGATCATTTCTATGTTAAACATGGCTACAACATCATCAGGATTTAATTTTTCTGAAAAGTATTTCGCACCAAAACCACCAATTTCTTCGGCTGTAAAGGCAACGAAAATCAGGGTACGCTCATTGTTTTTTTGCGCTTTATAATACTTGGCAAGGGCAATCATGGCCGTAGTACCCGAAGCGTCATCATCCGCGCCATTGGCAATGCTATCACCATCTACAGCTTTCAAAAAACCTAAATGATCATAATGACCTGAGAAAACCACAATTTCTTTTGCTTTTGATTTACCTGGAATTACGCCCGCAACATTAAATAAAGGCATTTTAGTTACCTTACTTTTAAATGTGGCAGAAAAATCGGTGGCAGCATCTTTACCTAAAACAAAAACCTGTACTGCGCTTGTAGTTGCTTTAACGTCTTTTTCATCAACGGTTGCAGGTTTACCGAAATAACTTTTGTAACGGTTAAACAAATCAGCAAATTTGCTGTCAACTAAAACGATCTGATTTTTCTCTGCACCCATCATCGCTCTAAGCTGCGGTACGAATGCCTTTTCCGGATCAAGTTTAACAACAGTGGCATTCGATTTATCAAGTGAAATACTTTCGGTGGTAACTCCGGAAACAATCAGGTTTTCCGGGGCAACTTCCTGTCCATCAATTTTAACACTTGTGTTTTGAATGGCTACCTGGTATTTGTTAAAACTCTGACGGAAAGTTTTTTCACCAGTTAAAGGCTGTAAACCTATTTTTTTAAACTCAGATTCGATAAAGCTTGCGGCCTTATCAATGCCCGGGGTAAATGTTGAACGCCCCTGCATATCATCTGCACTTAAAGTTTTAATCAGATGGTCGGTATACTCGCGCGTGATAATTTTATCGATGTTTTGCGCTTTCAGCTGCAAACTTGCCAAACCGGCAAGGGTAAAAAGGAATATTTTCTTCATGTATAATAAGTATTAGTTAGTTTTATTTAGATTTTACCTGCGATGATAACCATTTATCTCTGAAAGTCTGCATGGCAGGGGTTAACTTTCCGCCTGTTTTTTCGATCGGGACGATTTCTAAAGATGGGTTTTCGGTCAGGGTTAATTGGGTTGCTTTCTCTTCTCCGCGGTGAAGATATGTAACCTTTAATACATCTCCGGGTTTGTGCGCATCGGTAAGTGTTGCAAGGGCGGCCGCATCTTTTAACGTTTCGCCATCTATGGTTAACAATACATCATCAACATCCAAACCTGCCTGATAAGCGGGTGTGCCTATGAGTGTTTGCCCCAGGATAAGTTTTCCTTCTACAGCATTAATTCTACCCAAACCGGTATAGGCTTTGTTAGGGCTTGCTTTCTGCAAAACAAGGCCTGCATTTAAAAGCAGTTTGGCATAGTCATTCTTATCTGTTCCGTAGATGTACTTTTTAAAGAAATCGGCAGCAAAAGGGGGGTTTTTAGTTAATAGAGCTAAAGTTTTCTCTAAATCAGGAACGGTATAAGCAATTTCCGGTTTACCATACGCTTTCCAAAGGGCGCGCATATAATCATCAAGTGTGAGCTTAAATTCGGTCCTTAAGCGAAGATCAAGTGCCAATGCTGTAGCTGCACCATAGGTATAATATGAAGTGAAGATGTTGCCTTTGTTCGTTTGATCAATTGCTACACCAGCATCGGCAAATACGGCATATCGGCTGGCTTCGATCGGCGAAAAATTCTTTGCACCTGGTGAAAGCAAAACAGCATTTACAAGGCCGTTAAAAGTTTGCACCGCATTATCTACAGTTTTTAATCCTGCCCTGGTTAAGAGTAAGTTGCCATAGTATTGCGTAAAACCTTCGGCCAGCCAAAGCTCGTCGCTCATGTTGGCATGTTCGAAATTAAAAGGTTCCAGGGTTTTCGGCCTTAATCGTTCTACATTCCAACTGTGGAAATATTCATGCGAAAAAGTTCCCAGCAGGTTCGCTTCATAACCTTCAATCTTTGGTGTGCGTTGTACAATTGAAGTAGAATTTCTATGCTCCATGCCATCGCCCGCATTCTCAGGATATACATCATCCAGAAAATAATAATTACCGTAATCATAGGTTGGGAATTCTCCCCAAACGGCCAAATGTTCATCGACCATTTTTTTAAGCATTTCTGCATAATTGTCAACGGTTTTTTGATCGTCGTTAGCGTGCGTAATTAAATGAATGGTTTGTTGCTTTCCGTCAGTATTTTGCACCTTCCAGCTTGCTGTTTTATAGTTGGCAATTTCTGTTGGACTATCCATAAAATACTGAAGGTTGGGCGCAAAATAAGTTCCGTTGCCCATTGGTTTAAGCTGTGTGGCTACTTTCCAGTTCTGTTTTTCGGCATAATTGAATTTCACCAGCCGCGGTCTGCTATCCATACCTACCGGAAAAGCGAATGTTGCCGGAATATTCATGTGGGCATGGGTTTCATCAAAACCTGCATAAGTTCCGTCAATCCAGTTTCCAAAAAGTGTATACTTTATTTTTACGCTACTGCCGTGAGTGGGAATCTCATATACATCACCGGCTGATTGTTTGATATTCAGCTGTTTGCCTGCTTCGTTAAAGGCTTTTAAATGATAAACATTTTTTCCAAATTCATGTGTGGCATAACGGCCTGGCGAGGATCTGCTCATTCTAACCTTTAGTGCCCCTGCTGGTACATTTTGAATCAACATACTGATTTCTGCCTCATGGTGGATCGCATTTGGAAATGAAACCGTATAACTGATCTCATTCTGTGCGAATGCCGTGAGCGATAAAAGGCTAAATATTGCAGCACCTAAAAATTTCTTCATAATTCGGGAATATGGCAGCAATTTAAGGAAAAATGTAAGATGTTTGAGGTGAAATGCTTTGAGGAAAAATATTTTTGGGTTTCTGGATATATAGTCCATGGTTGATAGCCAGGTGGTTCATGGTTTTCAGGTTAACTGATCATAGCAGATGGCTTTCCAGACCATGATCTATGAACCATCAGGCCATTAACCTTTTTCTTTACGTTTTTCCTTCTACATAGTCAATTATCCCTCACTATCCCAGTCGTATTTTTCCAGATCGCGGTAAGCTTTTCCCTTAATTATTTCTTTCTTTTTCGATGATTCTGAATCTACCCTGGTTTCGTGAATATTATCGGCAACTTCGAAGTGGAAATCCTTGTCTTTTTTAGAATGATAGATCGATACCTCATCGCCGTCGGAAATCGCGTAGTCATACGGTCCACGGGCACTCATTAGCTTTACAAACACGGGTAAACATTCGAAAAAGATAAACAGCAGGCCTATAAAGGTAACTGCCATTGCGGTATTGTTATCGCGCGAGCCATCAACATTAAATTTTAACTGCCCTAAGGCCCAGTTTCGATCTGCAAAGCCGGCAATATCCGATAAGCTATCCAGTTGTTTTTTGGTGTATAATTTTTCGGTAAGCAAACCATCAAATTCTTTACGTTTATCTACAAAACCTTCAGATTTATTGATGGCAGCTTTAAGTGAATCCAATTCTGTTGTGCGTTGTGCAATTTCGGTTTCTTTGCGTTTAGCATAAGGGCCATATCCCATCACTCCTGATGTTTCTGTTGTTTTATTGCCAAAAATCTCAAAATTCAGTTTTTGCCTATCTGCCTTGATGCCTTTCTCGAGCGAATCTCTGGTGGCTTTTTGTTGGTTTAATCTGCCAAACTCTACCTGGTATTTTTTCTCGAAAGCTTTGTTTAAAGTATCAATTTTAGCGCGCTGGCCATTAAGGTAACTCACTTTTAACCGTTCTTTAATCTCCTTATCAAAAATTTTAAGCTCAATCGGTCTCGATATTACCATACCAATCATTATGGCCAGCAAAATACGCGGTGTTGCCTGTAGCAGCTGTTTATTGGTAGTTGCGCTTTTATTAATACTCGATACGATGTAGCGGTCCATATTAAAAATGGCAGCTCCCCATAAAAACCCGAAAATGATTGCAAAAATTACGGCCACATCATCGCCTTTAAATACAAAATACATGGCGTAACCGCCAGAAAGGGCTGCAAATAAGCCTGTAAAGAAGATGGTGGCACCAATGCCTGTATATTTATTTTGTTCTGAAGGATATTTTTCCAGTGTCGGTATATGAGCGCCAGAGCAAAACCAAAAGAAACGGTTCAGTTTGTCCATTTATAACTATTTATAATTAAACGCTTAAGGGTTTAAGTTGTTACAGTTTTTGGCAAAATTTTATGGCATTTTTTTGATGGGAAGGGTAAAATTGATTTTCCTATATTTGCATAAATACATTTAATAAAATGAAAGAAATATCGGTACAGGAACTAAAAGAGAAAATCGATAATAAAGAAGATTTTCAATTGATTGATGTTCGCGAAACATTTGAATACGAAGTTTCGAACCTTGAAGGGGAGAATATCCCTTTGGGTGGAATTTTAATTGAGGCTGATAAGGTGGCTAAAGATAAACCTGTAATTATTCAGTGCCGTAGTGGAAAAAGAAGTGCGGCAGCTGTAATGCAGTTGGAGCAACAATACGGATTCGACAATCTTTATAATTTAAAAGGTGGTATTTTAGCCTGGCAGGAAGCTTTTGATCCAAGCATGCCAGTTTATTAAGGATAACCAATAAACAAATTCCAATTATCAAACTTTTGCAAATCGCGAATTAAACCTTTGTTTTTTGCCATACAGGTTTGATAATTGGCTATTGCTACTTGCTCATTATTAATTCATTTAAAATACAAACCTTCCAGTTGTGGGTAAAAAATTTGCATTAAATATCTTTTATAATTTAGCCATAATCCTTTCTATTTTCGGATTGGTTTGGTGTTACAATAACCATAAATATCTTCCTGCCGGATTTTTAGTGGGGGTTACCTGTTGCCTGTTTTACTTCAAGTATCAGCTTACCAAAGACATCAGAAAAAGCTTTAAGGAAAAAGATCAGAAGTAATACCCTCCAGGCCTAAACCAGGCAGATCATTTAAAATATACCTGCCGTTTTCAAAAGCCGGATCTGTAAAAGGATTATTTTTGGTCAGCCAAGGCCCGTCCAAATCGGCCCAATTGCATAATGGGGCCAAAGCGGCTGCAGCTAACGTAGCACAACTGGTTTCGCTCATACAGCCGATCAGCACCTTCATCCCAAAAGATCGTGCCTTCAAAATCATTTGATGGCCTTCGTACATGCCGCAGCTTTTCATCAGTTTAACATTTATGCCATGGTAGGCACCTTTTAGTTTATCCATATCGGCCAAACGCTGTACCGCTTCATCGGCTAACAGAGGGATCGGGCTACGTTCGGTTAACCAGGCATTTCCATCAAGGTTGTTTTTATCCATCGGTTGCTCAATTAGTACCACACCCTGTTGATGTAACCAATAAATTAAGTCTATAGCTTTGATTTTATCCGCCCAACCCTGGTTTGCATCTACATACAAGGGCACATTGGTCATGCTACGGATGGTGTTGATAATTTCCTGATCATTATCCCTTCCCAATTTAACTTTGATAACTTTAAAGGCTTCAGCATCTTTCAGTTTTTCGCGGATGACCTCCGGAGTATCAATCCCGATGGTATAAGAAGTTACCGGCATTTTAGCGGGTTCAGCGCCATAAATTTGGTAACAGGGTTTGTTAAAAAGTTTCCCCTGGATATCATTAAAGGCGATATCGATGGCGGCTTTAATTGCTGGCTGTCCAGGTGCAAGGCTATCCAGGTAGGCAATAATTTCTTCAAAATTGAAAGGAAACCGGATGTTGTTCCAATCTACAAGGCTTAGAAAGGCCGCAGCACTTTCATAACTTTCGCCCATATAAGGCACCATGGAGGCTTCTCCATAACCTGTTACCCCTTCGTGTTCTACCTTTAGTAACATTAAAGGTGTGCTGGTTCTGGTAAACTTCGATATCGAAAAAGGATGTTTTAATTCTAATTCAAATTGCTTGCAACTAATCTTCATTATCAATCGTCTTCTAAATAAATAGGGCAATTATCGTTTGGGAAATTATCTTTGTTATTAACGCAATTACCACTGCCATGAAAAACAATTCAAGATTACGGTATTTTATTTATTTATCCTTAATAATTATTGGAGGATGTACCACAGGAAAAAAAGCCTTACAAAAGGGTGATTATGATGCTTCTGTTGCAAAAGCGGTGAGCAGGCTGCAAAACTCGCCAAAAAACAGCGAAGCCAGGGAGGTATTAAAATCGGCATACGATTTAGCCCTGCAGGATCATTTAAGGAAAATTGAAGAAGCAAAAATGTCAAACGATCTCTTCAGATGGGAATCAGTAATGTATGATTATCAAAAAATCAATCAATTGGCAGATGACATCAATAGTTGCCCGGCCTGCTTAACCATAGTTCCAAGTCCTTCAAAGTACCTTAACGAGCTTGCCGATAGTAAATATAATGCCGCAGCAGCACGATATAATTCCGGTTTAGGTTATTTAAGGGAAAATAATCGCCAGGCGGCTAAAAAGGCATATTACGAATTTGAGAAAACACAAAACCTACAGACGGATTACAAGGATGCCAAAACCAAAATGGAAGATGCCTATTGGGCAGCTGTTGCCAGGGTAGTAGTGCAGCCGATTATCGTAAAGAGCGGTATGTATAAATTAAGTGCCGATTATTTTCAGCAACAGATTGATCAGTTTATTGGAAGTTACGCCAAGAATAAGTTTGTAATATTTTATGGCGAAACACAGGCCACTGAGCAGAAAATTGTTCCCGATCAGGTATTAAGTTTAAATTTTGATGATTTTGTGGTGGGGCAAACCTATGTTAAAGAAAGGGTTGAGAAGCTAAAACGTGATAGTGTGGTAATTGGCGAAACCCGCGATAAAAAGCCGGTTTACGGCACGGTAAAAGCCACATTAAGCATTTTTGAAAAAAATATATCGTCCTCGGGTTTGTTGGATATGAGCATAACCGATTGGAAAACGAGGAAACTTGTACGCCAACAGAAATTTCCGGGAACATATGTTTGGAAAGACAGCTGGGCAAGCTATAAAGGAGACGACAGGGCATTGAGTAAACAACAACTGGCCATTACCAGGAGAAAAGAAATACTGCCACCACCACCAAATGCCTTGTTTTTAGAATTTACAAAGCCGATTTACAGCCAGTTGGTTGATGATATTAGTTATTATTATAATAATTATTAGCATTACGTTCTTTTCAAAGAGACCAAAAATTCGTCAAGCTGAGCTTGTCGAAGGGCTTTCTTGAATACGCTTTAAAGTTTTTCGACAGGCTACCTATTGACAGATCTGTTAGAAAGGTCGTCATTGCAAGGAGGAACGACAAAGCTATCTTTAATGCTAATGATCTTTACCATAGAGATTGCTTCGTCGGCTGAAAAAGCCTTCTTGCAATAACGACAACCTGAGGAGATTAATCTTTTAAGTGCTCTTGTTACTTATTTTGATTTTTATACAAATAAATTAACCCTCAGGATGACAAATTTAAAAGCGGTGTTTTCTCAACTAAAAAACAGCGAAATGGAAGTCGCTATACTCCTCGGCTAAAGCGAGCCTTGAAAATTGGTTCTGTTGTAATCCTTTCGTTAAAATATAATATCGGTACAAGGCCCTAAAAATATAATGGCTAATATTGTACCGATGAATACCGGCTTATACAATCCTTTCCAAAATTTCGATTTTTTATATAAAATCTGCTTTTTAAGTGGCAAAACGTTCAATTCGCCTGTTTTGCAGGTTCCGTTAATCCCTAAATGGCTGTTGGAGCAAGCTGGTTTAAGTGGCGAAGAGCAGATCCAGTTTTTGGATGAAAGTATCCGTTCGTACAACACTTTGGTTATTCCGGTAAATAGCGAGGTGAATGAACAGTTTTTAACGCCGTTGGAAGATAAGATTGAAGCTGCGTTTGCAAAAGGCTATGATGCGGTATCCGCATTGCCAGAACTTGATCTTTTTAATTGGATCGGCAAGTTTTTATATGGTTTTGTATATATCGAAATGCACTCAGCTTTGCGCAAAGAGATGACTGCCGATGGATTGAATATGTCGCAATCATTAATGATGAAATTTGCCAACCTCAATTTCATGATGCAAAACCTGTTTACCAGTCTGGAATTTGAAGATTTTTCACCATGGTCTATCACGGTAGTGAAATTAGAAAACGGAGAAACGCCATTCAGTTTCCGCGATGAGATAAATACGTTGACTTTCTCATTGAAAATGAAAGATTTTGGCATTATTGCTTGCTTACAAGATAACGGAACCAATAAACGTTACCATCAGGATATTATTAACGAAATAGCGGGTAAAGCATTAACGGCCGAGCAATTTGAAGAACTTAGTGCACGTTTTTATTACTCGGCTTATCTTTTTAACCGTTTACCCGAATATACTTTTATGCCTGTTGAGGGTACCACTTACATCGAAGCAATGCCATTACGCGGAAACATGACCAAACCGCTTTTTGATGTATGGCAACATAAAATATATGCGCAGGTGCTGGAGAATTTCTGGAAACCATGGGGTTATGTGGTGTTCGAAATTATCAAAAATCCTGATGAGCCGATGAGTTTCTTCGAGAATCCTTTTTTACCTGCTGCGGGCTAATCAATTCAGGTCGTTAACCCGAATTCATTTCAGGGACTATTAATATGAAAGATCCTGAAATAAATTCATCATGACGGTCGCGTGCGGAAAAAACCATCATATATCGCAAAGGATTCCCGTTTTCAGGGGAATGACGATTCTTCCTAGAGGATATTATCTTCCTCCTGTTAACATCGCAATAAAATTCTGCAAAATACCCGGAACGAATATAATGGTGAAAATCAATCCTGTTAAGGCACCAAAAAAGTGTGCATCGTGGTTGATGTGATCTCTTGAGTTGCGGGATGCATAAGCACAATAAATTAGATACAAAATTCCAAAAACTACAGCAGGGATTCCAATGGGAATAAACATGATATAAATTTTAGACATCGGATTAAATAAGATATAACTAAAAAGCACGGCACTGATTGCCCCTGAAGCACCCAGACTATTATAGTTGAAATTATCTTTATGTTTAATTACAGTAGGTAAATCACTTAATATTAATCCCAAGAAGTACAATAAACCAAATTGCCAGCTCCCCATTAAGCGCTCTAGTGTAAAAGCAAAAGCATAAAAGGTAAACATATTAAAAAACAGGTGCATCCAATCGGCATGTACCAAGCCGCTGGTGATTAAAGTATATACATTTTGTCCTTTTGATACCGTGTAAGGATGCAGCATAAACTTTCCATAGATCGAATGATCGTAAAAAGCGTACAGGCTTGTAATAATGGTAAAAACAAAAATTACCGAGGCAACGGGTGCAATATTAAAGTATTCCATTGGGTTATTTTAAATCAAGTTTTATGGCTGTAACCAAACGGGCTACCGGGTATCTATTGTGTGTTTTTTCGTAATAATCAGAATTTTTATACACAAATTCAAGTTGTGCGGCACCGTTCTTTGCAAATTCGGGATCTGAAGCTTTTTTCGCTTCCAGTTTATTTTTTAAATCCGGATTGTTTTTAAGCAGTTCCGTTGCCGTATCTTCAAAAACATAAGCAGAATAATGTTCTTTCATATCTAAAACAGAATCGAAAAAGTTCCAGTTAAAAAATGAATCAGTGGCCTGTGGCTCCAATGTTTCTACAATATAACGGTTACTGGGTTGATTAACGTACACTACAAAATCGCCGGCGTAGTATTGCTGGTTTTGTGGCACAGGGTTAACCTTAACACCTGAATGAAGGTAATGCCCTTCGTAAGGCCTTGTTCCGGTTTTAAAATCGCCGATATAATAACTTTCTACAGCAATTTTCTGATCTGCTTCCAGCTCCTGAACCTTAACATTGTTCAGCTTTAGCAAGGCAATTACACGGTCCCATGCTTTTGGTATAATATAGGCAACAGGCTTTTGTACAACAATGGCGGGTTCGAACTTATTCCATTCTTTAATGGTTTTGGTGTAAGGTTTGTTGCGGTCGTAAAATAAACGGTCGGCACCACTTACAGTACTTGGCTTCTGCCCCGCCTCAAAACCTTTAAAAGTAAGGTCGTTTACTTCGCTTTTGTTCAACTTCCAATCTAAAGGAAATTCTTTTTGTGTACTGACTAGTTCATCTGCCTTGCGTTTATTTTCTCCGATAATTTTGGCATCGCGTGCTATTATTCCGATATAATTCTGCAACAACTTATAGGTAGCATCCACACGTAAATCATATGATTTTAACATATGCGTTTCAGGCATAAAACCAATGGCGTTGTGCAGGGTTGTATATCCTATTGAATAACGTGGTGGATCGATAAATCCTGTTATTCCCGTTTCCGGGGTTTCTCCGATCGAATTCACATAAGGGATCATCGGGTAGCCCATTTTCTCCATCCCTTTGTAAAGATCTGGCACCAAAGTTTGCGTTAAATATGCTGAAAGTATTGGGTTCAGCTTATCTTTCTGGGTAGGAATAAGCGTCATTACGTATTGGTAATCTGCGCCATTGCTGGTATGGGTATCTACAAAAATTTCGGGCTGCCAGGTATTAAAAATGAGTTGAAAAGCCGCTGAGTTTTTTGAATCAGTTTTAATGAAATCGCGGTTTAAGTCTAGATTTTTACTGTTCCCCCTAAAACCATAAGCAATGGGGCCATTTTGGTTTGCTCTAGAAGTGCCACTTCTGTTAAAACTGCCATCAATATTATAGAGTGGAATGATACAGATGACCACATCTTTTGGAAGTTTTTTTCCCTTTAGCAGGTCGCGGGCCAGCATCATTGATGCATCTATGCCCTCGGGCTCTCCCGGGTGGATTCCGTTATTGATCAATAAAACTCTTTTGTTACTTTTTTTAATCGCTGATGGGTCAAAAACCTGATCATGTGATAACACCAATAAATGCAATGGTTTGCCAAAGTCGGTATTGCCATAGGTAAGCAGCCTGGCCTCAGGATAAGTTTTAGCCAGATTTTCGTAGTAAGCTATCGCTGCATGATAAGTTGTGGTTTCGGTTTTACCACTTAATTCGAAAGGGGTTTTCTGTGCAGTTGCTTTTAGTCGCATAGCGAGCAAACAAAACACGAAGAATTTTCTCATGCTTTAAATCTAAGAAATGAAATGCTTATTAAAGCGTTTTATGGTAAACTTTAATCTTTCCGAACATGTACCTAAAGCCGATGGTATAACTATTGTAAACATCCGGAGAGTAGTTTTTAAACTTGGTGCTCGAATCGTTGTAACCATCCAAACCTTCTCCGAAAGTAAAGTTAGATTGCGCATTGATATTGATGATGTACCGCATATAGCCATAACCATCATTGATATAATAATTAAAACCGAAGTTTAAAGGCACCAAAAGGTTCAGGCTTTTATCTTTTCCCGGAAAAGGGCCATAACCCGGATCGTAAGCTGCCCAAAGTGGTTTATATCGCACAATATCGGTAATGTTATTGTTAACAACACCTAGACCTACACCAGCATACAAGCCTCTGATGTTGTACAGAAATTCACTTTTATCATAATCGACAACTTCGCCAAGCATCAGCTTTACATTCGCTGAAATTGCTGAGTACTGATTTACAAACTGGCGGTTATGCAGATCGGTTTGGACATTTCCTCCCTGAACCCTTCCTATCTGTCCTTCCAAACCTATGGTTACAAAAGGTGTAATATGATAATCGAAAACGCCGTAAGCCGTGTAACCAATGCTTCCTTTATATACATCTGTATATGATTTGTTTACGCCTCCTCCAAAGCCGTACGACATTTTAAAATAATTGGATTGGGCAAAAGAAAAACTTCCTGTAAAAACAAGCAAAAGGGATATATATGTAGCTCTCAGCAAATTTAAAATCATATTGTTTTTTTACAAAAATAATATGTTTATCGAATATCCATAACTTTTACCTTTGAATTATGAGCACTTACACCAACTTTAACAAATCTTTAGAACAAAGATTTATAAAATATGCAAAAATTGATACCCAATCGGATCCAGATTCTTCAACTTGCCCATCAACTGAAAAGCAAAAGAACCTGGCAAGGGAATTGGTTCAGGAATTACTGGACATTGGGCTCAATGATGCAGAAATGGATGAAAACGGGTATGTTTATGCCACCATTCCTCCAAACTCAACCAAAGCATTGCCGGTAATATTCTTTTGTTCGCACATGGATACTTCTCCCGATTGCGGTGGTGAAAACGTGAAGCCTATTATACATGACAAGTATCAAGGGCAAGACCTCATTTTGCCTGATGATAATAAAATAGTAATAAAATCATCAGCGCACAAAGATCTAAAATCCCAAATTGGGAATGATATCATTACTGCAAGCGGTACAACGCTGCTGGGAGCCGATAACAAGGCTGGTTTGGCAGAAATTATGGAAGCAGCTGCTTTTTTGATGAAAAACCCTGATGTAAAACATGGAACAATTAAAATTCTTTTTACCCCTGATGAGGAAATTGGAAGAGGTGTAGACAAAGTGGATTTAAAAAAACTGGGTGCCGATTTTGGTTATACCATTGATGGAGAAACATTGGGTTCCATTGAAGATGAGACTTTTTCTGCGGATGGTGCTACCCTTAAAATCTATGGCGTGAGTACCCACCCTGGCTTTGCAAAAGGAAAAATGGAGAGTGCGATAAAAATTTTGTCCGAAGTTTTAGATTCATTACCGAAAGATGCTTTAACTCCGGAAGCTACAGCACAAAAAGAAGGTTTTATTCATCCGGTAAGCATTAGCGGACAAGTGGAGGAAGCCGAAGCACAATTTATAATCAGAGATTTTACCGACGAAAACCTTGCCGCACATGGTCTGTTTTTGGAAGAAACAGTAAAAAAAGTAATGGCTAAATATCCAAACTCCAGCTATAGCTTGGCAATTAAAGCCCAATACCGCAATATGAAACAAATATTGGATCAGCATCCTAAAATTGTTCAATACGGAATAGAGGCGATAGAAAGGGCTGGTGTAATTGCTAAACAGCAGAGCATCCGCGGGGGTACCGATGGATCGCGGCTTTCTTTTATGGGCTTACCTTGTCCTAATATTTTTGCAGGTGAGCATGCTTTTCATAGTAAACAGGAATGGGTAAGCGTACAGGATATGGAAAAGGCGGTTCAAACGATTATAAATATTGCCTGTATTTGGGAAGAGCGCGGGTAGTGATAACAGTTTGGGGTTGGCTGTTTTGACTTTGGAGCTGTATCCAAGTGCAAACGCCCAACTCCAAACTTAATAGAAGGCTTGCCCGATATCCAGTCTGTTTATTTTTCCTTCTTTATTGAACTGAAATTTAAAGAAGGTTTTGAAATCACCCCATTGGTCGGAATGAAAGTTGCCATACACATCCAGGCCATTGTTTTCAACTTTATCAATATTGGTAAAACGCTCATGACCCAATGCTTTTTTAAAGAAATTGTTAAATTTCATCTGGTTTCCATCATCATAAAAGGAAATATCTGAGGCAAACAAAGGAAACCAGGTTTTTTCATCTCCTTTTTGTAGCGCAGTTATAGCGGCTTTCACTTTTGTGTTCGATAATTTTGATAAATCTATCGCCATGGTTTTCTGATTTTTAGCGGTTTAATCCGCTTGATAATATAAATAAAGAAGCTATTAAGCTTTTTTGAGCTTAAAATTTAGCTAGAAGCTGTGCATACATCATAAACAGCGCAACAACGATAACTGCTTTTTAAAATTTTAATGGCCATTGTTGGAGATTTTTGTCGTGGACTATATTTTAAGGTGATCATCAAAATTAATAAAAAAGATGTTTTTAAAGTACATCTTTTTGTTAATTTAGGGGGCAATGATAACTCTCGAAAACGATTATATAAAAGTTAGCCTGGCGGCTAAAGGTGCAGAACTTCAAGGTCTATTTAGCAAGGAAACCAACCTGGAATATTTATGGGATGCCAATCCAAAATATTGGGCAAAGCATAGCCCGGTTTTATTCCCGATAGTGGGCTCATTAAAAAATAACAATTTCAGTTATCAAGGCAAGCATTATGAGTTGCCACGGCACGGTTTCGCCCGAGATCATGTTTTTAACATCGAGAAAACAAGTGAAACCGAAGCCACTTTTACCTTAACCCAAAATGAAGATACCTTAAAAGTGTATCCTTTTTATTTTGAGTTGAAACTTAAATACCGTTTGATTGATCGGAAACTGAATTTAACATATGAGGTAATCAATACCGGAACAGAAACCCTTTTGTTTTCCATAGGCGCACACCCTGCATTTGTGGTTCCTAATACGCCAAATACCGTTTACGAGGATTATTATCTTGCTTTCAACGCCGATGAGAAATTAACTTATTGGAAGTTGGAAGATGGTTTGGTGGCAAATGAAACCCAGGATATTGAACTTGGCAGTCATAGGTTAAACCTAACACATGATCTGTTTTATAATGATGCACTGGTTTTTAAAACCCTGCAAAGTAATTGCATCAGTTTGCTGAATACCAAAAATGATTATGGACTGCATTTCCATTTTGAAGATTTTCCTTTCTTTGGCATTTGGGCCGCTACTGATGCTCCTTTTGTTTGTTTAGAACCTTGGTGCGGCGTTGCGGATGGCGTTAACCACAACCAGGAATTAACAGATAAGGAAGGCATTGTTAAGCTTGGAGCACTCGAAAGTTGGTCGCGTTTCTGGGAAGTTGAATGTTTTTAGGCTGATCTTTTTATTTTCAGTTTAGTACTTATCAGCTTTATTTACTCAGGCATTTTTTTGTGGAAAATGGGGTTAGTTTTATAGGGATTTTACTGCCATATCAGGGTATTTTTACCTTTTAATTTGTTGTTAATGCGTTGATAACTATATTTATAACGTTAAAATTAAATCAACGGGACGATTTAGATTAAACACAAGGCCTTTCTGCAATGGAAGGCTTTTTTAATAAAAAAACACGCTCTTAAGAAGAACGTGTTTCATTGAACTTTAAAATTATCATTGGGACGATTGAGAAGTAATTCAAATGAATTGTTTAATACCCTGATACAAATATGAAAAAGATAGCCGAAAAGTTTCCGTTCAGTTTTATTCATCTGTAAAATAATACCTTAGCTACATATGTGATAAAAGTGAATAGCTGCTTCCCCTGTTATTTATCAGCCACTTTGTTTTAATTCCGTCTCAAGATTACAGATCATTAATCAATTTAAGAAGCACTAAGCATTGTTGATCAGACTGATAATCTGCTCAAAGTTTCTCTGGTAACGCCCAAATATGAGGCAATAAGGGTTTTAGAAATTCTTTTTTGTAAAGTTGGGTATTGGTTGCGCCATTGTTTGTAGCGCTCGCCCGCATTATTGCTCAACAGTGCGAGCACCCGCTTTTGCAAGGCCATATTGCCGGTGGTGTATTTTTTCCTGAAAAAGTATTCCATTTTTCTCGAGGAGGCACACAACTTCTCCTTGTTGTCGAATGAGATAGAAAGCGTTTCTGTGTCTTCGATGCAATCTACATTTAGTGTTGCAGGCGTTCCGGTATTAAAAGCATTAGGATCTGAAAACCACCATTCTTCCATGGCCAATTGTAAAATATATTCTTTGCCTTCGTGGTCGGTATAAGAAGATTTTACAATTCCTTTCACCACAAAATGTTCACAGCTGTTTACTTCACCTGCCTGAATAATATATTGGTGCTTTTTATATTTCCGCCTGGTGAAAAAAGATTTGGCATGTGCAAATTCCTCATCTGTTAAACAAACGATCTGATCAATATGCGCCCTTAAAAAATTTGTTTCCATGTTTCCGTACAACAAAACAAATGTAATATTTCTTGCAGATTTATACTCCCTGTATCTGATCAGCCCGCTATGCGTGATAATGGTCACAATAAAATAGTGATGTATGTCCTTTGTAAAAATTACAACTTGCTTTAGGTTTGTAAAACACAAAGACACAAAATCAACCACAAACACACAAATGAAACTTAAATTATTAGCCGCAATCTGCGTATTGTTCTCCTTAAATTTACAAAAATCAGCAGCACAAAGTCTTGCCAAAATGAACTGGTTTAATGAGCCTGAAAAGTGGGAAATTAAGGATAAAAATACTTTCAGCATGTTTGTTCCGGCCAAAACAGATTATTGGCGCATTTCACATTATGGTTTTACTGTTGATGATGCTCCTTTTTATTATGCTACCTATGGTGGTGAATTTGAGGTGAAGGTAAAAATTACGGGGAATTATGTAACCACCTTCGATCAAATGGGCATTATGCTGCGCATCAATGAGGAAGAATGGATAAAATCTGGTGTAGAATTTGTAAATGGAAAACAGAATGTGAGTGCCGTGGTTACGCACAAAACCAGCGACTGGAGTGTAGTAGAGCTATCGCAGGCGCCTACATCTATATGGATGAAAGCGGTTAGAAAGCTGGATGCAGTAGAGATTTTTTATTCGTTGGATGATAAAAAATATACCATGCTCCGTACCTGCTATTTTAAAGATAATGCGCCGGTAATGGTTGGCCTTGTGGCTGCCTGCCCGGATGGAAAAGGTTTTAACGCCACATTTGAAAATTTTAAGGTAACCCCTACACCTGATCAGCGCAGACTGGATTGGGCAAAAAAACAGCAGAATTAAGATCAATCAACTTATTTTATGGTCATCATGAGCTTGTTGAAGTACATAAAAGTTTTTCGACAAGTTCAGACTAACAACTTATTGGCACTAAATCTTTGCCAGTGCGTTAACTACATCTTCAAAACCTGGCCGGTTTGATGGCAATAGGTCTAAGCAGGCATCTTTTATGGCTGTAAGATCGGCTAATACTTTTTTGTTTGCAGTATCCTTAGCTAAACATAACAGGTCATCAAGCAGGTAACCATAAGCACTTACCTCAATCCTCTCCAGCAAGAAAGCGGTTTTATTAGCTGTTCTATCGTAAAAACTTGCTGCGCCAAAATCGCCAAACAACGTGCTGCCCTGCTCATCAATCAGGATATTGTGTGCATATAGGTCGCCATGCATTATGCCTGCCTCATGTAATTGTGCAGCTAATGAGGCAATGGTTTTGGCAATGCTTAACAGCTGCTGTTCTGTCAACTGCATCCCGGCCGGGAAAACATCTCTTGTACAGCTTTCGAGACTCGGTGGATTGCCCAGGTTGTAAAAATGATGAGGAATAAGATCCATCACCAGGCCTTTCTTATCTTCAGGATGGTGTGCAATCTGCCCGATCAGGTTAACAAGGCCCGGATGGTATCCGGCAGCAATATATGCGGTCATTTCATCCTCTGGTAATCCATCACTGGTTACACTGCCCTTAAAAATTTTAACAGCCACTTCACTCGTTTCATCACCAATGGTTCTGCTCGCTTTTGAGATAATGCCAGATGCGCCTTCACCTAACAAATGACTGATTTCTAAATCGTGCCAATTGATCAATGAAAGTGTTTCAACAGCTGGGGTTTTACTAAAATTATTGCCAGAAAAAGCTATCCATGATAGTTTCGGCATTGTGCTTATCCATTTTGGTAATTCATGGAGTTTATTTGCTGCTATCCTAAGTAAACCCAGGTTTTTGCAATTGGCCAATTCTTCGGGCAATGTTGCTAAACGGTTTCCCGATAACATTAATTTTTGCATGCGTGTACAAAGCCCAATTTCTTTTGGTAGATCGGCGATATTATTATTGGTTAAAATCAACCAGCGCAAATTTGGATTAATGGATTTTGAAGGCACAGTTTTAATCTGATTGGATTTAAAACCCGCAATATCCAACAAAGGGCAATCGGCAAGTACTTCCGGTAAAACGGTAAAAAGGTTTTCAGAGCAGAAAAAAATCCTCAACTTTTTTAACCGGCCGAAATCTGTAGGTAGTGTACTCAGCTTATTAAAAGAAAGATCGAGCACTTCGAGTGTATCGGCGAGCTCAAATATTTCCTGCGGAAAATCTGTAAGGTTTTCCGAAAGTTTCAAAGATACTGTTCCTTTAAGTTTACCGCTTTGTAGCGCCAACAGGGTTTGCATAGGTATGAGGTTTAATATTTTGGAACGAAGATAGGCTATATGACTCGTTTTAATAAAGATCGGCTGTAAATTGATGGTGTTTTCTACCGCTATAAGGAAGTTTTGCATTTTGCATAAGGCGGTAGGTGTGGATGGATGGATTAGCGTGCAGGTTGAATACCTGGGTTGATAAATATAATATGTGTTATATTACTATATAAGTAGTTTTTTTATTTATGTATGTCTGCAATCCGCACAATTACCTTATACTTGTAAAATCTATGAAGAAGAATGTAGCTTTAAAAGTGAGTTTCTTTTTCTGTAAAAGATATTATTATTTTTAAAGTTCGTCATGAATTTATACGCCCATCGCCTTTATCTCATCCCTTTTTTATTCTGCTTTTTATTTTCTGCCTGTAAAAAATCAGAAGTGCCAGAAACCCCAGTCATACCCGCTATTACAATATCGATAGAGCCAGGTGAGGTAAAACTCGCAAACGATAGTTTTTTTGGTGCCAGGTTAACCGTAAAAATTCAAAATTTACTTTCTGGCGAGTCTGATTCAGTTGTTTGGAGTTCTGAGAACCCAAGGATTGCCAGGGTAACGGATGAAGGTGTCGTTTGGCCCGATGCCGCTGGAGTAACTTATGTTTTAGCTACATTGGTTAATGGTAAAGGCGTAGCCAAATGCAAGGTTGTGGTTACCGACGGCAACGACTATAAATTTCGTTTGGTGCTCAAAGACAAAGGACAATCGAATTTATCGATCAATAATCCAGAATCATTTCTTTCTCCAAAAGCAATTGAACGGAGACGTAAGAGAAACATCCCAATCGATGCGTCAGACTTACCAATTTCTCCCGAATACCTAAAAGCAATACAACAGGTGGGCGGCACTATTGTAGCTAAAAGTAAATGGCTGAACACTGTAAGTGTAAATTGTACAGATGAATTCTTAATCGACAAATACAAAGCGCTGCCCTTTGTAAAAGAGGTAATTCTGGTGTGGGAAGGAAAGAGAAAAGAAGTAACAACCGCCTCTAAGTATGTAGATGTGCCACAAATTGGTGCTAACCGTACTCCAGGCGCATCATTAAATTATGGCTCAGCATTAACCAATATTAGTATTAATAATGGCCAGGCATTACATAATAAAGGTTTTAGAGGGGAAGGAATTGATATTGCGGTGATCGATGCCGGCTTTATTAACTTCAAAACTAACCCTGCTTTAAAAAATGTAAATGTAAAAGGGGCAAAGTCTTTTGTGTACGAAAATGATAATCCTTATAGTGTAGACAGTCATGGCATTTGGGTAACCTCATGCATGGCCACCAACCAGCCGGGCAACTATGTGGGTACCGCTCCGGAAGCAAATTACTGGTTGCTGCGCAGTGAAGATGAGTCTACCGAATATCCTATCGAAGAAGATTATTGGGTAAATGCTATTGAGTATGCCGATAGTGTTGGGGTAGATATTGTTAACTCATCTCTTTCTTATTCTACAGGTTTTTATTACCCATATACGCGATATAAGTTTGAAGATATGGATGGGAAAACGGCTTTAGCAACACGTGGTGCTAATGTAGCAGCTAGTAAAGGCATTTTTATTGTTAACTGTGCCGGGAATGAAAACACTTGGGTAGGTACCCCTGCCGATTCCCCTCACGTACTTACATTAGGGGCTATTTACAGCAACCTGAAAATTAGTGCCTTTAGTTCTTGGGGCGTCACGGTAGATGGCAGGATGAAGCCTGATGTAGTAGCTTTAGGTGGTACTGCAAGTGTAATTAATGAGAGTGGGAACAGTGAAACACGTAGTGGAACCTCGTACGCCAGTCCGATTATGTGTGGCTTGGCCGCATGTTTATGGCAAGCATACCCTAAACTTACCAATGAGGAGCTTATGGAGGTTATTAGAAAGTCTGCAGACCGTGCTGGAAAACCGGAAGTTCCATTCGGATATGGCATTGCTGATATGCAGAAAGCGATGGACCTAAGCAAAACAATCACTGCATCAAGATAGATTTTTGTTCGAGAGAAAGGGAGCGAAGATTGGGGAATGAAAAATTAGTGTTTTAATCACCAGGATTGTCATCCTTAACGCAGTAAGGGATCTTTTCCGGACATTACGCTAATTGGAAAAGACCCTTCGTAAACAGTTATTGACAGACTCCGCTAAAGGACTCGTTATCAGATAGCTATCGGATGATAATACCTTCAGGAGATTTGTTTCTCTAAAATTTTTATGCCATCTCTATATTAGTCTTCATATCATATAGATTTTATCTATACTATTTTTTATTTGCTTTAGAAATTTAATCCTATATATTTACAAAAAAACTTTAGGGGTGCCTACGTGCTGAGAAATACCCTTTGAACCTGATGCAGTTAGTACTGCCGAAGGGAAAAGTGAAAGCAATACCATTGCTGTCTTTTCGATCCCCAATACGGGGCAATCTCTATAGTTTTTCCAAATTTTTTAATATGGAAGTAACTATAAACAATCAGAATCATTCGCTAAAGGAAACCTGTTCCATCGAACAGCTATTTGCTACTGTTCTACTTTTAGAAACCGACGGACTTGCCATTGCGGTAAATCAAAACATCATTCCCAAATCGGGCTGGGCTGGCCATCTGTTAAGTCATGGCGATCAGATTATACTCATAAAAGCCACGCAAGGGGGGTAAAAGAACGAGTGAATGTATGACTTTCAATTCATTCTTTACATCTCTTATATCCCCATTCAATCATTCAATATTCAAACTACCACATGAAACAAGAAAAAACACCAAACCAGGAAGTCATTAGCCGCAGTCCTTTTCCGGCATCACGAAAAATCTTTGTTCCCGGAAAAATCCACAATATACAGGTAGCCATGCGGGAGATCAGTTTAACAGAAACAAAAATCCACAACGGTTTTGGCCTAACCGAGCCTAACCCACCGGTAACCGTTTACGATACCAGCGGCCCATATACCGACCCTAATGTTATTATTGATGTTAAAAAAGGGTTGCCGCGCTTAAGGGAGCAGTGGATTAAAAACAGGCTTGATGTGGAAGAGCTTCCGGTGCTTTCTTCTGTTTACGGGCAGCAGCGTTTGGCTGATGAGAAGCTTGATTCGCTGCGGTTTAACTTCACCAATAAACCTTATAAAGCGCAAGCAGGTGCCAATGTATCGCAAATGCATTATGCTAAAAAAGGCATTATAACGGCCGAAATGGAGTATATTGCCATCAGGGAAAATCAGCAGATTGATCTATTGAACGAACAACTGGGCAGCCAGCACGAGGTAATGAACCATCAGCACCAGGGCAATAGCTTTGGCGCCAATACACCAAAAGGATACATCACCCCCGAATTTGTAAGAACAGAGGTAGCTGCCGGACGGGCAGTGATTCCTTGCAACATCAATCACCCGGAGCTTGAGCCGATGATTATCGGGCGAAATTTCCTGGTAAAAATCAATGCCAATATTGGCAATTCGGCCGTTACCTCAACTATTGAAGAAGAAGTAGAAAAGGCAGTTTGGGCCTGCCGTTGGGGTGCCGATACAATTATGGACCTTTCAACAGGAAAAAATATTCACGAAACCCGTGAATGGATTATCCGCAACTCTCCGGTACCCATCGGCACCGTTCCGATTTACCAGGCCTTAGAAAAAGTAAATGGAAAAGCAGAAGATTTATCCTGGGAAATTTTTCGCGATACCCTTATTGAACAGGCCGAACAGGGCGTAGATTATTTTACCATTCATGCTGGCGTATTGCTCCGTTATGTGCCATTAACCGCCAAACGAATTACCGGTATTGTTTCTCGTGGCGGATCCATTATGGCCAAATGGTGTTTGGCACATCATAAGGAGAATTTCCTGTACACCCATTTTGAAGAGATTTGCGAGATCATGAAGGCTTACGATGTTGCATTTTCGTTAGGGGATGGATTAAGACCAGGCTGTATTGCCGATGCAAATGACGCCGCACAGTTCTCAGAACTCGAAACACTCGGCGAACTCACCAAAATTGCCTGGAAACACGATGTGCAGACCATTATTGAAGGCCCGGGCCACGTGCCTATGCACCTGATTAAAGCCAATATGGAAAAGCAGCTTGAGCACTGTTCTGAAGCTCCATTTTACACCTTGGGTCCGTTAACCACTGATATTGCGCCGGGTTATGATCATATTACCTCGGCCATCGGGGCTGCCATGATCGGTTGGTTCGGTACTGCCATGCTTTGTTATGTAACCCCTAAGGAGCATTTGGGCTTGCCGAATAAAAAAGATGTAAAAGATGGTGTAATTACTTATAAAATTGCTGCCCACGCGGCCGATTTAGCCAAAGGCCATCCCGGTGCGCAATACCGCGACAATGCCTTAAGCAAGGCAAGGTTCGAATTCAGATGGGAAGACCAGTTTAACTTATCACTCGATCCTGATACCGCAAAAGAATTCCATGATGAAACACTGCCTGCTGAGGGTGCTAAAATTGCACATTTCTGCTCCATGTGCGGCCCAAATTTCTGCTCTATGAAAATTACGCAGGATGTACGCGAATATGCTGCAAAACAAGGTGTTGAGGCAGAAGATGCTTTAGCCAAAGGGATGCAGGAAAAATCAAAGGAATTTACAGAAAAAGGCAGCGAAATTTATTCTTAAGCCATTATGGAACTGATTGTAATTGCTAAACCAACAATTTTTAAGCAAGAAAGCCTTCTGATAAACCAACTTTTTGAAGCAGGTTTAGCGGTTTTTCACTTGCGGAAAGAAAATGCTGATGAAGCTGCCTATCGGGATATTATTGAGGGGATTTTACCCGAATACCATCCGCAGATTGCCTTACACCATTACCATACACTGGCCAAAGATTACAACATTAACAGAATTCACCATACCGACAGTTTCAGAAAAAACAGAGGTGAGCAGGAATTGCCTCAGAACTTTATATTCAGTACCTCTATCCATCAGTTATCAGCTATCGGTGCCATCCAGCAATATAAATACAGCTTTTTCGGACCAGTATTCAACAGCATTTCCAAGCCGGGTTATCAAAGTGTTATCCCATCAGGTTTTCAATTGGAAAAGAAGACCGGTCAACCTAAAATCATTGCCCTTGGAGGCATTGGCATAAAGGAAATCGGTGTGGTAAAGGAAATGAATTTTGATGGGGTTGCCCTACTTGGTTCCATTTGGAATAACCTTTCGGAGGCGTTAAATACTTTCAAAAAAGCACAGCTCGAATGTCAAAGCTACACTCAAAATCTTTAAAAACGTGAACATGATTCAGCCATTACAATATATCTCACAAGCCCCTCAAACTGGAACCCATATAGATGCCATTGAGCAGGTGCTTAAGGCTGGCGGCAAATGGATTCAGCTCCGCATTAAAAACAGTTCGGAAACTGAGATTCTCCCTTTTGCCAAAGCCGCGCAGGCATTATGCGAAAGTTATGGAGCCAAACTTATTATAAATGATTATCCTCACCTGGCCAAGGCGGTGGGTAGTTATGGTGTGCACCTTGGTTTGCAGGATATGCCCATTCTGGAAGCGCGGAAGATTATCAATCCGGAACAGGTTATCGGTGGTACGGCCAACACATTCGAGCATATACAGCAAAGGGTAGCCGAAGGGGCAGATTATATTGGTTTGGGTCCATTCCGTTTTACCCGTACTAAAGAAAATCTGAGTCCGATTGTAGGTTTGGCCGGTTACCGGAAATTGATGGAAAAAGTTCGTCAAGCTAACATAAAAACGCCAATTGTGGCCATTGGAGGAATTGAAGCGGCAGATATTCCGGCAATTCTAGAAACCGGAATTTACGGAATTGCTATATCGGCTGCACTTACCAACCAGATTCAAACCTCGGTTGTGCTAGAGGAAATCAACAGCAAATTTAACATCCATTCGCATTAAAATTACAGATATGTTAACAATAGCAGATCAAACATTTAGCTCCAGACTTTTTACCGGAACCGGAAAATTCAGTTCGGCAAGGGTGATGGAAAGTGCATTAATCGCTTCGGCTTCCGAACTGGTTACCGTTGCGCTTAAACGTGTAGATTTAAAAGGTAAAGATGATGATATCCTCCATCACCTTAAACATCCGCATATCAATTTATTGCCCAATACCTCTGGTGTGCGCAATGCGAAAGAAGCTGTTTTTGCAGCTCAACTCGCGCGCGAGGCCTTGGAAACCAACTGGATTAAGCTCGAAATTCATCCCGATCCGAAATACCTGATGCCCGACCCGATTGAAACGCTGAAAGCGACTGAAGAACTGGTTAAACTGGGTTTCGTGGTACTTCCATACATTCATGCCGACCCTGTTTTGTGTAAGCGTTTAGAAGATGTAGGTACCGCTGCTGTAATGCCGCTCGGATCGCCCATTGGTAGCAATAAAGGTTTAAGAACCATTGATTTTTTAGAGATTATTATTAGCCAGAGCAGGGTACCTGTTATTATTGATGCTGGTATAGGCGCACCATCTGATGCCGCAAAAGCCATGGAGATTGGCGCCGATGCAGTGTTGGTAAATACCGCAATTGCCATCGCTAAAAACCCAACTGCTATGGCTACCGCATTTAAACTGGCTGTAGAAGCAGGTAGAATGGCCTTTGAAGCTAAACTGGGAGGCCAGCAACAATATGCAGCAGCAAGCAGTCCACTAACCGCATTTCTTGATGAATAGCTTTAACAACATATTCGAATCCTATAATTGGGACGATACCAAGGCCAGTATATATGATAAAACTGCAGCCGATGTAGAAAGGGCATTGAGCAATTCGCAACGCAGTCTGGATGATTTTAAAGCCTTGATCTCGCCTGCTGCAATGCCTTATTTAGAGGATATGGCACAGATTAGTCAAAGGCTAACCTTGGATCGCTTTGGGAGGGTAATCCAAATGTACATTCCGCTTTATCTTTCCAATGAGTGCAATAACATTTGTACTTATTGTGGGTTTAGCTACGATAATAAAGTGAGGCGAAGAACCCTGAACCCTATGGAAATTATGCAGGAAGTAGCCGTAATTAAGGGCATGGGTTACGAGCATGTTTTGCTGGTTACAGGCGAAGCCAACCAAAGTGTGCATACCGATTATTTTAAAAAAGTTTTGGATCTGATCAGTCCTCATTTTGCCCATATCTCTATGGAGGTACAACCGCTTGATGTAGAAGATTACGAAACGCTGATTCACCACGGCCTGAATACCGTTCTGGTTTACCAGGAAACTTACCACCAGGACGATTACCGCAAACACCACCCCAAAGGAAAAAAATCCAATTTCTTATACCGTTTGGAAACACCTGATCGATTGGGGCAGGCTGGAATCCATAAAATGGGGCTGGGTGTACTCATCGGACTGGAAGACTGGAGGACTGATTCTTTTTTTACGGCCCTACACCTATCCTATCTCGAAAAACAGTATTGGCAAAGTAAATTTAGCATCTCATTCCCCCGGCTGCGGCCTTTTAGCGGTGGTTTAGAGCCTAAGGTGGTAATGAACGATAAGGAATTGGTACAGTTGATTTGCGCTTACCGCTTATTCAATAGCGAAGTAGAACTCTCAATATCCACCCGGGAAACAATGGCTTTCAGAAACCAGGTAATTAAGCTGGGCATTACCGCTATTAGTGCAGGCTCTAAAACCAATCCAGGAGGATATGAAGTAGAGCCGCAATCATTAGAGCAGTTCGAAATATCTGATGAACGCTCCGCGCAGGAAATTGCAGCCATGATCAGAAAGCAAGGTTATGAACCGATCTGGAAAGATTGGGATATGAGTTTAATTAATAAAAAATGCTGATAAAGGAAGAATTAAGCCGTTACAGCCGGCAAATGATCTTACCAGAATTGGGTTTGGCCGGGCAGGAAAAGCTTAAAGCGGCAAGCGTGCTGGTAATTGGTGCCGGCGGATTGGGCTGCCCGGTTTTGCAATACCTGGCTGCGGCTGGATTTGGCGAAATTGGCATTGTGGATGATGATATGGTGGAATTGAGTAATCTGCACCGACAGATTTTATATAACCATACCGATATTGGCCAGCCAAAGGCAAAGGTGGCGGTTAAAAAACTTACACTACTTAATCCGCATGTTAAGCTTAAGGCTTATGCTGAACGTTTTACCGATGAATGTGCCATAAATATTTGCAGGGATTATGAGTTGGTGATTGATTGCTCTGATAATTTTAGCACCCGTTACCTGGTAAATGATACCTGCGTAAGCTTGGATAAAACACTCATATTTGGGTCGATATTACAGTTTGAAGGGCAAATTGCTGTATTTAACCACTTTGGAAGTGTTAATTATAGAAATCTTTATCCTGATCCACCAACCGAAAATATCAACTGTTTGGAGGGTGGTGTAATTGGCCTGCTGCCTGGTATTGTTGGTTTATATATGGCCAACGAAGCATTAAAGTTAATCACCGGTATCGGAGAAACCTTATCTGGAAAGCTGATGACAATTAATGCGCTGAATAATTCTGTTATGGTATTTAATATCGCATCAGAAAAGCAAGCAGAAACCAGAGATATAAATGTTTTGAAAAAGGGCGATTCGATAAAAGAAATCGACAAAATAACGTTGAACAATTGGCTCGAAACAAATTCAAAAGAAATCGTACTGATTGATGTGCGCGAGGATTACGAACATGAAGATTACAATATCGGCGGCATCAACATTCCATTATACGATCTTGAAAACTCAATTGAAACCATTCCAAAAAGTAAAACAGTTGTTTGCTATTGCCAAACCGGACAAAGGAGTAAAATGGCTGCGCAAATATTGAAGAGAAATTACACAGGTGAGGTCTACAGCCTTAAAAATGGAATCTGATTTTTGAGTTTAAAGCGACTGTATCGTTAATTTAAGATACAATCGCCAGAAATATGCTTACTAAAAATCAATTGAAAAACCCCCGCCAAGTACAAAACCTTTATCGAAATTTGGCGGAAGCTCACCTGCTGTATATTTCACAGCCACCTTAGTTTTGGTGCCCGGCCCCAGGTTAATTTTTAAAAGTTTTTCAATCCTGATCATATAAAAATAATTCCAGTCTTTACCTGCATTTTTCAGCAATAAATTACGGTCAAGGTCGTAATATGAATCAAATAAAAAGGCAATGCGTTCATTTCCTGAAAATATTCCTGTTTCCCATTCTGCTTTTAGGTTCAGCCTGTTCATAAATTTAGCGTCATCAAGTAAAGGCGCAAGGCTGGTTTTGTTTGCTCCGGTTACATAATCATAGCCTACTGATAAATCCAACTGCCTTGGATTGTTGTTTTTAGCTGCCCGAAGTAAACCAAAAGGAAAATCGAGAATTGCGCTGAGGTAGGAAGTAGAAACAGAAAGCTGCGGACCAAATGCAAAGTCGTAGTTTCTGAAATCCTGTGTGGTTTCGTGTTTCGCATGCAAATTTAACGAAAGCCATAAAGGCGATGCCACCTGAGCTGCTAAATTTCTTGCTTCATCAACAAGTGGATCTTTCCCTGGAGGTAATTCCGGATCATCTTCCGCCGAGAGATCAATAGGAGTCCGCTGGCCGAGTTCTTTCCCTTTTACGTGAAAAAGCGGTTGCCCTTCCAATTTAATTTCGGAGATTAAGCTGCTGTTTTTATTTTTATCTTCAGCTACGGTTACAAAACCCCTGCTGCCTAGTGATAGATTTAATTTATTGATTTTAGCCGGATCATGACCGAGCAAATTCCGATCTAGTTGAAATTGATAATCAATCCCAAATGAGCCTTTTTCAGGGTCAATAAATTTCAGATCAACCTTTAATCCATATTTATCAAAAACTTTAAACGAACTGGATTCTTCCACAATGCTTTTTTTTGCTGTGGTATCGGCATTTTCATTTACCTGTGCAACTGCCAAACTTCCAAAGCCAAGGCAGGCAATCATTAGTAAGGCCTTTTTCATTTCTCTTCCACTTTGTTTTTTGTTTCAGTTTTATCGCCCGGAAAAATGGCTTTATCCGCCCAGGTATTGATCATTGATTCGTTGGTTTGCGCATCATTATCTAGGTCAACCAGGATATCATCAAGGCCAAGTGTAACACTATAATGATCTAAAATTTTATTAAAATTATAGGCAAACCTGATTTTTGATCTTTTTATAGCATCAGGATTTATTCCCCAATTCATGTCTTTAACCTTTGCTACTAAAAATTCATCCCAGGCGTCAAATGGATTTACATCATCAAGCGGATTGTCTGACACTCCGAAATAAGTGCGTTTGATAAAACGCCTTTTTTTTTCAATTAATTCTGATTGGTTCATGGCTTTTTTAGGGTTTAATTCAAGATGATAAGAACGTAATTAAAAGAAGGCTGTATAAGAGAACTAAATTTACATATTATGTAGTTGAAGATCAAGTCCAAATGGTTATAATTATTGCATTTAGAATTACACTGATTTGTGTTAATTTTTTGTTTATTATCAAATACAAGAGCGGTTTTTATGCTTACAACTCAAAAACTCGGCTCAATCTTTGCTCCTACCGAAATTTAAATTTTATAAGGAAACCCATTTAGATTATGAACAAATTACAAGCACTATCCCAAAAATCTGGATTCGCGATTTTAATCCTCTTCACGCTTTTTTTCTCGGCTTGCTCCGAAACCCCTGAACGTTTTTTCGACATTGCCATCCTGAACACCAACATGATCAACGATTTTGCCACTGCCGATCTCGCTCGTCATATTAACGACGAAACCAAAGAATATCCTGATATTCCATCCAGTAAAAAGAAAGGCAACGAAGCCGTTACCAGTCTCAACAACAAAATATTATACCTTGAACAATCACTGGAAAAAGTGAAAAAACTTTCAGCATCGGGAGATGAAGAAAAGGAAATTAAAAGTCTTTCGCAGCAATTGTATGAAATGGTGATCCCTGTTTATAAAAACGAATACATGGCCTTTGCTAAACTCTGCGACAGTAAGGGTAGCGAAACGACTAAAGATGAAATGATTAAAAGCATCGACCAGAAATATGGTGCCCAATTTGAACAAAATTTTAATGCACTGATGGAAAAAGGTAAAGTGTATGCACAAAAACACAATATCCAGGTAAACTGGGGCCAGTAAAATAAATTGGTTTAACTCAGGTAAAAATATCTGGGTTAAACCATTACTTAGCTTTATTTATAACACTATTCCTTTTTCTAAACCGGTTGTTGTACGAGCTCAGCTTCAGGAAGATCTTCAACAGCATCCATCTTTTTTCCTTTTATAGGCTCTTTAACTTCTTTCTTAAATGTGCCTGCCCAGTAACCACAAAGGCCTATAAAAAAAGCAGTACCTAAAAACCATTTTAAACGGGTTAGTAAATACCTGTCATAAGAAGAATATTTTATTATTTGAGATGAAAGGGGTTTTAGTCTTCTGATTGTATCGGGAGGATATACGCCTGGAGCGGTAAAATATTCATGCGCCTTTCCATATCCTTTATACCAAACTTTACCCAAGGAATATTTTGTCAATGTATCAGGCAAAGTAATCTTTCTTTGTTGCTGTAAGAGTTTAAGATCTAACGGGATAATCGTAACTCCCGCCTTTTGTTCACCTTCTTTAACGGGTTCGTAATGATCGCCATCCCAATACATAAATTTCTCATCTGGATTGGGTTTTCTAACACTTGTAACCATACGCTCCCATGCCATAAAAGATATGCTGGTGATTGTTAGTGCTAATATGCAGGTAATAATGATTTTGGGGGATGAGAAACGGTGTGAAATAATGGGTGTTGAAGGCCCGGGCGGGATAGGTGTCGGCTTCTTTGGAGGTAAAGGTTTTTGGGGCTGTGTTTTTTCTGCGGCCTTAAAAACGATATTTTTTTCCGCTTGACTAAATCCTCTCCACTCTTCATTTGTAGGAAAATTTATTAACCATGCAAAGAGCTTAATCAGCTTATCATCTCTAATAACTCTTACTTCTTCTTTCAGAAAACTGATTAAAGGTCTAAATCGATCTAAATTGAACCTCTCAATACTTCTTACCTGATCCTCATACCCATTTGAAGGATCAAAAACTGATTTGATTAAATCTTTGTCTTTTGATGTGTTTTTTTGTCTAAAAACCTCAATGCATTCGGCCCTTAACCTTTCCCGTTTAAGAGGGTTTAAATTATCAGAAAGATTATTGTTTTTTTCTTTTATCTGATAGAATTTTAATAAGTCTTTTTTATACTCCTCAAACATTTCTTTAAAATTTAGCGTAAAAATAAGACGGAATAAGTGGAATATTTACGGTTTTCCGGAATCTAGGCGGAAACAAAGGAAACATCGGAATATACTGATAATTAATCTTTTGACTCACCCCATATTTGTATCGTTGATCAGCACAGGCAGCGATTCATTATCAAAGCTAATTTAAAAAACTGATTAATAAAAGAGTAGAAATCGCGGTAGTTATTAGCCGGTTTGGGAAGCAGCTACAAGCTCCCGCGACAGACACTCAACACTTCCCAAAAATTTCAGAAGGCCTTCTGATTTACAGTTTGTAGCAACCCCCATGCATGGGGCGTGGGGAACTACGTGTACATCACTTTTTAAATTTTTAAAGAAATGTTTATTCCATTATTTATTGCAATCCTATTAGGATTAGCTACTCCGTACAATACAAATCAGTCTGCTTCTTGTGGCGGAACAACAACTGTAAATACTGCTGATGCCGATCCTGGTGATACGAATCCTGATGATCCAAATAACCCAGGAGACACCCCTCCAGGCGACGATATAGGTGGTGAAGGTGGCCAGATCAAAATACCGAAATAGTAATAGGATAATAAGGCGGCACATTGCCGCCTTATTTTTTATTTTAATATTTCAAAAATTTCAGTCAACTAGTGCTTAACAATTTTAAAACGTTTAAATAAGGTGCAATCCAAATTAAATTTCTTTAATTTAGATTAAAATCTAAAAAAGTGAAGCGCCTCAATATTGCCATAATCTTCATCGTGCTTTTGTTCTCCTGCTCCAAGAAAAGCCCGGGTATAAAAGTCGAAAAAAAAGAAAATAACCCTATATACGATAAGGCATATCAATACTTAGTAGAACAAAAAATTGATAGTGCTTTTTTTTATTTGGATAAAGCTAAAGACCTCTTTCTTCAACAGAAAAATAATTTAGGTGTTGCGAAGTGCCTTTTAAATATGGCTATGATCTCAACTAATAATGGTGATTATTTTGGAGGACAAGAATTATCGATAAATGCATCTCCATTTTTCAATAAAAGAATACCAAAAGAGCACATATTTATAAAAGCGAACTTAAATAACTTAGGATTTGCTTCAGAAAATTTAAAAGATTATGATCAAGCTATTGAATTTTATACAGAAGCTTTAGATTATACTACGGGTGTTGTTCCCGAAGCTGTGCTTAAAAATAATATTGGAAATATTTACAGGAAAAGAAAAGCTTATCTAAAGGCAATAACCATCTATCAAGATATTTTAAATCAATCAATTGACAGTGAAACATTTGCCAAAGTATTATCCAACCTTGCCCTAACCAAATGGCTTCAAAACCCAAATTACAATGCTGCCCCTGAATTATTAAGAGCATTAGATATTAGGAAAAGGAACAATCTCTCATTAGAGCTTAATGCGAGTTATGCCCATCTTGCTGATTATTACACCAATATTAAACCTGATTCTGCTTTGTTTTATGCAAACAAGAGATATCAGATTGCTCAAGTGTTAAACCGGGTTGATGATCGTTTGGAAGGTTTACAAAAACTGATCAAACTTAGTCCTCCACCAGCCACCAAAAAATATTTTCAGACTTATCAAAATCTAAGCGATAGCATACAAACTGTCCGTAGTGCTGCCAAGAATCAATTTGCAGTTATTCGTTATAATTCGGAAAAAAACAAAGCCAACTTTCTAAAAGCACAAGGAGAGAATATAGAGAAACAAAAGGATATTTTAGTTAGAAATATTGGGATCGGTACTCTGATAATATTTTTAATCTTCGGCTATTTCCTTTACTTAAAACGGAAAAAAAGCCTGCAACAGGAGAAGGAAATCGAAGTAAAAAGAACGGAGCTTAAATATGTTAAAAAAATTCACGATCGTGTTGCCAATCGGGTATACCAGGTAATGTCGGAAGTGGAGAATACTAATGAAATAGATAAAAACGACCTCGCTGATAAGTTGGATGTGATTTATAAAATATCCAGAGACCTTTCTTACGATAATAAAGATAATAGCCACGAAGAAAGTTTTTCTGTTGAGTTATCAAAAATGTTATATGCTTATGCCTCTGAGAAAATCAACATCGTTTTGGGAGGTAATGCTGAAAAACTTTGGGAAGGAATTAAAGATGATACCAAAACAGAGGTATTTTGCATTTTGCAGGAACTGATGACCAATATGAAAAAACATAGCGGTGCAGATATGGTTGGAATAGATTTTAAGCGTGAAAATGGCCTTGTAAAGGTAATATATGTGGATAATGGAAAAGGAATGGAGGTTTTAACATTTAAAAATGGTTTGAGGAATACGGAAACCCGTATAGAAAGTATTTCGGGCCATATTACTTTTGACACCAAGCCCGATGAAGGGCTTTGTGTTGAATTTTCATTTCCAATCTAATTAAAAATATAAATATGTTCAAAAACGTACTCATCGCCGAAGACCATGAAATCGTGAGTAAATCACTTCGTAGTGCACTTACCGATCTTGGGATTACCATAGCTGATAAAGATTATGTATTTTATTGTGATGATGCATTTACACGCGTACAAAAAGCACTTCGAGATGGCGATCCTTATGAATTGATCATTACCGATCTTTCTTTTGATGAAGATTATCCAAAACAAAAAATATCAGGAGGTAGAGAACTGATAAAGGCATTAAAGGAAATTCAGCCCGACTTAAAAATTCTGGTATTTTCTATAGAAAACAGAGCTTTGATAGCCAATACACTTTTTAAGGAATATGATATAGATGCTTTTGTACCTAAGGCACGCCACGATGCGAAAGACCTTAAACTGGCTTTAGAAAGTGTTTATAAAAATAAAAAATACCATTCGCCCAATCTGAGGCAAAAAGAAGAATACCTGCACGATTTTACCGCTTACGACAAAACAATCGTTTCACTAATTTTAGATGGCAAAACCCAAAAAGAAATGGCTGGCATTTTAAAGGAAAAAAAAATGGAACCATCTGGTTTAAGCAGTATCGAAAAAAGGATAAGTTATATTAAAACTGCGCTGAATATTTCCAATAACGGGCAACTCATCGCTTATTGTATCGCAAATAAGGTAATTTAATAATCTTAATTCCCTTAACTGCTTAATGGTCTAAAATATAAAATTGATGATCAGGCTGGTTCAGCTTTAATCTGTGTGCAACTATTGGCTAACGGTTTCTTCCGGCTTATTTAAAATGATAATGCGGACAAAACTTTCTATAAGCAATATCAAAGATACCAATGCACCCCTCTACGGTTTCCCGTAAAAATAAACCAAGCTCGCGTTCTACATTTGTTCAACAACCAAAAAACTCAGGCAACATGGATCTTAAACTAAAGTTAGAACAACTTCATCAGCGGGTAGTGGGTTTAAAAGACCAGATTAATACCGAGGAAGCAACAAAAAATGCATTTGTGATGCCTTTTATTCAAATTCTTGGCTATGATATTTTTAATCCAACCGAAGTGATTCCTGAACATATTTGTGATATCGGAACCAAAAAAGGTGAAAAGGTAGATTATGTGATCCGTAAAAACAACGAACCGATTCTTATTTTCGAATGCAAACATTGGAAAGAAAGTGCAGATGCACATAACTCTCAACTTCACCGTTATTACCATGTTTCCAAAGCACGTTTTGGTGTACTTACCAATGGTACGGTTTATAACTTTTATGCCGATCTGGAAAAGCCAAATATCATGGATGAAAAACCTTTTCTCACCATCGATATCGAAGATTTGAAAGACAATGCCATTAAAATTCTCGAAAGCTTTACTAAAAATGAATACAATTTAGAAACCATCCTAGATTCTGCCGAAGGATTAAAATACATTAAGGCCATTAGAAAGGAATTTGAAAAGGAGATTGATAGCCCTTCTGATGAAATAGTGAAGTTATTGGTTAACCGGTTTTTTGATAAGCCCCTTACCGCTAACCGCATGATCGCTTTTAAAGAATATACTAAAAAAGCCCTTGCCATTTCCATCAACGAATCCATTAGCGACCGTTTAAAATCAGCGCTGAATATCAATGAGAAAATAGAAAAAAAGGAAGATGATAAAGTGATTTCCATTATTGAAGATCCCGATGCATCTAAAATTGTAACCACAGAGGAAGAGTTAGAAGCTTTCCAGATTGTAAAGGCCATTTTACGCGAGAAAATCCCTTCCATTCGAATTGCTGCACGGGATACCCAATCTTATTTCGGAGTGCTTTTAGATGACAATAACCGCAAGCCGATTTGTAGATTCCACTTTAATACCGCTAATAAATACATAGAAACTTTTCACAACGGGAAAGACGCCGGAGAGAAAAAACAATTATTCAATTTGGATGAGCTTTACAATTACCGGATTCAGCTGCATCAAACCATAGATCTTTATTAATTAACGTTTAATTCTCAAAAGTGCAGAGGTTGCCCCATCGTTTGTATTGGTGGCAAACAGGGCAACCTCTCATTTTCAATACCATTTTTTTTGATCTTGTATAGCTTGATATTATAACCGAAAATACGCTACTGCAATGATTTATGTTAAGCATTCCTTATACATCCAATCTTTCATAAATAAATCATCTATCCTAAATAAAATAACCCGAATGGGGTTTGCCGTAAGGAATCCGTTTTTTGCCTAAATACCTTAGCGCAATGAAACATTTAGGTACGTTGCTTTTATTAACATTCGCTTTTGGCATTGCCCGTGCACAGAAACAAAAAATAACAACTTATCAGTTAATGGAACCTGGTTTTAATATGAACACCATTACAGGAACGATAAGCGAAATTTATACAACAAAACGTTACGGCAAAACATTTTGGTGGGTACGTATCGGTGCCGACACCATTTTACATGTGTGGCCGAGGCACCTCGATACTGCAACCATGAAACCCGGTATAACCCGTTCTTTTAAATCAATAAAACGCCTTGATAATAACTGGTGGATAAAAGAAAAATCTGAGAATTACATAAAGCCTAAAAATGAATAGTGTATTAAATATGCACAGTTGATTGATTTTTATCTGTTTGATAATGAGAGTGTTTCGTTTTTTGAGTGAGTTGAAAATAATTTTTTGTGTTACGGTTTCCCGTAATGTATAGCCTTGTTACTTGTCTACTTTTGGATAATAAACAACTAATAAACTACTTATGGAAGCACAATTACAAAGCGAAGTAACATTTTACCAAGATATAAATGTTACGGTTACCCAATCCAGGTATGTTACCAACTCAAAAACTTATGCAATGAGGAACATATCTTCTGTTCATATTTTTGAAATCATAAAAAGTAAAACTTTACCTGCTATTATGATCGTAATAGGCACGCTAATGTTACTTTCCAGTGAAGCAAGAATCATGGGCTTTATTATTCTAAGTATTGGTATTCTTATTAAAAATGAATTTACTGTTAGAATCAGTACCAATTCAGGAGAAGTGAACAGTATTGTTTCAAAAGATCGATTATATGTTCAGAAAATTGTAAACGCACTTAATGATGCCATTGTATTCAGGGGTTAGCGCATCCAGTTTACGATAAATACATTCTAATTCTCGATTATGAAAGTTTTTCTTATTGTTTGTGCTCTATGTTGTTTTGCAGCAATATTGAAGTTGCCTATCGAATATTACACTTTTTTAAGAACCATAGTCTCACTTGGAGCAGTGTTGCACATTTACAGCTGGATAAATCAAAAGAACTATTCGTTAGCTATTGTTTTTATTCTAGTCCTTATTCTTTTTAATCCTTTTTTCCCCATTTACCTGCACCGGAAAAGCATTTGGATTCCACTTGATGTAATTACAGGTTTACTTTTTTTACTGTTTGCTTTTTATAGTAAAAAAGCACCCACAAAAATAGAAGAAAAAACTATTGAGTTAGCACCTACTCAAAAAACATACGCTAAAGACCGCATCGTTTCTGTAAAGCGGGAAGTATAACTATAAAATAATGATTCAAACTCAAAACTAAATGTTATGATTGCTCAAATAGAAGAATTTTTTAACCTCAAAACAGCCGATGTGCCACAAGATGACGATGTGGAGATCAAAACACCTGTTACCGAACAAGCAGCGGAGGTAAGAAAAAGAACTTACCACGAAGCAGGCTTTAGAGACGGATCTCGAAACAGTGGGAGTCCACTGGCACTTTCGATATGTTTGAATGCTATTTATGCGAAGTTTCAAAATGAGGAAAAAGAACTCGTAGAAAAACAACAACTAGCCAAAGAACCTTACATCAATGAGCAAAGAAGCAAGGAAACTGAAATCAAGACACTTTCCATCAGCGAAGAAAGCAAAAAACAGCAGATTACTCAGGTAGAAAGCAATATTAGAAAGGTAAAAGATGATATCGAAGAGTTAAAGTTCGAAATTAACGAACTGGCCCGAGATCCAGAAAAATACCAAATCAGTGCATCGAAGGGAGCTTCAGCTAAATTTTATATTGGTTTAATCATTCTCATGCCCTTAAGTTTATATTTATTTACCTTTTATATCTCCACCTCATACTCCGCTTTTTTTAAAATATTGGATGCGAATAGTATCACAGTTGTTATGAATATTTTAGATGCAAAAGCCTTTGAAAAAGCCTGGCGTGATGGATTATTAGAAGGTGTATTTGTAACCTTTATTCCTTTTGTATTTCTTGGTTTGGGTTATTTAATCCACATGTTTGGAGAGGCTAAAAGCAAATGGAATTATTTAAAGATCGGATTACTTTTCATTACCACTTTTGTTTTTGATGCCATCCTGGCTTATCAGATAGAAGAAAAGATAGATAAGTTGAATAAAGACTTTGATTCTGAGGAATTTAATGTTTCTATTGCTATAACTAAAATAGAGTTCTGGGGAATCATCTTTGCAGGTTTTGTTGTATACCTCATTTGGGGTGTGGTATTCGATTTTATTATGAAAGAGCACCGTGAGAAAGATAAAATTAAACACGAACAGCAACGCAGAAAAAAAGATATTCAGATTCACCAGGATCGTATTGCGGATATCGAAATTCAAAAAGAAAAACTGATAGAGGAACTCAGCAGCATCAAGAAGCTTTCTGTTGAAGCGCAAGGACGCATTGTTACACTACAAAGGATCATTGATGCTGTAATTATACCTACCAAAGAATATGTACTATATGCCTCGGAGTATGTGCAGGGATGGATCACATTTGTTAATGAACAACTTCGCATTTCACAACGTGAAAAATTTGATCTTCAAAATGAATGCAGGGCCTGTTATGATGAAAACCTTAAAAATGTAGGTGCAAGTGAAGATTCCCAAAATTCCGTTTATATGTCAACTTTATAAAACCAGCATGAAAAAAAAAATACTAAGCCTATTAATGATCTTTTTGATCACTTGTATCTGCTCGAAAGGGACTAAAGCCCAGCAAAATCAAAACCTGAATATCAGTTTTTTACTTGATTTATCAGATCGGATTGACCCTAAAAAGAATCCTGGTCTTTATCAACGCGATCTTCAATATATCAAATCTGTAGAAAAGCTTTTTGTTAAACACATAAAAAGAAAGAAGATGCTTCTTTTAAAGGATCAAATGCAGGTGTTTTTTAATCCTATACCTGAAATACAAGATATTGAGTTGTTAAGTCAACAATTAAAGGTTGATTTCAATCCTAAATCCAGTAAAAATGATTTTTTAAATCTAGATAAAGTTTATAACGACAAACCTGTAAAAATTTATCAGTATGCTATTAAAGACGGTAATTATATTGGCTCCGACATCTGGAGATTCTTCAAAAACAATGTTCAGCAATATTGTATAAAACCAGATCATAGGAATATTTTAGTGATACTAACCGATGGTTACATGTACCACAAAAACAGTAAAATAGTCATAAAAGGTAAAAGTTCATTCATCACTCCAGAATTTCTAGCTCAAAAAAAGCTAAATACCGCGAATTACCTAGCCGTTATGAAGAAAAGTAACTTGGGCTTTATCTCTTTTCCTTACAATTTAAAAGAACTAGAAATTATGGTATTGGGTATTAATCCATCTATCCAAAGTCCTTATGAAGAGGATGTGATAAAACAATACTGGTCCGACTGGTTCAAAGCCATGAAAGTGAAAAGATTTGAATTACGAACAACAGACCTAGCATCTAGCGTTGAAGCAGTAATTAGTAATTTTATGAAGTAAGCCAGAAGCCTTAATCTTTACATTTAATCATATTTAGTATATAAATAGATCATCAATTGTTGAACTTTTTACCCATCCCTAAACATGAAAACCCTCTCCCTAATCTTATTTTTCATTACCAACATTGCTTGCAAAGAAACCAAAACTGTATACCTATGCAATAGCCCGGGTGCAAAAAAATATCATTATACCTCTAATTGTCGCGGTTTAAGCAATTGCACTTATAGAATTGTAAAGGTGGATATAGAAAAAGCCAAAAAGGACGGAAAAACATTATGCGGTTGGGAAAAGGGAAATTAAGTGTTCTCTTTTTGCTGTTAACACTGCAAAGCTGCTTCATTCAACCTGGCGGAAGCAAACCGAGAAAATACAGCAACCTTGTTTTTACCGCCAAAGTAATTCGCATTTTAGATGGCGATACGATGGAAGTATTGTACCAGAACCAACCCTTAAAAATACGTTTGGCCCATATCGATTGTCCGGAAAAACGAGGTAAGCAGCCTTTTGGTAATCAGGCTAAAAAAGCATTGTCCGATTTATGTTTCGGGCAAATGGTAAACGTACAAAGCCAGAAATACGACCGTTATAGAAGGTTAATTGCTGTTGTCATTAATCGTAAAAAGCAAGTGGTAAATCAGGAAATGATTAAACAGGGAATGGCCTGGCATTTTAAAAAATATTCCAGTGATTCACTGTACGCGCAGCTGGAAATCACAGCCAGGAAAAACAAAATCGGCCTCTGGCAAGAGCAAAATGCAATTGCACCGTGGGCATGGCGCGAATCGAAACATAGCCTTTCAAAATAGAACTCTTTATCTTCTTATTTATTCAAGCTCAACAGTCTTTGATGAGAAGAATGTCCGATTTATAAAAATAGCATAACAAAAAATCAGGCATCATTTAACCATTATAAGTCATTTTAACAGACTTTAACCCTGAGAATAATAATTTAACAATGTCGTAACATTTGTTTGATATCCAGTGTCTTACATTTGTAATGTAAAATCAGGTAATATGTTAGAGTCATTCTTTGCCGTGTGTTTGTTAATTGTTGTACTTTATTTCTTTAGCCCCTTTGAGGTAAAACTTGATGAGGAAGAAGAGTGGTAACACCTTTACTTTATCTCTAAACTGCTCCCAACGAGCGGTAATAAAATTCTTCCCCCTAAAATTTCCCGTTTATGGATAAAAGAAACGTAGATGTAGTCGTAATTTCCGATGTACATTTGGGCACTTATGGCTGCCATGCAAAAGAGCTTTTAAAATATTTGAAAAGCATTAAGCCTAAAATATTAATCTTAAATGGGGATATCATCGATATCTGGCAATTCAGCAAAAGTTACTGGCCCGAATCGCACATGAAAGTCATCCGTAAATTGATGAAATTTGTTTCAGAAGGCGTTCAGGTTCATTATTTAACAGGAAACCATGATGAAATGCTTCGTAAATTCGATGGCATGGAAATGGGAACTTTCCACCTTCAGAATAAATTAATTTTAGAGTTAGACGGTAAAAGGGCCTGGTTTTTCCACGGTGATGTTTTTGATGTAACCATGCAACATTCTAAATGGCTCGCCAAACTCGGGGCGGTTGGCTACGATACCCTAATCCTGATCAATAGTTTTGTAAATTGGGTGCTTACCGCGTTTGGCCGGGAAAAAATGAGCTTTTCAAAAAAAATAAAAGCCAAGTTTAAAGATGCGGTCAAGTTCATCAACAGCTTTGAGCAGACAGCGGCAGAATTGGCCATCGAAAAAGGTTATCAATATGTGGTTTGTGGGCATATCCATCAGGCGGAACAACGCGAAATCGCTACTGAAGATGGAAAAGTAGTTTACCTGAACAGTGGCGATTGGGTGGAAAGTCTGACTTCATTAGAATATAATAACAAAACCTGGACTGTATTTAAGTATGACCATCAGGACTTTACAAAGGATGAGACTGATGAAGGGCTGCTTTCTGATGGCGAGGATCTAAAAAGTAAACTGGATATAAATATTCTTTTACAGAATATAAAATATGAAATTGCCCAATAATTTTAGATATTCGGGCATAAATGAAAATACTTTACGCAATACAGGGAACAGGTAATGGCCATATCAGCAGGGCGAGGGAAATTATTCCTTTGTTACAGCAATATGGCGAACTGGATATTTTAGTAAGCGGAACACAGGCCGATGTAAAACTCAGTCAGCCCGTAAAATATCAATTGCACGGTTTCAGCTTTATATTTGGGAAAAAAGGCGGCGTAGATCATTTCAAAACCTGGCTGAACATGAATCTTTTCCGTTTCCGCAAAGACATGAAGCAGCTTGAACTTAAAGATTACAACCTAATTGTAAACGATTTTGAACCAGTAAGTGCCTGGGCCTGTAAGCTGCAAGGTATAGAATGCGTATCATTGAGCCATCAAGCAGCATTTAAATCAAAAAAAGTACCCCGGCCAAGAACTTTGGATTGGGGAAAGCTTATTTTGAGCCGTTATGCTCCTACAAAATACCACATTGGCTTTCACTTCGACCGCTACGATACATTTATTCATACCCCGGTAATCAGGGCGGAGATCCGCAATATGGAAAGCCAAAATCTAGGCCATTACACGGTGTATCTTCCCGCTATTGATGATAAACGCCTCGTGAAGCTTTTTATGCAAATCCCCGACATTAAATGGGAAATTTTCTCAAAACATAGCAAGGAAGCTTATCAGGAGGGTAATGTCTTTGTAGAGCCTGTCAACAACGAAAAATTCAATATAAGTCTGGCCACCTGCGAAGGGTTGTTCACGGGAGGCGGATTTGAAGGGCCTGCTGAGGCACTTTATTTAAAGAAAAAGCTGCTTGTTGCACCAATGCGTTTCCAGTTTGAGCAGCAATGTAATGCTTACGCCTTAAAACAGTTTGGTCTGCCTGTGATCTGGGGCAGTACAAGAAACTGGCTTCCTATTATCAAAAACTGGGTGGAAAATCCTCAGCAGCATGAATTTCATTTCCCGGATGAAACTGCCCGGATTATTGATGATATGGTAAAGAAGTATGCCCGGCCTTAGTCTTTCTTCTGCTACTCTTAAATTATTTTCTTTACTTTGCCTACTCTTTAAAAAGGCATGATTAATCAGTTTAGAAAGCTAAGTCCAATTAACCTCTTGTTGCTGCTGGTTTACACATTTTTTATGCGTATGGCCATCTTTTATGAGATTCCTGCGCAATTAAACTTCGATTTCTTGGAGCCATTTGCAAGGCTTTTGATCAATATAGATTTAGATAATGCCTTTAATCCGTCCACCAATATTTTTATTGCTGCGGTGCTGGTATTTATTCAGGCTTTAATTTTTAACAGGATAGTAAACAACCACAATTTACTTGCTAAACCCAGTTTCCTGCCGGGACTGATGTTTGTTACGGGAACAAGTTTATTTATGCCTTTTATGATCCTCTCTCCGGCATTGATCTGTAATTTTTTGCTGATCTGGATTATTGATAAATTTTTAAAACTGGGAAAAAGTGCCAACTCCATCACCACCGTTTTCGATATCGGGATGATCATAGCGGTTGGCACACTGATTTACTTCCCTTTTATGGCCATGCTGCTGATGATCTTTTTGGCTTTGCTGCTGTTTAGGTCTTTTAACTGGCGGGAGTGGTTGGCCGGGTTGATCGGATTTATAACCGTATTCTTTTTTCTGGCGGTATTTTACTACTGGAACGATAATTTAAGTTCATTTTATCAGATCTGGAAACCGCTGGGCAATAAATTCCCTTCTGTTTTTAAAATTAATTATAACGATTATTTGGTGCTTATCCCGGTAGCGATAATTATCATACTGGCATCACTTCAGCTGCGCGAAAATTTCTTTAGGAGTTTTATCAGCACCCGTAAAAGTTTTCAGCTGTTGTTTTTCATGTTTATTGTATCGGCGGTCAGTTTTTACCTCAAACCTGATTTCAGAACGTGGCATTTCCTGCTGTGTGTACCACCCGGATCGGTACTGTTGGCCTACTATTTCAGTAATGCTAAAAAACGTTGGTTTTACGAAACATTGTTCCTTTTATTTGTGCTTTCGGTGCAGTATTTTCTATTTGTTTAACCTTTTTTAACAAATAACTAGAACGAAACTTGACAAAGATTAATAGCTTTGTGCATGATTTTAGAATTAAAGCTTTTTTAGTTTTAATCGGATTGATAAAAATGGAGTCATTGGAATTTCTAAACAACATATTATTTGCGGAGGGAGATTACAAATGCGCAGGCTAAGCATTGATATTGGAAATTCTTCGGCAAAGGTTGCTGTTTTTGCAAAGAAAGAAATTGTTCATCATCAGCGTTTCAATAAACTTGGGATACTGGATCTGGCTCAATTGATTGAAAAATTTGCACCGGCCAAATCAATCATCAGCAGTGTTAACCAGGAAGTTGGTCCGCTGGAAGTATTTTTAAAAAAGCATACCGATTATATCCGCTTTTCAACCATGTTGACTAACGGAGTGCAAAACAGGTATAAAACACCCGTTACTTTAGGATTAGATAGATGGGCAGCAATTTTGGGTGCAAACGGATTGTATCCTGCAAGTGCAAGTTTGGTGGTAGATGCCGGCACTTGTATTACTTATGATGCTTTAAGCGGATCAAAAGAATATTTTGGCGGCAGCATAAGCCCTGGTATAAATATGCGTTTTAAGGCTGTGCATGAGTTTACCGGCCGTTTGCCATTGGTGGAGTGGGATGCAAAAGAGGATATAGTAGAAGGGACTGATACCTTATCGGCGATTAAGAATGGTGTTTTGCAAGGTATAATAAATGAAATTGAAGGCTTTATTGCCTTAAATAATAAGAAAGAAAGTGCCCTGAAGGTAATTATAACGGGTGGTGATGCTAATTTTTTGTATAAGCAATTACAAAACAGCATCTTTGCCCCTCAAATTATAAAAGATCCCTACCTGGTATTAAAAGGATTAAATGAAGCTATTGCAGATTAAAATGTACAAAAGAATAAATTATATTGCAGCCATACTCGTTCTAGTTTGTGGTTTTGGTGCTCAGGCACAGGTTACCACATCATCACCATATTCAAGATATGGACTTGGAAATATAAAAGGATCTTTGTTGCCACAGTTTAGGGCAATGGGTGGAATTTCTACTGCCGTGAGCAAAGTAACAGGTTTCAATAACATCAATATGCAAAACCCTGCATCGTATGCTGGTATTTCGTTAACAACGATCGATATTGGTATGAGTGCAAGTGTAACCAGCCTATCACGCAATAACTTAAAAGAATCGAGCTTTAACTCTACATTTAGCCATTTGGCTTTCGCTGCTCCGGTTACCAGAAGATCAGCATTGAGTTTTGGTATTTTGCCTTACTCTGATTTGGGTTATAATTATAGGAATACGGTTAAAGTTGATACCACAACATTGGATCAATTATATGAAGGTGAAGGTGGCTTATCAAAAGCTTATTTGGGTTATGGTTACCGCTTTGGCGACCATTTAAGAATTGGTGGTAACCTGGAATATATTTTCGGTAACCTTCAAACCAGCCGTGCTACTGAATTTAATAGTGCCGGTTCTTACAATGCTAAACTTCAGACTAAAAATAGTGTTGGCGGTTTAAATTATTCATATGGTATCCAATACGATTTTAATGTAGGCAAGAAAACCATCGTTACTTTAGGATACTCTGGAAGTACTTCAGGAAAAGTAAATTCTACGCTAACCTCTTACGCTACGCTATATACAAGAGATGTGGATGGTAATGAAAGTACCGCAGCAGATACGCTAAACACAGTGGATAATGGAAAATCTAACCTTACTTTACCTTTAACACATAATTTTGGTATTGCCATTCAACAAAATGATAAATGGTTAATCGGTGCAGATTTTAGAATGAGTAAATGGTCTAAAACAAGCATAAATAATGTAAACCAAGGCTTGCAAGACAGCTGGGGTGCATCTTTAGGTGGCCAATGGACGCCAGATGCTTTTTCTTACAACAGTTACATGAAACGTGTTGATTACCGTTTGGGCGTAAGTTATGATAAAACCTATATTCAGATCAATAATCAAGACATTAAGCAAATGGGCGCATCTTTAGGTTTTGGTTTCCCACTGCCTACTGCAAGCGGTGGTACTGCATTTTATAAAATTAACTTCACAACTGAGGTTGGCCAACGAGGAACACTGAACAACAATCTTGTTAAAGAACAGTACATCAATTTCCACCTTGGCTTTACTTTAAACGATACCTGGTTTCGTAAGTACCGTGTAGACTAATGAACTGTAGAACATTTTTATATGGTCTGTTTCTGGTGTTGCCATTGTTTTTGGCATCTTGTGGAGACGACGATCTAAAAAATGCAAATTCAGTTTCTGCAAATAAGGTAACCTTAACCAGAGACCGTACCATTGGTGTAGATATTGTTTACAGCGATTCGGCCAGATTAAAGGCTAAAGGTACAGCTCCGATATTGGATAAGGTTACGCCATCTAACGGCAGCTCTTATCAGGAAATGATTAAGGGCGTAAACATCGATTTTTACAACCCGAACGGAACCATTGATGGTAACCTGGTTTGCGATTATGCCATTAGGAAGGATACTGAACTTAAAACTGAATTCAGGAAAAATGTAGTGGTGAAAAACAGTAAAGGTGATACTTTTTCTTCTCAGGAACTGATCTGGGATGAATCGAAGAAGTTCTTTTATTCAAATCAAAGGGTATATGTTAGAGGTGCGGATGGTAGCGTGGGAGAAGGAATTAACTTTAAAGCCCCGCAGGATTTTAGCACCTATGAGATGGATAGTGGAAACGGAGAACTGAACATGAAAGAAGGCGTGGCCCCTTAAGCTATTTATTCACTAATACGGTCATTCTATCAAGAAAAAGAGGCTTCTATTTACTTAAAAATTAAACACTTGATAAATAAAATTTTGTGTTTTCTTTTTTAAGGCAAATTTGTATCTTGCGCCCTCTTAAAAAAGAACTAAATAAATTTATAATTACAATATGGGATTAATGACATTTTTGCGTAACCGTGCGGGCTATATCCTGGTCTTTGCTATAGGTTTTGCAATTGTTGCATTTTTAGTAGGTGATGCAATTAACGTGGGTAAACCTTTTTGGTCGGCAAATCAAAAGGTAGTAGGTTCTATTGATGGTAACGATATCAATATTGATGAGTTCGGACCAAAAGTTGATCAAGGTGTAAACCAGATGAAACAACAATATGGCGGTAGTGCAAATGCACAGATGACTGCCATGGCTGTAGACCAGGCCTGGAATGCAGAATTGGCTAAAGTTTTATTAACCAAAGAATATGACCGTTTAGGTTTAACGGTATCGGAAGATGAACTTGTGGATTTATTACAAGGCCAGAACCCTAGCCCGCTGATTAAACAATATTTCTCTAACCCTCAAACCGGGCAGTTGGATCGTGTAACGCTGATGAACTTTCTTAAATCGAAAGAAGCTCAAGCCATACAACAATCCAATATGTTGCAGGAAGAAATTAAAAACCAGGCGTTACAAACCAAATACTCTAACCTGATCCGTAATTCGGTTTATGTAACTTCATTAGAGGCTACTGATGAATATAACAACCGCAACAAACTGGCTAATTTTAAATATGTAAGTTTAGATTATGCATCTATACCTGATAAGTCGGTTAAAGTAACGGATGCAGATTATAGCGAATACTATGATCAGAATAAAGCGCGTTTCAACAATCCACAGGAAACCCGTGCTTTCGAATATGTTACTTTTAGTATCAGTCCGAACAAAGCAGATTCATTAGCCATTAAAACTCAGGTTGATAAAATTGCTGCTGATTTCCAGGTGGCTAAAAACGATTCACTTTTCGCTGCAATCAATTCAGACGTTAAGGTTCCGTTTACCTATATTACTAAAGGTAAATTAGATCCAGCTGTTGATTCAGCAGTGTTTGCTTTACCTGCCGGAAGTTTTTATGGTCCTAAATTAACAGGTAACTCATATAAAATCATTAAAGTTGTTTCTACCCGCATCTCTCCTGATTCGGTAAAAGCAAGCCATATCTTAATCGATCCGGCTAAAGTTGGTGGTGAAGATAAAGCAGTTAAATTGGCTGACTCATTAAAAGGATTAATTTTAAAAGGAGGCAACTTTGCTGAACTGGCTAAAAACTATAGTGTAGATGGTTCGAAAGATAAAGGTGGTGAATTGCCAACTTTTGCACGTGGTGCGATGGTACCTGAATTCGAAAATGCTGCATTTGATGGTAAAGCCGGAGATATTAAAGTGGTAAAATCCCAGTTCGGATACCATATCCTTAAAATCGAAAAACAGATCGGTTCATCTAAGGTGGCTAAGTTGGCTTATGTAGAAAAAGCATTGGCAGCAAGTAGCAAAACCCAGGCAGCAGCTTATAAAGCAGCAAGCAGTTTCTTAACAGATGTAAAAGGTAATGATTTTAGCAAGTTTGCAGCACAAAAAGGATTGAAAGTTGCTGTTGCTGATAAGGTTGCTCCAACTCAAGGCTTTGCTGCAGGACTGGATAACCCACGTAAATTGATTCAGGATGCTTATGCTGCTGAAAAAGGTGATGTTTTGCCAGAAATTTATACCATGAGCAATGCTTACGTAGTTGCCCGTTTAACATCAATCAGTCCAAAAGGCATTTTAGCTTTAGATGATGTGAAAAAAGAAATTGAGCCAATGGTAATCAATGCTGTTAAAGCAAAATTATTAAAAGAAAAGTTGGCTAATGCTGGTAAAGCAAGTTTAGATCAAATTGCATCAAAAGTAGCGCGTCCGGTTAATCCAGTTCAAAATGTTGTGTTTGCTAACCCTGTAATTCCGGGTGTGGCACAAGAAAATGCATTGGTGGGAAGTGTTTTTGGTTCTCAACCAGGTAAAGTATCAGCCCCTGTGCAAGGTGAGCGTGGTGTTTATGTATTTTCTGTTGATGGATTTACAAACCCTGCACCAATTGCAAATATGTTCAAGCAAAAAGAAAGCATGTTGTTAAGTTTAGGCCAGCGTTCATTAGGATCTGCTTTCCAGGCTTTACAGGAAAATGCGAAGATAAAAGACAATCGTGTGAAATTCTATTAATTAGAAATTCCGTAATTTTGTAACCGTTCCGATGATCAGTCGGAACGGTTTTTTTATTTAAGGCCATGGATATTCAGGAAAACATTATTAATAAGGTAGCCAATAGCGGTTTGATCACTTTAAACCTTGAAGATTTTTATCATAAAGGCGAGCGGGTATTATACGATATCGTAGATAATCTTTTTCATGGCTTAATGCTGAGAGAGAAAGATTTCAGGGAATTTATCAAAAATCACGACTGGACACAATACGAGGGAAAAAATGTAGCCATTACCTGCTCTGCAGATGCAATAGTTCCTACCTGGGCTTATATGTTACTGGCCAACCGATTACAACCCTATGTCAATGAAGTGGTATTTGGCGATTTAAATACCCTGGAGGCTGTATTATTTGCCAAAGCGCTTGGTAAAATTAATCCACAGGATTATGCAAATGAGCGTGTGGTGGTAAAAGGATGCGGGGATATCGATGTTCCGGTTTCTGCTTATGTGGAGGTTACCAATCTGCTAACCCCGGTTGTAAAGAGCATTATGTTCGGCGAGCCCTGCTCTACTGTTCCGGTATATAAGCGAAAAGATTAAATTTTGGTTTGCTTTTTGTATATCTTCATTGGTGAAAGAATCTGACCAGTTGTTTAAGACGTTTCTTTCATTGATACACACAAATGAATACAAAAGCATGAAGAAAGCAATAATCACCCTTACGATAGGTTTGTTTAGCCTTTTCGCAACAGCGCAGGAACTTCCACTGAAAAAGGAAGCCGTATTTCAGGAGGGAGAAGTTCTTCAATATAAATTAAGGTACGGATTTATTACTGCAGCGGAAGCTACGATTAAGGTAGCCAACTCAGATTTAAAATTTGATAATAAGCCTACCTATAAACTTTCCGTTGATGCACAGACCTCAGGCACTTTCGATGTGTTTTACAAAATAAGGGACCATTATGATTCCTATATTGATAAAACAGATTTGTTGCCGTATTTTTATCAGGAGAATATTCGCGAAGCCAGTTATAAACGGCAGGATAAGGCCAGGTTTAACCAGGATGCTAAAAAAGTGGTTTCCAACAGAGGAACATTTACCACGCCAACGACGCAAACTTTTGACCTGGTTTCTGCTTATTATTTTGCCCGGAGCCTTGATATCGGTAAAATCAAAACAGGTGACAAGTTTAAGCTGAACTACTTTTTAGGAGATGAGATTTCAGCATTGGAAGTGGAGTATGTCGGGAAAGAAACCATTAAGAGTAAATTGGGAAATATCCGTTGCCTTAAGTTTAGTCCCTCAATTAAGCCGGGTAGAATATTCAAAAAAGACAGTAGATTATACCTTTGGGTGACAGATGACGGAAACCGTGTGCCTGTAAAGGCACAGGTAGAGATACTGGTTGGTGCAGTAACGATGGAATTAAAATCGGCCAGTGGGCTGAAATATGCTTTAGCAAAAGAATAATGATGATAGAAGTTGAACAGGTGCTGGTGCACCAGGATGTATTGAAAGAAAATTTCGTTTGTAATTTAAGCAAATGTAAAGGAATATGTTGTGTGGAGGGTGATTCTGGTGCGCCATTGGATAATGATGAAAAGGCTGTTCTTGAAGAGATTTATCCTAAAATTAAGCACCTGCTAAATGAAAAAGGCATTAAGGCGATTGAAGAACAGGGTGTTTATGTGGTAGATCAAGACGGCGACCTTACCACGCCTTGTGTAGATAAAAATAAAGAATGTGCTTATGTGCTTTTTGAGGGTGGCATTACCAAATGTGCGATTGAAAAAGCGTATGAGCAAGGTATTGTAGATTGGCAAAAACCGATTTCGTGCCATTTATATCCCATCCGGATTACCAAATACCCGGAGTTTGATGTGTTAAATTACGACCGCTGGCATATTTGCCATGATGCCTGCACTTTCGGCCGGGAACTGAAAGTTCCTGTTTACAGCTTTTTAAAGGGTCCACTTATCCGTAAGTATGGAGAAGAGTGGTATAAGGAATTGGAAGCTTCGGTTGCTGCGATGTAGTCAAAAAGTGGTTTGAAGCTAATCAAAATTCTAAAATGGTTGAATGTCAATTTGTAATGATATCGAAAAATTTCGGATAATGCTATTATAGTTGGTAATACTTATTGGTTGCTACAAGATCTTTTTCATTCTTTACCGTTTTTCAAAATTACCTTCTTCTCCGTTTCTTTGAGTCATCTGTACTTTGGATTTTCTGTCCCGGGTATATGAGTCCGCCTCACTTTTAAAATATTCCTCTTTGATCGATTATTCCATAAACTACGCAATCCTCAATTATAAATGAATGAAGCAGATCAATTTGGTGTACGTTGTCTTTTCTAAGCTAATAAAATCTTAACAAATTAGCGCAAGCGTGAGAGAAATAACCGATAGGTATTGTTATGGGTATTGTCAATAACCAAGAAAAAGGGGATTGAGGCAGCGCCATTTTATTTTTCAATGATGATATAGGATTTGTGTCTCAGGATTCAAATCTTAAACGATAAAGATTCCTTCTCGAATCCATCAGAAAAAATATTCAATAGTTATGTGCATTCAAAAATATTCTAAATGGTGGGTTAACATCATTTAGAATGCCTTAAATATGGCTCAGTACGCACTAATGGATTTAAATTGCCAGACTAGCTCTTGTGTGCGAAATCTTCAAATATTGCTCTACTTCAGATTAGATTAAAAATCAATAGGTATTCCCATAGGTATTGTCAATAAATTTCAGCATTCATCACGAATTTTATTGGGGTTAAGGTATAGCCCTTCCTTTTTAATCTTAAAAAATGATTCTGTGATGAAAAAATCATATAAAGAGAATGAGTTGCGTAATCAAAAATTGATTTGCTGCGTTACCGAAGAAGAGTTTCATGCGATAAAAAAAGACATTACTAAACTTGGTTTGACGATGTCTGAATATCTAAGGAGAATATTATTTGATAAAAGAGCACATCTTTTAATAGACTCAGCTTTTTTGGTGGACTGGATGGATAAAATTGCGGTTGAATCGGATTCATCTTCTCTAGCGCTCCAAAGTGTTTTGCAACGATATGGTGAAACAATGATTGAACGGCCCGGTGCTGAGGAGTTGATTAAGCTGATCGCTAAATGGACCTCATCTAAGCGGGATATAGCAAGGTACATGAAGAAGCTTATTGCGCTCATTGGAAATAATTGATGTAGTCATTCATATCCATATAAATGATTGTTGAGTTTCTTTCTTCCAATAGCAAGTTTGCTGCCGTAAAGTATAATAACGATAAATTATCCTGCGGTAAAGCAGAGTTAATGGCTGTCAGGAATTTTCAGGCGCTTAGCCCGGTATCCAAACCCAGAGCTGCAGATTTTAAAGCCTATCTGCAAATGATTGGTTCACTCAATCCAAAGGTTAAAAATAAACAGCTTCACCTAAGTATTATGGCAAAAGGAAACTCACGTAGTAAAGCTGAACTGACTGATATCGCTCATCAATGGTTAAAAAGGATGGGCTATGGAGACAATCCATACCTGATTTACTTTCATAACGACAATCCAAACAATCATGTTCATATTGTTTCAGTCAGGGTGTGCAAGAATAGAAAAGCGGTTCCGACGCGGTATGAAAAATTCAGGTCATCGGTAGTGCTCCATGAATTGATCGGTCATGACCCGTTGGCCCAGGCTGAGCGGGATGCCACAAAAGCGCTGGCTTATGGTTTCAATAGTTTAGACCAATTTCAAATCCTTTTGAAAAACATGGGTTATTCTGGCTATATGAGAGATTCTGCGCTGCACATGGTGAAACATTCCAGAACGCTGCATGCTGTAAATCTTGATGTTATTAACAATCGAATCCAGCAATATCACCCCAGCCCCATTCCAGTTCATGCACTAAACAGCGTATTTAAAACATTGTTGAAAATCGTTTCCGGTAATCCCACTCGTCATCCGTCCTTCTGGCATGCTTATCTAAGGCAAGCCTATAAGTCGGAGCTAAGCATTTTACTAAGTGAGCAGCTGAAAATTGATATCATTTATCACCGTAAGAATAGAGAAATTGTGGGGTTCACAGTGATCAATCATGAAATGAAGCTCGTGCATGATGGCAAAGAAATTATTGATTTGAGTATCCTCTCTAAAAGCTTGGAAAATCCAGAAGGATATATAGATGGAGATAAGGTCATCTTTTTTAAAACGGATGAAGTCCAAAACAAAATATCTGAATCGATAGAAAAGGAAAGTATTTATTCTGAAAAAAATCAGAATGATTGGGAAAAGGGCAGAAAAAGAAGATAGATAAGTTTATATCTACTATGGATGTGACATCGTCTACTAAAACCCTATAAACAAAATGGAGATTTAATATTCCTATCTTAATATGCTTCCTATTTCTCCATATTTTGGAAAATAGGTTGCACCAAAATGCAAAATAAGTTGTATTTCATGCAAATCTAGCTTACTTTAGCTGAATTGAAAATCATATAATAACTGTGAAAAAAATCTTAATCACTGGTGGTGCGGGCTTTATTGGCTCACATGTAGTACGCCGTTTTGTAAATAACTATCCTGGCTACGAGATCGTAAACTTAGATAAACTTACTTATGCAGGTAATCTTGCTAATTTAACCGATATTGAAAATAAACCAAATTACAGATTTGTAAAAGAAGATATTACGGATGCTACGGCGATGTTCGATCTGTTTAAAACAGAAAACTTTGATGCAGTTATTCACCTGGCCGCAGAAAGCCACGTAGACCGTTCTATTTCTGACCCCACTGCTTTCGTGATTACCAATGTTATCGGCACCGTTAATTTATTAAATGCGGCCCGCGAATATTGGAAAGGTGATTACGATAAAAAACGTTTTTACCATGTAAGCACCGATGAGGTTTATGGTGCTTTGGGCGAAGAAGGTATGTTTACTGAAACTACCGCATACGATCCGCATAGCCCGTATTCTGCATCGAAGGCAAGTTCTGACCATTTTGTACGGGCTTATCATGATACTTATGGTATGGATTGTGTGATTTCGAACTGTTCAAACAATTATGGTTCTCATCATTTCCCTGAGAAACTGATTCCTCTGGCCATTAACAATATCAAAAATAAAAAACCAGTACCCGTGTATGGTAAAGGTGAAAACGTTCGCGATTGGTTATGGGTTGAAGACCATGCCCGTGCAATTGATGTGATTTTTCACAATTCAAAAACTGGCGACACTTACAATATTGGTGGCCATAATGAATGGAAAAATATCGATCTGATCAACTTGCTTTGTACCATTATGGACGAGAAATTGGGTCGTGAGGCAGGTGAATCGGCTAAGCTGATTACTTATGTAACCGACCGTGCTGGGCATGATTTACGTTATGCCATTGATTCGAGCAAGTTACAAAATCAGCTTGACTGGGTGCCAAGCTTACAGTTTGAAGAAGGATTGGCCAAAACTGTAGACTGGTATTTACAAAATGAAGACTGGTTAAACAATGTTACTTCGGGTAATTATCAATCTTATTACGAGCAACAGTACAGCAGTAAATAATGGAAATTGAACAAACAGGGTTAAAAGACTGCCTGATTATTAAGCCAAGGGTATTTGAGGACCCAAGGGGTTATTTTTTTGAGAGTTTTAATCAAAATACTTTTGAGGAAAAAACAGGTTTATCCGGGCGGTTTGTTCAGGATAATCAATCTTATTCGTCTTATGGGGTTATCCGAGGCTTACATGCTCAAACCGGAGAATTTGCACAGGCCAAACTGGTGCGTGTAACCAAGGGTGAGGTATTGGATGTTGCTGTAGATGTACGCCCAAGTTCTCCAACTTATGGGAAACACGTTGCTGTGCGTTTAAGCGCAGAAAACAAATTGCAGTTGTACATCCCTAGAGGCTTTGTACACGGCTTTTCTGTATTGAGTGAAACCGCAGAGTTTTTATATAAATGCGATAATTTTTTTAATAAAGCTTCGGAAACAGGGGTGATTTATAATGATGCGGATTTAAATATCAATTGGTTAATCCCTGAAGAAGACCAGGCTATATCTGATAAAGATCTTCTTTTAAAACCTTTTTCAGCTTTACAGCATATATGAGTAAAATATTAGTAATTGGTGCCGGCGGACAGTTGGGCCAATGTTTAAAAACAGTTGCTGAAAGAAGAGGAATTACGGAAATTGTTTTTCCTGCAGAGCAGGATGCCAATATTTTAGATGAAAGCGGTTTGCATAAACTTTTAGCGGTAGTAAAACCTGGTTTTGTAATTAATTGTGCGGCTTATACTGCTGTTGATAAAGCAGAGGATGAAACTGAGCTGGCTAAAGCCATTAATGAAACGGGTGCTGCTTACCTGGCTTCGGCCTGTTTGGCCAATGGAGTAACTTTGGTTCATGTATCAACCGATTTCGTTTTTGAAGGCAATACCTTTAAGTTGCTAAGGGAGGATGATGAAGCAAAACCGATCAACGTTTATGGGTTAACTAAATTGGATGGTGAGCTGGCTGTAGCTGCTAAACTGCCCAATCATTTTATTATCCGTACGAGTTGGTTGTATTCTGAATATGCCAACAATTTTGTTAAAACGATGTTAAAACTTGGTGCTGATCGTGATGAGCTGAATATTATTGCTGATCAGGTGGGTACCCCTACTTATGCTATCGACCTGGCAAATGCTATTTTTGCTATTATCGATTCTTCATCAACTGCTTATGGTGTATATCATTATAGTAATGAAGGCGTAACCTCATGGTTTGATTTTGCAAAGGCTATTTTTGATATCAGCGAAACTATGGTTAAGGTTAACCCTATCCCTGGATCTGACTACCCAACCAAAGCGATCCGACCAGCATTTTCGGTGATGGATAAATCTAAAATAAAAAGTACATTTAACCTTGAAATTCCTTACTGGAGAACTAGCTTGGTTGAATGTATATCAAAAATTAAAGCTCAATAATTATTAATGGTTAACTGTTTAAATTGTTTAAACCTGTTAATTGTATTTTAAAAACTGATTAACAAATATGAAAGGTATAATCTTAGCTGGCGGCAGCGGAACACGTTTGCATCCTTTAACGCTTGCCTGTAGTAAACAGATGATGCCGGTTTATGATAAACCGATGATTTATTACCCCCTATCTACCTTAATGTTGGCTGGGATTAAAGAAATCCTAATTATTTCTACCCCACATGATCTCCCTAATTTTGAGAAGTTGTTGGGTGACGGGGCAAGTTTAGGCTGTAAATTTAGTTATGCTGTACAAGCAGAACCAAACGGTTTAGCACAAGCTTTTGTTATTGGGGAAGATTTTATCGGCAAGGATAAAGTGGCCCTGGTATTGGGCGATAATATTTTTCATGGTGACGGAATGGCTAAATTGTTACAAGCCAGTTCTGATCCGGATGGTGGTGTAGTATTTGCCTATCAGGTAGCTGATCCTGAACGTTACGGTGTGGTTGAGTTTGATGCGGATAAAAATGCTATTTCAATTGAAGAAAAACCAGTTGAGCCAAAATCTGATTATGCGGTGCCTGGATTGTATTTTTATGATAATGAAGTTGTGGAAATTGCAAAAAACATTAAACCTTCTCCACGTGGAGAATACGAGATTACTGATGTAAACCGTGTGTATTTAGAACGAAATAAATTAAAGGTTGGTGTGTTGAGCCGGGGTACTGCCTGGTTGGATACAGGTACTTTTACTTCTTTAATGCAGGCGGGTCAGTTTGTTCAGATTATTGAAGAAAGACAAGGATTGAAAATAGGTTGTATTGAAGAAATTGCCTACCGCATGGGCTTTATTGATGCAGCACAACTTAAGGCTATTGCTACGCCATTGGTTAAAAGTGGCTATGGTAGTTACCTGCTAAAACAGATTAAGTAAAAGGTTAATATAGTTTAACAACGCATTAAAATAAATCTCCAGTTGATACGATGGTATTGGTTGGAGATTTTTTGCGTTTGTTGTTCGCGAGGCTAATCGTATTGCATGAGATTCCCGCCTCCTCGGAGGACGAAAATTATAGTAGAATTATGAATAAGTAATATCATAAATTAACTTCTCCTACAAAATCTGCAGTCTTTGCCATACAAGAGACAGTTCCTTTAAGCATTACGTTGCTCTTATCTGTTTGATATTATTTTTTTGTTTGTGAGCTTTGTGGCTTACGATTTCTAGAGTTGAATCAGGTACAATTAAAGCTTTTACTGATTTATCTTATCTTTGGCCAATTACCGAAAGAAAAAATGACTACACAAAAGCAGATTGCTATTATTGGGTTGGGTTATGTTGGCTTACCCCTAGCTATCGAATTTGCTAAAAAATATGATGTTATTGGTTTTGATACCAATGAAAACCGGGTGGCTGAGTTAAATAATTTACAAGACCGAACAAATGAAGCCGACCTGGAAGATCTAAGAAATGTAGTTGCTGCATCTGCACCAGGTTTAACATTGAGTGCCAATATAGCCGACCTGGCAAAATGCACGATCTATATCGTTACGGTACCGACTCCGATCGATCATCTTAAACGGCCAGATTTGCAACCTTTACTTGCTGCCAGTAAAATGTTAGGTATTGTCCTTAAGCCTGGTGATATTGTCATTTATGAATCTACTGTTTATCCGGGTTGTACTGAGGATGATTGTGTTCCTGTTCTAGAGAAAATATCGGGTTTGAAATATAACATCGACTTTTTCTGTGGTTATTCACCAGAAAGGATTAATCCGGGAGATAAAATTAATACGCTAACTAAAATCAAAAAAGTTACCTCGGGCTCTACTCCTGCAATTGCTGTTGAAATTAATCAACTTTACGCTTCCATTATTACCGCCGGCACACATTTGGCCCCAAGCATTAAAGTTGCTGAAGCATCTAAAGCGATAGAAAATGCACAGAGGGACGTGAATATTTCTTTTGTAAACGAACTGGCCTTAATTTTCGACCGGATGGAGATTGATACGACTGATGTGTTGGCTGCTGCTGCTACCAAGTGGAATTTTTTAAATTACAAACCTGGTTTGGTTGGGGGGCATTGCATTGGTGTAGATCCTTATTACCTGGCGCATAAATCGGAAGCTATGGGTTATAAACCTGAAGTGATTTTATCTGGACGAAGGGTAAACGATAATATGGGGATGTTTGTAGCTAATAAGGTGATCAAAATGCTGGTTGCCAGAGATAAAGTTATTAACGGTGCCAGCGCGCTCATCCTTGGTTTTGCATTTAAGGAAAATTGCCCCGATACGCGCAATACCCGCGTAATTGATATTTATAAAGAGCTCAAGTCATTCAGTATGAATGTTGATGTGTATGACCCCTGGGCCAATGCAAATGAGGTGAAAGCGGATTATAATATCGATCTGATCGAAAGGAGTGAATTTAAAGATTATGATGTGGTGATTTTAGCTGTGGCGCACAAACAGTTTTTAGAACTGGATTATGCGGGGTTTAAGGATAATGGGACTGTTATTTTTGATACAAAATCTTACCTACAACGAAGTTTAGTGGATGCCAGGTTGTAAATAGGATAAGTAGTAGTAAGTTGATTGCTGTTAATAGTGCAGAACTCAACTAAAAGATCTACTTTTTGTCTCATTTCCTCTACTCGTAAATTTGTAATTACTATCTTTATTCTAAATTTGAATGTTAAGGTTCACTCTGTATAATAATTTTGGCTTTTAATGGTTACAGATTAATAATAATCATCCCGATTTTGTTCTAAATGATGTTCTATTTACATGGATTTTTAATGATTTTATATAATCCTTACCATTTTTTATAATTGTATGTTAAGCTTTTTTACAAAAAAAAATAAGGTTACCGATATTTCTTGGCTTGGTGTTGATATTCATTCGCATATCTTGCCTGGTGTTGATGATGGATCACAAAATGTTGAGACTTCATTACGTTTTGTTAAATCACTTCAAGAGTTAGGGTTTCATCAGCTGATCGCTACTCCTCATATTTATCAAGAATTGTATCCAAATAATAGGGAGACGATATTTAAAGCAAAAAAACTGCTCCAAATGGAAATGGATAAAGCGAATATATTAATTAAGCTTAGTGCAGGTGCAGAATATATGATTGATCAGGATTTTAAAATGGATGGTAAACTTTGTAGCCTCGATCAAAAGCATTTATTGATTGAGATGTCCTATTTAAACGAAAGCCCAGGAATTAGCCAAACCATTTTTGATTTAGAGATCAAAGGTTACAAACCTATTTTGGCTCATCCTGAACGCTATACGTTTTATTTTAAGGATAAAAGTAGACTGAAAAGGTTTAAAGAGAAAAATTGTTTATTCCAGCTTAATATCTTATCTATTTTAGGATACTATGGTAAAGAAGTGAAACAGCTAGCTGAGACATTAATCAAGGAAAAAATGTATGATTTTGTTGGTACTGATTTACACCATGATAAACATCTGAATACATTAACTGAAGCAGTTCATTCAGGGAAGCTTTTTGACCTAATTGGCAATTATGAGTTCAAAAATCAACAAGTATTTTCTTCTGTGTTAGCTTAGTAATGGCTAAAATAAACAATTGTTAAATAACTTAAAATATTATTAACTCTAAGAGAGTGACAGATAATCCTCGCAACGGTTTTCTTCTTTTACAATTAAATGATTAAGTTTGCAACCGGTTTGAAATGATTTTTAGCATTTTGAACGGATATATACCTATGAGTAATAAGAATAATGTAATTAAAGGGCTGAGATACTTGATATTTTCTGCAGTAGTAGCTCTTACCACATCCTGTGTAAGTAATAAAAAAATAGCATATTTTCAGGATATTCAGTCTATTAAACAAGCTAAATTAGATAGTGCAGCTATTTTCACAGAGCCTGTAATACAGTCTGACGACATTCTAAGTATAAATATTTTTACGCTCAATCCACAGAGTGGGGCGATAGTTAACCAAGCGGCAAGCAACACTGTTTTAGGTGGAGGTGCTAACACAGCAGTTGCTGCTCAGCAAGTTTCAGGTTTTTTAGTTGATAGGAACGGTGATGTAGAGCTTTCTCTTATCGGAAAAGTTAAGGTAGCAGGTTTGACAACTTATCAAGCACGCGAATTGATAAGAGAAAAAGCTGCGGCTGTTTACAAAGAACCGAATGTCCAATTAAGATTTGCAAATTTTAAAGTTAGTGTTCTTGGTGAGGTTAATTCACCCTCCGCTTACACTTTGCCTAATGAGAAAGTAAGTATATTGGATGCGCTTAGTCTTGCTGGTGATTTGACGATTTATGGTAGAAGAGATAATATTTTAATTGTCAGAGATAATAATGGTAAAAAAGAGTTTGTTAGACTAGATTTAAATAGTAGCAAGGTATTTAATAGTCCATTTTATTACCTGAAGCAGAATGATGTTGTATATGTAGAGCCAAACAAACGCAAGGTATCTGCCTCTAACTCTGCCCAAGTACAAACGATTGGCGTGATTGCTTCTGTTATTTCAGTAATTGTGCTTGCCATTTCTAGTTTTAAATAGATCCCGTATAAATTATAATGAATAATCTAACCGAAAGAAATATGGTTTCCCATATAGAAGAAGAGGATAGCATCAATATTAAAGATATAATAAACAAATTACTAAATAAGTGGCCTTGGTTTGTTATAAGTATTTTTGTATGTTTATTAATAGCTTTTATATATGGGAAATATACCGCTCCAACCTATCAAATTAGAGCTAAGCTTATCGTTAATGACGATGAAAAGGGTGGTAATCTAGGTAAGCAAGCTAGTTCTCTAATGGATTTAGGAGGGCTTATGGGATCAAAAAATTCTGTTGATAATGAAGCCGAAATTTTAAAAACTCGTTTTTTAATGGAACAGGTTGTTAGGGATATGCAATTAAATGTTGTTTATTCAAAAAAAACTGAGTTTTTTGTACGTGAACTTTATAGATCTCCTATTAGCCTAGTTTTCATTAAAAGTGTTGATACAATTAATGCTACTGACTTTAAGGTAATAAAAGTTGCTACAACTAAACTAAAAATTACTAGCCGGGACTTTGCAAAAACAGTTGCATTTGGCGAAAAATTTAACGTTCCAGGAGTAGGGATAATCCAACTAATAGAAAACTCCGGGTTTAAAATGGATGAAAGTGAATACTTTATAAAAGTTAACTCTATTGATACTCGAGTTGCATCACTCATGAAACAGCTTAGTGTTACAGTAAGTAATAAACAAGTCAGCATAATCGACTTGGGTTTATCTTACCCTGTGCCGGCGAAGGGAGAGGATATTTTGAATACACTCATTAATAGATATACACAGTCTAATCTAAGTGATAAGAATGCTGTAGCTGATAGTACTTATCGTTTTATCAAGGAACGTCTTAATGTTATTGCCGCAGAATTAGGTGACGTTGAAAATAACGTGGAAAGCTTTAAGCAAAGGAATCAATTGGCAGACATGAGTGAGCAGGGTAAACTTCTAGTGCAGAATACTGGCGAATTTAGTACGGATCTGGCAAAAGCGGAGACTCAAGTAAGCGTGCTAAATGATCTGGAGAAATATCTGACTGATGAAAATAATGTGAAGCGGGTTTTTCCGTCAGCACTAATACCAACCGATATGGTTTTCTCTAATTTAATGAGCCAATATAATGCGCTTTTAATTGAAAGAGAAAAACAACTGTTAAGTGTAACTGAAGAAAGTCCATTCATTCAAAATATCGATACTCAGATAAAGGGATTGAAAAGTGATATACTTTCAAATGTTCAGAGTAGTAAAAGTTCAGCCATACTGACTAGAAACAGGCTTAAAAGTCAGTTGTTAAAAGCAGAGGGTAAAATTTCAGGAGTTCCGGAAGTTGAGAAAAATTATTTGAAGTTAGCTAGAAACCAACAGATCAAGCAAGAGCTATACATCTTTCTAATGCAGAAGGCGGAAGAAACAAATATTTCAAAAACAGCTAATATTTCAATTGCAAAAACCATTGACCCGCCAAAATCTGAACTATTTCCAATTGCCCCTAAAAAAAATATAGTTTATACCATTGGGTTAATTATTGGCATTTTGCTTCCTATAATAATAATTTTTAGTCAAGCATTATTCAATACAACTGTTACTACTAAGGATGAAATCGGTGGATTGACGCAAGTTCCAGTAATTGGCGAAATAAATCATAACGAAAGTGATGATAATTTAATTGTAGCAAATCAAGGAAGATCGGCCATATCTGAACAATTTAGGGCACTAAGGACTAATCTTTCATTCTATTTAAAGAATAACAACGAAAAGGTTATTCTTCTTACATCTAGTATGAGTGGTGAGGGAAAATCATTTACGGCAATAAATCTTGGTAATATTCTTGCACTGGCAGGTAAAAAGGTATTATTAATGGAGTTTGACCTGAGAAAACCTGGTCTTTCGGCAAAATTGGGCATTGATAACTCGGTTGGCTTTAGCAATTATACAATTAGCCCTGAAATCAAAGTTACTGACATTGTTAAGCCATTAACGATAAATAAAAATATGTTTATTATCTCTTCAGGTCCACTACCGCCAAACCCTGCTGAAACATTATTAAGTGAACATACACCTGGGCTGATCGAAGAATTAAAAACTCAATTTGATTATATTATAATGGATGCTCCTCCTATCGGAATTATAACTGATGCACAATTGCTATCTATATACGCCGATGTAACACTTTACTTAGTGCGTCAAAAGGTTACACAAAAGAATCAACTAAACATAGTTGAAGAATTGTTTACAAGTGGTAAAATGAAAAACTTAGGTATAGTTGTGAATGATATCGATACCAAACTTTATGGCTATGGTTATGGCTATGGTACCTACGGGGAAAATAAAAAGCCTAATTCATTAACTAAGCTTAAAAATATATTTAAAAATTCGTAGAAAAATGAAAGTTGCACTAATTACGGGTATAACAGGACAAGATGGAGCATATCTAGCGGAACTGTTGCTAGATAAAGGTTATATGGTCCACGGAATTAAAAGAAGAAGTTCTTTGTTTAATACAGATCGTATTGATCATCTTTATCAAGATCCACATGATGATAATGTTAGGTTTAAACTGCATTATGGAGATTTAACCGATTCGACTAATTTAATCAGACTTGTTCAAGAGGTGCAACCAGATGAAATTTATAATTTAGGTGCAATGAGTCATGTAAAGGTGTCGTTTGATTCACCTGAATATGTTGCTAATGTGGACGGAATCGGAACTTTACGGATATTGGAGGCAGTTAGAATCTTAGGCTTGGAAAAAAAGACTAAGGTTTATCAGGCATCCACATCTGAATTATATGGTGGGATGCCAGAAAACAAAAATGATAAGGGATTTTATGATGAAAATTCACCTTTCTATCCACGATCACCATATGGGGTAGCAAAGATCTATGGCTTTTGGATTACTAAAAATTATCGCGAGGCGTATGGTATGTTCGCTTGTAATGGTATATTGTTTAATCATGAAAGCCCTTTAAGAGGTGAGACTTTTGTGACTCGTAAAATCACCCGTGCGGTTGCTAAAATAGCCCAAGGTCTACAGAAGAAATTATTTTTAGGCAATCTGGATGCGGAACGTGACTGGGGGCATGCTAAGGACTACGTTGAGGCCATGTGGAGGATATTACAGCAAGATATTGCAGAAGACTTCGTAATTGCTACAGGCGTGACTACGAGAGTTCGTGAATTTGTGCGTTTGGCCTTTGCTGAAGTTGGGATAACAATTAATTTTACTGGAGAAGGCGTTGAAGAAAAAGGTATCGTATCCGCATGTTCAAATCCTGAATTTCAAGTTGAGATTGGAACGGAGGTTGTAGGGGTTGACCCTACTTATTTCCGTCCTACAGAGGTTGATTTGTTGATTGGAGACCCTACCAAATCAAAAACTAAATTAGGATGGGAACCTAAATATGATTTGGCTGCATTAGTAAAAGAAATGGTGGCGGCTGACGTGGATCATTTCAGGAAAGAATCACTATTGAAATCTCATGGTTATACCATTAAAAATCAATACGAATAATGTCTGAATTGTATTTTCACGATAAAAATGCAAAGGTGTATATAGCGGGGCATCGAGGAATGGTTGGCTCGGCAATACTTAGAAAATTACAAAAAAAAGGTTTTACTAATCTTGTTTTCCGTACTTCAGCAGAACTTGATTTAAGAGATCAACGCGCTGTAAAGGTTTTTTTTGAGGATGAACGGCCTGACTATGTTTTTTTAGCTGCTGCTAAAGTAGGCGGTATTGTTGCTAATAATACTTATAGAGGAGATTTTATTTATGAGAATCTCATGATTCAGAGTAACATTATCGAGTCATCAAGAAGTGTTGATGTGAAAAAATTGATGTTTTTGGGTTCATCATGTATCTATCCAAAAATGGCTCCTCAACCCCTCAAAGAAGAGTATTTGTTAACAGGTGAATTGGAGCCTACCAATGAGCCTTATGCGATTGCTAAGATTGCAGGAATTAAGATGTGTGATGCCTATCGCCAGCAATTCGGTTGTAACTACATATCTGTGATGCCCACGAATCTTTATGGTTTGAATGATAATTATCATCCTGAGAACTCGCATGTATTACCTGCTTTGATCAGAAGGTTTGATGAAGCTAAAATTAACAATTTATCATCTGTAAGCATATGGGGTAGTGGCTCTCCAAAAAGAGAGTTTTTGTATGCTGATGATCTTGCAGATGCATGTATTCATTTAATGAGGAATTATAATGATGCTGGTCTAGTAAATATAGGCTGTGGTGAAGATTTAAGTATTAAGGAGTTGGCTTTTATGATTAGGGATGTCGTTGGCTTTCATGGTGAAATTAATTTTGATACCAATAAACCAGATGGTACACCAAGGAAGCTAATGGATGTTTCTAAATTAACTAATCTTGGATGGACTTATGCGACCACTTTAGAAAAAGGGCTAAGATTGGCTTATGAAGATTTTAAAAACAAAAAGAATTAATTAAATGAAAATTGGGATATTAGGAGCTGGTATTTCCGGCCTGAGTATAGGACGAATGCTGTCCAAGCAACATGATGTTGAATTACTTGAAAGGCATTCAATACATGGTGGAATTGCGAGAACAAAAACTATCGAAGGTGTTGCATATCATCCTGTAGGTGGGCATTGCTTTAACTCCAAATATCCTGATGTAATGGACTTTGTTTTTAATGAAGTTTTGCCAAAAGACAGCTGGCATCAGGTTCAACGTAATGCCGTAATAAAATTAAGGGGAGAAGAGGTTTCTTATCCCATAGAGTACGCAATACAACAGATTCATGACTTTGCGCCAGAGCTAGCAATTGATATTACTAAAGATTTTTTGAGCGCAGAGGACGATAATGTTTATGAAAATTTGGAAGACTGGTTTAGAAAAAAATTCGGTAATACATTAGCGGAAACTTACTTTATCCCTTATAATTCTAAAATTTGGAATAGGCCTCCGAGTGAAATGAGCCCTGCTTGGGTAGATGGAAAATTGCCTATCCCGAATAAGGAATCATTTTTTAAGGGTTTAATTAGTAATGAGAGTGACAAAATGCCACATGCAAGTTTTTACTACCCAGATACTAATAATCAAAATACTTTTATAGATAAGTTAGCAGAGGGCTTAACAATTTTAACTGACTTTACTGTAAATACAATAGAAAAGAAAGGAAAAAAATGGCTTGTAAACGGGGAAAAAGAGTATGATTTAGTGATAAGTACATTGCCTTTAAACATATTGCCACATTTAATAAAGGATACTCCTGATGAAGTTTTAGATGCAGCAGATAAATTACGCTATAATAAAGTAACTACCATGTTCTGGGAAACTGAAGAAACAGATAGAACCTGGACTTATATACCTGAATCGTACAATTTTTTTCATAGATATATTCATATTGGAAGTTTCTTCAAGCCAAAGAAAAATTATTCAATGTCGGAGGTTGTGGGAGAGAAGACCAAGGAAGAGATGATAGAGAACGGTAAAAAAGATAGTTTTTTGAAAAGACCTATTGATTATAATGTTTCAGAACATGCCTATGTAGTTTTTGATGAGAATTACGATTCAGCGACAACTGCTGTTAAAAAATATCTTCAAGATATTGGCCTTCATACCCTAGGTAGATTTGGTGAGTGGCAGTATTACAATATGGATGTTTGCATTAAAAGCAGTTTAGACCTAGCACAAAAAATAAATTTGGCCTAAATGATAAAATGAGTTTAAAAAAGAACGTAATAAGTAATTTTATACTTACTTCATCAACAATATTATTTCCTTTAATTACGTTTCCATATGTAACAAGGGTTCTTTCAAGTAATGGTTTAGGCAGTATATTTTTTATTGATGCATTTTCGCAATATTTCATCATTTTGTCTTCTTTAGGTATACCATTCTATGGTGTTAGAGAAATTGCAAAACATAAACATGATGTAAAAAGAAATTCTGATCTAGTTGTAGAGCTTGTAATATTACAATTTTTCTTGGCACTTACTTGTTGCTGTATTTTTTTTGCCCTACATTTTTTTATCCCAAAATTGGGCTCTCAAATTAGTTTAATACAGATTGCATGTTTATCAATCTTGTCAAATTCATTTTTGATCGAGTGGTACTATCAAGGAATAGAAAATTTCAGTTACATAACCAAAAGATCATTAATAATCAAAAGCCTTAGCGTAATAGCAATATTGGTATTGGTTAAGCAGCAAGATGATTATATTCTTTATTTTTTAATTCTTTCATTGCTAGTATTTGCAAATTCATTTCTTAATTTTTACAATTTCTATAAACATTTCTATAAGGGATGGCCTGAGAGATTAAATTTGTCAATTCATCTTAAACCACTATTAGTTCTATTTAGCATAAATGTTTCTATAAGCGTATATACTGTTTTAGATACAGTTATTTTGGGTTTTTTTACAACACCAGTAGCGGTTAGTTTTTACAACGTACCCTTGAAATTAGTAAAGATGTTTTGGCTGCTAATCGCTGGTATAGGAACAGTATTAATTCCACGGATGTCAGTGTTACATGCCAATAAAAACAATGAAGCGATTAGGGATCTAATGGCGAAGTCAATTAATGTAATATTCTTAATTGCTTTACCTTTTTCTTTTTTTTGTGTTGTTTTTCCTAAAGAAATTTTAACTATAATTTCCGGTGAAAAATATTTGCCAGCTATCAATGTATTACGAATTCTATCTTTAATTCCTCTAATCATCGGGTTATGCAATGTTTTTGGAACACAATATTTATTACCTATTGGGCAAGAGAGAAAAATACTACACGCCACTATTTTAGGACTTATTGTGAGTCTTACGGCTAACTTTATATTAATTCCGATTTATAGTTTTACAGGGGCAGCAATTTCTTGTTTGTTAGCAGAACTAACCGTTTGTATATATATATATATATGGGCAAGAAAGAATATAGCTATAACTTTTGACTATAAACTATTGTCTCTAATTGTTTTATCTTTACTACCAAGTTTTTTATTTACTCTTGGCCTCAAGAACTACTTATCGTCTCTATCAATGATGGCTTTATCAATTTTTGTATATATAGTTAGTTTTATATTATTCCAGTTACTATTGTTTAGAAATAAGTTTGTTGATGAAATAGTATCTAATATTTTGAAGTTTAAAAAGTAAATTATTTATGCAAATTAGCTTAGTATCAACAGTATTTAATGAAAGTAGTCGTTTAGAAAAAACTATAGCTGACCTGGAAAGTCAGACTGTAAAACCTTCTGAAATTATCATTACCGATGCTGGATCTTCTGATGGAACTTACGAAAAACTTTTAGAATGGAGAGATACCTCAAACATTCCTATTATTGTATTACAGAAACATCGCTGTAATGTAGCAGAGGGACGTAATCTTGCCATTAGAACAGCAAAGTATGATATTATTGCAAGTACGGATTTTGGCTGCCGCTTTACTAATAAATGGCTTGAATCAATTACTAATCCTCTTTTAAATCCTGAAGTAATGGTTGTAGGTGGAAGCTTTAGTGTTATTGAGGCCGATCAAAATTCACTCGCAGCTAAAGCTGCATATATTAATAATAATGGCTATAATATCAATGTTAAAGCTGCCAATTTTATACCTTCATCTAGATCAATAGCTTACAGACGAGAAGTATTTGATAAAATAGGGGGATATTGCGAATGGTTAACTTTAGCGGGAGATGATTTTATATTTGGATTGGAGGTGAAAGCTTCAGGGTACAAAATTTTAATGGTTGATGAAGCTAATGTTTTTTGGGGACGTCACGTTTTGCCTATAGGCTTTTTGAAAGAAGCTGGAAGATATGGTTTGGGAGAAGGAGAGGCCAAATCAAATGTATCAATGTTATTTAAGCATTTAATATCTCTATCCTTTCAAGTTCTTTTTATTGTTCTTTTAATTTTTAATATAACATTTTATATCCTTGAAAAGGATGTAAATATTATTGCTATTGTTATCAACTTAATGCTTGCAATAGGATTTAAATCATATATATCAACTTTTTTAAATTGGCTCCGATTTAGATCTGAAAAATATAATTTTAAAGTTTTAATATTTGCTTTTTATCAACAGCAAATGATTAAATATTACTATATAAAAAGTTATTTAAAAGGTTACTTTAATACTTCAGAAAGAGTGGTTGATAATTCAATCGAACTTAAAAAGAGACTTAATGGAAAAATAAAGCCATAGTTGATTATTTAATATGGAAAGCAAAGTAATTCTATCAATTGTTTTAATACTTGAAGAGAAGACCTCGTTAATTTTTGACCATTTGGTCGAAAGTATACTTATGTCTGAGAAAAAAATCGAGTTAATTGTGTTAGGGGCTAAAGCTTCTGTAGCTAAAACATTTTCCAGGATTGACAAAGTGAAGTATACTCATATTGACGATGAGGGAACTGATTTTGGGTTTAGTTTAAAACAGGCGATAGAGGTGTCTACAGGGATATATTTATATGTTCTGCCATCTAGTCTACAATTCTATGAAAGAGAGTCTGTCAAAGATCTCGTAGACTATCTTGTAACTACGGAATTAGACTTACTTTATGGCAGACAAAAAATTAGGCTTCCAGACGGGGCCCTTGTTGATAAAGTTTCATCATATAATACAAATAACCCTTTACAAGGTATCCCTCCCTTATTCGGTGAAATAATTGTGAAGAGAAATTTTATATTAGAAAAGAATTTTCCAATTGGATTTGATAAAAATTATTTGTTTGATTACGACTTGCTAGTTCGCTTCTCTAAAAATGAAAATAATATAAAATTTTATGATAGAAATATAACCGTTACTGATGACAATTTTAAGAAAAGTAATGTTTTTTTAAAAAAAAGGCTGAATGTATTGCGGGTGCATAAGAAAATCACACCATTAGTAACTGCTACATATATAAAAATGGTTATACTTATTTCTTTAAGTAATTCACCATTATTAGGCCTTTATACTATTTTTAAAGCATTCATATTTGATTATTTCCCAAACTATTGGGTTAATAAAATTCCTTTCTATTGGTTAAGGCATTTTTATTATCGAAAAGTGATAAAAATCAAGTTAGGGAAGCAATCAAGCATTCATTTAAATTGTTTTATTTATGGCAAAAATATTGAGATAGGTAATGGATGTGTTATTAATCGAGAATGTTTTTTAGACGGCCGAGGAAAATTAAAGATTGGCAACTTTACATCTATCTCTCCTCATGTACACATTATTACAGGTGATCACGATATTAATTCTAGAAATTTTGCTTTTAGATCTAAGGATATTGTTATTGGTAATTTCGTATGGATAGGATCGCGGGCAACAATTTTACCTGGAGTAGTCATAGGAGAAGGAGCTATCGTTTGTGCTGGTGCTCTGGTTACCAAAGATGTTCTGCCTTATACAATGGTTGGTGGCGTACCTGCTAAATTTATAAAGGATAGATCTAAAGATCTTGATTATAACCCAACATGGTTACCATGGTTTGATTAATTAATTTACTTCAAAAGATGATTATAGTAGTTGAGCCACAGATGCAGGGGGAGAAACATGTGATAGTAAATGCTGGTATTTTGGAAATATTGCAAATCACATTTTCGGGCGATATAATACATTTATACGCAGATGAATTGCATTCTAAAAGGCTACTTGAAAAGCCATATTTGAGCAAACAAAATTTGGTCTTAAATAGTTACAAGTATAAACCCAAAGAGGATAAGAAGACTAACTTAGCGCTAAAGTTTTTCAGACAGGCAAGATTATCCTGTAAAATGTTCAGACAAGCAAAAAAACATGGAGCGAAACTCATTGTCTTTACTTCATGTTTCCCATTTACGGCATTGTTTGTGAATTTTTTAGCGGGTCTATATAAACAAAAAATTATCATTTGCCATCATGGTGATTTGGGCGTGCTACTTTTGGATAAAAAGAAGCTTGTTACAAAAATTTTCCGCTATTTTATTAAAAAAATGATGGTTAATAGAAATTTAAAGTTTAACAACTCTTTAATTTATGGTAAAAGTATAAAGGATAAATTAATAGCCACAACCCCATCCATCTCTGACAATTCTTTTATTGTCATTGATCACCCTTATGAATATTCTAGTAATAACCTTTTTAATAAAACTAATGGAGAAATTCTAACTTTGTCGAATATTGGTACGGCAACATTAATTAAGAATTCAGAATCACTTTTTGATTTGGCTCAAATACTTAGAACTCATATTTCCAATAATGAATTAAAGCTAACTCAAATTGGAAGTGTAGCAACCGAACTTCAACCATTTATAAATGAATTTGTAGATATTTTAAAAAGAGACGGAAGCTTTATTCCTAATTCAGTTTATGAAGAATCTTTAGCTAAGTCAAACTATTTTATATATTTTTTTAAAACAGGAGGATACTATGAACTTTGCCCAAGTGGTACTTTTTTTGATGCGGTAAAATACCTTAAACCAATAATTGCAATAAAAAATAGCTATTTAGAGTACTATTTTGATAAGTTAGGTAATATTGGATATCTGTGTGAAAGTATTGATGATATGGCTGAACTAATAAGGTTAATAATTAAAGGAGAAAGAAACAAGAATATTTTGAGCAGTTAGAAAACTTAAAAAAGGCACAAAATCAATTGTCGAACGAAAATATATCAAAAGATTTTAAAATGCAACTGTGCTTTGTTAGCAATCATATTTCAGACTCGAACTAAATAATTATATATGCCAAGACTTACCGATAATGTCATAATGAAATATTTCCAGCCAGTGCTTTTATTTGCAGGTACATGGATATTCGTTATTTTCCTGCTGTCTTTAAGGCTAAGTAATTTGCTTGAATCATCAGTAAATGATGCAATAACATTTTTCTTAATGGTCTTTGCCTGCTTTACTGCAGGGTATTTAGTTGGATTTCTTCCAAAGAAAAAAATAAAGATAGGTGTATCTGTTGTAGATCTAAGCTTAAAACTAAAAAATCGATATTTTTTATTTATCAAAATCTGGGTATTTCTAACCATTATTGAAATTATCGTTTCAGGAGGAGTACCTGTACTCTGGCTACTTTTAAAAAATGGCAAAACATACTTTGATTTTGGTATACAATCTGTTCATGGATTGTTAAATGCATTGGGAATGATGCTTTGTGTTTTGTCATTCTATTTATTCAAAAAATATAAAGACAAAAAGTATTTATATTACATGCTTTTTTTAATTTTTTGGTATGTAATCGTGATAAGTCGTCAAGTTATAATCGTTATGTTAATGGAGATAACTTTTATATTTTTCATTATGGCAAAAAATAAACTCTCCTTAATCAGGACCGTTGCTATTTATGGATTTATAGTTATTTTTCTATTTGGAATAGTTGGAGACATGAGAAGTGGGGCAGATGCATTTTATGAGTTAGCACAACCGAGTGATAATTGGCCTAATTGGTTGCCCTCAGGCTTTCTATGGGTTTACGTTTATCTTACTACACCAATTAACAACCTAATCTTCAACTTTCAATTTGAAGTTCGCGAATTTAGTTACTTATTTCCCAATACACTATCACTGTTATTACCTAGTTTTATTAGAGATATTGTTTTCGGCCAACAAGATACTGTATCTGGAAATCTTGTTACACCCGCTTTTAATGTCAGCAGTGCATTTATGTCTTCATATATGGATATGGGCAAATATGGATTAGGTATATTTGCTTTTGTGATAGGGTTGATAAGTAATTTAACTTGGTGGGCTACTGGTTCCAAAAGGTTTTTTTTCCGTGCCATTACGTTTCAATGTATAATACTTTCAATTTTTTACAATCACTTTTTCTATTTACCTGTAGCATTCCAATATGTTTGGTTTATTTTGTTTTTTATGAATTATAAAAAAATATAATGCAACAGTTTCAAACTCTTAGAAAAATCAGATCGCAGGATAATACATCAGAAATTAAATTCTCGATTGCAACCCGCGTCAAAAATGAGTTCAAGTGGATTAAGCTTTTTTTTGACTCATTAAAGGCACAGACATTCTACCGGTATTTGGATATCGTTTTTTTAGATAGTGGCAGTACAGATGGTACGTTGGAGTTCTTGGAAAAAGAAAATTGTAATTTATATAGCATAGCCAGTTCAGAATTTTCTTTTGGAGAGACGTGTAATCTAATGATGGAGCTAACCAAGGGAGATCATGTGTTGTTTTTTTCAGGCCATGTTGAATTAGAAAGTCAGTACTTGGTTGAAGAGGTTCAAAGGTTTCTCGATAAAATAGGAACTCTTTCTGGATATTTTAGGCAAGTACCAAATGAACAGGTTGGATGTTCTATATATGATAAAGTATTTTTGAAATACAACTTTCCAGCGAGCAACAGTACTGAGCCAGAAATGAAAGTAGATAATCATAGATTTTCTAACGCAGCTTCTATTGTTTCCAGATCACATTGGGAGACTGTTAAATTTAAACCTGTTATAGCAAGTGAAGATGCTTTCTGGGCTGATGAGACTGTGAGAAAGTTCGGAAGAATATATTATTTCCATATGTTTAATGTTAAGCATAGTCATAATGAGACATTTGATGAGGTAAAGAAAAGAGTAGGTATAAATGTTTTAGCTAGATACCCGAATGGAGTTGGTTTTCTGCAAAGAAAATTTATTTTTGCCAAGGTATTTTCAGCATTATTTATTAACACTTTTCAGGTGTTTAATTCCTATAAATTTGCCATAGCTCACTCATCAGCATATAAAATTTAATTTAATGAAAGTGCATAAAATAGCTTTATTAATTCCTACACTAAACGCAGGAGAATTATGGGGTCAAGTATTAGAGTCAATTAATCTCCAAACGGCAAAGGTTGACCGGAAAATAATTCTTGATTCAGGGTCTATTGATAATACTAAATTGGAGGCAAAATCTTCGGGCTTTGAAACTATTGATATAAACAAGGCAGATTTTGATCATGGATATGCTAGGCAGTTGTTGGCTGATGCTGCTCAAGATTGTGATATATTGATTTACCTTACTCAAGATTGCATTTTAAAAGATGATAATTCTTTTAGTGAGCTAGTTGCCGCGTTTCAAGATCAAAGCGTGGGCATTGCATACGGGAGACAATTGCCTCATTTTGGTGCCAAAGTATTGGAAACACACGCTAGATTATTTAATTATACCAGTGAATCAAAGGTCAAGCAATTAAGTGATAAATATGAATTGGGCATAAAAACTGCATCTTGCTCTAATTCATACGCTGCTTATAGCAGAGAAGCTTTAAAGGATGTAGGTGGCTTTCCTACCAATACAATTTTTGCTGAAGACGTAATTGTTGGCGGGCAAATGTTAATTAAGGGTTGGAAGATTGCTTATGTGGCAGATGCGGAAGTTTATCATTCCCATGATTATACGATAAACGAAGAATTTAAGAGGTATTTTGACATTGGCGTGTTTCATTCAACAAATCCTTGGCTTTTAGAGGAGTTTGGATCTGCAGGTGGGGAAGGACTTAAATATCTAAAGTCTGAATTGAAATATGTTATTACTCATAATCTATTAGTTCTGCCTAAAATGATTATGTCAATTGGAGCAAAGTTTATAGGATATAAGTTAGGTATGATGCATAAAAAATTATCGGCAAGGCAAAGGAAAGCTTTTTCTATGCACCGTAGGTATTGGGATAAATTAGAAAATAGCAAATGAATCATTTAATATTTGGAGGCTCCGGTTTTATCGGTACTCATTTGAAAAGTTATATCAAAGAAACTTTGCATTCAAGTGATGAAGTTTTTAGTTTCGATTTAAGGAAAAAAGTTAGCGACGGTTTCGAGATCCTAGATGTACGTCAATCAATCAACTTAAGTATTGTCAATGCAAAAGATAGTGTTATTTACAATCTTGCGGCAGTGCATACAACACCAGGTCACCCCGACCATGAATATTTTGAAGCTAATATTTTTGGTGCACAGAACGTTTGCGATTTTGCCCGTAAAAATAATATTCAAACAATAGTATTTACCAGCTCTATTGCTCCATATGGCGCATCAGAAGATTTCAAAAATGAAGAGACTTTGCCTATGCCTAATACACCTTATGGTATTTCTAAACTAACGGCAGAGTATATTCATAAGTTATGGCAAGCTGAAGATCCAGCAAATCGAAAATTGGTAATTGTTAGACCTGGTGTAGTTTTTGGCAAGCAAGAGGGGGGGAATTTTACCCGATTGTACAATTCACTGAAAAAAGGCTTTTTCTTTTACCCAGGACGAAAAGATACGATTAAGGCCAGCGTTTATGTAAAAGATGTAGTGCGGATATTATATGAAGCAGGTCAAATGGAAAAGCCAGGTCATGTTACCTACAATTTAACTTATTTCCCTGCACCTACTATTGAAGAAATTTGTATTACAATGGCTGATGCAACCCATACTAAGGCCCCCAAAATATTGGTGCCTGCATGGGCTTTGAAATCAGCAGCAGGCGGAGTTTATTTTGGTGCAAGAACATTGGGTAAAAAGATTAGCGGTATCCATCCTGATCGGGTGAAAAAATTAATGATATCTACAAATATCTCTGGAGAAAAACTTAGTTTATCGCCATATAAATTGCAGTTTACATTAAAGGAGGCACTTAAAGATTGGTATAAGGATTGTGAGAAAACTGGACTTTATTAAGGATTAAATTTACATGAATAAAAATACATATGTATTGATTATGGCCGGAGGTGTGGGTTCACGGTTTTGGCCAAAAAGTAGAAATCACTTCCCGAAGCAGTTTATTGATATTCTTGGAATTGGTAAATCATTACTTCAGCTTACTTACGAAAGGTTTTTAAATATTTGCGCTAATGACCAAATCTTTATTCTAACAAATGAAAGTTACGCGAATTTAGTTTCTGAGCAATTACCAAATGTTTTAAATGATAATATTCTTTTAGAACCGAGCCGTAACAACACGGCACCCTGCATTGCGTATGCTACATATAAGATTGCACAGTTAAATCCGGATGCTAATATCGTTGTTGCACCATCTGACCACTTAATACTAAAGGAAGATATTTTCGTGGAAAAAATTGAACAGGCCTTAGCCTTTAGTGCGGATAATGATGCGTTATTGACATTAGGTATTACTCCTACCAGACCAGATACGGGTTACGGTTATATCCAATACCAGGATGTAAGTATTGACCATCAAAATCAATCTGGTGAAATAAAAAAAGTGAGTGCCTTTAGGGAAAAGCCTATTTTAGCGAAGGCAGAAGAATATTTAAAAAGTGGGGATTATGTTTGGAATGCGGGCATATTTATATGGTCTGCAGTATCCTTAAAAAAAGCATTTGAAAAATATTCTCCTGAAATTGCAAGACTATTCGAAAGCGGTCTATCTTGCTATAACACACACAAAGAAGCTGAATTCATTAATACAAACTATCCTACTAGTCCAAATATATCAATTGATTATGCAATCCTAGAAAAAGCAAACAATGTATATACCATCCCTGCTGATATTGGCTGGTCGGATTTAGGCACGTGGGCTTCCTTACATACAGTTGGGGAAAAGGATGTTGATAATAATATGGTTAACTTAGCTAAAGTTAACTTAAAAGATACCAGTAATTGTATTATACATTTGCCCAGTGATAAAGCCGCAGTTATAAAAGGATTGGATAACTTTATTGTTGTTGATGATGGTGAGGTATTGTTAATTTATCCAAAATCTGATGAGCAGGAAATTAAACAGGTGGCTAAAGATATGGTCATTGAGCATGGAATAAAATATGCTTAGCAAAATATAAAAAAGTTTACCTGGATGGTAAACTTTTTTGTGTGTCTACTAAATTGTGCGATTAGTCTACTATTTAATGATAGTAGGATACTCCTTTTTCGAGCTGCCTTTTCTAGCCCTATATTGGTTTATTATTAGCGCCTTCTGATTTGCTAATGATTATTTAACATTCAATTCAGAATTTGGGCATAACTTTTGTTCATTGTAATTCACTTAAAACAAAAAGCACAGATAAATGTTTTCGTTTTCCCATTAAGCCTATGCAAACACGTTACTTATTTATTCTAAAATATATATTACCAATCACTGACCTACTAATGGTCAATATTGTGTACTTTTTTGCATACGAATTCACGGCTTATATGGGCAAAGCAGTTAGTTCTGAATTGCAGTGGCATTACGTTGTAGTATGTAACCTGATCTGGATTGTGAGTACCACCAGCTTTGGTTTGTATAGTGAGTATGGATCGAGAAGAATAGAGAGGATTTACAGGGGAACCTGGAAAAGTGTTGTATTACATGGTGTACTGTTTTCTATCTACTTGTTTTTTTCTAAACAAAATGAATTTTCTAGATCATTCCTGGTAATTTTTTATGGGATGCTCGGCATTTTATTTTTAGTGAACCGTTTTATTGGAACATCTTTTCAGTTTTTATTGTTCAACCATTTGCGAGGCGTCAAATCAGTTGCGATTATGGGTAATAATGCTACGGGTTTACAATTGGCCAGTTATTTTGAGAAGCAGCGTTACATCGAATTTCATGGTTTTATTAATGATGTACCCGAAGATTACCTTAATCGTGATGGACAAATTTCTGATATAGTAGGCCGCCAGTTTAAAATGGCTGTAGATAAAGGGATTAAAGATATTTATGTGACCATTGCTCCAGATCGAATGGCAGATATGACTTTATTAACTGAAGAAGCTGAACGCCAATGTGTGCGTTTGAAGTTTATTCCAGATATTAGTGGTGCATTATTATCGCCATACACGGTAAGTTATTTAGGGAACGAGTTCCCCGTAATTTCATTACGTTCTGAACCCTTGGAGAAAATTCATAACCGTTTTAAAAAGCGTGCAATTGATGTGATTTTTAGTGGTTTAGTGATTTTATTCGTGTTGAGCTGGTTGTATCCAATTATTGCCTTGCTTATTAAGATGCAAAGTAAAGGACCTGTGTTATTTAAACAATTGAGAAGTGGCCGTGATGATGAGCCTTTCTGGTGTTTTAAATTCAGGAGTATGCGCATGAATTCGGATAGTGATAAAAGGCAGGCCAGTAAAAACGATGACCGGATCACGCCAATCGGAAAATTTTTGAGAAAATCAAGTTTAGACGAACTGCCACAATTTTTTAATGTATTTATGGGGCATATGAGTGTTGTTGGCCCGCGCCCACATATGTTAAGCCATACCGAACAATATAAAGGAATTGTAGATCAATTTATGGTGCGCCATTTTTTGAAACCGGGTATTACCGGTTGGGCACAGGTAAATGGCTACCGTGGAGAAACTAAGGAAGATTATAAGATGGTTAAGCGTGTTGAGCATGATATCTGGTACCTGGAAAACTGGAGCGCAATGCTGGATGTAAAAATCATTTTTATGACGGTAATTAATATGGTTAAAGGTGAAGAAAATGCTTTTTAAATAGATACTCACAGGCCCGAAAGGGCTTTTTCTTTTTCGGAATTTAGCAAGGTCGTTTAATTCATAATAATTTGCGTTCTTTGCCCTTCGAATTAAAATTTCCCACATGAAGAAAATCTTATTCCTACTATTTTTAGTTGTTTCTATCCATGAGCTGAAAGCTCAAGCTGTTTATCAACCGTATTCTTATCAATTCTATCAGAAATTAAGCGGTGAAGTATATAATCCGAATACCAGGATTCATAGCTCGTTAAAACCATTCTTTATTGATGATAGCTTGCTTCGCGATAAAAGCTCAGCTTTATTAAGTATTGGAGTAGACTCAACGAGGAAATCGTGGGTATCAAGAAAATTGTTTCAGGAACATTTATTGGATATTCAGAAAGAGGATTATACAGTATATGCCGATTTTTTACCGGACTTTCAGATAGGAAGAGATTTTTCCGGTAAGAAAAATACGTATTTAAATACCCGTGGATACCAGGTTGGGGGTACAATAGGTAAGAAGTTTTCTTTCTATACCAGTGGATTTGAAAATCAAGGTCGTTTTGCTGATTATTATCGCAACTATATAGATCGAAATGGTATTGTACCTGGCCAATCTTATAACCGGGTTGGTGGTAAATATGGTCAAGGATATAATCCTGATATTAATCCATTAACGGCAGATTGGTCTTATGTTACTGCTACAGTTGCTTATACGCCTATAAAGTATTTGAATATCACAGCAGGTTATGATAAAAATTTCGTAGGTGATGGTTATCGTTCCTTGTTATTATCTGATTATGCCTCTCCATATCCTTTTTTAAAGCTGACGGGTAATTTGGGTAATGTGCAATATATGGTGATGTGGGCAGCTATGCAAGATCCAAGTGCACCTCAATTATCATATGAAGCTGGTTTTAGAAAAAAGGGAGGGATATTCCATTATTTAGACTGGAATGTAAATAACCGTTTATCTATCGGATTTTTTGATTCGATTGTATGGGCACAAACAGATGATGCTGGAAATAGGAGAGGCTTTGATTGGGGATACGCCAATCCAATTATCTTTTTGAGGCCAATTGAGGCCTCGAGTGGATCTCCAGATAACGCGTTGCTGGGATTTACGGGTAAATACAAGTTTGCAAAAGAGCTGGTTGCCTATGGACAATTTTCACTTGATGAGTTTCAGGCAAAAGAATTTTTCTCTTCTGATGGGAGCGCAAGAAATAAATATGCCTGGCAGTTAGGGTTCCGCGGAGCTGATGTTTTCCATGTTGCCGGATTAAATTATTTACTAGAATACAATACCGCAAAGCCTTATACATTTTCTTCCCGGAAGCCCATTATCAATTATGCCCAATATGGCGAACCTTTAGCGCATCCGCTGGGGGCTAACTTTAGAGAAGTCGTTGGCTTGTTAAACTATTCTTATAAACGTTTTGATTTTAGTGGTGAACTGATGTATGCCAAGTACGGATTGGATATAGCAGGGCAAAACTATGGCAAGAATATTTTTGAACCTTATACGGATGCCGTTAAACCGACTGGAAATTATACAACACAAGGTATCCGTACTGATCTTTTTTATGCTGAAGGTAAAGTTGCTTATGTGGTTAATCCGAAGTATAATCTGCGTTTAGAAGTTGGCGGTATATTAAGGCGTGAAAGTAATAGCCTCGGAAAAAATAATACGGGTTTGATTACTTTCGGTTTACGCAGTTCGTTCAGGAATTTATATTCTGATTTTTAGGAAGGACTTATTATATCAAAAGAGCCTCAGTTATTTCTTAGCTGAGGCTTTTTTGGTTGGAGGAGTTTAGTGCATGGAAGTTTATTGCTAATGAGGTACGGAAAGAAGCGGAAATGGTATCGCTGTTTAGGATTTTGGTAAATGATTCAGTGCTTGGGAAATAAATAAGCGGATTTATAAAGTATTTATTATTCTCGACTAAAGTATTACAGAATGTAAATAGGATGGATTTCTCGAATGCGTTCATTTTGCTCGAAATGACGTGCTTTGAGGGGATTTATTTCTGAATTCTGATAATTGAGGCAAAGGAAGTTCATGTTTCCCTATAGGCTCATTATAAGCATTATTTAAGTAACGCTTATTTCAGAACACATATCACATTTAGATGTTTACCTGTGCAGGAATGATGTAAAATGAATTAAGATCACACCTTAACCCGCCATACTATCTGTTGTTCTTTTTACAGCCACTTTTCTTACTGCTTCTACAATTGCATTTTTATCGTAACCACATTCTGCCCAAAGCTCGGCCTGTTCGCCATGCTCAATAAACTGATCTGGAATACCCAAGCGGATAACGTTGGCGTTGTAACCATGATCGGCCATAAACTCGAGTACTGCAGAACCTACTCCGCCTGGCAACGAGCCATCTTCTACGGTGATTACATTTTTGTATTTCGCAAATACTTCGTGCAATAAAGCTTCATCTAAGGGTTTTACAAAACGCAGATCGTAATGTGCCGGATGAAAGCCTTCGCTATTTAATTCTGCACGTGCTTCTACAGCAAAATTACCAACATGACCGATGGTTAGCAATGCTACATCTTCTCCATCACATATTTTACGGCCTTTGCCAATTTCCAACGCTTTGAAAGGTCTTTTCCAATCGGGCATCACACCATTACCTCGTGGGTAACGAATTACAAAAGGCCCAATGTTTTCTTGCTGAGCGGTAAACATCAGGTTACGCAATTCTTCCTCGTTCATTGGAGAGGAGATTACCAGGTTCGGGATACAACGCATGTAGGCAATATCATAGGCACCATGGTGTGTTGCTCCATCGGCACCAGCCAACCCTGCCCTATCCAAACAAAATACGACATTTAGTTTTTGAATGGCCACATCGTGGATCACCTGATCGTAGGCCCTTTGCATAAAACTGGAATAGATGTTACAGAAAGGTACTAAACCCTGAGTAGCCAAACCCGCAGAAAAGGTTACTGCATGCTGTTCTGCAATGCCGACATCAAATGCACGTTTTGGCATTGCTTTCATCATGATGTTTAATGACGATCCTGATGGCATTGCTGGTGTAATTCCTACAATTTTAGCATTTGCTTCTGCCAGTTCTACCATGGTATGCCCAAAAACATCCTGGTATTTTGGTGGTTGCGGTTTATCGGGAATACTTTTTTTGATTTCGCCTGTGATCTTATCAAACAGCCCTGGTGAGTGCCAAACGGTTTGATCTTTTTCTGCCAGCGCAAAACCTTTTCCTTTTACGGTGATACAATGTAAAAGTTTTGGGCCGGGTATAGCAGATAAATCTTTTATGGTTTGCGCCAAACGTTTTACATCGTGCCCATCAACAGGGCCAAAATACCTAAAGTTCAAGGCTTCGAATAAATTGCTTTGTTTCAGCAAGGTCCCTTTGATGCTTTTCTCTATTTTTTTAACGTATTTATGGGCATTTGGTCCGAGTTTAGAAAGGCCGGCCAATACATGGGAAATATCATCGCGGAAACGGTTGTACGATTTGGAGATGGTAATGCTGGTTAAATATTCTTTAAGTGCACCTACATTCGGATCGATGGACATGCAATTATCATTCAGAATCACCAGCACGTTGCTGTTTTCGATTCCGGCATGGTTTAACCCTTCAAAAGCCAAACCTGCCGTCATTGCACCATCACCAATAATGGCAACATGTTGCCTGTCGCTTTCGCCTTTTAACTGCGAAGCTACCGCCATGCCTAAAGCTGCTGAAATTGAGGTAGAGGAGTGGCCAACACCAAAGGTATCGTACTCACTTTCGGTAATTTTAGGGAAACCGCTAATGCCTTTATATACGCGGTTGGTATGAAATAAATCTCTGCGGCCGGTTAAGATTTTATGTCCGTATGCCTGGTGCCCCACATCCCAAACCAATTTATCGTAGGGGGTGTTGAGTGCATAATGTAAGGCTACGGTTAATTCTACAACGCCTAAGCTGGATGCAAAATGCCCACCATTAACACTTACAACGTCAATAATATACTGTCGTAATTCCTGGCTTATTTGTTCTAAGTCAGATTCACTATATTGCTTTAAATCAGCGGGATAGTTGATTTTAGATAATAGGGGGCCAGCTTTTACTTGCATTCGAAATTTGTGGTAAAAAACAAGATACAAAGTAAGGTAAATTTGTTTTAATATCGAAACGAAAAATCGTGGTTTATTCTTGAGGGTTAAGCGGTTGGCGGTGAGGGCTTAGCGACAGGCTTTTAAAGTTGCAGGTGCTGTTTAAACAAGGCCTTATAATTGGGTTTGGGTTGTTAGGACCTGAAAATTTTTGTTATGTTTGTTTATCCAGATGCAGGCAGAGAATTTTGAAATAAAACTTCCGGTATTCGAAGGTCCCTTCGATTTGTTGTTGTTCTTTATTGAGCGGGATGAACTTAATATCCAGGATGTAGAAATTGCAAAAATAACCAACGACTTTTTAGCCTATATCCATCAGCTCCTGGCTTTAAATGTGGAGGTAGCGAGTGAATTTATCCTGGTAGCTGCCACCCTGATGCGGATTAAATCTAAAATGTTGTTGCCCAGAATCTCGGTCGATGAGGAGGGGAATGAAATTAATTCGGAACAGGACCTGATTGCGAGATTGATTGCTTATAAACAATTTAAATCTGCTGCTGAAGAGATGAAGGTTTTGGAGCAAGAGCGTTTAAAGCAGGATCATAGGGGAAATATTGCCTACGATCTTACCTTGGCTGCGGCTTCGTCTACACATCAGGATGAACTTTTATCACTGGATCTGTATAAACTGCTTACCGTTTATCACCGTACGATGCAAAAATATGAATTGCGGAGCGAGGAGGTGAAGCATACGGTTGTGCAATACCCTTATACCATTGAACAACAAAAGCACTTTATTGCCAACCTGCTCGATATTAACAAACAGATCGATTTTGCTCTTGTGCTTAAGAATTCTGAAAATAAGGTTCATTTTGTATACAATTTCCTGGCTATTTTAGAAATGTTGCAGCAACAAATCGTAGAGATAACCATTGGGAGCGGCTTTAACAACTTTAATGTGAAAGCATTAAGCTAATACGGCCAAAATTAGATTTGAATTTCTTACTTTTGCCAAAAAAATACAAACCTAATATAATGATGACACGCGACAACCAAATTTTTGAACTTATTGATAAGGAGTTAAACCGCCAAGAGCATGGTTTAGAGCTTATTGCATCAGAAAACTTTGTAAGCAAGCAGGTAATGGAAGCTGCCGGATCGGTATTGACCAACAAATATGCTGAGGGCTTACCGGGAAAACGTTATTATGGCGGTTGCCAGGTAGTGGATGTTGTGGAGCAAATTGCTATCGATAGGGCAAAACAATTGTTCGGTGCAGCGTGGGTAAATGTTCAGCCACACTCTGGCGCACAGGCCAATGCAGCTGTAATGCTCGCTGTTTTACAGCCTGGCGATAAAATATTAGGTTTCGATCTTTCACACGGTGGTCACTTAACACATGGTTCGCCGGTTAACTTTTCGGGAAAATTGTACCAGCCATTATTTTATGGTGTTGAAAAAGAAACCGGACTAATCGATTATAAAAAACTGGAGGAAGTAGCTTTAGCAGAAAAACCTAAATTAATTATTTGTGGCGCTTCTGCTTATTCACGTGAGTGGGATTATGCTTTTATCCGTTCGGTGGCCGATAAAATAGGTGCTCTGGTTTTGGCTGATATTTCTCACCCGGCAGGATTGATCGCGAAAGGACTGTTGGCCAACCCACTTCCACACTGTCACATTGTAACTACTACAACCCACAAAACTTTGCGTGGCCCACGTGGCGGTATGATTATGATGGGACAGGATTTTGAAAATCCATGGGGATTGAAAACACCTAAAGGTGAAATCCGTTTAATGAGTAACTTGCTCGATATGGCAGTTTTCCCTGGTACACAAGGCGGCCCGTTAGAGCATATTATTGCTGCTAAAGCAATTGCTTTTGGCGAAGCTTTAAGTGAAGAGTATGGCACTTACATTAAGCAGGTTGCTGCCAATGCACAAGCCATGGCTAAGGCATTTGTAGCCAAAGGTTACGGCATTATTTCTGGTGGTACAGATAACCATTTGATGCTGATTGATCTCCGTAATAAAAACATCACTGGTAAAGTGGCTGAAAATGCTTTGGAGAAAGCAGAGATTACTGTAAATAAAAATATGGTTCCCTTTGATGATAAATCGCCATTTGTAACCTCTGGTATCCGTGTAGGTACTGCAGCAATTACCACCCGTGGTTTAAAAGAAAGCGAAATGGAGCAGATTGTGGAGCTCATTGACAGAGTTTTGACCAATCCTGAAGATGCAGCTAACCTGAACGCAGTGAAAGCTGAAGTAATAAAACTAGTAAGCGCATTCCCGCTTTATAAATAAGATTAGTTTCTAATCTAGCTTAGGATAAGCCAAAAAGCAGCTGCATTAATTTGTAGCTGCTTTTTGTTTTATGATTTTTTTATAAGATGTGAAAGCATTGTTAACCTAATTTCAAAAAATGCTGGCAAAAGTAAAGGGCCGATATTCTTTAGAAATATCGACCCTTACCATCTAAATTAACGCTCTCAAATATATAAACGAGAATTCTTTCCCTTTTGTTTTTATGAAAGGGGAAATAGTTTATTATTTTTCGTAACTCCCTAACGTTGAGGGAGAAAATCTATTATAATTTTTAATGTCCTTGCTTAAAAAACTTGCAAAGTATGGATCAGTACTTAAATCGGCACCTTTTTTTCTCGCAACGCTATTCGCTGATAACTCAAAATTTCCAGATTCACTATCGATAAAGAGTGGATCTGTATTTAAAATATTTCCATTATTGGTATAGCTAGTGCTGGTGGTTCTGATTAAGTTGTTAGACAGATTAAGCTGTACAGGTGTAGCTTTTTTGTTTTGAAGATCCAACTCGTTGTTTAAGCTGCCCCAAATAATGTTATTTCTGATCTCTAATTGCAGTTTGTTATACGCCGTTGGCGATAAATAGTCCGAAAAGCTCAGTGCTGCCGTTTTCCTGGGAAAATCCAAATTATAAGCAGCAAAAGTATTATGTTTTAAGTTATAGTTTCCTCCACCTACGGCATAAATTAAATAATTGCCGCAATTGTACATCAGGTTATTAAAAGCAAGGAGTTCTGAATGGTAACCAATATAGGCCGCCACCTGCATGTTTCTAATAATGCTGTTGCTCAAAATTAATTTAGGATTGGCATTCGATGATAACGAATCGGAAGTTATGCCCACAGATGCATTTTTGATGAGTGCATTTTTGATCATTCCATTTCCGGTTCTTTTTATAAAAATACCTTTCCACTGTCCGGGCTCATCATTGTACATTTTTTCCAACCGATCGCTACAAAATACAACTGGCTCTGTAACCGTTCCATTTACATTAAGGTTACCTTCAATATTTAAATTGGCATCTTTATGAAAATAAACTTTAACACCCGGTTGAATGTTCAGCGAAGCCCCATTTTTTACAGTTAGTGCGCCATTAACTATATAGGGCAGCGATTTTACCCAGGTTGTATTGGAATTGATTGTTGATTCTGTAATGAATATGGCATTTTGGCCATAAGCCAAAAGCTGAACCACCTGCCTATTCCCGTTCGTAATGAATATAATGGAATCCTGAACTAAAAAAGCAAGGTTTTGTGCAGTCGGGTTAATTGTTACCTTAACAAACAAGTTTATGGAATCGCGCCCATTTATAAGTATTTCGTTTTTGGTAAGCGTACTTTCACCATTAATGTTCAAACTAAACGCAGAAGCAACTCCGCCGGCCAATCTAATTTCAGAAACTTTAACCGCATTGCTGTTATTATTAATAATATTTAGCCGCTTTGTTGTAGAGCCTGTAGCAGTAAAAATAGTGTCGAATAATAATTCTGTATTTGCTATACTTAACCTTGCATTTGCATCAGTAGTGATGCGTTCTCCTTTACGGCAAGATGAAGCAAGTAAAAAGATGGGTACTATCAAACAGATAATCGAACGCATAAATCAAACTTAGAAAATTGTTTGAGCACTTACAACAGATAAGTATACAATAACATCATAGTGTTACTAAAAGTTTTCCCCTCAATACGTTTCAGTCTCGGCGAAAAGCCGGGCGCTGCCGCTGCTGCCGGGTTTAGCTAGCAGGGTCTTTCTGATTTTCAAACAGTCGAGCGCAGATGAAACCGTGCAAATCTCATTAAAAAGCCCCTATAAACACGTTAACTTCCAAAAAGTTTGCTCACTCCATTAAATTTTTCTTTCTGAAAACCATACACTTACATTAAACTGTGCGTTTATAGTGATATTTTCTTTGCGGATAAGCTGAAATTCCCTACTTTTGCATCCCGCTTCGGAGGAAGGGTTTTGAATGAAAGGATGGCAGAGGGTGATGATAGGGCAGGATTTATTTTAAAATAAATGTTGCAGGTGAGGAAAAGATTGCTACCTTTGCAGCCCGCTCCGGAAGGACGGAAAGCTGAATAAAATCAGCCTATTGAAATAAGGGAAAGGAAAAAGAAGACCTTAAAAATAAAATTTATTTTATTTGGAAGTTTGAAAAAGATCCTTACCTTTGCACTCCCAACCGAAAGGAAGGGCAAAAAGCTGAGCAGCGGATGTTGCGGAAAGCGAACAGAAAAAAGATTGAAACGGATGAAACACGGGGAAGACAAAGAAGACTTTTCCAAACTGAAACCGAAGATATATAAAATGGCCGGCCGTGAGGTTACCGGGTCAACAAGTTCTTAAAAGAGATGTCAATGTAGCGTAGCGAGGTAATGGAGTACCGATCAAAGTACATGATTACGTAGCTTTATTTTAAAGGTGGTGTCTAACAGACAACATAACAAAAAAGAAGACTATTTTTAACAATAGTTAAAACTGGTCAGCATCTTACAACACATTTTACAATGGAGAGTTTGATCCTGGCTCAGGATGAACGCTAGCGGCAGGCCTAATACATGCAAGTCGAACGAGATTATCCAGCTTGCTGGATTTGAAAGTGGCGCACGGGTGCGTAACGCGTATGCAACCTACCTTAATCTGGGGGATAGCCCGGAGAAATCCGGATTAATACCGCATAAAATCACAGGATGGCATTATCCAATGATCAAACATTTATGGGATTGAGATGGGCATGCGTGTCATTAGCTAGTTGGCGGGGTAACGGCCCACCAAGGCGACGATGACTAGGGGATCTGAGAGGATGGCCCCCCACACTGGTACTGAGACACGGACCAGACTCCTACGGGAGGCAGCAGTAAGGAATATTGGTCAATGGAGGCAACTCTGAACCAGCCATGCCGCGTGCAGGAAGACTGCCCTATGGGTTGTAAACTGCTTTTATCCGGGAATAAACCTTTCTACGTGTAGGAAGCTGAATGTACCGGAAGAATAAGGATCGGCTAACTCCGTGCCAGCAGCCGCGGTAATACGGAGGATCCAAGCGTTATCCGGATTTATTGGGTTTAAAGGGTGCGTAGGCGGCCTGTTAAGTCAGGGGTGAAAGACGGTAGCTCAACTATCGCAGTGCCCTTGATACTGATGGGCTTGAATGGACTAGAGGTAGGCGGAATGAGACAAGTAGCGGTGAAATGCATAGATATGTCTCAGAACACCGATTGCGAAGGCAGCTTACTATGGTCTTATTGACGCTGAGGCACGAAAGCGTGGGGATCAAACAGGATTAGATACCCTGGTAGTCCACGCCCTAAACGATGAACACTCGCTGTTGGCGGTACACAGTCAGCGGCTAAGCGAAAGCGTTAAGTGTTCCACCTGGGGAGTACGCTCGCAAGAGTGAAACTCAAAGGAATTGACGGGGGCCCGCACAAGCGGAGGAGCATGTGGTTTAATTCGATGATACGCGAGGAACCTTACCCGGGCTTGAAAGTTAGTGAATCATTTAGAGATAAATGAGTGAGCAATCACACGAAACTAGGTGCTGCATGGCTGTCGTCAGCTCGTGCCGTGAGGTGTTGGGTTAAGTCCCGCAACGAGCGCAACCCCTATGTTTAGTTGCCAGCACGTTATGGTGGGGACTCTAAACAGACTGCCTGTGCAAACAGAGAGGAAGGAGGGGACGACGTCAAGTCATCATGGCCCTTACGTCCGGGGCTACACACGTGCTACAATGGACGGTACAGAGGGCAGCTAGCCGGCAACGGTATGCGAATCTCACAAAGCCGTTCACAGTTCGGATTGGGGTCTGCAACTCGACCCCATGAAGTTGGATTCGCTAGTAATCGCGTATCAGCAATGACGCGGTGAATACGTTCCCGGGCCTTGTACACACCGCCCGTCAAGCCATGGAAGTTGGGGGTACCTAAAGTATGTAACCGCAAGGAGCGTCCTAGGGTAAAACCGATAACTGGGGCTAAGTCGTAACAAGGTAGCCGTACCGGAAGGTGCGGCTGGAATACCTCCTTTCTGGAGTAGCACCGCCTACTCGCCACGCAACATGATATTTCGAAAAAAAGAGAAAAAAGAAACACCCAGAAGAAAACGGTGGGCTGCTATAAAGGCAAGCTTAACGGACTATAAGATGGGTAAGCCAAAAAGGGAAGCAGTAGCGGTAAGATACTATATACTGCAACTGTTAAGCCTACCTTAAAAATCAAGAAGTCCCGTAGCTCAGCCTGGTTAGAGCACTACACTGATAATGTAGGGGTCTCCAGTTCAAATCTGGACGGGACTACACATTAAGATCCTTTTGGGGGATTAGCTCAGCTGGCTAGAGCGCCTGCCTTGCACGCAGGAGGTCAACGGTTCGACTCCGTTATTCTCCACATTTGAGCTCAAAGCTTAAAGACCAAAGCTGAAAGCTTTCAAAAAACAAAGAATACATACCTTATTATCGGGATAGATAATATACATTGACATAAAGATTAAGAAAAGAAGAAACGCCATGGGGCACATACGATCAAAGGTATGGAACGGTTCGAGACCGCAGTTTTTTACTAACGGAGCTGAAACGGAGCTTAGGTTGGGGACAATGAAACCCTCCGCCTTTATACCTTCGGCCTTCAGCCTCAGTAAAGTTCTTTGACATATTGGAAGAAGTTAAAAAAGAAGAGCAAACAACAATAGGCGACTGTTGTGTTTGTGCTCGCTTAAAGGGATCGCAAGAAACCGATAAGTGTGAGACATCATGACAAGAGCAAAAAAAGCATACCATATGGCGCAAAAGGCATATGAGTAGAAGAAAGTAATAAAGAGTACACGGGGGATGCCTTGGCTCTCAGAGGCGATGAAGGACGTGATAAGCTGCGATAAGCTTCGGGTATTTGCAAATAGGAACTGATCCGAAGATTTCCGAATGGGGCAACCCGGCTAGTTGAAGACTAGTCACATATAATGAGCAAACCTGCCGAACTGAAACATCTAAGTAAGCAGAGGAAGAGAAAATAACAATGATTTCCTAAGTAGTGGCGAGCGAAAGGGAAAGAGCCCAAACCTACTTTGTTACGGCAAAGTGGGGGTTGTAGGACTACGATGTGGCATTGGTAAACAGAAGTGGAACGGGATGGGAAGCCCGGCGAGACAAGGTGATAGCCCTGTACACGTATAGAATACCAGTCTAGTAGTATCCTGAGTACCGCGAGGTCGGAGACGCCTTGTGGGAATCTGCCGGCACCATCCGGTAAGGCTAAATACTCCTGAGAGACCGATAGTGAACCAGTACCGTGAGGGAAAGGTGAAAAGAACCCCGAACAGGGGAGTGAAATAGAACCTGAAACCGTGTACTTACAAGCGGTCGGAGCATCCAAGTGGTGTGACGGCGTGCCTTTTGCATAATGAGCCTACGAGTTACTCCTCTCTGGCAAGGTTAAGTGCTTCAGGCACGGATCCGAAGCGAAAGCGAGTCTGAACAGGGCGTATAGTCAGAGGGGGTAGACGCGAAACCTTGTGATCTACCCATGGACAGGTTGAAGGTGCGGTAACACGTACTGGAGGACCGAACCGATAAACGTTGAAAAGTTTCCGGATGATCTGTGGGTAGGGGTGAAAGGCTAATCAAACTGGGAAATAGCTCGTACTCCCCGAAATGTTTTTAGGAACAGCGTGGATATTAAGTTTCATAGAGGTAGAGCTACTGATTGGGTGCGGGGGAGTCAAATCCTACCAAATCCAGACAAACTCCGAATGCTATGAAATATGATCTGCAGTGAGGCGCGGGGTGCTAAGGTCACGCGCCGAGAGGGAAAGAACCCAGACCATCAGCTAAGGTCCCCAAGTGACAGTTAAGTTGAACTAACGAGGTCCGATTGCACAGACAGCTAGGATGTTGGCTTGGAAGCAGCCATTCATTTAAAGAGTGCGTAACAGCTCACTAGTCGAGCGATCGGGCATGGATAATAAACGGGCATTAAACTGTTCACCGAAGCTATGGGATTGAAATATATCGGTAGGGGAGCATTCTATATGCAGCGAAGGTATCTGGTAATGGGTGCTGGAGCGTATAGAAAAGCAAATGTAGGCATAAGTAACGATAAGGCGGGAGAGAAACCCGCCCACCGAAAGGATAAGGTTTCCTGATCAACGCTAATCGGATCAGGGTCAGTCGGGACCTAAGGAGAACCCGAAGGGGAAATTCGATGGACAACTGGTTAATATTCCAGTACTTTTTATAACTGCGATGTGGGGACGGAGTAGTGACACTGCCGCGATCTGACGGAATAGATCGTTAAAGGCCGTAGGTATATCGATGGTAGGCAAATCCGCCAACGATGCTGAAAGCTGATAGTACCGCGAGCCTTCGGGTAAGCGGATAGCGCAGGTAATCAGACTTCCAAGAAAAACCGCTAAGCTTCAGGTTATAAAAACCCGTACCGCAAACCGACACAGGTATCCGGGAAGAGGATTCTAAGGTGCTCGAGTGAATCATGGCTAAGGAACTCGGCAAAATGGCCCTGTAACTTCGGGAGAAGGGGCGCTTGCAGCAATGTAAGCCGCAGTGAAAAGGCCCAGGCGACTGTTTAACAAAAACACATGGCTTTGCAAAATCGAAAGATGAGGTATAAGGCCTGACACCTGCCCGGTGCTGGAAGGTTAAGAGGGGATGTCATCGTAAGAGAAGCATTGAATCGAAGCCCCAGTAAACGGCGGCCGTAACTATAACGGTCCTAAGGTAGCGAAATTCCTTGTCGGGTAAGTTCCGACCTGCACGAATGGTGTAACGATCTGGGCGCTGTCTCAGCCATGAGCTCGGTGAAATTGTGGTCCCGGTGAAGACGCCGGGTACCCGCAACGGGACGGAAAGACCCCATGCACCTTCACTACAATTTAACATTGACATTGGATACAGGATGTGTAGGATAGGTGGGAGGCTTTGAAGCGGCGTCGCTAGGCGTCGTGGAGCCAACGTTGAAATACCACCCTTTCTGTATTCGGTGTCTAATCCCGATCATTCGGGAGACATTGTTTGATGGGTAGTTTGACTGGGGTGGTCGCCTCCAAAAAGGTAACGGAGGCTTTCAAAGGTAAGCTCAGTACGCTTGGTAACCGTACGGGGAGTGCAATAGCATAAGCTTGCTTGACTGTGAGACAGACAAGTCGATCAGGGTCGAAAGACGGATATAGTGATCCGGTGGTTCTGCATGGAAGGGCCATCGCTCAAAGGATAAAAGGTACGCTGGGGATAACAGGCTGATCTCCCCCAAGAGCTCATATCGACGGGGAGGTTTGGCACCTCGATGTCGGCTCGTCACATCCTGGGGCTGGAGAAGGTCCCAAGGGTTCGGCTGTTCGCCGATTAAAGTGGCACGCGAGCTGGGTTCAGAACGTCGCGAGACAGTTCGGTCCCTATCTGTTGTGGGCGTAGGAATTTTGAGTGGGGCTGACCTTAGTACGAGAGGACCGGGTTGGACCAGCCTCTAGTGAATCTGTTGTTCCGCCAGGGGCATTGCAGAGTAGCTACGCTGGGAATAGATAAGCGCTGAAAGCATCTAAGTGCGAAACTAGCCACGAGATGAGAATTCCATATAGGACCGTAGAAGACTACTACGTTGATAGGCTACAGATGTAAAGCTGGTGACAGCACAGTCGAGTAGTACTAATCATCCGAAGCTTTCAAAGCAAACAGACTGTTGTTTGTTCTTCATAATAACTTCTTTCAATACTGTTTAAGGTCTAAGGCGAAAGGCTTAAGGTTCAGGGTTTACCCTCCACCTTTACACCCTGCACCTTCTACCTCAATAAAATATTTAGGTGCCTATATCGGTGGTGTCCACCTCTTCCCATTCCGAACAGAGAAGTTAAGCCCACCAGAGCCGATGGTACTGCGGTAACACGTGGGAGAGTAGGTCGGTGCCAAATCTTAAAAGAAACCCTTCAGCAGAAATGCTGAAGGGTTTTCTTCGTTATATAGAAGACCTTATGTTTAAGGCAGCATGATTTGAAATATTTAATACTGATATAAATTTAGGTTTAAGGCGAAAGGCTTAAGGTTCAGGGTTTCCCCTCCACCTTCACACCCTCCACCTTCTACCTCAATAAAATATTTAGGTGCCTATATCGGTGGTGTCCACCTCTTCCCATTCCGAACAGAGAAGTTAAGCCCACCAGAGCCGATGGTACTGCGGTAACACGTGGGAGAGTAGGTCGGTGCCAAATCTTATAAGAAACCCTTCAGCAGAAATGTTGAAGGGTTTTCTTCGTTTATGGCAAATTCAAAACTGTCAAGATTTTTTTTCAACATTAAAAAGTTAAGAAAAGTTAAGTATAATAAGGATGTGCTTACTTTATTAATGGCCTTAATCCCTTTTAATAATAAATAAGCCAGATAAGTTTCATCATTAATAGACGAAGAAAGTTAAGGTTTGGTTCCCTCTGGTTACATAGATGTCCGTTAAGTATATTCTGCTAACGGTTTACCTCTTTCTTCCTATAACTGCCTGGATCAGTTCGATAGCCCTGATGGAAGTGGGCACGGAGCCAATCCTTTATTGGTGGAGTAAAACGTACAGCAGGACGGGACCACTCCTATTTGCACAGTAATTGCGCTCCAGAAAAATTAAATCAGTTAAAAGCTTTGTTCTTTAAAGCCAGTGTTGGAAAGAAGAATTAAGCGTTCGCGGCTTCTTCTTTAACTGCTAACTGACCACAGGCAGCATCAATATCTTTACCACGGCTACGGCGGATGTTAGTGTTTATGCCCTGACTTTTTAAGTAATTAGAAAAAGCATCAATTTTATCTCCTTCGGCATTTGTAAAATCTGCAAAAGAAATTGGATTGTATTCAATAAGATTTACTTTACAAGGGATATGCTTGCAGAATTTAGCCAAATCCATTGCATCAGCTATCTCATCGTTAAAGTGATTAAAAACAATGTATTCGTAAGTTACTGGATTTTTAGTTTTGGCAAAATAGTATTTAAGCGCATCAGCTAGAGCTTTTAATGAGTTGGCCTCGTTAATTGGCATAATCTCATTACGCTTTTTATCATCAGCAGCATGAAGGGATAGGGCAAGGTTAAATTTCGCACCATCATCGCCCAATTTCTTAATCATTTTGGCAATGCCTGCTGTTGATACAGTAATGCGCTTGTAGCTCATGTTTAAGCCATCTGGAGCAGTGATGCGTTCGATAGATTTCAATACATTAGTGTAATTTAATAACGGTTCGCCCATACCCATATATACAATATTGGTGAGTGGATTGTTATAATTCTGTTTGGCTTGTTTATCGATTAATACCACCTGGTCATAAATCTCGTCGGCATTCAAGTTGCGCTTACGATCCATATAACCGGTTGCACAGAACTTGCAGGTTAAACTACAGCCAACCTGTGAGCTTACACAGGCCGTCATGCGGTCTTCGAGCGGAATTAGCACGCCTTCTACAATGTTTCCGTCGGCAAGCCTGAACGTGTTTTTTATGGTATGGTCGTTACTAAACTGTGAGTTGTTGACCTGAACAGCATTGATTGCAAAAGTTTCATCTAATGCCTTACGTAGGTCTTTAGATAGATTGCTCATTTGCTCGAAACTTGTTGCTGATTTTTCCCAAAGCCATTGGTAAATCTGCTTGGCCCTAAAGGCAGGCTGTTGCATTGCCACAAGGTGTTGTTGCAGTTGAGGAAGATCTAACGCACGAATATCGGTTTTTTTTGCTGTTACCATTTGTTACAAAGGTACTTAAAAAAGGTGTAAGGCAAAAAGGATGACGGTGAATGTCCCAGTAATAAACCGAATTTTACAATTGATTAGCTTTATCTTCCTCTGCTCCTTGTATTTGGCTTGGCGTTTGTCTTCCCTTTTGCGGGCCGTGCATTTCGATTTGCGGAATTACCTTTACCATTGGATGGCTTAGCAGAAGAATGGCTTGAGGGCTTTTTAACACCCGGTTTTTGTGCAGGTTTTGATGGTTTGAGAGTTTTTTTTGCTTGCTCTTGCCTCAGCTCGGGAATTTCTTCCCAGGCATTTGCTTTTTTCCTGGAAGCATTTTTGGGCTTTGATTTGGCTTCTGAAGAAGATTTTTCTACACTTTTAGTAATGCTTTTCATTTCATCTTCCGTAAGCTCCCTAAACTCCCCGGTAGGAATACCCTTTAAGCTGATATTCATGATGCGTGTACGTTCAAGTTTGGTAACCTCATAACCGAAATGTTCGCACATTCTGCGGATCTGCCTGTTTAGGCCTTGAGTTAAAATGATATTAAATACAAATGTACTGATCTGGCGGACTTTACATTTACGGGTATTAACGCCCAGAATTGGAACGCCGTTACTCATTTCGAAAATAAAATCTTCGGTTATCGGTTTGTTTACGGTAACAACATATTCTTTTTCGTGTTTATTCCCTGCCCTTAAAATTTTATTAACGATATCGCCGTTGTTGGTTAAAAAAATCAATCCTGAAGAATCTTTGTCCAACCTGCCGATCGGGAATATCCTTTCGCTATGGTTTACATAATCTACAATGTTATCACGAACGCTGCCTTCGGTAGTACTGGTGATGCCAACAGGCTTATTGAAAGCTAAAAGGATGAAATTACTTTCTTCTTTGGGTTCGATATTGTGACCGTTTACCATCACTTTATCGCCTGCCAAAACCTGATCGCCAACTTTTGCTCTTTTTCCATTGATGAAAACGGTACCCTTTTCTATATAACGATCTGCTTCACGGCGTGAACATAATCCGCTTTCGCTGATAAATTTATTTAAACGGGTTGCAGAGTTGTTGTTCATGCTGCAATTTTACGGAAATAAATTGTGTTATCCATTTTTCATGCTGGCAACAAATAAATCAACAGTGGTTTTTAGTTCGCCTAAGGTATCCTCATCAGTAATTAAGCCATCATTGTTGATCTTTGCTTTTGCATAAGGGATGTGCTGGGCAGTAACCTTTGCTTCGATGACTGTTAAAATATCGATAATGGAGTGGTAAGCTTTTTCGCCCTGCGTTGAGGCAATAAGTGCTAATGTTGGTTTTCCGGCAAAAGAAGCTGAACTTACCGTCCAATCAATTAAGTTTTTTAACGAACCTGGTAAGCCCATGGCGTATTCAGGTGTGGAGATGATAATGCCGTCTGCCTGTTGAATGGTTAACCTCAAGTCTTCAACTGCAGCCGGTGGGTTATTTAGATCTAAATCCGGATTGAAGTGCGGGATATTGGCAATAGATGGAAAGCAGGTAACTTCAAAAGTTTTACCCAAAAGTTTGGTAACCGCTGAAATGTAAAGGCTGTTTGTTGAAACTGCTTTTGTACTGCCACAAATTGCCATTAGTTTTGTCATCTGCTAAAGTAGCTAAATGAAGATTAATAAAAAAAAGAGTCAGGTAAATTCAATCGCAATTCAAAAAACAGGCCATTAAATTTGGCAGGTTTCAATGGCCTGTTCCGAGATGTTATTAATTAAAAATTGTGGTCATCGGCACTTGGTCCGTAGCTCCCTGGGATCGGGATTTCCAGCAATCTTAAATAAACCCCCAATTGAGCACGGTGATGGGTGGTTTGGCTCAGTGAATGACGGATGGTTTCGTATTTTGAATAATCTGCCAACACCTGTTTGCCCATTCTGAGTACCCAGCGACCGTTTAGTTGGTCTTCTGTTGCATTTTCGAGTGCTTTTCTTCCTATTTCATAATTTTTTTCCAGAATTTTAACCAAATCATCTGCATTATAAGCCTCTTGCTCAACATATGGTGCAGTTTCAAAATCCAGTCCATCTGTTGTTAAAGCCAACGAAACCCAGCTTGGCAGGTCGGCAATGTGAACAGCCAATGATTTCATTTTCATGCTTTTTTCATGCGGTGCCCAATCAAACTTTTCCGTAGGTACAATTGCCAGGAATTTTTTGGTGGTGTTAAATTCTGCCGCTAATTCTTTCGATAATAGTTTAATAATGTCCATATTTTTCTCTTTTGTTTTTTCTGCTGTGTTTAAATCCATCAGTAATAAATCGACTATACCCATGATTTTGATGTTTGTTTACACAAAGAAAATACAGCGCACTGACAGCCCTATGGCAGTGCAAAAAAAATATTTTTTTAATAATTTACCGGTAGCAAATGCATGTATTCGCTTAGCTGCATATGCGTTGTTTTTTTGAACGGGATACCTGAGTCTTTAAGGCAGATGATCCGGGTGAGGTTAAAATCGCGGTACTGGTTACGGTAATGGCACCAGGCTATTAAGTGCCAGCTGAAAGCATAAAAGATCAGTCCGATTGGTTCAACTTCTCTTTTACTTACCTCTTCTTTGTTGTTTTTATATTCGAGCTGGATGAGGTGTTTTTCAGAAATTGCCTGCTGGATCAATGAAAGATATTCGAAGTTGAAAGTTAACCTTTCAGGAATTTGTAAGCGAATGTGCTGGTTTAAGGTTTCCAGCTTCTCTTTCTGGCCTGTTTTTAATACTGCCTTTACTTTTGTTAAAGCAGCCGAGTAATGATTACGGATAGAATTATCGGCAAAACCATTTACCAGGCTTTCTACCAAAAGCAAGGCATTTGCTTCATCCATGTTAAACGAAACGGGTGGCAAGAAATAACCCTGAACCAGGTAATATCCCTTATGTTGTTCAAAGCTTACCGGTATTCCCTGCTCTGCCAAGGCTTTAATGTCGCGGTAAACCGTTCGAATGCTCATATCAAACCTTTCGGCAATTTTTTCCGCTGAAATGTACTTTCTGGATTGAAGTAAAGTTAAAATTCCAAATAGGCGGTCGATCCGGTTCATGATTGCTTGGTATTGGCGATTATAAAATTAGAAAGTTTTTAGTGATTTTCCTTATGGTACGTTATTTGTAAACGATAATGGATACCAATTCCAAACGTTAAACCGTTCTAATAGTGGTTTAAGCATCATAATCTGAATTAAATGGCGGCTGTTATTCAAAAGCGGTTTTTCCGGGCAATAAAAAGTAAAGTAATTATAGGTTTCCTGTTTGCCTGTTTTGCGCTGCTTTTGGCCTGGGGCATCAGCAAGTTCGCCTTTACCCGGATGTTGGATACTGTTGAAGAAATTTCTGCCCCGAACGACCGCCTGAGAATTGTAAATGACCTTTCGCACAAAATTGCACGTTTGGATCAACTTCAGCGTGACGAAGCTTTCAACAAACAGGGTACTTATAGTTTTTTAAAAGAATCGCGTAAGCTGAGATCGACATTGGATACTTTGCGTAAATTATACCGGGGTGATTCTGCTCAGCTGGCAAGGATAAAATCGATTAAAAATTTACTTTCTGACCGCGACAAACAATTTGTAAATTACTTAAAGGTGAGGGAAAAGCTGGTGAATACCAAATCCTTCTCTGATGAAGTTAAAAAATTGAACGAACTGGTTGCAACACGCTCCAGGCAAACCGATAGTGCGGTATTAACTACCGAGACCACCACCTCTACCACAACTGTTGCACCCGAAGAGGAACAAAAATCAAGAGGTTTTTTGAGTAAATTGTTCGGTAAAAAGAAATCTGATGTCTATAAAATTATCAACGAAGAATTTAAAGTTAAGCGTGATACTTTAAATGCAAAGGCCGAAGATAGTATTATGAAAAGCATGACGGGTTCGTTAAAAAATATCGAACTGGAGCAGCGGCAGAAAAGTCAGAAATTTTTGAAACGCGAAGCCGATCTTTCTAATGCCAGTAATGCGCTAACGGCACAGATGCTGCAGATTTTAAGAGAAGTGGAAGGCGAAGCCGTAGCGCAGGTGGATTTAAATGGGATACAAGCCAAAGAGGTAGTAAATGATGGTATTACGCAGATTACCACCATTATTATTATATTTTTTCTGCTAACGGTAATCCTTCTTTACCTAATCTTAGCCGATATTACCAAGAGCAACCGGTACCGCAAGGCTTTGGAACTGGCCAAAGATGAAGCCGAATACCACGGTAAAGCGAAGCAGCGCTTCCTTTCCAATATGAGCCACGAAATTAGAACGCCCTTGCAGTCTATTTTAGGTTATGCCGAGCTGATTACCCAACAGAATATCCCAAATAAAAAGGATGTGGATGCCATTTATCAATCGGCTATTCATTTGCTGCAGATTGTTAATGAGGTATTGGATTACAATCGCATTATTTCGGGGGAGTTCAGTTTTAACAATCAGGTATTTAACATAAGAAATGCTTTGGAAGAGGTGGTATCGGTGATGCGGCCACTGGCAGAGCAAAAATCGCTTCAATTGAATGTTGCACTAGATCTGGCTGACCTGGAGTTTGTAAAAGGTGATGTTTTTAGATTGAAACAGATTTTATTCAATTTATTGGGTAACGCGGTTAAGTTTACCTTAAAGGGCGAGATTAAATTACTGGCTTCTTACAAAAAGCAGGGTGAGGATTTGCACTTTCATTTTACAGTAAAAGACACCGGGATCGGTTTTGATGAAAAAGATATTCCTAAAATATTTAATGAATTTGAGCAGATTGAATCTCCGGAGAAATATATTATCAATCAGGCTGGTACAGGCCTGGGGCTTCCGATCGTGAAATCGCTCATTGAAACTCAAGGGGGAAGAATTTATGTTAAAAGCAAAGCGGGTGTTGGTACAACATTTAATATTTACATCAAATATGAAAACACAACAGAGCGTGTTAATGATGCCCTTGACCTGGAGCACTATGCCATTGTAAACCCTGGTACGGTATGGGTGATTGATGATGACAAGCTGATACTGGATTTATGCGGAATGATTTTCCTGAAAAATAAAATCCCGTACAAAAGCTTTACGCAGGTGGCCGATATTTTACATACTGAACCTGAAGCTGATTTGAAATATGTGCTGGTTGATATGCGCATGCCTGAAATGACCGGTATTGAACTTTGCCACCTATTAAAAAAGAAATTGCCTGCGCAGGTTAAGTTTTATGCCATAACCGCACAAGTATTGCCAGAAGAGCGTGAAATGGTATTAAGTGAGGGCTTTGATGGGTTGATTATGAAGCCTTTCAAGGCGGTTGATATCCTTTCGATATTTGATAAAACGGAGATACTGACCACTCCACCGGAATTTGATTTTTCTTCTATCGAGAAAATGACATTTGGTGATCAGCAGCTATTGGAAAAAATCCTTAACCGTTTTAAACAGGATTCTATCGATGATGCTGCCGAATTGAAAAAATACCTGGATGAAAACAATCAGGATAAAAGCAGGTTGCTCGTTCACCGCTTAGCAGGCCGTACCGCACAAATGGGATCCAAAACACTGGCAAATGATTTGCGTACCTTAGAGATTGAAATTGCAGAAAACGGCTTAACTGAACATACCAAAGCAGAGGTTTTGGCGCAGATTAGAAAATTGGATAATTTAATCGCTTTTATAGCAGAAATGGATTATTCAAGTACCGTTTAAGGGAAGCATTTAATCAATTCCATAACGTTCCATTTTAGCATATAATGTTTTACGGTCGATGTTTAAAATTTTGGCTGCTTTTGATTTGTTGTGCCTAACCTTAATCAATGTTTCAGTAATCAGTGCCTTTTCATTTTGTTCGTTTACTGCCTTTAAATCGGATGAATTACCGGGAGCGGATTGGTGTTGCACTGAAATCATCATTTCATCAGGTAAGGCCTCAACCTGGGCAACATCACCAGGACTTAACAAAACCATGCGTTTGATTACATTGCTCAGCTCACGTAAATTGCCAGGCCAATCGTAATTGAGCAAAAGGGCCTTTGCTTCGGCTGATACACTTTTTACATTGCGTTCTAAATCGCGGTTTGATAACTGGATAAAATGATTGATAAAAAGTTCTAAATCGCCTCCTCTGTTTCGTAAAGGTGGAAGTTGTATTTTAAATTCGTTCAACCGGTGGTACAAATCTTCTCTAAATTCACCTTGTTGCATGCTATTGGCCAAATCATCGTTGGTAGCCGTAATGATGCGCACATTTACCGGAATCTGTTTGGTACTGCCCAAAGGCTGGATCACTCTTTCCTGTAAGGCCCTGAGCAGCTTAATCTGCACTTCATAACTTAGGTTACCTACTTCATCTAAAAATAGCGTTCCTCCATTGGCTGCTTCAAACTGGCCTTTTTTATCGTTCAGTGCACCCGTAAAAGCACCTTTTATGTGCCCGAAAAGTTCACTGGCTGCCAAATCTTTTGATAACGCACCACAGTCAATGGCAACAAAGGGTTTATCGGCACGCTTGCTTTGCTGGTGGAGCGTTCTGGCGGCAAATTCCTTACCTGTTCCACTCTCGCCCTGTATAATTACCGACATATCGGTAGGTGCCACCAGGTTGATGTGTTCATATAATTTATCTGCAATCGCGCTTTTTCCTTTAATAAAATCGCTGTTGGTTTCTTTTACTTCAACACTTTTTGAATCCTTTTTAGCAAGAGAATTATTAATCACCATCAGTAACTCATCAGGGTTAACCGGTTTGGTGATGTAATCGAAAGCGCCGAGCTGGATGGATTTTACCGCGGTACGAACATCATTAAAGCTGGTCATGATGATAACCGGGATAGATAGGCCTAAATCGCGGATATGCGTAAGCACTTCAAACCCTGTACCGTCTGGCAGGCGATAATCAATTAAAAGTAAGTCGAACTCATTAGCCTCAACTTGTTTGAATGATTGCTTAACATGGGTTACAAGGGTTACCTCATGACCGTTTTTAGTTAAAAAACCTTCAAGTAATTGAGCAAAGGTTGTATCGTCTTCTAAAATCAGGATTCTCGCCATTTAACAAAAATAAGAAAAGCCGGACATAATCCGGCTTTCTTTTGTAATAGGTAGATGTAATATTTGGGTTTTTATTGTACTGGTTTACCTTCTTTGTCAATTTTAACTGAACCAGTTTCTGCTTCTTTTTTAACATTGATTAAAAAGTATTCCTTTGTTCCTTCTTTAACAGACCAAGCTTCTGTAGCTGTCCATCCTTTATAAGCATCAGATTTTAATGCTGTTGTTACCGGAGCAGGAAGTTCTTCCAATTTTACCGGAGTTTTTACTGCGCTATCTTGAACTGCAACAATTGCAGCGTTTTTAATTGTATTTACTTCACTTGCCTGTACTGCTGAGAATCCTGCAAAAGCTAAGAACGCAGCTGATAAAATTAATTTTTTCATGGTCTTTATGTTTTTAGTTATGCGCAGCCCGTGGGCCGCGCTTATGTTGATTATGCCTTAATGGCGTATTATTTACGATTATTGAACAGGTTTACCGTCTTTATCAATTTTAACTGAACCAGTTTCTGCTTCTTTTTTAACATTGATTAAATAGTACTCTTTTGTTCCTTCTTTAACAGACCAAGCTTCAGTAGCGGTCCAACCTTTATATGCATCAGATTTTAATGCTGTGGTTACTGGCTCAGGTAATTCTTCCAATTTAACCGGAGTTTTTACTGCACTATCTTGAACTGCAACAATTGCAGCATTTTTAATTGTATTTACTTCACTTGCCTGTACTGCTGTGAATCCTGCGAAAGCTAATGTAGCGGCTAAAACGAATTTTTTCATGATATTATAATTTAAGTGTTGTGTAACTTACGTTACGGTAATATGCTTGTTAATTATAGAGCGTTAATCAGATTATTAATATTATTGAACTGGCTTACCGTCTTTGTCAATTTTAACTGAACCAGTTTCTGCCTCTTTTTTTACGTTGATTAAATAATACTCTTTTGTACCTTCTTTAACAGACCAGGCTTCGGTAGCGGTCCATGCTTTGTATGCATCAGATTTTAATGCTGTTGTTACCGGAGCAGGAAGTTCTTCCAATTTAACTGGTGTTTTTACTGCGCTATCTTGAACTGCAACAATTGCAGTGGTTTTAAAATCTTTTACTTCACTTGCTTGTACTGCTGAGAATCCTGCAAATGCTAATACTGTAGCTGCTAAAACGAATTTTTTCATGGTATATATTTTAAAAAATTAATTTGTGTAACAATACTTCCTAATGATTCATAATGGTGCCAAATGCCAGTTTTTATTTAAATTGCTCATTATCAATGTTTTTGTGTTGTGCCAGGATTTTTTTATTGTGGAGTTTCTCCACACTTTGTGGTGAATGACAACAGAAATTGCAGTTGTTTTTTTAATGATCCGGTTGTTAATCCATAGCGTGTGGCCGAAATAGCTAAATTCAGAATAGAAACTGCTGTTAAAAAAAAGATATTTCAGTTTTTGAAAAAAGAAGATTTTTTTCTATCATTGCAGCCGATAAAAAGCCTCCTTAGCTCAGCTGGTAGAGCAACTGACTTGTAATCAGTAGGTCATTGGTTCGATTCCGATAGGAGGCTCTTTTTTTTATTTCCAAGTTCTGGTTTCCGCCAGAAAATTCTTTCAAAAATCATTTCCCGATCAAAATAATGCTGGCCTGGGAAGAATATTTTTATTTGCTCTCTTTATTGCGCTATTTTGCAGCATGCTAAAATATTTTTCAGCCGATTGGGTTTTTCCTGTTTCTGCCCCACCGATCAAAAATGGTGTAGTAGCCGTAAATTCGGATGGTACTATTGAAGAAATACTGACTAAGGAAGAGGCAGCCAAACTTGATTTAAAGGTAATAAATTATAAGGGTGCTATAGTTCCGGGTTTTATCAATACCCATTGCCATTTGGAACTTTCGCACCTGTTAGGGCAAATTCCTGAGCAAACGGGACTGGTTGAATTTGTGCAGAACATTATCAAAAACAGGCAGAGCGAAGAAGAAAAGATTAATGCAGCCATGCGGGATGCCGATCAAACCATGGCCGACAATGGGATTGTTGCCGTAGGCGATATTTCCAACCAGCTAGTTTCAAAGGGAATAAAAGAAAACAGCAAAATACATTACCACACTTTTGTGGAGGCAATGGGTTTTAACCCCGAACGTGCCGAGGCAATCATGGCGTATTCCACAGGGATTAAAAAAGGCTTTGCACCTTTACCGGCATCAATTGTTCCTCATGCTCCATATTCGGTGTCTCCCGAACTTTTTGAATTGATAAGGCAGGATGCTGAAGATCACAATAGTTTTATAAGTGTGCATAACCAGGAAACTGAAAATGAGAATGCTTTTTTTGAGGATAAAACCGGGGGATTTTTAGATCTTTATCAGTTTTTAGGACTGGATATTTCTTTCTTTCTACCAACACAAAAAACATCTTTACAAAGCTGGCTACCTTATTTAAAGGGACAGAAAACTTTACTGGTGCATAATACGGTAACCAGTAAAGCAGATATTCAATTTGCAAAAGCTAACAATGGCAAGCTGTACTGGTGCCTTTGTCCGCAGGCCAATTTATATATAGAAAATGAGCTGCCGGATGTTGACCTTTTAATAGAAGAAAATGTAAAAATTACCTTAGGAACTGATAGCCTGGCGAGTAATCATCAACTTAATATCCTTTCAGAGATGATTACCTTGCAGAAACACAAAAAAGTAGATTTTGAGCAGCTTTTGAGTTGGGCAACGTTAAATGGCGCCGAATTTTTGGAGCTTGATCACCAAATTGGAACAATAGCGGTTGGTAAAAGGCCAGGATTGAATTTAATCCAGCTATCCGCTGATTTTACGATTGAAAGCGATCAGGTTCAACTGCTGATTTAATAGTAAATATTTCTACATATCATCTTTTGTAATCGACTTAAAAGGTGTCATTTTTAAGGTATGATAGAGTTTGTTTAAAAACTTTAATGTATAAGACTTTTTATAAAGTAAATATTCTCGATGAATCCAATCTGTAAACTTTTCAATATTAAATATCCAATTATTCAGGCCGGCATGGTTTGGTGCAGCGGCTGGAAATTAGCCTCCGCAGTATCTAATGCCGGTGGCCTTGGCATTATTGGTGCAGGCTCCATGTATCCAGATGTTTTAAGGACGCATATCCAAAAGTGCAAACTGGCTACTGATAAACCATTTGGGGTAAATATTCCACTCTTATATCCAAATATCCAGGAAATTATCAATGTAGTGATCGAGGAAGATGTGAAAATTGTGTTTTCTTCTGCCGGAAATCCTGCAACATGGACCAGTATTTTAAAAGCGGAAGGAATAACAGTTGTGCATGTTATTGCGAACACCAAATTTGCTTTAAAGGCACAAGAGGCCGGTGTAGATGCGATTGTTGCCGAAGGTTTCGAAGCAGGTGGGCACAATGGAAGAGAAGAAACCACTACTTTGTGTTTAATCCCAATAATAAAAGAGGCTGTAAAAATTCCGGTCATCGCAGCTGGTGGCATCGGGAGTGGAAAAGCGATGTTGGCTGCCTTTGCTTTAGGCGCTGATGCGGTACAGATCGGTTCGGCCTTTGCTGTGGCTGAGGAGTCTTCGGCACACCGATCATTTAAAAATAAAATTATTTCAGCCACTGAAGGTGACACCAGACTGGCCATGAAAAAATTGGTTCCGGTGAGGTTGTTAAAAAACGAATTTGCTGATGCAATTTCAATAGCTGAGAGCGAGGGTGCCGACCGTAACCATTTAATGGAACTTTTGGGCAAGGCTAGGGCAAAATTGGGCATGTTTGAAGGGGATATGGAAAACGGCGAACTCGAAATCGGCCAGGTATCGGCAATGCTCAACGCAATCAGGCCTGCAAAAGAGATTCTTGATGAAATATGGTCGGCTTTTAAAGCTGAATGTGCAAGACTAAAAAATTTGCCGAATGAATTGGATTTTTAAACATTCCTAAACACAATTGCTTTGCTAACTTTGCAACAATAAATTTAAACATGAGCGAAAGAAATGTAGCGTCGCCTTCGGGGGATTTAGAGGTGAAACACCTTAATATAATTGTAACAGGAAAAGTGCAGGGCGTTGGCTTTAGGGAAACCACTAAAATTATTGCCAATCAAATGATGGTAACCGGTTTTGTACGTAATGAAAAGGACGGTTCAGTTTTCATTGAGGCCGAGGGTGAAGCTATTTTCCTGGAAGAATTTGTAAACTGGTGCAAGGAAGGGCCAGATCGTTCGCGGGTAGAAAATGTTGCCGTAAGCGATGGCGAAGTAAAAAACTACCGTAATTTCGAAATTTTAAGAAAATAAATTGCTGAACTGTTGGATGGTTGTATTGTTCGGTTAAGGAGCTTATTTCAACGCGCAGTATTCAAATCTCAATCATAAATGTCTGTATATAAAAAGTTTCTTGGACAAACCATGATATATGGTATCAGTACCATTTTTTCGCGGTTGTTCAATTTTATTTTAACTCCTGTGTACACAGGTGTATTTGCGCCTGGTGTTTATGGTGTTTTCACTACAATGTTCAGCTATGTATCCATCATCAATCCTATTTTGGCTTTTGGTATGGAAACTACTTTCTTCAGGTACTTGAATAAGCATGAGGATAGGAAACAGGAGGTGTATAACAACAGCTTTTTGGTAATTGCTTTTATTTCGACACTGTTTTTAATAACCGCATTAATTTTTTCTGATTATCTGGCAAGGTATACCCTTGATGGAAACATAGCAGGGTTGGCCGCTCAGAAATCTTATGTGCATTATTTTGTCTGGATCTTGTTTGTGGATGCAATCAGTGTAATTCCTTTTGCCAAGTTAAGGGCTGATGGGAAACCATTTAAATACAGCGTGATCAAGTTTTTAAATATCGGAACTTTTGTGGGCCTCAATTTAATGTTCATCTACGTTATACCATTTTTCATTAAGCATGATATCCTTTCTGGATGGCTTTCTTCCTGGTATAACGGGCGTTGGGTGGGTTATGTGTTTATAGCCAATTTAATTGCGAGCATAGTTACTTTACTGATGCTTATCCCGCAGTTTCTGGAAATCCGGTTAAAGTTTAATAAAAGCCTGTTCCGTAATATGCTGGGTTATAGCTGGCCGGTTCTGGTTGCCAATCTTTCTTTCATTATCAATGAAAACCTGGATAAGATTTTATTGAGTAAATACCTGCCAGAAAGTATTTCCAGTCATGATGTGGGTATATATGGTGCAGTTTGTAAGCTGGCTATCTTCATCAGTATTTTTAACACAGCATTTAGGTTGGGCGCAGAGCCATTTTTCTTTAGTCATGCCAAAAATGCAAATGCAAAACAAACTTATGCAACAATTCTGTACTACTTCGTGCTTGCCTTATCAATCCTTTTTGTTGGCCTGACAGCCAATATTGAAATTATCAAGCATTTTATCAATTCGAGGTATTGGGTAGGGCTCAACGCGGTTCCATTCCTGTTGTTCGGCTATGTTTGTCTGGGTATTTACATGAATCTATCGGTATGGTACCGTTTATCCGATCAAACCAAATACGGTTTATATATTTCATTGGTTGGTGCAGTTTTTACCATTATTATGAATATAATCCTAATCCCTAAATTTAGCTACATGGGCTCTGCCTGGGTATCAATGTTTGCCTATTTCATCATCATGGTAATTTCTTATCTGCTTGGGCAAAAGCATTATCCCATTCCCTATAAACTTAAGGCAATGAGTATATATATACTGGTTTCTATTTTAATGGTATACCTTTCATTCTGGGTTTTCAAACGTAATATTTACATTGGCAACGGCATTTTAGTATTATTTTTAGCAGGTGTTTACTACTTTGAAAAAAATACGGTAATGAAAATGTTAAAAAGAGATAGTTAGAGACTTTTGTATTAGGTTCATAGTTAATGGTCAATGGCCATCAAATCATAATCAATAAACCAAGCACCAATCAAGCAAGATGGAAATAAAAATAATCAATAAATCTGAGCACGCGCTTCCACAATATGAAACAGCCCACGCAGCAGGGATGGACCTCCTCGCATCGATAACTGAAGAAATTGTGTTGAAACCTTTGCAGCGGTTGCTCGTACCAACAGGGCTGTTTATTGAACTTCCAATTGGCTATGAAGCGCAGATCAGACCACGGAGCGGACTGGCTTATAAGCATGGCATCGGTATTGTAAACTCACCGGGTACGATTGATGCTGATTATCGTGGTGAAATAAAAGTTTTATTGGTAAATTTATCAGATACGGATTTTAAAATTTTAAATGGCGACAGAATTGCTCAAATGGTTGTGGCCAAACATGAAACCGTTAGCTGGCAGGCTGTTGCAGCATTGGGCGAAACGGCCCGTGGTGATGGCGGTTACGGCCATACCGGGAAATAAGTTTGGAGTTAGCCGTTTTCAGTTAATTTTTGGATGGATAAAATGATATGAAGTACAAAGTACATTTTCTTATCGGAGCTACTTTGTTTGGCTTCAAGGCCTTTGGTCAAAGTGTAATTGCGCCAGCCAGCAACCGTGATAGCAACATGGTAAAACAGTTGTTTTTTGCGGGGCTGCGAGAGAAAATGTCTGAAAATTATGTGCTGGCTTCTACTAATTTCAATAAAATTGTAGGTTTGGATCCTAATAACCATCCCGCTTATTTCGAGCTGGCCAATGCAAATCTCCGCCTGGACAAACTAAACGACGCAGAGCAGAATATAAAACAGGCCATTAAGTTAAATGCCGAAAACCTATGGTACTGGCGCTTACTTGGAGAGGTATATAAGCGAAACAATAAAATGCCAGAACTGATTGAGGTATTTAATCAGCTGATCCGCCTTGAGCCGGAAAATGATGCTTATTATTTTGATAAGGCCAACGCACAGTTTTTAGCCAACCAGCTTGATGCAGCAAAAAAGACTTATGACGAAATTGGTGCCAAATTTGGGGAATCAAGGGATTTGGTAAATGCAAAAAAACGGTTTCAGGCAAACGGAAGTGCAGCAGAGAGTGATATTGTTAAACTACTGGAGGGGAACCAGGCCGATGTAAAAAATTATTTATATGCAGCAGGTTTGCTTTTACAAAAAGGAAACGATCCTGAAGCTTTAAAGGTATTAAGCAAAGCACAGCAGTTAGAGCCAAATAATTTTGAGGTAAACCTTGCCCTGGCCGATATTTACCGCCGGCAGAAAAATGATGATGCTGCCTTTGGGGCATTAAAGCTGGCTTTCGAAAGTGCAGAAATGCCATTAACTGAAAAAGTCAAAATTATTGCCGCACTTTTTTCTAAACTGAACCAGCCTGTTGTAGCTAAAAATGTAACCGTACTGAGTAAGCTTGTTGCAGAAAAAAATCCAGGTGATGCTAAAGCACTGGCACTTTATGGCGATGTGTTATATCAGCAGAATAATTTAAAGGATGCTTTGGTACAGTATCAGGCCGCTTTAAAGCTCAATGAACAGATTTATGTGGTTTGGGAACAGGTAATTAATATACAGACGTTACTGGGCCATTATAATGAAGCTGTAAAAGTTGGCGATGAAGCCCTCACCATTTACCCCAATCAGGCCAGTTTATATTATTACATGGCTTATGCCTTGTTTAAAACAGGTAAATATGATGCAGCCCAGAACAACTTAAAAACCTCATTGCAATTGGATGTGGAGAACAAGAGCCTCCAGGCACAGATTTATGCCTTGCAGGGCGATATTTATATCAATCAGAATAATTTTGCCTCAGCTAAAACGGCCTTTGAAAAAGCAATATCACTCGAGCCTGATAATTACCTGATCATGAATAATTATGCCTATTACCTGGCCTTAAAAAATGATGATCTGGCAAAAGCGGCCAAATATGCCGAAACTGCGGCCAACGGTATGCCCGATAATCCATCGGTTGCCGATACTTATGCTTTTATTCTGTTTAAGCAGCAAAAGTACGATCTGGCAAAAACATGGATTGAAAAGGCCTTACAAAACAATAGCAATAAGAACGATGTTTACCTGGAGCGATATGGAGATATTCTTTTTATGAAAGGTGAAAAGGATGCGGCATTAATCCAGTGGCAAAAGGCTAAAGAGGCCGGAAACGGTTCGGAAGTATTAATTAAAAAGATAAATGAAAAGAAGTATTTTAAATAGCGTAACCCTGTTGGGAGTTGTGGTTTCTATATCGGCCTGTAAGCCTAAGAAAGAAATTGTGGTAGCTCCTCCAACCAAAGTGGAAACCAAAACCGATAATTCAAAAGCAGAAGCCTTAACTTTATTAAATAGCAAACAGCTAAAATTCAATACCCTTTCTTTAAAGGCCAAAGCTACCTTGGATATTGCCGGCGATGTGAATGATGTAACCATGAATTTCAGGATGAAGGACAAAGAGATCATTTGGGTTAGCATTACGGCATTGGGCGGGGCATACGAGCCGGCAAGAGCATTGATTACCCCTGATAGCATTAAGATTATGAACAGGGCAAAAAGCGAATATTTGAAAAAACCATTCAGCTATATTTATAATTTCACCAATAAACAGGTCAACTTTAATACCTTACAGGCCATTTTAACCGGAAATGCCATGGGCGAGTTTTTAACCCAGCAATCGGATGTTAAACAGGAAAACGGCGCCTGGGTAGTTTCGGGAAGTAAATCTGAGCTTGACTATAAATTGCTTTTTAATACACTTTTTAAAGTTGCGGAAACAAATTTGAATGATGTAAAAAATGGTCAGGCGTTAAAAGTTACCTATACCGACTATCAGAAATTAAACGAATCCTTATTTCCAAGTGCCCTACAGATCAAAACGCTATCCAAAGCCAAGAAAATAAATATCGACCTTCAGTTTGTGAAAATTGATGGCAATGTTCCTGTTGATTTTCCGTTTAATGTACCAAAGAGATTTGCAGTTGTAAAGTAAGGCTTAACTATGGTTAGGTATCTATAATGAGTTGCCAAAGTGATTCTGCTGCATTGCAAGGGTTGCTTTGGCAATATTTGCATTATATGAAGATTAAGTGAAGACAATTCTGTAATAAGCGATTATGACTTTTGTATCTCGATTTTAATACTTTTTACTATAAAATTTTTATACTTTTGGCTTAATGAAGCTACAAAAACTCCTATTTATCCTTTTTTTAAGCATGCTTACCCTTTCGGCGGTTGCACAAACTGAAAGTCAGCTCAGAAGGAAAAAAGAAGCTATACAACGCGAAATTGAACAGCTTCAAAAGAATTTAAATAAGGCTGCCAGTGGTAAAAAGCTTACCCTGCAACAGATTAATGCGATAAATGCCCAGATCAGGTTGCGCCAGGATAAAATTGGTACAATCAATTCTGAAATAAAAAATCTGGATAACCAAATCTCTCAGAACACGAATACCGTACATACGTTACAAGGCCAGTTAGGCGATCTTAAAAAGGAATATGCAGGAATGATCCGCTTTGCACAACGGAACAGAAACTCCTATGATAAGATGATGTTTATTTTTGCAGCGAAAGATTTTAACCAGGCTTATAAAAGAATAAAATATTTACAGCAGTTTAGCCAATACCGCAAAAAACAAGCTGGTTATATCGAAAATACACAGCAAGACTTAAATGGCAAGATTAAAGTGCTTGATAAAACACTTAGGGAAAAAAGTGATCTGTTAAAAGAACAGGAAAGGGAGCGTGAGCGCCTGGGTAAGGATAAAAGTGAGCAGGCGGTAGTTTTAAAGAATTTAAGCAAGCAGGAATCTCAGTTTAAGCAGGATATCAATACCCGCAAAAAACAACAGGTACAGATTGACAAGGCAATCCGTTTGGCGATCCAGAGAGCAATTGAGGAAGCCAGAAGAAAAGCTGCAGAAGAGGCCCGTATTGCTGCGGCTAAAGCAGCAGCTGAGGCAAGAGCGGCAGCAGCCAAAGCAAAAGCCGAAAACAGGCCTGCCCCGGCAGCTCCGGCAGCAGCAAAAGAGAAGAGTACCAATGAACTGCTTACCAACGATGCCGGTTCGGCTAAACTGGCAGCAGGATTTGAAAATAACCGTGGTAGATTGCCATATCCTGTTTCAGGAACAATTACTGAACATTTTGGTGTTCACAAGGTAGATCAGGCATCTATGAACAATGAGGGGGTAAACATTACAGCCTCAGAAGGTTCGGCAGTGAGGGCGGTTTTTGATGGTGAGGTTTTAGGAGTAAGCCTTATTTATGGTAAGTACGTGGTGATTTTAATGCATGGTAATTATTTTACCATTTATCAAAACCTTAAATCGGCCAGTGTAAGCAAAGGAGATAAGGTAAGTACCCGCCAAACAATAGGTGTGCTTGCAAATTCAGGAGATGTTGCCGAGCTGCACTTCGAAATTATGAGGGGACAGACAAAATTGAATCCAGAGGCCTGGATTAGTAAGTAAAAGAATAGTTTTTAAAATGTATATATTTGTATAAATTATATTAGTGATGTATCAAGGCACGTTATTAGAGTTTTTAAACATGGGTGGATCGGAGATCGTGCTCATTTTAGTGGTAGTCTTATTGTTGTTCGGTGGTAAAAAGCTACCTGAGCTTGCAAGAGGGCTGGGGAAAGGGATCAGAGAATTTAAAGATGCATCTGATGGTGTGAAGCGTGAAATTCACAGAAATATCAATGCTATGGACTTAGATAAAGAAGAAGCGGAAGAAACAGCTGTAAATAACCATAGCCAACGTCATCATCCGACAGAGGAAACACCTGTTGATGAAAAGGTTGAGGCCAGTGCGCCACATATAGACCTGGCCAAGCCTACCGACGAAAAAATTGTAACTGACAAAGAAAAAGTTTAAACAAGAAAATCATGTTAAATACAACAATAGCAGCAATGCTTGGAACACCAGAAATTATCATTATTGCGGTAGTGGTATTGTTATTATTTGGTGGTAAAAAAATTCCTGAACTGATGAGAGGTTTAGGTAAAGGTGTTAAAGAATTTAAAGATGGTAAAGATGGCGTTGATGGTGAACAGGTAGATCCATCTAACCGTGATAAAACCGTTTAATTGCAATAATTTTTAGTTTTGAAGAAATACAGCTCTCTTAAAGAGATACAATCGCTTATTTCGCAAAAGCAATTAACTTTACCCGATTTATTGGCTTATTATTTTAAGCAAATTGAAAAAAATGAACACCTCAATGCATTTAATGAGGTGTTTTTTTTATCGGCCGAAGCTCAGGCGAAAGCGATACAGCAAAAAATAGAAGAAGGTACTGCGGGTAAACTTGCAGGGATGGTGATTGGTATTAAAGATAATATCTGCTACAAAGACCATATTGTTACTGCATCTTCAAAAATGCTCGAAGGCTTTGTATCGCCATATTCCTCAACGGTTGTAGAACGTTTACTGGCGCAAGATGCCATCATTATCGGCCGGTTAAACTGTGATGAATTTGCCATGGGCGGTTCTAACGAAACTTCATTTTACGGAGCCGTTAAAAATGCCGCAAACCCTGAGCTTGTGCCGGGAGGATCTTCTGGAGGTTCTGCTGTAGCTGTTCAGGCCGATATGTGTTTATCTGCTTTGGGTACCGATACCGGAGGTTCAGTTCGCCAACCGGCTGCTTTTTGCGGACAGATTGGATTAAAGCCAACTTATGGCCGAATTTCCAGGTATGGTGTTATTGCGTACGCTTCATCTTTTGATCAGGTTGGCCCAATTACTTCATCGGTAGAAGATGCAGCCCTGCTTCTGCAGGTTTTGGCTGGTGCTGATGATTACGATTCGACAGTTTCGCCCTTAGCCGTTCCGGATTATCCTGCTCATTTAAATGAACATAAAAAACAAAAAATAGCAGTTTTAAAAGAAACGATAGAAAGCGATGCGCTTGATCCTGAAATTAAAACAGCAATTTTAAAATCAATTGATAAACTGAAAGCAGACGGGCATACGATTGAATATGTTTCTTTCGATCTTTTGGATTATTTGGTTCCGGCTTATTATATTTTAACCACAGCCGAGGCTTCCTCAAATCTTTCCAGGTATGACGGGGTGCATTATGGCCATCGTAACCTGGAAGCAAAGTCTTTAAACGAACTTTATAAGCTATCAAGGGCCGAGGGTTTTGGAGAGGAAGTGAAACGCAGGATCCTTTTAGGAACTTTTGTGTTAAGTGCCGGATATTATGATGCTTATTATCAGAAAGCGCAGCAGGTAAGGCGTTTAATAAGAGAAAAAATGGATGCTTTATTTCAGGATTACGATTTAATTCTTTCTCCTGTTGCACCTACTACTGCTTTTAAAATCGGTGATAACCTACAGGATGCGCTGGTGATGTACATGGCCGATATATTTACGGTATTGCCATCTTTAAGCGGTAACCCGGCAATTGCTTTGCCTTTAGGCAATAATAACGACAATTTGCCGTTAAGTATTCAATTTACAGCCAAACATTTTGAGGAAGATAAGCTTTTGGCTTTTTCTCAGGCTTTTTTAAAATAGGCATTAGCTCTTTGAGCTGTGTGCAGTAACTGCCATGCCGTCCTGATGTTTTCAGGACTGGCATCTATACAATGGATTCTGAATCAGGTTCGGAATGGCGGTACTGAATAAACCAATAGCCCATGATTAAAAAATTACTTTTTGCTTCAATTTGTGCTTGCTTAGGATATATTTCTTCCGCTTCTGCGCAACAAACACTCAGATTAGATAGTCTCCCGAAGGTACACAACAACATTTTTATCAATACCGATACTGTAGCGGTGCCTTCAGTTTCTGAAAACCCATTAACCATGGGACAGAACTTTATCTATAAGCTCAGGCTTGATTCCATCGCGAAAACAGTTCCACTTCCTTATAACGAATACGTACAGCAGTACATTGATATTTATGCGAAGCGTAAGGATATGTTCGGCAAAATGATTGGTTTATCGAGTTATTATTTCCCGATTTTTGATAAGGCTTTAAAAGATTATAACATTCCGCAGGAAATTAAATATTTAACCATTGTAGAATCACAGATGAACCCACATGCCATTTCCAGAGTTGGCGCAACAGGAATCTGGCAGTTTATGTTTGGCACGGGTAAAGCCTATGGCTTAAAAATGGATAATTTTGTTGATGAACGGAAAGATCCTATCCAGGCCAGTTATGCTGCCGCAGCTTATTTTAGGGATGCGTTTGAAGAACTGGGCGATTGGCTTTTGGCCATTGCTGCCTATAACTGTGGTAAAGGCAATGTAAACAGGGCCATTGAAAAAGCAGGATCAAGGGATTTTTGGGTAATCAGACAGTTTTTACCTAAAGAAACCAGAAATTATGTGCCCGCTTTTATAGCTGCTGTATATGTAATGAATTATTCTGGCAAACACCAGATTACCGCACAGGCATCGACCATGTTTTTAAAAACCGATACCGTTCAAACCACCCGTTTTGTTTCTTTATCTACACTGGCAAAGGTGCTCAATATTGAAGAGGCAGCGATGATGGCGTTAAATCCATCATATAAGAAAAAGATTGTAAACGGTACGGATGATGAGCCGAAACGGATTGTGATGCCTAAATTGAAGGATATCGATTATGCGGGTATTTATGATGTGTTAAATAATCAAGAAGTTGAAGCAAACATGAGGGTTATAGAGGCCAGCACTGATGATGTAAGGGATTTAAGAAAGAAAAAAGGTAAAAGTCTGGCCGTTTCTGCTGTAGTATACCACAAAGTTACTGCCGGTCAGAATTTAACGGCTGTAGCCAGTAAATATGGTGTTGAGGTACAGGATTTAAGGGTGTGGAACGGTTTGAAAAGTAAAACAATAGTACCGGGACAAAGGCTGAAAATTTATGCTAAAAACCGTACACCATTAAAGGCACCAGCTTCATTTTTAAGTTATACGGTTAAAACCGGCGATACCTTATCGGAGATTGCTGAAAAATTTGATGGTGCGACCGTGCAGACAATCCGTCGCGATAACCGCCTGTCTAAAGCGGGTTTGCAAGTGGGTATGATTTTGAAAATTAGTAAAGGGTAATAAACCTGCAATACAATCTTCGCTAATCTCTATCACTGCATTTCAGCTTGTCCTTTAGCCGCTGATAAAATTAGATTTTTATTAAAACCCAAACTCAAATGGCTGCGGGGAATACGGTTTTTGGCGATTTTGAAGTTAGTATTAAAAGAATGCCAGAATTGGTAGATTCAATTGAACATGCAATAGCCAGTGGCAAATTACATCCATTGGAGATCAGCGCACGATTTCATAAGTTTTTCATCTATCTCCATCCTTTTCCCGATGGTAACGGCCGTGTAGGAAGATTGATTTCCAACTATATTCTAGCCAGGTTTAAGCAACCACATCTGATTATAAAAGCCGTTGACAAAGCCACCTATTTCGAAGCACTTAAACTTTCTGATAAACATAAGGACAATAGCGTACTAACGGTCTATTTTGCCAATTTAGCCATCGAAAGGAAGAATAAGGAGATTGAACAGAAAAAAAAACTAACTCAAAACTTCGGGATGAACTTCCAGCCCAGAAAAAGGGACCGGTAGGGGAATCTCTTTCCTATATTGCTCAATTATTCTTATTTAACTTTTTTTGAACGGCTTTTTATTTTAAGCCTCATAAAAAGAATTGTACCTTTGCAGCGTCACTAATAAGTTACTTAATGAGTAATACGAATAGAAAGCAAGATGCGTTGGATTACCACTCGCAAGGCCGTCCGGGAAAGATACAAGTAGTACCCACTAAACCTACAACATCGCAAAGGGATTTAACCCTGGCATATTCTCCAGGAGTTGCTGAGCCTTGTTTAAAAATAGCAAACAATAAAGATGATGTTTATAAATATACCGCAAAGGGTAATTTAGTTGCTGTAATCAGTAATGGAACAGCGGTTTTAGGCCTGGGCAATATCGGTCCGGAAGCCGGCAAGCCGGTAATGGAAGGTAAAGGCCTTTTATTTAAAATATTCTCTGATATTGATGTATTCGATTTGGAGCTGGATACCGAAAATGTAGATGATTTTGTGAAAATCGTTAAGGCTTTGGAGCCCACTTTCGGAGGGATTAACCTTGAAGATATTAAAGCACCAGAATGTTTTGAAATTGAAAGGCGTTTAAAGCAGGAAATGAACATTCCTGTAATGCATGATGATCAGCATGGAACAGCCATAATTTCTGGTGCAGCCTTGCTAAATGCCTGCGAAATTCAGAAAAAGAAAATAGATAAAATTCAGGTTGTAGTAAGTGGCGCTGGCGCAGCAGCTGTTTCCTGCTCTAAAATGTACCTCAGTTTAGGCGTTAAAAAAGAGAATCTGGTTATGTTTGATATCAATGGATTAATTGATATTCACCGTACCGATCTGGATGATATCCGCATGAGCTTTGCCACCACCAGAAAAGGCATTTCTAATATTGGAGAGGCGATGAAGGGTGCCGATGTTTTTATCGGACTTTCGGCTGCCAACGTAATTTCTCCGGATATGTTGGTGGGGATGGCTAAAAACCCGATTGTTTTTGCCATGGCCAATCCAAATCCTGAGATTGCTTATGAACTGGCCATTAAAACACGTAAGGACATTATTATGGCTACAGGCCGTTCTGATTATCCCAACCAGGTGAACAACGTACTGGGTTTTCCTTATATTTTCAGGGGAGCGTTAGATGTTAGGGCAACCAGCATCAATGAAGCCATGAAAATTGCTGCGGTTAAGGCGATTGCAGAACTGGCTAAAAAATCGGTTCCGGAAGCTGTAAACCTAGCTTACAATGCCCGTAACTTAAAATTTGGGCGCGATTATATCATTCCAAAACCAGTTGATTTCAGGCTGATTACGGAAGTATCAACAGCGGTAGCAAAAGCAGCGATTGAGAGCGGCGTGGCCAGAAAAATCATTACCGATTGGGATGCCTATAATGAAGAATTAAGAAAACGTTTAGGCCTGGATGATGCCATTATGAGGGCGGTAACCACCAAAGCGAAGATGGATCCTAAACGTGTGGTATTTGCTGAGGCAGATAACTACAAAATTTTAAAGGCTGCCCAGATTGTAAAAGATGATAACATTGCTATTCCAATTCTTTTGGGAAATAAAGAGAAAATACAGGCAATTATCGATGAACATGCTTTGGAGCTAGATGGGGTAGAGATTATCGATCAGATGCAGAACCCTGACAAGACCAAGCAATATGCAGAAGCATTATTTAAAAAACGTCAGCGTAAGGGTGTTTCTTCTATGCGCGATGCCACTAAATTATTGAGAGACCGTAATTACTATGGTGCATCGATGGTTGAGTTTGGCGACGCCGATGCCATGATTTCGGGTTTGACCAAAAATTATGGTGCTACCATTAAGCCTGCTTTGCAGGTAATCGGGGTAGAGCCAGGCGTAAAACGTGTAGCTGGTATGTATATGATGATGACCAAAAAGGGGCCCGTTTTCTTTGGCGATACCACAGTAAACGTAGATCCAACAGCAGAAGAACTGGTGGATATTACCTTGCTGATCGATAAATCTGTTAAGCAGTTTAACATCAAACCGCGTATTGCCTTATTATCTTATTCAAATTTCGGTTCGAATGATGGGGTAACACCAAATAAAGTGAGGGAAACCGTAAACCTTCTTCATAAAAACCATCCTGAGATTGTGGTGGACGGGGAGATGCAGGGAAACTTTGCCATTAACAATGAATTGTTGCAGGATAATTTCCCTTTCAGCACTTTGGCAGATGCTCCGGCGAATACTTTGGTGTTCCCAAATCTCGAATCTGGAAACATTGCATACAAATTGTTACAAGAACTTGGAGGGGCCGAGGCGGTTGGTCCGATCCTTTTAGGGTTGAATAAACCTGTTCATATTGTTCAATTAGGTAGTTCTGTACGCGAAATCGTTAATATGGTAACCATTGCTGTTGTAGATGTGCAGGCAAAAGAAGAAATTGCAACATCGAAACGAAAAGGTATATTTGGAAAAACAACTAAAAAGTAGCATTACATGTACGCCTATATTGATGGTAAATTGACATTTAAAAACCCGGCTTATGTTGTGGTTGAAGCCGGAGGTATAGGCTATCATATTAACATATCTTTAAACACATATAGCGCTTTAGGCGATGCTGAAAGGTGTAAACTCTACACCTGGCTACATGTAAAAGAAGATGCACACACATTATACGGCTTCGCTGATGAAGGCGAACGCCGTTTATTTTTACACTTGATATCGGTAACGGGCATTGGGCCGAATACCGGCAGGATGATTTTATCGTCCATTACCCCCGTAGAGATACAAACTGCAATTGTTAAGGCAGATTTGCCTTTAATTCAGCGGATTAAGGGCCTGGGCGCAAAAACCGCACAACGCCTGGTTTTAGAGCTTCAGGATAAATTAAAAAAGGAAGGTGTAGATTCATTAATTTCTATGCCTCAACACAATACTGTGAAAGATGAAGCGTTATCAGCATTGGTAATGCTCGGATTCGCCAAACAAACCGCCGAAAAAACTATAGACCAGATATTAAAAGTGACAGAGGGAACGCTTTCGGTAGAGCAATTAATTAAACATGCTTTAAAAACTTTATAGATCTACTGCCTTTGAAGAGAATATCTACATTTCTGTTTCTCATTCCTCTTTTTTTAATTGCTTCTCAAAACGCTTACACTCAAGTTGTTCCAAGCAAGGTGGATACAATTAAGCCAAAAAATAATTTTGGTTTGAAAGAAAAAGAACGTTTGGGCCTCAGTCCAGCTGTTAATCCTTTTTATCCATCTCCAAGTAATTTAAAGCGCGTTGTAGAATACGATGCCAAAAATAAACGCTATGTAGTTAAAGAACTCATAGGAGATAATTTTGTTTTAAATACTCAATATTTAACGATTGATGAATACCAGCGTCTGGTTAGCAGTGAGATCAAACGCGGCAATTGGCGCAGTATATCGAATGCCGAGGTAAGCGATTACAGAAGCACTGGTATTATTCCGCAGATTCAGGTAAACAGTAAAGCATTCGAAAAATTATTTGGTGGAACTACCATCGATATCCAGCCCCGTGGAGAAGCCGAACTTACTTTTTTAGGCAGGGTGAATAAAAATGAAAATCCGCTTTTTAACGAAAGGCAACGGGTGCAGACAAATTTCGATTTTAACCAAAGGATCCAGATGGACCTGGTTGGAAATATCGGAACAAAACTAAAAATTAAAAGTAATTACAATACGGAGGCTCAGTTCGATTTTGAGAACCAGATTAAACTGGATTATACAGGCGGGCCGGATGATATTATCCAGAAGATTGAGGCAGGTAACGTAAGTTTGCCTTTAAATACTTCACTGATTACCGGAACACAGGCACTTTTCGGGATTAAGACACAGTTGAAATTCGGGCGGTTGAATGTGACCAGTGTATACACTCAGCAGAAATCAGAATCAAGGGAGATTAAGATTACCAACGGTGCGCAGCAAAACACCACCACCGTAAATATTGATAGTTATGAGGCCAATAAGCACTATTTCTTATCGCAGTATTTTAGAAATAATTACAACAAAAACCTGGCTAATGCCCCAATTATCACCTCGCCGATCCAGATTACCAAAATAGAGGTTTGGATTACCAATAAAGCTGGAAATACCAACGATTCACGAGATGTATTGGGTTTAATGGATTTGGGTGAAAATGTTCCTTTCAACACATCTTTGCTTACCGGCGGAACTTCGGGTTTGCCTGCCGGAACTACCGCTACAGGTTTTTCACAACAATCGAACAACCTTATTGCGCAACTAAATGCTTATCAGGGCGGGGCAATCAGACAAACAAATTCCAATGCTGTACTTTCTTTCTTCCAAACCACCCCGGCCAATAGCAGCAATACCGATAACTTTGCCAAACTTATTTATGCCAGGAAGTTAACCGAGCGCGAGTTTACTTTCCAGCCTCAACTGGGTTATTTATCATTAAACAATCCTTTAAATGCCGATGAGGTGTTGGCTGTTGCCTACCGTTATACTTATAATGGTGTGGAGTATCAGGTGGGTGAGTTTTCTACCGATGTTACTTTTGATGCTGCAAATCCAAAGGTGCTTTTTGCGAAACTTTTAAAGAACGAAACCACAAAAATTCAACTTCCTACCTGGGATCTGATGATGAAAAATATTTATTCTATCGGAGGATATCAGATCAGCAGTCAGAATTTTAAACTGGATATTTACCGCATTGATAATGAAACCGGTGTGGATAACCCGGTAATGACCGAAGGACAGAATACGGCCAATAAGCAATGGATTGCCTTAACGGAGTTTGACAGGTTAAACCAGCAAAATGAGCGCAAACCGGATGGTATTTTCGATTTTGTGGCCGCAAATAATGCTTTTGGCTCATACTCTACCGCAAGTAATGCCAACCAGGCCAGTATGTTCGGGGTGGGCAGTAATGGGCAAACATCATTGGTTACCAACACCAATTCGGGATATATTACCATCGATCCGGCAAATGGAAGGATTATTTTTCCGGTGATTGAACCTTTTGGTAAAGATTTGGCAGCAAGGTTTTTACCAAGTGAACAGGCCTTGATCAATAAATATACCTTTACCGCACTTTACGATTCTACGCAAACCATTGCCAAGCAGTTGTTTCAAAATCAGAACAGGTACATTATTAAGGTGAATTATCAATCTGATATTTCCTCTGAATTCAGTTTAAATGCAATCAATGTTCCTGAAGGATCTGTAAAGGTTTTTGCAGGAACAATGCCACTAACGGAAGGTGTGGATTTTACAGTTGATTACCAGGGAGGCCGGGTGAGCATTATCAACCAGGCACTTTTGGTTTCCGGTCAGCCCATCAGGATTACCACAGAAAACAATGAGCTTTTTGGCTTGCAGCAAAGGTCGCTTTTTGGAACCCGTTTGGATTACCGCGTAAACAACAAGCTGAATCTGGGTGGAACGATCATGAACCTCACCGAAAAACCCTTAACCCAAAAAGTAAATATTGGTGAAGAACCTATTTCGAATACCATTTGGGGAGCAGATATCAATTACAGCTCACCATCGCGGTTTTTAACTAAAATGGTAGATAAGTTGCCGTTTATTTCTACCAAAGCCCCATCCAGTGTAACCTTTTACGGTGAATTTGCACAACTGATTCCGGGCCACCCACGAGCACTTAATTTTGCAGGAAGTAAAAATGGGGTAAGTTATCTTGATGATTTTGAAGCATCGCGGTCGGTAATCGATTTAAAAAGTGCCATTGCCTGGCAGTTATCAGGTACGCCACAACTTTTTTCCGAGTACGATAAGTCTAATGATTTATCGTATGGTTACAACCGCGCAAGAATTGCTTTTTATAATATAGACCCTACGTTTTACAACTCGGCGGCCTCAACTACACCAGCCAATATCAGGGGCAACCGCTCTGAACTTTCCAATCACTATGTAAGGGAGGTAATTGAGCAGGAGGTTTTTCCTTTTAAAGAAACCGCCACCGGACAGGCATTAAACATTACCACTTTTGATGTGGCATATTACCCTACGGTTAGGGGGCCATATAATTTCCGTACCACTGATTTTAGGCCGGATGGAAGCTTGCTGCAACCAAGAAATAACTGGGGCGGTTTTCAGCGGAAAATTGAAACCAATGATTTTGAAGCACTGAATGTTGGCTTTATTGAGTTTTGGGTAATGGATCCATTCATCTATAAACCGAATTCTGCAGGAGGTGATATGTATTTCAATTTAGGAAATATCTCAGAAGATATTCTTAAAGATGGAAGAAAATCGTTAGAGAATGGCTTGCCGGCCACAAACGATCCCACCAAATATGATGAAACTGCATGGGGCCGTGTACCAAAATTACAGCCGGTTGTGCAGGCGTTTGATAACAATGCCAACGCACGCAGGGCGCAGGATGTGGGTTTGGATGGACTATCTGATGCGGATGAAAAAATTAAGTTTGCTGCGGCCATTACACAGATTAAAGGCCAGTTGAATGCTACTGCTTCTAGTGCGCTTGATGCCGATCCATCATCAGATAATTATGCTTATTTCAGAGGGCCGGCTTTAGATCAGATCAATGCAGGGATTCTTAAACGGTATGAGAAATACAATGGAACTGAGGGCAACTCGAAAACCTCACAACAATCGCAGGAAGAATTAGGGCTCGAAAATTCGGCTTCTACTTCATTGCCGGATGGTGAGGATATTAACCGCGACAACAACATGACCCAAAGTGATGAATACTTTCAATATAAAGTTTCCATCCGTCCGGGAGATTTAAACGTTGGACAGAATTTTATTACCGATAAAGTAACCTCTCAGGTAAAACTGGCCAACGGAAATACACAGGCTGTTTCATGGTACCAGTTCAGGATTCCAATCGGGCAATATCAAGATAAGGTTGGTGGAATTCAGGATTTCAAATCAATCCGTTTTTTCAGGATGTTTATGACCAATTTTGCTGATACCGCGATTATGCGTTTTGCAAAGCTGCAGCTTATCCGTGGTGAATGGAGAGAGTATAACGCATCAAATGTTGCCGCGCAGGTAATTGTTGATCCATCATTGCCAGCCTTAACACCTGATAATTCTACCATCGAAGTTTCAACTGTTAATATTGAAGAAAATGGTAAACGTTCGCCTATCCCTTATGTAACTCCTCCGGGTATTTTGCGCGAGCGTGATTATAGCAATTACCGTGGCGATACCAGGCTGAATGAACAATCGCTCTCGGTGAGTGTGAAAAATTTAAGGGATGGTTATAGCCGGGCGGCATTTAAAACTGCGTACAGCGATTTTAGATCTTACAAACATTTAGAAATGTTCGTTCATGCAGAGGCCATTAATAATCAATTGTTAAATGATAACGATGTTTCGGCCTTTTTAAGGATCGGAACCGATAACCAGGATAATTATTACGAATATGTAATGCCTTTAAAGGTTACCAACCCAGGTACCAGCGATCCTGATGCCATCTGGCCGGAAGCCAATAGAATGGATATTGATCTGACGCTTTTCCAAAACGCAAAGTTGGCCCGTAACGTAGCAAAACTGGCAAACGGACAACCCTGGCCTACCAATGTACCATTTACCTATACTGACGGATTGAGAACCATAGTTGTAAAAGGGCAGCCCGACATGAGCAAGGTTAGGGTGTATATGGTGGGGATTAAAAACCCTTTGCGTACCGTTACTGATGGGGCTAGGGATGATGGCCAGGATAAAAATGCGCTGGTTTGGTTCAATGAGTTAAGGTTGACCGAATTTGATGAAAAAGGTGGATGGGCAGCAACAGGCAGACTGAATTTGAAACTTGCAGATTTTGCAGATGTAAATATTTCCGGTAGTAAATCCACTATCGGTTTTGGTTCTATAGATTCGAAAGTGAGTGAAAGAAACCGTGCGGATAATGTGCTGTTGGATGTTTCTTCGGCCATGGAACTTGGTAAATTCCTTCCACAAAAATCAGGGGTTAAAATTCCGATGTTTGTAAGTTATTCCAAACAGGTTTCAACACCACAGTACAACCCAAGAACACCGGATATTGAACTGAAAAATGCTTTGGATCAATCAACCAAGGCCCAAAAAGATTCTATTTTGAATTTTGCACAGGATTACACCGTTAGGAGAGGGATCAACTTTACCAACGTAAGGAAAGACCGTGTAAACAACAGTAAACCCATACACCTTTGGGATATTGAAAACTTTTCGGCAAGTTATGCTTACACACAGTACAACCACCGCGATTTTATTAATCAAAGCAGCATACAGAATACTTACAGGGCATCATTACAATATAGCTATTCAAAAGAAGCCAAAACCATTGCCCCTTTCGAAAAAATTATTAAGTCTAACATGCTTGCCTTATTAAAGGATTTTAACTTTAGTATTTTTCCGAGCGCAATCAATTTCAGAATTGATGTAGACCGTTTGTACTCAGAAAATACCTTAAGAAATAACGATCCTAACAACACCATCGGGGTTTACCAGAGTGGCTACGGCACTACCTTTAATAAGAACTTTACCATGAGCAGGATTTATGGTATCGCCTGGAACCTCACCCGTTCGTTACAACTGGATTTTAATGCTACAAACTATTCCATTATAGATGAACCCGACGGTAGAATTGAAGGATTGAAACGGGATACGGTTTGGGAAAATTTAAAACGGTTGGGCCGGACTACCGATTATAACCACAACCTTAATGTAACCTATAATCTGCCGATCGATAAAATACCAGGGCTAAACTGGGTTACGGTAAAAACCCGTTACGGCACCAACTTTAACTGGCAAACCGAGCCGCTTTCTACCCTGCGCGATCCAAACATTAACCTTGGAAATACGGTTCAAAACAGCAGAACGGTTCAGGTAAATCCTACCTTAAACTTAACAACGCTGTACAATAAATTTGGCTTTATCCGCAACGCAGGTAATGACCAGGATGGCGGTGGAGCCAAGAACTTTTTCATTAATTTGTTAACGAGTTTGAAAAATGTAAATGCCAGTTTTGTACAAACAAAAGGTATTTTCTTGCCTGGCTATCTGCCAACAACCAAGTATTTCGGTATTGACAATGCCACCGGAGCTCCAGGTTTAGGTTTCGCATTCGGCAGTCAGCGCGATATCCGTGAAATGGCATTGAACAACGGCTGGTTAACTACAGATACTTTGCAGACTCAGCTTTATGTGAACACACTCCGCGAAGATTTACAGCTTACCGGCCAGGTTGAGCCTTTTAAAGATTTACGGATCACTTTAAAAGCGAATAAAGCGCAAACCAGAAATTTTTCCACCAACTTCAGGTATGTGGCAAGTGCATCATCATTCGAGAATTTAAGTGCAATTACAACAGGCGATTATAGCGTTTCGTACATTGCCCTGGGTACTGCCTTTAAAGAAAGCAATTCTAGCACGGTTTCTTCTTTGTTTAACCAGTTTATGGCCAACAGGATTATTATTTCGAGAAGGTTGGGTGCACAAAATCCAAATTCTTCAGGTATTAACAGCGGTTTTGCCGATGGTTATGGCAAAGAGAGTCAGGATGTAATTATTTCTGCATTTATGGCTGCATATTCTGGTAAGGATGCTGGTAAAACAAAAATGAATGCTTTCCCGAAAATACCGCTTCCGAACTGGAGTTTGACCTATAGCGGTTTAACGCGGATTCCTTTTATTGCCGATAAATTTTCATCAGTAGATATCAGGCATGGTTACCGTTCTGCTTATAATATCAATGGATTTAATTCATTGCTGCGTTATCAGGAAACCAATGGTGGGGTAAGCAGCAGGGATGTGAACAACAACTTTTTGCCCGAATACCAGTTTGCACAGGTAACCATTTCCGAATATTTTTCACCACTGATCGGTGTTGATACCAGGTTTAAAAATAACCTAACAGCATCTTTTGAATTAAACCGTTCGAGGTTGCTCGGCCTGAGTTTATCAAACAGTCAGCTGGCACAATTATCAGAAAACAATATGGTATTGGGTTTAGGTTATCGTACCAATAAATTCCGTTTTCCGTTTGGATGGTTTAAAAGCCTGAAAATGGATAATAATATGGATTTTAAATTGGATGTAGCCATTCGTGATAATAAAACCGTGATTTACCGGGCCGATGTTACCGAAGCGGAAGTATCATCAGGAGCGAAAAACATTACCTTGAGGCCAAGTGTAGATTATGTGTTAAATCAGAAATTTAATATCAAATTGTTTTACGATTCGAACATTACAAAACCATATACTTCACAAACTTTTAATACCTCGTTCAGTAATTTTGGCTTTAGCTTAAGGTTTACATTGAATTAACCGGATACAGCTGATATTGGGAAGAAGTTGCGTTATAAAAGCTTAAATGTTACTTAAATAAGTCCTTCTTAGAGTCCAGGAAAGCAAATATTCCATTAGCATGCAGCTCTTCAGTTTCGATTTTTATTGATCACTTAAAGGTGTTAGCTCATTACCCGGGCTTTTATTCGGTAACTTCCTGAATGGCTTGCCTTCACGGACAGCGAAAAATATGCTGGATATAAATGCAATTAAAAACATTGGCGAATAACTGAATAATAGATAATCTAAAGCCATGAAAAAGATGTTCCCACTGGCAACCAGATAAAGGATAAAGGTTACGATAGCGTGAGCCACAGGCCTATCATTGATGAACCTTAAATAACCTACTTTTTTGACCGTATACCTATTGACCATAATGAAGGCGGCAAGAATCGCTACAAATAAAAATATATGATTGAAGGGAAGGTTAAAACTAAACATCCAATTCGCTGGGTTGATGATCCTGATCAATGCGATGTAGGCAAATCCAATAACCATAGTTAGTGGTGCTGAAGCCAGCAGGGTAGTTAAGCATACTTTTAAGGCGTAGCGTAATGAAGATTTCATGTTGAGCGTTAATTGGTTAAGTGAATATAACTATTTTTCCTCAATCTGTTTAATCATAATATCTTATGCTTGCGAACGCCCGGTCAAATCAAATTAACCTTTTCTGGTAAGTTAATTCTCCAGGCATTGCGATATGTTAAACTTAATTGTATTTTTGGTGCATAAACTATCGGTTTGTAAAATCCATAAGATATTTGGCAGGCTGGCTTAAAGAATAAAATACATAACTTATATTCAATAATTTACAACTAATGAATTTTCCATCAGAATTAAAATACACTAAAGACCACGAGTGGGTTAAAGTTGAAGGTAACGAAGCTTATATTGGTGTTACCGATTTCGCACAGCGCGAATTAGGTGATATCGTTTATGTTGATATCAACACTGTAGGCAGCGAAGTAGCTAAAGAAGAAGTTTTCGGTACAGTAGAAGCTGTTAAAACTGTTTCTGATTTGTATATGCCAGTTACTGGAACGGTATTGGAAGTAAATGCTGAATTAAACGACAATCCGGAACTTGTTAACTCTGATCCTTACGGAAAAGGCTGGATGGTGAAAGTATCTTTAGCCGATTTAGCTGAAGTAGAAGGTTTATTAACAGCAGAAGCATACCAGGAATTGGTAGGCGCCTAATCTTTATATTTTGTACGAAGCACTAAAACAGCAAAAATGGGCCATTCTTTGGACAATTGTCGTTTTAGTGCTTTGTAATATGCAAATTTCCGACTCTGTTGGCGAGAGCGGGTTTTTCTTCAAAGGTTTTGATAAGATGACCCACATGGGCTTTTTCTTTGTCTTATCAGTTTTGCTCTTCTACGGAAAAATAAGGTATCAGCATACTTTTGCTTTCAGAACCTTAACTATTTTCAAAATTTTGCTCATCAATGCGATTATTGGCGGGGGAATTGAATTGTTACAATGGAAAGTTTTTACCTATCGCTCGGCTGAATGGTGGGATTTTGGTTGCGATATGCTCGGCGCATCCATGGCTGTTTTTAGTTATGTACTGCTTCATAAATTGAATTTCAATGAAAACGAAAATTAGCATTATCATTGTAATTGTAGCCATAAGCTTAAATGGATGCAGCATCTTTAAAAAAAACTGTCATTGCCCAAAGGTTTATTACAAAAGTTATCCTGCTCAAAGAAAATAACATCTTTCTGAGCCTTTCTTTGCATTTGGCAGCTCTGCCAGGGGCTGTATTTAAAATGTTACCAAGCTTTTAACACACCTTAACAAACCTTTAGGCTTTTCTACAGTCTGATAGCTTAGTTTTATAATATAATATCTAATTTTTTTTGATGAAAAGGAACGTTCAGAGGGCAATATTGGTTGTTCTCCTATTTTGTGGTTACATCGCCCAGGCTCAAAATACTGGCTCGATAAGCGGGAAAGTAATTAACGCGAAAGATAAAAAGCCCGTTGATTTTGCTACCATAGCAATTAAGAGCTTAAAAGACTCTAGTGTTGTGGCCTCAGGTCAAACCAATCCTGATGGAAGTTTTAGCTTTAAAGCCATTGCGCCAGGGAAATATAGAATTTACTCCGCCTTTTTAGGTTTAAAAACAGCTACAAAAGATATTGAAGTGGCTAAAGCAGCAGTTAATGCTGGCGATATTGCCATGAGTGATGATGGTGTTGATTTAAATACCGTTAACGTTACGGCCACTATACCTATTGTGGTGAAAAAAGATACTTTGGAATTTGATGCAAAATCAATCAAAGTGCGTGAGAATGCCGTGGTAGAAGATCTTTTGAAAAAAGTACCCGGTGTAGAAGTAGCCAAAGATGGAAGCATAAAAGCCCAGGGCGAAACCATAACCAAGGTTAAAGTAGATGGTAAAGAGTTTTTTGGCAACGACCCTCTACTGGCAACTAAAAACCTTCCTGCCGACATGGTAGATAAAATTCAGGTAATTGATGAACTTTCTGAGCAGGCTCAATTTACCGGTATTGATGATGGTACAAGAAATAAAATCTTGAACATTACCACTAAAAATGGAATGAAACATGGTTATTTCGGGAACAGTACAGCAGGTTATGGCTCTAATGACCGTTATGATGCCAGCCTGAACGTAAATAAATTTGATGACGACAGGCAGATCAGTTTTATCGGGCAGTTTAATAATGTAAACAAACAAAACTTTGGCCAGGGTGGTGGTGTAGGTAATGGCTTTGGAGGTGGCGGCGGCCGCGGTGGTTTCGGTGGCGGCGGCGGTGGCGGAGGAAATGCTAACGGAAATGGCGGCATTACCAATACAAATGCAGCAGGTTTAAACTTTGCCGATACCTATAAAGATGGTACACAGTTTCAGGCCAGCTATTTCTTTAACAAAGCAACATCCGAACGGTTGCAAAATTCATTTACACAAAATTTAACAGGTAGTACCAATGACATTACGGAGGATATAAGTAATAATACCGACCGTATTAACCACCGTTTTAATTTTATGGTGGATACCAAAATAGATCCCTCATTATCAATTAAAATACAGCCAAACCTGGCTTATACTGAAACCGATGGAAACAATTTAAATTCGTACACCCGGATACTTTCTGATGGTTCAACTGTTGGTACACAGCGCAACAACACAACTGCCGCTACTCCTACTTTCAGCAATAACCTGTTAATCCGCAAAAGTTTTAAACGTAGAGGACGTACATTATCTTTAAATGTAAGCACAAACATAAATGATAATGATGGAACAAACCTTAATTACAGGAGTGATAAAATTACAGTCGGAACAGTAGCAAGAGATACTGTTACCAATCAATTGAATAATACCAATAGCCATTCTATAAGTAATACCACAAGGGCAGTTTATACAGAGCCGTTAAACAAAACCTTAAGTGTAGAATTTAATTACCAGAACGGGTATTCAAATAGCGATTCGCAAAGAGATGTGCTTAATTACAATCCTATAACTTTGCAATATGACCTTGTAAACAATACTTTCTCAAACATTTATAATAACCGTACCCTTACCAATGCGGCAGGCGTAAGTTTGACAACAACAGAGAAAAAGTACAACTGGAATATTGGTGTGGCTGCGCAGCAAACCAACAGGGTAAATACCAATTTAACCACTGGCTTAAAGCGTACGCAGAATTTTATCAATATTACGCCATCTGCACAGTTCAGGTATAATTTTAGCAACCGTAAACGTTTGTTTATTAATTATCGTGGCTCTACCACTCAACCGAGTATCGACCAGATTCAGCCAATTCCTGATAATACAAATTCGCAAACCATTTACGTGGGTAACCCAGCTTTAAAACCCTCTTTCAATAACCAGTTGAGGATTAATTTCAATAACTTCAATATTGAAAACGGCAGATTCTTTTTTGCTGGCTTAAATTTGACCCAAACTTTCAACAGTATCGGTAACAGTGTTTCACAGCTGCCTAGTGGTATCCAACAAGTGAGTTATGTTAATGTTGATGGCGTTTATGCAGGTAATGCCAATGCAACATGGTCTTTACCTTTAATGGCAGAGCGTAAATTAACCTTAAATATTTCAGGTAATGGGGCTTATAACAGGAATGTAAATTACATTATTCCAAGAGGCGGTACCACATCTGTTAAAAACATTACCAATTCGTACACCATTTCCAACGGTTATAAACTGGTTACCAATGTTGATAAATTTGATTTAACGGGTGGTATTACCGGTAGTTATACCAATTCAACCTTTTCAGCACAGCAATCTTCCAATACACAGTTTTACACCATTAATCCAAGCTTTGATGTAAGTTATGTATTGCCAGCCAATATCAGGTTAGCCATAGATATTGATTATTTCAGAAATTTTGGTGGTGGGGATCTGTATAACCAGGAATATACCATCCTTAATCCATACATCAGCCGTCAGTTCTTTAAAAACAGAGGTACATTTAAATTCTCTGTTAATGATGCACTTAACCAGAACACAGGAGTAAGCAGAACAGCTACAGGCACATCAATTCAGGATGTTAACTTTAATGTGTTAAAACGCTATTATATGTTGTCATTCACTTATTCGTTAACCCGTATTGGTGGCCGAACAATGAGTGGAGATATGCAGATGCCAGGTCAGCGCGGTGGAAACGGCGGAGGCGGTGGTCGTACCAGAATGTAAAGTCCATATAACTAAGTTCACTGAACTAATTTTCGAAAGTCCCGGTTTTTAACCGGGACTTTTTTGTTTTCGTGCGCCGGGCATGGCAATCGACTATAGGGTTCAAGTCCCGAACACGCTTAGCAGTAGGAAGTGTTAGCTCGAGACAAGGGTGTCGTGGGTGACTGCGAATCTGAAGGAAGTCCGCGGCAAATATGGGGGCTTACGAACAGAAACTGTATACGAGGCGGATTTAGTCCGGGTGATGTTGCGAAACAAACAGAAGCCCAATACTGCACGGGGACTATTACGCAGATACAGAGGCCACATCCATAGGAAGTAGATTGTCTTACCCCGGGAGATCTGAATGAGTTCTGTCAATTGTAAGCGCGATTACAGGAGAAGAAACATTTGGCAGAGATGTTAAATGCCTCAATCAGAAGTCAGCAGCGGTCGTAGTACTGCATTTTTCGGATGCAGAAAGGACCAAATGTTAGGATGGCAAAGGAAACAGGAAGTTTATGGCAGAGCGTTTACAGCGGAACCACATTAGAGAACTGCTTATATGAGGGTAGGACGGAATCCGAGAGTAAATTATAAGAGGAGCTGAGCCGAGCCGTGCAACCAATGTACACAATGCCTGGGAAGGAGTTTTTTTTTTAGTATTATGCTTGAAGAAATATTAGACATCCGAAATGTACAAAGAGCCTTTAGGCAGGTTACTGCCAATAAGGGTGCTGGTGGTATTGATGGTATGCAGACCGATGAACTTCGCGACTACCTGAATGCTAACTGGCAGGCATTACGGAGTGATATTTTATCAGGCCATTACCGACCGAACGCTGTAAGAAAGGTAGAGATTCCCAAAGGCAGTGGTGGTAAGAGGATGCTTGGCATCCCAACGGTCATTGACCGGTTGATCCAGCAGGCCATCTCTCAATGGCTGAGCCCCAAGTACGAGGGCGACTTTTCCTCTGATAGTTATGGTTTCCGGCCAGATCGCAATGCCCATCAGGCAGTGTTAAAGGCTCAGGAATATCTTAACACAGGTTACACCTGGATTGTGGAACTTGACCTGGACAAATTTTTTGACCGGGTAAACCATGATAAACTTATGCATCTGCTGTCAGTAAAGATAAAGGATAAGCGGACATTGAAGCTTATTCGTCTTTATTTGAGTGTGGGGATCATGGAGAATGGATTGGTCAGCCCAAGAAAAGAAGGAACGCCACAAGGCAGTCCATTAAGTCCGTTACTATCAAATGTTATCCTTCACGAACTCGATGTTAAGCTCGAAGAGCGTGGGCACAGGTTCGTGCGATATGCTGATGATTGCAGTATCTATCTAAGAAGCAGGAAATCAGCACACCGGGTAATGAGAAGTATTTCAGTATATCTGGAAGACTGCCTGAAACTGAAGGTTAACAGGGAGAAAAGTAAGGTTAGCAGGCCAAGCCAAAGTAGTCTGCTCGGGTTTTCATTCTATGGTAGCAAAGAGGGATGGAAGATGCGAATTTCATCCAAATCTCTAAGAGCGATCAAGGAGAAAATCCGGGAGCAAACTAAACGTAGCCAACCAGTTCCATTCCAAGAAAGAATATTAACGCTTAAGGAAATCATTCATGGTTGGGTTAATTATTTCTCTATTGCAGAAGCAAAGAGTCATATGACCAGACTGGACGAGTTGATGAGGACCAGACTGCGGATTGTTCTTTGGAAGCAATGGAAGAGTATAACGGGTAGAGCGCGGAATTTAATGAAGATGGGGTTGGTAAAATCAAGGGCCTATCAATTGGCCAATACCCGTAAGGGGTACTGTAGGACTGCAAACAGCCCGATATTACTTACAACCCTTGACAAGAAGTTCTTTTTGAGGCATGGACTTGATGGATTTACCAATTATTACTATTGGAAAACGACACACCAAACGAAGTTATTCTAACAAACCGCCGTATACCGAACGGTACGTACGGTGGTGTGAGGAGACAGCAGGGAAACTAATTCCCTGCTTCTTACTCGAT